>NZ_CM174420.1:5362500-6256565 GCF_057835175.1 Pseudomonas sp. GL_103 | reverse complement strand
GGATATCCCCTAAGTTGAAAGCCGGTGAGGCAAAAACAAGCGGCCATTGTAGCGACCAGACGCCGACTTATCCACACGAAGGTGGTTCATCGACCAAGAAGAATCACCGTTTCATACCCAAAAAAGTCGACCAGTGGTCTGTGCATAAGCTCTGTGGATAACCGGGGTTAAGGTCATTGCACAAGTGGGGGCGAAACTCGGTGGATAACCGGCCTGTGGATAAGGCGACCTTTCACACACAGGTTATCCGACAGCGCAGCACAGGCTGAACACTGTTTTCCACCGTAGTTGTCATTCTCTGTACATCAGGTAAAACAAGGGCTGAATTGAGTTATCCACAGAAGGATGCGGGCCTAGCTTTTATAAGCTTTACAGAAAAGCTTTAAATACTTTCCTTTCTTATTTTTATATCTACGCAAGGTGCAAGCGCCGAAAAGCCTCTGGAGATCTATTTGTAAGGAAACGCTGGTTGGAAATTGACCTGAAGGCTTGCTTTCTCTAGAATCCCCGGTCTCTTAAAACGGGGGCCATTCCGGCCCGTTGTGGACGAACCAGGTAACACGACAATGAAACGTACTTTCCAACCAAGCACTATCAAACGCGCTCGTACCCACGGTTTCCGTGCTCGCATGGCTACCAAGAACGGTCGTGCCGTCCTGTCGCGTCGTCGCGCCAAAGGTCGTGCGCGTCTGGCAGTTTGATAATCCGGCACTGGAGGTGAGTCAGGACTTCAGTCGGGAAAAGCGTTTGCTTACCCCCCGGCATTTCAAGGCAGTCTTTGACTCCCCTACCGGCAAGGTTCCGGGGAAAAATCTCCTGCTCCTTGCGCGCAACAACGATCTTGATCACCCCCGTCTCGGGTTGGTTATCGGGAAAAAGAGCGTAAAGCTCTCCGTCGAGCGCAATCGCCTCAAACGTCTGATGCGCGAATCGTTTCGCCTGAACCAGGATTCTCTGGTCGGCTGGGACATTGTTATCGTCGCGCGCAAAGGTTTGGGTGACGTAGAAAACCCCGAATTGATTCAGCATTTCGGCAAACTCTGGAAACGACTGGCTCGCAGTTCGCCGGTACCAGCAGTCAAAGCCGAACCTGTAGGGGTAGACAGTCCGGATGCGTAAACTGGCACTCGTTCCGATCCAGTTTTATCGCTATGCCATTAGTCCCCTGATGGCCGATCACTGTCGTTTCTACCCCAGTTGTTCCTGCTACGCGTTAGAAGCCATCGAAAATCATGGCCTTCTTCGCGGTGGCTGGCTGACCTTTCGTCGTTTAGGTCGCTGTCATCCGTGGAATCCCGGTGGTTATGACCCGGTTCCACCTATCCCTACCTCCCGTTCTTCTTCGATGGCCGAGTAATCATGGATATCAAACGCACGATCCTGATCGTCGCCCTGGCAATCGTGTCCTACGTTATGGTTCTTAAATGGAACCAGGACTATGGCCAGGCTGCCCTGCCGACTCAGAATGTTGCCACCAATACGACTGCATCGGGCCTGCCGGATACGGCATCTGGCTCCAACGCTTCCGCCAGTGACGACATTCCACGTGCTGCAAGCGACACCAGCGCACCTGCCGAAACGCCGGTGGCTGTGAGCAAGGACCTCATCCAGATCAAAACGGATGTACTGGACCTGGCTGTCGACCCACAAGGTGGCGATGTTGCCCAGCTGACGTTGCCTAAATATCCACGTCGCCAGGATCACCCGGAAATTCCGTTCCAGTTGTTCGATAACGGCGGTGAACGTACTTATCTGGCGCAAAGCGGTCTGATCGGCACCAACGGTCCGGATGCCAATTCGGCCGGTCGTCCGGTTTATTCCTCGGAGAAGAAGGTTTATCAACTGGCTGACGGTCAGGACCAATTGGTCGTGGACCTGAAGTTCAGCAAGGACGGCGTCAACTACATCAAGCGTTTCACCCTGAAACGCGGCCTGTATGACGTAACCGTTTCCTACCTGATCGACAACCAGAGCGCCCAGCCCTGGACCGGTGCGATGTTCGCCCAGTTGAAGCGCGACGCCAGCGCCGATCCTTCGTCGACCACGGCTACCGGCACCGCGACTTACCTGGGCGCCGCCCTGTGGACAAGTTCCGAGCCGTACAAGAAAGTGTCCATGAAGGACATGGACAAGGCGCCGTTGAAAGAAACCGTCACTGGCGGTTGGGTTGCCTGGTTGCAGCACTACTTTGTGACCGCATGGATTCCGGCCAAGGGCGAAAACAACGTCGTCCAGACCCGTAAAGACAGCAAAGGCAACTACATCATCGGCTACACCGGCCCATCGATGAGTGTTGCACCGGGTGCCAAGGCCGAGACCAGCGCTGTTCTGTACGCCGGCCCGAAAAGCCAGGCCGTGCTGAAAGAGTTGTCCCCAGGTCTGGAACTGACGGTCGACTACGGCATTCTGTGGTTCATCGCCCAACCGATCTTCTGGTTGCTGCAACATATCCACGCCATTGTGGGTAACTGGGGCTGGTCGATCATCTTCCTGACCATGCTGATCAAAGGGATCTTCTTCCCACTGTCGGCTGCCAGCTACAAATCCATGGCGCGCATGCGTGCAGTGGCACCGAAACTGGCCGCGCTGAAAGAGCAACATGGCGATGACCGGCAGAAAATGTCGCAAGCCATGATGGAGCTGTACAAGAAAGAGAAGATCAATCCGCTGGGTGGTTGCTTGCCAATCCTCGTGCAGATGCCGGTTTTCCTCTCGCTGTACTGGGTTCTGCTGGAAAGCGTCGAGATGCGTCAGGCGCCGTTCATGCTGTGGATTACTGACCTGTCGATCAAGGATCCGTTCTTCATCCTGCCGATCATCATGGGTGCAACCATGTTCATCCAGCAGCAGCTGAACCCGACTCCTCCGGATCCGATGCAGGCCAAGGTGATGAAGCTGATGCCAATCATCTTCACCTTCTTCTTCCTGTGGTTCCCGGCTGGTCTGGTGCTGTACTGGGTAGTGAACAACTGCCTGTCGATCGCCCAACAGTGGTACATCACACGTAAGATCGAAGCGGCCGCTAAAGCAGCTGCCTGATTTACACTGTGGATAACCACTCAAAACGCCCCCTAGTGGGGCGTTTTGCTATCTGTCACTTTTGTCTGGATACCGGTTTATGAGCGTTCCTCGTGAAACCATCGCAGCCGTCGCCACCGCTCAAGGTCGCGGCGGTGTAGGCATCGTGCGTATTTCCGGGCCGTTGGCCAGCGTTGCGGCCAAGGCCTTCACCGGTCGCGAGCTCAAGCCGCGATTTGCTCACTACGGTCCGTTTTTCAGTGAAAACGACGAGGTGCTGGACCAGGGCATTGCCTTGTATTTCCCCGGCCCGAACTCGTTCACAGGCGAAGATGTGCTGGAGCTGCAAGGCCATGGCGGTCCGATCGTTCTGGATATGTTGCTCAAGCGCTGCCTGGAACTGGGTTGCCGTCTCGCCCGACCGGGGGAATTCAGTGAGCGCGCCTTCCTCAACGACAAACTGGACCTCGCCCAGGCCGAAGCCATTGCCGACCTGATTGAAGCCAGTTCTGCCCAGGCTGCGCGTAACGCATTGCGCTCCCTGCAGGGTGCTTTCTCGTCACGTGTGCATAACCTTACCGAGCAATTGATCGGCCTGCGCATCTATGTCGAAGCGGCCATCGATTTTCCGGAAGAGGAAATCGACTTCCTCGCCGATGGCCACGTCCTGAGCATGCTCGACAAGGTGCGCGACGAGTTATCCACCGTCATCCGCGAAGCCGGGCAGGGCGCCTTGCTGCGTGACGGTATGACCGTGGTCATTGCCGGTCGTCCGAATGCCGGTAAGTCCAGCCTGCTCAATGCCCTGGCCGGGCGTGAAGCGGCGATCGTGACCGAAATTGCCGGCACCACCCGTGACGTCCTGCGTGAACATATCCACATCGATGGCATGCCCCTGCATGTGGTGGATACCGCCGGTCTGCGCGATACCGATGATCATGTGGAAAAAATCGGTGTCGAGCGTGCCTTGAAAGCCATCGGCGAAGCGGATCGGGTATTGCTGGTGGTCGATGCCATGGCACCGGAAGCCCTCGATCCTTTCGCACTCTGGCCGGAGTTTCTCGAAATCCGTCCCGATCCCGCGAAAGTCACCCTGATCCGCAACAAGGCCGACCTTACGGGCGAAGCCATTGCCCTGGAAGTCAGCGAGGACGGCCATGTCACCATCAGCCTGAGCGCCAAGTCTGGTGGTGTCGGGCTGGAGCTGCTGCGTGATCACCTCAAGGCCTGCATGGGCTATGAACAAACGTCCGAAAGCAGCTTCAGCGCTCGCCGGCGACACCTTGAGGCACTACGTCATGCCAGTGCTGCCCTTGAGCATGGCCGTGCTCAATTGACCCTGGCCGGTGCTGGCGAGTTATTGGCCGAGGATTTGCGCCAGGCTCAGCAGTCGCTGGGTGAAATCACCGGTGCTTTCAGTTCCGATGACCTGCTGGGGCGGATTTTCTCCAGCTTCTGTATCGGTAAGTAGCCCTCCTGTTATTCACAGACAGGCCATTTGTGCCTGTCTGCTCTCTCCTTTTCTGAAAAAAACCTCCAGTGCCGAGCGGACTTCGTCTGCTTGAGCGGAATTCCTGTACCCGAATTTCGAGCAAACAGCACTTTTCTGTGGATTAAGCCCTGTGAATAACCGCGGCTAAGGGCAGTTGATAACAGGGCCTGAAAACTGAACATAACCTCCTCTGTGGATAACCACCCCTTTCATCCACAGGCTTACACCGGTTATCCAAGGGCCTCATTGGCACATGAACACAGGGTTTTGAATCTCTGTACACATTGAAAATAAAGGCCTGTATCAATCTATCCACAGAAAGTCAGGTGTATAGAAATAAACATAAAAACAAAGATTTAATAAATTTCTTTCTTTTTAATTTCTATAACTCCGACTTTTCCACAGCTGGTTAAATTTTGTGCAAAGGGTTCTTTAGGAAGGGCGAAGTCCCTATACTTGTCGACCAGGTCCAAAAACCTGAGCTCAAACTATTCCTGAATTACCTACTTAAGCAGGCACGAGGTGCGTGGTGGATTTCCCTTCCCGTTTTGAAGTGATCGTCATCGGCGGCGGTCATGCCGGTACCGAGGCAGCACTGGCCTCAGCACGTATGGGGGTTAAAACCCTGTTGCTGACGCATAACGTGGAAACCCTCGGTGCCATGAGTTGCAATCCGGCCATTGGCGGGATCGGCAAAAGTCACTTGGTCAAGGAAATCGACGCCCTCGGCGGCGCGATGGCCATGGCTACCGATAAAGGCGGTATCCAGTTTCGCGTGTTGAACAGCCGCAAAGGCCCGGCCGTGCGAGCAACCCGCGCACAGGCAGACCGGGTTCTGTACAAGGCCGCTGTCCGCGAAATCCTGGAAAACCAGCCGAACCTGTGGATATTTCAACAAGCCGCTGACGACCTGATCGTCGAGCAGGAACAAGTCCGTGGTGTTGTCACGCAAATGGGTCTGCGTTTCCTCGCCGATTCCGTGGTGTTGACCACCGGCACGTTCCTCGGTGGACTTATCCACATCGGTTTGCAGAATTTTTCCGGCGGTCGCGCCGGTGATCCGCCATCGATCGCACTGGCTCACCGTCTGCGTGAACTGCCATTGCGTGTGGGTCGTCTGAAAACCGGTACACCACCGCGTATCGATGGCCGGTCTGTGGATTTCTCGGTGATGTCCGAGCAACCGGGTGATACGCCGATCCCGGTGATGTCGTTCATGGGGTCCAAAGAGCAGCATCCGAAGCAAGTCAGCTGCTGGATTACCCACACGAATGCGCGCACACACGAAATCATTGCCGCGAACCTCGACCGTTCGCCGATGTATTCCGCTGCCGGTGAGATCGAAGGGATCGGCCCGCGTTATTGCCCGTCGATCGAAGACAAGATCCATCGCTTTGCCGACAAGGAAAGCCATCAGGTGTTCATCGAACCGGAAGGTTTGACCACCCATGAGCTGTATCCGAACGGGATATCCACAAGCTTGCCGTTCGACGTGCAATTGCAGATCGTGCAATCGATCCGCGGCATGGAAAACGCGCACATCGTGCGGCCGGGCTACGCGATCGAGTACGACTACTTCGATCCACGGGATTTGAAATACAGCCTGGAAACCAAAGTCATCGGCGGTCTGTTCTTTGCCGGGCAAATCAACGGCACAACCGGTTACGAAGAAGCCGGTGCCCAGGGTTTGCTCGCCGGGACCAACGCTGCACTGCGTGCGCAAGGCAAAGACGCCTGGTGCCCGCGTCGCGACGAGGCCTATATCGGCGTGTTGGTCGACGACCTGATTACCCTTGGTACCCAAGAGCCGTACCGGATGTTCACGTCCCGCGCCGAATATCGCTTGATCCTGCGCGAAGACAACGCCGACCTGCGCTTGACCGAAAAAGGTCGCGAACTGGGCCTGGTCGATGACGTGCGCTGGGCGGCTTTCTGCAAAAAACGCGAAAGCATCGAACTGGAAGAGCAGCGCCTGAAAAGCACCTGGGTACGCCCGGGCACCGAACAGGGCGATGCCATTGCCGAAAAATTCGGCACGCCACTGACTCACGAATACAACCTGCTCAATCTCTTGAGCCGTCCGGAAATCGACTACGCTGGTCTGATCGCCGTGACCGGTGGGGGCGCAGAAGATCCACAGGTTGCCGAGCAGGTCGAAATCAAGACCAAGTACGCCGGCTACATCGATCGTCAACAGGATGAAATCGCCCGCCTGCGAGCCAGCGAAGACACCAAATTGCCTGTGGATATCGATTACACGAATATTTCCGGTCTCTCCAAGGAGATCCAGAGCAAGCTCGGTGCGACCCGTCCAGAAACCCTGGGCCAGGCCTCGCGTATACCGGGCGTTACGCCGGCAGCCATTTCGCTGTTGATGATTCATTTGAAAAAACGCGGCGCGGGCCGTCAGTTGGAGCAAAGCGCTTGAGTTCGTTGGTCACTTCGCAACACGCAGAAGAGTTATCCACAGGTGCTCGCCAACTCGGTGTCACGCTGACAGAAACCCAGCACGCACAACTGCTGGGTTACCTGGCCCTGTTGATCAAATGGAACAAGGCTTACAACCTCACCGCCGTGCGTGATCCGGACGAAATGGTTTCCCGTCACTTGCTCGATAGCCTGAGCGTGATGTCGTTCATCGAAAACGGTCGCTGGCTCGACGTCGGCAGTGGCGGCGGCATGCCTGGCATTCCGCTGGCGATCCTGTTTCCCGAGTCCCAGGTGACCTGTCTGGACAGCAACGGCAAGAAAACCCGCTTCCTGACCCAGGTCAAACTCGAACTCAAACTGGATAACCTGCAAGTTATCCACAGTCGCGTCGAAGCGTTCCAGCCTGCCCAGCCGTTCAACGGGATCATTTCCCGGGCGTTCAGCAGCATGGAAAACTTCAGCAACTGGACTCGCCACCTCGGCGATAGCGAAACACGCTGGCTGGCAATGAAGGGCGTTCATCCGGCCGATGAGCTGGTAGCATTGCCGGCAGACTTCCACCTCGATAGCGAACACGCCCTGGCCGTTCCTGGTTGCCAAGGCCAACGCCATCTGCTGATACTGCGCCGCACGGCATGATTGGGAACACAAGCAAGAATGGCTAAGGTATTCGCGATTGCGAACCAAAAAGGTGGCGTGGGCAAAACCACCACCTGCATCAACCTCGCAGCATCCCTGGTCGCGACCAAGCGCCGGGTGCTGTTGATCGATCTTGATCCACAGGGCAACGCCACCATGGGTAGCGGTGTGGATAAACATGGCCTGGAAAACTCGGTCTACGACCTGCTGATCGGAGAATGTGATCTGGCCCAGGCCATGCATTTCTCCGAACACGGTGGTTACCAGCTGTTGCCGGCCAACCGCGACCTCACCGCGGCCGAAGTGGTTCTGCTGGAAATGCAGATGAAGGAAAGTCGTCTGCGCAGCGCGCTGGCGCCGATCCGGGAAAACTACGATTACATCCTGATCGACTGCCCGCCGTCGCTGTCGATGCTGACCTTGAACGCACTGGTTGCCGCCGACGGGGTCATTATCCCCATGCAGTGCGAGTACTTCGCACTCGAAGGCTTGAGCGACCTTGTGGATAACATCAAGCGTATCTCTGAACTGCTGAACCCGAACCTCAAGGTCGAAGGCCTGCTGCGTACGATGTACGACCCGCGCCTGAGCCTGATGAACGATGTCTCGGCGCAGCTCAAGGAACACTTCGGCGAGCAGCTCTACGACACCGTCATTCCGCGCAACATCCGTCTGGCCGAAGCGCCAAGCTACGGCATGCCGGCGCTGGCGTACGACAAAGCGTCGCGAGGCGCCGTTGCCTACCTGGCATTGGCGGGCGAAATGGTTCGTCGTCAACGCAAAAACTCACGCATCGCCGCTGCTCAGGCAACTTAAGGAATCCCCATGGCCGTCAAGAAACGAGGTCTCGGACGTGGACTGGATGCTCTGTTGAGTGGTCCGACTGTCAGCTTGCTTGAAGAACAAGCGACGCAAGCCGATCAGCGCGAGCTGCAACATCTGCCCCTGGATCTGCTCCAGCGTGGCAAGTACCAGCCGCGTCGTGACATGGATCCGCAGGCCCTCGAAGAGCTGGCACAGTCGATCAAGGCCCAGGGCGTCATGCAGCCCATCGTGGTTCGCCCGATCGGCAGCGGCCGCTTCGAGATCATTGCCGGCGAACGTCGCTGGCGCGCCAGCCAGCAAGCCGGGCAGGAAACGATCCCGGCGATGGTGCGCGATGTACCCGATGAAACCGCGATCGCGATTGCGCTGATCGAGAACATCCAGCGCGAAGACTTGAACCCGATTGAAGAAGCGGTGGCCTTGCAGCGTTTGCAGCAGGAGTTCCAGCTGACCCAGCAACAGGTGGCCGAAGCTGTGGGCAAGTCCCGGGTGACCGTGGCCAACCTGTTGCGCCTGATTTCCTTGCCGGAAGTCATCAAGACCATGTTGTCCCACGGCGACCTGGAAATGGGTCATGCCCGTGCTTTGCTCGGTTTGCCGGAAATTCAACAGGTTGAAGGGGCGCGACATGTTGTCGCACGCGGACTGACTGTGCGCCAAACCGAGGCACTGGTTCGTCAGTGGTTGAGTGGTAAACCGGAGCCTGTGGAAGCGGCAAAACCGGACCCGGATATCGCCCGTCTCGAACAGCGCCTGGCCGAGCGCCTAGGCTCTGCGGTGCAGATCCGCCACGGTAAGAAGGGTAAAGGGCAGTTGGTGATTGGCTACAACTCACTGGATGAGCTTCAAGGCGTACTTGCACATATCCGCTGAAACATTTCCTCATGTAGCGCGCAGTCGGAAATCACTACCTGACAGTTGAATAGGGGCAGAACCGCCCCTATACTCTGCGCGCATTTTGTCGGCACAAATTATGCCAAGTTATTGAATTTCGGCAGCCGACCATTGGGGAGTAAAAGTGATGGAAACCCGCACGCCAAACCGCCTGCCCTTCCATCGCCTGGCAGTTTTTCCGGTGTTAATGGCTCAATTTGTCGTGTTGCTGATCGCCGCTTTGGCGCTCTGGTACCGATATGGAGTCGTTGCCGGGTACTCGGGACTCTGCGGAGGCCTGATAGCCTTGCTACCCAATGTTTATTTCGCTCACAGGGCATTTCGGTTTTCCGGCGCCCGAGCAGCCCAGTCCATCGTCCGGTCTTTTTATGCCGGCGAGGCAGGCAAACTGATTTTGACGGCAGTGCTGTTTGCACTGGTGTTTGCAGGTGTGAAGCCACTGGCGCCGATTGCAGTATTCGGTGCCTTCGTGCTGACTCAGTCGGTCAGCTGGTTCGCTCCCCTGCTGATGAGAACAAGACTTTCGAGACCTTAGGGCGTTTGAGGCAACCATGGCAGAAACAACCGCTTCGGGCTATATCCAGCACCACTTGCAGAACCTGACCTTCGGTCAGCACCCTACCGGCGGCTGGGGCTTTGCCCACACCGCAGCAGAAGCCAAGGAAATGGGCTTCTGGGCTTTCCACGTCGATACCCTCGGCTGGTCGGTCGCATTGGGTCTGATTTTCGTTCTCCTTTTCCGCATGGCGGCGAAGAAGGCGACTACCGGTGTACCTGGTGCTTTGCAGAACTTCGTTGAAGTATTGGTCGAATTCGTCGATGGCAGCGTGAAAGACAGCTTCCATGGCCGTAGCCCGGTGGTTGCACCACTGGCACTGACCATCTTCGTCTGGGTGTTCATGATGAACGCCGTCGACCTGGTACCGGTCGACTGGATTCCTCAAGTAGCCATGTGGATCTCCGGCGACGCGCACATCCCGTTCCGCGCCGTGTCGACCACCGATCCGAACGCGACTCTGGCCATGGCCTTCTCGGTGTTCGCGCTGATCATTTTCTACAGCATCAAGATCAAGGGCCTCGGCGGCTTCATCGGTGAGCTGACCCTGCACCCGTTCGGCAGCAAGAACATCTTCCTTCAGGCGCTGCTGATCCCGGTGAACTTCCTGCTGGAATTCGTGACCCTGATCGCCAAGCCGATCTCCCTGGCTCTGCGTCTGTTCGGCAACATGTACGCCGGCGAGCTGGTCTTCATTCTGATTGCTGTGATGTTCGGCAGCGGTCTGCTCTGGCTTAGTGGCCTGGGCGTTGTTCTGCAGTGGGCGTGGGCTGTGTTCCACATCCTGATCATCACCCTGCAGGCGTTCATCTTCATGATGTTGACCATCGTTTACCTGTCGATGGCACACGAAGAAAACCATTAAGACCAGTCTCGACTAGTCTGATGTCCTTCCCGGTAAAACGGGAAGGTGCTCCTTACGGGGCATCTGAAACGATTTGTTTTACCGCTTTAATCTAAAAAACCTAAACCATACGACGTAAAAGTCGGGAGGAAAGATGGAAACTGTAGTTGGTCTAACCGCTATCGCTGTTGCACTGTTGATCGGCCTGGGCGCACTGGGTACCGCAATTGGTTTCGGCCTGCTGGGCGGCAAGTTCCTGGAAGGCGCAGCGCGTCAGCCAGAAATGGTTCCAATGCTGCAAGTTAAAATGTTCATCGTTGCCGGTCTGCTCGACGCCGTAACCATGATCGGTGTTGGTATCGCTCTGTTCTTCACCTTTGCGAACCCGTTCGTTGGTCAAATCGCTGGCTAATTACTCGGATCTTCCGGGTAATTTGGTGTGATGGACAACGTAACTGCGAGGTGTTGGCGTGAACATTAATGCGACCCTGATTGGCCAGTCCGTTGCGTTCCTGATTTTTGTACTGTTCTGCATGAAGTTCGTATGGCCTCCGGTCATTGCGGCACTGCACGAACGTCAAAAGAAGATCGCTGATGGTCTGGACGCTGCCAGCCGTGCAGCTCGCGACCTGGAGTTGGCCCAAGAGAAAGCGGGTCACCAACTGCGCGAAGCGAAAGCTCAGGCAGCTGAAATCATCGAGCAAGCCAAGAAACGCGGTAACCAGATTGTCGAAGAGGCTGTTGAAAAAGCCCGTGTCGACGCTGACCGTGTGAAGGTTCAGGCTCAGGCCGAGATCGAACAGGAACTGAACAGTGTCAAAGACGCGCTGCGTGCCCAAGTGGGCTTGCTGGCAGTCGGCGGCGCCGAGAAGATCCTGGGTGCCACAATCGATCAAAACGCGCACGCAGAGCTGGTTAACCAACTGGCTGCTGAAATCTAAGCGAGGGCGATCATGGCAGAACTGACCACGTTGGCCCGACCTTACGCTAAGGCGGCCTTCGAGCACGCTCAGGCCCACCAGCAACTGGCCAATTGGTCAGCCATGCTCGGCCTGGCTGCAGCGGTGTCGGAAGACGACACCATGCAGCGCGTGCTCAAGGCCCCGCGACTGACGAGCGCAGAAAAGGCCGCCACGTTTATTGACGTGTGCGGCGACAAGTTTGATGCCAAGGCACAGAACTTCATCCACGTCGTTGCCGAAAACGACCGTCTCCCGCTGTTGCCGGAGATCGCCGCTCTGTTCGACCTGTACAAGGCCGAACAAGAGAAATCGGTAGACGTTGAAGTCACCAGTGCTTTCGCATTGAACCAAGAACAGCAAGACAAACTCGCCAAGGTTCTCAGTGCACGACTCAACCGGGAAGTGCGCCTGCAAGTTGCGGAGGACGCTGCCCTTATTGGTGGTGTCGTCATCCGCGCCGGCGACCTGGTTATCGATGGCTCGATTCGCGGCAAAATCGCGAAACTTGCCGAAGCATTGAAATCTTGAGTTTGAAGGGGCAGCAGAGCAATGCAGCAACTCAATCCTTCCGAAATAAGTGAAATTATCAAGGGCCGCATCGACAAGCTCGATGTGACCTCCCAAGCCCGTAACGAAGGCACTGTCGTCAGCGTATCTGACGGTATCGTGCGGATTCACGGTCTGGCCGACGTAATGTACGGCGAGATGATCGAGTTTCCGGGCGGCGTCTTCGGTATGGCCCTCAACCTGGAGCAAGACTCCGTAGGTGCCGTTGTATTGGGCGCTTACCAGTCTCTGGCTGAAGGCATGAGCGCCAAGTGCACTGGCCGCATCCTGGAAGTTCCGGTTGGTAAGGAACTGCTGGGTCGCGTAGTCGACGCATTGGGTAACCCTGTTGACGGCAAAGGTCCACTGGGCAACACCGAGACCGACGCGGTCGAGAAAGTTGCTCCAGGCGTGATCTGGCGTAAGTCGGTAGACCAGCCTGTACAGACTGGCTACAAGGCTGTCGATGCCATGATCCCTGTCGGCCGTGGCCAGCGTGAGCTGATCATCGGTGACCGTCAGATCGGTAAAACCGCTCTGGCGATCGACGCGATCATCAACCAGAAGAACAGCGGCATTTTCTGCGTCTACGTAGCGATCGGTCAGAAACAATCGACCATCGCCAACGTGGTTCGCAAGCTGGAAGAAAACGGCGCCCTGGCCAACACGATCATCGTGGCTGCCAGTGCTTCGGAATCTCCTGCGCTGCAATTCCTGGCACCGTACTCCGGTTGCACCATGGGTGAATTCTTCCGCGACCGCGGTGAAGACGCGCTGATCGTTTATGACGATCTGTCCAAGCAAGCAGTGGCTTACCGCCAGATTTCCCTGCTGCTGCGCCGTCCACCAGGCCGTGAAGCTTACCCAGGCGACGTGTTCTATCTCCACTCCCGTCTGCTGGAGCGCGCATCCCGCGTTTCGGAAGAATACGTAGAGAAGTTCACCAACGGCGCAGTGACCGGCAAAACCGGTTCCCTGACCGCACTGCCGATCATCGAAACCCAGGCTGGCGACGTTTCCGCGTTCGTTCCGACCAACGTGATTTCCATCACCGACGGTCAGATCTTCCTGGAATCGGCCATGTTCAACTCGGGCATCCGCCCTGCAGTGAACGCCGGTGTTTCGGTATCCCGTGTGGGTGGTGCCGCTCAGACCAAGATCATCAAGAAGCTGTCCGGTGGTATCCGTACCGCTCTGGCTCAGTACCGTGAACTGGCGGCATTCGCCCAGTTCGCTTCTGACCTGGACGAAGCGACCCGTAAGCAACTTGAGCATGGTCAGCGCGTTACCGAGCTGATGAAGCAGAAGCAATACGCACCAATGTCGATCGCTGACATGGCGCTGTCGCTGTATGCCGCTGAGCGTGGGTTCCTGACTGACGTTGAAATCGCCAAGATCGGCAGCTTCGAGCAAGCGCTGATTGCTTTCTTCAACCGCGATCACGCCGATTTGATGGCGAAGATCAACGTGAAAGGTGACTTCAATGACGAAATCGACGCTGGCATGAAAGCCGGTATCGAGAAGTTCAAGGCCACCCAAACCTGGTAAGCCGCAGCGGGAGCCGCAAGGCTCCCGCTTGCTAACCTGATAGGTGTTACATGGCAGGCGCAAAAGAGATTCGCAGTAAGATTGCGAGCATCAAAAGCACGCAAAAGATTACCAGCGCCATGGAAAAAGTGGCGGTCAGCAAAATGCGCAAGGCACAAATGCGCATGGCTGCTAGCCGTCCTTATGCGGAGCGTATCCGCCAGGTAATTGGGCATCTGGCCAACGCCAACCCGGAATACCGCCACCCGTTCATGATCGACCGCGAAATCAAGCGTGTCGGTTATGTCGTAGTGAGCAGTGACCGTGGTCTGTGCGGCGGCTTGAACACCAACCTGTTCAAGGCCCTGGTCAAGGACATGGCGGTAAACCGCGAAAACGGCGTCGAGATCGATCTGTGTGTCGTTGGTAGCAAGGGTGCGGCCTTTTTCCGCAACTTCGGCGGTAACGTCGTTGCAGCTATCAGCCACCTGGGTGAAGAGCCGTCGATCAATGATCTGATCGGCAGCGTCAAGGTGATGCTGGATGCCTACCTGGACGGCCGTATTGACCGCTTGTCCGTGGTGTCCAACAAGTTCATCAACACCATGACGCAACAGCCTACCGTGGAGCAGTTGATTCCACTGGTGGCAACCCCGGATCAAGACCTCAAGCACCACTGGGACTATCTCTACGAACCGGATGCCAAGGAGCTGCTGGACGGCTTGATGGTCCGTTACGTGGAGTCTCAGGTCTACCAGGCGGTGGTCGAGAACAACGCGGCTGAACAAGCTGCGCGGATGATCGCGATGAAGAACGCTACCGACAACGCCGGTGATTTGATCAGCGATTTGCAGCTGGTCTACAACAAGGCGCGTCAGGCTGCGATCACCCAAGAGATCTCGGAAATCGTCGGCGGCGCTGCCGCGGTTTAACGGTTCAAATATTCAGAGGATCCAGCTATGAGTAGCGGACGTATCGTTCAAATCATCGGCGCCGTTATCGACGTGGAATTTCCACGCGACAGCGTACCGAGCATCTACAACGCGCTGACTGTACAAAGCGCGGCCGGGACCACCCTGGAAGTTCAGCAGCAGCTGGGCGACGGCGTGGTTCGTACCATTGCGATGGGTTCCACCGAAGGCTTGAAGCGCGGTCTGGACGTTGTCGACTCTGGCGCAGCCATCTCCGTACCGGTCGGTAAAGCGACTCTGGGCCGGATCATGGACGTTCTGGGCAACCCGATCGACGAAGCTGGCCCTATCGCCACTGAAGAGCGTTGGGGCATTCACCGTCCAGCGCCTTCGTTCGCTGAACAGGCAGGCGGCAACGACCTGCTGGAAACCGGCATCAAGGTTATCGACCTGGTTTGCCCGTTCGCCAAAGGCGGTAAAGTCGGTCTGTTCGGTGGTGCCGGTGTAGGCAAGACCGTAAACATGATGGAACTGATCCGTAACATCGCCATCGAGCACAGCGGTTATTCCGTGTTCGCAGGTGTTGGTGAGCGTACTCGTGAGGGTAACGACTTCTACCACGAGATGAAGGACTCCAACGTTCTGGACAAAGTGGCACTGGTTTACGGTCAGATGAACGAGCCGCCGGGTAACCGTCTGCGCGTAGCACTGACTGGCCTGACCATGGCCGAGAAGTTCCGTGACGAAGGTAACGACGTTCTGCTGTTCGTCGACAACATCTACCGTTACACCTTGGCCGGTACTGAAGTATCCGCACTGCTGGGCCGTATGCCTTCCGCAGTAGGCTACCAGCCGACCCTGGCTGAAGAGATGGGCGTTCTGCAAGAACGTATCACTTCGACCAAGGAAGGTTCGATCACCTCGATCCAAGCGGTATACGTACCTGCGGATGACTTGACCGACCCGTCGCCAGCGACCACCTTCGCCCACTTGGACGCTACCGTCGTTCTGTCCCGTGACATCGCTTCCCTGGGTATCTACCCAGCGGTAGACCCACTGGATTCGACTTCGCGCCAGCTGGACCCGAACGTAATCGGCCAGGACCACTACGACACCGCTCGCGGCGTTCAGTACGTTCTGCAGCGTTACAAAGAACTGAAGGACATCATTGCGATCCTGGGTATGGACGAGCTGTCGGAAGCCGACAAGCAGTTGGTAAACCGTGCTCGTAAGATCCAGCGCTTCTTGTCGCAACCGTTCTTCGTGGCTGAAGTCTTCACCGGTGCATCGGGTAAATACGTTTCCCTGAAAGACACCATTGCTGGCTTCAAAGGCATCCTCAACGGTGACTACGACCACCTGCCAGAACAAGCGTTCTACATGGTTGGCGGCATCGAAGAAGCGATCGAGAAAGCCAAGAAACTGTAATCCCGGCGCCCGGCAACGGGCGCTAATTTAGGTTGAGGCAATCAGATGGCTATGACAGTCCATTGCGATATCGTCAGCGCGGAAGGAGAAATCTTTTCCGGTCTGGTCGAGATGGTGATTGCGCACGGTGCACTGGGTGATCTTGGTATCGCTCTGGGTCACGCGCCGCTGATCACTAATCTGAAGCCAGGTCCGATCCGCCTGGTCAAGCAGGGCGGGGAAGAGGAGGTGTATTACATCTCCGGTGGTTTCCTCGAGGTTCAGCCGAACATGGTCAAGGTTCTTGCCGACACCGTGCAACGTGCTGCCGACCTGGATGAAGCCTCCGCTCAGGAAGCCGTTAAGGCAGCCGAGAAGGCCTTGCATGAACGTGGTGCAGAATTCGATTACGGTTCTGCTGCCGCACGTCTGGCCGAGGCTGCAGCTCAGCTGCGCACCGTCCAGCAGATCCGCAAGAAGTTCGGCCACTAAGGCAGCACTTGTTGTGTGATTGATTAAAAAGGGTAGCCTCGGCTACCCTTTTTTCTTTTCCGATTTTTACAACCTGGTCGCAGCCGCTGACCACCCAGGATTGGTAGCCAGTCATGTCTCTTGAAATCGTTATTCTTGCTGCTGGCCAAGGCACGCGTATGCGTTCCGCTTTGCCGAAGGTCTTGCACCCGATTGCCGGCAACTCCATGCTCGGCCATGTTATCCACAGCGCCCGGCAACTTGATCCACAGCGTATCCACGTCGTGATCGGTCACGGTGCCGATGCCGTTCGCGAACGCCTGGCGGCGGATGACCTGAACTTCGTCCTGCAGGATAAACAGTTGGGTACCGGTCACGCCGTTGCTCAGGCAGTGCCATTCATTCAGTCCGACACCGTGCTGGTGCTCTACGGCGATGTGCCGTTGATCGAGGTCGAAACCCTGCAGCGTCTGCTCAAGCAGGTGGGTACGCAGCAGCTGGGCTTGCTGACTGTCGAACTGGATGACCCGACCGGTTACGGTCGCATCATTCGTGACGCAGCCGGCAAGGTTGCGGCCATCGTCGAACAGAAAGATGCCAACGAAGCCGAACGCAAAATCACCGAAGGCAATACCGGAATTGTGGCGTTGCCTTTTGCCCGTCTTGGCGACTGGATGAGCCGACTCTCCAATAACAATGCCCAGGGCGAGTACTACCTGACCGACATCATTGCCATGGCCGTGAGCGATGGTCTGGTGGTGGCCACCGAGCATCCGCACGACGCCATGGAAGTGCAGGGCGCCAATGACCGCAAGCAGCTTTCCGATCTGGAACGGCATTATCAATTGCGCGCCGGTCGTCGTTTGATGGCTCAAGGTGTGACGCTGCGCGACCCGGCAAGATTCGACGTGCGCGGAGACGTGACCGTAGGCCGCGATGTGTTGATCGACATCAACGTGATCCTTGAAGGCAAAGTCGTCATTGAAGATGACGTGGTCATTGGCCCGAACTGCGTGATCAAGGACAGCACCCTGCGCAAAGGCGTGGTCATCAAGGCCAACAGCCATATCGAAGGTGCCATTCTGGGTGAAGGCAGCGATGCCGGCCCGTTTGCGCGTCTGCGTCCAGGTACCGTGCTGGAAGCCCGGGCCCATGTGGGTAACTTCGTCGAGTTGAAAAACGCTCACATGGGCGAAGGCGCCAAGGCCGGTCACCTGGCTTATCTGGGTGATGCCGAAGTGGGCGCGCGCACCAACATCGGTGCAGGCACCATCACTTGCAACTATGACGGCGCCAACAAGTGGAAAACCGTGCTGGGCGAAGATGTGTTCATCGGTTCCAACAACTCGTTGGTGGCGCCTGTGGATATCCTCGACGGCGCGACCACGGCGGCCGGCTCGACCATTACCTCGACTGTGGATAAATCCCAGTTGGCTATCGGGCGTGCTCGTCAGAAGAACATCGATGGCTGGAAGCGGCCGGAGAAAATCAAGAAGAGCTGAGTTATCCACATGTGGATGATCGTCTGAAGTTATTCACAGGCTGATCTTTCGTATTCGCGGGCAAGTCGGATCGTCGCTCCGACTTGCCCGCGATGCTTTTATCCACAGTTCTTTTTATCGCTTGGCGCTTGACGAAGTTTCGCTGATAGGTTTTGATTGCTTCCGTTATCTTTCGAAACGAAACTTACCAGCTCATGTCGAAGCGCAACACACCTCAGCGTCGTCACAACATCCTCGCCTTGCTCAATGAGCAGGGCGAAGTCAGTGTGGATGAGTTGGCCAAGCGCTTCGAAACGTCGGAAGTTACGATTCGCAAGGATCTGGCGGCGCTTGAAAGCAATGGCCTGTTGCTGCGTCGTTACGGCGGGGCGATCACCATGCCTCAGGAGCTGGTCGCCGACCTCGGTCAGCCGGTTTCCAAGTACAAGCAAGCCATCGCCCGTGCCGCCGTCGCGCGGATTCGCGAGCATGCGCGGATCATTATCGACAGTGGCAGTACCACCGCCGCCATGATCCCGGAACTCGGACAGCAACCCGGCCTGGTGGTGATGACCAACTCGTTGCATGTCGCCAATGCCCTGAGTGAACTCGAGCACGAACCGGTGCTGTTGATGACAGGTGGAACCTGGGACCCGCATTCCGAGTCCTTTCAGGGGCAGGTTGCCGAGCAGGTACTACGCTCCTACGATTTCGACCAGTTGTTTATCGGCGCCGATGGCATCGATCTGGTTCGCGGTACAACCACCTTCAACGAACTGCTCGGGCTGAGCCGGGTCATGGCCGAAGTCGCCCGCGAAGTGGTCGTGATGGTGGAGGCCGACAAGATTGGCCGCAAGATTCCCAACCTGGAGCTGCCCTGGAGCAGTGTCCATACCCTTATTACCGATGAACGCCTGCCGCTAGAGGCTCGCGATCAGATTCAGGCCCGCGGCATCAATTTGATTTGCGCGGCTGTCAGTCAGGAGAAATAGCATGTGTGGAATTGTCGGCGCAGTCGCAGAACGTAACATCACCGCCATCCTGGTCGAAGGCCTGAAGCGCCTGGAATACCGTGGGTATGACAGCGCTGGCGTAGCGGTCTACACCAATGACGAAAAACTCGAGCGCGTGCGTCGCCCGGGCAAGGTCAGTGAGCTGGAACAAGCACTGGCTGCCGAGCCTCTGGTCGGTCGTCTGGGCATCGCCCATACCCGTTGGGCCACCCACGGTGCACCGTGCGAGCGCAATGCTCACCCGCATTTCTCCGGCGACCTGGCGGTGGTGCACAACGGCATCATCGAAAACCACGAAGCCCTGCGTGAACAACTCAAGGCCCTGGGTTATGTGTTCACCTCGGACACCGACACCGAAGTCATCGCTCACCTGCTGAACCACAAACTCAAGGATCTGAACGACCTGACCGTGGCCCTCAAGGCAACTGTCAAAGAACTGCACGGCGCTTACGGCCTGGCAGTGATCAGCATGCAGCAACCTGATCGCCTGGTCGCAGCCCGCAGCGGCAGCCCGCTGGTGATCGGTCTGGGCCTGGGAGAAAACTTCCTGGCGTCCGACCAGTTGGCCCTGCGTCAGGTCACCGACCGCTTCATGTACCTGGAAGAAGGCGATATCGCCGAAATCCGCCGCGACAGCGTGCAGATCTGGGACGTCAACGGCCAGGCTGTCGAGCGCGAAGCCGTGCAGTATCGCGACGGCGCCGAAGCCGCTGAAAAGGGCGAGTACCGCCACTTCATGCTCAAGGAAATCCACGAGCAACCGTCCGTGGTGCAGCGCACCCTGGAAGGTCGCCTGAGCCAGAACCAGGTGCTGGTACAGGCATTCGGCCCACAGGCTGCCGAGCTGTTCGCCAAAGTGCGTAACGTACAGATCGTCGCGTGCGGCACCAGCTACCACGCCGGTATGGTCGCGCGTTACTGGCTTGAAGAGCTGGCCGGTATTCCTTGCCAGGTCGAAGTCGCCAGCGAATTCCGCTACCGCAAGGTAGTGGTGCAGCCGGACACCCTGTTCGTGACCATTTCCCAGTCCGGCGAAACCGCCGACACCCTGGCTGCGCTGCGCAACGCCAAGGAACTGGGCTACCTCGCCAGCCTGGCGATCTGCAACGTCGGCATCAGCTCGCTGGTGCGTGAATCCGATCTGACCCTGTTGACCCAGGCCGGTCGCGAAATCGGTGTGGCATCGACCAAAGCCTTCACCACGCAATTGGTTGGCCTGTTGTTGCTGACGCTTTCCCTGGGCCAGGTTCGTGGCACCTTGGCCGAAGGTGTCGAAGCGACGCTGGTCGAAGAACTGCGTCGTTTGCCGACCCGTCTGGGTGAAGCGCTGGCCATGGACAGCACCGTGGAAAAAATCTCCGAGCTGTTCGCCGAGAAACACCACACGCTGTTCCTCGGCCGTGGCGCGCAGTTCCCGGTAGCGATGGAAGGGGCACTCAAGCTCAAGGAAATCTCCTACATCCACGCCGAAGCCTATCCGGCCGGTGAGCTGAAACACGGCCCGTTGGCGCTTGTGGATAACGATATGCCAGTGGTGACAGTGGCGCCGAACAACGAACTGCTGGAGAAGCTGAAGTCCAACCTTCAGGAAGTCCGCGCCCGCGGTGGCCAGTTGATCGTCTTCGCAGACGAGAAGGCCGGCATGACCAACGGTGAAGGCACCCACGTGGTGCACATGCCGCACATCCACGACATCCTGTCGCCGATTCTCTACACCATCCCGCTGCAACTGCTGTCGTACTACGTCGCCGTGCTCAAAGGCACCGACGTTGACCAACCGCGCAACCTGGCGAAGTCGGTCACTGTGGAATAAGTTATCCACAGATGAAAAACCCCCTTCTCAGGGGGTTTTTCTGTTTCTAGGCGGTCGTAATTCGACGTTGGCGCCGTGTGTCCAGCAGATAGACCATGACGCAGGCGTACAAGGTCACCAGGATGAACAGGCCCATACGAATGGCGAAGGCGGTGTAGACATCCTTGCCCGCTGCGCTGTCCTGCACCGATTGGCCGAGCAGAATGATCAGGGTCGCCAGGCTGTTGAGCCAGAAACTCGGTGGTTGTCGGGTCAGGGCCAGGCCATAGAGCTTTCTGGCCGCCAGCAAACCGAACAGCAACATCCACAGAAAGAACATCCACAGGTTGACGAACAGGCTCAGCGCACACCAGAAAAGAATCGCCATCAGGCCACCGAGCAGGGTTGAGCCGAGCAATTCCTGGCCAGCGGTGCGGGCGCTGGTCGCGCAGCTTTGTTGGCCGAGGCTGACGGCTTTCATGATGATTGGCAGGTAGCTGGCCGGGTCGATCATGGCCAACAGGAAAGTCGGCAGCACCACCAGCGTGGCCCGTAGCGCCAGCCAGCCGCTTTCGGTTGGGGTAAGGCTCGGGCCGGGTTTGGCCGCGGGGGCGCTGGCGGGGTCGGGAAACAGCCAATGGCTGATGGTCAGCGCGGTGACGGCCAGGAACAGGCCCTTGACCAGGGCCACGATCACCTCAAGCGCCAGGGCGAATTCAGCGGTTCCGGCCGAGCTGATCAAGGTCAGGCCCACCACCAGGAAAGTCGCCACCAGCGGGTTGCCGCCACGCAAGCCATAACCAAAGGCCAGGAACAGGCACAGTCCGACCAGCAACACGCCACTGAACGGGTAGTAACGCAGCAGGGGAATGAGCAGCAGGCCGGTCCCGGTGGTCAGCATAAGGATCAGGATCAGGCCCAGGCTGGCCTTGAACGGCAACGGTCGGTTCATCGCTGCCAGCATCATCAGCGCCAGCATCGGCGAGAGGAACGGGATGGGCAGGGCCAGACCAAAGCTAGCCGCCAGGCACAGCGCCGTGCCGAAGCTCAGGCGCAGGGCGCGCTGAACCCGGGCCGGGCGCTCAATACGCATAGGACATCCAGCTCATCACGCGCAGGAACAAGCGACCCAGGATATTCAGCGGGTTACTTTCACTCGGGAATGCCATGACTTCGGCCTGTCCGCCGGACCGGATACCTTGCGGGCCGGTCAACTCACCGGGCTCGAACTCGATGATGACCGGAAAGCGCTGGGCAGGGCGTAGCCAATCGCGACTGTTCTCCACTGTCGGCAGGCTGCCCGGCTGGGTGGTCTGGCCGATATCGACGCCATAGCCGACGCTGCGCACATGGCCTTTGAAAATTCTGCCCGGGTGGGCGTCTAGGATGATGGACACTGGCGTCCCGGGCTGGACACTGCCCAGATTGTTTTCGGTCATGTCGGCGCTGATCCACACATCGTGGATAGCGATCAGGGTCATCACCGGAGCACCGGCGGCGGCGAACTGGCCGACATCGGTGCGCAGATCGGTGATCAGGCCGGCCGAGCGCGCGTGGACCTTGGTATTGCTCAAGTCCAGTTCGGCTTTTTCAAGGTTGCTGGCGGCGCTGAGCAATTGGGCGTTTTCGTCTTCATTACCGCCCTGTTGTTCCCGCGCGCGTTGCACTTCGGCCTTGGCCGCGGCGACCTGGCTGATGGATTCTGACAGGGTGGCGCGGGATATCTCCAGGCGGCGCAGCGAGATGGTACCCGGGTCTTCGCTGTACAGGCGTTCAAGCCGCTGGATGTCCTGGCGTGCCTTGAGTTCGTTGGCCTGGGACGCGCGCAGGGAGGCTTGCTTGGAGTCGACGCCGGCGGTGTTGGCGCCCACCTGGCGACGGGTCGATTCAAGGTCGGCGCGGGCGCGATCGACGGCGATCTGGTACTGCTCCGGGTTGACTTCAAACAGCAATTCGCCGGCCTTGACGTCCTGGTTGTTGCGTACATTCACCTTGGTCACCCGGCCGGATACCTCGGCGGCCACCGGCACAATGAAGGCCTGCACTCGTGCCTGTTGCGTGTAGGGGGTGTAGCGGTCGGCCATCAGGTACCAGACCAGACTCAGGATGATCAGCAGCACCACCCAGTTGATCGCTTTTTTCGCAGGGTCGGCGGCAGGTGCCGGGGCTTTCTCGTCGACCGGTTGTTGGCTGTCAGTCATGGGCACTTTCCTTCGGTTCGTCGAGCAGATCGCCCCAATCGGTCCGTTCTTGCATTTGTTTGCGGGTGGCCGGGTCGATCAGCGGCTGGTCGCTGTACCAGCCGCCGCCCAGGGCTTTGTACAGCGCGATCAGGCTGTTGACCGCGGTGCCACGGTTGACCAGGTAGATATCCTGTTGGGCAAACAGGGCCCGCTGGGCATCCAGCACGCGCTGGAAATCGGAATAGCCTTCGCGGTATTGGGCGTTGGCCAGGGTCACCGAACGTTCGGCGGCCACCGATGCATCTCTGAGGATAAGGTCGCGCTCCAGCGCTTTGATCAAGCCGGTCGCGGCATCGTCGGCCTCACGGGCCGCCTGGCGCACGCTGTCCTGGTAGATAACGATCAATTGCTGCAAGCGCGCATCCTGCACGCGGATGTTGTTGGTGATGCGGCCGTGGTCGAAGATGTCCCAGCGCAGGCTGGGGCCGGCCACCATGTCGAGGGTATTGGGCGCAGCGTTGAGCGAACTGGCGGACCAGACGATGCTGCCCAGCAGGCTGATGGAGGGGTACAGGTCGGTCTCGGCCACACCGATCAACGCCGACTGCGCTGCCACTTGCAGTTCGGCAGCGCGTACATCGGGGCGCCGCACCAGCAGGTTGGCCGGCACATCCTGCAAGACCGCAGTATCGAGCAGCGGCACTAAGCCGGTGTTGCGATTGAGGTCAGGGATCGAGCCGGGTGGCCGGCCGATCAGGGTGGACAACGCATTGCGCAGGCTCGCCACTTGGCTCTCGAATTCCGGGATGGTGCTGAGGGTGCCCAGGTACTGGGTCTTGGCTTGTTGCAGATCGAGTTCGGCTTCGGCCCCGCTGTTGAACAGGCGCTCGGTGATCTCGTAGCTGCGCTTCTGCAATTTGGCGTTACTGCGGGCGATGGCCAGGCGCGCCTCGGCGGTGCGCAAGGCGTAGTAGTTTTGCGCCAGTTGCGCGTGCAACAGCACCAAGGCATTTTCATAGTTGGCCTGGGCGGCAAACCAGGACGCATCCGCCGACTCGATGGCACGGCTGAAACGCCCCCAGAAATCCAGCTCCCAGCCGATATCGAAGCCGACGCTGTGTTGCCAGAAATGCGTGTCCTGGGGGTTGGCGCCGCCCGACTGTCGACGGTTCAGGTACAGGCTGTCGGCGCTGGCTTGTTGCAATTGCGGGTAGCGCCCACTCAGGGCGATACCCAATTGTGCCCGGGACTCCATGACCCGCAGCCCAGCGATGTGCAGGTCGGGGTTGTGGGCATCGGCTTCGGCCATCAAATGGTCCAGCACCGGGTCGTTGAACACGCGCCACCATTGGCGGCTGTCGGGTTGCGCGTGTTGTTGGCCGACGATCTCCAGGGCCGGGCTGTTCCAGTGGTCGACCCAGGGCTGGGCCGGCGACTGGAAATCCGGGCCCAGTTGCACGCAGCCCCCCAAAACAACGGTCCCACAGAGCAGTAGCCGGCTGACGCGAGCAGGGCGTGGCATCAAGCGCAAACTCCTCAGACAGGACGCTGATCGTTCGTTGCCTCTATCTTCGGTGTCTCGTTCAACGCCTCGATCTCGGGTGTCTCGTTCATGACCTCGGCAGACGGTTGGTCCTGGACCCATTGCCAGAACAGTTGGTAGCCCACTGCCAGCGCAACCGGCCCGATGAACAAACCGATGAAGCCGCCGCTTACCATGCCGCCCAGGGCGCCAATCAGAATTACCGGCATCGGGACATCGACGCCGCGGCCCAACATCAATGGCTTGAGGACGTTATCGGCCATCCCGGCAATCAGGCTGTAGATGCCAAACACGACGGTGGCCAGGCTGGTCCCTTCAGTGGCGAAGACATAAGCGATCACCGGGATGGTCACCAGCAGCACCGGCAATTGCATGATCCCCATCAACAGCGCCACCATGGCCAGCAGCCCGGCACCGGGGACACCCATGAGCACAAAGCCTACGCCAACCAGCAACATCTGGATGAACGCGATGCCCACTACGCCCTGGGCGACTGCGCGGATGGTTGCAGTGCAAAGCACGGTAATGCGCGGCCCACGCTCTGGTCCGGAAAGGCGCGAGGTGATGGCAAGGGCGCTTCTTTCGCCGTTTTCGCCGTAGGCCATGAACACGCCGGCAATGATCAGGGCACCGATGAACAACAGAAAGCCCACGCCAACGTCGGCCATTTTGCCCAACAACGTCAGGCCGACGGACTTGATATAGGGCAACACCTTCATCACCACGCTGCTCATGTCGGTGGCGGCCTGCATCCAGTAGCCATAGAGCGGCTTGCCAATGAGTGGCAGGGAGGCGATTTTTTCGCTAGGAAGCGGAATCTGCAACGTATCGGACTTGAGGATCGCCAGGGTGCCCTGGACCGATTCACTGATCGAGGTGCCCAGCAGGTAGATCGGTACCATCAGCAAAGCCAGGGCGACCACCACGATCAGGGTGGCGGCACGACCGTCCTTGTTGACCAGCTTGCGCTTGATGAGCCCATGCAGTGGATACAGGGTGATGGCCAGAATCATTGCCCAGAGCATCAGGTTGAGGAAAGGGTGGAAAATCTGGAAGCAGAACAGTACCAGCACCGTAATCAACCCGGCGCGAATCAGTACGTCGAGCAAACCACCGGACAGTGCTCTAGCGGAAATGTTAGTGCGCAACATTGTCGAACTCCTTGCGGTGTCACACAGGTTAGCCAGGCCGTTGAAGTTCAACTCTTCCCTACTAAGTGAATCCATAAAGCAGGATCGACGGACAGCCGTCCAAGCGTTAAAAACCCATAACGCCTTACTTTAAGTAGAGAAAACTTCAACGAGGTACCTACCAAAAACCCAATAGGTAACGGGGTGGTTTGTAGTATAGGAGCAGTCGTATATTCCGCCTGTTTATACAGGCTGGAATTCTGCTGTAGTTGATGGAGTCCGCTGCGAGCCCTTGCCTGAAGCGGTTTGGAAGCTGAACCAATGGCTCTTTTTCTCTACCGGGCATTAGTCGTTGCAACGGGCTGATCAGGATAATTGCCAACAGTTGCACCCGTCGCAAGAAAATAATCCTCATTAATTATCAATAATTAAGGTTTGTGACACGCTTGGTTTTTACTGTGCAGGCGCTAGAGTGCAGTAGCCCATTGATTTACCTGATGGTCGGGCGCCCAACTATGTTGTTGAACATTTGCGCTTAACATTCCGGCCTTCGGTTGCGATTCATCTATCTGAAATGAGGACAGTCCCATGGACCGCTTCCAGGAAATGCAGGTCTTCGCTGCTGTCGCCAAGGAGCAGGGTTTTTCGGCGGCGGCGCGGGGTTTGGGTCTGTCGGCGGCCAGTGTCACCCGAGCGGTAGCGGCGCTGGAGAAGCGAATAGGCACACAACTGCTCACGCGTACCACGCGCAGCGTGTATTTGAGTGAGGCTGGCCAGCGATATCTGGAAGACTGTCGGAGAATTCTCGCCGAGGTGCAGGAAGCCGAGGACTCGGCAGCGGGCAGCCATATCCATCCCCGTGGGCAACTGACCATCACCGCACCGGTCTTGTTTGGCGAGCTGTTTGTCACGCCGTTGATGGTGAATTATCTGACGCAATTCCCCGAGGTTTGCATCAACGCGATGCTGGTGGACAGGGTGGTGAGCGTGGTCGAGGAGGGTGTCGATGTGGCAATTCGCATCGGCGAACTCCCCGACAGCAACCAGCATGCGATTCGGGTTGGCGAGGTGCGGCGGGTGATCTGCGCCTCGCCACAGTTTCTGGCCGGCCATGGTCGGCCCAGGCATCCCCGGGAACTGGCCCAGGCGCCGATTATCGCGACCTCGGCAATCGGCCAACTCAGGAGTTGGCCATTCATTGAAGACGGCGAAACCTTGAGTGTCCGGGCTGAACCGCGACTGGTGGTGACGGCGAATCAGGCGGCCATCACGGCAGCCTGTCTGGGGTTGGGATTCACGCGGGTACTGTCTTATCAAGTGGCGAGCAAGGTAGCTGCCGGTGAGCTGGAAATCATTCTGGCCGACTTCGAACTGCCGCCGTTGCCCATCCATGTGGTCTATCAGGGCGGGCGCAAAGCGCCGGCCCGGGTGCGCAGTTTTGTCGATTTCGCGGTGAAGACCCTGCGCGAGCATCCGGCGCTCACGCGTTGAATTATTTCAACCACTGAAATAATGGATTGCGTTGGCTGGTGATTCTGTTGGTTTGGATGTGAGTAGAAGATACGACCCATCTCTCTCCTGAACAGCACCACTCACCCGAGGTGTCGACCATGCAAGCGATCAAACTCTACAACTTCCCCCGTTCCGGCCACGCTCACCGTGTCGAGTTGATGCTGTCCCTGCTGAAACTGCCGACCGAATTGGTCTTCGTTGACCTCGCCAAGGGCGAACACAAGCAACCGGCGTTCCTCGCGCTCAATGCATTTGGTCAGGTGCCGGTGATTGATGACCAGGGCGTGGTGTTGGCCGACTCCAACGCGATTCTGGTTTACCTGGCGCAAAAGTACGGCAACGGTCGCTGGCTGTCGGCTGATCCGGTAGGGGCCGCCAAGGTCCAGCGCTGGTTGTCGGTGGCTGCCGGTCCGATTGCCTTCGGCCCTGCCCGGGCAAGATTGATCACCGTGTTTGGCGCGCCTTACAACGCTGCGGAAGTGATTGCCTATGCCCATACCGTGCTCAAAGTAATCGATCACGAACTGGCCAATACGCCGTATCTGGCCGGCACTGAACCGACGATTGCCGACGTCGCCGCCTACAGCTACATCGCCCATGCGCCCGAGGGCAATGTGTCGCTCGACGAGTACGCCAACATTCGCGCCTGGCTGGCCCGCATCGAAGCCTTGCCGGGTTTTGTCGGCATGCCGCGCACCGTCGCCGGTCTGCAAAAAACCGCCTGATGCTGGCGGCCCGGCAACACCGGGCCGCCCCGTTCTGCGCCAGTGGCGCAAGGGAGCAGCCGTATGGACCGTTCACCCTGGCATGCCGGCGAGAAACAATTGCAGGCGCATGTGGGCGTTGCCGAACGAATGGAGGCGTTCGGGCGTAAGGTGATTCGCAGCGAGATGCCGGACCAGCACCGCACCTTCTATCAGCAATTGCCGTTCATGCTGTACGCAGCGGTGGATGCCGAGGGTCATCCCTGGGCCAGCATCCTTGAAGGTCAGCCCGGTTTCGCGCACTCGCCAGAACCTGGCCTGCTGCAATTTCGCAGCTTGCCGGCCTTTGATGATCCTGCGCAGTTGAGAGACGGCTCGGCCATCGGACTGCTGGGCATCGAGTTGCACACCCGCCGCCGTAACCGCATCAACGGGCATGTCAGTGCCATGACCACAGATGGTTTCGCGGTGACGGTGGATCAATCTTTCGGCAATTGCCCGCAGTACATTCAGTTGCGCCAGTTTCGCTCGGTGCCGCTGGCCGATCCCTCGACGCGTGTCGCCCAGCATTTCGGCGAACTGGATGACGCGGCCAAAGCGATGATTGCCGAGGCGGACACCTTCTTCGTTGCCAGTTATGTGGACGTCGACGGTGATCGCTCGGTGGATGTTTCTCACCGCGGCGGTCAGGCCGGTTTCGTACAGGTGGAAGGCAATCGCCTGACCATTCCGGACTTCGCCGGCAACCTGCATTTCAACACCTTGGGCAACCTGCTGCTCAATCCCCGGGCCGGGTTGTTGTTCATCGATTTCAATACCGGTGATTTGCTGCAGCTCAGCGGGCGCACCGAAATCATCCTGGACGGTCCTCAGGTCGAGGCGTTCCAGGGGGCCGAGCGCCTGTGGACAATGGATGTCGAGCAAGTCGTGCGCCGTCCCGCTGCCCTGGCGTTGCGCTGGCGCTTCGACGGTGTTTCACCCACCAGTTTGCTCACCGGTACATGGGAGCAGGCCAAGGCGCGTTTGCAGGCCAAGGCCCTGGGTGATCAATGGCGGCCGTTGCGGGTGGCGCGGATTGAAGCGCAAAGCCACAGCATTCGCTCGATTTACCTGGAGCCCGCCGACGGAGCCGGGTTGCCACTGTTCCAGGCAGGGCAGCATTTGCCCCTGCGCTTCAACATTGACGGCGATGTGCACATCCGCACTTACAGTTTATCGAGCGCGCCGTCCGATGATTTTTTCCGCATCAGCGTGAAGCGTGACGGGCGGGTGTCTACGCATTTGCATGAGCAGATTCGTGTTGGCGATGTATTGGAGGCACGGGCGCCGCAAGGGCATTTCACCGTGGCGCCCCATGAGCGTCGGCCACTGGTGTTGCTGGCGGCCGGGGTCGGCATCACGCCGCTGTTGTCGATGCTGCGGGAAGTGGTTTACCAGGGGTTGCGCACCCGCCGTATCCGGCCGACATGGTTCATCCAGAGTTCGCGCACGCTGGCCGACCAGCCGTTTCGCCGGGAGCTGGATCGCTTGCTCGAGGATGCCGGTGAGGCGGTGCGGGTGGTGCGTTTGCTCAGTCAACCGGAAGCCGAGGCGATGCAAGGAGAGGACTTCGACCTCCGCGGCCGGATCGACGTTGCGCTGCTCAAGGAACTGCTGACAGTCGAGGACTACGATCAGCCTGATTTTGTCGTCTGCGGTCCCGGGAGTTTTACCCAGGCGTTGTACGACGGCTTGCGCGAGTTGGACATTCGCGATTCGCGGATTCACGCCGAAACCTTCGGCCCGTCCACCTTGCGCCGGCGACCGGACCCCGATGCGGTGGTCATCGAGCAACCGCCAGCCGCCATTACGTCCGTGCCCGTGGTGTTCCAGCGTTCGGCCAAGGAGGCGCGCTGGCAACCGGATGGCGGCAGCTTGCTGGAGTTGGCGGAAAACCGGGGTCTGCGTCCGGAATTCAGTTGTCGCGGCGGCTCCTGCGGCACCTGCAGCGCGCGCCTGATCAGCGGTCAGGTGCATTACCCACTGCCGCCAGCGGAGGTGCCGGATGACGGACAGGTGCTGATTTGCTGTGCGATTCCGGCGCAGGGGACGCAGCCGTTGGTACTCGATATATGAAGGAAGATTGCTGGTGAACATTGCCCGCCGGTCGATGGCTGGGTAGGGTAGTGAGCAGAACGAAAAAGGGCCGCAGAGGCCCTTTCTGCATTTCAGGAACAGGCGTTTTAATGGTTTTTTTCACTCGCTCGATGGTCTTGCTGATGGCGCTGGCGCTCACCACCGGTTGCGAAAGACAGGATGCACCGCCGCTGGATCAACAGCTTTACGTCTGGCAGCGGCAGTGGACGCCGGCCCACGACGCCGCCCTCAAGGACAGCCGCGCCGATTTTTCGACGTTGCGGGTGCTGGCCTTGCAGGCCTTCCCCAACGCGGGCTGGAGTCGGGCCCGGATTGATCCTGCATTGCTCAAGCTTGATGGCCGGCCGGTGATTGCGGTGATTCGTCTGGATGGGCAGCTCAAGGCGCTGGATCAGGATGAGATCACAGCGCAAATCCAGCAGGTGATCAGCGATTGGCAGGGACAGGGGTTGAACCTCGCCGGCGTGGAAATCGACCACGATGCGGGTAACGCTCGGCTACCGGCATACCGCCAATTTCTTGCGCAGTTGCGCGGAGCATTGCCGACGTCGCTGCCGCTGAGCATCACCGCGTTGCCGTCCTGGCTCGACAGTCGCGAACTGCCGGCGCTGTTATCCACAGTCGACAGCAGTGTGTTGCAGGTACACGCGGTGAGCGATCCTCGTCGTGGCTTGTTTGATGCCGATCAGGCCCGGCAATGGGCGAAGGCCTGGAGCCGAATCACGACGAAACCCTTCTATCTGGCGCTGCCGGCCTATGGCGTGGCGTTGCTGCCGTCGGCGGGTGGCGCACCCGTTGTGGAAAGCGAAGTCACACTGGAGCGCGAAGGCCTGCGCCGGGAGTTGCTCGCCGATCCGCAGTCGTTACGCACCCTCGGTACCGAGCTGCGGACCGATCCACCGAAACATCTGGCGGGCCTGATCTGGTTTCGCCTGCCATTGGCCAACGACCGTCGGGCCTGGAGCTTGACCACTTTGCGCGCCGTGGCGCGAGGTGATGCGCTCGACAGTCAATTGAACCTGAAACTCTCGGCTGACAATGGCCTCTATGACATCGGCATCAGCAACCAGGGCAATCTCGACCGCGCCTGGCCCGAACGCCTGACACTGGCGGTCAGCGGTTGTGAGGGCGCCGATGCCTTGGCCGGTTACGCGTTGCAACAGCGCCCGGATCTGCTTACCTTCACCCGCCTGCGCGATGGCCGAATACCGGCCGGCGGACAGCGTGCCATTGGTTGGGCTCGCTGCGCACACATTGATCAAGGAGGTTCGAATGTTCACCCGTAACTGGCCGCGTCATTTGCTTTGCCTGAGCCTCAGCCTGCCGCTGGGTTCGGCGCTGGCCTGCGGCCCGGACTTCCCCATGCGCCTGCTGGATAACCGAGGCCAGTCGCTGGCGGAACTGCCGGAAGGCAACTTCAGCTTTGAAATCAGTCGCCTCGGCCACGCCATCAACGGGTTGAAGAACGTCTCTGCTGGCGCCGACAACAGCGATGAACCTGACCTTGTAGCGCTGCGGGATCAGGCCGAGCAGGCGGGACTTTCCGCTGAGCAACAGGTGTTGGTGAAACACTTGCGCAGCCTGACCGATGCCCGCCAGGTTGAAAGCTCAGGCGCGCAATTGCCGCCTGAGCTCAGGTTGTACCTGGCGGGCGCCGTGGCATTTGGCGCGGGTGATCCTGCCTTGGCCGCCGGGTATTTCAAGAAAGTGCTGGCCCTGCCCGCTGAGCAACGGGCTTCGCGCAGCACTTGGGCGGCTTACTCGCTGGGGCGCGCGTTGTTCGCCATGAGCGTCGAAGCCGATGCGGCTCCGGATCTGCTCGAGCAATCCGCCAAGGCCTTCGAGCAAGCCCGGCAACTGAGCATCGACGGCTTCAGCGATCCGCTGGAACTGGGGGTCGCCAGCCTCGGCGAAGAAGCCCGGGCGGTGCGCACCGCCGGCGACTGGAACCGCGCCATCGAGCTGTACGCCACGCAGAATCTGCACGGCTCCGCAGTGGGCTACACCTCGCTGAAACTGTTGATGTCGGACCTGATGACGCTACCGGATGATCAAGTGGCCGAACTGCTCAAGGGCCAGCCGGTGCAGCAGTTGGTGACCGCATCGCTGATCAGCCGGTTGGGTTGGTCGTTCGGCGATCAACCGCCCAACGAACAAAAAATGATCAAGCTGCTGCAAAACAGTACCCGTGGCAGTCTCGAAAACGCCGACCGCCTGGCGGCGATGAATTATCAACAGGGCGATTACGCCAGCGCCAAGGCTTTCCTCGAACATGCCGGCGATGGTGGGTTGGCCTGGTGGTTGCGGGCAAAACTGGCGGTGCGCGAGGGCGATAAGACTGCGGCCGCCGCAGCCTATGCCAAAGCGGCCCAGGCCTTTCCGCAGAATGAATCCTGGGGCGAGCGACGGACCCCGGACTTCGATTACGAAACGCTCCAACCCAAATGCCGGGTCGAGGGTGAAAGCGCGATCCTGGCCCTGCAACGCGGGGATTACCTGCAAGCCTTCGATCAGCTGTATCGCAGCCAAAGCATTTACTGGTTCGACGCTGCCACCGTTGCCGAGCGCGTGTTGACCCTCGAAGAACTCAAGCACTACGTCGACACTCAAGTGCCGGCACCGCCGCCGCTCAGCCAGCAGGACCGCGACAACTACGTGCCCTTGCCGGTGGCGGCGAGCCTGCGCAATTTGCTGGGCCGGCGTTTGTTGCGCGAGGGGCATTACGAGGAGGCGCCGGCGTACTTCGATAACGTCGATTTGCAGAACAAGGCCAAGTCGTATGCCATTTTGCGCAAAGAGGCCGACGCCGCTTGGTGGCCGACGACGCGGGCGGCAGCCTTGTTTAACTCGGCTGTCGTCGCGCGTAAGGCGGGAATGGAAATTCTCGGTTACGAAATGGCCCCGGATTTCGCCACGTTTGACGGCAACTACGTGCTGGGCAGCGCGGAACTGAAGGTCGGGCCGCTGGTGGCCGCAGACGAAGTGAGGCGCCAGCAGGCCAGCGCTGCCCAGCCAGATCAGCGTTACCACTACCGGTATGTTGCCACGGCGCTGGCCAGCCAGGCGGCGGACCTTTTACCTCACAGCAGCCAGGCTTTTGCCGCGGTGCTGTGTCAGGCGTACGGATGGAATAGCAGTCTCGAAGAACAAAGTGCGCTGTACCAACGCTATGTCAAAGAAGGTCCCTACGTGGATTGGGCGTTCAACTTCGGCTCTCAATGTCCGTATCCGGATTTCCAGAATGCCGACAAGCGTTATGTAACGCAGGTGACCGATGCCGCGCGTTCGTCACTGCGACCCTATAAAAAACCTCTGCAATATGGCGCAGTGATTGTCATAACGGCTGTCGCGTTGTGGCTGATAAACCGTCGCCGCCGCAAGGTGCAGTGAGGTTCAAGCCTGTTGCACAAAGGTCAGCCGCACGGCGAAACCGATCAACAGGCTGCCGAACAACCATTGTTGCAGGCGCTGGGCTGAGGGGCTGCGTTGCAGCCAACGGCCGAGTGCCGCGCCGACCAGGGCGTATGCGCTGTCGAACAGCAAACCGACACCGACCAGCACCACGCCCAAGGTCGCAAATTGCCCGAGCACCGGCCCGGCCTGTGGGTTGATGAATTGCGGCAGCAGCACCGAGCAGAACAGCAGTGCCTTGGGGTTGAGCAGGTTGGTCAGCAGTCCGCGTCGGATGGCTGCGCCCCAGCACGGTTTTTCGCCGGTTGTGTCGGCGCTGGTGAGGCTCGGCAGCATCGTGGTTCGCAGGCACTGAATGCCGATCCACAGCAGATACGCGGCGCCAGCCAGGCGCACCACGTCGAAGGTCCAGGGCGCCGCCTTGAACAGTGCCGCCAACCCCAGCGCCGCCAATGCCACATGGCAACCCCGGGCGATGCCCAGGCCCACGGCTGTGGCCAGCGCAGCGCCTTTGCCCTGGCGGGCACCGGTCTGCAACAGCAGGATCATGTCGGGCCCGGGCAACAGGTAGACCACTGCCAGTGCCATGAAAAACAGCCAGAGACCTTGCATGTTGCACCCCGTTCGTTGTCGATTTGGTCGTGCCAGTCTAGGGCTGGAGGGCGGGGCAGGTGCTTGCGTTGTCAGCTTCTATCGGGTCGTGTATTGGCATAATCTGCCACTTAATCAAGCTTGAACCATCAGGATCTGCCAAACCATGAAACTCGACGCCTTCGACCGCAAGATTCTCGCCGCGCTGCAACGGGATGGCCGCCTGAGCAATGTGCAACTGGCAGACGAGATCGGCCTGTCGGCATCGCCATGCTTGCGCCGGGTGCGGATGCTTGAAGAGGCGGGGGTGATTCGCGGCTACCAGGCCAATCTGGATCGCGATGAAGTGGGGTTGGGGCTGACGGTGTTTGTCGGGGTCAAGGTCGAGCGTCATAACGATGAACAAGCCGAAGCCTTTCGCCTGGCGGTGACGGCATTGCCCGAGGTGATTTCGGCATTTCTGGTGTCAGGGGAGTCGGATTTTTTGCTACAGGTGGTGGTGCCGGACTTGCGTGCCTATGACCGCTTTCTCACCGGGCGTTTGCTGAAGCTGCCGGGGGTGAGCGACATTCGCAGCAACTTTGCGATTCATACGGTGAAGGCCCCGGGGTCGTTGCCGCTGGAGCATCTGCCGCTGTAGACCGAGTTGCCTGCCATCGCGAGCAAGCTCGCTCCCACAGTGATTGTGTGAACACCACAAATCCAATGTGGGAGCGAGCTTGCTCGCGATGGCAATAGACCAGGCACCCAAGCCCTTCGGGTCTTACATCTGCGTCGCCATCCCCTCCACATTCATCGCCGCCTGGCGCAAGGCCTCTGAGCGGGTCGGGTGTGGATGGCAGGTCAGGGCGATGTCTTCGGCCGAGGCGCTGAATTCCATGGCCACGCAGTACTCGCCAATCATTTCACTCACGCTCGGGCCGACCAGGTGCACGCCGAGGACTTCGTCCGTGCGCTCGTCGGCCAGCACTTTGGCGAAGCCTTCGGTTTCGTGGTTGATCTTCGCCCGACTGTTGGCGGTGAAGGGAAACTTGCCGACCTTGTACGCCCGGCCTTCGGCCTTGAGCTGCTCTTCGGTCTTGCCGACGCTGGCCAGTTCCGGTTTGGTGTAGACCACACTGGGGATCAGGTCGTAATTGACCTCGCCCGCCTTGCCGACGATCTGCTCGACGCAAGCCATGGCTTCGTCCTCGGCCTTGTGGGCGAGCATGGGACCCGAGGTCACGTCTCCAATCACCCAGACCCCGGCGGCTTCGGTGCGATGCCCCTTGTTGGCGAGCATGCCGCGCTTGTCCGTGGCGAGGCCGACGTTCTCCAGGCCCAGGCCCTGTGTATAAGGTCGGCGCCCGATGGCCACCAGCACGTAGTCGGCTTCCAGCAATTCGGCAGCACCGCCAGCGGCAGGCTCGATGCTGAGCTGAACGCCATTGGCGGAGCTGGTGGCGCTGGTCACTTTTGAACTCAACTTGAAACTCAAGCCTTGCTTGCTCAGGGAGCGCTGCAGGGTTTTTCCGGCTTCGATGTCAACGCCGGGGCAGATCCGGTCGAGAAACTCGACCACTGTTACCTGTGCCCCAAGGCGGCGCCAGACCGAACCCAGTTCCAGGCCGATCACGCCGGCGCCGATCACCACCAGATGCTTGGGCACCTCGCTCAGCGCCAGGGCGCCTGTGGAATCGAGGATGCGTTTGTTATCGATGTCTACGCCGGGCAGGGGCGTGGGCTCGGAACCGGTGGCGATGATGATGTCCTTGGCGTTCAGTACGGTCTTGCCCCCGGCGCTATCGGTCACCGTGACTTTGCCCGGCCCGTCGATGTGGCCCCAGCCTCTGATCCAGTCGACCTTGTTCTTGCGAAAAAGAAATTCGATGCCCTTGGTCAGCCCGGTAACGCTTTCATTCTTTTGCTTCATCATCTGGGCGAGGTTGAGGCTGGGTTTGACGTCGATCCCCAGGTTGGCGAATTCCGCACCCATGGCCGCGTCGTACAACTCGGAAGCATGCAGCAACGCCTTGGATGGCATGCAGCCGACGTTCAGGCAGGTGCCGCCGAGTGTGGCGCGTCCTTCTACGCAGGCAGCTTTCAGACCCAGTTGCCCGGCGCGGATCGCCGCGTTGTAACCGCCGGGGCCACCGCCGAGTATCACGACGTCATAAGTGCTCATGGATGTACTCCTGGATCGAAAGGGGAAGGGATGGGTAAAAGTAGTTCCTGGATAAAATTACGATCGTAATATGTGCGTTCTACCGCATTTCGGTCAAGGCTTCAGCTAAGTGACAGGTTGGGAATCTTTAGATGGCGCACTTGAATACGGAAATTTCACCATTTTCGTTATATCGTAACGAATTGTTCTGTAAGCGAAGACACTCTGGGGTGGTATGCAAGTCGATCTCGATGTTGATGAAGCGCCGTTAGCCGGGTTGCCGCGCTTTCAGCAGGCGTTCATTCAAGGGCGGCGTTTGCGCCAGTTCGCCATCGGTGCGGGCGTACTCGCGACGGTGGGTGTGCTGCTGGCGTTTTTTGTCGGGCTGTTTTCGTCGCAAACACTGTGGCCGGCGTTGCTGCTGAACCTTAGCGCGGCGTCTGTGGTGTTGATGGCCGGTTTGCAATCGGCCGGGTGGGTAGCCCAGTGGCGTGCTCGCGCCATGAGTCCCGAAGTGCCGGTGGTCGTTGTCGACGAGTCTGTCGCGCCTTCGGGATGGTATGAGCGTTTGCTGGACCGGATCAGCCACCAATCGCAGCACCTGCTCGGGCAAATCGGCGCGCCGACGCTGTGGCTTGGCGGCTGGGCATCGTTGGCGGTATTGGGCGTCGAACAGGCCTGGAACCTCACGTTGCCCCCGGCAGCGCTGGGCCTGTCGGCCACTGTCGGGGCTGCGTGCTTTTTGCTGTTGGCGTTCGGCCTGTTGGTGATGGAGCGCCATCTGGCGCAGGAAAACACCGCGCAATGGCCTGAAGCCGCTACGTTGGCGCAATTGATCCGTGTGGCGATCATCAGCCTGGTGCTCGGTGTTTTTTGTCTGTTGTTTGCCGATGAAACCTCGGTATGGCCTGTACGCCTGGCGGTGTTGATCGGTCTGCTGCCGGGGCTGGTGGCGGCAGAACTGTTGCTGCGCGCGGTGTTGTCATTGTTCAGCCCGCGCCGCGAACGCCTTGAACCGGAGCTGTTGGCGCGCAGCTTTGTCGCTGACATGCTGCGCTGGCCACCACAGCCATTGCTGGCGTTGCAGCACGAATTGCATAACCGCTTCGGCATCGATCTGCGGCAGATCTGGGCTTTCACTTACATGCGTCGGGCGTTCCTGCCGGTGTTGGCGGTGGTGTCGCTCGTTGGCTGGTCACTGACCGGCATTCACGAAATTGGCCTGCAAGGGCGTGGCATCTACGAACGATTCGGCAAGCCAGTGGAGGTGTTCGGCCCAGGTTTGCATATGGGGTTGCCTTGGCCATTGGGCCGGGTGTTGAGCGTCGAGAATGGCGTGGTTCACGAGTTGGCCACCAGTGTTGGCGAAACCACGGCCCCTGCTCAGGCAGACCCCGCTGAAGGCCCGGCCCCGGCAATCGCCAATCGTTTGTGGGACGCCAGCCATGTGAACGACAAATCCCAGGTGATCGCCAGCAGCCGAGCCGACAAGCAGAGCTTTCAGATCGTCAACATGGACGTGCGCTTCGTCTATCGCATCGGTCTGAGCGATGAGGCTGCGTTGGCCGCCACCTATAACAGTGCCGATGTGCCGATGTTGATTCGCAGCACCGCCAGCCGAATCCTGGTTCACGACTTCGCCTCGCGCACCCTCGACGGTTTGCTTGGCGAGGACAGGGTAGGGCTTGCCGAAGAGATCGGCCGCGCCGTCCAGGCGGACCTGCAAAAACTCGACAGCGGCGTGGAAATTCTTGCCACGGTGGTCGAGGCGATTCACCCTCCGGCCGGTGCAGCCAATGCCTATCACGGCGTGCAAGCGGCGCAGATTGGCGCGCAAGCCTTGATTGCCCGTGAACGCGGCGCCGCCGCTGAGGCCACCAACCAGGCGCAGTTGCAGGCCAGCATCGCCCGCGATCAGGCGACGGCCAGCGCCCGAGAAATCAACGCTGGCGCCCAGGCCGCGAACCTGAAATTCAACGCCGAGCAGAAAGCTTATGCCAGCGCTGGTCAGGCCTTCGTGCTGGAGCAGTATTTCAGTCAGTTATCCCAGGGTTTGGCCAACGCCAAATTGCTGGTGCTCGATCATCGTCTGGGCGGCAGCAGCAATGCGCCGACCATCGACCTCCGTACTTTCGCGCTGCCGGTTGACCCTGCGCCGTCGCGTAAAACCGCTCAGCCAGGAGCTGCCAATTGAGCCAGTCCCATACCCACGATCACGATGACCACGCCGGACACGATCACGGCCATGGCGGGCATCATCACCACGGCCATCACCATCATCACGGCGATCATCAGGAGGCCGGTCCATTCCCGTGGCGTCGGATGGGTTGGGCGGCATTGCTGGTGGCGTTTGCGGTCGCCGCCGCGAGCCTGGTACAGGTGCGTTCAGGTGAGGCCACGGTGATCACGCGCTTTGGCAATCCATCGCGAGTCTTGCTGGAGCCGGGACTGGGTTGGCGCTGGCCGGCACCGTTCGAGGCGGCGATCCCGGTGGATCTGCGACTGCGCACCACGTCCAGCGGTTTGCAGGATGTCGGTACGCGGGACGGTTTGCGCATCATCGTTCAGGCCTACGTGGCGTGGCAGGTGCAGGGCGATCCGGACAACGTGCAACGTTTCATGCGCGCGGTGCAGAACCAGCCCGATGAAGCCGCGCGGCAGATTCGCACCTTTGTCGGCTCCGCACTGGAAACCACCGCCAGCAGTTTTGATCTGGCGAATCTGGTGAATACCGATGCCAGCCAGGTGCGCATTGCCGATTTCGAAGCACAACTGCGCAAGCAAATCGATCAGCAGCTGCTCACCACTTATGGCGTGCGCGTGTTGCAGGTCGGTATCGAACGATTGACGTTGCCTTCGGTGACGCTCACCGCGACGGTCGACCGGATGCGTGCCGAGCGCGAAACAATCGCCACTGAACGCACAGCCATCGGCAAGCGTGAAGCCGCGCAAATTCGCTCCGCCGCCGAGCGTGATGCGCGGATCGTGCAGGCCGATGCCACGGTGAAAGCAGCGGATATCGAAGCACAATCTCGCGTGGAAGCGGCGCAGATTTATGGTCGTGCCTACGCCGGATCGCCGCAGCTTTACAACCTGCTGCGCTCGCTCGACACCTTGGGCACGGTGATAACGCCGGGGACCAAGCTGATTTTGCGCACCGATGCCGCACCGTTTCGGGTGTTGGTTGACGGTCCGCCTAGCCTCGACAACAAGTCCGGATCGCAGCCATGAGTTTGGTTCCACGTGGAACAAATGAGTTGAGCAGCCCCTGGATTCAGGCCGGGCGCTTGGCGTTTCTGGCCTTGTATGCGGTGACAGTATTGGCGGCGTTGGCTTGGGCATTTTCCAATGTGCGGCAGATCGATCCGCAAAATCGCGCGGTGGTTTCGCATTTCGGCGCGCTGGATCGCATTCAGAATGCCGGGCTGTTGTTGGCCTGGCCGCAACCGTTCGAGCGGGTGATTTTGTTGCCGGCGGCGGAGAGGGTAATCGAGCGTCGAGTGGAAGGTCTGTTGCGCAGTGGTGCCGCGATACAGGCAGATCGCGTGGCCAGTTTTGCCACGCCAATCAGTGATGCATTGGCAGGCTCAGGTTATCTGCTGACCGGTGATGCCGGGGTGGTGCAACTGGATGTCCGGGTTTTCTATAAAGTCACCGAACCTTACGCGTTCGTACTTCAGGGCGAACATGTGTTGCCGGCACTGGATCGGTTGGTCACCCGCAGCGCTGTGGCACTCACCGCCGCACGGGATCTGGACACTATCCTGGTCGCTCGCCCGGAATTGATCGGCGCTGACAGTCAGGCGGCGGAACGACGCGAGCGCTTGCGAGGCGATCTGGTGCAGGGCATCAATCAACGGCTGGCCGACCTCGCCGCAGCAGGGCAGGGACTGGGGATCGAAGTGGCGCGGGTCGATGTGCAATCGAGTCTGCCAAGCCCGGCGGTCAATGCCTTCAATGCGGTCCTGACAGCCAGTCAGCAGGCCGACAAAGCCGTGGCCAACGCGCGTACCGAAGCCGAGAAGCTGACGCAAACCGCCAACGAGCAAGCCGACAGAACATTACAAGTTGCCCATGCCCAGGCCAGTGAACGACTGGCCAAAGCATCCACCGACACGGCCACTGTGTTGAGTCTGGCCAAGGCGCAACAACAGGGCACTGACCCGCAAATGCTGCTGCGCATTTATCGCGAGCGGTTGCCGAAAATTCTCGGTCAGGCCGGTTCGGTCACGACGGTCGATCCCAAAGACGATTCCCGCCTGATCATTCAGGGAGCTGCACAATGACCGCTCAAACCGCTGCCGCACCGAGCCTGTTGTCTTCGGCCGAACAGCGCCGCGCCGCGCGCCAGTTGACCCTGGCCATGCTCGCATTGGGCCTGCTCGCGCTGGGCTTGATCTGGCGTTGGCTGGTGCCGGAGCAGACGGGTGTCAGTCAGCTGCTGCTGGGTTTTGCCTCGTTGCTGGTCGCCGTGCCGGTCATGCGCTCGGCCTGGTACAGCCTGCGTTATCCAAGCCTGCACGGCATCACCGATCAATTGATCGCCCTGGCCATGCTGGGCGCCTGGGCCACCGGGGATCTGCTGACGGCGGCCCTGTTGCCGATCATCATGATCTTCGGTCACGTGCTGGAGGAGCGCAGCGTAATCGGTTCCCAGGAGGCGATTCACGCCCTCGGCAAACTGACCCGCAGCCACGCGCGCAAGGTTCAGGCGGACGGCTCCATCATCGAAGTCGACAACGGCACGCTCAAGGCGGGCGACCTGGTCGAGGTCCGCGCCGGGGACCGGGTGCCGGCGGATGGTCGGGTGTTATCCGGCCAGGCCAGCCTGGACACCGCCTCCATTACCGGCGAATCGGTACCGATGGAGGCGGGCGTCGGCATGTCGGTGTTCGGTGGCGCGATCAACCTCGACGGTCTGCTGCGAATCGAAGTGACCCGCACCGGCCATGAATCGACCCTCGGCAAAGTCATCGCCCTGATGCAAAACGCCGAGCGCTCGAAACCGCCGATCACTCGCCTGCTGGAGCGTTACGCCGGCAGCTATATGGTGTTGGTGTTGCTGTTGGCTGCCGTGACCTGGTTTATCACCAACAACGCTCAAGCGATGCTCGCGGTGTTGGTGGCGGCCTGTCCTTGTGCGCTGGTGTTGTCGGCACCGGCCACGGCGATTGCCGGGGTAGCGGTAGCGGCACGCCACGGGATTCTGATCCGCAGTTCTGCGTTCCTCGAAGAGTTGGCGGACCTGACTTCGCTGGTGGTCGACAAGACCGGGACGCTGACCTTCGGCACCTTGCGCCTGCAATCCATCGACAGTCCGCTTGAGGATCGCAGCCATGTCCTGAAGCTCGCTGCCAGCCTTGGCTCGGCCAGCAGTCACCCGGTCAGCCGTGCGCTGGCAGGGTTGGTGACCCAGGAGCATTTCCTGCTGCTTTCTGACATTCATGAGCGCCAGGGCCTGGGCGTGGTGGCGATGACCGAGCAGGGCGAAGCGGCGCTCGGCCGGCCGGAGTTGTTTGCGCAACTGGGCATCAGCACTACGGCTGTTCCCGATCATGACGGCCCGATTGCCGGGCTGGCGCTCAATGGTGAATTCCTCGCCTGGCTGTTGTTGGCCGACAGCGTCAAACCCGAGGCGCAATTTGCCCTGGGTGAGTTGCGCGAGTTGGGCTTGGGTCGCCAGTTGTTGCTCACCGGTGACCGGCACAGCGTCGCGCAAACGCTCGCCCGGGATGTCGGGATCAGTGACGTTGAAGCGCAAGCCCTGCCCGAAGACAAACTGAACCGTGTGCTCAAGGAAATCGACAGCGGCTTTCGGCCGATGGTGGTCGGCGATGGCATCAACGACTCCCTGGCCCTCAAGGCTGGCGTGGTGGGTGTAGCGATGGGCGCGGGCGGTGCAGACATCGCCCTGGCCTCGGCTGACATCGTGCTGATCGGCAGTGACCTGCGCCGCCTCGGTACCTGCGTGCGCCTGAGTCGTCAGTGCCGCCAGACGTTGCAGGTGAATGTAATCATCGGACTGGGCTGGACCCTGGCGATCGTGGCCTTCGCCGCGTTCGGCTGGCTTGGCGCTGCCGGGGCGATGATTGCGGCGCTGCTGCATAACCTCAGCACCTTGCTGGTGTTGGGCAATGCCGGTCGTTTGCTGCGGTTCCAGGAGCCGTTGCTCAAACTGAAGGACGAAGCCTGAAGGCGAATGCTCTAAACCGGGTCATCACGGGGGCTTCAACTTTTTAGAACTGTGCGCCCGGTTCGTAGTCATTGGAGATGAGGGCACATCATTTTTTGTGTTCGCGGCGGCAGGTGCAGGCGTCGCGAATCATTGAAATCGGCTATTAATTCGATAGCCAGCTATTTTTCAAAGATGGTCTACCCTCTGTTTAGACGTCTGAAACAAGGGAGATTCTCCATGCTCGCGCATCTTCCACCGGCCTTACAGAATCTGCAATTACCGCTTCGCCTGAGACTCTGGGATGGCCATGAACTCAATCTGGGACCGGCGCCCAGCGTCACGATTGTGGTCAAGGACCCACAAATGGTCACCCAGTTTACCCATCCAAGCCTGGACGCCCTCGGTGCTGCTTTTGTCGAAGGCAAACTGGAACTCGAAGGCTCCATCAGCGAAGTGATCCGCGTCTGCGATGAATGGAGCCAGGCGTTGCTGGATGAAAACGACGACAATCAGCCGGTTCGTAGCGCCCACGACAAAGAGATGGACGCCAAGGCGATTTCCTACCACTACGACCTTTCCAACGCGTTCTATCAGCTGTGGCTCGACAGCGACATGGCGTACTCCTGCGCTTACTTCGAGACCGGCAGCGAAAGCCTCGAACAGGCCCAGCAAGCCAAGTTTCGTCATCTGTGCCGCAAGCTGCGCCTGCAGCCCGGCGAATACCTGCTGGATGTGGGTTGCGGGTGGGGCGGATTGGCGCGTTTTGCGGCGCGAGAATTTGGCGCGAAAGTGTTCGGTATCACCCTCAGCAAGGAGCAGTTGGCCCTGGCCCGGGAACGCGTAAAAGCGGAGGGCCTGGAGGATCTGGTCGAACTGCAACTGCTCGACTATCGCGATCTGCCACAGGATGGCCGTTTCGACAAAGTGGTCAGCGTTGGCATGTTTGAACACGTTGGCCACGCCAATCTGGCCGAGTACTGCAATACCTTGTTCGGCGCGGTGAAAGAGGGCGGCCTGGTGATGAACCACGGGATCACCGCCAAATACACCGATGGCCGTCCGGTGGGGCGCGGTGCCGGTGAATTCATCGGGAAATATGTGTTCCCCAACGGCGAGCTGCCGCACCTGTCGATGATCTCCGCGGAGATCAGTGAGGCCGGGCTGGAAATCGTCGACGTCGAGAGCTTGCGCCTGCACTACGCACGCACGCTCGATCACTGGAGCGAACGCCTGGAAGACAACCTCGAAGCGGCCTCCAGACTCGTACCGGAGCAAGTCCTGCGCATCTGGCGGCTGTACCTGGCCGGTTGCGCTTACGCGTTTGCCCGGGGCTGGATCAACCTGCACCAGATTCTCGCGGTGAAGGCCCACGCCGATGGCAGTCATGAACTGCCATGGACCCGTGACGATATCTACCTCTAGAGAATCGGTGAAATAAGCCGGGCGACCCGCATGCCGACCTGCTGCAGACGGTGGGTCTCCCGGCCTTCTCCTTTGGCGATTTCGTGGGCGTTGGCGAAGTCATCGTTGAGCATCTGTTCCACCTCGGCGGCAAAGGCTCTGTCGACGGTCAGCAACATCACTTCGAAATTCAGCCGGAACGAACGGTTGTCCAGGTTGGCGCTGCCGATGGCGCTGATTTCGCTGTCGATCAACACCACTTTCTGATGCAGGAATCCGGGTTGGTAACGGAACACCCGCACACCGGCGCGCACGGCTTCGAAAGCGTAGAGGCTGGAGGCGGCGTAGACGATTCGGTGGTCGGGTCGAGACGGCAACAGCAGGCGCACATCCACACCCCGCAGCACCGCCAGGCGCAACGCCGCGAACACGGCTTCATCGGGGATGAAGTACGGGCTGGTGATCCAGACCCGTTCCGTCGCCGCATGGATCGCTTCGACAAAGAACAGAGAACAGGTTTCGTAGGGATCTGCCGGCCCGCTGGCGAGCAACTGGCACAGCACGCCGTCTTCCGGATAAACCTCGGGCAGAATCAGTGGCGGCAGGGCATGAGCCACCCAGAACCAGTCTTCAGCGAAAGACTCCTGCATGCACGCCACCACTGGCCCGCGCACTTGCACGTGGGTATCGCGCCAGGGGGCCAGGGGCGGTTTCTCGCCCATGTATTCATCACCGACGTTGTGCCCGCCAACGAAGCCGAGAATGCCGTCTACGACCACTATCTTGCGATGGTTGCGGAAGTTCACCTGAAAGCGATTGAACCAGCCATTACGGGGGCCAAAAGCATTGACCTCGACCCCGCCATCACGCAGGGCCTGCACGTAGCCGTTGGGCAGGGAGTGGCTGCCGATGCGGTCATACAACAGGTAGATCGCCACGCCTTCGGCGGCTTTCTTCAGCAGCAAAGTCTGCAGGCGTTGGCCGAGGCGGTCGTCGTGGACGATGAAAAACTGGATCAGCACGGCTTCTTTCGCCTGGCTGATGGCATCGAAAATGGCGTCGAATGTCGACTGGCCGTTGATCAACAGCCGCGTCTGGTTATTGGCCAGGCAGGGCATGTGTCCGAGCTTGGGCATCGCTCTGAGTGAGGCGTAGGCAGAAGAAGCGCGGGCGGTGAGGGCTTCTTCTACCCAGGGTCGCCAGTTGAGTTCGGAAACGGCCTTGCGCATCTCCTCGTTGGCCTGCCGCCGGGCCTTGATGTAGCCATCAAAGGTACTGCGGCCGAACATCAGGTACGGGATCAGCGTGAGGTAAGGGATGAAAAACAGCGACAGGGCCCAGGCAATCGAGCCTTGGGCGGTACGGACGGTCAACACGGCGTGTATGGCCGCGATCATGCCCAGCGAGTGCAACAGGGCGATGGTATAACCGAAAATATGCGGTCCGAAATAATCCATGGGGGGCTGCCTTGCTCCTGAAGATTCAATGCTTAACAGACCATGTTCCGTGCAGAATGTCGCTAATTAATTGGCTCATGAACCGAAGCTTGCGGCTGACGTCTAACGGCCACTACTGATCAGGAGTTACTCGATGAACGTTCGTCTGCTGGGTTTGGCCATGGCACTGGGTTTGGCACTTCCTGTGGCGGCTCACGCGCAAATGCTGCAACCAGGATTGTGGGAGCTGACCACGAGCAACATGAAGGTCGACGAGCAGAATATGCCGGACCTGCAATTGATCCTCGGCCAGCTCCAGAACCAGATGACCCCCGAGCAGCGTGCCCAGCTGGAAAAGCAGGGCATCACCATGGGCGGCAAAGGGATCCGGGCGTGCCTGACCCCGGAACAGGTCAAGACCGACAACATTCCGCTGACCGATCCGCAGTCGGGCTGCAAACAGGAAATCACCGACCGCTCCGGCAATCAGTGGAAATTCCGTTTCAGCTGCCCGAGAGCTCAGGGCGCCGGCGTGGCGACGTTCCTCAGTGATCGCGAATTCACTACCAAGGTCAACGGGACGTTCAACGCCACCGGCATTCAGCAGAAGGGCAGCCTAGAATCCCGCGCCGTCTGGTTGGGGCAGGATTGCGGCACGGTGAAGCCAAGAGCTTAAAAGCTTCGCGAGCAGGCTCGCTCCCACATTGGTTTTGTGAACACCACAGATCCAGTGTGGGAGCGGGCTTGCTCGCGAAGGCGTCCTTCCAGCCTTCCTAGATCCCCGGCCGACTCAACCACTCACACGCCGCCTCGACAGCCATCCGGCCAAAATCCTCCCCCGTGCGACTGCGCACACTGACGAACCCCCCAGCCTGTTCCTTTTCGCCAACCACGACCAGGTACGGCACGCTCTGGCTGTGCTGGCGAATCTTGTAGCGGACCTTTTCGTTTCGCAGGTCGGCTTTGGCACGCACGCCTTTTTGGCGCAAGGATTCGGTCACCGCTTGTGCATAAGTCGCCTGGCGGTCATCCATGCTCACGACGACCACGTGGGGTGGAACGCGCCAGTGTTGCAGTTCCTGATGGCTGGACCAGCAGGTTCCGTAGATCCGTTGCTGTAACGTGCCGCTGATGTGATCGAGGGCAAACGCCTGCAAGACTTTAGTGGTGGGGACGTGCGGTCCATGGCTCTGGTACTCGGTGTCCCCCAGGCGGTACAGCGACACTGCTTCGCGCGCCGGCCGTCGACGGATCGAGTGATTGGTCGCTGCCAGTGACTGCATGCGCGCTTCGATGAGGGGCAGGTCTGCCGGGGTCAGCGGTTGCTCGACTGTAAACTCGTAAAAGAAACCGTCGCCCAATTCCTTTCCCGCACGCATTTGTGCATGAGGGTGGAGTTGCTTGACCGCCATGGCCAGCATCAATGCACAGGAGCGGCGCAGGATCTCCAGGCCGTCCGGCTCCCGGGGGGTGACAATACTGACCCGGGCATCCGCCTCGATCATGTATTCGCAGTCCACCAGTACACCATTGACCCTTCCCGCTACGGCCGCGATGGCCAGCTCGGGGCCGATACTGGCGGCCACCTCATGCACGGACAGTGGCTGGTCGTATTCACGCAATGAACCATCGGGCAGGGTGATCTGGATCATGGTCGGCGTACTCACGTGCTTCTAACGAGCGTTATCGCATAAACCGTAGGGGCAAACATTAAGACGTTTGTCGTGCCAGGCAATTTGTCCTGACACGATGGCTGTTTTTGGCCACCCGCGTCAGAACTCGTTTTGCAGGGCTTTGTAGCCGCGCACCAGGTCGACGTTGGTGCGCGCCACGTCTTCGGAAAATTCCGAGGCACTGACGCTCACCGGCGGGTATTGCGAGAGGTCGGTGTTGGGGCCGATCCGCGTGGTGGAGGGTACGTAGAAGACTTCAGGCAGGTCACGACCGTCGACTACCGAGTTGTGCCGCACCACGCAACCGTCACCGACCACGCAGTTGAACAGCACGCTGTTGAAGCCGATGAACACTCGATTGCCCACGGTGCAGGGGCCATGCACGATCGAGCGGTGGGCGATGGAACTGAACTCGCCAATGGTCACCGCCGCACCGGATTTGGAATGGATCACCACGCCGTCCTGGATGTTCGAGTTGGCGCCGATGGTGATCGGCTGCATGTCACCTGAGTCATCGACCTCGTCAGCGCGGATCACCGCGTAGGGGCCGACGAACACGTTTTCGCCGATCACCACTTTGCCGCAGATGATCGCCGTCTTGTCGACGTAGGCCGACTCGGCAATCAGCGGTAAATCTCCTGAAGGGTTCTTGCGGATCATGGCTTGCTCAACGCGTTGTACAGGGTGTTGAGGTTGTACTCGAACAACCCGGTGAAGGTGCTGGCCGGACCACTCGCCGCCAGGGCATCGGAGTACAGTGTGCCGCCGATCTGCGCGCCGCTTTCATCCGCGATCTGCTTGAGCAGGCGAGCGTCCCTGATGTTTTCCATGAACACGGCCTTGACCTTGGCCTGACGAATCTGGGTGATCAGTGCGGCCACTTCGGCAGCTGAAGGTTCGCGTTCGGTGGACAGACCTTGAGGTGCCATGAACTCGATGCCGTAGGCTTGGCCGAGATAACCGAAGGCGTCATGGGACGTCACAATCTTGCGGTTGCCCGGTGGCAATGAGCCGAGCTTGGCCTTGGCTTCGGCGAGCAGGGCGTAGACCTGTTTCAGGTACACCTGGCTGTTGCGCTCATAGTCGGCGGTGTTCGCCGGGTCGGCGGCGATCAGCGCCTTGGTGATGTTGGCGATGTACAACTCGGTGTTCGCCAGGTTATGCCAGGCATGCGGGTCGGGAACGGTTTCGCCGTCTTCATCCAGGCTGCGCGGGATCACGCCGTGGCTCGCGCTGATGACAGGCGCCTGGGTCTCGGTGCTGGTCACCAAGCGATCCAGCCAGGGCTCGAAACCCAGGCCGTTCTTGATGATGAGTTTGGCCTTGAGCAGCGCTTTGGCGTCGTCCGGTGTCGGCTCGTAGGTGTGGGCATCCGCGTCCGGGCCGACCATGTTGGTGATCTGGATATGATCCTTGCCGACCTGCCGGGTCATGTCGGCAAGGATGCTGAAGCTGGTGACCACCTGAAGTTTTTCAGCGGCAGACAGCGACATCGACACCATCAAGCTGAACAGCACAAGTAAAGCGCGCATCGGGTAACACCTCATTGGGATGTGAGCAAAGGCGGGCGGCGCAGCAAGCCGTGCACTGGTCCGAACACCACGGACAACAGATACCCACCGCCGGCCACCAGTACGATTGCCGGGCCACTGGGCAGCGAGTAATAGAACGAGATCAATAAACCGAGACACACCGAGAGGCTGCCGAGAAGGGCGGCGACGACGATCAGCACCGGCAGGCGACGACTCCAGAAACGCGCCGCGGCGGCAGGCAACATCATCAGGCCGACCACCATCAACGCGCCGATCGCCTGGAAACCGATGACCAGATTCAACACCACCAGCGTCAGGAACACGCCGTGGGCCAGTGGGCCGAGTCGGCTGACGGTTTGCAGAAAAAGCGGGTCGAGGGTGTCGAGCAGCAGTGGTTTGTAGATCAATGCCATGGCAATCAGGCTCAGGCCCGAGACCCAAAGCATGCCGGTCAAGGTCGGGCCGTCGACCGCCAGCGCCGAACCAAACAGCAGGTGCAACAGGTCCAGGCGTTTGCCGGCGATGCCGAGAATCAACACGCCACTGGCCAGTGAAATCGGGTAAATCGCCGCGAGACTGGCGTCCTCTCGCAGGCCGGTGCGTCGCGTAATCCAGGCCGCGAGGCCGGCCATGCTCAGGCCGGCACCGAGGCCGCCGATGGTCAACGCCGGCAGGCTCAATCCGGCAAACCAGAAGCCCAGGGCCGCACCGGGAAGGATGCCGTGGGCGACGGCATCGCCGATCAGGCTCATGCGCCTGAGGATCAGAAACACCCCAAGGGGCGCCGTACTGCACGCCAAAAGCAAACCACCGAGCAGCGCCCGACGCATGAACACGAACTCGTGGAACGGTTGCCAAAGATGCGCGGCAGCGATCATCAGGCCACCTGCGCTTGTGGTGGTTGGCGAATCAGTTCGGTGCTCGGGCCGAATGCGCAGCCACTGCTTTTGATCAGCAACGTGTGTGGGATGTGCTCGCGGACAGCGGCGAGGTCATGGCACACGACCACCTGTGTCCGGCCTTCGAGGTGCCATTCGTGTATGTGCTTCCAGAGCAATGCCTGGCCGAGTTCATCGAGGGCCGCGTGGGGCTCATCCAGCAACAGCAAGGGTGCATCGGTCAGGCTCAATCGGGCGAGCAGGGCGCGTTGCAATTCGCCGCCGGAGAGGGCCATCAACGGTCGATCTTCCAGGCCGGTCAGGCACCAATTTTCGAGGACGGTGTTCAGTCGTTGGCTGCGGATCTCGGGTGACTGTTTGTTGCCCCAGAAACCGGCGGCGACCAATGCCTGAAGGCTGATCGGAAATTGCCTGTCCAGGTGTTGTTGCTGGGGCAGGAACGACACACCGCCCTTGAGTGGAACACTCAGTCGAACCTTTCCGGCCAACGGTTTTTGCAAGCCGGCGATGACCTTCAACAGGCTGCTTTTCCCGGAGCCGTTCGCACCGATGATGGCGGTCAGGCTGCCCTTCGACAGTTCGAAGTCCAGCGCGGGTGTGAGTGGCTGCCCCGGTGCACCCCAGCGCAAGGCGTGGCAAGCAATCATGCGAGCTCCCAGTTGAAACGGCTTTCGGCTACGGCGTCATGGGCGTGCAGGCTTTCGGCGTGGATGACACGAATGTGGAAGGCATTGATGCCTGTGGAGCGCTTGAGGGCCAGATTCAAACGGCGTGCGGCGTCCTCGCAGAACATCAGGTTCTGACCATTGGCCAGGGCGAAGGCCTGTTCGTCGGCGCGTTTTACCGCTGTTTGAACGGCGGTGCCGAGTGCGGCTTCGACGTCGTTGATGACGGCGATCAGAGGCAACTCGTCCAGAAAATCAGCCAGCCGTACGCGCAACTTTGCGCTGCTGCGTTGGCTGTGAGGTGTGGCGACGATGCCGTTCGTGGAGCCGAGCCACGCTAAAACGTCGGCGTGCTGCAGTGCCTTGTTGGCGAAGTCATCGACGAACTGCTGCTGAATCAACAGTCGAGAAAGGGCCGCGGAACACGGGCAGGTTGAGGAATAAGGCACATCGATTTTTAGTTCCACGTGGAACATTGCGTTTTTCAAACGTGCTTCGATGCTGACCGGATAGCTTTTCCAGCCAGCCAGTGGACTGATCAGCGCCGGCCTTTTCAGCAACAAATCGGCGTGAAGGGTTAAGTGAGCGCTGCTGGACAGCCCCTCATGGCTCTCAAGAAAACGCTGCAAAACCCGCCGCAATAAAGCCGGTGAAAGGTTTTCCTGCTCCAACAATTCGAGCGCCAGATAGAGCCGTGACATGTGAATGCCGCGCGCGTTGCCATCGTCGAGGCTCACGCCGGCATCGGCCTTTGCATTCAGTCGTTGGCCATCAAACAAAACGGGAAGAGCAATGCCGCACATGCCCACCCACTCCAGTGGCAGGGCTTGGCGTGAGGCCTGCGCGGCGATATCCGGCAGAGTCAGCGCATTCATGAGCAGGTCCATCGTGGGAGTAGATTTGGCATGTTATAGTATAACAATGCAATCGACGATGCCTTTTCCATGAGCGGACTTTCATCATGGGCAACCACCACATGCTCAGCCTGATTTCACGCCATCAACAGAAAAACAAAGAGGCCTAACAGCCAGCGATCCGGCTGCAAGTGAACCTGGCGCTGCTGCCGCCGGAGCTGGAAAAGCGGTTGATCGTGGTCCAGCCGACGCGCCGGTTGTAGCCAACCCAGGCCTCGCCATCGGAAGCGATGCCGGTGAAAAACGTCAGCTGACCGTAGCGGCTGTTGGTTTGTGCCCAATAGCGTTTGCCGGCCGTTTCGAAACCCCGCAGATAGATCGTGCTTCCGGCAGTATTGACGCTGTAGGCGTTGCCATCCGCATCCACGCAGGCCAGCAGGTTGGCGCTGCGGGTGCACTTGGCCAGGCTCGGGGCCTGGGCCATCGCGTCGGCAGCCACCAGCAGGGAAAGCATGATCAATGCAGGTTTAAGGGCGTTGCGCATGGGTTTTCTCACGAGGGGAGCGGCATTCAGCATCGTGTCCTTTGTCCTGCCGGGCAAGAGGGGATGGTTTATTTGCTATGTTACAGTATAACATTGTGTAAGCCCGACACAGCGACCGGGCATCCCTGTGAGGAATATGCAGATGTCCAATCGACTCCCCGTGACCGTTCTCTCCGGCTTTCTTGGCGCCGGAAAAAGTACACTTCTTAATTACATACTACGTAATCGCGATGGATTGCGAGTTGCAGTCATCGTCAATGATATGAGCGAAATCAACGTCGATGGCACCGAAGTCCAGCGTGATGTCAGCCTAAACCGAGCCGAAGAACGGTTGGTGGAGATGAGTAACGGGTGTATTTGCTGTACGTTACGTGAAGACTTGCTGGAGGAGGTGAGTCAACTCGCCAGGGAGGGTCGCTTCGACTATCTGCTGATCGAGTCCACCGGTATTTCCGAACCGCTGCCGGTGGCGGAAACCTTCACCTTCCGCGATGAAAACGGCCAGAGCCTCAACGACATCGCACGTCTCGACACCATGGTCACGGTGGTCGATGGCATGAACTTCCTGCTCGATTACCAGGCTGCCGAAAGCCTGGCTTCCCGAGGAGAAACCCTTGGAGAAGAAGACGAACGCTCGATTACCGATCTGTTGATCGAGCAGGTCGAGTTCGCCGATGTGATTTTGCTCAGCAAGATCGACTTGATCAGCAGCCACCAACGCGAAGAGCTGATCGCCATACTTGAACGGCTCAACGCCCGGGCGGAAATCATTCCGATGGCAATGGGCGAAATCCCCTTGAACAAGATTCTCAACACCGGTCGTTTTGACTTCGAAAAGGCTGCCCAGGCACCGGGATGGTTGCAGGAGCTGCGCGGCGAACACGTGCCGGAAACCGAAGAATATGGCATTGCCTCCAGCGCTTACCGGGCTCGCCGGCCGTTTCATCCGCAGCGTTTCTTCAACTTCATCGACGGTCCTTGGGACAACGGCAAGCTGCTGCGCTCCAAGGGCTTTTTCTGGCTGGCGAGCAAGCACATGGACGCTGGCAGTTGGTCTCAGGCCGGTGGTTTGATGCGCTATGGCTTTGCCGGGCGCTGGTGGCGTTTCGTACCGAAAAACCAATGGCCGCAGGACGAAGAAAGTACCACCGGGATCATGAAAAACTGGAGCGCCGACAGCGGGGACTGTCGCCAGGAACTGGTATTCATCGGCCAGAACATCGACTTCACGCAGCTCACGGCCGAGCTGGACGCATGCCTGCTGAGCGATGAGGAATTGGCGCTGGGCGTAGAGGGCTGGCGTTTGCTGCCTGATCCATTCGGCTCTTGGTATGAAGAGGCCGCCTGATCCACTACTGGCGCTTCAGGGCTTGAGCCAGGTGCCCTGGCTCTGGGCCTCGCAGTACGGCTGCAAATACGCCGCGTCGGTGGCAACGCCGTAATAGTGAATATCCTGTCGGTAGGGCATATTGGCGACTTGGGCGTTGCTGCAGATACCAAATGCGCCACCGGGGCATTGATCGACATACTGCACATCGACTTTCTGCCCCGCCAGGTTCGGTTGGCAGAAACCATCGGCGAAGAGTTTTGGCGGGATGTTGCGGTTCTGCTGGCAAACCTGGACATCAAGCCGCTCGCCCTGGCTGTGAACCACACAAGCCTGGGCCAGCGCCTCGCCTGAAACGAGTGCCAGGAACAACGACAAGCCGATCAACCGCATCCACCACCTCCTCAGAAATCATCAACCATGCTGCAGAATATCCCCACTCATGTCATTGCCGGCCCGTTGGGCGCCGGCAAGACCAGCCTGATAAAGCACCTGCTGGCCCAGCGCCCGGCTGGCGAGCGCTGGGCGGTGTTGATCAACGAGTTTGGCCAGATCGGTCTCGACGCTGCACTACTGACCCAGGACGCCGATGGTATCGCACTGGGGGAAGTGGCCGGGGGCTGCTTGTGTTGCGTCAACGGTGCACCGTTTCAGATTGGTCTTGGGCGTTTGTTGCGCAAGGCACAACCGGATCGGCTGTTCATCGAGCCCTCCGGGTTGGGGCATCCGGCGCAGTTGCTCAGGCAATTGAGCGAAGCGCCGTGGCAAGGCGTGTTGGCTGTCCAGCCTTGTGTGCTGGTGTTGGATGCCCAGGCGCTCGCCGCTGGCAAACCGCTGCCGGATGTTCAACAGCAAGCGCTGGGCCATGCGGGATTGCTGCTGTTGAACAAGTCTGAAGGTGTCGAAGAAGACAGTCGCCAGCGTATCGCCGGGCAATTACCGCCGCTCCCCCTGTGCTGGACGCAACAAGCGGCTTTACCCTTGAGCGAGTTGCCGGGGCTGAATGCCAAAGCGCGGGCAGGTGTGGATAACTTCGTCTTGCCCAAGGGACTGGCACAGCTGCCGGCGGTCTGGAGCGATCCCGCGTTGCCCATTTGCTTGAGTCAGGAACAGGACGGAGGCTGGAGCATCGGATGGCGTTGGCACCCAAGCCAGGTGTTTGATGCCGCTCTGGTTGGCCGGTGGCTTGAAAGCCTTGGCTGGAAACGGGCGAAGCTGGTTATCCACAGTGCCAACGGGTGGATCTCGGCGAATGCGGTGGATAACTCGGCGCTGGACTGGCAGCCCAGTGAATGGCGGCAGGATTCGCGTATCGAGCTGATTTTCAGTGAGCCGCAGAATGCAGAACGGTTGCAGCGTGAGCTGGCAGCGTGCCGACCCGGATCGGGTTAACGGCTCAAGGCCGCCACTTGGTATGGTCCTGACGCCACTGGCTCAGCTCGATCACTTCCGCGCGAGGTTTCGCCACGTCGACCACCGGTTCGGTTTCGTCGAACGGGACCGGGTAGGGCGCCAGCTCAATCTGTGCGCTGTGAGCGCCGAACTGGGTAATGGTGCCGTTGTGGCGGGTTTCGCCCGTCACGGTGAATTCGAAGTTATACACACGGGCCAGGCGTCGCCGACCACTGGCATCCTTGATGAACGCGATTCTTTTCAAGGCCACGTTGCCGTCGAGCAATTCGATCCCGAGCTTGCCGCAATGCTGCTTGACCCGCTCCAGCGCGCGCTCGCGCAAGCCGTGGTTGTGCCATAGCCATGCGCCGGCAGTGGCGAACAGCATCAGCACGAATATATTTCCGAGGGTCAGCATCAACAGGGTGCTCCAACAAGATAGTGTCAGCTTAACTGCGTCGCTGGTCTGTCGTACAGGCTGCGTTTAGTCGCATACTGCGCGGCTAGAATTTCAATCGTTTTACGGAAATCCACCGCATGAAACGTACACCGCATTTGCTCGCTATCCAGTCCCACGTGGTATTCGGTCACGCCGGCAACAGTGCCGCGGTTTTCCCGATGCAACGGGTCGGGGTGAATGTCTGGCCGCTCAACACCGTGCAGTTCTCCAATCACACCCAGTACGGTCAGTGGGCCGGTGAAGTGCTGGCACCGCACCAGATACCTGACCTGGTCGAAGGCATTGCGGCGATTGGCGAGCTGGGCAACTGCGATGCGGTGCTCTCCGGTTACCTCGGCAGTGCGGCCCAGGGCCGGGCAATTCTGACGGGGGTGGCGCGGATCAAGTCGATGAATCCCAAGGCGCTGTACCTGTGTGACCCGGTCATGGGGCATCCGGAGAAGGGCTGCAGTGTTCCGGCGGAGGTCAGTGATTTCCTGTTGGAAGAGGCCGCCGCCGTGGCGGACTTCATGTGCCCGAACCAGTTGGAGCTGGACAGCTTCTCCGGGCGCAAGCCGCAATCGCTGTTCGATTGCCTGGCAATGGCGCGTGCATTGCTGGTGCACGGTCCGAAAGCGGTGCTGGTCAAGCATCTGGACTACCCAGGAAAATCGGCAGAGGCCTTCGAGATGTTGCTGGTGACGGCCGAAGGCAGCTGGCATTTGCAGCGCCCGTTGCTGGCGTTCCCGCGTCAGCCGGTGGGCGTGGGCGATCTGACGTCCGGTCTGTTCCTGGCGCGTGTGCTGTTGGGCGACAGCCTGGTGGCCGCTTTCGAGTTCACGGCGTCGGCGGTGCATGAAGTGCTGCTGGAAACCCAGGCGTGCGCCAGCTACGAGTTGGAACTGGTTCGGGCTCAGGACCGGATTGCGCATCCGCGGGTGCGGTTCGAGGCGACTTCGATCAGCTTTTAATCAGATTTGGGCAGAAAGATCGCAGCCTGCGGCAGCTCCTACAAGGGAATGTGACCTGGTTGTAGGAGCTGCCGCAGGCTGCGATCTTTAGCTTTAAGCGTCGCCCTTGATTTCCTGATAGCGCTTTTCCAGTTCCTGGCGAATCTGCCGGCGCTGTTGGGCCTGCATATAGCGGCGCTTGTCTTCGCTGTTCTGCGGTTGCAACGGTGGTACCGATGCGGGTTTGCGCTGGTCATCCACCGCGACCATGGTGAAGAAGCAACTGTTGGTGTGACGCACCGAGCGTTCGCGGATGTTCTCGGTCACCACTTTGATGCCCACCTCCATGGAGGTGTTGCCGGTGTAGTTGACCGAGGCGAGAAAGGTCACCAGTTCGCCGACATGGATCGGCTCACGGAAAATGACCTGATCCACCGACAGGGTCACCACATAGCGGCCGGCATAACGGCTGGCGCAGGCGTAGGCCACTTCGTCGAGGTATTTGAGCAGGGTGCCGCCGTGGACATTGCCAGAGAAGTTGGCCATGTCGGGGGTCATCAATACCGTCATCGACAGCTGGGCGTTTCCGGGTTCCATAGCATTCTCACGGGTCAAGGCCAGGTTTGAGGGATGCACCTCTGCGGGTGCCTCGGCGGTTTTTTCAAACCAACAGTTATCGGGACGCCGGGCGTAGGGTCGCCGTCACGCCGGATCGATCTGTTTCCATATATTGCACCGCCTTTCTGCCAGAAGTCGCGGTGTTACCCTGCAAAAAGCCCTGCCTCAAGGGCATTTCCTACGTGCAATTCCGATTTTTGTTCTGCTCGATAAGACTTTTCCTGCGTCCGGGGATCGAGCAATGCCATCCAGGGAGTCTCACGCCATGCATGCCATCAGTTTCATTCAGGATCTGGCAGTGATCATGTTGATCGCAGGTGTGGTCACCGTGGTTTTCCACCGCCTGAAACAACCGGTGGTGCTGGGATACATCGTCGCCGGATTCATCATTGGCCCGCACACTCCACCATTCGGCCTGATTCACGACGAAGAGACCATCAAGACCCTGGCCGAGCTCGGTGTGATATTCCTGATGTTCTGCCTGGGCCTGGAGTTCAGCCTGCGCAAGTTGTTCAAGGTCGGTGCCACGGCATTCATCGCGGCATTCCTGGAAATCGTGCTGATGATCTGGATCGGCTACGAGATTGGTCGCTGGTTCGACTGGAACACCATGGACTCACTGTTCCTCGGCGCGATCCTCGCGATTTCCTCGACCACCATCATCGTCAAGGCGCTCAATGATCTGAAGCTGAAGAACGAGCGATTTGCCCAGTTGATATTCGGAGTGCTGATCGTCGAAGACATTCTGGGCATCGGCATCATCGCGTTGCTGTCCAGCATCGCTGTCAGCGGTACGGTCAGCTCCGGCGAGGTGTTTTCCACAGTCGGCAAACTGTCGCTGTTCATGATCGTCGCCTTGGTCATCGGCATCCTGATGGTGCCGCGGCTGCTGGCCTACGTCGCCAGATTCGAAAGCAACGAAATGCTGTTGATCACGGTGCTGGGCCTGTGTTTTGGCTTCTGCCTGCTGGTGGTCAAGCTTGAATACAGCATGGTCCTCGGGGCATTCCTGATTGGCGCGATCATGGCCGAGTCGCGGCAATTACTGAAGATCGAGCGATTGATCGAACCGGTTCGCGACCTGTTCAGCGCCATTTTCTTTGTGGCGATCGGGCTGATGCTCGACCCGAAGATCCTGCTGCAATACGCATGGCCGATTGCGGTGATCACGGTAGCCGTGGTGCTCGGCAAGATGTTGTCCTGCGGCCTTGGTGCATTTATCGCCGGCAATGACGGACGTACCTCGTTGCGCGTCGGGATGGGTCTTTCACAGATTGGAGAATTCTCTTTCATCATCGCGGCACTGGGTATGACGTTGCAGGTCACCAGTAACTTTTTATACCCCGTGGCTGTGGCGGTTTCGGTGATCACGACCCTGCTTACGCCTTATCTGATCCGTGCGGCCGATCCATTGTCGATCAAGCTCGCCAGCGCCATGCCAGAACGTCTGGGACGGGTGCTGGGGATGTATGGCGAATGGCTGCGCAGCATCCAGCTGCAGGGTGAGGGCGCGTTACTGGCATCCATGATTCGCAGGATCTTGCTGCAGGTGGGAGTCAATCTGGCGCTGGTGATCGCGATCTTCTTTTCGGGCGCGTACTTCGCCGAGCGCATGTCGGCTTACCTGCAAGGCTGGATCAGCGACCCGAGCTGGCAGAAGGCATTGATCTGGGGTGGGGCGCTGTTGTTGTCGCTGCCTTTTTTGATTGCGGCGTACCGCAAGCTAAAGGCACTGTCGATGTTGCTGGCGGAAATGGGCGTGAAGCCGGAGATGGCCGGGCGCCACACGCAGCGAGTGCGCCGGGTGATCGCCGAAGTGATCCCGATCCTGTCGCTGCTGGTGATCTTTTTGCTGTTGGCAGCCTTGTCGGCCAGTATTCTGCCGACCAACAAGTTGCTGGTGCTGATCGCCGTGGTCGCGGCCGCCGTGGCGGCGCTGTTGTGGCGCTGGTTCATTCGTGTGCATACGCGGATGCAGGTGGCGTTGCTGGAAACCCTCGACAATCACAAGGAGTCGTCCGGGCATTGACCACCCAGCGGCGTTGACTGGGTCAGCTTTCCAGCCAGACGTCCCGTGCCCAGTGCCAAACCGACTCCCAGGTTTCCTCGGCGATCAGCTCTTCTTCGGCTTGCCAAAGCACCACGGTGCCGTCTTCTTCGACGCAATAGTAGTCATCACCGTCCTGGCAGATCGGGATCAGGCTGCGATCGACGCCGGCGTCCCAGGCGTTGGCAGCAACGTCGGGCAGGTAGGTGTGGGATTGCGGGTCGGTCACGGTGACCGGTTCCAGGCTGCCGTAGACCACATCGCTGACGGTCAGCAGAAACTCTCTGAAGACGAACGGAATATCGATGAACAGTTGTTCTTCGATTTCGACCAGCAGGTCTTCGTCGGGCAATTCCAAGGGGACCGGTACCGGTTCGTTGGCTTCACGCAGTTGTTCGATGATTTCTTCCACGTCCGGGATCCTCTTGCTTGTATGGCGCGGTTTATATGGGGCGGTTTATACAGTAGCTTGCTATAGATGCAACCGCGAAATAGAAAACCCCGGCCTGAGCCGGGGTTTTGTTTGCAGCAAGTGAAGCGCCGGGGAGGATCAGCCGTTCTGGCGGATACCGGCCACCAGCCAAGGCTGGTTTTCGCCCTGCGCACGTTCCATGTTCCAGCTTTCGCTGAAGACTTCGCCCTGGTCGAAACGCGAGGTTTTCGATACACCGGTGAAAGTCAGGGTGGCGATGGTCTTGTCGGCACGATCGTCCACACCGTCCAGCTGTACATTGAGGTTATCAATGTAGGTGGACTGGAAGCCGTCGCCCAGGTCAGCACGCTCACGCTTGAGGAACTCCAGCATTTGCGGGGTCACGAACTCGGCGATCTTGTCCATTTCGTTGGCGTCCCAGTGCTGTTGCAGGGACTGGAAGTGATTGCGTGCCGCTTCGACGAAGTTTCCTTCGTTGAACCAGGCTGGCGCGTTGATCACCGGGCGAGCGGCAACAGGCGCTGGCGAACCACCGAAGATCGAACCGCCGGCAGGCTTTTGTTCGAACGCTTCACGTTGCATCGGCGCGTGGCCAGCCGGAGCGTAGTGCTCCTGCTGCTTGCGACGACGGGCGGCGATAAAGCGGAAGACCAGGAACGCAATGACGGCCATGATCAGGATGTCGAAGATCTGCATGCCCTGGAAGCCGTCACCCATGAACATGGAGGCCAGCAGGCCACCGGCCGCGATACCGGCCAGAGGGCCGAGCCAGCGCGAAGCGCCACCGGCCTTGGCAGCAGCGCCAGCGGCACCGGCAGCACCAGCGGTCGCCGCAGCGCCGCCCATGCCTGGAGAAGAAGGAGCCATCTGGCTGGTCTGGTGAGTCGGCGCAGCGCCTGCGCTTTTGCCACCACCGAAGCGCTTGGCGGCATTGACGTCGAGACTCATCGTCAGGCCGATGCACAACGCCATGGCGATGCTAAGAAAACGTTTCATAAAGGGAATTCCCATTTGTGGAAGGCACGCGCGCCATGTTGCACAGGTGAAGTGTTACTGGCTAGCGGCAGAGTGTTTCGGGCTTTTGCCTGACAGGTCGTGTTCAGCTCCAGTCAGTGCAAGAAGGCCTTTTGACTTTGATCTGTCAGATGAGTGGACAGGGTTTGTAGGACGGTCGCCTAGCGTCGCAGAGCCAGCATGACCACCCCGGCCGTGATCAGACCGATTCCACCCCATTGGCGAAGATCGAGTTTTTCACCCAGCAGGACAACGCCAAGAACAGCCACCAGCACCACGCTGAGTTTGTCCACTGGGGCAACCAGTGACGCCGGACCGACCTTGAGTGCGCGGAAATAGCAGATCCACGATGCACCGGTGGCAAGGCCCGACAACAGCAGGAACAGGTAGCTCTTCGCAGAGATCGATCCCAATGACTGATATTGGCCCGTGGCGTACAAAATCAAGGCCAGGCTGACCAATACCACTATCGTACGTAGCAGGGTGGCGAAGTCGGAGTTGACGTTTTCGATGCCGACTTTCGCGAAAATGGCGGTCATTGCCGCGAATGCCGCCGATAACAGGGCCCAGAATGTCCAGGAGGAAAAAAAGCCCGAGCCCATGTGTTTGCGCCTCCAAGATCAGTTAAGGCCAGCACAGAAAAGCTAGATTGCTTCCAGCTTGGCATACCCCAACATCAGCCACTTGCTGCCTTCGCTGAAGTTCACCTGCACCCGGGCCTGAGCCCCGGCGCCCTCGAAGTTGAGGATCACGCCATCGCCAAACACCGAATGGCGTACGGTCTGGCCGAGGCTGAAGCCGGTCTGCGGAATCTCGCTGCCGCTGAACAGGTTGCTGCCACTCATCGACTGGTTGCCACCGAACGGACGGCTGACACTGTTGGACAGCCGCACCTCCTGAATCAGGCCTTTCGGAACTTCGCGTACGAAGCGCGACACCTTGTTGTAGGTCTCGCTGCCATAAAGGCGTCGGGTTTCAGCATAGGTCATCACCAGGTTCTGCATGGCCCGGGTGATGCCTACGTAGGCCAGACGACGCTCTTCCTCAAGGCGGCCGGGTTCTTCCAGGCTCATCTTGTGCGGGAACAGGCCTTCTTCCATGCCCACCAGGAACACGTAAGGGAATTCCAGGCCCTTGGCGCTGTGTAGGGTCATCAACTGGATGCTGTCTTCGTGCTCGTCGGCCTGGGTATCGCCGGCCTCCAGCGACGCGTGGCCGAGGAACGCTGCCAATGGCGTCAGGTCTTCGTCTTCTTCGCTGTTTTCGAAGTTGCGTGCAGCGCTGACCAGTTCTTCAAGGTTTTCTACCCGGGCCTGGCCTTTCTCTCCTTTTTCCGCTTCGTGATAGGCGATCAGCCCCGACTGCTCGATGACGGTCTGGGTCATCAGGTGCAGTGGCATTTCCATGCACTTGGCGGCGAGGTTCTCGATCAGCTCGATAAACGCGCCCAGGGCGCCGGCCGCGCGACCGGTCAGGCCTTTGTTGGCCACCAGTTGGCGCATCGCTTCCCACATCGACACATCGCTGTGGCGCGCATGGTCGCGGATCGCTTCGACGGTTTTCTCGCCGATGCCACGGGCTGGCACGTTGATCACCCGTTCCAGCGCGGCATCGTTACCGCGGCCTTCGAGCAAGCGCATGTAGGCCATGGCGTTCTTGATTTCGGCGCGTTCGAAGAAGCGCTGACCGCCATAGATGCGGTAGGGAATGCGCTCGCGCAGCAAGGCTTCTTCCAGAACCCGCGATTGGGCGTTGGAACGGTACAGAATCGCGATATCGCTGCGAGACAAGCCGGTTTTCAGCGCACTTTCGATGGTTTCGACAACGTAGCGTGCTTCGTCGTGCTCGTTGAAGGCGGCGTACAGATTGATCGCTTCGCCGTCGCCGCCGTCTGTCCAAAGCTCTTTGCCCAGGCGCCCGGTGTTGTTGGCGATCAAGGCGTTGGCAGCCTTCAGGATGCCGGCGGTGGAGCGATAGTTTTGCTCCAGGCGAATTGTTTCGGCGTCCGGGAAGTCTTCGGAATACTGGTAGATGTTCTCGATTTTTGCGCCGCGCCAGCCGTAGATCGACTGGTCATCGTCGCCTACGACCATCAGGCTGTCGCCACCCTTGGCCAGCAGACGCAACCAGGCGTATTGCACGGCGTTGGTGTCCTGGAACTCGTCCACCAGGATGTGCCGGAAGCGCTTTTGATAGTGAGCAAGCAGGCCAGGGTGATCGCGCCACAGATCGAGGGCGCGCAGCAGCAATTCGGAGAAGTCGATGACGCCCGCACGCAGGCAGGCGGCCTCGTAGGCTTCATAGATGCCGCGCATGGTCGCCAGGAACAGGTCGCCGCTGGCCTGGATGTGTTGCGGGCGCAGGCCTTCGTCTTTCTGGCCGTTGATGAACCATTGGGCCTGACGGGCCGGCCAGCGCTGTTCGTCCAGGCCGAGCTCGCGGATCACCCGCTTGACCAGCCGCTGCTGATCATCGCTGTCGAGAATCTGGAAGGTCTGGCTTAAGCCCGCTTCCTGCCAGTGTGCCCGCAATAAGCGGTGCGCCAGGCCGTGGAAGGTGCCGACCCACATGCCGGCCGGGTTGATACCCATCAGCTGCTCGATGCGCTGGCGCATCTCGGCAGCGGCCTTGTTGGTGAAAGTCACCGACAGGATGGAGTGGGGCGATGCGTTTTCGACCTGGATCAACCAGGCGATACGGTGCACCAGCACTCGGGTTTTACCGGAACCAGCACCGGCCAGGACCAACTGACGACCCACGGAGGCTGCTACAGCCTGGCGTTGGGCATCGTTGAGGGAGTTCAGCAGAAGGGAGAGATCATCGCGCATCGGGGCATTCTAGGGGGCGGCGTCACACCGGGCAAACCCCGCTTCGCTTTAACCGATGAAAGTTATGCGAAGGACGACCGGTCAGTCATCGGCTGCAGGCGTTGGCGGGGCGTGCCTTCAGCATTTTCAGTGGCATCGGCAGCCGAAAAATTTGGCGATTCATTGATCCGCAGCAGTTTGGTCCGGGCAATTGCTTGTGTATGCTCCGAGCAGTTTCGGGCACATGCTCATCATTATAAGAACAAGAACGTCGCCTATGACCCTCAGCTTCGACCTGTCGGGCCCCACTGTGGAACCCCGGGTGATCCGTAAACAGTACGCCATGGAAATGGCGGTCGAACGCACGCGCCTGTTGTATCAGGGCTCGCTACTGCCCACGTTGTTCATGCTGATCAATGGCCTGGTTTGTGCCGGTTTGCTCTGGAGCCCGCAGCGCTATTTCCTGGTCAGTGTCTGGCTGGTGTGGTTGTTGTCTTTGGTGGCATTGCGGGTGATTCAGGTCGCAGCCTTCGATTCGGCCATTCCCAACCGTCAGGCCCATCCCATTTGGCGACGGATGTTTTTGCTGGGCTCCGGCCTCACCGGTCTGACCCTGGCCGGTGCCGGCATCGCCCTGGTTCCCGCCGACAACTTCATTCAGCAAGCCTGGGTCTTCGGCCTCATCGGTGCTGCGGCGCTCTCGGCCAGCGTGGCTTATGCGGTCAGTTTGCCGGCCTTTCTGTCATTCACCTTGCCCTGCCTGCTGCCGGCCATCGCCTATATGTTTTGGGGGGCTGACGAACAGCAGCAAGGCTGGGGCTGGTTCGGGCTGATCCTGCTCGGTGCGTTGAGCGTGGTCGCCTGGCAAGTCAACCGATTGATCGATCGGGGCTTGATGCGGCGCTTTCAGAACCAGGCACTGATCGAGCATCTACAACAGGCGCAACACTGCAGTGATCAGCTCAATCAGAAGCTGGCCACGCAGATAGAGCAGCGCCGACGTGCCGAGGACGAGTTGCGAGAGATCCAGGTGGACCTGGAAAACCGAGTCGCTCAGCGCAGCCTGGAACTGGATGCCGCTAACCAGGCACTGAGCAAGAGTGAGGCGCGTCTGGCGCTGGCATTGAAGGCCAGCGAGTTGGGGTTGTGGGACTGGAATCTGCAAACCGACGAAGTCCATCACACACAGATTCAGGAATTGTTCGGCCTGGAGCCGGAGCAGGTGACGGCAATACTGCGTCACCTCAAGCCGCGCCTTCACCCGGAGGATCTTCCTGCGCTGAAAAGGGCGCTGGTCGAGCATTTGAAGGGCCGCACCGAGGACTATCAAATCGAGTATCGCGTGCGGCATGGCGACGGCCACTGGGTCTGGATCGAAGACCGCGGGCGGGCGGTCGAGCGCGCCAAGAACGGTCGGGTGATTCGCATGGTCGGCACTCGCCGCGACATCAGCGCCAGCAAAGGCCTGGAAGAGCAGCAACAACTGGCGGCGACCGTGTTCGAGGCGGCCAGCGAAGGGATCGTAATTTTCGATCCGAACTACGTCCTGATCGCGATCAATCAAGCCTTCAGTCGGGTGACCGGCTATGACATCGAGGACATGATCGGGCGCAATGTCATTGAGCTGCCATGTAGTCGCGATGCGCGTCGGCATTACGCCGCAATACATCAGGCGCTGGAGCAGCAAGGCAGCTGGCAGGGCGAATTGGTAGAGACCCGCAAGAACGGCGAGATGTATCCGCAATGGCTGCAATTGAATACCGTGCGCGATACCCGGGGAAATGTAAGCCATATTGTGGGCTTTTTCGCCGATCTCTCGGCTCGCCGAGAATCCGAAGAGCGCATGCGCTATCTGACCCATTACGACGAGCTTACCGGTCTGGCCAACCGTGCGATGTTTCGCGAACGACTCAGCGAGGCTCATCAACGAGTGCGACAGGGCGGTTATCGCAGCCTGGCGTTGCTGCACATCAATCTCGATCGGTTCAAGCAACTCAACGACAGCCTGGGGCATGAAGTCGCCGACCAGTTGTTGCAGAAAATGGCCCGACGACTGGTGAATGCATTACCTGAAGCAGACACCATCGCGCGCCTTTCCGGTGATGAGTTTGCCGTGCTGTTCAATTCCTATGGCAACCTTTCGAGCCTGGCCCGGGTGGCGACTCGTCTGGCGAACAAGTTGCGCCTGCCGGTGACCATTGACGGGCATGAGTTGGTGGTCAGCGCGTCGATGGGCATCAGCCTGTTGCCGGACAGCGCGCGGGAAATATCGGCATTGGTCAGTCAGTCGAACATGGCGATGCAGCACGCCAAACACCTGGGTGGCGATAATTTCCAGTTTTACACCGACAGCTTGCAAGCCAGCACGCTGGAGCGTTTACAGCTGGAAAACCACCTGCGCAAAGCCATCGAAGACAAGCAACTGAAGGTGTTTTACCAACCGAAACTTTGCCTGGCCACTGGCAGGTTGAATGCCGCCGAAGCCTTGGTGCGTTGGGATCATCCGACCATGGGCCGGGTGCCTCCGGGGGATTTCATCGGCCTGGCTGAAGAGACCGGATTGATCGGTCCGATCGGTGAATTCGTGCTGCGTCAGGCCTGCTGGCAAGCCTGTGAGTGGCAACGGCAGGGGCTGGAAGCGATTCGGGTGTCGGTCAATCTGTCGGTGCATCAATTGCGCCAGGGCAAGCTGGTCAGTCTGGTGCGTCAGGTGCTGGAGGAAACCGGGCTGGCACCGCAACTGCTGGAACTGGAACTCACCGAAAGCCAGTTGCTGGACAGCGTCGAGCACATCATTGCAACCTTCCAGCAGTTGCGTGATCTCGGGGTGAAACTGGCCATCGATGATTTCGGCACTGGCTACTCGTCCCTGAGCTATCTCAAGCGCATCCCCGTGGATTACGTGAAGATCGATCAGGCGTTTATCCGTGGCTTGAGTGAGGGCAGCGAAGACGCGGCGATTACCCGGGCAATCATTGCCATGGCTCACGGCCTGAAGCTGAAGGTCGTGGCGGAAGGAGTGGAGCGGGAAGAGCAGCTTGAGTTCCTGAAAGCCGAGCGCTGCGATGAAGTGCAGGGCTATTTGATCAGCCGCCCGGTCGAGGCCGAGACGCTGGCCGGTTTGCTGCACGCGCAAGCCGCAAGCTGACGGGGAGGCGTCCTGCCTGAAGTGTCGGGTGGGACGCCTGGGATGCCGGAAGCTATTTATGTTTTTAGTCGGTAATCAATACTTCATCAATATGGTGCAACAACTTGCCTTGATAGAAGATGCTGACGCCGGTGACGTTGGAGTTGCCCATCGCTTTATATTCGACAAACTTGTCGGTTTCGACCTGTAGTGAAACTTCATTGGAATCTTCCAGCTTTAGCTCCAGGCGCAGATCAAAGGACTTGTCTTGCAGTGCCGTCCTTTCCAACACTGGGGTGATGCCAGTGTGGGCGACGGTTACGGTGCCAAGGGCGCGGAACGAAGCGGCGCCTGGCATGCGATCAATTTGTGCGGTCCAGTCTTTTGTTTTAATGCTCATAATATGTAGATCCTTTAATTGATTTTTTGCTTCCTGCGGTATTAATATATTCAGGTTAAGTTGTTTTTGGTGGATGTAATTTTGGTGGTTTTGTAAAGTCGTGTGTTCTGTTGCTGATCAGTCACAATGCATTGCATGTAACTTCAATTTAATAATCTAAGGTGTTTTTGTTCTTTGAATCCGTGCACCCGACGGCGCCCCTGGGCAGGCGCCCTGAGTGCTACATGAAGCGCGGGCACCTGAAATCGAGGGATTCGGTAACGCATTGAGCAGGCAAAAAGCCAATTCATGTAGTATAACTACAAGCGTGCTACATCCCCGGCAGCTGCCAATAACAAAGAGTCCAGCCCCTTGAATCTGCTGCAACACATCGCCCAGTCTCGCCACCTGTTACGCAAGTCGGAGCTCAAGGTCGCCGACCACGTGCTGCTTGATCCTGCGGCCGTGATGCACAGCTCCATGGCCGACCTGGCCCACAGCGTGGGCATCAGCGAACCGACCATCGTGCGTTTTTGCCGTGCCATCGGTTGTTCCGGTTTTCAGGACCTGAAGCTGAAGCTGGCCCAGAGCCTGGCGGCAGGTGCGAGTTTCGGCCAGTTTGCGATCCATGAGGATGATTCGGTCGCCGACTACAGCCTGAAAATCTTCGACACCACCCTGCATACGTTGATGGAGGTCCGCGAGAAGCTTGATCCGCTGGAATTGCAGCGGGCGGTGACGCTGATGTCCCAAGCCCAGCGTGTCGAGTTCTACGGCTTCGGCGCCTCGGGTGCGGTCGCGGCGGACGCCCAGCACAAGTTCTTCCGCTTGCTGCTCACCGCGGCGGCGTATTCCGACCCGCACATGCAGGCGATGTCGGCCGTGACGCTCAAGCCAACCGACGTGGCGATCTGCATTTCCCAGTCCGGGCGTTCCAAGGACCTGCTGATCACCGCCAACCTGGTGCGTGAAAGCGGTGCGTCGTTGATCACCCTGTGCCCGAGCCAGACGCCATTGGCCGAGCTGTCTACGGTCAATCTGGCGATCGATGTGCATGAAGACACTGAAATCTATACGCCGCTGACTTCGCGTATCGCCCACCTGGTGGTGATCGACGTGCTGGCGATGGGCGTGGCCATGGCGCGTGGCCCGAGCCTGGTCAACCACCTCAAGAGCGTCAAGCGCAGCCTGCGCAGCTTGCGGTTGTCGCCCAAGTCGGTGAAAGCGCTGGACGATTGATTTCAAGGCTGGCACCGACCCTGTGGCGAGGGAGCTTGCTCCCGCTCGGCTGCGTAGCAGTCGCAAAATCTTAGGGCCGCCTCGCGCCCCAGCGGGAGCAAGCTCCCTCGCCACAGCGCCCAACCAACATTCATCAGTCTGTAACGCCCGAGCCGCCAAACCGTCATCCCTCGCGCCTATCTTGAAACTCCCGTACTCGCCTTGGGAGACTCGAAATGGCCATGCCCTACGAAGAACGCAACAGCGCTGTCAAAACCCGTCGTCAGCAAGAAGATCAGCGCCGCATGGAATTCCGCCGCGCCATCGAAGATCGCTGCGAACGCCGTCAGCTTCTGGCCGAAATTGGCGATTTTCCGGAGTTGGAACTCAACTTCTGGCAGGCATCTCCCTCGGCGTCCCGTCGAAACGCTCAACCAGCGCGCTGATCTGAATCCGTTCGCTACGGATAAACGCCAGGAAGGCGTGAGCCACCGGTGACAGGCGTTTCGCCTTGGCCTGCACCAGGCACCAACTGCGAAACAGTGGCAGCTCTTCGACCGGTAGCTCGATCAGTCCACCGGTTGCCAGCTCAAGGCTCAGGGCGTGGCGCGTCAACAGCGCAACGCCCAGGCCTGCCAGTACACATTCACGCTGAGCTTCTGCAGACGAGACCTCCTGGGTCTGGTTGAAGTGCACGCGCTTCTCTTTGAAGTATTCTTCGCACGCCAGCCGCGTCCCGGAGCCTGGCTCACGCAGCAGCAGTGTGTAGGGCTCGAGATCCTGCAAGCGCAGCGGACCCATATGACACAGCGGGTGATCCGGTGGCGCCACGGCGACGATCGGGTTGTTCAGGAACGGCAGGAATTCCAGGCCCATGTCCTGAGGCACCATGGACATGATCACCAGGTCGTCGCGGTTGTCCGACAGACGTCGAATGACCTGACCGCGATTGACCACCGTCAGTTGCAGGTTCACTTCCGGGTGCTGGCGTTTGAACGCGGCAAACAGATGCGGCACGAAGTATTTGGCGCTGGATTCGATCGCCAGTTTCAGTTGTCCCTGCAACGAGCCCTGCATGTCCGACAGCTGCATGTCGAGGTTTTCCAGGCGCCCGAAAATATCCCGACTGGCCCGCTGTAACGCTTCAGCCGCTTCGGTCATGTAGAGTTTTTTGCCGACGTAATCGAACAAAGGCTGGCCGATCAGCTCTTCAAGTTGACGAATCTGCAGGCTGACGGCAGGTTGTGTGAGCGACATTTCCTCGGCCGCGCGGCTGTAGGAGCGCAAATCACAGACCTCGTTGAAGATCTGCAGTTGACGCAAAGTCATACGCATCAATGACTTACGCATTATCTGATCGCTCTCGTCGCAGGCTGGTGAATCAACTATAAGTCTTTACTTATGCGTGACCCAATTATTATTCATTTTTGTTAATCCCTTGTGGGCGCTAGTGTGGACCTGCGACCAAATTGAAACATTTGGTCACTCGCCGACCTGGTCTAGCAGGTCGTGGGTACCACCGGCTCAAGGGAAACTCCAAGTGATAACAAAGATCCTGATCGCCAACCGTGGTGAGATTGCCGTACGAATCGTACGTGCCTGCGCCGAAATGGGCATTCGCTCGGTCGCGATCTATTCCGATGCCGACCGTCATGCCTTGCACGTCAAGCGTGCGGACGAGGCCCACAGCATTGGTGCCGAACCGCTGGCCGGTTACCTGAACCCGCGCAAGCTGGTGAACCTGGCTGTGGAAACCGGTTGCGATGCACTGCACCCCGGCTATGGCTTCCTTTCGGAAAACGCCGAGCTGGCGGAGATCTGCGCCGAACGCGGGATCAAATTCATTGGCCCGTCGGCTGAAGTCATTCGCCGCATGGGCGACAAGACCGAAGCCCGCCGCAGCATGATCAAGGCCGGTGTACCGGTGACCCCGGGCACTGAAGGCAACGTGTCGGGCATCGAAGAAGCCCTGACCGAAGGCGATCGCATCGGTTACCCGGTGATGCTCAAGGCCACGTCCGGTGGTGGCGGCCGCGGCATTCGTCGCTGCAACAGCCGTGAAGAACTCGAACAAGCATTCCCGCGTGTCATTTCCGAAGCCACCAAGGCGTTCGGTTCGGCGGAAGTGTTCCTGGAGAAGTGCATCGTCAATCCGAAGCACATCGAAGCGCAGATTCTTGGCGACAGCTTCGGCAACGTGGTGCACCTGTTCGAGCGTGACTGCTCGATCCAGCGCCGCAACCAGAAGCTGATCGAGATCGCCCCGAGCCCGCAACTGACCCCGGAACAGCGCGCCTACATCGGCGACCTGTCGGTGCGCGCAGCCAAGGCCGTGGGTTACGAGAACGCCGGCACCGTGGAGTTCCTGCTCGCCGAGGGCGAGGTGTACTTCATGGAGATGAACACCCGGGTGCAGGTGGAACACACCATCACCGAAGAAATCACCGGCATCGACATTGTCCGCGAGCAGATTCGCATCGCCTCCGGCCTGCCGCTGTCGGTGAAACAGGAAGACATCCAGCACCGTGGTTTCGCCCTGCAATTCCGGATCAACGCCGAAGACCCGAAAAACAACTTCCTGCCGAGCTTCGGCAAGATCACCCGTTACTACGCACCCGGCGGCCCCGGCGTACGTACCGACACGGCGATCTACACCGGCTACACCATCCCGCCGTACTACGACTCCATGTGCCTGAAACTGGTGGTGTGGGCGCTGACCTGGGAAGAGGCGATGGACCGTGGCTTGCGCGCCCTGGACGATATGCGTCTGCAAGGGGTCAAGACCACCGCCGCGTACTACCAGGAAATCCTGCGCAATCCGGAATTCCGTAGCGGCCAGTTCAACACCAGCTTCGTTGAAAGCCACCCTGAACTGACCAACTACTCGATCAAGCGCAAACCCGAAGAGCTGGCCCTGGCCATCGCCGCCGCCATCGCCGCCCACGCAGGCCTGTGAGGAATAGAACAATGAGCAAACCCCCTGTTTCTAAAAAGATAAACGTTACCGACACTATCCTGCGCGACGCCCACCAATCGCTGCTCGCGACCCGCATGCGCACCGAAGACATGCTGCCGATCTGCGACAAGCTCGACAAAGTCGGCTACTGGTCGCTGGAGTGCTGGGGCGGCGCGACCTTCGACGCCTGCGTACGCTTCCTCAAAGAAGATCCGTGGGAGCGTCTGCGGCAGCTGCGCGCTGCGCTGCCTAACACCCGTCTGCAAATGCTGTTGCGCGGCCAGAACCTGCTGGGCTACCGCCACTACAGCGACGACGTGGTTAAAGCCTTCGTCGCCAAGGCAGCGGTCAACGGCATCGACGTGTTCCGCATCTTCGACGCCATGAACGACGTGCGTAACCTGCGCGTGGCCATCGAAGCCGTGAAAGCCGCCGGCAAACACGCCCAGGGCACCATCGCCTACACCACCAGCCCGGTGCACACCATCGAGGCCTTCGTGAACCAGGCCAAGCAAATGGAAGCCATGGGTTGCGACTCGGTGGCGATCAAGGACATGGCCGGCCTGCTGACCCCGTACGCCACCGGTGAACTGGTCAAGGCTCTGAAGGCCGAGCAATCGCTGCCAGTGTTCATTCACTCCCACGACACCGCTGGCCTGGCCGCGATGTGCCAAATGAAGGCCATCGAAAACGGCGCCGATCACATCGACACCGCAATCTCCAGCTTCGCCTGGGGCACCAGCCACCCGGGTACCGAGTCGATGGTTGCCGCCCTTAAAGGCAGCGAGTTCGACACCGGCCTGAACCTGGAGCTGCTGCAGGAGATCGGTCTGTACTTCTACGCCGTGCGCAAGAAGTACCACCAGTTCGAAAGCGAGTTCACCGCCGTCGACACCCGTGTTCAAGTCAACCAGGTTCCGGGCGGGATGATTTCCAATCTGGCCAACCAGTTGAAAGAGCAGGGCGCACTCAATCGCATGAGCGAAGTGCTGGCCGAAATCCCGCGTGTTCGTGAAGACCTCGGCTTCCCGCCGCTGGTGACCCCGACTTCGCAGATCGTCGGCACCCAGGCGTTCTTCAACGTGCTGGCCGGCGAGCGCTACAAGACCATCACCAACGAAGTGAAGCTGTACCTGCAAGGCGGCTACGGCAAGGCGCCGGGCACCGTGAACGAACAACTGCGTCGCCAGGCCATCGGCAGCGAAGAAGTGATCGACGTCCGCCCGGCTGACCTGCTCAAGCCGGAAATGACCAAGCTGCGTGCCGACATCGGCGCACTGGCCAAGTCCGAAGAAGACGTGCTGACCTTCGCCATGTTCCCGGACATCGGTCGCAAGTTCCTCGAAGAACGCGCCGCTGGGACTCTGACACCTGAAGTGTTGCTGCCGATTCCTGAAGCTGGTGGCGTCGCCTCTGTTGGTGGGGAAGGCGTGCCAACCGAGTTCGTCATCGACGTTCACGGCGAAACCTACCGCGTCGACATCACCGGTGTCGGCGTCAAGGCCGAAGGCAAGCGTCACTTCTACCTGTCCATCGACGGCATGCCGGAAGAAGTGGTGTTCGAACCGCTCAACGAATTCGTCGGCGGCGGCAGCAGCAAGCGCAAGCAAGCCACTGCACCGGGTCACGTCAGCACCACCATGCCGGGCAACATCGTCGACGTGCTGGTCAAGGAGGGCGACACCGTCAAGGCAGGCCAGGCGGTGTTGATCACCGAAGCGATGAAGATGGAAACCGAAGTCCAGGCAGCCATCGCCGGTAAAGTCACCGCCATTCACGTGGCCAAGGGCGACCGGGTGAACCCGGGCGAAATCCTGATCGAGATCGAAGGCTGAGTTAACAACCTCGATACAACGCTTTAAACCTCGGGGGGGCATGTGCTCCCCTTTTTTTCGCCCGAAATTCAAACCACAGCCTTCGCCGAAGGCTGCGGTTTTTTGGATTCAGGACTGTTGCGTTCTGCACTCCACCAACCCTTTAACCTGACCCGAAGCCGTCTGGTTCTCATCGCTCAGCCACTTCTCGAACCCGGCGCCAATCGCCGGCCATTCCGAGTCCAGGATCGAGTACCACGCGGTGTCCCGATTTTGCCCTTTGACCACCATGTGCTGGCGGAACACACCCTCAAAGCTGAACCCCAGGCGCTCGGCCGCGTATTTGGAGCGGGCGTTGGCGTTGTTGCATTTCCATTCCAGGCGGCGGTAACCCAGGGCAAAGGATTCCTTGGCCAACAGGTAAACCGCCTCGGTGCTTTTCGGCGAGCGCTGCATCGGCGCGCCGAAGGTGACGTGGCCGATTTCGATGCGGCCCTGGGTCGGGACGATGGACATCAGGCTGAGAATGCCCTGGACCTCGCCGCTGGCGCGGTCGATTACGCTGAAGAAATACGGGTCGCTGCTGGCCGCGTGGTTGTTCAGCCAGTCGTTGAAGACGCTGCGCTCAGGGAAGGGGCCGTAAGGCAGGTAGTCCCACAGCTTCGGGTCGGCGCCCGGGCCTTGCAGGGCTTTGTACAGACCGTCGCCGTGGCGTGCTGGGTCGAGTTTTTCCAGGCGGATGTAACGCCCTTCGATCAGTTGAGTCGTGGGGGCCGGGGCGCCTTTCCAGTCGGCGAGTGAAATCGACATGCTGTTCTCCTTGAACCTAGATGGCTTTGCGAAACTGGATGAAACCCGGGCGTTCGGCGATGCGCTCGTAGAGCTGGATCGCGGTGGCGTTGGATTCGTGGGTCAGCCAGTGGACCTTGTTGCAACCGTCGGCCTTGGCCGTGGTGTAGACGAACTCGATCAACTGGCGGCCGACGCCGGTGCCACGGGTTTCCGGGACCACCAGCAAGTCTTGCAGGTAGCAGGAGTTTTCGATGGCCCAGTTCGAACGATGGTAGATGAAATGCACCATGCCCACCGCTTTGCCGTCGGCCCAGGAGAGGGCGGCGTGGGTTGGCTCGTTCGGATCGAGCATGCGCTGCCAGGTGCTTTGGGTGACGGCATCCGCCAGTTCGGTTTTGTAGAAGCGCAGGTAGGCTTGCCACAGCGGCAACCAGGCCGCGTGATCACCGGCGGTGACTTGGCGAATGTCGACTTGACTCATGGTGACTTCCTTAGCGCATCAATTGGGCGAGGGTTTGGTCGTTGACGTCGGTGCTGGCGGCCAGCCCTTCGCGCACACCGGCGATGTCGGCGGGGCTGCGGTTCTGGCTGAGCTTGCGCTTGCCTTCCAGACGGTCGATGGGAATGGCGAAACCGACGATGGCCTTGAGCATGCCGTCGATGTAATCGGCGGGGGCATCGGCCACTGACCACGGTTGGGCGCGGCCAGCTTCATGGCGGTCGGTGAGGGTGCTGACTATGTCGAGCAGCCGCCCGCCATCGCTGAAGGTTTCGGCTCGGCCATAGGCGTGTACGGCGACGTAGTTCCAGGTTGGCACGACTTTGCCGTGTTCGGCCTTGCTCGGGTAGAAGCCAGGGCTGACGTAGGCGTCGGCACCGGCAAAAATCAGCAGGGCTTCGGCGCCGTCGCGCAGGTCTTTCCACTGTGGATTGGCTTTGGCCAGATGCCCGTACAACGTGCCGTTCGAGCCTTGTTCGCAATGCAGCAGCACCGGTACATGGCTGGCTTGCAAACCGCTTTCACCGTGGGTCACCAATATGGCGAGTCGGGTGGCGAGGATCAGTTCATGCAGTTGGGACAACTCGTCGATGGCAAAAGCACGTGGCGTGTACATGGAGATATTTTCCTTGGCGAATGCCTGCATCCTAGGCAGGCTATTGGTCTGTTGTAAGAGCCATTAATGACCAATTTCATGGGTCCATTGCGATGACTAGCGAACCACTGTCCCTGACCTTCAACCCGGCAGGTATCGAACTTGATCGTCGCCAGGGGCTGAGTCGTCAGCTCTACCAGGCATTGCGCACGCGTGTGTTGGACGGACGACTGGCCAGCGGTACGCGTCTGCCTGCCAGTCGTGATCTGGCAGCAGCGCTGGCGATTTCCCGCAACAGTGTGGTGCGTGCCTACGATCAGCTGTACGCCGAAGGGTTTATCGAAGGGCGGGTCGGCGACGGGACTTATGTCGCGCAATTGCCCCAGGCAACCGTGCCGGCAAAAAAACTATCCACAAAAGTATCCACAGGGTTTTCAACAGGGTTACCCACAGCCTTATCCACAAATTGGCTCGATTTGCCTGTGGATCCATCCAGCGTAGTTATCCACAACGACCCGTTGACTCGGGTCAAAAACAACCATTTGGCCACTCCGCCAAGCGGTCCGCCCCGGGCATTTCGGGTCGGTGTTCCGGCGTTCGATCTGTTTCCATTCGAGGTCTGGGCCAAGCTGAATGCGGCTTTCTGGCGCAAGCCGGATTTTCAACAGCTGTGCTACGGCGACCCGGCAGGCGATGCACGCTTACGCGGGATGATCGCCGCGTATTTGCGCAGTTCGCGGGGCATGCAGTGCACAGCTGAACAAATTCTGATCACCAGTGGCGCGCAGCAGGGAATAAGCCTTTGTGCACAGTTGCTGGTGGAGCCCGGTGACGGGGTGGCGATTGAAAATCCGGGGTATCGGGCGGCCGGTCATGCCTTCGCTGTGGCGGGCGCTCGGCTGCACGGGGTCGCGGTGGACAGCGAGGGCATCAATTGCAGCGAACTGTCAGCACTCGATGATTGTCGGCTCACCTACGTCACGCCGTCCCACCAGTATCCCACCGGCGTGGTCATGAGCCTGGCGCGACGCCTGGAGCTGCTGGCCTGGGCCGAACGCACCCAAGGCTGGATCGTCGAGGATGATTACGATGGGGAGTACCGCTACAGCGGCGCGCCACTGGCGCCTTTGGCCGCGCTCGATCGTCACGGGCGGGTGTTGTATGTCGGTACATTCGGCAAGGTCGCGTTTCCGGCGTTGCGTCTCGGTTATCTGGTGCTGCCGCCGGGGCTGGTGCAAGCCTTTGCGCAGCGGCGTGCGGTGGACGTGCGGCATTCCGAAGTCAGCACACAGGCGGTGATGGCCGAGTTCATGGCGGCCGGGCATTTCCAGCGGCACATCCGGCGCATGCGGCGTGCGGCGCTGAGTCGGCGCAATACCTTGCTCAATGGTTGGCCGCTGGATATTCCAGGCATTGGCAAGCTGCCCACCGTCACCGCGGGACTGCACATGACTGTGCCGGTCGACAGCCTGGCCCGTGAACGCGAGCTGATCGAGTTGGCGAGCAGTGTCGATGTCGAGGTCAACGGCTTGAGCAGTTATTGGCTGCCGGAGTCCGCAACCCCGATGGATCAACGCGCCGGTCTGGTGCTGGGTTTTGCCGCGGTACCCGAAACGGCAATCGAGGCGGCGCTGCAACGGTTGCGGGCGGTGTGGCGTGTTGGCTGAAGCGCGCGGATTGGCAGTCCGTGCGCTTATGGGCTTCCCGGTGTTGTTCCAGAAAGCCAATTGGCGCTCCCGGGCTTACGAGAAGAACAGCGTGCGTGCCAGTTGCGGGCTGATCTCGCTGCGATAGATTGCAATCACCTGCGGGTTGGTGGTGGCCGAGCGCAGGTCGAATGCACCCGCCAGCAGTCGTTGATCCCGCAGTTTCAGGTGTGCAGCGGTGAAGGCGTCGACCGGTGCGTCCTGGCTGGCATAGTGGAAATGCGCGTACCACAGCACTTGCTGGTTTCGGCGCTCGCGAATTTCATATTCCTGCATGTAGTCTTTGCGCGGACCCTTGAGCCGGCGTCGATCACCGCTGCGCACAATGTCGATTTCATTTTTGCTGAGCAGCCACTGCACGCGGGCGGCCGTGGGTGGTTGCTGTTTGGTCATGTCGATGCGTATCCGTTGACCGTTGGCGTACAGTCGGTCGTGCGCCTCCTTCAATTCCACGCTCAGATCCGTCGCGGCAACTGCGGGTCCATCGGTTGTATTTGAGTCGATCAGGGATTGCTCCAGGGTCCTGGCACTTTGTTCGAAATGCTCGGCTTTTTGCTGGAACAGTTCCTCGATTTCCACCGGGATGCGGCCGGGCTTCTTCGCGTTCGCTTCGGTTTGCTGGATAAAGCTTTCCAGGCCATCGAGCAGCGTCCGGCCGTGGGCCATTTGCGTGTCGAGTGCCGGTGCTTGCACCGTCGGACGGCGACGTCTGGCCGGAACCCGTTCAAGCCAGACCCCGGGTGTTTTTTCGTGAAAGGTGGCGATGACCTTGCCGGTCATGGGCGCGCGCACATCAAGCAGAACCGGCTCACCCGGTGCTGAAGGACGTACTTCACCAACGACCGTGCCATTGAAGCGAGTTTTTACTACTCGTTTGCGCGATGCCGGGGCCGGCCTGGAAGGTCCTGGTCGCGGCTCTTTGGGCGGCGCTTCTCGTAGCAACTGCACCAGGTAGCCCTCGGTGTCTTGCTGGAATTCGCTGACCCGATTGCGCAAATGCTTGAACGGTTGCTCCTGGACTGCGTCCTTGTGGTTGACGGCGAAGTCTTCGAAGGATTGCTCGATGTCCACGAACTGTTCGAGCATTCCGCTGAGTGCCTCGATACGTTCACCTGCCACCCAGGCGCTTTCTTGCAGCATCAGCTCCTGCGAGGTCTGGATAACCAGATTGGTCGTGTCGAGCAGGCGTGCGAATTCGCTTCGTGCTTCGTTCAGCGCAATGCTGTCACCTTCGTTGAGGCATACCTCGCGGGCCAGCGAAACCTGTAGCGCCTTGAGGTCGTTCAAGGTGTAAGCCGGCAGTTTTGTTCTGTAGGTGCTGACCATTTCCGCAGCACTTCTACCCAGGCGACTCAACTCCTGGAAACGTGATTGAGCAAACTCGACTTTGCCGATCACGCCCTCGGTCAGGTCGATCATTTTTTGATAGGTCGCACGGTCGCCAGCCCCGCCTGCCGTTTCTTCAGCATCCAGCAACGCCAGGGTCTCCTGCAGGGATTGGGTGAAGGCTGGACCTTTTTGATCGAGCCATGTCTGGTTGAAAAACAGCTGGGTGCCGAGCATCTCGACCATGTCGGTGCGGAAACTGGAAACCGTTTCGAGCAGGTTCAACGATTTTAATTGTTCAATGGGGGCCGCGTATTGGCTGGTACGTTGGTCGAGTTTCTCGAGGAACTGCTGTTGAATGGCAGGCCGTGTCTCGTCGCTGGCGACTTTCATTTTGTTGAATGCATCCGTCAGCTCTGTGCGTGCGCTTTCACGTTGGTTATTGAATTCGGCCAATTGCTGTTTGAGCTCGGTGACTCGCTGGCTATTCTTTTGTTTCAGCGCCTCGCGCCGACTTGGCAAACCGCCGCCCCGCAGACGCAGGCGCGTATCGACAAACCAATCACCCCGTTGATTGTTGATCAATGCAGGGCCGTTGCGTGGGGGTTGCTGCCGTGAGTCGACTATCGATACCTCACCGGTTTCCTCAACGGCCACTTCGAACCAGCGCTCACCGACCGGGGCGTAGTACCGGGTTCCGTGGCGATAGAGATGACGATAGATACCGCTGGCACTATCAGGTGGAGTGAGTGGATCGGGCTTGGTGACTTTGAAGCGGTCCAGGGTTGTCGCCAGGCTCAGGGCGGCACCTGTCAGCACGGATATTCGATGCTGTGAAGAGGCAGGCTCGACGCCGGTATCGGGTAACTGAACAACCACAACCGGCGGGGATGCCGGTTTTTCCTCAACTTCGGTCGCGACCTTTGACGAGGGTTTTTCTTCGATTCTGCGGGCAGTCGCATGGCGCGTGCTGGCGTGATGGGCGAGCACCATGGCCAGGGTCAGCAGCAGGTCGGTCATCGCTGTTTTCTGCTGTTGTCGGTCACCGCTCTCGCTGGCGTCTACCGTTTGTTGGAGGTCATCCAGTACCTGCCAGATCCAGGCGGCCGTGCCGACGGTGCGGCCGAGAAAAGGCAGCGCTGCGTTTAGAATCATCCACGCCGCTTGCTTGAAGGTCGCCCAGCGATTCTGCGCATTGGACACCGATTGCTGTTGCGCCAGCTCGACCAGCGCGTTGACGTTGGCCTTGAACAGGTTGGACAGATAATCAGGCGCGACGACTCCGGTACCCAGGGAAAGCGTGCCGCCCATTTGCAGCGGGGTCAGTGGGTCAGCCAGGAGTTGCGAGAGGGACCAGACCGAAGGCAGATCACCGGTGAACACATAGTTCGCGTAATTGGCGCGTACGCTGTCCGGCAACCAGGCGAGCACCGATTGACGCAGTGTCGGCGTGTGTTTGATGGCATAGACCAGGTTTGCCGTTGTCGGGTACTGGCTCAATGGCTGATCGAGCAGCGGGCGGTAAAGCAGGCACGGGCCTTTGTCCATTTGCCGTGGACCGATCACGAACATGTTGGCCACTTCGTCCGCAGAGCCACTCAGGCGCCAGCCTGGATTGAACGCCAGTTGGCGAATGACAATTTCCTGGCCATCCACCCAGCGGTTGACATCAAGCACCTGAACCACGGCCGCGATATAGCGGTAACCCCGCTCATCAATCCCGCCCTGCGCGCGAATCTTTTGCTGCAACGCCAGGATTGGCAGCTCGACCCGCAAGTGGCTGGTGAACAGATTCTGGCGCCGCAGGCTCTCAAGGGGATCGTCGAGCAGTTTGCTTTTGATCAGCGTCGGATAGGTCTTGCCGATGTCGACGCTGGTGATCAGCGCCTCCAGGTAACTCACCGTCAACCATGTCGGCAGTGCTGCGGTGCTGGTGCTGTGCACGGTTTTGTTGCCCAGCGGCAGGGCAATCAGGTTTTGCAGTGCCAGGTCGACCAGGCTCAGCGTGGTGCGCTCGGGCTCCACCAGCGGCACGAAGGCACCCCAGACCACCACGCTATCGACCACGATCTCGATGTCCGCCAGATTCAGCCGTGCGGCATCGGCGTGATCTTTGAGCATGGCATCGCGCAACTGATCCAGGGCGAACTCGCGGATCGGCTTGATCCCGTCCAGGAAGGACTGACCGGCGTTCTGATTCTGTACCTGTGCCAGATCCATCAGATGACGGCTGTAAGCCGTGAGATCGCTGGATGAGGCGCTGGCCATCCAGTCCGGCAAGGCTTGCTCGACCCAATTGAATCGAGAGGGTTTTTGTTTGTCCTTTGGGTCGAGTTCGTTCGTTGAGCGGCTGATGTGCGGTGCCAGGTCAGGATTCACCGCGGCAGTATCGTTCGCCAGGGCGCCAATCGAGTCCGCTTGCAGGGCAATCAGGTTGCACGCCAGATGGTCGAAGTAATTGCCCTCCGGCTCGATCAGGCGCCATTGCAGGGTGTTTCCGGGTGTTTGTCCATCGGTGTACGTCAGTAAGGATTCGCCCAGCTCCTGCAACGAGTCGTATGTCTGAAAGCCATGGGTAATGGTGTGAGTAATGATGAGGCTGCGGGTGCCTTGGGTTCCGATCAGTACCGCCATGTCGAGGATGTTGAGGTGAGTCGAGACGTCATCGTTCAAGCAGTCGAGGTCGATCAGGCACGCCCGCGAATGATAGGGATCGTGAGGCCCGCGCGTGCTTTTGTCCGGGTAAGCGAACAGGTTGCGGGCCATGGCGTAACGGTCGGTGTCCCAGTTCGAGTTCGTGTCGATATTCCACAGTTCGCGCAGTGATTTGGACAGGCTTTGCCACCGCGGAGCGGACGCTCGGGTGTACTGGTTCCAGTAGTCGACCTGTTGCTCTTGAAACGCGACAAACAGCAGGGGCGCCAACTCGTTGAGCAGTCGCCCGATGGCATCGATGCTGACGGGCAGGTGCGCCGGAAATGGCTCCAGCGGTCGCAGCGTGAGGTAGTGCTCGCCATCGAGGTAGACCACGGGCGTGGCCGCTACGCCATGGCGTACCAGAGCGTCGGTCAACGATTCAAAGTGACGGGGTCCGGGAATGACACGCTGTTCATGAAAGGTCCAGGTCGGGGTAACCACCATGGCCAGGCGCGGGTCGATGTGCAGGTTCGGGTACAGCGCTTTCAGGGCCGGTTGCAAGGCATGGGTGGCAACCTCCCTGATCGAGGGGCCAGCCACCAATTGGGTAAGCAAGGCGTCCTGATCGGCTGAGAGATCGGGTACGGAAGGGGGGGTGGAAGTTTCGGGCATGGGTCACATCCTTTGTGGGGGCTGGCACCGTTGAACGTTCGGTGTGCGATCCCCTGCAAGGTAGTGACGGGCAGGACGGCGTTGGCGGTAAATAAATATTGCGGGCAAAAAAAAGACCTGCGCAAACGCAAGTCTTGATTACGACGGGAGCCACGGATCGCCGGGTCGAGCAGTTCCGTGGTGTCCTTGTTCGGGTTCAGGTAACCCACCATGTCGTAGCCAGGGTACATAGTTAAACATCGAAGTTGTAGTTGTAACAAAGTTATATGCAACACTTTCAGGATTGACCGGGCGTATCAATACGCATAAATAATTAGTGCGTAACGGAGGAAGTGTGCGCGCTAGCGAAATCGATAATTGCTGCCGTGTATTTTTATTGCCGTTTTATAAGTTTATTTATCATTCGATTCTATGAAGTCGTGACCTGAATTCGGGTGTTTTTTTGCTTGGACTCATCAAGGAATATTTCTATGAAACATTTACACGCAAAGTGCCTGAAAGCAGCGATGGAAGCAACGAGGTGCCAGGGCCTGCGGCAGGTAACAGGCGACCACTTTACTGCAACGATTGATGGTGCTGCCTTTAACGCCGACGACGTTCAAGGTTTTATCAGTTTTGGTGTAAGGATTGTGGTGGGAGTCATTAATGAGGGAAATAATCGGCGATATATATCCGTGGCGGCCGATGATGATCTTGGTGACGGAGAGCATGATGTCAGTCTCGATGGAAAAGTCACCATCGGCTATATGATAGAAAACGTCGGGGAGCCGACTCTGGAATATCCAGCGGAGTCTGGTCGAGCCCATATTTGTTGTGAAGGTGGTCGACAGGAGTTCTCTGGTTCTTTCAATGTAACATTGATTGAAGAATCACCTTACAAAGAAATTGAAGCAACTTTCAAAGTGACCAATTTGCATCGCCTGGCCTGAGTTTTAACAATAAAACCTCCTGCCAGCAACGGCAGGAGGTTTTTCTGATCTCAAGTCCCGGACTTGATCTTGGTCCAGGCCCGGGTCCGCGCACGTTCGGCATCGCGCGGCAGCGGTTGCAGGGTGTAGAGCGTGCCCATCGCCGCATCGGTCGGATACAGGTTGGGGTTGTTGCGGATCGCCGGGTCGACCAGTTCCGTGGCGTCCTTGTTCGGGTTCGGATAACCCACGAAGTCACTGACCGGTGCAATCACTTGCGGCTGCAGCAGGTAGTTGATGAAGGTGTAGGCGTCTTCGGGGTTTTTCGCCCCCTTCGGAATCGCCAGCATGTCGAACCATATCGGCGCGCCTTCCTTCGGCAAACGCATGTCGACGATCACACCGTTCTTGGCTTCCTTGGCGCGGTTGGCGGCTTGCGAGAAGCTGCCGGAATAGCCGACTGCGACACAGATGTCACCGTTGGCAATGTCGGCCATGTACTTGGACGAGTGGAAGTAGGTGATGTACGGACGGATCTTCATCAGCAGTGCTTCAGCCTTGGCGTAGTCCGCAGGCTTCTTGCTGTTGGGGTCCAGGCCGAGGTGTTGCAGGGCCAGCGGCAGGATCTCCGAGGGCGAGTCGAGCAGGGCGACACCGCACTGTTTGAGCTTGCTGATGTTCCCTTCCTTGAAGATCAGGTCCCAGCTGTCTATCGGCGCGTCGGCGCCAAGGGCTGCCTTGACCTTGTCCGGGTTGAAGCCGATCAGGATGGTCCCGTACATGTACGGCACCGCGAACTTGTTGCCCGGGTCGTTGGCTTCGATCAGCTTCATCAGCTTGGGATCGAGGTGGTTCCAGTTCGGCAGCTTGCTGCGGTCCAGGGGCTGGAATACCCCGGCTTCGATTTGCTTGGCGAGGAACACGTTGGACGGCACCACCACGTCGTAGCCGGAGTTGCCGGTCAGCAGCTTGGCCTCCAGCGCTTCATTGGTGTCGAAGATGTCGTAGACCAGTTTGGTCTGGGTGTTCTGGGCCTTGAAGTCCTCCAGGGCCTTGGGCGTGATGTAGTCGAACCAGTTGTAGACGCGCAACGTTCGCTCTTCAGCGTGTGCATTGCCGCCGAGCAGCGTGGCGCACAGGGCTGGAAAAATAAAACGCTTAAGACTTTTCATGCTTCTACTTCCTCATCAAGCGCTTTCAAAACCTTCGAGAACGTTCACGGCATTGATGCCGATTTCTTCCACGGCATAGCCGCCTTCCATGACGAACAGCGTGGGTTTGCCGAGCGCCGCGATGCGCTTGCCCATGGCCAGGTAATCCGGGCTGTCGAGTTTGAATTGCGAGATCGGATCGTCCTTGAAGGTATCGACGCCCAGGGACACGACGACGATGTCGGCACCGTAGCTTTCGATCTCTTTGCAGGCTTGTTCCAGCGCTGCGCTCCAGGTGTCCCAGCCTGAACCGGCGGCCAACGGATAGTTGAAGTTGAACCCTTCGCCAGCGCCTTCGCCACGTTCATCTTCATAGCCGAGGAAGAACGGGAACTCGGCTTCCGGGTGGCCGTGGATCGAGGTGAACAGCACGTCGCCGCGCTCGTAGAAAATCGACTGGGTGCCGTTGCCGTGGTGGTAGTCGACGTCGAGGATCGCGACCTTTTTGTGGCCTTGATCAAGGAACGCCTGGGCGGCGATGGCGGCGTTGTTGAGGTAGCAATAACCGCCCATCAAATCGCTGGCGGCGTGGTGTCCCGGTGGACGGCACAGGGCGAAAGCAGATCGGGCGCCGCGCTGGATTTCCGCTTGGGCGGTGAGCGCAACTTGTGCTGCGCTGTACGCCGCTTGCCAGGTGCCGGCGGTGATCGGGGCGCCGCCGTCGAAACTGTAATAGCCGAGCTGGCCGTGAAGGCTGGTCGGTTTGATCGCACGCAAGGTGCGTGCAGGCCAGGTGTAGGGCAGCAGGTCACCGTCGGTGTTGAATTCGGTCCAGCGTGCCCAGGCACCCTTGAAGAAATCGAGGTAGTCGCGACTGTGGATGCGCGCGATCGGCTCCAGGCCGAAATCCTTTGGCGCTTCGACAGGGCCAAGGTTCTGGTTCTGCACGCGTTGCAGCACATGATCGGCGCGCGATGGCATCTCGAAGCACGGCTTGAGCTGGCCGTCGATAAGTTCGCAACGGCCATGGTGCAGGTGGTGATCGTCAGAGTAGATCGTCAGCATTTGTTGTTCTCCGCAGGGCTGATTCGGTTGCCCCCAGTGTTGCGGCGCACGGCGAATCGGAGAACGGCAGGAAAGGCCAAAAGGGGATCGATATGGCCAAAACATCTGACCGAAATTCGCCCCTTGCTCCCACAGGATTATCCGTGTGGTCGGAACTGGCTGGGCGCCACACCACTCCAGCGCACAAAGGCATGGCGAAAGCTCGCGGTCTCGCTGAAGCCCAACGCCTCGGCAATCTGATAGATCGGCAATTGATCTTCGCACAGCATTTGCTTGGCTTGCTCAAAGCGCAGTTCGTCGAGCAACTCCTGATAGCTGCAACCCATGTCCTTGAGATGCCGGCGCAAGGTCCGCGCCGAACAGTTCATTTGCTCGGCCAGCCCCTCCAGCCCGGGCGCGGCGTTCAGTTGCGCGCTGAGCAATTGGCGGATCCGTCCCAGCCAGGCCTGACGCCCGGTGAACTCGATGTTCTGTTTGCGGCAGCGTTCGGCCATGGCTTGGTGGGTGATGACATCGGCCAGCGGCAGTGGCTGGTCGAGCCAGCGCTTGTCGAAGGCGAAGGCGTTGTTCCGCGCTCCGAAGTGCATTGGGCAGTTGAAGTGTTCGGCGTAGGTCGCTTCGTAGTCGGGCGCGGCATGTTCGAAGCGTGCGCCGAGCAAGGGCAGGGGATGGCCGAGCAGGTCGTCACAGGTGACTTTCAGCGACACCAGGCAGAACTCGGCATTGAACACCGCCATGGCCGGACTCTCGCGGTAATCGGCGGCGGCGAACCAGATGCGCTCGCCATCGTCTTCCAGGCTCAGTTCGAAAAGTGTTCCCAGCAGCGCCGGATAGCGCATCGCCAGACGCAAAGCGTCACCGAAGGTGGCACTGGTGAGCAGGGCGTAACCGAGCATGCCGTAGCAGGAAACGTGCATCCGCCGGCCCAGTTCCAGGCCGATGTCACGCTTGAGGGCAACGGCGTTGGCACAGACCTGCATTTCCTGATTGGTGGTGATGCGCGTGTCGGCACGGTTCAGATCCGCCGCACTGATGCCGCTTCCGGCCAGCAGCGCTTCGCTGGACAAGCCTTGTGCCTTGAAGGCATCGAGTACCAGGGAGACCGCGTTGAGCGTGGTGAGGTGGGAGTGGAGCATGAGGACTTCCAGCCTTGGGATGGCTGGAGCGCAGCAAGTTGTATGCCGAGCGAGAGTCCCAATGTGGGAGCGGGCTTGCTCGCGAAGAGGGTGGATCAGCAACATTGATGTCATCTGACACGCCCTCTTCGCGAGCAAGCCCGCTCCCACAGGGTTATGTGTTGATTCAGCTCAGTTCGCCGCACAGGTCGAGTTCGACGAGCCGACGGACTTCTTCTGTCTCAAGCCCCGCCCCCAACAACCCATGCAACTTGCCGAACGCCGCTTCACGGGTCATGCCGCCACCGGACAACACGCCCACACCGCGCAAGCGACTGCCGGCTTCATAGACGTCCAGTACAACCCCGCCTTCGTGGCATTGCGTGACCGCTACCACGACCACGCCTTTGTCCCGTGCACGGCTGAGGCTGGCGAGAAACCCGGGGTTGTCGCTCGGGCCGGTGCCGCTGCCGTAGCACTCCAGCACCAGGCCCTGAATACCGCTATCGAGCAAACCATCCAGCACCTCGGCGCCGATGCCGGGAAACAGCGGCAGCACGGCGACGCTCGCCAATTGTTTGGGCTGGTTGTAATTCAACTGTGTTGGTAGCGAAGGCACTTTCACACCGCCACCCTGACGCTCCAGGCGCTTGAACGGATGCCGACCAAAACTGCGTACCTTGGCACAACGGGTCGGGTCCAGCAGTTCGCCATGGAAGTACAGATGCACGCCCGGCGCCAGGCCCTGGCCCAGTGCAACCAGCGCACCGCCGATGTTTTCCCAGGCGTCGCTGTCAGTCACACCGGCCGGCAGCATCGAGCCGGTGAAGCACACGCGGGCATGCAGTCCCAACAATTGAAAACTCATGGCCGCCGCGCTGTAGGCCAGGGTGTCGGTGCCATGCAGGATCAGCACGCTGTCGCAACCCTGAACGTCCACTGCATCGACCACTGCTTCACGCAATTGCTGCCAGTACGTCGGGGTCATGTTGGCGCTGTCGATCAGCGGCGACATTTCACGGAAGCGCCATTGCGGCACCACCAGCTCAGGCTGGCTGTGCAGATAGTCGCGCATCCGCGCTTCGAAGCCGGACGCCGGGGCCAGACCGTTGGCGCTGGCCTGCATGCCGATGGTGCCGCCGGTGTAGAGCACCATGACGTGCTGGGCGGCAGGGTAGGTCGGGGCATTCATGGGAGGTTCTCCAAAAATGATGACAGCTTGTTTCCGAGCATGACGCCGGTCGCAAGCTGTGTCACGTCGGGCGCAGGGGATGCGCCCGGTTTTTTACCGATCAGCGTTGCGCTGCGGTCACGCCTGCCGGAGCAGCTTCAGCCTTGGCGGCTGGTGCTGGCGGGTTCGCCGGCCAGGCTTTCAGGTCCAGATCCAGATCCGGGAATTTGCTCGAATCGAATACCGGCGTGGTGATCCCGGCGGCGCGCTGGTCATCGTAGTCACGCAGGATGCGCATGCCGACCTTGAACAGCATGAACAGCGCGATCAGGTTGACGAACGCGAGCATGGTCATGGTGATGTCGGCGAAGGCAAATACGGTGCCGAGGTTTTCGATGGCGCCCCAGAAAATCAGCACCAGTACCAGCGCGCGATAGCCCATCAGCGCCTTGCGGTTTTCACCGATCAAAAAGCGCAGGTTGCTCTCGCCCAGGTAGTAGTTGTAGAGGATCGAGGTGAACACGAACAACGCCAGGGCCACGGAGATGAACATCCGGCCCCAGTCACCGACCACGGCGGCCAGCGAGTTCTGGGTCAGGGCAATACCGTCGCCTTCGAAGCCCGGGGTGTAGAAGCCGGAGAGCAGGATCAACAGTGCGGTGCAGGTGCAGATCACGAAGGTATCGAGGAACACGCTGAACGCCTGAACCACGCCTTGCGCCACCGGGTGCTCGACCGCCGCCACCGCCGCCACGTTAGGCGCACTGCCCAGGCCTGCTTCGTTGGCGAACACGCCACGCTTCACGCCCATGACGATGGCGCTGCCGATCAGGCCGCCGAAGGCCTGGTCCAGACCGAAGGCGCTCTTGACGATGGTCATCAACATGCCTGGTACGTGGTCGAATTGCAGCACGATCACGTAGAGGGTCACGCCGATGTACACCAGGGTTTTCACCGGCACCAACAGGTCGGCGACCTTGGCGATGCGCTTGATCCCGCCGATGAACACCAGACCCAAAAGTACAGCCAGACCGATGCCGGTGTAAGTGGTGTCGAGGCCGAACGCGTTGTTCAACGAGTGCGTCACGGCGTGGGCTTGCAGGCCGTTGAAGGCGAAGCCGAACGTCACCAGCAGCAGGAACGCCATCAGCATGCCCAACCAGCGTTTTTGCAGGCCGTGCTGGATGTAATAGGACGGGCCTCCGCGGAACTGGCCTTCGGAATCGCAGCGCTTGTAGAGCTGGCCGAGGGAGCATTCGAAGAAGCTGCTGGACATGCCGACCAGCGCGGTCACCCACATCCAGAACACGGCACCGGGGCCACCGAGGGTCACGGCAATACCGACACCGGCAATGTTGCCCGCACCGACGCGGCCGGCGAGGCTGAGCATCAGGGCCTGGAACGAACTGAGTTGCCCGGCGCTGCTTTTGAGGCTGTCGCGGAACACCGCGAACATGTGGAAGAAGTGACGCAATTGAACGAAACGCGAGCGGATCGTGAAGTAACTACCGAGCCCGACAATGAGCACGATCAGTACTTTCCCTGAGAGGAAGTCGTTAATGACTTCGAGCATGGATTATTCCTCGCTGTTTTTTGTGTAGGCAACAATGCTGGCCGGACAGACACATCGAGTTACACCCGTTGGCGCACGGCACAATGGGCGGTTCGAGGTTCGTCCCGGTTTCATATCGCGGGTTTGTTATTAGTTCGGGTTTCGCATGGGTTGTGGCCTCGCTACCGACGACCGCTCATGCGAAGAGGGGCGGCACTATACCGATGACAGTGCCGTCCGTCTGCACGGTTGTGGTGCATTCGGTGAAGCGAAGCCTTTGAAGCACCTGACATTTTTGCTGTCAGGTTATGTGAGAGCTGCTCTTGGTGGGAGCGGACTTGCTCGCGAAAGCGGTGTATCAAACACATCATTGTTGAATGTGCCGCCGCCTTCGCGAGCAAGCCCGCTCCCACATTGGTCAGTCCCCAGACATACGGTTCTCAGGATCAAACAGTTAAAAAAAAGGGCCTGGGGACTAAATCCCCAAGCCCTCAAAAGGTGAGAGGTGTCTAGTCCCTCGACCTGGTGAGCGGTGCTACAAGTAACGCGTCGGGTTATGCCTTCAGAGGCACCAGACGCGGAGCAATCATGTTTTCCGGGCGCAGGATGTCGGCGAGCATGGCTTCGTCGAGCAAACCTTCTTCGCGCACCAGTTCCAGCACGCCACGGCCGCTTTCAAGGGCGAGGCCGGCAATGCGGGTGGCGTTTTTGTAGCCGATGTACGGGTTCAGCGCGGTGACCAGGCCGATCGAGTGCTCGACCAGTTCACGGCAGCGTGCTTCGTTGGCGGTGATGCCGACGATGCAGTGCTCGCGCAGCATGTCCATGGCGCGTTGCAGCAGGCGGATCGAGTCGAAGATCTTGAAGGCGATCAGCGGCTCCATCACGTTCAGTTGCAACTGGCCGCCTTCGGCCGCGATGGTCAGGGCCAGGTCGTTACCGATGATCTGGAACGCCACCTGGTTGACCGCTTCCGGAATAACCGGGTTGACCTTGCCTGGCATGATCGAACTGCCTGGTTGACGCGCCGGCAGGTTGATCTCGTTGATGCCGGTGCGTGGGCCGCTGGACAGCAGGCGCAAGTCGTTGCAGATCTTCGACAGCTTGACCGCGGTACGCTTGAGCATGCCGGAGAACAGCACGAAGGCGCCCATGTCGGAGGTAGCTTCGATCAGGTCGGCGGCCGGTACCAGCGGTTGACCGCTGATCACTGCCAGACGCTGAACGGCCAGGAGCTGGTAACGCGGGTCGGCGTTGATGCCGGTGCCGATCGCGGTGCCGCCCAGGTTCACTTCGGTCAGCACTTCTGGTGCCAGAGTCTTCAGGCGTGCCAGGTCTTCGCCCAGGGTGGTGGCGAACGCACGGAATTCCTGACCCAGGGTCATCGGAACGGCGTCTTGCAGCTGGGTACGACCCATCTTCAGGACGTGGTTGAATTCATCACCCTTGGCCGCGAACGCCTGAATCAGGCTGTCGAGGCTGGCGAGCAGGGCGTCGTGACCGAGCAACAGACCCAGACGGATTGCCGTCGGGTAGGCGTCGTTGGTCGACTGCGCCATGTTCACGTCATCGTTCGGGTGCAGGTACTGGTACTCGCCTTTCTGGTGACCCATGGCCTCCAGCGCGATGTTGGCGATGACTTCGTTGGCATTCATGTTGGTCGAAGTGCCAGCGCCGCCTTGAATCATGTCCACCACGAACTCTTCGTGGAAGTCGCCGCGGATCAAACGTGCACAGGCTTCGCTGATGGCAGCGTGCTTGGCTTCGCTCAGGTGACCCAACTCACGGTTGGCGTCAGCAGCGGCCTGTTTAACCATGGCCAGGCCGACAACCAGTTTCGGGTAGTGCGAAATCGGAACGCCCGAAAGGCGGAAGTTATTCACCGCTCGCAGGGTCTGGATACCGTAATACGCTTGAGCCGGTACTTCGAGGGCGCCAAGCAGGTCATTTTCTGTGCGGAATGATGCAGCGGAGGACATGATAGAAATCATCTCAATATGGACCCGGTCTGTGCCGGAACGCTGCGAATGCTAGGCCTGTGGAGAATTTTGGGCCAATGCTGTTAAACACTAGGCTATGCATATTCGGCATAATGCCCGTGTGACGCCGGCTTGACGGCGAACGTGTGACCTAAATTGGTGCGTGTCCGGGAGGACGTGATGAATCTGGAAAGCAAATGGCTGGAGGACTTCAGTGCCCTGGCCGCCACCCGCAGTTTCTCCCAGGCCGCCGAGCGGCGTTTCGTGACGCAGCCGGCGTTCAGTCGGCGAATCCGTAGCCTTGAAGCCGCGTTGGGGCTGACCCTGGTCAACCGTTCGCGCACGCCGGTGGAACTGACGGCGGCAGGGCAGCTGTTTCTGGTCACCGCACGCACCGTGGTCGAACAGCTCGGTGAAGTGCTGCGCCATCTGCATCACCTGGAAGGCGGGCAGGGCGAAGTGATGCAGGTCGCTGCGGCGCACTCCCTGGCGCTGGGTTTCTTTCCGCGCTGGATCGCGCAGTTGCGCAACGAAGGCCTGAACATCGCCACGCGGCTGGTGGCGACCAACGTCGGCGACGCCGTGCATGCCTTGCGCGAAGGCGGTTGCGATCTGATGCTGGCGTTCTACGACCCGGACGCCGCCATGCAGATGGACCCGGAAATATTCCCCTCGCTGCACCTTGGCCACACCGAGATGCTGCCGGTGTGTGCCGCCGACGCCGATGGCAAACCACTGTTCGATCTGGAAGGCGAAGGCAGCGTGCCGCTACTGGCCTACAGCGCCGGTGCGTTTCTCGGCCGTTCGGTGAACCTGCTGTTGCGTCAACGGGCGCTGCGTTTCACCACCATCTACGAAACCGCCATGGCCGACAGCCTGAAAAGCATGGCCCTGGAAGGCCTGGGCATCGCCTGGGTGCCGCAACTGAGCGTGCGCGCCGAGCTGGCGCGAGGTGAGCTGGTGGTCTGCGGCGGCCCGCAGTGGCATGTACCGCTGGAGATTCGTCTGTATCGATGTGCGCTGGTACGCAAGGCGAATGTAAGGCTGTTGTGGCGCAAACTTGAAGGCGGCGCGGCCCAAGGCACAACCGGTTCTTGAGGTAGACGAGGAAACCTGTGGGAGCGAACCTGCTCGCGATGACGGACTGGCATTCAACATCAAGGGTGACTGTCCCGATGCTTTCGCGAGCAGGCTCGCTCCCACAGGGGAACTGCGACGCGTGTTGGCTGACCTTGGAGTCAATAAAACCGGGGCCTCCGGTCATTTGACAGATGGTCGCACGGGGGGCTGTTTATCTGTCTCATTGCGGTATACTGCGCGGCCTTCGGCCGGTTACGACCGGCCATAATTCGTACAATCAAGCCACGCATCCTGCGTGGCTTGTTGTTTTTTGACGCGCCTGCGGGCGCCCAGAGAGAAGAGGCACGACGATGAGTGCACTGGTTGGCGTGATCATGGGCTCCAAGTCCGATTGGTCCACCCTTAGCCACACCGCCGATATGCTGGAAAAGCTCGGCATTCCCTACGAGGTGAAAGTGGTTTCTGCCCACCGCACCCCGGACCTGCTGTTCCAGTACGCTGAAGAAGCCGAGGCGCGTGGCATCGAGGTGATCATCGCCGGTGCCGGTGGCGCGGCCCACTTGCCAGGCATGTGTGCAGCCAAGACTCACCTGCCGGTGCTGGGTGTACCCGTGCAATCGGCAATGCTGTCGGGCGTTGATTCGCTGCTTTCCATTGTGCAGATGCCAGCGGGCATTCCGGTCGCCACCCTGGCCATCGGCAAGGCGGGCGCGATCAACGCAGCGCTGCTGTCGGCAAGTATCCTTGGCGCCAAGCACCCGCAGTTCCATACGGTGCTGAAAACCTTCCGTGCTGAGCAGACAGACAGCGTCCTGGAAAATCCAGACCCACGCATCGCCTGAGGTTGTTGACGATGAAGATCGGTGTAATCGGTGGCGGCCAGTTGGGTCGCATGTTGGCGCTGGCGGGCACTCCGCTGGGCATGAACTTCGCTTTCCTGGACCCGGCGCCGGATGCTTGCGCAGCCGCGTTGGGCGAACACCTGCGAGCCGATTACGGTGATCAGGATCACCTGCGTCAGCTGGCCGATGAAGTCGATCTGGTGACGTTCGAGTTCGAAAGTGTTCCGGCCGAGACCGTGGCCTTCCTGTCGCAATTCGTCCCGGTCTACCCGAGCGCCGAAGCGCTGCGCATCGCCCGCGATCGCTGGTTCGAGAAGAGCATGTTCAAGGACCTGGGGATTCCTACCCCGGCGTTCGCCGACATTCAGTCCCAAGCTGACCTGGATGCGGCCGTGGCTTCCATCGGTCTGCCGGCGGTGCTGAAGACCCGTACCCTGGGTTATGACGGCAAGGGTCAGAAGGTCCTGCGCACCCCTGAAGATGTGTTCGGCACCTTTGCCGAGCTGGGCAGCGTGGCCTGCTTGCTGGAAGGCTTCGTGCCGTTCACCGGTGAAGTTTCGCTGATCGCCGTGCGTGCCCGCGACGGTGAAACCCGCTTCTATCCGCTGGTACACAACACCCACGAAAGCGGCATTCTCAAGCTGTCCGTGGCGAGCACCGATCACCCGTTGCAAGACCTGGCCGAAGACTACTCCAGCCGTGTGCTCAAGCAGCTGAATTACGTCGGCGTGATGGCGTTCGAGTTCTTTGAAGTCGACGGTGGCCTCAAGGCCAACGAAATCGCCCCGCGGGTGCACAACTCAGGGCACTGGACCACCGAAGGCGCCGAGTGCAGCCAGTTCGAAAACCACTTACGGGCTGTTGCCGGGCTGCCGTTGGGTTCGACCGCCAAGGTTGGGGAGAGCGCGATGCTCAACTTCATCGGCAAGGTGCCGGATACCGAGAAGGTCGTGGCCATCGCCGATTGCCATCTGCATCACTACGGCAAGGCGTTCAAGGTCGGCCGCAAGGTCGGTCACGCCAACCTGCGTTGCGCGGATCGCGAAACGCTGACCGCGCAGATCCTCAAGGTCGAAGCGCTGATCGCCGAATAGTTTCATGTGGCAGCGGCGGAACCATTCAGGGACCGCCGTTCTCTCATGGCAGGATGCCAAAGTCTGACTAGGCTTTGGCTAGGTGTCCTGTCTCACCAATGCTGTTCCTTTTTGACGGTGTCTGTTGCCGTCATGCTGCGTTGCCGCTCCTCGCCATAGCCAGCTATGACTCGTCGCGGCGCCTTGCCTGACAACAACAGCCACTCGCCAAAAGAGGAACATTATTGGTGAGACAGGACACATCTACCAAATCAGAGGGAAATGCCATGGGAATCATCGGAACCATCTTTATCGGCTTGATTGTCGGCCTGCTGGCGCGGTTCCTGAAACCGGGCGATGACAGCATGGGCTGGATCATGACCATCCTGCTCGGTATCGGCGGTTCGCTGGCGGCCACTTACGGCGGCCAGGCTCTGGGCATCTATCAGGCTGGCCAAGGCGCAGGCTTCATCGGTGCGCTGGTGGGTGCCGTTGTGTTGCTGGTGATCTACGGCCTGGTCAAAAAGAACTGAACCAAGTGACAAAGTCCTCTCGGCCACACAAGCCGGGAGGGCTAGAATGCTCGGCGTTTCCTGATCCTTCCTATACCGAGCACCTTCATGCACCGTCTTCTGCTGACTCTTCTTTTATTGGGAACGGGCCTTGCCCATGCCGGCGAACTGCCGGAAACCGACTGGCTCGAATTGATGCCCAAGTCGGACCAGAAGGCCCTCGAGGCCATGCCTGAAATCGACCACAACTCCCCTGAAGCAAATGGCACTTTCACCGACAAGGGTGGGATGAAACAGGCCAAAGGCTTGCCGGCGGTGATGTACTCGACCAAGACCGTTGCGTCGATGAACGACAAGAACATCCGCATTGGCGGTTACCCCGTGCCGCTGGAGTCCGATGCCAAGGGCCGCAGTACGTTGTTCTTCCTGGTGCCGTACCCGGGCGCGTGCATCCACGTGCCACCGCCGCCGCCCAACCAACTGGTGCTGGTGCGCTATCCAAAGGGCCTGAAACTGAACGATATCTACACGCCGCTGTGGGTCACCGGCACGTTGAAGGTCGAGAAGGTCAGCAATGACCTGGCCGATGCGGCGTATGCGCTGGATGCGGCGAAGGTCAGAGTCGTAAAAGAGTCCGACTTGTAGAGATGCAAATGTGGGAGCGGGCTTGCTCGCGAAGGCGGTGTAACAGCCAACGATGATGTTGAATGTTATGGCCCCTTCGCGGGCAAGCCCGCTCCCACATTTGTTTTGTGGTGTTGCTTAGAGCGGCTTGCTACCGACGCTCACGCCCAGCGTATGGCTGGCACCTGGTTTCAGGTTCACCACATCCCCCATCACATTCGCCGTCTCGATGCACAGCATGTGCTGCCAACCATCGTCGGCCATGTCGCTGAACGCGGCGGCGCGGTCGATCCACGGGTTCCAGATCACCGCGGTGCACGAGCTCATGCTGGTCAGTTCGATGCGTCGCTCCCAAGCCGGATCGACGATGCTCAGCAGTGGCGGGGCGTCGAGATAGATGCGATCGGTCTCCCCGGTAAAGCGCAGATCACCGGACTGTTGCCTGGTTTTCCAGTTGTCCAGGGTTTCGATGTAGTTGAGGCCATCCACGCCTTCGACGTGCACCTCGCGCACATCGCTGACGGCAAAGTAACTGTGCAGCGCCTGGCTGATGCTGACGGTTTCAGCGCCCCGGTTGTGGCTGATCAGATGGATGTGCAATTGCTCGTCGAGGCGAATGCTCAACGTCAAATCCACCTGGTGCGGCCAGCCGGGAAAGCCGCCTTCGGGGTAGGGCAGGAGGAATTCGACCTTCAGGCTTTCGCCTTCGGCTTCGATGCCGCCCAGTTCCCAATCCATCGCTCGCACGAAACCGTGAGCCGACGGCGCTTCATTGCTGGTGCGCATCGCCTGAACGCTTTGCGGGTTGCGCGCAAAGTTGCCGAACCACGGCCAGCACACCGGCACGCCAGCGCGGATGCTCTTGCCAGTCTTGAACACGGCTTCGTCGTTGAGCCAGATCAGCGGCGGCTGGCCGGCCAATTGATAGCTGAGGATATGCGCGCCTTGCTGGGCCACCAGTAATTCGGCCTGACCGTGGCGGATGCGCCAGCAGTTCAGTTCATCCAGTTTTACGGCTTCAACATTGGGCATGCTCATGGGACAGCTCTCGATCAAAAACGTGGACGACTATCGACCGCAAAACGGCTACCAGGTTTAGAAGCTCTTTCAGCGAGCCCGAGGCGGAACCGAACGGGTGCGACCGCTGCCGTCAATGGCAACGAACACAAACACCGCTTCGGTTACTTTACGCCACTCGCTGGACAGTGGATCGTCGCTCCAGACCTCGACCATCATCTTGATCGAGCTGCGGCCGATTTCCAGGGCCTGTGTATAAAAGGAGAGCTGAGCGCCCACCGCCACCGGAACCAGAAACGCCATGCGGTCGATTGCAACGGTGGCAACGCGCCCACCAGCGACCTTGCTGGCCATCGCGGTGCCTGCCAAATCCATCTGCGCCACCAGCCAGCCGCCGAAAATATCGCCAAAGCCGTTAGTTTCGCGAGGAAGCGCGGTGATTTGCAGGGCCAGGTCGCCTTGCGGGATCGGATCTTCTTGTTCGAGCTCTATCATTCCGGGGGTGCCTCTGACCCGTGACTCTTCGTTGGTATTGCTGGTGGTAGCCGTCTTCGGGAAAAACGATTCAGCACCGAACATACTACGTTCGTCACGTTTTCCATCAGGCGCCTAAAGGGAAACTCTGCGAAATCGCCTATGAACCTGACAGGCGTTTTCGCACAGCAACCCCTCAAAAACCGGAGCAAGCATTGAGTATATCGGTCGGTAGACTCCGCGACGACCGTCCGGTTCTCATTTTGACTGTCAAAAACGCACCTCTATGTGCTTTTTCGAACAATTTGCTATCGTGCCGGACCTGCCCAAACCTCAGCCAGCGTTGTTGAGGTTGCAGATCCGACTATAAGAGAAGCCCTTGCCATGACCACAGCGCCCTCGAGCATCGCGCAGCCAGACCAACCCGCACGTCCGCTGACCCGCAACGACTACAAGACTCTATCGCTGTCTGCCCTGGGCGGCGCGCTGGAGTTCTACGATTTCATCATCTTCGTGTTCTTCGCCACTGTGGTGGGCAAGCTGTTCTTCCCGGCGGACATGCCTGAGTGGCTACGCCTGATGCAGACCTTCGGCATCTTCGCCGCCGGCTACCTGGCGCGGCCGCTGGGCGGCATCGTGATGGCGCACTTCGGCGACCTGCTGGGCCGCAAGAAAATGTTCACCCTGAGCATTTTCATGATGGCGGTGCCGACCTTGATCATGGGTTTGCTGCCGACTTATGCGCAGATCGGCATGTGGGCGCCGATTTTGTTGCTGCTGATGCGGGTGATCCAGGGCGCGGCCATTGGCGGTGAAGTGCCGGGGGCGTGGGTCTTCGTTTCCGAGCACGTTCCGCAGCGGCATGTCGGCTACGCATGCGGCACCCTGACCAGCGGCCTGACGGCGGGCATCCTGCTCGGCTCGCTGGTCGCCACGGCGATCAACAGCCTCTATACCCCGGTGGAAGTCGCGGATTACGCCTGGCGGACTCCGTTCCTGCTGGGTGGTGTGTTCGGTCTGTTTTCGGTGTACCTGCGTCGCTGGCTGCACGAAACCCCGGTGTTCGCCGAACTGCAACAGCGCAAGGCCCTGACCGAAGAAGTGCCGCTGCGAGCGGTGCTGCGTGACCATCGTGGCGCCATCGCCATTTCGATGCTGCTGACCTGGCTGCTGTCGGCCGCCATCGTGGTGTTGATCCTGATGACCCCGACTGTGTTGCAGACGGTCTATCACTTCTCGCCAACCACGTCCCTGCAGGCGAACAGCGTGGCGATCGTGTTCCTGAGTTTTGGTTGCGTCATTGCTGGCGCACTGGCCGATCGCTTCGGTGCGGGACGAGTCTTCGTGATCGGCTGTACCGCATTGCTGGCCAGTTCCTGGACCTTCTACCACAGCCTGGCAGACCATCCCGACTGGCTGTTCCAGATGTATGCCCTGACCGGTCTGCTGGTCGGCACCATCGGCGCGGTGCCCTATGTGATGGTCAAGGCGTTCCCGCCAGTGGTGCGTTTCAGCGGCTTGTCGTTCTCGTACAACGTGGCCTACGCGATTTTCGGTGGTCTGACGCCGATGATCGTCAGCCTGTTGCTCAAGGAAAGTGCGATGGGGCCTGCCTATTATGTGGCGGTGCTGTGTGGGGTGGGGATCCTGGTCGGCGCTTGGCTATGGAAGAAGGGCCGTTGATCCGTTAGTAGTGGCAACGGTGCGCGCTGCGTTTCCGGCTAAGTTCCGCCAATTCCTACATTTACAGTTACAACTGAAAGGCCAGCCTTCCGAGCGGAGTGCTGGCCTTTCATCCAATTGTCATATTTCAGCCATAGAGTGTTCACACGGCCTGCTGATACTTGGCCCCGAATAACACACCCTATCTGCTAGGAGTAAGGCATGAAACTGAAGCGTTTGATGGCGGCAATGACTTTTGTCGCTGCTGGCGTTGCGACTGCCAACGCGGTTGCCGCTGTTGACCCTGCTATCCCGAGCTACACCAAGACCACTGGTGTGTCGGGCAACCTGTCCAGCGTTGGTTCCGATACCCTGGCCAACCTCATGACCCTCTGGGCCGAGAACTACAAAAAAGAATACCCGAACGTAAACATCCAGATTCAGGCCGCTGGCTCCGCCACTGCGCCACCTGCGCTGACTGAAGGCACCTCCAACCTGGGCCCGATGAGCCGCAAGATGAAGGACACCGAACTGGCTGCCTTCGAGCAGAAGTACGGCTACAAGCCAACCGCTATCCCGGTTGCCGTGGACGCCCTGGCTGTATTCGTACACAAGGACAACCCGATCCAGCACCTGACCATGGAACAGGTCGACGCGATCTTCTCGTCCACTCGTCTGTGCGGCGCCAAGACCGAAGTCAAAACCTGGGGCGACCTGGGCGTGACCGGCGACCTGGCCAACAAGCCGGTTCAACTGTTCGGTCGTAACTCGGTATCCGGCACCTACGGCTACTTCAAGGAAGAAGCCCTGTGCAAAGGCGACTACAAGCCTAACGTGAACGAACAACCAGGCTCGGCTTCGGTCGTGCAGTCGATCAGCTCCTCGCTGAACGGCATCGGTTACTCGGGCATCGGCTACAAGACCGCAAGCGTGAAGACTGTGGCCCTGGCCAAGAAAGGCAGCCAGGACTTCGTCGAAGACACCGAAGAAAACGCCCTGAACGGCAAGTACCCGCTGTCGCGCTTCCTGTACGTGTACGTCAACAAGGCCCCGAATAAGCCTCTGGCCCCGCTGGAAGCCGAGTTCGTGAAACTGGTTCTGTCGAAACAGGGCCAGGAAGTTGTAGTGAAAGACGGTTACATCCCACTGCCGGCCAAAGTAGCTGCCAAAGCTCTGGCTGACCTGGGTCTGGCGGAAGGCGGCGCTGAAGTCGCAAAAAAGTAACAAATTGAGTCCGAGGTGAATCCCTCGGACTCACATGGGGGTGGCAGGAGCCGCCCCCATACACCTCTAATTCTCTATCCGCTGCTGGTTACCGCTAGCGGCGGATTTGTTGCGTCACTGCATTGTCATCTTTCTGTCATACAGGATCGCTAGGGTGTGCGCATGAATGATCTGGCCAATTCCAACATGACTACTAATCCCCCCAAGCGAATTGATTTCAATACGCCTGAGCTACAACGCAAGCGCCGCATTCGCGCGCTCAAAGATCGCCTGACCCGCTGGTACGTCCTCGTTGGCGGCCTCGCTGTTCTGGGCGCGATCACCTTGATCTTCTTCTTCCTTGCCTACGTCGTCGCGCCCCTGTTCCAGGGTGCCAGCCTGACGTCCAAGGACGCCATCACGCCAGCCTGGATGCAAGACGCCGGCAAGCCGCTGATGATCTCCCTGGAAGAGCAGAACCAGGTTGCGATGCGGGTTTCCGACAAGGGTCAGGCATTGTTCTTCGACATCGACAGTGGCGCTGAATTGAAGCGCGTCGATCTGTCGATCCCGGCCGGCACCACCGTGACCTCCATCGGTGAAGACCAGCCAGGTCACCCGCTGGTGGCTGTGGGGCTGTCCAACGGCCAGGCCCTGGTGTTCCGCCATACCTATAAGGTCAGCTACCCGGACGGCAAGAAAACCATCACCCCGGCCATCGAGTACCCGTATGGCGAAGCGCCGATCGCGGTGAACGAAGCCGGCGGTGCGCTGGAGCACGTCAGCCTCAACGCCAACGATTCGACCCTGATGCTGGTCGGCTCCACCGGTTCGCAACTCAATGTTCTGTCGCTGACCAGCGAAGAGAACATGATGACCGGCGAAGTCACCAACGAGCAGAAGCGCATCGAACTGCCGCAGATGAACGAGCCGGTGAAGAGCATCTTCGTCGACCCGCGTCAGCAGTGGCTGTACGTGATCAACGGGCGTGCCCAGGCCGACGTGTTCAGCCTGCGCGACAAGAGCCTCAACGGTCGCTACAAACTGGCGGAAAACGGCGAAACCGAAGTCACCGCCAGCACCCAACTGGTGGGCGGCATCTCGCTGATCATCGGTGACTCCAAGGGTGGCCTGGCCCAGTGGTTCATGGCTCGCGACCCCGATGGCGAGCAACGCCTGAAGCAGATCCGCACCTTCCAGATGGGCACCACGCCTATCGTTGAAATCACCGCCGAAGAACGCCGCAAGGGCTTCGTTGCCCTCGACGCTTCCGGCAAGCTCGGCGTGTTCCACAGCACCGCCCACCGCACCTTGCTGGTGGAACCGGTTGCTGAAGGCCAGGGCATTTTCGGTCTGTCGCCTCGTGCCAACCGCTTGATCGTGGAAGCCGGCGGCAAGTTGCACCCGCTGCTGCTCGACAACCCGCACCCGGAAGTCTCGTGGAGCGCACTGTGGAGCAAGGTCTGGTACGAGAACTACGACGAGCCTAAATACGTCTGGCAATCGACCGCGGCCAACACCGACTTCGAACCCAAGCTGAGCCTGTCGCCGCTGACCTTCGGTACCCTGAAAGCCGCGTTCTACGCCATGCTGCTGGCCGCTCCACTGGCCGTTGCCGCAGCGATCTACACCGCGTACTTCATGGCTCCGGGCATGCGCCGCAAGGTCAAGCCGGTGATCGAGTTGATGGAAGCGATGCCGACGGTGATCCTCGGTTTCTTCGCCGGTCTGTTCCTCGCACCCTATGTGGAAGGGCATTTGCCGGGCATCTTCAGCCTGCTGATGTTGCTGCCGATCGGCATCCTGGTCGCCGGTTTCACTTTCAGCCGCCTGCCTGAGTCGATCCGCCTGAAAGTCCCGGATGGCTGGGAAAGTGCGCTGCTGATTCCGGTGATCCTGTTTGTGGGCTGGCTGTCGCTGTACATGAGCCCGTTCATGGAGAACTGGTTCTTCGGCGGCGACATGCGCATGTGGATCTCCCACGACCTGGGCATCACCTACGACCAGCGCAACGCCCTGGTGGTCGGCCTGGCCATGGGCTTCGCGGTCATCCCGAACATCTACTCGATCGCCGAAGACGCCGTGTTCAGTGTGCCTCGCGGCCTGACCCTGGGCTCCCTGGCCCTCGGTGCCACGCCGTGGCAGACCATGACCCGCGTGGTGATCCTCACCGCGAGCCCGGGCATCTTCTCGGCGCTGATGATCGGCATGGGCCGTGCGGTCGGTGAAACCATGATCGTGTTGATGGCCACCGGTAACACCCCGGTCATGGAAATGAACCTGTTCGAAGGCCTGCGCACCCTGGCGGCCAACGTTGCAGTGGAAATGCCCGAATCGGAAGTCGGCGGCAGCCACTACCGCGTGCTGTTCCTCTCGGCGCTGGTGCTGCTGTTGTTCACCTTCGTCATGAACACCCTCGCAGAACTGATTCGTCAGCGTCTGCGCAAGAAATACTCGTCGCTTTAAGCAAAGGTAGAAGTCTGTGAAACAGAACTCCCTGAAAGGATGGTTCAAGAGCGGCGCCCCCGGCGTCTGGATCAGCGGTGGCGCGGTGTCCATCGCGGTCATCATGACCATTGGCCTGCTGGCAGTGATTGCCGTGCGTGGCCTGGGTCACTTCTGGCCGGCTGACCTGGTGCATGCCAGTTACGACGTACCGGGCCAGGCCAATCACCTGGTGATCGGCGAAATCGTACAGAAGGAAGAAGTGCCACGTGCCCGACTGAAGAGCGCCGGCCTGCCGGTGCCTGACGAAGGCCCGGAGTTCATGACCCGCGAGCTGATCAAGGTCGGCAACCGCGACCTGAACGGCAACGACTTCACCTGGATCGTCGGCGAGTGGCTGACCAAACAGACGACGCCGCCGGAGCTGATGGCCATCGAGCGTCGCGAGTGGGGCAACTTCTACGGTTACCTGGTCAACGTTAAACAGGATGGCAAGGTTGTCGCTGAAGGCGAAGCCGCATGGCCTGAGTTGCAGGCCCGTGTCGACCGCGTCAACAAGCTGGCGGCACAGCTCAAGAACCTGGAAAAAACCGACATCGGCGCGATCAACGCCGGTCTCGAGCGCATCCGCCTGAACGGTCGCAAGCTGGAGCTGGATGGCAAACTCGACGCCACCGCACAAGCGGACATGGAGTCGGAGCGCGCCGAACTCAATGCCCGCTATCAGGATGTTGAAGCGCGCCTGAACGATCTGCATGCGCAGTTCAACCGCGACAGCCTGACCGCCCGCGATGCGAACGGTAAGGAAATCGAAATCGGCATCGGCAAAGTGGTTCACGCCTATCAGCCGAACGCCATGAGCACGACCACCAAGATCGGTTTCTACTTCAGTAAGGTCTGGGAGTTCCTGAGCGACGACCCGCGTGAAGCGAACACCGAAGGCGGTATCTTCCCGGCCATCTTCGGCACCGTGATGATGACCCTGATCATGGCGATGATCGTGACCCCGTTCGGCGTGCTGGCGGCGGTGTACCTGCGTGAATACGCCAAGCAGAACGCGCTGACCCGGGTGATCCGCATCGCGGTGAACAACCTGGCGGGCGTTCCGGCCATCGTTTACGGTGTGTTCGGCCTGGGCTTCTTCGTCTATGTGCTGGGCGGCTCGCTCGACCGTCTGTTCTTCCCGGAAGCACTGCCGGCACCGACCTTCGGTACGCCGGGTCTGCTCTGGGCTTCGCTGACCCTGGCGCTGCTGGCGGTGCCGGTGGTGATCGTGGCCACCGAAGAAGGCCTGGCGCGGATTCCTCGCACCGTGCGTGAAGGCTCGTTGGCCCTCGGCGCGACCAAGGCTGAAACCTTGTGGAAGATCGTGTTGCCGATGGCCAGCCCGGCGATGATGACCGGCATGATCCTCGCCGTGGCCCGCGCCGCGGGTGAAGTGGCGCCGCTGATGCTGGTGGGCGTGGTGAAACTGGCGCCGTCGTTGCCGGTGGACGGTAACTACCCGTACCTGCACCTGGACCAGAAGATCATGCACCTGGGCTTCCACATCTATGACGTCGGCTTCCAGAGCCCGAACGTCGAAGCCGCGCGACCGCTGGTGTACGCCACGGCGCTGCTGCTGGTGCTGGTGATCGCGACATTGAACCTGTCTGCGGTGTACATCCGTAACCACCTGCGCGAGAAGTACAAGGCGCTGGATAGCTGATTTCTTATGTGGGAGCGAGCCTGCTCGCGAAGCTTTTGGCGCCAGTGATGGCCCCTTCGCGAGCAAGCTCGCTCCCACAAAAAATGAACCGAATTTGTTAGCACAGGGAGCCTCCCATGCAGCACGAAGCACATACCCACGGCATCAACATGTCGGCCCTGGGTCGCGACAAGCAGAGCCTGAACCTCGAGCAGGAAACCGTGGCCATCGAAGTACCGGGCCTGAGCCTGTTCTATGGCGAAAAACAAGCGCTGTACGACGTCAGCATGAACATCCCGAAACAGCGCGTGACCGCCTTCATCGGCCCGTCCGGCTGTGGCAAGTCCACGCTGCTGCGTACCTTCAACCGCATGAACGACCTGGTTGACGGCTGCCGCGTTGAAGGCGAGATCAACCTCTACGGCAACAACATCTACCGCAAGGGCGAGGACGTGGCCGAACTGCGTCGTCGCGTCGGCATGGTGTTCCAGAAGCCCAACCCGTTCCCGAAAACCATCTACGAAAACGTGGTTTACGGCCTGCGCATCCAGGGCATCAACAAGAAGCGCGTCCTCGACGAAGCCGTTGAGTGGGCGTTGAAAGGCGCGGCACTGTGGGACGAGGTCAAGGACCGTCTGCACGAGTCGGCACTGGGCCTGTCCGGTGGTCAGCAGCAGCGTCTGGTGATTGCCCGCACCATCGCCGTAGAGCCGGAAGTGCTGCTGCTCGACGAACCCTGCTCGGCACTCGACCCGATCTCCACGCTGAAAGTCGAAGAGCTGATCTACGAACTGAAATCCAAGTTCACCATCGTGATCGTGACCCACAACATGCAACAGGCCGCGCGGGTTTCCGACTACACGGCGTTCATGTACATGGGCAAACTGGTGGAATTCGGCGACACCGATACCCTGTTCACCAACCCGGCGAAGAAGCAGACCGAAGACTACATCACCGGTCGCTACGGCTAGCAGCAGCCACGAGCCGCAAGCTTCAAGCGGCAAGTCAGAGCGGTTCGGGTACGACACACATCAGCTTGCAGCTTGTAGCTTGCAGCTCACAGCTTTTGCGGAGCAGACAACATGATTTCTAAGGAAGGCCTTACACACCACATCTCCCAGCAGTTCAACGCCGAACTGGAGGAAGTGCGCAGCCACCTCCTGGCCATGGGCGGGCTGGTCGAGAAGCAAGTCAACGACGCGGTGACCGCGCTGATCGAGGCCGACTCCGGCCTGGCCCAGCAGGTGCGCGAGATCGACGACCAGATCAACCAGATGGAACGCAACATCGACGAAGAATGCCTGCGCATTCTGGCCCGTCGCCAGCCGGCGGCTTCCGATCTGCGCCTGATCATCAGCATTTCCAAGTCGGTGATCGACCTGGAGCGCATCGGTGACGAAGCGACCAAGATCGCCCGTCGTGCCATCCAGCTGTGCGAAGAAGGCGAAGCGCCGCGCGGTTACGTGGAAGTGCGCCACATCGGTGACCAGGTGCGCAACATGGTCCGCGACGCACTGGACGCCTTCGCCCGTTTCGACGCCGAACTGGCCTTGTCGGTGGCGCAGTACGACAAGATCATCGACCGCGAATACAAGACCGCCCTGCGTGAGCTGGCCACCTACATGATGGAAGATCCGCGTTCCATTTCGCGGGTTCTGAGCATTATCTGGGTGCTGCGTTCGCTGGAGCGTATCGGCGACCACGCGCGCAATATCTCGGAGCTGGTGATCTACCTGGTACGCGGCACCGACGTGCGGCACCTGGGTCTCAAGCGCATGAAGGAAGAAGTCGAAGGAACCAGTGGCGAAAGCGCTAATGTTCCGGGCAAAACTGACGATAAGTAAGGTTGCCCAAGTAAAGCGCCCGGCCTTTTGGCCGGGCGTTTTTGTTTGCGGCGTACGAATTCGAAAAGCAGCACCCCGCGAACGAAAAGTCCGGCGTGACTGAAGGTTTTTTGGCAATGTGCCATCAGCAAGGCGGTATGCTGGCCGGGATTTTTTAAAGGGGTTTTGGATGAGTAAGGTCAGTGTGTTGGTCGTGGACGATGCGTCGTTCATTCGTGATCTGGTGAAAAAGTGCCTGCGCAATTATTTCCCGGGCATGCGGATCGAAGATGCGATCAACGGCAGAAAGGCCCAGGCCATGCTGGCCAAGGAAGCTTTCGACCTGGTCCTGTGTGACTGGGAAATGCCGGAAATGTCCGGCCTGGAATTGCTGACCTGGTGCCGCGAGCAAGACAACCTCAAGGCCATGCCTTTCGTGATGGTGACCAGCCGTGGCGACAAGGAGAACGTTGTCCAGGCGATCCAGGCCGGGGTATCCGGCTACGTCAGCAAGCCGTTCACCAACGAGCAACTGATCACCAAGGTCAAGCAGGCGCTGCACAAGGTCGGCAAACTCGACGCCTTGATCAACGTAGCCGCGACCAAAACCAGCCCTGCCTTCGCTAACGACTCCCTCGCCGCATTGACCGGTGGCAAGGCCCCCGTCGTTACGCCAACGGCCGCACCCGCACCGTCCAAAGGCTTGCTCAACAGCCCGCCGGTCAAGGCGCCTGCGGCCTCTTCGGCACCCACCAGTGGCCGTGGCCAGGGTCAACTGCGTTTGCCCAACGGTATCGCGCAATGCGTGATCAAGGCCTTGAGCCTCAAGGAAGCCCTGTTGGTGGTCAAGCGCACCGAGGCCTTGCCGCAGATCCTCGACAGCGCCGTGCTGGACCTGGAGCAGGGCGACAACGCCGAGATCGCCCGCCTCAACGGTTACCTGCACGCCGTCGTGGCCCACGAACCGAAGCCCGACAGCGACTGGCTGCAACTGACCTTCCGATTTGTCGACCAGGATGCACAGAAGCTCGATTATATTTCGCGCCTGATTGCGCGTGGTACGGCGCAGAAGCACTTCATTCCTGGCGCTTGATCCAGCGCCGTCTGCGAGTTCGCCTTCGCGAGCAAGCCCGCTCCCACATTTGAAATGCATTCCAATGTGGGAGCGGGCTTGCTCGCGAAGGGTCCATTGGCCTTGCCGAAAATCTTCTGAACGGCCCATTTTGAAACATCTGCCGACTACCCGGGTCCATTGCAGCTGCTAGGCTCCATCCCAGATCTCACTCGACAGAATCCTTGCTCATGTTCTCGCGCCTGCTGCTTTTATGTGGCCTGTTCATGGTCGCCAACTCGGCCATGGCCATGACCATCTACAAATCCAAAGATGCCTATGGCGTGGTTTCCTACAGCGACCGCCCCAGCAAAGGCGCCCATGTGTTCGTTTTTCGCGATGGCATGGTCGAGCACCTTGAGCGTCAGGTGCGCCTCATCATCATGAAGAAGAACGGCGTGCACAGCGTGTACGTGCGCAATGACCTGTATGCGCCGGTAGAAGTCGAATTGAGTTTTGCCGGGGTGAAGAACGCCAGCGGTGTGCCGGGCGGGACGATTCGGCGGGTGATACCGCTACGCAGCAGCGTTCGTCTGGCGCAGCTCACGGCGGCTAAAGGTGGGAGGTCCCTCGCGTACGTCCCGAAGTTCAAATACTCCCTGGGCGACCCCTCAGGGCCCACGGTGGGCTATCGGTACCCGTTGCCCTGGCGTGGCGGACCGTTCCGGATAAGCCAGGGCGCCAATGGCCCCTACAGCCACTTCGGGCCCAAGAGCCGTTACGCCATAGACATCGCAATGCCTGAGGGCACGCCGATCATTGCCGCGCGAGGCGGGGTGGTGGTGAAAACCGAGAACAGACAGAGCGGGCGCGGCACCGACGCATCCGGCAATTTCGTGCGGGTGCTGCACGATGACGGGACCATGGGGGTTTACCTGCACCTGAAGAAAGGCTCGGTCTGCGTTCGGGAAGGTCAGCGGGTAACGGTGGGCAGTGCGTTGGCGTTGTCGGGCAACACCGGCAACAGCACCGGGCCGCATTTGCACTTCGTGGTGCAGCGCAATACCGGGTTGGGGCTGGTATCGATTCCGTACCAGTTCAACCAGCCGGTCGGCGCGCTGCCCAACTTTGCGTTGGGCAAGCAGTGAAGCCTTGAAGCAAAAGATCGCAGCCTTCGGCAGCTCCTACAGGGTCATGTGTACACCCTGTAGGAGCTGCCGAAGGCTGCGATCTTTTGGGATCAATGCGGTTTAACGAATCGCATCAATCCAGCATCAACACCTTGGCCAGTACGATCTTCGGCCCTTTCATCTTCTTGATGATGATCCGCAGGCCTTCGACTTCCAGCACTTCTTCCTCTTCAGGAACGCGCTTGAGGCTCTCATAGACCAGCCCGGCAAGGGTTTCGGCTTCGACGTGGTCGAGGTCGATGCCCAGCAGTCGTTCAACCTTGAACAGCGGCGTATCGCCCCGCACCAGCAGCTTGCCCGGCTGATACGCGAGGATCCCGCGTTCGGCCTTGCGGTGTTCGTCCTGGATGTCGCCCACCAGCACTTCCAGCACGTCTTCCATGGTCAGGTAGCCGATGATGTTGCCGTCGGCCTCTTCGACCACGGCGAAGTGCGAGCCGCCCTTGCGGAACTGCTCCAGCAACTGCGACAGCGGCATGTGCCGCGACACGCGCTCCAGCGGGCGGGTCAGTTCGGCCAGGTTGAACGACTCGGGAATGTGGTCCAGCGCCGCCAGTTCCAGCAGCAGATCCTTGATGTGCAGCAGGCCGACGAACTCCTGGCGTTCGCTGTCGTACACCGGGTAGCGGCTGAACTTGTGGCGACGGAACATCGCCAGGATCTGCTTGAGCGGCGCGTTGAACTCCAGGGTCACCAGGTCTTCGCGGGAGTTGGCCCAGTCGACCACTTCCAGTTCACCCATTTCCACTGCCGAGGCCAAGACACGCATGCCTTGGTCGCTCGGGTCCTGGCCACGGCTGGAGTGCAGGATCAGTTTCAGTTCTTCACGGCTGTAGTGGTGCTCGTGATGCGGGCCGGGCTCACCTTGCCCCGCAATGCGCAGGATGGTGTTGGCGCTGGCGTTGAGCAGGTAGATGGCCGGGTACATGGCCCAGTAGAACAGGTACAGCGGCACCGCGGTCCACAGCGACAGCAACTCGGGTTTGCGGATCGCCCAGGATTTGGGGGCCAGCTCGCCGACCACGATGTGCAGGTACGAAATGATGAAGAAGGCGGTGAAGAACGAGATGCCTTTGACCACTTCGGCCGATTCAACGCCCACGGCACTCAGCAACGGCTCAAGAATGTGCGCAAACGCCGGTTCGCCGACCCAGCCAAGGCCCAGCGAGGCCAGGGTGATACCCAACTGGCAGGCGGACAGGTAAGCATCGAGCTGACTGTGTACGGTGCGCAGGATGTGGCCGCGCCAGCCGTGTTGCTCGGCGATGGCTTCGACCCGGGTCGAGCGCAATTTGACCATGGCAAATTCCGCCGCAACGAAAAATCCGTTGAGCAAAACCAGGATCAGAGCAAAAAGAATCATGCCGAAGTCGGCGAAAATTGTAGCGAGGGTCAAGCCAGGGGAAGGGTCCATGATGGAGTTTTGCGGGTTCCGTATATTCGAGAGGGAAGTAAAAAGCCGCGCCTGAAAGGCAGGCACAAGTCAGCCAATGTAGCGGCTGACCGGCCAGTTGCCTAGTGGTGCGTGCTGACCGGTATCAGTCAGCGGTGCTGATAACCCGTGATTTGGTGACCTGGGCCGGGGCAAAGTGGCAGGTAAAGGTGCTGCCGTGGCCCGGTACGCTGCTGATTTCCATCCGTGCCCGATGTCGTAACAGGACGTGTTTGACGATCGCCAGCCCCAGGCCGGTGCCCCCGGTGTTGGAGTTGCGGCTGGAGTCGACGCGATAGAAGCGTTCGGTCAGGCGCGGCAGGTGTTTGGCATCGATGCCGATCCCGGAATCCTGCACGCTCAGGTGCGCCCCCTGGTCATCGGCCCACCAGCGAATGCGGATATTGCCTTCGGCCGGGGTGTATTTCACCGCGTTGAATACCAGATTGGAAAACGCACTGCGCAACTCAGCTTCGCTGCCCTTGAGCAGAATCGTCGGGTCGGCTTCCAGGGTGATTTTCTGGTTTTTCTGGCCGGACAACTGCTGCGCATCGCTCTTGATCGATTGCAGCAAGCCGTCGATCGGCACCGGCTGGTTGTCCGACGGATAATCGGTGGCTTCCAGCTTGGCCAGCAACAACAGATCGTTGAGCAGGGTCTGCATGCGTCCGCCTTGCTGCTGCATCTGCTGCAAGGCGCGGCCCCAGCGCGGGTTCACCTCGTCGACGTTGTCGAGCAAGGTTTCCAGGTAACCGCAGATCACCGTCAACGGCGTGCGCAGTTCATGGGAAACGTTGGCGATGAAGTCTTTGCGCATCTGTTCCAGCTGATGGATGCGCGTCACATCGCGCACCAGCATCAAGTGTTCGTTGTTGCCGTAGCGGGTGATGTACAGCTGAATGCGCACGCGGTCGTTGGTCGGCGAGGGGATTTCCAGCGGCTCGGCGTAGCTGTCTTGCTCGAAGTATTCCTTGAAGCGCGGATGGCGCACCAGGTTGGTCACCGGTTGGCCGCTGTCCTGTGGCGTCTTGAGGCCCAGCAGGGTTTCGGCGGCGCGGTTCCACCATTCCAGGTTGCCGTCGGTGTCGAGCATGATCACCGCATCCTTGAGCGCGGCGGTGGATTCCTGAACCCGGTCGATCACCGCTTGCAGGCGCCCGCGTACCCGTTGGTCGCGGCGTTGCAGGTGGTAGATGCTGTCGAACACCTCGCCCCACAGGCCGTAGCCGTCGGGTGGCGCTTCATCGGGTTTGTGCAGGCGCAGCCACTCGTGCAGACGCAGCAATTGCTTGAGGGTCCATGCCAGGTAAAGACCCAGGCCTGCGGCGAGGCTCCAGCCGTAATAGCCGGTGATCAGGCCGATCACCAGGCAGGCGGTGACCAGCAGCAGCATGTGGCGAATCAGGGTGCCATGCCAGTTTTGGTTCACTTGACGCGCGTCCTTGTCAGCTTGTCGGGCGGTAAAGGTCCGGGTCAGGCTTTGGTAGAAAAGCGGTATCCGGTGCCGCGCACGGTTTGTACCAGATTTTCGTAAGCATCGCCGAGGGCTTTGCGCAGGCGTCGAATGTGCACATCAACGGTGCGCTCTTCGACGTAGACGTTGCCGCCCCAGACCTGATCCAGCAACTGGCCACGAGTGTAGGCGCGTTCCTGGTGGGTCATGAAGAATTGCAGCAGGCGGTATTCGGTCGGGCCCATCTCGGCAGGACGGCCGTCGATGGTCACGCGGTGGCTGATCGGGTCCAGCAGCAGGCCGCCGACTTCGATTGGCGCCTCGCCATCGGTCGGGCCGGCGCGACGCAGCACGGCCTTCAGGCGCGCCACCAGCTCACGGGGGGAAAACGGCTTGGTGATGTAGTCGTCGGCACCGACTTCCAGGCCCTGGATCTTGTTGTCCTCTTCACCCTTGGCGGTGAGCATGATGATCGGGATGTCCCCGGTCAGTTCATCACGCTTGAGACGACGGGCCAGCTCGATGCCGGACGTGCCGGGCAGCATCCAGTCGAGCAGGATCAGGTCCGGTTTGCGGTCGACGATAATGGCGTGGGCCTGCTGGGAGTTCTCAGCCTCCAGGCAGTCATAGCCGGCCATTTCCAACGCAACGGCGATCATTTCGCGAATAGGCGCTTCGTCGTCGACGATCAGAATGCTCCTGCCAACCATGCCCTTAATCCTCTTGTCATTTAACTGTCTTGCGCCGCATTAGATAACGGAATTATTGCAGTCGTGTGACAGTATTTTAGTCGACCGGCGATTGGCTGGATCCTGGGCTAAGCTCTAAGTCCGAATCCTGACAACCACAAAGGAAGGTTTCAAATGAATCGACACTCGCATTCCATCAAGGCCCTGCTGCTGGCCGCGGCCCTGGCATTGCCTTCGATGGCCTTCGCCGCCGAACCGGGCATGATGAAAGACGGCATGATGACCGACCACAAAGGGATGACCCTGTACACCTTCGACAAGGACTCAGGCGGCAAATCGGTCTGCACTGGTGAGTGTGCAGAGTACTGGCCACCGCTGAAGGCGGAAGCAGGCGCAAAGGCTGAAGGTAAATGGTCAGTCATCAAGCGTGACGATGGCACGATGCAATGGGCCTACGACGGCAAGCCGCTTTACTACTTCCAGAAGGACAAGGCACCCGGAGAAATGAAAGGCGACAAGATGAAAGACGTCTGGCACGTCGTTCGTGAGCACATGTAACACTGCAAGAAGATCGCAGCCTCCGGTAGGAGCTGCCTTGGGCTGCGATCTTTTCAACGGTCAACGCAACGCGTAGTCCAGCACAATCCCGACGAAAATCGCCAACCCCGCCCAGTGATTGTGCAAAAACGCCTTGAAGCAACGCATCCGGTCCTTGCCGCGGGTGTACCAGAACTCCCACGCAAAGCAGCCCGCCGCCACCAGTAATCCGAGGTGGAACCAGCCACCAAGGTCGAACTTCGAACCCGCCAGCAACAGGCAACCCAGCGCCAGCCCTTGCAGGGTCAGGATGATCGCCCGGTCCGCGTCGCCGAACAGGATTGCCGTGGACTTCACGCCGATCTTCAGGTCGTCATCGCGGTCGGTCATCGCGTAATACGTGTCGTAACCCACTGTCCACATCAGGTTGGCGATCCACAGCAGCCACGCGGCAGCCGGCAATTCACCGGTTTCTGCGGTGAACGCCATCGGCATCCCCCACGAAAATGCGGCGCCCAGCACCACTTGCGGGTAATAGGTGTAGCGCTTCATGAACGGGTAACTGAACGCCAGCGCCAGGCCGCCCAACGACAGCCAAATGGTCGCGGCATTGGTGCACAGCACCAGCAGGAAGCTCACGCCCATCAGCAATGCGAAGAACACCAGCGCCTCTTTGGAGCTGATCTTGCCGCTCACCAGCGGTCGCTGCTCGGTACGCTTCACATGACCATCGACCTTGCGGTCCGCCCAGTCGTTGATCACGCAGCCGCCGGCGCGGGTCAGCACCACGCCGAGGACGAAAATCACAATGTTGGCCAAGGACGGCGAGCCCTTGCCGGCAATCCACAGCGCCCACAGCGTTGGCCAGAGCAGCAGGTAAATGCCGATCGGTTTGTCCATGCGGGTCAGCTGAATGAAATCCCAGGCCCGAGGGTTCAAGCGGTTTAAGGACTTGAGCAGGCTTTGGTACATCAACGGTTCTCCGATTGGGCGCAGGCGGCGTCCCACAGGGAAGGCAGGAATATTTCGGCCACCAAGACGCTCAAGGCACCGCGGTCGAAGCGCGAGCGGCGGCCCCACAGCTCAGGCGATTGCACCTCGGCGGGCAGCCAGGCTTGCGGATAATGGCAAACCTCGATGGCTCGGCGCTGGAAGGCCTGATCGCAAAACAGCAATTCGCCCAGCGAGCGGCTGCCCAGTTCGTCCATGTGCAAGCCGTCGCCTTGCAATGCACTGCGTGACGCCACGCTGCGCGCAAACACCCACGCCTGGCCATGACCGCGCAAATACACCTCGCGCACCCAGCCCTCACTGCCATCGGCCAGGTCCAGCGCTGCGCATTCGTCGGCACGCAGGGGTTGCCAGCCTTCGAACATCGGCGAGACGCTGAAGGCATCATTCGACAGATGAATCAGACGTCTGGTCAGCGAGCCTTCGTCGAACAGCCAGTCGAGGGTGGAGGCATCGGGGAGGGGCGCCAGTTCGCTGTGCGAGAGCCAGAGAGGAGCTGGAGAGGGGGATTCTGTGTGATGCACAATGAGTCATTATTGGCAGCAAATGAGGCAGCGAGCTTAACATGTCAGCCGCCGATATCGATTGAAATGGCCTGCCGTTGCGCCGAACAGACTTGCATCCGACGGCCCCGATCAGTACAAAACGCGCTGAGTCGGACGGCAGTGCTGCAACCATCGACCGTCCGGCCGGCAAAACGCCTGAACCCTGAGGAAGTACCTGATGAAAAAGTGGCAATGTATCGTCTGCGGCCTGATCTACAACGAAGCCGACGGTTGGCCGGATGACGGCATTGCGCCGGGCACCCGTTGGGAAGACGTCCCGGCAGACTGGCTGTGCCCGGACTGCGGTGTGGGCAAAATGGATTTTGAAATGATCGAAATCGCTGCCTGAATAATTGAGGAGTAAGGAATGAACGCACCTGTCGTAATCATTGGCACCGGCCTGGCGGGCTACAACGTGGCCCGCGAGTTTCGCAAACTCGATAGCGAAACCCCGCTGCTGCTGATTACCGCCGATGACGGGCGCTCCTACTCCAAGCCGATGCTCTCCACCGGCTTCGGCAAAAACAAAGATGCCGACGGCCTGAGCATGGCCGAACCCGGCGCCATGGCCGAGCAGCTCAAGGCTGAAATACGCACCCACACGCGCATTAGCGGCATCGACCCGGGCCACAAACGCCTGTGGATCGGTGAAGAAGCGGTGATCTACCGCGACCTGATCCTGGCCTGGGGCGCCGAAACCGTGCGCGTGCCCATTGAAGGCGACGCGGCGGATTGCGTATTCCCGATCAACGACCTGGAAGACTACGCACGCTTCCGTGCGGCGGCGGCCGGCAAGCGCCGCGTGCTGCTGCTTGGCGCCGGCCTGATCGGCTGCGAGTTCGCCAACGACCTGACCCTGGGCGGCTACGAAGTGCAACTGGTTGCACCGTGCGAACAAGTCATGCCGACCCTGCTGCACCCGGCGGCCGCGGCGGCCGTGCAGGCTGGCCTCGAAAGCCTCGGAGCGCGCTTCCACCTCGGGCCGGTGCTCAACCGCCTGCAACGCGTGGCTGACGGTCTGGAAGCGCACCTGTCCGATGGCCAAGTGATCCCGTGCGACGTGGTGGTCTCGGCCATTGGCCTGCGCCCGCGCGTCGACCTGGCGGCAGCGGCCGGTCTGCAGGTCAACCGCGGCATCATGGTCGATCGGCACCTGAAGACCTCCCATGCCAACATCTACGCCCTGGGCGACTGCGCCGAGGTCGACGGGCTGAACTTGCTGTACGTGATGCCCCTGATGAGCTGTGCGAGGGCGCTGGCGCAAACCCTGGCCGGCAACCCGACCGCCGTCACCTATGGCCCGATGCCGATCACCGTCAAAACCCCGGTCTGCCCGCTGGTGGTGTCCCCGCCTCCACGGGGCGCGGAAGGCATCTGGACAGTCGAAGGGCAGGGCGCCGACATCAAGGTTTTGTGTCGCGATGCCGCGGGCAAGCTGCTCGGTTACGCCCTCACCGGTACCGCCGTGATGGAAAAACTGGCCCTGAACAAAGAGCTTCCGGCCTTGTTGGCGTAAATACCGGTCGTTCTGTCGGAATCACCCCCCTTTTGTCCTAACAATGGCCGCGCCGATACTGGCGCGGGGCCTCACTGCGTGCCATCCTCACTCCCGTCTGCCGCAGAGTAGAGCACCTGCGGCGCTTTTGGCGCTGCTCCGCAGAGAGCAGCACGGACATAACAACAACAAACCGTCAAAGGGGCTTCACTCACATGCGTAAACCAGACCTCGCTGCAGCCATTGCTGAAAAAGCAGACCTCACCAAAGAACAAGCCAACCGCGTTCTCAACGCCGTTCTTGAAGAAATCACCGGTGCCCTGCACCGCAAAGACAGCGTGACGCTGGTGGGCTTCGGTACCTTCCTGCAACGCCATCGCGGTGCCCGCACCGGCAAAAACCCGCAAACCGGTGAACCCGTCAAAATCAAGGCCAGCAACACCGTTGCGTTCAAACCAGGCAAGTCGTTGAAAGACAGCGTTAATCCGTAATCCGTTTTCACCTCCCGCGCAGCGGGGGAGTGGAATAAAAAATGGGCACGCCAACCAGGGTTGGGTGCCCATTTTTTGTGGGTGGCGAATCAGCCGAGCCCGCTTTGTTGCTTGGCGAGAATCGCCGCCATTTGCGGCTCATCCAGATGATCCAGCGCCCGCTCTACCAGCAAATGCGCCCCCTCAGCCACGCGACTGATCGCCAGGGCTACTGAGCGGCGTGATCCGTCTACATCGTCGGCCAGGTCAGCGGCGATGGCGCTGATGGACAGCAGATCTTCCGAGGCGTTGGCCAGGAGTGCTTCGGTATTGATGTCTGGGCAGACACTGAAGAGTTGGCCGCTGCGTTTCGTTGTTGTTTGTTTTGGTGGGGCGAGATAGTGATCGAGGGCGCGTTCGGCGGCTTCGTGGAGTTTTTTGGAATCGAGGGATTCGTAGGGGGATGTGGCTTCGTTTTCGGATGCGTCGGGTGGCGGAGTCATTGGTGTAAATCCTTGGTTAAGAAGTTTTGCTCCCGATTTCGGACTTGCACATCCGGTCGCCGTTTTTGGCGGTGACGGTCAGAGGTTATCGATGAATCCAAAATTCGCCTAGTTCATGCATGGCGCAGCATTTTGAAGGAAGTTTCCGATAGGTTTGCAGGGTGGGGGGATCAAAAGTTCGCAGCCTTCGGCAGCTCCTACAGAATGTGTTTCTTCAGGTGCAGAAGTGGCGTGTGGAGTGGCCGGAGTGATGTGCTGATAATTGTGACTTAGTAGTCATCGTGCAGGTAATGGTAATGATCTTCTCCTAATGCAGCTGGATACTGGTGTTATCCTCTGAAGCCGTTAAACTGCCCCAGCCGTTCATTTTTCTCTTGAGGCTGTGCGCATGAAATTTCGTTTTCTGCTGTGGATGCTGGGTTTGTTGATGGGTAAGGCCAGCCGGACCAATCCGGCGTTTCAGCAGCAGTTGGGTGACAAGGACCTGGTGTTTCAGCTGCAGACCCTGGACGGGAAAGTGGCGCGGCATTTCCGCGTGAAGGACCAGCGCATCACCAGCCAATCGGGTGTGTATGCCGAGCCTGCGTTTGCGATTGCCTTTAAAGACGCCGCGTACGGCTTTGCCACGATGCAGGCGAAGAACAAGCAACTGGCGTTCATGACGGGGATTCAGGACAAGTCGATCCAGATCAAGGGCAACCCGGCGTTGGTGATCTGGTTCCAGGGGCTGACCAAGTATTTGAAGCCGAAGAAGGCCAAGCCCAAGGCTTGAGGTCTTTCAGGTAGACCGAGTGATATTCATCGCGGGCAAGCCCGCTCCCACAGGATTCAGGTGATCCATGTGGGAGCGAGGCTGCTCGCGATTGGTTTTCAGCCTTGGGTGAACTGCGAAGCCAGTTCGCGCAGCAGCACTTCGGCCTCGAGGACTTTGCTGACCACGTCGTTGGCTTTTTCGCGGCTCAGGCCAAGGCGTTCGAGCAGGGCGTCGGGGATGTCTTCGTCCGGGCCGGAGCCGATGCCTCGGCTGCGCAGCAGGCGCACAGACAGGCATACCAGGTTCGGGTACTCAGCGAAGTCGCCGTCGTAGTGTGGATCGTGCTGGAAGCGCAGGGCGGTGGCCAGTTCTTCAGGCATGTCCCAGTAGCGCATCAGCCACGAGCCGATCTGTTCCCGGCTGATGCCCAGCAGGTGTTGTTCCACGAAGCTGTGGCACAGGTGCGGGTTGACCTCCAGGTGGCGGCAGATCAGCGAGAAGTGCGGCGGGAACACATGGGCCAGCAGCAGGTAGCCGAAGTTGTGCAGCAGGCCGGCGAGATAGGTCAGGCCGGCTTCCGGACGCTGGGCGCGTGGCATGGCGCGGGTCAGGCCTTCGATAACGGCGGCGGTGTAGATCGATTGCTGCCAGTACGGCGTGGAGTGTTGCGGGTGGTCCTTGGGCAGGCTCAGGGTTTTGCCCAGGGCCAGGCCCAGCGCCAGGTTGATCACCAGGTCGAAACCCAGTACCCGGACGATGGCATCTTCCACCGAGCGGATCTTGCCCGGCGAGGCGTAGTACGGCGATGCCGCCCAGCTCACGACTTGTGCGGCCAGCGCCGGGTCGGTTTCGACCACGCCGGTGATGTCGTCGATGGTGGCGTTGGGGTCGACGCGCAGCTTGATGATTTTTTGCGCGGTTTCGGCCAGCGGCGGAATCTCGATGGTCGCCTCCAGACGCTGCTGGATGCGCCGTGCGGTGAACGCCTGGACGGCCTGGGTGATTTCCTCGCGATCGTCATCGGGGCGGTCGAGGTTGGGGCGGATGCTGGTCAGGTTTTCGCCGAAGTTGGCGGCGCTGGCCTTGGTCAGCATGGTCGCCTTGAAGTCTTCGCTGGTGATTTCCAGCAGCACGCCCGGCTCACCGGAGTTGATCAGCAACTTCGGCTCGCGCAGCAGGCTTTCGTCGTACAGGCACGGTGAACTGCTCAGCGCCGGCAGGCCCGGCAGCAAGCTGAGGTTGTGCTTGCCGAGCATTTTTGTCAGGCGTTCGGTGGGTACGGCGGCGAGGCGGCGACCGGTGAGTTCGGTCAGGCGATTAAGGTCCAGCAATTGGCTCTGCGGGAACAGCACCATCAATACGCCAACGCTGTCATCCAGCAGAACGGCCTGCACTTTGCGCGCGGCATTGAGGCCGTGACGGTCCAGCACTTCTTCGTAGGCAATGCCCAACTTGCCCAGCATCAGCCGAATAACCGACGGAGCGTGCGGGGTGTCGGGTGCGAAGGCAACTTCGGTCATGGTCTGTATCCGTACTTAAACAATTGCGGGAGTATAACCAGCTTGCTTGGGACCACGCCTCAGAAACCGTGACGGTTGTCACACTTGGCCGTATTGTTGGCCATGACGCAGCCATCGGTCGAGCAGCGGGCTGACGTGGGTCGGCCAGCGCTCGAGCAATGCCTGGGCGGCATCGCGCACGGCGGGCAGCAAATCGGCATCGCGCATCAGGTCGGCGACCTTGAATTGCAGCAAGCCAGTCTGCCGGGTGCCGAGCATTTCGCCGGGGCCGCGCAGTTCCAGATCCTTTTCGGCAATGACGAAACCATCGTTGGTTTCGCGCATGATGCCCAGGCGCTGGCGGCCGATCTGCGACAGCGGCGGATGGTAGAGCAGCACGCAATGGCTGACGGCGCTGCCCCGACCGACGCGGCCGCGCAACTGGTGCAATTGCGCCAGGCCCAGGCGCTCGGGGTTCTCGATGATCATCAGGCTGGCGTTGGGCACGTCCACGCCCACTTCGATCACCGTAGTCGCGACCAACAATTGCAGGTTGCCGGCCTTGAACTCGGCCATCACCGCGGCTTTTTCCGCAGGCTTCATGCGGCCATGGATCAGCCCGACCTTCAGCTCGCCGAGGGCGGCGGTGAGGTCCTCGAAGGTGGTTTCGGCGGCCTGGCAGGTCAGCTCTTCCGACTCTTCGATCAGTGTGCACACCCAATACGCCTGACGCCCTTCGGAGCAAGCGCTGCGCACCCGTTCGATGACTTCGACCCGCCGGGTGTCGGTGATCAGCACGGTGTTGACTGGTGTTCGACCGGGGGGCAGTTCGTCGAGGATCGAGGTGTCGAGGTCGGCGTAAGCGCTCATGGCCAGCGTGCGCGGAATCGGCGTGGCGGTCATGATCAGCTGATGCGGGCACATGCGCCCGCCGACGCCTTTCTGCCGCAAGGCCAGACGCTGCTGTACGCCGAAACGGTGCTGTTCGTCGATGATCACCAGCGCCAGGTTCTTGAATTGCACTTCGTCCTGGAACAGCGCGTGGGTGCCGACCACCATCGGCGTGCCGCTGGCGATTTGCTCCAGAGCGGCTACGCGGTTCTTGCCCTTGAGCTTGCCGGCCAGCCACGCGACTTCAATGCCCAGCGGCTCGAGCCAGCGCTTGAAGGTGATGAAGTGCTGCTCGGCGAGAATCTCGGTGGGCGCCATCAGCGCGACCTGATAACCGGCCTCCAACGCTTGCAGCGCGGCGAGGGCGGCGACCACGGTTTTGCCGGCGCCGACGTCACCCTGGATCAGCCGCAGCATCGGTTCATGCTGGCTGAGGTCGTAGGCGATTTCGTTGCCTACCCGTTGCTGGGCACCGGTCGGGCTGAAGCCGAGGTTGGCCAGGTATTTGGCCGGCAGCTTGGTGGCTTTGGGCATCGCGGGCGCACGCAGGGAGCGCATGCTTTCGCGCAGGCGCTGTTGCGACAGCTGATGGGTCAGCAGTTCTTCGAAAGCCAGACGGTGCTGCGCCCAGTGGTGACCGAGGGCCAGTTCATCGACGTCGGCATCGGCGGGAGGGTTGTGCAGGTAGCGGATCGCATCGGCCAGCGGCGCCAATTGGTAGTCGCGGGCCAGTTCGTTCGGCAGCCAGTCGGGCAGGCTGCTGGGGCCGAGCAGGGTGAGGGTCTGCATGCACAACTGGCGCAAGCGCTGTTGGGTCAGGCCTTCGGTGAGCGGGTAGACCGGGGTCAGGGTTTCATCCACCGGCGGCGGTTCGTCGCCGGTGATGGCGCGGTATTCCGGGTGGTAGATCTCCAGCCCCGAAGCACCGGGCCGCGCCTCGCCGTAGCAGCGAATCCGCGTGCCGCGTTTGAGGCCTTCTTTCTGCGCGTTGCTGAAATGGTAGAACCGCAGGCTCAAGCCCCCGGTGCCATCCTGCAACCGGACCACCAGGCTGCGCCGCCGGCCCATGACCACATCGGCGCCGCTGACGGTGCCTTCGATGACCGCATCCTGCCCGGGCCGCAGTGCACCGATCGGCACGACGCGAGTGCGATCCTGATAACGCAGGGGCAGGTGAAACAGCACGTCCTGGAGGTTTTCCAGGCCGACCTTGGCCAGTTTCTCGGCCATGGCTTCACCGACACCTTTGAGTGCCGTCACCGACACTTGCGACAACTCGCTCATGACCGTTGCTTAGCCCGCAGCGACTTGCGCCGCTGGCTTGGCCACCGAGCACAGGCGAATGGAGTCAGCGAGGATTTCAATCGCTTTCGGACGCGGGAAGCTGGCGCGCCAGGCAATGGCCACGGTGCGGAACGGTACGGGTGCCGACAACGGACGCACTTCGATCACGCCGGGGGCGTAGTGATGGCTGTCGACCGCCGACAACGGCAGGATCGAAATCCCCAGGCCCGAGGCGACCATGTGGCGAATGGTTTCCAAGGAACTGGATTCCACCGTGGTGTGCTTGGCGCCGTCGTTGCCTTTGGCCAGGGTCGGGCAGGCTTCCAGTACCTGATCGCGGAAGCAGTGGCCTTCGCCGAGCAGCAGCAGGCTCTTGTCGTTGAGCAGGCTGGCGTCGATGGATTCCTTTTGTGTCCACGGGTGCTGCGCCGGCATCAGCACGTAGAACGGCTCATCGTAGAGCTGCAGGGTCAGCACGTCGGCTTCATTGAACGGCAGGGCGATGATGATCGCGTCGAGTTCGCCGTTGCGCAGTTTGTCGCGCAGCACGTGGGTGAAGTTTTCTTCGATGTACAACGGCATCTGCGGGGCGACCCGGTGCAGTTGTGGAATCAGGTGCGGAAACAGGTACGGCCCGACGGTGTAGATCGCGCCGACCTTGAGTGGGGCTGTCAGCTGGTTCTTGCCGGCCTGGGCCAGTTCGCGGATGCCTTGGGCCTGTTCCAATACCTTTTGGGCCTGGGCCACGATGCCTTCGCCGACCGGCGTCAGGCGCACGGCGCTTTTGCTGCGCTCGAAAATCAGCACACCGAGTTCGTCTTCAAGCTTTTTCACACCCACCGACAGGGTCGGCTGGCTGACGTGGCAACGCTCGGCCGCATGGCCGAAGTGCTGCTCTTGGGCGAGGGTAACGATGTAGCGTAATTCTGTGAGGGTCATAGCAAGCGTCCATGTAGTTGCGGGCCAAGCATACCGGCTGCAATCGATAGACGCACGTTATCAGACTGAGTACGTCGAGTGACACCGGGCAATGCCGGATTGCCGCTGGCAGATATGCAAAAGGCACCTTTCGGTGCCTTTTTGGCTTGGCGCGCGACCTTCCAGCTGGCGGAAAACTCTGTGGGAGCGAGCTTGCTCGCGATAGCGGAGTAACAGTCAACGAATAAGTTGAATGTGAGGCCGTCATCGCGAGCAAGCTCGCTCCCACAGGGATTGGCGGTGTTATCAGCGTCGGCGTTTTTCCAGCGAATACACAAAGGGTGCAACGATTTCGATGGAGCCGTTGGTCAGCATGTCGGCCGGTGGCTTGGGCAGCGGTTGGGCGCGGCGGATCATTTCCAGGGTGGCCCGGTCCAGATCGGCAGTGCCCGAGGCACCTACCAGTTCAAACGACAACACATTGCCTTCGGCATCCACGACGAAACGCAGACGATTCATGCCTTCCTTGCCCCGCGCCTGGGCACTTGCAGGGTACTTCTTGTACTTCTGCAGGTGTGCCAACAGCGTGCCTTGCCAGCTGGCCTTGGCCGCCATTTGAGCAGGCGACGGGCCCGGCGCAGGCTGGGCGGATTTCTCCGTCGGCGTCTGAGTCTGCTGGGTTTCGGCCGGTTTTTCTTCGGCCGGTTTTTCCTTCGGCGGCTCGGGTTTCTTCTCTACCGGCTTGGGCGGCTGCGGCTTGGGCTTTGGCTTGACGGGCTTGGGCACGGCAATTTCAGCTTTCGGCGCTTCAGCGAGCTTGGGAATCGGCAGTTCTTCAACCGGAGCCGGTGGCTGCGGCGGGGTGACGACCTTCGGCGGAGCAGGCGGTGGCGGAGCAGGAATCGGTGCCAGTTCGACCATCATTGCCTGAGGGGGCAATTCGATGGGCGGACGGGCGGACCAGTTCAGCGCCAGCGCAATGGCTAGCGCGTGAACACCCAGCACCACAGCCAGGCTACCGCTGTAACGCGTCAACTTATGGCGCGTCGTGATCATTTCTTGGCTGCCGTCTCGAGTCCGACCAGACCTACCTTCAGGTAACCGGCAGAGCGCAGGTTGTCCATCACGCTCATCAGGTCGCCGTAATCCACGCCTTTGTCGGCCTGGAAGAAGATTGTCGTGTCTTTCTTGCCCTGGGTCCTGGCGTCGAGGGTGGCGCCGAGTGCTTCGGCCTTCACTTCGTCTTCACCGAGGAACAGGCGCTGGTCAGCCTTGACGCTGAGGAACACCGGTTTCTCTGGCCGCGGCGCCGGTTTGGCGGTCGAGGCGGGCAGGTCGACCTTGATGTCCACGGTGGCCAGCGGGGCCGCCACCATGAAGATGATCAACAGCACCAACATCACGTCGATGAACGGCGTAACGTTGATTTCGTGGTTTTCGGACAGATCGTCGTCTGCCCCTTCTTTCAAATGCAGGCCCATGGCCGATTACCCCACTTTCACCATGTGCGGTTGCGAGCTGCGCTCAGGCTGGTGGTCGAGGTCGCGGCTGACCAGCAGCAGGACCTGTGCCGACGCGTCGGACACCTGAGCCTTGTAACCGGCGATGGAGCGGGCAAAGACGTTGTAGATCACGACCGCAGGGATCGCTGCAACCAGGCCCAGCGCGGTAGCCAGCAGGGCCTCGGCGATACCGGGGGCGACGACGGCGAGGTTGGTGGTCTGGGTCTTGGCGATGCCGATGAAGCTGTTCATGATGCCCCACACGGTACCGAACAGGCCGACGAATGGCGCGGTGGAACCAATGGTGGCCAGCACGCCGGTACCGCTGCTCATGTTGCGACCGCAGGCCGCGACCAGGCGCTCAAGACGGAAGCTGACGCGTTCCTTGATGCCTTCTTTCTCACGGCTGTTGACCGACAGGCGCATCTCTTCAAGGGCGTCATGTACCAGCAGGTTGGCCAGGGTGCCTTCCTTCGCCGCGGTGGCGCTGGCTTCCTTGAGGGAGGCGGATTTTTTCAGTTGGGCGATTTCACCGCGCAGACGACGCTTGGCGCCCATCAGCTCAAGACCCTTGGCGATCCAGATGGTCCAGGTGATGATCGAGGCAATGGCCAGGCCGATCATCACGATTTTCACGATGATGTCGGCATTCTTGTACATGCCCCACGGCGACAGGTCGTGGGCCATGCCCAGGGTGTTGTCGGCTTCGAGGACTTCAGGGACGTCTTCACCCAGCGTTTCTGCCGGTGCGGCCTGGGCCGGATCGGTCGCGACCGGAGCAACGGCCGGGGCGGCGTGATCGGCCGGAGCAGGTGCGGTGGCGGCCGGTGTGGCTGGCGCCTGTGCATCGGCGAAAGCGGCGACTGGCGCGAGCATCAGGCTGAGGAGCAGGGCGGCCACCGCGCTCCAGGCGCGAGGTCGTTTGGTTGGCGAAGCGGAGAATTGATTGCGTGTCATGCTGGCCGGACCTGAGAGAAAAAACGGGTGATGTTCTTCCAGGCCTCGAAGGCCGAGAACAAAAGTGGGAGGCATTATTGCAATTAATTCTTGTTAACAAAAGTAATAGCGTCTCTTTTTTTCCTGCATTGCTAGCCGCCTGTCTATTGCCGGCGCTAGTCTGTGGCTTTGCGATGGGAGTTTTCTGATGTCTGCGCCTACTGTTTTGATCGCCGGCTGCGGTGATGTCGGCAGCCGCTTGGCCACACAATTGCTGGCGGCGGGGTGGGAGGTTCATGGCCTGCGACGCGACGTTTCACGCCTGCCCAAGGGCGTCATCGGCGTGGCCGGTGACCTGTTCAACAAAGCCTGCCCGGACACTTGGCCAATCGGCGCTGTGGATTACCTGGTGTATTGCGCGGCGGCCACCGATCACGACGAAGCCGGTTACCGCGCTGCGTATGTCCAGGGCCTGGAGCATGTGCTGGAGTGGCTGGGCGACTACGGGCAGATGCCCAATCGCCTGTTGTTCGTGTCCAGCAGCAGTGTTTACGGTCAGCAGAATGGCGAATGGGTCGACGAGGCCTCGCCAGCCGTGGCGGCGGGCTATTCCGGGCGTGTGATGCTCGAAGCCGAGCAACTTGCCCTCAAAAGCGGCATTCCGGCGAGCATCGTGCGTCTGACCGGCATTTATGGTCCGGGCCGTGAGTGGCTGCTGACTCAGGTTCGTCGGGGGTATCGCGTGGTAACCGATCCGCCGTTGTATGCCAATCGGATTCATGCCGACGACGCCGCAGGGTTGATGGCGTGCCTGCTTGAGGCGGATCGGCGTGGCGTGGCGCTGGATGATGTCTACATCGGCGTCGATGACACGCCTGCAGCGCTGGCCGATGTGGTGGGCTGGTTGCGTGAGTATCTGGGTGTGACCGAATGGGCCGATGACGACAGCGTGCGTCGCACCGGCAGCAAACGCTGCAGCAATGCACGGGCAAAAGCGTTGGGCTGGACGCCGAAGTACCCGAGTTTCCGCGAGGGGTATGCGGCGATTCTTGAGGGGCGCTGCTGATAGCAAAAGATCGCAGCCTGCGGCAGCTCCTACAGGTGTACATATAACCTTTGTAGGAGCTGCCGAAGGCTGCGATCTTTTCAGGGATTTATTGCTTTTCCAGCAGCCACTTGCGCTCACCTGGGGTGAACGAGGGCATCTCGTCCGCCTGCGCCGTGTTCACGGTCTGGAAAATCTCCAGCTCCTTGCCCTTGCGCGCAAAGATCCAGGCGTTGCCCTGGCCATTGAGTTGCAGCCACATGTTGTCATTGCCACCGCTCATGGAGGCGCAATCACCGGCCAGGCACAACGCATAGCGATCGCTGCCGGGAAGGCCGGTCACCTGGCCGTCGGGCTGGAATTGAACCGTGTTGCCTTCGCCTGGACCGTTGACGATTGTCCAGCCGCCGCCCATGTAGGCTGAATACAGCGCACGTTCGAAACTGGCGCCCATCGGTGCGCCATCCGGTACCTGGATCTGTACGCGGTCGAAGACTTGCTCAGGCTCGTTGTCGCTGGCGGACTGGCTCAGTTGCTTGCCGTCACGCTTCAGCTCACTGGCCGAGCTGCCATAAAAGTCGACTTTCCAGGCGCCGGACTGTTCACCCAGCAGCTTGCCATCGACATTTTCAAAACCGTTGGTGTAGCGGGCCTGACTGGCCTTGGTGTTGATGTCCCATTCCAGGTTGGGGCCATAGGCCTGGAGCGCTTCACGCAGGGGGACGCCTTTGGCGGCAGCATCGATCGCCACCTGGTTGATCCAGGTGCCGCTGATGTCGCGGTCGGCAGGGTTGCTGGCACATCCGCCCAGGAACAGGGCGAGCAGCGAGAGAACAAGCGCGTTGCGCATGGGTGGAATCCTTTCAAGCATTCTTTACAGCAGAGCAGTCGGCGCAGCCCGAGGCTGCGCCGTACGCATTACTCGATGACCAGGATGGCATCCATTTCAACCTGCGAACCCTTTGGCAGGGCTGCTACGCCGATGGCGGCGCGGGCAGGGTAGGGCTGGTCGAAGTACTTGCCCATGATCTCGTTGACCTTGGCGAAGTGGCTCAGGTCGGTGAGGAAGATGTTCAGCTTGACGATGTCCTTGAACGAACCGCCAGCGGCTTCAGCCACGGCCTTGAGGTTCTCGAACACCTGGACGGTCTGGGCTTCGAAGCCTTCGACCAGTTCCATGGTTTTTGGGTCCAGGGGAATCTGACCCGACATGTAAACGGTGTTGCCAGCCTTGATCGCCTGGGAGTAAGTGCCGATGGCGGCCGGGGCCTTGTCGCTGGTGATAACAGTCTTGGTCATGTAGGACTCCTTGTAATTAGGGGCTTAGGCGCGCATGCGGGTGATGCGAATCACCCCGGTCAAGGCGCGCAGTTTCTTGATCACGCGGGCCAGGTGCACGCGGTCGTGCACGCTGACCACCAACTGGACCACGCTGATGCGACCATCGCGTTCGTCCATGCTGATTTTCTCGATGTTGCCGTCGGCGGCGTTGACGCTGCTGGCCAGCAGGGCGATCAGGCCGCGTTGGTGTTCCAGTTCGACGCGCAGCTCGACGTTGAATTCGCCGGTAACGTCCTTGGCCCATGAGAGCTGGATGCATTTTTCCGGGTTGTGACGGATTTCGCTGATGTTGCGGCAGTTGTCCAGGTGCACGACCATGCCTTTGCCAGCGGACAGGTGGCCGACAATCGGGTCGCCCGGGATCGGCGTGCAGCACTTGGCGTAGCTGAGTACCAAGCCTTCGGTGCCGCGAATCGCCAGCGGGCCTTCAGGGCTAGGCAACTGTTCGCCTTCGCCCAGCAACCGGCGGGCCACCACATAGGCCATGCGATTGCCCAGGCCGATGTCTTCGAGCAAATCTTCGATCAGTTCGAGGCGGTACTCGACGAGCATGGCCTTGACGCGCTCGGCCGGGATTTTCTCCAGCGAGCTGTCGAAACCGTTGAGAACCTTGTTCAGCAAGCGCTCGCCGAGGCTGATGGATTCGGAGCGGCGTTGCAGTTTCAGTGCATGGCGGATGTGCGTGCGCGCCTTGCCGGTGACCACGAAGTTGAGCCAGGCCGGATTCGGCCGCGCGCCGGGAGCGCTGACGATCTCGACCGTGGAGCCGCTTTGCAGCGGTTCGGACAGCGGTGCGAGACGGCGGTTGATTCGGCAGGCAATGCAGCTGTTGCCGACGTCGGTGTGCACCGCGTAAGCGAAGTCGACCGCCGTGGAGCCCTTGGGCAGCTCCATGATCCGGCCTTTGGGCGTGAACACGTAGACCTCGTCCGGGAACAGGTCGATCTTCACGCTTTCGATGAATTCCAGCGAGTTGCCGGCGCGTTGCTGCATTTCCAGCACGCCCTTGACCCACTGGCGGGCGCGGGCGTGAGTGCCTTTTGGCTGCTCGTCGCCGCTGGACTTGTACAGCCAATGGGCGGCGATGCCGTTGTTGGCCATCTCTTCCATTTCACGGGTGCGGATCTGGATCTCGATCGGAACACCGTGCATGCCGAACAGCGTGGTGTGCAGCGACTGATAGCCGTTGGCCTTGGGGATCGCGATGTAATCCTTGAAGCGCCCCGGCAATGGCTTGTACAAATTATGTACAGCACCCAACACGCGGTAGCAGGTATCGACCTTGTCGACGATGATCCGGAACGCGTAGACGTCCATGATCTCGTTGAAGGCCCGACGCTTGCCGCGCATTTTCTTGTAGATGCCGTAGAGGTGTTTCTGGCGACCGCTGACCTCGCCCTGGATGCCATCGATGGCCAGGCAGTGGCTTAAGGATTCTTCGATCTTGTTGACGATTTCCTTGCGGTTGCCCCGGGCGCGCTTGACCGCCTGGTAGATCCGCGCAGAACGCATCGGGTGCATGGCCTTGAAGCCGAGGTCTTCGAACTCTATGCGGATGGCGTGCATGCCCAGCCGGTTGGCGATGGGCGCATAGATTTCCAGGGTTTCCTTGGCGATGCGCCGGCGTTTTTCACCGGACAGCACTTCCAGCGTGCGCATGTTGTGCAGGCGGTCGGCCAGCTTGACCAGGATCACGCGAATGTCGCGGGCCATGGCCATGGCCATTTTCTGGAAGTTTTCGGCTTGTGCCTCGGCCTTGGTCTCGAAGTTCATCTGGGTCAGTTTGCTGACCCCGTCGACCAGTTCGGCCACGGTTTCGCCGAACTGCGCTTGCAGCGCTTCCTTGGCAATACCGGTGTCTTCGATCACGTCATGCAGCATCGCAGCCATCAGGCTCTGATGGTCCATGTGCATGTCGGCAAGAATATTCGCAACCGCGAGTGGGTGCGTGACGTACGCCTCGCCGCTACGGCGGCGTTGGCCGTCGTGGGCTTGTTCGGCGTAGAAATACGCTCGGCGGACCAGGTTGACCTGGTCCTTGCCGAGGTAGGTCGATAAGCGATCGGCGAGGGCGTCTATGCTCGGCATGATGTCTCCTGCCGTAAGCTTTTATCCCGCGCCGTGCTACGTCGACCAGGCATAGGCTTAGACGGCCTCGTTGGACTCGTCCTCGAATGCAGCAAAAAGCGGTTCATCTTCAACGATTTCGGCTTCGGCGATAGCTGCGTAGTCGATCAGGCCTTCAGCGATTTCACGCAGGGCGACGACGGTAGGCTTGTCGTTTTCCCATGCTACTTTCGGCTCTTTGCCGCCGGTGGCCAGTTGACGGGCACGCTTGGTAGAGAGCATGACCAGCTCAAAGCGGTTATCCACGTGTTCTAGGCAGTCTTCAACGGTTACGCGGGCCATGGTCTTCCTCGTAGCAAATGCAATATGCGCGCTGCCCGGATGGGCGAGCGGACTCAACAGTTTAAAAAATCACCAGCGTTTAGGGAAGCGCTGATTTTTTGACCAAGCCCTTCAACGCGCTACAAGTGCCAATGTAAAGCCCTTGCAGCGGTTTTGGGAAGAGCTGATTAACCGAGCAATTCAGCCAGCAATTTGCCGTGACGCTGCTGCTGACGCTTCTGGATCAGCTGATTGGCGCGGAAAATCGCCTTCAGGTCGTGCAGCGCGTGGGCGAAATCGTCGTTGATGATCAGGTAGTCGTAGTCGACGTAGTGGCTCATTTCGCTGACGGCTTCGCGCATCCGGCCGTCAATGACTTCGTCACTGTCCTGGCCGCGATTGGTCAGGCGCTGGTGCAAAGCCTGCAATGACGGCGGCAGAATGAAGATCGAGCGGGCCTGAGGCATCAACTTGCGCACTTGCTCGGCACCTTGCCAGTCGATTTCCAGAATCAGGTCGTGGCCTTCGTCCAGGGTCTGCTGCAGGTGGCTTTGCGAAGTGCCGTAGAGATTGCCGAACACTTCGGCGCGCTCGAGGAAATCCCCGTGCTCGATCATCTTCACGAACTCGCCGCGGTCGACGAAGTGATAGTTCACGCCATTCACTTCACCGGGGCGCATGGCACGGGTGGTGTGGGAGACCGAGACGCGGATCTCCGGATTTGCGTCGGTCAGGGCCTTGACCAGGCTGCTCTTGCCCGCGCCCGAAGGGGCGGAAATGATGTACAGGGTGCCGGTGCTGTGTGTCATGTCGGGGGTAGCCTTACTCAATATTCTGCACTTGTTCGCGCATCTGCTCGATCAACACCTTGAGGTTGACCGCAGCCTGGGTGCTGCGCGGGTCGAAGGCTTTGGAGCCCAGTGTATTGGCTTCGCGGTTGAGTTCCTGCATCAGGAAGTCCAGGCGCCGACCGGCGGCACCGCCGGATTTGAGCACCCGGCGAACTTCGATGATGTGAGTGCTCAGGCGATCCAGTTCTTCGGCGACGTCGCTTTTTTGCGCGAGCATGACCATTTCCTGCTCCAGGCGCTGCGGGTCCATCTCGGTCTTCATGTCGGCGAAGCGGTCGAGGACTTTCTGGCGCTGGGTGGCGAGCATTTGCGGAACCAGTTCGCGCAAGGTCACCACGTCTTCTTCGATGGCGCTCAGGCGCTCGTTGATCAGCCGCGCCAGCTCCGCACCTTCGCGCTCGCGGCCGGCCTTCAGTTCCTTGAGGCCCTGATTGAACAGTGCCAGCGCTTCGGCGTTCAAGGCTTGCGGGTCGGTGGCGTCGCCTACCAGTACGCCGGGCCAGGCCAGGACTTCCAGCGGGTTCAGCGCTGCCGGGTTCTTGATCAGGCTGGCGATGGTCTCGGCGGCGGCGACCAGTTGCGCGGCGCGCTCCTGATCGATTTGCAGTGCTTTGCCGGTGTTTTCTTCGGTGAAGCGCAGGGTGCATTCGAGCTTGCCCCGCGATACACCCTGGCGCAGGGCTTCACGAACAGCGCCCTCGAGGTCGCGGAAGGATTCCGGCAGGCGCAGGTGGGGTTCCAGGTAGCGGCTGTTGACCGACCGCAGTTCCCAGCTCAGGGTGCCCTGGGCGCCGGCTTTCTCGACGCGGGCGAAGGCGGTCATGCTGTGCACCATGGAGGTACCTCGCAAGGCAGATCGGCACAGAACCGAGGTTCCGGGAATCCGATATCAATGAATTAAAGCCGACTGGCAGCAAAGGCGCAGGATTGTAGCGCAGTGGCGCGGATGCGCCCAAACACACAGTGTGACAAAGAGCGGCAGGCCTGCACCGACGCGCGGTGCAGAGCCCTCGGTCGTCGGCGGAATTTTTTAGAAGTGCCCAGTGGCGGCCGTCGGCTCTATAATGCTCCGCAGTTTTCCGTCCCCAGTACAGGTACTCCCTATGATACGTCCAAGTGGTCGCGCTGCCGATCAGCTCCGCTCGATCCGCATCACCCGCAACTACACCAAACACGCCGAGGGTTCTGTGCTGGTCGAGTTCGGCGATACCAAGGTCATCTGCACCGTCAGCGTTGAACCGGGCGTACCGCGTTTCCTGAAAGGCCAGGGCCAGGGTTGGCTGACCGCCGAGTACGGCATGCTGCCGCGCGCTACCGGCGAGCGTAACCAGCGTGAAGCCAGCCGTGGCAAGCAAGGCGGCCGCACCCTGGAAATCCAGCGTCTGATCGGTCGCTCCCTGCGCGCTGCGCTGGACATGTCCAAGCTGGGTGACGTCACCCTGTACGTCGACTGCGATGTGATCCAGGCTGACGGTGGCACCCGCACTGCGTCGATCACCGGTTCCATGGTCGCGCTGATCGATGCCTTGAAAGTCATCAAGAAGCGTGGCGGTCTGAAGGGCGGCGACCCGGTCAAGCAAATGATCGCTGCGGTTTCCGTGGGCATGTACAAGGGCGAGCCTGTGCTCGACCTCGACTACCTTGAAGACTCGGCCGCCGAGACTGACCTGAACGTGGTGATGACCAGCGCTGGCGGTTTCATCGAAGTCCAGGGCACCGCCGAAGGCGCGCCGTTCCAGCCTGAAGAGCTGAACGCCATGCTCGAACTGGCCAAGAAAGGCATGAACGAGATCTTCGAACTGCAAAAGGCCGCACTGGCCGACTGACCGGACTGCTCCAGACAAGGAGGACACCATGAGTGACGAGCAACTGCCGCTGCCCACGCCGAGCCAGGAGGTGCGTCAGTGGGCCATGTTTTGCCACTTGTCCGCCTTGCTGGGGATCTGGATTCCGTTCGGCACGATCATCGGCCCGCTGATTCTCTGGCAGATGAAGCGCGAGATGGACCCGTTCATTGATGCCCAAGGCAAGGAAGCGCTGAACTTTCAGTTAACCGTGGCGATCGCCTCGGCTGTCTGCTTCCTGCTGATGCTGGTGATTATCGGGTTCTTCCTGTTTGGCCTGGTCGCGATCGGTGCGCTGGTGCTGACAATCATTGCCGGGGTGAAGGCCAATGAAGGGCAGCCTTATCGGTATCCGTTCACCTGGCGGTTGATCAAATAACGAGCAGGCTCGCTCCCACAAAGAGCAAGAATCTGCGTCCACAAAAAAGCCGACATTGCTGTCGGCTTTTTTGTGTCTGCGAAACGACGCTTAAATGGTCAGCGTCCAGTCGTAGTCCACAATCAGCGGTGCGTGTTGCGAGAACCGCGGCTGGCGTGGCAGGCGTGCGCTGCGTACGAACCGGCGAAGGCCAGGGGTCAGCAACTGATAGTCGAAGCGCCAACCGAGGTTGAGCATCTCCGCCTGTTCGTTGTCCGGCCACCAGCTGTACTGGTCGCCTTCACGGCTGACTTCACGCAGGGCGTCGACATAACCCATGTTGCCGACAATCTCGTCCATCCAGGCACGTTCAGGTGCCAGAAAGCCCGGAGATTGCTGGCTGTCGCGCCAGTTCTTGATATCCAGCTTCTGTTGCGCCACGTACAGTGAGCCACAGTAGATGTACTCGCGGCGTTTGCGCCGCTGCTTGTCCAGGTATTTGGCGAAGTCGTCCATGAGCTTGAACTTCTGGTTCAAGTCCTCATCGCCGTTCATGCCGGACGGAAGCAACAAGGTTGCAATACTGACTTTGTCGAAATCTGCTTGCAGGTAGCGCCCGTAGCGGTCGGCCGTCTCGAAACCGAGACCGCTGATGACAGCCTTCGGTTGCAGCCGCGAATACAAAGCCACGCCACCTTGGGCGGGAACTTCGGCATCGCAGGCATAAAGGAAGTATCCATCCAGTTGGAAGGCTGGATCGTCCAGTTCAAAGGCGGAGGCACGGGTGTCCTGCAGGCAGATGACGTCGGCATTCTGTGCCTGCAGCCAACTGAGCAAACCTCGCTCGACTGCAGCCTGAATACCATTGACGTTCACACTGATGATCCGCATAAATGGCCCCAAAAATCGCGTGCGTGTATGATACACGGCGTCTACCTAATTAGCTAAATCCGTGGTATCTGGGGTTTTTTTCATGCAAGCGTATCAGCGCGATTTCATTCGTTTTGCCATCGATCGCGGCGTTTTGCGCTTCGGTGAGTTCACCCTGAAGTCCGGGCGCACCAGTCCTTACTTCTTCAACGCAGGCCTGTTCAACTCAGGTTCGGCCCTGGCGCAGCTGGGGCGCTTCTATGCCGCTGCCATTGCCGAGAGCGGCATTGCGTTCGACGTGCTGTTTGGCCCGGCCTACAAGGGCATCCCTTTGGCGGCGACCACCGCGGTGGCCCTGGCCGAGCATCACAACCGTGACCTGCCATGGTGCTTCAACCGCAAGGAAGCCAAGGCCCACGGCGAAGGCGGCAGCCTGGTTGGTGCACCGCTGACCGGCGACGTTCTGATCATCGACGATGTGATCACCGCTGGCACCGCGATCCGTGAAGTGATGCAGATCATCGCCTCCCAGGACGGCGCCAAGGCCGCTGGCGTGCTGATCGCCCTGAACCGTCAGGAGCGTGGCAATGGCGAGTTGTCGGCGATCCAGGAAGTCGAGCGTGACTTTGGCATCCCGGTCATCAGCATCGTTTCGCTGAACCAGGTGCTGGAATTCCTGGCGGATGACCCGCAGCTCAAGCAGCACTTGCCAGCCGTGGAAGCGTACCGCGCCCAGTTCGGCGTCTGACACGGCGACCTGTAGGAGCTGCCGAAGGCTGCGATCCTTTGATCTTGTTTTAAAATAGCCAAAGTCAAAAGATCGCAGCCTTCGGCAGCTCCTACTGGGATGTACAAAATCCCGCAGGGATCGCAGGCAAAAAAAGACCCCGCTCAGCCAGGCCGAGCGGGGTCTTTTTTGTATGCGCTATCGCTTAAGGACGCTTGCGATTGCTGATCAAGGTGCCAACGCCGGTATCGGTGAAGATTTCCAGCAGGATCGCGTTCGGCACGCGACCGTCGATGATCAGCGAGCTGCCCACACCGCCCTGGACCGCTTCCAGTGCGCAACGGATCTTCGGCAGCATGCCGCCGTAGATGGTGCCGTCGGCGATCAGGTCGTCGACTTGCTGGGTTGTCAGGCCGGTCAGGACCGTGCCCGACTTGTCCATCAGGCCGGCGATGTTGGTCAGCAGCATCAGCTTCTCGGCTTTCAACGCTTCGGCGACTTTACCGGCCACCAGGTCAGCGTTGATGTTGTACGACTCGCCGTTGGCACCGACGCCGATGGGCGCGATCACCGGAATGAAATCGCCCTTGACCAGCAGGTTCAGCAGGTCGGTATTGATGCCGACTACTTCGCCCACGTGGCCGATGTCGATAATTTCCGGAGTGGTCATTTCCGGCGTCTGACGGGTAACGGTGAGCTTCTTCGCACGAATCAGCTCGGCGTCTTTACCGGTCAGGCCGATGGCGCTGCCGCCATGACGGTTGATCAAGTTGACGATGTCCTTGTTGACCTGGCCGCCGAGGACCATTTCCACCACGTCCATGGTCGCGGCGTCGGTGACGCGCATGCCGTCGACGAAATGGCTCTCGATCGACAGGCGCTTGAGCAGGTCACCGATTTGCGGGCCGCCACCGTGAACCACCACCGGGTTGATGCCCACGGCCTTCATCAGCACGATGTCGCGGGCGAAGCCGGTTTTCAGCTCCTCGCTTTCCATCGCGTTGCCGCCGTATTTGATCACCAGTGTCTTGCCGACATAACGGCGGATATAAGGCAACGCTTCGGACAGGACCTTGGCGGTGTTGGCGGCGGCTTCGCGTTCGAGGGTCATTCAGGGCTCCGGGTGAATCAGAACGGTAGTTGGAGATCAGGTGCAACGCGCTTGAGCTGGATGCGGAACACATCCTTGATGCGTTGCAGTTCAGCCTCGTCATCGGCCTCGAAACGCAGCACCAGCACCGGTGTGGTGTTGGATGCGCGTACCAGGCCCCAGCCTTTGGCATAGTCGACTCGCACGCCGTCAATGGTGGTCAGGTCAGCGCCTTCGCCCCACTGCGCATCGTGCAATGCATCAATGATGCTGAATTTGCTCTCTTCGGTCACATGGATATTGATTTCCGGCGTAGAAATATCGTTCGGGAAGGTCGCGAACAGCTCTTCGGCCGAGGATTTTTCCTTGCTGAGGATCTCCAGCAAGCGTGCGGCGCTGTAGATGCCGTCGTCGAAACCGAACCAGCGCTCCTTGAAGAAGATGTGCCCGCTCATTTCGCCAGCCAGCAGGGCGCCGGATTGTTTCATTTTCTTTTTGATCAACGAGTGACCGGTCTTCCACATTAACGACCGGCCGCCGTATTCCTTGATCAGCGCAAACAGGCGGCGGGTGCATTTGACGTCGAAGATGATCTCGGCGCCCGGGTTGCGCGCCACGACGTCGCGGGCGAACAGCATCAGCAGGCGGTCCGGGTAGACGATGCTGCCGGTGTTGGTCACCACGCCGACGCGGTCGCCATCGCCGTCGAAGGCCAGGCCGATGTCAGCGTTGGTTTCCTTGACCTTGGCGATCAGGTCCACGAGGTTTTCAGGCTTGCCCGGGTCCGGGTGGTGGTTCGGGAAGTTGCCATCCACTTCGCAGAACAGCGGGATGACTTCGCAGTTCAGTGCTTCGATCAGTTGCGGTGCGATTACGCCGGCCGCGCCGTTGCCGCAGTCGACGACCACTTTCAGGCGACGGGCCAGCTTGATGTCCTGGACGATTTCGGTGGTGTAGCGGTCGAGGATCTCGACCTGGGTGATGCTGCCCTGGCCGCTGCTCAGGTTGCTGGTCTTGAGGCGGTCGTGCAGGGCCTGGATCTGTTCGTTGGCCAGGGTGTCGCCGGCAATGACGATCTTGAAGCCGTTGTAGTTCGACGGGTTGTGGCTGCCGGTGAGCATCACGCCGGATTTGCCGGCCAGTACGTTGGCGGCGTAGTAGAGCGCCGGAGTCGGGACCAGGCCGACATCACTGACGTGGCAGCCGCTGTCGGCGATGCCTTTGATCAGTTGCGCGACCAGTTCCGGGCCGGACAGACGGCCATCGCGACCGACGGACACGTTTGGCTCGCCCTGGGCCAGGCTTTGGGAGCCGACGGCGCGGCCGATCCAGTAAGCGGTTTCAGCGTTCAGGAATTCCGGGACGGTGCCGCGGATGTCGTAGGCGCGGAAGATGCTGTCAGGGAACTTGGGTGCGACTTTGGCCGGGGTGTTCATCTGTGGAAATGCTCCATCTCGAAAGTGACTGGACAGGCCGCCGATTCATTTGGCGACAGGTTCAAACTGAAGGGTATGACGGCGTTTTCCACAGAGAGTTCGTGGTATGAAAGGGCCATGACGCCCCTGGCGGCGGGGGATTTACCGGGCAATGCCTTGATTTTCGGAGCTAAACCTTGCAGATGACAATTTGAATTTTGTGGCGAGCTCCCTCGCCACAATGGATCTCTATCGAATCAACGGGTACCGGTATGGCCGAAACCGCCAGTGCCGCGCTCGGTTTCAACAAACTCTTCAACCATCTCGAAGTGAGCCTGCACCACCGGCACCAGCACCAGTTGCGCCAGGCGCTCGCCGACCGGCATGGTGAATTCGGTCTGGCCACGGTTCCAGCAGGAAACCATCAATGGGCCCTGGTAGTCGGAGTCGATCAGCCCCACCAGGTTGCCCAGCACGATGCCGTGCTTATGGCCCATCCCCGAGCGCGGCAGAATCAGCGCCGCCAGGTTCGGGTCGCCGATGTAGACCGACAGGCCGGTGGGGATCAGTACGGTTTCACCCGGTTTGATCACGGTGTCCTGTTCCAGCATGGCGCGCAGGTCGAGGCCGGCGGAGCCCGGTGTGGCGTATTGCGGCAGCGGGAATTCGGTACCGATGCGGGGGTCGAGGATCTTGGCTTGCAAAGCGTGCATGTAAATTAAACCTGGTTCAGACGTTCGGCGATAAAAGTGATCAGCTGGCGAGCAATCTTGCTCTTGCTGGTCTGGGCGAAGAGTGTGGCGTGAAGTTCACGGTCGATGACGCTGCAGGCGTTTTCTTCGCTGTTGAAGCCAATGCTCGGATTGGCGACGTCGTTGGCGACGATCAAATCGAGGTTCTTGTCTTTCAACTTGCGTGCAGCGTAATCGAGCAGGTGTTCGGTCTCGGCGGCGAAACCGACACTGAACGGGCGGTCGGGGCGGGTGGCGATGGTGGCCAGGATGTCCGGGTTGCGCACCATCTGTAGCAACAAGCCGTCGCCGTTCGTAGGATCTTTCTTGAGTTTCTGTGGGGCAACGACTTCCGGGCGGTAGTCCGCGACTGCTGCCGATGCGATGAACAGGTCACAAGGGATCGCCGCTTCGCAGGCAGCGAGCATGTCGCGGGCGCTGACCACGTCGATGCGGGTGACACGATCCGGGGTCTGCAGGTGCACGGGACCGGTGATCAGGGTCACGCGGGCACCGGCCTCCACCGCGGCTTCGGCCAAGGCAAAGCCCATTTTCCCGGAGCTGTGGTTGGTGATGTAGCGCACCGGGTCGATGTTTTCCTGGGTCGGGCCGGCCGTGATCAGCACGTGTTTGCCGGTCAGTGCCTGACGCTGGAAGCAGTCAGCGGCGCACTGGGCCAGTTCAATGGCTTCGAGCATGCGCCCCAGGCCGACATCGCCGCAGGCCTGGCTGCCGGAGGCCGGGCCGAAGACCTTGATGTCGCGGCTTTCGAGGGTTTGCAGGTTGGCCTGGGTCGCCGGATCGCGCCACATCGCCTGGTTCATTGCCGGAGCAACGGCGACCACCGCGTCGGTGGCTAGCACCAGCGTGGTCAGCAGATCATCGGCGATGCCTTGGGCCAGGCGGGCGATCAGGTCCGCCGTGGCGGGGGCGATCAGCACCAGGTCGGCCCATTTGGCCAGTTCGATGTGGCCCATGGCCGCTTCGGCCGCCGGGTCCAGCAGGTCCAGGTGGACCGGGTGCCCGGACAGGGCCTGCATGGTCAGCGGGGTGATGAACTCTGCGCCGCCACGGGTCATGACCACGCGCACTTCGGCGCCCTGATCGATCAGGCGGCGAACCAGGTCGGCGCTCTTGTAGGCAGCGATACCGCCGCCGACGCCCAGAACAATGCGTTTCCGATACAGCCGCTGCATAGGCCTGCCTTTCAATTCGTTGGTGACATACGTGGCGAAACCCCCTCCCCAGGGTGAATTCGCCCGCAAAAAAGATGGGCTACGATATCACAGCGACCGCTACGGAACAGCGGTGCCCACAGACAGGGAGTTGCTATGAGTATTCGCGATTGGCCGGCGACGGAACGGCCGCGGGAGAGGTTGCTTGAACAGGGCGCGGGAAGCCTTTCGGATGCCGAACTGCTGGCGATCTTTTTACGCACGGGCGTGGTGGGTAAAAGTGCGGTAGATCTGGCGCGACACCTGTTGAATCAGTTTGGCAGCCTGCGTTTGCTGCTTGAGGCCGATCAGGAAACGTTCAGCAAGCAGCTGGGGCTTGGTCCGGCAAAATTTGCACAATTGCAGGCTGCGCAAGAAATGAGCAGGCGTCATCTGGCCGAACGTGCGCGCCAAAAATCGGCACTGGAGAATCCGCATGCGGTTCGCGAGTACCTGAAGTCGATGCTGCGCCACGAGCCACACGAGGTGTTTGGTTGCCTGTTTCTTGATTCCAGGCATCAGGTACTGGCGTTCGAGATACTGTTCCGCGGCTCCATCGACAACACCAGCGTTCATCCGCGAGAGGTGGTCAAGCGCGCCTTGGCCAACAACGCAGCGGCATTGATCCTCTGCCACAACCATCCTTCGGGCAACACCGACCCCAGTCAGTCCGACCGGGTGCTGACCAAGCGCCTGCAAAAGGCGCTGGAGTTGATTGACGTGCGGATACTCGACCATTTCATCATTGGTGACGGCGATCCGTTGTCGATGGCTGAGTATGGGTGGATGTAGGGGCTGTGAAGTTAGCGAAACCCATGTGGGAGCGGGCTTGCTCGCGAAAGCAGTGTATCAGTCGGCATTGATGGCGACTGACACTCCCTCTTCGCGAGCAAGCCCGCTCCCACAGGGTTTTGTGTGTGGCGGGTTATTTGATGTTGACCTTGGAATAGTCCTGCCGCCCGAACGGGCTGACCGAATACCCCTCGACATCCTTGCGCGTCAGCGCGAACGCAGTCGGGTGAGCCAGTGGTAGCCACAGCGCCTGCTGCTGGATCTGCGCCTGGGCCTGTTCGTAGAGCTTGCTGCGCACACCTTGCTCGCCGGTGGTCTTGCCAGCGCTGATCAACTTGTCCAGATCCTGATTGCAGTAGCGGGCGAAGTTGGTGCCAGACTTGACCGCGGCGCAGGAAAACTGCGGCGTGAGGAAGTTGTCCGGGTCACCGTTGTCACCGGCCCAGCCCATGAACAGCAAGTCGTGTTCACCGGCCTTGGCGCGGCGGATCAGTTCGCCCCATTCGATCACCCGGATTTCGGCCTGAATGCCGATTTCCGCGAGGTCAGACTGAAGCAGTTGAGCGCCAAGGCTTGGATTGGGGTTAAGCAGGCTGCCGGAAGGGCGGGTCCAGATGGTGGTCTGGAAGCCGTCCTTGAGTCCAGCCTTGGCCATCAAGGCTTTGGCCTTCGCGATGTCGTGAGGGTAGCCCGGCAGGCCTTTCGCGTAGCCCCAGGTGTTGGGCGGATACGGACCGTTGGCCGCCTCGGCGGTGTCTTCGAACACGGCTTTGACATAGTTGGCCTTGTCGAAGGCAAGGTTGATGGCCTGGCGGACTTCAGGCTTGTCCAGTGGCGGATGCTGGCTGTTGATGCCGACGAACGCGGTCATGAACGCGTCAGTCTTTTCGACTTTCAGCGTCGGCTCTTTCAGCGCTTCCTGTACGTCCAGTGGCTTGGGCGACAGGGCGATCTGGCATTCGTTACGGCGCAATTTCTGCAGGCGCACGTTGGCGTCCGGGGTGATAGCGAAGATCAGCGGATCTACAGAGGGTTTGCCACCGAAGTATTCGGGGTTGGCCTTGTAGCGAACCGAGGCGTCCTTCTGGAAACGGGTGAAAACGAACGGCCCTGTGCCGACCGGCTGGCTGTTGAGCTTCTCGGGTGTGCCGGCCTTCATCAGTTTGTCGGCGTATTCGGCCGAGTAGATCGAGGCGAAGCCCATGCTCAGGGTCGCCAGGAAGGTCGAATCCGGATGGTCGAGGGTGAAACGCACGGTCTGCGGATCGAGGGCGTCGATCTTCTTGATCAGTGCAGGCAACTGCATCGATTGCGCATGGGGGAAGCCGCTCTGGGCGACTTTGTGCCACGCATTGGCCGGGTCGAGCATGCGGTCGAAGCTGAAAATCACGTCTTCGGCGCTCAGGTCGCGCGTTGGGGTGAAATACTCGGTGCGATGGAACTTCACCTGCGGGTGCAACTTGAAGACGTAGGTCAGGCCGTCGGGGCTGACTTCCCAGCTGTCGGCGAGGCTGGCGACCACTTTGCCACTGGCCGTATCAAAGTCCACCAGGCGATTCATCAACACATCGGCCGAGGCGTTGGTGGTGGTCAGCGAGTTGTACTGCACCACGTCGAAGCCTTCAGGGCTGGCCTCGGTGCAGACGCTCAGGGCGGCGGCAAAGGCCTGTGGGCTCAGCAGAAGCGGGGCGAGCAATAGCGGTAGGGCAGCGAGGCGCATGGTCGGCTTCCTTTACAGATCGAAGGCCCATCTGCAAGTGCAGTCTGGAAAAGGCTTACCCTAGTGGGCTCTTTTGCAAATGACTATCCCCTTTTTCATTTTGAGGGGACTATAGCGCCTGAATTTGCTGTCAGGCGGGCGAGCAAAATCCTGATTTGGCCGGTTGGCCGATTCTCTGCGACGAGCGGTCGCCATCGATGATAGCCTTTGTCCAAGGCGCTCGGAGCCCGGAAAATGGGGTTTTTGTGAATTCAACGCACACCGAATGTTGTTGCTCTCCAGTCTTTCTGGTATAAAGCAGCGCTCTTTTCTAGGGGCCCGGTTCCTTCACTGTAGGTGTAGCCGGTAAGACCTCTAAAGAAACGCGGCGCCTGGCGCCAAATGACTGAGAGATTAAGCGGCCAACCCATGCCGGGTTGGGCATGTGGTTTTAGAGGGCTGAGGCATGTCTAGAGTATGTCAAGTTACCGGTAAGGGTCCGGTGACTGGGAATAACATTTCCCACGCAAACAACAAAACCCGTCGTCGTTTCCTGCCGAACCTGCAGCATCACCGCTTCTGGGTTGAAGAAGAGAAACGTTTTGTGCGTCTGCGCGTATCTGCCAAAGGCATGCGTATCATCGACAAGCGTGGCATCACTGTCGTGCTGGCCGAACTTCGCCGCGATGGCAAGGTTTAAGGGAGCTAATCATGCGTGAATTGATTCGTTTGATTTCGAGCGCCGGTACTGGTCACTTCTACACTACCGACAAGAACAAGCGTACTACCCCGGACAAAATCGAGATCAAGAAATATGATCCGGTTGTTCGCAAGCACGTGATCTACAAAGAAGGCAAAATCAAGTAATTGATTTTTCCCTCTTACGAAAAAGGCCCGTATCGCGAGATACGGGCCTTTTTTGTTGCCGGGTTTTTTGTATTGTCTGTCGAGGCCTGCTCGCGAAAGCGTCAGCCCAAACAGCGCAAATCTTCAGGCCTTCTGTTCAAACGCCACGTAGATCTTGCGGCATGGCTCCAGCACTTCCCAGGTGCCTTTGAATCCGGCGGGGATCACGAAGCGGTCACCTGCGCGCAGGGTCTTGGCATTGCCGTCGTTGTCACGCAGCACCGAAACCCCTTGCTGGATCTCGCAGTATTCGTGCTCGGTGAAGTTCACTGTCCACTGCCCGACCGCACCTTCCCACACACCAGCGTTCAACTGGCCACAAGGGCTGTTGTAGTGGTTGTAAACGGCTTGTTCCGGGTCGCCCTTGAGCACCTTGGCTGCATCTGGGCGGTAGCGTTCGGCGGCGGTGGTGGCCTGGCTGAAGTCGACGACGTTCTGGATGTTCATTGTTGTTATCTCCCGTGATTACGGCGCGAGTGGTAGAAAGGTCCAAAGTCTATGTTTATTAAAATGAACATCGCAAGGCCGTTTGCCGGTGTTATGTCAAATATATTGAAACTTCATGTGCGGCTGGTTTAGGGTGGTGGATGCCTTGGGCCGAAAGCAGGCTGGCCGGGCAGAATTCCTGACAGCGCCCGCGAAGAACGCGGGTGTCGTATCAATAAGAGGAGGACACTCGCATGACCACCCTGACCCGTGCCGACTGGGAACAACGTGCCCGCGACCTGAAAATCGAAGGCCGCGCCTATATCAATGGCGAATACACCGACGCCGTTTCCGGCCAGACCTTCGAATGCATCAGTCCGGTCGATGGCCGTCTGCTGGGCAAGATTGCCAGCTGTGACGCCGCCGATGCCCAGCGCGCTGTGGAAAACGCTCGCGCCACGTTCAATTCCGGTGTCTGGTCGCGCCTGGCACCGACCAAGCGCAAATCCACCATGATCCGTTTCGCCGGCCTGCTGAAACAGCACGCCGAAGAGCTGGCCCTGCTTGAAACCCTGGACATGGGCAAGCCGATCAGCGATTCCCTGTACATCGACGTTCCTGGCGCGGCGCAAGCCCTGAGCTGGAGCGGCGAAGCCATCGACAAGATATACGACGAAGTAGCAGCCACTCCGCACGATCAACTGGGTCTTGTGACCCGTGAGCCGGTGGGTGTTGTTGGCGCCATCGTGCCGTGGAACTTCCCGCTGATGATGGCGTGCTGGAAACTCGGTCCTGCGCTGTCCACCGGTAACTCGGTGATCCTCAAACCGTCCGAAAAATCCCCGCTGACCGCCATCCGCATCGCCGAGCTGGCTGTCGAAGCCGGCATCCCGAAAGGCGTGCTGAACGTGCTGCCGGGTTATGGCCACACCGTCGGCAAGGCCCTGGCCCTGCACAACGACGTTGATACGCTGGTGTTCACCGGTTCGACCAAGATCGCCAAGCAACTGCTGATATACTCCGGCGAGTCGAACATGAAGCGCGTCTGGCTCGAAGCCGGCGGCAAGAGCCCGAACATCGTGTTCGCCGATGCGCCGAACCTGCAAGACGCTGCCGAAGCCGCAGCTGGTGCCATCGCCTTCAACCAGGGCGAAGTCTGCACCGCCGGTTCGCGCCTGCTGGTGGAGCGTTCGATCAAGGACAAATTCCTGCCGTTGGTGATCGAAGCGCTGAAAACCTGGAAACCGGGCAATCCGCTGGACCCGGCGACCAATGTTGGCGCGCTGGTCGATACCCAGCAGATGAATACCGTGTTGTCCTACATCGAGTCCGGTCATGCCGACGGCGCCAAGCTGGTGGCCGGTGGCAAACGTACGCTTCAGGAAACTGGCGGCACTTACGTTGAGCCGACGATTTTCGACGGCGTGAGCAACGCGATGAAAATCGCCCAGGAAGAAATCTTCGGCCCGGTACTGTCGGTCATCGCATTCGACAGCGCCGAAGAAGCCATCGCGATCGCCAACGACACACCGTACGGCCTGGCCGCTGCGGTCTGGACGGCCGACATCTCCAAGGCGCACCTCACCGCCCGCGCCCTGCGTGCCGGTAGCGTTTGGGTCAACCAGTACGATGGCGGCGACATGACCGCACCGTTCGGTGGCTTCAAGCAGTCCGGCAACGGTCGCGATAAATCGCTGCATGCTTTCGACAAGTACACCGAGCTGAAGGCGACCTGGATCAAGTTGTAAGCGTTAAGGGAGGCCTGTTTTAGAGCAGGCCTCCTGAAACGACACAGATCCCTTGTGGGAGCGAGCTTGCTCGCGATAGCGGTGTAACAGTCGACTTCAGTGTTGAATGTTGTACCGCAATCGCGAGCAAGCTCGCTCCCACATTGTTTTGTGTGGCCTCAAAAAATAACAATCCACAGGAGCGTGGAGCATGCGTTGGGCGACTTATTTCGCCGTTTTGGCATCTGTCCTGAGTGTCGGCCTGGCCCTGGGTGTCAGCATGCCGCTGGTGTCGTTTCGCCTGGAAAGCTGGGGTTACGGCTCCTTTGCCATTGGCGTGATGGCGGCGATGCCGGCCATCGGCGTCCTGTTGGGGGCGAAAATCTCCAGCCATCTGGCGGCGCGATTCGGCACGGCCAATCTGATGCGCCTGTGCCTGTGGGCCGGGGCGGTTTCGATCGGTTTGCTGGCGCTGTTGCCGAGCTATCCGATCTGGTTGGTGTTGCGGCTGATGATCGGGGTGATCCTGACCCTTGTATTCATTATCGGTGAAAGCTGGATCAATCAACTGGTGGTCGAGCAATGGCGCGGGCGGCTGGTGGCGCTGTATGGCAGCAGCTACGCATTGAGTCAGTTGGCGGGGCCGGTGTTGCTGGGCTTTCTTGGCACCGAGCACGATTATGGCTTTTGGGTGGGTGTCGGTTTGCTGATGGCTGCTCCGTTTCTGTTGCTGGGCCGCAGTGGCGCGCCGAGCAGCGAGGCCAGCAGTGTGACCCTGAGTGATTTGCTTGAGTTCTGTCGTGGCCTGCCGGCGATTGCCTGGGCGGTGTCGCTGTTCGCCGCGTTCGAGGCGATGATTCTGACGCTGTTGCCGGTCTATTGCCTGCGCCAGGGCTTCACCACGGAGATCGCGCTGGCGATGGTCAGTACGGTGGTGGTCGGCGATGCGGTGCTGCAATTGCCGATTGGTGCGTTGGCCGATCGCTTGTCGCGACGCGCGTTGTTCACCGGTTGTGCGGTGGTCCTGCTGATGTCGAGCCTGGCAATCCCGCTGCTGATCGACACACTGCTGATCTGGCCTTTGTGGGTGCTGTTCGGTGCCAGCGCTGGCGGGTTGTTCACCTTGTCGTTGATCCTGATCGGCGAGCGTTATCGCGACGATGCGCTGGTGCGGGCCAACGCGCACATTGCTCAGCTGTGGGGGATCGGTTGCCTGATCGGGCCGCTGCTGGCGGGTGCCGGCAGCCAGTGGATCAACGGCCATGCGTTGCCGTTGCTGATGGCGGTAGGGGCCTTGGGCGTGCTGATAGTGGTGTCGCGGCAAGGGGCGTTTGGCGCGGCTGCAGAACCAGCCTGAAGAACAACAAAAAACTGTGGCGAGGGAGCTTGCTCCCGCTGGGCTGCGAAGCTGCCCCAAAGATTCTGTGGGCGCTGCGCACCCAAGCGGGAGCAAGCTCCCTCGCCACAATGGATCATTGGCTGGCTACAACATCTTCTCTAGGCCCACCGTATTGCTCATCCACGCATTGAAGCGCCGCCACCAACTCCCTGGCTCCTTGGTCAGGGTGTGCATTTTGCCGTCGTCTTCTGTGGTCCAGACGATCTGGTCGTTTTCCAGCTCCACCTGATAACTCAGGGCCGGTGCCATACCCTGCAGCGCCAGTTCACGGACCCGTGCGGCCAATTCCGGGCTGTCCACCAGTACGCCGACTTCGGTGTTCCACAGCACCGAGCGCGGATCGAAATTGAACGAGCCGATAAAGGATTTCTGCTGGTCGAAGATCATCGCCTTGCTGTGCAGGCTGGAGTCAGAGCTGTGATAGGCGCTGCTGGAAAACAGATGCGGCCCGCTACCGCTACCGCTGCCGCCTCCCTCGTCGGGCTGGCTACGCAATTCGTACAGCTTCACGCCATGCTCCAGCAGCGCCCTGCGATAGGGAGCGTAGCCACCGTGTACGGCGGGAACGTCCGTGGCTTCCAGTGAGTTGGTCAGCAAACTCACGGAAACGCCGGCATCGGCGCGCCCGGTCAGGTACACCAGTCCCGGCTGGCCGGGCACAAAGTAGGCCGAAATCATGATCAGCTCTTTGCTGACGTTATTGAGTTCAGGTGCGAGTTGCGTGGTCAACAGCAACTGCGGATCGGGCTCGCCCTTGGCCAGTACCTTGCTCGGTGCATCCCACAATGCCTGGTTCCAGGCCCAGATCAGTTCGCGGCGCCAGATGTCCAGGCGTGGGTGGGTGGTGAAGGTCATCAGGTGTTTGTAGAGCGTGTGATTCTGCTTGCGTGTCTCCGCCAGGGACTCTTCGAGTCGGGCGCGGGTGTTTTCCAGGTCCCGGGGGGTGGGTTTGCTCGACAGGAATTCGTCGATCGGCTTGCTCAGGGCGCTGTTCCAGTACTGGTCGAAACTGTGCCCGAGTTGCTCGGCGATCGGGCCGACACCGAGCATGTCGATGTCAGTGAAATTCATGTTGGGCTCGGCATCGTAATACTCGTCCCCCAGATTGCGCCCGCCGACGATGGCCATGCTGTTGTCCGCCAGCCACAACTTGTTATGCATGCGTCGATGCTGTTGCGACAGGTTGAACAGCCGGCCCACCGTGCGTGTCACACCCGTACTGCGGCCCAGATTCAGCGGATTGAACACGCGGATCTGAATGTTCGGGTGTGCGGCGAGGGTCGCAATGACCCGGTCCAGGCCGTCGCTGGCGGTGTCGTCGAGCAGTACCCGCACCCGGACGCCCCGGTCGGCGGCCTTGAGCAACTCCTCGATCAACATGCGCGTGCTGATACCGTCGTGCACGATGTAGTACTGCAAGTCGAGGCTGCTTTGGGCGTTGCGGATCAGTTCGGCGCGGGCGGTGAAGGCCTCGGTGCTGTCCGATAGCAGGCGAAAGCCCGATTGTCCGTTGTAGGGTGCGGCTTGCGCCTGGACCGAGCGGCCGAATGCGGAGTCTGCAGCCGGCAGCGCCTGGCTCGGCACACGCTGAACGTCGAAGCTGGAGCAACCGCCCAGGAACGCAGCGAATAGCAGAAGAGCAAGCAGGGGCTGTCTGACTCTCACGTAGGATCGTTCCGTTTGGCGGCGCAGATAGGCATATGGACGCTGATTCCCGAAGAAAAGTCAGTCGCTGAGCTGATCGGTTTCCGCCAGAAGTTTGATCGCTGTCGCACCGACCTTGCGCACCGCGTCTTCGATCTGCGGTGTTGGCTTGGCAGCGTAGTTCATGCGCAGGCAATTGCGGTACTTGCCCGAGGCGGAAAAAATGCTGCCGACGGCAATCTGTACGCCCTGGTCGTGCAATGCACGATTCAGTTTCAGGGTGTCGAATCCTTCCGGCAGTTCGACCCACAGCATGAAGCTGCCTTGTGGGCGACTGGCGCGGGTGCCGACCGGGAAGTAGCGGGTCACCCAATCAATCATCACGTCGCGATTGCGCTGGTATTGCGTGCGCATCCGCCGCAAATGCGGTTCGAAATGGCCGCCCTTGAGAAACTCGGCGATGGCGATCTGCGGTTGTGGCGCGGTGGATCCGGTGCTGATGTATTTCATGTGCAGCACCCGTTCCAGATAGCGGCCGGGCGCGACCCAGCCGATGCGCAGGCCCGGCGCCAGGGTCTTGGAAAACGAGCTGCACAACAGGACGCGACCGTCCTCGTCGAAGGACTTGATCGTGCGCGGACGCGGGTAGGTATAGGCCAGTTCGCCATACACATCGTCCTCGATGATCGCCACGTCATAGCGCTGCGCAAGCGTCAGCAACGAGCGTTTGCGCGACTCCGGCATGATGTAGCCCAACGGGTTGTTGCAGTTGGGGGTCAACTGTATGACCTTGATCGGCCACTGTTCCAGGGCCAGTTCCAGCGCCTCGAGGCTGATGCCGGTCAGCGGATCGGTGGGGATTTCCAGGGCTTTCATGCCCAGGCCCTTGAGGGTTTGCATGGCGCCGTGAAAGCTCGGCGAGTCCACCGCGACAATGTCGCCGGGCTCGCAGATTGCGCGAATGCTGGTGGACAGCGCTTCGTGGCAACCGGTGGTGACCACCAGTTCGCTGGCGCTCAACTGGCAGCCGGAATCGAGCATCAGGCGAGCGATCTGTTCGCGCAGTTCGAGGTTGCCGTGGATGTTGTCGTAATACAGACCGGGCATGTCCTGCCGCCGGCTGATTCGCGCCAGGTCACGCAGCAGCGGTTTCATGGTCGGGCTGGTGATGTCCGGCATGCCGCGGCCCAGTTGCACCACGTCTTTGCGCGGCACGGCGCGGATCAGCTCCAGCACTTGATCCCACTGGGAAATATCCACCGGACGCTGGGCCGGGCGGCCCACGGCGGGCAGGTCGGGCAGTTCACGGCTGGCTGGCACGAAATACCCAGACTTGGGCTTTGGCATCGCCAGGCCGCTGTCTTCCAGCACCCGATAGGCCTGCTGCACCGTACTCAGGCTTACGCCGTGCTCGACGCTCAGCGCCCGTACCGAAGGCAGCCGGTCACCGGGGCGATAGAAGCCCTGTTCGATACGTGTGCCGAGCAATTCGGCGAGGTTGACGTAAAGGGTCATGGTGCAGCCTCGATAGGGGTGATTCGGTTAACCAGTACAGATCGGGCAAAAAATCGGGATTCAGTGGCGGAATCGGCAAAACTGTATGGAGTTAATACAGTTGCTTTGAATCTGTAATGCTTTTGCGCGCCCACGCATCATGGAACCTCTGGCTACCCAAGTAAACAGGAGCATCCAAGATGAACGGTTTGAGCGATGTGCGGCTGACGTTACACAGTCAGGAACTGGCGACCGGGCAGAACAACGGCACGCGGGAGGCGGGCATGGGCAATGCATCGTCCGGCCTGAGTCGCTGGGACCAGTTCTGGCGTCGCCTGCACACGCGCAAGGACTTGTTGGCGCTGACGGCTGACCAGCTCAAGGATATCGGGCTGACGCGGGAGCAGGCGCGGGAGGAGGGGCTGAAGCCTTTCTGGCGGATCTGAGTTTTGCAGTGTTCTTCAGGGCCTCATCGCGAGCAAGCTCGCTCCCACAAGGAGCGGTGGTGAACGCAAATCTTGTGAACGCCGTCAAACACTGTGGGAGCGAGCTTGCTCGCGATAGCGTCGGCAAAGACGCAGGGAATCTTTCAGACCAACTCTTTAAGCCGATGCCACAACATCCCCAACGCCAGCAACGGCGAGCGCAAATGCTTGCCGCCGGGGAAAGTGATGTGCGGCACCTTGGCAAACAAGTCGAAGCCGCCGCTGTGCTGCCCGCTGATGGCTTCGGCCAGCAGCTTGCCGGCCAGGTGCGTGGCATTCAGGCCATGACCGGAATAGGCCTGGGCGTAGTACACGTTCGGCTGGTCCATGAGTCGGCCGATCTGCGGCAGACGGTTGGCGCCGATGCCGATCATGCCGCCCCATTGGTAATCGATCTTCACTGCGCTCAGCTGCGGGAAAACCTCGAGCATTTTCGGGCGCATGTACGCGGCGATGTCTTTCGGATCGCGGCCCGAGTAATGACAGGCGCCGCCAAACAGCAGGCGCCGGTCCGCCGAGAGCCGGTAGTAGTCCAGCGCCACCCGCTGGTCACAGACCGCCATGTTCTGCGGCAGCAGGGCGTGAGCCAGTTCTTCGCTCAACGGTTCGGTGGCGATGATGTAGCTGCCGGCGGGCAGGACTTTGCCGCTGAGCTCTGGGTTGAGGTTATTGAGGTAGGCATTGCAACCCAGCACCAGGGTCTTGGCGCGCACTGAGCCCTCGGCGGCATGGACCTTGACCTCGGGGCCATAGTCGATGCGGGTCACGGCCGAGTGCTCGAACAGCCGGACCCCCAGTCGTTGTGCCGCAGCTGCTTCGCCCAAGGCCAGGTTCAGTGGATGCAGGTGCCCCGAGCCCATGTCGATCAGGCCACCGACGTAACGCGTGGAGCCGACCACGGTGTGCATCTCGTTGGCTTGCAGCAAACGGGTTTCGTAGCGGTAGCCGAGGCTGCGCAGCTCTTCGGCGTCCTCGGCGAAGCCTTCAAGGTCACGGGGCTTGTTGGCGAGGTCGCAGTAGCCCCAAGTCAGGTCGCAGGGGATCTGGAAGCGCTCGACCCGTTCCCGGACGATTTCCACGGCTTCCAGGCCCATGAGTTTCATTTGCCGAACACCTTCGGCACCGATGACGCTGGTGAACTGATCGAGGCCGTGGCCGACGCCGCGAATCAGCTGCCCGCCATTGCGTCCACTGGCGCCCCAGCCGATTTTATGGGCTTCAAGCAACACCACGCTGAGGCCGCGTTCGGCCAGTTCAAGCGCCGTGTTCAACCCCGAAAACCCACCGCCCACCACACAGACATCGGCCAGCACTTCGCCTTTGAGCGCCGGAAGTTCGGGCTGCGGCAGGCTGCTGGCGGCGTAGTAGGACGCGGTGTGGTTCAGAGCAGGCTGTTGAGCACGGGCATTCATGTGCGTGTTCCTGATTTTTGCGTTTGGAAAACCTGACGGAGCATAAGCCGGACCTTCCCGGGCGGGCAACATTGGTCGGCTGGTGCTGTCTGGATCGGTGCTTTTGCGTCAGAATCCCGCTCTATTCCGCTATTGGTCACCGTTTCAATGAGCTGCAACAGCCAGACAATCCGCACATTGCGACAACAGATTCCCTCGTTCGAGTGCGTTCCCGGCTGCCATGACTGCTGCGGGCCGGTGACCACCTCGCCAGAAGAAATGTCGCGCCTTCCACGCAAGACCCGCGCCGAGCAGGATGCCGCCATCGAAGAGCTCAATTGTGTGCATCTGGGGCCGAATGGTTGCACGGTGTATGACGAGCGGCCGCTGATCTGCCGGTTGTTCGGCACCACCAAGACCTTGCCGTGCCCCAATGGGCGTGGGCCGGTGGAGTTGATTCATCCACGGGTGGAGAAGCAGGTGTTCGAGTACATGGCCAGCACTCGGCAGGTGTTGGTTTAAAAGATCGCAGCCTGCGGCAGCTCCTACAAAAAGCGTGTGTACACCTGTAGGAGCTGCCGCAGGCTGCGATCTTTTGATCTTCAATCCGGAATCGGCAAAGTCAGGCTCTCTTTCACCTCTTCCATCACGATATAGCTCTTGGACTCGCGCACATGCGGCAACTTGAGCAGGATGTCGCCCAGCAACTTGCGGTACGAGGCCATCTCGGAAATCCGCGCTTTCACCAGGTAGTCGAAATCCCCTGACACCAGATGACACTCCAACACATGGGGCAATTTCAGCACCGCACGTCGGAACTCTTCGAAAGTATCGCCGGATTTGTAGTCCAGGCTGATCTCGACGAACACCAGCAAACTACCCTTCAGGTGCTGCGGATTGAGCCTGGCGTTGTAGCCCATGATGATCCCTTCGCGCTCCAGACGCCGGACCCGCTCGGTACAGGGCGTGGTCGAGAGCCCGACCTTTTCCCCAAGCTCCGTAAAGGAAATCCGCCCGTCCGCTTGCAGGATCCGCAGGATGTTGCGGTCGATCTTGTCCAGCTCACGTTTGGTCTGAGTGTTGGTACGCATAGGGGATGCGCCTCCGTGAAAAGGGTTTTTGCCGAGAATTGTCGCCAAATATAGGCGCTTATATAGTGAAAAGCACTGGCAAATCTTTTTTACACTGCGCGCATCTAAAGCTCTGAATAACAAACGTCAGCGGTTAGCCGCGATGAGGGATATGAAAATGCGCGTCATGGTCTTGGGTAGCGGCGTCATCGGTACCACCAGTGCTTATTATCTGGCCCGTGCCGGGTTTGAAGTGGTGGTTGTGGACCGGCAGCCAGCTGCTGCCATGGAGACCAGTTTCGCCAATGCCGGGCAGGTTTCGCCGGGTTATGCCTCGCCGTGGGCCGCGCCGGGTGTGCCGCTCAAGGCCATCAAGTGGCTGTTGCAGCGCCACGCGCCCCTGGCGATCAAGGCCACTGCCGACATCGACCAGTACCTGTGGATGGCACAGATGCTGCGCAACTGCACCGCCAGCCGTTACGCGGTGAACAAGGAGCGCATGGTCCGTCTGTCCGAGTACAGCCGTGACTGCCTTGACGAACTGCGTGCCGAAACCGGCATCGCCTACGAAGGCCGCAGCCTTGGTACGACCCAACTGTTCCGCACCCAGGCTCAACTCGACGGCGCCGCGAAAGACATCGCCGTGCTGAAAGAGTCCGGCGTGCCGTTCGAGCTGCTTGACCGCGATGGCATTGCCCGTGTTGAACCGGCCCTGGCCAGCGTCACTGACATCCTCGCCGGTGCCTTGCGCCTGCCGAACGACCAGACTGGCGACTGCCAGATGTTCACCACCAAGCTTGCCGAGATGGCCGCGAACCTCGGTGTGCAATTCCGTTTCGACCAGGACATTCAGCGCCTCGACTTCGCCGGTGACCGCATCAACGGCGTGTGGATCGACGGCAAGCTGGAAACCGCCGACCGCTACGTGCTGGCCCTCGGCAGCTACTCACCGCAACTGCTCAAGCCACTGGGGATCAAGGCGCCGGTGTACCCGCTCAAGGGCTACTCCCTGACCGTGCCGATCACCAACCCGGCGATGGCTCCGACTTCGACCATTCTCGACGAGACCTACAAGGTCGCGATCACCCGTTTCGACAACCGCATCCGCGTTGGCGGCATGGCCGAGATCGCCGGTTTTGACCTGTCGCTGAACCCGCGCCGGCGTGAAACCCTGGAGATGATCGTCAACGACCTTTATCCTCAGGGCGGCGATCTGGCCCAGGCTGATTTCTGGACCGGCCTGCGTCCGACCACTCCGGACGGTACCCCGATCGTCGGCGCCACCCCGTTCAAGAACCTGTTCCTGAACACCGGTCACGGCACGCTCGGCTGGACCATGGCCTGCGGCTCCGGTCGCTTGCTGGCTGACCTGATGGCGAAAAGAAAGCCGCAGATCAGCGCCGAAGGCCTCGATATTTCCCGTTACGGCAACAAACGACAGGAGTCCGCAAAACATGTCAGTCCAGCGCCAGCTCACCAATGAGCGCATGAGTCAGATCGTCACCCATAACGGCACGGTGTACCTGGCCGGACAGGTCGGTGACGACATGAACGCCGGGATTGAACAGCAGACCCGTGAAACCCTCGCCAATATCGAGCGTTTGCTCGATCTGGCCGGCACCGACAAGCGCCATCTGCTGTCGGTGACGATTTACCTGAAAGACATCGACGCGCATTTCGAAGGTATGAACGCGGTATGGGACCAGTGGCTGCCAAAAGGCGTCGCCCCGGCCCGCGCCACGGTTGAATCGAAATTGTGCGAACCGGAAATCCTGGTCGAGCTGTCGGTTGTCGCCGCTCTGCCATAAGCCTGTCAGAAAGATCCCTCTCCCGGCGCTGTTGGCGGTTCACGCCACCAGCCAGCGCCGGTTTTTCTTCCCGATAACCCGACCAGAAGTCTGCCGCCATGCGTCCTGCCCGTGCCCTGATCGACCTTCAAGCCCTGCGCAACAACTACCGAATCGCCCGTGAACTCACGGGGGCCAAGGCCCTCGCGGTGATCAAGGCCGATGCCTATGGCCATGGCGCGGTGCGTTGCGCCCAAGCGCTGGAAGCCGAGGCGGACGGGTTTGCCGTGGCCTGCATCGAAGAGGCGTTGGAGCTGCGGGCGGCGGGCATTCGCGCGCCGATCCTGCTGCTGGAAGGTTTTTTCGAAGCCGATGAGCTGGCGCTGATCGTCGAGCATGATTTCTGGTGCGTGGTGCATTCGCTGTGGCAGCTCGAAGCCATCGAGAAAGCGGCGTTGAGCAAGCCGATCACCGTGTGGCTGAAGCTCGATTCGGGCATGCACCGCGTGGGTCTGCACCCGGCGGATTATCAAGTGGCCTATCAACGGCTGCTAGCCAGCGGCAAAGTCGCGAAAGTGGTGCTGATGAGCCACTTTGCGCGTGCCGACGAACTGCACGAGCAGGCCAGCGCCGATCAGGTGGCGGTATTTGAAGCGGCGCGCAAGGGCTTGTCCGCCGAGGTCAGCCTGCGCAACTCGCCGGCGGTGCTCGGTTGGCCGCAAATTCTGAGCGATTGGGTGCGCCCGGGCATCATGCTCTATGGCGCCACGCCCTTCGAAGAAGCCAACGAAACTGCATCGCGCCTCCAACCGGTCATGACCCTGGAATCGAAAGTGATCAGTGTGCGCGAGTTGCCGGCTGGCGAGCCCGTCGGTTACGGCGCCAAATTCATCACCCCTAAACCGATGCGCATTGGCGTCGTGGCCATGGGTTACGCCGACGGCTACCCGCGTTTGGCTCCGACCGGCACGCCAGTGCTGGTGGCGGGACAGCGCAGCCAGTTGATCGGCCGGGTATCGATGGACATGCTCTGTATCGACCTGACCGATGTGCCGCAGGCCGGCCTCGGTTCGACCGTCGAATTGTGGGGCAAAAACATCCTCGCCAGTGATGTGGCCATGGCTGCCGGCACGATTCCTTACCAGATCTTCTGCAACCTGCGCCGAGTGCCACTGCTCTATTCCGGGGCTTAGTGAGCCGGGCTCCAGACCGGAAGTCGCCTCGCTGAGCAGGATTCAGGTCAAGGTGTTGTAAATACTGAACGCTGTCGCCATGATAACGCTCACTATTCCAACAATCTGAATCCTGGAGGCGCAAGCTTTGGACGTCGGTGAACGACTGCAATCCATCCGTAGGCTCAAAGGCCTTTCCCAGCGTGAGCTCGCCAAACGGGCGGGGGTCACCAACAGCACGATTTCGATGATCGAGAAGAACAGCGTGAGCCCTTCGATCAGTTCGCTGCGCAAGGTGTTGGGCGGGATTCCCATGTCCATGGTCGAGTTCTTTTCCGAAGAAATCCTGCAGGAAAAACCGACTCAGATCGTCTACAAGGCCAACGAGCTGATCGATATTTCCGATGGCGCGGTGACCATGAAGCTGGTCGGTCGGGCGCACCCGAGCCGGGCCATCGCATTCCTCAATGAAATCTATCCGCCAGGCGCCGACACCGGTGACGAGATGCTCACCCATGAGGGCGAGGAAACCGGCATTTTGGTCGAAGGAAAACTGGAGCTGGTGGTCGGTCTCGAAACTTTTGTCCTCGAAGCCGGCGATAGCTACTACTTTGAAAGTACCAAGCCACACCGTTTCCGTAATCCGTTCGATGTGCCGGCGCGACTAATCAGCGCAGCCACGCCGGCGAATTTCTAAGAAAAGAGGCGTCCTGCCAGCATCGCAGAGGCGCCCGGGCAGTTTTTCTGTCGCGGCCTAAGACCCCTCCGACTTTGGGGTTGTTTCAGTGCGACGGGCTTACCGCTATACTTGCGCCCGCCTGCGAACCGTGGCCGTAGGCGTGACTAGCCACCATTGAGGGTGAACGCGTGAACCTAATTATGAAAATGCTGGCTGCACCAGCAACCGTATTGGCCCTATGGGCTGTCAGTGTCAGCGCTCAGGCTGCGACCAACGACGAAATTGCCAAACGCCTTGAGCCAGTTGGCCAGGTTTGTGTTCAGGGTAAAGAGTGCAAGGGCATGGAAGTGGCCGCTTCGGCCGGCGGCGGTGGCGGTGCCAAGGCGCCTAAAGATGTTATTGCCAAACATTGCAACGCTTGCCACGGCACCGGCCTGCTGGGCGCGCCGAAAATCGGCGACAAAGCGGCCTGGAAAGAACGCGCCGATCACCAGGGCGGCCTCGACGGCATCCTGGCCAAAGCCATTACCGGCGTCAACGCGATGCCGCCTAAAGGCACCTGCGCCGACTGCTCCGACGACGAGCTCAAGGGCGCCATCAAAGAGATGTCCGGTCTGTAACTCAGCCCGCCTCGTTCGCAAAAAAGCCGCTTTCGAGCGGCTTTTTTGTGCCTGCGATTCAGCAGACGCCGCTCCCACAGGGCTGTTCATTGCAGCAAAGACCCGGCAAGCTCGGTCCAACCCCATACCATGGAATGCAAGGGAGGATCGAATGGTTCAGCTGTGCTCTATCGAACAGGCAGTCGATGACGTCTTGGCACGGTTGCCGGCGCATATCCACATGGGCCTGCCTCTGGGGTTGGGCAAACCCAATCACTTCGTCAACGCGCTGTATCGACGAATCGCACAGTCGCCCGAGCGACGGCTGACGATCTACACCGCGTTGTGCCTGGGGCGCCCGCCCTTGGGCGATGGTTTGCAAAAGCGCTTTCTCGAACCCTTTGTCGAGCGGGTCTTCGGCGATTATCCGGAGCTGGAATTTCTCGCCGATCTGCGCCGCGACAGTCTGCCGGTCAACATCCACATCCAGCAGTTCTTCATGCAGCCTGGCAGCCTGCTCAACAGTGCCACGGCGCAACAGGATTACGTCAGCAGCAATTACAGCCATGCGGCGCGGGACATCAATGCCGCCGGGTTGAATCTGGTGGCGCAACTTGTGGCCAGTCATGCCGAGCATCCTGACCGCTTGAGCCTGAGCTGCAACCCGGACATCACCCTCGACCTGTCGCCGATGATCGCCAAGCGCCGCGCTGCCGGAGAAACCATCCTGATGGTCGGCCAGGTGCACAACGATCTGCCTTACATGCCCGGCGATGCGGAACTCGGCATCGACACCTTTGACCTGCTGATCGATGAGAAGGACAACACCACGCTGTTTTCCACGCCGAACATGCCAGTGGGGTGTCAGGACCATTCCATCGGCCTGCACGCCAGCACCCTGGTGCGTGACGGCGGCACCTTGCAGATCGGCATCGGTTCCATGGGCGATGCGCTGACGGCGGCGCTGCTGGCGCGGCAAGCCGACAACGACGGATACAGGGCTTTGCTGGCAGACGTAAACCTCAGCCAATGGGCGCAACTGATCGAGCGCGAAGGCGGCATCGACCCCTTCGCCAAAGGCCTGTACGGTTGCAGCGAAATGTTCGTCAACGGCTTGCTGGTGCTGGCCGATGCCGGGATTGTGCGGCGCAAGGTCTACCCGGACGTGGCGACCCAACAGCAGGCGAATGCCGGCACCCTCGACGAGACTGCGCAAACCGATGGCATCTCGGTGCACGGCGGTTTCTTTCTTGGCCCGCGCAGCTACTACGAACGCTTGCGCGAATTGCCACAAAACAAGCGGCTCGAATTCAACATGACCCGCATCAGCTACATCAACGAGCTCTACGGCCAGGAAGAACTCAAGCGCTTGCAGCGCCTGGATGCGCGGTTCATCAACACCGCGTTTACCGTGACCTTGCTCGGTGCCGCGGTGGCGGATCAGCTCGAAGACGGACGTGTGCTCAGCGGCGTAGGCGGGCAGTACAACTTCGTGGTTCAGGGTCATGCGTTGGCAGGCGCGCGCTCGGTGTTGCTGCTGCGCAGCTGGCGCGAGTCTGGCGGCGACGTCAGCTCGAACATCGTCTGGGAATATGGTCACTGCACGATTCCCCGGCATTTGCGGGACATCGTGGTCACCGAATACGGCATCGCCGATCTTCGTGGCAAAACCGATGCGGCAGTGATCGAGGCCTTGCTCAATATCAGCGACTCGCGTTTTCAGCCGGGATTGATCGAACAGGCGCAGAAGGTCGGCAAGCTGCCCAAGGACTTTTGTCTCGATCCGCGCTTTACCGATAACAGTCCGCAGCGTTTGCAGGCGATTCAGGCGCGGCATCCGCAGCTGTTTCCGGAGTATCCGCTGGGCTGTGATTTCACCGAGGTCGAGCGGGATCTGTTGCGGGCGCTGAACTGGCTCAAGAGCAAGTTCAAGCTGAGCGAGGTGCTGGAGTTGGGCAAGGCAGCGCTGGATGCGCCGGAGCCTGCGTTGTTCCAGGAGCATCTGCAACGCATGCAACTGGCCAACCCGGAGGGGATGAAGGAGGATTTGTATCAGCGGTTGCTGCTCACAGGCCTCAAGGCCACCGCGCAATAACAGCCAACATAAATCAAATGTGGGAGCGGGCTTGCTCGCGAATACGTAGTGTCAGTCGACATATTCTTTGACTGATACACAGCATTCGCGAGCAAGCCCGCTCCCACACTGGTTTTGCGGTGTGGCGGCTTTACTCGATAAAGGTCACGACACCATCGGCCAGCGACTTCACGCGGGCCAGGGACTCTACGCGATAACCCTGCGAGTCCAGTTCAGCACGGCCGCCCTGGAACGACTTCTCGATCACGATACCCAGGCCCGCCACGGTGGCGCCGGCCTGCTTGATGATCGAAATCAGTGCCTGGGACGCCTTACCGTTGGCCAGGAAGTCATCGATGATCAGCACGCGGTCGCTGCTGGTCAGGTGGCGCGGGGAGATGGCCACGGTGCTTTCGGTCTGCTTGGTGAACGAGTACACGGTCGCCGACAGCAGGTTTTCGGTCAGGGTCAGGGACTGGTGCTTGCGGGCGAAAATCACCGGCACACCCAGGTTCAGGCCAGTCATGATCGCCGGGGCGATGCCCGAGGCTTCGATGGTGACGATCTTGGTGATGCCCGAGTCCTTGAACAGCGTGGCGAATTCGTCGCCGATCAGCTTCATCAGGGCCGGGTCGATCTGGTGGTTCAGAAAGGCGTCGACTTTCAGGACCTGGTCGGAAAGCACTATGCCTTCTTCGCGAATTTTCTTGTGCAGGGCTTCCATGAAGCTGTCCTCTGTTGGCGCCTTGTGCGCCCTAAGGTTTTAAAAAAGTGGTCAATTCTAGCGCTTTAACATCGCGCGTATATCCGCCAATGCGTTGTTGCCCCGCACGGCTTTGACTTCGGTCGGTGTGTCGTCGTTGCCTTCCCAGGCCAGATCGTCCGGCGGCAACTCATCGAGGAAGCGGCTCGGTGCGCAATCGATGATCTCGCCGTACTGCTTGCGCTTGGCGGCGAAAGTGAAGGCCAGGGTCTGGCGCGCGCGGGTAATGCCCACGTAGGCCAGGCGGCGTTCTTCTTCGATGGTGTCGGCTTCGATGCTGGAACGGTGCGGGAGGATTTCCTCCTCCATGCCCATGATGAACACGTAGGGAAATTCCAGGCCCTTGGACGCATGCAAGGTCATCATCTGCACGCCTTCGGCGCCGTCTTCCTCTTCCTGCTGACGCTCGAGCATGTCGCGCAGGACGAGTTTGCCGATGGCGTCTTCGACGGTCATCTCGCCTTCTTCGTCTTTCTCCAGGGTGTTCTTCAGCGCCTCGATCAGGAACCAGACGTTACCCATGCGGTAGTCGGCGGCCTTGTCGCTGGAGCTGTTGGTGCGCAGCCAATTCTCGTAGTCGATGTCCATGACCATGCTGCGCAGGGCCGAGATCGGATCTTCGCCGGCGCACTGCTCGCGCACTCTGTCCATGAAGCGCTTGAAGCGCGACAGGCGATCGGTGAAGCGGCTGTCCAGATGCTCACCCAAACCCATCTCGTCGGTGGCGGCGTACATCGAGATCTTGCGCTCGGTGGCGTAGTTGCCCAGCTTCTCCAGCGTGGTCGAGCCGATCTCGCGGCGCGGCACGTTGATCACCCGCAGGAACGCGTTGTCGTCGTCCGGGTTCACGATCAGGCGGAAGTAAGCCATCAGGTCTTTCACTTCCTGACGCCCGAAGAAGCTGTTGCCACCGGACAGACGATACGGCACCTGGTGATGCTGCAACTTCAGTTCGATCAGCTTGGCCTGGTAGTTGCCGCGATACAGGATCGCGAAATCGCTGTACGGGCGGTCGGTGCGCAAGTGCAGGCTGAGAATTTCCATGGCCACGCGCTCGGCTTCGGCGTCCTCGTTGCGGCAACGGATCACGCGGATCTCGTCGCCGTGGCCCATTTCACTCCACAGCTGCTTTTCGAACTCGTGGGGGTTGTTCGAGATCAGCACGTTGGCGCAGCGCAGGATACGGCTGGTGGAGCGGTAGTTCTGCTCCAGCATCACCACTTTCAAGGACGGATAGTCTTCCTTGAGCAGCATCAGGTTTTCCGGGCGAGCGCCGCGCCAGGCGTAGATCGACTGGTCGTCGTCGCCCACCACGGTGAACTGGTTGCGTTTGCCGATGAGCATTTTCACCAGCAGGTACTGGCTGGCGTTGGTGTCCTGGTATTCGTCGACCAGCAGGTAACGCACCTTGTTCTGCCACTTTTCCAGGATGTCGGCGTGCTCTTCGAACAGCTTCACCGGCAGCAGGATCAGGTCGTCGAAGTCCACCGCGTTGAACGCCTTGAGCGTGCGCTGATAGTGGGTGTAGACGATGGCCGCGGTCTGTTCCTTGGGGTTGCGCGCGTTTTCCAGGGCCTGGGCCGGCAGGATCAGGTCGTTTTTCCAGGCGCCGATCATGTTCTTGATCTCGTCGACGCCGTCGTCGCCCGAGTATTCCTTCTGCATGATGTCGGTCATCAGGGCCTTGACGTCGGTCTCGTCGAAGATCGAGAAGCCCGGTTTGTAGCCCAGCCGTACGTGCTCCTTGCGGATGATGTTCAGGCCCAGGTTGTGGAACGTGCAGACCGTCAGCCCGCGCCCTTCACCGGCACGCAGCAGGGTGCCGACCCGTTCCTTCATTTCGCGGGCGGCCTTGTTGGTAAAGGTCATGGCGACGATGTACTGGGCGCGAATGCCGCAGTTCTGGATCAGGTGCGCGATTTTGCGCGTGATCACGCTGGTCTTGCCGGAGCCTGCACCGGCGAGCACCAATAGAGGGCCGCCGACGTAGTTCACGGCTTCTTGCTGCCGGGGATTGAGTCGGGACATAGGTAAATTCAGGAGTCAGTCACGAAATGGGCCGGCATTTTAACAGGCTCAGCGAATTGTGCTGCTCTGTCCGACTTGTGACGCAGCACGCTATCTGTAATTGCCGGTTTTGTTACTTTCACGCAGGATGCGCAACGAATTTGCGGCTAATGTTCGTAATTCCAGTTACAAAGGGCTCGTTTTGCCAACTGATGTCATTGTCATTGGTCATCGGAACGGCATAATGCCCGTCGCCTACATCTTTGCAGAGTCTAGGGAGCTAGCTTGTCTACGCCTGTCGAACCCTTGCGTTTGCTGCTACTGGCCGAAGAGCCAGCGTGGGCAGCGTTGTTGCGCGAGTGTCTGGCTCCTATGGGGAGCTCGGCCGTGCTCATCAGCGCGCCGAGTTGGGAGTCGGTCAGCAGCCTGTTCGATGACAACCGCAGCGCGGTGTTATTGACCATCCCGCAACTTCAACCGGCGCCGGGCCGTTGCAGCCTGCCGACGGTGTTGTTGCTCGACCACGAGCCGCTGACCCCGCCCGACGGCGTGAGTGACTGGCTGGTGCGCGATCTGCTCGATCCCGGCATGTTGCGCCGTTGCCTGCGCCATGTGCGCGAACGTGGCGTCCTGGAAAACACCCTGCAACGCCTGGCCGAGCAAGATCCGCTGACCGGCATCGCCAACCGCCAGGGTTTCCAGACCCTGTTGACGGCGCGCCTGGCGGAAAACGACGGTCGCGGCCTGGCCCTCGGTCATCTCGACCTCGACAACTTTCGTTATGCCAATGACGCCCTCGGCCATCAGGCCGGTGATCGCCTGATCCTGCAAGTGGTGGCGCGGCTCAAGAGTCAGCTTGAGGCCGGCGATCAACTGGCGCGCCTGGGCAGTGATGAATTCGCGCTGCTGATCGATACCCGTCGCGCTCCCCAGCGTGCCGAGTGGATGGCCGAGCGCATCAGCGAAGCGCTGGCCGAACCTTATTGGGTCGATGGCGAAAGCCTGCTGATCGGCTCCAGCCTGGGCATCGCCTACGCCCGGGCCCAGACCGGTGCGGATCCGCTGATGTGGCACGCGCACATCGCCATGCAGCAGGCCAAAAGCACCCAGGGCTGCACCTTTCACATTTTCAACGAACGCATCAATCGCAATGCCCGCAGCATCGCTGACCTCGAAACCGAGCTGCGCCGGGCACTGCGTCGCGATGAGCTGGAGCTGCATTACCAGCCACGCCTGAACCTCGAAGACGGGCAAATCGTCGGCCTCGAAGCGTTGGTGCGCTGGCGGCATGCCGAGCGCGGCTTGCTGCCACCTAGCGAATTCGTGCCGCTGGCCGAGCAAAGCGGTCTGATTGTGCCGCTGGGCTACTGGGTGATTTCCCGGGCCTTGCGCGACATGCAGGCGTTGCTTGAACTCGGATTGCCGCCGTTGCACATGGCGATCAACCTGTCGTTCCGGCAGTTCCAGGACAGCCAGTTGCTGTCGACCCTCAGTCGCCTGATTGCCGAGCGCGGTGTCGAGGCGCAGTGGCTGGAGTTCGAGCTGACCGAGACCGCCGTGATGCGCCGCAGCGATCTGGTCAAGCAGACCATGGATGCCCTCGGGCGCCTCGGTGTGCGCTTCTCCCTCGACGACTTCGGCACCGGGTTTTCATCGTTCGTACACCTCAACAGCCTGCCGATCACCTTGCTGAAGATCGACAAGAGCTTTGTCGGCGGCATGGAACAACGCGAGGAAAACCGCAAACTGGTCCACGCGATGATCAACCTGGCGCACAACCTCAACCTCGAGGTGGTTGCAGAAGGCGTGGAAACGCCGGAGCAACTGGATCTGCTGCGCGGGTTTGAATGCGATCAGGTGCAGGGGTATTTGATCAGCAAGCCATTGCCGCTGGCCGAGTTGGTGGAATATCTGACGTTTGATTCCGGCGGGCAGAGCATCGTCGAGGCCATTTAAAAGATCGCAGCCTGCGGCAGCTCCTACAGGGGAGTGTGTTAACCCTGTAGGAGCTGCCGCAGGCTGCGATCTTTTGATCCTAATCCGGCTGAACCACCTGAAAACTGCCTTGTGCCGAAGGCTCGCGCCGAATCATCCGCTTCATCTTCCACTCAAACCCCAGCGTCAGGCTCACCGCCGCACACGCCAGCCCCAGCGCCAGGCCCCACCAGACACCCGTTGGCCCCCAGTCCAGGTGGAACGCCATCCACCACGCCGCCGGTGCGCCAATCAGCCAATAGCAACCCAGGCCGACGAGGAAAGTGGTCTTGGCATCCTTGAGTCCGCGAATGCAGCCCATGGCAATGGTTTGCACGCCGTCGAACAGCTCGAACCATGCCGCCACCGCCAACAGGCTCACGGCCAGGTTGATGACATCGCGAAACGCCGGGTCGTTGTGATCGAGAAACAAACCGACCAGCTGGTTTGGCAGTAGCCAGAAGACCATGGCGAAACACAGCATCGCCGCCGCCCCGAACGCGATGCCGACCCGCCCGGCCAGTCGCGCATCCAGCAGTTGCCCGGCGCCGTAGTGCTGGCCGATGCGCATGGTGATCGCATAAGAAATCCCCGCCGGGACCATGAACGCCACCGAGACGATTTGCAGGGCGATCTGATGCGCCCCCAGCTGTGTGCTGCCCATGGTGCCCATGCACAGCGCGGCGAAGGCAAACAGCCCGACTTCCACCGCGTAGGTGCCGCCAATCGGCAGGCCCAGGCGCCACAGTTCCTTCAGGTACTGGCGGTTCAGCCGCGACAGGCCCTGGCGCAGCGGATAGGCCTCATAAGCCGGATGCCGACGAATGTGCCACGCCAGCGCAAGTGCCATCAGGTTGGCGACAATCGCCGTGACCAGCCCTATGCCCGTCAGCCCCAGTTTCGGCAGGCCGAACATACCGGTGATCAACGCATAGTTGAGCAAGAAGTTGGCGACCGTGCCGCCCACACTGATGACCATTACCGGTGTTGCGCGGCCGATGGCACTGGTGAACCCCCGCAGGGCCATGAAGCTCAGGTAACCGGGCAGGGCGAACGGCAGGAAGATCAAAAACTGCCCGGCTGCGTTGACGTTGGTTTCGGTCTGGCCGAACAGCAGCAGCACCGGTTTGAGGTTCCATAGCAGCAAGCCGGCGACCAGCGCCATCAGCCACGCCAGCCACAACCCGGCCTGGGTCAGTCGAGTGGCCCCGACAATATCGCCGGCTCCCTGACGGATCGCCACCAGAGTGCCTACCGCCGCAATCACGCCGATGCAGAAAATCGACACGAACGAATAGGTCGCTGCGCCGAGCCCGCCACCGGCCAGCGCCTCGGGACTCAGGCGCGCCATCATCAGGGTGTCGGTGAGGACCATCAGCATGTGCGCCAACTGCGAGGCAATCAGCGGCCCCGCCAGCCGCAGGATGGCCCAGAGTTCAGTACGTGCTGGATGCTGCATGGTCATCACGCTCGATTATTAAGGGAATCAGGAAAGCACCGATTCTCGGCGCTCTGCGCGGTTTGCACAAAGGGATAAAAAGGATGGATGGCATGATTCAAACTCATGCTGGAGAGTTTCTGCTAGGGTAGGCGAACCCCGCACCAGGAGCTTTCCCAATGTCCCGTCGTCTTCCTCCCTTGTATGCCCTGCGCGCATTCGAAGCGGCGGCGCGGCACAGCTCGTTTACCCGTGCGGCCGAAGAACTGTCGATTACCCAAAGTGCGGTCAGCCGACATATTCGTACGCTCGAAGAGCATTTTGCCTGCCGCTTGTTTCACCGCAGTGGCCGCAACCTGCAACTGACCGAGTCGGCCCGTTTGCTGTTGCCGGGCATTCGCGAAGGCTTCACCGCCCTGGAGCGGGCCTGCAATACCTTGCGCGCCGAAGACGACATCCTGCGCATGAAAGCCCCGTCGACCCTGACCATGCGCTGGTTGCTGGCGCGCCTCAGTCGCTTCCGTCATCTGCAACCGGGTAACGAAGTGCAATTGACCAGTGCGTGGATGGACATCGATTCGGTGGACTTCAACGACGAGCCGTTCGACTGTGCGGTGCTGCTGGGTAACGGACATTTCCCCCCGGACTGGGAGGCGAGTTACCTGTTCCCCGAGGAATTGATCCCGGTGGGCGCCCCCAACCTGCTGAACGATCAGCCTTGGGATGTCGAGCGCCTGACCCACACCGAATTGCTGCACCCCACGCCCGACCGCCGCGACTGGCGCAACTGGCTGGAGCGCATGGGGCTGGCCGATCAGGTGTCGCTCAAGGGCGGACAGGTGTTCGATACCCTGGAGCTGGGCATGATCGCCGCCGCGCGGGGCTATGGCGTGTCCATGGGCGATCTGCTGATGGTGGCGGAAGATGTCGCCCAGGGACGTTTGAGTTTGCCTTGGCCAACCGCCGTCGCCAGTGGCGAGTGTTATTACCTGGTATGGCCGAAAACCCGGCCCGGCGGCGAACGCATGCGCCGGCTCAGCGACTTTCTGCAAAACGAAGTCCGGGCCATGGAGTTGCCGGATGTGGTGCATCTGAGCTGAAACGATGAAACCGCCGCAATGGCGGCTTCAGGCAATCTCCCGGTATTCCACCGCGGACTTGCGGCATGAGGTTGACCGGTTTCGTTGAGTCGCTGCCGAAGTCGCCATCGCGAGCAGACTCGTGATGGCATCGACTCAATTTCCGTTTGTCCCACATCTGCGGATCAATTGTCGTTCCTGGCATTTGCCACCGATGTCTCGACTTTTATGCTTGCTGAAACGTTTCATCAGGTCTATAAAAATGGCACAACTCCAAGAAAGGCTATTGCCATGACCCCACTCAAACTCTTCGTTGCCCTCAGCGCACTGTCCGCTGCCTCCCAAGCCCTGGCATGGGATTACGTCCTGCTCGACACCGACAAAGCCGCCCAGAACTGGCAAATCACCAGCCAGCAACTCGGCGTAAAAATCGACAAACCTTTCAGCGTGGCCCTGCGCACCTTGCACGGCGGTCGGCAGGAAGGCGTCAGCATCGTCGACATCGATAACGGCACGATGAAACTTTCGGTAGTTCCAACTCGCGGCATGAACGTCCTGCAGGCCTCGGTCGGTAACGTGCGCATGGGTTGGGATTCGCCAGTCAAGGAAGTGGTCAATCCGTCCTTCATCGAGCTCAACGGCCGTGGTGGCCTGGGCTGGCTGGAAGGCTTCAATGAACTGGTCACCCGCTGCGGCTACGAATGGGTCGGCCATCCCGGCATCGACAACGGCGAGCTGCTGACCCTGCACGGTCGCGCTGCCAATATCCCGGCCAACAAAGTCACCCTGCACATCGATGAAAAACCGCCGTATGCCATCAGCCTGCGCGGCGAGCTGAAAGAGCAGGCTTTCAAGAAAGTCGACTTCTCGGTCGCGACCGAACTGGTCACCGAGCCCGGCAGCGTAGCGTTCGCCCTCAACGACACCCTGACCAACAACGGCGACTATCCGAAGGAATACCAGGCGCTGTATCACAGCAACTTCAGCACCCCATTCCTGGAGCAGGGCGCCCGCTTCGCCGCGCCGGTGAAACAGGTGTCGCCGTTCAACGATAAAGCCAAAAGCGATTTGCCGGACTGGCAAACCTATCGCGGACCGACCAAGGACTACGACGAAACGGTTTACAACGTAGTGCCGTACGCCGATGCCAAGGGCGATACATTGACCGTCCTGCATAACAAGGCCGGCAGCCTGGGCGTCTCGGTCGGTTTCAACACTCAAACACTGCCCGTGTTCTCCCTGTGGAAAAACACCGATACCCAAGGCCAGGGCTACGTCACGGGGCTGGAGCCGGGAACGAGTTTTTCCTACAACCGACGGTATCAGCGGCCACTGAAGCTGGTGCCGACGATTGGGCCGAAGGAACACAAGCAGTTCCGCATCAGCTACAGCTTGCTGGCGGATAAGGCGGCTGTGGATAAGGCGTTGAAGCAGGTGAACGAGATTCAGGGTGGGCGGGAGACTGAGGTGCGGCAGACACCGTTGGTTGATCTGACCAAGGGGTGATGCCGACTAAAGCGTTGTCGGTCGGTATTGCAGCGCCTCGGCCAAATGATCACGGGTGATGCCATCGGCTCGCTCAAGGTCCGCCAAGGTGCGAGCCACCTTGAGCAGTCGATGGGCTGCACGTAGCGACAAGGTCAGTCGCTCACAGGCCGTTTCCAGCCAGGTTTCGTCAACTGTGGATAACTTGCAGTGCCTGCGCAGGCCCGGTAAATCGAGGAATGCATTGGCACAGCCCTGGCGTTTTTGTTGGCGTTCTCTTGCATTGGCAACCAGCTCGGCGGCGGTGGCTGTATCGTCGCCGGGTTTTAACGCGGGATTCAACGCCGTGGCTTCCCGAGCAACCGTCAGGTGCAGGTCGATGCGATCCAGCAGCGGCCCAGACAGTTTGTTGCGATAGCGCTGCACCATGTCCGGCGTACAGGAGCAACGACCGCTAGGTTCGCCAAGATATCCACAGGGGCAGGGATTCATCGCGGCGACCAGTTGAAAGCGCGCCGGGAAGCGTACGCGGTCCTTGGCGCGGGAAATCACGATGTGGCCGGATTCCAGTGGCTCTCTCAACACCTCCAATACCTTGCGATCAAATTCTGGCAGCTCATCGAGGAACAGCACGCCATGGTGGGCCAGGGTGATTTCGCCGGGTTGCGGTTTCGAGCCGCCACCGACCAGTGCAGGACCCGACGCCGAGTGATGGGGCTGGCGAAACGGTCGCTGTGGCCAGTGGCTCAGCGGCACACAGCTGGCGACGGACTGAATCGCCGCGACCTCCAGTGCTTCGCTTTCGGCCAGGGGTGGTAGCAGCCCTGGTAATCGGCTAGCCAGCAGTGTCTTGCCCGTACCCGGTGGCCCGCTGAACAGCAGGTTATGCGCACCCGCTGCCGCAATCAGCAGCGCGCGTTTGGCCGCCATTTGCCCCTGAACTTCATTCAAGTCGGGATAGGGTTTGCTGGCGTAGAGCAAACCGTTGGAAACGTAAGGCTCGATGGGGGTGTGTCCATTGAAATGTGCCACTGCCTGCAGCAAATGGTCCACTGCGATGACCTTCAGCCCTGACGCCAGACAGGCCTCTTCGGCATTCGCCTGCGGCACCATCAACCAGCGCCCGGCCTTGCGCGCCGCCAATGCCGCCGGCAGCACCCCACGGACGGGCCGCACTGCACCGGAAAGCGCCAGCTCCCCCAGGCACTCCACGTCATCCAGTGTCAGCGTCGGCACCTGCACGCTGGCCGAGAGAATCCCCAAGGCAATCGCCAGATCGAATCGCCCGCCATCCTTGGGCAAATCCGCCGGCGCCAGATTCAGCGTGATCCGTCGCGCCGGAAATTGCAGCCCCGAATTGATGATCGCACTGCGCACCCGGTCCTTGCTTTCCTTCACCGCCGCCTCTGGCAGCCCGACCATGGTCAGCGATGGCAAACCATTGGCCAAGTGGACTTCGACGGTGACGGCCGGCGCCTCCACGCCAACCTGGGCGCGGCTGTGGACGATGGAGAGGGACATGGTCGTTCCTTGAGCTGACGTTGGACCGCTTCCTGCGGTTGTGTGAAGGGTAGTCGGGCAGCGAAGTATTGGCGGTGCAGAGTGGGTAAGGAATGTTCGCAGGATGTTGCGAGAGTGCGACGGGCAACGTATTTGCCTCTGTGGTGAGGGAGCAAGCTCCCTAGCCAAAGCTATTGCAATGCACGAGTGGATTAAAAAATTGTCGATTAGTTGGAACGATTTATTTGGAAGATGTCGTGTTTTCAAATAAGCTGCTGCCCGTCAGCACATTACTTACGAAACTTTCGATATCAAGCTTGTTTTTGCCTTCTGCAGTATGCGTGAAATAGTTGAAATCCAAATCAATCCACCCCTGCAGTTTTGTTTCGTAGTTGTCGGGATACTGTGCTTGCTCCACTAAGGGAAGTCCCTTGTAATGATCAAGGATGCTTTGGAAGGCGTTCACTAGCTTTCCAGTGGTGTTGTATTCATATTCTGCTTCGGCAACGACTTTTTGTTGCCATGCAAATTCTTGTTTGGCCGATTCTTCCAGTGCAGCTCGTCTTTCGTTGACGGTAAAGGTGCCGCTTTCATCGTAAGTAATCAGAGCCAGCTGATCCAAGGGCATCCCGGAAAACGGATTATTGCCTGCCCCTCTCGTATATTGGGTTGCACTTTTGGCTCGTGCTAATAACTCGGGGTTGTCTGTGTCAGGGACTTCAGTATCGTGTTTTGATTTATTCGTGGTGTAGTGAGGGCTTGCCAGTTCGTTGAATGTATTTCTGGCCATCGAGGCCAGTTCTGTTCTGGTCAGCCATATATCGCGAGCCTGGGCGCGTATAGAGGCCTCGCTTAATTGGCTCGCTAACATGGACACCGTATTGCTGCCAATTGCGCCAGCGGAATCTCGGAAGGTGCTTTGGCTGATGCCTCTGTCGTCATTGAAAATAGATATCACTTTTCTTGTTCCAGTCAGGGCTTGACCGGTATTACTTACAGGGCTGCTTATTGAATTGATCATAATTTTAGCTCCTGATGTTTTATGAGTAGGAAATGATATTTTTCTTTACTGTTGGTAAGGTCTGCCGAGCGTCCTTGTGTCTCGAGGCATGCTTTACCTCATGGTGATTTCTACTGACCAAGCATAGGTGGACGGATTTGTTCTAGTTGTTCTGATGGTACAGGTAGCACCGCCGTCAGGAGTGGCCGTGTTATTCCATTTGGGGATTTTGGTTGCGCCCGGGCCGGGAGTAGTCACAAATGTTGATAAATAAACACATTTTTTACTGCCGATCTGGTAGCGCAAGTTGGCATGCGTGTAACCAGGACTTGCATTATTTTGTATAAGGTATGTATTTGAGCTGTTTGAAATAACGGAGGCTTGAGGAGTAGGGGAGGCGTTTGTTTTAGTAATGAACTCGTTATTGGTTATTGGCATGTACGTAGCAGTCTGGCTTCCAAGATTTTTAAATGTGACCGTTACAGGTGGTCCCGCGACAACTGGGCCTGTATAAAGTGCAGTAAATGTGAAAGCGGCAATCAGAGTCTTATAGGTTTTCATGGGTATTGCTCCTTGTGTTGTTATGAACATTCCTTTGGGTGTATCGCACGCGTCATAATCCATTATTCAAGCTGGACTGAATTTTTTCCGAGCGAGTGGAACGCTCGCGCTTTGAGAAGTGAGCTTAGAAAGGGTGGCTTTGAGGCGCAATCAGACCGCGGACGAGAACGTTGTAGGGCATTGCCGGGATTACTGCGGGCGGAAAGATCGCAGGCTCGGCAATTCCTACAGGTAAATCTGAAGGTCGTTCCGACTTTATCGCGAGCAGGCTCGCTCCCACTTAGATCTTCGATCTCCACCGGGTAATCGCCTGGAAGCGTTGGAGGGCGGTCGAAAAGGGCAGTGCAGCATCCGTATCAACGCTCAATGGCGAATTTGCTTCATTTGGGGTCCTAACGGACCAGAGAATGTCGAAATCGTCGATTATCACTGAGGTGAGTAATGACTAAGAATGGTTTGCGCCCGGTTCATTCTGGCGAGATCCTCAAAGAGGAATACCTGGAGCCTCTGAGCCTTACGGCTGCAGCGTTGGCCAGAGAGTTGAACGTGTCGACACCTACGGTGAACGATATTGTGCTCCGGCGTCGGGGTGTCAGCGCTGATATGGCTCTTAGGTTATCTATCTGTCTGGACACGCCCCCGGAATTCTGGCTGAACCTGCAATCGACTTACGATTTGCGTAAAGCCGAGATTGAACGAGGGGCTGCGATTCGGGATCAGGTCGAGCGGCTTGGGCACCGCGCCTGATTGTTGTCTTGGATTTATTGAACCCCACGCCGAAAGCGTGGGGTTTTCTATTCAGAATGCGTGAAGCATCTTCGCGGCTCTTTTCCACCAAGGCGCATTGATAGCAGGCCTGGGGGTAACCTGATCAGGCAATAGCTGCGGCACATCCTGCAACCGAATCCACGGCTGGTTGTTCCAGTGCAGCAGGCTCAACGATATTTCCGGCCAGTTGAGCAGGCTCAGTTGCGGGCTTGAGATCGAGCCTTGGGGCAGGTCCTACAGATGAAGCGCAAGGTCGTTCCGACCTTCAATCGCGAGCAGGCTCGCACACAGGGGGCTGCATTTCACATCAGAATTTATTCGGTCGGCGGATTCAGCTTCGCTTCCAGCTCCGCCACCTTCGCCTCAAGGCTCTCCAGCCGCGCCCGGGTGCGCGCCAACACAACCATCTGGCTATCGAATTCTTCCCGGCTCACCAGATCCAGTTTGCTGAAGCCGCTCTGCAGCAACATTTTGAACTGGCTTTCGATTTCAGCTTTCGGCAGAGGCGTGTCGCCGCTGAAGAGGCGAGAGGCGGTGCCGGTGAGGGCGTCGAGGAAGTCTTTTGGCGCGAGCATGGGCAATGTCCTGGAAACAATGACGGGCAGTGTATCACGCAGTGTCTATAGTCATTTGCGCGGGCAAGGGATGCACGCTTTTCGCGCATGGGGACGGGCGGTGTCGCACCGTTGTTGTGCGTATCGCGTCGGGTGTTGTTGCGAAGTAGCAGTCATCTGCGGGTAAAGGCTTGAAAACAGTAGTTTTTGTGGAGATGGCAAGCTTTCTGCTTAGACCCTGATGACCCATGCACTGATGCAGTCCCTTTGACGAACGCAGTGCGCCAAGCGAAGCGGGGGAGTGTTTCGTGAGGGGCGTCGGACGGGCAGGTCAGGGCCGACGATGCGTTACAAAGCCAGGCACTGCGCTTAGACTTGAGACGGGTTTGTTTTCCTGGGGCAAGTCCACCAATTCGGGAGAGAGTTTTCATGAAGCTAGTCACTGCCATCATCAAGCCGTTCAAGCTGGACGACGTACGCGAGTCGCTGTCCGAGATCGGCGTGCAGGGCATTACCGTCACTGAAGTCAAAGGCTTTGGTCGGCAGAAGGGTCACACCGAGCTGTATCGCGGCGCGGAATACGTGGTCGATTTCCTGCCCAAGGTGAAGATCGACGTCGCCATCGACGACAAGGATCTGGACCGGGTAATCGAGGCCATCACCAAGGCTGCCAACACCGGCAAGATCGGTGACGGCAAGATCTTCGTGGTCAATCTGGAACAGGCGATTCGCATCCGTACCGGCGAAACCGATACCGACGCAATCTAAGCCGCCACAAACCCAACGCCCCAGGAGAAAACAATATGACTCTGCGTAAATTCGCAGGGCTAGGAGCCCTGTTGTCCATCGTAATGCCCAGCCTTGCTCTGGCGGCAGACGAAGTGGCGGCCCCAGTCCTCAACTCCGGCGACACCGCCTGGATGATGACCTCGACAGCCTTGGTGCTGTTCATGACCATTCCCGGCCTTGCGCTGTTCTACGGCGGCATGGTTCGGTCGAAAAACATTCTTTCCGTGATGATGCAGTGCTTCGCCATTACCGGTCTGATCAGCGTCCTGTGGGTCATTTATGGCTACAGCATCGCGTTCGACACCACGGGCATGGAGCAGGGCGTCGTCAACTTCAACTCGTTCTTCGGCGGCATGGGCAAGGCATTCCTCGCCGGCATCACGCCAGCCAGCCTGACCGGCCCTGCGGCGCTGTTCCCTGAGGCGGTGTTCGTCACCTTCCAGATGACCTTCGCGATCATCACTCCGGCGCTGATCGTCGGTGCATTCGCCGAGCGGATGAAGTTCTCCGCGATGCTGGTGTTCATGGGCATCTGGTTCACCCTGGTGTATGCGCCGATCGCGCACATGGTCTGGTCCGGCAACGGTGGCCTGATGTGGGACTGGGGCGTGCTCGATTTCGCCGGTGGCACCGTGGTGCACATCAACGCCGGTGTGGCTGGTCTGGTTGCCTGCCTGGTGTTGGGCAAGCGCAAGGGCTTCCCGACCACGCCGATGGCACCGCACAACCTCGGTTACACCCTGATGGGCGCGGCCATGCTGTGGGTCGGCTGGTTCGGTTTCAACGCCGGTTCCGCCGCTGCGGCCAACGGCACCGCCGGCATGGCGATGCTGGTGACTCAAATCGCTACCGCCGCTGCTGCACTGGGCTGGATGTTTGCCGAGTGGCTCACCCACGGCAAGCCTAGCGCGCTGGGCATCGCTTCGGGCGTGGTTGCCGGTCTGGTGGCAATCACCCCGGCTGCCGGCACCGTTGGCCCGATGGGCGCGTTGGTAATCGGTCTGGCGGCTGGCGTGGTGTGCTTCTTCTGCGCTACCACCCTCAAGCGCAAGCTCGGCTATGACGATTCCCTGGACGCCTTCGGCGTGCACGGTATCGGCGGTATCCTCGGCGCAATCCTGACCGGCGTGTTCGCTGCTCCGTCCATGGGTGGCTTCGGCACCGTGACCGACATCGCCGCACAAGTGTGGATTCAGTGCAAAGGCGTGGGCTTCACGGTGATCTACACCGCGATCGCTACATACATCATCCTCAAGGTGCTGGATGCGGTCATGGGCCTGCGTATCAACGAAGAAGAAGAAGCGGTCGGCATCGATCTGGCGCTTCACAACGAACGCGGCTACAACTTGTAAGCAAGCGCGTAAAAAACTGCCCGGCTTGCCGGGCATTTTTTTGTCTGGAATTTGTCATTGAAGGCTGAGCTGAAAGGTTTTTTCCTACAGGTTTTACGATGTTTACGTCGGGTGTTTTTGTGCAGCCAAAGGCTTACAGGATTGAAGGAATATTAGGGCCTTTGTTTTTTCCCAGAGCGCGCTAGAATGCGCCCCGAACGTGCGGAGAACTGTATGTGGCAACAGACTCTGATTACCTTGCGGGCAAGGCCCCGGGGCTTTCACCTGGTAACGGACGAGTTACTCGCCGGCTTGCCTGAACTCAAGGCGTGTCGGGTCGGTCTGTTGCATTTGTGGCTGCAGCATACCTCGGCATCGTTGACCATCAACGAGAACGCCGATCCGGCGGTACGTCGCGACTTCGAACGATTTTTCAATCGTCTGATCCCACAAGGAACAGACGGCTATGAGCATAACGACGAAGGCCTGGACGACCTCCCGGCGCACTTCAAGGCCAGCGTGCTTGGCTGTCAGCTCAGTTTGCCGATTTCGGCAGGCCGGTTGGCGTTGGGGACCTGGCAAGGCGTTTATCTGGGCGAGCACCGTGATCATGGCGGTGCCCGTAAAGTCCTCGCCACCGTGCACGGTGAAGAGGCATAGCCGCTGGTCAGCAGCGGCTGTTGATTTTTTTCCGGCAGCCTTCGACAGAGGGCAAAGCTGGGCTATAACTAATCTGCTTTTCGCAAGTCATGAGGTAGAACATGAGCGACGATGATCTGGAAAACGACGACCTCGAAGTAGGCGACGACGACGAAACCGAAGAAGGTCTGGAAGCAGCGGCGGAAGACGTCGCTGAAGACGACGGCGGTGATGCGCCGGTTCCGGCCGCCAAAGGCAAGGCCAAGGCAGCGGTATCGGTCGATGAGCTGCCGAGTGTCGAAGCCAAGAACAAGGAACGCGATGCTCTCGCGCGGGCCATGGAGGAGTTTTTGGCCAAGGGTGGCAAGGTGCAGGAAGTGGAGGCCAATGTGGTCGCCGATCCGCCCAAGAAGCCGGACAACAAGTACGGCAGCCGGCCTATCTGAGCCTGCTACCCGCTTGCTGAAAAAGCCCGCCGTCGCTGCGGGCTTTTTCATGCCTGAAACAAAAAAATGAAACCTGTGGTGATCCCACAGGTTTTTTCGTCAGGCCGACACCGAGTTCCACCGCGCCAGCAACGCCGGCAAATCGGTCAGGCTGCGAATCTCCGCATCGGGCAGGCGGTCGGCTTCCCATACCTTGCCCGCCGGGTTGAACCAGATCGCCCGCATTCCCGCCTGCTGCGCACCGGCAATGTCATCGCCCGGATGATCGCCAATGTGCACCGCCGTTTCAGCGGTCGCGCCACCGCGTTGCAAGGCCTCCTGGAACAATCGCGCGTCGGGTTTGGCGATGCCGATGTCTTCGGCGCACAGCGCAAACTTGAAATAATCCGCCAGGCCCAACCGACGCACATCGGCGTTGCCATTGGTGACCACGCCGAGGGCGTAATGATTGGCGAGGATTTCCAGGGTCGGTTCGACCTCCGGAAACACTTCGATCTGATGCCGGGCATGCAGGAATACTTCAAAGCTCTTGTCCGCCAGGTCCGAGGCTTCTGCATGGGTGTAGCCGGACTCTTCCAGTGCATGGAACAGCACCCGTCGACGCAGAGCGCTGATACGGTGCTTGAGGCCAGGCTCGTTGCTCAATACGCGCTCACGAATGCTCCACAAATGCTCCACCGGCACCGCCCCAAGATTGGGTGCGTGCTCGGTCAGCCATTCACGCAAAACGGCTTCGGCGCTGACGATGACAGGGGCGGTGTCCCACAAGGTGTCGTCGAGGTCGAAGGTGATCAACTGAATGCTCATGAATCGTCGCCCTTAATGCGTTTGGCCCTTGGGTGGGCGCTGTCGTAGACCGTGGCCAGGTGCTGGAAGTCCAGGTGGGTGTAGATCTGCGTGGTCTTGATGTCCGAGTGGCCGAGCAGTTCCTGCACCGCGCGCAGGTCCTGGGAGGATTCCAGCAAATGGCTGGCGAAGGAGTGCCGCAACATGTGCGGATGCAGGTTCTGCCCCAGTTCGCGTTCGCCGGCAGCCTTGACCCGCACCTGGATCGCCCGGGGGCCGAGACGGCGGCCTTGCTGGCTGACAAACACCGCATCGTCCGCCGGGTTGGCCATGGCCCGCAGTGGTAGCCACTGCTCCAGTGCTTCGCGAGCCTTTTGGCCCACCGGCAACAGTCGGGTCTTGCTGCCCTTGCCGAGCACCTGGACCATGCCGTCAGCCAGGTCGAGCTGATCGAGATTGAGCCCCGTCAGCTCCGACAGCCGCAAGCCGGAGGAATAGAACAGCTCGAGAATCGCCTGGTCCCGACGTGCCAGAAAGTCATCCTCCACACCACCTTCCAGCAGTTGCAGGGCGCGGTCGGTGTCGAGGGTTTTCGGCAGGCGGCGTTCGCCTTTGGGCGGCGCGAGGCCATTGGCCGGATCGTGGTCGCACAGGCCTTCGCGGTTCAGGTAGTGATAGAGCCCGCGAACGGCCGACAGCAATCGCGCCAGGCTGCGGGACGATTGACCTTGGGCATGCAGGCGGGCAATCAGGCTGCGCAGGCGCTGGATGTCCAGCGCCGTCCAGCTGCCGATGTTCTGTTTGACGCACCAGCCCAGCACTTTATCGAGGTCGCGGCGGTAGGCCGACAGCGTGTGCGGCGACACCTGCCGCTCACTGCGCAGGTGTTCGCAGTAAGCGTCCAGTTGTCGTTCCATGTTCAGCGTACCGAGCGCAGGGAGTTGTTGACCCGTGGCAGCACGCGACCCATGACTTCAGCGATGTAGCTCAGGAACAAGGTGCCCACCGAGCTTTTGTAGTGCTGCGGATCACGGCTGGCGATGGCCAGGATGCCGTGGATGCCCTGGTGGCTGATGGCGACGACCGCGGTGGAGCCGATCTGCTTGCGCTGTTCTTCGCCGAACAGGAAGTCCAGTTCATGCTCGCGCAGGCTGCCGCTGACACTTTTGTCTTCCGAGAGCAAGCCGCCGATGGCCACTTGAGCTTCGGCGTGAGTAACCCAGCGGCCCACCGGCATGGCGTTGTCGCCGAGCAGGATGAGGCTGACGAAGGGCACCTGGAATTCCTGGCGCAGGCTGTCTTCGACGCACATCACCACGTCTTCCAGGCTGGCAGCATCCATCAACGCGAGGATCAGGCGACGGGTCTTCTCGAACAGGCGGTCGTTGTCCCGGGCCACGTCCATCAAATGCGACAGGCGATGACGCAGTTCAATGTTGCGATCGCGCAGGATCGTCATCTGACGCTCCACCAGCGACACGGTATCGCCGCGTCGATGGGGAATGCGCAGGGACGGGAGCAGTTCTTCGTGCTCGACGAAGAAGTCCGGATGAGCCTCCAGGTACGCGGCTACAGCCGCCGCCTCCAGGCTTTCGGTCGGTGATTCGTCAGCTTGTCGTGCGGGTACCTGAGGCTTGTCGGTCATGGATTTCGCTCACTCAAAGACGCACTTGTCCTTCATATACGCGCACTGCCGGGCCGGTCATCATCACCGGTTGGCCAGGGCCTGCCCATTCGATGGACAAGCGCCCGCCAGGCAGGTCGATCAGTAGTGGCGAATCCATCCACCCCTGGCTGATCGCGGCCACTGCGGCGGCACAGGCGCCGGTTCCGCAAGCCTGGGTTTCCCCGGCTCCACGTTCCCAGACGCGCAACTGCGCGCGGCTCCGGTCGATGACCTGGAGAAAACCGACATTGACCCGCGCCGGGAAGCGCGGGTGGTGTTCGATTTTCGGCCCCAGTTCATGCACCGGTGCATTGTTGATATCGCTGACCCGCAGCACGGCATGGGGGTTGCCCATGGACACTGCGGCCAGATCGACCGGGGTGCCGTCGACGTCGACCTGATAACTCTTGGCCTGCTCCGGCGCCTGGAACGGAATATCCGCCGGCACCAGACGCGGGGCGCCCATGTTCACGCCGATCTGGCCGTCGCTACGAACGTCCAGCTCGATGATGCCGCTTTTGGTCTCGACGCGAATCAGCCGCTTTGCGGTCAGGCGCTTGTCGAGCACGAAGCGGGCGAAACAGCGCGCACCGTTGCCGCACTGTTCCACTTCGGAACCGTCGGAGTTGAAGATCCGATAGCGGAAATCCACGTCCGGATTGCTCGGCGCTTCAACGATCAGCAACTGGTCGAAACCGATGCCGGTGTGCCGGTCGCCCCATTGCTTGGCGTGCTTGGGCAGGATATGCGCGTGCTGGCTGACCAGGTCGAGGACCATGAAATCATTGCCCAGGCCGTGCATCTTGGTAAAACGCAGCAGCATGGTTTTACTCCGGCAGCAGGCTTTCGCCAGCAAACAACTCGGCTACCGTTTCACGGCGACGCACTTCAAATGCCTGATCACCGTCCACCAACACTTCTGCGGTACGGCCGCGGGTGTTGTAGTTGGAACTCATGACAAACCCGTAGGCACCGGCCGAATGCACGGCCAGCAGGTCGCCTTCTTCCAGCGCCAGCTGACGATCCTTGGCCAGGAAGTCGCCGGTCTCGCAGATCGGGCCGACGATGTCGTAGGCGCGGGCAGCGGAGGTGCGCGGGCGCACGGCCGTGACGTCCATCCAGGCCTGATACAGCGCCGGGCGGATCAGGTCGTTCATGGCCGCGTCGACGATGGCGAAGTCTTTGTGCTCGGTGTGCTTGAGGTATTCGACCTGGGTCAGCAATACACCGGCGTTGGCGACGATGAAGCGGCCCGGCTCGAACACCAGCGCCAGGTCACGACCGTCGAGGCGTTCACGCACGGCCTTGATGTAGTCGGCAGCCAGTGGCGGCTCCTCGTCCTTGTATCGCACGCCCAGGCCACCACCGAGATCGATGTGGCGCAGGTAGATGCCGCAATCGCCGAGGCGATCGACCAGGCCCAGCAGGCGGTCGAGGGCGTCGATGAACGGCGGCAGGGTGGTCAGTTGCGAGCCGATGTGGCAATCGACGCCGACCACTTCCAGGTTCGGCAGTTGCGCGGCACGCACGTACACGTCTTCGGCGTCGGCGATGGCGATGCCGAACTTGTTCTCTTTGAGACCGGTGGAAATGTACGGGTGGGTGCCGGCATCGACGTCCGGGTTCACACGCAGCGAAATCGGCGCGCGAACGCCCAGTTCGGCGGCGACCACTTGCAGGCGTTCCAGCTCGTCGGTGGATTCGACGTTGAAGCAGTGCACGCCGACTTCCAGGGCGCGACGCATGTCGTCACGGGTTTTGCCAACGCCGGAGAACACGATCTTGTCGGCGCTGCCGCCAGCGGCCAGTACACGTTCCAGTTCGCCACGGGAGACGATGTCGAAACCGGCGCCCAGGCGCGCCAGGACATTCAGTACACCCAGGTTGGAGTTGGCCTTTACAGCAAAGCACACCAGGTGCGGCATGCCGGCCAGTGCATCGGCGTAAGCCAGGTATTGGGCTTCGATGTGTGCGCGCGAGTAAACGTAGGTCGGTGTACCAAAGCGCTCGGCGATGGCAGACAGGGCAACACCTTCCGCGAACAGTTCACCGTCACGGTAGTTAAAAGCGTCCATGAGGTTCCCTTATTATTGGTAGACGTCGTGCTTGTGTGCTTTGGAAGCAGGCTGCTGCTGCGACGACTTGGCTTGCTCGACAGGGTCCTGGTCTGCATCGGGCAGGTACAGCGGGCCTTTTTGACCGCAGGCCGACACAAGGCAGGCAACCGCGAGGAGCGCAGCAAGGGAAGAGATCAGGCGCTTCATGGCGAAATCCTTGAAAATGCATTAATTGCGCCGGAGTATACCGGCCACCCGGCAGCTTGCCTATGCAACGGACCGCCCGTCCGGCGGGGCTTGGGCCGCGGCCGGTTGGTATCATGCAATCCCACAGGTCGTTATTCTTTGCAATCGACGGGGCTCGGTCGTATCTTGCGGCGCTTGAGCCTGATCAGACACTTTTTGAGGTTGCCGTAATGAGTTTGTCCGAAGCGCGTTTCCATGACCTTGTCGATGCCACCCAGCAAACCCTGGAGGACATCTTTGACGAGAGCGACCTGGATATCGACCTCGAAAGCTCGGCCGGTGTGCTGACCGTCAAGTTCGAGAGCGGCAGCCAGTTGATCTTCAGTCGCCAGGAGCCGCTGCGTCAGCTGTGGCTGGCGGCGGTGTCCGGTGGTTTCCACTTCGACTATGACGAAGAAAGCGAGCGCTGGATGTGCGACAAGAGCGAAGAGCAGTTGGGTGAAATGCTTGTGCGTATCGTCCAGCAGCAGGCCGGTGTCGAGCTCGATTTCGAAGGCCTGTGAGATCGTGACCCAGCCTGCACCTGTCCGTGCGCCCAAGCCGCTCTATAGCAACGTCAGCCCGGCGGTGCCATCGCCGTGCAGCGGTGTGTGCCGGCTGGACGAGCAGAAAGTCTGCCTGGGTTGCTTCCGTCACGTCGAAGACATCCGCGAATGGCGTTCGGCCGATGACGAACGTCGGCGGGTGATTTGTGAGCAGGCTTCGAATCGCAAGGCCGGCGCTCTGTAGGAGCTGCCGAAGGCTGCGATCTTTTGGCAGCTCTGAAGATTGCCGAAGAACAAGATCAAAAGATCGCAGCCTACGGCAGCTCCTACGCCGCCGGGTGGCGGCTTGTATATTTTTTGAGCTGTGATAGTGTCCGGATATGCCTCAACCCATCGAGGCTTGTGAAAACCCCGCCTTTTCTGGCGGGGTTTTGCTTTTTTCGTGCAGAAGAAAGGAGTCTGCCCTGATCATGACCGCACCTTCCATCACCCTTACCCGTCTGGACGTCCAGCGTCTGGAGCGTCTGATCGACAGCCTGGATGACACGCTGCCGGGCGTTATCGCGTTGCAAACCGAACTGGATCGCGCCGATACCCTGGTCGGCCACGATGAAGTGCCGGCGGATGTCGTGACCATGAATTCCCGTGTGCATTGCCGCGAAGAAGGCAGTGGCAAGGACTACCACCTGACCCTGGTGTACCCCAAGGATGCGAACGCCGACGAAGGCAAGGTCTCGATCCTGGCGCCGGTGGGCAGCGCGCTGCTCGGCCTGAAGGTTGGCCAGCATATCGATTGGCCGGCTCCGGGCGGCAAGACCCTGAAGCTGACGCTGCTGGAAGTCGAATCGCAGCCGGCCAATGGCGGCGCGTTCCCAGAGTGACATCTCTCAGGCCTGATCGAGCGCCTCGTTCAATGCCAGCTCCAGGTCAGCTTTGTAGCGCAGGTACAGATGGGTGGAACTCTGCCCTTCACCGAGCAGGCCTGACAGGTCGAGATCGGTGATGTAGCAGCGGTAGCGTTCGGTTTCCCGGCGCTGCCCGACGATTTCCCGGGCGACCACGCGGAACAACTGGTCGCCATGTTCCAGCTCGGAAAACTCCCGTTGATTGCAATACAACGTCACCTGCACCTGACTCGGTGCGGCTTTGCCGACGATCGCCTGCACGTCGTAGAACGGTTTGTTCACTGGCGTCTGCGGTACGGGTCGGGCTTCGATGCGGCGCGCCCGGCCAGGGCCTGACGGCAGCAACTGGCAATACAGGGTGTCGAGGCTCAAGGGGTGGGTCGCGTCCATCGGCAGCAGGGCATCGCGACGGTACTGGATCGATTGCAGGAAACGCTGCAGCGGCACCAGCAGGCTTTGCTCATCGTGCCAGGGCAGGCGTTGCTGCCACAGGGCGTTGAACTCATCGAGCACGTACAGATCAGCCTGATCTTCGTTGACCCGGTAGAACACTTGAATGCAGTCCGGCTGGCCCGTTGGCAGGAACAGCGCGAGGTCGTGGTCTTCCAGTGCCTTCGGATCGAGGTGCAACGGGCTGTAGCTCGCCATTTCCTTGCCCAGGTAATCGATCAGTGCCGGCAGAGTGGCCAGCGCGATGTGCTGGACCTGGCCCGGCACCAACTCCAGCACGTGGTAGTGCTGCTGGACCTGGATCAGGTAGCGATGATTGAGTCGGCTCAGCAGCAGGTTCTGCGCGGTATCGAGGATTTCCTCGACCCGTTGGGCAATGAACTGCGCGCGGTTATGGCAGAAGCAACGCACCCTCAGCTTCGGCTGTTGTGGCCCGGCCGGCAGGTTGTTGAGGTAGTCGCGGATGCAGTCGAGCAGGGAGTGGGGGCCGTCGTAGCGACCGACCAGCACCTCATTCCAGCTGTTTAGCGTGACCTGGTCCAGGGTTAGCACCAGATTTTCCCTGACACCGGCGTAGCTCAGGGAGTCGGTGCGTTCGGTGGTCATGAGGATGTTCAGGTCGCGATGGTGCTTGAGCGGATCGATGCCGACATTCACCAAAATCAGCACTTCACTCGGCACGCTGGCGCGCAGCAGAGGTTCCTCGGCGACGGTGGGCAAGGGCAGGGCGATGGTCTGTTGCAGGCTGCCGAGCAGGTTGAACAGTTCGAATTCGCTCAAGTCGCTGGTGCCGGGGTGCAAGGCCAGGCGGGTACTGCTGTCGATCACGCCATTGCGGTGGCACCAGGTCAGTAGTTCGAGCAAGTGACGGCTGCGTTTGATCGGCGCGAAATGCTCCCACTCCAGTGCCGTCAGGCTGCCGTTGTACAAGCCCCACTGGCTTTGCCCCGGTTCCTTCTTGTTCGGTGCGTGCACCAGCGTCAGGGTGTCTTCAGCCAGGTCCGGGGCGATGCCGGGGTTGATGAATTCGACTTTGCCGGCCTTGCGCTCGAAAGCGGCGTACAGGCGACGGCCGAGAACGCTCAGGTCGCGCTTGTTGATGCGGCTGACCGTTTGTTCGTGACGGGCAAACTGGGTGAGGAAGCGGTAGCTGTAGTTCAGCTCGTTGACCAGTGCCCGCCGCTCGGAACTGACCTGGCGGACTTTCCACTGGCTGCGGCTGTCGAGCAGGGCCAGTTGGCGCTGGTCCCAGTGCCATTCGTGGGCCAGGCGTTCGAGCAAAGAGCGCTGCCAGCTCTGGGTGCGGCTGTTGCCGGTGAGTTTGCGATTGACCTTCAGGTACAGCGCGCGACGCACCAGTTCCAGCCGTTCCGGTTCGTTGCGGGCAATAAGGTATTCCTCGATGCGCCGGTACACCACGACGTACGGATCCAGTTCGTCGAGGTCGAGGCGGTTGGCGAACACCGCTTGCTTGAAGCGCAGGCTCAGGCAATGGACCCTGGGGTGCTCACTGGCGTAAACCTCGGTCAGCAGCAGCTTGAGTACCGACTTGTAAGGCGACTCGATGCCCTTGAACAACTGCCAGAGCCCGGCACCGATAAATTCGCCGGGAGGGATGTAGGCCAGGTTGCCGAGGTCGAGGGTTTCATCGGCACGAATGAAGCGTTTGGAGATCAAGGCATGGGTGTAGCGGTCGTAGCTCGACTCTTCGTAGACCGGCACCAGCCACCAGATCGGTGTGCGCCCGGCGAGCCAGATCGCGGTGCGGTAAAACTCGTCCAGCAACAGGTAGTGCTGGGTGGTACCGCAATCCTCTGAGCTCAGCTGGGTATCGCGCTCGCCACGGACGAAACGGCTCGGGTCGATCAGGAAAAAATGCGCTTCTGCGCCCTGGCTGGCGGCCCAGGTTTCCAGCAACTGGCATTTTTTGCGCAGCTCGGCGAGTTCGTTCTCGGTCAGGTCCGGCCCATGGCAGACCCACACATCCATGTCGCTCTGGTCGGCCTGCGCCAGGGTGCCGAGGCTGCCCATCAGGAACAGTCCGTGAATCGGCCTTGGCGGGTTGCTGCCGTGGCGCGGTTTGTAGGAAAACGAGCGGGTCAGGCGCTGGGCTTCAGCAAGGACATTGGCATCCGGTTCGAAATTCGACAGCCCGGCCGGCGTACTGCCGGAAACGTAGCCGGGCAACAGCGGATGGTTAACGTGGAAAAACAGCGGCAGCAAGGTCAGGACCCCTTGCTGGCGGGTCGACAACCCTTCCATGGCACGAGCCATGCGTCCTTCGTTGAGTTTCAGAAAGCGTGCGCGCAGCTGGCTGAGAACCTTGCGGTCGATTCCCTCGTCCAGATCAGGGCGGATTTCATGGGTGCGCGTCATGTCAGCTCAAACCGGCTCGCAGGGCTCGGACGTGGGGCTCTTCGGATGAGGGGCAGTTTAGCGCCTTGAGGCGAGGACTTTTAAGCTGATTTTGTTTTTCTGGCGTCAGATTTCTAACGGATGGAGACAGAAATCAGGGGAATGTGCCCGCGGAAATCCCTGGATCGGGGTCTCCGTGGGCGATGCGGCAGAATTCAGGCTGTTACTTCGGCGTTAAGAATGGTCAGCACGGTTTGCACATTTTGCGCGGCGTCACGACCCAGGCTTGTCAGGTAACCGCCATCAGGCTGGTCGGTCAGTTCTTTTTCAAAGAGGCGTTTGGCGGCGGCAATGTGTTTCGGGGCAGCGGTCTGATGAATTTTCAGACCTTCCTGGGAACTGTCCAGGTTGAAGAGTGCGAGGACTTCCAGTTCGGCAACCAACTCAGGGGTAAGCGACATAAGGACTCCAGACTTTCTAGGAATTGGACGACAGCGCCCCTAAGGTGAGCCCACTTGCGCGGCATGTCCAGTGCTCGCGACAGGGTTTTTTGCCTTGGGTAGCCTTCCCCCGGTGGATGGTGGGGCAGCGGGGTGTTTCCAGTGTAGTCAGGTGCCGGGAGACGGCAGGCGGGATTGGCAACAAAATGTGTGGGAGCGGCATTTTGTGGCGAGGGAGCTTGCTCCTTCGCCACAGGAATCGGTGTCGATGCTTACTGCTTTTCCGGCGGCAACTCGGGCAATGCGCGCAGGGCAGCTTCGTACCATTCAGTGTTGAACGCGCGGTCTTCTTCGAGAATCGCGTCGATTTCTACCGCCAAAACGTGAGCCATCAGGTTAAGAATTTCTTCGCGCTCGTAACCCACCAGCGTCAGCTTGTTGAACGTCGCTTTGGCAGCCGGCGGGTTGTCGCTTTCGATCTGGTTTTCGATGGCCTGGATCAGGGTACTTTCGGCGAACTCTTCTTCGTCGTTGTCGATATCGGTTGGCTCGCTCATGGCAGGCTCCTCAGGGAAAGGCGGCCAGTTTACCCGCATTCAGCGGCGTGATGCTGCTGGCAAGAATCCCGGCAGCGTTCTATAAACAGGCACTGCCCACCCCGCATGGCCTGGAGGCTTTGTGATGATCAAGCTTTATGGATTCTCCGTCAGTAACTACTACAACATGGTCAAACTGGCGCTGCTGGAAAAAGGCCTGCCCTTCGAAGAAGTACCGTTTTACGCGGGCACCAGCCCCGAGGCACTGGCCATCAGCCCTCGCGGAAAGGTCCCGGTGCTGCAGGTAGAGCAGGGCTTCATCAATGAAACCAGCGTGATCCTCGAATACATCGAGCAAAGCCAGAAAGGCACGCCGCTGCTGCCGAGCGATCCGTTCGAGCGCGCGCAGGTGCTGGCACTGGCCAGGGAAATCGAGCTGTACATCGAATTGCCAGGCCGGGCCTGCTATCCCGAAGCCTTTTTCGGCATGACCCAGCCGGAAGCGATCAAGGAAAAAACCAAAGCCGAATTGTTGCTGGGGATGGCGGCGCTGGGCCGGCACGGCAAATTCAGCCCTTACGTGGCTGGCGACAGCTTGAGCGTGGCGGATTTGTATTTCCTGTTCAGCGTGCCGCTGGCGTGTGGGGTCGCCAAGAAGTTGTTTGACATCGATCTGTTGGCCGAGATGCCGAAGGCCAAGGCGCTGCTGGAGTTTTTGGGGGGTAATCCGAATGTGCAGCGTGTGGCGGCGGACCGGGAGGCCGCGATGCCGGCGTTCATGGCGATGATTGCTGCCAAGAAGTAGTTCTGTGGGGTTTTGAAGACAGTCATCGCGAGCAGGCTCGCTCCCACTGGATTGGATGTGCGAACACTATCCAGTGTGGGAGCGAGCCTGCTCGCGAAGCTTTTGGCGATTTAGCGGCTGGCGAGCAACGCCTGGCCGCGAGCCACGGCAGCCTTCACCTGCGCCGGCGCGGTGCCGCCGATGTGGTTACGGGCATTGACCGAGCCTTCCAGGGTCAGCACGGCGAACACGTCCTGGTCGATCTGGTCGCTGAACTTGCGCAGTTCTTCCAGGCTCATTTCCGCCAGGTCCTTGCCGCTGTCCACGCCGTACTTCACGGCATGGCCAACGATTTCGTGGCAATCACGGAATGGCAGGCCGCGACGCACCAGGTAGTCGGCCAGGTCGGTGGCAGTGGAGAAACCGCGCAGGGCTGCTTCGCGCATCATCGCGTGCTTGGGTTTGATCGCCGGCACCATGTCGGCAAAGGCCCGCAGCGAGTCGCGCAGGGTGTCGGCGGCGTCGAACAGCGGTTCCTTGTCTTCCTGGTTGTCCTTGTTGTAGGCCAGGGGCTGGCCTTTCATCAGGGTCAGCAGGCCCATCAGCGCGCCGAATACGCGACCGGTCTTGCCACGCACGAGCTCCGGCACGTCCGGGTTTTTCTTTTGCGGCATGATCGAGCTGCCGGTGCAGAAACGGTCGGGCAGATCGATGAACTGGAACTGCGCGCTGGTCCACAGCACCAGCTCTTCGGAGAAACGCGACAGGTGCATCATCGCGATACTGGCCGCCGAGCAGAATTCGATGGCGAAATCACGATCGGAGACGTTGTCCAGCGAATTGCCGCCAACCGCGTCGAAACCCAGGAGTTGGGCGGTGTATTCGCGATCGATTGGGTAGGTGGTGCCGGCCAACGCCGCGCTGCCCAGCGGCATGCGGTTAGTGCGCTTGCGGCAGTCGACCAGGCGTTCGTAGTCGCGGCTGAGCATTTCGAACCAGGCCAGCATGTGGTGTCCGAACGTCACCGGCTGTGCGGTCTGCAGGTGGGTGAACCCCGGCATGATGCTGGCGGCTTCGCGCTCGGCCTGCTCCAGCAGGCCTTTTTGCAGACGGGTGATTTCGGCCAGGATCAGGTCGATCTCGTCACGCAGCCACAGACGGATGTCGGTGGCGACCTGATCGTTACGGCTGCGGCCGGTGTGCAGTTTTTTACCGGTCACACCGATGCGGTCGGTCAGGCGTGCCTCGATGTTCATGTGGACGTCTTCGAGGTCGATGCGCCAGTCGAACTGACCGGCCTCGATTTCACCCTGAATGGTGTTCAGGCCATCGATGATGCTGTCGCGCTCGGCATCGGTCAGCACGCCGACCTTGGCCAGCATGGTGGCGTGGGCGATCGAGCCCATGATGTCGTGGCGATACAGGCGCTGGTCGAAGGTGACGGAGGCGGTGAAGCGGGCGACGAAGGCGTCGACGGGTTCACTGAAGCGGCCGCCCCAGGACTGATTGGTCTTGTCAGTGCTCATGAATTCGCTCGTATCGGCTTGAAGTAAGAAGGCGTGGAACGCTGGCGCGGATAATAACAGGGTTGCCAATCCTGTCGCTGACACTGGTCGATACGTTTTTTTGGGGGAGAAAGCCTGGGCCCGGGCAAGACCCGCGCATTTTTGCCGAACGATATTTTCCAATTGAGCTATATCGTCCCGGCAACCGTCTACAGTTGGACAGTAGGATCAGCGCACTTCTCGGTGCAGCCGCTGACTATAAAAAGAGTGGGGTGTTCATATTGCGTATCAGCAAACCCTGTGGCGATGCGTCGCCAACGCGGGCCTGGGCCGCCAATCGCCCGGCAGATGAAAATTTAGCCGCCGGACCAACGGCACTTTTTGACGCTCGCGCTAGTCTTAGCGTGGATCGCGGTGACGGATGTCACTTCACCTGTCTACGCTATCCTTGTGCGAGACTCACGCAGGAATCCAGCGCAATATGAATGTCCTGATCGTTGATGACGAACCCTTGGCCCGCGAGCGCCTGAGCCGAATGGTTGGCGAACTCGAGGGATACAGTGTCCTGGAGCCTAGTGCCACGAATGGCGAAGAGGCGTTGGCACTGATCGACAGCCACAAGCCGGATATCGTGCTGCTTGATATCCGCATGCCCGGCCTCGATGGGCTGCAAGTGGCTGCGCGGTTGTGTGAACGCGAAACTCCGCCCGCCGTGGTGTTCTGCGCCGGGCCCGATGAATTTGCCGTGGAAGCCTTACAGGCCAGCGCCGTAGGCTATCTGGTGAAACCTGTGAGAACTGAACAATTACATGACGCATTAAAGAGAGCCGAGCGCCCCAATCGTGCCCAGCTCGCCGCCCTGACCCGCCCTGCTGCCGAAAGCGGCAACGGCCCGCGCAGCCATATCAGCGCCCGAACCCGTAAAGGGATCGAGCTGATTCCGCTGGATCAGGTGGTGTATTTCATTGCCGACCATAAATACGTGACCTTGCGCCACGAAAGCGGCGAAGTGCTGCTCGATGAGCCGCTCAAGGCTCTCGAAGATGAATTCGGTGACCGTTTCGTGCGTATCCATCGCAATGCACTGGTCGCCCGCGAGCGTATCGAGCGATTGCAACGCACACCCCTGGGGCATTTTCAGTTGTTCCTCAAAGGTCTCAACGGTGATGCGCTGATCGTCAGCCGTCGTCATGTGGCTGGGGTGCGCAAAATGATGCAACAGCTTTAAACAGCTGTTCGCAGGCCAATTTTACACCCGATTGCCGGACGTCCGGGGCCAGGGAGGCCGAGTAGTATCTGATACAAGTCAAAGTGGATTTGACTGAGCTGTTATTATCCGTCGTATCTATTCAGTACGGATTGATCCATGTCCTCTCGCCAGATCCGCATCGCCACCCGCAAAAGCGCTCTCGCCCTGTGGCAGGCCGAATACGTCAAAGCTCGTCTTGAGGCGGCTCATCCGGGCCTGCTGGTGACCCTCGTTCCCATGGTCAGCCGTGGTGACAAGCTGCTTGACTCACCGCTGTCGAAAATCGGCGGCAAGGGCCTGTTCGTCAAGGAACTCGAAACCGCGCTGCTGGAAAATGAAGCCGACATCGCCGTGCACTCCATGAAGGACGTGCCGATGGACTTCCCCGAAGGCCTCGGTCTGTTCTGCATCTGCGAGCGGGAAGACCCGCGCGATGCCTTCGTTTCCAACACTTACACCAGCCTGGATGAGTTGCCTCAGGGCAGCATCGTCGGCACCTCCAGCCTGCGCCGCCAGGCTCAATTGCTGACCCGTCGCCCGGACCTGCAAATCCGCTTCCTGCGCGGCAACGTCAACACCCGCCTGGCCAAGCTCGATGCCGGCGAATACGACGCCATCATCCTCGCCGCTGCCGGCCTGATCCGCCTGGGATTCGAAGACCGCATCACCTCGGCCATCAGCGTTGACGACAGCCTTCCGGCCGGTGGCCAGGGCGCGGTGGGTATCGAATGCCGCAGCGCCGACAGTGAAATCCATGCGTTGCTGACCCCCCTGCATCACCAGGACACCGCCACCCGCGTGACCGCCGAACGAGCCCTCAACAAGCACCTCAATGGCGGCTGCCAGGTGCCGATTGCCTGCTACGCCGTGCTGGAAGGTGAGCAGGTCTGGTTGCGCGGATTGGTGGGCGATCCAGCCGGTGGCCTGCTGCTCAGCGCACAAGCCCGCGCCCCTCGCGGCGATGCCGAGGCGCTGGGTGTGCGAGTCGCCGAAGACCTGCTCAGCCAGGGGGCCGATGCCATCCTCAAAGCGGTCTATGGCGAGGCTGGTCACGAGTGATCGGCTGGCGCTTGCTGCTGACGCGTCCCGCCGAAGAAGCGGAGGCGCTGAGCAGCCTTTTGGCCGAGCAGGGGATATTCAGTAACAGTCTGCCGCTTTTGGACATCATGCCCATTGCGGCCACTGACACAATGCGCCAGGTGATTCAGGCGCTGGATCAGTTCTGCGCCGTCATCGTGGTCAGCAAGCCGGCCGCCCGGATCGGCGTCGAACTGCTCGAGCGATATTGGTTGTCACCGCCTGGTGTGAAGTGGTTCAGCGTCGGCGCGGCGACTGCGCAGATCCTCGAAGATCACGGGCTGGACGTGAGCTTCCCGGCAGAAGGCGATGACAGTGAAGCCTTGCTCGAACTTTCCCGATTGCGCGAGGCTATCGCACAACCCGATGCGCGAGTGCTGATCTTGCGCGGGGAGGGCGGTCGCGAGTTGCTGGCTGAGCGTTTGCGTGAGCTTGGTGCTAGTGTCGAGTATCTGGAGTTGTACCGCCGAGGATTGCCGATTTACCCGCCGACACTGCTACCGCAACGGATCCAGGCGGAACGCCTGAACGGGCTGGTGGTCAGCAGTGGACAAGGTTTTGAGCACCTGCATCAACTGGCCGGCGATGTCTGGCCGCAGTTGGCGCGGTTGCCGTTGTTTGTACCGAGCCCCAGGGTTGCCGAAATGGCGCGTGCCGCCGGGGCCAAAACAGTTGTGGATTGTCGCGGCGCCAGTGCCGCGGCCTTGCTGACGGCGTTACGGGAGCACCCCGTACCCGTTTTCTGATGCAAAGGATGGATACGTGAGCGAAACAGCCTTGCCTAAAGATGACTCGCGACCGGTGCTTGATGCACCTGTTGATGCACCTGTTGATGCTCCTGTTGATGAAATGCCGCCGCCGCCACCTGCTGCCGAGCAGCGTCGAGGCAATGGTCTGGCGATCATCGCGCTGCTGTTGGGTGCGGCCGGTGTAGCGGTGGGCGGTTGGGGTGTCTGGCAGGTGCGACACCTGCAGGCCAATAATCAGCAGCAACTGAGTCAGGTGCAGGCGCTGAATGACCAAGCGCAAAGTCTCAAGCTCAATGAGGAGCGCCTCAGTGCACGCCTGGCGCAATTGCCTCCCGCCGATGAACTGGAAGCGCGCAGCCGTCTGGTGATTCAGCTGCAAGGTGATCAGCAGCGTTTGAACCAACGGCTGGAAACCGTACTCGGCGCCAGTCGCAAGGACTGGCGTCTGGCTGAGGCCGAGCACCTGCTGCGTCTGGCCAGCCTGCGACTGTCCGCCTTGCAGGACATCAGCAGTGCCCAGGCATTGGTCCAGGGTGCCGACGAGATACTGCGTGAGCAGAATGACCCGGGCTCCTTTGCCGCTCGCGAGCAGGTGGCCAAGACCCTGATCGCCTTGCGCAGCACCGAACAACCGGATCGCACCGGGCTGTTCCTGCGTCTGGGCGCGTTGCGCGATCAAGTGGCCAGCCTCACCGAGCTGGCGCCGGAGTACAAGGACCGTGGCGATTCATTGCTGGGCCTGACTGCCGATGGCGATGGTGCCAGTCGCTGGGCGCAATGGTGGGATCAGATTTCGCGCTACATCCGCATCGATTTCAATGCCGACAAAAACGTTCGCCCATTGCTGGCCGGCCAGAGCCTGAGTCAGGTACGCCTGGCCCTGAGCCTGGCGCTGGAGCAAGCGCAGTGGGCCGCACTCAATGGCCAGGCGGCGGTTTACTCCCAGGTGCTGGACGAGGCGCGGGACATCCTCAAGGGCAACTTCAACCCGGACAACGCACAAAGCAAAGTCATGCTTGAGCAGGTCGCCGAGTTGAGCAAGCAACCTGTCACCGTCGTCACGCCGGACATGACCGGCACCCTGAGTGCGGTGCAGGGGTATCTGGAACGGCGCAACGTCAACGCCGAGGATTCGGTCAAGCCACTGACCAGGCCTGCCGCGAACGCCGCGCCGGAGGCCACGCCATGAGACGCCTCTATGTGATCGTGTTCCTCGTGATCGCCGCTGCCGCTGCCCTGGGGCTGGCGATTGCCGAACACTCCGGCTATGTGCTGATTGCCTACAAGACGTTCCGCTATGAGTCGAGCCTGTGGGCTACCTTGGCGCTGGTGGCTGTGCTCTGGCTGGTGATCTGGGGCATCAAGTCGCTGGTCGAACTGGTGATGGCTTCCAGTGGCGTGGTCAATCCGTGGTCACGGCGTAACCGTAGCCGTCGGGTGCAGGTGGCGATCGAGCACGGTCAGCTGGACCTGGCCGAAGGTCGCTGGGCCAGTGCGCAACGGCACTTGCATCGGGCCGCCGAAGCCGAGCGCCAGCCGCTGCTTTACTACCTCGGCGCTGCCCGTGCCGCGAACGAACTAGGCAATTACGAAGAAAGCGACAACTTGCTGGAGCGCGCCCTGGAGCGTCAGCCTCAGGCCGAGTTGGCGATCGCCTTGAGCCACGCCCAGTTACAGACCGATCGCGGTGATACCGAAGGCGCCCTCGCCACCCTGCAAGCCATGCGTGAACGCCATCCTCATAACGCACAGACCCTGCGCCAGTTGCAGCGCCTGCTTGCGCAGCGTGGTGACTGGTCGGCAGTGATTCGCCTGCTGCCGGAGCTGCGCAAGGACAAAATCCTGCCGGCGGCCGAACTCGCCGAGCTGGAGCGTCGGGCCTGGGGGGCGAACCTGTCCCTGGCGGCGCAACGGGAAGAAGACGGAACGGTGGGGAAGCAATCGCTGGAACGTGCTTGGCAACAACTGACTTCGGCACAGCGTCAGGAGCCGCAACTGGTGCTCGCGTATGCCGAACAACTGCGGCAATTGGGGGCTCAGGTCGAGGCCGAAGAAGTGCTGCGCACTGCGCTCAAACGCAGCTACGACAGTCATCTGGCACGGCTCTACGGACTGGTTCGCGGCAATGATCCGGCCCGCCAGCTGCAGGCCGCCGAAGGCTGGCTCAAGGACCATCCGGCTGATCCGGGCCTGCTGCTGACACTGGGTCGTCTATGCCTGCAAAACAGTTTATGGGGCAAGGCCCGGGACTATCTGGAAAGCAGCCTGCGTGTACAACGCAATCCGGAAGCCTGTGCCGAGCTGGCACGCTTGCTGGCGCAAATGGGCGATGCCGAGCGCAGCAACCAGCTGTTTCAGGAAGGCCTGGGGTTGTTGGATGAGCGCTTGCTCGCGGCCCCTCTGCCAGTGCCAGTCCGCGCTTGAGCCATTCGCTGGCGCCGGGCTCCGGCGCCTGAGCGATGACCTGCGACGAGGGAGCAATCGCCCTCGCCGCAGTGCGATGACGGGTTGAAATTCAGTCGCAAAATTTCGTCGCAGGCAAAGTCCTACAGAGGACTACATTTTATCCTCTCGCCTGCGTCGGGATTTCCCTACTCCTGCGCTGAAGTCTCTGTGGGCACTTGCCTTGAAAGGCTGTCGCGCTTTCCTCTACCGTAATGGTCTGTCACTACTTTTACGGAAAAGCCATGTCTTTGGCCTGCTCACGCTCCTTGTTTTTCATGGCTTTCATTGCGGGTGCCCTGGCGATGGGCGTTTCCTACTACCTGGAATATGCAGTCGGCCTGCGGCCTTGTGGCTTGTGTCTTGTGCAACGGTTTTGCCTGGCGCTCCTTACCGGTGTCTGCCTGATGGCTTCGGTCCATGGCCCTGGTCGCATCGGTAACGTTCTGTATTGGCTGCTCAGTCTTTGTTGCAGCCTGGCCGGCACTGTCACGGCGTGGCGACAAGTCCTGCTGCAAACCCTTCCGGCGGAACAGGTAGCAGCGTGCTCGACGCATCTGGCGGACCTGTTGGCCAATTCGCCGTGGCTATCGGTCGTACAGCAAATGTTCAAGGGCGCTGCCGATTGCGTGGAAATCTCTTGGACGCTGTTCGATCTGAGTCTCACCGAGTGGAGCTTGCTGTTCTTCGTCGCGACGATGATTCTGGCCGTTTACCAGTCGTTGCGACTGGTCTGGACCAGCTATCAGCGACCACTCGGCGGCGAGTCGTCGCACCGGGCCTTTGCGGGCGATTAAACACTTGTATGAACATTATCGCCTGCGTACCTTGAAGCCAGTGTCGTGCGGGCATAATCTGGCCCGCACGTGTCATTGGAATTATGTTGCTCGATGACGCTCTGCCTGACCGCCCACCGACGTTACAAGAGGCGAGCGGGCATAGAGCAGCTGACCCACAAGGGAAGAGAGATCACCATGCTCGAAAGTTGTCAGAATGCTCAGGAACGCTGGGGCGGAGTGCACCTGCTGATCGATCGCTGGTTGCAGGAACGACACGAACTGATCGGGGCCTATGACGCTCTCGGCGCAAAGCCTGAGGCGCTGGGCGAGAACCGCAAGCCCTTGCAGGAATTCTGCGGCGTGCTGGTCGATTATGTATCGGCCGGGCACTTCGAGATCTACGAGCAGCTGACGGGGGAGGCCAAGGCCTTCAACGACCAGCGTGGCCTGGAGCTCGCCGAGACGATCTACCCGCGTATCGACGTCATCACTGAAAAGCTGCTCGCCTTCAATGACCTGTGTGACGCAGGAAAGTGTGTCGCCGAAGAGTTCAAGACACTCGGCGGACTGTTGCATGAGCGCTTTGAGCTGGAAGACTGCCTGATCGAAGTGCTGCACACCGCCCACAAGGAAGCCGACCCGGTTCAGGCCTGAACCACTTCCCCGCAAGATCCTGAAACGGCGTGCCAAGGCACGCCGTTTTTCGTTTGCGTCGTCAGCTGGTGGCGCCGCGTAATTCGACTTCGAACACCAGTGGAGTGAACGGAGCAATCACGTCACCGGCACCGTCGGCACCATAGGCTTGAGCCGATGGAATCACCAGTCGCCATTTCGCCCCGACCGGCATGTTTTGCAGCGCGCTGCGCCATCCGGCGATCACGCTGTCGAGACTGAACCATTGTGGCTGACTGTTCTGATCGAACACCGTACCGTCAGGCAAGCGACCGATGTACAGCACCTGCACCTTGCCGTTCGGTCCGGCCTTGGCGCCAGTGCCTGGCGTCAACTCGGTCAGCAACACGCCATCAGCCAGTTCGCGCACGCCGGGTCTGGCTTTTTCCGTGGCGAGAAAACGCTGTTCTTTTTCCAGTGCCATTTCGCTTTGCGGCTCGTCTGACTGCATGGCGATCCGGGCCTCATGCTCGGCCAATATCTGTTGGATCTTCTCGTCCTTCAGCGCCAGCGGTTTGCCCTGATAGGCCTGCTGCAATCCTTCGACCAGTGCCTGGAGCTGCAAGTCGGGAACCTCCTGGCGCAAGCGTTCGCCAAGGCTTGCACCCAGGCTGTAAGCGAGATCGTGGGCTTCATTTTCCTGCGTTGTTTCGCCGGCCTGGGCCGCCGAAAAAAACACCCACAGCGATAAAAAAAGGTAGCGCGACATGAGCTCTCTCCGACCTGAATTGCGGGCGATTATGCCAGCGAGAATGCGCGCAACGGTGAACTGCTTTTGCGCCGGGGCAGAAGTTTTTCAATCCTTTGCAACACAGCGCTTTCGATAGTGTCAACATGCCCTAGCGGCGGTTGCAGCAGAGGTCTAGTATGAGCCGCACTCACTTCAGCCAGGAGGTAAACCATGTCGGCCACCAAGAAGCCAGTAAACACTCCGTTGCACTTGCTCCAACAACTCTCGAGCAGCCTGCTCGAGCATCTGGAAACCGCTTGTTCCGAAGCCTTGGCTGATGCTGAAAAGTTGCTCGCCAAACTGGAAAAGCAGCGCGGAAAAGCGCAAGAAAAACTGCACAAGTCCCGCACCAAATTGCAGGATGCTGCGGCGGCCGGAAAAGCCAAGGCGCAAGCCAAGGCCAAGGGCGCAGTGGCCGATCTTGAGGAGCTGCTCGATGCCCTCAAGGATCGTCAATCGGAAACCCGCGGCTACATTCTGCAACTCAAGCGCGATGCTCAGGAAAGCCTGAAACTGGCCCAAGGCGTCGGTCGTGTACAAGAGGCTGTCGGCAAGGTGTTGTCCTTGCGTGCGGCCAAGCCTGCTGCGGCACCTGCGAAGAAAGCCGCTGCCAAACCGGCTGCTGCAAAAACACCGGCCAAGCCTGCTGCTGCCAAGCCTGCTGCCGCCAAACCAGCCGCTGCCAAACCAGTCGCTAAAACTGCCGCAGCCAAACCTGCAGCCAAACCGGCTGCGAGAAAACCGGCTGCTGCCAGCGCTGCAAAACCTGCGGCTAAAACCACGGCTGCCAAACCAGCCGCCGCACGACCTGCCGCTGCAAGAACCGCTGCTGCCAAACCAGCCGTGGCTAAAACCGCCGCCGCTAAACCGGCTGCAAAACCAGCGGCAAAACCGGCCGCTAAACCAGCTGCCCGCACTGCTGCGGCGAAACCTGCTGCCAAGCCGGCTGCAAAACCCGTCGCTGCAAAACCAGCAGCCAAACCAGCGGCAAAACCTGCTGTAAAAGCGGCAGCCAAGCCTGCTGCTAAACCAGCTGCAGCGAAACCAGCCGTTGCCGCCAAGCCAGCTGCTGCCAAACCAGTTGCCGCCAAACCGGCTGCTGCAAAACCCGCTGCAAAACCAGCGGCCAAACCTGCAGTGAAAAAGCCGGTTGCAGCCAAGCCAGCCACTGCACCGGTTGCCAAGCCAGCCGCTCCGGCTTCGCCAGCAGCACCTGCTTCGGCAGTAACTTCCTCGACAGCCGCGCCAGCGTCAACGCCTGCCGCAACTTCGAGTGTTGTAACCACCCCGGCCAGCGCTTCCTAAGTGCCGGTTACCGCGACGCGCAGCTGATGCAGCGCGTCGCGGTGCAGGTGGGCGGCCTCAGCCGTCGCACCTTCCAGCCAGGCCGACAGATCGGTCTCGGCATTTTGCGGCCAACTCTGCGCCGCTCTCTCCAGCCGCAACAACAGATGCCGTTCGGCTTCCAGCTCCAGTGCCTTCACTTGTTCACGCAAGGTATGCAAGTCGGCGTCTTGCGTGGCCGCGGCTTTCCACTGTGTGCGCAAGGCGCGTAACGGTCGCACGACATCGGTGTCCCAGGCGACGGCCACGCTGCGTAGTTGCTGCAAGCGCTGCTCATCGCAGGCCACGCCTCGTTGTCCCAGCCACGCACTGCACAGCAACAGGCACACATTGACCCCCGCCGACTGCAATTGCAGGCAAGCCTGCTCAACGCCCGGGCGGGCGTAAGTGGTCAGGGAAAAGCTCCACAGGTCAGAGGACATAGTGCTACTCGCGCCAGTTGCGAGCGAAGCTGGTAGACTCCGCCGCCATTATGATTCGACTTCAGAACCTGACTTTACAGCGTGGCCCGCAACGTCTGCTAGAAGACGCCGAGCTGACGCTGCACGCCGGCCAGAAAGCCGGCCTCATCGGTGCCAACGGCGCCGGCAAATCGAGCCTGTTCGCCTTGCTTCGGGGTGAGCTGCACCCGGACTCGGGTGATTGCTTCCTGCCGGCCGACTGGCGTATCGCCCACATGCGCCAGGAGGTCGACACCCTCGAGCGCCTGGCGGTCGACTACGTGCTCGATGGCGACTTGCGCCTGCGCCAGGTGCAACGCGACCTGGCGACAGCCGAAGCGGCCCATGACGGTGCCGCTCAGGCCCGCCTGCACTCCGAGCTCGACAGCGCCGACGGTTACACCGCCGACGCCCGGGCGCGCAAGTTGCTGGCCGGGCTTGGGTTCACCAACGAGCAGATGGATCGTCAGGTCGGGGATTTCTCCGGCGGCTGGCGGATGCGTCTGAACCTGGCGCAGGCCTTGATGTGCCCATCGGACTTGCTGCTGCTCGACGAACCGACCAACCACCTCGACCTCGACGCCATCATCTGGCTCGAAGAGTGGCTCAAAAATTATCCCGGCACCTTGATGCTGATTTCCCACGACCGGGATTTCCTCGATGCCGTGGTCGACCATGTGGCCCACGTCGATCAGCGCAAGATCACCCTGTATCGCGGTGGCTACAGTGCCTTCGAGCGCGCCCGTGCCGAACGCCTGGCCCAGCAACAGCAGGCGTACGAAAAGCAGCAGGTGCAACGTGCGCACATGGAAAGCTACATCGCCCGCTTCAAGGCCCAGGCCACCAAGGCCCGTCAGGCCCAGAGCCGGATCAAGGCACTGGAGCGGATGGAAGAGCTGACCGCTGCCCACGTCGATTCACCGTTCGACTTTGTCTTCCGTGAATCGCAGAAGATTTCCAGCCCGCTGATCGACCTGTCCGATGCCCGCCTGGGTTACGGCGACAAAACCGTGCTGGAGAAGGTCAAGCTGCAACTGACCCCGGGTGCGCGAATCGGTCTGCTGGGCCCGAACGGCGCCGGTAAATCGACCCTGATCAAGAACCTTGCCGGTGAGCTCTCGCCATTGGCCGGCCGCTTGACCCGTGGCGAGAACACCGTGGTCGGTTACTTCGCCCAGCATCAACTCGATTCTCTGGACTCCAAGGCCAGCCCGTTGCTGCACTTGCAGCGCCTGGCACCGACCGAGCGTGAGCAGACATTGCGCGACTTCCTTGGCGGTTTCGACTTCCGTGGCGCGCGAATCGACGAGCCGGTACTGAATTTCTCCGGTGGCGAGAAGGCACGCCTGGCGTTGGCCTTGATCGCCTGGGAACGACCGAACCTGTTGCTGCTCGACGAACCGACCAACCACCTGGACCTGGAAATGCGCCTGGCGCTGACCATGGCCCTGCAGGAATTCAGTGGTGCGGTATTGGTGGTCTCTCACGATCGTCACTTGCTCAAAAGCACCACCGACAATTTCTATCTGGTGGCGGACGGCAAGGTCGAGGAATTCGACGGCGACCTGGAGGACTACACCCGCTGGCTGGTGGAGTATCGCCAGCGCAACGCCCCGGTCAGCAACATGCCGGTCAACCCGGACAAGACCGACAAGAAAGCCCAGCGTCAGGCCGCTGCTGCGTTGCGTCAGCAACTGGCGCCGCACAAGCGCGAAGCTGACAAGCTCGAAGCTGAACTCGGCAAGCTGCACGAAAAGCTGGCGAAGATCGATGCCAGCCTCGGCGACAGCGACATCTACGAGCCGGCGCGCAAGAACGAATTGCGTGATCTGCTGGCCGAACAGGCCAAGCTGAAGGTGCGTGAGGCGGAGCTGGAAGAAGTGTGGATGGAAGCCCTGGAGTTGCTGGAAAGCATGCAGGCGGAGTTGGAGGAACTGTCCTGATGGACGCCTTCAAGCTGCCGTTGCCGGCGGTGTGGGCCGAGCCGATCTGGCTTGGCGTGCAAATCCTGCTGATCCTGCTCGCCGGCTACTTCACCCAGCGCTTCGTCGCCAAAGGCCTGACCCGCCTCGGTGAGCGTTACCCGTTCCCGCCGCAGCTGATGATGCCGCTGCGGGGCGGTTTGCGCTGGCTGATCATGGGCAGCGCGCTGATCTTCGTCCTGGAGCGACTCGGTGTATCGGCCACGGTGCTCTGGACCGCGTTGTCCGGTTTCGTCGCGGTCGCGGCGGTGGCGTTTTTCGCCATGTGGAGCGTGCTGTCGAACCTGCTGTGCGCGATCCTGATCTTCACCGTCGGCCCGTTTCGCATAGGTGATGTGGTCGAGTTGGTGGACACCACCGACAAGCCCGGTGTCAAAGGCCGGGTGGTGGCGATCAATCTTCTTTACACCACGCTGGTCGAGGCCGAAGAACTCGGCACTGGCAGCGCCATGGTGCAGGTGCCCAACAGTTTGTTCTTCCAGCGTTCGGTACGGCGCTGGCGCGGGACGGATGTGTTTCCTTCCAGCGGGTTTGAGAAGTAAGCCTGCTTAGGATCAAGAGCCTAAAGATCGCAGCCTTCGGCAGCTCCTACTTTTTGGAATGCGTTTCCCTGTAGGAGCTGCCGAAGGCTGCGATCTTTGTTTTTAGCCATCAGCAGTCCCTTTTCCTGCAAAAAATCGGTAGTCATCGGCCCAAAGCCGCATTAGCTTAGACGTCTGTCACGAGTCTGAGTCGAGGTGTGCAATGGAGCTTCAAACATGGCTGGCGTTTTTTGCCGCCTGCTGGGTGATCAGCCTGTCCCCCGGTGCCGGCGCCATTGCGTCGATGTCCAGCGGCCTGCAATACGGTTTCTGGCGCGGCTACTGGAACGCCCTGGGCCTGCAACTGGGCCTGGCTTTGCAGATCGCCATCGTCGGTGCCGGTGTCGGCGCCATTCTCACGGCTTCGGCCACGGCCTTCTACGCCATCAAGTGGTTTGGCGTGGCGTATCTGGTTTACCTCGCGATCAAGCAATGGCGCGCACTGCCCAGCGATATGAGCGATGACGCGGCGCTGCGCCAGATCGGCAAGCCGATGGCCCTGGTGTTCCGTGGTTTTCTGGTGAACATCAGCAACCCCAAGGCGTTGGTGTTCATGCTGGCGGTGCTGCCGCAGTTCATCGACCCCCATGCTCCGCTGCTGATTCAGTATCTGGTGATTGGCGTGACCATGGTCTGCGTCGACCTGATCGTCATGGCCGGCTACACCGGTCTGGCGTCCAAAGTGCTGCGTCTGTTGCGCACACCGAAACAGCAAAAACGCATGAACCGGACCTTTGCCGGGCTGTTCATCGGGGCGGCGGCGTTCATGGCGACGTTGCGCAGAGCTGCTGTGTAAAACGGCGACTTACAAAAAAGGCGACCCTGGAGGTCGCCTTTTTCGTTTGGGGAAGCAATTCCAGAAACCAATGCAATTACGAAGAGGTATCAACAAAGCTTGAGCGAAACCCGTCTGGCGTTAACAATATGTAACTTCGTATTTCCAACTGAGATTCATTCATGATTGCCCCCTCCCGTTTCCTGGCCTGGCTGTTGCTGCCGCTGTTGGCTGCGTGCAGTTTTCAGCTACTGGCCGCTCCCGCCGAAGGTGCACCGCAGGCGCTGCACTTGCTCGATTACATCGGCGCGGATTACCCGGACACGGTGCAGGCGGGCAGCATCACGGACCAGGCCGGATTTCGCGCGCAGCAAGACTCGGTCAAGACGCTGGAAAGTCTGATTGCAGCCATGCCGGCCAAGCCGGAAAAAGCCGCGCTGGAGCAAAGCCTGACTGCGCTGGGAAATTCCATCGGCGCCCGTCATGAAGGGACAGAGGTCTCTCGCCAGGCCCGGCAACTGGGTGCGAAGCTGGCCGTGGCCTATGAAGTCAGCCAGGCCCCGGTGATTACACCGGACCCGGCGCGTGGCGCGCCGCTGTACGCTCAGCAATGCTCGGTCTGCCATGGCGATACAGGGGCCGGCGACGGCCCGGCAGGTGTCGGCATGACGCCTCCGCCCTCCAATCTGCGTGACACCACACGACTGGATCGACTGAGCCTCTACGCGATCTACAGCGCCTTGGGCCTGGGGGTCGAGGGGACTGACATGCCGGCCTTTGCCGATCAACTGGATGATCGTCAGCGTTGGGACCTGGCCACCTATATCGCCAGCTTCAGTGTCGACCCGGCGACGGCCAAGGCTGAAAAGACCTACAACATCGCCGACCTCGCTCGTCAGACCCCGGCCGAAGTACAGGCCGTCGAAGGCCCGCAAGCCGCCGCGACCTTCCGTGCCCAGCGGGCGCAACCGCCGCAGGTCAAGCGTGGCCCGGCGCAACTGCTCGACTACACCGCGGCCACTCTGGACAAGAGCATCGCGGCGTATCGTGCCGGTGAGCATGATCAGGCTTATGACTTATCGGTAGCAGCGTATCTGGAAGGCTTCGAGCTGGTTGAGAGCTCGCTGGATAACATTGACGCCAACGTGCGTAAAGACACTGAAAAATCCCTGATGGCCTACCGTCAGTCGTTGCAGGACGGCTTGCCGGTGAGCGAGGTCGAGCAGCGCCTGGACGTGGCCAAGGACAAGTTGAAGGCATCGGCCGGCCTGTTGGGCAACGAGGGTTTGAGCTGGTCGCTGAGTTACATTTCCGGCCTGCTGATTCTGCTGCGCGAAGGTCTGGAAGCGATTCTGGTGCTGGCGGCGATCCTTGCTTTCCTGCGGAACACGGGTCAGCAGACGGCGGTGCGCAGCGTTAACGTCGGCTGGGGCCTGGCGTTTGTGGCGGGGCTGGGCACCTGGGCGCTGGCAGCCTATGTGATTGATGTCAGCGGTTCGCAGCGCGAGTTGCTGGAAGGTGCGACGGCGTTGTTTGCCAGCGTCATGGTGCTGTGGCTGGGCGTGTGGATGCATGACCGTCGTCACGCCGCGGCCTGGCAGGATTACATCAAGTCCAGCCTGGTGGGCGGTGGCGGGCGTTTCGGTTTTGCGACCCTGGCATTCTTCTCGGTGTATCGCGAATTGTTCGAAGTGATTCTGTTCTACGAAACCCTGTGGTTGCAGGCAGGCCCCACGGGGCACAACGCGGTGCTGGCCGGTGGGGCCACGGCGGTGGTGCTGCTGATCGGCCTGGCCTGGGTGATTTTGCGCGGTTCGGCGAAGCTGCCGCTGGCGCTGTTCTTCAGCATCAACGCCGGTCTTTTGTGCGCCTTGTCGGTGGTGTTTGCCGGGCATGGCGTGAAAGCGCTGCAGGAAGCCGGGATCTTCGGCACGCGGCCGGTGCCGTTCTTTGACTTTGAATGGCTGGGGATCCATGCCGATGCGTATTCGTTGAGCGCCCAGGCTGTGGCGATCATTGCGATTGTCGTGTTGTACGGTCGTAGTCGGGTGGTTGAGAGGCAGCGGGTGCAGGTTACTTAAACGGCATTCGCTTCGCTCACTTTCGCGGGCAAGCCACGCTCCCACAGGTTTAGCGTTAACCTGTGGGAGTGGGCTTGCCCGCGATGCTTTTCAACAGAGGAAAATTCAATGCGTGTGTGGATCGATGCCGATGCTTGTCCGCGGGCAGCCAAGGATCTGGTGGTGAAGTTCGCCCTCAAGCGCCAGTACGAAGTGGTGCTGGTGGCCGGGCAGCCGCAGACCAAACCGGGGCTGGCACTGGTCAAGCTGATCGTGGTGCCGAGCGGCCCGGATGCGGCCGATGACTACCTGGTGGAACACGCGGTACCCGGTGAGCTGGTGATCTGCAGCGATGTGCCGCTGGCCGATCGTCTGGTGAAGAAGGGCGTGGCAGCGCTCGACCCACGGGGCAAGGAGTTCGATGCGCAGAACATGGGCGAGCGGCTGGCGGTTCGCAATCTGTTCACTGATTTGCGCGAACAGGGACAAATGGGTGGTGGACCGGCGCCGTTTGGCGACCGTGAGAAGCAGGCGTTCGCCAATGCGCTGGACCGGATTTTGACCAGGTTATCCCGCAACGCCTGAAAAGATCGCAGCCTGCGGCAGCTCCTACAAGGGGGCGGTGTACAGCTGTAGGAGCTGCCGCAGGCTGCGATCTTTTGATCTTGTTTTACGCATCGTTTTCGTGGGTCAGTTCCAGTACCCGGTCCACCAGCTTGTTGATCCCCGACGCCGCCTCACTGATCGATTGCGCCAGCATGTAAGCCGGTGTGCTCACCAGTTTGCGTGCCTTGTCCTCGACGATGTCACTGACCGCGCAATCGGTATGGGTCGCGCCCATCTTGTTCATCGCGGCAGCCGTGTCGGTGTCGTTGCCAATGGTGCAGGTCACGCCAGGGCCGTAGATCTTTGCCGCCAGGGCAGGGGAGATGCACATCAACCCCACTGGTTTGCCGGCCTCGGCAAAGGCTTCGGTCAGCGCCAGGACATCCGGTTGAACGGTGCAGGCGGCGCCTTCGGTGGCGAAGCTGGACAGATTCTTGGCCGAGCCGAAGCCGCCGGGCACGATCAGCGCATCGAACTCATCGACGTTCGCGTCACGGATATCCTTGATGTTGCCTCGGGCAATCCGCGCCGATTCCACCAGCACGTTGCGCGATTCGGGCATTTCTTCGCCGGTCAGGTGGTTGATCACATGCAGCTGTGCAATGTTCGGTGCGAAACACTGCACCTGGGCCCCGCGCTGGTCCAGACGCAGCAGGGTGATGACGCTCTCGTGGAGCTCGGCGCCGTCGTACACGCCACAACCGGAAAGGATCACTGCAACTTTTTTGCTCATGGGCTTTTCTCCAGATTCATGGCGTTAAATGTCCACTAATTTGTCCCGCGTTGCCATAGGGTTAATTCACGGCTGCACATAGCATCTGTCCTCAAGATTCCGATCAGGGCGCGTCATGGACTTCATTCTGTATGCGGTGCCGTTTTTCTTTGTGCTGATCGCCGTCGAGCTGTTGGCCGACCGTTGGCGCGGGGTAAGCAATTATCGGGTGGCGGACGCGATCAACAGCATCAGCACCGGCGTGCTGTCGACCACCACGGGTCTGTTGACCAAGGGTGTGGGGCTGGTGACCTATGGGTTTGCCCTCACGCACCTGACGCTGTTCGAACTGTCGGCCGACAGTGTCTGGACCTGGGTGTTTGCCTTTGTCTTCTACGATTTCTGCTACTACTGGCTGCATCGCATGGGCCACGAACGCAACATCCTCTGGGCCGCCCATTCGGTGCATCACCAGAGCGAGGACTACAACCTGTCCACTGCGTTGCGCCAGACCAGTACCGGATTTTTGTTGAGCTGGATCTTCTATCTGCCGATGGCGGTGGCTGGCGTGCCGCTGCTGGTGTTCGTCAGCGTCGCGGCGCTGAACCTGCTGTACCAGTTCTGGGTGCACACCCGGCACATTCCCAAGCTTGGCTGGTTCGAATGGTTCTTTGTCACGCCGTCCAATCATCGGGCCCACCATGCACAGAACGCTCTCTACATGGATCGCAACTACGGCGGCGTGTTCATTATTTGGGACCGTCTGTTCGGTTCGTTCCAGGAAGAGGACGACAACGAGCCAGTGATCTTCGGCGTGACCACGCCACTGGCGAGCTGGAACCCCGTGTGGGCGAACGTGCAGTTCTACGCGCAGCTGTGGGCAGACGCGCGGCGTACCGAAAGCACCTGGGACAAGCTGCGGATCTGGTTCATGCGCACCGGCTGGCGCCCGGCGGACGTGGCGGCCAAATACCCGATGAACAAGCCGGACCTGAGCCAGTTTCGCAAATTCGAGGTGGCGCTGGACGGGCGTCAGCAGCTCTACGTCTTCTTGCAGTTCTGCGTCTATATTGCGCTGGGCAGTTACTTGATGAATCTTGCTTCGAAGCTGCCAGTCGCCGCCCTGGTGTCGGGCTGGGGAGCGGTGGCGTTCGGTCTGTTTGTGCTGGGCGTGGCCCTGGAGAATCGCCCGTGGGCGTTGAAGCTGGAGCTGGTGCGGCTGGCGTCGAATCTGCCATTGGCATGGCTGGCCCCGATGGTGGGGCTGTGGCCGGTCAGCGCGGTAGGCTGGGTCGGCCTGCTTAGTTACAGCCTGTTGAGTGGCGTCGGTCTCTACTGTTGCAGGAACCGCATCACTCGGCTGGCGTCGTAGGACCTTCGGTGTTGGTCCGCGCAGCTTTCACGGCTTGTTCGTCGGCGTAGACCTGCTTGGCCAGGCGGGCATTCTTGAAGCGCCGACGCAGCCACAGCACGAAGCCCAGGACCAGCAGCGCACCGAGTACCCAGAGTTCATACTTCTTCACACTGCCGAGCATGCCTTCGAGCACTGCGCCGAAATGGTAAGCGGCCGCCGCCAGGGCTGTGGCCCAGATCGCTGCGCCAATGCCGTTGAGCAGCAGGTAACGACCCGGCGGATAGCCCGACAACCCGATGGCCACTGGCATGACTGTGCGCAAACCGTAGACGAAGCGGAAGCTCAATACCCAGATGTCCGGATGCTTGCGAATGTGTTCCAGTGCCCGGTCACCCATCATCTGCCAGCGGGGTTTGCGCGCCAGCAGTTTGCGGCCGTGCTTGCGTCCCAGGAAATACCACAGTTGGTCGCCGGCATAGCTGCCGAAGAAAGCCACGACCACCACCAGGTTGATGTCCATGTATCCACGGAACGCGAGGAAGCCCGCGAGTACCAGAATGGTTTCGCCTTCGAAGAACGTGCCTAGAAAAAGGGCAAAGTAGCCGAAGTCATGCAGGAATTGTTGGAGCATTGTCTGGGTGCTGGCGAAATGAACGCGCAGCCTAACCCTTCGGACACATTCAGGAAAGTGTCCAAATGTGTCTCGACGTGAACATTTCCTACAACGACAATGGAATGCGGCTACCTGTCGCAGCGCGCACATAACTGTAATACGTTCGTCATAATGGCCGCTTATAACTGTCACGCTCGCCCGTAAGCGCGGGCTCAGGAGTCTGCCGTGAGCTTTACCCCCGCCAATCGTTTGTTCCCCGCAACCCGCCTGCGCCGCAATCGTCGTGACGACTTCTCGCGTCGCCTGGTCCGTGAAAACGTCCTGACCGTCGATGACCTGATCCTGCCGGTGTTCGTTCTGGACGGTGAAAACCGTCGCGAAGCGGTGGCTTCAATGCCGGGTGTCGAACGCCTGACCATCGACCTGTTGCTGGAAGAAGCGGCCAAGTGGGTCGAGTTGGGGATTCCGGCGCTGGCGCTGTTCCCGGTGACACCCGCGGAACTCAAGTCGCTGGACGCCGCCGAAGCATGGAACCCCGAAGGCATCGCCCAGCGCGCGACCCGTGCGTTGCGTGCGCGATTCCCTGAGCTGGGCGTGATCACCGACGTTGCCCTGGACCCGTTCACCACCCACGGCCAGGACGGCATTCTTGATGAAGAAGGCTACGTGCAGAACGACATCACCGTCGACGCACTGGTCAGGCAAGCCCTGTCCCACGCCGAAGCCGGCGCTCAGGTCGTGGCTCCATCGGACATGATGGACGGTCGCATCCAGGCGATCCGCGAAGCCCTCGAAGTGGCCGGTCACGTCAACGTGCGGATCATGGCCTACTCGGCCAAGTACGCCAGTGCCTATTACGGTCCGTTCCGCGATGCGGTCGGTTCGGCGCTGAACCTGGGCAAGGCCAACAAGGCCTCCTATCAGATGGACCCGGCCAACAGCAACGAAGCCCTGCACGAAGTGGCGGCGGACTTGTCAGAAGGTGCAGACATGGTCATGGTCAAGCCAGGCATGCCGTACTTGGACATCCTGTGCCGGGTAAAAGAAGAATTCAAAGTGCCGACGTTTGTTTATCAAGTCAGCGGCGAATACGCCATGCACATGGCGGCGATCCAGAATGGCTGGTTGAGCGAAGGGGTTATCCTCGAGTCCCTGACCGCTTTCAAACGTGCAGGGGCTGATGGCATCCTGACGTACTTTGCCGTTCGTGCCGCTCAATTGTTACGAGAGCAAAAATAGCCCTCCCAGGAACATTCGATGAATACCGAAGTACTCACTGAAGTTGCCGTAAAAGACGCTCAACCTGTGGTGGAGCAAGTCGACGAGACCCCGCCGGAGCTCGAGCCAGCTCCGCCCGCGGCGGTCGTCGAAACCGCCGTGACAGCGACAGCGCCAGCGCTGGCCATTCCCGGCCTGGATGACAGCAGCCTGTACATCCACCGCGAGCTCTCGCAACTGCAGTTCAACATCCGCGTGCTGGAGCAGGCGCTGGACGAGTCCTATCCATTGCTGGAGCGGCTGAAGTTTCTGTTGATCTTCTCCAGCAACCTGGACGAGTTCTTCGAAATTCGGGTCGCCGGCCTCAAGAAGCAGATCACCTTCGCCCGTGAACAGGCCGGCGCCGATGGTCTGCAACCGCATCAGGCGCTGGCGCGCATCAGCGAATTGGTCCACGGTCACGTCGATCGCCAGTACGCGATCCTCAACGACATTCTGTTGCCGGAACTGGAAAAACATCAGGTCCGCTTCATCCGTCGCCGCAACTGGACGACCAAGCTCAAGACCTGGGTCCGCCGCTATTTCCGTGACGAGATCGCACCGATCATCACCCCGATCGGTCTCGACCCGACACACCCGTTCCCGTTGCTGGTAAACAAGAGCCTGAACTTCATCGTCGAGCTCGAAGGCATCGACGCCTTCGGTCGCGATTCCGGTCTGGCGATCATCCCGGCGCCACGCTTGCTGCCGCGCATCATCAAGGTGCCGGAAGAAGTCGGTGGCGCTGGCGACAACTATGTGTTCCTGTCGTCGATGATCCACGCCCACGCCGATGACCTGTTCCAGGGCATGAAGGTCAAGGGCTGCTACCAGTTCCGCCTGACCCGTAACGCCGACCTGGCGCTGGACTCCGAAGACGTCGAAGACCTGGCCCGCGCCTTGCGCGGCGAACTGTTCTCCCGTCGCTATGGCGATGCAGTGCGTCTGGAAGTGGCCGACACGTGCCCGAAACACCTGTCCGACTACCTGCTCAAGCAGTTCAACCTGAGCGAGTCGGAGTTGTATCAGGTCAACGGTCCGGTGAACCTGACGCGGCTGTTCAGCATCACCGGCCTGGACAGCCAGCGCGAGCTGCAATACCTGCCGTTCACCCCGCAGATTCCGAAACTGCTGCAGAACAGCGAGAACATTTTCAGCGTGATCAGCAAGCAGGACATCCTGCTGCTGCACCCGTTCGAGTCGTTCACCCCGGTGGTCGACCTGCTGCGCCAGGCTGCCAAGGATCCCCACGTGCTGGCGGTGCGCCAGACCCTGTACCGTTCCGGTGCCAACTCGGAAATCGTCGATGCGCTGGTGGATGCGGCGCGTAACGGCAAAGAGGTCACGGCGGTGATCGAATTGCGTGCGCGCTTCGACGAAGAGTCCAACCTGCAACTGGCCAGCCGTCTGCAAGCGGCCGGTGCTGTAGTGATCTACGGCGTGGTCGGCTTCAAGACTCACGCCAAGATGATGCTGATTTTGCGGCGCGAAGCGGGTGAAATCGTGCGTTACGCGCACCTCGGTACGGGTAACTACCACGCCGGCAACGCCCGCCTGTACACCGACTACAGCCTGCTGACCTCCGACGACGCCTTGTGCGAAGACGTCGGCAAACTGTTCAGCCAGTTGATCGGCATGGGTAAGACGTTGCGCATGAAGAAACTGCTGCACGCGCCGTTCACCCTGAAAAAGGGCATGCTCGACATGATTGCCCGCGAAACCCAGTTCGCCCTCGACGGCAAACCGGCGCACATCATCGCCAAGTTCAACTCGCTGACCGATCCGAAGATCATCCGCGCGCTGTACAAGGCCAGCCAGTCGGGCGTGCGTATCGATCTGGTAGTGCGTGGCATGTGCTGCCTGCGGCCGGGCATCGCCGGGGTTTCCCACAACATCCACGTGCGCTCGATCATCGGTCGCTTCCTCGAGCACACCCGGGTCTTCTATTTCCTCAACGGTGGCGACGAGCAGATGTTCCTGTCCAGTGCCGACTGGATGGAACGCAACCTCGACAAGCGCGTCGAGACTTGCTTCCCGGTGGAAGGCAAGAAGCTGATCATGCGGGTCAAGAAAGAGCTGGAGTTGTATCTGACCGATAACACCCACAGCTGGAGCCTGCAGTCGGACGGTCGTTATATCCGTAATACGCCGACCGGCAACCAGAACCCGCGCAGCGCCCAGGCGACATTGCTGGAGCGTTTGGGCAGCCCGATCCTGGCGGTTCGTTAACACAGGGGATAGCGGCACAAAAAAGGCCTTCCGAAGAAGGCCTTTTTCAATTTCAGCGAGCGGTCAACACGATGTCGACCCGGGTCAGCCATTGCGCTTCGATTTCGAAGTCGGCCTGGGTCAGCTGGTTTTCGTCCAGCCAGTTTTCCGGGAACACCACTTCCAGGCTGTTGCCATTGGCATTGAGCTCCACCTGGGGCATTTGCTGGGTGCCACGGATGTGGTGGAACAGGATCGCAAAGCGCAGCAGCGCGCACAGGCGAATCAGCTTGATGCCGTCGTCGCCGAAATCGGCGAACCTGTCCTTGGGAATGTTGCGGCGGTGACCGCGTACAAGCAGCGCGAGCATCAACTGGTCTTCGCGGGAGAACCCGGCGAGGTCCGAGTGCTCGATCAGGTAGGCGCCGTGCTTGTGGTACTGGTAGTGAGCGATGTCCAGGCCCACCTCATGGACCTTGGCCGCCCAGCCGAGCAGTTCGCGCCAGACGCCGTCTTCCAGATCCCAATCCTCGGCCACCTGATCGAATGCATGCAGCGCCTTGCGCTCGACCCGTACCGCCTGTTCCTGGTCGACGTGGTAGCGCTCCATCAGCGAAGTGAGGGTGCGTTCGCGCACGTCTTCGTGATGATGGCGGCCCAACAGGTCATAGAGCACGCCTTCGCGCAGGGCGCCTTCGCAGTGATCCATGCGTTGCAGTTCCAGGGAGTCGAAGATTGCTTCGAGGATCGCCAGGCCCGCCGGGAAAATCGCCCGGCGATCCGGCTTGATACCTTCGAAGTCGATTTTCTCGACGTCGCCCATCTTGATCAGTTTGCGCTTGAGCCAGGCCAGGCCTTCGGCGTTGACCTCGCCGGTGCCGTGGCCGCCAGCCTTCAGCGCCAGGCCGATGGCGCGGATGGTGCCCGAGGAGCCGATGGCTTCATCCCAGGTCAGGCGGTGCAGGGCGTGCTCAATGCTCATGATCTCCAGCCGCGCCGCGGTGTACGCTTGGGCGTAACGGGCCGGGGTGATCTTGCCGTCCTTGAAATAGCGCTGGGTATAGCTGACGCAACCCATCTGCAGGCTTTCGCGCAGCAGCGGTTCGAAGCGCTGGCCAATGATGAACTCGGTACTGCCGCCGCCGATGTCCGCCACCAGGCGCTTGCCTGGGGTGTCGGCGAGGGTGTGGGACACGCCGAGGTAGATCAGGCGCGCTTCTTCACGGCCGGAAATGACTTCCACCGGGTGGCCGAGGATTTCTTCGGCGCGATGGATGAATTCGGCACGGTTGCGGGCTTCACGCAAGGCGTTGGTGCCGACGATGCGAACGGCGCCGGTGGGCATACCGCTGATCAGTTGGGCGAAGCGCTTGAGGCAATCGAGCCCGCGTTGCATCGATTCTTCGCTGAGATGGCGCTCTTCGTCGATGCCGGCGGCCAGCTGAACCTTCTCCCCGAGACGTTCGAGAATACGGATCTCGCCGTTCTGGGCCTTGGCCACGACCATGTGAAAGCTGTTGGAGCCCAGGTCGATTGCGGCGATCAGGGACAGATTCTTGGCTTGGGATTGCGGCATGGTCAGGGTCTCGGTCGATAACCTCGACATCGTGCCACGATCAAAGGCTGGCGCCAACGCACACGATTTAATGCATTGATCCGACTCAGTGCTTGAGTCTTCCGTAGGAGCTGCCGAAGGCTGCGATCTTTTGACCTTTGACGGGCCTGAATCTGCCGAAAATCAAGATCAAAAGATCGCAGCCTTCGGTAGCTCCTACCAGGGTTCAGGCCGTTGCTTCCACGGTTCCGATGAAATTCGCCAGCTCCGCCGTCTGCGGGTTGGCGAACAGTACTTTCGGATCCCCAACCTCATGCACCTTGCCCTGGTGCATGAACACCAACTTATCCCCAACCTCCCGGGCGAAGCGCATTTCGTGGGTGACCATGATCAGCGTCATGCCTTCCCTGGCCAGTTGCCGGACCACGCTCAGCACTTCGTTGACCAGTTCCGGGTCCAGCGCCGAGGTGATTTCGTCGCAAAGTAAAACTTTCGGCGACATTGCCAGTGCCCGGGCAATCGCCACCCGCTGTTGCTGCCCGCCGGACAGCCGATCAGGAAAGGCATCGAACTTTTCCCCCAGCCCGACCCGTTCCAGCATCTGCCGTGCCAGTTCGGCGGCCTTGGCTTTTGGCACTTTCTGCACCACTTGCGGCGCGAGCATGACGTTCTCGCCGACGGTCAGGTGCGGGAACAGGTTGAATTGCTGGAACACCATGCCGACTTTCTGCCGCAGGCTGCGCAGATCGGCGCGGGCGGCGTCGAGGTACTCGCCATCGACTTCGATCACGCCGTCGTTGATCGACTCCAGGCCGTTGAGGGTGCGCAGCAAAGTGGATTTGCCCGAGCCACTGCGGCCGATGATCGCCACCACCTGGCCTTCCTCGATGCTCAGGTCGATGCCTTTGAGCACATGGTGATCGCCATAGTATTTATGCAGGGCGGAAATTCTAAGCAGAGGCATGCAGTCTCCTTTCCAGGTAGCGCGCACTGAGCGACAAGGGGTAGCAGAGCAGGAAATAGCCGAGGGCGACGAGGCCGTAGACCATGAAGGGTTCGAAGGTGGCGTTGGCGAGCATGCCGCCGGTCTTGGTCAGCTCGGTGAAGCCGATGATCGAGGTCACGGCAGTGCCTTTGACCACTTGCACCGAAAACCCCACCGTCGGCGCCACGGCGATGCGCAGGGCCTGGGGCAGGATCACATAGCGCAATTGTTCCAGCGGGTTCAGCGCCAGGCTCGATGAGGCTTCCCATTGGCCGTTTGGAATCGAATCGACGCAACCGCGCCAGATCTCCGCCAGATAAGCGCTGGTGAACAACGTCAGTGCAATCGCCGCCGCCATCCACGGCGAAATCTCTATCCCGGCCAATGCCACGCCGAAAAACACCAGGAACAGCTGCATCAACAGCGGTGTGCCCTGGAACAGTTCGATGTAAGTTCGGGCGAAACTGCACGGCAGGGATTTGTCCGAGATGCGCATGACCATGATCAGCAAGCCGATCAGCCCGCCGCCAATGAACGCCACCAGCGACAGCGCCAGCGTCCATTGCAGACCCATGAGCAGGTTGCGCACGATGTCCCAGAAGGTGAAGTCGCTCATCGGCTGCTCCTTGCAATGAAGCGGTGTCCGATCCAGTTCAGCAACTGGCGGATCAGCAGCGCCATGCACAGGTACAGCAGTGTGGTCAGGGCGTAGGTTTCAAAAGCGCGGAAGTTGCGCGACTGAATGAAGTTGGCGGCGAAACTCAGTTCTTCGGTGGCGATCTGCGAGCAGACTGCCGAACCGAGCATGACGATAATGATCTGACTGCTCAGTGCCGGCCAGACTTTGCCCAGTGCCGGGAACAGAACAACATGGCGGAACGCTTCGAAGCGCGTCATCGCCAGTGCCGCCGCGGCTTCCAGCTGACCCCGGGGGATCGCCTGGATGCCGGCGCGGATGATCTCGGTGGAATAGGCGCCGAGGTTGATGACCATCGCCAGCACCGCCGCCTGCCATTCGGAAATCTGCACGCCCAAGGACGGCAAGCCGAAGAAGATGAAAAACAACTGCACCAGGAATGGCGTGTTGCGGATCAACTCGACGTAGACCGCGAAAATCCCCGCGAAAGGCCGGATGTTCCACGCCCGCACCAGCGCCCCGACGATGCCCAGCCCCACGCCGAGCACAGCGCCGATGGCGGTCAGCTCAAGGGTGAACAGCGCACCGCGCAGCAACAGGTCGGTGTTGTTCACCACCGGCAGGAAATCGAACTGATAAGCCATAAAAAGTCTCCAGCGCGCCGTATCAGAGATCGGCCGGCAGCGGCTCTTTCAGCCAGGTCAGGGCGTTCTTTTCCAGCGCGCCGTCGCTCTTGGCGGTCACGAGGATCTGGTTGACCTTGTCCAGCAGCGCCGGCTCGTTCTTGTTGACGCCGACGTAGACCGGCGAATCCTTGAGCTTCACTTTCAGCGCCGGCACGCGTTTCGGGCTCTTCTCGCTGATCGCAACCATCACCACGTTGCCGCTGGCGATCAGGTCGACTTGCCCGGCCAGGTACGCGGCAATGGTCGAGTTGTTGTCTTCGAAACGCTTGATGGTCACGCCTTCGGGGGCGACCTTGGTCAGCTCGATGTCTTCGATGGCGCCACGGGTGACGCTGATGGTCTTGTCCTTGAGATCGTCCAGGCCTTTGATGTCGGCGTCTGGCGGACCGAACACGGCGAGGTAGAACGGCGCGTAGGCGCGGGAGAAGTCGATGACCTTTTCGCGCTCCGGGTTCTTGCCGAGGCTGGAGATCACCAGGTCGACCTTGCCGGTGGTGAGGAAGGGGATGCGGTTGGTGCTGTTGACCGGGGTCAGTTCGAGTTTGACCTTGAGCTGGTCGGCCAGCAGTTTCGCGGTGTCGATGTCGAGGCCGCGGGGTTTCATGTCCGGGCCGACCGAGCCGAAGGGTGGGAAGTCCTGGGGCACGGCGACCTTGAGGACGCCGCGCTTGACCACATCCTCCAGACCGTCGGCGTGGGCGGGTGCCTGGCTCAGCATCAGGCTGGCAAACAGGGCTGCGAGGAGGGCGCTGTAACGCTGGGTCATGGCAAATCTCCGGATCGGCAAGAAGTGATTTCTGCGGATCGACAGAGCATGGGCCATGCCAACATGGGGTTTTGAGGGCGCCAGGGCACGGTTTTGCTGGCATCGCACGGTCTTACTGGTCTGAACAGTCAGGTTGCGTTTCGCACCCCGATGGCGCAGCCGTGAAAATCACCGAACCCCCATGGGGCACGACTTGCCGGGCGTCGCGAATAGCTTTACAACTGAGCGCACATTGGCCTGGTTCGTCTGGAAAACCATGAACTCGATCTCCCGCGCCGTACCTGAAGTGGCGCTGCAAGCCATCCGCAAACTGATTACCGAACAGGGCTTCGGGCCGGGGGATGCCTTGCCCTCGCAACGGGACCTGGCGGTGCAATTGGGGGTCAGTCGGGCATCGTTGCGCGAGGCGTTGTCATCGCTGAGTGCGCTGGGGGTCATCAGCATCCAGCCGGGCAAAGGCGTGTTCGTGCAATCGCCGGTGGAGTTGCCGCGGGGCGATGCGGCACCGGGCTGGCCGTTCGCGGCGCAGGCTTCGCCGTTGGACATCTTTCAGTTGCGCTATGCGCTGGAAGGTTTTGCGGCAGGGTTGGCGGCCGTAACCTTGAGCACCGACGAACTCGATGCGCTGGAAGACAATGTCGCCGCCATGCGCAACGAGCTGAAGTCCGGCGACTTCGAAGCCGCGGCCCGCCTGGATTTCGAATTCCACCGCCGCATCCTGCTGGCCAGCGGCAATCAGGCGATGCTGAGCATCCTGACCGCCAGCGCCGACATCTTCCTGGAGAGCCAGAAGCTACCGTTCATCCGGGTCGAGCGGGCCATGGAAACCTGGCAGGAACACCGCAAAATCCTTCGTGCGCTGGCCCGCCGAGCATCTGGCGCTGCGCAAAAGGCCATGCAAGAGCACGTACGCAATGCCGCGTTGCGCACCGGAATCGCGTTCATCGCTCCCGCCACTTCATGACCTGAGCTATACCCAAACTCATGAATCACCATAGCGAGACTCAATCATCTGCACCTTCCTGAACGAGGGAAGGACCGCTATGATGGGCCACGTTTTTTTGCTTACAACCTGGAGAATTCCATGAGCAGCGATCTTATCAAACACGTTAGCGACGCTAGCTTCGAGGCCGACGTACTCAAGGCCGAAGGCGCTGTACTGGTCGACTACTGGGCTGAATGGTGCGGCCCTTGCAAAATGATCGCTCCGGTTCTGGACGAAATTGCCGAGACTTACAAAGGCAAGCTGACCGTTGCCAAACTGAACATCGACGAGAACCAGGAAACCCCGGCCAAGCACGGCGTGCGCGGTATCCCGACCCTGATGCTGTTCAAGAACGGCAACGTTGAAGCGACCAAGGTCGGCGCACTGTCGAAGTCGCAACTGGCTGCCTTCCTCGACGCCAACATCTAAGCGTCGCTGCAAAGTGTCCTGAAAAAGCCCCGCAAATAGCGGGGCTTTTTGCGTATTCAGGGCTAGACGCTCCTAAACTCAGGTGGTACATTCGGCCCCGCACTGGTTTCTCCATTGCCCCCTGCTAGCCGTCGCCGACGCACTCCTTTTCGAATAAGTACGCGATCCTGTCGCCTTCTCTGCGGCGCGGCCTCATTAAGCCAAAAGCTTAATTTCCCCCCTCCATAAATGATTACGTCATTCCTATATGAATCTGACTGAACTCAAGCAAAAGCCGATTACCGAACTGCTCGAATTGGCCGAACAGATGGGCATAGAAAATATGGCCCGTTCGCGCAAGCAGGACGTGATTTTCTCCCTGCTCAAGAAGCACGCGAAAAGCGGTGAGGAAATCTCCGGTGATGGCGTGCTGGAGATTCTCCAGGACGGCTTCGGCTTCCTGCGCTCCGCTGACGCTTCCTATCTCGCCGGTCCAGACGATATCTACGTCTCGCCGAGCCAGATCCGTCGTTTCAACTTGCGCACCGGTGACACCATCGTTGGCAAGATCCGCCCTCCTAAGGAAGGCGAGCGTTATTTCGCGCTGCTCAAGGTCGACACGATCAACTACGACCGTCCGGAAAACGCGAAAAACAAGATTCTCTTCGAGAACCTGACCCCGCTGTTCCCGACCGTGCGCATGAAGATGGAAGCCGGTAACGGTTCCACCGAAGACTTGACCGGTCGTGTCATCGACCTGTGCGCCCCGATCGGTAAAGGCCAGCGCGGTCTGATCGTTGCACCGCCGAAAGCCGGCAAGACGATCATGCTGCAGAACATTGCCGCCAACATCGCGCGTAACAACCCTGAAGTTCACCTGATCGTGCTGCTGATCGACGAGCGTCCGGAAGAAGTAACCGAAATGCAGCGCACCGTGCGCGGCGAAGTGGTTGCCTCGACGTTCGACGAGCCGCCAACCCGCCACGTGCAGGTTGCCGAAATGGTAATCGAGAAGGCCAAGCGCCTGGTCGAGCACAAGAAAGACGTTGTGATCCTGCTCGACTCCATCACTCGTCTGGCTCGCGCCTACAACACCGTGATCCCGAGCTCCGGCAAGGTACTGACCGGTGGTGTCGATGCTCACGCCCTGGAGAAACCGAAGCGTTTCTTCGGCGCCGCGCGGAACATCGAAGAAGGCGGCTCGCTGACCATCATCGCCACCGCGCTGGTTGAAACCGGCTCGAAGATGGACGAAGTGATCTACGAGGAATTCAAAGGCACCGGCAACATGGAGCTGCCTCTGGATCGCCGTATCGCTGAAAAGCGCGTCTTCCCGGCCATCAACATCAACCGTTCCGGCACCCGCCGCGAAGAGTTGCTGACTGCCGACGACGAGTTGCAGCGCATGTGGATCCTGCGCAAGCTGCTGCACCCGATGGATGAAGTGGCTGCCATCGAGTTCCTGGTCGACAAGCTGAAGACGACCAAGACCAACGATGAGTTCTTCCTGTCGATGAAACGCAAGTAAGTCGAACAGGCACAAAAAGCCGGGGAAACCCGGCTTTTTGCTATCCGATTTTTGATAAGGCGGCAGTTCGTGGTTCTGAACCGAAGGGTTCGGCGCTAAACTGCCTGCCCCGAACGCCACGGCCAACACGAGGCTCACGCATGCAGTATCGCGACTTGCGCGACTTTATCAGCGGGCTGGAACAGCGCGGCGAACTCAAGCGCATCCAGGTTCCGGTGTCCCCAGTGCTCGAAATGACCGAGGTCTGTGACCGCACCTTGCGCGCCAAGGGCCCGGCCCTGCTATTCGAAAAACCCACCGGTTATGACATTCCTGTGCTCGGCAACCTGTTCGGCACCCCCGAGCGCGTGGCCTTGGGCATGGGCGCCGAAGCAGTCAGCGAGCTGCGCGAGATCGGCAAGCTGCTGGCGTTCCTCAAGGAGCCCGAGCCGCCGAAAGGCTTGAAGGATGCCTGGTCCAAGCTGCCGATCTTCCGCAAGATCATTTCGATGGCGCCGAAAGTCGTCAAGGACGCGGTGTGCCAGGAAGTGGTCATCGAAGGCGACGACGTCGACCTGGCCATGCTGCCGGTGCAAACCTGCTGGCCGGGCGATGTCGCTCCGCTGATCACCTGGGGCCTGACCGTCACCAAAGGCCCGAACAAGGATCGCCAGAACCTTGGCATCTACCGTCAGCAAGTGATTGGTCGCAACAAGGTCATCATGCGCTGGCTGAGCCACCGTGGCGGCGCGCTGGATTACCGCGAGTGGTGCGAAAAGCACCCGGGCCAGCCGTTCCCGGTTTCCGTGGCCCTGGGTGCTGACCCGGCGACCATCCTCGGTGCCGTGACCCCGGTGCCCGACAGCCTTTCCGAATACGCCTTCGCAGGCCTCTTGCGCGGTAACCGTACCGAGTTGGTGAAGTGCAGGGGCAACGACCTGCAAGTGCCGGCCACCGCCGAAATCATCCTCGAAGGCGTGATCCATCCAGGCGAGATGGCCGATGAAGGCCCGTACGGCGACCACACCGGTTACTACAACGAAGTCGACAGCTTCCCGGTGTTCACCGTCGAGCGCATCACCCACCGGATCAAGCCGATCTACCACAGCACCTACACCGGTCGTCCGCCGGATGAGCCGGCGATCCTCGGCGTGGCGTTGAACGAAGTGTTCGTGCCGATCCTGCAGAAGCAGTTCCCGGAGATCACCGATTTCTACCTGCCGCCCGAAGGCTGCTCGTACCGCATGGCCATCGTGACCATGAAAAAGTCGTATCCGGGCCATGCCAAGCGGGTAATGCTGGGTGTCTGGTCGTTTTTGCGACAGTTCATGTACACCAAGTTCGTTATCGTCACCGACGACGATATCAATGCCCGGGACTGGAACGACGTGATCTGGGCCATCACCACGCGCATGGACCCCAAGCGCGATACGGTGATGATCGACAACACGCCGATCGATTACCTGGACTTCGCCTCGCCGGTTTCCGGTCTGGGTTCGAAAATGGGCCTCGATGCCACGCATAAATGGCCGGGCGAAACCACCCGCGAGTGGGGGCGGGTCATCGTCAAGGACGATGCCGTCACCCAGCGGATCGATGCCATCTGGAATCAGTTAGGAATAGATTGATGCGTGTAACCTTGCAGCCCTCCGGAGCAGTGCTTGAGATATTGCCCGGCGAGCGGATTCTCGATGGCGCACGACGTCTGGGCTACGAATGCCCGCAAAGCTGCCGCAACGGCAATTGCCACGTGTGCGCGGCGCTGCTGGTGGAAGGCCGGGTCGAGCAGGCTGGCAATGTGCGTGACCATGGCGAGTTCTACACTTGCATAGCGGAGCCGCTGGAAGACTGCATCGTCCTGTGGGATGGCGTGCTCGCGCTGGGAGAACTGCCGGTGCGCAGCGTGTCGTGTCAGGTCATTGAGTGCAAGGAGGTGGGCGGCGACACCTGGCGCGTGCGTCTGCGGGCTCCGGCCGGCAAACCGCCGCGCTACCACGCCGGTCAGTACCTGATGATCGAGCGCGAGAACGGCGAAAAGTCCGCCTTCTCCCTCGCCTCGGCCCCGCATGCGGGGCGCGACCTGGAAATCCACGTACTGGCGCGCGAATCCAGTGCGCTGAGCCTGATCGAACAGCTCCAGCGCAACAGCATGGTGCGGGTCGAATTGCCGTTTGGCGATACCCACCTGGAGGAGTTGCCGGACGGTTCTCTCGTGCTGATCGCCGCTGGTACCGGCATGGGCCAGATCCACAGTCTGATCGAGCATTGCCGGGCCTCGGGTTTCAAGCACCCGGTGCATCTGTATTGGGGCGTGCGTCGTCCTGAAGATTTTTATCAAATCGAGCATTGGGACGAATGGCTGAAGCTGCCCAACCTGTTCCTGCACAAGGTCGTCAGCGATCAATGCGGTTGGGAAGGGCGGTGCGGCATGTTGCATGAAGCGGTCTGTGAAGACTTCCCTGACCTCAAGCCGCTGCACGTGTACGCCAGTGGCTCTCCGGCCATGGTCTACGGCACGCTGGATGCGCTGGTGGAAGCGGGGATGGACGCTCACCAGATGCGCGCCGATGTTTTTGCGTATGCGCCGCGCTCTTGAGCCGCGCTCTTTCGTTATGACTCTATATATAGCCAATCGGCATTTATAAACTTTCATAAATTTCGGTAGGTTATATGTCATTCAGGCATTTAAATAAGTACGGTGCCATGGCATTCAAATTGCCTTAAAACTTATGTGCCTTATTGTTACAGCCGTGCGTTCTATTAAGTAATTCTTCACCCGCGGGGAGCTGAACGCTATTCGCCATGAGCGCCATTGAATCTGCTTTTTTGAATCTGGCTTACCCTCCGCGGCTCGATCTGGGGCCGCAGCTCACTCACGAACAATTGCTCAGCTCGATGCAAACGACCATGGCGCGCCACAAGGGCGGTCCGGTGTGGCTGTTTGCGTATGGCTCGCTGATCTGGCGGCCCGAATGCACGGCGGTTGAGCGGGTTCGCGGCCGGGTGCATGGCTACCATCGCGGGTTGTACCTGTGGTCCCACGAACATCGCGGCACACCGGAAATGCCCGGCCTGGTGTTTGGCCTGGATCGCGGCGGTTCTTGCAGCGGTTTCGCCTATCGCTTGCCCGAAGAGCAACTCGAAGCCTCGCTCTACGCTCTTTGGCAGCGCGAGATGCCTTTCCCTTCCTACCGCCCGCACTGGCTCAGCTGCCGTCTCGAAGATGGCAGCCAGGTTCAGGCATTGGGATTCGTTCTGGAGCGACATCTACCCAGCTATGCCGGCAACTTGCCGGACCATGTGCTGAGCCATGTGTTCGAAAACGCCTGCGGGCGCTACGGCACCACTCGTGATTATGTCGAGCAGACCGCGCACGCCCTGCGCAGCCACGCCATGCCAGACCGGAATCTGGAGGCGCGGCTCAAGCGCTGTAAATCAAAGGCTGATCAAGCGAGTGCTTCGCGGCCCTGACTGGCGATTTGTTTGTGCCCTAGCGTCGGAGCCAGGAAGGCCATCGCCAGCAGGCAGGCGCCGACCAGCAGCACGAAGCCGCCGTCCCAGCCGAAATGGTCCACGGTGTAGCCCATCGCTGCACTGGCCGCGACCGAACCGCCCAAGTAGCCGAACAGACCGGTAAAGCCCGCCGCCGTACCGGCCGCTTTCTTCGGTGCCAGTTCCAGAGCCTGCAGGCCGATCAGCATCACCGGGCCGTAGATCAGGAAGCCAATGGAAAGCAGTGCGATCATGTCGACCATCGGATTGCCGGCCGGGTTGAGCCAGTAAACCAGCGTCGCGACCGTCACCAGCGCCATGAACACCATGCCGGTCAGGCCACGGTTGCCACGGAAGATCTTGTCCGACATCCAGCCGCACAGCAGCGTGCCCGGAATACCTGCCCACTCGTAGAAGAAGTACGCCCACGAGGTTTTATCCACAGTGAAGCCCTTGGCTTCCTTGAGGTAGGTCGGCGCCCAGTCCAGCACGCCGTAGCGCAGCAGATAGACAAAGACGTTGGCCAGGGCGATGTACCAGAGCATTTTGTTGCGCAGCACGTATTTGACGAAGATTTCCTTGGCGCTGAATTCCTCTTCGTGGCTGGCGTCGTAGCCTTCCGGGTAGTCGTTCTTGTATTGCTCGATCGGCGGCAGGCCAACCGATTGCGGGGTATCGCGCATGGTCACAAAGGCAAACACCGCTACCGCCAGCGCCACGGCTGCCGGCACGTAGAACGCGGCGTGCCAGTCATTGAACAGGCCCATGCCGATCAGGAACAACGGGCCGATCAGGCCACCGCCGACGTTGTGCGCCACGTTCCACACGGACACCACGCCGCCACGTTCCTTCTGTGACCACCAGTGCACCATGGTCCGGCCACTCGGTGGCCAACCCATGCCCTGCGCCCAGCCGTTGATGAACAGCAGAATGAACATCATGGTCACGCTGGACGTCGCCCAGGGCGCGAAACCGAAAATGAACATCACCCCAGCCGACACCAGAAGACCGAACGGCAGGAAGAAGCGCGGGTTGGAACGGTCGGACACCAGGCCCATGAGGAACTTCGACAGACCGTAGGCAATTGCGATGGCGGACATCGCCAGACCCAACTGACCACGGGAGTAGCCCTCGTCGATCAGGTACGGCATGGCCAGGGAGAAGTTCTTGCGCAGCAGGTAGTAACCGGCATAGCCAATGAAGATGCCGGCGAAAATCTGCCAGCGCAGGCGTCGATAGGTGCTGTCTATTTTTTCTTCAGGCAATGGAGCCTGATGTGCGGCAGGACGAAAGAAAGCAAACATTCAAGCGCTCCAGATTTCTTGTTTTGACTGCGGATACGAATGTTACAGTTTCGTTACCGAAAATAGCACCGGTTCTCATCGGCAAAACAGCGGAAATGTTGGATATCGCGCGTTCCTTTATGAACATGTCGCTCAGATGTAAGTGAGGGGCGTTGTAGGAAGCGTTACCTGTTGAGTTAGCAGGCGCTTGATGTGCCTGAAATAGGGCAGGTCTTTAGGAAAGATCCTTCGTTTAAAGCAGAAGTCATGGCGTTATGCCGAATGCCCCGGCGCTTTAACCTTTGTGCTGTTGCCAGGTCTGGCGTTGCAGGCGAAGGGAGAGGGACATGCGGTGGTGGGTATGCGTGCTTTTGTTGGTGGCGTCCTTGGATGCCAGGGCCGGGGAGGTGTTTCTGATCCCCGAGAATAATCCGAAGCCGGTTTATCCGATGGCGCTGCATAGGGCGGGTGTCACCGGCATGGTGCGTGTCAGCATGACTGTGAAGGCCGATGGATCAGTCAGTAATGCCGTGATTGCGCAAAGTGCACATCCCGAACTCGAAGAGGCGTCATTGGCCGCAGTCAACCAATGGCGATTCAAACCGTGGACAGTTTCCAAGGATCAGCCTGCGCAAATCATCGTGGTCGCACCCATGGAATACAGGCTGGACAGAGAACATCCCTTCCACGTTAACAAGGAATTGGAGCGGCTGAAATGCAGTGCTATCGCACGGGCATCGTTGAACATCGCCGATTCCTCGTAGGTGGACCTGCCGGTTTTCAGCTGGACCCGCAGTTACCTGACGCACTCCCTTTCACCGACGCAATTGCCGGAAGAGAGGCGTCTGGCGCTGATTGCCAAGCTCAACAAAAGCATCCCATCAATAGTCAGGCGCTGTAATACTTATCCTGCGGGCCGATACGTACGGTTTCTTCCGCAAGAGATAAGGGTGCTGTTATGACAAAAAAGCGCGGCAGCATGGCCGCGCTTTTTTGCAGAGAGAGATTCAGCGAACCTGCACCACCACCTTCCCGACCGCTTTACGCTGGCCAAGATCATTGATCGCCTGCGCCGCATTGCCCAGCGGATACACCTGCGACACCAGCGGTTTCAACTTGCCCTCGGCAAACCAGGCAAACAACTGCTGGAAGTTCGCCGCGTTGTCTTGCGGCTGGCGTTGGGCGAACGATCCCCAGAACACGCCGAGCACTGCCGCGCCTTTGAGCAGAGCCAGGTTGACCGGCAATTCGGGAATGCGCCCGCTGGCGAAGCCGACCACCAGCAGGCGGCCGTTCCAGGCGATGGCGCGGATGGCCTGGTCGAACAGGTCGCCGCCGACCGGGTCGTAGATCACGTCGGCACCCTGGCCGTCGGTCAGGCGCTTGATTTCGTCCTTCAGGCTGGTTTCGCTGTAGTTGATCAGTTCGTCGGCACCGGCGGCCTTGGCCACGGCGAGTTTTTCCGCGCTGCTGGCCGCGGCGATCACCCGGGCGCCCATGGCTTTGCCGATTTCCACCGCCGCCAGGCCGACTCCGCCGGAGGCACCAAGCACCAGCAGGGTTTCGCCCGGTTGCAGGTTGCCGCGCTGCTTGAGGGCGTGCATCGAGGTGCCGTAGGTCATGCTGAAGGCGGCGGCGGTGTTGAAGTCCATCGATGGCGGGATCGGCAGCGCGTTGTAGCCCGGCACGGCGACCTGTTCGGCAAAGCTGCCCCAGCCGGTCAGGGCCATGACCCGGTCACCGACTTTCAGGTGGCTGACCTTTTCGCCCACTGCGCTGACCACGCCGGCCGCTTCACCGCCCGGTGAAAACGGGAAGGGCGGCTTGAACTGGTATTTGCCCTCGATGATCAACGTGTCGGGGAAGTTCACCCCGGCGGCGTGCACGTCCAGCAGGATTTCGTTCTTCTTCGCGACAGGACTGGCGACGTCTTCCAGCACCAGCGATTCGGCAGGGCCGAAGGCTTTGCACAGCACGGCTTTCATCAGGGCTATTCCTTTGGGAGTGATGGCCGATAAGTGTAGGTGTGTGGGTCGATGGGTCAACGAGCATGCCTGGCCCTGATAGTCAGCCATAAGCTTGTGCTGGCGCGGCGGGTCGTTATGCTAGGCCGCAAACCGGATAAGGAGCGAATTTTGAAAGCGTGGATCATGTTGATGCTGGCCCTGTCTCTGCCTGTGGCAGCGGTGGCCGAAGAAGCCAAAGAAGATGCTGCTCCGAAGGTCAGCTACATCACCCTGAGCCCGCCGTTCGTGGGTAACTACGGGTTGGACGGCACGCCGAAACTGAAGGTCTACAAGGCTGATGTGGCGTTGCGGGTGACCGGTGATGAGGCCGCCAAGGCGGTGAAGGCCAACGAGCCGTTGATCCGCAACCAATTGGTCGCGCTGTTCGCCCAGCAGACCACCGAGACGATGAACAACGTCGAGGCCAAGGAAAAGCTGCGTCAGGAAGCCCTGAAGCAGACCCAGCAGGTGATGAACGATGAAACCGGCAAGCCGGTGGTTGAGGATCTGTTGTTCAACAACCTGATCATTCAGTAAGGTTTTCGCTGCTCCTGCCGGCCTCATCGCGAGCAAGCTCGCTCCCACAGGGTTCTGTGGTGGATATGTGATTGTGCTTCAACACAAATCCACTGTGGGAGCGAGCTTGCTCGCGATGAGGCCAGTCCAGGCGATAAATGGCTCAGGGCTTTAAGGCAATCACCGCCGCCCACTGCTCCGCCGTCACCGGCATCACCGACAGCCGCGAGCCTTTCTGCACCAGTGGCAACTCGGCCAGCGCTGTCTGCTGCTTCAGATAATCCAGTTTCAGCACCCGGGCAAAGGTCTCGACATGCGCGACATCAATCGCGCTCCAGGCGTTTTTGTCCGGGGTGGCCTTCGGGTCGAAATAATGGCTCTCTGGCTCCAGCGCCGTCGGGTCCGGGTACGCGGCTTCGACAATCTTGCCGATTCCGGCGATGCCCGGCTCAGGGCAGCTGGAATGATAGAAAAAGAACTCATCCCCCACCGCCATGGCCCGCAGGAAATTGCGTGCCTGATAGTTGCGAACCCCATCCCAGCGCGCTCTGCCGAGCTTTTCCAGCCCCGTGATCGAGAGTTCGTCGGGCTCGGATTTCATCAGCCAATAGGCCATGTCTGTTGCTCCTTGCGTGGTGATTGAGCAGCTTGTCGGCGATTTTATGACAAACCGACAGTCGGTTGACGTCAGCATTTGCGCAGCGGTTCACGTTGTCGCAAAATGCCGGCCTTTAAAGCTTGACGCTGCTGCACGGCCTACGAACGGAAACCGCTGCTGTCATCGTGTTGATGTGCCTTTGGGGGGCAATCGATGAAACGCAAACCGGATTTACTATGGATTTTGGTCATTTTGTTTGGCCTTGGCGTCGTGACCACTGGCTATGCCCAAAGCCTGTGGGCCAACAAGACCGATGCACCGGTCGAACTCGCCCAATTGCAGCAACAGTCGACCGCCTTCAAGCGCTGATCCTGTTGCCTTGGCGCCACTGATCAAAGTGGCGCCTAGCCTGCGTAATACCAGGCCTTGTCCGTCACCGTTCCTTGCAGCGGCACATCCCAGCTCGCCTGAGCCAATCGCGCCACTTTCTGACATTCATGGGCCAGCCCCAACAGCGTCGGCTTGCGCCAGTCATTGCGTCGGGCCAGGTAGGCCAGGCTGCGGTCGTAGAAGCCGCCGCCCATCCCCAGGCGTCCACCGACATCGTCAAAACCCACCAATGGCAACAGCACCAGATCCAGCGCCCAGATCTTGCGCTGCCGGGCGAGATTGGCCCGTGGTTCGAGAATGCGGAAGCGGTTGGGTTTGAGTTTTTCCCCGGGACGGATGCGCTGGAACACCATTTTGGTTCGCGGCCAGGCGCTCAGCACCGGTAGATAGGTGGCTTTGCCCCGGCGTTGCGCGGCGCGCAGCAACAGGCGCGGATCGATTTCACCGTCGGTGGGCAGGTAGAGCGAGATGTGTCTGGCGCGGCGGAACAGCGGTTGCTGGGCCAATTGCTTGTACAGCCCGCGAGCGGCCTGGCGCTGCTGACTGGGAGTCAATGCGCGGCGGGCCTTGCGCAGCATGCGTCGAAGTTGCGGGCGGGGGAGCAGCGCAGGTTCGGTCATGTATTCGGGCTTCAACAATGCGGATACGTGAAGCGTACCCGTAAAAACGCCAATGCCGGTATCAAAACCGGCATTGGACTGAAATCAGGCTCCCCGAATGTGCCGCTGTCGACTTAGCCCTTGAACCCGAAAGTTCAAGGTGGAAGATGCAGTAGGCTTTAAGGCTTTCCGTCTAGCGGACATGCACACCAGCCCAACGTGCAACCTCCAGGGTATAGCAAATCGGCTCAGGGACATCGCCAACTGGCAAGCACCCCAGGGAGTGAGGGGATTATACCGCAAGCGGCGACGCGAATCAGCCTTTGGTGACGTCCGGATCGGTGGCGAGTGCCAGATCGACGCGATCGAGCAGGTCACGCACCTGTTCGCGGGTCGATCCGCTGGCCTGGATATCCGGGCGTTCTTCCTTGTGCAGCAGGTCGTGGGTGATATTCAGCGCAGCCATCACGGCGATACGGTCGGCACCGATGACTTTGCCGCTGCTGCGGATCTCGCGCATCTTGCCGTCCAGATAACGGGCGGCGCTGACCAGATTACTGCGCTCTTCCTGAGGGCAGATGATCGAATACTCTTTGTCGAGGATCTGCACGGTGACGCTATTGCTTGAACTCATGAGTCTTGCTCCAGGGCCTTGAGGCGCGAAATCATCGATTCGACCTTACGCCGGGCGATTTCGTTTTTTTCAATGAGGTGCGCGCGTTCCTCGCGCCAGGTCTTTTCCTGAGCTAGTAAGAGTCCGTTTTGACTCTTAAGTTGCTCGACTCGGGTAATCAGCAGCTCGAGTCTGGCCATCAGCGCTTGCAGGTCGGTGTCTTCCATATTGTCCACTGTGTCTGACGGGGTAGCTGGCGGACAGCCTTTAATAGTCTTGGCGAGTCTGTCGATGTAGGATACAAGGCCTTCATTCTAGACATAGCGCCGTCTGGCGCCTAGCTGCCCATGACCATTCAGAATTCCCCGTACCAAGCCTTCGCCACCCTGCTGACTTCCAGCGGTCACAACGTCTCGCCCGCCGAACTGCACGGGCTGTTGCTCGGCCGCAGCTGCGCCGGCGCCGGTTTCGACGCCGAAGGCTGGTTGATCGACGCCGCCGAATTGCTCGAAAGCGAGCCGCAGGACAACGTTCGCAACGCCCTGATCGGCCTGCAAGAGATGGTAAAAGGCGAGCTCACCGGCGATGACGTGACCGTCGTTCTGCTGTTGCCGACTGACGACGCCCCGCTCACCGAGCGTGCCGTCGCCCTGGGCCAGTGGTGCCAGGGCTTCCTCAGCGGCTTTGGCCTGAACTGCCGTGACAGCAGCGCCCTGAGCACCGAGGCTACCGAGGTGCTGCAGGATCTGGCGGCCATTTCCCAGGTGCAAGACGCCCTGGAAGAGTCCGACGACGGCGAAAACGACTACATGGAAGTCATGGAGTACCTGCGCGTCGCACCGCTGCTGCTGTTCTCCGAGACCAAAAAAGACGTGCCGGCCGCCGCCAAACCGTCTTTGCATTAATCGTAATAAAGGGAAAACCATCTGCCCATGATCCATATCCCGAAATCGGAATACAGCCGTCGCCGCAAGGCCCTGATGGCGCAGATGGAACCCAACAGCATCGCCATCCTGCCCGCCGCCGCGGTGGCCATTCGTAACCGCGACGTCGAACACGTCTACCGCCAGGACAGCGACTTCCAGTACCTCAGCGGTTTTCCCGAACCCCAGGCCGTACTGGTGCTGATGCCGGGGCGCGTGCATGGCGAATACATTCTGTTCTGCCGTGAACGCAATGCCGAGCGCGAGCTGTGGGATGGCCTGCGTGCCGGGCAGGAAGGCGCGATTCGCGAATTCGGCGCCGCCGACGCCTTTCCGATCACTGATATCGACGACATCCTGCCGGGCCTGATCGAAGGCCGTGACCGGGTGTATTCGGCCATGGGCAGCAACCCTGAATTCGACCGCCATCTGATGGAGTGGATCAACGTGATCCGCTCCAAGGCCAACCTCGGTGCCCAGCCGCCGAACGAGTTCGTTGCCCTGGATCATCTGCTGCACGACATGCGCCTGTATAAATCGGCGGCAGAAGTGAAAGTGATGCGCGAGGCGGCGCGGATTTCCGCCCAGGCGCACGTACGGGCCATGCAGGCCTGTCGCGCCGGGTTGCACGAATTCAGCCTGGAAGCCGAGTTCGATTATGAATTCCGCAAGGGCGGGGCGAAGATGCCGGCCTACGGGTCGATCGTCGCGGCGGGGCGCAACAGCTGCATCCTGCATTACCAGCAGAATGACGCGCTGCTCAAGAACGGTGACCTGGTGCTGATCGACGCCGGTTGCGAGATCGACTGCTACGCCAGCGATATCACCCGGACCTTTCCGGTCAGCGGCAAGTATTCTGCGGAACAGAAAGCGATTTACGAATTGGTGCTGGCCTCCCAGGAAGCCGCCTTTGCCGAAATCGCCCCGAACAAGCACTGGAATCAGGCGCACGAGGCCACGGTCCGGGTCATCACGGCCGGGCTGGTCAAGCTGGGGTTGCTGCGGGGCGACGTTGACGAACTGATCGCCAGCGAAGCCTACAAGGCGTTTTACATGCACCGCGCCGGCCATTGGCTGGGCATGGATGTACATGACGTCGGCGAATACAAGGTCGGCGGCGAGTGGCGCGTGCTGGAAGTCGGCATGGCGTTGACCGTGGAGCCGGGGATCTATATCGCCCCGGACAACCAGAGTGTTGCGAAGAAATGGCGCGGCATTGGCGTGCGCATCGAGGACGACGTAGTGGTCACCAAAACCGGCTGTGAAATATTGACGAGCGGCGTGCCGAAAACCGTCGCCGAGATCGAGGCCCTGATGGCCACCGCGCGGACACAGGCAGCATGAGTCGAGTCAACCTGGCAATCATCGGTGGCGGGCTGGTCGGTGCAAGCCTGGCTCTGGCGCTTCAGGCCGGCGCCAAGGCCCGAGGCTGGAAGATCGTGTTGATCGAGCCGTTCGCCCCTGGCGACAGCTATCAACCGAGTTACGATGCCCGTTCCTCGGCGTTGTCCTTCGGCTCGCGGCAAATCTATCAACGGCTGGGCGTCTGGCAGGAAATCTCGCGCCGCGCCGAGCCGATCAAGCAGATTCATGTTTCCGACCGTGGCCGATTCTCGACGGCGCGGTTGTCGGCAATGGAAGAGGGTGTTCCAGCGCTGGGTTATGTCGTTGAAAACGCCTGGCTCGGCCAATGCCTGTGGCAAGGCCTGGACAAGGACGTGATCAGTTGGCGCTGCCCGGCGGAAGTCACCCGCATGGAACCGCTGACCGATGGCTATCGCCTGACCCTCAACGATGAAACCACCCTGGAATGTGACCTCGCGGTGCTCGCTGATGGCGGTCGCTCCGGCCTGCGCGAGCAACTGGGGATCGGCATCCGCAAGCGTCCGTACAACCAGAGCGCGCTGATTGCCAACATCACCCCGAGCGAAGCCCACAACGGCATGGCCTTCGAGCGTTTCACCGACGAAGGCCCGATGGCGTTGCTGCCGCTTCCGGATAATCGCTGCGCACTGGTCTGGACCCGCCTGGGCATGGACGCGCAACGCCTGGCGGCCCTCGATGAGCGCAGCTTCCTCAGTGAGTTGCAGGGTGTGTTCGGTTATCGCCTCGGCACATTGAAACAGGTCGGTGCACGGCATTTGTATCCGCTGACACTGGTTGAGGCCGAAGAGCAGGTGCGCCCGCATCTGGCGATTCTCGGCAACGCGGCGCACAGCCTGCATCCGATTGCCGGCCAAGGGTTCAACCTGTCCCTGCGCGATGCCCAGGCCCTGGCCGATGCCTTGCTCGCCAGTGAAAAACCTTTGGGCGACTTCGCCACGTTGCAGGCCTATCGCGAACGCCAGCGTCTCGATCAGGACCTCACCGTGGGCTTCTCCGATCAAGTCACGCGCCTGTTCGGCAGCACCCAGCCGCTGGTGTCCCTGGGGCGCAACATCGGCTTGCTCGGCCTGGATCTGCTGCCACCGGCCAAACGCTGGTTTGCCCGGCAGGCGATGGGGTTGGGTACGCGACCGGATGCGTGACTGGCTGATCCGCCGATTCGGCAAGGCGCGATTGATAAAAATACCTGCCGCAATTGCAGGATCGACATTCATGACGGCTCCTGCCACCTGGTGGCGCGAGTCGGCAAAACCCTTTATGTGCGGCTCAAGCCGCAAGAGAGACAGGCTTAAAGCATGGAAATGCGCGCAGATCTGCTGATTGTCGGGGCCGGAATGGTCGGCAGCGCCCTGGCGCTGGCGTTGCAGAACAGCGGGCTGGAAGTCCTGCTTCTGGACGGCAGCCCCATGAGCGTCAAACCGTTCAACGCGCAGGCTGCGTTTGAACCGCGGGTGAGCGCCTTGTCGACCGCCAGCCAGCGGATTCTCGAGCGCCTGGGCGTGTGGGACGGCATCGCCGGGCGGCGCAGCAGCCCCTACACCGACATGCAGGTCTGGGATGGCAGCGGCACCGGGCAAATCCACTTCTCGGCGGCCAGCGTGCATGCCGAGGTACTTGGGCATATCGTCGAGAACCGCGTGATCCAGGATGCCTTGCTCGAGCGCCTGCACGATTGCGACCTGGGGTTGCTGGCCAATGCTCGCCTGGAGCAGATGCGCCGCTCCGGCGATGACTGGCTGCTGACCCTGGCCGACGGCCGCACCCTGCGCGCGCCGCTGGTGATCGCGGCGGATGGCGCCAACTCGGCGGTGCGGCGCCTGGCCGGGGTCGCGACTCGCGAATGGGATTATCTGCACCATGCCATCGTCACCAGCGTGCGTTGCGCCAAGCCGCATCAGATGACGGCTTGGCAGCGTTTCACCGATAACGGTCCGTTGGCGTTTCTGCCCCTTGAGCGCGACGGCCAACAGGATTGGTGTTCGATCGTCTGGTCGACCACACCTGGCGAAGCCGAACGCCTGATGGCGATGGATGAGCAAGGTTTCTGCAAGGAGCTGGAACGGGCCTTTGAAGGCCAGCTCGGCGAAGTACTGAGCGCCGATCCGCGCCTGTGTGTGCCTCTGCGCCAGCGGCATGCCAAGCGTTATGTGGCTGAAGGCCTGGCATTGATCGGCGACGCGGCCCACACCATTCACCCATTGGCCGGGCAGGGGGTGAATCTCGGATTCCTCGACGCCGCCGTGCTGGCTGAAGTGTTGCTGCAAGCGGCAACACGTGGCGAACGCCTGGCGGATGTGAAAGTCCTCAGTCGTTACGAGCGTCGACGCATGCCCCACAACCTGGCGCTGATGGCGGCAATGGAAGGTTTCGAACGCTTGTTCCAGGCCGATCCGTTGCCGGTGCGCTGGTTGCGTAATACCGGGTTGAAAATGGTGGAGAAGATGCCGGAAGCCAAGGCGTTGTTCGTGCGTGAAGCGCTGGGGTTGACCGGGGATTTGCCGGCGTTGGCCAAGCCCTGAGATTTTCGCCGGGGCTTATGGCCCCATCGCGAGCAAGCTCGCTCCCACAGGAGTTCAGGTGTTAATGCAATTTGTGTGAACGCTGGAGAACCCTGTGGGAGCGAGCTTGAACTCGCGATGGCGGCAACCCAGTCACCTCATATTCCAGCTCAAGCAACATCTGGTAACTCCTCCACGGTCAGCTTCGATTGAGAAGCTAAATGTGAGTCCTTATCATTTGTCCTCATTTTTCAATCGAGAGACCGCTCCCATGTTGGCACCGAAGCGTCTACTGACTGCACTGGCCTTGACCCTCATCGGCAGCACCGCCGCCCAGGCCGCTGACGAGGTGGTGGTCTATTCCTCGCGGATCGACGAGCTGATCAAGCCAGTCTTCGATGCCTACACCGCCAAGACCGGCGTGAAGGTGAAGTTCATCACCGACAAGGAAGCGCCACTGATGCAGCGGCTCAAGGCCGAGGGCGCGAATACGCCGGCCGACCTGCTGCTCACCGTCGATGCCGGCAACCTCTGGCAAGCCGAGCAGATGGGCATCCTCCAGCCGTTCACCTCGAAAACCATCGACGCCAACATTCCGCTGCAGTACCGGGCAGCTTCCCATGCCTGGACCGGCCTGAGCCTGCGTGCGCGGACCATCGCCTACTCCACTGATCGGGTGAAGCCAGGTGAACTGACCACCTACGAAGCGTTGGCCGACAAGCAATGGGAAGGCCGCCTGTGCCTGCGCACGGCGAAGAAGGTCTACAACCAGTCCCTGACCGCGACCATGATCGAAGTGCACGGCGCCGGGAAGACCGAGGAAATCCTCAAGGGCTGGGTCAAGAACCTCTCCACTGACGTGTTCTCCGACGACACCGCCGTGCTGGAAGCGATCAACGCCGGCCAGTGCGACGTCGGTATCGTCAACACCTACTACTACGGCCGCCTGCACAAGCAGAAGCCAGACCTGCCGGTGAAACTGTTCTGGCCGAACCAGGCTGACCGTGGCGTACACATCAACCTGTCGGGTATCGGCCTGACACAACACGCGCCACACCCGGAAGCGGCCAAGGCCCTGGTGGAGTGGATGACCACCCCTGAAGCACAGAAAATCTTTGCCGACGTGAACCAGGAGTTCCCGGCGAATCCGGCCGTGCAGCCATCGGCTGAAGTCGCCGCATGGGGCAAGTTCATCGCTGATACCCTGCCTGTGGAAATCGCCGGCAAGCGTCAGGCCGAGGCGATTCGCCTGATGGACAAGGCTGGCTGGAACTGAGCCTGCTGTTTTAAAGGTCAAAAGATCGCAGCCTCCGGCAGCTCCTACAGGGTGATCACCAACCCAATGTAGGAGCTGCCGGAGGCTGCGATCTTTTTGCGTTTTCTCTACACTTCAAAATTTCGCGAGAGATTTTCCTTGGCCCATCCCGCCCAACGCCGCTGGTATCCCGTCGTCTTCGCCATCGCTGCGCTGGTCCTGTTGCCCCTGAGTGTCCTGCTGCTTTCCTGGCAAACCATCGACGCTCAAATCTGGTCCCATCTCTGGGACACACAGATGCCGCGTTTGCTGGGCAATACCCTGACCTTGGTGCTAGGCGTCGGTGTCGGCGTGACAGTCCTGGGTGTCAGCCTGGCCTGGCTCACCAGTCTTTGCGAATTCCCCGGCAGGCGCTGGCTGGACTGGGCGCTGATGCTGCCCTTCGCGATCCCTGCCTATGTGCTGGCCTTCGTCTTCGTCGGCCTGCTGGATTTCGCCGGGCCCGTGCAAACCCTGTTGCGGGAGTGGTTTGGCAGTGGTCTGCGGCTGCCGCGCGTGCGTTCCACGGGCGGCGTGATTGTGGTGCTGGTGCTGGTTTTCTATCCCTATGTCTATCTGCTGGCGCGCACGGCCTTCCTCGCCCAGGGCAAAGGCCTGATGGAAGCCGCGCGGGTTCTTGGCCAATCGCCCTGGCAAGCGTTCTGGCGGGTGGCATTGCCCATGGCGCGACCAGCCATCGGTGCGGGCGTGGCATTGGCGCTGATGGAAACCCTGGCGGACTTCGGCGCAGTGTCGGTGTTCAACTTCGATACCTTCACCACCGCCATCTACAAGACCTGGTACGGTTTTTTCAGCCTGTCTTCCGCCGCGCAACTGGCCAGCCTGTTGCTGCTGGTGGTGATGCTCGTGCTCTACGGCGAACGGCGTGCCCGCGGGGCCAACCGGGCGAGCAACGAGCGACCACGGGTCAAGGCGCTGTATCACCTGCGAGGCCTCAAGGCACTGGCGGCCACGACGTGGTGCGGTCTGGTGTTCGCCTGCGCCTTCGTTATCCCGATGCTGCAATTGGCGGTGTGGTTCTGGCTGCGCGGACGCTTCGATCTCGACGAGCGCTACACCGGGTTGATCGTCCATACCTTGTACCTGGGTGCCATGGCGGCGTTGATCACCGTCAGCGTTGCCTTGTTACTGGCGTTTGCCCGACGATTGGCGCCCACCCGGGTCATTCGCTCCGGGATCAGTCTGGCCAACCTGGGCTACGCCTTGCCCGGTTCGGTGCTGGCGGTGTCGATCATGCTGGCGTTCAGTTACCTGGATCGCGAACTGGTGATCCCGCTCTCGAGCTGGCTCGGTGGCGCGGGCAAGCCGCTGCTGCTGGGCAGTCTGTCGGCGTTGCTGCTGGCCTATCTGGTGCGCTTCATTGCGGTGGCCTACGGACCGCTGGAAAGCAGCCTGGCGCGTATACGGCCATCTTTGCCCGAAGCGGCACGTAGCCTTGGCGTCAGTGGGCCACGACTGTTTTTCAAAGTGTATCTGCCATTATTGCTACCCGGCACGTTGAGCGCCGCGCTGCTGGTGTTCGTCGACGTGCTCAAGGAAATGCCCGCGACCTTGCTGATGCGCCCGTTTGGCTGGGACACGCTGGCGGTGCGAATCTTCGAAATGACCAGCGAAGGCGAATGGGCGCGGGCGTCTTTGCCGGCGTTGACCCTGGTGCTGGTCGGGCTGTTACCGGTCATCGGATTGATCCGGCGCTCAGCACATCGAAACAGCTAGGTGTCAGTCCTACACCTTGCGGCTACAATGCGCGGCATTCGGTGCGGTCCGTCTGACAGACCAGGTAGCTGAAATCGGCTGAAGGCCCTTTGTTTCAAGGCGTTCAGTCCGTGCAGCACTTGCCCGCGCCTTCGCCACGCCCGGAAGGAGAAACCCATGGGACAGCGTACGCCTCTGTATGACCTTCATCTCGCACTCGGCGCGAAGATGGTCGATTTTGGCGGTTGGGACATGCCTCTGCATTATGGATCGCAGGTCGAGGAACACCATCAGGTGCGCCGCGATTGCGGTGTCTTCGATGTATCCCACATGACCGTAATCGATGTCGGCGGCTCCCAGGCCAAAGCCTGGCTCCGGCATTTGCTGGCCAATGATGTCGAACGTCTGCACAGCCCCGGCCGTGCGTTGTACAGCACCATGCTCAACGAGCAGGGCGGGATCGTCGACGACATGATCGTTTACCGTCTCGATGAGGGTTATCGCCTGGTGGTCAACGCCTCCACCCGCGATCAGGACATGGCCTGGATGCAAGCCCATCTCAACGGTTTCGACGTGCAACTTCGCGAGCGTTCCGAGTTGGCGATGCTGGCCATCCAGGGCCCCCACGCCCGGCAAAAAATTGCCGAACTGGTCAGCCAGTCCCGCGGCAACCTGATCCAGCTCCTCAAGCCCTTCGAAGGCCTGTCCGATGGTGACTGGTTCATTGCGCGCACCGGTTATACCGGCGAAGACGGCCTGGAAATCATTCTGCCGGCCGATCAGGCGCCAGGCTTTTTCAACGATCTGGTCGGAGCAGGGATTTCTCCCATCGGCCTCGGCGCGCGGGATACCTTGCGGGTCGAAGCCGGCATGAACCTTTACGGTCAGGACATCCAGCAGGATATTTCACCCTTGGCCTCCAATATGGCCTGGAGCATTGCCTGGGAACCCGCCACCCGGCAGTTCATCGGGCGCAAGGCGCTGGAAGCCGAGCAGGCCGCCGGCGTACAGCAAAAACTGGTCGGTCTGGTCCTTGAGGAGCGCGGTGTTTTGCGCGCTCATCAGGTGGTCCGCATCGCTGATGTTGGCGAAGGGGAGATCACCAGTGGTAGTTTCTCTCCTACGCTAAGCAAGTCGATTGCACTGGCGCGCGTGCCGATGGCAACCGCCGACCGCGCTGAAGTGGAAATCCGTGGCAAGTGGTACCCGGTCCGGGTGGTCAAACCGACCTTCGTACGCCACGGCAAAACCTTGATCTAACCTTTTCTGGCGGGCATGACCGCCGACCATTTCCTGAGGACACAGAACATGAGCGATATCCCTGCCGACCTGCGTTTTGCCGAAAGTCACGAATGGGCACGTCTGGAAGCCGATGGCACCGTCACCGTGGGCATCAGCGATCACGCGCAGGAAGCGCTGGGTGATGTGGTGTTTGTCGAGCTGACAGAAGTCGGCAACGTGTTTGCTGCCGGTGATCAGTCGGGTGTCGTTGAATCGGTTAAAGCCGCTTCCGACATTTATGCACCGATCAGCGGTGAAGTGATTGCCGTCAATGAAGCGCTGAGCGGTGAGCCTGAGCTGCTCAACTCCGATCCGTACGGCGCGTGGATCTTCAAGCTCAAGCCAAGCGACACCGCCGAGCTGGAAAAACTGCTGGATGCCGCCGGCTACAAGGCCGCCATCGGCGAATAAGCCTTCAGCGTCATCCAAAGCCCCGACTCGTCGGGGCTTTTTTGTATCCGCGGGATTCCTCTTTGTAGGAGCGAGCCTGCTCGCGATTGCAGACTGCCAGCCAGTGATGTTCTGCCTGACCTGGCGCCATCGCGAGCAGGCTCGCTCACACAGGGGAAACTGTACTGCTCCGCAAATTTGCCTCCGGTATGGGCTGCTATGCTGGTTTGACCGTGTTGCATCGACGCTGAGCGCCAGTCAAGAGAGAGCCCGTCATGTCCCAATTGCCGTCCCTGAGCCAGTTACGCGACCCCAATGCCTTTCTGCGCCGCCACCTCGGCCCCGATGCCGTTGAGCAAAAGGCGATGCTCGACAGCCTCGGCCTGGGCAGTCGGGTCGAATTGATCGAGCAGACGGTGCCGCCGGGCATCCGCCTCAACCGGGCGCTGGACCTGCCCCCGGCACTCGATGAAGAGGCCGCGCTGGCCAAACTGCGCGGTTATGCCGAGCAGAACCAGGTCTGGACCAGCCTGATCGGCATGGGCTACCACGGCACCCTTACACCGGCGGTCATTCTGCGTAATGTGCTGGAAAATCCCGGCTGGTACACCGCGTACACCCCCTATCAGCCAGAGATCGCCCAAGGGCGGCTCGAAGCGCTGCTGAACTTCCAGCAACTGACCATCGACCTGACCGGCCTGGAGCTGGCCAATGCCTCGCTGCTCGATGAAGCCACCGCCGCGGCGGAAGCCATGGCCCTGGCCAAGCGGGTCGCCAAATCCAAAAGCAACCTGTTCTTTGTCGACGAAAACTGCCACCCGCAAACCATCTCCGTGGTGCAGACCCGCGCTGAAGGTTTCGGCTTCGAGCTGATCGTCGACGCTGTGGATAACTTGAAGCAGCACCAGGTGTTCGGCGCGCTGCTGCAATATCCCGACACCCACGGTGAAATCCACGACTTGCGGCCGCTGATCGATCATCTGCACGCGCAACAGGCCCTGGCCTGTGTCGCCACGGATTTGTTGAGCCTGTTGTTGCTGACCCCGCCGGGTGAACTGGGTGCCGATGTGGTGTTTGGCTCGTCCCAGCGGTTCGGCGTGCCCATGGGCTACGGCGGGCCTCACGCGGCATTTTTTGCCAGCCGCGATGAATACAAGCGGGCAATTCCCGGGCGGATCATCGGTGTTTCGAAAGATGCGCGGGGCAACACCGCCCTGCGCATGGCCCTGCAAACCCGCGAGCAACACATCCGCCGGGAGAAGGCCAACTCCAACATCTGCACGGCCCAGGTGCTGCTGGCCAATATCGCCAGTTTCTATGCGGTCTACCACGGCCCCGAAGGGCTGAAGCGGATCGCCCAGCGGGTTCATCGGCTGACCTGCATCCTTGCCGCCGGGCTTGAACGCAACGGTATCACCCGGGTCAACCGGCACTTCTTCGACACCCTGACGCTGGAAGTCGGCGGAGCCCAGACCGCGATCATCGAAAGTGCCCGGGCCGCGCAGATCAACCTGCGCATTCTTGGGCGCGGCCAACTGGGCTTGAGCCTCGACGAGGCCTGCGACGAAGGCACCGTGGCGAAGCTGTTCGACGTGTTCCTGGGTGCCGATCACGGGCTCAGCATCGATGACCTGGATGCCGAGGTCTTGCCTGGCGGAATTCCCGAAAGGTTGGCGCGAACTTCGCCTTATCTGCGCCATCCCGTGTTCAGCGCCCATCACAGCGAAACCGAGATGCTGCGCTACCTCAAGCAACTGGAAAACAAGGACCTGGCGCTCAATCAATCGATGATCCCGCTGGGCTCCTGCACCATGAAGCTCAACGCCACCAGCGAGATGATCCCGATTACCTGGCCGCAGTTCGCCAACCTGCACCCGTTCGTGCCCAAGGAACAGGCCGCCGGTTATGGGCTGATGATCGAAGAACTGGAGCGCTGGCTGTGCGCGATCACTGGTTTCGACGCGATCTGCATGCAACCCAACTCCGGTGCCCAGGGCGAATACGCCGGGCTGCTGGCGATCCGCAAATACCATGAGAGCCGGCAACAGGGCGGCCGCGATATCTGCCTGATTCCTTCGTCGGCTCACGGCACCAACCCCGCATCTGCGCAAATGGCCGGGATGCGCGTGGTGATCGTCGAGTGTGACGAGGCGGGCAACGTCGACCTGGAGGACCTCAAGGAAAAAGCCGCGCAGGCCGCAGACAAACTCGCCTGCCTGATGGCGACCTACCCTTCGACCCATGGGGTGTATGAGGAAGGCATCAGCGAAATCTGTGAAGTGATCCACCAGCACGGGGGGCAGGTGTACATGGATGGCGCCAACCTCAACGCTCAGGTCGGATTGGCGCGGCCGGCCGATATTGGTGCCGACGTCTCGCACATGAACCTGCACAAGACCTTCTGCATTCCCCATGGTGGCGGTGGGCCGGGCATGGGGCCGATTGGTGTTCGGGCGCATCTGGCACCATTCGTGGCCAACCATCCGGTAGTGCCGATCGACGGGCCGCACCCGCAAAATGGCGCCGTCAGCGCAGCGCCCTGGGGCAGCGCAAGCATTCTGCCGATCAGCTGGATGTACATCGCCATGATGGGGCCGCAACTGGCGGACGCCAGCGAAGTGGCGATCCTCGCCGCGAATTACCTGGCGCGGCATTTGTCCGGTGCCTTCCCGGTGCTTTATACCGGGCGCAACGAGCGGGTGGCCCACGAATGCATCCTCGACCTGCGACCGCTCAAGGCGTTGACCGGCATTACCGAAGAGGACGTGGCCAAGCGCCTGATGGACTACGGCTTCCATGCCCCGACCATGTCGTTTCCGGTGCCGGGGACGCTGATGGTCGAACCGACCGAAAGCGAATCGAAGGCGGAACTGGACCGGTTCATCGGGGCGATGCTGAGCATCCGCGCGGAAATCAACGAGGTGCAGAACGGTAATTGGCCAGCTGAAGAAAACCCGTTGAAAGGTGCGCCGCATACGTTGGCCGATATCACCGGCGTGTGGGAGCGGCCGTACAGCATCGTGCAAGCGGTCACGCCGGACGCGCACACCAAGGCTCACAAATACTGGCCGGTGGTGAACCGGGTGGACAATGTGTATGGGGATCGGAACCTGTTTTGTGCTTGTGTGCCGGTGGATGATTACCGCTGACATTTCCGGCTGCACATAACCCCTGTGGGAGCGGGCTTGCTCGCGAATGCGGTGTGACAGTCAATGAAGTTTTTACTGATCCACCGCTATCGCGAGCAAGCTCGCTCCCACAGGGGTATCAGTGAACATGGGATTTGTGTTCGCCGGGCAAAAAAATGCCGCTCAAGTGAGCGGCATTCTTGTGTTCGCGACTGTTACTCAGAAGCTACGGCATTCTTCGCCAGGATCGCGTTCGCCAGTTCCATATCCGTGGCTTGCAGGCCCGGGTTGTCGGCGCGGACTTTCTGCATGGCCGCTTCCAGGTACGGACCGCGGATACTGCCATCACTGGCGACGAAGCTGCTGGCATCGTCCTGGGCCGCGACGACCAGCTTGTTATCCTTGGATGTCAGATAGCTCGAACCGGTGGTTGCACCGGACGTAAGAACGTTACGCCAAAAAGTATCGGCCATCGCCGAACCGACAGGCAAAGACAACAGCGCGACGGTAGCAACAGCAAGTTTGAAACGCATGACAGGGTGACTCCACTGGGTTGACTACGCGGTTGGATTGCCAACCCCCAATCGAGTTCCGTGGTTGCCTATTCCTCCGCTTCGACCAGCAGGATCGCGCCTTGCTGGCCGACCACCCGCACGCGGCTGCCAATGGCGGCGTCCGGCCCGCGGGCCATCCACACGCCGTCGGCCACCCTGATCTTGCCGCGACCGTCGACAATCGCTTCATGCACCACGAAGGTTTTGCCGATCAGTTCCTGGCCGCGCAGATTCAGGTGCGGCTGATCGCTCGGGCGCGCCGCCGTGCGCTGACGCCGCCACCAGTACAGCGCGGTGGTGATCGACAGCAGGCCGAACAACAGAAACTGCCATTCCCAGGACAGGTCCGGCATCAGGAAGGTCAAGACACCCACGGCTGCCGCGGCCATGCCGATCCACAGCAGGTAACCGCCGGCACCGAACACTTCGAGAATCAACAGCACCGTGCCCAGCGCCAACCAGTCCCAGAACGAAAGGTGCTGCAAAAATGCCCACATGGCGCGCCTCAGGCTTTCTTGTTATCGAAAGTGGCCTTGACGATTTCGCCAATGCCGCCCACCGCACCGATCATCGAACTGGCCTCCAGCGGCATCAGGATCACCTTGCTGTTGTTGGCTGAGGCCAACTTGCCCAGCGCATCGATGTACTTCTGCGCCACGAAGTAGTTGACCGCCTGCACGTTGCCGCTGGCGATGGCTTCGGACACCACTTTGGTCGCCTGTGCTTCTGCCGCGGCTTGCCGCTCGCGGGCTTCGGACTCCAGGAAGGCGGCCTGGCGACTGCCTTCGGCTTCGAGGATCTGCGCCTGCTTCTTGCCTTCGGCGGTCAGGATCGCTGCGGCGCGCAGGCCTTCGGCCTCCAGAATTTGCGCACGCTTGATCCGCTCGGCTTTCATCTGCCCCGACATCGCCGCCATCAGGTCGGCGGGTGGGCTGATGTCCTTGATCTCGATCCGGGTGATCTTGATGCCCCACGGCGCGGTCGCTTCGTCGACGGTGCGCAGCAGTTTTTCGTTGATCCCGTCGCGCTGGCTGAGCATGGCGTCGAGTTCCATCGAGCCGAGTACCGTACGGATGTTGGTCTGCAACAGGTTGCGGATGGCGTGTTCGAGGTTGTTGACCTCGTAGGCCGCCTGGGCCGTGTTGACCACCTGGAAGAAGCACACGGCGTCGATTTGCACCGTGGCGTTGTCGGCGGTGATGACTTCCTGCGGCGGAATATCCAGCACGCTTTCCATCACATTCATCTTGCGCCCGATGCGGTCCATGACCGGAATGATCACGTTCAGTCCCGGTTTGAGCGTGTTGGTGTAGCGACCGAAACGCTCGACGGTCCATTCAAAGCCCTGGGGCACCACCTTGAAACCCATGAACAGAATGGCGACCACCAGGCCGACAAAAAGCAAAAGCACACTACCGATCTGCATAACGATTCCTTGTTGATGTGTGGATCTGTGGAGTAGCAATCGCTGGAGTGTAGCTGTGCCGATGCCGGATAAGTACAGCCGGGCTCAGTTCTGCTCGCTCTGGGGGGTCACTCGCAGAACCTCCTCGATGGTCGTCAGCCCGGCGCCGACCTTTTGCGCTCCCGACAGCCGCAGGCTGCGCATGCCTTCCTTGAATGCCTGGCGCCGCACGGCCAGCAGATCAGTATCAGGACTGATCAGCGCTTTGATTCCATCGCTCAGTTGCATGATTTCGTAGACCCCGGCGCGACCGCGATAACCGGTGTCGCGGCACTCCACGCAACCGATGGCTCGCTGGGCATTGGTCGGCAAGGGTGCTTGCCAGGGGCGGGTCAGGGTTTGCCAGTCGTCTTCGCCCAGCGTCAGCGGCGCCTTGCAGTGCGGGCACAGGGTTCGCACCAGTCGCTGGGCCATGACGCCAAGCACCGTGGCCTTGATCAGGTAATGCGGCACGCCGAGCTCCAGCAGGCGGCTGATGGCGCTGGGCGCGTCGTTGGTGTGCAGGGTCGACAGCACCAGGTGCCCGGTGAGCGCCGCCTGGATTGCCATCTCCGCGGTTTCGAGGTCGCGGATCTCGCCGATCATGATGATGTCCGGGTCTTGCCGCATCAGCGCGCGCACGCCGGCGGCGAAGGTCAGGTCGATGTTGTGCTGGACCTGCATCTGGTTGAACGCCGGCTCGACCATTTCGATCGGGTCTTCGATGGTGCAGAGGTTGACCTCTGGCGTCGCCAGTTTTTTCAGGGTGGTGTAGAGGGTAGTGGTCTTGCCCGAACCCGTCGGCCCGGTGACGAGGATGATGCCGTGTGGCTGGCGGGTCATGTCTTGCCAGCGACGCAGGTCGTCGGCGGAGAAACCAAGCTGGTCGAAATCCTTGAGCAATACTTCCGGATCGAAGATCCGCATGACCATTTTTTCGCCGAAGGCCGTGGGCAGTGTCGACAAGCGCAGTTCGACTTCACCGCCGTCCGGGGTCTTGGTTTTCACCCGGCCGTCCTGGGGTTTGCGTTTCTCCGCGACGTTCATGCGCCCCAGGGTTTTCAGGCGACTGACGATGGCCATGGTGACCTGGGGCGGGAATTGATAGACGTTGTGCAGCACGCCGTCGATGCGAAAGCGCACCGTGCCTTGCTCGCGCCGGGGTTCGATGTGGATGTCGCTGGCGCGTTGCTGGAACGCGTACTGGAACAGCCAGTCGACGATGTTGACGATGTGTGCGTCATTGGCGTCTGGCTCCTGGTCGCTGGCACCGAGGTTGAGCAACTGCTCGAAATTGCCGAGGGTACTGGCTTGCGGGTCGGCGCTGCTCGCCCCGGTGACCGATTTTGCCAGACGGAAGAATTCGACGCTGAAGCGCTGGATGTCCACCGGGTTGGCCACCACACGCTTGATCGGCAATTTGAGCACGTGGGTCAGGTCAGCCTCCCAGCCGCTGACATAAGGCTGGGCGCTGGCCACGGTGACCGCCTCGCGGTCGATCGCTACCGCGAGGATCTTGTGGCGTTGGGCGAAGGCATAGGACATCAGCGGGGTCACGGCCGCGACGTTGATTTTCAGTGGGTCGATGCGCAGGTAAGGCTGGCCGGCCTGTCGGGATAGCCACAGGGTCAGGCTCTCGAGGTCCAGCGGTTTGCCGGGACGGCTGAGATCGTCCAGCTGTTGGCTGGCAATGAACTCCAGCGGATGCATCTGGCCAAGGGAGGCGTTGCGGCGGCGGGCATTGAGCGCGTGTTCGGCCGAATCCTGACTGATAAAGCCCTGGGCGACCAGTTCGCGCAGCAGGTCATTGAGATCCAGCCAGCGGTCCTGAAAGGCGAGTTGTACGGACATGCGGGCTCCTTTTGAACGACAGTGCGCAAAGGATAGCCGTGGCCCGGCTGACCGCTGGGCCACTACCCGACAAAGCCGTTTCGGAGTTTTTCAGCCCGCCGCTTGAACCGCTTCGGTCCATGGGGCATCAGCTTCTTGCAGCTCCACCGAGCAGACGCTGATCAGGTTACGAAGTTTTTCCGCAATCACTTGCGCGCGGTGCCAGCTCAAACCGTCGATGACGATCTCGATGTTCAGCCAGTCGTCCTGGCGCTGCGCGTTGACCTGTTCCGGCGTGAGCAATTGCAGGGCGAACAAATTGAGGGCGCGACACAGCAGGTCCGGTTCTGTCTCGGCCAGCATTTGATAGCGAACCCGGCAATGGGCGTTGCCGACGTTCCAGACATCGGCGCGGGCAGGTGGGGTGTTCACGGCTTCGAGATACGGCATGGTCTGGCTCCAAAATCATTGGAGAAATATTTACATCCTGTGCCGGGTATTTCTTCTCTATGATTGGCGGTATTGCAGAAATGAAGAATAAATCAATTCACTTGTTACTCAATTAAGGGTTTTTTTATGCAAAGCGAACTGGACAGCTACGACCGCAAGATCCTCGCCTTGCTGCAGGAGGATGCTTCGCTTTCCAGCGCACAGATCGCCGAGCAGGTGGGTCTCTCGCAATCGCCGTGCTGGCGGCGGATTCAGCGGATGAAAGAGGAGGGCATCATTCGCGCCCAGGTGACCTTGCTCGACCGCAAGAAAATCGGCCTGAACACGCAGATCTTCGCGGAGGTGAAACTCAATGCCCACGGGCGTTCGAACTTCACCGAATTCACCGAGGCGATTCGCGGCTTTCCGGAGGTGCTGGAGTGTTACGTGCTGATGGGGGCGGTGGATTTCTTGCTGCGGATTGTCACGGCGGACATCGAGGCCTACGAGCGCTTCTTCTTCGAGAAGTTGTCGATGGTGCCGGGGATTCAGGAGGTCAATTCGATCGTGGCGTTGTCGGAGATCAAGTCGACTACCAGTTTGCCGGTGGTGCGATAAAGCAAAAAAGATCGCAGCCTGCGGCAGCTCCTACATTCGGATGGAGTACACCCGTAGGAGCTGGCGAAGCCTGCGATCTTTTCGGTATTACAGGCGCAGCAACATCTTCCAGGCACGGTTCTGATACACCGCAATCGCCTGCTGCTTGCGCGCATCCAGGACTTCGTCGGTGATCGACTCGTTGGCCAATTGCGCCAGTTTGTTCAGCTCACCGTACAGGCGATCCATTTCCGGGATCTCCAGCACGTTACGCGCATGGTGCAGCCAGACCTGGATGCGTTCGATGCGCGGCAGTTGCTCGGCCAGGTCTTCCGGCTGTTGCTGGTAACGTTGCAGTTGCAACGAAGTGGCTTCTTCGCCCAGCAGACGCGGCAACCAGCTGCCCAGTTGCGCAGCGCCCTGGCGATTGCCACGGGTGTTGCGGTCGGCGGCCCAGGTGCGGGCCAGCAGCCAGCGCGAGGTGGTCAGGGAGAACAGGCCCCAGCGCGGGTCTTCGAGTTCTTCAAGGAACTGCTCGGGCGCGGCTTTGCGCACGTCTTCATCTTCCAGGCCGGCCTGGACCAGCGGGCGCCAGTCTTCCAGCAAGGCATCGAGGGCGATACGCAGATCGTGGGTCGACTGACGTGGTGCGGCCTGGCCCAGGCTGCTGATCAGCGCACGCATTTCCGCGAGGCATTCGACCCAGTCCTGCAACAGGCGCCAGTGACCGTTGAAGCGATACTGCTCGGCCAGACGCTGGCTGCTGCCCAGCAAATGCCAGCTCAGCGCGGCGAACGCGTCGTCCAGCGGCGTTTCGGCGGTGATCTGCGGCGCTGGCAGGCTCAACGAATAGCTGTGGGCGTCGTACAGGCGATAACCGCGCTCGGCCTTGCTGATGTCGCAAGGCATCAGAGCCAGTTTCTCGGCCAGCTCGGCAGCCAGTTCCAGCAACGCGGCCGGTTCGCCTTCGCGTAGCTCCAGTTCCAGCTCGCAGATTTCTTCTTTCTGCTTGCCGACCACGACGTGCCCCAGGTCCAGCGCGGCCTCGATGACCACTTTGGTCTTGCCGCGACCCCAGGCGATTTCCGCGCGTTCGCGGACGAAGTCGGTGGTGAAGATCGGCTTCAGGGTCTTCTTGTCGAGCTCGGCCAGTTCCTCGGGCCAGCATTCGCCGTCGAGTTTCTTCAGGTCGAGCTTGGCCTTGGGCAGGTTCCAGTCGTACTCGTTACGAACGGACAGACCGGCGACGCTCTGGCCGCGGGTCTTGAGGGTCTGAATCACTTCTTCGCCATCCTTGCGCAGGCGCAGGGCGACTTTGGCCTGGGCCAGGTCGCGCTCGGGCGTGTCGAAGTACTGATTCATCAACTCACGGCGTTCCCAGCCACTTTTGTTGCGTTTTTTCAGTAACGGGTGCTCGCGCAGGGCGGCGAGGGTTTCGCGGCTGACGCGGAGTTTGATTTCGGTTTCTTTCTGCATGGCCGGAAAATCCAGGATCGGGAGCGCAGCCGGGGGAATGTGTGGCTGCCAAGGTCGTGCAGTGTACAGGACTCAAGGTTAGTACGCGCCGAGACGGTTTATTCCTGTCATCGGTTGGTTCTATGATGGACCTCAATTCGGGTGCCGGGAGTCAGCGATGCCATTGCCGTCGATGAAAGAACAATTCGCTGCGTTGATCGCTGCACCGTCGGTCAGTTGCACTCAGCCCAGTCTCGATCAAACCAACCGCCCGGTCATCGATCTGCTGGCGACGTGGCTCGGTGAGCTGGGTTTCACCTGCGAGATCCAGCAGGTCAGCCCCGGCAAGTTCAACCTGCTGGCCAGTTTCGGCTCCGGCCCCGGCGGCCTGGTGCTGGCCGGGCACAGCGACACCGTGCCGTTCGACGGCGCGCTGTGGCAAACCGACCCGCTGAAGCTGACTGAAGTCGACGGTCGCTGGATCGGCCTGGGCAGTTGCGACATGAAGGGCTTTTTCGCCCTGGCCATCGAGGCGGTCAAACCGCTGCTCGATCAGCCGTTCAAACAGCCATTGCTGATTCTCGCCACTTGCGATGAAGAAAGTTCGATGTCCGGTGCCCGCGCGCTGGCCGAAGCGGGGCGACCGCTGGGGCGGGCGGCGGTGATCGGCGAGCCGACAGGGCTCAAGCCGATCCGCATGCACAAAGGCATCATGATGGAGCGCATCGACATCCTCGGGCAGAGCGGTCATTCCTCGGACCCGCGGCTGGGCCACAGTGCCCTGGAAGCCATGCACGATGCCATCGGTGAACTGCGGGGTCTGCGCCTGTTGTGGCAGCGCGAATTCCGCAATCCGCAGTTTGGCGTGCCGATGCCAACGATGAATTTCGGCTGCATCCATGGCGGCGACAACCCCAATCGCATCTGCGGCCAGTGTTCGCTGGAGTTCGACTTGCGGCCGCTGCCCGGCATGGACCCCAAGGTCCTGCGCGCCGAGATCCTGCAGAAGCTCAAGCCGGTTGCCGAGCGGCATCAGGTCAAGATCGATTACGCGCCGTTGTTCCCCGAAGTGCCGCCGTTCGAGCAGGCCGAGGACGCCGAGCTGGTGCGCCTTGCCGAAAAGCTCACCGGTCATAGCGCCGAAGCAGTAGCGTTCGGCACCGAAGCACCTTATCTTCAGCGCCTTGGTTGTGAAACGCTGGTGCTTGGCCCGGGTGATATCGCCTGCGCCCACCAACCGGGGGAATACCTCGAAATGTCACGTTTGCAGCCTACGGTGCATCTATTAAGGCAACTGATCGAACACTATTGCCTGACACCAGCCTGAGCCATTTAAATTGCCGGTACCCAAACCCGTATTCATGAGGAGAGCGCGCGTGTCGCCAAGCCTGTTCCGACGATAACCATCAGCCCGCTGTGCGTTTTCAGTTTCGCCCTTTTTTCGGCTGCTATTTATTACAGGCCCAGGTTCATGCCCGAATACGTCAATTGGCTTCGTCACGCTTCGCCTTACATCAACGCCCACCGCGATTGCACCTTTGTCGTCATGCTGCCCGGCGACGGCGTTGAACACCCGAACTTCGGCAATATCGTCCACGACCTGGTGCTGTTGCACAGCCTGGGTGTGCGTCTGGTACTGGTTCACGGTTCTCGCCCGCAAATCGAAGCGCGCCTCGCGGCCCGAGGCCTGACCCCGCATTACCACCACGGCATGCGCATCACCGATGCCGCGACCCTGGAGTGTGTGATCGACGCGGTTGGCCAGTTGCGCATTGCCATTGAGGCTCGCCTGTCGATGGACATGGCTTCGTCGCCGATGCAGGGCTCGCGCCTGCGGGTGGCCAGCGGCAACCTGGTGACGGCGCGGCCGATCGGCGTGCTTGAAGGCGTCGACTATCACCACACCGGCGAAGTGCGCCGGGTCGACCGCAAGGGCATCAACCGTCTGCTGGACGAGCGCTCCATCGTGCTGCTGTCGCCGCTGGGCTATTCGCCAACCGGGGAGATTTTCAATCTGGCCTGTGAAGACGTCGCCACGCGGGCGGCCATCGAGCTGGGGGCGGACAAGCTGCTGCTGTTTGGCGCCGAACTGGGCTTGATCGACGAAAACGGGCGTCTGGTGCGCGAATTGCGTCCGCAACAGGTGCCGGCGCATTTGCAGCGCCTGGGCAGTAACTATCAGGCGGAACTGTTGGATGCCGCTGCCGAAGCTTGTCGTGGCGGTGTGGCCCGTAGTCATATCGTCAGTTATGCCGAGAACGGTGCACTGCTGACCGAACTGTTCACCCGTGACGGCGGCGGTACGCTGGTGGCCCAGGAGCAGTTCGAAGTGGTGCGCGAAGCGGCCATCGAAGACGTCGGCGGACTGCTGGACTTAATCAGCCCGCTGGAAGAGCAGGGCATCCTGGTGCGCCGTTCCCGCGAGGTGCTGGAGCGCGAGATCGAACAGTTCAGCGTGGTCGAGCGTGAAGGCATGATCATCGCCTGTGCGGCGCTGTATCAGATTGCCGATTCGGATGCCGGTGAACTGGCGTGCCTGGCGGTGAATCCGGAGTATCGCCATGGCGGTCGCGGTGATGAATTGCTGGAACGCATCGAGACCCGCGCCCGGGCTCAGGGTTTGAAGACCTTGTTCGTCCTTACTACCCGCACCGCTCACTGGTTCCGCGAGCGCGGTTTTGTGCCGAGCAGTGTTGACCGTCTGCCGTCGGCGCGGGCGTCGCTGTACAACTATCAGCGTAATTCGAAGATCTTCGAAAAAGCCCTTTGAGGTTTGAACGACTTTTGTAGGAGCTGCCGCAGGCTGCGATCTTTTGATTTTGCTTTTCAATATCAAAAGATCGCAGCCTGCGGCAGCTCCTACAGGAACCTTGTGTTACTCCTGGACAAACCTCGCGCTGACATATGGCGAATAATCCGGCAGCACCGTCTCCACCTTCCCTTGCTCCTTCAAGAATTTCGCCGTCTCGCCAATGGCCTTGGCCGTGCCGCCGTCCAGCAGCGCGGCGCTCTGTTGCGCCTTGGCATCCGGGAATGCGGAACCGGCCAGTAACTCCGGCACGTCGGCAGCGTTGGCACCGGTCAGTTTGGCGATTTTCTGCACCGGCTCCGAGTCGACCGTCCAGTTGGCTTTATGCGCTGCGTAATCAGCAAAGGCGTCGAGGGTGACCTTGGCGAATTTGGCCACCACCTCCGGGTGCTTCTCGGCGTAATCCTTGCGCGCCACCCAGACCTCAAAGGTGGGTGCTCCCCATTGGCCTACCTGTGCAGCGTCGGTCAAGGTCTTGCCAGTCTTGCGGATTTCCCCCAGGGCGGGCGACCAGACAAACGCACCGTCAATATCACCACGCTTCCAGGCTGCCGCGATTTCCGCCGGCTGCAGGTTCACCACTTTGACTTTCGAACTGTCCAGGCCCCAGTGCTTCAGCGCACCTAGCAGGCTGTAGTGGGAGGTTGAAACGAAAGGCGTGGCGATGGTCTTTCCGATCAGATCTTGCGGTTTTTCGATGCCGCTGCCATTGCGCACCACCAGCGCTTCGGCGGCATTGATCTGGGCCGAGACGATGAACGCGACAATCGGCAGGTTGCGCGAGGCGGCAGCGGCCAGCGGACTGGAGCCGAGATTGCCGATTTGCACATCGCCGGAGGCTATCGCCGTGACCACTTCCGGCCCGCTGTTGAAGCGTCGCCAGTCGATGGGCTGGCCGATGGTTTTTTCATAAAGGCCATCGGCCTGGGGGACTTTGCTGGGGTCGATTCCGGTTTGATAGCCGACGGTGAGGTTCGCCGCCTGGGCGGTGAAAGAAAATGCGAGAGATACACAAACTGTAACAATTGGTCCGGATAGTGCGCGTTTGGTCGTCATGGGGCTGCCTTTCGGTAAGGATTTGTTTCCGAATTGCGTCAGAAACTAATCGATCTAAAAAAGCAAAAATAAATACCGTTTAGGAATTAGCTTATGAGCCGAACCCTCTGTTCTGGGGATCTGGAAATTGAGAGCTAAATTCCTAAACGGTATTAGAAAAGAATCGGGTAATTCTTTTCAGGGTCATGACAAATTCATGACCCGGCAGGGACCAAAAAATCGGGGGTTAGACAAAGGTCGTAGACACACATAGTTACGATTGACTTGTGGGTCACGGTCTGGCGCTAATCGCGCATCTTAGGATTTCGGGCGATGACTCGGGACCAGGAATACAAGAATTAGAATCGAGAGGAGCTACACAATGAACAAGTCCACCTTGGCTTTGGCCGTGGCCGTAGGGGTTTTGGCGCAGCAGGCAGGCGCCGCAGGTTTCCTGGAAGACAGTAAGGCGTCCATCAGTTCCCGAACCATGTATTACAACAACGATAACCGTGAAGGCGGTGCGGATCAGAAAGAGTCCGCAGAAGGCCTGAAATTCGATTATCTGTCCGGTTTCACCCAAGGCACTGTCGGTTTCGGTATCGACGCCCAGGCACTGCTGGGTATCCACCTGGACGGCGGCAAGGGTCACCACCCAGACAACAACACCTTCTTCCCAAGCGACAGCGATGGTTCGGCCGTGTCCGAATGGAGCCGTGCAGCCGCTAACGTCAAGGCGCGCTTCTCGAAGACCGAAGCCCACCTGGGTGGCGCCCTGGCACCCAACTTGCCGATCCTGGTCGCGAACGACAGCCGTCTGCTGCCGCAGACCTTTGACGGTGGCACCATCACCTCGAAAGAAATCGACAACGTGACCTTCAACGCAGGTCAGTTGGAGCATTCGGCAGGTCGCGCCTCTTCGAACTCCACCGGCCTGGCCGTGGCTGGCGGTACAGAGGACAGCAACAAGTTCTACTACGGTGGTGCTGACTGGAAGGTCACCAAGGACCTGACCCTGCAGTACTACCACTCGAATCTGAAGGATTACTACAAGCAGGACTTCCTGGGCTTGATCCACGTGTTTCCGATCGACGCCAAGCAGTCCTTCAAGACTGATATTCGCTACTTCGACAGCAGCTCCGACGGCAGGAACGGTGATCCGGGTTTCCGTTTCAACAACAACAACGGTTTCGCCAAGAACCCGGGCGAGGTCGATAACAAGACCTGGAGCGCCATGTTCACTTACACCCTGGGTGGCAACGCCTTCCTGGTCGGTCATCAGCGCGTCAGCGATGACGGTGGTTTTGTCTACCTGAACCAGGGCAACGTGGTCGATAGCAATGGCCGTCCGGAAGGGAACGGCGGCGCCAGCTTCTACCTGTTCACCGATTCCATGATCAACGGCTTTGTTCGTGCCGGTGAAAACACCACTTTCGGTCAGTACTCCTATGACTTCGCCGGACTGGGCGTGCCGGGCCTGAAAACTTCGATCGCCTACCTGCATGGCGATAACATCAAGGCCACCAACGGCAGCGGCCCTGATGGCTCCGAGTGGGAACGCGACATGCGGATCGACTACACCATCCAGCAGGGCGCGCTCAAAGGTTTCGGCGTAACGCTGCGTAATGGTGTCTACCGTGGCAGTGAAGTCTCCAACAACCCTGATGTTGACCAGACTCGTCTGATCTTCAACTACACCTACAGCTTCCTGTAACAAGCCTTGCGAAAAAGCCTCGCCTGCTGGCGAGGTTTTTTTTGTCTGTTTTTTCATATTCCATAAAGATCTTTACTGATTATTTATTATTCTTTTTAGTTTTTAAATATCCCGCTTAAAGTGCGCCTGTCCGACACTCATCCCTGAGCCCGGATTTGGCAGTTTCGTCCCTCGATATTTGATCAGGTTCAGGAATTGGCCTTGCCGCCGATACCTCGGACCTGTCGTGGGAAGTCATATTCCGAAGCGGTATTAAAACGTATCAAAAAATTCTTTTTGGCTTTAAGGCCATGTATCCTGCGGCCCGCCAAACGACCGGCTCAGACGGTTTGCCGCGAATTTATGCATTCAGGATCCCGGGCAATCGATTCGGGACCAGGAACATCAGAATTAGAAACGAGAGGAGCGAAACATGAACAAGTCCACCTTGGCCATCGCTGTGGCCGTCGGGGTTTTGACCCAGCAGGCAAGCGCCGCGGGTTTTATCGAAGACAGCAAGGCAACATTGGGGCTGCGTAACTTCTACATCAACACCGATTACCGTGACGGCACTGGCCCGAACAAAAACGAAGAATGGGGCCAAGGCTTCGACCTGCGTTTCATCTCCGGTTACACCCAAGGCACCGTCGGCTTCGGTATCGATGCGATCGGCCTGTTGGGCGTCAAACTGGATTCCGGTGGCGGCACCAACGGCGCGAGCAACAACTCGTACGGCGGCACCGTGTTCCCGAGCAAGTCCAACGGCGAAGCGGTTGATGACTTCTCCAGCCTGGGTTTGACTGCCAAAGCCAAGATCTCCCAGACCGAGCTGAAGCTGGGTACCTTGCAGCCAAAGCTGCCGGTGATCGTGACCAACGACGGTCGTCTGTTGCCGCAAACCTGGCAGGGTGGCCAGATCGCCTCGAACGACATCAAGGACCTGACCTTGATCGGCGGTCAGATCGAGCAGGTAAAAGGTCGTAACTCGAGCAACAACGAACAGTTGTCTATCTCCGGCGCCAACAGCCGTTCCGCTACAGGCCGCGACAGCAACAAATTCATTTATGCCGGCGGTGACTACAAGATCACCAAGGACCTGACGGCCCAGTACTACTACGGCAACCTGGAAGAGTTCTACAAGCAACACTTCCTGGGCCTAGTGCACAACTGGGCAATCGGCCCTGGCGTGTTGAAGTCTGACTTGCGTTACTTCAACAGCTCCGACGACGGTGCTAACGGTCACGATCCTCTGTACTACACCACTGGCAACTACAGCGGTGCCGCGAACGGTAAAGGCAAGGTCGACAACAACCTGTACAGCGGTCTGTTCCTGTACACCGTTGCCGGTCACACCTTCGGTGGCGGTTATCAGGTCAGCAACGGCAGCAGCGATTTCCCTTGGCTGAACCAGGGCGACGGTTCGTCGAACTACACCATCACCGACTCGCAAATCCAGAAGTTCGGCCGTGCCGGCGAGCGTACCTGGCTGGCACGCTACTCCTATGACTTCGCCAAGGTCGGCGTACCTGGCCTGACGGCGGGTCTGGTGTACCTGCACGGCGACAATATCGATACCGTTAACGCCAAGGGCCGCGAAGCGGCCAATGGTGCTTCCGAGTGGGAGCGCGATCTGAGCCTGGCTTACGTCGTTCAGGAAGGTCCGCTGAAAAACCTGGGCCTGGCGTGGAAAAACGCGACCTGGCGCACCGACCTGCCGAACACGCGTTCGCAGGACGAAAACCGCCTGATCCTCAGCTACTCGATCCCGCTGCTGTAATAGCGCTCGCGTAACCGAGACAAAAAAAGCCCCGCCCGGTATTGCACCGGGCGGGGCTTTTGCATTTTCAAGACGGGTTCACCCCCGTAATCCCGCCTTGAACTTCCCTCTTTGCAGCAACTCAAGGCCTTCTCGAACCTTGGGGGCGATGTTCGGCCGGTTGTGCGGGCACGTCCAGTGAACAGATATTTAATATTTCTTTATGATCTAAATAAATCGATATTTATTCTTTTTAATAGATAAAAAACACAGGCACAGTTGAACCCATCAAGCACTCACAAGGAGCAGCACCATGGGTCTCAGACTTGGCGATATCGCCCCCGATTTCGAACAGAACTCCAGCGCCGGCACCATCCGTTTCCATCAGTGGCTGGGCGATAGCTGGGGCGTGTTGTTTTCCCATCCGGCGGACTTCACACCGGTGTGCACCACTGAACTGGGCTTCACCGCCAGGCTCAAGGATGAGTTCGCAGCGCGCGGCGTCAAGGCCATCGCTTTGTCGGTGGACTCGGTGGAGTCGCACCACAAGTGGATCGAGGACATCAACGAAACCCAGGCCACCGTGGTCAACTTTCCGATCCTGGATGACGCCGACCGCAAGGTCTCGGACCTCTACGACCTGATCCACCCCAACGCCAGCGACACCCTGACCGTGCGCAGTCTGTTCGTGATCGACCCGAAGAAAAAGGTCCGGCTGACGATTACCTACCCGGCGAGCACCGGGCGCAACTTCAATGAAATCCTGCGGGTGATCGACTCGCTGCAACTCACCGACAACCACAAGGTGGCCACACCGGCCAACTGGCAGGACGGTGATGAGGTGGTGATCGTGCCGTCGCTCAAGGATGAGGATGAAATCAAACAGCGCTTTCCCAAGGGCTATCGGGCGGTCAAGCCTTACCTGCGCCTGACGCCGCAGCCCAACCGGTAAGTCTTCAGCATTTTTGGCGCAGCTGCGTACCCTCTGTGGGAGCGAGCTTGCTCGCGATAGCGGCGTATCAGGCGCAGCGGAATTCAAGATGTGTACCCACAAAGCAGGGGATTTCAGGCCGTTTCGACGGCCTGTTTTTTTGCCTGGAAGAAACCGGTATATATATTTCTTTTATGCATAACCAAATGAATAAATATGATTTATGGATATATAAATCAGCTGTTAAGGTCACTCCATCAAAGCGAGATCGCAAGCCGCGAATCGCCAACACCGTGCAAGGAATCGTCTGAATGTTGGTTGTCTCACTCGGTGGCAGTCCCAGTCAGCGCTCTCGTTCCGGGGTGCTGCTGGATCGCTCCCAGCGTTGGTTGCAAGGGCAGGGCGTGGAAGTGGTGAGTTATCAGGTGCGGGACTTCCCGGCCGAGGACTTGCTGCACGCACGCTTCGACAGTCCCAAGGTGAGAGACCTGTTGCAACAGATTGAAAACGCCGATGGCCTGCTGATCGCCACACCGGTTTACAAGGCATCGTTTTCCGGAGCACTGAAAGTCGTGCTGGATCTGCTGCCCGAACGCGCCTTGAGCCACAAGGTGGTTCTGCCAATGGCCACTGGCGGCAGCATCGCCCATATGCTGGCAGTGGATTACGCGCTCAAGCCAGTGCTGTCGGCATTGAAGGCCCAGGAAATGCTGCAAGGGATTTTCGCCGTCGACAGCCAGATCGCCTACGGCGAAGGTGGCGCACTGGCGCAGTTGGCGCCGGAGCTGGAACAACGACTGAATGAATCGCTGGAGTTGTTTTTCAGCGCCATGGCGCGACGGCCCAAGCCGCTCGATCCGAACCTGTTGAATGATCGTTTGTTGAGTGCTCGCTGGAGCATTTGAGCCTCACCGAAAAATTGAAGTACTGGCCTTACTCGCCCGCCAACGGGCAAGCAGGTGCAGCCAAAACCCAACTGCAAAAAGGAGAGCGCCATGCGCCCTGTCATTTTGCGTCGTGGTCTGGTCGCTCTGTTTGCTGCGGCTGTCACCTTCGGCGCCATTACTCAAGCTCAGGCCGAGACGTTAAGAATCGGCTATCAAAAGTACGGCACCCTGGTGCTGCTCAAAGCCAAAGGCACCCTGGAAAAACGCCTCGCCGCCCAAGGCGTGGACGTGCAATGGACGGAATTCCCCGGTGGCCCGCAACTGCTTGAAGGCCTGAACGTCGGCTCCATCGACTTCGGCGTCACCGGTGAGACGCCGCCCGTGTTCGCTCAAGCAGCCGGTGCCGATCTGCTCTACGTCGCCTATGAACCGCCAGCGCCGCACAGCGAAGCGATCCTGGTGCCGAAGGACTCGCCGGTCAAATCGGTGGCGGATCTCAAGGGCAAGAAAGTCGTCCTGAACAAAGGCTCCAACGTGCACTACCTGCTGGTGCGTGCGCTGGAAGACGCCGGCCTCAAATACACCGACATCCAGACCGTATTCCTGCCGCCGGCCGATGCCCGCGCCGCGTTCGAGCGTGGCAGCGTCGACGCCTGGGTGATCTGGGACCCGTACCAGGCCGCCGCCGAACAACAACTGCAAGCGCGCACTCTGCGCGATGGCCAGGGCATCGTCGACAACCATCAGTTCTACCTGGCGACCAAGCCTTATGCGCAGAAAAATCCCGAGGTGATCAAGACCCTGGTGGAAGAAGTGCGCGCGGTGGGCGAGTGGTCCAGGGCTAACCCGCAAGAGGTGACCCAACAGGTTTCACCGCTGCTCGGCCTGCCAGTGGACATAACCCTGACCTCGGTGAAACGCCAGGGCTATGGCGCGTTGTTCCTCACCCCGGAAGTGGTCGCCGCACAGCAGAAAATCGCCGACAGCTTCTACCAGCTCAAGCTGATTCCCAAGCAGTTGAGCATCAAAGACGTGATCTGGACGCCCCCGGCCGCCGTTGCCCAAAGCTCAGTAACCAAAGCCCAATAAATCGACTCCCCAAGGAGACCACTCCATGAGCCTCAATATTTTCTGGTTCCTGCCCACCCACGGCGACGGCCATTACCTTGGCACCGCTGAAGGCGCACGCGCCGTCGATCACGGTTACCTGCAACAAGTCGCGCAAGCCGCTGACCGCCTGGGTTTTGGCGGGGTACTGATTCCGACCGGGCGTTCCTGCGAAGACTCGTGGCTGGTGGCGGCATCGCTGATTCCGGTGACCCAACGCTTGAAGTTCCTGGTTGCCCTGCGCCCCGGGATCATTTCCCCGACGGTGGCGGCGCGTCAGGCCGCGACCCTGGATCGACTGTCTGGTGGTCGTGCGTTGTTCAACCTGGTGACGGGTGGTGATCCGGAGGAGTTGGCGGGCGACGGACTGTTCCTCAGCCACGAAGAACGCTATCAGGCCTCGGTGGAATTCACCCGCATCTGGCGTCGGGTGCTGGAAGGCGAAACCGTCGATTACGACGGCCAACACATCAGCGTGAAGGGCGCGAAGTTGCTCTATCCACCGATCCAGCAACCGCGTCCGCCGCTGTACTTCGGCGGTTCCTCGGAAGCCGCACAGGATCTGGCCGCCGAACAGGTGGAAATGGTCCTGACCTGGGGCGAGCCACCGGCCGCCGTTGCGGAAAAAATCGAACAGGTCCGTGCCAAGGCCGCCAAGCTCGGACGCACCGTGCGCTTCGGCATTCGCCTGCATGTGATCGTGCGCGAAACCAACGATGAAGCCTGGAAAGCCGCGGATCGGCTGATCTCCCATCTCGACGACGAGACTATCGCTCGTGCCCAGGCTTCGCTGGCGCGTTTCGATTCGATCGGTCAGCAACGCATGGCCGCATTGCACGGCGGCAACCGCGACAATCTGGAGGTCAGTCCTAACCTGTGGGCCGGTGTCGGTCTGGTGCGCGGCGGTGCCGGTACGGCGCTGGTAGGCGATGGTCCGACCGTGGCCGCCCGCGTGAAGGAGTACGCGGACCTGGGCATCGATACCTTCATCTTCTCTGGTTATCCACACCTGGAAGAGTCGTACCGGGTGGCCGAGTTGCTGTTCCCGCACCTCGATGTCGAGCGTCCAGAACTGCCGAAGAGCGCCGGTTACGTCAGCCCGTTCGGCGAGATGGTCGCCAACGACATTCTGCCCAAAGCCGCGTCCCAGAGCTGAGGCGCGGTCATGAAAAAAATCATCCACAGCCTGGCGCCCTGGGCGTTGCCGGTGTTGCTGCTGGCGGTGTGGCAGTTGAGTGTGTCGGCGGGTTGGTTGTCGACACGGATCCTGCCGGCACCCATCGCCGTCATCGAGGCCGGCGTGAGCCTGGTGCGCAGCGGCGAAATCTGGACGCACCTGGCGATCAGTGGCTGGCGAGCTGCGCTGGGCTTCACCATCGGTGGTGGCATCGGCCTGACGCTCGGCTTCATCACCGGCCTGTCGAAGTGGGGCGAACGCCTGCTCGACAGTTCGGTGCAGATGATCCGCAACGTGCCGCACCTGGCGCTGATTCCACTGGTGATCCTGTGGTTCGGCATCGACGAGTCGGCGAAGATTTTCCTGGTGGCGCTGGGCACATTGTTCCCGATCTACCTCAACACCTATCACGGCATCCGCAACGTCGACCCGGCGCTGGTGGAGATGGCGCGTAGCTATGGCCTGAGCGGTTTCAGCCTGTTCTGGCAGGTGATTCTGCCGGGGGCGCTGCCTTCGATTCTGGTCGGCGTGCGCTTCGCCCTGGGCTTCATGTGGTTGACGTTGATCGTGGCGGAAACCATTTCCGCGAGTTCCGGCATCGGCTACCTGGCAATGAATGCCCGGGAATTCTTGCAGACCGACGTGGTGGTGCTGGCGATTCTGTTGTATGCGGTGCTCGGCAAACTGGCCGACCTCGCGGCCCGTGGACTTGAACGAGTGTGGCTGCGCTGGCACCCGGCCTATCAGGTTGCCAAGGGAGGTGCGGCATGATCGCAGAGCAACCTCCGCGACTGCTGCGCGGGATTCCGCTGGCGGTGCGCAAGCTGCAAAAAACCTTTGGCTCGCGGCAGGTGCTGCGCGAGATCGACCTGCACATTCCGGCGGGCCAGTTTGTCGCCGTGGTCGGTCGCAGCGGCTGCGGCAAAAGTACCTTGCTGCGCTTGCTCGCCGGTCTCGATCAGCCAACCGGCGGCGAGTTGCTCGCCGGTGCCGCGCCATTGAGTGATGCGCGGGAGGATACGCGGCTGATGTTCCAGGAAGCGCGTTTGCTGCCCTGGAAAAAGATCATCGACAACGTCGGCCTGGGCCTCAAGGGAAACTGGCGGCCGCAAGCGCTTGCAGCTTTGGAAGCGGTGGGCCTGGCCGATCGCGCCCACGAGTGGCCTGCTGCGCTGTCCGGTGGACAGAAGCAACGCGTGGCCTTGGCCCGTGCGTTGATTCATCAGCCGCGCCTGCTGTTGCTCGACGAACCCTTGGGGGCGCTGGATGCCCTGACCCGAATTGAAATGCAGCAACTGATCGAACGGCTCTGGCAGCAGCACGGTTTCACGGTGTTGCTGGTGACCCATGACGTCAGTGAAGCGGTGGCGATTGCCGATCGGGTGATCCTGATCGAAGACGGCGAAGTCGGCCTCGACCTGCACGTGGAACTGCCGCGCCCTCGGGTGCGCGGTTCCCATCGGCTGGCGGCGCTGGAAACCGAAGTCCTCAATCGTGTGCTGGCGCTGCCCGGCCAACCACCGGAGCCGGAACCTGTTTCACCCTTGCCTACGCAATTGCGCTGGGCTCAATAACTCAAGTCTTACCCAACGACAGGAATCAACATCATGACTATCAAGGCCATCAACGTTCGCAACCAGTTCAAAGGCTCCATCAAGGAAATCGTCCTCGGCGACGTACTCTCGGAAATCGACGTACAGACCGCGTCCGGCATCGTCACTTCGGTGATCACCACGCGCTCGGTGAAAGAGCTGGAACTGGCGGTCGGCAGTGAAGTGATCGCGTTTGTGAAATCCACCGAGGTGTCGATCGCCAAGTTGTAAGGGGCATGCGTAAACAACAACCCCGAAGGGTTTGAGCCCTTCGGGGTTTTTTCATGTGTGCTTGTCTTGGGGTAAGTGGCGCGGCCTTCGCGAGCAGGCTCGCTCCCACAGGTTTATTTGTCGCTCACAAAATCTGTAATCACTGGAGATCCTTGTGGGAGCGGGCTTGCCCGCGATGAGGCCAGTGAGCGCGCTAGAGGTTCCGCCTGGGCAGATACGGCGGCAAATACAACCCCACATAAGCATCAAACACCCGCATCCCTTCCTCGGCCATGCGCGGCGTAATCTGCCCGTGCTGTTGCACCGAGCGCGCATACACCCGGTCGCCCAGCTCCATGGCCAGGGCGAACACATCGACATCACTCGGCAACGTCGGCAGCTCGAAGTGATGGTCGAACAGCTTGTGCATCAGGTCGCCGAGTTCGATGTCGTGCTGGCGGTCGGCCTGGGTGACTTCGGTCAGGCCGTGCTGGGCCAGAATGAGTTGGCGGGCGGCGGCGTCCTCTGCATAGATGTCGAGCATGCGTTGTTCCACCAGTCGCGACAGATCGCGCCAGCCATTCAAGGCGAGGTGGTCGATGGGGGCTTGCAGGCAGGCGCGGAAGGCCGCATGGACGTCGGCGGTCAGGGCTTCCAGCAGCGCCGGCACGCTGGCGAAAAAGTGGTAGACCGAGGAGGGCGGAATCTCCGCGCGCTCGGCGACGCTGTAGATCGACAGGCTGGCCACGCCCTCGGCGGCCAACAGCGTGCGGGCCGCATCGAGTATTGAATCGATCCGGGCCTGGCTGCGTGCGCGGGGTTTGCGGGGGGTGGCTACGCGTGTCATTGGAGTCTCCTGCGGGGCAGCGGGCATTGTACGAGTCGGGTTGTGTGTTGTCTCGTCGGCCGCCATCGCGAGCAAGCTCGCTCCCACAGGGATCTGCTGCGGACGCAATATCCGGGTGCTACACAAGACATTGTGGGAGCGAGCTTGCTCCGGGCGGCGTTCCGACGATCCGCCGCAGGCGGCCATAAAAAAACGCCGCAGGCTTTTACGGCCGGCGGCGTTTTTTTACTGCAACCGATTAAACGGTATGCAGGTACCAGTTGTACTCGAGGTCGGAGATGGAGTGTTCGAACTCCTCCAGCTCGCTCTCTTTACAGGCCACGAAAATATCGATGTATTTCGGATCGATGTACTTGGCCATGACTTCGCTGTCGTCCAGCTCGCGCAGTGCATCACGCAGGTTGTTCGGCAGGCTCTGCTCGTTCTGCTCGTAGCTGTTGCCTTCCACCGGGGCGCCAGGCTCGATCTTGTTGACCAGACCGTGGTGCACACCAGCCAGGACCGAAGCCATCAGCAGGTACGGGTTGGCATCGGCGCCGGCTACACGATGCTCGATGCGCACGGCGTCGGAGGAACCGGTCGGTACGCGAATCGCAACGGTACGGTTATCCAGGCCCCAGCATGGCGAGTTCGGCACGTAGAACTGCGCGCCGAAACGACGGTAGGAGTTGACGTTCGGGCAGAGGAAAGCCATCTGCGCCGGTAGGGTCTCGAGCACACCGCCGATCGCGTGACGCAGTGCGGCGTTCTGCTCGGGATCCTCACTGGCAAAAATATTCTTGCCGTCTTTGTCGAGAATCGAGATGTGGACGTGCAGACCATTACCCGCCTGGCCTGGGTAAGGCTTGGCCATGAAGGTGGTGTCCATTTCATGGTCGTAGGCGATGTTCTTGATCAGGCGCTTGAGCAGGACCGCGTAGTCGCAGGCCTTGATCGGGTCGGCCACGTGGTGCAGGTTCACTTCGAACTGCGCCGGGGCACTTTCCTTGACGATGGCGTCGGCCGGAATGCCTTGCTCTTTGGCACCTTCCAGAATGTCCTGGAGGCAGTCGACGTATTCGTCGAGGTCGTCGATCAGGTAGACCTGAGTCGAGTGCGGACGTTTGCCGGAAACCGGCGAGCGAGGTGGTTGCGGACGACCGTTAACGTTCTCCTGGTCGATCAGGTAGAACTCCAGTTCGAACGCGGCGCAGATGGTCAGGCCCATTTCGTCGAACTTGCGCACCACATTGGCCAGCACTTCACGCGGGTCGGCGAAGAATGGCTCGCCTTCGAGTTCGTGCATGGTCATCAACAGTTGCGCGGTCGGGCGCTTCTGCCATGGCTCGTTGCATAGGGTATCGGGGATTGGATAGCAGATTCGGTCAGCATCACCGATGTCCAGGCCCAGGCCGGTGCTTTCCACCGTCGAGCCATTGATATCCAGAGCAAATAGAGAGGCCGGCAGGTTGATGCCTTTCTCGTAAACCTTGTGGAGGCTGGTGCGTTCGATGCGCTTGCCGCGCACCACACCATTCATATCCGCAATCAGAAGGTCAACGTACAGAACCTCAGGATGTTCCTTAAGGAACGCGTTCGCTTCGTTAAGCTGAACGGCACGCGGGGGTACCGACATGATGCAACACCTTTGTTGTTAAAAATATCAATCATTGATCTTTTCAGATTCCAGTCAACCCGAATGGCATGCCGAAGTCAAGCGAGGCCTTTTTTGCCCTAAAAAAGCGCTCGTGTGGCTTTTTTGAGGCACTTTTGGGCGTTTTTATGCCCTTGGCCTCTATGGCGCCCGCAGGCTTGAGCGGGCCGTGTTGTATTTTTTACGGGGGTGTTGTGTAAAAAAATGAACAAGGCTAAGCTCGAATCAAACCCATAACAGCAATAATACCGGGGTGCTTCATGTCTCGCCTGCCGATAATCGGCGTCACCGACTGCTCAAGACAGGTCGGTCGGCATGTTTATCACAACAGTGATGACACGTCCGTCCGTTCCGTGGCCTCAGCGGTTCTGGTGATCCTCCCATCCGTGACGGTCCGACCGTCCCCGTCCGATATTCTGGACGGTCGCGATGGCACCCCCATTACGGTTACTCCATTCAATATAGAACCGATTCACAATAGCGGCCTGACCATCGTTCAGGGCACCGCTCGCGATTCTGCACGCCCGGCCTCTGCAGCCGTGTCGGCAAGCGCGATAATCTGCCGCGCAACCGCTCTACAACGCGACGCCGATGCGTCAAACAACGCCTGACCTTAAAAGGGCCAGACAACTCAAGCCTAGAGGCATTTATGAGTAACAACCTCGACCAGCTCACCGATTGGTTGAAAAACCACAAGATCACAGAAGTCGAATGCATGATCGCCGACTTGACCGGGATTACCCGGGGCAAGATTTCGCCGACCAACAAATTCATCGCCGAAAAGGGCATGCGCCTGCCAGAAAGTGTGCTGTTGCAGACAGTGACCGGCGATTACGTCGAAGACGACATCTATTACGAACTGCTCGACCCGGCCGACATCGACATGATCTGCCGTCCCGACCAGAGTGCGGTGTACCTGGTGCCGTGGGCCATCGAGCCGACCGCCATCGTCATCCACGATACCTACGACAAGCAAGGCAACCCGATCGAGTTGTCGCCGCGTAACGTGCTCAAGAAAGTCCTGAAACTCTATACCGACAAAGGCTGGCAGCCGATCGTGGCGCCGGAAATGGAGTTTTACCTGACCAAGCGCAGTGACGACCCGGACTACCCGTTGCAGCCGCCGATCGGCCGCTCCGGTCGCCCGGAAACCGGTCGTCAGTCGTTCTCCATTGAAGCGGCGAACGAATTCGATCCGCTGTTCGAAGACGTCTACGACTGGTGTGAACTGCAGGACCTTGACCTCGATACGCTGATCCACGAGGACGGCACGGCGCAGATGGAAATCAACTTCCGTCACGGTGATGCCCTGTCCCTGGCCGACCAGATCCTGGTGTTCAAGCGCACCATGCGCGAGGCCGCGCTCAAGCACAACGTCGCTGCGACCTTCATGGCCAAGCCGATGACCGGCGAGCCGGGCAGCGCCATGCACTTGCACCAGAGCATCATCAACATCGAGACCGGCAAGAACATCTTCTCTAATGAAGACGGGACCATGAGCCAGTTGTTCCTGCACCATATCGGTGGTTTGCAGAAACTCATTCCCGAGCTGTTGCCGCTGTTCGCACCCAACGTCAACTCGTTCCGCCGCTTCCTGCCGGATACTTCGGCGCCGGTGAACGTGGAGTGGGGCGAAGAGAACCGCACCGTGGGCCTGCGGGTGCCGGATGCGGGGCCGCAAAACCGTCGGGTGGAAAACCGCCTGCCGGGCGCCGATGCCAACCCGTACCTGGCGATTGCCGCGAGCCTGCTCTGCGGTTACATCGGCATGATCGAAGGCCTGAACCCGAGTGCGCCGGTGGTGGGTCGTGGCTATGAACGCCGCAACCTGCGCCTGCCGCTGACCATCGAAGACGCGCTGGAGCGTATGGAAAACAGCGCGACCGTCGAACGGTACCTGGGCAAAAATTTCATCACTGGCTACGTTGCGGTCAAGCGGGCCGAGCATGAAAACTTCAAGCGCGTGATCAGTTCGTGGGAAAGGGAATTCCTGCTCTTTGCCGTCTGATACGCCGGGCGCCGCCGCAGTCGAGCGGCGCCTTCACCTGATTTTTTTAGGAGATTCGTATGACCAGCAACAATCCGCAAACCCGTGAATGGCAAACCCTGAGCAATGATCACCACCTGGCTCCGTTCAGCGACTTCAAACAGCTGAAAGAGAAAGGCCCGCGGATCATCACCAACGCCAAGGGCGTTTACCTCTGGGACAGCGAAGGCAACAAGATCCTCGACGGCATGGCCGGCCTGTGGTGTGTCGCGATTGGTTATGGTCGCGATGAACTGGCCGATGCCGCCAGTAAACAGATGCGCGAGCTGCCTTACTACAACCTGTTCTTCCAGACTGCGCACCCGCCGGTACTGGAACTGGCCAAGGCTATCGCCGACATCGCGCCAGAAGGTATGAACCACGTGTTCTTCACCGGTTCCGGCTCCGAAGGCAACGACACCATGCTGCGTATGGTTCGTCACTACTGGGCGATCAAGGGCCAGCCGAAGAAGAAAGTCATCATCAGCCGCAAGAACGGCTATCACGGCTCCACCGTGGCCGGCGCGAGCCTGGGCGGCATGACCTACATGCACGAACAGGGCGATTTGCCGATCCCGGGCATCGTCCACATTGCCCAGCCGTACTGGTTCGCCGAAGGCGGCGACATGACCCCGGAAGAATTCGGTATCTGGGCGGCCAACCAGTTGGAAGAAAAGATTCTGGAAGTCGGCGTCGACAACGTCGGTGCCTTTATTGCCGAGCCGATCCAGGGCGCCGGTGGCGTGATCATTCCGCCAGAGACCTACTGGCCGCGCATCAAGGAAATCCTCGCCAAGTACGACATTCTGTTTGTGGCTGACGAAGTGATTTGCGGTTTCGGTCGTACCGGCGAGTGGTTCGGTGCCGATTTCTACGACCTCAAGCCAGACATGATGACCATCGCCAAGGGCCTGACCTCGGGCTACATCCCGATGGGCGGCCTGATCGTGCGTGATGAAGTGGTGGACGTGCTCAACGAGGGCGGCGACTTCAACCACGGCTTCACTTACTCCGGTCACCCGGTAGCTGCCGCGGTGGCGCTGGAAAACATCCGCATCATGCGCGACGAGAAGATTATCGAGCGCGTACATGCAGAAACGGCACCGTATTTGCAAAAGCGTCTGCGGGAACTGAACGATCACCCGCTGGTGGGTGAAGTTCGTGGGGTGGGTCTGCTGGGGGCCATCGAACTGGTCCAGGACAAGGCCACTCGCAAGCGTTACGAGGGCAAGGGCGTCGGCATGATCTGCCGTCAGTTCTGCTTCGATAACGGCCTGATCATGCGCGCCGTCGGCGACACCATGATCATCGCTCCGCCACTGGTGATTACACCGGCGGAAATCGATGAACTGGTGACCAAGGCTCGCAAGTGTCTTGACCTGACCCTGAGTGCATTGCAGGGCTAAGTGCTAGGCTCTGAGCGGAAGTCCAAAGTTCTGCATATGAAGTTGGAACTTTCGCTCGGAACTGTCAGAAAGCGTGGCCGTTTCCTTGAAAGACCGATGTGGATCTTGCCAGACTAGCCGCGGTTCCAGTTGCCCGGGTTCGGCCGCTGAACAAGTGGTTCAAAAAAGAAAAATTTGGAGCATTACGCATGAAGGCACTAGGTAAAAAGCTCGCTGGCAAGACTCTGCTTGCCATGTCCGTGATGGGTTTGATGGCGGGCGCGGTTCAGGCCGATGACAAAGTACTGCACGTGTACAACTGGTCCGACTACATCGCACCGGACACCGTCAAGAAGTTTGAAGACGAGTCGGGCATCAAGGTTGTCTATGACGTCTTCGACAGCAACGAAACCCTGGAAGCCAAGTTGCTGGCAGGCAAGTCCGGTTACGACATCGTTGTACCGTCGAACAACTTCCTGGCCAAGCAGATCAAGGCTGGCGTCTACCAGAAGCTGGACAAGTCCAAGCTGCCTAACTGGAAGAACCTGAACACCGACCTGCTCAAGGCCGTTTCCGTGAGCGACCCGGGCAACGAGCACGCCTTCCCGTACATGTGGGGTTCGATCGGTATCGGCTTCAACCCCGATAAGGTCAAGGCTGCGCTGGGTGCCGACGCACCGACCAACTCCTGGGACCTGCTGTTCAAACCTGAAAACGCCGCGAAGTTGAAGTCGTGCGGTATCAGTTTCCTCGATTCGCCAACCGAGATGATTCCGGTGGCGTTGCACTACCTGGGCTATCCAACCGACAGCCAGGACAAGAAACAACTAGCCGAAGCCGAAGCGCTGTTCCTGAAAATCCGTCCTTCGGTAGGTTACTTCCACTCGTCCAAGTACATCTCCGACCTGGCCAACGGCAACATCTGCGTGGCCGTGGGTTACTCGGGTGACATTTACCAGGCCAAGTCCCGCGCGGAAGAAGCCGGTGGCAAGGTGAAAGTCAGCTACAACATTCCCAAAGAAGGTGCCGGCAGCTTCTACGACATGGTCGCCATCCCTAAAGATGCCGAAAACGTCGAAGGCGCCTACAAGTTCATGACCTTCCTGCAGAAGCCGGAAATCATGGCTGAAATCACCAACGCCGTGCGTTTCCCGAACGGTAACGCGGCTGCAACTGCGTTGGTCGATAAAGACATCACCAGCGACCCGGGCGTTTACCCACCGGCGGACGTGCTGGCCAAGCTGTACGCGATTGCCGACTTGCCGGCCGCGACCCAGCGGATCATGACTCGCAGCTGGACCAAGATCAAATCCGGCAAATAAGCCGGTTTGATGCAACAACCTGTTGTCGCCACCCGCGCGGTGGCGACAACAGGTGTAATTAAATGACAGAAAGTTTTGCTGGAACGGTTTTTCGAGGGTAAGTTGCGCGCCGGTTTTGTTGCCGGGCAACCACGGTTGTCATGTAGCGCGGGGCAACTTGGGCCCAACTAATTTCAGAGGACCTCCACTTGCCTATTTTTTCTTTGTTGCGCAATGCCATGCTGGTGGGCGCCGGGTTGACGCTGGCTGTCAGTGTCCAGGCCGCCGGTACCGTGCATATTTATAACTGGTCGGACTACATCGGCGAGACCACCCTGGCCGATTTCCAGAAAGAGACCGGTATCAAGCCGGTTTATGACGTCTTCGATTCCAACGAAACCCTGGAAGGTAAATTGCTGGCCGGGCGTACCGGCTACGACGTGGTCGTGCCGTCGAACCACTTCCTCGGCAAACAGATCAAGGCCGGGGCATTCCAGAAACTCGACAAGTCGCAGCTGCCGAACTATTCGAACCTCGACCCGGTGCTGCTCAAGCGCCTGGAGCAGAACGATCCGGGCAACCTGTACGCCGTGCCGTACCTGTGGGGCACCAACGGCATCGGTTACAACGTCGACAAGGTCAAGGCTGTGCTGGGCGTCGACAAGATCGATTCCTGGGGCGTTTTGTTCGAGCCGGAAAACATCAAGAAGCTGCAAAGCTGTGGCGTCGCGTTCCTCGACTCCGCCGATGAAATGATGCCGACAGTGCTCAACTACATGGGCCTGAACGCTAACAGCACCGATCCCAAGGACTACGAAAAGGCCACCGCCAAGTTGCTTGCAGTGCGCCCTTACGTGACCTACTTCCACTCCTCCAAGTACATCGCGGATCTGGCCAACGGCGATATCTGCGTGGCGATCGGTTTCTCCGGCGACATCTTTCAGGCCAAGAACCGCGCCGAAGAAGCCAAGAAAGGCGTGAACATCGCCTACTCGATTCCGAAAGAGGGCGGCGCACTCTGGTTCGACATGTTGGCGATTCCGAAGGACTCGGCCAACGTCAAGCAGGCCCACGCCTTCATCAACTATTTACTGAAGCCTGAGGTGATTGCCCAGGTCAGTGATTACGTCGGCTATGCCAACCCTAACCCGAGGTCGGACAAACTGATGGAACAGTCCATTCGCACCGACGAAGCGGTTTATCCACCGCAAGAGGTGCTCGACAAGACTTACGTGTCAGTCGAGTTACCGCCGAATATTCAACGGTTGATGACCCGCAGCTGGACCAAGGTCAAGTCGGGTAAATAGTTTCAAGGCTCAAACTATCCAAGGTTGGCTCACCTTGAGCGAACTGCACTCTTTTTTTCTGGGAGTTTCGTAAATGGCAGTTGCCTCCGGCGCCTATAAGAAAGCCCTCGAGGGCGACCAGCAACCTAAACAGGTGCTGGTCAAAATCGACCGGGTCACGAAGAAGTTCGACGAGACGATTGCCGTGGACGATGTGTCCCTGGAAATCAAGAAAGGCGAGATATTCGCCCTGCTCGGCGGTTCGGGATCGGGCAAATCCACTTTGCTGCGCATGCTCGCAGGTTTCGAACGGCCCACGGAGGGACGCATTTTCCTCGATGGCGTAGACATCACTGACATGCCGCCCTACGAGCGGCCGATCAACATGATGTTCCAGTCCTACGCCCTGTTCCCGCACATGACCGTGGCGCAGAACATTGCCTTCGGCCTCAAGCAGGACAAGATCCCGGCTGCTGAAGTCGACGCCCGCGTGGCCGAAATGCTCAAGCTGGTACAGATGAGCCAGTACGCCAAGCGCAAGCCGCATCAATTGTCCGGCGGTCAGCGTCAGCGTGTGGCCCTGGCTCGTTCCCTGGCCAAGCGTCCGAAGCTTTTGCTGCTCGACGAACCGATGGGCGCACTGGACAAGAAGCTGCGTTCGCAAATGCAGCTGGAGCTGGTGGAGATCATCGAGCGCGTCGGCGTAACCTGCGTCATGGTGACCCACGACCAGGAAGAGGCCATGACCATGGCCGAGCGCATCGCGATCATGCACCTGGGCTGGATCGCCCAGATCGGCAGCCCGATCGACATCTACGAAACCCCGACCAGTCGCCTGGTCTGTGAATTCATCGGTAACGTGAACATCTTCGAAGGCGAAGTGATCGACGACGCCGAAGGCCACGCGATCATTACCTGCAAAGACCTGGATCGTCAGATCTACGTCGGCCACGGCATCAGCACTTCGGTGCAGGACAAGTCGGTCACCTACGCGATCCGCCCGGAAAAACTGCTGGTCACCGCCGACATGCCGACCTGCCAGTACAACTGGTCCAGCGGCAAGGTGCACGACATCGCCTACCTGGGCGGACACTCGGTGTTCTACGTCGAACTGCCAAGCGGCAAGCTGGTGCAGTCGTTCGTGGCCAACGCCGAACGTCGCGGGCAGCGTCCGACCTGGGGTGATCAGGTCTACGTGTACTGGGAAGACGACAGCGGCGTGGTGCTGCGCTCATGAACATGCGCAAATTCAAGCGTCGACTCAATCGAATAATTCCCGGTGGCCGTCAGATGGTCATCGGGGTTCCCTTCATCTGGCTGTTCCTGTTCTTCATGCTGCCGTTCTTCATCGTTTTGAAGATCAGCTTCGCCGAAGCGGACGTGGCCATTCCGCCCTACACCGAAATCTACAGCTACGCCGAGCAGAAGCTGCAGTTGCTGCTTAACCTGGGCAACTACGCGATGCTGGCCGGTGACGAGCTGTACATCGCCGCTTACCTCGGCTCGTTGAAGATGGCGCTTTTCAGCACCATCCTCTGCCTGCTGATCGGCTACCCGATGGCCTACGGCATCTCCGTTGCCCGCAAGGAAATGCAAACGGTGCTGGTGCTGTTGATCATGATGCCGACCTGGACCGCGATCCTGATCCGCGTTTACGCGTGGATGGGCATCCTCAGCAACAACGGCCTGCTCAATGGATTCCTGATGAGCATGGGCTTGATCGACGAACCCCTGCAGATTCTCAATACCAACCTGGCGGTCTACATCGGCGTGGTTTATTCCTACCTGCCATTCATGATCCTGCCGCTGTACGCCAACCTGGTGAAGCACGACCAGAGCCTGCTGGAAGCTGCGTCGGACCTGGGTTCGAGCACCTTCAACAGCTTCTGGAAAATCACCGTGCCGCTGTCGAAAAACGGCATCATCGCCGGCTGTATGCTGGTGTTCATCCCGGTGGTGGGCGAGTTCGTGATCCCGGAACTGCTCGGCGGTCCGGAAACCCTGATGATCGGTAAAGTGCTCTGGCAAGAGTTCTTCAACAACCGTGACTGGCCGGTGGCGTCTGCCCTGGCGGTAGTGATGCTGGCGATCCTGATTGTGCCGATCATCCTGTTCAACCGCAGTCAGGCCAAGGAAATGGAGGGTAAAGAATGAAGCGCTTCCGTTTCTCCAGCCTGATGCTGGTCGTGGGTCTGTTGTTCATCTATCTGCCGATGCTGATTCTGGTCATCTACTCGTTCAACGCCTCCAAACTGGTAACGGTGTGGGGCGGCTGGTCGATCAAGTGGTACGTCGGCCTGCTCGACAACAGCCAACTGATGGGCTCGGTGGTGCGCTCGCTGGAAATCGCCTGCTACACCGCCATCGCGGCGGTGGCACTGGGTACATTGGCGGCGTTCGTCCTGACACGCATTACGCGCTTCAAGGGCCGCACCCTGTTCGGTGGCCTGGTCACCGCGCCGCTGGTCATGCCTGAGGTGATCACCGGTCTGTCGCTGTTGCTGCTGTTCGTGGCCATGGCGCAGATGATCGGCTGGCCGCAGGAGCGCGGCATCGTCACCATCTGGATCGCCCACACCACGTTCTGTGCGGCCTATGTGGCGGTGGTGGTCTCGGCACGCTTGCGCGAGCTGGACCTGTCCATTGAAGAGGCGGCCATGGACCTCGGTGCACGGCCGTGGAAGGTGTTCTTCCTGATCACCATCCCGATGATCGCGCCGTCGCTGGCGGCGGGCGGCATGATGTCCTTCGCGTTGTCCCTCGATGACCTGGTGCTGGCGAGCTTCGTGTCGGGCCCGGGTTCCACGACCCTGCCGATGGAAGTGTTCTCGGCGGTGCGTCTGGGGGTCAAACCCGAGATCAACGCCGTGGCCAGCCTGATCCTGCTGGCGGTGTCCATCGTGACCTTCCTGGTCTGGTTCTTCAGCCGTCGCGCCGAAGAAAGCCGTCGTCGTGCGATCCAGCAGGCGATCGAAGAAGCGGCAGCCGACTCGTGGAAGCAACCGGACGTGCGTCGCGCACAGGCGCCGGAAGCGGCATAAGCCTGAAATCGGGTTGGCCACAGTATTGTGGTCTACCCGATCCCCTGTGGGAGCGAGCTTGCTCGCGATAGCGGACTGACATTCAACATCGATGTTGACTGTGATGCCCTCATCGCGAGCAAGCTCGCTCCCACAGGTTTTTTAGGCAACCCAAGGGGATTTGCGGATGACCTCGACGAAGTTCATCGGCTTGAACCCCGGCTCCTGATCCACCAGCACATCAGTCTTCACATTACCGAACGTGGTCTGCGGACGATGGTGCAAGCCGTCGGCAAACGCGCAGATGATGCACTCCTTGAAGCCCTCGCCCCGTGGATGCGCATGCACCACCGCTTCGCGCTGCACGCTGGAAAATGCCGCGTAGTCCATGCCCAGCACGTCCATCTCGACGCCAGCCGTGACCAACGCCACGGTGGGTCGCAAGTGCTGAGGCACGCCCGGCGTGGTGTGCAGGGCAATCGATAGCCAGACCTGTTCGATATCGTCATCGCTCAATCCGTAAGGCCTGAGGAACGCTACTGCCGCGTTGGCACCATCGACTTCGAAGCGCTCATTGTCGCTGCGATGACCTTGAACCAGGCCCAGGTCATGGAACATCGCGCCGACGTACAGCAACTCCGGGTTGTAGGCCAGTTGCTTGCGCTCGCCGCTCAGTGCGCCGAACAGGAATACCCGGCGCGAGTGGTGGTAGAGCAGGTCGGACTCGATGTCGCGGATGTATTCGGTGGTGGCCTTGGCCAGTGCGCTGTCGGGGATCTTGATGCCGGCGATGGTGCTGCTCATGGAGTTTTCCTCGTCGTGATGAGGGTTTCAGTCTGTTCCGGCCCCCGAAACCGGACAATCGATCCATGGCTGCGATCCCGGCCAATGAGCGTGCATATCGCGCCAACCTCGCTTGTTGGACCTGGATTGGCTAGGGTTGCTGGTGAGCAGCTAGAAAAGATCGCAGCCTTCGGCAGCTCCTACATGGCATTGCGCTCACCTGTAGGAGCTGCCGAAGGCTGCGATCTTTTTTCAACGTTGAGGGTGAGCTTGAACTATGCAGAAAACCGTAGCCATCGTGGTGTTCGCCGGCGTCCAGTCGCTGGATGTCACCGGCCCCATGGATGTGTTTTCAGAGGCCAATCGCTTCCTTGCCCCGCAGGATCACTATCGGCTGGAGGTGATCGGCGTCGAGCGCGGGGTGATGGCGTGCTCCAACGGTTTGGCACTCAATGCCCATCGGCATTTCAGCGAAGCGCTAGAGTCGTATGACCTGTTGCTGGTGGCGGGCGGGCCGCAGTTGCCGTTCATGGATTTCGGCATGGCATTCGATGGCTGGTTGCGTGATGCCTGTGCGCGGGCCAAGCGCTTTGGCTCGATCTGCAACGGCGCGTTCATGCTCGCCAGGGCCGGATTGCTGGAGGGGCGCAGGGTCACCACGCATTGGCAGGACGCATCGGATCTGGCGGCGCTGTGTCCCTCGTCCCGGGTGGAAGCGGATCGGCTATATGTCGAGGACGGCGAGCTGTTCACCTCGGCCGGGGTCACGGCGGGGATCGATCTGTCGTTGTATCTATTGGGCCGGGATCACGGGCCGGAAGTGGCGCTGAATGTCGCCAAGCGGCTGGTGGTGTTCACCCAGCGTTCGGGCGGGCAGTCGCAATTCAGCCCGTTCCTCACGCCCCACGCCGAACCGGATTCGGCGGTGGCAATGGTGCAGCATTACGTGCTGGCCAACCTGACGGGCGACCTGACCATCGCCGACCTGGCCAATGCCGCCAACATGAGCGCGCGCAACTTCTCCCGGGTGTTCGCCAGGGAAGCGAAAATCACCCCGGCCGAGTTCGTCGAGCGTGCACGGGTGGATGCGGCGCGGACGCTGCTGGAAAGCACCCGCGCGCCGCTCAAGACCGTGGCCTATCAATGCGGATTTCGCGATGCCCAGCACATGCGCAGTGTGTTCAATCGCAGACTGGGGGTGACGCCGCAGCAGTTCAGGCTGAATTTTGCGGCGATGGTTTGAGCTGACATTTTTGTTGTTTGTGAGGGCCTCTTCGCGAGCAAGCCCGCTCCCACAGGGGAATGCATTTCAACTGTGGGAGCGGGCTTGCTCGCGAAGGGGCCGGTCCAGTCAGCAAAAATCTATGGCACAGCTCGCGCCGGCAGCAGCTTCAAGGTACTGCGGGTATTGGCCGTGACTTCTTCATCATTGAGATGTGCCTGGAAGTACATCCCCTCGATGTAGGCCTCGGCCTGATCATCATAATGACTGTCGAACAGGACTCCGCTCTGGCCGACCGGGTTGACGGTCAGGCTGTGGGTCGGGTCGGCGAAGTCGATCAGGCGTCGGGTCGAAGGCCCGTAGGTGACAGGCCACGGAGCCGGGCCGATCTTCGCCGAAAGGTTGTTCGGCACCTCATGGGTGCCGGGTGCGGCGAAGGGGCCGACATTGAAGAACAGGTCCAGCGGCTTTTGCTGCCCCAGCGGATGGCCATGGGTCAATGTGTGTGCGCTGCCCCACTGCCATTGCGAGGCGTCGGCGCCGAGTGTGCTCTTGAGGTGCACGAGGCTGGCTTGCCAGGCGGCCTTCACCGTATCAGCACGGGTTTCCTTGTCGAGGGTGCTGCGGTTGTCCCACCACGGTGAATCGGCAGTGGCGGCCAGGCGGGGGAGTGCGGCGTCGATCACACGGGTCGAGAGCAGCGTTTCAAAGAAGTCGTTACCCAGCTCATCGCGCATCGTCGCGTCAGCCAGGTTGAACAGGAGCTGGTTGAACAGCGTGGCGCTGGTCGAGTCGAGGGGGTAATCGCCTTGCCACTGTGCCAGTTGCTCCACCAGTTTGAGCTCGGCGGGATCGCTCACCACTTGGCGCAACACTGGCAACAGCGGTGCCAACAGACGCGGGCCGTAGGCGGTGGTGGTGCCCAGTTGCAGCTTCTGGCTGTTTTCCAGATCCCATTTGACCGCTTTGTCGCTGAGCTGGCGATTGAGCTGTTGGCCGCGATCGGCAAGGTTGTAGTAACCGGGAATCTCCATGCCGGTCGGCGAAACCGGCTGGAAGTTGGCCGAGACGATGTAGCCCCGCGCCGGGTTTTCTTCCTGAGGGTTGGCGCTGAACGGGTAGAAGCCGTCCTTGTCCGCCTCGGCGGTGCTGCCGTCGAGGATGAACCACGGGCGTACACCCGCTGGGCGTTTAGGCAATTGCGCCGCCGCCCACCAACCGATGTCTCCTTTGGCATTGGCCCAGACAACGTTCAGGCCCGGGGCCTGGATTTTTGCCGAGGCACTGCGGGCCTTGGCCAGGGTGTCGGCGCGATTGAGCTGGTAGAAACCCTCCAGGATCGGGTTCTGGCTTTCGAGAAACGCCCACCACATGGCAATCGGCGTTTTGCCGGCGCCGCTGCCCAAGGCATCGTTGACGATCGGGCCGTGGGGTGACTGACGCAACATCAGGGTGACTGGCGCCTGGCCCTTGACCGCAATCTGCTGCTCGCTGGTCGTCATGTCTACCCACTTGCCGCGATACCAGACCTGATTGGGGTTGTCCGGGTTGACCTTCTCGGCGATCAGGTCGAGGTCGTCGTTCTGGAACATGGTGATGCTCCAGCCGAAGTCGCGGTTCATGCCCAGCGACGCAAACGGCATCAGGGCCTGATAGTGGCCGTAGAGTTCGAAGCCCGGCGCCGAAAGCTGCGCTTCGTACCACACCGACGGCGCGGAAAAACGGATATGCGGATCACCCGCCAGCAGCGGCTTGCCGCTTTGGGTCCGGCTGCCCGCGACGACCCAGGCGTTGCTGCCCTCGAACTGTGGCAGGCCGTTGTCAGCCAGGGCTTGTTCGCTCAGGCGGGCGAGGGCATTGAGGTCTTTCCAGTCGGCGCTGGCCAAGGGGGTGCCGGTCCCGTTGAGCACGCCCTTGGGCTGCCAGTCGAGATCGAAGACGCTCAGGTATTGAGGCCCCAACTGATCACGGACGAACGTCAACAGGGGTTCGGTGCGAAACGCGGCGGCAAAGCTGTAGGCCATGTAACCGGCGATGCTGATGGTGTCCTGGGCCGTGAACGGGCGTTTTGGAATGCCCAGCACATCGAACTCCACGGGTTTGGCGTGGCTGTCCTGATACTGGTTGATGCCGTCCAGATAGGCTTGCATGGCGATGAAGGAGGGCGACTGCTTGTCGAGGTTCGCCAGGTAGGTTTCGGAGCGTTCGCGAATGCGCAGGCTGCGCATCAGCTTGTCGGTATCGAGCAGTTTCGGCCCCAGTACCTCGGCCAGTTCGCCACGGGCCAGGCGACGCAGGACTTCCATCTGGAACAGTCGGTCCTGGGCATGCACATAGCCGAGGGCGCGGTACAGGTCGGTTTCGTTGTCGGCGCGGATGTGCGGGACGCCGCGCTCGTCGTAGCGCACGGTGACGGAGCCTTGCAGGTGTTGCAGTTCCACCATGCCCTGGCGTGACGGCTGCTTGCTGTAGAGGTACCCGCCGGCCCCGGCGGCCAGCATGACGATCAACAGAGCGAGAGCGGTCAGGCTGCGTTTCATGGAGACTCCTTGTTGTTATTGTGATTCCTGGCGCCACTGTTTAACACGGCGCGCCGATTTGGCGCATCGCCCGTAGGAGGGATTCGTATTGCGGGTCTTTGTCTACTTCGCTGGATCGACTGGCCACGGGCAGTAACACCCCACGGCCAGTGTGTGCGTGGCACTCACCGCACGGCCTTCATCGAGCGCTTGCAGGATCGGTTCGATAAAACTGTTGCTGGAGTTGCAGGTCAGGCCTTCGCTGTAGGGGCCGAAGTACGCCAGCCTGCCGCTGCGATCCCAGATTGCCACGGCCGGGCTGGCGGGGATCTGTTCGGAACCGGGCAGGATGTCGATGGGTTTGAGGCTGCTCAAGGTGCCCGGCAACTGGCCGTGGCTACCGGGTTTTTGCACGGCATAGAATTCCACGCCATGGGGAACGTAGCGCTCGACCAGTTCGGTCAGGTGTTGTTGATTGCCGACATTGCACGGGCAGGCCGGGTCCCAGAAATGCACCAGGCGGATGGCGCCAGGGCCGGCGAGGGATTCGGGAAGACGCAGCGGATCGCCGGAAAACATCGCGGTGTGCTCGCTGAACGCCCGCAGGTAACGCCCCTGGAACCAGTCGTAGGCCGCCCACAGCATGCCGGCACACACCACGGCGAGCAGGCAGGCAAACAGGGTGGCGCGAAAGGGCGAGCGCATCGGTTCAATCCTCGAAGGGCGGCTAGCTTGCCATGCTTGCCGCGACAGATGAATATCGCAGGCCTATAAAGTCCGTTTCACGTTCTGGAATCGTCCATGCCGGCCACTTTCGACCCCGATCTTCTACGTGCAAGCCTGCTGCCACTGGCGGCCGGGCAGCCGTTGTCGGCGCAGGCGCAGGCTTACCAGCGATTCTACGGGCTGGATTTTGCCCCGCGTCAGGTGCGCAGCAGCCTTGGGCGATTCGAGGTCGACGGTTATGAACTGGTCAGTCAGTTCTGGTGGCCTGAGCGAGCAAAGGCCACGCTGTTTGTCATCCACGGTTTCTACGATCACACCGGGCTCTACCGGCATGTGATCGAATGGGCGCTGGACCAGGGTTTTGCGGTGATTGCCTGCGACTTGCCGGGGCACGGCCTGTCCAGCGGCGAACGGGCGAGCATCAAGGATTTCGCTGAGTATCAGGACGCTTTGCAAGGCTTGTTCAGTGAGGCGCAATCTCTCGACTTGCCGCAGCCGTGGCACTTGTGCGGGCAGAGTACCGGCGGGGCGATCGTGATCGATCATGTGTTGAATGCGGGGGCGGACAGCCCGGCCCAGGGTCAGGTGATTCTGCTGTCGCCGCTGGTGCGGCCGCGGGCGTGGGGTTGGTCGCAACTGAGTTACTACCTTCTCAAGCCTTTCGTCAAAGCCATCGCCCGGCGTTTCAGCGAGAACTCCAACGACCCGGCCTTTCTGCCGTTCCTGCAGGCCGATCCGCTGCAGCCGCTGCGCCTGCCGACAGCCTGGGTGGGCGCTTTGGCGCGCTGGATTAAACGCATCGAGGCCGCCCCCATGAGTACCCGCCGGCCGCTGATCGTGCAGGGGCAGGCCGATATGACGGTGGATTGGGAACACAACCTGGAAGTGTTGCGGGGCAAGTTTGATCGGCCGCAGGTGCTGATGCTGCCCGAGGCACGGCATCATCTGGCGAATGAGACGCTGGTGATGCGAGAGGAGTATTTCGGGTTTTTGACCAGGCGGATCAAGGGGCGCAATCCCTAGTGACAGTGAGGGCCTCTTCGCGAGCAGGCTCGCTCCCACATTTGGAATGCATTCCCCTGTGGGAGCGAGCCTGCTCGCGAAAGCTATCTAGAGGGCGCCGAAGATCACTGGGTCAGATTCGAATTGCTCTGCCCCACCGCCAACCCCGCCCGAATTGCCGCCAGCGCCGCCTGATAATAAGCCTGGCCTTCCGCCGATTCGGCAAAGGTCGCGAACTCTTCCAGTTCGTCGTCCGACAGATCGCGATAGACATACAGCAGCGTGTTGTTCAGGTCGCTGCCGATCTGGTCCATCAGGCGCTGGCGCTGGCCGTTGAGCATGCCTTGGGCCTGACCGGCACCGAGCAACCCCGGGATCATCGAACTCAAGCTATCGGCGGCGACACCAGCAATCGCCAGGCTGACTTCCGCGCCGGCCTCGCGTGCGGGCAGGGCTTGTGCCAAGTGGCCGATGATCAGCATGCGGCTATCGCTGGCCTGCATCTTCGGCAGGCCCTTGGCGTTTTTCGCCAGTTGGTCGCGTCGGGTCGCCAGCAGCTCGGCGGCAACGATTTTCTTGCCCAGGGGCGACTGGAAAAACGTCAGCGCGGGTTTGGGGTCGGCGAGGTTCTTGCGCAATTGCGCTTCGGCGCGCTGGTCCACCGCCTTGGCGGAAAAACGCTGATTGCTGTTACTGACCAGTGCCTGAAACACCGCCGGAGGCAGGCTGCCCTGGTAGCGTTGCTGAGCAGCCGAGAGAGCGTCGTTGAAATGCACGCGTTGTTCCGGCCAGCCGGCGACCTTGTACAACTGGTCGTGGCCGTCTGCCCAGGCGGGCAAAACGCAGAACATCAGCAGTGATAAAAGCAAACGGCGCATAGGGACTCCAGTCAGCAGGCGACTATTCTCCGTGCGGCACCCCTGCTTGTCGAGAATTCGTATCAACCCGCTGCGCGGCTCTGTCGGATTTCCGGGCACAGGAATACTATGCGCGCCATGCAAATATCCTCTGATCACCCGCTGCTGCTACGAATCGTCGACGACCTGGCCGAGCACGGCTGGTCGCAGCAGAATATTTTCCTGCCTCTGGATCTGACCCGAGCGCTGGCGGCCGAGTGTCGCAAGCGTGCTGCCGAGGGTGAGCTGGCTCCGGCCGCCGTGGGCCGTGGGCCGTCATCGGAGATCCGCGAGGGGATTCGTGGCGACCATATCCAGTGGATCGACCCCGGCCAAGCCGAGGCGTGCGACAGCTATCTGAGTTTGATGAACAGCCTGCGCGAGGCGATCAATCGCGGTCTGTTTCTCGGCCTGGAGGATTTCGAAAGCCATTTTGCAATGTACCCGCCCGGAGCCTTCTACCTGAAGCACGTCGACCGCTTTCGCGATGACGACCGGCGCATGGTTTCGGCGGTGGTTTACCTCAATGACGCCTGGCTTCCCGAACACGGCGGCCAGTTACGCATGTACCTCGACAATGATCGCGTCCACGACGTGCAACCTATCGGCGGCTGCCTGGTGGTGTTTCTCTCCGGAGAGGTTCCCCACGAAGTCCTGCCCGCGACCCGGGATCGCCTGTCGCTGACCGGCTGGTTCCGCCGGCGCGGCAACGAGCCGTTCTGATCATGCAGAAAATTCTCGTCAGCCGCTGCCTGTTGGGCCACCGCGTCCGTTACGACGGCGGGGCCAGCGGGCCGTTCGATCAGCTTCAGCAGTGGCTTGATGAGGGGCGGGTCGTGCCGTTGTGCCCGGAGGTGGCAGGTGGATTGCCAACACCTCGGGCGGCGGCGGAAATTCCAGGCGGGCAGGGCACGCAAGTCCTCGACGGCCAGGCGTTGGTGATCACTACCGAGGGCGAGGACGTCAGTGCGCAGTTTCTGTCGGGGGCGTATCAGGCACTGGAGCTGGTACAAAAGCACGGCATCCGCATCGCCGTCCTCAAGGCCAACAGCCCGTCCTGCGGCAATCTGCTGACCTATGACGGGACGTTCAGCGGTGTGAAGATCAGTGGCGAGGGCGTGACGGCAGCGCTACTCAAACGCCATGGGGTGCAGGTGTTCAGTGAGCTGGAGTTGCCGCAAGCGGCGCAGGCATTGGCAATGCTGAACTGACAACCGACACAAAACCAAATGTGGGAGCGGGCTTGCTCGCGAAGGGGGAATGTCAGTCGAAAGAGATGCTGACTGACACACCGCCTTCGCGAGCAAGCCCGCTCCCACAGGTTTTGCATTCACTTGGGCTCCAAAGTGGGCTCAAGGCTTCGGCACCACACCCGCATCCGCCCCCAACCACTTCTGCTCCAGCGCTTGCAGTCGCCCGTCATCCTTGATCCGCTGCAACGCGTTCTCCAGGCTGGCATGGAACGCCGGATTACCCTTCTGAAACGGAATCGCCAGGCTCACGACCGGGTTGGTTTTGGGCTTCTCTTCTGTCAGCGACTGCACCAGCAGAATGGAGCGCGGCTCTTCTTTCTGCGCGATCAGTTGCGCGTTGGTTTGAATGTAGGATTCGCTGAAGTCGAAACGATCCCGGAGATCCGGGGTCGCTGCTATGTGGTTGATGGCGATGTCGTATTTGCCGCTTTCGACGCCGGTCAGCAGATCGCTGCCGTCGGTGACGACAAAGTCGGCCCGGACATCGAGTTCACTTGCCAGCAGTTGGCCCAGCTCGACTTCGAAGCCGGTGAGCTTGTCGTCATCCTTGAAATTGAACGGGGGGGTGTTGGCTTCAACGGCAATGCGCAATTCGCCCCGGTCGTTGACGTCATCAATCAGTTCGGCATGAGCCAAAGGGCTCAGAAGGGGTAGCAGGCAGATCAGGCCAGGCAGAAAGCGCATGGTCACTCCTTTGAATTTATTATCGCGACCCTCTGATTCAGGCTCGCTTTGCTATGGTTGTCGAGTGCCTTCGACAACGAATGGCCATGAAGTTGTCATGGTCACGCGAATTTTACGGAAAAACTGGAGAAGAGAATGAAAACCTTTATGTCACGTGCTGCTTTGGCTGGCCTGTTGATGGGTGTTTCGGTGCTGGCCAGTGCAACGCCGGCTCCGAAAGGCGCCGAAGTGTCCATCGTGTCTCCCAAGGATGGCGCGACGGTTCCACAGACCGTCGTGGTCAAGTTCGCGGTCGAGAACGTTGCCTTGGCACCGGCGGGCAATACCACCAAGAACACCGGTCATCACCACTTGCTGATCGACGTCGACGAACTGCCAGCCGCCGGGTCGCCGATCCCCAAGGATGCCAACCACATGCATTTCGGCAACGCGCAGACCCAGGCTGAAGTAACGCTCACGCCGGGCGAGCACACCTTGCAGTTGGAACTGGGCGATAGCAACCACATGCCGTTCGATCCGCCGATCGTTTCCGAGAAGATCACCGTCAACGTCAAGTGACGTTGTTGCGTGAATGAAAAAGGGAGCCCGAAGGCTCCCTTTTTTGTCGCTCAGGTCGTGATCAGAACAACACACGGCTACGGATGGTGCCGTTGACGTGTTGCAGCTTCTCTTGCGCCAGGTCCGAGTACTCGGCGTCGACGTCGATTACCACGTAGCCGACTTTCTCGTTGGTCTGCAGGAACTGACCGGAGATGTTGATGCCGTTTTCGGCGAAGACCTTGTTGATCTCGCTGAGCACGCCCGGGATGTTTTCGTGGATGTGCAGCAGGCGGTGCTTGCCAGGGTGAGCCGGCAGGGCCACTTCCGGGAAGTTCACGGACGATACCGAAGTACCGTTGTCGCTGTACTTGACCAGTTTTTCCGCCACTTCCAGACCGATGTTGGCCTGGGCTTCAGCGGTGGAGCCACCGATGTGCGGGGTCAGGATCACGTTGTCCAGGCCACGCAGCGGGCTTTCGAACTCTTCGTCGTTGGAGCGTGGCTCCACCGGGAATACGTCGATGGCCGCGCCGATCAGGTGTTTGTCCTTGATCGCGTCCGCCAGGTGGTCCAGTTCGACCACGGTGCCGCGGGCGGCGTTGATCAGGATGCCGCCTTTCTTGATGGCGCGGATTTCCTTCTCGCCCATCATCCACTGGGTGGCGGCGGTTTCCGGTACGTGCAGCGAAACGATGTCGGACATCGCCAGCAGTTCGTGCAGGTTGCCTACCTGAGTGGCGTTACCCAATGGCAGCTTGGTGATGGTGTCGTAGAAGTACACCTGCATGCCCAGGCCTTCCGCCAGGACCGACAGTTGAGTACCGATCGAGCCGTAGCCGACGATGCCCAGCTTCTTGCCGCGGATCTCGAAGGAGTTGGCAGCGCTCTTGATCCAGCCGCCACGGTGGCAGGAAGCGTTCTTCTCAGGGATGCCGCGCAGCAGCAGGATCGCTTCGGCCAGCACCAGCTCCGCTACGGAACGGGTGTTGGAGTACGGTGCGTTGAACACGGCGATACCGCGCTCGCGAGCAGCGTCCAGGTCGACCTGGTTGGTGCCGATGCAGAAACAGCCGACAGCGACCAGCTTCTTCGCGTGATCGAAGATCTCTTCGGTCAGTTGAGTGCGGGAGCGAATGCCGATGAAGTGAGCATCAGCGATCTTTTCCTTGAGCTGGGCTTCCGGCAGAGAACCAGTGAGGTACTCGATGCTGGTGTAGCCCGCCGCCTTGAGGACGTCGACAGCCGATTGGTGGACGCCTTCGAGAAGAAGGAACTTGATCTTGCTCTTATCGAGAGAAGTCTTGCTCATCTGCGTAAACCTGTATCCCGGAGAAAAATGGCAGGAAATGGTCAACAGATGCTGACCCGGACGGCAACTAAACCGTCACCGCAGAACAGCCCTTGGGCACTATCCTGCGGGGTCGTTATGCTAGCATATGCACCCCGCTAAACACTCATTCCTGCGACGTGAAGCGTTCTCAGGATGACCATGAATTGTTCGAGAGTTCTGTCGATGACCAATCCTGCCCTGATTGAAGAGCTGAAGACCCTGGTTGAGCCTGGCAAGGTGCTGACCGATGCCGACTCCCTGAATGCTTACGGAAAGGATTGGACCAAGCATTTCGCCCCGGCCCCGACCGCCATCGTGTTCCCCAAGACCACCGAGCAGGTCCAGGCCATTGTCCTGTGGGCCAACAAATACAAGGTGGCGCTGGTGCCTTCCGGCGGTCGAACCGGTCTTTCCGCAGCAGCGGTCGCGGCCAATGGTGAAGTCGTGGTGTCCTTCGACTACATGAACCAGGTCCTCGACGTGAACCTCACTGACCGCACGGCCGTTTGCCAGCCGGGCGTGGTCACCGAGCACCTGCAGAACGTGGCCGAAGAAAACGGCCTGTACTACCCGGTGGACTTCGCTTCGGCAGGTTCGAGCCAGATTGGCGGCAATATCGGCACCAATGCCGGCGGGATCAAGGTGATTCGCTACGGCATGACCCGCAACTGGGTCGCTGGCATGAAAGTGGTCACCGGCAAGGGCGACGTGCTGGAACTGAACCGCGACCTGATCAAGAACGCCACCGGCTATGACATGCGTCAGCTGTTCATCGGCGCCGAAGGCACTTTGGGGTTCGTGGTCGAAGCGACCATGCGCCTGGACCGCGCACCGAAAAACCTCACCGCGATGGTTCTCGGCACCGCCGATTTCGACTCGATCATGCCGGTGCTGCACGCCTTCCAGAGCAAGCTTGACCTGACCGCCTTCGAATTTTTCTCCGACAAAGCCCTGGCCAAAGTCATGGCCCGTGGCGATGTGCCGGCGCCGTTCGAATCCGATTGCCCGTTCTACGCGCTGCTGGAATTCGAAGCGACCACCGAAGAAGTGGCCAATCACGCCCTGGAAACTTTCGAGCACTGCGTCGAGCAGGGCTGGGTGCTGGACGGCGTGATGAGCCAGAGCGAAACCCAGCTGCAGAACCTGTGGAAGCTGCGCGAATACATCTCCGAAACCATTTCCCACTGGACGCCGTACAAGAACGACATTTCGGTCACCGTATCGAAAGTCCCGGCATTCCTGAAGGAAATCGACGCGATCGTCGGTGAACACTACCCGGATTTCGAAATCGTCTGGTTCGGCCACATCGGCGACGGCAACCTGCACTTGAACATCCTCAAGCCGGATAACCTGAGCAAGGATGAGTTCTTCGCCAAGTGCGCCACCGTCAACAAGTGGGTGTTCGAAACCGTCGAGAAGTACAACGGTTCGATCTCCGCCGAGCATGGCGTGGGCATGACCAAGCGTGATTACCTGACCTACAGCCGTTCACCGGTCGAGATCGAGTACATGAAAGCGGTCAAGGCGGTGTTCGACCCGAACGGCATCATGAACCCGGGCAAGATTTTCGCTGTTTGATTTTCGAACTTTAAGAGCCAACGAAGCAGGAGTCGGTAATGAGCTATCAGCACCAGTATGTCGACGGTACGCGCATTCACTTCCCGCTGGGGAAAGTGGTGTGCATCGGCCGTAACTACGCCGAACACGCCAAGGAACTGGATAACCCGGTGCCGACCGAACCACTGCTGTTCATCAAGCCGGGCAGTTGCGTGGTGCCGCTGGAAGGCGGTTTCAGCATTCCGACCGAGCGCGGTTCGGTGCATTACGAAGCGGAAATCGCGGTCTTGATCGGCAAGCCGTTGTCGACCAAACCGAGCCGTGAAGAAGTGCTCGACGCCATTTCCGGTTTCGCCCCGGCCCTGGACCTGACCCTGCGTGACAAGCAGGCCGAGCTGAAATCCAAGGGTTTGCCCTGGGAAATCGCCAAGTCCTTCGACGGCGCGGCAGTGCTTGCTCCGTTCGTGTCCGGCAGCTCGTTTGCCGACCTGACCGACATCGGCATTCGCCTGACCATCAACGGTGAAGTGCGCCAGGACGGCAACAGCAGCGCAATGCTCAACCCGATCGTGCCGATGATCCAGCACATGGCCGGCTGCTTCTCGTTGCAGGCCGGGGACGTGATCCTCACCGGCACACCAGTGGGCGTCGGTCCGCTGAATGTCGGTGACGAGATCGTTCTGGAATTGCCGGGCGCCAGCAGTTTCACCAGCAGCGTTCGCTGATCTACCCCTGCCCGCTGTAGGAGCTGGCTTGCCAGAGAAGAGGCCGCAACATTCAACATCCATGTTGTCTGTTACACCGCTTTCGCTGGCAAGCCAGCTCCTACAGCTATTACCCCTAGCCTGAATTTCTGGAACGCATTCCCCGATGGCCACTCCTCCGCTTTCAACGCTTGAACCTGTCCGCCGTTCGCGCTTCGCCCTGCGTTGGCACACCTGGCTGCTGCTGGTGGTTGTTGTCGCCTATGGTGTTGCATTTGCCATGCACTGGGATTCTCGGGGCATGCTCTGGGTGAAAGAGCAATTCAAGAGCCCGGCCGAGCGCGAGGCGAGCATCTGGCTTCCGGACTATCGGGCGGTGATCGATGCCAAGCCGTTGCCGGGCATGGAGAAGGATGAAGCATCGGACGTGGCCTACGACCCTCAGACCAAGACCCTGTTTTCGGTCATGGGCAAGAACCCGTTCCTGGTCGAATTGAACTTGCAGGGCGATGTGCTGCGCAAAATGCCGTTGGTCGGCTGGAGCAACCCTGAGGGCATCACCGTGCTGGGCGACGGCCGGCTGGCCATTGTCGATGAGCGCGAGCATCTGATCGCTATCGTCAAGGTCGATGCCGATACCCGCGAATTGAATATGGCCGACTTCCCGAAATACGACCTCGGGCCTTCCAAAGACCAGAACAAGGCGTTCGAGGGTGTCACCTGGGACCCGAGCAATCAGCAACTGCTGCTGGGCGAAGAGCGCCCGCCGGCATTGTTTGCCTGGAAAGGTGACGGCAAGGTGCTGACCGGCGACAAGCTGAAGCTGGCCAGCCATGCGCTGGACATGCGCAACCTGTCTGCCCTGGCCGTCGATCCACGGACCGGCCACATGCTGGTGCTGTCCGCCGACTCGCACCTGTTGCTGGAACTGGACAAGAAGGGTGAGCAGGTCAGTTTCATCACCCTGCTGCGTGGCTTCAACGGCCTGAAAAATACCATTCCCCGTGCCGAAGGCGTAACCATGGATGAAGCGGGCACGCTGTACATGGTGAGTGAGCCGAACCTGTTTTATCGCTTCGAAAAACAGAGGTAGTGCCTCTGTGTAGGAGCTGCCGAAGGCTGCGATCTCTTGACTGATAGCTAAAGATCAAAAGATCGCAGCCTGCGGCAGCTCCTACGCTGATTGCGTATGCGTAAAAGGCTCACGGCCATTAAGCTTCAGTTCAGACGGGCGTGATATTTCATCCGCCTGTTTTGACCCGAGCCCACCCGAATGCGTCGATTTGCCCGCCCCAAATCCCTGATTCTGATCCTGTCGGTGGTCTTGCTGATCGCGTTGATAGCGATCGCCCAGTACATGCGTCTGTTCGAGCGCACCTGGTTCAATCTGCATACGCTGTGGCAGCCGGTGAGTTCCCGGTCCATGGGGCTGGACCAATATCAGGTCGTGACCGAAGCGCAGGTGATCGATGGCCTGGCCGACGACGTTTCAGCGCTGACCTACGACCCGGTGCGCAAAAGCCTGTTCACCGTCACCAATAAACGAAGCGAGCTGATCGAGTTGTCCCTCGACGGCAGGATCCTGCGTCGTGTGGCACTGGTCGGTTTCGGCGATCCGGAGGCGGTGGAGTTCATCAGCGAGGACATCTACGTGGTCACTGATGAAAGCCAACAGCGGCTGATCAAGATTCGTCTGGAGCAGGACACCACCTTCGTCGATGCAGCAGACGCCGAGCAGATGACCATTGGCGTTCACATGGGCGGCAACAAGGGCTTCGAAGGCCTGGCATACGATTCTGTGGGCAAGCGCCTGTTCGTCGCCAAGGAGCGCAACCCGATGCTGATCTACGAGGTGCACGGTTTTCCGCGCTTCAATCCTGAAGAATCCTACTCGGTGCACGTGATCAACGACCCCAAGCGTGATGCCGGGATGTTCGTGCGGGATCTGTCGAGCCTGCAATACGACGAGCGCAGCGGGCATTTGCTGGCGCTGTCGGATGAGTCGCGATTGATTCTGGAGCTGGATGTGGACGGGCGTCCGCTGAGCACAATGTCATTGAGCAAGGGGCGCCATGGCCTGCAAAAAACCGTGCCGCAAGCGGAGGGGATCGCCGTGGACGACGACGGTGCGCTGTACCTGGTGAGTGAGCCGAACCTGTTCTACGTGTTCAAGAAACCCACGCAACTTTAACCAACACCACAAAACACTGTGGGAGCGAGCTTGCTCGCGATAGCGGTCTGTCATTCAACATCTCAGTCGACTGACACGGCCTCATCGCGAGCAAGCTCGCTCCCACAGGTTTTTTCATCTGCCCACAAAAATGTGGGCGGTCTTGGTTACTCGGCGCGCAGTGTCTTCACGCCTTCGCTCGTACCCAGCAACAACAGATCCGCCGGACGTGCCGCGAACAAACCGTTGGTGACCACGCCGACGATCGCATTGATCTGCGTTTCCAGTTCCACCGGATTGGTGATCTGCATGTTGAACACGTCGAGGATGATGTTGCCGTTGTCGGTCAGCACGCCTTCGCGGTAAACCGGGTCGCCGCCGAGCTTCACCAGCTCGCGGGCCACATGGCTGCGGGCCATCGGGATCACTTCCACCGGCAGCGGGAAAGTACCGAGGACCGGCACCAGTTTGCTGGCATCGGCGATGCAGATGAAGGTCTTGGCCACGGCCGCGACAATCTTCTCGCGGGTCAGGGCCGCGCCGCCGCCCTTGATCAGGTTCAGGTGCTCGTCGCTTTCATCGGCGCCGTCGACATAGAACTCCAGGTCGCTGACGGTGTTCAGTTCGTACACCGGAATCCCGTGGCCCTTGAGGCGCGCGGCGGTGGCTTCGGAACTGGCGACGGCGCCGTCGAATGCGCCCTTGTGCTTGGCCAGGGCGTCGATGAAGCAGTTGGCGGTGGAGCCGGTGCCGACCCCGACGATGCTCTTGTCGTCGAGTTTCGGAAGGATGAAGTCGACGGCGGCCTGAGCCACTGCCTGTTTGAGTTGATCCTGATTCATGCGGGCTCCGGGGTGCCGAGGAGGGGACGAAAGGCCGGCATTATAGGCTTCGGGGCGGGGAAGGTCATTGCCCGATTGGCAGGTCAAAAGATCGCGCCTGTAGGAGCTGCCGAAGGCTGCGATCTTTTCGCTGGCTTAAAACCACCTGTTTAGTGTGGTCGCCCGCCCAAAATGCGGGTTAGACTCCTTGGTCCTGCCCAACCCGCTCAGTGATGCTTTCCGATGCTTGAACAGTACGTCAAAAAGATCCTCACCTCGCGCGTTTATGACGTTGCCGTAGAAACCCCGCTGCAGACTGCCCGCCAGCTCTCCGAGCGGCTGGGCAACAGCATTTGGCTCAAGCGCGAAGACTTGCAGCCGGTGTTCTCGTTCAAGATTCGTGGCGCCTATAACAAGTTGACCCAGTTGAGCGACGAAGAACGCGCTCGCGGTGTGGTCACCGCGTCGGCGGGCAACCATGCTCAGGGCCTGGCCCTGGCGGCGAAGGTGTTGGGCGTGAAAGCGACCATCGTCATGCCCAAGACCACCCCGGAGATCAAGGTCGAAGGCGTGCGCTCACGTGGTGGCAAAGTGGTGCTGCACGGCGATTCGTTCCCGGAAGCCTTGGCTTACTCGCTGAAACTGGTCGACGAAAAAGGCTACGTCTACATTCACCCGTATGACGATCCCCACACCATTGCGGGGCAGGGCACCGTGGCGATGGAGATTCTGCGCCAGCACCCGCAGCCACTGGATGCGATTTTCGTCCCGGTGGGCGGCGGCGGCCTGATCGCCGGCATCGCGGCTTACGTGAAGTACCTGCGCCCGGACATCAAGATCATCGGTGTCGAGCCGGATGATTCCAATTGTCTGCAAGCCGCCATGGCGGCCGGCGAGCGCGTGGTACTGCCGACCGTGGGCCTCTTCGCCGACGGCGTTGCGGTGGCCCAGATCGGTCAGCACACCTTCGATATCTGCAAAGACCATGTCGATGAAGTGATCACCGTGAGCACCGACGAAATCTGTGCCGCCATCAAGGATATCTACGACGATACCCGCTCGATCACCGAACCTGCCGGCGCCTTGGGCGTGGCCGGGATCAAGAAGTATGTCGAGCAGCGCGGCGTCAGCGGCCAGACCTTCGTGGCCATCGACTCCGGGGCCAACGTCAACTTCGACCGCCTGCGCCACGTCGCCGAGCGTGCGGAGCTGGGCGAGGGCCGCGAAGCGATCATCGCCGTGACCATTCCCGAGAAACCGGGCAGCTTCAAGGCGTTCTGCGAGGCCATCGGCAAGCGCCAGATCACCGAATTCAACTACCGCTACAACACCGGCAGCGAAGCGCACATCTTTGTCGGTGTGCAGACCCACCCGGAAAACGACCCGCGCAGCGCGCTGATCGCCAGCCTGAGCGAGCAGGGTTTCCCGGTGCTGGACCTGACCGACAACGAACTGGCCAAGCTGCACATCCGCCACATGGTGGGCGGGCGGGCGGCGCATGTGGTCGATGAAGTGATCCTGCGTTTCGAATTCCCGGAACGTCCGGGGGCGCTGTTCAACTTCCTCAACAAGCTCGGCGGGCGCTGGAACATCTCGATGTTCCACTACCGCAACCATGGCGCGGCGGATGGCCGTGTCGTCGCGGGCCTGCAAGTGCCCCACGACGAGCGCCACCTGGTGCCGGCGGCGCTGGAGGAAATCGGTTACCCGTACTGGGACGAAAGCGACAACCCGGCCTATCAGCTGTTTCTTGGCTGAACGGCTACGCTGACGGGCAAGGCAATAAGGAAATCTGACAATGGAAACGTTAACTGCCCTGAAAGCGGCGCACATGGTGGCAACGGTTGTACTGCTGGCTTGTGCGCTGGGGCTGGGAGTCTGGGTATTGCTTGCGCGGCGCAAGGGTGATGCGACGGCGGGTAGTAGAACCTTGCAGCGGCCAAGGGTGTTCGTCTGGCTGCTGATGGGCCTGGCGCTGCTGAGCATGCCGTTCACCGGCTGGTGGATGGTGCACCTGGTGGGCTGGCCGCTGGGGCAGACCTGGTTGCTGGCCTCCAGCGTGCTGTACACCGTGGCGGCACTGGCGTGGTTCTGGCTGCTGGTGCGGCTCAACAAACTGCGCAAGACGCCGGGTGGGGTGGGGAAATTCACCTTTGCCTTGGCGTTGTTCAGTTTTGTCTGTCTTGTGGCGATTGCCGGGTTGATGGGGGCCAAGCCTGTTTGACCCAAAAAGATCGCAGCCTTCGGCAGCTCCTACAGGGTATTGCGCACACCTGTAGGAGCTGCCGAAGGCTGCGATCTTTTGTTTTATCAATCGCGCAACGAAATCACCGGCCAACCCCGCTTCTCGGCCTCGGCCCGCAAGTTCGGATCAGGATCAACCGCTACCGCATGAGTCACCTGCTCCAGCAACGGAAAATCATTCATCGAGTCGCTATAGAAATAGCTGTCTTCCAGCGTAAACCCGGTTTCTTCCAGCCAGCGATTCAAGCGAGTCACCTTGCCCTCGCGGAAGCACGGCACGTCGGTGCTGCGTCCGGTGTAGCGGCCGTCGAGCATTTCGCATTCGGTGGCGATCAGGGTTTCGACGCCCAGGCGCTCGGCAATCGGCCCGGTGACGAAGCGGTTGGTGGCGGTGATGATGACCAGTTTGTCGCCGGCCGCGCGGTGCCTGGCCAGCAACTCGATGGCCTTGGGCAGCAGGATCGGTTCGATGCAGTCGCGCATGTAATCGTTGTGCCACTGATCCAGCGTGGCCATTTCGGTGCGGCCAAGCACTTCCAGGCAGAAGTTCAGATAAGCAGCGTTATCCAGTTTGCCGGCCAGGTAGTCCTGGTAGAACTCATCGTTGCGAGCCTTGTAGGCGACGGCGTCGAGAAAGCCGCGCTCGCACAGGTAATCGCCCCAAGCGTGATCGCTGTCACCGCCCAGAAGGGTGTTGTCCAAATCGAATAAAGCCAGGCGCATTACAGTTACCCGCTGAAAAGTCAGTAAAAAGGCGATAAGAATACGGTCTTTTCACAAGAGTGCACATAAGGTAGGAACCTTCGTTGCCGCCTTCACAACCTTTGTGGAACAATGCGGCGACATGCGTTTGCGAGGTTGTTGCCGTGATCGACCCCGATGGTTTTCGCCCCAATGTCGGGATCATTCTGACGAATGACGCCGGCCAGGTGCTATGGGCTCGCCGAATCAATCAAGATGCCTGGCAGTTTCCGCAGGGGGGAATCAACCCCGAAGAGACGCCGGAAGACGCCTTGTACCGCGAGCTGAACGAAGAAGTGGGCCTTGAGCGCGAAGATGTTGAAATTCTCGCCTGCACCCGGGGCTGGTTGCGCTATCGTTTGCCGCAACGTCTGGTACGTACCCACAGCCAACCGCTGTGCATCGGCCAGAAACAGAAATGGTTTCTCCTGCGCCTGATCTCCAACGAGCAGCGGGTGCGGATGGATTTGACCGGTAAACCGGAATTCGATGGCTGGCGCTGGGTCAGCTATTGGTATCCGTTGGGCCAGGTGGTGACATTCAAGCGCGAGGTGTATCGACGCGCTCTCAAAGAGCTTGCCCCGCGCCTTTTAGCGCGCGACTGACGACGGAGTTCGACCCCGAGCCATGCTCAATACGCTGCGCAAGATCGTCCAGGAAGTTAACTCCGCCAAGGATCTCAAGGCGGCGTTGGGGATTATTGTGTTGCGCGTCAAAGAGGCCATGGGCAGCCAGGTCTGCTCGGTCTACCTGCTTGATCCGGAGACCAACCGGTTCGTGCTGATGGCCACCGAGGGCTTGAACAAGCGCTCGATCGGCAAGGTCAGCATGGCCCCCAACGAAGGTCTGGTGGGTCTGGTCGGCACGCGTGAAGAACCCCTGAACCTCGAAAACGCCGCGGACCACCCGCGCTACCGCTACTTCGCCGAAACCGGTGAAGAACGCTTCGCCTCGTTCCTCGGGGCGCCGATCATCCACCACCGTCGCGTCGTCGGCGTGTTGGTCATCCAGCAAAAAGAGCGTCGCCAGTTCGATGAAGGGGAAGAAGCCTTCCTCGTGACCATGAGCGCGCAGCTCGCCGGTGTTATCGCCCATGCCGAGGCCACCGGTTCGATCCGTGGCCTCGGTCGTCAGGGCAAAGGCATCCAGGAAGCCAAGTTCATCGGCGTGCCGGGTTCGCCGGGTGCCGCGGTCGGTACGGCGGTGGTCATGCTGCCGCCGGCCGATCTGGACGTGGTGCCGGACAAGGCCATCGCTGATATCGACGCCGAACTCGGGCTGTTCAAGACCGCCATCGAGGGCGTACGCGCCGACATGCGCACCTTGTCCGCCAAGCTCGCCACACAGTTGCGCCCCGAAGAACGGGCCTTGTTCGACGTCTACCTGATGATGCTCGACGATGCCGCGCTGGGCAGCGAAGTCACCACCGTGATCAAGACCGGCCAGTGGGCCCAGGGCGCGTTGCGCCAGGTGGTCACCGATCACGTCAACCGCTTCGAATTGATGGACGACGCCTACCTGCGTGAGCGTGCCTCCGACGTCAAGGATCTCGGCCGTCGCTTGCTGGCTTACTTGCAGGAAGAGCGCCAGCAAACCCTGGTCTACCCCGACAACACCATTCTGGTCAGCGAAGAACTGACGCCGGCGATGCTCGGCGAGGTTCCGGAAGGCAAGCTGGTCGGCCTGGTGTCGGTACTCGGCTCCGGTAACTCCCACGTCGCCATCCTGGCGCGCGCCATGGGCATCCCGACGGTGATGGGCCTGGTCGACCTGCCGTACTCCAAGGTCGACGGCATCCAGATGATCGTCGACGGCTACCACGGCGAGGTCTACACCAACCCGAGTGAAGTGCTGCGCAAGCAGTTCGCCGAGGTGGTCGAGGAAGAGAAACAACTGGCCCTCGGGCTGGATGCGCTGCGCGATCTGCCGTGCGTGACGGTCGATGGCCACCGCATGCCGCTGTGGGTCAACACCGGCCTGCTGGCGGATGTGGCGCGTGCGCAGAAGCGTGGTGCCGAAGGCGTCGGCCTGTACCGCACCGAAGTGCCGTTCATGATCAACCAGCGCTTCCCGAGCGAAAAGGAACAACTGGCGATCTACCGCGAGCAGTTGGCCGCGTTCCACCCGCAACCGGTGACCATGCGAACCCTGGACATCGGCGGCGACAAATCGCTGTCGTACTTCCCGATCAAGGAAGACAACCCCTTCCTCGGCTGGCGCGGCATTCGCGTCACCCTTGATCACCCGGAAATTTTCCTGGTGCAGACCCGCGCCATGCTCAAGGCCAGTGAAGGCTTGAACAACCTGCGCATCCTGCTGCCGATGATTTCCGGCATCCACGAGCTGGAGGAAGCCCTGCACCTGATCCATCGTGCATGGGGCGAAGTGCGTGACGAGGGCTGCGACGTACCGATGCCGCCGATTGGCGTGATGATCGAGATTCCGGCGGCGGTGTACCAGACCAAGGAACTGGCGCGGCAAGTGGACTTCCTGTCGGTCGGCTCCAACGACCTGACCCAGTACCTGCTGGCCGTGGACCGCAACAACCCGCGGGTGGCCGACCTCTACGATTACCTGCACCCGGCGGTGCTTCAGGCGCTGCAGAACGTGGTGCGTGATGCCCACGCCGAAGGCAAGCCAGTGAGTATCTGCGGCGAAATGGCCGGTGATCCGGCGGCGGCCGTGCTGTTGATGGCAATGGGTTTCGACAGTTTGTCGATGAACGCCACCAACTTGCCGAAAGTGAAGTGGATGCTGCGCCAGATCAACCTGAGCAAGGCCAAGGAATTGCTGGCTGAGCTGATGACCATCGACAACCCGCAAGTGATTCACAGCTCGTTGCAGCTGGCGCTGAAGAACCTCGGGTTGGCGCGGATGATCAATCCAGCAGCAATCAAGCCCCTCTAAGACGCTGACGGCCCCATCGCGAGCAAGCTCGCTCCCACAGGGTTTTGTGTTGTTCACAAAGCAGTGAAACTACACAAGCCCACTGTGGGAGCGAGCTTGCTCGCGATGGGGCCAGTCCAGACAACACACAACTACAACCTGATCTCCACTTCCCCAAGATGCCCGCCATACGGCCCGAAACTCCTCTCGACCATATGCAGCGCCCCATCCGCCTGCACAATCAACGCCGTACTCGCCCGGGTTCCATAACTCTGGCTGGCAATGAACACGCTCGACAGCAATGTTTCGGTAGCCAACCCGACACCGGTATCCGGCAACTCGGCAAACGGCGCGGTCTGCACATCGCTCAATAACGCCAACAGCGCCTGAGGCTGCGGATCATCCAGCACCTCGCTCAATGCAGCCTTGGCCTTGAGCAACTTCGGCCACGGCGTATCCAGCCCGGCGTTCGACACGCCGTAGACTCCAGGTTGCAGCATCACGGCTTCCGTCTCCCGGGCATTGAAGTGCCAGAGCTCGTTCCTGTTGCCGACCAGTAGATTGAACCCGCCATATTCAGGCGAACGTCGGACAACGTCGGCCAAATAGTCATCAATCGAGCAATCGCCCTCGAGGAACCGTGCTACCAGTTCCCCTCGAGACTTGCGCCCCGGCGGTCGATGGGGATCGCGGATGTTGGTCAGCGCCGCAAATCGTCCGTTGGCGCCGACACCGAGCCAGGTGCCACCGGCCTCGAGGTCGCGCCCCGCATGCACATGCGGCGCTTCGGGCCATGGCGCCAGCGGCAGGCTGGGGCGGGCGTAGAATTCATCGCGGTTGGCCGCCACGACCAGCGGCTGGGCATGACCCGGTCGCCAGGCAAAAACAATCAGGCACATCAGGCTGTCCTTGTGTGTTTTTTGCTCACTCTACGCAGACATCGCTCATCGATCCATCGCCTTGCGCAGTGGAGCTTGAGGCCATGCATCCGTTACCATGCCGCTCCGGTTTTGGGGATGCGGGCGGGACGACCATGGAATTTCTGCTCTATCTGGCGCTCGGCGCCTGTGCAGGTGTACTCGCCGGGCTGTTTGGCGTGGGCGGGGGGATCATCATCGTCCCGGTGCTGGTGTTCAGCTTCAAGGCCCAAGGGTTCGATCCGTCGATCCTCACGCACCTGGCAGTGGGTACCTCCCTGGCGACGATCATCTTTACCTCGGTCAACGCGGTACGTGAGCATCACCGCCGTGGCGCCGTGCGCTGGCCGATCTTCATGTGGATGACCGTCGGCATTCTGGTCGGTGCCGGGTTCGGCGCGCTGACGGCGGAAGCGATTTCCGGCCCCAACCTGCAGAAGCTCATTGGTGTATTCGCCCTGGTGATCGCCGCTCAGCTGGCGCTGGAGGTCAAACCCAAGGCCAGCCGAACCGTGCCGGGCAAACTCGGTCTGACTGTGGCCGGCAGCGTGATTGGCTGGGCTTCGGCGATTTTCGGCATTGGCGGCGGTTCGTTGACCGTGCCATTCCTGACCTGGCGCAGTGTGCCGATGCAGCAAGCCGTGGCCACTTCATCGGCCTGCGGTCTGCCGATTGCCCTGGCCAGTGCATTAAGTTTCATGATTCTGGGCTGGCACGATCCGTTGCTCCCGGCCCATAGTCTCGGTTTCATTTATTTGCCGGCGTTGCTGGGCATTGCCCTGACCAGCATGGTGTTCGCCCGCTTGGGCGCGCGACTGGCCCACAGGTTGTCGCCGAAGTTGCTGAAACGGCTGTTTGCCGCTTTGCTGTTCTGCGTCGGCCTGAACTTCCTGCTCTGACGGGCAGCGCAATCCTGGCTTAATCCTGAGGTGGCAGCGTCGCCCGGGAATTTTTAAGATTTGAACTCTAACGAGGAGTCGCAATGCTGCCTTACCCGCAGATCGACCCGGTGGCCCTGGCCATCGGTCCGCTGAAAATCCACTGGTACGGTCTGATGTACCTGATCGGCATCGGCGGCGCCTGGCTGCTGGCGTCCCGCCGCTTGAACCGCTTCGACCCGACCTGGAGCAAGGAGAAGCTCTCCGACATGGTGTTCTGGATGTCGATGGGGGTGATCGTCGGCGGACGTCTGGGTTATGTGTTGTTTTACGATCTGAGCGCTTACCTGGCCAACCCGACGCTGATTTTCGAAGTGTGGAAGGGCGGCATGTCGTTCCACGGCGGTTTCATCGGCGTGATGCTGGCGGCGTTGTGGTTCGGCAAGAAGAACAACAAGTCGTTCTTCCAGCTGATGGATTTCGTTGCGCCGATGGTGCCGATTGGCCTGGGTGCCGGGCGTATCGGCAATTTCATCAACGCCGAGCTGTGGGGCAAGGCGACTGACGTGCCTTGGGCGATGATCTTCCCGACCGATCCGGCGCAACTGGCGCGTCACCCGTCGCAGCTGTACCAGTTCGCGCTGGAAGGCGTGGCACTGTTCGCCATCCTCTGGCTGTTTTCGCGCAAACCACGGCCGACCATGGCGGTATCGGGGATGTTCGCGCTGTTCTATGGCATCTTCCGTTTCATCGTCGAGTTCGTCCGCGTACCGGACGCCCAGCTGGGCTATCTGGCCTGGAACTGGCTGACCATGGGCCAGGTGCTGTGCGTGCCGATGATAGTCGGCGGTCTGTTCCTGATCTGGCTGGCGTATCACCGCGCCCCGGCGACTCCAGCGGCCGCCGTATAAAATTCGAACCCCGCAGCGATGGTTGCGGGTTCAAGGACACAGGTAATTCATGAAGCAATATCTCGAACTGGTCGCCCACGTCATCAAGAACGGCACCAAACAGGCCAACCGTACCGGCGTGAACACCATCAGCTTTCCCGGTGCGATGCTGCGTTATGACCTGCAGGAAGGTTTCCCGGCGATCACCACGCGCAAGATGGCGTTCAAATCGGCCGTCGGCGAAATGTGCGGATTCCTGCGTGGCGTGAACAACGCTGCCGAATTCCGCGCATTGGGCTGCAAGGTCTGGGACCAGAACGCCAACGAAAACGCCCAGTGGCTGGCCAACCCGTTCCGTCAGGGCGAAGACGACCTCGGCGAAATCTACGGTGTGCAATGGCGCAAATGGCCGGCGTACAAGCAGATCCCGGTCAGCAACCCGGCTGCCATCGAGCAGACCCTGAAACAAGGCTATCGCCAGATCGCCGAAGGCGAGGAGGGCGGCCAGGCCTACGTGGTGCTGTACAAGGCGATCGACCAGGTTCGCCAGTGCGTCGACACCATCATCAAGGATCCGGGCAGCCGCCGCATCCTGTTCCACGGCTGGAACTGCGCCCAGCTCGATGAAATGGCCCTGCCGCCGTGCCACTTGCTGTATCAGTTCCACCCGAATGTCGAGACCAAAGAGATCTCTCTGACCCTCTACATCCGCTCCAACGATCTGGGCCTGGGCACGCCGTTCAACCTCACCGAAGGTGCTGCGCTGCTGAGCCTGATCGGTCGTCTGACGGGCTACACGCCGCGCTGGTTCACCTATTTCATCGGTGATGCCCACGTCTACGAAAACCACCTGGACATGCTCAACGAACAGCTCAAGCGCGAGCCGTTCCCGATGCCGAAACTGGTGATTTCCGACCGTGTGCCGGAGTTTGCCAAAACGGGTGTTTATCAGCCGGAATGGCTGGAGCTGGTGGAGCCGGGCGATTTCTCGCTGGAAGGCTATGAACACCACGCGCCGATGACCGCGCCGATGGCGGTCTGAAGCCGTACCGCAATCCAAATGTAGGAGCTGCCGAAGGCTGCGATCTTTTGATTTTGAAAAGCAAGATCAAAAGATCGCAGCCTTCGGCAGCTCCTACAGGGTTTTGCGGTGTTCTTAGTGGCCGTGACTTCGGCCCACATGGGAATGCTCAACCTCTGTCGCCACAACCCCGCCGCTCACTTCCAGCCGCTGCAAAATCCCGCATTGATCGATACCCGGCCCCTCGCTGCAGCGTTGGCGCAGGTCGAGCAGTTGTGTCTGCAAGGCCAGCAAGCCGTCGATCCGTGCCTTCACGTGGTGGATGTGCTCGTCGATCAGTGCGTTGACGCTTTCGCACTGGTCCTGCGGACTGTCGCGAAACGCCAGTAGGCTGCGGATTTCTTCGAGCGTCATGTCGAGGGTGCGACAGTTGCGGATGAAGGTCAGGCGCTCGGCGTGGGCCTGGGTATAGACGCGATAATTGCCGTCACTGCGGGCCGGTTCAGGCAGCAGGTTCTCGCGCTCGTAGTAGCGGATCGTTTCCACGGCGCAGTCCGTGAGTTTCGCCAACTCTCCAATTTTCATGACGCCAATCTCCAAAACTCCAGAATGGGTGCTTGACCCTATAGTGGCTACAGGGTCTTTACTTGGCAACAGGCACTCTTATGGACGAAACCAATGAGCGATTCACTGCATTCCCACAAACCCGGGGCCGAACACGAGCACAGCCACAAGCTCAAACCCGTGCAAAAACATGGCCACGGCGGTCATGGCGACGCCTGTTGCTCATCTAAAGCGGCAGCGCCTGCGCTGGTAAAACTGAGCGAATCGCCAACGATTGGTGCTCGGCTGAGTCGTTTCCGCATCGAGGCAATGGACTGCCCGACCGAGCAGGCACTTATCCAGAACAAGCTAAGCAAACTGACCAGCGTGCACCAGCTGGAGTTCAATCTGATTAATCGGGTGCTCGGCGTGACCCACGATTTTCCCGGAGTCGAGCCGATCGTCGAGGCCATCAAGTCCTTGGGCATGCAGGCCGAGCCGCTGGACCAGGGTGCTGAAACCCCGACGCCGGCGCCCCGGAAAAAGTCGTGGTGGCCCTTGGCGCTGTCCGGTGTTGGTGCATTGCTGGCAGAAGTTATCCACTTCACCGGTTTCGCGCCGAACTGGGTAGTGGCGGTTATCGCACTGGTCTCGATCCTCAGTGGTGGCCTTGGCACTTACAAAAAAGGCTGGATCGCCCTTAAAAACCGCAACCTGAACATCAACGCCCTGATGAGTATTGCCGTGACGGGCGCGGTGCTGATCGGCCAGTGGCCGGAAGCGGCAATGGTGATGTTCCTGTTCACCGTGGCCGAGTTGATCGAAGCCAAATCCCTAGACCGCGCGCGCAATGCCATCGGCGGCCTGATGCAGATGACCCCGGACACGGCAACGGTGTTGCAGGCTGACGGGAGCTGGCTTGAGCAGGATGTCAAAACCATTGGGCTCGGCGCGCGGGTACGGGTCCGTCCCGGTGAGCGTATCGGCCTGGACGGTGAAGTGCTGTCCGGTCGCTCGACCATCGACCAGGCGCCAATCACGGGTGAGAGCTTGCCGGTGGAAAAAGCCGTCGGCGACAAAGTTTTCGCCGGGACCATCAATCAGGCCGGGTCCCTGGAGTACGCGGTGACCGCTGCGGCGGATAACTCGACCCTGGCCCGCATCATCCACGCCGTCGAGCAGGCTCAGGGCGCGCGGGCGCCGACCCAGCGTTTCGTCGACAGCTTTTCGAAAATCTACACGCCGGCGGTGTTCGTCCTGGCCCTGGCCGTGGCGGTGATCCCGCCATTGTTCATGGGCGAGTTGTGGTTCGACTGGATCTACCGGGCGTTGGTGCTGCTGGTGGTGGCCTGCCCGTGTGCGCTGGTGATCTCCACACCGGTGACCATCGTCAGCGGCCTCGCGGCGGCGGCGCGCAAAGGCATCCTGGTCAAGGGCGGCGTCTATCTGGAGGGCGGTTACAAGCTCGACTACCTGGCCCTGGACAAGACCGGCACCATCACCCACGGCAAACCGGTGCAGACCGATTACCTGTCGCTGGACCCGACCGCCGACGAGTCGGCGCCCGCGATTGCCGCCGCGCTGGCCGGGCGCTCGGATCACCCGGTTTCCCTCGCCATCGCCAAGGCGGTTGTGGATAACCAGACCGCGACGCTGATTGTGGATAACTTCGAAGCGCTGGGCGGGCGCGGGGTGCGCGGCGAGATCAACGGCCAGCTCTACCATTTGGGCAACCATCGACTGGTAGAGGATCTGGGCCTGTGTTCGCCGGCGCTGGAAGAAAAGCTGTTTGCCCTGGAAAAACAGGGCAAGTCGGTGGTGCTGCTGCTTGATTCGTCCGGCCCGTTGGCGCTGTTTGCCGTGGCGGACACGGTAAAGGAATCGAGCCGCGAGGCTATCCGGCAGTTGCATGATCTGGGCATCAAGACCCTGATGCTCACCGGCGATAACGTCCACACCGCGCAGGCCATTGCCGTGCAAGTCGGCATCGACGAGGCCAGGGGCGACTTGTTGCCCGGTGACAAATTGCAATCGATCGAGGCTCTTTATGCCCAGGGGCATCGGGTCGGCATGGTCGGCGATGGCATCAACGACGCCCCGGCGCTGGCGCGTTCCGAAATCGGCTTCGCGATGGCGGCCGCGGGCACCGATACCGCTATCGAAACCGCCGATGTTGCCCTGATGGACGACGATCTGCGCAAAATACCGGCATTCATTCGCCTGTCTCGGCAGACTTCGAGCATCCTCAAACAGAACATCGCCCTGGCTTTGGTCATCAAGGCGATCTTTCTTGGGGTAACCTTCGCCGGGGTCGCTACCATGTGGATGGCGGTGTTCGCCGACATGGGCGTGAGTTTGCTGGTGGTTTTCAACGGTTTGCGCCTGCTGCGCAAGTAAAGGATGAGGGAAGGTTGTGCTGAGTGCGGAGCTGAAGGCGTTTTACATGGTGGCCCGCCTGGGCAGCATTACCCAGGCTGCCAAAAAGCTTGGCCTGAGCCAGCCGACGGTGACGACCCAGATCCGCAACCTCGAAAGTCAGTATTCGGTCGAACTGTTCTACCGCGGCGGCCGTCGTCTCAGCGTCAGCGAAGAGGGCGCGCGGCTGCTACCGATGGTCAAGGTGCTGATGCAACAGGAAGCCGACATCGAGTTTTTCCTGCGTAACTGCGGTCAGGTCCAGGGCACGTTGCGCATAGCCGCCACGGCGCCGTATTACATCCTTGATCTGGTGAAAACGTTCCGCGAGCGCCTGCCGCAGGTTGAGGTTTCGGTGGAAATCGGCAACTCCCAGCAAGTGCTCGAAGCGCTGGAGGATTACCGGGTCGATGTTGCGGCGTCGTCACAGTTGCTCGATGACGCGCGACTGGTTCGGCGGGTGCTCGGCAGCGATCCGCTGGTGCTGGCGGTGCATCGCAATCATCCGCTGGCGGTTCACGATCACGTGCCGCTCGGCGCCTTGGCCGGGCACACCCTGCTGATGCGCGAACCGGGCTCGACCACCCGTCGTTTGACCGAGGAGTTGCTGGCCAGCGCCGGCGTGTGCTTTGGCCCGCTGCTGGAGATCGGCAGCCGCGAATCGATCCGTGAAGCAGTGCTGCGCAACATCGGGATCAGCATCATTGCCCGCCAGGAAGTGCCCCATGATCCGCAGCTGCGGGTGCTGACTATCGAGAATGCGCCGCAGATTCCCGAGTACCTGTACTGCCTCAAGGAGCGTAAAAGCGCGCGACTGCCGGCGGCGTTTCTGGGGTTGGCGCAGGAAATGGCTCCGGCCTGAATTCTGTGGTGTCTGTACCGGCCTCATCGCGAGCAAGCTCGCTCCCACAGTGGGTTTGAGGTGAAACACAAATTGTGTGAACACCCAAAATCCCTGTGGGAGCGAGCTTGCTCGCGATGAGGCCAGTTCAGGCAACACAAAACTTGAACCAAAATCCTTGAATACCACTATCGGCAGTTTTTGCCTTACTGCCACATGACGGACTCATTACAACTCTAGGATGGCCCCATCTGCTAGATGAGGTCCGTCCATGAACAACTCGATCGCAACTGCCCTGACCAACCCCGGCGCACCGATGAAGGTGCGCGGCGTACAGAAACGTTTTGGTGCTTTCACGGCGCTGGATAACGTTTCCCTCGACGTAGCGGCCGGTGAGCTGGTGTGTTTGCTGGGCCCGTCGGGCTGTGGCAAAACCACCTTGCTGCGCTGCATCGCCGGTCTGGAAAAGCAGGACAGCGGCGAGTTGTACCTCGGCGATCGCGACGTTTCCCACCTGGCACCCCAGGCGCGGGACTACGGCATTCTGTTCCAGTCCTACGCGTTGTTTCCCAATCTCACCGTCGAAGCGAACATTGCCTACGGCCTCGCCGGCAGTGGTCGCGACGAGGTGCGCCGTCGTGTCGGCCAGATGCTGGAACTGGTCGGCCTGAGCGGCAGCGAGAAAAAGTATCCCGGTCAATTGTCCGGCGGACAGCAGCAGCGGGTTGCACTGGCTCGCGCCCTGGCACCGGCCCCTTCGCTGTTGCTGCTGGACGAACCGATGTCGGCCCTCGATGCCCGGGTGCGCGAGCATCTGTGCACCGAATTGCGCCAACTGCAACGCAACCTCGGCATCACCACCCTGATGGTCACCCACAATCAGGACGAGGCCATGCTGATGGCCGACCGCATCGCCGTAATGAACAACGGCAAGGTCGAGCAGTACGCCACGCCGCAGGAAATCTACAACCGCCCGGCCACGCCGTTCGTGGCGGAGTTCGTCGGCCAGGGTAACTGGTTGCCGTTCCAGCGCAGCAGCGACAGCCACGCCCTGGTCGGCGGGCTGAACATGCGCCTGGCCGAAGGCAGCGCCAAGACCGCGTCGGGCCGTTTGTTCTGCCGTCCGGAGGCGATCAACGTCAACCCGTTGGTGCACGAGGAAAACCTGTTCCCGGCCAAGGTTCGTGAAATCACCTTCCTCGGCAACCGCTGCCGCATGAGCTTTGAACTCGATCATTTGCCGGGCCACGCCTTGCTGGCGGAGCTGGCGCCGGAAGCCATGCCGCGCCTTGGCGCCCAGCAGATCATGGTCGCCTTGCCGCCGCGCAGCCTGCAGGTGTTTGCCTGATGAGCGCGAACATCGCGCTGCGGCTGCCGCAAAAGCAGGTTCGGCAGACCACCCGCGCTGAGGTCGGTGACCGGTTGTTCGTGGTCGGCGGCAAAGTCCTCATGCTGGTGTTGTTGGGCGTTGCCGTATTGATGCCATTGCTGGCGATCTTCTGGCGCGGTTTCAGCGCCGAGGCCGGGCAGGGCGGTGGCTGGGTCGCAGCGAAAGAACTGGTGACCAGCGAAAACTTCCACTGGTTGCTCGGTAACAGCCTGAAGGTTTCCCTCAGCGTCGCGGCCATTGTCGTACCGCTGGCCTACCTGTTTGCCTACGCGCTGCAACGCACCTTGATTCCGGCCAAAGGCATCTGGCGTGGCATCTCGCTGCTGCCATTGATGGCGCCGTCGATGCTGCCGGGGATTGCCCTGGTTTATCTGTTCGGCAACCAGGGCATGCTGCGTGGCCTGCTCTCCGACAACATCTACGGCTTCTGGGGCATTGTGCTTGGCGAAGTCATCTACACCTTCCCGCACGCCTTGATGATTCTTCTGTCGGCCCTGTCCCTGGCCGATGCGCGACTGTTCGATGCGGCCTCCAGCATGGGTGCGAGCCCGGCCAAAGCCTTCCGCAGCATCACCTGGCCGGCAACCCGTCAGGCCGTGTTCGCCGCGTTCTGCCTGGTGTTCACCCTGACCATCACCGATTTCGGTGTGCCAGTGGTGGTCGGTGGCGACTATCAAGTGTTGGCGCTGGAGGCCTACAAGGCGGTGGTCGGCCAGCAACAGTTCGGTCGCGGGGCGTTGATCGGCATGGTGCTGTTGCTGCCGGCGCTGTTCAGTTTCGGGGTCGATGCCTGGTTGCGTCGGCGCCACGGCGACTCCATGAGTGGTCGCGCCCAGGTGTTCAAACCCGCGCCGTCGAAGCTGCGCGACAGCTGCTACCTGGTCATCGTGTTGCTGATCTGCGCCGCGCTGCTGCTGGTGTTCGGCATGGCGGTGTTCTCGTCCCTGGTGAAGTTCTGGCCGTACAACCTGTCGCTGTCTCTCAACCATTATCAGTTCAACGAAACCGCCGGCGGTGGCTGGCTGGCCTACGGCAACAGCTTGAAGATGGCCTTGGGCACGGCGCTGATTGGCAGCTTGCTGATTTTCACCGGCGCCTACCTGATGGAAAAAACCAAGGGCCAGCGCGGCCTGAACCTGACATTGCGCATGCTCAGTTTCGTACCGATGGCGGTGCCGGGCCTGGTGCTGGGCTTGGGTTACGTCTTCTTCTTCAACCTCACCGGCAACCCGCTGCATGTGCTCTACGGGACCATGACCCTGCTGATCGTCTGCACCATTGCTCACTATTTGACCACTGCGCAAATGACCGCGACCACCGCGCTGCGTCAACTCGACGCCGAGTTCGAAGCCGCCGCGCTGTCGCTCAAGGCGCCGCTGTACCGCCACTACCTGCGCGTCACCGTGCCGATCTGCCTGCCGGCGCTGCTGGACATCGTGCGCTACCTGTTCGTCTCGGCCATGACCACCGTTTCGGCGGCGATCTTCCTCTACAGCCCCGACACCATCCTCGCGGCGGTGGCGGTGCTGAACATGGACGACGCCGGCAACGTCGGCGGTGCGGCAGCGATGTCGACCCTGATCCTGATTACCTCGGCGGGCGTGTCCCTGTTGCTGGCCTGGGCCTCGCGCGGTTTGCTGCGCCGCTCCCAGGCCTGGCGGCAGACCGCGCCCGGTCATTGAATCTGCACAACCCCTCAACTCAAAAAACAGGAAAAGATCATGTTCAAGCCTATGGCCCTGGCCGCTGCTGTCCTTACCGCTTTCAGCCTGAACGCCTTCGCGGCGAAAACCGAGTTGACGGTGTACACCGCCCTCGAAGCCGAACAACTGAAGACCTACAAAGAAGCTTTCGAAAAGGCCAACCCGGACGTCGAAATCAAATGGGTGCGTGATTCCACCGGCATCATCACCGCCAAACTGCTGGCCGAAAAAGCCCGTCCGCAGGCTGACGCCGTGTGGGGCCTGGCCGCTTCGAGCCTGGCGATCCTCGATCAGCAAGGCATGCTGCAAAGCTACGCACCGAAAGACCTGGGCAAGATCGGCGCCAACTACCGCGACGCGACCAACCCACCAGCCTGGGTCGGCATGGACGTCTGGGCCGCGACCATTTGCTTCAACACCGTCGAAGCCGAGAAGCAGGGTCTGACCAAGCCGGTGAGCTGGCAGGACCTGACCAAGCCTGAGTACAAAGGCAAGATCGTCATGCCAAACCCGGCCTCGTCCGGCACCGGTTTCCTCGATGTCAGCGCCTGGCTGCAAACCTTCGGCGAGAAGCAGGGCTGGGCGTACATGGACGGCCTGCACCAGAACATCGGCCAGTACGTTCACTCCGGTTCCAAGCCTTGCAAACTGGCGGCGGCTGGCGAATTCCCGATCGGTATCTCCTTCGAATACCCGGCTGTTCAGTTGAAACGCCAAGGCGCGCCGCTTGACATCATCCTGCCGAAGGAAGGTTTGGGCTGGGAGATCGAAGCGACTGCCGTAATCAAGGGTACGGCCCACGAAGAAGCGGCGAAGAAACTGGCTGACTTCTCCGCCAGCCCCGAGGCGATGGAGCTCTACAAGGAAAACTTCGCCGTGCTCGCTCAGCCTGGCATCGCCAAGCCGCAGACCGAACTGCCGGCTGACTACGAGCAGCGTCTGATCAAGAACGACTTCGCCTGGGCTTCGAAGAACCGCGACGAGATCCTGACCGAATGGCGCAAGCGCTATGACGGCAAGTCCGAGAAAATGGCGGCCAAGTAAGGTCTTTATCGGCTGACAGGGCCTCATCGCGAGCAAGCTCGCTCCCACAGGGGATGTGCGTCGATCACAAAACCATTGTGGGAGCGAGCTTGCTCGCGATGGCGGCTTCGAATTCAGGACAGGACTCCATGACACAACACAACGACATGCTGATCGTCGGCGCCGGCATCCTGGGATTATCCCACGCGTATGCCGCTGCCAAGCGCGGTCTCAAGGTCACGGTTTTCGAGCGCAGCGAAACGCCCCTCGGCGCTTCGGTGCGTAACTTCGGCCAGGCACTGGTCACCGGCCAGCCACCCGGCCCGATGCTGGAACTGGCCCGCGCCAGTCGCGGAATCTGGGGCGATTGGGCGCAGCTCGCCGGTCTGCAACTCAAGCGCAATGGCTCGTACCTGTTCGCCCGCACCGAAGCTGAAGAGCAACTGCTGGAAGCCTTCTGCGAGGGCCGCGCCGTCGAGCACGGTTACCGCGTCGACCTGTTGCGCGGCGCTGCGCTGCGCGATTTGTACGGCGGCCAGTTCCGCCATCACCGCGCTGCGTTGCATGGCATGGACGACCAGCAGTTGTATTCCCGCGAAGCGATTCCGGCGTTGATCGATTTCCTGCGCCGCGACCTGGGCGTCAAGTTTCACTTCTCTACCCTGGTGCGCGATATCGAGCCGGGTCGCCTGCACAGCACCGCCGGCAGCTTCAGTGCCGAGCAGATCATCGTCTGCTCCGGCCATGATTATCAGACGTTGCTGGCCGAGCAGATCGCAGAACTCGAGCCGCAAATCTGCCGCCTGCAAATGCTCCGTGCCCGCCCGCAAATCAATCTCAACCTGCAACACGCGTTGCTCACCGGTTTGAGCTGCGTGCACTACGGCGCCTTCGCCGACTTGCCGGAAGCCGCGGCGGTGCAGGCAGAAATCCTGCAGTACGCGCCGCACCTGCACGAAAACGGCATCCACCTGCTGATCAGCCCGACGCCCTATGGTGAGTTGATCATTGGTGATTCGCACCATTACGGCAGCGATCCGTCACCCTTCAATGCCGAGCAGGTCGACGACTGGATGATCGAACTGGCCGAGCAGACCCTGGGCTGCAAGGTACAAGTGGTCGAACGCTGGCAGGGGGTCTATGGTTCACGGGGGCCGGGACCGTTCTCGTTCCTGCGCCCGGCAAAAGGCCTGGGCGTGGCGTTGATGCACACCGGTGTCGGCATGAGCGTCGGACCGGCGATGGCTGAACGAAACATTGCAGCTGTGTTGGGGGAAATCTGATGGAGCGCAATGAACAAGTCGTCGCCGAAGTATTCGGTTTGTACGAGCGTTTTGGCGACAGTGATTACATCGGTGAACCGGTGTCGCAGATCGAGCACATGTCCCAGGCGGCGGAGCTGGCCATGGCCGAAGGCTTCGACGATGAAGTGGTGCTGGCGGCGTTCTTTCACGACATCGGGCATATCTGCGCCGAAAGCGCGGAGAACATGGGCGGTTTTGGTGTGGTCAGCCATGAGCGTCTGGGCGCGGACTATCTGCGCCGCGCCGGATTCAGCGAGCGCATGGCGCGGTTGGTCGAATACCACGTTCAAGCCAAGCGTTATCTGACGCTGAAAGAGCCGGGGTACTACGAGCGCTTGAGTGAAGCCAGTCGCCGAACCCTGGAGTATCAGGGCGGGGTGATGACGGCTGAAGAGGCCGAGGCGTTCGAGTTGGACCCACTGTGTGCCGTGAGTTTGCGCATGCGCCAGTGGGATGAAATGGCGAAAGAGATGCACGTGCCGGTGATTGATCTGGCGGTGTTGAGGGACAAAGCGGTGCGTTTGCTGGCGGCGTAAGTCTCGGTACCGAGTGGCTACCTTCGCGAGCAAGCCCGCTCCCACATTGGATTTGTGTCTGGTCACAGATTGTTGTTCCAGCACAAAACCCTGTGGGAGCGGGCTTGCTCGCGAAGAGGCCAGCGCTGACACCATAAATCATCGGTCAGGCCACTAAAGCTGCTGCGCCAACCCCTCAACCTGCTCCTGCCGCTCCGCCTGATTCAACTTCGGATGCGGATTCAACGACGACCACTGCGGATGCGCCCGCGCCTTGTGCAGCGCCTCGGGCAGTTTGCCTTCGCGCCAGGTTTTATCCTGTGGCGTGGCCACTTGAATACTGTCCATCGCCGCATGCCCACGGGCATTCAGCGCTTGTAGCAATTGTCGTTGACGCAAGGCCAACAGGCGCAACACGTTGTCATCGACTGTCAGTTCACGCTGGCCCTTGAGCTTGCCGAGCAAGCGGCTGCCATAACTGCGCGCGGTCTGCAGGGCGCCGCCGGCGATAGCCCCGGCCAGCGCGGCCGCGCCGAGGGTGATGCCACCGACCAACAGATCGACGCCGGCTCCGGCGGCGGCCCCTGCGGCAATGCCGCCACCGACCCGCACACCCAGCTGCTTGAGGGTTTCGGGATTGAACAAGTCATCGCCCCAACGGCCGTCGAGCAGCGGCAAATCACTGGCGGCGGCATCCTGTGGGCGGAAGGCGTACAGCTTGAGCAGGGCCTCGACGCAACGCTGCTCACGCTGGCGCACGGCTTTGCGCAGTTCGCTGATCGCCTGTTGTTCCTGCTCGGCTTCACTGACCACGCTGCGCCGACAAGCCGCGCAATCGATCAGCAATTCGGCAATCAATCGCTCTGCGCTTTGTTGGCGAGCTAGTCGCTGGGCTTGCTGATCGGCGATCAGGCGTTCGAGTTGCGGCCGGGCAGATTCCAGCAGCAGAGCGAGACTTTCATAGAGTCGACGCTCGCCATCCTCCGGCGGCGCGACGCTGTCGAAGCGCACCAAGGCATGCAAGCCCAGCCGCGCCAGCGCTTCCCGCCAAGCCGGCTCGCGGTGATTGGCGCTGCTGACGAAATTCAGCACTGGCAGCAAGGGTTTGCCGCAACCGGCCAGCACTTCCAGTTCATCGCGATACTTGGCCAGCACCGGCTCCCGGGCGTCGATCACGTAGAGCCCGGCGTCCGACGCCAGCAACTGGCGCAGCACCTTGGCTTCCTGTTCGAACCGTTGCCGGGCTTCGCTGCCCTCCAGGAAACGCGCCAGGCGTGCCGGACCGTCGAGGCGTTCGCCGGGACGCTCCAGGCGTTCGAGGTAGTCGAGCAGGGCGATGGCGTCTTCCAGGCCCGGGGTGTCGTAGAGGTCGAGCAAGGGCTCGCCGTCCACCGACAACCGTGCGCCCTCGACATGTCGCGTGGTGCTGGGGCGATGGGACACTTCACCAAAGCCGACGTCGCGGGTCAGGGTGCGCAGCAACGAGGTTTTGCCGACGTTGGTGTGGCCGACCACGGCGAGTTTCAGAGGCTGCTTCCAGGTGTCAGTCATGACCCGTCTCCAGCCAGTTCATCGGTGCACAATCGGCAGTCTGAAGCTCAAGCTGTTGCAGCGCCACGTGCCAGTCGCCCAGGCGCTCGGCGTCCAGCGCTTCACCGGGGGGCGCCTGCAACAACCACACGCGGGTGGCGCTGGCGCTGCGGGCCAGTTCGGCAATCAGGGCCAGGCTGCCGCGATCCGGCGAACGCCGTGGATCGCACGCAATGGCCAGGCGCGCGGGGGGAAAGCGGCTCAGTTGTTCGAGGAGTTTGTGTCGCGATTCGCGGCTGTCGAGGATGCCGGCGTTGCTGACGTTTTTCGGCAATTGCGGTGGCCACGGACGGTCGTCGTCCAGCTCGATGGCGACCAATAGAGCACCATCACTTTGTTGTTCGCTGACGCCGCTTTCCACCCGATGCAGTTGCTCAGGCGCCGCATCGCTGACGCCGAGGCGCTCGCTGGTGGGCATCAATCGTTCGCGCAGTTGTGCATAACCGGGCAGGTTCAAATCCAGACGCAGCGCCGTTTGACCCGACTTCCAGCGCCACAGGCAAAACAGCGCGAGCAGCAGGCGCGGCAAAACGCCGTAGACCAGCAATACGCCCACCAGCCAGGCGGCCCAGGCCTGGCGGGCACTTTCGATGTTCAGGGCTGCGTCGCCACTGGCGCGGATCATCTCCTCGGTGGGCACGCTGAAACCGAGCAGGGCCGGCAGCGCGCCGAGGGCCTGGGTCACGGCAATAAAGGTGTCGGCGCTGAGGATGGTGGTTTCCCAGACGAAGCCGTAGCGCCGGGTCGCCATCAACGTCAGCAGGATCACCAGCGCGCTGACCATCGCCAGCAACCACAAACCGTTGACCAATACGCCGATGGCCCAGCGATTGAGTTTCTGGCGTTGCAGCAACAGCAGCAGGGCCGGTGCCAGTTGTGCGGCTTTGGCATCCCGGGCGAATTTTTCACTTAGCCACAGCCACAGTCGCCCGAGGCTGGCGCCGTGTTCGCCGGCAAACACCAGGCCAAGGGCCCAGCTCAGCAGCAGGATCAGGTTGAGCCCGAGCAGGCTGCCCAAGGCCCAGAACACATTCACCGGGTGCAGGCCGTCGCCCATTGCCGCAAAGGCCAGGCCGGCGCCGCTGATCACCGCCAGCACCGCCATTACGATCAGCGCCAGTCGCGCGCCTTGCAGCCAGTGCTTGAGAGCATCGGTCAGGCCATCGCGCTCGGCCAGCCACAGGGCCCGGCGTTGAATGCGCGACGGCAAATCGCCGCCGACGCTGCGGGCCAGTCGGTTGGCTTCAAGGTCTTCCAGAGGGCCGGCGTACTCTTCGCGCAGGCGGATGGTTTCTGTCAGCCAGAGGTTATTCAGTTCAGTCACGCGGCATCCCGTCGCTTAATTGAGCTGTGAGCATAACCGCTGTGGCGCTTATCGGCGAAAGCAAGGCTCTGGTATCCTCGCCGGCATGACTAAATCACTCCCCCTCAGCCTGATCGCAGCCCTCGGTGAAAACCGTGTGATCGGCGTCGACAACAGCATGCCCTGGCACCTGCCGGGGGACTTCAAATACTTCAAGGCCACCACGCTCGGCAAGCCGATCATCATGGGTCGCAAGACCTGGGATTCCCTCGGTCGCCCGCTGCCGGGCCGCTTGAACATCGTGGTCAGCCGTCAGGTGGATCTGCAGCTCGAAGGCGCGGAGGTTTATCCATCGCTGGAAGCCGCTGTCGTTCGTGCCGAAGCATGGGGGAAGGAGCAGGGCGTCGATGAGCTGATGCTGATTGGTGGCGCGCAGTTGTATGCGCAAGGGCTGGCGCAGGCCGATCGCTTGTACCTGACCCGCGTCGCGCTGAGCCCGGAAGGGGATGCGTGGTTTCCGGAGTTTGATTTGAACCAGTGGAAGCTGGTGTCGGATGTGCCGAACCCGGCGGAGGGCGACAAGCCGGCGTACAACTTTGAAGTCTGGGAAAAAGTCTAAAGATCGCAGCCTGCGGCAGCTCCTACGCGTGAGCCAACGCCGAATATTCATCCGCATCCAGCAGCGCTTTATCAGTCTGCTGCATCACCTGACTGGTAATCGCCCCGGCCGTCATCGAACCACTGACATTCAACGCCGTACGCCCCATATCAATCAGCGGCTCGACCGAGATCAACAACGCCACCAGCGAAACCGGCAAGCCCATCGCCGGTAGCACGATCAACGCCGCAAACGTCGCGCCGCCACCGACCCCGGCCACACCGGCCGAACTCAGTGTGACAATCGCCACCAGCGTCGCGATCCACAGCGGGTCCAGCGGATTGATGCCCACGGTCGGCGCCACCATCACCGCCAACATCGCCGGGTACAGGCCGGCACAACCGTTCTGGCCAATGGTTGCGCCAAACGAAGCGGCGAAACTGGCGATGGACTGCGGAATGCCCAGGCGACTGGTCTGCGCTTCGATGCTCAACGGAATCGTCGCCGCGCTGGAGCGGCTGGTGAAAGCAAACGTCAGCACCGGCCAGATCTTGCGGAAGAAGCGTAGCGGATTGATCCCGGCGGCCGACACCAGCAAGCCATGCACCACAAACATCAGGCCGAGGCCGATGTAGGACACCACCACGAAACTGCCGAGCTTGATGATGTCTTGCAGGTTGGAGCCGGCGACCACTTTGGTCATCAGCGCCAGCACGCCGTACGGTGTCAGCTTCATCACCAGGCGCACCAGGCGCATCACCCAGGCTTGCAGGGTGTCGATGGCGTTGATCACTTTCTGACCTTTTTCGACATCATCCTTGAGCAATTGCAGCGCCGCGACACCCAGGAACGCCGCGAAAATCACCACGCTGATGATCGACGTCGGCTTGGCCCGCGCCAGATCGGCGAACGGGTTTTGCGGAATGAACGACAGCAACAGCTGCGGCACATTCAAGTCCGCAACCTTGCCGGCATAGTCAGTCTGAATGGTTTGCAGGCGTGCCATTTCCTGGGTGCCGGCCACCAGGCCTTCGGCGGTCAGGTCGAACAGGTTGGTCAGGCCGATGCCGATCAGTGCTGCAATGGCCGTGGTGAACAGCAGCGTGCCGATGGTCAGGAAGCTGATCTTGCCCAGCGATGAGGCGTTGTGCAGACGGGCCACGGCGCTGAGGATCGAGGCGAACACCAGCGGGATCACGATCATTTGCAGCAGTTGCACATAACCGTTACCCACCAGATCGAACCAGCCGATCGAGGCTTTGAGTACCGGGTTGCCGGCACCGTAAATGGCGTGCAAGGCCACGCCGAACGCCACGCCCAGCACCAGCGCGAGCAGGACTTTTTTCGCCAGGCTCCATGAGGTGTGGCGAGTTTGCGCCAGGCCCAGGAGCAGGGAGAGGAACACCAGCAGATTGAGAATCAGCGGCAGATTCATTGGAACTCCCATTAGACTTTTGCCAGCTGCCTTCCGGGGCAGCTGCGAACCGGCAAGCCTAACAGCTTGAAAACTAATGAATTAATATCAAAAACGCATGGTTTCCGTCGTTTTTGGAATAAGCGGATGTCGCTGTCAGAAATGCAACTGGCGCGAAAGGGACACAGGCGGTCGCTGACAGGCGAGGACTGTCACACTTATTTGTTAGCGTCGATCTCTTTCACATTCAGGGAGAAACGCCAATGAAGTTCGCACCGAAATTACTGGCAGCAGCACTTTGCCTGGGCCTCGCCGGCCAGGTGCTTGCAACGGATCTGAAACACTGGCCCGCCGATCAGGCCAAGGCGCTGGAGGCGATGATCGCCGCCAACGCCAACAAAGGTAACTACGCGGTGTTCGACATGGACAACACCAGTTACCGCTACGACCTCGAAGAGTCGTTGCTGCCGTTCATGGAGAACAAGGGCCTGATCACCCGCGACAAGCTCGATCCCTCCCTGAAACTGATGCCGTTCAAGGACACCGCCGACCACAAGGAAAGCCTGTTCAGCTACTACTACCGCCTCTGCGAAGTCGACGACATGGTCTGCTATCCATGGGTCGCCCAGGTGTTCTCCGGCTTTACGCTCAAGGAGCTCAAGGGCTACGTCGACGAGATGATGGCGTCGGGCAAACCGGTGCCAGCGACTTATTACGAAGGCGATGTGGTCAAGAAACTCGACGTCAACCCGCCGAAGATCTTCACCGGCCAGCAAGAGCTGTACAACAAGCTGATGGAGAACGGCATCGAGGTCTATGTGATGACCGCCGCCTCCGAAGAACTGGTGCGCATGGTCGCGGCCGATCCGAAGTACGGCTACAACGTCAAGCCGCAGAACGTGATCGGCGTGTCGCTGCTGCTGAAGGACCCGAAAACTGGCGAGCTGACCACCGCGCGCAAGCAGGTCACCGCCGGCAAGTATGACGAGAAGGCCAACCTCGGCCTCGAACTGACCCCGTACCTGTGGACCCCGGCAACCTGGATGGCCGGCAAGCAGGCGGCAATCCTGACCTACATCGACGAGTGGAAAAAACCGGTGCTGGTTGGCGGCGATACCCCGAGCAGCGATGGTTACATGCTGTTCCACAGTGTTGACGTGGCCAAGGGTGGCATCCACCTGTGGGTCAACCGCAAGGACAAGTACATGACCCAGATCCAGGGCATGATGGCCAAGAACGCTGCGGCCCAGGCCAAGGAAGGGATGACGGTGACTGCCGACAAGAACTGGGTGATCGTCAAGCCTGAAGACATCCAGTAAGAAGAGTTGGATTCACCTGTAGGAGCTGCCGAAGGCTGCGATCTTTTGATCTTGAAAAACAAAATCAAAAGATCGCAGCCTTCGGCAGCTCCTACGGGGGATCTGGATAAATAAAAATGCCCCGCACTTGGCGGGGCATTTTTTGTTCAACGGTTAAGCATCAAAGCCCGTCAAGCATCGCCTTGTTACGCACAGCACCCTTGTCGGCACTGGTGGCCAGCAGGGCGTAGGCTTTCAACGCGGTGGTCACTTTACGCGGACGCACTTCCACCGGTTTCCAGCCTTTCTTGTCCTGCTCGACCCGGCGTGCGGCCAGTTCTTCATCGCTGACCAACAGGTTGATCGAGCGGTTCGGAATGTCGATCAGCACCTTGTCGCCGTCCTGCACCAGACCAATCGCGCCACCGGCAGCGGCTTCAGGCGAAGCGTGGCCGATGGACAGGCCCGAGGTGCCGCCGGAGAAACGGCCGTCGGTGAGCAGGGCGCAGGCTTTGCCCAGGCCTTTGGATTTCAGGTACGAAGTCGGGTAGAGCATTTCCTGCATGCCCGGGCCGCCTTTCGGGCCTTCGTAGCGAATGATGACGATGTCGCCTTCCTTCACTTCGTCAGCGAGGATGCCGCGAACGGCGCTGTCCTGGCTTTCGAAGATCTTGGCGTTGCCTTCGAACACGTGGATCGACTCGTCGACACCCGCGGTTTTCACCACGCAGCCGTCCAGGGCGATGTTGCCGTAGAGAACGGCCAGGCCGCCTTCTTGCGAGTACGCGTGCTCGACACTGCGGATGCAGCCGTTTTCACGGTCGTCGTCCAGGGTTTCCCAACGGGTCGACTGGCTGAACGCGGTTTGCGTCGGGATGCCTGCCGGACCGGCCTTGAAGAAGTGATGCACGGCTTCGTCGGTGGTCTGGGTGATGTCCCACTTGGCGATGGCTTCTTCCATGCTGCGGCTGTGCACGGTCGGCAGCTGGGTGTGCAGCAAACCGCCACGGGCCAGCGATCCGAGGATGCTGAAGATGCCGCCAGCGCGGTGCACGTCTTCCATGTGGTACTTCTGGATGTTCGGCGCAACTTTGCACAGTTGCGGCACGTGACGGGACAGACGGTCGATGTCGCGCAGGTCGAACTCGATCTCGGCTTCCTGTGCAGCGGCCAGCAAGTGCAGGATGGTGTTGGTGGAACCGCCCATGGCGATGTCCAGGGTCATGGCGTTTTCGAACGCCTGGAAGTTGGCGATGTTGCGCGGCAATACCGACTCATCGTTCTCGCCGTAGTAGCGTTTGCACAGCTCGACGATGGTGCGGCCGGCCTGCAGGAACAGCTGTTCGCGGTCGCTGTGGGTGGCCAGGGTCGAACCGTTGCCCGGCAATGCCAGGCCCAGGGCTTCGACCAGGCAGTTCATCGAGTTGGCGGTGAACATGCCGGAGCACGAACCGCAGGTCGGGCAGGCGCTGCGCTCGTACTCAGCGACTTTCTCGTCAGAAGCGCTGGAGTCGGCGGCGATCACCATGGCATCGACCAGGTCGAGGCCGTGGGAGGCGAGTTTGGTCTTGCCGGCCTCCATCGGGCCACCGGACACGAAGATCACCGGGATGTTCAGGCGCAGGGCGGCCATCAGCATGCCAGGGGTGATCTTGTCGCAGTTGGAGATGCACACGATGGCGTCGGCGCAGTGGGCGTTGACCATGTACTCGACGGAGTCGGCGATGATCTCGCGGCTCGGCAGCGAATACAGCATGCCGTCGTGGCCCATGGCGATGCCGTCATCGACAGCGATGGTGTTGAATTCCTTGGCCACGCCGCCAGCGCGTTCGATCTCGCGGGCGACCAGTTGCCCCAGATCCTTGAGGTGCACGTGGCCCGGTACGAACTGGGTGAACGAGTTGGCAATGGCGATGATCGGCTTCTTGAAGTCGTCATCTTTCATCCCCGTGGCGCGCCACAGTGCGCGGGCGCCGGCCATGTTGCGGCCGTGGGTGGATGTTTTCGAGCGGTAATCAGGCATGAAGCACTCCGGGCGGCTAATCAGGTATCAAAAGGGAAGTGAGCTTCTATTGACGTCTGGAACACTCAGAAATGGCCGCGTGTCCGGAAGTTGCCGATAACTTTGCGGGATCGCCGCGCGCTTCAGCTTGAGCTCATAAACCCGCCGGGGATGACTGGCGATGAATGTTCGCGATTCTACACGGCTGGCGGCTGGAGGGAATGGCTGCAAGCGTGGAGGCAGCATTCACAAGACGTGCGGGCGCAATCCTTGTAGGAGCGAGCTCGCGATGAACCAGAGAACCCCGCGGGGTGTCAGGCTGCCAGCGTTATCGTTGACGACCATCGCGAGCGAGCTCGCTCCCACAGGAAGGGTGGCGATTGATCAGGGTATTGAGGCCGAGCGCCACCGCGCTGAGCAGTAGGAAAGCCAGTGCCAGGGTCGTTTGCAGATCTGTTCCACTCAGATTGATCAATGCGCTGGTCAAGCCGCCAAAGATGAATACCAGTGTGTTCCCGGCCGACGCCGAAGTTCCGGCGCTGTCCGCAAACACGTCCATCGCTTTGGAGGTGGCGATGGGGCGGGCGATGGTGGTGCCGGCGGTACAGATGATCATCGGCACCAATACCGTCAGGATCGAAAGCCCAAGCCAACTTGAGAGTAAAAGCATCACCACTCCTGAGAAGAAAATCAGGCTCAAGCCGACGATGATTTGAGTATTGGGTGTTATCCGGCTGGAAAGCACCCGGGCGGCGATCCCTCCGATGATATAAGCCGCACCATAGAGCAGAAGGGTCAGGGAGAACGCGTAGGGCGACATGTGTAGCTGATCCATGAAGATCAATGGCGAAACGACGATAAAGGAAAAATGGCAGGTAAAAGCGATGGCCGCGATCAACCAATAGCCCAGGAAGCTCGCATTGCCGCACACCCGGCGATAGGCCTGGAAAACGTTCTGGCGTGAGGCCACGGCAGGTCGCTGGTCTTCCAGCATGAAACACGCCTTCAGAAACACGACGACGGCCAAGGCAATAAACAGAAAAAAGCTGCCGGGCCAGTCCAGAGCTTGCTGCAACACACTACCCAACAACGGCGAGACGGAAATGAACACCCCGCTGGCCGTGACCATCAGAATCCGCAGTCGATCCCGCTCCTCGCCTTCGAACAGATCCTGAACCAGCGCCTGCGACAGCACGAAGCAACCGCAGCCGATGGCCTGCAGCATCCGGAAAAGCAGGAACCAGGCGTACTCGGTGGCCAGGATGCACCCGGCGGCTCCCACGATCGAAACCGCCATACCTGCCAAGAGCAGACGTTTGCGGCCGATAGTGTCCGAGAGCGGTCCGATCACCAGTTGGGAAAGAGAGAGGCCGATGGCAAAAAGGCTGATGGATAGTGCGATGTTGGTAGGCGTGGTCTGGAAGTGTTTCGCCAGCGCGGGGAAGGAGGGCAGCAAAACGTCCAGGGGGAAGACGCCGAGTAGCACCATCGTCATTAATAGAACAACCGCTGCCCGGCGCTTTTTTGCATTGACCGCATATTTTTCATCATTCATCGATAAGCCCTGCCTCGGAGAACAGTTGCCTATTGGTAGGCAGGTCAAAGAATCCAGCCTCTTTCAATGCTTGAAATGTGGCGCTGGCACTCGATCGGATGCGAAGAAGACGAGCGTGCTCGTCCGCCATATAAGCAATAATTTGTGCAACTAACTTTTCGCTAAGTCCGACGCTGCGTAGGCTCCCGCTGAGCCAGCATTCATCTGTCTCAAAGAAAATAAGCAAAATCTCTATGAGCAGCTTGGCGGCTACTGCGCGCTGAACGCCGCTAAAGTTCTGCCAAAAATAATGAAACACTTCGCAGAAGTAACGACTGTGTCGCGCCTCGTCGGCGAGATGATCTCTGAGCATTTCCTGAACGGTGCTCACCAAAGCATCGCGACAAGCCTCGAGCAGCTCCTTGGCGATAATCGTCTCCGAGACGAAGCCCACAAGAAACCACACCAATGCTTTGTGCTTGGTCGATGTGCGATCGATCAGTTCATTCAGTCGGGTTATTCGTTGGGGCATGACCGGCCGGTCAGTCATGCCATAAAGGTCTGCAATTTGTTCGGCAAGATTACTGGAGAACAGTGCGTGATAGCCTTCATCAGTGTATAGCTGCAGTGCAGCTGTTTTCATCCTTGTAGGAATAGCAATACCCAGTTCGTTGTGGGCAATGATTTCGACTGATCGGTTGACGATGCGGTGTTCAAGCAAGGTGGTGTAGTCGAGAAAGTGCACCAAATGGTTGGCGGAAAGACGTTGAGTTATTGCTTTGTTTTTTGTTTTGAACGCTGGGTGATTTAGATAAGAGAGAAAAGCCGGTGGAAACCAGTATCGAGTTTCCAGTTGTTCATTTAAGTCCGAGGGCAGTAGATAGCAGTGCTTGCTGCTTCGAACTGAGGAACGGGTGTTCCAATCACCAAGGGTGAAGCGTCGGGCCCACATAATGCGGTCGTTTGGGAAACTGTTCATTGCCCCTGCTCCTGCGTGGTCAGCAGCGATTTTAACTCTTTGCACATCACTTGCCCGTCACTCTTGCCGCAACCAACAAAGAACAACACTTGCTCTGGGCTATCTTCCAACCCTAACAACGCTTCCACCTGATCATCTGTCAATGCGCCGGTCAACCAAGTGTTCAATCCCAGTGCAGTGGCTGCTAGTTGGAACGTCTGAGAAATATGGCCAGCTTCGATGTAGGCCATTCGATAGGCTCGCGAGTGCTCATATTTCCACCAAAGTTTGTCGAATCTACAGGTTATGAACAATCCAACTGGCAGGTTATTGATGAAGTGTTGCCCGGATAGAAGATGTCCTAACGGTTGATAGGGCAAGGGGTTGACGAAACTCAGCGCGTGCATCGTGGGATGATAGGCGTAGAAACCGGTTTTCAGACCAACAACGTTTTGAACCAGAAGAAAGCCTTCACAGGCATTTAGCCCGCCACCAGATGGGCTGCTTCGCCGGGCTCCGAGGCCTTCGGCAATGCTTTCATCGATTTCGTTTTCGCGCTCATGCAAATAGCCGAGGGTCAGGTAAAGAAGTGTACTGATGATCTCTAGTGAAACGGCTTCACCTGTGAAAGAGCGGCAGGTTTTTCGGTCAATCAGAACGTTTGCCAGGGGGCGCTCCGGCAGGCAAGAAGGGAGTGGTAGGGCAATCAGATCGCGCGCCAAGGATTCCGCGAGTCTGGTTGGAGGGGGGGAGGTGTTGAGGACGTTTGTACAATGATTGAGATATAGGCTTGACCATTCATGGATATCTTGCGGGACGTGATCGCAAGGGATGTTCTTAGTGCCAATATGGAATATTTTTGATAGTTCATCCCAGCCCCATTTTGTGTGTGTGGGCTTGGTTTTTGTAAGGATTCCCGCACTAAAAAGTTGAGAATCAATTTCATTTGAGTCGTTGAAGTTGTTTGGATTTTCGATTAGTTCGGCAAGTCGAGTTGAATACTCAAGATTGAGTTCAAACTGTTTGTGATTTTTATAATCCCAGATTATTTGGTTGGGGGTGCGCGGAAGTATGAATACGTTAGGGTTTATTTTCATGTTAAATGATTCCCTGGGTAGTGCCCTATAAAGCGCTGAGTAGCCGGCACTCCCCAGCGCTTCATTTACTTATCAGGCTTTCTTGGAAACCAGAAAAGCCAAGTTTGCAATGTGGGAAGCTTCCAGAGTAATTGTTTTCATGGTTGGAACTCCTTTTGATTTAAGTGAATGTCACTTCGTAGTGACAGTTCAATCATAGGTGTTGGTCATGTATTTTCAAGAAAATGTTGAGTAAGAATATTCTAATAATGTTGTCGGAGTGGTCCTACATATTAATCGGTTTTGTGGTTTTTCGGATAAATAACAATAGCGTAGCGTTCCGCTAGGGGGGAGGCGTCAAGTATTTTAGTGTGTGTTGGGGGGCAAGTCGCCCCCCGATAAAATGGTGCAATCAGCTATTCGGCAACAACCGGCAAGTAATGCTCTTGATATACCGCGTTTCGGCAATCGCCGGATGCACCGGATGATCCGGACCCTGACCGCCACGTTCCAAGATCTGGATATTGCGGTCCAGGTGGCGGGCGCTGGTCAGCAGGATGTTCTGCAGGTCGTCTTCCGGCAGGTGCATCGAGCACGATGCGCTGACCAGGATGCCGTCCTTGGTGAGCAGGCGCATGGCTTGCTCGTTCAGGCGGCGGTAGGCGCCTTCGCCGTTCTTCATGTCTTTCTTGCGTTTGATGAACGCCGGCGGGTCGGCCACGATCACGTCGAAACGTTCTTCGCTGGCTTTCAGCTCTTTGAGGGCTTCGAAGACGTCGCCTTCGATGCAGGTCATTTTCTCGGCGAAGCCGTTCAGCGCGGCGTTGCGCTCAACGCCGTCGAGGGCGAAAGCTGACGCGTCGACGCAGAACACTTCACTGGCGCCGAACGCGGCAGCCTGCACGCCCCAGCCGCCGATGTAGCTGTACAGGTCGAGCACGCGTTTGCCTTTGGCGTACGGTGCCAGGCGTGCGCGGTTCATGCGGTGGTCGTAGAACCAGCCGGTTTTCTGACCCTGGATGACCGGTGCTTCGAACTTCACGCCGTTCTCTTCGAGAGCAACCCACTCCGGTACCAGGCCGAATACGGTTTCGACGTAGCGGGTGAGGCCTTCGGCGTCACGGGCCGCGGAGTCGTTCTTGAACAGGATGCCGCTTGGCTTGAGCACTTGGGTCAGCGCTGCAATCACGTCGTCCTTGTGGGCTTCCATGGTCGCCGAGGCAATCTGGACCACCAGGATGTCGCCGAAACGGTCAACCACCAGGCCTGGCAGCAGGTCGGAGTCGCCGTAGACCAGGCGATAGAACGGCTTGTCGAACAGGCGATCGCGCAGGGACAGGGCCACGTTCAGGCGGTGTACCAGCAGCGACTTGTCCAGCGGCAGCTTGATGTCGCGCGACAGCACACGGGCGCAGATCAGGTTGTTCGGGCTCATGGCAACGATGCCCAGCGGCTTGCCGCCGGCGGCTTCGAGGATCGCCTGGTCGCCGGCCTTGAAACCGTGCAAAGGTGTTGCGGCTACATCGATTTCGTTGCTGTAGACCCACAAGTGACCGTTGCGCAGACGACGGTCGGCGTTGGCTTTGAGGCGCAGGCTAGGCAGGGACATGTCGTCGCTCCGGAAAAAAGAGCGGGAGTATAGCGTGTTGAGACCCCGGATTGGCCTGCAAGTGGACATGTGGCGAGGGTTGTCTTGCGATTTGGTATGTCGGATCCAACTTCATAAAGGTTAGAATCATCGTCTGACCCAGAGTGTGCACAAATGTCCCAAGAGCTGACTTCCGAACAGATCCAACAAGCCCTGCAGGGCATCAGCGTACCGGCCCAGCCGCAAATCATGGTGGATTTGCAGATGGAGCAGTACATGCCCGACCCGGATCTGGAAGTCATCGCCAAGCTGATCTCCCAGGATCCGGGACTTTCCGGTTCCCTGCTGAAAATCGTCAATTCGCCGTATTACGGGCTGAGCAACAAGATTGCTTCGATCCAGCGCGCGGTGAATCTGCTGGGTAGCCGCTCGATCATCAACCTGATCAATGCGCAGTCGATCAGGGGCGAGATGAATGACGACACCATTGTCACCCTGAACCGTTTCTGGGACACCGCACAGGACGTGGCCATGACCTGCCTGACCCTGGCCAAGCGCATCGGCGTTGAAAATGGCGATGAAGCCTATGCCCTGGGCCTGTTCCACGACTGCGGCGTGCCCTTGATGCTCCAGCGTTTCCCCGACTACATGGGCGTTCTGGAGCAGGCCTATGCCAACGCCAGCGCCGAATGCCGGGTGGTGGACACGGAGAATCAGGTGTTCAATACCAATCACTCGGTGGTCGGGTATTACACGGCCAAGTCCTGGCGCCTGCCGGAACACGTGAGCGCTGCGATCGCCAATCACCACAATGCCCTGGCGATATTCAGCGATGAATCTTCGCGCAACAGTTCGTTGAAGAATCTGTTGGCGATCCTGAAGATGGCCGAGCACATTTGCGCATCGTACCGGGTGCTGGGCAATCAGGCCGAAGATCACGAGTGGAACAGCATCGCACCGCTGGTGCTCGATTATGTCGGCCTCTCGGACTACGACTTCGAGACCCTCAAGCAGACGATCCGTGACCTCGGCACTCATCGCTGAGTGTCGGAACCTTCCAGGCCATGCGCCTGATCCGAGAGCACCATGCCTGAATTGCCAGAAGTCGAAACCACCCGTCGCGGCATCGCGCCGTACCTGGAAGGCCAGCGGGTCAGCCGGGTGATCGTGCGTGAGCGTCGCTTGCGCTGGCCTATTCCCGAAGACCTCGATGTGCGGTTGTCCGGGCAGCGCATCGTACTGGTGGAGCGGCGCGCCAAGTACCTGCTGATCAATGCCGAAGTCGGCACCTTGATCAGCCATTTGGGCATGTCAGGCAATTTGCGGCTGGTGGAGGCCGGGCTGCCGGCGGCCAAGCATGAGCATGTGGACATCGAGCTGGAGTCGGGCCTGGCCCTGCGTTACACCGACCCGCGGCGTTTCGGCGCAATGCTCTGGAGTCTCGATCCGCTCAATCACGAGTTGCTGATCCGCCTGGGGCCTGAGCCGTTGACCGACCTGTTCGACGGCGAGCGTCTGTTCCAGCAGTCCCGTGGCCGGTCGATGGCAGTCAAGCCGTTCATCATGGATAACGCGGTGGTGGTGGGCGTCGGCAATATTTATGCGACCGAAGCGTTGTTCGCCGCCGGGATCGACCCGCGCCGCGAAGCCAAGAGCATTTCCCGGGCGCGTTACTTGAAGCTGGCCATCGAGATCAAGCGCATCCTGGCGGCCGCCATCGAGCGCGGCGGTACCACGCTGCGGGACTTTATCGGTGGTGACGGTCAGCCTGGTTATTTCCAGCAGGAACTGTTCGTGTACGGCCGTGGCGGTGAACACTGCAAGGTTTGTGGCACGGGGCTGCGGGAAGTGAAGCTCGGGCAGCGCGCCAGCGTTTTTTGCCCGCGTTGTCAGAGCTGATACGTCAAGCAAGATCAAAAGATCGCAGCCTTCGGCAGCTCCTACAGGGTTTTTGCGTACACCCGTAGGAGCTGCCGAAGGCTGCGATCTTTTAAGCTAATCAAACCTTGCCGGTAATCTTCCGGTACTTCTCCATCAACTGTTCTTCAGTCTCGGGATGAGCTTCGTCCAGTGGAATGCAATCCACCGGGCAGACCTGCTGGCACTGCGGTTCGTCGTAGTGGCCGACACACTGGGTGCACAGGTTCGGGTCGATCACGTAGATCTCTTCGCCTTGGGAAATGGCGGCGTTCGGGCACTCGGGTTCGCAGACGTCGCAGTTGATGCAATCGTCGGTGATGATCAGGGACATGCTAACTCCAGCCGGGGCGGCAAGCCCGGGCGCAATAAACCAATGCACACAATTGTGCCGCATTGGCGCCTGCAGTGCACGCGGGCGCGATCAAGTGCAGAGAGGTGCAGGCTGCGAAAGCTGAAAAGATCGCAGCCTGCGGCAGGTCCTACTTCTTGAAACGTTCGGTCAGTGCGTCCGCCACCACAGGGTGCACGAACTTGGTGATATCGCCGCCCAGGGCTGCGATTTCACGGACCAGCGTCGAGGAAATGAACGAATAACGCTCGGACGGGGTGAGGAACAGGCTTTCCACATCCGGCGCCAGCTGGCGGTTCATGTTGGCCAGCTGGAACTCGTATTCGAAGTCCGACACCGCGCGCAATCCACGCAGGAACACGTTAGCGTTCTTCTCTTTGGCGAAGTGCGCCAGCAGCGTCGAGAAGCCGACGACTTCAACGTTCGGCAGATGTTTAGTGACCTCGCGCGCCAGTTCTACCCGTTGTTCCAGAGGAAACAGCGGGTTTTTCTTGGGGCTCGCGGCAACGGCAATGATCACGTGGTCGAACAGGCGCGAGGCGCGTTCGACCAGATCGCCATGGCCCTTGGTAATAGGGTCGAAGGTACCTGGGTACAACACTCGGTTCATCGCGTCGTCCTGGCGGGAATCCGTTGGGGAGTCGGATGGTATCGCAGCCTTCCCGGTCGGCCAAGTCGCCTGTTGGGTAAGAAAGCACTATAGACGATGGGAATAATCGTCATTTTCATGAGTTTTTTAAACGTTCGGCCAGGGATGTCGCCAGTTGCGCCGTCAGTCCGTAGACCGACAGCTGCGGGTTGGCACCAATGCTGGTGGGGAACAGCGAGCCGTCGTGAATCGACAGATTGCCCAGTTGATGATGCCGGCCGAGGCTGTCGGTCACTGCGATTGTCGGGTCTTCACCCATGGCGCAACCGCCCATCACATGGGCACTGCCCAGGCGTGTGCGATACAACTCCAGGCTCAGGCCGTCGATCAACGTGCGCGCTTCGGCGAGGGTCTTCACGTAGCGGGCGTCGGCGTGCATCGGCATCACGGCCTTGGCGCCACCGGCAAACTGGATCTCGGCCATGGTATGGAACGCCCGGCGCAATCCATCCCAAGCGTACGGTGATAGCTGGTAGTCCAGCACCGGCGTGTCATCGCTGCGCAATTCGACGCTGCCACCAGGGCTGTCCGGGTGAAAACCGTCCCGCAGCAACGCCAGCATGGCGTGGGTATGGGCCAGATTGGCCATGTGCTGCGAGTTTTCCTGACCGAAACCACCGAGCAATGTGGTTGCCAGCGCCGGGTGCAGGGGCGGGACTTCCAGTTTGTAGGACATCTTGCCCGTGGTGCCGTCCTGCCATTGGAAATGGTCGGAATAGATCGACTGCGGCGCGCCGTAGAAGGGGTTGACCACTTCGTCGAACAACGCGGCGGACATGTTTACCGGGTGCAGGAACGTACGTTTCCCCAGACGCTTGTGCGGGTCAGGTGCCCCGGAGCGCATCAGCAAGGCCGGGCTGTTGATGCCGCCACCGGCCAGTACGAAATGCCGCGCCTTGACCGTGATGGTGCGCCCGGTCGGTGCGACGCAGCGTTCATCCATCGCCGAACATTGCAGGCCGGTGACCTTGTCGCCGCTGATGTTAAGTTTTTCGGCGCGGGCCAGGTAAAGCAGCTCGCCGCCTTTTTCCAGGGTCGCTGGAATTGTGGTGACCATCATCGATTGCTTGGCGTTGGTCGGGCAGCCCATGCCGCAGTATCCGAGGTTCCAGCAGCCTCGAACGTTGCGCGGGATGACGTGCCATGAGTAATTCAGTGCTTCGCAGCCCTTGCGGATCACATCGTTGTTGGCGTTGGGTGGCACCATCCACGGCGCGACGCCCAGGCGTTGCTCCATTTTCTCGAACCACGGCGCCATTTCCGCCGGGCTGTGGCCCTTGACGTTGTGCTCTTTGGCCCAGTGTTCCAGGGTCGGCTCCGGAGTGCGGAAACTGGAGGTCCAGTTGATCAGCGTGGTGCCGCCCACCGCCCGGCCCTGGAGGATGGTGATCGCGCCGTCCTTGCTCATGCGGCCGATGCCTTCCTGGTAAAGGTTAGCGTAGGCCTGGTCTTCGAGCATCTTGAAGTCGCTGCTGGTCTTGAGCGGGCCTTCTTCGATCAGCAGCACCTTGTAGCCGGCCGCGCTGAGGATTTCGGCGGTGGTGCCGCCGCCGGCACCGCTGCCGATGATCGCCACGTCCGCTTCGAGTGTCATGTCCTGGGTCAGTTGCGAGCCGTTGTAGGTTTTCCAGCCTCGGGCCATGCCTTCGCGGAACGGATCGGGTACGGGCATCTTCGGGTTCTCTTTTTATTGTTGGAGTAGGCGGTGAAGCGGCTGCCGCTATCGCGAGCAAGCTCGCTCCCACACGGGTTCTGCATCGTTCACAAATCCCCTGTGGGAGCGAGCTTGCTCGCGATGGGGTCGACTCGGTCTCAGACCGTAGGTGGCCCGGGATACCCGCAATGCGCCCACGATTCCTTGCGGCCGTACCAGGCCATCATCACCAGTTGCAGCAAGGAACTGTGGCCCATGCGCAACAGGCTCAACGAGCTGTTTTCCCAGCGATCGAGAAAGGCTCGGATGTCGTTTGCACTGGCGTTTTCCCAGCTGCCCCAGATCCCGGTCAGCGGTCCGCGGGTTACGGCCATGCCCAGCACATCGAACAGTCGTTGGGTCAGCTTGAGCATTTCCGGCGACAGGTGGGCGAGGTTGTAATCCAGGCTTTTCAATGTGCCCTCGACAGCCTCGGGCATCCGTTCGGCGGTCACGGCACCCTCGAGCATGACCGGGATCAACGCCCGCAAAAACAGCAAGTCGCCGCTGCGTAACGTGACGAAACCATTGGCCGGCACGCTCGACGAGCAACCGCTGAGGCTGGCGCCGAGCCCGGCGGTGGCGAGGAAAGCTGTGGCGCCGAGGCTGAATTTAAGCAGCCCGCGCCGTGACAGCGCGGGTGAATCGGACAGGCTGGGGTTCATTATTGTTATTACCCGACGGTGATGATCGTTAGCGGATGAACAGCTTCTGGATCAGCTTCTGAATCGATTTGCCGTAGGGCGGATAGATCAACTTCGCGGCGTTGAACCGTTGTTTGATCAACACGCCCTTGGCCTTGCTGAAGGTCAGGAAGCCTTCATGGCCATGGTAATGACCCATGCCCGAGGCGCCGATGCCGCCGAACGGCATGTCATCCTGGGCGACGTGCAGCAGGGTGTCGTTCAGGCATACGCCGCCGGAATGGGTTTCGTGCAGCACGCGCTGTTGTTCGCGCTTGTCATAGCCGAAGTAATACAGCGCCAGTGGGCGAGGGCGCTGGTTGATGTAGGCAAATGCCTGGTCCAGATCCTTGTACGGCACGATCGGCAGCAGCGGCCCGAAGATTTCATCCTGCATCACCGTCATCTCGTCCGTGACGTTGAGCAGCAGGCTATGGCCCATGCGGCGGCCCTGGCCTTGGTCGAACAGCGGCATCAGCAGCGCACCCTTGCTGGTGGCGTCGCTGACGTAACCGTTGAGACGCGCCAGTTGTCGCTCATTGATGATCGCGGTGTAGTCCGGGTTGTCGGCCAGCGTCGGATAAAACCCACGGACGGCTGTGCGATAGGCTTCGATGAACCCTCCGACGCGATCCTCCGGCACCAGCACGTAGTCCGGGGCCACGCAGGTCTGGCCGGCGTTCAGGGTTTTGCCGAAGGCGATGCGCTCGGCGGCGTCCTTGAGCGGCACGTCGTGAGAAACAATGGCCGGGGACTTGCCGCCCAGTTCCAGGGTCACCGGGGTCAGGTTTTCCGCGGCGGCGCGCATCACGTGTTTGCCGATGCTGGTGGCGCCGGTGAACAGCAGGTGATCGAACGGCAGGCGTGAAAATGCCACGCCCATATCCGCCTCGCCCAGGACCACGCAAACCAGGTCTTCGGGGAAGATTCGCGCCAGCAGCTGTTTCATCAGCAGGCCGGTCGCGGGGGTCGACTCACTGAGCTTGAGCATCACCCGATTGCCCGCCGACAGCGCGCCGACCAACGGACCGATGGCCAGGTACAGCGGATAGTTCCACGGCACGATGACCCCGACCACGCCCAGCGGTTGGTAAACGACTTTGGCCGAGGCGGGCCGAAAGGCTGCGCCCACCTTGCGTCGCGAGGCCCGCATCCAGCCCTTGAGGTGTTTGCTGGCGTAATGGATGCCGTGCAGGCTGGGCATCAGTTCGGCGAGCAGGGTTTCATCGGCGCTGCGATGGCTGAAGTCCTGGCTGATCGCATCGATCAGGGCCTGGCGTTCGTTGTTCAACAAATCCTTTAGCGCCTTGAGCCATTGCTGGCGCTGCGCGGCGGGTGGCATCGGGTTGGCGGCGTAGGCGGCACGCTGGGCGTCGAACAGGGCCTGAAGCTCTTCCAGCGGCTGCTGTAGGTTCTGCAGGTAGGAAATTTCAGCAGTCATGGTCGGCTCCGGATTTATTGTAATGAAGCACTTTTTAGAGCCTATACTCTAAAAAGTCAAATGACATCCTGGAACAGCTTTGTTTTATCCGCTCGCGGATAGATCTAAGATGCCCGTCAACGCACTCTGAATTAAAGCTCAAGCCATGGCCCCACGGATCAAAACCAGCGAGCGCATCGTGCAGAACAGCCTGGAGCTGTTCAACCAGCAGGGCGAGCGCAGCATCAGCACCAACCACATTGCTGCCCACATGGAAATTTCCCCGGGCAACCTGTACTACCACTTCCCGAACAAGCAGGCGATCATCGCCGTGCTGTTCAGCGAGTACGAAAGCCTGGTGGACAGCTTCCTGCGCCCGCCCCAGGGCCGTGCCGCCACGGTGGAAGACAAACGCTTCTACCTCAAGGAGCTGCTGTCGGCGATGTGGCGCTACCGCTTCCTGCATCGTGATCTCGAACATTTGCTCGACAGCGATCCGGACCTGGCCGACCGCTATCGACGCTTCTCCCAGCGCTGCCTGATCCAGGGTTCGGCGATCTACGAAGGTTTCGTCGCCGCCGGCATCCTGAAGATGGACAAGGTGCAGATCGAGTCCCTGACCCTCAATGCCTGGATCATCCTCACGTCCTGGGTGCGTTTCCTGTGCACCACGCGGGAGAACTCCAGCCACTTGAGCGAGCAGGCCATTAAACGCGGGGTGTATCAGGTGCTGGTGCTGGAGGCCGGGTTCGTCACGGATGAGGCTCGCGATGCGGTCAGTGCCTTGTTCGAAGAGTTTTACGTGCCCTTGGCCCAGGCACTGGAAGAAGTACAGTAGGATCAAGGCCGAGTTAATCACAGGAGCCCGCTATGCCCATTGCGCAACTGATCAGCCCGCAAGCACTGGACCTGAAAAAGGACCAGCCGGGGCTGGTGATTCTGGATTGTCGTTTTGCCCTCGAAGACCCGGATTACGGTCAACGCAGCTATGCCGAAGGGCACGTCGCCGGTTCGAGCTATGCCGATCTCGAGCGTGATTTGAGTGGCGCCGTGGTCAAGGGCGTGACCGGGCGTCATCCGTTACCCGAGCCGGCGCAACTGATCGAGCGCCTGCAAGCCTGGGGCATCAACGCCGATAGCGAAGTGGTTCTGTATGACGACGGCCCGGGTGCCTATGCGGCGCGGGCCTGGTGGTTGCTGGCGTGGTTGGGCAAGCGCGACGGTATATTCATTCTCGATGGCGGTCTCAAGGCCTGGCACGCGGCCGGTTTACCGCTGAGCCTGGATGCGCCGGTGATTACCCGTGGTTCCTTCACCGGCAGCCCTGACACGGCGTTGCTGATCAGTGCCGAGCAGCTGCAAAAGCGCCTTGCGCGGCCGGAACTGACCCTGCTCGATGCTCGCGCACTGCCGCGTTTCAAGGGTGAAGTGGAACCGATCGATCCGATTGCCGGGCACATTCCCGGCGCCCAATGTGCGGCGTTTACCGACAACCTGGGCAGCGACGGACGTTTTCTACCGGCCGATCAGCTCAAGCAGCGTTTCGCCGCGAAACTGGGCGATCGTTCGCCGGATGATCTGGTGGCGTATTGCGGTTCCGGCGTGACGGCGTGCCACAACCTGTTTGCGTTGTGTCTGGCCGGTTATCCACTGGGTTCGTTGTATGCCGGGTCGTGGAGCGAGTGGATCAACGAGCCTGCGCGGGGCATTGCCACCGGCGAATGAGACAAAAGAAAGATCAAAAGATCGCAGCCTTCGGCAGCTCCTACAGATGAACTCATGCCATGTAGGAGCTGCCGAAGGCTGCGATCTTTTTGTGTCTAAAGCCGCGCACTGCGATACGCCCCCGGTCCAACCCCATACACCTGCTTGAACTGCCGGCTCAGATGGCTCTGGTCGGCAAACCCCAGTTGCATCGCGACTTCCAGCGGCAGACAACCACTTTGCAGCAACGCCCGCGCCCGGGCGATGCGCTGTTGCATCAGCCAGGTATGCGGCGGCATGCCGGTGGCCCGGCGAAATACCCGGGCGAAATGGAATGGCGAGAGATTGACCGCCGCCGCCAGCGCCTCCAGTGAGGGCGGTGCAGCCAGTTGCGCCTGCAGCAATTCCTTGGCCAGGCTCACGGCCCGGTGTTCCTTGCCAGGTTGACCGGCATCGGGCACCGCCGCATGACGCTGCAACAGTGACAACACCAGTTCGCGCCAGACCGTTTGTTGCTGCAATGCGGTGGCGGGGCTTTCCAGCAAACGGTGAAGTTGGCAGAAGCCGTTTACCAGATCCTGATCGCGATACAGCGTGGCCCCGAAGGCCGGCAAGTGGTGGGTCGGCAGTTCGAGTTCGGCCAGCAGCGAGGTTATCTGCCCGCTGTCCGGATAAAACGCCCGGTACAGCCAGCCATCCTCGGTGCCTTTGTGGCCGGTGTGCAGTTCATCGGGGTTGATCAGCACCAGCGTGCCGCTGCCCGCCAGGTGTTCGGCACCGCGATAACGATAGCGCTGGGCGCCGGCCATGATCATGCCGATCACATAGCCGTCATGCACATGGGGGGCGAAACGATGATCGATGTAGCGGGCGGACAACAACTCGACCCCGGCCAGCGGCGGGGTTTGCCAGAAGTGGATTGACTCGCCTTGGTCTGCGTCCATGATTCAAGCGCACCCTATGGCGGCCAGCCACTCGGGGATGCGCCGCTCCAGGTAGTAACCCGGTTGCCTGAGCGTACCGTCGACGAAGCCGACATGCCCGCCCCTGGCTTGCAGTTCGAATTGCGTGCAAGCGGACAATTCATCGACGTGCGGCAGGCTGTGGGGAAACACGAAGGGGTCGTCGGCGGCCTGAATCATCAAGGTCGGCGTACGAATTTCGCCAAGAAAATAGCGGCTGGAGGCGCGGCGATAGTAATCCTCGGCATCGGCGAAACCGTGCAGTGGCGCGGTGACACGACCGTCGAAATCCCAGAACGTGCGCATGTTTTCCAGAGATCCGAGGGCCGCCAGGGCTGCCAGACCCTCCTCGCGTCCGTCATGCTGGAACTGTCGCTGTTTGTTCTTGATGTAGGCGACCATCTCTCGCATGAAATGCGCCTGGTAAACCTTGGAAAAGCCCTGGCCGATGCGGTCGGCGCACTGGTCCAGGCGGAACGGCACCGACACCGCCACGGCGCCCGTCAAGTCACTGTCGCTGCCGGTTTCGCCCAAATGCTTGAGCAGGACATTACCGCCCAGGGAGTAACCCACCGCATACAGTGGCGCGAGAGGCCGTTTGGCCCGCAAGTGCCTGATGGTTTCGGCCAGGTCTTCGCTGGCGCCGGAATGGTAGCTGCGCGGCAACAGGTTGGGCTCGCCCGAACAACCGCGCCAGTTCAGCGCGACGCTGGCCCAGCCTCGGTCGCCCAGGGCTTTTTGCATTCCGGCCACGTAAGGCGAATTCGACGAGCCGGTGAGCCCGTGCAACACCAGCACCAAGGGTGCGTCGACGCTGTGCGGGCCATGCCAGTCGAGGTCGAGAAAGTCGCCGTCTTCAAGCCAAAGACGTTCGCGTTCGCGGCCGATGTGCACGGTTTTACGCCACAGCGGCCCCCACAAGGTTTGCAAGTGCGGATTGCCGATGCCGAAGGCTGGGGTGAAGGACGGCGGTGAGGCCAGTGCGGGGTGCGGTTGCACAGTCATTCTCGGTGGAAGCGTTCATGAGTCTGCCCGAAGACGCGGCGGGACAGCGCCGCGACCGCGTCATCATGGCTGTCTAACTTGCCACAATCTCGCCAGGTACGCGACACATGGCATTGGTTGCGCTTTCACTCGGAGCTGGCAGCGGTTGTTGAGCTGTCTTAGGCCCCAGGATGACAACGCGCCATTGGTCGGCGTGGTAATGCCGGCTGAGTGCGTTTTTGATTGATGCAAGGTTCAGCTTCAAGGCCGCTTGCGTGGAAAAATCGAGGTCCAGCGGCAGATTGTGTACGCTGATGGCGTACAACCGTCTCAGAATCTGCATATTGGTAGCGCTGTTCAACGGCGCGCTACCGGCCAGCTTCTGTTGGATGTCGTCGAGTTCCTGTTGGGTCGGCCCTTGGGCGAGAAAGTCGCTGAACATTGTCTTGATATGGGACAGCACGGCATCGGCCTGCTCTGGTCGAGTCTGCAATTCAATGGTCAGCAACCCTTGTGCCTGAAGAACTGAAAGGTTCGCTTCAACGTCGTAGGTCAGGCCTCGGCGTTCACGAAGTTCATTCATCAGTCGGTTGTTGAAAATCCACTTGGCCATGTGAAGCGCGACATAGTCCGGACTGCTTCGCAGGACACTTGGCTGGGCAAGGTGCAGGTAAGCCTGGGTTGATGGTCGCTCTACACGCAGTAGATTCGGGGCGGCTGGACTTGTCACTGGCTTGATCGCGGCAGTGGCCGGCCCCAGGGGCAAGGCCGCGGATATCTGCGCACCGATGCGCTGGGCCTCTTCCTCGGTGAGGTCGCCGACCAGTGTGATCTGGGCATTGCCCGCGGCATAAGCCTCGCGATGAAAGTCTTGCGCCTGGGTGCGGGTGATGGAGGCAAGCCCGGCCCGGGTTCCGTGGAAGGACTGAGCATAACCGTGGTCGGGAAACAACTGGCCGAAATTGGCTTCTTGGGCTTGAACGGTATGGGACTGATCTTCACGGTCCAGAAAGTATTGCAATTGTGATTTCACCGCAGGTAGGGACTCTTCCGGCAACAGCGGCTTGCCGAGTACCTGGGCAAACAGTTCCAGGGCTGGAGTGCGCCGTGATTCGTCACTCAGGCTACGCAGGGAAAACCAGGTCCGGTCCTGGCTGATACCCATATCCATCTTTGCCCCCAGATTATCGAACGTCGCCCGTATGGCATTGGCGTCCTTGCCAGCCACACCGTCATTCAAAAGGCTATAGGTGACCGCAGCCAGGCCGGGTTGATGCGGAGTGTGGGCGCTGCCGGCGGCAAAGCTCACCAGGGCATCGAACATCGGCAGGCCGGGGGTGCGGATGAACAGGATCTTCGTTCCACTGAGGGTTTTGTAACCCTTGATCGGCAGTGTGCGGTGGGTCGCCGGAGTCTGTGGTTCATTGAGCGATTGCAGCGCTGGCTTCTGGGGCGCCGTGGTTGCAGTGGCAGTGGCCTGTGCACTCAACAGCATGCCGGCCAGGATCAATCCATTGATGAGGCCTTTGCGCTTATCCATTGTTTTTCTCCGGCAAGATTTTCGCGGTGCTCAGACGCTCGCGCGTCAGATAGGTCTTGGCGGCCTGTTGAATATCCAGGGGCGTGACCTTGTTCAGCTCATCCGTATCCTGATCGGCCAGCCGCCAGTCCAGGCCGATGGTTTCCAGCAGACCCAAGGTGTTGGCCTGCCCTTCCAGATCGTCCTGCGCATAAACCGTGTTAGCGATCACAAGGTTTTTCGCGCGCTCCAGTTCTGCTGCTTCCGGTGCCTTGTCTTTTAATTCATCGATGACTTTCCACAGACGGGCGAGGGCTTCGTCAGCGTCATTGAGCTTGTCCGGGTTGAGTTGTGTGGTGATGGTCAGCAACGAATCGCCGCGATTGAAGGCGTCATACTTTGAGTAAGCCTCAGTGAATATCGCCTCGCTCAGTTGCAGTTGCTGTTTGATCCGCGCGCTACTGGATCCGGCCAGTAACATATTAAGCAGGCGCAAAGCATGGGCGGTCCGACGATCCAGTGCCGTGGCCAGGCTGGGCGCGTTGAAGCTCATGATCAGGCGGGGGGACGCTACCGGCGCGTGCAGGGTCAGTGACCGTTCACCGGCAGAAGCCAATTCGACGGGTGCAGGCGCCACGGGTGTCGCACGTCGCTCAAGGTGGCCGAAGTGCTGCTGTGCCAGGGCCTTGATCCGCTCAGGTGCAACATCGCCAACGACCACCAGCGTCGCATTGTCTGGCGAATACCAGGCCTGATACCACTGCTGCAATTGTGCGGCGTTCATGCGTTGCAGATCGTGCATCCAGCCAATCGTCGGGGTGCGATAGCCGCTGGCCGGGTGGGCGATGCTGTTCAGTCGTTCATGAGCCGATGCGGTGATTTCATCATCAACGTACATCCGACGCTCCTCCTGAATGACCTTGAGCTCCGGTGTGAAGTCCTGTGCATCCAGCTTGGCCGTACTCATCAGGTCCGCCAGAATTTCGAAAGCAACGCCAGTGCGGCCGGAAGGCAGGGTCTGGTAAAAGACCGTGAAGTCAGTGCCGGTGGATGCGTTATGACGGGCGCCAAGTTTATCCAGTATCGCCATGAACTCTCCGGCGCAGGCCTTGCTGCTGCCTTTGTAGACCATATGCTCGAGGGCGTGGGACAGGCCCGACTGGCCGGGCGGCTCGTAGCTTGCACCGACCTTGATCCAGATCTGGGCGGTAACAATGGGCGAGCGATGGTCCTCGCGCACGACAACCTTGAGGCCGTTGTCCAGTACGAAGTCTTGCGTCGCAGGGGGTGTCGCCGCGCTGGCCATGAGCGGCAGACAGGCGATAAAGGGCAGCATAAATGTGCTGCGGGAGATGTTCATCCGTGTTCATCCTCAGTGGTTTGCAGTTAATTGCGCAAACCACTGTGGATGATCCGTAAGGACGTCAGGCGGTAACTATGTAGTGCACTTCACAACCGGTTTGGGGCAGTCGTCTCGCCGAAATGTCAGGCGCTGCGCTGCCACAACGAGTAATACACGCGTCCGGATTTCTGCTCCCGGTGCAGGCGCCAGTTCTCCGGCAGGCCCAGGGTCGACGGCGCCGACTCGCTTTCGGTGTACACCCAGGCGTCTTCGGCCAGCCATTGGCGCTCTTCGAGCAACTTGCAGACGGCGGGCAGCAGGTTCTGGTTGAACGGCGGATCGAGGAACACCAGGTCGTAGGCCGTTGCGGTCTGGGTTTCCAGATAGCGCAAGGCGTCGGCGGTCTGGACCTGGCCGTTGGTGCAGCGCAATGTGCCCAGGTGTTCCTTCAGGCTGGACACCGCGATGCTGCTGGCATCCAGCGCCTGGCCCATGGCCGCGCCGCGGGACAGGGCCTCGAGGAACAGTGCGCCACTGCCGGTGAACGGGTCGAGCACCTTGGCGCCCGGCACGTAAGGCGCGAGCCAGTTGAACAGGGTTTCACGCACGCGGTCCGGCGTCGGGCGCAGGCCCGGGGCGTCGGGGAAGCTCAGCTTTCGGCTGCGCCATTCGCCGCCGATGATGCGCAGCTGGTTCACGCCGTTGTGGACGTTCTTGGCGGGTTTTTTAGGATGGGCCATTAATGCTCCGGAACCCCGAGCGGCTGCTCGGAAGGTTTATCAGTAGGGGCCGGTAACGGCTTTTGCGGCACGGTCGGGCCAGCGCTGACGATGACCATCTTGTCCGTGCTCAGGTGTTTGTTCATGGCGGCTTTGACCTGCTCGACGGTCAAGGCCTGGGACTGCTGCATGAAGTCTTCCAGGTGACTCAACGGCAGGTTATAGAAGCCGATGGCGCCCAGTTGGCCGACGATATCGGCGTTGCTGGCGGTGGACAGCGGGAAGCTGCCGGCCAGTTCGCGCTTGGCATCGTCGAGCTCTTTTTCGGTCGGGCCGGTTTTAAGATAGTCGGCCAGCACATCCTGCACCAGTTTCAGGGTGCCCTCGCTCATCTCGGCGCGGGTTTGCAGGTTGATCATGAACGGGCCACGCGCCTGCATCGGGGTAAAACCCGAATACACGCCGTAAGTCAGGCCACGCTTCTCGCGCACTTCGCTCATCAAGCGGGTGCCGAAGCCGCCGCCACCGAGAATCTGGTTACCCATGGACAATGCTGCATAGTCCGGGTCGTCACGGTCGATGCCCAGTTGCGCGAGCGTCAGGGTGGTCTGCTTGGACGGGAACTCGATATGGCCGACGCCAGCCTTGGGCTCGACCGGTTGCGCGATTTTCGGCAGGGCCGGGCCTTTTGGCAGGGCACTGGAAACCTGGGCTGCAATCGCTTCGGCTTCCGCGCGGGACAGGTCGCCGACCAGTGCGATCACCACATTACCGGCAGCGTAGGCTTTTTCGTGGAAAGCACGCAGTTGAGCCACGGTGATTGCCGGTACGGTTTTCGCCGTGCCGTCGCTGGCGTGTGCGTACGGGTGATCACCGTACAAGCGGTTCATCAGTTCCAGGCTCGCCAGCTTGCCGGGGTTCTGTTTCTGGTATTCAAAACCGGCGAGCATCTGGTTCTTGATGCGGGCCAGCGAATCGGCAGGGAAGGACGGCTTGCCGATGACTTCAGCGAACAGCTTCAGGGCCGGTTCGCGCTTGTCCTTGGCACTCAAACTGCGCAGCGAAGCGATTGCCATGTCCTTATAAGCGCCGTTGCCGAAATCGGCGCCCAGGCCTTCGAAGCCCTGGGCAATGGCACCGACGTCTTTGCCAGCCACACCTTCGTTGAGCATGGCGTTGGTCAACACCGCCACGCCCGGTGCATCGCCGTCCTGGCTGCTGCCAGCAGCGAAGATCAGGCGCATGTCGAACATCGGCAGCTCATGGGCTTCGACAAACAGCACCTTGGTGCCTTCGGCGGTGTTCCAGGTCTGCACGTCCAGCTTGCGGTGTTCCGGTGCCTTGCCGTTGAGTTCGGTCAGCGACTGCAGTTTCTGGCTGGCCCTGGCCTTGTCCAGGGCTTCGCTGGCATTGGTTTCACCGGAGCGCGACAAATAGAACGCGGCGGAGCCGATAACGGCGACGGCGACCAGGCCGATCAGGGCCAGGCGGGAAGGTTTACGCTCACTCATGAGTCGTCTCCAGAGGCAGTACATGGGCGACGCTGAGACGTTCGCGGGTGAAATACAGCTTGGCGGCTTTCTGGATATCTTCCGGCGTGACGCTTTCCAGATCGGCCAGTTCGGTGTCCATCAGTTTCCACGACAGGCCGACAGTTTCCAGTTGGCCGATGGCCGTGGCCTGACTGGTGATCGAGTCGCGCTCGAAGACCAGGCCGGCGATGACTTGTGCACGTACGCGTTCCAGTTCTTCAGCGGTTGGCGCCGTGGTTTTCAGCTGGTCGAGCAGCTTCCACAAACCGGCTTGCGCCTGGGCGATGGTCTTGTGTTTCTGCGAGTTTGGCGATGCAGACAGGGTGAAGAGGCTGTCGCCACGGGTGTAGGCGTCGTAACTCGACGAGCCGCCGGACACCAGTTCTTCTCCGCGCTCCAGTTGCGTCGGGATGCGTCCGCTGTAGCCGCCGTCGAGCAATGCCGAGATCAGGCGCAGGGCATTGACCAGGCGTTTGTCGTCGGTGGTGGCGATGCTCGGCACGTTGAAGGCCAGCATCAGGCTAGGCAGTTGGGTCTGCACGTGCAGGGTGATCTGGCGCTCGCCCGGTTCGGCCAGTTCCAGCGGTTTTTTCGCGGCGGGTACATCGCGCTTGGCGATCGGGCCGAAATAGCGTTGGGCCAGGGTTTTGACTTCGTCCGGGGTGACATCGCCAACCACCACCAGCGTGGCGTTGTTGGGCACGTACCAGGTTTCGTACCAGTGGCGCAGCTCTTCGACTTTCATCCGCTCAAGGTCGGCCATCCAGCCGATGGTCGGGGTGTGATAGCCACTGGCCGGGTAGGCCATGGCCTTGAAGCGCTCGTAGGCCTTGGCCATCGGCTTGTCATCGGTGCGCAGGCGACGCTCTTCCTTGATGACCTCTATTTCCTTGGCGAACTCATCGGGCGGCAGGCGCAGGCTGGCCATGCGGTCGGCTTCCAGTTCGAAGGCCACGCCCAGGCGATCCCGGGCCAGCACCTGGTAGTACGCGGTGAAGTCGTCACTGGTGAATGCGTTCTCTTCGGCGCCGAGGTCGCGCAGGATCAGTGACGCTTCGCCGGGGCCGACTTTCTCGCTGCCCTTGAACATCATGTGCTCCAGAGCGTGGGACAGGCCGGTATTGCCCGGTGTCTCGTAGCTGGAGCCGACCTTGTACCAGACCTGGGAAACCACCACGGGCGCACGATGGTCTTCGCGCACGACCACCTTCAAGCCATTGTCTAGAGTGAATTCGTGGGTGGGTTGCGGGTCGGCAGCCAGGGCCGAAAGGGGCAGGCAAACTGTGCTGAGCAGCAGGCCTGCGGCGCGGCGGGCAAGAGCATTCATTCGTTTTCAAACCTTTGGGGCTGCCCGCTTGGTCTTAGCGTCAGCGGGCGAGAGGGTGCTAGGATACTGATCCGTTTTAGCGGCGGCCACGCCTATCAGGCCTTTATGCTTGATCAGGTTGAATGGGTTTGCGACGGAAGGTGGATATTTATCAACTGAGTTCCGCGTTTTCGCCGATTTTGCTGCTTTAGTCCAATGAGAAATCGATTCCGTGAGGTGCCATTGGGCACCTCGACAAAATGTTGCGCGTGAACAAGCTGGGTGAAACACAGTCTGTTCTGCATCGAATATTTATTTGCCGGGGCGCCATTGGCGCGTCGCTACCGTGAGATAGCCGTCCTCCATGTTTGGTTCCAACGACGACAAGAAGACCCCAGCTGCGGCTGGCGAGAAAAAAAGCCTGTTCGGATGGCTGCGCAAAAAGCCGCAGGAACCCGTCGTCGAACAGCCACAAGCCATTCCTGAACCAGCGTCGACGCCGGTCCCGGTAATAGAAGAAGCGCCCGCGCCGGTTGTTCTGCCGATTGCCGAGCCGGTAGTGCAATCGCAGGCTGAAACTGTTGTTGAGCCTGTCAGCGAAATTATCGAAGCGCCGCTGACCCCGATTGCCGAACCGTGGTTGACCCTGCCGGTAGCCGAAGAGCCGGTGGCATTGGTCGAAAATGACCTGGCCCCCCACGTGACCCCGCCGATTCCGGCCCCGGCAGCGTTTACGCCTGCACCGGCTCACGCGCCTGTGGTCGAAGCGATTGTTGAACCAGTCGTCGTGGTCGAGCCTGTTCCCGTTGTCAGCCAGCCAGAGGTTCCGGTATTCGTTGCTCCGGTTGCTCCGGTTGCTCCGGTTGCTCCGGTTGCTCCGGTTGCTCAAGCACCTGCACCCGCTCCGATTCCTGAGCCGATCGCGGCGCCCGTTGAAACCCCGGTAGAACCCGTACGCACCGAAGAAACCAAAGCCGGTTTCTTCGCCCGCCTCAAGCAGGGCCTGTCCAAGACCAGCGCCAGTATCGGCGAAGGCATGGCCAGCCTGTTCCTGGGCAAAAAGGTTATTGATGACGAGTTGCTCGAAGACCTCGAAACCCGATTGCTGACCGCCGACGTTGGTGTCGAAGCCACCTCGGTGATCATTCAGCGTCTGACACAGAAGGTTGCGCGCAAGGAGCTGGCCGATGCCGATGCCCTGTACAAATCCCTGCAAGCCGAGCTGGCGGCGATACTCAAGCCTGTCGAGCAGCCGCTGAAAATCACCTCGCAGAACAAGCCGTTCGTGATTCTGGTCGTCGGCGTCAACGGTGCCGGCAAGACCACTACCATCGGCAAACTGGCGAAGAAACTGCAGCTGGAAGGCAAGAAAGTCATGCTCGCTGCCGGCGACACCTTCCGCGCCGCGGCGGTGGAGCAATTGCAGGTCTGGGGTGAGCGCAACAAGATCCCGGTGATCGCGCAGCACACTGGCGCCGACTCGGCCTCGGTGATCTTCGATGCCGTGCAGGCCGCCAAGGCCCGTGGCATCGATGTGCTGATCGCCGACACCGCCGGCCGCCTGCACACCAAAGACAACCTGATGGAAGAACTGAAAAAGGTTCGCCGAGTGATTGGCAAGCTCGACGCCGACGCCCCTCATGAAGTGCTGTTGGTACTTGACGCCGGCACCGGCCAGAACGCCATCAACCAGGCCAAACAATTCAACCAGACCGTCGAACTGACTGGCCTGGCGCTGACCAAGCTCGACGGCACCGCGAAAGGCGGGGTGATTTTCGCCCTGGCCAAGCAATTCGGCCTGCCGATCCGCTACATCGGCGTCGGCGAAGGCATCGACGATTTGCGTACCTTTGAAGCAGAACCCTTTGTCCAGGCATTGTTTGCCGAGCGGGAGCGTTCATGATTCGTTTCGAACAGGTCGGTAAGCGCTACCCGAATGGTCACGTCGGCTTGCATGAGCTGAGCTTTCGAGTCCGTCGTGGCGAGTTCTTGTTTGTCACCGGCCATTCCGGTGCCGGTAAATCCACGCTGTTGCGCCTGTTGCTGGCGATGGAGCGCCCGACCAGCGGCAAGCTGCTGCTCGCCGGGCAAGACCTGAGCACCATCAGCAACGCGCAGATTCCTTTCCTGCGCCGGCAGATCGGCGTGGTGTTCCAGAATCACCAGTTGCTGTTCGATCGCACGGTGTTCAATAACGTCGCGTTGCCTTTGCAGATCCTGGGGCTGTCCAAGGCCGAGATCGCCAAGCGCGTGGACTCGGCACTGGAGCGCGTGGCGCTGTCGGATAAAACCGATCTGTACCCGGGCGACCTGTCCACCGGTCAGCAGCAGCGCGTCGGCATCGCCCGCGCCATCGTCCACCGTCCGGCCTTGCTGCTGGCGGATGAACCGACCGGTAACCTCGACCCGCGTCTGGCCGCCGAGATCATGGGTGTATTCGAAGATATCAATCGCCTGGGTACCAGCGTGCTGATCGCCAGTCACGACCTGGCCCTGATCGCCCGCATGCGTCATCGCATGCTGACGCTGCAACGCGGTCGATTGATCGGTGACGGGGAGGCCGCGGTATGAGTGCAACACGTAGCCCCAAGGTTTCCGAGCGTGTGGCCCCGAAGGCCGCCGATCCACAGCCGCAAAAGAAAAAACACGACGATGACGACGGGCCGGACTTTGCCACGTTGTTCCGCGCCTGGATCGAAAGCCATCGCGCCAGTCTGGTGGACAGCCTGCGCCGCCTGGGCAAGCAGCCCATTGGCAGTTTTTTCACCTGCATGGTGATGGCGGTGGCCCTGAGTTTGCCCATGGGGCTGTCACTTTTGCTAAGTAACGTCGAACGTCTGGGTGGTTCCTGGCAGCGCGCGGCACAGATTTCCCTGTATCTGGACCTTGAGGCCAAACCGGCCGAAGGCGAATCGCTGCGCGATCAGATCAAGGGCATGCCAGGCGTCGCCGATGCCGAATACGTTGGCCGCGAGCAGGCGCTGGAAGAGTTCCAGCAGCAGTCCGGGCTGGGCGAGGCACTCAAGGAACTGCCGGAGAACCCGCTGCCGGGCGTGGTCCTGGTAACGCCGACCGAGGTCGACAAGCCGGCCCTTGAAGCATTAAGACAAAAACTATCCGAGCTGCCGAAGGTACAACAGGCGCAACTTGATTTAGTCTGGGTCGAGCGTCTGGCAGCCATCCTCAAGCTGGGTGACCGTTTTGTCTTCGGTCTGACCGTGCTTCTGGTTTCTGCATTACTTTTGGTGATAGGCAATACCATTCGTCTTCATATTGAAAACCGCCGCACAGAGATAGAAGTGATTAAACTGGTCGGCGGCACGGACAGCTATGTACGCAGGCCCTTTCTGTATATGGGCGCGCTTTATGGCTTCGGTGCGGGGATTCTGTCCTGGGGGGTACTGGCGTTCGGCCTTGATTGGCTGAACGATGCGGTGGTAGGGCTGGCCGGTTTGTACGGCAGTGATTTTGCGCTGGCTGGAGTGCCAGTTGCCGACGGTCTGTCTCTCTTGCTTGGCGCGGTGCTGTTGGGGTATATCGGTGCATGGATTGCAGTCGCACGCCACCTGAGGGAGCTTGCGCCTAAGTAGTATCATTTTGCTCGTATTGACCTTTCAGCGTTTTTGGGTTTTAGGGAACTTGTCTTTCGGTTTCCGGTCAATTTTCGCAGTGCTGAACTGCACGAGTTTGTAAGTCGGAGGTTTTTTCGTATGACCAATTCTTTGCAACCTGCATATGCTCTGGTCCCGGGTGCGAACCTGGAGGCCTATGTGCACACCGTCAACAGCATTCCATTGCTGTCGCCGGAGCAGGAGCGTGAACTGGCCGAGAGTCTCTATTATGAGCAGGATTTGGGGGCGGCTCGGCAGATGGTGCTCGCCCACCTGCGTTTTGTCGTACATATCGCCCGTAGCTATTCCGGCTACGGCCTGGCCCAGGCTGACCTGATCCAGGAAGGCAACGTCGGCCTGATGAAGGCCGTGAAGCGCTTCAACCCGGAAATGGGCGTGCGCCTGGTGTCCTTTGCCGTGCACTGGATCAAGGCGGAAATCCACGAGTTCATCCTGCGCAACTGGCGCATCGTGAAAGTCGCGACCACCAAGGCCCAGCGCAAGTTGTTCTTCAACCTGCGCAGCCAGAAGAAGCGTCTGGCCTGGCTGAACAACGAGGAAGTCCACCGTGTGGCGGAAAGCCTGGGTGTAGAGCCTCGGGAAGTGCGCGAGATGGAAAGTCGTCTAACCGGCCATGACATGGCCTTCGACCCGGCTGCCGAAGCGGACGACGACAGTGCTTTCCAGTCGCCGGCCAACTATCTGGAAGACCACCGGTACGACCCGGCCCGTCAACTGGAAGATGCCGACTGGAGCGACAACTCCAACCACAACCTGCACGAAGCGCTGGAAGTGCTGGACGACCGCAGCCGTGACATCCTCTACCAGCGCTGGCTGGCGGAAGAAAAATCCACGCTGCACGACCTGGCGCAGAAGTACAACGTGTCGGCCGAGCGTATTCGCCAACTCGAGAAGAGCGCGATGAACAAGCTCAAGGTGTCGATCGCTGCGTAACTGGCGAGCAGGCATTAAAAAAGCGCCCCGTTCATTGATCCTGTGGGAGCGAGCTTGCTCGCGATGAGGTCCGAACATTCAATATAAAAGTTGAATGTCAGGCCGTCATCGCGAGCAAGCCCGCTCCCACAGTGGTTTTCAGGGTCTGAAAAATTGGGATCAGTTATTGGGCCCAAGGCGCCCGGCGCGAATCGTTCAGCCCGACCAGATAGCTGTCCCCACCCAGTTGGCTCATCTGCCGCCGAATCCACCCTGCACGCCGCGAAACGTAGGAAGTTGGATGGCTGGCGCTCCAGACCCGCGGGTTGGGTAGCACGGCAGCGAGCAGGCTCGACTGCTGGCGGCTGAGGCCTTTAGCACTCACGCCAAAGTGATGCCGGGCCGCCGCTTCAGCGCCAAACACGCCGTCATCCCACTCGACGCTGTTGAGGTACACCTCAAGAATCCGCTGCTTGGGCCAGAACACTTCGATCAGTCCGGTGAACCAGGCCTCCAGGCCTTTGCGCAACCAGCTGCGGCCAGACCACAGGAACAGGTTTTTCGAAACCTGCTGGCTCAGGGTGCTGGCGCCACGGATCGAACCGCCGCGCTCGTTATGGGCAAACGCCGCCTGAATCGCGCCGATATCGAAGCCCCAGTGTTCCGGGAATTTCTGGTCTTCGCCGGCAATCACCGCGACTTTCAGGTCATCGGAGATCTCGTCCCAGGGTTTCCAGGTCCGTTGCAGGTCGATGGGTTCGCCGTCAAACCAGGATTCGATCTTGCGCTCGACCATCAGCGTCGTCCCCGGTGGCGGCACCACGCGAAAGATCAGCACCAGCAATACGCTGCCACCCATGAACCAGAGCACGGCCTTGGAGAAATGACGGAAATAGATACGCAGCATAGAGATGGCTTGGCCGAACCCGTTGAGCGGGCCATTATACAGACCCTTTGGATCGAAACTGACTGGAGTTCTGCATGCTGCGTGGCTTTCTGATGCTGGCCGCTTTTTTCGGCTTCACCGGTGTCGGCCTCGGGGCCTTTGCCGCCCATGGCCTGAAGAGCCGCCTGAGCGCCGAGTACCTGGTGATCTTCCACACCGGCGTCACCTATCAACTGGTGCACGCCCTGGCATTGCTCGGTGTCGCAGCGCTGGCCACGCAAATTCCCGGTCGACTCGCCACCTGGGCCGCTGCGTCGTTTGCCATCGGTATCCTGCTGTTCTCCGGCAGCCTGTATGTATTGACGCTGACGGGCATCAGCAAGCTCGGCATCATCACCCCGTTCGGTGGCCTGGCCTTCCTGGTGGGCTGGTTTTGCCTCGGACTTGCCGCCTGGCGCCTGAGCTGACTTAACGGTCCATTTCATGACGAATGGCTTGGGTCGGCCTGACTGATCGGGCTAGAATGCCAGCCCCTAAAAATGATGGCGGCATCCGGCATGCGCATTCAGTTGAACGGCGAATCCTTTGAACTGCCCGACGGTGAAACCGTTGCGGCCCTGCTGACCCGTCTGGACCTGACCGGACGCCGGGTGGCGGTCGAACTCAATCTGGATATCGTCCCGCGCAGTCAGCACGCAGACACCGCGTTGAACGACGGCGACAACGTCGAAGTGGTGCACGCCATCGGCGGCGGCTAGCAGCCTCGGCCGAGTGGCCACAGAATTCTGCAAGTACCTCACCCCTACAGAGGATTTCCCATGAGCATCGTTCGCAGCGACAAGCCTTTCGTCCTGGCCGGTCGTACTTACCAGTCGCGTTTGCTGGTCGGTACCGGCAAGTACCGTGACATGGAAGAAACCCGCCTGGCCATCGAAGCCTCGGGTGCCGAGATCGTCACCTTCGCCGTGCGCCGCACCAACCTTGGCCAGATCGAGGGCGAGCCGAACCTGCTCGAAGTGCTGTCGCCGGATCGCTACACCTTCCTGCCCAACACTGCCGGTTGCTACGACGCCATCGAAGCCGTGCGCACTTGCCGTCTGGCCCGTGAACTGCTCGATGGTCACAACCTGGTGAAGCTGGAAGTGCTGGCCGACCAGAAAACCCTGTTTCCCAACGTGATCGAAACCCTCAAGGCCGCCGAAACGCTGGTCAAGGAAGGCTTCGACGTGATGGTCTACACCAGTGATGATCCGATCATCGCCCGTCAGTTGGCGGAAATCGGCTGTATCGCGGTGATGCCGCTGGCCGGTCTGATCGGCTCCGGCCTGGGAATCTGCAACCCATATAACCTGCAGATCATCCTCGAAGAAGCCAAGATTCCAGTATTGGTGGATGCCGGTGTCGGTACTGCTTCCGACGCCACCATCGCCATGGAACTGGGTTGTGATGCGGTGCTGATGAACTCGGCCATCGCCCATGCCCAACAGCCGGTCATGATGGCTGAAGCCATGAAACATGCGATCGTCGCAGGTCGCCTGGCCTACCTCGCCGGCCGCATGCCGAAAAAACTCTATGCCAGCGCCTCTTCGCCGCTGGATGGTCTGATCAAGTAAGAGCCATTGATGACTGAATCGAACGACACGCCAATCCAGACGGAAGAAGGCGACGAGCGCCAACACCGCCGCATCAAGAGTTTCGTGATGCGCGCCGGGCGCATGACCGAAGGCCAGCAAAAGGGCCTGGAGCAGGGCACTCCGCTGTTCGTGCTGCCGCTGGCCGACGCGCCGGTGGATTTCGACCAGGTGTTCGGTCGCTCGGCACCGCGCTCGCTGGAAATCGGTTTCGGCATGGGCCATTCGCTGCTGGAAATGGCAGCGGCTGCGCCGGATCAGGATTTCATTGGCGTCGAGGTTCACCGTCCAGGTGTCGGTGCGCTGCTCAATGGTGTGCTGACGCAAGGCCTGACCAACCTGCGGGTCTACGATTGCGATGCGATCGAAGTGCTCAACCGCTGCGTGGCCGATAACAGCCTCGATCGCCTGATGCTGTTTTTCCCGGACCCGTGGCACAAGAGCCGTCACCACAAGCGCCGTATCGTTCAGGCGTCCTTCGCTGAGCTGGTGCGCAGCAAGTTGAAGGTCGGTGGCATTCTGCACATGGCCACTGACTGGGAACCGTACGCCGAGTACATGCTGGAAGTGATGAGCGTCGCGCCGGGTTACCGCAACCTCGCCGAAGACGGCAAGTGCGTACCGCGCCCGGCCGAGCGGCCGATCACCAAGTTCGAGCGTCGTGGCGAACGACTTGGGCATGGCGTGTGGGATTTGAAGTTCGAGAAGCAGTCCTAAACTTCACTCAATACAAACTGTGGGAGCGGGCTTGCTCGCGAAGGCGTCGTGTCAGTCGACATTAATGTTGTCTGATACACCGCTTTCGCGAGCAAGCCCGCTCCCACAGTTGTTTTAGGGTGTGGCTTAAATCAGCGGCGGTCGGCGACCACGCCAATCAACACCAGAACCACCAGCAACACCGGCGCCAGGCTGTAGTTGTTGAACTGGCTCAAGCCGCGCACGACCCAGGGCGTGGCGTAGATCAGCGCCGCGCCGCTGCCGATCAGGCACAGCAGGGACATCAGTGGCACGCGCAAGGCGCCGGCGATGCTGCCCAGACGCTGCTCGACCCAGACTTTGAAATCCGCACCAAACAGCACCAGCAGGCAGCCCACCAGGGCCAGGGCGATTTCCGAGAGGTTGCTGCGGCTCCAGCGAGACACGGTGGCAAGCAGGTCGAGTACCAAATCCATTCGATTTCCTTATGTCAGAAATTTCTGCAGCAAGTCGTTGAGGAAGAGTTGTCCGCGCATCGTGGCTACCAGACGTGACGGTTCGACCTGCAACAGGCCGCTTTGTTCGGCTTCACGGCGGCCTTCAGCAAGGCTTTCCAGCGTCATGCCGGTACGTTCCGGGTACAGTCGCGATTCGACGCCTTCAGTCAGGCGCAGCGCATTCATCAGGAATTCGAACGGCATTTCATCGTTGCCCAGCGCTTTCTCGCCGGCCTGGAAGCTCTTCGCCGGATTCAGGTAATCCTTCGGCAGGCGGGTCTTCCAGGTGCGAATGATGCGCCCGTCCGGGTGGCTGAGCTTGCCATGGGCGCCGGCGCCGATGCCGATGAAGTCGCCAAAACTCCAGTAATTGAGGTTGTGGCGCGCCGGGCGACCGGGCAGGGCATAGGCCGAGACTTCATATTGCGCGTAACCGTGTTCGGCCAGCAGCGCTTGCCCGGCTTCCTGGATGTCCCACAGCGTGTCGTCTTCCGGTAGCGTCGGCGGCTGGTTCCAGAACACGGTGTTCGGTTCCAGGGTCAGTTGATACCACGACAGGTGTGTCGGCTTCAGGGCGATGGCCGTGCGCAGGTCCGCCAAGGCGTCGTCCAGGGACTGATTCGGCAAGCCATGCATCAAGTCCAGGTTGAAGTTGTCGAACCCGGCCTGCCGCGCCATGCCGGCGGCGCGTACGGCTTCGTCGCCGTTGTGGATGCGGCCCAAAGCCTGGAGCTTTTCTTGCTGGAAGCTCTGGATGCCGATCGACAGGCGATTGATCCCCAGTTTCCGGTACGCCACGAACTTGTCTTGCTCGAACGTCCCCGGATTGGCTTCCAGCGTGATTTCGATGTCGCTGGCAAACGGGATGCGCTGTTCGACGCCTTTGAGCAAGCGACCCAGCGAATCAGCACTGAACAGGCTCGGCGTGCCTCCACCGAAGAAGATCGAGCTCAGCTCACGACCATAGACGGCGTGCAGGTCCTGATCGAGATCGGCCAGCAATGCGTCGACGTACTCTTCTTCCGGCAGCGCGGGGCTGGCGGTGTGGGAATTGAAGTCGCAATAAGGGCATTTGCGCACGCACCACGGGATATGGATATACAGCGCCAGCGGCGGCAGCACAGGCAGGGCTGCCCGAGGCGATTGAGCGTCGCCGCCGAAGATCAGCGGCGACGCGGATGATTCACGGGTCATTTCAAGCCCAGACGCTGGCGCAGCAGATCCATTGCACGGGCGCGGTGGCTGATCTGGTTCTTGTCGCCAGGACTCAGCTCGGCGCTGGAGCAATTGCGCTCCGGTACCCAGAACAGCGGGTCGTAGCCAAAACCGTGTTCGCCGCTGGCCTGGGTCAGGATTCGCCCGTGCCACAAACCTTCGCAGATGATCGGCAAGGGATCATCGGCGTGGCGCACCAGTGCCAGCACGCACACGAACTGCGCGCCACGTTCGGCTTCAGGCACGTCTTTCAACACGTCGAGCAGCTTGGCGTTGTTCGCCGCATCGCCCTTGCCGTCTGCATAACGCGCCGAGTAGATGCCTGGCGCACCGCCAAGGAAATCCACCGCCAGCCCGGAATCGTCGGCCAGCGCCGGCAGGCCGGAAATGCGCGCGGCATTTCGGGCCTTGAGGATGGCGTTTTCGACGAATGACAAACCAGTCTCTTCGGGCTCGACGCTGCTGAACTCGCCGATCGAGCGCAGATGCACCGACTCGCCGAGCATGGCCTGGAGTTCCTTGAGTTTGCCGGCGTTATGGCTGGCCAGTACGAGTTGCGTGAAGTTGATCATTGGCCAGGGAAGAGCTCTTGGTTGAAATTGATGGTGTTGATCTTGTCGCCGGTCTGCACCTTGATGTTGAAGGTGCGGATTTCCTGCTGTGGTACCGGGTATTGGGCGATGTAGTAGATCGCTCCTTGCTCGGTGACCTGTTTGAAGTTCAGTGTGTAGCTTTGGCTGGTCAGGTCTTTGACGGTGCCGCTGACCTCGGCCATCATCGGCGTGCCGGCCTTGATCACCGAAATGTTGATAACGCCCTGATCCTTGCTGCGCGTCAGCTGGGCGGCCTTGGCAACGTCCGGTAGCAGGTAGGTGGAGTTGAAGGTGTTGTAGTGCACCGTCACGTCACCGAAGGTTTCCTTGCGTTCGCTCTTGATGGCGTCGGCGGCCATGGCGGTGACGCTCAGGCAGGCAGTGAGTAGAAACAACGCTAGACGACCCATGATCGTTCTCCTTGAAATAGTGTGGATCAGACTGCGACCTTGTGGTCGGAAAGTCCCGGGCTGCTGACCCGGTAGATACCGATCTCACCTAACAGATTAGGCCATAGCTTACTGGCCCACCCGTGCCGATGCTGTTGATCCACGGCAAGCCGATCAATGACCTTCGCCTCACGTTCGCGACACAAGGCTTCAAAGTCCGCGAAGGTGCAGAAGTGAATGTTCGGCGTGTTGTACCAGGTGTACGGCAGGAACTCGGAAACCGGCATGCGGCCCTTGCTCGCCAGGTACCAGCGGCAGCGCCAGTGACCGAAATTCGGGAAGGTGATAATGCATTGACGGCCGACGCGCAGCATTTCCTCGAGGATCCTGTCCGGGTAGTGCACCGCTTGCAGCGCCTGGGTCATGACCACGATGTCGAAACTGTTGCTGGCAAAGTTGCCCAGGCCCTTGTCCAGGTCCTGTTCTATGACGTTGATGCCCTTGGCCACGCACTCGGCGATGTTGTCGGCGTCGTTTTCCAGGCCATAACCGGTGACTTGTTTGTTATCGCGCAGCCAGGTCAGCAGTTCGCCATCGCCGCACCCGAGGTCGAGCACGCGGCTGCCGGCGGGGATCCATTCCTGGATGATTTCCAGATCAGCTCTCATGGCTTTCTCACAACGTAATGCGGTTCATGTAATTGCCGAATGCCTGCAGGTAGCGCGGGATCGGAATCAGGAAGGCGTCGTGGCCTTGCGGTGCGTCGATCTCGAGGTAGCAGACGTCCTTGCGCGCGGCCATCAGCGCATCCACCAGTTCCCGCGAGCGGGCAGGGGAGAAGCGCCAGTCGGTGGTGAACGACATCACGCAAAACTTGGCTTTGGCACCTTCAAAGGTTTTCGCCAGGTTATCGTCGAAGTTCGCTGCCGGATCGAAGTAATCGAGCGCTTTGGTCATCAACAGGTACGTGTTGGCGTCGAAGCGCCCGGAGAACTCTTCGCCCTGATAGCGCAGGTAGCTTTCAACCTGGAACTCGACGCTGTGGAAGTCGTAGTTGAGCTTCTCGCTCTTGAGCCCGCGGCCGAATTTCTCGCCCATGGAGTCGTCGGACAGGTAGGTGATGTGCCCGACCATCCGCGCCAGCATCAGGCCGCGCTTGGGGATCACGTTGTGTTCCTGGAACGAACCGCCGTGGAATTCCGGATCGGTGAGAATCGCCTGGCGCGCCACTTCGTTGAACGCGATGTTCTGTGCCGACAGCTTGGGCGCCGAGGCGATGGCCAGGCAGTGACGGATGCGGTCAGGGTAAGTGATGCTCCATTGCATCGCCTGCATGCCGCCGAGGCTGCCGCCGATCACGGCTGCGAACTGAGCGATGCCGAGACGATCCGCCAAACGCGCCTGACTGTGCACCCAGTCTTCCACGGTCAACACCGGGAAGTCGGCGCCGAACGGCTTGCCGGTGTCCGGGTTGATGCTGCTCGGGCCGGTGGAGCCGTTGCAGCCGCCGAGGTTGTTCAGGCTGACCACGAAGAACTTGCTGGTGTCGATCGGCTTGCCGGGACCGATGCAGCTGTCCCACCAACCGGGTTTGCGGTCGTCGGCGCTGTGGTAGCCGGCGGCGTGGTGGTGACCGGACAGGGCGTGGCAGATCAGCACGGCGTTGCTCGCCGTGGCGTTGAGCGTGCCGTAGGTTTCGTAAATCAGGTCATAGGCCGGGAGCGAACGGCCGCAGGCCAACGCCAGGGGTTCGCTGAAGTGCGCCACTTGCGGCGTCACCAGACCAACAGAATCGGGGGGAAAGGCAGCTGGCATCGACCCTGCTCTCATTGAAATGAGGCGTAAGTCTAAAGACCGCTGGGGTTAGCGGCAAGCAAAGGCCGGGCCTGATTTCATTCGATACAACCGAGGTGCGCCATTCGCGAGCAAGCCCGCTCCCACAGGGGAACGCATTCCAATGTGGGAGCGGGCTTGCTCGCGAATGAGGCGACGCGGTGGATCAGGCTGGACGCACTAGATCAGGCAAATCCGGCAACTTCTTCGGCGAACAGATCCGCACCCGTTTCTGCCGGTTCAGCTCGCCACTGATCAGGCTGACCTGGCTCTTGGACACGCCAAAGGCCTTGGCCAGAAACGCCATCAGATACGCATTGGCCTTGCCCTCGACCGGCGCCGCGGTCAGGCGGATCTTCAGGCGATCGCCGTGCAGCCCGCAGAAATCATCGCTACGGGCTGCCGGCTGCAGGTGACACTCCAGAATCAGGTCGTCTCCGTCCCAGCGAAACCAGCTCACCGGATCAGATCAGCACGCGGAGGATTTCCGGCATCATGGTCATGGCGGCGAGGTTGTTGATCACCAGCATGTCGATCAGCTTGAGTGCCAGGAACGCAAAGATCGGCGACAGATCCAGGCCGCCCAGGTTCGGCAGGAACTTGCGGAACGGCGCCAGGGCCGGTTCGCAGATTTCGTTCACCAGTTCGGCGCCCGGGTTATGGCTGCGCGGGGCGACCCAGGACAGGATTACGCTGATGATCAGGGCGAAGAAGAAAATCTTCATGAACAGCGCGGTCACGCCGATGACCGACCAGATCAGCAGTTGCAGCGGGTTGCCGGTGGTGCCGTAGGTCAGCAGCAGGGTCAGGGCCATCAGCGCCAGTTGCACCAGGATCGCCAGCACCAGCGAGGACATGTCCAGGCCAAACACGCTCGGGATGATCCGGCGCAGTGGTTTGAGCAGTGGCTGAGTGGCCTTGACGATGAACTGGCAGATCGGGTTGTAGAAGTTCGCCCGCACCAGTTGCAGTACGAAGCGCATCAGCACGATTAGCAGATACAGGCTGCCGAGGGTTTGCAGCACGTAGACCGCTGCGGTGTTCAATCCAATCATGAAAAGCTCCTTATTGACCCAGTTGTTCGGCCATCTCGGCCGAGCGATGCGCGGCAGCGCCGAGTGCCTTTTCGACCAGGGCTTCGAAGCCATTGGCCTGGAACGACTTGATTGCAGCTTCCGTGGTGCCCGAAGGCGAGGTGACACGGCGGCGCAACTCGGCGGCATCGACGTCGCTGGAGACCGCCATGTGTGCGGCGCCCAGTGCGGTTTGCAGGGTCAGTTGTGCAGCGATGTCCGCTGGCAGGCCGAGTTTCACGCCGGCGGCGGTCATGGCCTCGATCAACAGGAAGAAATACGCCGGGCCCGAGCCGGAAACGGCGGTGACGGCATCCAGTTGTTGCTCTTCATTCAGCCATAGAGCGATTCCGACCGCGGACAGCAGCTCCTGGGCCTGCTGACGCTGTTCGGCTGACACTTCGGCTGTTGCGAACAGGCCGCTCGCGCCCTGACGCACCAGCGCCGGGGTGTTAGGCATGCAGCGCACGATTGGCTGGGCGCCGAGCCAGTTGTTCATGCTGGCGCAGGTGATGCCCGCGGCAATCGAAACCACCAGTTGATCGGGCTTGAGGCTTGGTCGCAGAGCTTCGCACACGGCTTTCATCGCCTGCGGCTTGACCGCCAGCACGACGACGTCGGCGCCATCGATGGCCTGGGCGTTGTCGGCAAAGGTTTCGATGCCGTGTTCAGCACTCACGCGGGCGCGGGTTTCTTCGCCCGGATCGCTGGCGCGGATCTGTGCGGCTTCCAGACCTTTGGCCCGCAGGCCACCGATCAGGCTGGCGGCCATGTTGCCGGCACCGATAAAGGCAATACGTGTCTTGCTCATGTCAGGTCCTTATTCAGAAGTGTGTCAGCCATGTTTACGGCTGGCCGTAGTCGCGGGCGCCAAACAGGGCCGTACCGATACGGACCCAGTTGGCGCCCTGGGCGATGGCTGACTCAAGGTCGTGGCTCATGCCCATGGAAAGTGTGTCGAGCGGCAGGTTCAGGCTGGCTTGCAGGCTTTGCACGGCAGCGAAGGCGGCATCCTGGGCGGCGCGATCTTCAGTCGGCTCCGGGATTGCCATCAACCCTCGCAGTTTCAGGCGCGGCAGGTCGCTGATGGCGTTGGCCAGGGCCGGCAGGTCGGCCGGGTTGCAGCCGGATTTGCTGGCTTCACCGCTGACATTGACCTGAATGCAGATGTTCAGGGGCGGCAAATTGGCGGGACGTTGTTCGGACAGGCGTTGTGCGATTTTCAGACGATCCACGGAATGCACCCAGTCGAAGTGCTCGGCGATAGCACGAGTCTTGTTCGATTGAATGGGGCCGATGAAGTGCCAGATCAAGGGCAGGTCGGCCAGTTCGACTTGCTTGCCCAGCGCTTCCTGCAGGTAGTTCTCGCCAAAGTCGCGCAGGCCGGCAGCGTAGGCTTCACGCAGGTCTTGAGCGGGTTTGGTCTTGCTCACGGCCAGCAAGCGGACACTGTTTTCGGCACGGTTGGCGGCGAGTGTTGCGGCGTTTATGCGCGAACTAACTTCGAGAATGTTGTCTGCTATGGTGGACATCAAGAGGCGCCAGCGGTCTGAAGGTTCGCGGCATTCTACTGGAATTGAGAGACGCTATGGATATCACCGAACTGCTGGCTTTCAGCGCCAAACAGGGCGCATCCGACCTGCACCTGTCTGCCGGCCTGCCGCCGATGATTCGCGTTGACGGTGATGTGCGGCGCATCAATCTGCCGGCCCTGGATCACCAACAGGTGCAGACGCTGATCCATGCCGTCATGAATGACGCCCAGCGGGTGGAATTCGAAAAGCATCTGGAAACCGACTTTTCCTTCGACGTGCCCGGCGTGGCGCGCTTTCGGGTCAATGTGTTCAACCAGAACCGTGGCGCGGGTGCCGTGTTTCGCACAATCCCGTCAAAAGTGCAGAGCATGGACGAACTGGGCATGGGCGACGTGTTCCACAAGATGACCGACGCTCCCCGTGGCCTGGTGCTGGTGACCGGCCCGACCGGTTCCGGCAAATCCACCACGCTCGCGGCGATGATCGATTACCTCAATACCCATCGTCATCACCACATCCTCACCATTGAGGACCCCATCGAGTTCGTTCACGAGTCGCGCAAATGCCTGATCAATCAGCGTGAAGTCCATCGCGATACCCGAAGTTTTGCCACCGCCTTGCGTTCGGCACTGCGGGAAGACCCGGATGTGATCCTGGTGGGGGAGATGCGTGACCTAGAGACCATTCGCCTGGCATTGACCGCGGCCGAAACCGGCCATCTGGTGTTCGGCACGCTGCACACCACGTCAGCGGCGAAAACCATCGACCGGGTGGTCGACGTGTTTCCGGGGGACGAGAAGTCGATGGTGCGCTCGATGCTCTCCGAGTCGCTGCTGGCGGTGGTGTCCCAGACCCTGGTGAAGAAAATCGGCGGCGGACGCATCGCGGCCCACGAGATCATGCTGGGGACATCGGCGATCAGGAACCTGATCCGCGAGGACAAGGTGGCGCAGATGTACTCGGCGATTCAGTCGGGAGGGTCGTTGGGGATGCAGACGCTGGATATGAGCTTGAAGGACCTGGTGACCAAGGGGTTGGTCAGTCGTGACCATGCGCGGGAGAAGGCGCGGTCACCGGATAATTTGTGATGATCCAGAAACGCCATCGCGGGCAAGCCCGCTCCCACATGGACTGCATCGATCCTGTGGGAGCGGGCTTGCCCGCGATGAGGCCATCATATTCAAAGCAATTCCCGAGGCTGGCCCCGGTAGTTCAAATCAACGCTGAACAACCCGCAACGCATTCTGTTCTTTCGGCAGAACCCGCTTGGCAACCACGTAGTGGTTTTCCCAGTACGGTTTCTTCAACGTGTCGATGGACACCGACTTGCCGCGGCGTGGCGCGTGGATGAAGCGGTCGTTGCCCAGGTAAATGGCAACGTGATTGACCCGACGGCTCTTGATGTTGAAGAAAATCAGGTCGCCCGGCTTCAGGTCGTTGCGATCGACTTTCTCCCCATGACCGCTGGCCATGGCGTTGGAGGTGCGTGGCAGGTCGAACGTGGCGTCGTTGAACGCGTATTTCACCAGGCCGCTGCAATCGAAGCCTTTGCTTGGGCTGCTGCCGCCCCAGCGATAGGGAGTGCCAAGGACGTTCACGGCGCGGCTCAGCACGTCGCTGCTTTCCTTGGTGCCCATCGGTGGAACCAGGCCGCTTTTGCTGTTGGCCAGGCTTGGAGCATATTTAGCGGATTTCTTGTCTTTGCTCGAAGGAGCAGAAGCATGGGATTTTGGGGTGTAACCATTAACGTTTGGAAGACGTTGCTCACGATTGGTGGCGTGGGCGGCCAGTGGCATCAAAAGGCAAATGGTTAGCCATGTCTTGAAAAATGAACGCATTAGGCAAGGCTCTTAATAGGTTAGCGCGCAACTTTATAACAGCTTTTTTGCCGCTTCCGAGGCCGTTGGTCGATTCAACCTGGGGGACAATGGTGGCAAAAAAGCGGCAAAATGGCGCAATTGTCGGACAGAAGTCCGGTGTTACAAGGCTTTGACGGGAGTGAAGGTAGCATTTGCCATACGTCGGGCGCCTGTAAAAAAGTCACAAAGAATTAAAGAATATTTATCTATCGTGTGAATCGAGGTCATTCATGAACCCCTATCAACAGGCTGTCCAGCAGCAAGACACCCACAGCAAAGTGATCGGTTACCTACTGTGGATTTTCGGTTTTACCGGCGCTCACCGCTTCTATTACGGCAGGCCGGTGACCGGGACGATCTGGTTCTTTACCTTCGGCTTGCTGGGGATCGGTTGGCTGATCGACCTTTTCCTGATCCCTGCGATGGATCGCGAGGCTGACCTGCGGTTTACCGCGGGCCCCATCGAATACAACGTGGCGTGGATCCTGCTGACGTTTCTCGGTATTTTTGGCGTGCATCGGATGTATCAGGGGAAATGGATCAGTGGGTTGCTGTACTTGCTGACGGGCGGGTTGTTCTTTCTCGGGGTGCTGTATGACTTCTGGACGTTGAATGACCAGGTTTCTGTGCGCAATGCGCAGAGTCGTTGATTAAATGTGGCGAGGGGGCTTGCCCCCGTTCGGCTGCGTAGCAGTCGTAAATCAGCAGCAGGATTCTGCCTGAACGAACCTCGTTGCCAATGATGGGGCCGCTTCGCGGCCCAACGGGGGCAAGCCCCCTCGCCACAGTCTTACGCCTGGTGGCTGATCCGCCCATCCACCAGGGTGTAACGCACCACACCCGGCAAGCTGTGGCCAATGAACGGGCAGTTTTCGCCCTTGGACAGCCAGGTTTCACCCGCCACGGTCGAGGCCGTCGGGTCGAACAGCACGATGTCCGCCGCACCACCCACCGCCAGTTTGCCTGCCGGCAGGCGCAAGGCCTCGGCAGGGCCGGCGCTCAGGCGCTTGAGCAGTGTCGGCAGGTCCAGCAAGCCGTCTTCGACCAGGGTCATTGCCAGCGGCAATAGCAGTTCAACACTGCTGATGCCCGGCTCGGTCGCGCCGAACGGTGCCAGTTTGGCGTCACGCTCATGGGGTTGGTGATGGCTGGAGATGGCCGAGATCACGCCCGATTTCACTGCTGCGCGCAGGCCGTCGCGGTCGGCGTGGGTGCGTAGCGGCGGCTGGACGTGGTACAGGCTGCTGAAGCCGATCAGGGCTTCGTCGGTCAGGATCAGCTGGTACAGGGCGACATCCGCGGTCACCTTCAGGCCCCGGGCCTGGGCCTGGGCGATCAGCTCCACGCCGCGTGCGCTGGTGAGCTGGCTGAAGTGCGCGCGCACGCCGGTCTGTTCAACCAGCAGCAGATCCCGGGCCAGGGCGACGGTCTCGGCACTTTCCGGAATGCCCGGCAAGCCCAGGAAGCTGGCGGTCGGACCTTCGTGAGCCAGACCACCTTCGGCCAAGTCGTAATCCTGGGAGTTGAAAATCACTGTCAGGTCGAAAGTCGCTGCGTAGTCCAGTGCCCGGCACAGGGTGCGGGTGTTGCGGAAGCTCTCCAGGCCGTTGCCGAAGGCCACGCAACCGGCATCGCGCAGTGCCACGAGCTCGGCGAGCTGTTCGCCGTCCAGGCCTTTGCTCAGGGCGCCAATCGGGAAGACTTTGGTGTTTCCGGCCTCGCGGGCGCGGTCGAGGATCAGTTCGGCCACCGCCGAGGTGTCCAGCACCGGTTTGGTCTTTGGCGGGCAGCACAGGCTGGTCACGCCGCCAGCCGCCGCCGCGCGGGTTTCGCTGACGATTGAGCCTTTGCGGCTGTAGCCCGGCTCGCGCAGGGCAACGTTGAGGTCGACCAGGCCGGGAGCGGCCACCAGGCCTTTGGCGTCGATCGTGTCGACGGCGACAAAACCGGCTGGCGCCGCGCCAAGGGCGACGACTTTGCAGGCTTCAATGTGGATATCGGTCACTTGATCCAGGCCACTGGCCGGATCGATCACGCGGGCGCCGAGAATGCTGAGCTTCACTGGGCGTTCTCCTGCTCGAATTGGCGCTGGGCAGTCTGCCCGCTCATGGCCATGGACAGCACGGCCATACGAATGGCGATCCCGTAGGTCACCTGGTTGAGAATCACCGAATGCGGGCCGTCGGCCACCGCCGACTCGATTTCCACGCCACGGTTGATCGGCCCCGGGTGCATCACGATGGCATCGGGCTTGGCGCCGGCCAGGCGCGCGGTGGTCAGGCCGAACAGGCGATAGAACTCGCCCTCGCTCGGCAACAGGCCGCCGGTCATGCGTTCGCGCTGCAGGCGCAACATGATCACCACGTCGACGTCCTTCAGGCCTTCGGTCATGTCGGTGTAGACCTTCACGCCGTATTGCTCGATGCCGATCGGCAGCAGGGTTTTCGGCGCGATCACGCGAATGTCCGGGCAACCGAGGGTTTTCAGGGCCAGCATGTTCGAGCGCGCGACCCGCGAGTGCAGGATGTCGCCGACGATGGCCACCGAAAGGTTTTCGAACCCGCCCTTGTGCCGACGGATGGTGAGCATGTCGAGCATGCCCTGGGTCGGGTGCGCGTGCCGGCCGTCACCGCCGTTGATGATCGCCACTTGTGGGCAAACATGTTCGGCGATGAAGTGCGCGGCGCCCGAATCGCCGTGGCGCACGACGAACATGTCGGCGGCCATGGCTTCGAGGTTGCGCAGGGTGTCGAGCAGGGTTTCGCCCTTGCTCGCCGACGACGTGGACACGTTGAGGGTGATCACGTCCGCCGAGAGCCGCTGGGCCGCCAGTTCGAAGGTAGTGCGGGTTCGGGTCGAGTTCTCGAAGAACACGTTGCACACGGTCTTGCCGCGCAGCAACGGGACTTTCTTCACGGCCCGGGCGCCGACTTCGAGGAAGGAGTCGGCGGTGTCGAGGATTTCCGTCAGCAACTCGCGGCGCAAACCGTCGAGCGAGAGGAAATGGCGCAGCTGGCCCTGATCATTGAGCTGCAGCGGGCGCTTGGTTTCTAGAGGCGTCATCGCGAGGGGGACTCTCAATAGGGCGAATTAAAGGGCGAGGTCTTGCAGTTCGAGCGCAAGCTCCGGGCCGGACAGCTTCACCCGTTCGTGGGCCGCCAGCGACAGGGTCGCGCCAACCACGTTCGGGCGGATCGGCAGTTCGCCGGCGTCCAGGTCCAGCAGGCACACCAGCGTCACGCTGGCCGGGCGGCCGTAGTCGAACAGTTCGTTCATGGCGGCGCGGATGGTTCGGCCGCTCATCAGCACGTCGTCGATCAGCACCAGGTGCTGGCCTTCGATCTCGAACGGCAGCGCCGAAGGGCGAACCTGTGGGTGCAGGCCGTTCTGGCTGAAATCGTCGCGGTAGAAGGACACGTCCAGGGTGCCGAGGGGCTCATTGCTGCCCAGCTCCTTGAGCAGGGCCTGGGCCACCCAGACGCCGCCGGTACGGATGCCGATGAAGCGCGGGTCGCTGATGCCTCGTTTGACCAGATAGGCGTCAAGTCGGGTCGCCATCTGGCTGATCAGTTCGGCGGGATTGGGCAGGCTCATGGTTGCTCCTTCTTGGGCCCGAGCCAGCCTGTGCGGGAAGTGGCTCGGGTTGTAGCTAAGAGAGACGCACAGCGGCTCTCAGGATTCAAACAATGCGGTGTTTTCGTCGAGCCAGCCTTGCAGCAGCAGGGCGGCGGCGATGGCATCGACCGGGTTGTCGCGGTAACTGCCCTTCTGGCCGCCACGAGCCAGGCGTTCGCCCTTGGCCTCGAAGGTGGTCAGGCGTTCATCGTGGGTATAAAAGGGCAGGTTGAAGCGGCCGTTCAGGCGCCGGGCGAATTTTTCCGCGCGGGCGCACATGTCACTGGGTGTACCGTCCATGTTCAACGGCAGGCCGACCACCACGGCATCGGGTTTCCACTCTTTGATGAGGGCTTCGACCTGGTTCCAGTCAGGAATGCCGTTCTGCGCCTTCAGGGTGCACAGCTCGCGGGCCTGGCCGGTAATCACCTGGCCGACCGCAACGCCGATCTGTTTGGTGCCGTAGTCAAAACCCAGAATCAGCTTCAGGGCCATCAGGCGTGCCCCGCCTGGCTGGTCAGCAGGCTGAGGTTGACGCCAAGGTGCTTGGCGGCCGCTTCCAGACGCAGTTCGCTGCTGGTGTTGAACAGGATGTCCGCGTCAAACGGGCAGTTCAGCCAGGCGTTCTGCGCCAGTTCGGCCTCCAGTTGCCCGGCTTCCCAACCGGCATAGCCGAGGGCGATCAGGCTTTTTGCCGGGCCGACGCCGTCAGCGATGGCGAACAGCACGTCCTGGGAGGTTGACAGGGCCAACTCGTCTTCCAGATCAACGGTCGCCTGGAAGCTCAGACCCTTGGGGTGAAGGACGAAGCCGCGATCGGTCTGCACCGGGCCACCGATGAAGATCGGCACATGCTGGCAGAGCGCCGGCGGTTCGATTTCCGGGCGCAATTGCTCAAGGATATCGGCCAGGTTCAGATCCTGCGGACGGTTGACCACCAGCCCCATGGCGCCATTGGCCGTGTGCTCGACGATGTAGGTCAAGGTGTGCGCAAAGTTCGGGTCGGCCATGTGCGGCATGGCGATCAGGAATTGATGCTTGAGGTAGCTGGGGCTGACGTTTTTCATGACCGCTAGTGTGGCGTTCGAGGGGCGAACTGACAAGCTTGAGCGAGCCAAAAGATCGCAGCCTTCGGCAGCTCCTACGGGGGAGTGTGTAGATCTGTAGGAGCTGCCGAAGGCTGCGATCTTTTAATTACTGGACAACCGATCGCCGCGGGCGAACTTCCAGGTGCGGATGATCTCCAGCCGGTCGATATCCGACAAATCCCCGGTAAACGGTGCAAACGGCGCCGCCAGTCGGACGATCCGTTGCGCCGCCTGGTCCAGCAGCGGTTGCCCGGAAGACTCCAGCACCAGCACTTCATACAGCGAGCCATCGCGGTTGATCGACACCATCAAGCGCAAGTTGCCGTAGATCTGTTTGCGCCGCGCTTCGTCGGGGTAGTTGAGGTTGCCGATGCGCTCGACTTTCTTGCGCCATTCGTCCTTGTACCAGGCGCCCTTGTCGCGCATGGTCGAGGCCGCGCTCAAGCGGTGAATGCGCGGGCGCTTGGCGTACAGCTGTTGTTCGGCGGCCAGTTCCGCTTCCAGGCTGGCGATGTCGCTGGACAGCTGTTCGCTGTCGAACGTCGGCGCCTGGACCTGGGGCTTGACCTCGGTCTTGGGTTCCTCGGTCTTGGCGGGGGCCTTTTTCGGCTTCGGCGCCACGGTGGTCACGGCAGCCTTGGGTGGGGCTTCCTGAATTTCAGGCTTGGCGGCCGGCGGTGGCGTGACCTTTTGCACCTTGTTGTCCTGGAACGGCGCGACCTCGGTGGTCTTGGGAATCGCCTTTTTATCCAGTGTGCCGCTGCCTTGCTGATGTTCCTGGGCCAGGAAATCGGCTTTCTCGGGCTTCTTTTCGCTCTTGAAGGTGGCGAGGGTGATTTCCAGGGTTTTGCTGATCTGCTTGGGCTCGATCACTGCAAATCCGACACCCAGCAGCAAGGCCAGGTGGATCAGCGCTGCCAGAAACAGGGTAAAACCGAGGCGATCGACCGGGCGCACGCCACGGTGGGCGAGTTCGGCAGGCAGATCGGACGGGAGGGTCATGACAAGGAAACCAACATCGCGTTTTCACAGGCCGCGCATGATAACGCAATGTTGGTTTGGCTAATCAACGTGCCTTGAGCTTCTGATCGATGGCATCCATCAGCATGCCGCCGATGTCAGTGCCAAACGCATTATCGATCTCGCGAATGCAGGTCGGGCTGGTGACGTTGATTTCGGTCAGGTGCTCGCCGATCACGTCCAGGCCAACGAACAACAGGCCTTTTTCACGCAGGGTCGGGCCGACTTGCGCGGCGATCCAGCGGTCCTTGTCGGTCAGCGGGCGGGCTTCGCCACGGCCACCGGCAGCGAGGTTGCCACGGGTTTCGCCCGCCGCGGGAATTCGCGCCAGGCAGTAATCCACGGGCTCGCCGTCGATCATCAGGATGCGCTTGTCGCCATCGACGATGGCCGGCAGGTAACCCTGGATCATGATTTGCTGTTGACCATGCAGGGTCAGGGTTTCGAGGATCACCGACAGGTTCGGATGCCCTGCGGTGTGGCGGAAGATCGAAGAACCGCCCATGCCGTCCAGCGGCTTGAGGATCACATCGCCATGATGGTCGGCGAATTCGCGCAGCACGTCAGGGCGACGGCTGACGATGGTCGGCGGCGTGCATTGCGGGAACAGCGTGGCAAACAGCTTCTCGTTGCAGTCGCGCAGGCTTTGCGGCTTGTTGACCACCAGTACGCCGGCGCGCTCGGCCTGTTCCAGCAAATAGGTGGAGTAGACGAACTCCATGTCGAACGGCGGATCCTTGCGCATCAGGATCACATCCAGATCGCTCAGCAGCGCGTCGCTTTCGGCGCCCAGTTCGAACCATTTTTCCGGGTTGGCGAAAACCTGCAGCGGACGCATCCGGGCACGGGCCTGGCCTTCGCCCTGATACAGGTCGCGCTGTTCCATGTAGAACAGTTCCCAGCCACGCTTCTGCGCGGCCAGCAGCATGGCCAGCGAGCTATCCTTTTTATAGGAAATGCTGGCGATAGGGTCCATGACAATCCCGACGCGAACGCTCATTGGGTTTTCCTCGAAAATTGGCTACCGGATCGGTATGAAAAAAGTGGCGTCAGAGTGGCGCTGAGTGTGTTCCCGGTCAAGGAAAAACCACCTTGCGGGTCGGCCGATAGATTGGTTTTGGAGACTGTGCTAAAAAGGCTGCCATGTCGTGCTGGCCCTTGAGCATCAAGGGTTTCGAGCCGCGTTAACCGGCAAACGGACAATTTGTTTCGCAAAGGCGACGGTAGAGCATTTTATGGAACGGCACCCCAGCGCCTTGAAGGTCATGGTGATCGACGATTCGAAGACGATCCGTCGCACCGCCGAAACGCTGCTCAAGAACGTGGGCTGTGAGGTCATCACGGCCATCGACGGTTTTGATGCCCTGGCCAAGATTGTCGACAACCATCCCGGCATCATCTTTGTCGACATCATGATGCCGCGCCTGGATGGCTATCAGACCTGCGCCCTGATCAAGAACAACAGTGCGTTCAAGTCCACGCCGGTGATTATGCTGTCGTCCAAGGACGGGCTGTTCGACAAGGCCAAGGGGCGCATCGTCGGCTCCGACCAGTTTTTGACCAAGCCGTTCAGCAAGGAAGAATTGCTTGATGCGATCCAGGCCCATGTTCCTGGCTTCGCCGCCGTTTTGCCGCAGTAGGACACGCACAGTGATGCTCGGCCATCGGGCCCGGCGTCGACAAGAATGGGGAAGACCATGGCACGTATTCTGATCGTCGATGATTCGCCGACCGAAATGTACAAACTGACCGGCATGCTGGAAAAGCACGGTCATGAAGTGTTGAAAGCCGAAAACGGCGCCGACGGCGTGGCCCTGGCCCGCCAGGAAAAGCCCGATGCGGTGCTGATGGACATCGTCATGCCAGGCCTCAACGGCTTCCAGGCCACCCGCCAGCTGACCAAGGACCCGGAAACCGGGCACATCCCGGTGATCATCATCACCACCAAGGATCAGGACACCGACAAGGTCTGGGGCACGCGCCAGGGCGCCAAGGACTACCTGACCAAGCCGGTCGATGAAGACACCCTGATCAAGACCCTGAACAACGTGCTGGCCGGTTGATCGTCAGGTCATGAACGGGTCGCTGACGGCTTTCGAGCTGCTGCTGCAAATCGACCAGCGCTGTCGTCTGCTGGCGGCGGACTTGCCGTCCCAGCCGGCCCGGCGGGACAGCTGGAGCGGCATCGGCTTTCGCCTGGGCGAACACTGGTATGTCGCGCCCATGAGCGAAGTCAGCGAAGTCCTGCACGAGCCGCGCTCCACTCAGTTGCCGGGGGTCAAACCCTGGGTCAGGGGTGTCGCCAACCTGCGCGGGCGTTTGCTGCCGGTCATGGACTTGTGCGGCTTCTTCGGGCATGAACTTTCGGCGGCGCGCCGACAGCGGCGGGTGTTGGTGGTGGAACATGAAGAGGTGTTTGCCGGGTTGCTGGTCGATGAAGTCTTCGGCCTCCAGCACTTTGCCCAGGACAGCCTGGAGCCGGTGCCGGCAGACGAGTTGAAGGGGCCGGTGGCGGCGTTCGTCAAAGGCCGGTTTCAGCGCGAGCAGTGCTGGCAGGTGTTCAGCCCGTTTGCGTTGACGCAGTCCCAGGGGTTCATGAACGTCGCGGTGTAACCGGAACAACAGAGATCCAATGTGGGAGCGGGCAGGCCCGGAAATGGGTTAACAGGCGAGGACCGATGATAAAAGCAAAAGCAGGCAAGCCAATGGAAGGGTCGCGCAGCCGGTCGCAGATTATCGTGCTGTTCATCGCGCTGATCGTCTTCATCATGCTGCTGTTCGCCAACTTCGCGTACTTCAACACCCAGGCTATCTACGACAAGCAGTACATCGGCCACGCTGGCGAACTGCGCGTGCTGTCCCAGCGGATCGCCAAGAACGCCACCGAAGCCGCCGCCGGCAAGGCTGCCGCGTTCAAGTTGCTCAGCGATGCGCGCAACGATTTTGCCCGGCGCTGGGGTTATCTGAAGAAGGGTGACCCGGTCACCGGCCTGCCGCCAGCCCCCGCCACCGTGCGTCCAGAGATGCGTGCGGTGCAACAGGACTGGGAACGCCTGCTGAAAAACACCGATGCGATTCTCTCCAGCGAGCAAACCGTACTGTCGCTGCATCAGGTCGCCGCGACCCTGGCCGAAACCGTGCCGCAGTTGCAGGTCGAGTACGAGAAAGTCGTCGAGATACTCCTGCAGCGGGGCGCCCCGGCGGCCCAGGTGGCCTTGGCCCAGCGCCAATCGCTGCTGGCCGAGCGGATCCTCGGCGCGGTCAACACGGTGTTGGCCGGCGACGAAAATTCACAGCAGGCCGCCGATGCGTTCGGACGTGACGCGACGCAGTTCGGCAAGGTGCTCAACGGCATGCTCCAGGGCGACCCGGCGCTCAAGGTCAGCCAGGTCGAAGACCGGGACGCCCGTACGCGACTCGCGGAAATCTCCGAGCTGTTCGAGTTCGTCTCGGGCTCGGTGGACGAGATCCTCGAAACCTCGCCGGAGCTGTTCAAGGTCCGCGAATCGGCCTCGAACATTTTCAGCCTGTCGCAAACCCTGCTCGACGAAGCCTCACACCTGGCCAGCGGTTTCGAAAACATGGTCGGCGGGCGCACCACCGATACCATAGGCGGTTATGTGCTGGGCTTGTTGGCGCTGACTTCGATCATCCTGATCGGCATGGTGATGGTGCGCGAAACCAATCGTCAGTTGCGCGAAACCGCCGAGAAAAACGAGCGTAACCAGAACGCGATCATGCGCCTGCTCGACGAGATCGAAGACCTGGCCGACGGCGACCTCACGGTGACGGCCTCGGTGACCGAAGACTTTACCGGCACCATCGCCGACTCGATCAATTACTCCGTCGACCAGTTGCGCGATCTGGTCGCGACCATCAACCTCACTGCCGGCCAGGTGGCCGCCGCCGTGCAGGAAACCCAGGCCACCGCCATGCACCTGGCCCAGGCGTCGGAACATCAGGCCCAGCAGATTTCCGAAGCGTCGATGGCGATCAACGACATGGCCGAGTCCATCGACCAGGTGTCGGCCAACGCGGCGGAATCTTCGGCGGTTGCCGAACGCTCGGTGGAGATCGCCAACAAGGGCAACGAGGTGGTGCACAACACCATCCACGGCATGGACAACATTCGCGAACAGATTCAGGACACCGCCAAGCGCATCAAGCGCCTTGGCGAGTCTTCACAGGAAATCGGCGACATTGTCAGCCTGATCGATGACATTGCCGACCAGACCAACATCCTGGCCCTCAACGCGGCCATCCAGGCATCCATGGCCGGTGACGCCGGCCGCGGTTTCGCCGTGGTCGCCGATGAAGTGCAGCGCCTGGCCGAGCGCTCGTCCGCCGCCACCCGGCAGATCGAAACCCTGGTGCGGGCGATCCAGACCGACACCAACGAAGCGGTCATCTCCATGGAGCAGACGACGACCGAAGTGGTGCGCGGCGCTCGTCTGGCGCAGGATGCCGGTGTGGCCCTGGAAGAAATCGAAGGCGTCTCCAAGACGCTCGCGGCGTTGATCCAGAGCATTTCCAATGCGGCGCAACAGCAGACGTCGTCGGCCGGTCAGATTTCCCTGACGATGAACGTGATCCAGCAGATCACCTCGCAGACGTCGTCGGGTTCCACCGCCACGGCCGACAGCATCGGTAACCTGGCGAAAATGGCCAGTCAGTTGCGTCGTTCGGTGTCCGGCTTCACCTTGCCGGATGCCAAGGCGCAGGTTGTGGACAAAGCTTGAACCGCCCATGGGTATCTGAATTGTGATTGGAGTGGTTATGGGTGATCGGCACGACTATGTGGCCCTCGAGTGGGTCAAGGGCGAGATTGCCGAAACGCTGAAACAGGCTCATCACGCGATTGAGAACCTGCTCGATGACCCGCAGGCGACCCAAGCGCTGGATGCAAGCCTTTCGTGCATCCATCAGGTCCATGGCAGTTTGCAGATGGTCGAGTTCTACGGCGCGGCGTTGCTCGCCGAAGAAATGGAACAACTGGCCATGGCCTTGCAGGGCAACCGTGTCAGCCATCGCGACGAGGCGTTGCACCTGTTGATGCAGGCCCTCGGGCAGCTGCCGATCTACCTCGACCGGGTGCAAGGCGCGCGTCGTGACTTGCCGCTGGTGGTGTTGCCCTTGATCAACGATCTGCGTAGCGCCCGGGGCGAAAGCCTGCTGTCGGAAACCAGCCTGTTCAGCCCGCAATTGCCCGAGTTGCCAGTGTTGGACGCACAAACGCTGGCGCAACTGGAACCGGCCGAATTGCCAAGTGTGCTGCGCAAGCTGCGGCAGATGTTGCAAATGGCGCTGGTCGGGTTCTTGCGTGAACAGGACAACGACACCAACCTCGATTACCTGGCCAAGGTCTTCACCCACCTCGAAGCACTGTGCGCCAATGCCCCCCTGAGCCCGTTATGGCAGGTGGCATCGGCGCTGGTCGAAGGCATGCAGGGCGGTGCGATCGCCAACAGCCCGGCCTTGCGCAGCCTGTTCAAGGAGGCCGACAAGGAACTCAAGCGGCTGCTCGAACAAGGCATGCCCGGTATCAATCAACCGGCCCCGCCGGAGCTGCTCAAGAGTTTGCTGTTCTACATTGCCAAGGCCGAACATCCCACCGGGCAGATGCTGACCATGAAAGAACGCTACTCACTGGACGACGCGCTACCCGACAGCGCGATGGTCGATGAAGAACGCGCGCGGCTGGCCGGGCCCGACCGTGACGCCATGCGCTCGGTGCTGGCGGCTCTGTGCGAAGAGCTGGTGCGGGTCAAGGAACGCCTTGACCTGTTCGTGCGCAGTGACCGCCAACACACCTCCGACCTCGACAGCCTGCTGGCGCCGCTGCGGCAAATCGCCGACACCCTGGCGGTGCTGGGTTTCGGTCAGCCGCGCAAGGTGATCATCGATCAACTGGCGGTGGTGCTCAGCCTCGCTCAGGGCCAGCGCGAACCCAACGATGCGATCCTCATGGACGTTGCCGGGGCCTTGCTGTACGTCGAAGCGACGCTGGCCGGCATGGTCGGTACCGTCGAGCCGGAGAGCCAGGACGACAACCGCCTGCCGACCACCGACCTGACGCAGATCCACCAGATCGTGATCAAGGAGGCCCGCATCTGTTTGCAGCAGGCCAGGGACATGATCGTCGACTACATCGACGCCGATTGGGACCGCCAGCATTTGCAGGCGCTGCCGGCCTTGCTGACCCAGGTGCGCGGGGCGCTGGCGATGATTCCCTTGAGCCGGGCGGCGAGCCTGGTCGAAACCTGCAATCACTTTATTCGCGAGCACCTGTTGCTCGAGCCGGGTCAACCGGGCTGGCAGGAACTGGACAGCCTGGCCGACGTGATCACCAGCATCGAGTACTACCTCGAACGCCTCAGCGATGACCCGCAAGCGCAGGGTGAAAACCTGCTTGATGTCGCGGAAAAAAGCCTGGCGAGCCTCGGGTTTTTCCCCAGTGAGCAGCATGTGCCCGTGCTGGATGATGTGCTCAACCCGAGCGATGCACAGGTCATGCAGATGATGCAGGAACTGGAAGATCCACAGGTCGTCCAGACCTTGGCCGATGTGCTCGCCAGCCCGGTTTCGAGCCTGAACCCGCCCGCGCTGAACACCCCGGGCAGCCTGCTGCCGCCACCCTCGGGCGAAGAGCCGGTGGACGAGGAACTGCGCGAAGTGTTCCTCGAAGAAACCGACGAAGTCCTGGAAATCCTGCGCGAGTACTTGCCGCGCTGGTCGGTCAACCCTGACAACCGTTCGGCCCTGGGTGAGCTGCGCCGCGCCTTCCATACCCTCAAGGGCAGTGGCCGCATGGTGCGTGCTCTGGTGCTGGGCGAGCTGGCCTGGGCCGTGGAAAACCTGCTCAACCGCGTACTGGAAAACAGCGTGGAGCCGGGCGCCACGGTGCAGCAACTGATCGGCGATGTGCTGCATCTGCTGCCGGAACTGGTGGCCGAATACGCCGCCAATGCCCAGCGTCAGCGCAACGATGTCGATCAGTTGGCCGCCCGCGCCCATGCCCTGGCCAAGGGCGATGAGCCGGTGTCCGATGAGGATACGCAAGATGTCGCGGCCCTCGATCCGCTGTTGCTGGAGATCTTTCGCAAAGAGGCCGAAACCCACTTGGGCAGCCTCAATCGCTTCCTTGATCAGGCCGCCGAACATGTGCCGTTGCAGGCCAACGACGAATTGCAGCGCGCCTTGCACACCCTCAAGGGCAGTGCCTACATGGCCGGCGTGTTGCCGATTGCCGAGCTGGCCGCACCACTGGATCAACTGGCCCGGGAATACAAGGCGCACCTGCTCGCGCTGGATCTGGATGAAGTCGAATTGCTGCTGGAAGCTGAAGGGCTGTTTCGTCTTGGCTTGCGCCAGCTCAAGACAGATCCGCTGGCGGAAATTCCCGGTGCCCGGGGTTTGACCGAACGCGCCAGGGCGCTGCTGGCCGAGCGCCTGGAAAACCTCCTGAGCACACCGAACACCGGGCTTCGGATCAAGCGCGACCCGCAACTGATCAACAACTTCCTCGCCCAGGGCATGGACATCCTGCTGGACGCTGAAAGCCTGCTGCAGCGTTGGCAGCAACACCCCGGCGAACGTCAGGAGCTCAGCGCGCTGCTGGACGAATTGACCACCCTCGGCGAAGGCGCCCATTTGGCCGACCTGCACCCGGTGGATGAATTGTGCGAAGCGTTGCTCGACCTGTACGGTGCCGTGGAAGAAAGCAGCCTGGCGGTCAGCGAGCGGTTTTTCCATGAGGCACAGGCTGCCCACGAAGCGCTGATCAACATGCTCGACGAACTGGCCGCCGGCCAGGAAGTCAGCCCGCAGCCGCAGCGGATCAGGGCCTTGCGCGAGCTGCTCGACGAGAGCCTTGATCCCTCGGCCATGGGCCTGATCCGCAGCGATGGCAGCCGGAGCCTGAGCATCCGTGAATTGGGTACGGCCACCGCCGAGCTTGAGCAGAGTGCGACGGCGCCGGGGCTGGACGATGAGATCGTCGCGATCTTCCTTGAAGAAGCGGTGGATATCCTCGAAAGCGCAGGCCAGGCCTTGCAGCGCTGGTTGCGCGACTCGGACAACGCCGCGCCGCTGTCGTCCCTGCAACGGGATTTGCACACTCTCGAAGGTGGCGCGCGCATGGCCGAGGTCGGGCCGGTCGGCGATCTGGCCCATGAACTGGAAAGCCTTTACCAGGGCCTGGTGGATCGTCGTTATGCCTTCAGCGATTCACTGGCGGTGCTGCTCAAACAGTGCCATGAGCGACTGGCGTTGTACCTCGAACAGTTGCAGCTCAACCAGCCGCTGGACGATTCCCGTGAGCTGATCAAAGCCATTCGTGCCTACCGTCAAGGTCATGCGGGTATCGCCGAGTCCGTCCGGCAGGCGACCGGCAACGACGCGGCTGCGCACGATCCGGAATTGCTGGAGATCTTCCTCGAGGAAGGTTTCGACATCATCGAAAGCTCCGGGGCGGCGCTGGCACGCTGGCAGGCCCAGCCTTCGAGTCGTCAGGAAGTGGAAACCCTGCTGCGCGACCTGCACACCCTCAAGGGTGGCGCGCGCATGGTGGAAATCGCCGCGATTGGCGATCTGGCCCATGAACTGGAGTTCCTCTACGAAGGCCTGTCCACCGGCGTGCTGCAACCGACGGAGCCGTTGTTCGCGCTGTTGCAGCGCAGCCATGACCGCCTGGCGCAGATGCTCGATGCGGCCCGCGCCGGTGAGCCGATGCCACCGGCCGACCGTTTGATCGATGCGATCAAGAACTTCAGCCACCCGGCCGTGCCTGAAGCGCCCGCGCCGGTTGCGACACCGGCCACGCCCAAGGCCGAACCGCTGACGCCGCCGTCCGATGCCGGCGCGGACATGGTCAAGGTCTCGGCGGAACTGCTCGACGATCTGGTCAACCTGGCCGGTGAGACCTCGATCTTCCGTGGCCGGATCGAACAGCAGGTCAACGATGCGCACATCGCCTTGAATGAGATGGAGACCACCATCGAGCGGATGCGCGACCAGTTGCGCCGCCTCGATACCGAGACTCAGGGGCGGATCCTCAGCCGCCAGCAAGTCGATGCCGAACGCCTGGGCTACGAGGAATTCGACCCGCTGGAAATGGACCGCCACTCACAGTTGCAGCAATTGTCACGGGCGCTGTTCGAATCGGCCTCTGACTTGCTCGACCTCAAGGAAACCCTCGAGCGACGCAATCACGACACGGAAAACCTGCTGCAACAGCAGGGCCGCATCAACACCGAACTGCAGGAAGGCCTGATGCGCACGCGCATGGTGCCGTTCGAACGCATGCTCCCGCGTTTGCAGCGCATCGTCCGGCAGGTGTCCAGCGAACTGGGCAAGGACGTGGACTTCATCGTCGACAACGCCGAAGGCGAGATGGACCGCAACGTTCTCGAACGCATGGCCGCGCCGCTGGAACACATGCTGCGCAACGCCGTCGACCATGGCCTGGAGTCCGTCGAAGTGCGGCTGGCGGCGGGGAAACCGGCCAAGGGCAAGATCACCCTCGATCTGTTGCGCGAAGGCGGCGACATCATTTTCGACATCCGCGACGACGGCGCCGGTGTGCCGCTGGACGCGGTGCGGCGCAAGGCGATCAAGCGCGGCCTGCTCGCCCCGGACAGCGTCATCAGTGATCACGACGTGTTGCAGTTCATCCTGCAACCGGGGTTTTCCACCGCCGAAAAAATCACCCAGATCTCCGGGCGCGGCGTCGGCATGGACGTGGTGCACGAAGAGGTGCGGCAACTGGGCGGCACCATGAGTATCGACTCGGTGCCGGGGCAGGGCGTGCATTTCCGCATTCGCCTGCCGTTTACCGTATCGGTCAACCGGGCGCTGATGGTGCAGTGCGGTGAGGACCAATACGCGATCCCGCTGAATACCATCGACGGCATCGTTCGCGTCCTGCCCAATGAACTCGAAGGCTATTTCCGTTTCGATTCGCCAACCTACGAATACGCCGGACAACGTTACGAGCTGTGCTACCTGGGTGAGTTGCTGAAAACCAGCCCGCGTCCGAAGCTGTTGGGCCAGAGCCTGCCATTGCCGGTGTTGCTGGTGCAGTGCAACGAACGGCACATCGCGGTGCTGGTGGATGCCATGGCCGGCACTCGCGAAATCGTGGTCAAGAGCCTGGGGCCGCAGTTTGCGGCGGTGCAAGGGGTGTCCGGGGCGACGATTCTCGGGGACGGCCGGGTGGTGCTGATTCTGGATTTGCTGGCGCCGATCCGCGCCATGCAGGCCCGTGTACCCCAGCGTCCGCCGGGGCAAGAGATCGAGGCCGAACCGCAGCGCCCGCTGCTGGTGATGGTGGTCGACGACTCGGTCACCGTGCGCAAGGTCACCAGCCGCTTGCTCGAACGCCATGGCATGAACGTGCTGACCGCCAAGGACGGAGTCGATGCCATGCTGCTGCTGGAAGAGCACATGCCCGACCTGATGCTGCTGGACATCGAGATGCCGCGCATGGATGGCTTCGAAGTCGCGACCCAGGTGCGCAACGACGAACGCCTGCAACACCTGCCGATCATCATGATCACCTCCCGCACCGGGCAGAAACACCGCGACCGCGCCATGGCCATCGGCGTCAACGACTACCTGGGCAAGCCGTACCAGGAATCGGTGCTGCTCGAAAGCATCGCCTTGTGGAGCAAGACCCATGCTTGAACACCGCACCAGCAACCTCACCGGCCTGCTGCTGCCGTTGGCCGACCGCAACCTGCTCCTGCCCAACGTCGCCGTTGCCGAGCTGATCGATTACCAGCAGCCGGGGACCTTCGATCTCGACACACCGCCGTGGTACCTGGGCCTGGTGGCGTGGCGCGACCGGCAGATTCCGCTGCTGAGTTTCGAGTCGGCATGCGCGCAGAAAATCGTCATCGGCGAACGCGCGCGGATCGTCATTCTCAACGCCCTCGGCGGGCGCCCCGAGCTGAAATTCATCGCACTGCTGGTGCAGGGGATTCCGCGCTCCTGCAAGCTCGATAGCCAGTTGAGTTATGTGGATGTGCCGTTGTGTTCGCTGGAACAGGCGGCGGTGCAGGTGGGCGAGCAGGTGGCGAAGGTGCCGGATTTGTTGGCGCTGGAGGCGTTGTTGGTGGATGCCGGGCTCGCCTGAAGGGCCCCATCGCGAGCAAGCTCGCTCCCACAGTGGATCTGCTGTGCACACAAAACCCTTGTGGGAGCGAGCTTGCTCGCGATGGCGTCTTGCGCGTCGACGAAAATCTCAACTCTAACCATTAACCTGAGCGTAACGATCCGCCACTCTGCTTGATTGATACACCCACCCAACACTCCTAAGGTGACCCCACGACAGCGAACCCGTGGAGTGGTCATGACAACAACAATATCCCCCGACTCGCGATGGACGCGGCGGCGCAGCGAAAAGCAGCGGCGCCTCGAGCTGGTGCGAGGTCTTGCCGACGGTGTGGTGTTGCCCACCGACAACATCGTCGCGGCGCTCGAAGCGCTGATCCTGCCCGGCGACCGTGTGGTGCTCGAAGGCAACAACCAGAAGCAGGCGGATTTCCTCTCGCGTTCCCTGGCCAAGGCCGACCCCGCGAAGCTGCATGACCTGCACATGATCATGCCCAGCGTCGGGCGCTCCGAGCACCTGGACCTGTTCGAACGCGGCATCGCCCGCAAGCTCGACTTCTCTTTCGCCGGTACCCAAAGCCTGCGCATCAGCCAGTTGCTCGAAGACGGCCTGCTGGAAGTCGGTGCGATCCACACCTACATCGAACTCTATGCACGCCTTGTAGTGGACCTGATTCCCAACGTCGTGCTCTCGGCCGGTTTCATGGCCGACCGCGCCGGCAACATCTACACCGGGCCGAGCACCGAAGACACCCCGGCACTGATCGAACCGGCGGCCTTCAGCGACGGCATCGTCATCGTCCAGGTCAACCAGTTGGTGGACGACGTCAGCGACCTGCCGCGGGTAGACATTCCCGCCTCCTGGGTCGACTTCGTGGTGGTGGCCGACAAGCCGTTCTACATCGAGCCGCTGTTTACCCGTGACCCTCGGCACATCAAGCCCGTGCACGTGCTGATGGCGATGATGGCGATCCGCGGCATCTACGAAAAACACAACGTGCAATCCCTCAACCACGGTATCGGTTTCAATACCGCTGCCATCGAACTGATTCTGCCGACCTACGGCGAGTCCCTCGGCCTCAAAGGCAAGATCTGCCGCAACTGGACGCTCAACCCGCACCCGACCCTGATTCCAGCCATCGAAAGCGGCTGGGTCGAAAGCGTGCATTGCTTCGGCACCGAGCTGGGGATGGAGAACTACATTGCGGCGCGGCCGGATGTGTTTTTCACCGGGCGCGACGGCTCCCTGCGTTCCAATCGGATGTTCAGCCAACTGGCCGGGCAATACGCCGTGGACCTGTTCATCGGCGCGACTTTGCAAGTCGATGGCGACGGGCATTCTTCCACCGTGACTCGCGGACGCCTGGCCGGTTTCGGCGGGGCACCGAACATGGGCCACGACCCGCGCGGTCGCCGTCACGGCACGCCGGCCTGGCTCGATATGCGTAATACCGATGTGGCCGAGCCGATGCTCGAGCGTGGCAAAAAGCTCGTGGTGCAGATGGTCGAAACCTTCCAGGAGGGTGGCAAACCGACTTTCGTTGAAACCCTCGATGCGGTCGATGTGGCGAAAAAAAGCGGCATGCCACTGGCGCCGATCATGGTCTACGGCGACGACGTGACCCACTTGTTGACCGAAGAAGGCATCGCCTACCTGTACAAGGCGCGCTCGCTGGAAGAACGCCAGGCGATGATCGCCGCCGTCGCCGGGGTGACTGCCATCGGCCTGCGCCACAACCCCAAAGACACTGCACGCATGCGCCGTGAAGGCCTGATCGCCCTGCCCGAAGACCTCGGCATCCGCCGCACCGACGCCACTCGCGAGTTGCTCGCGGCGAAAAGCGTGGCCGATCTGGTGGAGTGGTCCGGTGGCCTCTACAACCCGCCCGCCAAGTTCAGGAGCTGGTAATGCACGCACTTAACCTGCAACCAAAAAACCTGAGCCTGGCCGAACGGCTGGCGGACCTGGCGGTGGACGCGCTGATCGACGAGGCTGATCTGTCGCCAAAACCGGCACTGGTCGACCGTCGCGGCAATGGCGCCCACACCGATTTGCACTTGGGGCTGATGCACGCATCGGCGCTGTCCTTGTGGTCGGCCTTTAAAGAAATGGCGGAAGCCGCCATCGAGTTCGGCGAGATCGGCTTGCCCCTGCGCGAAGCCGTGGGCCGCATCGGTCGCGAAGGTGAGCAAGCCATGCTCGACACCACCGGCGGCGTGAACACCCATCGCGGGGCGATCTGGGCCTTGGGCTTGCTGATCACTGCCGCGGCGCTGGAACCTCAATCCTGCAGCGCCAATAGCGTGGCGTTACGGGCTGCGCGGTTGGCCCTGCTCGACGACCGTTTTGCACCACGTCCGCTCAGTCACGGTGCGCAAGTCGCCCAACGCTACGGCGCTCGCGGTGCCCGTGAAGAAGCGCAACTGGGTTTTCCGGCGGTGACCCAACGTGCTCTGCCACAACTGCTGCGCAGCCGCGCCGCCGGTCATGGCGAACAGAACGCCCGGCTCGATGCGCTGCTGGCGATCATGACGAATCTGGCCGACACCTGCGTGCTTTACCGTGCCGGTGAAGAAGGCCTGAACACCATGCAACGGGGCGCCCGGGCGGTGCTCGATGCGGGCGGCAGTGCCAGCCTCGGCGGACGTCGCCGCCTGCATGAGCTGGACCAACAACTCATCGCGTTGAATGCCTCGCCCGGCGGCGCTGCGGACCTGCTCGCAGCCTGCCTGTTCATCGACCGTATCGCGTCTGGCGACGGCCTCATCCAGGGAGCTTTTTGATGGAAACCTTATCCTTTGAATTCCCCGCCGGGCAGCCGCCACGCGGTCGCACCCTGGTGGGTTGTGTCGGCTCGGGTGATCTGGAAGTGCTGATCGAACCGGGTCAGGCCGGCAAGCTGACGATCAATGTGCAGACCTCGGTCAATGGCAGCGAACAACGCTGGCAGCATCTGTTCGCACGGATGTTCGACGGTCAGACGCCGCCGGCCATGGATATCGATATCCACGATTTCGGCGCGACACCCGGCGTGGTGCGCTTGCGTCTGGAACAAGGCTTCGAGGAGATCGGCCATGACTGACAGCGCATCCCTGCTCAACAAGCACAGCTTCGTCGAACTCGGTGCCCGGCAACGGGCCAAGGCGTTGCTCGACGCCGGCACCTTCCGCGAACTGCTCGACCCCTTTCAACGGATCATGTCGCCGTGGCTGTCACGCCAGGGCGTGGTGCCGCAAGCCGACGACGGCGTGGTGATCGCCAAGGGCAATCTCGATGGTTTGCCGGTGGTGATCGCGGCCATCGAAGGGGCGTTCCAGGGCGGCAGCCTCGGTGAAGTCGGCGGGGCAAAAATTGCCGGCGCACTGGAGCTGGCCGCCGAAGACAACCGCAACGGCATCCCGACCTGCGCCGTGCTGCTGCTGGAAACCGGCGGCGTGCGCTTGCAGGAAGCCAACCTCGGCCTGGCGGCCATTGCCGACATCCACGCGGCGATTGTCGATTTGCAGCAGTACCAACCCGTGGTCGGTGTGGTGGCGGGCAGCGTCGGTTGCTTTGGCGGCATGTCGATTGCCGCCGGGTTGTGCAGCTATCTGTTGGTGACCCAGGAGGCGCGACTGGGCCTGAACGGTCCGCAGGTGATCGAGCAGGAAGCCGGACTCGAGGAATACGACTCCCGCGACCGGCCCTTCATCTGGAGCCTGACCGGTGGCGAGCAGCGCTTCGCCAGTGGCCTGGTGGATCGCTATGTTGCCGACGACGTGGCGCAGATTCGCCAGCAGGTCGGCGAGTTGCTCAAGCAGGGTTTGCCTGAACAACCGCGCAGCCGTCAGGCGGAGTTGTTCCTGCAACGCCTGGCGCGTCTGGACGCCGAGCCGCAAATCGAACCGTCAGTGGTTCGCGATCTGTACCAAGGAGAACGCCCATGAGTTCGTATTCCCTGCGAGGCTTGAATTGGTTCAACGCCTTGAGTGCCGGGGCGAAAGCGGTCGAGGGTTTGCCGGCTTCGCTGAAGGTCGCGGACGGTTCGCTGGGTGATCAGCCTGTGCGTTTCATCGCGGTGGTGGCCGACCCGGAAAACCGCTTCGTCCGTGCCCGCAACGGCGAGGTGGGTTTGCTCGAAGGCTGGGGCCTGGCCAAGGCCGTGGATGAAGTCATCGCCGCCGATCAGGACAAGACACGCAAACGCGCCCTGATCGCCATCGTCGACGTGCCGAGCCAGGCTTACGGTCGACGGGAGGAAGCCCTCGGTATTCATCAGGCGCTGGCCGCTGCGGCGGACAGTTATGCCCGTGCCCGTCTGGCCGGTCATGCGGTGATCGGCTTGCTGGTGGGCAAGGCGATGTCCGGGGCGTTTCTGGCCCACGGCTATCAGGCCAACCGCTTGATCGCCCTGCGCGATCCGGGGGTGATGGTGCACGCCATGGGCAAGGTTTCGGCGGCGCGGGTGACCTTGCGCAGCGTCGAAGAGCTCGAAGCCCTGGCTGCCAGTGTGCCGCCGATGGCCTATGACATCGACAGCTATGCCAGCCTCGGGCTGCTGTGGGAAACCTTGTCGGTGGAACAGATCGAGCAGCCGACCGCGGCGGATCTGACGCGGGTGACCGAGTGCCTGCATCAGGCGATTGGCGATGTGGCCGTCGCTGGCCGTGATCTGAGCGGTCGCCTGGGGGCGGCCAATCGGGCGGCGTCGAGCAAGGTTCGCCAATTGCTGAGAGCGCAGTGGTGAGCACGCTACTGGCTCACGACCTGCTGTGGGGCATGACCCCGCAGCAGTTGCCGGCGGATGCGCCTGCCTGGGTGGTCGAGTCGATCAGTGCCGGCCAGCCGGTGGTGGTCCGTCGCGCCTTGAGCGCGGCGGGGCAGGTGGCGGTGGGCGTGCGCGGGCCGTTGCGCGAACAGCGATTTGCGGCGCTGATGGACGTCGCTGCCATCACGCGGCGGGTGCGGCCGGAAGAGCTGTGCCATGTTCAAGGCCCGCGCGATTTCCCGGCACTGCGGGCCTTGGCGCAATTGCGCTCGCACCTCGATGACAGTGGTTGGGTCTGGGGTGTCAGCGGCAGCGCCGGGTTCGAGTTGGCCAGTGGATTTGCCGCCTTGCACGAGGGCAGTGACCTCGACCTGATCCTGCGTACGCCACGTCCGTTGAGTCGTGTCGACGCCCAGGCGTTGGTGGCTGTTCTTGATGCCGCCGTGTGCCGCGTGGACCTGCAATTGCAGACACCGTCGGGCGCCGTTGCCTTGCGCGAATGGGCCGGTGCTTCGTCGCGGGTCCTATTAAAAAGTGCCACTCAGGCCTGCCTGGTCACTGATCCGTGGAATCCGCAGGAGCAAGCCGCGTGAGCCGCATGCTGGTGTTCCCCGGCCAGGGCGCGCAACAACCCGGGATGCTGGCGCGTTTGCCTCGGGAAATGCTGAACGAGGCGAGCGACCTGCTCGGTGAAGATGTGACGCAGCTGGATTCTGCCGAGGCGTTGCAGTCGACAAGGGCGGTGCAGCTTTGCCTGCTGATCGCCGGTGTCGCCGCTTCACGCCAGTTGGGCTTGACCCCAGACTACGTGGCCGGCTTGTCGATCGGTGCTTACCCGGCAGCGGTGGTGGCCGGCGCCCTGGGTTTCAGCGATGCGTTGCATCTGGTCAGTTTGCGCGGTGAGCTGATGCAGCAGGCTTATCCACAGGGCTACGGCATGACCGCGATCATCGGTCTGGACCTGGCCACGGTGGAAAGATTGCTGGCCCAGGTGCACAGCGCAGAAATGCCGGTTTATCTGGCCAACATCAACGCCGATAACCAGGTGGTGATTGCCGGTAGCGACGCGGCGATGAAAGCGGTGGCCGAGATGGCGAAAGGTTGCGGAGCTGGCTTGGCCAAGCGTCTGGCAGTGAGCGTGCCGTCCCATTGCCCATTACTTGAGGCACCCGCACAACGGTTGGCCGAAGCCTTCGCCAAGGTGTCGCTGCAAACTCCGAAGATCGGTTACCTGAGCGGCAGTCGCGCGCGTCCGCTGATCAAGCCTGAAGCCTTGCGTGACGACCTGGCCTTCAACATGTGCCGCATCGTCGATTGGCGCGGCACGGTACAAAGCGCCTACGAGCGCGGCGTACGTCTACAGATCGAACTGCCGCCTGGTGCGGTGCTGACCGGGCTGGCGCGCCGGGTGTTCGAGCAGGGTACCGTGATTGCCTTCGACGGTGCCCGCCTCGATACCTTGCAGGCGCTGATGCGTGAGGAGGGAAGCCGTCACTCCTAGATCATCCGACTTAAGGCTTCGAACAACAAAAACAACATTCGAAACGCACATTGAGGATTACAACAATGATTATTTACGGTGTGGCGCTGTTGGCGATCTGTACGCTGGCAGGGGTGATCATGGGTGACATGCTCGGTGTGTTGCTGGGGGTGAAGTCAAACGTCGGCGGTGTCGGGATCGCGATGATCCTGCTGATATGCGCACGGTTGTGGATGCACAGGCGTGGTGGCATGACCAAGGATTGCGAGCTGGGCGTCGCCTTCTGGGGCGCGATGTACATTCCGGTGGTGGTGGCGATGGCGGCGCAACAAAACGTGGTCACGGCGCTGCATGGTGGTCCGGTGGCGGTGTTGGCGGCGATCGGTTCGGTGGTGATCTGCGGCTGCACCATTGCCCTGATCAGCCGGACCCACAAAGGCGAACCCTTGCCCGATGAACCGGTGGATGTAACGTCGGTTGGCGCACCGGCAGGAGGTCGCTGATATGTGGGATCTCATCAAGAACGGTCTGGAACACAACGGTCTGGTCACCGCATTCGCCTTTGTCGGCGTGATCATGTGGGTGTCAGTGGTGATCTCCAAGCGCCTGACCTTCGGGCGCATCCACGGCTCGGCGATTGCCATCGTCATCGGCCTGGTACTGGCCTGGGTCGGCGGCACGATGACCGGCGGGCAAAAAGGCCTGGCGGACTTGACGCTGTTTTCCGGCATCGGGTTGATGGGCGGCGCCATGCTGCGGGACTTCGCCATCGTCGCCACAGCATTTGAAGTGCAGGCCACGGAAGCGAGAAAGGCGGGTTTGATTGGCGTGATCGCGCTGCTGTTGGGCACGGTGCTGCCGTTCATTGTCGGCGCGTGCATGGCCTGGGCTTTCGGTTACCGCGATGCGGTGAGCATGACCACCATTGGCGCCGGTGCGGTGACTTACATCGTCGGGCCGGTGACCGGCGCGGCCATTGGCGCGACCTCGGATGTGATGGCGCTGTCGATTGCCACGGGATTGATCAAGGCGATTCTGGTGATGGTCGGCACGCCGATGGCGGCGCGCTGGATGGGCCTGGATAACCCGCGCTCGGCGATGGTGTTCGGCGGGCTGGCCGGGACGGTCAGTGGCGTGACCGCAGGCTTGGCGGCAACGGATCGGCGCCTGGTGCCTTATGGTGCGTTGACCGCGACCTTCCATACCGGGCTGGGCTGCTTGTTGGGGCCTTCGTTGTTGTATTTCATTGTTCGCGGGATTGTCGGCTAGGTTCAGGGGCTGAGTTGTCGGGTCTGACGCTTTCGCGAGCAAGTCGGATCGCCGCACCGCCGCTCCCACATTTGGAATGCGGTCGAATGTGGGAGCGGGCTTGCTCGCGAAGGGTGCGACTCGGTTTCAAGCCTGCCGATTGGCATACATCCGACACTCCGCCAGCAACGCCAGCAGATTCGGATCACGCTCCTTGGCCTTCAGGAACACCAGGCCAATGTGCTGCTGCAACCGGTACTTTTCCTGCAACGGGATCAGCTTTACCCGGTTCTCGTACACCGCCGCAATCCGCCCCGGCAGCAACGCATAACCGACGCCCGAACTGACCATGCTCAGCAGGGTGAAGATGTCGTTGACCTGCATCGCCACCTTCGGCTCGAACCCTGCCTGCTCGAATACCCGCTTGCCGTCCTGATGGGTGGCGAAGCCCTGGGTCAGGGTGATGAAGGTTTCGTCGCGGACCTCGGCCAGGTCGACTTCGGTTCGCTGGGCAAACTTGGAGTCGGCGGGCGTGGCGAGGAAGATATCGTCGGAAAACAGCGGGATCTGCTCGCAATCCGGATCGTTGACACTCTCGTCCAGCGACACCAGGGCCGCATCGACTTCCATGTTCTTGAGCTTGTAGAGCAGGTCGATGTTGGAGCCCAGAATCAGGTCGATGTTGAGCTCGCTGCGGCGGATCTTCAAACCCATGATCAGCTGCGGCACGGTCTTCACCGTCAGTGAATACAGTGAGCCGAGTTTGAAGCGTTCGGCGGAGAATCCGGCGGCTTCGCGGGTCAGGCGCACGCTTTCGACGACATCCTGAATCAGCTTCTGCGCCCGCTCTTCCAGCACATAAGCGCTTTCCAGCGGCGTCAGGCTGCGGCCTTCGTGCTTGAACAAGGGGCAGCGCAGGGCGCTTTCCAGGGAATGGATCGCCCGATGCACGCTAACGTTGCTGGTCTGCAACTCGGCAGCGGCCCGCGCCAGGTTGCCGGTGCGCATGAAGGCCAGGAACACCTCGAGTTTTTTCAGGGTCAACTCTTCATCGATCAGCATGGGGCGGACTCTTTTTGGAATGACTCGATTGTGCCCAATTACGCCGGGCCCGTCGTACAGAAACATTGCGCTTTTACGCTTCAAGCCTGAGCCTTGCGCTCTGCGGCAATGAAATTCGAGGTGAGCAACGCATGTATCACGGGGAAAGACTGAACGCCTGGACGCATCTGGTCGGGGCCGTGGCGGCGTTTATCGGTGGGGTGTGGCTGATTGTGCTGGCCAGTCTCGACGGCAGCCCGTGGAAGATTGTCAGCATGGCGATCTACGCCTTTACCTTGCTGGTGCTCTACAGCGCATCGACCGTGTACCACAGCGTGCGCGGGCGCAAGAAAGCGATCATGCAGAAGGTCGATCACTTTTCGATCTATCTGTTGATCGCCGGCAGCTACACGCCGTTCTGCCTGGTGACCCTGCGCGGGCCATGGGGCTGGACGTTGTTCGGGATTGTCTGGGGACTGGCGCTGATCGGCATACTGCAAGAGATCAAGCCGCATTCGGAAGCGCGGATTCTGTCGATCGTGATTTATGCGGTGATGGGCTGGATCGTGCTGGTGGCGGTCAAGCCGCTGCTCGCGGCGCTGGGCCCCGCCGGGTTTGCGTGGCTGGCATCAGGCGGGGTGCTGTACACCGTGGGGATTATCTTTTTTGCCCTCGATCATCGCCTGCGCCATGCCCACGGGATCTGGCATCTGTTCGTGATCGCCGGGAGCCTGCTTCACTTTGTGGCGATCTTCTTTTATGTCCTTTAGACCGAGTCGCTGCCATTCGCGAGCAAGCCCGCTCCCACAGTTGATCGGCGCCGAACAAAACTATTGTCTTCACTGGAAATCTACTGTGGGAGCGGGCTTGCTCGCGAAGGCGGACTAGAAGTCACCCCAAAGCTGCTGGGCCACGGCCAATGCCACTACCGGCGCAGTCTCAGTGCGCAATACCCGTGGACCGAGGCGGGCGGCATGGAAGCCGCTGGCCTTGGCCTGATCGACTTCGGCATCGGACAAACCACCCTCCGGACCGATCAGGAATGCCAGGCTTGAAGGTTTGGCATGGCTCACCAGCGGCTCAGCCACCGGATGCAGCACCAGCTTCAACTCGGCCTGCGTCTGCTTCAACCAGTCGGCCAACAACAGCGGCGGATGAATCACCGGCACTCGCGAGCGACCGCACTGTTCGCATGCGCTGATCGCCACCTGGCGCCAGTGCAGCAGGCGTTTGTCGGCGCGCTCGTCCTTGAGCCGGACTTCGCAGCGCTCGGTGAAGATCGGGGTGATTTCAGTGACGCCCAGTTCCGTGGCTTTCTGGATCGCCCAGTCCATGCGTTCGCCCCGGGACAGGCCCTGGCCGAGATGGATTTGCAGCGACGATTCCACCTGCCCGGCAAAGCTTTCATCGATCTGCACCACGACGCGCTTTTTGCCGACGTCGACCAGCCTGGCGCGAAACTCCTGGCCCGAACCGTCGAACAACTGCAACGCATCGCCCTCGGCCATGCGCAGCACGCGGCTGATGTAATGGGCCTGGGCTTCGGGCAACTCGTGTTCGCCGATGCTCAGGGGGGCGTCGATAAAGAAGCGGGACAGTCTCATGCTGGGTCTCTAAAAATTGGATCGGAATCGCATTTGTGGCGAGGGAGCAAGCTCCCTCGCCACAGGGAACTGCAACAAGCATCAACCCGGATCACGAAACCCCGGATGGAAGTCCTTCGGCACTGCCACGCTGATGCTGTCACGGGTCGCAATGTCGATCCCTTCGCTGGCCACTTCGGCAAGGAAGTCGATCTGCTCCGGGGTAATCACATACGGCGGCAGGAAATACACCACGCTGCCCAATGGGCGCAGTAAAGCACCGCGCTCAAGGGCGTGCTGGAACACCTTCAGGCCACGACGTTCCTGCCATGGGTAAGCTTCCTTGGTGGCCTTGTCCTTGACCATCTCGATGGCCAGCACCATGCCGGTCTGGCGCACTTCGGACACGTTCGGGTGGTCGACCAGATGCGCCGTCGACGAAGCCATGCGCTGCGCCAGGGCCTTGTTGTTCTCGATGACGTTGTCTTCTTCGAAAATATCCAGGGTCGCCAGGGCCGCCGCGCACGCCAGCGGGTTGCCGGTGTAGCTGTGGGAGTGCAGGAAAGCGCGCAGGGTCGGGTAGTCGTCGTAGAACGCGCTGTAGACTTCGTCTGTGGTCAGGCACGCCGCCAGCGGCAGATAACCGCCGGTCAGGGCCTTGGACAGACACAGGAAATCAGGGCGGATGCCGGCCTGTTCGCAGGCGAACATCGTCCCGGTGCGGCCGAAGCCGACGGCGATTTCGTCGTGAATCAGGTGCACGCCGTAGCGGTCGCAAGCTTCTCGCAGCAGCTTGAGGTACACCGGGTGGTACATGCGCATGCCGCCGGCGCCCTGGATCAGCGGCTCGACGATCACCGCCGCGACCGTGTCGTGGTTTTCGGCCAGGGTCTGCTCTATGGCCGCGAACATGTTGCGCGAGTGCTCTTCCCAGCTCATGCCTTCGGGGCGCAGGTAGCAGTCCGGGCTCGGCACCTTGATGGTGTCCATCAACAGCGCTTTGTAGGTCTCGGTGAACAGCGGCACGTCGCCCACCGACATCGCCGCCATGGTTTCGCCGTGGTAGCTGTTGGTCAGGGTGACGAAGCGCTTTTTGTTCGGCTGACCGCGATTGAGCCAGTAATGAAAGCTCATTTTCAGCGCGACTTCGATGCAGGACGAGCCGTTATCGGCGTAGAAGCACCGGGTCAGGCCTTCCGGTGTCATCTTCACCAGGCGTTCGGACAACTCGATCACCGGTTGATGACTGAAGCCGGCAAGGATCACATGTTCGAGCTGGTCGACCTGGTCTTTAATGCGCTGGTTGATCCGCGGGTTGGCGTGGCCGAACACGTTGACCCACCAGGAGCTGACCGCATCGAGGTAGCGCTTGCCTTCGAAGTCTTCCAGCCACACGCCTTCCCCGCGCTTGATCGGGATCAGCGGCAGTTTTTCGTGATCTTTCATCTGGGTGCAGGGATGCCACAACACGGCGAGATCGCGTTGCATCCACTGATTATTCAGGCCCATTTTCACTCTCCTGGAGGCGGTCCGAGACAAGCGCGGACAAACAATGGCGCAAGCCTATGCAATGCGTGCCACGGGGACAACCCATTGTGTCGAATGAGCTACTTTGTACAGGCCGATAGACGTTGCTGGCGGGCGTCTGAAGGCTGACGTATCCTTCGCGGTTCTTGAGCCGTCTGGCTCGCAAAAACTGCTGTTTTCCTCGTGTGATTCCGGAGTTCGCTGAATGTCTGTCGGTTGGCTGCGCGCCTGTGCGCTGGTGATGTTGGGGCTGTTCAGCGTGTCTGCGCTGGCCAAGGATAAAACCGCGATCGTGATCGGCGGTGGCCTGTCGGGCCTGACTGCCGCGTATGAGCTGCAGAACAAGGGCTGGCAGGTCACCTTGCTGGAAGCCAAGTCGAGCCTGGGCGGTCGTTCCGGCATGGCCACCAGCGAGTGGATCGGCAACGACAAGGTCCAGCCGGTGCTGAACAAGTACATATCGAATTTAAAGCTGAGCACCACGCCGGCCCCTGAGTTTGTGCGGACCCCGAGCTACCTGATCGATGGCGAGTATTTCTCCGCCGCCGACCTGGCGACCAAGCAGCCGGCCACCGCCGAGGCGCTCAAGCGTTTCGACAAGACCGTGGACGACCTGGCGCGCTCGATCGACGACCCGCAGAACCCGGCCGCCAACAACACGTTGCACGCGCTGGATCAGATCAACGTGTCGAACTGGCTCGACAAGCAGAACCTGCCGGCCACCGCTCGCCAGTTGATCAACCAGCAGATCCGCACCCGCTACGACGAACCTTCGCGCTTGTCGCTGCTGTACTTCGCGCAGCAGAGCCGCGTCTACCGTGGCGTCTCCGATCGTGACCTGCGTGCTTCGCGCCTGGTCGGCGGCAGCACGGTGCTGGCCCAGGCCTTCGTCAAGCAGCTGAAAACCATCAAGACCAGCTCCCCGGTCTCGGCGATCATTCAGGACAAGGACGGCGTGACCGTCAAAGTCGACAGTGTCGGTTATAAAGCTGACTACGTTGTATTGGCCGTGCCGTTGCGCGCCCTGAACAAGGTCCAGATGATCCCGGCGCTGGACGCCCAGCACCTGGCGGCGATCAAGGGTACCAACTACGGTTGGCGCGACCAGATCATGCTCAAGTTCAAGACGCCGGTGTGGGAAAGCAAGGCGCGCATGTCTGGCGAGATCTACAGCAACACCGGCCTGGGGATGTTGTGGGTCGAGCCTGCCCTGAAGGGCGGTGCCAACGTGGTGATCAACCTGTCCGGCGACAACGCCCGCGTCATGCAGGCGTTCGGCGACAAGCAGATGGCCGATCAGGTGCTGATTCGCCTGCACGCTTTTTATCCACAGGCCCGTGGCTCGTTCACCGGTTATGAAATCCGTCGCTACAGCACCGACCCGTCGATGGGGGGCGCGTACCTGGCCTTCGGTCCGGGCCAGATCAGCAAGTTCTGGCGCCTGTGGGAACGCCCGATTCAGCGCGTAGCCTTCGCTGGCGAACACACCGACACCCTGTACCCTGGCACCCTGGAAGGCGCGCTGCGTACCGGTCAACGTGCAGCCGGCCAGGTTGAAGACCTGGCGGCGGGCAAGTCGTTCGAACCGGCGAAAGTGGGTCCGGTTGCCGTAGCGGCGGGTGCTGGTGCGGTGATGGCGAAGAAAGGCAATTTTTTCAGCAACCTGTTCGGCGGCTCGGATGACGAGAAGAAGCCAGAGCCGGTCAAGGCACCTGAGCCGGTAGCACCTGCTCCTGTGCCAGCACAAGCCCCGGCCGTTGCACCGGCTCTGGTCGAAGCACCGAAGCCGGCAACCCCGGCAAAAACCGAACCGGCCAAGAAGTCTCCGGCGAAACCGGCTGCCAAGACCGAGGCGAAAAAAGCCCCGGCCAAGGCTCCGGTGAAGAAAGCCGAGACGGCGAAGAAGCCAGTGGCTAAACCTGCGGCGACTCCGACAGCGGATGCCAAGGCGTAGTAACGTTCAGGCGTAAAAAAAACGCGGCTCAAGGGCCGCGTTTTTTTTGCCTGGAGAAAAATCGGGACCAGAATCGAATAAACCTTTTGATACAGGTGTTCTCCGATTTGTATTCACTTTTTCTCACAATTTCGACTTTAATCTTTCCTTAATTCGCTGGCTTCAGACTGTTGATCGTATTTTTCGATATTTCAAAGCAAATTTTTCCGCTTTAATTCGATAGATAACTCGATAGTCTTGGGCCAGCACTTACAGGGATCTAGGCAATGCAGCTACGTAACTCTACCTCCCGCTACGGCTGGGTCAGTATCGTCATTCACTGGGTTGTGGCACTGGCGGTCTTCGGTCTGTTCGCGCTTGGGCTGTGGATGGTCGGGCTCGACTACTACAGCACCTGGCGCAAAGACGCGCCGGACCTGCACAAGAGCATCGGCCTGGTGTTGCTGGGTGTGATGTTGCTGCGGGTGCTGTGGCGCTTCATCAGCCCACCGCCACCGACCCTGTCCAGCTACAGCCGCATGACGCGCCTCGGCGCCAGGTTCGGCCATGGCTTTCTGTACCTCAGTCTGTTTGCCGTGTTGATTGCCGGTTACCTGATTTCCACCGCAGAAGGTGTCGGTATCCCGGTGTTTGGCTTGTTTGAAGTCCCTGCGCTGGTATCCGGACTGCCGGACCAGGCAGATACCGCTGGCGTGATTCACCTCTATCTGGCGTGGGTGCTGGTAATTTTTTCAGGCCTCCATGCGTTGGCAGCATTGAAGCACCACTTTATCGATCGTGATGTGACCCTCAAGCGAATGCTGGGTCGCAACTCCTGAAGTTCAACCTCGACTCCAAAGGAAAACAAAGCATGTTGAAAAAGACTCTGGCCGCTCTGGCAATCGGCTCCGCCCTGTTGTCCGCCGGTAACGTAATGGCCGCTGACTACGTGGTTGACAAAGAAGGCCAGCACGCCTTTGTTGACTTCAAGGTCAGCCACCTGGGCTACAGCTTCATCACCGGTACTTTCAAGGACATCGACGGCAAGTTCAGCTTCGACGCTGCCAAGCCTGAAGACAGCAAGATCGAGTTCAACGTGAACACCGCCAGCGTGTTCACCAACAACGCCGAGCGCGACAAGCACATCGCCAGCAAAGACTTCCTGAACGCCAGCAAAGCCAAGTTTGTTTCCACCAGCGTCAAACCCACCGGCAAAAACGCCGCTGGCAAGGACACTGCTGACGTAGCTGGCGACCTGACGATCCTCGGTGTAACCAAGCCAATCGTGGTCAAGGCCACTTTCCTGGGCGAAGGCAAGGATCCATGGGGCGGCTACCGTGCAGGCTTTGAGGGTACTTTCAGCCTCAAGCGTTCCGATTTCGGCAAGCAGAAAGACCTGGGCCCATCGTCCGATGCGGTTGAGATGTACGTGACCTTTGAAGGCGTCAAGGCGAAGTAACTTTCGCGCCTGACCCAAAAACGCCCCTGATCTTGCGATCAGGGGCGTTTTTTATTGCCGTGCGCTATCTGCCAGATTACGCAAACCTGTGGGAGCGAGCTTGCTCGCGATAGCGGTCAAACATTCAACATTGAAGGTAACTGATCCACCGCCATCGCGAGCAAGCTCGCTCCCACAGGGTTTTGTACTGATCAAAAAAAATGCCCCGGCTCTTTCGAACCGGGGCATTTTCATTGCAGCGATAACTCAGCGATTGCGGGTCAGCAGCGCTGGTTTCTCACCACGAGGACGGCTTGGCAGTTGATCCAGCTGCTCAGGTGTCGGGAAGCGGTCAGCCTTCGACTCCTTGTGCATGATCTTCGGCGCCGGACCGCGCGGGTTCTGTACGGCAGGCTCCGAACGCGGCTGGTCGTCACGGGCCGGGCGGCGATTGCGCGAGTCTTCGCGGCGGGCCTGGCCGTCGCGCGGTGCGCCACTGCGAGGACCGCTACGCTTGGCCGGTGGGGTGCCGGTGCTGGCGCCATCGCTGTTGCGCGGACCGTTCTGGCGACCTTGTGGCTTGCCGGAACGTGGAGCGCCCGAACCTGCCGCGGTGCCTTGTGCCGGAGCACCCGGACGGCGACCACGGCCTTGAGCAGGTTTCTGCTGTGGCACGTAGTCGACGCGGTTGCCGAAGTTATCGATATCGTCGTCCAGGAACTCGTCCGGGGCACGGTCAGCGGCGGCACGAGGAGGCTGCGACGGACGCTGTTCGCGAGCCGGAGTGCCTTCACGTGGCTTCTGCTGACGGGCCGGGCGCTCACCGCGCTCGCCGGCCGGTTTTTCCTTGCCCTTGTCCTTGCCTTTGTCCTTGCGACCGCCGCCGCCACCGCTGCCGTTCGGACCGTCGCCGCGCGGGCCACGTGGATTGCGTGGGTTACGCATGTCCGGACGCTCGCGCACTTCAGGTTTTTCCGCCTCGATGGTGCTGGCATCGAAGCCCATCAGGTCGCCGTCGGCGATTTTCTGCCTGGTCATGCGTTCGATGCTTTTCAGCAGTTTCTCTTCGTCCGGGGCTACCAGCGAAATCGCCTCGCCCGAACGACCGGCACGGCCGGTACGACCGATACGGTGCACGTAGTCTTCATCGACGTTCGGCAGTTCGAAGTTGACCACGTGTGGCAACTGGTCGATGTCCAGGCCACGGGCGGCGATGTCGGTGGCCACCAGGATGCGCACGGTGCCGGCCTTGAAGTCGGCCAGGGCTTTTGTGCGGGCGTTCTGGCTCTTGTTGCCGTGGATCGCGACGGCGCTCAGGCCGTGCTTGTCCAGGTACTCGGCCAGGCGGTTGGCGCCGTGCTTGGTGCGGGTGAACACCAGTACCTGTTCCCAGGCGCCAGCGGTGATCAGGTGCGCCAGCAGCGAACGCTTGTGGCTGGCCGGCAGACGGAATACGCGCTGTTCGATACGCTCGACTGTGGTGTTCGGCGGCGTGACTTCGATGCGTTCCGGGTTGTGCAGCAACTTGCCGGCGAGGTCGGTGATGTCCTTGGAGAAGGTCGCCGAGAACAGCAGGTTCTGGCGTTTGGCCGGCAGACGGGCCAGGACCTTTTTCACGTCATGGACGAAGCCCATGTCGAGCATGCGGTCGGCTTCGTCCAGCACGAGGATTTCCACGTGGGACAGATCGACGCTGCCTTGGCCGGCCAGGTCGAGCAGGCGGCCAGGGCAGGCCACCAGCACGTCTACACCACGGGACATGGCCTGAACCTGCGGGTTCATGCCGACACCGCCGAAGATGCAGGCGCTGACGAACTTCAGGTCACGGGCATAGACCTTGAAGCTTTCATGCACTTGGGCTGCGAGTTCGCGAGTCGGGGTCAGGACCAGTACGCGCGGCTGGCGCGGACCGTGACGTTGGGATTTGTCCGGGTGACCGTTGGGGAACAACCGCTCCAGGATCGGAAGGGCGAAACCGCCGGTTTTACCAGTACCTGTCTGTGCCGCGACCATCAGGTCGCGACCTTGCAACACGGCGGGAATGGCCCGCTGTTGCACCGGAGTAGGCTCGGTATAGCCCGCTGCCTCGATGGCGCGGACTAAAGCCTCGGAGAGACCGAGGGAAGCAAAGGACATGAGTAATCCTGTTTTAAGTTAGGGCTTGGCCCAATGGGAGTCTTGCCTGGCGCGAATCGCGTTTAAGAGGACGCAATCCCGTCCGGTCCTGCTGGGTCTCGAAGGCTCGTCTGCAAGCGCTCGCGCGGGCTGAAAGCTGCGCAGTAGCGGGGTTGAGATGCCTTTAACGATTCCGAGCGTCCGGGCGTGAGCCTGGCGGGAAGGCCGGAGTATAACAGAGCAATCACTGCGCGCCGCTTTCCTGCTGCTCAACGGTTTTTTCCGCGGCAGCCGTGGCCTTTTCTGCCTTCACGCTGGCTGCCGGTTCCGCGCCGTAGCGGGCACTCAGTTCAGCGTAGGCGGGCTCGCGCTTGAAGCGCTTGAGTTCGGCGCCGAAACGCTGGACCAGCAGATCCATGCCCGCATTGCGCCGTACCGCGAGAAACTGGCTTTGCTGGCTGATGATCGTGGGGTTTTCGGTGATCTTGTCGCGGATGCCCAGTTCGTCGAGCAAATGCTGGCCGACCCGGCGATCGGTGATCAGCAGGTCAATTCGTCCGCGTACCAGTTTGCCGAAGTTGGCTTCATGGGTGGGGGCCGGCTCGCGGGTGAACAGCGTCGAATCGCTGAAATCCTTGCTGTACAGGTAACCTGGCGAGGTGCCGATGGTCAGGCCTTGCAAGTCATCGAGGGTGCGAAACGGATGGGGCCGTTCATTGGCGTAGAACATCACGAACTGGACTTCAGACAGTGGTTCGCTGGGGTAGAGCAGGGTCGCATCGCGTTCGTCGCTGTGAAAGATGTCCAGCGCGCCGTCGGCCTGGCCTGATTCAAGCATCGACAGGCAGCGTTTCCATGGCAGGAATTGCCACTCCACTTCGATGCCCAGGCGCTTGAAGACAATGGCGGTGGTTTCGTAGTCCAGACCCAGGGATTTGCCGTTGTTGTCTTCGTATACGTAGGGCGCCCACGGCTCCGTGACAATGCGCAGCTTCTCGCCCCGGGCGGTAAAGCTCAGGCAAGTGAAGACAAGCACGGCGACTAACTGCGTGATCAAAGGCATGGGCTTGAGATTACGACGAGAAACCGGAAAGAGCCAGAAACTGACCGCAGATGCTCTAACTCCGTGGATTGCCGCACATTAATAGTGCGTTGAAAGCAAAAGATCGCAGCCTGCGGCAGCTCCTACAGGGAATACACATTTCTCTGTAGGAGCTGCCGCAGGCTGCGATCTTTTGGCCTTGCTTTAACGACTTTTAACGCGGCAACTTCAGGTTGTTCCACACCGCCAGGCTCGCTTCAGCCTGGTTCAGGGTGTAGAAGTGCAGCCCTGGAGCGCCACCCTGCAGCAGTTGTTCGCACATCTCGGTGATGACCTGTTCGCCAAAGCGCTGAATGCTCTGGGTGTCGTCGCCGTAGGCTTCCAGTTGCTTGCGGATCCAGCGCGGGATTTCCGCACCGCAGGCATCGGAGAAGCGCGCCAGCTTGCTGTAGTTGGTGATCGGCATGATGCCCGGCACGATCGGGATGTTCACACCCAGCGCCCGCACGCGTTCCACGAAGTAGAAGTAGCAGTCGGCGTTGAAAAAGTACTGGGTGATCGCGCTGTCGGCGCCAGCTTTGGCCTTGCGCACGAAGTTGGCCACATCGTCTTCGAAATTGCGCGCTTGCGGATGCATTTCCGGGTAAGCGGCGACTTCGATGTGGAAGTGATCACCGGTTTCTTCACGAATGAATTCAACCAGGTCATTGGCGTGGCGCATTTCACCGCTGGCCATGCCCATGCCCGAAGGCAGGTCGCCGCGCAGGGCGACGATACGCTTGATGCCGGCGGCCTTGTACTGGGCCAGCAGGCCGCGCAGGTCAGCTTTGCTATCGCCCACGCAGGACAGGTGCGGGGCGGCAGGGATTTTGACTTCGCTTTCTAGCTGCAACACGGTGTTCAGCGTGCGATCACGGGTCGAACCGCCGGCGCCGTAGGTGCAGGAGAAGAAATCGGGGTTGTAGGCGGCCAGCTGGCGAGCAGTGGCGAGCAGCTTTTCTTGCCCGGCATCGGTCTTCGTAGGGAAGAACTCGAAGCTGTAGCGACGATCTTGGGACATGGTCATATCCTTGGAAACTCGAAAGCCAAACGGTGTGTCCGTCACGACGCCTTCGCTGGCAAGCCAGCTCCTGCAAGTGCGACATAAACCCTGTAGGAGCTGGCTTGCCAGCGAACCAGACAACACGGTGCGCCAGGCACACCGTGTTGTCATTTAAGGTATCAGTAGCGGTAAGCGTGCGGCTTGAACGGACCTTCGACGGTCACGCCGATGTAGTCGGCCTGGGTCTTGGTCAGTTGAGTCACTACGCCGCCGAAGCCGCGGACCATTTCCAGGGCCACTTCTTCGTCGAGTTTCTTCGGCAGTACTTCAACGGTCAGGCGCTCGGCTTTCTGGGCTGGCGACAGGTCGGCGTACTTCTGGCCGAACAGGAAGATCTGCGCCAGAACCTGGTTGGCGAACGAACCGTCCATGATGCGGCTAGGGTGGCCGGTGGCGTTACCCAGGTTAACCAGACGGCCTTCGGCCAGCAGGATCAGGTAGTCGTCGTTGTGCGGATCGAAATCGCCAGCGCCGGTACGGTGGATCTTGTGAACCTGCGGCTTCACTTCTTCCCATGCCCAGTTCTTGCGCATGAAAGCGGTGTCGATTTCGTTGTCGAAGTGACCGATGTTGCAGACAACGGCACGCTTCTTCAGGGCCTTGAGCATGTTTGCGTCGCAAACATTGACGTTACCGGTGGTGGTCACGATCAGGTCGATCTTGCCCAGCAGTGCCTTGTCGATGCTCGCTTCAGTACCGGTGTTGATACCGTCGATGAACGGCGAAACCAGTTCGAAACCGTCCATGCAGGCTTGCATGGCGCAGATCGGGTCGACTTCGGAGACTTTAACGATCATGCCTTCCTGACGCAGGGACTGGGCCGAACCCTTGCCCACGTCGCCGTAGCCGATGACCAGCGCTTGCTTGCCGGACAGCAGGTGGTCGGTGCCGCGCTTGATCGCATCGTTCAGGCTGTGACGGCAGCCGTACTTGTTGTCGTTCTTGCTCTTGGTCACCGAGTCGTTGACGTTGATGGCCGGGATTTTCAGCTCGCCCTTGGCCAGCATGTCCAGCAGGCGGTGAACGCCTGTGGTGGTTTCTTCGGTCACGCCGTGAACGCGGTCCAGAACGGCCGGGTATTTCTTGTGCAGCAGTTCGGTCAGGTCGCCGCCGTCGTCGAGGATCATGTTGGCATCCCAAGGCGCGCCATCTTTCAGAATGGTTTGCTCCAGGCACCACTCGTACTCTTGTTCAGTCTCGCCTTTCCAGGCGAAAATAGGGATGCCGGCAGCGGCGATGGAAGCGGCGGCCTGGTCCTGAGTCGAGAAAATGTTGCAGGACGACCAGCGCACTTCGGCACCCAGGGCAACCAGGGTTTCGATCAGCACGGCAGTCTGAATGGTCATGTGGATGCAGCCGAGGATCTTCGCGCCCTTGAGCGGTTGCTCTTCGGAGTACTTGCGACGCAGACCCATCAGGGCTGGCATTTCGGATTCGGCGATGATGGTTTCGCGACGGCCCCAGGCAGCCAGGGACATGTCGGCGACTTTGTAGTCGGTAAAATCTGCAGGCGTGATAACAGCGCTCATGAAGAGCCTCCATTCGTAATGTATGCGAATGGGCGCCGTTGTGCGTTTAGTGTCCAGCCACTGAAGGCCAGGCAACGCCCCATCCGAGCCTGACAGGTCGAACCTGCTGCAGCGCCCCTCGGACAGGTGGCGGGAAAACGGTATCAAGTAGAGGTTACCGTTTTGAAACGGTGGCGATTATAGCGGGCTATGCCGATCTTCCAAAGCGTTTCTGTCGGTCAATGTCCGAACGGTAATCGAGACCATAGACGATGCTCAATAGAGCTCTAGGTCGGGCTCTGCCATGATGGTCAGCATCATTCGGCAAGACGCTCAGGAGTGAACATGAACTTCCACACCCGCAAATGGGTAAAACCCGAAGACCTCAACCCCAACGGCACGCTGTTTGGCGGCAGCCTGCTGCGCTGGATCGACGAAGAGGCGGCGATCTACGCCATCGTTCAGTTGGGCAACCAGCGTGTGGTCACCAAGTACATTTCCGAAATCAACTTCGTCAGCGCCTCGCGCCAGGGCGACATCATCGAACTGGGCATCACGGCGACCGAATTCGGCCGAACTTCGATCACCCTGACGTGTGAAGTGCGTAACAAGATCACCCGCAAGAGCATCCTCACCGTTGAAAAAATGGTGTTCGTGAACCTCGGTGAAGACGGCTTGCCGGCGCCTCACGGCCGGACCGAGATCAAGTACGTCAAGGACCAGTTCCAGGATGATGACGCCGGTCAGTAACATCTGCGTTGCTTTCTTCGCGAGCAAGCCCGCTCCCACAGGTACAGCGCCGTCCATGTGGGAGCGGGCTTGCTCGCGAAAGCGGTTCTGTATTCACCGAAGAATTGTCTGAGTACTGAACAGCCGTGAACCCCGCGTGTCGTAGCTAAATAGCCCGCCACCGGTTGCGCATCCCATGAACTCGGCACAAGACGGCAAGACCCCGAACCTTTCGGCGCAAGAAGAGCACGAAGTCGAAAAGAGCCAGCCACCCCGTGCCGCGGTGCTGCACGAGATCATCCGTACCCAGGGCGATCAGGAACTGGACCGCAGCATTGGCGCGTTGTGGTGGTCGGCGCTGGCGGCGGGGTTGACCATGGGCCTGTCGCTGATGGGCATGGGGTTGCTCAATTCGCGCTTGCCGGATGGCGAAGGATTCAAGGTGTTCGCGAGTTTCGGTTATTGCGCCGGTTTTCTCGCGGTGATCCTCGCCCGTCAGCAACTGTTCACCGAAAACACTCTGACCGCCGTGCTGCCGGTGATGACCAGGCCGACGCTGGCCAACTTCGGCCGGCTGCTACGGCTGTGGACGGTGGTATTGGTCGGCAACCTCTGTGGCACCTTGCTGGTGGCGTACGTGATGCTGGAACTGCCGATTTTCGACAGCAAGACCGATGTCGCCTTCCTCGATATCGGCCGCAAGGTCATGGAAAACCACGCCAGCCAGATGTTCGCCAAGGGCATCATTTCCGGATGGATGATCGCCACCATGGTCTGGATGATCCCGTCCATGGAGAGCGCCAAGATGTGGATCATCATCCTCATCACCTACCTCATGGCGCTGGGGGATTTCACCCACATCGTGGTCGGTTCGCTGGAGGTTTCGTATCTGGTATTTGCCGGCGAGTTGCCGTGGAGTGATTTCTGGCTGGTGTTCGCCGGGCCGACGCTGGCGGGGAACATCATCGGTGGCAGTTTTATTTTCGCGCTGATCAGCCATGCGCAGATTCGCAGCGAAAGCGGGTCGCCGAAAAAATCAGCGGATCAGAGCGAGGCGCCCGATCCGCAGCAGATCAAAAAACCATCAAGGTGATGTTCAGCCCACTACATCGAGTGCAGCCGCACCGCGACGCTGGCGATAGATGAAGAACAGTGCAGTCACCACAGTCAGTCCGCTGACCAGCGCGCCGGTCCAGGGCAGGTCTGCCAGATCGGCGCCGCTGGCCACCACCAGCCCGCCGATCCAGGCGCCGGCCGCGTTGCCCAGGTTGAAGGCGCTCTGGTTCAGGGTCGAGCCCAGGTTCGGTGCCTCGTGGGCCTGATCGATGATCAGCAGTTGCAGGATCGGGCACAGGGCGAAGGCGAATGTCCCCCACAGCACCAGCGTGATTGCCGCCGGGATCACCGAATGGCTGGTTTGCGTGAATGCCGCCAGCACCACCAGCACCGCCAGCGCCATGCCCACCAGCGAAGGCAGCAAGCGGCTGTCCGCCAGACGACCACCGAGCATGCTGCCGGCGGTCAAGCCAACGCCGAACAACAGCAGCATGATGGTGACGCCGTGGGGGCTGACACCGGTGATGTCTTGCAGGATCGGCGCAATGTAAGTGAACACACTGAACAGGCTGGTCGAGGCCAGCACACTCATGCCCAGGGCCAGCAGTACGTTGGCCTTGCCCAGCACCTTGAACTCGCTGGCCAGGTTGGCCTTATCCATCGCGATGTTTTTCGGCAGCCAGACCCATTGCGCAATCGCCGCCAGAACCCCGATCACCGACACTGCCCAGAAGGTCGAGCGCCAGCCTGCGTATTGCCCGAGTGCTGTGCCCAGCGGCACGCCGAGCACGTTGGCCAGGGTCAGGCCGGTGAACATCATGGCAATCGCCTGAGCGCGTTTGTTGGGGGCCACCAGCCCGGCGGCCACCACCGAGCCGATGCCGAAAAATGCGCCGTGGCACAGTGCCGTGATCACGCGCGCGGCCATCAGCGTGGCGTAGTTCGGCGCCAGCGCGCAGAGCATGTTGCCGAGGATGAACATCAGCGTCATGCCCAACAGCGTGGCCTTGCGCGGCATGTTGGCGGTGCCGACGGCGAGGATCGGTGCACCGAACACCACGCCCAGGGCGTAGCCGGTGATCAGCAGCCCGGCATCGGGAATGCTCACGCTGAGGTCGCGGGCGACATCGGGCAAAAGACCCATGATGACGAATTCAGTGGTGCCGATGCCGAACGCGGCAACAGCGAGGGCAAGCAAAGCGAGTGGCATGCGCAAGGTCTCTGTCGGTAGTCTTGACGCTGTGATCAGGCATACGCAGGCCGACGACCGTTCTCGACGAGAGCGGGCCGGGCAGAATTTTTATTGGAATTAGTCTGTGCGCAACTGAGTGCGGCGTGGTCGCTTGCAGTATAAACAGCCACTGAAATATGGCGAATCAATTCTCTGCGCCCCTACAAGGATCGTGGAGACAACAAAAGGAGTAGGCCGTGCTTGCGACGGCGTTGGTGTTGGTGGCGGCGCTGTTGCATGCGGCGTGGAATACCCTGATCAAGTTCAGTGCGGAACGACTGTTGGTGGTGGCCTGCATGGACAGCGTGGCGCTGCTCTTTGTCGTGCTGATGTTGCCGTTCCTGAGCGTGCCGCCACTGGAGATCTGGCCGTGGATCCTGGCATCGGCGGCCTTCGAGTTGCTCTATCGCTATTTGCTGATCCAGGCCTATCGGGTCGGCGATCTCGGGCTGGTCTATCCATTGATGCGCGGCCTGTCACCGTTGGTGGTGCTGGCGCTGACGCTGATCTTTGCCGGGGAAGTGCTGACCCATCAGCAGATTTTCGGCATCCTGCTGATCCCGTTCGGCATGCTGTGCCTGCTCTGGCAGGGCGGTGGCGGTGCGCGTTTGCCGTGGTCGATGTTGCCGGTGGTGGCGCTGATCGGCCTGTGTATCGGTTGCTACACCTACATTGACGGGCAGGCATTGCGGCGCTGGTCCCATCCACTGGATTACCTGGTCTGGGTCACCTTGCTCAGTGCCTGGCCGTTTCCGCTGTTGGCGTTGGTGCGCAAACGGCCCGCGTTCATGTTGTTCTGGCGCGAGCAGTGGCGATTGGGCCTGGCCGTCGGGTTCTGCGTGTTGTTCAGCTACGCTCTGGTGCTGTGGGCGATGCAATTGGGCTCGATTGCAGAGGCGGCGGCGTTGCGCGAGATCAGCGTAATCCTGGTGGTGCTGTTTGGCATGCGTTACCTCAAAGAACCCTTTGGCGGGCCGCGCCTCTTAGCTTGTGGGCTGGTGCTGATCGGCATTTTGGTCATGAAATTTTGACTGTTCTGAAACGTGAAGAAGGGACTGCTTTATGACGGTTGCTCTGTGGTGCATTTTGATCGCGATTTTCCTGCCGTACGTGTGCACGGCCGTGGCGAAGGTCAGCGGCGGATACGGTTTGAGACACAATCATGATCCACGAGGGTTTCTCGATTCCCTGGAGGGTTTGGGCAAGCGGGCGAATGCAGCGCAGCTGAACAGTTTTGAAGTGACGCCGGCGTTCGCAGCCGCGGTGATCGTGGCGCACCTGGCAGGTAACGCCGAATTGGTGACAATCAATGTGTTGTCGGTGTTGTTCATCACCAGCCGTCTGCTCTACATCATTTTCTATCTGACAGACCTGGCGACGCTGCGGTCGTTGATGTGGTTCGTGGGGATGGGGTTGATCGTGAGTTTCTTTGTGGTGTCGGTTTAAAGGCAAGATCAAAGGATCGCAGGCTTCGCCAGCTCCTACCGGGTGTCGAGTGTGCCTGTAGGAGCTGGCGAAGCCTGCGATCTTTTGACGTTAAAGTTTGTCCGCCACCTGCGGCACTTGCGGTAGCACCGCACCTTTGGGCCAGAGCATCCAGATCTGCCCCTGCTGTTTCATGTCCCCGGCCAGTTGCCCGGCCGCATCGCCGGTGCCCCAGAACAGATCCGCCCGAACCTCGCCGGCAATGGCGCCGCCGGTGTCCTGTGCTGCCACCGGGCGAACCAGGGCAGTGCCGTCCGGTCTGGTGGTGGACAGCCATAACAGGCTGCCCAGCGGAATCACCTTGCGATCCACCGCCGCGCTGTAACCGGCGGTCAACGGTACGTTCAGCGAGCCGCGCGGACCTTCATTGCTGTCCGGGTTGCGGGTGAAGAACACGTAGCTGGGGTTGCTGCCGAGCAGTTCGGGAATTCGCGACGGATTGGCCTTGGCCCAGGTGCTGATGGCGCCCATGGTCACGTCTTCTTTTTTCAATTCGCCCTGTTCCACCAGCCAGCGGCCGATCGGTCGATACGGATGGCCGTTCTGATCGGCGTAGGCAATGCGCAACTGGCGACCATTGTCGAGCTGGATACGACCCGAACCCTGGATTTGCAGGAACTGCAGGTTCATCGGATCGGTCAGCCAGGCCACGACCGGCGCCTTGACCCCTTTGCTTTCGATGGCTGCCGCATCGTCGTACGGCTTGAGCACGCGACCTTCGAGTCGCCCGCGCAGGCGCTTGCCCTTGAGTTCCGGGTAAATGCTGTCGAGGGCGACGATGATCATGTCCTCGGGAACGCCATAGACCGGGACATTGGCAGCGCCAGTCTGGGTCAGGCTCCCGGGATAGACCGGTTCGTAGTAGCCGGTGATCAGGCCGTTGGGGTTGTCGTTGGCGGCCCGCAGGCCATAGACATCGAGGTTCTGTTTGAGAAAACCGCGAATGTCGCTGGCGGTTTGCGGCACATTGGCAGCCGCTGCGCAGGTACCACCCCAGACCGGGTCGGCCTTGAGTCGAGTGCAGGCGCTGCGCCAGGAACCGAAACCGGCGACCAGGTCGCTGTCGGACACCGCCGGCAGCGCTTCCCAAGTGGCGCTGGAGTAGGTGGCCAGGGCGTGGGTTTTCGGTTGTTGGTTGTCGCCGCCGGTGCAGCCTGCGAGCAGGGCCACCATCGGCAGAGTCCAGGTCAGGCTGTGACGCCATGCCTTGAAACGACTGTTCATGGGGTGATTCCTTTGCCGGTTACCTGAGCGCTCCATGTGCTCAAGCAACCCTTGTTGATAATAGGGCTATTGGTCTTTGCCGATGACGCGAGGATACTGGCCGCCGTTTCCAGTGACCTGAAGCCACCATGACTCTTAAAAGACTTTCTGTTGTATTGCTGGCCTGCCTGACGTTGTCCGCTTGTGGTGGTATCGACCCCAACTCGCCGCTCGGCCAGCGCAAGGCCATTTTCAAGCAGATGCTCAAGACTGGCGAAGACCTTGGCGGCATGTTGCGTGGACGCATTGCGTTCGATGGCCCGAAGTTCGCCGAGGGCGCGGTGAAACTCGATGGGTTGTCCCGTGAGCCGTGGCAGCATTTTCCGCAGGTGCGCGAGGAAGATCACACCAGCGCCAAGAGTGATGTCTGGGAGCAGCAGGCGCGCTTCCAGGCAATGGCCCGTGACCTTGAAGGCGCCACCGGAGAATTGGTGATCGCCAGCCAGGTTCAACCCTACAAGGCCAGCAACCTGGGGCCGGCGGTGCAGAAAGTCGAAGATGCTTGCAGTGCTTGTCATAAGGCGTTTCGGGATCATTGATTCTCGGCTGCGACGGTCTGCTGTTGTGGCGAGGGAGCTTGCTCCCGCTCGGCTGCGCAGCAGACGTTGATTGGCTGTCGGGTTCGATCTGATGTCCAGGATGGCTGGTTTGGGGCTACTTCGTAGCCCAGCGGGAGCAAGCTCCCTCGCCACGGTTAGCCTTGGGTGTTGCTTGTTTATTTATCCAGCTCATCCAATGCGTTCTGCAATTCCTTGCGGGCATCGGCGAGTTTGTCTTTGCGCTTGTTGATCTTGTCGGGGTCGCCTTTGCTCATGGCCTTGTCGAGGTCCGCCTGACGCTTGCTGACTTCGTGCTTGGCGTCGAGCACCTTGTTTTCCCGTTCCTTCTTCAGTGAGGCGTCGGTGCAGTTCGCTTCGACTTCGCTCAGTGCCTTTTCCAGGCCTGCCTGCTGGTCGGCGTTGCCGTGGACCTTGGCCAATTCGATCTGGTTGACGATACCTTGCTTCTTGGCGGCGCAACCGGTCAGCCCCGGCGCGTCCTCGTCCGCCATCAACGGGGTGGCCAGCACGCTGCAAAGGGTCAACAGGGCGAGCGGTGAAAGAAATTTCATAAAAGCTCCATGTAGGAAAGCAAGCAGGCCGGTGTGGCAATGGCTTGTTGGAGCCCAGCGGTCCCCTGGGGTTCCCGGTGGGCACAGGGCCAACAGCTAAAAGCCGTCAATCCCCGCATCACGTAACGTTTCACTCAAGGCCAGGACCTGCGGGTCGCGGAAAAAAGCGCTCAGTTGCGCCGCGCGCCCTGGCCCGATATCGGCCTCGGCCCGCCATCGTTCGATGTCGCGCTGGGCCAGTACCTGCCATGAATCGCCGAGATGCGCCTGGCCTGTCGGCGGCAATCCCAAGGCTTTGAGCCAGTGTACGAACGGGCGTTGCCGGGCCTGGTTGAAGCTGTCCGCAAGGCGAACCGCGCTGCGCTCGCCGAAACCGTCAATGGTAGCAAGCTCTTGGGCATCGAGGGTCAACCAATCCAGCAGACTGTTCAGGCGACCTGTTGCAAGAAGTTTTTCCCACGTCCCCGGACCCACATTGGGCAGCGCCAGGCTCTGTTTGCTGCTGAGCCAGGTCAGGCGCGCGAGAAACTGGCTCTCACACCCCGGAGTCGGTTGCCAGCAACTCAATGAATGAAAATCCTCTGCCAGCGGCACGTTCAATTCGACGCGTTCGCTGCTGCGCAGTACAACGCTATCGAGTCTGGGAATGGTCAGCCCGGCCAGGCTGATGGCGACCTGGTCACCCGGGCGTATGTCCAGCGCCTGCCAGCGTTGCAACGAGCCGACGCTGACGTGTTTGATCTGCCGGTCATCGAGCTGCACCGGGGTCAGTTCAAGTACCGGAGTGATCCGCCCGGTCCGGCCGATCCTGAAGTGAACCTGGCGGACTTCGGCCAGTGCCTGGGCGAAGGGGTATTTCCAGGCGATGGCCCAGTAGGGTGACCTGGCCTGCCAGCGTTCGGCGGCCGGGCGCTGGTTCTGGCGCAGGACGATGCCGTCGCTGGCAAAGGGCAAGGCAGAGCGATACCAGTGCTCGCGCCAGCGTTCGGCATCGACGACGGAGGTAATGGGCTGGCTGTATGCCGTGGTACTCGGGAAGCCCAGTGCAGTCAGCGCCGCAGCACGCTCGGGCACGCTCGCCGGCCCTTGGGGCCAGTCCCAGACAAACAAGTCGATGTTGGCGGCCTGTTTGGCGCTCAAGACCTTGCGTGCCATCAGGCCGGCCACCGAGCCACGAGCATTGAGGCTACCGGCCCGGGCCTGCACGTGATCGGTCAGGCGCCAATACAGTTCACCTTGCACGATCAAGTCCCGGGCCTGCGATAGGCGTTGCGGGATGGCCGGAATCTGCCGCGCAGGAGCCGTCCAGTCCTGGCCGCTCTTGCCGTCGCCGCGGCTGATTGCCTGGGCCAACAGACCGCTGCGATAAACCAGGGTCACCGCCACGCCATCGATTTTAGGCTGGACCCAGACGCCCACCCGGTCACGCAGCCATTTTTCCACGGCGGGCTGATCGTGCAGTTTGTCCAGGCCGGTGTGGGCGATGGGGTGAGGCAGCGTGCCGCGTGCAGTGCGCAAGGGGTCTGCGGACGGGCTCAGGTTGAAGCATTGGCGCCATTGGGTCAGTTGCGCGCGGGACTGGTCGTAGAGTTCATCGGCGACCAGTGATCGTCCCTGACGGTGATAGCTGTCGTCCCAGAAGTCGATTTGTTGTTGCAGTTTGCCGACTTCGTTCTGGGCGCGTTCGGATGGCCAGTCAGGGCACTCGGCGGCACTGGCGGTCAGGTGGGCAAGGGTTAGTAGAAAGGCGAAAAACAGGCGCAGGTCGGGAAGCATCTTGAGCGTCCTTGCTCGGTGAGGTGCGTGAAGGCTAGGTCAGTATCAGTTGGCATGGCAGTCGGGGGTTTTACCGAGTGTTTCTGGTGCCTGGACTGGCCTCTTCGCGGGCTTGCTCGCGAAGGCTGCGGCGCGGTGTAAAACGAATCCCAATAAAAAGCCCCGCAGGGCGCGAACCGTGCGGGGCTTCGGGTGTTGCGGGGAAACCTTACAGGCCGGCAGCAGAACGCAGGGCGTCGGCGCGGTCGGTTTTTTCCCAGGTGAACGTGGTGAAAGTGTCGTCACCAACGGTCTTGGTCGCCGGGGTGCGACCGAAGTGGCCGTACGCAGCGGTTTCCTGGTACATCGGGTGCAGCAGGTCGAGCATGGTGGTGATCGCGTATGGACGCAGGTCGAACACTTCGCGGACCAGTTTGACGATCTTGTCATCGCTGATCTTGCCGGTACCGAAGGTGTTCAGCGAGATCGAAGTCGGCTGGGCAACACCGATGGCGTAGGAAACCTGGATCTCGCAACGTTCGGCCAGGCCAGCGGCAACGATGTTCTTGGCCACGTAACGACCGGCGTAGGCTGCCGAACGGTCAACCTTCGATGGATCCTTGCCGGAGAACGCGCCACCGCCGTGACGGGCCATGCCGCCGTAGCTGTCGACGATGATCTTGCGACCGGTCAGGCCGCAGTCACCCACCGGGCCGCCAATGATGAACTGGCCGGTCGGGTTGATGTGGAACTGGGTGTCCTTGCTCAGCAGTTCGGCAGGCAGTACGTGCTTGACGATCAGCTCCATCACGCCTTCGCGCAGGTCGTTGTACGACACTTCCGGGTTGTGCTGGGTCGACAGAACGACGGCGTCGATACCGACAACCTTGCCGTTTTCGTAACGGCAGGTCACTTGCGACTTGGCGTCCGGACGCAGCCACGGCAGCAGGCCGGATTTACGAGCTTCAGCCTGGCGCTGCACCAGTTGGTGCGAGAAGGTGATCGGTGCAGGCATCAGCACGTCGGTTTCATTGCTGGCGTAGCCGAACATCAGGCCCTGGTCGCCGGCGCCCTGATCTTCAGGCTTGGCACGGTCGACACCCTGGTTGATGTCAGGGGACTGCTTGCCGATGATGTTCATCACGCCGCAGGTCGCGCCGTCGAAGCCGACGTCGGAGCTGGTGTAGCCGATGTTGGTGATCACGTCACGAACGATCTGCTCCAGGTCAACCCAGGCGGAGGTGGTGACTTCGCCGGCGATGATCGCCACGCCCGTTTTCACCAGAGTCTCGCAAGCCACACGGGCGAACTTGTCTTCAGCAATGATGGCGTCCAGCACCGCATCAGAAATCTGGTCGGCGATTTTGTCCGGATGCCCTTCAGACACGGACTCGGAGGTGAAAAGGGAGTATTCGCTCATCTCGATGTTTTCCTGAAATTACCGATGGTGAGTGTCGCCAGCCGGTCGCTGAAAATGGCGGACCTGGATCTGGAAACCATTACGTAAGCCTACATAGAGGCTTTCCCCGGGAACGAGTCCCGCAGCGGTGGCCCAACGGGCCAGATCGTCCTGTTCAAACCCCAGCCAGAGATCACCGCAGGCCTCCTTGGCCCAACTCTGGTTGTGGCTACATAACTCTGTCACTAACAGGCTACCGCCTGGTTGCAGCAAATTGGCCATGTGCTTGAGCGCATCGGCCGGCGCGGCAAAATGGTGCAGCACCATGTTCAGTACGACGCAATCGGCCTTGAGGCTGACGCCGTTCAATGCATCGGCCAATTGCAGGCTGACGTTAGTCAGCTTGTCGCGTTCGCAGACCTGGCGCGCCAGCTCGAGCATCGCGCTGCTGTTATCCAGCGCCGTGACTTGCGCGAAGCGGCGCGCCAGTTCCGGCAGGAATGCGCCATCGCCGGGGCCGACTTCAATGGCCGTGGCGTCTTTGTCGAAGCTCAGCTTGTCGAGCAGGGCCACCACGCTTTCGCGGTATTGCGGCAGGCCGGCGATCAAGTCTTGCTGGGCGCGAAACTTCTCCGCCACCCGTGAGAAAAAATCCTGGCTGGCGGCCGCCCGTTGTCCATGGACCTGAGTGATGCGCGACTGTACGTCGGTCGGCAGCGTCAGGTTGTCCACTTCTTCGAGCAGGGCTGCGTGCAGTTTGCCGCCCAGCAGTTCGGTGTGGGGCAGGGCGCGACGGTAGAAAATCGCGTTGCCTTCGCGGCGCGTCGCCACCAGGTCCGCCTGGGCCAGTACCTTGAGGTGGTGGCTCATGCCTGACTGGCCGATGCCGAAGATCTGCGCCAGTTCCAGCACACCGAACGAATCGTTGGCCAGTGCGCGCAAAACATTCAAACGCAGGGGATCGCCGCCAGCCTTGCACAAGGCTGCCAGCTCATCGCAATCGTCATGTTGAATGGAGGGCACGCGTAAATTCATAAGGCCGGCAGTCTAGTCATGGGTCGAAGGTATCGCAAGAGCAATATCAAAAAGTTTTGATATTGCTCGATAGATGGCACTTCCGGACGTTAGCTTCAGTCAACAAACGGACGGCGGAAGGGTTTCACCAGGCGAATACGTCGTTATCCATTGGAAAAACGCCTTCAGATGACTATCTGTCATTGCCCCGAGGCGGCCCGGTGAGGGAAAATGCTCGCCTTTTTTCCGTTTCGTTTTATTCAAGCCCCCAGGAGAACAGCGATGCCTAGCCGTCGTGAGCGTGCCAACGCCATTCGTGCCCTCAGCATGGATGCCGTGCAAAAAGCCAACAGCGGCCATCCCGGTGCCCCGATGGGTATGGCAGATATCGCCGAAGTACTTTGGCGCGACTACCTCAAGCACAACCCGAGCAATCCATCGTTCGCCGACCGTGACCGCTTCGTGCTGTCCAACGGCCATGGCTCGATGCTGATCTACTCGCTGCTGCACCTGACCGGCTACGACCTGTCGATCGATGACCTGAAGCAGTTCCGTCAACTGCACAGCCGTACCCCGGGCCACCCGGAACTCGGCTACACCCCGGGTGTAGAAACCACCACCGGTCCACTGGGCCAAGGCCTGGCAAACGCCGTGGGTTTTGCCCTGGCTGAAAAAGTCATGGCGGCGCAGTTCAACCGTCCTGGCCACAACATCGTCGATCACCACACCTATGTGTTCCTGGGTGATGGCTGCATGATGGAAGGCATTTCCCACGAAGTCGCTTCCCTGGCCGGTACCTTGGGCCTGGGCAAGCTGATCGCCTTCTACGATGACAACGGCATCTCCATCGATGGCGAAGTCGAAGGCTGGTTCACCGACGACACCCCGAAGCGTTTTGAGTCCTACAACTGGCAAGTGATCCGCAACGTCGACGGTCATGACCCGGAAGAGATCAAGACGGCCATCGATACTGCGCGCAAAAGCGATCAGCCAACCCTGATCTGCTGCAAGACCACCATCGGCTTCGGTTCGCCGAACAAGCAAGGCAAGGAAGATTGCCACGGCGCCCCACTGGGTGACGCGGAAATCGCCCTGACCCGTGCGGCGCTGAAATGGAATCACGGCCCGTTCGAAATCCCGGCCGATATCTACGCCGAGTGGGACGCCAAGGAAGCCGGTCGCGCCGTGGAAGCCGAGTGGGATCAGCGTTTCGCGGCCTACTCCGCCGCGTTCCCGACTGAAGCCAGCGAACTGGTACGTCGTCTGAGCGGCGATCTGCCAGCTGATTTCAGCGAAAAAGCCTCGGCCTACATCGCCGAAGTGGCCGCCAAGGGCGAATCCATCGCCAGCCGTAAAGCCAGCCAGAATGCCCTGAACGCGTTCGGCCCGTTGCTGCCTGAGTTCCTCGGCGGTTCGGCTGACCTGGCCGGTTCCAACCTGACCCTGTGGAAAGGTTGCAAAGGCGTCACCGCCGAAGACGCCAGCGGCAACTACATGTACTACGGCGTGCGCGAGTTCGGCATGACCGCGATCATGAACGGCGTCGCCCTGCACGGCGGCCTGGTGCCTTACGGCGCGACCTTCCTGATGTTCATGGAATACGCGCGCAACGCGGTGCGCATGTCGGCCCTGATGAAGCAACGTGTGATCCACGTCTACACCCACGACTCCATCGGTCTGGGCGAAGACGGCCCGACTCACCAGCCAATCGAGCAACTGGCCAGCCTGCGCTGCACGCCGAATCTCGACACCTGGCGCCCAGCCGACGCTGTTGAATCGGCAGTGAGCTGGAAGTACGCACTGGAGCGCAAGGACGGTCCTTCGGCCCTGATCTTCTCGCGCCAAAACCTGCAGCACCAAACCCGTGATGCCGGCCAGATCGCCGACATCAGCCGTGGTGGCTACGTGCTGAAAGACTGCGCGGGCGAGCCTGAGCTGATCCTGATCGCCACCGGTTCGGAAGTCGGCCTGGCTGTTCAAGCCTTCGACAAACTGACCGAGCAAGGCCGCAAGGTTCGCGTGGTTTCCATGCCGTGCACCAGCGTGTTCGATGCCCAGGAAGCCGGCTACAAGCAATCGGTCCTGCCGTTGCAGGTCAGCGCCCGTATCGCCATCGAGGCTTCCCATGCGGACTATTGGTACAAGTACGTGGGCCTGGAAGGCCGCGTGATCGGCATGACCACCTACGGCGAGTCGGCGCCTGCGTCTGCGTTGTTCGAGGAGTTCGGCTTCACCCTGGAAAACATCCTGGGTCAGGCTGAAGAGCTGCTGGAAGACTAAACACGACGCGGTGGTTTCACGACCACCGCGGTCCCTTGTAGGAGCTGCCGGAGGCTGCGATCTTTTGATCTTGATCTTCAAAACCAAGATCAAAAGATCGCAGCCTCGTTTCACTCGACAGCTCCTACAGGGTTTGCGTTGTTAACTAGATTTCGATCTGCCTGCGTCTATCGAGAACCCCATGCCTCAACCGCGTCCCTACAAAGTTGCACTCAACGGCTACGGCCGGATTGGTCGTTGCGTCTTGCGTGCGTTGTTCGAGCGAGGCGAGAAGGCCGGGTTCGAGATTGTCGCGATCAACGATCTGGCGGACATGGCCAGCATCGAATACCTGACACGCTTCGACTCCACCCATGGCCGGTTCCCCGGCGAAGTGAAGGTCGACGGCGATTGTCTGCATATCAATGGCGACTGCGTGAAGGTTCTGCGCAGTGCCACCCCCGAAGGCATCGATTGGGCGTCCCTGGGCGTCGATCTGGTGCTGGAGTGCTCCGGCGCTTATCACACGCGCGAAGATGGCCAGCGTTTCCTCGACGCCGGCGCCCCGCGTGTGCTGTTTTCCCAGCCGATGGCCAGCGAGACGGACGTCGACGCCACCATCGTCTACGGCGTGAACCAGGATTGCTTGACCGGCGACGAACTGCTGGTGTCCAACGCGTCCTGCACCACCAACTGCGGCGTGCCGCTGTTGCGCCTGCTGAATCAGGCCATTGGCCTGGACTACGTATCGATCACCACCATTCACTCGGCCATGAACGATCAGCCGGTCATCGATGCCTATCACCACGAAGACCTGCGCCGTACCCGTTCGGCGTTCCAGTCGGTGATTCCGGTGTCCACCGGTCTGGCGCGAGGTATCGAACGCCTGCTGCCGGAACTTGCTGGCCGAATTCAGGCCAAAGCCGTGCGGGTGCCGACGGTCAACGTGTCCTGCCTCGATATCACGATGCAGACCGCCACTGCGACCGACGCCACCGAGGTCAACCGGATCCTGCGCGAAGCCGCCACCAGCGGCCCGCTCAAAGGCCTGCTGGCCTACACCGAGCTACCCCACGCAAGCTGTGATTTCAACCATGACCCACATTCGGCGATCGTCGATGCCAGTCAGACCCGCGTTTCCGGCCCACGGCTGGTGAACATCCTGGCCTGGTTCGACAACGAATGGGGTTTTGCCAACCGAATGCTGGACGTTGCAGAACACTATCTGCAAACAGCAACTTCAAAAAAACCGTAGGAAGTGCGACCCATGACCGTGTTGAAGATGTCCGACCTCGATCTGCAAGGTAAGCGCGTATTGATCCGCGAAGACCTCAACGTCCCAGTCAAGGACGGTGTTGTCACCAGCGATGCGCGTATCCTGGCCTCGCTGCCGACCATCAAGCTGGCCCTGGAAAAAGGCGCGGCCGTGATGGTCTGCTCGCACCTTGGCCGTCCGACCGAAGGCGAGTTCTCGGCCGAGAACAGCCTCAAGCCAGTCGCTGACTACCTGAGCAAGGCCTTGGGTCGCGAAGTGCCACTGGTAGCTGACTACCTGAACGGCGTCGACGTGAAAGCCGGCGACATCGTGCTGTTCGAAAACGTGCGCTTCAACAAGGGCGAGAAAAAGAACGCCGACGAACTGGCCCAGCAATACGCTGCCCTGTGCGACGTGTTCGTGATGGACGCCTTCGGCACCGCTCACCGTGCCGAGGGTTCGACCCACGGCGTGGCCAAGTTCGCCAAAGTCGCTGCTGCCGGCCCGCTGCTGGCCGCTGAACTGGACGCACTGGGCAAAGCCCTGGGCGCCCCGGCCCAGCCAATGGCGGCCATCGTCGCCGGCTCCAAGGTGTCGACCAAACTCGACGTGCTGAATAGCCTGAGCCAGATCTGCAACCAGTTGATCGTTGGCGGCGGCATCGCCAACACCTTCCTGGCCGCTGCCGGTCACCCGGTCGGTAAATCCCTGTACGAGCCGGACCTGCTGGACACCGCTCGCGCCATCGCCGCCAAGGTCAGCGTGCCGCTGCCGGTTGACGTGGTGGTTGCCAAGGAATTCGCTGAAAGCGCCACCGCGACCGTCAAGCTGATCGCTGACGTGGCTGCCGACGACATGATTCTGGACATCGGCCCGCAGACCGCGGCGAATTTCGCCGAGCTGCTGAAGTCGTCGCAAACCATCCTGTGGAACGGTCCGGTCGGCGTGTTCGAATTCGATCAGTTCGGTAATGGCACCAAGGTGCTGGCCCAGGCCATCGCGGACAGCGCGGCGTTCTCCATCGCTGGTGGCGGCGACACCCTGGCGGCCATCGACAAGTATGGCGTTGCCGAGCAGATCTCCTACATTTCTACCGGCGGCGGCGCGTTCCTCGAATTCGTCGAAGGCAAGGTCCTGCCAGCCGTTGAAGTTCTGGAAAGCCGGGCCAAGGCCTGAGGCTCGCCCGTTTGACCAGGCAGGGAGTGTTGAAATGGTCAAGACGTTAGCGCTGTTGATCGTCGCAGGTTCGCTGGTGGCGTGCGGGAGTAACCCGAAGGCCACCCCGGAATCTGCGCCGTCCGAGTCGGACAAAGGCTGCTACCAGGCTGACTGGCAGGCGGAAACCAACCCGGTGCTCAACAAGCGTTCCGGGCCGGAAGGCCTGGACAAATACGAGACCCAGGCACCCGCCAAGGAACATGGCTGCCCTTGACGGGTCTGACTCATTACTCAGGGCTGGCAGCGTGCGCCGTCAGTCGAGGGACACGGATGAAAGGTTTTATCGCCGTTGCGGCGCTGACGTTGTTGGCCGGTTGTGCTCAGTTCAATCAGTTGAACCCGTTCCAGTCGTCCGCGCCTGTGGATAACTGGACCACCTGGACCTGCGACAGCCAGGCCAAAGTGCTGTGGCGCTACACCGACGACAGCCGCAGGGAAGTCGACGTGCGCCTGGGCGGTGCCGATCAGGTCTACCGCCTGAAGCAGGAGCCGGGTGCGTCGGGTTCGCTGTACAGCAATGACATGCTGGCGTTTCACATAAAAGGTGAGGAAGGCCTGGTTTACTGGGTCGCCACCAATGATTTGATCGGCCGTGGCTGCAAGGCCGAGTAAAACGAAGAACACCGAATCCGCAGTCCGGGCCAACCCCCGATCTGCAAAAACTTGAATAGCCGCCGCCGCTCCGGCAGGCTGGCACGATTAACGACCCTCAACCGGGAGAGATACACACAATGGCACTTATCAGCATGCGCCAGATGCTGGACCACGCAGCCGAGTTCGGCTACGGCGTTCCAGCCTTCAACGTCAACAACCTTGAGCAGATGCGCGCCATCATGGAAGCCGCTGACAAGACTGACTCCCCGGTGATCGTCCAGGCTTCGGCCGGCGCCCGTAAATACGCTGGCGCGCCATTCCTGCGTCACCTGATCCTGGCCGCGATCGAAGAGTTCCCGCACATCCCGGTGTGCATGCACCAGGACCACGGCACCAGCCCTGACGTCTGCCAGCGCTCCATCCAACTGGGCTTCAGCTCGGTCATGATGGACGGTTCCCTGGGCGAAGACGGCAAGACCCCGACCGACTACGACTACAACGTGCGTGTGACCCAACAGACCGTGGCCATGGCTCACGCCTGCGGCGTTTCGGTAGAAGGCGAGCTGGGCTGCCTGGGTTCGCTGGAAACCGGTATGGCCGGTGAAGAAGACGGCATCGGCGCCGAAGGCGTTCTGGATCATAGCCAGATGCTGACCGACCCGGAAGAAGCCGCTGACTTCGTAAAACGCACTCAGGTGGATGCCCTGGCCATCGCCATCGGCACCAGCCACGGCGCCTACAAGTTCACCAAGCCGCCTACCGGCGACGTGTTGGCGATCGACCGTATCAAAGAGATCCACAAGCGCATTCCGAACACTCACCTGGTGATGCACGGTTCGTCTTCGGTTCCGCAAGAGTGGCTGGCGATCATCAACCAGTACGGCGGCGACATCAAGGAAACCTACGGCGTACCGGTTGAAGAAATCGTCGAAGGCATCAAGCACGGCGTGCGCAAGGTCAACATCGACACCGACCTGCGCCTGGCATCCACTGGCGCCATGCGTCGCCTGATGGCCACCAACCCGAGCGAGTTCGACCCACGTAAATTCTTCGGCGCCACCGTCACCGCAATGCGTGATGTGTGTATCGCTCGCTACGAAGCCTTCGGCACTGCCGGCAACGCTTCGAAGATCAAGGCGATCTCGCTGGAAGGCATGTATCAGCGTTACCTGAAAGGTGAGTTGAACGCCAAGGTCAACTAAGTCTGAGCGTTAAGCTGCCTTGATGAAAAACCCGCCGAGAGGCGGGTTTTTTATGGGCGAGAGAAATGTATGACACGGGCTTTTGTGACGAGGGTTCGGGCTATTGATTGTGATCGATATCCAGCTTGCTAAATGTCACTTTCCCGCCTTCAGTGGTGTACCCGGTATTGTCCTGCACATAGACCCCGGCCTTGAAGTACAGCGGCTTTTCGCGCCAGGTTGTGCTGATTTGCGTATCCCATTGATAACCTGCCGCGCTGATGCCCAGGGCGCCACCGGGGCTGAGGTGAATGAGGTAGTTGAACTCCTGGTCGAGTTTCACCCCCGTCGCAACGATGATCACCCGGCTTGTATCGTCATAGGGATGCATCCGGACCTTGGCGACGATATTGCCGGTGCCTGTACTGGTTTTGTATTGGTATTCGACCTTCACCAGAGGTTTCTGGCTTTGAAAGGCATGGATCTGGCCGATGACGATCTTCCCGGAACTCGGCACCTGGTTCACTGCCAGAGTGGCATACAACAAATTGTCGGCCTCCGGGTAATACCAGTTTTTCAACGTGCCGTTGCTGTAGGTTTCACGCAATTCGGTGCGCGGATAAATCGCGTTTTCGGTACGGGAACCGGTCACGGGCGTCCAGAAAAACAATGTGCCGGTGTCTGAATGGAAGTATTGATCCTTGAAACCATCCACCAGTTTGGCGGTTTCGACGGTGTACGGCGGGCTGCCGACGGGGACGCTGAGGTTCCAGGTTGCAAGATCGATCATGTCGGTTCTTCCACTTGATTCATGCTGCACGGACGTGCCAGAAGCTCTAGACCGCACCTTTTGGGCGGCCTTTATAAGCGTAGCGGGTGATTTTGTTAATGCCCGCCTGACGGGTGGTTGACGTCAACATCCTGTCGAAATGTCATCTTCCGGGTTTTCATCGGACTGAGCATTCGACCGTTAGTCGGTAAAAAGACACAATGATTAAATGATGGCTCACTGACACCTTCTGCTTTCGCAGAACCGGGTCTAGAGTGAAGGCACAGTATTTGTCCGGTTTTCACGAGAAACCGGCCTGACACCCCGCAATTAGAGAAGCAGCATGGAATGCGCGCAACCCACGCCAGTAGAAGGCGGCTCAACCCTTTTAGTCGTCGACGATTACCCTGAAAACCTGATCAGCATGCGCGCGTTGTTACAGCGCCAGGGCTGGCGGGTCATTACTGCCACCTCGGGTTTCGAAGCCCTCGGCTTGTTGCTTGAACACGATATCGATCTGGTGCTGCTGGACGTGCAGATGCCAGACATGGACGGTTATGAAGTGGCGCGCCTGATGCGCGGTAGCCAGCGGACCCGTCTCACGCCGATCATTTTCCTGACCGCCAACGAACAGTCCCAGGACGCCGTGATCAAGGGCTATGCCAGTGGTGCGGTGGATTACCTGTTCAAGCCGTTCGACCCACAGGTCTTCACGCCCAAGGTCCAGGCGTTGCTCGAACACCAGCGTAACCGCCGGGCCCTGCAGCGCCTGAGTCATGATCTGGAAGCCGCTCGTGCCTTTAATGCGTCGGTGCTGGATAACGCCGCCGAAGGCATTCTGGTATTGGGTGAGGACGGCCTGATTCGGTTTGCCAATCCGGCGATGTCACGGTTGCTCAATGCCCCGGTGCAGGAGTTGCAAGGCAAGGAGTTTCTGGACTACCTGCAAAAACCGCATATCCCGATCTGGGCCGATTCCGAGTTGCTGGCCGGATACAAACGCGGCGAAACCTTGCGCCTGCACGATGCCCAGCTACGAACCGCGCCCGGCCAGCAGGTGCCGGTGGCCTTGTCCTGCGCGCCATTGCCCGCCGAGCAACACGCGATGGTCGTGACCGTGCTGGACATGTCGGTGGTGCGCCATCTGCATCAGCAACTGGAATTTCAGGCGGTCACCGATCCGCTGACCGGATTGCTCAACCGCCGGGGGTTCTATCAGACCGTAGAGAACCTGCTGTTGCGCGGTGAGCGTTCCGACAGCTCCTGGGTCTTGATGTACCTGGACCTCGACGGTTTCAAGCGAGTCAATGATTCGCTCGGGCACGATGCCGGCGATCGGGTGCTGCGCTGGGTCTCCGAACAGCTGAAGGCTTGCCTGCGGCCCTTCGACATCCTGGCGCGGATGGGCGGCGACGAATTCACCGCGCTGCTGGATCTGGAGTTCCCCGAGCAGGCGGCGAAGATTGCCGAGAAACTCATCGAGCGAGTGTCGATCTGTCAGCAGATCGACGGCCTCGATATCGCCCTGGGTGCCAGCATCGGCATCGCCACGTTCCCTGAATGTGGCGCCAATCTCGACGGCATGCTGCGGGCGGCCGATATCGCCATGTACGAAGCCAAGCGTGCCGGCCGCCAGCAATATCGCTTCTACGATCACGAAATGAACGGCCGGGCGCGCACGCGGCTGATGCTGGAAGAAAGTGTGCGCACAGCTATAGAAAACCGGGATTTCAATCTGGTGTATCAGCCTCAGGTTGCGATTGCCGACGGGCGGATTCGGGGCTTCGAGGCCTTGTTGCGCTGGCAGCATCCGAGCGTTGGCGATGTCCCTCCGGGACTGTTTTTGCCATTGCTGGAGGAGGCGCGGCTGATCAGTCGCCTGGGCAGCTGGATCTACCATCGCGGCGCCGGGCAACGCAAAGCCTGGGAGTCCCTGTTTGCCGAGGATCTGGTGCTCGGCGTCAGCTTGAGCAGTACGCAGTTCGGCATGGCCAACCTGGTCACCGAGTTGCGCCAGGTGCTGGAGCGCCATGGCCTGCAACCGCGTCATCTGGAAGTCGAGGTCACGGAAGAGGCCTTGATGCACAACCCCGAAGAAACCCGCAAGCAATTGCGCCTGCTGCACAATCTGGGCGTACGCGTGGCATTGGATGACTTCGGGGCCGGACCCTGTTCCCTGACGCACTTGCGCGACCTGGAGCTGGATACCCTCAAGATCGACCGCCATTTGATCGCCCGGTTGCCGGAGTCGGCAAGGGATGCGGCGCTGGCGCGCAGTGTGATCGACCTGTGCAAACAGTTCGGGATGCTGGTGATTGCCGAAGGGGTGGAAACCGTCGCGCAGTATGAATGGCTGCAAGCCAACGGCTGTGAATATGTGCAAGGTTTTCTGGTGGCCCGGCCGCTGATGGCCGAAGACACCGGGGTCTTTGTCCAGCCGTTTGACTGGAGCGCGCTGCCCCGCTGAATTCGCTACACTGGCGATCTTTTAGTGACCTGTATTGCCGCCCCGATGACCGTGTTGAAATATCTCCAGGCTTATCCCGCTACCTTGCAGGATCAGGTGCGCCAGCTGATCGCCGACGGTCGGCTGGGCGATTACCTGAGCCAGCGTTACCCGCAAAAGCACGGGGTGCAGAGCGACAAGGCGCTGTACACCTATGCCCTGGACCTCAAGCAGGAGTACCTGCGCAATGCCCCGGCCATCGACAAGGTGCTGTTCGACAACCGTCTGGACCTGACCCACCGTGCCCTTGGTCTGCACACCACGATTTCCCGGGTGCAGGGCGGCAAGCTCAAGTCCAAGAAGGAAATCCGCATCGCGTCGCTGTTCAAGGAGGCGCCTTGCGAGTTCCTGAAAATGATCGTGGTGCATGAACTGGCGCACTTCAAGGAATCGGACCACAACAAGGCATTCTACAAACTGTGCGAGCACATGCTGCCGGGTTATCACCAGGTGGAATTTGATGTGCGGGTGTACCTGACGTGGCGGGATCTGTAGGCGCTGCCGCAGGCTGCGATCTTATAAGGAGCATCAGATGGACGTGAGCAAGACCAAGAGCAGCTTCTACCGCCGGTTGTACGTGGCGTACCTGATCGACAGCGGGCTGGCCAGCAGCGTCCCGGCGCTGACCGATGTCACCGGCATGCCTCGGCGCACGGCACAGGACACCATCGCGGCGTTGGCGGATCTGGACATAATTTGTGAGTTCGAGCAGGAAGAAGGCGCGCGCAACCATGCGGGGCGCTATCGGATTCGCGAGTGGGGGGCGATTGATCGCGGGTGGATCGAGCGTAATCTGCGGCAGATCAAGGCGGTGCTGGAGTATCCCTGAGATTTTCGGTGCCTGAACCGACGTCATCGCGAGCAGGCTCGCTCCCACAGTTGATTTGAGTTGTGAACATAATCCAGTGTGGGAGCGAGCCTGCTCGCGATGGGTCCTTCAAGGACGACGCATGCCAATGTGTGGAATGCCATCCTCGACAAACTCCTCACCCGTCACGACAAACCCGTACCGCCCGTAATACCCCTGCAAATGCGTCTGGGCCGAGAGGTAGATCGGCGTTTCCGGCCAGCGTTCTTCAATCTGCTTCAATGCCTGCTCCATCAACCCATGTCCAAGCCCGGCGCCTCGTGCGTGTGGGGCAATGATCACCCGACCGATCACTACGTCCCCGCCTTGCAGTTCCGGATCGAGCAGCCGCAGATAGGCCACCAGTTGATTGCTGTCCCAGGCCATCAAGTGACAAGTGTCACCTTCAAGGTCCTGGCCATCCACGTCTTGATAAGCGCATTGCTGCTCGACAACGAACACTTGCGCACGCAACTGCAAAATGGCGTACAGCTGCTCCTTGCCCAGGTCACTGTGGTGTTTGCAGATCCAATCGACTGTCATGTTTTGATTCCCTGAAAACGTCGTTCCGATACTAAGCGCACTCACGCCAGAAGTCTTTATGGCGGAAGAATCTGTGGCAAAGGCCAAAATGCCATCATTCATTTTTCGCGCGGATGTCTTCTTTGTGTAATCTGGCTCGAAGCGCTGTGCTATGGCTTCGATGAGCTAATGTTGAGTACCCGGGTCTTGCCGGTACAGGGGCCTTGGGGTTTTGGCTGAAAACACGTCGGGCAACCCGCCCACTAAGGATTTTCTGGCATGCCGCGATTGCATCGAGCTTTTGCCTTGATTGGATTGCTGTTGCTGGTTCAGGGAGCGGCGGCAGAAAAACTGCGGTTGGTCGCTGATGCCTGGCCACCCTTTACCGATTCCACGCTCGTCAACGGTGGTCTGGCGACGGACATTGTCAGTACCGCGCTCGCCAGGGCTGGCTATGCCAGTGACTTCGAACAGGTGCCCTGGGCACGGGCCTTGATGGGATTGGGCGAGGGCCGATACGACGTGCTGGTCAACGCCTGGTACACCGAGGAACGGACCAGGCTCGGCCAATTTTCCGGCGAGTACCTGCTCAATCGCGTGCGCTTTCTCAAACGCAAGGACGCGCCGATCGAATTCAATAACCTGCAGCAATTGCACACCTATCCGATTGCCGTCGTGCGTGGATACGCGTATTCGCCCCCGTTCGACAACGACGAGTCGTTGCAGAAAATCCCGGTGCACAGTTTCGCCATGGCGGTGCGCATGCTCGCGGCCGACCGGGTCAAGCTGACGCTGGAAGATGAGTTCGTCGCCCGCTACTACCTGGCCCGTGAATCGCCCAAGGTGCGAAACGCCGTGGAGTTCCTGCCCAAGCCATTAAGCGAGAACAGCCTGCATATCATGGTCAGCCTGAAGAATCCCGAGCATGCACGGATCGTCGCCGGCTTCGACCGGGAGATCGCGGCGATGAAGGCGGACGGGAGTTATGACAAGTTGATTAAACAGCACGGGATGTAAGTGCATTGATCCGGATTCTGTACTGTTGCTGATGGCCTCTTCGCGGGCAAGCCCGCTCCCACAGTGGGCGAAGGTGAACACAAATCCCGTGACCATCAGATAACCCTGTGGGAGCGGGCTTGCCCGCGAAGGGGCCGGTACATTCAGCCGGGATCTCAATCCTCACTCGTATCCTTGATCAAATGCGCCGCCAAGGTCCTCAGCGGCCCCAACTGCCGGCAGATCAGCGCCAGTTGCGTCTGCACCAACCGTTGCCCCTCATCGATTTCATCAGGCATCTGTTCCAGTTCATTGGCCAGTGCTTCTTCTTCATCGCTCTGAATCTCGATCGAAGACTTGCTCGCCAGCCCTTGGGCGATCGCGTCGATGCTGGTGGCCAGTTTCACCCCGGCCCCTTCGATCAAGTGCTCGCGCACGTCCGCCGGCAGTTGGGTTTCCCGATGCGCGCCCAGGCCCGACAGGTAACTGAGCAGCGTGTGTGACAGCACCAGGAAGCGGAAGCCCACGTCCGCCTCCTTTCGGAAATGCCCCGGCTCCATCAGCATGTTGGCCAGTGTGGTCGACAGCGCCGCGTCGGCGTTGTGCGCGTTGCGGCGGGCCAGGCGGTAAGCCAGGTCGTCGCTTTTGCCCGCCGCGTATTGCTGCATGATCTGGCGCAAGTAAATGCTGTTGCAGGCCAGGGTATTGGCCAGCACTTTGTTCAGGCGTCGGCCCTGCCAGTCCGGCAGGAACAGGAATACCGCGAGGCCGGCGATCAGGCTGCCGAGCAAGGTATCGAACAGCCGTGGCAGGAACAGCCCGTAACCGTCACCCACCTGGTTGAAGCAGAACAGCACCATCAGGGTGATTGCCGCCGTCGCCAGGGTGTAGCGGGTGGTGCGGTTGGTAAAGAACACCACCCCGGCGGCGATGGCGAAACACGACTGGATCAACGGGTTCGGGAACAGGTCAAACAGTGCCCAGGCCAGGGTCAGGCCGATGGCGGTGCCGATGATCCGTTGACCGAGTTTGCGGCGGGTGGCGCCGTAGTTCGGTTGGCAGACGAACAGCGTGGTGAGGATGATCCAGTAGCCTTGGGACGGGTGAATCAAATGCACCATGGCGTAGCCGATGCTCAAGGCCAGGGGCAATCGCAGGGCATGGCGGAACAGCAGCGAGGTCGGCGTCAGCTGCGTGCGCAAGCGCAGCCACACGTCCTTGAGGCTGCGCGGCGAACGGTCGAGCAGGCTGCTGTCGGTGGCGTCAGCCAGGGCGTCGGGGTTACTGGCATCGCTGAGCAAGCGGTCGAGGGTGCCGAGGTTGGCCGCCAGTGCCCGCAGTGAACGCAGCAAGCCGCGCCAGGCCGGGTTGCTCTGGATGCGCAGGTGTTCGAGAGAAGCATCGAGGTCGCTCAGGGCCTCGGCGAAACTGGCGTCATAGGTGAACGGCTGGCGCATCTGGATCGATTCGGCCAGGGCCCGGCAGGCCTTGCCTTGCTGACGCAACAGGCGTTGGCAGCGGAACAGCACGTCGCTGTGGAAGAAGGCGTCGGCCAGGGCGTTGTAAGGGTAGTGCGAAGAACTGGCGCGTTCGTGGATGTCCTGGGCGAGGAAGTACAGCTTGAGGTAGCGGCTGACTTTCGACCCCGGGCGACCATTGCCGACCCGGTGCAGGATGATCTCCTTGGCGGCGTTCAGTGCCGCCACCACCCGGCCGTTCTGCTGGGCCAATTCCAGGCGCCGCGCCTCCACGTCCATCTGCCGGATCGGCTCGAACAGCGAGGATTTCAGCTTCAGGTAAAAGCCCAGCTCGCGGAACAGGCGCGCCAGGCTCTGCTGCACCGGCTGATTGGAAAACAGTGCCTGCCACAACACCGACAGCAAACCGTACCAGGCAGCACCGGCCACCAGCAGCAACGGCTCGTGCCAGACGTCGGTGACCGCACCACCACGCTGGTCCACGCCGATCATGGTGTAGACCGAAAGGATCAGCGTCGCCGAGGCAATCGCGCCATAGCGCTCGCCGAGGGCGCCAAGCATGGTCAGGCAGAACGCAGCCAGGGCGAAGGCGATGATAAACAGCGAGGGGTAGGGGAAGAGCAGTTCGACGGACAGGGCGGCAACCGCGAAACACACCAGCGTCACCGCCAGCGCGTTGATACGGCCCTGCCAGCTGTCGTCGGTCTCGGCCAGGGCGCTGGCGATAATCCCCAGGAACAACGGGATCAGCAGGCCCATTTCATCCTGATACCAACACAGCGCCATGGTGCCGGTCAGGGCAATGAATACCCGCACGCTGTAGCTGAACTTATCCAGCGCCCAAAGGCGACGCAGAGACTGGCGGAACGAAGTCGATGACATGAAATGCGAAGGCCTTCCGAGGCAATGACGCTAAATTGAGCCACTAATGACGCCGACGCAATGGCGCCGATCACATCAGACAGCAAAATCTGTTCCTTCCTTGGCGATACACCGCCTCTGTAGGAGCTGCCGCAGGCTGCGATCTTTTGACTTTACTTTAAAAAAACAGGATCAAAAGATCGCAGCCTGCGGCAGCTCCTACAGGGCCGGTGGTGTCAGACGTACTGCGCAGCAGCGTAACCGGAAGCCCACGCCCACTGGAAATTGAACCCGCCCAGATGCCCGGTCACGTCCAGCACTTCGCCGATGAAGTACAGCCCCGGGCTTTTCAGCGATTCCATGGTCTTGGACGACACTTCATTGGTGTTGACGCCGCCCAGGGTCACTTCGGCGGTGCGATAGCCTTCGGTGCCGGCGGGCACGACTTTCCAGCTCGCCAGTTTTTCCGCGATATCGGCCAGCTCGGCGTGGGTGTACTGCTTCATCGGTTTGGAGACGAACCAGTTGTCCGCCAGCAGGTTGGCCATCTTCTTGGTGAATATTTCACCGAGCAAGGTTTTCAGCTCGCTGTTGGGACGTTCGGCCTGTTGCTGTTGCAGCCAGGCCGGCACGTCGTGATCCGGCAGCAGGTTGATCTCGACGGTATCGCCGGATTCCCAGAACGACGAGATCTGCAAAATCGCCGGGCCGCTGAGGCCGCGGTGGGTGAACAGGATGTTCTCGCGAAAGCTCTGGTCGTTGCAGCTCACCAGGCAGTCCACCGACGTACCGGACAGCTCAGTGCACAAGGCCTTGAGCTGATCGGTGATGGTGAACGGCACCAGGCCGGCGCGGGTCGGCAGCAGTTCGTGGCCGAACTGCCTGGCCACCTGGTAACCGAAACCGGTGGCGCCCAGGGTCGGGATCGACAGGCCACCGGTGGCGATCACCAGGGATTCGCAGGTGATTTGGTCGAGTGTCGTGTCCAGCAGGTAGCCGCTTTCGAGCTTCTCGATGGTCTGGATCGAGGTGTCCAGGTGCAGGCTGACGCCGACCTGATCGCACTCGTTGAGCAGCATTTCGAGGATGTCGCTGGATTTGTTATCGCAGAACAACTGGCCGAGTTTTTTCTCGTGGTACGGCACGCCGTGTTTGGCCACCATGCCGATGAAATCCCACTGGGTGTAACGGGCCAGTGCGGATTTGCAGAAATGCGCGTTCTGCGAGAGGAAATTGCCCGGTTCTGTGTACATGTTGGTGAAATTGCAGCGGCCACCGCCCGACATCAGGATTTTCTTGCCGGCCTTGTTGGCATGGTCGAGCAGCAACACCTTGCGCCCGCGCCCGGCGGCGGTCAGTGCACACATCAACCCTGCGGCGCCAGCGCCAATGATCACGACTTCGGTAGAGCGCAAAACGGTGTCCTCTCAGTGCTACACCACAAAACAAGCTGTGGGAGCGAGCTTGCTCGCGATGAGGCCATTCCAGTCACAGACTTTTTGACTGAAAGACCGCTATCGCGAGCAAGCTCGCTCCCACAGGGGTATACGTTGTTCTTACAGGATGCGAACGCGCAGCGAACGACCCTTGATCTTGCCGTCGTTCAAGCGCTGCAAGGCCTGCTTGGCAACGCCGCGCTCCACGGCCACATAGGCCTGGAAGTCGAAAATCGCGATCTTGCCGACCTGGGCACCGGGGATGCCGGCGTCACCGGTCAGTGCGCCAAGAATGTCGCCCGGACGAACCTTGTCCTTGCGGCCGGCAGCGATGCACAGGGTGCTCATCTGCGGCAACAGCGGGCCACCACCCTTGGAGGTGAGGTTGTCCACCTGATCCCAGGTCAATGGTGTCCTCTGCAATTGCTCGATGGCCTGGGCGCGCTGCGCTTCGGACGGCGCCACCAGGCTGATCGCGAGGCCTTTCTCACCGGCGCGGCCGGTACGACCAACGCGGTGAATGTGGATTTCAGAATCACGGGCCAGTTCGACGTTGATCACCATGTCCAGGGAGTCGATATCGAGGCCGCGGGCGGCGACGTCGGTCGCCACCAGCACCGAAGTACTGCGGTTGGCGAACATCGCCAGCACCTGGTCGCGGTCACGCTGTTCCAGATCGCCATGCAGGCCGACGGCGGAAATGCCTTTGGTGGTCAGGTGGTCGACGGTTTCCTGAACCTGCTGCTTGGTGTAGCAGAAAGCCACGCAGGAGGCCGGACGGAAGTGACCCAGGACCTTGGTCACCGCACTCATGCGGTCGTCCGGGGAAATTTCGTAGAAGCGCTGCTCGATCTGCGTGTCGTCGTGGAACGCCTCGGCCTTCACTTGCTGCGGGTTGCGCATGAACTTCGAGGCCAGTTGCTTGATGCCTACCGGGTAGGTGGCGGAGAACAGCAGGGTCTGGCGACGCTCCGGGGCCTGCATGATGATTTCTTCGATGGAATCGTAGAAACCCATGTCGAGCATGCGGTCGGCTTCGTCGAGGATCAGGGTGTTCAGGCCGTGGAGTACCAGCGAACCCTTGCGCAGGTGCTGCTGGATGCGCCCCGGGGTGCCGACGATGATGTGCGCGCCGTGTTCCAGCGAAGCGATCTGCGGGCCGAGGGACACGCCGCCGCACAGGGTCAGGACCTTGATGTTGTCTTCGGCACGGGCCAGGCGACGGATTTCCTTGGCGACCTGGTCAGCCAGCTCGCGGGTCGGGCACAGGATCAGCGCCTGGCAACCGAAGTAGCGCGGATTGATCGGGTTCAGCAGGCCGATGCCGAAGGCAGCGGTCTTGCCGCTACCGGTCTTGGCCTGGGCGATCAGGTCCATCCCCTTGAGGATCACCGGCAAGCTTTGCGCCTGGATCGGCGTCATCTGGGCATAACCGAGGGAGTCGAGGTTAGCCAGCATGGCGGCGGACAGCGGCAAAGTATTAAATTCGGTGGCGATGGTGGTCACGGGACTGGCCTGCAAAACAAAATGTCGCGCAGTGTACCAGTCCGATGGCCATTCGCCCTAAGGCTCTATGTGTTCTTCCGGACGTTTGACTCGCCGTCCGTCATTCTTTGACAGTTGCGAGAAGATCGTAGCGGCCAGCATCGCCATGATTCCCACGGTCACGAAGGTCAATTGGAATGCCCCCAGGACCGTGTCCACGCCATCATTGCCAATTTCCGCGGTAAAGCCACCGAGCAACGCACCGGCGCAGGCCACGCCCAGGCTCAGGGACAGTTGCGCGACCACCGACAGCAGGCTGTTGCCGCTGCTGGCGCTGGCGTCATCGAGGTCGATCAGGGTCACGGTGTTCATCGCAGTGAACTGCAAGGAGTTGATCGCGCCAAGGATCGCCAGCTGGCACAGCAGCAGCCAGTACGGCGTCTGCTCGCTGACCAGGCCCATGCTCGCCAGCATGATCCCCAGCGCCAGGGTGTTGCCGGTGAGCACGATGCGGTAACCCAGACGCTCGATCAGCGGCCGCGCCACCCACTTGGCGATCATCGCCGCCGCTGCCAGCGGCAGCATGCTCATCCCGGCCTGAGACGGCGAATAGCCCAGCGCCACTTGCAACAGCAACGGCACCAGAAAGGGCAGGGCGCCGCTGCCGAGACGAGCGAACAGGTTGCCGAGAATCCCGACGGCGAAGGTCCGGGTCTTGAACAGCGACGGCGCGAACAGCGGGTTTTCGATATGCCCGGCGCGCAGCCAATACGCGGCGAGGCAAGCCATGCCGCCGAACAGCAGCAACATTACCCGCAAATGCGGCAGGTGCAGTTCGCCGAGCCCTTCCATGGCGATGGTGATCAGAATCATCGCCGCGCCGAACAGCACGAAACCCAGGCTATCGAAGCGCGTGCGCTCGGAGCCGCGCAGGTCCGGGATGAATTTCCACACGGCGTAGCAACCGACCAGCCCCACCGGCAGGTTGATCAGGAAGATCCAGTGCCAGGTCAGGTATTGCACCATCCAGCCGCCCATGGTCGGGCCGATCAACGGGCCGAGCAGCCCGGGAATGGTGATGAAGCCCATGATCCGCACCAGCTCCGAGCGCGGGTAGGCACGCAACACCACCAGCCGCCCGACCGGCAGCATCAACGCGCCGCCCAGGCCCTGGATCACCCGGGCGCCGATCAACTGGGTCAGGCTGGTCGACAATGCGCAGAGCAGCGAGCCGAGGCTGAACAGCAAAATCGCACTGAAGAAGATTTTCCGGGTGCCGAAGCGATCGGCGATCCAGCCGGATGCGGGAATCAGCAAGGCGACCGTGAGCATGTAGGCGATGATCACGCCTTGCATGCGCAATGGGTCTTCGGCCAAGTCGCGGGCCATGGCCGGCAGGGCGGTGTTGAGGATAGTCCCGTCGAGGGACTGCATGAAGAAGGCAATGGCGACGACCCAGGGAATCCAGCGGGCGGTTACAGCGTCGAGAGGTGGGCGGTTGGGCATGGGACCTCTAGATTGATGAAGTTAATGCAAGGTCATGGTGGGTCGAGATTCATGTGGGAGCGGGCTTGCTCGCGAAAGCGGTGTATCAGTCACCAAATAGATCAGCTGAAAGATTGCATTCGCGAGCAAGCCCGCTCCCACAGGTTTGCTGTGCACTTGAGACTTGTGTTTACAGCGTCAGAGTCAATCGGCTGACCAACGCCCCCGGCAACAACGCCGAAGCCGTCGCCCGTTGGCTGTAGGTACTCGCCGACAACAACAACTCCCGCTCCTCGGTCAACGCTTCCAGCTGCGAGCCGAGCAGGCTGAAGGCGCTGTCATCGAAGCGCATGGTACTGACCGGTGCCTGGATCTCGCCGTTCTCGACCCAGAACGTGGCAAAGCGGGTCATGCCGGTCAGGCGTGCGGCCGGTTGATCCGAGAAGTTCAGGTACCACAGGTTGCTGATGTACAACCCCGTGCCCAGTTGCTTGAGGATGTCCGCGTCAGGCAATGCCCCGGCTTTCATGTTCAGCGCGCTCGGTGATTCACCGCCGCTGGCGCCATTGGCGGTCAAGCCGTATTCGGCGGCGCTGCGCGAGCTGACCAGTCGTGCCCCGGCCTTGCCATCGACGATCAAGCCCAGATCGCTGCGTGGATAACCTTCATCGGAAAACGCCGGGCTCAGCGAGCCGCTGACTTTTTCATCCAGCGAGACCAGCGGGCTGAACGCGCTGTCGCCGCCGTAGAGCTTTTGCAGCGGGCTACTTTTGCTGGCAATCGACTGTGCCGAGAAACCACCCCAGCACAACATGCCGATGATTTCTTCCAGAGCCGCCGGTGCCAGGTAGGCGCGGTACTGGCCGGGTGGCAAAGTGCGCAGCGGCCGGCCCAGAAACTCAAGCTGCTCGCGGGCTTGCTGGAAGCGTCTGGCAAAGCCTTCGCTGTTCCAGTCGTGCCCGGCGTAGCTGGCTTTCACGGCCTGGCCGTTCTCGTGGAACAGACTGAAATCGAAGTTGAAACTGTTGGCCTGATGCCAGCCGAAGGCGCCCGAAGAACTGGCAAAGCCACGACTGATCGGGCCGGCAGCGTAGAAACCGACAAGGTCCAGGCCTTCGGCGGCCTGGGTGATTTGCGCGACCACCTGCTCGGTGTCCGGCAGCGGATGCGACTGCACGTTGTTGCTCTGCCAGCCATTGTGGTTGAGCAGCAGGTACGGGTCCGGAGGCAGCAGCGGCAGGGTTTCACGCAACTGTTGCAGACCTTCGCTCAGGCGCTGCGCATCCACTTGCGGATCGCCGGCCAGGGTGATGTGCAGGTCGGCATGGCGGCCTTCGTTGATCAGCTTCAGGCCGATACTCGCCTGCTGCACCTGACCGGCCTGACGCACCTTGGCGTGGTTGAAGCGCACGAAAGCCGACGATTCGGCGGCGTAGCTGAGGGTGAACTGCTCGGGCTCGTGCAGCGCTTCACGCAAGCTGTTGACCAGCGCCTTGAACGACGCGGACTGGCTGATTGAAGGATTCATCAGGCGTCTCCTCCGAATACATCAACGTTGCTGAACACACAGGCCGGTGACGCGTGGCCGACGCGGATCACCTGGTTCGGTTCGCCCTTGCCACAGTTCGGTGTGCCGAGGACCTTCAAGGTACTGGCATCGCCGACGGCGCTGAGACTCTTCCAGAATTGCGCGGAGATGCCCCTGTAATTGGGATTCTTAACCACGCCCTTGAGTTCGCCGTTTTCGATCAGTTGGCCCCATTCGCAGCCGAACTGGAATTTGTTGCGCGCATCGTCGATCGACCATGAACGGTTGGTCGACATCAGCACGCCGTGTTCGATACCGCCGATCAACTGCTCGATGGACTGATCCCCCGGCTCGATGTTGAGGTTGGCCATGCGGTCGATCGGCGGGCGGTTCCAGCCGCAGGCGCGGCTGTTGGCGACGCCGTCCATGCCGGCACGGAATTGCGACAACGCACCGCCCAGCGGACGCAGCAGCAGGCCTTCACGGATCAGGAACTGTTTGCTGGCGGGCGTGCCTTCGTCGTCATGGCCGTAGCTGGCGAGCTCCTCGGGGATGTCCGGGTCGAAGGTCACGTTGAGCAGGCCGGAACCGTATTGCAGGCGGCCAAAATCACTGGCTTTGACGAAGCTGGTGCCGGCGTAATTGCGCTCGTCGCCGAGGATGCGGTCCAGCTCCAGCGGATGACCGATGGACTCGTGGATTTGCAGCATCATCTGGTCGGGCATCAGCAGCAGGTCGCGCTGGCCTTGCGGGGTGTTCGGCGCCAGGAGCAATTGCAGGGCCTGATCGGCCACCTGGGCACCGGCACCGATCAGACCGCAGCGGCTGATGACGTCCGCCGCGCCTTGCTGGCCGAAGTTCTCGCGGCCAAGGCTGCGGGTCTGGCTGTCGTTGCCGTCGTAGGCCGTGACGTCCAGGCCGGGGTACACAAAACGTTGGGCCTGGCGCAGTTCGGCACCGGCGCTGTTGAGGTAGATCTGCTCGACGTGGGTGATGCCGAGGCTGACCTGCCAGTTCACCAAGCGGTCGTCCTTGGGTACGGCGGCGGATTCGGCGCCGAGCAACTGGTAGCAGTCGCTCAGGGTCGGGAAGGCCTGGTCGAGGTTGGGTGAAAAGTAATCGGCGCGGTCGCTGGAAACAGCCTGCTCGCGCAGGTCCAGCAAGGCGTGGGGCTTGAGCCCGCGGGCCTGGAGTTCGGCGCGTTCGAGGGCGGCTTGCAGGCCCTGTTGCGACAGGTCGTTGGTGGCCGCATAGGCCTCGACGCCATTGACCCGCACGGTCAGCATCGCCCCTTCGTCACGGCTCAGGTTCGGCGGTTCGGCGACGTTCTTGCGCACCGACAGGTACTGCCCGGATTCGCGCACATAACGCAGGGAAAAGAATTCAGCACCCGTGCGCAAGGTAGCGAAGCGCTGCTTGAGCTGGGGGTAGAAATCGAACATTCGTGAACCTCCTGGATATGGAGTGGCGATGGGACGGTGCTGCGAGGGGAGGGGTGAAACGATTGCGTGGCGCTAGATTAGGCTTGCGCGGGGGGAGGATCAAGTTTGGATCGGACTTGCGAGTGATTGCCGGGGGAGAGGTGTTGCCTGACCGGGCCTCTTCGCGAGCAAGCCCGCTCCCACAGGGGGCTCGGTTGGATCACAAATCTGCAATCCAACCCGAAACCTGTGGGAGCGAGCTTGCTCGCGATAGGTTCGACGCGGTCTGTCGCCTTATGCAGTCTGGCTCAATTCACGCACCGGCTTGCCCTTCACCGGCGCTTCACCCGCCACATAGTAAGTGGCAGTGCTGCGCGGCAACGGCTTGCGACCACGGATCTTGTCGGCGATTTTCTCGGCCATCATGATCGTCGGTGCGTTGAGGTTGCCAGTGGTGATGATCGGCATGATCGAGGCATCGACCACCCGCAGGCCTTGCATGCCATGCACGCGACCTTCGCCATCGACCACGGCCATTTCGTCGGTGCCCATCTTGCACGAGCAGGACGGGTGGAACGCGGTTTCGGCGTGCTCGCGGATGAACTTGTCCAGTTGCTCGTCGCTCTGCACGTCGATGCCCGGGCTGATCTCTCGACCACGGAAGGCGTCCAGTGCAGGTTGCTGCATGATTTCACGGGTCAGGCGGATGCCGTCGCGGAATTCCTGCCAGTCCTGCTCGGTGGCCATGTAGTTGAACAGGATGCTCGGGTGCTGGCGCGGGTCCTTGGACTTGGCCTGGATGCGCCCGCGGCTCGGCGAACGCATGGAGCCCATGTGCGCCTGGAAACCGTGCTCTTTCACACCGTTGCTGCCGTTGTAGTTAATCGCCACCGGCAGGAAGTGGTACTGGATGTTCGGCCATTCGAATTCCGGACGGGTACGGATGAAACCGCCGGCTTCGAACTGGTTGCTGGCGCCGATACCGGTGCCGTTGAACAGCCACTCGGCACCGATGGCCGGCTGGTTGTGCAGGAGCAGCGAAGGGTACAGCGACACCGGTTGGGTGCAAGCGTATTGCAGGTACAGCTCAAGGTGATCCTGCAGGTTTTCACCGACGCCCGGCAGGTCGTGGACCACCGGAATGTCGAGCTTGTTCAGCAGTTCGGCCGGGCCGACGCCGGAGCGTTGCAGGATCTGCGGCGAAGCGATGGCGCCGGAGCACAGCAGCACTTCCTTGCGCGCCTTGACTTCAACACGCTCCTCAGCGGAGCCGACCAGGTAACGCACGCCGACCGCACGCTTGCCTTCGAACAGGATCTTGTCGGTCAGGGCGTGGGTGACGATGGTCAGGGTCGAACGCTTCTTGGCGACGTCCAGGTAACCACGGGCGGTGGAGGCACGACGACCTTTCGGGGTCACGGTGCGGTCCATCGGGCCGAAGCCTTCCTGCTGGTAGCCGTTCAAGTCTTCGGTGCGCGGGTAACCGGCCTGCACGCCGGCTTCAACCATGGCGTGGAACAGCGGGTTGTTGCCGGCTTTCGGCGTGGTCACGCTGACCGGGCCGTCGCCGCCGTGGTAGTCGTTCGGGCCGATGTCGCGGGTTTCCGCTTTACGGAAATACGGCAGGCAGTCGAGGTACGACCAGTCTTCCAGGCCTGGCAGTTTCGCCCAGCCGTCGTAGTCCATGGCGTTGCCGCGGATGTAGCACATGCCGTTGATCAGCGAGGAACCGCCCAGGCCCTTGCCGCGACCGCATTCCATGCGACGGCCGTCCATGTGTGGCTCGGCATCGGTTTCGTAGGCCCAGTTGTAACGACGGCCTTGCAGCGGGAACGCCAAAGCGGCCGGCATCTGCGTGCGGAAGTCGAAACGGTAGTCCGGGCCGCCCGCTTCGAGCAGCAGGACGGTGACGCCGGCGTCTTCGGTCAGACGGGTCGCCAGGGTGTTACCGGCCGAGCCGGCACCGATGATGATGTAGTCGAATTCTTGGGACATTGAATGCACCCTCTTTGATGTTGGTCAGGTCAGGCCATGGCGAGTGCTGCGCACTCGATTCGCGAGCAAACCCGCTCCCACATTTGATCTCTGGTGTACACAGGATCTGTGTCCGCCACTGGCCTCTTGTGGGAGCGGGCTTGCTCGCGAAGAGGCGCTCGCGAGCAATACAGGTCTCGGGTCTTAGAACACCGAGACGTAATCGCCCAGCTCGACCTGTACCGATTTGATGCGGGTGAAGTTGTTCAGCGAGCTGATGCCGTTCTCACGGCCGACACCCGACTGCTTGTAGCCGCCAACCGGCATCTTCGCGTCGGACTCGCCCCAGGCGTTGATCCAGCAGATACCGGCTTCCAGCTGATGAATCACGCGGTGGGCGCGGTTCAGGTCCTTGGTGACGATACCGGCGGCCAGGCCGAAGTCGGTGTCGTTGGCGCGGCGGATCACTTCTTCCTCGGTTTCGTAGGACAGGATCGCCATCACCGGGCCAAAGATTTCTTCACGCACGATGGTCATGTCGTCGGTGCAGTCGGTGAACACGGTCGGAGCCACGAACGCACCCTTGGCGAATTCGCCGTCGGTCAGGCGCTCACCGCCGCACAGCAGGCGGGCACCTTCTTCCTTGCCCTTGGCGATGTAGCCCAGCACGCTTTCCATGTGCGCAAAGCTGACCAGCGGACCGAAGTTGGTGTTTTCGTCTTCCGGGTTGCCGATGCGGATGCGTGCAACGCGCTCAGCGATCTTGGCTTCGAAAGCGGCTTTCAGGTGGGCCGGAACGAACACACGAGTGCCGTTGGTGCAGACCTGACCGGAGCTGTAGAAGTTGGCCATCATCGCGGTGTCGGCGGCGCGATCGAGGTCGGCGTCGTCGCAGATGATCAGCGGGGATTTGCCGCCCAGTTCCATGGTCACGTCCTTGAGCGAAGAGCTCGAGGCGCTGGCCATGACTTTCTTGCCGGTGTCGGTGCCGCCGGTGAACGAGACTTTCTCGATGCGCGGGTGCTCGGTCAGCCAGGTGCCGACTTCACGGCCGCTGCCGGTCAGGACGTTGAACACACCGTTTGGCACGCCGGCTTCGGTGTAGATCTCAGCCAGTTTCAGGGTGGTCAGCGAGGTGACTTCACTTGGCTTGAAGATCATCGCGTTACCGGCGGCCAGGGCTGGCGCGGATTTCCACAGGGCGATCTGGATCGGGTAGTTCCACGCGCCGATACCGGCCACGACGCCCAGCGGTTCGCGACGGGTGTAGACGAACGAAGTGGTGCGCAGTGGAATCTGCTCGCCTTCGATGGCCGGTACCAGGCCTGCGTAGTACTCCAGCACGTCAGCGCCGGTGACGATGTCGACGTAGCGGGTTTCGGAGTAGGCCTTGCCGGTGTCCAGGGTTTCCAGGGCGGCCAGTTCGTCGTTGCGCTCGCGCAGGATTTCCACGGCGCGACGCAGGATGCGCGAACGCTCCATGGCGGTCATGGCGGCCCAGATCTTCTGGCCCTTTTCGGCGCTGACGACGGCGCGTTCGACGTCTTCCTTGGTCGCACGTTGCACTTTTGCGAGAACTTCACCGTTAGCCGGGTTGATGGCTTCGAAAGTGGCGTCGCTGCTGGCGTCGCTGTACGCGCCATCGATGTAGAGTTTTTGCAGTTCGAAACGGGCCATAAAGTCCTCGCAAGAGTATTAAGTGGCTGGCGCGGTTCGGTGGTTGAGCGTTTATGTGTGCTCTAACTCACCCGCTTGGCCAGTTGGGTATCCATGTATTCGTAAGCAATCTGTTGCGCCTGCCCGGTGTCGAAAGCATCTCCCGACAGCGCGCCGCGCAACCACAAGCCGTCGATCAACGCTGCCAGGCCTCGGGCGGCACTGCGCGCATCATTGAGCGGCAGCACGCGGCGGAACTGGCAGCACAGGTTGGAATACAGACGGTGATCGTTGATCCGCTGCAACCTGTGCAAAGACGGCTGGTGCATGCTGGTGGCCCAGAAGGCCAGCCAGGTTTTCATTGCCGGGCCATTGACCTGGCTGGCGTCGAAGTTGCCCTCGATGATCACCTGCAGATGCGCCCGCGGGCTGTCATCTGTCAGCGCCTGTCGGCGCAGGGTGACGTTCTCGCTCAGAACGGTCATCAGGTACCCCATGGTGGCGGCAATCAGGCCGTTCTTGTCCCGAAAGTAGTGACTGATGATGCCATTCGAGACACCGGCCAAACGGGCGATCAGCGCAATGCTGGCGTCCCCCATTCCGACCTGATCGACGGCCTGCAAAGTGGCTTCGATCAATTGCTGGCGACGGATGGGTTGCATACCGACCTTGGGCATCTTGCACATCTCCTTAGGCCTTCCGGTGGGCGTACGACGGCTACCGGGTTGAAGGCCAGTCTATTTTGTTTTGATTGAACGTTCAATCAACAAAGAATAAGATCTGCGACAAATCGTCGCTGCTTGTGAATTTTCCTACGTGCAGTGGCGGAAAAAACGACTTCCGAAACTGCTCGAAACCTACGCGCTGCGGCGCTCCAGGGGTTTCGGGCTTTTTTCGGGCTGTCTTTATATCACCCGCCGGTCGGCTGCCCACTAACCGATTGGTCGGGTAACTCGTTTGCCTTGCGTTCTTCTCTCGCACTGCCCGGAGCATCTGTGCCATGAGTTCTGCCTCGCTAATAAAGACCCCACCCGAGAAGGTGACGGTCAACGGTTGGGTGTTCTACACCTCTACCGCGTTGATTCTGTTGTTGACCGCCATTCTGATCATCGCCCCGCAAGAGGCCGGCAGAATGCTTGGTACGGCGCAAGCCTGGTTGTCCCGCAGCTTCGGCTGGTACTACATGGTGGTGATTGCCGCCTACCTGATTTTTGTCGTCGGCCTGGCGTTTTCGTCCTACGGCAAACTCAAGCTCGGCAGCAAGGACGACACCCCGGACTTCAGCTACGGTGCCTGGGCGGGGATGCTGTTCTCGTCGGGTATCGGCATCTCGCTGCTGTACTTCGGCGCGTCGGAGCCGCTGGACCACTACTTCAATCCGCCGGAAGGCGTGGCCGGTAGCAACCTTGCCGCCCGTCAGGCGGTTCAGCTGACGTTCCTGCACTGGGGACTGCACGGCTGGGCGATTTACGCGCTGGTCGGTCTGGCCGTTGCCTACTTTGCTTACCGTCATAACCAGCCGCTGGCGTTGCGTTCGGCGTTGTATCCGCTGGTGGGCGAGCGTTGGGTCAAGGGCGCGGCCGGGCATGCGGTGGACGGCTTTGGCATGTTCGTGACCCTGCTGGGGCTGGTGACGAACCTGGGGATTGGTTCGCTGCAAGTGTCGTCGGGGCTGGAAAACCTGTTCGGCATGGAACACAGCAACACCAACCTGCTGATCGTGATCATCGTGATGAGTACCGTGGCGACTATCGCCGCTGTGTCGGGAGTGGAAAACGGCATCCGTCGTCTGTCCAACCTGAACATCGTGCTGTTTAGCGGCCTGCTGATTTTCGTGCTGTTGTTCGGCCCGACCTTGCACCTGCTCAACGGCTTCGTACAGAACGTCGGTGACTACCTGAACGGCGTGGTGCTGAAGACTTTCGACCTCTATGTGTACGAAGGCGACAGTGAGAAGTCCGACCGCTGGCTGGGCCTGTGGACCCTGTTCTACTGGGCCTGGTGGATTTCCTGGGCGCCATTCGTGGGGATGTTCATCGCGCGTATTTCCCGTGGTCGCAGCGTGCGCGAACTGGTAGCCGGCGTGCTGCTGATTCCGCTGGGTTTCACCCTGGCGTGGCTGTCGATCTTCGGTAACTCGGCTTTGGACCTGGTGATGAACCATGGGGCGGTGGAGCTCGGGAAGACGGCGCTGGAACAGCCGTCCATGGCGATCTACCAGTTGCTTGAGCATTACCCGGCGTCGAAAGTCGTGATCGGCGTGTCGATCTTTGTCGGTTTCGTGCTGTTCCTGACCCCGGCGGACTCCGGCGCGGTGATGATGGCCAACCTTTCGTGCAAGGGCGGCAACGTCGACGAAGACGCGCCGCACTGGCTGCGGATCTTCTGGTCGGCGGTGATCACCCTGGTGACCATCGGCCTGCTGTTCGCCGGCAACTTCGAAGCCATGCAAACCATGGTGGTGCTGGCCGGTCTGCCGTTCTCGGTGGTGCTGGTGTTCTTCATGTTCGGCTTGCACAAGGCCATGCGCCAGGACGTGCAGATCGAACAGGAGCAAGCGGAATTGGCTGCACGCGGTCGCCGTGGTTTCAGTGAGCGCTTGACCCAACTGGACCTGCAACCGAGCCAGTCGGTGGTGCAGCGCTTCATGGACAAGCACGTGAGCCCGGCGCTGGAAGATGCGACGGCGCAAATGCGTACTCAGGGCCTGCAAGTACAGACACTGCTGGGCAAGTCCAAGCGTTGCATGGGCGTACGGGTCGAGATGGAAGAGGGCAACCCTTTTGTCTACGAAGTGAGCCTGGACGGCTACCTGGCCACGCCGACCGAATCGGCTCAGTCCGACGAGGAGCGTCAGCGTTACTACCGTGCGGAGGTGTACCTGCACAACGGTAGCCAGGACTACGATTTGATGGGCTTCACCCAGGATCAGATCACCCGCGACGTGCTCGATCAGTTTGAAAGCCATCGGCAGCTCCTCGGCCGGGTTTATAGCTAAGGTGTGAGTGACGCGGTGATTCAGTAACACCGCGTCGCATTCTTCGCGAGCAAGCCCGCTCCCACATTTGGAATGCATTCCCCTGTGGGAGCGGGCTTGCTCGCGAAGGGGCCATCAGCATCAAAGCTGCATTACCCGATGTCCCCCATAAACAAAAACGCCGCGATTCTCTCGCGGCGTTTTTGCATCTGTTGCCTTACCCCAGGTTCTTGCCGAGCAGTGCGTGATACAGCTCGCTGTCGCCAAGAATCCCCACCACGTGGTTGTTATCGTGCAGCACCAGTTTGTTGCCGGTCTGATAACGAATCTGCAGCGCATCGCGCATGCCGATGTTCGAGTCCACCAAGGTTGGTCGACGACCCAGGCCTTCAACGGCCTGACCCGGTACCCAGTTCTGCAAGTCCAGCGCAGAGCCGTTCTGGCGAGCGCCCTTGATGGTGTTGCCCTCGGCCAGGTCCAGCCACGAATCGCCACCTGGATCCAGGCACACCGAACCGTTGATGCGTTTGCAGTTGTCCAGGCTGCGCATCAGGCTGCGGCCGCACAACACGTTCAGCGGGTTGGTGTGGGCCACGAAGGTCCGCACGTAATCGTCCGCAGGGTTGAGGACGATTTCTTCCGGCTTGCTGTACTGGATGATCCGGCCGTCCTTCATGATCGCGATACGGCTGCCGAGTTTCAGCGCTTCATCAAGATCGTGGCTGACGAAGACGATGGTCTTGTGCAGCTTGCGTTGCAGTTCCAGCAGTTCGTCTTGCAGGCCCTGGCGGATCAGCGGGTCGAGTGCCGAGAACGGTTCGTCCATCAGCAGAATGTCGGCGTCCATCGCCAGTGCACGGGCCAGGCCCACGCGTTGTTGCATACCACCGGACAGCTCGTTGGGTTTCTTGTTGCGCCACTGGGTCAGGCCCACCAGCTCAAGCTTGTCGTCCACCAGTTTGCGGCGTTCCTTCTCGGGCCGACCCTGCATTTCCAGGCCGAAGCTGATGTTCTCGCGCACCGTCAGCCAAGGCATCAGGGCAAACTTCTGGAACACCATCGCGATGCGCTTGGTGCGCATCATTTTCAGTTCTGCCGGCGTGCACGAGGCAATGTCGATCTGCTTGCCTTCGTGCTCGACGAACAGCTTGCCGCGGCTGACGGTGTTGAGGCCGTTGATGCAGCGCAGCAGGCTGGACTTGCCGGAGCCGGACAGGCCCATCAGTACGCAGATTTCACCTTTTTCGACATCCAGGCTGGCCTTTTCGACCCCCACGATCTGCCCGGTCTTTTTCAGGATCTCGTTACGGGTCATGCCTTGATCCAGCAGCTTGAGGGCCTCGCGTGGATCCTTGGAGAAGATAACGTCAACGTTATCGAAGCGAATAATGCTCATGCGTCACCCCCTACTTTGGCGTCGGGTTGTTTGCAGATACGGTCGAGCATGATCGCCAGCAGTACGATCGCCAGGCCAGCTTCAAAGCCCAAGGCGATATCAGCGGTATTCAGTGCGTTGACCACCGGTTTGCCCAGGCCATCGGCGCCCACCAGTGCCGCAATCACCACCATCGAAAGGGACAGCATGATGCACTGGGTGATACCGGCCGCGATGCTTGGCATGGCGTGGGGCAGTTCGATTCGCGAGAGCAGCTGACGTCGCGAGCAGCCAAAGGCCTTGCCGGCGTCCATCAATTCTTCCGGAACATCGCGGATACCCAGGTAGGTCAGGCGGATGGGCGCGGCAATCGCGAACACCACCGTGGAGATCAGGCCCGGGACCACACCCAGCCCGAAGAGGGTGAGGGTAGGAATGAGGTACACGAAGGTCGGTACGGTCTGCATCAGATCGAGTACCGGACGCATTAAAGTATAGAACATCGGCTTGTGCGCGGCGACGATGCCCAGCGGCACGCCGATGACCACGCAAACCAGGGTGGCGAACAGCACCTGGGCGAGGGTTTCCATGGTTTCCTGCCAGTACCCCAGATTGAGGATCAGCAGGAAGGAGGCAACGACAAAGGCGGTCAGGCCCCATTTGCGCTGGATGAAGTGGGCGAGCAGTGCGATCAGGCCGATCAATGCCAGCGGGTTGAACCAGGTCAGCGCAAACGTCACGCCGTGGATCATCGTTTCCAGTGTCACGGCGATGGCGTCGAAGGTGTTGGCGCCGTGTTGCGTCAACCATTCAACGAAGCCTGCGATGTACTGGCCTAGGGGTATTTTCTGATCAATCAGCATGGTAGTGAACGTCCGCATGCAAGGAAATAAACAGCCCGGACGGCGTGGGCCGTCCGGCATAAGCGATGCTCCCTAATTCAAGGCGTCAGTTTGGCTTTCACGGCCTCCAGGCCAGGTTTACCGTCAATGGTGGTCACGCCAGCGAGCCAGGTATCGAGCACCTGTGGATTCTTTTTCAGCCAGGCCTTGGCGGCCGCGTCAGGCTTCATCTTGTCGTCCAGGATGTTGCCCATCAGTTCGCTTTCCATGTCGACGGTGAACTCCAGGTTCTTCAGCAACTGACCAACGTTGCTGCACTCCTGGGCGTAACCCTTGCGGGTGTTGGTCGCCACGGTGGCGGCACCGAAGTCCGGGCCGAAGAAGTCATCGCCACCGGTCAGGTATTGAATCTTGAAGCGCTTGTTCATCGGGTGCGGCGCCCAGCCGAGGAACACCACGGCGGTGTCGCGTTTCTGCGCGCGGTCGACCTGCGACAGCATGCCGGCTTCGGAGGATTCGACGACTTTGAAACCGGCCGTCTTCAGGCCGAAGGCATCCTTGTCGATCATGCTCTGGATCAGACGATTGCCGTCGTTGCCAGGCTCGATGCCGTAGATCTTGCCGTCGAGCTCTTTCTTGAATTTGGCGATGTCGGCGAAGTCATGCAGGCCCTTGTCGTACAGCGCCTGAGGGACGGCGAGGGTGTACTTGGCGCCCTTGAGGTTGGTGCGCACGGTTTCCACGGTGCCGGCATCGCGGTAGGCCTTGATGTCGTTTTCCATGGTCGGCATCCAGTTGCCCAGGAACACGTCCATGTTCTTGCCGTCGGCCAGGGACTTGTAGGTCACGGGCACGGAAATCATGGTGGTCTTGGTCTTGTAGCCGAGGGCGTTGAGCACGACGCTGGTGGTCGCGGTAGTCGCGGTGATGTCGGTCCAGCCGACATCGGAGAAGTTTACGGTATTGCACTGCGCCGGTTCTGCGGCTTGCGCCAGAACCGGCAGACTAAGCATGGCGGCCAACAACAACGACGGGGAACCTTTCATGGATGGACTCCTTGGTGTTTTTTTTGGCAGTGTTCCGACTGGACCACCGCACTTATAGGTTGCGGTTGGATGGCGTTCTGGAGACAGCTCTACCACGGCGCCTTGCAATCGAGTCGATATGATCATGTACCAGTGAAAATCTGACGCCTACAGGGTGCGTCGTATCCAGTACAGGGATGGTCGCATCCAGTGTCGGTGACGTCGTTTACAGATTTTTTCAGCCCGATTTCCCCCTCTGAACCGCAAAAAAACGGCGAAAACACAGCGTAAAAGACACGCGGCGCTGGTGGGCATGAGTGCGTCGGTTAGAGACGTCGAACAACTGGATAAAAGCTTGATGATGCGGTCATCTCGGCGGATTGCAGCTTGAGCGTAGCAGCTCCGTCACCGTGCGCTTTCGCGTGCGCAGTGGGCCCATCCAGGAGTTCGGCAGTAATGGCTATCAGTGTTTTCGACCTGTTCAAAATCGGCATCGGCCCTTCCAGTTCACACACCGTGGGGCCCATGCGGGCGGCGGCGTTGTTTGTGCAGGGCCTGCGTGAGCGCGGGCTGCTTGAGCAGGTGCGGCGTGTCGAAGTCCAGCTGTTCGGCTCGTTGTCGGCCACCGGTATCGGCCATGGCAGCGACAATGCTGTGATCATGGGCCTGATGGGCGAGTGGCCGGATGCGATCGATCCGTCGCAAATCGGCATCCGCATCGCCACCCTGCGCGAGACCGATACGCTGCTGCTCGACGGTCGCTTGCCGGTGCCCTTCATCTGGGCCCGGGACATGCGCCTGATCGACGAGAACCTGCCATTCCACCCCAACGCCATGACCCTGATTGTCGAGGGTGATGACGGCGAGTTGTATCGCGACACCTACTATTCGGTTGGCGGCGGTTTTGTCGTCGATGAGGCTCAGGCCTCCAGCGGTGTCGTCGACCTCGACCGCACTGTGTTGCCTTATGACTTTTCCAGTGCGGCCGAGCTGCTGGAGTTGTGTAAAAAGCACAATCTGCGCGTAGCTGAATTAATGATGGCTAACGAGAGGGTGTGGCGCAGCGAAGAGGAAATCCGCAGTGGCCTGATGAAGCTCTGGCGCGCCATGCAGGATTGCGTCGAACAGGGCCTCAAACACGAAGGCATCCTGCCCGGCGGGCTGAATGTGCGCCGCCGCGCGGCCAAGCTGCATCGCAGCCTGCAGGAGCTGAACAAACCCAACGTGATCGGCTCGACCTTGAGCGCCATGGAATGGGTCAACCTGTTCGCCCTGGCGGTCAACGAAGAAAACGCCGCCGGCGGGCGCATGGTCACGGCACCGACCAACGGCGCGGCGGGGATCATTCCGGCGGTGCTGCACTACTTCATGAAATTCAGCGAGGCCGTGACCGACGCCAATGTCGTCGACTACTTCCTCAGCGCGGCGGCGGTGGGAATCCTGTGCAAGAAGAACGCCTCGATCTCCGGTGCCGAAGTCGGTTGCCAGGGCGAAGTCGGTTCGGCCTGCGCCATGGCGGCAGCCGGGCTGGCGGAAATCCTTGGTGCCACTCCAGAGCAACTGTGCAACGCGGCGGAGATCGGTCTGGAGCACAACCTCGGCCTGACCTGCGACCCGGTGGGTGGATTGGTCCAGGTGCCGTGCATCGAGCGCAACGCGATTGCCGCGGTCAAAGCGATCAATGCCGCACAGATGGCATTGCGCGGTGATGGTCAGCATTTCATTTCGCTGGATCGGGTGATCCGCACCATGCGCGATACCGGTGCCGATATGCATGACAAATATAAGGAGACATCGCGGGGTGGGTTGGCGGTTAGCGCGGTGGAGTGCTGAGACCGCGTCGATTCCATCGCGAGCAAGCTCGCTCCCACAGTTTTGCGTCGGTCACAAAAATTGTGTTCACCTCGATCCCTGTGGGAGCGAGCTTGCTCGCGATAGCGCCAGACCAGTCAAAACTGCGCGCTAAGTGAACACCCGGATTAAAGCGCGCCACCTTTTGGCGCGTCGTTCACAGATAAATCGTCTTGCCACTGATCGAGGGCCAATCGGCCTTCGACCGCCTGTCACCCGTGCCTGCGGTGACACTCCTTTCCATCACGGCGCAACGCCGTTCCCACAAGTGCTACCGAATTGCTCACAGCTTGTGGACCGGGGCGCTTGCCAGTCCTGATGGCCATTTAAATCCCCCTGCCTTGCAAGACATATATAGACACATTCCGACGTCGTTTTTAGGAGTTATTGAACGCGCATTCAAATTTAGGCATGGCAATTGCTCTGTCATTACAAAGCCCGTCTCCCACGCGAGAACGATGGCAATAAAAAGAGCCTCCGCCTGAGGCCATCACCCGCTTTGTGTGAGGAGATACCGCGATGACGACGTTCAACTCCGGGGCCCAACCCCAGAACCGTGCGCCTCAATCCATCGGCTTTCTGCTGCTGGACAATTTCACGCTGATTTCTCTGGCCTCCGCAGTGGAACCCCTGCGCATGGCCAACCAGTTGTCCGGTCGCGAGCTGTATCGCTGGACCACCCTCACCGTCGACGGCGGCCAGGTATGGGCCAGTGACGGCCTGCAGATCACCCCCGACGCTTCCATGCACAAAGCCCCGCCAATGGACACCGTCATCGTCTGCGGCGGCATCGGCATCCAGCGCACTGTTACCCGCGAACACGTGTCATGGCTGCAAAGCCAGGCCCGCCAGTCCCGCCGCCTCGGTGCGGTGTGCACCGGCAGCTGGGCCCTGGCCTGCGCCGGCCTGCTCGACGGTTTTGATTGCAGCGTGCACTGGGAATGCCTGGCGGCGATGCAGGAAGCTTTCCCGCGTGTAGCGATGAGTACCCGCTTGTTCACCCTCGACCGTAACCGTTTCACCAGCTCCGGCGGCACCGCGCCGCTGGACATGATGCTGCACTTGATCAGCCGCGATCACGGTCGTGAGCTGTCGGCGGCCATTTCGGAAATGTTCGTCTACGAGCGCATCCGCAACGAACAGGATCACCAGCGTGTGCCGCTCAAGCACATGCTCGGCACCAACCAGCCGAAGTTGCAGGAAATCGTCGCATTGATGGAAGCCAACCTCGAAGAGCCGATCGACCTGGACGAACTGGCGGTGTATGTCGCGGTGTCCCGTCGTCAGCTCGAGCGGTTGTTCCAGAAATACCTGCACTGCTCGCCGTCGCGTTACTACCTGAAGCTGCGCCTGATCCGCGCGCGGCAGCTGCTCAAGCAAACGCCGATGTCGATTATCGAAGTGGCGTCGGTGTGTGGCTTCGTGTCCACGCCGCACTTCTCCAAGTGCTACCGCGAATATTTCGGCATTCCGCCGCGTGACGAGCGCGTAGGGTCCAACACCACCCAGCAAGTGGCGATGATGCCGCTGCCGCAAGCGCTGGTGCTGTCGCCGTTGTCCGGGCCGTTGTCGGCGCTGAGCCAGGCGCGCAATGAGTCGACGTTTGCCAGTGTAAGGCTCTAGTCAGAGCTGGCGTTTGAAAAATACGACGCGCTCGGTTTCCTCGAAACCGAGCGCCTTGTGCGTCTTCTGGCTCAGCAGATTGTCGAGCTCGGTGTCGGAGGCCATTTGTACGCAGCCCTGTTCTCGTCCCCATTGCGCCACAATTTCGATTAGCTGTGCGGCCAAGCCTTGGCGCCGCTGCTGGGGCACTACGTAGATACCTTCCAGGAACACCACCGGAGAGTTGTCGGTGCCATTTACGTAGTCGCGACGCAATGAGGCTTCGACCAATCCAACGGGTTGCTCCCGACAGTCGTAAGCAATGAAGTTGATATAGCGTTGCGGCTCGCTCAGCTGGTGGCCGATCTCATCCCGATGCTCCTGTTCGGAAGCATCCGGCCAGAGGGCCTGACGCAAAAGCAGCCAGCCCGCTTGTTCGCTGGACTGGCAGTGTTGGATTCGAAACATCAGCGTTTGCTCGCAGTTGCCAAACAGGCCGACACTCTAGCAAACGCTCAAGTGCGATGGCTTTGCTGGTACTCCGACAACGCCGGCAGCAATTGTTTGTCGATGGCCTGGCGCACTGCCGGCAGGATCGTCGCGCTGCTGGTGTACATCTCCTTGACCATCTTGCGAAGTTCATACGCCCGGGCATCGTCCAAGCCCCTTACCACGCACTCGCAAGCCTGCTCGGCGGTGGCTCCACTGGGCACGTTGAACCCCAACGACTTGAGCTGGCCCAACAGGTCTTCCTGGTCTATCAAATCGGCGTGCATCATGACGCAATCCTTCTTCAGGGAACGGTGTCGTGGTTCGATTCTGGTAGGGGTGCCGGGTGTCGGCAAGGGCGAATTGTCGCAATGGCTCAATTGGTTATGAACATGTCGTTTTCGGCTAACCTGGTTCGCGGGGGAGTGGGCACACTGGACTCAGCTCGCTTCACGATGGTTTGGTCACCCTCGCACGGCAGCTCCTCAACAGTACCCTCTGCCTCGATCCTGTCACGGCTTGATCGGGGTTTTTTTTGCCTGTGATTCAGTGGGTTTTGTGTGGATTGATATACCGCCTTCGCGAGCAAGCCCGCTCCCACAGTTGACCGAGTTCTCCCAGAGGAATGCGATCGAATGTGGGAGCGGGCTTGCTCGCGAAGAACGATGACGCGGTCTAGCGCTGTAACACCAGAATCCGCGACAACAACTCATCCCGGTCGACATAGCAGCCCTGGAAGTGCCGTGCCCCGGTGGCGGGGTCGAAGGCGTTGCGGGCATGCAGGGTGCGGCGGTTGTCGAAGCACCACAGCTCGCCGGGGTTGAGCCGCTGCATCAACCTGAATCGAGGTTCGCGGGTCATCGCGATAAAGCGCCGGTAGGCCTGATACAGCTTGGGCATCTGCTCCACCGAGGCATCGAACGGCCCGCGCAGAAAGTTTGCCATGCGGATTTCCGACACCTGCCCCAACGCATCCAGGGCAATGATCGGCGCCAGACAGCGGTAATCGCTGTGGCGGTCCTTGTTGCGAAACTCAACGGGAATTTCGCAGAGGCTTTTGAAGGATTCGGGATCTTCCCGGCGCAAGGCGTCGGCAATGGCAAAACCGTCGACGAAAATGCTCTCGCCACCCTCGGCGTCATTGACCAGGCAATGCAAAAATTGCAGCCCCGGTTGCAACTCCCGGGTCGGCAAATCGCTGTGCAGCGGCAGGTTGAAGGCGGTGTAGGCGTTGCTGTCGGCGTCGGCCTTGGATTGCACGTTGAACAGTACGCCGAAATTGCTCTCACGGACGAAGGAAATCCGCTGGGCGATCAGCTTCAGAGAACCGGGCTCGGTAGGCACGCCACGGACCTGGGTCAATCCGACATCCCGCACCGCCAACAACCATTGCAGCAAGGCGTCGGAGTCGTTCATCAGCGCTTGATACTCGAACACTGGCAACTGCAAATCGCTGTGCCAGAGCCTGGCTTTCGGCTTGCGTGCCTGGCGTTCGGCGCGGGATTCATCGTCATAGGCGTGGGCGCGTAGCCAGCCGGGGTCGAAGCGGCTGCTGTGGCCGTCCTGCCAATCCACCGACAGGCAGCCATCGCTGTCTACAAGGGCGTTATCGGGTATCAGGTCTTGAGCCACATCGACGATTTCCAGCACTTGCTCGCGGGTCACGGTGTAGACGCACTGCGGGCACGGGCAGTTATCCCGCAGCCATTGATGGTGGAAAGGGCTGGCGCGATCGTCGGCCCACTTCACCAGAACATGGTCCGCCAGGGTCTGCACGCCAGTCAGCGCGCTGATCAACGGATAGGTACGAAAGTCGGCAAATGCTGCGGCGGTGTTCATGGCGATCTCCTTGTTATTTTTTTGGCGGTAATGCGATCACTCGGCCAATGTAGTCGGGCGCTGGCAGGTCCGCCTGTTCGGCGACGATGGCTTGCAACCGGCTCAAGGACAGTTCGCTGAAAGGCGCCGAACGCGGCCCGGCGAGATCCACGTGCAGCAGCATCTGTTCATTGCCGGCAAGCTCCTGGGCATCACCGACCAGGTGCAGGCTGTGATAGAGGTGCACGCGCTTGTTGTCGTGGGCGATGATTTGGGTGTGCACTTCGACCTGGGCGTCGAGCTTCACTTCGTGCAGGTAATTGAGGTGCAGTTCGAGGGTGAACAGCGAGTTGCCGCTGGCCTCGCGGCTGTTGCTGTCCAGGCCCAGGCGATCCATCAGGGCATCGGTGGCGTAGCTGAAGATCAGCAGGTAGAAGGCGTCGCGCAGGTGGCCGTTGTAGTCGACCCAGTCGGGGATGATGGTGGTTTGGTAGGTGGTGAGGGTGGGCATGATGACTGATCCAAGAAAATAGGTGACTGGACTGCCGCTTTCGCGAGCAAGCCCGCTCCCACAGGGGGAATGCATTCCAATGTGGGAGCGGGCTTGCTCGCGAAGAGGCCAGTGCTGCTGGCCCCAAGCCTGGGGGTTACTCGCTGAAGGCCATCCCATGCTTCTCTTTGGTGGTCTTCACCGCCTCCAGCACCGCCAGCAGGCAGTCATCACGATAGCGCTCCAGCGCCGAAATGCTGTGTTTGCCCAGTTGATCGCTGGTGCCATCAACCACGTCGTCGATCAGCTTGTCGGTCAGTTCCGGCGCTGGCAGGTAGGTCCACGGCAACTGCAACGCAGGGCCGAACTGCGCCATGAAGTGGCGCATGCCGGCATCGCCACCGGCCAGGGTGTAGGTCAGGAAGGTGCCCATGAACGACCAGCGCAATCCTGCGCCAAAGCGGATGGCATCGTCGATTTCGCCGGTGGTCGCCACGCCGTCGTTGACCAGGTGCAGCGCTTCACGCCACAGCGCTTCGAGCAGGCGGTCGGCGATGAAACCCGGTACTTCCTTGCGCACGTGCAGCGGGCGCATCCCGAGGGATTCATAGACCTTCATAGCCGCTTGCACTGCTTCAGGGGCGGTGTTTTTACCGCCGACCACTTCCACCAACGGCAGCAGGTAAACCGGGTTGAACGGGTGACCGACCACGCAGCGTTCCGGGTGCGTGGCGCTCTCGTAGAACTCGCTTGGTAGCAGGCCAGAGGTGCTGGAACCGATCAACGCATTGGGCTTGGCTGCCGCGCTGATTTTGCTGTGCAGGTCCAGTTTCAGCTCCAGCCGTTCCGGGGCGCTCTCCTGGATGAAATCTGCATCGCACACGCACTCTTCGATGGTCGCTACAAAGCGCAGGCGATCTTGCGATGCACCCGGCGCCAGGCCTTGTTTCTCCAGCGCGCCCCAGGCATTGGCGACGCGTTTGCGCAAGGCGGCTTCGGCGCCTGGGGCCGGGTCCCAGGCCACCACATCCAGACCATGGGCGAGGGCGCGGGACACCCAACCGCTGCCGATGACACCGCTGCCTAACGCTGCGAAGGTTTTGATTTCGGTGATAAAGCTCATGGTCGATTCCTGAATTTGGCTCGGAAAAAACTGTGGGAAAAGGTGATGGGGTCAACCGCGCTTGGTCAGGCCCATTTTTGCCCGGCCTTCAGCCGGGGTCAGGACGCGGGCGCCGAGGCGGCTGAGGATTTCCGTGGCGCGCTCGACCAGTTGGCCGTTGGTCGCCAGCACGCCCTTGTCCAGCCACAGGTTGTCTTCCAGCCCGACCCGCACGTTGCCGCCGAGCAACACCGCTTGCGCCGCCATCGGCATTTGCATGCGACCGATACCGAAGCCGGCCCAGACCGCGTCGGCCGGCAGATTGTCGACCATGGCTTTCATGGTGGTGGTGTCAGCCGGCGCGCCCCACGGGATGCCCAGGCACAGCTGGAACAACGGGTTGTCGAGCAGGCCTTCCTTGATCATCTGCTTGGCGAACCACAGGTGGCCGGTGTCGAAGATTTCCAGCTCGGCTTTTACGCCAAGTTCTTGAATGCGTTTGGCGCCAGCGCGCAGCTGCGCCGGGGTGGAGACGTATATGGTGTCGCCGTCGCCGAAGTTCAGGGTGCCGCAATCGAGGGTGCAGATTTCCGGTAGCAGTTCTTCGACGTGGGCCAGACGGGTCAACGGGCCGACCAGGTCGGTATTCGGGCCGAATTCCATCGGATTCTCGCCGGCACCGATCTCCAGGTCGCCGCCCATGCCGGCGGTGAGGTTGACGATGATGTCGACGTCCGCCTCGCGGATGCGCTCCATCACTTCGCGGTACAGCGCCACGTCACGGCTGAATTTGCCGGTTTGCGGGTCACGCACATGGCAGTGAACCACGGTGGCGCCGGCCTTGGCGGCTTCCACGGCGGCAGCGGCGATCTGTTTCGGGGTGACCGGCACGTGTGGGCTCTTGGCGGTCGTGTCGCCAGCACCGGTGAGTGCGCAGGTGATGATGACGTCGTGGTTCATGAGGCGGTTCCTTACAGGCGGGTTTTTGGTTTTGGCCGGGCGTGATAGTCCCGTTCGCAGCCCGTTGGGGCTGCGATTCGGCGAATCAATCGGGCTTATTTACTGGTCAGTTTCAGGTTTTCAGCGGCCGGTTTGCCGTCGAAGGTGGTGACGCCTTCAAGCCAGCGTTTTTTGTCCTGCGGGTGATCCTTGATCCATTGTTTGGCCGACTCGAAAGCGTCCTTGTGATCCAGCAGCGGCTGCATCATCCGGCTCTCGTCTTCGGCGGTGAACGTCAGGTTGCTCAGCAGGCGACCGATGTTCGGGCATTGTTCGGCGTATGTCGGTGCAGTGACGGTCCACACGGTGGCCTTGCCTTCGTCCGGCCCAAGGGCGTTTTCACTGCCGGTGAGGTAGGTCATTTTCACGTTGACGTTCATCGGGTGCGGCGCCCAGCCGAAGAACACCACGGCTTCGTTGCGACGTACGGCGCGATCCACGGCGGCGAGCATGCCGGCTTCACTGGACTCGACCAGCTGGAACTTGCCGAGGCCAAACTGGTTCTTGGAGATCATCGCCTTGATCTGGGTGTTGGCGCCCGAGCCAGGCTCGATGCCGTAGATCTTGCCGCCCAGTTCTTTTTCGAACTTGGCGATGTCAGCGAAGGTTTTCAGACCCTTGTCGGCGAGGTAGGTCGGCACAGCGAGGGTCGCGCGGGCGTCCTGCAGGCTTGGCGCTTCAAGCACCCTGACCTGCTTGGCGTCGACGAACGGGGTGATGGTCTGGGTCATCAGCGGGTTCCAGTAGCCGAGGAACAGGTCCAGACGCTGGTCGCGGATCCCGGCGAAGATGATTTGCTGGGAGGCGCTGGTTTGTTTGGTGCTGTAGCCGAGGCCATCGAGCAATACCTGGGTCATGGCACTGGTGGCGATCACGTCGGTCCAGTTCACTACACCCATGCGCACGTTCTGGCATGCGGCGGGTTCGGCGGCCATGACACTGGCGCTCAGCAAAGCGGTACCACTGAGTGCAAGAACACAGCTGCTGATCAGTCGTTTCATTCTCAGGTTCCTCGGCAGTTCGTTTATTGTGAGTTCCGGTGTCTGATGCGCCGGTGATGCCAAGTTACGCAGCAAAGCACCAATGAAAGCGCACTGCAGCGACCAGCTCTTGCACTGCAGCGACCTGTGCTCTTGAATGCCGCTCGCAAGTGGCGTATCAACTTCCCTACGCTGCCCGCCCTCTCGTTACCTGGCCTCCTGTTACCTGCTAAGCGAGTGCGCTCCATGTCCCAGGATTTCTACTTCTTGTTGATGCCGGGTTTCTCGGCCATCGGATTTATCTCGGCCATCGAGCCGTTGCGGGTCGCCAATCGCTTTCGCGGCGAGCTGTACCGCTGGCATGTGCTGAGCGCCGATGGCGGGGCGGTGCTGGCCAGCAACGGCATGTCGGTCAACGCCGATGCGGCTCTGGAGCCGCTCAAGAAAGGCGCGACACTGCTGGTGGTCGCCGGTTTCGAACCCCTGAAGTTCACCACCCCGGCGCTGGAACACTGGCTGCGCCGGCTGGACAACGAAGGCGTGACCCTCGGCGCCATCGACACCGGCAGCTTCATCCTCGCCGAAGCCGGCCTGCTCGATGGCCATCGCCTGACCTTGCACTGGGAAGCCATCGACGCCTTCAAGGAATCCTATCCACAGCTCAGCGTCACCCAGGAGCTGTTCGAGATCGACCGCCGTCGCATCACCTCCGCCGGCGGCACCGCTTCCATTGACCTGATGCTGGATCTGATCGCCCAGGCCCACGGCCCCGATCTGGCGATCCAGGTCAGCGAACAATTCGTACTTGGCCGCATTCGTCCGCGCAAAGACCACCAGCGCATGGAGGTCGCCACCCGTTATGGCATCAGCAACAAGAAACTGGTGCACGTAATCGGCGAGATGGAGCAGCACAGCGAACCGCCCTTGAGTACGCTGGAACTGGCGGAATCGATCAAGGTGACGCGACGACAGCTGGAGCGCCTGTTTCGCCTGCATCTGAACGACACACCGAGCAATTTCTACCTGCGATTAAGGCTGGAAAAGGCCCGGCAGTTGCTACGGCAGACGGACATGAGCGTGCTGGAAGTGAGCATTGCCTGCGGGTTTGAATCGCCGTCGTATTTCACCCGCAGTTATCGGGCGAAGTATGAGCGGTGCCCGCGGGAGGACCGGCGTACCGCCAATGCCTGAACACCTGATAACCCTGTGGGAGCGGGCTTGCTCGCGAATGCGATGTACCAGTCGACATTTAAATTGACTGACCCACCGCCTTCGCGAGCAAGCCCGCTCCCACATTTGTACGGTGGCGCCTGGAGTTACTTCTTCACCAACGCCGAACACGCCGCTTTGTAAGCCTCATGCTGATACTTGTTCAGCGTCCCCGGCAGTTCGAAGTTGTGCTTCTTGGCCTGGGCATTGATGGTCTGTGGTGACAACAGCATCACCTCGCAATTCTCCACTAACTGGAAAACCCCTTCGATCTTGAAGGTGGTCGGCCCGCCAGCGAACTCGCCTTTCTTGCTGCGCTTCTTGATCGCAATGCGGTCGATGGAATTCTCGCGGACAAACGAAGCGACCTGAGCGGCGAACACTTTGACGTTGGCGGCTTCGTCGTCATCGTCCAGGGCAATTTTCTTGGTGGCGAGCGCGACATGGCCCAGCGCCTGACCGTCCAGCGTGGCCACGGCGATGATCGCTTCGCTGCCTTTGATTTCGATGCCGCAGACTTTCATGTTCAATCCCATTAGTGACAGAGGGTGTGCAGCTTACAGCTCAAGCTGGCTGGCCGTGATGCCAAACGCCAAAGCGATTTTTTCGCGAGTGGCTTTACGGGGCTTGGCGACTGTTTCCTGTTGGGCAAAGGCAGGCTGGGTTATGCCCATGCGTTTGGCCACTTCATCCTGGGTAAGGTTCAAGTGTTCGCGCCAGGCGCGGATAGGGGTAACGCCATCGACGATACGGCTCACCACCTCATGGGGGATCAAGTCGGGCTCGATTTTCTGCGCCACGTATTGTGCATAGGGAATGACCACGAAGGCTGGATTGCCTTCGGCGTCGTTGATGATTTGAATGTCAGTAGGTGCGTTCATCGCGGAGGAATATAAGTTTTTTATAAGATTTGCGAATCTTTACTTATATTTTTATGGTTGGCCATCAACAACATTTGTCGGCATGTTGCGTGAAAAGCCCGCAGAGCAGGGCCTTTGGACAGAAGCTGTAGGTCAGATCAGAGTGCTTTGTGGGAAGAGGGGTTTTTGGCGATTGAAAGCTGGTGGTAGTGCCAGCTTTCAGCGGGATATTCAGGACTATTCCTGCCCAATCGATTCCAAAAACTCCGACCGCTCGTCGCTCATCCGCGCCACACAATCGTTCTGGGCAATGGTGAGCGCCTTGCTGCCAGCGGTGGCCGGGAAGGCTTCGACGGCGCAGTCTGCGTCGCGGGTCTTCAGCCATTGCTGTTGGGCGGCTTTGATCTTGGCGGTGATGTCGGCCAGTTGCGACGGGGTTTTGCCGTACTGCGACTGCATGCGCTCGGTCAGGCCCTGGAGGTTTTCCTTGAGCAGGTCTTCGGCGGTGGTTTTGCTGAAGGCCGAGCATTCCAGTGTCTGGACGTCGTTTTCGACTTTGTCGCACGGATTGTCGTCGGACACCTCCGCTGCGTGTACGCCGGTCGCAATCAGTGCCATTGCCAGAATGATCGATTTCATTATCGTCGCCGCTCTTGTCCAGTGAAGCATCCAGTGATGCGGCGAATTCTGGCCCAAGCCGAAGACCTTGAACAGGCCGGTGATTGTGCCTGGCGACGACCCTTTGTCGCGGATTGACGCTTTCGGCAAACCCCCTGTCGTTTTTGCACCCGGTCGCCCCGTCCCTCAGGCATATGCTGGCCCCAAAGCGCCGGCAGACGATTCGGCGCATGAATCGCTAATAAGGGGACAGCCTGATGAGCCCAGCCGAATTGCACGCCGACAGCATCGTTATCGACGGGCTGATTATTGCCAAGTGGAACCGTGAACTGTTCGAAGACATGCGCAAGGGCGGTTTGACCGCAGCCAACTGCACCGTGTCGGTGTGGGAGGGCTTCCAGGCCACCGTCAACAACATCGCCGCGAGCCAGAAGCTGATCCGCGAGAACAGCGACCTGGTGATTCCGGTCCGTACCACCGCCGACATCCGTAAAGCCAAGGAGCAGGGCAAGACCGGCATCCTTTTCGGCTTCCAGAATGCCCACGCCTTTGAAGACCAGATCGGCTATGTCGAAGTCTTCAAGCAGCTTGGCGTCGGTATCGTGCAGATGTGCTACAACACCCAGAACCTGGTGGGCACCGGTTGCTACGAGCGCGACGGCGGCCTGTCGGGCTTCGGTCGCGAAATCGTCGCCGAGATGAACCGGGTTGGCGTGATGTGCGACCTGTCCCACGTCGGTTCCAAGACTTCCGAAGAAGTCATCCTCGAATCCAAGAAGCCGGTCTGCTATTCCCACTGCCTGCCGTCGGGTCTGAAAGAGCACCCGCGCAACAAGTCCGATGAAGAACTGAAATTCATCGCTGACCATGGCGGTTTTGTTGGCGTGACCATGTTCGCGCCGTTCCTGGCCAAGGGCATCGACTCGACCATCGACGACTACGCCGAAGCCATCGAGTACGTAATGAACATCGTTGGCGAAGACGCCATCGGCATCGGCACCGACTTCACCCAGGGCCACGGCCAGGATTTCTTCGAATACCTGACCCACGACAAGGGCTACGCCCGCCGTCTGACCAGCTTCGGCAAGATCATCAACCCGCTGGGCATCCGTACCGTGGGCGAGTTCCCGAACCTGACAGAGACCCTGCTCAAGCGCGGCCACTCCGAGCGCGTGGTGCGAAAGATCATGGGCGAGAACTGGGTCAACGTCTTGAAAGATGTCTGGGGCGAATAAGCCGCCGCACTTCTGAATCCTTTCCCGCTGCCGTCCGTGCAGCGGGCAACACAACGAATTTTCTGGAGTTAAGTTTCCATGGCCAAGATCGCCCCGCAATTGCCAATCGAAGTCGACAGCGAAACCGGTGTCTGGACCTCCGACGCCCTGCCGATGCTGTACGTGCCGCGTCATTTCTTCGTCAACAACCACATGGGTATCGAGGAAGTGCTGGGCGCTGAAGCCTATGCCGAAATCCTCTACAAGGCCGGCTACAAGTCCGCCTGGCACTGGTGTGGAAAAGAAGCCGAATGCCACGGCCTGGAAGGCGTCGCAGTGTTCGAGCACTACATGAAGCGCCTGTCGCAGCGCGGCTGGGGCCTGTTCAAGATCCAGGACATCGACCTCGACAAAGGCACCGCCAGCGTCAAGCTCGAACACTCGGCATTCGTCTACGTGTACGGCAAGGTCGGACGCAAGGTCGACTACATGTTCACTGGCTGGTTTGCAGGGGCCATGGACCAGATCCTCGCCGCTCGCGGCAGCAAGATCCGCACCGTGGCCGAGCAAGTCTACGGTGGCTCCGAAGAGGGCCACGAAGACGGCTTGTTCACCGTCAAGCCGTTGTAAGTCGAGGAACCCGCCATGGCTTTCGAAGCAATGTTCCAGCCGATCCAGATCGGCAAACTGACCATCCGCAACCGCGTGCTCAGCACCGCGCACGCCGAGGTCTATGCCACCGACGGCGGCATGACCACCGACCGGTACGTCAAGTATTACGAAGAGAAAGCCAAGGGCGGGATCGGCCTGGCGATTTGCGGCGGCTCCTCCAGCGTGGCCATCGACAGCCCGCAAGGCTGGTGGAAGTCGGTGAACCTGGCGGATGACCGGATCATTCCGCACTTCCAGAACCTGGCCGATGCCATGCACAAGCATGGCGCCAAGATCATGATCCAGATTACCCACATGGGCCGACGCTCGCGTTGGGACGGCGAGCACTGGCCAACCCTGCTGTCGCCGTCGGGCATCCGTGAACCGGTGCACCGTGCGACCTGCAAGACCATCGAGCCGGAAGAAATCTGGCGGGTAATCGGCAACTACGCCAGTGCTGCGGCACGGGCCAAGGCCGGTGGCCTGGACGGTGTTGAACTGTCGGCCGTGCACCAGCACATGATCGACCAGTTCTGGAGCCCGCGGGTCAACAAGCGTACCGACGAATGGGGCGGCAGCTTCGAGAACCGCATGCGTTTCGGTCTGGAAGTGATCAAGGCCGTGCGCAAGGAAGTTGGTCCGGATTTCTGCGTCGGCATCCGTCTGTGCGGTGATGAATTCCACCCGGACGGTTTGTCCCATGAGGACATGAAGCAGATCGCCAAGTACTACGACGACACCGGCATGATCGATTTTATTGGTGTCGTGGGTTCAGGGTGCGATACCCACAACACCCTGGCCAACGTTATCCCCAACATGAGTTATCCACCGGAGCCGTTCCTGCATCTGGCGGCCGGTATCAAGGAAGTGGTCAAGGCACCTGTACTGCACGCGCAGAACATCAAGGACCCGAACCAGGCGACCCGTATTCTGGAGGGCGGCTACGTCGACATGGTCGGCATGACCCGCGCCCACATCGCCGACCCGCACCTGATCGCCAAGATCAAGATGGGCCAGGTCGACCAGATCAAACAGTGCGTCGGCGCCAACTACTGCATCGACCGTCAGTACCAGGGCCTGGACGTACTTTGCATCCAGAACGCCGCGACCTCCCGTGAATACATGGGCGTGCCGCACATCATCGAGAAAACCACCGGCGTGAAACGCAAGGTGGTGGTGGTCGGTGCCGGCCCGGCCGGGATGGAAGCCGCTCGTGTATCGGCCGAACGTGGCCACGACGTGACCCTGTTCGAGAAGAAAGAATTCATCGGCGGGCAGATCACCACCGCCTCGAAAGCCCCGCAACGGGACCAGATCGCCGGTATCACCCGCTGGTTCCAGCTGGAGCTGGCGCGGTTGAAAGTCGACCTGCGTCTGGGTACCGCGGCGGATGCGGCGACCATCCTGGACCTGCGTCCGGATGTGGTGGTGCTGGCAGTGGGCGGTCATCCGTTCCTGGAGCAGAACGAACACTGGGGCGCGGCTGAAGGCCTGGTGGTCAGCAGCTGGGACGTGCTCGACGGCAAGGTCGCACCGGGCAAGAACGTGCTGGTCTACGACACCATTTGCGAGTTCACCGGGATGTCGACGGCCGACTTCCTCGCCGACAAGGGCAGCCAGGTCGAGATCGTCACCGACGATATCAAGCCGGGCGTGGCCATTGGCGGTACGTCGTTCCCGACTTACTACCGCAGCATGTACCCCAAAGAAGTGATCATGACCGGCGACATGATGCTGGAGAAGGTCTACCGCGAAGGCGACAAGCTGGTGGCGGTGCTGGAAAACGAATACACCGGCGCCAAAGAGGAGCGGGTGGTGGACCAGGTGGTGGTGGAAAACGGCGTGCGTCCGGACGAAGAAATCTACTACGCGTTGAAGGAAGGCTCGCGCAACAAAGGCCAGATGGACATCGAAGCCTTGTTCGCGATCAAGCCGCAACCTTCGCTGAGCACCACGGGTGACGGCTACTTGCTGTTCCGTATCGGCGACTGCGTGGCTCAGCGCAATACACACGCTGCGATCTATGACGCGCTGCGGTTGTGCAAGGATTTCTAAGCCACTGACGCGCCCCCTGTAGGAGCTGCCGCAGGCTGCGATCTTTTGATCTTTGAAAGTCGCCAGACCTGAAGATCAAAAGATCGCAGCCTTCGGCAGCTCCTACGCCGACCGTGTTTCTCCAAGATGTACTGGTGGGAGCTTCACCATGTTGAACACCCTTCTTCCAATTCTGTTGTTCGCAGCCCTGGGCCTTGGTGTCCTGGGCGCGTTGCGGCGGGTGGCCATGTGGCGCCGGGGCCGGGCTTCGAAAGTCGACCTGATCGGCGGACTGTTCGCCATGCCCAAGCGCTACATGGTCGACTTGCACCATGTGGTGGCGCGGGACAAATACATTGCCAACACCCACGTCGCCACGGCCGGCGGTGCGGTGGCGTCCATCGTGCTGGCGATTCTGGTGCATGGTTTCGGCCTGCATAACCGCTTCCTCGGCTATGCGTTGCTGCTGATGACGGCAGTGATGTTCGTCGGCGCGATCTTTGTTTACCTGCGTCGGCGCAACCCGCCGTCGCGCCTGTCGAAAGGCCCGTGGATGCGCCTGCCGAAAAGCCTGCTGGCGTTCTCGGCTTCGTTCTTCCTGTTGACCCTGCCGGTGGCCGGGATCCTGCCGGAAAACTTCGGTGGCTGGCTGTTGGCGGCGATTCTCGGGGTTGGCGTGTTGTGGGGCGTGTCGGAACTGTTCTTCGGCATGACCTGGGGCGGGCCGATGAAGCACGCCTTCGCCGGTGCGCTGCACCTGGCCTGGCACCGTCGCGCCGAGCGCTTCGGTGGCGGTCGTTCCACGGGCCTCAAGCCTCTGGACTTGAGCGACCCGACCGCGCCACTGGGCGTAGAAAAACCCAAGGATTTCACCTGGAACCAATTGCTCGGCTTCGACGCCTGCGTGCAGTGCGGTAAATGCGAAGCGGCGTGCCCGGCGTTCGCCGCTGGCCAGCCGCTGAACCCGAAAAAACTGATTCAAGACATGGTCGTTGGCCTGGCCGGTGGCACCGACGCCAAGTTCGCCGGCAGCCCGTATCCAGGCAAAGCCATCGGCGAACACGCCGGTAACCCGCATCAACCAATCGTCAACGGTCTGGTGGACGCTGAAACCCTGTGGTCCTGCACCACCTGCCGCGCTTGCGTTGAGGAGTGCCCGATGATGATCGAGCACGTCGACGCCATCGTCGACATGCGCCGTCACCTGACCCTGGAAAAAGGCGCCACGCCAAACAAGGGCGCCGAAGTCCTGGAAAACCTGATCGCCACCGACAACCCTGGCGGCTTCGCCCCGGGCGGGCGGATGAACTGGGCGGCGGACTTGAACCTCAATCTGATGAGCGAGAAGAAATCGGTCGACGTGCTGTTCTGGGTCGGCGACGGTGCCTTCGACATGCGCAACCAGCGCACCCTGCGCGCCTTTGTCAAAGTGCTGAAAGCGGCCAAGGTCGACTTCGCGGTGCTGGGCCTCGAAGAGCGTGACAGCGGTGACGTGGCCCGACGTCTGGGCGACGAAGCAACCTTCCAGTTGTTGGCCAAACGCAACATCCAGACCCTGGCCAAATACAGCTTCAATCGCATCGTCACCTGCGACCCGCACAGCTTCCACGTGCTGAAAAACGAGTACGGCGCCTTCGACGGCAACTACCTCGTGCAGCACCACAGCACTTACATGGCAGAAATCATCGGCGCTGGCGCCCTGAACCTCGGCCAGCACAAAGGCAGCAGCGTGACTTATCACGATCCGTGCTACCTCGGCCGCTACAACGGCGAATACGAGGCGCCGCGTGAAGTGCTGCGCGCCCTGGGTATCGAGATCAAGGAAATGCAACGCTCCGGTTTCCGCTCGCGCTGCTGCGGCGGTGGTGGCGGTGCGCCGATCACCGACATTCCGGGCAAGCAACGGATCCCCGACATGCGCATGGAAGACATCCGCGAAACCGGCGCCGAACTGGTGGCCGTGGGTTGTCCACAGTGCACCGCGATGCTCGAAGGCGTGGTCGAACCCCGGCCGCTGATCAAGGACATCGCCGAACTGGTGGCGGATGCGTTGCTCGAAGACGCTGCCCCGAGCAAGCCGACCAAGCCGGCCCAACGTGAACCTGCGGAGGCCCACTGATGAGCGACATTATCCGCCGCGACCCACGCGCCGAATGGATCGCCCGTAACCGTTTGCACCCGCTGCACGCGGCCATGCAGCCGGCGCAACACAGCTGGATGGGGCCTAACGGCGTCATCCGCAAGAATCCCCATGGCGTCGGTTTCATTGGCCCCAACGGCATCAAGCGCATCGACCGCAGCGGCGCCCAGCAGGGCGGGGCGACCAAGCGCTCGGCTGCCGTGGAAGTGCAATTGCCGCTGCATCAGGTTCCCGCGCCGGCGTTTTACATCAGCGTGGTGCCGGACATGGTCGGTGGTCGCTTGAGCAGTCACGACCGCGACCTGCTGGGCCTGGCCCATCAACTGGCCGGGAAGGACGGCGCAGTGCTGGCCGTGGTGTTCGGCGAACACAAGGAAAGCGCTTTCGCCACGGCGGGCGTCGACCGCCTGCTGGTGCTGGAAGGCGAAGAATTCAACGGTTATGCACCGGAACAGCGGGTCCAGGGCCTGCGGGCTGTGGATAACCAGTTCAGCCCGCGTCACTGGTTGCTGCCGGATAGCCGCAGTGGCGGAGGTGAACTTGGCCGACGTTTTGCCGCGGCACTGGGCGAGCGCCCGGCCACGAGGGTATGGCAGGTCAAGGATCAGGAGTGCATCGGCCGCGCCGGCGCGGGTCTGCAAGACCTTGCCCGGCCGCTGGCGCGATTGATTCTGGCGGCTGTCGAGTGCGCCGAACCGGTCAGCGAAACCCGTCACGAAGCCTTGCCGGTGGAGTTATCCACAAGCGTGGCGCGCAGCCTGTCGCGGATCGAAGATCTGGGTGCAGTGGCCGTCGATCCGGCGGCAATTCCCATGGCCGAAGCCGAGTTCATTTTCTCCGGCGGCAACGGGGTCAAGGACTGGGGACTTTTCCACAGGACCGCCGAAGCCCTTGGGGCGACCGAAGGCGCCTCGCGGGTGGCGGTGGACGACGGCTTCATGGCCCGCGACCGTCAGGTCGGGGCGTCCGGCACCTGGGTCACCGCACGGGTCTATGTGGCGGTGGGGATTTCCGGGGCGATCCAGCACCTGCAGGGCATTGGTGCCTGCGACAAGGTGGTGGCGATCAACCTTGACCCCGGCTGCGACATGATCAAGCGTGCGGACCTCTCGGTGATCGGTGAGAGCGCGGAGATTCTTCAAGCCTTGATCGAGGCGGTAGAGGTTTACCGCAACGAAGCCAAGCGCGATGCGGCTTAAGGGAAGGAAAGGGTTATGAGCACGAAAATCATCAGCCTGGTGTCCATTGGCGCCCACCCGACCTCCGGTCGGCCGCGTCGCGCGGAGCAGGATGCGCGGGCGGTTGAACTGGGCCTGCAATTGGCTGGGGATAACTTGCAGGTGCTGCATGCCGGTGACATCGCCGAGCCTGCCTTGCGCGCTTACCTGGGCATGGGGCTTGAGCAGCTGCATGTGCTGGAACAACCGCAAGGTGCCGACGCGCTACCGGCGCTGACCGACTATTTGCGCGATGCCGGGGCGCAGGTGGTGTTGACCGGCAGCCAGGCGGAAACCGGTGAAGGCTCGGGCATGCTGCCCTTCCTGCTGGCCGAAAGCCTGGGCTGGCCGCTGGTGGTGGGACTGGCACAGGTCGAGTCCATCGATGGCAATTCGGCGCTGGTGCTGCAAGCCTTGCCCCGCGGCCAACGTCGTCGGCTGAAGGTGCGCCTGCCGTTTCTGGCGACGGTGGATAACGCCGCACCCAAGCCTCGGCAGAGCGCTTACGGCCCGGCCCGACGCGGCGTACTGCAAGCGCAGGACGTCGAGGTCATCGACGATGAACTGCTCGCGGTCGCCACCCTGCAACCGGCCAAGCCACGGCCCAAGCGCCTGAAGGTGATCAAGGCCAAGAGCGGCGCCGACCGTATGAAAGCCGCGACGGCCAAGGCCAGTGGTGGAGGCGGGCAGGTGCTCAAGGGTGTCACGGCGCAAGCCGGGGCCGAGGCCATCCTTAAACTTCTCATCGAAGAAGGCGTGGTCCGCTAACCAAACCTGTGGGAGCGGGCTTGCTCGCGAAGACGGTGTGTCAGTCGATATCAATGCCGCCTGATACGACGCTTTCGCGAGCAAGCCCGCTCCCACAGGATCTCTTCGTCCCGCACCACACCCGTCAGCCTGGTGAACTACAGTTTCCTATGCGCTGATCAAGGGTGCGGCACGCTTTCGGGAGTTTTCAGACATTCAGCGCCGACTCATAAAACCCTGTTTTTATGACTGGCCTGAATATGAAGACTTTCGCTCTTCTGGTGCTCCTTGCATTGGCCATGTGGTTATCCACAGGCTTGATCTCTGTCGCCCAGACAAAAGCGTCCGAGGCTGACCAGGATTTTTATCGCTGGATAGACTCCGAACAGGGCCGTAGCGCGTCCCTGGCGCAACTGCGGCAACAGTGCGACAAGGTGCTGGATGCCGATAGACACCTCAGCTGTTCGGTGACGGTCTTCGCCAGATTGCTCGAAGCCAAGGTCGCCAACCAACTCCCCGAGTACTATCTGGCGATCAAGGCCAAGCATGCCCAGGCGATTGCGGCCAACGCCTATCTGAAACCTCTGTTCTCCACCTTTGGCAGCAAATCACTGGCTGTCCTGGCGGCGACCGGCGATTTCTCGGTCAGCGGTTCGACGAGGCATGAGGTGCTGCCGCTCCATCCGTATGCCGACGACGTCTACATTGCTGAACAAGTGCTGCCATTTATCGAGGTCGGCGCGGCCAATGGTGTCTCGGCGCGTTTTGTACTGGACACGGGCGCACCGCAAACCCGGATCAACATCGACACGGCGAAACAGATGGGCATCAAGTTGTTGCCCGATGCTTTTTATCGCTACAGCACGTTTTATGGCGAAAAGGACCTGGCCGCGAGGCTGGGAATTCTCGGGTCGCTGAAAGTCGGCACCCGCGAGTTCAGGAACGTCCTGGTCTTTGTCAGCGACCGGGATAATCTGTTGGGGCTGGATCTGATCAGCAAGCTGGGGCGTTTGAAGATCACCAGCAGAACACTGGAGCTGAATCCGCCGCTGGCCACACGCTGTGATGCGTCGATTGTCATTAGCCGCCTGGATCTCAATCAACGGCTGGTGGTGGCCGCACAACTGGATCGCCGGGTAACGCAGGCCATCATCGATACCGGAAATGTCGACTACCTGACGGCCTCGTCGCCCGGCAGGCAGCTCAGCGTTGTGCAGGCGCTTACACCGGGGAGCTCGAACGCTTACAGCGGCAACAACAAGCGTTTCCAGCGCTTCGACGGCGTATTAGCCCTGCAAGGCAATACCATGGCGGTCACCTACAAATACTACCCGGGCTTTACCATCCCGCCGTCGCTGATAGGCGGGCAATACGTCCCGTCGATATTGCTCGGATGGCGCGCCTTCAAAGACTTTGAATTGAACCTGGACCTGGATTCGGGTCGCTCATGCCTCAATAAAATCTGAACAACTTCGGTGTTTACCCACAATCCCTGTTGGTGGTTCTGTGGATAACATGTTCGCGCCTCGCTACACCCCCTGCAAATCAAGCCCTGCAGGCTGTAGGTCAAAAAACAACCAGTCCTGTTCGTGGTTTTTCCAAGCTTTTTCAAGGGGATAAGTGCTGTTGTGGATGCAGACTTGCCCCCAATCTCTGTTGGCGCTTCTGTGGATAAGATGTTTGCTATCGGCTGCAGGCCTTATAAACAGAGGCTTTCATGGTTGTGGTTAAAAAGTGATCAATTGAAGGTTGTGAGCCGTAGAATTGGACGCAAACACCGGTTTCTTGCGGGTTACAGCGTTTTTCCACAGCGTCTTCGAAGTTAACCCCAAAGTCTGTTGGCGCTTCTGTGGATAAGGTGTTTGCCATCCTCTGAAAGCTACGCAGTCCGTGCCTTTCAGGCTTATGATCAAAAAATGACCAGTCCGCTCGTGGAAGCATGCTTCTGGATAAGTCACGATTTTTCTTTGGGTTTTGTGGAGAAATTTTGCGGTCTTTCCACAGTTGTCCCCAATAGCTGTGGGTGGAGATGTGGATAACTTGTTCGCGGAAGGCTGGGAGGTGCGGCGGACATAGGCCTGAACGAGATAGGTCATATTTCGTACAGTTCTAAATGATCGGGGAAAGTGAGGCCGCTTTCGCGAGCAAGCCCGCTCCCACAATGACCGAGGCGTTCACAGAATTTGTGTGCGCCACCGATCCACTGTGGGAGCGGGCTTGCTCGCGAAGCTTTTGCTTTTGATTTAACCCTGAACCGGAACCCCTTTGAGATACGGCGCAGGCTCGGCCCCCAGGTTGCTCAGCAGGCGCTCGCTGTACCAGTCCACGAAGTTCACCACGCCGAACTCATAGGTCTTGGAGTACGGACCCGGCTGGTACGCGGTGGAGTTGATGCCGCGCTGGTTCTCTTCGGCCAGGCGACGGTCCTGGTCGTTGGTGGCGTCCCAGACCTGGCGCATGCGCTCCACGTCGTAGTCCACGCCTTCGACCGCGTCCTTGTGCACGATCCACTTGGTGGTGACCATGGTTTCCTGGGCGCTGATCGGCCACACGGTGAACACGATGATGTGGTCGCCCATGCAGTGGTTCCAGGAGTGCGGCAGGTGCAGGATGCGCATCGAGCCCAGGTCCGGGTTCTGGATGCGGCCCATCAGCTTGGCGCAGCCCTGTTTGCCGTCCATGGTCATCGACACGGTGCCCTTGAGCAGCGGCATGCGCACGATGCGGTTACGCAGGCCGAAGCTGGCGTGGGCGTAAGGAATCTTCTCGGCTTCCCAGGCGGCGGCGGAGGCGGCTACGTGGTCCTTGAAGGCCTGGTCGGCGCGCGGGTCGGTGACGTCGTCCCATTCCAGCAGCGTTTTCAGCAGCTCCGGGTGCGACGCGTTGCAGTGGTAGCACTCGCGGTTGTTTTCCAGCACCAGTTTCCAGTTGGCCTTTTCCATCAAGGTGGTGGTGATCGCCACCTTGGTGTTTTCCATGTCGTACGGTTCCATGTAATGGTTGAGCGTCGACAGGAAGTCATCGATGGCCGGCGGGTTTTCCGCCAGGCTGATGAAGATGTAGCCGCCGGCGGTCTTCACGTTCACCGGCTTGAGGCCGTACTCTTTCATGTCGAAGTCGGCGCCCATTTCCGTGCCGGCGAACAGCAGGCGGCCGTCGAGTTCGTAGGTCCACTGGTGGTAGTGGCAAACCAGCTTGGCGACCTTGCCCTTGTCGCTGGTGCACAGGCGCGAGCCACGGTGGCGGCAGACGTTGTGGAACGCGTGCACCACGCCTTCGGCGCCGCGGATCACGATGATCGGGTTCTTGCCGATCTGCAGGGTCAGGTAGTTGCCCTTGGTAGGGATTTCGCAGGTCATGCCGGCGATCAACCACTCTTTCTGAAAGATTTCCTGCATGTCGATATCAAACAGGCGCTCGTCGGAGTAAAACGGCTGCGGCAGCGAGAACGTGCGCTCGCGCTCTTGCAGCATCTGTGCGGTGGCCTTGCGTGCGGGTTCCAGCGGATCGCCCAGGCTCAGGGTAGTAGTGACGTCCATCGTTTAATCCTCAAGGCCATTCTGTGTGGCCGGCGAAAGTGGCTAATCAGGGTTGCTACGCAAGGTGTAATGGTTGTGTCTTGGTATGGGGCGAGTGTGGGGCCGGCGCTGGCCAGAACCTTATCCATGGGCGACATGGTGCAATCTGTTCCCGACGCGCAAGCCCCGGTAGTTGGGGGCTGGTCGCGATAAGCATGTCAATGTCGCAGATAGGTAAATGGATGGTTCGCGCTATACGCAGAATCGCCAACATGAAGGCCGGCAGTCGGCCGTGGAGATCAGCATGTCCAACAGCTTCCTGAACCCGGTAACCACCCAGACCTGGGCCAATGGTCGACACATCGTCCGTTGCGTCAAAGTCATCCAGGAAACCTGGGATGTGCGCACCTTTTGCTTCATGGCCGACCAGCCGATCCTGTTCTTCTTCAAGCCGGGGCAGTTTGTCACCCTGGAGCTGGAGATTGAAGGCCAGCCGATCATGCGTTCGTACACCATTTCCAGCTCGCCATCGGTGCCGTACAGCTTTTCGGTGACCATCAAGCGCGTGCCGGGCGGCAAGGTGTCCAACTGGCTGCACGACACCCTGCACGAAGGCCAGGAGCTGGCGGTACACGGGCCGGTCGGGCTGTTCAACGCCATGGACTTCACCGCGCCGAAGGTGCTCTACCTCAGCGGCGGCGTTGGTATCACGCCGGTCATGTCCATGGCGCGCTGGTTCTACGACACCAACGGCAATGTCGACATGGTGTTTATCCACAGCGCCCGTTCGCCTAAAGACATCATTTACCACCGTGAGCTGGAACACATGGCGTCGCGGATCGACAACTTCAGCCTGCACCTGATCTGCGAGAAGCACGGTATGGGTGAGCCCTGGGCCGGTTATCGCGGTTACCTGAACCACAGAATGCTTGAATTGATGGCGCCGGACTTCCTTGAGCGCGAAGTATTCTGCTGCGGCCCGACACCGTATATGAATGCGGTCAAGCGCTTGCTGGAAGCCGCTGGCTTCGACATGTCGCGTTACCACGAAGAATCCTTCGGAGCGACCCCGCCAGAGGCGCGCGCTGACGCAGTGGAACACGCCGAACAAGCGGCCGAGGCACCGGAAGTCGACGCTGCTGACTTGCATCAAGTGGAATTCACCACCTCCGGCAAGAGCATCCGCGTGGCCCCGGGCGAGACCGTGCATGCGGCGGCGGCCAAGGTCGGTCTGATGATTCCGAAAGCTTGCGGCATGGGGATTTGCGGGACGTGCAAGGTGTTGAAGCTGGGTGGTGAAGTGGAGATGGAGCACAACGGCGGGATCACCGAGGAAGACGAAGCGGATGGGTTCATCCTGTCGTGCTGCAGCGTGCCGAAGGGGGATGTGCGGATCGAGTTCTGATAAACACCATAAAAACTGTGGGAGCGAGCTTGCTCGCGATAGCGGAGTGTCAGTCGACATCAATTCTGAATGTCAGACCGCAATCGCGAGCAAGCTCGCTCCCACAGGTACGGTGTTTTTTCAGTCAACGAATAGGTCGGTCATGAGCTTGTCGGCGCTATCCGGCGCAAACCGATAGTGTTCGAACTCCGTCACACCGTTCTCCCGCAGTATTTCTTCATCAATCAGCAAACGCCCGGTCAGGCTGCGGTTTGCGCTGCTCAGAATCACATGTGCCGCATCTGCCATGATCGCAGGCAAGCGCGCATGCTTGAACGATTCCCTCGACCCCAGCTGAAACTCGATGGCGGCGGTGGCGATCATCGTCTGTGGCCATAGCGAGTTGACGCTGATCCCGTAGTTCTTGAATTCCTCACTCATGCCCAAAGTCAGCATGCTCATGCCGTACTTGGTAACGGTGTAGGGGCTGTATTGGGCGAACCACTTGGTGGCCAGGTTCAGCGGCGGGGACAGGTTAAGGATGTGGCCGCCGGACTTCTTCAGGTACGGCAACGCAGCCTGGCTGCACAGCAAGACGGCGCGGGTGTTGATCTGGTGCATCAGGTCGAAGCGCTTGAGTTCGAGGTGCTGGACCCCGGTCAGCTTGATCGCCCCGGCGTTGTTGATCAGTGCATCGATGCCACCGAAATGTTCGTTGGCCTGGGCCAGGGCCGCACGTACGGCATCCTCTTCCCGCACATCCACCTGCAAGGCCAACGCCTTGCCGCCTGCGGCTTCCACCTCCTGGGCCACACTGAAAATCGTGCCTGGCAGCTTGGCGTGGGGTTCGGCGCTTTTGGCGGCGATCACAATGTTGGCCCCATCGCGTGCGGCCCGCAGCGCGATCTCGCGGCCGATGCCGCGACTGGCGCCGGTGATGAACAGGGTTTTGCCTTGCAATGACATGCGTACGCTCCTGGTTTTTGTTATGTGAGCGGATCGAAGCGGCTCGCCAATCAATGTAGACGATGTCTTTCAAGGTGGAGGGATGCAGCGAGGTTCTTGTAGGAGCAGCCTGCGGCAGCTCCTACGGGATGAGGGTCAGGCGGTCATGACCTGGCGGATGTCGCGGGCCAGTTCACGTACGCGCTCTTCCTCGGTGTCCCACGAGCACATGAAGCGTGCGCCGCCGTTGCCGATGAAGGTATAGAAGCGCCAGCCCTTGGCGGTCAGTGCGGCGATGGCCGGTTCCGACAGTTGCAGGAACACGCCGTTGGCCTGTACCGGGAACATCAGCTCCACGCCGGGGATGTCGCTGACCAGTTCGGCGAGCAATTGCGCGCAGTGGTTGGCGTGGTTGGCGTATTTGAGCCAGGCGTCGTTTTCCAGGATCCCGACCCAAGGCGCCGAAAGGAAGCGCATTTTCGACGCCAGCTGCCCGGCCTGCTTGCAGCGGTAATCGAAGTCTTCAGCCAGCTTGTGATTGAAGAACAGAATCGCCTCGCCCACCGCCATACCGTTTTTCGTGCCGCCAAAGCACAGCACGTCGACGCCGGCCTTCCAGGTCAGGTCGGCCGGGGTGCAGCCGAGGAATGCGCAGGCGTTGGAGAAACGCGCGCCGTCCATGTGCAGGTTCAGGCCCAGTTCCTTGCAGGTGGCGCTGATGGCGCGGATTTCGTCCGGGGTGTAGACACTGCCGACTTCGGTGGCCTGGGTCAGGGTCACGACGCGGGGTTTCGGGTAGTGGATGTCCTGGCGCTTGAGCGCGACCTCGCGGATCGATTCCGGGGTCAGCTTGCCGTTTTCAGTACGGGCGATCAGCAGTTTGGAGCCGTTGGAGAAGAATTCCGGGGCGCCGCATTCGTCGGTTTCGACGTGGGCGGTTTCCGAGCAGATCACGCTGTGGTAACTCTGGCACAGCGACGACAGGGCCAGCGAGTTGGCGGCGGTGCCGTTGAAGGCAAAGAACACTTCGCAGTCGGTTTCGAACAGTTTGCGGAAATCGTCGGACGCGCGGGCGGTCCACTCGTCGTCGCCGTAAGCGCGCTGGTGGCCGTGGTTGGCCTGTTCCATGGCCGCCCAGGCTTCAGGGCAGATGCCGGAATAGTTGTCGCTGGCGAATTGTTGGCTCTTGTCGGTCATGGCCTGCTTCCGTGGTCGAGATGCCTATGGTGAAGCGTCCCGTGGTCAATGAGGGTGCGCACTGTACCCAAGATCGTCAGGTGGAGCGCACAGGATGTCGCTGTCAGGAACATACACAGTCGAAGGGCAATTATGCACATGACGATGCACAAGGCCATGCACTTAAAGCAGCGCGACGGGGCACTGGATCTGCTCAAGTGGCTGGCGCTGCTCTGCATGGTGCTCGATCACCTGCGATATGTCGGTTATTCCGCCGATCTGTTGTATGTGCCGGGACGCCTGGCGTTTCCGTGGTTCTGCCTGGCGATGGCGGCCAATCTGGCGCGCGCGCGGACTACGACGACCGGTGGCCAGTGGCGCTATCTGGGCTGGTTGTTGCTGTTTAGCGCGGTGAGTGAAATTCCTTACCGGATGTACATTCCCAATCCCGACACCTTGAACGTGCTGCCCACCCTTGCCTTGGGCTTGCTGGTGATTCGTGGCTGGCAGCAGCCGGTGCTTGCCTCGCGCCTGCTCGCCGTTGGCGCGGTGCTGCTGGCAGGGTTTTTCTCCCAGCGCTTGATGTTCGGTTTCTTTGGCGTGCTGTTGCCGCTGGCGATGCTGCTGGTACTGCAACGGCCCTGGTATTTCGCACTGTTGGCGGGGTTGGTATGCCTGGCGGCCAATCAGTGGCAGGTGCTGTATCACGCCACTCGCCTGGGCAATGTCGCGGCGATTCCGGCCATCGTCGCGTGTCTGATTGCGCCATGGCTCGGGCTGTTCTTGTTGCGACATGCAAAGGGCGTAAAACCACCGCCGATGCGGCGCTGGGCGTATGCGCTCTATCCCTTGCATTTCCTGGTGTTGCTCGCAGTGCGACAGGCCATCGCCTGACCCTGTAGGAGTGAGCCTGCTCGCGATAGCGGTGGGTCAGCCACCATCATTACCGAATGTGGCGCCGCTATCGCGAGCAAGCTCGCTCCCACAGGGGATCTGCGCCGGATCGACGGTCGTGTTCGGCCAGCCATTTCTTCCCATGTCGTAAACGCACCTTTGCGTGGCGTCCGTAGGCATTTGACGACTCCAAGCCAGTCATACCATCGCTACCAAAGGGCACTGCCGAAACGCCAGTGCCTCACCGAGACGAATGGCGCACTGCCGCCGCTGGGAGAGACGCGATGTTCAGCAAGCAAGACCAGATCCAGGGTTACGACGATGCACTGCTGGCGGCGATGAATGCCGAGGAGCAACGTCAGGAAGATCACATCGAGCTGATCGCGTCGGAGAACTACACCAGCAAGCGCGTGATGGAAGCGCAAGGCAGCGGCCTGACCAACAAATATGCCGAAGGCTATCCGGGCAAGCGCTACTACGGTGGCTGCGAGCACGTCGACAAAGTTGAGGCGCTGGCCATCGAGCGCGCCAAGCAACTGTTCGGCGCCGATTACGCCAACGTGCAGCCGCACTCCGGTTCCTCGGCCAACAGCGCCGTGTACCTGGCCCTGCTGCAAGCCGGCGACACCATCCTCGGCATGAGCCTGGCCCACGGCGGTCACCTGACCCACGGCGCCAAAGTGTCGTCCTCGGGCAAGCTGTACAACGCCGTGCAGTACGGCATCGACACCAAGACCGGTCTGATCGATTACGACGAAGTCGAGCGCCTGGCCGTCGAGTGCAAGCCGAAGATGATCGTTGCCGGCTTCTCGGCCTACTCCAAGACCCTGGACTTCCCGCGCTTCCGCCAGATCGCCGACAAGGTCGGTGCACTGCTGTTCGTCGACATGGCCCACGTGGCCGGTCTGGTCGCTGCCGGCCTGTACCCGAACCCGCTGCCTTACGCCGATGTGGTCACCACTACTACCCACAAGACCCTGCGCGGTCCGCGTGGCGGCCTGATCCTGGCCAAGTCCAACGAAGAAATCGAGAAGAAGCTCAACGCGGCAGTTTTCCCGGGTGCCCAGGGCGGCCCGCTGATGCACGTGATCGCCGGTAAGGCAGTGTGCTTCAAGGAAGCGCTGGAGCCTGGCTTCAAGGTTTACCAGCAGCAAGTGATCGACAACGCCCAGGCCATGGCCGGCGTGTTTATCAAACGCGGCTACGATGTAGTGTCCGGCGGTACCGACAACCACCTGTTCCTGGTCAGCCTGATCCGTCAGGGCCTGACCGGCAAAGAGGCGGACGCAGCCCTCGGTCGCGCCCACATCACTGTGAACAAGAACGCTGTCCCGAACGATCCACAGTCGCCGTTCGTGACCTCTGGCCTGCGCATCGGCACCCCGGCGGTCACCACGCGCGGCTTCAAGGTGACCCAGTGCGTCACGCTGGCCGGCTGGATCTGCGACATCCTCGACAACCTCGGCGACGCCGATGTCGAGGCCAATGTCGCCGAGCAAGTGGCAGCCCTGTGCGCGGACTTCCCGGTTTATCGCTGAGTGCGGTTTTGGAGTAAATGACTATGCAACGCTACTCGGGCTTCGGCCTCTTCAAACACTCTCTCAGCCATCATGAAAACTGGCAGAAAATGTGGCGCACGCCGACCCCTAAAAAGGTCTACGACGTGGTCATTGTCGGTGGTGGCGGGCATGGTCTGGCCACGGCCTACTACCTGGCCAAGGAACACGGCATCACCAACGTGGCCGTGGTCGAGAAAGGCTGGCTGGGCGGCGGTAACACCGCGCGCAACACCACCATCGTTCGCTCCAACTACCTGTGGGACGAGTCGGCGCACCTGTACGAACACGCGATGAAACTGTGGGAAGGCCTGTCCCAGGACCTGAACTACAACGTGATGTTCTCCCAGCGCGGCGTCTACAACCTGTGCCACACCCTGCAGGACATCCGTGATTCCGAGCGTCGGGTCAGCGCCAACCGCCTCAATGGCGTCGACGGTGAACTGCTCGATGCCAAACAGGTTGCCGACGAGATTCCGTACCTCGACTGCTCCAAGAACACCCGCTATCCGGTGATGGGCGCCACCGTCCAGCGTCGCGGCGGCGTGGCCCGTCACGATGCCGTGGCCTGGGGCTTTGCCCGGGCCGCCGACGCCCTCGGTGTGGACCTGATCCAGCAGACCGAAGTGATCGGTTTCCGCAAGGAAAACGGCGTGTGCATCGGCGTTGAAACCAACAAGGGCTTCATCGGCGCCAAGCGCGTCGGCGTAGTGACCGCCGGTAACTCCGGGCACATGGCCAAGCTCGCCGGTTTCCGCCTGCCGATCGAATCCCACCCGCTGCAAGCGCTGGTGTCCGAGCCGATCAAGCCGATTATCGACAGCGTGATCATGTCCAACGCCGTACACGGCTACATCAGCCAGTCCGACAAGGGCGACCTGGTGATCGGCGCCGGTATCGACGGCTACAACGGCTACGGCCAGCGTGGTTCTTACCCGGTGATCGAGCACACCATCCAGGCCATCGTCGAGATGTTCCCGGTGCTGTCGCGGGTACGCATGAACCGTCAGTGGGGCGGCATCGTCGACACCACGCCGGATGCCTGCCCGATCATTTCGAAAACCCCGGTACCGAACATGTTCTTCAACTGCGGTTGGGGCACCGGCGGCTTCAAGGCCACACCTGGTTCGGGCAACGTGTTTGCCGCGAGCCTGGCCAAGGGTGAAATGCACCCATTGGCTGCACCTTTCTCCATCGACCGTTTCCACAACGGTGCGTTGATCGATGAACACGGCGCTGCTGCGGTTGCCCACTAACAGGAGAAATCCCCATGTTGCATATCTTCTGTCCTCACTGCGGCGAACTGCGCTCCGAAGAGGAATTCCATGCATCCGGCCAGGCGCACATCCCGCGCCCACTGGATCCGAACACCTGCACCGACGAGGAGTGGGGCGACTACATGTTCTTCCGCGATAACCCGCGCGGTCTGCACCACGAGCTGTGGGATCACGTCGCCGGTTGCCGTCAGTACTTCAACGTCACCCGCGACACCGTGACCTACGAGATTCTCGAAACCTACAAGATCGGCACCAAGCCACAATTCACCGACAAGACCGATAGCCCGAAAGCGGCCAGCACGGCTCTGGGAGAGAAGGTATGAGCCAGATCAATCGCCTGTCCAATGGCGGACGGATCGACCGCAACAAAGTCTTGACCTTCACCTTCAACGGCCAGAACTACAAAGGCTTCGAAGGCGATTCCCTGGCCGCTGCACTGCTGGCCAACGGCGTCGACATCATCGGTCGCAGCTTCAAGTATTCCCGTCCCCGCGGCATCTTCGCTGCGGGCGCTGAAGAGCCGAACGCGGTGCTGCAGATCGGCGCCACCGAAGCCACGCAGATCCCGAACGTACGCGCCACGCAACAGGCGCTGTACCAAGGCCTGGTCGCCACCAGCACCAACGGCTGGCCGAGCGTGAACAACGACATGATGGGGATTCTCGGCAAGGTCGGCGGCAAGCTGATGCCGCCGGGCTTCTACTACAAAACCTTCATGTACCCGCAATCGTTCTGGATGACCTACGAGAAGTACATCCGCAAGGCTGCCGGCCTGGGCCGCTCGCCGACCGAGAACGATCCGGACACCTACGACTACATGAACCAGCACTGCGACGTGCTGATCGTCGGTGCCGGCCCTGCAGGTCTGGCCGCTGCACTGGCCGCTGCGCGCAGCGGTGCCCGTGTGATCCTGGCTGACGAACAGGAAGAGTTCGGCGGCAGCCTGCTCGACTCCCGCGAAAGCCTCGACGGCAAGCCGGCGATGGAGTGGGTGGCCAGCGTCATCGACGAACTGAAGAACACCCCGGACGTGCTGCTGTTGCCGCGCGCCACCGTCAACGGCTACCACGACCACAACTTCCTGACCATTCACGAGCGCCTGACCGATCACCTCGGCGACCGCGCACCGATTGGCCAGGTGCGTCAGCGCATTCACCGGGTTCGCGCCACTCGCGTGGTGCTGGCGACCGGTGCTCACGAGCGTCCATTGGTCTACGGCAACAACGACGTGCCGGGCAACATGCTCGCCGGCGCTATCTCGACCTACGTGCGTCGTTACGGCGTGGCACCGGGCAAGAAGCTGGTGCTGTCGACCAACAACGACCACGCCTACCGCGTTGCCCTGGATTGGCTCGATGCCAGCCTGCAAGTGGTGGCCATTGCCGACGCCCGCAGCAATCCCCGTGGTGCGCTGGTGGAAGAAGCACGCGCCAAAGGCATCCGCATCCTCACCGGCAGCGCCGTGATCGAGGCCCGTGGCAGCAAGCACGTGACCGCTGCCCGTGTGGCCGCCATCGATGTCAAAGCCCACACCGTGACCAGCCCTGGCGAATGGCTTGAATGCGACGTGGTGGCCAGCTCCGGTGGCTACAGCCCGGTGGTTCACCTGGCTTCGCACTTGGGTGGCAAGCCGATCTGGCGCGAAGACATCCTCGGTTTCGTACCGGGTGAAGCACCGCAGAAACGCGTGTGCGTCGGTGGCATCAACGGCGTTTACGGCCTCGGCGATTCTCTGGCCGACGGTTTTGAAGGTGGCGTTCGCGCTGCTGCCGAAGCCGGCTTCCAGTCGGTTGAAGGCGTGTTGCCGAAAGCCCTGAGCCGTCTGGAAGAGCCGACCCTGGCGCTGTTCCAGGTACCCCATGAAAAGAACACCGCACGGGCGCCGAAGCAATTCGTCGACCTGCAAAACGACGTCACCGCCGCCGCCATCGAACTGGCGACCCGCGAGGGCTTCGAGTCGGTCGAACACGTCAAGCGCTACACCGCGCTGGGCTTCGGCACCGATCAGGGCAAGCTCGGCAACGTCAACGGCCTGGCCATCGCTGCCCGCTCGCTGAACGTGACCATCCCGCAGATGGGCACCACCATGTTTCGCCCGAACTACACGCCGGTGACTTTCGGCGCCGTGGCCGGTCGTCACTGTGGGCACATCTTCGAGCCTGTGCGTTACACCGCGCTGCATCAATGGCACCTGAAAAACGGCGCCGAGTTCGAAGACGTCGGCCAGTGGAAACGTCCTTGGTACTTCCCGAAATCCGGTGAAGACCTGCATGCCGCGGTGAAGCGCGAATGCAAAGCCGTGCGCGACAGCGTCGGCCTGCTGGACGCTTCGACCCTGGGCAAGATCGACATCCAGGGCCCGGATGCGCGTGAGTTCCTCAACCGCGTCTACACCAACGCCTGGACCAAGCTCGATGTTGGCAAGGCCCGTTACGGCCTGATGTGCAAAGAAGACGGCATGGTCTTCGACGACGGCGTGACGGCTTGCCTGGCCGACAACCATTTCGTCATGACCACCACCACTGGCGGCGCGGCTCGCGTACTTCAGTGGCTGGAGCTGTACCACCAGACCGAATGGCCGGACATGAAGGTGTACTTCACTTCCGTCACCGACCACTGGGCGACCATGACCCTGTCCGGGCCGAACAGCCGCAAGTTGCTCGCTGAAGTCACCGACATCGACCTGAGCAGCGAAGCTTTCCCGTTCATGACCTGGAAAGAAGGTCTGGTGGGTGGTGTGCCGGCGCGGGTATTCCGGATTTCGTTTACCGGTGAGCTGTCATACGAAGTCAACGTGCAAGCCGACTACGCCATGGGCGTGCTGGAAAAAATCGTCGACGCCGGCAAGAAGTACAACCTGACCCCGTACGGCACTGAAACCATGCACGTGCTGCGGGCCGAGAAGGGCTTCATCATCGTCGGTCAGGACACTGACAGCTCGATGACCCCGGACGACCTGAACATGGGCTGGTGTGTCGGTCGCACCAAACCGTTCTCGTGGATCGGCTGGCGCGGCATGAACCGTGAAGATTGCGTGCGTGATCAGCGCAAGCAACTGGTTGGCCTGAAGCCGATCGATCCGAACAAATGGCTGCCGGAAGGCGCGCAACTGGTGTTCAACACCAAGCAAGCCATCCCGATGACCATGGTTGGTCACGTGACTTCCAGTTACCTGCACAACTCCCTGGGCTATTCATTCGCCATGGGCGTGGTCAAGGGCGGGTTGCAGCGGATGGGCGAGCGAGTGTTCGCACCGCTGGCCGACGGCAGCGTGATCGAGGCGGAAATCGTTTCTTCGGTGTTCTTCGATCCGAAAGGCGAACGCCAGAACGTTTAATGACCTCGGGTCCTGTGGTGTGCTGGCTGCCGCTTTCGCGAGCAAGCCCGCTCCCACAGGGGAATGCGGTCAAATGTGGGAGCGGGCTTGCTCGCGAAGGCGGTAGTTCAGCCACCACAAGGCTAGAACCAACAGAATTCAGGAAAGGTGCTTTATGACCGCAGCCAATGTTTACCAACAACGCCCAACCTCCGGGGCCAAGGCCGAGTCGTCGCTGCATCACGCCGACCTCGCCAGCCTGGTGGGCAAGGGCCGCAAGAACGCCGGCGTGACCGTGCGTGAAAAGAAACTCCTCGGTCACCTGACCATCCGTGGCGATGGCCACGATGCCGCGTTTGCCGCCGGTGTGCACAAGGCCCTGGGCATCGAGTTGCCGGGCGCGCTGAGCGTCATCGTCAAAGGCGAAACCAGCCTGCAATGGATGGGGCCGGATGAGTGGCTGCTGATCGTGCCGACCGGTGAAGAACTGGTCGCCGAGCAAAAACTGCGCGCAGCGCTGGGTGATCTACACATTGCAATCGTCAACGTCAGCGGCGGCCAGCAACTCCTCGAACTGAGCGGCCCGAACGTGCGCCAGGTGCTGATGAAGTCCACCAGCTACGACGTGCACCCGAACAACTTCCCGGTGGGCAAAGCCGTCGGCACGGTGTTCGCCAAGTCGCAGCTGATGATCCGTCACACCGCCGAAGACACCTGGGAGCTGCTGATTCGTCGCAGCTTCTCGGATTACTGGTGGTTGTGGTTGCAGGACGCTTCTGCCGAGTATGGGCTTAGCGTTCAGGCGTAATCACAACTGAACGTGGAGACAAACCCTGTGGGAGCGAGCTTGCTCGCGATGGACTTGAGAGCGACGCGTTAAATCAGGAAGTGCGCGTCATCGTTGATGTCCATCGCGAGCAGGCTCGCTCCTACAGGAAGGCTGTTCCGTTTACAGATTTCACAGGAGTCACCGCACTATGAGCCGCGCCCCAGACACATGGATTCTGACCGCCGACTGCCCCAGCGTGCTCGGCACCGTGGACGCGGTGACCCGCTTTCTGTTCGAGCAGGGCTGCTACGTCACCGAGCACCATTCTTTCGATGATCGGCTCTCGGGCCGTTTCTTCATTCGTGTGGAATTCCGCCAGCCTGACGGTTTCGACGAGCAGTCGTTCCGCGCGGGCCTGGCCGAGCGCGGTGAAGCCTTCGGCATGATCTTCGAGCTGACCGCGCCGAACTATCGGCCGAAAGTGGTCATCATGGTTTCCAAGGCCGATCACTGCCTCAACGACTTGCTCTATCGCCAGCGCATCGGCCAGTTGTCGATGGACGTCGCCGCGGTGGTCTCCAACCACCCGGACCTCAAGCCGCTGGCCGACTGGCACCAGATTCCGTACTACCACTTCCCGCTGGACCCGAACGACAAGCCGTCCCAGGAACGTCAGGTATGGCAGGTCATCGAAGAGTCCGGTGCGGAACTGGTGATCCTTGCGCGCTACATGCAGGTGCTGTCGCCGGAGCTGTGCCGCAAGCTCGATGGCAAGGCGATCAACATTCACCACTCCTTGCTGCCGGGTTTCAAGGGCGCCAAGCCCTATCACCAGGCCTACAACAAGGGCGTGAAACTGGTGGGCGCCACCGCGCATTACATCAACAACGACCTGGATGAAGGCCCGATCATTGCCCAGGGCGTCGAGGCAGTGGACCACAGCCATTATCCGGAAGATCTGATCGCCAAGGGGCGGGATATCGAAGGGCTGACCCTGGCCCGGGCGGTTGGGTATCACATTGAGAGACGAGTGTTTTTGAACGCCAATCGTACGGTCGTTCTTTAAATCGCCATCGCGAGCAAGCTCGCTCCCACAGGGTTTTGTGTCGTTCACATATCTTGTGTCCACCCCGGTCCACTGTGGGAGCGAGCTTGCTCGCGATGGGGCCATAACAGACAACACAAGACAACAGGCAATAACCAGAGCACTTAACGCGCTGCCTGCCTGGGCAACGCGGTTCCATAAAAACAACAGCGAGGTGAAAGCATGTCTGGCAATCGTGGTGTGGTGTATCTCGGCGCTGGCAAGGTCGAAGTGCAGAGTATTGACTATCCGAAAATGCAGGACCCGCGCGGCAGGAAGATTGAACACGCTGTCATCCTGCGTGTGGTGTCCACCAACATCTGTGGTTCCGACCAACACATGGTGCGCGGTCGTACCACGGCGCAAACCGGCCTGGTGCTGGGTCATGAGATCACTGGCGAAGTGATCGAGAAGGGCAGCGACGTCGAGAACCTGAATATCGGCGACCTGGTGTCCGTACCGTTCAACGTGGCTTGCGGGCGCTGCCGTTCCTGCAAAGAAATGCACACCGGTGTCTGCCTCAGCGTTAACCCGGCGCGTCCGGGCGGTGCTTATGGTTACGTCGACATGGGCGACTGGACCGGTGGCCAGGCCGAATACGCCATGGTGCCGTACGCCGACTTCAACCTGCTGAAACTGCCGGATCGCGACCGGGCGATGGAAAAAATCCGCGACCTGACCTGCCTCTCCGACATCCTGCCGACCGGCTATCACGGCGCAGTGACCGCTGGCGTCGGCCCGGGCAGCACCGTGTACATCGCCGGTGCCGGTCCGGTCGGTCTGGCGGCGGCCGCATCCGCTCGCCTGCTGGGTGCGGCGGTGGTGATCATCGGTGACGTCAACACCGTTCGCCTGGCTCACGCCAAGGCCCAGGGTTTTGAAATCGCCGACCTGTCCCTGGACACGCCGCTGCACGAACAGATCGCCGCACTGCTGGGCGAACCGGAAGTGGATTGCGCCATCGACGCCGTCGGCTTCGAAGCCCGTGGCCACGGCCATGACGGCGTGAAACACGAAGCCCCGGCCACCGTGCTCAACTCGCTGATGGGCGTGGTACGTGTGGCAGGCAAGATCGGTATCCCCGGCCTCTACGTGACCGAAGACCCGGGTGCTGTCGACGCTGCTGCGAAAATGGGCAGCCTGAGCATCCGCTTCGGTCTGGGCTGGGCCAAATCCCACAGCTTCCACACCGGCCAGACCCCGGTGATGAAGTACAACCGCGCGCTCATGCAAGCGATCATGTGGGACCGCATCAACATCGCCGAAGTGGTGGGCGTTCAGGTGATCAGCCTGGATCAGGCACCGCAGGGTTATGGCGAGTTCGATGCGGGCGTGCCGAAGAAGTTTGTGATTGATCCGCATAAGATGTTTAGTGCGGCGTAAGGGCCTTTTGCTAAGGTAAAAGGGCGACATACAGTCGCCCTTTTACTGAGAGAATCTAATTGATTGAAGGGTGCATGTTTAGTTTTCGGTTCCATTGTTTCGAGGAGGGGGTGAGAAGTTAGCTCTAGTCCCACTTGTGCCCGGAGTCACTCTTAAGTTTCGATTTAGAATATTCATGATAAAAGGGTCGGAGTAACCGCTGTCCGTTAGTGTTCGTATTGTTATATTTCTTTCTATATTAACATCTAGATGTTGCGCTGGTGTTTTGCGCCGTTAGAGCGGAGTTACCGGGATTGGTTTGAGATTGGTTTGCAATGGTCGCTGGGCTCGCTGTTTGATTGACGATGGAGTTCTGCAGGTTTCGGGAGAGAGTTGGCGGCACCACCAAGACGGGCGTGCGCTGAGTAGGCGCGACTTTTTGTATCGGTATCTCTTTTATTCCCCGCTGAAAAGCATCCTCAGCTGAACGCTTGGTTGCTCGGCCTGCCACTTTTAGTGGTCGACGGACAAGAGTAGTTACTTGCTCACCTTTACCGATTAAAAATTTCAAGTTTTTCCGCACGACTGCCCATAGAGCTATTGCCGCGTGTCCAGAGGGATCTGTTTTATTGCTAGGATTTCCGTAGCAGTATACATAGCTATTCAACCCGCCCTCCCCAAACGGACTCCAGCTATCTGGACTGTTGAAGCGCATCAACACCGGATTAAACGTCCGATAGCCATTCCCCAACAGATAACACCCTGTCACCAGATCTGGCCACTCGCCGTTGAAGCCGAGCAGGCTGAGCAAACCGTTCCCCATCGGGCAATGTCCATAAGGCGTGTAGATCATGGGATGCGGTCGATCGACATCAAGTACATTCAAAACCGAACGCTGTTGATCAGTGGCAAGCAAGCGCGCTTCCACGGCCCCACTCTGACGCTGCTGCTGAGCCAGCAGTTGATCGTCGTGCTGCATGATCGAACGCTGCACCGCGTCTTGAATCTCGGTGGCCAGACGATCTTTCAGGTAAAAGCGTCGGGTGGGGGCCTGCGCAGAGAGAGTGCAATCAACCAGACGATCCAGCGGGTCGTAGTGGTAGCGGCAGAGCAGGGATTCTCGATTGGGGAGCATGGCCGGGTTCCTGAAGGAGTTTGTCGATTCAGGGTTTTACTGTGGCGAATTCGAACAGAGCCGCCCACTAGCAGATCTGATAGTGCCGCAGGCTTCTGGGCTGCTTTGTGACGAGCGGGTGGGAAATGGGTGGAAACCTGAGGAACATGCCCGCGTTTGCCCGGTCAAACCGGCAGCTTTGCGCCTGTAAGCCGGGCGTTTTTCATGACGCAAGAGGATGTCTGAATGAAGATTTCACGCGGTTTTGCCCTGGCATCACTCCTGACCCTGGCGGCCAGCCCGGTCTTCGCACAGTTCAGTCTGGGTGATGCGGCCAATGCCATTGCCGGCATGAAGGGCGGTGACGCGGCCGCGACCGCCGCACCGACACCGCAGACAGCCGACCTGCTGAGCACTCTCAGTGAACTGGACATCACCCCACAGCAAGCCGTTGGCGGTGCCGGGGCGATGCTGGGGCTGGCGAAGAACCAGTTGAGTTCGACCGACTACTCGGAACTGGCCCAAAGCGTGCCGGGCATCGACATGCTCTCGGGCGGCGGTGAGTTGGGTGCACTGGCCGGTCTGCTAGGTTCCAGCGGCAAAGCTGCAGGGCTGGATAACGCCCTGGGCAACGTCAAGGACACCAACGACCTGAACAACGCCTTCAGCGCCCTGGGCATGGACAGCGGCATGATCGGACAGTTTGCCCCGGTGCTCCTGCAATACCTCGGTCAGCAGGGCGTCGGCGGTTCGCTGCTGAGCAGCCTGGGCAGCATCTGGGGCGCTGGCGCCGGTAGCTGACTCAGCGGCGCCCGGCGCGCAAGGCGTCGATGCGCCGGTCCTTCTCGATCCAGAGCTGGTTGACCCATTCCTGGACCTTCTCGCGAAACGCAGGGTCGTTTTCGTAATCTCCCTGCCACCACGCCAGGCCCAGGAAGGGCACCCAGATCAGCTCTTTCTTGAGGAAGAACTTGAAGAACGGCGTGCGCCGGTTCAGCGTCTGGATCAGCGCCGGGATGTCGACCCAGGATTGATGGTTGCCGATCACCAGATATGAAGTGTCGCGACGCAGATCATCACCGCCACGGATGTCCCATTGGGTGGGGATACACCAGCGGAAAATCAGCTTGTCGATCTCCGACCAGGTCTCGGCGATCCACATCACCGACCATGAGGCGTAATCGCGAAAACGGCCGGGCAGGACCAGCTTGAGCAGGGCAAACATCATCAGCGGCCCGATCAGGACCAGGGTGTTGAGCACAAGCAGCAGGGTCACGAAACAGCCGGTGAGCAGGCGGCGCATAAGTCACTCGTGGAAGCGGTCGGGCGCGCCATGATAAGCAGCTTCGGGTGGCAGGCCAAATCGGCGGTGACGAATGTTTCACTTTTGCGTCGGTAACCTTGTGGGAACGATCAAGCGCACGACGGTCTAAAATCCGACTGCTCACTCTCATGGAAACCCATTACGTGAAATCCCTCCTTGCAGTGCTCTCCCTCATCGCCCTGCCGGTCATGGCCGCCGAACCGACCCTCTATGGTCGTTACGAATACATCGCCCTGCCGGAAATCGGCGGGCAGGTCCTCAAGGCGAAAATGGACACCGGCGCCCTGACCGCGTCGCTGTCGGCCAAGGACATCGAAACCTTCAAGCGTGACGGCGAAGACTGGGTGCGTTTCCGCCTCGGAACCAAGGATGCGGGCAATCAGGTCTATGAACACAAGGTCGCACGGGTTAGCAAGATCAAGACCCGTTCCGAAGAGGAAGAGGATGACAGCGACGTGATCGCACCCACCAAACGTCCGGTGGTCGATCTGGAGCTGTGCCTGGGTAACGTCAAGCGCACGGTCGAGGTCAACCTGACTGACCGTAGCAGCTTCAACTACCCGTTGCTGATCGGTGCCAAGGCGTTGCGCGAGTTCGGGGCGGCGGTGAATCCGGCACGACGGTTTACGGCCGACAAGCCGGATTGCTGATCTTTTGAAGGCTTAAACCTTCGGCATCGTTGCAATCATCGAAGGCCGCTGACTCACCTCGAAATACCACGCCGCGAGTTGCGGATTGGCTTCGCGCCAATCCAGATCCGGATGGCGCAGGTCCAGGTAACCCAGTGCACAGGCCACGCTGATCGCGGCCACGTCGAAGTGGCAGGTCAGCTCGGCAATTGCGTCCTTTTCCAGCAATGCCAGGGCACGACGGATCTTGTCGCGCTGGCCGTCGAGCCATTCGTCCCAGTGTTTCTCGGGGGCGCGCAGGGCGACTTCGTAGCGCACCAGCACAGCCGCGTCCATGATCCCGTCGGCCAGCGAAGCGAGGGTAAGGCGCCGCCAGCGGGCCGAGCCTTCGCGTGGGATCAGCGGGTTGCCGACGTGTTGCTGATCGAGGTAGTCGAGGATGACCCGGCTGTCGTGGATGACATTGCCATCGGCCAGGCGCAGCGCCGGGATTTTGCTCAAAGGGTTGTCGTCGATCAGGGTCAGGTCCGGGTTGACCGGGGTGAGCACGCTGGTCTGCAACGCCACGCGGTTCTGCTGGCCGGTTTCGTGCAGCAGCACCATGACTTTGCGAACGAAGGGAGAGAGCGGGTTGTGGTACAGGGTCATGCTCGGGGCGGACATGGCAGCGTCTCGATCGGTGGCAGTGTCGGGCAGCATAGCGCGTTGGCCTGATAGCTCAAGCGTCATGGCTTGGGCCCTTGTGGGAGCGAGCTTGCTCGCGATGGCGGTGTGTCAGATACGACAATGGTGACTGACATGGCCCCATCGCGAGCAAGCTCGCTCCCACAGGGATCAACGGCGTTGGAAGAGACCGCGCAGGGCCAGGGCTGCGGGGATGCCCAGCCCCACCCAGCTCAACGAATCCCAAACACCATCCCCGAGCAACGCGGCAAACAACCCTGCCGCGCTGAGCACCGCGATGACGGTCGGGATGGCAAACACTTTCCAGAAGTTAGACTGCCGGGGCTTCATGCCAGGCTCTCCGCTTTTTCCAGCACCGGCCTGGCAGCCTTGCGCCGCACCACCCACAGGTAGACCCCGCTACCAAGCACGATGATGGTCAGCACATCGAGGGTCGCCCAGAGTATCTGCATCGGCATGCCTCCGTAGTCACCGAAGTGCAGAGGCTGCGACATGCCCATGGCGTCCATGTACCACGGTCGTTCGGCCGCGGCGGTGACTTGCAGGGTGTTGGCGTCGATCAGTACCGGCGTCAGCAGGTGCGAGGTCAGGTGCGTGCTGCCTTTCATGAATACCGCGTAATGGTGCTCGCTGGAAAACCGCGTGCCTGGGAAAGCGATGAAGTCCGGCTGCATGCCCGGCGCGACATCTTTGGCGATATCGAGCAAACGGGTCGCGGGCGCGAGTTGCGTCAGTGGTGGCGCATCGCGGTACGGCGCGACCATCGCGCTCAGGCTGTCGTTGCGCCAGGCGGCAATGATCAGGTCGGCGCAGGCACTAATTACGCCCGTCATGCCGACCACCAGGGCCCAGGTCAACGTCACCACACCGATCAGGTTATGCAGGTCGAGCCAGCGCAGTCGGGTGGATTTGTCCTGGCGCACGGTGGCGAATTTCAAGCGGCGCATGAACGGCAGGTACAGCACCGTGCCGGAGACAATCGCGACGACGAACAGCAACCCCATGAACGCCAGCAGCAACTTGCCCGGCAGCCCGGCAAACATGTCCACGTGCAGGCGCAGCATGGTCATCATGAAACCACCGTTGGCCGATGGCGTCTCCAGCGCTTCGCCGGTACGGGCGTCGAGCATGAAGGTGTGGGACGAGTTCGGCTCGGTGCCCGCGGTCGCGGCCATGATGGTCAGCACCGCGTTGGGCTCATCGTCCTCGAAGCCGAAATACTGCATGACTTCGCCGGGGCGATGCTTCTCGGCCGCTTCCACCAACTGCTGCAAATTCAGGTGCAGGGTGTTCGCCGGCATTACTTTCACTTCAGGCGCATCGCCCAGCAAGTGGTCGATCTCGTGGTGAAAGATCAGCGGCAGGCCGGTCAGTGCCAACAGCAACAGGAACACCGTACAAATCAGGCTGGTCCAGGTATGAACAGCGGACCAGCGGCGAATTGTTTTACTTTTCATTTCATAGCCTTCAGAAAAACCAAAGCCGCCCACGAAGGACGGCCTGGTCATTGGGCGTGTCAGCTCAAAGCGTTACCACTTGTAGGTTGCACTTGCGACGACACTGCGCTGGTCGCCGTAGTAGCAGTAGTAGCTATCGCAAGTCGAGATGTAGTCCTTGTCGAACAGGTTGGTTGCGTTAACGGCCAGCGAAGCGCCTTTGAGGCTGTTGTCCAGGCGACCGAGGTCGTAGTGAACCACCGCGTCGAACACCGTGTAGGCGTCGGCCTTGCCCAGCCAGGTGTTGGCCTGGTCGCCATAGGTGTTGCCGGTATAGCGCGCGCCGGCGCCGATGCCGAAGCCATCCAGCACGCCGTTGTGCCAGGTGTAGTCGCCCCACACCGACGCTTGCTGGTTAGGCATCAGTTGCAGGCGATTGCCCTTGTAGATGCCCTCTTGCACTTCGGATTTGGCCAGGGTGTAGGCAGCGGTGACCTTGAGGTTTTCGGTCACGTCGGAAACGGCTTCCAGCTCCAGGCCTTTGACTTTCACTTCGCCGGTCTGGCTGGTGACTGTCACGTTGCCCACGTTGTTGGTGACGGAAACGTTTTTCTGGGTCAGGTCATACACAGCCGCCGTCAGCAGGGTGTTGCTGCCCGGTGGCTGGTACTTGATCCCCAGTTCCCATTGCTTGCCTTCGGTCGGCTTGAACGACTCGGTCGGCGAGGCGACGGCATTGCTGGTCGGCTGGAACGATTCGGCGTAGGACAGGTAGGGCACGAAGCCCGAGTCGAACACGTAGCTGATCGCCGCGTTGCCGCTGAAGTTCTTGTCGCGTTCGGTGTTGGTGGCATCGCCCTTGTTGAAGAACGTGGTACCGGTGTGGACCCAGTCTTCACGGCCGCCGAGGGTCAGGCGCCATTGGCCGAGAGCCATCTGGTCCTGGATGTACAGGCCGGTCTGCTGGGTCTTTTGTTCGTAGTCGTAGAACGCCGTGGAGCGTGGCGGACGGGTGATCGGCAAGCCATAGACCGGGTCGTTGACGTTGATGTCTGGCGCGGTGCCGAAGATCGAGAGGTAGTTGGTGGTGTTGCGCTGGTGATCCAGGCCGATCAGCAAGGTGTGACTGACGTCGCCGGTGACAAAGTCGCCCTGGAAGTTGTTGTCCACGGCGAATTGGGCGATGTCTTCGTCGACATTGGTGGTGCCACGGCCGGTGTTGCCTTGATCGTCGACGACAAACCCGAACTCGGCAAAGTCAGGGTTGTAGCTATTGACGGTCACGGCCTGGAACGACAGCTCCGACTTGGTGTAGCGCAGGTTCTGGCGGAACTGCCAGACATCGTTCAAGCGGTGTTCGAAGGCATAACCCAGCGCGTAGTAGGTGCGGTCATAGAAGTCGTAGTTCGGGTCACCCAGGTTCTTGTGGTGGGAGATATCGCCGAACGGCATGTCGATCTTGGTGCCCTGGATCGGATAGAACTGACTGGTGATACCGGTATCGTCCCGGGTGAATTGCGTGAGCAGGGTGAACCTGGTGTCTTCGTCGATGTTCCAGGTCAGGCTCGGCGCAATGTTGTAGCGCTTGTCATCGATGTGGTCGATGGGCGTGCCGCCGTCGCGCAGCACGCCGCTGAGGCTGTACAGGAACTGGCCTTCGTCGTCGATCTTGCCGGTGCTGGCGAAGTTGATCTGACGATGATTGTCACTGCCGTATTGCAGCTGGATCTCGCTGCTGGCTTCAGCGCTTGGGCGACGGCTGACCATGTCCAACAGGCCGCCCGGTGGGGTCTGGCCGTACACCGAGGAGGCCGGGCCGCGAAGCAGCGCCAGTCGGTCGAGGTTCCAGGTTTCCTGTTTAGGGTTGGAGTACACACCTTTTGGCAGTGGCAGGCCGTCGAGGAATTGAGTCGGCTCGAAACCCCGCACGCGCAACCAGTCGGCGCGGGTGTCGCTGCCGAAGCTGCTGGAGGTGATGCCCGGCAAGTAGCGCACGGCATCGTCGAGGGTGTGCGCGTTGCGGTCGTCCATCTGCTCGCGAGTGACGACCGAAATCGAACGCGGCGCCTCGACCAGCGCGGTGTCGGTCTTGGTGCCGGCGGCGGTGCGCTTGGCCAGGTAGCCCTGTACCGGGCCCCAGGCGCTTTCAGTGTCTTGCACGCCGATCACGCTGGTGGCCGGCAGGTCCATCACGCCCTCGGGCACGGCCACCAGGCTATAGGTGCCCGCACTGCTCAGTTCCAGTTGCAGCCCGGTGCCACGCAGGGCTTCGCGCAGGGCGCTGGCTGCGTCGAACTGACCTTTGACCGGCGCCGAGGTTTTGCCCGCGGCCAGGGATGGATTCAACGACAGGGCCAAACCGGCCTGGCTGGCGATCTGGTTCAGGGTGCTGGCCAACGGCGCGGCCGGCAGGTTGTAGGCGCGGACGCTGGACACCTGTTCGGCGGCGACCAGTTGGCTGCTGGCCAAAGGGGTGCAAAGGGCAATGGCGACTGCCAGCAAACTGCGGCGCAACAGGGAGTCTAGCGAACGAGGCATACAGCGGCTCCTGAATGGAAACATTTCTCAATTGCCTGTGTGCCGAACGAAAATCAAAAAGTGATAGGGCTGGATGAAAATAATTTCGATTCAGAAGTCGGTTGCGGCTGGTATTGGGTCAAAACGGTTTTTGCGGGGAGTCGAACGCCGTCATCGCGAGCAAGCTCGCTCCCACATTTTGAAATGCATTCCAATGTGGGAGCGAGCTTGCTCGCGATGACGGTTGATCAGACAAAAAGCTTTTCAGGGCTTGGTATCAGCCTTGGCCACGACCTTCACCCACCATTGCGTGTGCTGTTCGATCTGCACCGGCAGGGTCGGCAGCAGGGCATTGAGTGCCAGGTCGGTGTCGCGCAGCGGGAAGCTGCCGGTGATGCGCAGGTCGGCCACTTCCGGTGCGACCCCGACGTATCCGTTTCGATAGCGGCCGATTTCATGCACCAGATCTTCCAGCCGCGTGTTGTCCACCACCAGCATGCCGCGGGTCCAGGCATCCGCGCCGAGGCTGACGGCCAGGACCGGACCCAGGCCGTTGTTGCGGATCAGCACCTGCTGGCCTTCGCGCAGAATCTGTTCGTCAGGGTTGGATTCAGGGTGAACCGCTACCGCCGACTGCAGGACGCTCAAGCGCGTTCCGTCTTCCTCGCGCTTGACCAGAAACCGCGTACCCAGCGCACGCATGCTGCCTTCGCGGGTTTCGACAATGAACGGCCGGGGATCGCCGTGGCCGGTTTCGACCAGGATTTCGCCTTCCTGAAGCACGATGCGCCGCTGCTTTTCATCGAAACGCACATCCAGCGCGCTGTGGGTATTGAGATTGATCAGCGTGCCGTCAGCCAGACGCAGGGTGCGCTGTTCGCCAACGGCGGTGCGCTGGTCGGCCAGCCAATAGTCGATCGGCAGGTAACGTTCCCCGGCGAACAGGGCCAGGCCGATCACTGCAACGATGCTGGCGACACCGTTGCCAAGCTTGCGCACTCGCCGGCGAATGCCTTCGCGCGATTGCAGCAAGGCGGTGCGAGCCGGGCCGCTGGCCACGCTGAAACGCTGGTCGAGCATGCCCAACTGGCGCCAGGCGCGGGCGTGCTCTTCGTGGGCAGCGTGCCACTTGGCGAACTCTTCGCGCTCTACCGGGTTGGCGGAGTCCATGGACAACTGCCAGGCAATCGCCGCGTCCAGCACGCTGGCCGATACCGGTTTGGAACTGACCGGATTCATGTCGGCTCACCATACAGCGCGATATAGCACTGGCGAATGCCTTGGGCCAGGTACTGGCGCACCCGCGGCACCGACACACCGAGGCGCTCGGCGATTTCTGCGTGGCCGAGGCCATCGAGACGGTTGTAGAGGAACGCCGCCCGGGCCTTGCTGGAAAGCTTGCCGAGCAAGCGGTCGATGTTTTTCAGGTCTTCGAGGATCATTTGCTGTTCTTCCACCGACGGTTGTTCGGCTTCGGGAATCAGCATCAGCTCGGTGAGATAGGCCTGTTCCAGCGCGGCGCGACGGAAATAATCGAACAGCAGGCCCTTGGCGATCGCCACCAGGAACGCCCGGGGCTCGCGCGGTACCTTCAGTTCCTCACGGCCCAGCAAGCGTACGAAAGTGTCCTGGCTCAGGTCTTCGGCCCGCTGCGGGCAGGCGACGTTGCGACGAAGCCAGGCCAACAGCCAACCGCGATGGTCGCGATATAACGCACCGACGAGCTCACTTTGAGGGCTTGGGACTGACGACACGCCGCATCACCGATTGGGAAATATTAACTAACGAGAATTGTTCGCGATTGTGGCAGAGGCAAGGGAGGTAAGCAATTGGCGTTGGTCGGGTGGGGATTTGGCGACGGCACCTGTAGGAGCGAGCAAGCTCGCTCCTACAGGGATGGCGTATGGGTCAGAAGGACGGCGCCTGCTGCCGGCGCTTCCACTGATTCAAGCGCTGTTGCAGATTCAACGGGCTGTGAATCTGCTGCTGTCGCGCACGGCTGAACAGGATCAGCATCAGTTCGGCGGTGGCCAGGGCGTCGGCGCTGGCGTGGTGGCGCTCGAAGACTTCGAGCTTGAACCAGTCGATCCAATCGTCCAGCCCGGCCTCGCGAATGTGCGCCTGGGGGCAGAGCAGTGGCGCAATGTCCGCCACATCCAGAAACGGATGCTGCAACTTGAAGCCCAGATGATCTTTCAGCGCACGGCCGAGCATGTGCTGGTCAAACGGCGCGTGGAAGGCCAGCACCGGACTGTCCCCGATGTACTCCAACAGGTCGAGCAGTGCTTCTGCCGGATCGCTGCCCGCCGCAATGGCGCTGGGGCCAATGCCGTGGATCAGCACGCTGGGACCGAGTTTCACTTGCGGATATTGCAGGGTGCGTTCGAACAGCTGGCGAAAGTCGATGGCTCCGTCCTCGATCACCACCGCGCCAATGGACAACATATGGTCCTTGTTCAGGTTCAGGCCGGTGGTTTCCAGATCGAGCACCACCCAGCGTTGCTCGTGCAGGCTGCACTGCGCCAGGTCGGCAGCCGTCGGTAATTGTTCCAGCCGATGTTGCAGGTGGCCGGGTAGGGTGGGACTCGGCGGGCGCAGCCACGAAAACAGGCTCATAACTGATACCGCAAGGCCAGGCTGCTTTGCAGGCGCTGTGCCTGGCGCAGGGACTCACGCAGGATGCGCCGGTCCAGATGATTGAGGCTGTCGGGATCGACCCGGTTTGAGTAAGGAAAATTCTCCCGGGTCTGTAGTTGGTGTTGCTGCATGCGGGTTTGCTGGATGAAGTGATAGGCCTCTTCGTACGCGGCGCCGTCCAGGGGATCGATGACCTCCTTGTCGACCAACTGGCGAAAACGCTCCAGCGTGTTGTTCGCTTCGATACCGTGGACCAGGGCCAGCAACCGGGCACCGTCGACAAAGGGTGCCAGACCCTGGATCTTCAGGTCCAGGGTGGCCTTCTCGCCATTTTTGCGCGCCAGCACGAACTCGCGGAAACGCCCTACTGGCGGGCGATTGCGCAGCGCATTCTCGGCCATCATGCGCTGGAACAAACGGTTGTCGCCGACCTGCTCGAGAATGCCCCGACGCAATTGCTCACAGCCTGGCTCGCTGCCCCAGACCACGCGCAAATCGAAATAGATGCTCGAACCCAGCAGGTTCTCCGGGGTGGCCTCGCGGATAAATGCCGCAAAGCGCCGCGCCCATTCGGCCCGGGACAGACACAGCTCGGGGTTGCCGGCCATGATATTGCCCTTGCACAAGGTGAAGCCGCACAGCGCCAGGCTCTGGTTGATCTGCTGGGCAATAGGCAGCAGCTTGCCGCGAATCTCGGCGGCATGGGCCGCGTCCCGGGCTTCGAACAGAATGCCGTTGTCCTGATCGGTGTGCAGGGTCTGCTCGCGACGACCTTCGCTGCCGAAACACAACCAGCTGAACGGCACGCCGGGGTCACCTTTTTCGGCGAGGGTCAGTTCGATCACCCGGCACACGGTGTGGTCGTTGAGCAAGGTGATGATGTGGGTGATCTGCGTCGAAGATGCGCCGTGGGCCAGCATGCGCTCGACCAGTTGACCGATTTCGCCCCGCAGCGCCACCAGGTTTTCCACTTTCTGGGCATTGCGGATAGTGCGCGCCAGATGCACCAGGTCGATCCGTTGCAGGGAAAACAGATCGCGCTCGGAAACCACGCCGCACAAGCGTTGGTCCTTGACCAGGCAGACATGGGCGATGTGACGCTCGGTCATGGCAATCGCCGCGTCGAATGCACTGTGATCCGGCGACAGGAAGAACGGCGCCCGGGTCATGTGCCCTTCGATGGCTTCGTTGAAATCACTGCTGCCGTTGGCCACGGTCTGGCGCAGGTCGCGCAGGGTGAAAATCCCCAGTGGCGCCTTGAGTTCATCGACCACCACGATGCTGCCGACCTGTTGTTCGTGCATCAACGTCACGGCTTCGCGCAATGGCGTCTGCGGGCCGCACGTTACCGGGTGGCGCATGGCCAATTCGCCCAGTCGGGTATTGAGCGAATATTGGGTGCCCAGGGTTTCCACGGCTTTTTGCTGCACTTGCTGGTTGACCTGATCCAGCAGGCTGCTGACGCAGCGCAGGGCGAAGTTGCGGAAGGTGTCCGATAGCGAAAACAGGCGGATGAACGCCGGCTTGTTCAGTTGCAGGCAGAAGGTGTCTTCGCCGGCCAGGTGCTCGGTGCGGGTCGCCCGTTCACCCAGCAACGCCGCCAGGGGGAAACATTCGCCGGTGGTTATCTCGAAGACCGTTTCGGTGCCACCTTTTGCCGTATGCGGACGCTCGCCCACGACCCGGCCTTGCTTGACGATATAGAAGTACTCGACCGGCCCGTCGGCGGGTTTGATGATGCTCTCGCCGGGGGCGTAAAAACGCAGCTGACATTGCTCGACCAGATACGCCAGGTGAGCGTGTTCCATCTGGTTGAAAGGCGGGAAGCGCTGAAGGAATTGCAACGTGCCCTGGATGTTCTGCAACACCGCGGTTTTCCCTGCCTGTGTGAAGGCGTCCGCTTTACTCATAACCATTACCGCAGTCTTTTTTGAATTGTTGTAGTCGGATGACCAGGACATGGTCGACCCCTGTGGCCGGGGTGCCCATTGGACGTAAGTCTAGGTAGGCAGTTAGCGCCCTGAAATGTCGGAAGAAGCCTACGCAATTGTGCGAAAAACCTCTCTGCTGCCCTATTGGACTATTCTCCGACGAGGTGCACATTGATGGTCTGCTTAGGGATGTCTCACTGCTGTGCCAGGGAATTGTATTGAACATATAGGGAAAGCCATGTCCGACCACGATATTTTGAGCGACGCCGAGCGCGAAGCGCTGAGTGCCGTCATGCTGGAACCTGACCTGCCACCGCAACGGGTGCTGATCGTCGATGACGATAAAGACGCCCGGGACCTGCTGTCAGAGATCCTCGCGCTGGACGGTATTCGCTGCCTGACCGCGGCCAGTGGCGAAGCGGCGCTCAAGATGCTGGAGGAGAAACCTTCGATCGGACTGGTGATTACCGACCTGCGCATGGGCCACATCGACGGGCTGGACCTGATCCGACAGGTGCGCGAGTCGGTACGGGCGGCGTTGCCGATCATCATCGTCTCGGGCGATGCCGACGTAAAAGATGCGATCGCCGCGATGCATTTGAGCGTGGTGGACTTTCTGCTCAAACCGATCGATGCCAGTCATTTGCTGACACTGGTAAAGCTCGAATTAGGCATTAAATAACTGATCTCCTGTAATTGTTAATTACAGCTTCGAGTTGCTTTGGTGAATTAAACTTGTAATTAATTTTATCTAGTTGATTTGCGAAAAAACTACTCACAAATAGCTTGTTCTTTCTTTCGGTTATTCAGCTACCGTTCAGAGCTTGAAAGCTGAAGCAGGCATTTGTTTGATCTCGTGCTTGGTTTAATTAAGTCTGTCGCCGCACCACCCAGGTTGCCAGTTTGACTCTCCGATTTTAGTGGCTTGAGTATGGCGATGTTTGTCATGCATTCAGGCTTCAGTTAGTTCCTGCGGATAAAAATACTGACAGTACTTAGGTCGTTACTCTTCCTGGGTTGTGTGGCTATGTATCGCAATGAGGACGATATGATAAAGAAAATGGAATTTCGCGATCTTATACTTGTTGTCGGTGTGACAGTCATGTGGGGTAGCAATTTTACGGTAATTGATATCAGCCTTAACGGTATCGACCCGTTCATATTGACAGCGTTGCGCTTTACTTTCTGCGCATTGCCGCTGGTGTTCTTCATCCCTAAGCCGAAGGAGGTCAGTACTTTTGTAACTGTCGTTTACGGTTTGTTGTTCGGTGTTGGAATGTGCTGGTTGATGAACTATGGAATGTTTCTTGGCGTCAGTGCCGGTGTGACGTCTTTGCTCTTGCAATTCAGTGCTTTTTTCACGGTCATATGGGGAGTCCTGTTGTTTGGCGAGAAAATGACGGCAATACAAGTAACCGGCATTCTCATGGCGTTGGTGGGGCTGATGTTTATTATTCATGTGACGGATGGTGATGCCGAAGGCTTTGGACTTTTCCTGGTATTGCTCGGTGCATTGTTCTGGAGTCTTTGCAATGTGCTGGTCAAGAGAAGCAAAGTGGTTGATATATTTCCCTTTGTCGTTTGGTCGAGTCTGTATGCAACACCTCCTCTATATCTGATGACTTACTGGGTCAAGGGAGCAGCCCCTTTCCAGGCGTTGCTAACGAACATGACCGCTCCGGTGCTGGCATCTGTCCTGTTCCAGGCCTATGTGGCGACGGTATTCGGGTATTGGGTCTGGAACCGAATGATTGAGAAGTATCCTGCGAGTCAGGTTGCACCGTTGTCGGTGATTGTTCCGATATCGGGGATCTTGACCTCCTGGTATGTACTCGACGAACCCATCGGTGGCGAAAAACTGTTTGCTCTCATAATCACGGTCCTTGGAATCACCTTGTTCATGAATGCATCGAGAATAGGCCGCCACATCGCTACAAACGCAATGCGTTACAAGAAATAGTTCTGCATTTGCAGGAAGCAGAAACAAAAATCCCCCGTTTTTTCAACCGGGGGATTGCTGTGGAGACAGCTGGTTACAACCCGTTCTTCGCCTTGAACTCGCGACGACGACGGTGCAGGACCGGCTCGGTGTAGCCGTTCGGTTGCTTCGTGCCTTCGACCACCAGTTCGACCGCCGCCTGGAAGGCGATGTTGCTGTCGAAGTTCGGGGCCAGCGGACGGTACAGCGCGTCGCCGGCGTTCTGACGGTCAACCACCGGCGCCATGCGCTTGAGGCTTTCCATGACCTGGTCTTCGGTGACGATACCGTGACGCAGCCAGTTGGCGATGTGCTGGCTGGAAATACGCAGCGTTGCACGGTCTTCCATCAGGCCGACATCGTTGATGTCCGGCACTTTCGAACAGCCGACGCCTTGGTCGATCCAGCGCACCACGTAGCCAAGAATGCCCTGGGAGTTGTTGTCCAGTTCGTTCTTGATCTGTTCGGCGGTCCACTGCGGGTTCACCGCCAGCGGGATGGTCAGGATGTCGTCTACCGAAGCATGGGCACGTTTGGCCAGTTCGGCCTGACGGGCGAACACGTCAACCTTGTGGTAGTGCAGCGCGTGCAGCGCAGCAGCGGTCGGCGATGGTACCCAAGCGGTGTTGGCACCGGCCATCGGGTGAGCGATTTTCTGTTCGAGCATCGCCGCCATCAGGTCAGGCATGGCCCACATGCCTTTACCGATCTGTGCGCGACCTTGCAGGCCGGTGCTCAGACCGATATCGACGTTGGAGTTCTCGTAGGCACCGATCCATTTTTCCGCCTTCATGTCCGCCTTGCGCACCATCGGGCCGGCTTCCATGGAGGTGTGGATTTCGTCGCCCGTGCGGTCGAGGAAACCAGTGTTGATGAACACCACACGCTCGCTCGCCGCCTTGATGCAGGCCTTGAGGTTGATCGTGGTACGACGCTCCTCGTCCATGATCCCGACTTTGAGGGTGTTGCGTGGCAGGCCCAGCACGTCTTCGATGCGACCGAACAGCTCGTTGGTGAACGCCGCTTCTTCCGGGCCGTGCATCTTCGGCTTGACGATGTAGATCGAGCCGGTGCGGGTGTTTTTGCGCGAGGTGTTGCCGTTCAGGTTGTGCATCGATGCCAGACAAGTCACCAGGCCATCGAGAATGCCTTCCGGCACTTCGTTACCTTGACTGTCAAGGATCGCGTCGATGGTCATCAGGTGACCAACGTTACGCACGAACAGCAACGAACGACCGTGCAGGCTCAGTTCACTGCCATCGACCGCGGTGTAGGTGCGGTCGGCGTTCATGGTGCGGGTAAAGGTCTGACCACCCTTGGCGACGTCTTCCGACAGATCGCCCTTCATCAGGCCGAGCCAGTTGCGGTAGATCACCACTTTGTCATCGGCGTCGACGGCGGCAACCGAGTCTTCGCAGTCCATGATGGTGGTCAGCGCGGCTTCCATCAGGATGTCTTTGACGCCGGCCGCGTCGGTCTGGCCGACCGGGGTGTTGGCGTCGACCTGGATTTCGAAATGCAGGCCATTGTTTTTCAGCAGGATCGCGGTCGGTGCAGCGGCATCGCCCTGGAAGCCGATCAGTTGCGCATCGTTGCGCAGGCCGCTGTTGCTACCACCTTTAAGGGCGACCACCAGTTTGCCGTCGACGATCTTGTAGCCGGTGGAGTCGACGTGGGAGCCGGCCGCCAAAGGCGCCGCTTCGTCGAGGAAGGCACGGGCGAAAGCGATGACCTTGTCACCGCGCACCTTGTTGTAGCCTTTGCCTTTTTCCGCGCCGTCGGCTTCGCTGATGGCGTCGGTGCCGTAGAGCGCATCGTACAGCGAGCCCCAGCGGGCGTTCGAGGCATTGAGCGCGAAGCGGGCGTTCATCACCGGCACCACGAGCTGCGGGCCGGCCATGCGGGCGATTTCTTCATCGACGTTTTGCGTCGTTGCCTGGAAGTCGGCCGCTTCTGGCAGCAGATAACCGATCTCTTGCAGGAAGGCTTTATAGGCCTTCGCGTCGGGCTCCTGAGCTGTCCCAAGAGCTTTGCGTTCCTGATGCCAGGAATCGATTTGAGCCTGGAAATCATCGCGTTTGGCGAGTAGGGCTTTGTTCTTCGGCGCCAGGTCATGGATGACCTTGTCGGCACCGGCCCAGAACTTATCGGCGGTGAGGCCGGTACCGGGAATGGCTTCGTTGTTCACGAAGTCGAACAGGACTTTGGCGACCTGCAGGCCACCGACTTGAACGTGTTCAGTCATTGCTTGCCTCACTCTGCTCAGCTATTTCGCTTTTCAGCTCTTCAATTTAACAATGAAGCCTTTGGCCATTTAAACCACAAACCCCTCTACCAGTACATGCCCATGACAGGCGGCTGGGTTGGGACCAATCAACGGCTTGGGGCCTTGCTGACAGGGCTTTCAGGGTTGCGAACGTGCCTGCGGCAGACATCGATCCAACGTTATGTAGTGCGCGCTGCGGCATACTACATGATGAATTGCGGTTGTGAAAATTAGACTAATTACGTCGTTCTGCGACCCCATGACGCATTGCGGTCACGTCGGGGAGCGTGATGTTCTCAAAAAACCATTGGATTGTTCCAGTTAAATATCAAAAGTTGTACACGATTTGTTGGGTCAGTCAGATCGGCGGTGCCTTCATTCGCGAGCATGCTCGCTCCCACCAAGGCCCGCGCAACCCTTGTGGGAGCGAGCCTGCTCGCGAAGGCGCCTGACCTGTCGGCGCAGGTCCAACCCTTGCCTATACTTGGTTCTCTATAACAAAAGTCATGACTGGAGGGCTGCGCCATGGACCACCTCGTACTCACTGTTTTTGCTCCGGACAAGCCCGGGCAAGTCGAGCGCATTGCCCAATGCATTGCCGAGCACGGCGGCAATTGGCTCGAAAGCCGCATGTCGCGCATGGCGGGACAATTCGCCGGGATTCTTCGAGTGGGGGTGCCGGCCGAGGCCTACGACGAATTGGTCGATGCCCTGCAGGGCTTGTCCACCCAGGGCATTCGCGTGTTGATCGCTGAAAGCGGTATCGAACAATCCTGCACCTGGAAACCGATCGCCATGGAACTGGTGGGCAATGATCGGCCGGGGATCGTGCGTGACATCACGCGCTTGCTGAGCGAGCAGGGGGTGAATCTGGAACGACTGGTCACCGAAGTGCGTCCGGCACCGATGAGCAGCGAGCCGTTGTTCCATGCCGAAGCAATTCTCGCGGTCCCGCTGACCCTGTCGCTGGACGTACTGCAATCGCGCCTGGAAACCCTGGCTGACGACCTGATGGTCGAATTGGTGCTGCGCAGTGAACCTTGATCAGGTTATCCAAGTTAAACGTGCACCGGCCTGTGGATAACCTGTAGAGACACCCCGCCAGGCCACGCCGACCGGGGCTCTCCAGAATCTGATCAAAAAACCAGCAATTTCAGCCACTTGCGCACAATCGGCGGGGATCACGCTGTGGATAACCTTGGGAAGGAATGATGCAGGCCACGGGAGACGTGGCCTGTAGGGTTTTGTGCGTTTTTTGATCAGCTGCGACGGCGCAAACTTATCCACGCATCGATGCTGTAAACCGCCAGGCCGGCCCAGATAAACATGAACGCTACCAAGGTGCTGGACGACAGGTGCTCGCCAAACAGCAGGACCGCTTGCAGCAGCACCAGTGTCGGTGCCAGATACTGGAGAAACCCCAGTGTCGTGTAGGGCAAATGCCGTGCAGCAGCGTTGAAGCAGACCAGCGGCACCAGCGTGATCGGGCCGGCGGCGACCAGCCACCAGGCTTGGGACGTGGTCCAGAATTCGGCCTGGGCGCTGCTGGCTGTCGGATTGAGCAGCAACCAGCCGAGGGCAATCGGTACCAGCATCCAGGTTTCCACCACCAGCCCCGGCAGCGCCTTGACCGGCGCCTGCTTGCGAATCAGGCCATAGAAACCGAAGGTCAGTGCCAGCACCAGCGACACCCACGGCAGGCTGCCGACCTGCCAGACCTGTTGCGCCACACCCACAGCCGCCAGACCGACGGCAATCCATTGCATGCGCCGCAGCCGTTCGCCGAGGATCAGCATGCCCAGCAACACGTTCACCAAGGGGTTGATGTAGTAACCGAGACTGGCCTCCAGCATGCGTCCGTTGTTCACCGACCAGACGTAGGTCAGCCAGTTGGCCGCGATCAGCGCACCGCTCAGGGCCAGGATCGCCAGTCGTCGTGGGTTTTCCCGCAGCTCGCGCCACCAGCCGGGATGCTTCCAGACCATCAGCAACAAGGCGCCGAACAGCGCCGACCACAGTACCCGGTGGATGATGATTTCCACGGCGGGCACGCTGGCGATGGCTTTGAAGTAGAGGGGGAAAAGTCCCCAGATGATGTAGGCACTCAGGCCTAGAATGTACCCGCGACGCGGGTTGGCGGCTTGCATGCAGAATCCTTGCTTAGGCAGCTAACAAAGAAGGGATTGTAAGGTGGTTGTATAGATGTGTCGTGTCAGAAAAAAGATCGCAGCCTTCGGCAGCTCCTACAGAGAAAACATGTTCGCCCTGTAGGAGCTGCCGAAGGCTGCGATCTTTTGATTTTCGATTAAAACAGCTTCAACGGCTCTTCATTGAGCGCCGCCAGTTGCTCGCGCAACGCCAACACCTGATCCCCCCAATAACGCTCGGTGCCGAACCACGGAAAACTGCGGGGGAAGGCCGGGTCTTCCCAGCGGCGGGCGAGCCAGGCGCTGTAGTGCATCAGGCGCAAGGCGCGCAGCGGTTCGATCAAGGCCAGTTCACGGGGGTCGAAGTCGTGGAATTCGTTGTAGCCGTCCATCAGTTCCGACAACTGGCTCAGGCAATCCTGACGATCGCCGGCGAGCATCATCCAGATGTCCTGCACCGCCGGACCCATGCGACAGTCGTCGAGGTCGACGATATGGAACATCTCGTCACGGCACATCATGTTGCCGGGGTGGCAGTCACCGTGCATGCGGATGTTCTGGTGCGGCGTGTTGTTGTAGGCATCTTCCACACGCTTGAGCAGATCGCGGGCTACCGATTCGTAGGCCGGCAGCAGGCTGCGGGGGATGAAGTTGCCGTCGAGCAGCGTGGCCAGCGAGTCATGGCCGAAATTCTTTACCGCCAGCGCTTCACGGTGCTCGAACGGCCGGGTCGAGCCGACTGCATGCAGGCGCCCGAGCAACTGGCCCAGGCGATACAACTGGTCGAGGTTGCCCGGCTCCGGTGCGCGGCCGCCACGGCGGGGGAACAGGGTGAAACGGAATCCTTTGTGTTCGTGCAGGGTTTCGCCATTGTGGATCAACGGCGCCACGACCGGCACCTCGCAGTCGGCGAGTTCGGCGGTGAACTGGTGCTCTTCCAGAATGGCTTCGTTGGTCCAACGTTGCGGCCGGTAGAACTTGGCGATCAGCGGCTCGGCGTCTTCGATACCGACTTGATAGACGCGGTTCTCGTAGCTGTTGAGGGCCAGGATGCGTGCGTCGCTGAGAAAGCCGATGCTTTCGACGGCATCGAGCACGAGGTCTGGTGTGAGGGTTTCAAACGGGTGGGCCATGCTGACTCCTGCGCGCAGCAGGCTGCTGCGTCCGGCCAGGCATGGTAGCGCAGACGGCGGGGCTTGAGGTGAGTGTTGTCCTTGCTGACGCCATCGCGGGCAAGCCCGCTCCCACAGGAATTGCGCAGGCTTGAAACCTGCGCACGAACTTGTGGGAGCGAGCTTGCTCGCGATGAGGGTCTGTCAGGCGCCGACGATCCCGCCATCTTCCCGCGAAATCGCCATCACCGATGAGCGCGGCTTGCCATTGGGCAGGTGCTCGGGGAAGGTCGAACCACCGTTTTCACCCGGATGCTGAATCCCGACAAACAGGGTTTTCTGATCCGGCGAGAAGCTGATCCCCGTCACTTCACAACCTACCGGGCCAACCATGAAGCGGCGAATCTCGCCGGTTACCGGGTCGGCACAGAGCATCTGGTTGTTGCCCATGCCGGCAAAGTCTCCGGCGTTGCTCGAATCGCCGTCGGTGAGAATCCACAAGCGTCCGGCCTTGTCGAAGCCCAGACCGTCCGGGCTGTTGAACATGTTCTGCGGCGTGATGTTCGACGATCCGCCTTTTGGTGTGCCGGCGTGAACCCCCGGATTACCGGCGACGACGAACAGATCCCAGGTAAAGGTTTTCGAGCCGTGATCGTCACGCTCGGTGCGCCAGCGCAGGATCTGCCCGTAGACGTTCTTCTCGCGCGGGTTCGGCCCGCCCACTGGTTGCCCGTCTTCACCACGTTTGGCGTTGTTGGTCAGCGTGCAGTAGACCTGGCCATCCTTGGGGCTGACCACGATCCATTCCGGGCGGTCCATGCGCGTCGCTTTCACCACGCTGGCAGCCAGGCGGGCGTGGATCAGCACTTCGGCCTGATCGGCAAAACCGCTGCTGGCGTCGATGCCGTTTTTACCATGGGTCAGTTCGATCCATTCACCCTGGCCTTTCGGGTGATCGACGTTGCCGTCGCCGGCATCGAAACGCGCCACGTACAGGGTGCCGTGGTCAAGAATGTCGCGGTTGGCCTTGGGGTTCTTGTGGTCGATCTTGTCGCGGCTGACGAATTTGTAGATGAACTCCCCGCGTTCATCGTCGCCCATGTACACCACGGCATGACCGTCGCCAGTTTCCGCAAGGGCTGCGTTTTCGTGTTTGAAGCGCCCCAGGGCCGTGCGTTTGACCGGCGTCGACTTCGGATCGAACGGATCGATCTCCACCACCCAGCCGTGACGGTTGAGCTCGTTGGGGTTCTTCGCCATGTCGAAGCGTTCGTCGTGCTGGTGCCAGTTGATCTCTTTGCTGGTGGCCACCACGCCGTAGCGTTTTTGCGCCGGGTCGAATTTCTGCTCGGCGTTGCTGCTGCCGAAGCAGTCGGTGAAGTTCTCTTCACAGGTCAGATAGGTGCCCCACGGCGTCTTGCCGTTGGCGCAGTTCTGGAACGTGCCGAGGACGTTCTTGCCGTGCGGATCGGCGCTGGTTTTCAGCAGGGCATGTCCGGCGGCCGGGCCGCTCAGGGTGATGGGTGCGTTGCCGTGAATGCGGCGGTTGTAGCGTGAGCCCTGGACGAATTGCCATTGGCCGTTCTTGCGCTGCACTTCAATCACCGACACACCTTCGCAGGCCAGTGCCTTGCGCACTTCTTGCGCCGATTGCGGCATGCCGCCGTGGGCGTAGAGGTAGCGGTAGTTGGTGTATTCGTTGTTGATCGCCATCAGCGCCCGGTCTTTTTCGCCCGGAAATTCGAACAGGCTCATGCCGTCGTTGTTGTCGCCGAACTGGGCTTCCTGATGTTCGGCGCTGCCGTTGCCGCTCGGGTCGAACGCCGGGCCGTCCTTGTGCAGAGGCTGGCCCCAGCTGATCAGCACCGAGGACTTGTAGCCCGCTGGCAGGGTGATGGAATCGCTGGTGGCGGCGGCAATGCTGTCGAAGCCCAGTAACTGGCTGTTGCCGGCGCTGACGCTGGCGGCCATCACGCTGCGGCTCAGCAGGTTGCCGCCGAGGAACATCGCAGCGCCGCACAGGGCACCTGCGCTGATGAAGCCGCGACGGCTGAGGCCGACCATGTTTTCGAGGTCGGTGGACTGGTTTTCTTCTAATAGGCTCATTTCAGGCTCCCTGCGGATTTTGCAGACACCTTAAAGATGAGTAATGAACCTTTTGTTGCAGTTCTGCTTACAGTGGTGTGCCCAGCAGAACCCGGGACGGCGAAAACTCGACGCGCACCGGCTTGCCGCAGGTCAGCTCCGATGCTTGCAGATGACTCGGTTCGGCCAAGGCGCATAGGGTCAGACCGTTGGGCAGGGTGATGCGCACTTCGCTGGGGCCGTCGTCGGCGTCGAGGATTTTTTCGATGATGCCCCTGAGGCAATTGTTTCCAGGAGTTTCGGCGGAATCGCTTTCCAGTACGTCGAGCCAGCCGGCCTTGATCAATGCCACGACTTCGCTGCCGATTTGCAGCTCCAGGCGCTCGGTGCTGTCGTGGGTGATTTGCGCGGCGACGATCAGGCCTTCGGCGACGTCGAGGCGAATCAGGTCGTTGCGCCCCTGAGGTTCAATCGCGATCACCTTGCCGTGCAACTGATTGCGCGCGCTGGTGCGCAGCATCAGGCGCCCGAGCAGATCCAGATCGCTCGCGTCTTCAGCGGCTTCCAGCACCTGGGCCTGCAAGGCTTGCAGCTTCTGGTACAGGCGCAACACCCGCTCGCCTTCGTTGGACAGGCGCGCACCGCCGCCGCCCTTGCCGCCGACAATCCGCTCCACCAGCGGCTTCTGCGCCAGGTTGTTCAGCTCATCGATCGCATCCCAGGCAGCCTTGTAGCTCAGGCCCGCGCTTTTTGCCGCGCGGGTGATCGAGCCTTGTTCGGCGATGTGCTGCAGCAGGGCGATGCGCTGCGGACGGCGGACAATGTGCTGGGACAGCAAGGTTGGCAAAGACATGACAAGTCGCTTTGGGTGGTGACGATGGTGAGGACGTTGGTCGCTTAGGCCGTGCGAGTCAAGTCAGGGTGTCTCGCCGGGTTTGGGCGTGCGGGCCAGGCAATAGACGTCGACCCTCGCCGCCCCGGCGTCCATCAGCAGGCGAGCCAGTGCCTGGGCCGTGGCACCGGTGGTCAGTACGTCGTCGACCAGGGCCAGGTGCAGGCCTTTGACGACGGCGCCGGGTGCCAGGGCGAAAGCGTTGCGCAGGTTTTTTCGGCGGGCTTCGGCATTCAAGGCCTGTTGGGCGTCGGTGTCTTGGGTGCGCAGCAGCAACCGTTCGTCGCAAGGGATATCGAGACTCGCACTCAACCAGTAAGCCAGCATCGCCGCCTGATTGAACCCGCGCTGGCGCAGGCGTCGGTTGGCCAACGGCACCGGGATCAGCGCATCGGGGCGCTGCAGATCGTCTTCGAAGCGATGTTGCAGGTATTGAACGAGAAGTTCGGCGAGCAGGCGGCCAAACGGCCACTTTGCGTTGTGTTTGAAGCGGGTGATCAGGCTGTCTACCGGAAAGCTGTAGGTCCAGGGGACAATCACTTGTTCGAAGGCCGGCGGCTGCTTCAAGCAATGGCCGCAGGTCAGGCCCGCGGCCGGGAGCGGCAGGGCGCAGGTGATGCAATGATCGCCGAGCCAGGGCAACTCGGTTTCGCAGGCCATGCAGACAGGAGGGATGCCGTCGGCCGGTTCATCGCACAAAAGACATGTTTGTTTGTTTTTTAACCAGATGTAAACCTGTCCTTCGTATCGTGGTTGACAGCGCATCGCTCTTCCTTAAATATGCCGAAACAACTGTGAAGCGACTGTGACATTCCATTACCCAGCCGCCTGCCAAAGCATAATTCAAAGGAAACGCCCATGAGTGCCAGCACCACTGCAACCCTGCGTCATGACTGGACTTTGGCCGAAGTCAAAGCACTCTTCGTTCAGCCATTCAACGACCTGTTGTTCCAGGCGCAGACGGTGCACCGTGCGCATTTCGACGCCAACCGCGTCCAGGTGTCGACCCTGCTGTCGATCAAAACCGGCGCCTGCCCGGAAGATTGCAAATATTGTCCGCAGTCCGGTCACTACAACACCGGCCTGGAAAAAGAAAAACTGATGGAGGTGCAGAAGGTCCTCGAAGAGGCCGCTCGTGCCAAGGCCATCGGCTCGACCCGCTTCTGCATGGGCGCGGCGTGGAAGCACCCGTCGGCCAAGGACATGCCGTACGTATTGAAAATGGTCGAAGGCGTGAAGGCCCTGGGCCTGGAAACCTGCATGACCCTCGGTCGCCTGGATCAGGATCAGACCGAAGCGCTGGCTCAGGCCGGCCTCGACTACTACAACCACAACCTCGACACCTCGCCTGAGTTCTACGGCAGCATCATCACCACCCGCACCTACAGCGAGCGCCTGCAAACCCTGGCCTATGTGCGTGAGTCGGGGATGAAGATCTGTTCCGGTGGCATCCTCGGCATGGGCGAGTCGCTGGACGACCGCGCCAACCTGCTGATCCAGCTGGCCAACCTGCCGGAGCATCCGGAGTCGGTGCCGATCAACATGCTGGTGAAAGTCGCCGGTACGCCGCTGGAAAATGCCGACGACGTCGATCCGTTCGACTTCATCCGCATGCTCGCCGTCGCGCGCATCCTGATGCCGCAATCCCACGTGCGCCTGTCCGCCGGCCGCGAAGCCATGAACGAGCAGATGCAGGCCCTGGCGTTCTTCGCCGGCGCCAACTCGATTTTCTACGGCGAAAAACTGCTGACCACCGCCAACCCGCAGGCCGACAAGGACATGCAACTGTTCTCGCGCCTGGGCATCCTGCCGGAAGCCCGTGAAGAGCACGCCGACGAGGTGCATCAGGCCGCTATCGAGCAGGCGCTGGTGGAGCAGAAGAGCAGCGAGCAGTTCTATAACGCGGCCGTCTGAGTCTTCCACCGACTTCTCTGGTTGGAATGCAAAACCCTTGTGGGAGCGGGCTTGCTCGCGAAAGCGTCGTGTCAGTCGACATCAATGTTGAATGTCAGTCCGTATTCGCGAGCAAGCCCGCTCCCACAGGGGATCTGTGTCATTTGAAAGTCGAGGCCTGCATGTCTTTCGATCTCGCCGCACGCCTTGCTGCCCGTCGTGCCGAAAACCTCTACCGCCAGCGCCCGCTGCTCGAAAGCCCGCAGGGGCCGCAAGTGGTGGTCGATGGCCAGCCGTTGCTGGCGTTCTGTAACAACGACTACCTGGGCCTGGCCAATCATCCGCAAGTGATCGAAGCCTGGCGTGCCGGCGCTTCGAAGTGGGGTGTGGGTGGAGGGGCATCACACTTGGTCATCGGTCATAGCTCCCCGCACCATGCCCTGGAAGAGGCGTTGGCCGACCTGACCGGTCGCCCGCGCGCGTTGCTGTTCACCACCGGCTACATGGCCAACCTCGGCGCGGTCACGGCGCTGGTGGGGCAGGGTGATACGGTGCTCGAAGACCGGCTCAACCATGCGTCGCTGCTCGACGCGGGGCTGTTGTCCGGCGCACGGTTCAATCGCTACCTGCACAATGACCCGGTGAGCCTGGCCAAACGCCTGGAAAAAGCCACCGGCAATACGCTGGTGGTCACCGATGGCGTGTTCAGCATGGACGGTGATATCGCCGACTTGCCTGCACTGGCCCGAGAAGCCAAGGCCAAAGGCGCCTGGTTGATGGTCGACGATGCCCATGGTTTTGGACCGCTGGGTGCCAACGGTGGCGGCATCGTCGAACACTTTGGCTTGAGCCAGGATGACGTTCCGGTGCTGGTCGGCACTCTCGGCAAGGCGTTCGGTACGGCGGGTGCGTTTGTGGCTGGCAGCGACGAGCTGATCGAAAGCCTGATCCAGTTCGCCCGCCCCTACATCTACACCACCAGCCAGCCACCCGCGCTGGCCTGCGCCACATTGAAAAGCCTGGAACTGCTGCGCAGCGAACACTGGCGCCGCGAGCATTTGCAGACGCTGATCCGCCAGTTCCGCAAAGGTGCCGAGCAGATTGGCCTGGAACTCATGGACAGCTTCACACCGATCCAGCCGATCATGATCGGTGACGCCGGGCGTGCGGTGCGTCTTTCGCAAATGCTGCGTGAACGCGGGTTGATGGTGACCGCGATTCGTCCGCCGACCGTACCCGCCGGCAGTGCCCGGCTGCGGGTCACGTTGACGGCTGCCCACAGCGAAGCCCAGGTACAGCTATTGTTAAATGGACTGGCCGATTGTTTTCAGCAACTGAAGCCGGAGCCAAGCCATGCGTGATCGTCTGATTCTGCTGCCTGGCTGGGGTCTTGGCGTTTCACCGCTGGAGCCTCTGGCGGCGGCCTTGCGAGGCCTGGATGAGCACCTGCACGTCGAGATCGAGCCGTTGCCGGAACTGGAGTCGAGCGATCTTGAAGAGTGGCTCGATGAGCTTGATTCGACCTTGCCGCAAGACGCCTGGCTTGGCGGTTGGTCATTGGGCGGCATGCTCGCCTGCGAGTTGGCGGCCCGGCGTGGCGATCGCTGCTGTGGCGTGTTCACCTTGGCCAGCAACGCTTCTTTTGTCGCCCATGATCAATGGTCAAGCGCCATGTCCGGGGAAACCTTCGATGCGTTTCTGGCGGGATGCGGAGCCGATCCGCGTGCAACCTTGAAACGCTTTTCACTGCTCTGCGCCCAAGGCGCCGAAGACCCCCGCGGATTGTCGCGGTTGTTGCTCGGCGGCGCCCCGAATACCGCCGCGCCGGTGCTTCTCAGTGGTCTGCAAGTGCTCGCGCAACTGGATACCCGACAGGCACTGCAATCGTTCCGTGGCCCGCAACTGCATCTGTTCGCCGGCCTCGACGGGCTGGTGCCGGCGGAAGCGGCGGGCGAGTTGTTGGCATTGCTGCCGGATGTCGAAATCGGTCTGATTGAACAGGCCAGCCACGCGTTTCTCCTGGAGGATCCCCACGGTGTGGCGGGGGCGATCCAGGCCTTTTTGCATGAGTCCGGCGATGACTGATTTATCCCTTCCCAACCTGCCCGGCGTCTTGCCCGACAAGCGCCAGGTAGCAGCATCATTCTCCCGCGCGGCGGCCAGCTACGACAGCGTGGCCGAGTTGCAGCGTGATGTGGGCAGCCAATTGCTCGGGCGCCTGCCGCAAGACTTCGTACCGCAGCGCTGGCTGGACCTGGGTTGTGGCACCGGACATTTCAGCCGTGCCCTGGGTGAGCAATTTCCGGGCGGTCACGGTGTGGCGCTGGACATCGCCGAAGGCATGCTCAATCACGCCCGGCCATTGGGCGGCGCCACGCACTTCGTGGCCGGCGATGCCGAGCGCTTACCACTGCAGGATTCGACCTGCGACCTGATCTTCTCCAGCCTGGCGGTGCAGTGGTGCGCGGACTTCGACTCGGTGCTCAGTGAAGCCTTTCGGGTACTGAAACCGGGTGGCATTTTTGCGTTTGCTAGTCTGTGTGTAGGGACGTTGTTTGAATTGCGCGACAGCTGGCGCGAAATCGACGGCATGGTGCACGTCAATCGCTTCCGGGAGTTTGGTGTTTATCAGCAGTTGTGTGCGGCCAGCGGCTTGATGACGGTCAGTCTGCAAAACCTTGCGCATGTGCTGCATTACCCGGATGTGCGCAGCCTGACCCATGAACTCAAGGCGTTGGGTGCACACAATCTCAATCCCGGGCGGCCGGGTGGCTTGACCGGCCGGGCGCGGATTTTGGGTCTGATTGAGGCTTACGAACAGTTTCGTCAGGCCCAGGGCCTGCCGGCGACTTATCAAGTGGTGTACGCCGTTTTGGAGAAACCCTTATGAGCGCAGCCTATTTCATCGCCGGTACGGATACCGATGTCGGTAAAACCACGGTCGCTGCCGGGTTGCTGCATGCGGCGCGTTCGGCGGGTTTGAGCACGGCGGCGGGCAAGCCGGTCGCTTCCGGTTGCGATGTGACACCCAAGGGCCTGCGCAACGCCGATGCGCTGGCCTTGCTGGCGGAATGTTCGCTGCCGCTGACCTATGCACAGGTCAATCCGATGGCCTTCGAACCGGCCATTGCCCCGCATCTGGCGGCGCGAGAGGCGGGCGTGGCGCTGACGGTGCAGTCGTTGCTGACGCCGATGCGGCAGATTCTGGGCATGCAGGCGGACTTCACCCTGATCGAAGGCGCCGGCGGTTGGCGCGTACCCTTGGCGGATCAGGACAATCTGTCGGACCTGGCCATCGCATTGAAGCTGCCGGTGATCCTGGTGGTTGGCGTGCGGCTGGGGTGTATTAGCCATGCCTTGTTGACCGCCGAAGCGATTGCCCGGGACGGTTTGCAATTGGCGGGATGGGTGGCCAACATCATCGACCCGAAGACCTCGCGGCTGGAAGAAAACCTGGCCACCCTTGCCGAGCGCATCCCGGCGCCATGCCTGGGGCGTGTGCCTAAACTCAAGGCCGTTACGGCCGAGGCAGTGGCCGAGCACTTGCAACTGGACCTGTTGGACTGAGGTTAGTGGCTTGCGGGCTTTGCCTATGACAAGGCACTATGCCATTAGTGTTTTTGTCGAGTGTTTTGCCGGCTACTCTGCTTCAATGGCCGCTGTTGATCCTTTGAAAGGACGAGTTCTCCCATGGAAATCTCAGGAAACACCGCTTTTTATGCCGGTCTGAGCACTCTTCAGACAGGGCAGAACCGTGTCGATCAAGCCGCCGGGCAGATCGCCAACACCACGATCGAGCGTTCGGTCACCAGCCAGTCCTCCGAGGCACAGGTCGATCGTCTGCGATCGGTTGATCTCAGCCGGCAATCGGACCTGGTCAGCAACGTGGTCGACATGGCCCAAGGCAAGATTCAGGCGGAGCTGGGCGTGAAAGTCGCCAAGGCAGCCGACGAAGTGCTCGGGACGTTGATCGATACCTACGCCTGATTCTTTACAGAATCCGCACCCTCCAGCGCCGCGCCTGTTCGCGGCGTTTTTCTGCGTAAGTCTTTCTTGTTCAACTAATCTTTTCGGTGCGGCGGGCTGCTTCGCAAGCGCGGCTGCGTTGTCGCGTGCCTGTGTGTCCAATCCTGCGATGACGAACGGCAAAAGATCGACGCTTGACAAGATTTGGGCGTAAACGTATGTTTCAAACAACTGTTTGATCGCAACAACAAATCAATGCGGTCGTTCATTCCCGGTTACATCAGCAGAGGTTTATCGCTATGCCTGACTACAAGGCCCCCTTGCGTGATATTCGCTTCGTTCGTGACGAGCTGCTCGGCTACGAAGCGCACTATCAGAGCCTTCCGGCTTGTGCCGACGCAACTCCGGACATGGTTGACGCCATTCTTGAGGAAGGCGCCAAGTTTTGTGAGCAGGTACTGGCTCCGCTGAACCGCGTGGGCGACCTCGAAGGCTGCACCTGGAGCGAGTTCGGCGTTAAGACCCCGACTGGCTTCAAGGAAGCCTACAAGCAATTCGTCGAAGGTGGCTGGCCGAGCCTGGCTCACGACGTAGAGCACGGCGGCCAAGGCCTGCCGGAGTCCCTGGGTCTGGCCATCAGCGAAATGGTTGGCGAGTCCAACTGGTCGTGGGGCATGTACCCAGGCCTGTCGCACGGTGCGATGAACACCATCTCCGAGCACGGTACCCCTGAGCAGCAGGAGGCTTACCTGACCAAGCTGGTTTCCGGCGAGTGGACCGGCACCATGTGCCTGACCGAGCCGCACTGCGGCACCGACCTTGGCATGCTGCGCACCAAGGCCGAGCCTCAGGCCGACGGTTCCTACAAGGTTTCCGGCACCAAGATCTTCATCTCGGCCGGTGAACACGACATGGCCGACAACATCGTCCACATCGTACTGGCCCGCCTGCCGGATGCACCGGCTGGCACCAAAGGCATCTCCCTGTTCATCGTGCCGAAGTTCATGCCGAACGCCGATGGTTCGGTTGGCGCGCGTAATGCCGTGTCCTGCGGTTCCCTGGAACACAAGATGGGCATCCACGGCAACGCCACCTGCGTGATGAACTTCGACGGCGCCACCGGTTTCCTGATCGGCCCGGCGAATAAAGGCCTGAACTGCATGTTCACCTTCATGAACACCGCACGCCTGGGTACCGCTCTGCAAGGCCTGGCCCACGCCGAAGTCGGTTTCCAGGGCGGCCTGAAATACGCTCGCGACCGTCTGCAAATGCGCTCGCTGACTGGCCCGAAAGCGCCGGACAAAGCCGCTGACCCGATCATCGTGCACCCTGACGTACGCCGCATGCTGTTGACCATGAAGGCATTCGCCGAAGGCAACCGTGCGATGGTTTACTTCACCGCCAAGCAGGTCGACATCGTTAAGTACGGCGTGGACGAAGAAGAGAAGAAGAAAGCCGACGCACTGTTGGCGTTCATGACCCCAATCGCCAAAGCCTTCATGACCGAAGTCGGTTTCGAATCGGCCAACCACGGCGTGCAGATCTACGGCGGCCACGGCTTCATCGCCGAGTGGGGCATGGAGCAGAACGTCCGCGACAGCCGCATCTCGATGCTGTACGAAGGCACCACCGGTATCCAGGCACTCGACCTGCTGGGCCGTAAAGTGCTGATGACCCAAGGCGAGGCTCTGAAGAGCTTCACCAAGATCGTCCACAAGTTCTGCCAGACCAACGAAGGCAACGAAGCGGTTCAAGAGTTCGTCGCTCCGCTGGCTGCACTGAACAAGGAATGGGGCGAGCTGACCATGAAGGTCGGTATGGCCGCCATGAAAGATCGCGAAGAAGTCGGCGCGGCCTCCGTGGACTACCTGATGTACTCCGGTTACGCCTGCCTGGCCTACTTCTGGGCTGACATGGCGCGCCTGGCTGCCGAGAAACTGGCTGCCGGCACTTCCGAAGAGGCGTTCTACACCGCCAAGCTGCAGACTGCGCGTTTCTACTTCCAGCGCATCCTGCCGCGTACCCGCACTCACGTCGTAACCATGCTGTCGGGCGCCAACAACCTGATGGACATGAAAGAAGAGAACTTCGACCTGGGCTACTAAGCCTTAACGAAGTACTTCAAAAAGCCGCTGCTCCTTCGGGACCAGCGGCTTTTTTTGCTTTGAAGGTTGCCGGTGGAAAAAATGTTTGTAACGCACTTTGAAAAATACCTCAGTAATTCACTCAGTAACTCGGGCTTTCTGCCGTTACAGTAGTGGGCACATTGCCATCTATTGATTTGACGGGTCGGAGCTTTACCCTTGCCGCGCTCATCTGCTGTACGTTTCAGTCATTTCCTGCCGTCATTAGTGCTGTTACTGGCGGGGCTTGCGGCTGCTTACATCAAGGATCTGAACGTCTTCTTCACGTCGCTGTTCAACGTGCTGCCCACCCTGGTGTTGTTGCTCGGTGGTGCCTATTGCGCGGTGTACCGACGCCAGCGTGAACTGTTTCTGATGGTCACGGTGTACATCGCCTACTTCCTGCTCGACACCCAGACCGACTATTACCGTGACAACGGCAAGGTGCGTGACGATGCCGCCGTGGTCTTTCATTTGTGTTGCCTGCTTCTGCCGCTGCTGTTTGGCGTGTTCGCGGCGTGGCAGGAGCGCACCCATCTGTTCCAGGACATGATCGCGCGCTTCGCAGTATTGCTGGCGGTCGGCAGCGTGGCGCTGGGGCTTGAGCAAAGTTATCCACATGCGCTGCTGATCTGGCTGTCGGAGATTCGCTGGCCTGCCTTGCATGGCGCCTGGATGAGCCTGATCCAGTTGTCCTATCCGGTGTTCATTGCGGCGTTCCTGCTGCTGGCCTGGCAATACTGGCGCAACCCGCGACCGCTGCATGCCGCGCAATGGGTGGGGCTGCTCGGGTTGTTCTGGATGTTGCCGAAAACCTTCATCCTGCCATTCACACTGAACATCATGTGCAGCCAGGTGATGCTGATGATCGCCGCCGCCGTTGCCCACGAAGCCTATCAAATGGCCTTCCGCGACGAACTGACCGGGCTGCCGGGCCGTCGTGCGTTGAATGAACGCATGCAACGGTTGGGGCGCAACTACGTGTTGGCCATGAGCGACGTCGACCATTTCAAGAAATTCAACGACACCCACGGACACGACGTCGGCGACCAGGTGCTGCGGCTGGTGGCCAGCAAGTTGTCGAAAATCGGCGGTGGCGGTAAGGCGTATCGCTATGGCGGCGAGGAATTTGCCCTGGTGTTTGCAGGCAAGACCCTCGAAGAGTGCATGCCGCACCTGGAAGTCATCCGCGAGTCCATCGCCACTTACAACATTCAGCTGCGCAATCAGGAAAACCGCCCGCAGGACGATCATCAGGGGCGCCAGCGGCGTGCCGGTTCCGGTGCGTCGAGTGTGTCGGTGACGGTCAGCATCGGCGTTGCCGAGCGGATCGACCAACGCACTCCGGAAGAGGTGCTCAAGTCCGCTGACCAGGCGCTCTACAGCGCCAAGGGCGCCGGGCGCAACTGCGTGATGGCGTTCGGGCAGAACCGCCGTGGCGCCGTGCGCATGGATGCCGCTACGGTTGAGTGATGATGGCGCATTCAGCGAGCGCAAAGTGATTGTGAGGCGTGGTCGGCAGCAGTAGGTTGGAGAAATCTGCCGACGGAGAATGACCATGCCCGAGTACAAAGCTCCCTTGCGCGACATGCGCTTTCTGATCGACCACGTCTTCGACTTTCACAGTAATTACGCCGCGCTGGGGGCCACCGATGCCAGCCCGGACATGGTCAGTGCGATCCTCGAAGAAGGGGCGAAGTTCTGCGAAAACGTGCTGTCGCCGCTCAACCGCAGTGGCGATGAAGAAGGCTGCCATTTCGACAATGGCGTGGTCACCACGCCCGCGGGCTTCAAGCAGGCATTCACCCAATATGTCGAGGGCGGCTGGCATGGCCTGGCGGCGGATCCGGTATACGGGGGCCAAGGGTTGCCGATCTCTCTGGGCCTGGTGATCAGCGAGATGGTGGGTTCCAGCAACACCTCATGGGGCATGTACCCCGGCCTGACCCACGGTGCGATGTCGGCGATCCACGCCCATGGCACCGAGGCGCAAAAGCAAACCTATTTGAAGAAGCTCACCGCTGGCCAATGGACCGGCACCATGTGCCTGACCGAAGCCCATTGCGGCACTGACCTGGGCATCATCAAGACCCGAGCCGTACCTGCGGCCGATGGCAGCTACGCGATCTCCGGCAGCAAGATCTTCATCTCCGCCGGCGAGCACGACATGAGCGCCAACATCATTCACCTGGTGCTGGCCAAATTGCCGGACGCACCGGCCGGGACCAAGGGCATTTCGCTGTTCATCGTGCCCAAGCTCCTGCCCGATGCGACGGGCGAAGCGGGCGAGCGCAACGGCGTGTCCTGCGGCTCGATCGAACACAAAATGGGCATCAAGGCCTCGGCCACCTGCGTGCTGAACTTCGACGAGGCCAAGGGCTTCCTGATCGGCGAGCCGAACAAGGGCCTCAACTGCATGTTCACCATGATGAACCACGCGCGGCTGGGCACCGGCATGCAAGGGTTGTGTCTGGGTGAAGCGAGCTTCCAGGGCGCGATCAAATACGCCAACGACCGTTTGCAGATGCGCTCGCTGACCGGCCCGAAAGCGCCGGAAAAGGCCGCCGACCCGATCATCGTGCACCCTGATGTGCGGCGGATGTTGCTGACCATGAAAGCCTTCAACGAAGGCAACCGCGCGCTGACCTACTTCACCGCGCAGTTGCTCGACGTTGCCCACCTGAGCCCGGATGAAACGGCGCGCCAGGACGCAGAAGACCTGTTGGCGTTCCTCACGCCGATCTGCAAAGCCTTCATGACCGACACCGGGCTGGAGGTGACCAACCACGGCATGCAGGTGTTTGGCGGCCACGGGTTCATTCGCGAATGGGGCATGGAGCAACTGGTACGCGACTGCCGGATCGCGCCGATCTATGAGGGCACCAACGGCATTCAGGCGCTGGACTTGCTCGGGCGCAAGGTACTCGGCAGCCAGGGCAAGCTGCTGCGCGGTTTCACCAAAATCGTCCACAAGTTTTGCGCGGCGAACGCCGAGCATCCACAACTGGCCGGGTATGTGGCGCAGCTCAATCAACTGAACCAGCAGTGGGGTGAGTTGACTACCAAGGTCGGCATGGCGGCGATGAAAAACCCGGACGAAGTCGGTGCCGCGTCGGTGGATTACCTGATGTACAGCGGTTACATCATCCTCGGCTACCTGTGGTTGCGCATGGCGCTGGTGGCTCAGGCCCAGCTCGATGCTGGCAGCGGCGACGGCGATTTCTGCCGGGGCAAACTGGCGACCAATGAGTTTTACTTCAAGCGTCTGTTGCCACGTACAGCTGCTCATCGGGCGGCCATCGAAGCCGGGAGCGATTGCCTGATGCAACTGCCGGCGGAGTTGTTTGCGCTTTAGTCATATAAATCCGTTACAAAGAAGCTCGCCTTGCGCGGGCTTTTTTGTTGGTGACTAAAAATAACAAAATGGTCATGAGTTGACCCTATGTGTCGCAAAAGTTGTTGGGTTACACTCCGACCCAACGAAAACACTCTTCCTGTGAATCACCTGTATAGATCTTGCGAGGTTTGCCATGGCTGACTACAAAGCGCCCCTGCGCGATATGCGCTTCGTCCTCAATGAAGTTTTCGAGGTCGCCAAACTCTGGGCCGAACTGCCTGCACTGGCCGAGACTGTGGATGCAGAAACGGTCGAAGCCATCCTGGAAGAAGCCGGCAAAGTCACCAGCAAAAGCATCGCACCGCTGAGCCGTGCCGCTGACGAAGAAGGTTGCCATTGGGCGGACGGTGCCGTCACCACGCCGGCAGGTTTCCCACAGGCCTATCAGACTTACGCTGAAGGCGGCTGGGTCGGTGTCGGTGGCGATCCGTCCTACGGCGGCATGGGCATGCCCAAAGCCGTTTCGGCCCAGGTCGAAGAAATGGTCAACTCCGCCAGTCTGTCGTTCGGGCTGTACCCGATGCTGACCGCCGGCGCTTGCCTGTCGATCAACGCCCACGCCAGCGAAGAGTTGAAAGCCGCGTACCTGCCGAACATGTACGCCGGCATCTGGGCCGGTTCCATGTGCCTGACCGAGCCACATGCCGGTACAGACCTGGGGATCATCCGTACCAAGGCCGAACCTCAGGCCGACGGCTCCTACAAGGTCAGCGGCACCAAGATATTCATTACCGGTGGCGAACACGACCTGACCGAAAACATCATCCACCTGGTGCTGGCCAAGCTGCCGGATGCACCGGCGGGTCCGAAAGGCATTTCGTTGTTCCTGGTGCCGAAGTTCATGGTCAATGCCGATGGCAGCCTGGGCGCGCGCAACCCGGCCAACTGCGGTTCGATCGAGCACAAGATGGGCATCCAGGCGTCCGCGACCTGCGTGATGAACTTCGATGAAGCCGTGGGTTACCTGGTCGGCGAGCCGAACAAGGGCCTGGCGGCGATGTTCACTATGATGAACTACGAGCGACTGGGCGTCGGTATCCAGGGCCTGGCCACTGGCGAGCGCTCGTACCAGAACGCCGTGGAATACGCCCGCGACCGTTTGCAAAGCCGTTCGCCGACCGGTGCGCAGGACAAGGACAAAGTGGCTGACCCGATCATCGTCCACCCGGACGTGCGTCGCATGCTGCTGACCATGAAAGCCTCGAACGAAGGTGGTCGTGCGTTCTCCACCTACGTGGCGATGCAACTGGACACCGCCAAGTTCAGCGAAGACGCCGCCACCCGCAAGCGCGCGGAAGACCTGGTGGCGTTGCTGACCCCGGTAGCCAAGGCGTTCCTGACCGACCTCGGTCTGGAAACCACCGTACACGGCCAACAGATTTTCGGCGGCCACGGTTACATCCGTGAGTGGGGCCAGGAGCAACTGGTGCGTGACGTGCGCATCACCCAGATCTACGAAGGCACCAACGGCATTCAGGCGCTGGACCTGGTCGGGCGCAAGATCGTGGGTAGCGGCGGGGCGTTCTACAACCTGTTCGCCGACGAGATTCGCCACTTCACGGCGACCGCCAGCGCGGACCTCGCCGAGTTCACCAAGCCGCTGAACGACGCAGTGACCACCCTCGATGAACTGACCGCGTGGTTGCTTGACCGTGCGAAGAGCAATCCGAACGAAATCGGCGCGGCGTCGGTCGAGTATCTGCAAGCGTTTGGTTACATGGCCTACGCCTACATGTGGGCCCTGATGGCCAAGGCGGCTTTCGGCAAGGAAGCGCAAGACGATTTCTACGCCAGCAAACTGGGTACGGCGCGGTTCTATTTCGCCCGCCTGCTGCCGCGCATTCACTCGTTGAGCGCGTCGGTGAAAGCCGGTAGCGAATCGTTGTTCCTGCTGGATGCAGGACAATTCTGATGAAGTAACGTTATGTAAGCATTCTCTTACATAACGTGCTGCTGTTCTCCCATAGATGCAAATTGGATCCACAGCTAATCTACTTCACATGGACGTAGCGCAGGAAGCGCAAAGCAACAACAGGGACACGTAGGATTCTGCCAGGACGGCGGAGTGAAATGGATGTCAGGGAAACAGTCTGCAAAGCCCCGCTTCGGCGGGGTTTTCTTTTGCCTGAAGAAAAGTTTTCAGCTTGTCCCATCCAACGCCTGCGCACTCTTCAAGCGCCCATCCGGGCCGTTTATCACCTCTTCCAGCAATGTCCGCAGCAAGGCCAGCGAGGCCTGCTGCCGTTGCACATCCCGACACACCAAACCGACTTTCAGCGGAACCCGGGGTTCGCTCAGGGGTTTCCACAGCAGTTCGTGGTTGCCATGGGTCTTTTGCGAGCGTCCGGGCAGCACCGTCGCCAGGCGCGTGTGAGGCAGGCTGTCGAGGATACCGGCCATGTTGTTCAATTCGGCTTGCACCTGTGGGCGACGTCCGAGGCTTGTCAGCTGTGCCTGCCAGATCTGCCTGATCTGAAACTCTTCGCCCAGCAGCAACATCGGCAGTTCGGCAGCCTGACTCATGGACACTTTCTTGAATTCACGCAGCGGATGCTCTGCCGGGATGACCAGGGTCAGTTCATCTTCGTACAGCATCACGCCATGCAAGCCAGGCTGGCGGGGCGGCAGGTAGCCGATGCCGATATCCAGGGAGCCGTTGAGCAGTCGCCGCTCGATTTCCAGCCCGGTCAGTTCATAGATCTGCACCACCAGATGCGGCTGGGCCTTGCGCACCCGTTCGAGCATCTGCGGAACGAGGCTGGTATGCACGGTCTGCAATACACCGATGGCCAGGGTGCGCAGCGCCTGACCCTTGAAGTTGCCGAGCGCTTCCCGTGCCCGTTGCAGGCCATCGAGCAATGGTAGTGCGTGGTTGTACAGCGTGTGGGCCGCGAGGGTCGGCAACAGGCGTTTGCTGCTGCGCTCGAACAAGCTCACATCGAGGTTTTGCTCGAGGTGGCGGATTTGCTGGGACAGCGCCGGCTGGGAGATGGACAGGCGCTCGGCGGCCCGGCCCACGTGGCCTTCTTCATAGACCGCGACGAAATAACGCAGTTGCTTGAAATCCATAAGTGCTGCTTATCGAAAATGCTGGGAAATCGAAATGGCTGAACGCCTCGCCTGAGCCTAGTCTAACCGCATTCACAGGGCTTACAGGGCCACAGAGCGCGATGAATACCCTTTGCTTCGATGGTATTTACATAGGTAAGGCAAAAAACCTCAAAAGGGTTTTTTTCAGATGAATCTGTTCAGTCTGCGCCGCAGTCCTCCCAGTCTTGACGATCTGGTCATGGACGCCTCCCTGCCATCCCAAGGCGTTAACCTTTCCAGCGAGTACTTGATGCCTAGTGTCGAGCGGCCGAAACAGGTGTTTGTGCGTGGCCAGGGTTCATGGTTGTGGGACGGCGATGATCGTGCGTACCTGGATTTTTCCCAGGGCGGCGGGGCCAACAGCCTTGGTCATAGTCCTTCGGTTCTGGTCAACGCAATCACTGCCCAGGCCCAATCGCTGATCAATCCGGGCTTCGGCCTGCATAACTGCGGCATGCTCAGCCTCGCTGAACATCTGTGTGCCAGCACCGGCAGTGATCAGGCCTACCTGCTCAATACCGGCAGCGAAGCCTGTGAGGCGGCGATCAAACTGGCGCGTAAATGGGGTCAACGGCATCGCGGCGGTGCGTCGCGAATCATTGTGGCCAACAACGGTTGCCATGGCCGGAGCCTGGGGACGATTTCGGCGTCGGACAGTTCGACATTGGTCAACCGGTTCGAGCCGCAATTGCCAGGCTTCAGTCGTGTTCCGTTCAATGACCTGCCAGCGTTGCATGCGGCCGTGGATGAACGGACCGTGGCGATCATGCTCGAGCCGATCCAGAGCGAAGCCGGCGTGATCCCGGCCACCGCGCACTACCTCAGGGGCGTCGAACGCTTGTGCCGAGAACTCGGCATTTTGCTGATCCTTGACGAAGTGCAAACCGGCATCGGCCGTTGCGGCACCTTGCTCGCGGAACAGTCCTGCGGCGTCACGGCGGATATCGTTGTGCTCGGCAAAGGCCTGGGCGGCGGTGTGCCATTGGCCGCGCTGCTGGCGCGGGGCAAGGCTTGCTGTTTCGACATTGGCGAGGTGAAAGGCACTCATCACGGTAATGCGTTGATGACCGCGGCGGGACTCTCGGTACTCGATACGGTGCAGGACAAGGCTTTCCTCAAGCACGTCGCAGAAGCCGGGCAACACCTGCGTGAAGGATTGGCGCGTCTGGCCCATCGTTACGATCACGGCGAGTTGCGCGGACAAGGGCTGCTTTGGGGGCTGACGCTGTCGGACGACTCCGCTGACGCGGTGGTCAAGGCCGCGCTGTACGAAGGCTTGCTGCTCAATGCCCCGCAACCTGACTGCCTGCGCTTTACCCCTGCGCTCAATGTCAGCAACGCCAACATCAATGAAATGCTCCTGCGCCTGGCACGCGCCTTCTCCCGAGTACGCACCGCGCAATTGCAGTGCCGCAAAGGGATTGCCGTCTGATCAGACGCGCCCTGCACATTTTCCAGAACCGTCTCGCGGTAATACGCACGCCCCACGTCCGACATTTTTGGCGTGGGGCGTTTTTTTGTCTGCGAAACTCAACGAAGGGACGGGGCTTGGGAGTAGAGTGACTGAACCCTGACAAACGGCACAGGTCGATTAGCTGTAGGGCTCGAACGAATTCACCCCAATCAGGAGCTGTCCCATGGACTTTATTCGCATCATCATCGCCATCCTGTTGCCGCCACTGGGTGTGTTTCTGCAAGTAGGATTCGGCGGGGCGTTCTGGCTGAATATTCTGCTGACGTTGTGCGGTTACATTCCGGGGATCGTGCATGCGGTGTACATCATCGCCAAGCGCTGAGTTTTTGCGGCGCTGGATAGATCGCTTTCGCGAGCAAGCCCGCTCCCACAGGATCTGTGCACGCCACAGAACCTGTGGGTGCAGGCTTCAGTCCACTGAATCCATTACCCGCCGATAAAACAACCACTCTTGCTCCAGCGCATGGGCCTGGTTACCGGCCTTGCGAAAGCCATGACGCTCATCGGCGTAATAATGTGCTTCGACCAGGATGCCGTTGTCCTGCAGCGCCGTGACCATATCGCGGGTCTGCTGCGGGACGACCACGGCATCCAGCTCTCCTTGAAAGAAGATCATCGGCACGCGAATGTTGCCGGCATGCAGCAGCGGCGTGCGGGCGGCGTAGCGTTCAGCATCCAGTTGCGGATCGCCGATCAGCCAATCCAGATAGTCGCTTTCGAATTTGTGGGTCGCGCGCCCCAGCGCCACCGGGTCGCTGACCCCATACAGACTGGCGCCGGCGCGGAACACGTTGTGAAAGGCCAAAGCGCAAAGGGTGGTGTAGCCGCCGGCGCTGCCGCCGCGAATGAACGCTTGGTCGCCGTCGATCAAGCCACGTTCGTTGAGGTAACTGACCACGGCGCAGGCGTCTTGCACATCCACATCGCCCCAACTCAGGTGCAGTGCCTGGCGATAGGCCCGGCCATAACCACTGCTGCCGCGATAGTTGAGGTCGGCCACGGCGAAGCCCCGCTGTGACCAGTACTGGATGCGCGGATCGAGCATCGGGTAACACGCCGAAGTCGGGCCGCCATGGACGAACACCACCAATGGGGGGTTCGCCTCGCCGGTCATCGCCGGGTAGAAGAAACCGTGTGCTTCGCCTGAGCCACTTGGGTAGCGCAAGGTTTGCGGGCGGCTGATCTGTTCGGGAGCAAGCGGGGCGATGCCGCCGGCCAGCACTTGTACTTGCCGGCTCTGGCGGTCGATGGCGATGACGGCGGTTGAACTGACGGGCGATGCGGCGATGCAATAGATGAAATGCTCATCCACGGCGAGATGGCGAAAGCGGCTGTAGTCGCCGGTAAAGTCAGCGCTGGAATCGCCGCCTATGCCCAATCGGCCAAACCCGCCTTCGGTCCAACTGGCCAGATAGCTGTTGTCGCTCAGCGGCAACCAGGTGCTGCCGCCGAGTTGCCAGGGTGCGGGGCCATGGTCGGCGCTGGCACTTGGCAATGGGCTCAGGCCTTTTTCAGATTCTATCCATGGCTGCCAGTAACCCGCGCGATCCGTCAGGCAATACAAGCGACCACCGGCATCAAACCGCGGTTGTTGCACAGACTCTTGAACGCCGTCGCCCGCCACACAACGAGCCTCGGCAAAGCCGCCGTTGGCGAGGCGTTCGGCCACCATCAAGCGGGTCGCTGTCCATGGCTGATCCGGGCGACTCCACTCGATCCAGGCCAGACGCCGGGCATCAGGGCTCAGCGTCGGTGCCGCGTAGAAATCGGCACCTTCGGCCAGCAGGTAACGTGCGCCATCCGACAGATCGATCGCCACCAGTCGGTGTTGATCGCGATGCTCCTCGACCGCCAGCACTTGCCCGTTGGCGAACTGCAGATCGCCAAAACGGCATGCCCCGGACGTCAGTCTTTCGGGCGCTTCGCCTTGCAGTGATTGCCGATACAACTGCTGGTCGGCCTCGTTGACGAAAACGATGCCGTCGTCCGTCAGACAAAATGCGCCGCCGCCATATTCATACACCCGGCTGCGCACGCTGAACCCCGGTGGCGTCAGGCATTTCGCAGCACCGTCGCGCCAATGCCAGATCCGGCACGCCGCGTCTTCGGGGCGGTACTCGTTCCAGAACAGGCCCCGCCGACCGACCTGCAGTTCGGCAAAATCGATACCGGCGGCCACGGCTTTGGCAGCGCTGAAAGGTTCAGCTTTTGGCGATGAGGCGTGAGTTTCGTTCATTGCGAAAGGCCAGTTGGTCGATGGTCTGGGTGGCGTGTTCGGCTTCTTCGCGGGCCTTGAGGATCACGCCGTGTTGTGGCGACTTGCTGCACACCGGGTCGGCGTTGCTGGCATCACCGGTGAGCATGAACGCCTGGCAGCGGCAGCCGCCGAAGTCTTTTTCTTTCTCGTCACAGGAGCGGCACGGTTCGGGCATCCAGTCATAACCGCGAAAGCGGTTGAAGCCGAACGAGTCGTACCAGATGTGCTGCATGCTGTGGTCGCGCACATTGGGAAACTGCACCGGCATCTGTCGGGCACCGTGACAGGGCAGGGCAGTTCCGTCTGGCGTGACTGTCAGAAAAATACTGCCCCAGCCGTTCATGCAGGCTTTCGGGCGCTCTTCGTAATAGTCCGGCGTGACGAAAATCAGCTTGCACGGATGCCCTTTGGCTTCCAGTTTGGCGCGGTATTCGTTGGTGATGCGTTCGGCGCGCACCAGTTGCTCTTTGGTCGGCAATAGCCCAACGCGATTGAGTTGCGCCCAGCCATAGAACTGGCACGTGGCGAGTTCGACGAAGTCCGCTTCCAGGGCGATGCACAGCTCGATGATGCGGTCGATCTGGTCGATATTGTGCCGATGGGTGACGAAGTTCAGCACCATCGGATAACCGTGGGCTTTCACCGCCCGGGCCATTTCCAGTTTCTGCGCGAAGGCCTTTTTCGAACCGGCCAGCAGATTGTTCACCTGCTCGTCGCTGGCCTGGAAACTGATCTGGATGTGATCGAGACCGGCCTTTTTGAAGTCGCTGATTTTCTGCTCGGTCAGACCGATGCCGGAAGTGATCAGGTTGGTGTAGAAACCCAGTTTTCGGGCCTCGGCAATCAGCTCGGCGAGGTCCTGACGCACCAGCGGTTCGCCACCGGAAAAGCCCAGTTGCGCCGCGCCCATTTCCCGCGCTTCGCGAAACACCTTGATCCACTGCTCGGTGCTCAGCTCTTTGCCTTGCTCGGCGAAATCCAGCGGATTGGAGCAGTACGGGCATTGTAGCGGGCAGCGATAGGTCAGCTCGGCCAGCAGCCACAGCGGCAGGCCGACCTCGGGTTTTGGCGGTACTTGCACCGATGAATCAGGCAAGTTCGATCCAGTGCTGCGCACGGGCAACCTCCATGAATTGCTCGATGTCGTCTCCGAGCTCGGGCACGCCGGGGAACTGTCGGTCGAGCTCATTGATGATGGCCGCGACATCCCGTTCACCGTCAATCAGACCGCCGATCAGCGCGGCACTCTCGTTGAGCTTGATCATGCCTTCCGGGTACAGCAGCACGTGGCCTTTTTGCGCCGGTTCGTACTGGAAGCGGTAGCCAGGGCGCCAGGTCGGGGTCTTGCTGCGATCGAAACTCATAAGGTGATTCCTTTGTGCCAGACCCGTTCCCCGGTCACGCTGTGATACGGCGGGCGTTTCAGTTCGTAGGCCATGCTCATGGCATCGAGCATGCTCCAAAGAATGTCCAGTTTGAACTGGAGAATTTCCAGCATGCGCTCCTGGCCTTCGCGAGTTTTGTAGTGCTCAAGCGTGATCGCCAGACCATGCTCGACATCACGCCGTGCCTGGCCCAGGCGCGTGCGGAAATACTCGTAGCCAGCCGGGTCGATCCACGGGTAATGCTGCGGCCAGCTGTCCAGGCGCGATTGATGGATCTGCGGGGCGAACAGTTCGGTCAGCGAGCTGCTGGCGGCTTCCTGCCAATTGGCGCGGCGGGCAAAGTTGACATAGGCGTCCACGGCGAAGCGTACGCCGGGCAGCACCAGCTCCTGGGAACGCAACTGGTCCGGGTCGAGGCCAACGGCCTGGCCCAGGCGCAGCCAGGCTTCGATGCCGCCGTCTTCACCGGGCGCACCGTCGTGGTCGAGCAGGCGCTGAATCCATTCGCGGCGGATCTCGCGGTCAGGGCAGTTAGCGAGGATCGCCGCGTCCTTCAGGGGAATGTTCACCTGATAGTAGAAACGGTTGGCGACCCAGCCCTGGATCTGTTCGCGGGTGGCCCGGCCTTCGTACATCGCCACGTGGTAGGGGTGATGGATGTGGTAATAGGCGCCCTTGGCGCGCAGGGCCGCTTCGAATTCGGCGGGGGACATTGGGGTGTCGGTCATTGCGGTTCTCCGGGAAACAACCGTAGAGGTCTAGTGCCTGTGCCGGCCTCATCGCGAGCAAGCTCGCTCCCACAGGGGAATGCGGTCAACTGTGGGAGCGAGCCTGCTCGCGATAGACCGCGCAGCGGTCTCGATTGCTTACAACACAATACTCATGCCGTCATACGCCACCTCAACCTGGCGCCGATCCAGCTCTGAGCGCTCCGGCGAATCCTCATCAAGAATCGGGTTGGTGTTGTTGATGTGGATAAGCACTTTGCGCTGGTTGGGCAATTGCTCAAGCACTTCGAGCATGCCACCAGGACCGTTCTGCGCCAGATGTCCCATCTCTCGACCGGTGCGGGTACCAACGCCGCGACGCTGCATTTCATCGTCATTCCACAGTGTGCCATCGACCAATAGGCAATCGCTGCCGGCCATGATTTCCAGCAGTGGTGCATCGACCTTGCCCAGCCCCGGTGCGTAGAACAGTTTGCCGCCAGTGTTGAGGTCTTCGACGATCAGGCCGATGTTGTCGCCCGGATGCGGGTCGAAGCGATGCGGTGAGTAGGGCGGCGCAGCGCTGCGCAGTGGCAGTGGGGTGAAGCGCAGGTTCGGGCATGCCGGTACGCTGAAGCTCTGGTCGAGCTCGATCCGGTTCCAGGTCAGCCCGCCATTCCAGTGGTTGAGCATGGTGAACAGCGGAAAACCGCTGGTCAGGTCTTCGTGGACCATGTCGGTGCACCAGACCTGATGCGGGCACCCTTCACGCAGCATCAGCAGGCCGGTGGTGTGGTCGATCTGGCTGTCCATCAGGATGATCGCGCCGATCCCGGTATCGCGCAGGGCGCGGCCCGGTTGCATCGGGGCGAAGCTCTGGAGTTGGGCGCGAATGTCCGGGGAGGTGTTGCACAGCACCCAGTTCACGCCGTCGTCGGAAATCGCGATGGAGGATTGCGTCCGCGCCTTGGCCCGCAGGCTGCCGTTGCGAAAGCCCGCGCAGTTCACGCAGTTGCAGTTCCACTGGGGGAAGCCACCGCCGGCAGCGGAACCTAGAATCTGGACAAACATGGACGCTCCATCATTTCAACGCTGAAAATAAAACGCCTCGGATAACCGAGGCGTTGTGCTGCATCTCTGCCAAAGCTGAGATTAGCGGCTTGCGAAGTACATGGTGACTTCAAAGCCAATACGCAGGTCGGTGTAGGCAGGTTTGGTCCAGGCCATAGATTGAACTCCTTCAGGTAGGGTGGGACAGCGCTATCTATAGGTATAGTCCACCTCAAGTCAGAGATGTTCAAGATAGTTAGGTTGCTATGTTACTCAAAATTTCAAAGAAATTGCCCGTGAAACTTTGAGAAAGCTCCTTGCAGCCCCAGTAATGATCATTTTGCCGCTTGCCATGGCGCGCTTGGTGCGGCGCTGTTGGCAAGGCACAGCCAGCCGCCTTCGGCCTGATTCAGGCGTTGGGCCGCAGCCAGCAGAGCGGTCCGGTCAACGAGCACAATGGCCTCGGGCAATTGCGTCAGATAATCCGACGAACGGCCAGCCAGCTTGCCCTGCCAGAGCAATTCGGCCGCTTGACCCGTGGTGAGCGCAGCGCTGGAAAACTGATCCGCCAGGGCCTGGCGTTGAGCGTTGAAGGTGGTGTCGTCGAGTGCGTGGATCAGCTCCGGCAATCGATTCAGGAATTGCTCGATGTGTTGCAACAACTCCACCGGTGCAACGCTTGGCGATTGCACACCGAACAGCAGCCCGGTTTGCCCGTGAATCTGGCGCAGGGCGCTGAACACTGCATAGCCGAGTTGCAGTTCTACCCGCAGGCGTTGGTAGAACGGCGTCTGGCAGACATGCGCGAGCAAACGCCACGCGGCTTCGTCGGCCATTTCCTGGGTGGCTGTCGGACAGAACAGCAGCAAGGCGTGCTCGCTGGAGGCGGTATCGACAGTGCTCCACAGATGCTGTGCAAGGATCGAAGAGGGCGGCGTCAGTTGATTGTCCGGCGTGCCGGGTATGCGGCTCAAGGCCAGGCCCATGGCTGCTTGAGTCTGAGCCGACAACCCGATGGCCAGCCCATCCCATCGCGCACTCGACCAGAGTGGCTGCACTTCGTCCGAGTTCGCGGTGTGCCCGAGGCAGTGATCGGGCAATGCCTTGAGCAGTTGTCGAATCGGTATCAAAGCAACGCTGGTCGATTCGGCTTGTGAGACAGCGGCTTCAGGTTTTGTCAGTTCTTTCAGCACATGCTCCAGGACGCTGGGCATCGGCTCCTGTAGCCCGTTCAGTTTGAGCAGCCATTCGTTGCCCGACGCACTGAAGGAAAAATCCACACCGGCCTGACGCGCGTCTTCGCGTAACGGTTGCAGGTGGTTTTCCAGCCGTGATTGAAGATGGCTGCCGGGAGTCGAGTCCAGGCGCCAGCGCAGATAAATCGCACCTTCAGCATCGTTGTCCGGCCATGCCTGGCTGAATTGCATCGGCGAATGTTCACGACGACTGCGCGAGCGGTCCTGGGCAAACGTGCGCAGGCCGCGGTGGGCGCTGGTCTGGCCGCGAATCAATCCGGCGTTGGCTGCAGGTGCTTCTGAGTGCAGGAACGGATTGGGTGCCGGCAATTGCCATGGCCCGCTGAAGTTATCCACAGCGCCGATTTGTTGGAGGATTTGCTTGAGGGCTGTAACGCCCTGCTCGGATAAACCGACTTCGCGTTGTTCGCTGTCCAGTCGGGCCAGTTGCAAGGCGCTGCTGACTTGCTGCTGGCGTTGGAGCTGGGTGGCGTACTCTTCACGCAATCGGTCCCAGTCTTGCTCGGCAAAGAAACCGAGCCAGCCCAGAAGGCGTTCGCGGATGCCTGTTGCCGAGCCAGCGGCGGGCAGGGTGAATTCGATATGCAGCAAGGCTTGCCCGGCGAACTGGTACAGCGGCTGGGCTTTCAGGTGATCGGCCAGACCGCGTTCGCGCAGGTCCGCCAACAAGCCGCCGGGTTTTGCCAGGTTCAGCCAGTGGCACAGGAACGCCAGCGCTTCGGCAGAGTTGTCAGGCAGTGTTTCGAGGGCAAACAGCAGGTCCAGACGTCGTTCGCCAGCCTGTTGATGACTTTTATCCGGCGCATCCATCAGCGGTATCGGCGCTTGTTGCGTGACTGTTTCGCCTTTGGCAATGACGCTGTCAAAGGCGTCGGCCATCGCTTTCAATTCATCAAGGCTCTGCGGCCCGGCCAGGCTCAGGGTCATTTGCCCTGTCTGGTAAAACCGCTGATAAAAATCCTGCAGCGCCTGCTGAAACTCGGGTTGTTGCAGCGGCAGACTGTCGCGATTGCCAGCATGAAAACTCCGCAATGGATGAGCCTCGCCAAGCCCGATGAACAACGCAAACTGCTGCTGCGCCGTGGCATCCTGCGACCAGGCGATAAACTCCGCCTGCAACACTTCCCGTTCCCGCTGCTGGTCGTCCGGATTCATACGTGGATGGGCGAGCATGTCCGACAGACGCTCGAGTCCACCGGCAAACGGCTGGGGCGGCAGTTCGAAAAAGTAGTCCGTGGTGCGTTCGCTGGTTCGCGCGTTTACCTGGCCGCCATGACTCTGGACGTAGGCCATCAACCCTTGCCCAGCGGGAAAGCGCTCGGTACCGAGAAACAGCAGGTGCTCAAGGAAATGCGCCAGGCCAGGCCACGTCAGCGGCACATCATGGCTGCCCGCGGCGACCCGCAACGCTGCTGCGCAACGCTTCAAATTCGGGGCATGACGCAGCGTCACCCGCAGGCCGTTGGCCAGGGTTTCAGTGTGGGGACGAAGGGGATTCAGCGCGGGCATGGGCACTTCCAGAACAGTGAAGTGCCAATGCTAGCGGATAACGATGGATCAGCGCTTGTTCAGCTCGCCGTAAAGCTCGGGACGACGATCGATCAGGTAGCGATTGGCGGCACGGGAATCGACCATCAGCTGTCGATCCAGCTCACCGACAATCAGCGATTCATCCAGTCCCGCCTGAGCGATACGGCTGCCATCCGGCGCAGCAATGCTGCTCTGGCCGCAGTAGTGGATGTCGCCTTCATGGCCGCAGTAGTTGGCGTAGGCCACATAACATTGGTTTTCGAAGGCGCGGGAGCGCACGGTGACATCGGCGACGAAATCGAACGGAATCATGTTCGCGGTCGGCACCAGGATCAGCTCGGCACCGGCCAGGGCCAGGCGTCGGGCGTTTTCCGGGAACTCCAGGTCGTAGCAGATCAGGAAACCGAGCTTCCAGCCGTTGAGCTCAACGATGGGAAACTCGTCTGAGCCTGCGCTGAACATCGAGTGATCCAGATCGCCGAACAGATGGGTCTTGCGGTAGTTGCAGATGCGCTCGCCGTTAGCGTCGATCAACTGCACGGCGTTGTAGATCTGCCCGTCCTCGGTGCGCTCGGGATAGCCATACAAAATGGCGATCCCGGCAGCCTTGGCAATGCGCGCAATCTGCTGCGCCGACTCACCGTTGTACACCTCCGCCAATACGCTGACGGCATCGACGCCGATGTTGTAGCCGGTCAGGAACATCTCCGGCAGCACCAGCAAATCAGCGCCTTTTGCCTCCAGCGCAAGCTGCTGCAAACGATGCAGGTTGCCAGCGACATCCAGAGGCAGCGGTGGACATTGGTAAAGGGCTACGCGCATTTCGGATTCCTCTTACTCGGGCAGGGCGATCGGTCCGATCTCGTTGAATACATCTCCGGGACCCGGATTCTCGACGTGAGTTGCACCGCCGAAGTGTTTCATGATGCCCCACACCGCGTTGAGCGAGGTCTGTACCGCGCCCTCAACCCAGGCCGGCGTCCACGAAACGTCGTCACCGGCGATGAAGATCCCGCGCTGCTCGGCAGGCATGTCGTCCTGCATGAAGTGCGCGTACATGCGCTGGTTGTAGCGGTAGTGGCCGGGAAGGGCGCCTTTGAACGCGCCGAGGAAATGCGGGTCGGCTTCCCACGAAACGGTGATCGGGTCGCCAATGATCCGCGCGGCGATGTCGACTTTCGGATAGATCTTCTTCAACGCATCCAATGCCAGCTTCACGCGTTTTTCCACCGGCTGCGGCAGCATTTTCAGCGCGTCGCTCATCCACGAGTACGACAGGCAAATCACCCCCGGCTTGTCGTCGCCGTTGTCGAACAGATAAGTGCCACGGGTCAGACGATCGGTGAGGGTCATGCTCATCAGGTCGCGGCCGGTTTCCGGATCCTTGTCCTTCCAGAACGGGCGGTCGACCATCACGAAAGTCTTCGACGACTGCATGTAGCGGGTGCGGTCCAAAGCCATCCACATCTTTTGCGAGAACAGGGTTTCGTCGCACTCGATCTGGGTGGTCAGCAGCCAGCTCTGGCAGGTGGTCAGCACGGCCGCGTATTCGCGGGTGTCGCCCCAGTTGTCGGTGACGGCGAAACGGCCGCCCGGCGCGTGGGCAATTTTCTTCACGCCGGTACGCGGTGCGCCGTTGTGCAGCGAGCTGAGGCTGGTGCCGGCCGGCCAGTGCGCGCAACGCTCCGGTACATGGCGCCAGATGCCTTGGGGCACCTGTTCTACACCGCCAACCACCAGGTGCTGGTGGTCATCACAGTTGGTCATCACCACGCGGAAGATTTCCAGCATCGAGTTCGGGAAGTCCGAGTCCCAGCCGCCGGTACCGAAACCGACCTGGCCGAACACTTCACGGTGATGGAACGAGAGCTTCGCGAAGGCCTTGGAGGTGGCGACGAAATCGTAGAAGGTGCGGTCGTCCCACAACGGAACCAGGGTGTTCCACAGCTCTTTCAGACGTGGCACATCACGATCACGGATGGCTTGCTGGATATCGGAGAACTGCGAACCGGCTTCCAGGGCATCGGCCCAGGCGTCAGCCACTTCCTGGAACAGCGCAGGAAGGTCCGACAGCTTCTGTGCGTAATGGGTCTGGCCTTCGAGGTCGATCACTGTGCTGCCCGACGCGGGTGTCAGCGGGTTGGGGAAAGGTTTGGTTTCCAGACCCAGTTTGTCGACGTAGTGATAAAACGCGGTGGACGACACCGGAAAGCGCATCCCGCCCAACTCGGCAACAATGCCTTCGGCGCCATTGAACGCCTGGGAGCGCAGACGGCCACCCATTTTCGAGGCTTCGTAGACGACCGGTTTCAGGCCCAGCTTCATCAGCTCATACGCCGCCACCAGGCCGGCGATCCCGCCGCCGACAATCGCCACTTCGGCACCGTGATTGTGCTCGGGAATGCTGCCCAGGCCGGCCGGATGTTCGATCCAGTCGTCGAAGGCGAAAGGAAAGTCCGGGCCGAAAATGGTGACTGGTTTCTTACCGTCTGCAGGATGGCGATTGTTCTTGTTCATGGCTGACCTTGCTGGCGACCCGACGCGGAATGCGCATCTGAGTATAGGAAAAGATGCCAGCCATTCTAGAGAGCACAGAACACGTTAATAAGACGCAAAGTGTCGTCATTTTGCTATTTTATTGGTCAGTATGACGATCTGGTAATGCACACTGTCCACTGTGGGAGCGAGCTTGCTCGCGATAGCGCCAGTTCAGTCACCGATGAACCCAGGCCTGAAAACTCAAACCGGCTGCCCCCGATCAATCTTGCTGCTCAAGATGATCGACGTTGTGGTCTTCTCCACCCCATCCACACTGCCAATCTGATCCAGCAACTGATCCAGCTGCTCCGGCGAATCGGTGCGCAACCACGCCACATAATCAAATTCGCCACTCACGGCACACAACTGCTGCACCTGCGCCATCGCGCTGAGCCGTCGCAACACTTCCTTGCCGGAACGCGGTTGCACGGTTATCCCCACATACGCCTGCAACCCGCCATCCACCACCCGCTGACCGAGGCGCACGCCGTAACCGGTGATCACCTTGGCCTTTTCCAGCCGCGCCAGGCGCGAAGTGACGGTGGTACGGGCGATGCCCAGTTGCCGGGCGAGCATGGCCACGCTCTCGCGGGCGTTGATCTGCAGGGCGGCAATCAATTGGCGGTCGATTTCATCGAGAACAGGCGTGCGAGTGTCAGGCAAAGGGTTATCTCCAGCGGCATGGATCAGTGCGCAAGCATGTTACAGGCAGTTCCTGCAGGACGCTCGCGACGGCGATTTGATCTAGCCTCAATACCGTTCATGACATTTTTGCCTGCGACAAATTGCCATAAGTAACTAGGTAGTACATTATTCCGTCCTTGTCACAAATGGGGAAAATGTCCGACATGAACAATTCTGGGGCTGCCGCCGGCAGCAAATGGTTGCTGGCGGGGCTGGGTGTGCTGATTGCACTGATCGGGCTCGGCCTGGCCGGTGGCGGTGGTTATCTGATCGCGCTGGGTGGCAGCTGGTATTTCCTGCTGATGGGGCTGGCGATGCTGGCGTCCGGGTTGATGATTGCCCGGCGCAAGCCGCTCGGCGCCTGGCTGTATGGTGTGGCGTTGGTCCTCACTGCGATCTGGGCCGTGTGGGATGCGGGCCTCGAATATTGGTCGCTGGTCTCGCGGGTACTGACCTTTGCTGTGATCGGTCTGGTTGTGGCGTTGATCTATCCGACCCTGGTCCGCGCTTCGGGCGCGACCGGCGGGCGTGGTGCCTACGGTCTGGCTGGCGTTCTGGGTGTGGGCGTCGTTGCGACGATGGCCTACATGTTCGTGCCGACCCACGTGGTCAAAAACACCACTGTACCTGCGGTAACGCCGGTCACTCCGGGCACCGAACAGAAAGACTGGGCGCACTGGGGCAACACCACCGCCGGCAACCGCTTTGCTGCGCTGGATCAGATCACCAAGGGCAACATCGACAAGCTGCAGGTCGCCTGGACCTTCCGCACCGGCGACATCCCGCAAAGCACCGGTGCCGGTGCCGAAGACCAGAACACTCCGCTGCAAATCGGTGACACGGTCTACACCTGCACCGCCTACGGCAAAGTCTTCGCCCTGGATGCCGACACCGGCGCCCAGCGCTGGAAGTTCGACCCGCAAGGCACCGCGCCCAACTGGCAGCGTTGCCGTGGCCTGGGCTATTCCGAAACCCCGGCGTCTTCGGACAATCAGCCAACCGCCTGTACGAAACGCCTGTTTCTGCCGACCGGCGATGCGCGCCTGATCGCCATCAATGCCGACACCGGCAAGCCTTGCGAAGAGTTCGGTAACCACGGCACTGTCGATCTGACCACCGACATGGGCGAAGTGAAACCCGGTTACTACCAGCAAACCTCGACCCCATTGGTCGCAGGGGACGTGGTGATCGTCGGCGGCCGCGTGGCCGATAACTACTCCACTGGCGAACCTCCGGGCGTGGTGCGTGCCTACGATGTGCGCAGCGGTGAGTTGGTATGGGCGTGGGATCCGGGCAACCCGAACACCACCAAACGCCCACCGGCCGGCGAGACCTATACCCGCGGTACGCCGAACGTGTGGTCGGCCATGTCCTACGACGCCAAGCTCGGTCTGGTCTATCTGCCGACCGGCAACGCGACGCCAGACTTCTTCGGCGGCCAACGTACCGGGTTCGACGACAAGTGGAGCTCGTCCATCGTCGCTATCGATGTGAAGACCGGCCAGGTGCGCTGGCACTTCCAGACCACTCACCACGACCTGTGGGACTTCGACTTGCCGGCACAGCCGCTGCTGTACGACGTGCCGGACGACAAGGGCGGCACCCAGCCAGCCCTGGCGCAAGTCACCAAGCAGGGCGAGATCTTCCTGCTCAACCGCGAAACCGGCGTGCCTATCGCCCGCGTCGAAGAGCGTCCGGTGCCGCAAGGCAAGGTGCCCGGCGAACGCTACTCGCCAACCCAGCCGTTCTCGGTAGACATGCCGTCCATCGGCAACAAGACCCTGACCGAATCCGACATGTGGGGCGCCACGCCGTTTGATCAATTGATGTGCCGCATTCAGTTCAAAGGCATGCGCCACGAAGGCGTCTATACCCCGCCGGGCATGGACCGCGCCCTGCAATTCCCGGGCTCGCTGGGCGGCATGAACTGGGGCAGCGTCTCGGTTGATCCGAACACCAACTACATGTTCGTCAACGACATGCGCCTGGGCCTGGCCAACTACATGATCCCGCGCGACAAGATCAAAGCCGGGGCCAGCGGTATTGAAATGGGCGTGGTACCGCAGGAAGGCACACCGTTCGGCGCCATGCGCGAACGCTTCCTCTCGGCGGTCGGCATTCCGTGCCAGAAACCACCATTCGGCACCATGTCCGCCATCGACCTCAAGACCCACAAACTGATGTGGCAAGTCCCGGTCGGCACCGTGCAAGACACCGGCCCGCTGGGCATCCGCATGCACCTGCCGATCCCCATCGGCATGCCAACCCTCGGCGCATCGCTAGCCACCCAGTCGGGCCTGCTGTTCTTCGCCGGCACCCAGGACTTCTACCTGCGCGCCTTCGATACCGGCAACGGCAATGAAATCTGGAAATCGCGCTTGCCGGTGGGCAGCCAGTCCGGGCCGATGACTTACGTTTCACCGAAAACCGGCAGGCAGTACATCCTGCTGACGGTGGGCGGTGCGCGTCAGTCGACGGATCGTGGGGATTATGTGATTGCTTACGCTTTGCCCAAATAACGGCTGAAGCTTGAGTCAGAAAAGCCGCGCCATTGCGCGGCTTTTTCTTGGGCGAAAAGCCTGTGTGTAAATCGGCTAGGATTGAGGCAGTCGAGGGTGCGAGGCGAAGGATATGACAATGAAGCTACCTGCTGCTGTACGGGACCGTGCCTTGCAGATCGCCCATCACGAAATGGGGCACTACGTGGTGGCCCGCGCCCTGGGGTTTGAAACGGGCGGCGTGACCCTGACAGTGACCAAGGATTTGCGGCACCACGGAGGGGCCTCCATTACCCTGGTGCGCCCAATTTCGTCGATGGAAGCCATGAAGGAACATCTGGAAGCCCGGATGATGGTGCTCCTGGCTGGCGCAATGGCGCAGACACTGCCTTCAAAACCTTCAGCCGCAAAACGTGTCGATAAGTCGAAAGCCATAGCCATCCTCAAAGGCGAGCAGGGCGCGGAGCAGGATTACGCAAAGGTCAGGGAGCTTCAGCATCTGCTGCGCAATGTCGCCTACCCCGATACCGATCCAGCGTCGGGTGAGCGGATAGCGGCGGAGCTTAAATCGATGACTGATCGGGTGTGGCTTCGGACGCAAAAAATCATCGAGGAGCAGGCCGAGACGATTGCCGAATTGGCTGTGGCGCTGGTGGACGGCATGGTCATCGTGGAGCAGTGGGGACGGCCGGCGGATACGTATGAGGGCATGCTGACGGGGCAGATGCTGGAGCGGCGGCTGGTCGTGCAGGCCATGCCTTCATGATGTGTTTGAGCTGAAGAATCAAAGCATCTGGCTCTAATCAGTCCCAAAAAGGGAACGCTCGGTCCCTGTTTGGGAATTTTCAGGCTTTGTTTGTTTTATTGATCCGCATGCGCTCTCGTTTGAGCAGGTTTGCGCGTCAACACCTTCACTACATCATCAATCACCGCTTTGCTCATCGTCGTCAGGTAATGCGCGGCCCAGGCGTAGCGGTCGGAGTCTTGGGCGTAGGCGGCGTCCACGGTGAGGGACTTGGCGAGGAACAGCAGGTCGGAGGCTTGGGACAGGGCGTCGGCGACGGGGACGTCGCGGCAGACGTGGAACAGTGGTTGATCCGAGAGATACAGAAAGGGTGTGAAGCCGATGGTTTTCAGTTCTGAGGGTGCGGGCGAATCCGTTTTATTCATGGGATTACTCCTGGTTATTCAAGGAGCCGCCACTTTCGTTTCCAAGCGAATGGGTGGCAGCTGTGCGCAGGTTGGAAAACCGGGAACCAGAGAAACCGGCACGCCCGAAGGCGTCCCACGCACAGCTGCCATGACACAGGATTGCAGTCGTAAAAACGTCTGCAGTCTTGATTGGGCGCTATTGCGTAGCGGTTCGACGGGTTTCCAAGCCCGATCGCTGAATGGTCAGCGACGTGCGGAGACTATCCCGTCGAAGAAAAGCGTAACAAGGCGGCAAAGTGCCCAAATAGAAGATTCGGAGTTTGCCTACAAGGTCCTAAGGCGTCATCCGATATTGCGTCACCTTCAGTAAACAAAACCAAAAAATCAGGCAAAAAAACTGCAAATGAAACGCGGCGTTTTAGTTTGACGTGCACAGCCTCCCATCAGTACCGGCACGATAATCAGGCCGGTCGTAAAATGGCTTGACTGTAAAACTTTTATCGTGCGACAACTGTCCACGTTTTATGGAATGTGGACAGCGAGGCTTTTTGAGTTCATGAAGAGTCAAGATATTTTGCTTCTTTTTAAAATGGCTAGTCTCCACGCGCAGGAGGAGAAGCTTTTTGGAAGCATGGAATCGGAGTCAACGGCTGATTTCGTTGAAGCGCTACTGGAGCCCAGAGTGAGCCCACCAATAGTGGCTGGCGATCCGGTGGGTCGCGCATTGGCTGCTCACAATCCTGATCCTGAAGACGCAGTTTATCGCGTGCAGGAGCTTGATAACCCCATGGGTGATGCAGACAAGTGGGAGGGGTGGTCGGACGCGGTACCGTCCCCCCCAGTGTCAAGCTGGATTGAAAGTTACTCCTTGCGCGCACTCTCGGCATCTCTTGGTCTGAGTAAAAGTGAGGTTTCGAACTCAATGGCACGGTGTCGTGAGGCGGGGTTGCTCACCAACGACTACGAAACCTCTCTCCCGAAGGTGAACCGCCGAGAGCTCGTGAAAATCACGGAGCATGCCCTCAAATACTTTTACCCAGTAAAGCTAGGTGCAATTGTTCGCGGCATCCCCACCGGCTTTGCAGCGCCAGCGCTGTCCAAGAGCCTCAAAAGTGCTGGTGGGCTCATTCCAGTTTGGCCTGATCCTTTCGGGAGTGAGCGCGGTCAGGCGATTGAGCCGCTTTACAAAACCGTTCCAGACGCGGTGAAGAAGGACCGAACCCTTTATCACTATTTGGCGCTCGTTGATGCGATCCGTGTTGGCGGACCGAGAGAGTGCGCAGTAGCGGTCAACATACTCAAGGCGGGGATGGGGCTGAAATAAGATGGCATCAAATGCTGACCATAATTACGAGCTGATTGAGTATGTGGCTGAAGGTCTGGGCAAAGAATTTTTGGCTGAAGTTGCCTTTGTTGGTGGATGCACGACGGCAATGTTGGTGACCGACACCGCTGTCATGGATGACATCCGGTTTACTGATGATGTCGACTTGGTAATCGAGTTGGCTGGTGTTAGTGCCTGGCAACGCCTCACAGAACGCCTGGCGGCCAAAAAATTCAAAATCACAGGGGAGGACGAGGTCAACTGTCGATTTCGTTTCAACGATGTCATCGTAGATGTGATGCCTTCGGATCAGGCTGTTCTCGGCTATGCGAACCGCTGGTTCGTGGAAGGGCTCGCTCAAGCTGTGAAGTTCGCGCTACCCAGTGGTATAGAGATACAGATCTTCAAGTCGACTTACTTTCTTGCTACGAAGTTGGAAGCCTTCAGCGGGCGCGGAGAAGGCGATCCTTATCACAAGGATGTCGAGGACATCGTTATCTTGATTGATGGGCGCCCGGAGCTGCTCGAGGAGGTTCGGCAGGCGGAAACCGAATTGATGCAGTTCATTGTCAAAGGGGTTGGTGAGCTGTTTAGGCTCAGCGGCATCGACTATGCGATTCAAAGCTCGGGCTCGGTTCGGGCAAACCCCGCTCGTGGCATGCTCATCCATCAGCGTATGAAGGATCTGAGCCTGCTCGCATGAGATATGAAATCAGATCGGTAAAAGGGCGAGCCCGAGAAGCCAACCATGATTGCGCTGGCGCGGTATTCGATGGTGTGAGGGGGCTTTTTGTTGTCGTGGATGGCACTTCGAAGCCCGGTAGTGGTCAGTTGGCCCGTGGATTTGTGCAAGCAGTGATGGATGCCTACCAGGTCTGTATTAGCCAAGGCGTTGAAGACACTACTCATAGTGCCGTCGAGCAGCTGCTACGGTCTGTACTTACAGATTTACACGCTCCACTGTTTGCTAGGCAGACCGGTACAACAAGCTACTTGGTTGGTGTTGCTTCTCATGGGCAGCTCACCCTTGCATATGAGGGCGACTGTTCATGTGGCTTTGCCAGCGCGGAGGGTGGAATCGAGTGGTTCACGCCACCGCATTGCAAGGCGAACTGGAGGCGTGACCGATCGCATCGGGAACTTGCACTTGATCCGGCCCGCAATCTGATCACCCGTTGCTATAGGGTCAACCGTTCCCCGGATCCAGATTTTGTTTTCCGTTCAGTGGCTGCAGGTGAGCGTCTGGTGTTCGCAACGGATGGCTTTTGGGCGGAGTTGACCGATGCTCGACAGGATGACGTGCTTGCAGCTCCTGCCATTGAAATCACCGATGTAGACGATGATGTGACTTGGATTGATGTGAAGCTGTAAAACATTGCGAGTTGGCCGGTTTTTTCATTGATGGCGCGCCAGCTGCGTATTAAGTGGTCCGACTGGCTTGAAATGGAGCTGAAATTGTTCCAGTCGCTCCCACCGACCAGACACGAAAAAGCCGCGCATTGCGCGGCTTTCTTGTTTGGTGGGCCCACACGGACTTGAACCGTGGACCAAAGGATTATGAGTCCTCTGCTCTAACCAACTGAGCTATAGGCCCTCAGTAGGTCGCGGATTATAGCGACGGTTTTGCGACTGTGCTATCCGAAAAAGCCTTTACTGTTGTACGAAGAAACGTCGCGGCAAATTCGTCGGGGGGTAGGGGCAGGCTGACGATGTAGCCCTGGATTTGTTCACAGCCCTCGGCGGCGAGGAATTGTTGTTGCGCCCGGGTCTCGACCCCTTCGGCAATCACGGTGAATTGCATGCTGCGTCCGAGGGCGATGATGGCGCGGACGATGGCGGCATCGTGGGGGTCGTCCGGCAGGCCGCGGACGAAGGATTGGTCAATCTTGAGGATGTCCAGCGGCAGGCGCTTGAGGTAACTCAAGGACGAGTAGCCGGTGCCGAAGTCATCGATGGCCAGTTGCACGCCCAGTTGTTTGAGTTGATGCAGCACCGCCAGCGCTTCCTCTGCCTGGCTCATGATGAAGTTTTCGGTGATTTCCAGTTGCAGGAAGCCGGGGTTGAGGCTGTTGTCCTTGAGCAACTGTTCGATGCGGCCCACCAGGTTGGGTTGGCGCAGTTGGGCGCCGGCCAGGTTGACCGACAGCGGGCTGGGGCTTTCGTAAAGCCGGTGCCATTCGGCCATCTGCCGGCAGGCGGTTTCCAGGACCCAGTCGCCGATTTGCAGGATCATGCCGTTTTCTTCGGCCAGCGGGATGAAGTGTTCCCGCGGAACGTCGCCAAAGGTCGGATGGTGCCAGCGGATCAGGGCTTCGGCGCCGACCAGGCTGTAGTCTTCGAGACTGATTTTTGGTTGGTAGCACAGGCGCAACTCATTGCGCTCGATGGCGCGGCGCAGTTCGTGTTCCAGCGCCACGCGTTCGCTGGCCTGGGCGGTGAGGTCGCGGGTGTAGCTTTCGACACGGTTGCGGCCCTTGGCCTTGGAGCGGTACATCGCGGCGTCGGCGTTCTTGATCAGTGTGGCAACGTCGCAGCCATCCTTCGGATAGAGGCTGGTGCCGATGCTGGCGCTGATGAAGAACTCGTGTTCACCGGCCTGGAACGGCGCGGCGAAACAGTTGAGCAGTTTATTGGCGATGTGGTCGGCATCGCTGGATTGTTGCAGGCCCGGCAGCAGGATAATGAACTCGTCACCCCCCAGGCGTGCCACGGTGTCGATGTCACGCAGCTGCTCCTTGAGGCGCACGGCAATGCCCTTGAGCAGCAGGTCGCCGACCGGGTGGCCGAGGCTGTCGTTGATGTGCTTGAAGCGGTCGAGGTCGAGGAACAGCACGGCGCCCTGACCACCGTTTTCCTGTTGGTTGTTGAGCGCCGTTAGCAGGCGGCTTTCGAACAGCGTGCGGTTCGGCAGGCCGGTCAGCGGGTCGTGGTGTGCCTGGTAGTCGAGTTTGGCCTGGGCATGCTTGAGGCTGGAAATGTCGGCGAACACCGCGACAAAGTGGGTGATGAACTTCTCCCGGTTGCGCACTGCACTGATGGTCAGCCAGCTGGGATACAGCTCGCCATTCTTGCGCCGATTGGAAATCTCGCCTTGCCAGTGGCCTTCGGCGGTCAGTTGATGCCACATGGCCGCGTAGAACGCGCTGTCATGCAGGCCCGAGGCGAGCAGGCGTGGTGTGTGGCCCAAGGCTTCGCTTTCGCTGTAACCGGTGATTTCGGTGAACGCACGGTTGACCGCGCTGATGTGCTGTTGGGTATCGGTGATCAACACGCCTTCGGCGGTGCTTTCGAACACGGTGGCGGCCTGTTGCAGTTTTTCCTGCATCAGGTGCCGCTCGGTAATGTCCCGGGCGATGGTCAGCATGCAGTCTTCATCGCCAATCGGCAGCGGACGGCTGGACACTTCACAGAGGCGGATCTGCCCGTCGCTGCGGCGGATATGGCAGCTGAAGTCGCGGACAAAACCGTCCCGGTGCAGCAGGTCGAGCATTTGCTTGCGTTCATTGAGGTTGACCCAGATCCCCAGGTCCAGCGCCGAACGATCCACCGACATGGCGCTGTTGAACCCGGTGATGCGGCTGAAACCGTCGTTGACCTCCAACAGCAAGCCATCACTTTGCCGGGACAGCAGCAAGCCGTCGGGGGAGGCGTGGAAGGCCTTGGCGAATTTTTCTTCGGACGTTTGCAGCTGTTGCTGGGTTTCCTTGAGTTGGGTGATGTCCCGCACCACGACCACCAGCGCCGGTGTCATGTCGAGGTCGAACGGTTCGGCGGAGATCAGGCCGGTAAATACCAAGCCGTTGCTGCGACGAAAGGGCATTTCCAGGTTGCGGATGCTGCCGGCCTGCAAGCGTTGCAGCAGGCCCGGCCCGACACCGGGAATCCCCCAGATGTTCAGGTTGGTGGCGGTCTGGCCAATGACGTCCTCGGCCTTGAGGCCGATCTGTTCTTCGAACGCTTCGTTGACTTCCAGCAGGCAACCGTCGCTCAGGCGCGCGATCACCAGAATGTCCGGGCATTGCTGGAACACGGAGGCGAATTTCTGTTCCGACAGGCGCAATGCTTCTTCGGTGCGCTTGGCGTCGGTGATATCGATCATCAACCCGCGCAGCACCGGCTCATGCCCGTGTTCGATCAGGCTGACGATATCGCGCACCCACAGGCAGCGGCCGTCGGCGGTGATCACCCGGTAATCGAGTCGATGATCGCGCCCGGCCAGCACTTCGTGGTCGCAGAAGGTCTGGGCGCGGGTCAGGTCGGCGGGGTGAATGATGTTGCGCCAGAAGCCCGGAATCAGCCAGTGGGACAGGGGATAACCGAGAAGGTCTTCGGCATGGGGCGATACATAGCTGTAGGTGAAGTCGGTGACTTTTGCTTCCCAGGCGATTGCCGACAGGCTCTCCACCAGGCCTCGGTAGTGGTATTCGCTGCTGCGCAGTTCCTGTTCAAGGTCGACCCGGCGGGCGATTTCCGAGCTCAAGCGGCGGTTGATGCGGATTACCACCCCCAGCACGATAGTCAGCAGTAGCAATCCTGGCAGGCCATACACCAGCAGGTCATTCCAGAAAGTTCGATGATCGAGGACGTTACCGACCCAATGCTCCTGAATGGCGCTGATTTCAGCGGGGCTCATGTCCGCCAGGACTTTGTCGAGAATGCCGACCAGCATCTTGTTATCGCGGGGTACACCCATGGCCAGTTGATAGCGATAGGGCGTTTCACCGCTGACATACAAGCCATCGAGCTTGAGTTGGCGCAGGCTCCAGACGCTGGAAGCCAGATCGCCCACCACGGCGTCCACTTCGTCGGTGGCCAGCGCCTGCAGCGCCGAACTGACATTGGACATCGCCACCAGATTCAAGTCGGGATGGTGGGTGCGCAGCAGTTCGTGGGGGGCGTAGTTTTCCACCACGGCGATTTTCAGGCCATACAGGTCTTTCAGGTTATGTGGCTGGGGGCCCCCGACATGGGCCAGGATGACAATCGGAAAGTCCAGATAGGGGCGGGTGAACGACAGGTATTTCTGGCGTTCCGGGGTCGACATGATGCCCGGCAGCAGGTCCAGTTTGCCCTTTTTGGCCTGTTCCAGGACGGCGGTCCAGCTCACCGGTTCGATGGGCGTGAGCCGGGTTGCCAGCCTTTTGCGGATAACCTCGATGTAGTCCGCGGCAAGGCCCTGGTAGCGGCCCTCATCGTCACGAAACTCGAAGGGCGGCCACGACGCATCGACACCCAGGCGCAATTGCGGGTGAGCCGCCAGCCAGCTACGTTCTTCGTCAGTGAGAGTCAGCGCGCCAGCCGTTGCGGTCCAGGTCATCAGCGACAGCAAAAAAAGCACGGTCGGCAGTCTGGGCATAACGGTCTCGTTATGGCTCGGGGGAATGTTTCGAGTGTAGACGGCTACTGGGCGGAGCGGGGAAGCGGGGGGATTTAATCTGTACAAAGCAAAACCCCCGGCCTGGGCCGGGGGTTCTGTGATCACTCGTCGAGGAAGGAGCGCAGATGCTCGCTTCTCGTCGGGTGGCGCAGCTTGCGCAGCGCCTTGGCTTCGATCTGACGAATCCGCTCACGGGTCACGTCGAACTGCTTACCAACCTCTTCGAGAGTGTGGTCGGTATTCATGTCGATACCGAAGCGCATGCGCAGTACCTTGGCTTCACGGGCAGTGAGGCCGGACAGCACTTCGCGAGTCGCTTCTTTAAGGCTCTCAACGGTTGCAACATCGATTGGCGACTGCATGGTCGAGTCTTCGATGAAGTCACCCAGATGGGAGTCTTCGTCATCACCGATCGGGGTTTCCATGGAGATCGGCTCTTTAGCGATCTTCAATACCTTGCGGATCTTGTCCTCAGGCATTTCCATGCGTTCGCCCAGCTCTTCCGGGGTCGGTTCGCGACCCATTTCCTGCAACATCTGGCGGGAAATGCGGTTGAGCTTGTTGATCGTCTCGATCATGTGCACCGGAATACGGATGGTGCGGGCCTGGTCGGCGATCGAGCGAGTGATCGCCTGACGGATCCACCAGGTGGCATAAGTCGAGAACTTGTAGCCGCGACGGTATTCGAACTTGTCTACCGCTTTCATCAAACCGATGTTGCCTTCCTGGATCAGATCGAGGAATTGCAGGCCACGGTTGGTGTACTTCTTGGCGATCGAGATCACCAGACGCAAGTTGGCTTCAACCATCTCTTTCTTCGCGCGGCGGGCCTTGGCCTCACCGATCGACATGCGACGGTTGATGTCCTTGATTTCAGCGATGGTCAAACCGGTTTCGGTTTCCAGCGCGGTCAGCTTCTGCTGGCAACGGATAATGTCCGGCTGCAGACGACCAATGGCTTCAGCGTATTTGCCTTTGCCTTTGGCCAGGGCGTCACTCCAGCTTTCGTCGACTTCGTTGCCCGGGAACTGGCGCAGGAAGTCGGCACGCGGCATGCGTGCATCACGAACGCAGAGCTGCATGATTGCGCGCTCTTGCTGACGCAGGCGATCCAGGGCACTGCGAACACGCTCGACCAGGCCTTCGAATTGCTTCGGCACCAGTTTGATCGGCATGAACAGCTCGGCCAGGGCCAACAGTTCGGCAATTGTTGCCTTGTTGTTGCGACCGTGCTTTTTCAGCGCCTTGCGGGTGATTTCCATCTGATCGGCGACAGCGCCGAAACGCTGGGCGGCGATGATCGGATCCGGACCGCTTTCGGCTTCTTCCTCGTCATCGGAGGCTTCGGCGTCATCGTCCTCGGAGTCGTCATCCGCTTTAGCGGCTTTCGCGTCGATCGGCGGCGGCACTTCTGCCGCAGGCGGCGCGATGCCGTCGTCCGGGTCGATATAACCGCTCAGGACGTCGGACAGGCGACCACCTTCGGTGGTGACGCGGGTGTACTCGGAGAGAATATGATCAACCGTGCCAGGGAAGTGCGCGATTGCGCTCATCACTTCACGGATGCCCTCTTCAATACGCTTGGCGATTTCAATTTCGCCTTCACGCGTGAGGAGCTCTACGGTTCCCATTTCGCGCATGTACATGCGCACCGGGTCGGTAGTGCGACCAATGTCGGTCTCGACCGCTGCCAACGCAGCAGCTGCCTCTTCGGCCGCGGCTTCGTCGGTATCGGCGTCGGCCAGCATAAGGGAATCCTTATCTGGCGCAACCTCGAATACGTTGATCCCCATGTCATTGATCATGCGGATGATGTCTTCCACCTGTTCCGGATCTGAAATATCCTCCGGCAGGTGGTCGTTGACCTCCGCGTAAGTCAGGTAGCCCTGCTCACGACCAAGTGTGATCAACTCTTTGATACGAGACTGCTGTTGCGCTTTTCCGGACATAACACCCTATCCACTGAAGGTCTTGGCGGGCAAAAAACAAGCCGAGGATTATACCTGAGCTATGACCTCACGCGCCAGTTGAGGTCGGGTTTGATGCGGAAACATTGCGACTCAAGAGGTCGCGCAGTTGATTTTTCTCTTCGCTGGTCAATTCGCTTTGACGCGCTTTTCGCAGAAGTTGTTCCAGATTTCGCTCGCGTTGGCGGGCTGACAAGCTAGTAATGGTGTCGAAAAACTGTTGTTCAAGGTTATCTCCATCAATCAGCCATTCCTTTTCCGCCAGGGCCTTGAGCAAACGGCCTTGTTCTGTGCCGTGCCAACGCGCAATCAGTTGAATTGAGTTTAGCTTGGGATTCTTCTGCACGGCTTCGAGCAGCGCCACCAGCAATTGCGTGTTGGTGTGATCCTCGGCGGCGAAGTGCCCGGCATCCTCGACTTTTTCGGCTAGTTGCGGGTGGTGCAGCAACGTGCGCAAGGCGGCGAGGGTCGGCGGTTCTACGGCGGCGGGCACCCGTGGCGCGCGGGGTTGATCACGATCACCGCCCCGTTTGCCATTCTTGTCCCACGGTTTTTTGTCCCATTTCTTGCCTCCTGCACCGGGTTTCTTCGGCGTCCATTCCTGCTGCGGCACATACATTTCCTGTGCCTGCGGCTGATGATAGTCGCTGTAATCGGGCATCGCGTCGTAATCGATGCCCGGGTCGTAGGCCGGCGGCGCTTCTTGCGGGGCGCTTTGTGCCAGCTGACTGACCGCTTCGCCACTCAGGCCGGTGATTTCGCTCAGGCGCTGACGCATCAATATGCGCAGGTTGGCGCCCGGGACTTTGTCGATCAACGGCGCGGCGAGGGTGGCCATGTGAGCCTTGCCCTCAAGCGAGCGCGGGTCGGCTTCTTCCGTCAGTTGCTGGAAGAAATAATCGGCCAGCGGCTGCGCGTGCTGGTTGATCCGTGCGCGGAAGGCATCGGTGCCCTCGGAGCGGACCAGGGTGTCCGGGTCTTCGCCTTCGGGAAGGAACAGAAAGCGTGCACGACGACCGTCTTGCAGGCTCGAAAGTGTCGCTTCCAGTGCTCGCCATGCCGCATTGCGGCCGGCCTGGTCGCCGTCGAAGCAGAACAGCACGCTGGGCACGACGCGAAACAGCCGCTTGAGGTGTTCCTCGCTAGTGGCGGTGCCCAGGGTCGCGACGGCGTTGCGCAGGCCTTGCTGGGCCAGGGCAATGACGTCCATGTAGCCCTCGACGACGATGATCTCGTCGAGGTTGCGGTTGGTCTTGCGCGCTTCGTACAGGCCGTAGAGTTCCTGGCCTTTATGGAAAACCGGGGTTTCCGGGGAGTTCAGGTACTTCGGCTTGTCGTCGCCCAATACCCGGCCGCCGAAGGCGATGACGCGCCCGCGACTGTCGCGGATCGGAAACATCACGCGGTCGCGGAAGCGGTCGTAGCGTTTACCGCTTTCGGCGTTTTCGATCAGCAGGCCGGCATCGATCATGGCTTTTTGTTGCAGGGTGTCGCTGCTCAAGTGCTTGAACAGGTTGTCCCAGCCAGGCGGAGCAAAACCCAGGCCGAAGTCCCGGGCGATTTCGCCGGTCAGCCCGCGACCTTTCAGGTATTCCACGGCGGCCTTGCGCGATGGATGACTTTTCAGGGCCTGGCGATAGAAGTCGGCAGCGGCGCTCAGTAGCGGATACAGCGGCGAATCGGTCGGCTGCCGCGGTTTGTGCGGTCGGCCGCTTTCTTCGCGGGGGATTTCCATGCCGGCGGCTTTGGCCAGTTCTTCGACAGCCTGGACGAAATCCAGGTTGTCGTGATCCATGATGAAGCCGAGGGCGTTGCCGCCAGCGCCGCAGCCGAAGCAGTAATAGAACTGCTTGTCGGGGCTGACGCTGAACGACGGAGTCTTTTCTTTGTGGAACGGGCAGCAGGCGGTGTGGTTCTTGCCGGCCTTTTTCAATTGCAGGCGCGAGCTGACCACATCGACGATGTCGGTGCGGTTCAGAAGGTCGTCAATGAAGCTCTGGGGAATTAGCCCGGCCATGGCGTTCTCGTCATCTGCGCTGAAAAGGGGTCCGAAACGTGCGGCAACCGAACGCGGTCATTGTTTGAGGCGCGCAAAGTGTGCGGCTCGACCAGTGTCGTCTGCGTAATCGTTGTCGGGAAGTGTATCTGCCGAAAATCCACTGACGTTAATGCCAATCAGAATTCGACTGTTTGAATGTGTTGCGCTGAATCCGCTGCGGCCAATCATAGGCCCCGGATAGCTCATCATCTGGCACGCAAGCAGGTGCCTTGGGCTGATCGTCGTGAGAGGAATCAGTGGGTGTGCTCGTCAGTAGCCTTGAAAGGCTCGTCAGAAAAGACGTGCACCGCTGGCAAAAGAGCCAGGTCTGACGCGGTGAAGCAGATTTGTCTCGGTCGCGTCTGCGGCTTCGACAGTGAAGCATCAAGCGTTTTACGCAAATGCCATAAGCCCGGCTGAGGGCCGGGCTTGGCAGAAGCTTGCTACGATCGTCTGTGTATTAGTACAGACGAACGGCGCGGCGCTGTTCGCGCTGAACTTTCTTGGCGTGACGCTTAACAGCGGCTGCTGCTTTGCGCTTACGCTCAGAAGTTGGCTTCTCGTAAAATTCGCGGCTACGAACTTCAGCCAGTACACCGGCTTTTTCGCAGGAGCGCTTGAAACGACGCAGAGCTACGTCGAAGGGTTCGTTCTCTTTTACTTTGACGGCTGGCATCCAGAGCTACCTTCATTCATTACCGGGGTCAACATCCTCGCGGCAAAAGAGCACTTGAAGACGTCGGTTTTTAAGGGTTGCGGATGTTAACCCCTCATCGCTCGGAATGCAAAGCCTCTGATCGAAAACCGCTGGTCGGGGCATCACGCGACGACTATTATGCGCGCCTTCGAATTCAGCCTAAACAAGGCGCAAACCCATGCTAGTACTGGGATTAGAAACCTCCTGCGACGAAACTGGTGTCGCATTATATGACAGTGAACGCGGCCTGCTGGCCGACGCGTTGTTCAGTCAGATCGACCTGCACCGCGCCTATGGTGGCGTGGTGCCAGAGCTGGCTTCGCGCGATCACGTCAAACGCATGCTGCCCTTGATTCGTCAGGTGTTGGCCGAGGCCGACTGTGTGCCGACCGAGATCGATGCGATCGCCTACACCGCGGGTCCTGGCCTGGTCGGTGCCTTGCTGGTAGGGGCTTCCTGCGCCCAGGCGCTGGCCTTTGCCTGGGGCATTCCGGCCCTCGGCGTGCATCACATGGAAGGCCACTTGCTGGCGCCGATGCTGGAGTCGCAACCGCCAGAATTTCCGTTCGTCGCTTTGTTGGTGTCGGGTGGTCATACGCAACTGGTTCAGGTCGACGGAATTGGTCAGTACACGCTCCTGGGCGAGACCCTGGATGACGCTGCCGGCGAGGCCTTCGACAAGACGGCCAAGATGATGGGCCTCAATTATCCGGGCGGACCGGAGATCGCTCGCCTTGCAGAGCAGGGCGTTGCAGGACGTTTCGTCTTCCCGCGTCCGATGTGCGACCGCCCTGGCCTGAATTTCAGCTTCAGTGGCCTGAAAACCTTTGCGTTGAACACCTGGCAACAGTGCGTCAGCGCCGGGGACGACAACGAGCAAGCCCGTTGCGACATCTCGCTGGCGTTCCAGCAGGCCGTGGTGGAGACTTTGACCATCAAGTGCAAGCGTGCCCTGAAGGCTGCCGGCATGAAGCGCCTGGTGATTGCAGGGGGCGTCAGTGCCAACAAGGCATTGCGCACTTCCCTGGAAAAAATGCTCGGCGACATGAAAGGCGATGTGTTTTATGCGCGCCCTGAGTTCTGCACCGATAATGGCGCAATGATCGCGTTCGCCGGTTGCCAACGCTTGCAGGCCGGTCAGCAGGAAAGCCTGGCGATCAGCGTGCAGGCGCGTTGGCCGATGGAGCAGTTGACCGCATTGTGATGAGTGGCGTTCATGTCCGGCCGCTAGAAATGCCGTTCGCGCCCAGCAAACAGGTCGCGTAGATTGCCGCGATGGCGCCAGACGATCAGCCCTGTGAGTGCGCTCATGGGCAGCAGGGCGGCCGGTTCCTGCCAGGCCAGCAGCGGCAGGGTCAGTGGTGTGGCGATGAGGGCGGCCAGGGAGCTGGTGCGGGTCAGGTAGAACGTCAAGAGCCAGGCGCAGACCGCCAGAAGGGCTGCGGGCGGGTACAGCCCCAGCAACATGCCGGCAGCGGTGGCGACACCCTTGCCGCCGCGAAAGCGGAAGTACAACGGAAACAGATGGCCGATGACGGCATAGACGCCGATCCAGGCCTGTTCCTGCTGCGAAAGGCCCGCAAGACGCGCAATCAGTACCGGCAGCAGGCCTTTGCAAAGATCGCCGAGCAGGGTCAGGATGGCGAGTTTCTTGCCGGCCAGGCGCAACATGTTGGTGGCACCGGCATTGCCCGAGCCACTCATTCGCGGATCGGGTTTACCGGTCAGGCGGCTGAGCAAAATGGCAAAGGACAGAGAGCCGAGCAGGTAGGCGAGGATCGCCAATAACCAAAACATGCTAACTATTCCGGGCGAGGAAGCCCTGATTCTAACGGCGCATTGCGCCCTTGTCGTGTAGCGGAGAGAAGTGCTTGGACAGAGTGTTTATCGAGGGCCTGGAAGTCGACACGGTGATTGGTGCCTACGACTGGGAACGAGGCATCCGACAGTGCTTGCGTCTTGATCTGAGCTTCGCCTGGGATAATCGCCCGGCCGCAGCCGGTGATGACCTGACCCTGGCGCTCGACTACGCCAGTGTTTCCTCGCGCATCCAGGCGTTTGCCGAGCAGGCGCAATTCCAGCTGGTGGAAACCTTTGCCGAGCGCCTGGTTGAAGTGCTGATGAGCGAATTCAAGATCACCTGGATGCGCCTGAAGCTGACCAAGCCCGGCGCCGTCCCGGCTGCCACTGGCGGTGTGGGCGTGGAGATCGAGCGCGGATGTCGCTGACTCAGGTGTACCTCGGGCTCGGTAGCAATATCGAGCGTGAAACCCATTTGCGGGCGGGGCTCGATGCTTTGGCGGCGTTCCTTGTCGATATCCGCTGTTCGGCGGTGTTCGAAAGCCAGTCGGTGGGCATCAAGAGCGGGCCGTTCTTCAATTTCGTGGTGTCGGCGTATACCGATCTGCCGCTGATGGAGCTTGATCGTCGACTGAAGTTCATCGAGGCGGATAACGGTCGTTATGCACCGGATCGCCGAGGTTTGCCGCTGGATATCGACGTGTTGTTGTTCGGTGACCTGGTGGGCAATTTCGATGGCTTGATCTTGCCGCGGGCAGAAATTCTGAAAAATGCGTTCGTTCTGTGGCCGTTGTCGTTGATAGCGCCGGATCGCGTGCATCCGGGCGCTGGCAAGAGCTTTGCGACCTTATGGGGTGAAGCGCAGATCGATCAGGTGTTGGCGCCGGTGGCTTTCGAATGGCGTGGTGAGCAGCTGACACCCTCTGATTTACTGTAAAGCAAAAAGATCGCAGCCTTCGGCAGCTCCTACATGGATTGATGCGTCCTGTAGGAGCTGCCGAAGGCTGCGATCTTTTATCCTGTTCAGGCTTTTTCTTTGTAGGACTTCAGCGCCTTTAGTCGCTCACGCTTGATCTCCTTCCCCAGCTCCGGCCCCCTGAAGCCTTTCTCCAGCAACGGCTGAACCGCCACGCTGCGAGCTGCAGTTGCCGCGCCGCGCAAATAATCCGCCTGTGGATAACTTCTTTCCTCCAGCCCTTCGCGCCCACGCGCATCCATCTCACATGCCGCGATGAACTCCTCGAATCGCTGTGGCCGACGGTAAATGTCGAAGCTTTGCAGCAATTCGAGCAGTGTCGATGGCTTCAGCTCAAGGGCGCGATGCCCGTGGGTGTGATATTCGCCCACCAGCAGTGCCAGTTCCTGGCAGTTCCTCGGTACCTTGAAGCGTTCATTGACCGCTTTGATCAGCTTCAGCCCCTTGAACTCGTGGGCAATGTGTCGCGGCCATTCTTCCTCTGGCGTCAGGCCCTTGCCCAGGTCGTGCAGCAGGCACGCCCAGCGCACGGTCAGGGGCTGTTTGTGCAGCGCTGTTTGCTGCAACACGCTCAGGGTATGTGCGCCTGTATCGATTTCCGGGTGGTGGGCGGGTGGTTGCGGTACGCCAAACAGCGCGTCGACCTCGGGCATCAGCACCTTGAGTGCGCCGCATGCGCGCAAAACCTCAACAAACACTTGTGGCTGATCTTCCATCAGGGCGCGGGAAATTTCCTTCCAGCTGCGCTCCGGGGTCAGCGCTTCAAGTTCGCCTGACTCGCTGAGTTGGCGCATCAGCGCCAAGGTTTCCGGGGCAACGGTAAAACCCAGGGTCGCGTAGCGCGCCGCGAAGCGGGCAACACGCAGGACTCGGAGCGGATCTTCGGCAAATGCCGGGGAAACATGGCGAAGCAGGCGCGCTTCGAGATCGCGCTGGCCGTGGTATGGGTCGGTCAGGTTCTGCTGATCGTCTTCGGCCATGGCATTGATAGTCAGGTCGCGACGGATCAGGTCTTCTTCGAGGGTGACTTCAGGGCTGGCGTGAAAAGTGAACCCGCCGTAACCGCGCCCGCTTTTGCGCTCGGTACGGGCGAGGGCGTACTCCTCACCGCTTTTTGGATGAAGGAACACCGGGAAATCCGCGCCCACCGGGCGAAAGCCCTTGGCGAGCATTTCTTCGGTGGTGGCGCCAACCACGACCCAGTCGATATCGGTAACCGGTTTGCCCAGCAGGCGATCGCGTACCGCGCCGCCGACTTTATAAATACGCATAAAAAACCTCCGTTAGCTCGACAGGATAACCGTTGCATCGAGCTTTCGGAGGCACAAACCGGATCAAAGATGGATGACGGCCAGGTCCAGGCGGCCGTAATCGCCTTCGCTGTGCTCGCTTCTAGGCGGCACATGATGGGTTTTCATGACCTGATCGCCCTGCAGGGTTTCCAGGTGAATGTCGAAACCCCAGAGTCGGTGCAGGTGCTTGAGCACTTCCTCGGTGGACTCTCCCAGCGGCTTGCGGTCGTGCTGTTGGTGGCGCAGGGTCAGGGAGCGGTCACCACGCCGGTCGATGCTGTAGATCTGCACGTTGGGTTCGCGATTACCCAGGTTGTACTGTGCCGCGAGAGTTTCACGGATGATGCGGTAGCCACCTTCATCGTGAATGGCCGGCACCAGCAGGTCATCTTTCTGATCGTCATCGAGAATGCTGAACAGCTTCAGGTCACGGATCACCTTCGGCGACAGGTATTGCAGGATGAAGCTCTCATCCTTGAAGCTGCTCATGGCGAACTTGATGGCTGCCAGCCAGTCGGTGCCGGCAATTTCCGGGAACCAGCGGCGATCTTCCTCGGTGGGTTCTTCGCACATGCGCCGGATGTCCCGGTACATGGCAAATCCGAGAGTGTAGGGGTTGATTCCGCTGTAGTAAGGGCTGTCGAAGCCCGGCTGAAAGACCACGCTGGTGTGGGATGTCAGGAACTCCATCATGAAACCGTCGGTGACCAGGCCTTCGTCGTACAGGTCGTTCATCAGGGTGTAGTGCCAGAACGTGGCCCAGCCCTCGTTCATCACCTGGGTCTGGCGCTGTGGATAAAAATACTGGGCGATCTTGCGCACGATGCGCACGATTTCCCGCTGCCATGGCTCCAGCAGCGGCGCATGTTTTTCGATGAAGTACAGGATGTTTTCCTGAGGTTCGGCGGGGAAACGTGCGTTGTCCTTGTCGCTGTACTTGTCCGCGCCTTTTGGAATGGTGCGCCACAGGTCATTGATCTGTTTCTGCAAATGTTCTTCCCGGTCTTTTTGCCGACGGCGTTCTTCTTCCGCGGAAATCGGATAGGGGCGTTTGTAACGGTCGACGCCATAGTTCATCAGCGCATGGCAGGAGTCGAGCAGGTCCTCGACCGCGTCGATACCGTGGCGCTCTTCGCACTGCATGATGTACTGCTTGGCAAACACCAGGTAGTCGATGATCGAGCTGGCGTCGGTCCAGGTGCGGAACAGGTAGTTGCCTTTGAAAAAGCTGTTGTGCCCATAGCAGGCATGGGCCACCACCAGTGCCTGCATGCAGATGGTGTTTTCTTCCATCAGGTAGGCGATGCATGGGTCGGAGTTGATCACGATCTCGTACGCCAGCCCCATCTGGCCGCGGGTGTAGGACTTTTCGGTGCTGAGGAAGTGCTTGCCGTAGGACCAGTGGTGATAACCCAGCGGCATACCGACCGAGGCGTAGGCGTCCATCATCTGTTCGGCGGTGATCACTTCGATCTGGTTGGGGTACGTATCGAGTGCGTAGCCAGCCGCAATACGACTGATTTCGCGGTCGTAGGCCTGGATCAGCTCGAACGTCCATTCGGAGCCGGTGGAAATGGGTTGGCGTTTCTGCTCTTTGGCGGTCATGTCACTAACCTGCGCTGGAAGAGTTCACGGAAGACCGGATAGATATCCCCGGCCGAGACCAGTTGTTGCTGGGCAAAAGTGTCGGAAAAGGCTTCGGCGATGCGCTCGTACTCGAACCACAGAGCCTGATGTTCGCGCGGGGTGATCTCAACGTAAGTGTAGTACTGCACGAATGGCATGATCTGGTTGATCAGGATGTCGCGGCAGATCGGAGAGTCGTCGTTCCAGTTGTCACCGTCGGAGGCCTGGGCGGCATAGATGTTCCACTCGTTGCTCGGATAACGCTCGGCCATGATCTCCTGCATCAGTTTCAGGGCGCTGGAGACGATGGTGCCGCCGGTTTCCCGGGAGTAGAAAAATTCCTCTTCATCCACTTCGCGGGCGCTGGTGTGATGGCGGATGAACACGACGTCGATCTTTTCGTAGTTACGCTTGAGAAACAGGTACAGCAGGATAAAGAAGCGCTTGGCAATGTCCTTGGTCGCCTGGGTCATCGAGCCGGACACGTCCATCAGGCAGAACATCACGGCCTTGGAACTGGGGTTGGGTTGTTTGATGAGCAGGTTGTACTTGAGGTCGAATGTATCGAGAAACGGTATGCGGTGAATGCGTGCGCTGAGTTTTTCGATTTCTGCTTCGATTTCCTGAATATCGCCGAAGTTGTCCGGTTCCTCCTGCTTGAGTCGCAGAAGTTCTTCCTTGGCTTCGCGCAGTTTTGCCCGGCTGCTGCCGGACAGGGCGATTCGCCGGGCGTGGGCTGAACGCAGGGTGCGGATGATGTTGATCCGCGACGGGTTGCCCTCGTTGCTGATCCCGGCGCGCACGGTCTTGAAGGTGTCGGTGCCGGTCAGGTTGCGCTTGACCAGGTTGGGCAACTCGAGGTCCTCGAACATGAATTCGAGAAATTCTTCCTGGGTGATCTGGAAGACGAATTCGTCCATCCCTTCACCGGAATTGCCGGCCTTGCCGGGGCCTCGGCCGCCACCGCCTCCCGGTGGACGGGCGATATGTTCGCCGCTGGTGAATTCCTTGTTGCCCGGGTGCACGACCGTCTGCTTGCCACCGCGACCGTGATGAAGCACCGGCTCGTCGATGTCGCGACCGGGAATGCTGATTTGTTCGCCGTGTTCCATATCGGTAATGGAGCGCCGGCTGACCGCCTCTTCGACAGCCTTCTTGATGTGATCACGGTAGCGCCGCAGAAACCGCTGGCGGTTCACCGTGCTCTTGTTCTTGCCATTGAGACGTCGGTCGATCACATAGCTCATGACTGCTCCTTAGAAGCTGTCCTGAAAGGGGCGAGCGGTGATACAGCATCGAACCGAGAGCCGGGGGATATTGAACGCTCCCCCAAGCGCTTTGGATGCTGCCTGAACTCGCTACCGACTTTCGAACACCTTCCAGAGGCTTGTGTAACAGAAAATGCATACACAGGCCTCTGGCTGACGACAACCGGTCTGACCGGCAGCGGGTTATTGTGATTTTCTGACCCGCAGGTACCACTCGGACAGCAGTCGTACCTGTTTGTCGGTGTAGCCCCGCTCGACCATCCGTGTGACGAAGTCGTTGTGTTTCTGCTGGTCCTCTTTGCTGGCCTTGGCATTGAAGCTGATGACTGGCAGCAGGTCCTCGGTGTTGGAGAACATTTTCTTCTCGATGACCACCCGCAGTTTTTCGTAGCTGAGCCAGGTCGGGTTCTTGCCGTTGTTGTTGGCCCGGGCGCGCAGTACGAAGTTGACGATTTCGTTGCGGAAGTCCTTCGGATTGCTGATGCCGGCCGGTTTTTCGATTTTCTCCAGTTCTTCGTTCAGTGCTACGCGGTTGAGGATCTCGCCGGTTTCCGGGTCGCGGTATTCCTGGTCCTGGATCCAGAAGTCGGCGTACAGCACATAACGATCGAAGATGTTCTGGCCGTACTCGCTGTAGGACTCGAGGTAGGCGGTCTGGATCTCCTTGCCGATGAATTCGATGTAGCGCGGTGCCAGGTACTCCTTGAGGAAGCGCAGATAGCGTTCGCGGGTCTCGGCCTGGAACTGTTCCTGTTCGATCTGTTGTTCCAGCACGTAGAGCAAGTGCACCGGGTTGGCGGCAATTTCGTGTGGATCGAAGTTGAACACCTTCGACAGGATCTTGAACGCGAAGCGGGTCGAGAGTCCGTTCATGCCTTCGTCGACGCCCGCATTGTCGCGGTATTCCTGGATCGACTTGGCTTTCGGATCGGTGTCCTTGAGGTTCTCGCCGTCATACACGCGCATCTTCGAGTAGATGTTGGAGTTTTCCGGCTCCTTGAGGCGCGAGAGCACGGTGAACTGGGCCAGCATCTTCAGGGTATCCGGCGCGCAATGCGCCTTGGCCAGCGAACTGTTGAACAGCAGCTTGTCGTAGATCTTCACTTCGTCACTGACCCGCAGGCAGTACGGCACTTTGACGATGTAGATCCGGTCGATGAAGGCTTCGTTGTTCTTGTTGTTGCGGAAGGTGTGCCACTCCGATTCGTTGGAGTGCGCCAGCAGGATCCCGGTGAACGGAATCGCGCCGAGGCCTTCGGTACTGTTGTAGTTGCCTTCCTGGGTGGCGGTCAGCAGTGGGTGCAGCACCTTGATCGGTGCCTTGAACATTTCGACGAATTCCATCAGGCCCTGGTTGGACCGGCAAAGTGCGCCCGAGTAGCTGTATGCATCAGCGTCGTTTTGTGGGAATTCTTCCAGTTTGCGGATATCGACCTTGCCCACCAGTGCCGAGATGTCCTGGTTGTTTTCATCGCCTGGTTCGGTCTTGGCCACGGCGATCTGGTTGAGGATCGAAGGATAGAGTTTCACCACGCGGAACTGACTGATGTCGCCACCGAATTCGGCCAGGCGCTTGGTCGCCCATGGCGACATGATGGTGTTGAGGTAGCGCCGTGGAATGCCGAAGTCTTCCTCGAGGATCGCTCCATCTTCAGTGGAGTTGAACAGACCCAGGGGCGACTCGAAAACCGGCGAGCCCTTGATGGCATAGAAGGGCACTTTTTCCATCAGTTGCTTGAGCTTCTCGGCCAGGGACGATTTACCACCACCGACAGGGCCGAGAAGGTAAAGGATCTGTTTCTTCTCTTCCAGGCCCTGAGCGGCGTGGCGGAAATACGACACGATCTGGTCGATGCATTCTTCCATCCCGTGGAAGTCTTCAAAGGCCGGATAGCGGCGGATGACCTTGTTGGAGAAGATGCGCGACAGTCTCGAGTTGGTCGAGGTGTCGAGCAGTTCCGGTTCACCGATGGCCAGTAGCAGGCGCTCGGCGGCTGAAGCGTAGGCGCTGCGGTCTTTTTTGCACAGCTCCAGGTACTCCTGCAGAGAGAGTTCTTCCTGGCGTGTGGACTCGAAGCGTTGTTGGAAGTGGCTAAAGATACTCATGACGTCACCTCGCTCGATACGTGGAGCCGACGCCGGATCACTCAGTCGATGCTGGCAGCAACCGAACAGGCGATTGCTGTTTACCCCCCAGAACTCTCCCGGAGCTGACTTCTCCGAAAGCTACTCCCGATGACCCGTGCGCCGGTGTACCGGCTCTCCCCTGTTTTGGATGGCCTGCGCTTAAGGATAGTTGGGAATTCGGGAGGTAAAGGCGAGATACGTAATTAGTTGTGGCAGACCGTTCGTCTGCCACCGCGCCAGCCCGCGGGAGCCGGGGCCTGCAACGTTACAAAAAAATTATTCAGTGGTGCCTTGCGCCGTTTCCGCAGGGTACGTCGTACGCCACAACTCGAATCCGCCATCCATGCTGTAGACGTCGGAGAAGCCCTGACTGATCAGGTAGGCGGCCGCGCCCTGGCTGGAATTGCCGTGATAGCAGACCACCACGGTCGGTGCATCGAGGTCGGCGCCCTGGATGAAAGCGTGCAGGGAATGGTTGTCCAGGTGCTTCGAGCCTGCGATGTGCAAGGCGGCAAAAGTGGCCGGGTCGCGGACGTCGACCACCACTGCGCCTTGTTCGCGCAGGGCTTGGGCCTGTTCCGGGGGGATACGTTTGAATTCGCTCATGGCGGGCTCCTGTGGCTCGGCTGAATGGGCAGTCTAGCGCGGGGCGCTGGCTGGCGATGTTTGGGGAATGGATGAGGCGACTGGCGGCACGGCATGACCGTGTTCGTCGCATTTGCAGGACAGGCGCTCAAGGCTGTCGACGTTCATCAGGGTCAGGGCGCCGCCCCAGACGCAACCGGTGTCGAGGGCCGAGATACCCGGCTCGTCGCACTTGCCTTCCAGTGCTGCCCAGTGACCGAAGATGATCTTCAGGTCCTTGGTCTTGCGTTCCTTGTGCTGGAACCAGGGCTTGTAGCCTGCTGGTGCGGTATCAAGACCTTCCTTGCTCTTGAGGTCGAGTTTGCCTTCGGCGGTGCAAAAGCGCATGCGCGTGAAATAGTTGGTGATCACCCGCAGACGCGTCACGCCTTTGAGGTCGTTGTCCCATTTCGCCGGATCGTTGCCGTACATGCCATCGAGGTAGGGCGGCAGCAGGTTGTCGTCACGCAAGGCAGTCTCGACTTCGACAGCACACTTCAAGGCTTTGCGCAGCGACCACTGCGGTGGAATGCCGGCATGGACCAATGCAAGATTGCGCTGTTCGTCGTAGTGCATGAGCTTTTGCTGGCGCAGCCATTCCAGCAGTTCGGCGCTATCGGGCGCTTCAATGATCTCGCGCAGGGTGTCGGCCTTCTTCAGGCGTTCGATGTTACGTCCGGCCGCCAGCAGGTGCAGGTCGTGGTTGCCGAGCACGCACACCAGCGATTCGCGAATGCTATAGAGGAAGCGCAAGGTTTCCAGCGACTGTGGGCCGCGGTTGACCAGGTCGCCCACCAGCCACAGACGATCCCGTTGTGGGTCGAACGCCACTTGTTTGAGCAGGCATTGCAGGGCTTGAAGACAGCCTTGCAGGTCACCGACAGCGTACGTTGCCATCAGTGCAGGGCTCCGGGCACCGCCAGGCGGAAGGGCGCGATGATGGCATCGAAGTGTTTGCCGTCGTCGGACAGCATCTGATAGGTGCCTTGCATAGTGCCGACCTTGGTGGTCATGACCGTGCCGCTGCTGTAGGTGTGGCTCTTGCCGGGGTCGATCAGCGGTTGCTGGCCGACTACGCCTGCGCCGCGCACTTCTTCGACATGCCCGTCACCATCGGTGATGACCCAGTGCCGTGAAAGCAGTTTGGCGGGCATTTCGCCATTATTTTGCACGGTGATGGTGTAGGCGAAGGCAAAGCGGTCATGCTCGGGTTGCGATTGTTCTGCCAGATAGCGGGTGACGACGCTGACGTCGACCTGATAGCGAGGATCGGACATGCAAGGGGCCTTAAAAACGAAGCGGGACGCGGGGCGTAGCTGTTGGGGTTCAGTCTAGGCCAAGTATCGGGTAGTAGACCAGAGTGGCGTCCTACCCGATAGCGCTCATCGCCTGTCAGTCTGCGGCAGGCTTTTGTTCGCTGAGCTTGTCGGCCAGGCGTACGAATGCGGCCAGGTCGAGTTGCTCGGGACGCAGGCTGCCATCGACGCCGGCGGCTTCGATTTCGGCATTGCTCAGCAGCAGCTTGAGGGTGTTGCGCAGGGTTTTGCGGCGCTGGTTGAAAGCTTCGCGCACGACGCGTTCCAGCAGGCGGTGATCCTTGGCCGGGTGTGGCAGTACCGCGTGGGGTACCAGGCGCACGATGGCCGAATCGACTTTCGGCGGCGGGTTGAACGCGCCAGGGCCGACGTTGAACAGGTGCTCGACCCGGCAGTGGTACTGAACCATGATCGACAGACGGCCCCAGTCACCACCACCCGGGCCGGCAGCCAGGCGCTCGACCACTTCCTTTTGCAGCATGAAGTGCATGTCGCGAATCAGGTGCGAGTTGTGCAGCAGGTGAAAAATCAGCGGCGTGGAGATGTTGTACGGCAGGTTGCCGACCACACGCAGGCTGCCTGGCGCGGCATTGAGGCTGTTGAAGTCGAACTTCAGCGCATCGCCCTGATGCAGGTTGAAGTTGCTCTTGCCGGCAAACTGCTGGTTGAGGATCGGGATCAGGTCCTTGTCCAGCTCCACCACATCGAGTTGCGCGCCGCTGCTGAGCAGGCCTTGGGTCAGCGCGCCCTGCCCCGGGCCGATTTCCAGCAGGCGGTCTTCTGACTTGGCATGAATGGAACGCAGGATGCGGTCGATAACGCCGGCATCGTGCAGGAAGTTCTGGCCAAAGCGTTTGCGCGCCTTGTGTTGGTAGTGCTCGGTCATAAACGGGTCTCGGCCATCTGGTAGGCGGTTTCCAGGGCGACTTGCAGGCTGCCGGTGTCGATCTTGCCGCTGCCGGCCAGGTCCAGGGCGGTGCCGTGGTCGACCGAAGTGCGGATGATCGGCAAGCCAAGGGTCACGTTGACTGCCGCGCCGAAGCCTTTGTACTTCAGCACCGGCAGGCCCTGGTCGTGGTACATCGCCAGCACCGCATCGCAGTGCTCCAGATATTTGGGGGTAAACAGAGTGTCGGCGGGCAGGGGGCCACGAAGGTCCATGCCCTCGCCGCGCAGGCGCTCTAATGTGGGTTCGATGATATCGATTTCTTCATGGCCCAGATGTCCGCCCTCGCCGGCGTGGGGGTTGAGCCCGCAGACCAGGATGCGTGGCTGGGCGATGCCGAACTTGTTTTGCAGGTCGGCGTGCAGGATTCGCGTGACGCGTTCCAGGCGCTCCGGCGTGATTGCATCGGCAATCTCGCGAAGGGGCAGGTGAGTGGTCACCAGAGCCACGCGCAAGCCGCGTGTGGCCAGCATCATCACCACTTGCGCGGTGTGGGTCAGGTCGGCGAGAAATTCCGTGTGCCCGGAAAAGGCGATCCCGGATTCGTTGATCACACCTTTGTGCACCGGCGCGGTAATCATGCCGGCAAAATCCCCGCTCAGGCAGCCCTGGCCGGCCCGGGTCAGGGTTTCCAGAACGAAGGCAGCGTTGGCCTTGTCCAGTTGCCCGGCGACGACCTTGGCATTGAGCGGTGTATCCCAGACATACAGGCTGTTGGCTGGCGCGGGTGCATCCGGCCAGTTGTCCGGTGTGACCGGCAGCAAGTCGACTTCCACGCCCAGTTGCGCGGCCCGCTCTATGAGCAGGTCGCGGCTGGTAATGGCAATCAGGGGGTGAGGCTGGGCTTGCGAGGCGAGCAGCAGGCACAGGTCGGGACCTATGCCGGCCGGTTCACCGGGTGTCAGCGCGAAACGTTGGGGTTTCACTGCGCTGCCTGGTCGGCGCCAGGGAGTTTGATTTCAACGTACGCTTCGTCACGGATCTGACGCAGCCAGGTCTGCAGCTCTTCGTCGTATTTGCGGTTACGCAAAACGGTCATTGCTTGCTGCTCGCGAGCCTGTGAGGTGCTGTCGGTGGCGCGACGGCCAAGGACTTCCAGGACATGCCAGCCGTATTGAGTCTGGAACGGCTTGGACAGCTGACCTTGCGGGGTCTTGGCCATCACTTCGCGGAACTCGGGCACCAGTGCGTTCGGGTCGATCCAGTTCAGGTCGCCGCCGTTGAGGGCGGAGCCTGGGTCTTCCGAGTAGCTTTTCGCCAGCTCGCCGAAGTCTTCGCCAGCCTCTATACGGCTGTAGAGCGAATCCGCCAGGGCCTTGGTTTTTGCTTCGTCGCGAATCGGACTCGGCTTGACCAGGATGTGGCGAACATGCACTTCGTCGCGCATCTGGGTCTGGCCGCCACGCTTTTCGAGGACCTTCAGGATGATGAAGCCGCCCGGGGTGCGCATTGGCTGGGTGACATCACCCACCGGCATGGTGCTCAGCAGGCGATCGAACGGCGGAGGCAATTGAGCGGCTTTACGCCAGCCCATGTCACCACCTTCCAGTGCGGTTTCGCTGGCGGACTTGGCGATTGCCAACTGACCGAAGTCAGCGCCTTGCTTGAGTTGCTGGTAAATCGCATCGGCCTGCCTGGCTGCATTCTGAATCGCATCGGAGTTGGCGCTTTCCGGCGTAGGAATCAGGATGTTGGCCAAGTGGAACTCTTCGGACAGCTGCATTTTGCCCAGGTCGGATGCCAGGAAGTTCTTCACTTCCTGCTCGGAGACCTGAATGCGTTCGGCGACCCGACGCTGGCGTACACGGCTGATGACCATTTCGCGGCGAATCTGCTCACGTGCGTCGTCGTAGGACAAACCGTCGCGAGTCAGGGCGGCACGGAACTGCTCGACCGACATGTTGTTGCGCTGGGCAATGGTGCCGACAGCCTGGTTCAACTCTTCGTCGGTAATGCGGATGCCGGAGCGCTCGCCGATCTGCAATTGCAGGTTTTCGACGATCAGGCGCTCAAGTACCTGCTGCTCCAGCACGCTGGCCGGCGGCACGGCAGAGCCGCGCTTGGCAATGGTTTGCTGGACTTCATGAACCCGTTGGTCCAGTTGGCTCTGCATGACCACGTCGTTGTCGACGATGGCCACCACTTTATCGATGGACTGTACGGCGGCGCTCGCCGCCGTACTCAGGAACAGCGCGCCCAGCATCAGCGGGCGCAGACAATCAGAAAGCTTGGTCTTCACGTTCACGATAACCTTGAATGCCTTTGTCGAGGAAGCTCTCTACCTTGGCGCCAGTCAGGCCGCCGAGTCCCTTCAGAACAATTTGGAGGAAGACGCCATGGTCGCCTTTTTCGTTTTGCGGTGCTTCCTGACTGAACTCGTCATAGGCGACCCAGTAACGGTTGATCAGGCGCAGTTTCCAGCAGCAGTTGTCGTACTCGAAGCCACCGAAGGCTTCCAGGGTACGATTGCGGTTGTAGTCATACTGCCAACGGCTGATGGCATTCCATTGCGGCACGATCGGCCAGATCACCGAGAAGTCGTGCTGTTCGATCTTGTAGTAATCCTTCACGTAGCCAGGCTGGCCAGGGGTGCCGTAGTCACCGCCGCCCACGCTCCATTGACCGGTGTTCTGGTCGTAACGGACCTGGTCATTGCGATAGCGATAGCCGGCGTTGATCACCTTGTTCGGGTTGTCTTCAGGCTGGTAGTGGAACATCGCGCTGCCCGAGCGAGGGCTGCGGCTGTCCGGGTCCCAGTTGTAGTCGGCCGTGGTACGCCAGTCGCGGTTCCAGCGATATTCGTATTCCAGGGCGTAAGGCGAAACGTTGGCTTGCGTATCCTTGCGGGTTTTTGCATCGATACCCGGCAACTGAACTTCGCGGTCCTTGAAGTACAAGGCCTGGCCGACGCTGAGGCGTTGACGTTCGAAGCCATTGTCTTCGATCCAGCGGCTGGTCACACCCAGGGACAGTTTGTTCTCGTCACCAACACGGTCGGAGCCGGAGAAGCGGTTGTCACGGAACAGCGACGCATAGTTGAAGGTGTATTCGCTGGTATCGAATACCGGGATGTCTTCCTGGTCGACCTCGGGCACGTACAGATAGAACAGGCGCGGTTCGAGGGTCTGGCGGTAGTTCTTGCCGAAATACTGGGTATTGCGATCGAAGTACAGGCCGCTGTCGATGCTGGCGATTGGTACGCCGCGGTTCTGGTTGCTGTCAAACGTTCCCAGGAGCCTGTCCTGTTCTGCGGTCTGATTCGCAATCTGACCTTTGCCAGTGCTGTCCAGGTCCAGTTGGTACTGGGTGTACTGGTACTTGAGCTTCGGTTTCAGGAAACCGTACGTCGTATTCATCGGCAAGCTGATGGCGGGCGCGAGATTCAGGCGGTCGCCATTGGCGCGAGCCAGACCTTGAACGTTGTTATCGAGACGGGGAGAGCCGACGCCGTCTTCGTCAAAGTATGTTCCGCTCTGCAGATCCCGGTCAAACCGCACGAGTTCGGTGTTGTACGTGAAGTCCAGGCCTTCCGGATGATAAGGCAGCATGCCATCAAGGGTGAGCTGCGGCAGGCGGTCGTACGGCGTAATGTTCGACACGCTTGCCAGTTCGTATGCTTGGGCGTTCACGCGAGCGGAATAGCTGTCGCCACGATAGGTGACGGAGCCCTGCTGGTTCACGTAGTCGTTGCTTTTTATGCCAATCTGGTCGGTCTGCAGATCCTGGAAGTAATACGGATCGCTGATCTTGGTGTAGTCGACTTGCGTGAGCACTCGCGAGTCGAGACCACCCTTGTGCTGCCAGTTGTACATGTAGCGGGTTTTTTCGGCGTCGCTCTGCTTGTCGCGTTCGTCGCTTTCGTCGTTGAGGTACGCCGCACCGAACTGGCCTTCGCTGGACTTGGTCAGGTAGCGGAATTCGCCTTCCATCAACAAGCCGTGCTTTTCCATGTAGCGCGGGTACAACGTGGCATCGTAGTTCGGCGCCAGGTTGAAGTAGTACGGGGTGACCAGCATGAAGCCGGTATCGCTGCCGGTGCCAATGGTCGGCGGCAGGAAGCCGGACTGGCGACGGTCGTCGATCGGGAAATAGATGTACGGCGTGTACAGGACCGGAATGTCCTTGACCCGTAGCGTCACGTTGGTCGCCGTGCCGAAACCGGTGGCCGGGTTCAGGGTGATGTTGTTGCCCTTGAGCTGCCAGGCGTTGCTGTTCGGTTCGCACGTGGTGTACGTACCATCCTTGAGGCGGATGATCGCGTTCTCGGCACGTTTGGCGTACAGCGCATTACCGCGGATGCGGGATTTGTGCATCACGTATTCGGCGTTGTCGACCTTGGCTTCACCGGTGTCGAGCTGCACGTCGGCGTGGTCGCCGACGATCAGTGCGCCATTGTCGCGAATGCGCACGTTGCCGTTCAGTTCGCCACGGCTTTCGGCCTGGTACAGGTTGGCTTCGTCGGCTTCGACCTGCATGCTGCCCTGACGCATGACAACGTCACCGGCCAGGGTCGCAACTTGCTCATCCTGCTTATAGCGGGAGGCTTTTGCGCCGATAAAGGTTGGAGCGTCACTTTTATTCGTCTTGTCATCCATGCCAGGACGAATCGGTTCGATATAGGAACCAGAGCAATAAGGACCGGTTTCGGCCAATTGTGCGGCGGTGAGCTGCTCGCGGGGAACCCAGTCGAGGTGACTGTAGTCTGCGCTACGCGACTTCAGGCCACGGCCTTTGGATTCGGTGACCAGCACCGGCTTGGCGCCGGTGTCCTCGCTGGAGCCGTTCTCGGCCGGGGCTTCGCCGGTGGCGGAAACTGCGCTGCCGTCATGGACAGGGCGCGGTGGCAATGCCGCCGCCGGTGTCTTTGGCGCACAGTCCCAGGAACCCGAAGCAGAGACTGAGCAGTCAAACTGTTCCGCGGCGACCACGTAGGAAGTGGCAAGGGGTTGCAGCGCCAGCAAACTGCCGGTAACCAACAACGGAAATTTTTTACGAAACGCGGGGGATTTCAATGCCATCTTATTAGTCCGGGCTTCCTGCGTGCCATCTGCCCGCGGTGTGGGCCGCACGCCTCTCGATGGTCTGAAAAAGATGCTGGATAATAAAGCATGACCCGCTTGACGGCTAGCGCCGTCGGAGACCCTTGCAATGCCTGATCAAGATGTACGCTTGCAACACCTGAAAGTTTGGCTCGATGAGCAATTGGCGACCCTTTTTGCCGAGCAGGGCTGGGGCGTCGTACCCCCGGCCACGTTGACTACGGCCAGCAGCGATGCGAGTTTTCGGCGGTATTTCCGCTGGGAAGGCGGTGACAAAAGTTTCATCGTGATGGACGCGCCGCCGCCCCAGGAAAACTGCAAACCCTTCGTGGATATCGCCTTTTTGCTGGCGAAATCCGGAATAAATGTGCCGAAAATTTATGCCGAAGACCTCGAGCGCGGCTTTCTTTTGCTCAATGACCTGGGCAACAAGACCTATCTGGACGTCATCGACAGCGAAAACGCCGACGATTTGTTCACGGATGCCCTGCAAGCGTTGCTGGCTTTCCAGCAGTTGCCGATGGTTGCGCCTCTGCCGAGTTATGACGTGGCCTTGCTGCGTCGCGAACTGGAGCTGTTCCCCGAGTGGTACGTGAAGCGCGAACTGGGCATCGAATTCGACGCGGCGCAACAAGTACTCTGGCAGCAGGTCAGTGAACTGTTGATCGACAGCGCCCTGGCACAACCAAAAGTCCTGGTGCATCGCGACTACATGCCGCGCAACCTGATGCTCAGCGAGCCCAATCCCGGTGTGCTGGATTTCCAGGATGCGGTGTATGGCCCGGTGACCTACGACGTGACCTGCCTGTTCAAGGACGCATTCCTCAGCTGGCCCGAGGAACGCGTGCACGGCTGGCTCGAAAGCTACTGGCAGCAAGCGGGTGCCCTGGGGATTCCGGTTCAGCCCGACTTCGAGGACTTCCTGCGTGCCAGCGACTTGATGGGCGTGCAACGTCACCTGAAAGTCATCGGCATTTTCGCGCGCATCTGCCATCGCGACGGCAAACCGCGTTATCTGGGTGATGTGCCACGTTTCTTTGCGTACATAGAGGCGGTGATCGCTCGCCGCCCTGAACTGGCCGGGCTGGATGTGTTGCTGGCCAGTCTGCGTGCCGGAGTGAAAGCATGAAGGCAATGATTCTGGCCGCGGGCAAAGGCGAGCGCATGCGCCCGCTGACCCTGACCACGCCAAAACCTCTGGTTCGTGCAGGCGGCGTGCCGCTGATCGAGTATCACCTGCGAGCGTTGGCTGCTGCCGGGTTCACCGACATCGTGATCAATCACGCCTGGCTCGGTCAGCAGATCGAAGACTATCTGGGCGATGGTTCGCGTTATGGCGTGAGCATTCAGTACTCGGCCGAAGGTGAGCCCCTGGAAACCGGCGGCGGGATTTTTCGCGCGTTGCCGTTGCTGGGGGATGAAGCGTTTGTCGTGGTCAACGGAGACATCTGGACCGATTACGACTTCAGCGTGCTGCATCAGCCCATCAACGGCCTGGCGCACCTGGTGCTGGTCAGCAACCCGCCCCATCATCCGGGCGGGGACTTCAGCCTGGTCGAAACGCAGGTGCGCGACGGTCAGCCAGAGGTTGGCACCCTGACCTACAGCGGTATCGCCGTGTTGCATCCGCAATTGTTCGACGGCTGCACTTTGGGGGCCTTCAAGCTCGCGCCGCTGTTGCGCAAGGCCATGGCTGACGGTCAGGTGACTGGCGAGCAGTTGAGGGGGCACTGGGTCGATGTCGGCACTCACGAGCGTCTGGCCGAAGTTGAAACATTAATAGAAGCGAGCCGCTGACATGCTGTGGCCAGGGACTCTGATCGGAGCCGGAGCAGGCTTTGCCATAGCCAGCATTCCGGGGGCCATTCTCGGCGCGTTGTTGGGGCAGGCGCTGGACCGGCGCTTGCACCTGCAGAGCTGGGGACACTTGCGGGAAAAACTGGGCGGTCGCCCGGTGCTGCGTAACGATGAATTGCTGTTTGTCCTGTTGGGGCGTCTGGCCAAGTGTGACGGCCAGGTGATGGCCGGGCACATCGAGCAGGCACGGGCGGAAATGCGCTCGCTGGAGATGTCCGAGTCGGCCCAGCGTCGTGCGATTGCCGCGTTCAATCGCGGCAAGTCGGGCCGCGACCGGTTGCGCGGTTATCTGCGTCGCCTGAGTGCCCAGCCCCATGCGGCGGAAGGCGTATTGCGCGCCTGTTGGCGAATGGTCTGGGCCGATGGTCGTGCCGGTAGCAGTGAACGTAAACTGATCGGCCAATGGGGCAAATGGTTGGGCTGGACGCCCCATCAGGTGCAGGCGTTGGCCCACGACTATGAGCCGCAGAAACGGCCATTGGGCAACAGCGTGCCCAGTTATCAGGACGCGTTGAGGCTTTTGGGGGTGTCGGCCACTACTGAGCCAGCGCAGATCAAGCGTGCTTACCGGCGCCTGCTCAGTCGCCATCATCCGGACAAGATTGCCGGCAGTGGCGCGACGGCGATGCAGGTTCGTGAGGCCACCGAGCGAACGCGTGAACTGCATAACGCCTATACGCTGATTCGGGAGCGGCGGGATTTTCGCTAGCTAGTGCTACTGCTATCGCGAGCAAGCTCGCTCCCACAGGTTTTGTGTCGTGCGCAATTTTGTGATCGGCATAAAACCCGTGGGAGCGTGGCTTGCCCGCGATGATCGCGCCTCGGTCTGTCAGCCCGCCGGGTTCTGCGGATTCAACCAGCCCCGCACCCGACGGAACAGTTGCTCCTGTTCGGCCTTGGTATCCGGCAACGCCTTGAGCGCGACCTGGTTGAATGTCGATGACTTCAGGCGTTTGCTGGCCTGCAGGCGCTCCAGTGCTGCGTTGCGATCCAGCGCTTTGTCCTTGTAGAAAATATCCGCGGTCGGCAGTTTCAGGGTCGGGGTCAGCTCTGCCAGCCCGGGCGTGGCCGCCACAGGTGTCCGGGCGGCAACCATCACCAGTTTTTCGACCTGCGATGGCTGCTTCTCGTTCAGGTAGCGCGCGGCCCAATAGGCGCCGGAACCATGCCCCAACACCACGATACTGCGGGCGCTTTGCTGTTCGGCGAAGGCGATTGCGGCGTCGATCCGGGCAAAGATGCGCTCGGCATCTGCCTTGGACTGTTCTTCGGTGGTTTCGGCAATGGGCTTGTCGGCCACATCGGCCTCGCCACCGGCCACCTGTTCGATAGGGGCTGCGGTGGTCGAGTCTTTACTGCCGGTTTCGGCGGGCTTGGGAGCCGGCGCTGCTTCGACGATTCGTGGCGCAATGGCATCGCTTTGCAGGTCCGGCAAGGTGATACTCAGGCTGCTCCACTCGGCATCCGGCAGTTTGCGCCGCAAAGGGCCGACCGCTTGCGGCCAGTCAACGGTTTCGCCGGCGCCCGGGATGATAATCACCGCGCCTTCGGGTTCGGCCGTATTGGCCGGTTTCCACAAGGCCAGAAACGTGTCGGCGCCAGCTTGCAGTTGTTGCTGTTCCTGAGCCGGGATCTTTCGTTCAAGTGCAGTCGCTTCTTCCTGACTACGCTCAGGCAGCGGTTGGCGTTCGAGTGGTTTTTCTTCGGCGGTTTTTTCCTCCGCGGCGGGCGCCGGGTCGGCCGCCTTGACGGAAAAAGCGCAAGGCAGGATCAGCGACAGGCACAATGCTGGCAGTGCCAGGCGGTAGACAGGGGGCATCGGATATTCCAGGCCAGAAGATGTTCCGGCAGCCTAATGGGTTGGTCAGTATTTGTCAGTGTGTGAGAGTTCAATGATGCGTTTTCGCTGCCTTTGGGTTATCGGCTGTTTGTGGTTTCCCTTGATGGGCTGGGCGGCCGCCGCGCCTCCGGCGCCCGTTGTCCAACTGTCCCTGAAACAACAGCACTGGCTGGCGCAGCAGGGCGAGTTGCGGGTCGGCCTGGTGTTGCAGGTGCCCTATGCGCAATACGATCGACGCTTGCAGCGCCTGTCCGGGGTGAACGTCGAGTTGATGAAGTGGCTGGCAAAAAACCTCAATGTCGAACTGAGCTGGCGCAGTTTTCCCGATCTTGAGCAATTGGAAGCCGCTGCCCGCGAAGGCGAAATCGACATCGCCCCGGGGCTGACCCAGACCCCTGGCGGGCTGCGCCTCTGGCAGTTTTCCGACCCCTACATGCGGGTGCCGCAATTGGTGGTCAGCGATCAGAAAAGCGCTGGCACGGTCGAGCTGGAAAAACTCGACAGCCAGACCCGCGTCGCCGTGCGCATGCCCAGTGCCATCGCCGATTACCTGCGCGGCAACTACCCGCACCTGAATCTGCAAGGCGTACCGATGGAGCGCCAGGCATTGCAATTATTGGTCGGCCAGCAGGCGGCTTATGCGGTGATCGATGAGGCGCAGCTGGGACGCTTGTCGGTCGAGCCGGAGTTCGCCGGGTTGGTGGTGGTGGGGGATGTCGGTCTGCCGCAGTTGCTGCGGGTGGCCACGCTACGTGGCAAGCCGGAACTGGCGGGCATCGTCGAAAGTGCACTGCGGGCGATCCCGGCCAAGGATCTGGAACAACTGCACAATCAATGGCTGCAACCCAAGTATCCGCGCCTCACCGAGTCGCCGGGGTTTTGGCAAAATCTCTGCCTGTTGCTGGCCGTGCTGGCGTTGAGTTGCATGGCCATTGTGGTCTGGCAGCGTCGCCAGCAGCACAACCTGGAGCAGCGCCTGTCGGCCGCGCAAGAAGACATTGCCTTGCGCGCCGCTAGCGAAGAGGCCTTACGGCTCACCCAGTTTTCCATCGACCAGAGCACCGTCGGCATCCTCTGGGTCAACTGGGACAGCCATGTGCGCTACGCCAACCGTGCGGCGGAAAGCATGCTGGGCTATCCGGCCGGCGGGATCATCGATCGACCCCTGATCGACTTCGAGCCTGGCCTGCACATGGACCGTTGGCTGAACCTGTGGAAGCGCGCCCGGGCCAGTGAAGACGGCCCGCAAAGCTTCGAATCCAATTGCGTGCGGGCCGATGGCAGCATCCTGCCGGCCGATGTCTCGTTGAGTTTCCTGCGTTTTCGCGATGGCGAATACCTGGTGGTTTACCTCAACGATGTCACCGAGCGGCGTCGCGCCCTGGCGGCCTTGCAGGAAAGCGAGGCGCGGCTGCAAGGCATCGCCGCCAACGTTCCGGGACTGGTTTTCCGGCTGGAGCGGGCGCCGGTGACCGGTCAGATCGACTTTGCCTACATCAGCGAAGGCAGCGAAAGCCTGGTGGGTTACTCGCCGGCCACGCTGGCGCATCGCGATAAAGGTCTGCGCAGCCTCGTGCATCCGGATGACAAGGCCAGCTATCACCGGACCCAGGATCATGCGCTGGATACCGACAGCGATTGGTCGTGGCAGGGGCGAATCCTTACGCGTCAGGGCGAGCAGCGCTGGGCGGAAATCAAGGCCATCACCCGTCGGCTGGAAGACGGCGCCTATGTCTGGGACGGGATCGTCTGGGACATCAGTGAGAGCAAGCGCATCGAACTTGAACTGGCCAGCTCCCGGGAGCAACTGCGTGAGTTGTCCGCGCACCTGGAAAGCGTGCGCGAAGAAGAAAAGGCGCGCATCGCACGGGAAGTTCACGACGAGTTGGGTCAGATGCTCACGGTATTGAAGCTGGAAACGTCCATGTGCGAACTGGCCTACGCGCAGCTTGATCCGGGTCTGAACGAACGCTTGAACAGCATGAAACGCTTGATCGCTCAGTTGTTTCAGTTGGTCCGTGATGTGGCCACGGCATTGCGACCGCCGATTCTCGACGCTGGCATCGCCTCGGCCATAGAGTGGCAGGCCCGCCGATTCGAGGCGCGCACGCAGATCCCGTGTCTGGTGCAGGTGCCGGACAACTTGCCGGTGCTCAGCGATGCGAAGGCAATCGGCCTGTTTCGAATCCTTCAGGAAGCGCTGACCAATGTCATGCGCCATGCACAGGCGCATACTGTCGAACTGACACTGGTGCTGGAAGGCGACGAGTTGTGTCTGACGGTCAGCGATGATGGCGTAGGATTTGTCGCCGCGCCTGGCAGGCCAACGTCCTTTGGGATCGTCGGCATGCGTGAGCGAGTGTTGATCCTGGGCGGCGAGTTGTCGCTGGAGAGTGAGCCGGGTGAGGGCACGACGTTAGAAGTGCGAGTGCCGCTGGACGAAGCCTGAAGAATTTGTGGTGTCTGTGCTGACGCTTTCGCGAGCAAGCCCGCTCCCACATTGGCTTTGAGTCGTTCACAAATCCCCTGTGGGAGCGAGCCTGCTCGCGAATGATCTTGAATCTGGAGAAGAACGTGATCCGTGTACTGGTAGCCGAAGACCACACCATTGTCCGTGAAGGCATCAAACAGTTGATCGGCCTGGCCAAGGACTTGCTGGTAGTGGGGGAGGCGAGCAATGGCGAGCAGTTGCTCGACACCTTGCGTCATGTACCCTGCGAAGTGGTGTTGCTGGATATCTCCATGCCGGGCGTCAACGGCCTGGAAGCGATTCCGCGGATTCGCGCCTTAAACAATCCACCGGCGATCCTGGTGCTGTCGATGCATGACGAAGCGCAGATGGCCGCGCGGGCGTTGAAGGTCGGGGCTGCCGGTTATGCGACCAAGGACAGCGACCCGGCACTGTTGCTGACAGCCATTCGCAAGGTGGCGTCAGGCGGGCGTTACATCGATCCGGAACTGGCCGACCGCATGGTTTTCGAGGTCGGTCTTACCGACTCGCGTCCACTGCACTCGTTGCTCTCCGAGCGCGAATTCTCCGTGTTCGAACGCCTGGCCCAGGGCGCCAACGTCAATGACATCGCCCAGCAACTGGCGTTGAGCAGCAAGACCATCAGCACCCACAAGGCGCGGCTGATGCAGAAGCTCAACATCACCTCGCTGGCGGAACTGGTGAAGTACGCGATGGAGCACAAGCTGCTCTAAAGCACACCGCTGTACCTTTGGGAGCGAGCTTGCTCGCGATGGCGGTTTGTCAGGCAATACATGTATTGACTGGTCGGGCCTCATCGCGAGCAAGCTCGCTCCCACAGGGATCTCCATCAGTCATTGAGCCGTGCACATATCCAATAACGACGTGCCTGACGAGCCGCCTTTGCCGTGACTTGCGGCTTGCAGCCGACCACTCGCCGCTGCGTTTGCCAAAACGCGCCATCCTTGTAGGGCAATCCCTACCCCCAACCTTCCATCCGGCTGAGGCCAATCTCTCTTGCGCCCCGATTTGCGCGGTCCCCAGCGTCCACTAGGCTTAGTCCCACAGCAGTCATCAATAACAAAGGTGTGGGTATGAGCCAGGTCGATTCAAGCGCAGGGGCCAATGATGTTCTGGTCAGCTTTCGTGGAGTGCAGAAGAGCTACGACGGCGAGAACCTGATCGTCAAGGACCTCAACCTGGACATTCGCAAAGGCGAATTCCTCACATTGCTCGGGCCGTCCGGCTCCGGCAAGACCACCAGCCTGATGATGCTCGCCGGCTTCGAAACGCCGACCGCGGGCGAAATCCTGTTGGGCGGGCGCGCCATCAACAACGTGCCGCCGCACAAGCGCGACATCGGCATGGTGTTCCAGAACTACGCATTGTTCCCGCACATGACGGTGGCCGAGAACCTGGCGTTCCCGCTGACCGTGCGCGGCATGAACAAGAGCGACGTGAGTGCCCGGGTCAAGCGCGTGCTGAGCATGGTCCAGCTCGATGCCTTCGCCCAGCGCTACCCGGCGCAGCTTTCCGGCGGTCAGCAACAGCGTGTGGCATTGGCCCGTGCGCTGGTGTTCGAGCCGCAACTGGTGCTGATGGACGAACCCCTTGGCGCACTCGACAAACAACTGCGTGAACACATGCAGATGGAGATCAAGCACCTGCACCAGCGCCTGGGCGTCACCGTGGTCTACGTGACCCACGATCAGGGCGAAGCCTTGACCATGTCCGACCGTGTGGCGGTGTTCCATCAGGGCGAAATCCAGCAGATCGCTCCGCCGCGCACCCTCTACGAAGAACCGAAGAACACCTTCGTCGCCAACTTCATTGGCGAGAACAACCGCCTCAATGGCCGTCTGCACAGCCAATCCGGCGACCGTTGCATTGTGGAACTCGGGCGCGGTGAGAAGGTGGAAGCCTTGGCGGTCAACGTTGGCCAGACCGGCGAACCGGTGACCCTGTCCATTCGTCCGGAGCGAGTGAGCCTCAATGGCTCCAGCGACCAATGCGTCAACCGCTTCTCCGGGCGAGTCGAGGAATTCATCTATCTGGGCGACCACGTCCGGGTTCGCATGGAAGTCTGCGGCAAGACCGACTTCTTCGTGAAACAGCCGATTGCCGAGCTTGATCCCTCGCTCGCCGTCGGCGACGTGGTACCGCTTGGATGGCAGGTCGAGCACGTTCGCGCACTCGATCCTCTTTTAGAGGCGCATTGATCGCCCCGGCAACACCAACACCAACCCTGCACGTGGAGAGAACAATAAATGTTGAGATCCCTGAAATTCACCGCTTTGGCACTGGGCATGATGGGCGCGGCACACGCAATGGCGGCCGGCCCGGACCTGACCGTGGTGTCCTTTGGCGGCGCGAACAAGGCGGCTCAGGTCAAAGCCTTCTACGCACCCTGGGAAGCGGCAGGCAACGGCAAGATCGTGGCCGGCGAGTACAACGGCGAAATGGCCAAGGTCAAGGCCATGGTCGACACCAAGAGCGTGTCCTGGGATCTGGTAGAGGTTGAATCGCCGGAACTGTCCCGTGGTTGCGACGAAGACATGTTCGAGCAGCTTGATCCAAAGTTGTTCGGCAAGACCGAAGACTACGTCAAGGGCGCCATCCAGCCTTGCGGCGTGGGTTTCTTCGTGTGGTCGACCGTGCTGGCCTACAACGCCGACAAGCTGAAAAGCGCACCGACCAGTTGGGTGGATTTCTGGGACACCAAGCAGTTCCCGGGCAAGCGTGGCCTGCGTAAGGGCGCCAAGTACACCCTGGAATTCGCACTGATGGCCGACGGCGTTGCGCCGAAAGACGTCTACAAAGTGCTGGCTGGCAAGGACGGTCAGGACCGCGCGTTCAAGAAACTCGATGAGCTCAAGCCGAACATTCAGTGGTGGGAAGCCGGCGCACAACCGCCGCAATACCTCGCTTCCGGTGACGTGGTCATGAGCTCGGCCTACAACGGTCGTATCGCTGCCGTGCAGAAAGAAAGCAACCTGAAAGTCGTGTGGAACGGCGGCATCTACGACTTCGACGCATGGGCCATTCCAAAAGGTCTGGATGCCAAACGCGCTGAAGCTGCGAAGAAGTTCATCGCCTACTCGGTAATGCCTCAGCAGCAGAAGACCTATTCGGAAAACATCGCCTACGGCCCGGCCAACACCCAGGCCGTACCCTTGCTGGCCAAGGAAGTCCTGAAAGACATGCCGACCACCCCGGAAAACATCGCCAACCAGGTGCAGATCGACGTCAGCTTCTGGGCTGACAACGGCGAGCAACTGGAACAGCGCTTCAACGCCTGGGCTGCGAAGTAATCCTTCGCCTGTAGGAGCTGCCGAAGGCTGCGATCTTTTAACTTTGCCTTTCCAAGATCAAGAGATCGCAGCCTCGTTGCACTCGACAGCTCCTACAGCGGCAGGTGTGTTTCATGAGTGTTGATGTAATGCGGCATCACCGTGGGTGGTGCCGCCCATTCAAAGATTCCCGGAGTACGTCATGGCTATCGCCGTTCCCCTGAACGAGGGCACCAGCCCCACCTTGAAGCAGCGGCTCAAGCACGCCGAGCGGGTCAACCGCTGGAAGGCCCAGGCGTTGATCGCGCCGCTGGTGCTGTTTCTGTTGCTGGTGTTCCTGGTGCCGATCGTGGCGCTGCTCTACAAAAGCGTTGGCAACCCGGAAGTGGTCGGCGGCATGCCGCGCACCGTGACTGCCATCGCCAGTTGGGACGGCCGCGGCCTGCCCGCTGAACCGGTTTACAAAGCAGCGGCCGAAGACCTCGCCGAGGCTCGCAAGAATCAGACCCTGGGCGATCTGTCCAAGCGCCTGAACATGGAGCTGGCCGGCTACCGCAGCCTGCTGACCAAAACCGCCCGCGCCTTGCCGCTCGCCACTGAACCAGCCTCCTATAAAGAAGCGCTGGAAGGTCTCGATGAGCGTTGGGGCGACCCGGCCTACTGGCAAGCGGTGCGTCGCAACACCAGTAGCATCACCCCATATTACCTGCTGGCGGCTGTCGATCACCGCATCGACGACCTTGGCGAAATCGCTCCGGCCACCCCGGATCAGGCGATCTACCTCGACATCTTCGCCCGCACCTTCTGGATGGGCCTGGTCATCACCGTGATCTGCCTGGTGCTGGCGTATCCCCTGGCTTACCTGCTGGCGAACCTGCCGTCGCGCCAGAGCAACCTGCTGATGATCCTGGTGCTGCTGCCGTTCTGGACCTCGATCCTGGTACGAGTTGCGGCGTGGATCGTGTTGCTGCAATCGGGTGGCCTGATCAACAGCGGCCTGATGGCCATGGGCATCATCGATAAGCCGATCGAGCTGGTGTTCAACCGCGTCGGTGTCTACATCTCCATGGTGCACATCCTGCTGCCGTTCATGATCCTGCCGATCTACAGCGTGATGAAGGGCATCTCGCCGACCTACATGCGCGCCGCGATTTCCCTCGGCTGCCATCCGTTCGCCAGCTTCTGGCGGGTGTACTTCCCGCAGACCTATGCCGGTGTCGGCGCCGGTTGCCTGTTGGTGTTCATCCTCGCCATCGGCTACTACATCACCCCGGCATTGCTGGGCAGCCCGAACGATCAGATGGTCAGCTACTTCGTCGCCTTCTACACCAACACCAGCATCAACTGGGGCATGGCGACCGCACTCGGTGGGCTGCTGTTGCTCGCGACGGTCGTGCTTTATCTGATTTACAGCTGGCTGGTGGGCGCGAGCCGCCTGCGCCTGAGCTAAGGGGAGAACGAAATGCTGAGTCCTTATATGTCGCCCATCGAACGGGTGTGGTTCTACAGCTTGCGGATTCTCTGCGGCTTGATTCTGTTGTTCCTGATCCTGCCAGTGCTGGTGATCATTCCGCTGTCGTTCAACTCCGGCAGTTTCCTGGTGTACCCGCTGCAAGGCTTCTCGCTGCAGTGGTATCACGATTTCTTCGCTTCGGCGGAATGGATGCGCGCCCTGAAGAACAGCATCATCGTCGCCCCGGCGGCCACGGTGCTGGCCATGATCTTCGGTACGCTGGCGGCCATCGGCCTGACCCGGGGCGACTTCCCCGGCAAGGCGCTGGTGATGGCGCTGGTGATTTCACCGATGGTGGTGCCGGTGGTGATCATCGGTGTGGCCAGTTACCTGTTCTTTGCTCCGTTGGGGCTGGGCAACAGCTTCTTCTCGCTGATCGTGGTGCATGCGGTATTGGGTGTGCCGTTCGTGATCATTACCGTGTCCGCGACCTTGCAGGGGTTCAACCACAACCTGGTGCGGGCCGCTGCGAGCCTGGGCGCTTCGCCGCTGACCACGTTCCGCCGGGTGACCTTGCCACTGATTGCACCGGGCGTGATCTCCGGTGCGCTGTTTGCCTTCGCGACTTCGTTCGATGAGGTGGTGGTGACGCTGTTCCTCGCCGGACCCGAACAAGCGACCTTGCCACGGCAGATGTTCAGCGGCATCCGCGAAAACCTCAGCCCGACCATCGCCGCCGCCGCGACGCTGCTGATTGCCTTCTCGGTAATCCTGCTGCTGACCCTGGAATGGCTGCGTGGGCGTAGCGAGAAACTGCGTACCGCGCAGGTTTAACGGACCATCTCATTCCCTGTGGGAGCGAGCTTGCTCGCGATAGCGGACTGTCAGTCGACATCAATAGTGACTGTCACTGCGCCATCGCGAGCAAGCTCGCTCCCACAGTGGTTTTTGGTGTTCCCGGAAACCTGGGTCATTCACCGCCTGAATGGCAGACAAACCCCAATCCCCAGCTACTATTGTGCCCAGCTCCCCTACCTATAAGAGGCTGCGCACATGAGTATTTCCTCTTTCAAAATCGCTCACAAACTGATCACCGGCGCAGGTGCCATCGAGCAGCTGTCTGCCGAGCTTACGCGTCTGGACATCGACAACCCGCTGATCGTCACCGATGCCGCCCTAGTCAAGTCCGGCACGGTAGAGCTGGCACTGGCGCAGCTGGGCGAACGCAGTTACGAGATTTTCGACCGGGTGCTGCCGGACCCGGAAATCGCCATCGTCGAAGATTGCATGCAGGTCTATCGCGACGGTGGGCATGACGGCTTGATCGGCCTCGGCGGCGGCAGTGCCATCGACATTGCCAAGAGCGTGGCGGCCTACGCCGGGTACCACGGTGCGCTGGAGGATCTGTTCGGTATCAATCAGGTCCCGCGCAAAGGCCCGCCGCTGATCGCCATTCCGACCACGGCTGGCACCGGCTCGGAAGTGACCAACGTCGCCATCCTTTCCGACAAGGTCGCGCAACTGAAGAAGGGCATTGTCAGCGACTACCTGTTGCCGGATGTGGCGCTGGTCAGTCCGCAAATGACCCTGACCTGTCCGCGCAGCGTCACGGCGGCCAGCGGCGTCGATGCGCTGGTGCACGCTATCGAGTCCTATCTGTCGGTCAACGCCTCGCCCATTACCGATTCTCTGGCCATCGGCGCCATCAAGTTGATCGCCAAGGCTTTGCCCAAGGCCTACGCCAACCCGTCGAACCTGCAAGCCCGGGAAGACATGGCCACTGCCAGCCTGATGGCCGGCATGGCGTTCGGCAATGCCGGGGTTGGCGCGGTGCATGCGCTGGCGTACCCGCTGGGCGGGCGTTTCAACATTGCCCATGGGGTCAGTAATGCCTTGTTACTGCCTCATGTCATGACCTGGAACAAGATGGCCTGCATCGAACGCATGCAGGATATCGCCGAGGCCATGGGCGTGAAGACCGCTCACTTGAGCATCAACGACGCGGCCGACAAAGCCGTGCAAGCCATGACCGAACTGTGTGCCTCCGTGGAAATTCCCCAGGGCTTGCGCAGTTTCGGTGTGCCCGAGGATGCCATCCCGTCTATGGCCGTGGAAGCGGCGGGGATCGAGCGCTTGATGCGCAACAATCCGCGCAAATTGAGTGCCGCCGATATCGAAAAGATCTATCGCGCGGCGTACTAGGGCCCCTGCCGTCGATGGATGATGGCAAGGTCCAATCATCGCGCTCACGGTGCGCGCTTCAAAGCATGAGGTATACAATGCGCGCCATCGTGATTCTGCTCAGAAAAGGTGCGTCATGCAGCCCTTCGTAATTGCTCCGTCGATTCTCTCCGCCGACTTCGCCCGCCTGGGTGAAGAAGTGGACAACGTCCTGGCCGCTGGCGCCGACTTCGTGCACTTCGATGTCATGGACAATCACTACGTGCCCAACCTGACCATCGGCCCGATGGTCTGCGCGGCGCTGCGCAAGTACGGCGTGACCGCGCCGATCGACGCGCACCTGATGGTCAGCCCGGTGGACCGCATCGTCGGCGACTTCATCGAAGCCGGCGCTACTTACATCACCTTCCACCCGGAAGCCACGCAGCACATCGACCGCTCCCTGCAATTGATCCGCGAAGGCGGCTGCAAGTCGGGCCTGGTGTTCAACCCGGCGACCCCGCTGGATGTGCTCAAGCACGTCATGGACAAGGTCGACATGATCCTGTTGATGAGCGTCAACCCGGGCTTCGGCGGGCAGAAGTTCATCCCCGGCACCCTCGACAAGCTGCGTGAAGTGCGGGCGCTGATCGATGCGTCGGGCCGTGACATTCGCCTGGAAATCGACGGCGGCGTGAACGTGAACAATATTCGTGAAATCGCCGCGGCCGGGGCTGATACCTTCGTCGCCGGCTCGGCCATTTTCAATGCGCCGAACTATCAGGAAGTCATCGACAAGATGCGTTCCGAACTGGCGCTGGCTCGCCCATGAGTGGTTTTGAGCAGCTATTCCCGGGGCAACTGCCGCGGCTGGTGATGTTCGATCTGGACGGTACATTGATCGACTCGGTCCCGGACCTGGCAGTGGCTGTGGACAAGATGCTGCTCAAACTCGGTCGTAAGCCCGTCGGTCTGGAAGCGGTACGCGAATGGGTCGGCAACGGCGCGCCGGTATTGGTGCGTCGTGCGCTGGCTGGCGCTATCGATCATTCGGCGGTCGATAACCACGAGGCCGAACGGGCGCTGGAGTATTTCATGCAGGCTTATGGCGAGAGCCATGAGTTGACCGTGGTTTACCCCGGCGTGCGCGACACCCTCAAATGGCTGCAAAAGCAGGGCGTCGAGATGGCGCTGATCACCAACAAGCCGGAACGTTTCGTCGCGCCGCTGCTGGATCAGATGAAAATCGGCCGTTATTTCCGCTGGATCATCGGCGGTGACACCCTGCCACAGAAAAAGCCCGATCCGGCCGCGCTGTTTTTCGTGATGAAAATGGCCAACATTCCGGCTTCGCAGTCGTTGTTTGTCGGCGATTCGCGCAGCGATGTGCTGGCGGCGAAAGCGGCGGGGGTCAAGTGCGTGGCCCTGAGCTACGGCTATAACCACGGTCGCCCAATTGCCGAAGAATCGCCGGCAATGGTGATCGACGACCTGCGCAAACTAATTCCCGGTTGCCTGGATCCGGCCGCTGAGATAACGTTGGCCGACGCTGTCAAACCCCCTTCTGGAAACGCCATCGTGGTGGTCACTCGCAAACTCTGGATGAAAGTCATCAAGGCCCTGGCCCGCTGGCGTTGGCGCGCCTGACTTGATCCTGGCCGGTTTCCGGCGCGTTTGCATACCTGACTGTTCGACCCTCAAGCCACGAGGCACCTCATGATCCGCGAAGAATTCCTGCGCTTGGCCGCTGCCGGCTACAACCGCATCCCGCTTGCCTGCGAAACCCTGGCCGACTTCGACACGCCGCTGTCGATCTACCTGAAGTTGGCCGACGAGCCCAATTCCTACTTGCTGGAGTCCGTACAGGGCGGCGAGAAGTGGGGCCGTTACTCGATCATCGGCCTGCCGTGCCGTACCGTGATGCGGGTTCACGATCATCACGTCAGCGTGACCGTCGACGGCGTCGAGACCGAAAGCCACGACGTGGAAGACCCACTGGCCTTCGTCGAAGCCTTCAAGGCGCGCTACAACGTGCCGACCATTGCCGGCCTGCCGCGCTTCAATGGCGGCCTGGTGGGTTACTTCGGTTATGACTGCGTGCGTTATGTGGAAAAGCGCTTGGGCAAATGCCCGAACCCGGACCCGCTGGGCGTACCGGACATTCTGTTGATGGTGTCCGATGCGGTGGTGGTGTTCGATAACCTGGCCGGCAAGATGCACGCCATCGTCCTGGCCGACCCGGCGCAGGAAGACGCCTTCGAACAAGGTCGCGCGCGTCTGGAAGAGTTGCTGGAAAAACTCCGTCAGCCGATCACCCCACGCCGTGGCCTGGACTTCAGCAAGCAACAATCGGCTGACCCGGTGTTCCGCTCCAGCTTTACCCAGAGCGATTACGAAAAAGCCGTCGACACCATCAAGGAATACATCCTGGCCGGTGACTGCATGCAGGTCGTGCCGTCCCAGCGCATGTCGATCGACTTCAAGGCAGCACCCATCGATCTGTACCGTGCGCTTCGCTGCTTCAACCCGACGCCTTACATGTACTTCTTCAACTTCGGCGACTTCCACGTCGTCGGCAGTTCGCCGGAAGTGCTGGTGCGGGTCGAAGACAACCTGATCACCGTGCGCCCGATTGCCGGCACCCGTCCGCGGGGCGCCAACGAAGAGGCCGACCTGGCGCTGGAAAAAGACCTGCTGTCGGACGACAAGGAAATCGCCGAACACTTGATGCTGATCGACCTCGGTCGCAACGACACCGGTCGCGTATCGGAAATCGGTTCGGTGAAGCTCACCGAGAAAATGGTGATCGAGCGTTACTCCAACGTGATGCACATCGTGTCCAACGTCACCGGGCAACTGAAAGCAGGGCTGACGGCAATGGACGCACTGCGGGCGATTCTGCCGGCGGGCACCTTGTCCGGTGCGCCGAAGATTCGCGCGATGGAAATCATCGACGAACTGGAGCCGGTCAAGCGTGGCGTCTACGGCGGTGCGGTCGGTTACTTCGCCTGGAACGGCAACATGGACACCGCCATTGCGATCCGCACGGCGGTGATCAAGAACGGCGAACTGCATGTGCAGGCCGGTGGCGGCATCGTCGCCGACTCGGTGCCGGCGCTGGAATGGGAGGAAACCCTGAACAAGCGCCGCGCGATGTTCCGCGCCGTTGCCCTGGCTGAACAGACCCCGGAAAGCTGAGTTCACCACAAAGACCTCACCACCATAAAAAAACGCGGCGCCTGTGAGGGCGCCGCGTTTTTTATTGGCTGCACATCAGAAGTCCAGCGCAACACCTACGTTGATGCCCTGTTGGGTGAAGTCGTCGTCCTTGCGGATGTTGTAGCTGGCGCGCAGTGCCAGGTCCCGGGTGAGGTTGTGGCTTACCCCAAGGTTCACACGTTGCAAGTGACTTTGCGGGGTGTAGCCTTCCAGCGTGAACTGGTTGTTTGGCAGGCTGTTGAGGTTGATGTCCACGTCCTGGGTATCGTCGTTGTACTCACGCTCGATTGCCGCTTCGCCGAACACCTGGGTTTGCGGGGTGATCTGGTATTTGCCCTGCAGGCCAGCACCCAGGCGCCGGGAAATACGCTCCTGATCGGCGAAGGTCAGCGCCGTGGAATTGTTGCCGTCCTCCGAGTAACCATCGACTTGTACCTTGGAGAAGTCGGCGCTGACAAACGGCGACAGGTGCCAAGGGCTGCTGGCTTGTTGCGCAATGTCGTAACCCACGCGTGCGCTGAAGGCTTCGACGTAACCGCTGGTATCGCCTTTTTCGCCGCGTTCGTTGACGCCCAACTGGAATTTACGCTTGAGGCTGTCGTAATCCAGATGCCCGGCCGTCAACGCCGCGTCAGCCCACACACGGTTTTGCTGGTACTGGGCGAATGCCGTGCCCAGGTAAGTGTTGAGCTTGTAGTCGGAGTCGTTGTTGCCGGCTTCGAGTTTCTGGTTGTAGAAACCGGCCACCAGACCAACACGCCAGGCATCGTCGAGACGATAGCTGCCACCAATGTTCAGGTTGGCTCCGTTACCGTCGGCGCTTGCCACGCTGTCCTGGCCGTCAAAGTCCTGATGCTGTCCGCCGCCGGAAACAATGGCTCGCCATTGGCCGACGCCTTGCCAGTTTTCCCAATCGGCCAGCCACTGGTTGCGCAATTCATCCTGATGCGCACGCACGGTGCCCTGGGCCATTTCCGGCAGCAGGGTCAGCTCCCACGGCGCCGCCAGCAGGGAATACGCGTAATCGGCAATCAGGCGCTGCCCGGCTTCGGTGGGGTGCACCGAGTCGTTGTAGATCAGCCTGGTCGGGTCCGGCGTGGCGCTGTTGATGCCGTAGCGGGCGTTCTCGGTACAACCGTTGCCGCTGAAGCAGGTGGTGATGAGGTTCTGGTCGGTGGCCAGGCCAAACTGTGCCGGGTTGGCGAACGTCTCTTTGAGCAGTACCGGAATGTTGAGCGGGATGACTTCGGCATTGATGTTTTGCAGTCGGCTTACCAGTTCAGTGTTGAACTGGGCGCTGAGTTGGGATGTGAACGCTTGCAGCGGGGTGCCGTTGAACGCCGGGGTAAAGCCGATATCGGGCAGCAACCAGACCATGACGTATCTGGCGCCGGCGGTTTGCAGCGTCTGCACGCTGTCGGCCAGGCGGTCGGCGGCGGCACTGGCCTGTGGCAGGCTGGTGACGCGTCCTTGCAGGAAGTCGTTACCGCCACCCGACAGGTAATACAGTGCGTTCGGGTCGGCACGGAAGTTATTGGATGGAAGATAGCCGGCCCGGGTGCGTTCACCGGTGGCGGAGATGCTGGTAATCGAATCAAGAATCTGGTCGGTACGGTAGCCGCCTACAGCCCAGTTGTTACCATCAGGCAGGCCTTCGTTGGCGCGAACTGCTGAAGCAGAGGATGCCGTCTGATCCGCTGAAAACCCCAGTTTCCCACCCAGAATCTGTGTGGAGTTGAGCGAGCGGACTTCGCCGCTGCCATCCAGGTACACCGGCCCCGTCCGGTTGGTGAAGCGCTGTGTTGCCCCGGCAGGTCCGCCCGTGTCGGCAAAGGTCCCTGCATCGTTGAGGCTGTCCCCGAAGACAACGAAATTTGTATAAGGATTGGGTGCGGCGTTCGCCTGGGCGCATGCGATCGCGAGCAAGCATCCTGCGAGCGGTACAAACAACGACTGTTTGATCATGAGCAAGTCCGTTTATTTATTGTTTTAGTTAACGAAACGACAGTACCAAAAACTTCCGGCCTTTTGCCATCTGTCGCGAAGCCTTTGATAGTTTCACGGGCAGCACCCCCGGCGATATTGCGCGCTCTGCCCAGCTAAGTTACTGTGCCGGGACGTACGAACGAGACCTTCCCCGTGTTGATCATCAGTAAACTCCTGGATCAAGTCATCAAGGCACACGCCCGCTGGCGTTGGCGCGCCTGAATTCTTTTGCCGGCCTCGCCGGACCTGTACCGCTTTGCCTTCTTTACCTGTTTGAAATGCCGCTTTGCTGGCGCTACACCGGCACCTGACAAAGCGCAGCACCCTGCGGGTAAATCATTCGAAGGCCATCTTTAAAGTCAGTGAGTTCAAGAGGTTCTAAACGCCATGTTGCTGATGATCGATAACTACGACTCCTTTACCTATAACGTTGTGCAGTACCTGGGCGAGCTCGGCTCCCAGGTCAAGGTCGTGCGCAACGATGAACTGACCATCGCTGAAATCGAAGCCCTCAACCCTGAGCGCATCGTTGTGTCCCCCGGTCCTTGCACCCCGACCGAAGCCGGCATCTCGATTGAAGCGATCAAGCATTTCGCCGGCAAACTGCCGATTCTTGGCGTCTGCCTCGGCCACCAGTCCATCGGCCAGGCCTTTGGCGGTGATGTGGTGCGCGCCCGTCAAGTGATGCACGGTAAGACTAGCCCGGTATTTCACGAGGACAAGGGTGTATTCGAAGGCCTGAATCGTCCGCTGACGGTCACCCGCTATCATTCATTGATCGTCAAGCGCGAAACCCTGCCCGATTGCCTGGAGCTGACCGCCTGGACCCAGCTCGAAGACGGCTCGGTCGACGAGATCATGGGCCTGCGTCACAAGACTCTGAACATCGAAGGCGTGCAGTTCCACCCTGAGTCGATCCTCACCGAACAGGGCCACGAACTATTTGCCAACTTCCTCAAACAAACCGGCGGCACGCGCTAAGGACTTTTCATGAACATCAAGACAGCCCTGAGCCGTATCGTCGATCACCTCGACCTCAGCACCGATGAAATGCGCGATGTCATGCGCGAGATCATGACCGGGCAATGCTCGGATGCGCAGATTGGCGCGTTCATGATGGCCATGCGCATGAAGAGTGAAAGCATCGACGAAATCGTCGGTGCGGTGTCGGTGATGCGCGAACTGGCGGACAAAGTCGAACTCAAGACCCTCGACGGTGTGGTCGATGTGGTGGGCACCGGCGGTGACGGCGCCAATATCTTCAACGTGTCGACCGCTGCTTCGTTCGTGGTTGCCGCTGCGGGCTGCACCGTGGCCAAGCACGGCAACCGTGCAGTCTCGGGCAAGAGCGGCAGTGCCGACCTGCTGGAGGCGGCCGGTATCTACCTGAACCTGACGCCGGTGCAAGTGGCGCGCTGCATTGACAACGTTGGTATTGGTTTCATGTTTGCCCAGACTCACCATAGCGCGATGAAATACGCAGCCGGCCCGCGTCGGGATCTGGGTCTGCGTACTTTGTTCAACATGCTCGGCCCGCTTACGAATCCGGCCGGTGTGAAGCATCAGGTGGTAGGCGTATTTACCCAGGCCTTGTGCCGGCCGCTGGCGGAAGTGTTGCAGCGTCTGGGCAGCAAGCATGTGCTGGTGGTGCATTCGAAGGATGGCCTGGATGAGTTCAGCCTGGCAGCACCGACCTTCGTGGCAGAGCTGAAAAACGACCAGATCACCGAGTATTGGGTCGAGCCGGAAGACCTGGGCATGAAGAGCCAGAGTCTGCATGGCCTGGCGGTGGATAGCCCGGCGGCTTCTCTTGAACTGATTCGCGATGCCTTGGGCAAGCGCAAGACCGAAAACGGTCAGAAAGCGGCCGAGATGATCGTGCTCAATGCCGGTGCCGCGCTGTACGCGGCCGATCATGCCAGCAGTTTGAAAGAGGGAGTTGCACTTGCGCACGATGCGCTGCACACCGGCCTCGCTCGGGAAAAGCTCGAGGAGCTGGGTGCGTTTACCGCGGTATTCAAAGTGGAGAATGAGGGATGAGTGTACCGACGGTTTTGGAAAAGATTCTGGCGCGCAAGGTCGAGGAAGTCGCCGAGCGTAGCGCTCGCGTCAGCCTCGCCGAGCTGGAAAACCTGGCCAAGGCGGCCGATGCACCCCGTGGTTTTGCCAAGGCCTTGCTGGCTCAGGCCAAGCTGAAGCAGCCGGCTGTGATTGCAGAAATCAAGAAAGCCTCGCCGAGCAAAGGCGTGATCCGCGAGAACTTCGTTCCCGCCGACATCGCCAGAAGCTACGAGAAGGGCGGCGCGACCTGCCTGTCGGTACTCACCGATATCGATTATTTCCAGGGCGCTGACGCCTACCTGCAGCAGGCCCGTGCGGCCTGCAAGCTGCCGGTGATCCGCAAGGACTTCATGATCGATCCATACCAGATCGTCGAAGCCCGGGCCCTGGGTGCCGATTGCGTGCTGTTGATCGTTTCCGCGCTGGATGACGTGAAAATGGCCGAACTGGCAGCCGTGGCCAAAAGCGTCAACCTCGATGTGCTGGTGGAAGTCCACGACGGCGACGAACTGGAGCGGGCCTTGAAAACCCTCGACACCCCGCTGGTTGGCGTGAACAACCGCAATCTGCACACCTTCGATGTCAGCCTGGAAACCACCCTCGACCTGTTGCCGCGTATTCCGCGCGATCGTCTGGTCATCACCGAGAGCGGCATTCTCAACCGCGCCGATGTTGAACTGATGGAAATCAGCGACGTCTACGCATTCCTGGTCGGCGAGGCGTTCATGCGCGCCGAAAGCCCAGGTACCGAGTTGCAGCGTCTGTTCTTCCCTGAGCGCGGCATTCCCGTCAGCGGCTCGACCCTCGACTGAATACATCTTCACAGGCAATCCGCTTCCACTGTGGGAGCGGGCTTGCCCGCGAAGATGCCCGCAATTCCCCTGAAGACCTCTGGTCTGTCGGAGCCTTCCATGTCGCTGCCAACCTCCCTCACCATCGAAGCCGGTCTGCAAGCCGAGCAGGACCTGTTGGCCTCGGTATGTGCTGGCGACGCGGAGTTCGGCCTGCTGTTCTGGCAGCCGAGCGATCGGGCGCTGGTCATGCCGCGCCGTTTGAATCGCTTGCCGGGTTTCGAAGCTGCATGTGCAGTGTCGGCGGCGGCAGGTTGGCCGGTGCTGTTGCGTGAAACCGGTGGCGAGCCGGTGCCGCAATCGGCCTCAACGATCAACATCGCACTGGTTTATGCGCCGCCGCGTAGCGAAGGGGATTTGAATCGCATCGAAACCGGTTACCACCGTTTGTGCGATCCAATTTGTCAGCTGCTGGATGAGTTGGGTGGTACTTCGTCCCTGGGTGAAATTGAAGGCGCTTTCTGTGACGGTCGCTTCAACGTCAACCTCGATGGTCGCAAGATGGTCGGTACCGCCCAGCGCTGGCGCCAGAGCCAGGGTGGGCAGCGCCCGGTAGGACTGGTGCACGGAGCGATGCTGATCGATAACGAGCGAGAGTCAATGGTAGCCGCGGTCAATCGTTTCAACGAGGCCTGCGGGCTGGAGCAACGCGTACGCTCCGAAAGCCACATCGCGCTGCATGAGAAGTTCACGGCGCACGATGCCCTGGCGCGCCTCGACTATCTCTACCGGTTGGTGCTGGTGCAGATGTTCAACGGCTAGGTTTTCGAGCTTATCTCGTACCGAAGACCACCATGGTCTTGCCTTTGACGTCCACCAGGTTGCGCTCTTCCAGATCCTTGAGCACGCGGCCGACCATCTCCCGCGAACAACCGACAATCCGCCCGATTTCCTGACGGGTCACCTTGATTTGCATGCCATCGGGGTGCGTCATGGCGTCTGGCTGTTTGCACAGCTCCAGCAGGCAGCGGGCGACTCGACCGGTTACATCAAAGAATGCCAGGTCACCGACCTTGCGCGTGGTGTTGCGCAGGCGCTGTGCGATTTGTCCGCTGAGGACGTAAAGAATGTCCGGATCCTGCAGGGACAATTCGCGGAATTTCGCGTAGCTGATTTCCGCGACTTCGCATTCAACCTTGGCCCGCACCCAGGCGCTGCGCTCCTGCTCCAGGCCGGCTTGCTCAAACAGTCCCAACTCGCCGAAAAAGTCCCCGGCGTTCAGGTAGGAAATGATCATTTCCCGGCCGTCGTCATCTTCGATCAGGATGGTGACCGAGCCTTTGATGATGAAGAACAGCGTTTCCGAGCGGTCGCCGGCACAAATGATGTTGCTCTTGGCCTGATAACGGCGGCGCTGGCAATGCATCAACAGCTTGTCGAGGTTCTTGATCTTGGAGTTGGGGGCAATAGCAACCATGGTTGTATCCCGAAAAAACTGCACGGTATGTTTGGTTTTTATAAATAGTGAACGCTGGAGTAAAGCTGGCTATGCGCCATAGAATTGGCGTCAGCTTAACAGACACTTCCTGCAATATTCGAGCATTTACCTACAAGGCAGTGGGATATGTCCCAGGACGCCGGGCGCTGTCAATCACGGGGCCTGTGCTAAGCTGGCGACCCTTTTTTATACAGTGGAGTCTTGGCGATGAAGGCACGCATCCAATGGGCTGGCGAAGCCATGTTCCTCGGCGAATCCGGTAGCGGTCATGTCGTGGTCATGGACGGTCCGCCCGATGCCGGCGGGCGTAACCTGGGTGTCCGGCCGATGGAAATGCTGCTGCTGGGTGTCGGCGGTTGCAGCAATTTCGATGTGGTCAGCATCCTCAAGAAGTCCCGTCAGGCGGTCGAAAGCTGTGAAGCCTTCCTCGAAGCCGAGCGTGCGACCGAAGATCCAAAGGTGTTCACCAGGATCCACATGCATTTCGTGGTCAAGGGCCGCGGGCTGAAAGAAGCCCAGGTCAAACGCGCCATCGAACTGTCTGCCGAGAAGTATTGCTCGGCCTCGATCATGCTCGGCGCGGCCGGCGTGGCAATTACCCACGACTACGAGATCATCGAGCTTGGTTGAATCGACATTCAACTATCATAAAAGCAGTGCAGACTCTGGCGAACACAAGCTGACGTCTGCATAATGCGCCACTTTTTTCAGGGTAGTGGTCCGTCAGCCGACAGGCCTCGCACCCGAACAGACAACCAAAATCGCCATCGCGAAGAGGTGTTAACCGTCCTACGCAGGTGCGTTGTTCGCATTTGACGGGCATGCTTGATCACGCGGCCGGGCCGCAAACACATAGAGAGTTTTTAACGGTGAAAAGCAAACTCAAGCTCCACGGGTTCAATAACCTGACAAAGACCTTGAGCTTCAACATCTATGACATCTGCTACGCGGAAACCCCGCAAGACCAGCAGGCTTACGTCGAGTACATCAATAAAGAGTACAACGCGAAACGCCTGACGCAGATCCTCACGGAAGTTGTCGATATCATTGGTGCCAACATCCTGAACATTGCCAGTCAGGACTATGAGCCGCAGGGCGCCAGCGTCACGATCCTGATCTCGGAAGAGCCGGTAACCCCGACCGACAGTCAGATCGAAGAGTCCCCAGGCCCGCTGCCCGAAATCATTCTGGCCCACCTCGACAAGAGCCACATCACGGTGCACACCTATCCGGAAATCCATCCGGTCAGCGGCATTGCAACCTTCCGTGTGGACATCGACGTGTCGACTTGCGGGGTTATTTCACCGCTTAAAGCGCTCAACTTCCTGATTCACCAGTTCGATTCGGACATCGTGACCGTGGACTACCGTGTGCGCGGCTTCACCCGTGACGTTGAAGGCAAAAAGCACTTCATCGACCACGAGATCAATTCGATCCAGAACTACCTCTCCGACGACACTTACGACGCGTACCAGATGACCGACGTGAACGTGTACCAGGAAAACCTGTTCCACACCAAGATGCTGCTGAAGAACTTCGAACTGGATAACTACCTGTTCGGCGACGCCACCAGCAACCTGTCCTCTGAGCAACGCGCCCAGGTGACCGAGCGGGTGAAACACGAAATGCTCGAAATCTTCTACGCGCGCAATATGGCGTAAGATTTTCGAACACAAAAAAGGCGACTCCCTCACGGCAGTCGCCTTTTTCATGTCCGCTGCAAAACCTGTGGGAGCGAGCCTGCTCGCGAAGAGGCCCGGACCGACAACGCAACCGTCAGATCCGATAAGTACTCTTGGTCATCACCTTGGCCATCAGACTCATCCCGAACTTCACCGGTGCCGGAAAGCGGAACCCGCCAGCATCCAGCGCACTTTCGGCATGCTGTTCTTCATCGATGCGCATCTGCTCAAGAATCGCCCGGGATTTTTCATCCTCGGCCGGCAATTGCTCCAGATGTTCGTTCAGGTGTTTGCACACCTGGTCTTCCGTCGCCGCAACGAAACCGAGGCTGACTTTGTCGCTAATCAGGCCGGCCACTGCGCCAATCCCGAACGACATGCCATAGAACAGCGGATTGAGGATGCTGGTGTGGCTACCCAGTTGATGGATACGTTGTTCGCACCAGACCAGGTGATCGATTTCTTCTTCGGCGGCATGCTCCATCGCAGCACGCACTTGCGGCAGTTTGGCGGTCAGCGCCTGTCCCTGGTACAGCGCCTGGGCGCAGACTTCGCCGGTATGGTTGATGCGCATCAGGCCGGCAACGTGGCGCGTGTCTTCGTCGCTCATTTTCGCATCCGGCTGCACGATGGCGGGCGACGGGCGGTACGGCTGGCCGCTGAAGGGCAGCAGGGTGCGCATCGCGGCATCGGCTTGCAGCAGAAGGCGGTCAATCGGCGAGTAGTGACGTTGGGTAGTCATGCTGACCTCCGGGGGGAATTTCGGCGGCCAGTTTAACCCAATCGGCCGGGGAAGGTTTGCGCTGGGTCATTGTGATACAGAGGCTGTGACAGTGTTGTGATGCCTTTTGTGGAAGCGGCAGTGCGCCGCTTCCACAGGGTTTGGCGCAATCAGCCCGGCGGCCAGTGCATCTGGCGCTGACCCAGCACATGCATATGAATGTGGTAGACGGTTTGTCCGCCTTCTTCATTGCAGTTCATGACGACGCGGAAACCTTTTTCGCAGCCCAGTTCCAGTGCCAGGCGCTGGGCGGTGAACAGAATGTGCCCGGCCAATGCCTTGTCGTCCTCGGTCAGGTCGTTCAGGGTGCGAACCGGTTTCTTCGGGACTACCAGGAAATGTACCGGTGCCTGTGGGGCAATGTCGTGGAAGGCCAGTACCTGGTCGTCCTCGTAAATGATCTTCGCCGGGATTTCCCGGTTGATGATCTTGGTGAACAGAGTATCCACAGCTGTTTTCTCCGTTGTTTGGGCTGGGCTGAGTGTACTCATGGCGTATGCCAGCGCCCAGCTTTTTACCTTGAGTTGGATCAGCGCGGGCAGTAAGCCTTGTTGACCATACCGGCGATTGTGCGAGTCAGCCACCGCGAGCCCAGCCGCGGCAGGAAGGCGAACCAGCGGTTGCGCCGCCCGGGAATGATGATCGCTTTATTCTTTTCCAGTGCGCGCACGGTGTAGAGCGCCACTTCCTCGGGGCTCATCAGCAGTTTGCTGTTGGTCAGTTTTTCGCTGTCGAGTTGCGCGGTACGGAAAAACGCCGTTCGGGTCGGCCCGGGGCAGAGCACCGAAACCTTGATCGCACATTTTTTCAGCTCGACGCGCAATCCTTCGGAAAAGTGCAGCACATACGCCTTGCTGGCGTAATAGGTGCTCATCCACGGGCCGGGTTGAAACGCCGCCACCGAGGCCACATTCAGAATCTGCCCGCCGCCTTGCAGGGCCATGCTGTTGCCGATGGCATGGCACAGGCGGGTGAGGGCGAGGATGTTCACTTCGATCAGGTCTTGCTCGGTCATCCAGTCCTGGGCCAGAAACGGGCCGCATGTACCGATACCGGCGCAGTTGACCAGCAGATCGATCTGCCGGTCGCCTTCTTCCAGCTCCAGCAGGAACCCGGAGAGGCGCAGCGGTTCACCCAGGTCACAGGCACGGAACAACACCTCAACGCCGAACCTCTGGGTCAGTTCAATCGCAATACTTTCCAGCTGATCACGTTGTCGGGCCACCAGAATCAGGCTGCGGCCGCGCCGGGCCAGCGCTTCGGCCATTGCCAGGCCGATGCCGCTGGAGGCGCCAGTGATCAGAGCGTAACGGGTCATGCAGTTCTCCATCGCAACAGCTCCGCGCCGCGACGCAGGTGTCACGGGCCAGGAGCGCTGTTCATTCTTTCGCAGAGTCTACAGGGGGCTGGGCCTCTTCGGCTGCATCGTCGGCGGAATTTGGCACCGGTTCGACCTCGACTTCGATTTCATCGGTGGTGACCGAACTGCTTTCGTAGCTGCTCTGGGCGGCGTTTTCGTATCCTTCCCGTATCGCCGTGAGACCACCGGCCAGCGAGCCGAACAGAACCAGCGCGATAACGATCAGCCACAGCGAAGACAGTACCTTGACCGCGGTACTGTTCGGCGGAGGCGGTGGGCCGTAGCGGTTGGCGGTGTCGTTGCCCGGTACGACCATGATCACGAACGGAAAGAAGCTGCCAACGAACGGCACCAGGTTCAGCAGCCACAGCCAGCCGGACCAGCCGACATCGTGCAAGCGTTGAACAGTGATCTGGATGCTGACGAATACAAACCCGACGAACAGGATCAAGGCCAGCAAGCTGCCCAATATCAGGCCGGCGGACGAATCCGCGCCGATGAGAGCCAGGGCGACCAAGGCAAACACCCCGCAAACGGCCAGGAGCACAGTTGACAGCACCAGCGTCCAGGCGAGGTAACGCAAGCGGCCGATACGGCCATCGAAACTGAAGGGCTTGAGCGTGGCGAATTCCGCCACGGCTTCGCCGACGGGCGCGCGAGGCGGCGCGTAAGGGGACTGCGGATCTGCAAAAGACGCCTGGCTGCTGGCCGGCGCATGGTCATGAACGTCGGCGAGGTTCAGTTCGATCGGCGTTTCGGCTTCGATACGGGCGTCGATACCGGTTTTGCTCAGCGCCTGGAGATAGGTCTGGGCATCGGCTTGCGACAGGTTGCGTTTCAGCGCTACCGGACGCCCGGTGAACAAGCGCTCAATGGCCGTGACATCGCTTTTGAACAAATCGGCGAGATTGAGCTTTGCCGTGGTGATATCGACACCGGGCAGCAAGGCGCCCTCGAATACGATTTTGAAATGATTTTCGCCCATGTGCGAAGCATCCTTGTCGCGAGAGGTTGAAAGAAGAAGCTTGTGCCCAGGTGAGTGTAAGACCAGCCGGGCAAGACTGGCCAAGATTTGCTGTCAGCGCGGCCAGCGTTTTGGCAACCGGGCGGCATGCTCCAGGGCTTGGCGGTACTCCGCGTCGAGACGAGCAATCAACTGCTCGACACTCGGCAAGTCCTCGATTTCTCCCACCCCCTGGCCTGCAGACCAAACGGTTTTCCAGGCTTTGGCCTCATCGCTCACGGGTTTGAGCTTGGAACCGAAGTTGATCTCGCCCTTGCCTTGCAAGGCAGCCATGTCGAAACCGGCGGCCTCCAGGCTCTTACGCATGAAGCTCGCGGGGACACCTGACACGGCTGGAGTATGGATGATGTCTGCCGCTTTGGATGTCAGCAGCATTTCTTTGTAGGCGTCGGGCGCGTGACTTTCGGTCGTGCCGATAAATCGTGTGCCAAAGTAGGCCAAATCCGCGCCGAGCAATTGAGCGGCAAGAATTTCGTGGCCGTGGTTCAAGCAACCGGCCAGCAACAAGGTTTTGTCGAAGAACTGGCGGATTTCGGCAATCAGCGAAAACGGGCTCCAGGTCCCGGCGTGCCCACCGGCGCCGGCAGCCACGGCGATCAAGCCATCCACGCCGGCTTCGGCCGCTTTCTCGGCATGGCGACGAGTCGTCACATCATGGAACACCAGGCCGCCGTAGCTGTGCACCGCGTCGACCAGTTCTTTCACGGCACCGAGGCTGGTGATCACGATCGGCACTTTGTGTTCGACGCAGATCTCAAGATCCGCCTGTAAACGAGGATTGCTGTTATGGACGATCAGGTTTACGGCATAAGGCGCGGGGTTTTCCATTGTCGCCAGCCCGGCTTCGATTTCTTCCAGCCAGGCCTTGAAACCGCTGCTTTCGCGCTGGTTCAGCGCCGGGAAGCTGCCGACCACGCCCTGGCGACAACAGGCGAGTACCAATTGCGGATTGGATATCAGGAACATCGGCGCCGCCACCACGGGTAGACGCAAACGTTGTTCGAGCAGAGCGGGCAGCGACATTGGAAGTACCCCGGTAAGTTGTGCCTGGTGGATTTAGAACGGCCGAACGACGACCAGAATTACGATAGCCAGCAATATCAGAACCGGCACTTCATTGAACCAGCGATAAAAGACATGGCTGCGGGTGTTCTCGCCACGGGCAAAACGTTTTACCTGGGCGCCGCACATGTGGTGGTAGCCGATCAGCAGCACGACCAGGGTCAGTTTGGCGTGTATCCAGCCACCCTGGCTGAAGATGCCTGGATTGAGGTAGATGAGCCAGCCGCCGAAGATCAGCGTGGCGATCATCGCCGGGCCCATGATGCCCCGGTACAGCTTGCGCTCCATGACGCTGAAGCGTTCCTTGCTGATCGTGTCTTCACTTTGTGCGTGATAAACGAACAGTCGTGGCAGGTAGAACAGGCCGGCAAACCAGCAAACGACGCTGATGATGTGAAAAGCTTTTAGCCACAGATAGAGCATTTTTTGTTATTCCCCAATTCACGGTAGTGGGAATAGTAGAGGCTTGAGCGTCCGCACGTCACCTTGACGGTTGTCGCAGGGGCGCGCGGCCCCTATTATCGACGGCTTTCCAGTGGGTTCGTTGAGGGCAGGTTTATGGTCAAGGTCGGTATCGTCGGCGGCACGGGTTACACCGGTGTCGAACTGCTGCGTCTGTTGGCGCAACATCCGCAAGCTGAGGTGGTTGTCATCACTTCCCGATCCGAGGCTGGCCTGGCCGTAGCCGACATGTACCCGAACCTGCGAGGCCATTACGACGGCCTGGCGTTCAGCGTTCCGGACATCAAGACCCTGGGTGCCTGCGATGTGGTGTTCTTCGCCACACCGCACGGTGTTGCCCATGCCTTGGCGGGCGAACTGCTGGCGGCCGGGACCAAGGTCATCGACCTGTCGGCCGACTTCCGTCTGCAAGACGCGGATGAATGGGCCAAGTGGTACGGCCAGCCGCACGGTGCACCGGAGTTACTGGACGAGGCGGTCTACGGCTTGCCGGAAGTCAATCGCGAGCAGATCAAGAAAGCGCGCCTGATTGCCGTGCCGGGCTGCTACCCAACTGCAACGCAATTGGGTTTCCTGCCATTGCTCGAAGCAGGCTTGGCCGATGCCGCGCATTTGATTGCTGACTGCAAGTCCGGCGTCAGCGGTGCCGGTCGTGGTGCTTCCGTAGGCTCGTTGTACTCCGAGACGTCGGAAAGCATGAAGGCCTATGCGGTCAAAGGTCACCGTCACCTGCCAGAGATTCGCCAAGGGCTGCGTCGCGCAGCAGGCAAGGACGTCGGCCTGACCTTCGTTCCGCACCTGACGCCGATGATTCGTGGCATTCATTCCACGCTCTACGCAACCGTTGTTGATCGCTCGGTGGACCTGCAGGCGCTGTTTGAAAAGCGTTATGCCAACGAGCCGTTCGTCGATGTGATGCCGGCCGGCAGCCATCCGGAGACTCGTAGCGTACGGGGTGCCAACGTCTGCCGTATTGCCGTGCATCGCCCACAGGATGGCGATCTGGTGGTTGTGCTGTCGGTGATCGACAACCTGGTCAAAGGCGCTTCGGGTCAGGCGGTGCAGAACATGAACATTCTGTTCGGGCTGGATGAGCGTCTGGGCCTGTCCCACGCCGGCATGCTGCCGTAAGCTTTATCGCGTACAGCAAAAGGCCCGTCTGACGGGCCTTTTTGCATTCCGGGCCGGCGATTGGATTGGTTGATATACCATAACAATAGTTGACCGCTTTTCTAGGAGAAGCGGATAATGCGCGTCATCACGCAATATGACGGCGTAACGCCGGGAGATAGTCAGCATGAGCGTCGAATCCTTCACCCCCACGGCTTTGCAATTCACCCACGGTGCCGCGCACAAGGTGAAGAGCCTGGTCGATGAAGAGGGGAATGATCGCTTGAAGCTGCGCGTATTCGTTACGGGCGGCGGTTGTTCAGGTTTTCAGTACGGCTTTACCTTCGATGAAGAAGTGGCCGATGACGACACCATCGTCGAGCGCGAAGGTGTGAGTCTGGTTGTCGATCCGATGAGCTTCCAGTACCTGGCAGGTGCCGAGGTGGACTACCAGGAAGGTCTGGAAGGTTCGCGTTTCGTCATCAAGAACCCGAATGCGACCACCACTTGTGGCTGCGGTTCTTCGTTCTCGATCTGATCAGCGCATCTGTTTCACAGAACGCCGCACGGCCTCAGGGCTTTGCGGCGTTTTGCTGTGTGCAGGGTTTATGCGGGGTAGATGGCGCCGAGTACGCGCAAGCCGCGGGCACCGGTGACGCTCGGACGGTTGGCTGCGATGCCTTCGAGACAGCAATGAGCCAGCCACGCGAAGGCCATGGCTTCGACCCAGTCGGGGTCTACACCGTAGGTAGCGGTGCTGCTGACGCTGGCGTTTGGCAGCAGGCTGGCCAGGCGGTTCATCAAGGCAGTGTTGTGGGCGCCGCCGCCGCAGACCAGCAGCTCCTGCGTGTCCGCCTGGGCGCTTTGCAGTGATTCGATGATGGTCAGCGCGGTCAGCTCAAGCAGCGTTGCCTGAACATCTTCGGCGGCGAAGGCTGGCAGTTGTGCCAGATGCTGTGTCAGCCATGGCAGGTTGAACACTTCCCGGCCGGTACTCTTCGGGCCTTTGGTCACAAAGAACGGATCACTGAGCAGTGCATTCAACAGGAGCGGTTCTATATTGCCGCTGGCAGCCCATTGACCGTCACGGTCAAAGTGGTCGCCGCGTTGCTGGTGAATCCAGGCGTCCAGCAGCACATTGCCCGGGCCACAGTCGAAACCGGCGACCGGTCTGCCGGGCTCGATAAGGCTGAGATTGCTGAAGCCGCCAACGTTCAGCACTGCGCGATTGCCGGCCCGCTCTTCAAACAAGGCTTCGTGAAAGGCGGGAACCAGTGGTGCTCCTTGTCCGCCGGCAGCGACGTCGCGGCTGCGGAAATCGCTGACCACGGTGATGCCGGTCAGCTCGGTCAGCAGGGCCGGGTTGCCAATCTGCACTGTGAAGCCGCGTGCTGGTTCGTGGCGGATGGTCTGGCCATGGCTGCCAATTGCACGAATGTCGTCAGGCTTCAGTTGCTGCTGAGCGAGGAGGGCATGAATCCCTTGGGCTGCCAGCTTCACCCAGTTCTGCTGGGCGATGGCGGAGCGGGCAATTTCGTCCGGGCCGCTGGCGCACAAGCCGAGCAGCTCGGCGCGCAGGGTATCGGGCATCGGGATGTAATGGGTGGCGATCAGCTTGATCGCCGGGGCTTGCTCGATCAGCGCGATATCCAGGCCATCAAGGCTGGTCCCGGACATCACGCCTATATAGAGCGCCATGGCTTAGCGCTTGGCCGAAGCTAGCTGGGTGGATTTTTCCTGATCCATGCGCGCCATCAGCGGTTGGCTCTGCGCGAGGAAGCGTGCGCGTTCACCTTTGGAGATCGGATCGGCCATCGCTACTTTCTGGCCCAGCGGATCGACGTGCACGCCATTGACCTGGAATTCGTAGTGCAAGTGCGGGCCGGTGGAGAGACCGGTGGTGCCGATATAGCCAATCACCTGGCCTTGTTTCACCGTGCCGCCAGTCTTCACGCCTTTGGCGAAGCCTTGCATGTGGCCGTAGAGCGTGGTGTAGGTATTGCCGTGCTGGAGGACCACGGTATTGCCGTAGCCACCACGGCGGCCGGCCAGCAAGACCTTGCCATCACCCGCAGCCTTGATCGGCGTGCCGCGCGGTGCTGCGTAGTCGACGCCTTTGTGGGCGCGGATCTTGTTCAGGATCGGGTGTTTGCGGCCCATGGAAAATTTCGAGCTGATGCGGGCGAAGTCCACCGGTGTGCGGATGAACGCCTTGCGCATGCTGTTGCCGTCAGCGGTGTAGTAGCTGCTGTTGCCTTGTTTGTTGGTGTAACGCACGGCAGTGTAAGTCTTGCCGCGGTTGGTGAAGCGCGCCGACAGGATCGGGCCAGTGCCGACGGCCTTGCCGTTGACCACCTTTTGCTCGTAGATCACGTCGAACTCGTCGCCCTGGCGAATATCCTGGGCGAAGTCCACGTCGTAGCCAAACACACTGGCCATGTCCATGGTCAGGCTGTGAGACAGGCCGGCCCGGGCTGCGGACTGCGACAGCGAGCTGTTGATCACGCCGTGTACATAGGCAGAGCGCACGGTCGGTTTCGCGGTAATACGGTTGAAGGTGTAGCCCTTGTCGTTCTTGGTCAGGCTGATGCTTTCGAGGTCGTTGAGCTTGCTGTGCAGGTTGGTCAGCTGGCCGTCAGGGCTCAGTTCGAACTCGAGTTTTTGCCCATGTTTGAGCTGGCTGAACTGCTTGGCCTGCTTGTCGCTGGCCAGCACGTCATGCACTGAGGTGGCCGGGAGGCCGACCTTCTCGAACAGTGTCGAGAGGGTGTCACCCTTGGTGACGATCACTTCCCTGTGGCTTGCCGACTTCTTTTCTTCGACGACCGGCACCGGTGCAGGTTCGGCTTGAGCGGTTTCCTGAGTGTCTTCGGCGCTGTTGTCGATCTGCGCGAAGGGGGAGGTTGCTGGTTCATTTGTGGCTTGAACGGCGTCAGCAGCGTCTTGATCTTGTGTCAGTTGTTCAGCAGGACTTTCCAGTTCAAGACTCAGGGTTGTCTTTTTGGCTTCGACATCGCTGGAAGGGAATACCAGGAGCGCCAGGCTGAGAAGGGCGGCGATGCCACTTGCGGCAAGCAAGTGGGTCTTCGGGTAAAGCGGCGGCGCTTTAGACGATTCTGTGGTCATAAGTGGTTTTGACTTTGAAAAAGATGAATTGGAAAAGATGAATGACATGATGAAGATGAAATAACTGTATAAAATATAACCAAATCATCTCTGAAGCAAGTCCGCAGGCGCTCTGTCTGCGGATTGGCGTCCGTGCGCCGGGCAAACCTTGTATTTGACGCGCGATCTTGTATGGTTGGTTCCCTTTGAATCTGAGCCTTGCGGGTCTGTTATGAAGTCGGTTGAAGAGCAGCTAGCGCTGATCAAACGTGGTGCGGAAGAACTGTTGGTCGAGTCCGAGCTGATTGAAAAGCTCAAGCGTGGCCAGCCGCTACGTATTAAGGCGGGCTTCGATCCAACGGCTCCGGATCTGCACTTGGGTCACACCGTGCTTATTAATAAGCTGCGCCAGTTCCAGGAGCTGGGGCATCAGGTGATCTTCCTTATAGGTGACTTCACCGGGATGATCGGTGATCCGAGCGGCAAGAGTGCCACGCGCCCACCGCTCACTCGCGAGCAGGTCCTCGAGAATGCCGAGACCTACAAGACTCAGGTGTTCAAGATTCTCGATCCGGCAAAAACCGAAGTGGCATTCAACTCCACCTGGATGGATCAGATGGGGCCGGCCGACTTCATTCGCCTGACTTCGCAGTACACCGTGGCTCGCATGCTCGAGCGCGATGACTTCGACAAGCGCTACACCACCAATCAGCCAATCGCCATCCATGAGTTCCTTTATCCGCTGGTTCAGGGTTATGACTCGGTAGCTTTGCGCGCAGACGTCGAGCTCGGCGGTACCGATCAGAAGTTCAACTTGCTGATGGGGCGTGAGCTGCAGCGTGGTTATGGTCAGGAAGCTCAGTGCATTTTGACCATGCCGCTGCTTGAAGGCCTGGATGGCGTGAAGAAGATGTCCAAGTCCTTGGGCAACTACGTCGGTATCCAGGAAGCGCCGGGTGTGATGTACAGCAAGCTGGTTTCCATTCCGGATGCGCTGATGTGGCGTTACTTCGAGTTGCTCAGCTTCCGCTCCATGGATGAGATCAATGCGTTCCGTGCTGATGTAGAGGCGGGTGCCAATCCGCGCGACATCAAGATCAAGCTGGCTGAAGAGATCGTTGCGCGCTTCCATGGTGAGGAGGCTGCTGCCAATGCTCACCGTGCCGCCGGTAACCGTATGAAGGATGGCGAGCTGCCGGATGATCTGCCGGAAATCGAATTGACTGCTGCCGAAGATATGCCGATCGCTGCTGTCCTTAATAAGGCTGGCTTGGTCAAGAACTCGGCTGTTGCGCGAGATCTCCTGGGTTCCGGTGGTGTGCGTATAGATGGTGAGGTTGTCGATCGCACCTTTATATATGCACTGGGTGCGACCCATGTTTGCCAGGCCGGCAAGAAGGCATTTGCGCGTATTACGCTCAAATCCGAATAAAGCTGAGATAAGGGGTTGACGGCGAATTTTAGAAGCCTATAATTCGCCCCACTTCCGGCGCAGTCGAAACGGAAAACTCCTTGGTAAACAAAGAGTTACGCAGGTTTCGGCAGCAGGTCGCTTCAGTTCATCGAAGCCGAAAGGGAGTTGAAAAAGAGGTGTTGACAGCAGCGTGTAACGCTGTAGAATTCGCCTCCCGCTGACGAGAGATCTGAAGCGCAAGTGGTTGAAGTTACAAAGGAAACTTTGAAAACTTCTGAAAATAATCACTTGACAGCAAATGAGGCTGCTGTAGAATGCGCGCCTCGGTTGAGACGAAAGATCTTAACCAACCGCTCTTTAACAACTGAATCAAGCAATTCGTGTGGGTGCTTGTGGAGTCAGACTGCTAGTCAACAGATTATCAGCATCACAAGTTACTCCGCGAGAAATCAAAGATGTAACCAACGATTGCTGAGCCAAGTTTAGGGTTTTCTCAAAACCCAAAGATGTTTGAACTGAAGAGTTTGATCATGGCTCAGATTGAACGCTGGCGGCAGGCCTAACACATGCAAGTCGAGCGGATGACAGGAGCTTGCTCCTGAATTCAGCGGCGGACGGGTGAGTAATGCCTAGGAATCTGCCTGGTAGTGGGGGACAACGTTTCGAAAGGAACGCTAATACCGCATACGTCCTACGGGAGAAAGCAGGGGACCTTCGGGCCTTGCGCTATCAGATGAGCCTAGGTCGGATTAGCTAGTTGGTGAGGTAATGGCTCACCAAGGCGACGATCCGTAACTGGTCTGAGAGGATGATCAGTCACACTGGAACTGAGACACGGTCCAGACTCCTACGGGAGGCAGCAGTGGGGAATATTGGACAATGGGCGAAAGCCTGATCCAGCCATGCCGCGTGTGTGAAGAAGGTCTTCGGATTGTAAAGCACTTTAAGTTGGGAGGAAGGGCATTAACCTAATACGTTAGTGTTTTGACGTTACCGACAGAATAAGCACCGGCTAACTCTGTGCCAGCAGCCGCGGTAATACAGAGGGTGCAAGCGTTAATCGGAATTACTGGGCGTAAAGCGCGCGTAGGTGGTTTGTTAAGTTGGATGTGAAAGCCCCGGGCTCAACCTGGGAACTGCATTCAAAACTGACAAGCTAGAGTATGGTAGAGGGTGGTGGAATTTCCTGTGTAGCGGTGAAATGCGTAGATATAGGAAGGAACACCAGTGGCGAAGGCGACCACCTGGACTGATACTGACACTGAGGTGCGAAAGCGTGGGGAGCAAACAGGATTAGATACCCTGGTAGTCCACGCCGTAAACGATGTCAACTAGCCGTTGGGAGCCTTGAGCTCTTAGTGGCGCAGCTAACGCATTAAGTTGACCGCCTGGGGAGTACGGCCGCAAGGTTAAAACTCAAATGAATTGACGGGGGCCCGCACAAGCGGTGGAGCATGTGGTTTAATTCGAAGCAACGCGAAGAACCTTACCAGGCCTTGACATCCAATGAACTTTCCAGAGATGGATTGGTGCCTTCGGGAACATTGAGACAGGTGCTGCATGGCTGTCGTCAGCTCGTGTCGTGAGATGTTGGGTTAAGTCCCGTAACGAGCGCAACCCTTGTCCTTAGTTACCAGCACGTCATGGTGGGCACTCTAAGGAGACTGCCGGTGACAAACCGGAGGAAGGTGGGGATGACGTCAAGTCATCATGGCCCTTACGGCCTGGGCTACACACGTGCTACAATGGTCGGTACAGAGGGTTGCCAAGCCGCGAGGTGGAGCTAATCCCACAAAACCGATCGTAGTCCGGATCGCAGTCTGCAACTCGACTGCGTGAAGTCGGAATCGCTAGTAATCGCGAATCAGAATGTCGCGGTGAATACGTTCCCGGGCCTTGTACACACCGCCCGTCACACCATGGGAGTGGGTTGCACCAGAAGTAGCTAGTCTAACCTTCGGGAGGACGGTTACCACGGTGTGATTCATGACTGGGGTGAAGTCGTAACAAGGTAGCCGTAGGGGAACCTGCGGCTGGATCACCTCCTTAATCGACGACTCAGCTGCTCCATAAGTTCCCACACGAATTGCTTGATTCATTGAAGAAGACGATATAGAAGCAGCCCGAAATTGGGTCTGTAGCTCAGTTGGTTAGAGCGCACCCCTGATAAGGGTGAGGTCGGCAGTTCGAATCTGCCCAGACCCACCAATTTTGTGTGGGAAACGCCTGTAGAAATACGGGGCCATAGCTCAGCTGGGAGAGCGCCTGCCTTGCACGCAGGAGGTCAACGGTTCGATCCCGTTTGGCTCCACCACTAACTGCTTCTGATTGTATAAAGCTTAGAAATGAGCATTCCATCGGTGCGATGGTGAATGTTGATTTCTAGTCTTTGACTAGTTCGTTCTTTAAAAATTTGGGTATGTGATAGAAAGATAGACTGAACGTTACTTTCACTGGTAACGGATCAGGCTAAGGTAAAATTTGTGAGTTGCTCTTAGGAGCTCAATCGAATTTTCGGCGAATGTCGTCTTCACAGTATAACCAGATTGCTTGGGGTTATATGGTCAAGTGAAGAAGCGCATACGGTGGATGCCTTGGCAGTCAGAGGCGATGAAAGACGTGGTAGCCTGCGAAAAGCTTCGGGGAGTCGGCAAACAGACTTTGATCCGGAGATGTCTGAATGGGGGAACCCAGCCATCATAAGATGGTTATCTTGTACTGAATACATAGGTGCAAGAGGCGAACCAGGGGAACTGAAACATCTAAGTACCCTGAGGAAAAGAAATCAACCGAGATTCCCTTAGTAGTGGCGAGCGAACGGGGACTAGCCCTTAAGTGGCTTTGAGATTAGCGGAACGCTCTGGAAAGTGCGGCCATAGTGGGTGATAGCCCTGTACGCGAAAATCTCTTGGTCATGAAATCGAGTAGGACGGAGCACGAGAAACTTTGTCTGAATATGGGGGGACCATCCTCCAAGGCTAAATACTACTGACTGACCGATAGTGAACTAGTACCGTGAGGGAAAGGCGAAAAGAACCCCGGAGAGGGGAGTGAAATAGATCCTGAAACCGTATGCGTACAAGCAGTGGGAGCCCACTTTGTTGGGTGACTGCGTACCTTTTGTATAATGGGTCAGCGACTTATTTTCAGTGGCGAGCTTAACCGAATAGGGGAGGCGTAGCGAAAGCGAGTCTTAATAGGGCGTCTAGTCGCTGGGAATAGACCCGAAACCGGGCGATCTATCCATGGGCAGGTTGAAGGTTGGGTAACACTAACTGGAGGACCGAACCGACTACCGTTGAAAAGTTAGCGGATGACCTGTGGATCGGAGTGAAAGGCTAATCAAGCTCGGAGATAGCTGGTTCTCCTCGAAAGCTATTTAGGTAGCGCCTCATGTATCACTGTAGGGGGTAGAGCACTGTTTCGGCTAGGGGGTCATCCCGACTTACCAAACCGATGCAAACTCCGAATACCTACAAGTGCCGAGCATGGGAGACACACGGCGGGTGCTAACGTCCGTCGTGAAAAGGGAAACAACCCAGACCGTCAGCTAAGGTCCCAAAGTTATGGTTAAGTGGGAAACGATGTGGGAAGGCTTAGACAGCTAGGAGGTTGGCTTAGAAGCAGCCACCCTTTAAAGAAAGCGTAATAGCTCACTAGTCGAGTCGGCCTGCGCGGAAGATGTAACGGGGCTCAAACCATACACCGAAGCTACGGGTATCACCTTCGGGTGATGCGGTAGAGGAGCGTTCTGTAAGCCTGTGAAGGTGAGTTGAGAAGCTTGCTGGAGGTATCAGAAGTGCGAATGCTGACATGAGTAACGACAATGGGTGTGAAAAACACCCACGCCGAAAGACCAAGGTTTCCTGCGCAACGTTAATCGACGCAGGGTTAGTCGGTCCCTAAGGCGAGGCTGAAAAGCGTAGTCGATGGAAAACAGGTTAATATTCCTGTACTTCTGGTTATTGCGATGGAGGGACGGAGAAGGCTAGGCCAGCTTGGCGTTGGTTGTCCAAGTTTAAGGTGGTAGGCTGGAATCTTAGGTAAATCCGGGATTCCAAGGCCGAGAGCTGATGACGAGTGTTCTTTTAGAACACGAAGTGGTTGATGCCATGCTTCCAAGAAAAGCTTCTAAGCTTCAGGTAACCAGGAACCGTACCCCAAACCGACACAGGTGGTTGGGTAGAGAATACCAAGGCGCTTGAGAGAACTCGGGTGAAGGAACTAGGCAAAATGGCACCGTAACTTCGGGAGAAGGTGCGCCGGTGAGGGTGAAGGACTTGCTCCGTAAGCCCACGCCGGTCGAAGATACCAGGCCGCTGCGACTGTTTATTAAAAACACAGCACTCTGCAAACACGAAAGTGGACGTATAGGGTGTGACGCCTGCCCGGTGCCGGAAGGTTAATTGATGGGGTTAGCTAACGCGAAGCTCTTGATCGAAGCCCCGGTAAACGGCGGCCGTAACTATAACGGTCCTAAGGTAGCGAAATTCCTTGTCGGGTAAGTTCCGACCTGCACGAATGGCGTAACGATGGCGGCGCTGTCTCCACCCGAGACTCAGTGAAATTGAAATCGCTGTGAAGATGCAGTGTATCCGCGGCTAGACGGAAAGACCCCGTGAACCTTTACTATAGCTTTGCACTGGACTTTGAATTTGCTTGTGTAGGATAGGTGGGAGGCTTTGAAGCGTGGACGCCAGTTCGCGTGGAGCCAACCTTGAAATACCACCCTGGCAACTTTGAGGTTCTAACTCAGGTCCGTTATCCGGATCGAGGACAGTGTATGGTGGGTAGTTTGACTGGGGCGGTCTCCTCCTAAAGAGTAACGGAGGAGTACGAAGGTGCGCTCAGACCGGTCGGAAATCGGTCGTAGAGTATAAAGGCAAAAGCGCGCTTGACTGCGAGACAGACACGTCGAGCAGGTACGAAAGTAGGTCTTAGTGATCCGGTGGTTCTGTATGGAAGGGCCATCGCTCAACGGATAAAAGGTACTCCGGGGATAACAGGCTGATACCGCCCAAGAGTTCATATCGACGGCGGTGTTTGGCACCTCGATGTCGGCTCATCACATCCTGGGGCTGAAGCCGGTCCCAAGGGTATGGCTGTTCGCCATTTAAAGTGGTACGCGAGCTGGGTTTAGAACGTCGTGAGACAGTTCGGTCCCTATCTGCCGTGGACGTTTGAGATTTGAGAGGGGCTGCTCCTAGTACGAGAGGACCGGAGTGGACGAACCTCTGGTGTTCCGGTTGTCACGCCAGTGGCATTGCCGGGTAGCTATGTTCGGAAAAGATAACCGCTGAAAGCATCTAAGCGGGAAACTTGCCTCAAGATGAGATCTCACTGGGACCTTGAGTCCCCTGAAGGGCCGTCGAAGACTACGACGTTGATAGGTTGGGTGTGTAAGCGCTGTGAGGCGTTGAGCTAACCAATACTAATTGCCCGTGAGGCTTGACCATATAACACCCAAGCAATTTGCGCTTAAAAGCCAGATTGCGGTGTGTGAAGACGAAACGAACCGAAAGTTCGAGATACTCACAAAACACCTAGCTGTCACATACCCAATTTGCTGAAGCGAGGCCATCTGGCCACGACTCAGTACCCGAATTTCTTGACGACCATAGAGCGTTGGAACCACCTGATCCCATCCCGAACTCAGCAGTGAAACGATGCATCGCCGATGGTAGTGTGGGGTTTCCCCATGTGAGAGTAGGTCATCGTCAAGATTAAATTCCGAAACCCCAATTGCGAAAGCAGTTGGGGTTTTGTTTTTGTCCGCAAGTAAGCCACGGCTGCTGGATTTCTATGCAACCGCTCGATGCGTGGCTATCATGCGGGCCTCATTGTGAGGCGAGACCTGCATGCTGACGTTGTTAAAGCTTCTTAAAGATGGCCGATTCCATTCGGGTCAAGCATTGGGTGCCGCCCTGGGCGTCAGTCGTAGTGCTGTGTGGAAGCAGCTTCAGCATTTGGAAGCTGAGCTGGGTTTGTCTATTCATAAAGTTCGTGGGCGCGGCTATCAATTGTCCGCGCCATTAGCGCTGCTCGATCCTGCCGAGATAAGCGCTCAGGCGCATTCTTGCGCCTGGCCCGTCCAGGTTTACGACTCAATCGACTCCACGAATGCCGAGGCACTGCGCTCTATCGAGCGGGGGCAGGCGGCACCGTTTGTGGTGCTTTCGGAGCGGCAGACAGCCGGACGCGGGCGACGTGGTCGCAAGTGGGTGAGTCCATTCGCAGAAAACGTCTATTACAGCTTGGTGCTACGCATTGATGGTGGGATGCGTCAGCTGGAGGGCTTGAGTCTCGTCGTTGGGCTCGCTGTCTTGCAGACGTTACGTGAGCTCGGTATTGCATCCGCTGGATTGAAGTGGCCTAACGATGTCCTTGTAGGTCAGAAAAAGATCGCGGGAATATTGCTCGAGTTGGTTGGTGATCCTGCTGATGTGTGCCACGTGGTCCTGGGTGTTGGAATCAATGTGAACATGCAGTCCGCTGACGAGGTGGACCAGCAATGGACATCCCTGCGGCTCGAGTCAGGCAAATTGTTTGATCGCAACCAATTGGTTGCGATGCTTGGGGAGATGCTGCAGCGATACCTGGCTCGTCACCAGGTGGGTGGTTTTTTGGCCATCCAGTCAGAGTGGGAGCAAAATCACCTGTGGCAGGGGCGAAGCGTGTCGTTGATTGCCGGCGTCAATCAAATTGATGGTGAAGTGCTTGGTATTGATGGCCAGGGCGCCTTGCGCCTGAAGGTGGGTGGTGTGGAGAAAGTCTTCAGTGGTGGTGAGTTGAGCCTGAGGTTGCGTGATGATTCTTGAGCTCGATTGTGGGAATAGTTTCATCAAGTGGCGTGTGCTTGCCGCTAATGCCGGGCAGGTGCTAGGTGAGGGGGTTGTTGATTCCAATCTTGGATTGCTGGAGGGGTTGGGGGCGCTCAAAGGGCTTGCCCTCACGTTTTGCCGGTTGGTGAGCGTCAGGACCGCGGAGGAAACCGCTGCGCTGACGTCTTTGCTCGGCGATACCTTTGATGTGCCGGTTGTGTGCGCAACGCCTGCGCGCGAAATGTCAGGCGTGCGCAATGGGTATGAAGAGTTTGAGCGGCTGGGGCTGGATCGGTGGCTCGCAATGCTCGGAGGCTTTCATCTGGCTTCAGGTGCGTGCCTGGTGCTCGATTTCGGTACGGCCGTGACCGCTGACTTTATCGCGGCGGATGGAGAGCACCAGGGTGGTTTCATCTGTCCGGGGATGCCGTTGATGCGCAACCAGTTGCGCACCCACACCCGCAAAATTCGTTATGGGGATCTGGCGGCCGAGCAGGCTCAGGAAAGTCTTGTTCCTGGTCGCGCGACTGTCGAGGCTGTAGAGCGTGGTTGTCTGTTGATGTTGCGCGGCTTTGTGCTGACCCAGCTCGAATTGGCGCGCAGTTACTGGGGTGAGGACTTTGTCGTGTTCCTCACCGGGGGGGATGCGAGCCTGGTTGCTGAGGTCGTGCCTCAGGCCAGGGTTGTTCCGGACTTGGTGTTTGTCGGATTGGCTATGGCCTGTCCCTTGTCCTGAGGTTTTTATGCGTTGGTTGTTTCTGCTGCTGCTTGTCCTCAATGGCTTCTACTACATCTGGAATCAACAAGAGGCTCCTTTGCGCGCGAAGGATGTCACGTCTTTGAGTCTGTATCGCGGATCTCAACAAGATATCCGCTTGTTGAGCGAAGCAAGTGACGTGTCCAAGGATAAGGGTAAAGCTGTCTCGACAGACAATGGCTGCCTTTATCTGGGCGGCTATACGCGCCAGGAGGCCGCGCAGGCGGTTGAGCGACGTTTGAGCGGGATGGAGGTCAAGTTTCAGTCCCTGCCGAAAGCTGCGACAGAAGGGGCAGGGTATTGGGTGCGTATCGCACCGGAAAGCCGGCGTTGGCTGGACGATTTGCAGCTGCTAAACCTTTCTAAAGAATTCAATGAGTTAAAACATAAAATAATGCCGTGCGAGGGGGTTGCACCCGCCGAATAGTTTGCATAGAATGGCGCCCGCTCCACAGCGAACACCGGAAACGGTTAGCGATGTGAGGCGAGGTCAATGCAGCTAAGCTCAGGTTTTTAATGAGAAAAATGCTTGACAGAAGGCTGGCATGATGTAGAATGCCGGCTCGCTTAGGAGGGGTTCCCGAGCGGCCAAAGGGATCAGACTGTAAATCTGACGTCTACGACTTCGAAGGTTCGAATCCTTCCCCCTCCACCATTTTTAGCGAGAGCTGTAAGCCTCGCGGGTATAGTTTAGTGGTAGAACCTCAGCCTTCCAAGCTGATGATGCGGGTTCGATTCCCGCTACCCGCTCCAAGTTTACAGGTTTTGCACAGTGTTACGCTCTTGTAGCTCAGTTGGTAGAGCACACCCTTGGTAAGGGTGAGGTCAGCGGTTCAAATCCGCTCAAGAGCTCCATATAACAAGGCAGATATGAAAATATCTGCCTTTGTTTTAGGTGGTAGTGGTTGCGCCTGATTGTGTTTCTGAAGGTTGCCGGTGTCGTGAATGCCGGTGTTGCAGCCAAGGTTGCCTGGTAAGTGTTGTAAAGTCTTTTTCGGGTCGGCATAATGGTCGGCCTGATTTTGTTTTAGGTCAGTAGCTCAATTGGCAGAGCGACGGTCTCCAAAACCGTAGGTTGGGGGTTCGATTCCCTCCTGACCTGCCAGATTCACTCGGTGTGTCTGGCTTTCTTTTCACAGGATCTTCATAGATGACTCCTAAAGCTGAAGCTCAAGGCTCTCGTTTCGACCTCCTCAAGTGGCTTGTAGTAGTCGCTCTGGTGGTTGTTGGCGTTGTTGGCAATCAGTACTTTTCTGCTTCGCCGATCCTGTACCGCGTACTCGCATTGCTTGCCATTGCTGCCGTAGCTGCCTTTGTAGGCCTGCAGACGGTCAAGGGCAAGTCTTTCTTTGTACTGGTTAAGGAAGCACGCACCGAAATTCGTAAAGTCGTTTGGCCAACTCGCCAAGAAACCACGCAGACCACGTTGATCGTTGTGGCTGTTGTCCTGGTTATGGCGTTGCTGTTGTGGGGGCTTGATTCCCTGCTCGGCTGGCTTGTTTCCTTGATCGTCGGCTAAGGGTGTCCCGTGGCTAAGCGTTGGTATGTTGTGCATGCTTACTCCGGTTACGAGAAGCATGTAATGCGCTCGCTGATCGAGCGCGTAAAGCTGGCCGGTATGGAAGATGGCTTCGGCGAGATTCTGGTTCCCACTGAAGAAGTGGTTGAAATGCGCAATGGCCAGAAGCGCAAAAGCGAACGCAAATTCTTCCCTGGCTATGTGCTGGTGCAGATGGATATGAACGAGGGTACTTGGCACTTGGTCAAGGATACTCCTCGGGTGATGGGTTTTATCGGCGGTACTGCCGACAAGCCTGCGCCAATCACCGATAAAGAAGCGGAAGCGATTCTGCGCCGCGTTGCCGATGGCAGCGACAAGCCGAAGCCGAAGACGTTGTTCGAGCCGGGTGAGTCGGTGCGTGTCAATGACGGTCCGTTCGCAGACTTTACCGGTGTTGTTGAAGAAGTTAACTACGAAAAGAGCCGGATCCAGGTCGCAGTGCTCATTTTCGGTCGCTCTACTCCGGTGGAGCTCGAGTTCAGCCAGGTCGAAAAGGTCTAGTTGAACAAAAATCCCAACCCCGCAGCCGTAGGCTGTGGGGTTTTGTCGTCACTGGGATAAACGCGCAAGTAACCGGGGAGCCTCTCGAGGCGTTCGAACCCGTAATTGGAGTGCCTCATGGCCAAGAAGATTACCGCTTACATCAAGCTGCAAGTGAAGGCCGCTCAGGCTAACCCAAGCCCACCTGTTGGTCCTGCTCTGGGTCAGCACGGCGTGAACATCATGGAATTCTGCAAGGCTTTCAACGCCCGTACTCAGGGTCTTGAGCCAGGTCTGCCGACTCCAGTGATCATCACTGTCTACAGCGACCGTAGCTTCACTTTCGAAACCAAATCCACCCCTGCTTCGGTTCTGCTGAAGAAAGCGGCCGGTCTGACCAGCGGTTCCGCTCGTCCGAACACCGTTAAGGTTGGCACCGTGACTCGTGCTCAGCTGGAAGAAATCGCGAAAACCAAAAACGCGGATCTGACTGCAGCTGATATGGAAGCAGCCGTGCGTACTATCGCCGGTTCTGCTCGTAGCATGGGCCTTAACGTGGAGGGTGTGTAATGGCTAAGCTGACCAAGCGTCAAAAGGCTATCGCCGGCAAAATCGAAGCAGGCAAGGCCTACAACTTTGTAGACGCCGCTGCCCTGCTGGCTGAGCTGTCGACTGTCAAGTTCAGCGAGTCGTTCGACGTAGCTGTAAACCTGGGTGTTGACCCGCGTAAATCCGATCAGGTCGTTCGTAGCGCTACTGTGCTGCCACACGGCACTGGCAAGACCGTTCGCGTTGCTGTGTTCACCCAGGGTCCAGCTGCTGAAGCCGCTCTGGCTGCCGGCGCTGACCGCGTAGGCATGGACGACCTGGCTGCCGAAATGAAAGGCGGCGACCTGAACTATGACGTAGTGATCGCATCCCCGGATGCAATGCGCGTTGTAGGTCAGTTGGGTCAGATCCTCGGTCCACGTGGCCTGATGCCTAACCCTAAAGTCGGCACCGTAACTCCAGACGTAGCTACCGCGGTTAAAAACGCCAAGGCTGGTCAGGTTCGTTATCGCACCGACAAAAACGGCATCATCCACACTTCCGTTGGCAAGATCGGCTTCGACGCCGTCAAGCTGAAGGAAAACGTTGAAGCCCTGATCGCTGATCTGAAGCGTATCAAGCCAGCTTCCTCGAAAGGCATTTACGTCAAGCGCGTTACCCTGAGCACCACTATGGGCCCAGGTCTGGTCATCGACCAAAGCTCGCTCGACGCGTAAGACACAGGTTGGCGCGAGCGATCGCGCCAATTGAAAAATTGGGGTCCCTGCCTGGCGGGGGCTATCCAAGACCGTAGGCGACGCAAGTCTTAAACCACAAGCCTACGCAGATGGTGCTCCCGGTTCCTTACCGAATCAGACACCAAAACGACATCCGGTTTCGACCAGATGAAACGGTAACAAGCAGGAGTTAAACCCGTGGCAATTAAACTCGAAGACAAGAAGGCCATCGTCGCTGAAGTCAACGAGGCTGCCAAAGTCGCTCTGTCCGCTGTCGTGGCTGATGCCCGTGGCGTAACAGTAGGCGCGATGACCGGACTCCGTAAAGAGGCTCGTGAAGCTGGCGTTTACGTACGTGTTGTACGTAACACCCTGCTCAAGCGCGCTGTTGCTGACACTGAATTCAGTGTCCTCAACGACGTGTTCACTGGCCCTACCCTGATTGCGTTCTCCAAGGAACATCCTGGCGCTGCTGCCCGGATCTTCAAGGAATTCGCAAAGGGTCAGGACAAGTTCGAGATCAAGGCAGCTGCGTTCGAGGGCAAGTTCCTCGCAGCTAACCAAATCGACGTACTGGCAACTCTGCCGACCCGTGACGAAGCAATTTCTCAGCTGATGAGCGTGATTCAAGGCGCTACCAGCAAGTTGGCTCGTACTCTGGCGGCAATTCGCGACCAGAAAGAAGCTGCTGCAGCCTAAGGCTCGTCAACTTCTCGCGTTTTTTGTTTTTTTCGATGGTCGCGTAGGCCGTCCCCAATATCAGGAATTAGATTCATGTCTATCTCTCAGAACGATATCCTTGAAGCAGTTGGCAACATGTCCGTAATGGAAGTTGTTGAGCTGATCAAAGCTTTCGAAGAAAAATTCGGCGTTACCGCTGCTGCTGCATCGGCTGGTCCAGCTGCTGCTGCCGCTGTTGTTGAGGAGCAAACCGAATTCAACGTCATGCTGACCGAAGCTGGCGAGAAGAAAGTTAACGTGATCAAGGCTGTACGTGAACTGACCGGTCTGGGCTTGAAAGAAGCCAAGGCTGTAGTTGACGGCGCACCTGCCATGGTTCTGGAAGCTGTTGCCAAAGACGCAGCTGACAAAGCCAAAGCAGTTCTGGAAGAAGCAGGCGCTAAAGTCGAGCTGAAGTAAGCATCGACTTTGCTCCTCCAGCCCGAGCGTTAAGCGACAGGCTGATGGCTGGTGGCTCTTGCCACCGGCCTTTTTCCGTTACTGGCAGCCGACTGGGTCGGTGCCGATAACGTGCTGTAACCACCCGATGCGGTGGCGCAAACCATGGGGTTTGCACGATTTTCTGGCTGCTCCCGTCGGGAGGGGCCAAACAAGCAGGTGACCAAGCTGGGGAACGCTGATGGCTTACTCATATACTGAGAAAAAACGTATCCGCAAGGACTTTAGCAAGTTGCCGGACGTCATGGATGTGCCGTACCTCCTGGCCATCCAGCTGGATTCGTATCGTGAATTCTTGCAAGCGGGAGCGACTAAAGATCAGTTCCGCGACGTGGGCCTGCATGCGGCCTTCAAATCCGTTTTCCCGATCATCAGCTACTCCGGCAATGCTGCGCTGGAGTACGTCGGTTATCGCCTGGGCGAACCGGCATTTGATGTCAAAGAATGCGTATTGCGCGGTGTAACTTACGCCGTACCTTTGCGGGTAAAAGTGCGCCTGATCATTTTCGACAAAGAGTCGTCGAACAAAGCGATCAAGGACATCAAAGAGCAAGAAGTCTACATGGGTGAAATCCCCCTGATGACTGAAAACGGTACCTTCGTAATCAACGGTACCGAGCGTGTAATCGTTTCCCAGCTGCACCGTTCCCCGGGCGTGTTCTTCGACCACGACCGTGGCAAGACGCACAGCTCCGGTAAACTGCTGTACTCCGCGCGCATCATTCCTTACCGCGGTTCGTGGCTGGACTTCGAGTTCGACCCGAAAGACTGCGTGTTCGTGCGTATCGACCGTCGTCGCAAGCTGCCTGCATCGGTACTGCTGCGCGCGCTGGGCTATACCACTGAAGAAGTGCTGGACGCGTTCTATACCACCAACGTATTCCACGTGAAGGGCGAGACCCTGAGCCTGGAGCTGGTGCCTCAGCGCCTGCGCGGTGAAATCGCTGTCCTCGATATTCTGGATGACAAAGGCAAGGTTATTGTCGAGCAGGGTCGTCGTATCACCGCTCGCCACATCAACCAGCTGGAAAAAGCCGGGATCAAAGAGCTGGATGTGCCTCTGGACTACGTCCTGGGTCGCACAACCGCCAAGGTCATCGTGCACCCGGCAACCGGCGAAATCCTGGCAGAGTGCAACACCGAGCTGAACACCGAGATCCTGGCCAAAATCGCCAAGGCTCAGGTTGTTCGCATCGAAACTCTGTACACCAACGATATCGACTGCGGTCCGTTCGTCTCCGACACCCTGAAGATCGACTCCACCAGCAACCAACTGGAAGCGCTGGTCGAAATCTATCGCATGATGCGTCCTGGCGAGCCGCCAACCAAAGACGCTGCCGAGACCCTGTTCAACAACCTGTTCTTCAGCCCTGAGCGCTATGACCTGTCTGCGGTCGGCCGGATGAAGTTCAACCGTCGTATCGGTCGTACCGAGATCGAAGGTTCGGGCGTGCTGTGCAAGGAAGACATCGTCGCGGTACTGAAGACCCTGGTCGACATCCGTAACGGTAAAGGCATCGTCGATGACATCGACCACCTGGGTAACCGTCGTGTTCGCTGCGTAGGCGAAATGGCCGAGAACCAGTTCCGCGTTGGCCTGGTACGTGTTGAGCGTGCGGTCAAAGAGCGTCTGTCGATGGCTGAAAGCGAAGGCCTGATGCCGCAAGACCTGATCAACGCCAAGCCAGTGGCTGCGGCGGTGAAAGAGTTCTTCGGTTCCAGTCAGCTGTCGCAGTTCATGGACCAGAACAACCCGCTGTCCGAGATCACCCACAAGCGTCGTGTTTCTGCACTCGGCCCTGGCGGTCTGACTCGTGAGCGTGCCGGCTTCGAAGTGCGTGACGTACACCCGACTCACTACGGTCGTGTATGCCCGATTGAAACGCCGGAAGGTCCGAACATCGGTCTGATCAACTCCCTGGCCGCTTATGCGCGCACCAACCAGTACGGCTTCCTGGAAAGCCCGTACCGTGTGGTGAAAGACGCTCTGGTCACCGACGAGATCGTATTCCTGTCCGCCATCGAAGAAGCTGATCACGTGATCGCTCAGGCCTCGGCCACGATGAACGACAAGAAAGTCCTGATCGACGAGCTGGTAGCTGTTCGTCACTTGAACGAATTCACCGTCAAGGCGCCGGAAGACGTCACCTTGATGGACGTATCGCCGAAGCAGGTAGTTTCGGTTGCTGCGTCGCTGATTCCGTTCCTCGAGCACGACGACGCCAACCGTGCGTTGATGGGTTCGAACATGCAGCGTCAAGCTGTACCAACCCTGCGCGCTGACAAGCCGCTGGTAGGTACCGGCATGGAGCGTAACGTAGCCCGTGACTCCGGCGTTTGCGTCGTGGCTCGTCGTGGCGGCGTGATCGACTCCGTCGACGCCAGCCGTATCGTGGTTCGTGTTGCTGATGACGAAGTTGAAACCGGTGAAGCCGGTGTCGACATCTACAACCTGACCAAGTACACCCGCTCCAACCAGAACACCTGCATCAACCAGCGTCCGCTGGTGCGTAAGGGTGATCGGGTCCAGCGTAGCGACATCATGGCCGACGGCCCGTCCACCGACATGGGTGAACTGGCACTGGGTCAGAACATGCGCATCGCGTTCATGGCATGGAACGGCTTCAACTTCGAAGACTCCATCTGCCTGTCCGAGCGTGTTGTTCAGGAAGACCGCTTCACCACGATCCACATCCAGGAACTGACCTGTGTGGCCCGTGACACCAAGCTTGGCCCAGAGGAAATCACTGCCGACATCCCGAACGTGGGTGAAGCGGCTCTGAACAAGCTGGACGAAGCCGGTATCGTTTACGTAGGTGCTGAAGTTGGCGCAGGCGACATCCTGGTCGGTAAGGTCACTCCGAAAGGCGAGACCCAGCTGACTCCGGAAGAAAAACTGCTGCGTGCGATCTTCGGTGAAAAAGCCAGCGACGTTAAAGACACCTCTCTGCGTGTACCTACCGGTACCAAAGGTACTGTCATCGACGTACAGGTCTTCACCCGCGACGGCGTTGAGCGTGATGCTCGTGCCCTGTCGATCGAGAAGTCCCAGCTGGACGAGATCCGCAAGGACCTGAACGAAGAGTTCCGTATCGTTGAAGGTGCTACTTTCGAACGTCTGCGTTCCGCTCTGGTCGGCCACAAAGCCGAAGGCGGCGCCGGTCTGAAGAAAGGCCAGGACATCACCGACGAAGTTCTCGACGGTCTTGAGCACGGCCAGTGGTTCAAACTGCGCATGGCTGAAGATGCTCTGAACGAGCAGCTCGAGAAGGCTCAGGCCTACATCGTTGATCGTCGCCGTCTGCTGGACGACAAGTTCGAAGACAAGAAGCGCAAACTGCAGCAGGGCGATGACCTGGCTCCAGGCGTGCTGAAAATCGTCAAGGTTTACCTGGCAATCCGTCGTCGCATCCAGCCGGGCGACAAGATGGCCGGTCGTCACGGTAACAAGGGTGTGGTCTCCGTGATCATGCCGGTTGAAGACATGCCGCACGATGCCAATGGCACCCCGGTCGATGTCGTCCTCAACCCGTTGGGCGTACCTTCGCGTATGAACGTCGGTCAGATCCTTGAAACCCACCTGGGCCTCGCGGCCAAGGGTCTGGGCGAGAAGATCAACCGCATGATTGAAGAGCAGCGAAAAGTTGCCGAGCTGCGCAAGTTCCTGCACGAGATCTATAACGAGATCGGCGGTCGTCAGGAAAGCCTCGATGACTTCTCGGACCAGGAAATCCTGGATCTGGCTCAAAACCTGCGTGGCGGCGTTCCAATGGCCACTCCAGTGTTCGACGGTGCCAAGGAAAGCGAAATCAAGGCCATGCTGAAACTGGCGGACCTGCCAGAAAGCGGCCAGATGCAGCTGACCGACGGCCGTACCGGCAACAAGTTCGAGCGCCCGGTTACCGTTGGCTACATGTACATGCTGAAGCTGAACCACTTGGTAGACGACAAGATGCACGCTCGTTCTACCGGTTCGTACAGCCTGGTTACCCAGCAACCGCTGGGTGGTAAGGCGCAGTTCGGTGGTCAGCGTTTCGGGGAGATGGAGGTCTGGGCACTGGAAGCATACGGTGCCGCTTACACTCTGCAAGAAATGCTCACAGTGAAGTCGGACGATGTGAACGGCCGTACCAAGATGTACAAGAACATCGTGGATGGCGATCACCGTATGGAGCCGGGCATGCCCGAGTCCTTCAACGTGTTGATCAAGGAAATTCGTTCCCTCGGCATCGATATCGATCTGGAAACCGAATAACACGTGACGCGAATCGAGAGCGGGGCAGGATTGCCCGCTCTCTGCTCCGCCAGGAGGAAAGGCCTTGAAAGACCTACTGAATTTGCTGAAAAACCAGGGTCAAGTCGAAGAGTTCGACGCCATCCGTATCGGATTGGCATCGCCTGAGATGATCCGTTCGTGGTCGTTCGGTGAAGTTAAAAAGCCGGAAACCATCAACTACCGTACGTTCAAACCTGAGCGTGACGGCCTGTTCTGCGCCAAGATCTTTGGCCCGGTAAAGGATTACGAGTGCCTGTGCGGTAAGTACAAGCGCTTGAAGCACCGTGGTGTGATCTGCGAGAAGTGCGGCGTTGAAGTCGCGCTGGCAAAAGTTCGTCGTGAGCGCATGGCGCACATCGAACTGGCCTCGCCAGTTGCCCACATCTGGTTCCTGAAATCGCTGCCGTCCCGTATCGGCTTGCTGATGGACATGACCCTGCGTGATATCGAGCGCGTTCTCTACTTCGAGAGCTACGTCGTTATCGATCCAGGCATGACCACCCTTGAAAAAGGTCAGCTGCTCAACGACGAGCAGTACTTCGAAGCGCTGGAAGAGTTCGGCGACGATTTCGATGCCCGCATGGGTGCCGAAGCTGTCCGCGAACTGCTGCACGCTATCGACCTGGAGCACGAGATTGGCCGCCTGCGTGAAGAAATTCCGCAAACCAACTCCGAAACCAAGATCAAGAAGCTGTCCAAGCGTCTGAAGTTGATGGAAGCCTTCCAGGGTTCCGGCAACCTGCCAGAGTGGATGGTGCTGACCGTTCTGCCGGTTCTGCCGCCAGATCTGCGTCCACTGGTCCCGCTGGATGGCGGTCGCTTCGCGACTTCCGACCTCAACGATCTGTATCGTCGAGTGATCAACCGTAACAACCGCTTGAAGCGCCTGCTGGATCTGTCCGCTCCGGACATCATCGTGCGCAACGAAAAGCGTATGTTGCAGGAAGCTGTCGACGCACTGCTCGACAACGGTCGTCGTGGCCGCGCTATCACCGGTTCCAACAAGCGTCCTCTGAAATCCCTGGCTGACATGATCAAGGGTAAGCAGGGTCGTTTCCGTCAGAACTTGCTCGGTAAGCGTGTTGACTACTCCGGCCGTTCGGTAATTACCGTAGGTCCGACCCTGCGTCTGCACCAGTGCGGTCTGCCGAAGAAAATGGCTCTCGAGCTGTTCAAGCCGTTCATTTTCGGCAAGCTTGAAATGCGTGGTCTCGCTACCACCATCAAGGCTGCCAAGAAGATGGTTGAGCGCGAGCTGCCAGAGGTTTGGGACGTTCTCGCCGAAGTGATTCGCGAACACCCGGTACTTCTCAACCGTGCACCGACCCTTCACCGTCTGGGTATCCAGGCGTTTGAACCGGTACTGATCGAAGGTAAGGCTATCCAGCTGCACCCTCTGGTCTGCGCCGCGTACAACGCCGACTTCGACGGCGACCAAATGGCCGTGCACGTACCGCTGACGCTGGAAGCCCAGCTCGAGGCGCGTGCGTTGATGATGTCGACCAACAACATTCTGTCGCCAGCCAACGGTGAGCCAATCATCGTTCCGTCGCAGGACGTTGTATTGGGTCTGTACTACATGACTCGTGAAGCGATCAACGCCAAGGGCGAGGGTCGTGTGTTCGCGGATCTGCAGGAAGTTGACCGTGTGTTCCGTGCCGGCGAAGCCGCACTGCACGCCAAGGTCAAGGTGCGGATCAACGAAACCGTCAACGACCGTGATGGCGGCAGCGTGAGCAACACCCGTATCGTCGACACCACTGTCGGCCGTGCTCTGTTGTTCCAGGTTGTGCCAAAGGGTCTGTCGTACGACGTCGTCAACCTGCCGATGAAGAAAAAGGCGATCTCCAAGCTGATCAACCAGTGCTATCGCGTGGTTGGTTTGAAAGAGACTGTGATCTTCGCTGACCAGTTGATGTACACCGGTTTTGCTTATTCGACCATTTCCGGCGTTTCCATCGGTGTTAACGACTTCGTTATCCCGGATGAAAAAGCCCGCATCATCAATGCTGCTACTGATGAAGTGAAAGAGATCGAAAGCCAGTACGCCTCCGGCCTGGTAACCCAGGGCGAGAAGTACAACAAAGTGATCGACCTTTGGTCCAAGGCGAACGACGAAGTTTCCAAGGCGATGATGGCCAACCTCTCGAAAGAGAAAGTCATCGACCGTCATGGCGTCGAAGTCGACCAGGAGTCCTTCAACTCGATGTACATGATGGCCGACTCGGGTGCGCGGGGTTCCGCAGCACAGATTCGTCAGCTGGCCGGTATGCGTGGCCTGATGGCCAAACCGGACGGTTCCATCATTGAAACGCCGATTACTGCGAACTTCCGTGAAGGTTTGAGCGTACTTCAGTACTTCATCTCCACTCACGGTGCTCGTAAAGGTCTGGCGGATACCGCGTTGAAAACGGCTAACTCCGGTTACCTGACTCGTCGTCTGGTAGACGTGGCGCAGGATCTGGTTGTAACCGAGATCGATTGCGGCACCGAACACGGTCTGCTGATGACTCCGCACATTGAAGGCGGTGACGTTGTAGAGCCGTTGGGTGAGCGCGTATTGGGTCGTGTTATCGCCCGTGACGTATTCAAGCCGGGTACCGAGGACGTCATCGTTCCTGCCGGCACCCTGGTAGACGAGAAGTGGGTCGAGTTCATCGAGCTGAACAGCATCGACGAAGTGATCGTGCGTTCGCCGATCAGCTGCGAAACCCGCTTCGGTATTTGCGCCAAGTGCTACGGCCGCGATCTGGCTCGTGGTCACCAGGTGAACATCGGTGAAGCGGTCGGCGTTATCGCTGCCCAGTCCATCGGTGAGCCGGGTACCCAGCTGACGATGCGTACGTTCCACATCGGTGGTGCGGCAAGCCGGACCTCCGCAGCCGACAGCGTTCAGGTGAAGAATGGCGGTACCGTCCGTCTGCATAACCTGAAGCACGTTGAGCGAGTGGATGGTTGCCTGGTTGCTGTGTCCCGTTCCGGTGAGCTGGCCATCGCTGACGACTTCGGTCGTGAGCGCGAGCGTTACAAGCTGCCGTACGGTGCCGTGATTTCGGTTAAAGAAGGTGACAAGGTCGAAGCTGGCGCTATCGTGGCCAAGTGGGATCCGCACACTCACCCAATCGTTACCGAAATGAAAGGTACCGTGACCTACGTGGGCATGGAAGAAGGCATCACGATCAAGCGTCAGACTGACGAATTGACCGGTATGACCAACATTGAAGTACTCGACGCCAAAGATCGTCCAGCTGCCGGTAAGGACATCCGTCCTGCCGTGAAGATGGTCGACGACAACGGCAAGGATCTGTTGCTGCCAGGCACTGACGTTATCGCTCAGTACTTCCTGCCAGCCAACGCCCTGGTCGGTGTAGCGGATGGTGCGAAGATCGCGATCGGTGATGTTATCGCTCGTATCCCGCAAGAGACTTCGAAAACTCGCGACATCACCGGTGGTCTGCCGCGTGTTGCCGACTTGTTCGAAGCCCGTCGTCCGAAAGAAGCGTCGATTCTGGCTGAAGTCAGCGGCACCATCGCGTTCGGTAAAGAGACCAAGGGCAAGCGCCGTCTGGTTATCACCCCGAACGACGGTACCGATCCGTACGAAGAGCTGATTCCGAAGTGGCGTCACCTGAACGTGTTCGAAGGCGAACAGGTAAACCGCGGCGAAGTTATCTCCGACGGTCCGAGCGATCCACACGACATCCTGCGTCTGCTGGGTGTGAGTGCGCTGGCCAAGTACATCGTCAACGAGATCCAGGACGTTTACCGTCTGCAAGGCGTGAAGATCAACGACAAGCACATCGAGACCATCCTGCGTCAGATGCTGCGTAAAGTTGAGATCGCTGAATCCGGCGATTCCAGTTTCATCAAGGGCGACCAGATGGAATTGACTCACGTTCTGGTAGAGAACGAGCGTCTGAGCGGCGAAGACAAGTTTGTCTCCAAGTTCACTCGCGTTCTGCTGGGTATCACCAAGGCGTCGTTGTCCACCGAATCGTTCATCTCGGCGGCTTCCTTCCAGGAAACCACTCGCGTACTGACCGAAGCGGCGGTAACCGGCAAGCGCGATTACCTGCGCGGCCTGAAAGAAAACGTGGTCGTGGGTCGTCTGATCCCGGCTGGTACCGGTCTGGCGTATCACAGCGAGCGTAAGCGCCGCCGTGATGCAGACAAGCCGTTGCGCGTAAGCGCCAGTGAAGTGGAAGCTGCACTGACCGAAGCGCTGAACTCGAGCGGTAACTGAGTTCTGCGGTAAATGAGTGTGAGGCCCTGGTCACTCCGTTCATCGAATCGAGACAATTTGTCGAGATTGGATGAGCGGGGAGGGCGGGGCCTTGCCTTGACTGGGGACAAGATCCTCTTTAGACTCTTGTACCCCTAAATTTGGCGGGAACTCGTTCCTGCCATTTTGCTTTTCTTGCAAGACAATAGCGTCGCAAGACAACAGTGGAGCTAGTAGATGGCAACTATCAACCAGCTGGTACGTCAGCCGCGTAAGCGTATCGTCGAGAAATCCGACGTGCCTGCGCTGCAGAACTGCCCGCAACGCCGTGGCGTGTGCACCCGTGTGTACACCACCACGCCGAAAAAACCTAACTCGGCACTGCGTAAAGTATGCCGTGTGCGCCTGACCAACGGTTTCGAGGTTTCCTCGTACATCGGCGGTGAAGGCCACAACCTGCAAGAGCACAGCGTGGTACTGATCCGCGGCGGTCGTGTAAAAGACTTGCCAGGTGTTCGTTACCACACCGTTCGCGGTTCGTTGGATACTTCCGGTGTTAAAGGTCGTAACCAGGGTCGTTCGAAGTACGGTACCAAGCGTCCGAAGTAATCGGCCGTTTTGCAGATTTTCATTTTATTGAGTCGATAAGAGTAAGGTCGGGCACGCATCCATAGGAGCTGTCCCGGGCTAACCTGAAGACCGTTTGAGGGCTTATCAATGCCAAGACGTCGCGTAGCAGCCAAGCGTGAGATTCTGGACGATCCGAAATACGGAAGCCAAATCCTCGCCAAATTCATGAACCACGTAATGGAAAGCGGCAAGAAAGCCGTTGCCGAGCGTATCGTTTATGGTGCCCTGGATACCGTGAAGGCTCGTAAGGCCGGCACCGATCCCCTGGAACTCTTCGAAAAAGCACTCGACGCCATCGCTCCGCTGGTCGAAGTGAAGTCGCGCCGCGTTGGTGGTGCTACTTACCAGGTTCCGGTCGAAGTTCGTCCTTCCCGTCGTAACGCTCTGGCAATGCGCTGGTTGGTAGACTACGCCCGCAAGCGCGGCGAGAAGTCTATGGCTCTGCGTTTGGCTGGCGAACTGTTGGACGCTGCCGAAGGTAAAGGTGCTGCAGTTAAGAAGCGTGAAGACGTTCACCGTATGGCTGAAGCCAACAAGGCTTTCTCGCACTACCGCTTCTAATTTTAGCGTCACTAATTTTGCGAGGGCTTTATGGCTCGTACAACACCGATTAATCGCTACCGTAACATTGGTATCGTTGCACACGTGGATGCTGGTAAAACCACCACCACTGAGCGCGTCCTTTTTTACACTGGCAAAAGTCACAAAATGGGCGAGGTGCATGACGGCGCCGCGACCACAGACTGGATGGTGCAGGAGCAGGAGCGTGGTATTACCATTACTTCTGCTGCCATTACCGCCTTCTGGCAGGGTTCCGCCAAGCAGCACAAAGACCAGTACCGTTTCAACGTCATCGATACCCCGGGCCACGTAGACTTCACTATTGAAGTTGAACGTTCCCTGCGTGTACTCGACGGCGCGGTCGTTGTGTTCTGCGGTACTTCCGGCGTTGAGCCTCAGTCCGAAACCGTATGGCGTCAAGCCAACAAGTACGGTGTTCCACGTATCGTTTACGTGAACAAGATGGACCGTGCCGGTGCGAACTTCCTGCGCGTGATCGCTCAGATCAAGCAGCGTCTGGGTCACACTCCGGTGCCTATCCAGCTGGCTATCGGTTCCGAAGACAACTTCCAGGGTCAGATCGATCTGATGACCATGGAAGCCGTTTACTGGAACGATGCCGACAAGGGTATGACTCCTCGTCGTGAAGCCATTCCTGCTGAACTGCAGGAACTGGCTGAAGAGTGGCGCAACAACATGGTTGAGGCTGCGGCCGAAGCCAGCGAAGAGCTGATGAACAAGTACCTTGAGGGTGAAGAACTCACCATCGAGGAAATCAAGGGTGCTCTGCGTCAGCGTACTATCGCTGGTGAGATCGTTCTGGCTGTTTGCGGTTCTTCCTTCAAGAACAAGGGTGTTCCCCTGGTTCTCGACGCCGTTATCGACTACCTGCCGGCTCCAACCGACATTCCTGCCATCAAGGGTACCGACCCTGATGACGAGGAAAAGCAAATGGAGCGTCATGCAGACGACAACGAGCCGTTCTCGGCTCTGGCGTTCAAGATCGCTACCGACCCATTCGTGGGTACCTTGACTTTCGTCCGTGTTTACTCGGGCGTGTTGGCCTCCGGCGACGGCGTGATCAACTCGGTCAAAGGCAAGAAAGAGCGCGTGGGTCGTATGGTGCAAATGCACGCAAACGCCCGTGAAGAGATCAAGGAAGTGCGCGCTGGTGACATCGCGGCCCTGATCGGCATGAAGGACGTCACCACTGGTGAAACCTTGTGCAACGCTGACAAGCCAATCATCCTGGTTCGCATGGACTTCCCGGAGCCGGTTATTTCGGTTGCCGTTGAGCCTAAGACCAAGGATGACCAGGAAAAAATGGGTATCGCTCTGGGCAAACTTGCTCAGGAAGACCCGTCTTTCCGCGTCAAGACTGATGAAGAGACTGGTCAAACGATCATCTCTGGCATGGGCGAGTTGCACCTGGACATCCTGGTTGACCGGATGCGCCGTGAGTTCAACGTCGAAGCCAACATCGGTAAGCCTCAGGTTTCGTATCGTGAGCGCATCACGAAGAATTGCGAAATCGAAGGCAAGTTCGTTCGTCAGTCCGGCGGTCGTGGCCAGTTCGGCCATTGCTGGATCCGTTTTGCTCCTGCTGACGAAGGTCAGGAAGGTCTGCAATTCGTGAACGAAGTAGTGGGTGGTGTGGTTCCTAAGGAATACATCCCGGCTATCCAGAAGGGTATCGAAGAGCAGATGAAGAACGGCGTAGTTGCCGGCTATCCGCTGATCGGCCTGAAGGCTACCGTGTTTGATGGTTCTTACCACGACGTCGACTCGAACGAGATGGCGTTTAAGGTGGCTGCTTCCATGGCGACCAAGCAACTGGCCCAGAAGGGCGGTGGTGAGTTGCTCGAGCCGATCATGGCGGTAGAGGTTGTTACGCCTGAAGACTATATGGGTGACGTGATGGGCGACCTTAACCGTCGTCGCGGCATGATTCTGGGTATGGAAGACACGGTCTCCGGCAAGGTAATCCGTGCTGAAGTTCCGTTGGGCGAGATGTTCGGTTATGCGACCGACGTTCGTTCGATGTCCCAGGGTCGCGCAAGCTACTCTATGGAATTCAAAAAATACAATACAGCTCCGTCGCACATCGTCGAAACTGTAACCAAAAAACAAGGCTGATTCAGTCCTTTAGGCAAGGAGTTAATTGTCGTGGCTAAAGAAAAATTTGATCGTTCCCTACCGCACGTCAACGTTGGCACCATCGGTCACGTTGACCACGGTAAAACCACTCTGACCGCAGCTCTGACTCGCGTTTGCTCCGAAGTTTTCGGTTCCGCAATCGTCGATTTCGATAAAATCGACAGCGCGCCAGAAGAAAAAGCTCGTGGTATCACCATCAACACCGCGCACGTCGAGTACAACTCGAAGATCCGTCACTACGCTCACGTTGACTGCCCAGGTCACGCTGACTATGTGAAGAACATGATCACCGGTGCTGCCCAGATGGACGGCGCGATCCTGGTTTGCTCGGCCGCTGATGGTCCGATGCCACAAACCCGTGAACACATCCTGCTGTCCCGTCAGGTAGGCGTTCCGTACATCGTGGTTTTCCTGAACAAGGCTGACCTGGTAGACGACGCTGAGCTGCTGGAACTGGTCGAGATGGAAGTTCGCGACCTGCTGTCCACCTACGACTTCCCGGGCGATGACACTCCAATCATCATCGGTTCGGCTCGTATGGCGCTGGAAGGCAAAGACGACAACGAAATGGGCACCACTGCCGTTCGTAAACTGGTTGAAACTCTGGATAGCTACATCCCAGAACCAGAGCGTGCTATCGACAAGCCATTCCTGATGCCAATCGAAGACGTATTCTCGATCTCCGGTCGCGGTACTGTTGTGACTGGTCGTATCGAGCGCGGTATCGTTCGCGTTCAGGATTCGCTGGAAATCGTTGGTCTGCGTGACACCACCACCACCACCTGCACCGGTGTTGAGATGTTCCGCAAACTGCTCGACGAAGGTCGTGCTGGCGAGAACTGCGGCGTTCTGCTGCGTGGTACCAAGCGTGACGACGTTGAGCGTGGTCAGGTTCTGGTTAAGCCGGGTTCGGTTAAGCCACACACCAAGTTCACCGCAGAAGTTTACGTTCTGAGCAAGGAAGAAGGCGGTCGTCACACTCCGTTCTTCAAAGGCTACCGTCCACAGTTCTACTTCCGTACTACTGACGTGACTGGTAACTGCCAGCTGCCAGAAGGCGTTGAAATGGTAATGCCAGGTGACAACATCCAGATGGAAGTTACCCTGATAAAGACCATCGCAATGGAAGACGGCCTGCGTTTCGCTATCCGTGAAGGCGGTCGTACCGTCGGCGCTGGCGTCGTAGCCAAAATCATCGAGTAAGCATCTCTTTTGAGATAGCTTCGATGCTTTGAAAGGCCCCCGCTCAGCGGGGGCTTTTTTATTGGGTTGACACCCATCTGGGGCGTCTATAGAATTGCGCCTCCTTTTAACGGGCGTATTGCGCTCGCTGGGAATAGCAGCCGGAGTCTGAAATCCAATGCAAAATCAGCAAATCCGTATCAGGTTGAAGGCTTTCGACCATCGCCTGATCGACCAATCAACCCAGGAAATCGTGGAAACCGCGAAACGTACTGGTGCTCAAGTGCGTGGTCCAATTCCACTGCCTACCCGTAAAGAGCGGTTCACCGTTCTGGTCTCCCCGCACGTCAACAAAGACGCGCGTGACCAGTACGAGATCCGTACTCATAAGCGCGTTCTGGACATCGTCCAGCCAACGGATAAAACCGTTGATGCTCTTATGAAGCTTGATCTTGCGGCCGGTGTGGAAGTGCAGATCAGCCTCGGCTAAGACTCGGTCTTAGTCGTGTAACGCTCTGAAATGGGCGGCCATAGCGGGTGAAAGCCCCGTACACTCATGAGGTTTACAACATGACTATTGGTGTAGTCGGTCGTAAATGCGGTATGACCCGTATTTTCACCGAAGAAGGTGTCTCCATTCCGGTCACGGTCATTGAGATCGAACCGAATCGCGTCACCCAGTTCAAAACTGAAGAGACCGATGGCTATCGTGCAGTGCAAGTCACTGTCGGCGAGCGTCGTGCTTCGCGTGTAACAGCAGCTCAGGCTGGCCACTTCGCTAAGGCGAACGTTGCCGCTGGTCGTACCGTAATGGAATTCCGCCTTGAAGAAGGCGAGTACCAGGCCGGCGATCTGATCAACGCTGAAATCTTCGCCGCTGGTCAACTGGTTGATGTAACCGGTCAGTCCAAGGGTAAAGGCTTCCAGGGTACGATCAAGCGTTGGAATTTCCGCGGGCAAGATAACACCCACGGTAACTCCGTATCCCACCGCGTTCCAGGCTCTATCGGCCAGTGCCAGACTCCTGGTCGTGTATTCAAGGGCAAAAAAATGTCCGGTCATATGGGCGCTGAGCGCGTGACCGTGCAGTCCCTCGAAGTAGTGCGCGTGGACGCTGAACGCAATCTGTTGTTGGTCAAGGGCGCTGTTCCTGGCGCTACTGGCGGCAACTTGGTTGTACGTCCAGCAGCCAAGGCTCGCGGTTAAGGGGAAGCTGACATGCAATTAAATGTAAATGACGCTCAAGCGATCGAAGTTTCCGAACTGACATTTGGCGGCGAATTCAACGAGACGCTGGTTCACCAAGCAGTCGTGGCCTACATGGCCGGCGGCCGTCAGGGTTCCAAGCAGCAAAAGACCCGTTCCGACGTTCGTGGTGGCGGCAAGCGCCCATGGCGTCAGAAAGGTACTGGCCGTGCTCGTGCCGGTACTATCCGTAGCCCAATCTGGCGTGGCGGCGGTACCACTTTCGCAGCTCGTCCTCAGGATCACTCCCAGAAGCTGAACAAGAAGATGTATCGCGCAGCAATGCGTTCCATCCTTGCTGAGCTGGTGCGTACTGATCGTCTGGTCGTGGTTCAGGATTTCGCCGTTGAAACGCCGAAAACCAAAGACCTGCTGGGCAAACTGAACAACATGAGCCTGACCGACGTTCTGATCGTGTCCGACGCTGTTGATCAGAACCTGTACCTGGCTGCTCGTAACCTGCCACACGTAGATGTACGTGACGTGCAAGGTTCCGATCCAGTTAGTCTGATCGCATACGACAAGGTGTTGATCACCGTGTCGGCCGTGAAGAAATTCGAGGAGCTGCTGGGATGAACCAGGAACGCGTATTTAAAGTTCTGCTTGGCCCGCACGTTTCCGAGAAGGCTACGGTTCTGGCAGACAAGAAAGGCCAGTTCGTTTTCAAGGTTGCTACCGACGCAACCAAGCTGGAAATCAAGAAGGCCGTCGAAAGCCTGTTCAGCGTGAAAGTAGAGCGTGTTACTACCCTGAATGTTCTGGGTAAGAGCAAGCGCACTGCTCGCGGTCTGGGCAAGCGTAATGACTGGAAGAAGGCAGTTATCTCCCTTCAGCCAGGCCAAGATCTCGATTTCAGCAGCAGTGCTGAGTAAGGAAGGGGTGCATCATGGCAATCGTTAAATGCAAACCGACTTCCCCTGGCCGCCGTTTTGTGGTCAAGGTGGTCAACCAGGAGCTGCATAAAGGCGCTCCTCACGCACCGCTGCTCGAGAAGAAATCGAAGACTGGTGGTCGTAACAACAATGGCCGTATTACCACTCGTCACATCGGTGGTGGTCATAAGCAGCATTATCGTCTGGTCGACTTCCGTCGCAACGACAAAGATGGCATCTCTGCCACTGTCGAGCGTATCGAATACGATCCAAACCGTACTGCTCACATCGCTCTGCTGCTGTACGCAGATGGCGAGCGTCGCTACATCATCGCCCCTAAAGGCGTGAGCGCTGGCGACCAGCTGATCGCAGGTGCCCTGGCACCGATCAAGCCGGGCAACGCTCTGCAACTGCGCAACATTCCAGTTGGTAGCACCGTACACGGCATCGAATTGAAGCCAGGTAAAGGCGCTCAGATCGCTCGTTCCGCTGGTGCTTCGGCTCAGCTGATCGCTCGTGAAGGCGTGTACGTTACCCTGCGTCTGCGTTCCGGTGAAATGCGTAAAGTCCTGGCTGAATGCCGTGCGACCCTGGGCGAAGTCTCGAACTCCGAGCACAGCCTGCGTTCGCTGGGTAAAGCTGGTGCCAAACGCTGGCGTGGCGTTCGCCCAACCGTTCGTGGTGTTGCCATGAACCCGGTTGACCACCCACATGGTGGTGGTGAAGGTCGTACCTCTGGTGGTCGTCATCCGGTATCGCCATGGGGCTTCCCGACTAAGGGCGCGAAGACTCGTGGTAATAAGCGTACCGACAAAATGATCGTCCGTCGTCGCAAGTAAATAGAGGGATACGACAGTGCCACGTTCTCTGAAAAAAGGTCCTTTTATCGATCTTCACCTACTGAAGAAGATCGAAGTGGCGGCGGAAAAGAACGATCGCAAACCGGTGAAAACCTGGTCGCGTCGTTCGATGATCCTGCCACAAATGGTCGGTCTGACCATCGCAGTACACAACGGTCGTCAGCACGTCCCAGTTCTCGTGAACGAAGACATGGTCGGCCACAAACTGGGCGAGTTCGCCGGTACCCGCACTTATCGCGGGCACGTGGCAGACAAGAAAGCCAAGCGTTAAGGGGTTAGGAAATGGAAGTAGCCGCTAAGTTGTCGGGCGCTCGAATCTCCGCCCAGAAAGCCCGCTTGGTCGCCGACCAGATCCGCGGGAAGAAGGTGGGCGAAGCGCTCAACCTGTTGGCTTTCAGCAGTAAGAAAGCCGCCGAGATCATGAAGAAAGTGCTGGAGTCGGCCGTAGCCAACGCCGAGCATAACGAAGGCGCAGACGTTGATGACCTGAAGGTCAGCACCGTTTTCGTCAACGAAGGGCGTTCGCTGAAGCGCATCATGCCACGTGCCAAAGGCCGTGCTGATCGCATCGTCAAGCGGTCTTGCCATATCACTGTCAAGGTTGCTGACAAGTAACGGAGTCGAAGAGATGGGTCAGAAAGTACATCCCATTGGCATTCGCCTGGGAATCGTCAAGGAGCACACCTCCGTCTGGTACGCAGACGGTCGGACTTATGCGGACTATTTGCTCGCAGATCTGAAGGTGCGTGAGTATCTCCAAGACAAACTAAAAAGCGCGTCCGTAAGCCGTATCGATATCCATCGTCCGGCCCAAACTGCACGTATCACCATCCACACCGCTCGTCCAGGTATCGTTATCGGGAAGAAAGGTGAAGATGTTGAGAAACTGCGTCAGGACCTGACCAAGCAAATGGGTGTGCCTGTGCACATCAATATCGAAGAGATCCGCAAGCCGGAGCTCGACGGTATGCTGGTTGCGCAGAGCGTAGCTCAGCAGCTGGAGCGTCGCGTAATGTTCCGTCGCGCTATGAAGCGCGCCGTACAGAACGCCATGCGCATTGGTGCCAAAGGCATCAAAATCCAAGTGAGCGGTCGTCTCGGCGGTGCTGAAATCGCACGTACTGAATGGTATCGCGAAGGTCGTGTGCCATTGCACACCCTGCGTGCCGACATCGACTATGCCAACTACGAAGCTCACACCACTTACGGTGTGATCGGTGTAAAGGTTTGGATCTTCAAAGGCGAAGTAATTGGTGGTCGCCAAGAAGAACTGAAACCACAAGCACCAGCGCCTCGTAAAAAAGCTGCTAAGTAAGGGGTACGCCAAATGTTGCAACCAAAGCGTACGAAGTTCCGCAAGCAAATGACTGGTCACAACCGTGGCCTGGCATTGCGCGGTAGCAAAGTCAGCTTCGGCGAGTTCGCGCTGAAGTCTGTTGCTCGTGGTCGTCTCACCGCTCGTCAGATCGAGTCAGCGCGTCGTGCTCTGACCCGTCACGTAAAACGTGGCGGCAAGATCTGGATCCGTGTATTCCCGGACAAGCCTATTTCCAAGAAGCCACTCGAAGTTCGGATGGGTAAAGGTAAGGGTAACGTCGAATACTGGGTTGCCCAGATTCAGCCAGGCAAAGTCCTGTATGAAATCGAGGGTGTTTCTGAAGAGCTGGCGCGTGAGGCTTTCGCCCTGGCTGCTGCAAAGCTGCCGCTCGCCACCTCCTTTGTTAAACGGACGGTGATGTGATGAAAGCGAATGAACTTCGTGAAAAATCCGCACAGCAGCTGAACGAGCAACTGCTCGGCTTGCTGCGCGACCAGTTCAATCTGCGTATGCAGAAAGCAACTGGCCAGTTGGGGCAGTCTCATCTGCTCTCGCAAGTTAAGCGTGACATCGCTCGCGTGAAGACTGTGCTCAACCAGCAGGCAGGTAAGTAATCATGGCTGAAGCCGAAAAAACTGTCCGTACGCTGACTGGCCGTGTTGTCAGCGACAAGATGGACAAAACCATCACCGTTCTGATCGAGCGTCGCGTTAAGCACCCGATCTACGGTAAATACGTTAAGCGTTCGACTAAGCTGCACGCGCACGACGAAACCAATCAGTGCCACATCGGCGACAAAGTCACTATTCGTGAAACTCGTCCTTTGGCCAAGACCAAGTCTTGGGCGCTGGTTGATGTTCTCGAACGCGCTGTGGAAGTCTAAGGACTAGGGGTCGGAGAAATTATATGATTCAGACTCAATCCATGCTCGATGTGGCCGATAACAGCGGCGCTCGCCGCGTTATGTGCATCAAGGTGCTGGGTGGCTCCCATCGTCGTTACGCTGGTATCGGTGACATCATCAAGGTTACCGTGAAGGAAGCAATTCCTCGCGGTAAAGTGAAAAAAGGCCAAGTGATGACTGCTGTTGTAGTCCGCACTCGTCACGGCGTACGTCGTGCTGATGGCTCCATTATCCGCTTTGATGGCAACGCTGCTGTTCTGTTGAACAACAAGCAAGAGCCGATCGGCACCCGTATCTTTGGGCCAGTGACCCGTGAACTTCGTACTGAGAAGTTCATGAAGATCGTCTCGCTCGCCCCAGAAGTGCTGTAAGGAGATCCGACATGCAAAAGATTCGTCGTGACGACGAGATCATCGTGATCGCCGGCAAAGACAAAGGTAAGCGCGGTAAGGTGCTTAAGGTTCTCGCTAACAACCGTCTGGTTATTGGTGGTCTGAACCTGGTCAAGCGTCATACCAAGCCTAACCCGATGTCGGGCGTGCAGGGCGGTATCGTCGAAAAAGAAGCTCCACTGGATGCTTCTAACGTCGCCATTTTCAACGGCGAAACCAACAAGGCTGACCGCGTTGGTTTCAAAGTAGAAGACGGCAAGAAAATTCGTGTCTTCAAGTCGACCCAAAAAGCGGTTGATGCTTGAACACTGCTAGGTAGATGAGACCATGGCACGACTAAAAGAGATTTACCGGAAGGAAATTGCTCCGAAACTTAAGGAAGAACTTAAGCTTTCGAACGTGATGGAAGTTCCGCGCGTTACCAAAATCACCCTGAACATGGGTCTGGGCGAAGCGATCGGCGACAAAAAAGTCATCGAGCACGCTGTTGCTGACCTGGAAAAGATCACCGGCCAGAAAGTCGTTGTGACCTACGCTCGCAAATCCATCGCTGGCTTTAAAGTCCGTGAAGGTTGGCCGATCGGCGTCAAAGTGACCCTGCGCCGTGAGCGTATGTACGAGTTCCTGGATCGTCTGCTGTCGATCTCCCTGCCTCGGGTTCGCGACTTCCGCGGCCTGAATGCCAAGTCCTTCGATGGTCGTGGCAACTACAGCATGGGCGTGAAAGAGCAGATCATCTTCCCGGAAATCGACTACGACAAGATCGATGCTCTCCGCGGTCTGGACATCACCCTGACCACCACTGCCAAGAACGATGATGAAGGCCGCGCTCTGCTGCGTGCGTTCAAATTCCCGTTCCGCAACTGATTGGAGTAGGACCATGGCCAAGATGAGCATGAAAAACCGCGAGCTGAAGCGTCAGCTCACGGTTGCCAAGTACGCCAAGAAGCGTGCAGCACTGAAAGCTATCATCGTTGATCTGAACGCAAGTCCAGAAGCGCGTTGGGAAGCTACAGTAGCCCTGCAGAAGCAGCCACGTGACGCAAGCGCTTCGCGCATGCGTAACCGCTGCCGCCTGACCGGTCGTCCACACGGCGTTTACCGCAAGTTCGGCCTCGGCCGTAACAAGCTGCGTGAAGCTGCCATGCGTGGTGACGTACCGGGTCTGGTTAAAGCCAGCTGGTAAGTACTGTCAAAGTCTCGGTGTCCAGGATCGCAAGATCCTGACCACCGGTGGCCTTGAATCTGGATCAAGCCCCTTTTGGGGCTTGATTCATTTCCGGGGTGTGTCTAGAATACCCGGCTCGCCTGAGCCCGTGTTTTTCATGCTCGGAGATTCTCGGCGACACGTAATAGCCGCAAGGCTAATTTTTTTGTATTAGGAGCGTCTAGCCCATGAGTATGCAGGACCCGTTAGCGGACATGCTAACTCGTATCCGTAATGCCCAGATGGCTGAAAAGTCCGTCGTAAGCATGCCATCTTCCACGTTGAAGGTAGCTGTTGCCAAAGTCCTGAAGGACGAAGGTTACATTGCGGGTTATCAGATCAGCAGCGAAATCAAACCACTGCTGTCCATCGAGCTGAAGTACTTCGAAGGCCGTCCGGTTATCGAAGAAGTGAAGCGCGTTAGCCGTCCAGGCCTGCGTCAGTACAAGTCCGTCGATGATCTGCCAAAAGTTCGTGGCGGTCTCGGTGTGTCTATCGTCTCCACCAACAAGGGTGTGATGACTGATCGTGCTGCGCGCGCTGCCGGTGTCGGCGGCGAAGTTCTTTGCACTGTGTTCTAAGGGGGGATAAGCATGTCTCGCGTCGCTAAGAACCCCGTTAAGCTGCCAGCCGGTGTCGAAGTAAAATTCGCAGGCCAACAGCTTTCGGTGAAGGGTGCCAAGGGCACTCTCGAACTGAACATCCATTCGTCCGTTGAGATCGTTGAAGAAGCTGGTGAGCTGCGTTTCGCTGCTCGCAATGGCGATCAACAAACTCGCGCAATGGCTGGTACCACTCGTGCGTTGGTAAACAACATGGTCCAAGGCGTAAGCCAAGGCTTCGAGCGCAAGCTCCAGCTGGTCGGTGTTGGTTACAAAGCGCAAGCAAAAGGCACAGTGCTGAACCTGGCTCTTGGCTTCTCGCACCCAGTGGATTACGAACTGCCGGAAGGCATCACCGCTGAGACTCCTAGCCAGACCGATATCCTGATCAAGGGCATCGACAAGCAGCTGGTAGGTCAAGTGGCCGCCGAGATCCGCGACTTCCGTCCACCAGAGCCGTACAAAGGCAAAGGTGTGCGCTACGCGGACGAAGTCGTCCGTCGTAAAGAAGCCAAGAAGAAGTAGGGCATAGCAAATGACCGACAAAAAAGTTACTCGACTGCGTCGCGCTCGCAAAGCACGCCTGAAAATGCACGAACTCGAAGTCGTGCGTCTCTGCGTGTTCCGCTCTTCGCAGCACATCTACGCCCAGGTCATTTCGGCCGACGGCAACAAAGTCCTGGCAAGCGCCTCGACTTTGGATAAAGAACTGCGTGATGGTGCCACCGGCAACATCGACGCGGCCACTAAGGTTGGCCAGCTGGTCGCTACGCGTGCTAAGGCCGCTGGCGTCTCGCAAGTGGCTTTCGACCGCTCTGGCTTCAAGTACCACGGCCGCGTTAAAGCGCTGGCTGATGCTGCTCGTGAAGCTGGGCTGGAGTTCTAAGTTATGTCAAATAACGACCAAAAGCGCGACGAAGGCTACATTGAGAAGCTGGTTCAAGTTAACCGCGTAGCCAAAACCGTTAAAGGCGGCCGTATCTTCACTTTCACCGCGTTGACCGTGGTTGGTGATGGTAAAGGGCGTGTTGGCTTCGGCCGTGGCAAGTCGCGTGAAGTGCCTGCTGCGATCCAGAAGGCAATGGAAGCTGCTCGCCGCAACATGATTCAAGTTGACCTGAACGGCACCACTCTGCAGTACGCCATGAAGTCCGCTCACGGCGCTTCGAAGGTGTACATGCAGCCTGCTTCTGAAGGTACCGGTATCATCGCTGGCGGCGCTATGCGTGCTGTCCTCGAAGTTGCTGGCGTTCAGAACGTTCTGGCCAAGTGCTACGGCTCGACTAACCCGGTAAACGTGGTTCACGCCACTTTCAAGGGTTTGAAAGCAATGCAGTCTCCTGAATCCATTGCCGCCAAGCGTGGCAAAAGCGTCAAGGAGATCTTCTGATCATGGCTACCGTAAAAGTAACGCTGATCAAAAGCATGACCGGCCGCATCCCTAACCACAAACTGTGCGTTAAGGGTCTGGGTCTGCGTCGCATCGGTCACACTGTAGAAGTCCAGGATACTCCCGAGAATCGCGGGATGATCAACAAGGCTTACTACATGCTGCGTGTCGAGGGTTAATCGATGAAACTCAATGATCTGAGTCCAGCGCCGGGTTCCCGTCGCGAAAAGCATCGTCCGGGCCGTGGTATCGGTAGCGGTTTGGGTAAGACTGGTGGCCGTGGTCACAAAGGTCAGACCTCCCGCTCCGGTGGCACCATTGCTCCAGGCTTTGAAGGCGGTCAACAGCCGCTGCATCGTCGCCTGCCGAAGTTCGGTTTCGTTTCCCTGAAGGCCATGGACCGCGCAGAAGTGCGTCTGTCCGAGCTGGCTAAAGTGGAAGGCGACATCGTCACCGTGCAGTCCCTGAAAGATGCCAACGTGATCAACGTCAACGTACAGCGTGTGAAAATCATGCTGTCCGGTGAAGTGACTCGCGCTGTCACTATCGGCAAGGGAATCGGCGCCACCAAAGGTGCGCGTGCGGCTATCGAAGCAGCTGGCGGCAAGTTCGAGGAATAAATGGCTAAGCAAGGTGCTCTCTCTGCGCTCGGCAAAGGCGGTATGTCTGAACTCTGGGCTCGTCTGCGTTTTCTGTTCCTGGCGATTATCGTCTACCGAATAGGCGCACACATCCCGGTTCCAGGTATCAACCCGGACCGACTCGCGGACCTGTTTCGACAGAATGAGGGGACCATTCTTAGCTTGTTCAACATGTTTTCCGGCGGCGCGCTGGAGCGGATGAGCATCTTTGCACTGGGGATCATGCCGTACATCTCGGCATCGATCATCATGCAACTGATGACAGCCGTCAGCCCGCAGCTGGAGCAGTTGAAGAAGGAAGGTGAAGCTGGCCGTCGCAAGATCAGCCAGTACACCCGCTACGGCACTGTCGTCCTCGCTCTCGTCCAGGCCATTGGCATGTCCATTGGTCTGGCGGGGCAGGGCGTTGCGTTCACTGGTGACTTTGGCTTCCATTTCGTCGCGGTATCCACGTTTGTGGCTGGTGCGATGTTCATGATGTGGCTGGGTGAGCAGATTACTGAGCGTGGTGTTGGCAACGGTATCTCGATGTTGATTTTTTCGGGTATCGTCGCCGGTCTTCCGAGGGCGATCGGGCAGTCTTTCGAGTCTGCACGTCAGGGTGATATCAACATCTTCGCCCTGGTTGCCATCGGTTTGCTGGCAGTAGCGATTATCGGTTTCGTGGTGTTCATTGAGCGTGGTCAGCGTCGTATTGCTGTTCACTACGCCAAGCGTCAGCAGGGCCGCAAGGTCTTCGCTGCGCAGACCAGCCACTTGCCGCTGAAGGTGAACATGGCCGGTGTTATTCCGGCTATTTTCGCGAGCAGCATTTTGCTGTTCCCGGCTTCGTTGGGTGCCTGGTTCGGTCAGTCTGAAGGTATGGGCTGGTTGCAGGACATCTCGCAGTCGATCGCTCCTGGTCAGCCGTTGAATATTCTGCTGTTTAGTGCAGGGATTATTTTCTTCTGCTTCTTCTATACGGCGTTGATGTTCAATCCGAAAGACGTAGCGGAAAACCTGAAGAAGTCCGGTGCCTTTATTCCGGGCATCCGTCCAGGTGAGCAGTCTGCGCGCTACATTGATGGCGTTCTGACCCGCTTGACCATGTTCGGTGCTCTTTACATGACGGCCGTCTGCCTGTTGCCCCAGTTCCTGGTGGTTGCAGCCAACGTACCGTTCTACCTTGGCGGGACCTCGTTGCTGATCGTCGTCGTGGTTGTGATGGACTTCATGTCCCAAGTACAATCGCACCTCGTTTCGCACCAGTACGAATCCCTGATGAAGAAAGCCAACCTGAAGGGTTACGGCAGCGGCATGCTGCGCTGACCCATAAGGTTCGAGGAGTTGGTGATGAAAGTTCGTGCATCGGTGAAAAAGCTGTGCCGTAACTGCAAGATTATTCGCCGCGAAGGTGTTGTTCGAGTAATTTGCAGCGCGGAACCGCGTCACAAACAGCGCCAAGGCTGAGTGTGATTGTGCTTCAAGCCCGGCAGCTAGTGCGCTGCCGGGTTGATTATTTGTTATTACAGCGATATTATCTCGCGCCCTATTTCTTGGCTTCCGGGGCGTAGGTAGCTGTCAATTGGAGTCCCACTGAATGGCCCGTATTGCAGGCGTTAACATTCCAGATAACAAGCATACTGTTATCTCGCTGACCTACATCTATGGTGTTGGTCGCACTACTGCACAGAAAATTTGTGCAGAGACTGGGGTAAACCCAGCAGCAAAGATCAAAGATCTGAGCGACGAGCAAATTGAACAGCTGCGTGGCGAAGTGGCGAAGTTCACCACTGAAGGTGACCTGCGTCGCGAAATCAACATGAAAATCAAGCGCTTGATGGACCTCGGTTGCTATCGCGGTCTGCGTCATCGTCGCGGTCTTCCAGTACGCGGTCAGCGTACCAAGACCAACGCGCGTACCCGTAAAGGTCCGCGTAAGCCGATCCGCAAGTAATCGCCCCAGCGAATCGACAGGAATTTAATCATGGCAAAACCTGCTGCTCGTCCTCGTAAAAAAGTTAAAAAGACAGTGGTTGATGGCATCGCCCACATCCATGCATCTTTTAACAACACCATCGTGACCATCACCGACCGTCAAGGTAACGCTCTTTCCTGGGCTACCTCCGGTGGTTCGGGTTTCCGCGGTTCCCGCAAGTCCACCCCGTTTGCTGCTCAAGTAGCTGCTGAACGTGCTGGTCAAGCTGCGCTGGAATACGGCCTGAAAAACCTCGACGTCAATGTCAAAGGTCCAGGTCCAGGTCGTGAATCCGCAGTCCGCGCTTTGAACGGCTGTGGCTACAAGATCGCCAGCATCACCGACGTGACGCCAATCCCGCACAACGGGTGCCGTCCGCCGAAGAAGCGCCGCGTGTAATCCAGGAGATTGTAAAGAATGGCTCGTTACATTGGTCCAAAATGCAAACTCGCTCGTCGCGAAGGCACCGATCTCTTCCTGAAGAGCGGCGTGCGCGCGATCGAATCGAAGTGCAACATTGAAGCAGCACCTGGTATCCACGGCCAACGCCGCGGTCGCCAGTCCGACTACGGCACCCAACTGCGTGAAAAGCAGAAGGTCCGTCGTATCTACGGCGTTCTCGAGCGTCAATTCAGCGGCTACTACAAAGAAGCTGCTGGCAAGAAAGGTGCAACCGGTGAAAACCTGCTGCAACTGCTCGAATGCCGTCTGGACAACGTTGTGTACCGTATGGGCTTTGGTTCGACTCGTGCCGAATCCCGTCAGCTGGTATCGCACAAGTCGATCAGCGTAAACGGTCAGACCGTTAACGTTCCGTCCTACCAGGTTCGTGCTGGTGACGTGGTCGCTGTTCGCGAGAAAGCAAAAAATCAACTTCGCATTGTCCAAGCTCTCGATCTGTGTGCCCAACGTGGCCGCGTAGAATGGGTAGAAGTAGACACTGAGAAGAAGTCGGGCGTTTTCAAGAACGTTCCAGCTCGCAGTGATCTGTCCGCCGACATCAACGAAAGCCTGATTGTCGAGCTCTACTCCAAGTAAGGGCTAGAAAATAGGTGCATCCATGCAGATTTCGGTAAATGAGTTCCTGACACCCCGCCACATTGATGTGCAGGTTGTCAGTCCAACCCGCGCCAAGATCACTCTCGAGCCTCTCGAGCGTGGCTTTGGCCATACCCTGGGCAACGCGCTGCGCCGCATCCTGTTGTCCTCAATGCCCGGCTGTGCAGTAGTCGAGGCCGAGATTGACGGTGTGCTCCACGAGTACAGCGCCATCGAAGGTGTACAGGAAGACGTAATTGAAATCCTGTTGAACCTTAAAGGTCTGGCTATCAAGCTGCACGGTCGTGACGAAGTTACGCTGACCTTGTCGAAGAAGGGTTCGGGGGTGGTTACCGCTGCCGATATTCAGCTGGATCATGATGTCGAGATCGTTAATCCCGATCACGTAATCGCTAACCTGGCGTCTAACGGCGCCCTGAACATGAAGCTCGTAGTAGCTCGTGGTCGTGGTTATGAACCGGCAGATTCGCGTCAGAGCGATGAAGACGAAAGCCGCAGCATCGGTCGCTTGCAGCTTGACTCTTCGTTCAGCCCGGTTCGCCGTATCGCATACGTGGTGGAAAACGCCCGTGTCGAGCAGCGTACTAACCTGGACAAGCTGGTTATTGATCTGGAAACCAACGGTACTCTGGATCCTGAAGAGGCAATTCGCCGCGCTGCAACCATCCTGCAACAGCAGTTGGCTGCGTTCGTCGACCTCAAGGGTGACAGTGAGCCAGTGGTTGTCGAGCAGGAAGACGAGATCGATCCGATCCTGCTTCGCCCGGTTGACGATCTGGAACTGACTGTACGTTCGGCTAACTGCCTTAAGGCGGAAAACATCTACTACATCGGTGACCTGATTCAGCGTACCGAAGTAGAGCTGTTGAAGACTCCGAACCTGGGCAAGAAATCCTTGACTGAAATCAAGGACGTTCTGGCCTCCCGCGGTCTGTCCCTCGGCATGCGCCTCGACAACTGGCCGCCTGCAAGTCTTAAGAAGGACGACAAGGCGACTGCCTGATCGTCGTAATCACCGAACGTAGTGTTTGGTAAGGAATGAACCATGCGTCATCGTAAAAGTGGTCGTCACCTGAGCCGCACCAGCTCGCACCGCAAGGCAATGTTCCAAAACATGGCGGTGTCGCTGTTCGAGCACGAGCTGATCAAAACTACTCTGCCAAAAGCTAAAGAACTGCGCCGCGTTGCCGAGCCGCTGATCACTTTGGCCAAGATAGATAGCGTTGCTAACCGCCGTCTGGCTTTCGACCGTACTCGTTCGAAAGCTATCGTTGGTAAGCTCTTCAACGACCTGGGCAAGCGTTACGCTACCCGTGAGGGTGGCTACCTGCGCATCCTCAAGTGCGGTTTCCGCGCTGGCGACAACGCGCCTATGGCGTACGTCGAGTTGGTTGATCGTGCTACTGCCGGCGAAGCTGTATCTGCCGAGTAAGACGTCAGTCTGAAACAAAGAACCGGGCCTAGTGCCCGGTTTTTTGTGCCTGTAAAAAACGCGCCGTTTGTACAAGCGTCTCCTCCGTCCACGTCGTCATGATGTGATGGGGATGATCATTAGTTTTTCTCTATCGATGTCTGCAAGTTAATGAATTTGTAGCTGTCATATTGATGATCAATACTCTTTCTCAGCCGATAGCCGGCAGTTCAAGACCGACAGAGGAAGGAAGATCGCATGAGCCAAAACAAAACGCTTACCACCGCCAGTGGCGCTCCTGTTGCCGATAACCAGAATTCCCGTTCCGCCGGCCCTCGTGGCCCGCTGCTGCTCGACGACTTTCACCTGATCGAGAAGCTTGCCCACTTCAACCGTGAAAACATCCCTGAGCGCCGTGTACACGCCAAAGGCTCGGGTGCCTACGGTACGTTCACCGTGACGCGCGATGTCACTCAATACACCAGCGCGAAGCTGTTTGAGGCAGTCGGCAAGCAAACCCCGACTTTCCTGCGGTTTTCCACCGTGGGTGGCGAGCGTGGTTCGGCCGATACCGAGCGTGATCCGCGCGGGTTCGCCTTGAAGTTCTACACCGAGGAAGGCAACTGGGACATCGTTGGCAACAACACCCCCGTGTTCTTCATTCGCGATCCACTGAAGTTTCCCGACTTTATCCACACCCAGAAGCGATTGCCGCAAAGCAACCTGAAGAGTGCCCAGGCGATGTGGGACTTCTGGTCGCATTCGCCCGAGGCGCTGCACCAGGTCACCATCCTGTTCTCCGACCGGGGTATCCCTGATGGATACCGCCACATGCACGGCTTCGGCAGCCACACTTACAGCCTTATCAACGCTCAAGGTGAGCGTCACTGGGTGAAGTGGCACTACAAGACCAAACAGGGGATCAAGAACCTTGCACCTGCAGAGGCTGCGCGCCTGGCGGGTACTGATCCGGATTACGCCCAGCGCGACCTGTTCAATGCCATCGAGCAGGGTGATTTCCCGAAATGGCGCGTGTGCATTCAGATCATGAGCGAGGATCAGGCAGCGGCGCACTACGAGAACCCGTTTGATGTCACCAAGACCTGGTCGCAGAAAGAGTTTCCACTGATTGAAGTCGGAGACCTGGAGCTCAATCGCAATCCGCAGAACTACTTTGCGGAAGTCGAACAAGCGGCGTTCGGTCCCAGCAATATGGTTCCAGGCGTTGGGCTGTCGCCGGATCGCATGCTGCAAGGTCGGGTCTTCGCCTACGCGGATGCTCATCGCTACCGTGTCGGCACCAATCACCAGCAGTTGCCAGTCAACGCCCCACGGAGTCCGGTCAACAGTTACCAGCGCGACGGTTCGATGGCTTTTGGCAGCAATGGCGGTGCGACGCCGAACTACGAGCCGAACAGCTATGTCGCTTCGCCGAAGCAGGCGCCTCGTTACGCAGAGCCGGCGTTGGCCCTCAGTGGTGCCGCCGATCGTTACGACCACCGTGAAGACACTGATTACTACAGTCACGCCGGCGCGTTGTTCCGCTTGATGACTGAAGAGCAGAAATCACTGCTGGTCAGCAACATCGCCGGTGCGATGGCGGGTGTGTCGAGTGATGTGGTTGACCGTCAGTTGCAGCATTTCTACAAGGCTGACCCGGCGTATGGAGAAGCAATCGCAAAGCTGCTCAACGTACAGCTTAACGAAGTCTAAATGAGAAGCAGAACCGCCCTTGTTTTGGCGGTTTTTGCGTTATTTCAGCCGTTTTTCTCAGAATATCTTCGCTTTTATTGCGTCTTGCGAGTGACGATAAGGGCATGTTGGTTCAAACTACAACTTTCAAGCAGGGAGATGTAGGGCGATGCAAGGCCACCCAGATGTGATCGATTACCTCAACACGTTGCTGACCGGCGAACTGGCCGCGCGTGATCAATATTTCGTCCACTCGCGGATGTATGAGGACTGGGGTTTCACCAAGCTCTACGAACGAATCAACCACGAGATGGAAGAGGAAGCAGGGCACGCCGATGCCCTGATGCGCCGGATTCTGATGCTCGAAGGCACACCGCGCATGCGTCCGGACGATCTCGATGTCGGCACCACGGTGACCGAGATGCTCGAAGCGGATTTGCGCCTGGAGTACAAGGTGCGGGCTGCGCTGTGCAAGGGCATCAAGCTCTGCGAGCAGCACAAGGACTATGTCAGCCGCGAAATGCTGCGGGTTCAATTGCATGACACCGAAGAAGATCACACCTACTGGCTCGAGAAGCAGTTGGGTCTGATCAAGTTGATCGGGCTTGAGAACTACCTGCAATCCCACGCCTGATTGCTGCGAATAAAAAAAGCCCCTGTCACTGATGAAGTGACAGGGGCTTTTTCATGGGGGCCGGTTAAGCCCTGTCACGCTCCAGCAGGGGCTTGAGGTAGTAACCGGTGTGGGATTGCTTCATTTCTGACACTTCCTCCGGCGTGCCGACGGCAATGATCTGCCCGCCCTTGGAACCACCCTCCGGACCCAGGTCCACCAGCCAGTCAGCGGTCTTGATCACGTCCAGGTTGTGCTCGATCACTACCACCGTGTTGCCGTGGTCGCGCAGGCGATGCAACACGTCCAGCAGTTGCTGGATATCCGCGAAGTGCAGCCCGGTGGTGGGTTCATCGAGAATGTACAGGGTCTTGCCGGTATCACGCTTGGACAGCTCGCGGGACAGTTTCACCCGCTGGGCTTCACCGCCGGACAGCGTGGTCGCCGATTGCCCCAGCTTGATGTACGACAGGCCGACGTCCATCAAGGTTTGCAGCTTGCGCGCCAGGGCCGGTACGGCATCGAAGAACACCCGTGCTTCCTCGATGGTCATCTCGAGGGTTTCGTGGATGCTCTTGCCCTTGTACTTGATCTCCAGGGTCTCGCGGTTGTAACGCTTGCTCTTGCACACGTCGCAGGGCACGTAGATGTCCGGCAGGAAGTGCATTTCCACCTTGATCAGGCCGTCGCCCTGGCAGGCTTCGCAGCGGCCGCCCTTGACGTTGAAGGAGAAGCGCCCCGGCCCGTAGCCCCGGGAACGGGACTCCGGTACGCCGGCGAACAACTCGCGGATCGGCGTGAACAAACCGGTGTAGGTCGCCGGGTTGGAGCGCGGTGTGCGACCGATCGGGCTCTGGTCGATGTCGACGACCTTGTCCAAGTGCTCCAGGCCCTTGATGCTGTCGTGGACGGCCGCCTCAAGCGTCGTTGCGCCGTTCAGCGCCGTGGCGCTCAGCGGGAACAGCGTGTTGTTGATCAGCGTTGATTTACCCGAGCCGGACACACCGGTCACACAGGTCAGCAGACCGATCGGAATCTCCAGGTCGACATTGCGCAGGTTGTTGCCGCGCGCGCCCTTGAGCGACAGCGACAGCTTCTTGTTGCGCGGCGTGCGCTTGGCCGGGACTTCGATCTTCACCCGGCCCGACAGGTATTTGCCCGTCAGCGAGTCCGGGTGCGCCATGACCTCGGCCGGTGTGCCTTCGGCGACGATATGCCCGCCGTGCACGCCAGCACCCGGGCCGATGTCCACCACGTAGTCGGCCAGACGGATCGCGTCTTCGTCGTGCTCGACCACGATCACCGTGTTACCGATATCGCGCAGATGCTTGAGGGTGCCCAGCAGCCGGTCGTTATCGCGCTGATGCAGGCCAATGGAGGGTTCGTCGAGGATGTACAGGACGCCCACCAGGCCGGCGCCAATCTGGCTCGCCAGACGAATACGCTGGGCCTCGCCACCGGACAATGTGTCCGCGCTGCGATCCAGCGACAGATAGTCGAGGCCGACGTTGACCAAAAACTGCAGGCGTTCGCGGATTTCCTTGAGGATCTTGTCGGCGATTTCGCCACGCCGGCCGGTGAGCTTGAGCCCGCCAAAATAATCGGACGCATCGCCGATCGGCAGGTTGGTCACTGCCGGCAGGGTTTTCTCGCCAACCCACACATGCCGCGCCTCACGCCGCAGGCGGGTGCCGCGGCAATCCGGGCACGACTGGGTGCTGAGGAACTTGGCCAGTTCTTCGCGCACCGATGCCGATTCGGTTTCGCGGTAACGGCGCTCCAGGTTCGGCACGATGCCTTCGAACGGGTGCGAGCGTTTGACGATATCGCCACGGTCGTTCAGGTATTTGAAGTCGACGTTTTGCGAACCGCTGCCGTGCAGGATGAATTTCTGCTGATCGGCCGGCAGTTCGTTGAACGGAACTTCGAGGCTGAACTTGTAGTGCGAGGCCAGCGAGCCGAGCATCTGGAAGTAATAGACGTTGCGCCGGTCCCAGCCACGAATCGCCCCTTCGGCCAGGGTTAGTTCGCCATTGACCAGGCGCTTGATGTCGAAGAACTGCTTCACCCCCAAACCATCACAGGTCGGGCAAGCGCCGGCCGGGTTGTTGAAGGAGAACAGCTTGGGTTCCAGTTCGCTGATAGCGTGGCCGCAGATCGGGCAGGCGAAGCGTGCGGAGAAGATCATCTCTTCACCCGGCTCGTCGTCCATCGGCGCCACCAGGGCGATGCCGTCCGCCAGCTTCAGCGCGGTCTCGAAGGATTCGGCCAGGCGTTGTTGCAGGTCGGCGCGAACCTTGAAGCGGTCGACCACGACATCGATGGTGTGTTTTTTCTGCTTGTCGAGCTTGGGCGCTTCGTCCAGCTCATAGAGCTTGCCGTTGATTCGGGCGCGTACGAAGCCCTGTGCGCGCAGCTCTTCGAAAACCGACAGGTGCTCGCCTTTGCGCTCGCGGATGACCGGCGCCAACAGCATCAGCTTGCTGCCCTCCGGTTCGGCGAGGACCAGGTCGACCATCTGGCTGACGGTCTGCGCTTCCAGCGGGATGTCGTGATCCGGGCAACGGGGAATACCCACGCGTGCATAAAGCAGACGCAGGTAGTCGTAGATTTCGGTGATGGTGCCGACCGTCGAACGCGGGTTGTGCGAGGTCGACTTTTGTTCGATGGAGATCGCCGGCGACAGGCCTTCGATGGTGTCGACGTCGGGCTTTTCCATCATCGACAGGAACTGCCGGGCGTAGGCCGACAGCGATTCGACGTAGCGGCGCTGACCTTCGGCGTACAGGGTGTCGAAAGCCAGGGACGACTTGCCGGAGCCGGACAGGCCGGTGATGACGATCAGCTTGTCCCGTGGCAGGGTCAGGTCGATGTTCTTCAGGTTGTGGGTTCGAGCCCCACGAATCAGGATCTTGTCCAAGGTGGCCTCGCTCGGCGGGCGTCGAAAACGTAGGAGTATACGGCCAAATACTGGATGGATGCACACTATCAAACGAGTGGGCTACTGTCTTACATGAAGAGTGTGTCTGCAATGCGCGTCAAAGCGTCGCGATATACCCTGCCAATCGATGGGACTGGTAGAATCGCCGCCGGTTCACATGAGGTTTTTCCATGCACGATCCCCACAGCGAGCGCATGAGTGGCAGCGAGACCCGCGCGGCAAGCGGTCTGGCCCTGGTGTTCGCCTTCCGTATGCTTGGCATGTTCATGGTGTTGCCGGTACTGGCGACCTATGGGATGGATCTGGCCGGAGCCACGCCGGCCCTGATCGGTCTGGCGATTGGCGCTTATGGCCTGACCCAGGCTGTGTTCCAGATTCCTTTCGGTTTCATTTCCGACCGCATCGGTCGTCGCCCGGTGATTTACCTGGGTCTGATCGTGTTTGCCCTCGGCAGTCTGCTGGCAGCCAATGCCGACTCGATCTGGGGCGTGATTGCCGGCCGGATCCTGCAGGGCGCCGGGGCGATTTCCGCGGCGGTCATGGCCTTGCTGTCCGACCTGACCCGCGAGCAGCACCGGACCAAGGCCATGGCCATGATCGGCATGACCATCGGCCTGTCGTTTGCGGTGGCCATGGTGGTCGGCCCGCTGCTGACCCGCGCCTTCGGGCTGTCCGGGCTGTTCCTTGCCACCGGCGGCATGGCGTTGCTCGGCATCTTGATCGTGATGTTCATGGTGCCGCGGTCCAACGGGCCGTTGCAGCATCGTGAGTCCGGTGTGGCGCGCCAGGCGCTGATCCCGACCCTCAAGCACCCAGACCTGCTGCGCCTGGACCTGGGCATTTTTGTGTTGCACGCCATGTTGATGTCGAGCTTCGTTGCCTTGCCGCTGGCCTTGGTGGAAAAAGCCGGCCTGCCCAAGGAGCAGCACTGGTGGGTATACCTGACCGCACTGCTGATTTCTTTCTTCGCCATGATCCCGTTCATTATCTACGGCGAGAAGAAACGCAAAATGAAACGAGTTTTACTCGGCGCCGTCGTGACGCTGATGCTCACTGAGCTATTCTTCTGGCAGTTCGGCGACAGCTTGCGGGCTCTGGTGATCGGTACGGTGGTGTTCTTCACCGCGTTCAATCTGCTGGAAGCTTCGTTGCCGTCGCTGATCAGCAAGGTTTCACCAGCAGGCGGCAAGGGCACGGCGATGGGGGTTTATTCCACCAGTCAGTTCCTCGGATCGGCACTGGGCGGTATCCTCGGCGGCTGGTTGTTCCAGCATGGCGGTTTGTCGGTTGTGTTCCTGGGATGTGCCGGTCTGGCTGCACTTTGGCTGGTCTTTGCTGTTACCATGCGTGAACCTCCCTACGTCACGAGCCTGCGCTTGCCGTTGTCGCCCGAGGCGATCCGCGAAGCGGGTCTGGTCGAGCGCCTGAAGGCCGTCGTAGGGGTAACAGATGCAGTGATAGTCGCTGATGAGGCGGCCATTTACATCAAATTGGACACCGAACTATTGGATCGCACCACCCTTGAAAGCCTGGTGAACAACCCGGCCGGGGCAGCGTGCGTAGCCTAGGAGAACGTAATGGCCCGTGGGGTTAACAAAGTCATATTGGTCGGCACTTGCGGCCAGGATCCTGAAGTTCGCTACCTGCCGAACGGTAACGCCGTGACCAACCTGAGTCTGGCGACCAGCGAGCAGTGGACCGACAAGCAAACCGGTCAGAAAGTCGAAAAGACCGAATGGCACCGTGTGTCGATGTTCGGCAAAGTTGCAGAAATCGCTGGCGAGTACCTGCGTAAAGGTTCGCAGGTCTACATCGAAGGCAAACTGCAGACCCGCGAGTGGGAAAAAGACGGCATCAAGCGTTACACCACTGAAATCGTGGTCGACATGCAAGGCACCATGCAACTGCTGGGCGGCCGTCCACAGGGCGACCAGCAAGGCCAGGGCGGCGGTAACAACTACCAGCAATCCGCTCCGCGCCAGCAGGCTCCGCGCCCACAGCAGTCGGCGCCGCAACAGTCGCGCCCGGCTCCACAGCAGGCTGCTCCTCAGCCGGCTCCGGATTTCGACAGCTTTGATGACGATATTCCGTTTTAAAGCAGCTGCAAGCCTCAAGCTACAAGCGGCAAGCTGACAAAACAGAACCCGCGCTTCGGTCTGAAGTGCGGGTTTTTTATGGGCGGTGGAATTTAATCGCAGACTCAGGCTGCCAGGAACTCGTTGGTCGACACCACGCTGGCATAGGCAAACGCCAGGGCCGCCATGAACGCCGCATGAACCTGCGCCGCCGGAACCGTCACGCCATTGAACTCCAGGTCACGGGTGGCGCAGGCATCGTGGATCACGGTGACCGTATAGCCAAAATCCGCCGCCGCACGGGTGATGCCGTCGACGCACATGTGGCTCATGCTGCCCACGACCACCAGTTCCTTGATGCCCTGCTCGTCGAGGATCGATTTCAGCTCGGTTTCGCGGAACGAGTTGACGAAGTGCTTGAGTACCACCGGTTCGTCGGCGCGGTTGAGCACTTTCGGGTGCAGCTTGGCGCCTTCGGAGTTCGGGGTGAAAAACGGCGCCTCTTCGGAAGTGAATTCGTGGCGGATGTGCACCACAGAGTCCCCCGCGTCGCGGAAGGCCTTGATCAGGCGGACGGCGTTGTCGGCAGCGGCGTCGGCACCGACCAGTGGCCACTTGCCTTGGGGGAAGTAGTCGTTCTGGATATCGACTACGATGAGCGCTTGCTTGGCCATGACTGATTCCTCGAAGTGTGAGTTTGTGTGGAGTGAAGTATTGGCTCTGGCAGGCGATCCGAGGATTGGCCGCACCGACAATAGAAGGGGGAAAACTGACAATGGACGCAGAAAGGGCAATCGCCGAACTCGGTGTGCTGATCTATCCCGGCGCGCAGATGGCGGCGGTGCATGGGCTGACGGACTTGTTCGGGGTGGCCAACCGGATTGCAGCCGAACATCAGTCTGCGCAGTTGCCGCTGTTGCGGGTCAGCCATTGGCAGGTCGAGGGTGATCAGCCGCCGGTTCGGGTCTTCGACAGCCATCCTGGCCCGGAGCGCGCCCTGGTGGCCGTGTTGATTCCGCCGTCGATCGGTGGTTTTTCCGAGGGTCAGGCGCCACAGGGATTGATCCGCTGGTTGCGTGAGCAACATGCCAGCGGCGCGACACTGGGCGGGGTTTGCGTGGGCTCTATCCTGTTGGCCGAAAGCGGTCTGCTCGACGGTCGTAGCGCCACCACCCACTGGACCTCGGCCAAAGCCTTCGCCGAACGTTATCCGGCGATACGGCTCAAGGCCGATACGCCGATCGTCGATGACGGCGACCTGATTACCACCGCCGGGCTGATGGCCTGGTCCGAACTGGGTCTGCGCCTGGTCAACCGGCTGCTGGGGCCGAGCATCGCCACCAAGACCGCGCGTTTTCTGGTGGTGGAACACAGCGACAGCGCCAGTGAGTGCGGCAGTAATTTTGCGCCGATCCTCAGCCATGGCGATGCGGCGATCCTCAAGGTGCAACACTGGCTGCAAAGCACCGGGGCGACCGATGTGTCGCTGGCGGCGATGGCCGAAAAGGCAGGGCTGGAAGAACGCACCTTCCTGCGCCGCTTCCGCGCGGCCACCGGGCTCAAACCCACCGAATACTGCCAGCATCTGCGAGTCGGCAAGGCCCGGGAAATGCTTGAGTTCACCAACGGCACCATCGATCACATCGCCTGGACCGTGGGGTATCAGGACCCCGGGGCGTTTCGTGCGACGTTCAGGAAAATCACCGGGTTGGCGCCGAGTGATTATCGGACGCGGTTTGGGGTGACGCCGGGAGCCACTGCACGGTAAGTGGAACACCGAAAATCCAGTGTGGGAGTCGTGCAAAATGCCGGAATATCAAAGGGCGTCGTGCAGAATAAAACAGGCCCCATGCCATCACGTTCTGCGCAACAGACTGATTTGAAAACCCTTTCCCTTCAGGGCAGCTTGGCCTGATCTCTGCACCCCTTCAGCTACATTCATCAAGCGTCGACTGAAGGGGGATGCATGACCCCAACAAACCGCAGGAAACTGGTGGTCGCCCATTCGGTGCTCGCCGACGCACCGCAGCACGAAGTTGAAACCAATCGTGCACTGGCCCGCTGGCTGGCGCAGATACTGGGGCTCAAGTACGGCGGTAGCTACGACCCGCAACTGCATGTCGGACGGGACATTTACCTGTTGCCGACGCAGACCCTGGTGGGCGCTGCGGCTGCCCGGCAACTGGGGGTCAAGGGGCCTGAGGACTTGTGGGGCGGTTATGTCGACCACGACTTCATCTGCACCAAGGCCATCAGCCACGGATTGCTCAACCGTCACGCCCATGCGCCGCCAGGCTGGGCGCCGTTGTTTTCCGAGCGGGTGCGTAGTGTGGTGCTCGACGGTCTCAGCGTGTTCTCCCTGAAAGATGCGCGCCCGGCGGCGGAGCATCTGTTGTACACCGGGCCGATCCGCCTGAAGCCGATCCATGCTTGTGCCGGACGTGGTCAGGAAGTGATCAAAAGCCTCGACGATTTCGATGAAGTGCTTGCCAGGCCAGAGGCTGAGGCTACGTTCTGCGGCGTGGTGCTCGAACAGGACCTGGACCAGGTAATCACCCACAGCGTCGGCCAGAGTTTTATCGGCGGCAAGGTACTCAGTTACTGCGGTGATCAATACTTGACCGAGGACGCTCAGGGTGAACAGGTGTATGGCGGGTCTAACCTGCTGGTGGTGCCAGGCGGCTATGACCAATTGTTGAAACTGGATCTGCCGGAAGACGTGCGCCTGGCGATCCATCAGGCACAGGTGTTCGACAACGCGGCGGATGAAGCCTATCCCGGTTTCTATGCCTCGCGGCGCAACTACGACATCGCCCAGGGCGTCGGCAGCGACGGCCGGCCACGCAGTGGCGTGCTCGAACAATCCTGGCGCATGGGCGGTGCCAGCAGCGCCGAGGTGGCGGCCTTGCAGAGTTTTGTCAACGATCCGGGGATGTGCGCCATTCGTGTGTCTTCGGTGGAAACCTACATCGATCAACCGCTGCCGGCGGACGCCATCGAGGTGTACCGCGGGCCGGCGCAGACCAGTGACTTTCTCCTCAAGTACGTGACGGTTAAATCCTATGACGGCTAGAAGCGAATCCATTCAGATCGACATCGACGACGAACAGATGAGCGGGACCTTCCTGAGCCCCAAATCGAAAGTCCCCGGCGTGCTCTTCGTGCACGGTTGGGGCGGCAGCCAGGAGCGGGATCTGGAACGCGCCAAAGGCATCGCCGGGTTGGGTTGTGTATGCCTGACCTTCGACCTGCGCGGTCACACCGGTCACACCGGTGGCACCGGCATCCCATTGACCCGGGTGACCCGGGAAGACAATTTGCGCGACTTGCTGGCGGCCTATGACCGCCTGCTTGCGCACCCGGCCCTCGATACCTCGGCGATTGCCGTGGTCGGCACCAGTTACGGGGGGTATCTGGCCTCGATCCTGACATCGCTCAGACCGGTGCGCTGGCTGGCGCTGCGGGTGCCGGCGCTGTATCGCGACGAGCAATGGCACGCGCCGAAACGCGACCTGGACAAGCTGGATCTGCGTGATTACCGCAGCACTCTGGTGCGTGCCGACAGCAATCGTGCCTTGCATGCCTGCTCGCAATTCACCGGGGATGTCCTGCTGGTGCAGTCGGAGACCGACGACTACGTGCCCCATTCGACGATCATGAGTTACCGCGCGGCGTGCCAGCAGACTCACTCGCTGACCCATCGCATCATCGATGGCGCCGACCACGCGCTGAGCGACCCGGTTTCGCAGCAGGCCTACACCTCGATTCTTGTCGGCTGGATTACCGAGATGGTGGTGGGGGAGCGGTTGAGCATTATTCAATCCCGGTGATTTGCGGTGTGCTTGCGGGCAAGAGAACACCCCAGATCACTTGGGTTTCCTGGCAACCCGCAACGACTTGGCCTTGGCTTCCACCAGCAGGTACATCACCAGGGCAATCAATAGCGGCAGGATGAAATAAATTGCCCGATAGGCCAGCAGTCCCGCCACCAGGCTGCCCCGCGAAACCTCGTGTTGCAGCAACGCCACGAACACTGCCTCCAGCACGCCGAGCCCGGCCGGGATGTGAGTGATGACCCCGGCGATGGCGCTGATCAACAGCACGCCCAATACCAGTGGATAGTCCAGTTTGCTCGGCAGCAAGGTGAAAATCACCGCCGCCATCAGCGACCAGTTCAGGGCACCGAGCGCCAGTTGCAGCACCGCCATGCGCAGCGACGGCAAGTCAATTTCCACGCCGCGAATCGCCCACTCCCGACGCTTGGCAAACCGGCACGCCGCCAGGTATCCGGCGCTCAGCAGCAACAGCAAAACCCCTACGCCTTGCAGCGCGCTACTGCTGAGCTTCCAGCCCGGCGGCATGCGCACCAGCCCGCTGCTGAACACGGCACCGGCAATCACCATGTACCCAAACCAGTTGGTCGCAAGGCTCAGGCCGAGGATTTTCGCGATGTTGCTTTTGCTGACCCCTAGCCGCGAATACAGCCGGTATCGCATGGCGATGCCGCCGACCCAGGCGCTGAGGTTCAGGTTGAAGGCGTAGCTGATGATCCCCACGGGCAGAATCTGCTTCCATGTCAGGTTCTGGCGGATGTAGGTGCGGCCGATCAGGTCGAAGCAGGCGTACACCAGAAAACTCACCAGGGTCAGCCCCGACGCAATGATCAGCGTGCGCACCTTGAAATCGGCCAGGTTATCGAACACTTCGCTCCATTCGAGGCGCTGGGCGAGCATCGTGAACAGCACGATCAGCATCAGGAAAAACAGCATCGTCAGCGGTCGTTTCCAGCGGCTCCAGTGCGACTTGCCAGGGCTTTTGGCGTGAGTTGCCGTGTTGGACTCAGCGCGGTTCATGGTCAGCGCTACCGGTCGGAGGGGGGAAGGGTTTCAGGCGAGGTTTATGCGCCGGCAACCAACCGGCCCATGCCGGGAAATGCCGCAGGAAGTGAAACACCAGAAAACCGATGGTCATGTGCCAGACACGCCCGCGTGGCGCGATGTCGTGAGACATGATTTTGCAATGGTTGTCGCTGAGGTCTTCCAGGCGATCGAACAGATGACGATTGAAACCACGGTCGCGGATCAGCACGTTGGCTTCCAGGTTCATCGACAGGCTCAACGGGTCGAGGTTGCTCGAGCCTACGGTGCTCCAGTCTTCATCCACCAGCGCGACCTTGCCGTGCAGTGGGCGGTCGCAATATTCGTAGATCTTCACCCCGGATTTGAGCAGGTAGTCATAGGTCATGCGCGCCGCGAGCCTGGCCACCCGCATGTCTGGCTGGCCCTGCAGGATCAGCCGCACATCCACGCCTCGGCGAGCCGCATTGCGGATCTCGCGCAGCAAGCGGAACCCGGGAAAGAAGTAGGCGTTGGCGATCACCACCCGGCGCTGCGCCTGGCGCAATACCTGGCGGTAAACCTCCTCGATGTCGGTCTGGTGTTCCCCGTTGTCGCGGTACACCAGCCGCACCTGGCCATCGTGATCACTGAAGGCCAGTTCCGAGCGCCGCTGCCGACGGCGGTGCCACCAGTATTTGGCGTGCGCCGGGCGACCGCATTGCAGCAGGGCAAAGTGATGGATATCGGCCACGGCCGGGCCTTGCACTTCTACGGAGTAATCCTGTTTGGCCTCGGGGCCGAAGTCGGCCAGATGATCGGCGGAAAAGTTGATCCCGCCGACGAACGCGACGGTGCCATCCACCACCACGATCTTGCGGTGCAGGCGCCGGAACCAGTTGGTGCGGATGCCCAGGCGTTTCGGTGCCGGGTCGAATATTTGCAGGTGCACGCCGGCGGCGGTCAGGGCGGTGAGGAACCCGGTACTCAGTTCGCCACAGCCAAAGCCGTCGAGGCTGACGGTGGTGCGCACGCCGCGTTGAGCGGCTTCGATCAGGATCTGTTGCAACTCATTGCCGACCTTGTCCTCGAACAGAATGAAGGTTTCCAGCAGGATTTCACTTTGCGCCCGGCGCAGGGCTTCAAACACCCGGGGAAAATACGCCTCGCCGTTTTCCAGCAACTCGACCCGATTGCTGCCTTGCCAGCCGTATTCGACATCGACCGCTGTCGGCTCGCGGGTCGGCGGAGCGGGGATGTGTTCCTGCGTGGTTTTTTCCATCGACTGGCTGCTCATAGCTCGATCTCCACCGACAGCGGGACGTGGTCGGAAAGGTGCGACCAGGGCCGGGAGGTCAGCACTCGCGGGTGGCTGGCCTTGAGGTTGCGCACGTAGATGCGGTCCAGGCGCAACGCCGGCAAGCGCGCGGGGAAACTGCGCGCCGGTTTGCCATGGTGCGCGGCGAAGACTTCGCGCAAACCGCTGGGCGTGAGCAATGCATCGGCGCGCTGGCGCCAATCGTTGAAGTCCCCGGCGACAATCACCGGGGCGTCGCCGGGCAGGGCGTCCAGGCGCTGGGCGAGCAGTTTCAGTTGTGCGGTGCGATGGGTTTCGCGCAGCCCAAGGTGCACGCAAATCGCATGCACTTCCTGGCCATCGCCGGGCAAGCGCAACACGCAATGCAGAATTCCGCGGTTCTCGTGGCCGCTGATGGACACGTCGAGGTTGTCGTGGCGGATGATCTGGAACTTCGACAACAGCGCATTGCCGTGATCGCCCGCTGGATACACCGCATTGCGGCCATAGGCGAACTGCGGCCACAGGCTGTCGGCGAGGAATTCGTATTGCGGCATCGTCGGCCAGTTGGTGTAGTGCCTGGGATGCTGCTCGTGGGTACCGTGGACTTCCTGCAAAAACACCACATCGGCAGACACGCTGCGCACCGCTTCACGCAGTTCCGGCAGGATGAAACGCCGGTTCAGCGCGGTGAAACCTTTGTGGGTGTTGACCGTCAGCACCGTGAAACGACAAGTGACGGACGAACCCTGTACCCGCATCTCGGTTGCGTTCGAGTGTGCGGGAATATCGGTGTGATTCGCTGTCATGTCGTCTCCCGCCTGACGGCTCCTGTCTTTGGATGACTCTGGGGCGGTGGCGAAAGTTTCGATGGGGCTACGGACGGTACATTTTCTGCAGAGCACCACCGAGCAACTGTGGGAGCAGGCTCGCTCCCACAGGGTTTATCAGTGGCCCGTGATAATGCGGGCAGAACCCTCAGCGTGTTCGGCATAGACCGGGCCGAGGCGATCAAGGCGTCCATTCCACGCGGTCAATGCCAGCGCCACCATCACCACCAGACCGCCGATCCACGCGGTGTGAATCAAGCCCATGTGGGCGACGATCAGGCCACCGCCCCAGGCGCCACCGGCAATGCCGAGGTTGAACGCCGCGATGTTCAGGCCGGATGCCACATCCACCGCCTGCGGGGCGTGATGCTCAGCCTGACGCACCACATACACCTGCAACCCTGGCACATTGCCGAATGCCACGGCGCCCCAGAACAGCACGGTGGCCAGCGCCAGCCACGGATTGCCGGCGGTGAAAGTCAGCACGAACAACACGGCGGCGAGCAGGGCAAAGATGATTTTCAGGGCGCTGATCGGGCCGCGCTTGTCCGCCAGTTTGCCGCCCCAGATGTTGCCGACGGCCACGGAGATGCCGTAGACCAGCAACACCAGGCTGACGGTGCCGGCGCTGAAGCCGGAGAGGTCCTGAAGAATCGGCGCGAGGAAGGTAAAGGCAATGAACGAGCCGCCGTAGCCGACGGCCGTCATGGCATACACCAGCAACAGGCGCGGTTGCTTGAGCACCTGCAATTGCTGCAACAACGATGCGGGTTTGCTGTGTGCGATATTTTTCGGCACGTAGAGCAGGCTGCCGATGAAGGCGATCACGCCCAGGGTCGAAACGGCGAGGAAGGTTTCACGCCAGCCGAAATGCTGGCCGATGAATGTCCCCAGCGGCACGCCAGTGACCAGCGCCACGGTCAGGCCGGTGAACATGATGGCAATCGCGCTGGCGGCTTTTTCCTTCGGCACTAGACTGGTGGCGATGGTCGAGCCGATCGAGAAAAACACCCCGTGGGCCAGGCCGGTGACGATTCGTGCGAGGATCAACGACTCGTAGCTCGGTGCTTGCCACGCCAGCAGATTGCCGAGGGTGAACAGCACCATCAGCGACAACAGCAGCAACTTGCGCGGAACCTTGCCGGTGAGGGCGGTCAGCACCGGGGCGCCGACGGCAACGCCAAGGGCATACAGGCTGACCAGCAGGCCGGCGGATGGCAGACTGACGCCGAGGTCGGTGCCGATGGTGGGTAACAGGCCAACGATGACGAACTCGGTCGTCCCGATGGCAAAGGCGCTGAGGGTCAGCGCGAGCAGGGCAATGGGCATGGCTGCAACTCCGGTGCAATGATGTGATGGAGCGCAGTGTCGGGATTTGGCTCGTTCAGAAAAATACAGGGATGGACATTTGATATTTGCCTTGGGCGCAAAGATCGCGAGCGCGGGTGTTAGTCTGTGGCGAGGGAGCTATATCCGAACTTGCCCGGCATTTCTCGATCAGTTCCATACAGACACAGCCAAAGGAGCGGGTGCTTTGATCAGGCTCAAGACCGCGATACTGCTGGGAGCGTTGCTGTTTGTGGGCAGCGAGCAACTGGAAGCCGCCGCGATACCGGGGCTGCCGGCCACCGCGACCGCCGCGACGCCGCCGGCCCACCCCGAACCGCTGGTGCAAGGCGGATTACTGGGGGCCATCAGTTCAAGCATCGACGAGGTCCAGACCAAACTCGATCTCAATGAAAACCTCGTCGACGTCTGGCGCCTGCGTGCCGACCGCGCGGCTGATGAGGTGGATCAGTTGGTCAATCAGCCTTCGGCCCGTTCGCCCTGGAGCGTCGCCGGCGATTTCCTGCTGCTGACCTGCGTGTGGGCGGTGGTGTTTGCCTGTCTATGGCTGCTTGGACGGATGGCCGCCCGGCGCCTGTGCGAGCATCGTCTGCTGCTCAGTCGTGAACGGGGCCAGGCTTTGCTCGGCTACGTGCTGCCCTACACCCTTGCGGCGGTGATCAGTCTGCCGTTGACGATTTATGCCAGTCACTTTTTGCCGATATCGGCGGGACGGGCGCTGGCGCTGTGTCTGACTTATGCCGCCAGCGCGGGGATATTTGCCGCGTCATTGGTGCTGTCGCTGGTAGTGGTGTTCAATACCGGGCACAAGCGGCGGGCGGTGCAGATCATCCGCGAGAAGAGTCCACGACCTTTGTTCGTTATCGGCTTTCTGGTGGCATTGAGCGATGCCCTGACCAGCCCGCAGATCGCTCATCAACTGGGCAACAATCTCACCAGCAGCATCGCCGTGTTCACCGGGTTGGCAGCGTCGATGTCCTTCGGCTTGCTGGTGATCCGCATGCGCCGCCCGGTCGCCCAGGTGATCCGCATCCTGCCGCTGGCCCAGCGCCTCAGGCAGCCGGCATTGCGTGAAACCCTGCGGATATTTTCCGGGCTCTGGTATTGGCCGATTCTGTTGATGGTACTGGTTTCGATCATCAACCTGATCGGCGCCGGGGCCGACAACCAGAGAGTGCTGCGCAGCGCCTTGTTCACCACGGTGTTGCTGATTGCCACTGTGTTCCTCAGCACCACGCTGCATCATCTGTTCAAGGCGCGCAGCGAAGCGGACCTGCGCCGCAGCAGCGCCTACAAGGAACGCTTTCTCAATTTGTCCCACGCCTTGCTGCGTATCGGCATGGCTATCGTGTTCATCGATATTCTCGGGCGGATCTGGGGCGTGTCGCTGTTCGAATTCGCGGTTAGCAATGCCGTGGGCCGGGCGATCAGTGATTCCCTGGGCCACATCGGTCTGATCCTGCTGGTGACCTGGATGGTCTGGGTGTTGCTCGACACGGCGATTCAGGAAGCCCTGAAACCACCGACCAACAAGCGCTCGGCGCGCCAGCCGAGTACGCGGGTTAAAACCATCCTGCCGCTGTTGCGCAACGCGATCAAAATCATCCTGGTGGTGATTTGCGCGATCACCACCATGGCCAACCTGGGGATCAACGTCGCGCCGTTCCTGGCCGGTGCCGGGGTCATCGGCCTGGCGATCGGTTTCGGTTCCCAGCAACTGGTACAGGACGTGATCACCGGGCTGTTCATCATCATCGAAGACACCCTGTCCATCGGTGACTGGGTGGTGCTCGATTCCGGTCACGCAGGCACCGTCGAAGGCCTGACCATCCGCACCTTGCGCCTGCGCGACGGCAAGGGCTTCGTGCACTCGGTGCCGTTCGGGCAGATCAAGGCCGTGACCAACCAATCGCGGCAATTCGCCTATGCGTTTTTCTCGGTGCAATTCACCTACGACACCGATGTCGACAAGGCCATCGAACTGATCCGCGAGGCCGGGCATTCCATCAGCAACGACCCGTTCCTGCGCTACAACCTGCAAGGGCCGCTGGATGTGTTTGGCGTCGACAAGATGGACCTCAACGGTGTGGTGCTGACCGCGCAATTCCGCACGGTGTCCGGTGGTCAATACGCGGTGAGCCGGGCCTTCAACCAGCGTTTGAAAAAGCTTGTGGATAACTGCCCGTGGGTGAACTTCGCGCAGACTTATCCACAGCAGGCGCTGGTGCCGCGGCATCCGGTCGAAGCGCCGCCGGAGATCGAGCCAGAGCATGCTGCTGTGTTGATGCCGGATCGGCCGCGGTCTCAGTAGAAGGTTTTGTCCTGAGGTTCTTTGTTGGCTGTGATGGCCTCTTCGCGGGCAAGCCCGCTCCCACAGGGTTTTGTGTTGGAACACCAATCTGCGTCCGAACATAGATCCAATGTGGGAGCGGGCTTGCTCGCGAAGGCGCCAGACCAGACAACCTCAATGCCGGATCAGTTTGTTGCGCACCTCGGCACCACTGTGCTGATCCAGCTCTCCCCAGAACTGCTGCTTGCCCGCGATCTCGGCAGCAACCGGCAAACCATCGCGATACACCAGCCGATTGCTCGCCAGTGCCGGGACTTTCGCGCCGGGCAATAGCGTGCCGGCGAGGTTCAGCGGATCGACCCCGCACACCGCGACCAGGCTGCCGTCATGGGGGCGACGCCGCACCTCCCGCAGCAATGGAATCGCCTCGGGCAGGGCGAATTGCTCGCCCGCCAGGCCACTGACGAACCGCCCGCCGCGAATCTCGCCGCGTGCCTCCAGGCGATGGAAAGTGCGCAGCAGTTCGCGCCAGCTCGGCAGCCAGTCCGCCTCACGTTCCAGCAAGCGCCAGAACACCACGCCATAGCGGCGCAGCAAGGTCATGGCGATGTGTTCAAGGGTTTCGGCAGGCGTCCGCTGGTTTTGTACCACCGGCGCGGCAGGTGCGCGTCGCAACAGGGCCCAGCGTCCGGCGTCGTCCATGCCGCCGATGAATGCCCCGCGTCCACGCCGACCGTTGCGCGGCTGGCGCTTGCTGGCCGGGGTGATCAGTGCGCGCAATCCGGCAAAGCTATCGGCATTCACCAGCCCGGCGCCCACCAGTTCCTGCAGGGCGATTTCCAGCTCCGAACGCAGCAGGTGGGCCTCATGGATCAGCTCATCGAAAAACAGCGCGCCATGCTGGCTGAGGGCGGCGTGGACCTTTTGCGTTTTCGGCGACAGTTCGCTGACCGGCGTTTGTTCGGTCAAGCCGCTCCAGAGGCCGACCCGGTTGCGCGGCAGCAACACAATCGGCGTGCTGCGCAGCGCGGTGCTGGCGCTTTTGTTGTGCGCAGTCAGGCGCGTCCACACTAGTTTGCCGCTGCGGCACAGCTCATCGAGCCAGGTTGCCGAGTAGTCCTTGATCCGTGCTGGCAGGATGTCGCTGTCCCAGGCTGAAGCGGCGGCGGGGTAGCCTTCGAATTGCGCAATAACGGCCGGCAAAACTGCCGCGCCCTGGCCCTGGCTTGCGCTCGACACATGCTGCCAGTCGAACAAAAATCGCATGAAATCCTGCAACGCCACCGGTTCGATTTCCCGGCGCAGGCGCTTGACCGTATAGCGGTGAATCCGCGCCAGCAAATGCCGCTCGCACCATTCTTCCTGGGCGGTGCCCGGAGTGAAGCGACCGCGCAGCACGTAGCCTTCGCGTTCCAGTTGCGCCAGGGCCTGGTTGACCTGTGCAGCGGGCAAGCCGAGTGGTTCGGCAATGCGATTGAGCGCTAGCGGCCCGAAGGCACTGAGCCGCGCGCGGATCAGTTCGAGGATGGCGTCGTCGGGTTCCCAGACCTCGTCGAAGTCCGGCAGCGCTTGCAGCGATGGCGTCAATTCGGCCTGTGGATAAATTGCCCGCAGGCAGGTCAGGCGCTCCAGTGCCAGCCACAGCGATTGCCCGGCATTGATCTGCAAACGGCTCGCGCGTCCGCAGTCGGCCAGGGTCGTGAGCCAGTCGAGCCACTGTGGATTAGCGCCGGCCTCGGCGTCGGTGATGCACGCCAGGCTCATCAAGGCCTCGTGCATTTCGTCGACACCGGAGGGCGCCGGCCAGGCTTCGTCGCACACGGCGGCAATCGCCTCGGCGTCCAGCGCACCGAGGTCGTCGGTGGATTGCGGGTCGCTCCAGCGCCGATTGAGCACCGCTTGGGTGCGGCGCTCCTCCAGCGGCGCATCGTCGAGAAAGGTATAGGGCCGGGCGCTGAGAATCTCCGCCGCCAGTGGCGAAGGCGCCGGCAAGTCGCGGCTGATCAGGCGAATGTCGCCGCGTTCCATGCGCCGCAACAGTGCCAGCCAACCTTCACTGTCCATGGCGTCGTGCAGGCAATCGTCGAGGGTCTGTTCCACCAGAGGATGGTCGGGAATCTCCCGTTCGCCGGCGAGGTTTTCCACGCAGGCGATTTGATCGGGAAACACGCTGGCGATCAGGTCTTCGCTTTTCATCCGCTGGATCTGCGGCGGGACTTTGCGCCCGCCGCTGTAGCGCGGCAGCGCCAGGGCCACGCCGGCATTCCAGCGCCAACGCACGCCGAACAGCGGCGCGTCGAGCACGGCTTGAGTCAGGATGTGTTCGGCGCTGTTGCTGTGCAGGTAGCGCCAGACGTCGTCCAGTTCAAAACTGTGGCTGGTGGACAGCGACAGCACGATGGCGTCTTCGCTGGCGGCGGCCTGCAATTCGAAGTTGAAGGTGCGACAGAAACGCTTGCGCAGGGCCAGGCCCCAGGCGCGGTTAATGCGGCTGCCGAACGGCGTGTGAATGACCAGTTGCGTGCCGCCGGACTCGTCGAAAAAACGCTCCATCAGCAGCGTGTCTTGGGATGGCAGGGCACCCAGCGTTTGCCGCGCGCGGGCCAGGTAGTCCACCAGTTGTTCGGCGCTGGCGAGGTTCAGGCCCAGTGTTCCGGTCAGCCAGTCGAGCGCTGTCTGCAAGTTGCCTGGCGCAGCCCCCAGCAGGTCGTCGAGTTGTGCCTGCAAGCGCGCCACCGCCGAGGACAATTCGGCGCTGCGCCCCGGTGCTTCACCGAGCCAGAACGGAATGGTCGGCGGCTGGCCCTGGGCATCCTCGACCCGGACCTTGCCGGTTTCCACCCGCAGGATCCGATAGGACGTGTTGCCTAACTGGAAGATATCCCCGGCAATGCTTTCCACGGCGAAGTCTTCGTTGATGCTGCCGATGTTCAGCCCTTGAGGCTCCAGCATTACGCTGTAGTCGGCGTTGTCCGGAATGGTCCCGCCACTGGTCACCGCCGTCAGTTTCGCGCCCCGGCGGCCGCGCAGGGTGCGGCTCACGGCGTCGCGGTGCAGATAGGCGCTACGGATGCCCTGTCGGCCGTTGTAACCCTCTGCGAGCATGTGCAGCAGCGCCTGATAGTGTTTGTCGTCGAGTGCGGCGTAGGGCGAGGCGCGGCGCAGCATTTCCAGCAGCGCTTGCTCCGACCATTCCTGACAACTGACCTCGGCGATGATCTGCTGCGCCAGCACGTCCAGCGGCGCTTGCGGGATCAGCAAGGTATCGAGTTCGCCCCGGCGCACGCAGTCGAGCAGCGCGGCGCATTCGATCAGGTCGTCGCGGGTGGTGGCAAACAATCGGCCCTTGGGCGTGCCGCCGACCTGGTGCCCGGAACGGCCGACCCGTTGCAGAAACCCGGCAATCGAACGCGGCGAGGCGACCTGGCACACCAGGTCGACGTCGCCGATGTCGATGCCCAGCTCCAGCGACGCCGTGGCGATCAGCACTTGCAGGTCGCCGCGCTTGAGACGCTGCTCGGCGTCCAGGCGAAATTCCTTGGCAAGGCTGCCGTGGTGGGCTGCCACGGCGTCCTTGCCCAGCCGTTCGCTGAGGTGCCGGCTCAGACGTTCGGCCAGGCGCCGGGTGTTGACGAAAATCAGCGTGGTCCGGTGTTCCCGGGCGAGGGCGGCGAGGCGGTCGTACACCAGTTCCCAGACATCGTTGGCCATCACGGCCGATAGCGGCACGGGCGGCACTTCGATGTCCAGGTCGCGGGGGCGGGCGTGGCCGATGTCGACGATCTCGCACGGGCGGTCGCGACCGACCAGGAAGCGCGAGACGGCTTCGATGGGCTTTTGCGTGGCCGACAGACCGATGCGCAGCAGCGGCTCCGGGCAGAGTGCTTGCAGGCGTTCAAGGCTCAGGGCCAGATGGCTGCCGCGTTTGCTGGCGGCCATGGCGTGGATCTCGTCGACGATTACCGTTTGTGTGGTGCCGAGCATCTGCCGGCCGGAATCGGAGCCGAGCAGCACATACAGGGATTCCGGCGTGGTCACCAGAATGTGCGGCGCTGTTTTGCGCATCGCCGAACGATCTTTTTGCGGCGTATCGCCAGTGCGCACGGCGGTGCTGATCTGCAATTGCGGCAGGCCCATCACGCGCAATTGCTCGGTAATGCCGGCCAGCGGGTTTTGCAGGTTGATCTGGATGTCGTTGGACAGCGCCTTGAGCGGCGAGACGTAAACCACCAGGGTGGCGTCGGGCAAGCCTTCGGGGCTTTCCAGGCCACGGTGCACCAGGTCGTCGATGACGGCGAGAAAGGCGGTGAGGGTCTTGCCGGAACCGGTGGGCGCGGCGACCAGGGTCGAACGGCGCTGGCGGATCAACGGCCACGCCCGGGCCTGGGCGGCGGTGACCGCCGGGAACGTGTGGCTGAACCAGGCGCTGACGGCAGGGTGGAAGCCGCTCAGGGCACTGTCTGCGGGGATGGGCAGGTTCATGCAGCAATTTATGCGGGTGGGGGGCGCAAGATGCAAGTCTCGCTGGCTGGCCGGTAAACCTGTGGCAGCACTGCAAAACTCAGGCATCTACACTTTACGGGTGACGGTTGCGCACTAAACCCGCAAAATGCAACGATTCCGGCAATTATCAACGACATCGCCTGGGCGCGGTGTCGATAACGCCATTGTTTCAATCAGACTGGGCCTGCTGACTCTATGCGAATGCGCCTTATGTTACTGGGCGGCGGAAATGCCCTTGGGCAGGCGCTGATTCGCCTCGGTGCGGAGGAAGACATCGGTTTCCTCGCCCCCCGCCCGCCGCAAGACGGCTGGGATGCCGCGAGCCTGACACAACTGCTCGACGACACCCGTCCCGATGCATTGATCAACCTTGCCTACTACTTCGACTGGTTTCAGGCCGAGGCAGTGAGCGAATCGCGCCTGGCCGGCCAGGAACGCGCGATCGAGCGTCTGGCCGAACTGTGCCAGCACCACAACATCGTCCTGCTGCAACCTTCCAGTTATCGCGTGTTCGACGGCTCCCGCGCCACCGCCTACAGCGAAAAAGACGAACCGGTGCCCTTGGGCCTGCGGGGTCAGGCGTTGTGGCGGATCGAGCAAAGCGTGCGCGCCACCTGCCCGCAACACGTGCTGCTGCGTTTCGGCTGGCTGCTGGATGACAGCCCGGATGGCGCCCTTGGCCGCTTCCTCGCCCGTGCCGAACAACCCGAAGAGCTGCTGATGGCCGACGACCGACGGGGCAATCCGACGCCGGTCGATGATGCCGCCCGCGTCATCATTTCAGTGCTCAAGCAACTCGATTGCGCCGCGCCGCTGTGGGGCACCTACCACTACGCCGGGCATGAGGCGACCACGCCGCTGGCGCTGGGGCAGGCGATTCTGACCGAAGCCCGCAGCCTGCATCCGCTGGCCATCGAAGCCCCGACCGCCCAGGCCCACGCCGCGCGTCCGGATGCTGCCGAAGAACCGCAACACGCGGTACTGGCCTGCAAGAAAATTCTGCACACCTTCGGGATCAAGCCACGCGCCTGGCGTGCGGCGCTTCCCGGTCTACTGGACAGGTTCTATCGCCATGGCTGACGGCCCCGTTTTGATCACCGGTGGTGCCGGTTTCATTGGTTCACACCTGACTGACGCGCTGCTTGCCAAGGGCCATGCGGTGCGGATTCTCGATGACCTGTCCACCGGCAAGCGCAGCAATCTGCCGCTGGACAATCCCAGGGTCGAACTGATCGTCGGCGACGTGGCCGATGCGGCTTTGGTTGCCCAGGCGATGGCCGGATGCAGCGCCGTGGCGCACCTCGCGGCCGTGGCTTCGGTGCAGGCCTCGGTGGACGATCCGGTACGCACGCACCAGAGCAACTTCATCGGCACGCTGAACGTCTGCGAAGCCATGCGCCAGAGCGGGGTCAAACGCGTGCTGTTTGCCTCCAGTGCGGCGGTGTATGGCAACAATGGCGAAGGTGAGTCGATCGACGAAGACACACCCAAGGCGCCTCTGACGCCTTACGCGGTGGACAAACTGGCCAGCGAGCAATACTTCGACTTCTACCGCCGCCAGCATGCGCTGGAACCGGTGATTTTCCGCTTCTTCAACATCTTCGGTCCGCGCCAGGATCCGTCCTCGCCGTACTCCGGGGTGATCAGCATTTTCAGCGAGCGCGCACTGAAGGGCTTGCCGATCACGGTGTTCGGCGACGGTGAGCAGACTCGGGATTTTGTCTACGTCGAAGACCTGGTCGACCTCCTGGTGCAGGCCATCGAGAAGCCCCGGGTTGAAGCCGGTGCGGTCAACGTTGGCTGGAACCAGGCGACGACCCTCAAGCAAATGCTCGAAGCGCTCGAAGCCGTGGTCGGCAAGCTGCCACCGGTGAGCTACGGCCCGGCGCGTTCCGGTGACATCCGTCATTCCCGGGCGAACAACCGGCGCCTGTTGGAACGCTTCAGTACCACGGAGCAGACTCCGATGCGTGTGGGGCTGGCGCGGTTGCTGGGGCGTTAGATCGCTGCCCTGCGGACATGAAAAAGGCGCCTTTTTACAGGCGCCTTTTTCACGGCCGGAATTTACTTACAGCTTGTGCAATTCCTGTGGCGAGGGAGCTTGTCGGATCGCCGCATCGTCCCGTTCGACTGCGAAGCAGTCGCCGTCAGTATTTAGTCTGTTCGCCACCAAGCCTCATTCACCACCACGTGAACGTTCTTTAGAACTTGTAACCCAGACCCACCATGTAGATGAACGGGTCTACATCGACGTCCACACGTGCCCGGGTACCTGGGGCAATCGAGTTGTTCTCGACGGTGGCGCGGGTATCGATGTCGATGTAGCGCACCTGGGCGTTGATCATGATGTTGTCGGTCAGCATGTAGTCAGCACCGACCTGCCACGCCAGGCCCCAGGAGTTTTCCGCCTTGAAGTTGCTGAAACCGGCGGACTGCGCCTGGCTGCCAACGTGTTCGTCGTAGATATACGTGTAGTTGATGCCGCCGCCGACGTACGGCTGGAAGGCCGACTTCGGATCCAGCGGGTAGTACACCAGGCTCAAGGTCGGTGGCAGGTGCTTGAGGGTGCCGAGTTTGCCGTTGGCCGCGCTCAGGGCCGTACCCTTGAGTTTCACGTCATGCTCGAACGGTGTGGCCGCCAGCAGCTCGATACCCAGGTGGTTGGTGAGCATGTAGGCGAAGTTCAAGCCCAGTTGCGTGTCGCTGCTCAGTGTCGCCTTGCCACCCAGGTCGGCACCCGCCAGCGGGCCTTGATCAACCTTGACGCTGGAGCTGTCGGCTTCCGGGTTGACGGTGATTGCACCGGCGCGAAGGAGAATGTCGCCGGCCTCGAAGGCGTGGGCGAGCGGGGCTGCGAGCGCGAGGGCAACCAGCGAAGCGCTGAGCATGGACTTGTTCATGGGGGCTCCAAAGGACGTTAAAAATGTTCGATGTCCAATGGTAAGCCGGCTAACTATTCGGTCTTTTGATGCAGCTCAATGAAAGTGGGAAGGGGTTGGATTTTGTGGTGATTTTGAAGGCCTCATCGCGAGCAGGCTCGCTCCCACAGGTGGAACGCATTCCAATGTGGGAGCGAGCCTGCTCGCGAAGAGGGACTGACAGACAGCACAAAACCACCGGACTCACTCCGGCAATTCATACAGGTAAATCTTGTCCGCCTCCATCTGATACCCGGCATCCGCCAACTCGCTGGTGGACGCCTTGACCTGCAGCGCGCCTTCGATCCAGTAAGGCTGATACAACTCGTCGAGCTTCACGCCGACTTCGCTCTTGACGTGCACGATCTGGTTCGACGGTGGTGGTGGCACATGGATGCAGGCGCCGAAATACGGCACCAGCAGAAACTCCGTGGTGCGGCCTTCCTCGCTCACTTCCAGCGGCACGATGTAGCCAGGCAAGCGAATGTTCTGGCCATCGAGGGTCTTGACCACCGGTGCGTTGGGCATGTCCTGTTTGGCTGCTGGCGCCGACTCTGCCGAGAGCGTGCTGCTCATCTGCGACAGATCGTGCAGCGGCGTCATGTTCGGCACTTCTTTCGGCGCGTCGGGCGGGATCATCTCCGACCAGGTCAGGTCTTTTGGCTGGGCCGCCCACAGGGGCAGGGCGACCAACATCAACAGCGCAAGTACAGCGCGGGGCATTTTCAACGTCCTCATAAACGGATCGACAGGCCATCGGCCAGGGATTGGCGATAGGCGCGCCAGGCCGGCACGCTGCCCATCAGCAGCGCGGCGATCAGGATGCCACCGAGCAGCGTCCATTCATACTCGCTCGGCCAGGACAGCGGCAGGAACAGACCGTAGTTGGCTTGCACATAACCCTGGGCCGCCACGATGCACACATACAGCAGCGCCACGCCGGCGATCACGCCCGACAGCGCCAGGGCAAAGGCTTCGAGTACCAACAGCGTCGCGATGTGCCAGGGGCGTGCGCCCACCGAGCGCAGGATCGCCATTTCCCGGCGGCGTTCATTGAGGCTGGTAAGAATGGCCGTGAGCATGCCGATCAATCCGGTCAGCACCACAAACAACGAAACCACGAACAAGGCTTTTTCCGCGGTGCCCATCAGGCTCCACAGCTCTTGCAACGCCACGCCCGGCAAGATCGCCAGCATCGGCTCACCGCGGAATTCGTTGATTTCCCGTTGCAGGGCAAAGGTCGAAATCTTGTTGTTGAGGCCGAGCATGAACGCGGTGATCGCTTGCGGCGTGAGGTCCATGTTGCGCGCCTGGTCGGCGGTGATGCGACCCTCGCCCCGGGCCGGCACACCGTTATGCCAGTCGATGTGAATGGCTTCCATACCACCAAGGCTGATGTGCAGCGTGCGGTCCACCGGGGTGCCGGTGCGCTTGAGAATGCCGACCACGGTGAACGGTTTGTCGTCGTGCTTGACCAGGCTGATCGCCGCCACGCCGTGGGCCAGCACCAGTTTGTCACCGAGTTTGTAGTGCAGTGCATCGGCCACTTCGGCGCCGAGCACCACTTCGAACGGGTCGGTGGCAAAGGCCCGGCCATCGGCCAGTTCCAGGTGTTGCTGGCGGCCGTACTGATAATGCTCGAAGTAGGCTTCGGTGGTGCCCATCACCCGGTAGCCGCGATGGGAATCGCCGAGGGACATCGGGATCGCCCACTTCACTTTCGGGTTGCTGGCGAAGTGTTCGAAGCTGTCCCAGCGGATGTTGTTAGTGGCGTTGCCGATGCGGAATACCGAGTACAGCAACAGATTCACTGAACCTGAGCGGGCACCGACGATCAGGTCGGTACCGCTGATGGTGCTGGCGAAACTGGCCTTGGCTTCGGTGCGCACGCGCTCCACTGCCAGCAACAGGCATACCGACAGGGCGATGGCGAACGCGGTGAGGATCGCGGTGAAGCGGCGGTTAGCCAGGCTGGCCATGGCTAGACGAAACAGATACATCTCAGACCTCGGACGGGGTAGCGGCGCGATTGAGTTCGGCCAGCGACAGGTTGTGGTCGAACAGCGGCGCCAGGCTCTGGTCATGGCTGACGAACAACAGGCTCGACCCGGCTTCGCGGCACTCGGCGAACAGCAGGCGAATGAAGTTCTCGCGGGCGTCGTAATCGAGGGCCGAGGTCGGCTCGTCGGCGATCACCAGTTCCGGTTGACCGATCAGTGCGCGGGCGGCGGCGACCCGTTGCTGCTGGCCGATGGACAACGAATCGGCGCGGCGACCGAGGATGTTTTCATCCTTCAAACCCAGGTGGGCGAGCAGCGTGGCGGCGGCTTTGTCGACACTGCCATGGCGTTGTTTCGCCCGTTCGGCGCGCAGTGTGGAGAAGTGGCAGGGCAGTTCGACGTTTTCACGCACCGACAGAAACGGCAGCAGGTTGAACTGCTGAAAGATGTAGCCGGTGTGATCGACGCGAAAGTGGTCGCGGGCGCCGGCCGAGAGTTGCGTCAGTTCCTGGCCGAGCAGGCGGATGCAGCCGCGATCAGGCTTTTGCACGCCGCCGAGCAGACCGAGCAGGGTGGTCTTGCCGCTGCCGCTGGGGCCTTTGAGGAACAGGGTTTCGCCGCGCTCCAGGCGAAACGCCGGGATGTCCAGCAGCGGCGGGTGACCGGGCCAGCTGAAGCCAAGGTCGGACAGTTCGATGAGTGCTTGGGTCATTTAGCCGATTTCATGGGTGTTGATTGACCTGTGTAGGAGCTGCCGCAGGCTGCGATCTTTTGATCGTTGAAGGTCAAAAGATCGCAGCCTGCGGCAGCTCCTACAGGGTGATCTTCAGTGGATTCAGAATTTTAGGGCAGCAGCCTTGGCAGTCACTTCAACCCCTTGCTGCCCGCTCGGGCCGATCAGTTGTACCTGAATTTTTTGGGTGGCCGGGAAGCGGGTGAAAATATTCGCCAGGTCCAGGGTCTTCAATGCATCCGGCGTGGCGCAGGTGAACTGATAGTGAGCGTGGATTTCGCTGTGATCATGGTGATGTTCGTGGCCGTCTTCGTCCTTGGCGTCTTCGTCATGATCGTCGTCGGCATCGGGCTTGTCGCCGAACAGCGGGCTTTCCAGTTCCTGGTTTTCCACCACGCAACCGGCGGCTTTTGGCAGGTTGAACAAGGCCAGTGGTTGCTCGAGTTGCGCGCGGGCGGCGGCGACTTTGGCTTTGTCTGCATCGCTGGTGGCGACATGCTCGAAACCCACCAGGTTCATGGCCGGGCTTTCCAGCTCCAGCTCCAGGGTCTTGCCGTCCAGCGTCGCGTTCAGGCGTCCCACGCCATGTTCGTGGGCGCCCAGGCTGCCATGCTCATGATCGTGTTCGGCGGCGGCATGGGCGACAGCCAGCGGCAACATGGCAAACGGCAGAGCGAGAAGCAGACGACGCATGACGAGTCTCCGAAAAGTAAAATGAAGAAATTGTTATGTAATCTTATAACGTAAGTGCGGAGAGTTTGACTGCCTGCTTGGCGTTGCACAAGTCCCATGGGAGCATGCCGGGAAGAAATGTGCGGGAGCAGACCTATGTTGCGAATTCGCGGAAGCATCGGCGACTGGCCGGTGGATTTGACCCTGGAGATGGACGACGCGGACTGGGCGCGGCTAGGGGCGCAGTTGCAGGTGGAAAAATCCCCGGTCAGCGCGCCAGCGGCGAAACCGCTGAATCAGGATGATGCGCTGTGGCAGATCGCCAGGGATTTGCTGCGCAAGGCAGGACAGCTCAGCGGGCCGGACCTGCTCGATCAACTCGAAGGGCTGACCGGCAGTGCGGCGGCGGGCAAACGCCTGCTGGTACGCCTGCGCCATAGTTCGGACGTGAAGGTAGTGAGCGGCGGGGATACGCCGCTCTACAGCTGGATCGAGTAGACCGTAAAAAGATCGCAGCCTGCGGCAGCTCCTACAGGGTGAATACATATCCTCTGTAGGAGCTGCCGCAGGCTGCGATCTTTTGATTTTTAATAGAGGGCGGCAAACAACTTGCGGCGGTACGTGCTCACCAACGGATGATCGTTGCCCAGCAACTCGAACACCTGCAGCAAGGTCTTGTGCGGCAAGCCTTCGCTGTAGCTGCGGTTACGGGTGAACAACTTGAGCAATGCATCCAGCGCGGCGTCGTACTGCTGACGGGCCAGTTGCTGGATCGCCAGTTGATAGACCGCCTCATCGTCCAGCGGGTCTTTCGCCAGTCGGGCCTTCAGGTCGGCGGCATCCGGCAAGTCCTTGGCCAGACCGAGAAACTTGATCTGTGCCTTGGCGCCGGCCAGCGCGGCCTTGTGTTCGTCGCTCTTGACCGCATCCAGCACGGCTTGCGCTTCGCCCAGTTCACCGCGCTCGGTCAGGCAGCGCGCGTACAGGATCAGTGCCTTGGCGTTGGTGTTGTCTTCACCCAGGATCACTTTGAGCAGGGCTTCGGCATCGGCAAAACGACTGTCGTCGAACAGCGCCTGGGCCTGTTCGAACGGATCGGCGGCGGCCGGTGGCGGCATCTGCACATGGGGTTCGAGCAGGGTACGCACGGCGGATTCCGGCTGGGCACCGGCAAAGCCGTCTACCGGCTGACCGTCCTTGAACAGCACCACGGTCGGCAGGCTGCGAATGCCAAAGCGGGCGACGATGTCTTGTTCGAGGTCGCAGTTGACCTTCGCCAACAGCAACTCACCCTGATAGCTCTCGGCAATGCTCTGCAACATTGGCATCAGCACTTTGCAGGGCGCGCACCATTCGGCCCAGAAATCCACCAGTACAGGCTTGTGGAAAGAGTTCTCGATCACCGACTGGTCGAAATCGGCAGTCGTGGCGTCGAAGATGTACGGCGTTTCCTGACTCATGGGGGATCTCTTGGAAGCGTGAATATGCTCACTATAAGGGCTGGCGTAAAAGATCGCAGCCTTCGGCAGCTCCTACATTGACCGAGTAAATATTCAACCCTGTAGGAGCTGCCGAAGGCTGCGATCTTTCTGCGATTTCAAACGCGCTGCGCATGGTACAGGCTTACATGCCGAAACTCGTGGGGCTCGGCCAGATCCGGCAGGGTCATGGCTTCAAGCATTTCGATGCGCCGGTACAACGGATGGCGAAAATCCCGCACTCGGGAATCCGCCACCAGCGCCTCTCGGCCGCGGCTGAGGAATTGGTCGAGCAGCGGCAGGTTGGCCCGGTCGTACAGCACATCCGCCACCAGGATCAGATCGAAGCGATCAGCCTCGGCGAAAAAATCCGTCGAGTAGTTGAGCTCTACGTCATTGAGCTCGGCATTGGCCCGACAGGCGGCAATCGCCAGCGGGTCGAGGTCGCAGGCTAGCACTTCCAGCGCCCCGGCCTTGGCTGCGGCAATCCCCGCTACCCCGGAACCGGCACCGAAATCCAGCACCCGCTTGCCTTCGACCCAATGCGGGTTTTTGGCCAGATAACGGGCCACGGCCAGGCCGCTGGCCCAGCAGAAGCTCCAGTACGGCGGCTCATGCAGAATGCGCCTGGTTTCTTCCGGGCTGAAGGCTCGGTCCATGTTGTCGCCGTCGATCAGCCACAACTTCAGGTCGGTCCCTGGTAACTCACAGGCAACCAATTGCGCATCACCGAGCAGTTCACCCAATGCCTTTTGCAGGTCGAGCGGTGCACTCATGGAGCTTTGACGAATTGCAGTTGGCCCAGGGCCTGGGTGGTCGGTTGGGTAATCAGCTGCGACGGCAAGTGCAGGATCAACTGCCCGGACTGACTGGCGCGGCCTCGCAGTTCAACGCGGGCCCCGGCCGGGAAGGATTCCGGATTGAAGCGCAGGTGAAAGGGCAGCACCTGGTTGTTGCCGATCAGGCTGGAACTGGCGAGCAATTGTTGCGGGCGGTCCTTATCGTCGATCACCAGCAATGCCAGTTCGACTTCAGCGCCGGCCGGTACGCCTTGCAAGGTGCCGCTCAGTTCACGCTGATAGGCGGGCAGAGGACCGAGATTGGCGGCCTCCCGGGCCTTCTTCTGCGCTTGCTGCGGCGCCGGGCCTGGCGTTGGCGGCTGGGGCTTGGGTGCATCGCTGCCGCAAGCCACCAGCAGGCTGAAAACACTGAGCAAAATGAGCGGACGTAACGACATTGGTGGCTCCATAAAGCTGAATTCCATGGATCAAGTGATCATCCCGTCTGTATACCGCAAACCCTATGGCTTGTCTTGCCACCGGGATGCGCTACCATGGCCCTCCCTTTTTTTGTTGCCTGCCACCATGCACTGTCCCTTCTGCGGTGCCAACGACACCAAGGTCATCGACTCGCGTCTGGTCGCCGAGGGCGAACAGGTGCGCCGCCGGCGTGAATGCCTGGCCTGCGGCGAGCGCTTCACGACGTTCGAGACGGCTGAACTGGTGTTGCCGCGCCTGATCAAAACCGACGGCAGTCGCCAGCCGTTCGACGAAGAAAAACTCCGCGCCGGCATGCAGCGCGCGTTGGAGAAGCGCCCGGTGAGTGTCGAGCGCCTCGAATCGTCGCTGGTGCACATCAAACACAAACTGCGCGCCACGGGCGAGCGCGAGGTCAAATCCCTCGTGGTCGGCGAACTGGTGATGGCCGAGCTGCAGAAGCTCGACGAAGTCGCCTACATCCGCTTCGCTTCGGTATATCGCCGCTTCCAGGACCTCAACGAGTTCCGCGAAGAGATCGATCGCCTGGCCCGTGAACCGGTGAAAGAATGACCACGCCCGCAGAACAAGCCATCCTCGATGCTCATTTCATGGCCCGTGCCCTGGAACTGGCGCGCAAGGGGCATTACACGACGCACCCCAATCCGCGGGTCGGTTGCGTGATCGTGCAGGGCGGGCAGATTGTCGGCGAAGGCTGGCATGAGCGCGCCGGCGAGCCCCACGCTGAAGTCCACGCCCTGCGCGCGGCCGGTGAGCAGGCTCGTGGCGCCACCGCTTACGTGACGCTTGAACCTTGCAGCCACCACGGCCGTACACCGCCCTGTGCCGACGCACTGGTCAATGCCGGTGTGGCCCGCGTGGTCGCAGCGATGCAGGACCCGAACCCGGAAGTCGCCGGTCGTGGTCTGCAACGTCTGACCCAGGCCGGTATCGCCACCGAAAGCGGCGTGCTGGAAGGCGAGGCGCGCAAGCTTAATCAAGGCTTTCTGAAACGCATGGAACACGGCTTGCCGTTCGTGCGGGTCAAACTGGCGATGAGCCTGGACGGGCGCACGGCGATGGAAAGTGGCGAAAGCCAGTGGATCACCGGTCCGGCGGCGCGCTCGGCCGTTCAGCGTCTGCGCGCCCAAGCCAGTGTGGTACTGACCGGCGCCGATACGGTGCTGGCAGACAACGCGCGGCTGACCGTGCGCGCCGATGAGCTGGGGCTGGATGCAGAGCAAACGGCCTTGGCCATGAGCCGCCCGCCGCTGCGGGTGCTGGTCGACGGTCGCCTGCGGGTGCCGCTGGATGCACCGTTCTTCAAGGCCGGCCCGGCGCTGGTCGCCACCTGCGTGGCAGTGGAAGAGCAATATGCCAACGGTCCGGAATGCCTGATCGTGCCGGGCTACGACGGCCAGGTCGATCTGCGTCAGCTGCTGGTTGAGCTCGCAACCCGTGGCGTCAACGAAGTGTTGGTCGAGGCCGGTCCACGGCTGGCCGGTGCCTTTGCCCAACTCGGTCTGGTGGACGAGTTCCAGATTTTCATTGCCGGCAAGTTCCTGGGTTCTTCGGCGCGGCCGCTGCTGGACTGGCCGCTCGCGCAAATGAAGGATGCGCCGGAACTCAAAATCACTGAAATTCGTGCCGTTGGCGATGACTGGCGAGTCATCGCCATTCCTTTGCCAGCAGCAAGCGTATAATTTCCGGCCATCGCGCAAGCTTTGGCTTTGTTCTCGAGGAGAACCTCATGTTTACCGGCATCATCGAATCCATCGGCAGTATTCGTGCATTGACCCCAAAGGGCGGTGATGTGCGGGTTCACGTCGAAACCGGCAAGCTCGACCTGAGCGACGTCAAACTGGGTGACAGCATCGCAGTCAACGGCGTGTGCCTGACTGCCGTTGAATTGCCGGGCAACGGTTTTGCGGCGGATGTCAGTCGCGAAACCCTCGACTGCACCGCCATGAACGACCTGAAAAGCGGCAGCCCGGTCAATCTGGAAAAAGCCCTGACCCCGACCACTCGCCTTGGCGGGCATCTGGTCAGCGGTCACGTCGACGGCGTGGGCGAAGTGGTTGCCCGTACCGAGAACGCGCGGGCCGTGGAATTCCGCATCCGCGCGCCGAAGGACCTGGCCAAGTACATCGCCCATAAAGGCTCGATCACCGTCGACGGCACCAGCCTGACCGTGAACGCAGTCGATGGCGCCGAGTTCCTGCTGACCATCATTCCCCACACCCTGAGCGAAACCATCATGGCGTCGTATCAGCCAGGACGCCGGGTGAACCTGGAAGTGGACTTGCTGGCCCGTTACCTGGAGCGCCTGTTGCTGGGCGACAAGGCTGCAGAGCCAACCTCCAGTAACATCACTGAAAGCTTTCTGGCCGCCAACGGCTACCTCAAATCCTGACTCAAGGGGGTGCCTTGTGGCGCTCAATAGCATCGAAGAACTGGTTGAAGACATCCGCCAAGGCAAGATGGTCATCCTCATGGATGACGAAGACCGCGAGAACGAAGGCGACCTGATCATGGCCGCCGAGTGCTGCAAGCCCGAGCACATCAACTTCATGGCCAAGCACGCCCGTGGCCTGATCTGCATGCCGATGAGCCGCGAGCGTTGCGAACTGCTCAAGCTGCCATTGATGGCGCCGCGCAACGGTTCCGGTTTCGGCACCAAGTTCACCGTATCGATCGAAGCGGCCACCGGCGTGACCACCGGCATCTCCGCCGCTGACCGCGCGCGCACCGTGCAGGCTGCCGCCGCCCGTGATGCCAAGGCTGAAGACATCGTCAGCCCGGGCCACATCTTCCCGCTGATGGCCCAGGCCGGCGGTACCCTGGCCCGCGCCGGCCACACAGAAGCGGCGTGCGACCTGGCGCGCATGGCTGGTTTCGAGCCGAGCGGCGTGATCTGCGAAGTGATGAACGACGACGGCACCATGTCCCGTCGCGCCGAGCTGGAAGCTTTTGCCGCTGAACACGACATCAAGATCGGCACCATCGCCGACCTGATTCACTACCGGATGATCCACGAACGTACCGTTCAGCGGATTGCCGAGCAGCCACTGGACAGCGAACTGGGCCAATTCAACCTGGTGACCTATCGTGATTCGGTGGAAGGCGACGTGCACATGGCGCTGACCCTGGGCAACGTTTGTGCCGAAGAACCGACCTTGGTTCGGGTGCATAACATGGACCCGCTGCGCGACCTGCTGATGGTCAAACAACCGGGCCGCTGGAGCCTGCGCGCCGCCATGGCCACGGTTGCCGAGGCCGGCAGCGGCGTGGTGCTGTTGCTCGGTCACCCGCTCGATGGCGACGTGTTGCTGGCGCATATCCGCGAAACCGCCGATCACGCCCCGGTGAAAAAACCGACCACCTACAGCACTGTCGGTGCCGGTTCGCAGATCCTGCGCGACCTGGGCGTACGCAAAATGCGCCTGATGTCGGCACCCATGAAATTTAATGCGATATCCGGTTTCGATCTGGAAGTTGTAGAATACGTGCCCTCCGAATAATGACCGGTTGTTTCCGGCCTTGAATTCGCGGTTCAAATATCACCGAGGGACGCGTACGAGACGCGTCCCGGCTCTTTAAGAGATCTATCGAATGACCCTGAAGACCATCGAAGGTACCTTCATCGCCCCTAAAGGCCGCTACGCTCTCGTAGTGGGCCGTTTCAACAGCTTCGTCGTTGAAAGCCTGGTCAGCGGTGCAGTTGATGCCCTGGTTCGCCACGGCGTGAGCGAAAGCGACATCACCATCATCCGCGCGCCTGGCGCCTTCGAAATCCCGCTGGTTGCGCAGAAAGTCGCCCAGAAAGGCGAATTCGCGGCAATCATCGCCTTGGGCGCGGTCATTCGTGGCGGCACTCCGCACTTCGAATACGTGGCTGGCGAGTGCACCAAGGGCCTGGCCCAGGTGTCCATGGAGTTCGGCGTTCCGGTCGCTTTCGGCGTCCTGACCGTTGATTCCATCGAGCAAGCCATCGAACGTTCCGGCACCAAGGCCGGCAACAAAGGTGCTGAAGCTGCCCTGTCCGCTCTGGAAATGGTCAGCCTGCTGGCGCAGTTGGAGGCCAAGTGATTAGCGACGAAAGCGATCGTTTCAACCCGCGCGATCCAAAGCCTGCGGATGCCGGCAAGCCATCGAAAAGCGTCAAGCGTCGCGAAGCCCGTCAGCTCGCGACTCAGGCGCTGTACCAATGGCACATGGCCAAGCAGTCGCTGAACGAGATCGAAGCGCAGTTCCGGGTCGATAACGATTTCAGCGATGTTGACGGCGCGTACTTCCGCGAAATCCTCCACGGGGTTCCGCAGTTCAAGACCGAAATCGACACCGCACTCACGCCATGCCTGGACTTGACCATCGAAGAGCTGGACCCTGTTGAACTGGCGGTTCTGCGCCTGTCCACCTGGGAACTGCTCAAGCGCGTCGACGTGCCGTACCGCGTTGTGATCAACGAGGGTATCGAACTGGCCAAGGTCTTCGGTTCCACCGACGGCCACAAGTTCGTCAACGGTGTGCTCGACAAGCTGGCCCCGCGTCTGCGTGAAGCTGAAGTGAAGGCGTTCAAGCGCTGATTGGCGTTTGAATCAGCAATGGGCGAGTTTGAGCTGATCCGCAATTTCTTCGCCGCCGCGCCTTGTGCGCAGGGCGGCGAAGGCGTTGCCCTCGGGATCGGCGATGACTGCGCCTTGCTGGCTGTTCCCTCCGGGGAACAGATGGCGATCTCTACCGATACGTTGGTGGCCGGCGTGCACTTCGCCGATCCCTGCGATCCGTTTCTGCTCGGCCAGCGCTCGCTGGCCGTGGCCGTCAGCGACCTGGCCGCCATGGGCGCCACCCCGGTTGCCTTTACCCTTGCCCTGACCTTGCCGACGGTGACCGCCGATTGGCTGCAAGCCTATGCCCGCGGTTTGAACCAGATGGCGCAAAGCTGTGGCGTAGCGCTGGTAGGCGGTGACACGACCCGTGGGCCGCTGAGCCTGACCATGACCGTATTCGGGCGTGTGCCGGCCGGTCTGGCGCTGACCCGCAGCGGTGCGCAACTGGGCGACCTGCTGTGTGTCGGCGGCAACCTGGGCAACGCCGCCGGTGCCTTGCCCTTGGTGCTCGGCCAGCGCACAGCCGAAGCGCGCATTGCCGAGCCGTTGCTGGCGCATTACTGGTCGCCTCAACCGCAGCTCGGTTTGGGGCAGGCGCTACGGGGCAAGGCCACTTCGGCAATGGATATCTCTGACGGCCTGCTCGCGGATTGCGGGCATATCGCGCTGGCTTCGAAGGTCGGAATCGAAGTCGAGCGGGATCGTTTGCCGCTGTCGCAGAGCCTGGTCGACTTTCTCGGTCATTCGGACGCACAGGTCGCGGCCCTGAGCGGCGGCGACGATTACGTCCTGGCCTTCACCTTACCGTCCGTCGAGTTGCCGCTATTGCTGGCCGACGGCTGGCCGATCCATGTGATTGGGCGGGTGGTAACCGGGCAGGGCGTGACACTGCTGGATGCCGATGGCAAAGACATCACCCCGCAAACCCGGGGTTATCAACATTTTCGGGAGTCACCGTGACAGATCATCCCAAGCAGGTCCCGGCGGAATTCGTACCGCCGTCGGTCTGGCGTAATCCATGGCATTTCCTGGCGTTCGGCTTTGGCTCGGGCACCTTGCCAAAAGCGCCGGGCACTTGGGGGTCGTTGGTTGCGCTGCCCTTTATTCCGTTGTGGCAAATGCTGCCCGACTGGGGTTACTGGCTGATGCTGGGCATCACCATGCTGTTCGGCTTCTGGCTGTGCGGAAAAGTGGCCGACGATTTGCGGGTACACGACCATGAAGGCATCGTCTGGGACGAAATGGTCGGGATGTGGATCACCCTGTGGCTGGTGCCGGAAGGCTGGCAATGGTTGCTGGCGGGTTTCTTGATGTTCCGCTTCTTCGACATTCTCAAGCCATGGCCGATCCGCTGGATTGACCGGCATGTACATGGCGGCGTCGGCATCATGCTCGATGATGTCCTGGCCGGGGTGTTTGCCTGGTTGGCGATGCAGGGACTGGTGTGGTTTTTCGCCTGACCGTTTGATTCGAACGCTTCCCAGATCCGATGACCGACACAGAACCCTGTGCCGGGGCGTATATCAAACATTTTGATAGTTATCGCCGATAATTCAGCCTAAGCGTCCTCCGGAACCTGCTGTTACAATGCCGGCTCTGCGAATCTTCAGACTTTTAGATCAGGAGCACACCGGTGCCTGTCGCTTTTGTCGCCGCTTGCAAGCTGCCAACACCTTTTGCGCAATTCACCATGCATGGCTTTCTCGATGAAGCCACCGGCCGCGAGCACGTTGTGCTCAGCCTGGGTGAGTTCGATGACGGTGCCCCGGTACTCGGCCGGTTGCACTCCGAATGCCTGACGGGCGATGCCCTGTTTAGCCAACGTTGCGACTGCGGCTCGCAACTGGAAGCTGCCTTGCAGGCCATCGCCCGTGAAGGTCGTGGCGTGTTGCTCTACTTGCGTCAGGAAGGTCGTGGCATTGGCCTGCTGAACAAGATCCGCGCCTATGAGCTGCAAGATGGCGGCGCTGATACCGTTGAAGCCAACGAACGCCTGGGCTTTGCCGCCGACCAGCGTGACTACGCCATGTGCCTGCCGATGCTGGAGCACATGGGCGTGAAGTCCCTGCGCCTGATGACCAACAACCCGCGCAAGGTCAAGGCCTTGACCGACATGGGTATCGTGGTCGCCGAGCGCGTGCCGCTGCACACCGGCCACAACCCGCATAACCGACTCTACCTGGCGACCAAGGCCAGCAAGCTCGACCACATGATGGGCAATGAGCATCAGGGCGAGGTAGACCGGGCGTGACCCGCGGTCAGGTGCGGCGGCGACTGTCCGTCAACTGGTGGCAATATCTGGCACTGGCCTTGTTGCCGCTGTTTGTGATCAACGCACTGTTCGGCCAGAGCGAAGCCATTCTGCCGGTGCTGGCGATGCCGATGTTCATCGCCGGAGTCGCCTCGATGTTTGTCAGCCTGAAGTTTTTCGGCGCCTACAAACACGCGCTGATCGCCACCCAGAAAGCCCTCGATACCCCTGAAGAACCTGCCGCCTGGATCAGTCTGGCGGCCAAGCGGCGCACCGCATTCCTGGCTGCCGGGCTACCGGCCTGGATCGGTGCCCTGGCGGTGTTCGTCGGTCTCGAAGCGGTGCCGCTGATGCTGCTGGCACTGTCGACCGCCGTGCTGTTCTACCTCTACCGTATTCCGCGTCAACTCGGTTGATGCGCGCGCTCTGTCTGGCGGTGTTGCTGCTGGCCGCCAGCGGCTCGGCATTCGCGGTCGAACGGGTTGTCAGTCTCGCCCCATCGCTCTCTGAAATCGTCGTTGAACTGGGCTCCGCCGACCTCTTGGTCGGTGTGCTGGACGCCGGTGAACGGCCTGCCGAACTCAAGGGCCTGCCCTCCGTTGGCCGCTATGGCCAGCTGGACATGGAACGCTTGCTCAGCCTGAAACCCGATCTGTTGCTGCTATGGCCCGGTAGTGTCGGCCCGGCCCAGCGTGACCAGCTCAAGCGACTGAATATCCCCACCTACGTCGCCGAACCCCACAGCCTGAACCAACTCGCCGCACAGATCGAGGCCATTGCCGCTCAGCTCGGTCGGCCTGAACGCGGAACTTCATTGGCCGGCGATTTACGCCAGCGGCTGGATGAATTGCGCCAGCGCTATCGCCGGGACAAGCCGTTACGAGTGTTCTATCAGGTCTGGGATCGGCCGCTGTACACGGTGGGTGGTGAGCAGATCATCAGCGATGCGCTGGAGGTCTGCGGTGCGCAAAACGTGTTTGCCGACCTGAAACTGCCGGCACCGCAAATTAGTGTGGAAGCCGTGTTGCAGCGTAATCCCGAGGTGATTCTGGCCAGCGAACAGACGCAGCTCGATGCGTGGAAAGCCTGGCCGCAGGTGGCGGCCGTGGCACAAGGACAGTTGCGCCTGGTGACAGACAAGGGCCTGGAGCGGCCGAGTGGGCAGATGATTGAGGCGACTGCCAAGCTCTGCCAGTTGATCGCGCCCGACCGCTGAGACCGAGTCGACTGTTTCGCGAGCAAGCCCGCTCCCACAGGATCGCGCTAAACCTGTGGGAGCGGGCTTGCTCGCGAAGAGGTCGGCCCAGACAGTACAAAGTCCGGATCAGATCTCCGGCGTCCACGTCACCCCGAACATCCACGCCCGACCCTCCTCGCGATACCCGTACTGATTACCTTGGAAGCTGTACAGCGCCCGGCTGTAACCCTTGTCCAGCAGGTTATCGACCTTCAGCTCCAGCTGGATTTCACGATTGAGCTCCCAACTGCTGCGCAGCCCCAGCAAGGCATAACCACCCAACGGTTGTTGATTGTTCAAGTCGTCATAGCTGCTGCTGACCGCTTGCCAACTCGCGCCGAGGCCCAGGCGATCGAACTGGCGGTCCAAGTCCCAGCTCAAGGTGCGCCGCGCACGACGGGCCAGGGTGTGGCCCGTGTCACGATCCCGTGGGTCGATGATCGCCACGCCAAGGTTGCTCTGCCAACCGAACAGTTCCTGCTTCAGCGCTGCTTCGAAGCCGTTGATCCGCGCCGAGGCGACGTTCTGGGGGGGCGAATTGCTGCCGGCGATGATTGCGTCTTCAAGGTCGGTGCGATACAGCGACGTCTCCAGGCGACTGCTCTCGGTCAATTGGCTGCGCCATTGCAGCTCATAGCTTTTCGAGGTTTCAGGTTTCAGGTCGGGGTTGCTGAAGTCCGGGTAGTACAGGTCGTTGAACGTCGGCGCGCGGAAGCCTTCGCTGTAGGTCAGCAGCACTTCGTTGTCCGGGTTCAGCGGCAGGGTGAAGGTGCCGCTCCAGGTGTTCTGGCTGCCGAACTGCTGGTTATCGTCGTGCCGCAAACCCAACTCGGTAGAGAAACTGTCTGCCTGAAAGCGATGCTGGATGAATGCGGCACGGTTCCAGCGGCTGTCTTCGTCAAGCGCTTTACGTTCTCCAAAAGCGTCGAAATCGCTATTGATCCGATCTTCGAACCAGTCGCCACCCAGCATCAGGCTGTTGCGTTCATTGAGCTTCAGGTCGTTTTGCCAGTTGACTGAGTCGCGGTAAGTATTGAAAACACTGTGCTCATCGCTGAGCTTGTCGAGGGTCGTCTCGCGGTTTTCGCTGTGACCGAGTTCGACACGGGTTTTCCACACCTCACTAATCTGCACATCAACATAGCTGCTGATGCTGCTTACATTGAAGTCGTTGTAGGGCTGCTGTTGATAGGACTTGTCCGTCACGTAATCGTAACGGCCGAACGGACTATCAAACTCGCTCTTGCCGCGGTTATCCAGCAGGTTGGCGCCGATCTCGATGTCATCGCCGAGCATGTGACTCAAGCTCAGGCTGAGGGATTTGTTGCGGTAGGCGTCGTGATCGCCATCACTGGGATACGACTCGTGGGTGCGATTGATCCCGGCGGTTTCATCGAGGCTGGCGCCGAGGTTGAAACGGGTTCGCTCATCACCACCGGACAGGCCAAGGCTGCGCTCCCAAGTCTGGTTGCTGCCAAACCCCGTGTGCAAGCGCGGTTGCAGGCCTTGTTCGCCGCCACGGCGGGTGAAGATCTGGATCACCCCGCCAATCGCATCGCTGCCGTAAATCACCGAGCGGGAGCCGCGCAGCACTTCCACGCGCTCGACCTGCTCGATGTTGATGTGTTGCAGGTTGCTGTCGCCGGAGGTCGAACTGCCGATGCGCTGGCCATCCACCAACACCAGGCTCTGGGCCGACTGGGTGCCACGGATGTAGACACCCGGAATGCTGCCGCGCCCGCCGGACTGCGAGACTTGCACGCCCGGCACCCGACGCAACAGATCAGTGACGCTATCGGGTTGCAGGCGATCGATGTCGTCGCGGGTAAACACTGTATTGGCGGCGCTGCTGTCATTGCGCGCTTCGACCTGGCGGTTGGCGCTGATCAGCACGTCGGGCAGCTTCAGGGCCTGGTCGCGTTCGAAGGTGTCGGCCAGCAATTGACCGGCCGGCAACAGGGTCAGCGTCAGGGCGAAGGGAGAGAGTTTCATGGAGTATCCGAAATTTCAGATGCGACGCAGCTCCCCGTAGGAGCTGCCGAAGGCTGCGATCTTTTGATTTTGATTTTTTCAGATATGGAGTTGTCGAAGGCCAGGATCAAAAGATCGCAGCCTTCGGCAGCTCCTACACAGAGTTTTGCGTTTAGATGTTGAGCAGTTGCAGGCGCTCGCGAATGGACGCTTCGATTCCCGCCTCATCCAGACCACACTCAGCCAGCATTTGCGCAGGCTTGGCGTGTTCGACGTAAATGTCCGGCAAGCCCAGGTGCAGCATCGACTTGAGGATGTTTTCGCGGGCGAGGAATTCGCTGACCGCGCCACCGGCGCCGCCCATGATTGCGTTTTCTTCGACGGTGACCAGTAGCTCGTGGCTGCCGGCGATTTCGCGAACCAGTGCTTCATCCAGCGGCTTGACGAAACGCATGTCGACCACGGTCGCGTCCAGCGTCTCGGCGACTTTCAGGGCTTCGGCCAGTTGCACGCCGAACACCAGCAGGGCGACTTTGCTGCCCTGGCGGCGAACTACGCCCTTGCCGATCTCGATCGGCTCGAGGTCTTTCTCGATAGTCGCGTTCGGGCCGTTGCCGCGTGGATAGCGCACCGCCGCCGGGCCTTCGTACAGGTGGCCGGTGGTGAGCATCTTGCGCAGTTCGTTTTCGTCGCTCGGGGTCATCACCAGCATGCCGGGGATGCAGCGCAGGTACGAAAGATCGAAGCTGCCGGCGTGGGTCGGGCCGTCTTCGCCCACCAGGCCTGCACGGTCGATGGCGAACAGTACGTCAAGATTCTGCACCGCGACGTCATGCACCAACTGGTCGTAGCCGCGCTGCAGGAAGGTCGAATAGATCGCTACGACCGGCTTCGCGCCTTCGCAGGCCATGCCGGCAGCGAGGGTGACGGCGTGCTGCTCGGCAATGGCAACGTCGAAGTAGCGCAACGGGAAGCGTTCGCTGAAAGCGACCAGGTCCGAGCCTTCCTTCATCGCCGGGGTAATCCCGACCAGACGCGGATCGGCCGCCGCCATGTCGCACAGCCATTCGCCGAACACACCGGAGTACTTGGGCCCGCTGGCCTTTTTCGGCGCGGCGGCCGGGGCGTCCAGCGGTTCGAGTTTGGTGATGGCGTGGTAACCGATCGGGTCGACTTCCGCCGGGGCGAAGCCTTTGCCTTTCTTGGTGACGACGTGCAGGAACTGCGGGCCTTTCAGATCGCGCATGTTGCGCAGGGTGGCGATCAGGGTCGGCAGGTCGTGGCCATCGATGGGGCCGATGTAGTTCCAGCCCAGCTCTTCGAACAGCGTGCCGGGAACCAGCATGCCTTTGGCATATTCTTCGGTCCGGCGAGCGATTTCCCAGGCGCCGGGCAGGCGCGACAGCACTTTTTTGCTGCCTTCGCGCATGCTCGCGTAGGTGCGGCTGGAAAGGATCTTCGCCAGGTAGTTCGACAGGCCACCGACGTTGCGCGAGATCGACATGTCGTTGTCGTTGAGGATCACCAGCATGTTGGCGTCCACTTCCGGCGCATGGTTCAGCGCCTCGAATGCCATGCCCGCGGTCAACGCGCCGTCGCCGATCACCGCGATCGCCTTGCGCTCGCTGTTTTGCAGGCGGGCGGCAATTGCCATGCCCAGCGCGGCGCTGATCGAGGTGCTGGAGTGGCCGACGCCAAAGGTGTCGTACTCGCTCTCGGAGCGGCGCGGGAACGCAGCGACGCCGTCCTTCTGGCGCAGGGTGCCCATGCGCTCGCGACGACCGGTGAGGATCTTGTGCGGATAAGCCTGATGACCCACGTCCCACACCAGCCGGTCGTCCGGGGTGTCGAAGACGTAATGCAGCGCGATGGTCAGCTCGATCACGCCCAGGCCGGCACCGAAATGCCCACCGGTCTGGCCGACCGTGTAGAGCAATTCCAGGCGCAACTCATCGGCCAGGGTTTCCAGCTCGGCTTCGCCTAACCGGCGCAGGCCGTCCGGCGTGTTCGCGCGGTCGAGCAGGGGCGTGGTCGGGCGCTTGCGGGGAATCTCATGAAACGTCGTGGGCATCAGGCGAATCGTTATAGGTATAAAAGATGCGGCAGTTTACCTGATGCATCGCCCCCTGCCCACGCGTTGGGCTTTTTTGGCGCAATCGCCGTCAGCTGCGGCGATCGACGATATACCGGGCCAGATCACGCAACGGCTCGGCCGCCGCGTCAAACGGTCGCAGCGCGTGCAGGGCCTGGTCGCGCAGCTCCAGGGCATAGGCCTTGGCGGCGTCGAGGCCGAGCAGGGCCGGGTAGGTCGGCTTGTCCCGGGCAATGTCGGCGCCCTGGCGTTTGCCGAGGGTTTCGGTATCGCTTTCGACGTCGAGAATGTCGTCCTGCACCTGGAATGCCAGGCCGATGGCTTGTGCATAAGTCTGCAGGGACTTGAGTTCGTCTTTCTCGGCACGGCCGCTGGCCAGGGCACCGAGTTTGACGCTGACCTCGATCAGCGCGCCGGTCTTGTGCCGGTGCATGTACTCCAGGGCTTTCTGGTCAAGCTTCAAACCGACCGAACCGAGGTCGATGGCCTGACCGCCGACCATGCCCGCCGGGCCTGCCGCCAGCGCGAGGGCGCTGACCATTTGCAGATGGATCCCGGCGTCCAAAGTGCTCAGGCGCGGGTCGAGCAGGGCGCTGAAGGCCAGGCTCTGCAAGCCGTCGCCGGCGAGGATCGCGCAGGCTTCATCGAATTTCTTGTGGGTGGTGGGCTGGCCGCGACGCAGGTCGTCATCGTCCATCGCCGGCAAATCGTCATGCACCAGCGAATAGGCGTGGATCAGCTCCACCGCACAGGCTGCGCCGTTGGCTTGCTCGGCCTTGCCGCCCAACGCTTCGCACGCGGCGTAGGCCAACAGTGGACGCACGCGTTTGCCGCCATTCATCACGCTGTAGCGCATGGCTTCATACAGCCGCGCCAGCTCGGGGCTCGGTGCAGTGAACAGGGTTTCCAGGGCTGCATTGACGCGGGCCTGGCTGGTTGCCGAGTACGCTGCAATCATTCTGGCTGATCCGCGTCGAAGGGTTCCTCGGCCAACTCGCCATCACGCTCGAGCAGCACCTGAACCTTTTGCTCGGCCTGGGCCAGCGCCGCCTGGCAATCGCGGGTCAGACCGATGCCTTGCTCGAAAGCGGCCAGCGAGTCCTCCAGCGACAATTCGCCATTCTCCAGACGCTCCACCAGCGTTTGCAGGTCGGCGAGGGACTGTTCGAAATCCAGTGCAGCTTTTTTGCGGGCCATGGCGGCGATTTCCGGTTGACGTTAAACCGGCGCGACACTAGCAGATAGGGGGTTCAGGGGCAAATGAGCGGGGGATTCGAAAGCCTTGGTTGTGAGTGCCACAAAGTTCGTGGCAACCCGACGATACGGATTATTCGGCTCACTTTATGAGCCGAATAACATCGCTATTCGGCTCACCGTCCACCCGTTATCGTGACTCCCACCGCAATTTCGGAGCCATTCGATTGTTAAAAAACACCCGAATGGCTAACCTTCGAGCCCTATACGACCTGGCAGTCACGGGTCTTTCAGACGAAACGCAGTATCGGCATCTGTAACGCGCACAGGATCAGGCGCAAGGTTTCGTCATGCATGGCAGGAGGCGTTGCATGCGTTCATTTCTTTTGCTGCTGATCGGGCTGGTTTTCGCCCCCGTGATTCTGGCTGCGCCCAATGCCGAGTTGTCGGAACCGGTGGGCGGCTGGCGTTACAACGGTCTGCTGGACCGTAGCGAAAACCCACAAGTCGCCTATCCCACGCCGCCGATTGATCGGGGCGTGCAGCGTAATCGCACGATGATCGAAGGCCGACTCAAGGCCCTCGGCACCCAGCGGGGGCCACACACTCTGGCGGTCAACGGCAATCCCTTGAACCTCTACACCGACGATCAAGGGAAATTCGCCCGGCCGTACGCGTTTGGCGCCGGTTCCAACAGCGTCGAGGTGCGTAGCGCCGAAGGCCAGTCCCTCAAGCGTGTTCAATTCTATGAAGCCAACAACCTGCGTACCCCGGCACGGATTCGCGTGGTGCTGGGTTGGGACGATCCGAAAGCCGAACTCGACCTGCATATTGTCACGCCCGATGGCCAGCATGCCTTCTGGGCGCATTCGGCCTTGACCAATGGCGGCGGCCTTGACCCTGACGGCGTCGATGGCCCGGGTCCGGAAATGTTCACCATGACCGCACCGCTGCGTGGCACCTATCTGGTTTACGTGAACTATTGGGGCAACTTCGGCAGCGGCGGCTATAACTTCGATGAGTCCGGCAACCAGAACGAGGTGATTACCTCGCAGATCAACCTGGTGCTCAACGAAAACACCGTCGATGAAAAACGCGAGACGTTCATCGTGCCCCTGCGCGCAATCGGCGACCTGCTGCTGGTCAAGACTTTCAACTACTAAGCATCCCCGCTCCACGGATGAACATCGGGTTTTGTGAACATGAGTGATAGCACTGTTACTCCGGCCGCTGGCGCACCAGCGACCAAACCTTCCCTGCATTGGCCGACGCTGCTGATCGGGATATGCCTGGTCATTGGCGTGGCCGGTGGGCTGGGGTGGTTCATGCACAAGCCCAAGGCCCCGGCGCCTGTGTTGGCCAGTGACAAACTGGGCATGAGCCGGCCGGATGGCCTGCTGGAAACCCATTCCCTGAGCCAGTTGCCCAAGGATCTGCTGGCAGTGCCGTTCCTCAAGGAAACCCTGACCGAAGATTTCGTCTTCTATTACGAAACCCACGCCGACCGCCTGGGGTTGATCGGAAGCTTGCGGCGGATCATCTACGAACATGACCTGAAACTGCAGGACACCTTGATCGAGCAACTGTTCGATCAGCCTGCCGACGTAGCGTTGTGGCGCGGGGCGGATGGGCGGCTCAAGGATTTCCTGTTGGTAATGGATCGCGGCGGGCTGGCCAAGGTGCTGGAGCCGCTGGCCAAAGTGGCGCTGGACGACTCGCAGCTGAGCAAGGTCGCTGACGTGAAGGTCGGTACCGACGACGTAGCGCTCTATCAACTCAGTTACAACGCCAGCAAGGCGCTGCTGTTCGCGTCCCATGGCGACAAACTGGTGGTGCTGTCCAATCCGGCGAAACTCTACGATCCGCAGAGCGGTGTAACGGAGGAACCGGGCAGCGTATCGACCACGGCCATTGCCGCGCTGCTCAATGGTGAAAAACTGTTCCCCGAAGCCTTCGGCCTGCCGCCGCGTGCGCCGGAGGTGAAACAACGTCTGTCGGTGAATGCCAGTGTGCTGGCCATGGGTTACCAGCGTTTCATTCCGAACTTCGCCGGCCTGCGTTTCGACATGGACGACAAGGGCTGGCACAGCTTCCTGGCCATGGATGAACTGGAGAATCAGCCGGACTTCGATTTCAAACCGATCTGGCAAGCCATGCCCATGGGCGCCAGCGCTTGCGTGGCGTTGCCACTGGCTGCCGAACAACAGAAACCGCTGCTGGTGAAGCTCGGTGCCGAAGATAGCGTGGCACAAGCGTTGACCGAACACATGGCCGGCGCGGCGGGCCTGTGCTGGTATGCCGATTCGCGGTTGTACACGCCCTTGCTGGTGGCCAGCCTCAACGATGACGACGGCGGCAAACTTGATGGGGATTTGGGCAAGCTGTTCGGCTCGATGGTCGGCGCCTATGAAAGCAATGTCGCCGAGCACGCATTCCCTGTGGTGGAGAAACAGGAAGGGCAGAGCCATCAGTGGCAGCGGCAAGTCAGTTCCAGTTTCGGTCCGTACAAAGCCAAGGACGCCGAGAGTCCGGAGGCGATCAACGGCAAGGCGTTCATGCGTGTGAGCCTGGCGCGGCATGGTTCGACGCTGCTGTTTTCCCTCGACGACAAGCTTGTGGACAAGGCCCTCGGCACCCTCGATAAACGCTTCCCGCCGATGGCCGACGTGGTGCCCAAAGACCTGCTGATGCCGGTCTATTTCGGCCCGGATTCCATGGCGCAATTGATGCAGCAGGAAACCCTCGACAGCCTGCCCCAGGACATGGAACCGGTGTTCTACAACGCCGCGCAAACCTACCTGATCCCGAAACTGCGCAAGCTCGGCGGCTACGGCAAATACGCCCTGACCTTGCCCGAAGGCAGCGAACCAGACGGCCACTGGCAGTGGTTGCCGCTGGAGTGGAAAGCCCTGTGACGGCATTGATCCGAAGTCTCGGTCTGCTGGCGCTGTTGCTGAGCGCGGGTGCCCGGGCTGTCGAGGCACCATCGCTCGACCCACAGCAATCCCAGGTGTTTCGCGCCTGGTTCGTGCGCATCGCCCAGGAGCAACTGAGCCAGGGCCCGAGCCCCCGCTGGTATCAGCAGGATTGCGCCGGACTGGTGCGCTTCGCCGCTAACGAAGCATTGAAAGTTCATGACGACAAATGGCTGCGCAGCAATGGCCTGTCCAATCGTTACCTGCCGCCGGAACTGCAACTGAGCGATGCCCAGCGCGGTCTTGCCCAGCAATGGCAGCAGGGCGGCGGCAAGGTCGGGCCCTACGTCAATGCGATCAAATTGATCCAGTTCAACAGCCATCTGGTCAGCCGCGATGTGTCTCAAGCACGCCCTGGCGACCTGATGTTTTTCGATCAGGGCGACGACCAGCACCTGATGATCTGGATGGGCCGCTACATCGCCTATCACACCGGCACCAGCACACCCACCGACAACGGCATGCGTTCGGCAAGCCTGCAGCAACTCATGACATGGAAGGACACCCGATGGATACCCGACGCAGCCAACCCCAACTTCATCGGCGTCTATCGACTGAATTTTCTTTCCCAATGACCGGTGCCCGCATGCTGCGTTTTCTGTCTCTGCTGTTGGTATTGGTGCTGCCGTTCTCGGCGGTAAACGCCGAAGACTCGGTCCCGGCCAGCGGCTATGCGCCGGTGGCCGGCGAGAGTTTTTTCCTGCTGGCCGATAGCAGCTTTGCCAGCGATGAACCGGCGATGGTCCGACTCGAAGCGCCGGGCCGCGACTATCGCCGGTTTCGCATGGAGCCCTACGGCGGCGCCGACATTCGGGTGTATCGCATCGACAAGCCGCTGGATTTCCTCAAGCGCCAGAAGAACCTGCATCGAGTGGTCAGCGATGGCCAGTTCAAGGGTGAAGGTCTGTCCAACACCCTCGCTTACCTGTGGGACAACTGGTATCGCAAATCCCGTCGGGTGATGCAGCGGGCGTTTTCCTACGAGTCGCGTAAACAAGTCACCGAGGAAGTGCCGGAACTGAAGATGGGCAACGCGATGGTCGCGCCAACGCCCTACGATGCGCAGCCGCAATTCGCGCTGATACCGGGTTTGCCGGTGGTCAGCCAGTTCCGTTATCCGTTGTGGCAGGCCAAGCCGATCCAGCCACCTGCGGGAGTGAACCTGGCGGGGTCTTCCAGCGAGTTCGTCAGCGTCGCGCCGGGCAACGTGTACATCCCGTTGGGCAATCTCAAACCGGGTCTTTATCTGGTGGAGGCGCTGATCGGCAAGTACCGCGCGACCACCATGGTGTTCGTCTCCAACACCGTGGCGGTGAGCAAGATCGCCGGTGACGAATTGCTGGTGTGGGCCGCGCGCAAACACGAAGGCAGCTCGGTGCCGAAGGTCAATGTGCTGTGGACCGATGGCCTCGGCGTGATGAGCAGCGGCGCCACCGATACTGACGGCTTGCTGCGCTTGAAACACGTCAGCCCCGAGCGTTCGTTCGTGATCGGCGAGGACGAAGAGGGCGGGGTGTTCGTCTCCGAGAATTTCTACTACGACAGCGAAATCTACGACACCAAACTCTATGCCTTCACCGACCGGCCGCTGTATCGGCCGGGGGATTGGGTGTCGCTGAAAATCGTCGGGCGGGAGTTCAAGAACGCGCGGGACTCGGTGCAGCCAAGCGCGGCCGATGTCAATGTGACTGTGCTGGATGCGACCGGCACGGCGCTGCAATCCCTCGATCTGAAGCTCGATTCCAAGGCTGGCACCCAGGGCCGATTCCAGTTGCCGGACAACGCCGTGGCCGGTGGATATGAACTGCGTTTCAACTACAAGGATCAGGCCTACAGCAGCGCCTTTCGCGTCGCTGAATACATCAAGCCGCACTTCGAGATTTCGCTCAATCTGGCCAAGCAGGATTACCGTACTGGCGAGCCGGTCAAGGGCAACCTGGTGCTGCTGTACCCGGACGGCAAGCCGGTGGCCAATGCGAAATTGAGCCTGAGCCTGCGCGCCCAACAGCTGTCGATGGTCGACAACGAACTGCAATACCTCGGGCAATTTCCGGTGGAACTGACCAGCACCGAATTGACCACCGACGCCAAGGGCAACGCGTCCCTCGATTTGCCGGCAGCGGACAAACCGAGTCGCTACATGCTCACGGTGTTTGCCAGTGACGGTGCGGCATATCGGGTCAAGACCACCAAGGAAGTCCTCATCGACCGTGGCGCGGCGAATTTCCGCTTGAGCGCGCCTCAACGCTTCAGCGCGGTGGGTGACAAGGTTGGCTTCAGCTATGCCCGCGAAGGCGAGCAGGCCGATGCCGTTACGCCGGGCAGCTACGGCTGGGTGCGCCTGGAAGACCAGAGCACCGGTGAAGGCAAACTCGCGGCAACCGACAAGGGGTTCACCCTGGCCTTTGACCGGCCGGGCACCTACAACCTGACGCTCAAGGATGATCATGGCCAGGTGGTCGGTGCAACCGGTCATTCGGTTACCGGCGAAGGTGTCAAAGCCGTACCCGGCACTGTGGAAATCGTCCTCGACAAGCCCGAGTACATCGCAGGCGATGAAGCGCTGGCGCTGATCACTTTCCCCGAGCCAGTGAGCGATGCGCTGCTATCTCTGGAGCGCGACAAGGTCGAAGCCACTGCGTTACTTTCCAAAGGCGGCGACTGGCTGAAGATGGAAAAACTCAGCGATACCCAGTACCGCGCGCGCATCCCGGTGAAGGACGGTTTCGCGCCGAACCTGACCTTCTCGGTGCTGTACACCAAGGGCGGCCAATACAGTTTCCAGAACGCCGGCATCAAGGTGGTAACGCCACAGATCGACGTGGCCATCGCCACCGATAAAGAAACCTACCAGCCGGGCGAAACCGTCTCGGTGGACCTGACCACCCAGTTCGCCGGCAAAGCGATTCCGGCGCACCTGACGGTCAGCGTGGTCGATGAAATGGTCTACGCCCTGCAACCGGAAGTGGCGCCGAGCATCGACCAGTTCTTCTATCACCCACGGCGCAACAACGTACGCACCAGTGCCAGTTTGTCGTTCATCAGTTATGACGTCGCCTTGCCGGGCAGCCCCGGTGCACCGGGCAAAGCCAATCGCAGTGAGCGCGGCGTGAAGGTGCTGGAGCGACCGCGTCGCGAGGACGTCGACACGGCGGCGTGGCAACCTGAATTGCTGACCGATGCCAACGGCAAAACCCGCTTCACCTTCAAGATGCCTGACTCCCTGACCCGTTGGAGCATCACCGCCAGGGCCATTGCCGATGGCGGTCAGGTCGGGCAGAAGAAGCAATTCGTGCGCTCGGAAAAACCGCTGTACCTGAAGTGGAGCGGGCCGACTCGATTCCGCGCTGGCGACAAACCGGACCTTGGTGTGTTCGCATTCAGCCAGGCCGAGAAGCCGGTCAAGGCCGAACTGGTGACCCGTTTCGCCGGCAACGAACAGCGCGTGGCTGTGACCCTCAACAGCGGCATCAACTACATCCCGTTGCCGGCTTTTGAACTGGCCAATGGCGAGTGGAGTGCCGAGCTGGTGCAGGATGGCAAAGCCGCTGACGCCCTGGCGGTGCGCCTGAGCGCGACCGGTGAAGGCTGGCAGGTGACTCAAACCCAGAGCCTTGATGTGGGTGAGGGCGATACGCCGCTGACGTTGCCGACAGACGCCAGTGATATCCGCCTGCGTCTGGACGACAGTCCGCAAGCGTTGTTCCGTTCTGCCCTCGACGATCTCTTGAGCTACCCCTACGGTGGCGTCGAGCAGACCGCCAGCCGCCTGCTGCCGTTGAGCATCGCTTACCCGACGCTGGCGGCGAATCCGCAGATCCGTGATCGCCTGCGCCTGATCATGCAAAACAGTCGCCTGCGCCTGGTGCAAATGGCCGGCCCTTCGGCGTGTTTCACCTGGTGGGGCATGGATGGAGAGCCGGATGCCTTCCTCACCGCCTACGCCTATTACGCCGACTGGCACGCCAGCCAGGTGCTGGAACTGAGCCTGCCGCCGGAGCATTGGCAGCGGGTGCTGGAGGTCTACGCCAAGCAGGCGAAGAACACGCCGCTGTTGCAGCGGGCGCTGATCCTGTCGTTCGCCAAACAGATGCAGTTGCCGGTCAACACTTTGCTCAGTGGCTTGATGGACGACCTGGCGAAAGCGGGCGAGGGCACCGCCGCGAATCTGATGGAAGACGGTGAAGACAGCCTCGTCATGAGCGATCCGGATTCGGCGTTGGGGCTGGCTGCCGCGCGAGTGATTACGGCATCGCTGGCCAGGCAAGCGAAGGTCGCTTTGCCGGACGCGTTCAATCGGCAACTGGCCGATGCGCAGCAACGTCTGGCGGTCAGTTCCCAACCATTTGCCGAAGCGCTGAACCTGTCGCTGCAACCCTTCGATCAGGCTCACGCCCAGGCCTTGCTGCAACGTTTGCTACCGCAGCAATCGACCCTGGAACGTGCATTGGCGCTCACCTGGCTGCAACGCAGCATCGAGCAGGCATCGCCCACCATTGCATTGGCGCCGGGTGAAGGCTGGAAGAAACAGTACGGGGTTTCTGGTGAGATGTATTGGACGTGGCAGGGGGCTGCGCCAGTGCCGACGCTATTGACGCTAACCGGCGCGCAAGAGCGTCCGCTGCGCGCTGCATTGAGCTACCGCAGCCAGCAGCCGGCGGTCGATCCAATGGCCGTGACCATCACCCGTCGCCTGTCGCGACTGGTGCCGGGGGATGAAGCCTTCACTTTCAAACTTGAAGCGGTCGGCAACGCGCCGCTGTCCAGCGACAACCTCTATCTCGATGAAGTGATCGTCACCAGCAAAGCCGCCAGACCGTTGCGTTACGGCATGCTGGAAGTGCCGCTGCCACCGGGCGCCGATGTCGAGCGCACCACCTGGGGCATCAAGCTCATGGGCAAGGCCGGCACCGAACCGACGGCGCTGGAGAAGGCGCGATTCGAACCGGGGCAAATGGCTTACGCCGTTCCGGTGGATGCCTTGAGTGGCGAGTTGCGCCTGCGGCATTTGGTGCGTTTCTCGCAGAAGGGGCAGTTCAACTTGCCGCCGGTGCGTTTCACTCAGGTGTATGCGCCGCAGCATCAGGCGCTTGAACAAAAGGCAGCCCTTGGCCAGGTCACGGTCCGCTGACGTGCGCAGGCGGCTGATAGGTGGGTTGCTGTGTTTGATCCCTGTGCTGGCAACGGCGCAGGACGAACCTTTGCGCCTGGCCTTCAAGGGCGATTTGTTGTCGCTCGGCCGAACGCAGGTGATCACCCGTGAGCCGTTGCCGCAGGACTTGCAGACGCCACTGGGCAGTGTGTGGAAGTTGTTCGTCTACGCCTGGCTGGTGGACACCGGTGCGCGCGAGCCGGCTTATGAATGTCGCGGCCAGTCGAAAGAAGAGGTTTATTGCTGCACGGCGGGCGGCAGGGTCGAGCGTGATCAGGCGCTGGTGAAGTCATGCGGTCTGTATTTCGAACCCGCGCGGTTGGGCATCAGCGATGCCGATTGGCGAGCCTATTGGCAGACGCGGCAGGCGCCACAATGGTTGCTGGATTTGCCTTCGATGCAACCGGCTACCCGGGTTTCGGTGGCGGAACTGTTGAAGGTGTTGGCCGTGCTGCCGGCGCAGGATCAAGCCCGGCGTGTGTTGCTCGATGTGGTGATCAATGCCGCTGATGGCCATGTCGTCGGTGAACTCGGTAGCCGTCTGCGGGTGAAGACCTGGAGCTGGCTGGCGGATCAGGACGCAACATCGCGACAGGGCGGGTTTGCCGGTTGGACGGTGGACGGTACACCTGTCTGGGCCGGCGGGCGCGGCACCAGTCAGCGGGTTCTTCGAGATTACGCACAGGCACTCTCTACGGTGATTCCCGTTTCATGGCCTGCGGATGCAGGACAGTGCGTGGAGGTCGACCTGTTCTCCCGCTATCCACTTCGGCGCGTGCTGGCAGGGGACACCGCGGTGACTTCCGGGGCATTGCAGGGTGACTACCGCGTTGAATTCGCCAACGGCAATACGCTGGATATCCACAGCGACGGCGAACTGTTTCTGCTGAACCACAAGCTCGTGGCTCGTCTGGATCGCGAAGAGTACGTCGCCCGTGTTCTCCAGCGCGAAGCCAGCGCCGAACCGGTCGAGGCCGCCAAAGCCCTGGCCGTGGCCATCCGCACCTACCTGCTGCAAAACGCCACGCGCAGCGGTGATTGCCTGAGCATCGACGACAGCAGCAGCCGTCAGCGGGTCGCACCGCGTCCGGCGTCGTCCGAGTCACGCGACATCGCCGCGTGGACCCGCGACCTGGTGCTGGCCGGCAGCACCGTCACCTACCATTCCGATCAGCCCGGCCCGGACAAACTGTCCTGGCAGCAAGCCGTCGAACAGGCCCGTGCCGGCCAGCGCTACGACGCCATCCTGCTGCACGCCTACCCACGCGCCAGTCTCAGTCGCTGGGACAACCCGGTCGCGTCCTGCGAAGCGTTGCCCGCCGCACAAGAATGGCTGCAGAAGCAACGGCGCGGCTGGCGCCAAAAACTCGAAAGCGAAACCGGCTACAACGAAGTCAGCACCTTCGCCGTATGCCGCCTGGCCTTCGGTCGCCCCTATGTCGACCGCGAACGGCAGCGTATCTACGTGCGTGGCGCGCAGACACTGCAAGACCGCCTCGACCTGACCCACGAATACCTGCACCTGGCCTTCGAAGCGCACCCCAATGGCCAGGATGAAACCTACATCGAAGGGCTCGCCCGTCACCTCTTGCTGGAATAGTCCATGAAACTCCGTTATCCACAGGTCTTGCTGTTTCTCTGCTCGCTGGTGGCGTTGCCATCGGTGATGGCGGCGGACAGCGTCAAACTCGACACCCCCGCAGGCGGTTGGCGCAACGGCGCTCCTGAGGGCGAAGGGGAAAACTTCCGGCAGACCGTCAACTACCCGGCCTCGTCGGTGAATACCCCGGCAGGGCAGGCCAACACCGCTCGCATCAGCGGGCAAATCAAAGCCACAGCCAAACCCACAGAGCCCGGCCGGCTGATCGTCAACGGGGTGAGCATGCCACTGAAAATCGACCCGGCCGGCCGTTTCGATCGCCCGTTCTCATTCCCCAACGGCAGCAACAGCGTCGAGGTTCGCAGCCCTGATGGCAAACAACGTCAGCGCACGCAATTTCTCAACAGCAGCGGCGGTGCGACCCCGGCCAAATTGCGCGTATTGCTGGCGTGGGACAGCGACGGCACCGACCTCGACCTGCACCTGATCACCCCCGACGGCGCGCACATCTGGTACGGCGACCGCGTCGCCCCCAACGGCGCCGCGCTCGACGTCGACGTTACCACCGGCTACGGCCCGGAAATCTTCGCCATGCCCGCGCCGATCAAGGGGCAATATCTGGTGTATGTGAACTACTTCGGCGGCGGCTACAGCAGTGAAGAAGAGGGGCAGGAAGACGCGGTACAGGCGCTGACCACGGCGCAGGTGACGGTGATTACCGAGGAGGGCACGCCGAGCGAGAAGATGGAAACCTTCCTGGTGCCGATGCGTGCGGTGGGGGAGTTGACGTTGGTGAAGTCGTTCAGCTATCCGTGAGGTTGAGGTACAACATGCGCAGGGTTTGCACACGGTTTCGCCCGTGATCCTTGGCGCCATACAGGGCTTCATCCGCCTGTGAAAGCAGGCTCGAAAGCTCGTACCCCGACTCGCCGGTGGTGACGACGCCGATACTGACACTGAGCATCCCCGGCTCCAGCAACGACAGCCGGGAAAACGCCTGGCGGATGCGTTCAGCCACCTGAACCGCCTCCTGCTCATCCGCCCCTTTGAGCAGGCAGGCAAACTCTTCTCCCCCGATACGACCGAACACATCGTGATTGCGCAGGTTGCCCGTCAGAATCCGGCTGAACGCGATCAGCGCCTGATCCCCCATCGGATGGCCAAAGCTATCGTTCAGGCGCTTGAAGTGATCCAGGTCGCACAGCAACAACGCAACGGGTTCTGCCCGGCGCTTGCAGTGGGTCAGCAATTGTTCTCCGTGGGACATGAAGGCGCGACGGTTGCCGATCCCGGTCAGCGGATCACAGAACGCGGCAGCCTTGAACTTAAGCTCCGCGCGCTCCTTGACCATGGCCAGCGTCACATAAGCGATCCCGATGACATACAGCATGGATTCGAACAGCATGAAGGAAAAAAAACGTACGCCATCGCCGATGCCTGACAGGGCTTGATCCAGAGGCAGGCTCTTATCGATCACGCTGCGAACGATATAGAAAGCCGTGTGCAGCAGCGTCAGAACCAGCGCCGGCATGTACGCGACTTCAAGCTTTTTCCGGCTGCGCCAGAACTCCGATGCCGTCAGCACGCCATAACCGGCCGCCAGCAGTGAATACACCACGACTCGCACGGGCATGGCGTCATAGAACGCCGGGATAAGGCACAGGATCAGCCAGATGCCGGCGCCCGCGAAAATTCCCGGCAGCGAAGGCTCGCGCCCGACAAATACGCGCATGGCGGTCCAGTTCATCGCCGCGCTCAGCAATAGGGCCATGTTGCCGAGAACCAGCGGGATAACATCGACCCCACGCCCCCGCCAACTGACCAGCACCACGCCAAGGGCAGCGAGAAACATCATTGCACCCAGATAAGCCAGAGGCCGCTCACGGGTTTCACGCCACCAGGCATGACAGGTCAACAAACCCATCAGAAAGAAAACGAAGACCGAGACTACCAGCAGGGTCGGGATGTGCAGATCCATTGCGAAGGTTCCCGTTGAGCTTGAAAGCGAAGTCCGACCGGCAGAGCTTCTTCCGGGGTAAGGGTAACGGTCTTTGGACGGGGTGGATTTAGCATCGGCCAATTTGGCTTGGCAAGTGTTCTCTGGGCGGGATGGAGGGTTATTAGCGTTGTTTCGTACTCAGTCCGGACTGAGGGGCTCTACCCGGCCTAATTTGTTTCCTGTGCGTCAATTTTTCGAAGCGTACAGGCATGACGTAAAAGTCTCAGCACTGCTGCGACAAATTCAGTAATTGGCGAATCACTTTCTTTCAGGCATTAAAAAGCCGGCTTGTGGCCGGCTTCTCGGGGACTGGCTTGGATCATTTTTGGTAAACCGCGCCAGCCTTCAAAACGTACACCCGGATCTTGCGTCCGGCTGTGGGACCTGGTGAGAAAGTCATCTGTCAGGCCAGTGCATCTGAGCCGCAGGGCGGTTCGATGCGCAAATGTGGGGCGCAGCATACGCAGGTTTGATGGAAATTCCCAGCGGGAAGTGCCGGGCAGAGCCGTTTGGCCACCCGGGTGGGCGGCCTATGGGTGTGCTGGAGCGCTTAAAGAAAGGGCACCGTCGGCCGTCGTTTGTTCAGGGTCGACCACCAGAACACCCACCCCAGTACCCTGATGTTCTGTTCTTCGATTTGTGCGGCCCTGAAGATTTCATCCGGGTATTCGGCGCGGTTGTGGCTGCGCAGTCGCAGGGAGTTGCCCGGTAGTCGGTGCAGGTACTTGATGCGTAGCATGCCGTCATGTTCGATGGCGTAGATCTCGCCATCGATAATCTGGGTCAGGCCACGGTCAATCGCCAGGGTCGAACCGTCTTCAATTTTCTCTCCCATACTGTTACCGCTCATGAAGACACAGATGGCGTCGGCGTGGTTGATTTCCAGGGAATCAAGGTGGCTGCGGGGCAGGCGGATGGATTGCCCGGGGTCTTCTATGACGTGTGTCTCGTTGGAGCCCGGGGCGATGACAGCCTCTTTGTACAAAGGCAGTTCGACGTCGACAGGCTCGATGACCGTATAGACACCGCGGATGGTCTGGGCATCGAAGGTGTTGCCGGATTCGTCGAGCAGGCGCAGGTGTTGGGCATCTTTCGAGCCTTCGCCGGTTTTCAGCCAGTCGCTGCTGACGGAGAGTTTTCTGGCGACTTCTTCCATGCAATGGGCGGGCACACCGCGGGTGTACCAGTTATGGACATTTTGCGGAGCCGTATCCAGGAATTCGGCAAATCCGGTGGTCGTGATGTTCGCTGCTTCGAGGAGCGCTTTAAAGCGTGGGCCGCTAGTGTTCTTTTTCATGAACGTGAGTCTACTGGCGGCTAACAAGGGTTTGAATAAACGCCTCGTTCAAATTTTGCGGGTAATTTACGACCGGATGTAAGACGTTCTTGGGGAATTTTAAACAAGCAAAAACCATCGGAAGGCCTGTTTAAACGGAGTGTTTGGCGTGCTTATCAAGCGCCCACAAAAAACCCCGGATCTCCCGGGGTTTTTCTTGCCGCTTGCAGCTAAAAGCCTGCAGCCGGGCTTAGCCTTTGTAGGCAGCAACCGACTTGGTGATCGCTTCGCGGGCGGCGTCTGCGCCGGCCCAGCCTTCGATCTTCACCCATTTGCCTTTTTCGAGATCTTTGTAGTTCGCGAAGAAGTGCTCGATCTGCTGGATCAGCAGCGCTGGCAGGTCGGTGTATTCCTTCACGTCCACGTACAGCTGGGACAGCTTGTCGTGTGGGACTGCGATGACTTTGGCATCGCCGCCGCCGTCGTCGGTCATGTTCAGGATGCCGACCGGACGGGCGCGGATTACCGAACCTGGAGCAACCGGGTAAGGGGTTACGACCAGTACGTCGAGGGGATCACCGTCGTCAGCCAGGGTGTTCGGGATGTAACCGTAGTTGGCCGGGTAGAACATTGGGGTGGCCATGAAACGGTCAACGAACAGGCAATCGCTGTCTTTGTCGATTTCGTATTTGATCGGCGCGTGGTTGGCCGGAATCTCGATCGCGACGTAGATGTCGTTCGGCAGGTCTTTGCCAGCCGGAATCTTGCTGTAGCTCATTGGGCGTTGCCCCCGTTAGTTGACCAAAAACACTTGGCCGGATTGACCAAAAAGTGGCGGCGATTATAGGCATATTCCTGTGTCGACGCCATGGACCAGAAGTCGTATGGCGCTTACTGGTGTGCCTGATAGACAGGGTCATGCGCCTGAAGTTGCTTCAACCTCGCCAACGGGTCCTGGCGATAGAACAGCTTCAATTGCTGGTACACCTGTGGATAAGCCTCGTATAGCAAATCCGGGGCGCTGAAGAAGTATTCGCTGGTGACGGCAAAGAACTCGGCAGGGTTCTCGGCGGCATACGGGTCGATGGCGGTTTCGGCGTCGGGATTGCGTTCCAGTTGCCGGTCGAGGTCGTCGTAGGCCTCTTGCATGACGCTGGCCCAGTCGCTGACGCGCATGTCGGGATGCAACGGTGGCAGGCCGTTGGCGACGCCGTTGAGCATGTCGAGTTTGTGTGCCAGTTCGTGGATCACCAGGTTGTAGCCTTCCCAGCCCCCGCTGGCCATTACGCCGGGCCAGGCGAGGATGATCGGGCCTTGCTGCCAGGCTTCACCGCTGTGCTCACCGTCCCATTCGTGCTCGACGCCGCTGGCATCGCGATGGCGCTGGGGGCTGAGGAAGTCGTCGGGGTAGAGGATGATTTCGTGGAAGCCCTGATACCAGTTCAGGTCGCCGAGGTGCAGCAGCGGCAATTGCGCCTGGGCGGCGAGCAGCAAGCGTTGTTCCTGATGCAGTTCGACACCGGGCAGGGCGCTCAGGTGCTTGTCTTCGAGGAACAGCACACAGGCTTCGCGCAGCCATTGGTCTTCGGCGGCGCTGATGCCATCGAGAAAACTCAGGTGATGGCGCACCCGTTGCCACATGTCATCGGCAATCGGGTGCTTTGCCAGGGTGCGCCGGCGACGCCAGGCGCTCAGGGACCACATCGTGTCAGCGCGATTCGGCTTTGGAATTCGAACCGGCTAGGCGGTTACGCACCATGCCAATGATCATCGGCACCAGCGAGATCAGGATGATGCCCACTACCAGTAGCGACAGGTTCTTCTTGATGAACGGCACGTTGCCGAAGAAGTAACCGAGCGTTACCAGGCCACCGACCCACAGGATGGTGCCCAGCACGCTGAAGGCAAAGAAACGCGGATAAGGCATTTTCCCCACTCCGGCGACGAACGGTGCAAAGGTACGGATGATCGGCAGGAAGCGCGCCAGGGTCACGGTTTTGCCGCCGTGCTTGTCGTAGAAATCGTGGGTTTGTTGCAGGTAGTCACGACGGAAGATCTTCGAGTCCGGATTGCTGAACAGTTTTTCACCTGCCGTTCGTCCGATGATGTAGTTGGTGCTGTCGCCCAGGATCGCCGCCAGCATCAGCAGACCGCCGAGCAGCACCGGGTCCATGCCGCCACCGGCCGCCACGGCGCCAGCGATGAACAGCAGGGAGTCGCCCGGCAGGAAAGGCATGACCACAAGGCCGGTTTCACAGAAGATCACCAAGAAAAGTATGGCGTAGATCCATGCTCCGTAGTTGGTTACAAGCATGTCGAGGTAGACGTCGAGATGCAGGACAATGTCGATCGGGTTGAAATCCATGGAAAGCACCTGTGGTGACGGCCCGACTCAGCAGACCTGTGCGGATGACTTCGCGTAAGACTACGGATAGGGGTAGTTTTTCTTACAAGCCGGGAATATCGGGATTATACGAGGCGAGTGGTGAAAATCGCGTCGAGATTGTAGCGGGGAATGTCATCACAGGGCTGATGTTTGATAACGATCAGGTGGGATCGAGCCTGCTCGCGATGCCGTTGCCTCGTTGGACCAGTGTAATCCAGTCGATGCCATCGCGAGCAGGGTGCAGGTGATTCAGAGTTCGTCGCTGATCGGCAGCACATAGTTCTTGAATTCGGTGTCTTCCTTGAATCCGATGGACTCGTAGGTTTTCTGCGCGACTTCGTTGTTGCTGCTGGTGGAAACACGCATGCGCACGGCATTGGTTTCCTTGGCCATTTTTTTTGCGGTGCGGATCAGGTTGTCGGCCACCAACTGGCGGCGGGCGTCCTCGGCGACATAGATATCGTTGAGGATCCATACACGCTTGAGCGAAAGCGAGGAGAAGCTCGGGTACAGCTGGCAGAAGCCCATCAGTTTGTTGCTGTCGTCATCGGACAGCGCCAGGTAGATCACCGATTCCTTGCGACGCAGGCGTTTTTCGAGGAACGCCCGGGACGAGTCCGGATACGGCAGGGAACCATAAAACTCGCGATATTTGACGAACAACGGGGTCAGCAGGTCCAGGTGTTCGAGGGTCGCTTGAATAATCCGCATGGTAGGTCTCGTCTTCAAGTGGCTGTCTTACGTCTCTGACGGCGATGGGAAACCCTTGGCGGCCGCGCCACGATCCTGCCTGAAACTGGTACGAGTGTGCAATGCGCAAGCGGTTCAGGCATTCGGCGGGCCGAGCAGGAAATTTCCTTTCATGTCGCCTCCCGTGTCCGCCTCCAGTGTCTGAACCTGCGCTTCGTCCTTCAGATTGACCCCTGACAACTGCCGCCGGCAGGCTTCGCGCATCAAATACAGCAAACGGTGTGCCGCCATGCCGTAGCTCAGGCCTTCGAGCCGGACATTGGAGATGCAATTACGGTAGGCATCGGTAAGGCCCACCTTGGGATTGTAGGTGAAATATAAACCCAGGCTGTCCGGGGAGCTGAGGCCAGGGCGTTCGCCGATGAGGATCACGGTCATTTTTGCGCCAAGCAACTCACCGATCTCATCGGCGACGGCCACTCGGCCCTGTTCCACGAGTACGACTGGCGCAACAGTCCAGCTGTCGCCTGCCATTTGCTCTTTGAGTCGCGCTAGAAACGGCAGGGTATGGCGATGAACGGCCAGTGCCGACAGGCCGTCGGCGACCACGATCACCAGATCCACGCCATCCGGATGGGCCGCCGCGTAATCACGCAGGGTCTGCGCCGAGGCATCACTGAGTTTTCGCCCCAAATCGGGGCGTTGCAGGTAGGTGTTGCGATCCGTCGCCGCACTGTGCAGCAAAAGACATTCGCGATCACGTTCGGCCAATTGCGCATTGAGGGAGGCATGGTCAAACGGCAAGTGCACCGCATCCCGCGCCTGAGCGTGGGCGTATTGGAAGTCCAGTTGCGCGCGGGTGGGAATGCTGGTGCCGGTGCGGCCCAGAGCGATTCGCGCCGGCGTCAGGCGTCGTAGTTCCAGCCAAGGGTTGTGTGGATCGAAGGGTAGTTTGTCCATGTCAATGCTCATCCCAGTTGCGCCAAGGCCTGCCGGAAGGCTGGCGGCAGGCTGTCGCCGAAGAGAACCCTGCCATCCGCTTGAGTGAAGATGCCCATTTTCGCCAGCCACTGCTCGAACTCCGGTGCGGGCTTCAACCCCAAGGTCTGCCGGGCGTAGAGCGCATCGTGGAACGAGGTGGTCTGGTAGTTGAGCATGATGTCGTCGGAGCCTGGGATGCCCATGATGAAGTTGATCCCGGCGACGCCCAGCAGGGTCAGCAGGGTGTCCATGTCATCCTGGTCGGCTTCGGCGTGGTTGGTGTAGCAGATGTCGCAACCCATGGGCACACCGAGCAATTTGCCGCAGAAGTGGTCTTCCAGGCCGGCGCGGATGATCTGTTTGCCGTTGTACAGGTATTCCGGGCCGATGAAGCCGACGACGGTGTTGACCAGGAACGGTTTGAAATGCCGCGCCACGGCGTAGGCCCGGGTTTCGCAGGTTTGCTGATCGACGCCGTGATGGGCGTTGGCTGACAGGGCGCTTCCCTGGCCGGTTTCGAAATACATCAGGTTCTGGCCCAGCGTGCCGCGATTGAGGCTCAAACCTGCGTCGTAACCTTCCTGCAATATATTGAGGTTGATGCCGAAACTGGCGTTGGCCGCTTCGGTGCCGGCGATAGACTGGAACACCAGGTCCAACGGCACGCCGCGATTGACCGCTTCGATCGACGTGGTGACGTGGGTCAGCACGCACGCCTGGGTCGGGATCTCATAGCGTTGGATGATCGCGTCGAGCATCTCCAGCATCGCGCAGATCGAGGCGATGCTGTCGGTTGCCGGGTTGATGCCGATCATGGCATCGCCGTTGCCGTGCAGCAGGCCGTCGAGAATGCTCGCGGCGATGCCCGCCGGTTCGTCGGTGGGGTGATTCGGTTGCAGACGAGTGGACAGCCGACCGCGCAGGCCCAGGGTGCCGCGAAACTGGGTGACCACGCGGATTTTCTGCGCCACCAGCACCAGATCCTGCACGCGCATGATCTTCGACACGGCGGCGGCCATTTCCGGAGTCAGACCGGGGGCGAGGGCGCGCAGGACCTGCTCGTCGGCGGCATCGCTGAGCAGCCAGTCGCGAAAGCCGCCGACAGTGAGGTGGCTGACGACCGCGAAGGCTTGTTTGTCGTGGGTGTCGATGATCAGGCGGGTGACTTCATCGGACTCATAGGGAATCAACACTTCTTGCAGGAAGTGGGATAGCGGGATGTCGGCCAAAGTCATCTGGGCCGCGACGCGCTCGCCGTCATTGAGGGCCGCGACGCCAGCCAGAAAATCCCCGGAGCGCGCCGGGCTGGCCTTGGCCATCACATCCTTGAGGCTGTCGAAGCGATAGGTCTGGGCGCCGACTGAATGGGCATATACGGCCATGGGGCGGGGCCTCCTGATCAATTCAAAAATTCGATCCGCTTTTCTGTGGGGAATTGCATGCACTTCAATAATGCAGGCGCCAGGCTCGGGGCCCGGCGCCGGTGCATTCATATACCTTCGAGCATAGCGTCTGCAGGTGCCTCGGAACGTTGCTTGGCGGTCAACTGGAAGTACAGGTAACCGGCAACCATGAAGCCGAGGAAAACCAGGCCGATCACGGTGTTGAACCAGGCCATCGCCACCAGGCACACCACCGCCAGAAACAGCGCGATCCCCGGCACGATCGGATAGCCCGGCGCGCGGAAGGTGCGCTCCAGGTTCGGTTCGGTCTTACGCAGCTTGAACAGGCTCAGCATACTGATGATGTACATCACGATGGCGCCGAATACCGACATGGTGATCATCGCCGCCGTCAGGGTCATGCCTTGCAGGTTGATCAGGCCGTCGCTGTAGATCGCCGCGATGCCGATCACGCCGCCGGCCAGAATCGCCCGATGCGGCGTCTGGAAGCGCGAGAGTTTGGCCAGCCCCTTGGGCAGGTAACCGGCGCGAGCCAGGGCGAAGAACTGCCGGGAATAGCCAAGAATGATCCCGTGGAAACTTGCCACCAGACCGAACAGACCGATCCATACCAGCATGTGCATCCAGGTCGAATTATCGCCTACCACGGCTTTCATCGCCTGGGGCAGCGGATCGTTGATGTTCGACAGTTGGCGCCAGTCGCCGACGCCGCCGGCCATCACCATCACGCCAATGGCCAGGAAAACCAGGGTCAGAATGCCGCTGACATAGGCCCTGGGGATCGTGCGTTTCGGGTCCTTGGCTTCCTCGGCGGCCATGGCCGCGCCTTCGATGGCGAGGAAGAACCAGATCGCAAAGGGGATCGCCGCAAAGATCCCGGGAATCGAGCCCATCGTGAACTCGTTCGAACCCGACCAGCCATTGAGTACGAAGTTGCTGAAGCTGAAGCCCGGGGCAACTACACCCATGAACACCAGCAATTCAGCGACTGCGAGCACGGTGACCACCAATTCGAAGGTGGCCGCGATGCTGACGCCCAGGATGTTCAGGCCCATGAACACGAAATAGGCGCCAACGGCGGCGATCTTCGGGTCTAGTTCCGGGTATTGCACGTTGAGGTAGGCGCCGATGGCCATGGCGATGGCCGGTGGCGCAAAGACGAATTCGATCAGGGTGGCGATGCCGGCGATCAACCCGCCTTTCTCACCAAAGGCCCGGCGGCTGTAGGCAAACGGCCCGCCAGCGTGGGGAATCGCCGTCGTCAGTTCGGTGAAGCTGAAGATGAAGCAGGTGTACATCGTCGCCACCATCAATGCGGTGACGAGAAAACCCAGTGTGCCTGCGGTGCCCCAGCCGTAACTCCAGCCGAAGTACTCGCCGGAAATCACCAGGCCGACGGCAATACCCCATAAATGCAGGGTGCCGAGAGTGGGTTTGAGCTGTGTGGAAGAAGTAGTCATAAGTCCTCTCTAATTTTTATTGTTCGATCTTTTGGACTTTCGGGTGCGACGGGTTGGGTGCAAATCCTGAATGACGGGTACGCAAGGCCCGTGCCAGAGCGGCCAGACCTTGAGTGTTGTGTCATTTAAGACGCCATCGCGAGCAAGCTCGCTCCCACAGGGTTCTGTGTCAGGTCTCAAAAGGTGGATTCACCACAAAAACCTGTGGGAGCGGGCTTGCTCGCGATGGCTGCTTGAAGGGCGACACAGAGTTACCTGTGTCGCCCCCGGTTTTTAGAAGAAGCCCAGCGGATTGATGTCGTAGCTCACCAGCAGGTTTTTGGTCTGCTGATAGTGGTCGAGCATCATCTTGTGGGTTTCACGGCCGACGCCGGACTTCTTGTAACCACCGAACGCGGCATGCGCCGGGTACAGGTGGTAGCAGTTGGTCCACACACGACCGGCCTTGATGGCGCGGCCCATGCGGTAGGCGCGGTTGATGTCGCGGGTCCAGAGGCCGGCACCCAGGCCGAACTCGGTGTCGTTGGCGATGGCCAGGGCTTCGGCTTCGTCCTTGAAGGTGGTGATGCTCACCACCGGGCCGAAGATTTCTTCCTGGAACACGCGCATCTTGTTGGTGCCCTTGAGCAGCGTCGGCTGGATGTAATACCCGCTCGCCAGGTTGCCCTCGAGTTTTTCCACCTTGCCGCCGGTCAGCAGTTCGGCGCCTTCGCCCTTGGCGATTTCCAGGTACGAAAGGATTTTGTCGAATTGCTGCTCGGATGCCTGGGCGCCGACCATGGTGTCGGTGTCCAGCGGGTCGCCACGTTTGATTTGCAGGACCTTCTTCATCACCACTTGCATGAATTCGTCGTAGATCGACTCTTGCACCAGTGCCCGGGAAGGGCAGGTGCAGACTTCGCCCTGGTTGAAGAACGCCAGTACCAGGCCTTCGGCGGCCTTCTCGATGAACGACGGTTCGGCCTTCATGATGTCTTCGAAGAAGATGTTCGGCGACTTGCCACCCAGTTCCACAGTGGACGGAATGATGTTTTCCGCCGCGCATTTCATGATGTGCGAGCCGACCGGGGTCGAGCCGGTGAAGGCAATCTTGGCGATACGCTTGCTGGTGGCCAGGGCCTCGCCGGCTTCGCGACCGAAACCCTGGACGATGTTCAGCACGCCCGGTGGCAGCAGGTCGCCGATCAGTTCGACCAGCACGGTGATGCCCAGCGGGGTTTGCTCGGCAGGCTTGAGCACCACGCAGTTGCCGGCAGCCAGCGCCGGGGCGAGTTTCCAGGCGGCCATCAGGATCGGGAAGTTCCACGGAATGATCTGCCCGACCACGCCCAGCGGTTCATGGATGTGATAGGCCACGGTGTTACCGTCGATCTCGGCGGCGCTGCCTTCCTGGGCACGGATGCAACCGGCGAAGTAGCGGAAGTGGTCGGCGGCCAGCGGGATGTCGGCGTTGAGGGTTTCACGCACGGCTTTGCCGTTGTCCCAGGATTCGGTGATTGCCAGCAGTTCGAGGTTCTGTTCGATGCGGTCGGCGATTTTCAGCAGCACCAGCGAGCGCGCCTGGGCGGACGTGGCGCCCCACGCGTCGGCAGCGGCGTGAGCAGCGTCCAGGGCCTTGTCGATGTCTTCGGCCGTGGAACGGGGGAATTCGGCAATCGGTTGGCCATTTACTGGCGAGGTATTGGTGAAGTACTGACCTTTGACAGGCGCGACGAACTCGCCGCCGATGTAGTTACCGTATTTGGCTTTGAACGAAACGATAGCGCCTTCAGTACCGGGGTGAGCGTAACGCATGGTGGTCTCTCCTTGCTTTTGTGCTTATAGGGAGTCGCGCATGTGCGCTTGCTTTAAGCGTAGAGCAAGGGCCGGGCCAGTGCCTTGCATGTCAGGTAAATCAAGGCCTTGCGAGGTTTTTGTCGGACAAACGGGGTTGGCCTGTGACGCTTTCGGTACAGCCCTGGTGACACTTTGTACCCTTTGTGGCACAGCTTGTGACCAACCGGTCTTGCAGGCATTGCAATGCGGGCCGAGCTGGAGGATGCTCGGCATCACCTCATGCACGGGACGCCGAGCCCCGGGGAGAATAATAAGAAATGCACGACAACCATTTGAGTCGCCATGCCCAGCAAGTATTGACGGTGACCCAGGGCAAGACCCACCTGCACGGTCCCGGCAGCGATCCGTCCATCGCCCGTTCCTGGCTGCGCTGCCTTGAGGACTATCACCTCGATCCGGCCCTGAGCATCGCGCCGACGGTGCTGGAACATGGCCGTGTCCTGGAAAGCCGCGAGCGCTTGCAGCAAGTGCTGCACATCGCCGGCAATGAAATGACCAGCCTGCATCAACAACTCTCCGGCGCCGGCCATGCAGTGCTGCTGACCGACGCCCGCGGCGTGATCCTCAACTGCGTCACCGCGCCCGCCGAACGACAGATTTTCGAGCGCGCCGGCCTCTGGCTCGGGGCCGACTGGAGCGAAGCGTGCGAAGGCACTAACGGTATCGGCACCTGCCTGGTGGAGCGTCAGTCGTTGACCATCCATCAGGACGAACACTTTCGCGGCCGCCACACCGGCCTGACCTGCTCGGCGAGCCCGGTCTTCGATCCCCATGGCGAATTGCTGGCGGTGCTCGACGTGTCGTCGGCGCGGCGCGATGTGTCGCGGCAAAGCCAGTTCCACACCATGGCGCTGGTCAATCTGTCGGCGAAGATGATCGAGAGCTGCTACTTCCTGCGCTGCTTCGACAACCAATGGTTGCTGCGTTTTCACTTGCAGGCCGAGTCCGTCGGTTTGTTCAGCGAAGGCTTGCTGGCGTTCGACGGGGAAGGGCGCATTTGTGCGGTCAACCAGAGTGCGCTGAACCTGCTGGGGCATATTCGCGGCGGCTTGCTGGGTAAGCCGGTGGAGGCGTTTTTCGATTGCTCGCTTGATGAGTTGCTCGGTCGCGCGAGCACCAATGCCGCCGCCAGTTGGCCGTTGCGCACCCGTGATGGCCGCAAGCTGTTCGCGGTATTGCGCGGTGAGGCACGGCGGCCGCTGCCAACCCCGATGGTGCCAGCGGCCAAGGTTGTACAAGCGCCGCGGCTGTCGGGCATTTGCCTGGATGACGCGACGTTGCAGGCGGACTTCCGCAAGGCTTTGCGCGTCTATGAACGCGACGTGCCGCTGCTGATCAACGGCGAAACCGGGTCCGGCAAGGAGGCCTTTGCCAAAGCGGTGCACCACGCCAGCCAGCGGGCGGAGAAAGCCTTTGTCGCCCTCAATTGCGCGGCCATTCCCGAAACCCTGATCGAAAGCGAGCTGTTCGGATATCGCGGTGGCAGCTTTACCGGTGCGCGCAAGGAGGGCATGCGCGGCAAACTGCAACAGGCCGACGGCGGCACCTTGTTCCTCGATGAAATCGGTGACATGCCACTGGCCATGCAGACTCGCTTGCTGAGGGTGCTGGAAGACCGGCAAGTGGTGCCGATCGGTGGCGAGCCGGAATCGGTGAATGTGCGGATCATCAGTGCCACTCACCGTAACTTGCTGGATCGTGTGCAGGACGGCAGCTTCCGTGAGGATTTGTATTACCGCCTCAACGGGCTGGAAGTCGCGTTGCCGGCCTTGCGTGATCGTAGCGACAAATCCCGGTTGCTCGACTTTCTGCTGGCCGAGGAGGCGGGCGGAGAAACCGTGTTGATCGACGGCCCGGCGCGGGAGGCCTTATTGGGGTTCGCCTGGCCGGGTAATGTGCGGCAGTTGCGAAATGTGCTGCGTACGTTGGCAGCACTGTGTGAGGACGGGCGGATCGGTCTGGAGGATTTGCCGGCGATGATTCGCCAGGCGCGGCCGGCAGTCTCGACGATTGAAGAGGCGTCGGAGCATCCGCTGGAAGATGCCGAGCGGCTGGCGTTGCTCAATGCGCTGGAACAGACGCGATGGCATATGACGCACACCGCGGAGCAGTTGGGGGTCAGTCGCAATACCCTCTATCGAAAACTGCGTAAACACGGGATTGCCCGGTAGACCACGTCGCGCCCTTCGCGAGCAGGCTCGCTCCCACAGGGTCTGCGCAGGCCTTGTGGGAGCGAGCCTGCTCGCGAAGGCGTCTTCATATACTGAAACACAAGGTGCGATTTTCCCCTCCCTAAGCTAACCTGCGGCCATGTTTTACGAGGTCGACTATGCACATTCATATTCTTGGTATCTGCGGCACTTTCATGGGGTCAATGGCGGTTCTGGCCAAGGAGTTGGGCCATCACGTGACGGGCTCCGATGCCAACGTCTATCCGCCGATGAGCACTCAGCTGGAAGCCCAGGGCATTGAATTGACCCAAGGCTACGACCCGGCGCAACTCGATCCGGCCCCTGATCTGGTGGTGATCGGCAACGCCATGTCCCGGGGCAACCCGGCTGTGGAGTATGTGCTGAACAAAGGCCTGCCCTACGTCTCCGGCCCGCAATGGCTGGCTGATCACGTGCTGCAAGGTCGCTGGGTGCTGGCGGTTGCCGGTACGCACGGCAAGACCACCACCAGCAGCATGCTGGCCTGGGTGCTGGAGCACGCGGGCATGGCTCCGGGTTTCCTGATCGGCGGCGTGCCGCAAAACTTCTCGGTGTCCGCGCGCCTGGGCGATACGCCGTTCTTCGTCATTGAAGCCGACGAATACGACAGCGCGTTCTTCGACAAGCGTTCCAAGTTCGTGCACTACCGTCCGCGTACGGCAATCCTGAACAACCTCGAATTCGATCACGCGGACATCTTCCCGGACCTGCCGGCCATCGAGCGGCAGTTCCATCATCTGGTGCGGACCATCCCAAGCGAAGGCCTGGTGATTCATCCGACCACTGAGCCGGCCTTGCAGCGCGTTATCGAGATGGGTTGCTGGACTCCGGTGCAAACCACCGGTGCCGGCGGTCAGTGGCAGGTCAAGCTGCTCAGTGAAGATGGCTCGAAATTCGAAGTGATGTTCGAAGGCGTCGCCCAGGGCGTGGTCGAGTGGGACATGACTGGCCAGCACAACGTCGCCAATGCTCTGGCGACCCTGGCTGCCGCACGCCACGTCGGTGTGGTGCCGTCCATGGGTATCGCCGCGTTGAGCGCCTTCAAAAGCGTGAAGCGCCGGATGGAAAAAGTCGGGGAAGTGGGTGGCATCACCATTTATGACGACTTCGCTCACCACCCGACCGCCATCGCCACCACCCTCGACGGGCTGCGCAAGCGCATCGGCGATGCACCGCTGATCGCGATCATCGAGCCGCGTTCCAACTCCATGAAGCTTGGCGCGCACCGTGACGGATTGCCGGAAAGCGTGGTCGATGCCGATCAGGTGATCTGGTACGCACCGGCCAACCTCGGCTGGGACCTGGCGGGCACCGCCGCGCTGTGCACCGTGCCGTCGATTGTCAGCGATTCCCTGGAAGGCATCATCGAGCGCGTGAAGAGTCAGGCTCAGCCAGGCACCCACGTGGTGATCATGAGCAACGGCGGCTTCGGCGGCCTGCACGGCAAACTGGCTGAGGCGCTCAAATGAACAACGGCCCGGACCGCATCACCCTGGCGATGACCGGCGCTTCAGGCGCCCAGTACGGTTTGCGCCTGCTCGACTGCCTGGTGCGGGAAGATCGTGAAGTGCACTTCCTGATTTCCAAGGCTGCGCAGTTGGTGATGGCCACCGAAACCGACGTCACGCTGCCGGCCAAGCCGCAGATGATGCAGGCGTTCCTCACCGAATACACGGGTGCCGCCGCCGGGCAGATTCGGGTCTACGGCAAGGAAGACTGGATGTCGCCGGTGGCTTCGGGTTCCGGCTCCCCGGCGGCGATGGTGGTAGTGCCGTGTTCCACGGGCACGTTGTCGGCCATCGCTACCGGTGCCTGCAACAACCTGATCGAACGGGCCGCAGACGTGACGCTGAAAGAGCGTCGGCAGTTGATCCTGGTGCCCCGTGAAGCGCCGTATTCGAGCATTCACCTTGAGCACATGCTCAAGTTGTCGAACATGGGCGTGACAATCCTGCCAGCATCACCGGGCTTCTATCATCAGCCGCAAACCATCGACGACCTGATCGACTTTGTCGTGGCGCGGATCCTCAACCTGCTGAATATTCCTCAGGACATGTTGCCGCGCTGGGGCGAGCATCATCTGACCAGCGATGAATAAGCTGCTGGTGATAGTGCTGGCGCTGCAATTGGCCGGGTGCGCGACCGCGCGCACCCTCGATGCGGCCAAGCCGGGGGCTCCGGTGGTTTACTCGGGGACTCGCCTGGATTTGTACGCGTTGAACGGTGGGTGCTGCGCGATGGACCGATTCGGCGCCGAAGCACCGAGCTATCCCGGTGTCGACCTGCCGGCGAGTGCGTTGCTCGACACGCTGCTGTTGCCGCTGTCATTGCTGACGGTGATTGGGGTGAGTTTTCAGGCGACGGGTGGATTGTAAGAGAGCGTTGTGGCGAGGGGGCAAGCCCCCTCGCCACAGGTTCGCGGTTTACTTGCCCAACTTCCTCAGCTCATCCGACTCGACAATCCTGACCCCGTCCTGCTCTTCCAGCGCAAGGCGCCACATCGCGCGAGCCAGTTGGCAGGCCTCGATGCCATGGTATTTGCCAGGGATCAGCCGAGACAACGGGCCGGCGACTTTCTCGCCCAGTCGCGGTTCGGTGCGATCACCCAGCAACAGCGAAGGGCGGCAAATAGTCAGCTGCGGCCAGTCCTGCGCGCGCAATGCGTACTCCATCTCGCCTTTGACCCGGTTGTAGAAAATCGAGGATCTGCGATCGGCTCCCAGCGCACTGATCACGATCAGGTGCCGTGCGCCCATCTCCCGTGCGCGTTTGGCAAAGGCCACGACCATGTCCAGGTCCACCGCGCGGAACGCCTGTTCCGAGCCCGCCTGTTTGATCGTGGTGCCCAGGCAGCAGTAGGCGATGTCGACACGGCCGTTCAACTGCGGCAGAAACTCCACCGGGTCGCCGACGGGGTTTTCAAGGTGCGGGTGCTCGGCCAATGGCCTGCGTGAGGGGGCCAATACCCGTGAAATCGTTGGCTCGTTGAGCAAGCGATCAAGCAGATGTTCACCGGTCAGGCCGGTGGCTCCGGCAAGCAATACGTGCTGAGGCGTCAAGTACATAGTGTTTCTCCCTTGATACTATTCAGCTTAGTTGCTGTTTGCATCCTTGCTTTCGATGGACGCACTTTGCAGAGCTTTTCGTGCCTGCTGTTTGCGCAGAAGTTGCCAATGCGAGAGGACGGTTTTCGGTGCCCAGATCTGCGGTTCGGACGCTTCGAAACCGTCCGCCAGCTCACGTTCGGCGACGGTGGCCTTGGTCAGTTTGAAGGCTTGTGCCAGGTCATCGGTCTGGTTCAGGGCCTGGGCGAACAGGGCGTCGCCGAAGTAAGTGAAGTTGGCTTCCTCCGAGCAACCGAAGGACACTCGGTCGGCCCGCGAGGCCGTCATGATCAGGGTCCGTTCATCCTTGAGGGTGGGGATGAAACCGCCGGAGTAGCAGGACGAAATCACGATGATCTTGTCGCGGTTTTTCAGGGGGGCGAGAACTGCGGCCAACTCGTCGGCTGGCAGATCGGCCAATTCCATGCGCGGCTGGTCAAGCACGAGTTCGTGTTCGCTGGTGCCGTGGCTGGTCAGGTAGATGAAAATCAGGTCTTCCGGACCGCTGCGTTCGGCCAGCGTCAGGGCGGCGCGGCGCAGGCTTTCCCGGGTAGCCATCGGGCGGTCGGCGAGGTGGTCGCGATGGTTCACCAGGCGGATCTGGCCAAAGGTACCGAAACGGGTAGTGAGCATGTTGGCGACGTAGTCGGATTCGCGCAGAAACACGCTTTGCTTGCCATCGCCACCCAGGGTCAACGAATACAGCTCCACCGCCGGGGTCGAGGGTGGGACGTTGGCCAGCGCGGCGTCGAGCAGGCGCCCTTGGGCCAGCAGGCCGAGCTCCAGGGTGTCGGGCAATAATTTGCCCTCGGCGTCGCGTACGCGCTGGCCGTTGATCCAGGTGCCGCTGAGCACGGTGCCATCGGTCAACACCAATGTGCCGCGCCCTTGGTAACTGTCGTTGTCGAACTGCCCGGTGTAAAAGCTGCCGTCGGACAGGTTCAGTCGGCCCTGGCCGGAAAAGCGCCAGTCATTGAACTGGCCGATGTAGTGGCTGCCGTCAGTACCGATCAACTCGCCCTTGCCGTTCAGCGAGCCTTCCTTGAACTGGCCCAGCCAGACATCGCCGTCGGCGTTTTCGTAGCGGCCCTTGCCGTGCAATTGATTGTTCTTGAAGCTGCCGACATAGATGTCGCCGTCGGCGCTGTTGAACGTCCCGTTGCCTTCCAGCTGGCCGTCGACGAAGTGCCCGGTGAACTGATTGCCGTTGCCGTCGCCGCGCTGGCCTTCGCCATTGGGTTTGCCATGGGCGAACTGGCCCTGATAGGCGCTGCCGTCTTCGAGTTCGAGGCGACCCAGGCCGGCGTATTGATCGGCCTTGAACTCTCCGCGATAGCTCATGCCGTTTTCTTTGAGGGTGCCTTCGCCGTTGCGCCGGCCGGCCTTGAAGCCGCCGCTGTAGCTGCTGGCGTTGGTGGTCAGTGCCCCCTGGCCGTCGAACAGTCCCTGGTTGAACTGCCCGCGATAGACTTCGCCATTGCTGCCATGCCATTCGCCCTGGCCCTGCCACTGGCCCTTGTCGAATTCGCCGGCGTACCAGCTGCCGTTCGGGTAGTCGATGCGCCCCTTGCCTTGCAGCAAGCCATTGACCAGGTCACCGCGATAGCGTCCGCCGTCCGGCAGGCGGGCGTCGGGAGGCATTGGCGATTCGCCGTCGCCGCAAGCGGTGAGCATCAGGGTCAAGGCAAGGAGTGCAAGTGAGCGCATAGCGGATTCCGGGCAATTAGGCGAGGGAGTATGCCGCAGCTATGTGTCCTTATACAGGGCGAGGTACCGCGCGAGGGCGCGAAACAGCGTGAGCTGCTTCGCATCCGGCAAGGTTTATACGAAGCACAGGGACAGGGGTTCGGCGATGTACGCCGGTTTGTCCGAACCTTCGATTTCCAGGGTGGTGGTGGCCTTGAGCAGCCATTGGCCGGGTTTCTTCTCGATGACTTCGGTCAGGTCGACCTTCAGGCGTACTTTCGAATTGACCTTGACCGGCTGGATGAAGCGCACGCTGTCGAGGCCGTAGTTGACCACCATCTTCAAGCCTTCGGGCATGACGAGGATGTCTTCCATCAGTTTCGGGATCAGCGACAACGACAGGAAGCCGTGAGCGATGGTGCTGCCAAATGGCGTTTGCGCGGCCTTGACCGGGTCGACGTGGATGAACTGAAAATCCCCTGTGGCTTCGGCGAACAGGTTGATGCGGTCCTGATCGATAGTGAGCCATTCGGAACGTCCAAGTTCCTTGCCGACATAATCTTTGAGCTCTGCAACTGGAACATAGGGCATTGAGACTCTCCTTGGGTTCATCGGTTTTATAGTTTTGGCTTGCGGGGATCTGACCTCCCGGCTTACTACTTTAGATCAACATGACCAAACGCTCCGGTCAACTGACCATGCTTTTGGCGAATGCCGGTCTATAGCGCGAGCATGCTTATAATGCCCGGCCAATGCGGGTGACGGATTTTGCGGGAGATCTTTGATGTTGTTACGGGGCCTGACGTGGCTGGTGCTGTTCCAATTGCTCGGCACTGCGATCAATCATTTGTTCTTGCCGGTGCTGCCGGGGCCGATTGTGGGGTTGCTGCTGTTGCTGGTGTACCTCATCTGTCGCGGACAGGTCGGCGAGCCGCTGAACCTGGCGGCCAGCAGCCTGCTGCGCTACCTGCCGCTGTTGCTGGTACCGCCGGCCGTGGGCGTGATGGTCTACGCCGCTGACATCGCGGCGGATTTCTGGGCCATTGTCGGTGCACTGGTGTTGTCGCTGCTGCTTTCGATGGCCTTCGCCGGGGTGCTGATGCAGCGCATGGTCAAGGGGCACGCTCACTCCGAGGACAACCAATGATCTTCGACTGGCACGGCGCCTGGACGTCGGTGATTCATCATCCCTTGTTTGGTATCGGCATTACCCTTGGTGCCTATCAACTCGTCCTGGCGGCATTCGAGAAAACCCGATGGATCTTTTTGCAGCCGGTGCTTGTCTCCATGTTGCTGGTGATCGGCGTACTGGTGGGCTGCGGCCTGACTTACGCCGAGTACCGCAAGAGTACCGAGATCCTCAGCATCCTGCTCGGCCCGGCCACTGTCGCGCTGGCGGTGCCGCTTTATCTCAACCTGCGACGGATTCGGCAGTTGTTCTGGCCGATATTTACTACGCTGGTGATAGGTGGGGTGGTGGCCACAGGGATGGGCGTGTTGCTGGGCTGGTCGTTCGGTGCCGAGCACATGATCCTGATGACCATGGCGCCGAAATCGGTGACTTCGCCTATCGCTATGTTGGTGGCTGAGCAGATCGGTGGTGTCGCGGCGCTGGCAGCGGTGTTCGTCTTGATTACGGGTGTGATCGGCGCGATTTTCGGCCCGGCGTTGTTGACCCGGCTGGGCGTGCACAGCCCTGAAGCCAGGGGCATGGCACTGGGCATGACGGCCCACGCGGTCGGCACGGCGGTGGCGATGCAGGAAAGTGAAGAGTGCGGCGCCTTCGCGGCGCTGGCGATGAGCCTGATGGGTGTGGCCACGGCGGTGTTGCTGCCGTTGGCGGTGTCGATGGTGGTGTAAAGGAAATGTCTATGAGTCTGCCGCTTTTTCCGCTCAATACAGTGCTGTTTCCAGGCTGCATCCTCGACTTGCAGATCTTCGAAGCGCGCTATCTGGACATGATCGGCCGCTGCATGAAGCAGGGCGGCGGGTTCGGCGTGGTGTGCATCCTCGATGGCGAAGAAGTCGGTATCGCCCCGGCTGGTTACGCCTTGGTCGGGTGTGAGGCGCTGATTACCGATTTCAAGCAGCAGGACAACGGCCTGCTGGGGATTCGTGTTCAGGGCGGGCGGCGTTTCCATGTATTGCGAACGGAAGTCCAGCGCGATCAGTTGACCGTCGCCGAAGTCGAGTGGCTGGAAGACGAACCCGAGCAACCCTTGCAGGACGAAGATGCCGACCTGGTTGCGTTGCTCAAGGCCTTGGCTGAGCACCCGATGGTCGAAGCGTTGAACATGGGCACTGAGGCGACCGGGCAACAATCACTGGCCAATCAATTGGCGTACCTGTTGCCGTTTGCCGAAGTTGACAAGATCGACTTGCTGCAACTTGATGATCCGCAACAACGACTGGATGCGATTCAGGCGTTGCTGGATGAGTTGCAAGGTGAGTTGTTTGTCTGATTAATTATGGTAAGTCGTCGATTGTTTTACTGATTGTTGTTTGGTTTGCTATTCAATTTGAAGTTGGTTGTTTCGGGCTTGTAGTCAGTTTGTCTGATGGGTCTTTGTATTGATTTTTAATAAGTGCGGAGAGTGGTTTGTATTGAGTGAGTAAGTTCGAGTGGTTATATTTGTTTTGCCTGCATGAGGTAGGCATTACATATATAAGGGATTGTTTTATGAAAGATTTAAGTGGCGATGAGCGTACGTTGTGGGCGGTGTGCTTTTCCCGGGTCATGGTCCGGTATGTTTTCGCAAATGCACCGCAGGCCGAAGTTGAGTTTGCGGCGGACTCGGCATCGAATGCAGCGAATGCGTTGATCCTGGTGCGACGCTCGGGTTTGAATGGCGGTCGCGATAGATTTGAACAGCGGCTTTGGGATGATTATGTGGGGGAGGCGATGATCAAGTTCTCCACGGAAGTTCGTTGGAAGTTGGAAGACTATGTCGTCGTCGCCGGGAAAGTTGGCAAGCAGGCCGATACGGCCATTGCGAAATATCGTGGCGTTGAAGAATCGGCTTTGCCAGGCTTCCCGTTTGGGGGCTAGGACTTAATATAAATTGTCAGGGCATGCTGTTGTTTAATGTCAAGGCGATTCTTGATCGGCCTGCCGTGAATGGGTGAGTCGTCGAAAAGTTGTTTGCCTGGCATTGTTGTTGGAAAGGTCGCAGCCTTTGGCAGCTCCTACAGGGTGAACACCCCTTTCATGTAGGCGCGACTGAAGCTGCGACCTTCTGCTTTATCTAGTACGCATACCGCAGCATCGTATGCGGCAAATGTCGCAACACGAAGAAGCCGAACAATGCCAGCAACGCCGGCAACACCAGCCACCAGACCTTGGGAGGCAAGGCGTTGAGCGGTTCCTTGCGCTGGATCAGCCACAGGCTCGCCGCGCAGACGCACGCCGCCAGCATTGCGCCGGCCAATACATCCGTTGGCCAATGCGCACCGAGGTAGACCCGCGAAAGCGAAATCGCCAGTGCGGGCAGGCAGCCCACCAATATCCATGTCAGGCGCATCCGGGGCGGTTGCCCACGGCCGGCCAGGACGGCGAGGGTCAGGAACAGCGCGAAAGACCCTGAGGCATGGCCGCTGGGCATGCTGTAGCTGGTCAGCGGGTCACTCAATACTTCGGGGCGCACGCGGGCGAAAAAGTACTTGGTCGCGGTATTGGCCAGTGCCGTGAAGAGCAGCGTGCTGCCTGCGAAAATCGCGTGCTGCCATTGCCGCATCAGCAGCAGCAAACCGGTCAGCAGCGCACTGAACAGCAACATGTTGCGGAATTCGCCGATCAGCGTGAAGACCACCGCCACTTCATCCAGCATCGGTTTACGATGTTCCTGCACCAGCGTCATTACCCCTTGGTCGAGTGCAGACAGGTGCGAGTAACCGATAAACAGCCCTGCCAGAATCAGCAGACTCATCCCGGTAATGAACAATGTTGCGCGGCGATGCCGGCGCAGGCTGCTGGTCGCGCTCAAGCCGACCATCAGCGCAATGCTGCCGGCAACAACCCCGGCCTGGAGCCAGAAGCCTTCGGGCAACGGCAAGCGGATTGCTGCGCCCGTGGCCCAGCCAGGCATCAGATAAGCCACCGACCAACCCGCGCCGGCCAACAGGCTGACAGCGAAGAAGCGCGGGAAAGGCATGTCGCACATTCCGGCCACCATCGGCAGCATTGGTCGCAGGGGGCCGATAAAGCGCCCAACCAGCAGGCTGGCGATGCCGTAACGCTGGAAATAAGACTCGGCCCCGGCGATCCATTCCGGATGATGGCGCAAGCCCGGCAGGCGCCGGATGTTCTGATGGAAGTGTCGCCCCAGAAAATACGAAATGACGTCGCCCAGCACCCCGGCGACAAAACCCAGCAAGAGCGTCTCACTGAGCGTCAGTGCGCCACTGCCTGCCAGTACCGCCACGGCGAACAGCAACACCGTGCCGGGAACGATCAGCCCGGCAATCGCCAGGCATTCCACGAAGGCCACGATGAATACCGCTGCTGCCAGCCATTGCGGGTTGACCGCCAACCATCCGGTCACGCTATCGAGCCATTGGCCCATAAAAACCACTCCATCAAATGTTCAATTGCTTTCAGGGGATAAGTGCAACTTTGAATACGCCACTGACCCCTGTGGGAGCGGGCTTGCCCGCGAATAGGCCCTTTCAGTCGATATTCACGTCGCCTGACACCCCCGCTCCCACAGGGGATTTCTGTTTGCATCAAGTCCGGGTCAATCTCAGGACAGCACAAAATAATCGCGACCTTCGACCTGGCCCCGTCGCAGCGGGTTGCGCGTGCAATAAGCCGCGTAGGCAGCGTCGACGAAGCGGTACATCAGGTGTTCATCGCGCCCATGGGGAATGCCCAGGCGCGTAGTCTGGATGATGTGGGCGGGCGTCTGCCCGACGTGTTCTACCAGCAGCACCTCATGGTCGAAGCGTTTGGCGTCCCACACCGGCACTTTCAGGCCCAGTGCCTTGCACAGCAGGGTTTGCCCGGCGCAGAGTTTTTGTGACGGGCGAGGGCGGCCCTGGGCATCGGGATTGTTCAACAGCATCTGTGCCAGGCTGCCCGGCCCGCTCAATTGATCGACCCACGGGTAGGCGGATTTGATCAGCACGGCGTTACCCGGCCCCTGGGCACTGAAATTCAGCGAATCGCCGCCCCGGGCGTAATACATATAGATGTGGCCACCATCCAGGAACAAAGCCTTACGCTTTTCTGTGTAACCGAGGGAGGCGTGGCTGCCTTTTTCTGCGCAGTAATAGGCTTCGGTTTCGATGATCCGGGCGCTGAGCCACAGGTCACCAACCCGATGGCGAATGACTTTGCCCAGTAAATCCCGGGCCAGAATTTGCGCGTCTCGGTCGAAAAACGCGTCCGGGAGGCCCGTGGGCAGGCTCGCAGCGGACGCTCGAACAGTCAGATTGGACATGATGACCGGCATTTGTCAGGGCTGAATGAGTCGTGATGATAACAATTTGCAGCTTAATCCCGGCTGAACATCGGTAAATTGCCCTCCATTTCGACCATCCGCCCGTCACCGCTGTTAGTCGGTGGGCGCGACAGCTATAATCTGTCGCTTTACTCTTTACCAAGACCTAATCAAAGACCACGCCAGACCATGACTGAGTCCGTTCTTGACTACATGACCCGCCTGGGTCGCGCTGCCCGCGAAGCTTCCCGCGTGATCGGCCGTGCCAGTACCGCGCAGAAAAACCGCGCCCTGCAGGCCGCCGCCAATGCGCTGGACGCTGCCCGCGCCGAGCTGACGGTGGCCAATGAACAGGATTTGGCCGCCGGTCGCGCCAATGGTCTTGAGCCGGCCCTGCTCGAACGCCTGGCGCTGACCCCGGCGCGTATCGACGGCATGATCGTCGGCCTGCGTCAGGTAGCAGCGCTGCCGGACCCGGTTGGTGCGATCCGCGACATGAGCTTCCGTCCGTCCGGTATACAGGTCGGCAAGATGCGCGTGCCATTGGGCGTGATCGGAATCATCTACGAGTCGCGGCCGAACGTGACCATCGATGCCGCGAGCCTGTGCCTGAAGTCCGGTAACGCGACCATCCTGCGTGGCGGTTCCGAGGCGATTCATTCCAATCGCGCCATCGCCGCCTGCATTCAGCGCGGCCTGGCCGAGGCCGATCTGCCTGCCGCGGTGGTGCAAGTGGTCGAAACCACGGATCGCGCTGCCGTTGGCGCGCTGATCACCATGCCTGAGTACGTCGATGTCATCGTGCCGCGCGGCGGCCGTGGCCTGATCGAACGCGTCAGCCGTGATGCCCGCGTTCCGGTGATCAAGCATCTGGACGGCATCTGCCACGTTTACGTGAGTGAACACGCCGATCTGGCCAAGGCACAGCGCATTGCGTTCAACGCCAAGACTTACCGTTATGGCATCTGCGGTGCCATGGAAACGCTGCTGGTGGATCAAGCCGTTGCCAAGGATTTCCTGCCGGCGATGGCTGCCCAGTTCCGCGAAAAAGGCGTCGAGCTGCGTGGTTGCGAACGCACCCGGGCGATCATCGATGCCGTGCCGGCCACCGAGGAAGACTGGAACACCGAGTATCTGGCGGCAATTCTGTCGATCCGCGTGGTCGACGGACTGGACCAGGCCATCGAGCACATCAACCATTACGGCTCGCACCACACCGATTCGATTGTCAGCGAACACCAGGGCGACACCCGGCGTTTCGTGGCTGAAGTCGATTCCTCGTCGGTGATGATCAATACCCCGACCTGCTTCGCCGATGGCTTCGAATACGGATTGGGTGCCGAGATCGGCATTTCTACTGATAAGCTGCACGCCCGCGGCCCGGTGGGCCTCGAAGGACTGACCTGCGAGAAGTACATCGTGGTCGGTGACGGGCAGCTGCGCGGACAGGAGCCGGTCTGACTTGGGCGACTTCGACCCGTCAGCCCCGGTCACCGTCAGCGAGCCAGCCCCTCGCCGCATTGGCGTGCTGGGCGGAACGTTCGATCCGGTGCACATCGGCCACTTGCGGGGTGCGCTGGAAGTCGCCGAAACACTGGCGCTCGATGAGTTGCGCCTGACACCCAGTGCCAGGCCGCCCCATCGGGGCAAGCCGCAGGTGTCGGCGAAAGACCGTCTGGCGATGGTCGAGTGCGCGGTGGCCGGTGTGGCACCGTTGGTGGTGGACGCCCGCGAATTGCAGCGGGACAAACCGTCCTACACCATTGATACCCTGGAACTGATGCGCGCCGAACTGGCCGCGGATGACCAGGTTTTTCTGCTTTTGGGCTGGGACGCTTTTTGCGGCCTGCCCACTTGGCACCGCTGGGAAGAGTTGCTCCAGCATTGCCATATCCTGGTGTTGCAACGCCCGGATGCCGACAGCGAACCGCCGGATGCCTTGCGCAACCTGCTGGCAGCGCGCTCGGTGAGCGACCCGCTGGCCCTCAAAGGGCCGAGCGGACAGATTGCATTCGTCTGGCAGACACCGCTCGCGGTATCCGCCACCCAGATCCGTCAACTGCTGGCCAGCGGTAAGTCGGTACGTTTCCTGGTGCCCGACGCGGTCCTGGCCTACATCGATGCGCACGGGCTCTACCGTGCGTCGAACTGAATAGGAGTGCCTCAAGGCACGTGGCAACAACGTGTATTGAAGCGCCCGAACAAACGAGCAAAACGAGTTTTATATGACGAGCAACAACGAAAGCAAAGTAAAACGCAAAGGCACATTCAAGAGTGCCCCGCTGCCGGAAAAGGTCCTCGCCGCCGAGCCGCCTAAAGGCGACGAGCTGGTCAAGATCGCCGTAGCCGCCCTGGAAGACGTCAAGGCCCAGGACGTGCTGGTGATCGATGTTCGCGACAAGCAGAGCATCACTGACTACATGATCATCGCCACCGGTACCTCCAACCGCCAGATCGGCGCGATGCTGGACAAGGTCCGCGAGGCCGTCAAAGCCCTGGGTATCAAGCCGCTGGGTGAAGAAGGCAAGGGCGACAGCGACTGGGTGCTGTTGGACATGGACGACGTGATCGTCCACATGATGACCTCCAACGCCCGTCAGTTCTACGACCTGGAGCGCCTGTGGAAAGGTGCCGAGCAGAGCCGTGCGGCCGATGGCAAGCACCACAGCCCTGAAGTTGGTCACGAGCACTTCAACAAGCTCAACAAAGACCAGGAATAAGGGACCGCTGTGCGACTGCGACTGATCGCCGTCGGTTCACGCATGCCCAAATGGGTGGAAGAAGGCTGGCATGAATATGCCAAGCGTCTTCCGTCCGAGCTGGCGCTGGAACTGGTGGAAATACCGCTCAATACCCGTGGCAAGAACGCCGACGTGGCCCGTTTCATCCGTCAGGAAGGCGAAGCCATGCTGGCCAAGGTCGGGCCGAACGAGCGGATTGTCACTCTCGAAGTCCATGGCAAGCCCTGGAGTACCGAGCAACTGGCGGTCGAGCTCGATCGCTGGCGGCTGGACTCGCGCACTGTCAACTTCATGGTCGGCGGCCCCGAAGGGCTGGCACCGGAAGTCTGTGCCCGGGCTGACCAGCGCTGGTCGTTGTCGCCGCTGACCTTGCCGCACCCGCTGGTGCGGATCCTGATCGGCGAACAGATGTACCGTGCCTGGACCGTGCTGTCCGGTCACCCTTACCACAAGTAGTTCTGCCCTCATGTCCCAGCCGATCCGCATCAAGGACCACGAAAAAGACGCCCGTCTGGTGCGTGGCCGCGTCGTGTTCGGGGCCATTGCCGTGGTGGCGCTGATCTGCGTGCTGATTGCCCGTCTGTATTTCCTGCAGGTGATCCAGTACGAGTACCACTCGACCCTGTCGGAAAACAACCGCGTCCATGTGCAGCCGATTCCGCCGACCCGTGGTTTGATTTTCGACCGCAACGGCGTGGTGATTGCCGATAACCGGCCGAGTTTCAGCCTGAGCATGACCCGCGAGCGGTCCGGCGACTGGCAGCAGGTGCTCGACGTGATCGTCGAAGTGCTGGAGCTGACGCCAGAGGACCGGGTGATCTTCGAGAAGCGCATGCGTCAGGGGCGCCGGCCGTTCGAGCCGGTGCCGATCCTGTTTGAGCTGAGCGAAGAGCAGATCGCCCGGATCGCCGTGAACCAGTTCCGCCTGCCGGGCGTGGAAGTGGTCGCGCAGCTGGTTCGTCACTATCCCCAGGGTGCGCACTTTGCGCACTCGGTGGGCTACATGGGACGGATCAACGAGAAAGAGCTCAAGTCGCTGGACCCGGTCAATTACAGCGGCACCCACCACATCGGCAAAACCGGCATCGAGCGTTTCTACGAGCCTGAATTGCACGGCCAGGTGGGTTACGAGGAAGTCGAGACCAACGCCCGGGGCCGCGTACTGCGCGTGCTCAAGCGTACCGATCCGATTCCCGGCAAGGACATCGTCCTGAGCCTGGACATCAAATTGCAGGAAGCCGCCGAAGCAGCGCTCGGTGGTCGTCGTGGCGCGGTGGTAGCGCTGGACCCGAAAACCGGCGAAGTGCTGGCGATGGTTAGCCAGCCGAGTTTCGACCCGAACCTGTTCGTCACCGGCATCAGTTTCAAGGCCTATTCCGAACTCCGCGATTCCATCGACCGACCGCTGTTCAACCGCGTATTGCGCGGCCTGTACCCGCCGGGTTCGACGATCAAACCGGCGGTGGCGATTGCCGGTCTGGACGCGGGCGTGGTGACGGCGTCGTCGCGAGTGTTCGACCCGGGGTACTACATGCTGCCCAACTACGATCACAAATACCGTAACTGGAACCGTACCGGCGACGGCTTTGTCGACCTCGATACGGCGATCATGCGTTCCAACGACACCTACTTCTATGACCTGGCCCACAAGCTGGGGATCGATCGGCTGTCGGCGTACATGACCAAGTTCGGCATCGGCCAGAAAGTCTCCCTGGACATGTTCGAAGAGTCGCCGGGGCTGATGCCGTCCCGCGAATGGAAACGTGCGACCCGCCGGCAGGCGTGGTTCCCGGGTGAAACGCTGATTCTCGGGATCGGCCAGGGCTATATGCAGTCGACCCCGTTGCAATTGGCCCAGGCCACCGCTCTGGTCGCCAACAAAGGCGTCTGGAACCGTCCGCACCTGGCCAAGACCATCGAGGGCGTGAAACCGGTGGATGAAAATCCGATGCCGGACATCATCCTGCGCGACCCCTCGGACTGGACCAAGGTCAACCACGGCATGCAGCAGGTTATGCATGGTGCCCGTGGTACGGCGCGCAAAGCCTCGATCGGCGCGCAATACCGAATCGCCGGCAAGTCGGGTACGGCCCAGGTGGTCGCGATCAAACAGGGTGAGAAGTATGACCGTTCCAAGGTTCAGGAACGCCATCGCGACCACGCCCTGTTCGTCGGTTTCGCGCCGGCCGACGACCCGAAAATCGTGGTGTCGGTGATGGTCGAGAACGGCGAGTCCGGCTCCGGCGTTGCCGCGCCAGTGGTGCGCCAGATCATGGATGCCTGGCTCCTGGACCAGGACGGTCGGTTGAAGCCCGAATACGCCAGCCCTATCAGTGCAGAGGCTACCGCCCGTGATGAATAACTTCGATCGCATGCTCTCCAGTGAGGATGTGATGCGTCGCCGTGCGACGCTGCTGCAACGCCTGCACATCGACGGCCCGTTGCTGATCCTGCTGCTGACCCTGGCGGCCGGCAGCCTGTTCGTACTCTATTCGGCCAGTGGCAAAAGCTGGGATCTGCTGGCCAAACAAGCCACTTCTTTCGGCATCGGCCTGGTGTCGATGATCGTCATCGCCCAGTTCGAGCCACGCTTCATGGCCCGCTGGGTCCCGGTGGGTTATGTGCTCGGCGTGCTGTTGCTGGTAGTCGTCGATATCATGGGTCACAACGCCATGGGTGCTACCCGCTGGATCAACATTCCCGGGGTGATCCGCTTCCAGCCTTCGGAGTTCATGAAGATCCTGATGCCGGCGACCATCGCCTGGTACCTGTCCAAGCGCACCTTGCCGCCGCAACTCAAGCATGTGGGGGTGAGCCTGTTCCTGATCGGCTTGCCATTCATCCTGATCGTGCGTCAGCCCGACCTCGGCACTTCATTGCTGATTCTGGCGGGGGGCGCCTTCGTGCTGTTCATGGGTGGCCTGCGCTGGCGCTGGATCCTCAGCGTGCTCGCTGCCGCCGTGCCGGTGTCCGTGGCCATGTGGTATTTCGTTATGCACGATTACCAGAAGCAGCGCGTCCTCACGTTCCTCGACCCGGAAAGTGACCCGCTAGGCACCGGCTGGAACATCATCCAGTCCAAGGCCGCCATCGGCTCCGGCGGTGTGTTCGGCAAGGGTTGGTTGCTGGGGACCCAGTCGCACCTGGACTTCCTGCCGGAAAGTCATACCGACTTCATCATTGCCGTATTGGGTGAAGAGTTCGGCCTGGTGGGGATCTGCGCACTGTTGCTGATCTACCTGCTGTTGATCGGCCGTGGCCTGGTGATTACCGCCCAGGCGCAGACATTGTTCGGCAAGTTGCTCGCGGGCAGCCTGACCATGACATTTTTTGTTTATGTTTTCGTCAACATCGGTATGGTCAGTGGCCTGTTGCCGGTGGTGGGGGTGCCGTTGCCGTTCATTAGCTACGGAGGAACTTCGCTGGTGACGCTGCTGTCAGCGTTTGGGGTTTTGATGTCGATCCATACCCATCGCAAGTGGATCGCGCAGGTTTGAATAAGGTGAAATTTTCAATGCAAGTAATGCGTGGCTGGGCGACTCGATACGCGCCATGGGTCGGCCTGGTAAGCATCCTTGGCACCATGCAGGAAGCGTTGGCCGGCGACTACGAAGGCTCACCCCAGGTGGCCGAGTTCGTCGGTGAAATGACCCGCGACTACGGTTTCGCCGGTGAACAATTGATGGGCTTGTTCCGCGAAGCCGAGCGCAAGCAGTCGATTCTGGACGCCATCTCGAAGCCCGCCGAACGGGTCAAGCAGTGGAGCGAGTATCGCCCGATGTTCATCACCGATGCGCGCATCGCCCGGGGTGTGGATTTCTGGCGTCAGCACGAAGCGGTATTGGCCCGTGCCGAGCAGGAATACGGCGTGCCGGCCCAGGTGATTGTCTCGATCATCGGCGTTGAAACCTTTTTCGGCCGTAATACCGGAAATTTCCGGGTGATCGATGCCTTGTCCACCTTGGGTTTCGACTATCCTCCCCGTGCCGAGTTTTTCCGCAAGGAGTTGCGTGAGTTCCTGCTGCTGGCCCGCGAAGAGCAGGTCGATCCGTTGACGCTCAAAGGCTCCTACGCCGGCGCAATGGGATTGCCGCAATTCATGCCGAGCAGTTTCCGCGCCTATGCGGTGGATTTCGACGGTGATGGCCATATCAACATCTGGACCAACCCGGACGATGCCATCGGCAGTGTCGCCAGTTACTTCAAGCGTCATGGCTGGGTCGCCGGCGAACCGGTAGTCAGCCGCGCCGATGTCCGTGGCGATCAGGTCGACGAGGGTTTGACCACAGGAATCGAACCGACGAAAACCGTCGGGGAGTTGCGAGCCCTGGGGTGGTCAAGTCATGATGCGCTGCGCGATGATATGCCGGTTACTGCGTTCCGCCTGGAAGGCGACAATGGCCCCGAGTACTGGATGGGCCTGAAGAATTTTTACGCGATCACGCGATATAACCGCAGCGTGATGTACGCCATGGCCGTACATCAACTGTCTGAACAGCTGGTCCAAGCACGGGGCGTCAAGTAATGCGGGCATTGCCTATCAATAAACCCCTGAAGCTGATGGCATTCGCCGCGCTGGCAGTGTTGGTCGCCAGTTGTTCGACCAGCCGTGCGCCGGCCCAGAAGACCAGCACCGCCGCCGTGCGCACGACACCGGGGCTGGACATCAACCGTGCCCACAAGGATGGCGCGCCATGGTGGGATGTCGATGTTTCGCGTATCCCGGACGCCACGCCGACCCTGCACACCGGTCCATACAAGGCCAACCCGTACACCGTGCTGGGCAAGACTTACTTCCCGCTGCAAGAATCCAAGACCTACGTGCAGTCGGGTACGGCGTCCTGGTACGGCACCAAGTTTCACGGCCAGAACACCGCCAACGGCGAGGTTTATGACCTGTATGGCATGAGTGCCGCGCACAAGACATTGCCACTGCCAAGTTACGTCCGGGTGACCAACCTGGACAACAACAAGAGCGTGATCCTGCGAGTCAACGACCGCGGGCCGTTCTATTCGGACCGGATCATCGACTTGTCCTACGCTGCCGCCAAGAAACTCGGTTACGCCGAAACCGGCACCGCACGGGTCAAGGTCGAAGGCATCGACCCGCAGCAATGGTGGGCCGCCAAGGGCCGTCCGGCACCATTAATGCTCAACGAACCGAAAGTCGCGCAGAATAGCGCCCCGGTGATCACGGCTTCGGCCGGCACCGTCGAGCAATGGACACCACCGCCGCAGCAACACGCCGCCGCGGTGGTGCCTGTGCAGCTTGATGCAAAAAAAAACGCTTCTGCGTCAGCCTCTGGCCAGTATCTGCAGGTGGGCGCGTTCGCCAACCCGGACGCTGCAGAACTCCTGAGATCGAAGCTCAGCGGGATGGTGAGCGCTCCGGTGTTCATCAGTTCGATCGTGCGCAATCAGCAGACCCTGCATCGGGTTCGCCTGGGCCCGATCGGATCGCCGGGTGAAATCCAGCAGGTGCAGAACAGTGTGCGCCTGGCCAATCTCGGTTCGCCAAGCGTTGTGACTGAGTAATACGTAGGACTTGATTGACGGTTCATCTGCGGTTTTGGGGGGTGAACCAGGTTGTTGGCTCTTCGAAGAACAAAAGCCCGGCAAAGGGTGATTGGAGTGAGCAACTGAACACGCGATGACTCGTTAGAAAGTCATCTGATTAGTTTTGCCCTTGGGCAGTTTCCATTAGCGATTTCGAGAGACGGATGAACATCACCACCTTTGCCAAACGCCTGTTCCTGCTAGTCCCGCTGCTCCTCTCGCCAGCCGCATTCGCGGTCGAGATGATGCCTTCGCCACCACAACTGGCCGCCAAGGCCTATGTGCTCATGGATGCCAGCAGCGGCAACGTGCTGGTCGAGAACAATGGTGACCAGCGTCTGCCACCGGCCAGCCTGACCAAGCTGATGACCGCGTATATCGCGACCCTGGAAATCCGTCGTGGCCAGATCGGTGAAAACGACCCGGTAACCGTCAGCGAAAACGCCTGGCGTACCGGCGGTTCGCGGATGTTCATCAAGGTCGGCTCTCAGGTCACCGTCAGCGATCTGCTGCACGGCATCATCATCCAGTCGGGCAACGACGCCAGTGTTGCGCTCTCCGAGCACATCGCCGGCAGCGAAGACGCGTTCGCCGACATGATGAACAAAACCGTTGGCGACCTGGGCATGACCAACAGCCACTTCATGAACCCGACCGGCCTGCCGAACCCTGAGCACTATTCGTCGGCTCACGACATGGCAGTGCTGGCTCGCGCGATCATCCACGAAGACCCGGCTCACTACGCGATCTACTCGCAGAAAGAGTTCTTCTGGAACGGCATCAAGCAGCCGAACCGTAACCTGCTGCTGTGGCGCGACAAGACCGTTGACGGTCTGAAAACCGGCCACACCGACGAAGCCGGCTACTGCATGGTGTCCTCGGCCGTACGTGATGGCATGCGCCTGATCGCCGTGGTGTTCGGCACCAACAGCGAAGTGGCTCGTGCCGCCGAAACCCAGAAGCTGCTGACCTACGGTTTCCGTTTCTTCGAAACCCAGACCTTCTATCAGAAGGGCACCGAGCTGGCTCAGGCTCCAGTCTGGAAAGGCTCCACCAACCAGGTCAAGGCCGGCCTGGCGCAAGACCTGACCATGACCCTGCCAAAAGGCCAGCTGAAAAAGCTCGCTGCCAGCATGACCATGAACCCGCAACTGATCGCGCCAATCGCCAAGGGCGACGTGATCGGTAAAGTCGAAGTCAAACTGGACGACAAGGTGGTGCACAGCGCCGATCTGATCGCTCTGGATGGCGTCGAAGAGGGTGGTATCTTCCGTCGCATGTGGGATAGCATCCGTCTATTCTTCTACGGCTTGTTCAACTGATAGTGTGCACCTGCATGGCCCTGCGCTGATTCGGCGCGGGGCTTTGCCGTCGCCACGGCTTACGCTTACGAGGCCGTTACGCCATGACCGATACCGAAGTAAAGGCGCCAAAGATCGAGTTCCCTGCCAATGATTACCCGGTTAAGGTGATCAGCGACACCGGCGTGGGCAACAAGGACAGAATCATCGACATCGTGCGCAAATATGCAACGATCAACGATGAGCGTGTTGACGAGCGCCAGAGCAGCAACGGCAAATACACCACCATTCAGTTGCACATCGTCGCGACCGACCAGGACCAGCTGTACAACATCAACAGCGAACTGCGGGCAACCGGTTTCGTGCACATGGTGCTGTGATGTCCGGTGTGCTGGGCTTTCGCGAGCTCGGCCAGATGGCTTACGAGCCGGTCTGGCATGCCATGCAACGCTTCACCAACGAACGCGGTACCGACGTTGCCGACGAGATCTGGCTGGTTGAGCATCCTGCGGTGTTCACCCAGGGCCAGGCCGGCAAGGCCGAGCATCTGCTGCTTCCCGGTGATATTCCGGTGGTGCAGGTCGACCGTGGTGGTCAGGTGACCTACCACGGCCCCGGCCAGCTGGTGGCTTACCTGCTGCTGGACGTGCGCAAACTCGGGTTTGGTGTGCGCGATCTGGTCAGCCGGATGGAGCTCTGCCTGATCGAGTTGCTGGCCAGTTACGGTGTGACCGCCGTGGCCAAGCCCGATGCGCCGGGTGTCTACGTCGACGGGGCGAAAATCGCCTCCCTGGGTCTACGGATCCGCCACGGCTGTTCCTTTCATGGCCTGGCCTTGAACGTGGACATGAACCTGGAACCGTTTCGACGGATTAATCCCTGCGGCTATGCCGGGCTGGCGATGACCCAGCTGAGCGATCACGCAGGATCGATTGAATTTGCCGAGGTAAGTGCCCGGCTGCGCGCGCAGCTCGTCAAACACCTCGACTATGCTGAGCAGACGACCCTGACGGGCGGAATCGACTGATATGACTACTGATGCAGTGCAAACCATGATCCCGACGCTCGATGTCACCGAGCGCCCGGCCCCGCGTCCCAAGGTTGAAGCCGGCGTCAAGCTGCGCGGCGCCGAAAAGGTTGCACGCATCCCGGTGAAGATCATTCCGACCACCGAGCTGCCGAAGAAGCCGGACTGGATTCGTGTACGCATCCCGGTTTCGCCGGAAGTCGACCGCATCAAGGCCCTGCTGCGCAAACACAAGCTGCACAGCGTGTGCGAAGAAGCGTCCTGCCCGAACCTGGGCGAGTGCTTCTCCGGTGGCACCGCGACCTTCATGATCATGGGTGACATCTGCACCCGTCGTTGCCCGTTCTGCGACGTCGGCCATGGCCGTCCGAAGCCACTGGACGTCAACGAGCCGGAAAGCCTGGCCATTGCCATCGCCGACTTGCGCCTGAAGTACGTGGTGATCACTTCGGTAGACCGTGACGACCTGCGTGACGGCGGTGCCCAGCACTTTGCCGACTGCATCCGTGAAATCCGCAAGCTGTCGCCGAACGTGCAACTCGAGACCCTGGTGCCGGACTACCGTGGCCGCATGGACATCGCACTGGAAATCACCGCTGCCGAGCCGCCGGATGTGTTCAACCACAACCTGGAAACCGTGCCGCGCCTGTACAAGGCTGCGCGTCCGGGTTCGGACTACCAGTGGTCGCTGACCCTGCTGCAACGCTTCAAGCAGATGATGCCGCACATTCCGACCAAGTCCGGCCTGATGCTGGGCCTGGGCGAGACCGACGAAGAAGTCATTGAAGTCATGAAGCGCATGCGCGAGCACGACATCGATATGCTGACCCTCGGCCAGTACCTGCAACCGTCCCGCAGCCACTTGCCGGTGCAGCGCTTCGTGCACCCGGACACCTTCGCCTGGTTCGCCGAGGAAGGTTACAAGATGGGCTTCAAGAACGTTGCCTCGGGTCCGTTGGTACGCTCCTCGTATCACGCCGACGAGCAGGCCAAGCTGGTCAAGGCCGAGCTGATGTCGTCCTGATCGACGCAATGAAATGAAAAGCGCCCGCACGGCATCCAGCCTCGCGGGCGTTTTTTTGCCTTGCCCATGGCAACGGCTGTTTTTTCCTGCAACCTGCGGGGCAACGGTTCCTCTTCTGTTTGTCCCCGTTCCTGACTACTGTGTGCTGAAGATTTCACGCAGGGAGATTCACGGATGACCGCTCGACCGACCCACACCCTTTGCCCTCATGCCCCCGTCCCGGCACTGCCGTCGGAAGGCATGATCGGCGTCATCGCACCCGCCGGTCCCGCGCCGCTGGACACCGACAAGGCGGTGCAATGGATGCGTGCCCGGGGTTATTCACTGAAAGTGTTTCCCGGGGTCTACGAAAAAAACGGCTACCTGGCCGGTAGTGACGAGGTGCGACTTGGCGACCTGCATGCAGCGTTCGCCGACAGCGAGGTGGATGCGATCATCTGCCTGCGCGGTGGTTATGGCACGCCGCGGCTGCTCGACCGCATTGATTTTGATTTGCTGCGTGACAACGCCAAGCCGTTCGTCGGCTACAGCGACATCACTGCGCTGCATTTGGCGATCAGTCGTTATGCCGGCTTCGTGACCTTTCATGGTCCGATGCTCAATGCCGACCTGCTGGGTGACAAGCAAATACCTACCGAGTCTTCGTTTTTCAACATGCTGCGCGGGCAGGTGAGGGCGGGAACAGTGCTGGCTCATCCGGTGGCCTACCCGCTGACCACGATCGAGCCGGGCGTGGCACATGGGCGCTTGCTCGGAGGCAATCTGGCCATGATCGCCGCGACCATGGGCACGCCCTACGAGATTGACGCCGAGGGCGTCATTCTGTTGATCGAGGACATCAACGAGCCGCTGTATCGCATCGACCGGTTGCTCACCCACCTGCGGCTGGCTGGCACGTTGCACAAGCTGCGCGGCGTGTTGGTCGGGGATGTGGCGGGGGTTGAGGTGGCAGCGCTGGACAGGTTGCTCAAACAGACCTTCGAGCCATTGAAGATTCCGGTGCTGTCCGGGTGGCGCAGTGGGCATTGCGACCCGAATCTGACGCTGCCCATGGGGGCGTTGGTCAGGCTGGATGCGGGGAATCAGGAATTGATGTTGGAGCAGGATGTGGTAATCAGGTAAGTCGCGAATATCTTGAAAAGATCGCAGCCTGCGGCAGCTCCTACGGGGTTTTGTGTACACCCGTAGGAGCTGCCGCAGGCTGCGATCTTTTGCTTTTAACGGTTACGCAATCCTTCCAGCAACTTGTGCGTCGGATACCCGTCCGCCGGCCAGCCAAACGACTGCTGGGCGCTGCGGATCGCCTTGCGGGTGTTGGCGCCGATGATCCCGTCGGCGGTGCCGGCGTCATAGTTTTGTGCGCTCAGCAGGTTTTGCAGCTCGATCCGCTCGGTACGGCTCAGAGGCAGGTCATCCTTTGGCCACGTACCGCTGATCAGGCCCGTGCCATTGAAGCGTTCCGACAACAGGCTCACCCCCAAGGCGTAGGACGACGAGTTGTTGTACTTGAGAATCGCGCGGAAGTTATCGAGCACCAGGAACGCCGGGCCACGGTATCCGGCCGGTAGCAACAGTGCGGCGGACAACTGCTCGGAGCCGGCCGGGACCTGGCCACCGTTGGGCAGCGTAATGCCCAGTTGGCGCCATTCGGCGACACTCTTGCGAATCGTGCCATCGGCCAGCACGTAATTGAAACCGCTCGGCAGCTGGACTTCGAAACCCCACGGCTGACCTCTCTGCCAGCCGGAGCTTTGCAGGTAATGTGCGGTCGAGGCCAGGGCGTCAGCCGAACTGCCCCAGATATCGCGACGGCCGTCGCCGTCGAAGTCGACGGCGTGGGTGTTATAGGTGGTCGGGATGAACTGGGTCTGGCCCATGGCGCCGGCCCAGGATCCGAGCATCCTCTCGGGTTCGATATCGCCTTGTTGCAGGATTTGCAGGGCGGCAATCAATTGCGCGTGGGCGAAACCGGGACGACGACCTTCGTAGGCCAGGGTCGCCAGCGAGTTGATCACCGACTTGCTGCCCTGGAACTGCCCGAAGTTACTCTCCATGCCCCACACCGCCACCAGTGCCTGGCGATCGACGCCGTAGCGCTGCTCGATACTTTGCAGGACGTCAGCGTATTGGTTGACCAGCGACTGGCCTTTGCGTACCCGCAGCGGCGACAAGGCGCCGTCGAGGTATTCCCAAACCGGTTTTGCGAATTCCGGTTGGCTGCGATCGGCACGAATCACGCTGGGGTCGAAGCTGACATCGGCGAAGGCGCGGTCGAACAGATCGGCGCGGATACCGGCGGCCAGGGCATCCTTGCGGAAACCTGCCTGCCATTCGACGAAGGTCTGGGTTGGCTGGATGTCGAGGTTCTCACCGGTCGGAACCACAGGCGGAACAACCGCCGGGGCGGTGGCGACAGGGAACGTCTGAAGCGGCTGAGCGTCGGCTGCGGTCGGTTTTTCCGCACAGGCGACAAGCAAAACAAGGCTGGAGGCAGCGATCAATTGGCGTAAGTGCCAACGACGGGAAAGACAAAAGGGCATGCACGGGTCCAGGGAATACGAATCAGGTACAGACCTTAACATGTCGAAGGGGTGTTCTGCTTTACGCAGCCAGAAAGTAAGAAGCCTCCCAGCTGTCAGACTGGAAGGCTTCGCGGCGGTAACTGCCTTTGCCCTTGGCCGGGCGTTCCTTGCGGCTGCGGAACAATGGCTGGGCGATGATTGATTTGGCCTTGTTGGGACCATGCGTTGATGGCTTTTTGCTCATGATGGTGCCTCGCAAGTGAGTGGTTTTTGCGGGGCAAATCATCGGCCGAAGTTCGGTGTCTGTCTAGTCCCTACATTGTGTAGGACCTTTCATTGATCTTGATAGCGATGTGGTTTCTGTGACGAGGGGCTATTCAGCGGGCAACGTCAGGCGTTGTCCTGCCATCAACAACGTCAACCGGCTCAAACTCATCCACGGCGAACCGGCCGCCTGGCCCTTGATCTGGGCATCGATGCGCTGCGCTTCGAGCAGCAGTTGCGCCCAGCGTTGGGCCGAGTAACGCTGCAGGGCTTTGCTCACCAACGGTTTACGTTTGTCCCATACCGGAGGTTTGGCCTGGCTGAAGGCCTTGTCCAGCGGCGTGCCCTGGCTGTATTGCAGGGAGATATTGGCCAGCAGGCGCAACTCCCGGGCCAGGGCCCAGAGAATCACCGGCGGCTCGACGCCTTCACCGCGCAACCCTTCGAGCATGCGCAACGCATGGGCTGCTTCACCATTGAGCACCGCATCGGTCAGGCCAAAGACGTCGAAGCGCGCACTGTCGGCCACCGCAGCCTGCACGGTTTCAACGGTGATCTGACCCCCTTCGGCCATCAGCTTGAGCTTTTCAATTTCCTGGGCGGCGGCCAGCAAATTGCCCTCGACCCGCGCCGCGATCAGCTCAACGGCGTCCTGGCTGGCGGAAAGCCCGGCCTGGGACAAACGTTGGCGGATCCAGCTTGGCAACTGGGCGACATCGACCGGCCAGATCTGCACGAACTGGGTCTGCTGCCCTTCGACCAGCGCTTTGCCCCACTTGGTTTTCTGCGCGCTGCCATCGAGCTTCGGCAAGCTGATCAGCAGCATGGTGTCCTCGGCCGGGCGCGAGCAGTACTCGATCAGCGCGGCGGCACCTTTGTCGCCGGGTTTGCCGGACGGCAGGCGCAGTTCCAGCAGGCGCTTTTCGGCGAACAGCGACATGCTGGCACCGGCTTGCAGCAGCGTCCCCCAGTCGAAACTGGCGTCGGCGGCAAACACCTGGCGTTCATCGAATCCCTGCTGACGGGCGGCAGCGCGAACAGCGTCGGCCGCCTCCTGGCACAACAACGGGTCATCGCCGCTGATGATATAGACCGGCGCAAGGGCACCTTGCAGGTGTTTGGCGAGTTGGGCGGGGGCGAGCTTCATAAGAGAGGGCGAACGGGGCGCCCGGGCGCCCCGTAAGTCTTACTGCTGCGGCAGTTCGATAGGCGACTGACGCGGGGTATCCGCTTCAGCCTTCTTTGCCGCTTCCAGCGCGGCGGCATCAGCCTTGGCCCTGGCTTCGGCAGTCTGCTGCAACTTGTCCAGTTGGGCCGGGCTCAGTTGTTCCAGGCGCAGCATCATGCGCTGGACCATCTCCCGGCGTCCTTCTGTCCGGGCCGTTTCAGCTTCCTGGTCAGAGCCCACCAGGTTGTTGCCGTCGTGCATGTAGATTTTCTGTACTTCGATTTTGTCGCTCAGCAGTGGCAGATCGCCGCGACCACGGAAGTCGTAGTTCAGCACGGTGGTGATCTGGTACTCGCCGGCATGACCGGCACCTGCGTAGCTGAGGATGCGCTGGCTTTCCTGTTCATTGGTCAGCACCAGCTTGTAAGGAGCGCCGTTATAGACCTTGACGCCGCTGCCAATCAGTACCTGACGCAACTGGGTAACGGTTGGGCCATAAGCGTTACGGGCGCTCAGGTCGAGTTCCTTGATCGCCAGTGCATTGGTGCCGGTGCCGCGCAGCTGGAAACCGCAGGCGCTCAGCAGAACCGCGAGGCCCATCACCAGCAGATTGCGTTTGATCATCTTGTTGCTCCCCTTGAAACCATGTGGGCCGATCAGGCGGCCCGAAAGGTTTTACTCGGCGCCAGGCTCACCTGGCGCCTGATCCAATTAGCTGGCGACGATATTGACCAGTTTCCCGGGCACTACGATCACTTTACGAATGGTCAGACCGTCGACGAAGCGCAGCACGTTCTCGTTGGCACGGGCGGCGGCTTCGACTTCTTCACGGCTGGCGCTGGCCGGCATTTCGATGTGGCCACGTAGCTTGCCGTTGACCTGAATCACCAGTTGCAGGCTGTCCTGTACCAAAGCGCTGTCATCCACCACCGGCCAGCCGGCGTCGATCACAGGTTCAGCGTGACCCAGTTGATTCCACAGTTCGTGGCTGATGTGCGGCGTGATCGGAGCCAGCAGCAGAGTCACGGTTTCCAGGCCTTCGTGAATCAGTGCGCGATCCTGTTCGGTGCCTTGCGCGGCTTTTTCCAGTACGTTCATCAGCGTCATCACCTGGGCGATGGCGGTGTTGAATTTGTGGTTCTGGCCGACGTCCTGGCTGGCCTGCTTGATGGCCAGGTGGATCGAGCGACGAACGGCTTTCTGCTCGTCGTTCAGGCTGGCGACGTCCAGTTTGCCTGGCAGGCCCTGAGTGACGTGGGCTTGAGCCAGACGCCAGACGCGTTTGAGGAAACGGTGCGAACCCTCTACGCCGGAGTCGGACCATTCCGCGCTCATGTCAGGTGGCGAAGCGAACATCATGAACAGGCGGCAGGTGTCTGCGCCGAACTGGTCGATCATCGACTGTGGGTCGACGCCGTTGTTCTTCGACTTGGCCATCTTCTCGGTGCCGCCGATTTCCACCGGCAGACCGTCAGATTTCAATTTGGCGCTGATAACCTTGGCTTTGCTGTCACGCTCAAGCTCGACGTCCGCCGGGTTGAACCAGGTGTAAGCGCCATTGGCTTCGCGGCGATAGTAAGTCTCGGCGATCACCATGCCCTGGGTCAGCAGGTTCTTGAACGGCTCGTTGGAGCTCACCAGGCCTTCGTCGCGCATCAGCTTGTGGAAGAAGCGCGCGTAGAGCAGGTGAAGAATCGCGTGTTCGATACCGCCGATGTACTGATCCACCGGCAGCCAGTGGTCGGCTGCCGATTTTTCCACCAGGCCGCCTTCAAAGTGCGGCGAGGCGTAACGGGCGTAGTACCACGAGGACTCGACGAAGGTGTCCATGGTGTCGGTTTCACGCTTGGCAGGCTGGCCGCATTTAGGGCAGCTGCACTCGTAGAACTCGGGCATGCGCGCCAGTGGCGAACCGGCGCCGTCGGGTACGACGTCTTCCGGTAGCACGACAGGCAGTTGATCTTCCGGTACCGGCACGTCACCGCAAGTGTTGCAGTGGATGATCGGGATCGGGCAGCCCCAGTAACGCTGGCGGCTGATGCCCCAGTCGCGCAGGCGGAACTGGGTACGCGAGGCGCCCAGTTCTTTTTTGATCAGTGCGACTTCGATGGCGTCGAACGCGCCCGCGAAGTCGAGGCCGTCGAACTCGCCGGAATTGATCAGCGTGCCGTACTCGCCGTAGGCGTCTTGCCATGGCGCCGGGTTGCTGTCACCGGAGCTGGTGCGCACTACCGATTTGACCGGCAGGTTGTACTTGTGGGCGAATTCGAAATCGCGCTCGTCGTGGGCCGGAACCGCCATCACCGCGCCGTCGCCGTAGTGCATCAGCACATAGTTGGCGACCCAGACCGGCAGTTTTTCGCCAGTCAGTGGGTGCTCGACGAACAGGCCGGTCGGCAGGCCTTTTTTCTCCTGGGTGGCGACGTCGGCTTCGGCCACGCTGCCGCCCTTGCATTCAGCGATGAACGCTTGCAACTCAGGATTGTTCTGTGCGGCCAGGGTAGCCAAGTGGTGTTCGGCGGCGACGGCGACGTAGGTCGCGCCCATCAGGGTGTCCGGACGGGTGGTGAAGACCTTCAGCGCGCCGGTTTCGCCGATGGAATCGACGTTGTACGGGAACTGCACTTCCATGCCGCGGGATTTGCCGATCCAGTTGCGCTGCATGGTCTTGACCTGTTCAGGCCAGCCAGTCAGTTCGTCGAGGCTCTCCAGCAACTCATCCGCGTAGGCGGTGATCTTGAAGTAGTACATCGGGATTTCGCGCTTTTCGATCAGCGCGCCGGAACGCCAGCCGCGACCGTCGATCACTTGCTCGTTGGCCAGGACGGTCTGGTCGACCGGGTCCCAGTTCACGGTGCCGCTTTTTTTGTAAATCACACCTTTTTCGAACAGGCGAGTGAACAGCCATTGTTCCCAGCGGTAGTAATCGGGCTTGCAGGTGGTCACTTCACGCGACCAGTCCACCGCCAGGCCCAGGCTGCGCAGCTGGGATTTCATGTAGGCAATGTTTTCGTAGGTCCACTTGGCGGGCGCTACGTTGTTCTTCATCGCGGCGTTTTCCGCCGGCATGCCGAAGGCGTCCCAACCCATGGGTTGCAGAACGTTCTTGCCTTGCATGCGCTGGTAGCGGGAGATCACGTCGCCGATGGTGTAGTTGCGCACGTGCCCCATGTGTAGCTTGCCGCTGGGGTAAGGGAACATCGACAGGCAGTAGTAAGTCTCCTTGCCTGGCTGTTCACTGACTTCAAAGGACTTTTGCTCGTCCCAGAACGACTGGGCGGCGGCTTCGATTTCACGGGGCTGATATTGTTCGTGCATGGCTACTTTTGAACTGAATAGGGGTGGCCTAATCCTCTTCAATGCAACGCTGGACGGTGATCACGCCGCATTGGCGTTTTCGATGTCCAGCCGAGCTGGAAGTGGAGTTACAGGAAGCGCCGTAGCATACATGACCGCGCTCTACCGAGGGAAACCCTGATTGCTGCCGCGCGTCTTGCAAAAACCGCTGCGAGGGCCGTTGGTCGCGGCGTTCAGCCGGTTTGTTCATGGAAGCTAAGCTCTAACTGGGGAGTAGGTCTTATCTTCCAATGAGGTGAGGGATGGTTGAGTCACAGCAAAAAGCTACAAAACCGGAGCTGTACGAAAGGCTGATCGATCGTTTGGCCCTGGCCCTGGAAGCGGCAAGAACTGCTGGCCGGTTGCGCGACGTACGCCCTCTGGAACTGGAACTGCGTGGCCTGAGCCCCGCAGAGTTTGCACTGGTCAAGGCGTATCTGGATCGCAGTGAGCGTGAGACACACGGATGCTTGTCTGAGGCGGTAAAGCAACTCGACGCACCACGTTCAGCCAAGATCATCTGGCTAAAGGACAAGGTTCCCGGCAGAGACGCGGTAAAGGTCCGGTCTTTGCAGTTCAAATAAGACGCAGAGCCGTGCTCCATGGTTTTTTGAAGCATAGTCCCTCTGTATTGATTGTCGCATTGCGCTAACCCACTTAGGCTTCGGGCATCTCCAGGAGATGCTCGATGCCTTTTCGTTACTTTGTAAAACAACTTCTTTTGCCCCCCGGCATTCTATTGCTGCTGCTTTTGCTTGCCTGGTGGTTGCGCCGCTCAAGGCCAAGGCTTGCCGGTGTGTGCTTTGCACTGGGGCTGGGTGGCCTTTGGCTGATGAGCCTGCCGGTGGTGGTGCAGTGGAGTGCCGGCCTGCTCGAGCGTGAGCCACCGCTGGCCCGCGACGAATGGGCAGTGCTGGGGCAGCGCGCGGATGCCATCGTTGTCCTTGGTTCCGGGCGCGAGCGCGGTGACGCGGCCTGGGGCGCCGACCAGCCCACCGGTGTCGGCCTGGAACGTCAGCGGTTTGCCGCGCGGCTGGCCAAGGCTTCCGGCCTGCCGGTACTGACCAGCGGCGGCTTGCATTACGGCACTCCGCCAAGCGAGGCGCGGATGATGGCTGACTCCTTGCGCGACGATTTTGGCGTGACTGTGCGCTGGCAGGAAGGACGCAGCCGCACGACCTGGGAAAATGCCCAGTTCAGCGCCGAGGTATTGTTGCCACAGGGCATCAAGCGTGTGGTGCTCGTGACTCATGCAGGGCACATGCCACGGGCGGTCTGGAGTTTCCGCAAGGCCGGGTTTGAGGTGGTGCCGGCGCCGGTAGGGTTTCTGGGCGGCGACAATGCGCGGCCACTGGGTGGCTGGATGCCGGAGTACAAGGCGATCTGGCAGAACGGGCAGTTGATGAACGAGGCGGTGGGGCAGATCGGTTATTCGTTGTTCTATCGCTGAAAATCAAAAGATCGCAGCCTTCGGCAGCTCCTACATTGGGATTGCGTACACCCTGTAGGAGCTGTCGAGTGAAACGAGGCTGCGATCTTTTCACCGTCGCCTCAAATCTTCAGACAGTCTTGGCCATTCGGCTCGCAATCAGCGCCCAGCCAAACAACAACACGCAGAGAATGAGCAATGGCCACGAGCGCCATTCCAGATACGGCGTGAGGTTGTGCATCGGCACCACTTCGCCATACAGGATGCCGCGTTCGAACTGCGGGATCTGATCGGTAATCTGACCGAACGGGTTGATCAGGCCGGACACGCCGTTGTTGGTGGCGCGGATCATCCAGCGGCCGGCCTCCAGCGCACGCATCTGCGCCATCTGCAGGTGTTGCAGCGGGCCGATGGAGGTGCCGAACCAGGTGTCGTTGCTGATGGTCAGCAACAGGTCGCTGCGGGCGGCAAGGCTGGCGGCGAATTCCGGGTAAACCACTTCATAACAGATGTACGGCGCGATCTGATAACCCTTGGCCTGCAGCAGCGGCTGGTCGGCCGGGCCGCGGGCGAAGTCGGACATTGGCAGGTCGAAGAAGGCGATCAGCCCGCGCAGCACATCCTCCAGCGGAACATATTCCCCAAACGGCACCAGTTTTTGCTTGAGGTAAGTGCCGTCGCCTTCGCCGACTACGGTGATGCCATTGAAGAAGCGCTTCTCGTGGCGGACCTCCATGCGGACCGGGACGCCGGTAATCAGCGCCGATTTACGCTCGGCCGCGAAGCTGCCCATCATGTTCAGGTAGCCCTCGGCGGACTCCTTGAGCACCGGGATCGCCGTTTCCGGCCAGATGAGAAGATCGACGCGCCTAGAGTTGAAACTCATGTCGCGGTACAACGCCAGTTGCGCGTTGAGCTGCGCCGGGTCCCACTTCATGCTTTGTTCGATGTTGCCCTGAATGGCGGCGACGCTCAGTGGCGGGCCCGACGGGCTGGTCCAGGCGTGGTGCTTGAGCGCCATTCCGACCAACCATGGGCCAACCAGCAGCAACGCACCGGCAGCGATGAAGCCTTTGCGCCCCGTGCGAATCAGGCGCAAGCCGTTGTAGATCAACGCAGCTGTCAGGGCCAGGGTGAAGGAAATCAGCCACATCCCGCCGATAGGCGCGAGCCCGGCCAGCGGGCCGTCGAGCTGGCTGTAACCGGAATACAGCCACGGGAAACCTGTCAGGAACCAGCCGCGGAAGGCTTCCTGGCCGACCCACAGCGCTGCGAAGGCCAGGGCATCGGCAAGCGGCGCTTCATTGCGGCGCAGCCAGCGCGCCCAGATCCAGGCGGGCAGGGCAAAGAACCAGGCAATCGCCGCCGTGAAGAGCAGCATCAGGAATCCGGCCAGCAATACCGAAGCGCCGCCGAAGTGGTGAATGCTGTAGTAGATCCAGCTGGTGCCGGCACCGAACAGGCCGAAACCGAAACACCAGCCGCGACCCAATGCCTGACGCGGGCTCAGCTCGCGCAGGCCGGCATAGAACAGGCCGACGGCGAGCAATGCCAGTGGCCAGATATCGAACGGCGCCAGGGCCAGTGTGGTGATTGCACCGGCCGCCACGGCCAGCAGGTTACCGGGCCAGCCGGGGCGGGTTGTCCAGCGCATTTCAATCCTTAGCGAGCAATAGGCGTCAGGCGAAGCAAGTGAATCCGACGGCTGTCGGCGTTCAGGATGCGGAAACGGTAAGGGCCGATTTCAGTGATTTCGTTACGTTTTGGCAAATGCCCGAACGCGCTCATCACCAGGCCGCCAACGGTGTCGAATTCGTCGTCGGAGAATTCGCTGTCGAAGAACTCGTTGAAGTTCTCGATCGGCGTCAGGGCCTTGATCAGGAAATCACCGCTGGGCAGCGGCTTGATGTAGCTGTCTTCTTCGACGTCGTGTTCGTCTTCGATGTCGCCGACGATTTGTTCCAGCACGTCTTCGATGGTCACCAGGCCTGCCACGCCGCCGTACTCGTCGATGACGATGGCCATGTGGTTGTGGTTGGCGCGAAACTCGCGCAGCAGCACGTTAAGGCGCTTGGACTCCGGCACGAAGGTGGCCGGGCGCAGCAGGTCCTTGATGTTGAAGCTGTCGCCGTTCTCCTTGAGGATCAGCGGCAGCAAGTCCTTGGCCAGCAACACGCCCATCACGTCATCGTGGCTTTCGCCGATCACCGGGTAGCGGGAGTGGGCCGAGTCGACCACGGCGGGCAGGAACTCGCGGGGTGTCTGGGTCGCCTTGATGCTGACCATCTGCGAGCGCGGGACCATGATGTCCCGGACCTGCAAGTCAGCCACTTGGATGGCGCCTTCGACGATGGCCAGCGCTTCGCTGTCCAGCAGTTTGTTCTGGTGTGCATCGCGCAGCAGCTCCAGCAGCTCCTGGCGGTTTTTCGGCTCGTGGGCAAAAGCCTGGGTGAGCTTACCCAGCCATGACTTCTGCCCGTTGCTCGATCGATCTTCGCTCATAGCGATTACTCTGAATCCTTTGTTGTTTCGGTAGGGGATAAATCGGTTTCGTCGTCCGCGTACGGATCGGGATAGCCCAGTTCTGCAAGCAACGTTCGTTCCAGTGCTTCCATTTCTTCGGCTTCGTCATCATCAATATGGTCGTAACCAAGCAGATGCAAGCAGCCGTGAATCACCAGATGTGCCCAATGGGCCTTGAGTTCCTTGCCCTGTTCAGCGGCTTCACGCTCGACCACGGCCACGCAGATCACCAGATCGCCCAGCAGCGGGATGTCGAGGAACTCATCCGGCACGTCGGCCGGGAATGACAAGACGTTAGTTGCGTAGTCCTTTTGCCGCCAGGTGTGGTTCAGCTCGCGTCCTTCGGCCTCGTCGACCAGACGAATGGTCATCTCCGAGTCGGCGGTGCGCTGGCGCAAAGCCAGTTCGCACCACTGGCGGAACTCGGCTTCGCTGGGGGCGTTGGCTTCAGTGGCTATTTGCAGGTCAAGCTCAAGCATCGCGGCGGCTATCCTTGGCGGCGGCATCATCGGCCGCTTTGGTTTCGAAGCGCTCATAGGCTTCGACGATGCGCTGCACCAGCGGATGGCGCACGACGTCCTTGGGCTGGAAATGGGTGAAGCTGATCCCCGGCACATCCTTGAGCACTTCAATCACATGGTGCAGGCCGGACTTGGTGCCGCGTGGCAGGTCGACCTGGGTGATGTCCCCGGTGATGACGGCCGTGGAACCGAAGCCGATCCGGGTCAGGAACATCTTCATTTGCTCGACCGTGGTGTTCTGGCTTTCATCGAGAATGATGAAGCTGTTGTTCAGCGTACGGCCGCGCATGTAGGCCAGTGGCGCGACCTCGATCACCTGGCGCTCGATCAGCTTGGCGACGTATTCGAAGCCGAGCATTTCGTAGAGCGCGTCGTAGAGCGGGCGCAGGTACGGGTCGATTTTTTGCGACAGGTCGCCGGGCAGGAAGCCGAGTTTTTCACCCGCTTCGACCGCCGGACGAACCAGCAGGATGCGGCGAATCTGCTCGCGCTCCAGTGCATCCACCGCGCAGGCCACAGCCAGGTAGGTCTTGCCGGTACCGGCCGGGCCGATGCCGAAGTTGATGTCGTTACCGAGGATTTCCTTCACGTAGCGCAGCTGATTCAAGCCGCGGGGGCGAATCATGCCTTTCTTGGTGCGCAGGGCCACGGACGGTTCGGCGGGGGAGTGGTTGTCCAGCTGCTCGACGGCCGATTCCTGCAGGAACAGGTGCACCATGTCCGGCGACAGCTCGGTACCCTTGGTTTCCCGGTACAGGCGGCGCAGGAGGTTTTCCGCGGAGGTGGTGTGTTTGGGTTCGCCGATCAACTCGAACTGGTTTCCGCGATTGCGGATCTCGATGGTCAGGCGCTGTTCGATCAAGCGCAAATGCTCGTCGAATTGCCCGCACAGATTGGCGAAGCGGCGAGCTTCAAAAGGCTCGAGGATGAAACGATGTGGTTCTATGGGTGCGTTCAAGGTCGTATTTAGCCGCCCTGGGGCAATAGTGATGAATCAAGGATAGCGCCAGTGGCGTGGGCGCGAAAGCTCTTAAATAACCAACGTCGTACGCGGTCCCTGTGGGAGCGAGCTTGCTCGCGAAGAGGGTGTGCCAGTCGACAATAATTTAACTGACACACCGCTTTCGCGAGCAAGCCCGCTCCCACAAGGGGGATGCGGTGTTATTGGACTAGCGAACCCCGCAGCGAGTGCGGCTGCGCGGCATCGATGTGCACATCCGCGAACTGGCCGATCAGGGTCGGATTGTCGCAGCGGAAGTTTACGATACGATTATTCTCGGTCCGGCCTTGCAGCTCGCCCGGGTCTTTTTTCGAGTAATCGGTCACCAGGATCCGCTGGATCGAACCGACCATTTGTCGGCTGATCTCGAAACCTTGCTGATTCAAACGATGTTGCAGCGCGTTCAGGCGTTCTTTCTTCAGTTCTTCCGGGGTGTCATCGGCCAGATCGGCAGCCGGAGTGCCCGGGCGCTGGCTGTAGACGAACGAGTAGGAAAAGTCGAAGCCGACGTCGGCAATCAGCTTCATGGTTTGCTCGAAGTCTTTCTCGGTCTCGCCCGGGAAGCCGACGATGAAGTCCGAACTGATGCAGATCCCCGGCACGGCGGCGCGCAGCTTGCGCAGTTTCGATTTGTATTCCAGCGCGGTGTGGTTGCGCTTCATCGCGGCGAGGATGCGGTCCGAGCCCGATTGCACCGGCAAGTGCAGGTGCTTGACCAGCTCCGGCACGTCGGCGTGGGCCTGGATCAGGCTGTCGGAGAATTCCAGCGGGTGCGAAGTGGTGTAGCGGATGCGGTCGATGCCGTCTACCGCGGCGACCACGCGGATCAGCTCGGCCAGGTCGGCCAGGCGCCCATCATGAGTAGTCCCACGATAGCCGTTGACGTTCTGCCCCAGCAGCGTCACTTCGCGCACGCCGTTTTCGGCCAGGTGAATGATCTCGGCAAGCACGTCGTCGAACGGCCGGCTGACCTCTTCGCCGCGGGTGTAGGGCACCACGCAGAACGTGCAGTACTTGCTGCAACCTTCCATCACCGACACGTAAGCGCTCGGGCCGTCGATGCGAGGCTCGGGCAAATGGTCGAATTTTTCGATTTCCGGGAACGAGACGTCCACTTGCGGCAGCTTGGTGATGCGCGCGGCGTCGATCATTTCCGGCAGGCGGTGCAGGGTCTGCGGGCCGAAGACCACGTCAACGTACGGCGCGCGATCGCGGATGGCCGCGCCTTCCTGGCTGGCCACGCAACCGCCGACGGCGATCACCATGTCCGGGTTGGCCAGCTTCAGTTCGCGCCAGCGACCGAGCTGGGAGTAGACGCGATCCTGGGCACGTTCGCGGATCGAGCAGGTGTTGAGCAGGATCACGTCGGCGTCTTCAGCGCGGGCGGTGACTTCCAGGGCCTGATGTTCGCCCAGCAGATCGACCATGCGCGAGCTGTCGTACTCGTTCATCTGGCAACCGTGGGTTTCGATGTAAAGCTTCTTGGCCATGGAATAGAGTCATCACGTGATTCAAAGAACCGCGCATTATAGGGAACATGTACCCAGGTTCCTACCGCTGCGCGTCCAATGGCTATGCTATAGTTCGCGCCCTCATTTTTATCCCCCGATGTGTTGCTCGCCTGCCATGACCAAACGTGAAGCTCCAATCTACAAGGTGATTTTCCTCAACCAGGGCCAGGTGTTCGAAATGTACGCCAAGCAGATCTATCAAAGTGATCTGTGGGGGTTTCTGGAAGTGGAAGAGTTCGTCTTTGGCGAGCGCACGCAAGTGGTCGTCGACCCGAGCGAAGAAAAGCTCAAGGCTCAGTTCGAAGGCGTGGTGCGCAGTTTTGTGCCGATGCATTCGATCGTGCGTATCGACGAAGTCGAGCGTATGGGAACACCGAAAATCAGCGAAGCCCGTGGCGCGGTCGGCAATGTCATGCCGTTTCCGATGCCGATGCCTGAGAAGTAAGTTTCAGTATCGAGTTGCCCCCAATCGTCGGAACGCCGCCCGGAGCAAGCTCGCTCCCACAGGGAATTGCGCCGCACACAGGTTTTGTGAGCGCCAGAGATCAACTGTGGGAGCGAGCTTGCTCGCGATTGGGGAAGTCAGAACACAGCAGAAATCAGGGTAGAGGCGCGAAAGGCGTACGCCCGTCAGCGCTCTGCAATTCCATCAAATATTTACGGAAGATTTGCCCAAGCACCTGGGTCGCAAGCTCCAGTTCTTCGCGGGGCATCTTTTCGGTGACTTCGTCGGCGGTGTCCAGGGCCTCTTCGGCGCCGTTGACCGCCGCCATCTTCAGCAGGATGTACGCCTGAACGTTATTGGCCGGCACGCCTTCGCCGTGGAAGAACATTGTGCCGAGTTTGAATTGTGCCTGGGCGTGGCCTTGCAACGAGGCTTTTTCGAAATAGCTCAGGGCTTGATTGAGGTCGCGCGGCGTGTTTTTGCCTTCGTAGTAGAACTCACCCAACTCGTATTGCGCTTGCGCATCCCCTTCTTCCGACGCTTTCTGGCAGGCGGCGAGCGCCTGTTCCAGGTCTTGCGGCTGGGTATTGAGGGTGCAGCGACCCATCGCTGGGATTAACAACGAGTTGCCGCCTGCTTGTGCGTGCGCGAGCAGGGGCTGAAGAAGCAACAGGCAGCCCAGTGCAAGGGTGCGGCCGGTGCGGTTCATGGGAATCGACTTACCTCTGAAGGGCGCGCGGACCCATCGAGGGGATCCAATAAGCGCGCATTATGAAATAAGCAGGGCCAACCTTACAAAGTCTTTACTCGTTTTTCTGCTGCGCGGGAAATTTATCGCCCACTTTGCGGGGGATTATCAGCAGACGAGCAGGAAAAAACCTGGGAATGCAGGCGAAAGCTGACGCTGGCAAGGGCCAACGTCAGCTTTTGAGCGTTACTTCAAGGCCGCGAAGGCGCGCTCGGCGGCGTCCAGGGTCAGCTTCAGTTCAGCTTCGCCGTGGGCGATCGAAGTGAAACCGGCTTCGAATGCGCTCGGTGCCAGGTACACGCCACCTTCGAGCATCAGGTGGAAGAAGCGGCCGAACAGGGCTGCGTCGCTGGCCATGACGTCATCGAAGGTGACGATATTGTCGGCACTGCTGAAGTACAGGCCGAACATGCCGCCGGCCTGCGTTGTCACGAACGGAATGCCGGCCGCATCGGCGCGCTGTTGCAGGCCGTCGAGCAGGCGAGTGGTGTAATCGGTCAACTCGGCGTGGAAGCCCGGGCGGCTGATCAGACGCAGGGTGGTCAGGCCGGCGGCCATCGCCAGCGGGTTACCGGACAGCGTACCGGCCTGGTAGACCGGGCCCAGCGGGGCGATGCGCTGCATGATTTCGCGCTTGCCGCCGAAGCAGCCGACCGGCATGCCGCCACCGATGATCTTGCCGAAGGTGGTCAGGTCCGGCGTCACGCCGTAGTACGCCTGGGCACCGCCGAGGGCGACACGGAAACCGGTCATCACTTCGTCGAAAATCAGCACCACGCCATGCTTGTCGCACAGGGTCCGCAGGCCTTCGAGGAAACCCGGTGCCGGCGGTACGCAGTTCATGTTGCCGGCCACTGGCTCGACGATGATGCAGGCCACGTCCTGGCCGACTTCGGCGAGCATGGTTTCTACCGCGTCGATGTCGTTGAACGGCAGGGTCAGGGTGTGTTTGGCGAATGCCGCCGGTACACCGGCTGAACTCGGTACGCCCTGGGTCAGTGCGCCGGAACCGGCCTTGACCAGCAGGCTGTCGGAGTGACCGTGGTAGCAGCCTTCGAACTTGATGATGCTGTCGCGGCCAGTGAAGCCACGGGCCAGGCGAATGGCGCTCATGGTCGCTTCGGTGCCGGAGCTGACCATGCGCACCATTTCCATCGACGGCACCAGAGAGCAGACCAGGTCAGCCATCTGGGTTTCCATCTCGGTCGGGGCACCGTAGGACAGGCCGTGCTCAAGCTGTTTGCGCACCGCGTCCAGTACGTCCGGGTGGCTGTGGCCGAGAATCATCGGACCCCAGGAACCGACGTAATCCACATAGCGCTTGTCATCTTCGTCGGTGACGTAGGCGCCTTCGGCGTGCTTGAAAAACAGCGGCGTGCCGCCGACGCTCTTGAACGCGCGAACCGGCGAGTTCACGCCACCGGGAATGTGTTTCTGGGCATTGGCAAACAGCGTTTCGGAACGAGACATGATCGGGCTCTCAAATCAGATTTTAAGCGACTTAAATAGAAAACAATTCGTTGAAGGCGCGGGCGCGGCGGGTCACCTCAGCCGTGCTCTCGGCACCGAATAGGCCATGCACCACCGCCAGCAGATCGACGCCATGGGCCACCAGTGGGGCGGCATTATCCAGAGTGATGCCGCCGATCGCGCAGATTGGCAAGTGCAACTGCTTGCGGGCCTGGTCGAGCAAATCGAGGCTGCAGGTCGGGGCACCGGGCTTGGTGTTCGAATTGAAGAAGCGGCCGAAGGCGACATAGCTGGCACCTTCTTTAGCCGCCTGTTCGGCCAGTTCGAGCTGCGCGTGGCAGGTCGAACCGATGATCGCCTGGCGCCCGAGCAGTGCACGGGCCGGAGTCAGCGGGCCGTCGGTCTGGCCCAGGTGCACGCCCACGTTCAGGCGTGCCGCCAACTCGGCGTCGTCGTTGATGATCAGCTGCGTCTTGTAGCGTTCGCACAGCCCGCGCAAGGCTTCGGCCTCACGCAGGCGGCGGGCCTCGTCGCTGCTCTTGTCGCGGTATTGCAGCAAGGTGACGCCGCCTTCCAGCGCCGCCTCCACGTACTTGAGCAACTTACCGTCCAGCAAATGGCTGTCGGTAATGGCGTACAGGCCACGTAGTTTCATCGGACAAGCCTCACCGCATACAAATAGAAGTTACGAACAGAAATCCAGTGGCAAGCGGCGCGGCACGAACTGGCCTTTGCCCAGTTGCTCGGCATCACGCAGGGTGCGCCATGTGTAGTTAAGCGCGGTCTGCACGGCACTGGCGAGGTTTTCGCCCTGGGCCAGACGACCGGCCAGGGCACTGGCCAGGGTGCAACCGGAACCGTGATAACTGCCCGGCAAGCGCTGGCAGGTATAGGTTTCGTGCAGGCCATCGCGGCTGTACAGGCGATTGTGGATTTCGGTTTCGTCGCCATGGCCGCCGGTGATCAGCAGGTGTTTGACGAACGGCAGGAGTTTTTCAGCGCACTCGTCCGCAGTGCCTTCGGGCAGTTCGGCGAGGATGCGGGCTTCGGGAAGGTTGGGGGTGGCAATGATCGACAAGGGCAGCAGGCGTTCGCGCATGGCGTAGCCGACTTCGTCCTTGCCCAGGCGTCCGCCGCCGCCGGCGCGCAGCACCGGGTCGCAGACCACTGGCAAGTGCGGGTGCGCCGAAAGCAGTTCGACCACGGTGTCGACCATTTCCAGGGAACCGAGCATGCCCAGTTTGACCGCGGCGACTTCGGAGTCGTTGAGCACGGCATTGGCCTGGGCCAGTACCCACTCACGGTCCAGGACGCGGAAGTCAGTGACATTGACGGTGTCTTGCACGGTCAGGGCGGTGACGGCCGGAGCCGCATGGCAACCCTGAGCGAGCAGAGCTTCGATATCTGCCTGCAAGCCGGCGCCACCACTTGGGTCGTGGCCGGAGAGACAGAGGACAACGGGGCGAGAGCTGTAGATATTCATGGTGCGCGAGCTTACCACCAAACCTGTTTTTCGGGTGTTGTGGCGGTGTGTTTGGTCGATACATTGTGGTGAGGGGGCTTGCCCCCTCGCCACAGCGATTTGTCTGCCTTTGATAATCGTTTAGCAGTATCGCTGAAACGCCCGTTCTAGAGCCTTTTCAGGAAAAATTTCAATGGTGTTTAATGGCCATCAACGGCTATGCTAGAGTGGATCCAAACCAATAACAGGTGATGCCGGTTTTACGTCTGCTCAAAAGGAATGGGGGGCTTCCTGACAGAACCGGACAGGCCACGCTGGGGCTTCAATGCGCTATTTGCTGATGTTGCTGTTGTGTTTGCCCCTCCTGGCAAACGCCGTCGAGTTCGATGAGTTCACTCAAAGCCTCCCCTTGGGCCGAACCCTGCAGGTCTATGAGGACGCAGGTGGTCAGGCGACCATCGCGGATATCCGTGCGCAAGCGGCGGCCGGCAACTTCAAACCGCACCACAAGGACACGCTCAACGCCGGGTACTCGCGTTCGGTGTTCTGGCTGAAAATCGACCTGCATTACCGTCCGGCCAACCCGACGGCGCAAAGGACCTGGCTGCTGGAACTGGCCTATCCGCCCCTCGATCATCTCGATCTCTATTTGCCCGATGCGGCCGGCAACTATCAGTTGGTCAGGCAGACCGGCGATGCCTTGCCCTTCGCCAGCCGCGAGATTCGTCAGAACAACTATCTGTTCGACCTGACCTTCAAACCGGACCAGGCCGAAACCGTATTCATGCGCTTGCAAAGCGAAGGCTCAATCCAGGCGCCGGTCACCTTGTGGTCGAGCACAGCCTATCTCGAAGAGCAGCCCGTGCGCCTCTACGTACTGGGGCTGATCTACGGTGTGCTGCTGGGGATGCTGGTCTACAACCTGTTCATCTACCTCAGCGTGCGCGACACCAGTTACCTCTACTACATCTTCTACATCGCCTCGTTCGGCTTGTATCAGCTGTCGGTAAACGGTGCGGCTGTGCAGTATTTCTGGCCGGACAATCCATGGTGGGCCAACGCCGCTACGCCGTTTTTCATCGGTTGTGCGGGGCTGTTCGGCAGTCAGTTCGCCCGCAGTTTCCTGCAAATGGCCACTCACAGTCGCTGGCTCGACCGCTTGTTGCTGGCGCTGGTTGCTTTCAGTGCGCTGGTGGTCGGCCTGTCATTGATGACCAGCTACGCCCTGGCCCTGCGCTTGGCCACGGCCCTGGCGCTGACGTTCACCGTGGTGATTTTTGCCGCCGGGATCTTTGCCTGGCTGCGGGGGCTGCGGGTGGCGCGGTATTTCATCATTGCCTGGTCGGCGTTTTTGCTCGGCGGCGTCGTCAATACGCTGATGGTGCTGGGCTATCTGCCGAATGTGTTCCTGACCATGTATTCCAGCCAGATCGGCTCGGCCATCGAAGTGGCGCTGCTGTCCCTGGCGCTGGCCGACCGCATCAACGCCATGCGCGAGCAGCAGGCTCAGACCCTGTTCGACGCCAGCCAGAAGCTTGAAGTCCTCAACCAGCAACTGGCCCGCAGTAACAAGCTCAAGGACGAGTTCCTTGCCACCCTGACCCACGAATTGCGCACGCCCATGAACGGTGTGATCGGTTCACTGGAACTGATGCAGACGGTCGAGATGGACCCGGAGCTCGAGCAGTACCAGCAGACGGCTTCGGGGTCGGCGCGGGACATGATGCGCATGGTCAACGGCATCCTCACCCTCACCGAATTGCAGGCCGGCAAACTCAAGGCCTCGGCCGACACCTTCAGCTTGCGTGGTGTGGTCGAGGCACTGCGCACGCAGTTCGAGGGCAACGCATCGGGCAAGTCGCTGGATTTCAAGGTCGATGTCGCGCCAGGTGTGCCGGATCGCTTGCACGGCGATAACGTCAAGATCGCGCAGTGCCTGGAATGCCTGCTGGATAACGCCATCAAGTTCACCAAGGTCGGCGGCCTGGCCCTGCGGGTGACCGGCAAGACCATCGAGCCCGACAGGCTGGCCTTGACCTTTGCGGTGATCGACACGGGCATTGGTTTCACCGATTTGGGCGAGGCCACGATGTATCAACGGTTCTTCCAGCTCGACGGCTCGATGACCCGTGAATACGGTGGACTGGGGGTTGGCCTGGCGATTTGCCGACAGTTGGTCGAATTGCTCGGCGGGCGCCTGACCCATCGCTCCGAGCCAGGACGCGGCAGCCGGTTTCAGCTGGATGTGGAAGTCGGGTTGCCGGTGGTAGAGCGTCCGGTGACGCCGTTGATGACCCGGGATTTTCCGCGCCTGCGCTTGCCTCAGGATTGTGCCGTGCTGTTGGTGGATGACAGCGGCATCAGCCAGTTGGTGATGCGCGGCATGTTGCTCAAGCTGGGCTTTCGCGTACGTACGGCCGATAGCGTCGATGCCGCGCTCGATCTCTTGCGGCGCGAAGTGTTTGACGCGGTGCTGGTCGATTGTCAGTTGCCGCTGCTGGACGGTGAGTCGGTGTGCTGCCGGATCCGCGCGTTACCCGGTTATGCCGAACTGCCGTTGTTCTTGATCGCCCTGAGCGGTGACCGTGAACGCTGCCCGACCGGCGCGGTGATTGATCACTTGAACAAACCGGTGAAATTCGAAGACTTGCAGGCCGCCCTCTACCGCCGCGTGCTTTGTTCGCAACAGGGCGAAAGCGCCGGCAGTTAGGCGGATATGACACTTTGATCGGCCGAGGGGCGGTGCTTAACTGAAGTCCCTTGGCCGACCAAAGGAGCCCTGTCATGAACCTGCATCAGTTCGCCGAAACCCACGAAGTCACCAACCAGCCACCGTCACTGGACGGCGCCAACCTGTACCGCATCGACTTGCCGTTGCAGGAATGGTCGCGGCGGTTCGGGGCCGGTTGGGCCGAATCGCGGATCGACGCCTACGGCGCGCTGGCCGGTGGCCCGTTGATGGAAGCCGGGTTCCTGGCCAATCAGAACAAGCCGGTGTTCAACAGCCATGACCGGTTTGGTCATCGCATCGACCTGGTGGAATTTCACCCGGCCTATCACCAATTGATGCGCACGGCGGTTGAGCATGGCTTGACCTCATTGCCCTGGGCTCATCCGCAGTCCGGCGCCCACGTGGCCCGCGCTTCCATGACTTACTTGCACAGCCAGGCCGAGGCCGGCAGCGGCTGCCCGCTGACCATGACCTTCGCCAGCGTTCCGGCCATGCGCCTGCAACCGGACCTGGCGGAAAAGTGGCTGCCGAAAATCCTCGCCACCGAATACGACCCGCGCAACGTCGGCATGGCCCACAAGGCCGGGGTCACCATCGGCATGGCCATGACCGAGAAGCAGGGCGGCACCGATGTGCGGGCCAATACCACCAAGGCGTATCCGGTCGGTGCCAGCGGTCCGGGCCAGGCCTATGAACTGGTGGGGCACAAGTGGTTCTGCTCGGCGCCGATGTGCGACGCCTTCCTGACCCTGGCGCAGACCGACAAGGGCCTGACCTGTTTCCTGCTGCCGCGCCATCGTCCGGACGACACGCGCAATCAGTTCTACATCCAGCGCCTGAAGAACAAGCTCGGCAATTGCTCCAACGCCTCCAGCGAAGTGGAGTTCCGTGGCGCACTGGCGTGGATGGTCGGTGAAGAGGGCCGTGGCGTTCCGACGATCATCGAGATGGTCGCCATGACCCGCTTCGATTGCATGGTCGGTTCCAGTTCGCTGATGCGCCAGGCGCTGACCCAGGCCAGCCATCACTGCGCTCACCGTTCGGTTGGCGGCAAACTGCTCAGCGAACAGCCATTGATGCAGAACGTGCTGGCGGATCTGGCGCTGGAAAGCGAAGCAGCTCTGGCCTTGAGCCTGCGCATGGGCCGGGCACTGGATCATCTGGACAATTCGCAGGAAGCCAAGTTCGCCCGGCTGGTGACGGCGGTGGGCAAGTACTGGATCTGCAAGCGGGCGCCGGCCATGATCAACGAAGCGGCCGAATGCATGGGCGGCGCTGGGTATGTTGAAGACAGCATCCTGCCGCGGCTTTACCGCGAGGCGCCGGTGAATTCGACGTGGGAAGGTTCCGGCAATGTGCAGTGCCTTGATGTGCTGCGTGCCCTGTCGAAAGAACCGGGCGTGCTCGATGCGCTGTTCAGCGAGTTGGGCGATGGCCATGGCGACAAGCGCTTGGCAGCGCACATCAATCAATTGCAGGCAGCCTTCAAGGACACCAGCGACATTCAGTACCGTGCCCGGCAACTCACTGAAGACATCGCTCTGGGGCTGCAGGCCAAGTTGTTGCTGGAAGCCGGGAATGCGGTGGTCAGTGATGCCTTCATCGCCAGTCGTCTGGATGGCGGCGGCCGAGTGTACGGCGCATTGCCACGCGGGCTGGACGTGGAAGCGATTGTCGCCCGCTCGACCCCGCAAGGCTTCTGATTAGTCAGAAGATCGCAGCCTTCGGCAGCTCCTACGGGTGCACGACGAGCCCTTGTAGGAGCTGCCGCAGGCTGCGATCTTTTTTGTCTGTTCCCGTGAAGCGACGATGCAGGCAAGATGAAGGTCTGCAAGTCAGAACACAGGATGCTGATCGTGACCGAAGCTTTTATTGTCGTTCAAACCGCCGAGCAAGCCGTGGATCGGCTTGCACTCTTGCACAATCGTGCAACCACCGCGCTGAGCCAGGCGCTCAAGCGCTACCTCAAGGATCGCGTCGAGCCCGATGCCGAACAGCGCTCGATGTTCCGCTATCCCGAATTGCGCCTGACCTATCACTGCCAGGGCGAAGTCCCGCAGACCACTCGCGCTTACGCCAAGGTCCAGTTGCCGGGCACTTACAGCGTCACTGTCACTCATCCGTCGGCTTTCCGTAAATACCTGCTGGAACAGCTCGTTCCGCTGATGCACGACTTCACCGTGACCGTGGAAGTCGGTGTCAGCCAGCAGAACATCCCATATCCGTACGTGGTCGAGCAGGGCGATGAGCTGGCAGGTTCCGGTGTCACCGCCGCCGTGCTGGCGCGGGTGTTTCCGAGTACCGACCTGTCGGCGGCGACAGACGGCATTGCCGATGGATTGTACGATTGGGAAAACACCGATCCGCTGCCCCTGGCGCTGTTCGATGCCGCCCGGGTGGATTTCTCCCTGCGCCGACTGGTGCATTACACCGGCAGCGACTGGCGGCATGTGCAGCCGTGGATTTTGCTGACCAACTATCACCGCTACGTCGACCAGTTCATCGTCCATGGCCTGGAACAACTGCGCACAGACCCGCGTTTCGTGCGCATGGTGCTGCCGGGCAACGTGATCATCGAAAAAAGCATGGACCACGGCGAAGCCTCGGCGATTGCCGCCGGGGTGGTCTGGCACCGCTACCAGATGCCGGCCTATCACCTGATCGCCAGCGATGGTCACGGCGTGACCTTGGTTAACATCGGTGTTGGCCCGTCCAACGCCAAGAACATCACCGACCACCTGGCCGTGCTGCGTCCGCATTGCTGGCTGATGATCGGCCACTGCGGCGGTCTGCGTCAGTCGCAGACCATTGGCGACTACGTGCTGGCCCACGCCTACATGCGTCGCGACGGGATTCTCGACCGGGTGGTGCCGCCGAACATTCCGATTCCGGCGTTGGCCGAAGTGCAACTCGCGCTTCAGCAAGCGGCGGCCAACGTCACCGGCGAGAAGGGCGACGAACTGAAGAAGCGCCTGCGTACCGGCACCGTGCTGACCTACGACGACCGTAACTGGGAACTGCGCTGGGCGCAGGAACGGCCGCTGATCAACCTGTCCCGCGCCGTGGCGGTGGACATGGAAAGCGGCACCATCGCAGCGCAAGGTTATCGTTTGCGGGTGCCGTACGGCACATTGCTGTGCGTCTCGGACAAGCCACTACACAGCGAAATCAAGTTGCCGGGCTCGGCCAACGCCTTCTATGAACGCGCGGTCAGCCAGCACCTGAAGATCGGTATCGAGGCGGTGGATCTGTTGCGCACCGAACTCAACTCGCTGCACTCGCGCAAACTGCGCAGTTTCGACGAGCCGCCGTTCCGCTGATTGTTCTCATGGTCATTTGGCGGTCGGGGCACTAGCATTACCAGCCCTGATCGCTAGATGTTCACGTCGCCATGTCCCGTCCTCAACGCCCCGTTTCCCGCCGCCCCGGCGCGAAACCATCCCCATCAGCTCCGCGCCGTGTCGCCAAGGCACCACCGGCCGAGCCGAAACTGATCCTGTTCAACAAACCTTTCGATGTGCTGACGCAATTCAGCGACGGCGAAGGGCGTGCGACCCTCAAGGATTACATCGATGTACCGGGAATCTATCCGGCCGGACGGCTGGACCGCGACAGCGAAGGCTTGTTGCTGCTGACCAACGACGGTCAGCTTCAAGCGCGGATCGCCGACCCGAAACACAAGCTGGCCAAGACCTATTGGGTACAGGTCGAGGGCGAGCCGGATGCCGAGCAGTTGCAGCGCTTGCGTGACGGCGTCGAATTGAATGACGGCATGACCTTGCCCGCCGAGGCGCGGCAACTGGACGAGCCTGAACTGTGGCCGCGCAATCCGCCGGTGCGCTTTCGCAAAAGCGTGCCGACCAGTTGGCTGGAGTTGGTGATTCGCGAAGGGCGCAACCGGCAGGTGCGGCGCATGACCGCGGCGGTCGGGTTACCGACCTTGCGCCTGGTGCGGGTCAGAATCGGCGACTGGACGATCGAAGGGCTCGATCAGGGCCAGTGGAAGGAAGTGCCGGCGCGCTTATAACGTGCCGGATTCGATCAGGCCGATCACCACGCTCTTGATCACGAACGCCGCCACGCCCAGGCCCAGCACGAAGAACAGAATGAACGAGCCAAAGCGCCCGGCCTTGGACTTCTTCGCCAGATCCCAGACGATGAAACCCATGAAAATGATCAGGATGCTGACCAGTCCGGTCATCATCCATTCTTCGAGAACGGCAGGATCCATCGAACATCTCCAGCGCGGGCGTGGCTAAAAGGGCGCGGGGAGTATACGCCTGCGCGGGTTCGCGCTGTATTGACCTGCGTCGGTGTGTCGCAGTCATTCGTCGCCCGGCCTGACAACCGACCTGCTCTTGTAGGAGCTGCCGAAGGCTGCGATCTTTTGATTTTGCTGCTAAGAAAAGATCAAAAGATCGCAGCCTCGTTTCACTCGACAGCTCCTACAGGCGCCTATAGAAGTGCTACTTAGCTACGCAGATGAGTCAAAGGCAGTTCGGTGCTGTTCAACACCTGATTCAGCACAAAACTCGAACGCACGCTGGTCACGCCTTCAATCCGCGTCAGATGCCCCAGCAGCAGTTTCTGGTAGTGATCCATGTCCGGCACCACGACCTTGAGTTGATAGTCGGCATCCATCCCGGTCACCAGGCTGCATTCGAGTACCTGGGGCAGGGTGCGGATGGCCGCTTCGAAGTTCTCGAATCGCTCCGGTGTGTGACGGTCCATGCCGATCAGCACGTAAGCGGTCAGGCTCAGGCCGAGCATCTTGCGGTCGAGCAGGGCGACCTGGCGGGAAATGTAACCGTCGTCTTCCAGTTGCTTTACCCGCCGCGAGCACGGCGAAGGCGACAGGCCGATGCGCTCGGCCAGCTCCTGGTTGGAGATGCGTGCGTCGCGCTGCAATTCCGCCAGAATACTCAGGTCGTAACGGTCGAGCTTGCTCATCAAACGGTCCTTTGTCGTAACTATTGCGGAGGATTATGTATCCTGGGTTAAAAATTGCGCAAGTGATGTTTAATCCAGCAATCTTAGCAATCCTCTGCCGGTGCTCCCGGCCTATTCTTATCACCAGAATCACTGCTCGGACAAACAGTCCAGTGCGGCTCGCCGAATCAGGCCCGCCGCGGTCGCCACCCCCACCGGGGATGTGCCGGCCCCCGAGCTACACACTGTCCAGAAGACGGCGTGAGGTGAGCCGACGCCACAAGTGTCGAGCCAGGACGAAGTTCTCTAAGGGGAGGCCGACGGGTCTCCCCTTTTTCTTGCGTGGAATTTGGCCCGCTGGCCTCAATAAATAAGTTGCGTGACTGATAACTTGTCGCAGAACCGACCACTGCTTTCCCAGTCTTACGTACAGGCCCTAACCCTCAATGAGGAAAAGCATGAAATCGCGCATCTGGCGTTTGGCCGGTGTTGGTTTGCTGTGTGTCAGTGTCTCTGCGCAAACGATGGCCGATGAGCCGCAAAATCGTGGCCATGATGGCGGGCAACACGACCAGGGTGGGCATCAGGGCGATAACCAGGGCCATGGTGGCAGCAACCAGCCGCACCCGAAAAATGGCCAGCAGCAGAATCAGCCCCGTGCGCAAAACAACGACAATCGCCAGTACGATCACAACGGCCAGAATCAACGTCAGGACAATGACCAGAGGCAGAACCGTCCAGCGCCGGATTTCAACAGCCGGGTGCGCTCGCCGCTGCCAATGCCACAGATGCCTGCCACTGACATGCCAATCCAGCCCCGGCCCGACACCGTGCGCCAGACCCAGCAGCCGCAGCGCGGTTACTACCAGGATCAGCCGCGTCGCAACGATTACAAGCAGCGCTGGAATGGCTACACAGTCGCACCGTCCTATGACAATTACGGGCAGGGGCGCCCGAGTGGATACGGTAACAGCTGGGGGCCAGGCCCAAGGTATCGCCCCGGCCAAGTGATCGACCGCTTCCCCGAGCGCGACTACCGTGTGCCTTACCGTGGCATGGATTACTTCTATTCCGGTGGCTACTGGTATCGCCCGCTGGGCCCGCGTTATGTGGTGGTGGAGCCACCGCGCGGGATTCGTGTCAGGTACCTGCCTGATTACGCCGAGCGGGTGTGGATCGGCGGGGTGCTGCTGTTCCTGGCGGCCGGTTCCTATTATGCCTATCAGCAAAGCACTCAGGATTACGTCGTGGTCGAACCACCGGTTGGCCAACCGCAACCACCTGCCGGCAACAGTGGTTATGACGTGGAGGCGTATCCGGCCAACGGTCAGTCGCCGGAGCAGGTCAGTCGGGATGGTTACGAGTGCTATCAATATGCGGTGCAGCAGAGTGGTTTCGATCCACGAGCCGCCACCTACCAGCCAGACCCGTCGGTGGTGCAAGCCTACCGACAGGCCCAAGGCAACTGCCTGAGCAGTCGCGGTTATCAGGTGACTTACTGATCCCGGGCGGCTTTTACCACTTCCTTCGGATCGGCGTGCACCAGTACTTCGGCCCGCGGGTAGGCGCTGTGAATGGCAGCGGCCGCCTGATCGCTGATGCCATGGGCAACTGACAGCGTCAGCTCTCCCGGCAACTCCAGATGCAACTGCACAAACCACTGGTTGCCGGAGATCCGCGTGCGCAGGTCATGGGCTCCCAACACGCCGGGCACGCTGCACGCCAATTCCAGCATGTGCTGGCTGACCTCCGGCGGCAGTTCTTCATCCATCAATACCGCAAAGCTCTCCCGGGCGATCTGCACTGCGCTCCACAGAATGTAGGCGGCGATTCCCAGACCAAACCAGGGGTCGACCTGATGCAGTCCAAACCCGGCCAACACCAGCGCGATCAGAATGCTGCCGTTGAGCAGCAGGTCCGAACGGTAGTGCAGCGAGTCGGCACGCACGGCGTTGGAGCCCGTGGCCTTGATCACCCGATGTTGCAGCATCAGCAAGGCCAGGGTCAGGACGAGGGAGAACACAATCACGCCGATACTGATCCACGGCGCGCCGACCGGTTCGGGATGTTTGAGCCGATCAACGGCCTGCAATGCAATCAGTACCGCACTGCCGCCAATGAACAATGCCTGGGCCATGCCTGCCAATGACTCGGCCTTGCCGTGCCCGTAGCGATGATCATTGTCGGCGGGGCGCAGGGCGTAATGCACCGCCAGCAGATTGAGCAATGACGTGACGCCGTCGAGTGTCGAGTCGGTGAGCCCGGCGAGCATGCTCACCGAGCCGCTCAGCCACCAGGCGATGGCTTTGGCGACGATCAGGGTGCAGGCCACCGCCACCGAGGCACGGGTCGCCAGCCGCAGCAGGCGGGCGTGTTCGGAGCTGGAGGTCATAGTGGTCATCGTTCCTTGAAGAGTCCTTTCGCGCGTAGGGATTACGCGGCTGGTTGCAGGCCGAACATCGCCAGTTGCTGGGCGCTGCCTTTGCTCTGGATCAGGCGTGGATCGTCCAGCGGGAAGCTGCGGCCCAGTTCGCTTTCCAGAATAGTCTGCAACTTGCGGTTATCGACCTTGCCGTCGGCGCCGATGGCTTCCTTGAGTTTTTCCGGTGCAACTTGTGCGGTCTTGCCCGGCTCGAAGTAAATCGCGCCGGTGGCGAAGTCCACGGCAAACGCAATCAGGCCGGGGATGATGTAGAACAGCAGGCCCACGGCGTCGAGCGCGGCGATGGCCGGGTCGATCTTGCCTTCGATCTGGCCACGGCGATCCGGGTAAAAGATCGAACCGCAGGCGGTCACTTGAGTCAGCAAGGTTGCGACCAGAACACCGCCAATCAGGCGAAAGGGAGCACGCATATGAAATCTCCTGAGTAGAACGCCAATAACGTTACTGGTTAGAGCCCAGACTACGCCAAACAGTTCGCCGTTATACTCGCCGCTCTGTTTTGGAGCCAGCATGATTTCTTTGCCGATCGATGAAGTTTTACCCGCCCTGCGTGAAGCCCTCGCTACACGCCACGAAGCCGTGCTCGAAGCACCGCCCGGCGCCGGTAAAACCACCCGCGTACCTTTGGCCTTGCTCAACGAACCGTGGCTGGCCGGGCAGACCATCCTGATGCTTGAACCTCGCCGGTTGGCCGCGCGTGCAGCGGCGGAACGGCTGGCCAGTGAGCTGGGGGAGAAGGTCGGCGAAACCGTGGGCTACCGCATTCGACTCGACAGCAAGGTCGGCCCCAACACCCGCATCGAAGTGGTCACCGAAGGCATCCTCACCCGGCGTTTGCAGGACGACCCGGCGCTCGAGGGCGTGGGCCTGCTGATCTTCGACGAATTTCACGAACGCAGCCTCGACGCGGATCTGGCGCTGGCCCTGAGCCTCAATGGCCGCGAACTGTTCCGTGACGATCAGCCGCTGAAAATCCTCTTGATGTCCGCCACGCTCGAAGGCGAGCGCTTGGCCGGGTTGCTCGACGACGCGCCGATCCTGCGCAGCGAAGGGCGCATGTACCCGGTGGCGATGCGCTGGGGCCGGCCGTTTCAGGCCGGTGAATTCATCGAGCCGCGTCTGGTGCAGACCATCCTTGAAGCCTTGAACGACGAGACCGGCAGCGTGCTGGTGTTCCTGCCGGGGCAGGCTGAAATCCGTCGCGTGCATCAGCAACTGGCCGATGCCTTGGGCGAAAACACTCAGGTTCTATTGTGTCCGTTGCACGGTGAACTGGATCTCGCCGCGCAACGGGCGGCAATTGATCCGGCACCGACGGGCAAGCGCAAAGTGGTGCTGGCCACCAACATCGCCGAAACCAGTTTGACCATCAACGGCGTGCGCGTGGTGATCGATGCCGGGCTGGCGCGGGTGCCGCGTTTCGACCCAGGCAGCGGCATGACCCGTCTCGACACCCAGCGCATTTCCAAGGCCAGCGCCACCCAGCGTGCAGGTCGGGCAGGGCGACTGGAACCGGGCGTGTGTTATCGCTTGTGGTCCCAGGACCAGCACGAGCAACTGGCGGCCTATGGCAGCGCGGAAATCCTTTCGGCGGACCTCGCCGGGATGGCCTTGCAACTGGGACGTTGGGGTGTGACGCCTGGGCAACTGGTGTGGCTCGACGTGCCACCGGCCGCCGCTTATGCACAGGCCCAGGACCTGCTCGAACGTCTGGGGGCTCTGGAGGGTGAAGCGCTGACACGTCACGGTCAGGCCATGGCCGAATTGCCGGCGCATCCGCGTATCGCGCATTTGCTGTTGCGCGGCCAGGCGCTGGGTTTGGCAGACATGGCCTGCGACGTTGCGGCACTGCTCGGCGAGCGCGATATCTTGCGCGGTGCCGGGGCGGACTTGCACAGCCGACTGGTATTGCTGTCTGGCGAAGAGCGCGCCGCACGCGGTGCCCAAGGCGGGGTGCAGCGCGCACGGCAACTGGCGCGGCAGTATCGTGGTTATCTGCGGGGCAAAGCTGCGGAGCCGGTCAGCGATCCGGATCACCCGCGCTGGCTCGGCGCGTTGCTGGCGCTGGCCTATCCCGACCGGGTCGCCCAACAACGGCGCGCCGGTGGTGCGGAATATCGCTTGGCCAACGGACGTGCTGCACTGTTCGCCGAAGCCGACAGCCTGATGAAGCAAGCGTGGCTGGTGATCGCCGATCTGGGCAGTCGCCAGGGCCAGCGTGAGGAGCGGATTTACCTGGCGACGGACTTCGATCCGGCGCTCTTCGATTCAGTGCTGGCCGAGCAGGTTCGCTGCGTCGATCAACTGGATTGGGATGAGCGCGAGGGCGTGCTGCGGGCCGAGCGTCAGCGCAAGGTTGGCGAACTGATCCTCAGCCGCGAGCCACTGACCGGCCTCGACGAAACCGCCCGCAGCCAGGCGCTGGTGAACCTGGTGCGGCGCAAAGGCCTGGAGCTGTTGCCGTGGACCCCGGAACTGCGTCAGTGGCAGGCGCGGGTCGCCTTGTTACGGCAACTGGACCTCGCCGCCAAGGGCGAGAGCGAGTGGCCGGATGTCAGCGGCGCGGCATTGCTCAAGAGTCTGGAACACTGGCTGATGCCGTATCTGGGCAAGGTTTCGCGGCTCAGTCACTTTGCCAACCTGGACCTGTCGAGTATCGTCCACAACCTGTTGCCATGGCCTCTGCCACAACGCCTGGACGAACTGGCGCCGCATCATTTGAGCGTGCCGTCGGGGTCGTCGATTCGTCTGGACTACAGCGAACAGCCGCCGATTCTGGCGGTGCGTTTGCAGGAGTTGTTCGGCCTGGCCGAAACCCCGCGCATCGCCGGGGGCCGGCAGGTGGTCAAGCTGCATCTGTTGTCCCCGGCGCGGCGGCCGGTGCAGGTGACCCAGGACTTGGCGAACTTCTGGCGCAGCACCTATGCCGAGGTGAAGAAGGATTTGAAGGGGCGCTATCCGAAGCATTACTGGCCGGATGATCCGCTGGTGGCCGAGGCCACCGCACGGATAAAGCCGCGCAAGTAATCGCAGCGCGATAACGTAGGAGCTGCCGCAGGCTGCGATCTTTTGATCTTAAAAAATCAACGTCAAAAGATCGCAGCCTGCGGCAGCTCCTACACGGACGGTGTTGACCTTTCGGATTTCGCCGTGAGCTGTTCGCGGCAATAGTCAGCAAACAACTGCGCCGGTTTGGTCAGTTGCCCACGCTTGAGCCATGCCGCCACCAGCCCGGATCCGGTGACCTCTTCGGCGATGTCCACGCACACCACTTTCTGTCCGTCGTAGGTGCACTCCGAATGCGGCTTGGTCACCAGTATCGAAAAACCGAACCCCTGGCCAACCATGCCCCGCACCATCTCGATCGAAGGTGAGCTGAAGGCGATGCGCGGGGTCAGGCCCAGCTCTTCGAACAGGCTGACGAAGTAGGTCCGGCTCGGCTGCACGTCCAGAAGAATCATCGGCTCCAGGCACAAATCCCGCAGCGACACCTGCGCCTGCTGGGCAAAGCGGTGATCCGCCGGCAGCAGCGCGTAAGGTCGTTGCGCCGGCATCAGTGGTTCGGTCTGGATGGTGCCGTCGAGGTCGTGCTCGTAGAGGATCGCCAGATCGAAGGCGCCGGAGGTCAGACCCTGCACCAGCTCTTGTTGCTCGCCGTCGCGGATGCGGATTTCCACCCCTGGATACAACGCCGAAAATCCTGCGATCAATTGCGGCAGATACAGCGGCGCGACGGTTTCGAAACAGCCGATATCGATCTGACCGGACACAACGTCGTTGTCGGCCAAGGCGTTCTGCTCGAACTCCTTGGCCATGCGCAGCAGTTCCTGGGCCTTGCGGTAGAAGCGTGCACCGCTGGGGGTCAATGACACGCCCTGTGCATGGTGACGAATCAGCAGTTGCACGCCGAAACTGTCTTCCAGCCCTTTGATGGCCGTGGAGATCGAAGGCTGGGCGATGTACAGCTTGCGCGAGGCCTCGGCGACGCTGCCGCACTCAACGGTGGTGATGAAGTATTTCAGTTGACGCAGATTGTAGGCAGCCACAGCAAACCTCGGGGGAGAACGGATCAGGCATCCTGGCAATTTGCGCGCCACCCCTATCCGCTCGGGTAGCGATTTGTTGTGTTTGAACAATAACCACATGCTGCGCCAGAAGGGAGATTGGCTACGTAGTTTTTTCTTGGCCTGCGAACACATTTTTACTGGTTTTCCACCGCTCGGGCCTGAGCGACTATCCAATACACAAGAATGTCCTCTGGAGCATCTGAACGTGTTCGAGCTTGAGTATTGGCAACGCAAGGCCGCTTCCCTGCGGTTTCCCGACCAGGCCGTGATCGACGGCCAGCGCCGCGCGGCGCAGTCGGGACAGACTTTCGCCGCGATCAACCCCGCCACCGGGCAATACCTGGCCAACGTTGCCGCCTGCGGCGAAGAAGACGTGAACGCGGCGGTACGCAATGCGCGGCAGGTCTTCGAGGCTGGCACCTGGGCTGCGCGCTCGCCGACCGAACGCAAGCAAGTGCTGTTGCGCCTGGCCGACTTGATCCTGGAAAACCGTGAAGAGCTGGCGCTGCTCGATTCGCTGAACATGGGCAAGCCCGTCGCCGATGCCTACAACATCGACGTGCCGGGCGCCGCCGGGGTGTTCCGCTGGTACGCCGAGAGCCTCGACAAACTCTACGACCAGGTCGCCCCAAGCGCGCAGAACGTGCTGGCAACCATTACTCGCGAAGCCCTGGGCGTAGTGGCTGCCGTGGTGCCGTGGAATTTCCCGCTGGACATGGCGGCGTGGAAACTCGCCCCGGCCCTGGCCGCCGGTAACTCAGTCATTCTCAAACCGGCCGAGCAGTCGCCGTTTTCCGCCCTGCGACTGGCTGAGCTGGCGCTGGAGGCGGGGATTCCGGCTGGCGTGCTCAACGTACTGCCGGGCCTCGGCGAGCAGACCGGCAAGGCCCTCGGCCTGCACCCGGACGTCGATTGCCTGGTGTTCATCGGCTCCACCGAAGTCGGCAAATATTTCATGCAGTACTCGGCCCAGTCGAACCTCAAGCAGGTGTGGCTGGAGTGCGGCGGCAAGAGTGCGAACCTGGTGTTCGCCGATTGTCAGGACCTCGATCTGGCAGCGGAAAAAGCCGCATTCGGCATCTTCTTCAATCAGGGCGAAGTCTGCTCGGCCAACTCGCGGTTGCTGGTGCAGCGCTCGATTCATGACGAGTTCGTCGAACGCCTCAAGGCCCAGGCCGAACGCTGGTTGCCGGGCGATCCGCTGGACCCGTCGAGCGCCGCCGGGGCCATCGTCGACAGCCGTCAGACCGCGCGCATCATGAAGTTCATCCAGCAGGCCGAACAGCAAGGCGCGACCAGGATCTGTGGCGGTCGGCAGTCGATCTTCAACGGCTCGGACAACTTCATCCAGCCGACGATTTTCACCGGCGTGACGCCGGACATGCCGCTGTTTCGCGATGAAGTGTTCGGCCCGGTGTTGGCGATTACGGCATTCGACGACGAAGCCCACGCCTTGCAGTTGGCCAACGACAGCGTCTACGGTCTGGCGGCTTCGCTATGGACCGACGACCTCAACCGCGCCCACCGTGTGGCGCGACAATTGCGGGCCGGTACGGTGTCGGTCAACAGCGTCGATGCGCTGGACGTGACCGTGCCTTTTGGCGGCGGCAAGCAGTCGGGTTTCGGCCGCGACCTGTCCCTGCATTCATTCGATAAATACACCCAGTTGAAGACCACCTGGTTTCAATTGCGCTGATAACAAAACGGAGAACTGGCGATGACCACACCACGTGACACCCGCGACTACCAGGCCGCCGACGCTGCGCACCACATCCATGCGTTCGTCGATCAGAAATCCCTCAACGACGAAGGGCCACGGGTGATGGTCCGTGGCGAGCGCCTGCACCTGTGGGACAACGATGGCCGGCGTTACCTCGACGGCATGTCCGGGTTGTGGTGCACCAACCTCGGTTATGGGCGCAAGGACCTGGCCGCCGCGGCGAGCCAGCAACTGGAACAGCTGCCGTACTACAACATGTTTTTCCACACCACCCACCCGCAGGTGATCGAGCTGTCGGAGCTGCTGTTCAGCCTGCTGCCGGCTCACTACAGCCACGCGATCTACACCAACTCCGGCTCCGAAGCCAACGAGGTGTTGATCCGCACGGTGCGTCGTTACTGGCAGGTGCTCGGCAAGCCCGAGAAGAAAGTCATGATCGGCCGCTGGAACGGCTACCACGGTTCGACCCTGGCCGCGACGGCGCTGGGCGGCATGAAATTCATGCATGAAATGGGCGGCATGATTCCGGACATCGAGCACATCGACGAGCCGTACTTCTTCGCCCACGAAGGCAACCTGACACCGGCCGAATTCGGTCTGCGCGCGGCCCAGCAACTGGAAGCGAAGATTCTGGAACTGGGTGCGGACAAGGTCGCGGGCTTTATCGCCGAACCGTTCCAGGGCGCTGGCGGCATGATCTTCCCGCCCGAAAGCTACTGGCCGGAAATCCAGCGCATCTGCCGCAAGTACAACGTGCTGCTGTGCGCCGATGAAGTGATCGGCGGCTTCGGTCGTACCGGCGAATGGTTCGCCCACGAGTACTTCGGTTTCGAGCCGGACACCCTGTCCATCGCCAAGGGCCTGACCTCGGGCTACATCCCCATGGGCGGCTTGATCCTGTCAAAAAAAATGGCCTCGGTACTGGTGGAGCAGGGCGGTGTGTTTGCCCACGGCCTGACCTATTCCGGGCACCCGGTGGCGGCGGCGGTGGCGATTGCCAACCTCAAGGCGCTGCGCGATGAAGGCGTGGTGACGCGGGTCAAGGACGACATCGGCCCGTACCTGCAACAGTGCCTGCGCGAAGTGTTCGGCAAGCACCCGCTGGTGGGCGACATTCAGGGCACCGGCATGGTCGCGGCGTTGCAACTGGCTGAAGACAAATCCACTCGCAAGCGTTTTGCCAACGAGAACGACATCGCCTGGCGCTGCCGCACGATTGGTTTCGAGGAGGGGGTGATCATTCGCTCGACCCTGGGCCGGATGATCATGGCGCCGGCGTTGATTGCCAGCCGTGAAGAGATTGATGAGCTGATCAGCAAGACCTTGAAAGCGGTGGATCGCACGGCGCAGGAATACGGCCGGCTCTGAGATTGCTGGAAGGCCCTTCGGGCCTTATCGCGAGCAAGCTCGCTCCCACATTGGATTTGTGCCGATCTCGGTAATGAGGTCGGCATAGAACCCCTGTGTGCGAGCCTGCTCGCGAATGCGACAGACATAAAAGATCGCAGCCTTCGGCAGCTCCTACAGGGGATCGCATTCCAATGTAGGAGCTGCCGAAGGCTGCGATCTTTTGCTGTTCTCAAGCTTTGCACCCACCTCGGGCATCCCCGCCCACAGCGCCCTTTCGCAGTGCGCGCTAACCAGTTTTTTCATCACTCGCATCCACATATTTCCTCATTTTCCTAATCCCGCCCTTGGGCCAACATCGATCTCGCCAGCCCACCGAATGCTGCCCGCCGAAGGGTCCCCCGAGAGACCACAGGTTGCAGCCGATTCAGGGCTCGCCGTACTGCCCATGACAAAACTAAATCAACAGCTTTGGGAGTGCTCCATGATCATGTCCTTGCTTACCCGCGTTGCCCATCCACTGGCGGTCACCGCCATCGCCGCGACGGTCGCCACCAGCGCCCAGGCCGGCACCCTGTCCATCGGCCATACCACCTGGGTCGGCTACGGCACCCTGTACCTGGCCCAGGACCTCGGCTACTTCAAGGAAAACGGTTTGACCGTCGAGTTGCCGGTGGTCGAAGAAGCGGCGATGTACATGGCCGCACAAGCTTCCGGCGAGTTGTCGGGCTCGGCGTCGACCATCGACGAGGTACTCAAGTACCGTCCGCAATTCTGCTTCAAGGCCGTGGCCGCGCTGGACGACAGCCATGGTGGCGACGGCGTGCTGGTAGGCAAGGACGTCAAGAGCCTGCAGGAACTCAAAGGCAAGGCCGTTGCGGTCAACGAAGGTTCGACCTCGCAGTTCTGGCTGTCCTATCTGCTGAAAAAACACGGCATGAGCATGAGCGACATCACCGTGCAGAACATGACGGCCGATGACGCCGCCACCGCGTTCATCGCCGGCCGCGTACCGGCCGCCGTGACCTGGGAGCCGCACCTGTCGATGGTTCGCGACAAAAAACAGGGCAAGGTGCTGATCGACAGCAGCAGCACACCGGGGGTGATCGTCGACGTGGTCGCACTGAACTGCAGCGTGATCGAAAAGCAGCCGGAAGACGTCAAGGCCCTGGTGGCCGGTTTGTACAAAGCCGTGCAGTACACCAAGGATCATCCACAGGAAGCCTACAAAATCATGGCCAAGGGTGTCGGCGGTTACCTGGCCGATCCGAAGGAAATGGAAGCGGCCGCCCAGGGCGTGCGTTTCTACGATCAGGCCATGAGCGAAAAGCTGCTGGGCTCGCCGGGCAAGCCGGGTGACAGCGCACCGCTGATCAAACTGGCCAACGAGACCGCCAGCGAGCTGCAAGGCAAGCCCTACAACGTCAGCAATGACGACCTGATCGACAACCGTTTCGTCACCCCGCTCTAGGAGGCTGCATGTTCAAGCGCAATTCATGGCTGAGCCGCTGCATCACGCCCAAGACCGGTTTGCCGGTCTCGGTGATCTGGAGCGCGAGCGGCCTGGCCTGGGTGCTGTTGGTCGGCCTGTGGGCCGGCTTGTCCTACGGTGGCGTGGTGCCGGGCATGTTCCTGCCGACGCCGGGCGCGGTAGTCGAGGCCGCCGTGCGCCTGGGTCGCGATGGCACCCTCAGCCAGCATGTGTGGGCCAGCGTCGAAGTGGTGATGGTCGGTTTCATCGTGTCGTCCCTGGTGGCGGTGCCGCTGGGACTGTTGATGGGCAGCTTTCGCATCGTCCAGGCCTTCCTTGAGCCGCTGGTGAATTTCATTCGCTACCTGCCGGTGACCTCGTTCGTGCCGCTGTTCATCCTGTGGATCGGCATCGGTCTGGAGCAGCGGGTGTCGGTGATCATCTTCGGCGTGTTCTTCCAGCAACTGGTGATGATCGCGGACGTGTCCAAAGGCATCTCCAAGGACCTGATCAATGCCTCCTATACCCTCGGTTCCAATCGCTGCGATGCGGTGCTGCACGTGATCGCTCCGGCCTCCCTGCCAGGTGTGCTCGACACCCTGCGCGTGACCATGGGCTGGGCCTGGACTTACCTGGTGGTGGCTGAACTGGTCGCCGCTTCCAGTGGCCTGGGTTACCTGAGCCTCAAGGCCATGCGTGGCTTCCAGGTGGATGTGATTTTCCTCGCCATCGCGATCATCGGCCTGCTGGGCCTGGTCACCGATCAACTGTTCCGTTTCCTACGTCTGAGGATCACCGCATGGGCTCAGTAACCGCCGCCACTCATCGTTTTGTCGCCCCCCAGGCTGCCCCGGTGAACGCGCCTCGGCTGAAAGTGGACAAGGTCAGCCTGAGTTACAAGAAACCCGATGGCGGTACCTTTACCGCGTTGGAGGAAGTGTCGTTCGAGGTGCCGGACCAGCAATTCGCCGTACTGGTGGGGCCTTCGGGTTGCGGCAAGTCGAGCCTGCTGTACCTCACCGCCGGCCTGGCCGAACCGACATCAGGCGAGATCTACGTCGGCGGCCAACAGGTGGAGGGCCCCGGTGCGGACCGCGGCATGGTGTTCCAGAGCTACACGTTGTTCCCGTGGCTGACGGTGCGGCAGAACGTCGAATTCGGCCTCAAGCGTCGCGGCATGCCGGCGGCGCAACGCAAGGACATCGTCGATTACTACGTCAATGAAGTGGGCCTGAGCGGCTTTGCCGACAACTACGCCAAGCAGTTGTCCGGTGGCATGATGCAGCGCGTCGCCATCGCCCGCGCACTGGCCAATGACCCGCAGATCCTGCTGATGGACGAACCCTTCGGCGCCCTCGACAGCCAGACACGCCTGCAAATGCAGCAGTTGTTGCTGCGGGTGTGGGGTAACAGCAAGAAGACCGTGCTGTTCGTGACCCACGACATCGACGAGGCGATTCTGCTGGGCGACCGGGTATATGTGATGGGCGCCAGGCCGGGGCGGATCAAGCAGATTCTGGATGTGCCGATCGAACGCCCGCGCAACTTGGACATGGTCATGGAGCGCTCGTTCATCGAGATGAAGCGCGAGATCTTCGGGCTGCTGCATGATGATCTGGAGGAGGTGCATTAAGTCAGGTTTGCACAGACCCTGTGGGAGCGGGCTTGCTCGCGAAAGCGGTGTATCAGACAACATTGATGTCGGATGTACTGGCCTCTTCGCGAGCAAGCCCGCTCCCACAGGTTTTGCATCTGACTTGAATGAGGCACTAAGGCGCAACCGGCAACAGAAACCGCGCAATCACCGGCAGGTGATCGGAGATACGCAACGTATCATCCTGCCGCACCGTCGCCTCCACCCGTTTGATCCGCGGGCTGTAGAACAGGTAGTCGACGGTCCGGTCCGGGCCGTTCAGATCGGGATCGTTCGGGTAATGGGTCAGCCAGCGTTCGCGGTCGATACCACCGGCTTCGTTGTTGGTCGGGATCATCGGGTACTTGTCCCACAGCAGGTGCAACGGGCTGTCGGCGGAGTAGGGCGCGCGTTGTGCATCGGACAGGCGTCGATACTGGCCCAGCGGCAACAGGTTGAAATCCCCACCGATCAGCCACGGCGTGCCACGGCTTTCGAGTTTATCGAGGGCCCTGGCCACGGCGTTCACCTGGTTCTGCAAGGTATTGTCGGCTCGATTGGCGCGGTCCAGATGGGTATTGAGTACCGCTATTTTCCCGCCATCACTGAACGGCAAATAACTCACCAGCAAGGCGTCTTTGGGTTTGAATTGGCGGCTGAGCGGATTGCCCGAGGCGATGGGCAGTTGCAGCCGTTCGGCATGTTCGATCTGGTAACGGCTCAGGGTCGCCAGTTGCCGGCCGACGCTGCCGAAGATGTGCGGGTTCGGCACGAAGTCGGCCTTCCAGTCGAACGCGCTGGTGCCACACGGATACAAGTCGGCGAGCCGTTCTTGCAGCAGTTTGAACTGGCGCTGGTAATCGCTGGCCTTGGCGCCGTCGTCCAGTTCCTGCAACAGCACGATGTCCGGCTGTTCGTCGCGAATCACCCGCGCCACTTCGTCGAGGCTGAAGGCCATGTCTTCCGCTGTGGGACGTTCGTCGGTGCCGGCGGCCAGGTCATTCCAGAATACGTAGCGCTTGCCGGCCAGGTACTGGACGTTCCAGGTCATCACCTTCAACGCCTGCCCGGGGACCAGGGAGGGGGCCTGGGCGCTGCAACTGACTGGCAACACTTCTTTGGCATCGGGGCGCCAGGTCAGGCTGTAGATCATCGCGGCGATCAGGCCGGTCATGATCAGCAGGCCCAGCAGGGTGTAGCGCAGTAGACGGGTCATGGCTCGACTTATTAGCGTTACAGGATTGTTGCCGAGCATACCCGAGAGCGATGGTCGCGCCCAAGGTCAGAGCGAGCTGTCATTTCTCTCAGGCAACGGGTTGATCAGCATGAACAGACGGAACAGCACCACGCTGGTAAACAGCTGCAGGAAACTGTGGGCGCTGTCGATCAGCACTGAAACCACCGGGTTCTGAGGTTCCGGATACGCCGCCAGCGTCACGCCTTTGAGCAGCCACAACGGCCCCATCACACACAGAATGCACAGCAGGATGCGCAAGAAATGCCCCTGGGTCATGCGCAGGCTTTCCTTCATGGCCGCCAGCGGCGCCAGGCCGCGCAACACCAACAGATATTCGCCAAACGCCAGGGTCACCATCAGGTAGATACCCGGCAGGAAATACAGCGACAGGCCCAGCAGAATCAGCACGGTATTGAGCGCCGTCAGCAGGGCGAAGCGCGGCCACAGGTAGGCGGACCTGGACAGCAACTCGCGGTTGCTCGGCGATTCGCCGCGGCTGCGGGCGTCGAGAAACAGAATCAGCGCGGCGGTGTACAGCGGGTACACCAGCAAGCCGACAATCACGCTGATGCCGGGGAAACTGTCCGGCTCCGTGGAATGGTCGACCACTTGTTGCAGCAGTGCCTCAAGCATCACCAGCGGCAGGCACAGCTGCACGATCTGGCGCAGATTGCGCTTGAAGAAATACAGGGAGTCACGCAGCACATCTAACGGATTCATCAGTTGGTATCGCAGGTTGGAAGCAGTGGCTCACTTTAACCGATCAAACGCCGGGGGACGCAAACGTAAACGTTCGGTAAAGGACATTGAAACATCTTGTTTCAGCCTCCATTAAGGTCGAGCACCTTATCCTCATTGGATAAAGGCAACGATTTCCCCGGCAATCTACGAGGTCGCCATGAACAGCGAAGAACAAACCCTGATCGATGGACTGTTTTCCCGGCTGCAACAGGCCGAAACGGACTCAGCCCCGCGCGACGCCCAGGCCGAGGCGCGGATCAAGGAACACCTGACGCGCCAGCCCGCGGCAGGTTATTTCATGACCCAGGCGATTCTGGTGCAAGAGGCGGCGATCAAGAGCCTCGATGAGCAGAACAAACAACTGACCCGGCAAGTCGAGCAATTGCAGGCCGAACTGCAACAGGCCAAGGCCCAGGCGACCCCGGCTCCTGCGCCGAGTAGCGGTGGCTTTTTGTCGAGCATCTTTGGCGGCAGCTCTCGCGAGCCACAGCCCGCGCCAACCCAGAGCGCACCACCATCGAACGGTGGCTGGCGTGAGCCGGGACGCTCATCGTTCGGATCGCAACCGCCGCAGCAGAACTTCGGCGCGCCGCCGCAAAACTATCCACAGCAGGGCTATGCACCCCAGCAACAGGCACCGGCAGCGGCCGGCAGCAGTTTCCTCGGTGGTGCGCTGAAAACCGCCGCCGGCGTGGCGGGTGGCGTGATGCTGGCACAAGGCATCAGCAGCCTGTTCCATCACAATCAGCAACCGGAAGTCGTCGAAGTCATCAAGGAAGAGCCGGCCCAGGTCAACGACCAGGGCAACAATGGCTGGGGCGATGACCAGCGCATGGCCGGTAACGATTCCTACAGCAACGATCAGGGCGGGTTCAGCGACGCCGACTACAGCGATGACAGCTCATCGTTCTTCGGCGGCGACGACGATTCCTTCGTCTGACAGATCTGTGGCGAGGGAGCTTGCCCTTGCCACATAGCCGATTATTCGCGGAACAATCCTTCGGGCTGGCATACTGGGCGACTTTTCGGGCCTGGTGCCTGATTCAGCCTTGAGGAAAGCCGGTGAAAAAAATCGCAGTGTTCGCCGATGTCCAGAACCTCTACTACACCGTGCGTCAGGCCTATGGTTGCCACTTCAACTACGCCGCACTGTGGGCTGACATCAGCAAACAGGGCGAGATCGTCGAAGCCTACGCCTACGCCATCGACCGTGGCGACAGCAAACAGCAGCAGTTCCAGCAGATCCTGCGCAACCTCGGTTTCACCGTGAAGCTCAAGCCGTACATCCAGCGCAGCGATGGTTCGGCCAAGGGCGACTGGGACGTGGGCATTACCCTCGACATCATGGATGCCGCCGATCATGTCGATGAAATCGTCCTGGCCTCCGGCGACGGTGATTTCGACATGCTGCTGGAACGCATCATCAGCAAACACGGGGTGCAAGCAGTGGCCTACGGCGTGCCGGGCCTGACCGCCAACTCGCTGATCCGCGCCGCCAGCCGCTACGTGCCGATCGAAGGCGCGTTGCTGCTCAAGAATTGATTTTTACGGAGTTGAACCAGGTTTGGAACGCATAGCAGTCATCGACTTTGAAACCACCGGGATCTCCCCGAGCAGCAGCTGCCGGGCCACGGAAATCGCCGTGGTGATCCTTGAACAGGGGCGCATCGTCGAGCGTTACCAAAGCCTGATGAACGCCGGCGTGCGCGTCCCGGCCTTCATCGAACAACTCACCGGCATCAGCAACGCCATGCTGCGCACCGCGCCGTCGGCGGAGCAGGTGATGAATGAAGTGAATGAATTCGTCGGTACCACGCCATTGCTGGCGCACAATGCCGCGTTCGACCAGAAGTTCTGGGACTTCGAGCTCGGGCGAATCAAACGCACCCGCTTGCAGAACTTTGCCTGCTCGCTGCTGCTGGCCCGCCGCCTGATGCCCGCCGCACCGAACCACAAACTCGGCACCCTCACCACGTTCGCCAACCTGCCTCACACCGGCAAGGCCCACCGGGCCACGGCCGATGCCGAGATGGCGGCCAACCTGACGGCGCACCTCGCTGACGAACTGCGGCAGAAGCATGGCTTGCGCGAGCTGTCCCATGACTTGTTGTGCAAGTTGCAGAAGATCCCGGCGGCGAAAGTGGGCGAACACCTAAAGCGCTATCGCGGGTTCTGAAAACACCGCACATCCCCTGTAGGAGCTGCCGAGTGAAACGAGGCTGCGATCTCTTGATCTTGATTTTGAAAATCACAGTCAAAAGATCGCAGCCTCGTTTCACTCGACAGCTCCTACAGTCCTTTATTTGCCATTCCCCTCAATGTGCCCCAATGGCACCCGCTTCTCTATCGCACTCGACAACACAATCGACGTCTTGCTGAACCCGAACGTGGCGATCCGGTTGATCAGTTCTTCCAGCTCCGGCATCGAGCCCACCGCCGCTTGCATGATCACGCACGGGTCACCGGTCACCCGATGGCATTCGGTCAACTGCGGGATTTTGATCAGGTCGTCGTAGGCTTTCTGGTTGCCGTGCTGGTTCAGGCGCAGTTCGATCACGCACTGGATCGGCAGGCCGAGCTTGGCCATGTCGACCTTCGCCTGATAGCCGGTGATCACGCCGCTGGCTTCGAGCTTGGCCACGCGCTCGGCCACGGCCGGGGCGGACAGGTTGACCTTGCGCGCCAGGTCCGCGTAGGACGCGCGACCGTTTTCCAGCAGGGCGCTGAGCAGCATGCGGTCGTACTTATCCATCGGGGTGACTCCTGAAAATGGTCGACTTTCGAAAACACGGTTTATAGCGCTGAACTCCATGTTTTGAAAAGTGTACTGGCGCTTTAAACAGGTTTTGTAGCTTATTTTCCGACCCTGGCCTTTCTAGAATAGTCGTTCACTTGTCCTTGCCTGTGAGCTGCCCCCATGTCCGGCCTTCGTCGCTTTCCCTTACCCTTGATCGCTGCCTTCTTCGCTTTGTATGTGATTTGGGGTTCGACCTACCTGGTGATCCGCATCGGCGTGGAGTCCTGGCCGCCGTTGCTGCTTGCGGGCATCCGCTTCGTGATCGCCGGAGCCTTGATGTATGCCTTCCTGCGCTGGCGCGGGGCGCCGGCACCGACATGGGCGCAGTGGAAAGCCGCTGGCATCATCGGGATCTTGTTGCTGGCGTGCGGCAATGGCGCTGTGAGCGTGGCCGAACACACGGGCGTGGCTTCCGGGGTGGCCGCTTTGGCGGTGGCGACGGTGCCGTTGTTTACCCTGCTGTGCGGATATTTCTGGGGCGCGCGTAATACCCGTCTTGAATGGGCCGGTATTGTGCTCGGGATGATCGGCATTGCGATGCTCAACCTGGGTTCCAACCTGCAATCGAGTCCATTGGGTGCGGCGTTGCTGATTTTTGCTGCGGCGACCTGGGCGTTTGGTTCTGTTTGGAGCAAACATTTGCCGCTGCCTCAGGGCGCGATGGCCAGCGCCGTGGAAATGCTGGTGGGCGGTGTGGTGTTGCTGATCGCCAGCGCAGTCAGCGGTGAGCACCTGGAAAAGGTGCCGCCGATCGAAGGCTGGGCTGCGTTGGCGTACCTGACGGTGTTTGGTTCGATCATCGCCTTCAACGCCTACATGTATCTGCTGAAACACGTGCGTCCGGCCGCTGCGACAAGCTATGCCTACGTCAACCCGGCGGTGGCGGTGTTGCTGGGGATCGTGTTCGTCGGCGAAACCATCGGTATCGAAGAAGCCCTGGCGATGGCGGTGATCATCAGCGCCGTGGTGTTGATCGGCTTGCCACAATGGCGTCGCACGCCAGAGCGGCCAGTGGTGGCGACGGCAGTGCCGACAGAATCCCGTGTGAATTAGGGTAAACTGCGCGGCATTGCATCTTGTTTTGCACACTTGTTTTGAACAACCCGCGCTGAATTTTCCTACGGTACTCCCATGACTTTCGCCACCCTTGGCCTGATCGAACCCTTGCTGCGCTCCCTCGAGACGCTCGGCTACCAGACTCCGACGCCGGTTCAGGCGCAAGCCATTCCGGCGGTGCTGGCCGGTCGCGACCTGATGGCCGCGGCCCAGACCGGCACCGGCAAGACCGCCGGTTTCGCCCTGCCGCTGTTGCAACTGCTGGCCATGGAAGGGCCGAAAGTCACCGCCAACTCAGTCCGCGCGCTGATCCTGGTACCGACCCGCGAGCTGGCCGAGCAGGTTCACGAAGCCGTGCGCCAGTACGCCGAGAACCTGCCGTTGCGTACTTACGCGGTATACGGCGGCGTCAGCATCAACCCGCAGATGATGAAGCTGCGCAGTGGTGTCGACCTGTTGGTGGCGACCCCGGGCCGCTTGCTCGACCTGTTCCGCCAGAACGCGCTGAAGTTCAACCAGCTGCAGACCCTGGTGCTGGACGAAGCCGACCGCATGCTCGACCTGGGCTTTTCCGAGGAGCTGGCGAACATTTACCGCGCGCTGCCGAAGAAACGTCAGACGTTGCTGTTCTCCGCGACCTTCTCCGATGACATCCGCCTGCTGGCCGGGCAGATGCTCAACGACCCGTTGACCATCGAAGTCAGCCCGCGCAACGTCGCGGCCAATACGGTCAAGCAATGGATCGTGACGGTGGACAAGAAGCGCAAGCCGGAGCTGTTCGTGCACCTGATGCGCAAGGGCAAGTGGAAGCAGGTACTGGTGTTCGCCAAGACCCGCAACGGCGTGGATGCGCTGGTGGATAAACTTCAGGGCCTGGGCATCAATGCCGACGGCATTCACGGCGACAAACCCCAGGCGACTCGTCAGCGCGCACTGGATCGTTTCAAAGCGAGTGAAGTGCAGATCCTGGTCGCCACCGACGTGGCGGCCCGTGGCCTGGACATCGAAGACCTGCCGTTGGTGGTCAACTTCGATTTGCCGATCGTTGCTGAAGACTACATCCACCGCATTGGTCGTACCGGCCGCGCGGGTTCGACCGGCGAGGCGATTTCCCTGGTCTGCGCCGATGAAGTGAATCTGCTGTCGGCCATCGAGATGCTGACCCGCCAGACCTTGAAGCGGCAGAACGAGCCGGACTTCGAACCCGAGCACCGTGTGCCGGACACCGATGCCAGCGGTCAGGTCGTCAAGAAACCGAAGAAACCGAAGAAACCGAAGGCTTCCGGTGGTGGCGGTGGTAAGCGCAATCTGGGTCGTTGGGTTGATAGCGGTGAGGTTGCGCCGGCGGAGCCTTCGATCAAGCCTGTGCGCAAGGTGCCGGTGTTCAATACCGGGCCGCGTAAGCGTAAGCCTTGATTTACCTCTGCGTCTGTTAGGCCGCCTTCGCGAGCAAGCCCGCTCCCACACTGGATCTGTGTTGTTCACAAATCCCCTGTGGGAGCGGGCTTGCTCGCGAAGGGCGCGCCTCGGTCTTCAGCCCTTGCGCTGCAACCATTCCACCATCCCCAACCCTGCCGCCCGCCCGCTGGCGAAACACGCGGTCAGCAGATAGCCGCCGGTCGGCGCTTCCCAATCGAGCATTTCCCCGGCGCAGAACACGCCAGGCAGTTGCTTGAGCATCAATCGCTCATCCATCGCCTCGAACAACACCCCGCCAGCGCTGCTGATGGCCTCGTCCAGTGGACGGGTTTTCACCAGTGTCAGTGGCAACGCCTTGATCGATTTGGCCAGCAAGGCCATGTCGGCAAAGCAGTCGGCGCTGGTCAGTTCACGCAATAGCGCCGCTTTGACCCCATCGATACCCAACTGACTGTGCAGGTGCTTGGCCATGGAGCGCGATCCCCGGGGTTTGCTCAACCCCGCCGCAACTTTATCCACAGGCCGGCCCGGCAACAGGTCCAGATGAATGGTTACCGATCCGTGCCGGTTGATCGCCTCGCGGATCGGTGCCGACAGGGCGTAGATCAGACTGCCTTCGATTCCGGTGGCGGTAATCACACATTCGCCGAGTCGCGGCACATCATCGTTAAGGCCGATGGCGATGTTTTTCAGCGGCGCGCCGGCGAATTTGCTGACCATCAATTCGCTCCAGGCCTGCACCTCGAAGCCGCAATTACTTGGCTGCAACGGCGCCAGTCCTACGCCGCGTTGCTCCAGTGGCAGCATCCATACGCCGTCCGAACCCAGTCGCGACCAACTGCCGCCGCCGAGGGCGAGCAGGGTGGCATCGGCATGAACGGTTTTTTCGCCTTCCGGGCTGTCGATGCGCAATCCGCCACGCTCGTCCCAGCCGAGCCAGCGGTGGCGGGTGTGGATAACTACGCCGCTGTCGCGCAGGCGCTTGAGCCAGGCACGCAGCAATGGAGCGGCTTTCATGTCGGTGGGGAATACCCGGCCGGAGCTGCCGACGAAGGTTTCGATGCCCAGGTCATGAATCCACTGGCACAGCGCTTCGGCGCCAAAGCCGCGCAGCAGTGGGGCGATCTGCGGGGCGCGTTCGGCGTAGCGCGAGAGAAACGCCGGGTAGGCTTCGGAGTGCGTGATGTTCATGCCGCCGACGCCGGCCAGGAGGAATTTTCGTCCGACCGAAGGCATGCCGTCGTACAGGTCGACCTTGATCCCGGCCTGGCTCAACACTTCGGCCGCCATCAGACCGGCGGGGCCGCCGCCGATGATGGCGACGTGAGGGGGGAGGGCTGACGAGGATTGGGTCATGGGATGCGCTGCGGTCTGGCGGGATAAGCCGCGCATTCTACCAGCCCCGTCCCCTGTGGGAGCGAGCTTGCTCGCGATTGCGGTGTGTCAGATACATGGATGTTGGATGTGCCGACGCCATCGCGAGCAAGCTCGCTCCCACAGGGATGATCGGTGTATTGGACGGCTGGTTAAAAAACAACCAGTGTTCTGTAGCCTATACGCAGCATGGGCTGTAGGCCCTTTCACTCAGGTTATCCACAGGCAGTTCCACAGGCATTGTGGGTAAAACATCCACAGCTCAGTGACAACCTGATGACTGCCAGACGCGCTGCGCGCTGTGATGGAGGATGCCGTGACGGCGGGCCAGGGCCTGGCGATCCTTGCTGTAGCCGCCGCCGATTACCCCGACCAGCGGAATGTCGCGGCCCAGGCAATGGCGCATCACGCTTTCATCGCGGGCGGCGACGCCTTCGTCTGTCAGCTTCAGATAACCCAGGGCATCGTCCTTATGCACATCGACCCCGGCGTCATACAGCACCAGATCCGGTTGGTAGAGCGGCAACAGGTAGTTGAGGGCATCGTCCACCACCTTCAGGTAGTCGGCATCGCCCATGCCGTTGGGCAGAGGAATGTCCCAATCACTTTCGGCCTTGCGCGCAGGAAAATTCTTTTCGCAGTGCAAGGAAACGGTCACCGCCTCTGGAGTGTTGTGCAGTATTCGTGCAGTCCCATCACCCTGATGCACATCGCAATCGAAGATCAGCACCCGATTCACCCGACCACTTTCCAGCAGGTAATGACTGATCACCGCCAGGTCATTGAAGATGCAGAACCCGGCCGGGTAGTCGTAGTGCGCATGGTGGGTGCCGCCCGCCAGGTGGCAGGCCAGACCATGCTCCAGCGCCTGCTCGGCCGCCAGCAACGAGCCACCGACCGCCCGCACCGTACGCCGGGCCAGGGCTTCGTTCCAGGGCAGGCCAAGGCGGCGCTGGTCTTCGCGGGATAATTCGCCACTCATGTAGCGCTCGATATACGAAGGGTCATGGGCGAGGACGAGAATCTCTGCCGGACACAGTTCCGGGCGCAGCAAATCGGCGTCACTTGTCAGGCCGCTCTCCACCAGGTGATCGCGCAACAGGCGGAACTTGTCCATGGGAAAGCGGTGATCCGCCGGAAACTCGGGACTGTAGTCTTCGTGATAAATCAGCGGGAGCGGCATGATGATTTCATTCAGGAATGAGAGACGGATCCTACCAGCGTTGTAGACTTGCGACATTGAAATGGAGGGGCGGGGCACGATGGAGCCAATACTGGAACTTGAAAGCGCTCGGCTGCTGTTGCGCCAGTGGCGCGATGAAGATTTACCTGACTTTGCGGCGATGTGTGCCGATCCGCAGGTGATGCGCTATTTCCCGGCAACCTTGAGCCGGCTGGAAAGCGCATCATTGATCGGGCGAATCCGTGGTCATTTCGCCGAGCACGGTTATGGTCTCTGGGCCTTGCAGCGAAAAGACTCTGGCCAGTTCATCGGCTTTACCGGGCTCGGCGTGGTCGGATTCGACGCGCCTTTCACTCCCGCCACGGAAATCGGCTGGCGCCTGGCCCGCGAGCACTGGGGCCTCGGCTATGCCAGTGAAGCGGCGTGGACCGCTCTGCGCTGCGGGTTCGACCGCTTGCCGCTGAAAGAGGTCGTGGCCTTCACGACGCAAACCAATCTGCCGTCTGAGAAAGTCATGCAGGCCATCGGCATGCACCATGATCCGGCGGATGACTTCGATCACCCGCGACTCGAAGCCGGTCATCCGTTGCGTCGGCATGTGCTTTATCGCATCAGCCGCGAGCAATGGCTGCAAACCTTGCATGGATAACCTGACACGGACGTTTACAATGGCCCTCATGGGCAGAGTCCAGAAACTGAATCGAGCGTTGCAGCCAAGGCTGCGCGGCAATGTTTTGCGTGAGGAGCATCTGAATGAGCCAAGTGTTGGATGATCTGGTCGACCTGCTGACCCTGGAACCGATCGAAGAAAACCTGTTCCGTGGCCGCAGCCAGGACCTGGGCTTTCGTCAGCTGTTCGGAGGTCAGGTGCTCGGCCAGTCGCTGTCGGCGGCCAGTCAGACGGTTGAAGAGGCGCGCCATGTGCATTCGATGCACGGCTATTTCCTGCGTCCGGGCGATGCCGGGTTGCCGGTGGTGTATCAGGTTGACCGGGTGCGTGACGGTGGCAGTTTCAGCACGCGCCGGGTGACGGCGATCCAGAAGGGCCACCCGATCTTCACCTGCAGTGCGTCGTTCCAGTACGACGAAGAAGGCTTCCAGCACCAGACCGAAATGCCGCAAGTGGTCGGTCCGGAAAACCTGCCATCGGAGCTGGAGATCACCCAGCAGCGCGCGCACCTGATCCCCGAGAAAATGCGCGAAAAGCTGCTGTGCCCGAAGCCGATCGAATTTCGCCCGGTGACCGAGAAAGATCCCTACAACCCGCTGCCCTCCGATCCGGTCAAGTACGTCTGGTTCCGCGCCGACGGAGCATTGGCCGATTCGCCGGCGCTGCATAAATACCTGCTGGCCTATGCATCGGACTTCGGTCTGCTGGTCACCTCGATGCAGCCCCACGGCAAATCGGTGTGGCACAAGGACATGCAGGTCGCCAGCCTCGATCACGCGCTGTGGTTCCACCAGGATCTGCGCGCCGATGACTGGTTGCTCTACGCGATGGACAGTCCGTGGGCCGGCAACTCCCGTGGATTCTCCCGTGGCAGCGTGTTCAACCGCGCCGGACAATTGGTGGCCTCGGTCACCCAGGAAGGCTTGATCCGTCACCGCAAGGATTGGGCATGAGCCTGGCCGACGTGCGTCACTGGGTGTTCGACATGGACGGCACCCTGACGGTGGCCGTGCATGACTTCGCGGCGATTCGCGTGGCATTGGCGATTCCTGCCGAACACGACATCCTGACCCACCTCGCCGCACTGCCCGCTGATGAAGCTGCGGCCAAGCATGCGTGGCTGCTCAAGCATGAGCGGGACCTGGCCCTCGGTTCGCAACCGGCGCCGGGCGCGGTGGAACTGGTGCGTGAACTGGCCGGGCGCGGTTATCGCCTGGGCATTCTCACGCGCAATGCCCGGGAGCTGGCACATGTCACGCTGGAGGCCATTGGCCTGGCCGACTGCTTTGCGCTGGAGGATGTGTTGGGCCGCGATGATGCACCGCCCAAGCCGCATCCGGGCGGGTTGCTGAAACTGGCCGAAGCGTGGAAGGTGCCGGCGAGCGAGATGGTGATGGTCGGTGACTACCGGTTCGATCTCGATTGCGGGCGAGCGGCGGGGGCGCGCACGGTGCTGGTGAATCTGCCGGATAATCCATGGCCGGAACTGACTGATTGGCATGCGGCGGATTGTGTCGAGTTGCGGCAGATGCTGTTGGCTTGAAGAATTTGTCGCCTGCTAAATCGCCATCGCGAGCAAGCTCGCTCCCACAATAGGTCTGTGTGGACTCGATATCGAGTATCTCCAGAGAACCACTGTGGGAGCGAGCTTGCTCGCGATGGCGTTAGATCCGGCACTGCAAAACCTACTGCCCAAACAAAGCCTTCTGCCCCTCCGTCGAGGTAAACATCCCGTCCCCATCATGCCCGACTCCGGGCACTTCTATCAGTTGCTGCTTCAACCCTTGCGGTTGCAACCGCTTCAGATAATCGAAGTAGTAACGCCCGCGGGCCAATCGAGACGGCCCTTGCGCCCTGGCTTCACAGCTCTTGTCCAGCGCCGGATGATTAGGGTCGATGTCCTGCTGCCCCAGCAGATAAACGACTTCACGCTTGAGGTAACTTTCCTGCAGCTGCGCGGCAGTTTGCCCCTCTGCGTAGGCCGGTAAATTCGCCAGCCCGTACTTCCAGCGATTGAAATTCGGGCAACCGGCGTGGCTGAATGCCACCGGCCGGCGCTCATCGAAATAAGCGTAGGAGGACGGATTGGCGATCACGTAGCGCACCTGCACGCCGGCCGCATCGAGGTCGGATTGCGCGTGACCGAGCAATGCATAGCGCTGAACCACCTGCGCGCCGCCGGAGTGCCCGGCAATGACGATTTGCTTCACATCCGGAAACTGCTGACGGTCACCCAAGCGGGCGATGATTTCGTCGAGCGCCGCGTAGGAACTCAGCCGAAACGGTGCCGTGGATTCGCCACCGGCCATCCATTCATTGCCTTGCCAGCGCAAAACCGTGTCGGCCACCGGATGGAGCGCAACGTCGGTTTCATTGAGGAATTGCGGGGCGATCACCAGGGTCGTTGCGCTTTGCCCGGCCAGTTCGGCCGCGTGCTCACCGCTCTGCAGATAGGTTTGCGCGTTGCGCAAGCGACCGTGGAGGATGATCAGCACCCGTTCGATTTTTGCCGGGGCGGGGCTGATGCCCACCGCGATTTCACCTGATTTCAACAGCAGGCGCCCTGAGCTGAGGTCTTTGACCCCATGCTCGGCGGCCTGGGACGTTGCGCAAGTAAATAGAACAACCAACAACCACTTCTTCATTTACAGATTTTTCGCCGCAAAGGTATCGCACTGGCCAACCTGGCCTTGGGCGAAACCGGTTTTGAACCAGCGCACCCGTTGCGCCGACGTACCATGGGTGAACGAGTCCGGGACCACGCGGCCCTGACCCTGTTGCTGCAAACGATCGTCGCCGATGGCGTTCGCTGCGTTCAGTGCTTCTTCGATGTCGCCCGGTTCCAGCCAGTTCAGGCGCTTCTGCGCATTGTTGGCCCAGACGCCGGCCAGGCAATCGGCCTGAAGTTCCTGGCGAACCAGCAAACCGCCGTCGCCTTCCATCTGCCGGCCTTGCTGGCGTGCTGCCTGAATTTTCGCGGAAACCCCGAGCAAGGTCTGCACGTGGTGTCCGACTTCGTGAGCGATCACGTAGGCCTGGGCGAAGTCGCCCGCGGCGGAAAAGCGTTGGGACATCTCCTGGAAGAACGCCATGTCCAGGTAGACCTTCTGGTCGGCCGGGCAATAGAAGGGGCCGGTCGCCGAGGTGGCCAGACCGCAGGCCGAATTCACGCGGTTGCTGAACAGCACCAGAGTCGGGTCCTTATATTGGCGGCCGGCCTGCTGGAATATCGCGCCCCAGGTGTCTTCGGTATCGCCGAGGATCGAACGCACGAATTCCGCGCTCTCATCATTGGCCGGCGGTGCCTGGCGACTCTGGTTGGTGGCGGGTGCCGATTGCTGCTCCATTTGCCCGGTCAGTTGTCCGAGGATTTGCAGCGGATCCTGGCCGGTGATCCAGCCGATGCCGACAATCAGGAGGATTGCCGTCAGGCTCAAGCCCTTGCCGCCACCAAAACGCATGCCGCCGCCACCGCCGCCAACCTCATCGCCACGGGCGTCGACCACGTTGTCGCTGCGTCGGCCTTTTTTCCATAGCATGTGGGAATCCTCTTCTGTTCCGGGTAAAGCTCCGAGCGATGAGTGTTGCTGCCAAGTGGGAGCGGCGCCAGTCCGGTCGTCCGTCTTTTTTTCGCGCACAGGTTGATTCCCGGCCACCCGTGAAGGGTTGCCGAGAAGGTTTCAGGCTTGTATTGAACACGGATCACCCATCGAATTCCGTTGGACGATGGGTTTTTATCGTGAGGGCGATCGCCGGTCCTGCGGATTATTCGTCGAATGCATCCCATACCGGCGCAAAGTCAGGGCTGACCTGGCGCTCGCGTTTGTGCTGCATGGTCGATCTCCATTTCATAAGCAGTGACGCCTGCGATATGGCGCGCGGCGATGTAGCCGAAGGTCAGCGCCGGGCCGAGATTGATGCCGCCAGCGGGGTAGTGACCGCCCATGATGCTGGCCATGTCGCCGCCCGCCGCGTACAGGCCGGCGATGGGTTGCGCCGCGCCATCCAAGACCTGGGCATGTTGGTTGACCTTGAGCCCGGCGAAGGTGCCGAAGCAGCCCGGCTGGACTTTCACGGCGTAGAACGGGCCTTGCTCGATCGGCGCCACGCATGGGTTGGGTCGTTGCAGTGCGTCACCCTGCTTGCGGTTGTAGGGCGTGGAACCACGACCGAACTGCGGGTCCTCGCCGTTGCGCGCGTGGCGGTTGTAGTCCGACACGGTGGTGCGCAAGCCAACCGGGTCGATGCCGCAGGCTGCAGCCAATTCCTCAAGGGTGTTGCCGGTTTTCAGATAGCCGCTGCGGATGAAGGATGACAGCGGCAGCGGAAATGGCCGAGAGATGCCCAGGCCATATCGACGCTGAAAGCCATGGGTGCAGATCAGCCACGACGCCACTTCTTCACCCGGCGGGGCGGCGGCGACCATGGCCGTGACGTAGTCGTAGTAGCCGTTGGCTTCATTGACGAAGCGCTGGCCGTTGCTCAGCACACCGATGATGCCGGGTTTGCCGCGCTCGATGATGTGCGGGAAGTGTCCCGTGCTGCCGTCGCTGTGCGGCACCTGCGACACCGGCGCCCAGGCGACGGCGGACGTCATGTCGCTATTGACCCGGGCACCGGCACTTTCGCCCAGGCGCAGGCCATCGCCGCAAACGCCGAGGGGCGGCAAGGCCAGATGCTCATGCCCGGTTGGTGTGCGGGGGAACAGTGCCTTGCGGCGTGCGATGTCATTGGCGAAACCACCGGCGGCGAGCACCACGGCCTTGCGTGCATGGATGCGCACCGAGCCTTTGCTGGTGATGACCACTGCACCGCGTACCTGATCATTCTCGCGCAGCAATCGGGTCACGAGCGCTGACTCCCAGAGCAACACGCCGAGGTCATCGGCGGATTTCGCCAGGCGTGCCACCAAGGCCACGCCGTTGACCAGTTGCATCGCCCGGCCATGCAGGGCGAGGTCGAACAGGTGACGGCTGAAACGCCGCGTAACGTGCCAGGCCGCCGACAGCGAGCGGGTCAGGTTGAGGAATGCCGTGAGGTCCGCCCCCGCCATGATCGGCATGCCCATGAACGAGGTTTCCCGCATGGTTTTGCGCAGACGCTTGAGCAGTGTGCCGACCTTTCGTGCGTCGTAAGGGGCGGCGATCACTGAGCGTCCGCCGGTGCCTGCCCCGGGCGTGTCGCCATGAATGTCGGCAATGGCGTTGCCGTCGGCGAACTGCAGCGAGGTGTGCTGCTCGAAGAACGACACCATCCGCGGGCCGGCTTCCAGGAAAGCGTCGATCATCGCCGGATCAAAGCGTTCACCCAGCTCGTGTTTCAGGTAAGTGCGCGGCAGTTCAACCTCTTCGACGATGCCCGCGCGTCGGGCCAGCGGGTTGCATGGCACCCAGGCCCAGCCACCGGACCAGGCCGTGGCACCGCCGAACACCGGGTCCTTTTCTACCACTATGACTTTCAGTCCATGCCACGCGGCGGTCACGGCCGCCGACAGTCCCGCCGCACCGGAGCCAACGATCAGCACATCGCAGTCGATGTCGGGAAGAAAGTGCGCTTCGGCAGGCATTGTTTGAACTCCGGTGTTTTATTGTTTTGGAATCTGGTTCCAGAAAATATAAGCATCAGGTAAAGCCGAACAAGCCTGAAGGGCGTAAAGCGGGCGGTTATCGAACGCTCAGTTCCAGATTTCGCATTCGTGCGGTTGTCTTCTAGAATCGAGCAAATTTTGCGTGGAAGCGACCATGGCCGGCAGTCAGATCGAACGTGTTTTCAGTGTGCTCGAAAGCCTCACCAGCGATCCCCGTGGCCTGCCGATGCAGACCCTGGCGGAGCAACTGGACATCCCCAAGAGCGCGACCCATCGCCTGCTGGCCGAGCTGATCCGCCTCGGTTATGTGCGGCAGAATCCGGATAATTTGCGTTATCACCTCTCGACCAAACTGGTGGCGATGGGTTTCCGCTACCTGTCGAGCAGCGGTGCCGACATCGTGCAGCCGGTGCTTGACCGCCTGGCCCAGGAAGCCGGCGAGTTGGTGCGTCTCGGGGTGATCGACGGTGAGCGTCAGACCTGGATCGCCAAATCCCAGGGTGCACGCTCCGGTCTGCGTTACGACCCGGACATGGGGCGCGATGCGCCGTTGTTTTACACCGCCTCGGGGCATGCGTGGCTGGCGTGCATGAGCGATGCCGAAGCCTTGTCGCTGGTGGAGCGGCAGGGCGCGCAGGTGCCGGAACATGTGGGGCCGAACGCGCCGCGCTCGAACATCGAATTGCTCGAACGCCTGCGTATGGCGCGGGAGCAGGGCTACGCCTGGGTCGAGGAGAGCTCGGCGGTAGGCACTTCGGCAATTGCGGCAGTGGTGCGCCATCCCGCCGATGGACGGGTGATCGGCGTACTCAGCATCGCCGGGCCGAGCGCACGGATGCGGGGGGCGCGGCTGCATGAGCTGGCGCCGTTGTTGCTGGCGTACACCGCGGAGTTGTCGGCGGCGAGTTTGGCCTCGGAGTTGTTTGTCTGAGTCTGGAGCAAATTCCTGTGGGAGCGAGCTTGCTCCGGGCGGCGTTCCGACGATAGCGGACTGTCAGCCAATGAAGAGGTTGGATTCAAGTCCCTCATCGCGAGCAGGCTCGCTCCCACAGTTTTAACTGCGGTGCGCCTGCGAAGCTGTGCGCTGTTCGAACACTTTCAGGACAGGTCTGTGTAAGAATCTGGAACCAGGTTCTAAATTATTGGAGTTCATCGCTCCAATAACACTCACAAGAGGACCGCATCTTGAATTCGCCACTTCGCATCGCCCTGATCGGTGCTGGCAACATGGGCCAGCAGCACCACCAGCATCTGCAATCCCTGACTGAGGCGACGTTGTGCGCCGTGGCCGATCCCGGACCGCAGGCGGCCAGTCTTGCGGCTGAATGGGGCGTAGCCTGTTTCGCCGATCATCGTCAGATGCTGGAGCAGGCGAAACCGGACGCCGTGATAGTCGCCAACCCGAACACGCTGCACGTCAGCACGGCTCTCGATTGCCTCGCGGCCGGCGTGCCGGTATTGCTGGAAAAACCGGTGGGCGTGCACCTGGATGAAGCCAGGGAGCTGGTGGCTGCCTCGAAGGCCAGTGGCGTTCCGGTACTGGTTGGACATCACCGCCGGCACAATCCGCTGATCGTCCGCGCCCACGAACTTGTCCACAGCGGCGCATTGGGTCGGTTGACCACGGTCACGGCGCTCTGGCAGTTGCGCAAGCCCGACAGCTATTTTGAAACACCCTGGCGCCGCGAGGCCGGTGCCGGGATGTTGTTGACCAACCTGATCCACGACCTCGATCTGCTGCGGCATTTGTGCGGTGAAGTGCGTCAGGTTCAGGCCATCACCAGCAACGCCATTCGCGGGTTTGCCAACGAAGATTGCGCGGCGGTGTTGCTGCAATTCGACAACGGTGCACTGGGCAGCCTGACCGGCTCCGATGCGGTGGCTGCGCCCTGGAGTTGGGAGCTGGATTCGGGGGAAAACCCGGTGTATCCGCGTCATCCTGATCAACCGTGCTACTTGCTGGCCGGGACAGGTGGGGCGCTGAGCATTCCGCAGCTAAAACGCTGGCACTACAACGAAGTCGATGGTGGCTGGCATCAACCGTTGCTGGCAACCCAGGAAAGCTTCAGTGCCGATGAAGCCCTGCGTTTGCAGTTGCAGCACTTCGTGCGCGTTGCGCGCCGGGAGGTCGAGCCGCTGGTGAGTGCCGCCGATGCCGCGCGTACGTTGGCGCTGATCGAAGCCATCCGCGAAGCCGCCGAAACCGGGCGTGCCTGCGCGCCATCGTTGATCGAGGGTTGAGCATGAGCGAGCGTATCTTCTCCCTGGCCAGCCTGACCGTGCTGGAGTTGTCGCCACCCGATATGGTCGAGGTCGCCGCGCGGGCCGGTTACAGTCATGTCGGCTTGCGTCTGGTACCGGCGACCTCAGAGGAGCACCACTTTGCCTTGGTGGCCGACCACGAGTTGCGGCGCCAGACCCTGGCGCGTCTGCGCGATACCGGTGTTCGGGTGCTGGACGTCGAAATCCTGCGGCTCAAGCCGGAAACCGTCGTCGCCGATTTCGAGAAAATCCTCGCAGTGGGTGCCGAGTTCGGCGCCAGTGAGTTGCTGGTGGCCGGTAACGATCCTGACGAACAGCGGCTGACGCAGCGTTTTGCCGAGCTCTGTGATCTGGCGGCAGCCTATGGGCTGCACCCGCATCTGGAGTTCATGCCCTGGACCGATGCGCGCAATCTTCAACAAGCCACGCGTATCGTGGAAAACGCCGGGCGTGAAAACGGCGGCGTATTAGTGGACGCCTTTCACTTCGACCGCTCTGGATCGCGGCTGGAAGATCTGGCCAAGGTTGTCCCCTCACGGTTACGGTATGCACAGTTGTGTGACGTCGCAGGACCTCGGCCGGCCGATATGGCGGAGATCTTGCGCCAGGCGCGTAACGAACGGCGTTTCCCCGGCGATGGCGATTGTGACCTGCCGGGGCTGTTGCGCGGTTTGCCGGCTGACATTCCGTTGAGCCTGGAGATTCCCACCGTGCAGTTGCTGGAGCAGGGCGTGAGTGGATTGGACCGGGCGCAGATGGCGCTGGATAAAACCCGGGAACTGTTGGCGCAGCTGTAAGCGCTGCTGTGTATTGATCGCGGGCAGGCGACGCCTTCCACATGCTCTAGGCTGACTGTGTGGAAGCGTCGCTTGACTGCGATGTTTTGACTTCAAGTAAGGAAACCCAATGACCGTCAGCACCCCGCTTTCCGGCGTCAATCAGCCCTTCAAAGGGATCCTGCTGATCGTTGTCGCAACCTTCCTGTTTTCCAGTCACGACGCCTTTTCCAAATACCTCTCCGGTTTCTATCCCATTGTCATGGTGGTCTGGGCGCGTTACGTGGTTCACACCTTGCTGATGGCCGGGATTTTCCTGCCGCAGTCCGGGCTGCGGGTGCTGCGTACCAAGCGGCCATTGCTGCAGGTGATCCGGGCGCTGTGCCTGCTGGGCACCAGTCTGTTTTTCACCACGGGGCTGATGTACATCCCGCTGGCCGAGGCCACGTCGGTCAACTTCCTCGCCCCGGTATTGGTCACCGCACTGTCAGTGCCGCTGCTTGGCGAGCGGGTGACCCGGGGGCAATGGCTGGCGGTGATTTTCGGTTTTAGCGGAGTGCTGATCATCGTTCACCCCGGGGGTGATCTGTTTACCCCGGCGGTGTTGCTGCCGTTCTGCTCGGCGCTGTTTTTCTGTTTCTATCAACTGCTGACGCGCAAGCTCAGCGAGATCGACAGCCCGACCACCAGCAACTTCTTCGCAGGCTTGTGCAACACGCTGGTGATGAGTGCACTGGTGCCGTTCTTCTGGCAGACGCCGAACCTGGTGCATGGCGCGATGATGCTGGCGCTGGGGGCCTGCGGGATGACGGCTCACCTGTTCCTGACCCAGGCGTTCCGTCTCGCGGCACCGGCACTGCTGGCGCCGTTCAGCTATTGCCAGATCATCTTCGCCGGCCTGCTGGGCTGGCTGCTGTTTTCCCATACGCCGACACTGACCACCGTGCTTGGCATTGCCGTGATCTGCTGCAGCGGGTTGGCGGCGGCCTGGCAGCAAAGCCGCCGCTAAGCTGCGGCAAAACGCAGGCAAAAAAAAGCGCAGGCCCGAGATCGGGCCTGCGCCGAGGGAACATCAGTCTTCTACTTTCGGAATCTTGCGCGGTGCCATGAAGTACATCCAGGTCAGCGCAATGAAGTACATCGCCGGAATCATGGTGAACAGCACGGTGTAGTTGTTGTTGGTGATGGTCAGGATGTGGCCGACCAGTTGGGTCATGAACATCCCGCCAATCGCCGCACACATGCCGCCGAAGCCGAACACCGTACTCATCATGTGCTTGGGCGTGTAGTCCATCACCAGGCTCCAGATGTTCGCGGTCCAGGCCTGGTGCGCGCCGATGGCCAGGGAGATGGCGGCCACCGCGACCCACAGGTTGCTGGAGCCGGCCGCCATGATCACGCCGATGATGCAGCAGGCGAACAGGAACATGGACATCAGTCGCGCCTTGATCGGGTTGACGCCGCGACCGATCAGGAACGAGGAGAGGATGCCGCCGCCAACGCTACCGAAGTCGGCAGTGAGGTAGATGATGATCAGCGGGATACCCATCTGGGTGACGTTGATGCCCAGGTTGTATTGCTGGTTGAGGAACGGCGGCAGCCAGTACAGGTAGAACCAGAACACCGGCGCGGTGATCGAGTAGGCGAGGGCGAAGGCCCAGGTGCCGCGCATGCGCAGGATTTTCGAGAACGGTACGCGGGTTTGTTCCGGTTCGACTTCGTTCTGGATGTAGTCCAGCTCCGACTGTTTGACGCTCGGATGGTCTTCCGGGTTGAAGTACTTCAGGCCCCAGAACAGCAGCCAGATTCCGCCCAGTGCCGACATGCACAGGAACGCGGCCTGCCAGCCCCAGACGTGCAGGATCAGTGGCAGCAGCATCGGGGTGAACATCGCACCGACGTTGGTGCCGGCGTTGAAAATGCCGGTGGCCACGGCGCGCTCGCCGGCCGGGAACCACAGGCGGGTGGTTTTCACGCAAGCCGGGTAGTTGGCTGCTTCGGTCAGGCCGAGGATGAATCGGCAAACCATGAAGCCGACCGCCGAAGTGGCCAGGCCGTGGGCGCCGGTCGCCAGGCTCCAGAGCAGCACCGCGCAGAAGAACACGCGCTTGACGCCGACCCGGTCGATCAAGCGGCCTTGCAGCACGAAGCCGATGGCGTAACCGACCTGGAACCAGAAGTTGATGTTGGCGTAGTCCATCGCCGTCCAGCTCATTTCCTTGGCCAGGATAGGCTGCATCACGCCCAGGGCGGCGCGGTCGATGTAGTTCAGGGTAGTGGCGAAAAACACCAGCGCCAGCATGCCCCAACGGGTTTTGCCGACTGCCATGGCGCCGCGAATCTTGTCGCCGATACCGCCGGTGGCGGTGCTCATGGCTGGAGCCATGCGAGAGCTTTGGGAAGGAATCATGTGTACCACCCGTTTTTTGAATTTGTTATTTGGTGTTTTGGACATCGCGGCCGGTGCTGCGTGTCCGGACTTAATGTGAGGACGATGTTGCGCAGTGAACAAAAAATCGTCAATTCGCTATCGGCCATTGTGTTCGATAATCGAACACAAAACTAACTGGGTAGTACACTTTAAATTGCTCAATGGACAACCCGGCTCAATAATCGGCTCACTCTTTTAAAAGCGGCGCAAATTCCCTGTAGCCGAAGCCTCCACCGGGAGCCGAAAACATGCAGCGTTCCATTGCCACCGTATCCTTGAGCGGTACCCTGCCGGAAAAACTCGAAGCCATTGCCGCCGCCGGGTTCGACGGCGTCGAGATTTTCGAGAACGACCTTCTCTACTACGACGGCAGTCCGCGGGAAATTAAACAGATGTGCGCCGATCTCGGGATCGCCATCACCCTGTTTCAACCGTTCCGCGATTTCGAAGGCTGCCGCCGCGATCGCCTGTCGCGCAACCTGGAACGCGCCGAACGCAAATTCGACCTGATGCAGGAGCTGGGCACTGACCTGGTGCTGGTGTGCAGCAACGCCTCGGCCGAGTCCATCGGTGATGAGCAGATTCTGGTCGACGACTTGCGACTGCTGGCTGAGCACGCCGGGGCACGCGGCCTGCGCATCGGTTACGAAGCACTGGCCTGGGGCCGGCATGTGAACACCTGGCAACAGGTGTGGAACATCGTGCGTCAGGCCGATCACCCAAGCCTCGGCGTGTTGCTGGACAGTTTTCACACCTTGTCGCTCAAGAGCGATCCAAGTGCTATCGCCGAGATTCCCGGCGACAAGATTTTCTTCGTGCAAATGGCTGACGCGCCGATCCTGGCCATGGACGTGCTGGAGTGGAGCCGGCATTTTCGCTGCTTCCCGGGCCAGGGTGAGTTCGACTTGCCGGGGTTCCTTGCGCCGATCATCAAGAGTGGCTACACCGGGCCGCTGTCGCTGGAGATCTTCAACGACGGTTTCCGCGCCGCGCCGCCACGAGCCAACGCCGCCGACGGCTTGCGTTCGTTGCTGTATCTGGAAGAAAAAACCCGCGAGCGCCTGGCGCAGGAAGCCAAGCCTGCGGCCAACTCCGAGATTCTGTTCGAGACGCCCAAGGCCAGTGAGTACAACGGCATCGAGTTTCTGGAGTTTGCCGTGGACGAAAGCCTCGGCGCCAAGCTCTCCCATTGGCTGGAGCGACTGGGTTTCGTCAAGGCCGGGCAGCATCGTTCCAAGAGCGTCAGCCTGATGCGCCAGGGTGATATCAACCTGATCCTCAACTCCGAGCCTTACTCCTTCGGTCACAGTTTCTTTGAAGCCCACGGCCCTTCATTGTGCGCTACCGCCGTGCGGGTCAAGGACAGCGCCAGTGCGCTGGCTCGAGCCGTGGCCTACAAGGGCCAGCCCTATCGAGGGCTGGTGGGCCCCAATGAACTGGAACTGGCGGCGGTGCGTGCGCCGGATGGCAGCCTGATCTATCTGGTGGACCAGGATGCCGACGTCTACGGCACCGACTTCAATCTGCTGGCGGATGCGCCGGTCAGCGGTGGCCTCAAGCGCATCGACCACATGGCCATGGCGCTGCCGGCCGACAGCCTCGACAGCTGGGTGCTGTTCTATAAGAGCCTGCTGGATTTCGAGGCGGACGATGAGGTCGTGCTGCCGGATCCTTATGGTCTGGTGAAGAGCCGTGCCTTGCGCAGCCGCGACAGTTCGATCCGCCTGCCACTGAACATTTCCGAGAACCGCAACACCGCGATCTCACACGCGCTGTCGAGTTATCGCGGCTCCGGCGTGCATCACATCGCGTTTGATTGTGATGACATCTTTGCCCAGGTCAGTCGTGCAAAAGAGGCGGGCGTGCCGCTGTTGGATATCCCGCTCAACTACTACGATGACCTGGCGGCGCGGTTCGATTTCGACGACGAGTTCCTGAGTGAACTGGCCTACTACAATGTGTTGTACGACCGCGATGCCCAGGGCGGTGAGCTGTTTCATGTGTACACCGAGCCGTTCGAAGGGCGCTTCTTCTTCGAGATCATCCAGCGTAAAAACGGTTATGCCGGCTACGGCGCGGCCAACGTCGCGGTGCGCCTGGCGGCCATGGCCAAATCCCGTAGCGGCGCATTGCGCCAGGCGAAGTTGTAGGTAATTCGTAAACGCGGGATTAAACGTGGGCCGCGCGGCTTCCTTCACCGTGCCGCGCGGCCCATAATCGCCAGCCTGTGCAGTGATGGCCGTGAGCCCGCAATGACAATGACTTCAGAACTCCCCGCAGCCTCCGTAGAAACTGGTGCCGAGCCGCGCAAGAGTCGCAAGAACAACCCGGAAAAGACCCGCGAAAACATCCTGCAGGAGGCGATTGTCGAATTCGTCCAGCAGGGGCTTTCCGGTGCTCGCGTCGATGCCATCGCCGAGCGCATCCACACCTCCAAGCGCATGATCTATTACTACTTCGGCAGTAAGGAGCAGCTCTACGTCGAGGTGCTGGAGAAACTCTACGGCGATATCCGCAACACCGAAAATCGCCTGCACCTGGCGGAGTTGGCGCCGGTCGAAGCCATTCGGCGGCTGGTGGAGTTCACCTTCGATCACCATGATCGCAATGTCGATTTCGTGCGCATCGTCAGCATCGAGAACATTCACAACGCCGAGTACGTGAAGCGCTCCGATGCGATCAAGGCGATGAACAACACTATCCTCGATTCACTGGGCGAGATTCTGCGTCGCGGCGCCGAGCAGGGGCTGTTCCGTACCGGTCTTGATCCGCTGGATGTGCATCTGCTGATCAGTTCGTTCTGCTTCTATCGCGTCTCGAACCGCCACACCTTTGGTGAGATTTTTCAGATCGACCTGCCGGATGAACGCATCAAGCAGCGTCATCGGGAGATGATTTGCGAGTCGGTGTTGCGTTATTTGCAGGCTTGAAAAGATCGCAGCCTTCGGCAGCTCCTACGTCAATCGCATTGATCTGTAGGAGCTGCCGAAGGCTGCGATCTTTTGATTTTCAGTCATTCATGCTCTGGAAATGCTCAAGCATCCGCTGGGCATCCGGCACCACGCCGCTGAACAACTCGAACGCCTTCACCGCCTGGAACACCGCCATGTTGCCGCCGTCCAGTGTCCGGCAACCGAGGGCGCGGGCGTTGCGCAGCAGTTCGGTTTCCAGCGGGAAGTAAACGATCTCCGCTACCCACAATTCTGCCCGCAGCAACTCCACCGGCACCGGCATGCCCGGCAGCTTTTTCATGCCCATCGGCGTGGTGTTCACCAGGCCGTCAGCCTGGGCCATGGCGCCGGCCAGGTCATACCCGGCCACCGCCCGACTGACGCCGAAATGCTGATTGAGATTGTCAGCCAGATCCTGGGCGCGGCGGATGTCCACGTCAAAAATGCTCAGCTGTTGTACGCCCTCGCTCAACAATGCGTGGGCCACCGCCGCACCTGCGCCGCCGGCGCCCATCTGTACGACGCGTTCAACGGCAACGCCTTTCAAACCCCGGCGAAAACCCTCGGCAAAGCCCAGGCAATCGGTGTTGTGGCCGATGCGTTTGCCATCCTTGAGCACCACCGTGTTGACCGCACCGATACCGCGGGCTTCCGGCGAGAGTTCGTCGAGCAGCGGGATGACCGCCTGCTTGCATGGGAAGGTGATGTTCAGCCCGGTGTAGTTCATGCGCTCGGCAGCCATCAACAGGTCGGGGAGGGCGTTGCTGTCGAGCTTCAACTGATCAAGATCGATCAGGCGATAGAGGTAGCGCAGCCCTTGGGCATCGCCTTCATGCTCGTGCATGGCCGGTGTGCGGGAAGCCTGGATGCCGGCGCCAATCAGCCCGGCCAGTATCACGTGGTTCTGAGTCACGGCGATCACCCCTTCAAACGATGACTGAAGTGTTCCAGCGCCAGGCGATAGCCATGACTGCCAAAACCGGCCATCACCGCCGTTGCAATGGCGGATACGAACGAGTGGTGGCGGAAGGGCTCGCGGGCGTGGACGTTGGACAGGTGGACTTCGATCACCGGCAGTTCGCTGGCGACCAGGGCATCGCGGATCGCAACGGAGGTGTGGGTCCACGCGGCAGGATTGATGACGATCCCGGCGCAGCGACCGCGGGCGGCGTGAATCCAGTCGAGCAATTCGCCTTCATGGTTGGTCTGGCGAAACTCCACTGCCAGGCCGAGTTCTTCGGCGGTACGTGCGCACAGGACCGAAATGTCTGCCAGGGTTTCGTGGCCGTAAGTCGCCGGTTCACGGGTGCCGAGCAGGTTCAGGTTCGGGCCGTTGAGCACCAGAACGATAGGGGACATCGGAATCTCTCCACTTATTATTTTTGGAATAGGCCGAGGGTTTCAGCCTGTGGAGATAAATTGTACTAACTAGTTAATTTGGTCAATTGAAGTGACGACGCACTGGCTGTTTGTGGGCGGTGATCGGACACTTCCGCAGGTCAGCGCGGCAGGTGCTCCACAAGGAAATCGATAAACGCCCTCAATCGCAGCGGCACGTGACGACTTTGCGGGTACAGCAAGGTAAACGGCCGCGAGCGTCCGCCATAGGGCTTGAGCACTTCCACCAGCGAGCCGTCGGCCAGTTCCTTTTCCACGATAAAACGATAGGTCTGAAACAACCCCGCCCCGTGTTTGGCCAGGGTGACACCGCCGAGCACATCGTCGGAACAGCTGAGACTACCCTCGGCCAGAATTTCCCGGGGCACGCCTTCATCGTTGAACAACCAGGCAATGCGCCGGCCGCTGCTGGGCAATTCGTATTGAATGCATTCGTGTTTTTCGAGGTCGTCGAGGGTTTGCGGAATGCCGGCCCGATTCAGGTAATCAGGGCTGGCGATCAGCACCAGGGCGGCATCTTCCAACGGCCGGGCGATCAGGCCGGAATCCGGGATGGCTCGCACGCGAATCGCCATGTCGTAGCCTTCGCCGACGAAGTCGATGTTGCGATTGCTGATGTGCGACTCGACCTTCACCGCTGGATAGCGCGCCCGAAACTCGGGCAACAAAGGCAGGATTCGATGATGCGCGTAGGTGGTCGGAATACTGATGCGCAAGGTACCGGACGGCACTTGCTGCTGGCCCATCACCTCGCGCTGGGCCTCGACCAGTTGCGCCAGGGCCTGGCGGCACTCCTCGTAATAGCGGCGGCCACTGTCGGTCAGTTTCACGCTGCGGGTGGTACGCGCGAACAGGCGCACGCCCAGGCGTTCTTCCATGCGCGACACCGAACGGCTCACGGCAGCGGGGGTGACACCCGCCACCAGCGCCGCGGCAGTAAAACTGCCGGCCTCGGCGGCCAGGCAAAACAGCTCAATACTGCCCAACTGAAGATCGTCGAATTGTCGCTGCATGATTGATTACACCGGGGATCAGATGAAGGGGCTTGGTCAGTATTTATCAGGTGCCAGCGCCGTAATGAAAGGATTTCTTACCATTGCGCGCGGTGTTCCGCAGGGCCGGATAACGCCAGGACGCTAGTCTGAGGACGCAGAAATGATTCGACGGCCAATGCCAACGGTCGGATTCTCCAGGGAATGTCGAATACTCGGATTAATTAACCTAACGGATGGGTTAACATGAAGGTATGCAATCACAAGGGACTGTCGGTAGTGATCATGTTGCGAGACGAGCATTGTCCGCCTCATGCGCATGTGGAGGCGGGTACGTGGAGTGCGAGATTCAGATTCAGTTTTTGGCACAACGGTGTCGAACTCTGGGATGTTGTTCCGCTTTCGCGTCGGCCATCGTTGGCGGTACTCGAGGGATTGCGCCAATCGCTCCAGAAACCTGCCCATTTGCGGCGCGCCCGGGGCATCTGGTGGCGAAAATTGCAAACGGCCTGTCTTGATAATCAATTGTGGGACTGGCAAAGAAACGAAGTCGTTGTGGTGAAAAAGGTTGTCAGTACCACCAACATGATTGGGTCGGCTTGCTATGAACCTGAATCGAACAAGACGTTGCTGTCCCTGATAGGCACACAGGAAAGTGTGGAGATCGAGTTATGAAAACGATAAAAGCCAAGGTTCAGGCCGATAATCCCGTAACGGAAAGCAGCCTGGACAAAGCCATTGAACGTGGCGAATTACGTAGAAAAAATAGCCTGCAAGCGACGGCAGTTACCTACCTGGCCCCCTGTCTGGCCGTCAGCTTCGAGGACGGCAGCGGCGTATTGTTACCCGTAGCCAACTATCCGGAGTTCGAAGATTTTGAGGTCGAGGACTACGCCAGTCTGACTGTCGGCTACGCGGGTACTGCCCTGTGCCATGAAGGCAAGGACCTGCATGTATCGATCGCCGGGATGATTTCTGCGAGCAAGCCGCTGATGGCCATGGCGGCCTCGGTCGTCGCTTCGCGCAATGGTCGCCAGAGCAGCGCCGCAAAGTCTGAAGCCGCGCGGGCCAACGGCAGGAAAGGTGGGCGCCCGCGCAAGGTCGATGTTGTCTTGTAAGTGCCCACAAAAAAGCCGTCGTGAAGACGGCTTTTTTGTGCCTGGCAGGAGCCATCAACGCCGGGTCAGCATCACCCCGGATTCCATGTGATGGGTCCACGGGAACTGGTCGAACATCGCGCATCGGGTGATGCGGTGGGTGTCGTGCAGTTGGGCAATGTTGGCTGCCAGGGTCTCCGGGTTGCAGGAGATGTACAGGATGTTGTCGAAGCGCCGGGTCAGCTCGCAGGTGTCCGGGTCCATGCCGGCGCGGGGCGGGTCGACGAACACGCTCCCGAACTCGTAGCTCTTGAGGTCGATGCCGTGCAGGCGGCGGAACGGACGCACTTCGTTCAGGGCTTCGGTCAGCTCCTCGGCGGACAAGCGCACCAGAGTGACGTTATCCACAGCGTTTTCGCTGAGATTGCTCAAGGCCGCGTTGACCGAGGTCTTGCTGATTTCGGTGGCCAGCACTTTGCGCACGCGGGTGGCGAGAGGCAGGGTGAAGTTGCCGTTGCCGCAATACAGTTCCAGCAAATCATCGGAGCGATCGCCAAGCGCATCGTATGCCCAGTTGAGCATCTTCTGGTTCACCGTGCCGTTGGGCTGGGTGAACGCACCTTCCGGCTGGCGATAGCTGAAGGTGCGGCCGCCGACTTCCAGCTTCTCGACCACGTAATCGTGACCGATGACTTCGCGCTTGCCCTTGGAACGGCCGATGATGCTGACGTTCAGGTCCGCTGCGAGTTTTGAGGCCGCCGCATGCCAGTGCTCGTCCAATGGGCGGTGATAGCACAGGGTGATCATCGCGTCGCCGGCCAGGGTGGTCAGGAACTCCACCTGGAACAGCTTGTGGCTCAGGGGCGTGCTTGCTTGCCACGCTGCCTTCAGCTGCGGCATCAACTGGTTGATGCGCAGGCTGGCGATCGGGAACTCTTCGATCAGGATCGGCGTGCGTTTGTCTTCCAGGGAAAACATCGCGTAGTGACGCTCGCCGGCCTCGCGCCACAGGCGGAACTCGGCGCGCAGGCGGAAGTTTTTCAGCGGCGAATCGAAAACGGCTGGCTCCGGTGCATCGAACGGGGCCAGCAGATCACGCAAGCGCGTGACCTTTTCTTCGAGCTGAACGGCGTAGGCCTGGGAATCAAAAGTCATGCGTTGAACCAACCCAGCTTGATCACGAACAGAATCGACAGGATCACCAGCGCCGGGTTCAGCTCACGGCCGCGACCGGACATCAGCTTGATGGCGGTCCAGGAAATGAAACCGAAGGCGATGCCATTGGCGATGGAGTAAGTGAACGGCATTGCCAGCGCGGTGATCACCACCGGCGCGGCGACGGTAATGTCGTCCCAGTCTATTTCGGCCAGGCCGGATGTCATCAGCACGGCGACGAACAGCAGTGCTGGTGCAGTGGCGAAGGCAGGAACGCTGGCGGCCAGTGGCGAGAAGAACAGCGCCAGCAGGAACAGGATCGCCACCACGATGGCGGTCAAACCAGTACGGCCGCCAGCACTCACGCCAGCGGCGGATTCGATGTAGCTGGTGGTGGTCGAAGTGCCCAGCAGGGAACCGGCCATGGCGGCGGTGCTGTCGGCGATCAGCGCGCGGCCCATTTTCGGCATGTGACCGTCTTTGCGCATCAGACCGGCGCGCTTGGCGACGCCGATCAGGGTGCCGGAGTTATCGAACAGATCGACGAACAGGAAGGCGAAGATCACGCTGACCAGACCGATGTCCAGCGCACCCTTGATGTCCAGTTGCAGGAAGGTCGGGGCCAGGGACGGTGGCATCGACATCACGCCGCCGAACGGGGTGAAGCCCATCACGATGGAAATGATGGTCACCACCAGAATGCCGATCAGCACTGCGCCGCGCACGGCAAGGGCTTCGAGGGCGACGATCAGGGCAAAACCGAGGGTAGCGAGGATCGGAGCCGGTTGTTTCAGGTCACCGAGGCCGACCATGGTCGCCGGGTTGCTGACCACGATGCCGGCGTTGTGCAGGGCGATCAGTGCCAGGAACAGGCCGATACCGGCGGCAATCGCCGAGCGCAGCGGCAGCGGGATGCTGTTGATGATCCATTCACGGATGCGGAAGATCGATAGCAGGAAGAAACACACCGCCGAGATGAACACCGCACCCAGCGCCACTTGCCAGGTGTGGCCCATGTGCAGGACCACGGTGTAGGTGAAGAAGGCGTTAAGGCCCATGCCCGGTGCGAGGGCGATCGGATAGTTGGCGATCAGGCCCATGGTCGTCGAGCCGATGGCGGCGGCCAGGCAGGTGGCGACGAACACCGCGCCCTTGTCCATGCCGGTCTCGCCGAGGATGCTCGGGTTGACGAACAGAATGTAGGCCATGGCCAAAAAGGTCGTGACGCCCGCCAGAATCTCGGTCCGCACGTTGGTGTTGTGTGCCTTGAGTTGAAACAGCCTTTCCAGCATGTCTGCTCCCCGTGGCGCGCCGGGCGCCGTGAATGTATCGACCTCAACAGCAAAGCACAGGCAGCAGAACGCGCCTGGAAATTACAGTGGGCCGGAAAAAGCCGCGCATCATACCAGTAGCTTGGGAATATGGCTGCTTTGGCGGTGATCGTCGTCGATGTTTTGCGACAAAGCCAAGTGCGCCATACTGCGCGCTGGTTTTTTGGGGTGGATGGGTCCTGCATGAAAAAGCGTCTGGTTGCCGCCTTCGGAGTATGGATGGCGTTGATTCTCGGGACTCAAACGGCCGTGGCGGCCTCGGCCCCGCCACTGACGCAATTGAAAGTACTCAAGGTCGCGTCGCCGTCCTGTGGTGTCGAGAACATCGACGAAGGGCAAACCCGGACGCGCTGCGATCACAATGGCCCGAACATCACGGTGTACGTGCTGGAAGTGGGTTACGGGCGTGAGGCCCATGTCGCCCTGGACGGTTTCGAAGTGAATGGCACCCGCACACCGGTTTGCGCGTTCAAGAACGGCAACCTGACCAGTTGCACCCCCGGGGAAAAAACCGTCGGCTATTTGTATGCCCTCGATCTGGCGGGCAAGCAGGAAGGCACGCTGACCTTCAGCAATACCTCGATCAACGCGCCCGGCAACACGATGTCGACGCAGCTTTTCATCAAGTAACCACAGGTCTCGAACAAGGCGCGGGAAAGCTGACTACGCTTAAAAGATTATTCCGTGGACAGTACCTGATGACCTTTAGAGCCTTGATAGCCCTCGCCGAGGGCACTGATGACCTGCAAACCGTGACCCTGATCGATGTACTGCGGCGCGCCAAAATAGAAGTGGTGGTGGCCAGCATCGAGGGGCGGCGCATGCTCACCTGCGCCCGCGGCACTCGCCTGACGTCCGATGCGATGCTGGTGGACTTGCTGGCGCAACCCTTCGACCTGATTGCCTTGCCCGGTGGTGCGGTGGGTTCGCAGCACCTGGCAGCACACCAACCCCTGCAACAATTGATCAAGGATCAGGCGGCAGCCGGTCGCCTGTTCGCCGCCATCGCCGAAGCGCCCGCCGTGGCACTGCAGGCCTTTGGTGTATTGCGTCAACGGCGCATGACCTGCCTGCCCTCGGTCAGCCATCAACTGTCGGGCTGCACCTTCGTCGATCAACCGGTGGTGGTCGATGGCAATTGCGTCACGGCCCAAGGCTCAGGCGCCGCTTTGGCGTTTGCCCTGGCACTGGTGGAGCAACTCTGCGGTAAAGCCATACGCACGGCGGTGGAGGGGGAGCTGTTGGTTTAGATTACTTCAGGCTTTCGCTTCTTCCTTATCTTTATCTTTAGCCACGTGCATGCGATCGCGGCTGGCCAGTGTCGGGAACAGTTTGACCCACACCCCGGTCACTACCAGCGTGCCGATCCCGCCCATGACCACGGCTGGCACAGTACCAAACCAATGGGCGGTCAGGCCTGATTCGAATTCACCCAACTGGTTCGAAGCACCAATGAACAAACCGTTCACGGCGCTGACCCGACCGCGCATTTCGTCCGGGGTTTCCAGTTGAACGAACGAGGCGCGGATCACCATGCTGATCATGTCTGCCGCGCCCAACACCACCAACACCGCCAGGGAAAACCAGAACGAGGTCGACAGGCCGAAGGCGATGGTTGCCACGCCGAAGATGCCTACGGCCGTGAACATCACCCGCCCGACGTTGCGCTCCACCGCAAAACGCGCCAGGAACAGCGACATCAGCAGTGCGCCCACCGCCGGAGCCGAGCGCAACAGGCCCAGCCCCCACGGGCCGGTCAGCAGAATGTCCTTGGCGAACACCGGCAGCAGCGCCGTCGCACCACCCAATAACACCGCGAACAGATCAAGGGAGATCGCCCCGAGAATGTCCGGACGACTGCGGATGAAGCGAATGCCCGCGAGCAGAGAATCCAGAGTGGCCTTGCCCTTGTTCAGCGGAGTTTGCCGGGCCGGCAGGTTGAGCATCAGCGAACAGGCGATGACATACAAAAGCACCGTCGGGCCATACACCCAGACGCTGCCGAAGGCGTAGAGCAAACCGCCGAGGGCCGGGGCGACGATGGTGGCTGATTGCTGGGCCGATTGCGCGGCGGCCACGGCACGAGGAAACAGCGCGCTGGGCACGATACTGGGCAGCAGGGCCTGGGTGGTCGGCATTTCAAAGGAACGAGCGGCACCGAGCAGGAAGGCCAGGATAAAGATCATTTCCCGGGTGACATGATCGGTGGCGCTGCCGATGGCCAGCGACAGGGCGATTAATGCCTGGAGGGACTGGCAGATCGCCGCGACCTTGCGCCGGTCATAGCGGTCGGCGACGTGCCCGGTGTGCAGCATGAACAGTACACGCGGGGCGAACTCGACCAGGCCGACCAGACCCAGGTCGAGCACGTTGCCAGTCAATTGGTACAGGTTCCAGCCAATGGCCACGGTGAGCATCTGGAAGCCGCTGGCGGTAAATACCCGGGCCAGCCAGAACGCGAGAAAAGGGCGATGGTGACGTAACAGCAAGGGCTCTTGGCTGGGCATCTGCGGGGAAATCTGGGGAGAGGGGAGCGGCGAGATTATCACCAACCTGTAACAAAAAGTTGCCGTGAAAAAAATTTAGTTAGCCAGACATCGACTTTCTCCAGGCTCCCACAGGGAATGTGTTGCTGGCGATGACAAAAGCCGTGAGGCAACTTGTCACGCGGCAAAAGACCACGCGGTTCATCCCCGAAATTGGGACTACTCTTTCAACGTTGATTGATCCAGATCAAAACCCACAAAAGGAATTGATCCGGCGGCCGCAAGGCCAGACTCCCTGCGTTGTGATGCGTGCAAAAAAAAGAACAAACAGAGATTCGCCACACTCCATATCCGTGGGGGCCGTGGGTGCAGGCTTCCAGCCAGCAGCCGTACTACCTGACAGAGGAAGACTTATGTTCGGTTTAGAGGCACTTGATCTCGCCCGAATTCAGTTCGCGTTCACCATCTCGTTCCACATCCTGTTTCCGGCCATCACCATCGGCCTGGCGAGTTACCTGGCGGTACTCGAAGGCCTGTGGCTGAAAACCCATAACGACACCTACCGTGACCTCTACCATTTCTGGTCGAAGATCTTTGCCGTCAACTTTGGCATGGGGGTGGTTTCCGGCCTGGTAATGGCCTATCAATTCGGTACCAACTGGAGCCGCTTCTCGGACTTCGCCGGTTCCGTGACCGGGCCGTTGCTGACCTATGAAGTGCTCACGGCATTCTTCCTCGAAGCCGGGTTCCTCGGCGTCATGCTGTTTGGCTGGAACAAGGTCGGGCGTGGCCTGCACTTCTTCGCCACCGTGATGGTGGCTATCGGTACATTGATCTCGACGTTCTGGATTCTTGCCTCCAATAGCTGGATGCAGACCCCGCAGGGCTTCGAGATTGTCAACGGTCAGGTCATACCCACCGACTGGCTGGCGGTTATCTTCAACCCGTCGTTCCCGTATCGCCTGATGCACATGGCCACGGCGGCGTTCGTCGCCACCGCCTTCTTCGTCGGCTCCTCCGCGGCCTGGCATTTGCTGCGCGGCAAGGACAACCCGGCGATTCGAAAAATGCTCTCGATGGCCATGTGGATGGCATTGATCGTTGCGCCGATCCAGGCGGTCATCGGTGATTTCCACGGTCTCAATACGCTAGAGCATCAGCCAGCGAAAATCGCCGCGATAGAGGGCCACTGGGAAAACAAGGGCAACGAGGCGACTCCACTGATCCTGTTCGGCTGGCCGGACATGAAAGAGGAGAAAACCAAGTTCGCCGTCGAAATCCCGTACCTGGGCAGCCTGATCCTGACGCACTCGCTGGATAAGCAGGTGCCAGCACTCAAGGAGTTCCCGCCTGAAGACCGGCCGAATTCGACCATTGTTTTCTGGTCGTTCCGGATCATGGTGGGCCTGGGTTTCCTTATGATTTTCACCGGTTTGTGGAGCCTGTGGCTGCGCAAGCGCGACACCCTCTACACCTCGCGGCCGTTCCTGTACCTGGCGCTGTGGATGGGGCCGTCCGGCCTGATCGCGATCCTCGCCGGCTGGTTCACCACGGAAATCGGCCGTCAGCCATGGGTGGTCTATGGCCTGATGCGTACGGCGGATGCGTCGTCCAACCATAGCTTCATGCAGATGAGCATCACCCTGATCCTGTTCGTCGTGGTTTATTTCGCGCTGTTTGGCGCCGGTCTTGGCTACATGATGCGCCTGGTGCGCAAGGGGCCGAAGATCGACGAAGGCAAGGAAACCAACGACGGTGGCCCCGGCCAGAAACGCACACCGGCCCGTCCGCTGTCGGCCGCCGACGACGATCACGCCGATGCCGGCCAAAGCCTGACCAAGGAGATTTGAATCATGGGTATTGATCTTCCGCTGATCTGGGCCGTGATCATCATCTTCGGCATCATGATGTACGTGGTCATGGACGGTTTCGACCTGGGCATCGGCATTCTCTTCCCGTTCATTCCGGGCAAGACCGATCGCGATGTGATGATGAACACCGTCGCCCCGGTCTGGGACGGCAACGAGACCTGGCTGGTGTTGGGGGGCGCGGCGTTGTTCGGCGCGTTTCCTCTGGCCTATTCAGTGGTGCTCTCGGCGTTGTACCTGCCGCTGATCCTGATGTTGATCGGGTTGATCTTCCGCGGCGTGGCCTTCGAGTTCCGCTTCAAGGCCAGGGACGACAAGCGTCACCTGTGGGACAAGGCGTTCATCGGTGGCTCGGTCACCGCGACATTCTTCCAGGGCGTTGCGCTTGGCGCGTTCATCGACGGGCTGCCGGTGGTCAATCGGCAGTTCGCCGGTGGTTCACTGGACTGGCTGACACCGTTCACGATGTTCTGTGGTGCGGCGCTGGTAGTGGCGTATGCCTTGCTCGGATGTACCTGGCTGATCATGAAGACTGAAGGCAAATTGCAGGAACAGATGCATGACCTGGCACGACCATTGGCCTTCGTGCTGCTGGCGGTGATCGGCATCGTCAGTATCTGGACTCCGTTGGCCCACACGGATATCGCCGCTCGCTGGTTCACCATGCCGAATCTGTTCTGGTTCATGCCGGTGCCAATCCTGGTGCTGGTGACAATGTACGGCCTGATCCGCGCCGTGGCCCGAAACGCGCACTACACGCCGTTCCTGCTGACCCTGGTGCTGATCTTCCTCGGTTACAGCGGGCTGGGCATCAGCCTGTGGCCGAACATCATCCCGCCGTCGATCTCGATCTGGGACGCCGCCGCGCCGCCGCAAAGCCAGGGCTTCATGCTGGTGGGCACGCTGTTCATCATCCCGTTCATCCTGGGCTACACCTTCTGGAGCTATTACGTGTTCCGCGGCAAGGTCACCCATGAAGACGGCTATCACTAGTCTGCTGCACAACGAACCTGTGGGAGCGAGCTTGCTCGCGATGGCGTCGGATGCGACGCCATCAATCTTGAAGAGGATTGACGTTATGGCTGCCAAACATTCCCTGCACGACATTGAAGAAGCCGAAAAAAAGCCGCTGTGGCAGCGGCTCGGCTGGTTGGCCCTGATCTGGGCCGGCAGCGTGGGCGCCCTGTTCATCGTCGCCAGCCTGATGCGTCTGTTCATGAACGCGGCCGGCCTGACCACGCACTGACATCTCTCCCGTGGCCTCAGGGCACGGATTTATGACCCTCCAACCGGAGGGTTTTTTTTGCCTGTTACTTGCGTGCCTTGAGGATCACGAACTTCGGATTGGCCGCCACTTGCTCGACGCCACGGAACAATCGCGCCAGCTTGCTGTGGTAACCCAGGTGACGATTGCCGACGATGTACAGTGCGCCGCCCACGACCAGCGCTTCGCGGGCCTGCTGGAACATCCGCCAGGCCAGGAAGTCGCCCACCACCTGTTGCTGGTGAAACGGTGGATTGCACAGCACGACGTCGAGCGATTGCGGTTCCTGGCCGGCCAGGCCATCGCCGGCACGCACGATCACTTCCCGTTCACCCAAGGCTGCGCGCCAGTTCTCGGACGCCGATTGCACGGCCATGAACGACTCGTCCACCAGCGTGTAGTGGGCCTCGGGGTTTTGCAGGGCGCTGGCGATGGCCAGGACGCCGTTGCCGCAACCGAGATCGGCGACCCGCGCCGAGCCGAGGTTTTTCGGCAGGTGTGGCAAAAATGCCCGGGTTCCGATGTCCAGGCCTTCGCGGCAAAACACATTGGCGTGGTTGAGCAGTTCGATAGCCGGTTCGTCGAGTCTGTATCGCGTTGGGTAAGGCGACACCGCTGGCGTTGTGTCCTGAGCCGTGGCAATCAATAGCCGCGCCTTCTTCACCGCCAACGAGGCTTGCACGGGGCCGATGTAACGCTCCAGCAAGTCGCCCGCCGCCCGGGGCAGATGCTTGATCATGGCTGCAGCGACCACTTGGGCGCCGGGTGCCAGTTGGCCTTGCAGGCGGATCAGTTGTTCTTCCAGCAGGGCCAGGGTTTTCGGTACACGGATCAGCACGCAGTCGAACGGCCCGGCAGGGGTTTCGCTGGCGGGTAAGCTCTGCACCGCATCAAAGGCCAGGCCGTTGCGCACCAGGTTCTTTTCCAGACCCTGCAAGGCCAGGAACGAATCACCGCTGCTGACTACCCGTACCTTGCCCGCCAGGCTGGCCGCCAACGCGCCGAAACTGTCATTGAGCACCAATACCCGGGTGTCCGACGCCGGCTGCCGTTCGGCCAGATGATTGAGCAGGTATTCATCGGCCGCATCGAAAGCTTGCAGCGGTTCGTTCTGCTGTTCGGGCTGGCGGATCAGGTCGAGGCTGGCGAAGGGTGTTTCGAGCAAAGGCATGGGGCGGGGCTCTGGATAATCAACGGATGTCCCGCTGCCCGAAGGCGTTGGAGCGGGCGGAGCCGTCCGAGTGTACTGCGTCGTGAAGGTCTACACGCCATCACTCAGGAGGGACCGCAAATGGTACGTTTTTTTTGACTGGATTACCCGCAGGTTTTCCCGCAGCCGGGCGCTTTCAGATGGCTCCGGACCGGGCCGCGGCGATGACTGCCGCAATCTTGTTGCTGACGCCGAACTTCTCGATAGCCCTGTGCACATGAAAATTGACGGTGCGTTCACTCAAACTGAGAATCCTGGCAATTTCATAGGCCGTCTTGCCATCGGCTGAGAGTTTCAATACTTCGAGTTCCCGCCGTGACAAGGGGGGAGCCTGGGGGCGAGCCGGTTTTCTCGGTTGCATTGCGATCGCCAGAGCGTGCAAATGGCGACTGATGAATACCGAGAATCCAAGATGCTCGTACAGCTCATAGGCTGAAATCGGGCAATGACTTCTGGCCAGGCTGAGAATGCTGCGCAGACCGGTTTCCTCATCGTGGATCGCCTGGGACCAGCCATGCTGGAAACCTTGTTGCTGCAGCAACTGCCATAGCCTTGGCGTCCTGGAAAAAAGTTCTTCGCTCCAGAGAACAGGCAACGTTGAGTGATTGCAATGCGCCACTATCGGATCTATTTGCGTGGTGTTGTTTTTTTCATATTGAACGTTCCACTCATGGGGAAAATTGTTCAGGTTCACCGTACTGGCGTCGGTCCCGACTGAGTTCGAAGTAATTGAAAAGCCACAAAATTTATACCCAAGGTTTCTAGCGAAGTTGAGCGCGATTCGATAGGCCGTATTGATCTCTTGCGTGTGCGCCAAATGTTTGAGCTGTGACTCCTTCCAGATCTCCATGCGGTGATCTCCATGTGCGTGTTGTCCATGTGCGTGTTGTCCATGTGCAATATTGGATCCGAAATCCGGCACGTCACGAAGTGTAGGACAGTTCTTACGGAAAGGGTTCGACAATTTTGCTCTTTTGACTGTTGGAAAAGTGTGTTGCAGGTTCTTAGGCAATCGATGAGTTATAAGATGCCATATGGCATTTTGTAATCATTGATGTGTGTCGCATTTTGTAAACTGCCACTAGTGCAGATTAATGCCACTACAAATTGTCGGTGGTTACGCTGCTTTCTTTGCGGGACACTGGGGTATCTTTGATTGGAGCCCTCCATGTCCGTCAGTGAAGAAAAATTTACCCGTCAGACCTTGCTCGAGGTTCACCCGCTGACCCCGAACCTGTTTACCCTGCTCGCCACGCGGGATGCAGGGTTTCGTTTTCGGGCGGGGCAGTTTGCCCGATTGGGTGTCACCAAGGCTGACGGCAGCACGGTATGGCGCGCCTACTCCATGGTGTCCTCGCCCTTTGACGAGTTCCTCGAGTTCTTTTCCATTGTCGTACCGGGCGGTGAGTTCACCAGCGAGCTGAGTCGCCTGGGGGTTGGCGATGCATTGCTGGTCGACCGCCAGGCCTTCGGTTACCTGACGCTGGACCGTTTTGTCGATGGGCGCGATCTGTGGTTGTTATCCACAGGCACGGGCATCGCGCCGTTCCTGTCGATACTCCAGGACTTCGAAGTCTGGGAGCGATTCGAGCGGATCATCCTGGTCTACAGCGTTCGCGAAGCCCGGGAACTGGCTTATCAGGAGCTGATCGCAGGGCTGGCCAAGCGTGAGTATCTGGCGGAGTACGCACACAAGCTGCAATTGATCACCACGGTCACTCGTGAACAGCATCCCGGCTCATTGAACGGGCGGATCACCGCGCTGATTGAAAACGGCGAACTGGAGCGCGCCGCGGGTGTTGCGCTGACCCCTGAGCATTCTCGGGTCATGCTGTGCGGCAATCCGCAGATGATTGATGACACGCGCAAGCTGCTTAAACAGCGGGACATGCACTTGAGCCTCAGCCGGCGACCCGGTCAGGTGGCGGTGGAAAACTTCTGGTAAGAAAAACGGCGCCTCGAAGGCGCCGTTTTTTTGCTAATGCCGTCAAGGCCGGTTGTTCTGGGCCTTGAGCAAGTCGCGGATCTCGCCCAGCAACTCTTCTTCCTTGGTTGGAACCGGCGGCAGGCTAGGGGCCACGGCCTCTTCGCGCTTCAGGCGGTTGATGGCCTTGACGCCCATGAAGATCGCGAAGGCGACGATGACGAAATCGATGATGGTCTGGATGAATTTGCCATAAGCCAGCACCACCGCCGGAATAGCGCCGTCCGCTGCCTTGAGCGTTACGACCAGGTCACTGAAGTCCACGCCACCGATCAGCATCCCGATTGGCGGCATGACCAGGTCGCCGACAAACGAGGTAACGATCTTGCCGAAGGCTGCACCGATGATGATGCCGACGGCCATGTCGACCACGTTGCCTTTGACCGCGAAGGCCTTGAACTCATTTAGCACGCCCATAGGTTATTTCCTTGTTACAGATGAGATTGATGAACGCAGTGTAAATCAGCAAATCGCATTCTGCTCGAATCAACCGCCTGCTGTGCTTGCCAGAAACCGACACCGGGTGGTGTTGAAAAATTCACCGACTGATCTGAACTGTGGGGCGGCCAGGCCTTCTGCGGTGTTTTGCATATGACGTTTTTTCAGCGATATGGCTTCGTTTGTGTGAGCGAGCCAAGGTTGAGGGGCTATCACTGAATCGGGACGTTGGAAGTTGATCGGGCAGTTAGTGGCCAGCGGGCAGTATTGAAAGTCGATTACAGTTGTAGTGATGTGGACTATTTGGTTGGTTTTGGGGGCTGGCAAGTTACGTGTTTCTTTGAGTTAATAACCATGCTTTGTATAAGTGATTTCGGAGTTGTGTATTAAGTGTGTAAATGAATAAGGTTTGTATAGGTTTTCAAGTTGTACCGTAAGGCCTGTCTTTAGAGTTTGTTGGTTATTTTGAACAAAAAACTTATACAAGGCTTGTAATTGGGTGTGTATCAATATGTCTGAGTTTGGTGGGACTGTTTTAAATCATCAAAAGGGTTGTGAAATATCCAGCCGCACTCGCGCGCTTCAGCTGAGCTATCATCGCGTTTTTTCCGGGAGTTCCGATGGCCAAGGCCAAGCGCATGTACGGCTGCACCGAGTGCGGCTCCACCTTTCCAAAATGGGCCGGCCAGTGCGGTGAATGCGGAGCCTGGAACACGCTCACCGAAACCATGGTGGAAAGCGGCGGGGCAGCCGCCCCCAGCGGTCGTACCGGGTGGGCCGGCCAGCAGGCGCAGATCAGGACCCTGGCCGAAGTCAGTGTCGAAGAGATTCCGCGCTTCTCCACCGCTTCCAGCGAGCTCGACCGGGTTCTGGGTGGCGGTCTGGTGGATGGCTCGGTGGTGCTGATCGGTGGCGACCCCGGCATCGGCAAGTCGACCATTCTATTGCAAACCTTGTGCAACCTCGCCAAGAGCATGCCGGCGCTGTATGTCACCGGTGAGGAGTCCCAGCAGCAAGTGGCCATGCGTGCGCGGCGCCTGGGGTTGCCCCAGGATCAACTGCGGGTCATGACCGAAACCTGCATCGAAGCCATCATCGCCACGGCCCGCCAGGAAAAGCCCAAGGTGATGGTGATCGACTCGATCCAGACGATCTTTACCGAGCAACTGCAATCGGCACCGGGCGGTGTATCCCAGGTGCGTGAAAGTGCGGCGTTGCTTGTGCGTTACGCCAAACAGAGCGGTACGGCGATTTTCCTGGTGGGCCACGTCACCAAGGAAGGCGCGCTGGCTGGCCCTCGAGTGCTGGAACACATGGTCGATACGGTGCTGTATTTCGAAGGCGAGTCCGACGGGCGCCTGCGTCTGCTGCGGGCGGTGAAGAACCGTTTCGGTGCGGTCAATGAACTGGGTGTGTTCGGCATGACCGACAAGGGCTTGAAAGAAGTCTCCAACCCCTCGGCGATTTTTCTGACCCGTGCCCAGGAAGAAGTCCCGGGTAGCGTGGTGATGGCAACCTGGGAAGGCACGCGGCCGATGCTGGTGGAGGTACAGGCGCTGGTGGACGACAGCCACCTGGCCAACCCCCGTCGAGTCACGCTGGGGCTGGATCAGAACCGGCTGGCGATGTTGCTGGCGGTGCTGCACCGTCACGGCGGCATTCCAACCCACGATCAGGACGTTTTTCTCAACGTGGTCGGCGGGGTCAAGGTGCTGGAAACGGCGTCCGACCTGGCGTTGATGGCGGCAGTGATGTCCAGTTTGCGCAACCGGCCATTACCCCACGATCTGCTGGTGTTCGGCGAGGTCGGGCTTTCCGGTGAGGTGCGTCCGGTGCCGAGCGGTCAGGAGCGTTTGAAGGAAGCCGCCAAGCACGGCTTCAAGCGGGCCATCGTGCCCAAGGGCAATGCGCCGAAGGAGGCGCCGGCAGGGTTGCAGATCATTGCTGTCACGCGTCTGGAACAGGCGCTTGATGCGTTGTTCGAATAATTAGCAGGGGAAACTCAAAACCTGTGGGAGCGGGCTTGCTCGCGAAAGCGGTGTGTCAATCAACAGAGATGCTGAATGTACCGGCCTCTTCGCGAGCAAGCCCGCTCCCACATTGGAATGGGATTGACCTTCAGATTTCGATCAGCGCGCCCAATTCTCGTTCCAGCTCCTGCGGATCGGCGAGATTGAGCTCGATCAATCGCCGCAGGCGCTCGATGGACTCCAGACTGATGTGCAGGCAGACAAACCCGAGTTGGCCATGGTCGTCGTGGGCCAGATGCACATCCATGGTGATGTCGGCCTCTTCGCTCAGATGAATGTCCACCAGAAAATCCTGTTGCGGATTGCCCAGCCACGGATCGGGTCGCTCGATCAGCAAGCCCTTGAGCGACAGGTCAATCAACTTCACCGGCCAAGTGGACTCACCCTGGCTCAGCTCGGTTCGGGCATCGAACGCAATACGTTTGAAGCGGCGACGTTCGGCAGGGTGCTCGCTCATGGCGCGATCCTCGGAAATGTACGCTGACTATAAACCCGCATGATCAACGGCTGCCAGCGCGTGCAGGTGTCTAGACCAATGTCGGGGTATGGTCTTTGCCGTCAGGAGCGCTAAACTCGGGGTGGCTGTCTTTCTTGTCCACTCTGGCTGGAATAATAAAATGAAAAATAATAATAGCCCGCTACGCCATTTGCCTTGGCTGGTGCTGGCAATCGTAGGTGCGTGCGCCCTGGGTGTCGTGGCATTGCGCCGAGGCGAGGCAATCAACGCCTTGTGGATTGTGGTCGCTGCCGTGGCTATCTATCTGGTCGCCTACCGCTACTACAGTCTGTTCATCGCTAACAATGTCATGCAACTCGATGCGCGACGGGCCACTCCCGCTGTGCTCAACAATGACGGTCTGGATTACGTTCCAACCAACAAGCACATTCTTTTTGGACACCACTTCGCGGCCATTGCCGGTGCGGGGCCGCTGGTCGGTCCGGTATTGGCGGCGCAGATGGGCTACCTGCCCGGCACGCTGTGGCTGATCGCCGGCGTGGTGCTGGCCGGTGCGGTTCAGGACTTCATGGTCCTGTTCATGTCCACCCGCCGCAACGGGCGCTCCCTGGGCGACATGGTCCGTGAGGAAATGGGCCGCATCCCCGGCACCATCGCGCTGTTCGGCTGCTTCCTGATCATGATCATCATCCTCGCGGTGCTGGCGCTGATCGTGGTCAAGGCCCTGGCCGAGAGCCCGTGGGGCATATTCACGGTGATGGCGACCATCCCGATCGCGATGTTCATGGGCATCTACATGCGCTACATCCGCCCGGGTCGCATCGGCGAAATCTCGGTCATCGGCGTGCTGTTGCTGCTCGGTTCGATCTGGCTCGGCGGGCAGATTGCCGCGGATCCGGTGTGGGCCAAGGCGTTCAGCTTTACCGGTATCCAGATCACCTGGATGCTGATCGGCTACGGTTTTGTCGCGGCTGTATTGCCGGTGTGGCTGATCCTGGCGCCCCGTGACTATCTGTCGACCTTCCTGAAGATCGGCACCATTGTCGCCCTGGCCATCGGTATCCTGGTGACCATGCCCGAGCTGAAAATGCCGGCCCTGACCCAGTTCGTCGACGGCACCGGCCCGGTATGGAAGGGCGGTCTGTTCCCGTTCCTGTTCATCACCATCGCCTGTGGCGCGGTATCGGGTTTCCACGCGCTGATCTCCTCCGGGACCACGCCGAAACTGCTGGATAACGAAACCAACGCCCGTTACATCGGTTACGGCGGCATGCTGATGGAATCGTTCGTGGCGATCATGGCCATGGTTGCCGCTTCCGTGATCGAGCCTGGCGTGTACTTCGCCATGAACAGCCCGGCGGCCGTGGTCGGCGGTGATGTGGTGGCCGTTGCGACAGCCGTCAGCAACTGGGGCTTTGCGATTACCCCGGAAGCCCTGCAAGCGGTGGCTCACGACATTGGTGAAACCACCATCCTGGCCCGTGCCGGCGGTGCACCGACCCTGGCGGTCGGTATCGCGCAGATCCTGCACAGTGTCCTGCCGGGCGAGAACACCATGGCGTTCTGGTACCACTTCGCGATCCTGTTCGAAGCGCTGTTCATCCTGACCGCGGTCGACGCCGGCACCCGTGCCGGGCGTTTCATGCTGCAGGACTTGCTCGGCTCCTTCGTCCCGGCGCTCAAACGCACCGAGTCCTGGACCGCCAACCTGATCGCCACCGCCGGCTGCGTGGCGATGTGGGGCTGGTTGCTGTATCAGGGCGTGATCGATCCGTTGGGTGGTATCAACACCCTGTGGCCGCTGTTCGGTATCTCCAACCAGATGCTGGCCGGTATCGCCCTGATGCTCGGCACCGTGGTGCTGATCAAGATGAAACGCCAGCGTTATGTCTGGGTCACCATGTTGCCGGCGGTGTGGCTGTTGATCTGCACCACGACAGCGGGCTTCATCAAGCTGTTCGACGCCAACCCGGCGATCGGCTTCCTGTCGCTGGCCAAGAAATACAGCGATGCCCTGGCCAACGGCCAGATCCTCGCCCCGGCCAAGGACATCACCCAGATGCAGCACGTGATCTTCAACGCCTACACCAACGCGACGCTGACCGCTTTGTTCCTGTTCGTGGTGTTCAGCATCCTGTTCTATGCGCTCAAGGTCGGTATTGCCGCCTGGGGTAAAAAAGAACGTACGGATAAAGAATCGCCATTCCAGGCGCTGCCGGATGCGTAACCAGAGGATTGCAGCATGTTCAATGACTTGAGTCGCCTCGGTAAATACCTCGGTCAGGCCGCGCGCCTGATGGTCGGCATGCCCGACTACGACAACTACGTCGAGCATATGCAGAACAAGCACCCGGACAAACCGGTGATGGACTACGAGGCGTTTTTTCGCGAACGCCAGGAAGCCCGTTACGGTGGCAAGGGTGGGCCGAAGTGCTGTTGATCCGACAGCCCGGTTGAGGCAATCCCCCTGTGGGAGCGGGCTTGCCCGCGAAAGCGGTGTGTCATTCAACATTCATGTCGACTGACACGCCACCTTCGCGGGCAAGCCCGCTCCCACATTTGTTTTGTGTACTTTTTTGATTTTGTGCAACAGGAGATCCAGCGTGTCCTCTCCCATCCCCGTAACAATCCTCAGCGGCTTCCTAGGCGCCGGCAAGACCACCCTGTTGCGTCACCTGCTCAAGGCCGAGCACGGTCTGAAAATCGCCGTGATCGAGAACGAATTCAGCGACGCCGGTATCGATACCCAGCTGTTGGGCGATGAGCCGGTACAAGTGATGACCCTGTCCAACGGCTGCGTCTGCTGCACCATCCACACCGACCTGACCAAAGCGCTTTATCTGTTGCTCGAGCGTCTGGACCAGGGCGACATCGCCTTCGACCGCCTGGTGATCGAATGCACTGGCCTGGCCGATCCGGCACCGGTGGCACAAACCTTTTTCATCGACGAAGAGTTGCGTGAGCGCTATATCCTCGACGGCATCATCACGCTGGTCGACGCGGCACATGCCGACTTGCACCTGACCCAGACCATCGCCCAGGCGCAAATCGGATTCGCCGACCGCTTGCTGGTGAGTAAACGCGACCTGGTGGACGAACCGACTTTCACCGCGTTGAGCGAGCGCCTGACCCGTATCAACCGGCGTGCGCCGATCCGCGTGGTCGACCACGGCAAGATCGACCTGGCCGAGTTGCTCGATGTGCGCGGCTTCAACCTCAATGCCGATCTCGGTGGTGGCGTGAGTTTGCGCCCGGTCAGCCAGGCTGCTCCGTCCATCGACCGCATTTCCAGCCTGGTGCTGCGCACTGAAAAACCGCTGGATATCGACAAGCTCAGCGAGTTCATGAACGAGCTGCTGGAGGAGCATGGCAAGCAGTTGCTGCGCTACAAAGGCGTGTTGAATATCCTCGGCGAATCCCATCGCATGGTGTTTCAAGGGGTGCTGAAACTTTATGGTTTCGACTGGGATACCGAGTGGGCGGAAGACGACGTGCGCGAGAGCGTGATCGTGTTCATTGCCGATGACTTGCCGGAAGAAAAGATTCGCGAGGGATTTGCGCGGGTGGCGGCGGATTAAAATCAGAAATTGCAGCGAGCCTTAAGTCGCCATCGCGAGCAGGCTCGCTGAAGTGCAGTCCCCCTGTGGGAGCGAGCCTGCTCGCGAAAGCGATCTAACCTGCGGCACAGTTTTGGCCCAGTGCCGATGCAGGGCTCAGCAACAAGTCTTCCAGATAATCCAGATGCCGGTTGAGCGCGACTTGCGCCGTTGCGGCATCTCCTCGCTCCAGCGCATCCAGAATCTCCATGTGCTCCACGCAATAATCCTTCTGCTGCAGATCAAACTGCGCAATCGCCAACGAAGTCAGCGGTACCAGGCTCTCAAGAAAATGCGCTAGCGGTGCATTTCCCGCCATTTGTGCCAACTGCAGATGAAACTCTCCCGACAAACGAATCGCCCGGCCACGCTCGGTGCATTGACGCTCGTTATCGACCAGTGTCCGCAGGCGCTTCAAGTCTTGCGCGCAGGGTCGCTGACACGCCAGCCGAACCAGCATGATCTCGGCCAGACGCCGGGCATGCAGTGTCTGCCGGGTCTGCTCGGCATCAAGCTCGGCGACGCGGGGACGATGGTTGACTCGAAGGATGATGATCTGCTGATGGGACAGTCGCGTCAGCACATCACGCATGTCGCTGCGCCTTGCACCGAACATCTGCGCCAGGCTTTCTTCGGTAAAGCGACTGGCCGAATGGATGCGCTGTTCGAAAATGGCATCCAGGACCCGCGAATACAGATCATCCACCGAAGGGCGGACGGGCAGGGTGGCGAGCGTTTGTGGCGAGGCAAAGCTGTTCATGGCCAATCTCCAGTTCGAAGAGGTTTCAACTGCCGAGGTTGTCTTCCGGGATGTTCAGTTCGATGCCCATGCGCTGGCCTTCGCACAAAATGTGCCGACGCATCTCGGCGCTGGCCTGGGCGCTGTTCTTGTTGCGGATCGCCCGCACCACGGCTTCGTTTTCTTCAAGGCGTTCAGCCAGATGCTCCGGGGAGTTGCGCAACACTTCGGCGCTTTGCTTGAGGGCATTGCTGGTTTGCTGGACCACGCTCTGGAAGATCGGGTTTGACGTCAGCGTGAACAGCTCTTCGTGGAACGCGATGTAGGCACTTACGCCGGCTTCACTGTCATTGGCCTCCAGGGCTTCGCGCATGTCCATCAGGGTCAGGCGCAGTTGCCCGACTTCCTTGCTGCTGATGGACTGGGCCACGAGGCCGACGATGAATGGTTCCAGGGTGTAGCGCAGTTGCAGCACGTCTTCCAGGCTTGCTGCGGCCACCGCGTTATCGTGGGACTGGTCATCGCTGAGACTGGCCTCGAGTACGACTACGCCTTTGCCCGGCATCGAACGCACCAGGCCAAGGGTTTCCAGGACGATGACCGCCTCACGCAGGCTCGGGCGGCTGATACCCAGTTGTTCGGCCAGTTCACGTTGTCCCGGCAGCATTTCGCCGGAGCGCCACTGACCTCGGGCCAAAGCGGCCCGAAGTTTTTCCACGACTGAAGTTACGACGGTCGACGAGGTAATCACTGTTCGCTCCATGAGCATCTAAAAGTGGTGAAGGTGTGCCGGCCAAGGCGAGGTCGGCACACCGTTGATTCAGAATTCCTGCTGATGTGCCGGTGCGACCGGTTTTCTCGGCTGGAAGGTATAACCCGCCTGGCCCGAAAGTACCTTGTTAGCCCGCTGCACATCGATGTCCTTTTCCCACCGTGCGATGGCGACGGTCGCCACACAGTTGCCGATCAGGTTGGTCAGCGCCCGACCGATGCCCATGAACCAGTCCACGGCCAGTACCAGCACCAGACCCACCACCGGAATGGCCGGAATGGCTGTCAGGGTGGCCGCCAGAATCACCAGCGCCGAGCCCGGAATACCGTGGGCTCCCTTGGAGGTGATCAACGATACCAACAGAATCGTCAGCAGGTCGGTCATCGCCAGCGGCGTGCCGGTGGCATTGGCGATGAACACGATGGCCAGGGTCAGGTAGATCGAGAAACCGTCGAGGTTGAACGAGTAACCCGTTGGAATCACCAGCCCGACCGTCGAACTGCCGATGCCCAGGTGCTCAAGCTTGCGCATGATTTGTGGCAGCACAGCGTCGGACGAAGCGGTGCCCATGACGATCAGCAGCTCTTCGCGCAGGTACTTGAGCAACGGCCACATCTTCAGGCCGGAGAGGCGCATCACCAGGCCGAGAATCAGCGTCACGAAAGCCACGCAGGTCAGGTAAAACAGGCCGACCAGGCTGCCCAGGTGCTGCAGCGAGTCCAGGCCATATTTGCTGGTGGTGAAGGCGATCGCACCGAATACACCGATCGGCGCCAGACGCACGATCATGCCCATGATGCGGAAGATCACGTGGCTGAGTTCATTGATCAGCCGCGAAATACCCGATGCCGCCTCGCCCACCAGATTCAGCGCACTGCCGAACAGCACGGAGAACAGCAGGACCTGCAGGATGTTGTTATCGGCGAAGGCACCGATCACTGACGTCGGAATCAGGTCCATCAGGAACTGTGTGGTGGTGTGCATGTGCTGGCCGCGCTGGGCAATGTCGCCCATGTCGGCTGCGGAAAGCTGCTCCAGGTGAATGTTCGCGCCGCTGCCGATGCCGGTGCTGAAGGCGAACACCAGACCGATCACCAGGGCGATGGTGGTCAGGATTTCAAAGTAGATCACCGATTTGAGGCCGATACGGCCGACCTTCTTCAGGTCGCCGGCACCGCTGATGCCGCTGACCACTACGCAAAACACGATCAGACCGATGAGCATCTTGATCAGTTTGATGAAGCCATCGCCGAGAGGTTTGAGCTGGGCGGAGTATTCAGGAAGGGTCAGCCCGCAGACGATGCCGAGCACCAGTCCGAGAACCACTTGGAGGAAGATTGAACGCGAGCACCATCTGAGCATGGGAGGAATCCTGGTCGGTGTCCTGGCTGCCGTGCGCTTCGCGCATCAGATTCAGGACTTAATTATTGTGGTCTTACCGGTATGTCCAGTGCGGGCGCAGTCTAGGCGCTATTTTTGGGTGTTCGCAAGTAAAAATTAAAAAATTGGCATGACCGGTCTGACCAGTGGACAAAGCCGCGTAGAAGCTGCCGAAGGCTGCGATCTTTTGATCTTGATTTGGGCGTCTGAGAAACCAATGAAGATCAAGATCAAAAGATCGCAGCCTACGGCAGCTCCTACAGGGATCTAAGGCAGCCGTCATATCGAAGTGAGGATTTGCAGGCGAAAAAAAACCGGCCATCTCTGGCCGGTTTTTATAGCTGCGGTTTAGCGGGCTGATTAAGCGCCGTATACCGGCAGCTTCTTGCAGATCGCCTTGACCTTCTCACGAACGGCATCGATCACCGCTTCGTTGTTCAGGTCAGCCAGGATGTCGCAGATCCAGCCGGCCAGTTCCTTGCACTCTGCTTCCTTGAAGCCACGAGTGGTCACAGCCGGGGTGCCGAAGCGCAGGCCGGAGGTGACGAACGGGGAGCGTGGGTCGTTTGGCACGGAGTTCTTGTTCACGGTGATGAACGCTTTGCCCAGAGCGGCATCGGCGTCTTTACCGGAGATTTCCTGCTTGATCAGCGACAGCAGGAACAGGTGGTTCTGAGTACCACCGGAAACCACGTCGAAACCGCGCTCGATGAACACGCCGGCCATGGCCTGGGCGTTCTTCACCACTTGCTGCTGGTAAACCTTGAACTCAGGCTGCAGCGCTTCCTTGAAGCAGATCGCCTTGGCCGCGATCACGTGTTCCAGCGGGCCGCCCTGGGCACCCGGGAATACCGCGGAGTTCAGCTTCTTCTCGATGTCGGCGTTGGCGCGAGCCAGGATCAGGCCGCCACGTGGACCGCGCAGGGTCTTGTGGGTGGTGGTGGTCACGACGTCAGCGAATGGAACCGGGTTCGGGTAGACGCCAGCGGCGATCAGCCCCGCAACGTGAGCCATATCAACAAAGAGGTAGGCACCTACCTTGTCGGCGATTGCACGGAAGCGCGGGAAGTCGAGGATCTGCGAGTAGGCAGAGAAACCGGCCACGATCATTTTCGGCTTGTGCTCAACGGCCAGGCGCTCGACTTCGTCGTAGTCGATCAGGCCGTTGGCGTCGATGCCGTACTGGATGGCGTTGTACAGCTTGCCGGAGGACGAAACGCTGGCACCGTGGGTCAGGTGACCACCGTGGGCCAGGCTCATGCCCAGGATGGTGTCGCCGGCCGACAGCAGGGCCAGGTAAACGGCGCTGTTGGCTTGCGAACCGGCGTGCGGCTGAACGTTGGCGTAGTCGGCGCCGAACAGCTCTTTGGCGCGATCGATAGCCAGCTGCTCGACGATGTCTACGTACTCGCAACCACCGTAGTAGCGCTTGCCCGGGTAGCCTTCGGCGTACTTGTTGGTCAGTACCGAGCCTTGAGCTTCCATCACCGCAGGGCTGGTGTAGTTTTCCGAAGCGATCAGCTCAATGTGCTCTTCCTGGCGCTGAGCTTCTTGCTCCATGGCGGCAAAGAGATCGGCGTCGTACTTGGCAATAGTCAAATCACGGCTGAACATGGCGGTCCTCAAGGATCGGGGGCGGAAAAGGGGGGCATTCTAACCTAATGGGTTTTAGATGGCATATGAAACGGCATCATGTCGCAGACAAGTGGTGTTCATGCGGGGATTAGCGGTGATTGTGCCGGCCAAATCGCGAGCAAGCTCGCTCCCACGGGGTTCTCGGGGGCACACAAAATGTGCGAACACTGTAAATCCACTGTGGGAGCGAGGCTGCTCGCGAAGGCGCGAGTAGCGGCGCTACAAAAATTCAGTCGAACATGAACAGCGCATCATTGCTGAACTGCCCTTCGAACCGGCCCGCTGGCATCGGCCGTCCGAACAGATAACCTTGTACCTCGTCGCAGCCGTGCTCCCTCAGGAAATCAAGCTGCTCTTGGGTTTCCACGCCTTCGGCGATCACCGCCAGGTTGAGGCTGTGGGCCATGGCAATGATTGCCCGGGCAATTTGTGCGTCCTGCTCGCCGCTGGGCAGGCCATCGACAAAGGTGCGGTCGATCTTCAGAACGTCGATCGGGAACTGCTTGAGGTAGTTGAGCGATGAATAGCCGGTACCGAAATCGTCGACCGCAATGCTCAGCCCAAGGTTTTTCAGCCCGGCGAGAATCTGCATTGCCTCGCTGACTTCGCGCATCAGGATACTTTCGGTGAGTTCCAGTTCCAGGCATGCCGGCGGCAGGCCGGTTTCCTTGAGGATGGTCGCGATCCGCGTACCGAGCTGGCCGTCGGAGAACTGCCGCGCCGAGATGTTCACCGATACCTTCGGCACCCGTACCCTGGCCTGATGCCAGGCCTTGAGTTGACGGCAGGCTTCGCTGATCACCCAGTCGCCGACATCCACCACCAGCCCGAGCTCTTCGAGCACCGGAATGAAATCCCCCGGCGGCACCAGCCCGCGGCGTGGATGACGCCAGCGCAACAGAGCCTCGGCACCGGTCAGGCGCTTGCCGTCACCGCTGAACTGCGGCTGGTAATACAGCACGAATTCGTTCTGTTCCAGGGCATGGCGCAAGTCGCTTTCCAGCTCCAGACGTTCCAGCGCACTGGCGTTCATGTCCGCCTGATAGAACTGGAAGTTGTTCTTGCCACGCTCCTTGGCGTGGTACATCGCGGTGTCGGCATTCTTCATCAGCTGGCTGAGCTCGTTGCCGTCCTGCGGGCTCAGGGCGATGCCGATACTGGCCGTGACGAAGAACTCGCGGCCTTCGAGCACGAAGGGTTTCACCAGGCTGGCGAGAATCTGTTCGGCCACATGGATCGCCCGGTTCAGGGCGATTTCACGGTTGGCTCGCGGTTGCAGGAGCAAGGTGAATTCGTCACCGCCCATGCGCGCTACGGTGTCGTCATCGTCGACGCATCCGAGCAGGCGCGTGGCCATTTCCTTGAGCATGCGGTCGCCGGCGGCGTGGCCCAGGGAGTCGTTGATCGGCTTGAAACGGTCGAGGTCGAGGAACATCAGCACCACCCAGGACTTCTGCCGTTCGGCCGATTGCAGTGCCGTGTGCAGGCGATCCTGGAACAGCGAACGGTTGGGCAGGTGGGTCAGGGCGTCGTAGTAGGCGAGGCGGTGAATCCGCTGCTCGCTGGCCTTGCGCTCGCTGATGTCGCTGAAGAAGCACACATAGCTGGCCAGGTCGCCTTCGTCGTCGAGTACGGCAGTGATCCCGACCCAGGCAGGGTAGTGCTCGCCATTACGACGCTTGAGCCAGACTTCGCCTTCCCAGGTGCTGTGCTGGCCCAATTGCTTGAGCACGTAACGCAGATGGGCTTCTTGCTGGTCGTCGACGGTCAGCATGTTCGGCAACTGGTCGAGGACCTGCTCCACGGCGTAACCGCTGACACGACTGAAGGCTTCGTTGGCCTGGACGATGTAGCCGGCCGGGTCGGTGATCAGGATCGCCGAGGTCGAGTGTTCGAATACCGTGGCGGCCATGCGCAGGTCTTTTTCGGCCCGGCGTTGCTGGCTGATGTCGCGGCCGACGCCGAGCACGCCTTCGAATGTGCCGTGTTCGTCCCAGACCAATACCAGGCGCAGTTCGATCGGGATCTTGCGGCCGTCGGCCCGCAGGCAATCGAACAGGAACAGTTGGGTTTGTACCTGGCTGCGCAACAGCGCCAGTTGGTCCGGTTGATCCAGCGCTTTGCTGACCCGGTCCATCAAGTGGTAGATGCCGGTCAGTTGTTGCGGGTTGGCGATGGTCGATTGCCAGCCGTTCTGGAAAATCCACTCGGCGTCGTAACCCAGCACCGCTTGCACCGAGGGGCTGACGTAATTGAGGTTAAGGCGGCTGTCGGTGGAGAAGATCACGTCGCTGATGCTTTCGGCGAGCATCCGGTAGCGCTGCTCGCTGTCGCGCAGGGATTCGCTGGCTTCGATCTGGTCGGTGATGTCCTTGGCCACGCCGATGATCCGCGTGACCTGGTCGTTCTTGTCCCGCGCCAGTGCCTGCTCGCGAATCTCGAAGCGTCGCCACTGGCCGTCCCGATGGCGGAAGCGCAACTGGCACTGCATCAACTGGCGATAGCCGGCCTGGCGCTGGATCTGGCGGGAGCGATGGTAATAGTCGGCGTCTTCGGGATGCAGGAGGATTTCCCAGAAGTATTCGCCCATCTGGTGCAGTTCGGTGCGGTTGTAACCCAGGGTCTGGCCCAGATGGTGGTTGCTGTAGATCATGCGCTGGCTGATCACATCCTGCACATACAGGTGATCCGGCACGGTGCGCACCACGTCCGACCAGAACCCTTCGCGCTCCTGCAGCGACAGCTCGATGAGCTTGCGGCTGGTGATGTCGGTGATGCTCAGGATCACCGCTTTATAGTCGTCCGGGGTTTGCGGCAGGCGCAGCACCAGCCACAGGTGCTGGTCGCGGCCGCTGGCGTCCTGCAGCTTGATTTCCAGCTCAAGCTGTTGCTGCCGGTTGAGCATCGCGTCGAGCACCTGGTTGCCGATGGCGGTGCCGTCCTGTGGATTACCGTCGATCAGCAGTTTCCAGGCTTTGTCGGCGCTATCGACATTAAGCAGTTGCAGCGCAACCTGGTTGACCTCGGTGACCCGCAGTTCCTTGAGCAATGGCCGGCGTTGCTCCGGGATCGCCAGCCACGCTTGCAGTTGCTCGCTGCCCTGCAGTTGTGCCTTGTCGAAAAAGACCTTGAGCCCGGACATGTCGAGGACGCACAAGGCCACGCCGGTGCCTTCGAAAATGTCCTGGTAACGCCGCCGGCCTTCATTCAACTGGCGCTGACGCCGGCGCATGTTGAGCAAGGCGAGGAACGGCAGCATGGAAAACGCCAGGCCCAGCAGGCATTTGCCGATGAATGCCGGCAGCAGCTCTTCCAGCACGCGCTGACGGTCGAACAAGCCGCGCAGTTGCCAATCGCTGCTGCTCAGCGGGACGGTTAGCACGCTGTTGGCGACATCGTCTTCGGTCAGCGTGCCCGGATTGATCGAGGGCAGCGCTTCGTCGCGGCTGATGATCTGATGATTGATGCGGTTCTCCACCAGCCACAACGGGCGGCCGCCGGCCTCGCTTTGCTTGGTCAGGGACGAAAAGAAGGTGGGTGTCAGGCGCAAGGCCCAATAGCCTCGGGAACTGCCGCTGGCCTGATGCAACAATAAATGCACCACGGAACCGTCGGTGGCATTGCTGAAGTAGTGCGCCTGGGCGTGGCTGCGGCGTACCAGTTCACCCAGGTAGTCGCTGTCATCGCTGTCGGGAGCGCTGTCACTGATGACTCTTCCCGAGGGGCTGAGCAACGCCAGGCTGCGCAGATCAGGCAGCGACTGTTGCAGCTTGCGCAACAGGGCCTGCAATTCATCGGCGCCCTGCGGTTGCTCGACGATCGGCAACAGGTTGAGGGCGATCTGTGCGTTGAGCGCCATGTTCAGGCTGACCTGCGCGGCCAGATCGGCGGTGTAGTCGATGGTGTACTGACGCTGGTTCTTCTGGGTTTCCCGCAACTGGTCGAGCAACTGCCAGAACAGCAGGGCCAGCAGCAATAATGCGAGTGTCGCCAAGGTGCCCTTCAAGGTCCCGCGCAGGGGGGAGCCGGGCGCTGTGGCCGACGCACTGGAAGTCAGAGGCGGAGGGACAATGGACAAGCTGTAATCCTGCGGTTTGGCTGGACTGGCGCGACATGCACTATAAGCCGGACGCCCGAAGGGCGGCTAGCATGCCTTGAGTTGTGGCGAAGTGCCAGCCCCAGCCCGTCGGCTGGACTGCCATCTGTCATTAAGGTAGCTTTGCCGGTTACGCGGGAGCGTTCCAGCTCCTAGACTCAGACTTTTTCAGCGCGCACGTATTGATAGCCTCAAGCGAGCGACGCGCACGGTCTGGCCGGGCATTGCCTGCGCTCCAATCATTCATCAGTCACTGACCCTAGGTTCTCCATGGCTCAATACGTATTCACCATGCATCGGCTGGGCAAAGTTGTTCCGCCGAAGCGGGAAATCCTGAAAAACATTTCTCTGTCCTTCTTCCCTGGCGCCAAGATCGGCGTACTCGGCCTCAACGGTTCGGGTAAATCCACGCTGCTGAAAATCATGGCCGGCGTCGACACCGAGTTCGAGGGCGAAGCCCGTCCGATGCCGGAGCTGAACATCGGTTATCTGCCGCAAGAGCCGATCCTGGACCCGACCAAAACCGTGCGTGAAGTGGTCGAGGAAGCGGTCAGCGTGATCAAGAATGCCCAGGCTCGCCTGGATGAGGTCTACGCGGCTTACGCTGAAGAGGACGCCGACTTCGACAAACTGGCGGCCGAGCAGGCCAAGCTCGAAGCGATCCTGCAAGCCAGTGACGGTCACAACCTCGATCGTCAACTGGAAGTCGCCGCCGACGCGCTGCGTCTGCCGGCCTGGGACGCCAAGGTTGAAGTCCTGTCCGGTGGTGAGAAGCGTCGTGTGGCCCTGTGCCGTCTGCTGCTGTCCGCCCCGGACATGCTGCTGCTCGACGAACCGACCAACCACCTGGACGCCGACTCCGTTGCGTGGCTTGAGCACTTCCTGCACGACTTCCCGGGCACCGTGGTCGCGATCACGCACGACCGTTATTTCCTGGACAACGTTGCCGGCTGGATCCTGGAACTCGACCGCGGCGCGGGCATTCCTTACGAGGGTAACTATTCCGGTTGGCTGGAAGCCAAGTCCGATCGTCTGGCTGCCGAATCCAAGCAGCAATCGGCCCACGAAAAAGCCATGAAGGAAGAACTGGAGTGGGTGCGCAAAGGCGCCAAGGCCCGCCAGTCGAAATCCAAGGCTCGTCTGCAACGCTTCGAAGAAATGCAATCGCAGGAATTCCAGAAACGCAGCGAAACCAACGAGATCTACATCCCGGCCGGTCCGCGCCTGGGCGACAAGGTCATCGAATTCAAGAACGTCACCAAGGGCTATGGCGACCGCGTGCTGATCGACAACCTGTCGTTCTCCATGCCTAAAGGCGCCATCGTCGGCGTGATCGGCGGTAACGGTGCCGGTAAGTCGACCCTGTTCCGCATGCTGATGGGCAAGGAAACGCCGGATTCGGGCAGCATCGAAGTCGGTGAAACCGTGCAGCTTGCTTGCGTCGACCAGAGCCGCGAAGACCTGGACGGCAGCAAGACCGTGTTCCAGCAGATCTCCGACGGTTCCGACCAGATCCGCATCGGCAGCTACGAGATCCCGTCGCGTACCTACGTCGGTCGCTTCAACTTCAAGGGCGGCGATCAGCAGAAGTTCGTCAAGGACCTGTCCGGTGGTGAGCGCGGTCGCTTGCACCTGGCCCTGACCTTGAAAGAGGGTGGCAACGTCCTGCTGCTCGACGAACCGTCCAACGACCTCGACGTCGAAACCCTGCGTTCCCTGGAAGAAGCCCTGCTGGACTTCCCGGGCGCCGCCATTGTGATCTCTCACGATCGGTGGTTCCTTGACCGCGTCGCGACTCACATCCTGGCGTACGAAGACGACTCGCAAGCGGTGTTCTTCGAAGGCAACTACACCGAGTACGAAGCCGACCGTAGAAAGCGCCTCGGCGAAGCGGCTGCCCAGCCGCATCGTGTACGCTACAAGAAGCTGGCCTGATTTCGGGTTGGTTGCATAAAGAGCGGAGCCTTCGGGCTCCGTTTTTTTTGCCTGTGTTTTTTCAATGACACCGAGTCGCACCATTCGCGAGCAAGCCCGCTCCCACAGGGTTTTGTGAAAGGCGCAAATCTCAATTCAGCAGAAGATCCCCTGTGGGAGCGGGCTTGCTCGCGAAGGCGGTGTTCCTGATGGTGAATTACTCGAATGGTGAGTCCCTATTCGGGTGCAGAATCAGTCAAAAAAGCAGACTTATTTATATCATGCGCACCATTTAATTTCATAAATGCGACATTTCGCTCTGTTCTTGTGCGCGAATCGTTTGTTACAGTCCGGCCCAATCTCCTCCAACGACAATAAATTTGCCGAGACTTTTCCATGATCGAATCCGTCGAATCCTTTCTTGCGCGCCTGAAAAAACGCGACCCGGATCAACCCGAATTCCACCAGGCTGTAGAAGAAGTCCTGCGCACTCTGTGGCCGTTTCTTGAAGCCAATCCGCATTACCTGACCTCGGGCATCCTGGAGCGCATCTGCGAGCCGGAGCGGGCGGTGGTGTTTCGCGTGTCGTGGGTCGACGATCAGGGCAAGGTCCAGGTCAATCGTGGTTTCCGCATCCAGATGAACAGCGCGATCGGCCCATACAAGGGTGGCCTGCGTTTCCACCCTTCGGTGAACATGGGCGTGCTGAAATTCCTCGCCTTCGAGCAGACCTTCAAGAACTCCCTGACTTCATTGCCAATGGGCGGCGGCAAGGGCGGTTCGGACTTCGACCCCAAAGGCAAAAGCGATGCGGAAGTCATGCGCTTCTGCCAGGCCTTCATGAGCGAGTTGTACCGCCACATTGGTGCCGACGTTGACGTGCCGGCCGGGGACATCGGTGTCGGCGCGCGGGAAATCGGTTTCCTGTTCGGCCAGTACAAGCGCCTGAGCAACCAGTTCACCAGCGTGCTGACCGGCAAAGGCCCAAGCTACGGCGGCAGCCTGATTCGCCCTGAAGCCACCGGTTTCGGTTGCGTGTACTTCGCCGAAGAAATGCTCAAGCGCCGCGGTTTGGCAGTCGAGGGCAAGCGAGTGGCAATCTCCGGTTCCGGCAACGTCGCGCAATACGCGGCGCGTAAGGTCATGGACCTGGGCGGCAAGGTGATTTCGCTGTCCGACTCCGAGGGTACGTTGTATTGCGAAAGCGGTTTGACCGAGGAGCAATGGCTGGCGGTGCTGGAACTGAAAAACGTACAGCGCGGGCGCATCCGTGAACTGGCCGACCGTTTTGGCCTGGAGTTCCGCGCCGGTGAGCTGCCATGGAGTCTGAGCTGCGACATCGCGCTGCCGTGTGCGACGCAAAACGAACTGGATGCCCAGGCTGCTCGTACCTTGCTGCGCAACGGCTGCATCTGCGTGGCCGAAGGCGCGAACATGCCGACCACCCTTGAGGCAGTGGATCTGTTCATCGAGGCCGACATTCTGTTCGCGCCGGGCAAGGCATCCAACGCCGGTGGTGTGGCGGTGAGCGGGCTGGAGATGTCGCAGAACGCCATGCGCCTGGCGTGGACCGGTGGCGAAGTGGACAGCAAGCTGCACGCGATCATGCAGTCGATTCACCACGCTTGCGTGCATTACGGAGAAGAGAACGGCCGGGTCAACTACGTCAAAGGCGCGAACATCGCCGGCTTCGTCAAGGTTGCTGATGCCATGCTCGCCCAAGGTGTGGTCTAAGTCGGCTCGATACGGATCACTTCAATCAGTTGATCCCCGGCGGGGCGCTGCCACAGCACTTCATCGTTGAGTCGCGCACCGAGCAGTGCCCGCCCCAGCGGTGAACCCCAATTGATCAGGCCGTGGGCGGCATCGGCCTGATCTTCGCCCACCAGTTGTATCCGGCGTTCGGTGGCGTGTTCATCGGCGTAGGTCACCCAACTGCCGATCTGCACTTTCTCGGTCGAAGTCGCGGCGGGTACCACCTGAGCGCTGCCCAGGCGCTGCTTGAAGTAACGCAAATCACGTTCGAGATCCGCCAGGCGCTGCTTGTCGGCCTGCTCGCCTTTTGCCGATTGTTCGGCGTGCAGGGTTTGCAGTTCGGCGACTTTTCCCTGCAACAGGTCCAGGCCTTGCGGCGTGACGTAATTGGGCTGCGCGCTGACCTGCCGTTCGACAGGCTGATCGGCTTGCGCGGCGGCGTTATCTTCATTGACGAAGGCACGGCTCATGGAATTCTCCCGGTATAGGGTTTGGGTCATGGTCGCAGGCATTTGGTTTCACTGGATGTCTGAAAGCGACTTATGGCGAGTGATAGGCCCGGGCGGCGTCCTGATCCTTCTGCTGCTGCCAGGCTTTGTCCCGTTCCACCAGAGGACTGTTGCGCTCATCCCCGCGGTCCTGGATACGCCTCCCATAGATAAAGTCTAGAAGTGGATTCGTCGGGTGGTTGTGAAAGGTGTGTAGGCATTTCGTCGAACACCACATAACCCCTGTGGGAGCGGGCTTGCTCGCGAAAGGGGCGTGTCAGCCAGCATCAATGTTGAGTGGCATATCGCATTCGCGAGCAAGCCCGCTCCCACAGGGTAAGTGGTGTGTCAGGTCAGTAGTGATACCACTTCAGCTCAAGCATCACTTCGTTCTCGGCCGTCGCCAAATGGCTGAACTCGCGCTGGGCGCTCAAGCGCAGTCCGAGATTGCGGGATATTTCCCACTGCTGATTCAGGCTCAGGCTACGGCGCACTTCACCATTGGTGAAGAAATCGCCCTTGGCTTCCAGGCTCAAATTGCCCAGCGGGTTGTTCCACAGCACACCACTGTTGAAACCGGCGGCCGGGGCAATGAATGCGGCGAAGTCGTTGTTGTGCTCGATACGCACGGTGCCCAGGGCAAAGCCGAGCGTGTCGTCGCCCAGTTGCCAGGTGCCACCACCACCGCCGTTGACGTGGCTGACCAGGGTCTGGTCATCGTGCTTGCCCGGCACCCGCTCCAGACCACCAGTGACTTGCCATGACAGCGGTTGCAGCAGCTCGTTACGCGGAGTCAGGGAGCGAATGGTGGCCAGGTCCAGTTGCTGCACTTGCCAGTCATTGCCTTCGTACTGGCGCAGTTTCAATTGCAGGATTTCGATCTGCGCGCCAAGGGGAAAGCTTTCGTTGTTGTCATTGAGGTCGTGATAAGCCATGCGCAAGCCGTACTCGCCAAAGGCTTTATCTCCACGGGTGCCGAGGCCGAGCTGCCAGGTGCGGGACTCGTGACCGTCTTCAGGCAGGCCCGGTTGCGGGATATCCAGTTCCGGCGCCGGGTTCTGGTTGATTGCCCTCAGCAGTTCGAAGCTGCGCTGGGCGCGTGCCGGGTCGCGTTCCTGGCCGTTGGCGCGGTAACGCTCCAGACGATAGGCCGCATCGATGATCAGCGCCTGACGGTCGCGGGGTTGTGCCTTGAACGCCGGGTCCTGCAATTGTTTCTGGTCGGCGCTGACTTTCAGCACCCATTGCTGCTCTTCAGGGTTCAACGGCTCGGCGCGGCTGAGCAGTTCGCGCTCCCGGGACGGACGATACTGGATGGACTCCACCAGCCCGGCCGCTTTCACGGCTTTGACGGTGTCGGTCGGGATGGCCGTGAGCGGGAATTGCTCGGTCAGGCGCAGGCCTGGGCGGGCCACTTGCAGCAGTTCCAGCAAGCGGTATGAGCAGTTTTCGTCGAAGAAGAAATAGTCGAATTTGATCTGCTTCAGCTCCCATACGTGCTCGACCATGCGCGCGGTTTCCTGCTGGGTCAGGTTCAGGCGGTACTCCCACAGGTCGCGGTTTTCCAGGCTGCGGTATTCCGAGAGTTTTTCCTGATAGGGCACCATCGCGAACAGGCCGGGATAGCCGCCCATCAGGCCTTTCCAGGCATAGATGATGCTGTTGTCCGAGCCCTCGATGTAGGCGCCGAAGTTGATCGCGTAACTGAGCAGCGAAGTCTTGTCGCTCTTCACTTCGGCCTGGTCGATACGCAGCAGGGTATGGCCGAACATCGAGGACGGGCTGTTCAGGTAGGCCGCCGGGAAGATCATCACCGCGCTATCGGGCGAGACGTCCTTGAACCATTGGGTGAACCCGGCGCAGTCCGGCGTCGGCAGGCCGGTCAGGCCGAGTTGTTCTTTCAGCCAGCGGGTGCGGGCCGGGTAGACGCATTGAGCGTGTGTTTCACCGGCACTGGCCGGGGCGTACAAGGCTTGGACAGTCGCTGCCAGTTCATGGTCCGGATGTTCATTGCCGTCAACGGCGAGGAAGAACTTCCGGTCACTGACATAGCTGCGCCAGCCGCCGAGCTTGGCGGTTTCGTAATGGCCCAGGGATATCCAGAAAGGGTCGTTGGCCAGTTGCTGCAAACGTTGTGGGTCGATGTGAGACGCGGCGGACAGCGGGGCGCAGACACACAGCGCCAGCCAGGCAAGGCGTTTGAGCATAGAAGGCAACTTAAATACTTGAGAAAAAGACCCAAAGAGGGGCAGGTCCAAAAAACAAAACCCGCTTCCCGAAAGAAGCGGGGCGGGTCGAGCTTATGCCTGAGTCGCGTACTTGGCCAGACGAGGGTCGGCTTTGAGCACGGCCAGGGTATTGGTATGCACGTCTTCTGCGGTCACGTCAGCCTTGCTGAAGATCTGCTGGAAGTGCTCGTGAGTGACGGCGGCGAAGTGCGCACGGTCTTCCGGCGCCACGCCCAGTACCACGGCATAGGTGGTCAGCGCTTCGCCCTGACCCTTGGCCATGTCTTCGGACAGCTCGTTCATCATGCCATTCATGGCAAACCAGGATTTGCCGCCATAGGTCAGCGCCGAATTGGTTGCGCAACCGTTGGTGCCGGAGGTCATGCCGAAGGTTGCGTTGCCGGAGGTGCCGTTGGTGGTGGATGCCAGGAAGTGAGCTGGAGTACCACGCTGGCCTTCGAACAGCATGTTGCCCCAACCGCAATCCGGGCCGCCTGGCGCTTGCGCCATGGCATTGATGGATACAGCGGTGAAGAGAGTACCAAGAAGAATCCGTTTCATAGCTTTGTTCTCTTTATGTGCATACCAATTGACAAGGAGTTCTGGCCCGTTCCGGTGCCAGTGGGCCGGGCATTAGTCCAGCCGCGCAGTTTGGAGTTTAGGCACGATCACGGGGTTCCGTGATTTTTTGCAAAACATTCATGGGAAACGGCGGCGCAAGCCCGGCCCGCCTGGGGTTTGCCGATTGACTATGCTCAGGCCTGCGGCGCTCCTTGCCAGTCGGGCATGGGCAGCGCCAGAATGCTGTCATCTGCCCCGCCTGATTGTTAAGGAAGCCCGATGCCTGATCCTGTTGCTGCCAGCTTGCGTCTAGCGCCCGAAGCGCTGACCCGTCCGTTTTCCGCTGAACAGTTCAGCTTCTCTACCACCAATGATCTGGAGCCCTTTCGCGGTGTGCTTGGCCAGGAACGTGCGGTCGAAGCCTTGCAGTTCGGTGTGGCCATGCCACGCCCCGGTTACAACGTATTCGTCATGGGCGAGCCCGGCACTGGCCGGTTCTCGTTCGTCAAGCGCTACCTCAAGGCCGAAGGCAAGCGCCTGCAGACCCCGGCGGACTGGGTCTACGTCAACAACTTCGATGAGCCGCGCGAACCACGTGCCCTGGAGTTGCCGTCGGGCACCGCCGGTAACTTCATTGGTGATATCAACGTTTTGATCGACAACCTGCTGGCGACGTTTCCGGCAGTCTTCGAGCATCCGTCCTACCAGCAGAAGAAAAGCAGCATCGACCGCGCCTTCAACCAGCGCTACGACAAGGCCCTGGACATCATCGAGCGTCTGGCCCTGGAAAAGGAAGTCGCGCTGTACCGCGACGCCAGCAATATCGCCTTCACCCCGATGAGCGACGGCAAGGCGTTGGACGAAGCTGAATTCGCCCAGTTGCCGGAAGCCGAGCGCGAGCGCTTCCACGAGGATATTTCCGTGCTGGAGGAGCGCCTGAACGAAGAACTCGCCAGCCTGCCGCAATGGAAGCGCGAATCGAGCAACCAGTTGCGTCATCTGAACGAAGAAACCATCACCCTGGCCTTGCAGCCATTGTTGTCGCCGTTGTCGGAGAAGTACGCCGAGAACGCGGCGGTATGCGGTTATCTGCAAGCGATGCAGGTGTACTTGCTCAAGACCGTGGTCGAGCAGCTGGTGGACGACAGCAAGACCGACGCTGTCGCCCGCAAGTTGCTGGAAGAACAATACGCGCCGAGCCTGGTGGTCGGTCATTCGGCCAGCGGCGGTGCGCCGGTGGTGTTCGAGCCGCACCCGACCTACGAAAACCTCTTTGGTCGCATCGAATACAGCACCGATCAGGGCGCGCTCTATACGACGTATCGGCAACTGCGGCCGGGTGCGCTGCACCGCGCCAACGGTGGTTTCCTGATCCTTGAAGCGGACAAAATGCTCAGCGAGCCGTTCGTGTGGGATGCGCTGAAACGTGCCCTGCAATCGCGCAAGCTGAAAATGGAATCGCCGCTGGGCGAGATGGGGCGTTTCGCGACTGTCACCCTTACGCCGCAGCATATTCCGTTGCAGGTCAAAGTTGTCATCATCGGTGCCCGTCAGCTGTATTACACGCTGCAAGACCTCGATCCGGACTTCCAGGAGATGTTCCGCGTCCTGGTGGATTTCGACGAAGACATCCCGATGGTCGACGAGAGCCTTGAGCAGTTCGCCCAGTTGCTCAAGACCCGTACTTCCGAAGAAGGCATGGCACCGCTGACCGCCGATGCGGTGGCGCGCCTGGCGACCTACAGTGCGCGACTGGCCGAACACCAGGGGCGCTTGTCGGCGCGTATCGGTGATTTGTTTCAACTGGTCAGCGAGGCGGATTTCATTCGTCACCTGGCTGGCGATGAAATGACCGACGCGGGGCACATCGAGCGTGCGCTCAAGGCCAAGGCCACGCGGACCGGGCGGGTTTCGGCGCGGATTCTCGACGACATGCTGGCCGGGATCATCCTGATCGACACCGCTGGCGCGGCGGTCGGCAAGTGCAACGGCTTGACGGTGCTGGAAGTCGGCGACTCGGCCTTTGGTATACCGGCGCGGATTTCCGCCACGGTGTACCCGGGCGGCAGCGGCATTGTCGACATCGAGCGCGAGGTCAACCTCGGCCAGCCTATCCACTCCAAAGGCGTGATGATCCTTACCGGTTATCTGGGCAGCCGCTACGCCCAGGAATTTCCGCTGGCGATTTCCGCGAGCATTGCCCTGGAGCAATCCTACGGTTATGTCGATGGCGACAGTGCTTCCCTGGGCGAGGCCTGCACCCTGATCTCGGCCTTGTCGAAAACCCCGCTCAAGCAGTGCTTTGCCATCACCGGTTCGATCAACCAGTTCGGCGAAGTGCAGGCGGTCGGCGGAGTCAACGAGAAGATCGAGGGCTTCTTCCGTCTGTGCGAAGCCCGCGGGTTGACCGGCGAGCAGGGGGCAATCATTCCTCACGCCAACGTCGCCACGCTGATGCTCGACGAGAAGGTGCTGGCGGCGGTGCGTGCGGGGCAGTTCCATGTCTACGCGGTCCGTCAGGCCGACGAAGCCTTGAGTTTGCTGGTCGGCGAGCCGGCCGGCGAGCCGAACGAGAATGGCGAGTTCCCTGAAGGCAGCGTGAACGCACGGGTTGTGGAGCGCCTACGGGTTATCGCGGAAATGATCAGCGAAGATGATCTGAAGGAAGCCGAGAAAGAGTTGGCGCAAGAGGCGTTGGCGGAAACCAAGCCGGCCTGATGCAGTAACCCATGTGGGAGCGGGCTTGCTCGCGAATGCGTCTTTTCATTCAACATTTATGTTGGCTGATACGCCGCTTTCGCGAGCAAGCCCGCTCCCACATTTGTTTGTGTGAATACTGGAAAAGCGTCGTCGAAATGACGTCAATATTCACACTATGACCATTCGGCGCCTTTCGGTCTTGCCCCGGCCTGCAAGCCAGACTTTTCTTCTATTCTCTGCTCAAGGATATCGACGTAATCACAGGATCGAAACAGCCTTCCCATGGGGGCTGAATACCGGATCTACCGAGGGTCGCCGCCATGTCGCGCAACCTCTGCCTTACCCGTCAATGCCTGGGCCTTGTGACCCGTATCGAATGTGCCATCCGTCCGTTGGCGGGAGATACGGGCATGTGGACTCTGCTGTTCGCCGCCGGAATGGCCGGTGAACAACCTTCGGCCATCAAGGCCCAAGGTCCGTTTCACGGTCCGTTCGTCGCTGAATCAATCCTCGACACCATCGTTGAAAGCCTGACCCTGCACGGCTACGAGTTGGCCGACGATCCGCAAATCTGGTGCCTGCACCTGCAAGCCCAACTGCGGGAAATCAACGGTGGTCGCTGCCGGAACATGGGCGGCTTCGAGTTTCACCCCGAGCACTGAGTGGCACTATTGATCAAGGCGCGTCATGTCGGCCTTGTCGAGTTTGACTTCGAAACCATATTGCACGGTGGCGAGGTCAGTGCGCTGGTAGGTTTCCAGGCGCGTAGGCTGTCCGTAGAAGTAATGCACGGCAAACTGCGCCGGACCCTGTGCGCTCGCGCCATGGCTGACCGATAGAATCTCCTTCAAGTAATTACCGCTGTCGTCCTTGGCGAAAAAGCGCCAGTCCTGGGCGGGAAATGCCTTCAGGTCCACCACCAGTGCATTGTCTTTGAGCGCGAGGCCCATGGGCAGTTGACGGGCATCGACGGTTTGCTTGTCGACCGTGGCCAGGAACAGCGGCATCGAGCCCACCGCATAGGCCGGGGTTTGCGGAAACAGATTCAGATCGTAAGTGATGGTGCCGCGCAGGGGATCGATCTGGTACGCCTCTGACGGCAGTTCGATCGGCTCGTCGCGTTTGCCAAGAGTGTCTTCGGTAAAGAAGCTCACCGGACTTTCACCGGGGTTGAACGATGTGCCGAGCAGTTCATCGTTGAAGGTACGCAGGTGAGTGAATTCGATTCGCGCAGCGCTGGGGTCGTCGACCGACTGACTGATGCTGACGTTCTTTTTCAGCTGATCCTCACTCAGCGTTGCCCCTTTCAGCCAGCTCGCCGCCTGGTCGTCATAGACCACCACGGACAGGTTCAAGGGCTGGATGGACTTGTCCGTGGTATTGGCATCGAAGCGACGGATCGGCAGGTCGAGGTCCTTTCGGGTGATCGTGACGGCGGAAAAATCCAGCAGGCTGACTTCGAGGGTTTCGATCGTCCCGTTGAAGTACACCTTCGAATAATGCCGAGCCTGCTGTTTCTCAAAGTTGCGTCGTTCTTCGTCGAGCTGTTTTTCCAGGGCTTCGCTCCAGCTCTTCTGCTGCTGCATCTTGGCCAGCTGCTGCTGATAGAAGGCAATTTGTACCGAGGTTTCGTTGATCGAGCCGGCGCGTGCGATGAATTGCCCGGTGCTGTCCCTTGCCTGGACGATCAACGGGTTGAGCGGTGTTTCACTGACTCCCGGGGCCAGCGGTGCGCTGTTGTTGTATTCGATTTCCGCGTAGTTGTTCGTCAATGTGAGCAGGCTGACGCTCAGGTTGTCATTGGAGCGGGTCTGGCCTACGTCCTTTTTCGTCAGGTCGAAGCTGTAGAGGCGGCGTGGCGCGATGACTTCGACCTTGCCTTGCAGGCTCACCGGTTGCGGTTGCTGCTTTCTGTCGATATCGAGGCCTTCGATGAAGGGGTAGGCCACGGTCAGGTCATCGGGGTTGGTCAGGTTGGAGCTCGATGGGCTGAGCTGAATGCCGGGGTCGGTTTCCGACCATTCCGGCTGGAAGGGAATCACTCGTTTGTTGCTTAGCGTGACCGACTGCCATTCCAGGCCATGGGGAAACAAAAACGCCGCAGGAACGCTGAAAGTGAAGGGGAACAAAGGCTGCAGATCGGTCAGGTAGTCGGAGCCGGAGTCCTTTTGCAGAACGAACAACCCGTTGATGTAGGTGTCGACCAGGGCCTGCGGACTCGGGTAGTGCTTGAGCATGGCGAGGGCGTCTTCGCCGTATTCGGTCTCCACCGGCTTGCTGTCGAGCTTGAGTTGCGCGCGTTCGAGCAGCAGCAGTGAGCCACCCAGCTCCGACACGGCATCCTTGAGCTTCGGATCCTGGATAGCGTCCAGCGACTTTTCGAACTGCGCGGTTTTTTCTTCGAGGCTGACCTGGCGTTTTTCGTCGCTGGGTGAGCAGCCGCTCAGCAGCAGCGCCAGGCAAATTCCGGCACTCGTCAAAGGCAATCGCACATCCATTTCCAGTCTTCCTGTCCGACATCACTGAGCAGTCAATGATTTGGACACTAGCAGAAAAACTTTGATACACAGGCGCAGGTGGCGGATTTTTCGACGGTTTCCGGCTGCTTCTGAGTATGGATGGGCGGCTGGTATACTCGCCGCCGTTTTCAGCCCAACATGTGAGATTCAATGGAACGCTTTATCGAAAATACAATGTACGCCTCGCGCTGGCTGCTGGCGCCGATCTATTTCGGCCTGTCCCTCGGGCTGTTGGCGCTGGCGCTGAAATTCTTCCAGGAAGTCTTCCACGTCATCCCGAACGTGTTTTCGATGGCCGAATCTGACTTGATCCTGGTGCTGCTGTCGCTGATCGACATGGCCCTGGTGGGCGGTCTGCTGGTGATGGTGATGATTTCCGGCTACGAGAACTTCGTCTCGCAACTGGACATCGACGACAGCAAGGAGAAGCTCAACTGGCTGGGCACCATGGACTCTTCGTCGCTGAAGATGAAGGTAGCCGCGTCGATCGTGGCGATCTCGTCCATTCACCTGCTGCGCATCTTCATGGACGCCAAGAACGTCGATCCCGAGCATCTGCAGTGGTACGTGATCATCCACATGACGTTCGTGATCTCGGCATTTGCCATGGGTTACCTGGATAAAGTCACCAAGCACTGATCCATTGCCGGCCCCATGAAACACGCCGCCCGTCTGTTGCAAAACAGACGGGCGGCGTCGTTTGTGGCTTGTGCTTTGATGCGCCGAAGCCTATCCCTGTAAAGAGGCTCGCTACTGCGTGAGGTGCGTTCATGAACCTGCAAGAGTTGAATGCGTATGCCGTCGCCGGGAAGGTCGATGAGCTGAACCTGATCTCGATGGAGGGAGGCATCTACCTGCTGGAGGCGCGGATGCATGGCACGGCGTATCCCTTGAGCGATACGCACGGGCAAATGATGAGCCTGCGTTCGGTGGAGCATGCCCGTGATGTGCTGCGCTCCTTTCCCAAGTTGCACTTCAATCTCGTGCACACGGTCGTGCATGACGAAATGTGCGGTCTGGTTGCCGATGTGGAGGAAAACCTGAAGGTGCCGATCGCCTGAGGCCCCTCATCAATGGCATGACATCTGTGCTAGTCTGCTGGCCCTTTTGGTTCCGGGCGCTCCGGGACGCGCTGTGCACGCATGGCAAGTTCCCGAGCCGTCCGCACAGCGGAGCAGTGTCATGTCCGAAGTAAATCTGTCCACCGACGAAACCCGCGTCAGCTACGGTATTGGCCGTCAGCTGGGCGACCAACTGCGCGACAACCCGCCACCGGGCGTAAGCCTGGACGCGATCCTGGCCGGTCTGACCGACGCATTCGCCGGCAAGCCAAGCCGTGTGGGTCAGGAAGAAATGTCCGCCAGCTTCAAAGTCATCCGTGAAATCATGCAAGCCGAAGCTGCAGCCAAGGCTGAAGCAGCGGCTGGCGAAGGCCTGGCCTTCCTGGCTGAAAACGCCAAGCGTGACGGCATCACCACTCTGGCTTCCGGCCTGCAGTTCGAAGTCCTGACCGCTGGCGAAGGCGCCAAGCCATCCCGTGAAGACTCCGTGCGTACTCACTACCACGGCACCCTGATCGACGGCACTGTGTTCGACAGCTCCTACGAGCGCGGCGAGCCTGCGGAATTCCCGGTTGGCGGCGTGATCGCCGGCTGGACCGAAGCCCTGCAACTGATGAACGCCGGCAGCAAATGGCGCCTGTACGTGCCGAGCGAGCTGGCTTACGGCGCTCAAGGCGTTGGCAGCATCCCGCCGCACAGCGTACTGGTGTTCGACGTCGAACTGCTCGACGTTCTGTAATACCCGGCCCGATATGACGTCGGGCTAATGTGGGAGCGAGCTTGCTCGCGAAGGCGTTTATTCAGTCGACAAACAGGTTGCCTGACACACCGCTTTCGCGAGCAAGCCCGCTCCCACAGTTTCTTCGGTGACTCTCATATTTCGATCTTGTGGTGCAGTTCACTGTGCGGGCGCAACGCCCGTGCATAGCAGAACAGAAACAGATTACGCACCAGTTCCTTGAGCACCACCGGCTCGCTGGAACTCAGGCCATTGAGGTCAAGATCACCCTGGTCCTGCAGTTCGCTCAAGGCTTCTTCTTCCAGCACGGCACAGACTTCCCCGGTTTCCCGATGCAGGATCCTGAGGTAAGGGTGTGGGCGGTCCAGCCAGGCATCGATCAAATAAGTCATGGTTCTCATCTCCATTGAAGGCTTGATGAGAATATTTCTTATTCATAAAATAGCAAGGGCCTATTGGCTGTTTGCGCTTTTTTCCGGGTAAAGATTGCGTCAGGTCAAATCGACTGGCGTTTGGCTATTGCGAGGATTTACTGGGTGAAGCGGGGAGGGGGAGGTGCCATCCCACGCCGGGCGCGGGATGGATAACAGCAGGTTCAGACTTTTCTGACGAACTCGGACTTGAGTTTCATCGGGCCGATGCCGTCGATCTTGCAGTCGATGTCGTGATCGCCATCGCACAGACGGATGTTCTTGACCTTGGTGCCGACCTTGACCACCAAAGACGTACCCTTGACCTTGAGGTCCTTGATCACGGTGATGGTGTCGCCGTCCTGCAGGACGTTGCCGACCGAGTCTTTTTTCACAGCGTCATCGGACACCGCTTCGGCTTCACCGCTGGCGGACCATTCGTGGGCGCACTCGGGGCAGATCAGCTGGGCGCCGTCTTCATAGGTGTATTCGGAATTGCATTTTGGGCAGGGTGGCAACGTGCTCACTAAGGCTCCTTGGATTCAGGATCGCTAAAAAGCGCACATTGTATAGGGTTTTTCAGGCGCGGGGAGCTGAAAGCAAAAGATCGCAGCCTTCGGCAGCTCCTACAGTGTTGGTGTAGGAGCTGCCGAAGGCTGCGATCTCTTGATCCTGCTTTTAGAATCAATGCGTGCGGGCTACCGCGAATTCACTCAGTTCAACCAGTGCATCGCGGTATTCGCTGGCAGGCAGCGCTTCGAGGCACTTGATCGCCCGGGCCACATAGTCACGGGCCAGTTGCGCGGTGTACTCCAGCGAACCCGAGGCTTCCACGGCTTCGCGGATGCTTTCCAGGTCTTCGATTCCGCCTTTCTGGATCGCCTTGCGCACCAGGGCGGCCTGTTCCGGCGTACCTTCGCGCATGGTGTAGATCAGCGGCAGGGTTGGCTTGCCTTCGGCCAGATCGTCACCGACGTTCTTGCCCAGGGTTTCGGCGTCGCCTTTGTAGTCGAGCAGGTCATCGACCAGCTGGAAGGCCACGCCCAAGTGATCACCGAATGTACGCAGGGCTTCGGCCTGTTCCGGTGAGGCCTGGCACAGGGCGGCGGCACTGTGGGTCGAGGCTTCGAAGAGCATCGCGGTCTTGCCGCGGATGACTTCCATGTAGGTTTCTTCGGTGGTGCTGGCGTCACGAACCTTCGACAGCTGCAGCACTTCGCCTTCGGCGATGATGCGCGTGGCTTGCGAAAGGATCTTCATCACCGGCATCGAGCCCAGTTCGACCATCATTTCGAACGAGCGCGAATACAGGAAGTCACCGACCAGCACGCTTGGCGCGTTGCCCCACATGGCGTTGGCGGTCGAGCGGCCACGGCGCATGCCGGACATGTCGACCACGTCGTCATGCAGCAGGGTAGCGGTGTGCAGGAACTCGATGGTCGCGGCCAGCAGACGCAGTTCGTCGCCTTCGCGCCCCAGGGCCTTGCCACACAGCAACACTAATAAAGGACGCAGGCGTTTACCGCCGGCCGAGGTAATGTAATCGCCGATTTTCGATACCAGCGGCACTCGAGAAGTCAGCTGCTTCTTGATGATGCCGTCGACGGCGCTAAAATCGTCCGCCACCGCGCGGTAGAAAGCTTGGGGTTGCATCAGCGACAGTCGCTCCAGAAGGGTTGCGCGGCATGCTAGGACTCACGCTTGCAGGTGTCAAGGCGCGATGGACGGCCCCTTGCAAGGCGCTCGTGCCTTGCGTACAATCGCGCACCCTGAACTTCCTGGGCAGCACCTGCCTTACGCAATTGCAAGCGGGCCTCCAGCCCCATGCAGCCATGCCAGCCAATACCTCTTCTTATAAAGAGCTGGGTGAGCAGGATTATCGGAGAAATACCATGTCTTATGCAGTAATCGTTACTGGCGGCAAGCAGTACAAAGTCGCCCCAGGTGAATACCTGAAGATCGAAAAACTGGAAATCGCTACCGGCGAATCCGTTACCTTTGATCGCGTTCTGTTGGTTGCCAATGGCGACGACGTGAATATCGGCGCTCCAGTTGTTGCTGGCGCTACCGTTGTGGCTGAAGTGATCTCCCAAGGTCGTCACGATAAAGTCCGCATCATCAAGTTCCGTCGCCGTAAGCACCACATGAAGCGTATGGGCCACCGCCAGTGGTACACCGAGATCAAAATCACCGGTATTCAGGCTTAATTACAGCCTAATTCCTCACTAGGAGAATTGAACTCATGGCACACAAAAAAGCTGGTGGTAGTACCCGTAACGGTCGCGACTCAGAAGCCAAACGCCTTGGCGTGAAGATGTATGGCGGCCAGGCTATCAAAGCAGGCAACATCATCGTGCGTCAGCGCGGCACCCAATTCCACGCTGGCTACGGCGTTGGCATGGGTAAAGATCACACCCTCTTCGCTAAAGTCGAAGGCGTGATCAAGTTCGAAGTAAAAGGCGCCTTCGGTCGTCGTTACGTGAGCGTAGTCGCAGCTTAATTGCGCGATCGCTGGAAAAGCCCTGTCTCGCGACGGGGCTTTTTCGTTTGTGGGGTGAGTCTCTTGCAAAGCTGTTTGTATGGGCTGTCGGCGTACGATGTAGGTATCGTGGTTCAGGGTCGCTGCGCTCATTTTTGCAAGAGTCTTATGTCTTGATTGTTTTTCGGCTCGTCCGTATGGCGAGAGGCGTTTGTTATGAAGTTTGTTGATGAAGTATCGATTCGCGTAAAGGCTGGTGACGGCGGCAATGGCGCCATGAGTTTCCGTCGGGAAAAATTTATCGAGAACGGTGGCCCGAACGGCGGTGATGGCGGTGACGGCGGTTCCATCTACATGATGGCCGACGAAAACCTCAACACCCTCGTGGACTACCGTTACACCCGGCACTTCGATGCCGAGCGTGGCTCCAACGGCGGCAGCACCGACTGCACCGGCAAGAAGGGTGAAGACCTGATCCTGCGCGTTCCGGTCGGCACCACGGTGATCGATTCCGCGACTCAGGAAGTCATCGGTGACCTGACCAAGGCTGGTCAGAAATTGATGGTAGTGCAGGGCGGCTGGCACGGTCTGGGCAACACCCGTTTCAAATCCAGTACCAACCGTGCGCCGCGCCAGACCACTCCCGGCAAGCCGGGTGAGCAGCGCGACCTGAAGCTGGAAATGAAAGTACTGGCTGACGTCGGTCTGCTGGGCTTGCCGAACGCCGGTAAAAGTACCTTTATCCGTTCGGTTTCGGCTGCCAAGCCGAAAGTTGCCGACTACCCGTTCACCACGCTGGTGCCGAACCTGGGTGTGGTCAGTGTCGATCGCTGGAAGAGCTTCGTGGTCGCGGACATTCCGGGTCTGATCGAAGGTGCTTCCGACGGTGCGGGCCTGGGCATTCGCTTCCTCAAACACTTGGCGCGTACGCGTCTGCTGCTGCACCTCGTGGACATGGCGCCGCTGGATGACGCCAGCGCACCGGATGCCGCTGAAGTGATCGTCAATGAGCTGATCAAGTTCAGTCCGTCCCTGGCGGAGCGTGATCGCTGGCTGGTCCTGAACAAGTGCGACCAGATCCTTGATGAAGAGCACGATGCTCGCGTCAAGGAAATCGTTGATCGCCTGGAATGGACGGGTCCGGTCTACGTGATCTCGGCCATCTCCAAGCTCGGTACCGAGCGTCTGTGCCACGACATCATGCGTTACATGGAAGACCGTGCTGATCGCCTGGCCAATGACCCGGCCTACAAGGAAGAGCTGGCCGATCTCGATCAGCGCATCGAAGACGAAGCCCGCGCGCAACTGCAGGCGCTGGATGACAAGCGTGCCCTGCGTCGCAGCGGCGTGAAGTCGGTCCACGACATCGGCGACGATGATTGGGACGAAGAAGATGTGGATGACGAAGACGGTCCGGAAATCATTTACGTGCGTGACTGATTCGTTGCGATAAACTTAAGCGCCGCTCAATCGAGCGGCGTTTTGGTATCTGGAAATCGATTGTTGGTCATGAGTAACCACGAATAACGTCACGGGCAGTGCTAGGTCGCGCTGTCCTCAAGCTAAGGTTGAAGATGATGCGGAGCAAGGTGACAGGTGCGCAGCGTTGGGTCGTGAAGATCGGCAGCGCTTTGCTGACGGCGGACGGCAAAGGCCTGGATCGCGCGGCAATGGGTGTCTGGGTTGAACAGATGGTGGCCTTGCATGAGGCGGGTGTCGAGCTGGTGCTGGTGTCCTCCGGGGCGGTGGCGGCCGGCATGAGCCGTTTGGGCTGGACCTCGCGACCCAGTGCGATGCACGAACTTCAGGCTGCCGCCGCAATCGGCCAGATGGGGTTGGTGCAGGCCTGGGAGTCGAGCTTTGCCGAGCATGGCCGGCATACCGCGCAGATTCTCCTGACTCACGACGACTTGTCCGATCGCAAGCGCTACCTGAACGCCCGCAGCACTTTGCGTGCGCTGGTCGAGCTGAAGGTCATTCCGGTGATCAACGAGAATGACACCGTGGTCACCGACGAAATCCGTTTTGGCGACAACGACACCCTGGCGGCGCTGGTGGCCAACCTGGTCGAGGCTGATCTGCTGGTGATCCTGACGGATCGCGATGGCATGTTCGACGCCGATCCGCGTAACAATCCGGATGCCCAGCTGATTTACGAGGCGCGTGCCGATGATCCGGCACTCGACGCGGTGGCGGGTGGTACTGGTGGTGCGCTGGGGCGTGGTGGCATGCAGACCAAATTGCGTGCTGCGCGCCTGGCGGCCCGTTCCGGTGCTCATACCATCATCGTTGGCGGGCGCATTGAGCGCGTGCTCGATCGCCTCAAGGCAGGCGAGCGCATTGGCACCCTGCTGTCGCCGGAGCGCGGCATGCTGGCGGCACGCAAGCAGTGGCTGGCCGGTCATTTGCAAACCCGTGGCACCCTGGTGCTGGATGCGGGTGCGGTGATCGCGTTGTCCCAAGGCAACAAGAGCTTGCTGCCGGTTGGGGTCAAATTGGTGCAGGGCAGCTTCCGTCGCGGCGAGATGGTGGTTTGTGTGGCGCCGGACGGTCGCGAGATTGCCCGTGGCCTGGCCAACTACAGCGCGCTGGAAGCGCAAAAAATCATCGGTCAGTCGTCCGAGGCGATTGTCGGTCTGTTGGGTTACATGGCGGAACCGGAACTGGTTCATCGCGATAACTTGATCCTGGTCTGAAGGAATACCTGAATGCGCGTGGCAAAAGGATTGTTGGGGTTGCTGATGGCAATGCCGCTGCTGGCTTCGGCCGAAGAGATCGGTCAGGTGTCGACGGTGTTCAAGTTCGTCGGGCCGAATGACCGGATCGTGGTCGAGGCCTTTGATGATCCCAAGGTCGATGGCGTGACCTGCTATCTGTCGCGCGCCAAGACCGGTGGGGTGAAGGGCGGTCTTGGTTTGGCCGAGGATCGTGCCGAAGCGTCTATCGCTTGCCGGCAGGTCGGGCCGATCAGCTTCAAGGGTGAGCTCAAGGATGGCGACGAGGTGTTCAAGGAGCGCACGTCCCTGGTGTTCAAGACCATGCAGGTGGTGCGGTTTCTCGACAAGAAGCGCAATACGCTGGTGTATCTGGTGTATAGCGATCGCTTGATCGAGGGCAGTCCGCAGAATGCGGTGACGGCGATTCCGATTTTGCCGTGGGCGCACGCTCAGTAATTTCACGCAAATCAAACTGTGGGAGCGAGCTTGCTCGCGAAGGCGGTGTGTCATTCAGCATAATTGGCGACTGACACGGCCTCTTCGCGAGCAAGCCCGCTCCCACATTTTTTTGCGTCGAAATCACTGAATCGCAGGCAATAAAAAACCGACCCTGAGGTCGGTTTTTTAATGAACGAGTCGCTTAGGCAGCAGCGGCAACGTTCAGGGCCTTGACGTGGCCATTCAGGCGGCTCTTATGACGAGCGGCCTTGTTCTTGTGGATGATGCCTTTATCGGCCATACGGTCGATAACTGGCACAGCCAGAACGTAAGCAGCTTGAGCTTTGGCAGCGTCTTTTGCGTCGATGGCCTTAACTACATTCTTGATGTAGGTACGAACCATGGAACGCAGGCTGGCGTTGTGGCTGCGACGCTTCTCAGCCTGTTTTGCACGTTTTTTGGCGGAAGGTGAGTTGGCCACCGTCGAGCTCCTCGAAAGACTTTTTAGGAAATAGCAAACAAAATAGGCCGCGAATCATGCCGATGAGTTGAGGTCTTGTCAAGGGCGGTTGAGACGTTCCGCTAAGTGGTAGGTGAAGCAAGCTTGGAGATTTCTTTCCAGCGTGCGACCTGTAAACTCGCGAGCTTTGGCTCTGTGCTGTTGCGGCGCGGAGTATCGCATAAGTAGGCGCGTAGTTCGCCTGCTGTTTATCGACAGGCACAAACTCTTTCCATGAATTTGCTCAAATCGTTGGCCGCCGTCAGCTCTATCACGATGCTTTCCCGGATTCTGGGATTTGTTCGAGACACCCTCATTGCGCGGGCATTTGGCGCGGGAATGGCGACCGACGCCTTCTTTATCGCCTTCAAACTGCCAAACCTGCTGCGCCGGATCTTTGCCGAGGGGGCGTTTTCCCAGGCATTCGTGCCGATACTTGCGGAATACAAAAGCCAGCAGGGTGAAGAGGCGACCCGCACATTCATTGCCTATGTCTCGGGCCTGCTGACGCTGGTACTGGCGCTGGTCACGGTGTTGGGCATGATCGCCGCGCCGTGGGTCATCTGGGTCACTGCGCCGGGTTTCACTGATACCCCGGAAAAATTCGAGCTCACTTCCAACCTGTTGCGGGTGACCTTTCCCTACATATTGCTGATTTCCCTTTCGTCGCTGGCGGGCGCGATCCTCAACACCTGGAACCGTTTTTCGGTCCCGGCATTCGTGCCGACGCTGCTCAACGTCAGCATGATTATTTTTGCGTTGTTCCTGACACCCTACTTCGATCCGCCCGTAATGGCGCTCGGCTGGGCGGTTCTGGTGGGCGGCCTGGCGCAGTTGCTCTATCAGCTGCCGCACCTGAAAAAGATCGGCATGCTGGTGCTGCCGCGCCTGAATCTGCATGATACCGGTGTCTGGCGCGTAATGAAGCAGATGCTGCCAGCCATCCTCGGTGTCTCGGTGAGCCAGATTTCGCTGATCATCAACACCATCTTCGCTTCGTTCCTGGTTGCCGGGTCCGTGTCCTGGATGTACTACGCCGACCGATTGATGGAGCTGCCTTCCGGCGTGCTGGGCGTGGCGCTGGGGACGATTCTGTTGCCGACCCTGGCCAAGACCTACGCCAACAAGGATCGTCACGAGTATTCGCGCATCCTCGACTGGGGCCTGCGCCTGTGCTTCGTATTGGTGCTGCCTTGCTCGCTGGCGTTGGGGATTCTGGCGGAGCCGCTGACGGTTTCTTTGTTCCAGTACGGCCAGTTCAATGCGTTTGATGCATCGATGACCCAGCGTGCCCTGATCGCTTATTCGGTCGGGTTGCTCGGGATTATTATGATCAAAGTGCTGGCCCCTGGCTTTTATGCGCAACAAAACATCCGTACACCGGTAAAAATCGCGATTTTTACCCTGGTGGTCACCCAGCTGTTCAACCTGGTGCTGATCGGCCCCCTGGCTCACGCGGGCCTGGCCTTGGCGATCAGTGCCGGTGCTTGCCTCAATGCCGGATTGCTGTTCTATCAACTGCGCAAGCAGCAGATGTACCAGCCGCAGCCGGGCTGGGCGAAGTTCACTTTCAAGCTGCTGGTCGCTGTTGCGGTAATGTCCGCGGTATTGTTGGGTGCGATGCACTTCATGCCGGCCTGGGATCAGGGGCAAATGCTCGAACGCTTCTTGCGCCTGGGGGCGTTGGTGGCGGCGGGCGTGGTGGCTTATTTCGGCATGTTAGTGTTGATGGGCTTCCGTTTGCGCGACTTCAATCGCAAGACGCTGGGCTGAGGTTCTGGCCTCGATAAACACGGGCGATCCGGCAGTTTTGTCGGCTCGATCACTTTGGGTTACGGTGTTGCCTGTCGTCGGCCGCCGGGTGTGGTTATAATCGACCACTTTATGAGCAAGAAGCGCGTTATGCAGCTGGTTCGAGGCCTCCACAATCTGCGCCCCCAGCATCGGGGCTGTGTCGCCACTATTGGCAACTTTGACGGTGTTCACCGTGGTCACCAGGCTATCCTGGCGCGGCTGCGTGAGCGTGCGCTCGAGTTGGGCGTGCCCAGCTGCGTGGTGATTTTTGAGCCGCAGCCGCGAGAATTTTTCGCCCCGGACACGGCCCCGGCCCGTCTGGCCCGGCTGCGGGACAAACTGCAGCTGCTGGCCGACGAAGGTGTCGACCGCGTCCTGTGCCTGGCCTTCAACCAGCGGCTGAGCAAGCTCAGCGCCAGCGAATTCGTTGATACCATCCTGGTGGACGGCCTTGGCGTACAGCACCTTGAAGTCGGTGACGACTTCCGGTTCGGCTGCGACCGCGTAGGGGATTTCGATTTCCTGCAACAAGCCGGCATCGTTCAGGGCTTTACCGTCGAGGCAGCGCAAACCGTTGAGCTGGACGGTATTCGCGTCAGCAGCACTCAGGTCCGCAATGCCCTGGCCGCAGCTGATTTTGCCTTGGCCGAGCGACTGCTAGGTCGGCCGTTCCAGATTACCGGGCGGGTGCTGCACGGCCAGAAGCTGGCTCGCCAGTTGGGTACGCCCACGGCCAACATACAACTCAAGCGCCGTCGTGTTCCGCTTTCCGGGGTTTACCTGGTCAACGTCGACATCGACGGCAAGACCTGGCCAGGCGTCGCCAATATCGGTGTGCGGCCCACGGTCCAAGGTGATGGCAAAGCCCACCTCGAAATACATCTTTTAGATTTTGCCGGCGATCTGTATGACCGGCGTTTAACGGTGGTTTTCCACCACAAGCTGCGCGAAGAGCAGCGTTTCGCCTCTCTGGAGGCGTTGAAAACGGCGATCAACGCGGATGTCGCCGCCGCCCGTGCACTAGCCGCACCTAGCGCCCATCGCTAATGAAGAGCCTTAAATGACCGACTATAAAGCCACGCTAAACCTTCCGGACACCGCCTTCCCAATGAAGGCCGGCCTGCCACAGCGCGAACCGCAGATCCTGCAGCGCTGGGACAGTATTGGCCTGTACGGAAAGTTGCGCGAGATTGGCAAGGATCGTCCGAAGTTCGTATTGCACGACGGCCCTCCGTACGCCAACGGCTCGATTCACATCGGTCATGCGCTGAACAAGATTCTCAAGGACATGATTATCCGCTCGAAGACCCTGTCGGGCTTCGACGCGCCTTATGTTCCGGGCTGGGACTGCCACGGCCTGCCGATCGAGCACAAGGTCGAAGTGACCCACGGCAAGAACCTGGGCGCGGACAAGACCCGCGAACTGTGCCGCGCCTACGCCACCGAGCAGATCGAGGGGCAGAAGTCCGAGTTCATTCGCCTCGGCGTGCTGGGCGACTTCGCCAACCCGTACAAGACCATGGATTTCAAGAACGAGGCCGGTGAAATCCGTGCCTTGGCCGAAATCGTCAAGGGCGGTTTCGTGTTCAAGGGCCTGAAGCCTGTGAACTGGTGCTTCGACTGTGGTTCGGCCCTGGCCGAGGCGGAAGTCGAGTACGAGAACAAGAAGTCCTCGACCATCGACGTAGCGTTCCCGATTGCCGATGAAGCCAAACTGGCTGCCGCCTTCGGTCTGCCAACCCTGGGCAAACCTGCCTCGATCGTGATCTGGACCACCACCCCGTGGACCATCCCGGCCAACCAGGCGCTGAACGTTCACCCGGAATTCAACTACGCCCTGGTCGACGTCGGCGACAAGCTGCTGGTACTGGCTGAAGAACTGGTCGAGTCGTGCCTGGCGCGCTACTCGCTGGAAGGTTCGGTCATTGCGACCACCACCGGTAAAGCGCTGGAGCTGATCAACTTCCGTCACCCGTTCTACGACCGTCTGTCGCCGGTTTACCTGGCCGACTACGTTGAGCTGGGCGCCGGTACCGGTGTGGTTCACTCCGCTCCGGCCTATGGCGTGGACGACTTCGTGACCTGCAAGAAGTACGGCATGGTCAACGACGACATCCTCAATCCGGTCCAAAGCAACGGCGTGTACGCGACCTCGCTGGAATTCTTCGGCGGCCAGTTCATCTGGAAGGCCAACCCGGCCATCGTCGACAAGCTGACCGAAGTCGGTGCGCTGCTGCACACCACCGTCATCGAACACAGCTACATGCACTGCTGGCGCCACAAGACCCCGCTGATCTATCGCGCCACCGCGCAGTGGTTCATCGGCATGGACAAGCAGCCGACCACCGGCGACACCCTGCGCCAGCGCTCGCTCAAGGCCATCGAAGAGACCCAGTTCGTACCGGCCTGGGGCCAGGCGCGCCTGCACTCGATGATCGCCAACCGTCCGGACTGGTGCATTTCTCGTCAGCGCAATTGGGGCGTGCCGATCCCGTTCTTCCTGAACAAGGAAAGCGGCGAGTTGCACCCACGTACCGTTGAGCTGATGGAAGAAGTCGCCAAGCGCGTTGAAGTCGAAGGCATCGAGGCCTGGTTCAAGCTGGACGCCGCCGAGCTGCTGGGCGATGAAGCGCCGCAGTACGACAAGATCAGCGACACCCTGGACGTCTGGTTCGACTCGGGCACCACGCACTGGCACGTCCTGCGCGGTTCGCACCCGATGGGCCACGAAACCGGCCCGCGCGCCGACCTGTACCTGGAAGGCTCGGACCAGCACCGTGGCTGGTTCCACTCGTCCCTGCTGACCGGTTGCGCCATCGATAACCACGCGCCGTATCGCGAACTGCTGACTCACGGCTTCACCGTCGACGAGTCCGGCCGCAAGATGTCCAAGTCCCTGGGCAACGTGATCGCGCCACAGAAAGTCAACGACACCCTGGGCGCCGACATCATGCGTCTGTGGGTTGCTTCGACCGACTACTCGGGTGAAATGGCGGTTTCCGAGCAGATCCTGCAACGCAGTGCGGACGCCTACCGGCGTATCCGTAACACCGCGCGCTTCCTGCTTTCGAACCTGACCGGCTTCAACCCGGCCACCGACCTGCTGCCGGCCGAAGAAATGCTGGCTCTGGATCGTTGGGCCGTGGACCGTACCCTGTTGTTGCAACGCGAGCTGCAAGAGCACTACGGCGAATACCGCTTCTGGAACGTGTACTCGAAGATCCACAACTTCTGCGTGCAGGAGCTGGGCGGTTTCTATCTCGACATCATCAAGGACCGTCAGTACACCACTGGCGCCGACAGCAAGGCCCGCCGCTCGTGCCAGACCGCGCTGTTCCACATCTCCGAGGCGTTGGTGCGCTGGATCGCGCCGATCCTGGCGTTCACCGCCGACGAACTGTGGCAATACCTGCCGGGCGAGCGTAACGAGTCCGTCATGCTCAACACCTGGTATGAAGGCCTGAGCGAACTGCCGGAAGGCATCGAGCTGGATCGCGCTTACTGGGACCGGATCATGGCGGTCAAGGTCGCGGTCAACAAGGAAATGGAAATCCAGCGTGCAGCCAAGGCTGTCGGTGGCAACCTGCAGGCCGAAGTGACGCTGTTCGCCGAAGACGCACTGACCGCCGACCTGGCCAAACTGAGCAACGAACTGCGTTTCGTACTGATCACGTCGACCGCCAGTGTTGCGCCATTGGTGCAGGCACCGGCCGATGCAGTGGTCACCGAAGTCAGCGGCCTGAAGCTGAAGATCGTCAAGTCGAGCCACGCCAAGTGCGCCCGTTGCTGGCACTGCCGTGAAGACGTCGGCGTGAACCCGGAGCATCCGGAAATCTGCGGCCGCTGCGTCGACAACATCAGCGGCGCCGGCGAGGTCCGTCACTATGCCTAATGCCGTTGGCCGTTTCGGACGGCTGAGCTGGCTCTGGTTGAGTTTGCTGGTCCTGGTCATCGACCAGGCCAGCAAGTTCTACTTCGAAGGCAAGCTCCAGATGTACCAGCAGATCGTAATCATTCCCGATTACTTCAGCTGGACCCTGGCCTACAACACTGGCGCGGCGTTCAGCTTCCTGGCTGACAGCTCCGGCTGGCAGCGCTGGCTGTTCGCGTTGATCGCTATCGTGGTCAGTGCGGTGCTGGTGGTGTGGCTCAAGCGTCTGGGGCGCAACGAGACCTGGCTGGCGATTGCGCTGGCACTGGTGCTCGGTGGCGCGCTGGGCAATCTGTATGACCGCATTGCCCTGGGCCATGTGATCGATTTCATTCTGGTGCATTGGCAGAACCGCTGGTATTTCCCGGCGTTCAACTTTGCCGACAGTGCCATCACTGTTGGTGCTGTCATGCTGGCACTGGATATGTTCAAAAGTAAAAAGACCGGAGAAGCCGTTCATGACTGAACAGGTATTGGCTGAGCAACGCATCGGCCAGAACACGGAAGTCACCTTGCATTTTGCATTGCGCCTGGAGAACGGCGACACGGTGGACAGCACCTTCGACAAGGCCCCGGCGACCTTCAAGGTCGGTGACGGCAACCTGTTGCCAGGTTTCGAAGCGGCGCTGTTCGGTTTCAAGGCCGGTGACAAGCGTACGCTGAACATCGAGCCGGAAAACGCTTTCGGCCAGCCGAACCCGCAAAACCTGCAAATCATCCCGCGCTCCCAGTTCCAGGACATGGAACTGTCGCCTGGCTTGCTGGTGATCTTCAACGATGCGGCCAATACTGAATTGCCGGGCGTGGTCAAAGAGTTCGATGACGCGCAAGTGACCATCGACTTCAACCACCCGCTGGCGGGCAAGACGTTGACCTTTGACGTGGAAATCATTTCCGTCAAGGCGCTCTGAGGCATTACGGGGCAGCTTCTGTTGCCACCGGACCCTGTGGGAGCGAGCTTGCTCGCGATGAGGGCCTGACAGTCGATATTGATGTTGACTGACTCTGCGCTATCGCGAGCAAGCTCGCTCCCACAGGAAGTTTCACTGTTCTCGAACCTTGTGTTTGAGCAACAGGACCGCATTATTATTTCTTGCGCGCAAGACACGAGGCACAGCATGCAAATCAAACTCGCCAACCCCCGTGGCTTCTGCGCCGGTGTGGACCGGGCGATCGAAATCGTCAACCGCGCCCTGGAAGTCTTCGGGCCGCCGATCTATGTGCGCCACGAAGTGGTCCACAACAAATTTGTCGTCGAAGACCTGCGCTCCCGTGGTGCGATCTTCGTCGAAGAACTGGACCAGGTGCCGGACGACGTCATCGTGATCTTCAGTGCCCACGGCGTATCCCAGGCCGTGCGCAGCGAAGCGGCTGGCCGTGGGCTGAAAGTGTTCGACGCCACGTGCCCGCTGGTGACCAAAGTCCACATCGAAGTGGCGCGCTACAGCCGTGACGGCCGAGAGTGCATTCTCATCGGCCATGCCGGTCACCCGGAAGTCGAAGGCACCATGGGCCAATACGATGCTGGCAATGGTGGCGCGATCTACCTGGTCGAGGACGAGAAGGATGTCGCGGCACTGCAGGTGAACAACCCTGAAAAGCTCGCCTTCGTGACCCAGACCACCTTGTCGATGGACGATACCAGCCGCGTTATCGACGCCCTGCGTTCGCGTTTCCCGGCCATCGGTGGGCCGCGCAAGGACGACATTTGCTACGCCACGCAAAACCGTCAGGATGCGGTCAAGCAACTGGCCGACGAGTGCGACGTGGTGCTGGTGGTCGGCAGTCCGAACAGCTCCAACTCCAATCGCCTGCGCGAATTGGCAGAACGCATGTCCACTCCGGCCTACCTGATCGACGGTGCCGAGGACCTGCAGAAGAGCTGGTTCGACGGCGTCGAGCGTATCGGTATCACCGCCGGCGCATCCGCCCCGGAAGTCCTGGTGCGCGGCGTGATCCAGCAGTTGCAGGCCTGGGGTGCCACCGGTGCCGATGAACTGGCCGGTCGCGAGGAGAACATCACGTTCTCGATGCCTAAAGAACTGCGCGTTCGTTCGTTGCTCTGAATTTATTCCTTTCTTTGCATAACGCCTGCTCAGCCTTGTCGTTGCGCAGGCTGACGCGACCGGTCCGAGCCAACACTACTTGATGTTGGCTCACCGGTTCGCGAACTGCGCAAATGTGTAGCGTCCCTCCAAACAGTGGCTCGCCCTGACCTCTGAATCGTATTGAGCTTTCGACCGTACTGTTCCCCATAATCGACATGCGTGCGCCGCTCTGGCGTTCGGCCAGCAGTGGATTGTCGCTGTCCATCTCCCCCTTGCCGCTGATATCCAGAATGATCCGCCAGCCTTGGCTCCAGTCGCCATTGATGCCGTGAATCACCACGGCCTGGTTGCGGGTGATGGCTTCGCTCCGGGCAGTGCGAATACCGTTGGAAAGAGCCTGTGCCGCTTGCTGTCTTTGGTTCGACTCGACCAGCGTTGCGAACGCCGGACTGACCAAATGCAGAACAATTCCTGTAATTGCCAGTCCCATGAGCAGTTCGATCAGGCTGAAGCCTTGTTGCCGCATGACATCTCCCTCCGTGGCGTGCTGTGGCTCGTGCAATCCCTGCGCGAGAAATGGCAACGCAAATGCACCGCATCGCTCGAATGTTGTGCCGCGCAAGAGCAGGTATAGCCGAAGGAAACAGAAGGCCCCGATGGATCATCCTACAAAAGGTTTCACGCTGATCGAGTTGCTGGTCGCGATCGCGATCCTTCTGATTCTGCTGACTCTGGCTGTCCCGGCATTTACCCGCTCGACGCAAACAACCAGGGCTGATACTGAAATCGCTGACCTGCGACGAGCCCTGAATTTTGCCCGGCTCGAAGCCATCGATCGGGGCAATGCCACACGGGTGCGACCGACGGCCGGTGGGGATGTCTGGAGTGGGGAACTGACGATTTACGACGGTACTGGCGCTTTGGCCAATGTATTACGGGTTGTTCCGGCGATGAGCAGCGGAGCAACTCTGGCGCTAACCTCTGGCGTCACCGCCATCGATTTCAACAGTATGGGCGGACTGTCATCACCGTCCTCAGAGGTGGTGGTCAGCTATGGGCGGGGCGCACAAGGCAGAACGCTAACAGTGTGTTTGAACGGACGAATTCTATTGGGTGGAAGTTGCGGATGAGGGCAGGGAGGCAAGGCGCGCAGGAGGGTATGACGCTGGTCGAAGTCCTGGTGGCGTTAGTCATTCTGGGAGTGGGCCTGCTCGGGGCGGCGGCGTTTCAGCTCAATGCGCTGAAGTACACGGACAGCGCTCGCATGACCAGTCAGGCCAGTTTTATCGCCTACGATCTGATGGATCGCATTCGCGCCAACGCCGCTGCGGATTACACCATTGCGCCGCCGACTTCGGGCAATCCGGACGTTGCCCGGGATCAGGACCTGTTTGACTTCAACGCCAACATCGTCAGTTCACTCGGTGCCTCCGCGACGGGCAGTATCACCGTTAACCAGAAGGTGTACACCATCACGATCACCTGGGACGACTCACGGGCCGCGAATACTGCCGACTCACGACGCAGCTTCGTTCTGAGCAGTCGCGCGGCCATTGATCCGACGGTGATCCCGTGAGTCGCCGCAGCAGGGGTTTTAGCCTGGTCGAATTACTGATCGCCCTGGCATTGAGCCTGATCGTGGTGCTGGGCGTGGTGCAGGTTTTCATCGCGGCCAAGAACACCTATCTCAGCCAGAATGCCGCCGCGAACATGCAGGAGGACGCACGTTTCGTGTTGAGCAAAATGATTCAGGAAGTCCGCATGGTCGGGATGTTCGGTTGCCTGGAGACGATCACCGATTCAAGTAAGAAAGGTGATTTCCATGCCAGTCAGCTAGCACCGATCCGTTGGGACAACGGCGGCCGCAAGTTGACGCTGGTTACGGCGGATGTCGGCGGCAATGGCGGCAAGCCGGACTGGACCGTGCTTTCCGATTGTCGAACCAATTCGACGGCCTACAGTGAAGGTCGGACGCCAGTGGCAGGGCAACTGGCCTTTCCGATTCGGCGGCTGACTTATAGCTTAAGCAACAACCAACTGCTTATGAAGAGCGGGGCCGCAGCAGACCAGGTATTGGTGGATAACGTCAGCGCTTTCGACGTGAGCTTCGGCCTGGCCAGCACGGCCACTGATCTGGCTGCTTCGCGTTACAGCAGCAATCCGCCGGACCCCGCGCTGATTCGAAGCGTTCGCCTGAGCCTGACTCTCGTTGATCCGAACCACCGGGTGGCCGATCAAACCTTCAATGTGGTTGCCGCTCTGCGCAACCGCTTGCCATGAGGGGGTGCCAATGAATCGTGCTCCCAAGACGTATTTCGCCCAACGCGGCATGGCACTGTTGGTCAGTCTGGTGTTCTTGCTCTTGCTGACGTTGATTGGTCTTTCATCGATGCAGAGCGCCACCCTGCAGGAAAAAATGGCCGGTAGCGTCGCCCTGCGCAACCAGTCGTTTCAGAGTGCAGAAGCCGCATTGCGGGTGGGCGAGGGTACAGTGCAGCGGGACAGCTATGCGCTACCTGTTTGTAGCGGCATCGTTCAATGTGCGCCACCGTCCGAGTCTTCGACTATTACCGCTGCCGGTTTCAACGCCTCTTCCGGCGTGACCTGGATTGCATCGGGCAAGGGTTTTTATGGTGTGCAAAACATCGGTGTCAGCCGAAATGCGGTGAATGTGCCGATCAATACCCCGGCAACCTTGTACCGGGTAACGGCAGTCGGCATCGCGGGGCATTCGCGCAGTGTGGTGGAGAGCATCTATGCGAAGTACTGAGCGACCTGCCAGGTTATGGTCGCAACTGTTTGTTGTCGTCGTCGCGCTCGACCTGTCGATGTCGGCGCACGCTGCCACATCAGCGGATTCGCCTGCGCTGAACCGGCCAACCTGTCTGGCCAATGGCAACTGGTACGGTTTTTATCACAGCAATCAGGGGCTGAAGGCCGTCTGCCTGAAGCTGCCCGAGGCGATCAGCGTTAAGATGCTCGACAGCAACGCCGATGGAGTGGTCGACAACAGCGACACACTATCCGATGGCGTGATCTTTATCGGCGAGCATTCGACCCAGGACGCCAGCGACAACGGCGGGGCCGTGAACGATTCCACTGGCGACGGTACTGCGGGGATGGAAAAATCCGGCGGCAGCCGTCGCATCATGTGGCGACAAATACAGTGAGTGAGAGTTGATGCATGCGTAGTTCCAACCGCGGTTTTACCCTGATCGAAATCATGATCGTGATTGCGATCATCGGTATTGTCATGACCATTGCTGCCCCGAGTTTCACCGAATACCTGAACAAGGGCCGTCGCGCAGAAGCAGCCGGTCTGCTCTCGGAGCAGACGCAGCTACTGGAGCGCTTCTACTCGCAGAAAAATGCCTACACCGATGCGACGGGCCTCAGTGCCGGCAATGATTACTACAGCATCACACCGACCCTGACCGACCAGACCTTTCTGCTGACGGCGGTGCGCAAGGCAGGCTCGAGCATGGCCACTGACAAGTGTGGTGATCTGACCATCACCAACACCGGTGTGCTCGGTATGGTCAACGCGAAATCCGGCCTGACCAGCAAAGACTGCTGGGGGCGCTGAGTTTCTTTTTCGGGTGCCTTTTGTACCCTCTGTCTATTTAACGATGGGATCAGAACATGACCAGGCAACAGCAAGTGGTGATTGTCGGCGGTGGGGTGATTGGATTGCTGACGGCGTTCAATCTCGCCTCCGAAGTGCAAAGCGTTGTGCTGCTGGATCGCTCGAGCGTCGGCCAGGAATCGTCTTGGGCCGGTGGCGGCATCGTTTCGCCGCTTTACCCGTGGCGCTACAGCCCGGCGGTCACCGCGCTGGCTCACTGGTCCCAGGACTTTTATCCACAGCTGGGCGAGCGCTTGTTTGCCGCCACTGGCGTTGATCCTGAAGTGCACACCACCGGGCTGTACTGGCTGGATCTGGATGACGAGGCTGAAGCCCTGGCATGGGCCGCCCGGGAGAATCGCCCGCTCAGCGCGGTGGATATATCGGCAGCACACGACGCCGTGCCGGTGCTGGGCAGTGGTTTTTCCCGGGCGATCTACATGGCCGACGTCGCTAACGTGCGCAATCCGCGTCTGGTGAAATCTCTCAAGTCCGCGTTGCTGGCGCTGCCGAACGTGACGATCCATGAACAGTGCGAAGTCAGCGGGTTTGTTCGCGACGGCAACAAAGTGGTCGGCGTGCAGACCTCCACAGGTACTGTCCCGGGCGATCAAGTCGTCCTGACGGCGGGGGCCTGGAGCGGAGATTTGCTCAAGCTTCTTGATCTGACGCTGCCGGTCGAGCCGGTGAAAGGGCAGATGATTCTCTACAAGTGTGCGGCGGATTTCCTGCCGAGCATGGTCCTGGCCAAGGGCCGTTATGCGATTCCACGGCGCGACGGGCACATACTGATCGGCAGTACGCTGGAGCATGAAGGCTTTGACAAGACGCCGACCGGGACGGCACTGGAAAGCCTGAAGGCGTCCGCGGTGGAGTTGATCCCGGCGCTGGCCGATGCCGAAGTGGTGGGGCATTGGGCCGGATTGCGCCCGGGATCACCCGAGGGCATTCCTTACATCGGCCCGGTGCCGGGGTTTGACGGGCTCTGGCTCAACTGCGGGCACTACCGTAACGGGCTGGTGCTGGCGCCGGCCTCATGCCAGCTGTTTGCCGATGTGATGCTGGGCCGGGCACCGATTATCGATCCGGCGCCTTATGCGCCTGCCGGAAGACTTTAAAGCCTCAATCCAATCCCAACTTCTTGAGCCTGTAGCGCATCGACCTGAAAGACAGGTTCAACCGCTGAGCCGCCGCCGTGCGGTTCCAGCGGGTTTCCTCCAGGGCCTGGAGCAGCAGTTGGCGTTCGACGTTTTCCAGGTAGGCTTCCAGATTGTCGATCCGGGTCAGGTCCGGCACGCCACCCTCAGTCCCACGGTTGCCTTCAGCCAGGCGCAGGTCGCCGGCTTCGATCTGTTTGTTCTCACACAAGGTGTGCGCCCGTTCGAGCATGTTTTCCAGTTCCCGCACATTGCCCGGGAAGCGATAGCTTTTCAGCGCATCGAGGGCTTGAGGGTGGAGTCTCGCCGCAGGTTGGCCGGTATCGGCGGCCAGACGGTTGAGAATGTGGCTGGCAAGCATTTCGATGTCATCACGACGCTCGCGCAAGGGCGGCACCCGGAGTTCGATCACGTTCAAACGGTAGTAAAGATCGTGACGAAATCGTCCGGCGGCGACTTCGGCGCCAAGGTCCTTGTGCGTGGCGCAGAGAATGCGCACATCCACCGCCACTTCCTGCTGCCCGCCGACGCAGCGTACGGATTTCTCCTGAATCGCGCGCAGCAGTTTGACTTGCATGGCCAGCGGCAGGTCGGCCACTTCGTCGAGGAGCAGGGTGCCGCCGTGGGCTGTCTGGAACAGGCCGGGTTTGTCTTCGATGGCGCCGCTGAAACTGCCTTTGCGATGGCCGAAAAACTCGCTCTCCAGCAGCTCCGAAGGAATCGCCGCGCAGTTGATCGCAATGAACGGCTGATTGGCGCGGGGGCTTTGATCATGGATCAGGCGCGCGACCAACTCCTTGCCGCTGCCGGACTCTCCGCTGATGTATACCGTCGCATGGCTGCTGGCCAGTTTGGTGATGTGTTTGCGCAGGTTGCGCATGGGCAATGAGTCGCCCAGCAGGCGTCGATCGATGCCGACCCCGCGGGCAGGAACCAGCAGGGCGTTGGTGACCAGCTCACGCAGGCGCGCAAGGTCCACCGGTTTGGTCAGGAAGTCGAATGCCCCGGCCTTGAGTACATTGATCGCGTTTTCGAGACTGTCATAGGCGGTGATCATCGCCACCTGGACCTGAGGGTGGCGTTGCTGGATGTGCTGCACCAGCTCCAGGCCGGTACCGTCCGGCAACTGCATGTCGGTCAGGCATAGATCGAAGGTTTCGCGTTTCAGCAGGGATTGCGCTTCGCCGACGTTGCGGGCGTTGAACGTCTCCAGCTTCATCCTTCCCAGGGTGATTTCCAGGAGTTCTCGAATGTCCGGTTCGTCATCGACGATCAAGACTTTTTGTCGTGGTCTCGTGTTCAACGTGGGGTTCGTCCGTGTGCATAGGTCATGCAAAGGCAGCCGCTTTCCTGGCGTGCCTTGAAGTCTAGGCGGGACAGAATGCTTTTGCCCGGCTGGCCGGACAGATAAAGCCCCAGGCCCTTGATATGGGGGGCTGGGGCTTCATTATCGAGTATTTCCAGTGATTTCAGGTTGAGTCGTAGCGGCGACATTTGCTCGCGGCGCTGCAGGTGCAGGACGTTTTCGATTACCCGGTTCATTCGCAGAGAGAGGTCTTGAATAATCTGCGTCAGACGTCGATCAACACCTTTCAGTTCCTTGGGGACGCGCGATAGTCCCTAAACGGCTGCCATTTCTGCTGAAGTGTCAGTGGCCACTGGAGCCCTTGCCTTGCTCAAGATGAGCCTGGCTGCAATACCATTGCTGGTCGAGGCTCAGCGCGCGGTCACGGGGCAGGTGAACACCGCAATGGGCGCAACGGACCATGGGCGCCGCTTCCCGCTCGGCAGGGGATCTGGGAGTGGATGCCTGACCCTTGAACTTGCGCCAGAACCATACCGCAGCGGCAATCAGGGCAATCCAGAACAATAAACGAAGCATGGTGAGCTGCTTTTCGACTGATGATCCGGCAGTTTAGCCAAGGACCTGACAGGCGCACAGTGTAATAAAGCGCTGAAATAAAAAAGGGAGACTCGAAAGTCTCCCTTTTTTCATAACCCGGGGGTGTCAGTCGAACACGCCGAAGGTCATGTAGCTGAACCACGAACGGTCGCTGTTGTTGCCTTCGGCTTCGTGATTTTCTTCTTCGACCGCGTCGCCATTGTCGTCTTTAGGCTTGAGCTCGCTCGGGATGGCGTCCTTGGCGTCCTGGAATTGCTTCTGTACGTCCTGGTTGGCGCGGGTTTCGCCCGGTGGCAGCGGCGGACGGGACTCGATCAGGCCCAGGGTCGTCTTGCTCAGCCACGAACGGTTGTCGGCTTCGGCCACGGTCGGTACGAACTGACCGTCTACCAGCGTCGGGTGGTTCGGGTAGTTGAGCTTCAGGGTTTCCAGACTGGTGGCAGCCAGTTCGTCCAGGTGCATGCGCTGGTAGGCCTCGGTCATCACCGCCAGGCCGTCGCCGACCGAAGGGGTTTCCTGGAAGTTTTCCACCACGTAACGACCGCGGTTCGCGGCAGCGACGTAGGCCTGACGGGTCAGGTAGTAGTCGGCCACGTGAATTTCGTATGCCGCCAGCAGGTTGCGCAGATAAATCATGCGCTGCTTGGCGTCTGGCGCGTAGCGGCTGTTCGGAAAGCGGCTGGTCAGCTGGGCGAACTCGTTATAGGAGTCGCGGGCGGCGCCCGGGTCACGCTTGGTCATGTCCAGCGGCAGGAAACGCGCCAGCAGGCCGACGTCCTGGTCGAAAGAAGTCAGGCCCTTGAGGTAGTAGGCATAATCGACGTTCGGATGCTGTGGGTGCAGACGAATGAAGCGTTCCGCAGCGGACTTGGCCGCTTCTGGCTCGGTGTTCTTGTAGTTGGCGTAGATGAGTTCGAGTTGCGCCTGGTCGGCATAGCGACCGAACGGATAACGCGATTCCAGAGCCTTCAGTTTGGCGATGGCGCTGGTGTAGCTGCTATTGTCCAGGTCGGCTTGAGCCTGTTGGTACAGCTCGACTTCACTGAGGTTTTCGTCTACGACTTCCTTCGATGAGCAAGCAGCGGTCAATGCGAGGATGGCGATCAGCAGCAGGTGTTTCACTTGCATGGCGGCTTGCGTCCCTATGACGGCCGCTGTCTTGGGCGTGGCCGTCCTGTTATGATGAGCGCCCCGTTGAATAGCCTCGGGGCAAAAGACGCCGTATTTAACCACAAGCGCGCAGCCGAAACCAAAGGCTGTGCCGACGCCTAGTCTGAGCATGTCCGATAAAATTGAACTTCGCGCAGAGGTGCCGTCCGAATTGGGCGGCCAACGCCTCGATCAAGTCGCCGCACAATTATTCGCTGAGCACTCGCGCTCGCGCCTTTCCGCCTGGATCAAAGACGGCCGCCTGACTGTGGATGGGGCGGTTATCCGCCCGCGAGACATCGTCCACGGCGGCGCCATCCTTGAGCTGACTGCCGAGCAGGAAGCTCAGGGCGAATGGGTCGCTCAAGACATAGCCCTGGATATCGTCTACGAAGACGACGACATCCTGGTGATCAACAAGCCTGCGGGCCTGGTGGTGCACCCGGCTGCCGGTCATGCCGACGGCACCTTGCTCAACGCCTTGCTGCACCACGTGCCGGACATCATCAATGTGCCCCGCGCCGGTATCGTGCATCGCCTGGACAAGGACACCACCGGTCTGATGGTGGTGGCCAAGACCATTCAAGCGCAGACGCAGCTGGTTACACAGTTGCAGAGCCGCAGCGTCAGCCGGATCTACGAGTGCATCGTGATCGGCGTGGTGACAGCCGGTGGCAAGATCAACGCGCCGATCGGTCGTCACGGCCAGCAACGCCAGCGCATGGCCGTGATGGAAGGTGGCAAGCAAGCCGTCAGCCATTACCGCGTGCTCGAGCGCTTCCGCTCCCACACCCACGTGCGGGTGAAGCTGGAAACCGGTCGTACGCACCAGATTCGCGTGCACATGGCGCACATCAACTACCCGTTGGTCGGAGATCCTGCCTACGGCGGTCGTTTCCGTATCCCGCCGGCCGCCAACCCGACCATGGTCGAGTCGCTGAAAAACTTCCCGCGTCAGGCGCTGCATGCGCGTTTCCTGGAACTGGATCATCCGACCACCGGTAAGCGCATGAGCTGGGAATCGCCGTTGCCGGAAGATTTCGTCTGGTTGCTGACCCTGCTCAAGCAAGACCGCGAGGCGTTCATCGGATGAGTGACTGGCTGATTCCTGACTGGCCCGCGCCGGCCGGGGTCAAAGCCTGCGTCACCACCCGTGCGGGCGGCGTCAGTGTGGCGCCGTTCGACAGCCTCAACCTCGGCGATCACGTCGACGACAGCCCTGAGGCTGTTGCCGAGAATCGCCGGCGTCTTACCGAGCATTTCTCCATTCAACCGGCCTGGCTGCAGCAGGTCCACGGCATCGTCGTGGCTCATGCCGACCCAAGCCAGGTGGTCACCGCTGATGCGAGCTGGACGTCGACACCCGGTATTGCTTGCGCGGCGATGACGGCCGATTGCCTGCCGGCATTGTTTTGCGACCGTGCCGGCACTCGTGTCGCTGCGGCCCATGCCGGTTGGCGCGGATTGGCAGCGGGCGTGCTGGAAGCCACCCTCGACAGTCTGGCGGTGCCACCTGCCGAAGTATTGGTCTGGCTTGGCCCGGCTATCGGTCCACGAGCCTTTGAAGTCGGCCCGGAAGTGCGCGAAACCTTCGTGCAGCAGTTGCCGCAAGCGGCAGAAGCCTTTGTACCGAGCCAAAACCCCGGCAAGTTCATGGCCGACATCTATATGCTTGCGCGCCTGCGTCTGGCAGTTCACGGCGTTACAGCTGTCTACGGTGGCGGTTTCTGCACCGTGACCGATCCACGCTTCTTCTCCTATCGCCGTGCCCCCCGCACTGGCCGATTCGCCTCCCTGATCTGGCTCGCCCGCTAAGCTTCCCTGACCTGCATCAACGTCACGACGCTTGAAACTCCCAGAATCGACCGCATCTATTGTGGTATCTGGCAGGTTTCTTCATTCAGGATGTTTTATAGGTCCGGCCTGCTCAAAAGGAAGGTGACCCATGCGTATAGACCGTTTAACCAGCAAATTGCAGTTAGCGTTGTCCGATGCCCAATCCCTGGCTGTCGGCCACGATCATCCGGCCATAGAACCGGCGCACTTGATGCAAGCCTTGCTCGAACAGCAGGGCGGCTCGATCAAGCCCCTGTTGATGCAGGTGGGCTTCGACGTCAACAGCCTGCGTAAAGAGCTGACCAAAGAGCTCGACCAGCTACCGAAAATCCAGAACCCGACCGGTGACGTGAACATGTCGCAGGATCTGGCGCGCCTGCTCAACCAGGCGGACCGTCTGGCCCAGCAGAAGGGCGACCAGTTCATCTCCAGTGAATTGGTGCTACTCGCCGCCATGGACGAGAACAGCAAGCTCGGCAAACTGTTGCTTGGCCAGGGCGTGAGCAAGAAAGCCCTGGAAAATGCGATCAACAACCTGCGCGGTGGCGAAGCCGTCAATGACCCGAACCACGAAGAGGCGCGACAGGCGCTGGATAAATACACCGTCGACCTGACCAAGCGCGCCGAAGACGGCAAGCTCGATCCGGTGATCGGCCGTGACGATGAAATTCGCCGGACCATCCAGGTGCTGCAACGTCGTACCAAGAACAACCCGGTGCTGATCGGTGAGCCTGGCGTGGGTAAAACCGCCATCGCCGAAGGCCTGGCCCAGCGCATCATCAATGGTGAAGTGCCGGATGGCCTCAAGGGCAAGCGCCTGTTGTCCCTGGACATGGGGGCGCTGATTGCCGGTGCCAAGTATCGCGGTGAGTTCGAAGAGCGCCTGAAATCCCTGCTCAATGAACTGTCGAAGCAGGAAGGGCAGATCATCCTGTTCATCGACGAACTGCATACCATGGTCGGCGCCGGTAAGGGCGAAGGCTCGATGGATGCGGGCAATATGCTCAAGCCGGCCCTGGCCCGCGGTGAGCTGCACTGTGTCGGTGCGACCACCCTCAACGAGTACCGCCAATATATAGAGAAGGACGCCGCCCTCGAGCGACGTTTCCAGAAAGTGCTGGTGGATGAGCCGAGCGAAGAAGACACCATCGCCATCCTGCGTGGCCTCAAGGAGCGTTATGAGGTCCACCACAAGGTGGCGATTACCGACGGCGCGATCATTGCCGCAGCCAAGCTCAGCCATCGTTACATCACTGACCGGCAGTTGCCTGACAAGGCCATCGACCTGATCGATGAGGCCGCCAGCCGCATCCGCATGGAGATCGACTCCAAGCCGGAAGTGCTGGACCGTCTGGAGCGTCGCCTGATTCAGCTGAAGGTGGAATCCCAGGCGCTGAAGAAAGAAAGCGACGACGCGGCGAAGAAGCGTCTGGAAAAATTGCAGGAAGAAATCGCTCGTCATGAGCGTGAATACTCGGATCTGGAAGAAATCTGGAACTCGGAAAAAGCCGAAGTCCAGGGTTCTGCGCAGATCCAGCAGAAAATCGAACAGTCCCGTCAGGAACTGGAAGCAGCCCGCCGCAAAGGTGACCTGAACCGCATGGCCGAGTTGCAGTACGGGGTGATCCCGGACCTGGAACGCAGCCTGCAAATGGTCGACCAGCATGGCAAAGCCGAAAACCAGTTGCTGCGCAGCAAGGTGACTGAAGAAGAGATCGCCGAAGTCGTTTCGAAGTGGACGGGTATTCCGGTGTCGAAAATGCTCGAAGGCGAGCGCGAAAAGCTGATGAAAATGGAAAGCCTGTTGCACCAGCGTGTGATCGGCCAGGACGAAGCGGTGGTTGCGGTTTCCAACGCTGTGCGGCGTTCCCGCGCCGGGTTGTCCGACCCGAATCGCCCGAGCGGCTCGTTCATGTTCCTCGGCCCGACCGGTGTCGGTAAAACCGAGCTGTGCAAGGCGCTGGCCGAATTCCTCTTCGACACTGAAGAGGCGATGGTGCGGATCGACATGTCTGAGTTCATGGAGAAACATTCCGTGGCTCGCTTGATCGGTGCGCCACCAGGCTACGTGGGCTATGAAGAGGGCGGTTACCTGACCGAGGCCGTACGTCGCAAGCCGTATTCGGTGATCCTCATGGACGAAGTCGAGAAGGCGCACCCGGATGTGTTCAACATCTTGCTGCAAGTGCTCGAGGATGGTCGTCTGACCGACAGCCATGGCCGCACGGTGGACTTCAAGAACACCGTGATTGTCATGACCTCCAACCTGGGGTCGGTACAGATCCAGGAACTGGTCGGCGATCGTGAGGCGCAGCGCGCGGCGGTGATGGATGCGATTTCCAGCCATTTCCGGCCGGAGTTCATCAACCGGGTCGACGAAGTGGTGATCTTCGAGCCGTTGGCGCGGGATCAGATCGCCGGCATTACCGAGATCCAGTTGGGTCGTCTGCGCAGTCGCCTGACCGAGCGTGAGCTGAAGCTTGAGCTCAGCCCTGAAGCCATGGACAAGCTGATCGCGGTCGGCTACGACCCGGTGTACGGCGCACGGCCGCTCAAGCGCGCTATCCAGCGCTGGATCGAGAACCCGCTGGCGCAGCTGATCCTGTCCGGTCGATTCATGCCGGGCGATACCGCTCACGGTGTGGTGGAAAACGACGAAATCGTCTTTGTCTGATCCATAACGGCAGCAAAATCGAAAAGGCCTCGCATAACGAGGCCTTTTTTTCGTTAGGCTGTTGAACTCAAAGGAAAAGGCTTGTAAAGTGCGCCCCGCAGTAAGTCACCCGCCAGGGTTTCCGCTCCCCAAGCAGGAATCCAAAATAAGTTGCAAATCATTAACTTGAAAGCAATTTAGGGGGTTGACAGAGGTGCTGAAGATTGTAGAATAGCGCGCCTCAGACACACGAACGCAGCGATGCGAACGGGTTGAAGAGAACGCAGTAAAGCTTCAAAGTTGTAAATTGAAATGTGTAGTTCCGTGATAGCTCAGTCGGTAGAGCAAATGACTGTTAATCATTGGGTCCCAGGTTCGAGTCCTGGTCACGGAGCCAATTTCAAACCGGGGTATAGCGCAGTCCGGTAGCGCGCCTGCTTTGGGAGCAGGATGTCAGGAGTTCGAATCCCCTTACCCCGACCATTTTTGGGTCGTTAGCTCAGTTGGTAGAGCAGTTGGCTTTTAACCAATTGGTCGTAGGTTCGAATCCCACACGACCCACCATTTTTGAAACCAGTTAGCGCTGGAATCGAATCTTAAGATCAGAGGCCAAAAGCGCTGATCGAAGAAGGCGCCTTTCAAAGGTGCCTTTTTTTTACCGGGGTATAGCGCAGTCCGGTAGCGCGCCTGCTTTGGGAGCAGGATGTCAGGAGTTCGAATCCCCTTACCCCGACCATATTAAAAATCCTCGTATCGAAAGATACGGGGATTTTTTTTGTCCATAGGAAACTCAGGAACGCCGCAAAGCCAATGTGGGAGCGAGCTTGCTCGCGATAGCGGTCTGGCATTCAGTACATGTGTTGAATGTCAGGCCGTCATCGCGAGCAAGCTCGCTCCCACAGTGGTTGAGGTGTTAGTGCAGTTTCAGCCGTGGCTCAGTCCCGCGCCCGATCTTGCTGCCCAGCATCAGCATCGCCGTGCGGAACGGCCCGTACAGCGCCATCTGGTGCATGCGGTACAGCGACACGTAGAACATCCGCGCCAGCCAGCCTTCGAGCATTACGCTGCCGGTGAGGTTGCCCATCAGGTTACCCACAGCCGAAAAACGCGACAGTGAGATCAGCGAGCCGTAGTCGGTGTACTTGTACTCCGGCAGTGCCTTGCCTTCGATGCGCAGTTTCAACGATTTGGCCAGCAACGAAGCCTGTTGGTGAGCGGCCTGGGCACGTGGCGGCACGTTGCGGTCAGTGCCTGGCTGCGGGCAGGCGGCGCAGTCACCGAAGGCGAAAATATTGTCGTCGCGGGTGGTTTGCAGGGTCGGCAGCACTTGCAGCTGATTGATGCGGTTGGTTTCCAGGCCATCGATGTCCTTGAGGAAACCCGGTGCACGAATCCCCGCGGCCCAGACTTTCAGGCTGGCGTTGATCACTTTACCGTCCGCAGTAATCAGGCTGTCGGCGGTCACTTCGCTGACCGCAGCATTGGTCATCACGTTGACCCCGAGTTTCTCCAGGGTTTTATGCACAGGCCCGCCGATGCGCTCCGGCAGCGCGGGTAATACCCGTGGGCCGGCTTCGATCAAGGTGATGTGCATGTTTTCCGGTTTGATCCGGTCCAGGCCGTAGGCCGCCAGTTCATGGGCAGCGTTGTGCAGTTCGGCGGCCAGTTCGACCCCAGTGGCACCGGCGCCGACGATGGCGACGCTGATTTGCTCGATCGTGTCGGTCTGACCGGCGTGAGCGCGCAAATAGTGATTGAGCAGTTGCTGGTGGAATCGCTCGGCCTGTTTGCGGGTGTCGAGGAACAGGCAGTGTTGCGCCGCGCCTTGGGTGCCGAAATCGTTGGTGGTGCTGCCGACGGAGATCACCAGCGAGTCGTAAGGCACTTCACGGGCCGGCACCAGCTCCAGACCGGCTTCGTCGTAGGTGGCGGCCAGCTGGATTTTTTTCTTCGCGCGATCGAGTCCGCTCATGCGCCCCAGCTGGAACTCGAAGTGGTTCCATTTGGCTTGGGCAACATAGTTGAGTTCGTCTTCGGAAGAGTTCAGGGAACCGGCCGCCACTTCGTGCAACAACGGTTTCCAGATGTGGGTCAGGTTCGCGTCGACCAGCATCACGCTGGCCGTACCGCGCTTGCCCAGAGTCTTACCCAGGCGGGTAGCCAACTCCAGACCGCCGGCGCCGCCGCCGACAATGACAATACGATGGGACATGGGGATAACTCGCAAGGCTAAAAGAAATCGGTGCAGTCAACCGCGCGAGCGCAAGGCAGCTCATAGCGTCAGGTAACTGATAAGTCGGCTCAACAGGCCCAGACCAATGGTCACTGCCAATACCAGTACAAGGAGCATCCACGGCCGGAAAGGCCGGCGCTCGACTTGGTGCTGGGACAACTGCAGGTACTCTTCGACATGCTTTTGGTCGTCGGGGTTCAGGCGGCTGGTCATATCGGGCCTCGTCAGGAGTAGACGTTGCTGAATGTGTGGAAGCTACAGGGAAATTAATCAGCTGTGAACGAAGCTTAGCTGCTGACCGGGGAAAGGCTCGAGTCTCACAGACTGATCCCGACATCAAAAACAATGCTGCGCCCCAGGTTGCTGCGCAAGAAGTCCGGCGCATCCGGGTGAGCGAACAGCACGCGGGCGAATGTCGGCCCAACCAATGACAGCGAGCGCCAGCCCTGGCGCAGGTATTCGGTCGGCGGCGGGAAATGGCTGTTGAGGTCCAGCACTTCGCGTTTGAGGCTGGCGAAGGCGATGATGTCCAGTTCACCCAGATCCATGCCGCGTTCTTTGTAGTTGTGCGCTTTTTTGCGCAAGGTCGGCGCCAATCGCAGCAAGAACTCGTTGGCGGGGATGCGTCGTGGCTTGGCCTCGCGGCGCACCAGTTGGCTCAAGGAAAACGCGCTGCGTCGGCGTTGCAGTTCGTCGCGCCATTCATCATTGAGGCGCCGGCCCTCGTCGAGCACGAAGAACACCTCGAAACTGGCATCGCGAAACAACACATCCGGCGGCTCCCCGGCGGGGGCGAATTCATCGGCGCGATAGGGAATGTTCAAGCCTTGCAGCAGGCGCTGGCAAACCCAACGCTCACGCTCCCATTTGCGGGCATTGGACAGGAATGCGTTGGCTTGCTCGGCCGCGATGGTCAGCAGGCGTAAATAATCTGAGTCATCCATAGGCCCAAGCTTAGCGTTCAAATGTGATCGCAAAGAAGACAATTTGTCGCAGAGGCTCATAGCCTTCCGTTCCCATGCCCGTTCCAGGGCCCTGCACAAAACGGATAGTGGTCTGCGCTCACTGGCTATTGCCACGTATCGGGCGGCTCTACCCTCGGCTGTACGGACGTAAGCCGTGTTACCGCCGCTCAAAAAAACAACAACAAGAGATATATGCCATGCGCAAGATCGACGTACATGAGGTTATCGACAACGCTCGTTTCAACCGCTTTCACTGGATGGTGCTGTTCTGGTGTGCCCTGATCATCATTTTCGACGGTTACGATCTGGTGATCTACGGCGTGGTCCTGCCGATGCTGATGAAAGAGTGGGGGCTCAGTCCTCTGCAAGCCGGTGCACTGGGTAGTTATGCACTGTTCGGCATGATGTTCGGCGCGCTGTTCTTCGGACCGCTGTCGGACAGGATCGGCCGCAAGAAAGCCATCACGATCTGCGTGATGCTCTTCAGTGGCTTCACCGTGCTCAATGGTTTCGCCCGAAACCCCACCGAGTTCGGCCTGTGTCGCTTCATTGCCGGGCTCGGCATTGGCGGCGTGATGCCTAACGTCGTGGCGTTGATGAACGAGTACGCGCCGAAAAAAATCCGCAGCACGCTGGTCGCAATCATGTTCAGCGGTTACTCGGTGGGCGGCATGTTGTCCGCCGGGCTGGGCATTGTGCTGATCCCGAGTTTCGGCTGGCAGTCGGTGTTTTACGTGGCGGTCCTGCCGTTGCTGTTGTTGCCGCTGATCATGTATTTCCTGCCCGAATCGGTGGGCTTCATGTTGCGTCAGGGGCGCAATGAAGAGGCGCGCAATATTCTTCAGCGGATTGATCCGGCCTACGTCGCGCAACCGTCTGACCAATTGCACATGGCCGAAGTGAAAGGCACGGGCACCCCGGTGCTGCAGTTGTTCCGTGAAGGCCGCGCGCTGCGCACGCTGATGCTGTGGCTGGCGTTTTTCTGCTGCCTGTTGATGGTCTACGCCTTGAGTTCGTGGTTGCCGAAACTGATGGCCAACGCCGGTTATAGCCTGGGTTCGAGCCTGTCGTTCCTGCTGGTGTTGAACTTCGGTGCAATCTTCGGCGCGGTCGGCGGCGGGGTGCTGGGCGACAAACTCAATCTGCCGAGAGTGCTGGCGGTGTTTTTCGCCATGGCGGCGGTGTCGATCACGCTGTTGGGCTTCAACAGCCCGACGCCGGTGTTGTACCTGCTGATCGCCATTGCGGGTGCCACCACCATTGGCTCGCAGATTCTCTTGTACGCCTGCGCCGCGCAGTTTTATTCCATGACGATTCGGTCTACCGGTCTGGGCTGGGCGTCGGGCATCGGACGCAACGGGGCCATCGTCGGTCCGCTGCTGGGTGGCGCCTTGCTCGGGATCAGCCTGCCCCTGCAACTGAACTTCATGGCGTTTGCCTTGCCCGGTGCGGTGGCGGCCCTGGCCATGACCGTGTTCGCCATCAGCAGCCGACGCAGCGCTGATGGCGTCAACCCGGCGTTGTCAGCGACCGGTGCCTGAATCATGAAAGCGTTTTTCCAGGACTTCTCGTTGTCAGCCGCCGTGGCTGGATTCATTGCCACGGTGATTTCCTACGCCGGCCCGTTGGTGATCATCTTTCAGGCGGCAGAAGCGGCACATCTTTCGCGGGAAGTGTTGTCGTCCTGGATCTGGGCGATCTCCATTGGCAGCGCCGTACTCGGCATCGGTTTGAGCCTGCGCTACCGCGTTCCGGTGATCATCGCCTGGTCGGCGCCGGGCTCGGCGTTGCTGGTGACGCTGTTGCCGGACATCTCCATGGCGGAGGCGGTGGGGGCTTATCTGGTCAGTAGCCTGATCATTTTCGTGGTTGGCATCTCGGGGGCTTTCGACCGGATCATCAGAAAGTTGCCCGCAGCCATCGCGGCGGCAATGCTGGCGGGGATCCTGTTCAGTTTCGGCACCGGCTTGTTCGTGTCGATGCAGCGCAAGCCGTTGCTGGTCCTGGCGATGTTTGCCTGCTACCTGATCTGCAAACGGGTGATGCCGCGTTATGCAGTGATGATGGTGCTGCTGGTGGGCTGTTCGATTGCCGCGTTCACCGGTGATTTGCATCGTGAAGCGCTGGTGATCGGCCTGGCCACGCCGGTGTGGATCACGCCTGAGTTCAGCCTGGGCGCGATCCTGAACATCGCCTTGCCGCTGGTGATGGTGGCGCTGACCGGTCAATTCGTGCCCGGCATGGCGGTGCTGCGCGCCAGTGGATACCCAACGCCGGCAAGCACGATCATCGCCAGTAGCGCGCTGGGCACGGCATTGCTGGCGCCGTTCGGTTGCCATGGACTGAATCTGGCGGCGATCACCGCAGCAATCTGCACCGGTCGCGAAGCCCACGAAGATCCTCGCAAACGCTACGTGGCCGGGGTCGTCGGCGGCCTGTGCTACCTGCTGCTGGGGATCTTCGGCGCCACGCTGGTCTCGCTGTTTTCAGCGTTCCCCAAAGAGTTGATCGCGGCACTGGCCAGCCTTGCCTTGTTCGCTGCCATTGCCGGCGCGTTGACGGGCGCGATGGCGGTGCCGAGCGATCGCGAAGCCGCGCTGGTGACCTTTCTGGTCACGGCTTCGGGCATGTCGTTGTTCGGTTTGTCCGCAGCGTTCTGGGGGCTGATTTTCGGCATGGTCACCCATGTGCTGTTGAGCGCCCGTCGTCCCGTTCTCCCTCGCAAATCCACTGCAACTGAAGTCCTTCAATCAGTCGATCAATAACAATAAGAGAAAAACGATGAAACAGATTCTCCCAACAACCGGTTCGGCGTTGTCCCTGGCTGTCGTCTCGAGTTTATCCACAGGCACGATGGCCGCTGAAAAAGGCTTTATCGAAGACACCACCGCGACGTTGCAGGCGCGCAATTACTACTTCAGCCGCGACTATTCCGACATCGTCGGCGCCAACCAGCAATCGAAGGCTGAAGAGTGGGCCCAGGGTTTCATCCTCAACGTGAAGTCCGGATACACCCAGGGCACCGTCGGGTTTGGGGTAGACGTCATCGGCTTGCTCGGCCTCAAGCTCGACAGCGCCCCGGACCGGACCAATACCGGTTTGCTGCCGGTGCAGGGTGACGGCCGCGCGGCGGACAACTACAGCCGCCTGGAAGGCGCGTTGAAGATGCGCTACTCCAAAACCGAGCTGAAAGTCGGTGAGCTGCAACCCAATCTGCCGGTGTTGGCATTCAGCGATATTCGCCTGCTGCCGCCGAGTTATCAGGGCGCAAGCATCACCTCCAACGAGATCAATGGCCTGACCCTGCAGGGTGGTCACTTGAGTTCAACCAGCCTGCGCAACGAGGCTGGCGACGAAAAGATGCAAGCGATGCTGGGTCATGTGCCGCAGCGCCAGGTCAGCAGTGACGGTTTCAATTTTGCCGGCGCGGATTATGCCTTCAACGACAAGCGCAGCTCGGTCAGCGCCTGGTACGGGCAACTGGAAGATATCTACAACCAGCGTTTTCTGGGTTTAAAACACAGTGAGCCGGTGGGCGACTGGATCCTCGGCGCCAACCTCGGTTACTACAATTCGCGCGAGGACGGCAAGAAACTGCTGGGCAACATCGACAACCAGGCGTTCTTCTCGTTGCTGTCGGCCAAGCGTGGCGGCCATACGTTTTACGTCGGCTATCAGGGCATGTTCGGTGACAGTGCGTTCCCACGGGTGTTTGCCAACATCTCGCCGCTGGGCAACGAAGTGCCGACCTATGAGTTCGCCTTCACCGATGAACGTTCCTGGCAGGCGCGCTACGATTACGACTTCGCGGCGCTCGGCGTACCGGGGCTGACCAGTACCGTGCGCTACATCAGCGGCAATAACGTCGATACCGGCAAGGGCTATGAAGGCAAGGATCGCGAGCGTGACCTGGACATTGGCTATGTGCTGCAGAGTGGCAGCCTCAAAGGTTTGGGCATTCGCGTGCGCAATGCGATGGCGCGTTCAAACTACCGCAGTGATATCGACGAGAACCGCTTGATCCTCAGCTACACCTGGACCTTGCTGTGAGCCCTTTGATCACAGGTTGCTGGTGCAATCACCGATGACGTTGTAGGTCACGCGGTGGGTCTGGCCCTGATGATCGACATACTCCATGGTCGCCGGTACAACCCCGCACGCTGTCGCGGTGTCCGACACCGAAACCACCTTGGCGATGTCCAGTGGCTGCGCCGGGTTGTACAGGACCGCGAGGGGCTCGTTGTCAGCGGCCATGGCCGAGGAGGCGATGACGGTCAGCAACAGGCTGATCAACGTTTTCATGTTGGCGTGCTCCGTGTCGGTTTCGATGTCTGAATTTTAGTCTTTGCCACCGACGGATAAAGGGGCGAACGGCGGATGCAGCCTTACATAAAACGTAACAGTCATCGCCCGAGGGGGGCTTATGGATGTGCTTAACAACTTGCGCGTGTTCATCCGGGTGGTGGACTGCGCCAGTTTCACCGGGGCTGCCGATGCGCTGGATCTGTCGACCGCGCAGGTATCCCGATTGGTGGCGGATCTGGAGGAACATGTACAGGCGCGTCTGCTGCAACGCACCACGCGACGCTTGAGTCTGACCGACGCCGGCGAGCGCTTCCTGCAGCGCAGCCGGCAAATCGTCGAAGCCATGGATGAGGCGACGGCCGAGGCCCGAGGCGCTCATATCAATCCGGCCGGACGCCTGCGGGTGCATAGCATGAACGGCCTGGGTGTGCTGCTCACGCCGTTGATCGCCCGCTACAGCGAGCTTTATCCCGATGTGGTGTTCGAACTGACCTTGTCGCAGCGCAATCCCGATCCGCTGGAGGAAGGGCACGATGTGGTGATTTCGATAGCTCCCGAACTGGCCGACTCGCAAATGGTTGCGCAAGCCGTCGGGCAGATCTACAGCGTGCCCTGTGCTTCCCCGGCTTACTTGCAACGCCGGGGTGTGCCGCAGCAGCCGCTGGCGCTGAGCGATCATCAATGCCTGCGCATGCTCGACCCGTTGTACAGCGATCAATGGCTTTTCCAGGACGAGCACGGCGAGCACGCCGTCAGCCCGGCCAAGACCTTTCAGTGCAATGTTGCCGAGTCGATGGTCAAGGCTTCAGAGGCGGGCATGGGCATCAGCCTGCTGCCGTTCTACACCGCGACGCGGCCCTTGAGCGACGGCACGTTGCTGCGCGTGTTACCTGCATGGCGCCTGCGCGAACGCAATGTGTATGCGCTGTATCCTTCGCGACGCTTTCTCGATGCCAAGGTCCGCACCTGGGTGGACTTTCTCAAGTCTGAGCTACCGAAGCTGTTCGCCGAACATGATGCGGTGATGAACGATCCGCGATATTGGGCTTGAGGTCGAAGGGCCGGCGAGCGGCGGTGTAGACTGAGTGCCTGTTGTTCTTCGCCTGGGAGGCGCGCGTAGCCATGATCGGTGCAGAGTTGCTGTCATCGCAAACCCTTGCGGTCGGCTGGCTTATCTATGTGCCGGTGTTGATCTGGGCGATCTGTCGCGCACCGTGGGTTGAACTGTTCACCGACAGCCGTCGTCAGCATCTGCTGTTTGGAACGGTGTTTGCGCTGTTTCTGTTGTGGCTGGTGCGGCGCGACTTTGATACTGGCGTGTCTTACCACTTCATCGGCATGACAGCGGTGACGCTACTGCTGGACTGGCCGCTGGCGCTGGTTGGCGGGTTGGTTGCACAAACGGGGCTGGTGTTGCTTGGCCGGCAGGACTTGGCGGCGGTCGGGGTCAATGGCGCGCTGTTGATTGCGCTGCCGGTGCTGGTCACCGAGTGCTGCGCCATTCTGGTGGAGCGCGCGCAGCCGCGAAATCCCTTTGTGTATATCTTCGTGTCCGGCTTCTTTGCGGCGGCGCTGTCGGCATTGCTGTGCCTGCTGCTGGCGCTTTGGCTGCTGTGGTTCGATGAACGTTTTGCCATGCCTTACTGGCTGGAAGATTTTGTCGGATATCTGTGGCTGATCATTTTTCCCGAAGCGTTTATCAACGGCATGATCGTCAGTGCGCTGGTCGTGTTTTGTCCGGAGTGGCTGGAGACGTTCAACCGCACCAGCTACCTCTCGGCACCCTGGAAAGACGACGATCCCAAGTCCTGATCCACATCAAAACCTGGAATCGCCCATTCAGTGGATCAGTGGCGCGGGTCGAAGTCACCGCTGAACATCTCGTCCTCGGCATCGGGAGCCACTGGAATCTTGTGCTCTTCGGACGCCCAGGCGCCCAGGTCGATCAGTTTGCAGCGATCGGAGCAGAATGGCCGGAATTTGCTCTCGGCGGTCCATTCCACGGGGGCGCCACAGGTTGGGCATTCGACGGTTGTTGGTTGGCTCATGACTGGCCTCCACGCAAAGAAAGATAAAAGTGATGCAGGCGTTCGACCTCGCTGTGCAGCCAGGCAAGGTCGCGGTCATTGACCACGACGTCGTCGGCATGGCTCACGCGATCCTGGCGGCTGGACTGGGCCTTGAGGATCGCCTGGACTTGCTGCTCGCTGGTCTGGTCACGTTGCAGGGTACGTTCGATCTGCAATTGTTCGGGGGCATCGATCACCAGCACCCGTTGGGTCATGGCGTATTGCCCGGACTCGATCAGCAGCGGCGAAACCAGAATCGCATAAGGCGATTTTGCCAGCGCCAGGTGGTGAGCGATCTCCTCGCCGATCAGCGGATGCAGGAGGGCCTCCAGCCAGCGGCGTTCTTCAGGCACCTCGAAGATCAATTTGCGTAGCGCGGCGCGGTCCAGTTGCCCGTCGGCCTGCAACACGCCGGGGCCGAAGTGCTCGGCGATTTGCGCCAGCGCCGGGCGGCCGGGTTCCACTACCCAGCGAGCGGCATGATCGGCGTCGACTACATGCACGCCCAGGTCGATGAAGTGTTGGGCGGCCGCACTTTTGCCGCTGCCGATGCCGCCGGTCAGGCCGAGAATCCAGGGTTTTTCCACAGGGCTATTCATTTCAAACCGACAAACTGCCAATAGAGGTCGGTTATTTGACCACCCCAGAGCAACGCAATCCAGCCGGCAATGGCCAGATAGGGACCGAAAGGGATCGGCGTCGAGGTTTTTGCATTTCGCCAGCGCAGCAGTATCAGCCCGAAAATGGCACCCACCAGCGAGGACAGCAGGATGGTCAGCGGCAAAATCTGCCAGCCACCCCAGGCGCCCAGCATCGCCAGCAGCTTGAAATCGCCGTAGCCCATGCCGTCCTTGCCCGTGACCAGCTTGAACAGCCAGAACACCGACCACAGCAGGCCGTAGCCGGCGATCGCCCCCCAAAGCGCCTCGTGCAACGACACGAACAGGCCGAAACTGTTAACGATCAACCCCAGCCAAATCAACGGCAGCACCAGTACGTCCGGCAATATCTGATGTTCGGCGTCGATCAGGCTCATCGCCAGCAACCCCCAGCTCAGGATCAGCACCAGGGCGGCCGGCCAACCGAAGCCGAAGTGCCAGGCAACAAACGCCGACAACAGCCCGCAGGCCAGTTCGGTCAACGGATAGCGTGGGCTGATCGCTGCCGCGCAGGCTGAGCAGCGGCCGCGCAAAAACGCATAACTGAGCAGCGGGATGTTTTCCCAGGCGCGGATTCGGTGACCGCAGTGCGGGCACTGGGAGTGGGGCAGCAACAGGTTGTAGGTCGGCAGCGGCGTTTCGCCAGGCAGCCCGAGAATGTCATGGGCCTGCTCGCGCCAGTCGCGTTCGAGCATTTTCGGCAGGCGCCAGATCACGACATTGAGGAAACTGCCGACCAGCAGGCCGGTGATGCCTGCGAGAAGGACAAAGGCCAGCGCAGAGTGAATCAGGATTTCATTCAAGGGCATGTCAGATCGCTGAGCCAAGTTGGAAGATGGGCAGGTACATGGCAACTACCAGTCCACCGACGATAACACCCAGCACCACCATGATGAACGGCTCCATCAGGCTGGTGAGGTTATCGACCATATTATCGACGTTGTCTTCGTAGAAACCCGCGACTTTGTCGAGCATAGCGTCCAGGGTGCCTGACTCTTCGCCGATGGCGGTCATTTGTATCGCCATGTTCGGAAAGACGCCACAGGTACGCATGGCGAAATGCAATTGCATGCCGGTCGAGATGTCCTGCCGGATGCGCAATACCGCGCGCTTGAACACGATATTGCCGGTCGCACCGGCCACGGATTCCAGGGCCTCCACCAGCGGCACGCCGGCAGCGAAAGTGGTCGACAGTGTACGGGCGAACCGGGCCACGGCGGACTTGTGCATCAGGGTGCCCACCAGCGGCAGTTTCAGCAGCCAGGTGTCCATCCGGTCACGGAAGGCCGGGGATGTCCTGAGGGCGTGGCGCACGCCGAAGGTCATCGTGATCAGCGCGCCAAGGACCACCCACCACCAGGCCTGCATGAATTGCGACAGGCCAATGACCATCACAGTGAAGGCCGGCAGTTCGGCGCCAAAGCCTTTGAACACCGACTCGAACTGCGGCACGACATTGACCAGCAGAATCCCGGTGACAATCGCCGCGACGAACACCACCACCAGCGGGTAGGTCATGGCTTTCCTGATCCTGGCCTTGAGGCTTTCGCTTTTTTCCTTGTAGGTCGCGACCCGCTCCAAAAGGGTGTCGAGGGCACCGGCCTGCTCGCCGGCATCCACCAGGTTGCAATACAGCTCATCGAAATACCGGGGCTTCTTGCGCAGGGCGGCGGCGAAGCTGCTGCCTGCTGCAACTTCCTGTTTCAGTTCGTCCACCAGCTTGCGCATGGCCGGATTGTCGAAGCCTTCGCCGATGATGTCGAACGACTGCAACAACGGCACGCCAGCCTTCATCATCGTCGCCATTTGCCGGGTGAACAGGGCAATGTCCTGGGCCTTGATGCGCTTGCCCATGTTGAAAACCGAGTGGTTTTTCTTGCGGACCTTGCCGGGAGTGATGCCCTGCTTGCGCAGTTTCGCCTTGATCAGCGCCGGGTTTTGAGCGCTGAGTTCGCCGGATACCTTTGTGCCTTTGCGGTCGATGCCTTCCCATGCATACACGCTGATTTTCGCTGCCTTGACCGCCATGTTCAGTCCTGGGTATTCCGATTGAATTGCTCTTATAGCCTAGTCAAGGGACGGGGCCAAACCCGCAAGGGTGAGGTGACAAAAAACGTCAGATAGTGCTGATCCTGGTAGTAGGCAAGGGCTTTGCGGCCACCACGCCCCCTGCCAACAGGGGCTTCTGGCCTTGGCACAGGCTGTGCTGCCATGGGGCAGGTCATGAGCCTTCGACTCATGCATGGAGCTTGTACATGAACAATCAGAAAGGTTTTACCCTGATCGAGTTGCTCGTCGTGGTGGCGATCATCGGGATCCTGGCAACACTGGGCCTGCCGATGTATTCCAAGTACCAGGCTCGGGCCAAGGTCACGGCGGCGCTGGCCGAACTGACTGCAATGAAGGTGCCGTTCGAGGATGTGATCAGCCAGGGGGAAACCCCGACAATTGCCAACGTGGCGCCCGCCGGCGAGACATCGACCAACCATTGCGCCCTGTCTGTGACGGCTACAACGCCGGGAACGGGATCAATCGTTTGTACGTTGCACAATGCCCCGGGGGTGATCCAGGGCAAAACCGTCACCCTGACACGGGACGAAACCAAAGGCTGGTCATGTAAGAGCAGTGTTTCCGAGGACTACTTGCCTAAAGGGTGTTCCGGTTCAGCGGCATGAATTGCTGAATCAAGTCCCCGCTTTTGCGGGGATTTTCCTGTTTGTCGACCCGTCGTCAAATACCGCAGATAAAGCTTAGAATTTCAGCATCTTAGGAACTTTCCATAAACCCGCAACTTGCATGCAGTGTTTGTGCTTCTCGTGCATTTTGCATGATTCCGAAAATTGTCTTATTTTGTAATTTATTGATTAATAAGGTTTTATTATCTGTTTCAAAGTTGGCACAGCGTTCGCAATATCCTTGGTAACCCTGCCGACAAGACACCCGGCAGACTTTCCGAAAAACAGGAGTTACTCGTATGAAGAAGTTCGCTATCACTGCCGCTGCTGCTACCGCGCTGACCCTGACCATGGCCAACGCCGCGTTTGCTCAAACCACCCAGGCAACCCAGTCGCCAATGGTGCTGGCTGCCGGTGAAATGACCGAAGCGAAAGAAGCTACTTCCGATACCTGGATCACCACCAAAGTCAAAGCTGACCTGATGACCGAAAAAGGTATTCCAGGTAGCGACATCAAGGTTGAAACCAACAAAGGCGTGGTATCGCTGTCGTCGACCACCGCCGTGACCGATTCGCAAAAAGACACGGCAGTGGCCATCACCAAGAAAATCAAAGGCGTCAAGGCGGTTTCCGCTGACGGCCTGAAAGCCGAGTAAGGCAAGGTTTCTCGCCTGGACCGGGGCCAAACGAATGTTGACCACCACAGGCCCCGCGCATTTTTGCCGGGGCCTGTTTTATGTGTAGTGCTGAAAATCAATTGTGGAAGTGTTCACATGAATCAGGTGTGGGTTCAGTTTCCGCGTTTGCTGGTGATCTGTTTCAGCCGATTACCTTCGAACCGCAAGTATTGATACATGCCGCCATTCGGTCCGTAGGTCCATTCCTCGACCTGAAACTCTTCGCGCCGATCTACACTGCGCTTGTAGCCCAACAAGTCGCGACTGACCGGTTCCCCGCATTTCTGCAGGACTTCACTCGAGCGATCGCCGACGCTGATCAACTGGCTGCCACAGCGCAGGGTATCGGCCGCCCAGGCCTGACTGACGGAGAGCGCCAGAGCCAGGCCTGCCAGCCGCCGATTCATCACTCGGCATCCAGATGCATCGGCGTCACCACGCGGCCGTCGCTTTGCGCCTCGCCCAGATTGGCGTCGATGAAGTACACCCGGTCATCTTCCAGTTGGGCCTTGTCCACCAGGTAATCCTTGATGCTGCTGGCGCGTTCCTGGCCCAGTTGACGCAACAGCACGTCGCTGGAGCTCCAGAACTTGATCACCTCGGCACGCATTTTCGCGGTGCGCTCTTCCTTGCCCAGGTCCTTCCATTCGGCAGGGGGCTGGGTTTTCAGGCGGGTGCGGTAGATACCTTCGAGCAGCGGGCCTTTTTCTCCGTCCGGCACTTCCAGCAACGAAGCCTGGGCCGGGACCTTGTCACCGCGGCGCTGGAGCATTTTGTAGTAGTTGTACTGGTATTCACGCTCCAGGCGTTGTTCGGCGATCAGCGGGCCATCGCTGCTCTGGGCGGCGGTACCTTCGATTTCCAGGCGCAGGGCCGGGCGTTCCTTGAGCGCCTTGGACAGCTTGTCCAGGGCGCCTTCGGCGTCCTTGCCCAGTTCGCTGGAACCGGCTGCGAATGAAACGCTGCCCAGGTCTTCCGAGCCGCCACCGTTGACCAACCCGCCAATGAGTTTGAACGGTGCTGCCGCGGCTTTGACGATCAGATTGCGCAGGGTCTGCCAGATAATCGGCATGACGCTGAACTGAGGGTTGTTCAGGTCGCCGGTGACCGGCAGTTCGATGGAGATCTTGCCGTCGACGTCCTTGAGCAAGGCAATGGCCAGTTTCAGCGGCAGGCTCACGGCATCCGGGCTGTCGACTTTTTCACCCAGTTGCAGTTGTTCAACCACCACTTTGTTTTCGGCTTTGAGCTGACCCTTGGTGATCTGGTAGTGCAGGTCGAGATTGAGCCGGCCCTTGCGGATACGGTAGCCGGCGAACTTGCCGGAGTAGGGCGTCAGCGTGGTCAGCTCCACGCGTTTGAAGCTGGTGGCGATGTCGAGGCTGGCCATCGGGTCGAACGGATTGACCGAGCCCTTGATGGTCACCGGCGCGTAGCGATCGACCTTGCCCTTGATGTCGACACCGGCCGGTTTCGGCTGGCGGCTGTCGATGGTGCCGATCTGCCCGTTGAGTTGCTGGATGGCGGTGGCGAAGTTCGGAGTCAGGCTGAAGTCGGCGAAGTTGGCCGAACCGTCATTGATGAAGATGCCGCCGATGTGGATGCCCAAGGGTTTTTCGTTGCTGGTCGGTTTGCTTGCCGCAGCTTTTGCCCCGGAGTCCGCCGGCTGGGGAATCAGCAGGTCATCGATGTTGGTGGTGCGATCATCGTTGATCATGAAACGCGCGTAGGGCTGGAGCAGGTTGATCTTGTCGATCGACAGGCTGTCTCCATGCTGATAGTTCAGGCCTTCGACCACGACCTGTTGCCACTTGAGGAAGTCGCGGGTTTTCAGGGTGTCCAGGGTATGCAACTGATCGACCTGGGCACGGCCGGTGACGCTGAAGGCCAGGGGGTCGGTGCTTTTAAGATCGACCGCCAGATCGCTGCCGAGCATGCCGCTGCGCAGTTCCAGGCGAATGAACGGCGTGATGTAGGACTGGGCAACCCGCAGGTCGATGTCCTTGGTCTGTACCTTCAGCCTGGCGCTGACCGGGGCCAGGTTGACCTCGCCGTCGGCCATGATTCTGCCTTGCTTGCCCACGCCGCTATCGAGCTTGAGGGTAAAGGGTGAACCGTTGAGACTGTCGAAGTTTTGCAGGTCGAGGTTCAGCGGACCCAGTTCCAGGGCGACGGCGGGTTGTGCCTTGCGGTCCGCCAGATGCACCTGGTAGTCGCGCAGTTGCACATCCTTGAGCTGCACCTGCCAGGGTTTGTCTGGGGCGGCCGGTTCAGGTTTCGGTGAGTCTGCCGCCGCCGGAGTGCTGGTCGGTTCGGCATCCGCCTTGGCTTTGGCAGCGGGTTTGGCTGGTTGGCTAGCGAACAGTTTCTGCCAGTCGAGTTTGCCGTCCGATTCCAGTGCGGCCCAGGTTTCCAGTTTGTGGCTGCGGATCTTGCCGACCACCACTTGCTGCTTGGCCAGGTCCACGGTGGTTTCGCTGACGTCCAGGCGCTCAAGCTTTACCAGCGGCCGGCCATCCGGCGCCTTGATCGCGAAGGGGGCGATGCTGACCGCTACATTGTTCAGCAGCAGCTCGGTTTCCTTGGCCAGGTTGAGTTTGTAGTCGGTGCTGATGCTCATGACGCCGTTTTCGAGATCCAGTGGCACGGCATCGCGCACATAGGGCCAAAAGGCTTTCATCTTGCCATCAGTGATTTTCAGCTTACCTTCGGAGGCGATCGGGATCAGGCTGAAGTTGCCGGTCCAGTCGATCTGTCCGCCATTGGGGCCGACGGCCACCAGGGTCATGTCGGCGCTGTCATCGGGCAGGGTGCTGAGGTTCTTCAGCTCGAAATCGAGTGTGTCGTAGAGAAACTCGATGGGCTCGCTGGGCCGGGCATCCTCAAAGTGCACGGCGCCGCCCGCCAGTTTGATCCGCTCGATGCGCAGCGGAAACGGCTTGGCATTCGGGTCGGTCGGTGTGGGTTCGCTCGCTGGCAGTTTGAACAGCCCAAGCAGATTGAGTTTGCCGTCCTTGTTGAACAGGATTTCGGTCTTGGGCTTGTCCAGTTCGACATCGGACAGGTGCACCGCCTTGGTCCACAGGCTGTCGAATTGCAGATTGGCGTACAGGCGCTCGAAACCGACCTGCTCCTTGCCGGGTTCGCCGATGTTCAAGCCCCAAAGGGTCAGTTCAAGGCTGAACGGATTGAATTCGATCCGCTGGATCGTGGCGGGTGTAGTGGCGTAGTTGGCCAGTTGCTGGTTGGCAACGCGCAATGCGATACCCGGTAAAATCAGAAAACCCAGCAAGCTGTAGAGGGCCAGAGCAGTCAACAAGGCGCCGATGGCGCGAATCAATCCTTTGTACATGTGCGGCTTCATCTGTCTGAATCGGAGTGCCTTGGAGTATGGCATGCGTTTCCGGTTCCGAAGTGATCTGCCTGTTCAGGAATTTTCAGACTTCTCCGACAACGGTCAGAGCTGCAGGATCAGGGTTTTCAGCGGTGGCTGTTGATCCATCGACGGAAAATCGGCACCCGGTTTCATCACGCTCCACTCACGCACCGGCCGCCCGGCCTTCTCTGCACAACGCAAAACCTGCTCGCGCCAGTCGTCCATGCTGACTTTCGCCAGGTTGTTGCAGCAGATCAGCACGCCGTTGTCGGCGGTGGTCAACAAGGCCGGTTTGAGCAGGCTCTGGTAGTCGCGCAGCAGGTCGACGGTGCCGAATGCACTCTTGGCCCAGGCCGGAGGGTCCAGCAGCACCAGATCGTACTGGCGCTGTTCCAGGCGCTGATAGCTCGGCAGCTTTTGTCCGCGGCGTTGGCTGATCGGCAGCCCGGCCAGTTGGCGAATGGCCGGGAAGTAGTCGGACTGGATAAATTCCATGGTCGGCAACTGCGGGTTGAGTTGGCCGTTCTCCCGACCGACCGCCAGGTTGCCTTCGGCGAAGTCCAGGTTGCATACCTCGCGTGCGCCACCGGCGGCGGCACTGAGGCCGACACCACAGGTGTAGGCGAACAGGTTCAGTACGCTCTTGTTCTTGCTGTGATCCTTGACCCAGCCGCGGGTGTTGCGCAGGTCGAGGAACAGCAGCGGGTCCTGTCCGGCATGGCGACCCCGTACCCGATAGTTCAGGCCCCACTCGTGGCCGACCAGGTCTTGCAGGGCGGCTTCGTCGGCGCGGTAGACGATGTCTTCGCGATCGATGCGCGAGTTGCCACGGGAGCGGTCGTTGTAGACCAGCAGGGTTTGAAAACCCAGGTGTTGATTGATCGCTTCGTGCAGTTGCAGCAGCGTCTCGCGCTCCAGCGCCTGGTGGAAACTTTGCACCAGCAGTTGTGGGCCGTAGCGGTCGATGGTCAGACCCCCCGCACCTTCCTGGCTGCCGTGGAACAGGCGATAGCAATCGGTGCCTTGCTGGTGCAGTTCGGCGAGCAGGTCCTGGCGTTGATCGAGGGCGGCGCGCAGCGCCTGATTCAAGGAAGACATGCTGGGCGCCTTGCAGGAGGGAATTGGGCGCGGGAGTTTAGCAGTTTTGGTACGGGACCGAGGCGCTGCCTTCGCGAGCAGGCTCGCTCCCACACCGGATTTGTGTCGTACGCGGGATATTCGATCAACAAAAGTCCCCTGTGGGAGCGAGCTTGCTCGCGATGCTTTTCAGCTGTTTCTAACTCAGCAACCCCATCCGTCGTTTAGCCCGCTGCACCGACCCATTACGCACCGCCCAGCGCAGCATCGGCGCACTGCGATTGACGCTGGCGCGGATCAGCTTGCGTTGCAGCGGGTTCTGGCTGACGCCGAGCATGTCGCTGGCCCAGTCCGGCAGCAGGTCGATCCCGGCCTGCATCATCAAACCGCCAAACGGCTTGGCCAGGCGACTGGGGGAGGGGGCGTTCAGCAACAGGCGCAGGACTTCCCGACTGCGTTCGTCGCACAGCAACTGTGGACGCATGCGCTCAAGATAGTCGGCAATTTCCTGCCGCGAACGGGGTACATCCCTGGCCCCGAGTCGCTCGGCGACCAGGGCGATTTCAGCGTAGTAGCGATCCTGATCGACCAGCGACAGGTGCGGATTGCGATAGCGCAAATGCGCGGCGAGGAAGTTGCTGACTTCCGCCACATGGACCCACGTCAGCAATTGGGGATCGCTGGCGGCGTAGGCACGTCCGTCCGGCGCCGTGCCGGTGATCTGCAAATGGATGGTGCGGACTTTTTCGATCAGCCAGTCGGCATCCTGTCGAGAACCGAAGGTGGTGCCGGAGATGAACTGCCCGGTGCGGCGCAAGCGGCCGAGCATGTCTTCACGAAAGTTCGAATGGTCCCAGACCCCGGCCAATGCCAGCGGGTGCAGGGCCTGCAGCATCAAGGCGCTGATGCCACCGATCAGCATGCTGCTGAAATCGCCATGGACTTGCCAGCTCACCGAGTCTGGCCCGAACAACCCGGGGTCGCCTTTGGGGTTTTCCAGGTCGAGTTTGCCCAGGGACAAACCTGTCAGGCTCATGATCTGGGTTTCGATGCGGGTGCGGATGAATTCCATGGTTACTCAGTGATGAAAGAGGAGGGCGCGGCCACCGGTCGCGCCTGGAGGTTACTGATTCAAGCGCTTGTCGATCAGCCCTTGCACCACGCTCGGGTCCGCCAGGGTCGAAGTGTCGCCCAGGCTGTCCAGTTCGTTGCAGGCGATCTTGCGCAGAATGCGCCGCATGATCTTGCCCGAGCGGGTTTTCGGCAAGGTCGGCGCCCACTGGATCAAGTCCGGTTTGGCGAAACTGCCAATTTCCTGGCTGACGAGGGTCAGCAATTCTTTCTTCAGTTCATCGTTGGTTTCGGCGCCGTTCATGGGCGTGACGAAGACGTATATGCCCTGGCCCTTGATGTCGTGGGGGTAACCGACCGCAGCGGCTTCGGCGATGCTCTCGTGCAGCACCAGGGCGCTTTCCACTTCGGCGGTGCCGATACGGTGGCCGGACACGTTGATCACATCGTCGATGCGCCCGGTGATCCAGTAGTCGCCATCTTCATCGCGCCGTGCGCCGTCACCGGTGAAGTAGTAGCCGGGGTAGGGCTTGAAGTAGGTGTCGACCATGCGTTGCGGGTCGCGATAGACACTGCGGATCTGCGCCGGCCAGCTGGACTTTATGGCCAGTACGCCGCTGCCGGCACCTTTGATTTCCCTGCCTTGCTCGTCGAGCAATACCGGTTGCACGCCGAACATCGGTTGTGTCGCACAACCAGGCTTGATTCGCTGGGCACTGACCAGCGGGCTGAGCATGATGCCGCCGGTTTCGGTCTGCCACCAGGTATCGACGATCGGGCAACGCTCTTCGCCGACCTCATGGAAATACCATTCCCAGGCTTCCGGGTTGATCGGCTCGCCGACCGTGCCGAGTAGCCTGATGCTGGCGCGGGATGTTTGCTTCAACGGTTCCGGGCCTTCGCGCATCAGGGCGCGCAGGGCCGTCGGGGCGGTGTAGAAAATGTTCACTTTGTGCTTGTCGATCACCTGCCAGAAGCGCGAGGTACTCGGGTAGTTCGGCACGCCTTCGAATATCAGCGTGGTTGCGCCGTTGGCCAGCGGACCGTAGACGATGTAGCTGTGACCAGTGACCCAGCCGACGTCGGCGGTGCACCAGAAGACTTCGCCGTCGCGGTAGTCCAGCACGTACTTGAAGGTCATCGCAGCTTGCAGCAGGTAGCCGCCGGTGGTGTGCAGCACGCCTTTGGGTTTGCCGGTGCTGCCGGAGGTGTAGAGGATGAACAGCGGGTCTTCGGCGTCCATGGGCTCGGGCGGGCAATCGGCGCTGGCTTCGCGCAGGGCCTGCTGGTACTTGATGTCCCGTCCTTCGACCCGGTTCACCTGCCCCTTGGTGCGCTCGACCACCAGCACGGTGCTCACGTCCGGGCAGCTTCGCAGCGCCTTGTCGACGTTCTGCTTGAGTGGCACGACCTTGCCGCCGCGCACGCCTTCGTCCGCGGTAATCACGGTGCGGCAGTCGGCGTCGAGAATACGGTCGCGCAACGAGTCCGGGGAGAAGCCGCCGAACACCACCGAGTGCACCGCGCCGATGCGGGTACAAGCCAGCATGGCGTAGGCCGCCTCGGGAATCATCGGCAGGTAGATGCACACGCGATCGCCTTTTTTCACGCCACGGCTTTTCAGCACGTTGGCCAGGCGGCAGACGTTTTCATGCAGTTTTTTGTAGGTGATCGATGTCGAGTCGGTAGGGTCGTCGCCTTCCCAGATGATGGCGACCTGATCGCCGCGTTTCTCCAGGTGCCGGTCGATGCAGTTGTAGCTGACGTTCAATTGCGCACCGGCAAACCAGCTGGCTTCACCGGTTTTCAGGTTGTAGCGCTGGACGGTTTCCCAAGGCGCACTCCAGTCGAGAAAGCGCGTGGCCTGTTCGGCCCAGAAGGTGCTGGGGTGTTCGACGGATTGGCGGTACAGGCGCTGATAGTCGTCTTGACTCAATTGTGCGGCCCGGCGGACGGCATCGGCTTTGGGGAACGTGCTGATATCGAACATGACGGTTCCTTATTCTTGTTTTGCGACAAGGATAAAGATGCGCCGAGAGGTCAATGGGTTCAAGAGGGGAGCTGTGCGACCCTCGTAGGAGCTGCCGAAGGCTGCGATCTTTTGACGTTGCTTTGAAGATCAAAAGATCGCAGCCTTCGGCAGCTCCTACAGTGATAGTGCACGCCACCGTTTTTGCAGTAAACCCGGTGCCGTTTGAAGGGGCGGGCTAACCGCCCCTTCCACCGATTACCCGCGGTGACGACCACGGAAGTAATTGATCAGCCCTTGGGTCGAGGCGTCCTCGGCCGCGGTTTCTTCGCTGCCTACCAGGCGGTTGTAGACGCCTTTGCCCAGCTCTTTGCCCAGCTCCACACCCCACTGGTCGAAGGCATTGATGCCCCAGATCACGCTTTGCACGAAGACTTTGTGTTCGTACATCGCCACCAGAGCGCCGAGGCGACGCGGGCTGATGCGTTCGACCACCAGGGTGTTGCTCGGACGGTTGCCCGGGATCACCTTGTGCGGCGCGAGCTTTTGCACATCGTCTTCGCTCATGCCTTTGTCGCGCAGTTCGGCTTCGGCCTCAGGCAGGGTCTTGCCGAGCATCAGCGCCTGGCTCTGCGACAGGCAGTTGGCGTACAGCCACTGGTGGTGGTCGGACACCGGGTTGAAGCTGACGATCGGCACGATGAAGTCGGCCGGGATCAGTTGCGTGCCCTGGTGCAGCAACTGGTGGTAGGCGTGCTGACCGTTGCAGCCGACGCCGCCCCAGATCACCGGCCCGGTGTCGGTGGACACTGGCTTGCCGTCCTGGCGCACGCTCTTGCCGTTGGACTCCATGTCCAGCTGTTGCAGGTGCTTGGTGATGTTACGCAGGTAGTGATCGTACGGCAGGATCGCGTGGCTTTGCGCGCCCCAGAAGTTGCCGTACCACACGCCGAGCAAGGCCAGCAGCACCGGCATGTTCTGTTCGAACGGCGCGCTCTGGAAGTGCTGGTCCATGGTGTAGGCACCGGACAGCAATTCCTTGAAGTTGGACATGCCGATGGCCAGGGCAATCGGCAAGCCGATGGCCGACCACAGCGAGTAGCGCCCGCCGACCCAGTCCCACATCGGGAAGATGTTTTCTTCGCGGATGCCGAACGCTACCGCGGCGGCGTTGTTGCTCGATACCGCGATGAAGTGGCGATACAGCTCGGCTTCCGAACCACCCTGGGCCAGATACCAGGCACGGGCAGCCTGGGCGTTCTTCAGGGTTTCGAGGGTGTTGAAGGATTTCGACGAGACGATGAACAGCGTGGTCTCGGCGCGCAGCTTCATGGTCAGTTCGTGGAACTCGCTGCCGTCGATGTTCGCCAGGTAATGGCAACGCACGCCTTTCTGGGCGTAGGACAGCAAGGCTTCGGACACCAGTTCCGGGCCGAGGAAGGAGCCGCCGATGCCGATGTTCACCACGTCGGTGATCGGTTTTTCGGTGTAACCGCGCCACAGACCGTCGTGGATACGGCCGACGAGGTCGGTGATCTGGTTCAGCACCTTGTGCACTTCGGGCATCACGTTGACGCCGTTGACCGACAGCTTGTCGCCGACCGGGCGGCGCAGGGCCGTGTGCAAGGCCGGACGACCTTCGGAAGAATTGACGATTTCGCCATCGAACAGCGATTTGATCGCGCCCTGGAGGTCGACTTCGTTGGCCAGGCCCACGAGCAGATTGCGGGTCTCGGCGTTGATCAGGTTTTTCGAATAGTCGAGAAACAGGCCGCAGCTGCTGAGGGTGAATTGAGTAAAACGCTGCGGATCGGCATTGAAGGCTTCGCGCATGCTGAAATCCTGCATGGCTTGGCGGTGGTCATTCAACGCTTGCCAGGCAGGCAGAGCGGTAACGTCGTGAGGAGTGCGGTAATACGCCATCGCTGCGGGTTTCCTTATTACTTGAACGGCCTTTTGAACACTAAAAATCCCGGAGCGCTGTGGGTGGGCATTCCGGTCAACTGCGTCGACACGATTTCATGGCGCAGGGCGACTACAGTAAACCCCGCGCAATGATCTGTCTTGACTTTGTCTGACCTGTTTCCGGTACTTTTTTAACATCGAAGTTAGGAATGGTCCGACAAACGGAAGAGACAAGACTCGGATCAGGCGACCTGGACCGGAATGGCGTTGCTGGTGTGGCTCAGTTCATTGCCCGGTGCCATGTAGAGCATGCGCGGCTTGAAGTTGAGCAGTTCGGCTTCGCTGTAATGAGCGTAAGCGCAGATGATCACGCGATCACCGACCTTGGCCTTGTGCGCGGCGGCGCCGTTGACCGAGATCATGCGTGAACCTTCTTCGCCACGGATGGCGTAGGTGGTGAAGCGCTCGCCGTTGTCGACGTTGTAGATCTGGATCTGTTCGTACTCACGAATGCCGGACAGGTCCAGCCATTCACCGTCGATGGCGCAGGAGCCTTCGTAATCGAGTACAGCGTGGGTGACTTCGGCGCGATGCAGCTTGGCTTTGAGCATGATGGCGTGCATGAGTATTTCCCAGGTCGGAATCGAACGGCGGGCAGTTTGCCCGAAGGGGTTGTGGGCGGCAATACAGTCTGTTTGGGCGCAGAAGCCCTCTGTGGGAGCGAGCTTGCTCGCGATGAGGGCCTGACATTCAACGGGTGTGTTGTCTGACAGTCCGCTATCGTCGGATCGCCGCCCGGAGCAAGCTCGCTCCCACAGGGTTTTTCGGTGTTTAGATTGGCGCGTCGAGGTTCAGGTGCAGGTTGTCGATCAACCGCGTCGTACCGAGGAACGCCGCCACCAGAATCACCAGGTCACGATCCTGCGCCGTCGCCGGGCGCAAGGTCAGGGCATGGCGGATTTCCAGATAGTCAGGACGCAGGCCGGCTGTTTCGAGCTGTTTGATCTGCGTGCCGATCAGCGCCGGGTAGTCGCGTTCGCCCTGCTTGATCGCCTCGCCAATCGCATTCAGCGTGCGGTAGACCACCGGTGCCACAGCGCGTTGCTCTTCGCTGAGGAAACCGTTGCGCGACGACAGCGCCAGGCCATCGGTAGCGCGAACAGTGGGCTCGCCGATGATCTGGATCGGCATGTTCAGGTCATGAACCAGCGCGCGAATCACCGCCAGTTGCTGGAAGTCTTTCTCGCCGAAAATCGCCAGGTCCGGCTGGACCATGTTGAACAGTTTGCTGACCACCGTCGCCACGCCTTCGAAATGCCCCGGACGGCTGGCGCCGCACAGGCCTTCGGACAATTGCGGGACGCTGACGCGGGTCTGGCCGGCCATGCCGTCGGGGTACATCTCTTCAACAGTGGGGGCAAACAGCAGATGGCAGCCGGCCTGGAGCAGTTTTTCCTGGTCGGCGGCGAGGGTGCGCGGGTACTTGTCGAGGTCTTCGCCAGCACCGAATTGCAGCGGGTTGACGAACACGCTCGCAACCACGAAGTCCGCCCGTTGGGAGGCTTTGGTTACCAGCGCCACATGGCCGCTGTGCAGGTTGCCCATGGTTGGCACAAAGGCGATGCGCTTGCCTTCGTTACGGGCGCGGGCCACGGCGGCCCGCAGTTCGCGTACGGTTTTTACGGTGTTCATGCAGAGAATCCGTGTTCGATCCCAGGGAAAGTTGCCGCTTTGACTTCAGTCACGTAGGCATTCAATGCAGCTTCAATGCTGGTCTGGCCAGTCATGAAATTTTTCACGAATTTCGGCACGCGCCCGGTAATGGACAGCCCCAGCATGTCGTGCAGAACCAGCACCTGGCCATCGGTGCGATTGCCGGCGCCAATACCAATCACCGGAATCTTCACCGCCTGGGTGATTTCTTCCGCCAGTTCGCTCGGGACGCACTCGAGCAGCAGCATTGCCGCGCCAGCCTGTTCCAGGGCAATCGCGTCGGCACGCATCTGCCGCGCCTGGTTTTCATTGCGGCCCTGGACCTTGTAGCCGCCAAGGATGTTCACCGACTGCGGCGTCAGGCCCATGTGCGCGCAGACAGGGATGCCGCGCTCGGCCAGCAGGCGGATCGAATCGGCCAGCCACAACGCCCCTTCGACCTTGACCATGTGCGCGCCGGCCTGCATCAACAGGGCGCTGTTGGTCATGGCTTGCTCGGTGGTGGCGTAGGCCATGAAAGGCAGGTCGGCGAGGATCAGGGCATCGCTGTTACCACGTTTGACGGCGGCCACGTGATAAGCCATTTCTGCTGTGGTGACAGGCAAGGTGCTGTCGTGGCCCTGCAAAACCATGCCGAGGGAGTCGCCCACCAGCAGCACTTCGACACCTGCCTGGTTGCAGGCATGGGCGAAGGTCGCGTCGTAGCAGGTCAGCATGGTGATTTTTTCACCTTTTTGCTTCAGACCTTGCAGGGTGGTCAGGGTGATGGCTGGCATGAAAAGTTCCTCATTCAGGCGCTGTGGAAACTACTGCGAGTAACGCGCGTGATTCTTCGTTGAATTCAGGCGCACGCTCTTTCGTCGTGCTTTTAAGGCCTGGATTGCGCCCTTGAACGCCGTGTTGGCGGCAGCGGGACGCCTATAGTCGTGAGGAGAACGAGGGAAGTCAATTGCGTGTGTTACCGCATTGTTACAGGTGGGGTGTTACCGGGGTAACTGATGCGATTCAGCAGTCGAAGCTGCGACCAGTGTGGGAGCGGGCTTGCTCGCGAAGGGGGCATCACATTCAACATTTTTGTTGATTGATACACCGCTTTCGCGAGCAAGCCCGCTCCCACAGGGGATCTTGGTCAATTATGGGGGAGGCGTTCCAGCCCGACGAATGGGCAGGCTGCGAGTAATTCCCTAAGCGTGCGGCCATCGGCCAGGCGCAGATCTGTAGGGGCCAGTTCCGCCAGCGGATACAGCACGAAGGCTCGTTCCTGCATGTGGTAATGGGGAACCTTGAGGCGCGGTTCGTCGATCAGGCGATCACCGAACAGCAAGATGTCGAGGTCCAGCGTGCGCGGTCCCCAGCGCTCAAGACGCTCGCGACCCTGGCCGTTTTCGATGGCCTGCATGGCATCCAGAAGGTCCAGCGGCGCCAGCGTGCTGTCGAGAGCGGCCACCGCATTGGTGTAGCGCGGTTGTCCGGGGAGCAGCGAGTCGCTTTGATAAAACGCAGAAACCCCGACTAGTTCCGTTTGCGGCAAATGCGCCAGCGCTTCGACGGCGCTGCGCAATTGTTCGGCGGGGTCAGCCAGATTGCTGCCCATGCCGATGTAGATGCGTTCCATGGATCACTCGCCCGTGGTGCTCGAAGCGCCGGCGGCGCGTTTGCGCTTGGAACCACCGCTGCGGCGACGCTTGCGCGGGGCGCCGGTGCCTTCATCCTTGCCGCTGAGGTCGCGAATCATGTCGCGACGCTCGCTTTCGTTGGCGTCCTGATAATCGGTCCACCATTCGCCCAGGCCATCGGTCTGCTCGCCAGCGCTTTCGCGTAGCAGCAGGAAGTCGTAGCCGGCGCGGAAACGCGGATTGTCCAGCAACAGATCGGCACGCTTGCCGCTGCGGCGGGGCAGGCGTTCCTGCATGTCCCAGATTTCGCGGATCGGCATGGTGAAGCGTTTCGGAATCGCGATGCGCTGGCACTGCTCGGCAATCAGCTCGTGCGCCGCTTCCTGCATCGCCGGAATCGGCGGCATGCCACGCTCCTGCAGGCGCAGGACGCGGGCCGGCAGGGCAGGCCAGAGCAGGGCTGCAAACAGGAACGCCGGGGTTACCGGTTTGTTCTGCTTGATCCGCAGGTCGGTATTGATCAGGGCTTCGCTGATCAGGGTGTGGGTGTACGTCGGGTTGTATTCCAGTGCTTCGGCGCTGGCCGGGAACAGAGGATCGAACAACTGCAGGTCGACCAGCATTTCAAACGTATCGGCGGCATGGCCGGAGAGGAACAGCTTGAGCACCTCTTCGAACAGGCGGGCCGACGGGATCTCGCGCAGCATCGGCGCCAGGCCGCGGATCGGCAGGGCGCTGTGCTTTTCGATGCCGAAGTTCAGCTTGGCGGCGAAACGCACGGCCCGCAGCATCCGTACCGGGTCTTCCTGGTAGCGTTGCGTCGGATCGCCGATCAGGCGGATCAGGTGGTTGCGGATGTCGTGTACGCCGTAGGCGTAGTCGAGGATGCGTTCGCTGACCGGATCGTAATACAGGGCATTGATGGTGAAGTCGCGACGTTGCGCGTCTTCTTCCAGGGTGCCATAGACGTTATCGCGCAAGATGCGCCCGCTTTCGTTGCGCGAAGACTGATTGCTGTCTTCCTCGTCTTCGTTTTGCGGGTGATTGGCGCGGAAGGTCGCGACTTCGATGATTTCGCGGCCGAAGTGGATGTGCACCAGCTTGAACCGGCGCCCGATGATTCGCGCGTTACGGAATTCGGCCCGTACCTGTTCCGGTGTGGCGCTGGTGGCAACGTCGAAATCTTTCGGTGTGATGCCCAGCAGCATGTCGCGCACGCAACCGCCCACCAGGTAAGCCTGATAATCGGCGTTCTGCAGGCGTTCAACGATATTCACCGCGTAACGGCTGAATTGCGCCTTCTGCAGCGAGTGTTGGCCGCTGTTGAGCACTTCAGGCGTGCTGCGAATGTGTTGCGTAGGACGCTTGGGAGTACGGAATGACTGGAACAGCTTCTTCAGCATGGGATGCACTGTTTGAAGGAATATTCGGCCATAACAGAAGAATGACCGCATGATGGGCGGGGATTCTAGCATTTAGTCGGGGGATGGTGTAGGACACAGCAGATATGAGCTGTAGGCCGCAGGCTTAAAGGCCGGAACGAGCCGATTTGCGAAAATTTCCGAACCGCGGAAACCACAAGGGGAGCCGAAGCTCCCCAAGAAGTAGTTGCATGCTCTATTTTTATTTTTGGTTTCGGGCTTCTTGTTTTTGTTGAGCGCCCTCGCCATGAAGCTTTCCTTCATGACCCTCCCAATCGGGAGCCAAGAGCAAACGGATTGCTTTGGTCGCTGAATTGCAGTGATCTTTCGATCCAACCAGTACGGGCTCTGTCTTAAGACAGTTTTTTGTTGTTCTCGGCCTGGTCGTGGGGCAAGCCCCAAATACAACGCCTCTCCAAAAGAATCAGTTAGCTGCGCCTCTCGCCGTCTTGTTTTTATTGTGCGTGAGTCGATTCGTCTTATTTTTATTGTCTTGTGCATTGCTTGTTATTGTTCTTGTACCAAACATATAGCAGGGTGCGTGCCAACTTTTGCGAAACCCAATAAAACAAGGGGTTAGGTCGGTCGGCAGGCATTTCGAGGGCCAAAAAAAGCCGGGGCTTCGTTACCGTAAGCCCCGGCTTCTGTTACGTGAAAAAGCTGAGGTAACAGTTTTTTCACAATGTCACGTGTTACCCGCACATGAGACAGGTGCGGTTCAGCTTTCGCTGGCCACCCCGGTCTTGCGCCGCGGGATGCCCAGGCGCTGACGGCGCTCCCACAGGCATTTGCGACTGACCCCGAGCTTGCGGGCCAGTTCGGTTTCGGTCATGTGGTCCTGATGCTCGAGGACGAAATGCTGGAAGTAGTCTTCCAGGGAGAGGTCTTCGGTCGGTTCGTGGTTGCTGTTACTGGTGTTGCCGTTGCCCTGTTGGGGCGCCAGGCCAATGAACTCGTCGTCTTCCAGATCGCCCAGTTCGATGTCGATGCCCAGCAGCTCGGCGGAAATTTCCGGGCTTTCGCACAGGATGACGGCGCGCTCGACGGCGTTTTCCAGTTCACGAACGTTGCCCGGCCAGGAGTAGTGACGAATGGCTTGCTCGGCATCCGCGGCGAATTTCAGGTCGGTGCGGTTGATTCGTGCACTTTGCCGCGCCAGGAACGCATTGGCGATTTCGTTGACGTCCGCACCGCGTTCGCGCAGGGCTGGCAGCTTCAGCGCGATAACGTGGAGGCGGTAATACAAGTCTTCGCGGAACTGGCCGATTTTCGCCAGGCTCTTGAGGTCGCGGTGAGTCGCAGCGATCAGGCGCACATCGACTTTTTGCGACTGCACCGAGCCCACGCGACGAATTTCGCCTTCCTGCAATACGCGCAGCAGGCGAGCCTGGGCTTCCAGTGGCAGTTCGCCGATTTCGTCGAGGAACAAGGTGCCGCCGTCCGCCGCTTCCACCAGGCCGGCGCGTCCGGCGCTGGCGCCGGTGAATGCGCCTTTTTCGTGGCCGAACAGTTCGGACTCGATCAGGCTTTCCGGAATGGCCGCGCAGTTCACCGAAATCATCGGCGCCTTGGCGCGTTTGGACAGGTTGTGCAGGGCGCGCGCCACCAGTTCTTTACCGGTACCCGATTCGCCCTGGATCAGAACGTTGGAGTCGGTCGGTGCCACTTTGCGGATCTTGCCGTACAGGTCCTGCATCGGTGGGCACGAGCCGATAATGCCGATTTCACCGTTGCTGTTGTCGGTACCGGATTTCGCTGCACCGTTGGCGGCTTTGCCGGCAACCGCTTCACCGCCGGCTTGTACCGTTTGTCGGTCACGCAGGATTCGTGCGGCCGCTTGCAGCATTTCGTCATGGTCGAATGGCTTGGCAATGTAGTCCACCGCGCCCATTTTCATCGAGTCGACAGCCGAGCGCAGGCTGGCATAGCTGGTCATGATCAGCACCGGCGTGCCCTGGGCGAGCTTGATCAACTCCGTGCCAGGCGCGCCCGGCAGGCGCAGGTCACTGATGATCAGGTCGAACGAGGGAATGGTGAAGCGTTCTTGTGCTTCCTGCACTGATCCGGCTTCGCTGACCTGGTACTGGTTACGTTCCAGCAGGCGGCGCAAGGCGGAGCGGATAATGGTTTCGTCTTCGACGATCAAAATGTGCGGCATTGATTCGATACTCTCGACGGTCTCAGTTCACAGCGGACGTCGCTTCGACATGACGCGGCAAGGTAACCCTGATACGGGTGCCGCGTTGGCTTTGAACATCAGCCGGGCTGTCGATGGTGATTTGTCCATAATGCTCTTCAACGATGGAATAGACCAGTGCAAGGCCCAGACCGGTGCCTTCGCCAGGGTCTTTGGTGGTGAAGAAAGGTTCGAACAATCGGTCCATGATGCTCGACGGAATACCGCTGCCTTCGTCTTCCACGATCAGATCGACCGTGTGTTCGCCGGCTTCGCTCTTGACTCGTACCGCACTGCCGGGAGGCGAGGCGTCACGGGCGTTTGAAAGCAGGTTGATCAATACCTGGGCCAGCCGTTGCGGGTCGCCTTCGACCCAGTGTTCGGGGTCGCACAGGTTGTAGAACTGCACTTCGAAATTGCGTCGGTTCAGGGCCAGCAGGCCGATGGCATCCTGAGCCACTTCGGCCAGACAGACGGGCTCGTCGCTGTGCTGATGGCTGCCGGCATGGGCAAAGCTCATCAGCGACTGGACGATGCGCGACACGCGCTTGGTCTGCTCGAGGATCTGGCCGCTGATTTCCTTCAGCTCGCCGTCTTCTTCACGTTCTTCGCGCAGGTTCTGCGCCAGGCACGCGATGCCGGTAATCGGGTTGCCGATTTCATGGGCCACGCCGGCCGCCAGTCGACCGATGCTGGCCAGGCGCTCGGAATGCACCAGTTTGTCCTCGAGCATCTGGGTTTCGGTCAAGTCCTCCACCAGCAACACCAGGCCGCTGTTGCCCGGCGCGAGGGGTTCGTCGATCGCCGCTTTGTGCAGGTTCAGCCAGCGTGTCTGGCCGTCGAGGGCCAGATGCTGTTTGTGCAAGTGTTCGTCCGGCAGATTGATGAAGCCTTGCAGCAGTTCTTTCCATGGGTCGGCAATGGTGCTCAGACGCGAACCGACCACGCGCTGCGCGGCGATGCCGGTCAGTTCCTCCATGGCCTTGTTCCACATGAGGATTTCCTGATCCTTGGCCAGCGAGCAAACGCCCATCGGCAATTCCTGCAGGGTCTGGCGGTGATAGCGGCGCAGGGCATCGAGTTCGGCGGCCAGGCCGGTCAGGCGCGAGTGGTAGTCCTCGAGGCGGCTTTCGATGAAGTGAATGTCTTCGGTGACGTAGTTTTCGCCGCCAGCCTTGTACGGCAGGAACGTCTCGACCATGTCCTGGGCCACGCTGGGGCCCATCAGGCCGGAAAGGTTGGCCTCGATGCGGTCACGCAAGCGGCGCAGGGCATACGGTCGGCGTTCGTCGAAAGGCAGATAGAGATCGCGCAGTGCCTGTTCCACTTCTTTCTGCGCCGCTTTTGCACCCAGTGGCTTGGCCAGTTGCGTGGCGAATTCCTGGGGTGAGGCGGCGTGCAATTCCCGGCGTTGCGGGCGGCGCACGTTGTCCACGGCGCAGGCTTCGGCGGCGCTGGCCTCTTCGGTGCTGGCGTTGGTGAACAGCGAGATGAGAGTGAACATCAGTACGTTGGCTGCCAGCGAGGCAATCGCCGCCATGTGCCAGCTGGTGTCGTCCAGCACGTAGATCATGTTCAGCAGCGGAATGTAGAAGCCCTGCAGGTTGCCGACCAGTGGTAACAGCATGGTCACCAGCCACACCAGGATCCCCGCCAGCAAGCCGGCGATGAAGCCGCGACGGTTGGCGGTCGGCCAATACAGGACCGAGAGCACGCCCGGCAGAAACTGCAACGTGGCGACGAAAGCGACAATGCCGAGGTTGGCCAGGTCCTGCTCGGCACCGAGCATCAGGTAGAAGCCGTAGCCGGCCATGATGATCGCGACAATCAGCGCCCGGCGGGTCCACTTCAGCCAGCGGTAGATGTTGCCTTCGGCCGGTGGCTGGTACAGCGGCAGCACCAGGTGGTTCAAGGCCATCCCGGACAGCGCCAGCGTGGTAACGATGATCAGGCCACTGGCGGCGGACAGTCCGCCGACATAGGCCAGCAACGCCAAAGCCTTGCTGTTGGCGGCAATGCCGATGCCCAGGGTGAAGTATTCCGGGTTGGTGGTGGCGCCCAGTTTCAGGCCGGCCCAGAGAATCAGCGGCACCGCCAGGCTCATCAACAGCAGGAACAGCGGCAGGCCCCAGCTCGCACTGACCAGCGAGCGCGGGTTGAGGTTCTCGGTAAAAGTCATGTGATACATGTGCGGCATCACGATCGCCGAGGCGAAGAACACCAGCAGCAACGTACGCCACGGGCCTTCCTGCAAAGGCGTGTGCAAGGCAGCGAGCGCGGTCTGGTTTTGCAGCAGCCACAGTTCAAGCTGTTGCGGGCCGTCGAACACGCCGTAAAGCGCATACAGCCCGACACCGCCGAGGGCGATCAGCTTGATCACCGATTCGAAGGCAATCGCGAACACCAGGCCTTCATGTTTTTCGCGGGTGGCGATGTGGCGGGAGCCGAAGAAGATCGTGAATAGCGTAATCAGTGCGCAGAAGCTCAGGGCCACGCGATGCTGTACCGGTTCTCGGGTGAGGATACTGATGGAGTCGGCGACCGCCTGAATCTGCAAGGCCAGCAGCGGCAGTACGCCGACCAGCATGAAAATCGTGGTCAGCGCACCGGCCCAGGTACTGCGGAAGCGGAAGGCAAACAGGTCCGCCAACGACGACAGTTGATAGGTGCGGGTGATCTTCAGGATCGGGTAGAGCAGCACCGGCGCCAACAGGAATGCCCCGGAAACGCCCAGGTAGCTGGACAAAAAGCCGTAGCCGTACTGATAGGCCAGGCCCACGGTGCCGTAAAACGCCCAGGCACTGGCGTAGACGCCCAGTGACAGGGTGTAAGTCAGCGGGTGGCGAATGATCGCCCGGGGAATCATGCCCCGTTCGCTGATCCAGGCCACACCGAACAGCACCGCCAGGTACGCGGCGCTGATCAGGATCATCTGGGTCAGGCTAAAGCTCATCGGCATCTTTTTGGCTCTGCAGGATGAAAGTCACGACGATCAGAATCAGCCAGAGCAGATAAGGGCGATACCAGGCGCCAGTGGCGTCGATCCACCAATCCATGATGGCCGGGGAAAACAGGTAAATCCCCACTACCAAAAGCAGGACCAAGCGATAGATGTACATCCCGGCCTCTCTTTTTTATGCGCGTGCCCGAAAACGTGCGGCGATGGTAACGGATGGGCGCGCCACTGCAAGTGCGATCACAATAGCTGTGCCTCGGGCAGGCTCAGTGTGCGCGGGATCAGCGAGGCATCCCAGTGGGCAATGCCCCAATTCAGCACTTCCCGTGGCGTGGCGTACGTCAGTTCGGTTCCCGGGTTCTGTCCCAGCGCCCGTAGCGCCCGCAGCAGCAGCGGCGTTGCCTGATCCTCGGTCAACGGCGGCGAACGGTAGGACTTGCCGAGTTTTTTGCCATCGGACTGGGTAATCAGCGGGATGTGCAGATAACGCGGTTGAGCCAGGCCGAGCAGTTCTTGCAGGTAGAGCTGGCGGGGCGTGGAGTCCAGCAGGTCGGCACCCCGAACGATGTCGGTGATGCCCTGCCAGGCATCGTCCAGGACCACGGCCAATTGATAGGCGTAGAGCCCGTCGCGGCGGCGGATCACGAAGTCGCCGACTTCCCGGCCCAGATGCTGTCGGTATTGGCCCTGTACCCGGTCGATGAAGTGGTATTCCAGTTCCGGTACGCGCAGGCGGATGGCCGCATCGTCAGTGCCATGGCCAGCATTGCGGCAGAAGCCTGGATAAATCCCGTGATACGGCTCCAGCTGTTTGCGCGAGCAGGTGCAGGCGTACGCCAGACCTTGATTGAACAGGCGATTGAGCACCTCGGCGTAGGCATCGTGCCGCTCGCTTTGGCGAACCAGACCGCCATCCCACTCGAAGCCATAGCTTTCCAGTGCCTTGAGAATGGCCGCCTGGGCGCCGGGTTCCTCGCGGGGTGGATCAAGGTCTTCCATGCGCATCAGCCAGCGTCCGCCCACCGAGCGTGCGTCGAGGTAAGAGGCCAGTGCGGCGACCAGCGAGCCGAAGTGCAGATGGCCGCTAGGGGTGGGGGCGAAGCGCCCGATGTAGGGGGTGTTGGCGGTCATGAATGCATTTAAAGCCAAAAAAACATCAGAAACAAAAACGGAGCGTTCGCACGCTCCGTTCTTCGTTCAAGTCGCAATTATTTGCCGACTTGCTTTTCCTTGATTTCCGCCAGGGTCTTGCAGTCGATGCACAGGTCGGCGGTAGGACGCGCTTCGAGGCGCTTGACGCCAATCTCGATGCCGCAGGATTCGCACCAGCCGTACTCTTCGTCTTCGATCAACTGAAGTGTCTTGTCGATCTTCTTGATCAACTTGCGTTCACGATCGCGGGCACGCAGTTCGAGGGCGAATTCCTCTTCCTGGCTGGCACGGTCTGCCGGATCAGGAAAGTTGGCCGCTTCGTCCTTCATGTGGTCCACGGTCTTGTCGACACCTTCCATCAGCTCTTTTTTCCACTGATTCAGGACCTTGGTGAAGTGCTTGCGCATGGGCTCGCCCATGTACTCTTCGCCGGTTTTCTGAACATAGGGCTCGAAGCCGCTGATCGTCTGGTTTTGCTGCTTTGCTTGGGTGGACATGAAATAGACCGCCTCTACTCTTGTAATCCATCTGCGCAGGATTGCTCCATCACCGACACCTGCCGGCCCTGCGGCTGCAAGCGGGCGAACTTACCAGATCAACTCGGGCCGCGCTACTCCCGGATGTCGAGCTCGCGGCACATGCTGCTTGCAAATGATGACAAACCGTTGTCTGGTGGCTCTGGAACCCTGCTCAATTATTGATTTTAGTCAAACCTTGCGCGCGCGCTTGAGTCGTTTGTGATCGGGGTTACAAGGCCTCTGACCGCTTTAGGTTCTCGCTCGTTCCTGCGCTTGGGTAGAATCGGTTTTTTTCCGTTGAAGGAAGGCCAATGGCTCAGCCCTACAGTGCCCGTAGTCGCGCGATCGAACCTTTCCATGTCATGGCGCTGTTGGCGCGAGCCAATGAATTGCAGGCGGCCGGCCACGATGTGATCCACCTGGAAATCGGCGAGCCGGACTTCACCACCGCCGAACCGATCATCCAGGCCGGCCAGGCTGCGCTGACAGCGGGGAAGACCCGTTACACCGCCGCGCGCGGCATTCCGGAGCTGCGTGAGGCCATTTCGGGCTTTTATCAGCAGCGTTATGGCTTGAACATCGACCCGCGGCGCATCCTTATCACACCAGGCGGATCCGGCGCGTTGCTGCTGGCCAGCGCTTTGCTGGTCGACCCCGGTAAACACTGGCTTCTGGCGGACCCGGGCTACCCGTGTAACCGGCACTTCCTGCGATTGGTCGAAGGCGCGGCACAACTGGTTCCGGTCGGTCCGGATGTGCGTTATCAATTGACGCCTGGCCTGATCGAGCGTTATTGGGATCACGACAGCGTCGGTGCATTGGTGGCGTCGCCAGCCAATCCGACCGGCACGATCCTGACCCGCGACGAGTTGGCGAAGCTGTCTGTCGCGATCAAGGAGCGCCACGGTCATCTGGTGGTCGACGAGATTTATCACGGCCTGACCTACGGTACCGATGCGGCCAGTGTGCTGGAAGTCGACGACAGTGCATTCGTTCTGAACAGCTTTTCGAAGTACTTCGGGATGACCGGATGGCGGCTCGGCTGGCTGGTGGCCCCTGACGCGGCCGTCGGTGAGCTGGAAAAGCTCGCCCAGAATCTCTACATCAGTGCTCCAAGCATGGCGCAGTACGCTGCGCTGGCCTGTTTCGAGCCAGCAACCATCAGCATTCTCGAAGAGCGCCGCGCCGAATTTGGCCGGCGTCGGGATTACCTTCTGCCGGCCTTGCGTGAATTGGGCTTCGGCATTGCCGTGGAGCCGGAAGGGGCGTTCTACTTGTACGCCGATATCAGCAAGTTCGGCGGCGATGCCTTCGCGTTCTGTAAACATTTTCTCGAAACCGAACATGTAGCATTCACCCCGGGGCTGGATTTCGGGCGATATCAGGCCGGGCATCATGTGCGGTTCGCCTACACGCAAAACCTCGAGCGTTTGCAGGAGGCAGTCGAGCGCATTGCCCGTGGGTTGCGGAGCTGGCAAGGCTGATGCGTTTTCATCCTCCCCTCGAAGAAGGGTGCCTGATCCGACGTTACAAGCGTTTTCTTGCCGATATCGAAACCGTTGGCGGCGAATTGCTGACCATTCACTGTCCGAACACAGGCTCGATGCTTAATTGTCAGGTCGAAGGCGGGCAGGTCTGGTTCAGTCGCTCAAACGACCCGAAACGCAAGTTGCCTGGCACCTGGGAGATCGGTGAAACCCCGCAAGGGCGGCTGTTTTGCGTGAACACCGCTCGCGCCAATGGTTTGATCGAAGAGGCGCTGCGAGCGGGCGTCATCACCGAACTGAACGGTTTTACCGGGCTCAAGCGCGAAGTGGCTTATGGCCGGGAAAACAGTCGTATCGATTTCCGCCTTGATTATCCAGACGGGCCGGCCTACGTCGAAGTCAAAAGCGTGACCCTGGGCTTCGACGGTACGGCGGTGGCGGCGTTTCCCGATGCAGTCACCCAGCGTGGCGCCAAGCATCTGCGGGAGCTGGCGCACTTGGCCAGGGACGGTATTCGCGCGGTGCAGTTGTACTGTGTTTGCCTGACCGACATCGAGGCCGTGCGCCCGGCGCAGGAAATCGATGCCGCTTATGCGCAGGCCTTGCGTGAGGCGATTGCCTGTGGGGTCGAGGTGCTGGCTTACGGTGTGCGGTTGAGCCACGAAGAAATGCTGGTCGACCGGCGCCTGGACGTGTTGCCGGGTGGCTAAAGGCTGATCCAGATCCCTTGTTCATCCTCGCGGCAGGCCACGCTGGTCAAGGCTTGCCCCGCGCAAGGGCCGGCGACGCATTCACCGTCTTCGATCAGGAACAGTGCGCCATGGGTGGCGCACTGGATCAGGCTGTTGCTGGGGTCGAGAAACTGGTCGGGGTGCCACTCCAGGGCAACGCCCCGGTGCGGGCAGCGATTGATGTAGACATAAACCTGCCCGCTGCGGCGCACTGCAAAAAACTTTTGGCCATCGATGTCGAACCCGCGACTGCTGTCATTGACCAGCTCGGCACCTGCGCAAAGCAACTTCATGTCTATCCTCGGTTCCGCGGCTCGTGAATGTCTGAGCTTGGCGGTTAAATGCTATCAAATGGCTGCCTTGCCCGTCGGGTACAAGTGCCTGTCGTCGAGGATACTTGGCCGGCTGCTTCGATGCCCGGGAATCCTTTGAAGGAAGCGGTTTATGCGCCTGACCATCCATCGCCGCATCTTGGCAGTACTTTTCCACAGGCAAAAAAAGACCCGGCAAGAGCCGGGTCAAATAACCGTGATTAGCCTGATGAGGAGATAATCCGAGAGTCCGAACCAAGGGCTTTTCAGAATATCGACCAGTCTCGCGACCAGTTGTGATAATCATATCGATTCTCATTACCAAGTCAACCGCTGTTTTTCGATTTCTTTACGATTCGCCGGAATTGTGCCTGCAGGCCTCGTAATCATTGGTTTTCAGGCTGCAAAAGCTTCAGGGATTTTTGTCGGATCAATTCTTGTGGCGTGTAGAGATGGCTTCCAGTTGTTTGTTCAGGGCTTCCTTGCGCTCGGCTGGAATATCATTCCAGTGAACGTCCATCAGGGCGCCTTCAATTGCGTACAACAACACCTTGGACGCCCGAAAACCGCGCGTGCGCACGGCCCGATAAGCATCCACCGCCCCGAGGCGACGCAAGTCCGAAGCGCTATGGATGCCCACGGCATGCAGCCATTGCGCTGACGTCTTGCCAAGATTCTTCAGGTGTTGCAGTTCATCATTCATCAAGCCTCCTTGCGATGGCCGAATGGAGAGCGTGGGCAATCTTCTGAGGAGTGTAGCCATCAGCAGGAAAAGCGTGATTGTTTGCTCGTTTACGACGCAAATGCTTCTAAGAAACGAGTATTGGCAGTGCGTGAACAAGTCTATGAGCGCAAGAGAAAGAGGTGGGGAAGAATCTGGAAATTAAGGGCGAACATCCCCGCAGTCCAGCGCAACGAGAGGCGCCGGACGTGTCAGGCAGCGACGATGATCAGCGGGTGCGATAGCGCAATCGCGTGCCGAAGTTCATCGACATCAGGATTTCGTCGGCACTGAGTTCCACCGGAAAGTAAGTACCGGAGATTTGCGCGTGAGCCAGGCTCGCGCCTTCCAGGTTCGCCTTGCGAAAATCGATGCCGCGCAAGTCGGCGGAACGGAAGTAGGCGTCGCTGAAATCCACACCGTCGGCATTCAGCTCGCGCAGGTCCAGCCCCCGGAAATCTCCACCCACCATGTCGATGGGACCATCCTTGGGGCGTTCACTGTTGAAGCCTTTGATGTCGTCTTTGTGCAGCAGGGCATAAATTGGTGTGTCGAGAAGTTTAGGCTGGCTCATGTCGCATCACCTGATGGTTTTATGACGCCAGTATAGTGCCACTATTTGACGGTCGTGAAGCCAGCGCGGACCTCACGACTGAAATAGATTCTTACAGGCCTGGCAGGCGCTGGCGAATCTGTTCCACAACGGTATCGAGCGTCCCGCTTTCATTGGTCTGGACGCGCTTGCTGCAGAGGATCTCCGCGGGTGTCAGCGCTTCACGGCTGGCTTGCTGGGCTGCGATAACGGCCAGGGTGGCGTCGGACGGGTCTTTCTTGTCTGCCTGGCGCATGGCCAGCCAGCTTTCGATCACGGCCTGTGGCGCATTGCAGTCGAGGATCAGGAACGGTGCGCCCGTGGCTTCGGCAACCTTCGCTGCACTGTCACGCTGATCACGCTTGAGGTAAGTGGCATCGACCACCACCGGGAAGCCTGCACGCAGAATGACGTCGGCGATTTCATGCAGGCGGGCATAGGTCGCTGCACTGGCGTCGGCGCTATAGATGCCGGCCTGTACGTCGTTCTCGACAGTTTGCTCGCCGAACAGGCGCTTGCGTTCGACATCGGAGCGCAGGCGAATCGCGCCCAGGGCTTCGACCAGGCGCATGGCGACATGGCTCTTGCCGACAGCGGAAACACCGTGGGTAATGGCCATGAAGCGCGAAGGAATGGTGCTGTAGCTTTCCGCCAGGTTGGCGTAGTTGCGGTACTGGCGCAGGGTCGTGGCGCGCTGCACCGCAGTGGCGTCGGCCGGCATGCTGAACAGGGCAACCTTGGCGCGAACCAGTGCGCGGTAGGCTTTATAGAAGTTCAGCAGTTCGAGACCGCGATAGTCGCCGGTCAGCTCCAGGTACTGGCTGATGAAACGACGCGCCAGGCACTTCAGGCCGCGATCCTCCAGGTCCATCGCCAGGAAGCCGGTGTCGGCATAAACGTCGGTAAAGCGAAACGGTTCGTTGAATTCGATGCAGTCGAAGATCACGACCTTGCCGTCGATCACGGTTGTGTTGCCCAGGTGGATGTCACCGTGGCATTCACGAGTGAAACCTTCGGCCTTGCGCTGGGCTAACAGCGGCTTGAGGCGCTCGAAGCTGCTTTCGGCCCAGGCTTGCAGGGCGTCGAGTTGCAACAGGTCGGCCTTGTCGCTGAGGAACGGCCGAATCTGTTCGAAGTTCTGCCGCACCGGCGCCATGACGCTGTCCGGAGTGCCGGCTTCGTGCTCGGCCGGCACTTTCGGTGCGTTGAGGTGGAAACGGGCGATTTGCTCGGCCATCTCGTCGATGTGCGCGGTGGTCAGTTCGCCATTGGCTTGCAGGGTGCTGAGCAAGCCGGTTTGCGGGAACTGGCGCATCTTCAGTACGTATTCGATGGCCGGGCCTTCGCCGCCCAATTGCGGAGCCTCGGCACTGCCGGTGACGGGCAGCACTTCGAGGTACAGATCGTTGGTCAGGCGCTGGTTCAGGCGCAGTTCTTCAGCGCAAAAGTGTTCGCGAGCCTCAAGGCTGGTGAAGTCGAGAAAACCGAAGTTGACCGGTTTCTTCACTTTATAGGCGTAGGGGCCGGTGAGCAGTACCCAGGAAATATGGGTCTCGATGACCTGGAATCCCTCTACAGGATGCGGGTAGAGGGCAGGGTTTTGCAGGGCAGCGATCAGGGACTGGCTCACAGGCGATCCTTCAGAGTCTGGGAAATTCAAGGCCGTCATTATGGCCGCAAGTCCGCTCGACGCAAACCTCGGAGCGCTCCTGTTGAGGATGAATAAAGTGCGTATAATCCGCCGCCATGACTCGTACTCGAACTCCCCGCACCCCGAAAAAACCACCCTCCAGGGGCCTGCGCCCGTGGCTGGGCTGGGCCATTAAACTCAGTCTGGTCGCCCTGGTGGTGCTGGCCGGATTCGCCGTTTACCTTGATGCAATCGTCCAGGAGAAGTTCTCCGGCAAGCGCTGGACCATCCCGGCCAAGGTTTACGCGCGCCCGCTCGAGCTGTTCGTCGGACAGAAGCTGAGCCGGGATGATTTCCTGACCGAACTCGATGCCCTGGGCTATCGCCGTGAAAGCGTGGCCAACGGTCCGGGGGCGGCGTCGGTCAACGGCAATACCGTTGATCTGAACACCCGTGGCTTCCAGTTCTATGAAGGCATGGAGCAAGCGCAACCGGTGCGGGTGCGTTTCTCCGGCGATTACGTGGCCGAGTTGGCGGGGGCAAAAGGCTCGAAGCTGTCGGTGGTGCGCCTGGAGCCGCTGCTGATCGGCGGCCTGTACCCGAAAAACCTCGAAGACCGGATTCTGATCAAGATCGATCAGGTGCCACCGTACCTGCTTGAAACGCTGGTGGCGGTCGAGGACCGCGATTTTTATCATCACTTTGGTGTTTCGCCGAAGTCGATCGCCCGTGCCATCTGGGTCAACGGTTCGTCCGGGCGCATGCGTCAGGGTGGCAGTACCCTGACTCAGCAGTTGGTCAAGAACTTCTACCTGACCAACGAGCGCAGCCTGAGCCGCAAACTCACCGAAGCGATGATGGCGCTGCTGCTTGAACTGCACTACGACAAGCGCGAAATCCTAGAGGCTTACCTCAACGAAGTGTTTGTCGGGCAGGACGGTCAGCGTGCGGTGCACGGTTTCGGTCTGGCCAGCCAGTTCTTCTTCAGCCAGCCGCTGGCCGAGCTCAAGCTGCATCAGGTCGCGCTGCTGGTGGGCATGGTCAAGGGGCCTTCTTCCTATAACCCCCGTCGCAATCCGGAGCGTGCCCTCGAGCGGCGCAACCTGGTACTCGATGTGCTGCAAGAGCAGGGCGTCGCGACCGCCGAGCAGGTTGAGGCGGCGAAGAAAATGCCGCTGGGCGTGACCAAGCGCGGCAGTTTGGCGGACAGCTCGTTCCCCGGCTTCCTCGATCTGGTCAAGCGTCAGTTGCGCGAAGACTATCGCGACGAAGACTTGACCGAAGAAGGGCTGCGCATCTTCACCAGTTTCGACCCGATCCTGCAGATGAAGGCTGAAGCCTCGGTCAACGACACCTTCAAGCGTCTGGCGGGGCGAAAGGGTTCCGATGACGTCGAAGCGGCAATGGTCGTGACCAACCCGGAGACCGGGGAAGTGCAGGCCATGATCGGCAGTCGCCAGGCCAGTTTTGCCGGGTTCAACCGGGCGCTGGATGCGGTACGGCCGATCGGCTCGCTGATCAAGCCGGCTGTTTATCTGACCGCACTGGAGAAACCGAGCCAGTACACATTGACCAGTTGGCTATCGGATGAATCTTTCTCGGTCAAAGGCGCGGATGGTCAGGTCTGGAAGCCGCAGAACTATGATCGTCGTTCTCACGGTACGGTGTTCCTCTATCAAGGCCTGGCGCATTCCTACAACCTGTCGACCGCGCGTCTCGGTTTGGCGGTCGGTGTGCCGAACGTATTGAAGACGGTGGCGCGCCTGGGTGTGACGCGTGAATTCCCGGCCTTCCCGTCGATGTTGCTCGGGGCCGGCGGCATGACGCCAATCGAAGTGGCGACCATGTACCAGACTCTCGCCAACGGCGGCTTCAATACGCCGATGCGCGGGATTCGTAGCGTGCTGACTGCCGAGGGCGAGCCGCTCAAGCGTTATCCGTTCCAGATCCAGCAGCGTTTCGATCCGGCCTCCATTTACCTGATCCAGAGCGCCATGCAGCGGGTGATGCGTGAAGGTACCGGCAGCTCGGTTTATAGCGTGTTGCCCAGGACCCTGACCCTGGCGGGTAAAACCGGTACCAGTAACGACTCGCGGGACAGTTGGTTTGCCGGTTTCAGTCAGGACTTGCTGGCGGTGGTCTGGCTGGGTCGCGACGACAACGGCAAGACGCCATTCACCGGCGCCACCGGAGCCCTGCAGGTCTGGACCAGCTTCATGCGCAAGGCCGACCCGTTGCCGCTGGACATGCCGCAGCCGGATAATATTGTTCAGGCCTGGGTTGATTCGCGAACCGGGCAAGGTTCTGACGCCGGTTGCCCAGGTGCCGTGCAGATGCCGTATATTCGCGGCAGCGAACCGCCTCCCGGCGCCGCTTGCGGTGGTGAAAACCCTGCCGAGTCGGTGATGGACTGGGTTAAAGGCTGGATGAATTAAGCAAAGAGGGTTTCAAGTGAACAAGTGGTTGATTCCAGCGGTTGCCGCCGTAGCTTTGCTCAGCGGTTGTTCCAGCGTACAACGTGGCTCGATTCCGGTCGTGGATTCCGGCACCGCCGTGTCCAACAGTGAGCGGATCTCGGCCAATGGCGGCTTCCGCCAGACGACCGTCAAGCGCCCTGCACAAGGCCAGTCGCGGACCCAGGCGATTCCGCAAGGCGACAGCGGTGTAGTGGTGATGGTGCCAGGCACGGCAACGACTTCGACGCCGATCAGTACCACGCCGATTACACCGGGTCCGATCACGCCGGGGCCGATTGACACGTCGCCGGTCCAATCGGCGCCGATCAATCAGGGCAGCTACAGCATGCCGTCGTCGCCAAGCGGCATTCCATCGGCCAGTTCGGGCGGGCTTTCGGCCGACGAGCAACTGGACGGCCCGGTATTGGCTTTGCTGACAACCGCTCAACAGCAACAGGCGAGCGGTGATCTCAATGGTGCCTCCTCCAGCCTCGAGCGCGCCCAGCGCGTTGCACCGCGTGAGCCGCAGGTGCTTTACCGTCTGGCGCAGGTGCGCATGGCACAGGGCGATGCCGCCCAGGCCGAGCAGTTCGCTCGCCGTGGGCTGACCCTTGCCAATGGCCGTCCAGCCCTTCAGGCCAACTTGTGGGAGCTGATTGCCCAGGCGCGCGCGAAGCAGGGTGACTCTCAGGGCGCGGCATTGGCTCGTCAGAAGGCCAAGGTAACGCTGTGATGGATGCGTGCTTTCTGAAAATCGCCGATCAACTGTTGTTGATCGAGCGCGAGCTGCGGGTGCAAGGGTGGTGGGATGACGTCGCGCCTTCTGCCGAAGCGCTTTCCAGTGTCGAGCCGTTTTCGGTCGATACACTGGATTTCGAGCAATGGCTGCAATGGATCTTCCTGCCACGCATGAAGATGATCCTCGAGCAGGATTTGCCGCTACCCAACGCTTCGGGCATTCAGGAAATGGCTGAAATGGTCTTTGCCGGACGCAATGTCCAGGGCAAGGATCGGCAGTTACAGGTGCTGCTCAAAGAATTCGATCAGCTGATCACCGCGTCCCGCTGAGCCAGAAGCTGCCAGCGTCCGCTGGCAGTTGTTCACAATATCTCTGTATTTTGTCGGCCGCTGCAGGGTAAGTGCATTCGCGTGCCAATTTTTTGCTAAAAGTTGCGCAATCGAAGCTAACACAGGGCTGATTTACGGGTTTTTTCTTGCGTTCTCATGTGCTTAGTAGAATAAAGCACATAGACGACTTGACTTGCGAAGGACGAAACAGAAGAATCCAAAGTCCGCTGTACAGGGACTGCCAGAAGCAGACCCTCTCAGCAGATCATGAGGCGCATATCCGCGTCGACCTGTTACACCCGCAACGCGTTACCTCGCGCTGGGTGGGAAAGCCCCGCAACACTTGGGACGATCCCAATACTTGCTCAGTCAGTGCTGACGTAGTCGGCGACCACCGTCGCTCATGCTCTGCCGAGAAGTAAACCTATTAAGACCCGTCCCATTTTTCGTGGGCGGTATTCTGGCGTTTTAGAGGTGAGCAACGTGGAGCTTTTATCTGGCGGTGAGATGCTCGTCCGCTTCTTGCGTGACGAAGGCGTCAAATATATCTACGGGTACCCGGGTGGTGCTCTTCTTCATGTCTACGATGCCCTGTTCAAAGAACCGGAAGTGACCCACATCCTGGTTCGTCATGAGCAAGCGGCTACCCATATGGCTGACGGCTACGCCCGTGCCACCGGTAAAGCCGGTGTGGTACTGGTGACTTCCGGTCCTGGCGCAACAAACGCCATCACCGGTATCGCCACCGCCTACATGGACTCCATTCCGATGGTGATCATTTCCGGCCAGGTGCCTAGCACCATGGTCGGTACCGATGCGTTCCAGGAAACCGACATGATCGGTATCTCCCGGCCGATCGTGAAGCACAGCTTCATGATCAAGCACGCGTCGGAAATCCCGGAAGTCATGAAGAAGGCGTTCTACCTGGCGCAATCCGGTCGTCCTGGCCCGGTCGTTGTCGATATCCCGAAAGACATGACCAACCCGGCCGAGAAGTTCGAATACGTCTTCCCGAAAAAAGCCAAGCTGCGTTCCTACAGCCCGGCTGTTCGCGGTCACTCCGGTCAAATCCGCAAGGCGGCAGAAATGCTCCTGGCGGCCAAGCGCCCTGTGTTGTATTCGGGCGGCGGCGTGATCCTCGGCGGTGGTTCCGCACCACTGACCGAACTGGCGAAGATGCTCAACCTGCCAGTGACCAATACCCTGATGGGCCTCGGTGGTTTCCCTGGCACCGACCGTCAGTTCATCGGCATGCTCGGCATGCACGGCAGCTACACCGCCAACCTGGCGATGCACCATGCTGACGTGATCCTCGCTGTCGGCGCACGTTTCGACGACCGTGTCATCAATGGCGCGTCGAAGTTCTGCCCGAACGCCAAGATCATTCACATCGACATCGACCCGGCTTCGATCTCCAAGACCATCAAGGCCGACGTGCCTATCGTGGGTCCGGTCGAGAGTGTCCTGACTGAAATGGTCGCGATCCTCAAGGAAATCGGCGAGACCCCGAACAAGGAGTCCGTTGCCAGCTGGTGGAAGCAAGTTGATGAGTGGCGCGGTGATCGCGGTCTGTTCCCTTACGACAAAGGCGACGGCAGTGTCATCAAGCCGCAAACCGTCATCGAAACCCTGTGCGAAGTGACCAAGGGCGACGCCTTTGTGGCTTCGGACGTGGGTCAGCACCAGATGTTCGCTGCGCAGTACTACACGTTTGATAAGCCCAACCGCTGGATCAACTCCGGCGGCCTGGGCACCATGGGTTTCGGTTTTCCGGCCGCCATGGGCATCAAATTGAGCTTCCCGGATACCGACGTCGTTTGCGTCACTGGTGAAGGCAGTATCCAGATGAACATTCAGGAACTGTCGACCTGCTTGCAATACGGTTTGCCGGTAAAAATCGTCATCCTGAACAACGGTGTGCTGGGTATGGTTCGCCAGTGGCAGGACATGAGCTACGGCAGCCGTCATTCGCACTCCTACATGGAGTCGTTGCCTGATTTCGTCAAGCTGGCAGAGGCCTATGGTCACGTCGGCGTGCGCATCACCGATTCGAAAGATTTGAAGTCGAAGATGGAAGAAGCGTTCGCCATGAAGGATCGCCTGGTAGTGATCGATGTTTCGGTCGATACCAGCGAGCACGTCTACCCGATGCAGATCAAAGACGGCTCCATGCGCGATATGTGGCTGAGCAAGACGGAGCGTACTTAATCATGCGGCACATTATTTCCTTGCTTCTGGAAAACGAACCGGGCGCTCTGTCTCGTGTGGTTGGCCTGTTCTCGCAGCGCAACTACAACATCGAAAGCCTGACCGTGGCACCGACCGAAGACCCGACCCTGTCGCGTCTGACGCTGACCACGGTTGGTCACGATGAAGTCATCGAGCAGATCACCAAGAACCTGAACAAGCTGATCGAAGTGGTAAAACTGGTCGACCTGTCGGAGAGTGCTCACATCGAGCGCGAACTGATGCTGGTCAAGGTCAAGGCCACCGGCGCCCAGCGTGCCGAGATCAAGCGCACTACCGATATTTACCGTGGACAGATCGTCGATGTCAGCGCCAGCGTATATACCGTTCAACTGACCGGTACCAGCGACAAGCTCGACAGCTTCATTCAGTCCATTGGCACCGCCTCGATTCTGGAAACCGTCCGTAGCGGCGTGACCGGCATTGCCCGCGGCGACAAAGTACTCAGCATCTAAACCAAATTAGCGAACGGCCTGAACGGCCTGATATAGGGGAAATTCATGAAAGTTTTCTACGATAAAGACTGCGACCTGTCGATCATCCAGGGCAAGAAAGTTGCCATCATCGGTTACGGTTCCCAGGGCCACGCTCAAGCGTGCAACCTGAAAGACTCCGGCGTTGACGTGACTGTCGGCCTGCGTAAAGGTTCGGCTACCGTTGCCAAGGCTGAAGCCCACGGCCTGAAAGTGACCGACGTTGCTTCTGCCGTTGCAGCTGCCGACCTGGTCATGATCCTGACCCCGGACGAGTTCCAGTCCTCCCTGTACAAGAACGAAATCGAGCCGAACATCAAGAAAGGCGCCACCCTGGCCTTCTCCCACGGCTTCGCGATCCACTACAACCAGGTTGTGCCGCGCGCTGACCTCGACGTGATCATGATCGCGCCGAAGGCTCCAGGCCACACCGTACGTTCCGAATTCGTGAAGGGCGGCGGTATCCCTGACCTGATCGCTATCTACCAGGACGCCTCGGGCAACGCCAAGAACGTTGCGCTGTCCTACGCTGCGGGCGTTGGTGGTGGTCGTACGGGCATCATCGAAACCACCTTCAAGGACGAGACTGAAACCGACCTGTTCGGCGAACAAGCCGTTCTGTGCGGTGGTACCGTTGAACTGGTGAAAGCCGGTTTCGAAACCCTGGTTGAAGCTGGCTACGCGCCGGAAATGGCCTACTTCGAGTGCCTGCACGAACTGAAGCTGATCGTTGACCTCATGTACGAAGGCGGTATCGCCAACATGAACTACTCGATCTCCAACAACGCCGAATACGGCGAGTACGTGACCGGCCCTGAAGTCATCAACGCCGAATCCCGTCAGGCCATGCGCAACGCCCTGAAACGTATTCAGGACGGCGAATACGCCAAGATGTTCATCAGCGAAGGCGCTACCGGCTATCCTTCGATGACCGCCAAGCGTCGTAACAACGCCGCTCACGGTATCGAAATCATCGGCGAGCAACTGCGCTCCATGATGCCGTGGATCGGTGCCAACAAGATCGTCGACAAAGCTAAAAACTAAGTCACGCGCTTGTACGAAAAACGCGGCTTAGGCCGCGTTTTTTCGTTTGGGGGGCCGGTTCTGGTATAAAGCTGCATCGTTTGCGGCCGAACCGTCGTCCCAGACACCTGTCCAAACTTTCCACCCGTTGCAAGGTAATGTCCATGAGCGAACGCCCCGAAGAGCCAAACCAGGCCTCTGACGCCGATAGCCTGCTGCCCATCGATGAACATGTCGAAGAAGGGCATGACGCTGAAGGTCGTAAAGTCCGGCATCGTGGTATCTATCTTCTGCCGAATCTGTTCACCACTGCGAACCTGTTCGCAGGGTTCTATTCCATCATCAACTCGATGAGCGCCCAGGCGGCCCTGAGTGCCGGTGACTCGGCCAATGCGAGCAAGTATTTCGCGTTCGCGGCCATCGCGATCTTCGTTGCCATGGTGCTCGATGGTCTTGATGGGCGCGTGGCCCGCATGACCAATACCCAGAGCGCCTTTGGTGCCGAGTACGACTCGCTGTCGGACATGGTTGCCTTTGGTGTTGCCCCGGCATTGCTGGCCTTCGGTTGGGCCTTGGGTGACATGGGCAAGGTTGGCTGGATGGTCGCCTTCATCTATGTGGCGGGCGCGGCATTGCGCCTTGCGCGCTTCAACACGCAGGTCGGCACCGCGGACAAGCGCTACTTCATCGGTCTGGCCAGTCCGGCCGCTGCGGGTGTGGTTGCAGGTATCGTCTGGGCGTTCAGCGACTACGGCATCCAGGGGTCCAAGATGTCCTTCCTGGTTGCGCTGATGGTGGCGGCGGCAGGCATGCTGATGGTTAGCAACATCAAGTACAACAGCTTCAAGGAACTGGACCTGAAGGGGCGAGTGCCTTTCGTGGCGATTCTCGCA
>NZ_CM174420.1:2337500-5357500 GCF_057835175.1 Pseudomonas sp. GL_103 | reverse complement strand
GCGTCTAGTCGCTGGGAATAGACCCGAAACCGGGCGATCTATCCATGGGCAGGTTGAAGGTTGGGTAACACTAACTGGAGGACCGAACCGACTACCGTTGAAAAGTTAGCGGATGACCTGTGGATCGGAGTGAAAGGCTAATCAAGCTCGGAGATAGCTGGTTCTCCTCGAAAGCTATTTAGGTAGCGCCTCATGTATCACTGTAGGGGGTAGAGCACTGTTTCGGCTAGGGGGTCATCCCGACTTACCAAACCGATGCAAACTCCGAATACCTACAAGTGCCGAGCATGGGAGACACACGGCGGGTGCTAACGTCCGTCGTGAAAAGGGAAACAACCCAGACCGTCAGCTAAGGTCCCAAAGTTATGGTTAAGTGGGAAACGATGTGGGAAGGCTTAGACAGCTAGGAGGTTGGCTTAGAAGCAGCCACCCTTTAAAGAAAGCGTAATAGCTCACTAGTCGAGTCGGCCTGCGCGGAAGATGTAACGGGGCTCAAACCATACACCGAAGCTACGGGTATCACCTTCGGGTGATGCGGTAGAGGAGCGTTCTGTAAGCCTGTGAAGGTGAGTTGAGAAGCTTGCTGGAGGTATCAGAAGTGCGAATGCTGACATGAGTAACGACAATGGGTGTGAAAAACACCCACGCCGAAAGACCAAGGTTTCCTGCGCAACGTTAATCGACGCAGGGTTAGTCGGTCCCTAAGGCGAGGCTGAAAAGCGTAGTCGATGGAAAACAGGTTAATATTCCTGTACTTCTGGTTATTGCGATGGAGGGACGGAGAAGGCTAGGCCAGCTTGGCGTTGGTTGTCCAAGTTTAAGGTGGTAGGCTGGAATCTTAGGTAAATCCGGGATTCTAAGGCCGAGAGCTGATGACGAGTGTTCTTTTAGAACACGAAGTGGTTGATGCCATGCTTCCAAGAAAAGCTTCTAAGCTTCAGGTAACCAGGAACCGTACCCCAAACCGACACAGGTGGTTGGGTAGAGAATACCAAGGCGCTTGAGAGAACTCGGGTGAAGGAACTAGGCAAAATGGCACCGTAACTTCGGGAGAAGGTGCGCCGGTGAGGGTGAAGGACTTGCTCCGTAAGCCCACGCCGGTCGAAGATACCAGGCCGCTGCGACTGTTTATTAAAAACACAGCACTCTGCAAACACGAAAGTGGACGTATAGGGTGTGACGCCTGCCCGGTGCCGGAAGGTTAATTGATGGGGTTAGCTAACGCGAAGCTCTTGATCGAAGCCCCGGTAAACGGCGGCCGTAACTATAACGGTCCTAAGGTAGCGAAATTCCTTGTCGGGTAAGTTCCGACCTGCACGAATGGCGTAACGATGGCGGCGCTGTCTCCACCCGAGACTCAGTGAAATTGAAATCGCTGTGAAGATGCAGTGTATCCGCGGCTAGACGGAAAGACCCCGTGAACCTTTACTATAGCTTTGCACTGGACTTTGAATTTGCTTGTGTAGGATAGGTGGGAGGCTTTGAAGCGTGGACGCCAGTTCGCGTGGAGCCAACCTTGAAATACCACCCTGGCAACTTTGAGGTTCTAACTCAGGTCCGTTATCCGGATCGAGGACAGTGTATGGTGGGTAGTTTGACTGGGGCGGTCTCCTCCTAAAGAGTAACGGAGGAGTACGAAGGTGCGCTCAGACCGGTCGGAAATCGGTCGTAGAGTATAAAGGCAAAAGCGCGCTTGACTGCGAGACAGACACGTCGAGCAGGTACGAAAGTAGGTCTTAGTGATCCGGTGGTTCTGTATGGAAGGGCCATCGCTCAACGGATAAAAGGTACTCCGGGGATAACAGGCTGATACCGCCCAAGAGTTCATATCGACGGCGGTGTTTGGCACCTCGATGTCGGCTCATCACATCCTGGGGCTGAAGCCGGTCCCAAGGGTATGGCTGTTCGCCATTTAAAGTGGTACGCGAGCTGGGTTTAGAACGTCGTGAGACAGTTCGGTCCCTATCTGCCGTGGACGTTTGAGATTTGAGAGGGGCTGCTCCTAGTACGAGAGGACCGGAGTGGACGAACCTCTGGTGTTCCGGTTGTCACGCCAGTGGCATTGCCGGGTAGCTATGTTCGGAAAAGATAACCGCTGAAAGCATCTAAGCGGGAAACTTGCCTCAAGATGAGATCTCACTGGGACCTTGAGTCCCCTGAAGGGCCGTCGAAGACTACGACGTTGATAGGTTGGGTGTGTAAGCGCTGTGAGGCGTTGAGCTAACCAATACTAATTGCCCGTGAGGCTTGACCATATAACACCCAAGCAATTTGCGCTTAAAAGCCAGATTGCGGTGTGTGAAGACGAAACGAACCGAAAGTTCGAGATACTCACAAAACACCTAGCTGTCACATACCCAATTTGCTGAAGCGAGGCCAACCGGCCACGACTCAGTACCCGAATTTCTTGACGACCATAGAGCGTTGGAACCACCTGATCCCATCCCGAACTCAGCAGTGAAACGATGCATCGCCGATGGTAGTGTGGGGTTTCCCCATGTGAGAGTAGGTCATCGTCAAGATTAAATTCCGAAACCCCAATTGCGAAAGCAGTTGGGGTTTTGTTTTGGGCGTAGAAAAAGCACGATCAATCAAGCACAAATTGGCGCAGTTATTTTTGTCCCGGGACACTAGAATAGGTCCAACTTTTTCAGAGTCAGAGCGCTTATGCCGGATTCGGTTGACGCCAAAGGGCTGTCAGAATTACCACTAGAAAATCTGGTTGCCTGCCATGAGTGCGACTTGCTCATGCGTAAACCCGAACTCGCCCATGGCGAAAAGGCCCTGTGCCCGCGCTGTGGCTACGAGCTTTATGCCAATCGGTATAACGTCGTACAGCGCAGTCTCGCCCTGGTCATCGCCGCCTTGTTGTTGTTTATGCCGGCGAACTTTTTACCCATCATGCAGCTCAATCTACTCGGGCAATCTTCGCAAGACACCGTCTGGAGTGGTGTTGTCGCCCTTTTTGACACAGGCATGCAAAGCGTTTCAGTGATTGTGTTCCTGTGCAGCATGGGGATCCCGCTGCTCAAGCTGCTGTGCCAACTGGCCGTATTGTTGAGTATCCGTTTTGATGTCGGACGCAGCTACGGCTTGTTGCTCTATCGCATTTATCACCATATACGCGAATGGGGGATGCTCGAGGTTTACTTCATGGGCGTACTGGTGGCGATCGTAAAACTGGCAGATATGGCAGCCATCACCGTAGGCCTCGGCCTGGTGTGCTTCATTGGAATGTTGCTGATTCAAGTCTGGCTCGAGGTCGTAATGTCGCCTCACCAGATCTGGCAAGCGTTATCAGGAGAGGATGCCCATGCGGGCGATTGATGCAGGCATTCTGATTTGTAAGGAATGTCATGAATTGAACAGGCAGGAAGCTGATACCGATGAGCAAGTCTGTACACGCTGCGGAGCGCTGGTGCACGCCCGCACCCCGAATAGCCTGGTGCGCACCTGGGCACTGCTGATTACCGCCGCCATTCTTTACATCCCGGCCAATTTGTTGCCGATCATGACCGTGAACTCCTTGGGTAAAGGAGCACCCAGCACGATCATGGCGGGTGTGATCGAGTTGGTGCACTACGGCATGCTCCCCATTGCCGCCGTGGTGTTTATTGCCAGTATTCTGGTGCCCACCTTCAAGCTCGTAGGCATCGCTCTGCTGCTGTTTTCCGTGCAGCGCCGTCAGCCCCTTTCGGCTCGCCAGCGCATCTGGATGTACCGTTTCATTGAATTCATCGGCCGCTGGTCGATGCTCGATATCTTTGTGATCGCCATCCTCGTGGCGGTCGTGAATTTTGGGCGGCTTGCCAGCATCGAAGCCAATCTTGGCGCCATCGCTTTCGCCACGGTGGTGATTCTGACGATGCTTGCCGCGGTAACTTTTGATCCCCGACTGATTTGGGATAACACGGAGTCGGACGACGACCATGACTGATTTGCCTGTAGCGAAAACCCGACCGGCTTCGAACTGGTCTGCCATTTGGGTGTTGCCTCTGATCGCCTTGATCATCGGCGGCTGGCTCGGCTGGCGTGCCTATAGCGAGACCGGTATCGAGATTCAGGTGCGTTTTGAGAGTGGCGAGGGCATTCAGGCCAACAAGACCGAAGTTGTCTATAAAGGCATGTCGGTCGGCAAGGTCAAAAGCCTCAAGCTCGATGACGAAGGCAGTTCCAAGGGCGTGATCGCCAGCATCGAAATGAACAAGGACGTAGAGCCATACCTGCGAACCAGCACGCGTTTCTGGCTGGTCAAGCCGAGCGTCACGTTGGCAGGGATCACTGGTCTTGAGACGCTGGTTTCAGGTAACTATGTCGCCATCAGCCCGGGGGAAGGCGAGCCCGTCCGCAAGTTCAAGGCCCTGGCCCAGGAACCGCCGCTTTCCGATGCCCAACCCGGTCTGCACTTGACCATCAAAGCTGACCGCCTGGGCTCGCTGAACCGTGGCAGTCCGGTGTTTTACAAACAGATCAAAGTGGGCCAGATCAAAAGCTATGTGTTGTCCGAGGACCAGAACACTGTCGAGCTCAAGGTCTTCATTGAGCCGACTTACGCCAAGCTGGTGCGCAAGCACACACGTTTCTGGAACGCCAGCGGCATCAGCATCGACGCCAATCTGTCGGGTGTGAAGGTTCGCAGTGAATCCCTGGCCAGCATCGTCGCCGGTGGTATTGCGTTCGCTACACCTGAAAACCGCAAGGACAGCCCGCCTACTGACCCAAGCCTGCCATTCAGGCTCTATGAAGACTTTGACGCCGCCGCCGCCGGTATCCGGGTGAAGGTCAAGCTCAGTGACTTCGACGGCTTGCAGGCCGGTCGCACACCGGTGATGTATAAGGGTATTCAGGTTGGCAGCCTGAAAACGCTGAAGGTCGATGCGGATCTGTCCGGCGCAACCGCCGAGTTGACGATGGACCCATTGGCCGAGGATTACCTGGTCGAAGGCACCCAGTTTTGGGTGGTCAAACCGTCGATTTCCCTGGCGGGGATTACCGGCCTCGAAGCGTTGGTCAAAGGCAACTACATCGCTGTGCGGCCTGGCGACAAGGGTTCGGCACCACAACGGGAGTTTGTGGCTCGGTCCAAGGCGCCGCCGCTGGACCTACGTGCACCCGGCCTGCACCTGGTGTTGTTCACGGAAAATCTCGGCTCGCTGGAAGTCGGCAGCCCGGTTCTCTACAAGCAGGTCAAAGTCGGCTCCGTACAGAGCTATCAGTTCTCACGCACCAAGAAACGACTGATCATTGGCGTGCACATCGAGAAGGAATACGAAGGCCTGGTCAACGCCTCGACGCGTTTCTGGAACGCTAGTGGCATCACCCTCACGGGCGGACTGACCGGTGGGGTCCAGGTTAAAAGCGAGTCGTTGCAGAGCTTGATGGCCGGCGGCATTGCCTTCGAGACCCCGCAGGACAACGCCCCATTGCAGAAGCGTATTCCACGTTTCCGTCTGTTCGCGAACCACGAAGACGCTACGCAGAAAGGCGAAGTCATTACGCTCAAGCTCGATCGCGCTGACGGCCTGCGTACCGGCACTCCGATTCGTTTCAAGGGGCTGGATGTCGGCAAGGTGGAGGACGTTGATCTCAGCGAGGACCTGCAATCGGTGTTGCTGACCGCGCGGATTACCGAAGTGCCGGAGCGCATCGCTCGGGTCGGCAGTCAGTTCTGGGTGGTCAAGCCTGAGCTGGGCCTGATCAAGACGTCCAACCTCGAAACCCTGGTGACCGGGCAATACATCGAGGTACAACCAGCACCGAAGAACCTGGGGCCGCAAAAGAACTTTGTCGCTTTGGCCACCGCGCCGGAAACTGCCAAGCAGGAAGCGGGATTGAGTCTGGTGCTGAGCGCAGCCCGTCGTGGTTCGCTGAAGGCCGGTGTACCAGTGACCTATCGCGAAATCACCGTGGGCAAGGTGACCGGTTATGAGTTGGGCCAGACCGCTGATCGCGTCCTGATCCATATCCTGATCGAGCCGAAGTACGCACCACTGGTACGCAGCGGTACACGGTTCTGGAACACCAGCGGTTTCGACTTCGATGTCGGTCTGTTCAAAGGTGCAACGGTGCGCACTGAATCGCTGGAAACGATGATTCAGGGCGGTGTCGCCTTCGCCACGCCGGATGGCGAGCGCATGGGCAGCCCGGCGCGACCGGAGCAGACGTTTGCGCTGTTCGACAAGTTCGAAGAGGAATGGCTGGGTTGGGCGCCGAAGATTTCGCTAGGTAAATAGTCTGAGGGTTATGTGTCGTCAGTGATGACGCCTTCGCGGGCAAGCCCGCTCCCACAGGGGACTGGGTTGTTCCCGAAGAAATGCGATCAAATGTGGGAGCGGGCTTGCCCGCGAAGAGGCCCTGAAGTTCACTGCAAAGCTAAATGACACACCTATGAAAAAGGCCGCAATCCATTGGAGCGCGGCCTTTTTCATTGCCTTCGATTCAAGCGTCAGACCGCATCCAGCTCCGGTTCATCCGCTTGTTCATTGACCGTCGTCTTTACCTGATCGTGACGACGTATGTACTTCCAGTCCGCCTCATCGATGTAGATGCCGGCCGGGCCGCTGCCGCCTTCCAGGTCGATGGCGACACTGGCGCAGACCTGCGGCTTCACGCTCGCCAGGATTGGCACGAAGCCCAGTTGCAGGCTGGTTTCCAGCAATGCGGCCTGGTTCTTCTCATCGATGTCCGCCGCCTCGTCGAGGTAGTACGGCAGGCGTACACGACCGGCCTGGTCACGGTCCATCAAGTGCAGCAACAAGTACATGTTGGTCAGCGCCTTGATGGTCATGGTGGTGCCGTTGGAAGCGGCGCCGTCGATGTCGGTGTGGATCACCGGATGGCCGTTGACCTTGGTGATCTCGAACGCCAGTTCGAACAAGTCCTTGAGGCCGAGCTGGTTGTGGTTGGCCGCTACCAGCCGCGCCAGGTATTCCTTGGCCTCTTCGTTCTTGTTGTCCTGCTCGGCGCTTTGGCTCAGATCGAAGACCGACAGGGTTTCGCCTTCTTCGTATTGACCGGCGCTGTGGATGATCTGGTCGATGTGCTTGAGCGCTTCCTTGTTCGGTGCAAGCACGATGCGGAAGCTTTGCAGGTTGGAGACCTGGCGTTTGTTGATCTCGCGGTTGAACAGTGCCAGTTGGTGTTCGAGGCTGTCGTAGTCGCTGCGGATGTTGCGCAGGGTCCGGGCGATGTCCGTCACGGCGGCGCGGCGAGCCTTGCCCAGGGTCAGGGCTTCGTCGGTACGGTGCGCATAGGCGTTGATCAGCAGCTGCAGGCGACGCTCCATATCGTCTTCGCTATCAAACTTGGCCACGCCCTTGAGGCGCACCTGAGCGTACAGCGCTTCGATCTGGCCGTCGGCCCGCAGCAGGCCTTGCCAGCTGTCCTGATAGTCATTGAGCAGCGGCAGCAGGTTGTCCATGGAATCGTCGATCGGGTCCATGAACGGCGTGCCGAACGGCAGGTCCGCCGGCAACAACTGGCGACGGCGCAGGGCGTCGTCGAGTGTGCGTTGCTTGGCTTCCATGTCGCCGATCTGCCGGCCGACCAGTTGCAGCTTGGCCGACAGTTGCTGGACGCGCTCGGTGAAGGCGTCGCTGGAACGCTTCAATTCGTCCTGAGCGGCTTCCATCTGCGCCAACTGTTCCAGCTTGTCGCCTTCCTCGGCGCTCAGGGTTTGCGCGCGACGGAAGTCTTCCAGGGCTTTTTGTGCGTCCAGCACTTGCTGGTACAGCGCTTCGGTCTGGGTCTTGCTCGCGGCGCGGTCGGCGGCCACGGCCTGCTGGGTCTTCAGTTGCTTGAGTTCTTTGTCCAGGCGTTCCTTCTGGTCGCGCAATGCAGCGCGGTCAGCCAGGGCCTGCAATGCCGGCGGCTCGATGTGCGAGATGTCGATGGACAGGCCCGGCACTTCGAAGTGTTCGCCTTTGAAACCGTCGAGGATCAGTTCCACGGATTTCACCCAGTCGCCGTTCTCGTCGAGGGTGATGCCATGCTCACCCAGCGGCAGGCTGAACAGTGCGCTGTTGAACAGGCGCATCAGGCGTTCGACGTCCTGTTGCGAGAACTCTTCGCGCAGGCGGGCGTAGCTGTTGTTGTCGGCGTGATCGAGTTGCTGCTTGACCGACTTCAGGCGTTTTTCCAGGTCGCGCAGGCGCTCGTCCAGGTCTTCGGCGCTGAACTGTCGAGACTGCGCCAGCGCACCGGCCAGTTCGTCGTGGGCGTCCTTGGCGGCCAGCAGTTGCTGCTCCAGTACCTTGACGTCATCGACCAGGGCAAAGCGATGCTTGAGCACCGACAATTCGCCGAGCCAGCGTTGGATGCCGGTGATTTCCCGCTCCAGACGCATCAGTTCCTGGGTGCCACCGCGCTGGTCGTTTTGCAGGGCATCCTGCTCGTTGCGGTAGTGCTCGGCCTGAATGGTCAGTTCTTCCTTGCGCGCACTGGCGTAGTCCGACCAGGTGCCGAGCAAGGAGTCGAGCAGCGGCGAGATCCGGTGCAGCTTGCCGCGCAGGATCTCGCGTTGCTTCACGCCGTTGGCCAGGGCTTCGACCAGCGGGCCGGCGGCGACCAGCGAGTTGTAGTCCTGCTCCATGCGTCGTACATCGCGGAACGCTTCTTCGCACGCGGCGATGTAATCGACGCTGCCGGAACGCAGGCTGTGCTCGAAGGCATCGAGGAACAGCTGCTTGAGCTTGGCCGCGGTGATTTCGCGCATGTGCAGCAGGTTGATAAACAGTGCGCGGAAGGTCTTCAGGCTCTGCTCGCTGGTGGAGCGCAGCGGAATCAGAGTCAGGTCCAGCGGAATCGAAGTGTGACCACCGACAAGCAAACGGCGCAGTTCATCCGGTTTGAGCTCGTAGGCTTTCAGGCCTTCGCGCTCAAGGTTGGTGAACAGTTCTTTCTGGCGCAGACAGGTGTCGTTTTTCTGGTAGTGGGCCAGGTCCAGTTTGCCGGCATAGGCAAAGAACTGGTGACCGAAACCGCCGCCCGGGCCGCGGCCGACCACACCGATCACGTGGGGGCCGTGGGGCAGGTTCACTTCGACCAGGATGTAACTGGTGTCCGAGGCGAAGTAGAAGCGCCGGGACTGCTCCAGGCTGTACTTGCCGAAGCTCATGTCCGACATGCGCGCCAGGATCGGGAACTGCAGGGCGTTGATCGAGGCGGATTTACCGAGGTTGTTCGCGCCGTACACCGACAGCGGCTCTTCCAGCGGGAACAGGCCGAGGCTGTAGCCGGCGGTGTTCAAAAGGGCAAAGCGGCGGATGCCGTAACGTTCCTTGCTCATGCGTCGAGCTCCTGTTCTTCGGCGATGGCGCGGGCCAGGGCGTCTTCTTCGCTTTCGTCTTCAAATTCCGCGAGGTCGAGCGGATCGTCGGTCTGCAGCAGTTTTTCGTCGCTGTCTTCGTCGATCAGTACCGGCACCGGCAACGGCAGGACACTATGCAGACTGGCGGCCAGATCGCGGTCCTGCTGCACCGACAGGCACACATCGAGGAAGCGGTGCATCGGCGGCAGGAAACGGTAGATGCCGTTTTCTTCGCTGGCAAAGCCGAGCTGGGTCATGCGCCGCATGATCTTTTCTTCCAGCTCGTCCTGGGTCTGCACTTCGGCCTGGATGAACAGGTCGCGGTACTTTTCCAGCAACGACGGCAGCTCATCGCGGCCGAGGCTGCCGCCATCGAGCACGGAGATCGGGTCGCGGCCCTGGTCGGCCAGGTGCTCGACGAGGATGAAGGTGAACAGCGCAAGACGCTGCGCGGTCTTGTTCACCGCGGCGGCAGCGAGGTCCGGCACGAAGTAGTAGAAGCCGCGGGTGTCGCAGACCAGTTCAAAGCCCAGGGCCTTGAACAGCGTGCGGTATTGGTCCTGAAAGTTCGACAACTGTGTGTACAGCTCCGGATCGCGGCGGCTGACGTGGTAACCCTTGAACAGCTCGCGAAAGATCGGTGCCAGATGGGACAGTTCGGATAGATCAAGATGCATAGGGAGTGCTCGCAGAATCCTCGGCGGCGGTGTCGCTGACCGAGAGCAGGGCGAAGGAGCGCAGGCTGACCTGGTGCTCGTGGGTATGGTATTGGCGACGTTCCAGACGCTCGCGCTTGAAGCGTTTCTCCCGCGACAGGCGCGAGAACCAGTACAGCAATTCGTCGGTGGCGCCGTCCGGTTCCTGCTCCAGCAGCCAGGTCATCAGGTCCGGCATCGGCAAGGCGTCTTCGCAGCGTTCGAGCATTTCCCGAACGGTGCGTGGCGCCCGTGGCGCTTCGCCTTTCTGGGTCTTGTGGGCCTTGGGGAAGCGCGCCGGTTTCGGTTCGAAGCGGGCCAGCGCATAAACGTAGGCTTCGACCTGGCTGGCACTACCGAGGAAGGTGCTCTGCGGACGGGTGAACATCGGCATCGCCGCTTGCGGCACGGCGTCGATGCCTTTGCGGCGGATCATCGACAGGGCCAATGCGGCGCCACGGGTCACGGCGTTGTGCCGGCGCGCTTCTTCACGCAGCGGCAACAGCAGCTCGCGGGCGTGACGCAGGGTCAGCTGGGCGCTGGTCTGCATTTCGAGGATGCGCGCGTGGGTGCGCAGCAGCATGTCGTCGTCGACCAGGTGGCCGAGGCGTTGCTGTTCGCTGAGCATCTTCAGCAGGACGGTTTCGACCTTGCGCACGCCTTGTTCGAAGGCGCCGTCGGCGTTCACCAGATCAATCATCGGCTCGACGTATTCGTCCCAGGTCGCCAGCACTTCAGCGTAACGCTGGCGCAACGGAATCTGCCGGTCGCTGGTTTTCGCCCGTTCGGCGACGGCCACCAGTGCCTGTTCGTCGTTATCGAGCTTTTTCAGCACGTCACGCACGCGCATGTCGAGCAGGCGCAACTGGCGCGCCAGGTCATTGCCGTCGCGGATATCGAACGCGTCCTGGATATAACCGGCCAGACGCTCGAGGTGACGCAGGTAGGCTTCGATTTCCAGGCACAGGCCCAGGCGGTGTTCACGGCGCAGGTAGGCGAGGAAGTCGTGAATCTGTGCATTGAGCTCGAAACGGTTCGGGCTTTTGGCCACGGGAACCAGGATATCGAGGCGAATCCACACATCCAGCAGGCTGGTGATGTCCTGCGGCGTACTGTCGAGTTGCTGGGCGGCCAGTTGCGTGCGCAGTTCGTTCAGGCTCAGTGTGCCTTGGTCGAAGTGCTCGCACAGTGGCTCCAGAAGTGCCCAGTGTTCAGCGAGGGCGCGCAAGACGCGCTTGGGTTCGATCATCGGAATGGCCGGCTGGTTGGCGATTAAAAGCCGCGATTGTACTGCATCGGGGGCAATGCGATTCAATCTCGGGACGGGCTGTCGCCTTCTTTTCGGTAAAGTGCATCGATCAACTGCGGGCGATCTTGAGCGAACGGCGGTAGAATCAGCGCACTTTAGTTATCCACAAGTGGCCGACCTTTGCTTATCGAGTCCCGTCGTCGCGCTTATCTGGCCGCCATGCAGGTGGTCAACTGGCTGCCGCGCACCGAATTGCCCTTTGCCGCGCCGTCGCGGCCCGAGCTGCTGGAGGAGATCCCCGAGCCGGTTGTGGTCGCGCCTGTCGTGCCAGCAGTTGTGGCTCAGACGCCCGTGGCGCCGGTGGTCAAGCCGGCTGAGCGGGCGAAGATCGAGGTGCCACGGCCATCGCTGGCGAGCACTCGCACCGGGGCCAAACCGGTGGAAGAGGCCGAAGAAGCCCCGGTCGTGGTCAAGGCGCCGGTCGTGCCCCCCCCGCGTTTCGCCCTGCAATTGCTACGGGCCGGGCGTTGCCTGCTGCTGGTGGAGTTACCCACAGGCGAACCCTTCCAGACGCGCGATCCTGCCTATCTGCTGCTCAAGGACATGCTGCGCGCCGCCGGTCTGCCGGACAGCCCGCAGATCGTCGGTGAGCCGGTGCGTTGGCCGCTGCTGGTGCGTGGCACGATGGATCAGGGCCCGGAAGCGGCCCGCGACTTCGTGCAAGGTTTTCTCTCGGTGCGCATGGAAGAAACGCCCTGCGCCTGTTTGTGGCTGATCGGCCTGCCGGCGGTGCGATTTGCCGGCGAAGCGGATGCCGAGGCGTTCAATCGCGAATTGCAGATCGAAGGCCTGGGCTCGGCCTGGGCGGTGCCGGGCCTGGAATTATTAATGGAAGAGCCACAGCGTAAGGCTGATGTCTGGCAAGCCATGCGTCGGCTGATGGCGCGCTGGAAAGAATCGAATGAGTGACGCTGTATTGTTTCGCCCGATGACCGAGGCGGACCTGGAGACTGTACTGAAAATCGAATACGCGGCCTACAGCCATCCCTGGACCCGCGGGATTTTCCTCGATGGCCTGGGCAAGTATCAGATCTGGCTGATGTTCGAAGGTCAGCAACAGGTCGGCCACGGTGTGGTGCAGATCATCCTCGACGAGGCGCACCTGCTGAACATTACGGTCAAGCCGGAAAACCAGGGCCGTGGCCTGGGGCTGACATTGCTTGAACACTTGATGTCGATTGCCTACAAGGCCGACGCCCGGGAGTGTTTCCTGGAAGTGCGCGACAGCAATACCGCTGCGTTCAAGCTGTATGAGCGATATGGTTTCAACGAGATCGGCCGGCGTCGGGATTACTACCCGGCGGTGGGCGGGCGCGAAGATGCGGTGGTCATGGCCTGCACTTTGGTGGATTGAGCTTGTAGGAGCTGCCGAAGGCTGCGATCTTTTCAAGGATCAAAGGATCGCAGCCTTCGGCAGCTCCTACGGATGTCCGTAGAGCTCAACGTTTTTTGTCGAGAGGATCGCGCCGCGCCAGTTCAGCCTCATCCAGGCCATTGCCGCCGCCAATATCGTCCTCATCGACGATGCTCAGTTCCCAATCCGCGCGCTTATCATCGCCCGCCTCATGGGCATCCCGGGCGCCGTCTTCACGGATCAGGGTTTCCGGGCTCAGGTCGTCGTCGGTAGGTTGATCGTCACCGGTCGAAGCACCGGTCAGACCCGCTTCGCGTCCGCGCTGGCGCGGCATCCGTTGCTCGCGCTCCTTTTCCGGCGGTTCGTCACCGATTCTGGCGCTGGGTTCTTCGGTGTCGAAATCCAGCTCACGCACCGAGCCCATGCGGTCTTCGTTGTCATCGACGGGTTCCGGTTGCACCGCATCGTACGGACGTCGTGAATCATTCATGGCAATTCCTCATACTGTAGGCCTTACTACGGTTGACCCGCGTGGCGACCGAGAATTCCACCGGCATGGAGCCCCGTGTGTTCCGGATCAGGAGAGCATCTGCATTTCGCGCGTGACCCCGACGGACGGTTGTCAGTCAAAGCTGCGCATCATTCTTGAGGCTTCAAAGCATGAACGAATTACAAGATCTGATTGATAACAACGAGCGTTGGGCCGCTGCGATCAAGGAGGAAGATCCTGACTTCTTCGCCAAGCTGGCTCGCCAACAGACCCCTGAGTTCCTGTGGATCGGATGTTCAGACGCCCGGGTGCCGGCCAACGAGATCGTCGGCATGCTGCCGGGCGATCTGTTCGTACACCGTAATGTGGCCAACGTCGTGCTGCACACCGACCTCAACTGCCTGTCGGTGATTCAGTACGCGGTCGATGTACTCAAGGTCAAACACATTCTCGTCACCGGCCACTATGGCTGCGGCGGTGTGCGTGCTTCGATGCAGGATCGCCAGTTCGGTTTGATTGACGGCTGGCTGCGTTCGATTCGCGACCTCTATTATGAAAAACGCGAAGAACTGGCCAAATACGCCACCGAAGAGGAGCGCGTGGACCGCCTCTGCGAACTCAACGTGATCCAGCAGGTAGCCAACGTCGGGCACACCAGCATTGTGCAAAACGCCTGGCACCGTGGGCAGAGCCTGTCGATCCACGGCTGCATCTACGGCATCAAGGATGGCCGCTGGAAGAGCCTGAATGCGACCATCAGCGGTTTCGAGCAACTGCCGCCGCAGTACCGCCTGCGTCCGTTCGAACCTCTGTGAAACCCTTCAATACAGACTTCGCCGACGCCACTGTTGCAAAAACAGCTGGCCGTCGGCGTTCGGCTCTTCATCGTAGCCGGTAATCCAGCCACGGCACTCGTATGAGCCGCACTGGCAGGCGAACTGGCGTTGCAGTTTGTCTTCGGTCGCGGCGAAGTCCATGGTCAGCCAGTCACCCTTGCTGATGTCCTTCAGCGCCCATAACCACAACTCGCTCAAGTCCAGGAAGACATTGGGGTCGCAGGAGTGTCGCAACAGTCCGCAGAAGCGCGGGTCGTAGACGTGCACACCCGGGGCAAGCTGGCGGGTATGCCGGCAGCGATAGGGCAGCAAGTGCCCCGAAGCCCGGCAGAGACGAGTGATTCGCGGGAATTCGCGCCGTGCGGCAATAGCCGTGGCTTCGCCCTTGGCGTTTTCAATGATTTCGAAGTCGGCCAGGGAAGGAAATCCCAGGTGAACGGGCAGCTCCGAAAAGGGGTAAACACCTTGCGGCGGTTGTGGGCGTTTTCGTTGAGGGGCGTGAGCTTTCATAACGATCCCTGTCTGCTGGGTGCTGCGACTTCCTTGCGCCGACGATCCTGTCGGCACAGCAGCACATGGGTTCAGCCCAAGCCTCTCGCAGATACTACGGGCGGTCTACTGTCATAAGTGACAGATTTGGCCGCCGTTCATCGGGTTAAAACGGCGGAGCAGGTTTCGCCGTGGCTGGCGCCGGGGCCTTGAGCTGCTTGAGCTGGGACACGATCGAAGTTGTCGCGCATTTGCCCACAGCCTGCTGGGGCGACAGGTTGCGGATCGAGATGTAGAACAGCTCGCAGGTTTTTTCTTTCTGGGCCACTTGCCAGGTTTGCCTGCAGGTATTGAGCTCAACGTCCGGATTGCTGTCCGGTTGGCGGCCCATGGCGGCCTGCCAGCACGCGGCACTCAAATCCTGGCCCATGACTTTCAGGCCTGCCGCATCGGCCTTGGCCTGAGCGTCACTACCGGTATAGCTTGCCGGATCGGCGGCATACCAAATGTAGCTCGGGTGGTTGGAGCCCAACACGGGGACTTTTACGCCGTTGTCCGGGGTGATCTGGACCAGGCCCAACACGTTCACCGTCTGCCCGTATTGCTCTTTGATCCAGTTACGCACCGGTGCGCCGAAGGCGACCATCGGTAGCGCTGCGCCGCTGGCGTTCAGGCTGACTTCCTTGACCATGGTGGTCTGGTAATCCTTGAAGTAGCCGTAGACGCCTTCGAGGTCCTTGCCCGCGTTGGACGGCGCGGCAATCGGGGCGATGTCGATGATTGTCTGGTAACCCGGCGTCTGCCCGGCCGGGATGCCGTTGGCGGTCAGCAGCGTGGCCCAGCGATCCGTGGTGGCGGACCTCAGGTAATCCTGGGCCTGGGTCAGCGAATAGTCTGGCGGGAAGTGCAGCAGTTCGACGCTTTTTCGGTTTTCCAGGGCCATGCCCAGCGGCAGGAACAGGTACCAGCTATACGCCCACTTGCCATCGGCATTCAGTTTGCTGGCGCCGTTGTAGGCCAGGTCACCGGCGTCGAGCAGCGCGGCCAGGGGCTTTTCATAGCCGTTGGGTACGCCGTTGATTTCGGCATAAAGCTGATTGTTATCGGTCTTGATCAGAACCTTCGCCCCGCTGTAGCCATCACGCTGCACGCTTTGGGTCAGGTAATGCTCGACGGTCTGTTCTAGCGTCCAGTTGCGAAAGCAGATCACGTTGCAGTTGTTGGGATAGGCGAAGAGACGGGTAACGCGTTCGGTACTGCCCAGCTTCAAATTGACATCGGCGTGGGCGGTGGTGCTCAGGGTGAGGGCCGCGAGAGTGAGTGCCGCGAGTTTGAACATGCTCAGATCCTTTTCAGCGTATTAAGACCAGCAGTTACTGAAACAGACAGGGCGGAACAAAAAGGGCTGATATCAATACCGGCCCTTTTTTATGGTTACGGCATCACCGGCGGCGTATACGCCAGCGTCGTCCCCAGTGCCCATAACAACACTAGCACCAGTGGCGTGTGTACCAGCAACTGCACGAACGAGAAGCCGATCAGGTCCCGCGCCTTCAACCCCAGTACACCCAGCAACGGCAGCATGTAGAACGGGTTGATCAGGTTCGGCAAGGCTTCGGAGGCGTTGTAGATCTGTACGGCCCAGCCCATGTGATAGTTCAGGTCATTGGCCACCTGCATCACGTACGGCGCTTCGATGATCCACTTGCCGCCGCCGGACGGAATGAAGAAGCCAAGGATCGCCGAGTACACGCCCATCAGCAGGGCATAGGTGTCGTGGGAGGCAATGCTGACGAAAAAGGTCGAGATGTGGTGCGCCAGGGTCTGCGCATCGGTGCCTTTGACCGTGGTCATCAGAGCGGCGATCGAGCCATACAGCGGGAACTGGATCAACACGCCGGTGGTGGTCGGCACTGCGCGGGACACGGCGTCCAGAAAGCTGCGCGGACGCCAGTGCAGCAGGGCGCCCAGCATGATGAACAGGAAGTTGTAGGTGTTCAGCCCGGAAATCGCGCTGATTGCCGGTTTGGTCGAGAACTCATGGAACAGCCATCCGGCTGCCAGCAATACCAGCAGAATCGTCAGCAGCGGGCTGTGTTCCAGCCATTCGCCGGGGCGGGTGCGTGGTTGCAGCGGTGGCAGGTTGAAGCTCGGGTCGACACCGCACGCCTTGGCGTCACGCGCCGAGTTCGGGCCTGGCGCGGTGGCGTAGGCGATGATCAGCGAAATCACGATCAAGGCCAGCAACATGGCACCGGACTGCCAGAGGAAAATAGTCTGCGTGAACGGAATCACCCCGGTGATCGACAGAATCGATGGCGGCAGGCTGGCCGGGTTGGCCTGCAATTGTGCGGCCGATGACGACAGGCCCAATGCCCACACGGCACCGAGACCCAGGTACGCGGCGGCACCGGCGGCGCGGTAGTCCATTTTCAGATCGGTGCGGCGGGCCAGGGCGCGCACCAGCAGTCCGCCGAACACCAGGGACAGGCCCCAGTTCAGCAACGAGGCGACCATCGAGATCAGCGCGACCCAGGCCACGGCGGAGCGGCCGTTTTTCGGGAGCATTGCCAGTCGGTCGATCAGTTTCACCGCCGGTGGCGAACTGGCGACCACATAACCGCCGATCACCACGAAGGCCATCTGCATGGTGAAGGGAATCAGGCTCCAGTACCCGTCACCGAACGCCATCGCGGCGTCGGTAGGCTTGGCACCCATCGCCATGGTGGCCAGGGCCACGATAATCACGGCCAGGGCAGCAAACACCCAGGAATCGGGAAACCAGCGTTCGGCAAAACTTGAGCAGCGCAGGGCAAAGCGGGCGGAGCGGCTATCTTCGATATCAGCGGCCACGGGGGTACCTCGGATTTTTATGTTTTTTTTGGTCTTCGGGGCAGTAACCGCCCGTCCGGACAGGCGCCAACATTAATTCAAGCCGAGGATTTTTGCGGGGCTGTTTCGTGGCTATGAGACTTTGGTCTAACGGGTTGTCCGCCGGTGCGTTTGCGTAGACCATGGGCGCCTTGGTTTTTGCCTGTGCCAGAGTTCTTTTCATGACTGCCAACACCGATTCGCGCCCGACGCCGTTCAACCGCTCGGACTACAAGACCCTCGGGCTCGCCGCTCTCGGCGGGGCGCTGGAAATCTACGACTTCATCATCTTCGTGTTTTTCGCCCTGACCCTCAGCCAGTTGTTCTTCCCGCCTGAAATGCCCGAGTGGCTACGCCTGCTGCAAAGTTTCGGGATCTTCGTCACCGGTTACCTGGCGCGACCGCTGGGGGGCATCCTGATGGCGCACTTCGCCGACCGTATGGGGCGCAAGAAGGTCTTCAGCCTGAGCATCCTGATGATGGCGTTGCCCTGCCTGCTGATCGGGATCATGCCGACCTACGCGCAAATCGGCTATTTCGCACCCTTGCTGCTGTTGGCCCTGCGCATCCTCCAGGGTGCGGCGGTGGGCGGCGAGGTGCCCAGTGCCTGGGTATTCGTCGCCGAGCACGCGCCCATCGCCCATCGCGGCTATGCCCTGGGTTTCTTGCAGGCGGGGTTGACCTTCGGTTATTTGATCGGCGCATTGACCGCGACCTTCCTGGCGCAGGCGTTCACTCCGACGGAAATCCTCGATTACGCCTGGCGTTACCCCTTCCTGTTGGGCGGCGTGTTTGGGGTGATTGGCGTGTGGCTGCGTCGCTGGCTCAGCGAAACCCCGGTGTTCATGGCCATGCAGGCGCAACGCGAGGCGGCCGGCGAACTGCCGCTGCGCACGGTCTTGCGCGAGCATCGGCTGGCCATTTTGCCGGCGATGATTCTCACCTGTGTGCTGACCTCGGCCGTGGTGGTGTTCGTGGTCATCACCCCGACCATGATGCAGAAAACCTTTGGCATGACCGCCAGCCATACCTTCGCCTTGAGCGCACTGGGTATCGTGTTCTTGAACATCGGCTGCGTGCTCGCCGGGCTGCTGGTCGATCGCATCGGCGCCTGGCGCACGGTGATGCTCTATAGCCTGCTGCTGCCGCTGGGCATCGGCGTGCTGTATGCCTGCCTGATCATGGGCGGCGACTGGATCGGCCTGGCCTACGCCGTGGCAGGGTTGACCTGCGGGGTGGTCGGGGCGGTGCCATCGGTGATGGTCAGCCTGTTCCCTGCGCGGATTCGCGTCTCGGGCATCTCGTTCACCTACAACATTGCCTATGCCGCATGGGCGAGTGTCACACCGCTGTTGTTGATCGGTCTGATGCCGTGGAGTCCATGGATCTGCGTGATGTTCAGTGCGGTGATGGGGGCGGTGGGCGTGGGCAGTGCGGCTTATTTCGGTGCGCGGATGCCGAGAATCGCAGGCTGTTCTGCGGCTGGCGCGCATTGATTGTGCGCGTCGTAACTATTTTTACAGGACAGGCCTGAAACACGCTTAAGTAAATGTTTCCAAGGCCGATGGTTAGGCTGCATATCGCTTTCTACCCCTGTCCATCGGTGCTTTCCCATGTTCAATAAACGCTTGAAGCAGGAGCTGTCGGCTCTTCGTGAAGAACTCTCCAGCCTTCAGCAAGTGAAGGAAAGTCTGGAAAGCGAGATGCTGGTGCTGACCCTCGACAGCGATGGACGGGTCCAGTCGGTCAATCAGAACTTCCTTGGCGAAATGCATTACAAGAGCGGTGAGCTGATTGGCCGACACATCGACGACTTGGTCCCGGATCACGTGAAATCCGATGAATTCCAGCTGCGTTTCAAGAACGCGCTGACCCGTGGCGAGCACTTCGCCGGCACAGTGCGCCTGTTGCGCGGTACCGGCCAGGAAGCGTGGTTGCGTTCGATCCTGCAACCGGTGCGCTCGGCGGATGGGCGGATCAGGCATTTTTCGATCTTCTCCAGCGACCTGACCCGCACCATCGAGGCCTCCCGCGAACACGAGAACCTGATCGGCGCACTGGTGCGCTCCACGGCGGTGATCGAATTCGACCTCAACGGCAACGTGCTTGCCGCCAACGACCGCTTCCTCAGCGGCATGGGTTACAGCCTGGCGCAGATCAAGGGCAAACATCACCGCATGTTCTGCGAGCCGGCGGATTACAACAGCGCCGAGTATCAGAACTTCTGGCGTCGCCTGAACGCGGGCGAATTCGTGGCCAACCGTTTCAAACGAGTCGACAGCCATGGTCGTACAGTCTGGCTGGAGGCGTCCTACAACCCGGTGGCCGATGCCAACAACAAGCTCTACAAGGTGGTGAAATTCGCCACGGTGATTACCGATCAGGTCAATCAGGAACAAGCCGTCGCCGAGGCCGCCAACATTGCCTACAGCACCTCGCAGCAAACCGACCAAAGCGCCCAGCGCGGTAACGCCGTGGTGACCCAGGCCGTGGACGTGATGCGAGACCTGGCCAGGCATATGCAAACCGCCGGCGATGGCATCGAAGCCCTGAACGAGCAGTCGCTGGTGATCGGTACCATTGTCAAAACCATCAGCGGCATTGCCGAGCAGACCAACCTGCTGGCGCTCAACGCGGCCATCGAAGCGGCGCGTGCGGGCGAGCAGGGCCGGGGCTTCGCCGTGGTGGCGGATGAGGTTCGGCAACTGGCTTCGCGCACCAGCCAGGCCACCGACGAAATCGTCCTCGTGGTGCGGCAGAACCAGGACATGGCGCGTAACGCCGTGGCCCTGATGACCGACGGCAAGCTTCAGGCCGAGCAGGGCCTGGCACTGGCGGCGGAAGCGGGTACGGTGATTGTCGAGATCCAGGACGGCGCGCAGAAAGTGGTCAATGCGGTGGGGCAGTTTGCCAATCAGTTGTCCAACTAGTGTCTGATCGCTAAGAGATCGCTGCGTGCAGCAACTCCTACAGGATGTACGCCAATCCAATGTAGGAGCTGCCGCAGACTGCGATCTTTTGATCTTTTGATTTCTATTCGGGCGGATCAATCCGATACAGCGCCCGGTTCACCGCCAGTTCCCCCAGCATGATGACTTGGGCAATCCCCAACAGCGTATTGCGACTCGTCCCCTCCGTACGATCAGCCAGATCCATGGTCATGACGTTTGCCGAGGCCAGCGATTCGCAGGCATGGGTGAGCAGGGTTTCGGCATGGAGGTCCGTGTTGACGATAAACATGGTGCAGAGCTTGCGTGGGGTGGCGCGGATGTCAGCGGCTGAGGGGATACGTTCGGACGGCTCGTGAAGTGTATTTGAATCGAGGGTTTCTGAAGACGTTTCCGGATCGGTTTCCGGGGGGGTAGGTGTCGGTTTGAACATAGATGAAACTCCATATGGGATTGATGGAGTCATCACCCTCGCTACCAAACGAAAGGTGGTGACCATGCGAAGGTTGGTAGACCGGCCCATATGGCAAACCCGGCGCACCCGAGGGTGCCCTGCGCATGGTCACCATTGATACAAGTGCCGTAGAAAAGCACCTGGAAATGGTGACGCTATACGCCATATGAGGACGGGCTACCAAACCCGATCGCTGTTTTTTTTCAGCGACCAGCAAACGATAAAACCCAGCCCCAAGGCGTACAAGCCGGCGGATTCTGGAGTATGTGTAGGCAACGACGCAAGGCGCTGTGGCTTTCACGAAGTAACCTTGAGGGCTTTTAAACACGCAGGGGTTGCGCTCTGGAGTGGCGTTCCACCCGAACGGTTTAACCCTGTCAAAAAGCAGCCGCGGCACTGGGCGCCGACAAGATAGCGAACGGTCCTACAGGTTAGTGGTGTTAACACTCGGACGCATCCTACGAGTGCGCCGGAAGCATCCTATATCAACCTTTTTTTCCTTCCTGAAAGCTGTCGAGCGCTTGAACGGGGATGGAAATGAAGCCTCCCCCGAATGTCCCAGGGAGGTCCGTACTTGAACACCATTCTGCCCGTCTTCTTCGACCACAGCCGCCACAAACTACAGATCGATGGCCTCGACACCCACCTCGACGTCCTTACCTTCGAGGGCCATGAGTACCTCAGCCAACCCTACCTCTACCGCATCGAATTCACCGCCAGCGACCTCGACATCGGCGCGGAAAAATTCATCGGCCAGTACGCCGAGTTCAGCCTGTACGACGCACCGTCCAACGTGCCCGTGTTCGACTGGGAAGTGCCCAGGCCGCCCAAGCCCATGCGCACCGTCTATGGCCGCATCACCGCCTGCCAACGCCTGTCCGGCTCGGTCGACGAAGCCCGCTACGAAGTCACCCTGCAACCGCGTCTGGCCCTGCTCGATCGCGGCCAGCAAACGCGGATCTATCAGCACCAGTCCGTGCCGGACATCGTCAAAAGCATCCTGCGCGACCGCCATGGTCTGGACACGGGGCACTTTCGCTTCAACCTCAAGCGTGACTACCCGCAACGCGAGCAGGTGATGCAGTACCAGGAAAGCGACCTGGCTTTCATCAGCCGGATCCTGGCCGACGTCGGCATCTGGTTCCGCTGCATCCAGCACGAAGAGCTCGCCTTCGACGTCGTCGAGTTCTGCGACGACCAGCGCTGCTACCAGTTCGACGTCGAACTGCCGCTGCGCTCGCCGTCGGGCTTCAGTAACAGCGAGCAGGACAGCGTCTGGGATCTGCAAACCCACCACCGGGTGGTGGAACAGCACGTCAGCGTACGCGCCTACCACCCCGACGACAGCCGCGCCTACCTCGACGGCGAGGTCGACCAGACCCTCGGCGAGCCCGCCACCCACGGCGAGCCCGCCACCCACGGCGTGGCCACGACCCGCGGCGTCGCCGACAACACCTACGGCGAGGCCTACCACTACGCCGAACCCTACCGCGTGCTCGGCAAGTCCCACCTGCGCGACGAAGACCTGCAAAGCGAAAGCGGCTTTTTCTATGCGCGCCTGCGCCACGAACGCTACCTCAACAACCAGACCCACCTCAGCGGCACCAGCAGCAGCGCCACCCTGGCCCCGGGCCAGGTCCTGACCATCAGCGGCGACGCCCCCAAGGCCTTCGCCTCCCGCGTGGTGATCACAAAGATCACCACCCGCGCCGCCCGCGACCGCAGCCTGACCTGCGATTTCGAGGCCATGCCCTACGCCCTGCGCCTGTGCTTTCGCCCAGAGGTCCCGCCCAAACCACAGATCGCCGGCACCCTGCCGGCGCGCGTTACCCACCCCCAGAGCAACCCCCTGTACACCGAAATCGACCTGCAAGGGCGCTGCCGGGTCAAGTTCCTCTTCGACCGCGACACCTGGCCCGCCGGCCGCGAAAGCAAATGGCTGCGCCAGGCCCGCGCCTACGCCGGCGACACCTACGGCCTGCACCTGCCGCTGATCGCTGGCACCGAAGTGGCCATCGCCTTCGAACAGGGCGACCCGGACCGCCCCTACATCGCCCACGCCCTGCACGACGACCAGCACCCGGACCTGGTGACCCAGCGCAACGACCACCGCAACGTGCTGCGCACGCCGGCGAACAACAAGTTGCGACTGGACGACACGCGGGGGCAGGAGCACGTCAAGCTCAGTACCGAGTATGGCGGCAAGAGCCAGCTGAACCTGGGGCATCTGGTGGATGGCCAGCGGAAGAAGCGTGGGGAAGGGTTTGAGCTGCGCACCGATGACTGGGGCAGTTTGCGTGCAGGGAAGGGCGTGTTCATCAGTGCCGATGCGCAGGCCAAGGCGCAAGGCGCGGTGCTGGACATGGACGCCGCCGTGGCCCGCTTGCAACAGGCCGGTGAACAGCTGCAACAACTCTCCAGCGACGCCCAGACCGCCACTGCCGAACCGGCGGACGTGGCCGCGCAACTGAACCTGTTGCGCCAGGACCTGGAACAGCTCAAGTCCCAAGTCCTGCTGCTCAGCGCCCCGCAGGGCATCGCTCTCACCAGTGGAAAGCACCTGCAACTGGCGGCCAAGGACAACCTGATGCTCAACGCCGGCGGCGAGGCGGACCTCAGCGTGGTCAAGCGTCTGTTCATCGGCGTGGGGCAGGGGGTGAGCCTGTTCGTGCGCAAGCTCGGCATCAAGCTGATCGCCAATCAGGGCCCGGTGAGTGTGCAGGCACAGAACGACAAACTGGAACTGATCGCCCGGCACGGCTTGGACATCACCAGCACCGAAGATGAAATCCACATCACGGCGAAGAAGAAAATCGTCCTCAATGGCGGCGGCAGTTACCTCAGCCTGGATGAGTGTTGCATCGAGTCCGGCACGGCGGGGGATCACAAGGTCAAGGCGGCGTACTACGACTACAGTGGCCCGGCGAGCATGAAGGCCACGCACCCGGACTACCCGCAAAGCCTGTCCAAACAGACGCTGCGATTCAACGTATCGCAAACCCCCAACGCCAACCACCAAGTCTGGGCAGGCATGCCCTACACGCTGTACGCCGACGGCGCCGAGCTCAAGCAAGGTGTGCTGGACGCTTCCGGGCAATTACTGATCGATCATCAGGTGGTGACACGGGGCTACCGATTGGTCATGGCCAACGGTGTGACCTACCAGATCCCGGTGCCAACCGAATACCGCAACGCCGGACAGGCGGAACTCGCCAATCGCGGCCTTCACAACCATCCCTCGCAAGCCCACGCCGAGGTGAGTCAACCCACATCGCACACGGATCACCGAGGCCTGTATGTCACGGTGATGGAAGGAGCCAGTGATCAGGAAGGGAAAACACAATGAGCCAATACGAGATCGTCACGCCGGTCGCACTCCAGCACACCCAAAAGGTGACCTGTACCCCGCCATGGTATGTGCGCAATACCGAATACCCTCCCGCCATGGCGACTTATCAACCATTGATCAATGGCGAAGAAACGTTCCGGGCCGTGCACCTGGCCATTTCAAAGGCCAAGGCAACTGTCGACATCATCTGCTGGGGCTTTCAGCCATCGATGTATTTCATCCGCGATGGAATATCGCCGCGTATCGGTGAATTGCTGATGGCCATGGCTCGCGAAGGCGTCAAGGTGCGGATACTGGGGTGGGAAATGCCGTTTAACAGCGCGGGTTTTGCCGACGAAGCCAATCTACCCGGTAAAGGCCCGTACCGGATATACGACCGGGCGATGCAACCCTCCACGGCTGAGCAATATGCTTATGACCGCCAGTGGTTTGCCAACTGTTCGCTAGCCGACAACATGGCCGCTGCGCATCTGGCGGCTCGCAACACGCCAGTGTTCGTCAGTCGCGGTTTCAGCGTGTTTGAAAGGGCCGAAATAGCCCATCAGGCGATGTACAAAAGTCTCGACCCGCAGGTCAGCGCCACTACGCAATTCATCCTGACTGCGACAGCGACCCATCATCAAAAAACCGTTCTTGTCGATTATGAACTGCCGGACCGTGCCATCGGTTTCGTCATGGGTCACAACATGCTCGACGAGTACTGGGACACCAACGACCATCTGGCGGTGAACCGTGACAAGGACACCAAACCCGCCCCCAACAAGGGCCCGCGTGGCGATACCCCACGTCAGGATATTTCCAGCCAGGTCAGCGGGCCCATCCTGGAACACCTGCACCACAACTTCGCCAGCGCCTGGCGCAAGGAAACCGGCGAAAACTTGCTCGACCTGCGCCAAGCCAAAGAGATCGGGCCGCAGTTGCAATGCTCTCCGGACGCCACCCGACAGATCGCGCAGATCCTGCGCACCCAAGCCCAGGAGGGCAAACGGGACATCGAACAGCTCTACCTGCAAGCCGTCAACAACGCGACCCAGTTCATCTACATCGAAAACCAGTATTTCCGCTGGCCGCCACTGGCCGAATTGATCAAGGCCGTCGCCGCCGGCCAGACCAAGGCCGGGCGCGACCCCGCCGTACATGGCCCCTTGCACCTGTTTGTGATCACCAACGCAAGCAAGGGCGGCATAGGCTCCGGCACCGTGAACACCCAGCGCATGCTGGAAAGCCTCGGGCATGGTCATACCATGCCAAAAATCACCGAGCTACGGCGCACCGAACAGGCAAAAGCGCAGGCTGCCGCACTGGAAACCAGCTTTGGCGAACGCCTGGAGCGTCAGGCGTTGCTCATGCTGACGGGCCTTACCGACGCGATGGGAGGAACCGATCTCAGCGATAAAGCCAGGGAAGCTCAACGGGACAGTGCTTCGGACAACAAGTGGCGGCAGGCGGTGCTCAGTGATGAAATCAGGGCAATTGAGCGAGATGCTTTCGTTCGTCCTCCGGAGTTACCCGGTCTGAAAGTCCACGTGTGCTCGCTGGTCGCCCCCGATTCGCCGGCGGGTAAGGAATGGATACCGGTGTACATCCACTCCAAGCTAATGATCGTCGACGATGTGTTCACCACTCACGGCTCGGCCAACATCAACACCCGCAGCATGCAGGTGGATAGCGAACTGAACATTGCTCATGAGTGGGCGAGTGTGACGCAGGCGATGCGACGGCGGTTGTGGGAGATGCATACGAATGGATTGGGCGCACAGGATGATCCGGAGGAGGCGTTCAAAGCCTGGGAAGACATCATCAAACGGAATAAGAATTTTCAATCCAAACAATTGATTCCCTATGCCCCCCTCGTCGAGTTCTATTTCGGCGAATCCGACCTGTCGGACCTCGACTGATGCGCCGGGTCTTGTTGCTGACATGTCTGCTGCTGGTCGCCTGCGATACCAGTAATCCTACTTCTACTTCGACCAAGGAGACGCACTTGAACCCATTAACTGAAGTCAAGGCCAAGCTGGCTTTCAGCTGTGTACACGAGCAGATCCCTGCGGCCTCCGCCGAAGCCGATGTGCTGTTCCATTACACACGCTGGTTGCAAAAAAACAACCAGCTCAAGCAGGACAAGGCTGTTGATGCAGAGATCGAGCGCTTGTTCCGCATCGCCAGTGAAAATGGCCACTACAAGGCCAATATCAATCTGCAGAACGGTGCCATGCGCGGTACTTTCAAACTCCGTGGTGAAGAGCATTTGCGCATGAGTGAGCAACTGATCAACGCCGGAGTGGCAACGGGATATTACTTTGTCGGCATCTTCCTGCAGAACGGTTCGGCGGGGCTGCAGAAAGATCACGAAATAGCGTTGCGTTACTACCGTAAAGCCGCCGATGAAGGTAATCCGCTAGCTCAAGCCTATGTCGCAGACAAGTTGGCGCCGATCAACATTGCCCCGGACGTTGCCCGGAAAATGCGCCGTTGCGCGGCCGAGCAGGGGCACGGTGATGCAGCCTCCGACCTAGGTGTTGATCTGTCGACAGATGGTCATTTTCAAGAAGCACTTGATGGATTCCAACTTGGCGTTGCGGCCGGTGACAGCACTTCGGCGTCTTTTTTGAGCGAGGGCTTCCGTGGTCCGGAGCCGGATGATCGGTTGTACTACCTCGGCCAACAGGAAGACCTCGAACGCGCCGATCGCTACAAAAAAATCTGGAAAATCCTCTCAGGCTATTCCTACGCCAATCCCAAAGTCCCCGAAATCAACGAAATCCTCCCGCTGCCGCCTGCCCCGTTGCCCGCCTGGGACGGCAAGCTCCAATGGCTCGAAGAACGCCTGGCCAATGTCCCCCCTGAAAAACCCAGCGAAGCGCTAATCAACCAACTGGCCAAAGCCAGGCTTCTCGACCCGGCCACTGGAAAGGGTCTACCGGGATCGCCTGCATTCAGCCAATCTCATTTGTCGGCACCGAACTGCCATAGCGGCCAAGCCTGTCCGGTAAGTGGATACTGGAAGGTGGGCTGGCTTCCCCGTCACCACTCAGTAGACAGGAGCGTCGCCCGGTATTTCGAACAGGGCGAGATCTTGCCGACACAACTGGTCCAGCGCTACCAGATGCGCACTTGGCCCTTTTCCGACAGGATCACACGACACGAACAAGCGGTTGAATGGTACCTGCTCGGGTGATGGACCACTTCGAAGGAGCGACCGCAGGCTGCGATATTTTCGTTTGGGATGTCGTTACAATCGGCTCTTTTCCCCAGGAGCAGACTTCCATGAGCGTTTCCCACCGCCGTCCGGTTCCCTTGGTCAAGGCTTATCGTCTGCTCAATCATGGCCCGACCGTGCTGGTCAGCGCGGCCCACGGTGGTCAGCGCAATATCATGGCGGCAGCCTGGGCCATGCCGCTGGATTTCGAACCGCCGAAAATTGCCGTGGTGCTGGACAAGTCCACCTGGACTCGCCAGTTGCTGGAAGCCGCGGGCACTTTTGTGCTGAACGTGCCTTGCGCCGCCCAGGCCGACATCGTGCAGACCGTCGGCTCGACCTCCGGCCTGGAATTGACCCGGGGTCAGGGCCGCGACAAGTTCGAGACCTACGACTTGCAGACCTTCACCGGCGAGTCGGTCGATGCGCCGATGCTCGAAGGCTGCGTGGCCTGGCTGGAGTGTCGCCTATTGCCGGAGCCGAACAATCACCAGCAATACGACCTGTTCCTGGCCGAAGTGATTGCCGCCCAAGCCGACGAGCGCGTGTTCAGCGAAGGCCGCTGGCACTTCGAAGGGCAGGATGCCTTGCGCACCCTGCACCATGTCGCGGGCGGGCATTTCCTGAAGATTGGCGATCCGGTGGACGGCAAGACCCTGCCGGTGTGAGCCAGTTGGCGCTCAAATCCACAGATCATTCTCGGCCGTGCGTTCGCCACCTTCGCTGCCGGTGTTGAGCACACCCTTGGGTTCGATCAGCAGGAGCTTTACCTCCTGATCGGCGCAGGGTTTGTGTTCGACGCCTTTGGGCACCACATACATTTCCCCGGCGTTCAGCAGCACGTGGCCATCACGAAAGTCGATGCGCAACCGGCCTTCCAGAACGATGAAGGTTTCGTCGGTATCGACGTGGTCGTGCCAGATGAAATCCCCCAGCAGCTTCACCACCTTGAACTGGTACTCGTTCATTTCGGCGATGACCCGGGGTGACCAGTGGGAATCGATCCGGCTGATTTTTTCAGCGAAGTTCAGGCTTTCGTAAGCAGTCATGAAACAGCTCTCGCGGTTGTTGGTGAACCCACGATAGCCAGCGGCTCGATGCGCTTCTTGTACGATTGTGCGTGGCTCAGCGGCGCTGCATCTTCATCCAGCGGGCCGGAGACAGGCCGTAGGTTTTGCTGAATTGCCGAGTCATGTGGCTCTGGTCGGTGAAGCCGGCGATCAGCGCTGCGCTGACCAGCGTCTGCCCCTGAATCAGCAGCGTGCGGACCATGTCCAGACGCCGCATGGTCAGGTAGCGATAGGGGCTGGTGCCGAACAACAGGCGAAAATCCCGCGACAGGCTCCAGCGATCCCGGCCACTGTGCTGCGCCAGTTCATCCAGGGTCACCGTGCGATCAAGGGCGCTGTGGATGTATTCCCGGGCGCGCTGCGCAGCGATGTAGTCGAATCCCGAGCGTTTGGTCGGGACACCGCCAACCGTGCTCAAGGCTTGTGCCAGATCGAACAGCGCGTCCTGCTCTTCCAGTGGGTCGAGCGGGCAATCCAGGCTGCGCAGCAGCGCTCCCGTGGCGGCGAACAGACGTGGGTCGTTCGACAGCCCGGTCTTGATGAACGGCAGCGGCTGACCGCCGAGCATCTGCTGGATCAGCGCCGGTTCGATGTACATCATCCGGTACTGGAAACCGGACTCGGTGCCGGCCTCGCCATCGTGGGCTTCGTCCGGGTGCAGCACGATCGTTTTGCCCGGCAGGCTGTGACGCCTGCCACCGCGATACTGAAAACTCTGCACCCCGGCCAGGGTGTGGCCGATGGCATAGGTGTCGTGGCGGTGAAGGTCGTAGCCATGGCCGGCAAAAAACGCCTCGAAACGCTGCAGCCCGCCGACATCGGGCGCGCGATGGAACCAGTCATTGCGGGGCAGTTGCTTGGCCATGGTGATGATCGTCTTTGGATCGATGTGCAACACGGTAACCCAGGCAGCGACTTCCTGTCTTCTGATCGGAAGGGGACATGTGCGCTAGAAAACCAGGGGCAAATACTGCACTGTGTGGCCATTCTCTGCAGGTCGTTTTTTCTATTCGTCAGGTGAGGCCAGGTCATGAGCAAGTTGCGCGTGGGGATCATTTTCGGGGGCCGTTCGGCAGAGCACGAAGTGTCGCTGCAGTCGGCGAAAAACATTGTCGATGCGCTGGATCGTTCACGTTTCGAACCGGTGCTGATCGGCATCGACAAACAAGGCCACTGGCACCTCAACGACCCTTCGAATTTTTTGCTGAACCAGGAAAACCCGGCGCTGATCGCCCTCAATCAGTCCAATCGCGAACTGGCTGTGGTGCCGGGCAAAGCCAGTCAGCAACTGGTGGAAACTTCCAGCCAGGAAATGCTCGGTCACGTCGATGTGATCTTCCCGATTGTCCACGGCACCCTCGGTGAAGACGGTTGCCTGCAAGGCTTGCTGCGCATGGCAGATCTGCCGTTTGTCGGCTCCGATGTGCTCGGCTCGGCCGTGTGTATGGACAAGGACATCAGCAAGCGCCTGCTGCGTGATGCCGGCCTGGCGGTGACGCCGTTCGTGACATTGACCCGCGCCACGGCGGCGCGCACCGGGTTTGCCGAGGTGCAGGGCAAGTTGGGTTTGCCGCTGTTCGTCAAACCGGCGAATCAGGGATCATCCGTGGGCGTGAGCAAGGTCACCGACGAGGCTGAGTACAGCGCTGCGGTGGAGCTGGCCATGAGTTTCGATACCAAGGTGTTGATCGAATCTGCCGTCAGCGGCCGCGAGATTGAATGCGCGGTGCTCGGCAACGAAGACGCCATCGCCAGTGGCTGCGGCGAAATCGTGGTGCGCAGCGGGTTCTATTCCTACGACAGCAAGTACATCGACGACACGGCTGCTGAAGTGGTGGTGCCGGCCAACATCAGCGTCGAGGCCAGCGAACGCATTCGCGCCATGGCCGTCGAGGCATTTCAGGTACTAGGCTGCTCCGGTCTGGCCCGCGTCGACGTATTCCTGACCGACAGCGGCGAAGTGCTGATCAACGAAATCAACTCGCTGCCCGGCTTCACCCGCATCAGCATGTACCCGAAACTGTGGCAGGCCACCGGCATGACCTACAGCGAACTGGTGACGCGACTGATCGAGCTGGCGCTGGAAAAACACCAGGTTCGGCAGGGGTTGAAGATCAGTCGATAAGCAGAGTTTTGCATCGCCCGTATTATCGATAGGTATGCTTGCCAGAGCCGCCCCTGATCAAACCGGTCAAGCGTGCTTGACCGGCTTGATCAGGCTCTGAGCGGGTATCCCGAACAGTTCGTGCAGTTTCCAGATCATCGGAAGCGTCAACGCTCGCTTGCCATTGAGTACTTCATAAACACGATTTGTGCGGCCGATGGCGGGTGCAAGATCGGCGGCGGACAACCCGGACTGCTCCATTCTGAACTTGATCGCATCGATAGGATTGGGTAAGTCGACCGGGAAGTGCTTCGACTCATACGATTCGATCAGCGTAATCATGATGTCAAAGTAATCTCCCTCGGGAGTGCCAATTTCTGGTTCATTCTCAAACAGTGCAGAGACGCTCTTGAGAGCGGCGCGGTAATCCTCTTCGGTGTGAATGGGATGAATGTTCATGGGTTACTCCATTTCGACGTTATCAGCGTCGACCGTGTCGTACTGCTTGTGAGTGCCGATAAATTTTAGGTACGCGGCGCGGAAACTCTAACCAGTACGCAATTATTTGCGGGTAGGAAAAAGCAGCGGGAGAGAGGCGACCAGGACTCTTTGCCTATAAAAAGGGCCTACCCACCGGTAAGCCTTTTCTCATCCCCATGTACGACTCAATCCCCCAACGCTTGCCCTTCACGCCGCGGATCGGCCCCGCCTGTCAGCGATGCTTTGCCTTGGGCGTCCTTGACCCGGACGATCGCCTGGGTGCCGCTGGTCATGTCGATCTCGCTCACGCTGTGCCCTTTGTCTTTCAGCGCCTGAATCAGCATCGGGCTGAACTGTCCCTGTTCCAGTTCGGTCGGGCCATTGCGGCTGCCGAAGTTGGGCAGGTTGATGGCGGCTTGGGCATCGAGGTTCCAGTCGAGCAGGCCGATGGTGGATTTGGCCACGTATTCGATGATTTGCGAGCCGCCGGGGGAACCGACGGTGGCGAGGAATTCGCCGTTCTGGCGGTCGAAGATCAGGGTCGGGGCCATGGAGGATCGCGGGCGTTTGCCGGGCTCGACGCGGTTGGCGACTTTTTGCCCGTTTTCCTCGGGGATGAACGAGAAGTCGGTCATCTCGTTGTTGAGCATGAAACCCTGAACCATGATGTGCGAGCCGAACGCTGACTCGATGGTGGTGGTCATCGACACGGCGCCGCCTGCGTCATCGACGGCCACCACTTGCGAGGTGGAAATCCGCAGCGGCGAACGGTCCGGCGCATAGGCCACCCGGATGCCCGGTGGAGTGCCGGGTTTGGCCGTGCCCATGCTGCGTTCACCGATCAGGGCGGCGCGGCTGGCGAGGTAGGCCGGGTCGACCAGGCCCTTGACCGGCACGGGCACGAAGTCTGTATCGGCTAAGTATTGAGCACGGTCGGCGTAGGCCAGGCGTTCGGCTTCGGCGATCAGATGCACGGCTTGCGGGTCGGGTTCGATACCGGCCGGGGCCGTGGTCTTGACCGGTTTCAGTGGTGCCAGCGCCAGGCGTTTATCGCGAGTCTCCAGGGCTTGCAGCGTGCCGAGGATCTGCGCCACGGCGATCCCGCCCGACGACGGCGGCGGCATGCCGCAGACCTGCCAGCGCTTGTAGTCGGTGCACAGCGGCGCGCGCTCCTTGGCCTGGTAGTTGGCGAGATCGGTCAGGGACAGGCTGCCGGGGTTGGCGTGTCCCTGAACTTTGGCCGCGATTTCCTCGGCGACCGGGCCTTTGTACAGGGCATCCGGGCCTTCATGGGCGATGCGTTTGAGCACGGCGGCCAGTGCCGGGTTCTTCAGGTTTGTGCCGGCGGCTTTCGGGCTGCCATCGGCATTGCGAAAGTAAGCCATCATTTCCGCTGAGCGCGGCATGGACGAATCCGCGGCGATCAACCGGTGCAGGCGTGGCGAAATGGCGAAGCCTTGCTCGGCGAGCCGGATGGCCGGTTCAAACAGCTGCGCCCAGGGCAGGCGTCCGTGTTTTTGATGGGCCAGTTCCAGGGCGCGCAGCACGCCAGGTGTGCCCACCGAGCGACCGCCAATCTGCGCCTGGGTGAACCCCATCGGTTGTCCATTGGCTTGCAGGAAAAGCTTCTCGGTGGCGCCGGCCGGGGCGGTTTCACGTCCGTCGTAGGTGCGCACGGCCTTGCCATCCCAGAGTACGATCAGTGCGCCGCCACCGATGCCCGAAGACTGTGGCTCGACCAGCGTCAACACCGCTTGCATCGCAATCGCCGCGTCGATGGCCGAGCCGCCCCGGCGCAGCATCTCCCGCCCGGCTTCGGCCGCCAACGGGTTGGCCGCCGCGGCCATGTATTTCTCGGCGTGTTGAGTTTTCAGGTCGGTGCGGAAGCCGGAAGCGCTTTCCGGTGCGAGCGGCAGGGTCGGCACCGAGGCGTTGTTGCACGCGGCCAGGGTCAGGGTACTGGCGAGCAGAATCAGGGCTGGCAGGCGATAGCGGCGCAAAGGGTAGGTTGAGAACACGTGGGGTACTCCGTCCGTTGGATCTACAATCAGCCGACTTTATCGGCCGACCGGGAGGGACGCAAACCGAGGCCTGCGGCACCGATGTTTTTGTCCTTCATCAATGGCGGGATTTTCTGTAGGGTCGTGGCCAACAGGCAGGCCGGAAAATCAACAAGAGGCAGACATGCAAACCGAGTTCCCCACCCAGTCCAGCTATCGCACCCAGCGTGAACAGTTCCTGGCCGCAGCGACCACGGCAGGCGCAACGCTGACGGAGTATCCACACCCGCTCAAAGGACCGTTCGGCGAACCCCTGAGTACCGATGTGGCGGTGCTGGGTGATCCGGGCGCCAAGCGGCTGCTGATTGCGTTGAGCGGCACTCACGGGGTCGAAGGCTTCTATGGCTCGGGCTGCCAGATCAAATGGCTGCAGGAGTTGGGCAAGCGTTCCCTGCCAACGGACGTCGCCGTGGTCATGATCCATGCCATCAACCCTTGGGGCATGGCGTGGTTGCGGCGGGTCAATGAAGACAACATTGACCTGAACCGCAATCACCTGGATTTCCAGCGACCGCTGCCAGACAACCAGGCCTATAACGCCCTGCATGAAATCTATGCCTGCCCGCAGTTGCACGGCCCGCAGCGTGATCGTGCCGATGCCTTGCTCGACGAGCAAATTCGCCTGCACGGCTGGCCGGCAGTCATGTCGATTGTCGAGGGCGGTCAGCATGCTCATCCCGACGGCCTGTTTTTCGGCGGGCTGGCGCCGAGTTGGTCGAACCGCACGCTGCACCGGATCGTGCAAACGCACGTGGCCCATGCCGAGGTCGCCATGTGTTTCGACCTGCACACGGGCGCTGGCGAGTACGGTCATCCGATGTTGTTGACCATCACCGAGTCCGCCTATCCGGCACTGGCGGATGCGCAGGCGATTTATGGCCCGTGGCTCTACAGCCTGCAAACCGGTGCCGACACTGTCAGCGAAACCGGCGTGGCGGCAACGGCCACCGGCTATACCTCGCAGGCGCTGATCAATGCGCTGCCGCAGGTGCGGCTGATGCCGTTTGTCATCGAGTGCGGGACTTATCCGGGGCCGAACGTTCACCGTCATCTGCGCGATGACCACTGGCTGCATCTGCACGGCAACCCGAATGACGCGACAGGGCGCGAGATCAAGCTGAATCTGCTTGAGCAGTTCTATCCTGCCGATAGTGATTGGCAGGCGATGGTCTGGCTGCGCACCTGGCAGATCTGGGAGCGGGCGTTGTCGGCATTACCGACGGTTCGCAACTGACACGACTCAGTGGCTCGAAGGCTGCGGTTCAGGCTTGCCTGTGACCGCGGCACGCGCGCTGCGTCACCATCACGCCGAAACCATCACACCGCCTTCGAGTGCCGTAGCCCCGGCCACTTTGCACAGTTCGACGCCCGCTGCCGCAAAGCGAATCGCACTGCGCATGTACATCACACCACGGGTGGTGCTGCATACAACCTGCGTAGCGCCAGTGATGGGGTCTATGACGTGCACCACCGGTTCATCACGCTCGATCCACGCGCCGGGTTTGTGCAGGAACACCACGAGCCCGGCGCAGGGGGCGCGCAAGGTCAGCGAGCCATCGAAGGGCGTCGCGGGCTGGAGCAGGGCGGGCATCGGCGGCGGTGTGCCGGCGAGGATTCCCCGGTGTTGCAGGAAGGCGTAGAGCGCGGCGGCATCGACGCGGGCCAATGCATGATCGACATCCGCTTCGCCGCGTAACTCGACGGTGGCGGCGACGCAGCCGGAAGGGATCGGAAAGCGTCCGGCAAACGCTTCAGCCAGACGCCACCAGGGTTGACTGCATGCCTCGTCAAACGAACCGGCGCCCGTACCGCTCGCCAGCAGGCTGGCCTGTGCGCCGATGTAGCGTGCCAGCGGTTCGATCTGCGACCAACAGGGCGTTTCTCCATACAAGTGAACCACGGCCTGGGCATCGCAATGCAGGTCGAGGACGAAATCGGCGTCGTGGGCCAGCAGCAATTGTGCCTGGCGCATCGAGTCGATCTCGCTGGTCGGGCGGATCTGTTTCAGGGCACTGGCCATGGCCCGCCGAATAATCTGCCGGTTTTCATCGGCATCCCCGGTCAGTTCATGGGCCAGCCGATCTCTGATTGTCTCGGCCAAATCAGGATAACGGCGATTGAAATTCTCACCGCTGTTGAAATCGAAACGCCCCATCGCGTCGTGCATCAAGGTCTGTTCGAGGCCAATCGGATTGGCGATGGGGACCAGCACGATCTCCCCGAGGATCTGTCCGCGGGCCTCGGCACTGTCGAGCATTTCACGCAGATGATGCAGCGCCAGCATGCCGGGCAATTCGTCGGCGTGCAGGCTGGCTTGCAGATAAACCTTGCCGGCGCGTCCCGGCTGGCCGTAATGGACGCTGATCAGGTGCCGCTGGGTACAGGGGTTGCGGGTCAACAGGGGCTGATGCTCGACGCGCATAAAGCGTTCCTTGAGACAGAGGGGGCAAGTGCCGAGGGTTCCATCTTTATGAAAATGAGTGGCCCCAACAATCGAATAATTTGCCCGTCACTGGTGAGCAAAATGATCCATTGACCGACAGTGATGTGCCCAAATGCTCAACAAGACTGTTCAATAAAATTTGACGGTGACGCAAATTTATTTCGATTGATGTAATCGTTTCGTCACCAATACTAGGGCCCTCGGTTCAGGTCTCTGTGAGCCTGACATTCCCAATAAGAATAAAGAGGTGCTCGCATGACCAGTTGTGCCCAGGCGCTCGTCCGGTTACTTGAAGGCTACGGCGTGGAGTCGGTGTTCGGCATTCCCGGTGTGCACACGGTCGAACTTTATCGCGGGCTGCACGGCAGTTCTCTGCGCCACATCAGCCCGCGTCACGAACAGGGTGCAGGGTTCATGGCGGACGGCTACGCCCGGGCCAGCGGCAAGCCAGGCGTGTGCTTCATCATTACCGGCCCCGGCATGACAAACATCCTCACCGCCATGGGCCAGGCCTACGCCGATTCGGTGCCGATGCTGGTGATTTCCACCACCAGCCGCCGCGAACATCAACGCCTGGGTCACGGCTACCTGCATGAAATGCCCGACCAGCGTGCAGTGGTCGCCGGGGTCTGCGCCTTCAGCCATACCTTGCAGCGCCCCGAGGAATTGCCGGAAGTGCTTGCCCGCGCCTTCGCGCTGTTCGGTTGTGCCCGCCCGCGCCCAGTGCACATCGAAATTCCGTTGGACGTGCTGGAAATGCCGGCCGACAACCTCGACCTGCGCCCACGTACCTTGCCGCAAGCCCCGGCGCCGGCGGCCGCGAATATTGCGGCGGCGGTGAAACTGCTGGCGGCGGCCCGCAAGCCGTTGATCCTCGCCGGTGGCGGCGCCCGAGGTGCAGGCCCACTGGTGCAGGCGCTGGCGGAAAAGTTGCAGGCGCCGGTCGCCCTGACCACCAATGCCCGTGGCCTGCTGGCGCCGGAGCACCCGCTGTTGCTGGACGGGGTGCAGTCGTCGGCTCATGGCCGTGTACTGTTTGCCGAAGCCGACGTGGTATTGGCGGTCGGTACCGAATTGGGGGAAACCGATTACGACTTCTTCGGTCTGGGCCCGCTGTCACTCAATGCGCCGCTGATTCGCCTGGACATCGATCCATTGCAGATCCTGGGGGAGGTACGCGCCGACGTGGGCTTGCTGGGCGATGCCGGGCAAGGGCTGCAAGCGCTCCTGGCGGCAGTGCCTGAAGCCCCCGCCAGCAACTGGGCATATCAGCGTGTGGCACAGGTCAACGCTGCCGAACGGTCCGGCTGGAGCAGTAAGCAGAACGTCATGCAGCAGATGCTCGATACCCTGCGCGACAGCCTGCCCGCACCGATCGTGGTCGGCGACTCGACCCAGCCGGTGTATCAGGGCGCGCTGGGTTATCGCGCCCCGCAAGCCAACAGCTGGTTCAACGCCGGCACAGGCTTTGGCACCTTGGGTTACGGCCTGCCGGCGGCCATCGGCGCCAAGCTCGCCGCGCCCGATCGTCCCGTGGTCGCTGTGGTCGGCGATGGCGGTGTGCAGTTCTCCAGTGCCGAACTGATTGCCGCCCGTGAAGCGGAGTTGGGGGTGATCGTGGTGCTTTGGAATAACAACTGTTATGCCGAAATCCGCGACTACATGACCAACCGCGATATTCCCCCATTGGGTGTGGACATCCTGCCACCGGACTTTGCCGCATTGGCCAAGTCCTGCCACGTCGCCCACATCGCCATAAGCAGCCTTGAGCAGTTGCGCGAGGTACTTGCCAGCCAGGCCCACACACGTCAGCCGATTCTTTTGGAGCTGGACGCTGCCGCTTTCCTGTCTGCCTGAGCCGCCATTTGCTGAACCGTTAGGAGTGAACCGCATGGAATTGCAGAAGAGATTTGCCCTGAAGTGGATCGACCAGCATCGTCAGCAGTTATCGGATTGGCACCAGATCATCTGGCACTACGCGGAGCCCGCGTTTCGCGAGTACAAATCCTGTGCCTGGTATGTGGATCTGTTGCGCAAGGAAGGTTTCACCGTCGAAGAAAACAGCGGCGGCATGCCCACCGCGTTTTGCGCAACCTTCAGTAATGGCCAGGGACCGGTGCTGGCGACCTACGCCGAATACGATGCAGTCCCCGGCAACTGCCAGGCTGCCACCACCCGCAAGATGCCCCGCGAAGGTTTGTCGCGCTTCGCCCCGGGCCACACCGACCCACATTCTGCGCTCGGCATCAGTGCGTTGGGCGGGGTGCTCGCGGCGAAGGCGGCGATGCTTGAGTTCGGCATCGAGGGCACCATTCGTTTCTTTGGTGAGCCGGCGGAAAAGCTCCGTGCGTCCAAACCCGTACACGCCGCCAAGGGTTACTACGACAACCTGGATGCGGCGATCAGCTTTCACCCCACCTACATGTTGCCGCTGAACAACACCACCACCTGGGATACCCATTGCGGCATTGCTTACGCCTACATCTACAGCTTCACCTGCGAAGACCCGGAAAACTGGATTGCCGCCGACCGCTATAGTCCGATTCCGCAGAATCACCTGGCTGCGCGGGCACCGGGCGCCAACGATGCGCTGATGCACTTCTACAACCTCAACGAAAGCCTGCGCCGTTCGACCCTGCCGTTCACCGGTTTGTGGAGTTACAACGAGGCCATCCTGACGGCCGGGCAGGCCACCGCCGACAACCTGCCACCGCACCTGTCACAGATCCAGTACCTGCTGCGTTGCGATTCGATCGAGCAGGCCGAAACCATTTCCCAGGTGATGGATAACAACGCCGCCGCTGCGGCGATGGCCACCGGTTGCCAGTGGAAAAAGACCTGGGTCTGCAAGTCCCGTGGCGGTCTGCCCAACCACGTGCTGGCGCGTGCGACATACAGCAACCTGGCCGCCGTCGGTGCACCGCAATGGGGGGCTGAAGCCTGTGAGATTGCCCGCCAGATCCAGAGCAATCTCGGTCTGGACCCGATGGCGGAACCTTTCCTGCCGGCCACTGAACAGCTGATCGACCCGCAGGAATGCGAACGGCAGATGCGCCTGCAAATGCCGGCATGGCAGAAGTACCTGACCTCCGACGACTACCCCGAATACACCTGGCATTGCCCGACGGTGCGTCTGCTGGTGGCCCGCCCGATGCTCAGCGCTCCCGCCGGCCATGTGTACCCGGATTGGGTTTCCAATGCCTTGGGCGGCATACCGCAGACCATCGATCCGATGATCGAAGTGGCAGCGAAAACCATTGCCAACACCTTGCTCGATCTGTTCTGCAACGCCGATTTGCTCAAGGCCGCCAAGGCCGAGTTCAACCAGCGCACCGGCGGTGGCATCGGCGGTGAGCACTGGCAGGCGCCGCTGTTGCCGGCCGACTTTCAAGCCCCTCATCGCTTCCGCTGGCCGGAGTACATACGCACCGTGCGTGGCGAAGAGTGGTGGATTCCGGCGCGCGACGACGAATAGTCGTGGCGTTGCCCGGCCTGCCTGAACAATCAGAATTCGAGGATCCAGACGTGCAAGCACTCACCCACGTGAATATCCCCCAGCCACACACTGACACAGCGGTCGTCGCCATCAATGACCTGCACAAGAGCTATGCCGATCACCACGTGCTCAAGGGCATTTCGATGCGCGCCAAAGAGGGCGAGGTGGTCTCGCTGATTGGCTCCAGTGGTTCGGGCAAAAGTACCTTGCTGCGTTGCATCAACCTGCTGGAAATCCCCTGCAGCGGCAGCCTGAGAATCAACGGCGAAGAAGTGCGTTTGAAGTCGGGGCGCGGTGGGGTCGCGCAGATCGCCGATCCGCGTCAGGTCGAGCGTCTGCGCACGCGCTTGAGCATGGTGTTCCAGAGTTTCAACCTGTGGCCCCATCGCACCGTGCTGGAAAACGTTATCGAAGCGCCGGTGTACGTACTCGGCGAGGACCGCAAGGAAGCCACGGCGCATGCCGAGCACTTGCTGGAAAAAGTCGGCCTGATCGACAAGCGAAACGTGTATCCCTCGTTTCTGTCCGGTGGCCAGCAGCAGCGCGTAGCGATTGCCCGCGCTCTGGCCATGCGCCCGCAAGTGATGCTGTTCGATGAGCCGACCTCGGCCCTGGACCCTGAACTGGTGGGCGAAGTGTTGCGGGTGATTCAGGGCATCGCCGAAGAGGGGCGGACGATGATTCTGGTTACCCACGAAATGGCCTTTGCCCGCGACGTATCGAGCAAGGTCATTTATCTGCATCAAGGCCGGATCGAAGAAGAGGGTACGCCGCAGCAGGTATTGCTCGATCCACGCAGTGAGCGTTGCCGGCAATTCGTAATGGCCCAGGACAACCGCGGATAACCCGCACTGATGTTTTCACCTCGATAACTACAACCTGAAAAGAGGCATCAAGACATGAAGAAAACTCTGTTGATCACCCTGCAAGCCTGCCTGCTGGCCGGCATCGCCAGTACCTCGTTCGCTGCTGACAAACTGGTGTTTGGTATCGCCCTGGAACCTTACCCGCCGTTCTCCTTCAAGAGCGGCAAGGGCGAGTGGAGTGGCTTTGAACCGGAGATGATCACCGCGGTGTGCGAGCGCATGAAGGCCGATTGCAGCCTTAACGAAATGTCCTGGGACGGCCTGATTCCGGCCCTGAAGTCGCAACAGGTGGACGTGGTGCTCAATTCGTTGTCGATCACTCCCGAACGTCAGCAAGTGATCGATTTCACCCAGCCGTACTTCTTCACCTGCGCACTGTGGATCGGTGATCGCAGCATGGAACTCGAACCGACCCCGGCCGGCCTCAAGGGCAAGATCATTGGTGTGCAGGGTTCGACCACCCACTCCGCGTTCGTCAAGAAGTACTACGGCGAAACCTCCACCATCCGTTATTACAACGACCAGGACGACATCCTCGCGGACCTGCGCAGTGGACGCGTCGACATCATGCTGGCCGACCAGCTGGTGGTTGAGCCGCTGCTGGACAACCCCGACAACTCGATGCTCGCCAGCAAAGGCGTGGCGCCGCTTGATCCGCTGTTTGGCGACGGTGTGGGCGCGGGTGTGCGCAAAGGCAACGATGCCCTGCGCGAGCGCTTGAACGTGGCGCTGCAATCGCTGCGTGCCGATGGCAGCTACGAAAAGATCCGTGAGCGCTACTTCAAGTCTGATATCTCGGCCCTTGAGTAATCAGCTTCTTCAGGCAAACCCGACACAGGTGTGCTCATGACACTTTCTGATATTTCCCGGCTGTTCTTCAGCGATGGCTGGCTCCAGGCCCTGGCCCAGGGGATGATCAAGACCCTGGGGATTTCCCTGGGGGCTTTTGTCCTGGGGCTGGCCATCGGCCTGGTCGTGGCCATGGCCAAGCTCAAGGGACCGCGCTGGATGGTCGTTTGCGCCAATTGCTACACCACGCTCTACCGCGCGGTGCCGGAATTGCTGCTGATCCTGCTGCTCTACTACGCCGGTGCCGATCTGATCAACCTGACGCTGGCCGCATTCGGCCAGCCGAGCGTCGAGATCAACGGGTTCATGGCTGCCGTGGTGGTGCTGGGCATTGTGCAGGGCGCCTATTCGGGGGAAATCATTCGCGGTGCGATCGAGTCCATCCCCCACGGTCAGATTGAAGCGGCGCGCGCCTACGGAATCTCCCGCAGCTTGCTGGTGAGGAGGGTGATTCTGCCGTGCATGCTGCCCTTCGCGATCGCCGGGTTATCCAACCTGTGGCTGGTGCTGGTCAAGGAAAGCGCCTTGATCAGCGTGGTGGGTTACAGCGAGTTGCTGACAGCCGGCCGCCAGGCAGCGGCATCGACCAAGCACTATTTGCTGTTTTACCTCGCCGTGGCTGCGTTCTATTACCTGATCACGCTGGTTTCCAGCTCGGTCTTCCGGCGGGTCGAAGTGCGCTTCGAACGCTGGATGCCACGGCACGCATAAGGGGAGGGCGGGCATGGACTTTCATTGGCTGGGCAATTTTTACCAGGAGCTGGTCAAGGGTGCCGGACTGACCCTGCAGCTGTTGCTGATCTCGGGGGTTATCGGCTTTTTCATGGCGGTGCTTGTGGCGCTGGGGCGCTTGTCGAAGAACCGCTTTCTGTCCAACGGACTGCGCTTTTACACCAGCGTGCTGCGGGGTACGCCACTGCTGGTGCAGATCTATGTGTTGTACTACGGCGTGGGCAGTGTTTTTGCGACCTTCCCGTTGATTCGCGGCAGTATGTTCTGGCCGTACTTGCGAGAAGGCTTCTGGTACGTGGCGTTCGCGCTGACCTTGAGCGTTTCCGCGTACGTCGGTGAAGTGTTGCGCGGTGGCTTGCGCGCGGTACCGCGCGGCGAACTGGAAGCCGCGCGAGCCTATGGCATGCGCCCCTGGCTGGTATTGCGCCGGGTGTGGATGCCGCGTGCCTTGCAGATGCTGCGTCCGACATTGGCCGGGGAAAGCGTGATGCTACTCAAGGCCACGGCGCTGGCCTCGACCGTGGCGGTCACCGACCTGCTGGGGGCGGCAAACCTTGTGCGTTCGCAAACATTACGCGTCTATGAGCCGCTGCTGGTGGTGGCGGTGATCTACATCATCCTGGCGATTGTCATTGAGCAAGGTTTTGCCCGGATAGGCAAAACGCCGCAACGTCAGGCCTGACTTCAAGGTCGATGGACACATCGGCCCAAGGGCTCAAAAGGAGTTTCATATGAAATATTCGTCCATGGTCAAACGCATCAGTGGCGAAACTGTCACCGCCTGGGATATTCACTACGCGGCCTGTGATGCACAGGCTCGCGGTGAAGATGCGATCGTGTTGAGCATCGGCGATCCGGATTTCGCCACTGCCGATGAAATCTGCGCGGCAGCGGTTCAGGCAATCAATGAGGGCGATACCCACTACACCCACGTGATCGGTCGCCCGGCCCTGCGCGAAGCGATTGCCGCCAAGCAGTCGGCATTGCTCGGCCAACCGGTGTCCGCCGACAGCGTGGCACTGGTGGCCGGTGCACAGAACGGTTTGTATGCCACGGCCATGTGCCTGTTCGAACAAGGCGATGAAGTGCTGGTGCCGGAACCCATGTACCTGACGTACGCAGCGAGCATCCAGGCATCAGGTGCAAGCCTGGTGCCGATTGCCCAGCCGGCCGAAGAAGGCTTCCGCCTGACCCTGGCCGCGCTGGAAGCGGTGGTGACCGACAAGACCCGTGGCATTGCCCTGGCCACGCCGAACAATCCCACCGGCAACGTCTACACCCGCGAGGAACTGGAGGCCGTTGCGCTGCTTGCTCAACGCCATAACCTGTGGGTTATCAGCGACGAGGTTTACGGTCAACTGACCTATGACCGTCCGCACCAGAGCGTGGCCACCCTTGAGGGCATGGCCGAGCGCACCGTGGTGCTTAACAGTCTGTCCAAATCCCATGCCATGACCGGCTGGCGTGTAGGCTGGGTGGTGGGACCGCAAGAGCTGATCGGTCACCTCGATAACCTGTTGCTGTGCATGCTCTACGGCTTGCCGGGATTCATCCAGGCCGCTGCGCTCAAGGCACTGGAGCTGGATGAGCAAGTGGTCGGGGAAGGGCAGGCTCTTTACCGCCGGCGCCGAGACCTGGTGGTCGAAGGATTGCGCCACGTGCCGCTGCTCAAGTGCAAGGTGCCTGAGGCTGGCATGTTCATGCTGGTGGATGTGCGGGAGACGGGCTTGTCGAGCACTGACTTTGCCTGGCAATTGTTCCGTGAAACCGGTGTTGCCGTACTCGATGCCAGCGCTTTTGGCGCCAGCACCGCTGGCTTCGTACGCATCTCGTTCACGGTCTCCGACGCAGCGCTCAGTGATGCCTGCGGTCGAATCGCGGGCTTCATCGAGCGCCTTCGCGGGCAATGACGTTTCTGCTGCCATAGGGGGTAGGGGACCTGCCCCTGTCTGCCTTGGCAGCCATTCGAAATCCGATGCGATAACTTCAATACTGCGGCACAGGATTTCCTGTCGCCGCAGTGCACTTTTCTCGAGGCATAAAAAAACGGCTTACCTTGCGGTAAGCCGTTTTTAGTACTTGGTGGCTACACAGGGACTTGAACCCCGGACCCCAGCATTATGAATGCTATGCTCTAACCAACTGAGCTATGTAGCCAAGTGGCGCGCATTATTCACCGGTAACGGGGATGCGTCAAGCATAAATCTAAAATATTTCTCTGCGCTTTCAACCGTTTATCAACTCTTTAGCAAAATCGACCCTCCGAGCAGCGGTGAAGGGCAGCGCTGGAACCAGCGGCTGGCCTGTTCGTACGCGTGCGCCAGTTGCAGGACAGCGAAGTCGGCCTGGTGTCGGCCGATGATTTGCAGGCCCATGGGCAGGCCGCTGGCGTTGAAGCCGACCTGTACGTTGGCCACCGGGCAGCCGGACAAGGTGCCGGGAATCACCACCTCCATCCAGCGGTGATAAGTGTCCATGGTCACGCCTTCGATGGTGGCGGGCCACGGTCGGGTTTTATCGAACGGGAACACCTGGGCGCTGGGCAGCAGCAGGTAGTCGTATTTTTCGAATAGCCTGGAGATCGCCCGATACCAGTCGCTGCGCGTTACCGAGGCGGCGAACACATCGGTGGCCGAGAGTTTCAGGCCGTTTTCCACTTCCCAGCTGGCTTCCGGTTTCAACAGCGCACGTTTTTGCGGGTCGGCATATGCTGCGCCCAACGAGCCGGCGACCATCCAGTGACGCAACGTCCGCCAACTGCTCCACAGCTTCTCTGGCGCGAATTCGGACTGAACCGGTTCAACGTGGCAACCCAGGTTTTCGAAGTCGGCAAAGGCCTTCTCGCACAGCGAGAGGATGCCTTGCTCCATCGGCAGGTAGCCGTTGAAGTCGCCGAGCCAGCCCAGACGCGTGCCTTTGAAGTCTCGATCCAGCGGTGCCGCAAAGGCGCTTCCGGGCTCGGCAATGGACAGTGGCGCCCGCGCATCGGCTCCGGCCTGCACCGACAACAGCAACGCCGCATCGCGCACGCTGCGGGCCATGGGGCCTTCGTAGCCGAGTTGGTCGATAAACAGGTCGGCACTGTCATCGAAGGGCACGCGGCCCTGGGACGGACGAAAACCGAAGATGTTGTTGAAGGCCGCCGGGTTGCGTAGCGAGCCCATCATGTCGCTGCCGTCGGCCACCGGCACCAGATGCATGGCCAGCGCCGCCGCCGCGCCGCCGCTGCTGCCGCCAGCGGTCTTGCTCGGGTCGTAGGCGCAACCGGTCGCGCCGAACAGTGGGTTATAGCTTTGCGAACCGAGGCCGAATTCCGGGGTGTTGCTCTTGCCGATGATGATCGCGCCGGCGGCCTTGATTCGCTCGACCATGATGCCGTCGCGCTCGGGGATGAAGTCCTTGTACAGCGGCGAACCCAGTGTGGTGCGGATGCCGCGGGTCAGGGACAAGTCCTTGATTGCGTGGGGCAGGCCGTGCATCCAGCCACGGTATTGGCCTTTCGCCAGTTCGGCGTCGCGGATATCGGCCTGGGCCAGCAGGTCTTCTGGCGCTTGCAGGCTCACCAGCGCATTGACCTGCGGGTTGAAGCGTTCGATGTGGGCAAGATAAGTCTGCATCACTTCCCGGCAGGAAACCTGGCGCAGGCGGATGCGTTCGGCGAGCTCATGGGCCTGCAACAGGACCAGTTCGCTGATGTTATTAGAGTTCATTGCAAGCGGCCTTTCAGACGGCTGGAAAAACGCCCCGCCATCGCGTCGGGGCGGTAGAGATCAACGCATCAGGTTGGTCCAGAGACGGTCGGCCAGGCGGATCGCGCCTTCGCCGCAGGTCTTGCTGAACACCACGTTGGTGCCTTCGGGAATGTGCAGTTCCGGGGCGTCTTTCAGGCCCGCATCGAGGAACGGCTCCACACCCTTGATCGGGCTCTGGTGCTTGAGGAAGTTCTGGGTCATCGCCGCGTTTTCAGGCTGGCTGAGGAACGCAATGAAGGCCTTGGCGTTCGCCGGGTTCTTGCTGCCGGTCGGGATGACCATGTTGTCGACCCAGGCCAGTACACCTTCTTTCGGGTACAGGTATTTCAGGCTCGGTTTCATCTCCCGGGCGCGCATCGACGAGCCGCCCCAGAAGGTCGACATGTCGACTTCACCCGAGGCGAGGTTTTCGCGGATCGAACCGGCCTTGGAACTGTAGGTCTTGACGAAGGGTTTCTGCGCCTTGAGCAAGGTCAGGACCTGCTGCATCTGCTTCGGGTCTTCGCTGCACAGCGGAATGTTCAGGTACAGGCTGGCCATGTCCACCACGTCGCTGACCGAGTCGAACATATTGATCCGCCCTTGCAGCTCGGCCGGTGGCTCGTAAAGCACCTTGAGGCTGTCGGTGGGGCCCTTGTAGCGCTCGGTGTTGAGCACCACGCTGGTGGTGCCCCAGATGAACGGCACCGAGTAAGCGCCTTCCGGGTCCCAGGTGGGTTTTTTCAGGTTGTCGACGACGCTGGCGTAGTAGGGCTGGTTGACCGGGTCGAAACGCTCCAGCAGTTTTTCCTTGATCAGGATCGGCACGAACTGGTGCGACGGGATCGCCACGTCATAACCGGCACCGCCCTGTTTCAATTTGGCCAGCAGGGTTTCGTTGGAATCGTAGGAGTCGACGGTGACCTCGATGCCGGTCTGCTTCTGGAATTTGGCGAGAATCTCCGGCGAAAAGTAACCGCTCCAGCTCACCACGTTGAGTTTTTCCGCGGCCTGAACACTGCCGGCCATGGTCAGCGGTAAAGTCAGGAACAACGAAGTGCCGATGCTTGCAATCAACTTGCTCATGCTATTTCCCCACAGTACGTAGAAGGTTCAGGTTTTCTTTTTGCCCAGCAGATAAGAGAGCGTGACGAACAGCACCGAGACGCCCAGGATCAAGGTCGAGACGGCGTTGACGTCCGGTGTCACGCCCATGCGCAACAGGCCGAAGATGAAGATCGGCAAGGTCGTGGTGCCGGCCTGGGAGACCATCATCGAGATCACGAAGTTATCCAGCGACACGATGAAGGCCAGCATCAGCCCGGAGAAAATCCCCGGCATCAGCAGCGGCAGGGTGACCTTGCGGAAGGTCCGCCACGGGCCGGCATACAGGTCGGCCGAGGCCTGTTCCAGGGACAGGTCCATGTCGTTCAGGCGTGCCCGAATCGGCAGAAAGGCAAACGGAATACAGAACACCGTATGGGCGATGATCAGGTTGCCGTAGCCCAGGGACAGGCCGATGGTGGAGAACAGCGCCAGGGTTGCGACGCCGACCACGATTTCCGGCAGCACCAGGGGCAACATGATCGCGCCCATGGACAGTTGCAGGCCCTTGAACTTCGCACCTCGTGAAGTGCCGAGGGCGGCGAGGGTGGCGATGGCCGTGGCGACCATGCTGGCGCAGACTGCGATCAACAGGCTGTTGCCTGCCGCTTGGCGCAGGGCCTGGTTGGCGAAGGCCGCGCGATACCAGTCGAAGCTGAAACCGGTCCACACCGTGGCCGACTGGTTGGCGTTGAACGAGAACACCACCAGCACCACGATCGGCGCGTAGAGGTACAGGTAGAACAGCAAACTGAATCCGCCAAAGCCCGGGAAATCCTGCACGCCCAGCGTGTTGCGTTTGAACAGGCCGATCATCACGCACCTCCTTTGGCGATGCGCTGGCGCTCGGCACGCAAGGCATAAACCGTCAGTACCAACATCACCGCCGCCATCAGCACCAGCGACAGGGCCGCGCCGAATGGCCAGTTACGCGCATCGCTGAACTGGCGGAAGATCAGGTTGCCGAGCATCATCCGCGTGCCACCGCCGAGCAGTTCCGGAGCGATCATCGCGCCCAGGCAAGGCACGAAGGTGAGGATGGCGCCGGCGAGAATCCCCGGTTTGGCGATCGGCAACACCACCTTGCGCAAGGTTCGAACGCGTCCGGCGTAGAGGTCCTGAGCGGCCTCGAGCAGGCGGATGTCCATTTTTTCCAGGGTGGCGTAGATCGGCAGCACGACGAAGGGCGCGTAGGTATAAACCAGCCCCAGCAGTACCGCGCCGTCGGTGTAGAGCAATTGCAGCGGCTGGTCGATGACCCCGAGGCCGATCAGGCTGTTGTTGATCACCCCGGTGTTGCGCAGCAGCAGAATCCACGCATAGGTGCGGATCAACAGGTTGGCCCAGAACGGCACGGTGATCAGGAAGATCAACAAGCCGCGACGATGGGGAGGTTGCATGGCCAGCCACACCGCCACCGGAAAACCGATCAGCAAAGTGATGAGGGTGGTCAGCCCGGCAATGCCGATGGAGCGCAAGGCGATGATCAGGTAGGAGTCGGCGAAGGCCAGACTATCGTCCAGTTGGCGCTCGAACAGCAGCGAGGTGTAGGCGTCACTGCTGAATACCTTGTTCACCCCGCCGTAGGGGTTGGCCTCCATCAGCGAGTAGCCGATGACGATCAGGATCGGCACGATCAGGAACAGGCCGATGGCGATCAGCGCCGGGCTGACCCCGAGAAAGCTCTGGAAGGCCCGCCGACGTTCCAGGGTATTGGCAATCGGTAAAGCGTGCATGGCAATTCCTCGTGCTCAATCGTGCAGGACGCTGGCGCTACCCTGGTCGAACAACAGACCGGCCTGGCTGCCGACGGCGAAGCGTTTGCTCTGGTCGACGCAGTTGGGGGTGCGCACGGTGAGGCGCGAACCGTCGCTCAGGCTGACCTGGTATTGCAGGTCGGTGCCGAGGTAGATCTGCGCTTCGATCCGGCACGGCAAAGCACATTCGGTATTGCCCGGCACCAGATGCAGACGCTCAGGGCGCACGGACAATGCGACGTTGGCCCCGACTCGCACATCGCTGCATGGCTGTGCAGGCAGCGGATGACCGGCCGGGCCGGCGAACCAGGCCAGGCCGTCTTCGACGCGGGTGACCGTGCCTTCGATGAAGTTGGTTTCACCGATGAAGTCCGCCACGAAGCGATTGCGCGGGCGTTCGTAGATGTCTTCCGGACGACCGACCTGCTGCACCTCGCCTTCGGACAACACGGCGATGCGGTCGGACATGGTCAGAGCTTCTTCCTGGTCATGGGTGACGAAGATGAAGGTGATGCCGGTGCGGGCCTGAATGGTTTTCAGCTCTTCGCGCATGGCCTGGCGCAGCTTGAGGTCCAGCGCCGAGAGCGGTTCGTCGAGCAGCAAGACTTTGGGATGCGGCGCCAACGCACGAGCGAGGGCGACGCGCTGTTGCTGACCGCCGGACAGCTGCGCTGGCTTGCGGTTGGCAAAGCGCTCCATTTGCACCAGGGCGAGCATCTCGCGCACCCGTTCGGCCATTTGCGTTTTGTTCAGGACTTTGCCCATCGGGTGGGACTCAAGACCAAAGGCCAGGTTCTCGGCGATGGTCATGTGCGGGAACAGCGCGTAATGCTGGAACACCGTGTTGACCGGGCGCTGGAAAGGCGGGCGATCGGCGATGTTTTCACCGTAGAGCAGAATCTCGCCTTCGGTAGGGAATTCGAACCCGGCGATCATCCGCAGAAGGGTGGTTTTGCCGCAGCCCGAAGGGCCGAGAAGGGTGAAGAATTCGTTGTCGCGAATGTCCAGGTCGATGCTTTTCAGCGCCACCGGGCCAGTCTTTGGATCACCGTAGACTTTGCGCACTGAGCGGATGGACACCGCCAGCGTTTGCAGCGAATGCAGGGCATTCATGCGTTACCTCCGATTCCCCCATCGCCTGTGCACGTGCTGAAAACAGCTGTGCCGTCGGGCCATGGATATTATTTTTCTGGGCAGGATCGAGATTGCGTTCGGGTGTTGTAACCAGCTGTTTTTTTGTTCTGCTGTGGATCGATTATCAGCGAGGGGTTGCGGGGGCGAAACTTCAATTTTAACATAGGGGTTGTTAAAAAATTTAACAGCAGAAGGCGCCCGGAAACCATGCCTGACCACCGTTTGCCGCCACTCAACGCGGTGCGTGCCTTTGATGCCGCGGCCCGGTTGGGCAGCTATGTCGAAGCCTCCAAGGCCCTGCACGTGACCCAGCCGGCCATCGGACGTCACGTGAAGTTGCTGGAAGACTGGCTCGGCATCCAACTGTTCGAGCGCACCTCTCGCGGGGTCAATCTGACGGTGGCGGGGGAGAAGTACCACCGCAAGATCACCGCTGCCTTGCAGCTGATCATCGAGGCCGGAAAAGAGGCGCAGCCAAAACACGCCGAACGTTGGCTGCGCATCATGGTAGTGCCGGGGTTCGCCAAGCGCTGGCTGATGCCGCGGATCGAGGCCATGCGTCATCTGCGCCCGGGCTTGAAGTTCGCCATCGAACCCAATTCGACCTTCACCGAAGTGGATGGCAAAAGCGCTGACCTGGGCATCGTCTACGGGGTGGACGGCCAATACGCCCACTCGCGCACCAGCCTGATTTGTCCTCGGGTGTTTCCGATCTGTTCCCCCGATTATCTGGCCAGCGTCGAGCCCATCGATAGCCCCGCGGACCTGGTGAAGCACAACCTGATCCACGTCGATGACGGCGAGTGGTGGAACCTGTGGTTCGCCGCCAACGACCTCGACATCCACCTCAATTCGGACATGCTCTACGTCAACAACGACCACGCGCTTTCGGTGGCCGAGAGCGGGCAGGGCATTGCGCTGGCCAACGAAGTGCTGGTGCGCGAAGAACTCCATAGCGGCAAGCTGGTGCGGGTGGTGGACGCGCAAGTGAAGCTGGAAAGCTACCGGGTGCTGACGCCGTCCGCCGAGCTCTCGGCGGATGTGGCGTGGTTTATCGACTGGCTCAAGAGCGAACTGGAGCAGGACTTCCCGGAGGCGGTGATTCGCCCCTGAAAAGTCCTGGCGGACTCAACTCAAGCGGAAGCGCCCGGTATTGTCGCTTAAGGCCTTGCTGCCGTGGCTCAAGGTGTCCGCAGCCTGGTTCACCGCGCGCGCACCTTCGAGCAAGCGCACCGCCGCTTGATCTACCTGCTGGATATTGCCGCTGACCTCGTCGGCGGTACAGGCCTGTTCTTCCACTGCCGTGGCGATTTGCGCCAGGGTATCGGTGACGCTCTGCACCGCGCTGGCGATTTCCCCAAGCCGTTCACCGAGACCGGTGACCGCTTGTGCATCGGACTCTGCCTGACTGCACGCGGCTTGCATCAGGCTAACGGCCTCATTCACCGTGTTGCGCAGGCTGTCGACCGTGCCGGCAATCTGTGCAGTCGACGATTGCGTGCGTTGCGACAGGCTGCGCACTTCATCGGCCACCACCGCGAAGCCTCGCCCTTGCTCGCCCGCCCGTGCCGCCTCGATGGCGGCGTTGAGTGCCAGCAGGTTGGTCTGCTCGGCGACGCCGCGAATGGTGTCGACCACCAGTTGAATCTGCTGTCCTTGTTCACTGACCCGGCCGAGTGCCGCTGCGGTCTCGTTCAGGCGTTGATTGAGTTGCTGGATGCTCGCGGTGGTGCGCTGGCTGTCACGGCTGCTGTCGGCGGCAATGCGCCGGGTGTGCTGGGCGCTGCCGGACGCCTGTTCGCAACTGTGGGCCACTCCTTGGGAGGTGGCGGCCAGTTGCGTCGCTGCTGCGGCAATCTGGCTGATCTGCAACTGCTGGGCTTCGACTTCGCCCAGGGCGTCGCTGGAATGATGGTTGAGGGTTTTTACCGCGTTGCTCAGTTGCAGGGTTTCGTGATCCACCCCTTGCAGGCTGGTGCGCAGTTGCACCACGGCGACGTTCAGCGCGGTGCTGATGACTGCCAGTTCGTCCCGACCTTGAACCGGCACTTGCAGGCTCAGATTGCCATCGCGCAAGGCCTCGGCCAGCACTGTTATGCCGCTGGCGCTGCGGCGGATCGAGGCCTGCAAACAGATGAACAGATACAGCGCGGCCAACAGCAGGCAGCCCAGCACGGCGGCCACCACGACGAACTGGCGGATCGCCGAGCCGTGGTAGTAATCCAGGCGTTGATCCAGCGACACCAGCGACTGCTGGCGCAACGAGGCGAGGTCGGAGAGCAGGGCATCGAGACTGCGTTCGAAGTCCTCCGGCTTGAGGTTGATGCTGCCGCCGAACACGCCGTCATCCAGCACCTTCAGGCCCGCATCGAGGCGCTTGAGGTTGTCATGGTATTGCCCGGCCCAGGTTTGCAGGGCGCTGGGCAAGCGCGCTTCGAGCAGGCCAGCGGTTTTCACCAGTTGCTCTCGCGCATCGCCGATGCGGCTGCGCAGGTCGCGCAGTTGCAGGCGGCTTTGCAGGGTGAATTGTCCGGACACCACCGACGCCTGGCCCACCGCCGCGAGCCGACCGACCCGTTCGATCAGGTCCGGCGCATGCTGGGTGGAGATCTGCGTCAGCAAATAAGTCTCCAGCCAAGGTGCCAGCGTCAGGCGATTGTCCATGGCGATCTGCTCGCGCAAGGCTTGCAGGGCGCTCAAGGCGTTGGTGGAGCGATCATAGCCATCCGGCCACCAGCCAACATTGCTCAGGCTTTTTGAGTTGAGGCCATCGAGGGCGGTTTGCAGGGCCTGATAACGCGACAGCGTTTCGCCCTCGGCACTTTCTTTTTGCAGGGCCTGGCCCAGCTCGGCAGTGGCCTGGATGACGGCGGGCTGAACCGCATCGAAGGCGGCCATCGCGGCGAGGGTGGCCGGCGTTGGCTGGCGATTGGTTTCGGTGGCGCGCCACCGGGCGGCGCGATCACGCTGGGCGGCGAGCAGGTCATCCAGCGCATCAAGCGCAAGCAGTTGCCGCACCCCGGCGCGTTCGCCGGAGATCAGGCTGAGTTTGTCGCGATAGTCCTGGCCGATCATCCACAGGCTGCCGGCCAGCGGCAGGATAAACAGCAGAAACAACAGCTGGAATTTACGTGCGAAGCCAAAACGCCCCAGCAGCCCGATCCCCGGTGATAAAAAAGCCTGCATGCCCCATGACTCCTCTGGACACCACGCACTATTGGCGTGCGCCGGAGGTTATCGCACCCCCGACTCGTGCCCTCTAAAAAGGCCTCGAAAGTTCACCCTTGTCCGCTCTGTAGGCTGACTCTGTAGCGAAACTTCCCATTGTCGGTCTCCTTTGTAAGGAAGCCGCGTTCAAGCAGACAAGGAAGGCAAGATTCAGACCATGGCTTTGCGCCATCAAGGTTGTGGCGATGAAAAATCGAGGTCGTTAGCAGGCTAAGGGGATGGCGTTGCTGCCCTGAAAAATGGCACATTGACGCACCTGCACGTTTGTACCTCCTGTTGTCTGGAAATTCCCATGGCTATCAGCAACGCCCAGTCCGGCTCTGTGCCGGCGTCCGCTACGCCCCAAAGCAGTCCCCTGGTGATGCGCATTATCGGCGCGGTGGCGCTGGCGCACTTGATCAACGACCTGATCCAGTCGGTGCTGCCGTCGATCTATCCGATGCTCAAGGCCAACTATGGTCTGACTTTCACCCAGGTCGGCCTGATCACCTTGACGTTCCAGTTGACGGCCTCGCTGCTGCAGCCGTGGGTCGGTTACTACACCGACCGCCATCCCAAGCCGTGGTTGTTGCCGGCGGGGACGGTCTGCACCCTGGTCGGGATTCTGATGATGTCGGTGGTCGCCAGTTTCCCGCTAATCCTGTTGGCGGCGGGGCTGATCGGCATCGGTTCATCGACCTTCCACCCGGAAGCGTCCCGCGTGGCGCGCCTGGCTTCGGGCGGGCGCTTCGGGTTGGCGCAATCGACCTTCCAGGTCGGCGGTAACGCAGGCTCGGCATTCGGCCCGTTGCTGGCGGCGGCGATCATCATTCCCTACGGTCAAGGGCACGTGGCCTGGTTCGGCCTGTTCGCGGTGTTTGCGCTGTTCGTGCTTTATCGGATCAGCCGCTGGTACGCCAACCACTTGAACCTGTTCAAGCTCAAGCAAGGCCAGGCAGCGACTCACGGCCTGTCCAAGGGCCGAGTCACGAGTGCGCTGGTGGTGCTCGGATTGCTGGTGTTCTCCAAGTATTTCTACATGTCGAGCCTCACCAGCTACTTCACCTTCTACCTGATCGAGAAGTTCGACCTGTCGGTGGCCAGTTCGCAGCTGCACCTGTTCCTGTTTCTCGGCGCGGTCGCGGCGGGGACATTCTTTGGCGGGCCGATCGGCGACAAGATCGGGCGCAAGGCGGTGATCTGGTTCTCGATCCTCGGCGTTGCGCCGTTCACATTGTTGCTGCCCCATGTCGACCTGTTCTGGACCAGCATCCTCAGCGTCGTCATCGGCTTCATCCTCGCCTCGGCGTTCTCGGCCATTGTGGTGTATGCCCAGGAACTGGTGCCGGGAAATGTCGGGATGATCGCCGGGGTGTTCTTCGGCTTGATGTTCGGCTTCGGCGGGATTGGCGCGGCGTTGCTGGGGCATCTGGCGGACATTCACGGCATCGAGTACGTGTACTTCCTGTGCTCGTTCTTGCCGCTGTTCGGGGTGTTGGCGATCTTCCTGCCGCGAACCAAAAAGGCATAGAGCTAAAAGATCGCAGCCTTCGGCAGCTCCTACGCCGTTCATCTGTAGGAGCTGCCGAAGGCTGCGATCTTTTGAATTTCTCACAAAAAAGCCGCGTATCAAACGCGGCTTTTTCTTGGGCGGGTGCTTCGCTCTGTATAACGTTAGACGTTGAAGCGGAAGTGCATCACGTCGCCGTCTTTGACGATGTAATCCTTGCCTTCCAGGCGCCATTTACCGGCTTCCTTGGTACCGGCTTCGCCCTTGTACTGGATGAAGTCGTTGTAGGCGATCACTTCGGCGCGGATGAAGCCTTTTTCGAAGTCGGTGTGGATCACGCCAGCGGCTTGAGGTGCGGTGGCACCGACGCGGACAGTCCAGGCGCGGACTTCTTCGACACCGGCGGTGAAGTAGGTCTGCAGGTGCAGCATTTCGTAGCCGGCGCGGATCACGCGGTTCAGGCCAGGCTCTTCGAGGCCCAGGGCTTCAAGGAACATGTCTTTCTCTTCGCCGTCATCGAGCTCGGCGATTTCCGCTTCGATCTTGTTGCACACCGGCACAACCACGGCGCCTTCTTCTTCGGCGATAGCGCGTACAACGTCCAGGTGCGGGTTGTTCTCGAAACCGTCTTCAGCGACGTTGGCGATGTACATGACCGGTTTGGTGGTCAGCAAATGGAAGCCCTTGATCACCGCTTTCTCGTCGGCACCCATGTTCTTCATCAGGCTGCGCGCCGGCTTGCCTTCGGTGAAGTGAGCGATCAGTTGCTCCAGCAGGCCTTTCTGGACCACTGCGTCCTTGTCGCCGCCCTTGGCGTTACGCGCGACTTTCTGCAGTTGCTTCTCGCAGCTGTCGAGGTCGGCGAAGATCAGTTCCAGCTCGATGATTTCGATGTCGCGTTTCGGGTCGACGCTGTTGGAGACGTGAATCACGTTCTCGTCTTCGAAGCAGCGGACCACGTGGGCGATGGCATCGGTTTCACGGATGTTGGCCAAAAACTTGTTGCCCAGGCCTTCACCTTTCGAGGCGCCGGCGACCAGGCCCGCGATGTCGACGAATTCCATGGTGGTCGGCAGGATGCGCTTTGGATTGACGATGGCTGCCAGGGCATCCAGGCGCGGATCCGGCATCGGCACGATACCGCTGTTCGGCTCGATGGTGCAGAAGGGGAAGTTCTCGGCCGCGATCCCGGATTTGGTCAGGGCGTTGAACAGGGTGGACTTGCCGACGTTAGGCAGGCCGACGATGCCGCAATTGAATCCCATGGTGTTTCCCCTCGGATAAGAGTCAGGCCTTCTGGCTGTGCAGGTTTTTCATCGCGCGGTTCCATTCCCCGGCGAGGATATCCGGCAGCACGCCGAGGGCAAAGTCGATGCTGGCATCGAGTTTTTCCTGTTCGGCGCGTGGCGCACGACCCAGGACGAAATTTGAAACCATACTGGCAACGCCCGGGTGGCCAATGCCAAGCCGCAGGCGATGAAAGGTATTCTGATTGCCCAGTTGCGCAATGATGTCGCGCAACCCGTTATGACCGCCATGGCCGCCGCCCTGCTTGAGCTTGGCAACGCCGGGTGGCAGGTCGAGTTCGTCGTGCGCCACGAGGATTTCTTCAGGCTTGATGCGGAAGAAACCGGCGAGTGCCGCCACGGCCTGGCCGCTGCGGTTCATGTACGTGGTGGGAATCAGCAGACGAACATCCTGACCCTGATGCGAATAGCGCCCGGTCAGGCCGAAATATTTGCGGTCCGCCACAAGGTTCACGCCTTGTGCGTTCGCGATGCGCTCAACAAAAAGGGCCCCTGCGTTATGCCGGGTCTGTTCGTATTCAGCGCCTGGATTTCCCAGGCCAACGATCAGTTTGATGGCAGTCACGATAGGGGCCCTTCCTTGGAGTGGTGGATAACATCGCCGCAATCAGGGAGAGCGGCGAAAGTGGACGAAAATTGCTCATTTACCATGATGTAAACTCCGCGTTCTCGCCCGCTTTCTCGCTATGCTCTAGTCCGCGATGTTTCCGGTCACTCCGGCGTACAGAGTAAAATTACTCTGCAGCGCCTTCTGCAGCTTCTGGGGCAACACGTGGAGCGTGGACGTTGGCAACAGCCTTGTCATCACCGTGTGCCAGGGCCACGAACTCAACGCCTTTAGGAGCCTTGAGGTCCGACAGGTGAATGATCGAACCGATTTCAGCGTTAGCCAGGTCGACTTCGATGAACTCAGGCAGATCTTTCGGCAGGCAGGAAACTTCGATCTCGGCAACAACGTGCGAGATTTCGCCGCCTTTCTTGGTCGGTGCTTCTTCATTGATGAAGTGCACTGGAACGATAGCGGTCAGTTTCTGGCCAGCTACTACGCGTACGAAGTCAGCGTGCATCACGTGGCCTTTGGCCGGGTGACGCTGCAGGGCTTTGATCACGACGTTCTGCTTGGTGCCACCAACGTTCAGCTCGATGATGTGGCTGTAAGCCGCTTCGTTTTCGAGCAGTTTGGCAACTTCTTTGGCCAGCATGCTGATGGATTCAGGGGCTTTTTCGCCACCGTAAACTACAGCTGGAACCAGGCTTGCGAGACGACGCAGGCGGCGGCTCGCACCTTTCCCCAGGTCGGAACGCACTTCAGCATTCAGGGTAAAATCGTTCATGTTGTATCTCCAAAATAACCACATTCGCCCCAGCGTTTGCGACCAGCGCTAAAGGCGATATGGGCAAAAAAGCCCCGCCCCGACAGGAATGCCGGGGCGGGGCGCTTTTCGTCAACGAGACATTTCGAGAAGGGCAGGGCCCTTAGCGGAACATCGCACTGATCGATTCTTCATTGCTGATGCGGCGAACCGCCTCGGCAACTACCGGCGCGATATCCAGTTGACGGATACGCGAGCAGGCTTGTGCAGCAGCGGACAACGGGATGGTGTTAGTCACCACCAGTTCGTCCAGCATGGAATTTTCGATGTTTTCGATCGCCCGACCGGACAGCACAGGGTGTGTGCAGTAGGCGAAAACCTTGGCAGCGCCATGCTCTTTCAGGGCCTTGGCCGCGTGGCACAGGGTGCCGGCGGTATCGACCATGTCATCGACCAGAATACAGGTACGCCCTTCGACATCACCGATGATATGCATCACTTCAGAGTGATTGGCTTTCTCACGGCGTTTGTCGATGATCCCGAGATCCACGCCCAGGGATTTGGCAACGGCACGTGCACGCACGACGCCGCCAATGTCCGGGGACACGATCATCAGGTTTTCGAAGCGCTGATCTTCGATGTCATCCACCAGAACCGGGGAGCCGTAGATGTTATCTACCGGAATATCGAAGAAACCCTGGATTTGGTCAGCATGCAGATCAACCGTGAGAACACGGTCGATGCCGACTACGGTAAGCATGTCAGCCACGACTTTCGCGCTGATAGCCACACGTGCGGAACGCGGACGGCGATCCTGACGGGCATAACCAAAGTAAGGAATAACAGCAGTGATACGAGTAGCCGAGGAGCGGCGGAAGGCATCAGCCATCACTACCAGTTCCATCAGGTTATCGTTGGTCGGAGCGCAAGTCGGCTGAATAATGAAGACGTCTTTACCGCGAACGTTTTCATTGATCTCGGCTGTAATTTCGCCGTCGGAGAATTTACCGACAGAGATGTCACCGAGAGGGATATGCAGCTGACGTACGACACGCCGAGCCAGATCGGGGTTAGCGTTCCCCGTAAAGACCATCATCTTGGACACGCGCAGTACCTGAAGGCTGAGGGTAACCTGGATGAGTATAGGAAAATGGCAGGGGCGGCTGGATTCGAACCAACGCATGGCAGGATCAAAACCTGCTGCCTTACCGCTTGGCGACGCCCCTGTATTTGTTGCAACGATTACCCGGTAATCGGTTCCTTTAGAGCAGACTTTGCAGCTTGCGATGCAACATCGAAACGTTGCTTCCTTTTGCTACAAACCCTGTAAGGGTCTCTGTAAGAAGGGCCGAGACTTTATCAGCTTCAGCTTTGCTTGGGAAGCCCCCAAACACACAACTTCCAGTTCCGGTGAGTTTTGCTTCGGTAAATTTACCTAACAAATTCAAAGCGTTACGTACCTCTGGATAACGCCTTGTTACCACCGGCAAGCAGTCATTTCGACTGTTTCCCTTGGGAACGGGGCGCACTTTAATGGGAGGAGTGTTACGTGTCAACAACGGATCTGAAAAAATTTCTGCCGTACTTACAGAGACTTGCGGCACCAGCACCAGATACCACGGTTCTTCCGGGTCTACAGGGGTCAGTTTCTCCCCCACGCCCTCGGCAAAAGCCGCGTGGCCACGTACGAAAACCGGGACGTCGGCGCCCAGCGTCAACCCCAGCCCGGCCAGGCAATCTTCATCCCAGCCCAATTGCCACAGATGATTGAGGCCGAGCAAAGTCGTTGCCGCATTCGAGCTGCCGCCACCGATGCCGCCGCCCATGGGCAGGATCTTGTCGATCCAGATATCGACGCCCAGCGAGCAAGCGGATTGCTCCTGAAGTTTTTTGGCGGCCTTGACGATCAGGTTGCTGTCGTGGGGGACGCCTTCGAACTCGGTGTGCAGGCGAATGACGCCGTCATCACGAGCAGCGAAAGTGATTTCGTCGCCGTAGTCGAGAAACTGAAACATCGTTTGCAGTTCGTGGTAGCCGTCTTCGCGGCGCCCCAGAATGTGCAGCATCAAATTGAGTTTGGCCGGCGAGGGTAGCGTCAGGCGATTGTCCGGCATGTCATTGCCCCAGTTTGCGCGGTTGCCAGACCTTGATCACCAGCGTGACATCAAGGTCGGTGCCGCTGAGCTTGATGCGCTCGGGCAACCAGAAACCGTTTTGCTGGGTGTAGGCGGTGTAGTCGACCTTCCAGCCATCCTGTTCCAGGCTGGCCAGGCGGCTGTCGCCGTCCAGGGTCAGGCGACTTTTGCTGTCGGGAGCCGGGAGCCCGCGCACCCACCAGGCCAGGTTGGACACCGGCAATTTCCAGCCCAGCTGTTCTTCGAGCAGCACTTCCGGGTTCGGCGCGTCGTAGCGTCCCTGGTTGGCGACTTCCAGCGACACCTTGCCCGGACGTCCGGTCAGGCGAGCCGCACCGCGGCCCAGTGGTCCGGACAGGCGAATGTCGTAGTAATCCTGGCGCTGCAGCCAGAACAGCGTGCCGCTGCCCGAGTCTTTCGGGGCGCGGATGCCGATCTTGCCGTCGATCTGCCAGCCATCGAGGCCGGTCAGTTGCTGTTTGTGCTCGCGCCATTGGGCGGCGTTGCCATGACCCTCGACCGATTCGCGGGGACCCAGACCCGCGCAACCGGCGAGCAGGGCGATAAAACTGAAAACGATGAAATGGCGCAAAAACATAATCTTAAAGAGTCTCTGATCCGGTCAGGCGTTTGATGGTGCCGCGCAGGGTCGGGCTGTCAGGCTGTTCCTTGAGGAACTTGCCCCAGACTTGTTTCGCTTCGCGCTGTTTGCCGTTGGCCCACAGGACTTCGCCCAGGTGAGCGGCGACTTCCTGGTCGGGGAAGCGTTCCAGGGCCTGGCGCAGCAGGCGCTCGGCTTCGTCGAGATTGCCCATGCGGTAATTCACCCAGCCAAGGCTGTCGAGTACCGCCGGGTCTTCCGGACTGATCCGGTGCGCCTGTTCGATCAGGGCCTTGGCTTCGGCGTAGCGCGTGGTGCGGTCGGACAGGGTGTAGCCGAGGGCGTTCAACGCCATGGCATTGTCCGGATCGCGCTTGATGATCGTGCGCAGGTCTTTTTCCATCTGCGCCAGGTCATTGCGTTTTTCCGCCTGCATGGCGCGGGTGTAGAGCAGGTTCAAATCGTCCGGATATTGCTGCAAGGCTTGTTGCAGAACGTTCCAGGCCTTGTCGCCCTGATTGTTGGCGGACAGGGTTTCGGCTTCGATGAGGTACAGCTGGATCGCGTAATCCGGCTGCTCGTCGCGCTCTGCCGCCAGTTTGCGTTGGGCTTCGGCGGTCTTGCCGTTGTCGATCAGGATGTCGGCCTGACGCAATTGCGCCGGCAGGTACTCGCTGCCCGGGCCAACCTTGGCGTATTCGATCAGCGCGCCCTGCGGGTCGTTCTGTTCTTCGGCGATGCGGCCGAGGTTCAGGTGTGCCGAGTCGACGTGGCTTTCCCGGGCGATCAGGTCTTCAAGATAACCCTTGGCCTCGTTCCAGGCCTTGGCTTCCAGGCAGACCAGTGCCAGGGAGTAACGCAGTTCGTCGTCTTCCGGGTATTGCTGGACCAGGCTGGAGAACTCGGCCTTGGCGTCGTCCATGCGGTCCTGTTCAACCAGCATCCGCGCGTAAGTCAGGCGCAGGCGCTTGTCGTCCGGGTATTTCTTGATGCTTTTTTGCAGCAGCGGCAAGGCCTCGTCACCGCGATCGAGGGTTTGCAGCAGGCGTGCGCGCAGCAGGATCGGCGCGATTTCGCCGTCGTCCGGCGGATTGTCTTCCAGCAGCTTCAGCGCGCCTTTGGTGTCGCCGTCCTGTTGCATCAGCAAGGCCTTGCCGAAAATCAGCTGGCTGTTGTCCGGATGACGCTGCAACAAACGGTCGAAGCTTTTCATCAAGCCGTTGCGGGTGTCCTGGTCGGTGTCGGCCGCGGACAGCGCAAGAAAGTCGAAATGGGTGTCGCCCTTGCCTTGCAGGACTTTCTCCATATAGACCATGGAATCGTCATAACGCCCGGCGCGTGCCAGTTGCACGGCGGCGGCGCGTTGCGCTTCGAGGTCCTCGGGGGCGTTCCTGGCCCAGATCAGCGCGGTATCCAGGGCTGCCTGATCGGCGCCCAGATACTCGGCGATACGAAATGCCCGCTCGGAGATGCCCGGATCCTGGGTGTTGATCGCCTGGGTCACATAGTTGTCCAGGGCAATGTCGAAACGATTGCGCTGGCCAGCCAGTTCGGCGCTCAACAGGCTAAAGATGGTTTCCTCGCTGAATGAGCTGTAGACCTTGGGCTTTTCAGGGGCCGGGGTGCTGTCTTCAACCGGCGGCGCACCGTCCGACGACACGGGTGCCAAGGCCTGGCAGCCGCTGAGGAAGACAAGAGCGAGGAGCAACGCGGAAGATCTATTCATATAGGAGGAGGACGACTAACCTGCGGTCGGATCATCATGACACAAGCTTTCGGCCAAACATAACCGGCCCGGCAATTTACCTGCCAGCCCGATAGACGACTCTGGGCGATCCTTTAAACGAGAACCGCTCGCAACGTCGGCGTCGTCTACTGGCACGATAGATATCGAGTAGTTGTTCTGATTCCGTCGAAGTAGGACAATTGTCGGCTTCACGTCACAATCAGCGACTTTGAATGGCCTTCCTTGCACTCGGTATTAACCACAAGACTGCTTCAGTAGACGTCCGCGAGCGCGTGGCTTTTACCCCTGAGCAGCTGGTTGAGGCCTTGCAGCAGCTCTGCCGACTCACCGACAGCCGCGAAGCTGCGATCCTCTCCACCTGCAATCGCAGTGAGCTCTATATAGAACAGGATCACCTGTCGGCGGACGTCGTGCTGCGCTGGCTGGCCGAATATCATCATTTGAGCTACGACGAGCTGCGCGAAAGCGCCTATGTGCATGAAGATGATGCGGCAGTTCGTCACATGATGCGGGTCGCTTCCGGGCTCGACTCGCTGGTGTTGGGCGAACCGCAGATTCTCGGCCAGATGAAGTCGGCCTATGCCGTGGCTCGCGAGGCCGGCACCATCGGGCCGTTGCTCGGGAGGCTGTTCCAGGCCACGTTCAATGCGGCCAAGCAGGTGCGCACCGACACGGCCATCGGCGAGAACCCGGTGTCGGTGGCGTTTGCCGCAGTGAGCCTGGCCAAGCAGATTTTCAGCGACCTGCAACGCAGCCAGGCCTTGTTGATCGGTGCCGGCGAGACCATCACCCTGGTCGCCCGCCATCTGCATGACCTGGGTGTAAAGCGCATCGTCGTCGCCAACCGTACCCTGGAGCGCGCGAGCATCCTGGCTGAACAGTTCGGTGCACATGCGGTGTTGTTGTCGGATATTCCGGCAGAACTGGTGCGCAGCGATATCGTCATCAGTTCCACCGCCAGCCAGTTGCCGATTCTGGGCAAGGGTGCAGTGGAAAGCGCCTTGAAACTGCGCAAGCACAAACCGATCTTTATGGTGGATATCGCTGTTCCCCGTGACATCGAGCCAGAAGTCGGCGAACTGGACGACGTTTACCTCTATAGCGTCGACGATCTCCACGAAGTGGTCGCCGAGAACCTCAAGAGTCGTCAGGGCGCAGCCCAGGCCGCCGAAGAGATGGTCTCGATCGGCGCCGAAGACTTTATGGTCCGCCTGCGCGAGTTGGCGGCGGTGGACGTGCTCAAGGCCTATCGTCAACAGAGCGAGCGCCTGCGCGACGAAGAATTGCAAAAGGCCCAGCGCATGCTGGCCAACGGCAGCAGTGCCGAAGAGGTGCTGGTGCAACTGGCCCGCGGGCTGACCAACAAACTGTTGCACGCACCGAGCGTGCAGTTGAAAAAGCTCTCTGCCGAAGGTCGCCTGGATGCGCTGGCGATGGCCCAGGAACTCTTTGCCCTCGGTGAGGGCTCATCGGATAGCTTTTCGGATAAAAAACCGCAATGAAAGCGTCACTGCTCAATAAGCTGGATATCCTCCAGGACCGTTTCGAGGAATTGACTGCCCTGCTGGGCGACGGCGAGGTCATTTCCGATCAGAACAAGTTCCGCACCTATTCCAAGGAGTACGCGGAGGTTGAACCGATCGTGGGCGTCTATAAAGAACTGCTGAAAGTGCAGGACGACCTCGAAGGCGCCCAGGCGCTGCTCAAGGACAGCGACCCGGACATGCGTGAAATGGCCGTGGAAGAAGTCCGCGAGGCCAAGGAGCGCCTGGTCACGCTCGAAGCCGACCTGCAACGCATGCTGCTGCCCAAGGACCCGAACGACGGGCGCAACGTGTTCCTCGAGATCCGTGCCGGTACCGGCGGCGACGAAGCGGCGATTTTCTCCGGCGACCTGTTCCGCATGTATTCGCGTTACGCCGAGCGTCGTGGCTGGCGGGTGGAGATCCTCTCGGAAAACGAGGGTGAGCACGGCGGCTATAAAGAGGTGATTGCCCGGGTCGAGGGCGACAACGTCTACGGCAAGCTGAAATTCGAATCCGGTGCGCACCGCGTGCAGCGGGTTCCGGCGACCGAATCCCAGGGCCGCATCCACACGTCGGCCTGCACCGTGGCGGTATTGCCCGAGCCGGACGAACAGGAAGCCATCGAGATCAACCCGGCCGATCTGCGCGTCGATACCTATCGCTCCTCCGGCGCCGGTGGTCAGCACGTCAACAAGACCGACTCGGCGATCCGTATCACGCACTTGCCGTCCGGCATTGTGGTCGAGTGCCAGGAAGAACGTTCGCAGCACAAGAACCGCGCCCGGGCGATGTCCTGGTTGTCGGCCAAGCTGAACGATCAGCAGACCTCCGCCGCAGCCAACGCCATCGCCAGTGAGCGCAAGTTGCTGGTCGGCTCCGGCGACCGTTCCGAGCGCATCCGCACCTATAATTTTGCCCAGGGCCGGGTCACCGACCATCGGGTCAACCTGACCTTGTATTCCCTCGACGAGATCCTCGCCGGCGGTGTCGAGGCGGTGATCGAGCCGTTGCTGGCCGAGTACCAGGCCGATCAACTGGCAGCGATAGGTGAGTAAATGACGATCATTGCCAGTTTGTTGCGCGCCGCCGATTTGCCCGACTCGCCGACGGCGCGTCTGGATGCCGAACTGCTGCTGGCGGCGGCGTTGGGCAAGTCCCGCAGTTTCCTGCACACCTGGCCGGAGCGCATCGTGCCGAGCGAAGCGGCGCTGACGTTCGCCGAATATTTGCAGCGCCGCCGCAGCGGTGAGCCGGTGGCCTATATCCTCGGCCAGCAGGGTTTCTGGAAGCTGGACCTGGAAGTGGCACCGCACACGCTGATCCCGCGCCCCGACACCGAACTGCTGGTGGAAGCTGCACTCGAATTGTTGCCAGCCACCCCCGCCAAGGTGCTCGACCTTGGCACCGGCAGCGGCGCGATTGCCCTGGCCCTGGCCAGCGAACGTCCGGCCTGGAATGTCACCGCCGTGGATCGTATTCTGGAAGCCGTGGCCCTGGCCGAGCGCAATCGCCAGCGCCTGCACCTGAACAACGCCAAGGTACTGAGCAGCCATTGGTTCAGCGCCCTGGAAGGTCAGCGTTTTCAACTGATCATCAGCAATCCGCCCTACATCGCAGCGGCCGATCCGCATCTGGTCGAGGGCGATGTGCGCTTCGAACCGGCCAGCGCCCTGGTGGCCGGTATCGACGGGCTCGACGATCTGCGCCTGATCGTCGCCCAGGCACCGGACCATCTGGATGCCGGCGGTTGGCTGATGCTCGAACACGGCTATGATCAGGCCGAGGCGGTCCGCGACTTGCTGCTGACCCGGGGTTTTGAACAAGTCCACAGCCGCACCGATCTGGGCGGTCATCAACGCATCAGTCTGGGGCGCCTGCCGTGCTGAATGATCAGGAGTTGCTGCGTTACAGCCGGCAGATTCTGCTGCAACACATCGATATCGACGGCCAGTTGCGGCTCAAGGAAAGCCGCGTATTGATCGTCGGTCTCGGCGGCCTTGGCGCGCCAGTGGCGCTGTATCTGGCAGCCGCCGGTGTTGGCGAGTTGCACCTGGCGGACTTCGACACGGTCGACCTGACCAACCTGCAACGCCAGATCATCCACGACACCGACAGCGTCGGCATGACCAAGGTCGATTCGGCAATCAAGCGCCTGACAGCGATCAACCCCGAGATCCAGTTGATCGCTCATCGTGCGGCTCTGGATGAAGATTCCCTGGCCGCCGTTGTGGCCGGGGTGGATCTGGTCCTCGATTGTTCTGACAATTTTTCTACCCGTGAAGCGGTGAATGCCGCTTGCGTGGCGGCCGGCAAACCGCTGGTCAGCGGTGCGGCGATTCGCCTCGAAGGGCAGCTGTCGGTATTCGATCCGCGCCGGCCGGAGAGTCCGTGCTACCACTGTTTATACGGGCACGGCAGCGAAGCCGAATTGACCTGTAGCGAGGCCGGCGTGGTCGGTCCGCTGGTGGGGCTGGTTGGCAGCATGCAAGCCCTCGAAGCGCTGAAGTTGCTGGCCGGATTCGGCGAGCCGCTGGTGGGGCGCCTGCTGTTGATCGATGCCTTGGGCACGCGCTTCCGTGAGTTGCGGGTCAAGCGCGATCCGGGTTGCAGCGTCTGTGGGTCGAAACATGCGTGAAGCGCCGATTGGCGTGTTCGACTCCGGTGTCGGTGGGCTCTCGGTACTGGCCGAGATCCAGCGTTTGCTGCCCAATGAATCTCTGTTGTACGTCGCCGACTGCGGGAATGTTCCCTACGGCGAGAAAACCCCGGAATTTATCCAGCAACGTTGCAGCGTGATGGCTGAATTCTTTCGGCAGCAGGGCGCCAAGGCCCTGGTGCTGGCGTGCAACACGGCGACGGTGGCCGGTGTCGCCGACCTGCGTCGCGACTATCCAGAATGGCCCATCGTTGGCATGGAGCCGGCAGTCAAGCCGGCCGCCGCCGCAACCCGCTCCGGCGTGGTGGGGGTCCTGGCCACTACCGGCACCTTGCAGAGCGCCAAGTTCGCCGCATTGCTCGATCGTTTCGCCACGGACGTGAAAGTGATCACCCAGCCCTGTCCCGGGCTTGTGGAGCTGATTGAAAACGGCGATCTGCGCAGCCCCGAGCTGCGCCAGCTGTTGGCCGGGTATGTTCGGCCACTGCTGGCTGCCGGCGCCGACACCCTGATTCTCGGCTGCACCCATTACCCCTTTCTCAAGCCGATGCTGCGGCAGATGATCCCCGACGACATCAGCCTGATCGACACCGGCGCCGCCGTCGCGCGGCAACTTCAGCGTCTGCTGGCCGAAGGCGAGCTGCTCGCCGAGGGACCTGCCCGTGAGGCACAGTTCTGGACCAGCGCCGATCCGCTACATTTCAGAAATATCTTGCCGATATTGTGGAATACCTCTGGCGTTGTGCGAAGCTTCAGCAGGTAGAAGGCTGTCCGGGGGGAACAGGAAGAGTCGGGTGAACTTCTGATAAATCGCTGACTTCTATAGTTTTGCAGGGCTTGGCAACAAAAAAACCATACGAAATCGTTCGCAAAAGGAAGTTTCAATTGAAGCGACTATTCTGCTTGGCCGCGATTGCGGCCGCACTAATGGGGCACACTTTTACCGCGCAGGCGGCAGGTGTGGAGTTTGCCGTGGGGCAAACCGGCGAGTCGACCATGACCTATCGATTGGGGATGCAATTCGATTGGGACCAGAGCTGGTGGCAGAGTGACGTGGGTCGTCTGACCGGTTATTGGGACGGCGCCTACACCTATTGGGAAGGTGACGAGGCATCCAGTAACCACAGCCTGTCGTTCTCGCCCGTGCTTGTTTATGAATTTTCCGGCCAGAACGTCAAACCCTACATCGAGTTTGGGGTTGGCGTGGCAGCCTTTGCCAGCACCGAAGTCGAAAACAACGATCTGGGCAGCGCCTTCCAGTTCGAAGACCGCTTTGGATTCGGTTTGCGCTTTGCCGGCGGACATGAAGTCGGGGTTCGTGCGACGCACTATTCCAACGCCGGGATCACCACTCCGAACGATGGTGTAGAAAGTTACGCATTGCATTACACGATGCCGTTGTAAGACGCAACGCTGTACTAAATGTGGGAGCGAGCTCGCTCGCGAAAGCAGAGGATCAGTCGACACAGTAATCGACTGACCTGACGCTTTCGCGAGCAAGCCCGCTCCCACATTGGTATTGGGACAACTTCAAACTAGCGATACGCCGTCGAAATCCCCTGGCGTTCGTCGATGCACTCCGGAGCGCCCATCTCGAACTCCCGGCAGATCAGCGGGCGTTTTTCGTAGATGGTGCACATCATCGTGTTGCGATCCAGCGCGGCACACCAGCCGTCATCCAGGCGCAGCATCACTTCCCCGCCCCAGTCATCGGTATCGATGAACCGTTCAGGCACACCCGTATCGGTGATCAGCATGACTTCGAGCTGACAGCAGCAGGCTGCGCAGGTCGAGCAGGTGACCGCGGGTTCCGCGATTTGCGTATGGGGGATGGTTTTCATGGCGCGCAGTGTAAGGCAGTCACCGGGTGCTGTGTGAAAGGTCTGACGGACGCTCAAGTATCGAAACGTCCGGGATACCGCCGCCGATGATGGCGATTTTCAGGGTTGATCCTTGATCGGCGGCTGGCTGCGTATCATGCGCTTGCCGATTTCCAGTTTCACTTGGTCCGGCCGTTTGGCGAGTGGCCAGAGAGCGGCCATGAACGCTGCCGGGAAAGCGATTTCCAGCGGGCGGTCCCTGAGTTTTTCGAAGATGTGCCGTGCGGCTTTCTCCACCGGCCAGCTCAAGGCCATGGGGGAGTCGTTATTCGCCATCAGCGGCGTCTCGACAACCCCGGGGCTGATCACCGTGAGTTCTATGCCTTCCGGGGCCAGGTCGATGCGCAGGGACTCGAACAGGTAACGCAGCCCGGCCTTTGAGGTGCCGTAGGCTTCTGCCTTGGGCAGCGGCAGGTAGGTCACCGTACTGGCCATGGCGACCATATGCGGTGCGGTGCCGGCCCGCAGCAAAGGCAGTGCGGCGTCGATGCAAAAGCTGCTGGCCAACAGGTTGGTGCGCACCACATGCTCGACAATCGACGCATCGAACTGCTTGGCATCCACGTACTCGCAAGTGCCGGCGTTGAGTATCACGGTGTCCAGCGAGCCCCAGTCCTCGGCAATCTGCTCGCCGATCTCGCGCACGGTCTGGCTGTTGGTCAGGTCTCCGGCGACCACCAGCACCTGCCCCGGGTAACGGAGCGACAAGTCTTTCAGGGGGGCCACGGTGCGCGAACTGACGGCCAGGTGCGCACCGGTTTTCAGGATTTCTTCGGCCAGGGCGGCACCGATGCCGCTGCTGGCACCCGTCAGCCAGTATCGTCGTGCGAGTGTACGACTCATCCCAATCTCCTGTTCAGCCGGGTAATTGTCCGGCCCAATACGGGTAAATGTTCATAAAGCAGAGCCCCGGCATCGAAGTCATCCCGGTGGCGGTAATTCATGAGCCAACGGCGGCGTATTGCCGCGAGGGCAGGTTTTTGAATGCCGTCAACGCACGCGAACGGGAAGTGCTCAGGTCGACGATCGGTGAGGGGTAATCCACAACACCGAAAAGGCCGCCGAGATTGGCGGGGTTGTGCACGTCTTTTTTGTTCAGCCCGGCCAGTTCCGGCAGCCATTGCTTGATGAACACGCCTTCGGGGTCGAATTTTTCCGACTGGCTCAGCGGGTTGAATATCCGGAAGTAAGGCGCCGAATCGGTACCGGTGGAGGAACTCCACTGCCAGCCACCATTGTTCGCCGCCAGGTCGCCATCGATCAGGTGACGCATGAAAAAGCGTTCGCCTTCGCGCCAGTCGATCAGCAGGTTTTTGCTCAGGAACATCGCCACCACCATGCGCAGGCGATTGTGCATCCAGCCGGTTGCCAGCAGTTGGCGCATGGCGGCGTCGATGATCGGCAAACCGGTGCGCGCCTGTTGCCAGGCGGCCAGTTCTTCGGGGGCGTTGCGCCAGGCCAGCGCTTCGGTTTCCGGACGAAACGCGCGGTGCCGGGAAACCCGTGGGTAGCCCACCAGGATGTGTTTGTAGAACTCGCGCCACAGCAGTTCGTTGATCCAGGTGATGGCGCCGGTCTTGCCGCTTTCGAATTCACCTTGATTGCTGTTCAAGGCGGCGTGCAGGCATTGGCGCACAGAAATCACTCCGGCGGCCAGATAGGCCGAGAGCTGACTGGTGCCGGGCTTCGCCGGGAAATCCCGTTCGCTTTGGTAGTGCTCGATCTGCGCATCGCTAAAGCTGTCGAGGCGATGCCGGGCTTCGGCTTCGCCCGCCGGCCACAGGTTGCGCAGGTTATCAGCGGGTGCTGCGAAGCCGTCGATACTCAAGGGGATCGCATCGCTGGCAATGTTCAGGGGAGCTTGTTTGTGCGGCGCGCGGACCAGGCTGGGCAGCGCGTGGTGCAGTCGTTCGTAGCAGACTTTGCGGAACTGGCTGAAGACCTGAAAGTATGTGCCGGTGCGGGTCAGCACGCTTCCGGGCTTGAACAGCAATTGATCGAGGTAGCGGTGAACTTCGATGCCTTCGGCCTGTAGCGTCCGGGCGACCGCTGCATCGCGACGGGACTCGTGGATGCCGTATTCCTCGTTGAGGTGCAGCGCGTCGACCTGCCACTGTCGGCACAGGTTCAGCAATACGCTGGGTGCGTCATCCCAGCGAGGAGCCTGGCGGATCAGCAGGGGAATGTTCAGTTGACCCAGTTCGCGGCTCAACTCGCGCAGGTTGCGCAGCCAGAAGTCCACTTTGCAGGGCGCATCGTCGTGTTCCTGCCATTGTTCCGGGCTCAGCAGATACACCGCCACGCACGGGCCGCGAGCCGCGGCGGCCGAGAGGGCGGTGTTGTCATGTAGGCGCAAGTCGCTGCGCAGCCAGATCAATTGCATTTTGGTATCCACGCGATTCATTTAAATCAGCCCGTGCTGAACGAGTGCCTGATGTGCCGACAACGGATCTTCGGCCAGGTACAAATCAGCGATCTCGGCAGTACTGACGGACAACTCGGTGTGGTGGATGCATACCGTTGGTCCGGCAATCATTTTTGGGCAACTGACACCTTTGAAAAGTTTCGGCAGCTGCGCCGGATTCAGGGCTTTGCTTGAGTACAGCAGAACCCCGCGGGGTTGCAGAAGTTCGACCGCCAATGCCAGTTCTCCGACAGGCAGCGGCCAGTCGAAGACCTCCACCGGGCAATCCGCGCTGCTGATCAGCCAGGCCGTTAGCCACAGTTGCGGCTCCATGGGCAGGTCCGAGTGGTTGACCAGCAGCAGCGGCGCGGTGCGCAACTGACGATTGTTATGGTAGATGCGCGCACCGAATTTGCTGCGCAGCCAGGCACAAAAAAAGCCCCGCTCCATCTGCGCCCCGAACTGGCCTTGCCAGCGTTGCTCCAGAACGGCCAGCAAGGGCATCAGCAACTGCTCGCACAGGGTTCGCGGCGGATACAGCGCCATCGCCTGATTGACGCTGTCATCCAGGGCGCGTTCCTGCAATCGGCTGACCGCCTGCAGCAACGTTTGCAGCATGGCGTGCCAATCGTTGTCGACGGACTCGCTGAAGGCTTGCGGCGTGTCGAGCAATGGCTTGACCTGGCTGACGGCAACGCCACGGTTGAGCCAGGTGAGGATGGCCTGGATGCGTTGTACATGGTCGGCCGAGAACAACCGATGGCCCTTGGGCGTGCGCAGCGGCACGATCAGACCGTAGCGCCGCTCCCAAGCGCGCAAGGTCACGGCATTGACCCCGGTTTGCCGCGCCACTTCACGGATCGGCAGCCAGCCTTCGTCCAGCGCCTTTTTAAAGTTATCGCCGAGGTCTTCGCAGGCGCTGGTGTCGAGTGCTTTTTTCATCAGATGGCGTTTCGCAGGCTGAGGTTTTCCGGGTGCGGTTGCAGGTAAACCTGCTGTGCGATGTACGGATCGGGGTGTTGGCGAAAGTGATGTTTGAGCAGTGTCAGCGGCACTACCAGCGGCACGATGCCCAAGCGGTACTGGCTGATCACATGCTGCACTTCCTGCTTGTCTTCGCCGCTGATGGCCTGTTTCAGGTAGCCACTGAGGTGTTGCAGGACGTTGGTGTGAGTGCGGCGGGTGGCGCACTTTTTCAGCGCCGCCATCAGTTCGCTGAAATAGCGGGGGCCCAGCTCCTGCGGATCGGTATGGCCCATGTTACCCAGCAGGTGGCCCAGGGTTTTGTATTGCACCGGGTTATGGGCCATCAGCAGGTATTTGTAGCGCGAGTGAAAGTCCGTGAGACCGCGCCGGGTCAGGCCTTCCTGGCACAGCTGCTGCCAGGCGTTGTAGACGAACACGCGGGTGAGGAAGTTTTCCCGCAGCACCGGATCGTTGAGCTGGCCGTCTTCTTCCACCGGCAAGTTCGGGTGCAGCAGGCAGGCGCTGATGGCGATTTTCGGTTTGGCGGGGGAGTGGAGCATCGGAGCACCTCGAATCTGAACCTGTACAAACATTTGGGTCTGTACAAGATAACTTCATCATAGATTCGAAGTTATACAAGTCAATTTTTTTGTATAGGTTTTTGACGGGCTGCTGTCCAGGACGACAGCAGCGATTTGCTCGAATTGATGCTCTTTACTGCAGGTGCTCATGCAAGCGGCGGGCGGCTTCCTGACCGCTGAGCCAGGCTCCTTCGACGCGTCCGGACAGGCACCAGTCGCCACAGGCGTACAGCCCCAGGTCGGCATCGGCCAGGGTGCCCCATTCGTGACTGCTGGCGGGGCGGGCGTAGAGCCAGCGGTGGGCGAGGCTGAAGCTCGGCGCGGGCATGGAATCGTGCAGCAGTTCGGCAAACGCGCCGTGCAACTGCTCGATCACCGCTTCCTTGGACAGGTCGATGTGCTGGCGACTCCAGGCGCTGGTGGCATGCAGCACCCAGGTGTCGAGGGTGTTGTCGCGCCCGGGTTTGCTGCGGTTGCGGGCCAGCCAGTCGAGTGGGCTGTCCTGTACGAAGCAGCCTTCCATGGGCGTTTCCAGCGGCGTTTCGAAGGCCAGGGCGATGGCCCAGGTCGGGTCCATTTTCACCCCGGCGGCGGCCCCGGCGAGTTTCGGCGCTGATGCCAGCAGAGCCGTGGCCTGTGGGGCCGGCGTGGCGATGACCACGTGGCTGAACGGTCCGTGGGTGAAGCCTTCGGCGTCCTGCAGGTGCCAGTGTTCTTCACCGCGATAGACCTCGGTGATCCGGCAGGCGAAATGCACTTCCAGGTCACCGAGCAGGGCGCGGGTGATGGCGCTCATGCGGGGCGTGCCGACCCAGCGGGTCTGCTCGTCCGGCGACAGGTTGAGCTGGCCGCCGTGGTAGGTGTACAGCTGCGGCGTCCACTCGGCGACCCAGCCCTTGGCTTGCCAGCGCTGGACTTCGTTGACAAAACGCCGGTCGCGGGCAGTGAAATACTGCGCGCCCATGTCCAGGGCACCCGCATCGCTGCGCTTGCTCGACATGCGCCCGCCGCTGCCGCGACTTTTATCGAACAGTTGAACCACATGCCCGAGGTCAGTCAGGGCCTGGGCGGCGGAGAGTCCGGCAATGCCGGTGCCGATGATTGCGATAGGTACAGTCATAGGGGCCTCGTTTACCTTTCTGTACAGACTACGCCGGGGTTCAAACCTGTACAATATTGTTTTTTGGTATAACTTTTAGCGTTCTCGATCTGACAGCTTGGCCTATTGTTAAACATAGAGCCTGCTCGATACCAAAGATCCCTGCTTATAAAAATAGACTAATGGACAAGGTAAAACGCCACGCGAGGAAGAAGTCATGCACATATTGCTGACCGGCGGTACTGGTTTGATAGGACGTCAGCTCTGCCGGCACTGGTCAGGGCAGGGCCATCGCCTGACAGTCTGGAGTCGCCAGCCTGAAAAAGTCGCGAAAATATGTGGTACCCAAGTGCGTGGCATTGCCCGGCTGGAGGATCTGGGGCAGGAGTCGGTGGATGCGATCGTCAATCTGGCCGGAGCGCCGATTGCCGACCGGCCCTGGACACACAAGCGTAAAGCCTTGTTGTGGAGCAGTCGCATCACGCTGACTGAAACCCTGCTGGCGTGGCTTGAAAGCCGCGAGCAGAAACCACGGGTGATGATTTCCGGTTCGGCTGTCGGCTGGTATGGCGACGGTGGCGAGCGCGAACTGACCGAGAGCTCGGGGCCGGTCAGCGAAGATTTCGCCAGTCAGTTGTGCATCGCCTGGGAAGAGACTGCACAGCGGGCTGAAGCGTTGGGCATTCGCGTCATCCTCATTCGAACCGGGTTGGTGCTGTCGGCGGAGGGCGGCTTTTTGTCGCGGCTATTACTGCCGTTCAAACTGGGCCTGGGAGGGCCGATTGGCAACGGCCGGCAGTGGATGCCCTGGATTCATATCGACGATCAAATCGCCCTGATTGATTTTCTTCTGCATCGCAACGAGGCCAGCGGTCCCTATAATGCGTGCGCGCCCAAACCTGTGCGCAACGGCGACTTTGCCAAGGCGTTGGGCAGTGTGCTGCATCGCCCGGCGTTCATGCCAATGCCGGCCTTCGTATTGAAGGTGGGGCTGGGCGAGTTGTCGCTGTTGTTGCTGGGCGGCCAGCGCGCCACTCCGGTGCGTTTGTTACAGGCTGGTTTCACTTTTAAGTTCACGGATTTGCGCGCGGCTCTGGACGATCTGTCCGGTCGCCTTTGAAATAGGACGTTGCATGACCGATCACGCGTTGCTTCTGGTCAACCTGGGCTCACCTGCCTCCACCTCGGTGGCGGATGTGCGCAGCTACCTCAATCAATTTCTGATGGACCCGTACGTGATCGACCTGCCATGGCCGGTTCGTCGGTTGCTGGTGTCGCTGATCCTGATCAAGCGTCCCGAGCAGTCGGCCCATGCTTATGCCTCGATCTGGTGGGATGAGGGCTCGCCGCTGGTGGTGCTCAGCCGTCGCCTGCAACAAACCATGACCCGTCAATGGCTGCACGGCCCGGTCGAATTGGCGATGCGCTACGGCGAGCCGTCGATTGAATCTACGCTGGTTCGAATGGTCGCGGCGGGGCACAAGCGAATCACCCTGGCGCCGCTTTATCCACAGTTCGCCGACAGCACCACGACTACGGTCATCGAAGAGGCCAAACGCGTGGTGCGCGAGAAAAACCTCGACGTGCAGTTGTCGGTGCTGCAACCGTTCTACGATCAACCGGAATACCTCGATGCGCTGGTGGCCACGACCAAGCCCTATCTAGAGCAGGATTTCGATCACTTGCTGATGAGCTTTCACGGCTTGCCGGAACGGCATCTGAAGAAGCTCAATCCCGGTCACAGCTTCGAGGGTGGCGGTGATTGCTGCGCCGGCGCACCGCCGGAGGTGGTCGCCACCTGTTATCGCGGCCAGTGCCTGCGTACGGCGGCAGAGTTTGCCAAGCGCATGGGATTGCCGGAGGGCAAGTGGTCGGTGTCGTTCCAGTCGCGCCTGGGGCGCGCCAAATGGATCGAACCCTACACCGAAGCGCGCCTGGATGAGTTGGCCAAAAGCGGGGTGAAAAAGATTCTGGTGATGTGCCCGGCGTTCGTTGCCGATTGCATCGAGACCCTGGAAGAAATCGGTGATCGCGGCAAGGAGCAATTCCGCGCAGCGGGGGGAGAGGACCTGGTGCTGGTGCCGTGCCTCAACGATGATCCGCATTGGGCGCGGGCGTTGAGTGTGTTGTGCGAGCGAGCGCCGTTGACGCTTTAAAAGCTTCGCGAGCAAGCCCGCTCTCACAGGTGGAATGCATTCCAAATGTGGGAGCGGGCTTGCTCGCGAAGAGGGTCTTTCAGTCAGCGAAGAATCCGAACCTGCTTAGATCAGCGGCTCATTCGCCTTCTTGTGCTTCCAGCTGTCATTGCCCGGCAGGATCAGGTTCAAGCCAATCGCCACCACCGCGCACAGCGCGATGCCCTTGAGGCCGAAATCGTCCGGCCCGGTGCCGGTGCCGATCAGCACACCGCCGATTCCGAACACCAGGGTCACCGACACAATCACCAGATTGCGCGCCTCGCCCAGATCGATCTTGTGGCGGATCAGCGTGTTCATCCCCACCGCCGCGATCGAACCGAACAGCAGGCACAGAATCCCGCCCATTACCGGCACCGGAATGCTTTGCAGCAGTGCGCCGAACTTGCCGATGAACGCCAGGCTGATGGCGAAGATCGCCGCCCAGGTCATGATTTTCGGGTTGTAGTTCTTGGTCAGCATGACCGCACCGGTCACTTCGGCGTAGGTGGTGTTGGGCGGACCGCCGAACAGACCGGCCGCCGTGGTGGCAATGCCGTCGCCGAGCAGGGTGCGGTGCAGGCCGGGCTTCTTCAGGTAATCGCGACCGGTCACGCTACCCACTGCAATCACGCCGCCGATGTGTTCGATGGCCGGGGCCAGGGCTACCGGAACGATGAACAGAATCGCCTGCCAGTTGAATTCCGGCGCGGTGAAGTGCGGGATGGCGAACCACGGTGCCGCCGCAATCTTCGCCGTGTCGACCACGCCGAAGTAGAACGCCATGCCAAAGCCCACCAGCACGCCAGAGATGATCGGCACCAGGCGGAAAATGCCTTTACCGAATACCGCGACGATCAGTGTGGTCAGCAGCGCGGGCATCGAAATCATCATCGCCGTCTGGTAATGAATCAATTCACTGCCGTCGCCGGCCTTGCCCATGGCCATGTTGGCGGCAATCGGTGCCATGGCCAGGCCGATGGAAATGATCACCGGACCGATCACTACCGGCGGTAGCAGGCGGTCGATGAAACCGGTGCCTTTGATCTTCACGGCCAGGCCGAGGAAGGTGTAGACGAAACCCGCCGCCATCACGCCGCCCATGGTCGCGGCCAGGCCGAACTGGCCCTTGGCGAGAATGATCGGGGTGATGAAGGCAAAGCTCGATGCCAGGAACACCGGCACCTGACGCCCGGTGACGATCTGGAACAGGATCGTCCCCAGGCCGGCCGTGAACAGCGCCACGTTCGGGTCGAGACCGGTAATCAGCGGCATCAACACCAGGGCGCCGAAGGCCACGAACAGCATCTGTGCACCCGACAGCACCGTGCGCCAGAGCGGATCGTTGAACTCTTGCTGCATGGTCACGCGTCCTTCTGCTTGGTGCCGAAGATCTTGTCACCGGCATCGCCCAGTCCCGGGATGATGTAGCCGTGTTCGTTGAGTTTTTGATCAATGGAAGCGGTGTAGATGATCACGTCCGGGTGAGCTTTCTCTACGGCGGCGATGCCTTCCGGGGCGGCAACCAGCACCATGGCGCGGATGTCGCGGCAGCCGGCCTTTTTCAGCAGGTCGATGGTGGCAACCATGGAGCTGCCGGTGGCGAGCATCGGGTCGATGATCATCGCCAGGCGTTCGTTGATTTCCGGAACCAGTTTTTCCAGGTAGGTGTGGGCCTGCAGGGTTTCTTCGTTGCGGGCAACGCCGACGGCGCTGACCTTGGCGCCCGGGATCAGGCTGAGCACGCCTTCAAGCATGCCGATACCGGCACGCAGGATCGGCACGACAGTAATCTTCTTGCCGGCGATTTTCTCGACCGACACAGTGCCGCACCAGCCTTCGATATCGTAGGATTCCAGCGGCAGGTCTTTGGTGGCTTCATAGGTCAGCAGGGCGCCGACTTCCTGAGCGAGCTCACGGAAATTCTTGGTGCTGATGTCTGCGCGGCGCATCAGGCCAAGTTTATGACGGATCAGCGGGTGGCGGATCTCATGGATGGGCATGGGGAAAGGCTCCGGCGGCGGGCAAAAAAACCGGCCTAGATTAATCTATCCGAGGGTGTTGTCCTATAGACATACAGTACGTTAGTCCACAAACGCTTGATCTGGCCGTTCGGGATGCGTACCTTTGCCCGCTTTTCCTGATTCCGCCACCCCTTGGAGAGCGCCATGTCCGCTGATCTCGAGCATATCCGTCAAATCATGCGAGAGGCTGACTGCCTGTACACCGAAGCTGAAGTCGAGGCGGCCATCGCCCGCGTCGGTGCACAAATCAACGAACAAATGGCCGACAGCAACCCGGTGGTGTTCTGCGTGATGAACGGCGGGCTGATTTTCTCCGGCAAGCTGCTGACCTATCTGCACTTCCCGCTGGAAGCGTCCTACCTGCACGCCACCCGCTATCGCAACGAAACCAGCGGCGGCGACCTGTTCTGGAAAGCCAAGCCGGAAGTTTCCTTCATCGACCGTGACGTGCTGATCATCGACGACATCCTCGACGAAGGTCACACCCTGGGCGCGATCATCGACTTCTGCAAACACGCCGGTGCCCGCAAAGTGCACACCGCCGTACTGATCGACAAAGACCACGACCGCAAGGCCCGTCCGGACCTCAAGGCCGATTTCGTCGGTTTGCCGTGCATCGACCGCTACATCTTCGGTTACGGCATGGACTACAAAGGCTACTGGCGTAACGCCAACGGGATTTTCGCCGTTAAAGGAATGTAAGCCATGGATACGCCTCGCTTTCTGGATCAGACCCTGTTCGCCGAGCTGGCCGAGAAAGCCGCGGCCAATCCTCGTGGGCGCCAGCACCACAATTTCCATCAGATGGAAGACGCCTGCCATCGCATGGCGGTGGGGCTGCAGCCGTCCACGTATATCCCGCCTCATCGGCATTTGGGCGACAACAAGGCCGAAACCCTGTTGGTCCTCAAGGGTCGGCTGGGCGTGTTGATCTTTGACGAGACCGGTGCGGTGCTGAGCAAGACCGTGCTGCAAGCCGGTGGCGACTGTGTTGGCGTGGACCTGCCCACCGGTGTGTTCCACGGTTTGGTGGTACTGGAGGCCGACAGCCTGATGTTCGAATGCAAGGCCGGTCCTTACCGCCCGGTCGGTGAAGGTGAGCTGGCGCATTGGGCGCCGCGTGAAGGCGAGCCCGGTGTTGCCGAGTATCAGGCCTGGATGCGCGCGCAGTTCGACTGATCCAAAACCTGTGGGAGCGAGCTTGCTCGCGATGGCAATGTCACTGACACATAGATGCTGGATGTGCCGACGTCATCGCGAGCAAGCTCGCTCCCACAGTGGTTTCTGTGCACTTGAACCACTTCCTTCAGCCCATGCTAGAGTGCTCGGCCCCGATTCCGGAGCCTGTCATGAGCCCTTTTATCCGCAGCTGCGCCGCCCTGTTGCTGACCCTCAGCCTGCCCCTGGCCGCCGCGCCGGCGCCCATGCATGCGCAGTTCCTGCCGCCCGATGACCTGACCCTGCGTGACAGCGAGCCCGAGCAGCAGCAACTGATGCAGGTCACCGATTATTCGGTGGTGGTAGGCAGCCAGCGTCAATCCAATCAACAGCCGATTCCGGTCACTTCGCCGCTGATGATTCGTCTCAAGGGCAAATCCCTGAACAAGGGCGCCACCATCAGTCAGGTGCTGGTCAACTTCGATGGTGAAAGCAAAAGCCTGAAAAAGCCGGTTTACGACATGCCGAGCAAGACCCTGACCCTCTATTATCCAATGGCGCAATACCGGGTGGTGATCGACTTGTTGCGCAACGACACGGTGTATTGCCAGTTTCTCAGCTACGCCAATGGCCATGTCTGGGCCGATCTGCACACCGGCAGCACTCGTCCGCGTTGAGCCTTGAGCCCGCGCAGGGGTAAACTGCCCGCCCCGTGAAATGTCTGCGAGCTGGAGTCGGCAATGCGTAAAGATAAAAAACAAGTGATTGGTGACGAGATCGGCGATGAGCAGATCAAATTGTTCCTCGATTTCGAACCGGTCGACGCGACTTCTCCGTCCCTGCACAAACTGGTCAAGGCCTACCGTGGCCTGCGCATCGACGATTTCGCACGTTTCCTGACGTTCTTCGTCGAAGCGGGTTACGACGTGAATGGCAAGGATGAGCACGGCAATAACTTCATCGCCCTGATCAAGGATCAGCGCAATGCGGCGGATTACATCGAGCTGATCGAAAAGGCTCGCGGTTAAAGATCAAAAGATCGCAGCCTTCGGCAGCTCCTACAGGAGGTACGCTGTTCCAAAGTAGGAGCTGCCGAAGGCTGCGATCTTTTAAATGCATAAAAAAAACGCCCCGCTCTCGGTGAGAACGGGGCGTTTTTCATAAGGTCGAATCAAGCGTAGCTTTCGGTCTCGCTGCTGGCTTCAACCAGTTCCAGGGCAACGTTGTTCTGCGTGTTGATCTTGCGATACAGCGCAGCGTCGGTTTCCAGGACCTTTTCCCGGGCCGGGAAAATTTCCGCCAGTTTGGTAGCCCATTCGCCCTTGGTTTTGCTCGGGAAGCATTTTTCGATCAGCTCAAGCATGATCGAAACGGTCACCGAGGCACCTGGCGAAGCGCCGAGCAGTGCCGCCAGGGAACCGTCCTTGGCCGCGACCAGTTCGGTACCGAATTGCAGGACGCCGCCTTTTTTCGGGTCTTTCTTGATGATCTGCACCCGTTGGCCGGCCACTTCCAGGCGCCAGTCTTCAGCTTTCGCCTCAGGGTAGAAGCGACGCAGGGACTCCAGGCGCTGCTCCATCGACTGCATCACTTCGCTGACCAGGTACTTGGTCAGGTCCATGTTGTTTTTTGCCACGGATAGCATCGGGCCGATGTTGCCGGCACGAACCGACATCGGCAGGTCCATGAAGGAGCCGTGCTTGAGGAACTTGGTGGTGAAGCCGGCGTACGGTCCGAACAGCAGGGACTTCTTGCCTTCCACCACACGGGTGTCCAGGTGCGGCACGGACATTGGCGGCGAACCTACGGCAGCCTGGCTGTAGACCTTGGCCTGGTGGTGCTTGACCACTTCCGGGTTGTCGCAACGCAGCCATTGACCGCTGATCGGGAAGCCGCCGAAGCCTTTGCTCTCTTCGATGCCCGAAGCCTGCAGCAGCGGGAGTGCCGCGCCGCCAGCGCCGAGGAAGACGAATTTGGCGTCGACTTCACGGGTGTTGCCGCTGTTGACGTCCTTGATGCTGACAGTCCAGCCTCCGTTGCTGCGCTTGAGGCCGGTCACGCGCTTGCAGTACTTGACCTGGGCATCGGGTGCGCTGGTCAGGTGCTTGAGCAACTGGTTGGTCAGGGCGCCGAAGTTGACGTCGGTGCCGTTGATCACACGGGTGGCGGCAACGACTTCGTCAGCCGGACGGCCCGGCATCATTAGCGGCATCCACTCGGCCATCTTGGCCTTGTCTTCGGTGTATTCCATGTCGGCGAAAGCGTGGTGCTTGCTCAGCACCTTGAAGCGTTCCTTGAGGAAGGAAACGCCGCTGTCGTTCTGCACGAAACTCAGGTGCGGCACCGGGCTGATGAACGATTTGCACGAGCCGAACGTGCCTTTCTTGGTCAGGTACGACCAGAATTGCTTCGACACCTCGAACTGGGTGTTGATGTGCACGGCTTTCTTGATGTCGACGGTGCCATCGGCGGCCTGCGGCGTGTAATTGAGCTCACACAGCCCGGCGTGACCGGTACCGGCGTTGTTCCACGGGTTGGAACTCTCCGCGGCACCGGAATCCATCAGCTCGACGACTTCCAGCTTGATCGCGGGGTCGAGCTCTTTGAGCAGTACTGCAAGGGTGGCACTCATGATGCCGGCCCCAACCAGTACTACGTCGACTGCTTCGTTATGCGCCATTTAACGCGTCTCCAAAATCTGCAGCACCAAATTGTCGGCATGGCTGCCAGGAGTGACGGGGCGTGTCAGTGTTGCCCCAGGTACCCATGGCAGGATCGCCATGTCCGAATCTTCGCAATTTATCGCAACTTCGACGGACGCTACCTGACGGGCCTATGAGCCATATGAACTCATTTCGGCGCGCGGGAGGCAATTCGACTTATGGTCGATACATCCGTTTGTGCAACCAAATCCGTAGCGGACAGGCTTCAGGCTCCGGTGTTCGAGGAATACTCGGTCCTGTGTCGTTGGGCTGTTGTAGACGCTAATGGTGCATGTTCAGACGCAAAACTATTCATTTGCTCGCCACACTCTTGTGAAGTTGTGAAAACCCGTTTTTTTCACGCTCTTTTGAAGACGTGAACCTCAAAAAAGGGCTGTCCCAGCCTGGCACCGTGCCCGGATGGATTGCCGCCATGGGATACAGGGCAGGCAAAACGGGCAAACAGCTCAGTGACCGAGCGTAATGACAGCTCTGCAGATTCGCGAAAAGTGGAGGTTTTGCTCAACAAAACAGCAAGCGCGCCAGCTTCACTCGATCTGTGTGGGCGGCTCTCTGTGGGCGGTGCGGGGTGTCAATACAAGCGCATTGACGATGCTGCGAGGCCCGATCAGGAGACGTCCTTATAATCGGGGGGAGATTGTATCTAAGAAACGCAGGGAAATGGTCGTGTTTAATGACTTTTATTAGGTGTTTGGTCAGGTCGTCATCAGTTGCTGTGCGCGCGAGCGTGGCCGGTGCTGCTGCGAAACGACCCGGGCGCCGGCAGGCAGCGGTTGATTCAGCCAGTTCAGGCGGATCTCTTCGATTTCAACCCAGCCATCGCCCATGGGCTGGAGGCTGCACTGCTTGAAGGCCTGGCAGTGGCCGTGGCGGTCGAGCAGGGCGAAGCAACGATGCAATGGGCGTGGCGCGAACAGAGAGATCAGATGGCGCATGGCGAAATACCGTTAGGGTGTCTGCCGAGAAGATTGCCTGCAGGCCATTACGTGCAAGTGTATGGGGGGTGACATCTGTATGACAGGAACCGCGTTGCCAAGGGCTTGTCAGAGATTTCATCAAACACTGTGCGGTGCTGGTTACCCGCAGTGGCGCACCGCTATACTGCCGGCCTGTTTGTGCCTGATTCTGGAGAGAAGAGCATGTTGCAACGCCTGTTGTTCGGTTTGATCACTGTGACCAGTTTGACCCTGGTTGGCTGCGCCCACAGCCCGCAACAACTGAGCCCGGAACCCAAGCTGACCGCCCAGTTGGCCCCGGTCGGCCATGGCCAGCCCGTCGTGGTGCGAGTAGTGGACGGTCGTCCGTCGCCGACACTGGGCACTCGTGGGGGCCTGTATCCGGAGACCAGCGCGATCACCGTCCAGGGCGCGCAGATCCTGCCGAAGCTGCAGGCCCAGGCTGAAGCCGCCGTACGTCTGTTGGGCTTTACCCCGACGAACAATGCCATGAATGCACCGCAACTGACCGTGACCCTGGCGGAGTTGAAGTACCAGTCGCCCAAGGAAGGCATGTACGTGACCGAAGCCACCATCGGCGCGACCTTCCGCTCGGATGTGCAGAACGCCAACCGTCGCTACAGCGGCCGTTATGGTTCGTCCCTGGACCAGCGCTTCGGTATGGCGCCGAACCAGGAAACCAACACCAAGCTGGTCAGCGATGTGTTGAGCGATGCGTTGACCCGCCTGTTCAAGGACCCGACCGTGGGTCAGATTCTCGGCGAGTAAGCTTCGCTGGATGCGAAAAAGCCCGGTGCCAGCGATGGTCCCGGGCTTTTTCATGACTGCACACTTTCGAGGATGTACACCTGCCTCTTGTGGGAGCGAGCTTGCTCGCGATAGCTGCATGTCAGGCAACATCAATGTTGAATGTTAAACCGTCATCGCGAGCAAGCTCGCTCCCACAGGGGATCTGGGGTGTCAGGCAGCTTGCGAGTAAAAGTCCAGCACGCTCACGCCGGTCAGCAAATCCGCCTCCGGCAAATCCGCATGCTGGTGGCCACCGAGTGCGCAATACACCAGCCAATGGCGGTCTTGAACGTTGAAGGCGAGGCTGCCGACGAGGGCTTGTTGTTCTTCGCTGGGGGTGATGAGGTAAAGACGATCCTGGTTTTCGGCGTGGAGCATGACGTGATCCGTGTCGGTTTTGAGGCGCGCATGTTCGCCGATACAGATGACGAAACCGTGACTCAGGACAGCCATTGATCAAAAGCTTCGTTATTTGTCGGAAACAGAGGGCAGGTGCGCAGGCTTTCGGTAGAATCCGCGCCGCGGTCGCCGGCCCGGCACCTGCCACCTGTTTTACTTGAGGTTCGTGATGTCGCTGCACTTGATGACGCTGTTAACCGCCCATCCCGCCAAATTGATCAATCTGCTGGCTTTGCTCTTTGCCTTCCCGGGCGGCTGGTTGCTGCACGCCACCCGTCGTCGCGAACTGCGCGCGATGGCCAGTTTGCAGGCGCAGCGCCAGAGCAGCCCCAACGTAGAGCCCACGCTGGACTGGGCGACCTTGCGCATGAACCGGTTTTTCTACATCTTCGGCTTTGCCTGCATGGGGATGGCGCTGCTGGTGTCGTGGATCAGCACTCAGGTCTGAGTAACCGCAAAACCAGTGGTGAACAGACACAAAAGCGGCGCCTCGAGGGCGCCGTTTTCACATCTGGCCGAAACCGCTTACAGCGGCAACCCTGCCTTCACCCGGTACTGATTGCGTACCGGCGTCGCATATTGCAGCACCAGGAATGGACGATGCTCTTCAGGGCAGGCGTCCAGACGGCGTTGCCATTCTTCCTGGGCCTTGGCCAGTTCCTCGGCCGGGAACACTTCGGCGGCTTTCGGCACCTGCAACTGCGGATCGGCGTCCTTCCACTGCGCATAAGCCAGGTAGTGCACCGGGAACAAGCGGTATCCGCTGAGGATTTGCCTGTCCATCTCGACCGCCAATTGCTTGGTGTCTTCGAACAGTTCCGAGATCGGCGCGGCAAAGTTCACATGCACCCGGCCCTTGTAGCCGGTGATGCCCTTGGCGATGCTCACATCATCCTCGCCCGGCACCTTGGTGTAGCTGCCGGTATTGGCGCGAATGTAAAGCTCGCGGGCCTTGGCCTGGTCGCACGGGTCGTACTCGTAGCTGATCGACACCGGGGTCAGGTTCAGCGACTGAATGACCTCGCCGAACGGCTCGTCCTTGCGGCTCATGTGGAACATCTTGAGGATCGCCGATTCGGTACGGTCGTCACCGTCCTTGGCACGGCCTTCGGCTTGGGCGATCCAGATCGAGGCGCAATCGTTGCGGATCGAATGGTTGATGTACGCCGACAACAGCTGATAAGCCGCCATTTTCTCCCGGCGTCCGCTGATCGAGCGGTGCACGATGAAGCTCTTGTTCAGGCGCATCAGATCGCTGACGAAGGGCTTTTGCAGCAGGTTGTCGCCAATGGCGATACGTGGCGTCGGCAGGCCGGCGTGGTACACGGCATAGTTGACGAAGGCCGGGTCCATCACGATGTCGCGGTGGTTGGCGATGAACAGGTAGGCGCTGCCGGACTTGAATTGCTCCACCCCGGTATAGGTGACACCGTCGGTGGCGCGCTCGATGGTGTGGTCGACGTAATGCTCGACTTTGTCCTGTAACGTGGCCACCGAGGTAATGCCGGCAAACTCACGGCGCAACCGATGGGCTATAAGAGGTTTGAGTGCCCAGCCTAAAGCGCCGGCGAAACGCGGGAAGCGGAAGTGGGTGAGGATATCTAGAAACGCCTTGTCGCCGAGCAGTCGTGCCAGCACTGCCGGGACTTCACTGTCGTCGTAAGGTCGGATGGCATCGAATTCGCCCATCATGCTCTCTTGTTAGAAACGGCTAGGGTAAGTAAAGGTTTTGATCGAAAACCGGCGGGGTACGGTCTGAAAAAGTAGCCAGACAAAAATAGCCCTGCAAATAGACCGGCGATTATACGCACAAGTCACCTGGGAGACCGCGATGCTGGAAACTGCGCAATATGAATGTCCGTATTGTGGTGAGGAAGTCGAGACGACGCTGGATTTGTCCGGTGGCGATCAGACCTATATTGAAGACTGTCAGGTGTGCTGCCGGCCGATAACCTTCGTGTTGCAGGTTCATGAAGATGAATGGCATCTCGAAGTGTTCAGCGAAAACGAGTGAGGGGGCGTGTATGCAGCGCATCTACGATCCGGAAAACCTGATGGAAGGCGAGTTGCTGCAAGGAATGCTCGCCAGCGAGGGTATCGAGGCGCATCTGATGGGCCGTGACTTGGTCGGCGGCAGCGGCGAGTTGCCGATCTATGGCCTGCTCGGACTGTCGGTCGAGAACGACCAGGCCGAATACGCCCGCGAGCTGATCACCGCGTACAATGCCGCGCTGCCGCTGTCCGGCGATGAACCGGACAGCTTTCCCGGCACGCTGGTCTGTTAGGCTGGCGTTCGTTTGATCAAGAGCCGTGTTGCCCCATGTGTGGACGTTATGCCCTGTTTCGCTGGAACCCCGCCTTTGCGGCGCTGCCCGGTTTTCCCGCCGACCAGCAGGCGCAGTGGAACATTTCCCCCAATGATTCGGTGTTGATGCTGCGGGCCGAGCCTGACGGCCAGCGCACGCTGGCCCGCGCCCGCTGGGGCCTGACGCCACCCTGGCTGACCGATCTGTCCCGTACCCCGGCCCATGCCCGCGCCGAAACCGTTGCCGAACAGCCAATGTTTCGCCAGGCCTTGCGCGAGCGCCGCTGTCTGTTGCCGGCCAATGGTTTCTACGAATGGCGCGGCACCACGCGCAAGCGCCCGTACTGGCTGACACCGGGGGAGGGCTCGTCATTATTTTTCGCGGCGATCTGGGAGGCGTATCCGGTGCAAGAGCAGGTGTGGCTGAGTACCGCGGTGATTACCCAGCCGGCGGCGAGCCAGCGGCGGCCGTTGATTCTTGATGAGGCGGGGCAGGCCGCGTGGCTGGATCCCGAGACGCCATTGCATACTTTGCAAGCCTTGCTGGCCAGTGAACCTGCCGCATTGCGCGAACGGGTTTTGGCCAACATGGTGAATGATCCGAAGCTCAATGGGCCGGAGTGTTTGACTCCGGGTTGAGTTGGCTTCGGATCAGACCCGCAACTGATTGATCAACCGCCGCTGCTGTTCCCTGTCGCTGTATGTGAATTTTTTCTACGGCGATGAGAGCTTTGTCCGAATTGTGCGTCTTACGTCCATTGTATCTGGCGTCGATACATTTCCACGCCTAGGATACGCGGCATGTTTTCAGGGAGTTTTTTGATGAACAAGATTTTGGTTGTCAGTGCGCTGGGCGCAGCGCTGCTGCTCAGCGGTTGTCAGTCGGTCAATACCACCAGTGGTGGCGCCGTGGGTGTGGAGCGCAAGCAATACATGTTCAGCATGTTGTCGGCGCAAGAAGTCGACCAGATGTACGCCCAGTCCTATCAGAAGACAGTGGGCGAGGCGTCCAGCAAAGGTGTGCTGGACAAGACCAGCAATGAAGCCCGGCGGGTTCAGCTGATTGCCGACCGACTGATTGCCCAGGCGCCGAACTTCCGTCCGGACGCGGCCCAGTGGAAGTGGGAAGTCAACCTGATCAAGAGCGATGAGCTCAACGCCAACTGCGGCCCTGGCGGCAAGATCATCTTTTACACCGGGCTGATCGACAGCCTGCAACTGACCGACGATGAAATCGCCGCGATCATGGGCCATGAAATCGCCCACGCCCTGCGCGAGCACGGTCGTGAAGCGATGTCCAAGGCTTATGGCATCGAAATGGCCAAGCAGGGCGCCGGTGCCTTGCTCGGATTGGGGCAGGACACCATGGCCCTGGCCGATACCGTGGCCAACTACGGCATGACCTTGCCCAACAGCCGCGCCAATGAAAACGAGGCGGACCTGATCGGCCTGGAACTGGCCGCCCGCGCCGGCTACAACCCGAATGCCGCGATCACCCTGTGGAACAAGATGAGCAAGGCCTCGGAAGGTGCGCCACCGGAGTTCATGAGCACTCACCCGGCGTCTTCGAGCCGTATTGCTGCGTTGCAGGCGGCGATTCCGAAGGTCATGCCTTTGTATGAGCAGGCCAAGAAGTCCTGATAGTCATGTGGTGAGGCTGCTGGCCTCTTCGCGAGCAAGCTCGCTCCCACATTGGTTTTGTGCTCAACGCCGAACCCTGCGGGAGCGAGCTTGCTCCGGGCGGCGTTCCGACGATGAACGATAACTCGGTCTATCGACCTAAACCGTCAAACCCACCCGCTGCTCTGCATCGCCTTGTACACCGCGACAATCGCCAGGATGAAGAACGCCGACGCCGCCAGTCGACGGATCAGGGTCAATGGCAATTTGTCTGCGGCAAAGTTACCGGCCAATACCACGGGCACATTGGCAATCAACATGCCGAGGGTGGTACCGATGATTACCAGCCACAGCTCCGGATACTGCGCAGCCAGCATCACGGTTGCGATCTGCGTCTTGTCGCCGATTTCCGCCAGGAAGAACGCGATCAGTGTGGTCAGGAACGGCCCGAACTTGCGGGCGGTGCTGGCTTCGTCGTCATCCATCTTGTCCGGGACCAGGGTCCACAGCGCCGTGGCGGCGAAGCTCGCGGCGAGGATCCAGTGCAGCATCGTATCCGAGAAGAAACTCCCGACCCAGGCGCCTACCGCACCGGCGGCCGCGTGGTTGGCCAGGGTCGCGGCGACGATACCGGCGATGATCGGCCAGGGCTTGCGGAAACGGGCAGCGAGAATGAGCGCGAGCAGTTGCGTCTTGTCGCCGATTTCGGCCAAGGCAACGATTGCGGTAGGTACGAGTAGTGAATCCAGCATCAGGGGTTTTCCTAAGGGGCGGGTCGACACGGCTATGACACGTACAGCCTTCCCGCCCCGGGTAAGGTGTTCGTGTCATAGGTCTTGTCAAACCCTGCGATCCATCTGATGTGGATGCTTGGGTCGCATGCGCCATGGTCTGAGGACCAAGTATGTTGACGCATGCCGGACGAGCGTGGCGCTCGTGGGAGACTACTCCCCTAGGACGGAGCGGATTCTGCCTAGGCAAAATCCATTCGGCAAGCCTTCTTTTTCAAAAGAAGTTCAACCGCGTTTGGCCCGGTAGATTCGGAAACCCTGTCCTTCGGCCTTGATCGCACACACGCCAAGATGCTCTTCGATCAGCGGTTGATACTTCAGGAAGCTGTTCGCCACCAAGCGCAGTTCGCCACCGTTTTTCAGATGTTTGGCTGCTTTTCGCAGCAAGTTTTCCGTTGCGAAATAATCGGTGTGTACGCCGACATGGAACGGCGGGTTGCTCAGGATCGCACTCAAACCCATCGGCGCGGCATCGATTCCGTCACCGGTAATCACCTCGGCTTCCAGACCATTGGCAGCAAGGGTCAGACGACTGCTGGCAGCGGCAAAGGCATCCACATCCAGCAACGTGACCTGGTTGTGCGGGTAACGACGTTTCACCGCCGCGCCCAAGACCCCGGCACCGCAACCGAAATCGAGCAAGTGACCGCTGGGCAGTTTGTCCAGATGCTCCAGCAGCAGCGCGCTGCCGCGATCCAGGCGACCATGGCTGAACACCCCCGGCAGGCTGATGACCTTCAACGGGCCTTCGGCCAGCGGCAGTTCGTAGGTCTGCGCCAGGCTTTCCAGTGGTTTGGCTTCAGGCGCGTTGGCCACGGTGACCAGCCAGAGCTGGCAGTGGCGCGCGCTGTCGAGTTTGCGCGGCTTGCCGAACGGGTTGAGTTGTTTGGCGGCACCTTCGATGCCGCTTTTTTTCTCGCCGACCAGGTACAGCTCGCGGCCGGCCATCCGCGAGGCCAGGGCGTTGAGGATGTAGTCGGTCAGGTCCTTGGCCTTGGGCAGAAACACCACGGCGCTGTCGAACTCGCGCTCCGGTGCATTCACGCCAAAATGGCTGCGCTCGGCGAAGCGGGCGTCCAGCGCGGCCTGATCGCCGGCGTGCCAGCACCAGCCATGAGCTTTGGGCAGGCGGCCCAGCAAGTCGTCGGCGGGCAAGCCGGCCAACAACACCGAACCCTGGAATAACTCGGCCTGACGAAGCAGTACTTCACTGCGCGGATCCATAACTGCTCCCGTGGAAAAAAGTGCCGCAGTTTATCAACTGACGACCCGCAGCGCCTTACCGCTGAAGTATCCCAGTGCGTTTTCGGTCACTTGGCCAACGATTCGCTGGCGCGCTTCGCGGCTGCCCCAGGCGTTGTGCGGGGTGACGATCAGGCGCGGGATGTCGTGGGCCAGCAGCGGATTGCCGTTGACGGGAGGCTCGACGCTCAGCACGTCCGTGGCGGCGCCGCCCAGATGCCCGTTGCGCAAGGCGTCGGCCAGCGCCTGTTCGTCGATCAGGCCTCCGCGGGCAGTGTTGACCACGAACGCGCCGGGTTTCATTGAGGCCAGTTCACTGGCACCGATGAAGTGGCGGGTGTGTTCATTGAGCGGGCAGTGCAGGGTCAGGGCATCGATCTGTGGCAACAGTTCATTCAGTGGCAGGCGGTCCGGCCGGGCAGGGCGTCCGGGAATTTGCCCCAGCAGAACACGCATGCCGAAGGCTTCTGCCAGCCGTGCGACCGCGCCGCCCAATTCGCCATGTCCCAGCAGGCCAAGGGTTTTGCCTTCGAGTTCGACAATCGGGTAATCCAGCAAGCAGAACTGTCTGGCCTGCTGCCAGCGGCCTTCGCCGACGGCTTTTTGATAATCGGCCAGGCGCGTGGCCAGGTTGAGCAGCAGCATGATCGTGTGCTGCGCCACCGACGGTGTGCCGTAACCCTGGCAGTTGCACACGGTTATCCCGTGGGCGCGGGCGGCGGCGAGGTCGACATTGTTGGTGCCGGTGGCCGTGATCAGGATCAGCTTGAGATCAGGGCTGGCGGCCATGGCGGCGGCATCGATGACAATTTTGTTACTGATGGCGACGGTGGCGCCCTTGAGGTGTTCGATGACTTGATCGGGCAAGGTCTGGGCGAACAGCTGCAAATCGCTGAAACAACTGCGCAGCGGGTTGAGGTCAAGGTCGCCGAGGTCCAGGGACGGGTGGTCGAGGAAAACGGCGCGGCGAGTGTTCGTCATCAACTGTACCTTTTGTGCAATGAACTGAAGGCGTAATCTGCCGAGCCTACCAGATGAAATAAATAGTTACGCTTGGCCTGAAGGAGCCCCCATGTACTGGACAGAGTTCTTGACCGTTGCCCTGATTCACCTGCTGGCCGTGGCCAGCCCCGGCCCGGACTTTGCCGTGGTGGTACGCGAGAGTGTTACCCACGGTCGCCGCGCTGGCACCTGGACCGCGCTGGGTGTGGGTACGGCGATTTTCCTGCACGTGGGTTACTCGCTGTTGGGTATCGGCCTGATCGTGTCCCAGTCGATCGTGTTGTTCAATGCCTTGAAATGGGCCGCCGCCGCTTACCTGCTGTACATCGGTTACAAGGCGCTGCGCGCGCAACCGGCCAAGGCTGTGGCGGACGATCTGCACAAGGAAGCCGGGGAGCGCACGGCCCGTGGTGCCTTCACCTCGGGTTTCGTCACCAACGGCCTCAACCCGAAAGCCACGCTGTTCTTCCTCTCGCTGTTCACCGTGGTGATCAACCCGCATACGCCGCTGGCCGTGCAGGCTGGTTACGGGGTTTACCTGGCGGCGGCGACAGCGGTCTGGTTCTGCCTGGTAGCGATGCTGTTCAGCCAGCAGCGCGTACGCGCCGGTTTCGCCCGCATGGGTCACTGGTTCGACCGGACCATGGGCGCGGTGCTGATTGCGATTGGCGTGAAGCTGGCTTTTACCGAGATGCATTGATCCGTAGGAGCTGCCGCAGGCTGCGATCTCATTATTGGAATCGCCAAAAGATCGCAGCCTGCGGCAGCTCCTACGCCGGATCCAACCGCAATCACCAAGCTTCTGTGAAAGCTGGCGCAACGCCAGTATTCATGCGGTTCTGCAAATCATTCCTTTGGCTGATTTGGCTGGCGTTCAAGGGCACTACAGTGCGTACTTTCAGTCACGACCGTGCAGTCAGATTAAAGGGATTATTATGTTGCAGACTCGCGTTATCCCCCCGGCCGAAGGCGCTTACCAGTACCCGCTGTTGATCAAACGGCTGCTGATGTCCGGTGCCCGTTATGAGAAAACCCGCGAGATCATCTACCGCGACAAGTTGCGCTATAGCTACCCGACGCTGATCGAACGGGTGGCCCGCCTGGCCAACGTGCTGACCGCGGCCGGGGTCAAGCCCGGGGATGCCGTGGGTGTGATGGACTGGGACAGCCATCGTTACCTGGAGTGCATGTTCGCCATCCCGATGATCGGCGCGGTGATCCACACCATCAACGTGCGCCTGTCGCCAGAACAGATCCTCTACACCATGAACCACGCCGAGGACCGCTTTGTGCTGGTCAACAGCGAGTTCGTCGGCCTCTACAAGGCCATCGAGGGGCAACTGACCACGGTCGACAAAACCCTGCTGCTGACTGACCTGCCGGAAAAAACCGCGGACCTGCCGAACCTCGTCGGCGAGTACGAACAGCTGCTGGCCGCGGCGAGCCCGCAGTACGACTTCGAGGATTTCGACGAAAACTCGGTCGCGACCACGTTCTATACCACCGGTACCACCGGCAATCCCAAGGGCGTGTACTTCACCCATCGGCAACTGGTGCTGCACACCATGGGCGTGTCGACCATCATGGGTGCGATCGATAGCGTGCGCCTGCTGGGCACCAACGACGTGTACATGCCAATCACCCCGATGTTCCACGTCCACGCCTGGGGCTTGCCGTATGTGGCGACCATGCTCGGGCTCAAGCAGGTGTATCCCGGCCGCTATGACCCGGAGTACCTGGTGGAGTTGTGGCACAAGGAGAAGGTCACGTTCTCCCATTGCGTACCGACCATTTTGCAGATGGTCCTTAATGCCAAGGCCGCGCAGAACGTCGACTTCGGCGGCTGGAAAATCGTCATCGGCGGCAGCGCCCTGAACCGCAGCTTGTACGAGGCGGCCAAGGCCAAAGGCATTCAGTTGACCGCCGCCTACGGCATGTCGGAAACCGGGCCACTGGTGTCGTGCGCGCACCTCAACGACGAATTGATGGCCGGTACCGAAGACGAACGCACCACTTACCGGATCAAGGCCGGCGTGCCGGGGCCACTGGTGGAGGCAGCGATCGTCGACACCGAGGGCAACTTCCTGCCCGCCGACGGCGAGACCCAGGGCGAGCTGGTGCTACGCGCGCCGTGGCTCACCGAGGGTTATTTCAACGAGCCGCAGAAGGGCGCCGAGCTCTGGGCCGGAGGCTGGCTGCACACCGGTGACGTGGCGACCCTGGACAGCATGGGCGTGATCGATATTCGTGACCGGATCAAGGACGTGATCAAGACCGGTGGCGAGTGGATCTCCTCCCTGGACCTGGAAGACCTGATCAGCCGTCATGCGGCGGTACGTGAAGTAGCAGTGGTGGGGATCCCCGATCCGCAGTGGGGCGAGCGGCCGTTTGCCCTGCTGGTACTCCGTGAGGGTCATGCAATCGGGGCCCGGGAACTCAAGGAACACCTCAAGCCGTTTGTGGAGCTGGGGCACTTGAGCAAGTGGGCGATTCCGAGCCAGATCGCCCTTGTTACTGAAATTCCCAAGACCAGCGTCGGCAAACTCGACAAGAAGCGCATTCGCGTCGACATCACCGAATGGCAAGCCACCAACAGCACCTTCCTCTCGACGCTTTAAGCGTCTATCGGCGTGCCCGAAAGGGCACGCCAGCCCCACCAAGCAAGCGCTTGGCTTGTCAAATCGAAATTTTCAGCCATCCTTGCCGTGCCGACGGGTGTCGGACTGGCGAAAGGACTGTTCCAGAGTGGCTGGCAACTGCAAATCACACTTTAGAGGGATCAAGCGCTACTACCTGCTGGCTATAGTCCGCTCAAGGATTTTTAAGAACGGGGCAACCGCACGAACCGGGGCGATGCAACTTTGGAATGACTTTGGGATGCCATGGCTCCCGGTTATCCACAGCGTTTTTAGAAGTGCTCTTGCCATAAAAATAAAATGCACATGGAGTAGCGTCGATGACATCAGTAAACCAGTTCTGGCGCCGGGCGAAACTGCCCCTGGCTGTCAGTCTTGCCTCTACGCTCGCCGGGCCAGCATTCGGCGTCAGTTTCAACGTCGGTGAAATCGAAGGTCAGTTCGACTCATCCCTGTCGGTTGGTGCCAGTTGGTCTACCGAAAGTGCCAACAAGAACCTCATCGGTGTCAACAACGGCGGCAAGGGTCTGTCCCAGACTTCTGATGACGGTCACCTGAACTTCAAGAGCGGGGAAACCTTCTCGAAGATCTTCAAGGGCATCCATGACCTTGAACTGAAATACGGCGATACCGGTGTTTTCGTCCGTGGCAAATACTGGTACGACTTTGAACTGAAGGACGAAAGCCGTCCGTTCAAGGACATCAGCGACGAGGGACGCAAGGAAGGCGCCAAGTCTGCCGGCGGCCAGATCCTCGACGCCTTCGTCTACCACAACTACTCCATTGCCGATCAGCCAGGCTCCGTGCGTCTGGGCAAGCAGGTGGTGAGCTGGGGTGAAAGTACCTTCATCGGTGGTGGCATCAACTCGATCAACCCGATCGACGTGTCCGCTTTCCGTCGTCCGGGTGCCGAGATCAAGGAAGGCCTGATCCCGGTCAACATGTTCTATGTGTCCCAGAGCCTGACCGAAAACCTCTCGGCCGAAGCGTTCTACCAAATTGAATGGGACCAGACCGTCGTCGACAACTGCGGCACGTTCTTCTCCCAGCCAGACATCGTTGCCGACGGCTGCGACGACAACCTGCGTGTACTGGCCAAGCGCTCGCAAATTCCGGCCATTGCCCTGGGGCCTTTGGCCGCCAACGGCGTCGACGTCAACAATGAGGGGGTTCTGGTGCGTCGTGGCCCTGATCGCGATGCCCGCGACAGCGGTCAGTGGGGCGCGTCCTTCAAGTACATGTTCGATCCGCTGGATACCGAATTCGGCGCCTACTTCATGAACTACCACAGCCGTGCGCCGATCTTCAGCGCCACCGGTGCACCGCAGTCGGTCTACAACACTGCAGCGGGACTCCCGGGCCCGTTCGCCGCGCTGGCGCCATTGCTGGTGGCGGGTAATTCGCAGTACTTCATCGAATACCCGGAAGACATCCGTCTCTACGGTCTGAGCTTCTCCACCACCCTGCCTACCGGTACGGCGTGGAGCGGTGAGATCAGCTACCGTCCGAACGCTCCGGTGCAGCTCAACTCCACCGATATCCTGTTCTCCGGTGTCCGTCCTATCGGCAACAACAACCCGAACAACCCGTTGACCAATGCATCGCTGCTTACCGGCGTGCCGGGTCAGGACCTGCACGGGTATCGTCGCAAGGAAATCACCCAGTTCCAGACCACCCTGACGCACTTCTTCGACCAGGTCATGGGCGCCAGCCGTCTGACCCTGGTGGGCGAAGTGGGCGTGACCCACGTTGGCGGCCTGGAAAGCACTTCCGACGTTCGTTATGGCCGCGATCCGGTCTACGGCCCGGGTGAGTTGCCAGCCTCTGGCGCGCTCGATACCTGCGTGGCGCTCAACACCAGCACCATCAACGGTGCCGGCCCGGGTACGCCGACCAACAACCGCAGCCGCAACTGCAACGACGAAGGTTTCACCACCGCGACTTCGTGGGGCTACCGCGGTCGTGCCATCTGGGAATACAACGACGTGTTTGCCGGTGTGAACCTCAAGCCGAACGTTGCCTGGTCCCATGACGTGAGCGGTTACTCCCCTGGCCCTGGCGGCAACTTCGAGGAAGGCCGCAAGGCGGTGAGCCTGGGTGTCGACGCCGAGTACCAGAACACCTATACCGCGAGTCTGGCCTACACCAACTTCTTCGACGGCAAGTACACCACCGTGGATGACCGCGACTTTGTTGCGCTCAGCCTCGGCGTGAACTTCTAAGCACAGTATTTTCAGGACGAACGAACATATGAAAATAACAAAGAGTCTGTTCCACGCCGGTGTTCTGGGCCTTTCGCTGCTGGCGACCAGCGTCATCGCAGCGGTTCCCCAGGCCGAGGCCGACAAGCTGGGCAAGAGCCTGACCCCGATGGGCGCTGAAATGGCAGGTAACGCCGACGGTTCGATCCCGGCCTGGAAGCCGATGGCGAAGAACGCCGGTACGGTCGACAGCAAAGGTTTCCTGTCCAATCCGTTCGCCAGCGAAAAACCGCTGTTCACCATCACGGCGCAGAACGTCGACCAATACAAGGAAAAGCTTGCCCCGGGTCAGTACGCGATGTTCAAGCGCTACCCGGAAACCTTCAAGATGCCAGTTTATCCGTCCCATCGCGGTGCCACCGTGCCGGATGACGTGTTCGCCGCCATCAAGAAGAACGCCACCAACACCAAACTGGTGTCCGGCGGCAACGGCCTGGAGAACTTTGAAACCGCCATTCCGTTCCCGATTCCGAAAAGCGGCGTTGAAGTCATCTGGAACCACATCACCCGTTATCGCGGTGGTAGCGTGACCCGCCTGGTAACCCAGGCCACGCCACAGCCGAACGGCTCGTTCAGCCTGGTGTACTTCCAGGACCAGTTCGTGTTCCGCGACAAGATGAAGGACTACGATCCGGCGAACCCGGGCAACATCCTGTTCTACTTCAAGCAGAAAGTGACTGCCCCGGCGCGTCTGGCCGGTGGTGTGCTGCTGGTGCACGAGACCCTCGACCAGGTGAAGGAACCGCGCTCGGCGTGGGTCTACAACGCCGGCCAGCGTCGTGTGCGCCGTGCACCGCAAGTGTCCTATGACGGTCCGGGTACCGCGGCCGACGGCCTGCGTACTTCCGACAACCTGGACATGTTCAACGGAGCACCGGATCGTTACGACTGGAAGCTCGAAGGCAAAAAAGAGATGTACATCGGCTCCGATGCCTACAAGCTCGACGATCCGAAGCTCAAGTACGCAGATATCATCAAGGCCGGTCACATTAACCAGGACCTGGCTCGTTACGAGTTGCGTCGTGTGTGGCATGTGGTTGCAACCCTGAAGGAAGGTCAGCGTCACATCTATGCCAAGCGTGACTTCTACATCGACGAAGACACCTGGCAAGCTGCGGTGATCGATCACTACGACGGTCGCGGTCAACTGTGGCGCGTCGCCGAGGCCCATGCCGAGAACTACTACGACAAGCAAGTGCCGTGGTATGCCCTCGAAGCCCTGTACGACCTGCAATCGGGTCGTTACCTGGCGCTGGGCATGAAGAACGAAGAGAAGTCGGCTTATGACTTCGGCTTCACTGCCACCACCAGCGACTTCACTCCGGCCGCCCTGCGTCAGGACGGTGTTCGCTAAGGTGAACTGAGTAGAGGCCGCACCCTCTGAAAACGCCCCGACTGGTTCGGGGCGTTTTTTTTGCGTGTAGACTTTTTGTAGCCATTTGTAGCAATTACCTTCATTCCCTATCCGTTTACGGCTAGTCTGCGGACATCTGCAACGCCGCCACCCGCAATTCAAACAAGAGCCGGCTATGACTGATTTGTCTACATCCCCAGGTTCTGCAAACGTTGCTGTCGCGACACTCGACGGGCGCTTCTTCCGCCCGCCGTTGCCCGACGGTCATGTGCTGCGTCCACGTTTGTGCGAGCGCCTGAGTGCCGGGCTCGGTGGCAGGTTATTGCTGGTCAGCGCACCGGCAGGGTTCGGCAAGAGTTCGTTGGCGGTAGAGTTTTGTCAGGGGTTGCCGGCGCACTGGCAAAGTCTCTGGCTGGGCTTGAGCCCGCGAGACAGTGACCCGGGGCGTTTTCTCGAGCGCCTGCTGGAAGGCCTCCAGGACTACTTCCCGCACTTGGGCAGGCAATCCCTCGGGCTGTTGAAAATGCGCCAGCGCCATCAGCCTTTCGCGTTCGAAGAATGGCTGGACGGCCTGCTCGACGAACTGGCCGAGCACCTGTCCACCGCGACGCCATTGCTGCTGGTGCTGGATGATTACCATCTGGCCCAGGGGCCGGTGCTGGACCGTTGCCTGCAATTTTTCCTCAACCATCTTCCCGATGGCTTGCTGGTGATGGTCACCAGTCGCCAACGTCCCGACTGGCACCTGGCGCGGTTGCGGCTGTCGCGGCAATTGCTTGAGTTACATGAACAGGATCTGCGCCTGACCCACGACGAGGCCTTGACCCTGCTCGACCGGCACAGCAGTTCCTTGCGCGGTGAGGCGCTGGAAAACCTGATCCAGCGCAGCGAAGGCTGGGTCGCGGGGTTACGCTTCTGGCTGCTGGCCGCCTCGGAGGCGGGTACCGATGGCGCGCTGCCGCAATCGTTGCACGGCGGGGAAGGGCTGATCCGCGATTATCTGCTTGAAGAGGTCATCGATTGCCTGCCCGCCGAGGTCCAGTCGTTCCTTTATGACACGGCGCCCCAGGAGCGTTTTTGCAGCGAGCTGTGCGACGCCGTTCGCGATGCCCATGACAGTGGGGAGATCCTGCGCTTCCTGCTCGCCCACCAAGTGTTCCTGGTGCCGCTGGACGAGCACGGCAACTGGTATCGCTACCACCACCTGTTTTCCGATCTGTTGCGCACGCGGCCGACTTCCCAGTCGATGGTGCCGGCCGCCAGCCTGCACCTGCGTGCCTGCCGCTGGTTCAATGCCCAGGGGCTGCTCGATGAGGCCGTAGAGCAGGCCTTGCGCGCCGGTCACCTGGACGTCGCGGCGAACCTGGTACAGAACCTCTCCGAAGAGCAACTGCTGGCCGAGCAGAATGTCGGCATGTTGCTGCGCTGGAAAATGGACTTGCCTGACAGTTTGCTGATCAGCACGCCGCGGCTGATCGTGCTCTATAGCTGGGCGCTGGGGATGGCATGCCAACTGGATGCCGCGGAAGAACTGGCCAGCCATTTGAGCCGTTTCCTGCCTGCTCCGTCGGCCACCGCCCAGAAGTCCATGCTGGCTCAATGGCTGGCGTTGAGCGGCATCATTGCCCGTGGGCGCGGCAACCGCGAACTGACGCTGCGGTACTGCGGCGAAGCGTTGGAAAGTCTTCCGTCCAAGCGTTACGGCCAGCGGCTGATGTGCCTCTCGACCCTGTCCAACCTGGCCATTGCCGACGGTGATTTGTGGCGGGCTCGGGGATTGAACCGCGAATCGCTGGAACTGGCGCAACGGGTCGGCAACCCCTTGTTCGAAGCACTGGCGCACTACGATCGCGCCCGGGTGTTGCAAGCGCGCGGGGAAATCTGTCGTGCGCTGGAAGAGGTCCGTCAGGGAATGCAGCGCCTGCAGAGCTTGCCTGCGCAACGGCTGTATGCGGTTCGCGCCCGGCTGACCTTGTACGAAGGTTTTTTACTGGCCCTGCGCATGCAGCCGCAAGCGGCGCGGGTGCGATTGCAGGCGGGTTTGAGCGAGGCGCGCGCCTGCCGTGACATCAGCGTACTGATCGGTCACTGCGTGATTGCCAGGCTGGAAGGCAGCAGCGGCGAGTTTGCCAAAGCCTTTGCCGAACTTGCCGAAGCCGAGCGCCTCATGCACATCTGGGACGTGCCACCGATCTACTACCTGGCGATGATCACCCTGGTCAAATGTGAACTCTGGCTGGCCCAGGGACGCACCGATCTGGCTGAAGCCTGGCTGGCGCGCCTGGGGCAGACCTATAACGGTGAAAACGGGGCGGCACCCCCGGAGTTCCATCCGCAATTGCCGCTGCATATCGAATTGCAACAAGCCTTGCTCGACGTCATCCAGGGCCAACCGATGCTGGCTGAAGGGCGTTTGAATGCGCTGCTCGAACATGGCCAGCAAAGCGGACGGCAGATGCTCAGTGCCATGGCGCTGACCCAGAAAGTGGCGTTGTTGATGGGCAACGGACGGGAACCGGAAGCGCGCAAGGCTCTGGCCCAGGCGCTGGACGCCGCCGGCGGAGGGGTGCTGCAACCCTTCGAGGGCTTGTTGGCCGAGCACCCGGACTGGCTGCGAGGGCAGCTTCAACACTGTCCGCCAACCCCCGTTTCCCTGAGCCTCAGTGAAAAACTGCCGGCATTGGCTGCCCGTCCCGGGATGGAGTCCTGCTCGACCGCGGAACAGCTCAGCGCCCGGGAAATGGCGGTCCTGCGATTGATCGCCCAGGGTTGTTCGAACCAGGAAATCAGCGATCAGCTGTTTATTTCCCTGCACACGGTCAAGACCCACGCCAGCCACATCAACAGCAAGCTCGGGGTCGAGCGGCGCACACAGGCGGTGGCGCGGGCCAAGGAGTTGGGGGTGCTGGGTTAAGGATTTTTCACGTTACAGATCGTGGCCATTGGCTGGATACTCAATTGTGCGAAAATCGCTCGTCCCCGATTATCGAGCAGGCCCCGATGTCCCAGCAGCCCACCCTCATCCGCGAAACCTTCCCCGTCGGCCCTTTGCAGTGCAACTGCACGATCATCGGCGATCCGATAACGAAAAAGGCCATCGTCGTCGATCCGGGTGGCAATCATGAGTTGATCCTGGCGCGTCTCGATGCCCTGGGGCTGAAAGTGGTCAGCATCATTCACACCCATGCGCACCTCGATCATTTCCTGGCTTCCGGTCAACTCAAGGAGAAAACCGGTGCGACCCTGCATCTGCACAAGGAAGACCAGTTTCTGTGGGACAACCTGGAAATGCAGTGCCAGATGTTCGGCGTTCCTTATACCCCGGTGCCGTCCCCGGATCGCTGGCTGGCCGATGATGAAGAACTGGCCTGTGGCTGTGGCGTGGCGCTGCACACGCCAGGTCATACGCCGGGCTCCATGAGCTTCTGGTTTTCCGAGGCCAAGTTGCTGATTGCCGGTGATACGCTGTTTCGTCGCGGCGTCGGGCGCACGGATTTGTGGGGCGGCGACCAGGCGACCATCGTGCGTTCGATCAAGCAGCGGCTGTACACCCTCGACGAAGACGCGACCGTGGTGACCGGGCATGGTCAGGACACCCGTCTGGGCGAAGAAATGCGCGAAAACCCGTTTGTACGGGCCTGATTTGTAACTAGTGGAATTTTTATTCCAGGAAGTGATCCAACGCCCGCAAAGGCTGATGCCTTAGGTCCGTTGCACCACAGAATGCAAAAAAAGTAGGAGCTTTACATGTTCACCACGCGTCGTTTGATGATTGTCGCTACAGCTGTGGCCGTTTTGTCCGGTTGTGCCTCGCCTAACCCATACGGCGGTCAGGGCCAGACTCAGGGCCAGACGGAAAGCGGCTCCGAAGGCATGAGCAAGACCGCGAAATACGGTGGCCTCGGCGCTCTGGCCGGTGCGCTGGCCGGTGCTGCGATCAACCACGATAACCGTGGCAAGGGCGCACTGATCGGTGCTGCGGTGGTCGGTGCTTCCGCCGCCGGTTACGGCTATTACGCCGATCAGCAAGAGAAAAAGCTGCGCGCCAGCATGGCCAACACCGGTGTTGAAGTGCAGCGCCAAGGCGACCAGATCAAGCTGATCATGCCGGGCAACATCACGTTCGCAACCGATTCGGCGAACATTGCCCCAGGTTTCTATCAGCCGTTGAACAACCTGGCGGGCTCGCTGAAAGAGTTCAACCAGAACCAGATCGAGATCGTCGGCTATACCGACAGCACCGGCAGCCGCCAGCACAACATGGACCTGTCCCAGCGTCGTGCCCAGAGCGTGGCAACCTACCTGACCTCGCAAGGTGTCAGCGGTGCCAACCTGAGCGCTCGCGGCGCCGGCCCGGACGGCCCGGTTGCCAGCAACGCTGACGTCAATGGCCGTGCGCAGAACCGCCGTGTAGAGGTCAACCTCAAGGCGATTCCGGGCCAGCAGTATGGTGGTCAGCAACAAGGCCAGGTTCAGCAGTACCCTTGATCGTCTGATTGAACCCCAGGCGTAAACAAGCCCGCCCGATTCTCTACAGATCGGGCGGGCTTTTTTTGTCGTCAGTTCGGGCCCCATCGCAAGCAAGCTCGCTCCCACAAGGTTCTGGGTCGACCACGGATACTGTGGGAGCGGGCTTGCCCGCGAAGAGGCCAGTGTGGGCACAAGAGCAACTGGATCAGAAACAAAAAAGCCCCCGGACAATCACGTGTCCGGGGGCTTTTTGCTATGCGCGAAACCTGCTTACTTCTTCAGGCCATAATGCTCATCGAGCATGCCTGGCGCGTTCGGGGCTTTCGGTGCGTAATCGCGCGGCGGCTCCTGATCGCGCGGTGGTGTCAGGCGTTCACGGGGTGCCTGCGCCGCATCGGCGTGCAGGGAGGCTAGCAGGCGTTGGCGAGTCTGTTCGTCCAGGGCCAGGCGGTTGGCGCCCTCGGCGAGATGGTCCTGCACTTCCTGATAGCTCTGAGTCAGTTTCTTGACCAGTGTCGCGGTGCTGTTGAAGTGGGTCACCACCTCGTTCTGATAACTGTCGAAACGTTCCTGAATATCGTCCAGCTGACGCTGCGTGCGGCTGGGCGCGGCGTTCGGAGCAACGCGAGCGATCAGGAACCCAATGGCGACACCCACAACCAGGGCAAGAGTCGGTAACAACCAAACTAAGAGCGAGTGTTCCACGAGTCCTTCCTCTATAAACGGCTTTGCTTTACGTTAACGGCTCGAACCTGCGCTGTATACCGCGATTCACTCGCAATAGACAGCCACAGACAATTTGCTAGACGAGTCGACCCGATTCGAGGTCACGGAGTTCCTTCCTTGCTTATGCGTGAAACCCCTGTAGTGATTGATGGCCCGGTGGGTCAACTGGAAGCACTGTACCTGGACAACGAGCAGCTGCGTGGCCTGGCGCTCATCTGCCATCCGAACCCGGTGCAGGGCGGCACCATGCTCAACAAAGTGGTCTCGACCCTGCAGCGCACCGCGCGTGATGCCGGTTTGATTACTTTGCGTTTCAACTACCGTGGAGTCGGCGCCAGCGAAGGCACCCACGACATGGGTACCGGTGAAGTCGATGATGCCCAGGCTGTGGCCGAGTGGTTCCGGGCCAAACACCCGGAATTGCCGCTGACCCTGTTCGGTTTCTCCTTCGGTGGATTTGTTGCCGCAAGTCTCGGTGGACGTCTGGAAGCGAAGGGCGAACAGCTCAAGCACCTGTTCATGGTCGCGCCGGCGGTCATGCGCCTGGGCGATCAGGATCAGCTGCCGCAACAGGGCGAACTGACCCTGATCCAGCCGGAAACCGACGAAGTGATCGATCCGCAGCTGGTTTACGAATGGTCCGACAAGCTTGAACGTCCCCATGAGCTGCTGAAAGTGGCAGAATGCGGGCACTTTTTTCATGGCAAGCTGACCGATCTCAAGGATCTGATCCTGCCGCGTCTCTCGAATTGATTGCAGTCTGACAAGCGATTACCCATGACGACTCGTACCCGTATCCTCACCGGCATCACCACCACCGGCACGCCGCACCTGGGCAACTACGCTGGCGCCATCCGCCCGGCGATCGTCGCCAGCCGCGACAGCAATGCCGATTCGTTCTACTTCCTGGCCGACTACCATGCCCTGATCAAGTGCGATGACCCGCTGCGCATCCAGCGCTCGCGTCTGGAAATCGCCGCGACCTGGCTGGCCGGTGGCCTGGATGTCGACCGCGTGACCTTCTACCGCCAGTCCGACATCCCGGAAATCCCTGAGCTGACCTGGCTGCTGACCTGCGTTGCCGCCAAGGGCCTGCTCAATCGCGCCCATGCCTACAAGGCTTCGGTGGATAAGAACGTCGAGACCGGTGAAGACCCGGACGCCGGCATCACCATGGGCCTGTACAGCTACCCGGTACTGATGGCCGCGGACATCCTGATGTTCAATGCGCACAAGGTGCCGGTCGGTCGTGACCAGATCCAGCACGTGGAAATGGCGCGGGACATCGGTCAACGCTTCAACCACCTGTTCGGCCAGGGCAAAGAGTTCTTCACCATGCCCGAGGCGTTGATCGAAGAGAGTGTCGCCACGTTGCCGGGCCTGGATGGCCGCAAGATGTCGAAGAGCTACGACAACACCATCCCACTGTTCAGCAGCGCCAAAGAGATGAAGGACGCGATTTCGCGGATCGTCACCGACTCCCGCGCGCCGGGCGAAGCCAAGGATCCGGACAACTCGCACCTGTTCACCCTGTTCCAGGCGTTCGCCACCCCGGCGCAAGCCGACGAGTTCCGCTGCGAACTCTTGCAGGGCCTGGGTTGGGGCGAGGCGAAGAATCGTCTGTTCCAGCTGCTGGACAGCGAACTGGGCGAATCCCGCGAGCGTTATAACCAGCTGATCGAGCGTCCGGCGGATCTGGAAGACATCCTGCAGCACGGCGCGAAAAAGGCCCGTTCGGTAGCGACGCCGTTCCTCAACGAACTGCGTGAGGCGGTGGGCCTGCGCTCCTTCGTTGCCCAGACCCAAGTGGCGGCGACCACCAAGAAGAAAGCCGTGAAGGCTGCACGTTTTGTCAGCTTCCGTGAAGACGACGGTAGTTTCCGCTTCCGTCTGCTGGCGGCCGATGGCGAACAACTGCTGCTGTCGCGCAACTTCGCCGACGGTAAAACCGCGGGGCAGGTGACCAAGCAACTGCAAGCGGGCCAGGATCTCGACGTGCGCAGTGAAGGCCTGGGCTTCAGCGTCTGGCTGGAAGGCGAGTGCGTTGCCGACAGCCCGGCCTTTGCCGACAGCGCCGTGCGTGACGCTGCCATCGAAGCCTTGCGCATCGCCCTGACGCCGGTTCAGGAATAAACAACGGTTCGGCCCGACCAAGGGCCGATTGCCATTCCTCGGGGCCGTCGCTACAGTGTCGGCCCGTTTTTGTTGCCTTGCTAACGAATTATGACGCCCCTAGAACGATATCAAGCTGATCTGAAACGCCCGGAATTCTTCCATGACGCCGCACAGGAAACTGCCGTGCGTCATTTGCAGCGCCTGTACGACGACCTGGTCGCGGCCGAGCAAAACAAGCCGGGCCTGCTGGGCAAGTTGTTTGGCAAGAAGGATCAGACCCCGGTCAAGGGCCTGTATTTCTGGGGCGGCGTAGGTCGCGGCAAGACTTACCTGGTGGACACCTTCTTCGAAGCGCTGCCCTTCAAGGAAAAGTCCCGTACGCACTTCCACCGCTTCATGAAGCGCGTGCACGAAGAGATGAAGACCCTGAGCGGCGAGAAAAACCCGCTGACCATCATCGCCAAGCGTTTCGCCACCGAAGCCCGGGTCATCTGCTTCGATGAATTCTTCGTTTCCGACATCACCGACGCCATGATCCTTGGCACCCTGATGGAAGAACTGTTCAAGAACGGCGTGACCCTGGTCGCAACGTCGAACATCGTGCCGGACGGCCTGTACAAGGACGGCCTGCAACGCGCGCGCTTCCTGCCGGCCATTGCGCTGATCAAGCAGAATACCGAGATCGTCAATGTCGACAGCGGCGTCGACTATCGTCTGCGTCACCTCGAACAAGCCGAGCTGTTCCACTATCCACTCGACGAAGCCGCCAACGAAAGCCTGCGCAAGAGCTTCCGTGCGCTGACACCGGAATGCACGGCGGCGGTCGAAAATGACGTGCTGATGATCGAAAACCGTGAAATTCGTGCCCTGCGCACCTGCGATGACGTGGCCTGGTTCAACTTCCGCGAACTGTGCGACGGCCCGCGCAGCCAGAACGACTACATCGAACTGGGCAAGATCTTCCACGCCGTGCTGCTCAGCGATGTCGAGCAGATGAGCGTCACCACCGACGACATCGCCCGACGCTTCATCAACATGGTCGACGAGTTCTACGACCGTAACGTGAAGCTGATCATTTCTGCCGAAGTCGAGCTTAAAGACCTGTACACAGGTGGCCGCCTGAACTTCGAGTTCCAGCGTACCCTCAGCCGACTGCTGGAAATGCAATCCCACGAATTCCTGGCCCGGGCGCACAAGCCTTAGGACGATTCGGAAAATAAAAAAGGCCTGCGATTGCAGGCCTTTTTTGTCAGCGCAAATCCTCCGACCACAGGTTTGTACATTGTTTTGAAGTCAAATGTCTTCGTTGAGATACTGCGCAAGCTCGTGCTGCCGTTGGCAACCAAGCAGCAGCCAAAGCAGAATTCTGGCTTTTCGCGGACATAGAAAACCCGCCATCGATACCCCCTTGCGGATCAAGTCCATTTCACCACCGCCAAAACCGTAAGAGGCTCGTGCGGTGGAGCCGGAGCCGGTTCGGGTCGCAATGATTACGGGGATTCGTTTGGCAATATGCTCAATCATTGTCGCCCAGCGCTGCGAGATGTGACCGGCGCCGAAACCGCCGATCACCAGCCCGTCGTAATCGAGTGCGAGAATATTTTCCAGTAGCAGGGTGTCGGCCGAAAGTGAGGCCTCAAGCAGCGCAACCTTCTGTGTGGTCTGTTGCGGCAACGGTAACATCGTGCGCGGCCCCGGCGGGCGCAGGTAGCGAACAAGGTCTTCCAACAGTAGGCCCGCGGGCCCCACGACCGGAGAGGAAAACGCCTGCAATGCCAGCGAATCGGTTTTGCGTACGCTGCACGCTTGATGAATCTGTCCGTTCATCACGACCTGGACACCACGCTGCCGGCTGTTCTGCGCCAAGGCAACGCGACATGCATCCAGAAGATTGGCCGGTCCATCGGCACCTGGCTGCGCTGCGGAACGCATGGCACCGGTCAGCACCAAGGGGGTGTCGTAGGGCCACAGGTAATCCAAAAACACCGCGGCTTCTTCGAGGGTGTCGGTGCCCTGGGTTATCACGACCCCAACGGCGCCCTGTTTGACCTGAAACTCAGCCCAGGACAATACGTTCAGCAAAAACTCGAAATCCAGGGACGCACTGGGCAGCAGGCCGAGGGTCTCGACGGTGACTCCGGCCAGTGTCGTCAGTTCCGGTATGGAAGTCAGCAGGGCTTCGCCGCTGACAGTCGGGATGACGCCTTCACCGGCATTGCTCGCTTGCATGCTTACAGTGCCGCCAAGTGCCGCGATGGATAGTTTGGGCAGGTCCATGGGATACCTCGCTTGTCTGTAATGAAAAATGGCTGTATCCGCTTTTGAGGCCGCGATACAGCCGAATGGCTGGGGCATTAATCAGCGATCAAAAAACCGATCAGCGGCACGATCAGCAGTGTGCTGATGGCCATCGACAGTACATTGGCGATGTAGGCATGCATGTCGGCCGGTAATTTCCTGGCAATCACACAGGCCAGCGGTGGTGCGAGTAATGCCCCCAGCAGTGCACTTGAGACGATAATCTGCCAGCTGCCGCCATAGGCCAGGATCGCCGCGGGCACCACTGAAACCAGCGGGATGTAAGTGGGATACCAGCCGCGCAACTTCCATTGTTGACGCCAGATCAGCACGCCGATGGCCGAGGCCAATGCCTGTGCTCCAATGATGTGCAGCAACAGGCCCGATCCGTACGCGGGGCTTGAAGGGTTCAAACCGTACGCCAGCAGTGCACCCAGTATCAGGCCAAGGCTGGCCAGTTCATTGCCGAAGAACGGTGCTTCGGAAAAGTCCGCCAGAATCCGGCGCAGGCTCCAGGTGACGCCATAGTCGGGCGTCTTGGCGGGGGCGATCGAGGCGGGTGGCGTTTCCGACGACCTGGATTTCACCAGGCTCGGCCAATAGCGGCAGAACAGAAACGCCAGGACGCTGGCAACCGCCATGCCCAGCACATTGCCAATCACTGCAGGCAAGGCCAGCGGTTGGCACACGTAATTGACGATCAACAGGCACATCGGTGTGACGAGTACGGCGCCCATGAGTGCGCCGTTGATCGTGACCCTCCAGCCTCCGCCAAACATCAGCACCATCGCCGCTGGCAGCGAGACGAATGCTACGAATGTGGGTTGCCAGGTTGTGGCTGTTACCGTCCAGCCCCACAGCAGATTGCTCAGCAGCAGCCCGAGCAACGAACTGGTGACCAGCCAGGGCCAAAGTCCCGTTCCATAGGAGATGGCAAACCCTTGCCAGGATTTCCCCGTTCGATTCGCCCAGTAAGCCAGATAAGCGCCCGCCAGCAGGCCGATCGAGGCGAACTCGTGCTTGTAGAAAGCCACCTCGCTGATGTCGCCTAACACCCAACGCAACCAGGCACTCGGTTCGGGTAGCAGCGATACCATGTCGCCGTACCCGGGCCAATGCGCTCCCCAGAAAGTCCGGTTGCTGAAAGAAAGCCAGACGATCAGCAGTGTCGCGCCGATCATTAGCAGGACGACGGCTGTATCAATCGGTGATTTGTGCGATGGTTGGTTTTTGTCGGTTGTAACTTCCATGCGATAGCCCTCCTGATCAACGTGGGAGGCAAGGGTGTTGGGTGTAGCCGAGCATCTGGTCGTAAAGATCGGCTCGGCGATCGCGATGCAGATCGTTCAGGTTGTTCCAGATGGGCGCACTGCGGGAGCTGGTCAGGTCAACATCGGCAAACAGGATTTCCTGCCTGTCTGCCGAAGCCACGGCGCCAATCGGCCAGCCGTTGGTTCCGGCAATCAACGAGCAACCCAGGTAGCGCGCGCCGCGCTCCTCGCCGATCCGGCTGGCGGCAGCGATAAACACGTTGTTGACGTGAGCGGCGGTCATCGTTAGATACGACGCCATGCACTTACCGGCATCGTCGAACAGCGGCGGCGGTGTCCAGACCCAGTTGTTCAGGCTGCAAATGATGTCTGCGCCTTGTTGGGCGAGGATCCGTGGCACCTCCGGGAACCAGATGTCCCAGCAGATCAACAGCCCGATGCGGCCGATCGGTGTGTCGAAAACCGGGAAACCCAGGTCGCCGGGGGTGAACCAGAGCTTCTCCAGATTCCACAAATGGGCTTTGCGGTACTTGCCGATAAAACCGTCTGGTCCCACCAGAACGCCGGTGTTGAAGAGTCGCATACCGTCGCGTTCGGCCAGACCGGCCACGAGGTAAACGTTGTGCTCGCGGGCGAAGTCGATCCAGCACTGCACGCTTGGCCCGTCGGGAACCGCTTCGGCATGGGCGAAGGCATCCTGTCGATTGCTGAAGAAATAGCCGGTATTGGAAAGCTCGGGCAGAACGATGAGATTCGCACCGCCGTTTACCGCTTCAAGCGCCAATTCCAGGCTGCGACGCAGATTACCTACACATTTCTCGATGCCGACTTGTGGATCGAATTGCACGACTGCTACACGAACAGGGCTTGTTGGCTCAGTCATTCCGTCTTTCCTCTATTTATTGTTTTTCAAGCTGTTAAATGGCGTGTTTATAAGAGGGGAATCAGGAATGGGGCGTAAGTCAGCTACTTCCGTTTAGGTCGTAGTCCTTGTCCGAAAATGGATCAGCGTGATGTTTGATGGCGGTGGGTAGCAGGGGCGAGAGGTAGAGCCATGTATTGCGTGCATGGCTCTGGAACGGGGATGTGATCAGATTTTGAGTTGGTAGTGCGGGTAGTCGCTCAAGGAAAATCCGCCATTGAAGGTCGCGGCGGTTTTGTTGCAGATATGAATCACTGCATCGACAGCACCGCGAAAACATGGCTCCGTCCAACCGGCATCGACGGAAAATGACTCGCCGGACAAATACAAGCCTGATACATGAGCAAGGTCCCGGTTGTACTTCATCAGGCCGACGGCATCGTAGTAGGTGCCCGGTCGGTAAAGCTTGGCACAGCCCAGAGCATTTTTATCAGTGATCCAACGCTGAACCACCGCTTGATCAATGCCGATGTAGGGAGATATTTTTTCCTGGACGTTGGCAGAGTTCATGAGTATGCGATCCAGCTCTTCGGCGCATTTTGATACCAGCTCCTTATCGCTGAATGAGGCGAGCTTGGTTGCGTCATCTTCCCAGGTATAACTCAGCAGGATGCAGTCATAGCTGTAATTGTCGTTGTAGCGGTAGGTATATACATCGTGGATAAAACTGTCGGTTACGATGGCTTGCGGGATGTTTTTGTTTTTCGAGAGAAATGATTTTTTCAGCGGTGCAAACACTTTGCAGCTAGTTTCCCAGTGTGCGGTTTTGTAGGCGTTAATCGTCTCGAAAGGCAGCATCTCCCGGGTGAAATTTTCGAGCTTGATTCGAGTTTCAATCAGCCAGGAGGGTAGTGTCATGATGACCGAGTCAAAGTCATCAAATTGCTCCTGGATTTGCTCGGGTTGACTGTGTTTCCAGTTGTAATAGACGCGTATTTTTTGATTGGTCAGCTTTTCCAGTTTTGTGACGGATGAGTCGGTGAGCAGCCCATTGCTTCTTTCGAGGCAATGTTCGTAGATGGACTTTCCGGTTTCGTCGGTTTTCACAAACAGCAGGCATTCGTCCAAAGCGGCGAGGCCGATGTAGCGGGGCCTGTCGAAACTCTGCCCCATTGAGTCAAAAACGGCTTCGCTATTCAGGTAGGGCGAATCCAGTGGATCGCCGTTTGAGTCCACTCGACCATGGATCAGTTGCAATTGGCTGCTGAAACCGAAAATCGCGGTACGCAGAGGGTAGAGGCAGCAGACGTCGTAAAAAGCTCCCCAGCTACCGTCACCTATACCTATCGCGTAAAAAATTGCGGACTCTTGCGCAGACATTCCCATTCCGCCGAAATCCCCGGGTGAGCGGCCATCCCAAGCTTCCAGTGCTGGCATGCTGACCAGGTCGCGGAACGAGACACTCTCGTATTTTTCAACGATAGAAGCCCATATGGCTTCCCATTCCTGGCTCGCATAAAGCTCAGCAACGTGGCGGGTCATGCGATCGGCAAAGGCTTTCCACTTGGAATAAACCTTTTGCAGTTCATCGCCGGGAGGTGGTGTGACGCCGTCTTCGTTTTTCCATATCAACATTTGCGACGCCGATCCGCCGCCCATGCTGCCCTCCCGGAGATAGATGCCTGTCGAGTTAACCCATTGGCTACCGGGGTTGGCGAAGTCTGAAAACGCCAATTCAAATTGATTGGCGTAGTAAGCCATCAGTGACCGACCTTCTGTCGGTGGCTCATCCGCCCGGTTGAAGAAGGGCATGCGCATGGCGCCCATTTCAAACGGTGTATGGCTTGCTGCCGAGTTTTGGCTACCGGGAACGGTCAGATGCCTGCCGCCGATGCGTCTGGATTGTTCGATGAGAGTGATATGGGTAAAGCCGCAGCGATAGAGTTCTCTGGCGGCGGTCAGACCTGTGACGCCGGCGCCGATGATGCAGACTTTATGTTGCGGGTCAGTTGCCCTGGCGATGCCGTTTTCCTGTTCTACCAGTGCACGATAGTCAAAGCACAAATCCGGCGGATTGGGAAAGCGAGCCGCCCATTTGTTTTTAGCCGAGCGCTTTGTTCGGGCGGCCTCCTTGGCGATGTATGAAGGGTAGTTGTAGCTTGATCCGATAGTCATGGTTGATCTTCCCTGATGGTGTTTGCAGGGAAGATTTTGAAGTTTTTTAAGGGGCTGCGTCTGTGGGCGGGGTTGGGTTCTCCGGCGCTCTGTATTCCGCTTTTTACGTAGGAAAATGCACAGCGAAAGCACTGCGTGGCCGGCGCAAGATTCTATGTGGACGCGAGCAGGCTCGCTCCCACATTCGGTTGGGGTTCGGCTACGCAGCCTGCTGAAACTGCTGCCGATACTGGTTCGGCGACAACTCCGTATGCTGGCGGAACAGTCGTGCAAAGAAGCTCGCATCGTCATAGCCAACTTCATAGCTGATGGTCTTGATGCTCTTGCGGCTGCCGGACAGCAGGCCCTTGGCGGTTTCGATGCGCAGGCGTTGCAGGTAATGCAGTGGCTTGTCGCCGGTGGCGGTCTGGAAGCGGCGCATGAAGTTGCGGATGCTCATGCCGTGTTCGCGGGCGACATCTTCGAAACGGAACTTGTCGGCGAAGTGTTCTTCGAGCCAGTGCTGGATCTGCAGGATGATCACGTCCTGGTGCAGCTTCTGCCCGCCGAATCCAATCCGTCCCGGTGAATAGTTGCGCTGCACTTCATAGAGGATGTCTCGGGCGACGGCCTGGGACACGTTGGCGCCGCAGAAGCGCTCGATCAGGTAAATGTACAGATCGCATGCCGAGGTGGTGCCGCCGGCGCAGTACAGGTTATCGGCGTCGGTCAGGTGCTTGTCCTGATTGAGCTGGACCTGGGGGAAACGTTCGGCGAAGGCATTGAAGAAGCGCCAGTAGGTGGTCGCTTCCTTGCCATTGAGCAGCCCGGCTTCGGCCAGCCAGAAAACTCCGGTGGCTTCGCCGCACAGTACGGCGCCGCGCGCATGTTGCTGGCGCAGCCAGGGCAGGACTTGCGGGTAACGCTTGCAGAGGCTGTCGAAATCGTCCCAGAACGCGGGAAGAACGATGATGTCGGCGTTTTCCAGCCCGCCATCCACCGGAATCATCACATCGCTGAAGGTATTGACCGGTTTGCCATCGGGGCTGACCAGGCGGGTTTCGAACGCCGGTGTCAGGCCCTGGCCCAGCTGTTTGCCGTAGCGCAGGCTGGCGAGGTGGAAGAAGTCCTTGGCTTGCATGAGGGTGGAAGCGAAAACCCGGTCGATGGCCAGGATGCTGACGCGCCGCAGGGGCGTGGAGGCTTGGTTAGACATAATTCAACTTTATTTTTATAGGGGGAAGTGGTCACCAGACGGCTGGATCGTCTTATTTTTTGTCGGATGTGTCCAGTGTCCTGTATCGGAAGCGAGGCATAGTCTCTGAAGGTCAACTCCTTCTAAAAACAAAGAAAAGGTGCCGCATGATCCCCAGAACCCTGTTCAGTTCCGAGCACGAGCTTTTTCGCGACAGCGTGCGGACGTTCCTCGAAAAAGAGGCGGTGCCGTTCCATGGGCAATGGGAAAAACAAGGCTATATCGACCGCAAACTGTGGAACAAGGCGGGGGAGGCGGGGATGCTGTGTTCGCACCTGCCGGAAGAGTACGGCGGCCTGGGGGCGGACTTTCTCTACAGTGCGGTGGTGATCGAAGAAGTGGGGCGGCTTGGCCTGACCGGCATCGGTTTTTCCCTGCACTCGGACATCGTGGCGCCGTACATCCTGCATTACGGCAGTGAAGCGCTGAAGCAGAAGTACCTGCCGAAACTGGTGTCCGGCGAGATGGTTACCGCGATCGCCATGACTGAGCCGGGCGCCGGTTCCGATCTGCAAGGGGTGAAAACCACGGCCGTGCTCGATGGCGATGAGTACGTGATCAACGGCTCCAAGACTTTTATCACCAACGGCTACCTGGCCGATCTGGTGATCGTCGTCGCCAAGACCGATCCGAAGGCTGGTGCGAAGGGCACCAGTCTGTTTCTGGTGGAAGCCAATACGCCGGGGTTCGACAAGGGCAAGCGCCTGGAGAAGGTCGGGATGAAAGCCCAGGACACCTCGGAGCTGTTCTTCCAAGACGTGCGTGTGCCCAAGGAAAACCTGCTGGGCCAGGCCGGGATGGGCTTTGCCTACTTGATGCAGGAATTGCCCCAGGAGCGCCTCACCGTGGCCATTGGCGGATTGGCTTCAGCCGAAGCTGCGCTGCAATGGACGCTGGACTACACCCGCGAGCGCAAGGCGTTCGGCAAGTCGATCGCGGATTTCCAGAATACCCGGTTCAAGCTGGCGGAGATGGCCACGGAAATCCAGATCGGTCGGGTCTTCGTCGACCGCTGCCTGGAACTGCACCTGCAAGGCAAGCTCGACGTGCCGACGGCGGCGATGGCCAAGTACTGGGGCACCGACCTGCAGTGCAAGGTGCTCGACGAGTGTGTGCAGTTGCACGGTGGCTACGGGTTCATGTGGGAGTACCCGATCGCGCGGGCATGGGCGGATGCGCGGGTGCAGCGGATCTATGCCGGCACCAATGAAATCATGAAGGAGATTATTGCGCGGTCGCTTTGATTGGCGCTGATGGTTGAAAAGATCGCAGCCTCCGGCAGCTCCTACACAGAATTGGCGTACACCCTGTAGGAGCTGCCGAAGGCTGCGATCTTTTCGTGGTCATGACAAATTATGGAGCCGGATTCGGATGATCCTTGTGAATCGCCTCGATCCCTTCCAGCACTTCCTCCGACAGCTTCAAGTCGAAACTGCCGATGTTGCTCTCCAGTTGCTCCATCGTCGTCGCGCCAATGATGTTGCTGGTCACGAATGGCTGCTGCGTCACGAACGCCAGGGCCATTTGTGCCGGGTCCAGACCGTGCTCGCGAGCCAGGGCCACGTAACGGCTGCAGGCAGCTTCCGACTGCGGGTTGAAATAGCGGCTGAAGCGACTGTAGAGGCTCAGGCGACCTTTTGGTGGGCGGGCGCCACCTTCGTACTTGCCCGACAGGAAACCGAACGCCAGCGGCGAATAGGCGAGCAGGCCGCATTGCTCGCGGATGGCGATTTCCGCCAGGCCGACTTCGAAGCTGCGGTTGAGCAGGTTGTACGGGTTCTGGATCGACACGGCGCGCGGCCAGCCTCGGGCTTCGGCCAGGGCCAGGAAGCGCATGGTGCCCCATGGCGTCTCGTTGGACAGGCCGATGTGGCGGATCTTGCCGGCGCGGACCTGCTCGTCCAGCGCTTCGAGGGTGTCTTCGAGCGGGGTCAGGTTGGCTTCGATCTTGTGCTGGTAGCCCAGCTGTCCGAAAAAATTGGTGCTGCGCTCCGGCCAGTGCAATTGATACAGGTCGATGTAATCGGTCTGCAGGCGCTGGAGGCTGGCGTCCACCGCTTCGGTGATGTGCTGGCGGTTGTGGCGCAGGTTTTTATCGCGAATGTAGTCGATGGTGTTGCCGGGACCGGCGATCTTGCTGGCCAGGATCCAGTCGGCGCGGTCGCCGCGACTTTTGAAGTAATTGCCGATGTAGCGTTCGGTGGTGGCGTAGGTTTCGGCCTTGGGTGGCACCGGGTACATCTCGGCGGTGTCGATGAAGTTGATCCCGGCACTCTTGGCCCGCTCAATCTGGGCGAAGGCGTCTGCTTCGCTGTTTTGCTCGCCCCAGGTCATGGTTCCGAGGCAGAGGGCACTCACGTTCAGATTGGTTCGGCCTAGCTGGCGATAGTCCATCGGGTGCTCCTTGGGCAAAACAATCATAAAAGCAGGTTGAATTATTTTTCGCAATCTGCATAATTGCGCACCTCTTTCTGCAGTGGAAGTGATGCGCCGCCGCCGAAGAATCTTGCCGTTGAACGGACGCGCCGACCCGAGCCCCCGAAAGCGTCTGTATCCGGCTGCCTTTGACTTGTCAAAGTACGCACTATTCAGTAAGATCCGCCGTCTAATTTACAGGGCGGCCCCTGAGGCTATAAAGAATGAAAACTTTTACTGCTAAACCGGAAACAGTAAAGCGCGACTGGTTTGTCGTCGACGCTGCTGGTCAGACCCTGGGTCGTCTGGCCACCGAAATCGCGAGCCGTCTGCGTGGCAAGCACAAGCCTGAGTACACTCCTCACGTTGACACCGGCGACTACATCGTCGTAATCAACGCTGAGCAGATCCGTGTTACCGGTGCTAAAACCACTGACAAAATGTACTACTCCCACTCCGGTTTCCCGGGCGGCATCAAGTCGATCAACTTTGAAAAGCTGATCGCCAAGGCCCCTGAGCGCGTGATCGAGACCGCGGTTAAAGGCATGCTGCCTAAAAACCCACTGGGTCGCGACATGTACCGTAAGCTGAAAGTCTATGCGGGCGCTGCACACCCACATACTGCTCAGCAGCCCCAAGAACTGAAGTTTTAACGGAATAGTACATTATGTCGGCGACTCAAAATTACGGCACTGGCCGTCGCAAGACCGCAACCGCACGCGTTTTCCTGCGTCCGGGTACTGGTAACATCTCCATCAACAACCGTTCGCTGGATAACTTCTTCGGTCGCGAAACTGCCCGCATGGTAGTTCGTCAGCCGCTGGAGCTGACTGAGACTGTCGAGAAATTCGACATCTACGTCACCGTGATCGGCGGTGGTGTGAGTGGTCAGGCTGGCGCAATCCGCCACGGCATCACTCGTGCCCTGATGGACTACGACGAGACTCTGCGCAGCGCCCTGCGTAAAGCCGGCTTCGTAACCCGCGATGCTCGTGAAGTTGAACGTAAGAAAGTCGGTCTGCGTAAAGCGCGTAAGCGTCCGCAGTACTCGAAGCGTTAATTCGCTTTCACGTTCAAAAAAGAACGCCCAGTTTCCTCACGGAGCTGGGCGTTTTTTTGTGTCTGCGATTTATCAAAGAATTGCGCTGTGACAACTTGCCACATCCGCAGACGCCCTATACTACAAGGCTTGGGGGTGAGGGGCTCGGGTAATTACCTTGTCAGAATTGGGGCTTTTCATTACCATTCGGCAAAATTTTTATAAGTACATAGTTTTACTTAGTAGATGCCTGATTTAACAGGCCACAAAGCTGATGGGAGAGGACTGAATGAGCAATGACGGCGTGAATGCAGGCCGGCGTCGCTTCTTGGTAGCAGCCACATCCGTGGTGGGTGCTGCAGGAGCGGTGGGGGCTGCGGTCCCGTTCGTGGGGTCATGGTTTCCCAGTGCCAAGGCGAAAGCCGCAGGTGCACCGGTGAAAGTGAATGTCAGCAAGATCGAGCCAGGCCAGCAGATGATTGCTGAGTGGCGCGGCCAGCCGGTGTTCATCGTCCGCCGTACACAGGAAATCCTGGGGAATCTGAAGAAGATCGAGGGCCAGCTCGCTGACCCGACCTCCAAGAACTCGACACAACCGACTTACGTTGATCCGGAAACCCGTTCGATCAAACCCGAGGTCCTGCTGCTGATCGGTATCTGCACGCACCTGGGTTGCTCGCCGACCTTCCGTCCCGAAGTGGCACCTGCGGATCTGGGTAAAGACTGGGTAGGCGGCTATTTCTGCCCTTGCCACGGTTCCCACTACGATCTGGCTGGTCGCGTCTACAAGTCGCAGCCTGCGCCTTTGAACCTGCCAGTTCCCCCGCATTCCTATGAGACCGATGAAATTATTATCATTGGCGTCGATACGGAGAAAGCGTGATGAGCAAGTTCATGGATTGGGTTGATGCACGCTTTCCCGCCACCAAAATGTGGGAAGACCATCTCAGCAAGTACTACGCTCCGAAAAACTTCAACTTCTTCTATTTCTTTGGCTCCCTGGCGCTGCTCGTTCTGGTCAACCAGATCGTCACCGGTGTCTGGCTGACCATGAGCTACAACCCGTCGGCGGAAGAGGCGTTCGCTTCCGTCGAATACATCATGCGTGACGTCGAGTACGGCTCGATCCTGCGTCTGCTGCACTCCACCGGCGCTTCGGCGTTCTTCATCGTGGTCTATCTGCACATGTTCCGTGGCCTGCTCTACGGTTCGTACCAGAAGCCGCGTGAGCTGGTGTGGGTCTTCGGCATGCTGATCTACCTGGCGCTGATGGCCGAAGCCTTCATGGGCTACCTGCTGCCGTGGGGCCAGATGTCCTACTGGGGTGCCCAGGTGATCATCTCGCTGTTCGGTGCGATCCCGGTCATCGGCAACGACCTGACCCAGTGGATTCGTGGTGACTACCTGATTTCCGGTATTACCCTGAACCGCTTCTTCGCCCTGCACGTGGTTGCCCTGCCGATCGTTATCCTGGGTCTGGTGGTGCTGCATATCCTGGCGTTGCACGAAGTCGGTTCGAACAATCCGGACGGCGTGGACATCAAGAAGCACAAGGACGAAAACGGCATACCGCTGGACGGCATTGCCTTCCACCCGTACTACACCGTGAAAGATATCGTCGGCGTGGTGGTGTTCCTGTTCATCTTCTGCTCGATCGTGTTCTTCTTCCCGGAAATGGGCGGCTACTTCCTCGAAAAGCCGAACTTTGAAGTGGCGAACGCCTTCAAGACCCCAGAGCACATCGCTCCGGTCTGGTACTTCACCCCGTTCTACGCCATCTTGCGTGCGATTCCGGACAAACTCCTGGGCGTGATCGCCATGGGTGCGGCCATTGCTGTGCTGTTCGTCCTGCCGTGGCTGGACCGTAGCCCGGTCAAGTCGATGCGCTACAAGGGCTGGCTGAGCAAGATCTGGCTCTGGGTGTTCTGCATCTCGTTCGTGATCCTGGGTGTGCTGGGCGTATTGGCCCCAACCCCTGAGCGTACGTTGCTGTCGCAGGTATGTACCTTCCTGTACTTCGCCTACTTCATTCTGATGCCGTTCTACACCAGGCTTGAGAAGACCAAACCGGTTCCGGAAAGGGTGACTGGCTGATGAAAAAACTATTTGCTGTATTGATGCTTGCTGCGCTGCCGGTGTTTGCTTTCGCAGCCGAGCACGGTGGCCCCGAGCTGGAAAAAGTCGACATCGACGTTTCCGATAACGCAGCCATGCAGGACGGCGCGCGTACGTTCGCCAACTACTGCATGGGTTGCCACAGTGCCAAGTTCCAACGCTATGAGCGTGTTGCCGACGACCTGGGCATTCCCCATGAGTTGATGCTGGAGAAACTGGTATTCACTGGCGCCAAGATCGGCGACCACATGAGTATCGGCATGCAGCCAGCGGACGCCAAGGCCTGGTTTGGCGCAGCGCCGCCTGACCTGACCCTGGTTGCCCGTGTTCGCGGCACCGACTGGCTCTACGGTTACCTGAAGTCGTTCTACGAAGATCCTTCGCGCCCATGGGGCGTGAACAACAAGGTCTTCCCGAACGTGGGCATGCCTAACGTCCTGGCCGGCCTGCAAGGTCGCCAGGTGGTTGGTTGCAAACAGGTTCAGATCGTCGAAGACGGCAAGAAGCAATTTGATCCGTTGACTGGCACGCCATTGACTCATGAGGCGTGCGATCAACTGACCATCGTGCCGAAAAGCGGTGCCCTGACTGCAGAGCAGTTCGATGAGAAGGTCAAGAATCTGGTAACCTTCCTGGCTTACTCGGCTAACCCGGTTAAGCTGCAACATCAGCGCATCGGTACGTATGTATTGTTGTACCTGGCGTTCTTCTTCGTCTTCGCTTACCTGCTCAAGCGCGAATACTGGAAAGACGTGCACTGATAAAGCTTCAAGCTATTGCTGTTAATCGCGCGCGCCCAAGGGCGCCTCTGAAAATGTAGCGAAACTGGTGATCCAGTCGTTACGGGAGGCGCCCTCTGGGCGCGCTCGTTTTTGAGCTTTCGATAATTTCTACAAGCGAGGAGGATCGCCATGGGCGTGACCAATCGGTTGGCCTGTTACTCCGACCCCGCCGACCACTATTCCCACCGAGTGCGCATCGTACTGGCAGAGAAGGGTGTCAGCGCCGAGATCATTTACGTGGAGGCTGGTCGCCAGCCACCTAAACTGATTGAAGTGAACCCTTACGGCAGCTTGCCCACACTGGTCGACCGCGACCTGGCGTTGTGGGAGTCGACTGTGGTGATGGAATATCTGGATGAGCGTTACCCGCACCCGCCGCTACTGCCGGTTTATCCCGTGGCGCGTGCCAACAGTCGCCTGCTGATACACCGCATTCAGCGAGACTGGTGTGGTCTGGTGGACCTGATTCTGGATTCGCGGACCAAGGAGGCGGCCCGTGCCGTGGCTCGAAAAGAGTTGCGCGAAAGCCTGACGGGTGTGTCGCCACTGTTTGCCGACAAACCGTTTTTCCTCAGTGAGGAACAAAGTCTGGTGGATTGCTGCCTATTGCCAATACTCTGGCGATTGCCGATTCTGGGTATAGAACTGCCGCGGCCTGCCAAGCCGCTGCTTGATTATATGGAGCGCCAGTTTGCGCGTGAGGCTTTCCAGGCGAGTCTGTCTGGTGTCGAACGCGACATGCGCTAAGGCTTAAGGAGCCGTTATGAACTCCAGTCGACCTTATCTGGTCCGTGCGCTCTATGAGTGGATTGTGGACAACGATTGCACCCCGCACATGCTGGTCAATTCCGAGTATCCGTCGGTGCAGGTGCCTCAGGGGTTTGCCAGTGACGGACAGATCGTCCTGAACGTATCGCCACAAGCCGTGCGTCATTTGCACATGGATAACGAGGCGGTCAGTTTCGAGGGGCGCTTTGGTGGCGTACCACACACCTTGTACGTGCCAATTGCTTCGATCCTGGGTATCTACGCCCGGGAGAATGGCCAGGGCATGGTGTTCGATCTGGAGTCGCCGATGGGCGAGGACGACGAGATCGAGCCGGATGACGATCTTCCACCACCCGACAGCGAGCCTCCGCGTCCAAGCGGTCGCCCCAGTCTGAAAGTGGTGAAGTAATAAAAAAGGCGATCCAGATGGATCGCCTTTTTTATTGCGTGGGATTGCAGGTCAGTCGATGTACTCGAACAACTTCACAATCTTCTGCACGCCGGATACGCCCTGAACCAGGTTGGTCGCCTGCGCCGCTTCCTGCTTGGTCAGCAGGCCCAGCAAGTAGACGATGCCGTTTTCAGTGACAACCTTGATGCGCGAGCCAGGGATGTTCGCATCGGCGAGCATCTGGGTCTTGATCTTGGTGGTCAGCCAGGTGTCGTTCTGGCGTGCCAGCAACGAGGAGGGCGGCAGGACTTGCAGTTCGTTGTGCACCTGTTTCACGCGCTGGACAGCGGCGGCGGCCTGTTCGGCCTTGGCCTTGAGGTCCGCGCGTGGCGTTTGCCCGGCGAGCAGCACGACACCGTTGAAGCTGGTGACGACGATGTGCGAATCCTTATCCAGGGCCGGGTCGGCCTTGGCGATGTTCACGCCGACCTTGGTGTCGATCAGGGAATCGTCGATCTTGCTGCCCAGTGTGCGAGTGCCGCGGTCATCTTCAATCGGTGCTTCACGGCTGGCGGTCACCACCGAGGTGCAGCCGCTGATGCCGAGGCACAGGGTCAAGGCCAGTAGGCCAAGGCGATTAGGGGTCATTCTTCACTCCCGAACAATTGGCTGTCGATCAAGTCGCAAAGGCAATGGATCGCCAGCAGGTGGACTTCTTGAATACGAGCGGTGACGTTGGCCGGTACGCGAATCTCGACGTCCTCGGGCAATAGCAGCGACGCCATGCCGCCGCCATCACGCCCCGTCAATGCTACGACAATCATTTCGCGATCATGTGCGGCCTGGATCGCTTGAATTATGTTGGCCGAGTTGCCGCTGGTGGAGATGGCCAGCAACACATCGCCCGGTTGGCCGAGTGCACGAATCTGCTTGGAGAAGATTTCGTTGTAGCTGTAGTCGTTGGCGATCGAGGTGATTGTCGAACTGTCGGTCGTCAGGGCGATGGCCGGCAGGCTCGGACGCTCGCGCTCAAAGCGATTGAGCAGCTCGGACGAGAAGTGCTGGGCATCGCCGGCAGAGCCGCCGTTGCCGCAGGAAAGCATTTTGCCTTCGTTGAGCAGGGCGTTGACCATGACCTGGCTGGCTTGCTCGATGTGCGGTGCAAGTACTTCCATCGCCTGTTGCTTGGTGTCGATACTGGCCTGAAAAAGCTGGCGAATTCGCGATTGCATGTCCATCTGTGTGACCTTAAGTAGCGCGGCTGTTCGGCACGTGAATGTGCAGCCCGCAAAGCAAAGAGCAAAAGTGTGGGTGATAGTGTCCGGTTCGCAATGCCGGCGATCAGCCGTCGAAGGCATTCTGTAGCCAGTTCAATTGATCGAGGTTGCTGTCGATGGCAATCACGTCGAAGCGGCAAGGGGAATTGGCCCAGCGCGGCTCGCGCTGAAGAAAATATTGCGCGGCGAAAATCAGTTTTTGCCGTTTGCGCTCATCGATGCTATCGAGCGCGCCACCCCATTGAGTGTTTTTTCTGTAGCGGACTTCGACGAATACTACTGTATCGCCATCTAGCATGACCAGATCAAGCTCGCCGCGTTTACACAACCAGTTCTGCGCCAGCAGGCGCAGACCCTGTTGTTGAAGATGCTCGAGCGCATGGCGCTCGGCATCCTTGCCGCTTTGCTGGCGTGACCTGTCGGGCATCAGCGAGCGGTGTCCGGCAGGCGCTGAACCTGGCCATTGGCGAACTCGGCCCATGGCAACTGGCGCACGACCCGCTGACTCTGAGACATGCCAAGGCTGCCCGACTCACCGTCGATGCGGCTGTCCGGCAGGGACTTGAGCTGGCCCAGGCGTGGCGCCAGGCGATAAGCGTCCACACCCATTGCATACAGGCGCCCCAGGCTGCCGGCGGCTTGTGGCCACTGGGCGGTGACCTGGCGGCGCAGTGGATCATTGGCGTCCAGCAACCATGGCGTCTCGCAGAAGCGAATGCCATTCATGTCGTTGTACTGGTTGACGTCGCCGCTGGCGCTGAACACGTGGGAGGTGGCGTAGACCGGAACATCGCCTGCGTACTGGAAGTTCAGGGTCGGTTTGATCTGCTGGGCCTGTTGCGGTGTCGCGGCGAGGAAAATGAACTCGATGTCCTGGCGGCGCGATGGCTGGGCGGCCACTTGCGAGCCAACGGTGCTTTGCAGGCTCTTGGCGCGACCTTCGCTCTGGCGCAGCTGGAACATGTCGGCAATCTGCTGGGCCAACTGGACCGGCTGGTCGACGCGTTCGGTGGCGACGATGGTGCCGCCATTGGCTTGCCAATCCTGGCTGAACGCCTTGAGTACGCGGTCGCCCCACTCACCTTTCGGCACCATGATGGCTGCGCGATGCAGGCCGTCGGCGCGAGCGCGGCGCGACACTTCGCGAGCTTCGTCTTCAGCGGCAAGGCCGAACTGGAACAACTGCGCCGGGCCTTGATCGCCCTCGCTGTAGTTCAGTGCCAGGGTGGTGATCGGCAATTGCGGGCGAGTGCTCAACTGTTTGACCAGCGGCTTCTCCAGCGGGCCGACGACCAGTTGCACGCCATCGGCCTGGGCCTTGCGGTAGAACTCGTCCATGGAGGTCAGGCGCGAGCTGTCATAGAACTCGATGGCAGGTGGTTTCTGCCCGGCCTGTTGGGCCTGGTAGTGAGCGGCCATGAAGCCGTCGCGCAGCGCTTTGCCAACCGAGGCCAGTTGGCCGTCCTGAGGCAACAGCAGGGCGATCTTGCTCAGGGGCTGGCTGGCCAGCTCCTTGAGTTGGGTCAGTGGCTGCGGTAATTGAATGGCTGCCGGGTGCTTCGGATTCTGCGCGCGCCAGTTGTCGATGGCGGCCTGTTGCTGCTCCAGGGTGCCGGCGGATTTCACTGCCTGCGCCAAGGCCATCCAGCCGCCGAGATCGTCGGTGGTGTTTGGCTGCAACTGATTGGTCGGCAGCGAAGCGATCAGGGTCCAGATGGCTTCGTGGTTTTTGCTCGCGGCTTCACCTTCGAGCATCGGGGCGATGAAAATGCGCTGGCGAGCGGCGGCGAGGGTCTGGCCATCGGCTTCAAGTGCGCGGGCGTGAACGGTGCCGGTGCGGACCTGTTGTTCGTCGGGCAGTTCGCTCAAGTATTGCAGGCTTGGGTGGCTCAAGGCGGCCAGTGCGGCCTTGGGCTGATTGCGGGTCATGGCCAGTTCAGCCGCCAGGGTGTTGGCGAAAACCTGTGGGCCCGGCTTGAGCTGTTCGACAGGAACCTGTTGCAGGATTTGCGCGGATTGGCCGGCATTACCCTGGCGATAGGCCAGGTCGGCAGCGCTCAAGCGCAGCAGGGCGGCATCTTCCGGTGATTTGCTTTGGGAGGCCTTCTCAAGCAGTTGCTCGATACTGGCATCCGGTGTCCGTGGAAGTTCGCCAAGGCTGGACGAGGGCGAGCTGGCGCAAGCCGCCAGCAAGGCAGCGAGGCAGAGGGCAGATAACAGCCGCAGGCAAGCGATCATGTAAGCGTTCCTGATACTCGATCAAATTAGCGTGGAATTGTACCCAAGCACTGGCCGGGGCGCGATGTTACTGGCGTGAATCGATCAATTTAGCTGGTGTAAATGTTGCGCCAGCGCACAAACGGTCGCCGATACCTCGTTTGCTTGCGGGTATCGTGAGTCTCGCTACGCGCTACAATGGCGACTTTTACCGATCATGAGGTGTGCGCTTTGACTGCTCCAGGTGCTTTGAATTCCGCTGCTGGCTCGCTTTATGTGGTGGCGACGCCCATCGGCAACCTGGATGACATCAGTGCGCGGGCGCTGAAGATCCTGCGTGAAGTGGCCTTGATTGCCGCGGAAGACACCCGTCATTCCCAGCGCTTGATGCAACACTTCGGCATCTCGACGCCATTGGCGGCCTGCCATGAGCACAACGAGCGGGATGAAGGTAGTCGCTTTATCACTCGCCTGCTTGCCGGTGACAACGTGGCGTTGATCTCGGATGCCGGGACGCCGCTGATTTCCGATCCGGGTTATCACCTGGTACGGCAGGCCCGGGCGGCGGGCATCAATGTGGTGCCGGTTCCGGGTGCCTGCGCGTTGATTGCCGCGCTGTCGGCAGCAGGGCTGCCTTCCGACCGATTCATTTTCGAAGGTTTTCTGCCGGCCAAGGCGGTGGGGCGGCGTGCGCGTCTCGAACAGGTAAAGGAAGAACCTCGTACATTGATCTTCTATGAGGCCCCGCATCGCATCCTGGAATGCCTGCAGGACATGGAGCTGGTGTTCGGTCCCGAGCGCCCGGCACTGCTTGCCCGTGAGCTGACCAAGACGTTTGAGACCCTCAAGGGGCTGCCGCTGGCCGAGCTGCGCGAGTTTGTCGAGTCGGACAGCAATCAGCAGCGCGGCGAGTGCGTGGTGCTGGTGGCGGGCTGGTCCGCGCCCGAGGAGGAGGGTGCCGTCAGCAGTGAGGCGATGCGCATCCTCAACCTGTTGCTCGAAGAAATGCCGCTCAAGCGTGCAGCGGCTTTGGCGGCGCAAATCACCGGCGAGCGAAAGAATGTGCTGTACCAGATCGCGCTGGATCAGCAGAAGGGCGAGTAAAACCCGACGCACAGGCGTGCTCAATGGCGCTTGGCGCTTGTTCTTCGGGCGCTGTGCCGGTAACCTTCGCGGCGGAGAGTCGATCGGACAGTCGCTGCCCTCTATGAAAATTAGGGGGGGGAGGAAAGTCCGGGCTCCATAGGGCGAAGTGCCAGGTAACGCCTGGGAGGCGTGAGCCTACGGAAAGTGCCACAGAAAATAACCGCCTAAGCGCTTCGGCGCCGGTAAGGGTGAAAAGGTGCGGTAAGAGCGCACCGCACGTCTGGCAACAGTTCGTGGCTAGGTAAACCCCACTTGGAGCAAGACCAAATAGGGTCCCAAGGCGTGGCCCGCGCTGGGACCGGGTAGGTTGCTAAAGATGTCCAGTGATGGCCATCGTAGACGAATGACTGTTCAAGACAGAACCCGGCTTACAGATCGACTCTCCACCTTTTTCTCCTCTCTGCTTAATTTTTTGGGCAGAGTGTGTCGGTGGTAGCAATTTCCCTCCTGCACCATCGTCAGGAGAAGTGGTTTTGTGATATCGATTGGCCCGCGCTTGTAGTGATTGCATAAACTCCACGCAGCACCGGTTTCCCTCCTTACACAATCATCCGCAGAACCTCTTTTGTAATACCAAAAAAATCTTACTCTTAATAAATTACTTTAACTTTCGAACGCAGCCTTCTGTGCTGATTCAAGTTATCGGTCAGTTTCATCTGCCGGATTCTCGTTACCCCTCCGTTAATGCTCCTAAATCTCAGTTCTGTAAGGGTTTTCCTTTAATCCGCGCCTTGACGGTGTGGTGGGCGCATTCCTATAGTGTGCGTAAGTGGCGGAAAGTGGCATGAAGTGGGTTTTTTGAACTCAAAACGCTAGAATTTGGAGAAACGCTGACGTGTTTCGCGGAGCTAACGCTATCAGTCTCGATGCAAAGGGCCGTCTCGCAATGCCGAGCCGGTACCGTGACGAGCTCGATTCGCGCAGCTCCGGTCAATTGATCGTGACAATTGATGCCGTTGATCCTTGTTTGTGTGTTTACCCCCTCGATGAGTGGGAAATTATTGAAACCAAACTGCGCGCACTACCTTCGCTTCGCGAAGAGAACCGCCGCCTGCAACGTTTACTGATTGGTAATGCCGTCGACCTCGAGCTCGATGGCAGTGGTCGTTTTCTGGTTCCGCCGCGTCTTCGTGAATATGCCAAGTTGGATAAGCGCGCGATGTTGGTAGGCCAACTGAACAAGTTCCAATTGTGGGACGAGGATGCCTGGAACGCGGTTTCTGCCGCTGACCTGGCTGCCATTCAACAACCGGGCGCTATGCCTGATGAACTGCGTGATTTGATCCTGTGACTATTGATAGCGGCTTTAACCACATCACCGTACTGCTTGACGAAGCCGTCGAGGCTCTCGCCGTACGTCCTGATGGCTGCTATCTGGACGGCACGTTCGGGCGCGGCGGACACAGCCGGTTGATCCTCAGTCAGCTCGGTCCCGATGGTCGGTTGCTCGGATTCGATAAAGATCCACAAGCGATTGCCACCGGGCAGACGCTAGCGGCCGAAGACGGCCGCTTTGTCGTTGTGCAGCGCAGCTTTGCCGAGCTCGGTTCGGAAGTCGCCGAACGCGGTCTGGCCGGCAAGGTCAGCGGCGTGCTGCTGGATCTGGGCGTGTCTTCGCCACAGCTCGACGATCCTGAGCGCGGCTTCAGTTTCCTCAACGACGGCCCGCTGGACATGCGCATGGATCCGTCCCGTGGCATCAGCGCCGCTGAATTCGTCAACACCGCGCCCGTGGAAGAAATCGCCCGGGTGTTCAAGGAATACGGCGAAGAGCGTTTCTCCGGCCGCATGGCCCGTGCCGTGGCCGAGCGCCGCGACATCAAGCCATTCGAGCGCACAGGTGACCTGGCAGAAGTCCTGAAGGTCGCCAACCCGGCGTGGGAAAAGGGCAAGAACCCTGCAACCCGCGCGTTCCAGGGCCTGCGTATTCACGTCAACAACGAACTGGGTGATCTGGAAACCGGCCTCGAAGCCGCGCTGGAATGCCTGGAAGTGGGCGGTCGCCTGGTGGTGATCAGCTTCCATTCGCTGGAAGACCGTATCGTCAAACTGTTCATGCGCAAGCTGGTGAAAGGCGAAGCCGACAACCTGCCGCGCAACCTGCCGGTTCGGCATGTCGCTTTCGAACCGAAAATTAAAGTCCATGGCAAAGCGCAGACGGCCTCCGACGCCGAACTCAAAGCCAACCCACGTTCCCGTAGCGCTGTCATGCGTGTGGCGGAGAAGCTGCGGTGAGCAGGCTTTTCGCCAAGCCATTGCCCGGCGGAAGCTTCTTCATGCTGCTGCTGTTTGTCGGCGTGCTCGTGTCGGCCATCGGCGTGTCCTACAGCGCGCACTGGAACCGTCAGCTATTGAATTCGCTGTACAACGAACTGAGCGTGCGCGACAAGGCGCAGGCGGAGTGGGGCCGGTTGATTCTGGAGCAGAGCACTTGGACCGCCCACAGCCGTATCGAAGTGCTGGCCACCGAACAATTGAAAATGCACATCCCCGGTGCCGCTGACGTGAAAATGGTGGCGCCATGATGAAACTCGAAGGCGCGCTCTTCCCGTGGCGGTTCCGTCTGGTGCTGGGTTTACTCGGCATCATGGTGGCCGCGATTGCCTGGCGCATCATCGATTTGCAAGTGGTCGACCGTGCCTTCCTCAAAGGTCAGGGCGATGCCCGCAGTGTTCGTCATATTCCAATTCCGGCTCACCGTGGTCTGATCACCGACCGTAACGGCGAGCCTTTGGCAGTGAGTACTCCGGTCACCACCCTTTGGGCCAATGCCAAGGAAATGCAAACGGCCAAAGAGAAGTGGCCAGCATTGGCCGCTGCGCTGGGGCAAGACCCTAAAGCTTTGGCCGAGCGCCTTGAAGCGCAAGCCAATAAAGAATTCATTTATCTGGTGCGCGGGCTGACGCCTGAGCAGGGCCAGGCGGTGCTCGATCTGAAAGTGCCAGGCGTCTATGGCATCGAAGAGTTCCGCCGTTTCTATCCGGCCGGTGAAGTGACCGCGCATATGGTCGGCTTTACCGACATCGATGACCATGGAAAGGAAGGTATCGAGCTGGCCTATGACGAATGGCTGGCCGGGGTGCCGGGTAAACGACAAGTCATCAAAGACCGGCGCGGCCGGTTGATCAAGGATGTCCAGGTCACCAAAAACGCCAAGGCCGGAAAGCCCTTGGCGTTGTCCATTGACCTGCGCCTGCAATACCTGGCCAATCGCGAACTGCGTAACGCGATCATCGAGAACGGCGCCAAGGCCGGCAGCCTGGTGATCATGGACGTGAAGACCGGCGAGATTCTCGCGATGGTCAACCAGCCGACCTACAACCCGAACAACCGCCGCAACCTGCAGCCGGCGATGATGCGTAACCGCGCGATGATCGACGTGTTCGAGCCAGGCTCGACCATGAAAGCGATCTCGATGAGCGCCGCCATCGAAACCGGCCGCTGGAAACCGAGCGACACGGTCGAGGTGTATCCGGGCTCCCTGCAGATTGGCAAGTACACCATCAAAGACGTTTCCAAGACCGAAGGACCGGTGCTCGACCTGACCGGCATCCTGATCAATTCCAGTAACGTCGGCATGAGCAAGGTCGCGTTCGATATCGGCGGCGAAACCATTTTCCGTCTGGCGCAGAAAGTCGGTCTCGGCCAGGACACCGGCCTGGGCTTCCCGGGCGAGCGCGTCGGCAACCTGCCGAACTACCGCGAGTGGCGCAAGGCCGAGACCGCAACGCTGTCTTATGGCTACGGTGTTTCCGTGACCGCGATCCAGCTGGTCCACGCCTTCTCGGCCCTGGCCAACAACGGTCGCCTCGCACCGCTGACCCTGATCAAGACCGACAAGGCGCCGCAAACCACCCAGGTGTTGCCGGAGGCCGTCGCGAAAACCATGCAAGGCATGCTGCAACAAGTGATCGAGGCTCCGCGCGGTGTGTTCCGTGCGCAGGTACCGGCGTATCACGTGGGCGGCAAGTCGGGTACTGCGCGTAAAACCTCGGTCGGCACCAAGGGTTACGCCGAAAACTCCTACCGTTCGCTGTTCGCCGGCTTCGGCCCGATGAGCGATCCGCGTTACGCCATCGTGGTGGTAATCGACGAGCCGACCAAGGCTGGTTACTTCGGCGGCCTGGTTTCCGCGCCGGTGTTCAGTCGCGTGATGTCGGGCACCCTGCGCCTGATGAACATTACGCCGGACAACCTGCCACCTACTCAACAAGCGAACGCAACACCGGTCGTTCCGCTGAAAGCCAATGGAGGGCGCGGCTGATGTCTCTGAGCCTGAACAAGATTTTCCCTCACGCCGGCCACGATCTGCTGATTCGCGAGCTCGCCCTGGACAGCCGCAATGTGCGCGCAGGTGATCTGTTCCTCGCCGTGCCGGGCGGGAAATTCGATGGGCGCGCGCATATTGCCGACGCCTTGCAGCGCGGTGCTGCCGCGGTGGCCTATGAAGTAGAAGGCGCCACGGTCCTGCCGATCACTGAAGTGCCGCTGATTCCGGTCAAGGGGCTGGCGGCCCAGCTGTCGGACATCGCCGGGCGTTTTTATGGCGAGCCGAGCCATCACCTGAACCTGATAGGCGTGACCGGTACCAACGGCAAGACCAGCGTGACTCAACTGGTTGCCCAGGCACTGGACCTGCTCGGCCAGCACTGCGGCCTGGTCGGCACGCTCGGTTCGGGTTTCTACGGCGCACTGGAAAGCGGTCTGCACACCACGCCGAACCCGATTGCCGTGCAAGCGACTCTGGCGGACCTGAAAAAGGCCGGCGCCAAAGCCGTGGCGATGGAAGTTTCTTCCCATGGTCTGGACCAGGGCCGCGTGACTGCACTGGCGTTCGATGTGGCAGTGATGACCAACCTGTCCCGCGATCACCTGGATTATCACGGCACCATGCAGTCTTACGGCGAAGCCAAGGCCAGGCTGTTTGACTGGAATGACTTGAAATGCCGCGTGGTCAACCTCGACGACGAGTTCGGCCGGCAACTGGCCGCCGACAAGCGCGAGTCGCGGTTGATCACCTACAGCCTGGAAGATTCCAGCGCCTACCTGTATTGCCGTCAGGCGCAATTCGACGACGAAGGCGTGCGCGCCACGCTGGTCACGCCACAGGGCGAGCACCACTTGCGCAGCACCTTGCTTGGTCGCTTCAACCTGAGCAATGTCCTGGCGGCGGTCGGGGCGTTGCTCGGTCTGGATTACGCCCTGGACGAAATCCTCAAGGTACTGCCGAAGCTTGAAGGCCCTGCCGGGCGCATGCAGCGCCTGGGCGGTGGCTCGCAGCCGCTGGTGGTGGTCGATTACGCCCACACCCCGGATGCCCTGGAAAAAGTGCTGCTGGCCCTGCGTCCACACGCCAAGGGCCGGTTGCTGTGCCTGTTCGGCTGTGGCGGCGACCGTGATCGAGGCAAGCGTCCGTTGATGGCCGAAGTGGTCGAGCGCCTGGCCGATGGCGTGCTGGTCACCGACGACAATCCGCGTACTGAAGACCCGGCAGTGATTTTCGATGACATCCGCGCCGGTTTCACGGCTGTGGATAAAGTGGAGTTCGTTGCCGGTCGTGGTCAGGCGATTGCCCGGCTGATCGCCAGTGCCTCGGTGGATGACGTGATTGTCCTGGCCGGTAAAGGTCACGAGGACTATCAGGAAATCAACGGCGAGCGTCATGCCTTTTCCGATCTGGTCGAGGCCGATCACGCTTTGACCGCGTGGGAGGTGGCCCATGCTTAAGGCCTTGAAACTGAGTGAACTGACCGGTGCGCTGAGTGCTCGCCTGGTGTCCGTCGATGCCAGCTTCGACGGCGTCAGCATCGACAGCCGGGCGATCAAGCCGGGCCAACTGTTCATTGCCCTGACCGGTCCGCGTTTTGACGGTCATGACTATCTGAATGAAGTCGCCGCCAAGGGCGCCGTGGCTGCGCTGGTCGAGCGTGAAGTCGCTGGCAGCACGCTGCCGCAGTTGCTGGTCAGCGACACTCGCCAGGCCCTGGGCCAGTTGGGCGCGCTGAATCGTGCCGCCTACACCCATCCGGTTGCGGCAATCACTGGTTCCAGCGGCAAGACCACGGTCAAGGAGATGCTTGCGAGCATCCTGCGTACGCGCGGTGCAGTGCTGGCCACCCGTGGCAACCTGAACAACGACCTCGGCGTGCCGCTGACCTTGCTCGAACTGGCGCCGGAACACACCGCTGCCGTGATCGAGCTGGGTGCTTCGCGCCTGGGCGAAATTGCCTACACAGTCGGCCTGACCAGGCCGCACGTGGCCATCCTCAACAACGCCGGGACCGCCCACGTCGGCGAGTTCGGCGGTCCGGAAAAAATCGTCGAAGCCAAGGGCGAGATTATCGAAGGGCTGGATGCCGATGGCGTCGCCGTTCTCAATCTCGACGACAAGGCATTCGGTATCTGGAAGGCCCGCGCCGGTGATCGCAAAGTGCTGACGTTTGCGTTGAGCAATTCCAGCGCCGATTTCCATGCCAGTGATCTGGCCACCGATGCCCGCGGTTGCCCGGCCTTCAACCTGCACAACCCTGAAGGTGTGGAGCGTGTTCAACTGAACCTGCTCGGCACCCATAACGTCGCCAATGCCATGGCTGCCGCCGCTGCCGCCCATGCCCTGGGTGTGTCGCTGTCCGGGATCGCCACCGGCCTTGGCGCGGTGCAGCCGGTCAAGGGGCGCACCGTCGCGCAACTGGCCAGCAACGGCATGCGCGTGATCGATGACACTTACAACGCCAACCCCACCTCCATGTGCGCTGCCGTTGATATACTGGCCGGCTTTTCCGGTCGCACCGTCCTGGTGCTCGGGGATATCGGCGAGTTGGGCGAATGGGCGGAGCAGGGGCACCGCGACGTGGGCGAATACGCCCGTGGCAAGGTTTCTGCGCTGTACGCCGTCGGGCCAATGATGGCTCACGCCGTGAACGCATTCGGTCCACAGGCTTTTCACTTCAGCACGCAGGCTGAGCTGATCAAGGCCCTGGGCGCCGAGCAAGATACAAACACCACCATTTTGATCAAGGGGTCGCGCAGCGCTGCGATGGAAAACGTCGTCGCCGCCTTGTGCGGGTCCAGTCTGGAGAAACATTAATGCTGCTGCTGCTAGCGGAGTATCTGCAACAGTTCTACAAAGGCTTCGCGGTCTTCCAGTACCTGACCCTGCGCGGGATTCTCGGTGTACTGACCGCGCTGGTCTTGTCGCTGTGCTATGGCCCATGGATGATCCGCACGTTGCAGAACCGTCAGATCGGTCAATCCGTTCGCAACGACGGCCCGCAGTCGCACCTGTCCAAGTCGGGTACACCGACCATGGGCGGCGCGCTGATTCTGTCGTCCATCGGTGTCAGCACCCTGCTGTGGGCTGACCTGAGCAACCGTTACGTCTGGGTCGTGTTACTGGTGACCCTGTTGTTTGGCGCTATCGGCTGGGTCGACGACTACCGCAAGGTCATCGAGAAGAACTCCCGTGGCTTGCCGAGCCGCTGGAAGTATTTCTGGCAATCGGTATTCGGCCTGGGCGCGGCGATCTTCCTTTATATGACTGCCGCCACGCCGGTGGAAACCACGCTGATCCTGCCGATGCTGAAGGATTACAGCATTCCGCTGGGCGCCGGTTTCATCGTGCTGACCTATTTTGTGATCGTCGGTTCGAGTAACGCGGTCAACCTGACCGACGGCCTCGACGGCCTGGCGATCATGCCGACCGTGATGGTCGGCGGTGGCCTGGGCATTTTCTGCTACCTGTCGGGTAACGTGAAATTCGCCGAATACCTGCTGATTCCTTATGTACCGGGCGCCGGTGAGTTGATCGTGTTCTGTGGCGCGTTGATCGGAGCTGGCCTGGGCTTCCTCTGGTTCAACACCTATCCGGCACAGGTCTTCATGGGTGACGTCGGCGCACTGGCGCTGGGCGCGGCCCTGGGCACCATCGCGGTGATCGTCCGTCAGGAAATCGTCCTGTTCATCATGGGCGGCGTATTCGTGATGGAAACCCTGTCCGTCGTCATTCAGGTCGCCTCTTTTAAACTGACCGGTCGCCGCGTATTCCGCATGGCGCCCATTCACCACCACTTTGAACTCAAGGGCTGGCCCGAGCCGCGCGTGATCGTCCGTTTCTGGATCATCACCGTGATTCTCGTGCTGGTCGGCCTTGCCACCCTGAAGCTGAGGTAGAAACACGTGTCTCTGATCGCTTCTGACCACTTCCGCATCGTTGTCGGCCTCGGCAAGAGCGGCATGTCCCTGGTTCGCTTCCTGGCGAACCGGGGCGTGGCGTTTGCAGTGGCCGATACGCGGGAAAACCCACCGGAACTGGCCACGCTCAAGCGTGACTATCCCCACGTGGAAGTGCGTTGTGGCGAGCTGGACGTCGAATTCCTGTGCCGTGCCGACGAGCTCTACGTGAGCCCCGGCCTGGCGCTGGCGACCCCGGCCCTGCAGGCTGCCGCCGCCCGTGGCGTGAAGTTGTCCGGCGACATCGAGCTGTTCGCGCGTAACGCGAAGGCGCCGATCTTGGCCATCAGCGGTTCCAACGCGAAAAGCACCGTGACCACGCTGGTCGGCGAAATGGCGGCTGCGGCCGGCAAACGTGTTGCCGTCGGTGGCAATCTCGGTACCCCGGCGTTGGACTTGCTCAGCGACGACATCGAGTTGTACGTGATGGAGTTGTCGAGTTTCCAGCTGGAAACTACCGATCAGCTCAACGCCGAAGTGGCGACCGTGCTCAACGTCAGCGAAGACCACATGGACCGTTACAGCGGTCTGCCGGCCTATCACCTGGCCAAGCACCGGATCTTCCGTGGCGCCAGGCAGTTCGTGGTCAACCGCCAGGATGCCCTCAGTCGTCCGTTGATGGGCGAGGGTCAGCCTTGCTGGACCTTCGGCCTGAACAAACCAGATTTCAAAGCCTTCGGTATTCGTGAAGAAGGCGGCGAGAAATACCTGGCCTTCGAATTCCAGAACCTGATGCCGGTGCGCGAATTGAAGGTTCGTGGCGCCCACAACCAGTCCAACGCCCTGGCGGCCCTGGCCTTGGGCCATGCGGTCGGCCTGCCGTTCGATGCCATGCTGTCGAGCCTGCGCACCTTCGCCGGTCTCGAGCATCGTTGCCAGTGGGTCCGTGACCTCGACGGCGTGGGCTACTACAACGATTCCAAGGCCACCAACGTCGGCGCCGCACTGGCGGCCATCGAAGGCCTGGGCGCGGACATCGACGGCAAGGTCGTGCTGATCGCCGGTGGCGACGGCAAGGGTGCCGAATTCAAGGACCTGCGCGATCCGGTGGCGGCCAACTGCCGCGCCGTGGTCCTGATGGGCCGCGACTCCGACAAGATCGGCGAGGCCATCGGCGACGCCGTACCTCTGATCCGCGCCGGCTCCCTGGTCGAAGCCGTCGAGCAATGCCGTGCCGCAGCCCAGCCAGGCGATGTAGTACTGCTGTCGCCAGCCTGCGCCAGTTTCGACATGTTCAAGAACTACGAAGACCGTGGTCACCAGTTCGTCCAAGCCGTGGAGGATCTGGCATGAGCCTCAAAGGCATCATCAAGCCGTATCCATCGCCGCTCATCACCGGGCGCGGTATCGACCTCGACTTCCCGATGCTCGCCGGTTGCCTGACGCTGCTCGGCCTGGGGCTGATCATGATCGCCTCGGCATCGACCGAAGTGGCGGCCGTGCAGTCGGGCAGCGCCCTGTATTACATGATTCGCCACCTTATTTACGTAGTGCTGGGCCTGGGTGCCTGCATCGTCACCATGATGATCCCGATCGCTACCTGGCAACGCTTGGGCTGGCTAATGCTGCTGGGGGCGTTCGGCTTGCTGGTGATGGTGATCATTCCGGGGATCGGTCGTGAAGTTAACGGCTCGATGCGCTGGATCGGCTTCAGTTTCTTCAACGTCCAGCCTTCCGAGATCGCCAAGGTGTTCGTGGTGATCTACCTCGCCGGTTATCTGGTGCGTCGCCAGAAAGAAGTGCGTGAAAGCTGGATGGGCTTCTTCAAGCCGTTCATCGTGCTGCTGCCGATGGCGGGCCTGCTGCTGATGGAGCCGGACTTCGGTGCCACCGTCGTGATGATGGGGGCGGCGGCGGCGATGCTGTTCCTTGGCGGCGTCGGGCTGTTCCGTTTTTCCCTGATGGTGGTCCTGGCCGTCGGCGCGGTGGTGCTGTTGATTCAAATGCAGCCGTATCGAATGGCGCGTCTGACCAACTTTGCCGACCCGTGGGCCGACCAGTTCGGCGCCGGCTATCAGTTGTCCCAGGCATTGATCGCCTTCGGTCGCGGCGAGTGGCTGGGCGTTGGCCTGGGCAATAGCGTGCAGAAACAGTTCTACCTGCCGGAAGCCCACACTGACTTCGTGTTCTCGGTCCTGGCCGAAGAGCTGGGGGCGGTGGGTTCGTTGTGCACCGTGGCACTGTTCGTCTTTGTGTGTATTCGCGGCATGTACATCGGTTTGTGGGCTGAAAAGGCCAAGCAGTTTTTTGCAGCTTACGTGGCATACGGTCTGTCGTTCCTGTGGATTGGTCAATTCCTGATCAACATCGGCGTGAACGTCGGCCTGCTGCCGACCAAGGGTCTGACCCTGCCGTTCCTCAGCTATGGCGGTAGTTCGTTGGTGATCTGCTGTGCCTGTCTCGGCTTGTTGCTGCGAATCGAGTGGGAAAGTCGAACCCACCTTGGCAGTGAAGAGATGGAGTTCCATGAGAGCGACTTCGCCGAGGAGCCGAACCATGGGCGCTAACGTCATGATCATGGCCGGCGGCACCGGTGGTCACGTGTTCCCGGCGCTGGCCTGTGCCCGCGAATTCCAGGCGCGCGGCTATACCGTGCACTGGCTCGGCACCCCGCGTGGGATCGAGAACGATCTGGTGCCGGCGGCAGGTATCGAGTTGCATCGGATCCACGCCAGCGGTCTGCGGGGCAAGGGCAAATTGTCCCTGCTCAAGGCACCGTTCATGGTGATCAAGTCGGTCTGGCAGGCGCGGGCGATCATTCGCCGTCTGCAACCGGTCTGTGTCGTCGGATTTGGTGGCTTTGTGACCGGCCCAGGCGGCGTCGCGGCAAAACTGGCCGGCGTGCCGGTGATCGTTCACGAACAGAACGCCGTGGCCGGTACCGCCAATCGGTTGCTGGTGCCGTTGGCCGCCCGAGTCTGTGAAGCGTTCCCCGACACCTTTACCCTGTCGGACAGCCGCCGGACCACCGGTAATCCGGTGCGCACCGAGCTGTTCCTCGAGACATCGCGACCTGCCCTGGCCGGTCGCAAGGCGCGTTTGCTGATCCTTGGCGGAAGCCTGGGCGCAGAACCGTTGAACAAGTTGCTGCCTGAAGCCCTGTCGCAAGTCGCTGCCGACTTGCGTCCGGAAGTGTTCCATCAGGCCGGCAAAAACCACGATGAAGTGACTGCAGAGCGCTATCGCGCGGCTGGCGTCGAGGCGCAGGTGCAGCCCTTCATCAAAGACATGGCCCAAGCCTACAGCTGGGCCGACCTGGTGGTATGTCGCGCAGGCGCGCTGACCATCAGTGAACTGGCCGCCGCCGGTCTGCCCTCGATGCTGGTGCCTTTGCCCCACGCCATCGACGATCACCAGACCCGCAACGCCGAATATTTGGCCCGTGAAGGCGCAGCCTTCCTGATGCCACAAAGAACGACTGGCGCAGCGGATCTTGCTGCTCGCCTGACAGAGGTCCTGATGCAACCACAACGACTCAACGAAATGGCTACCGCGGCACGCCGCCTGGCCAAACCCGATGCCACCCGTAACGTGGTCGATAGCTGCCTGGAGGTGGCCCATGGTTGAGAGTCAGAAAGCCATGCCACAACCGGAAATGCGCCGTATCCGCCGCATCCACTTCGTCGGTATCGGCGGTGTGGGCATGTGCGGGATTGCCGAAGTGCTGCTGAACCTGGGTTATGCCGTGTCCGGCTCTGACCTGAAGGCTTCGCCGGTGACTGAACGTCTGGAGTCCTTCGGGGCGCAGATCTTCATCGGCCATCGCGCCGAAAACGCCGCGACCGCCGACGTGCTGGTGGTGTCGAGTGCCGTGAACACGTCCAACCCGGAAGTCGCTACCGCGCTGGAACGCCGTATCCCGGTGGTGCCGCGCGCAGAGATGCTGGCTGAACTGATGCGCTATCGCCACGGTATCGCCGTTGCCGGTACCCACGGCAAAACCACCACCACCAGCCTGATCGCTTCGGTGTTCGCCGCCGGAGGCCTGGATCCGACATTCGTGATCGGTGGCCGCCTGAACGCCGCGGGCACCAATGCCCAGCTCGGCACCAGCCGCTACCTGATCGCCGAAGCCGACGAAAGCGACGCCAGCTTCCTGCACTTGCAGCCGCTGGTGGCCGTGGTCACCAACATCGACGCCGATCACATGGCGACCTACGACGGTGACTTCAACAAGCTGAAGAAAACCTTCGTCGAATTCCTCCACAACCTGCCGTTCTACGGTCTGGCGGTGGTGTGCCTTGACGATCCGGTGGTGCGTGAAATCCTCCCGCAGGTCAAACGCCCGACGGTCACCTATGGTTTCGGCGAAGACTGCGACGTGCGCGCTATCAATGTGCGCCAGCAAGGCATGCAGACCTTCTTCACCGTGCTGCGCCCTGACCGCGAGCCGCTGGATGTTTCGGTGAACATGCCGGGCAACCACAACGTATTGAACGCACTGGCGACCATCTGCATCGCCACCGACGAAGGCGTCAGCGATGAAGCCATCGTCCAGGGCCTGTCCGGGTTCCAGGGTGTCGGCCGACGCTTCCAGGTCTACGGCGAACTGCCGGTGGACGGCGGCAATGTGATGCTGGTCGATGACTACGGTCACCACCCGACGGAAGTCGCGGCCGTGATCAAGGCCGTACGCGGTGGCTGGCCGGAACGCCGCCTGGTGATGGTCTACCAGCCGCACCGTTACAGCCGCACCCGTGACCTGTACGACGATTTCGTCAATGTACTGGCCGACGCCAACGTCCTGCTGCTGATGGAAGTCTATCCGGCCGGCGAAGAGCCGATTCCGGGGGCCGACAGCCGCAAGCTGTGCAACAGCATCCGTCAGCGTGGCCAGCTCGACCCGATCTACATCGAGCGTGGTGTCGACCTCGCACCAGTGGTCAAGCCACTGCTGCGTGCCGGCGACATCCTGCTGTGCCAGGGCGCCGGCGATATCGGCGGTCTCGCACCAAAACTGTTGAAAAGTGAGTTGTTCGCCGGTGCCGTTGCCGCGCCGGAGAAGGGGAAGTTGAAATGAGTGCTGCCTACGCCAACCTGGTCTCCACGATCGCGCCGAAAGACTTCGGCCGCGTCGCCGTGCTGTTCGGCGGCAAGAGCGCCGAGCGTGAAGTGTCCCTGAAGTCGGGTAACGCTGTTCTGGACGCACTGCAAAGCGCCGGTGTGGACGCGTTCGGCCTCGACGTGGGCGATGACCTGCTGCAGCGTCTGCAGAGCGAAAAGATCGACCGCGCCTTCATCATCCTCCACGGTCGTGGCGGTGAAGACGGCAGCATGCAGGGCCTGCTCGAATGCCTGGGCATTCCGTACACCGGCAGCGGCATCCTGGCGTCGGCCCTGGCCATGGACAAGCTGCGCACCAAGCAGGTCTGGCACAGCCTGGGCATTCCGACGCCGCGTCACGCGGTCCTTTGCAGCGAGGCCGATTGTATTTCGGCGGCGACGGAACTGGGCTTCCCTTTGATCGTCAAACCGGCCCATGAAGGTTCAAGTATCGGGATGGCCAAAGTGAGTTCCGCGTCCGAGCTGATCGACGCATGGAAAGCGGCCAGTACCTACGATTCGCAAGTGCTGGTCGAGCAATGGATTCACGGTCCGGAGTTCACCATCGCCACCCTGCGTGACCAGGTGTTGCCACCGATTGCCCTGGGCACGACGCACAGCTTCTACGACTACGACGCCAAGTACATCGCCAACGATACCCAGTACCGCATTCCGTGCGGTCTGGACAGCACCAAGGAAAAGGAACTCATGGACCTCACGGCGAAAGCCTGTGAAGCGCTGGGTATCGCCGGTTGGGGCAGGGCAGACGTGATGCAGGACGCCGACGGGCAGTTCTGGTTCCTGGAAGTCAACACCGCACCGGGCATGACCGATCACAGCCTGGTGCCGATGGCGGCCCGTGCCGCCGGTCTGGATTTCCAGCAACTGGTTCTGGCCATTCTGGCCCAGAGCGTTGTCGGCAACACTGCCGGTAACCAAGAGTCGACGAGAGGTTAAGGCCATGCAAGGCGCTCAGCTCAGACATCAGCCCTCCGCACCGACCGGCCGCAAGCCGGTGCCGCGGGGTGCCAGCCGAATGGTGGCCAAAGAGCCGATGTCCGCGCGCCTGCCGAAAGCCAACTTCGGTTTTCTCAAAGCGTTGTTCTGGCCGGTACTGCTGGTGGCCTTGGGGTTCGGTACTTACGAAGGCGCGACACGGTTGTTGCCGTATGCCGACAGGCCGATCACCAGGATCAATGTGCAGGGCGACTTGAGTTACATCAGCCAGCAAGCGGTGCAGCAGCGGATCGCCCCGTACGTGGCGGCGAGCTTCTTCACCATCGACCTGGCGAGCATGCGCACCGAGCTGGAAACGATGCCATGGATTGCCCACGCCGAAGTGCGCCGGGTGTGGCCGGATCAAGTGGTGATCCGCCTGGAAGAACAACTGCCGGTGGCCCGCTGGGGCGACGAGTCGCTGTTGAACAACCAGGGCCAGGCCTTCACCCCGCGCGAGCTGGCGAACTATGAACACCTGCCACAGCTGTTCGGCCCACAGCGGGCCCAGCAGCAAGTGATGCAGCAATACCAGGTGCTGAGCCAGATGCTCAGGCCGCTGGGCTTCTCGATTGCACGCCTCGAACTGCGTGATCGCGGCAGCTGGTTCCTGACCACCGGCCCCGGCAGTGCGGGTCCCGGGATCGAACTGCTGCTGGGACGCGGCAACCAGGTGGAAAAGATGCGCCGTTTCATCGCCATCTATGACAAGACGCTCAAAGAACAGATTACGAACATTGCGCGCATCGATCTGCGCTACGCCAACGGCCTCGCTGTTGGCTGGCGGGAACCTGTAGCGCCCACGGCAGCCCAACCCGCTGTCGCGAAGAATTAAGAAGAGGCAGGACCCATGGCAAACGTGCAAAGCGGCAAAATGATCGTCGGTCTCGATATCGGCACCTCCAAGGTGGTGGCGCTGGTGGGCGAGGTCGCGGACGACGGCACGCTGGAAATCGTCGGGATCGGTACCCATCCGTCCCGTGGCCTGAAAAAAGGCGTGGTGGTGAACATCGAATCCACCGTGCAATCGATCCAGCGCGCTATCGAAGAAGCGCAGCTGATGGCTGGTTGCCGCATTCACTCGGCGTTCGTCGGCGTGGCCGGCAATCACATCCGCAGCCTGAACTCCCACGGCATCGTGGCGATTCGTGATCGCGAAGTCAGCTCGGCGGACCTCGAGCGTGTGCTCGACGCCGCCCAGGCCGTTGCGATCCCGGCTGACCAGCGAGTGCTGCACACCCTGCCGCAGGATTACGTGATCGATAACCAGGAAGGCGTCCGCGAGCCGCTGGGCATGTCCGGCGTGCGTCTGGAAGCCAAGGTCCACGTGGTCACCTGCGCCGTCAACGCCGCACAGAACATTGAAAAATGCGTGCGCCGCTGCGGTCTGGAAATCGACGACATCATTCTCGAGCAACTGGCTTCCGCGTACTCGGTACTGACCGATGACGAGAAAGAGCTGGGCGTATGCCTGGTGGACATCGGTGGCGGTACTACCGACATCGCGATCTTCACCGAAGGCGCGATCCGTCACACCGCGGTGATCCCGATTGCCGGTGACCAGGTGACCAACGACATCGCCATGGCGTTGCGCACCCCGACCCAGTACGCCGAAGAAATCAAGATTCGCTACGCCTGCGCCCTGGCCAAACTGGCCGGTGCCGGTGAAACCATCAAGGTGCCAAGCGTCGGCGACCGTCCGCCGCGCGAGCTGTCCCGCCAGGCCCTGGCCGAAGTGGTCGAGCCGCGCTACGACGAACTGTTCACGCTGATCCAGGCCGAACTGCGCCGCAGCGGCTACGAAGACCTGATCCCGGCCGGCATCGTGCTGACCGGCGGTACCGCGAAGATGGAAGGCGCCACTGAACTGGCCGAGGAAATCTTCCACATGCCGGTGCGCCTGGGCGTGCCTCACGGCGTGAAAGGCCTGGATGACGTAGTGCGCAACCCGATTTATTCCACCGGCGTCGGCCTGTTGATGTACGGCCTGCAGAAGCAGTCCGACGGCATCTCGTTCTCGGGCATCGGCAGTCGCGACAGCTACAGCAACGAAGAGCCACAGGCTCCGTTGCTGGACCGACTGAAGAAGTGGGTCCAGGGCAATTTCTGAAGATTTACCGCAATACCGTTACACCGAAGCACGCAGTAGGCGAAAAAACTAGAGAATTGAAAGGAGAGGGAAAATGTTCGAACTCGTAGACAACATCCCCGCAAGCCCGGTAATCAAAGTTATCGGTGTCGGCGGTGGCGGCGGCAACGCTGTCAACCACATGGTCAAGAGCAACATTGAAGGCGTCGAGTTCATCTGCGCCAACACTGATGCCCAGGCGCTGAAATCCATCGGCGCGCGGACCATCCTGCAACTGGGTACCGGTGTGACCAAGGGCCTGGGCGCTGGCGCCAACCCTGAAGTAGGTCGTCAGGCTGCTCTGGAAGACCGTGAGCGCATTGCCGAAGTCCTGCAGGGCACCAACATGGTGTTCATCACCACTGGCATGGGCGGCGGTACCGGTACCGGTGCTGCGCCGATCATCGCCGAAGTGGCCAAGGAAATGGGCATCTTGACCGTTGCGGTCGTGACTCGTCCGTTCCCGTTCGAAGGTCGTAAGCGCATGCAGATCGCCGACGAAGGCATCCGTCTGCTGTCTGAAAGCGTCGACTCGTTGATCACCATTCCCAACGAGAAGCTGCTGACCATCCTCGGTAAAGACGCAAGCCTGCTGTCGGCTTTCGCCAAGGCTGACGATGTACTGGCCGGTGCCGTTCGCGGTATCTCCGACATCATCAAGCGTCCGGGCATGATCAACGTCGACTTCGCCGACGTGCGTACCGTGATGAGCGAAATGGGCATGGCGATGATGGGCACTGGCTGCGCCAGCGGTCCGAACCGTGCACGCGAAGCCACCGAAGCGGCCATTCGCAACCCGCTGCTCGAAGACGTGAACCTGCAAGGCGCTCGCGGCATCCTGGTGAACATCACCGCCGGTCCTGACCTGTCCCTGGGTGAGTACTCCGACGTGGGTAGCATCATCGAAGCCTTCGCTTCCGAGCACGCGATGGTCAAGGTCGGTACCGTTATCGATCCGGACATGCGCGACGAGTTGCACGTGACTGTCGTTGCCACCGGTCTTGGCGCTAAAATCGAGAAGCCTGTGAAGGTCATCGACAATACCGTCCACACTTCGATGGCTGCACAGCCACAACAACAGGCCCCTGTTCGTCAGGAAGCTCCAGCGGTGAACTACCGTGACCTGGACCGTCCGACCGTCATGCGCAACCAGGCCCAGGCCGGTGCTGCGACTGCCGCGAAGATGAATCCGCAAGATGACCTGGACTACCTGGACATCCCGGCTTTCCTGCGTCGTCAGGCCGATTGATGGAATGTATCAGGGCTATGAAGGTGATTGGTGTTCAGCAAAGGCTCGGTCTGCTATCATCGCCAGCCTTTGTTGATACCAGTTCGCAATTTGCGCTGAAGCGGCCCAAGCCATGATTAAACAACGCACACTGAAAAATATTATCCGTGCCACAGGTGTAGGCCTGCACTCCGGGGAGAAGGTCTACCTGACCCTCAAGCCTGCGCCTGTCGACACTGGCATTGTGTTTTGTCGCGCTGACCTCGACCCTGTGGTGCAGATTCCTGCCCGCGCGGAAAACGTCGGTGAAACCACTATGTCGACCACGCTGATCAACGGCGACGTCAAAGTGGACACGGTAGAGCACTTGCTCTCGGCCATGGCTGGCCTGGGCATCGATAACGCCTACGTCGAGCTCTCCGCGTCCGAAGTCCCGATCATGGATGGCAGCGCTGGACCCTTCGTATTCCTGATTCAATCGGCAGGCCTGGAAGAACAGGACGCCGCCAAGAAATTCATCCGCATCCTGCGTGAAGTGACAGTGGAAGACGGCGACAAGCGCGCCACTTTCGTCCCTTTCGAAGGGTTCAAGGTGAGCTTCGAGATCGATTTCGATCACCCGGTTTTCCGGGACCGCACCCAAAGTGCAAGCGTGGATTTTTCCAGCACTTCGTTCGTAAAAGAAGTCAGCCGCGCCCGTACCTTTGGTTTCATGAGTGACATCGAGTACCTGCGCAAGCACAACCTCGCACTCGGCGGCAGCGTTGAAAACGCAATCGTGGTCGACGCCGATGGCGTACTGAACGAAGACGGCCTTCGCTATGAAGACGAATTCGTGAAGCACAAGATCCTCGATGCAATTGGCGATCTCTACCTGCTGGGCAATAGCCTGATTGGTGAGTTCAAGGGCTTCAAGTCCGGCCACGCACTGAACAACCAGCTGCTGCGCAAGTTGATTGAGCAGACAGATGCCTGGGAAGTCGTGACGTTCGAAGACGCCAGCACCGCACCAATCTCTTACATGCGCCCGGTTGCGGCGGTGTAAGCAAAAAACCTCTCTAGTTTTTAAAGGCTGCCTTCGGGTGGCCTTTTTTTATGTCCTGAATTTTGTGTTGCCTGACAGGCCGCTTTCGCGAGCAAGCCCGCTCCCACAGGGAAACGCGGTCAACTGTGGGAGCGGGCTTGCTCGCGAAGAGGCCAGTCGATTCAGCATAGAATTCAACTGGCACAAACAACCCGGTTACGCCCCCCTTCCTTGGCCTGATACAACGCCTTGTCCGCGCTGAACAGCAATTGCTCCAGGTTGATATCGCTGGCCGCCGTCCAGGTGGCAATACCGATACTTACGCTCATCGGCGGCTCACCGGGGTCCACCAGTGGCAGTTTCTGCACCGCCTCGCGGATGTGCTCGGCGATCTGCTTCGCGCCTTCACCGTCAGTTTCGGCCAGGACCACCGAAAACTCCTCGCCGCCATAGCGAGCCACCAGATCCGCCGGGCGATGGACATTGGCGCGGATGACCTCGGCCAATGCCCGCAAGGCTTCGTCGCCGGCCTGATGCCCGTGCCGGTCATTGAAGGCCTTGAAGTGATCGGCATCGATCATCAGCAACGACAACGGCTTGCCACTGCGCTGCGCGCGAAACCATTCATGGCGCAGGGTCTGATCAAGGGATCGACGGTTGGCCACGCCGGTCAAGGCATCGGTGGCCGCCAGTTGCGCCAATTCCTGCTCGGCACTTTGGCGCCGTCGCAGCTCACGGCAGAGCAACCAGGTCAGCCACAACAGGCCGATGCACAAAACCCCTGTTGCACCACTGATCACATAGGCCGTGCGGTTCCAGGTGGCGAACACTTCATCGATGGAAAGGGCCACGATGACGGTCAGCGGCAGATTGCCGACCCGGGTAAAGGTGTACAGGCGCCGTTGATGATCGACACTCGATACGCTTTCAAAGGTGCCGCTGCGCTCGCGCAGCATGCGTACGACGTTGGGGCGGCTGGAGAAGCTTTTGCCGATGGTGTTTGGTTCCCGGTATGGTTTCTGCGCCAGGAGAATCCCGTCGTCGTTGATGATGCCCAGCGTACTGCCGTTGCCGATGTCGAGGCTGCTGAACAGCTGATCGAAGTAGCTCATGCGCATCGACGCCACCGCGACCCCCAGAAACTCACCCGTGGGCGATGAAATGCGCCGGCTGAAACTGATGCGCCATTCGTCGCTGTCATCGCAATCGCAGCGTGGCTTGAACGGCCGGCTGATAAACATGCCGGTGTCGCGATTGAAGGCATGGGCCAGGAAATAATCGCGATCAGCGAAGTTGCCCTGTTTCGGCTCGATCAATGATGAGTCGGCCAGCACGTCGCCGTGCTTGTCCAACAGCAGGACGTCGCCCTTGTAGCGCGCGGTGGTGGAGCGGTCGAACAACACCAGATGACGAATCTGTGGTGCAACCTGTTTAAGGTCGTCCCGTTGGGCGGCGGCGATCAGGCCCTGCAAGGTCAAGTCATAGAGCTCGACCGTACGCAGGACATCGGCATCGATCAGTTGCGCAATGGTAGTCGCGCTGCGTGTGGCGGTCTGCTGGGCGTTGGCGTGTTCGCGGATCAGCAGAAAGGCGACGATGCACAGGATCGAGATGACTGTCAGGGTGCTGCCCAAGATCACCATGATCTCGGGTCGCCCGGTCGGGCCTTGAAAATGTGCGGTGCGGCTTGCGGTCATAGGGCTGACGTCTGCTAAAGGGACGCTCTAAGCGTAGTTGCATAAACGCAGCAGCCGAGTGAATCCTGCCTGTTGCTCGAACGATTGATCGTTGACGTGGGCGTCAGTGACTTTGGTTGCAGAAATTGCAAGGAAGGTCGAGTCGCCACTATAAAAAAAGCCGCTGACAACAGCGGCTTTGGAGACAACTTTTCAAAGGGAAAAGCCGATGAAAGTGTCGAGGGAAACGGGAGTGATCAGTGCCGGTCAGCTGTCTTTCTCGGCCAGTGGCCGGGCCTGGATGCTGGATGCCTGCGGGGCTTGGGAGTCTTGCGCAGCCTTGGCCGTCATCTCGATCTGATGCTCTTCGAACGTCGCAGCGCGTGCGGCGTTATGCGCGACGAAAGTCTGCGATTCTTCCGCCATCGCCAATGGCGACAGGAACAAAGAGGACAAAACGAAAGCGCTGGCAATACCCATACTGTTGGACATCTTGAAAACCTTCTTGCTTGGCAAGTGCTGTTTGGTGCGGGCAAAGATAAGGATATGAGGCGAGGGGAAAAAGAGTGGATTCATGAAAGGACTGTTGCTGTTATGGCAATAGTTTTAGTGCCAGGTGTTTTTCTGTGGCGAGGGAGCTTCAGACGGGAAGGTGTATGCCGAAGGTATTCATCCCATGATCACTGCGCACAAACACATCCCCGCCATGCATCAGCGCAATCGCCTTGACGATGGCCAGCCCCAGACCGTGATTGTGGCCGCTGTTGCTGCGCGACGCATCGACCCGGTAGAAACGCTCGAACAGGCGCGGCAGATGCTCACTGGCAATCGGCGAGCCGGGGTTGGCGACGCCGATGCTGACTTGATGCTCCTGGGCTTCGATCCGCACTTGAATCACCTGCCCGGGCGCGGTGTGCTGCACCGCGTTATTCAACAAGTTGATCAACGCCCGGCGCAGATGGGCGATCTCGATCCGCACTTGCGCGTCACCACTGACCTCAACCTGGACCTGAGCGTCCTCGAGAATGAAATCCAGATACTCCAGGGTCGTGGCTACTTCATCCGCCAGCGACGTGGACGTCAGTTTGGTCGCCTTGCTGCCCTGATCGGCGCTGGCGAGGAACAGCATGTCGTTGATGATCGAACGCAGTCGCTCAAGCTCTTCGAGGTTCGATTGCAGCACTTCGAAGTAATGCTCGGCGGAGCGTCCTCGGGTCAACGCGACCTGGGTCTGGCCGATCAGGTTGGTCAGTGGCGAGCGCAGTTCGTGGGCGACATCGGCGTTGAATGACTCAAGGCGCGAGTAGGCTTGCTCGACCCGTTCCAGGGTCGAGTTGAACGAGCTGACGAATTGATCGAGCTCCGGCGGCAATGGTGACAATCGCAAGCGCCCCGAGCGCAACGGCGGGGCCAGGCGCTGGGCTTCCTGGGACAGTTTGATCAGTGGTTTGAGCCCGATCCGCGCCACCCAGTAACCCAGTGCCGAAGCCAGCAGCACGCCGACAATCGCCAGGCTGATCAGCGCGACCAGCAGGTGATGCTGGGTATGGAAAAACGTTTCGGTGTCGATGGCGATCATGAAACGCAGCGGTGGGCGCTGATCCTTGGCCGGGAATTCGCTGACCAGCACTTTCAGCGGATACGGGTGATCCGGCAGATGCATGTCGCGCGTGCCCAGCGGCCCTTGGGCAAAGGCACGGATCTGCGGGGTCAGGTTGCCATATTCGTAGTGTGGATCGCCGCTGATGATCCAGAAACTGATGCGCTTGTCTTCTTCACTCAGCAGGTTGAGCTTGTTGTTGATCTTCACCCAGTGCTCGGGCGTGCCGTAACGGCCGACCGTGGATTCGAGCACGCTGTAGCGCGCATCGAGTTCGGCTTCTGGCAGCAGGCCCAGGCCTTTGTCGACCTGCTGGTACAGCGCCCAGCCGATCAACAGAAAGACCAGAAGCGCCACCAGCGTGAACATCCCGCTTAGACGCAGGGCGATGGAATTACTGGACACCACGGCTCTCCAGCACATAACCCATGCCACGAATGGTGTGCAGTAGCTTTTCTTCGAATGGCCCGTCGAGCTTGGCCCGCAGGCGTTTGATCGCGACTTCGACGACGTTGGCGTCGCTGTCGAAATTGATGTCCCAGACCATCTCGGCAATGGCGGTTTTCGAAAGGATTTCACCCTGGCGCCGCGCCAGTACGCTAAGCAGCGAGAACTCCTTGGCGGTCAGGTCCAGACGTGTACCGGCACGGGTGGCCTTGCGGCTGATCAAATCTATCCACAGGTCGGCGATGCTCACCTGCACCGGTTCATGGCCGCCGCTACGGCGGGTCAGCGCTTGCAGGCGTGCCACCAGTTCAAGGAAGGAAAACGGTTTGCCCAGATAGTCATCGGCGCCTTCGCGCAGGCCCTTGATGCGATCTTCCACACGCTCGCGGGCGGTGAGCATGATCACCGGGGTTTGCTTGCGCGCACGCAGGGCGCGCAACACACCGAAGCCGTCGAGGCCCGGCAGCATCACGTCGAGGACGATCACCGCGTAGTCGCTCTCCAGCGCCAGGTGCAGGCCTTCCACACCATCGCGGGCCAGATCCACGGTGAAACCCTGTTCCGTCAGGCCGCGGTGCAGATAGTCCGCGGTTTTTTCTTCGTCTTCGATAATCAGAACGCGCATGACCCGCCTCAGTCTGTGGTCGCCAGCACCGGTTCTGGCGCAGGTTTAGGTCGATGGAATAGCCGCTCAAGCCACAAGTATATGACCGGCGTGGTGAACAGCGTCAGCGCCTGGCTCACCAGCAAGCCGCCGACCACCGCGATCCCCAGGGGCTGGCGCAACTCGGCACCGGTGCCATAGCCGAGCATCAGCGGCAGGGCGCCGAGCAGGGCGGCGAGGGTGGTCATGATGATCGGCCGGAACCGCGTGATGCAGGCCTTGAAAATCGCTTCCTCAGGCGACAGCCTGCCATTGCGCTGCGCTTCGAGGGCAAAGTCGATCATCAGGATGCCGTTCTTTTTCACGATACCGATCAGCAACACCAGCCCGATCAGCGCCATGATCGAAAAGTCCTGGCCGCAAATCCACAGCATGATCACCGCGCCGAGGCCCGCCGAAGGCAAGGTCGAAATGATCGTCAGCGGGTGCACGAAGCTCTCGTAGAGCACGCCGAGAATGATGTACACCGCCAACAGCGCCGCCAGGATCAGCCACGGCTGGCTGGCCAGCGAACTCTGGAACGCCTGGGCGGCGCCCTGGAAATTGCCGCTGATGGCGGTCGGCATGCCGATGTCGGCCTTGGCCTGGTTGAGCATGATCACCGCATCGCCCAACGCCACGCCGGGCGCGAGGTTGAACGACAGGTTGGCCGCCGGGAACATCCCGTCATGGGCGATGGACAGCGGGCCGATGGCCGGCGCATCGAACCTGGCCAGGGCCGACAGCGGCACCATTTCCCCGCTCAGGGGCGAGCGCAGGTAGAAGTAGTTGAGGCTTTCGGCCTTGCCGCGCTGTTTGGTGTCCAGTTCCAGGATCACGTTGTACTGGTTGATCTGGGTCTGGAATTCATTGACCTGGCGCTGGCCGAAGGCATCGTACAGGGCTTCGTCGACGTCGCTGGCGGTGAGGCCGAAACGCGCAGCGGCGCTGCGGTCGATGCTGATGTGGGTGATGCTGCCGCCCAGTTGCAGGTCGTTGGAAATGTCGCGGAAGGCCGGGTTGGCGCGCAGTTTTTCCGTCAGGCGCTGGGTCCAGGTACTGAGGGTCGCACCGTCGTTGCTTTTGAGGACGTATTGGTACTGGGCGCGGCTCGGGCCTGAGCTGAGGTTGATGTCCTGGCCTGCACGCAGGTACAGGACGATGCCCGGGACTTTCATCAGTTGCGGGCGAATCCGGTCGATGAACTGGCTGGCCGAGACATCGCGATCCCCGCGTTTTTTCAGGGTGATCCAGAAGCGGCCGTTAGCAATGGTCTGGTTGCTGCCCGAGACGCCGACTGAGTGCGAGAAGGTTTCGACAGCGGGGTCGGCGGCAACGATTTCGGCCATCGCCAGGTGTTTTTTCACCATGTCGCCGTAGGAAATATCGGCAGCGGCTTCAGTGGTACCAAGGACGAAACCGGTGTCCTGGATCGGGAAGAAACCCTTGGGAATGAAGATGTAGCCGGCAACGGCCAGCCCCAGCGACAAAGCGAACACGCCGATCATCAATTTCTGGTGGGCGAGGGCATGGCGCAGGCCTTTTTCGTACCACGCCAGCAGACGTTCACCAAAGCCCGGTTTGCTATGAGCGTGATGCACCGGTGCCCGCATGAACAGCGCTGCCAGCGTTGGCGCCAATGTCAGCGAAACCACCACCGAAATCAAAATGGTGGAGGTGGCGGTCAGGGCGAACTCCTTGAAAAGTCGCCCGACCACACCGCCCATGAACAGCAGCGGAATGAACGCTGCCACTAGCGAGAAACTGATCGACACCACGGTAAATCCGATCTCTCCGGCCCCCTTGATCGCCGCCTCGCGCATGCCGTCACCGGCCTCGAGATGTCGGTGGATGTTCTCCACCACCACGATTGCATCGTCCACCACAAAGCCCACGGCGACCACGATCGCCACCAGCGTGAGGTTGTTCAGGCTGAAGCCCATGACGTACATCAGCGCAAAGCTGGCGATCAGCGACACACCGAGCACTGCCGACACGATCAGCGTGGCCGACAGTTGGCGCAGGAACAGCGCCATCACCGCCACTACCAACATGATTGCAATCAGCAGGGTGATTTCCACTTCATGCAGCGAGGCACGGATGGTCTGGGTGCGGTCGATCAGCGTCTTGACCTGCACCGAGGCGGGGAGCATCGCTTCCAGTGCCGGCAAGGCGGCCTGGATGCGGTCCACGGTCTCGACGATGTTGGCGCCTGGCTGGCGGAAAATCACAAGGTTCACGCCCGGTTGCGAACCCGCCCACGCCTGAACGTAGGCATCTTCCGAACCGTTGACGACTTTCGCGACATCCTTGAGGTGAACCGGGGCACCGTCCTTGTAGGAAACGATCAACTGGCTGTATTCGTCGGGGTGGAACAACTGGTCGTTGGTCGACAGGGTTGAAATGCTCGATTCGCCGTACAGCGCCCCTTTGGCCAGGTTGAGGCTGGTCTGCTGGATCGCCAGGCGAATGTCCGTCAGGGTCAGGCCGATGGCGGCGAGTTTGTCGGCGGACACCTGGACGCGAATCGCCGGACGCTGCTGACCGGTGATGACGACCTGGCCTACACCGTCGACCTGACTGAGCTGACGGGACAACAGGGTTTCCGTCAGGTCGCTGAGCTCAGGGCCAGGCATCAGCGAGGAGTTGACGCTGAGGATCAGCACCGGGCTGTCGGCCGGGTTGACCTTGCGCCAGGTCGGCAGGTTCGGCATGTCCTTGGGCAGTTTGCCCGCGGCAGTATTGATCGCCGCCTGCACTTCCTGGGCGGCGGTGTCGATGCTCTTGTCGAGGGTGAATTGCAGGGTCAGGTTGGTCGAGCCCAGTGCACTGCTCGAGGTCATCTGGGTAACGCCGGGAATGGCACTGAATTGCACTTCAAGGGGCGTGGCCACCGAGGAAGCCATGGTTTCCGGGCTGGCGCCCGGAAGTTGCGCGGCCACCTGGATGGTCGGGAATTCCGCCTCCGGCAACGGCGCTACCGGCAGGCGCGGAAACGCGATGACACCCAGCAGCACCAGGGCGAACGTCAGCAGGACCGTGGCCACCGGGTGGTCGATGCACCAGGCTGACACCGAACCATGGCCCTTCATTGCGCCGCCTCCGATCGCACCACTTGAGGCGGCTCGGTCAGCACTTGCACAGTAGCGCCGGGCTTGAGCCGCGACTGACCATCGCTGACCAGTACATCACCCGGCTTCACACCCTTGATGATGTCCTGGCCGCTGCCTTGATAGACCATCTGCACCTGCACGGCTTCGACCTTGTCCCCATTGACCCGGTACACGAAGTGCTGGTCGAGGCCGCGTTGTACGACTGTCGGCGGCACCACCAGCGCATCTTTATCCAGGGCTGTCTGAATCTTTACCGTCACCAGCAGGCCCGGCCAGAGTTTCTGTGCGTCGTTGTCGAATTCGGCCTTGGCGCGGATGGTGCCGGTGTTGGCGTTGATCTGGTTGTCGATCAGGGTCAGGTGACCTTCGCCGAGCAGGTTGCCGGTTTCGCCGTCGGTGTCGGCCCCGATGTAGGCCTTGACCCGGGCGTGCTGTGGGTCGTTGATCAGGCCCTGCAAGGTCGGCAGCATTTGCTGCGGCAGGGAGAACTCCACGGCGATCGGGTCGATCTGGGTCACTGTGAACAGGCCTTGGGTGTCGGTCATGCGCAGGAAGTTGCCTTCGTCGACGGTGCGAATGCCGACGCGACCGGTCACTGGGGAACGAATCTGTGTGTAGGAAAGTTGTACCTGAGCTGCGTCGATTGAAGCCTGATTGCCTTGGGCGGTGGCTTTGAGTTGGTTCACCAGCGCCTGTTGCTGGTCGTAGGTCTGCTTGGAAACGCCGTCGTCAACGCTCAGCAGTTTGTAGCGTTTAAGGTTGACCAGCGCCACTTGCAGTTGCGCCTGGCTTTCGCCCAGTTGTGCCCGGGCCTGGTCGAGGCTGGCGCGGATCGACCGGTCGTCGATGGTGGCCAGCAGATCGTCTTTTTTCACCAGTTGGCCTTCCTTGACCATGATTTTGGTGAGAATGCCGTCGATTTGTGGGCGGACTACGACGCTGTGCAGGGACAGTACCGAACCGATGCCGCTGACGTAACGCGGCACGTCTTTTTCGGCGACGGCGACCACGCGCACGGGGATGGCGGTGGGGGTGGCGAGTTTGGCCTTGGCCGGTTTGGTCGCGTACCACAGGCCCAGCGCTGCCAGGACGATCAGAAGGGCGACGAGCAGGGCGGATTTTTTCTGGATTCGCATGCGAGTGGGGCGCCGGGGCTGGGTGGTCGGTAGGTGGGTAAGGTAGTTTCCTTTATAAACCTGTTTGCTGGTCAGGAGGGTGACTGCTAACTGACGGCGCTGTCAGTTTGCGGTTTGGTTAGGTCTTGGCGGCCTTTGGGCCGACCATGTTGTGGGGGACCGTGTACATATCCGTTTCTTCGGTAACGGCCACCTATGGTTTCGCCCTTACGGCGACTCACTTTTTTTAACAAGCGCCTCAAAAAAAGTAAGCAAAAAAAGCGCTCGCCCCGAACGTACGGCCCCTCGCCTGGGCTCGGGGTTCCTTCGCTCCGGCATTCATCCGGGGGCATTGCCCTCCGGTCTGCTTCGCGACGACCTACATGCAATGAGTTCGACTGCGTCGAACGGCGCTGCGCGCCAATCCCCGGATGAACGCCTCCGCTCAGCCTGCCGAGGGGGCGGGCAGATCAAAAGCAGCCGAGGCGGCCTACCGGCCGGCCTGATTTTATTGACCGTGCATAATTCAAAATGTGGGAGCGGGCTTGCTCGCGAAGGCGGCCTGACAGCCGGCCAATTTCTGGCAGATTGATGCAAATCCAACTGTGGGATCGAGCCTGCTCGCGAAAGCGGTGTATCTGCTCACAGAGATTTGAATGTGAGAACGCCATCGCGAGCAGGCTCGCTCTCACAATGAATCAATCTGATGTGAGCCGGGTTCGGGCATCCATCAATTCGCCACCCGAACCCCACCCAAACTCCCACTCAATTCATACGCCGCCAATTCCGCCTGATGCGCCGCCAGCAATTCCGGCAACGATCCACGCAAATACTCGACCCAGGTCTTGATCTTCGCATCCAGATACTGGCGCGACGGGTAGATTGCATACAGGTTCAGTTCCTGGGAGCGGTAGTTGGGCATCACGCGCACCAGCGTGCCGTTGCGCAGGCCTTCTATCGCGGCATACAGCGGCAGGACGCCAACGCCCATGCCGCTGATGATCGCGGATTTCATCGCGTCGGCGGAGTTCACCAGGAAGGGTGAGCTGTTGATGGTGACCATTTCCTGGCCATCAGGACCGTCGAAGGCCCATTTCTCCAGCGGAATCACCGGGCTGACCAGGCGCAGGCAGGCGTGGTTGAGCAGGTCGCTGGGTTTTTGTGCGCAGCCGTTGGTTTTGACGTAGGCCGGGGAGGCGCAAACGATGCTGTAGGTGATGCCCAGGCGCTGGGAGACGAAACCCGAATCCGGCAGTTCGCTGGCGAGGACGATGGACACGTCGTAACCCTCGTCGAGCAGGTCCGGCACGCGGTTGGCCATGGTCAGGTCGAAGGTTACATCCGGGTGGGTCTTGCGGTAGCGGGCGATGGCGTCGATCACGAAGTGCTGGCCGATGCCGGTCATGGTGTGCACTTTCAGTTGCCCGGCCGGGCGCGCGTGGGCGTCGCTGGCCTCGGCTTCGGCTTCTTCGACGTAGGCCAGGATCTGTTCGCAGCGCAATAGGTAGCGCTTGCCGGCTTCGGTCAGGGCGATGCGTCGGGTCGTTCGATTGAGCAGGCGGGTTTGCAGGTGGGCTTCCAGGTTGGAGACCGCGCGCGAGACGTTGGCCGTGGTGGTGTCCAGTTGCACGGCGGCGGCGGTGAAGCTGCCGGCTTCGGCCACGTAACTGAAGGCGCGCATGTTTTGCAAAGTGTCCATGGGGTGCTCTCTCGTCGAATGACAAATTGTGACACGAAGTTTCTGTTTGTTTACAGGCGACTAAAGATCGACTTACGGATTATCTCGTTAACGGTAACAAAGATTCACAGGAATCCCAGCTTATCGCCTTTCAGGCCGCCCCATAGAATTGCGCAACTTGGGTAACCGGGGTTCGACCCACCGCATAACCTGTGGGAGCGGGCTTGCTCGCGAAGACGGTCTGACATTCACCATCAATGTCGACTGATGTACCGCTTTCGCGAGCAAGCCCGCTCCCACAAAAGCGGAACCCCGGTTTCCAAAAAATCTCGTACCTCCCCCCTATTTCAGGAAATCGCAGCAGTGCCGCGTCGCATCAGCAGAGCGCTTCAGCCGCTCAGTGTTTTGGCTTTAACCCTGGCAATCAGCGGCTGCATCGGAACCGGAGGTATTGCCCCACAGGGCAAGGCGCTGGAGGCCAATTCACTGGCCACCGATGAAGCGATCCAGAGCGCTGCGCAAGATGCGCACTGGCCCACCGCGCAATGGTGGCAATCCTATGGCGATCCGCAACTGAATCGCTGGATCGACCTCGCCCTGCAAGGCAGCCCGACCCTGGCCATGGCCGCCGCCCGGGTACGCCAGGCCAAGTCCATGGCCGGTGTGGCCGAAGCCGCCGAGTCGCTGCAGATCAATGGCGAATCCACCCTCAAGCGTCACAACTGGCCTACCGACCAGTTCTATGGCCCCGGTGAGCTGGCCAACAGCACCACCTGGGACAACAACGCGGCGCTGGGTTTCAGCTATGCCCTCGACCTCTGGGGCCGCGAAAGCAATGCCACCGAGCGTGCCGTGGACATGGCGCACATGAGCGTCGCCGAAGCGCGTCAGGCCCAGCTCGAATTGCAGGACAACATCGTACGGGTCTACATCGAGTTGTCGTTGCATTACGCCCAGCGGGACATCGTCGAGGCGACCTTGAAGCAGCAACAGCAGATCCTTGAACTGGCGCAAAAACGCCTGAGCGGGGGCATCGGCACCCATTTCGAGGTCAGCCAGGCCGAGACGCCGCTGCCGGAAACCCATCGCCAGATCGACGCCCTCGACGAAGAAATCGCCTTGAGCCGCAACCAGCTCGCCGCTCTCGCTGGCAAGGGGCCGGGGGAGGGCGCGCAGTTGCAGCGGCCAACGCTGTCACTGGGTGCGCCGCTGAAACTGCCGTCGTCGCTGCCGGCGCAATTGCTCGGCCAACGCCCGGACGTGGTCGCCAGCCGCTGGCAAGTGGCGGCGCAGGCGCGGGGCATCGATGTCGCCCATGCCGGTTTCTACCCGAACGTCGATCTGGTCGGCAGCCTCGGCTACATGGCCACCGGCGGCGGGGCCCTGGAGTTCTTGACCGGCAAGAAACTCAACTACAGCGTGGGGCCGGCGATTTCGTTGCCGATCTTCGATGGCGGACGCTTGCGCTCGGAGTTGGGTGAAGCCTCGGCGGGTTATGACATAGCCGTGGCGAAGTACAACCAGACCCTGGTCAATGCGCTGAAAAACATCTCCGACCAGTTGATCCGCCGCGAGTCCATGGACAAGCAACAGGCTTTCGCTGCCGAGTCGGTGGCCACCGCGCAGAAGACCTACGACATCGCGATGATCGCCTACCAGCGTGGGCTGACCGATTACCTCAACGTGCTCAATGCCCAGACCCTGCTGTTCAAGCAGCAGCAAGTGCAGCAGCAGGTTCAGGCGGCACGCTTGAGCGCCCATGCCGAGTTGGTGACGGCGCTTGGCGGTGGTCTCGGTGCCGGTAATGACGTGCCGAACGCCGAACAGACCCAGGCACCGAAACCCCCGAGCCTTTTGCGTTGAACACAAGACCTGTGGGAGCGAGCTTGCTCGCGATGAGGGCGGCACATCCAACATTGATGCCGGCTGATACTCCGCTATCGCGAGCAAGCTCGCTCCCACAGGTTCCGGTTTTCACTGGAATTTATTGAGCAGGATTTGATGACTCCCTTGCCCGCACCCTTGCGCTGGCTGTACTCCCTGGAATGGCGTCGGGGTTTCTTCGACTGGGCACGCAGCGACGGCGTGACCTGGGTCTACATCTTCAAGGTGCTGTTCGCGGCATTCCTCACGCTATGGCTGGCCATGCGCCTGGAACTGCCGCAACCGCGCACGGCGATGATCACCGTGTTCATCGTCATGCAGCCGCAAAGCGGCCAGGTGTTCGCCAAGAGTTTCTATCGTTTTCTCGGTACTCTGGCCGGGTCGGCGGTGATGGTCGCGCTGATCGCCTTGTTTGCGCAGAACACTGAACTGTTCCTCGGTTCGCTGGCGATCTGGGTCGGTATCTGCACGGCCGGCGCCGCCCGCTGCCGCAACTTCCGCGCCTACGGTTTCGTACTCGCCGGATACACCGCGGCGATGGTCGGCTTGCCCGCGCTGGCCCACCCGGACGGCGCGTTCATGGCCGCGGTCTGGCGGGTACTGGAAATCTCGTTGGGCATTCTCTGTTCGACACTGATCAGTGCGGCCATCCTGCCGCAATCGGCGAGCGCGGCGATGCGCAATGCCTTGTATCAGCGCTTTGGCGTGTTCGCCCTGTTCGTCACCGACGGCTTGCGCGGTCGCAGTCAGCGCGAGGCGTTCGAGGCCGGCAACGTGCGTTTCATCGCCGAAGCCGTGGGCCTGGAAGGCTTGCGCAGTGTCACTGTGTTCGAAGACCCGCACATGCGTCGGCGCAATGGCCGGCTCAGTCGCCTGAACAGCGAGTTCATGGGCATCACCACGCGCTTCAACGCCTTGCACCAGTTGCTCGAACGCCTGCGCAGCAGCGCGGCGGACCAGGTGGTGGCGGCGATCAAACCGGGTTTGCAGGACCTCGCCGAACTGCTCGACGGCTTCAGCGGTCGTGCGCTGACCAGCGCCGATGCGGCGCGCTTGGTCACGGTGCTGAGCGCCTACAAGGAAGGGTTGCCGGCGCGGGTGCGTTGTCTGCGGGCGACGTTCCAGCAGCACAATCCGAGCGATGCCGAGCAACTGGATTTCCATACCGCCTACGAACTGCTCTATCGCTTCGTCGACGATCTGCACAGTTATGCACTGACCCACGCCTCCCTGGCCGATCACAGTCACGAACGGGAGCGCTGGGACGAGCCGTTCACTCCGCAAACCAACTGGATGGCAGCGGCAGCATCGGGGATACGCGCAGCGTTCATCCTGGCGGTATTGGGCAGCTATTGGGTGGCAACCGCCTGGCCGAGCGGCGCGACCATGACCCTGATTGCCGCCGCGACTGTGGGCCTGTCCGCCGCCACCCCGAACCCCAAGCGCATGGCCTTTCAGATGGCGTGCGGGACGTTGCTCGGGGCGCTGATCGGCTTCGTCGAGATGTTTTTCATTTTCCCGTGGATCGACGGATTTCCGTTGCTGTGCGTGATGCTCGCACCGGTGATCGTACTCGGCTCGTTCCTGACCTCGCGGCCGCAATACGTCGGCGTCGGCCTGGGCTTACTGATCTTCTTCAGCACCGGTTCGGTGCCGGACAACCTCACGGTCTACAACCCCTACACCTTCATCAACGACTACATCGCCATGGTGCTGGGCATGTTGGTATGCGCAGCGGCCGGGGCGATCATTCTGCCGCCCAACAGCCGCTGGCTGTGGCGTCGGCTGGAGCAGGATCTACGCGGCCAGGTGGTGTACGCCATCAGCGGCAAGCTCAAGGGGCTGGCGTCGAGTTTCGAAAGCCGCACCCGTGATCTGGTGCATCAGGCCTACGGCTTCGCTGCGGGTCAGCCGCAAGTGCAGCGGGACTTGCTGCGCTGGATGTTCGTGGTGCTGGAAGTCGGTCACTCGATCATCGAGTTGCGCAAGGAACAGTCGATTCTGCCGGTGCATCCGGCCTATGCCGAATCCCAACCATGGCGCCAGGCAATCCGGGTGATGGGGCGTGCGTTGGTGCGGCTGTTCCTGCAACCGAGCAGCAGCAACCTGGAGCGCGCGCTGATTGCCGTCGATCACGCGATCAGCCGTGTGCAGTCCACCGACGAACCCTTCGCCCCGCACTTCGATACCTCGGCGTTGCGCCGGGTGAAGAGCTACCTGCACTTTATCCGCACCTCGCTGCTCGATCCGCAATCACCGCTCGCCGCCTTTGCAAGCAGCCAGCCCCAAGGACTTGAACATGCCTCGTGAAATCGCCTTCCACGGCGTGTACATGCCAACCATGACCCTGATGTTTTTCATCGCGGCGGCGCTTGCCTGGGCGCTGGACCGGTTCCTGTCCGGGTTCGACCTATACCGTTTTTTCTGGCATCCGGCGTTGCTGCGCCTGAGCCTGTTTACCTGTCTGTTCAGCGCGTTGGCGCTGACTGTCTACCGTTGACTCTCTATCACTGACTCTCTATCTCTGAAGAATGCCCCGATGAAAAAGTTTTTCAGCCTGCTCGCGACCTTGCTGGTGCTGGCCCTCGCGCTGTGGATCGGCCGCTCCTTGTGGGAGCACTACATGAACACGCCGTGGACCCGTGACGGCCGCGTGCGCGCCGACATCATCAACGTCGCCGCCGACGTCACCGGCGAAGTGGTGGACGTGCCGGTGCGCGACAACCAGCTGGTGAAGAAGGGCGACTTGCTGATGCAGATCGACCCCGAGCACTACCGTCTGGCGGTCAAGCAGGCACAAAGCCTGGTGGCATCGCGCAAGGCGACCTGGGAGATGCGCAAGGTCAATGCCCATCGTCGCGCCGATATGGACAACCTGGTGATCTCCAGGGAAAACCGTGACGACGCCAGTAACCTCGCCGACTCGGCCCTGGCCGATTACCAGCAGGCCCAGGCGCAACTGGAAGCCGCCGAACTCAACCTCAAGCGCACTGAGGTGCGTGCGGCGGTGGATGGCTACGTCACCAACCTCAATGTGCATCGTGGCGACTACGCGCGCATTGGCGAGGCGAAAATGGCCGTGGTCGACATGAACTCGTTCTGGGTCTACGGCTTCTTCGAAGAAACCAAGCTGCCCCATGTGCGCGTCGGTGATAAGGCCGATATGCAACTGATGAGCGGCGAAGTGCTCAAGGGCCATGTGGAAAGCATTTCTCGCGGCATCTACGATCGCGACAACCCGGAGAGCCGCGAACTGATCGCCGATGTCAACCCGACCTTCAACTGGGTACGCCTGGCGCAGCGGGTGCCGGTGCGGATTCACATCGATGAAGTGCCGGAAGGGGTGCTGTTGGCGGCGGGGATTACTTGTACGGTGGTGGTCAAGCAAGGTGATGGGGCATAACCGATAGACCGAGTCGCCTGCTCGCGAAGTGGGGCGATCCGGTCTCAGAGCTGCCCACGCAACCCGAACCGCTTCATCAACCCTGATTCGAGCAAACCTTTGGGCAACAAACCTGCCAGCAGCGGCAACGCGCGGCTGCCATTGCCCAAGCGAATCAGTCGCGGTGGCTTGTCCTGCTGCACAGCCTTGAGCAGTCCGGCGGCAAACTCATTGGCCGGGGTCGGGTTGTCCTGAGAGGCTTTGGCCCGGGCGCGAATGCCTTCGCGCAGCGCAAACCATGGCGACTGTTCGCTGATCAGTTGCTCGGCTTCGTGCCCGGCGTTCTTGGCGAAGCTGGAGGCGATGGCCCCCGGCTGGACTTCCATGACTCGCACACCGAACGGCGCCAGTTCCATGCGCAAGGCATCGCTCAAGGCATGCACGGCGGCTTTCGAGGCGCAGTAGGCGCCGGCGAATGGCGTGACCAACACACCCGAAACGCTGCCGATATTCACGACCAATCCTTTGCTCCGGCGCAGCACGGGAAACATCGCACGGGTGACGCCAACGACAGCGAATACATTGGTTTCGAACTGGCGCTGCATGGCCGGTACGCCGCCATCGAGCAGCGGCCCCATGGCGCCATAACCCGCGTTGTTGATCAGCACGTCGAGACCACCGCGCTCCTGGTTGATGCGCTCGCTCAACTGCTCAAGGGCAACACCGTCGTTTACATCAAGCTGCACGGCGGTAAACCCGGCAGCGCCCAGCATGGCGACATCTTCGGCCCTGCGCGCACTGGCCCAGACGTCATAGCCGGCGACCTTGAAGGCATCGGCAAGGGCGCGGCCAATGCCGCTGGAACAACCGGTAATCAACGCAACGGGCATGGCGCATTCCTTGTGCAAAAAAAGGGCGGAGGGATCAGTCGGAAAAACTACCCTGCAATCGCTCGGCGCGAAACTCCAGGGTTTCCGGACGGTAGCCAGGGCGCAGTGGCGGCAGCGGCAAGCAATCTTCCCAGTTGCCTCCGGCCTGCAGTTCGCCGGGGCCACGATAGCGCGGTGCGGTGTATTGATTGTCGGCCAGGTTCACCGTATCGCCCGGTGCATAAGCCGCGACCCGCCAGCGCAGCTCAGTCAGCGGCACGTCATTGCCGTTGTTCAGGGTCAATTGCAATGGGCGGTCGGCGGGGCATTGTTGTGGCGCGTAAGTGATGCGCAACTCCAGGCGTTGCAGTTGCTTGAGTTCGTGGTGGTCCATCCAGATGACCCAGGTCGCGACGATGCCCAACCCCGCGGCAGCCGCCAGGGATACGGGCAAGGCCTTGGCCGGATAGCGCAGTAACAGGATCACCCAGGTGATGACCAGCAGGACGCCGATGAACATGACGTGAAATCTCGGGAATAGAGAGGGTCATCCTACCTAAGCGCAGGTGGGGTTGGCGATGGGCGATTCGGTGGTGTGCTGACTGGCCCCATCGCGAGCAAGCCCGCTCCCACAGTGGACCGAGCCGAGCACAAAATCTGTTATCAACCCAATACCCTGTGGGAGCGGGCTTGCTCGCGAAGAGGCCAGTCGAGGCACTACAAAAACCCAGTGCAAAAAAAGCCCCCGCCCAGCCTGCTGCGGATAGGGAACGCAGCAGGCTGGACGAGGGCTTCTTGTTTTACTGAGCGTTACTGCGCGATGGTTTTCACCGCCACGCCACGCTCAACCGGCGTCGAGCGCCCGTAGATATCTTCAAACCGCTCGATATCGTCTTCGCCCAGGTAGCTGCCCGATTGAACTTCGATGATCTCCAACGGAATCTTGCCCGGGTTGCGCAAACGGTGAACCGAAGCGATCGGAATGTAGGTCGACTGGTTCTCGGTCAGCAGGAACACGTTCTCGTCACAGGTCACCTCGGCAGTGCCGCTGACCACGATCCAGTGCTCGGCGCGGTGGTGGTGCATCTGCAGCGACAGGCACGCGCCCGGTTTGACCGAGATGTGCTTGACCTGGAAACGGCCACCCATGTCCACCGAGTCGTAGGAGCCCCACGGACGGTAGACTTCGCAGTGGTTCTGGGTTTCAGTGCGGCCCAGTTCGTTGAGGGTGTTGACCATCTGCTTCACGCCTTGGACCTTGTCCTTGTGGGCGATCATCATGGCGTCCTTGGTTTCGACCACGACGATGTTTTCCAGGCCGATCACCGACACCAGCTTGCCGTTGCCGTGGATCATGCAGTTTTTGCTGTCCTGGATCACCACGTCGCCTTTGGTGACGTTGCCGTTGGCGTCTTTGGCATTCACTTCCCACAGCGACGACCAGCAGCCGACATCGCTCCAGCCCGCGGTCAGCGGCACGACGCAGGCGCGTTGGGTTTTTTCCATCACCGAGTAGTCGATGGAATTGTCCGGGCAGCAGGCGAAGGTGGCTTCGTCGAAGGTGATGGTATCGGCATCCTGATGGCTGCGTTCCAGGGTCAGCAGGCAGGTATCGTAGATGTCCGGATCGTGCTTCTTCAGCTCTTCGAGGAAGCGGCTGGCGCGGAACAGGAACATGCCGCTGTTCCAGAAGTAACCGCCGGACTGGACGAACTCGGTAGCGCGCTTCACGTCGGGTTTTTCGACGAAGTGCGAGACGCGGCTGACGCCTTCAGGCAGCAGCGAGTCGTTGGTCGACTTGATGTAGCCATAACCGGTTTCCGGCTTGGTGGCCGGCACGCCGAACAGCACCATTTCACCGTTTTCGGCGGCGACGGTGGCCAGGGCCAGGGCGCGTTGCAGGGCTTTCTGGTCTTCCAGTACGTGGTCGGCCGGCAGCACCAGCATCAGCTCGTCGCGACCTTCACTGACCAGCATCATCGCAGTCAGGGCCACGGCCGGCGCGGTGTTGCGACCGAACGGTTCCATCAGGATGCGCTGGGACTCCAGCTTGCGGGCCGCCAATTGCTCGTTGACGATGAAGCGGTGGTCCTTGTTGCAGACCACGATTGGCGAATCCATGCCTTCGAACACCAAGCGTTCCAGGGTTTGCTGGAACAGGGTGTGTTCGCCGGTCAGGGCCAGGAACTGCTTAGGGAATTGTTTACGGGAAAGCGGCCAAAGACGTGAGCCACTACCACCTGACAAGATCACCGGAATCATGTTGTTACTCCTTGAATATCGATTGGTTAGAGCTACTGCGTTCTGTCGTTTCACTCTTGTTTTTGTTCCGTGTCCCGGCTGACGCTGCGATTCAGTGTGGGAGCGGCGTCAGCCAGGCAAATCGTTTAGCGCGTCGACACCGGGCGCTTCACCCAGACCGGCGACAGGCTGCTGCCGCTGCCGGTGACGTACAGCACCGCGGCTTCACCGCGTTCCAGGGCCACTGGCTTCACGTCGCCGACTTTGGTGGTGCCGTCATACAGCGCCAGGCTGACCTTCACCGGGTTGATTTCACGCTCGCCGCGACCCTTGGGCGCAACGTTCGGGACCACGTCGGTCTTGCCGTCGGCGGTCTTCAGGGTCAGCGCCTTGTCGCTGAGGTTTTGCACGCGTACCAGGGACTTCTGCTTGTTCTTGAACGGCGGCTCTTCGATCAGTTGCGGTGCGCCACTGGCGTTGTTGACCAGGGTGTAATAGTGGTCGCCGGCCAGTTTCACCGGCAGGCTCTGGCTGCCGACCTTGGCGCTGTAGTCGCCGCCCGGCATGAAGCTGAAATCACTGCTCGCCAGTGGCGCGACGTCGCTCAGGTTGGTGCTGCCGACGGTCGCGCTGACTTCCGCGTTGCTGGCGTTGTAGATGCGCACGAAGGTCGAGCCTTTCGGCGCGGTCGGGCCATACAGGGCGGCGTCGCCTGCGGCGAATGCCTGTACCGACAGCACGCTGAGGCCGGCAACCAGGGCAAAGCTTTTAGCGAGACGACGAGGAGTTGTAGTGAAAGTCATGGTGTACCTCTCTTTCAGTTTTGCGCCCGGTCGGGCGTCTCGGATTTAGTGTTTGCAGCTACGTTTTGTTGGCGGGCGCCGGCTTGTTTAAGCTCTGCGACCCACTGCGGGTCGGCGTCGCCGATTTCGTTGTTCACAGGCAGATATCGTTCAGGGAACTCCCAGATCAGCACCTGTGGCGGGCTGTTCTTGAAGGCGTCACTTTTGAGGTAGCTGAGCATCGGCAGAATCGGGCCGTGGCCGTCTTCGGCGTAATTGACCACGTCGCTGTTCAGCGCTTGCTTGAGCGCACCCACAAAATTCCAGCTGGGGTTGGCGCTGTAGCTGGTGCCGATCAGGGCCACCGGCACTTCGGTGTTGGCGAACAGCGCGTCGTCGCCGGCGGGCTGATCTTCAGCCGCGACCGTATTGCGCTTTTGCAATTGCTCCTGTTTAGGCATCAGGTTTTCGAACAGCGGGTCCAGTGGCAGGAACAGACGCAGGTCGCCCTTGTGCGTAATGGTTTCCGCAGGTTCAGTGACGAAACGCTGCGGCTCGCCGCTCAGCGGGTACTTGTCGGCGATGGTCCTGGCCAGATGGTTGGCGGCGATCTCGGCGCCTTGCGGGGTCCAGTGGGTGTCGGTGCGCAGGAACACTTGCTGGCCATTCTGCTTGGCCTGTTGCAGCGGGCCGAGCAGGTCAGGGGCCGGAATCCGGTCGGCGGCCAGGCGCTGGTGGAAGTCCTTGTAGAGGTTGGCGTGGATGCTCGCCGGTTTCACTTCACCGAGGTGTTCCGGGTACAGGCGCACCTTGGCCGGCACCACCGCCATCACCAGTTGCACGCCTTTCTCTTTCAAGGTCTGGCGTACGCCTTCGACCAGCGCGTAGTTGCCTTGCAGGTTCAGCTCTTCGTTGACCACCGGGTGGAATTCTTCATCGCTGTACAACCACTGGTCGCGACCGAGCACCACGCCCGGACGACCTTCGTTGAACAGTTTGAAATCCAGCGCGGCCCAGAGGTTGGTGCCCAGGCGCTTGATCGGGAACTCGTCGTCGTAGTGCGTTTCCACGGCTTTGCTCCAGCGGCCGTTGAGCACCGTCGCATCGGCGTTGGTGCTGAAGCCGAAGAAGCTGCGCACCGACCACAGACCGAGCACCAGCAGGGTCACCAGGAACAGCGCGATGTAGAAGATGCGTAATGAGCGGGTCATGGTCAGATCCCTCAGAACTGGAAGTAAAGGAACGGCGAGAAGCTTTGCGCCGAGAGTTTGAGAATCGAGGCGATGAACAGCAGCAGCACCAGCGCACGCATTACGTAACGCGACCAGTCAGCGGTCCAGTAGGCCGGTTGCACCTGGGCTTCGACGCCGACGGTGTAGCCAGGCTGGTGGATGCTCGCCGGGTTATCCCCAGGCACGGCCTTGATGGTTCCCGGTGTCGCAGCGGCCGGGCCATCAGAGTCGACGTTCACAGCGGGTTTGGTCTTGACCGGAGGCTGATTGGTGTAGAAATCCCGCAGGCCGAAGAACGCCAGGGTTACGTAGGCCACGATCAGGGTCGCCACTTGCAGACCGGTGAGGCTGGCCTGGTTGAGTTCCGACAGCGACCAGTCGCCGAAGCTGAACATCGCGCCGTACATGCGCCCGGCGACGTGCAGGTTTTCCGCGCGGAAGATCACCCAACCCATCACCACCAGCAGGAAGGTCAGTGCCCAGCGGATCGGGTTGATGCTGCGTGGCGAGGTGTTCAAGCCGATGGCTTTTTCAATCGCCAGCCACATGCCGTGCCACGCACCCCAGACGATGTAGGTGATGTTCGCGCCGTGCCACAGACCACCCAGCAGCATGGTCAGGAACAGGTTGCGATAGGTCATCAGCGTGCCCTTACGGTTACCGCCGAGGGTGATGTACAGGTAGTCACGCAGCCAGGTCGACAGGCTGATGTGCCAGCGCCGCCAGAACTCGGTGATCGACTGGCTGATGTACGGCTGCTTGAAGTTTTCCATGAAGCGGAAACCCATCATCAGGCCCAGGCCGATGGCCATGTCGCTGTAACCGGAGAAGTCGAAATACAGCTGCGCGGTGTACGCCAGCGCGCCGAGCCAGGCATCGCCCGTGGTCGGGTTTTGCAGGGCGAAGCAATGGTCGGCCACCACCGCCAGGGTGTCGGCGATGAAGACTTTCTTGATGAAACCCTGCATGAACCGCGTGCAGCCCTCGGAGAACTTGTCGAGGGTGTGGGTGCGGTTGTTGAACTGATCGGCCAGGTCGCGAAAACGCAACACAGGGCCGGCGATCAGGTGCGGGAAGATCGCCACGAACGCCGCGAAGTCGATCAGGTTGCGGGTCGCCGGGGTGTCGCCACGGTAGACATCGATGATGTAGCTGATGGACTCGAAGACGTAGAACGAGATCCCGATCGGCAGCAGTACGTGGGTCAGGATGAAAGGCTCCAGGCCCACCGACGTCATCATTGCGTTGATGCTGTCGACGCCGAAGTTGGCGTACTTGAAGTAACCGAGGATGCACAGGTCGACAGCCACGCCGAGCAGCAGCCAGCGCTGTGCCGGTTTGGTCCTGACCCCGGCGGCCCCGACTTTCAGGCCGATCCAGTAGTTCCACAGCGTGACGCCGGCGAACAGCGCGAGGAAGTCCACACGCCACCAGGCGTAGAACACGTAACTGGCAATCAGCAGCAGCAAATTGCGATAGCGTTGCCCGCTCAGGTAGTACAAGCCGAGGAAGATCGGCAAGAACAAAAACAGGAACACGTTGGACGAAAAAACCATCCCGATCTCTCCTTGTTTGAACCAACAGTCAAGGGCCAACGGCCCCCCCAAACCCCCCACAAAAATCCGGGGGGCTAACTCACAAAACCTACTTTCGACACCGACCCTGTAGGAGCTGCCGAAGGCTGCGATCTTTTGATCTTGATCTTTAAAAAGCAGGATCAAAAGATCGCAGCCTTCGGCAGCTCCTACAGGGGGGTGTGTCTGGTCTAGGAACCCTTGCTGCCCTTTTCATTGGCCGGGTCGTAGACCTTGGTCAGGTCACCGCCAAGGCGGAAGGTCTTGAACGGTTGCATCTTGTGCTTCTTCGCCAGCACCTCGGGCGAGCAGGTGTAGAGCGAGCAGAACGGTTCGAGCCAGGCGAATTTCATGTCCTCTTTCAGGTCGGTCATGTCCTGTTCCTTGCCGTTCTTTTCCTCGAACTCATCCGGGTCTTTCACCCCGGACAGCACCCGGTCACCCAGGCGTTTGAGTGCGCCATTGTTTTCCTGACGCAAGTCCACACCGTTGACCTGGGCGAAACTGGCGATCATCGCCAGCGGCGGCAGGGCGTAGTTGTGGTAGGCCAGGGCCCGTTGCTGACGCTTGAGTTCGTTGGGCAGGTAGCCGTCGGCGTCGACCTGGTTGGCGCCGACCTTGTATTCCTTGACCGCCCAGTCGAACAGGTCGCGGCGGTTGGTGGCGACGGAAGTGGCCATCACCGACCAGGCGGCCCAGTACGAGTGGTTGTTGGTCTGGTCGAGCGGCAGGTTGTCCCAGTCGCTGACCACCTGGTCGGCCATCTTGCTGAACCAGGCTTCGATCAACTGCGCTTGCTGCTGATGGGTGGCCAGCGGGTGGGAGTCGGAAAACTTCAGGCGGATATACGCCGAAGCCATGCTGCCCAGCGCCCATTTGCGCATCGACTTGCCGGTGTGGTTGAAGTCCTTGGACATCAAGGCATCGGCCTGGGCCCAGGCCGTCAGCCAGCTCAGCGTGCATTCCAGTTGTTCCGGGCGGCCGTCACGCATGAACTGCATCACGCGCTTGCTGATGCCGCGCTCGATCTTGGTGATGTCGGCGGTGCTTTCGCGGAAGGCTTTTTCCGACTGCTCGTTCAGGGTCGCGCGGGCCTTGTCCGAACCTTCGTACTTGCTGCGAAATTGCAACGAGCCGGTGTACGGCGTCGGCATTGCATCGCAGCCTTCGCTCTTGTCGCCCGTCTTGAATTTATCCACAGGCGCAAAATAGCCCTGGGGTGGACGCAGTGGCGCAGCCGCTTGCGTGGCCCCGGCGAACATCGCCAGGCTCAAGAGCGTCGGTGCCAACAGTGTTGAAAATTTCGGATAGTGCATAGCAGACCTCATTGCCCGACCGAAGCAGTACGCTGTTCGGCGCCCGGGAATACGTTGCGTTTGCAGATTTTCGCTTCGACTTTCTGTGGCGCGGCACCCGCTTGTTCCGGGCCCTGGACTTCGACGGCCAGCAGGTTCTGCGAGGCCCAGTCTTCGTCCGTGCGCAACTCGAAGGCGAAACGCCCGTCAGTCTCGGAGGTTTCCGGTTTGTCGATCTTGATGTCCTCGTGGCGACCGTTCATGTACCAGAGGGTGGCTTGCAGGGTTTTCACCGACGTGTCGGCGAAGCGGATGTCGACCTGGTGGCTAGCGTTGCGCAGGTCCAGGTTCTTGCTGTTGACCATCAACTCGTTTTTGCCCGGCTTGAGCGTGGCGCTGCCGGACATCTGTGCATCCTTGCCTTCGCAACCATTGTCCAGCAGCGCCATCATCTGGCGGTAGATGGTTTCCTGGTCGAGGCGGTACAACGGCGAGAATTCCCAGATGAGAATCTTCGGCGGGTTCTTCTGGAACTCGTCGCTGCCCAGGTACTGCAGCATCGAACCTTCCAGGCCACCGCCGGGGAACGCCACGTTGAGGATGTCGGCGCCGATGGCCTCTTCGAGGAAACCGGCGAAGTTGTAGTTCTTGCCACTGTGGGAGGTACCCACGAGGGTGATTTGCGGGTTACCGGATTCGCCGAACAGATCGCCATCGCCCGCTTCGCCCTTGGGCTCGGTGGTGAACTGATCCATGTACTGGATCGCGTAGCTGGTGCCACAGAGTTGACCGGCCATGTTGTGCAAGGTTCCGGTCTTGCCCATGCGCCCCGACTTTTTGGTCTCGAATTCGCGCTTGGGAATGTCGGCGAACTCGGGCAATTGCTTGACCTTCTCGGCGACGATTTTCGCCGTGCGCTGGGCACCGTACGGGGTCCAGTGCTGGTCGCCACGGAAGTAGAAATCGTGGGCGGGCAGGGTGTCGGGCAACGACTCGTTGGTGAGCGGCGACAGGTCCGGAACGACGTAGCCCATCTGCGCGAAACGACCGAGCATGGACTTGTAGTTCCTCAGCGCCTTGTCGAAGTCGAAGCTGGCTTTTTCCGCCGGGTTGAGCTTGTTGCGGTTCACCAGGCCACGGGTCGGCTGGTACACGACAACCAGTTCCACGCCTTTGCTCTTGAACGCATCGTGCAGTTGTTTCATGCGTTTGTAGCCGGCGGGCGTGGTGTCGAACTCGGTACGCAAGTCTTCTTGCGTACGGAACAGCCAGTCGCCCTGGGCCTGTACCAGCGTGGTGAAGTTCTGCTGATAACGGGTGGTGTAGTTCTTCGCGTCGTGGGCGGCCGGGCACAGGCTGCAGCAGGGTTCGGCTGTGAATTTTGGTGGGCTTACTTTACCGGCAACCTCATCGGCACGCGCGCCGCCGCTGGCCGCGAGAATGCCGGCGGTCAGGGCCGACAGGCTGAGTAATTTGATCAAGTGTGGGTGCATAAGATTATCCTCAGTCCCGCATTTCGGTCTGGCGTTCGACAGGGTCGATCAGCACGGCTTTCTGCTGGCGCACCAGCAGGTCGAGAATTTCATCCTGGCGCTCGCCAAGAATGCCGGTGAAGCTGATGCCGCTGGATTTGGTCGGTGCGAGCATGGACACGCGATACAACTCGACACTCAACGGCGAGTCGATGGACAGCGGTCCGCTGCCGTTGGCCGCCAGCTCACCGCCGACCACGATCAGCGACACCTGGGCGTCGAACGGGTCGAGCTTGATGTCACGGTCGGTGTTGCTCAGGTCCTTGATGTGCCCGTAGACACCGGTCAGGCCGTTGGCCATGGCGACGTTTTCGTACAGGCGAATGTTCACGCTGTTACGAATGCGGATGCCGTGGCGGCGGTTGCTGACGACTTTGTTGCCCCACAGCAGGTTGTCGGCACTCTCGTAGAGGGTGATGCCGTCGGTGTGGTTCTGGTAGATCTCGTTGTGGGCGATCAGGTTGTTGACGCTGTTACGGTCGATCACCAGGCCTGACAGCTTGTTGTCGTAGCTGCGGTTGTTGAAGATGAAGCTGTCGTTGACCTCACGGGAAATAATGATCCCGTGCTTCTTCTTGGTCCCGTACACCGTGTTGTCGGCAATGATCAGACCGTGGGAACGGTCGTGCGGGTCAATGCCGTAGACGATGTTGTCTTTGTAGGTGTTGCCCTTGACCACGAAGTCGCGGGTCTCATAGCAGTAGAAGCCGTACCACATGTCCGAGAATTCGGAGCCGACGATCCAGCCGGTCGGCTCAGGACGCTTGAGCACCTTGGCCATGTTTGGCGTGTACTGGGAAATACTCACGCCGTAGGACTTACTGTTGGCATAGCCGAAACTGGCGATCTTGCTGTTGGCGATGTAGGTCTCGGTGCCGCCCCAGGACAGCAGGAACGGACGGAATTCCTTGGGCGAGTTGAACGTCGCCGGGCCGTTGTCCTTCTCGCGCCAGCCAGTGATCTTGGTATCGCGTACGAACAACTGGCCGTCGTTGACCAGGAACGCACCGGCCTCCTGGGACAGGCGCAGTTCCTGGGTCTGCTTGTCGATTTCCAGGATGCCGTGACGACCGACCACGATCGGCAACCGGGAGAGGAACACACCTGGCGAGGTTTCGCTGAAGTACTGCTTGGGCAGCTTCTTCGCCAGGTCCTTGAGGTTCATGTAGCCGTCGTCGACGAAGATCGCCTGAGGGATGCCGTGCTGACGCACCACCCACTCGGCCATCTTGTTGTCGCCACCGATGAAATCCTTCAGGGCGTCTTCCTGCATCATCCGGCGCACGCTGATCTTGCCGGCCTTGCTGCGCACGATTTTCGCGGCGATGGCCTCAGCGGTGTAGCCGGAAACGTCCGGCAGTTTCGGCGTGGCCAGTTCCAGCGGCGCGGTCGGTGCGCTGCTGACGGTGTAGGTCTTGGCCTGTTGCAGCTCCTTGGCCACGGTCGCAGGCTTCGCCGGTGCCACATTGGCCGGCTCCACATTGGCGAAGCCAGTCGCACTGGCCAGCAGCATCGCGCCGGCCAACAGGCTGATCGAGCCTTTTCGGGCTGGATGATTCATCTGGGAGACTCCCTTCGCAATGTGCATCAGAAGCGCCAGATCACGTCGATGAACGCGCGGTGCATGTACGAATCGACTTCCTTGCCGTACGCATCGCCTGGCTTGAACACGCCACCACGGAAGCGCACCAGGGCCGACGGCTCATCGATCGCCTGACTCATCGACGCCGGCAACAAGCCTTGCTTGAAGTACTTGGTCACCACCAGGTCCATTTCCTGACCGAGGTCTTTCTCGCCATCGTTCAGCGGCAAGGACGTGCTGGAGAGGATCGCGCCGGTCACGTCGTCGGTGTTGTTCTGCACGGCGTCGATGCCGTTGCTGCCGACCGGCTTGTTGCCGTCGACGCGCCAGAATTTGTGGTAGATCAGGCTGGCGTCGTATTCGTCGTTGAGCATCCACGAACCGAACAGGGTGGCGCTCTGCATGTTGTTCATTTCGCCACGGAAGGCCTCGCCGAAACGGTGCACGCGCGAGCGGGTACCGGTGTAGTTCGAGCGGTTACTTTCCAGACCGTTCTGTTCATAGTCTTCGCTGGCGCGAGCGTAGGCCGCACCGACTTGCCATTGCGGATCGAGGCGCAGGCGAACACCCAGGTCGGTGGCCCAGCCATCGACATCGCCGCTGCGCTTGGCTTGTGCGGGAGCGGTGCCATCGGCGTTCAGCGGGTTGACCGTGTCGCGGTCGCCGCTCATGCCGGTGATGCTGCCCCAGTAGTTGACGGTGTTGGTGTTGCGCCAGTTATAGGCGTCGCTGTCGGCGGTGAGGCCGAGCCAGCTGATGTCGCCGTTCTGTTTCTTGTCCAGCGAATCGCTCGGCACGCCCGGTTGTGCGTAGTCGAGTTTGCCGTCGTCGTGGGTGTGATGACCGCGAATGCCGACCCAGTTGCCCGGTGTCCACTGGTACGCCGCATCGGCGTAAGCGTGCAGGCGATCCTTGTCCTCTGGCGCGAGCTCCTTGAGGTCGGTGCGGTACTCGCTGAAGCGTTCGGCGATACCGACGTTGGCGCGCAACAGGGTGGTGTCGAAGGTCCAGTTCAGGGCTTCGATGTTGGTGTCGCGCCACTGGCCGTCGTCGTTGCGCAGGCGCTGGCGACCGAGCTTCAGGATCTCGCCAGGGTAAGGCGTGAAGCCGCTGTAGCCGACCCAGAACTCACGCATGGCCAGGTAGTTTTTCTTGGTCTCGCGATCACCGTTGTCGGTGTTCTCGGCGCCATCGGATTGTTGCAGGGTGTCGGTCTCGATGATGTCGGTGGACGTCACCGCCTGACCCATGGCGTAGGCGCTCCACGCGCCACTTTCGCCGTAGACCCATGGACGCAGGTCGAGGCCGACGCCGTTGACGTCGCCGCCGGGAGCGGTGCCGAGGTCGCGGTCATCTTCGGACTGGCCGGTGATTTTCACGTCCAGGCCGAAGTTCTTGGTTTCTTCAGTCATCGCAGCAAGCGTCGGGCAAGACCAGATCAGCGCGAATGTCAGGCCGATGCCGGCCTTCATGAATGGATTCAACTTCATTGGGATTCCTCGCCATCTTCTTCTTGCAGGGCATGCAGTTCCGGCGTGTTCGGGCTCAGGGCACCGCGCACGGCCTGTTCTTGTTTCAACAGGCGTTGGGCTTCGGCCAACCGGTCGGGCGGCAATTGCGTTTGGATTGTTTGCGCAAGCTCGGTGGCTTGCGGAGTGTTCTGGGCCAGGGCCAGTTGGCTGAAGACGTACGCGTTCAGCGGATCAGGCTTGGTGCCCTTGCCTTGGGAAAACAGTTGGGCAATGGCGAAGTCGGCGCTGTTCTGGCCGTTGCGCGCAGCGGTCAACAGATGGTCGAGGGCCTTCTGCGGATAGACCTTGCCCAGGTAGCCACGGCGATAGATCTGGCCGAGGTAGTAATCGGCAGCGACTTCGCGGCCGACGGCTTTCTGGAAATGCGCTTCGGCGACCTTGGCATCGGCCGGCACCAGTTTGCCTTCGAAGTAGAGCTTGCCCAGCAACAGCTCGGCGCGGGGCTGGTCGGCGGCGCGACCGTTGTCCAGGTACTTCATCATCTGGTCGACGTCGCCGAGTTCCGGGAAGTCGTAGAGCAATTGCGCGAGGGTGACCCACGACGCCGGGTAACCCGGTGCGATCGGTTCGAGCAGCGACTGCGCGGTTTTCTCGTCAGTCTTGCCCAGGGACGCATCGGCGAGCACGCGGGCGACGCTGTCGACGCGCTGCGCCGAAACGGTGCCTAGGGCATGAGCCGCTTGCATCTGCTTGATCAGCTCGGCCTGTTGCTCTGGCTTGGCCTGTTTCTGATAGACCGTGGCCAGTTCGACGTAGCAGATATCGCTGATGTTGAGCGCGGCCTTGCAGATTTTTTCCACGTCATCCAGATGCTGGTCGTAGGTGCCCTGGGTGCGATAGAGCAGCACCTGCGCCAGACCCGCTTCCGGTTTGTTTTCGGCACGCCATTGGCTGATCTGCTGCTGCGCGTTCACGTTGGGGAAGCTGTGCGGGTATTGCAGGTACAGCATCGCCAACGGGATCAGCGTGTTGCCTTCGCCTGCCGCAGCGGCTTTTTTCAACAGGGTTTCGGCTTCGTGTTGTTCCGCTTCGGTGGAGCCGGGCTTGGCCACCAGCAGGCGACCGAGGCGTGCCTGGGCGCGCGGCGAAACGCTGGCCGCAGCGCGGTAAGTCGCCTCGGCCTGTTTCATCTGCGCCGGGTCACGGCTGTCGACCTGGATATCGGCCAGGCCGACCTGCGCTTCGCTGTAGCCCAGGTCTGCCAGTTGCCGGTAGTTCGCCGCGGCAGTGGTGGTGTCGCCACGCTTGAGCGCTTCGTTGGCCAGGCGCTGGTCGGGCAGGCCGGCGCAGCCGCTGAGGCTGACCGCCAGCGCCAGTGCACACAACGCATACCCAGTGTGGGAGCGAGCCTGCTCGCGAAGCAGGCGACTCGGTGCATCAGACAGACCGCGTCGATCCCATCGCGAGCAAGCTCGCTCCCACAGGGTCGGCGGCGTGTTGAGGGTTGGAGTAGTCACAGGCATGTCCTCGACTTAAAGACCGACAGCCATGGCTTTGTCGATCAGCCAGTTCAGGTTCGGGCCACGGTCGCTGTTCACTTCCACCGGGCGGCCGGCGAGGGAGCTGTCCAGGGTTTCGTCCGGCTGGATCAGCACGCGGATGTCCGAAGACAGGTCGGCGCTTTTCAGGCTGGTGCTGCTGACGATCTTGCCGGTGCGGCTCTTGTCCTCGCCGGCGATCTGGAAGCGCACCGAAGTACCCGGGCGCACGTCGCCGAACTGGCGATAGGAGAAGCGCGCTTCAACATTGGCTTCGCCGCCCCGCGGGACCAGTTGGAAGATCACGTCGCCTTTGCTGGCGTACTGACCGTTGGCGACCATTTGCTGGGCCACGGTGCAGTCGCAAGGCGAGGTCAGGGTGCCGGTCATCTGCTTGCCGAACAGTTCTGCAACCTTGGCCGGTTGCAGTTGGTCTTCGTCCAGATGGCCCTTGAGCACGTCGAGCATGCTGGTGCTGAAGGTCGCCAGCGGTGCGCCCTTGGCGGCCACGCCGTCGGCTTTCACCAGGCTCTGCACGGTGCCGTCGCGGGGCATGGTGATGTTCACGCCCGGCACGCTGACCAGGCCGGCCTGGGCGTGACTGACGAAGTACATGCCGTACACCGATTTGAAGACAAAGCCGAATGCAGCCACGCCGACAACGAAGATCCCCAGGCTGAAGGTCACGGCTTTCAGGCGTCCGAACGCGGACATGCCGTGGCCGCCGTCCTTGACCTTGCGCGCCTTGGTGAAGTTGTCGCGCTGCAGGGTCGCCAGCATTTCACCCACGCTGACGATGTCGCCCGCCAGGTGCGAAGTGATCAGGTGGCGCAGGGTCGAGATGTCCCGTGGTTCCAGGTTCTGGAACTGGCAGCCGGCGCGTCCGGTCTCGCGGTCGAAGGAGCGGACCTGCAACTCGACGTCCATGGCCAGGCCGAGGTTGTCGATGACGAATTGCAGGCGGGCCTTGTACACGTCACCCATCTTCAGCGGCAATTGACCGGCGTTGAAGGCCAGGCCACCGGCGGACAGGTCGATCACCCGGGCTTCGACCGGCGTCCGGTCAGGGCCGAAGAAACGCAACTTGGCCGGGATTTTCACTCGGGCGTGTTGGCGCTGGGCTTCGGATTCGTGCACTACGTTGGCGTTGACGGCGGTATTCATAGGGGGCGTTTTCCTAGTTAATTCAGGCGAGTTCGGTCAGACCATCAACAGCAGCACGGCGACAAAAATGCTGCCGGCAGAGAAGGTCATGGTCCGAGACGACCAGGTGTTGAACCAACGTTGAAAGCTGGCGAGATCACGGGTCAGAGAAGTGGGTTGGCGAGTCCAGGACTGTTGGTCGAGGCGGAAGAACACGTAGATCTTCACCAGCGCGCCGACGATCTGGTTGTAATAGAGAATCGCCGGGTAGGCCGGGCCGATCCGGTGTCCGGAGCACGACAGCAACAAGGTCAGGATGAACCGGGTGATGCCGATCCACAGCAGGTACACCAGGATGAACGCGGTGCCGTACTTGAAGCTGGCGATCAACGCCACGGTCAGGCCCAGCAGCGAGGTCCACATCGACACGCGCTGGTCGAACAGCACCACCGAAGTGAACACGCCGAGGCGTTTGATCCCCAGGCCCAGGGCGCGGGAGTTCTGCCGCAGGTTGTTGCCGTACCAGCGGAACATCAGCTTGCGACTGGCCTTGATGAAGCTCTTTTCCGGCGGATGCTCGACGGTGTTGATCGCCGCGTCGGGCACGTAGAAGGTGTCGTAGCCCAGGCGCATCAGGCTGAACCAGCTCGACTTGTCGTCGCCGGTAAGGAACTTGAAACGACCCAGGCGCCAGTGTTGCAGCGAGTCGCTTTCCACGTCGGCGATGAACTCCGGGTTGGTGACCACGGTGGCACGGAACACCGACATCCGCCCGGTCATGGTCAGCACGCGCTTGGACAGGGCCATCGAGCACATGTTGATGTGACGCTGGGCGAAACGCAGCTTGTGCCATTCGCTCATGATGTAGCCGCCGCGCACTTCGCAGAACTCGTTGGTGGTCAGGCCGCCGACGTTGCCGAACAGCTGGAACCACGGCACGGTCTTGCGCACCGTGCCTTCGCCGAGCACGGTGTCGCCATCGATCACCGCGACCACGGCGCGATCATCCGGCAGGTGCCGGGAGATGGCGCGGAAGCCGTAGGCCAGGCCATCGCGCTTGCCGGTGCCGGGAATACGCACGAAGTCGAGCTTGACCCGGGACGGCGGGTTCATCCGTTTCCACAGGCTTTTGACCAGCAGCTCATCGGACATTTCCACGATGGAGCAGACCACGGTGGTCGGCAGGCCGCAGTCGATGGCTTCGCGGATCACCGAGCTGTAGACCTGCGCGGTGGTCAGGGCGTCGATGCGGAAACTGGTGACCATCAGGAACACGTGGGACGGGTCAGCCGCTTTGCCCAGCTTGCGCACTTTGCGCCGCAGGTGCGGGTAGACGATGTACAGAAAAATCATGCCGCGCACAAAGTGCGTGGCACCCATCGAGTAGCGCCAGATACCCACGGCGCCAATCAGGAAAATGAAGTCCTTCGACTCGGAGTCGAACGTGGACACGGGCAACGCCATGGCGAGGCCCATCAGTAAACTCAGGTAGAACAGCCAACCGGCGGCCTGGAGTAGGCCGTGCTTTAGCCTGTGCATAATCTGCATCCGTCTCGATCTCGGGCGAGCCTTTGGGGTGGCCCGATGGGGTTTAGGCAGGCGTAGAAAGCAGCCCGTAGGAGCTGCCGCAGGCTGCGATCCAGGGATCCCTGGCGCCCGTGAAGGCGCCAAAGGATCGCAGGCTTCGCCAGCTCCTACGGAACCGTGGTTACCAGCAAATGCCTTCAGTGCGGGCAGTTGTGCTGGTGGCCTTGGACATGAAACCAACCAGGTCGATCACCTGCTTGCCGTGTGGAACGTCCTGCACCAGGGCGCGGAATTTCTCGTCACGGTTGCCGAGGATGATCACGTCGGAGTTGTTGATCACCGCGTCGAAGTCGGAGTTCAGCAAGGACGAGACGTGAGGGATCTTCGACTCGATGTAATCCTTGTTCGCACCGTGAACGCGGGCGTACTCGACGTTGCTGTCGTAGATGCTCAGGTCATAGCCCTTGCCGATCAGCATTTCCGCCAGGTCGACCAGCGGGCTTTCGCGCAGGTCGTCGGTGCCGGCCTTGAAGCTCAAGCCCAGCAGGGCGACTTTGCGTTTGTCGTGGCTGGAAACGATGTCGAACGCGTTCTGCACCTGGGATTCGTTGCTGCGCATCAGCGAGTTGAGCAACGGCGCTTCCACGTCCAGGGAACCGGCGCGGTAGGTCAGGGCACGCACGTCTTTTGGCAGGCACGAGCCGCCGAAGGCGAAGCCTGGGCGCATGTAGTACTGGGACAGGTTGAGGGTCTTGTCCTGGCAGACCACGTCCATGACTTCGCGGCCGTCGACGCCGACCGCCTTGGCGATGTTGCCGATTTCGTTGGCGAAGGTGACCTTGGTAGCGTGCCACACGTTGCAGGTGTACTTGATCATCTCGGCGACCGCGATGTCCTTGCGGATGATCGGTGCGTCGAGCTCTTCGTACAGCGATTGCAGAACGTCGCCGGACGCCTTGTCGAATTCGCCGATGACGGTCATTGGCGGCTGGTCGTAGTCGGCGATCGCGGTGCTTTCGCGCAGGAACTCAGGGTTCACGGCCACGCCGAAATCAACGCCGGCCTTCTTGCCGGAGCAGTCTTCGAGAATCGGGATGACCACGTTGGCCACGGTGCCCGGCAGCACGGTGCTGCGTACGACGATGGTGTGGCGGGTGGTCTTGTCACGCAGGACAAAACCGATTTCGCGGCACACGGCCTCGATGTAGTTCAGCTCCAGGTCGCCGTTCTTCTTGCTCGGCGTGCCCACGCAGATCATCGACAGGTCGGTGTCGCGAATCGCCTCGGCGAAGTTGGTGGTGCCACGCAGACGACCTGTCTGGATGCCCTGGGCCAGAAGTTCACCCAGGCCCGGTTCAACGATCGGCGATTTGCCGGCATTGATCATATCGATCTTGTCTTTGGCCACATCGACGCCAACGACGTCATGGCCCCGTGCAGACAGGCAACCGGCACATACTGCGCCGACGTAACCCAAACCAAAAATGCTGATGCGCATCGCAATTACCTCTCTGTTATCAAGCCTGTATACATCAAGCCATTAGATGGCCGGAGTTAATGGTGTTCAGCGTGTTTAGTGCACTCGCAAGTGTGCCTTTCAGGCACGAAAATGCCCTGTGCTGGCATATAAGTTACGAGTGTCTAAATAAATGCACTCAAGGTGTGCGCAACTAGGCCTTGTTGTTATGATTTGCCCTGTTATGTAGCCGATCCTCCTTTCAGAAGGATGCAGGTGCAACGGCCTTGCACGCTTGATGTCAGGCCGAAAGCCCGTGGATCAAGCGGTTGGGTGCTCGGGTGAGCACGTTTATAGGGGCGCTGTCGTGGCCTTGTAGGGGATAGTCATACCGCGTTATCTCCTGTCCGATTGCTGTTGTCCAAATCAGTGATTAGTCAGCGCAAGTTTGTATTACAACTTCGCTACATGAATCGCTTATCTGCGTAAGTTATCTCGTACACGCTCGGCGAGAATCGTTACCGGTGGTATGAGCGGCGCGTTTGGACATAGTTCCAGTCCGCTCATCGCGAAATCTGAAATTTCTTGAAATATTGAGAAAGATGGCACTGCTCTCAAACTGATAGCACTTGCCGTTTCGCCCTTTATATATAGGCGGATCATTGGGCGGGATATTTTTGTGCCACTACTGTTAAAAAAAGTCAGTGCCACTACGCAAAAAAATGATTGAAGTCGAGTGAAACTAAAGTTAGAAAACCGCTTGGTATTTTTCTGGCGCCATAAAAATGGCGAAAAGGCGGGGAAGGCTGAAGTGAGTCAAGGGTCGGCGCACTAGGGTGGTGGAGGTCGTGCGCCGACCGGATGCATCACTCTGGTGCGTGATCGCGCAGAAACACCAGATTGTCCGGCTTGGACTGTTCGGCGCTGTAGCGATAGCCTTGAGCGTCGAACTGCTTGAGGGTGGCCGGGTCGTTGATGCGTTCTTCGATGACGAAGCGGCTCATCAAGCCGCGGGCCTTTTTCGCGTAGAAGCTGATGATCTTGTACTGGCCGTTCTTCAGGTCCTTGAATTCGGTATTGATGATGCGCGCGTTCAAGGCATTGCGCTTGACCGCCGAGAAGTACTCGTTGGACGCCAGGTTGAGCAGCACGTCATCGCCTTGATCGACCAGGGCTTCGTTCAGCCATTCGCTGATGCGCGTACCCCAGAAGGCATACAGATCCTTGCCCCGGGCGTTGGCCAGCCTGGTGCCCATTTCCAGGCGATAGGGTTGCATCAGGTCCAGCGGGCGCAGCAGGCCATAGAGGCCCGAGAGCATGCGCAGGTGTTTTTGGGCGTAATCGAAATCGGCTTCGCTGAGGGTTTGCGCATTCATGCCGGTGTACACATCGCCCTTGAAGGCCAGCAGCGCCTGCTTGGCGTTTTCCGGGGTGAACGCGGGCGTCCAGCTGCCGAAACGCGCGGCGTTGAGCCCGCCGATCTTGTCGGAGACGTGCATCAACTCGCTGATTTGCGCGGGCGTCAGCTCGCGCAATTGCAGGATCAACTCCTGGGAGTGGTCGAGGTACTGCGGCTGGGTGAAGCGCTGGGTCGCCGGCGGTGTTTCATAGTCGAGGGTCTTGGCGGGTGAAATCACCATCAGCATGAAGTCGTCTCCTTTAATCGTGGCGGCGATTCTAGGGGGTTGTTGGTGTTGACTCCAGCTATCGAGGCTATAGGTGATCGGTGGTGCCATGGGACAAGATCGCAGCCTCGCTTCGCTCGACAACTCCTACGGGACCGGGTTGGCTCAAAAATGGAATCGGATCGCGTAGGAGCTGCCGTAGGCTGCGATCTTTTGATCTTCCCGGGATATAGTGCCGCGCGGGTTTTGTTATGGAGACATCCCATTGCGTATCGCTTTTCTCATCTCGATCTGGCTACTGAGCTTCGGCGCCATCGCGGCCCCGGGCGATGTGGCGACGCTCGATCGCAGCACCTGGCCGGAAAAACTCGGTAACCCGACGCTGTTCGACGTGGCGTCGAGGGCCGAGATCCTCATGTTTTCCAGTGTCCTGTTGGCCAGCGAGGCGCTGGATGAATCCGCCCTGGCCCAGCGTCTGGGCTTGCGCACGATCAATCTGGAGTCGGTCAACCGGGTTCGCCAGCGCATGTGGCAACGGCTGCTGGCCAACTACAACTTCGCCCAACAGAGCTGCGACCAGGATGCTTCCTTCTGTTTTCTGGTCGAGGACATGCCCACCTTGCGCGAGCAGGCTGCCAAATTCCAGGTCGGCGCAGACAGCTACTACATCAAGTGGGCCGAGCCGAGCCGTGTGTTCCACACCCAGTACCTGGACGAACAGTTGCGCAAGGCCGCTTTGTTCCCGCAAACCAGCAGCGAAGTCGATCATTTTGGCGACTATGAGCGCAGCGGCGACGGGATGCATGACCGGCTGTTTCTGCTGACCTTCGACAGTGCCGCCAACGCCGTACCGGATAACACCGCCTGGGTCACCGAGTACCTGCGCAAGTCGAACCTGAGCGGGACGTTCTTCGTCCTCGGCAAGGACATCCAGGCGCGTTTGGCCGAGCATTCGGTGAGTAACCTGCAAGCGACCTACTCGAGCCAGTGCATCGGCGTACAAGGCTGGGAGTTCCGTTCTCACAGCCACTGGCAGGACTGGCAGGACTCGGTGCGCCGCAGCGCCGAACTGGTCAAAAGCAAGTTGCCGGAGAACTACGTGCCCCTGTTCCGTCCACCCGATGGCCAGCGCCGTTCAGATGCCGAAGGCTTCTTCAAGACTCAGGGGCTGCAGGTAGCGTTGTGGGATATCGATGCCCAGGACGGTGCCGGCAAACTCAAGGGCAACCCGAGTGCGCAACGGGTGCTGACCTTGATGCTGCTGTGGCGGCACGGGGTGATCAATTTCAATGCGAAACAGGATGCAGTGAAAACGGCGTTGCCGTGGCTGGTCGCGCAAACGGCGCCTGTCGGGATCGGCTGGGAGGATTGCCAGGATGCGTTTCGCTGAAAATGACAAAACCCCGTAAACATTGGGTTTTTGGCAATTTTGGAAGGGGATTCGTTGCAGGTGGACTTCCGACTGTAAACGGGTGATGGCAGTCCGCCAAGTGCTATCGGTCATTCTGAAAAATAAATTTCAAAAAAGCGTCAAAGTACTTTTTTCTGTCACACGTTTTGGAGTATTACGAAGACAGACCGCCGAAACCTGCAACACAGGTGGCGTCTTCCAAGACCCCGCATGTATGCAGAACACTTGAGTCCCCGCAGGTGTATTCGGCAGTCACTTCGAGGCGCAGCACCGCCAAGGTATTGCGTCGAATGGCTCCCACAAAGGTGACCGAGTATGGATGATCACGGACGTAGCTCTTCTTCCAACCAGCCAATCCTTTATGTACTCGATACCAACGTATTGATTCACGATCCAAACGCGCTGCTTAACTTCGAAGAACACCACGTCGCGATCCCGATGACCGTGCTTGAAGAGCTCGACAAGCTCAAGAGCGGGCATCACAGCGTAGCCGCCGAATGCCGCCAGGCCATCCGCCTGATCGACAAGACTCTGGGCGATGCCTCACCCGAGGATGTCGAGCAGGGTGTGCCGATCCAGCGTGGCAAAAGCGGACCCAAGGGTTTGCTGTCAATTCTGATGAGCAAGCATGCCGAGCCGAACCTGATTCTGCCCGAGCACCTGAACGACAACAAAATCATCAATCAACTGATCGACCTGCACGCGCGCGACCCGAAGAAGCCCGTGGTGCTGGTCACCAAAGACATCAACATGCGCCTCAAGGCGCGCGCCTGCGGGATCGCGGCCGAGGACTACAGCACCGACCAACTGGTCGATGACGTGTCCTTGCTGCCCAATGGCTACCACAACATGACCGGCTCTTTCTGGGACCGCGTGAGCAAGGTCGAAACCCGTCAGGACCACGGCCGCACCTGGCATCAGGTGCAATTGATCGACAACCTGCCGGCAGTGCACATCAACGAATTCATCATTGATGAACAGGGCTTTGTCGGCTGGATCAAGGAGATTGAAGAAGACCGCTTGCTGATTCTCGACCTGCACCAGGAACCGCTGCTGCACCAGGAAGCCTGGGGCCTTAAACCGCGTGATATCTATCAGAGCCTGGCGCTGTATGCCTTGCTCGATCCTGACATCCACCTGGTCAACCTGTCGGGTGCCGCGGGTTCGGGTAAAACCATCCTTGCGCTGGCCGCTGCGATCGAGCAGACCATGGTCAGCAAACGATATCGCCGCATCATCGCCACCCGTAGCGTGCAGGGCCTGGACCAGGAAATCGGTTTCCTGCCCGGCACCGAGGCGGAAAAAATGGAGCCGTGGCTGGGCGCCATCACCGACAACCTCGAAGCCTTGCACATGGATGACGAAAGCACCCATGGCAGCGTCGACTACATCCTCAGCAAAGTGCCGTTGCAGTTCAAATCCCTCAACTACATCCGGGGCCGCAGCTTCCAGCAGAGTCTGATCCTGATCGACGAATGCCAGAACCTCACGCCGCACCAGATGAAAACCATCATCACCCGTGCCGGCGCCGGTTCCAAAGTGGTGTGCCTGGGCAACCTGGCGCAGATCGATACTCCTTACCTGTCCGCGACCAGCTCCGGGCTGACCTACCTCACTGAACGCTTCAAGGACTTCCCGAACGGGGTGCACATCACCCTGCAAGGGGTACCACGCTCGATCCTGGCCGAATACGCCGAAACGCATTTGTAACTGTCCACCGGAACCGGGCGGCCCTACAGCCGCCCGGTTTTTTGTACGCGACGAAAAGGCCGTGCCTCTGGGCAGACTCAATACCGATGAATGTGTTTCTGCAAAGCCTGGGGCGAAAGCAGTCTTGTTTACAGAGATTGCGAAAAATAGCCCTTGAGGGTTTCCGTCAGAATTGATTGAGCGTTCAATACCTCTTGGGTCGGCTCAGGCTGTGAGCTACTAAACTTTTTTCGCGTCCAGCTGAAAAAGAAGGGGCCATCAATAATGCGTTCATTGTGTTCCGACAAATATAATTTGGTCACGGAGGCATACCTGGGGAAAACATGAAAATGTAGCTCATGATTGAGCTCGGAAATACGCATTATGTATATTTTCTCAGGAGAAAATAGAGTGTTTAAAGCTCGCTCCGTAAATGCCAAACCTTTCATCAGCTCAGCACTTTCCGTCGAACTTAACTCTTCCAGTTTAAATATCTTCCGCTTGAGAGAAATAATCATGTAGCCCGGGATGTCACAGTCCCGGCAGTGAGAGATTACGATGTGTTTTCCTGAGTAAATTGTCCGCGCTGACATGACTAGCCTCCCGTGTGCCACCATGGTTGACGTGTAGGACCTGCCCCGTTGAGCTGCTGCCGGAGGTCAGTAGAAAAAACCTAATGCGATACCTCAGTACTGAGATTTTTAGAGTCGTTAGCTTTGTTGGTCAGTTTTTCTCGAATTAACAAATCGGTCTAACATTCAATTGTAGGAAGTTTCATGGCGGGCCATGAGTGCGTACTTACGGAAAATTCTCACGTCGAGATTTGTTATAAAATAATCAGTAACTTATCGGCTGGTGCACCAATTAAAACTGATCGGTGATGGCAGAAAAAGCGAATACTTAGTAGGCTTTTGTTACATTTCTTTCTGTTGTTTGGTATGACTTTAATTTGTGTTTTTAAAACTTAATAAGGAATCGCATCTGAAACTGTCCACCGAGTCCGGGCGTATGAGGAACCTGTGGGAGCGAGCTTGCTCGCGATGACGGTGTGTCAGTCGACATCTCAGGTTAATGACAGGCCGCTTTCGCGAGCAAGCCCGCTCCCACATTGGTTTGTGGTGGGCCGATAATCAGGCGTGCGAAAAATTGACCCGCAGGTTTACAATCGACGCTCCTGATCAGGAGTAATCCCGTGCTGACTCATCTCGATTCCCAAGGTCGCGCCAACATGGTCGACGTCACTGAAAAAGCCGTGACGTTCCGTGAGGCGACCGCTCAAGCGCTGGTGCGCATGCTGCCCGAAACCCTGCAGATGATCGTCAGCGGCGGCCACCCCAAGGGTGATGTGTTTGCTGTGGCGCGCATTGCCGGCATTCAGGCGGCGAAGAAAACCAGCGATCTGATTCCCCTGTGCCATCCGCTGATGCTGACCGGTGTCAAGGTCGAGCTCAGTGCCGAAGGCGACGATTCGGTGCGCATCGTGGCGCGCTGCAAGCTGTCCGGGCAGACCGGCGTCGAGATGGAGGCCCTGACCGCCGCCAGCGTCGCCGCGCTGACGATCTACGACATGTGCAAGGCCGTGGATCGTGGCATGACCATCGAAAGCGTGCGTCTGCTGGAGAAGGTCGGCGGCAAGAGCGGACATTTCCAGGCGGAGCAGTCATGAACGTTACCGTGAAGTTTTTCGCCCGTTATCGTGAAGCGCTGGGGCTGGACTCGGTGAAAGTGGAAGGCAACTTCGCCACCGTCGACGACGTCCGCGCACTGTTGGCCCAACGTGACGGCGCCGAGGTGTTGAGCGAGCAGAACCTGATGTGCGCCCGCAACGAAGACCTGTGCCAGCTCGACGAGCCGGTCAGCGAGGGCGATGAAGTGGCGTTCTTTCCGACTGTGACCGGAGGCTGAGCCATGGCGATTCGCGTGCAGTCCACTGCGTTCGACCCGGGTGCCGAAGTCAACGCCATGCACGATGCCAATGTCGGCGTGGGTGCGGTGGTGAGTTTTGTCGGCTACGTGCGCGATTTCAATGACGGGCTCGATGTTGCGGGGATGTTCCTCGAACACTATCCGGGCATGACCGAAAAGGCCTTGGGCAAGATCGCCGTCGAGGCCGAGCAGCGCTGGCCGTTGCTCAAGCTGGAAGTGCTGCACCGCATCGGCGCCCTGGAGCCGGGCGAGCCGATTGTCTTCGTCGGCGCGGCCAGCGCCCATCGTCAGGCGGCATTCGACGCCTGCGCCTTTGTCATGGATTACCTGAAAACCCGTGCGCCGTTCTGGAAGAAAGAAAACACCAGTGACGGACCGCGTTGGGTCGAGGGGCGTGACAGTGATCATGCGGCGGCGGATCGCTGGAAGCAGTAAATCCTGCGGCGTTCTCAAGTCAGCCTTCGCGAGCAAGCCCGCTCCCACAATGGATCTGGTTGAACACAAATTTTGTGTACGACACAGAACCCTGTGGGAGCGGGCTTGCTCGCGAAGGGGCCATCTGACTCACCCAATACCTTGCAGAACCACCACCCGACCATCGGCCGGCACGGGCTGCATTTGCCTCATTGACGATTTATACGTAAAAGTCCAGTATGGAATTATAAGTACAAAAAAAGGTTTCCACCCGTTTCAGCTTTTTCTTCTGTCTTGCCAAACCAACAACAACCGCGAGAAAACGAACATGAAGAAGTTCCCCCTCATCACCTGTCTGGCCCTGAGCCTGTTGGCGTGCAGCGCTGTGTTCGCCGCCGAGAAAACCCTGCGCATCGGTATCGAAGCGGCGTATCCACCGTTCGCCTCGAAAACCGACAAAGGCGAAATCGTCGGTTTCGACTATGACATCGGCAACGCCCTGTGCGCGCAGATGAAGGCCAAGTGTGTGTGGGTCGAAGGCGAGTTCGACGGTCTGATTCCTTCCCTGAAGGTGAAGAAAATCGACATGGCGCTGTCGTCCATGACCATCAACGAAGACCGCAAGAAGTCGGTGGACTTCACCCACAAGTACTATTTCACTTCGTCGCGCCTGGTGATGAAGGATGGCGCGGTGGTAGATGACCAGTACGCCAGCCTTAAGGGCAAGAACGTCGGTGTGCAGCGCGCCACCACCACCGACCGTTACGCCACCGAGGTGTTCGAGCCCAAGGGCATCAACGTCAAGCGTTACAGCAACAACGAAGAAATCTACATGGACCTGGCAGCCGGCCGCCTCGACGCGATTTTTGCCGACACCATTCCGCTCAATGACTTCCTGTCGATGCCGCGTGGCAAGGGTTACGCCTTTGCCGGGCCGGAGCTGAAAGATCCGAAATATGTGGGCGAGGGTGCCGGGATTGCAGTGCGCAAGGGCAACGCCGAGTTGGTCAGCGAGCTGAACACGGCCATTGATGGCATTCGCGCCAGTGGTGAGTACCAGAAGATTTCGGACAAGTACTTCAAGTCTGATATCTACGGCGACTGATTAAAAAGATCGCAGCCTGCGGCAGCTCCTACAGGGGAATGCGTTCCACTGTAGGAGCTGGCGAAGCCTGCGATCTTTTGATTTTCAGCCCTTCAATTCCTTCAAATGCTTGTACACCGTCGCCCGGCCCATGTTCAGCACATTGGCCACGTAGTTCGATGCGCTTTTGCCCTTGAACGCGCCTTCGGCGTGCAACGCCAGCACCAGTTCACGCTTGTGGTCGCGAGTCAGCAGATTCAGGCTCAACTGGCGCTCGCGCAGCCAGGCGTGGAGGAAGGTGTTGATCCGCTCCTGCCAGTCATCGCGAAACAGTGAATCCGGTTGCGGGATCAGCTTGGTCGGCGACAGGAACAGGTCCAGGGCGGCCTTGGCATTTTCGAACAGCGAAATATTCAGGTTGATGCACAGCACCGCCAGTGGACGATCTTCGCTGTCCCGTAGCACCGTGCTGAGGCTGCGAATCTTCTGACCATCCCAATTGAGCTTTTCGTACGGCCCGATGTTTCGTTCGCTGACATCGTCGCTGAGCATGTCTTCCAGCGCCGAGTCGTCGCCGATTTCCCGCTTGGACAGATTGTTGGCGATGTAGTCGACCTTTTGCGTGCGCAGGTCGTGCAGCACCACTTCGGCGTGGGGGAAAAACAACGTGGCGATGGCGTCGGCAATCGCATGGAAGTTATCCAGGGACGTGTCGTCCAGGGCCGAGTCTTTTTCGGGGGCGTTCATACAGTGGAACTCCAGGCAGCGTCAGCGCCCCATCAAAGGGGCGCTGAAAGTGTGCCGTAATCGTGTGGGCACGTCACCTGAGGATCAGGATCAGCCGAGGCGGGCAGGGGAGAGCATTTCGGCATTCAGGCCGAAATGGCTGAGCGACTCGGGCAATGCGGCGCCGCGCACCAGTGCCGCGCTGGCCTGGCCCATGGCCGGCGAGGTCTGGATGCCATAACCGCCCTGTGCCGCGACCCAGAACAGCCCCGGCACCTGTGGATCGAAGCCGGACAGCAAGTCGCCGTCGCTGACGAAGCTGCGCAGGCCGGCCCAGGTGCGGGTCGGGCGGCGAATGGTCAGGGTCGTGGCTTCTTCGATCTGGTAGATGCCCATGGCAATGTCCAGCTCTTCGGGCTGCACATCGTGGGGTTCCACCGGGTCGGCGTTGGCTGGCGAGCCGAGGAACATCCCGGCGTCGGGTTTCATGTAGAAGGATTCGTCGAGGCTGACCAGCATCGGCCAATGATGGATGTCCAGGCCTTCGGGGCCGGCGAAGATGAACGCGGCACGGCGTTTGGGTTGCAGGCCCAGCGGCTTGGCGCCAGCCAGTTCGCCGATCTTGTCGGCCCAGGCGCCGGCGGCGTTGATGATAATCGGCGCGCTGAAGGTCTGGTTGCCGGTCTGGACGTGCCATGTACCTTGGTCGTCGCGGCTCAGGCTGACGACTTCGCTGTCGGTAAGCACTTCGCCCTGATTGCGACGGATACCACGCAAATAGCCCTGGTGCAGGGCGTCGGTGTCGATGTCGCTGGCGGTCGGGTCGTAGATGGCGCCGTGGACCTTTTCCCGGCGCAGGATCGGCACTAGCGCGCAGGCCTCGTCGACGCCGAGCAATTGCATCTCCGGCACCGTGGTTTTTGCGCTCTGGTATTGCCTGTTCAGTTCGTCCGGGTCACCGGTCAAGTCCACGGTCATTTCGCCCCGCGGGGTCAGCAGCGGGTGTTCGCAGAAACCGCTGGGCGGGTTGTCGAAAAAGCCCCGGCTGGCCAGGGTCAACGCCCGCACTTGCGGGGTGCCGTAGGCCGCTGTGTACAGCGCCGCCGAACGGCCGGTGGAGTGATAGGCCGGATGGGATTCGCGTTCGAGCACGATCACGCGCCCGTGCTGCGACAGCCAGAAACCCGTGGAAGCACCGGCAATCCCGCCGCCGATGATGATGAAATCTGCCTGGCTCATGAACGTCTCCAGTGAAGTGCGATGCTGAAATAGTGGTGATCCCCTGTGGGAGCGGGCTTGCTCGCGAAAGCGGTGTGACAGTCGACATCGCAGGTGAATGTCGGACCCTATTCGCGAGCAAGCCCGCTCCCACAGGTTTCGCAGTGTTAGTGATTCAGGCGATAGATCGCATTGGCCAGCGCAATGTCTTCCAGGCCCAGGCCGATGGAGCGGAAAAACACATGGCGATCGTAATCCGGGCGCAGGGCTTTTCCGCTGAGCAGGTCGGGCAGGTCGCCGACAATCGCATCCTTGTCCCAGCCGTGCCGTTCGGCGGCGATCAGCATTTCACCGGCCGAGCCCGGGGTGGTCAGGCGATAGTCGCAGAACACCTGCATGTCGTTGAGGCTCTGCGGCGGCACTTCGTGGGCGCGTGGGGCGTTGGTGCTGATGGAGGTGATCAACGCCGGTTTGCACAAGCTCGATGGATCGATCACCGGACCGGCGGACGAGGTGCAGAGCATGATCACGTCGGCGTCCTGTACGGCAGCTTCGCGACTGTCGACGATGTTCACGCGTGGCTCGATGTTTTTCAGCAGGCTCACGGTTTCGGCGTCTTCGCTCAAGCTCGGCGAGTACAGGCTGATGCTCTGCCAGTCGCGCAGGCCTTTCACGTAATGCAGGTGCGCCTGGGCCACTTTGCCGCTGCCAATAATGGCAAGGCGATTGGCTGTGAGTGGTGCGAGGGCATCGACCGCCACGGCGGTGGTGGCCGCAGTGCGCGCGGTGGTCAGTTCGCCTGCATCGCACAGCAACAGCGGCTGACCGGTCTGCATCGACATCAGCAGCGTCCACGCCGTCACCAGCGGCCCTTGTTCGCGCACGATGTATGGCGAGGTCTTGATCCCGTACACACCGTCTTCAGCCAACACACCCAGGTAGTTGATGAAGTCGCCGGCACCCTGTGGAAACTCCACCAGTTGCTGTGCCGGTTGTACGGCCTGCCCGGCGGCCAGGTCGCGGAACAGTTTGCGCAGGATCTGCGGCACATCGACCTGCGCCAGTAGCTCGCGAGCCTGGGCCTGGGGGATCACTTGGGGCGTACTGGACATGGTCGGCTCCGGAGCTGGAAGTAAACTAATTTGTCCATTATGGACTTTTAGTTATCGCGAGCAATATCCAAAGCAAAAAAAAGCGCAGTCCGTTTCCGGCTGCGCTTGTCTTTTCAGCGTCGCTTAATGAGGACGCTTGCGTTCAACGGCCCGCAACAGATGCGTCGGTGGCGTTTCACAGCTGATCTTGCGCCCCAGCAGTTCTTCGATGGACGGTAGCTGGTAGGAGTCGTCTTCACCGGCAAAGCTGATGGACACACCGTCGGCACCGGCACGCCCGGTACGCCCGATGCGATGCACGTAGTCGTCCGGCACTTCCGGCAGGGTGAAGTTGATCACGTGGCTGATGCCGTCGATGTGGATGCCGCGACCGGCCACGTCGGTGGCGACCAGTACGCGGATCTTGCCTTCGCGGAAACCTTCGAGGGTCTTGATGCGCTTGTGCTGCGGCACGTCGCCGGACAGTTGCGCGGCGTTGATGCCGTCGCGCACCAGACGTTCTTCGATGCGCCGCACTTCATCCTTGCGGTTGGCGAAGACGATGACCCGCTCCCAGCCGTTGTCGTTGACCAGGTTGTAGAGCAGTTTGTATTTGTCAGCGCCGGCCACCGCGTAGATGTGCTGCTCGACGTTTTCGCTGGCTACGTTCTGCGACTCGATCTCGACGATCGACGGGTCGGTGGTCCATTGCTTGGCCAGGTTCATCACGTCTTCGGTGAAGGTCGCGGAGAACAGCAGCGTCTGGCGCTCGGACTTCGGCGGCGTCTGGCGAATGATCTGGCGCACTTGCGGGATGAAGCCCATGTCGAGCATGCGGTCGGCTTCGTCCAGCACCATCACTTCGACCATGTCCAGATGCACGTCGCCGCGCTGGTTGAAGTCCAGCAGGCGGCCCGGCGTGGCCACGAGGATGTCGCAGTGGCGGGCTTCGAGGTGCTTGAGCTGCTTGTCGAAGTCCATGCCACCGACGAACGTCATGACGTTGAGGCCGGTGTACTTGGTCAGGTCGGCGGCGTCCTTGGCGATCTGCACCACCAGCTCGCGGGTCGGCGCGATGATCAGTGCCCGTGGTTCACCCATGTAGCGCTCTTTCGGCGGCGGGGTTTGCAGCAACTGGGTGATGATCGAGACCAGGAACGCAGCAGTCTTGCCGGTACCGGTCTGGGCGCGGCCGATGGCGTCTTTGCCCGCGAGGGTGAAGCCCAGCACCTGTGCCTGGATCGGCGTGCAATACGGGAAGCCCAGGTCCTGGATGGCGTGCATCAGTTCCGGGGCGAGTTTGAAATCGTGGAAGCGGGTCTTGCCTTCCTGGGGCTCGACGACGAAGTCTTCGAGTTTCCATGGAATGACCGGGGCCTTGGGTTTGGGTTCGCGGCGCGGTCTGGCGGGTTTCGGCGTTTCGCTGAGCGGCTGTTCCGGGGCTGTTATCGCCGCAGGCTGGTCAGCTATTGCGGTCTTCGGCTCATGCTTGGGTGCCGCCGTGGCGGTGGCTCGTTCAGACTGATTACCGTCGGTGCGGTGGCCGGGAGCGTGAGACGCAGGGCTGGGAACTGGCGCGAGTTGCTCAGTCTCGCTTTTACCGAACATTTTCTTGAGTGCTTTGAGCACGGTCATCTCATCAATTGATTAAGGAATGTACGCCGGGCAGTGTAATGCAAGAATCGGGCGCGGCGTAGTGGGATGGATCAAAGGGCGCTTTTAAACAGAAATGCTTAACGCAAGCGCTCGGCGAGCCAGACGCCGATGTCGCGAATTTCTTCGGGTAACACTTCGTGACCCATTGGGTACTCCTGCCATGTCACGGTGACACCACGCAGCTTCAAATGCTCGTAGGCGCTACGCCCCATCGAGTTTTGCACCACATCGTCGTACTGGCCGTGCATCGACAGCACCGGGATCCGCTGCTGGCTGGCGGACAATTGCAGTTCTTCGCTGAAGGTCGGTGCATAAGTAGAAAGGGCAACTACGCCACCCAACGGTCCTTGCCATTTCAGAAACGCGGTGTGGAATACCACGGCACCGCCCTGGGAAAAACCTGCCAGGAAGATCCGCGAGGCGTCTATTCCGCTGGCCTTCTGCGTTTCGATCAGTTCGATGATCCAGTTGGTCGACTCTTCCAGTTGCTCGCGATTGATCGCGCGCGCCGGGCTCATGGCCAATATGTCGTACCAGCTCGGCATCTCGTAACCGCCGTTGATGGTCACGGCGCGGCTCGGTGCCTGGGGCAAAACAAAGCGGGTGCTCAACAGGGTTTCCTGCAGGGCTTCGGCCACTGGCAGAAAGTCGTAGCGATCGGCACCCAGGCCGTGCAGCCAGATAACGCAGGCATCTGCGGTCTTGACGGGTTGAAGAATCAAGGGGTTGGTCATGGCTGCTCCAAAAATGTGCGTGCGCTCTCATTGAGTGCGAGGGCTGAGTGCGCGTCTGGTTGATCTGTTACGAAGATGTCGCAAGGTTACAAGTTTTGCTATTGACCTGCAGCTGAACCGCTTCGGAGAGCGGTGTGGTACGGGCTTTGCTATGGCGAAGTCTGTATGAAAAATCCCACGCCTGTCGGTAACACTATCAGGCCAAGGTTATTAGTGGGATTGAAAAGAATCCGGTGATGGATGTTCGCCAAAGGCCGATACGGGGCTTCGCGAACGTGAAAGGGCTACAGCCCGTTCGGCCGACTGGTGAGAGCGAGTTTTCCATGACGTGGATTTTCTCCTACTAGACTCATAGCTAACGTCTTACGTCGGTTGACCCCAAAAAAAGCCAACACGGGTCAACTACGCCTCAAAAGGGTGCGACAGGACTCACGCTCCGACACAACAAGAGCAAAACTGGAGGTTTGAATGAAGATGTTGAAATCCACCCTGGCTATCGTGACTGCAGCCGCGGTACTCGGTGTCAGCGGGTTTGCCCAGGCGGGCGCAACCCTGGATGCAGTGATGAAGAAAGGTTTCGTGCAGTGTGGCGTCAGCGATGGCTTGCCAGGCTTCTCGGTTCCGGATTCCACCGGCAAGATCGTCGGTATCGATGCTGACTACTGCCGTGCAGTAGCGGCGGCTGTCTTCGGCGACGCGACCAAGGTCAAGTTCAGCCAGTTGAACGCCAAGGAGCGCTTCACCGCGCTGCAATCCGGCGAAATCGACATCCTGTCGCGCAACACCACCATGACCAGCTCCCGCGATGCGGGCATGGGCCTGAAATTCCCGGGCTTCATTACCTACTACGACGGCATCGGCTTCCTGGTAAACAACAAGCTGGGCGTCAAGAGCGCCAAGGAACTGGACGGTGCAACCATCTGCATCCAGGCCGGTACCACCACCGAACTGAACGTTTCCGATTACTTCCGCGGCAACGGCCTGAAATACACCCCGATCACCTTCGACACCTCCGACGAAAGCGCCAAGTCGCTGGAATCCGGTCGTTGCGACGTACTGACCTCGGACAAATCCCAGCTGTTCGCCCAGCGCAGCAAGCTGGCTTCGCCGAAAGACTACGTGGTTCTGCCGGAAACCATTTCCAAGGAGCCTCTGGGCCCGGTCGTGCGTAATGGCGACGACGAGTGGCTGGCCATCGTGCGTTGGACTGGTTACGCCATGCTCAACGCTGAAGAAGCCGGCATCACTTCGAAGAACGTCGAAGCCGAAGCCAAGGGCACCAAGAACCCTGACGTTGCCCGTCTGCTGGGTACCGACGGTGAATACGGCAAAGACCTGAAAGTGAAGAAAGACTGGGTCGTGCAGATCATCAAGCAAGTCGGCAACTACGGCGAAGTGTTCGAGAAAAACCTCGGCAAGGGCACTCCGCTGGAAATCGACCGCGGGCTGAACGCCCTGTGGAACGCTGGCGGCATTCAATACGCACCACCAGTGCGCTGATGGTTCTGTCACCCGGTGGGCCAACCACCGGGTGATGTTCTGTTCCATTATTTCCGGGGCACTTCATGCAAAATTCAATCGGCGCACCAAAGCAGAGGCTCAGCCTCAGCGATCCGAAAGTGCGTGCGTGGCTATTCCAGATCATCACCATTGTCGCGGTGGTCTCGATGGGCTGGTATCTGTTCGATAACACCCAGACCAACCTGCAACACCGGGGAATTACCTCCGGTTTCGACTTTCTGGAGCGCAGTGCCGGTTTCGGCATCGCTCAACACCTGATCGACTACACCGAATCGGACACTTACGCCCGGGTGTTTGTCATCGGCCTGCTCAACACGCTGCTGGTGACCTTTATCGGCGTGATCCTGGCGACGATCCTCGGGTTCATCGTCGGCGTGTCACGGCTGTCGAAGAACTGGATCATCAGCAAGGTAGCGACGGTGTATGTGGAAGTCTTCCGCAATATTCCGCCACTGCTGCAAATCCTGTTCTGGTATTTCGCGGTGTTCCTGACCATGCCGGGGCCGCGTAACAGTCATAACTTCGGCGACACCTTCTTTGTCAGCAGCCGTGGCCTGAACATGCCGGCGGCGTTGATGGCGGACGGTTTCTGGCCGTTTGTGATCAGCGTTGTAGTCGCCATCGTCGCCATCGTGCTGATGAGCCGCTGGGCGACCAAGCGCTTCGAAGCCACCGGTGTGCCGTTCCACAAGTTCTGGGTTGGCCTGGCGATATTCCTGGTCATCCCTGCGCTGTGCGCGCTGGTTTTCGGCGCACCGGTGCACTGGGAAATGCCGAAGCTGCAAGGCTTCAACTTCGTCGGTGGCTGGGTGTTGATCCCGGAACTGCTGGCGCTGACCCTGGCCCTGACGGTGTACACCGCGGCGTTCATCGCCGAGATCGTGCGTTCGGGCATCAAGTCGGTCAGCCATGGCCAGACCGAAGCGGCGCATTCCCTCGGCCTGCGCAACGGTCCGACCCTGCGCAAGGTGATCATCCCGCAAGCCCTGCGCGTGATCATTCCGCCGCTGACCAGCCAATACCTGAACCTGGCGAAGAACTCCTCGCTGGCGGCCGGTATCGGTTATCCGGAGATGGTCTCGCTGTTCGCCGGGACCGTGCTCAACCAGACCGGCCAGGCGATCGAGGTGATTGCCATCACCATGAGCGTGTACCTGGCGATCAGTATCAGCATTTCCCTGCTGATGAACTGGTACAACAAGCGCATTGCGCTGATCGAGCGGTAAGGAAAAGCGCATGAGTACTCATACTTTCAAACCTGACATGCCTCCACCGAGCCGCAGCATCGGTGCGGTGGCGTGGATGCGCGCGAACATGTTCTCCAGCTGGCTCAACACCCTGCTGACCCTGTTCGCGTTCTACCTCATCTACCTGGTGGTACCGCCGATCCTGCAGTGGGCGATCCTTGACGCCAACTGGGTCGGCACCAGCCAGGCCGACTGCACCAAGGAGGGCGCCTGCTGGGTGTTCATCCAGCAGCGTTTCGGCCAGTTCATGTACGGCTACTATCCGCCGGTACTGCGCTGGCGCGTGGACCTGACGGTGTGGCTGGCGATTGTCGGCGTGGCGCCGTTGTTCATCTCGCGCTTTCACCATAAAGCGGTGTACGGGCTGAGCTTCCTGGTGCTGTACCCGATCATTGCCTGGTGCCTGCTGCATGGCGGTGTACTGGGTCTGGACGCCGTGGCGACCAGCCAGTGGGGCGGCCTGATGCTGACCCTTGTGATCGCCACCGTCGGCATCGCCGGTGCGTTGCCACTGGGCATCGTCCTGGCGCTGGGCCGTCGTTCGAACATGCCGGCGATTCGGGTGGTCTGCGTGACCTTCATCGAATTCTGGCGCGGCGTGCCGTTGATCACGGTGCTGTTCATGTCCTCGGTGATGCTGCCGTTGTTCCTGCCTGAGGGCATGAACTTCGACAAGCTGCTGCGGGCACTGATCGGCGTGATCCTGTTCCAGTCGGCCTACGTGGCTGAAGTGGTGCGTGGCGGTCTGCAAGCGATTCCCAAAGGTCAGTACGAAGCGGCGGCGGCGATGGGCCTGGGTTACTGGCGCAGCATGGGCCTGGTGATTCTGCCGCAAGCCCTGAAGCTGGTGATCCCCGGCATCGTCAACACCTTCATTGCGCTGTTCAAGGACACGAGCCTGGTGATCATCATCGGCCTGTTCGACCTGCTCAACAGCGTCAAGCAAGCCGCCGCCGACCCGAAATGGCTGGGCATGGCCACCGAAGGCTATGTGTTCGCCGCCCTGGTGTTCTGGATTTTCTGTTTTGGTATGTCGCGCTATTCCATGCATCTGGAACGCAAGCTCGACACTGGCCACAAGCGCTAAGTCGCTACCTAATTTAGGAAGTTTTGTGATGAGCGAAGCAATCAAACAGCCTGTGAGCCCTGAAGGCATTATTCAGATGCAGGGCGTGAACAAGTGGTACGGTCAGTTTCACGTACTCAAGGACATCAACCTCAACGTCAAGCAGGGCGAGCGTATCGTGCTGTGCGGGCCGTCGGGTTCCGGAAAATCCACCACCATCCGCTGCCTCAACCGTCTGGAAGAGCACCAGCAGGGCCGCATCGTGGTCGATGGCGTGGAGCTGACCAACGACCTCAAGCAGATCGAAGCGATCCGTCGTGAAGTCGGCATGGTGTTCCAGCACTTCAACCTGTTCCCGCACCTGAGCATCTTGCAGAACTGCACGCTGGCGCCGATGTGGGTGCGCAAGATGCCCAAGCGCAAGGCCGAGGAAATTGCCATGCACTACCTGGAACGCGTACGCATTCCGGAGCAGGCGCACAAGTACCCGGGGCAACTGTCCGGTGGTCAGCAACAGCGTGTGGCGATCGCTCGCGCGCTGTGCATGAAGCCGAAGATCATGCTGTTCGACGAACCGACCTCGGCACTCGACCCGGAGATGGTGAAAGAGGTGCTGGACACCATGATCGGCCTGGCCGAAGACGGCATGACCATGCTCTGCGTGACCCACGAAATGGGCTTCGCCCGCACCGTGGCCAACCGCGTGATCTTCATGGACAAGGGCGAAATCGTCGAGCAGGCGGCGCCGAACGACTTCTTCGACAAGCCGCAGAATGAACGCACCAAGCTGTTCCTGAGCCAGATCCTGCATTGATCGACCCCAGGCACTGAAATAAACCCGGACTGAGTTCCGGGTTTATTTTTGCCTTCAATTAAACATCCAAACGCCAAACCCTGTGGGAGCGGGCTTGCTCGCGAAAGCGGAGTGTCAGGCAACATACTAGTTGAATGTTAAGCCGCCTTCGCGAGCAAGCCCGCTCCCACAGGGGGATTGTGCTACCGACTCCATTGATCACGCGCCAATTCTGAACGGTTGCCCTCTTGGAACAAGCTGACTAACATGTCAGAAAATTCATCCTATGATTGGATGAGAGGGCGAATTCCATGTCAGAAATTTCTCCATTGGTGAAACGATCCCTGGTCGATCAGGCCCTGGATCAGTTGCGCCTGCGCATCAACCAGGGCACCTGGGTCGTGGGCCAGCGTTTGCCCACCGAGCCTGAGTTGTCCGCCGAGCTGGGCATCAGCCGCAACACCGTGCGCGAAGCCATGCGCGTGTTGGCGTTTTCCGGGTTGATCGAAATCCGTCAGGGCGACGGCAGTTACCTGCGGGCGGTGATCGATCCGCTCGATACCTTGAAGGCACTGTCCCGTTGCTCCCTTGAGCAGGCCCGGGAAACCCGGCACATCCTCGAAGTCGAGGCCATCGGCCTGGCGGCAGTGCGCCGTACCGATGAAGACCTGGTGGCATTGCGCGAGGCCCTGGGTGTCAGCGGTAGCCACTATCACGGCGATCTCGACACCTACATCGCCTGCGACCTGGTGTTTCACCGACGTCTGGTGGACGCCGCGCACAACCCGACCCTCAGTGAGCTGTATCGCTATTTCTCCAGCATCGTCGGCGGGCAGTTGCGCCAGACCCTGAGCATCGTCCCGCGCCGTCAGGAAGTGTTCGACCTGCATATCGCGTTGCTCGATGCCGTCGAGCAACGCGACCCGGAACGGGCCAAAGCCCTGTCGAGGCAGTTGATCAATGAACCTTGAAACCGAGAAGTCCATGCACCGCAGTGAGTTATCCACAGCCCTAAAACGCTCGGCAGAGCTGGAAGAGCTGCTGATCGATGCCGAGGCCGATGACGAACAGGTCCAGCAAACCCACCCGGTTCTGCGCCGGCCATGGTTGTTGCTGCTGGGTCTGATTCTGGTGGCGCTGAACCTGCGCCCGGCGCTGTCGAGCATGGCGCCGATGCTCAGCGAGGTCTCGAAGTCCCTTGGCTTGTCGGCGTCCGCGGCGGGATTGTTGACCACGTTGCCGGTGCTTTGCTTGGGCCTGTTTGCGCCGTTGGCACCCGTGCTGGCGCGGCGATTTGGTGCGGAGCGGGTGGTGCTGGGCATTCTTCTGACCCTGGCGGGCGGGATCATCCTGCGCAGTTCGTTCGGTGAGATCGGCCTGTTTGCCGGCAGTGTGCTGGCCGGTGCCAGCATCGGCGTGATCGGCGTGTTGCTGCCGGGCATCGTCAAGCGCGATTTCCCGAAACAGGCCGGGACCATGACCGGTGTCTACACCATGGCCCTGTGTCTGGGAGCGGCGATGGCGGCGGGTGCGACCGTGCCGTTGAGCGAACACTTTGACAAGAATTGGGCGATGGGCCTCGGCTTCTGGGTCATTCCGGCATTGGCGGCCGCGCTGTTCTGGTTGCCGCAAGTCGGCCAGAAACACGGCGCGCACAACGTGGCCTACCGGGTTCGCGGCCTGCTGCGCGATCCGCTGGCCTGGCAGGTGACCTTTTACATGGGCCTGCAATCGTCACTGGCCTACATCGTGTTCGGCTGGTTGCCGTCGATCCTGATCGGGCGCGGCCTGACCCCGACCCAGGCCGGACTGGTGCTGTCGGGTTCGGTGATCGTTCAACTGGTCAGCTCCCTCGCCGCGCCATGGCTGGCGACACGGGGCAAGGATCAGCGTCTGGCGATTGTGATCGTGATGGTGTTGACCCTTGGCGGTCTGTTCGGTTGTCTGTACGCCCCGATTGAAGGTCTGTGGGGCTGGGCGATTGTGCTGGGGTTGGGGCAGGGCGCCACGTTCAGCCTGGCATTGACCCTGATCGTGCTGCGCTCGCGGGACTCCCACGTTGCGGCGAACCTGTCGAGCATGGCCCAGGGCTTCGGTTACACCCTGGCGTCCATGGGGCCGTTCGCGGTCGGCATCGTGCATGACTGGACCGGCGGCTGGACGGCCGTGGGCTGGATCTTCGGTGTCATCGGCCTTGGTGCGATCCTCGCCGGCCTGGGGGCCGGACGTGCGTTGTACGTGCAGGTCGAAAGCGAAAAAGTCTGATCCCGCACACTGTCGGTATTCGTCTTGCGAATGCCGATAGTGTTCGACCCATTTGCAGACTATCGTGCAGGCAATCTTTCGATACCCATTGCACAACAGGGAGTCTGCCCATGAGTGAAGTCCACAGCGCCTTGATCACCCGCTTCTACCAGGCCTTCCAGCGTCTCGATGGCGAAGCGATGGCTGCCTGCTACACCGATGACGTGGTGTTCAGTGACCCGGCGTTCGGCGAGCTCCGTGGTCGTGATGCTGGCGATATGTGGTGCATGCTCACCACCCGCGCCAAGGATTTCTCCCTGACCTTCGATCATGTCCGTACCGATGATCATATCGGTAGCGCCCATTGGGTCGCGACCTATCTGTTCAGTCAAACCGGCAATACCGTGGTCAATGACATCCAGGCACGTTTTGTCTTTCGCGATGGCAAGATCTGCGAGCATCACGACAGTTTCGACCTGTGGACATGGTCGCGTCAGGCCCTGGGTTTCAAAGGCCTGCTGTTGGGCTGGACGCCACTTGTTCGCAACGCCGTTCGCTCACAGGCCCTGAAGGGGCTGAAGGCATTCCAGGCCAGTCGCTGATAAGATCGCGGCTTGTTTTCTTTCAAGCCCTGATCGTTACGTGACCACCCTCAGCGAAAGCCCTGTCGACGCCGATACCCCCGCGAGCAAAACCTGGTTCGTCTACCTCGTTCGCGCGGCCAACGGTTCGCTTTATTGTGGGATCAGCGATGATCCCGTGCGTCGCTTCGCCAAGCATCAAAGCGGCAAGGGAGCGCGATTCTTTCTTTCCAGCCCGGCCATGGCCCTGGTCTACACCGAACGCTGTCGCGACAAAAGCGATGCGTTGCGTCAGGAACGGCTGATCAAAAAACTCAAGAAGAGCGCCAAGGAATGCCTGGTGGCGAGCGCAGCGAGTGCCGCCCTTGGCCCATCACTCTGACTGATCAGTTCCCATCAGGCAGATCTGTAGGCTGCCAGGTGATTGCGCGCTAAGCTGCGGACTCCTGATCCTTGCGGCGGAGCCGAGCATGTCCGAGTTGATTCTGCATCATTACCCGACGTCCCCCTTTGCCGAGAAGGCCCGCCTGCTGCTGGGCTTCAAGGGCTTGTCCTGGCGCTCGGTGAAGATCTCGCCAGTGATGCCCAAACCGGATCTCACGGCGTTGACCGGTGGCTACCGCAAGACACCGGTGTTGCAGGTCGGTGCCGATATCTATTGCGATACGGCATTGATTGCCCGGCGACTGGAACAGGAAAAGGCCTTGCCTGCGTTCTTCCCGGAAGGCCAGGAAATGATCACTGCATCGTTTGCCGCCTGGGCTGATTCGGTGATGTTCCAGCATGCGGTCAGCCTGGTGTTCCAGCCGGAATCGATCGCGGTGCGCTTTGGCAATTTGTCGCCGGAAGCGATCAAGGCGTTTCTGGCCGACCGTGCCGGCTTGTTCAGTGGTGGAAGCGCGACAAAATTGTCTACCGAACAGGCGAAGCATCAGTGGCCAACGATCATGTCGCGTCTGGAGCAACAGTTGCAGCGCGAGGAAGGTGACTACCTGTTTGGCGAGCCGTCGATTGCCGACTTCGCCCTGGCTCATTGCCTCTGGTTCCTCAAGGCCACGCCGGTGACGGCTCCGCTGGTCGAAGCTTATCCGGCAATCAATGCATGGCATGCGCGGGTATTGGGCTTCGGTCATGGTGCCTCCAGCGAGATGAGTTCCGAGGAGGCTCTGGCAGTGGCGCGCGCGTCCACGCCAGCGGCCTTGCCGGATGAGCAATTCGTCGATCCCAATGGATTAAAGGTGGGGCAGCAGGTAGTGATCGCAGCCACGGACTACGGCGTGGATCCGGTGGCCGGGGAGTTGTTGTTTGCCGGCCGCGAGGAGCTGATTGTACGGCGAGAGGACGAGCGTGGCGGTGTGGTGCATGTGCACTTCCCGCGGTTTGGATTCCGGATCGAAGCCTGCTGACATTTCTGTTGATAGCAAAAACGAAAAGATCGCAGCCTTCGGCAGCTCCTACACCAATCTCATGTAGGAGCTGCCGAAGGCTGCGATCTTTTGATATTTGGGTTACTTCAGTGCAGCCAAAATCGCATCCGGGTCATACCCGCGAATCAGCGTCCCGTTCACATCGATGATCGGAATGCCGCCACCGCCCAGCGCCTGATAGTCCTCGCGCGCGACGGCATCCTTCTCGATATCGAACTCCTTGTACGGAATGCCTTTCTGATCGAGGAAACGCCGGGTCAGCTTGCAGTAGCCACACCATTCGGTGGCGTAGAGCACGACGTTGGCCTTGGCCTGGGTCTGCGCAGGCACCACTTGCGATGGGTTGAACACCCGCTCGATCTTGCCCCAGTTCTGATAGGCCACGACCACCAGCAGGATCAGCAGGAATTTCTTCAGCACGCCGCCGAGCATCAGTTGCGACGCTTCAGCTGATCGGTGAGCGAAGTGGGCAGGCCCTTGATGATCAACGTGCCGGCTTCTTCGTCATATTCGATCTTCGAACCCAGCAGGTGCGCTTCGAAACTGATCGACAGGCCTTCGGCGCGGCCGGTGAATCGGCGGAACTGGTTCAGGGTGCGTTTATCGGCCGGGATTTCCGGCGAGAGGCCGTAATCCTTGTTGCGGATGTGATCGTAGAAGGCCTTCGGGCGTTCTTCGTCGATCAGTCCGGACAATTCTTCCAGGCCCATCGGTTCACCGAGCTTGGCCTGGCTGCTGGCGTAATCCACCAGGGTCTTGGTCTTCTCGCGGGCGTCGTCTTCCGGCAGGTCTTCGCTTTCAACGAAATCACTGAAGGCCTTGAGCAAGGTGCGGGTTTCACCCGGACCGTCGACGCCTTCCTGGCAGCCAATGAAGTCGCGGAAATACTCCGAAACCTTTTTGCCGTTCTTGCCTTTGATGAACGAAATGTACTGCTTGGATTGTTTGTTGTTCTGCCACTCGGAAACGTTGATCCGCGCCGCCAGGTGCAACTGGCCAAGGTCCAGGTGACGGGACGGGGTTACGTCCAGTTCGTCGGTCACGGCCACACCTTCACTGTGGTGCAGCAGGGCGATGGCCAGGTAGTCGGTCATGCCTTGCTGATAGTGTGCGAACAGCACGTGGCCGCCGACCGACAGGTTCGATTCTTCCATCAGCTTTTGCAGATGCTCGACCGCCACGCGGCTGAATGCAGTGAAATCCTGGCCGCCCTCGAGGTACTCCTTCAGCCAGCCGCTGAACGGGAACGCGCCGGATTCCGGATGGAACAGGCCCCAGGCTTTACCCTGTTTGGCGTTATAGCTTTCGTTGAGGTCGGCGAGCATGTTCTCGATGGCCGCGGACTCAGCCAGTTCAGAGTCACGGGCGTGGAGAACTGCAGGTGTGCCGTCGGGTTTTTTGTCGATCAGGTGGACGATGCAATGACGGATCGGCATGGGCTTCTCGGCTGAATGAAGAGAGGAGGGCGTGCTCCCCCGAAAAAGCGCTCAGTGTACCGCAACCACTGGTTTTGGCGCGGTGCGAAGGGCAATTGACGGGCGACCGACGGCGCTTATGCAGTTTTTTCCTGTTTTAGCGCAATAAAGCTGACCAAATGGGTAGCTAGAGGCGGATATTTCCACGTCTGTGTGCTAGCTTTGCCCGGTCTTGCGCGAAGTCACTGCGTTAAGCGTGCAGTCAGCATTTGTCAGGTCGAACCAAACCCTGATTTCGGTATCTATAACCCCGATCCCGAGGTTATTTGGCCGAGGGTGCCAGATCCAAAAGATCGGGCTCGATAGCTGACATTGCACTCTGCAATCCATATGAATTTGATAGGGAAGGAACACTAAATGGCTCTTACTAAAGACCAACTGATCGCCGACATCGCTGAAGCTATCGACGCGCCGAAAACCACCGCGCGTAACGCTCTGGACCAACTGGGCCAAATCGTTGCCGATCAGCTGGAAAACGGCGGCGAAATCACTCTGCCAGGTATCGGCAAACTGAAAGTGACTGAGCGCCCTGCCCGTACTGGCCGCAACCCTTCGACTGGCGCTGCCATCGAAATCGCTGCCAAGAAAGTGATCAAGCTGGTTGTGGCCAAAGGCCTGACCGACGCTGTTAACAAGTAAGACTTGTTAAGAAAAAACCGTGCACCGGAGCGATCCGGGCACGGTTTTTTTGTGGGCGCGATAAAGCGCTCACTACGCTTGAGCGTTGCTCCATCGTGCCTGGCGCCAGGCCTGTTGCTGCGCTTTGGTCTGGAAGGTCCAGGCGACGAAGCGGCTTTGCTTCTGCCCTTGGGACATTTCCACTACCTGGCTTTCCAGGGCGCCGGCCTTTTTCAGGGCGGTCTGGATCGCCGGCAGGTTGGACGCCTTTGACACCAATGTACTGAACCACAGCACCTGCTGAGCGACCTGCACGCTTTCGCTGACCAGTTGGGTCACGAAGCGTACTTCACCGCCTTCACACCACAACTCGGCCGACTGGCCGCCAAAGTTCAACACCGGCAGCTTGCGTTTCGGATCGGCTTTGCCCAGGGCGCGCCATTTGCGCGTGCTGCCCCGCGTGGCGTCGTCCAGCGAGGCGTGGAATGGCGGGTTGCACATGGTCAGGTCGAAGCGTTCTGTGCTCTCCAGCAGGCCTGTGAGGATCTGCTTGGGATTGCTCTGTTGGCGCACCTGAATGGCTTTGTTCAGACCATTGGATTGAACGATGGCCTTCGCCGCGGCGATGGCGGTCGCATCGATATCGGAACCGAGGAACTGCCAGCGATAGTCGCTGTAACCGATCAGCGGATACACGCAGTTGGCGCCCATGCCGATGTCCAGCACTTTCACGGCGGCGCCACGGGGAATCACACCGTCATTGCCGTTGGCCAGCAGGTCGGCAAGGAAGTGCACGTAATCGGCACGGCCTGGCACCGGTGGGCACAGGTAGTCGGCCGGAATGTCCCAGTGAGCGATGCCATAGAACGACTTGAGCAGCGCCCGATTGAACACCCGCACGGCTTCCGGGCTGGCGAAGTCGATGCTTTCCTTGCCGTATGGATTGATGATCACGAACTTCTTCAGTTCCGGGGCGCTTTTGATCAGCGTCGGAAAGTCGTAGCGACCCTGATGGCGATTGCGCGGATGCAGGCTGGCCTTTTCCTTCGGGGCGACGGCCGTGGCCGGGGTCTTCGGGGCAGGCTTTTTGCGCGCAGGCTTGGGGGAGCGGGGGGCGGTCATGGCGGTGGTCGATTCGGGTATGGCTAAAAGTGGCGGGCATTGTCCCACATCTGTGGGGCAACACCGATCAAATGTGGGGGTCTTCATTGGATGTAAGAAAGTGGCAGGCATAAAAAAGGGAGGCCACTTGGGCCTCCCTTTTTCATAGCGATTTGCCCTTACAGGCTGGCAATCCGCGCATGTTGCTCGGCCAGCTTGCCCAGGGCCTGTTCGGCCTCGGCCAGTTTGGCGCGTTCTTTCTCGATGACTTCGGCTGGGGCCTTGTCAACGAAACCGGCGTTGGACAGCTTGCCGCCGACTCGTTGCACTTCACCTTGCAGGCGCTGGATTTCCTTGTCCAGACGCGCCAGTTCCGCACCCTTGTCGATCAAGCCGGCCATTGGCACCAGCACTTCCATCTCGCCGACCAGTGCGGTGGCGGACAGTGGTGCTTCTTCGCCAGCAGCCAGCACGGTGATCGATTCGAGGCGCGCCAGCTTCTTCAGCAGGGCTTCGTTCTCGGTCAGGCGACGCTGATCCTCGGCGCTGACGTTCTTCAGGAACAGCGGCAGCGGTTTGCCCGGGCCGATGTTCATTTCGCCACGGATGTTGCGAGTGCCGAGCATCAGGCCCTTGAGCCATTCGATGTCATCTTCGGCGGCCTGATCGATGCGAGTTTCGTTGGCCACCGGCCAAGGTTGCAGCATGATCGTCTTGCCATCGATGCCGGCCAGCGGCGCGATGCGCTGCCAGATTTCTTCGGTGATGAACGGCATGAACGGGTGCGCCAGGCGCAGGGCGACTTCCAGCACGCGTACCAGGGTGCGACGGGTGCCGCGCTGGCGTTCGACCGGTGCGTTTTCGTCCCACAGCACAGGCTTGGACAGTTCCAGGTACCAGTCGCAATACTGGTTCCAGATGAACTCGTACAAGGCTTGTGCGGCCAGGTCGAAACGGAACTGGTCCAGCTGGCGGGTCACTTCGGCTTCGGTACGTTGCAGCTGCGAAATGATCCAGCGGTCAGCCAGGGACAGCTCGTAGGCTTCGCCGTTCTGGCCGCAGTCTTCGCCCTTGTCCAGCACATAGCGCGCTGCGTTCCAGATCTTGTTGCAGAAGTTGCGATAGCCTTCGACGCGGCCCATGTCGAACTTGATGTCACGACCGGTGGATGCCAGCGAGCAGAAGGTGAAGCGCAGGGCGTCGGTGCCGTAGCTGGCGATGCCTTCGGCGAACTCGTCGCGGGTCTGCTTTTCGATCTTCTTCGCCAGTTTCGGCTGCATCATGCCGGAGGTGCGTTTCTGCACCAGGGCTTCGAGCTCGATGCCGTCGATGATGTCCAGCGGGTCCAGGACGTTGCCCTTGGACTTGGACATCTTCTGGCCCTGGCCGTCACGCACCAGGCCGTGCACGTACACGGTCTTGAACGGAACCTGCGGCGTGCCGTCTTCGTTTTTCACCAAATGCATGGTGAGCATGATCATCCGGGCAACCCAGAAGAAAATGATGTCGAAGCCAGTCACCAGGACGTCGGTGGAGTGGAACTTCTTCAGGAATTCGGTTTTTTCCGGCCAGCCGAGGGTGGAGAACGTCCACAGGCCCGAGCTGAACCAGGTGTCGAGAACGTCATTGTCCTGTTGCAGCGCAACGTCCGGGCCGATGTTGTGCTTGGCCCGCACTTCGGCTTCGTCGCGACCGACGTAGACCTTGCCCGACTCGTCGTACCAGGCCGGAATCCGGTGGCCCCACCACAGCTGACGGCTGATGCACCAATCCTGGATGTCACGCATCCACGAGAAGTACATGTTTTCGTACTGTTTCGGCACGAACTGGATGCGGCCGTCTTCAACGGCGGCAATCGCAGGCTCGGCCAAAGGCTTGGTGGACACGTACCACTGGTCGGTCAGCCACGGTTCGATGACGGTGCCGGAGCGGTCGCCTTTCGGCACTTTCAGGGCGTGATCGTCAACGCTGACCAACAGGCCGACAGCGTCGAACGCGGCCACGATCTGCTTGCGCGCTTCGAAGCGGTCGAGACCGGCGTATTCGGCCGGGATCTTGCCGTCGATGGTTTCGTTTAGCGTGCCGTCGAGGTTGAACACCTGGCACGCTGGAAGAACGGCTGCGTTCTTGTCGAAGATGTTCAGCAGCGGCAGGTTGTGACGCTTGCCGACTTCATAGTCGTTGAAGTCGTGGGCCGGGGTGATTTTCACGCAGCCGGTGCCGAATTCAGGGTCGCAGTAATCGTCGGCGATGATCGGGATGCGGCGGCCAACCAGTGGCAGCTCGACAAATTTGCCGATCAGGGCTTTGTAGCGTTCATCGTTCGGGTTAACGGCCACGGCGGAGTCGCCGAGCATGGTTTCCGGGCGAGTGGTCGCGACGATCAGGAAATCGTTGCCTTCAGCGGTCTTGGCGCCGTCAGCCAGCGGGTATTTCAGGTTCCACAGGAAACCTTTCTCGTCGTGGTTTTCCACTTCGAGGTCGGAAATCGCCGTGTGCAGCTTGGTGTCCCAGTTGACCAGGCGCTTGCCGCGGTAGATCAGGCCGTCTTCGTGCAGGCGTACGAAAGCTTCTTTAACGGCTTCCGAGAGGCCGTCGTCCATGGTGAAGCGCTCGCGGCTCCAATCTACGGACGAACCGAGGCGACGGATCTGACGGCTGATGTTGCCACCTGACTCATCCTTCCACTCCCAGACTTTCTCGAGGAATTTCTCGCGGCCCAGGTCGTGGCGGCTCTGGCCCTTGGCTTCGAGCTGACGCTCTACCAGCATCTGCGTGGCGATACCGGCGTGGTCGGTACCCGGCTGCCACAGGGTGTTGCGACCCTGCATGCGGCGGAAACGGATCAGGGCGTCCATGATCGCGTTGTTGAAGCCGTGGCCCATGTGCAGGCTGCCGGTGACGTTCGGCGGCGGGATCATGATGGTGTAGGACTCGCCCGCGCCTTGCGGGGCGAAGTAATTCTCTGACTCCCAGGTGTTGTACCAGGAAGTTTCAATGGCGTGCGGCTGGTAGGTCTTATCCATGCGCGGCGGGACCCTATTGGCATTTATTCAGGAAAAGCCGGGAAGTATAGCGGGGATGAGCCGATGCGCGTAGAGCGAGGTGACAATGGGTGGGGGAAAGTTGTGGTTTTTCAGGGGGTGTTTTGTCTGCAATGACGCCATCGCGGGCAAGCCACGCTCCCACAGGATCAATGTCGATCACAAAATAGTGGTTCGACAAAATACCTGTGGGAGCGGGCTTGCCCGCGAAAGCTATCTATCAGACAACCTGATTCAGGTCGTTATGCCGCGTTTCCTTCAGGCACAGCACTGCAATCAAACTCAGCACCGCCGCCCCGGACACATAGCCGCCGACGTAACTCAACCCGCCCATCGCCACCAGTTTCTGGGCGAAGAACGGCGCTGCGGACGCACCGACGATACCGCCCAGGTTGTAGGCCGCCGAGGCGCCGGTGTAGCGCACGTGGGTGGGGAACAGCTCCGGCAGCAGCGCACCCATCGGCGCAAACGTCACGCCCATCAGAAACAGTTCGATGCACAGGAACAGCGCCACACCCCAGGTCGAGCCTTGGGTCAGCAGCGGTTCCATGAGGAAGCCGGACAGGATCGCCAGTACACCGCCGATGATCAGCACGGGTTTGCGCCCGTAACGGTCGCTGGCCCAGGCCGACAGCGGGGTGGCGGCAGCCATGAACAGCACCGCGAAGCACAGCAGGCCGAGGAAGGTTTCGCGGCTGTAGCCGAGCGTTGCCACGCCGTAACTCAGGGAAAACACGGTGGAGATGTAAAACAGCGCGTAGCACACGACCATCGCGCCGGCGCCCAGCAATACGGGTACCCAGTACTGGCCGAACAGCTCGAACAGCGGGATCTTCACTCGTTCCTGGCGCGCCATGGCATTGGCGAATACCGGGGTCTCATGCAGCTTGAGGCGCACGTACAGGCCGACCATCACCAGGGCGGCGCTGAGCAGGAACGGAATACGCCAGCCCCATGAGCGGAACTGTTCATCGTCCAGCACCACGGCCAGGGTCAGGAACAGGCCGTTGGCCGCCAGAAAGCCGATGGATGGACCCAGTTGCGGGAACATGCCGAACCACGCGCGCTTGCCTTTCGGCGCGTTCTCCGTGGCCAGCAGTGCCGCGCCACCCCATTCACCGCCCAACCCAAGGCCTTGGCCGAAACGCAGGACGCAAAGCAGGATCGGTGCCCAGGCGCCAATGCTGTCGTATCCCGGCAGCACGCCGATCAGCGTGGTGCACACGCCCATCAGCAGCAGCGAGGCGACCAGTGTCGACTTGCGGCCGACACGGTCGCCGAAGTGACCGAAAAGGGCCGAACCCAAGGGGCGTGCAAGGAAGGCGATGCCGAACGTGAGGAACGCCGAAAGCATCTGGGCGGTGCCGGATGTCTGCGGAAAGAACACTGGGCCAATTACCAGTGCGGCGGCGGTGGCATAGACGTAGAAGTCGTAGAACTCGATGGCGGTACCGATGAAACTCGCGGTGGCCACGCGGGTTGCGGAGTTCGTCGGTTGCGCAGGTGTGGAGTCGCTGTAAGTCGTGCTGGTCGTCATGCGGTTATCCCTGACAGTCATGTGCTCCAGTGGAGCGAATTATTATGGTCGAGAACCCAGGGATGTGGGTGGAAGCACGGTCGCTGTTCAAGGTAGGAACAGTCGTCGGTTTATTGCGGACTTTGCTGATGGACGGGCCGGAAGCTGCGAAGTGCGGGGTAAGCACGGGGGCCGGCGAGGCTTGGGTAAGCGCTTCGATTATAGGAAGGTGGCTAACGATCGAACAAGTGGCTTGAGTGGCCACAAAAGATTTGCCCGATTGTTAGATAACGACCGGCATCGAGCTGGTCTGCCAGATCAGCACCCGCGTGACACGGTTGTCCTCGGTCTCGAGAATTTCCAGGCGATACCGGCCGATCTTCAGGCACACCGCGCTTTCGGGAATGGTTTCCAGCGCCTCGGTGACCAGGCCGTTCAGGGTTTTCGGGCCATCGCTGGGCAGGTGCCAGCCGAGGCTCTTGTTCAGCTCGCGAATGGATGCGGCACCGTCGATCACCAGACGTCCGTCGGCTTGCGGATGAATGTGCGGATTGTCCAGGCTCTGCTGGCTTTCGAACTCGCCGACGATTTCTTCGAGAATGTCTTCCAGAGTGACGATGCCCAGCACTTCGCCGTATTCGTCGACCACCATGCCCAGGCGCCGTTGCTGTTTGTGGAAGTTGAGCAGTTGCAGCTGCAACGGCGTACTTTCCGGTACGAAGTACGGCTCGTGACTGGCCGCCAGCAACGCTTCCCTGGTCAGGCTCGCATCGGGCAGCAAGTGAAGGATGTGCCGGGTGTTGAGGACGGCTTCGACCTGGTTGATATCACTGTGGAACACCGGTAGGCGAGTACGCCTGTTGTGGCGCAATTGTTCGATGATTTCTTCGATGGAGTCATCGAGATTGATGCCGTCCACGTCACTGCGCGGTACCAGGATGTCATTGACGGTAATGTTGTCCAGCGCGTGGATGCCTGGCAGCGGGTGAGGGCGGTTTACGGTTTCGGAGGGCACATGCCGCTCCGTCAGCGCTTCGTCCTCACTCTGTTGCACCACTTTGGCTCTACGGGCGAATGGCCGCGTCAGCAACTGACTGATGCTATTGAGCAGCCATGCCGCGGGATAGATGATTTTCAGCGGCACCCGCAGCAGGTTGTTGCCCTGGACCAGGATCGCATCCGGATAGCGTGCGGCGAGGGCGCGTGGCAAGTAGTCGGAAAACACCAGCAACATGGCGCCCGCCCCGAGGCAGGCGACCCACGGGCCGTTCTCGGCCCAGGTGAAAATGGCCAGCAAGGTGCTGATGACCACCACGAGTGCGCGGCACAGGGTGTTGCAAAAAATCAGGCTGGCCAGGGGGAAGCTGAGTTTCGCCACCGGTTTGTCGCTGGAACGCGTTGCGGTGCGCTGGGCCAGCAAATGCTGGTGCGCCGCTTCGATGGCGGTAAACAGCCCCGACCATAAAACCAGCAGGGTCACTACCGCGAGCATCGGCCCTATGGGCAAGTCGTCCATTAATGCCGCCCGTCAGATATGCAGGATGTATTCACGAACCAGCTTGCTGCCGAAATACGCCAGCATCAACAGGCAAAAACCGGCCAGGGTCCAGCGAATGGCTTTGTGCCCGCGCCAGCCAAGGCGATTGCGTCCCCACAGCAGCACGCTGAAAACGACCCAGGCCAGGCAGGCCAGCAGGGTTTTGTGCACCAGATGCTGGGCGAACAGGTTCTCGACGAACAGCCAGCCGGAAATCAGCGACAGCGACAACAGCGTCCAGCCGGCCCAGAGGAAACCGAACAGCAGGCTTTCCATGGTTTGCAGCGGCGGGAAGTTCTTGATCAGCCCGGATGGGTGCTTGTGCTTGAGCTGGTGGTCCTGGATCAGCAGCAGCAAGGACTGGAACACCGCGATGGTGAACATGCCGTAGGCCAGGATCGAAAGCAGGATGTGGGCGAGGATGCCCGGCTCCTCGTCGATGACCTGTACCGTGCCGGCGGGGGCAAAATGCGCCAGCAACACGGTCAGGGCCCCAAGCGGGAGCAGCAGGACCAGCAGGTTCTCCACCGGAATCCGCGAGCAGGCCAGCAGGGTCAGTGCGATGACTGCCACGGCAATCAGGCTGGCGGCACTGAAGAAGTCCAGGGCCAGGCCGGTCGGGGTCAGCAGGTGGGTGAGCAGGCTGACGCTGTGGGCCAATACGGCGAGCACGCCGAGCATGACCAGCAGGCGTTTGTTGACCTTGGCGCCGGACGCCAGGCGAGTGCCCTGGTAAATGGTCGCAGCGGCATACAAGCAGGCGGCGGCGAGGGTAGTTAGCAAGCTGGGTGACAAGGGGAGCATAAATCCTGTTAGGCAAGCCCGAAAGTCGCTGAGTTTGGCATAGAACCCCCACCACACGAAAGACCGCGCAACCCGACAGCGAGGTGTCCGCCGGCCACAGTCTTCGCTATAATCCGCGACCTGCCCACGCCGCAGGCTCGCCGAGCACACGTTTAGTCCGGTCCGGGCCGCCATTATCCCGGTCTACACAGGGCCTGAAAGGATCGCGCAATGTTTGAAAACTTAACCGACCGTCTCTCGCAGACGCTGCGCCATGTCACCGGCAAGGCCAAGCTGACTGAAGACAACATCAAAGACACCCTGCGTGAAGTGCGCATGGCGTTGCTCGAAGCCGACGTCGCCCTGCCGGTGGTCAAGGATTTCGTCAACTCGGTCAAGGAGCGTGCCGTCGGTACCGAGGTGTCGCGCAGCCTGACGCCGGGCCAGGCCTTCGTGAAGATCGTCCAGGCCGAACTCGAAAGCCTGATGGGCGCGGCCAACGAAGATTTGAACCTGAGCGCCGTGCCGCCAGCGGTCATCCTCATGGCCGGTTTGCAGGGCGCTGGTAAAACCACCACCGCCGGCAAGCTCGCGCGCTTCCTTAAAGAGCGCAAGAAGAAGACCGTCATGGTCGTGTCCGCCGACGTTTACCGTCCCGCGGCGATCAAGCAGCTGGAAATGCTCGCCGGTGAAGTCGGCGTTACCTTCTTCCCGTCCGACCTGAGCCAGAAGCCGGTCGAGATCGCGCAAGCGGCTATTAAGGAAGCAAAACTCAAATTCATCGACGTGGTCATCGTCGATACCGCCGGTCGCCTGCACATCGATGAAGAGATGATGGGCGAGATCAAGGCCCTGCACGCCGCGATCAACCCGGTCGAAACCCTGTTCGTGGTCGACGCCATGACCGGCCAGGACGCCGCCAACACGGCCAAGGCCTTCGGCGATGCATTGCCGCTGACCGGTGTGATCCTGACCAAGGTCGACGGCGACGCCCGTGGCGGTGCCGCGCTGTCGGTGCGCGCCATCACCGGCAAGCCGATCAAGTTCATCGGTATGGGCGAGAAGAGCGAAGCGCTCGATCCGTTCCACCCAGAGCGTATCGCCTCGCGCATCCTCGGCATGGGCGACGTGCTCAGCCTGATCGAGCAGGCGGAAGCGACGCTCGACAAGGACAAAGCCGACAAGCTTGCTAAAAAGTTGAAGAAGGGCAAGGGCTTCGACCTCGAAGACTTCCGCGATCAGCTGCAACAGATGAAGAACATGGGCGGCCTCGGCGGGCTCATGGACAAGCTGCCGAACATGGGTGGCGTGAACCTGGCGCAAATGGGCAACGCCCAGGGCGCGGCAGAAAAGCAATTCAAGCAGATGGAAGCCATCATCAACTCCATGACCCCGGCCGAGCGCCGCGACCCTGAGATGATCAGCGGTTCGCGCAAGCGCCGGATCGCCATGGGCTCAGGCACCCAGGTGCAGGACATCGGTCGCTTGATCAAGCAGCACAAGCAGATGCAGAAGATGATGAAGAAGTTCTCCGCGAAAGGCGGAATGGCCAAGATGATGCGCGGCATGGGCGGTATGTTGCCCGGCGGCGGCATGCCCAAGATGTAAAGAATTCGCGCCGGTCGTCGCACCGGCGCTAACCCACACGGACGTGGGATACACAGCAAACCCGCACTTGGCGGGAGCTGATCGGCCGTTTTCAACGACGGCTCTATAGCAAATCTGCATGGCGGCCGATAGACCGCCGGAAAAAGTCATTTGCAAAAGTCCGGATATTCCTTAGAATATGCGGCCTTTCGGGCACCCATGCCCGCTGTGCCTTTAGATTTGCAGCACCGACTACAGGAACGATGTTCACATGCTAACAATCCGTCTTGCCCTTGGCGGCTCCAAAAAGCGCCCGTTTTACCACTTGACCGTAACCGACAGCCGCAACCCGCGCGACGGTTCGCACAAGGAACAGGTTGGCTACTTCAACCCTGTTGCCCGTGGTCAGGAAGTTCGTCTGTCCGTGAACCAAGAGCGCGTAGCCTACTGGCTGAGCGTTGGTGCACAACCTTCTGAGCGCGTTGCTCAGTTGTTGAAGGAAACTGCTAAGGCTGCGGCCTGAGCAATATGAACGCGACGCCTGCCATTGCTGATGATTTGATCGTTATCGGCAAGATTTATTCTGTTCACGGCGTTCGCGGCGAAGTGAAGGTGTACTCCTTTACTGATCCGATTAAAAACCTGCTGGACTACAAGACCTGGACGCTCAAGCGTGAGGGTAATGTAAAGCAGGTAGAGCTGGTCAGCGGACGCGGGAACGACAAGTTCCTGGTCGCAAAGCTCAAAGATCTCGATGATCGCGAAGAAGCTCGTCTTCTGGCCGGTTATGAGATCTGCGTGCCGCGCAACCTGTTCCCTGAACTCACCGACGGCGAGTACTACTGGTACCAGCTGGAAGGTCTCAAGGTCATCGACACCCTCGGACAACTGTTCGGGAAAATCGATCACCTGCTGGAGACCGGCTCGAACGATGTCATGGTGGTCAAGCCTTGCGCTGGCAGCCTGGATGATCGCGAACGCCTGTTGCCCTATACGGAGCAATGCGTGTTGGCCGTCGACCTGGCCGCGGGCGAGATGAAGGTGGATTGGGACGCGGATTTCTAAGCGTGGCTAACTTGCGCGTAGAAGTGATCAGTCTGTTTCCCGAGATGTTTTCCGCCATCAGCGAGTACGGCATCACCAGTCGGGCGGTGAAACAGGGGCTCTTGCAGCTCACCTGTTGGAATCCGCGAGACTACACGACGGATCGACATCACACTGTGGACGATCGCCCGTTTGGCGGTGGTCCGGGCATGGTGATGAAGATCAAGCCCCTGGAAGATGCTCTGGTTCAGGCCAAGGCAGCAGCCGGGGAGGCGGCGAAGGTAATTTACCTGTCCCCCCAAGGCCGTCAACTGACTCAGTCGGCGGTACGCGAGTTGGCGAATCTGGATGCATTGATCCTGATTGCCGGCCGCTATGAAGGCATTGACGAGCGTTTTATTGATGCTCATGTCGATGAAGAGTGGTCGATTGGCGACTATGTACTGTCTGGCGGCGAGCTGCCGGCGATGGTCCTGATCGATGCGGTTACACGACTGCTGCCTGGAGCTTTAGGGCATGCGGACTCCGCCGAGGAAGATTCCTTTACGGATGGTTTGCTGGATTGCCCGCACTACACCCGACCGGAGGTGTATGCGGATCAGCGTGTTCCCGACGTATTGCTAAGTGGCAATCACGCGCACATCCGGCGTTGGCGTTTACAGCAGTCCCTTGGTCGGACCTTTGAACGACGCGCCGATCTTCTGGAAAGCCGCTCGCTTTCTGGAGAAGAGAAGAAGCTGCTCGAGGAATACATCCGCGAGCGGGACGATAGTTAACAACGTATCGATGGTAGATCCGACGATTTACCTTAGGAGCACAGCATGACTAACAAAATCATCCTTGCACTCGAAGCAGAGCAGATGACCAAAGAGATCCCTACCTTTGCCCCGGGCGACACCATTGTCGTTCAGGTGAAAGTGAAGGAAGGCGACCGTTCGCGTCTGCAAGCGTTCGAAGGTGTTGTTATCGCCAAGCGTAACCGCGGCGTAAACAGTGCATTCACCGTTCGTAAAATCTCCAACGGTGTTGGCGTAGAGCGTACTTTCCAGACCTACTCCCCGCAAATCGACAGCATGGCTGTCAAGCGTCGCGGTGACGTACGTAAAGCCAAGCTGTACTACCTGCGTGACCTGTCGGGTAAAGCAGCTCGCATCAAGGAAAAACTGGCTTAAGTCCAGCTTCCGATGCAAAAAAAGCAGCCTGTGGGCTGCTTTTTTGTTGTCTTCGATTTAATGAGTTCTCCGGTTCGCGGCCTGGCGCAAGACCGAGTCGCGGCCATCGCGAGCAGGCTCGCTCCCACAGGTGATCTTCAGTGGATGCAATATCTGTGAGCACCAAAGATCATTGTGGGAGCGAGCTTGCTCGCGATGCGTTTTAGCCGGCGCCAACAGTCTCCGGCTGAATCAACGCCAGCAACGTCCATCCCGCCGCGGGCTTGATCGTGCTTTCCGGTGTCACCACGTGCACCCAACCGCTGTCGTCGCGCACGAACAGCAGGGTCGCACGCTCGCCATGCAGCGCGCGGTAGTCGTCCCAACTGAAACCGTCTGTCAACGTTGTGCTGTACAGCTCTGAGCCCTGGCTCAGCTGGCTGGCGAGTTTGGCGTAGGTCAGCGCTTCGCTGCCCAGTTGATTGCCGCGATGTTCCAGGCTGGTACGGTGCTTGTCGGTGCGGCGGCTTTCCTGGCCGCTGGCCAGGCCGAACATGCGCTGATGGCCCAGTTCATGCCGAAAGCGCATCAGCGCCAGGGTGTTCATCTCGCCGGAGGGGGACAACGCCAGCAAATGCCCGAGGCCGACCAGGTCCAGGTGCGCATCGGCATGTTGCGATGCCGGGTTGCCAAAATAGGTCGGCAAGCCTTCCATCCGCGCTGAGCGAATGTTTTCCCAGCTCGAATCCGTCAGCAATACGCGACTGCCCAATTGTTGCAGGGCCTTGCCCAGCGTGCGCGCAGGTCCGTTGGCGCCGATGATCAGGAAGCCGCTCGGTGCCGGTTCCGCCACCTTCAGCAGGCGAGCCAGCGGTCGTGCCGTCGCGCTTTGCAACACCACCGTGCCGATGATCACCGCAAAGGTGAGCGGCACCAGCAGCAACGCTCCCTGATGACCGGCCTCATGCAGGCGAATAGCGAAGATGGCCGACACCGCCGCTGCCACGATGCCCCTTGGGGCAATCCATGCCAGCAGCGCTCGCTCGCGCCAACCCAGGCTGGAGCCCGCCGTGCTCAGCAGCACATTCAAAGGTCGGGCGATGAACTGAATGACCAGCAGCAAAATCAGCACCAGAGGCCCGAGGCCGATCATGGCGTTCAGGTCCAGCCGTGCCGCCAGCAGAATGAACAGGCCGGAGATCAGCAGCACGCTGAGGTTCTCCTTGAAGTGCAGGATGTGCCGCACGTCCACGCCTTTCATGTTGGCCAGCCACATGCCCATCAAGGTCACGGCCAGCAACCCGGATTCGTTGGTGACTTCGTTGGAGCCAATGAAAATACCCAGGACTGCCGCGAGCGCTGCCAGGTTGTGCAGGTATTCCGGCAGCCACTGGCGGCGAATCAGTGTACCGAGCAACCAGCCACCAAAAACACCGAACAGGCTGCCGCAAAAAATCACGCCACCGAAGGTCAGCAGGCTTTCCTCGAGGCCGTTCCCTTCGGAGCTGGCGATGATGAAGCTATAGACGACCACCGCCAGCAGGGCACCGATGGGGTCGATGGCAATGCCTTCCCAGCGCAGGATGTTGGCAATCGACGCTTTCGGGCGCACGACGCGCAGCATCGGTACGATCACGGTCGGCCCGGTCACCAGGGTCAGGCTGCCGAACAGGATGGCCAGCATCCAGTCGAAATCCAGCAACCAGTGAGTGGCGACAGCAATGACCACCCAGGTGGAGAGGGCGCCAATCGTGACCAGGCGATGGACGACGCTGCCGATTTCGCGCCACTCGGACAGATGCAGGGTCAGGCTGCCTTCAAACAGGATCAGCGCCACTGCCAGGGACACCAGGGGCATCAACAGTGGTCCGAACATCTCCTGCGGGTCGAGCAAGTGCAGCACGGGGCCGGCCAGGATGCCGGTCAGCAGCAGAAAAAGAATCGCCGGCAGTTTCAAGCGCCAGGCCAGCCATTGGCAAAGCAGCGCCGCCGCGCCTATCCCGCCAAATGCCAATAAAATCTGCTGCTCGCTCATTGCTGCTCCCTGTTCCTTGAAATGGCGGCCTATGAAAGACTAGCGGCCGTTTCCGTGTCCAATTTTAATTTTGTGCGCAGTCCCAAGGCTGCGTGATTCGAGTGCCCATGCCTGCCATCGATCACCCGCTGATAGACCAATTCCTCGATGCCTTGTGGCTGGAGAAAGGCCTTTCCGATAACACCCGCGATGCCTATCGCAGTGACCTGGCGCTGTTTAACGGCTGGTTGCAGGACAAAGAGCTGGAGCTGGTCAATGCCGGGCGCGAGTTGATACTCGACCACCTGGCCTGGCGCCTGGAGCAAAACTACAAGCCTCGTTCCACTGCGCGATTTCTCTCGGGTGTGCGTGGCTTTTATCGTTACCTGCTGCGGGAAAAGATGATCTCGGTCGATCCGACATTGCGCGTTGATATGCCGCAACTCGGCAGGCCGCTGCCAAAGTCCTTGTCTGAGGCGGATGTGGAAGCCTTGCTGAAGGCGCCTGATTTGAGCGAGGCCATCGGCCAGCGCGACCGGGCGATGCTTGAAGTGCTGTATGCCTGCGGCTTGCGGGTGACCGAGCTGATCAGCCTCACCCTGGAACAAGTCAATTTGCGTCAAGGCGTGTTGCGAGTGATGGGCAAGGGCAGCAAGGAGCGGCTGGTGCCGATGGGCGAGGAGGCGATTGTCTGGGTCGAGCGCTACATGCGTGATGCCCGCAGCGAACTGCTTGGCGGGCGTCCCAGCGATGTGTTGTTCCCGAGTCTGCGTGGCGAGCAGATGACCCGCCAGACCTTCTGGCACCGGATCAAGCACCAGGCCAAGGTGGCGGGGATCGGCAAGTCGCTGTCGCCACACACCTTGCGCCATGCCTTCGCCACGCACCTGCTCAACCACGGCGCAGACCTGCGGGTGGTGCAGATGCTGCTGGGGCACAGCGATTTGTCGACGACGCAGATCTACACCCATGTTGCCCGGGCACGGTTGCAGGATTTGCATGCTAAGCATCATCCACGCGGGTGAACTTCCCGAGATCCGCTTTTCTGTGGGAGCGGGCTTGCCCGCGAAGAGGCCGGCACATACAACATTGATGTCGCCTGACACGACGCTTTCGTCGGAACGCCGCCCGGGGCAAGCTCGCTCCCACAGGGGATTGTGTCGCCACAAATGTCTTGCATCAGGTGCATTCGGCCCTGCGGACCTTATGTGATAGGCTGGGCCGGTTTGCACGATGGGCGGTTATGACCCGGTGTTTCGGCACGGGCGTTCTGATCGTCCCATTTGTCCGCCTTCAGGAGTTCTCATGCGTCTGACCCAGATTTTCGCCGCCGCAGCCATTGCGTTGGTCAGCACCTTTGCCGTCGCCGATGACGCGGCCGACAAAGCCATTCGTAAAAGCCTGGAAAACCTCCAGCTCGAAGTGCCGGTAGAGACCATCACCGCCAGCCCGTTGCCAGGCCTGTACGAAGTCAAGCTCAAGGGCAGCCGTGTGCTGTACGCCAGCGCCGACGGCCAGTACGTGGTTCAGGGCTACCTGTTCGATCTCAAGGACGGCAAGCCGGTCAACCTGACCGAGAAGACCGAGCGTCTGGGCATCTCCAAGCTGATCAACGCCATCCCGGTTGCCGAAACCGTTGTCTACCCGGCCATTGGCGAAACCAAGTCGCACATCACCGTATTCACCGACACCACCTGCCCGTACTGCCACAAGCTGCACGCCGAAGTGCCGGAGCTGAACAAGCGCGGCATCGAAGTGCGTTACGTCGCGTTCCCGCGCCAGGGCCTGGGTTCGCCGGGTGACGAGCAACTGCAAGCGGTGTGGTGCTCGAAAGACAAGAAAGCGGCCATGGACAAAATGGTCGACGGCAAGGAAATCAAGGCCGCCAAGTGCGATAACCCGGTTTCCAAACAGTTCGCACTCGGTCAGTCGATCGGCGTGAACGGCACACCGGCCATCGTTTTGGCCGACGGTCAGGTCATTCCGGGCTACCAGCCTGCGCCACAAGTCGCCAAACTGGCGCTGGGCGCGAAGTAAATTCGCATCGTCACGGTCAGCCATTGACGATCATGGTCCGGTAGCGACATTCGCCGGGCCATCAATAGAGAACCGCGAGCATGCGGTTGTTTTCACGGCCGGCCTCGAGTCGGCCGTTTTATGGGGAGTTCACAGTGAAACCGGTCAAAGTAGGCATCTGTGGGTTAGGAACCGTCGGTGGCGGTACCTTCAACGTACTTCAGCGCAACGCCGAGGAAATTGCTCGTCGTGCCGGGCGTGGGATCGAAGTGGCACAAATTGCCATGCGCACGCCAAAGCCTCAGTTCCAAACGACCGGTATTGCGATTACCAACGATGTCTTCGAAGTGGCCACGAACCCTGAGATCGACATCGTTATAGAGCTGATGGGCGGCTACACCGTTGCCCGCGAGCTGGTACTCAAGGCCATCGAGAATGGCAAGCATGTGGTCACCGCGAACAAGGCGCTTATCGCCGTTCACGGTAATGAAATTTTCGCCAAGGCCCGCGAGAAGGGCGTGATCGTTGCGTTCGAAGCGGCGGTGGCCGGTGGCATCCCGGTGATCAAGGCGATCCGCGAAGGCCTGTCCGCCAACCGCATCAACTGGGTAGCCGGCATCATCAACGGCACCGGCAACTTCATCCTGACGGAAATGCGCGAGAAGGGTCGCACCTTCGAAGACGTATTGGCCGAAGCCCAGGCACTGGGTTACGCCGAAGCCGATCCGACCTTCGACGTCGAGGGTATCGACGCGGCTCACAAGCTGACGATCCTGGCGTCCATCGCGTTCGGTATTCCGTTGCAGTTCGACAAGGCTTACACCGAAGGCATCACCAAGCTGACCACCGCCGACGTGAACTACGCCGAAGCGCTGGGCTACCGCATCAAGCACCTGGGCGTGGCGCGCAGCACCGCGGCCGGTATTGAACTGCGCGTGCATCCGACGCTGATCCCGGCCGATCGCCTGATCGCCAACGTCAACGGCGTGATGAACGCGGTGATGGTCAACGGCGATGCTGCCGGTTCGACCCTGTTCTACGGCGCTGGCGCCGGCATGGAGCCGACCGCTTCGTCGGTGATCGCCGATTTGGTGGACGTGGTTCGCGCCATGACTTCCGACCCGGAGAACCGCGTGCCGCACCTGGCGTTCCAGCCGGATTCGCTGTCGGCGCACCCGATCCTGCCGATCGAAGCCTGCGAAAGCGCCTACTACCTGCGTATTCAGGCCAAGGACCATCCGGGCGTGTTGGCTCAGGTCGCGAGCATCCTTTCGGAGCGCGGCATCAACATCGAGTCGATCATGCAGAAGGAAGCCGAGGAGCACGACGGCCTGGTGCCGATGATCCTGCTGACCCACCGCGTGCTGGAACAGCATATCAACGATGCCATTGCTGCTTTGGAAGCCTTGGCGGGTGTGGTCGGTCCGGTCGTACGGATCCGTGTCGAGCACCTGAACTAAGTCGATATCGTTGACCGGGCCCGCTTGCGGGTCCGGCACTACGAACACTGTCCATTGGAGTCAGTCATGCGTTACATCAGTACCCGCGGCCAGGCACCGGCCCTGAATTTCGAAGACGTCCTGCTGGCAGGCCTTGCCACCGACGGCGGTCTGTACGTCCCGGAAAACCTGCCACGTTTCACCCAGGAAGAAATCGCTTCGTGGGCAGGCCTGCCGTATCACGAGCTGGCTTTCCGCGTCATGCGCCCGTTCGTCACCGGCAGCATTCCCGATGCCGATTTCAAGAAGATTCTTGAAGAAACCTACGGCGTGTTCGCCCACAGCGCCGTTGCGCCGCTGCGTCAGCTGAACGGCAATGAATGGGTGCTGGAGCTGTTCCACGGCCCGACCCTGGCGTTCAAGGACTTCGCCCTGCAACTGCTCGGTCGTTTGCTCGACTACGTGCTGGAAAAGCGCGGCGAGCGCGTGGTGATCGTCGGTGCCACCTCCGGTGATACCGGTTCGGCTGCCATCGAAGGCTGCAAGCACTGCGAAAACGTCGACATCTTCATCCTGCACCCGCACAACCGGGTGTCCGAAGTGCAGCGTCGGCAGATGACCACCATCTTCGGTGAGAACATCCACAACATCGCCATCGAAGGCAACTTCGATGACTGCCAGGAAATGGTCAAGGCGAGCTTCGCCGACCAGGGCTTCCTCAAGGGCACTCGCCTGGTGGCGGTGAACTCGATCAACTGGGCGCGGATCATGGCCCAGATCGTTTACTACTTCCACGCAGCTCTGCAACTGGGCGGCCCGGCGCGTTCGGTGTCGTTCTCGGTGCCGACCGGCAACTTCGGCGACATTTTCGCCGGTTACCTGGCGCGCAACATGGGCCTGCCGATCAACCAGTTGATCGTCGCCACCAACCGCAACGACATCCTGCACCGCTTCATGAGCGGCAACCAGTACGTCAAGGAAACCCTGCACGCCACGCTGTCGCCGTCCATGGACATCATGGTGTCGTCGAACTTCGAACGCCTGCTGTTCGACCTGCATGGTCGCAACGGCGCGGCCATCGCCGGGCTGATGGATTCGTTCAAGCAGGGCGGCGGTTTCAGCGTCGAGCAAGAGCGCTGGACCGAAGCCCGCAAGTTGTTCGACTCGCTGGCCGTGGATGATGCGCAAACCTGCGAAACCATCGCCGAAGTCTACGAGCAGACTGGCGAAGTGCTGGATCCACACACGGCCATCGGCGTGAAAGCTGCCCGGGAATGCCGCCGTAGCCTGGACATTCCAATGGTGATCCTGGGCACCGCCCACCCGGTAAAATTCCCGGACGCCGTGGAAAAAGCCGGTGTAGGAAAAGCTCTCGAACTGCCGGTACATCTTTCTGATTTGTTTGAGCGAGACGAACGTTGCACCGTATTGCCAAATGACCTGAAGGCCGTGCAGGCCTTTGTCAGTAAGCATGGCAACCGCGGCAAGCCGCTGTAACCGGTCAGCACAGTTACATTTTGAAGCCCGTCTCCTGACGGGCTTTTTCATTTCTGCATGCACACTTGTCGTGTTATCGCCGCGAAGGGACAGGCGAATGGATCACCAAGGACGTGGGAATGCTGTTTACAAGTGTGTTCAAGCCAGTCGCGCGCTGGCTGTTTTTGTTTGGCGTGCTGGGAATCGCCGAATGGGGAGGGGCGAGCCCTGCATCGATTCAGGAGCGTGGGAAGACTGTCGCACGTTCAACGGTTGTGCTGGATGACCGGGAGCTGCAGTGGATGGCCAGCCATCCACGGGTCGTGGTCACGGCACTGGAATACCCGTTGTACCTGTTCAAGGATGAACATGGCCGATGGACGGGCTTGAACAGTGACCTGCTCAAGCGCATCAGTGAAATGACGGGATTGCAGTTCGTTTACCAAGAGTCTTTTTCCACCGATCAGATGCTGGCCCATCTGGAAAGCGGCGCTGCGGATTTGAGTACGACCCTGGCGATGAATGACGAACGCAAGGCGTTTCTCGATTTCAGCCATGCGTTCGGCGGTGCAGGATGGGTCTTTGTCGGGCGGGCCGGGGCACCGCCGGTGCAGTCGCTGGAGGATATGGCGAAGCGGGTACTGGTGCTGCCGACCCGGCATGCACTGGAAGCGATGATCCGTCGCAATTATCCGGCAATCGAGTTGCGTTCGGTTAAAACCTACGCCGAAGCCCGTGCCTGGGTGGAAAGCGGCGAAGCCTACGCCACCATCGAAAGCGAAATCGGTGCCCAGCTTATTCCGTCGGGCCGGCTACAGATCGGCGCCGTGGTACCGGGCAAATGGGATGCGGATTATCTGGCGGTGCGCAAAGGCCAGCCGCAGCTGCTGAGTATCCTCAACAAGGCGCTTGAGGCGTTTCCTGAACAGGAGTTGCGCGACCTTCGCCGGAAGTGGTTCGGCGGCGCAACCGTGCCACAGGTGTCTGGCCTCTGGCAGCGGATTGACCAGTGGGTTTGCTGGGGCGTGTTGGTGGTCAGCCTGTTCGGTCTGTTGTCCTTGCTCTGGAATCGGCGGTTGGCGGTGGTGGTCAGGCAACGGGTCGAGGCCCAAAGCAGTCTGCGCGATCAGCTCGCCTTCCAGCATGCCCTGATGGATGCCATGCCTGACCCGATGTTTGTCCGTGATCTGCAAGGGCGCTTGATCATGTGCAACAAAAGTTATGAGGACGCCTTGTCGACGCGTTTTGACCGAATGCAGGGGCGGCAGTTGATCGAGATCGATGCCATGCCCAGACAAACCGCGGAACTGCTGCATGCCGAGTACATGGCGCAATTGAGTACACGAAGGACGCGCTTTTTCGAGCGTCAATTGATGTTCAAGGACGGTGTCAGGGATATCTACCAGTGGACAGTGCCGTTCTACACGGCTGATGGCCAGCTACGGGGATTGTTGGGAGGCTGGGCCGACATCGCCCGGCGCACCCGACAGACGTGATGGTGGCGTTTTTTCTCTGTCATGTTCGCCGTGCATGCTCACTTGACTGGGTTGCAGGTTCGCCTGCGGTCAGTATCCAGAACTTTCTTCTCGGGCCAGCGGTCATTTGTTGTAGGCCTGCCCCAGGCACGTTGTTTTCGGACTATTGAGTGGTGATCGGGATGGAAAGTATCAGTCTGTTACTCGGTGAGGCGCTGAGCCCGTATCAGGTTACGTTGACCCCGTCAGGCATTCGTGGCGAATGCCGGGTGACCCTGAAGAATGCTATCGGCGCGACCGTGGTCGAGCGCGAGTTCAATCAGGCCCAGTTGAATGACAAACGCCTGCTGACGGATGTGGTCGACGGTTTGCATCGCGACGTGCTGATCGCTGAAGGACGCCTTGAACCTTGTGTCATTGCGGCATTGCGTAATGCGGCGCAGGACAAGCTGCTGGCCAGCCGCAATTGAACGGTTTTTTGTGGGAACCTTCCTGCGCCCAGGTCAGTCAGACTTTGTAACAGCAGGATCAAGCATTGTGCTCCGGTGCTTGTAGCTTGCTGCTACTGGTCTCCAAACAGACCACGTTTAACCCCGAGTCGTCTCCCCACTTCTCGGGGTTTCTTTTGCCCGGGATTTGTCAGGGTTGCGCCAGGTTGTCGAAAAACGCCTTGGTGTCTTTCAGGTAATCGCTGCGACTCTCCGGATCCAGCCAGGCGGCGTAGGCCTCGTCAAGGCGTTCACGGGGAAGGGTGCGCAGCACCTGGTTGATCTCGACAATGGCCTGACGGCCCTTTGGCGTGTCGGTGCAACCGATGTAGCCGGACAGGTATTTGCCCGTGCCACGGATCGGATAGAACTGCAGTTCATCCTCGGCGATGCCTTGTAGTGAGGCCTGGTAGCGAATTTCCGGGCGATAACCCAACAGCAGGCGCAAGCGTCCCAGGCGCTGCATCTGCAGCAGGCTGCCCAAGGCGTCGTTGCCGTAATGAGCGGTCAGCGCGTCGGCCGGCGCTTGCTTGAGCAGCCCATCGAGGTACTCGCCGTAATTGCGCTCGGCAATGATCCCCAGCTTTTCGCGGCCGCTGTCGAGCAGCTCTGCCAGGTCCACTTCGCCGTCCTTGATAAAGGGGACCAGCACTTTCTGGTCAACGCGCCGCACGGCCAGGCCATTGCTCATGGCGCGGAAGACCGGGATGGAAAAGGCGATCCACTGTTCCCGTTCCTTGCTCCAGTTCAGCGCCGCGTCGCAGACGAGGGACGGTTCGTGGAGCATTTGCAGTCCGCGCGCGCGATTGACCCTCATCACGTTGTGCTGGTATTGCGGCATGCCGGCAATCAACAGTGGAAGCAGTTGATCGATCACGCCCTGGCCCTTTTTCGGCCCGTCGAAGATCGTCAGTGGCGGCAGGTCGCGCTTGAGCCAGATCAGGGTTTCCCTGGTTTGCGCCAGGGCTGAGGAGACCGGTTCAAGGAGCAGGAACAAGGTCGCCAGCACGCACAGTAGCCACCCGCCGCGCGACGAGCAGTGTCTAGTGGCCCATGCAGGCAGGTGCCTCCGTTCAGATGGCTCCGTCTTTGCGCAACTGTGCGATCTGCGTCGCGTCATAGCCAAGTTCCTGGAGTACCTGTGCGTTGTGCTCACCCAGTTGCGGCCCGACCCATTCACATTCCCCGGGTGTCTCTGAGAGTTTCGGCACAATGCCCGGCATCTTGAAGTCCTTGCCATCAGGCAGCTTGGCTTGCAGAAACATTTCCCGCGCCAGGTACTGTGGGTCATTGAACATGTCTTCGGCGCTGAAGATCCGGCTGGCCGGCACTTCGGCCTGATTGAGCTGCGCCAGCACCCTGTCCAGCGGCAACGAGTTGACCCAGCGATCGATGACGCCATAAATCTCGTCGCGTCGGGCATCGCGGCCATCGTTGCTGGCAAGCTGGGGGTCGTTTGCCAGGTCTTCCCGGCCAATGATCAGCATGAAGCGTTTGAAAATCGCGTCGCCATTGGCGCCGATCTGCACGTGCTTGCCATCGGCGCTGGTGTGGATCGAGGACGGAGTGATGCCCGGCATGATATTGCCCGTGCGTTCGCGGATGAAGCCGAACACGTCGAACTCCGGGACCATGCTTTCCATCATCGCGAAGATGGCTTCGTACAGCGCCACGTCCACCACTTGCCCCTGACCGCCGTTGACTTCGCGATGACGCAGGGCCATCAACGCGCCAATCACGCCCCAGAGCGCGGCAATCGAGTCGCCGATGGAAATGCCGGTGCGCACCGGTGGCCGGTCTTCGAAGCCGGTGATGTAGCGCAGGCCCCCCATGGACTCACCGACCGCGCCAAAGCCGGGCTGGTCTTTCATCGGGCCGGTCTGGCCGAAACCCGACAGCCGCACCATGACCAGTTTCGGGTTCAGGGCGTGCAGGACGTCCCAGCCCAGGCCGAGTTTTTCCAGGACGCCGGGACGAAAGTTTTCGATCAGGATGTCTGCCTCACCCAGCAGCTGTTTCAGGATCGCCTGGCCGTCTGGGTGCTTGAGATTGAGGGTCAGGGACTTTTTGTTGCGGGCCTGGACGAACCACCACAACGAAGTGCCTTCATACAACTTGCGCCATTTGCGCAATGGATCACCGCCGTCCGGAGATTCGATCTTGATCACGTCGGCACCGAATTCCGCGCAAATGCGCGAGGCAAACGGGCCGGCAATCAAGGTGCCCAATTCGATGACTTTCAGACCGGAAAGCGGTTTGGCGGTGAACGGCATGCTGGATCCTGTGGGGCAAAGGTTGGGCGGATACAGCGTTTTAACATAGCCGACTGTCAGACGCTCCAGCTTGATTGTGTTCAATTCGTGGATTGCCCGTCGCATCGGTTAGACTTGCCGCCTTTCCTCGTATCAAGAAGCCCGTTCATGGCCCAGCCGTCCACGACCTACAAGTTTGAACTGAACCTCACCGACCTCGACCGCAGCGTCTATGAGAGCGTGAAGCAGACCATCGCCCGTCACCCTTCGGAAACCGAAGAGCGCATGACCGTGCGCCTGCTGGCCTACGCCCTCTGGTACAACGAGCAGCTGTCCTTTGGCCGTGGTCTGTCGGAAGTGGATGAACCTGCCTTGTGGGAAAAAAGCCTGGATGACCGCGTCCTGCACTGGATCGAAGTCGGCCAGCCGGATGCCGAGCGCCTGACCTGGTGCTCGCGCCGCACTGAACGTACCAGTCTGTTGGCCTATGGCAGCCTGCGCGTGTGGGAAGGCAAAGTGGTGCCGGCGGTGAAAAACCTGAAGAACGTCAACATTGCTGCCGTGCCTCAGGAAGTCCTGGAAACCCTGGCCAAGGACATGCCCCGCGTTATCAAGTGGGACGTGATGATCAGCGAAGGGACGATCTTCGTCACCGACGACCGTGGTCAGCACGAAGTCCAGTTGCAGTGGCTGGCCGGTGAGCGCGGCTGATTTTTCGCCGCTGCCCCGCGTCACCCGGTTTTATCCTACGTATTGAAGAGAAGCATCTTTCACCCCATGCGCATCGAACCTCGCCTGCTGCCCGACACCCTGCCATTCCTCGGTGATATTCCGCCGCTATTGACTCGGCTGTACGCAGCTCGGGGCGTGCTGTCCGAGGCGGAACTGGACAAGAGCCTGGCGCGGTTGATTCCGTTCCAGCAACTCAAGGGCATCGATGCCGCTGTGGATCTGCTGGTGACTGCGCTCGAACAACGCCAGCGTATTCTGATCGTCGGCGACTTTGATGCCGACGGCGCGACGGCCAGCACCGTCGGCACGCTGGGCCTGCGTTTGCTGGGTGCGGCACATGTCGATTACCTGGTGCCTAACCGATTCGACTACGGCTACGGCCTGACACCGGAAATCGTCGCGGTGGCGCTCGAGCGTCAACCGCATTTGCTGATCACCGTCGACAACGGCATCTCCAGCGTCGAAGGCGTGGCAGCGGCGAAAAAGGCCGGGCTCAAGGTACTCGTCACCGACCACCACTTGCCCGGCGACGAGCTGCCGCTGGCCGATGCCATCGTCAATCCGAACCAGCCCGGTTGCGAGTTTCCGAGCAAGGCGCTGGCCGGCGTCGGGGTGATTTTCTATGTGCTGATGGCCCTGCGTGCGCGGTTGCGCGAGCTGGGCTGGTACACAAGCAAGCCGCAGCCGAATATCGGCGAACTGCTTGACCTGGTGGCTCTGGGCAGCGTGGCCGACGTGGTGCCGCTGGATGCCAACAACCGGATTCTGGTGCATCAGGGGCTGGAGCGGATTCGCGCCGGACGTGCCCGGCCGGGGATCAAGGCGATCCTCGAAGTCGCCAAGCGCGATCATGCACGCATCACCTCTACCGATCTGGGCTTCATCGTCGGCCCGCGCCTGAACGCCGCAGGGCGCCTGGATGACATGAGCCTGGGCATCGAATGCCTGCTGACCGAAGACGCAGGTCTGGCCCGGGAGATGGCGGCGCAACTGGATGGCATGAACCAGGATCGCAAATCCATCGAGCAAGGCATGCAGCGCGAAGCGCTGGCACAGCTCAAGGATCTGCCGGTGGAGTCGATGCCGTTCGGCTTGTGCCTGTTCGATCCCGAGTGGCATCAAGGCGTCATCGGTATCCTCGCGTCACGGATGAAAGAGCGCTATTTCCGCCCGACCATCGCCTTTGCCGATGCCGGGGATGGTTTGCTCAAGGGCTCGGGGCGTTCGGTCCAGGGCTTTCATATCCGCGACGCCTTGAGCGTGGTGGCGGCACAGCATCCGAATCTGATCACCAAGTACGGTGGGCACGCGATGGCGGCCGGCCTGACGCTGCCGGAAGCGAATTTCCCCTTGTTCGCCGAAGCCTTTGACGCTGAAGTGCGCCGGCAACTGCGCGAAGAAGACCTGACGGGCCGCCTGTTGTCGGACGGCACCCTGGCGGTGGAAGAGTTCCACCTGGAACTGGCCCGTGCCCTGCGGCATGCCGGCCCTTGGGGGCAGCACTTCCCGGAACCGTTGTTTCATGGGGTATTCCAGTTGGTCGAGCAGCGCGTCGTTGGCGAGCGGCACCTTAAAGTCGTGCTCAAAAGTGAATGTGGTTCGGTGAAGCTCGACGGCATTGCCTTCGGGATCGACCGCGACATCTGGCCGAATCCGACCATCAAGTGGGTGGAACTGGCCTACAAACTCGACCTCAACGAGTTTCGTGGCAACGAGACGGTCCAGCTGATGATTGCCCACATCGAACCGCGATAGTGCGTTAAAGATCAAAAGATCGCAGCCTTCGGCAGCTCCTACAAAGGCATGACGTACACCTGTAGGAGCTGCCGAAGGCTGCGATCTTTTCTTGAACCCTCCACTGATCTCCGATGTCGACTAGGCTCTAAGCACTGCTTGATTTTGGCCTTGTGACGTCTTGTCGAATTTTTTGCCCGCGGGGGCGGGTGTTGTACCTTTTTCCTGTCACTCGTCGACTATTCAAACAGAACCTGGAGCCTGCCCACTGATTCGAGAGGTGCCCCATGAGTCTGCTGCTTGAACCCTTTACCCTTCGCCAATTGACCCTGCCCAACCGCATCGCGGTATCGCCGATGTGCCAGTACTCCAGTGCCGATGGCCTGGCCAATGACTGGCACCTGGTCCACCTCGGCAGCCGCGCTGTCGGCGGGGCCGGGCTGGTGTTTACCGAAGCCACGGCGGTCACCGCCGACGGGCGTATCACGGCCGAGGACCTCGGTCTTTGGAATGACGAACAGATCGAACCCCTGCAACGCATCACCCGCTTTATCACCGCCCAGGGCGCCGTTGCCGGCATTCAGCTGGCTCATGCCGGGCGTAAGGCAAGCACCTACCGGCCGTGGCTCGGCAAGCATGGCAGCGTCAAGCCCGATGAAGGCGGCTGGGTGCCGGTCGGCCCTTCACCGATTGCATTCGACCCACAGCACACCCAACCCAGGCAACTCGATGACGGCGAGATCGCCAAGGTCATCCAGGCCTTTGTCGATGCGGCAAAGCGCTCACTGACGGCCGGTTTCAAGGTGGTCGAAGTACATGCGGCCCATGGTTACCTGCTGCATCAGTTCCTGTCACCGTTGAGCAATCAGCGTCGCGATCAATATGGCGGTTCGTTCGAAAATCGTATTCGGCTGGTGCTGCAGGTCACCGAGGCGGTGCGTGCGGTGTGGCCTGAAGAGTTGCCGGTGTTTGTCCGGGTCTCGGCCACCGACTGGGTGGAAGACGGCTGGAACCCCGATGAAACCGTGGAGCTGGCGCGCCGCCTCAAAGCCCTGGGGGTGGACCTGATCGACGTCTCGTCGGGCGGGACGGCAGTGAATGCGGAGATTCCCACAGGGCCGGGTTACCAGACCCGCTTCGCCGAGCGGGTGCGCAAGGAGTCGGGCATGGCCACCGGCACAGTCGGCATGATCACCGAGCCGGCCCAGGCCGAGCACATCCTGCGCACCTGTCAGGCGGACATCATCTTCCTGGCCCGTGAGTTGTTGCGCGATCCGTACTGGGCGCTGCACGCGGATGACGATCTGGGCGGGCACAAGGCCGTGTGGCCGGCGCAGTATCAGCGGGCGACTCACCGTGAGCAGCCGATTCATGAATCGGATTTGCGCGACTGAAATCCATCGATACGAAAAAGCCCCTGAATCGCGAGATTCAGGGGCTTTTGTTTATGCCGGTGACCGATCAGGCCGCTTCGATCTTGCTGCGGTTCTGTTCGACCTGGTTCAGGTAGCCCTTGAGCTTTTCCTGTTCGGCCGTCGTCGTGAACAAGCCGAGCTTGCTGCGACGCCAGAGGATGTCGTGGGCGCTGGTGGCCCATTCTTCGCTGCACAGATAGTCGACTTCGCGGGTGTAGAGACCGCCGCCGATGTGCTCACCCATATCGCTGAGGTCCTGTACGCCTTCGAGCATGCGCCAGGTGCGGCTGCCGTAGGTGGTGGCCCAGCGGCGCGCGATCTCGCTCGGTAGCCAGTCGAATTTGTCGCGGATACGCGAGCTCAAGGCCTGCGGGGTGGTCATGTCTTCACCCCCCGGCAGCGTGGCGCTGGCGGTCCAGCTTGGCTTGATGTGCTTGAAGTAGGGTGCCAGTTGCGCCAGCGCCGACTCGGCCAGTTTGCGATAGGTGGTGAGCTTGCCGCCGAACACCGACAGCAACGGAGCTTCTTCGCCAGTGCCAGACAGCGCCAGGGTGTAATCGCGGGTCACGGCCGACGGGTTGTCGGATTCGTCGTTGCACAGCGGACGCACACCGGAATAGCTGTGCAGGATGTCGTCGCGGCCGATTTGCTTTTTGAAATGGGCGTTGACCACGTTCAACAGGTAATCGGTTTCGCCGTCGGTAATTGCCACCTTCGCCGGATCGCCGGTGTACTCGCGGTCGGTGGTGCCGATCAGGGTGAAGTGATTCAGGTACGGAATGGTGAACACGATGCGCTGATCTTCGTTTTGCAGGATGTGCGCGTGTTCGCCTTCGTACAGTTTCGGCACGATCAGGTGGCTGCCCTGGATCAGGCGGATGCCGTATGGCGATTCCATCTTCAAGTCATCGCGAATGAACCTGGCGACCCATGGCCCGGCCGCATTCACCAATGCCTTGGCGCGAATCGAAAACAGGCTGCCATCGGCGCGTTCCAGGTGCAGGTGCCACAGGCCCTTGGCGCGGCGTGCGCTGACGCAGCGGGTCTGGGTGTGAACGTGGGCGCCTTTTTCCCGGGCGGCCATGGCGTTCAGCACCACCAGGCGCGCGTCGTCGACCCAGCAATCGGAGTATTCGAAGCCTTTGGTGATCTCGCTTTTGAGCGCGCTGTCGGGGCCGAACTTCAGGCTTTTCGAACCTTGCAGTTGTTCGCGCTTGCCCAGGTTGTCATAGAGGAACAGACCGGCGCGGATCATCCACGCCGGGCGCAGGTGCGGGCGGTGCGGCAACACGAAACGCATTTGCTTGACGATGTGCGGAGCCTTGGCCAACAGCACTTCACGTTCGGCCAGGGCTTCACGCACCAGGCGGAATTCGTAATGTTCGAGGTAGCGCAGGCCACCGTGAATCAGCTTGCTGCTGGCCGACGAGGTATGGCTGGCCAGGTCATCCTTTTCGCAAAGGAACACCGAGAGGCCGCGACCGGCGGCATCCGCTGCGATCCCCACGCCATTGATCCCGCCACCGATGACGGCGATATCGTAGACCTCGGCGAGAGGGGGCGTAGGCAAGGTGGAAGTGGGCATCGGCACGGCCTCGGAATTCTTTGATGTTCTGTATTTGAATTCGAACATTAATGTTCATTTGCGAAAATACTAGCCCATAAAGACGCGCGCAGCCAGTCAGCTTCGATTGAAAATACTCATCGAAGGGCCGTTAAAGGAAAATTTACGAACATAAAAGCAAAAGATCGCAGCCTTCGGCAGCTCCTACAGGTTTGAGTGCATCCGTAGGAGCTGCCGAAGGCTGCGATCTTTTAAGGCCGAGGGGGGGGTTAAACGACTTCCAGCCGAACCTTATGCTGGTTCAACAGCTGCGCCAGCGCCGGGGAGGGTTGCTGATCGGTGACCAGGCAATCGACCAGGCTGATCGGCCCCAGGCGAATCATGGCGTTGCGCCCGAACTTGCTGGAGTCGGCTGCGAGGATCACTTGCCGGGCATTGGCGATGATCGCCTGGGATACCCGCACTTCCTGATAGTCGAAGTCCAGCAGGCTGCCGTCTTCATCGATGCCGCTGATGCCGACCAGGGCGAAGTCGACCTTGAACTGGTTGATGAAATCGACACTGGCCTGACCCACCACGCCACCATCGCGCCGCACGTTGCCGCCGGTCAGCAGGACATCGAAATCGTCCTTGGCGCTGAGCATGGAGGCGACGTGCAGGTTGTTGGTGATGATCTTCAGGTGATTGTGATTGAGCAGTGCCCGGGCAATGGATTCGGTGGTCGTGCCGATGTTGATGAACAACGAGGCATGGTCGGGAATCTGCGCGGCAATGGCTTCGCCGATACGCTGTTTCTCATCGCGCATCTGATCGGCGCGCATGGCGTAGGCGGTGTTTTCAACGCTGGAGTCGTAAGCCGCGCCGCCGTGGTAGCGACGCAACAAATTGGCTTCCGCGAGCTGATTGATGTCGCGGCGAATGGTCTGCGGGGTAACTACGAACAGCGTGGCCATTTCCTCGATGCTGACATAGCCGCGTTCGCGGACCAGTTCGAGGATTTGCTGCTGACGGGGAGGCAGATTCATGGGGCGTCCTTTGGGCTGCCGTGCAAAATTTGCCCATGATGCCGCAGGAATCCGCTCCCTACCAGTTACATACAGATACGAGCCTGCGTCTTGGCTTATTCGGCCTCGTCTTCAGCCGCCCAATCGCGGGTGCGGCTGACCGCTTTTTTCCACCCTGCGTAGAGTTTTTCCTTCGCCGTTTCATCCAGCGTCGGCTCGAACTTGCGCTCGATCACTGCCTTGCCGCGCAATTCGTCCAGGCTGCCCCAGAAGCCACAGGCCAGGCCTGCCAGGTAAGCCGCACCCAGTGCCGTGGTTTCGCGCATTTGCGGACGCTCGACCTGTGTGCCGAGGATGTCGGCCTGGAACTGCATGAGGAAATTGTTCGCCACTGCACCGCCGTCCACGCGCAGGGCCTTGAGGCGTTCGCCGGAGTCCTGCTGCATGGCGTCGAGCACGTCGCGGGTCTGGTAGGCAATCGACTCCAGCGCGGCACGAATGATGTGATCCACGCGTACGCCGCGGGTCAGGCCGAACAGTGCGCCACGGGCGTACGGGTCCCAGTAGGGAGCGCCAAGACCGGTGAAGGCTGGCACCAGATACACGCCGTTGCTGTCCTTGACCTTGTTGGCGAAGTATTCGGTGTCGTGGGCGTCGTTGATGATCTTCAGTTCGTCACGCAGCCACTGCACGGTAGAACCGCCGTTGAACACCGCGCCTTCCAGCGCGTAGGCCACTTCGCCACGTGGGCCGCAAGCGATGGTGGTGAGCATGCCGTGTTGGGATTTCACCGCTTTGTCGCCGGTGTTCATCAACAGGAAGCAGCCAGTGCCGTAGGTGTTTTTCGCTTGGCCTGGCTCGACGCACATCTGGCCGAACAGGGCGGCTTGCTGGTCACCGGCTATGCCGCCGATGGCGATGCCGCTTTTGGTACGGCCATAAATTTCCGAGGACGATTTAACTTCCGGCAGCATTTCGCGCGGAATATCCAGCACCTCCAGCATCTTCGCGTCCCACTCCAGGGTGTGGATGTTGAAGAGCATGGTGCGCGAAGCGTTGGTGTAGTCGGTGACATGCACCTTGCCGCCGGTAAATTTCCAGATCAGCCAGCTGTCGACGGTGCCGAACAACAGTTCGCCGTTGCGCGCGCGCTCGCGGCTGCCTTCGACGTTGTCGAGGATCCACTTGAGCTTGGTGCCGGAGAAATACGGATCGGTGACCAGGCCGGTGGTGTCGCTGATGTATTGCTCGTGGCCATCGCGCTTGAGCTGCTGGCAGATCTCGGTGCTGCGTCGGCACTGCCAGACGATGGCGTTGTAGATCGGGCGCCCGGTGTTCTTGTCCCAGACCACGGTGGTTTCGCGCTGGTTGGTGATGCCGATGGCTGCCACTTGGTCGTGGTGCAGGCCGGCTTGTGCCAGGGCCTCGACCATCACGGCGCTTTGGGTGGCGAAGATTTCCATCGGGTCGTGTTCGACCCAGCCGGCTTGCGGGTAGTGCTGTGCGAACTCCCGTTGGGCGGTGCAGACCACATTCGCGTCGCGGTCGAAAATGATCGCGCGGGAGCTGGTCGTACCCTGATCGAGGGCAATGATGTAGTTCTTATTCTGTGTGTCGGTCATGTCGATTGCCTTGGACGAAATAAGGGAGTGAGGTCTGGCGCGCGATCAAAGGGCAGGGGCACGCGCCAACGGTATCAAGAAGTTCTGGGTTTGCCGTCAATGGCAGCTGTTGCATCCTTTGTAGCAGGTACGGCGCTGGGCAGATGGCGGGCAATCAACCCGCGATAGGCTGCAGCACCGAGGCAGGCACCGACAATCGGTGCAAAAACAGGAATCAGGAAATACGGAATATCGCGTCCGCCGGTGAGGGAAATTTCACCCCAGCCAGCGAAGAAAGTCATCAGTTTAGGGCCGAAGTCCCGCGCAGGGTTCATGGCAAAACCGGTCAGCGGTCCCATCGAACTGCCGATCACCGCAATCAGCAGGCCGATCAGCAGCGGTGCCAGCGGGCCTTTGGGCAGGCCATTATTGTCATCGGTCAGGGACATGATCACGCCCATCAGGATGGCCGTGATGATCACCTCGACCAGAAATGCCTGGGCGGTGGTCAGCACAGGATTCGGGAAGGTGGAGAACACGGAGGCCAACTCAAGGCTGGCTTGAGTGCCGCGAACCATATGGTGCGTTTGTTCGAATTCGAAAAATAGATTGCTGTAGAGGGTGTAGACCAACAGCGCTCCACAGAAGGCGCCCGCCACCTGGGCGAGTATGTAGAAAGGCAATTTACGCTTTTCGAAGTCCGCGAAAATGCTCAGGGCAATGCTGACGGCAGGGTTCAGATGAGCCCCGGAAATCCCGGCGGTAAGGTAGATCGCCATGCTGACGCCGACGCCCCAGATAATGCTGATTTCCCACAAGCCAAAACTGGCACCCGCGACCTTGAGCGCGGCAACGCAACCTGTACCAAAAAAGATCAGCAGCGCCGTACCCAGGAACTCGGCCATGCATTGGCTCGAGAGCGACGGTTGTTGTAAAGCAGTTGTCATTGAAACCTCATTTTTTTGTTGTCTGGCGCTTTTTTCCATCATGGTCGGAGCGCATTTTTCGCCGAGGCAGGATCCCCATCCTGGTCGCGGTTTACTGCTGGGTGCAGCGGTAGGACGTTTCGTACAGTTTCAGAAACGAAAAAATATAGACAAGAAACGCTGATGTCAAAGGTCGAAAGTGAACCATCGGTCACAAAAAAACTATTCGTTGCATGAATGAATGAGTCATTGCGCAATGGGATGGCCAGGCAATGGCGTCATGGATGCGCCGCCGTAGAGCCTTTTAATGATCAATGTCCTAGAATCGGGCGCAGTATTTTTCTTCTGCCGCCCAGTCTGGAGCTGTCATGACCCCCGCATTGGATTTGTTGAAAAAGGTTCGGGCCGAACATCGCGTACACAGTTACGAACATGACCCCAAGGCCGCCTCCTACGGGCTGGAAGCGGCGGAAAAACTCGGGCTCGATCCGGCGCAGGTGTTCAAGACCTTGCTGGCGGCCAGCGAAAAAGGAGAGTTGCTGGTGGCCGTGGTGCCGGTTGTCGGCAGCCTGGACTTGAAAGGGCTGGCCCACGCCGCGGGCGTGAAAAAGGTCGAAATGGCCGACCCGGCGGCAGCGCAGCGCTCCACTGGCTATTTATTGGGCGGGATCAGTCCGCTGGGGCAGAAAAAGCGTTTGCGTACCTTCATTGATAATTCGGCCCAGCCCTTCGCCAGCATTTTTGTCAGTGCGGGCCGACGAGGGCTGGAAGTTGAGCTGGCACCGGCAGTGCTGGCCGAACACACCCAGGCGAAGTTTGCCGATATCGGCCGTGAGTGAGCCTCGAAGCAAGTGCAGCGCTGTATGGTGAAAATCAGCCGGCTCTGTCACTGGTGCCGGCTGGGCCAGCGCGGCATGCTCGGCAGTCTGACAAAGGGAGAAGGTTATGCAGCTTGAGTTTCATCAGGTCGACGCGTTCAGCAATCAGCCATTCAGCGGCAATCCGGCGATGGTCTATCGGCTCGATACATGGCTCGCCGATGAGTTGATGCAAAAGATTGCCGCCGAACACAACCTCGCCGAAACGGCGTTTGTCGTGCGTGAAGGGCAGGGCTGGCACATCCGCTGGTTTACGCCGACCACCGAGGTGCCATTGTGCGGTCACGCGACGCTGGCTAGCGCCTATGTGCTGTTTGAAATCTATAAGGAGCCCGTCGAGCGACTGGACTTTAACTGTAAATCCGGCCCGTTGAGCGTTACCCGTGAAGGTGGGCGACTGTGGCTGGATTTCCCGTCGATCACTGCGTCGCCGGTGAACGTGATCTCGGACATCGAGCGTGCACTGGGCGTGAAGGCTGTCGAGGTACTGGCTTCGAATGAGCTGTTCGTGGTGCTGGAGTCGGAGCAAGCGGTGCTCGACTGCAAGCCGGACATGGTGGCCCTGGCGAAACTGCCATGGTTGGGCGCCATCGTGACGGCGCGGGGCGAGCAGCACGATTTCGTTTCCCGCTACTTCGCCCCGGCAATCGGCATCAATGAAGACCCGGTGACCGGATCGACCCATTGCCTTCTGATTCCATACTGGTCAAAGCGTTTGGGTAAATCGAGCCTGACGGCTTTTCAGCGTTCGGCACGGGGCGGGGAGTTGTTCTGCCGCCTGGAAGGCGATCGGGTGAAGATCGGCGGCAATGCGACACTCGTAGCAAGCGGAACGCTGATGTTGAGCTAGCGCAAATCCAATGTGTGAGCGAGCTTGCTCGCGATAGCGGTATTACATTCAACAAGGTTGTTGACTGATCCGACGCCATCGCGAGCAAGCTCGCTCCCACAGGGATTGTGTTGTTCAGTTAGCGGGGCTGTAACGCCGGACACCGGATTCAGCCACCGGAATCTGCGCCGCCGTGCTGCCGGACGCCTGGAACAGCACCAGGTGTTCAGCCGCGACACGAATCCCCACATCCGCCCCAACCTGACGGTCGACATGGCTCGGGAAGATCGATTCCAGCTGTGCGCCTGTCGGCAGTTGCAAGCGATACAGGGTCGATGCGCCGAGGAACGTCTTGCCGGCAATTCGCGCCTTCAGTGCGCTTTCCGGCGCATAGACGATATCGTCCGGGCGCAGCAGCACGTCCACGGCGCCGCCTACCGGCCAGGTGTAAGCCCGATTGCCGCGCAACTCACCCAGCTCGGTTTGCACCGATTCGGGGCTGCTCATCTGACCGCGAATGAAATAGCCCTGGCCGATGAAACTCGCGACGAAGGGTGTCAGCGGTTCGTGATACAGGTTGTAGGGCGTATCCCACTGTTCCAGGCGACCTTCCTTGAACACGCCAACGTGGTCGCTGACCGCGAAGGCTTCTTCCTGGTCGTGAGTCACCAGAATCGCGCTGGTGCCACGGGCCTTGAGGATGTCGCGTACTTCATGGCTGAGCTTGCGGCGCAATTCGCCATCAAGGTTGGAGAAGGGTTCGTCGAGCAACAGCAGTTGCGGCTCCGGCGCCAGGGCACGGGCCAGGGCGACACGTTGCTGCTGACCACCGGAAAGCTCGTGGGGGAAGCGCTTGCCGAGGTTCTTCAGATTGACCAGTTCCAGCAGCTCTTCGGTCACGCGATCCTTTTGCGGATGCTTGCGTATGCCGAAGGCGATGTTGTCGGCCACGCTCAAATGCGGAAACAGCGCGTAGTCCTGGAACACCATGCCGATACGACGCTTCTCCGGAGCGAGGGTGAAGCCGGCGCTGGAGATGGTCTCGCCAGCCAGCTGGATTTCGCCTTCGTGAACCGGTTCGAAACCGGCAATCGCCCGCAGGGTGGTGGTCTTGCCGCAGCCCGAAGAGCCCAGCAGGCAACCGATGTCGCCTGCGTTGAGGTGCAGGTTGAGGTTCTGCACCACGCGCTGGTCTTGATAGCCGCAGGCGAGGTTGCGCAGGTTAAGCAGTAATGGCTGGCTCATGCGTGGTGGTACGAAGGCGGAACGAGGAATTCGAGCAAGGCCTTTTGCGCATGCAGACGGTTTTCGGCTTGATCCCAGGCCACAGAGCGCGGGTCGTCGAGCAGGTCGACGCTGATTTCCTCGCCACGGTGCGCCGGCAGGCAGTGCATGAACAGCACGTCTTCAGCGGCCAGGTCGAGCAGGGCGCGGTTGACCTGGTACGGTGCGAACAGTTGCAGACGCTTGGCGGTTTCCTCTTCCTGGCCCATGGAGGTCCAGACGTCGGTGCTCACCAAGTGTGCACCACGCACGGCTTCCTTCGGATCGCGAACGATGGTGACCCGATCGCCGGCCTTGGCCAGGAACACCGGGTTGGGTTCGTAGCCTTCCGGGCAGGCAACACGCAACTGGAAGTCGAACTGGATCGCCGCTTCTATATAGCTGTTGCACATGTTGTTGCCGTCGCCGATCCAGGCCACGGTCTTGCCCTGGATGGAGCCGCGGTGTTCGAGGAAGGTCTGCATGTCGGCCAGCAACTGGCACGGGTGCAGGTCATCGGACAGGCCGTTGATCACCGGTACGCGGGAGTTGGCGGCGAATTCGGTCAGGTTGCTGTGGGCAAAGGTACGGATCATCACCGCGTCGAGCATGCTCGACATGACGATGGCGCAGTCGCCGATCGGCTCGCCACGGCCCAGTTGGGTGTCACGGGGCGACAGGAAGATCGCCTGGCCGCCGAGCTGGATCATGCCGGCCTCGAAGGAGATCCGGGTACGGGTCGAGGATTTCTCGAAAATCATCCCCAGGACGCGGTTTTTCAGAGGCTCGAACAGTACGCCGCGGTTACGCAGGTCCTTGAGCTCAACGCCTCGACGGATCACGCTGACCAGCTCTTCGGGCGTGCAATCCATCAGGGAGAGAAAGTGCCTTGCGCTCATCATTGACTACCTTTTGCTACAAACCGCAGATACTCAAAGCCTTGTTTAACGGAACAACGGGCGAGACCTGCGGCGTAAGCCGCACGGGGCGACGAAATAGGGGAAGGCGCGATCTTATAATTAAATGTCGCGTCTTACCAATAGGGCTACAGTTTTTAGGGAGTTTCAGAGGTGCTACGGGTTCACCGAGGTAGCGCTTTTGAAGCCTGTTTCCTGATAGCAGCGGTTCATTTGTACACCGGCCCCTCGGGGCTTGGCAATCAGGCGGGGCGGCAATGGTGCGCTGACAGTCGGTTTCTGACCTGTCATTCATCAGTGCCGGGCTCGACGAACACTGGCGCCTGATCGGCGAACTGACCGGCGTGCATGGCCCCCACGGGCCGATTGAAGCCCTTCAGGAAATCCAGTTGCAGGCACCGCCCAGGCTGCCTTCGAGCTGAACTCGGGCGGCCATCGGCTGGCCTGATAACGCTCGATTCACAAGACGAACGTCGCTGGCGTGGCGGCGGCTCTGGCGCCATAGTTTTGTTTCCGCGGCCAACGTTGCCCGCCCAAAACAAGACAGAGACTGGCCATGACCAAGACTCTCCATCACCGTGCGTGCCATTTGTGCGAAGCCATCTGTGGCCTGACCATCGAAACCACCAGGGTCGAAGGCGGTAACGTCCAGATCACTTCGATCAAGGGCGACCCCCAGGATACGTTCAGCCGTGGGCACATCTGCCCCAAGGCCGTGGCCTTGCAAGACATTCAGAACGATCCGGATCGCCTGCATCAGCCGATGCAGCGGGTGGGCAATGAATGGCAACCCATCGAGTGGGAAGCGGCATTCAATCTGGTTGCCGAACGCCTCGCCGCCATACAGGAGCGTCACGGGCAAAACGCCGTGGCGGTCTATCAGGGCAACCCGAGCGTGCACAATTACGGGCTGATGACCCACAGCAACTACTTCCTCGGCCTGTTGAAAACCCGCAACCGGTTTTCCGCCACCTCGGTCGATCAATTGCCCCATCACCTGACCAGTCATTTGATGTACGGCCACGGTCTGTTATTGCCGATCCCGGACATCGATCACACCGATTTCATGCTGATCCTGGGCGGCAACCCGCTGGCGTCGAACGGCAGCATCATGACCGTGCCGGATGTGGAAAAACGCTTGAAGGCGATACAGGCCCGGGGCGGCAAGGTGGTGGTGGTCGATCCGCGCCGTAGTGAGACGGCGGCGATTGCCGACCAGCATCTGTTCGTGCGCCCGGGTGGGGATGCAGCGCTGTTGTTCGGCCTGCTCAATACCTTGTTCGCTGAAGGTCTGACCCGCGACAGCCATTTGCCGGTAGACGGACTGGAGGACGTACGGAAGGCCGTCGCGCCGTTCACTGCCGAGACCATGAGCCCGTTGTGCGCCGTACCGGCCGAACAGATCCGCCAGTTGGCGCGGGACTTCGCCGCGGCGCCGAGTGCAGTCTGCTATGGCCGCATGGGCGTCTCGACCCAGGCCTTTGGTACGCTGTGCCATTGGGTGGTGCAGTTGATCAACCTGGTCACCGGCAATCTCGATCGCGTGGGCGGTGCCTTGTGCACCGAGCCAGCAGTGGATCTGGTGGCAACGACTTCGGGCGGGCATTTCAACCTGTGGCAGAGCCGGGTTTCCGGGCGCCCGGAGTACGCCGGAGAGTTTCCGGTGTCGGCGCTGGCCGAGGAGATGCTCACCGAAGGGGAAGGGCAAGTCCGCGCGCTGATCACCGTGGCGGGCAATCCGGTGCTGTCTACGCCCAATGGCCGAAAGCTCGAACAGGCGCTGGACGGGCTGGAGTTCATGGTCAGCATCGACCTGTACATCAATGAAACCACGCGTTACGCCGACTTGATCCTGCCGTCTACATCGGCGCTGGAAAACGACCATTACGACACCACGTTCAACCTGTTTGCGGTGCGCAACGTCAGCCGCTTCAACCGCGCGATCCTCGCAAAACCCCAAGGTGCATTGCATGACTGGGAGATTTTCGTCGGCCTGGCCAAGGCATTTGCCGCCAGGACCGGTAAAGAGTTGAAGCCCACCATCGCTCCGGCGCAAATGATCGATCGCGGCCTGCGCATGGGAATGTACGGCGACAATTCAGAGCACAAGCTGTCGCTGGCGACTTTGTTCGATCATCCCCATGGCGTCGATCTGGGCGCGCTCAAGCCTAACCTGACGCCACGCCTGAAGACTGCCAATCAACGCATCCAGGCCGCACCGGCCGCGATTCTCGCTGACCTGGCGCGCTTCGCAGCCTTGCAGGCGCCGGCCGCCGACGAGTTGTTGATGATTGGCCGCCGGCATGTACGCAGCAACAACTCATGGATGCATAACTATCATCGGCTGGTGAAAGGCAAGCCACGTCACCAGTTGCTGATGCATCCGGACGACCTGGCCAGTCGCGGGCTCAGCGACGGACAGCGCGTCCGGGTCAGCTCGCGGGTGGGTGTGATCGAAGTCGAAGTGCTTGGCAGTCTGGACATGATGAAAGGCGTGGTCAGCCTGCCTCACGGTTGGGGCCACGCGCGGCCGGGCGTACAAATGTCGATTGCCAGCAGCCAGCCGGGCTCCAGCGCCAACGACCTGACCGACGAACGCCAGATTGACGAACTGTCGGGAAATGCCGCGCTCAATGGCGTGCCGGTGACCGTGGCGGCGGCTTGAATCAGTCAGACGGAGAGACCGAGCAGGGTGCTCGGCTTTCCGTTACAATGCGCCACCGTGCCGACCCATGAGTCGGAAAGTTCAGCCGAGGTGCTCCATGGATATCATCGAAACGATTAAAGAGCAGATTGCCAACAACACCATTCTGCTTTACATGAAAGGCTCGCCGAATGCCCCGCAGTGCGGCTTCTCCGCGAAAGCCGCGCAGGCCGTGATGGCGTGTGGCGAAAAGTTTGCGTACGTGGACATCCTGCAGAACCCGGAAATCCGCGCCAACCTGCCAAAATACGCCAACTGGCCAACCTTCCCACAACTGTGGGTCGGCGGTGAGCTGGTCGGCGGCAGCGACATCATGACTGAAATGGCTGCTGACGGTTCGCTGCAGAGCCTGATCAAGGACGCCGCCGCCAAGGCTGCTGCTCCAAAGACCGAAGCCTGATTCGCTTGGCTCCCCTGTAGGAGCTGCCGCAGGCTGCGATCTTTTGATCTTCAGCAATAAAAAGCCCCGCTACTCGAAAGAGTGCGGGGCTTTTTTTTGTGTCTGGATAGTTACTGCATAGTTGCCGCTGCAATCGCCAGGATCGCAGCCTGCGGCAGCTCCTACTCTTCGCCCATCTGCGATTGCAGGTAGTTCTCCATACCGATCTTGTCGATCAGGCCCAATTGGGTTTCCAGCCAGTCGATATGTTCTTCTTCGGACTCGAGGATATCTTCGAGCAGCTCACGGCTACCGAAGTCGCCAACTGTTTCGCAATGCGCGATAGCCACTTTCAGATCGGCATGGCCGGTTTTCTCGATACGCAGATCGCACTCCAGCATTTCCTTGGTGTGCTCGCCGATGTGCAGCTTGCCCAGGTCCTGGACGTTCGGCAGGCCTTCAAGGAACAGGATGCGCTTGATCAGCTTGTCCGCGTGCTTCATCTCATCGATGGATTCGTGGTACTCGTGCTTGCCGAGCTTGTTCAGGCCCCAATCTTCATACATGCGCGCATGCAGGAAATATTGATTGATCGCGACCAGCTCATTGGCGAGGATCTTGTTGAGATGCTGGATGACTGTAACGTCGCCTTTCATGATGGGGTCCTGCCCTGTATTAGCTGTCAATAGAGCAGAGTTTGAGCCGCGTATTTAATAGTGTCAAACCTAAGTTATTGAAACTTAAATGAAAATTAATCGGAATAAGAATGTTTGTGTTCCGCGTCTAGAGCATAACTAGTTGATTTTGAGGCATAAAAAAACCGGACATATGTCCGGTTCTTTGAAATTCGATATTTAAGCGGCTGTAAATTCTGCTGGAAAAGGAATTGCAGCCTGGGCTGTTTGCAGTTTGGTCAGCGTCTCGCGGACCACTTCCTTGGCGAGGCAGGCACATTTGCCGCACTGGCTGGCAACGCCGGTAGCCACACGGACTTCCTTGTAGCTGCAGCATCCTTCATAGATCGCATCGCGGATTTGACCGTCGGTGACGCCAGTGCAGAGGCAAACATACATAAGGAAGGACCGTCGCTGGTTTTGACTCAATTGCGATGGATCTTAATGTTAACGAGAATGATTGTCAAAGTGGTTTCAGAGCACTTTTCGTCATAAACGGGTATGGCTGACGAACGGTCGGCATGGCAAATCGGTGATACAAAACCGTCGGGGATTTCATCGTACGGGGAAAAAACAGCTAAGCCAGCTCAAACACGCGGTGTATGATGGCCGGTCTTTTGCGACCGGGGATCGTGTCACAGGGCTGTCGCCTCAGGGTGGCAGGCTGATGCGAACCCTGTTTCTCACGCTATTACACCAGGAGATATCCAATGAGCGTACTCGTAGGCAAACAAGCCCCTGACTTCACCGTACCGGCCGTACTCGGCAATGGCGAGATCGTTGACAGCTTCACCCTGTCTTCGGCGATCAAAGGCAAATACGGCCTGGTGTTCTTCTACCCACTGGACTTCACCTTCGTTTGCCCGTCCGAGCTGATCGCTCTGGACAACCGCATGTCCGAGTTCAAGGCACGCAACGTTGAAGTGATCGCTGTTTCGATCGACTCGCACTTCACCCACAACGCATGGCGCAACACTCCAGTGAACAGCGGCGGTATCGGCCAGGTTCGCTACACCATGGCTGCCGACATCAAGCAGGACATCATGAAGGCCTACGACGTTCAGTCCGCTGACGGCGTGGCTTTCCGTGGCGCGTTCCTGATCGACGACAAAGGCGTTGTCCGCTCGCAGATCATCAACGACCTGCCGCTGGGCCGTAACATGGAAGAGCTGATCCGTCTGGTCGACGCTCTGCAATTCCACGAAGCGCATGGCGAAGTCTGCCCTGCCAACTGGAAAAAAGGCGACAAAGGCATGAACGCTTCGCCAGAAGGCGTTGCCGCTTACCTGACCGAGCACGCTGCCGCTCTGTAAGGCGCACGCTCCAGCTATAAAAAGCAGGTACAAAAAAACCGGCCATCGAGGCCGGTTTTTTTATGGGCGGGATAACGCCGGGGCCGACTCAGTCGTCGAAGTCTTCCCAGCCACCCATCTGTTTCCAGCGATTGACGATGCCGCAGAACAGCTCTGCCGTCTTCTCGGTGTCATAGCGAGCCGAGTGAGCCTCGCGACCGTCGAAGTCGATGTCCGCTGCCTGGCAAGCCTTGGCCAGTACGGTTTGACCGTAAGCGAGGCCGGCGAGCGTTGCGGTATCGAAACTGGAGAACGGATGGAACGGATTGCGCTTCATGTCCAGCCGCGCAACCGCCGCATTGAGGAAGCCCAGGTCGAAGCTGCTGTTATGCCCGACCAGGATCGCCCGTTTGCAGCCATTGGCCTTGAGGGCCTTGCGCACGCCGCGGAAGATATCGTTCAGGGCAGACTCTTCGCTCACCGCCATGCGCAGGGGGTGATCGAGCTTGATCCCGGTGAACTCCAGGGCCGCCGCTTCGATGTTTGCGCCTTCGAACGGCTCGACACGGAAGAAGTAGGTGTGATCCGGGTAAACAAAACCCTTTTCATCCATGGCGATGGTGGTCGCGGCGATCTCCAGCAGGGCGTCGGTGGCCGAATTGAAGCCACCGGTTTCTACGTCGACGACAACCGGCAGGTAACCACGGAACCTTGCCGCCATTGGATGACGAGGGCCGCCTCCGCCGCCATTGCCTTCCAGTTCGTCGTCGAAATGGTCTTCACTCACGCGTGTTCCTCCAGCAGGCGCCAGCGCAGTTTTTCACCGGCGCGCAGCGGGATAACGGTCAGCTCGCCAAATGGCAGGCTGGTCGGGGCGGTCCATTCTTCGCGGACCAGGGTGATGCGATCGGTGTTGGCCGGCAGACCATAGAACCGCGGGCCGTTGAGGCTGGCGAAGGCCTCGAGCTTGTCCAGCGCATTGCGCTGTTCGAAGGCTTCGGCATACATCTCGATGGCCGCATAGGCGGTGTAGCAACCGGCGCAACCGCAGGCCGCTTCCTTGGCGTGCTGGGCGTGGGGCGCCGAGTCGGTGCCGAGGAAGAACTTCTCGCTGCCGCTGGTGGCGGCGTCGAGCAGGGCTTCCTGGTGGGTATTGCGCTTGAGGATCGGCAGGCAATAGAAGTGCGGCCGAATCCCGCCCACCAGCATGTGGTTGCGGTTGTACAGCAGGTGGTGCGCGGTGATGGTCGCGCCCACGTTGGCCGAAGCCGAGTTGACGAACTGCACGGCGTCCGTGGTGGTGATGTGTTCGAAGACCACTTTGAGGGTCGGGAAGCGCTCGACCACACGACGCATGTGCTCGTCGATGAAGATTTTTTCGCGGTCGAACACGTCGACATCGCCCCGGGTGACTTCACCGTGGACCAACAACGGCATCCCGACTTCGGCCATGGCCTCGAGTGCAGGGAAGATCTTGTCGATGCTGGTGACGCCAGAGTCCGAGTTGGTGGTCGCGCCGGCCGGGTACAGCTTGGCGGCGTGAATGAATCCGCTGGCCTTGGCCTCGCGAATTTCTTCGGGCTGGGTGCGGTCGGTCAGGTACAGGACCATCAATGGCTCGAACAGGCTGCCAGCCGGGCGGGCAGCGAGAATCCGCTGGCGATAGCCGTCGGCTTCGGCCGCGTTGCGCACTGGTGGAACCAGGTTGGGCATGATGATGGCGCGGCCAAAGGTGCGCGCGACATCCGCGACGGTATTGGTCAACACGGCACCATCGCGAAGATGAATATGCCAGTCGTCGGGACGCAGCAGGGTCAGGCGGTCGGACATGAGGGGATTCCAGGCGGGTCAAACTCAAGGGAATGCTACCGGAAAAGACTCTTGCAGGCACTCGCTATCAAGTTTTGCAGGAAGCTTCCGATATCCAACAGGTATGCCGTAAACATGTGTGTGTCGGTCTTTTTGTTGTAGAAGCCAGTGGAGCCTCCCGTGCGCCAGCGTTATTTAGCCTTGCTCATTGTGTTTGCCAGCCTTCCGGCGATGGCGCTCACTTTCCAGACACGTCTGGAGAACATTGAGTGGACGGTCGAAGGCGACAAGTTCGAATGCCGCCTGACTCAGCCGGTTACCGACTTCGGTTCGGGCGAGTTCGTGCGTCGTGCCGGCGAGCAGGCGACGTTTCGTCTGAAAGCCTACAACCCGATGATTGGCGGTGGCTCGGCGACGCTGCTGGCCGCTGCTGCGCCGTGGCAACCGGGACGTGACGATATCAACCTGGGTACGGTGAGAATCGGCAGTGGCAACGTATTGTTCAACAGCTCACAGGTTCAGGCCGGGCGTCTGATCAGTGGTCTGATGGACGGTCGCAGCCCGGTGGTTCGACATTCATCGGGGGATGGACGGGTGTCGGAAGTGCGCTTGTTGCCGGTCAGGTTCACCAAAGCATTTGCCGACTACCAGGGTTGCGTGGCGAAACTGTTGCCAAAGAATTTCGAACAGGTGAAGCAATCCGAAATCGGCTTCCCCGGCGGCGGAATCGAACTCGACAGCGCCGCAAAAGCCAAACTGCAGGTGATGCTGGAGTACATGAAGGCCGATCCGACGGTTAATCACATCGAGCTCGACGGTCACTCCGACAACAGCGGCAACCGCCTGACCAACCGCGACCTGTCGCGGCGCCGAGCCCTGGCAGTGATGGAGTTCTTCAAGGCCAACGGCATCCAGGAGTCGCAAATCACCCTGCGTTTCCATGGCGAGCGTTATCCGGTGGCGCCTAATACCAACAACACCAACCGCGCGAAGAATCGTCGAGTAGCGGTGCGCCTGGAGCGCGGAGCACCAGCGGAACAAGTCGCCCCGCAAGCGACGAAAGCGGCCGCTTCGGCCACTTCCTGACCCGGCTGTAATCGTCGCGCCCTCGACAGAATCTGTCGCTTCGTCGTCATAAGCTGTCGCGCCACTGTAAATTATTCTGTATGAGCGGTAGACTTCCCGGCTTTCCGTAGAACCCCGTGGAGTGATGGCATGGCGGACGTAAACAAGGTTGTTCTGGCGTATTCCGGCGGCCTGGACACTTCGGTGATCCTCAAGTGGCTGCAGGATACTTATAACTGTGAAGTGGTGACCTTCACCGCTGACCTGGGTCAGGGCGAAGAGGTCGAACCTGCACGCGCCAAGGCTCAGGCCATGGGCGTCAAAGAGATCTACATCGACGACTTGCGCGAAGAGTTCGTGCGCGATTTCGTTTTCCCGATGTTCCGCGCCAACACCGTTTATGAAGGCGAGTACCTGCTGGGTACTTCCATCGCTCGTCCGCTGATCGCCAAGCGCCTGATCGAAATTGCCAACGAAACCGGTGCAGACGCCATTTCCCATGGCGCCACCGGCAAGGGTAACGACCAGGTTCGTTTCGAACTCGGTGCGTACGCCTTGAAGCCAGGTGTGAAAGTGATCGCCCCTTGGCGCGAGTGGGACCTGTTGTCCCGTGAAAAGCTGATGGATTACGCCGATAAGCACGGGATTCCGATCGAGCGCCACGGCAAGAAGAAGTCCCCGTACTCCATGGATGCCAACCTGCTGCACATCTCCTATGAAGGCGGCGTGCTGGAAGACACCTGGACCGAGCACGAAGAAGACATGTGGCGCTGGACCGTTTCCCCGGAAAACGCACCAGACAAGCCGCAGTACCTGGAACTGACCTACCGTAACGGCGACATCGTTGCGCTGGACGGCGTCGAAATGACTCCGGCCACCGTGCTGGCGACCCTGAACCGTATCGGTGGTGAGCACGGTATCGGTCGTCTCGACATCGTCGAGAACCGTTATGTGGGCATGAAGTCCCGTGGCTGCTACGAAACCCCTGGCGGCACCATCATGCTGCGCGCTCACCGTGCGATCGAATCGATCACCCTGGACCGCGAAGTCGCTCACCTCAAAGACGAGCTGATGCCGAAATACGCCAGCCTGATCTACACCGGTTACTGGTGGAGCCCTGAGCGTCTGATGCTGCAACAAATGATTGATGCGTCCCAGGCCCACGTGAACGGTGTTGTTCGCCTGAAGCTGTACAAGGGCAATGTGATCGTTACGGGTCGCAAGTCTGACGAATCGTTGTTCGATGCCAACATCGCTACCTTCGAAGAAGATGGCGGCGCGTACAACCAGGCGGATGCAGCGGGCTTCATCAAGCTCAACGCCCTGCGCATGCGCATTGCGGCGAACAAGGGCCGGAAGCTGTTCTGAGACCTTTGAAATCGTGATGGATACCTGACCTCGTCCTCGACGAGGTCAGGTACCTGAAAACGGGGTGTGACGCCAGTTACTACGTTGTCGGGTATTTCGTTTGCGCTGACGATTTCCTGTTTTTCTCCTTCTCGATGGTCTGACCTGTACTACAGGTTGTTGTTCGCCGGTTGCCCGGCCTGATCAATGACCGATAACCTGTGCGAGTCCAGATTGTAGGCAACATAAAAGGCGGCATTGCGCTTGCTGGCCTGCTTTGAATGTTCAAGCGCACTGGCTTTCAGTAAAGTCTCCGAAACGGCACAAGTGACAAACAGAATCACGTACGCCGTCTTTTCCCGTGGTCTCTGGATTTTTTCCAGCAGTGCTCCAAACTCGACCTCCTTGCTCATCCAGCGTGCATCTATGATGTACAGGTCTTTTACAAGTTCTGGTAACTGAAGCTGATGCTGAACAAAGACGGTGGTTTGCAGACCAATCTCCGTTGGCGGGTCCTGTGCGCCGCAGGGCGTCCGAGCTGATGGCTGGTCATTCGTTGACGCTTCCAGAGCAGGGTTCTCGGACGACTTCCCGGACGCTTTTTTTTCCGGCCGCCCAGCATCATCCATGACCTTCATGAAGTGCTTTCCCTTTTCAAAGTCCGAAGGCGCATAAAGGGATTTGTAGTTGAAGTTGAGTGTCGCGAAAAAAAGCAGAAGTAAATAAAACGGAAAGCTGATCAGAAACCAGACATAGAGTTCTCTTTCCTCTTGGTCAAGGAAGGGTAGAGAAACAGCAGCCGAAGTTTCAGAGAGTGCTGCGAATATCGCGATAATTGTCATTGGGTTGGTGATTCGGCTTTTTATCATGTTCTGTGCTCATGCTGGATTGTCTTTTCTCGAATGTTTATGAGGTTGGTTTTGTATGGTGATTATTGTAGTTATTTTTATTGCTTGTTGATTTTGATAGGCGTTTTTATTTGTTTGTGGTGTTGCCCTCCGATTTTGAATATTGGTGGTGTGTTAATAATTGCTCAAAAAATATTATTTGCTGTAAGAGTAGTTGGATGCTTGGTGTGTGATATTTCTGGTGTGAGTGATGAATGCGAAAATATCAGTTACGTTTTAACGGAGAGGTAGAGGCTAGTGTTTATCAGGGCGCGACTGATCAAGCCGACTCTCGGAAAATTTTGGTCGTAAATCGACAGGGGTAGCTGCTGGAAAGTGCGACACACTGACGCTGATACAGTTTTTAATTCATTCTGTTCGAGGGATTTTTGTAGGAGGAATCCGTGTTGTTTGTAGGGTATGTCTCTTGGTGTAGGTGGCCGGGAGGGGCGACATGCCATGGGTGAAACGACTAGGCTATTGTGCGGGCTCTAAAAATTCGAACAGCGAAAATTGGACTTGCCCATGAATAAAGTGCTGATCGTGGATGATCACCCCGTCATTCGTCTTGCGGTACGTATGCTAATGGAGCGTCATGGCTACGAAGTTATTGCAGAAACCGATAATGGTGTGGACGCACTGCAACTAGCCCGTGAACTTATGCCGGACATTGTCATTCTGGATATCGGGATTCCGAAGCTGGACGGATTGGAAGTCATCGCGCGCTTGTCTTCGACCTCAATGCCGATGAAAGTGCTGATTTTGACTTCCCAGGCGCCGGGGCATTTTTCGATGCGTTGCATGCAATCCGGTGCGGCCGGTTATGTCTGCAAACAACAAGACCTCACGGAGTTGCTCAGTGCAATAAAGGCCGTGTTGTCAGGCTACAGTTACTTTCCTAATCAAGCCTTGCATACCGTGCGTTGCAGTTTGGGGAATGCCAGTGAGGCCGATATGGTTGATCGGTTGTCGGGGCGGGAAATGATGGTCCTGCAACAGTTGGCCCGAGGAAAGACCAATAAAGAGATTGCCGATGGAATGTTTCTCAGCAATAAAACAGTCAGTACTTACAAGACCCGCCTGTTGCTCAAACTGAATGCGCGGTCTCTGGTCGATCTGATCGAGTTGGCACAACGCAATGGTCTGGTGTGATGACGTAACTGCGCGACAAGGGGCGCCTACCGGGGTATGGCACTTAGAAAAAAGCCTCCGTTTCGGGAGGCTTTCAGGTGTCATAAGTCAAAATCGTAATCGGCCAATTGCTTTTGCAGTCGGCGCTCCTCCAGCAGGTTGTCGATGGTGCGGCGTTTGCTCAGATTGGTTTTCGCTACTTCAACCACCGGCTCAGCGTCATCGGTTTCAGCGGTGGTGAAATCGTCTTCTACGTCCAATTGCTCTTTGCCAGTACTCATTTAGTTGCTCCAGGCTAAGAAGGCCTTTGGCGCTCCTTATATCGACAATCTCCCGGCGGGTAAAAAAGATTTTTTCAATCGATATATCAATAAACCTAATAGCGCCTCAATCGTCGGAGGTTTTGTGCTTGTATTCGCACAAGTCCTCGATCCGGCAGCTCCCGCATCGGGGCTTGCGGGCCAGGCAAACATAGCGGCCGTGAAGGATCAGCCAGTGATGGGAGTCGAGCAGGTACTCCCTGGGCACGAATTTCATCAGTTTTTTCTCGACTTCCACCACATTCTTGCCGGGAGCAATGCCCGTCCGGTTGCTGACTCTGAAAATATGCGTGTCGACGGCCATGGTCAGCTGACGGAATGCCGTATTGAGTACCACATTGGCGGTCTTGCGGCCGACGCCGGGCAGTGCTTCCAGCTCTTCGCGGGTTTGTGGGACTTCGCCGGCGTGACGCTCGACCAGCAAGCGGCAGGTTTCGATCACGTTTTTCGCTTTGCTGTTGTACAGGCCGATGGTCTTGATGTACTCCGACAGTCCCTCGACACCCAGGGCATGGATCGCTGCCGGGGTATTGGCGACCGGGAACAGCTTGGCCGTGGCCTTGTTGACGCCGACATCGGTGGACTGCGCCGAGAGAATCACGGCAATCAGCAATTCGAAGGGTGAGGAATAGGCCAGCTCGGTCTTTGGTTCCGGGTTGTCCTCGTGCAGTCTGCGGAAGATTTCCAGGCGTTTTGCGGCATTCATGGGCAGTACGTTTCCTCGAAGGCAATCAATGTGTGGGCGTGGGGCGCCAGGCCTGCCAGGCGGCGATCAGCAGTCCGAGCAGGATGAACCCGCCAGGGACCAATGTGGCCAGGCGCAGGCCACCATCAGCCACCAGTACCCAGCCTTGCCAGTCAGTTTGTGTTGCGCCGAACAGCCACGATAGATGGTTTCCAAGTGTTCCGTTGCCGATGAGTTCGCGCAGCAGGCCCAGCGCGATCATCAGCGTGGCAAACAGGCCATTGAGTCGCAGGCGTTGGCGCCAACCGTTCTGAAAGAACCTGGTGTGTTCCAGTACGACGCATTGCAAGGCGATCAAGGCGCCATAAAACCCGAGATGCTGCTGCCATTGCAGCGACCAGGCTTGTGCCATGAGTTCCGCGCAACTGGTGAGCGTGGCCGCCAACAGGATGCTGGCCAGCAAGCGGGTCGCCGGGACCAGTCGGGATCGCAGGGCGCCCATGGCCAGGCTGAACAAATGGGTCACCGCCATGAACATCAGGCACAGGCCAAGTGCAGCCATCAGTGAGTGGGTGGCGCCGATCAGCGGCGTCAGCATCAAGGCGTTGCGCAGAGTCGATGAGTTATCCATGGGCAGGGATTCCGAGCAGTTGTTGCCGGTGTTCATCGAAGTAGCGCAAGGCATCGTGGACGGCATTGATCACCGCTCTTGAGGTGATGGTCGCGCCTGCGATCTGATCGAACTGCCCCTGATCCTTTTTCAGCGCCCAGCCGCTGTCACCGGGTTCTGTTCGAGACTTGCCGGAAAAAACCTGGAGCCAGGCATTGGGCCAGTCGGCGATCCGTGCCCCCAGTCCTGGTGTTTCCGACTGTTTGAGGGTTTTGACGCCCAGCAACCTGCCATTGGCGTCGACAGCGATCAACAGGTCGATGGCACCGGCGTAGCCAAGGGTTTGACTGCGCAGCAACACCGCGACGGGTTGATCGGCCCGGGTCGCCCGATAACCACCCAGCAAGGTGCTGTTGGTCAGTGCGGTTGCTTCAATCGTTATGGGGTGTTCGAGCGGTTGATTGTCGTAGCTGTCCGGCGCGATCAGGTCCAGCAGATGACCGCTGTCGATCAGGCGCTGTTCGGCTGCAATGCGTGGCGCGCTACCGAGTTGCACGAAGTAGGTCACGCCAAGGCCCAGTGCGGCCAATAGCACCACAAACACGATGCTTGATGTCCGGTTCATGGCGCCTCCGGCTGTTGCCTGGCCGCCACGAACCGCTCCAGCGCCGGCACGCACAGGTTCATCAACAGCACGGCGAAGGCGATGCCGTCTGGATAGCCGCCCCAGGTACGAATCAGATAAGTCAGGAGCCCCACGCCAACGCCGAACAGCAGTTTCGCGCCAGGGCTTCTGGGGCCGGACACTGGCTCGGTGATGATGAAAAACGCCCCCAGCATGGTCGCGCCGGTCAGCAGATGAAACAACGGCGAGCCATGGGAGTCGGAGCCCGAACCGTTCCAGCACAGCAGGCTGATGATGAACAGGCTGGCCAGCATGCCGACCGGTGCATGCCAACTGATCACCTTTCGTTGCAGGAGAAACACTCCACCCGCCACAAAGGCCAGGTTCACCCATTCCACCCCCCGGCCGCCAAAGTGGCCGAATGCCGGGTTGCCGGCAAACAGCTCGTCCATGGTCAGGCTTTTGTTGATCCGCAGACTGTCCAGTGCGGTGGCCTGCACCCACGCATCCGGCGCATGGCCGACGCCAAACACGTGCTGCAAGCTGCTCGGCAGATCCATGCCATGGGGTGATGGCCAAAGGGTCATTGGCTGGGGAAAGGTCACCAGCACCAGGGCAAGACCGAGCATCGCCGGGTTGAAGGGATTCGAACCGACGCCGCCATACAAGTGCTTGCCGAACACCATCGCAAAAGCGGCAGCACTGAGGGTCAGCCACCATGGACAGTAAGGCGGCAGCGCCAGCGCCAGCAACGTGGCACTGACCAGCGCGCTACCGTCACTCAAGGTTGGCCCCGGCGGTCGCTTGCGCAAATACACGACGGCGGCCTCGACGGCCAGCGCGGCAGCGGCCGCCAGAACCAGATTGATCAACACGCCCCAGCCATACAGCCAGAACGCCGCCAGAATTCCCGGCAGCGTGGCCAACAGCACCAGTTTCATCGCCTGTTTCAGGCGATCATCCACCACGTCAAGGGCTGGCATGGGCGTCCACCAGGCGTTCGGCTTCGCCGAGTGCGCGCTCCAGGGCTTCGATTTGTTCCGCCGGTGCTTCGTTGGCCTGAGCCTTCTTGAGTTCGGCGCGACGCATGGCCAGCTGGATCTTGGCCCGTTTCAGATCGGCATCATTCGGCGACACAACTGCGGCCGTCGGCGCTGGGGCAGTTGGGGCGACGCTTTCCAGTTGCGCCAGGTTTTGCTCGGCGGCTTCGAACTGCTGTTGCAGGACGATCAACTGCGATTGCTGCTCGAAGGTTGGCGGGTGCCCAAAGGCCTTCAGCGATTTGTGCAGCTGCGCCCGACTCATCGCCACATCGATTTTGGCCTTTTTCAGCACGGCATCGGCATTGGCGGTTTTCTGTGCGCGGACGCGCTCGAGGGCCGCCTGCACCGGGTCGGCTGTCGCCGCGGCAGGTTGCGCGGCTCGCTGCCTTGCCTGGCGCTCGGCGATTTTCTGTTGTTCCTCACGCTGCAGGCGGGCATTGCGTTGTTCGAAGCGGCGTCGTGCGTGATCGCGCTTGAGGGTGCGGGCCTGACGCGCCTGCGGTGTGAGGGCCAGGCCCCCGACAACGGGCAGTACCGTGTTCGGCGGCAGTGGGCGCATTTCGATGCAGTCCACCGGGCACGGTGCCACGCAGAGGTCGCAACCGGTGCACTCATCGATGATCACCGTGTGCATCAGTTTGGCCGCGCCGACGATGGCATCGACCGGGCAGGCCTGAATGCACTTGGTGCAACCAATACACTCGGCTTCGCGGATATAGGCGATCTGCGCAGGTGCCGAGCCGCGAGTGATGTCCAGCTCCAGCACCGGAACCTTCAGCAATTCGGCCAGGGCATTAATGGTTTCGTTGCCGCCTGGCGGACACTTGTTGATCGGCTCGCCATTGGCGATGCCTTCGGCGTACGGCTTGCACCCGGGGTGGCCGCACTTGCCGCATTGGGTTTGCGGCAAGAGTGCGTCGATGCTTTGAATCAGACTCATGTTTTGATCAGTCCGCTGAATCCGAGAAAAGCCACTGCGATCAGGCCGGCACCAATCAGGTCGATCGGCAAGCCGCGAAAGGGCAGGGGAATATCGTTGTCGGCCGTGCGTTCACGCAAATCAGTGAACAGGCTCAACACCAGCCAGAAGCCCAGCCCTGCACCGAGGCTCAAGGCTGTGGCGTGAAAGAAACCCTTGTCTTGCTGAGTGTTGAGCAAGGCCACGCCGAGCACACCGGCATTGCCCAGCAGCAACGGCCAGAGGCCTTCGAACGGCAGTGTCGAAAACACCCGCGTCAGCAACTTCAGCAGCGGGCTGATCAGCAGCACGCTCAATGGCAGAAACACAAACAGACGCAACGGCGTCAATTGCAATGGCACCAGCAGCCATTGATAGAGCGCGTAGCCGAGCATGCTCACGACCAGTATCAGGCAGGTCGTCGCAATACCCAAGGCATGGACCTGACGGCGCTGGCCGGCCAGCAGCGGATCGACGGCCAACGGCCAGTGCAACACGATGTTGTTGATCAGGGCGGCGCTGATAAGCGTAAGCAGGATTTCGGTCATTGTTCGTGCCGGCAGGAACAGGGCTTTTTTAGCGCAGTTGTCTAAAAAGAGTAGGCATTATCCGGCAAGGCGGGAGGGTGGGCCAGACATGAAAATCCCACAGCCGCGCCAGGCACGACTGTGGGATCGATTTTCCGCAGACCTTACTTGATGCGCTGGCCCGGCTTGGCGCCGCTGTCAGGGCTGAGCAGGTAGATCTCTTCACCGCCAGGGCCGGCCGCCATCACCATGCCTTCGGAGATACCGAACTTCATTTTCCGTGGCTTGAGGTTGGCGATCATCATGGTCAGTCGACCATCGAGCTTGGACGGATCCGGATAAGCGCTCTTGATCCCGGAGAACACGTTGCGTTGCTCGTCACCGATGTCGAGGGTCAGGCGCAACAGCTTGTCGGCGCCTTCCACGTGTTCTGCCTTGACGATCAGTGCGACACGCAGGTCGACGGCGGCAAAGGTGTCGAACTCGATTTCCGGCGAGAGCGGATCCTTGGCCAGTTCGCCATTGCCGGCAGGTGCGGCTGCGCCGGTGTCGGTCTGGCTGGCGGTCAGGTCTTCTTTCGAAGCGTCGGTCATGGCTTGCACCTTGACCGGGTCGATACGGGTCATCAGCGGCTTGAACTCGTTCAGCTGGTGATTGCTGAGCAAGGTCGCGTGGTCGTTCCAGGTCAGCGGTGCGACGTTGAGGAACGCCTCGGCGTCGGCGGCCAGCAGTGGCAGGACTGGTTTGAGGAAGATCACCAGTTGACGGAACAGGTTGACGCCGGTGGCGCAGATGGCCTGGACTTCATCCTGCTTGCCTTCCTGTTTGTTCAGCGACCACGGCGCCTTGTCGGCGATCCAGGCGTTGGCGCGGTCGGCCAGGCCCATGATCTCGCGCATGGCGCGGGCAAAGTCGCGGGCTTCATAGGCGTCGGCGATGCTTGGCGCGGCGGCCAGGAAGGCTTCGGTCAGTTCAGGCGCGGCGTTGGTGTCGACCATCACGCCGGCATTGCCTTTGTTGATGAAACCGGCACATCGGCTGGCGATGTTGACGACCTTGCCCACCAGGTCGGAGTTGACCTTCTGCACGAAGTCTTCGAGGTTCAGGTCGAGGTCATCGACGCCACGGCCCAGCTTGGCCGCGTAGTAATAGCGCAGGTATTCCGGCGACAGGTGATCCAGGTAGGTGCGGGCCTTGATAAAGGTGCCTCGGGACTTGGACATCTTCTGGCCATTGACGGTCAGGTAGCCGTGCACGTTGATGCCGGTCGGCTTGCGGTAGCCCGCGCCTTCGAGCATGGCTGGCCAGAACAGGGCGTGGAAGTTGACGATGTCCTTGCCGATGAAGTGGTACAGCTCGGCAGTGGAGTCCTTGCCCCAGAACGCATCGAAGTCCAGCTCCGGCGTGCGGTTGCACAGGTTCTTGAAGCTGGCCATGTAGCCGATCGGCGCATCCAGCCACACGTAGAAGTATTTGCCCGGCTCGTCGGGGATTTCAAAACCGAAATACGGCGCATCGCGGGAGATGTCCCACTGTTGCAGGCCGGCATCCAGCCATTCGGCGATCTTGTTGGCCACGGCATCCTGCAGGGTGCCGCTGCGGGTCCAGGTTTGCAGCATTTGCTGGAAGTCTGGCAGCTTGAAGAAGAAGTGCTGGGAGTCCTTGAGCACCGGGGTGGCGCCGGAGATCGCCGACTTCGGATCCTTCAGGTCGGTCGGTGCGTAGGTCGCGCCGCATTTTTCGCAGTTGTCGCCGTACTGGTCTTCGGTGCCGCATTTCGGGCAGGTGCCCTTGATGAAGCGGTCGGCCAGGAACATTTTCTTTTCCGGGTCGAAATACTGGGTGATCGAACGTGTGGCGATGTGCCCGGCGTCGCGCAGCTTCAGGTATATCTGGCTCGACAGCTCACGGTTTTCTTCGGCGTGAGTGGAGTGGAAGTTATCGAAGTCCACCAGGAACTCGGCAAAGTCGGCGCTGTGTTCAGCCTGGACGTTGGCGATCAGTTGTTCCGGGGTGATGCCTTCCTTTTCCGCGCGCAGCATGATCGCCGATCCGTGGGCGTCGTCAGCACAGACATAGATGCATTGATTGCCGCGGTGCTTCTGGAAGCGCACCCACATATCGGTCTGGATGTATTCCAGCATATGGCCAAGGTGGATCGAACCATTGGCATAGGGCAGGGCGCTGGTGACGAGGATCTTGCGTGGCTCGGACATGGGGCTCGGCTACTTGATGAAACGGAGGTCGGCCACTATAAAGCGCCGGCGCATATTTTTCACCCTGTGAGCCTGTTTCATTGGATGAGTAACAGGGGAAAGATCAAAAGATCGCAGCCTTCGGCAGCTCCTACAGGGGCTCGTAATTGATGTTGCATTTTTTGTAGGAGCTGCCGAAGGCTGCGATCTTTTCAACATCCCGCCGAACGCGTAGAACAGGTACGATACCCATCATCTTTTCCAAGTCCTGTTTTCGGAGTTGCCCATGAGCGCCGTCAATCGCGCAGCGGTGGAAGCCGTCCTTCGCCAATACACCGACCCTTACCTGAACCAGGACCCGGTCAGCGCCGGGTGCGTGCGCAACATCGAGATCCAGGGCGAGCGCGTCAGCGTTCAGCTTGAACTGGGTTATGCCGCCGGTCTGTTCAAGAGTGGCTGGGCGCAGATGCTGGAAATGGCCATTCAGGGGTTGGACGGCGTGGCAAGTGCCAAGGTCGAAATCACCAGTGTGATCGCTGCGCACAAGGCTCAGGCGCAGATTCCGGGCCTGGCGAACGTGAAAAACGTGGTGGCCGTGGCGTCCGGCAAGGGCGGCGTGGGCAAATCCACCACGGCAGCCAACCTGGCCCTGGCCCTGGCCCGCGAAGGCGCCAAAGTGGGGATTCTCGACGCAGATATTTACGGTCCGAGCCAAGGCATCATGTTCGGCATCCCCGAGCGCACCCGCCCCGAGGTCAAGGATCAGAAGTGGTTTGTACCGCTCAAGTCCCATGGCGTCGAAGTGATGTCCATGGCGTTCCTCACCGACGACAACACGCCGATGGTCTGGCGTGGGCCGATGGTCTCCGGCGCCTTGTTGCAACTGGTGACTCAAACCGCTTGGGGCGACCTGGATTATCTGGTCATCGACATGCCGCCAGGCACCGGTGACATCCAGCTGACCCTGGCGCAGAAAGTGCCGGTGGCCGGCGCGGTCATCGTGACCACTCCGCAGGACCTGGCATTGCTGGACGCGCGCAAGGGCGTGGAAATGTTCCGCAAGGTCAACATTCCGGTGCTGGGCGTGGTGGAGAACATGGCCGTGCACATCTGCTCCAACTGCGGACATGCCGAGCATCTGTTCGGTGAAGGCGGGGGCGTGAAACTGGCCAACCAGTATGGCGTCGAGTTGCTGGCTTCTCTGCCGCTGTCGATGGTCATCCGCGAGCAGGCCGATGGCGGCAAGCCAACGGTGATCGCCGAGCCTGACAGCCAGATTGCCATGGTTTACCAGGAACTGGCCCGCCATGTCGGTGCGCGGATCGTGTTGCAGGAAGCGTTGACGCCGGCGATGCCGAATATAAGCGTCAGCGACGATTGATTCCGGTCGCCTGTTGAAAGATCGCAGCCTGCGGCAGCTCCTACAGGGTGAACATCAATCCCATGTAGGAGCTGCCGCAGGCTGCGATCTTTTGATCTTGCTTTAGATACGCAACCCGCCATCCATCTCCAGAATCCGACCGGTGTAATAGTCGTTCTCGAAGATGTACGCCGCCGAATGGGCGATTTCCTCAGGCCTGCCCATGCGCTTGAGCGGAATCCCGGCAGTCATCTTCTCCAGCGCTTCAGGCTTCATGCCCAGGGTCATTTCAGTTTCGATGAAGCCCGGTGCAATGCCGGCGACGCGAATGCCATAGCGCGCCAGTTCCTTGGCCCAGGTCACGGTTGCCGCAGCGACACCGGCCTTGGCGGCGGAGTAGTTGGTCTGACCGACGTTGCCGGCGCGGGAAATCGACGAGATATTGATGATCGCGCCGCTGTTGTTCAGCTCGACCATTTTCGCCGCGACTTCACGGGTGCACAGAAACACGCCGGTCAGGTTGACGTCGATGACGGCCTGCCACTGGGCCAGGCTCATCTTGGTCATTTCGCCATCCTTGACCTTGAGCAACAGGCCGTCGCGCAGGATCCCTGCGTTGTTGATCAAGCCATGGATCGCGCCAAAGTCTTCAGCGACCTGGGCAACCATGTGGGTCACTTGCTCTTCGTTGGCCACGTTGCACAGGTAGGCGCGGGCCTCGACACCCTGGGCCTTGCAGGCCGCGACCGCGTCGTCGAGTTTTTCCTGGTTCAGGTCCACCAGCGCGAGTTTCGCGCCCAGGCCTGCGAAATACTCGGCCATGGAGCGGCCTAAACCCTGGCAACCGCCAGTGATAATGATTACTTTGTCAGTGAGTTGCATTCGCATGCCCCGGTAGCAGGTCTGAGTGTTTTCCTTGTAGAGAGCCTCTCGATCTGCGCCTGACGTGGCCCGGCTGCACATGAGAACTGCCCCGATGGCGTGCTGGGACTTTCACCAGCAGCTCGTCCGTTTTTCTGACGGATTCTATTTAAGGAGTCATAAATTGAGCGTTGAAGCGGCTAAGCATGCACGAGAATTGCTCCTCAAGGAATACCGTGGGGTGCTCTCGACGCACTCCAAATCGATGCCCGGTTTTCCGTTTGGCTCCGTGGTTCCGTACTGCCTGGACGAGCAGGGCCGGCCGCTGATCCTGATCAGCCGTATTGCCCAGCACACGCATAACCTGCAAAAAGATCGGAAATGCTCGCTCTTTGTCGGCGAGCGTGGCGCCGAAGATGTCCAGGCCGTTGGTCGACTGACTTACCTGGCCGAGGCGCATCAGCTCGAAGACGAAGCCGCCATCGAGGCCGCTTCCGAGCGTTACTACCGCTACTTCCCGGAGTCGCAGGGTTATCACAAGGCCCACGATTTCGATTTCTGGGTGCTCGAGCCTGTACGCCACCGATACATCGGCGGTTTTGGCGCGATTCATTGGGTCAACGAGCTGACCCTGGCCAACCCGTTCGCCGGCAAGGCCGAAATGAGCATGGTCGAGCACATGAACGCCGATCACGCCAAGGCCATCGCCCATTACGTCGATCTGGCCGGGCTGCCGAAGAACGTGCCGGCGCAAATGGTCGGTATCGACACCGAAGGCATGCACCTGCGCATCGGCCAAAGTCTGTACTGGTTGCCGTTTCAAACGCCTTGTAATACGCCGACACAAGTTCGCGAAGCCTTGGTTTCTCTGGCCCACGCCGATCATTGGCCGAAAAATGAAGTGGCCGACGCTTGAATTCACGAAACGGCGACGTCATCTAAGGTGAACTGGCAAGGCATTCTTGCGTTGAGGAACCATTTGATGCGCCCTTTTTTGTTGCTCTTTCTGCTGTTCCCGGTGTTGGAGCTGTTCGTATTCGTCAAGGTGGCAGGGTCCATCGGGTTTTTCCCGGCCCTGCTGCTGATCATTCTCGGCTCGATGTTCGGCGTGTTCGTGCTGCGCATTGCCGGCCTGGCCACGGCCCTGCGTGCCCGTGAAAGCCTGAGCCGCGGCGAACTGCCGGCCCAGACCATGCTCGAAGGCCTGATGCTGGCATTGGCCGGTGGCCTGCTGATTCTTCCGGGTTTCATCAGCGATGTGATCGGCCTGTTCATGCTGCTGCCGTTCAGTCGTCGCCTGCTGGCCAATAAAATGCGCCAGCGCGCCGAAGAGCAGGCGATGCGTCAGCGAGCGTTCGCCGACGACCTCCAGGCCCGTGGCGGCCCGGCGCCTCGCGAGCCGCTGGGCCGCGAGCCCAACGTGATCGAAGGCGAGTTCGAACACCGCGATACCAAGTAATACGCACATCGACACGGCACCTTCGGGTGCCGTGTTCGTTTGCGGGGCAGCGAACTGAAAATTTTTCGCTCCCCGCCCTTGTAATAAGCTTATGCGCCCTTATGTAACGGTCACCGCAAGGTTTCTGGCGATCACGCCAGACAGACTTCCGCGGTTCGCTTGACGAACCGCAACCGGCACCGCCGGCCTTTGTTAAACCCGCCGGGACTACACCGGCCGATGAAAACCACAATTAGGAGAGATCGACAATGAAGCTTCGTCCTCTGCATGACCGCGTCGTCATCCGTCGCAGCGAAGAAGAAAAGAAAACCGCTGGCGGTATCGTCCTGCCAGGTTCGGCTGCTGAAAAAGCCAACAGCGGCGAAATCCTCGCTGTAGGCCCAGGCAAAGCACTGGAAAGCGGTGAAGTGCGTGCACTGTCCGTGAAAGTGGGCGACAAGGTTGTGTTCGGCCCTTACTCCGGCAGCAACACTGTGAAAGTCGACGGCGAAGACCTGCTGGTAATGAGCGAGAACGAAATTCTCGCCGTTATCGAAGGCTGATACCCCCGTTCATTTTCCCGCTACTACAAAGTATTTAAGGAATATCGATCATGGCTGCTAAAGAAGTTCTGTTTGGCGATTCCGCCCGCAAGAAAATGCTCAAAGGCGTCAACGTCCTGGCTGACGCGGTAAAAGCGACCCTGGGCCCGAAAGGCCGTAACGTGATCATCGAGAAGAGCTTCGGCGCTCCGACCATCACCAAGGACGGCGTTTCCGTCGCCAAAGAAATCGAACTGGAAGACCGTTTCGAAAACATGGGCGCGCAGCTGGTCAAAGACGTTGCCTCCCGTGCCAACGATGACGCTGGTGACGGTACTACCACCGCTACCGTTCTGGCTCAGTCGATCGTCAACGAAGGCCTGAAAGCCGTCGCTGCCGGCATGAACCCGATGGATCTGAAGCGCGGCATCGACAAGGCGACCATCGCCATTGTCAAAGAGCTGAAAAACCTGTCCAAGCCATGCGCTGACACCAAGGCAATCGCTCAGGTTGGCACCATCTCGGCCAACTCCGACAACTCCATCGGCGACATCATTGCCGAAGCCATGGAAAAAGTCGGTAAAGAAGGCGTGATCACCGTTGAAGAAGGCACTGGCCTGGAAAACGAACTGTCGGTTGTAGAAGGCATGCAGTTCGACCGTGGCTACCTTTCCCCGTACTTCGTCAACAAGCCGGAAACCATGGTTGCCGAGCTGGACAACCCGCTGGTTCTGCTGGTCGACAAAAAGATCTCGAACATCCGCGAAATGCTGCCAGTGCTGGAAGCCGTTGCCAAAGCCGGCCGTCCACTGCTGATTGTTTCCGAAGACGTTGAAGGCGAAGCCCTGGCGACTCTGGTCGTGAACAACATGCGTGGCATCGTTAAAGTCGCAGCCGTCAAGGCTCCAGGCTTCGGCGACCGCCGCAAGGCCATGCTGCAGGACATCGCCGTTCTGACCGGCGGTACCGTTATCTCCGAAGAGATCGGCCTGAGCCTGGAAGCAGCCACCCTGGAAAACCTGGGCAGCGCCAAGCGCGTGACCATCTCCAAGGAAAACACCATCATTGTTGACGGTGCTGGCGTAGCAGGCGACATCGAGTCCCGCATTGCTCAGATCCGTGCTCAGGTTGCCGAAACTTCCTCGGACTACGACCGTGAAAAACTGCAAGAGCGTCTGGCCAAGCTGTCCGGCGGCGTTGCAGTGATCAAGGTTGGCGCTGGTTCCGAAGTAGAAATGAAAGAGAAGAAAGCCCGCGTTGAAGACGCCCTGCACGCAACCCGTGCAGCCGTTGAAGAAGGCGTGGTACCTGGCGGTGGCGTTGCGCTGATCCGCGCTCTGGAAGCAATCCTCGACCTGAAAGGCGACAACGCCGACCAGGACGTGGGTATCGCCGTTCTGCGTCGTGCCATCGAAGCACCGCTGCGTCAGATCGCTGCCAACAGCGGTGACGAGCCAAGCGTTGTGGTCAACGAAGTCAAGAACGGCAAAGGTAACTTCGGTTACAACGCTGCGACTGGCGAATACGGCGACATGATCGAAATGGGCATCCTGGACCCAACCAAGGTCACCCGTTCCGCGCTGCAAGCTGCATCGTCGATCGGCGGTCTGATCCTGACCACCGAAGCTGCTGTTGCTGATGCACCGAAGAAAGACGGCGGTGCTGGCGGCGGTATGCCAGACATGGGCGGTATGGGCGGCATGGGCGGCATGATGTAAGCCAGCCTTACCCCTGTACGAAAAAACCCCGCCTGCGAAAGCAGGCGGGGTTTTTATTGCCTTCAATTTGGGGTTGGCTGGAGATCGCGTCGCGCCCATCGCGGGCAAGCCACGCTCCCACAGGGAACTGCATAAATCCTGTGGGAGCGTGGCTTGCCCGCGATGGCGTCAGATCAGGCGCCGACAGGTACTGCGCTGGCCTCGCGTTCAGCCCTCAAGGCCGGTCGATACAGAACGTAGTAATACGACCCCAAACAGATCAGCCAGCAGAACACCGCCGTCCACACGTTGTGCGAGAAGAAATGCGCGCCCTGCATCATCCTCCCGATGGAGAATACCGAGCCGAGGGCGAAGGCGAAGACAAACGCTGCGCGAGCCATGCGCGGGCGACGGTCACGCAGTACGAAAAACAGGGCAAACAGGGTGAAGCCAGTGGCCGCATGACCGCCGGGCCAGCAACGCCCCGGTTTTTCGGTGTGCGGGCGAGGGCTCAACAGTTCGCTGTAGGTCTCGTGACCACCGAATTGCTCAAGGCTCCATGGGCATTGCACCGCGGTCACTGCTTTCATGGGTGTGACAAAGGAAGTCGCCAGGCCCAGGGACAGCACCAGACAACCCAGTTCCCGCTTGAGCGGTTTGAGCCTGGCCATGAAGAACGAAGCGATGAAGCCGAAGATGGCAAACACCGAGAAGGCGATGACCACCTGTTTGGCGCGATCGTGCAGGATGTCCTCGAGGAAGTAACTGTGGCGTCCGATGAATTTCCCGGCGACCGGGTCGTAAAACAGCTTGGCCAGGTCCATGTCCAGACTGGTCAATTCGAGCAATACCAGAATGATCGCAGCTACGGCGGGGACTCCAAGACACACCCGGAAATTGAGCGGACGAGGGGCAGGGCGGGCAAGGGTCGAAACCATGCTAGTTCCTTGATCAGTGAAATGTTCTCAAATGCGCAGCCGCGCAGAGTTTGAACCCGATTCTGTCGCCAGCGTGTGAATCGCCGGTGAAAAACTCGTTAAGGCTGTAATCGGTCAATTTCCACGCTTTTTCGCTTCACTCAGTCCTAGCCGTGAGCTGAACTACGCCTTAAGCTGCGCGGGCCACGACGGCCGTTACTGTGGACGGAGAGATACCCATGCGAATTCTATTGGTTGAAGACAACCGCGATATCCTGGCCAACCTGGCCGATTACCTGGGGCTCAAAGGCTATACCGTGGATTGCGCGCAGGATGGTCTGTCTGGCCTGCATCTGGCGGCCACCGAGCACTACGATTTGATCGTGCTCGATATCATGTTGCCCGGCATCGATGGCTACACCCTGTGCAAGCGCCTGCGTGAAGATGCCCGCCGCGAAACGCCGGTGATCATGCTCACGGCTCGCGATCAACTGGATGACCGTCTGCAAGGCTTCAAGTCCGGCGCCGATGACTACCTGATCAAACCGTTCGCCCTGTCGGAACTGGCAGCGCGTATCGAAGCGGTCATGCGCCGAACCCAGGGCGGCGGGCGACGGACCTTGCAGGTCGGCGACCTGAACTACGACCTCGACACCCTGGAAGTCACTCGCGAAGGCCGGTTGCTTAAACTCAACCCGGTCGGCCTGAAGTTGCTGGCCGTGTTGATGCAGAAAAGCCCTCATGTGTTGCGCCGTGAAATTCTTGAAGAAGCGCTCTGGGGCGACGACTGCCCGGACAGCGACAGCCTGCGCAGCCATGTCCACCAACTGCGCCAGGTGATCGACAAGCCGTTCGCCAAGCCATTGCTGCAAACCGTGCACGGTGTGGGGTATCGCCTGGCCGAGGGCCGTGATGGAGTTTAAGCAGAGCCTTGCTCAACGCATCATCATTGCCTTTGCGCTGATGAGCGCACTGGTGGCGGGCGCCTTTGCCATGGGCATCGTGGCGACCGTGCACCTGGTGGAGGAAAAGCTGATTTCGGCCGGTCTGGGCGGCGATTTGCAGCGCCTGTTGCTGATGGACAATGTCACGGACTGGAGCCATCGCCCCGAACCGGATCAATTGTTCTACTTCAGCAACGGGCCAGGCGATTTCAGGTTGCCCAAGGATTTGCGGCACCTGGAGCCGGGTTTCCACGAAGTGTTCCGTGAAAACCTGTCGTACCACGCCATGGTCGAAATCGTCGACGGCCGACGTTATGTGCTGTTGCAGGACCAGAGCGACTTCGAAGAACGTGAGCGGGTGCTGTTTGCCGTGGTGCTGGTGGGATTCGTGCTGAGCCTGGCACTGGCGGTATTTCTCGGTTGGGTGCTGGCACGCAAGGTCATGGCGCCGGTGGTGCGACTGGCCCGCCAGGTACGCCATCGCGACCAACTGCTGGGTTTGGCTCCCCCCTTGGCGCCGGACTATGCCGCCGACGAAGTGGGCGAACTGGCCGTGGCCTTCGACGCCACCCTCGGGCGCTTGCGTCAGGCCCTGACCCGCGAGCGTTTGTTCACCAGCGACGTCAGCCACGAATTGCGTACGCCCCTGATGATCCTGGCCAGTTCCTGCGAACTGTTGCTGGAAAATCCTGGTCTCGATCAGCGCGGTCGCGCCCAGGTCGAGCGCATCGCCCGGGCCTGTGAAGAAATGCGTGAGCTGGTGCAAACCTTCCTGATGCTGGCCCGCGCCCAGCGCGAAAATGCCAGCATGTCGCCGCAGCAGTCCCTGGGCCAGGTAGCCGAGGGCCTGGTCGGTCTGTGGCGCGAGCCCATTGAAAGCAAAGGGTTGAAGCTGATTTTCGAACCGGGCAACCCCGAGGCCAATGGCTACAATGCGACGCTCCTGCACGCGGTGATGGGTAACTTGCTGCGCAACGCCTTGCATTACACCGAACGCGGCTTCATCCGCCTGAGCCTGACGGGCACGGGATTTCTGGTCGAAGACAGCGGTGTGGGCATTCCCGAGGAAAAACGCGAGGCGATGTTCGAACCCTTCGTTCGGGGCACTGAAAAACGCGGGGAAGGCTTGGGCCTGGGGCTTTCACTGGTGCAGCGGATCTGTGAAAACCAGGGCTGGAACGTCAGCCTGACTACGATGGAGCCCAGTGGCTGCTGTTTTCAGGTGGAGCTGTCCCGAACTTGATCTGTTAAGTCAGGCGTCCAGCAAACCCTGTCAATTCCGTAAAGCCCTGTAATACTTCCGGGTTTCCGATAACGATATTTTCACAAATGGATGACCAGTCACCGACACTACAAAATCTAAGGTAGCTGCTATCAGAAGTTCAGGAGACCTGATGATGGACGGCCCGATCAAGCTCGATTTTTCAGAAAAGTATGACGATCAACACGCGCAACGCTATTTGCGCAAACACCAGGAAGGTCTCGGCCGTCGATTGTCCCACTGGCGTGACGAACAACTGGCGCGTAAGGCGCTGGCCCTGGTTGGCGAGCCTGGTCTGGTCCTCGATTTGCCTTGTGGTGCAGGGCGTTTCTGGCCCTTGTTGGCGGAAAAATCCAACCGCGTGATCATCGGTGCCGATAACTCGGAGTCCATGCTGAAGATCGCAACCCAGGCGCAACCTGCCGACGTGGTGAAACGGGTACAACCCTTGCACACGTCTGCATTCGACATTGCCTTGCCGGGCAACGCGGTCGACAGTATTTTTTGCATGCGTTTGCTCCACCACATCGGTGAAGCCGGGCATCGCATGGCTATTTTGCGTGAATTCGAGCGGGTTTCCCGTGACAGCGTGATCCTTTCGCTGTGGGTCGATGGCAACTTCAAGGCCTGGAAACGCAAGCGTTCGGAGAAAACCCGTGGGCAGGAAGGTTACCAAAACCGGTTTGTGTTACCGGCCGCTACCGTAGAGAAGGAATTTGAGCAGGCGGGTTTCCGAATCCAGGAACAACTGGACTTTTTGCCGCTCTATGCCATGTGGCGAGTTTACGTATTACGCAAGAGGTAACAGGATGGCAGTGCAGTGTGCAGCAGAAACGGAAGTCGTTCCCCAGGACCGCTTCGATTACTTCTGGAATCAGCGCGGAGAATGGGTAGAAGAACCCAACGTCCGTCGCGGCGGGGAAAGCGGCGTTCAGCGCCTGATGGGCAGTGATGGTCAACTGCTCTACGTCAAGCGCCAGACCGGGCATATCCATCGTAGCTTGCAGCACCCTTTCGGGCGGCCTACGGTAATGCGCGAGCATGCTGCGCTCACCGGTGTGACCGAGCTTGGCGTACGGGTTCCGGAAATCGTTTTCTGTGGCGCTCAGCGCGATCCTGTGCACAAGTGGCGTGCCTTGCTGGTCACCAAGTCGCTGGACGGCTTCGAGGAAATCGATCGCTGGTACGCCGGTGGCGGTCGCGAGCGTCATGGTGAAGCCATAAACGAACGAGTGCTCAACGACCTGGCTGAAAACCTGGCTCGCATGCACAAGGGCCGCTGGCAGCACGGTTGCCTTTACGACAAGCACGTATTCGTTCGCGTGACCGGTGAGGGCGAGACGGCCAAGGTCGAAGTGGCCCTGATCGATCTGGAGAAATGCCGAAAGCGTTTGACGGCCCATCGCGCAGCTGTCCATGACTTGAAGCAGTTGCGTCGCCACTCGTCGTTCAGCGACGCAGACTGGAAAAAGCTCATCTATTTTTATGAGACGGCGTTTGGCAGCGCTATCAAGGGTTTATAGCGATGAAACTCGAAATTGCACGAGGTTTGTTTCTGGTAGGAGCCTTGGCAGTTGCATCGATCGCGATGGCAACCTGGGAGCAACCACGCCCCCAGGTTCTCAGCTCGATAAGCGCAGAAGAACATTGTCCGTTGCCACGGGCTGCGAAGGCATCCGTGGCCACTCGACCCGATCATGACTTGTTGCTGTTCATGTTCGGTCTTTCTCAGGGATTGAGGCCGCAGAGTTGAACCGATTGAAGCCAAAATGAAAGGCCTCGCTGATGCGAGGCCTTTTTTATTGCCCTGATTTCAGGTTTCAACGCTCCCACAGGTTTTTCTGCATCAGGGTTTATCGGGCTTGGCCAGCAAGGTGTAGACGCAAGGCAACACAAACAGGGTGAACAACGTGCCGATCGACATGCCCGTCGCGATGACCGTGCCGATGTCGAACCGGCTGACCGCGCCAGCACCGGTGGCGATGATCAATGGCACCATGCCGAACACCATCGCCGCGGTGGTCATCAAGACCGGACGCAGCCGGATGGCCGCCGCTTCCTCCACCGCTTCCCGCGCTGTCAGGCCCTTGTCCTTGCGTAGCTGGTTGGCGAACTCGACGATCAGGATGCCGTGCTTGCTGATCAGCCCGATCAAGGTCACCAGCCCGACCTGGGTATAGATGTTCATGCTCGACCAACCCAGGAACAGCGGAATCAATGCGCCGCAGATAGACAACGGCACGGTGACCAGGATCACCAGCGGGTCTCGGAAGCTTTCGAACTGGGCCGCCAGCACCAGGAAAATGATCGCCAGTGCCAGGGCAAAGGTGACCCACAGGGCACTGCCTTCCTGAACGTACTGCCTCGATGCGCCGGCGTAGTCGAAGGCAAAGCCGGCGGGCGCCTCTTCCCGGGCGATCTGGCGCACGAGGTCGATGGCTTCCCCCATGCTCACCAGCGGCACGCCGGACAGGATGGCCGAGTTGAGTTGCTGGAACTGGTTCAGCTGTCGCGGTCGAGCACGGTCGGTGACGGTGATCAGGGTCGACAACGCCAACAGTTCACCCTTGGTGTTTTTCACGTAGTAATTGTTCAGCCAGTCCGGATTGTCACGGAACGGCCGCTCGACCTGGGCAATGACCTTGTAGCTGCGACCTTCAATGGTGAATCGGTTGATCTCGCCTTCACCCAGCAGGGTCGCCAGGGTTCCCCCCAGGTCCTGCATGGAAACCCCCATCTGCGCAGCCTTGGCGCGGTCGATATCCACCACCACTTCCGGCTTGTCGAAGGCCAGGTCAACGTGGACAAACGCAAACTTGCCGGATTCCTTCGCACGTTTTTTTACCCGGTCGACCACTTGCAGCAGCAATTCGTAATCGTTGGCGGAGTTGATGACGAACTGGAACGGCACGCCTTCGCCGGTGCCCGGCAGTGACGGCAGGTTGAAGCCGAAAATCTGCAGCCCCGGGATCTTTTCCAGTTTGGCCTGCACCTCGGGCAGGATCGCCATTTGCGTGCGACTGCGATCGTCCCATGGCTTGAGCAGGAAACCGCCGATGCCCGATTGCACGCCGTTGAAGCCGTTGATCTGGAACGACGAGTAGTACTCGGGAAACGCCTTGAAGATCGAGACGAACTCGTCGGTGTAGGTGTTCAGGTAGTCCAGGTTGGTCGGCTGCGGGGCGTTGGCAATCATGAAAATGATGCCCTGGTCCTCATCCGGCGCCAGTTCCGATTTGGTGAAACTGAGAAGGACCGGAATAAGGCACAACACGATCACGGCGAACACCAGCACCACCGGCCGGGTGTTGAGGGTGCCATGAAGCAGGCTCTGGTAGCGGCGCTTGAGGCTTTCGAAAATCATGTCCAGGCGATGGGCCAGGCCGCTGGGATTCTCGTCGTGACGCAGCAGAAACGCGCACATCATTGGCGACAGGGTCAGGGCAACGATGCCGGAAATCACCACTGCGCCAGCCAGGGTCAGGGCGAACTCCTTGAACAGCGCCCCGGTCAGGCCTGTCAGGAAACCGATCGGTGCATACACCGCCGCCAGGGTGATGGTCATCGAAACCACCGGCATGGCGATTTCCCGGGCGCCTTCAATGGCAGCCTCGAGCGGTGTCTTGCCTTCCTCGATGTGACGGTGAATGTTTTCCACCACCACGATGGCGTCATCCACCACCAGGCCGATGGCCAATACCATTGCCAGCAAGGTGAGCAGGTTGATCGAGTACCCCATCATTTGCATGAAGAACATCACGCCGATCATCGACAGCGGGATGGTCACCACCGGGATCACCACCGAGCGCAGGGCACCGAGGAACAGGAACACCACCACGATCACGATCAGCACCGCTTCGAACAGGGTTTTCACCACTTCGTCGATCGAGGCCTGGATGAACAGGGTGGCGTCGTAGGCGATTTCACCTTTCAGGTTCGGCGGTAGCTGGGCCTCCAGGTCCGGCATGATCTTGCGCACTTCCTTGATCACTTCCAGCGGGTTGGCGCCGGGCGTCGCCTTGATGCCGATGTACACCGAAGGGGTGCCACCGAACGAGCTGATGGAGTCGTAGTTTTCCGCACCCATTTCCACACGCGCCACATCGCGCAGCAGCACACGGCTGTCGCCATCGACCTTGAGCGGAATCCCCCCGAAGGCTTCGGCGGACTTGAGTTCGGTATTGGCGTTGATGCTGGTGACCACGTATTCGCCCTTCACCTCGCCGGCGGCAGAGAGGAAGTTGTACTGGCGCACCGCGTTGGTCACATCGCTGGCACTGAGGCCGAAACCCGCCAGCTTCATCGGGTCCAGCCACAGGCGCATGGCAAACACCTGGTTACCGAGGATCTCGGCTTCGGCCATGCCGGGCAAGGTCGCCAGCTTGGGCTGGATCACCCGTGACAGGTAATCGGTAATCTGCGGGTTGCTCAACTCCTTGCTGAAGTAGCTGATGTACATCAGCACTGACGCATCGGCAGACTCTTTGCTCAGCACCGGGTCTTCGGCGTCCTGGGGCAGTTGGTTCTTGACTTCGTTGGCCTTGGCCAGCAGTTCGGTAAACAGACGGTCGCTGTTGGAGCCGACGCGCGCGTAGATCGAGATCACCGAGAAGTTCTGGCGACTGACCGAGGTCATGTAGTCGATGCCCTCGGCGCTGGCCAGGCTTTGCTGCATCGGTTGGGTGATGTAGCCCTGGATAGTCTCGGCGTTGGCCCCGGGGTAGGCGGTGGTCACCGTGATCAGGGCGTTTTCCATTTGCGGGTACTGGCGTAGCGGCAGCTTGCTCCAGGCCTGGAAGCCCAGCAGCACGATCAACAGGCTGACCACCGTAGCGAGAACCGGACGGCGGATGAACGGGTCGGTAAAAGCCATGGGGATTCCTTGATCAGTCCGCTCGTGGCGGGCTGTTCTGCCCGGCCAGGGTCTTGTCGTCGCTGATGGCAACGCGTGAGCCGTTATCCAGTTTGAGCTGGCCGGCGGTCACCACTTTCTCGCCGCTCTGCACGCCTTTGGTGATCATCACTTGCCCGTCGCGGCGTTCGCCGGTCTCGACAAAACGCCGCTCGGCGATCAGCACCGGTTGGCCCTTGTCGTCCTTTACCAGACTGCCATCCTCGGCCTTCTTTGGTACGGCCACATACACCGAGTTGCCGTAGAGCGTGTAGGTAATCGCGCTTTCCGGCACCACGATGCGCGGCTGCGGGTCGGGCAGGAGCACCTGGAGGCTGGCGAACATGCCTGGAATCAACTTGCCATCGGGATTGGCGAGGGTGGCGCGGACCTGCACGTTACGGGTGCTGTTCTCGACTTTAGGGTTGATTGCACTGATGGTGCCGGGGTACTCCCGGGTCGGATACGCCGCGACAATGACCCGCACTGGCTGGCCGAGCGCAATCTTCGGCACCGACTGCTCGGGCACGAAAAAGTCGACATACAGGCTACTGAGGTCTTGCAGGGTGGCGATCATGGTGCCACTGGCCACATAGTCGCCGACGTCCACCTGACGAATGCCGATGGTGCCGCTGAAGGGCGCGACGATGCTTTTTTTGCCGAGCGCAGCCTTGAGTTGATTGACCGTGGCCTTGCTCTTTTTCAGCACCGCCGAAAGTCGGTCGAACTCGCCTTTGGAAATGGCCTGGCTGCCGACCAGTTGGCTGCCGCGACCGTAATCGAGTTGTGCCAGCCCAAGGTCGGCCTGAGCAGTTTCCAGCAGGGCACTTTCCACGGCGCTGTCGAGGCGCAGGAGTGGTTGACCGGCCTTGACCTTTTGCCCTGACTCGAACTGCAAATCGATGACGGTGCCATCGGTCTCCAGGCTCAGGTCCACGCCCTGCAATGCCTTGAGCGTGCCAACGGTAGGCAGGCGGGCTTGCCATGGGCGCTCGGTGGCGGTGGCCACGGCAACGCTGATGGCCGGTCTGGGCACAGAGAAGCCTTGAACCATCGTGTAGATCGAGAAGGCTTTGTACGCGGCCAGGACCAGCACAATCAGTAGAACAACACCCAACATGATCAGCATGCGGCGACGCAGCATATCCAGTTCCTTGGAGAAAATCAGGTGAGACAGTGGGGGCACATTACCGGGAGTGTAGAGGGTAATCCAACTGCCGTTTTTACAGGTTGTGAGGTATTAGAGGGGTGAAAGCCTGAAAAGATTCGCCGCCTCGGGTCGCGCCTGCGGGGTGTACGTCATCCCGATGCAGGCGCGGCTCAAGGCGGCGACTTTTTCAATGATTCAGGCCATCAGATGCAGATGGTTGTCCCAGAGCCCTGCGGGTAGCTCCAGCGGTTTTGCAACAAGGTTTGTCTGGCGGCAGTCGTAGTAGCGGCAGCGTCCCTGGCCCGAGGTCACGACAAAACCATCGGCCACGGCACCGACCCCGGCGCAATCGGGCAGTGGCGCGTCCAGGCGTACTTCACCGCTGTCCAGGTCCCAGATGAAAAAGCGGTTGCCCCGCGGTGCGGTCAACGCCACCAGACGCAAGTCGCTGTGTACCGCGACGCTGGCGGTGTAGTGCCCCATGGCCTGCAACTGGTGCTCGGGCACCGGGAACGCGACGAAGGGCTGACCGGGCCGCTTGATCGCCAGCAACTCCGACGACTCGTGGGCCGCGCCCATGAACTGCTGACTGGCGAAGATGGTGCCGTCGCTGGCGATGGCCAGATGGCGCACGCTGTTCATCTGCTGGGCGAGGGTTTCCTTGCTCAGCAGGGTGCCGTCGCGCTGCATCAGGACCAGGCTCGGTTCCATGGCGTTGAGGTTCATCTCCACCCGGCTTTCGGCCTCGGTGCGAATCCCGCCGTTGGCCACCACCAGGGTTTCGCCATCGGGCATCCACGACACCTGGTGTGGACCGAGGCCGTGGGTGGAAATCTCACCGCTATGCACTAGCCGTTCGCCTTCGAACTTATACACACCGAGCAGGCCGCGACCCGGATCGGTGGTGTCGTTTTCGGTGGCGTAAAGCCAGTCGCCGCTGTGGTGAATGACCGCGTGTCCGTAGAAGTGCCGGTTCGGCTGTGACACCACGGTTTGCAGGAGCGCGCCGTCGCGCAGGTCGATCAGGTAGCTCTCGGTGCCCGGACGGCGGGCGACGAACAGCGCAATCGGCAGTGTCGGGTGGTTGATGATGTCGTGGCAACGCTGGCCGACCCGGGTGGCGAACACCTGGGTGCCATCCAGACGATAACCGACGGCGTAATGCTGGCCGTCGGTGTCGTCCCGTGCCGAAAGCAACAACGGACTCTTGTCCTTTTGCTTGAACAGCTTCCAGCCGCCCAGCGTCACTGCACCCAGCAGCAAACTACCTAATGTCAGAACCTGACGTCGCAGCATGGAACCGGCCCTCATCAGTCACCGTCGTTGGCGTTGAAGCCCAGCTGGATGCCCAGTGCCTTGGCCAGATCGGCCTCGTGCAGGCGATGGACGACGTTGAGGCTGTCATACAACTCGTTGAGTTGCTGGCGGCCGGCCTCGTCATTGAGCATGTCGGTCAGCGAGCGCTGGTTGCCGGCAAACAGTTTCAGCGAGGCGGCATAGGCTGCATCGATCTTGTCGGCCAATGGCTTTTGCTCGCTCGGCAACAGGCCGCGCAGGCCTTTGTTGTCCACACCTTCCCAGACGGTCCTGGCGGCCGCGAGGCTGGCTTCCAGGCTTGTCAGGGATGCCTGGCTGCGCCATGCATCGGCCTGGAACGGTTGCGGCACGCCCTTGCTCTGGCGGCCCATCGGCGTGCCGAGTTTTTTCTTCAGGGTGTCGATGGCGGTGACTTGCACTCGCAGCAGATCGGCGATCGCCTCATGGGAGTCCGCGTAACGCTGGTTCGGGAATTTGCTCATTTGCGCGAGCATGCCGTCGGTGTTGTTCCAGGTTTGCAGAATCTCTTCGGCCAATTGCTTCTGGCGTTCGCCGATGGCGATCAGCAGCGGGCAGTATTTGCTCTTCTGCTCAGCGTTGGCCACGTCAGGCTTGCTGTCGAACAGAATGTATTCGTAGGCCGAGAGCCCCTGTACCACAACGCTGGACTTGGCCAGGGCGGCGGCATCGATTTGCGGCTGGGCGGTGACCAGTTGCTCGACCTGACGGCCGACCAGGTTTTTCTTGTCCGGCCAGAACTGCACTTGCCACGAACGGTTGCCTTCGGCCAATGGCCCGATCAGCAGCGGTTGCAACTCGGCCCAGGCTTTTTGCGCATGAAGGAAGTCGGCACGGGCGGTTTCCAGGTTTTCCTTGCCTTCGCAGTAGGCGAGGGCGCTGACCGCCAATTGACGGTCGGCTTCGACCCAGCGGGTGTAGGTCGGCAGGATCACCGACTTGGCGATGGCTGCCGACGTGACCGCTTGCGGGTCCTGGGGCGAGCAGGCGCCCAGGGCAAGTGCGGCAAGGCTGGTGAACAACAGTTTGGGACGGAACATGTCGGGCTCCCGCGAATGGAATGCGTGTTAAAGGGAATTCAGGAACGCCAGCAACGCAGCGCGCTGCTCGGCATTGAAAGACAAAACCTGTTGCTGCGCCGCTGTCGCCTCGCCGCCATGCCAGAGCACGGCTTCGAGCAGGTTGCGGGCGCGGCCGTCGTGCAGGAACTGGGTGTGGCCGCTGACCGCCTGTGTCAGGCCGATGCCCCACAACGGCGCGGTACGCCATTGGCGGCCGCTGGCCTGGAACTCGGTACGGTTGTCGGCCAGGCCGTCGCCCATGTCATGCAACAGCAGATCGCTGTACGGGCGAATCAATTGATTGGCCAGTTCAGGTTCGGCGGCGTTGGCGGCGGTGGTGTATTTCGGTGTGTGACAGGACTGGCAACCAGCCTGATAAAACAGGGTCTTGCCGGCCAGCACTTCAGGTGCGCTGACGTCACGACGAGCCGGTACGGCGAGGTTACGGCTGTAGAACAGCACCAGGCGCAGGATGTTGTCGCTGACTTCCGGCTCGCCATTGGGGCCGTTGCCACTGGGTGCCTGTTTGCAGGCCGTTTGCGCGTCCGTGCAGTCATCAATGGGTCTCAGGCTGGTCGTGAGTCCCATATCACCGGAAAACGCGTGAACATTTTGTTGATTGAGGTTCGGTTGTCCGGCTTTCCAGCCAAATCGCCCCAGGACGGTCTTTTGCTGGGCGTCATCCCAGACCCGGTTCGGTTGTCCGCTGATGCCTTTGTTCGCCTTGGCCTGTGCCTCGGCGTTGGCCAGGATCGCCTCCTCGGGGATCGCTTCGAGCAAGCCCAGGCCAATCATCGGCGGTGCCACGCGGGCCGAGAAGCGGGTGTCGGGGTGCATCGGGCCGTAGCCCAGCTGGGTGATGTTCAGGTTCGGTTTGCGTAGCTCGACTTCGGTGCCGTCCTTGAAGCGAACCGGCACGGCGGTGTATTCGACCCGCACTTTGCCTTCGGGGGCCACGCCGGGGACGGACATGTCCTGGAACTGGCCGCCGTAGACGGGCTCCGGCACCACGCCGAGCTGTTCGATGACCTTGGCATACGCCGGGGCGTCGGGTATCGACAGGCGTACCAGCATCGACACGGCGTTCACATCGTCGGGAGTCGGCGGATGGCCGCGGCCGTCCTTGATGTGGCAGCCCTGGCAGGCATTGGTGTTGAACAGCGGGCCGAGGCCATCGCGAGCGGTCGTCGTCGACGGGGCGATCACCCAAGGGCTGCGGAAGAAACTGTTGCCGACACTGAAATCCACGCGCCGTGACGGCGGCAGGTTCGCCGAGGGCATGGAAAACGCGTTCTGATCGGTCTTGCGCACCGTCGCACTGCCGCCGGAACGGGCCTCACCAGGTTCGGCCTGGGTGAATTTCGGGGCGTCATCGCAGGCACTCAGGCCCAGGGCCAGAAACAGTGCGGACAAGCGAAGAGGCAGCGAGGGCATCAGACATCCTGCAAGACGAGCAAAACAAGGGCGCAAAGTCTAACAGGGGATGGGAATTTGAATAAGAGGAATTATCGTTTGCTTGATGTGGGACAGGTAATTTGGCTTACCCATAAACCCCACAATGGACTGTGTAGGGCAGATATGAAAAAGGCGACCCGAAGGTCGCCTTATTACTCACTCAGCCAGCATTGATCAGAACTCGTGATCAGCGTTGTCCGGGTTCAGGTCGTTGATGCCCAGTTTGCCAGCGGCGGCTTCGATCGAACCGGTCTGCTTGACCAGGGACGCGATGGCGTCACGGACGATCTGGTTGCCCGCGGTGTTGCCGGCAGCGATCAACTGGTCGTAGTGCTCACCCTTGTTGGCATGGTCGACCATGATCTGAAGCTTGGCTTCGGTGGCGGCCAGGTCGTCTTTCAGTGCGGTGTCGGCAGCCGGGTCGGCTTTGGCCACCAGGGACGACAGGCTGGCGCCGGTCATTTTGGTGCCGTCGACGCGAGTGTATTCACCCAGGTACACGTTACGAATGCCCTTGGCATCGTAGAAGTGCGAGTTGTGGGTGTTGTCGCTGAAGCAATCCTGTTCGTCTTCCGGGGAGTTGGCTTCCAGGGAAACCTTCATGCGCTCGCCCGCCAGTTCGCCCAGGGACAGGCTGCCCATGCCGAACAGCATTTTGCGCAGGCCGGTTTCAGCCGGTTCTGCTTCCAGGGTGGCGCGGTAGTTGTCGGCCACGTTCGGCTTCCAGTTACCGACCATTTCTTCCAGGTCGCTGACCAGCAGCTGAGTCACGGACTTCAGGTAGGCACGACGACGATCGTTGTGACCGCCGGTAGCGCCTTTGCCTTCCAGGTAATCCGAAGCCGGACGGTTGCCGGCGCCAGGGCCGGTGCCGTTCAGGTCCTGGCCCCAGAGCAGGAATTCGATGGCGTGGTAGCCGGTGGCGACGTTGGCCTCGGAACCGCCCAGCTCGTTCAGGCTGGCGAGTTTTGCCGGGGTGATGTCTTTGACATCGACCTTGTCTTCGCCGATCTGCACTTGAGTGTTGGCGATGATGTTGGCAGTGGCACCCGGGTTGCCCAAGGCGTGTTCGTAGGATTTGTCGACGTAGTCGATCAGGCCTTCGTCCAGCGGCCAGGCGTTCAGCTGACCTTCCCAGTCGTCAACGATGGTGTTACCGAAGCGGAACACTTCGCTCTGCAGGTAAGGCACGCGAGCGGCAACCCAGGCAGCCTTGGCGGCTTTCAGGGTGTCGGCGTTCGGCTTGGCGAGGAAGGCGTCTACGGCGGTTTGCAGGGTCTTCGCGGTGGATTCGGCATCGCTGTAAACGGCGAAAACGATGTCGGCGTAATGGGCGACAACGGCCTTGGCGGCAGCTTCGTCGACTTTACCGGCAGCGGCAGGTGCAGCGGCTGGAGCAGCCGGGGCAGCCGCAGTGCTGGCAGCTGGCGCGGCAGCTTTTTCTTGGTCTTTACCTTCGCCGCAACCGGCGAGGGAAATAGCGATGGCCAACAGACTGGCGGTAGCCAGAGGCATACGAATCATGGCGAACATCCTGCTTCGATAGGGGTGGAGTCGTGCTATGCACACGCAAAACTGCGACATAATGCAAATCTTTCGCATTATGTGTAAAGGGTTGTACCTGTAAATATTTCTTATTCAGCGGGTGCTTTGCTGCAAATCAAAAGATCACCCGAGCGGATGAGCGCCGCCGTGCGGTTTTTGACGATTCAAAGGATGGCTGCATTACTGCGTTGGGCCTGCTTCAGGTAAACGCCGAGTTCCCGTGCCGGCAACGGCTTGCTGTAGTGATAGCCCTGACCTTCGTGGCAGCCTTCGGAAATGATGTAGGCCTCTTGCTCGGCGGTTTCCACGCCTTCGGCAATCACTTGCATGCCCAGGCTCTTGCCCAGCTGGATGATGGCGCGAACGATGGTCGCATCGTCGTCGTCATCGAGCAGGTCCTGAACGAAGCTCTTGTCGATCTTGATCTTGTCCAGAGGCAGACTCTTGAGATAACTCAGGGACGAATAGCCGGTTCCGAAGTCGTCGATGGCGATCAGCGCGCCGGAGCGGCGCAGGCTGAGCAAGTGCTGGGCCGCGGTGCTGATGTCTTCCATCAGGCCGGTTTCGGTGACCTCCAACTCCAGGCTGCGCGGTGGCAGGCGGTACATCTGCAGCAGGTTGTTGACCACTCGTGGCAGTTCGGCGTGGTGCAATTGAACCGTAGACAGGTTCACCGCCATGCGCAGGTCGGAGAAGCCCTGGTCATGCCATTCGCGCAGTTGTTTGCAGGCCTGGTCCAGCACCCATTCGCCGATGGCAATGATGGTACCGTTCTGTTCGGCCAGCGGAATGAACAGGTCTGGCGGCACCATACCGTGCTCGGGGTGTTGCCAGCGAATCAGGGCTTCGACGCCCACCACGCGGTTGTCGCGATAGCTGATCTGCGGTTGGTAGACGAGGTAGAACTGATTGCGGATCAGCGCATCGCGCAGGTCTTTTTCCAGCTCGCGGCGCCGACGCATTTCGGTGTCGACGCTGGCGATATAGAACTGATAGCGGTTGCGCGAACGGGTCTTGGCCAGCGTCATGGTCTGCTCGGCCTTTTGCAGCAATTTCTCGGTGCTGTCACCGTCCTCGGGGAACAGGGTGATGCCGATGGTGGCGCGCAGGCGGATTTCCTGATGGTCGAGGGCAAACGCCGCTTCCAGGTCATCGAGAATGCTTTGCGCCAGCTCGGCGGCTTCGTAGGGCTGCTCGATATCGGCCTGGACCAGGGCGAACTGGTCGCCACCGAGGCGGGCGAGGGCGCCCAGGCGACCGCTATGACCACGCAGGCGATCGGCCAGGGCCAGCAACAACTGGTCGCCGGTCTGATAGCTGAACTGCTCGTTGATGCCCTTGAAGTCATCGAGACCGACACACAACACCGCGACCCGGCGCTGCAATTTGCCGGCGTCGATGAGGATCTTGTCCAGTTGCTGCTGCAATTGCTGGCGGTTCGGCAGCCCCGTCAGGAAATCGTACTGGGACATGCGCACCAGGCTGTTTTCCGCTTCGTGGCGCAGATGGGTATTGCGTTCGATGGATTCGAGCAACTGGTTGGCGGTGTTGATCCAGATGCCCAGTTCGTTGTTCTCGTGCCCCTTGAGCAGCGGAATCTTGTGTTCGCTGGGACGATCCGGATTGATTTCCGTGAGGTGCTCGATGATCCGCGACAGCGGCTTGGTCAGCAGCCAGTGGTAGACCAGGTACAACACCAGCCCCATGGCGAGCGCGCGCAGGACGCCCGAGATGAAGATGATCACGGAGCTGACAATGAACCCTTGGCCGTAGTTGGCGGTATCGAGGGTGATGCTCAGGTCGCCGTAATACTCGCTGTAGGGCCCGCGGCCGACCAGTTGGGTGGTGAAGGTGCGTTCCTTGCCAAGAATCAGGTCGGTCAGCCAGCGACTGTTGGAGTGCTGCAATTCGCGGTTTTTTTGCGCGAGCATGGCTTCGTTGGGATGGCCGATGGAGGCCTTGCGCACGGCTTCGTCCTGAAACAGGCCTTCGATCACCTGCATGCCCATTTCCCGGTCCAGGCTGTAGACGGCCTGGGTCGAGGGGTCGCGAAACATGTCGAGGATGCGTTCGGCATCGCTGGCGACGGCCTGGCGTGTTTTATAGGCATCGAACACAATCTGCGCGCAGCTCAAGACCACGCCGACGATCAATGCCGACAGGAGCACGACCCGGAGCAACTTCACCGACAAGCTGTTCTTGAGTTCCAGCTTCAAAGGGTTATTCCTTGTTCCGTGCGGGTAGCATCAAGTTGCCATGAGTATTGGCAATCCCGTGATGGCAGTCAAAGGGACAATCATCCCTGGGGGATTTTGCCTGCAGCTTGGCCGATTTGCAGTTGTCCTGGCGAGTTAGCCTATTAGTACTGTGTCGGTTGTCGAGTCCTTCAACTTGAGGGGCGGGGGTGGAGATATTTTCCTTTTGTTTGATGTTAGTCGTCCGCGGCGGGGGAGCAAGGGCCGGAAGGCTGGTTTCATCGTCGGAAAATGCCTTGGATTCTGTAGGTTGTTTTGGAATTTGAACGGAGAGGGACATATCCATTTCTTCGGTAACGGCCACTTATGGTTCCGCTCTTACAGCGGGTCACTTTTGGCAAACGCCCCAAAAGTAACCAAAAGGTCACGCCCCTTACGTACGGCCCCTCGCTAAGGCTCGGCGTTCCTTCGCTGCGGTATTCATCCGGGGGCATTGCCCTCCGGTCGGCTTCGCTTCGACTTACATGCAATGAGTTCGACTGCGTCGAACGGCGCTGCGCGCCAATCCCCGGATGAACACCTCCGCTCAGCCTCCCGAGGGGGCGGGTGGATCAAGATCAAAAGCTGCAGGCGAGCTAACGCTCGGCCTGATGAGTGGTGAGGAGCGTCTGTGTACACCGACCTGCCTTTGCTTTTCTGTGGGAGCGAGCTTGCTCGCGATGGCGGCCTGACAGCCGACCTGGTTTTTGCAGATGTCCCCGATCCCTGTGGGAGCTGGCTCCGCGTTACGCTTTTGCGGGTTAACGCGGTGTAGGAAAGCGCCAGAAGTTTCCCACGCAGTTTTCAGGTTGCCCGTCGGAAGCGGACTCAATAGCCTCTGACTGTCGCTGAAAACTCAGCGATCGGGTGTGAGAACCCGGCAAGTCATAGTCATCCAGTGCCAGTATCCGCATAATTGCCGCCAGCTTATCCGCTGTCTGTAAATGCGTTATGGCGGCTGTGTGCGGGCAGACTTTTGTCTGGCCGGGTGTCTATGACCGGTTTTCTCACCTCGCACATAGCTGCCACCTCTTTGCCGAGTGAGAACGGCATTGGGTGGCACCCACCGCATAGGAATATTTCAGTGGATAAGTTAATCCCCGATCCCCCCTACAACACCACCAAACCCTACACCCCCACCACCATGTTCATGATCGTCCCGAACATGGATACCGAATCCCTGCTGGCCCACGCTTGTGAGTCATTGGCTTCGGCCAACGTCATGGCGAGTGATTTCGCCACCTTCCTGACCGGCCCTCAGCGCAACACGGCGTTAGCCATTGCGCAGATCATCATGCTGGCGGAACTGGCGGTGAATCGTGCGTTGGATAACGTCGATCCGCAGGGATAGGTATTCAGTCAGGTTGACCGCGTCATCGTTCATCGCGAGCCTGCTCGCGAAGGGGCCCTGCCGAACGCTGAAAATCCCGGGCAATAAAAACCCGGCTAAAAAGCCGGGTTTTCTTGACTGGCATCGAGCTTAAGCGGTGAAGGTTTTGCCTTCGAACTGCTCAGCCACGAACTTCCAGTTGACCAGGTTCCAGAACGCTTCGACGTACTTCGGACGCAGGTTGCGGTAGTCGATGTAGTAAGCGTGTTCCCAGACGTCGCAGGTCAGCAGCGGGGTGTCGCCGTTGGTCAGCGGGTTGCCGGCACCGATGGTGCTGGCCAGGGCCAGGGAACCGTCAGCCTTCTTCACCAGCCAGCCCCAACCGGAACCGAAGGTGCCGATGGAAGTCTTGCTGAACTCTTCCTTGAACTTGTCGAACGAACCGAAAGCCGCGTTGATGGCTTCAGCCAGTGCGCCGGTTGGTTGACCGCCAGCGTTTGGCGCCAGGCAGTTCCAGTAGAAAGTGTGGTTCCAGACCTGAGCGGCGTTGTTGAAGATACCGCCCGAGGAAGTCTTGACGATTTCTTCCAGGGTCTTGCCTTCGAACTCGGTGCCTGGCACCAGGTTGTTCAGGTTCACGACGTAGGTGTTGTGGTGCTTGTCGTGGTGGAACTCCAGGGTTTCCTTGGAGATGTGCGGCTGCAGGGCATCGTGTGCGTACGGCAGTGGCGGCAATTCGAAAGCCATGATGATTCTCCTAATCAGGTCAGTTGCGGTGAGCGCAAGGCCGATCACGGGCGGCCAGACAAGCGCCGGGGAGTTTGTACTCTTTGCGGCGCAGGGAGTCGGATCATAGCACCGGGGGGGCGGCATAACCACGCAACAACTGTGTGGAATAGAGGTTCCGCGAATCAGCTGGCCACGATCAACTGCAGTGCTACGGCAAACATCATCACAGCCACCAACAGATCGAGTATTCGCCAGGTGCTGGGACGGGCGAGCCACGGTGCCAGCCATGCCGCACCGAGCGCCAGGGTGAAAAACCACAACAGCGAGGCGCTGGCCGCGCCGACTACATAAGCGCCGGGCTCGGTTTGTTGGGCACCCAGGGAGCCGATCAGCAAAACGGTGTCCAGATAGACGTGCGGGTTGAGCAAGGTCACCGCCAGCGCACTTAGCATGACCGCTCGCAGCGAGCGTACGGTCTGGCCTTCGCCCTGCGCCAGGCTCTGCTTCGAGAAGGCCCGACGCAGCGCCTGGCTGCCATACCACAACAGGAACGCTGCACCGCCCCAGCGGGCGATGGCCAACAGCGTCGGGTTCTGCGCCAGTACCGTCGCCAGGCCGAACACTCCGGCGGCCACCAACAGGGCATCGCAGGCCACGCAGAGCGCCGCCACCGGCAGGTGATGTTCACGCCGCAGGCTTTGCGCCAGGACAAACGCATTCTGGGTGCCGATCGCCATGATCAGGCCGAAGGCCACGAGCAGGCCGTTCACATAACTTTGCCACATGATTCTTTACTCCGCGTTGGCTGCCAGATCCCGCAGCACTTGCAGGGCACGGTCGGCGTCGGCCTGGCCGACAAACAAATGGTCGTGGTAGTAGCCGGCAATCACGTTGCAACTGATTCCGGCCTTGCCCAGTGCCGTGGCGAACGCGGCGGTCAGGCCGACGGCTTCGAGGGCCGAATGTACGTTCAAGGTGATCCAGGCGGCGATGTAGTCGAAGCTGAATCCGGCTTTTTCGGCGTGGGAACGCTCGAGAATCACGGTCAGGCCTTCCTGTTCGCGGAAGCTGCCGACAATCTCCAGATCCCTGGGCAACTTGCCGTCGCGCAAGGTGCAGAACACGTATTCGCCGGCGTTGAGTTGCGGGCTCATGCTGCGCAGCAGCGTTGCCAATGAAGTTTCGCCAGCCATGTGGGTGATCCTTGTTCAAGAGTTCTTGCTGGTCATTGTCCTTGTGAAGGCTGTATAAGAAAAACCAATCTTGCTGATCGCTCATTAGGAAAACTGATGTTCGACTATAAATTGCTTTCTGCCCTGGCCGCCGTGGTCGAACAGGCCGGTTTTGAACGGGCGGCCCAGGTGCTGGGCTTGTCGCAATCGGCGATATCCCAGCGCATCAAGCTGCTGGAAGCGCGGGTTGGCCAGCCGGTGCTGGTGCGGGCCACGCCGCCAACGCCGACGGAAATCGGTCGACGATTGCTCAACCACGTGCAGCAGGTGCGATTGCTTGAACGGGATCTGCAAAGCCTGGTGCCGGCGCTGGATGAAGAAGGTCTGCCGGAACGCCTGCGGATCGCCCTGAACGCCGACAGCCTGGCCACCTGGTGGGCGCAGGCCGTGGGGGCGTTTTGTGCCGAACAGCATCTGTTGATGGATCTGGTGGTCGAAGACCAGACCGTCGGCCTCAAGCGCATGCGCGCCGGTGAAGTGGCGGCCTGCGTCTGCGCCAGCGAGCGTCCGGTGGCGGGTGCGCGCAGCGTGTTGCTGGGGGCCATGCGTTACCGGGCACTGGCCAGCCCCGCCTTCATTGCCCGGCATTTTCCGCAGGGCGTACGCGCCGATCAGTTGGCCCGAACCCCGGCGCTGGTATTTGGCCCGGACGACTTCCTGCAGCATCGCTACCTCGCGTCCCTCGGCGTCGAGGGCGGTTTCGAACACCATTTATGCCCGTCCTCCGAGGGTTTCATTCGTCTGACGGAAGCCGGGCTGGGCTGGGGTCTGGTCCCGGAACTGCAGGTGCGCGAGCAACTGCAAAGGGGGGTATTGCAGGAGCTGCTGCCAGATAAGCCGATCGATGTGCCGCTGTACTGGCATCATTGGCGTAATGGCGGTCAGTTGCTGGGGCTGCTCACCGATCAATTGGTCAGCGCATCGAAGCAATGGCTGGTGCCCTTGGACTGACGCGCAGCGTCAAGACCTCACGTAATACGCAAAACGAAATATTCGGAGCAATTCATGAAGATTCTGGTTACCGGCGCAAGCGGCTTCATCGGCGGGCGCTTTGCGCGTTTTGCCCTGGAGCAGGGCCTGGACGTGCGGGTCAACGGTCGCCGGGCCGAGAGTGTGGAGCATCTGGTACGCCGCGGAGCCGAGTTCATCCAGGGAGACTTGAGCGACCCCGAACTGGCGCGCGAGCTGTGCTCGGACGTCGAGGCCGTGGTGCATTGCGCCGGTGCCGTCGGTTTATGGGGACGTTATCAGGACTTCCATCAGGGCAACGTCCAGGTCACCGAGAACGTGGTCGAAGCCTGCCTCAAGCAACGGGTTCGGCGGCTGGTGCATTTGTCGTCGCCGTCGATCTACTTCGATGGTCGCGATCATCTGGGTCTGACCGAAGAGCAGGTGCCCAAGCGCTTCAAACACCCTTTCGCCGCCACCAAGTACCTGGCCGAGCAAAAAGTTTTCGGTGCCCAGGAGTTCGGCCTCGAAACCCTGGCCCTGCGCCCGCGTTTCGTCACCGGGGCCGGCGACATGAGCATCTTCCCGCGCCTGTTGAACATGCAGCGCAAGGGGCGCCTGGCAATCATCGGCAACGGTCTGAGCAAAGTTGATTTCACCAGCGTGCAAAACCTCAACGAGGCGTTGCTCAGCAGTTTGCTGGCCAGCGGTTCCGCGTTGGGCAAGGCTTACAACATCAGCAACGGCACGCCGATTCCCCTGTGGGACGTGGTCAATTACGTCATGCGCAACATGGAAGTCCCACAGGTCACCCGCTACCGTTCCTACGGCCTGGCCTACAGCGTGGCGGCGCTCAACGAGGGCGTGTGCAAGTTGTGGCCGGGGCGTCCCGAACCGACGCTGTCGCGTCTGGGCATGCAGGTCATGAACAAAAATTTCACCTTGGACATCAGCCGCGCCCGGCATTATCTGGATTACGATCCCAAGGTCAGCCTCTGGACGGCGCTCGATGAATTCTGTGGCTGGTGGAAGGCCCAGGCTGTTCGCTGACGCTCGAACAACGACCCCTGACTGAACCGGATTCGGGCTTGGGGGTCAATGGTTGCGGCTGTGGGGTTTATACTGCGCGGCATAAAGCCATTATGTGATTCACTAAGGTTGATTCAATGTCTATGCGAAACGATGCCAACGACGACTTCGATGATGTACCGAGCTTGCGTGCAGACGTTCTCGATGACGACTTTGCGCCCACCGCCCGCACGGTCGTGCACTCGCGCACGGCGCCGGTGGTGAAGGTCAAGGCGGCGAGTACCGGTGCCTTGTGGGCGCTAGTCGGAGCGTTGTTCTTCGCCTTCGCGGGCCTGGCCTGGTGGAGCTTTCAGCAGATCTCCCTGATGGAACAGCAACTGGTGGCGACCCAGGAAAGCTTCGCGCGAATCAGTGAGGAAGCGGCGGGGCGCCTGCAGGATATTTCCGGCAAGGTTGTTGCTGGCCAGACCAGTGTCAACACCGACAGCGAGGCCTTGAAGCTGCAAATCCGCCAGCTGGAAAGCAAGCTCCAGGACCAGAACGCCCAGCAGCAAGGTGTTGCCGGCCATGCCTCGGACCTGGATAAGCGACTGGCGCAAATGACCGCGCAAACCACCGAACTGGACAAACGCCTGGCGCAATTGACTGCCCAGGACACTGAACATCAGACGGCCAATACGCAGTTGCAGGCCCAGGTCAAAGCCTTGAGTGCTGAATTGGCCGCCCTGAAAAGTGCCCCGTCGGACTCGGAAAAATTCGATGCGCAGCTCAAAAGCCTGGGTGCCGATATCGTCGCGCTGAAGAAACAAGGCAACCCGAGCGCTGCCATCGAGCGTCTCGAGCAAGACATGATCGTGCTCAAGAGCGTGCAGGACAACCGTCCGGCGGTCACACAGGGCTCGGCCAACACGGCCGAGTTCGATGCCTTCCGCAGCCAGGTCACCCGCAACATCAATACCCTTCAGGCGCAGATCCAGAACCTTCAGCAGCAACTGCGCGCCCGGCAGTAATTGTCAGTAGTGTGAGTATGTGTGGCGAGGGAGCAAACTCCCTCGCCACACAAGCCCATCTCACCGCAGCACTATGCGTTTTCCTGAATACCCATACATCCCCCATTGCCGTCTACGCTCTTGAAACACCATCAGGAACGAGGGATGCGCAATGGGGTTTCTGTACAGGTTCGCCTTGCTGTGCGGCATGTTTTTGTTGTGCCTGGGCCAGGCGCAAGCCGCCGGGACGGAAAAGGACGACAGCAAGGCGGCCATCGCCCTGCTGGAAAAAGCCCTGGCCTACTACCACCAGAATGGCGACAAGGCCCTTGCTGCGTTCAGCCGCCAGGGTGAGTTTGTCGACAAGGACCGTTATGTCTTCGTGCTCGACACCAAGGGCGTGATGCTCGCCAGTGGCGGGCCGTCGTCGGCGCTGATTGGCCGGGACGTCTCGCAAGTGCTCGGGCCGGACTTGCAGAAAACCTTCAAGGACGCCCTGAAAGTGCCGGAAGGCAATGGCATTCAGCAGGCGGAATATCGCTGGCAGAACTGGAATGACGGCAAGGTCGAGCGCAAGCATGTCTACTACCAGCGCATCGGCCAGCGGATTCTGGCGGTCGGTTATTACCTGCCACGAGCCTCCGCCGAACAGGCCATGGCCTTGCTGAATAAAGCGGCAACCGATCTGGCCAAGGACGAAAAGGGCACCCTGACAGCGATCAATTCCCTCAAGGGCGGCTACCTGCAGGATGACCTGTATGTGTTTGTCGTCGACCTGGACACCCAGCGTTACGTGGCCCACGGCACCAACCTGCGGTTGATCAATACCGACTTCAGCAAGATCGTGGATCCGGAAGGCAAACCGGTGGGCGAGCCGATTCTGGCGTTGATGGCCCAGCAGGATCACGGCGATTACGAATACCGCTGGAAAAACCCGGTGACCGGCAAGGTCGAGAACAAACATGCCTACCTGAAGAAGGTCGGTCATTTTCTGGTGGCGGTCGGGTATTACAGCCCTTGATAGGTGGTGTCTGAAAAATCGCTATCGCGAGCAAGCTCGCTCCCACAGTTGACCGCGTACTCATGAACAACTCGGTCTAATGTGGGAGCGGGCTTGCTCGCGAATACAGGCGACTCGGTCTATCTAGCGAACCTTGTCCTCACGCCCGCGCAACAACATGTTCGGCATGGCAATCGCCGCCGTCAGCCCCAGCAATGAAACAGCCGCACTGACCGTCAGCAAATACCGGAACGTCAACAGCAATTCGGCACGCAAGGCGTTCTGCGCATCACCCGGCGCGGCATTCAACCCGTCCAGCAACACATTCCCCGAACTGCCTTCGGCAATCAGCGATGAACCTGCCAGGTGCGCGAAACTCGAATCCTGCAACAACGCCAACAGCAGCGCCGACATCAACGCCACGCCGACCGCGCCACCCAGCGAACGGAACAGATTGGTGGTGCTGGTGGCGACGCCGATGTCTCGCTGCTCCACCGAGTTCTGCGTGCCGACCAATGACGTCGGGAACTGCATGCCGGAGGCAATCCCGCAGAGCAGCATGAATAGACTGCTGACGACGAACGCCTGCGGCGGGCTGAACGCCATGCCGATAATCGAGACAGGCATCAGCGCCGCGCCGGCAAGGATCATCGGTTTGTAGCGCCCGGTTACCGAGGTGCGGCGGCCGGCGAAATATGCGCCAATCGGCAAGCCCATGGCCAGGGGCAGCAGGTGCAGGGCGGCGCTGTCGGCACCGGCGCCGGTGACGCTCTGGAAGCGCAGCGGCATCAATACGATCAGCGAGATGGCCTGGAAGCTGGTGAAGAAAATCGTGCACCAGCACAGGATCGCGTTGCGGTTGGCGAACAGATGCATGGGCAACAACGGCTCCCGCGCCCGCCGCTCGTGAACGACGAACAGCCCCAGTACCAGCACCGCACTGGCCAGCAGCGCCAACACCTCGGCGCTGCGCCACGAATGGCCCTGGCCGACCTGGGTGATGCCCAGCAACAATGCCGTGAGCCCGATGATCATCAGCACGGTGCCCAGGTAATCGATGATCGGTTTGCGTTGCGGAATCGGCAGGCCCACCAGCGTGCGATAGGCCACCAGCCAGGCGCCCAGGCCCAGCGGCAGGTTGATCAGGAACACCCAGCGCCATGACAGGTATTCGGTCATGTAGCCGCCAAGCACCGGGCCGGCAACGCTGGCCACGGCGTACATGCTGCTGAAATAGCCCTGGTAACGACCGCGCTCCCGTGGCGGCACGATGTCACCGATGATCGCCTGGCTCACCGAAATCATCCCGCCGGCGCCGATGCCCTGGAGGATCCGCGCCAGCACCAGCTGCTCCATGCTCTGGGCCATGCCGCAGAACACTGACGCGAGGGTGAACAGGCCCATGCCGAACAGCATCAGCTTGCGCCGCCCATACAGGTCGCCCAGTTTGCCGTAGATCGGCACCGCCACGGTCATGGCCACCATGTAGCCGGAAATCACCCAGGCCAGCAGGCTGATGTCCTTGAATTGCGCGGAAATGGCTGGCATCGAAACAGCGACGATGGTCTGGTCCAGCGCGCCGAGAAAGATCGCCAGCATCAGGGCGATCAGCACGCTGCGGATCGCTGGTTTGGGCGTTTCAGGCTGGTGGAGATTGGTCACGGGAAAACCTGCGGGCGGTGATTGACCCGCAAGTAGCAAGGCGAGCGGGGATGCTCGCCAGTGTAAGTCGATAGCAAGCTATTCGATAGCCTCGTAGGGAAGCCCGACGTAGTTTTCTGCAATGGTTTTGCGACCCGCTTCGGAGCCGACAAAATACTCCAGCTCCGACTCGGCAATGCGCTGGCTAAAGGCATCGTGGTCATCGAAACGGTGCAGCATCGAGGTCATCCACCAGGAAAACCGCTCGGCCTTCCACACCCGGCGCAGGCAGATTTCCGAGTACTTCTCCAGCAAATCGAGGCGATCTTCGCGGTAAACCTTGACCAGGATGTTGAACAACGTGCTGACATCACTGGCCGCCAGGTTCAAGCCCTTGGCGCCGGTGGGCGGGACGATGTGCGCGGCATCGCCGACCAGGAACATCCGCCCGTATTGCATGGGTTCGACCACGAAGCTGCGCAGTGGCGCGATGCTTTTTTCGATGGACGGCCCCGTTACCAGTTTGTCCGCCAACGCTTGTGGCAATCGCGACTTGAGTTCGTCCCAGAAGCGTTGATCCGACCAGTTATCCACATGATCGCTGGTGGGCACTTGCAGGTAGTAACGGGTGCGTGTCGGCGAGCGCATGCTGCACAGCGCGAAACCGCGCTCATGGCGGGCGTAGACAAGCTCTTCGTGGACCGGCGGGGTGTCGGCCAGGATCCCGAGCCAGCCGAAAGGATAGATCCGTTCGAAGACTTTCAGGCTGTCGGCGGGAATCGATTGCCGCGCCACTCCATGGAAGCCGTCGCAACCGGCGATGTAGTCGCAATCGAGACGATACAGTTCGCCGTCTTTCTCAAAAGTGACAAACGCTTCGTCGGTTTTCATGCCGTGGGGAACGACGTTGTCGGCCTGATAAATCGTCTGCGCGCCAGCCTCCCGACGAGCGGCCATCAGGTCGCGGGTGACTTCGGTCTGGCCGTAGATCATCACGGTCTTGCCACCCGTCAGGGCGTGCAGATCGATGTGTACCTGGCGTCCGTCGAGGGCCAGTTCGAAGCCGCCATGGACCAGTCCCTCGGCGTCCATGCGCTGACTCACGCCGGCCTGACGCAACAGCTCTACCATGCCTTGTTCAAGCACGCCGGCGCGGATTCGGCCGAGCACGTAATCGGGGGGTTGACGTTCGAGAACGATGTTGTCGATGCCGGCGTTGTGCAGCAATTGGCCGAGCAGCAAGCCTGAAGGGCCAGCACCGATAATGGCAACTTGGGTTTTCAGCGTTTTCATTGTTCTTATGACTCGCAAGCTTCACGCGACCAGGGCCGGTGAATTATTTTTATGGATCGAGTGCTTGCATTTTTCCCTTGCGGGTCTGTCAATTGAAGGTGAAAACTGAGCCGATAGCTGTACATTCTGCCAATCGGTGCGATTATCGCCCGAGATCAACCCCGAGGCCTGGATTGAAGTGATGAACAAGCCTGACCTGCCTTCGATTCCGGTGTTCAAGCTCTACGGTGAAAGCCTGGATTGGCCGACCCCGGACTTGCTGCACTGTGAAACCATTTCCAAACGCAGTCGCGAACATCATTGGGAAATCAAACCTCACCGCCACGCTGACTTGTGCCAGTTGCTCTTCGTGTTCAAAGGTCAGGCAGAGCTTGAAATCGAAGGCAAGCGAACGCAACTGGTGGAGCCGGCGATCCAGATCCTGCCACCGTTGTCGGTGCACGGCTTTCGCTTTTCCGAGGACGTGGAAGGGTTTGTCGTGACCCTGGCCGCGCCGCTGATCGGCCACCTGCAGATGCAGTTGGGGCAATCGGTCAATGCCCTGGCCCAGTCCGAAAGCTACCCGGCAGGCAAGGACGCCGAGTACCTCAACAGCCTGTTCAGCGCCTTGCAGAACGAATACACCAGCCATCAACCGGCGCGGGAAATGCTCATGCATTCGCTGGTCAGCGTGATCGTGGTGTGGGTAAGCCGCCAGGTGATCCAGCGTCGCACCGCCATGGCGCGACCGCAGCGGGCCCGGGAATACCTCAACGGGTTTATTCAGCTGGTGGAAGAGACCTATCGTCAGCACGTCAAGGTCGAGGACCTGGCGCACCGGCTGGGGATTTCCGTGTCCCACCTCAACGGCACCTGCCGTGAGCTGGCGGGGCAACCGGCGTTGCAGATCATGCACGAACGGCAATTGCTGGAGGCCAAGCGATTGCTGACCTACACCAGCATGACCATTTATGAAATGTCCGACATGTTGGGGTTTTCCGATCCGACCAACTTCACGCGCCTGTTCCGGCGTCGAGTGGGGATTTCGCCCAAAGCATTTCGTGACCGCTTGAAGGCCGATCAGGACAACGAAGCCTGACCCCCTTCGTTACCGGAGGGTGTTGAAGGTAGCGTTGTGGGGGATGCAGCGCTCGAAGTTGCAGCTCGCGGCTTCACGGGGCAGGTTACGCAGTTGCTCGACCCGCCAGGCCGCAGCGCCATACAGCCCGAGCGTGACCGCGCAGGTGATGAAAATTGCGAGGTATCTTCTTGTTCTGATGTTCATGGCGTTGACCTCTGAACGAATACCTTCCGGTATTACTTTGAGCATAGGTCAGCGCCATTGAGTTGTGTAGGAGCTGCCGAAGGCTGCGATCTTTTGACTTTGATTTTAAGAAGCAAGATCAAAAGATCGCTACAGGGGGGGCGGTGTTACAACCCGATATCCCATTCCGGTTCTTCCGGAAACCTCACCACCAGAAAATCCAGCAAACTGCGCAACGCCGCCGGCATGTGCTTGCGCGAGGCATACACCGCATACACGTTCATTTGCCGGGGCTCGGCCGTCGGCAGCAGGCGAATCAACTCGCCGCTGTGGATGTGCACGCCGGCCTGGTACGTGGGCAGCATCGCCACCCCGGCGCCGGCGATCGTTGCGCGCAACAGCGTGCTGGCCTCGTTGGCGCTGATGTTGCCCTGCACCGGTACAGAAACCTGCTCGCCGTCCTGCTCGAAATGCCAGAGGCTTTTGCCGAAGTAGGAGTGGGTCAGGCAATTGTGCAGGCTCAGGTCCTCGACCCGTTGCGGCGCCGGGTGCTCGCGCAAGTAAGCGGGGGACGCGCAGATCACCGAGCGACAAACCGTCAGGCGGCGGGCGATCAGGTTCGGGTCCAGGTCGTTGCTGGTGCGGATCGCCAGGTCGATGCGCTCATCCACCAGGTTCACGGTGCGGTCGAGCATCTGCATGTCGATGCTGACGCCGGGGTAGCGTCGGACATACGCAGCCATGGCATCGGCCAGTTGCGCCTGACCGAAGGAGGTGCTGACGCTGATCCGCAGCAGGCCTCGCGGCGCGTCATCCGGTTCGCTGACGGCGGCCTGCATGTCGGTGGACAAATCGAGCATCTGCCGACAGCGGGGCAGTATCTCGTTGCCGGCGGCGGTGAGGCTCAACTTGCGTGTGGTGCGATGCATCAGGCGCGCGCCGATCCAGTCTTCCAGTTCCGCCAGATACCGCGACACCACCGGCCGTGACAGCTCCAGATGATCGGCGGCGGCCGACTGGCTGCCGAGGTCGACCACCGTGACGAACACCCGCATTGCTTGAAGACGATCCATGATTTGCCCGCTTTCAGAAACAAACTATGTTCAAGCATCGCATTTTTTGTACTGAGTCAGGCAACTAAGCTCTGTTCCATCGCCATGCAAGGCATTCGGACAACGGAGCAACAGATGATCGGTTTCACCACTTTAAAGCGCATTTTGCTGGCCAGCGCCGCCCTCGGTTTCGCCGCCCATGCAGCCGCCTCGCCCCTGACCCTGGATGTCTACAACCCAGGTGAAAAAGCCATCTTCCCGGTGACTTCGGTGCTGGTCAGTGGCGAGAAAGAAGCGATCCTGGTGGATGCGCAATTCGGCAAGTCCCAGGCCGAACAGGTGGTGGAAAAAATCCGCGCCAGCGGCAAGCAACTGACCACCATCTACATCAGCCACGGTGACCCGGACTACTATTTTGGGCTCGATACCCTGACGGCTGCATTCCCCAAGGCCAAGGTCCTCGCCTCGCAGCCGACCGTCGACCACATCAAGCGAACCGTCGACGGCAAACTGGCGTTCTGGGGCCCGAAAATGGGCGCCGACGTGCCGGCCAAAACCATCGTGCCTGACGTGCTCAAGAGTGACAGCCTGATCCTCGAAGGGCAGAAGTTGCAGGTGGTTGGTCTTGAGGGCCCGCAGCCGGATCGCAGCTTTGTGTGGATTCCGTCGATCAAGGCGGTCGTCGGTGGTGTCGTGGTGGCGCAAAACATCCACGTGTGGATGGCGGACACGCAAACGCCACAGTCCCATGCCGATTGGTTGGCTACGCTGCATTCCATTGAAACCCTGAAACCGCAGACCGTGGTGCCGGGTCATTACCTCGGCGAGAGCGATCGCTCCCTGGCCGCCGTGCAGTTCACTGCCGCTTACATCAAGGCCTTCGACGAAGAAACCGCCAAGGCCAAGGGTTCTGCCGCGCTGATCGCGGCGATGAAAAAGCGCTTCCCGACCCTGGGAGATGAAAGCTCCCTGGAGCTGAGCGCCAAGGTCGCCAAGGGCGAGATGAAGTGGTAACCCGCCTCAACTGAAATCCAAGAAGCTCAACCCACTGGAGAACGTCATGAGCAAAATCGCAATCATCGGTGCCACCGGTCGGGCCGGTAGCCAACTGCTGGAAGAAGCCCTGCGTCGCGGTCACAGCGTTACCGCCATTGCCCGCGATACGTCGAAAATCGACCCGCGTGAAGGTGTGGCCGGCAAGGCCGTCGATGCCCTTGATGCCGCTGCGTTGCAAGCTGCAATTGCGGGCCATGACGTGGTTATCAGCGCGGCGCATTTCGCCACGCTACCTGCCGGCGCAGTCGTTGGCCCGGTGAAAAAAGCCGGGGTCAAACGCCTGCTGGTGGTGGGCGGGGCCGGTTCGCTGTTGTTGCCCGATGGCACTCGAGTGATCGATAGCGAAGGTTTTCCTGAGGCTTACAAGGCCGAGGCCGGCGCCGGTGCCGAATTCCTCGCAAACTTGCGTGAAGAACGGGATCTGGACTGGACCTTCCTGTCGCCATCGGCCGAATTTGTCGAGGGCGAGCGCAGCGGGAAATTCCGTCTCGGTCAGGATGATTTGCTGGTGAGCAGTGAAGGGCGCAGTTGGATTACCTTTGCCGACTACGCGATTGCAATGCTCGACGAAGTGGAAGCGCCGAAGCATTTGCGGCAGCGGTTTACAGTCGGGTACTAACACCGCAATCCATGTAGGAGCTGCCGCAGGCTGCGATCTTTTGATCTTGAAAATCAAAGTCAAAAGATCGCAGCCTGCGGCAGCTCCTACATATTCCGTGGTTCAACGCGACTGCGCCTGCTCCACCAACCAGCCCATCAATTCACGCAACTTCGGCGAAGGCCCGGGTTTTTCGGGGAACACCAGGTAATACGCCAGCCCCGTTGTCACCTTCAATTCGAATGGCATGACCAGCCGCCCGGCGTTCAGGTCATCGCCGATCAGCGACCAGTCGCCAATCGCCACCCCCGTTCCCTGGGATGCCATCGACATCGCCAGGTCCAGTGTTTCGAAATGCTGGCCCTTGCCGACATTGGTCAAATGCACATCTGCCGCTTTCAACCAGGCCTTCCAGTCCCGCTCGTCGCGGGTCGGATGCAGCAGCAGGTGCTGTTGCAGGTCGGCCGGACTCTGCAGGGGCATGGGGCCTTCGAGCATCGGTCTGGAACACACAGGCGTGAGTTGTTCGTCGAAGAGTTTTTGCGACATCAATGAATCGTCCGGCGGTGCGCCGTACATCACCGCTGCATCGAACTGCTCGCGATGAAAATCCACCCCGTGCTTGACCGTGGTGGTCAGTTCCACCGGCACGTCCGGGCGTTCTCTTTGCCATTGCAGCAGACGCGGCAGCAACCAGCGCATGACACAGGTCGGTGCCTTGAGTTGCAGGGTTTCGCGCTTCTCGCCGATCTGTTCAACGGCCTCGTCGATCAGACCGAAAATCTGCTGGACCCGTGGCAGCCATTCCCGTCCCTCGGCTGTCAGGTCCAGGCCTCGGGCCAGGCGGATGAACAACTCATAACCCAGATGATCTTCCAGACCGGCGATCTGCCGACTCACCGCGCCCTGGGTGATGTGCAGCTGTTCGGCGGCCCGGGTGAAATTGCAGCACTGCGCGGTAATCAGAAAGGTGTGCAGCGCCGGCAGGGGAGGCAGTCGTTTCATTGGGATCCAAGGTATGACGTGAGGACATGGCTAGTATGACTTTTTATCCATTGTTGCGGCTACGTCCCGCCCGTTCCAATGAGGCCATTCCCGGGCCTGCGAATCCATCATAAACACAGCGCACGCCCGGCGTCTCAAACGAACAAAAAGGGCAAAGACATGGCGACGTGCGGCGAAGTATTGGTCAAGTTACTCGAAAACTACGGGGTCGAGCAGGTGTTCGGCATTCCGGGGGTGCATACCGTGGAGCTGTATCGCGGGCTGGCCCGTTCGAGCATCAACCACGTCACGCCGCGCCACGAACAGGGCGCCGGCTTCATGGCCGACGGCTACGCCCGCACCAGCGGCAAACCGGGCGTGTGCTTCATCATCACCGGCCCTGGCATGACCAACATCACCACCGCCATGGGCCAGGCCTACGCCGATTCGATCCCGATGCTGGTGATCTCCAGCGTGCAATCGCGCAGCCAGTTGGGCGGCGGTCGCGGCAAGCTGCACGAACTGCCGAACCAGGGCGCATTGTGTGCCGGTGTCTCGGCGTTCTCCCACACCCTGATGTCGGCGTCCGAGCTGCCGGGCGTACTGGCTCGCGCCTTTGCACTGTTCCAGGCCGGCCGTCCGCGTCCGGTGCACATCGAAATTCCATTGGACGTATTGGTCGAAGAAGCCGATGACCTGCTCAGCAGCCTGCCGGTCAATATCGACCGCGCCGGTGCTTCGCCAAGCGCCGTGTCGCGCATGAGCGAATTGCTGGCCGACGCCAAGCGTCCGCTGATTCTCGCCGGTGGCGGCGCCATCGACGCGGCCGTCGAGCTGACTGAGCTGGCCGAGCTGCTGGACGCGCCGGTCGCCCTGACCATCAATGCCAAGGGCATGCTCGCCTCCGGCCACCCGCTGCTGATCGGCTCGACCCAGAGCCTGGTCGCCACCCGTGCACTGGTCGCCGAGGCCGATGTGGTTCTTGCCATCGGCACTGAACTGGCCGAGACCGACTACGACGTAACCTTCGCCGGTGGCTTCGAAATTCCTGGCAAGTTGCTGCGCGTCGATATCGACCCGGACCAGACCGTGCGCAACTACCCGCCGCACGTGGCACTGGTGGCCGACTCGCGCAACGCCGCCCAGGCTTTGCTCAGCGCCCTGTCGCACAAAGCCCTGGCCGAGCGCCGCAACGATTGGGGTCAGGTACGTGCCGCCCGTCTGCGTGAAGACCTGGCCGCGACCTGGGATGCACCGACCCTGGCCCAGACCCGCTTCCTCGAAACCGTTCTGCACGAACTGCCAGACGCGGTATTCGTCGGCGATTCGACCCAGCCGGTTTACACCGGCAACCTGACGTTCAACCCGGAGCGTCCGCGTCGCTGGTTCAACTCGTCCACCGGTTACGGCACCCTCGGTTACGCCTTGCCGGCGGCGATTGGCGCCTGGCTGGGTGGCCGCGTCGAAGGTGGCGCGCGTCCTCCGGTGGTGTGCCTGATCGGCGACGGCGGCCTGCAGTTCACCCTGCCGGAACTGGCCAGTGCCGTTGAAGCACGCACCCCGGTCATCGTGCTGCTGTGGAATAACCAGGGCTACGAAGAGATCAAGAAATACATGGTCAACCGCGCCATCGAACCGGTGGGCGTGGACATCTACACCCCGGACTTCATCGGTGTGGCCAAGGCATTGGGTTGCGCCGCCGAAGCCGTCAGCAGTGTCGAGCAACTGCGCGGCGCATTGCGTGTGGCCACCGATCGCCAGGGCCCGACCCTGATTGAAATCGACCAGACCCAGTGGATGCAGGCGGTGTCGAAATGACTTTCCCTACGACCCTGGATGGCCTGTACATCAATGGCCAATGGTCAGCCGGCAACGAACACCTGCGTGTGATCAACCCGGCGACTGAAGCCCTGCTGACCACCGTCAATGGCGGCGATGAGCGCGCCGTCGATCAAGCCGTGAGCGCGGCGACCCAGGCGTTCGCCGACTGGTCGAAAACCACGGGCGCCGAACGCGGCGCGATCCTGCGCAAAATTGCCGCGGGGGTGCAGGCCAATCGCGAAAAACTGATGCACTTGCAGTCGAGCAACAACGGCAAGCCGCAATTCGAAGCCGCGATCGACGTCGATGACGTGATTGCCACATTCGAATATTACGCCGGTCTGGCCGAAGGCCTGGACGCGAAACAGGACAGCGCCATCGAGCTGCCGACCGACGACTTCAGCGCTCGTTTGCGCCGTGAGCCGTGCGGTGTGGTCGGTCTGATCGTGCCGTGGAATTTCCCGATGGTCACCACCGCGTGGAAACTCGCCCCGGCCCTGGCCGCCGGTTGCTGCGTGGTGCTCAAGCCTTCGGAAGTGACGCCGCTGCCGGAGCTGGAACTGGCGGCGATCATCGCTGAAGCCGGGTTGCCTGCGGGCGTGTTCAACCTGGTGTGCGGCACTGGCCTCGCGGTTGGCGCGCCTCTGTCGGCTGACTCGCGCATCGCGAAAATTTCCTTCACCGGCAGCAATGCGGTCGGTGTGCAGGTCATGCAACGGGCGGCGGAAACCGTCAAGGGCGTGAGCCTGGAACTGGGCGGCAAATCCTCGCTGCTGGTGCTGGCCGATGCCGATCTCGACCTGGCGGTGGAAGTGGCCTGTGGCGGTGGTTTCTTCAACGCCGGGCAGATGTGCTCCGCCACCAGCCGCGTGCTGGTCGCCGATGAGCTGGCCGATGAATTCCTGATCCGTGTGAAGGCCCGTGCCGAAGCGATCCGCGTGGCCGACCCGTTCGATCCGAAGGTGGAAATGGGCGCGCTGGTCAATCAGGCGCAATACCAGCGCGTGCTCGGTCACATCGATCGCGGTTTGAGTGCCGGCGCCAAGCTGGTTTGCGGTGGCAATCGCCCGGCCGACCTGCCGCGCGGATATTTTTTGCAGCCGACGGTGTTCACCGAAGTGCCCCTCGACAGTGCGTTGTGGAATGAAGAGATTTTCGGCCCGGTGATCTGCGTGTGCCGTTTCGCCTCCGAGGCCGAAGCGATTGCCCTGGCCAACGACAGCCAGTTTGGCCTGGTCGCCAGTGTGGTGACGCGCAATGCACAGACCGCTGACCGCGTCGCCAACGCTTTGCAGGCGGGGCTTGTGTGGATCAACGCGCCGCAGGTGATCTTCCCGCAGACCGCCTGGGGCGGCTACAAGCAGAGCAGCATCGGCCGCGAATTGGGGCCGTGGGGCTTGCAGGCTTTCCAGGAAATCAAACACGTGATCCGGGCCGTCTGAAGGCACGAAAAAGGTGAGCGCATGCCTCTCGATGAGGCATGCGCTGGCGTCATGGCTTCAATGAGTTTTTATCGATAGTCAGGTGTTTTACACGACCTCAGGATGAACTCGCCGGCTCAGCCAAGCCCCCGAAAATACGAGGGCTAACGCTGGCCCGGTCGCGCGGATGCAACAGTTTCGACCTGCCTTATACCTACAAAAACAAAGGGAGTCCGTAATGGGCGAGCATGATCTGAACAGACGTCAATTTATCAAGACCGTGGGCGTAGCCTCGGTTGCAGCGGCAGCCATGAGCATGCCGTTCATCAAGGCCAATGCCAGCGACACACGTTTTGCCGGCAAGACCCTGCGTTTGCTGACCTGGTCCGATGACACCGGCCTGGCTGCACTGCGCAACATCGCCGCGACCTTCGAAGACAAGTACGGCTGCAAGGTCATCGCCGACCGCACCGGCAGTACCTCGGAAATGGTCGCCAAGCTCAAGGCCGGCGGTGATCGTCCGCAGTACGACATCATCACCCTGGCAGGCGTCGGCGCCGAAGGTCTGGCCGCCGCCAACCTGCTGGAAAAACCCGACCTCAACCGCATTCCCAACCTCGTCGATGTACCGGAGAAGTACCGCACCGGCGCCAATGGCCACGGTATCGGTTACCTGCTGTGGTGCAACAGCCTGGTCTACAGCACCCGCACCCAGAAAGAAGCCCCGACCAGCTACGCCTCCCTGTGGGATGCCGACGCGGCACCGAACATTTTCCTGCCGCCGCCGAACTGGACCGAGGCCATGGACCTGATCATCATCGCCGCCAAACTGGCCGGTGGTGACGAACACAACATTGAGCCGGGCTTCAAGAAACTCGCCGAGCTGAAAGATCGTGTGGTGACCCTGGGTGAAAACCCGAACCAGATCGCCGAACTGTTCCGCACCGGTTCCCTGGACATGGGCGGCCTGTACGCACCAGCGTTCTTCCCGAAACAGATCCGCGATCCGGCCTACGGCCTGGGCGCCACCTTTGGCATGAAGGAAGGTTTCTACACCGACCTGATGCTGTCGGTGATGCCGAAGAACCGTCCGGGCGACACCGACATGGCCTACGCCTTCATCAACCACTCTCTGGACCCGCTGGTGCAGGGCAAGATGGCTGAAGACATCTACAACGGCCCGGTCAACGCCAAGGCGATCATCTCCGCCGAAGCACGCAAGAGCCCGTACATCCTCACGCCGGAGCAGATTGCCGAGAAGGCAATCATGCACGACAACGCCTTCCTGGCGACTGTGCATGACCAATGGATTCGTCGTTACACGGAAATCTTTTCTTCCTGATCCGTAGGAGCTGCCGAAGGCTGCGATCTTTTGATCCTGCTCTTCGGTGGCTCTGAAAAAGATCAAAAGATCGCAGCCTGCGGCAGCTCCTACAGGGGGCCGTACAGGCTGATATTTCTGATCTTCCATTGACGAGACCCTTTGCTATGGAACACCAACCTCTGACTCATCCGGTGAGTGCCGCCCCCGTGCGCGCCGCTCGGGGTGTTTCGCCAACGACGCGCGCCTGGCTTTTCCTCTCGCCGTCGATGCTGTTTCTTGGCGTACTGATTGCCGCGAGCCTCTTGGTACTGCGCATGAGCGTGGGCACCAAAGGCGCGGAATGGTCCGGGTTCAGCCTGGCCAGTTACGCCCAGTTGCTGGAACCCTATTACCTCAAGTCGCTGATGCTGACCCTGCGCCTGGCGTTGATCAGCGCGGTGATCGCAGTGATTCTGGCGATCCCGGTGGCCTACACCATGTCGCGCCTGACCTCGCCGTTCGTGCGCCGGATCTTCCTGGCGGCGGTGTTGCTGCCATTGCTGGTCAACCTGCTGCTGCAAAGCTATGGCTGGCTGGTGATCCTCGGCCCTGGCGGCATGCTCAACCAGGCACTGATGGGCCTGGGCCTGATCAAGCGTCCGATCATGCTGCTCTACAACCAGAACGGCGTGTTGATGGGCCTGGTGCAGACCGCCTTCCCGTTGGCCGTATTGCCGATTGCCAGCGCCATGCGCGGCGTCGCCCGCAGTTACGAAGAAGCTGCCGCCACCCTCGGCGCCAGTCGCCTCCAGGTGTTCCGCCAGGTGGTGCTGCCGATGAGTCTGCCGGGGATCATTACCGGTGCGACCCTGGTGTTCGCCTACAACGCCAGCAGTTTCGTCGTGCCCTTGCTGCTCGGTGGCCGGCGCGTGCCGATGCTGGCGGTGATGGTGCATGACCAGATCGCCCCGCTGATGAACTGGCCCGCCGCATCCGCTGCCGGTGTGGTGCTGATCGTCACCACCCTCGCGATCATGACCCTGTCCGAATACATCACTGGCCGTCGTCGCCGCATGCTGGAGGCTTCGCAATGAGTACCCTGATCAAGAAGCGCCAGTCACTGTTGCCGGGCGATACCGGCAAGTTTGCCGGCATCCTCTCGGGCTTCATCCTGCTGCTGGCGGTGTTGCCGATCCTGACCATGATCGTGATGTCGTTCAGCGGCGCGTCGAACCTCGACTTCCCGCCGAGCAGCTACAGCCTGCAATGGTACAAGGCCGCCTGGCACACCTTCGTGTCGCCGGACGCCAGCGACGTCCTGAGCCTCGGCCAGGCCATGTCCACCAGCTTGCTGGTGTCGTGCCTGACCATGATCTTTGCCACGATCATCGCAGTGCCGGCGGCCTACGCGCTGACTCGTTGCGAGTTCCGCGGCAAGGCCGTGGCGCTGCAACTGATGTCGTTGCCACTGGTGTTCCCGATGGTGGTGTTGGGTCTGGCGTTGCTGCTGGTGTTCGACAGCCTGCCGTTCCACATGACCACCTCGCGCCTGGTGATTGCCCACGTGATCCTCGCGTTGCCGTTCGTGGTGAAGAACTGCACGGCGGCGATGCTCTCCATCGGCAGCGAAGTCGAAGAGGCCGCGCAAATGCTCGGTGCTTCACCGCTGCGGGCGATTGTCGATGTGGTGGTGCCGTTGATGAAGTCGGGGATCCTGGCGGGCATGCTGCTGGCGTTCATCGTCTCGTTCAACGAATTCACCGTGACCTATTTCCTCTACACCATCGACGTCATGACCGTGCCGATCTGGATGTACAGCCGCACCGTGTCTTCGCTCGACCCAACCGTATTTTCGTTTGCCGTGCTGATCGTGCTGATCGACTTCGTCCTGATCTGGGCGCTGGAGAAGCTGGTCGGTGAAGGTGGCGTTTCGTTCTGATTTCTTGAGGTGATTCACATGTCTGGTCTGATTCTGGAAAACGTCGAGAAACATTACGGCTCGGCCTGCGCGGTAACGGATGTGAACCTGCATTTGCCCGAGGGCAAACTGGTGTGTTTCCTCGGCCCTTCGGGCTGCGGCAAAACCACTTTGCTGCGCATGATCGCCGGCCTTGAAACCCTGACCGGTGGCGAGATCCGCCTGGACGGCGAAGACATCGGCAACACCCCGGCGCACCTGCGCAACTTCGGCATGGTGTTCCAGTCCCTGGCGCTGTTCCCGCACATGACGGTCGGGGAGAACATTGCCTATCCGCTGAAACTGCGCGGGGTCAGCAAGGCTGACCAGCAGGCGCGGGTGGTTGAGTTGCTGGAACTGATCCAGCTGCAGCAGATGATCAATCGTCCGGTGGCCAAGCTGTCCGGCGGCCAACGCCAGCGCGTGGCGATTGCCCGGGCGATTGCCTCGCACCCGAAAATCCTCCTGCTCGACGAACCGCTGTCGGCGCTGGACGCCAAGTTGCGCGAGTCGATGCAGGTGGAAATCCGCCAGCTGCAACAACGCCTGAACATCACCACCATCATGGTGACCCACGACCAGCGCGAGGCCATGACCATGGCCGATATCGTGGTCGTATTGGGTGAGCACAAGGTGCAGCAGGTGGGCACGCCGATCGAGATCTACCGGCACCCGGCCAACGAGTTCGTCGCGGACTTCATCGGTTCTGGCAACATCTTCCCGGCCACGGTGCTGGGTAACGGCAAGGTCAGCTTGCCGGGCGGCGATGCGCTGCAAGTACCGATCTGCAGCAGCATTGTGGCCGGTGAAAAGGTGAAGATGCTGATTCGCCCGGAAGACCTGCAACTGTCGGCGCCGCAGGCGACGGCGGGTAACCGTCTACTGGGCAAGGTGACCTTCGTGCGTGATATCGGCGCGACCATCGAGACCACGGTGGAGTGTTCTGGCGTCTCGTTTACCGCGCTGAGCACGCCTTGCCAGGGCTTTGGCTTGAGCGTTGGTCACCCGGTTTCGGTGACCTTGCCGGTGGAGGCTTGCCGGGTACTTGGGGCCTGATCCAAATTTGATGCTGTTTGTGCTGGCCCCATCGCGAGCAAGCTCGCTCCCACAGTGATATGTGGCGTTCACAGAACCTGTGGGAGCGAGCTTGCTCGCGATGAGGCCGGTACTGCTTGCAAAGAAACAAGCTCAAACCGATAACCGCAACCGCGCCAGATCCCGCAACGGCGGCGCCCCGAACAACCGGCTGTACTCACGGCTGAACTGCGACGGGCTTTCATACCCGACCCGATACCCCGCCGCCGAAGCCTCCAGCCCTTCGGCCAGCATCAACCGCCGTGCTTCCTGCAGGCGCAACTGCTTCTGATACTGCAGCGGACTCATCGCCGTCATCGCCTTGAAACGATGATGCAGCGTCGACACGCTCAGGTTCACTTCCTTGGCCAGATCATCAATGCGCAATGGCTGTTCGAAATTGCCGTTGAGCCATTTGATCGCCTGGCTGATGCGATGGCTCTGACTGTTGGCGATGGCGATTTCGTATAGCCGATGCCCCTGTATGCTGCGCAACAGTCGATAGAGAATCTCCCGGCGAATCAGCGGCGCGAGCATGGCGATGTCTTTTGGCGTGTCCAGCAACCGTGCCAGACGCAGCACGGCGTCGAGCATCGCGGTGTCGAGTTTTTCGACATACAGCCCGCGCCCGGTCGGCCGGGTGGGCACGCCGAGGGGACCGGCGTCAGCGATCAGTGCGGTGATTTCCGTCGGGTCGATGTCCAGGCGCAAGGCCAGGATCGGTTCCTCAGGCGAAACATCCACCACCCGTCCACTGAGCGGCATCGAGACCGAGACCACCAGGTAGTTCAACGGGTCGTAGTTGAAGTATTCGTTGGCCAGCTGAACTTCCTTGCGCCCCTGGGCCATGATGCACAGCGCCGGTTGCGCGAGCACCGGGGCGAACTCGTGGGACTGGCTGTGGCGTGACATGAACAGCGAGCCGATGGCAGTCGCATAACTGCCATCCTCGGCGGTGTTACGGCGAATGATCGCCGCCAGTTCCGCGCGCTGCTTTTCCATGTCGGTGTCCAGCGGGGCTTGAAAGTGATCGAGCGACGACATGCGAGGCATCCTCGGCAAGGCATGGAGGGAGTGGTGCAGAGCATAAGTTTGTGCAAGCCGCAGCGGTAGACACATCCTGCCGGATGCTTGCCTGATTCTGCTCGGTGTTGGTTTCGTTCCCAAACACGGCCAACGCACAGGCGCGCTTCAACTAACGCCGATAACCCCGTAGGAGCTGCCGAAGGCTGCGATCTTTTGATTTTGAAAGTGAAAGTCAAAAGATCGCAGCCTTCGGCAGCTCCTACACAAAACTCGTATGTCAGAACCGTGACAGGGTTTTACCGCTTGTTACAGGCTTCCCATGCAGTTTCGCAGGATTGTGCAACGCACCGGCAGGAATCGACTAACGAGACAGGCGTCGCGGCCCTTAACCTTTGATCCTGTCGCAGCCCGTCCCCCGGCTGCCACGCGACTCCCCGGGAGGGTTGAACATGTCCACGCAAATCCCCGTCAGTCATATGGCCTTCGTTCGAGCGCGCGCCGGGCGTTCGGCGGAACTCGGTGTGCGCCTCAGCGCCCTGATCGAACCGTCCCGCGCAGCGCCAGGCTGCCTGAGCTTTGCTTTGCAGCATTCGCAATGCGATCCGGAGCTGTGGCTGGTGTCCGGTTTCTGGAGCAATCAACAGGCCATGACCGCGTACTTCAGCACGCCGGCGATGGAGATTTTTGCCGAGTTGGTGCAGGAACTGGTGGTCAACAGTCTGGATTTCCACACCTTCAAGGATGTCTCGGCGGCGCAGGCCCTGGGTCAGTCCGCCGTGGCGGTACACAAACTGGCCGGTTGAGGGTTTAATGACGGCATTCTCAACCAGCCAGGATGCGCGACATGGCACGTAAAGCCTTTGAACACTTCGAAGCTGTTTCCGCTGTAGTACCGGGCGAGGGTGGTTACCACGCCGCTATCGCCGTCAAAGCGCTGGGTGGTGCCGGCGCCCCGCGTTTTCACAAAGTGCTGGAAGGCCAGATCTTCAAGACCGCTCACGAGGCCGATGATGCGGCCGCCAGGGAGCTGACCCGCCTCAAGGACGTCAAGGAAAACACCGACCTGCTCTGGTGATCACTTCACCGCCCCCGGGCGGTACATCTTGAACAACGCCTCAGGCCCCAGCTGGAAATAATCCGCCGGCCCGCCGCCGCGCAGAATCGGTTCTGCCGCGGCGGTGTCGTATACCCCGTCCTTCAACAGCCATTTGGCGATATGCACGGCGACCACTTCGCCGAGGATCAGCCAGCTCGGCACCACATTGCCGTCCACCCGTTGCAACTGGATGATCTGCGTGACCTTGCACTCGAAGGACACCGGGCTCTCGGCCACCCGCGGGACCTGAATGACTTTCGAGGCAGCGGTCGTCAGCCCGGCCAGTTCGAACTCGTTGACCTCAGGTTTGACCATGGCGCTGCTCTGGTTCATCTGCTCGGCCAGCGGCCGGGTGGCCAGGTTCCAGGCGAACTCGCCGGTTTGCTCGATGTTGTTCAGGCTGTCTTTGCGCCCGACGCTGGAAAACCCAATGATCGGCGGAATGTAGTTGAAGGCGTTGAAGAAGCTGTAGGGCGCCAGGTTCAAGCGGCCCTCGGCATCCTGTGAAGAGATCCAGCCAATGGGGCGCGGGCCAACGATGGCGTTGAACGGATCGTGGGGCAGGCCGTGGCCGTTGGCGGGTTCGTAGAAGTGGATGTCGTCGGGCATGGGATTTCCAGAGCTTTCGGGAGACGTTCATGGTGCAAGCACGCGCCACGGATTTCCAGTCGGATGTAGAACCCTGTGGGAGCGAGCTTGCTCGCGATGACTGACTTTCAGTCGACATTTATGTTGAATGTCAGTCCGCAATCGCGAGCAAGCTCGCTCCCACAGGTCTTCGGCCAATCTTGAGATTTGCTTTACCCCAAAAACGACTAAGCCCGGCCGAAGCCGGGCTGTGAATTTCCCTCCACGATCAGCCGATAGCTTCAGCGCTACCGGTTTTGTCGAAACCGTCGGCAGCGACAGCGTCCGCGGTGCCGGTCTTATCGAAGCCGTCAGAAGCATAGGTGCCCGAGTGGCTGCGTTCGATGGCGGCGCTGGCACCGGATTCGAAGGAAGCCGAGCCGGTTTTGTCGTAGCCATCGGCGGCGAACGTGTTGGCGGCCAGTACGGAAAGGGCCAGGGCAAGGATCAGTTTGGTTTTCATGGTGGTGACTCCCGTCTCGTTGGCGTTTTGTAAAAAAAGCCAAGACGCCAGATAAATCGATTAAATTTCGCAATTAAATCCTGCTACTGATCGATTAATTGGATGTTAAGGCCGTCAGGCTTTTTCGCTTTCAAGGACTGAGTGAGCGCATCGCAATGAATCGATCAGGCCGTTAAAGGTTGGGCGGCGGGCATTAACGCGTGATTAATCGGCTCTTTACCTGCGTGACAGATTTTTCATGAATCCCTTGCCCATTTTCACTGCCGCAACGCCAATCCGGGCGCCGGTCGAACCTGGATTTGGCTGTCATGACTATGCTGACTTGGTACCGAGTCGGCTCCATTCGCGAGCAAGCCCGCTCCCACATTTAACCGGGTTGTTCCAGAAGGAACGCGGTCGGATGTGGGAGCGGGCTTGCTCGCGAAGAGGCCGGTACAGCCAGCTTCGATCTATCTGTCAGTCAGTGACGATCCGCGAATGCTTGCGGGTGTCTTTCATGGTGACGTACACCAGCAATGACACGGCGATGCACGCGGTAACGTACCAGTAGTAACCCGTTTCCATGCCGATGCTCTTGAACCACAGTGCGATGTATTCAGCGGTGCCGCCGAAGATCGAGACGGTCAGTGCGTACGGCAGGCCCACGCCCAGGGCGCGGATTTCGGTCGGGAACAGTTCGGCTTTCACCACCGCGTTGATCGAGGTGTAGCCGCTGACAATGATCAGCGCCGCCATGATCAGGAAGAACGCGCCCCACCAGGTCGTAATGGTGTGCAGGGTGGTGAGGATCGGTACGGTGAACAGCGTGCCCAGAATGCCGAAGGCAATCAGGATCGGCCGGCGACCGATTTTATCCGACAGCCCGCCGATGATCGGTTGCAGGCACATGAACAGGAACAGCGTGGCGGCGGAAATGGTGGTGGAGTCGGAAATGCTCATGCCGACGGTGTTCACCAGGTATTTCTGCATGTAGGTGGTGTAGGTGTAGAACGCCAGGGTACCGCCCATGGTCAGGCCGACCACGGTCATCAGTTCCTTGGGGTGACGCATCAAGGTGCGCATCGCGCTTTCCTTGGCTTTTTCCTTTTTGGTGAACGACTCGGTCTCTTCCATGCCGCGTCGCAGGTACAACGCAACCACGGCACACAGTGCGCCGATGGCGAACGGGATACGCCAGCCCCAGGCGTAGAGCTCCTCGGTCGTCAGGAAGTTCTGCAGGACAATCAGCACCGCCAAAGCGATGAGCTGGCCGGAGATCAGGGTCACGTACTGGAAGCTGGAGTAGAAGCCGCGACGCTCCTTGGTTGCCATCTCACTGAGGTAAGTGGCCGAGGTGCCGTATTCGCCACCCACCGACAGGCCTTGCAGCAAGCGCGCGAACACCAGCAGGATCGGCGCGCCGATGCCGATGACTTCATAACTCGGGCTAAGGGCGATCAGCAGCGAGCCGAAGCACATCAGGTACACCGAGGCCATCAGGGCCTTTTTGCGCCCGACCTTGTCGGCATACAGACCCATCAGCCAGCCGCCGATCGGGCGCATCAGGAAGCCCACGGCGAAGATCGCGGCGGTGTTCAGCAGTTGGGCGGTGGTGTCGCCTTTGGGGAAGAAGGTCTTGGCGAAGTACAGGGAGAAGGCGGCGTAGACGTACCAGTCGTACCACTCGACCATGTTGCCGACAGAACCGCTGAAAATCGATTTGATGCGACTGGCGGTGGTTCTTACTTTAGCCGGCGTGGCAGCCGACCCAAGGGGCAGGGCGTTGGAGTTATCCATTGAAGGATCCTTCATTTAATTGTTTTTGTGGAGCGCGATTAAACGCAGCCTGCCAGGGCTATAGCAGGAGCTGTGCCAACGGGGAGAGGGCCGGTTTAGAGGGGGTAGGGTGTTTTTGTGAGCGGAAATCCGCTTATTCGTGGCGGGTGGTTGGCGGAAAATTGCTTATGGTTTTGTTGTTTGCTTTGCCTGTACAGGCCTCATCGCGAGCAAGCTCGCTCCCACAATGTTCGGCGTACATAGATCCAATGTGGGAGCGAGCTTGCTCGCGATGAGGCCAGAGCAGACACCAAAAAAAAATCAGGCATCGGGCAAAAACATCTCCCGGCTCAACCCATGCCGCTGCATCTTTTCATTGAAGGTCCGGCGCGGCAGTTGCAGTTCTTCGAGCACCGCTTTCACATCGCCCTTGTGCCGGGTCAATGCCGCACGCAGGCATTGCGCCTCGAACGCTTCCTGTTGCGCCGCCAAAGACTGGCCCGGTTCGATGCCCAAGGGCTCAGGCTCACCGAGCCCCAATACCTGACGCTCGGCGACGTTCGCCAGTTCGCGCACGTTGCCCGGCCAGTCGTGGCTCAGCAGGTGGCTCAATTGCGCGCCGCTCAGCGGTGGGAATTTGCGTCCCAGGCGTTCGGCGGCGTTTTGGGCAAAGGATTCGAACAGCAGGGGTATGTCTTCACGGCGTTCGCGCAGCGGCGGCAAGCGCAACTCAGCGACGTTCAAGCGATAGGCCAGGTCTTCGCGAAAACGTCCGGCCCGCGCTTCGTCGAGCAGGTCCGGTTTGGTCGCGGCAATGATGCGCAAATCCACGCGGATGCTCTGGTTCGAGCCCAGTCGTTCAAGCTTTTGCTCCTGCAACACCCGCAGCAATTTCACTTGCTGGGCCAACGGCATGCTTTCGATTTCATCGAGAAACAGCGTGCCGCCATCGGCGTACTCGAGTTTGCCGATGCGCTTGCCGGACGCCCCGGTGAACGCTCCGCTCTCGTGACCGAACAGTTCGGCCTCGAACAATTGCTCGGGGATGGCCGCGCAGTTGAGTGCGACAAAGGGCTTGTCGGCCCGCGGCCCGAAGTCGTGCAGGCAGCGGGCGACCAGTTCCTTGCCGCTACCGGTTTCGCCGCGAATCAGCACGTTGACCGGCAGTGCCGCCAGGTCCAGAACTTGCCGGCGCAGGGTCTGCAAACCCCGGGACACGCCAAGCAGCGTGGCATCCAGTTTGGCGCGGTTGTCCGCCTGCTCGTGCAGCGCGCGGTTTTCCAGCACCAGCCGGCGCTTGTCGAGGGCGCGGCGCAGGCTGCCGAGCAGGGTTTCCGGGCTGAAGGGTTTTTCGAGGAAATCGTAGGCACCGTCGCGCATGGCTTCGACGGCCATCGGCACATCGCCGTGGCCGGTCAGCAGGATCACCGGCAAATCGGCATCCCGGCGTTGCACCTCGGCCAGCAGTTCCAGGCCGGTCATGCCGGGCATGCGCACATCGCTGAGAATTACCCCGGCAAAATGCCTGGGCAATTGCGCCAGGCATTCATCGGCGCGGCTGAACAGCTGTACCTCGAAACCCGACAGGCTCAACCATTGCTCGACGGCACTGCGGATGCTGCTTTCGTCGTCGACCACGATCACTGAGTTCAGCATGGTTCATGCACCTCCAGGTCGATGGGCAAGGTCACGGTAAACACGGCCCCTTTGTCATGATTTTCGGCACTCAAGCGCCCGCCGGACTCGTGGACGATGGCGAATGACACCGCCAGCCCGATGCCCAGGCCTTCGCCCACCGGTTTGGTGGTGAAGAACGGATCGAAGACCTTGGGCAGGTTCTCTTCGGCGATACCGCCACCGTTGTCGATCACGCTCAGGCGCCATAGTTGTTCGTCGGCTTCGAGGCGGATTTCCAGGCGTTTGCAGGGTTTGTCCTGCATGGCATCGAGGGCATTGCGCAGCAGGTTGATCAACACCTGTTCCAGGCGAATTGCATCGCCACGCACCCAGGCCGGGCGGGTCAGGTGCAGCACGGTGCTGACCTGTTCGTCGCGCAGCCGGGTGTCGAGCAGTTGCAGCGACTGGTCCACCACCGCCGCCAGGTCCAGGCGTTCGCGCAAACCGCTGGGGCTCTTGCGGGCGAAGGTTTTCAGGTGGCCGGTGAGGGCGGCCATGCGCGTGAGCATTTCATCCACCGGTTTGAGCGCCTTGTAGGCGTCGTCGACGCGACCGTGGTCGAGCAGCAGCCTCAGAGTAGCAAGCTGCATGCGCTGGGCGGTAAGTGGCTGGTTGATCTCGTGAGCCAGGGCCGCCGACATCTGGCCAAGCGCGGCGAGTTTGGCCGATTGCACCAGGCCTTCCTGAGCGGTGCGCAAGTCGCGGGTGCGCTCTTCTACAAGCTGTTCGAGTTCTTCGCGGCTGCGCTGACGCAGTTTGGCCAGGCGCCAGCGTTGGTTGAGAAACAGCAACAGGAATACCAGCGTCAGCCACAGACCGGCGGCAGCGAGGGCGGCGTTGCGGCTGTCTTCGAAGGCGACTTGCGGGCGCCGCAGCAGGTGCAGCGTCCAGCCTTCGGTGCTCAGCGGCAGGGATTCCCACAGGTAGTCCGCCTTGCCGTCGGGGCCATCGACCCGAGCCAGATCACTGTTGTCGTCGAAGCGTCGCAGCGACTCAAACGCCAGCGGGGTCAGGGTTTGTTTGTCGTATTGGCGAGTGGTCTTGAGTTCGGCGTGATCGCTGGCGCTCAACGGTTTTAGCAAGCGATAGCGCCAGCCTGGCTGATTGGCGATGAAGATGATCCCGCGCGCGTCGCTGACCAGCAGTGTGTCGCTGCCCTGACGCCACTCGCGTTCCAGTTCTGGGAACTCCAGTTTCACCACCATCGCACCGAGGAACTGCTCTTCGTCATCCGTGACGGCGCTGGACAGGAAATAGCCGGGAATCCCGCTGGTCACGCCCACAGCGTAGAAGCGCCCGGTGCCCTGGGTGCGGGTCTGGTTGAAATAGGGACGGAAACCGTAGTTGTGGCCGACATAACTGCTGGGCAAACGCCAGTTGCTCGCCGCCACGGCCAGACCGGTGCGGTCGAGCAGCTCCAGGGTCGAGGATTCGGCGGCGCCGTTGATCTTCTCCAGTTTACGGTTCAGTGCATCCTGCTGCTCGGCACTCACCGGTCCCTTGAGGGCCGAGCGCAGCTCCGGGTCCAGGGCCAGCACGGCGGGCAGGGCACGGTAACGTTCGATCAAGGTGTGCAGGGAATTGGCGTACAGCGCCAATTGTTGATTGGCACGGGCGGCGTCTTCGACCATCGACTGGCGCACGGTTTGACGCATGGCCAAGGTCGCGGCAAGGGCAGCGCCGGCGATGATCAACAGGGTATAGAGCGCCAGGCGCAAGGGGCGGGAAGTCAGGAACATGCGGTCGGCAACAGGCGAAAATAAGGGCGAGCACCATAGCATGCGAATCGCGTTCTTCTCTCCTGAGAGAGCCATTGTCGTGCCGAAAAAAAACCGGTCTGTCGTTGCCGACAAACCGGTTTTTTCAGCGGACCTGAGTGCCGTTTATTGCACTTCTACCGCCAGGCTTTCACTGATCTTTTTCTGCCAGATGGCAGGACCGGTGATGTGTACCGACTCGCCATTGCTGTCAACCGCAACGGTCACAGGCATGTCTTTTACGTCGAACTCGTAGATCGCTTCCATGCCCAGTTCGGCGAAAGCGACAACGCGGGATTTCTTGATCGCTTGCGCCACCAGGTAAGCCGCGCCGCCGACAGCCATCAGATAAACGGCTTTGTGGTCCTTGATCGCTTCGATCGCGGTAGGGCCGCGCTCGGATTTGCCGATCATGCCCAGCAGGCCAGTTTGCTCGAGAATCTGACGGGTGAACTTGTCCATCCGCGTCGCGGTGGTCGGGCCAGCCGGGCCAACCACTTCTTCGCGCACAGGATCAACCGGGCCGACGTAATAGATGAAGCGACCCTTGAGGTCCACCGGCAGGGTTTCGCCCTTGTTCAGCATCTCGACCATGCGCTTGTGCGCAGCGTCGCGACCGGTGAGCATCTTGCCGTTGAGCAGGACGGTTTCGCCCGGCTTCCAGCTCTGCACTTCTTCCGGGGTCAGGGTGTCGAGGTTGACGCGACGGGCCGACGGACCGGCTTCCCAGACGATTTCCGGGTAGGCGTCCAAAGGTGGCGCTTCCTGGGCAACCGGGCCGGAACCGTCGAGCACAAAGTGCGTGTGACGGGTGGCGGCGCAGTTCGGGATCATGCACACCGGCAGCGAGGCTGCGTGGGTCGGGTAATCCATGATCTTCACGTCGAGCACGGTGGTCAGGCCACCGAGGCCCTGGGCGCCGATGCCCAACTGGTTGACCTTCTCGAACAGCTCCAGACGCATTTCCTCAATGCGATTCTGTGGGCCACGGGCTTTGAGCTCGTGAATGTCGATGGATTCCATCAACACTTCCTTGGCCATGACAGCGGCTTTCTCGGCGGTGCCGCCGATGCCAATGCCGAGCATGCCTGGTGGGCACCAGCCGGCGCCCATTTCCGGGACGGTTTTCAGGACCCAGTCGACGATCGAGTCGGACGGGTTGAGCATGGCCATTTTCGACTTGTTCTCGGAACCGCCGCCCTTGGCCGCCACGTCCACTTCTACGGTGTTACCCGGAACGATGGAGTAGTGGATGACCGCCGGGGTGTTGTCCTTGGTGTTCTTGCGAGCGCCCGCCGGGTCGGCGAGGATCGAAGCGCGCAGGACGTTTTCCGGCAGGTTGTAGGCGCGACGTACGCCCTCGTTGATCATGTCGTCCACGCTCATGGTGGCGCCATCCCAACGCACGTCCATGCCCACGCGGACAAACACGGTCACGATGCCGGTGTCCTGGCAGATCGGACGATGGCCGGTGGCGCACATGCGCGAGTTGATCAGGATCTGTGCCATCGAGTCGCGGGCCGCTGGCGATTCTTCGCGCAGGTAGGCCTCGTGCATCGCCTGGATGAAATCCACGGGGTGGTAGTAGGAAATGAACTGCAGGGCGTCGGCAACGCTCTGAATCAGGTCGTCTTGCTTGATCACGGTCATGAGTCGCGCTCCTCTAAAAGACGGGAACATTCAATAAGGTGCTTGCAGCTTGGGTGCATCGGTCGGTTGCAAGCACCTTTCAAGGCACGCCGGGCAAGCTGGCGCGACGCTAAAAAGGCGCGGCAGTATACCGCGCCTCGCGGACAGGCACACGCGCCGGCAGTCAATCGTTGGTCGCATAAGCTCCTGCAACCGAGACGACCTTGCCCATCCCGAAAATTGAATGGTCATTTATCGGTCTCGCCACTAAAGTGACATACGGTCTGTAGAGTAGGACGCTCTATCAGTCTCCTTTCATCTGGTGAGTCAACGATTGACCCATAACGCCATCCAGCGCCTGTTGCTCAAACGTTTCGCCCTCGCGGCCGGCACCTATGCCCTGGCATTGCTGTTGCTGTGGCTGGCGTTTTTTACCGGTCACTATGATGCACCGCTTTCCAATATCGCCATCGGCAGCGCACTGGTGGTGATCAGCCAGGCCACCCTGTTCGCGGTGTTCTACAGAGGCTACAACCTGCGCTTCGCCGACCCCAGCCTGACCGAGGCGCAAGTATTGCTGGGGCTGGGCTGGCAAACGTGGCTGATGGCCCATCTGGACGAAGCCCGGGGCGCGTTTCTGGTGTTTTACGTGCTGATCCTGCTGTTCGGCCTGTTCCATCTGTCACGCCGGTCTTTAGTACGATGCGCGCTGCTGGTGTTCTTCAGTTTCAGTGCGATCACGCTGTGGGAGGGCTACCACTTCCAGTTGCCTGACCCGGCCATGGCGGTGTTGCAGGTCTGTGTGCTGTTCATCGTGCTGGTGTGGCTGGTGCTGTATGCCCGCTATGTGCAGGCTTCGCGACAACGTATGCGCCAGCGGCGTTTTGCCTTGCAGGCGCACCAGGACACGTTACGCGGGATGATGCGCCAACTCGAAGACCTGGTCGCCACCGACGAGCTCACGGGCCTGTTCAATCGCCGGCATTTCCTGCGCCTGGCTTCCCGCGAATTGAACGCCATGGACCCCGGTGTCGTGCATGGCCTGGCGCTGATCGACCTTGACCATTTCAAGCGCATCAACGACCTGCACGGCCATGCCGCTGGCGATCAGGTGCTGCAAGCCTTTGCCGGCGTTGCCTCCGCGTGTCTGCGCGACGGTGATGTTCTGGCCCGCTATGGCGGTGAAGAGTTCGTGGTACTGCTGCCCGATTGCGATGCCGACAGTCTGACTTCGTGCTGCGAACGGCTGCGCATCGCGTTCACCGATGTCGAGTTGATTGGTCTGGATGTGCGCAACCTCAGCCTGTCCGCCGGCATGACCCTGCTGGAACGGGGCGACGACCTCGATGACGCCCTGCAACAGGCCGATCAGGCGCTTTATCGCGCCAAGCGTGACGGCCGCAACCGCTGCGCGGCAGCGTGGGAGAACGTCGATGCCTGAGCTGCGGGTCGGTGAGCGCCAATGGTCAGTGACGGCGGGCAGCAATCTGCTCGACGCGCTGAACCAGAACGGCGTGCCAGTGCCTTACAGTTGCCGCGCCGGCAGTTGCCATGCGTGCCTGGTGCAGTGTGTGCGGGGCCTGCCGAGCGACAGCCGCCCCGATGCCCTGAGTGCACAGCAGCGTGAACAGGGCTGGCGCCTGGCGTGCCAGTGCCAGGTGATCGAGGACTTGCAGGTGCATGCCTTCGACCCGCAAACCGATGGCCATCCGGCCGAAGTCGCGGCGATCGATTGGTTGAGCACCACGGTGCTGCGCTTGCGGGTAATCCCGCAGCGGCCGTTGCGCTACAGCGCCGGACAGCATCTGGTGTTGTGGGCGGGCAGCGTGGCGCGGCCGTATTCTCTCGCCAGTCTGCCGCAGGAAGACCGTTTTCTGGAGTTTCATCTCGATTGCCGCATGCCCGGGGAATTCAGCGATGCCGCCAGGCAATTGCGCATCGGCGATCCGATCCGTCTCGGTGAACTGCGCGGCGGTGCCTTGCACTACGACCCTGACTGGCACGCCAGGCCGTTGTGGTTGATGGCGGCCGGCACCGGGTTGGGGCCGTTGTTTGGTGTATTGCGCGAAGCGCTACGCCAGGATCACCAGGGGGCCATCCGCGTCATCCACCTGGCCCATGATGCCGATGAGCACTACCTGGCCAAACCGCTGCAAGCCATGGCCACCAGCCGTCCGAACCTGAGCGTCGAACTGTGGACGCCGGCCGAGTTGCCAGCGGCTTTGGCGCAACTGCGGCTTGTTTCGCGGCAAACCCTGGCCTTACTCTGCGGAGGCCCCGACAGCGTCGACGCCTTTGCCCGGCGCCTTTACCTGGCGGGATTGCCGCGCAATCAACTGCTGGCCGATGTGTTCCTGCCCCGTGGTTGAGCGCTGACTTTTCAGACGCGAGACCTGCCATGACCGATGCCATCCAAGTTGAACGCGAACGCGGCCTGTTGACCCTGCGCCTGAATCGCCCGGACAAGAAAAACGCCCTGACCCGCGCCATGTACAGCGACCTGGCCGAGGCGTTGAAACAGGCCGACAGCGACCCCGGAATCAACGCCGTGCTGATCACCGGTTCTGCCGAGTGCTTCACCGCCGGCAACGACATCGCCGATTTCATCCAGCAACCGCCGAGCGGCCTCGACAGCCCGGTATTCCAGTTCATGCTCAACCTGCTCGAATGCCGCAAACCGGTGATCGCCGCCGTGGCCGGTGCAGCGGTGGGCATTGGCACGACGATGTTGCTGCATTGCGATCTGGTCTACGTCAGTCGCGACGCCCGCCTGCGCATGCCGTTCGTCAACCTTGGCCTATGCCCGGAGTTCGGCTCCAGCCTGATCCTGCCGCGTCTGCTCGGGCAGGCCAAGGCGGCGGAGTTGTTGCTGCTCGGTGAAGGTTTCAACGGTGAGCAGGCCGCTGCGTGGGGCATTGCGTCGCAAGCGCTGGGCAGTGGCGAAGAAGCCTTGGCCAAGGCGCGGGAGATGGCGCTGCGCTTCGAGTCGCTGCCGCCGGAAGCGGTGCGCATCAGCAAGCAACTGATGAAGGCGCCGGACCGGGAGTTGGTGCGCAAGGTGATTGAAGAGGAGGGGGCGTTGTTTACCCAGCGGGTGCGTTCGCCGGAGGCGTTGGCGGCGTTGATGGGGTTCATCAAACGGCATTGATTTGACCAGGCGTCCAAAAAGATCGCAGCCTTCGACAAACCCTTGTTGGCGTTCCCGAAGGCAGCGATTTCTTCATCCTTGAAGGGGAAAGCAAGCTCTAGGGTAGATAACGCAAGATTCTGGGTATCTCCGCTCGTCCGACAGTAGAAACCAGGATTTTCCCGTCATCCTGCAATGCGATGGAGCTTGGATAGCCTCCACCTTCGTCCGGCAAACGAGTGCGCACCCAGCCTTGTCCATTGCCGAATGAGGTGTCAATTTTTTCGTTGATAAAGCGTGCAACGACAACTTCATACTCTCTGGTTGAATCGTCACCCAGTGTAGCGGCCGTCACAATCTTTCCATCCTTTTGTATGGCGGCGCCCATCCACAATGTTCGCTTGTTGCTTTCCAGGCTGGTGTACAAGGGCTCGCCCCGGTTGAACTGGATATTAGGTTTACCGTCAGGTTCCAGGCTGTGTAATACGCCGCTTTCAAATATTTCGTAACTGCTTCCGACACCCAGAATTCGCTGGTTCGGTTGTCTTGTCATTCTTTCGATACCAACTCCAGCCGGACCGTTGATGACGACAAATCCGTCTCCACGTGTACCAAAAGTTCGGTCGATACTGCCTGCGCTGTCGCAGCGTACAAATGTTGCTTGAAAGTCTGCATTCAAAGGGAAGGCTGTACCGCAGGCGACATATTTGCCATCGCTTTGCACCAGGATGTCGTACAGTTGCAGCGAATTCAGCGGATAATCAGGGTGATCAACCTTTAGATAACCCGTCCGGTTGAAGTCTTTGTCCAAAGCTCCATTCTGGGTCAGCCGTACGATGTAGCCTGCATAGGTGCAAGCTACGATCTTTCCATCGGGCAGGATTTCCACTCCCAAAAGACCGCCATTGCTACTACCGGTGATGCGCTCTCGATCATGAGCCAATGGTGGCCCGCTGGATGCATTGTCAAAATCGATAATGGAATAGCCGTTTTCCCCGAACTCCATATCAAGAGTTCCATTCGCGTTGAAACGAGCAAAGACGGAACTCCCCTCTTCATACCCCTGAATGACTATTTTTTCATCGGGTTGAACGGCAAATGAGGTCACCATTGCCTGCGGTTTTCGCGGGAACACATCCTGAACAATTCCTTTGCCACCAAACTTCGTGTCAGGTGTCCCGTCGCTGTTCAAACGACCTACGAAGTATCTTTCTTTGTCTCCGAAACCGTTGCCAGCGAAACCTGCGAAATAAATTTTAGAGTCCGGGCCGGTACCCACCGACGTGACACTCCGTACATAACGCCTGCGGTACTGCGGATCTATGCCTTCGATGATCACCATGCCTTCATCTCCGAATGTCGGATCAAGCATTCCAGCATCGAACCTTTTTTGAATAGTCATTATCGCGTACTCAGTCTAATAGTGAGGTCAATCCGGGCACCGGTTGAGTGACCAATGGACGAGACTGGATTGAAGTACGTTCGGTAGAGGAGAACTACTGTCAGATCTGACAGTTCGTTCAATCTGTTTGGAATAAAAAAAGCCCCGCCATTCACATGGCGGGGCTTTTGTTTTTCAGCAACCGGTCACTCAGACCATCGGGTCGCCAACGTGCAGGATCTTCATGCCGTTGGTGCCGCCGGTGGTGTGGTAGCTGTCGCCCTTGGTCAGAATGACCCAGTCGCCTTTCTGTACTACGCCGCGCTTGACCAGCTCGTCGATAGCCTTCTGGCTGACTTCGTTCGGCGCCAGCGAAGCCGGGTCGAACGGGATGGTGTACACGCCACGGAACATTGCCGCGCGGGCCTGAGCCTCGCGGTGCGGGGTGAACGCGTAGATCGGCACCGAGGAGCGGATGCGCGACATGATCAGCGGGGTGTAGCCACTTTCGGTCAGGGCGATGATCGCCTTCACGCCCGGGAAGTGGTTGGCGGTGTACATGGTCGCCAGTGCGATGCTTTCGTCGCAGCGCTCGAACTCTTTGCCGATGCGGTGGCTGGAGGTCTTGCTGGTCGGGTGCTTTTCGGCACCGATGCAGATGCGCGCCATGGCCTGAACGGCTTCCAGCGGGTACAGGCCAGCGGCGCTTTCGGCCGAGAGCATCACGGCGTCGGTGTAGTCGAGCACGGCGTTGGCTACGTCGGACACTTCGGCGCGGGTCGGCATCGGGTTCTGGATCATCGACTCCATCATCTGGGTCGCGACGATCACAGCCTTGTTGTGGCGGCGTGCGTGCAGAATGATCTTCTTCTGGATGCCCACCAGCTCGGCGTCGCCGATTTCCACACCCAGGTCACCACGGGCAACCATCACCGCGTCGGACGCCTTGATCAGGCCGTCGAGGGTTTCGTCGTCGGCCACGGCTTCGGCGCGTTCGATCTTCGCCACCAGCCAGGCAGTGCCGCCGGCTTCGTCGCGCAGTTGACGGGCGTATTCCATGTCGGCGGCGTCACGCGGGAAAGATACCGCGAGGTAGTCGACTTCCATTTCCGCAGCGAGCTTGATGTCAGCCTTGTCTTTTTCAGTCAGGGCCGGAGCGGTCAGGCCGCCACCGCGACGGTTGATGCCTTTGTGGTCGGACAGCGGGCCGCCGATGGTCACGGTGCAGTTCAGTTCGGTGGCCGTGGCGGTATCGACGCGCATCACCACGCGACCGTCGTCGAGCAGCAGCTCGTCGCCCACACCGCAGTCCTTGACCAGGTCCGGGTAGTCGATGCCGACCACTTGCTGGTTGCCTTCGGTCAGAGGATGGCTGGTGGAGAAGGTGAATTGATCACCGATCTTCAGCTCGATCTTCTTGTTGGCGAATTTGGCGATACGGATTTTCGGGCCTTGCAGGTCACCCAGCAGGGCGACGAAGCGGCCATGCTTGGCAGCGAGGTCACGCACCAGCTTCGCGCGAGCCTTGTGCTCGTCGGGGGTGCCGTGGGAGAAGTTCAGGCGGGCGACGTCCAGGCCAGCCAGAATCAGCTGTTCGAGAACTTCCGGCGAGTTACTGGCCGGGCCAAGGGTGGCGACGATTTTGGTACGACGGACGGACATGCAAAGACTCCTGAGTTCAAGCGCTGAGTGAGGCTACTATGCTCCGAAGGTGTAGTCATTGTTCGTATGCACTACTTTTCGTGAAGAGCTTGGTTTTTTCGAAGAACCTGGTTATTGCCTTCTTTATTGAACTGCGCAACTTTGCATCCGGCAGCCTGAAGATTTCCGACCATGGGTCGATACAGCGTTCATGACAGGAGATTTTCCCATGCGTTGCGTACTCATTGCCGCCCTTGCCATCAGCGCCCTCAGCGTCACGGGTTGCACCCGTTGGTCGATGAACCATCATTTGAACAATGCCTACAAAGCCTATGACCGGGGCAATTGCGAGCAAGTCATGCTTGAACTGTCCAAGGTCGAGCGCGAAAGCCGGGCGCGGCCTTATGTGTGGCCGGAAGCATCGATGATGCGCGGCCTGTGCCTGGAACGGCAGAAGATGTTTGTCGATGCGGCGCAGACGTATCAGTTCATCATCGCCTCGTACCCACAGAGCGAATACGCCTACCGCGCCCGCGCCCGGCTGGAAACCCTGCAAAGCCTGGGTCACTACCCGTTGCGCAGTGCCGCAGCGGCAAAACCCACGCAGTTCTGACGGCCGTAACCCCCTGAACGCTGGCTCACCGGCGGTGGTGAGCTATAGTCCAGTGAACCGGTTTCAGAGCGTTGCCTCTGATGAACCGGGGCAACACCTGTGACCGGCCAAGCAGGACTCTGCGCTACAAGGACTGGCGCACCGGAAGCGGGGAGAGCGGGCAAGACTTATGCGTACCCCCGAAGCAGTAGTGCGGCTCTGCTTAAGAGCCTTGCATAGCGAAATTGCACATGTTCACCGACCGCCGAATCGAGCGGCATCAACTGCCGTACTTCCTGAAAGTGTTCAACGGCATCACCGGCAAACCCATCGGCTACCTGGGCAATGTCTCCGAAGACGGGCTGATGCTGATCAGCCAGCTGCCGATGATGATCGGCGCGGACTTCAACCTGCGCCTGAAAATTCCCGTCAGCGAAGGTGGCCAGCGGATCATCGACCTGCAGGCCTGTTGTCTGTGGTGCCACGAAGACGCGACCCCCAGACATTACGACGCCGGATTCAGCCTGCAACGGGCGCCACCGGAGTATGGGCAACTGGTGGAGGCGTTGAAGCAATATTTCAGTTTTCTGCCGTTGCCGGCTTCGGCCTGAGATCAATGGGAGCTCGGCTGTGAGTGACTGCTCAGGCTCAGAGTCCGGTTCTTTTCCAGCCCAGGTACCGGGTCACCAATTCTGCCCCCAACTCACCGGGCCGCGCATCCATCAGCAACACTCCATGAGCGTTCAAGCGCTCATGGAGTTCGGCGCGTGCATTCAGGTAGTCCACGGTCCCGCAATAGGCCAGCGCTTCGGGCAAGGTCTGCACCGGTGATTGACGCAGGGTATCGAGCACGTCTTCGCGCAGGCTCGCGACCAGCACCTGATGCTGCCGGCTCAAGCGGTGGACGGCCGGAAGCAGTTCATCGTCGTCCTCTTCGCGCAGGTTGGTCACCAGCACCACCAGTGCCCGGCGTTTTTGCCGTGCCAGCAATTGCGTGGCCGCGGCTTGATAGTCGGCGCTGCGTTGGCTGCTGTTCAAGTCATAGACGGTGTTGAGCAGGGTGTTGAGATGGCTGGTGCCTTTTACCGGCGCGAGGTAGCGCGGCTGTTCGCAGGCAAAGGTACTCAGGCCTACCGCGTTGCCCTGACGTAGCGCCACGTAGCTGAGCAACAAACAGGCGTTGAGGGCATGATCGAAGTGCGACAGCTCATCATCCTGGCTGCGCATGTGCCGGCCGCAGTCGAGCATGAAAATGATCTGCTGATCGCGTTCGTCCTGATACTCCCGGGCAATCGGCGTGCGCTGTCGGGCGGTGGCTTTCCAGTCGATCTGGCGCAGGCTGTCGCCCTCGCGAAATTCGCGCAATTGATGGAATTCCAGGCCCAGGCCCCGTCGTTGTTTCTGGCGGACGCCAAGCTGGCTGAGCCAGTTGTCCACCGCCAGCAACTGCCCTTCATACAAGCGGGCGAAATCGGGATAGACACGGGTGGCGTCGGGCAGGTCCAGCAAGCGTCTGTCCGACCAGAGCCCCAAGGGGCTTGGCAGGTCAATTTCGCAGCGTTTGAAGCTGAAGTGGCCGCGCTTGAGCGGGCGCAGGCGATATCCGGCAAGGCTGTGCCGGCCGGGTTGCAGCTCAACCGTCAGTGGCAGGTTTTCGAAGCTCAGGCCAGGTGGCACGTGGTCGAAGACTTGTACGTTCAGCGGTTGTGCGAAGTCGTGTTCGACTGTCAGTTGCACCTCGCTCCATCGACCCAGCGCCAGGCTGCCGGGCAACTGGCGTTTCAGTCGGGGCGAAGGCAAGCGCTTGAGGCGAATGGCATCGAGGATGGCCAGGGCCAGCAGCGCCAGGAGCAACCCCCAGTTGATCGCCATGAGATTCGCCGGAACCGCGAACTCCAATGCCCGCAAAGCGCCCGACACAATGGTGCAGGCCAGCAGGGTCAACAGCCAGGCGAGCATCAGGCGCGAGGGTTTCACAGGCGCGGCGCCGGCACTTGGTCGAGCATCTGCTGGAGCACCTGATCGACATCCAGGCCCTCGATGTCCAGCTCCGGCGCGATGCGCACACGATGGCGCAGCACGGCCAGGGCGCAGCCTTTGATGTCATCCGGAATCACGAACTCACCGCCGCGCAGCAGCGCACGGGCCCGGGCACAGCGCACCAGCGCGATGGATGCGCGTGGGCCGGCGCCGAGGATCAAGCCGGGCCAGTTGCGGGTGGAGCGGGCCAGGCGCACGGCGTAATCGAGCACCTGGTCATCCAGGGCCAGGTCGCTGGCGATGCGTTGCAGGGCCAGTACATCCCTGGCCTGGAGCAACGTGCGCATCGGCTGGACATCAAGCATGTCGGCCCGGGTCGAGCGGCTGACCTGACGCACCATGTCCAGCTCTTGCCCGGCGTCGGGGTAATCCATGCGCACCTTGAGCATGAAACGGTCCAGTTCAGCCTCCGGCAAGGGGTAAGTGCCTTCCTGTTCGATCGGGTTCTGCGTGGCGAGCACCATGAACGGTTGCGCAATCGACAAAGGCTGGCCTTCGAGGGTGACTTGCCGCTCCTGCATGGCTTCGAGCAGCGCGGCCTGGGTTTTCGCCGGGGCACGGTTGATCTCGTCCGCCAGCAGCAGGTTGGTGAACAACGGCCCCTTGCGCAGTTTGAATTTCTCGGTCTGCAAGTCATACACGGCGTGCCCGGTGACGTCGCTGGGCATCAGGTCCGGGGTGAACTGGATGCGCGCGAACTCACCGCCGAAGCAGCGGGCGAGGGCGCGTACCAACAGTGTCTTGCCCAAGCCCGGCACGCCTTCGAGCAACACGTGGCCGCCGGCGATCAGTGCCGTCAGGACGTCGTCGATCACGCCGTCCTGGCCAATCACCGCTTTTTGCAGTTCCTTGCGTACAGCCTGGGCCAGATGGCCGGCACGCTGACGTTGTTGAGTGGCATGGCTCGGTGCGTCGGGCTCGATCGGTTGACTCATGGGTTCCGGAGCCTTGTTAACAGTTATATTTGTTTTATCTTCCATAAATCAGTCACTTATCTAATCTAACTTTTTTCACGTATTTTTTTACGCGTGGAACGAGTGAGTGACTGCCAATCTGCCTCATTGCAATCCCATGGCAACCCTTCATTTGAGCGTTCGTCAGAGGTGGAGGTTAGTCTATGACGGTCAACCGACTCCCTCATTTCGTTGCCGTTGCAAATGCGCTGCGTCAAGGCGCGGGCTTGCCGCTTTAAATGAAACGATTAGGCAGTCGTCGCGGAGCGCGGGGGCGTCCGCTTTTTGGAGGCCGAGCGGCCAGCCCGCTGTCAAAAAGTTGGTGCCAGCGAACGACAGCTCATGGCCGAACGCTGCCGACCATCAAGGGCTGCTACCGACCTGGAGCAGTCGGCGAACAGAATAACGGCAAATTAGTGGCTATGCTTGGTCTGCTGTCGAGACTGATCAGGCAGTCCGGCAGGCTGCGCGGAAATGACCCGCAACGTGCCCTATGTCACCCGACTATTCTGCGTGAAGCATCCAGTTCAGGGGTGCAAATCCGCAACGACACTCGGGAAGACATGGAGCAAACCCTGCACCTGCAGGCGCAGGGTTTGGACTAGATCTGTTGGGATCACTCAGGATCGAATCGACTTTCGCTACGGTGCGGCTGGGCACTGCGAAAACGGGGATCTGCTCACCCCAGACCTGCTGGCCAAGGTCTGCACGCTCGCCAGAGGCGCAGAACGAGGCTGAGGAAATTGAAAGGAACAGAGCATCTGGCAAAAGTGATTGTCGACGTTCAGTTCTACAATGGAAAGCGAGGAGAATCGTTACCTGAAACGATGATGTCAAACACAACAAATGAAAATGATTTCGTTTTATCGCCGAAATGTTAAGAGACTGCTTCCGAGAGTAAAAAATTTCACCATGAAATTAGCATCGCCAAATGCATTGCTTAGTGTCGAATAGTTGGTTGGCGTGACACTTAAGACGTATAGCTTCGGTAGATATTGCTTGTCTCGGGAGCTTCGCTCACGAAAACCAGCGTGAATCCAGAACAGAGAAAAAATTTGGCTAATGCTACGTGCGGTGTGTTCTCAGGTTCAGGTGTCGGCACAAAAGGTTAATTGGTTTCCGAATACCGCTTCTATTGGTCAATTTTAAAAGGATTATGTTTGGAGATTGTGAAATGGATTCTTTCAGGAAGAAAAGCGCCGCAAAGCAAGCCATACCCACCAGTTCAAATAAGCCGCGCTCGACCAAATGGCACCGCATGTACTTTTTTCTTGCGGGATTCGACGTGCTGGTTGTTGTGCTGAGCGTGCTATTGAATCACCTGATCGTCGATACCTATCACCGCTCCATCAAGGCAAACCAGTCGTGGGTCCAACAGCTGTCGAGCTATTCAACGCTGGGCAGCCTGGCTTCCACAGTCAATGCGCCGGGCAATAATGTGTTCGATACACATAATGTTGAAGCCGAATCGTGGAACATGAATGAAGCCTTGCGCGCCTTCAACGAGCATTTGGCAATGGCCAAAAAACAGTTGGAAGTACGGATCGCCAATGAGGCTGAACACAGTGCAGATATACAAGCCTTTACCCTTGCATTGAAGGATGAGGTGGGTGCAGTTGATGCCGCGATGGTCGAAATGGTGAACGAGGCCTTGCTGATCTTTTCCTACTTCAGGGAGGGGCAGTCGGATAATGCCGGCAAACGCATGGCAACGATGGACAGGAAGTTTGCCCTGTTGCTCGCCTCACTCAGTACCGTGCGGGATCGCGTTGGCCTGATTCAAAGCAAGCTCCTGGAGGAGGAGCTTGAGTCGGTCGAAGAACTGCGCCGGGTCGAATACGCGATCATGGTGTTCGTACTACTGATGGTCAGTGCGGCCGTTATCTACGGGGGCAAGATCAGGCGCGAAATGGAGTCGCAAGCAGCCGAAAGGGAAGGTTATCTGGCAGTGCTGCGCGAAAGCGAGAAGCAGGCCCGCCAGCAAGCATCGCTGCTGGACAAGGCCCAGGACGCCATTGTCGTTCACGGGATGGATAACCGCATCCTGTACTGGAACAAAAGTGCCGAGCGTCTCTACGGTCTGTCAAAGGAAGAGGCACTCGGCAAATCGGCACAGGAGTTGATCTACCAGGGTAGCGCCGCTTTCAATGCGGCCACTAACAGCCTGATAGAAACGGGTGACTGGGCGGACGAAGTTACACTTCGACGCCGGGATGGCTGCACCATCACGCTCGAAAGTCATCGAACCCTGGTGCGAGACGATGATGGCCAGCCGCAATCCGTTCTGTCGATCAATACTGACATCACCCACCGTAAGACCGCTGAGCAAGAGGTCCAGCGTTTGGCCTTCTACGATCAGTTGACCGGGCTGGCCAACAGGCGGCTCATGTTGGACCGGTTACAGCATCTGCTGGCGGGCAGCTCCCGTAGCCTGCATACGAGCGCGATAATTCTCATTGACCTGGATAACTTCAAGGCACTGAACGACACGCTGGGGCATGACAGAGGCGACATGTTGCTGCAGCAAGTTGCTCTGCGCCTTTGCGGCTGCATACGCGAGAACGACACGGTGGCTCGCCTGGGCGGAGACGAATTCGTCGTCCTGCTGGATGGCCTTAATGAGAATCCTCCAGAAGCAGCTATCCAGGCCAAGGCTATTGGCGAAAAGATTCTCAAATCTCTGAACATTTCCTACCAGTTGGATGGATATGAGCACCACAGCACCCCCAGTCTCGGCATTGCGCTGTTCCAGGGGCAGCTGAGCACAGTGGACGATATTATGAAGCGCGCTGACCTGGCGATGTATCGCGCCAAGGCGGCGGGCCGCAATACCATGCGCTTCTTCGATCCGGAAATGCAGGCGGTTGCCACCGCACGCGCCAGACTGGAAGTAGACTTGCGCCAAGGCTTGCAGGACAACGAATTCCTTCTTCATTACCAGCCGCAGGTGAATAGTGAGGGCCGTATCATTGGCGCAGAGGCACTGATGAGATGGCAGAATCCTGAGCGCGGAGTCGTGTTTCCAGGCGAGTTCATTCCATTGGCAGAGGAAACGGGGTTGATTCTGCCGTTAGGCCGTTGGGCGCTGCAGGCAGCCTGCACTCAGCTGGTTGCCTGGGCAAAGCATTTCGAAACCGCCCGACTGGGTATGGCTGTGAATGTCAGCGCCCGCCAGTTTCACCATCCGGACTTCGTCGAGGAGGTACTGCAAGTACTGAGATACACGGGGGCCGATCCGAAGAAATTGAAACTGGAACTGACCGAAGGCCTGCTGATAGAGGATATGGAAGGTACTGTCGCCAAAATGATTGAGTTGAAAGAGATCGGCATAGGCCTTTCGCTGGATGATTTCGGAACCGGCTACTCGTCACTGTCATACCTGAAGAGCCTTCCGCTGGATCAACTCAAGATCGACCAGTCCTTCATCAGAGATGTGCTGGTTGATCCCAACGACGCCGCCATCGCCTGCGCGATTGTGAGCCTGAGCCAGATATTGGGGCTTTCGGTGATTGCAGAAGGTGTGGAGACAGAAGCTCAGCGCACCTTTCTGGTCAAGCATGGCTGCCAGACCTACCAGGGCTTCCTGTTTTCCCCGCCACTGCCAGCCGCACAATTTGAGGCGTATGTTCACGAAAGATTAATGGCGAGCACTGATTTCCCACGGACCAAGACTAAATCGCCATAACTTCGTAGGTGCCTGGGAACATCCGCTTTCGGCTGTGGATTCAACTCAATGCGGACGATGAGAGGTCGACTCAAATGTGGCTCGCACCCGCAACTGCCGGAGGTAGCCTCGAACAGCTAGTAGGAGCGAGCCTTCTTGCCCATCTGAGGATTTAGCGGCAGTTCCTAACTATTGTTGATACCTAACACTTGTTAGGTACCAGATCATAGGGCGTTCCTCAAGGTTTGCAGGTGGGCGACCTGACGGCTGAATTCAACGCTGGAAAGCCGTTGTTTCGGTCGCGGGCTCATGGCCTGGCTGATGGCGCGTGTGGGTTGGCCGGTCAGGCGCGCGAGCACCAGCCATTGTTCGGCAACGCCGAGTTGTTCAAAACCGGGATGGCGACGCCGCACGCGCCGCAGGATGTCTTGCTGCAAGGCTTGCAGCAGGCCGACCTGACCGTTGCGGCGCAACAGGAAGTCGGCACTGGCGCGCAGGTGCTCCTGCAATTGCCGGCGCGCTTTCGGCGCCGGTTCCAGCAGTGGCCCCTGACGCACGCCAAAGTGCCAGAAGCCCAGGCCGATCAAGGCGAACAGCGCGACCAGCGCCTGGGGGAAATAACGCAACAGCAAGGTCAGCAGGCTGTCGTGATCGGTGTTGAATATCAGCGTCACGCGAGTGTCGGCGGTCAGGTACCAGAGCAGCCAGGCGTTGTCGTAGTGGTCGATGGCCGGGGTTTTCCACAGGTCGGCATCGGTGACCACGATGATCGAACCGAGCCCGTGGTCGAGTTGCATCATGTGGGTGGCCCTGGCGCTGTTGGCCCAGGCCAGGGCAAGGTTTTTCGGGTCTTCGAGATGGAACGCGGTATCGAAACCGGCATACGCCGGGGCGTCCTCGTCTTCCAGATAGAGCTTGGTCAGTAGCGGGTATGGATCGTCACCGACACCCGGCGGTGGGGCCTTGAGGTCTTTGCTCAGGGACTGGTGCAGTTGCACCCGGTCGAGCAGCAGGTCATTGCTATGGCCGAGTTTTTCATCCCACAGCGACTCGGCGACGAACAGAAGCCGGCCGCCGGCCCGGGTCCAGTTCATCACCTGGTCGATTTGCCGTGGGGTCATGTTGCCGCGTTCCCCGAGCAACAGCAGGCTGTGTTGACGCGGGTCGAGGCTGGGCAGGATGTCGAGGCCGTTGGCGTGGCCGACGTTCAGGCCTTGCTTGCGCAGGAACAACTCTGCGGCCAGATAAGGATCGGCATTGGCTTCGGGGGAGGGACCGTGGTCGATTTCGGTCTGGTAGGGGGTAGCCTTGAGGTACAGATAAACGCTCAGCGCAGCCAGCAATACGGCAACCAATGCACCGGCTATCGAGCCCCAGCGCCGACTCAACGGGCAGCCTCCGGGCCGAACAGAACACGCCAGCCGTTACACAGTTCCTGCTGCACCTGAGCGGGCGGCAGGCGATGCCCGTAGGCCATGTTTTGCCAGTGCCCGGTCAGGTTTTGGCTGTAGGCCAGCAAGGCCGGCTGCTGCAGTAGTTCGACACGCCGAAGCACCTGGCCTTCAGTGTCGGCGGACTTGAGCGCGATGTTGAAGTCGTGCAACAGACGGCTGAGCAGGGCGCGATAAAGCAAACCAAGCGCTTCGCGTGGATGCGTCTGCCAAAGACTTTCTGCGTGGGCGGCGATGTCGGCGGGCAGGGACTCGGGCTTGAGGTCCATGCCGAATGCCTGCTGCGGGAATGGTCGCGTAGCTTTGCTGTCGGGGATCGATCGTCGGCTGACGAACGCCTGCAACCAGTCGCGATAGCGCCAGATCAACAGGCCGACGGCACCCATGACGGTGCCCCACAACACGATTTCAATCAGTGTCGCCAATGCCCCGAAGCGTTGCCCCTCAAGCAGCTTCAGCAGGGCCTTCAACCATTGCGGCGTCTTGCCATCGTCCGCGGCTTCAGCACTCGGTTGCTCTTCGCCAAAGCGGTAGCGCGTGACCAGCTCCCGGTTCTTGAAAGGCGGCTGTTCGAGGATCGACTTGATGCTGTCCCTGGAAGCCTGGCTGGTCAGGGGCTGATCCAGCAAGCGCGGGCTGTCGGGTGAGAGGGCCGGTTCTGTGGCCCATGCGTTGTGGGTGGTCGGCATCAGCACAATCACGGCCATCAACAGGACAGCGCTTGCACTGACCAGACGTTGGCGCATTCGGCGGAACACCAGTTCGATATCCCAGGCCTCCAGTACGGTGCGCCGGTTCAGGTACAGGCTGAAACCGCAGGCGACATAGATCGGTTCCCAAATCACCAGCACCAGTGCATAAAAGGCATTGGTCAGGTGTTCCAGCCAGCGCCAGTCCTGGGTGGCCGCCGAGATCAGCGACTGCCAGCTCCAGTCGAGCGCGACCTGTTGTGGCAGCAGCAAATAGAACAACACCATCAAGCCGATCCACAATGCGCCTTCCAGGTGCGCGCCGATGATCGTCAGCCAGCGTGCGGCGCCGGCGTCTCGCTGCAACAGCACCTGTAGACGCTGTTGCCGTTGCTGCCCGTGGAGTCCTTCGAGCTGCACCACCGGCATCACGAAACTGCGGGGCAAACTCAGGCGTCGCCAGGTCAGGCTGGCCAGCAATTGCGGTTTGAGCAGGCGTGGCCATTGGTGAAGGGCCTGCTTGAGCGTGGGCGTTTCACCGAACATGGCCTGGGACAGGATGTACAAGGGCAGGCGTTCGAACGCCGGCTTCAGCCACCAGAAAATGAACACGGCGAGAGACGGCGAATCCCAGAGTCCCCAGCTGAGCAGCACGAAAACCGGCAAGGTGACCAAGGCCCAACTGGTCATCAACAGGCGTCGGTGGCGTTGGCTCAGGAGCACCCCGAGGTCCATGGCTTCCCAGGTCGAACGTGGGCGAATCACCACCGTGGCGTCACTCAGGCGCATGGCGGTGACGTCCGGCAAACACGAGATAAACCACCACCAGCAGCCAGAGCGCCGCGCCGACCAGGTACTTGGTCTGGTGCGAAGGGCCGGTCTTTGACGACCAATAGGCTTCGATAAAGGCCGCGATCAACAGAAACAGCATGGCCCCGCAGATCAGCAGCACGCTCTTGCGCGCCGCCAATCGCAAGGCCTCGGCCCGTGGCAGGCGCCCCGGGGCGACCAAGGCCCAGCCCAGCTTCAGACCGGCGGCACCGGCCAGGGCGATGGCGCTGAGTTCGAAAGCGCCATGGCCGATCACAAATGACCAAAAGGTTTGCCCGTAGCCGACGTAGGTCAGATGTCCGGCCACCGCCCCGATCATCAGACCGTTGAAAATCAGGAAAAACACGCTGCCCAGACCGAACAGCAAACCACTGGCGAAGGTCTGAAAGGCAATGCCGATGTTGTGCATGATGTAGTAGCCGAACATCGCCCAGTCCTCACTGGCAGCCCGTTCCGCCGTGCGCCCGAGGTGACCGGCAACGGGGTCGTACATGCTTTGCATCTCGCTGACCTGCTCGGCGGGGATCAGGTTGTAGACCAGCTCCGGGTACAGGTACACCAGCAGCGCGAAACCGGCCAGGCTGCCAAAGAACATCAGGCTGGCGGCGAGGACGAAACGCCACTGTTCGCGCACCAGTCGCGGGAAGTCGGCCAGGATGAATGCCAGAACATTGGCCCCCAAACGGCTGCGATGACGGTAAAGCTGTTGGTGTCCGCGCAGCACCTGTTGCTGCAAAGAGTCGATCAGGAAACTGCTGTAGCCACGCTCCCGTGCCAGTGCCAGGTGTTGGCAGAGGCGTCGGTAGTCCTTCGGGAAACTGCCGGTGTCGGTGGCCTTATCGTCCCGTTCCAACTGCTCGAGCAGGTGGGAGAAATGGTCCCATTCGGCCTTGTGCCGGCTTTCAAAAAGGCTTTGCTTCATGTCGGCCCCAACAAGCCGCGGGCGATGCCGTTGAGCTCGGTCACCGCCTGCGGGGGCTGGACTTGCAAGGGGTGGGCGAGAATCGAAGCCAGTTCATTGACCCGCGCTTCGGAGAGTTCACCCTGGCGCTCGGCAAACCCGAGGATGGCCCGTTGCTCGGTGAGTGTCAGGACAAAGGCCGGGCGACGCGACTGGGCTTCGGGGAGTTCGGGGCGGGTGTGCGATTGTTCGCGGTAGATCACCAGGGTCCCGGCGGCGATATCGCCGAGGCGCTTGAAGTGGGGGTGTTGCAGGCAACTGACGGCCCCGAGGAAGTAACCGAACGGCAGCAGGTCGACCACGCGCAGCAGGTTGCGCAGCAGCGACGCGGACCAGCCGACCGGAGTGCCATCGTCGTGCACCACCCGCAAGCCCATCCATTGCTTGCCCGGCGAGCGGCCGTGGTTCAGCACCTCGAACAGCACCATGTACCACCAGCTCACCACGAACAGCAGGATCGAGCCGAGCCCGGCGCCCAGTTTGCCGAGCATCGCCAACACAATGAACAGCACGCCCAGGACCAGGCCGCGCAATCCAAGATCGATGGAGAATGCCAGCGCACGGACCATCAACCCGGCCGGGCGCAGTGGCAGATCGACGCCCTCCGGCGTTTCGACCTGGTACCGCGTATCCAGTGGCGGTGACAGCGGCGCATTCCGTGGCTGTGCTGTGGTCTCGAGCATGGGCAACCTGACGATGTGGCCTGGATCGGGATTGTGTATCCATCCGATGCTAGCAGCCTATGCGGGGAGAAACGACATAACTATGTATTGCATGGTGGGTCGTGCAAGGTGCTTGAATGACAAGACTACTGGCCGGGGCGGGAGGTGAACGCCTAGACTTTGCCGATCTTCAGTTCAGGAATCGCCCGTGACCTCCATCTTCTGGTACGACTACGAAACCACTGGCATCAACCCCCGTTGCGACCGTCCGTTGCAAATGGCCGGCCTGCGCACTGACTTCGATCTCAATGAAATCGACGAGCCGGTCAATCTTTACTGCCAGCCCAGTGATGACATCCTGCCGCATCCGGCTGCCTGCACGATCACGGGGATCACCCCCGGGCAACTGCAGGCGCAAGGCTTGAGCGAAGCCGACTTCATGACCCGGGTGCATGCCCAGCTCGCGGCGCCCGGTACCTGTGGCGCGGGGTATAACACCCTGCGTTTCGATGACGAGATGACCCGCTACAGCCTGTACCGAAACTTTTTCGACCCGTATGCGCGGGAGTGGCAGGGCGGCAACAGCCGCTGGGACCTGATCGATGTGGTGCGTGCCGCCTATGCCTTGCGCCCCGATGGCCTGGTCTGGCCGACCGATGACGAGGGGCGGGTCACGCTCAAGCTTGAACGCCTGACCGCTGCCAATGGCATCGATCATGGCAATGCCCACGAAGCGCTGTCGGACGTTCGCGCGACGATCGCTCTGGCGCGCCTGATACGGGAAAAACAGCCAAAGCTGTACGACTGGCTGTTTCAACTGCGCAGCAAACAAAAAGTCATGGACCAGATACGCCTGCTGCAACCGTTGGTGCATGTTTCCGGGCGTTTCTCGGCTGCGCGCAACTATGTGGGTGTGGTGTTACCGCTGGCCTGGCACCCGCGCAACAAGAACGCCCTGATTGTCTGTGACCTGCACCTCGATCCCCAGGGCCTGCTCGACCTGGATGCCGAAAGTTTGCGCCAGCGCTTGTATACCCGCCGCGACGAACTGGCCGAAGGCGAGTTGCCGGTGCCGTTGAAGCTGATTCACATCAACAAGTGCCCGGTGGTGGCACCGTTGTCGGTACTTCGCCAGGAAGATCAGCAGCGTTTGGGGCTGGATATGGCGCTGTATCAGCAGAGGGTGTCGCAGCTCAATGACGCCCGGAAAGTTTGGCTGGATAAAATCCTGGCGATTTATGCCCGCGAAGACTTTTCCCAGAGTCAGGATCCGGAGCAGCAGTTATACGATGGATTTATCGGTGATCGGGATCGGCGATTGTGTGAACAAGTCAGAACCGTTGACCCGATGCAATTGGCACAAGAGCAGTGGCCTTTCGATGACGAACGCTTGCCTGAATTGCTGTTTCGATATCGCGCACGCAACTTTCCCGACACGTTGAATTCCGAAGAGCAAGAGCGCTGGCGAATATTCTGTCAGAAACGTTTGTCAGACCCTCAATGGGGTGCGCCAAATACCCTTGAAAGTTTTGTAGAAGCCGCGGCCCAATTGAGCGTTAGTGCTACTGCGTTTCAGCAGGGGGTGCTCAGTGAGTGGCAGGATTATGTCCAGGGACTGCGCCAGCGTTTGCGTCTTTGAAATCGAACATGTCAGGGCTTAAAAGCCGCGCATAAAAAAACGCCAGCATTTGCTGGCGTTATTTTTTGTCACGGATCCATCTGCGACAAGCGCTGAGGCTTAGCCCAGCAGGGTAGCCCAGCCTTCGACCACGTCACCGCCCCACTTGGCTTTCCACTCTTTCAGAGTCTTGTGGTTGCCACCTTTGGTTTCGATGACTTCACCGTTGTGCGGGTTTTTGTATTGTTTAACTTTGCGAGCACGCTTGGTGCCGGTAGTTTTCACTGCACCGCCGCGTGGTGCCTTGGTTTTGGATTCTGGATCCAGCAGCGCGATAATGTCGCGCAGGGACTTGGAGTATTCACCCATCAGGGTGCGCAGTTTGCCTTCGAATTCCAGCTCGGTTTGCAGTTTGTCGTCTTGGGACAGGTTCTTCAAACGGGCTTGCAGCTCTTTGATAGCTTCTTCGGTGGCGCGATATTCGTTGATCAAGGACATGGTGACTACCTTATGTTGTGCGCTGGATGGCAGGTGACAGTGCGGCAATAATAGTCACGGTGTTTCATCAAGTAAACATTTAAGGCAAGTTTATTTAATTTAATTGCCGGGGGTTTGGCGCACATTGGTAATGCAGTTATTAGTGTGGTCCCGGTCTGTCAGATATACATAAATTAACAATTGACCGGTACCGCTAGAGCATCCGGGCGAACCGGTACCGGTACTGCCCACCCTGCCGCACCGACCTTCCGGCAGGGCGAAGCGTCAACAATACTGCAGTTTTGCTGCGCAATCGCTAGAATGGCAGCCTTTGCGAAGTTCTGGAGTTTCCCCCTCATGCGCACTTTTCGTCTGGTGATTTCTTGCCCGGACCGTGTTGGCATCGTTGCCAAAGTCAGTAACTTTCTGGCATCACACAACGGCTGGATCACTGAAGCGAGCCATCACTCGGACAATCTCAGTGGCTGGTTCTTCATGCGTCACGAAATCCGTGCCGACTCCCTGCCATTTGGTATCGAAGCGTTTCGTGAAGCCTTTGCCCCAATCGCCGAAGAGTTCTCGATGGACTGGCGCATCACCGATACCGAGCAAAAGAAACGCGTGGTCCTGATGGCCAGCCGCGAGTCGCACTGCCTGGCCGACTTGCTGCACCGCTGGCACAGCGATGAACTGGACTGCGAAATTTCCTGTGTGATTTCCAACCATGATGACTTGCGCAGCATGGTGGAGTGGCACGGTATTCCGTACTACCACGTTCCGGTCAATCCGCAGGACAAGCAGCCAGCCTTCGCCGAGGTTTCGCGCCTGGTCAAACAGCACGACGCCGAAGTGGTGGTGCTTGCCCGCTACATGCAGATCCTGCCGCCCGAGTTGTGCAGCGAATACGCGCACAAGGTCATCAACATTCACCACAGCTTCCTGCCATCGTTCGTCGGTGCCAAGCCGTACCACCAGGCCTCCCTGCGCGGCGTGAAGCTGATCGGCGCGACTTGCCACTACGTGACCGAAGAGCTGGATGCCGGCCCGATCATCGAGCAGGACGTGGTGCGCGTCAGCCACAGCGACAGCATCGAAGACATGGTGCGTTTCGGCCGCGATGTCGAGAAAATGGTGCTGGCCCGTGGCTTGCGTTATCACCTGGAAGACCGCGTGCTGGTGCACGGCAACAAGACCGTCGTCTTCTGACAGACGTACGTCACAGTTGAAATTCGAAGGGCCTGGGCGTTCAATCGCTTCAGGCCCTTCGCCGTTTCTGCACCGAGGACATGACCATGGCCGATCCACTGGACAAAGCCACCTCCAAGGCTCCCGCCACGCTGGGCGAGGGTTGCCTGAGCCGCTACGACCCGGATGACATGGGGCCTGAAACCGGTACGGAGTTTCCTGACGCCGCGCAGTTGTGGGAACAGTTGCAGCAAGTGCCCCAGGACAAGCCTAAGCCTGCCTGAGTTTCATCAACTTCATCAGCAGCGGCCGACCCAGCATCAGCAAAAACACCGGCCCACCGACCAGTAAATAGAAGTAATAGGTCACCGCCCGCCAAATCAGAATCGCCGCGGCTGCCGTGGACTTCCCGACCATGGGCGCCAGCAGCGCAGCGGACGTCAGCTCGGCCGCCCCGGCTCCGCCCGGCAGCAGGCTGAATTGACCGGCGCTCAGGGCAAGCATCTGGATCAGAAAACTCCAGGCCCATTGCAAATCCGCGCCGAGCCCTCGTAGCGCCAGGTACAGCACGCTGTAGCGCAGGACCCAATGCACACAGGTCAAGGCGAATACCTTGATCAAGGTCTGCACGGGCAACTTCAGCGTGTCGGTAAACCCCGCCAGAAACTGCAGGAGCTTGCGCGCCCAGCGCATTCGAGTGGCCGCTTTGACATTGACTCGGGCGAGCCAGCGGCCGCTCAGGCGAATCAATAAACGGTGATAGCGGGCCACCATGACGCAACTGATCAGGCCGCCGAACAGCGAAACGGCGCTGACCATCAGCATCCATTCCATGCGCTGGCTGAGGTGCTGGAACAGGGCGTAAATCAGAATCCCGCTCAGGGCACAGAGGAAAAACAGCAAGTCGCTCAGTTGATCCATGGCAAACACCGCACTGCCCCTGGCCGGACGCACGCCGCGACGCGCCAGTAAGGCCATGATCGTCAGAGGCCCGCCGCTGCCGCCGGGCGTGGCGCAGTAGGCGAATTCGGCGGCCATCACCACGCCGAGGCTCCTGAACCGGCCGACCTTGTCGCATTGATCCCCCAGCAATAGGCGCAAACGCAGGGTGTTCACCCCCCAGCACAGCAGGATCATGCCGAACATGATCAGTAACCACGGCAGCGGAAAAGCGGTCAGCCGAGACCAGGTTTCGCTGCCGCCCAACAGTAATGGAATCAGCACTGCCGCGAGCAGGCCGACGAGCAACAGCAGTGCGCGACTCATGCGGCACGGTCCAGTCGGTCGTTTTGCAGCGCCAGCCAGTGGGCCTTGGTCATTGGCACCCGTCCGTTGTCGAGCAGGCGCTCAAGGGTTTTTAGCCAGTATCGGCGCGAGAACTCATGGCGCATGTCCACCGGGTGCAGGCCCAGGCGAATCACCGGAGCGTGCTGCCAGCGCTTTTCACACCGGTCGCTGACGAGCTTCGACACACCCCGGCGCAAGGCACTGCGCGCGCTCCAGACCAGCCCGGGCGCCTCGATCGCGGTGAAATCCGGTAGCCGGTATAAATGTTGCGAGTCGCTGGTGTAACTCAGCGGCAATTGGCGCAATGCCTGGCGAGTCCCTTGGCTCATCAGCCAGGCAGGGGCGACGAACCCCTCCAGTGGCCAATCATGCCGGTGGAACATCTCGATACCCGAACGCAGGCGGGCGAGGGCGGCTTCCTGCGACAAACAGTAAAACTCGCCTTCGTGGGTGTAGACCCGACGCATGAACCAGTCGCGGGGATTGATGGTCATCGGCCCGTCGTCGCAATGGAAATAGCCATGCAGTGCCAGTTCGTCGCCCCAGGCGACCCTGGCACTGAGTTGGCGGCAAAACTGCGGATGGGCGTCCAGATTGTTGTGTTTGTGGAAATCCGGGACCACCAGCCAGGTGATCGGCACGTCACCCAAGGCGTCGACGGTTTTGACGAACGGCTGGTAATCGGCCCAGGTGGGCGGTGCCACGTCGTGCAGTACCAGCAGTAAAGCAGGACTGTTCATGGGCTCAACCATTGGCTGTCAGCGGCCATTGGCTGCCGAGCACGGCGTGGTAGTGCCGCAGCAGGCTGTTGACCACCGTATCCCAGGCGTAATGCCGTTCGACATGTAATCGCGCTTGTCGGCCCAGGGCTTCGCTGCCCGATCCGAACAGATCTCGAACGGCGGTGGCCATCGCCGCGGGGTTGTTAGGCGCGCAGAGCCGGCCGCAGTCCTCGGTGACGATTTCTTCGAAAGCCCCGGCCGCCACGGCCACCACTGGAATACCGCTGGCCATGGCTTCGAGTATCACCAGACCGAAGGTTTCCTGATCGCCGGCGTGGAGCAAGGCGTCGGCGCTGGCCATCAGGCGGGCCACCTGCGCCGTCGGGCAGAACTTGTCGATCACCGTCACGTTGGAGGGCACGGCCGTGGGCATCGACGAGCCAACCAGCAGCAGATGATAGCGTCGGCCCAGGCGTTTCATGCAGTCGAGCAGCACTGGCAGGTTTTTTTCCTTGGAACCGCGCCCGGCGAAGATCAAGAGGCGGGTGTTTTCGTCCAGGCCCAGTTCGGCCCGCAGCCCGGGGTCTCTGGCATCGGGATTGAAGGTTTGCAGGTCGACGCCCAACGGCTGCACAAAGACATTCCTGACCCCAAGCCCGGTGAGTTTGTCGGCCATGACCCGGCTGGGCGCCAGGACCCGGTCGAAGTTGCCGTAGAGCTTGCTGACATAAGCCTCGACGTTGTTGGTCACCCAGTTGCCCATGCGGTTGCTGACCAGCAGGGGCAGGTCCGAGTGATAGAAACCGATGACCGGCACATCGAGTTGCCGTCGCGCATCCAGTGCCGCCCATGCGGTGAGATAGGGGTCGCCGACTTCGATCAGATCGGGTTGCAAGTCTTGCAGGACATTGCGCCAGGGTGCGAGACGCAGAGGGAAGCGATAGCCCTTGCCGAAGGGCAGGGCGGGGGCCGGAACGGTGAAGATGCCGTCCTGCTCGCTCAAGGACGATCCGGGGATCAGCAAACTGTGGCGAATGCCCGGCTTGATGCCCAGGCGACGGTGCTTTGCATCCAGATAAGTGCGCACGCCACCGCTGGCAGGGGCGTAGAACATGGTGATGTCCGCGATATGCACGATGAACGATCCTCCGGGCCTGTTACTCCTTTGGTTGACCTATATGAAGGATAGATGTTCGGTTGGGGTTTGTTGCGGGGCGCAGGATGGAGGCTGTTGTGGCGAGGGAGCAAGCTCCCTCGCCACATGGGATTACTGCATCAGATACGGAAACTGCCTACCAACTGCTTCAACCGCGAAGCCTGCTGCTCGAGGTCCGAGCACGCGCGCAATGTCGATTGCAGGTTTTCCACGCCTTCCTGGTTCAGCGTGTTGATCTCGGTGATGTCGACGTTGATCGACTCCACCACGGCGGTCTGTTCCTCGGTCGCGGTAGCCACCGACTGGTTCATGCCGTCGATTTCACCGATACGCAGCGTCACGCTGTTCAGGCGTTCGCCCGCGAGGTTGGCGATTTCCACGCTGTCCTGGCTGTGGCGCTGACTGTCGCTCATGGTGCTGACCGATTCCCGGGCGCCGACTTGCAGCTCCTCGATCATGGTTTGTACCTGTTGCGCCGATTCCTGCGTGCGATGTGCCAGGTTGCGCACTTCGTCCGCCACCACGGCAAATCCACGACCGGCTTCACCGGCGCGGGCGGCTTCAATGGCGGCGTTGAGTGCCAGCAAGTTGGTTTGTTGGGAAATGCTGGTGATCACTTCGAGAATCTGCCCGATGTTCACCGTTTTGCTGTTCAGCGATTCGATGTTGGAGCTCGATGCGCTGAGCATGCTCGACAGTTGATTCATCGCCGCGATGCTGCGGTCCACCACTTGCTGGCCGTCTTCGGCCAGGTTGCGGGCATCGCTGGCCTGGCTCGAAGCCTGAGCGGCGTTACGGGCAATTTCCTGGGCGGCGGCGCCGAGCTGGTTGATCGCGGCCGCGACGCTGCTGGTGCGCGAGGCTTGCTGGTCGGAGTTGAACATCGACGAGTTGGAGGCGGCCACTACGCGCAATGCCACTTCGTTGACTTGCCCGGTGGCCGAGGACACTTCGCGGATCGAGCCGTGAATGCGCTCGACGAAACGGTTGAACGCGGTGCCGAGGGTGCCGAATTCGTCATTGTTCTGGATGGTCAGGCGCTTGGTCAGGTCGCCTTCACCGTCAGCGATGTCGGCCATGGCACGGGTCATGACGTGCAACGGCTGGATCAGGATGCGAATCAGCATGCCGAGCAGGGCGATGATGATGGCCACGGCAATGATGGTCGCAACGACAGCCGAGGTGCGGAACTTGCTGAGCATCGAGTAGGCTTTTTCCTTGTCGACCGACACACCGATGTACCAGTTGACCGACGACAAGCCTTTGATCGGGGTGAAGGTCACGATGCGGGTTTTGCCGTCGACCTGGATTTCGCTCATTGCGCTGCTGATGGCCGGCGTGTCTTGCGGGTAGACATCCTTGAGCATCTTCATCGCCAGCGCTTTGTCGGGATGAACCAGGATCTTGCCGTCAGAGCTGACCAGGAAGGCATAACCCATGCCGTCGAAATCCAGCGTGCCAAGGCTGTCGGCGATCACCTGCAAGCTCAGGTCGCCACCGACCACGCCGATGTTCTGGCCGTCCTTGATAACGCTGTCGACAATGGAAATCACCAGTTGGCCGGAGGCCAGATCAATATACGGCTCGGTCAATGCCGAACCGCTGCTGCCTTGCGCACTCTTGTACCAAGGGCGTGCACGCGGGTCATAGCCATCGGGCATCTTGCTGTCCGGGCGAATGATGAACGAGCCATCCTTGTTGCCGAGGTAGGCGCCCATGAAGGTCGAGGCTACGGCTTTTTGTACAAGCAGGCTGGAAACATTGTCGGCATCGGAGTTGAGCGCGACAGTTTGTGACAGGTTTTCAATCAGCAGGCTGCGCCCGTTCAACCAGGTCTGGATATTGTTGGCGGTCACTGCGCCCATTTCCTGCAGATAATTTTCCAGGTTTTCGCGGATGGCGTTGCGCTGCAAATAGTCGTTGTACAGCGTGAATGAGGCGAAGGCGGCAATCACAATGAGGGCGGCGGCAAGCAGGATTTTATGGCTGAAACGCAGATTTTTGTTCATGACTTGGGGTTCCGCTAAGGTCTTAATGTCCAGCGCGTGCTTTTATAAAGGGACGCACGACGGGCAAGGTTGAAAGCAAGTGAATTTTCCGACTCTCCTTAGGGAAATTTCCGACCAGATCGTGTCTGACTGCTTTGTCGTAATTTCTATCGGCCGTGCAGGACCAAAGATTAATCATGGGTGACCAAATGCCTGACTCATTGCAACTCGTTATCGGCGCGGATTTAGAAGGGCAGCCGATTGCCCAGGCCATGCGCCTGGCGAACCGCCACGGTTTGATCGCGGGCGCGACCGGCACCGGCAAGACCGTCACTTTGCAACGAATGGCCGAAGCCTTCAGCGATGCGGGCGTGGCGGTGTTCGCCGCCGATATCAAGGGTGACCTGTGCGGCCTTGGCGCCGCCGGCAACCCCCAGGGCAAGATCGCCGAGCGGATTGCCGGGATGCCGTGGCTTAACCACAGGCCTCAGGCTTATCCGGTGACGTTGTGGGACATACACGGTCAGTCCGGTCATCCTTTACGCACAACCTTGAGTGAAATGGGGCCGCTGCTGCTGGGCAGCCTGCTGGAACTGACCGACAGTCAGCAGTCGGCGCTGTACGCCGCGTTCAAGGTGGCGGACCGCGAAGGCCTGTTGTTGCTCGATCTCAAGGACCTGAAGGCGTTGCTCAATCACCTGCGGGACAACCCCCAGTTGCTGGGCGACGATGCGGCATTGATGACCACCGGCTCCAGCCAGGCATTGCTGCGACGCCTGGCGACCCTGGAGCAACAGGGCGCCGAAGCGCTGTTTGGCGAGCCGGCGCTGCAACTCGAAGACATCCTCCAACCCACTGCGGATGGCCGTGGGCGCATTCATTTACTCGATGCCAGCCGCCTGGTGCATGAAGCGCCGAAAGTCTACGCGACGTTCCTGCTGTGGCTGCTGGCCGAGCTGTTCGAGCAACTGCCGGAGCGTGGCGATGCCGACAAACCGTTGCTGGCGCTGTTCTTCGACGAGGCTCACTTGTTGTTCAACGGTACGCCCCAGGCATTGCGTGATCGTCTGGAACAAGTCGTGAGGCTGATTCGTTCGAAAGGCGTGGGCGTGTATTTCGTCACCCAGTCGCCGGGTGACCTGCCGGATGATGTGCTGGCGCAGTTGGGCTTGCGCATCCAGCACGGTCTGCGGGCGTTCACCGCCAAGGAGCAGAAGTCCCTGCGCGCGGTGGCCGAAGGTTTCCGGCCGAATCCGGCGTTCGATGCGTTGTCGGTGTTGACCGAGCTCGGGATCGGTGAGGCGCTGGTCGGCACCCTGCAGGAAAAGGGCACGCCGGAAATGGTCCAGCGGGTGCTGGTGGCACCGCCGCAATCGCGGATCGGGCCCTTGAGCGAAACCGAGCGTACGGTGTTGATTGCAGGCTCGCCGTTCAAAGGGCGTTATGACCAACCGATCGATCGTGAATCAGCCTATGAAGTGCTGATGGGACGCAAGGGGCTGGCACCTGAGCCCGAAGCGGAGCAGGGCAAACAGGAACCGAGTTTCACCGAGCAGGCGGGAGAGTTCCTCGGTACAGCGGCAGGCAAGGCACTGAAATCGGCGATGCAACAGGCGGCGAACCAGATTGGCCGACAGTTGGTGCGCGGCTTGATGGGCTCGTTGCTGGGCAGCAAAAAACGCCGGTAGCGAGTGGACACAGTCTAACTGTGGGAGCGGGCTTGCTCGCGAAGAGGGCATGTCAGTCAACGTTATGTTGTTTGACACACCGCCTTCGCGAGCAAGCCCGCTCCCACAAGGTTTCTGTGTCAGGTTTTGGACTTGGCGTGCGCCGCCAACCGCTCCAGCGCGGCCCGCAAATTCGGGTCGCTGATCCCGTCGGCCGTGGCCTGAATGGTCGCTGCCGCGTCGTTGGACAAATCCATGGTATGCCCGGCCGCACCTTGCTGAACGGTCGGCGGCTGAACTTTGAACAGAATCCGGGTCAGATTGGCAAACTCATCGAACATTTGCAGTTGCCGTTGCAGGCGCTTCTGCTGGTAGCGCAGGCGGGTTGCCCAATGACCGTCGGTGACAATCAGCAACAAACTGCCTTCGCGCCAGGAAGCCACATGGCAATGCTCGCGAGCGGCGGGTTGCAATTGGCTTTCGAGCAAACGTTGCAGATGACCCAGGCGTTGAGCGTGGCCGAGAATGGCTTTCAGCGGCTTGGCTTCGCGTAGTAGAACGGCAGGTACTTTGGCCGTAAGTGGGCGAAATGCCATGATCAGACACCTGAAGTAACAGATGCGCCATGGTAGCAGAAAGCGCCGGATGCACCCGCCCATTGCTTTTGTGGGTGCTTTGCCCATTAAATCAACAACTAACTTCTGCCTTGAACGGCTTGAAGTTGAGCAAAACGCCCTTATTTTAAGTGAGCCCCGTCAAAGCGCTGTGCCAGCATCGTGGAATATCGCCACTTTCCTCTCCATCGTTTCCGGGTAGAATGCTCGTTCGCATGCGGCCATGAGGGCTGCACGGGCGACTCACGGGGCCGCCCTCCATCCCTTTAGTGTGGAAGATCCTGCCGATATGTTTGCGCCTTTGTTAAAGAAACTTTTTGGAAGCAAGAACGAGCGTGAAGTCAAACGCATGCTCAAGACGGTGCAACTCGTCAATGCCTTCGAAGAGCAAATGGTGGCCCTTTCGGACGATCAATTGCGTGCCAAGACCAGCGAGTTCAAGGCCCGCATCGCCAAAGGGGAATCCCTCGACAAACTGCTGCCAGAAGCCTTTGCGGTCGCCCGCGAAGCCGGCAAGCGTGTCATGGGCATGCGCCACTTCGATGTCCAGCTGATCGGCGGCATGACCTTGCATGAAGGCATGATCGCGGAAATGCGTACCGGTGAAGGCAAGACCCTGGTGGCAACACTGGGCGTTTACCTCAACGCGCTGTCCGGCAACGGTGTGCACGTTGTGACGGTGAACGACTACCTGGCCCGCCGTGACGCCAACTGGATGCGCCCGCTGTATGAATTCCTCGGCATGACGGTCGGCGTTGTCACGCCGTTCCAGCCGCCGGAAGAGAAGCGCGCTGCCTACGCCGCCGACATCACCTACGGCACCAACAACGAATTCGGTTTCGATTACCTGCGCGACAACATGGCGTTCAGCATGGAAGAAAAATTCCAGCGCGAACTCAATTTTGCCGTGATCGACGAAGTCGACTCCATCCTCATCGACGAAGCCCGTACGCCGCTGATCATCTCCGGTCAGGCCGAGGACAGCTCCAAGCTGTACATCGAGGTCAACAAGCTGATCCCGCAGCTCAAGCTGCACGTTGAAGAAGTCGAAGGCGAAGTGACCCAGGCCGGTCACTACACCGTCGACGAGAAGACCCGTCAGGTCGAACTCAACGAAGCCGGTCACCAGTATGTCGAAGAAACGCTGACCAGCATCGGCCTGCTGGCTGAGGGCGAGAGCCTGTATTCGGCGCACAACCTGAGCCTGCTGACTCACGTCTACGCCGGCCTGCGCGCGCACAAGCTGTTCCATCGCAACGTCGAATACATCGTGCAGGACGGTCAGGTCGTACTGGTCGACGAGCACACCGGCCGTACCATGCCGGGCCGCCGCTTGTCCGAAGGCCTGCACCAGGCCATCGAAGCCAAGGAAAACCTGAACATCCAGGCCGAAAGCCAGACGCTGGCGTCGACCACCTTCCAGAACTACTTCCGTCTGTACAACAAGCTGTCCGGCATGACCGGTACGGCCGACACCGAAGCGTTCGAGTTCCACCAGATCTATGGCCTGCAGGTCATGGTGATTCCACCGAACAAGCCGCTGGCCCGTAAGGACTACAACGACCTGGTGTTCCTGACCGCCGACGAGAAATACGCGGCAATCGTGGCCGACATCAAGGAAAGCATGGCCGCGGGGCGTCCGGTTCTGGTCGGTACCGCCACCATCGAAACCTCCGAGCACATGTCCAGCCTGCTCGTGAAGGAAGGCATCGAACACAAGGTCCTGAACGCCAAGTTCCACGAAAAGGAAGCCGAGATCATTGCCCAGGCCGGTCGCCCGGGCGCGCTGACCATCGCCACCAACATGGCCGGTCGCGGTACCGACATCCTGTTGGGCGGTAACTGGGAAGTGGAAGTGGCTTCCCTGGAAAACCCGACCCCTGAGCAGATTGCCCAGATCAAGGCCGACTGGCAGAAGCGTCACCAGCAAGTGCTCGAGTCGGGCGGTTTGCAGGTGATTGCCTCGGAGCGTCACGAATCGCGCCGTATCGACAACCAGCTGCGGGGTCGTGCCGGTCGTCAGGGCGACGCCGGTTCCAGCCGTTTCTACCTGTCGCTGGAAGACAGCCTGATGCGCATCTTCGCCTCTGACCGGGTGAAGAACTTCATGAAGGCCCTGGGCATGCAGCCTGGCGAAGCGATCGAGCACCGCATGGTGACCAACGCCATCGAAAAGGCCCAGCGCAAGGTTGAAGGCCGCAACTTTGACATTCGCAAGCAACTGCTCGAGTTCGACGACGTCAACAACGAACAGCGTAAAGTGATCTATCACATGCGTAACACGTTGCTGGCCGCCGACAACATCGGTGAGACCATCGCTGACTTCCGTCAGGATGTGCTCGACGCCACCGTCAGCGCGCACATTCCTCCACAATCGCTGCCTGAGCAGTGGGACGTGGCCGGTCTGGAAACCGCGTTGCAGAGCGATTTCGGCGTGACGCTGCCGATCCAGCAATGGCTCGACGAAGACGATCACCTGTACGAAGAAACCCTGCGCGAGAAACTGATGCAGGAGCTGATCGCGGCGTACAACGAGAAAGAAGACCAGGCGGGCGCCGAAGCGCTGCGCACCTTCGAGAAGCAAATCGTTCTGCGCGTGCTGGACGACCTGTGGAAAGACCACCTGTCGACCATGGACCACCTGCGCCACGGTATCCACTTGCGTGGCTATGCCCAGAAGAACCCGAAGCAGGAATACAAGCGCGAGTCGTTCACCCTGTTCTCCGAATTGCTGGATTCGATCAAGCGCGACTCGATCCGTGTGCTGTCCCACGTTCAGGTTCGCCGCGAAGATCCGATCGAAGAAGAGCAGCGCCTGCGTCAGGAAGCCGAGGCATTGGCCGCTCGCATGCAGTTCCTGCATGAAGAGGCGCCAGGCCTTGAGCAGCCGGAAGTGTTGGGCGAAGAGGTCGATGTTGCCCTCGCTGCCGCGCCGGTTCGCAACGAGCAGAAGCTGGGTCGCAATGAGCTGTGCTACTGCGGTTCGGGCAAGAAGTTCAAGCATTGCCACGGGCAGATTCAGTAAAACCCGTTTCAATCGCTGAAATACCCGCGCCGCGACCGGCTTCTGCCGTCGCGGCGTTTTACCATTCGAACCACCGTTCTGCTGAAACGGTGCTGACATCATTTATAAAGGAGCGCATTCATGGCTGTTGGTCTTGGTCCTTTGCCAACGTTGCACCCGGTTGCCGGTTTTGAACTCGGTATCGCCTCGGCCGGCATCAAGCGCCCTGGGCGCAAGGATGTTGTGGTCATGCGCTGTGTTGAAGGCTCCACGGTTGCCGGCGTGTTCACCCTGAACGCCTTTTGCGCCGCGCCGGTGATCCTGGCCAAGCAACGCGTGCAAGGCCCTGTGCGTTACCTGCTGACCAACACCGGCAATGCCAACGCCGGCACCGGCGAACCTGGCCTGGCCGCCGCCGAGCGCACTTGCGCGAAGCTGGCCGAGTTGACCGGTGTCGATGCCAGCCAGGTGCTGCCGTATTCCACCGGTGTGATCGGCGAGCCGCTGCCGGTCGAGAAAATCGAAGGCGCGCTGCAAGCGGCCCTTGACGACCTGTCGATCCACAACTGGGAAGCTGCCGCCACCGGCATCATGACCACCGACACCCTGCCAAAAGGTGCCAGCCGTCAGTTCCAGCACGACGGTGTGACCATCACCGTTACCGGCATCAGCAAAGGCGCCGGCATGATTCGCCCGAACATGGCGACCATGCTCGGCTACATCGCCACCGACGCCAAAGTCTCCCGCGACGTGCTGCAAAACCTGATGCTGGACGGCGCCAACAAGTCGTTCAACCGCATCACCATCGATGGCGATACGTCGACCAACGACTGCTGCATGCTGATCGCTACCGGTCAGGCCGCGTTGCCGGAAATCACCCGTGCCGAAGGCGAGTTGTTCGCCAAGTTGAAGCAAGCGGTGTTCGAAGTGTGCATGGACGTGGCCCAGGCCATCGTTCGCGACGGTGAAGGCGCGACCAAATTCGTCACCGTTGAAGTCAACGGCGGCGGCAATCACCAGGAATGCCTGGACGTCGGTTACACCGTGGCTCACTCGCCGCTGATCAAGACCGCGTTGTTCGCTTCCGATCCGAACTGGGGCCGTATCCTGGCGGCCGTTGGTCGTGCCGGTGTGCCGAACCTGGACGTAAGCAAGATCGACGTATTCCTCGGCGACGTGTGCATCGCCAGCCGTGGCGCGCGCGCGGCGACCTACACCGAAGCCCAGGGCGCAGCGGTGATGCAGCAGGAAGAAATCACCATCCGTATCGAGTTGGGTCGTGGCGATTGCAGCGAAACCATCTGGACCACCGACCTGTCCCACGAATACGTGAAGATCAACGCCGAGTACCGTACTTAATACACGGTTCAAGACCGAGTCGTCCCATTCGCGAGCAAGCCCGCTCCCACAGGAGATCTTCAGTGAACACAAGATGTGCGTACTGCCCGATCAACTGTGGGAGCGGGCTTGCTCGCGAAGGCTGACGACCAGACGCTAGATATTCTGGCTTGTTACCCTGACGAGAAGGCACCCCGAACATGAGCCTGCACCTGATCATCGGCGACAAACTGCATTCCTCCTGGTCCCTGCGTGGCGCTCTGGCCCTCGATCTGGCTGGCGCTTCCTACACCGAAGAACTGATCAAGCTGAACCAGCCGGACACCCGTGAGCGTCTGCTCAAGCATTCGCCGACCTGTAAAGTCCCGCTGCTGAAAACCGAACACGGCACCATCGCCGACTCCCTGGCGATTGCCGAATACCTGGCAGAACAGTTTCCCGACGCGAACCTGTGGCCCAAAGACACTGCCGCCCGTGCCCAGGCGCGTTCGGCGTGCGCGCAGATGCACAGTGGCTTTTTCGCCATGCGCGGCAACATGCCGTTCGACCTGAGCCATGACGCCGCGCTGTCGCCGGTCCCGGCCGATGTCCAGGCGGACATCGAGCGTATGTCAGCGTTGTGGGCCGAGTGTCGTGCCGCTGCAACCGAGAGCGGTCCGTACCTGTTTGGCCGCATCACGTTGGCCGACGCGTTCTTTGCACCCATCGCCGTGCGCCTGCGCACCTATCGGGTGAAACTGTCCGCGGCTGACGAGGCCTATGTTGAAACCCTCTACCAATGGCCAGCGTTCAAAGCCTGGCAGAAGGCTGGACTGGAGGAGTTGCAAAGGTGAAACGAGTCCATGTCGCCGCCGCCGTCATCCGCGATGGCAGTGGCCAAATCCTGATCGCTCGTCGTGCGGATTCACAGCACCAGGGCGGTCTGTGGGAATTTCCCGGGGGCAAGGTCGAGGCCGACGAGTCGGTCGAAACTGCACTGGCCCGCGAACTCCATGAGGAACTGGGAATCGTGGTCGGCGCGGCACGCCCGCTGATCAAGGTCCGGCACGATTACCCGGACAAGCAGGTGTTGCTGGATGTCTGGGAGGTCTCGGCGTTTACCGGCGAGCCCCACGGCGCCGAAGGCCAACCGCTGGCCTGGGTGTCGTCCCGGGATCTGTCGGGTTACGAGTTTCCGGCGGCCAATCAGCCGATCGTCGCGGCCGCGAAATTACCCGCTCAGTACCTGATTACCCCGGAAGATCTGGAAACCCCGGCGTTGCTGCGCGGCATCCAGAAGGCCATTGCCGGCGGCATCAAGCTGATCCAGCTGCGCGCACCGAACGGCTACGATCCGAAGTATCGCGACCTGGCCGTCGATGCGGTGGGTCTGTGTGCCGGCAAGGCGCAATTGATGATCAAGGGGCCGTTCGAATGGCTGGGCGACTTCCCGTCCGCCGGTTGGCACATTACCTCGGCGCAACTGCGCAAATACGCAGCGGCTGGCCGACCGCTACCGGCATCGCGCTGGCTGGCCGCATCGTGCCATAACGCTGAAGAGCTGGCGCTGGCCGAACAGATGGGGGTGGATTTCGTGACCCTGTCGCCGGTGCAGCCTACCCTTACTCACCCTGGTGCCGAGCCGTTGGGTTGGGAGCAGGCGTCGAGCTTGATCGAAGGGTTCAGCAAGCCGGTGTTCCTGCTGGGTGGGGTTGGCCCGGCTGAGGTCGAGAAAGCCTGGGCTGCGGGTGCGCAGGGTGTGGCGGGGATTCGGGCGTTTTGGCCTGAGAGTTGATTCTCTAGTGAGTCTACCGGCCCCTTCGCGGGCAAGCCCGCTCCCACAGGCTTTGTGTGCACCACAAATCCACTGTGGGAGCGGGCTTGCTCGCGAAGGGGCCCTGACAGGCGCCGGCTAAACCTCAGGTTTCGCCGCAGGCTGCCAAAGAATCTCCGCCACTCCCTGACGCTTGGCAATCAGCCGCGCCACCACAAACAGCAAGTCCGACAACCGATTGATGTACGCCAGGCCAACCCCGGCCAACGGCTCAATCGCGTTGAGTTGCTGACACCGTCGCTCTGCGCTGCGCGCCAGGCTGCGGCAGACATGGGCCTGGGCAATCAGCATCGAGCCGCCGGGCAAGATGAAATTTTCCAGCGGCCCCAGCTCTTCATTCCACACATCGATCGCCGCTTCCAGGCGTTCGACTTCCGCTGCATTCAGCGCCTGATACACCGGCATCGCCAGTTCGCCACCCAGATCAAATAACCGATGCTGGCAGGGGGCCAATACCTCGATCACTTCGTTCAAGCCTGGGAACTGGACAGTTTCCGCCGCCAACCCGGCCAGAAGCACCCCAACATGGCTGTTCAGCGTATCGACTTCGCCGATTGCTTCAACGCGCGGGTGATCTTTCGGTACGCGACGACCATCGCCCAGCCCGGTCTCGCCTTTGTCGCCAGTGCGGGTGTAAATCTTCGACAAACGAAAGCCCATGGTTACCTCGATAGCAGATTGAGTTGTTGCGAAACGGGCGGCGTGCTCGCCATGGGCAGACGCAAGGTGAAGCAGGTGCCTTGGCCAAGAGTCGATTGCACTTCCATCTGCCCCTTGTGGTTATTGGTGATGATGAAGTAAGACACCGACAGCCCAAGCCCGGTGCCCTGGCCGATTTCCTTGGTCGTGAAAAACGGCTCGAAGGTGCGTTTGCGCACGTTTTCGCTCATGCCGATGCCGTTGTCCTCGACCTGAATTTCCGCCCATGGCGGATTCAGCCTGGTGCGCAGAATGATCCGCCCTGGCTCGCTGTCGTCCTCGCGCTGATGGATGGCTTGCGCGGCGTTTTTCAACAGATTGAGCAGCACTTGCTCCAGTTCGTTGGCGGTGCCGGGGACCGGTCCCAGCGTGGGGTCGAATTGGCGAATGATGGCCTGGCCCTTGAAGTCGAAGCCGATCGCCAGGTCGAAGTCGTTTCCGGCGATCTCCACCGCCTGGTCGATCAGGGCGGGCAGGTCGCACGGGGCCATCTGGCGGGTGCTGCGACGGCTGAAGCTGAGCATGTGGGTGACGATTTTCGCCGCCCGGGCACCGGCCTGCTGGATGCCGTCGAGCAACTGCGGCACTTCGCGGATTTGCAGGTACTGGTTGACTGTCGCCAGTTCGATGCCGGCCTGTTCGGCCACTTCGAGGTTCTTCGGCAAATCGGGTGACAGGCGTCGGCGAATGTTTTGCACGTTGTGCAGGATCGCGCCCAGCGGGTTGTTGATCTCGTGGGCCATGCCGGCGGCCAGACCACCCACCGAAAGCATTTTCTCCGACTGCACCATCATCTCTTCCAGGGACAGGCGCTGGGTGATGTCGTCGATCCGGATCACCACGCCACGCCCGGCACCGCCCATCAACGGATAGAAAGTCAGGGCGTAGTGGCGGGGGTCGTCGTCCTTGAGCCAGGTGACACGTTCGATCTTGGCCACCGTATGCTGCTCGACCGTTTCCTTGAGTTGCGGCAAAAACGGCTTGAGCGGTTCGAAGGCAAGGAAGATGGGCTGGTTCAGGGCTTCATCGAGGCGCGTGCCGGACAGGGCGCTGGCTTCCTGGTTCCATTGCGTCACGTAGAGCTGTTCGTCGAGGGCGATCAGCGCCGATGGCATGGAGTCGATGATGCTGTTGAGGTAGTTCTGGAAACCGGTGAGCTTTTTCTCGATCTTGCTGCGCACCTGGACTTCGAGCTCCAGTTTGCGGTTGGTATGGCGGGTTTCTTCCGCCAGACCCTGGGCCTGGTCGTAGGCTGCCTGGGAGTCGTCCCGAGCCCGCTTGAGTTGCTGCTCCCTGGCCTCGATCCGCGAGAGCATGGTGTTGAACGCCTCGGCGAGACTACCGATTTCATCGTGGTTTCCACGCGAAGCACGCAGTGCGTAGTTTTCTTCGCGGGTGACCTGCCGGGATAACTCCTCGAGTTGGTGGATCGGCCGGGTAATCAGGCGCTTGATCTGGCGGGCAATGATCAGCCACAGCAATACGCTGAAGATCAGGATTCCCAGGCTGGCCGTCAGGGTCCCGGTGTAGAACGCCACTGGCAATTCACTCGAGGCCACCAACAGCAGGTGCCCTGGTGCCGCACCGGTGCGGGGCAGGGGGATGACTTGGTTGGTACGAAACTCGGTGGCCTGCCAGTCTTCGATATGCCGGAAACGCTTCGGCAGCTCCAGGTTGTCGCCATGCTGCAATTGCGCCAATCGCTCACCCTTTCCGTCATACAGGGCTGCCGCGCGCAACGGCGAATAGCTGTTGAGTTCATTCAGCAGGCGCTCGGCGCTTTGCGGTGACGCCAGGGCTTCGGAGGCCAGGCTCGGGTTGGATACCAGCCGGCCGATGGTCTGCAGGGCCTGGGGCGCCATGCTTTCCTGGGAGATGTAGTAGGCGGCGCTGATAAAGGTCAGGTTGGCAACCAGCAGGACGGTGACCATCAGTACCAGCAGGGCGGCCAGCAGTTTCTGGCCGACGGGCAGGTTTTCAAGGCGCTGGCGCAATGGCATCGGATTAATCGCAGGCAAGGAACAAGTGGCCAGCGTAGCCGCTGCTCAGTCGCTGGGCAATCCAAGGCTTTGCAGGCGAGCGATCAACCTTGCCTCAAGTTGATTGAGGTGAGGCAGGTTCAGTTGATGGCGCCCGGCCACTTTGCAGGCGTATCCCAGCAGGTAGCTGATTTCCGTGCGGCGCTGGCTCGTGACGTCCTGATGCATCGAGGAGTAGTTGGCTGCGGTGGCGTGAATCACCCGTTCGACTTCCTGCTGCAGGTTTTCGGCCGCTGCCGGCTGACCACAACGCTCGAGCAACTCCACCAGTTCACCGCACAAGGTGGCGACCTCACATTGATGTTGCTGCAAACCGCCGTTGCGGCAATCGTGCAGCACCGTCAGCGGATTGATCGCACAGTTGAGGGCGAGTTTTCGCCACAGCCGGGTCAGGATTTCGGTGCTCCACTCATGCGGGATGCCGGCAGCGCTCAGGTCATCGAGCCAGATCGGCGCCACCGGATGGCTCGCGTCCCCCAGCCAGGTGAAGCCATGCCCGGCAAACACCACGCGCCAATCGCCATCGCGAAAGGCGCCTTCGGTGCTCGAGGCATAGATGCAGCGTGCCTGAGGAACCTGTGCGGCCACCGCGTCCTGACTGCCCAGGCCATTTTGCAGCAGGATCAGTTCGGCGCCTGGGGCCAGGCGTGGCGCCAATTGGGCCACCGCACTTTCGGTATCGTAGGCTTTGCACGCTACCAGCAGGCGGTGGATCGGTTGGGGGCTGTCGGCTGTCTCGGCGGGCACGGCATAGTGTCGCGCCTCGCCGTGTTCCACCAGTGTCAATCCACCGGCCGCCTCATAGGCCTGCAGTCTCGCGGTGTCCCGCAGGACCAGCCTGACCGGCACGCCAGCCCGTGCCAGACGTGTCGCCCATAAAGTGCCGAGGCTGCCGGCGCCCAGTACATGCCAGGTGGTGGACATCAGCTTCTTGCTCTGTTTAAGGCGTGCATCGGCAGCTCACAGTGAATGATGGGAAAGACCCGTTATAATCAGCGCGGATTTTAACCGCAAGCCAGGCGTGCTCCATCAGTGCGCCTTTAAATTTGGAGAGATTACATGCCGTCGTTCGACGTGGTATCCGAACTGGACAAACACGAAGTCACCAACGCGGTCGAGAACGCCGTCAAGGAACTCGATCGTCGTTATGACCTGAAAGGCAAAGGCAGCTTCGAGTTCAAGGAAAAAGACCTCACCGTCAACCTGACCGCCGAAGCGGATTTCCAGCTCGAAGCGATGATTGAGATCCTCAAGCTGGCGCTGGTCAAGCGCAAAATCGACGTGCAGTGCCTTGAAGTCAAGGACGCGTTCGCGTCGGGCAAGCTGATGAAGCAGGAAGCCGTCCTCAAGGAAGGCATCGACAAGGAGCTGGCGAAGAAAATCGTCGCTCATGTCAAGGACGCCAAGCTCAAGGTCCAGGCGGCCATTCAGGGCGAGCAGGTTCGCATCACCGGCAAAAAGCGTGATGACCTGCAAGAAGCCATTGCAGTGCTGCGGGCGAAGGAATTCGGTATGCCGCTGCAGTTCAACAACTTCCGCGACTGAGTCTGAAAGCGGGAACCTCTTGGCGTTTGCGACGTCGCAGATCCAAGCAACGGCAGAAACGATTGAGCCCGTCGCGGTTCGATCTTTCTGCCGCTTTTTTTACGCATGCCGGGTAGCCGGAAAACAGGAGAGAGTAGATGGACTTAAATGCCGAGGTAGACAATCTGGTCAAGGTATCCCAAACCTGGATCCCGATGATCATGGAATACGGCAGCCGTGTACTGCTGGCGGTCATCACCCTGGCCATCGGCTGGTGGCTGATCAACAAGGTCACGAAAAAGCTCGGCGGCCTGATTGCATTGCGTAATGCCGACCTGGCGCTGCAAGGCTTTATCAGCAGCCTGGCGAACATCATCCTCAAGATCCTGCTGATCGTCAGCGTGGCCTCGATGATCGGCGTGGAAACCACTTCGTTTGTGGCGGCGATTGGTGCGGCAGGCCTGGCCATTGGCCTGGCCTTGCAGGGCAGCCTGGCGAACTTCGCCGGTGGCGTGCTGATTTTGCTGTTCCGTCCATTTCGCATCGGTGACTGGATCGAGGCTCAGGGGATCGCCGGTACTGTCGACAGCATCCAGATTTTCCATACTGTGCTGCGTACTGGTGACAACAAGACCATCATCGTGCCTAACGGCAATCTGTCGAACGGCATCATCACCAACACAAATCGTCAGCCGACCCGCAAGGTCGTGTTTGATGTCGGTGTGGATTACGAAGCGGATTTGCAGAAGGCCCGTGAAGTTTTACTGGAATTGGCCAAGGACCCGCGGGTATTGGCAGATCCGGAACCACAGGCAGTTGTTTCTACCCTGGGTGACAGTTCGATCACACTTTCGCTTCGTGTCTGGGTAAAGACTGCCGATTACTGGGACGTGATGTTCATGTTCAACGAACTGTCCCGTGATCGTCTGAGAGAGGCCGGCATCGATATTCCATTTCCACAGCGGGTTATTCGTGTGGTTCAGGAATCCGCGGTGTAGTGACGGGGCCTTTGAACAATGTCTGACTCTTTGGTCAGGCATGTTCTGTAAGGGCAGGTCGTTAAAGCAGTCAGGCGACAGCCAACAAAAAAGGCCCATCCGAAGATGGGCCTTTTTTTGTTACCGCAAACTAACTGGATGCGATTACAAAACCGACAGCGGGTAGTCGACGATGAAACGGAACTCTTTCACGTCGCCTTCACCTTCGTCAGCGTTAGCGAAGTGCCATGCTTGACGAATACGGAAGGAAAGATCTTTTGCCGGGCCAGTCTGAACAACGTACTTGGCTTCGAAGTTGGTTTCGTTGTGCTTGCCGTCTTCGCCATACAGGCCAGCGTAAGGGCTGCCTACAGGAGTTTTGGTGCCGTCGATGTCCCAACCTTTAACGTAACGGGTCATGAAGCTCAGACCTGGAACGCCGTACTCAGCCATTTTCAGGTCGTAACGAACCTGGGCCGACTTCTCGCCAGGGGCGTTGAAGTCAGAGTACTGGATGGAGTTGGCGAGGAAGATCGAGTCGCCGCCGCGGTTGTTTTTACCCACGCCGATGTAGTCGAACGGAGTGTCACCGTTAACCTTCTGGAAGGCGAGGGTGATGGTGTGTGCTTTCATGAACGAGAAAGCGGCTGCCAGGGAGTAAGCGGTGTTGCTGATCTCGCCCGCTTTGGCGTCACCGGTATCTTTGGTGTTGTAGATGTTACCGTCCAGGTTCAGCGACTCATCGCCACCCAGCGGAATGGTGTAGTTCAGGTTGGCGTAGTACTGGTTCCAGATGTCTTCCAGCTTGGCGCCATACAGCGATGCCGACAGGTTGTCGGTGATGCCGTATTTACCACCGAAGTAGTCGATGGAGTTGGCTTCTACGCCAGCGTAGGTTGCAAACAGGCCGCCGTCACGGGCGTTGCGGTCCTGGCTGGTCGCCGAGTAGAAGTGACCGGCTTCGAGGTCAAGGTCTTTGACTTCGCTGCTCTGCAGCTGGATGCCGCTGGCAGTTTGAGGAAGGATACGGGAGCCGCCAACTGCAAACACCGGAGCGGTGCTTGGCTGCATGTCGCCGACTTTCAGCTCGGTTTTGGATACGCGGAATTTAACAGCGCCACCGGCTTTGCCCTGGCTGTCGTTGACTTCGCCATCGGCGTCGCGGCTCATGTTGCCGGTGCCGCCGGTGCCATCACCGCCGTCCAGTTTGATTGCCAGGTAACCGAATGCATCAACACCAACACCGATCAGGCCTTGGGTGTAACCGGAGCTGAAATTGCCCCAGATGCCTTGGGTCCAGTCTTTCTGGTCGGTTGCGCCATCTTTCCGGTCACGGTTGAAGTAGTAGTTGCGAACCAGCAAGTTCAAGGAGCTGTCTTCAACAATACCTTTGGCTTCAGCCTGGTCACTTACGAAAGGGGCGGCCGTAGCCAATTGGGTACTGGCTGCTGCTGCAACTGCCAGTGCGATCATGCTCCACTTCATCACGCGCATCGTGATTTGCTCCTTTGGTTTTAGAAGAGTACTGCCGTCCCACCTGTTTTATTATCTGGGCGGCTCTTTCTTTTTGTGTCGGCGCAAACTTATATCACGCCGACAATGTTGGCGATACTTGCGTATCTAACCTTTCGCCTTCTTTACGACCCTGTCGCAAACAGCGTGGTAGATGTCGCAAATTTCCAGCTCCGACGCAACCGGGCGGACAACTTTAATGCTGTTTTTTGCGCCTTGTCGTCGGTAAAAAGAGTCCTGGTGAAACGTTTGAATCTCCATCGGGCTACCTTGCCACTGTTTTTTTTGCCTGAGGGTCTCCGCTTCCAGCGGGTGCCACTCGGGCGATGTTGGGTATGAATGCAACAAGCGTGCACAAAATCGTGTTTTGTTACGCTTTTTTTCTAATTGACTGCCAAGTGCTGTAAAAACCTCATAAAACCGGGGGTTCAAGCGCTTTTAGTTTGGACTTGACGCCTTGCCTGACATCATGTTGCTCCCTTCTCATCAACAGCCTGGCAACCAGAAATGTTACCGGTTCACCCCACCACTGAGTAAATGGCGGATGTCGAAGCACCCAGCGTAGACCCACTGTGCGGTTTTGGTGCAAAAAATTTAAGCCTTGTACTGAATTCATCTCTGTCGGTCGCTTGGCTGAAGCGAACTTTTCCTTGTTGATCAGTCATTTCGGCGTTTTTTGCTTGCCGTTCGGTTCTGTAATAGTGCGCGACAGCGAAAATTGTCCCATCCGGGGGCGGCTGTCAGCTTTTTGCTGGCGCTCGTGGCCTCGATGCAAGGTTCGCCGTGAAGCCTGCGCCGTTCGCAGGTATGCTGCCGTCCGGTCGCTTGGTGCGCTGTCCTTCTTGGTGGGCGCTAAGCTGAAAATGATGACCCGGCGGGAGTACGCGCAGTGTTCGCTTTAGATCCACGACTTCAACAAGACACGTTACCGATCGGGGACTTTCCGCTCTGCCGGTTGCTGCTGTCCAACGATTCGAACTATCCCTGGTTCATCCTGGTACCTCGTCGCGAGGCTATCAGCGAGATATTTCAGTTGGATGTCGCAGAGCAGCATCAGCTTTGGCAGGAAACCACTGCGCTGTCGCAAGTGCTCAAGGATGCGTTCGATGCGGACAAGTTGAATGTGGCGGCGCTGGGCAATGTCGTCAGTCAGTTGCACATGCATGTGATTGTGCGCAAGCGCGAAGATGCTGCCTGGCCAGCGCCGGTTTGGGGTAAGCATCCGGCAAAACCCTACAGTTCGGAGCAGATCGCCGCGATTCGCGAACGTTTGCGCTTGATTTTGACCGATGATTTTACGTTTCTGGAGGGCTGAACCATGAGCCTGGAAGAGCGCGTTACCGAGCTTGAAAGCCGTCTGGCGTTTCAGGATGACACCATCCAGGCGTTGAACGATGTGCTGGTGGCGCAGCAGCGGGTGGTCGAGCGCCTGCAGTTGCAAATGGCTGCGCTGCTCAAGCGGCAGGAGGAAATGGTCGGGCAGTTCGAGTCATTCGAAGAAGAAGCGCCGCCGCCGCACTATTAAGCACGTCGCAGGCATGAAAAAACCGCGGACAGCTCGGCTGTGCGCGGTTTTTTTTAGCCTTGAATCAGCGGCGCGGCAGTGCGGCGATCACATCTTCGGCTTGCAGGCCCTTGTCACGATTCATGACGGAGAACTCCACGCGCTGGCCTTCGACCAGGACACGGTGGCCTTCACCGCGAATGGCCCGGAAGTGGACGAAGATATCGTCGCCGGAGTCGCGGGAGATGAAGCCGAAGCCTTTGGATGTGTTGAACCACTTGACGGTGCCGGTATCGCGGTTGCTCATGTCATAGCTTGGCGAGGCGGCGGCTGGTGACGACTTGTAGAAGCTGATGCCCAGGTGCAGGGCAACGGCGATCAGGGCTGCGACCAGGCTGAACAATACGGCGGGTTGACCGGCGATGACGGGCATCGGTGCGATCAGCGTCAGGGTTTGCAGGACCACGCTCAGCACCAGCAGGGCGCTGACCAGGTTTTGCAGTTGGTGACGCGGGCCTTTGTTCCAGTAAGGGATGACTGGTGCAAGCGTAAGGTTGAGCAGGCCGAAAAAGGCCAGGTACAGTGCGTCGGGTTGTTGCAGGTAAGGTAAGGCTTCGGATTGCAGGCTAGGGATGAAGGACAGCAGCAAGGCCGCTGCGCCTATCAACAGATGGACGATTTTCAACATTTTGATTAACTCACGTTAAGACAGCTCACAAGGAAGAGCTGATGGCGCACGGTTCGCTTCAAGATAATAAAGAGGCGTTGGACACGTACCCGGTATCAGCCTATGCGCCGTGCCCGGAAAAAATGGGCACTGGCGACACGCTGTCTATTTAACAGCAAAGCCGCAGGCTACTCAAATCAGGGCGTCCGGCGGCTCTTTTGGGGGCGAATTGCCGCAGGTTCTGAAGGGAACATCGCTTCGCTGCGTGGGAAAATGTCCGGAGTAGGACGTTCTCCAGGGTCTGCCAAAAGTTGTTGGCTTATCCTACGTCGAGGGTCATAAAGTCGGCTGGAAATTACCTTTGCACCTGCGTTTTTATAAGGCGACAGAACAGTTGCGCTTAAAGAAACCAGGATGGCAAAGGAGTGTCAGCGTTATGGTTTATGAAAGGCAGGAAGAGCGGCGATACGGTTCGCACAAGGATGTAAGGGTTGATCCGTTTGTTCGCGAGTTCGATATGGGACTGGCCCAGCCCTTGTCCCGCTCCGTACGATTGAATGGCTTCGCCACCTGTTTGCGGCTTGAGCAGGTTTATTGGGATATTTTAGGGGAGATGGCCCGGGTCAACGGTTGCTCGGTCAATAACCTGTTATCTCATGTGGATCGCGAAGTTCACTTGCGCCATGGCGGGGTAAGGAACTTCAGCGGATTGGTGCGGGTTGTCTGTGTCGTGCACAGTCTCAAGGAAGGGGGTTGCATCGCCATGTCCTAGTCAGGACGGCGAAAACAGCAGAGTGTCGGTCTGTGCAGTCTTACGGCTGCACAGGCCGCATTTAATGGATATAATCCCGCTCTTTGCCGCAAAACCCTGCGTGTGCGGTAGCAATCTGATCGCCGAGACAACCTCCATGCCGATGTACGATTATCAATGTGCTTCCTGTGGTCATCAGTTGGAAGCCATTCAAAAGATCAGCGATGCACCGCTGGTCGACTGCCCTGCCTGTCAGGCGCCAGAGCTTAAAAAGTTGCTGTCCATGCCGGGCTTCCGCCTCAGCGGCACGGGTTGGTACGAAACCGATTTCAAGACCGGTTCCAAGAAGAACCTGGCCGGCGGCGACAAAGCTGACTAAGGCCCGGCCCCTGAGTTGTGACCTGAGTTGAACGACACGCGTGGGTTCTTGCATCATCCCGTAGCGGATGTGCCCAAGGCCTCCAACCGAATTTCGAATTACGAGAAGTGAAACCACGACCATGATGCGCAGCCATTATTGCGGCCAACTGAACGAAAGCCTGGACGGCCAGGAAATTACCCTTTGCGGATGGGTTCACCGTCGCCGTGACCACGGTGGGGTGATTTTCCTCGATATCCGTGATCGTGATGGTCTGGCCCAGGTCGTGTTCGATCCGGACCGCGCTGAAACCTTCGCCGCTGCCGATCGCGTGCGCAGCGAGTACGTTGTGAAGATCACCGGCAAGGTTCGCTTGCGTCCGGCCGGTGCGACCAACGCCAACATGGCGTCGGGCATGATCGAAGTCCTGGGTTACGAGCTGGAAGTGCTGAACGAATCGGAAACCCCGCCGTTCCCGTTGAACGAGTTCTCCGACGTCGGCGAAGAAACCCGCCTGCGCTATCGCTTCCTCGACCTGCGTCGCCCGGAAATGGCCGAGAAGCTGCGTCTGCGTTCGCGCATGACCACCAGCATCCGCCGCTTCCTGGACGAAAACGGCTTCCTCGACGTCGAGACGCCGATCCTGACCCGTGCTACCCCGGAAGGCGCGCGCGACTACCTGGTGCCGAGCCGTACTCACGCCGGTTCGTTCTTCGCCCTGCCGCAATCGCCGCAGCTGTTCAAGCAACTGCTGATGGTGGCCGGCTTCGACCGTTACTACCAGATCGCCAAGTGCTTCCGTGACGAAGACCTGCGCGCCGACCGCCAGCCGGAATTCACCCAGATCGACATCGAGACCAGCTTCCTCGATGAAAAAGAGATCATGGGTCTGACCGAGCAAATGATCCGCAACCTGTTCAAGGAAGTGCTGGGCCTGGAATTCGGCGAGTTCCCGCACATGACCTTCGAAGAAGCCATGCGCCGCTACGGTTCCGACAAGCCAGACCTGCGTAACCCGCTGGAACTGGTGGACGTGGCCGACCAGCTCAAGGAAGTCGACTTCAAGGTGTTCAGCGGCCCGGCCAACGACCCGAAATGCCGCATCGCCGCCCTGCGCGTGCCTGGCGGCGCGAGCATGCCGCGCAAGCAGATCGACGACTACACCAAGTTTGTCGGCATCTACGGTGCCAAGGGCCTGGCGTACATCAAGGTCAACGAACGCGCCAAGGGCGTTGAAGGCCTGCAGTCGCCAATCGTGAAGAACATCCCTGAAGACAACCTCAATGTGATCCTCGATCGCGTCGGTGCGGTCGACGGCGACATCGTGTTCTTCGGCGCCGACAAGGCGAAGATCGTCAGCGAAGCCCTGGGCGCGCTGCGGATCAAGCTCGGCCACGACCTGGACCTGCTGACCTGCAAGTGGGCGCCAATGTGGGTCGTCGACTTCCCGATGTTCGAAGAAAACGACGACGGCAGCTTCACCGCCTTGCACCACCCGTTCACCGCACCGAAGTGCACCCCGCAAGAGCTGGAAGCCAACCCGGCTGGCGCTCTGTCCCGTGCCTACGACATGGTGTTGAACGGTACCGAACTGGGTGGCGGTTCGATCCGTATCCACCGTAAAGAGATGCAGCAGTCGGTATTCCGTCTGTTGGGTATCAACGAAGCAGAACAGGAAGAGAAATTCGGCTTCCTGCTCGACGCCCTGAAATACGGTGCGCCGCCGCACGGTGGCTTGGCCTTCGGCCTGGACCGTCTGGTGATGCTGATGACCGGCGCCCAGTCGATCCGTGAAGTGATCGCCTTCCCGAAAACCCAGAGCGCGGCAGATGTCATGACTCAGGCACCGGGCCAGGTGGATGCCAAGGCATTGCGCGAGCTGCACATACGTCTGCGCGAAACGCCTAAGGCCGAGTAAGGCTGACCTGAAGGGCGCATCTGTGGATGCGCCCTTTCTTTATAGATAGAGCAGTTCAAGATTTTTGTTTGCCGGCCGGCGCAATACAGCGCAGCGGGCAATGTTTCAAAGAGAATTCGGAGCGAGTTATGGCAGGTCATTCCAAGTGGGCGAACATCAAGCACCGCAAAGAACGTCAGGATGCCAAGAGGGGCAAGATCTTCACCAAGTGGATTCGTGAGCTGACCGTCGCTGCCCGTCAGGGTGGGGGTGATCCAGGCTCCAATCCGCGTCTGCGCCTGGCCCTGGACAAGGCCCTGGGTGCGAACATGAGCCGCGATATCATCGATCGTGCTGTCGCCCGCGGTACCGGCGCTGCCGACACCGACGACGTGGTCGAGCTGACCTACGAAGGTTACGGCCCGGGCGGCGTGGCGGTGATGGTCGAATGCATGACCGACAACCGTAACCGTACCGCGGCCGCTGTTCGCCATGCGTTCAGCAAGTGCGGCGGCAACCTGGGGACTGACGGTTCGGTGGCCTATCTGTTCGAACGCAAGGGGCAGATCTCCTTTGCTGCCGGCGTTGACGAAGACGCGCTGATGGAAGCCGCCATGGAAGCCGACGCCGATGACGTGGTGACCAACGAAGACGGTTCGATCGACGTGTTCACCTCGTTTGCCGGGTTCTATTCCGTGCGTAACGCACTGGAAGCGGCGGGCTTCAAGGGTGACGACGCGGAAATCGTCATGTTGCCGACCACCAGCGCCGAGCTTGATCTGGAGGGCGCCGAGAAAGTCCTCAAGCTGATCGATATGCTCGAAGACCTGGATGACGTGCAGAACGTCTATTCCAATGCGGAAATCCCGGAGTCGGTGGCTGCACAGCTCGGCTAAAGGGCAACAATGTCCCATGTGGGAGCGGGCTTGCTCGCGAACGCGGATTTGCAGGCAACATTGTTGCTGAATATGAAACCGCTTTCGCGAGCAAGCCCGCTCCCACATTTGTTATTCATTGTATTGAATATCGTGCTTTTACTGAGCCTGCAGGCGTTATGACTTTAATTCTTGGTATCGACCCCGGTTCGCGCATCACCGGTTACGGTGTGGTTCGTGATACCGGCCGTGGCTGTGAGTACGTCGCCTCCGGTTGTATCCGCACCGGTGCCGGCGAACTGCATGAGCGACTGCAGATTGTCTATCGCGGGGTGCGGGAGATCATTCAGACGTACCATCCGGTGACCATGGGGATCGAAAAGGTGTTCATGGCCCGTAACGCCGATTCCGCCCTGAAACTGGGGCAGGCCCGTGGCGCTGCGATCGTGGCAGGGGCCGAGGAAAGCCTGGAAATTGCCGAATACACCGCAACCCAGGTCAAGCAGGCGGTCGTCGGCACCGGTGCGGCCAACAAGGAGCAGGTGCAAATGATGGTCATGCACATGCTCAAGCTCACCAGCAAACCGCAGATCGATGCCTCGGACGCCCTGGCCATTGCCATCTGCCATGCTCATACCCGTTCCAGCCTGCTGCCCCATGGGCTGGGAGCTGCACGCAGTCGTGGCGGGCGCCTGCGTCTCTGATAGCATCAGCAATCATTTTTATGGAGTGAGGGCGTTCCGCCTGTGTTGTCGGCGGTAATCCCTCGCTCTATCAGTCGCTGGCCAAGAGCTGGCCAACGCTCAAGGATTTGTAACGTGATTGGACGTTTGCGCGGCACCCTGGCTGAGAAGCAGCCTCCCCATCTGATTCTGGATGTAAATGGCCTGGGCTATGAACTTGAAGTGCCCATGACGACCCTTTACCGCTTGCCGTCGGTCGGTGAGCCGCTAACCTTGCATACCCATTTGGTCGTGCGCGAAGACGCACAGTTACTCTATGGTTTTGTCGGCAAGCGTGAGCGCGACTTTTTTCGTGAATTGATCCGCCTCAACGGCGTCGGGCCGAAACTGGCCCTGGCCTTGATGTCGAGCCTGGAAGTCGACGAACTGGTTCGCTGCGTACAGTCCCAGGACACTTCGGCGCTGACCAAGGTCCCGGGCGTCGGCAAGAAAACCGCCGAGCGCTTGCTGGTGGAACTCAAGGATCGCTTCAAGGCCTGGGAAACCGTACCGGCCATGTTCGCCCTGGTGCCGAACCAGCCGGATGGGCCGGCCCCGGTGAACACTGCCGAGACTGACGCCGTCAGCGCCTTGATTTCCCTGGGCTACAAGCCCCAGGAAGCGAGCAAGGCGGTGTCTGCGATCAAGGAGAAAGATTTGAGCAGTGAAGACATGATCCGCCGCGCCTTGAAGGGAATGATCTAAGTGATTGAAGCTGATCGTCTGATCGCTGCCACGCACAGCCCGCGTGAGCGCGAAGAAGTCCAGGACCGCGCGATTCGCCCGGTCAGCCTGGCTGAATACATTGGCCAGCCGACCGTTCGCGAGCAGATGGAGTTGTTCATTCAGGCCGCTCGCGGTCGTAACGAATCCCTGGATCACACGCTGATCTTCGGCCCCCCCGGCCTGGGCAAGACCACCCTCGCCAACATCATCGCCCAGGAGATGGGCGTGTCGATCAAGAGCACCTCGGGGCCGGTGCTGGAGCGCCCCGGTGACCTGGCGGCGCTGTTGACCAACCTTGAGCCTCACGATGTGCTGTTTATCGACGAAATCCATCGCCTGTCGCCCATCGTTGAAGAGGTGCTGTACCCGGCCATGGAGGATTTCCAGCTCGACATCATGATCGGCGAAGGCCCGGCCGCGCGTTCGATCAAGCTCGATCTGCCGCCGTTCACCCTGGTGGGCGCAACGACGCGGGCGGGGATGCTCACCAACCCGTTGCGTGACCGTTTCGGCATCGTTCAGCGTCTTGAGTTCTACAATAACGCCGACTTGTCGACGATTGTCAGTCGTTCGGCGAGCATCCTCGGTTTGCCGCTGGACCCGGAAGGCGCCTTCGAAATCGCCCGCCGTGCCCGTGGCACCCCACGAATCGCCAACCGTTTGCTGCGCCGGGTGCGCGACTTCGCCGAAGTTCGCGCCAAGGGGCATATCACCAAGCCGATTGCCGACCTGGCGCTGAACCTGCTGGACGTCGACGAGCGTGGCTTCGATCACCAGGACCGGCGTCTGTTGTTGACCATGATCGAGAAATTCGACGGCGGGCCAGTCGGGGTCGACAGCCTGGCCGCCGCCATCAGCGAAGAGCGTCACACCATTGAAGACGTGCTGGAGCCTTATCTGATCCAGCAGGGCTACATCATGCGCACGCCTCGGGGGCGGGTGGTGACGCGGCATGCCTACCTGCATTTCGGTTTAAACATTCCGTCACGATTGGGTGAAATGCCCGTGGTAGACGAGTTCCTCGATGCTGCTGACGATTAATTAACGTTGCGTTCTGATTTTTTCGGGCAATGTAGGGTCCCAGGACCGTACTTTCACGAGAAAGCCGCAGAACAATGAAAAACAGTTGCCATGCCGGATTGGCAACCTGAGGAGTAAGCACTAGAGTATGCGCGCGCAAAACGGGCTTGAGCCTTTCGCACATCGTTGTCGCGTTTATTACGAGGACACCGATGCGGGGGGCATCGTGTATTACGTTAATTACCTCAAGTTTATGGAACGGGCTCGAACCGAGCGGCTACGAGATCTGGGCTTTGCCCAATCCACGCTTGCCGGTGAGGACCTGTTGTTCGTCGTGCATTCCAGCGAAGCGCGCTACCACGCGCCGGCGCGACTGGATGACGAACTGCTGGTAAGCGCTGAAGTAATCGAATTGAACCGTGCCAGCCTTCGCTTCAAGCAGCAGGTCAGGCGGGCAACGGATAATGCACTGCTCTGCGAAGGGCAGTTTCTGGTGGCCTGTGTGCGCACCGACAGTTTGAAACCCCGGGCCATTCCCGAAGCTCTACGAGCGGCCTTTGCCGACGTGAGCGGCGCGGGTACACACTCAAAGCAGGAGATAAAGCGTGGAAGCTAACGTCGTCGACCATTCCTCCATGTGGAGCCTGGTCAGCAATGCCAGTATCGTGGTGCAACTGGTAATGCTGATCCTGGTAGCCGCATCGGTGACCTCGTGGATCATGATCTTTCAGCGCAGCAACCTGCTGCGCGCCGGTCGACGTGCCCTGGAGAGCTTCGAAGAGCGCTTCTGGTCGGGTATCGACCTGTCCAAGCTGTACCGTCAGGCCGGCAGCAATCCGGACCCTGATTCGGGTGTCGAGCAAATCTTCCGTGCCGGTTTCAAGGAGTTCTCCCGTCTGCGCCAGCAGTCAGGCGTTGACCCGGAAGCGGTCATGGAAGGCGTGGCCCGTGCCATGCGCGTCGCCATTTCCCGCGAAGAAGAAAAGCTCGAGCAGAGCCTGCCTTTCCTGGCCACCGTTGGTTCCGTCAGCCCGTACATCGGTCTGTTCGGTACGGTCTGGGGGATCATGAACTCCTTCCGCGGTCTGGCGACCGCCCAGCAAGCGACCCTGGCCACTGTGGCCCCGGGTATCGCCGAAGCACTGATTGCCACCGCGATCGGTCTGTTCGCTGCCATTCCAGCCGTTATCGCTTACAACCGTTTTGCTGCGCGCAGTGAAACCCTGCTGGGCCGCTACTACACCTTCGCCGACGAGTTCCAGGCGATCCTGCACCGCAAAGTGCACACCAGCGAAGAATAAGCAGGTAATTTCCAATGGCTTTAATCGCTCGAGCTCGCAAAAAGCGCAAGCCGGTCGCCGAGATGAACGTGGTGCCTTACATCGACGTGATGTTGGTGCTGCTGGTCATCTTCATGGTGACCGCGCCGATGCTCAATCAGGGCGTGAAAGTTGATCTGCCCAAGGTTTCCAGCGAAGCCTTGCCGCAGGACAACAACACCCAGGTCCTGACCATTTCCATCAAATCCGACAAGACCTACTACTGGAACCTTGGTAGCGAAGTCGACACCGAAAAGCAGCAGGATCGGGCCATGACCCTGCCGCAGATGACTGACGCGGTGACCAAGATCATTCGCGTCGGCAACGAAGGCGGCAAGCGTACCCAGGTCTTCATCCGCGGCGACAAGAGTGTCGATTACGGCTCCGTCATGGGCGCCATGGGCGGGTTGCAGAAAGCCGGGGTCGGTAATGTTGGCTTGATTACCGAGGCGCCCTGATGCAGCAACAGCGAGAGCCGTCCGCCTCGGAAAGCTACTTCTGGCCTAGTGTCTGGGCGATTGGCTTGCACGTGCTGGTGTTCGGCATGCTGTTCGTCAGTTTTGCCTTTACCCCGGAACTGCCGCCGGCCAAGCCGATTGTCCAGGCGACCTTGTACCAGCTGAAATCGAAAAGTCGGGCCACCACCCAGACCAATCAGAAGATTGCCGGTGAGGCGCAGAAATCTGCTGCGCGTCAGACCGAAGTCGAGCAGATGGAACAGAAAAAGGTCGAGCAGGAAGCGGTGAAGGCTGCGGAACAAAAGAAAGAAGAGGCGGCTCAAAAGGCCGAAGAAGCCAAGAAGGCCGACGAGGCGAAGAAAGCGGACGAGGCGAAAAAGGCTGATGAAGCCAAGAAAGCCGACGATGCGAAGAAAACCGCGGAAGCCAAGAAGGCAGAAGAGAAACAATTGGCTGATATAGCCAAGAAGAAAGCTGAAGAAGAAGCCAAGAAGGCTGCTGAAGAAGAGGCCAAGAAAGCGGCCGCTGAAGAAGCCAAGAAAAAGATCGTCGAAGACGCGAAGAAGAAAGCCGCGGAAGACGCCAAGAAGAAAGCTGAAGCTGAAGAGGCGAAGAAGAAAGTCGCCGAGGAAGCGAAGAAGAAAGCTGCTGCCGATGCTGCGAAGAAGAAATCGCAGGACGCGGCACGTAAATCCGCCGAAGACAAAAAGGCCCAGGCCTTGGCAGATTTGCTTTCCGACACGCCGCAGCGTCAGCAGGCGTTGGCCGATGAGCAGGGCGACGAAGTCGCCGGCAGTTTCGATGACCTGATTCGTGCGCGTGCAGCGGAAGGCTGGGCTCGTCCACCTTCGGCACGCAAAGGCATGACGGTCGTATTGCAAATCGGCATGTTGCCGGACGGTACGGTGACTTCGGTCAACGTGTCCAAGTCCAGTGGCGACGGTCCGTTTGACGCCTCGGCTGTTGCAGCGGTGAAGAATATTGGACGTTTGACAGAAATGCAGGGAATGAAGCCGAGTGATTTCGCTCCGTATCGTTCATTCAAGATGACATTCACACCTGAGGATCTAGCCTTGTGAGAAACCTTCTTCGAGGAATGCTGGTCGTTATCTGCTGCATGGCAGGGATGGCGATGGCAGATGAGAAAAACATTCTGGTTACCAGTGGCAGCGATCGGGCGACCCCGATCGCCGTAGTACCGTTCGGCTTCCAGGGCGGTAGCGTGCTGCCGGACGATATGGCGGAAATCATCGGTAACGACCTGCGCAACTCGGGTTACTACTCGCCGCTTCCAAAGCAGAACATGATCAGCCAGCCGAGCCAGGCCAGCGAAATCATCTTCCGCGACTTCAAGGCGCTGGGTGCCCAGTACGTCATGGTCGGCAGCATTGTGCCGGCGGGCGGTCGCCTGCAGGTGCAATACGCACTGTTCAACGTGGCCACCGAGCAGCAAGTGCTGACCGGCAGCGTATCCGGCGGCGTCGATCAGTTGCGCGACATGGCGCACTACATCTCCGACCAGTCGTTCGAAAAGCTCACGGGTATCAAGGGTGCCTTCTCGACTCGCCTGCTGTACGTAACGGCCGAGCGTTTCTCCGAGAACAACACTCGATACACCCTGCAACGTTCGGACTACGACGGTGCTCGCGCCGTGACCCTGCTGCAGTCGCGCGAGCCGATCCTGTCGCCGCGTTTCGCACCGGATGGCAAGCGCATCGCTTATGTCTCCTTCGAGCAGAAGCGTCCACGCATCTTCATGCAGAACATCGACACCGGTCGCCGTGAGCAGATCACCAACTTCGAAGGCCTGAACGGTGCGCCAGCCTGGTCACCGGATGGCAACCGCCTGGCATTCGTACTGTCGAAAGACGGCAACCCGGACATCTATGTGATGAACCTGGGTTCGCGTCAGATCAGCCGCGTTACCAACGGTCCTGGCATCAACACCGAACCGTTCTGGGGCAAGGACGGCTCGACCATCTACTTCACGTCCGACCGTGGCGGCAAACCGCAGATCTACAAGACCAGTGCCGGTGGTGGCGGTGCCGAACGCGTGACTTTCGTCGGTAACTACAACGCCAACCCTAAACTTTCGGCTGATGAAAAGACGCTTGTCATGATTCACCGTCAGGATGGCTTCACCAATTTCAAGGTGGCGGCCCAGGATTTGCAGCGCGGTAGCGTAAAAATCCTCACTGATAGCACTCTGGACGAGTCGCCTACTGTCGCGCCCAACGGCACCATGGTAATCTACGCCACCCGCCAGCAGGGCCGGGGAGTCTTGATGCTCGTGTCCATCAATGGACGCGTAAGGCTCCCGCTTCCTACCGCACAAGGCGAAGTCAGAGAACCTTCCTGGTCCCCTTACCTGAACTGACGCGGCGCTATACGTTGTACTTAACACACTGGGGTTCATTAGGAGTTTCACGATGGAAATGCTGAAGTTTGGTAAATTTGCTGCGCTGGCACTGGCCATGGCTGTAGCTGTAGGTTGCTCGTCCAAAGGCGGCGACAATGCCGGTGAAGGCGCGGTAGATCCAAACGCTGGTTACGGCGCAAACACTGGTGCAGTTGACGGCTCCCTGAGCGAAGAAGCTGCACTGCGCGCTATCACCACTTTCTACTTCGAATACGACAGTTCGGACCTGAAGCCAGAAGCCATGCGCGCTCTGGACGTTCACGCCAAAGACCTGAAAGCAAACGGCGCTCGCGTTGTTCTGGAAGGCAACACCGACGAACGTGGTACTCGTGAGTACAACATGGCACTGGGCGAGCGTCGTGCGAAAGCCGTTCAGCGCTACCTGGTACTGCAAGGTGTTTCCCCAGCTCAGCTGGAACTGGTTTCCTACGGCGAAGAGCGTCCAGTTGCTACCGGCAACGACGAGCAGTCCTGGGCTCAAAACCGTCGCGTCGAACTGCGTAAGTAATTCGTCATGCGAACGTGCCGTCGTGCTGTAACTGTTCTGGCTCTCAGCCTCGCGCCGCTTGCGGTGTGGGCTGCGGTTCCTGTGGTCGATAACGACTCCGGCTATAACAATAGCGGGAGCAGTTATCCGCCTGCAGGTTACGGTACGAACGGCGCCTATGCCGGGGGAGGGGTTTCGGCCCCTGTCTCGGCACAGGGCGAGCTGTTCAACCAACTGCAATCAATGCAGCAACAGATCGAGCGCCAGCAAGGTGCGATCGAAGTTCTGCAAAATGATGTAGCGCGCATGAAGCAGGAAAACCTGGAGCGATACCAGGATCTTGATCGGCGCATAGGAACCGGCGTTGCACCAGCCGCGACTCCTGAGAATTCTTCCACCGGTGGTGATTTGAATGCCGCTGGTGCAGCAGGTGCGGCAGCTGGCGCAGCCGCCGCTCAAGCACCTGCCGCGGGTAGCGAACCGGCGGATCCGGCGAAGGAAAAGCTCTATTACGATGCTGCCTTCGACCTGATCAAGGCCAAGGATTTCGACAAGGCCAGCCAGGCTTTTGCCGCTTTCCTGCGCAAATACCCGAACAGCCAGTACGCGGGCAACGCCCAATACTGGTTGGGCGAAGTGAACCTGGCCAAAGGCGATCTGCAAGGCGCAGGTCAGGCATTTGCCAAGGTTTCGCAGCTGTATCCCAAGCACGCCAAAGTGCCGGACTCGCTGTACAAGCTCGCTGATGTAGAGCGTCGCCTGGGTCATACCGACCGGGTCAAAGGCATTCTGCAGCAGGTGGTGTCCCAATATCCGGGCACTTCCGCCGCTCAGCTGGCCCAGCGCGATCTGCAAAAAATGTAAGCCTGCTTGACCCGTTTCAAAGAAACCCGCGCTTGTCGCGGGTTTTTTCGTTAGAATTCACGCCCTTTTTATGAAACACGCTTTTAGGGGCCTGCGCTTTGCCGGGGTTCCTTCAAGTGCCTGACGGAGGCGGACAGCCTGTTTAGCTGTTACGCCCGTGGCGACTATGCAAGACACATTGAGAATCACCGAAGTTTTCTACTCGTTGCAGGGTGAAACGCGGACTGCCGGCCTGCCCACTGTTTTTGTGCGCCTGACCGGTTGCCCTCTGCGTTGCCAATACTGCGACAGCGCCTACGCGTTCACCGGCGGAACCATTCGCACGCTCGACGACATCCTCGAGCAGGTCGCCGGTTTCCGTCCGCGATACGTCTGCGTCACGGGCGGCGAGCCCTTGGCGCAACCCAACGCCATTCCCTTGCTCAAGCGCTTGTGTGACGCCGGTTACGAAGTGTCACTGGAAACCAGTGGCTCCATCGATATCTCGGCAGTAGATTCCCGGGTCAGTCGCGTTGTCGACCTGAAAACCCCGGGTTCGAAGGAAGCACACCGCAATCGCTACGAAAACATCGAGCTGCTCACGCCCAACGATCAGGTGAAGTTTGTCATCTGCTCGCGAGAGGACTATGACTGGTCCGTTTCCAAACTGATCCAGTACGGTCTTGACCAGCGTGCCGGTGAAGTCCTGTTCTCGCCAAGTCACCATGATCTCAATGCCCGGGATCTGGCGGACTGGGTGGTGGCGGACAACCTGCCAGTGCGTTTGCAATTGCAGCTGCATAAATATCTATGGAATGACGAGCCGGGGCGCTGAAATGACTGAACAACTCAATACTGCTGAAAAACGTGCGGTCATCCTGCTGTCCGGTGGCCTGGACTCGGCGACCGTCGTGGCCATGGCGCGCGCCGAAGGCTACAGCTGCTACACCATGAGCTTCGACTACGGTCAGCGCTCTCACGCCGAACTGTACGCCGCCGAGCGTGTGGCGCGGGACCTGGGTGTGGTCGAGCACAAGGTGATCGGCCTGAACCTGAACGGCATGGGCGGCTCGGCCCTGACCGACAGCAGCATCGATATTCCAGAGGAGCTGGGTGAAGGCATTCCCGTGACGTACGTGCCTGCGCGTAACACGGTGTTCCTGTCCCTGGCCCTGGGCTGGGCAGAGGTACTTGGCGCACGGGACATCTTCATCGGCGTCAATGCGGTGGATTACTCCGGTTACCCGGACTGCCGTCCCGAGTTCATCGAGTCGTTCGAGCGCATGGCCAACCTGGCAACCAAGGCCGGCGTGGAAGGCAATGGTTTCCGCATCCAGGCACCGCTGCAAAACCTCAGCAAGGCGCAGATCGTCCAGGAGGGCGTGAAGCTTGGCGTGAACTACGGACTGACCGTTTCCTGCTATCAGGCCGACGATAACGGTCGTGCGTGCGGCAAGTGCGACAGCTGCCGACTGCGTGCGGAAGGCTTTGCGGCGGCCGGAATCAGCGATCCAACCCCTTATTTTTGATTTATTTCAAAATAGGTGTTGAATAGTCCTTAAAAATCAGTATTATACGCGCCACCACACAGCGGGTCGTTAGCTCAGTTGGTAGAGCAGTTGGCTTTTAACCAATTGGTCGTAGGTTCGAATCCCACACGACCCACCATTTTTGGCGGTTTAGAAAATCCGGAAGGCCCACGCAAGTGAGGATTTCCGGGTTTTTTTTTGCCCGCGATTCAAGTCCGCCGCGCTGCGGGCTGCTGCGTATGACGCAGGTCAGAATCACCTTTTGCATCCGTCGGATATTCTGTAGCCTTGCGCAGCTTCAACGCTGTCCGTGCCTGATCAATACTCACTTTCCCGGCGGTACCCCGAAGGGTCCGGAGCCGGGTGTATACTCGACTTTCGCGCGAATGCGCCTGCAGGTCTTGCGAACATGACGCAAATTTCCGAACGCCTTCTGGTTCAAGCCCACCTCGACGCCAAACAGCCCAAGCCGCTGACCGCCGATGAAGAGGCTTATTACCGTGCTGCCATCGCTGCCGAGCTCAAGGCTCAGGACGCGGTGCTGGTGGCCCACTTCTATTGTGACCCTGTGATTCAGGCGCTGGCCGAAGAGACGGGCGGCTGTGTTTCCGATTCGCTGGAAATGGCCCGTTTCGGCAACGCCCATCCGGCCAAGACCGTGGTCGTCGCCGGCGTGAAGTTCATGGGTGAGACCGCCAAGATCCTCAACCCGGAAAAACGCGTGCTGATGCCGACGCTCGAAGCGACGTGTTCGCTCGACCTGGGTTGCCCGGTGGACGAATTTTCCGCGTTCTGCGATCAACACCCGGAGCGCACGGTGGTGGTGTACGCCAACACTTCAGCTGCGGTAAAGGCCCGAGCGGATTGGGTGGTGACTTCAAGCTGTGCGCTGGAAATCGTCGAAAGCCTGATGGACAACGGCGAGACCATCATCTGGGGCCCGGACAAGCACCTGGGGACCTACATCCAGCGCCAGACCGGTGCCGACATGTTGCTGTGGGACGGTGCCTGCATTGTTCACGAAGAGTTCAAGTCCAAGCAGCTTGAAGACATGAAGGCGCTGTACCCGGATGCGGCGATCCTGGTGCACCCCGAGTCGCCGACGTCGGTGATCGAACTGGCGGACGCCGTGGGGTCCACCAGTCAGTTGATCGCGGCGGCACAGAGCCTGCCGAACAAGACGCTGATCGTTGCGACCGACCGCGGCATCTTCTACAAGATGCAGCAGTTGTGCCCGGACAAGGTCTTTATCGAAGCCCCAACGGCGGGTAACGGCGCGGCGTGCCGCAGTTGTGCGCATTGCCCGTGGATGGCCATGAACACCCTTGAGCGCACGCTCAAGGCGTTGAAGGAAGGGGCGAACGAGATCTTTGTCGACCCGGCACTGATTCCGCAGGCGATTCGCCCGTTGAAGCGGATGCTTGATTTCACTCAGGCTGCGCGGATGAAGCTGGCTGGTAACGCTTAAAGGCCAGAAAGCAAAAGATCGCAGCCTTCGGCAGCTCCTACAGGTGTAAACGAAACCCTGTAGGAGCTGCCGGAGGCTGCGATCTTTTTTGTGGGCGTTACTTGGTCTTCTTCGGAATCCGCACCAGTTCGGTATTGGAGTAGATGTCATGCCAGCTGCGCTTCTGCTTGTCGAACAGCGACCAGAAGAATCCCAGGCCAACGCAAAGCAGCGAGGCAATCGACACCACAAAGCGCAGCAGCGCCTGCCACAGGCTGATGGACGTGCCATCGGCATTCTGCACGCGGATGCACCAGACCTGCATGCCCAGCGTCTGACCGGACCAGGTCCAGAATTTGGCGAAGAAGCCGAACAGTACGAACAGCAGGACTGTGGAAAGCAGGGGATCGCCGTCCAGCGCACCGGCTTCGGTCAGGGTGCGCATCCTTTCTTCGCCGATGATCGCCATCTGGATCATCTTGTAGATGCCGCTGGTGACGATCAGCAGGGCGGTGCACAACAGGAAATCATAGAACATGGCTGCCAGGCGACGACCCAGGCCAGCGGCAGGAAAGTCGCCCTGGGGGGTAAGCAGGTGTTTCGACATGGCAGGCTCTCGGCGAAAAAAAGAAGCCATTTTACGGATTTACGCGCACAAAAAAGCCCCTGATGTCAGCATCAGGGGCTTTTTCGTTACAGAAGATTAGGCTTCTGCTTGTACTTCGTCAGCCTGCATGCCTTTCTGGCCCTGCACGGCGATGAAAGTCACTTTCTGGCCTTCTTTCAGGCTCTTGAAGCCGTTGCCCTGGATGGCGCGGAAATGCACGAACAGATCCGGACCGCTTTCAGGAGTGATAAAACCAAAACCTTTCTCGTCGTTAAACCACTTGACGGTACCGCTCTGACGTTGGGACATTTCTTATTTCCTTTGACGCAAAAATTAATGACAGTCTCCTTCTCATGAAAGAGTACTGGGGCTGGTTGCAGGAGAGTAAGAAGACGTCGAACGGGATGTAGCTAACTTGTAGGCTACTGCCCAGGTCACGATTCCAAGCGACCCATGCAAACACAGTGAACAAACTCTACGCCAACTACGGGAGAAAAAACAAGCCCTGTGAAGGCCCCGTATTTCCTCAGGTTGATGGCAAAGTCAGTCCACTAGCGGGGGCTTATTCCCTGGTCTTGTTCAGTTGTTTTCGATCGTTATAAGCAAAGTTCATAATCGAAGCTTATAGCCAAACGATGCACTGTTATATGGCGGTTGCGTTACACATTAGTGCACCGTTAACGCAACCGCGTTACTTATAGGAACATTCAATCAGCCGCGATAGTAGCGTTGTGGAACAAATGGCATTTTGCTTACAAGCAAAGGCACCTTTTTCCCACGAACAATCGCCCAAACCGGCGTGTCCAGTGCGATGTAAGCGCTGTCGACATAACCCATGGCCAGCGGACCGCCCAAGGTTGGCCCGAAACCGCCGCTGCAGACGCTACCGATGATGTCGCCGGCTTCGTTGACGATCTCGGCGCCTTCACGCACGGGTGTACGTTCCTGCGGTAGCAGACCTACACGTTTGCGGTTCACGCCTGCCTGTTGCTGGGCAAATACGGTTTCGGCGCCAGGGAAGCCGCCGGCCCGTGCGCCATCAGCGCGACGTGGCTTGGAGATCGCCCACAGCAGGCTTGCTTCGATCGGGGTGGTGTCGGTGTTCATGTCGTGGCCGTACAAGCACAGGCCGGCTTCCAGGCGCAAGGAATCGCGAGCGCCAAGGCCGATGGCGGCCACTTCGGCTTCAGCGAGCAGTGCGCGAGCCAAGGCTTCGGCGTTCGCGGCGGGTACGGAAATTTCGAAACCGTCTTCACCGGTGTAACCCGAACGGCTGGCAAAGCAGTCCACGCCCAGCAGTTTCACGCGGGCAAACTGCATGAAGGTCATCTTCGCCACTTCAGGGGCCAGGCGTGCCAGCACGGTCACCGCAGCCGGGCCTTGCAGAGCAAGCAGGGCGCGCTCTTCGAACAGCGGTTCGATCGTGCACTGGTCGCCAATGTGCTTGCGCAGGTGCGCCAGGTCCTGGTCCTTGCAGGCGGCGTTGACCACCAGGAACAGTTCGTCATTACCCAGGTTGGCGACCATCAGGTCATCAAGGATGCCGCCCGTCGCATTGGTGAACATCGCGTAGCGCTGCATGCCCACTGGCAGATCGATGATGTCCACCGGCACCAGGGTTTCCAGAGCCTTGGCGGCATTGGCGCCGGTCAGGCGGATCTGGCCCATGTGCGAGACATCGAACAACCCGGCCTGGTCGCGGGTGTGCTGGTGTTCTTTCATCACGCCCAGCGGGTACTGCACGGGCATGTCGTAGCCGGCGAACGGCACCATGCGCGCGCCGAGTTCGATGTGCAGTGCGTGCAACGGGGTTTGCAACAGTTGTTCGGTGGACATATTCAGCTCCTGAAGAAGGGTGCAGATGAGCGCGCATCAGCACTCGATAATGTTGACCGCCAAACCGCCACGGGCGGTTTCCTTGTATTTGCTTTTCATGTCGGCGCCGGTCTGGCGCATGGTGCGGATGACCTTGTCGAGGGAGACGAAGTGTTGCCCGTCGCCGCGCAGGGCCATGCGCACGGCATTGATGGCCTTGACCGAACCCATGGCGTTGCGCTCGATGCAAGGTACTTGCACCAGCCCGCCAATCGGGTCGCAGGTCAGTCCGAGGTTGTGTTCCATGCCGATTTCCGCGGCGTTCTCCACTTGTTGCACGCTGCCGCCCAGCACTTCGCACAGGGCACCGGCGGCCATCGAGCAGGCGACGCCGACTTCGCCCTGGCAGCCGACTTCGGCGCCGGAGATGGAGGCGTTTTCCTTGTACAGAATGCCGATGGCTGCGGCAGTGAGCAGAAAACGCACCACGCCGTCGTCATTGGAACCCGGGATAAAGCGCATGTAGTAATGCAGCACCGCTGGAATGATCCCGGCCGCGCCGTTGGTGGGGGCGGTGACCACGCGCCCGCCATTGGCGTTTTCTTCATTGACCGCCAGGGCGTACAGGTTGACCCAATCGAGCACCGACAGCGGGTCGCGCAACGACGATTCCGGGTTCTTGCACAACTGCCGATGCAGCGCGGCGGCCCGGCGCTTGACCTTCAGCCCGCCGGGCAGGATGCCTTCATTACGGCATCCGGCGGCGACGCAGTCCTGCATCACTTGCCAGATTTTCAGCAGGCCGGCGCGGGTTTCCGCTTCCGGGCGCCAGGCGCTTTCGTTGGTCAGCATCACCTGGCTGATCGACATCCCGTATTTGACGCAATGACCGAGAAGATCCTTGGCGCTTTTGAACGGAAAGGTCAGGGGCGTGGCGTCTTCGACGATGCGATCGGCGCCGGCGGCGTCCTCATCGACCACAAAACCGCCGCCGACCGAGTAGTACTCGCGGCTGCGGATCTGCAGGCCCGCTGCGTCGAAGGCGCGAAAAATCATGCCGTTGGGGTGATAGGGCAACGGTTTGCGAATCATCGCCAGGTGTTCTTTCTCGTTGAACGCAATGCTGTGTTCGCCGAGCAGGTTCAAGCGGCCGTTGCCGCGAATCTCTTGCAGGCGCGCGGCGACGGTTTCGGTGTCAACAGTGTCCGGGTGTTCACCTTCCAGGCCCAGCAATACAGCCTTGTCACTGCCGTGGCCTTTGCCGGTGGCGCCCAGCGAGCCGTACAGCTCGACCTTGACGCAGGTGGTGGCCGTCAGCAGCCCTTCACGGCGCAGGCCTTCGACGAAACGCGCAGCGGCGCGCATCGGGCCGACGGTGTGGGAGCTGGAGGGGCCGATGCCAATCTTGAACAGGTCGAACACGCTTAACGACATGGTGGTTCTCCGGTTTCTTGTTATAGGCGTATCACGGGAGATGCTTTGCGTAGGAGCTGCCGCAGGCTGCGATCTTTTGATCCTGTTTTTTCAAGATCAAGATCAAAAGATCGCAGCCTGCGGCAGCTCCTACAGGGTATTGCGGTGTTTCTGAAAGTGGGGGCGAGTAAACCCGCCCCCCCATTGGTTTAAGCGTAGCTTTCGATCGACGGGCAGGCGCAGACCAGATTGCGGTCGCCAAACACGTTGTCGACGCGACCGACCGGCGGCCAGTACTTGCCTTCGATCAGCGACGCAACCGGGTAAACCGCTTGCTCACGGCTGTACGGGTGAGGCCACTCGCCCACCAGCTCCTTGGCGGTGTGCGGCGCGTTTTTCAGCGGGTTGTCGTCCTTGTCCAGGGTGCCGTTTTCCACTGCGCGGATTTCTTCGCGGATGCGGATCATGGCGTCGCAGAAGCGGTCCAGTTCTTCCTTGGACTCGCTTTCGGTCGGTTCGATCATCAGCGTGCCGGCCACCGGGAACGACATGGTCGGCGCGTGGAAGCCGAAGTCGATCAGGCGCTTGGCGACGTCATCGACGCTGATGCCGCTGCTGTCTTTCAGCGGACGCAGATCAAGGATGCACTCGTGCGCCACCAGGCCGTTGCTGCCGGTGTACAGAACCGGGTAGTGCTCTTCGAGGCGACGGGAGATGTAGTTGGCATTGAGGATCGCCAGCTGCGAAGCACGCTTGAGGCCCGCGCCACCCATCATACGAATGTACATCCAGGTGATCGGCAGGATGCTCGCGCTGCCGAACGGTGCTGCGCAAACGGCACCTTCCTTGCGCTCCATCTGTGCGTGGCCCGGCAGGAATGGCGCCAGGTGCGATTTCACACCGATCGGGCCGACGCCCGGGCCGCCACCGCCGTGGGGGATGCAGAAGGTTTTGTGCAGGTTCAGGTGCGACACGTCGCCGCCGAACTTGCCCGGGGCGCAGAGGCCGACCATGGCGTTCATGTTGGCGCCGTCGATGTACACCTGGCCGCCGCTGTCATGAACGATGCCACAGATTTCGCGGATGCCTTCTTCGAACACGCCGTGGGTCGACGGGTAGGTGATCATCAGCGCGGCGAGGTGTTCGCGGTGCTCGATGGCCTTGGCGCGCAGGTCTTCGATATCAACGTTGCCACGGGCATCGCAGGCGGTGACGACCACGCGCATGCCGGCCATTTGTGCGGTGGCCGGGTTGGTGCCGTGGGCCGACGACGGGATCAGGCAGATGTCGCGACGGTCTTCGCCACGGCTCTGGTGGTAGGCACGGATCGCCAGCAGACCTGCGTATTCACCCTGGGAGCCGGCGTTCGGTTGCAGCGAAACCGAGTCGTAGCCGGTGGCAGCGCAAAGCATTGCTTCCAGTTCGTCGGTCAGTTGCTGGTAGCCGGCGCTTTGCTCGGCCGGGGCGAACGGGTGCAGGGCGCCGAACTCGGCCCAGGTCACCGGGATCATTTCGCTGGCGGCGTTGAGTTTCATGGTGCACGAACCCAGCGGGATCATGGTGCGGTCCAGCGCCAGGTCCTTGTCCGCCAGTTTGCGCAGGTAGCGCATCAGCTCGGTTTCCGAGTGATAGCGGTTGAACACCGGGTGGCTGAGGATCGGCGACTGACGCACCAGCGTGGCCGGGATGGCGCTGACGACCGAGGCGGCGAGGGCGGCGAAGTCCGGCAGGGCCTTGCCGTCGGACAGCAGGCTCCACAGGGTTTCAACGTCGGCCTGAGTGGTGGTTTCGTCCAGGGACAGGCCAAGGCGCTCGCCATCGACCATGCGCAGGTTGATGCGCTGGGCGTGCGCCTTGTCGTGCAGGGCGGTGGTTTGCGCGCCGGTCTTCACGGTCAGGGTGTCGAAGAAGCTCGCTTGCTCGACGCTCAGGCCCAATGCGCTCAAGCCTTTGGCCAGGATTGCGGTCAGGTGATGCACGCGATTGGCGATCTGCGTCAGGCCTTTCGGACCGTGGTACACGGCGTACATGCTGGCGATGTTGGCCAGCAGTACTTGCGCGGTGCAGATGTTGCTGGTCGCTTTCTCGCGACGGATGTGTTGCTCGCGGGTCTGCATGGCCAGGCGTAGGGCCGGGTTGCCGAAACGGTCTACGGAAACACCGACCAGGCGGCCCGGCATGTCACGCTTGAACGCGTCCTTGGTGGAGAAGTACGCCGCGTGCGGGCCACCGAAGCCCAGCGGCACGCCGAAGCGCTGTGCACTGCCGATGGCCACGTCGGCGCCGAATTCACCCGGCGCGGTCAGTACGGTCAGGGCCAGCAGGTCGGCAGCCACGGCAACAAGGGCGTTGGCGGCGTGGAAGCGCTCGGTCAGCTCGCGGTAATCGAACACGTCACCGTTGCTCGCCGGGTATTGCAGCAGCGCGCCGAAGAACGGCGTCACGTCAGTCAGCTCACGCTCGTCGCCAACCACCACGTCGATGCCCAGAGGCTCGGCACGGGTGCGCAGTACGTCGAGGGTCTGCGGGTGGCAATGCACGGAGGCGAAGAATTGGTGGCTGCCCTTGTTCTTGCTCAGGCGTTTGCAGAAGGTCATGGCTTCGGCGGCGGCGGTGGCTTCGTCCAGCAGCGAGGCGTTGGCGATCGGCAGGCCGGTGAGGTCGCTGATCAGGGTCTGGAAGTTCAGCAGCGCTTCGAGACGGCCCTGGGAAATTTCTGGCTGGTACGGGGTGTAGGCGGTGTACCAGGCCGGGTTTTCCAGCAGGTTGCGCAGGATCGGCGACGGCGTATGGGTGCCGTAGTAACCCTGACCGATGAAAGTCTTGAACAGCTGGTTTTTAGTCGCGATGGACTTGATCAAGGCCAGGGCATCGGCTTCGCTCAAGCCGTCTTCCAGGCCGAGGACGCTGGTGCCCTTGATGCTGTCGGGAATCACGCTGGCGCTCAGGGCTTCCAGGGAGTCGAAACCGAGGCTGTTGAGCATGGCTTGCTCGTCACCGGCGCGCGGGCCGATGTGACGGGCGATGAATTCGTTGGCGGTGGTCAAATTGATCTGGGTCATGTCAGTGCTCCTCAGGCTTCGGCTTGGGCTTTGATCAGACGGTCGTAGGCGTCCTGATCCAGCAGTTGGGCGACAGCGGAGGCGTCGCTTGGCTGGAAGCGGAAGAACCAGCCTTCGCCCAGCGGATCTTCGTTGACCAGTTCAGGGCTGCTGTCCAGCGCCGGGTTCACTTCCAGCACTTCGCCGTCCAGCGGCATGTACACGCCGCTGGCAGCCTTTACCGATTCCACGGTGGCGGCTTCGGCGCCTTTGTCGTAGGACTGCAGCTCAGGCAGTTGAACGAAAACCACGTCGCCCAGGGCGTTCTGTGCGAAAGCGGTGATGCCGACCGTGACGCTGCCGTCAGCTTCGGTGCGCAGCCATTCGTGATCTTCAGTAAAACGCAACTCGCTCATGGAAACTCCTAAGGGGCCAGACTCGTCTGGTGGACGCGATTGAATGCTTGGGCAATGCCCGGGTTATGGAGGAGTACATAGCAAGAACGCGGCCAACGTTGTTTTTATTGTTATTGATCAATGATTTAGGTGGTTTCGACAAACGCTGAAAATCAATCGTTGTAGCGAAATCGATACGGCATATGTCAATGATAAAAGCCGAGGTGGATCAAAGCCTTGCACAGCCGTGATCGGAGAGGGGTGTAGCGATATCGTTCCGCTGTAGCGCTTTCAGTACAGGTGGAGGTCGTTTTTAAACAGGTGAAGAAGTTTTCGAAGTGACAATCCGTTCCGTAGGAGCTGCCGCAGGCTGCGATCTTGTCGCAGGCACCATAAGATCAAAGTCAAAAGATCGCAGCCTGCGGCAGCTCCTACACAGGTTGGTGTACACAGCCCACCATCTGTCGACGCAAGGCTTCAAGTCTTGTTGGGAATCCCGTACTTGCGCAACCGATGGGCAATCGCCGTGTGGGAGGTTTGCAGGCGGGTCGCCAGTTGCCGGGTCGAGGGATAGCTGGCGTAGAGTTTTTCCAGCAGGGTTTTCTCGAACTCGTCCATGGCCTGTTCCAGGCTGTCGACGTCATGGTCGCTCTGGCGGGCTACCGAGGTGCCAGCGATGTCGAGGTCGCCGATGTCCACCAGGCTGCTTTCGCAAATCGCCGCGGCGCGGAAGATCACGTTCTGCAATTGCCGCACGTTGCCCGGCCAGCGGTTGCCCAGCAGCGCCGGGTAAGTGCCCGGCGCCAGGCGGCAGATCGGTCGCTGGATCTGCGCACAGGCCTGCTGCATGAAGTAGCGGGCCAGCAGCAGGATGTCCTGGCCGCGTTCGCGCAGGGGCGGCACTTCGACGTTGAGGACGTTGAGGCGATAGAACAGGTCTTCGCGGAACAGGCCTTCGCTGACCATTTTTTCCAGGTCGCGGTGGGTGGCGCTGAGGATCCGTACGTTGACCTTGACCTCACGGTCACCGCCGACCCGGCGAAAACTGCCGTCGTTGAGGAAACGCAGCAATTTGGCCTGCAAATACGGCGACATCTCGCCGATTTCATCGAGAAACACCGTGCCCTGGTTGGCCAGCTCCATCAGCCCCGGCTTACCACCTCGTTGCGCGCCGGTGAAAGCGCCGGGGGCGTAGCCGAACAGTTCACTTTCGGCGAGGTTCTCCGGCAATGCCGCGCAGTTCAACGCCAGAAAGGGGGAGCTGTGCCGGGCGCTGATGGCGTGGCAGGCGCGGGCCACCAGTTCCTTGCCGGTGCCGGTTTCGCCCTGGATCAGCAGCGGTGCATCGAGGGCCGCCACCCGCTGGGCGCGCGCCTTGAGGGTGCGGATCACCGGGGACTCGCCGAGCAATGCATCGAAACCTTCGGCGTGGTCATGGTGCAGCGCGGAAAGGCGTTCGCCGATGCGGTTCGGTTGGTACAGGGTCAGCAGGGCGCCGGCGTCGGTGATCGGTGTGGCGTCGAGCAACAGGGTCTGGCCGTTGACGGTGATTTCCCGCAACGGCAGGCGAAAGCCGTGTTCGAGCAGGGCGTCGAGCAGGGCCGGGTCGGAAAACAGGTCACCCACGCTTTCACCATCCGGTTCGCGGCCGTACAGGGCGATCAGGGCCGGGTTGGCCAGCAGCACCTTGCCGTCGCTGTCCAGTGCCAGCACCGGGTCGGTCATGGCTGCCAGCAAGGCGTCGAGCTGCAAGTGCCGGCGCTGGCCGGGCAGGATGTCGACCACCGTCACCGCTTGCACGCCACGCACGCTGAACAGGGCATCGCGCAGTTCTTCGAGGACTTGCGGGCTCAGGGTCGGGGCGTCGATATAGACATTGGGCGGGACCATTTCCACCGCATCCAGGTTCAGATTGCGCCCGCCGAGCAGGGCCAGGACTTCCTGGGTGATACCGACGCGGTCGATGAAGCTGACGTGGATACGCATGGGGCGGTCTTGGGGTCTGCAGTGCGGAGGGTGGCAAGTATGCCTTGGGGCGGGCTAATGGTGAAATTTTGCGCGGGATATGCGGGTAACGAAGATCCCTGTGGGAGCGAGCAGGCTCGCTCCCACAGGTACAGCTTCTACTTGGAGGCTGGGTTATTCGAAGTGTTCGGGGTTTACCGGGTCGCCTGATTTCATATTCAACTGCTGCCGGATGTCTTCAAACATCAAATCGTAATGTTTGTGGACCGATCCGATCTGGCTGTGCGTCTTCGGAATCCCGTACTTCTCGGCGATTTTCGTCACGTTGCTGGCGAAGTTGTAGGCCTCCTCCTTGGGCAGGAAGAAGGGCTCTGACATCTCCTTGCCCTGAATGCTGCCATGCATAGTGAACTGGATGCCTTTTTCCCCTTTGGCATTCTTGCTGACTTCATAGTCGAGGTGCACGTTGTAGCTGACATCATCCGGGGTCAGCGCATGTCGTTCGATGTGCAAGTGACCTGGCTCAAACTGTGCCATAGACGTCTCTCCTTACAAGTAGGTAATGCCAGCTGTTGCCGTACTGATGCGCGTGCCGGCCTTGCCCTGGACGATCGCTTCGATGTCCGCGAGCGAACCGATCACTGCGACTTTTCCAGTATGGCGCGCGAATTCGCAGGCTGCCTGCACCTTCGGTCCCATGGAGCCGGCGGCGAAGCCGAGTTTTTCCATTTCGTCGGGGTGGGCCTGGGCGATGGCTTTCTGCGTGGGTTTACCAAAATCGATGAAGGCGGCGTTGACGTCGGTGGCGATCACCAGCAGATCGGCTTCAAGCTGTTCGGCCAGCAGCGCCGAGCACAGGTCCTTGTCGATGACCGCTTCGACGCCCTCGAGTTTACCGGGCGAGGTATACATGGTCGGAATGCCGCCACCGCCGGCGCAGATCACGATGCTGCTTTTTTCCAGCAGCCATTTGATCGGGCGGATTTCGAAGATGCGTTTGGGTTTCGGGCTGGCGACCACGCGACGGTATTTGTCGCCGTCCGGGGCAATGGCCCAGCCTTTCTCGGCGGCCAGTGCTTCGGCCTCATCCTTGGTATAGACAGGGCCGATGGGTTTGGTCGGGTTCTTGAAGGCCGGGTCATTGGCATCGACTTCGACCTGGGTCAGCAAGGTCGCGAAGGGCACTTCGAAGTCCAGCAGGTTGCCCAGTTCCTGTTCGATGATGTAGCCGATCATGCCTTCGGTCTCGGCACCGAGCACGTCCAGCGGATAGGGCGAAACCGAGGTGTAGGCCGCCGCCTGCAATGACAGCAGGCCGACCTGAGGGCCATTGCCGTGGGCGATGACCAGTTGGTTGCCGGGATGGATTTTGGCGATCTGTTCGGTGGCGATCCGGATGTTGGCGCGCTGGTTGTCAGCGGTCATGGGTTCGCCCCGGCGGAGCAGGGCATTACCGCCCAGAGCAACGACGATACGCATGGTGCTAGTCCTTTATGGGTAGGAGCTGCCGAAGGCTGCGATCTTTTGATTTTGCTATTGATCTTCAAGATCAAAAGATCGCAGCCTTCGGCAGCTCCTACGGGTCAGTGAGCGATCAAGAGGACATGATCAGCCGTTAGAGATCAGCCAGCGTCGACACCAGAATCGCCTTGATGGTGTGCATGCGGTTTTCCGCTTGCTCGAAGGCGATGCAGGCCGGCGACTCGAACACGTCATCGGTCACTTCGATGCCGTTGCTCAGGTGCGGGTACTGCTCGGCAATTTGCTTGCCGATCTTGGTGTCGCTGTTGTGGAACGCCGGCAGGCAGTGCATGAACTTGGTGCGCGGGTTGCCGGTGGCTTTCATCAGTTCGGCGTTGACCTGATACGGCAGCAGTTGCTGGATGCGCTCGGCCCAGGCTTCAACCGGCTCACCCATCGACACCCACACATCGGTGTGGATGAAGTCCACGCCCTTGACCGCCGCTTTCGGGTCTTCGGTGAGGGTGATGCGCGCACCACTTTCTTCGCCGTACTGTTTGCAGCGTGCCACCAGGTCGTCCGCCGGCCACAGGGCTTTCGGGGCGCAGATACGCACGTCCATGCCGAGCTTGGCGCCGATCAGCAGCAGCGAGTTGCCCATGTTGTTGCGCGCGTCGCCCAGGTAGGCGTAGCTGATCTCGTGGATCGGCTTGTCGGCGTGCTCACGCATGGTCAGCACGTCGGCGATCATTTGCGTCGGGTGATACTCGTCGGTCAGGCCGTTGAACACCGGTACGCCGGCGAACTTGGCCAGTTCCTCGACGATTTCCTGCTTGAAGCCACGGTACTCGATGGCATCGTACATGCGCCCGAGCACGCGGGCGGTGTCCTTCATGCTTTCCTTGTGGCCGATCTGCGAGGAGTTCGGGTCGATGTAGGTGACGTTGGCGCCCTGGTCATAGGCTGCGACTTCGAATGCGCAGCGGGTGCGGGTCGAGGTCTTTTCGAAGATCAGCGCGATGTTGTTGCCCTTGAGATGCTGCTGTTCGGTGCCGGTGTACTTGGCACGCTTGAGGTCGCGGGACAGGTCGAGCAGGTAGCGCAATTCGCGAGGGGTGTGGTGTTCCAGGCTCAGCAGATTGCGGTTATGGATATTGAACGCCATTTTGGATCTCCTAAGGTGTCGGTTATCCCCTTGGCCTGCGCATGCCCTTGGGTAGAGGGCAGCGCGGGCCAAGGTTCATAGGTTAGTAGTCAATCGGGTCGCGGATGATCGGGCAGGTCATGCAATGGCCGCCGCCCCGTCCCCGGCCGAGTTCGCCGGCGCTGATGGTGATGACTTCCACACCGGCCTTGCGCAGCAGGGTGTTGGTGTAGGTATTGCGGTCGTAGCCGATGACCACGCCTGGCTCCACGGCCACCACATTGTTGCCGTCGTCCCATTGCTCGCGTTCGGCGGCGAAGCTGTTGCCGCCGGTTTCCACCACGCGCAACGCTTTGAGGTTCAGGGCCTGAGCCACGGTGTCGAGGAAGTTGGTTTCTTCGCGGCGGATGTCGATGCCCCCCGCTTTGCTTTCATCGGGACGCAGGGTGAAGGCGACAATCTGGTTCACCACTTCCGGGAAGATCGTGACGAGGTCGCGATCGCAGAAGCTGAACACCGTGTCCAGGTGCATCGCCGCGCGGGATTTCGGCAGGCCGGCGACGATCACTTTCTCGACGGCCTTGTTTTTGAACAGGTTCACCGCCAGTTGGGCAATGGCCTGGCGCGACGAGCGTTCGCCCATGCCGATCAACACCACGCCGTTGCCGATCGGCATCACGTCACCGCCCTCAAGGGTGGAGTTGCCGTGTTCTTTGTCCGGGTCGCCGTACCAGATCTGGAAGTCGGCGTTGGTGAACTCGGGGTGGAATTTGTAGATGGCGGTGGTCAGCAGCGTTTCCTGACGGCGCGCCGGCCAGTACATCGGGTTGAGGGTGACGCCACCGTAGATCCAGCAGGTGGTATCGCGGGTGAACTGGGTATTGGGCAGTGGCGGCAGGATGAAGCTGGAGTTGCCGAGGAAGTCGCGGAACATCTCGATGGCCTTGCCACCGAAACTGGTCGGCAAATCATCGCCCGATACGCCGCCGATCAGGAACTCGGCAATCTTGCGTGGCTCCAGGCTACGCAGCCACGAGGCGGTTTCGTTGATCAGGCCCAGGCCCACTGAGTTGGCGGTGATCTTGCGTTCCAGAATCCAGTCCAGGGCTTCGGGAATTGCGACGATGTCGGTCAGCAGGTTGTGCATTTCCAGCACATCGATGTTGCGTTCGCGCATCTTGGTGACGAAGTCGAAGTGGTCGCGCTTGGCCTGGGCCACCCACAGCACATCATCGAACAGCAGTTCATCGCAGTTGTTCGGGGTCAGCCGCTGATGGGCCAGGCCTGGGGAGCAAACCATGACTTTGCGCAGTTTGCCGGCTTCGGAATGGACGCCGAACTTAACTTTTTCCTTGGTCATTACAGTGATCCTCCAGATGACAAAACAGGGTTGTGCTTCTAGAAACAGGAGCTAAAGGGTCAGGAAACCGTCGTAGAGACCGTAGGCCGCCACCACGGCGCCGACGACCACCGCAGCGAAAATCAGCTTCTCGACGTTGGTGAAAACCGGTTTGTTGATTTCCAGCTTGGCCTTGGCGAACAGGATCACGCCGGGGGCGTAGAGCAGGGCGGACAGCAGCAGGTACTTGATGCCGCCGGCGTACAGCAGCCAGATCGCGTAGATCAGGGCCACGGCGCCGATGATCAGATCCTTCTGCCGCTCGCCCGCCGCGCCTTCGTAGCTTTCGCCACGCACCGCCAACAGCAACGCATAGGCCGCCGACCACAGGTAAGGCACCAGGATCATCGAGGTGGCGAGGTAGATCAGCGACAGATATGTGCTGGCGGAGAACAGCGTGATGACCAGGAAAACCTGGACCATGGCATTGGTCAGCCACAGGGCGTTGACCGGTACATGGTTGGCGTTTTCCTTGCGCAAAAACGCCGGCATGGTGTGGTCCTTGGCGGCGGCGAACATGATCTCCGCGCACAGCAGCACCCACGACAGCAACGCCCCCAGCAACGAGATGATCAAGCCCACGCTGATCAGCACCGCGCCCCAGTGACCGACCACGTGTTCCAGCACGGCGGCCATTGACGGGTTCTGCAGTTTGGCCAGTTCCGGCTGGGTCATGATCCCCAGCGACAGCACGTTGACCAGGACCAAAAACAGCAGCACGGTGACAAAGCCGATCACGGTGGCCTTGCCCACATCGCTGCGTTTTTCCGCCCGGGCCGAAAAGATGCTCGCGCCTTCGATGCCGATGAACACCCACACGGTGACCAGCATCATCTTGCGCACCTGGTCCATCACACTGCCCAGGTCCGGGTTCTTCAGGCCCCAGATATCGGCGGTGAAGATGTCCAGTTTGAAAGCGAACAACGCGATCAACATGAACAGCAGCAGCGGCACGATCTTGGCGACGGTGGTCACCAGGTTGATGAACGCTGCTTCCTTTATTCCTCGCAGTACGAGGAAATGTACGGCCCAGAGCAGCACCGAGGCGCCGATCACGGCAGCAGGGGTATTCCCCTCCCCAAATAGCGGAAAGAAGTAGCCGAGCGTGCTGAACAGCAAGACGAAGTAGCCAACGTTGCCCAGCCAGGCACTGATCCAGTACCCCCAGGCGGACGAGAAGCCCATGTAGTCGCCGAACCCGGCCTTGGCGTAGGCGTAAACCCCGCCATCAAGATCGGGTTTGCGGTTGGCCAGGGTCTGGAACACGAACGCCAGGGTTAGCATGCCGACGGCGGTGATCGCCCAACCGATCAGAATGGCGCCGACATCCGCGCTGGCCGCCATGTTTTGTGGCAAGGAAAATATCCCGCCACCAATCATCGAACCCACGACTAACGCAACCAGCGCGCCGAGTTTCAGTTTTCCGGGAGCTTCAGACATTGCATGACTCCAATGCAGGAGAAGAGAGGCAACAGACTAATTCCGTTGGCTATCCAATCAGCTGACTTAGATCACTAAATGAGAACCTTCCCAGGTTGTTGGCGGAGTGCCATCATTTGCGGGGTTACTGCCTGTAATGCTTGTTCTAGAGCCTTTTGTAGATTATTTCAGTACTTTTAGAATTTGTTTCGAATTATGACGCTAGTTGGATTTTCAGAATCTGCAAATTTTCCTGATGAGTTTCTTGTACAAAATTGATGTATTAAAAAAACGTATACAACAAATGATTATATCGGCGCCTCTAATAGCCGTTTTATGCAAGTAAAAAGACGATTGTTGGCGTTATCCAATAAACGTTATTACTCTTCAACAGTTTAGTTGATGCCCGTTATGTGACGATCTCGCGGCAGTTGTCGCCCCACAGAAAAATGGAGATGCACGATGGCGCAATCACCGAACAAGCTTCGCCTGAGCGCATTGATCGCGTTGGTGGTGGGTTCGATGATCGGTGGCGGGATCTTTTCCCTGCCGCAAAACATGGCGGCCAGGGCCGATGCCGGGGCGATCCTGATCGGTTGGGCAATCACTGCCGTCGGCATGCTGACCCTGGCGTTCGTGTTCCAGACCCTGGCCAATCGCAAGCCGGAACTGGACTCCGGGGTGTATGCCTACGCCAAGGCCGGGTTCGGCGACTACATGGGCTTTTCGTCCGCCTGGGGCTATTGGATCAGCGCCTGGCTGGGCAACGTCGGCTACTTCGTGCTGCTGTTCAGCACCCTCGGTTATTTCGTTCCGGTCTTTGGCGAAGGCAACACGCCGATCGCCATCGTCTGCGCTTCGGTGCTGCTCTGGACCGTGCATTTTGTGGTGATGCGCGGGATCAAGGAGGCGGCGTTCATCAACCAGGTAACCACAGTGGCCAAGATCGTGCCGCTGATCATGTTCATCGTGATCGCTGCCGTGGCGTTCAAGGCGGACATCTTTACCCTCGATATCTGGGGGCGCAACAACCCGGAATTCGGCAGCGTGATGGATCAGGTCCGGCACATGATGCTGGTCACCGTGTTCGTGTTCATCGGTATCGAGGGCGCCAGTGTCTATTCGGCCCGGGCAGAGAAACGCTCCGACGTGGGCCGCGCGACGGTGATCGGGTTCATTGGGGTATTGGCACTGCTGGTGCTGGTGAACGTGCTGTCGCTTGGGATCATGACCCAACCGCAACTGGCGAAATTGCAGAACCCCTCGCTGGCGGCGGTGCTTGAACATATCGTCGGCCCCTGGGGCGCGTTGCTGATCAGTATCGGCCTGGCGATCTCGCTGTTGGGGGCCTTGTTGTCCTGGGCGCTGCTGTGCGCCGAAATCCTGTTCGCCACGGCGAAAGACAAGACCATGCCGGCATTCCTGACCAAGGAAAACGCCAACCATGTGCCGGTCAATGCGATGTGGCTGACCAACTCGATGATCCAGTTGTTCCTGCTGATCACCCTGTTTTCCGCCGGCACCTACACCAGCCTGATTTATCTGGCGTCCTCAATGATTCTGGTGCCGTACCTGTGGTCGGCGGCCTATGCGGTGTTGTTGTGCGCACGGGGTGAAACCTACCAACAGGCACCCGCCGAACGGTTCAAGGACCTGCTGATCGGTGGCATCGCCCTGGGCTACGCGGTGTGGTTGCTGTATGCCGGCGGCCTGAAGTATTTGCTGCTGTCGGCCTTGCTGTATGCGCCGGGTGTGATCCTGTTTGCCAAGGCTCGTAATGAGCAGGGCAAGCCACTGTTCACGGTGGTCGAGAAAGGCATTTTCACCTGTGTCATCGGTGGTGCGGGGCTGGCGGCTTATGGGTTGTACAGCGGCTTGCTCAGTCTGTGAAGGCGTTGCTGGCATATCAACCACCCTATGACTGGCCGGCGATGCTGGGGTTCTTGTCGGCGCGAGCGATTGCTGGCCTGGAAACGGTGGTCGAAGGTGTCTACTCGCGCAGCATCGACGTGCATGGCGTTCACGGTACGTTTTCGATCCAGCCTGCTGCATCCGATGCACTTGAGCTGACCCTGGACTTTCCGGAGGCTGCTGCCGTGCCCGAGATCGTTGCGCGAGTGCGGCGAATGTTCGACCTGGATGCCGACCTGTCCACGATTCACCGGCACCTGGCGGTTGATCCGCTGATGGCGCGGTTGATTGCCGAGCGCCCCGGGTTGCGTGTACCGGGGGCGTGGGATGGGCTGGAACTGGCGATCCGCGCGGTACTGGGACAGCAGATTACGGTGGCGGCGGCGATTCGGTTGGCGGGCAAGCTGGTGGCGCAACACGGTGTGCCATTGAGTTCACCGCAGTCGGGATTGAGCCATGTGTTTCCCACGGCTGACGTGCTGGCGAGGGCGGATCTGGCGACGCTGGGCATGCCGAAAAGCCGAGGCCGGACCTTGTCGGGGGTGGCTCAGGCACTGCTCGATGATCCGCGATTGTTTGAGCCCGGTCGGGAGGGGGGCGTAGCGCGGTTGCTGGCGTTGCACGGGGTTGGTGACTGGACGGCGCAATACATTGCCTTGCGGCAATTGCGGGAGATGGATGGGTTTCCTAATGGTGACGTGGGGCTGATCAATGCGCTGGTGGCGCTGGAGGGTGGGCCGGTGACAGCGAAGCAGCTGTTATTGCGGGCTGAGGGGTGGCGGCCTTATCGAGGGTATGCGGCGCAGGTGCTATGGACTGCTTTGAGTCGGGTGGACTGAACTGATCCGGAATTTGTACTGACAGTCCTGACGCCTTCGCGAGCAAGCCCGCTCCCACATTTGATCGCGATAGTCAGGAAAAACGCAGTCCCTGTGGGAGCGAGCTTGCTCGCGATGGCTACCTGAAAGTCACCACCACTGCGCGGGATGTGAACCCAGTTCCGTCGCGGGCAATGTCCACTGTAACGGCGTCCCGATGATCTTCAGCGGCGCCTGCAACCGATGCGCCGCCCCCCACGGCGTCTGCTCCACCACCATTCCCTGATCCTCTTGATCCTCTGCCCGCAACGGCTCATCGGACCCGGCCCCAGCCTCGATCAACAACCTCGCCGTACGCGCCAACGACAACCGGGCCGAGCCACCCATCCCGCTGCTCAAGCACCCTGCCAACAACCGGATCGCACTGGCCGCCATCAAATACCCGGTGGCGTGATCGAGGGCCTGTACCGGCAATGGCGTCGGCTTGTCCGCCTGCTTCCAGCGCATGCCCGCTTCGGCAATGCCACTGCTCATCTGCACCAGGCTGTCGAAGCCCCGTCGGTTTTGCCAGGGGCCGCTCCAGCCATAGGCGTTGAGGCAAACATCGATCAGGCCAGGGTTCAGTTGCCGGCGCTCATTCATGCCCAGGCCAAGTTGCTCCAGCGCATCGGCGCGATAGCCGTGGAGCAGAATGTCGGCGTCCTTGAGCAGGCGTTCGAATACGCCGCGGTCGGACCTGTCGTTCAGATCAAGACGCGCGCAACGTTTTCCCAAGGTGACTTCCGGCACCACCCCAGGCTCGTTCCAGGTCGGTGGATCGATGCGCAAGACATCGGCACCGAGGCCTGCCAGAAAACGACTGGCGATGGGGCCTGCCAGTACTCGGGTCAAGTCCAGCACCTTGATGCCGGCCAGTGGTCGAGCAACTGAACCTGTCCACGGTTTGCGGCTCTGACCTGGGTGATTGGCGAACAGAATCAAGGGTTCGGCATTCACTGCCCGGCCTTGAGGATGGACCTGCCATTGTTCCCAGGTGCGCATTTCGGCGGCGCAACCACCGGCATCGACCACTGCCTGCTCCAGCTCGCTTTTCGCCCATCGGACCACTTGGCCGGCCATCGCTGCGCGGTCGATACAGACACCGAGCACGCTTTCGGCAGCGGCGCGGTGATGGGGCGCGTTGGTGTGCAGGCGAATCCAGCCATCGCGGGTGGCGTAGTCGCCGGCCACCGGGTCCCACAACGGCGGAACGTTCCAGCCAAGCGGACGAATCGAGGTTGCGAACCAGAATGATGCGAGGCGCCGGTCAACTTCAAGGTCGGGCAAGCGCCCGGTTTGCTGGTGCAGCAGTTCGCTGGCGGCCTGGCCAGCGGCAGCGATGCTGGCGCAGGCCAGATCCGTGACGGCAAACGCCGAGGGCAGGGCGCCGCTGGACGTGAATGGAATCGGGGTGTGAGGCAAACCGAGTGCGGCTTGAATGGGCGTGAGCAGATCAGTCATCGATGGGCCCTCCGGAGCGAGAGCCAGATCTTAGATCAAAAAACTGAGGCCAGATGAAATCCCCTTGTGGGAGCGGGCTTGCTCGCGAAGGCGGAGTGTCAGTCGACATCAATACTGCCCGATACACCGCTTTCGCGAGCAAGCCCGCTCCCACAGGGGATCTTCTGTGGTCACAAAATTATACCCGGAACTGATCCATCAACTTCATCTGGTGGGTGGTCAGGGAGTTGAGCTGGCTGCTGATCTGCGCCGATTCGGTGGCCTGGCCGGTCAGGGTTTCGGTGACGGTGCGGATCGCCGAGACGTTGCGGTTGACCTCTTCGGCGACGGCGCTTTGCTGTTCGGCGGCGCTGGCGATCTGCAGGTTCATGTCGCTGATCACGGTGACCGCGTCGCTGATTTTGCCCAAGGCCTGGACCGCCTGCTGGATCTGTCCGGCATTGCTGTGGGCCTGGGTCTGGCTTGAATGCATGGTGGCGACCACGCCGCGGGTGCCGGACTGGATGCGTTCGATCACCAGGCGAATTTCTTCCACCGAATCCTGGGTGCGCTTGGCCAGGTTACGTACTTCATCGGCGACCACCGCGAAGCCACGACCACTTTCACCGGCACGGGCGGCTTCTATGGCGGCGTTGAGCGCCAGCAGGTTGGTTTGTTCGGCGATGCTGCGAATCACCTCCAGCACCGAACCGATCTGCTCGCTGTTGACCGCGAGGGCTTCGACTTCGGTCACGGCCTTGCTGACTTCTTCGGCCAGTTGATTGATGTCGCGGGTGCTGCGCTCGATGATCGACATGCCGTCGCGGGCCGACTGGTCGGCACCTTTCGCCGCATTGGCCGCGTTCGAGGCGCTGTTGGCGACATCGTGGGCGGTGGCGCTCATTTCGTTGGACGCGGTGGCGACCTGGTCGATTTCGCGGAACTGCACCTGCATGCCTTCACTGGTCTGGCGGGCGATTTCCGAAGACTGGTCGGCGGTGCCACGGGCATCGGTGATGCTTTGCTTGATCTGCGCGATGGTCGGTTGCAGCTTGTCGAGGAAGCGGTTGAACCAGCTCACCAGTTCGCCCAGCTCGTCCTTCTTGCTGTAGTGCAGACGCTGGGTCAGGTCGCCGTCACCACTGGCAATCGCCTTGAGCATGTCGGCCACGCTGTTGATCGGGCGGGTCACGCCGGACGCGGTGAGCCACATCAGCAACAGCCCGAGCAGGCCGGCAATCACCGCCACCGACAGCGCCTTGAGCGTGCCGCTTTGCTGGGCATCGTCGAGTACCGCTTGCAGCTTCACCGAGTCGGCCAGCAGCACTTGCCTGGGCAGGTCGATCACCACGGCCCAGGCCTTGGCATCGGCAATCGGGCTGACCGGGTACACCGCGCGGATCAGGTCGCCTTGCTGGAGAATTTTCGGTGCGCCATTCGCGAGCAACTGCAGGATGTCCTTGCCATCGGCGCCCAGGGTGTCGCCGATGTTCTTGCCGACTTTACCGGCATCGACACTGTAGGCGGCCAGCACGCCAGTGCCAGAAACGATGAGCATGTGCCCGGCACTGTTGAACAGGTCGCGCTGGGAGTTGACCGCCGCCGCTTGCAGGGCGTCGAGGGCGATGTCGATGCCGACCACGCCGATGGATTTGCCATCCACCAGCAACGGTACGGAAATGGTGGTCATCAACATTTCCTTGTTGCCGACCGTATCGGCATAGGGGTCGAGCAGGCAGATGCGCTTGCTGTCCCGAGGGCAGGTGTACCAGACGTTGTACGGCGTGCCGCTGAGGTTCAGGGTGGTTTTGGTCATGTCCTCTTCGACCATGATCGTGTTCAGCGTTTCACCACCGGCACGGCTGAAGTAGGTGGCGAAACGACCGATCTCGTTGGATTGACGGGCGGCGTCGTTGGCGAACTCGTTGTCCTTGCCGTCCAGGCCGTTGGGTTCGAACGCCAGCCAGATCCCCAGCACCTTGCTGTTGCGCTCGAAGGCGGTTTTCAGGCTCTGGTTCAACTCTTCACGCAGGGCGCCGGGCTCAAGGGAGCGCTTGGCGGCCAGGTTGCGCAAGTCCTGGATCTGGTCCGCGAGGGCGCTCACCACCGTTAGGGTTTCACCGAAGGTCTTCTGCACCCGCACCGCTTGCTCGGCGGCCTTGGCCTGGAGCAGGTCCTGCACACTGGCGGTGAGCATTCTGCTGCTGGAGTCGCTGACCAGGTCATCGTTCTGATTGGTCTGGTAGATGTTCATGCCCACTATCAAGGCGACTACGCCCAGCAGGCACAGACCGGACAGCAGGACGATTTTCAGGCGGATGGACAGTGAGTCGAACATAGGGCGAGCTCGCGAATGGATGAAGTGTGGGCTGTGGGCCGTTGCGGCTCACTCGCTAAATCCATTTAGCGCCGATCAATGCACATCGGCGTGGCGCTGAGGTTACATGAGGGGCAACCCGACGAGCGGTAATGGTTGAACGTTTGCGCAGAAAAATGTGCCGAAAAGCGCTTTAAAACGAAGAAAAGTCGCGGAGTTGTTCAGGAGAGTTCCGGCAGTGATTCCGGTCGTGACCAGATCCACAGATTGCCCAGCCCCATCCCGGCAATCGCCAGGTAAATCGGCCAGCCGTGATCGAGCATCACTAACATGAGACCTGCACATAACAGCATGCTGACCGTGGCGCTGACTTTTGCCCGACGCGCGATGATCTTGCCGTTGCGCCAGTTATGGAGGATGGGGCCGAACAGCCGGTGGTTTTCCAGCCAGGCACTCAGGCGCGGCGAACTGCGGGTCGCGGCCCAGGCGGCCAGCAGGATGAACTCGGTGGTTGGCAGGCCGGGTATGACGATGGCGATCAGGCCGATGCCCAGGCTGACATAGGCCAGCAGGCCGAAGAGGAGGCGGGAGAGTTTTGAAGAGGCAGGCATGGGCTCAAGGCAACAGGTGAGGCGAATCGAAATCCTACAGACTTGCTTCGTCCAATGTGGGAGCGGCGGTGCGGCGATCCGACTTGCTCGCGAAGGCGGTCTGACATTCAAAAAACATGTCGACTGATACTCCGCTTTCGCGAGCAAGCCCGCTCCCACAGGGATTATGCGTCTCAGGCCGGCTCGGCGGTTGTCGAATAAGCCTGCTCCAGCAACACGGTAAACCGGTTGAACGCGTCGATGGCGCCTTTTTCCACTTCGGCTTCTTCCTGGGCGCTGAAGGCCAGGCCGTCCAGTGTCTTGACGAAGCTCTTCCAGCCTTCAGCGCGGCCACCGGCCGGTTCGCCGAGGTGGCGGGCACCGAAGGTTTCGCTCAGGCCAAGGCCCACGGCACGCTTGATCAGGAACGCCGCGCCGAGCTTCGAGCCTTCCGAAACAAAGATCCAGCCCAGGGCTTCAGCCTTGGTCGGGTTCTTCAGTGCGCCGGCCACAGGTGCTGGCACGTCGGTGTCCAGGTCCGCGAGGTCGGCTTTGGCTGCATCGGCACGGCAGCGGGCCGGCAGGTCCGGGACGATGGCGGTCAGTTCGGCATCGTTGTACAGCGACACCAGTTCCGACTGGAACAGGTACTGCGCCACCACGAAACGGGCGAAATTGGCCGGGGTTTCAAACGGGGCATGGGCCTTGACCAGGGCATCGAGCTTGCTGTGCGGCTCGTTGGTGATCTGGTTCAAACGCTGCGAACGCAGGTTGGGGCGTTGTTCGGTGGCCTGGGTAGTCATGGCATTTCCTTGGAGAAAGAAGAGGCGCTTGGTAACGAGACGAACAGGAAGGCGCCTGACAGTAAAAAATCCCCACCGGGCGGTTTGATGTAACCGCCCGGCGAGATGAGCGGATCAGATATCCCAGATCAGGTTGACCGCAAAGTTGCGACCCGGCTGGGTCAGGCGGTCGAGGTTGGCCGGTTGGGTCACCGAGGCTTCGCCGACGCTGTCGTAGCCGCGCACGTCATCCCACAGCCAGTATTTCTTGTCGGTGAGGTTGTAGACGCCGCCGCTGACGGTTACGTCGTCGGTCACTTTGTAGAACGCACTCAGGTCCAGAATGCCGAAACCGGGGGTCTTGAACTGAGTGCTGGTGCCGTCCGGGGTTTTGAAGCTGGTGCTGTCGACGCGGTCCTTCTTCTTCACCAGGGTCCAGCTGAGCAAGCCGCCGTAGGTGTCCTGGTCGTAGCCCAGGCCGAATACGCCGGTCAGCGGGTTGACGCTGTTGAGCGGCTCGCCGTTGTCGTCGTTGCGACCATAGGCATAGGCCACCGAGCCTTGGGTGTAGAGGCCTTGCGGTGCGCCGAAGGCGTCGAGGTTCAGGCGGCCCTTGACCTCGGCACCCTTGATGGTGGCGTGCTTGATGTTGTTGCTCTGGAACGTGGTCTCGGTGTAGCCAGGAGTGATGGCGTTCTCGTTAATGAAGTCGCGGTATTTGTTGTAGAACACGGCGACGTCAAATGAGCCCTGCTCGAAGTTGCCGCGCAAACCTGTCTCGTAGCTTTTGCTCTTTTCCGGTTCGAGGTCCGGATTAGGCGCGACCTTATAGCCGCCAGCGATGTTTTCGAAACGACCGTACAACGCCTTGGCGGTCGGGGTGCGGAAGCCTTCGGCGTACTGGCCGTACCAGGTGTAGTGGTCGTTGAAGCTGTAGGTGGTGCCGAACTTCGGCGACAGGCGATGCCAGGTCTTGGTCTCGTCGCTCACCACGCCGTTGCCGCTCTGGTCGGCGGTGGCCAGGAACTCGTCGGTGATGTGTGGTTTGAGCTGGGTGTAGTCGTAGCGTGCACCGGGCAGGAAGGTCCAGTTGCCCCAGCTGATCTGATCCTGGGCGAACAGGGCGTAGCTGTTGATGGTCGGGTCCGGGAAGTCACTGGCGGGTGTCAGCGTGTCGGTGGCGCTAGGGGCGCCAATGACCCGGCAGGCACCGGCCACGGTCAGGCAGGTGCCGGCACCGGTACGCAGGCCGGTAACTTTGTCCTGCTTGATGGTGGTGCCATAGGTGACGAGGTGTTCGGTGTCGGCGATGGCAAACGACTTGTCAGCCTGGGCATCGAATACCCATTGGCGATCCTTGTAGGTGGTATCGCGGTTACGCAGCACGGTTCGTGACGGCGGCGCGTAGATTTCCTCGGTGGTCTGGTCGGTCTTGGCGATCTGGTAGTTCAGCGTCCACTTGATGTTGTCAGCCAGTGCGCTGTCCAGACCGAAGCTGTGTTCCAGGCCAAAGCGTTCGCGGGTGATCGTGTCGTTACCAGTACGGGACTTGTAGTAGCCGAAACCGCGTCCGGCATTGAACGGGCCGCCCACTGCGCTCAATTGATTGGTGTCGCGGTCGTCCTTGTAATGCTCGTAGGTCAGGCCCAGGCGCGCGTCGTCGGCGTAATTCCAGCCCAGTTTTGCCAGCACGCTGGTGGTGCGCGCGTCCTGGGGGTTGGCTTCAGTACGGTTCAGGCCAGTGCCGCCGGTTTCGCCATAGGACTCTGTTTCATGACCGTTGCGTTGACTGAGATGCAGCAGGCCATCGAACTCGCCGGTACGGCCGGCGACGGTGCCGGAAGTCAGCCAGCTGTCGTCGGCGGAGCTGTAGCCGGTTTTCAGACGTGCGCCGACGTCCTTGCCCGGTTTGATGATGTCGTCCGGGTCCAGCGTGTAGTAACTGACCGCACCGCCAATGGCGCTGCTGCCATACAGCACCGACGCCGGGCCCCGGAGGATTTCCACGCGCTTGACGATTTCCGGGTCGACATAGTTGCGGTTGGTCTGGGCATAGGGGCCATTGAAGAAACCGTCGGGCACCTGCACGCCATCGACCTGGGTCAGTACGCGGTCGCCATCGATGCCGCGAATGTTGTAGCCGGTGATACCCGCCCGCTGGCCGGCGCCGCCTACCGATACACCGGGTTCGTAGCGCACCAGTTCCTTGATGGTATTGACGTTGTTGCGGTCCAGATCTTCGCGAGTGTAGACAGAGACCGTGCTCGGTACGCTGTTCACATCCTGCTCGTTACGGGTGGCGCTGATGGTCACCTGATCCAGATTCAGGGCGCTGCTACCACTGCGCTTTTCCAGCACGATGCTGTTGTTGCCCAGTTTGCGATAGCCCAGGTTGGTCCCCACCAACAGGCGATCCAGGGCTTTCTCCGGCGACAGCGAGCCGCGTACTCCCGGCGAGGCCACACCCTGTGCCAGCTCCGACGACACGCCGACCTGCCAGCCCGTCACGGCGGTAAAGGCATTGAGTGCCGACACCAGTGATTGCTGGGGAATGGCGAACGAGTAGTCGCCCATTTTGCGGGTCGATTGCTCGGTGGCGGTGGCGGCCATGAGCGGTGCGGTACCGGCCATCAGGATGGCGGCGGTCAGCAGCGACAGCACGCGGGAAGGTGTAGGGGCTTGGCGGGTAAGGCGAGGGGACATCGATAGCGCTCCGTGTCGCACGAATCTTTATAGGTGCTGATCGGCATGGTGAGATGCGAATCAATTGCATTGGCTATAACGAGACGTACGGGTTTGGCTATCGAGTAAAAATAATTCTCATTCAGTTCAAGATGACCAGCGCCGGGAATTCCTGGAGCCGTGCCGAAGTGATGTGAGCCAGGGAGCGAACCACGTCCAGCGGCTGATCGAGGCGGTAGTTGCCCGTTACGGTGACATCGGCCAACTGTTCGTTGTTGTTGATGATCCAGCCCGGGTAGTAGCGGCGAAGTTCTGCCAGCACCTGGTTCAACGGGCAGTTTTCGAATACCAGCCGTCCCTGGACCCACGCCAGGTCGGTGGCGGCATCCAGCTTGGCCGGGCGGTCGAATCCGTTGGGGCCGATGCGAATGCTTTCCCCGGCAGACAAGCGCACCCGCGCGTCATCCCGGGTGGCGCGCAAGTCGACATCCCCGCGTTGCACCCGTACCTGCGCCACGCCGTCGAGGTAACGCACGGCAAATGCGGTATCGCGAACGCTGGCCGTGACCGGGCCGGCGTCGATTTCCAGTGGTTGGCCGCGATTGGCCTGCACTTCGAAAAACGCTTCGCCCTGATACAGACGGGCAACACGTAGCTGGTCGTTGATGGTGCTTGAGAACGCCGAATTGGTATTGAGCAGGACCCTGGAACCGTCCTCCAGTTGCAGGCGCTGGCGCTCGCCGACCACCGTCAGGTGATCGGCCTGCAGGCGCATCGGCAAACTGCTGAAACTGAACAGCCCGAGCAGCAGCACGGCGGCGGTGGCCAGTGGTTTCCAGTGCGGGCGTAGTCGGGCGAGGACAGTGACTTTCGCCGGACGGGCGGCCAGGCTTTGCGCGCACTGCGTCACTTGCGGGCCGTCCCAGATCGCCTGGGCCTTGGCGAACGCCTGGGCATTCAACGGATCGGCGTCGAGCCATGCATGGAACTGGCGGGTCTGCTCCTCGTCGGGACTGCCGAGCACGATCAGCCAGTCCAGGGCCTGGTCCATCGCGCTTGCGGGGTCCTGCGCCGATGAAGGCGCAGGGGAGCGGTGGTTGTCCGTCACGGTGTTTCCTCGGCAGTGTCTGTGCACGGCTGTTTTTTTAGTGAAGCGTAAAAAGTGGGCCAAGGGTAGCAAAGCCCGAGGATCAGCGCAGTCGGTCCCGGTAAGCGCAGGGCCTTGGCGCTCAGTTGGCGTTCAAGCGATCGGCAACCCCGATGCAAATCGACATGATCAGTTTGAGTTCTTTCTGCACGGTACTGAGGGACACGTTCAGCTCCTCGGCGATTTCCTGGTAGCTGTGCCCGTGCAGGCGGCTGAGGATGAAAATCCGCTGCTGGCGGGCGCTGAGTTGACCGAGGCTCACGTTCAGGCGCTCCAGCAATTGTTCGGCGTGGGCGGCGTCTTCGGCGCTGCTGGTGGGGGCGGCGATGCTGTACACCACCTCCTGCGGCACGTCGTCGACCATGGTGCGCGAATGGATGCGCCGCGCGCGCAAATGGTCCAGCGCCAGGTTGCGCGCCGTCTGGAAGACAAAGGGCTCAAGATGATCGATGGCCCGTTCGCTCAATGCACGGGTCACCCGCAGGTAGGTTTCCTGCAAGAGGTCTTCAGCAGTGCTGTGATTGTTGACCATCCGTTCCAGCGTGCGCAGCAGGGAGGTGCGCTGGGCGAGGAAAACGTGATTGAAGCGCGACTGACTCACGGGAGAACCTGATCCATTTCGAGTAGATGATAATGCTTATCATCTACTCGAGTGGTCAAGTACTGATTTGTGAAGCTTTATGCGCGGCCCTGCAAATAGGTGGCGTAATCGGGAATCCGATGGGGGTGCGCCTGATCCATCAGCGGGCTGCTGAGCAGGTAGTCGGCGCTGCATTCGTTGCACGCCACCGGGATGTTCCACACCGCCGCGACCCGCAGCAACGCTTTGATGTCCGGGTCGTGGGGCTGAGGTTCGAACGGGTCCCAGAAAAACACCAGCATGTCGACCCGCTGCTCGGCGATTTGCGCACCAAGCTGCTGGTCGCCGCCCAGCGGCCCGCTGATCATGCTTTGCACCGGCAGGTCGAGGCGTTGTTGCAACAACAACCCCGTGGTGCCGGTGGCGACCAGATCATGCTGGGCCAGCCTGTCTTTTTGCCGTTCGGCCCAGTCCAGCAAGAACACCTTGCAGTGGTCATGGGCGACCAGGGCGATACGCTTGCGCGCCGCCATGGTCTTTTGCGTAAAGCTGATGCCGATCATCGATAACTGTTTCCTGGCGTAATGCGTTGTGTAGGAGCTGCCGAAGGCTGCGATCTTTTGATCTTGTTCTTAAAAAGCAAAATCAAAAGATCGCAGCCTTCGGCAGCTCCTACAGTCGTAAGCTTCGCTTACTCGGCGTTGCACAGCGCCAGGCAGTTATCGAGCATGCGGTTGGAGAAGCCCCATTCGTTGTCATACCACGCCAGTACCTTGAGCAGCTTGCCGCTGGACTTGGTGTGGTTGGCGTCGAAGATCGACGACAGCGGGTTGTGGTTGAAGTCACTGGAGACCAGCGGCAGGGTGTTGTACCCAAGGATCTTCGAGTGCTGGCTGGCTTCTTTCATCAGCGCATTGACTTCCTCTGCGCTGGCTTCTTTTTTCAGATGCACCGTCAGGTCCACCAGCGACACATTGATCACCGGTACGCGTACCGACATGCCGGTCAGTTTGCCCGCCAGTTCCGGCAGCACCAGGCCCACCGCTTCAGCAGCACCGGTCTTGCTCGGGATCATGTTCTGGGTGGCCGAACGGGCGCGGTACGGATCGACGTGATAGACGTCGGTCAGGTGCTGATCGTTGGTGTAGGCGTGAATGGTGGTCATCAGACCGCTTTCGATTCCCAGCTCGCGATGCAGCACCTGGGCCACCGGGGCCAGGCAGTTGGTGGTGCACGACGCGTTGGAAATGATCTGGTGCGATTGGCGCAGAATGTCATGGTTCACCCCGTAAACGACGGTGGCATCGGCGCCTTTGGCCGGGGCCGAGATGATCACTTTGCGCGCGCCGGCCGTAATATGCGCGGCGGCCTTGGCCCGGTCGGTGAACAGACCGGTGCATTCGAACACCACATCAATCTTTTCCGCGGCCCAGGGCAGGTCGGCCGGGTTGCGGATGGCGCTGACCGAAATGCGGTCGCCGTTGACCGTCAGGCTCTCCTGGTCGTGCTGGACATCGGCATCGAACGTGCCGTGAACGGTGTCGTACTTGAGCAGATGAGCGTTGATCGCGCTGTCTCCCAGGTCGTTGATGGCGACGATCTGCAGATCCTGACGGTAGCCCTGGGTATAGAGTGCGCGCAGGACATTACGGCCGATGCGGCCAAAACCATTGATTGCGATTCGAAGAGTCATAGTGCGGCGCTACCGTCGTTTTGTTGTTGGAATTACAAGATTATTCGTAAAAAAATAGAAAACAAGCCTTTTTGATGGCAATATTTTGTTCGATCTACAACGAGTGACCTGAATCAACTGGTCCAACCGATCAAGAAAACCGTCTGTCATCCCATCGACACCGGCCTTTGATCAGCATAGACAATCAGGTCGCCACATCCGTTAGCCTGGAGTTCTACACATGCATCCCCGCGTCCTTGAGGTCACCGAACGGCTTATCGCCCGCAGCCGCGCCACGCGTGAGGCTTACCTTGCATTGATTCGCGGTGCGGCCAGCGACGGTCCGATGCGCGGCAAGCTGCAATGCGCCAACTTCGCCCATGGCGTGGCCGGTTGCGGCAGCGACGACAAGCACAGCCTGCGGATGATGAACTCCGCCAACATCGCAATAGTTTCGTCATATAACGACATGCTCTCGGCGCACCAGCCGTACGAAGTCTTCCCCGAACTGATCAAGAAAGCCCTGCGCGAAATCGGCTCCGTCGGCCAGTTCGCCGGTGGCACCCCGGCGATGTGCGATGGCGTGACCCAGGGTGAGCCGGGCATGGAACTGAGCCTGCCGAGCCGCGAAGTGATCGCGTTGTCCACGGCCGTGGCGCTGTCCCACAACATGTTCGACGGCGCGCTGCTGCTCGGCATCTGCGACAAGATAGTGCCGGGCCTGATGATGGGCGCGCTGCGCTTCGGTCATCTGCCAATGATCTTCGTGCCGGGCGGGCCGATGGTGTCGGGCATTTCCAACAAGCAGAAAGCCGATGTGCGCCAGAAGTACGCCGAAGGCAAGGCGACCCGCGAAGAGCTGCTGGAATCGGAAATGAAGTCCTACCACAGCCCTGGCACTTGCACCTTCTACGGCACCGCCAACACCAACCAGTTGCTGATGGAAGTCATGGGCCTGCACCTGCCGGGCGCGTCCTTCGTCAACCCGAACACGCCGTTGCGCGATGCCTTGACCCGCGAAGCGGCGCACCAGGTCACGCGCCTGACCAAGCAGAACGGTGACTACATCCCGATCGGCGAAATCGTCGACGAGCGTTCGCTGGTCAACTCGATTGTCGCGCTGCACGCCACGGGCGGCTCGACCAACCACACCCTGCACATGCCGGCCATCGCCATGGCGGCGGGCATTCAATTGACCTGGCAGGACATGGCCGACCTCTCCGAAGTCGTGCCGACCCTGAGCCACGTCTACCCGAACGGCAAAGCCGACATCAACCACTTCCAGGCCGCGGGCGGCATGTCGTTCCTGATCCGCGAGCTGCTGGAAGCCGGGCTGCTCCACGAAAACGTCAACACCGTGATGGGCCACGGTCTGAGCCGCTACACCCAGGAGCCGTTCCTCGACAATGGCCAACTGGTCTGGCGCGAAGGTGTGACTGACAGCCTCGATGAAAGCATCCTGCGTCCGGTCGCCCGCGCGTTCTCGGCGGAAGGTGGCCTGCGGGTGATGGAAGGCAATCTCGGTCGTGGCGTGATGAAAGTCTCCGCCGTGGCCGTGGAAAACCAGATCGTCGAAGCGCCGGCCATGGTGTTCCAGGATCAGCAGGACCTGGCCGATGCGTTCAAGGCCGGTTTGCTGGAAAAGGATTTTGTCGCGGTGATGCGCTTCCAGGGCCCGCGCTCCAACGGCATGCCGGAGCTGCACAAGATGACGCCGTTCCTCGGCGTGTTGCAGGATCGCGGCTTCAAGGTGGCGCTGGTGACCGACGGGCGCATGTCCGGCGCGTCGGGGAAAATCCCGGCGGCCATTCATGTCAGCCCCGAAGCTTATGTCGGTGGCGCTTTGGCGCGGGTGCAAGAGGGCGATATCATCCGCGTCGATGGCGTCAAAGGCACCCTGGAGCTTAAGGTGGACGCCGAAGAATTCGCAGCGCGCATACCGGCCAAAGGCCTGTTGGGCAACAACATCGGCACCGGTCGCGAGCTGTTCGGTTTCATGCGCATGGCCTTCAGCTCGGCGGAGCAGGGCGCCAGCGCCTTTACTTCTGCCCTGGAGACGCTTAATTGAAACTGGCTTTGGTCGGTGACATCGGTGGGACCAACGCACGTTTCGCGTTGTGGAAAAACCAGCAACTGGAATCGGTCCAGGTGCTGGCAACGGCAGATTTCCCCAGCCCGGTAGAGGCAATCAGCCTGTACCTCAATGGCCTGGGGCTGGCGCCGGGTGCGATCGGCTCGGTGTGTCTGTCGGTGGCAGGCCCCGTGAGTGGTGATGAATTCAAGTTCACCAACAATCACTGGCGCCTGAGCCGCAAGGGCTTTTGCCAGACCTTGCAGGTGGACCAGTTGTTGTTGGTCAATGACTTCTCGGCCATGGCTTTGGGCATGACCCGTTTGCAGCCCGGCGAATTCCGCGTGGTCTGCGAAGGCACGCCGGAGCCGCTGCGCCCGGCGGTGGTGATTGGCCCGGGCACGGGCCTGGGCGTCGGCACCTTGCTCGATTTGGGCGAGGGCCGATTTGCCGCGTTGCCGGGGGAGGGCGGTCACGTCGATCTGCCATTGAGCAGTCCGCGTGAAACCCAACTCTGGCAGCACATCTTCAACGAAATCGGCCATGTCAGTGCAGAAACAGCCCTGAGCGGCGGCGGCTTGCCCCGCGTCTATCGGGCGATCTGTGCGGTGGACGGGCACACGCCGGTGCTCGACACGCCGGAAGCGATTACTGCTGCCGGGCTGGCGGGCGACCCGATTGCCGTGGAAGTGCTTGAGCAGTTCTGCTGCTGGCTCGGTCGCGTGGCCGGCAACAACGTGCTGACCACCGGTGGTCGCGGTGGCGTGTACATCGTGGGCGGGGTGATTCCGCGGTTTGCCGATTTCTTCCTCGAAAGCGGTTTCGCCCGGTGCTTTGCCGACAAGGGTTGCATGAGCGATTACTTCAAGGGGATTCCGGTGTGGCTGGTGACGGCGCCGTATTCGGGATTGATGGGGGCGGGTGTGGCTTTGGAGCAATCTCTCCCAGCCTGAAATACGATCAAAATGTGGGAGCGGGCTTGCTCGCGAAAGCAGTGTGTCAGTCAACCAATATGTTGAATGTTACGACGCCTTCGCGAGCAAGCCCGCTCCCACAGTTGTTTCTGTGGTGTTTGTAGAATCAGCGCTTAAGGCATAATCCGCCCAATTCAAACAACAAGGACGCCGCCCCGTGAGCTCAGTCAACAAGTCGATTTTGTTGGTCGATGACGATCAAGAGATACGCGAGTTGCTGGATACCTACCTGACCCGCGCCGGTTTCCAGGTACGTACCACGCCCGACGGTGCCGGCTTTCGCCAGGCGCTGAACGAGGCGCCGAGTGATCTGGTGATCCTTGATGTGATGTTGCCCGACGAAGACGGCTTCAGCCTGTGCCGCTGGATTCGCCAGCATCCGCGCCAGGCGCAGGTGCCGATCATCATGCTCACCGCCAGTTCCGACGAAGCCGACCGCGTCATCGGCCTGGAACTGGGCGCCGACGATTACCTCGGCAAGCCCTTCAGCCCACGGGAATTGCAGGCACGGATCAAGGCGTTGCTGCGCCGCGCGCAGTTCGGTCAGGAGCGCAGTGGCGGTGAGGTGCTGGCCTTCGATGACTGGCGGCTGGACATGGTCAGCCATCGGCTGTTTCACATCGACGGCGAAGAGGTGATTCTCTCGGGCGCCGACTTTGCGCTGCTGAAGCTGTTCCTCGATCACCCGCAGGAAATCCTCGACCGCGACACCATCGGCAACGCCACCCGCGGCCGTGAACTGATGCCCCTGGATCGCATCGTCGACATGGCGGTCAGCCGGTTGCGCCAGCGCCTGCGCGATACGGAGAAACCGCCACGGTTGATCCGCACCGTGCGTGGCAGCGGCTACCAACTGGCAGCCAACGTGGTTGCCAGCAATGGTCACTGAGACTTTGCGCAAGCTCGCCGCCAAGGTGCCGATGCCGCGTTCGCTGCTCGGGCGGATGTTGCTATTGACCCTGCTGGCGGTGTTGTTCGCCCAGGCGTTGTCGAGCGTGATCTGGGTGTCGCAACTGCGCGCCACGCAGCTCGAGGGTCTGGTCACCAGCGCCCGCAGCCTGGCCCATTCAATGACCGCCAGCGTCAGTTATTTCCGTTCGTTGCCAGTGGCGTTTCGACCCTTGGTCCTCGACCAATTGCGCAGCATGGGCGGCACCCGGTTCGTGGTGACGCTCAACGACAAACCCCTGGGCATGGAAGTATTGCCCATCACCCCGCGCAAAGAGGCGGTGCTCAAAGCGGTGGACGAGGTGTTGCGCCAGTCCCTCGGCCAGGACACGGACATCTCGGTGACCTTCGTCAGCCCGGAGGACCTGCGCATCTTCAATGGCGGCCTGAAGCTCGATGAGTTGCCACGCTCCTGGGCGCACTACGCGCTGACCCTGGAGCCGGTGAATCCGCCGGTGCTGGTTACGCAGATCCAGATGGCGCCGGGCGAATGGCTGTACATCGCCTCGCTGTTGCCCGAGCCCTACACCAGTCTTGAAGAGCAGGGCCTGCCGGCGCAGCAGGTGTGGTTCATCGTCCTGACCAGTAGCTTCTTGCTGTTGTTCATCGGCCTGCTGGTGCACTGGCAGAGTCGTCCGCTCAAGCGCCTGGCGCGGGCGGCGCGGGACCTGTCGCTGGGGGCCGACGTGGAGCCGGTGGCCGAGGGCGGCGGCAGCGAAGTGGTCGAGGTCGGGCGCGCCTTCAACACCATGCGCGAGCGCATCAGCCGTTACCTGACCGAGCGCAGCCAGTTGTTCAGCGCCATTTCCCACGACCTGCGCACACCGATCACCCGCTTGCGCCTGCGGGTTGAATTGCTCGAAGACGAAACGCTGCAAGCCAAGTTCGGGCGTGATCTGGACGAGCTCGAATTGCTGGTCAAGGGCGCGCTGCAATGTGTGAAAGACACCGACATCCACGAGAACATCGAACCGGTGGATCTCAATCATGTGCTCGATTGTCTGGTGGAGCCGTACCTTGCCCCCAATGGCAACGGCCGCGTGACCCAGCAAGGGCGGGCACTGGCGGCGTACCCGGGCAAACCGCTGGCGCTCAAACGCTGCATCGGCAACCTGATCGACAATGCGTTGAAGTACGGGCAGAACGCGCACCTGCACATCGATGACGATGAAAGCGCGTTCATCCTGCATGTCGATGATGAAGGGCCGGGCGTGCCGGAGCAGCGGCTGGAGCAGGTGTTCGAACCGCACTTCCGCCTGGCCGGGCAACAGCAGGGTTATGGCTTGGGGCTGGGGATTGCCCGCAACATTGCCCATAGCCATGGTGGTGAGGTCAGCTTGCAGAATTTGCGTGAGGGCGGGTTGCGGGTGACGTTGCAGTTGCCCCGCTCGATAGATTGAAAGTCAAAAGATCGCAGCCTTCGGCAGCTCCTACACCGATTCCCGTAGGAGCTGCCGAAGGCTGCGATCTTTTGATCTTGCTTTGCAATTGTCACAGCTTGGTGACATAACCCACCCCCTTCGTTACATGCCCGCCTTCGTCCGTTGTTTATGCTGCCCCACAGTCATAACAACAAAAAAGGTACGCCATGGACACCTTCCAACCAGCCTTCAGCAGTTGGCTGAACGCACCTGCCCATCAGCAATGGCTCGTCACCGAAGGCTTGCGCCTGCTGGCCTTCGCCAAGGCTTCGAAGCTGCCTGAAGGCTTCGGCAACCTCGATGAAAAAGGCCGCCTCGCACCTGATGCGCAAGCCCAGACCATGAACACCGCGCGCATGACCCACAGCTTCGCCATGGCCCACATTCAGGGCTTGCCGGGTTTTGCCGAACTGGTCGATCACGGCGTTGCCGCCCTGCGCGGGCCGTTGCGCGACGTGCTGCATGGTGGCTGGTTTGCGACCGCCGAACATCGCGACGGCAATACCGGCAAGAATGCCTATCTGCACGCTTTCATCGCGCTGGCCGCCAGTTCTGCGGTGGTCGCGCAGCGTCCCGGTGCACAAGCCTTGCTCGATGATGCCATCGATATCATCGACACCTGTTTCTGGAGCGAAGAAGAAGGCGCGATGCGCGAGTCTTTCAATCGCGACTGGAGCGAAGAGGAGGCGTACCGGGGTGCCAACAGCAACATGCACGCCACCGAAGCCTTCCTCGCCCTGGCCGATGTAACTGATGACAACCGTTGGCTGAGCCGTGCCCAACGGATTGTCGAACGGGTAATCCATGCTCACGCCGCCGCCAACGATTACCTGGTGATCGAGCATTTCGACCGCGCCTGGCAACCGCTGCGCGAGTACAACCGCGACAATCCGGCCGACGGCTTCCGCCCCTACGGCACCACCCCGGGCCATGGTTTCGAGTGGGCGCGGCTGTTGCTGCACCTCGAGGCGTCGCGGGTGAAGGCCGGGATGCTCACGCCGGGCTGGCTGGTCACCGACGCGCAAAAACTGTTCGAGCACAATTGCCTCCACGGCTGGGACGTCGATGGCGCGCCGGGCATTGTCTACACCCTGGACTGGGACAACAAAGCGGTGGTCCGCCATCGCCTGCACTGGACCCATTGCGAAGCCAGCGCTGCCGCAAGTGCCTTGCTCAAGCGCACTGGCGATGGGCAATACGAACACTGGTACCGACTGTTCTGGGAATTCTGTGACAGTCATTTCATCGACCGCGAAGGCGGCAGCTGGCATCACGAACTCGACCCGCTGAACCGCCCGAGTGCCGATATCTGGCCCGGCAAACCTGACCTTTACCACGCCTGGCAAGCCGTGCTGATTCCGCGCCTGGCGCTGGCGCCGAGCATGGCCACGGCGCTGGCGCAGTTGTCCCAGAGCGGTTCTATGTAACCATGCGGTGACATTCGCGCATCCCTTCGTTACCTGCGAGGGGATATCCCCTGTTTAGAATCTTATGCAGCGCAAGCAACAGACTTGCATGCATAACAACAAGAAAGGTGCTCCTAGATGAATGCGATTTCTCGCCTCGCTACTGTCATTTCTCTCGCTTCCCTGTCTGCACTCCCTCTCAGTGTCCTGGCCGCCGAATCCAAAGGTTCCGTTGAAGTCGTTCACTGGTGGACTTCCGGTGGTGAAAAAGCAGCGGTCGATGTCCTGAAGGCTCAAGTCGAAAAAGACGGCTTCACCTGGAAGGACGGCGCAGTCGCCGGCGGTGGCGGTTCCACAGCCATGACCGTACTCAAGAGTCGCGCCGTAGCCGGCAACCCGCCGGGCGTTGCACAGATCAAGGGTCCGGACATCCAGGAGTGGGGCAGCACCGGCCTGCTCAGCACCGATGCATTGAAAGACGTTTCCAAGGCGGAAAACTGGGATGGCCTGCTGTCGAAGAAAGTCTCCGACACCGTGAAGTACGAAGGTGACTACGTCGCCGTGCCGGTGAACATCCACCGCGTCAACTGGCTGTGGATCAACCCGGAAGTGTTCAAGAAAGCCGGGATCGAAAAAGCCCCGACTACCCTGGAAGAATTCTATGCCGCCGGCGACAAGCTCAAGGCGGCCGGCTTCATCGCGCTCGCCCACGGCGGTCAGCCTTGGCAGGACAGCACCGTGTTCGAAGACGTGGTGCTCTCGGTCATGGGCGCTGACGGTTACAAGAAAGCCCTGGTCGACCTGGACCAGAAAACCCTGTCCGGCCCGGAGATGACCAAGTCGTTCGCCGAGCTGAAAAAGATCACCGGCTACATGGACCCGAACCGCGCCGGTCGTGACTGGAACATCGCCGCCGCCGAAGTCATCAATGGCAAGGCCGGCATGCAGATGATGGGCGACTGGGCGAAAAGCGAGTGGACGGCGGCGAAGAAAGTCGCGGGCAAGGACTACCAGTGCGTAGCGTTCCCGGGCACTGAAAAAGCCTTCACCTACAACATCGATTCCCTGGCGGTGTTCAAGCTCAAGGCCGATCGCAAGGGCGACATCGCTGCCCAGCAAGACCTGGCCAAGGTCGCATTGGGTACCGACTTCCAGAAAGTCTTCAGCATGAACAAGGGTTCGATCCCGGTGCGTAACGACATGCTGAACGAAATGGACAAGCTCGGCTTCGACGAGTGCGCCCAGAAGTCGGCGAAGGACTTCATCGCGGACGACAAGACCGGCGGTCTGCAACCGAGCATGGCGCACAACATGGCCACCTCCCTGGCCGTGCAAGGCGCGATCTTCGACGTGGTCACCAACTTCATGAATGACAAGGATGCTGACCCGGCCAAGGCCAGCGCCCAACTGGCCTCGGCTGTCAAAGCGGCCCAGTAACTCCTGACACAGCCTGACCCCAATGTGGGAGCGGGCTTGCTCGCGAATGCGGACTGACATTCAACATTGATGTCGACTGACACACCGCTTTCGCGAGCAAGCCCGCTCCCACAAGGGATCACCGTGTCGATTCATTTCTCTAAACCAGGATTATCCCGATGAGCTCTGTGGCGGTTTTCAGCAAAGCCTCACCGTTCGATGCGCTGCAACGCTGGCTACCCAAGTTGGTACTGGCGCCGAGCATGCTGATCGTGTTGGTTGGTTTCTACGGTTACATCATCTGGACGTTCATTCTGTCCTTCACCAACTCCAGCTTCATGCCGAGCTACAAGTGGGTCGGCCTGCAGCAATACATGCGCCTGATGGACAACGACCGCTGGTGGGTCGCGAGCAAGAACCTTGCGCTGTTCGGCGGCATGTTCATCGGCATCAGCCTGGTGCTGGGCGTGTTCCTCGCTGTGCTGCTGGATCAGCGCATTCGCAAGGAAGGCTTCATCCGCACCGTCTACCTGTACCCGATGGCGCTGTCGATGATCGTCACCGGTACCGCGTGGAAATGGCTGCTCAACCCAGGCCTGGGCCTGGACAAGATGCTGCGTGACTGGGGCTGGGAAGGCTTCCGTCTCGACTGGCTGGTGGATCAGGATCGCGTGGTGTACTGCCTGGTGATCGCCGCCGTGTGGCAAGCCTCCGGCTTTGTCATGGCGATGTTCCTGGCCGGTCTGCGCGGTGTCGATCAGTCGATCATCCGTGCCGCGCAAGTCGATGGCGCGAGCCTGCCGACCATCTACCTGAAGATCGTCCTGCCGAGCCTGCGCCCGGTGTTCTTCAGCGCGTTCATGATCCTGGCGCACATCGCGATCAAGAGCTTCGACCTGGTCGCGGCGATGACTGCGGGCGGTCCGGGTTACTCCTCCGACCTGCCGGCGATGTTCATGTATTCCTTCACCTTCAGCCGTGGCCAGATGGGCATCGGTTCGGCCAGCGCCATGCTGATGCTCGGCGCCGTACTGACCATCCTCGTGCCGTACCTGTACTCCGAGCTGCGAGGCAAACGCCATGACTAATCAACTCGGAAAATCGGGTATCAGTTTCAGCCGCATCGCGATCTACGCCACCTTGCTGTTGGCAGCGGCGGTGTACCTGATCCCGTTGGTGGTGATGCTGCTGACCAGTTTCAAATCCCCGGAAGACATCCGTACCGGCAACCTGTTGAGCTGGCCGACCGTGATCGACGGCATCGGCTGGATCAAGGCCTGGGACGTGGTCGGCGGCTACTTCTGGAACTCGGTGAAGATCACCGTGCCGGCGGTGCTGATTTCCACGTTTATTGGTGCGATGAACGGCTACGTGCTGTCGATGTGGCGCTTCCGTGGTTCACAGCTGTTCTTCGGCCTGTTGCTGTTTGGCTGCTTCCTGCCGTTCCAGACCGTGCTGTTGCCAGCCTCGTTCACCCTCGGCAAGTTCGGCCTGGCCAACACCACCACCGGCCTGGTGCTGGTGCACGTGGTCTACGGCCTGGCGTTCACCACGCTGTTCTTCCGCAACTACTACGTGAGCATTCCGGATGCGCTGGTCAAGGCTGCAAGGCTCGATGGCGCGGGCTTCTTCACGATCTTCCTGAAGATCCTGCTGCCGATGTCGATCCCGATCGTGATGGTCTGCCTGATCTGGCAGTTCACCCAGATCTGGAACGACTTCCTGTTCGGCGTGGTGTTCGCCAGTGGCGACGCCCAGCCAATTACCGTGGCCCTGAACAACCTGGTCAACACCAGCACCGGGGCCAAGGAATACAACGTTGATATGGCCGCCGCGATGATCGCCGGGCTGCCGACACTGCTGGTCTACATATTCGCTGGCAAGTATTTCCTGCGTGGGCTGACGTCCGGCGCGGTCAAGGGGTAGAAACATGGCAACTCTCGAATTACGCAACGTCAACAAGACCTACGGCCCCGGCTTGCCGGACACCCTGAAAAACATCGAACTGAAGATCGATGACGGTGAGTTCCTGATCCTGGTCGGCCCGTCGGGCTGCGGCAAGTCGACCTTGATGAACTGCATCGCCGGCCTGGAAACCATCAGCGGCGGCGCGATCCTGGTGGACGACGCCGACATCAGCGGCATGAGCCCCAAGGATCGCGACATCGCCATGGTGTTCCAGTCCTACGCGCTGTATCCGACCATGAGCGTGCGCGACAACATCGCCTTCGGCCTGAAGATCCGCAAAATGCCGACCGCCGAAATCGACGAAGAAGTCGCTCGGGTTTCCAAGCTGTTGCAGATCGAACACCTACTCAGCCGCAAGCCCGGACAGCTCTCCGGTGGCCAGCAACAGCGTGTGGCGATGGGCCGTGCACTGGCGCGGCGGCCGAAGATTTATCTGTTCGACGAGCCGCTGTCCAACCTCGACGCCAAGCTGCGGGTCGAGATGCGCACCGAAATGAAACTGATGCACCAGCGACTGAAAACCACCACGGTCTACGTGACCCACGACCAGATCGAAGCCATGACCCTGGGCGACAAGGTGGCGGTGATGAAGGACGGGATCATCCAGCAGTTCGGCACGCCGAAGGACATCTACAACAACCCGGCCAACCTGTTCGTGGCGAGCTTCATCGGTTCGCCGCCGATGAACTTCATCCCGCTGCGCCTGCAGCGCAAGGACGGTCGCCTGCTGGCGTTGCTCGACAGCGGCCAGGCCCGTTGCGAGTTGCCGCTGGGCATGCAGGATGCCGGTCTTGAAGACCGCGAAGTGATCCTCGGCATGCGCCCTGAGCAGATCATCCTGGCCAACGGCGAAGCGAACGGCTTGCCGACCATTCGTGCCGAAGTCCAGGTCACCGAACCGACCGGGCCCGACACCCTGGTCTTCGTCAACCTCAACGACACCAAGGTCTGCTGCCGCCTGGCACCGGACGTGGCGCCGGCGGTGGGCGAGACCCTGACCCTGCAATTCGACCCGGCGAAAGTGCTGCTGTTCGATGCGAAAACAGGTGAGCGACTGGGCGTCGCTGGCGTAGCGAAAACCGAATCGCACGCTGCCAACGTCGCACAGTTCAAAGGCCGCTGAAGATCAAGAAATGTGGGAGCGGGCTTGCTCGCGAAAGCGGTGGATCAGTCGACATCTGCGTTGAATGGCACACCGCCTTCGCGAGCAAGCCCGCTCCCACAGGGGGATTCGCGCTGCGCGGCCTGTCGCGCATTGCACCGGATGTAACCGCGTTAAAAAAAAGAAAAGTTAATAACAATAAAACGAGGAAGTAGGGATGAAGATGAAGAACAAGGCCCGGTTGATCTGCCAGGTTTCAGCAGCGGCAGCACTGGTTCTGGCCGGCAATGCGATGGCCGATGAAGCGTTCAGCTCCGACTCCAAGTGGATGACGGGCGACTGGGGTGGCGAGCGTACCAGGCTGATCGAGCAAGGCATCGACATCAAGATGGACTACGTCGGTGAAGTCGGTGGCAACCTCAATGGCGGTTTCAACGATGACAAGACCGCGCGCTACGCCGACCAGTTTGGCCTGGGCGCGGCGCTGGACCTGGAGAAACTGTTCGGCTGGGATAATACCCAGGCCAAGATCCAGCTCACCAACCGTAACGGTGAGAACATCTCCAACGACCGTATCGGCGATCCACGTGCCGGCACCTTGAGTTCCTCCCAGGAAGTCTATGGTCGTGGTCACATGGTCCGACTGACCCAGCTGTGGATTCAGCACCAGTTCTTCGACAACAAGCTGGACGTCAAAGCCGGTTATTTCGGTGAAGGTGAAGACTTCAACACCTTCCCGTGCGAATTCCAGAACCTGGCGTTCTGCGGATCCCAGGTCGGTAACTGGGCGACCAACATCTGGTACAACTGGCCGGTCAGCCAGGCGGCGATCCGCGTGAAGTACAACATCAATGACGAGCTCTACGCACAGATCGGCGCGTACAACCAGAACACGTCGCAACTGGAGCACGGTAACGGCTTCAAGCTCAGCGGCAGTGGCACCAATGGCACCGTCCTGCCGGTCGAGTTGGTCTGGTCGCCGAAGGTCAACAACCTGCCGGGTGAATACCGTGTCGGTTACTACAAAAGTACCTCCGATGCCGACGACGTTCTCAAGGACGACAACGGCCAGGACGCAGCGACCACTGGCAACCCTTATCGCGTCCACGATAGCAAGCACGGCTACTGGTTCGTCGCGCAGCAGCAGCTCACCAGCCACAACGGTGACGCTTCTCGCGGTCTGAACATCGCGGCCAACGCCACTTTCCACGACAAGGACACCAACTTCATCGACAACTACCAGTCGCTGATGTTCGTGTACAAGGGCCCGTTCGACGCGCGTCCGAAGGATGACGTGGGCATCGGTTTCGCCCGTATCCATGTCAACGATGACGTGAAGAAAAACGCCGAGCTGACCAACGCGGCCAACGGTGTTTCGGAATACGAAAATCCGCTGTTCTCGCCCATTCGTGAAACCGAATACAACTACGAGATCAACTACGGCTTCCACGTGACCAACTGGCTGACCGTACGTCCCAACCTGCAATACGTCACTCACCCGGGTGGTGTGGATGAAGTCGACAACGCGCTGGTGGCCGGCCTGAAAATTCAGTCGGTGTTCTAACGCGTCTGCGATAAGCTTCTCTCCATGTGCGCATATTTGCGGACAGCCATGGCTGTCCGCTTTTTTTTGCGGGCCGCGCACCCCGGTGACAGTTGATTTCAGGACCGTGGCACATGCTTGAGCATCCGCTACAACGCTTCTTCAAATCCTTGCGCGAACGTCCGGTGTTCGCGTGGGAGCGCTATCAGACGCGCGATGTACTGGTGATCGATCATCCGCTGTGTCAGGCGGTGTTCAGCCGTCAGGGCGCGCAGCTGTTGCACTTCCAGCCCAAGGGCCAGAAACCCTGGCTGTGGTGCGCGGCAAAGTGGCCGCAGGTCGGCGCCATTCGTGGCGGCGTGCCGGTGTGTTGGCCTTGGTATGGCCGGCATCCGAGCGAAAACGCCTGGCCGTCCCATGGCTGGGCGCGGTTGCTCGACTGGAAGCTGCTCGACAGCAACAGTGACGACGATGGCGTGCGATTGCACTGGCAACTGAAGTTGTGCGACTGGCAGGTGGACCTGCATGCGCACCTGGGTGAACGCATGGAACTGCGCCTGAGCACCGAGCATCAGGACGACATGCCGTGCCAGTTGAGCCAGGCTTTGCATGCTTACTGGCGTATTGGCGATGTCAGTGAGATAGCGCTGTCTGGGCTCGAGGGGGCGCAGGGTTACGACCAGTTGAGCCGGCAGGTTTGTCAGCAGGAAGGCGAGTTACGCGTTGATGGTGGGTGTCAGCGAGTGTTCCAGCATGACGGCGAATTGCAGCTCAACGACCATGCTTGGGACCGGGCGTTGTGCATTGATACCGGGGATACCGCAGACACGGTGGTGTGGCATCCCGGTTCACGTCCGTTGCTCGGTGTGACCTGGAACGAGATATCCGAATTTGTCTGTGTGGAAGCGGCGAGCGGCGGTACCGACAGCCTGTGCCTTGCGCCTGGGGAGCGGGCGCATTTGAGTTTGCAGGCGCGGGTGGGGGGGTAGAGGAAGATCAAAGAGATCGCAGCCTTCGGCAGCTCCTACAAGGGGGCGTGTACACCTGTAGGAGCTGTCGAGTGAAACGAGGCTGCGATCTTTTGCGCGAAGCGTCCTAATTGAACTCATCACCCACCGGATACCGGCTGGCATTCAAGCTCTCCTTGATCTTGCGCAAATGCGGCTGGAAGTCCACGCCCCGGCGCAAGGTCATCCCGGTGGCGAGTACGTCCAGCACGGTCAGCTGGATGATTCGCGACGTCATCGGCATGTAGATGTCGGTGTCCTCCGGCAGCGGGATGTTCAGGCTCAGGGTGCTGGCCTTGGCCAGTGGCGAGTTCTCGGCGGTCAGGCCAAGCACCGAGGCGCCGTTTTCCCGGGCGATGCGCGCCACTTCCACCAGTTCGCGGGTGCGGCCGGTGTAGGAAATGATCACGAACAACTCGCCGGTATGGGCCACCGAGGCAATCATGCGCTGCATCAGCACATCCGCGTGGGCCGTGACGGCGAGGTTGAAGCGGAAGAACTTGTGCTGCGCATCCAGTGCCACCGGGGCCGAGGCGCCGAGGCCGAAGAAGTGGATCTGCCGTGCCTGGATCAGCAGGTCGACGGCGCGGCTGATCAGGTTCGGGTCCAGTGCCTGGCAGGCGCTGTCCAGGGAGGCGATGGCGCTGCCGAAGATCTTCCGGGTGTAGGCCTCCGGATTGTCATCGGCTTCCACCGCACGGCTGACATAGGCGGCGCCACTGGCCAGGCTCTGGGCCAGTTGCAGTTTGAGCTCGGGGTAGCCGCTGACGCCGAACGAACGGCAGAAACGGTTGACCGTCGGTTCGCTGACCGAAGCGGCCTGGGCGAGGGCGGCGATGCTGAAGCGGGTGGCCTGCTGCGGGTTGAGCAGGATCACCTCGGCGACTTTGCGTTCGGCCTTGTTCAGCTCTTCAAGGCGATTCTGGATTTGCTCCAGTAAATTTCGCACGCGGTCCATATAAGTATCCTTTACACCTGCGCCAACAAGCGCGCGGCTAATGCAAAAAGGGCCTTTGGTGAGGCCCGTAACGGTGGCCTATCCTACTGATGGCTCTGACCGACCACCACTCGGAATCTGTATTTTGCGAAAATGTTGTGGTTATTACTACATTTTCCCTTGAGTGATGCCTTGAAAAAAGGTATTTGTAGCTTAACTTGATAAAAGAACAAACATCATGCTCTCGATTACGGTTGAACCGTGCACCTTTGCCTTGTTCGGCGCCCTTGGCGATCTGGCCTTGCGCAAGCTGTTTCCTGCCCTTTATCAACTCGACGGCGCCGGCCTGTTGCACGAGGACACGCGAATCATCGCGCTGGCCCGTGAACCGGGCAGCGAGCAGGAACACCTGGCCTTCATCACCTCCGAGCTGCGCCGCTATGTGGGTGCCAAAGAGCTGGACGAAGCCGTGGTCGAGCGTTTTCTGGCGCGCCTGAGCTACCTGCACGTCGACTTCCTCAACCCCGAAGATTATGTGGCCCTGGCCGAATCCGCCGGCAGTTCGCAGCGGGTCATCGCCTACTTTGCGACCCCGGCCGCCGTGTATGGCGCGATTTGCGAGAACCTGGCCAAGGTCGGCCTGGCGCAAAACACCCGTGTGGTGCTGGAAAAGCCCATCGGTTCGGACCTGGAGTCCTCGCGCAAGGTCAACGACGCCGTGGCGCAGTTCTTCCCGGAGAACCGCACCTATCGCATCGACCACTATCTGGGCAAGGAAACCGTCCAGAACCTGATCGCCCTGCGCTTTGCCAACAGCCTGTTCGAAACCCAATGGAACCAGAACTACATCTCCCACGTGGAAATCACCGTGGCCGAGAAGGTCGGTATCGAAGGCCGCTGGGGTTACTTCGACAAGGCCGGCCAACTGCGGGACATGATCCAGAACCACCTGCTGCAACTGCTCTGCCTGATCGCCATGGACCCGCCGGCCGACCTGTCCGCCGACAGCATCCGCGACGAGAAGGTCAAAGTGCTCAAGGCCCTGGCGCCGATCAGCCCGGAAGGCCTGACCACTCAAGTGGTGCGCGGCCAGTACATCGCCGGCTACAGCGAAGGCAAAGCGGTACCGGGGTACCTGGAAGAACCCAATTCCAACACCCAGAGCGACACCGAAACCTTTGTCGCCCTGCGTGCCGATATCCGCAACTGGCGCTGGGCCGGCGTGCCGTTTTACCTGCGTACCGGCAAGCGCATGCCGCAGAAGCTGTCGCAGATCGTCATCCACTTCAAGGAACCGTCGCACTACATCTTCGCTCCCGAGCAGCGCCTGCAAATCAGCAACAAGCTGATTATCCGCCTGCAACCGGACGAAGGCATTTCCTTGCGTGTCATGACCAAAGACCAAGGCCTGGACAAGGGCATGCAGCTGCGCAGCGGTCCGTTGCAGCTGAATTTTTCCGACACCTGGAGCAGCGCACGGATTCCCGATGCCTACGAGCGGTTGTTGCTGGAAGTGATGCGCGGCAATCAGAACCTGTTTGTCCGTAAAGATGAAATCGAAGCCGCGTGGAAGTGGTGTGACCAGTTGATCGCCGGGTGGAAAAAATCCGGTGATGCGCCCAAGCCGTACGCGGCCGGGTCCTGGGGGCCGATGAGCTCCATTGCTCTGATCACGCGGGACGGGAGGTCGTGGTATGGCGATATCTGATTTGAAACTGCCGCAGGGCGTCAGCGCCCATGCATACAAGAGCCCGGTGCTGCTGGCTGAAAGCCTGGCACTGAACGTGGCGAAACAACTGAGCGACGCGATCGACGCCCAGGGCACTGCGACCCTGGTGGTTTCCGGTGGCCGCAGTCCGGTGGCGTTTTTCCAGCACCTGGCCAAGCAGACGCTGGACTGGTCGAGCGTGGTGGTCAGCCTGGCCGACGAGCGCTGGGTGCCGGTGGAGCACGCCGACAGCAACGCGGGTCTGATCAAGCGTTACCTGCTGCAAGGCCCGGCGGCCAAGGCGCAGTTCCTGAGCCTGTACAGCGCCAGTGCCAACCTGGAACAGGCGGCCGAGCAGGCCGACCGTTTGCTGTCGGAGTTGCCGGTGATCGACGTGCTGATCCTCGGCATGGGCGATGACGGCCACACCGCGTCGCTGTTCCCCAACAGCCCGAACCTTGCCGAGGCATTGCAAGTCGATGGTGTCCGTCGTTGCTGGCCGATGCTGGCGCCGACCGTGCCGCATCAGCGCCTGACCATGAGTCGCGCGCTGCTGGCCTCGGCCAAGCATAAAGTTCTGTCGATTTCCGGTCAGTCCAAACTGACCACCCTGAGTTTCGCGCTGGCCGGTGACGATGTCGCCGAAATGCCGGTGCGCGCATTTCTGCAACCCACGTTAGAGATTTACTGGTGCCCATGAGCCAAGGAACAGCCGCTATGACAAGCCCATCCCCGACCGTTTCCATGGCGGATAAAGTTGCCCTGATTGACAGCATTTGCGCGAAAGCGCGGATTCTGCCAGTGATCACCATCGCCCGCGAGCAAGACGTTCTGCCGCTGGCCGACGCCCTCGCGGCCGGTGGCCTGACGGCCCTGGAAGTGACCCTGCGTTCGCAATTCGGCCTCAAGGCCATCCAGATTCTGCGCGAGCAGCGTCCAGAGCTGGTGACCGGTGCCGGCACCGTGCTGGATCGCCACATGCTGGCGGCGGCGGAAGCGGCCGGCTCGCAATTCATCGTCACGCCGGGTATCACCCGCGACCTGCTGGAAGCCAGCGTCGCCAGCCCGATTCCACTGTTGCCGGGCATCAGCAACGCCTCGGGCATCATGGAAGGCTACGGCCTGGGTTATCGCCGCTTCAAGCTGTTCCCGGCCGAAGTCAGCGGCGGCGTCGCGGCCATCAAGGCTTTGGGCGGTCCGTTCGGCGAAGTGAAATTCTGCCCGACCGGTGGCGTGGGACCTGCCAACATCAAGAGCTACATGGCATTGAAAAACGTCATGTGCGTGGGCGGTAGCTGGATGCTTGATCCGGAGTGGATCAAGAACGGCGACTGGGCCCGCATTCAGGAATGCACCGCCGAGGCTTTGGCGCTGCTGGACTGATCGCTTCACCCTACACCTCGTTGTGTGTTCTACGGCTTTACGGTGCGCTTGGTCGGTGCACCGTTTTTTTTTGCCCGGAACAAACAGGTACGACTCGAAACCTGTGGGACCAAGGACATCATGCGATACATAGTTACCGCATACCTGAAATCGGCCAGTGCTAGCCTGCGTCCATCTTATGGAAGAGAGAACGTCATGGACGCTACCACCTCAGTTGCACCCCCAGCACCGGTTTACCTGCTGTCCCCCGAACAGATTGCCGGCCCGTATTTCCGCAACCCCAAACTGATCCGCAGAAACATCAGCGAAGGCGCCGAAGGCGTTCCGTTGGTGTTGCGGCTGACCATTGTCGATGCCATGACCGGTGAGCCGGTCCCCGATGCGTTGGTGGACATCTGGCACTGCAATGCCCGCGGTGCCTATTCGGGCTGGAGCAAGATCAACCCGGACGTCGAGGTCGATACCGGTGACATCGGCGCCGTCCCGCGAACCGATGACGATACCTACCTGCGCGGCGGGCAGTTCACCGACAAGTCGGGCATCGTGCGCTTCACCACGATCTACCCGGGTTTTTACGCCGGCCGCGCCTTGCACATTCACGTCGCCGTGCGCATCACGGCCGGCAACAACTACCTGCAAGAACGGCATGTCGCCTGGGTCGGGCAGCTTTACCTGCCTGAGGTGGCCTCGCGCTCGGTACTCGGCAGCCGACCGTACAGCGGTCGAGCCGTGCCGGTACTGACCAACGATCAGGACTTTTTTTATACAACCATGGGCGGTGAAGAATCGACCTTGAGCGTGCACACCCTGGGGCGGGATTCGGCTGAAGACGGCTACTTCGGGCAGATGACCATCGGCATCGACACGTTCGCCGTGTCGACACAGATCAAGCCCGAGGACTTTGACAAATACACCGTCTGACGTCAGCCCAGTTCGGTCAGTGCCCTGGCCAGCACATCCATGTCGGCCGCGGTGGTGGTAAGCCCCGGTGTAATGCGGATGCACGGACCGCATGCCGCGCCGCTGCGGGTCACGGTGAACAGGTTGTATTCATTGAGCAGGCGCTGGACCATGGTTTGCTGGTCGGCATGCCGGGTAAAACGCATCGAAGTGATGCCGCAATACAGGCGCGGGTCATCCGGGGTCAGGACTTCGACGCCCGGCAACCGCCGCGCCGCACCGACCCAGCGGTTGCGCAGATAATTGAGCCGCGCACCCTTGGCCGCGGCACCCCCCATCGCCCAATGTTCTTCGAGCACCAGCGGCAGGGTCAGCAGCGCCGGGATGTTGGGGGTGCTGTAAGAGGTTCTGGCACGAATGTCGGTGGGCGGAAAATGCATCTCGTCCATGTCCGGGTCGATGTCGGCCAGGCGTTCGGGAGCAATGTAGATAAAGCCTAGCGTCAGCGGTGCGCCGATCCACTTGTGCAGATTGAAGCCGGCGAAGGCGATACCGAGTTCGGTCAGGTCGAACTCAAGCTGGCCGAGGGCATGGGCGCCGTCGAGGATGACGTCGATGCCATGCTCCTTCGCAGCCGCTGCAATCGCCTGCACCGGCATCACCAGGCCCGTGCGATGGGTGACGTGGGTCAGGGCCATCAGCTTCAGCCGCGGATACCGCGCGAAGGCTTCCCGATAGGTATTGAGCAGGCTGTCGAAGGTTGCCGGGTGTGCGTGTTCGATCTCAATCACTTCAACGCCGCGATTACGTGCCAGCCAGCGCATGGCGCCTTTGACCGTGTCGTATTCCAGATCGCAAACCAGTACCTGATCGCCGGGCTGCAGCCGGTTGTAGTTGCGGATCAGCGACTGCAAACCTTCCGAGGCGTTACGGGTCAGGGCGATGCTGTCGGCGGGTACGCCAATCAACCTGGCCAGTTGCGCGCGGATCTTCAGGCTGTCGCCCTGTTCGAAACGCTGGCGCACGTACACCGAATTGCTGCGGTTGATCAGCTCGATGTTGCGCTGGTATTCCTCGACCACCGTGCGCGACATGCGTGCGAAGTAACCGTTCTCCAGGTTGAGCGGGCCGGGTTCGACATCGTAGCGGTCGGCAAAGGTTTGCCAGAAGGCTTCATCACGGGCGCGGCGGGTGTTGTCGGGCATGGGGTACTCGGTAGGTGATTCAGTGGCGCGGGGCAGGTTTGCCGTGTTTGGCGCGCAGCGGTTCGAGCAAGTCCGACAAACCGTTGTGGTCGATCTCCTGCATCAGGGCCAGCAGGCCGCCCAACTCGCCATGGGGGAAACCTTCCCGGGCGAACCAGTTCAGGTAAGGGCCGGGCAGGTCGGCAATGATTCGACCCTTGTACTTGCCGAAGGGCATTTCGCGGGTGATCAGCAGTTCGAGCTTTTCAGGGTTCATCAATCGGTCGTCTTGATTCAGTCAGTCTGGAAAATACAGGCATTCTGCATGCAGGCCAAATGACAGATCATGCAAATAAAACGGATACAGATTTACTGATAATAGATAGCTACTTGAAAAATAAGGAATAAACAAACAGTTCCAGGCTGGCATGCAGGGTGCACGACTCATTGCATCTTTCATCAACCGCGAGGAACTGAAAAATGACCGACATGAAAAAACAAGCGATTTCTGTACTCAACGACCTGATTGAAACCAGCAAGGACGGTCAGGCCGGGTTCAAGACTTGCGCTGAAGGCATCAAGCACCCTGAACTCAAAACCCTGTTCATCAAGCGTTCGACCGATTGTGGGGCGGCCGCTGCGGAATTGCAGTCTGCCGTGCGTTCGATGGGGGGCGATCCTGAAACCTCCACCAGCGTCAGTGGCGACCTGCACCGTCGTTGGGTCGATGTGAAGTCGATGTTCACCGGCAAGGGCGAGGAGGCCGTACTCAATGAAGCCGAGCGCGGTGAAGACCATGCGCTGAAGGCTTACCGGGACGCCATGGAGAAAATCAACAAGCACAACCTGGTGGGCATTCGCGACCTGGTTGAGCGTCAGTACCACGGCGTGCAGCGCAATCACGATCAGGTCAAGGCCCTGCGTAACCAGGCGCGTGCACGCTCGTAACGCTTACTAAAAACGCCAGCAAGGCTGGCGTTTTTTTTCAAGATCAAAAAATCGCAGCCTTCGGCAGCTCCTACGGGATTTTGTGTTCACCTGTAGGAGCTGCCGCAGGCTGCGATCTTTTTAGCGATCAGCCGATGCTGATGGCTGGCAGCTCCGTCAACGTCACGCTCTGTTGCTTGCGTGGCGCGAGGATTTCCGCCTCGCCATCCACCACCAGCTCATCGCGCTGGTTGAACACACGAGTGGCAATGCGCACGCGAAATTTCGGCAGTTTTTCCAGGATTTCCAGGCGCACGGTCAGGGTGTCGCCGATCTTCACCGGTTTCTGAAAGCTCATTTGCTGGCCGATGTAGATGGTCCCCGGGCCAGGCAATTCGCAGGCGACCGCTGCGCTGATCAACGCGCCGCTGAACATGCCGTGGGCGATGCGCTCCTTGAACATGGTGCTGGCGGCGTATTCGGCATCCAGGTGTACCGGGTTGTGATCGCCGGACATCGCAGCGAACAGCTGGATGTCGCGCTCTTCGACCGTCTTGCTGAAACTGGCGGTCTGGCCGACTTCAAGGGCTTCGTAAGGGGTGTTGGTAACCTGGGTCATCTGTCTCAATTCCTGTGACGAATTAAAAAATTCACAAAAAAACTATTCGGACCGGTGCGGCCGAGGAGCGCTCAAGGCCTGTGCGATCCAGTTCAGCACATCGGCGATGATTTCATCGCGGTTGCTCTCATTGAACAGTTCGTGCCGCGCCTGCGGGTAAACGGTCAGTTGCAGGTGCTTGCTGCCAGCCGCCCGCAACGCGTCGGCCAGATCCTTGAGACGTTTGCCTTCGCTCACCGGATCACATTCGCCGCCAATCACCAACAGCGGCAGGCCCGGGTCGATCTGGGCGAGATTGGACGCTTTGCTGATTTGCTGCAAGCCACCGAGCAAGTCGATCCACAGTTGATTGGTGCAACGGAAACCGCAGAGCGGGTCGTTGACGTACAGATCGACCTGCGCCGGATCACGGCTGAGCCAGTCGAACGGTGTGCGTGCCGGTTTGAATTTGTTGTTGAACGAGCCGAACGACAGCCATTCGATCAATGCGCTGCGTCCTTTGCGGCCCAGGCGCAGGCGTTCGATACGGGCGATTTGCCGTGCCGCACGATAAAGCGCCACGGGCTGGAAGTTCGAGCCACTGAGGATTGCCCCGTGCAGGCTGGCACTGTGGTGCAGCAGATAGGCCTGGGCGATGTAACTGCCCATGCTGTGACCGAGCAGCACGATCGCAACGCCTGGGTGCTGCTGGCCGATGTGCTGGTTGAGGCTGGCCAGGTCGCTCACGACCTTGCACCAGCCATCGTCATCGGCGAAATGCCCGAGTGTCCCGTTTTCGGCAGTTTTGCCATGTCCGCGCAGGTCCGGCGCGCACACGCCATAGCCCTGGTCACAGAGCTTTTGCGCAAGGGGGCCATAGCGGCCGCTGTGTTCGGCCATGCCGTGGGCCAGCAGAATCATTGCCTTGAGGCTGCCGTCGGGAAGCCACTGGTTGACGAAGAGGCGGCTGTGGTCGCTCGTGGTCAGCCAGAAAGTGTCATGGATCATGGCGGTTCCTTTGCATGAGGCTGCTTGGTCTGAAACAGCTCGTTGCAGTTTATAGCGCATCCTTGGCCGGGCGTCTGATCAGCCTACGCCACGGCGAGTAGATTCATACGGTCAATGACGGCCGTGGGCATATTTGCCTGCTACGTCATAACTGCTAGTGTCCGTGAAGCTCCGCTTTTTGCATTTTTTTTGAAAAGTGACAGAAAAGTGGCCCCGGATAGATTCAGGTAAAGAGGACAACAACAATGCAACCTGATTTCTGGAATGACAAACGCCCGGCCGGCGTACCCCTGGACATCGATCTGGGAACCTACAAGTCGGTAATCGAGGTGTTCGAGCGTTCCTGCAAGAAGTTTGCTGACCGCCCTGCGTTCAGCAACATGGGCGTGACCCTGACCTACGCCGAACTGGAACGCCAGAGCGCCGCCTTCGCCGGCTATCTGCAAGCCCACACCGACCTGGTGCCGGGTGACCGCATCGCGGTGCAGATGCCCAACGTCCTGCATTACCCGATTGCCGTGTTCGGTGCCTTGCGCGCCGGGTTGATCGTGGTCAACACCAACCCGCTGTACACCGCGCGGGAAATGCGCCACCAGTTCAAGGATTCCGGTGCCCGGGCGCTGGTGTACCTGAACATGTTCGGCCAGAAAGTCCAGGAAGTGCTGCCCGACACCGATATCCAGTACCTGATCGAAGCGAAGATGGGCGACCTGATGCCCACCGCCAAGGGGTGGCTGGTCAACACTGTGGTGAGCAAGGTCAAGAAGATGGTCCCGGACTATTCCTTGCCCCAGGCCGTTTCCTTCAGGAGCGCGCTGCGCATGGGCCGTGGCCTGGGTATCAAGCCACTGAAGGTCGGCCTCGACGACATCGCCGTGCTGCAATACACCGGCGGCACCACCGGCCTGGCCAAGGGTGCGATGCTGACCCACGGCAACCTGGTGGCGAACATGCAACAGGCACGGGCCTGCCTCAGCCAGTCGGCCAGCGACGGTCAGCCGCTGCTGCGCGAAGGCCAGGAGGTGATGATCGCTCCGCTGCCGCTGTACCACATCTATGCCTTTACCGCGAACTGCATGTGCATGATGGTGACCGGCAACCACAACGTGCTGATCACCAATCCACGGGACATCGCCGGCTTCATCAAGGAGCTGAAGAACTGGCGGTTCTCGGCGTTGCTGGGGCTCAACACGCTGTTCGTCGCGCTGATGGATCACCCGGACTTCAAGACCCTGGACTTCTCCAGCCTCAAGCTCACCAACTCCGGCGGCACTGCGCTGGTCAAGGCCACCGCCGAGCGTTGGGAACAACTGACCGGATGTCGCATCACCGAAGGTTACGGCCTCACCGAAACTTCGCCGGTGGCCTGCACCAACCCCTATGGCGACCAGTCGCGGATCGGCACGGTCGGCATGCCGGTGCCGGGCACCACGCTGAAAGTCATCAATGATGACGGTGTTGAGCAACCTTTGGGCGAACGCGGCGAGTTGTGCATCAAGGGCCCGCAGATCATGAAGGGTTACTGGCAGAAACCCGATGCCACGGCCGAAGTGCTGGATGCCGAGGGCTGGTTCAAGTCCGGTGACATTGCGGTGATCGACCCGGACGGTTTCGTGCGCATCGTTGACCGCAAGAAGGACATGATCATTGTCTCGGGTTTCAACGTGTACCCGAACGAAATCGAAGACGTCGTGATGGCTCACCCGAACGTTGCCAACTGTGCGGTTATCGGTGTGCCCGACGAGCGGTCGGGGGAGGCGGTGAAGCTGTTCGTGGTGGCCCGTGAAGCAGGGGTCAGCCTTGAAGAGTTGAAGGCTTACTGCAAGGAGAACTTCACGGCGTACAAAGTACCGAAGCACATCGTGCTGCGTGAGTCGTTGCCGATGACGCCGGTGGGCAAGATTTTGCGGCGGGAGTTGCGTGATATTGCATAGCAGGCCGTAGAGACCGGTGCGACTCCAAAAGATCGCAGCCTTCGGCAGCTCCTACAGGGATCGCATTTCTTTGTAGGAGTTGCCGAAGGCTGCGATCTTTTGCTTTGAGTCCCGGTTTTCGCGGGCTACAGGGCTTTATAGGTTTTTTGCTCTAAAATGACTGCTTGCGAGTCTTGAGTCGCAATTGTGACCGTAGAGGCTGTTTTTGGCTCTAGTCGACCCTTGGCAAAGCTGCTACTCTCGGCGCGCTTTGTGACTTCTCGGCCTTCTATCAGCCAGATTTACCAATGGCCAAACACCAATAATAATCGCATCAAATGCGGTGCTGAATTCGCGTTGCTGAGGAGTGGGCTTCCATGATCGAAGACTTTTGGAAGGATAAGTACCCAGCTGGGATTGCTGTCGACATCAATCCAGACGAGTATCCGAATATTCAGGCAGTGTTGAAGCAATCCTGCCAACGCTTCGCCAACAAGCCGGCATTCAGCAACCTGGGCAAGACACTCACCTACGGTGAACTGTACGAATTGTCCGGTGCGTTTGCCGCTTACCTGCAACAGCATACCGATTTGCAGCCTGGCGATCGAATCGCCGTGCAACTGCCCAACGTGTTGCAGTACCCGGTAGCCGTCTTCGGTGCCATCCGCGCCGGGCTGATCGTGGTCAACACCAACCCGCTATACACTGCGCGGGAAATGGAACACCAGTTCAACGACTCCGGTGCCAAGGCCCTGGTCTGCCTGGCCAACATGGCGCACCTGGCGGAAACCGTGGTGCCGAAAACCGGCGTCAAGCACGTGATCGTCACCGAAGTCGCCGACCTGCTGCCGCCGCTCAAGCGTCTGCTGATCAACAGCGTCATCAAGTACGTGAAGAAGATGGTGCCGGCCTATCACTTGCCAAAAGCCGTCAAGTTCAACGATGTGCTGAGCAAAGGCCTGGGCCAGCCAGTGGCGGAAGCCAACCCGGCCAGTGGCGATGTCGCGGTGCTGCAATACACCGGCGGCACCACCGGCGTGGCCAAGGGCGCGATGCTGACCCACCGCAACCTTGTGGCGAACATGCTGCAGTGCAAGGCGCTGATGGGTTCCAACCTCAATGAAGGTTGCGAGATCCTGATCACCCCGCTGCCGCTGTACCACATCTATGCCTTCACCTTTCATTGCATGGCGATGATGCTGATCGGCAACCACAACATCCTGATCAGCAACCCGCGCGACCTGCCGGCGATGGTCAAGGAACTGTCGAAGTGGAAGTTCAGCGGCTTCGTCGGCCTGAACACGCTGTTCGTGGCCCTGTGCAACAACGAAGGCTTCCGCAAGCTGGATTTTTCCGCGCTGAAAGTCACCTTGTCGGGCGGCATGGCCCTGCAACTGGCCGCGGCCGAACGCTGGAAAGCGGTGACCGGTTGCGCCATCTGCGAAGGCTACGGCATGACCGAAACCAGCCCGGTGGCGACGGTCAACCCGATCCAGAACATCCAGATCGGCACCATCGGCATTCCGGTGCCGTCGACCCTGTGCAAAGTCATCAACGATGCCGGTGTCGAGCAGCCGCTGGGCGAAATCGGCGAGTTGTGCGTGAAGGGTCCGCAAGTCATGAAGGGTTACTGGCAGCGCCAGGAAGCCACGGATGAAATCCTCGACAGCGAAGGCTGGTTGAAGACCGGTGACATCGCGCTGATCCAGCCCGATGGCTACATGCGCATTGTCGATCGCAAGAAAGACATGATCCTGGTGTCCGGTTTCAACGTTTATCCGAACGAACTCGAAGACGTGCTGGCCACTCTGCCGGGCGTGCTGCAATGCGCGGCCATCGGTGTACCGGACGAGAAGTCGGGCGAGGCAATCAAGATTTTCATCGTTGCCAAGCCGGGCGTGAACCTGACCAAGGAACAGGTGATGGAGCACATGCGCGCCAACGTCACCGGCTATAAGGTCCCGCGCTCCGTGGAGTTCCGCGATGCACTGCCGACCACCAACGTCGGCAAGATCCTGCGTCGTGAATTGCGCGATGAAGAGCTGAAGAAGATCAACGCGAAGAAAGCCACCGCGTAATCAACAAAAAGCCCCGCAGATGCGGGGCTTTTTTTGGATGCCTGATAAGTCATTGGTGCCTGTCAGGCCGTCTTCGCGAGCAAGCCCGCTCCCACATTCGACCGCATTCTTGCTGGAGGAACTCGGTTAAATGTGGGAGCGGGCTTGCTCGCGAAGCTTTTGTTTTTTATTGGCGGAACGGCGCAAAGTTGACGTTGGTGCCCGCCGGGCGCATGTCCTGCAGGAAGGAGTCCTTGTCGGCGCTCAGTTCCAGGCTCAATGCCGCCTTGCGCTTGCCTTCATTGCGCACCACCAGGCCTTCGAGCTTCTCGCGCAGGAACACCGTCGGCACTTTCAGGTGCAGCAGTTCGTCGGTGGCCGGCGTGTGCATCAGCAGGTGAATCCACTCGTACTGACCCACGGCCAGGCGCGTCACCGGGAGGTCGAACCACCAGATGTTGCGGTTACGGTTCAGTTCGGCGAAGTGGCAGTTGTTGACGCCAAGCACAGCACCGCCGAGTTCCTGGTTTCTGCGGGCAATGGCCTGCTTTTTATCGAGTTTCATAACGTTCCTACGGGATTGGATCTTCAGCGCCAAGGCCTGAATGTGATGCGCATTCTCAGGGGTTGGCCCGCAAACATAAAGCGCAACCTGCACTGAACGATGAAATGTCGTGGTGAAAATAAATGAAACTCCCTGCAAAAGCCCCCGGTCAACCTTGTTTAACGACTTTCCTGCATTGAAATGTCTTTAATGAAAAGAAGACGCGGCCATCTTCAGATGGCCGTTTTTGTGTCAGCCTGAACTTGCACGCCGAATTTGTTTCAAAGTCGCCAACTGGGCTACCTTGATGAAAGAAAACAGCCCCTGAGTCGCCACGACTTCAACCCAATCCGTATGCGGCGAATGGAGACGCGAATGATTTTCCCGGACATGAGAGGCTTGCCCCTGCACCGTGTGATGATGCGCACGGTCACCGAGTTCATCGCCGACGAGATGTCGACCTATGCCTCGGCGCTGGCCTATCAAATGCTCTTTTCGCTGTTTCCGTTCATTCTGTTCCTGATTGCCCTGATCGGCTTCCTGCATCTGCCCGACTTCTTCTCCTGGCTGCGCCTGCAATCGGAACTCGTATTGCCGCCCCAGGCGCTGGAGCAGGTCAACCCGGTGATCGACCAGTTGCAGCAATCCAAGGGCGGCTTGCTGTCAGTGGGTATCGTGATAGCGCTGTATACCGCCTCCGCCGGCGTGCGGCTGATGATGAGCGCGATGAACGCCGCCTACGACGTGGTAGAAGGGCGCCCGCTGTGGAAACGCTTTCCGTTGTCGATCATCTACACCGTCGGCATTGCCGGCATGCTGCTGATCGCCGCGGCACTGATGGTGCTCGGGCCGCAGGTGATGAGCTGGATCGCTGCGCAGGTCGGCCTTGAGTACTTCATCGTCACCCTCTGGACCATCGCGCGCTGGCCGGTGATCGTGATCCTGCTGATGGTCGCGGTGGCGTTGATCTACTACGTCATGCCCGACGTCAAACAGGAGTTCCGCTTCATCACCCCAGGCTCAGTGCTGGCGGTGGTGGTATGGATCATCGCGTCCCTGGGCTTCGGTTTGTACGTCAAGGAGTTCGCCAACTACAACGCCATGTATGGCAGTATCGGTGCGATCATCGTGCTGTTGCTGTACTTCTACATTTCCGCTGCGGTGCTGCTGCTGGGCGCGGAGATGAATGCCGTGATCGAGCACATGTCGCGAGAGGGCAAGGACCCTGGCGAAAAAGTGGCTGGCGAGCATGGTCCCGTCCATGAGGAAAAGCACCACGTGTCGGGGTTGGGCCGCGATCACTCCCACAAACCGACCATTGATGAAACCTGATCATGATTCGTGAAATTCTGAAAATGGGCGATGAGCGCCTGCTGCGCATTGCCCAGCCAGTACCTACCGAGATGTTCGACAGCCCCGAGCTGTGGCAACTGATCGATGACATGTTCCAGACCATGGAAAGCGTGGGCGGCGTTGGCCTTGCCGCTCCGCAGATCGGCGTCGACCTGCAACTGGTGATCTTCGGTTTCGAGCACAGCGAGCGTTATCCGGATGCCGAGGCCGTGCCGCAGACGATCCTGATCAACCCGTTGATCACACCGCTGAGCCCGATTCTGGAGGAGGGCTTCGAAGGCTGTTTGTCCGTGCCTGGCCTGCGTGGCGCGGTGCAGCGCTACCAGCAGATTCGCTACGAAGGCGTCGACCCCAAGGGTGAGCCCATCGTGCGTTTTGCCTCGGGGTTTCATGCACGGGTGGTGCAGCATGAGTGTGATCACCTGATCGGCCGCCTGTACCCGTCGCGCATTACCGACTTCAGCAAGTTTGGCTTCACCGAGGTGATGTTCCCGGACCTGGATCCCAACGCGGACGACTAGATTCACAGTAAAACCCTGTGGGAGCGAGCTTGCTCGCGATGAGGCCAGGTCAGTCAACATTGTTGGCGACTGATACGCCGCCATCGCGAGCAAGCTCGCTCCCACATTGGATCTCCATCAGGTTTTAGTGTGTCACTGGCCTGGCGCCAACCCCATCGCAATCATCGGCTTACTGCGCGCATAGCGGCTCAACCGTTCTACCATCGCGTAAGGCATCGGCGGATCGAAAGTAAACCCGCGTCGCTCATAAAACCCCCGCAAATCCGGATGACAGAACAACCATACCGGCAGTTCGCACTCCTTCACCGCGACCGCAATCAACCCGGCGGCAAGCCCCTGTTCGCGACACCCCGGATCGACAAATAACCCGGTCAGCCAATGCCCGCCGGACACCGGGCGCAAACACAGCACGGCAACAATCTGCTCACGCCGGGCCACCCACAGCTGTGCGTCGCGCACGGCTTTCATCGACGATTGGTGAGCGCGATAGAACTTGTTCATCAATGGCCATAACGGCTCGTCGAGCAGGGCGTATTGGGTGTCGGGCATGGTCTCGGACTGTCAGTGTGCAAAGCGGGCGATTATAAAAGAACGCGCGCGGCGGGATAGGTGTATACCTGATCTCACATCCCCATGAGTGGAGTACGCATCATGTCCAAAGGTATGGATTCAAAGAAAGCGGCGAAAAAGAAACCAGTGAAAACCGCCATTGAAAAGCGCGCGGACAAGAAAGCCAAGAAGGTCGGTGTGTTCGGTCACTGATCCCGCATTGATTGATCGCTCCCATGCAATATGGGAGCGATCCTCCTGAAAATAATCTGCAAGATTTCCCAAGGCCAATGCACAGAAGGGGACTGGTCCCCGATCTGAGCAACGCCATGCCCCATTATTTTGATAGCGCCCACCAAGAGGAAATCGAAACCCTGCGTCGACGATTCACCGCGCGCACCGAATGGCCGACCTGGTTGCTGTTGATCGGTGTGTATGGCGCCTGGTTTGGCATCGTGTTGAACAGCCATCGATTGGGTTTGTGGTGGAGCACGCTGTTGCTGATTCCATTGCTGGTGCTGTGGTTATCCGTGCAACACGAGTTGCTGCACGGCCATCCCACGCGCTGGCCAACCCTGAACAAAATCCTGGGCTACGCGCCGTTTGCCGTCTGGTATCCGTACACCTTGTACCGTGATAGCCATTTGCTGCATCACCGCGACGAGGACCTGACGATCCCCGGTCGCGATCCGGAAAGCCGTTACCTGAGTGCCGGGCAGTGGCAGGGCAGTTCACTGTTGGTGCGCAGCCTGCACTGGCTGAACAAAACCGTGCTCGGCCGCTTTGCCCTGGGTGCACCGCTGGCCTTGCTGGTGCTGGCCCGTGAAGAGCTGCAACGCCTGAGAGCGGGCGAGCGACAGGCCTGGCTGATGTGGTTGAGTCACGGCTTGATGACCGGGTTGATGCTGCTGTTCATCGCGAACGTCAGCCTGTTGCCGGTTTGGCATTACCTGTTTTTGATCAGTGTGCCGGCGCTGTCGATCGCCATGATTCGTTCCTACTATGAACATCGGCCGCATGCGGCGCCGGAGCAACGCACGGTGCTCAATGAAGCGGCCTGGCCGTGGCGCTGGCTGTTCCTCAACCTCAATTTTCATCTGGTGCACCACGAGTTGCCGGGGTTGCCCTGGTACGACTTGCCCCGCGCATACCGGGCCCGTCGCGAGCAATGGCTGGCGCGCAGTGGCGGGTTTCTGGTGCAGGGTTATGGGCAGTTGTGGCGTGAACATGGAGTCAAAGCCATCGACAGCCCGAGGCATCCGTTTCACTGATTTTTTGAATCGCCACTGACCTAGTGTGGGAGCGAGCTTGCTCGCGATAGCGGTGTGACATATTGCATGGACGTCGACTGACACAACGCCATCGCGAGCAAGCTCGCTCCCACAGGGGATTTTCGTTGCATGGGACTATATCGATGACCCAACACATCGCCGAACTGCTGATGTACACCGCCCCCGAACCCATCCGCCAGGCCAACGAACGCTGGCTGGCGCGAATCCTCGAGCACCTGGGTGGCACTCGCCGTGACGTCGAAGGCCTGTCCCTGATGCAGATGTGCCTGTCGCCGCACTTGCTGCTGACACAAACCTGCGGCTACCCGCTGATGATGGCATTGCGCGGCAGGGTCCGGGTGCTGGGGCGGCCTCGTTATGAGCTGCCGGACAGCGGCGGCGGCAATCATTGCAGCCTGATTCTGGGACGCCTTGATGATGCACGGCCAACCCTGGCGGATTTTCGCGGCAGCCGAGGCGTGATCAATGGCCTGGATTCCAACAGCGGCATGAACCTGCTGCGCCAGCGGTTGGCGCCGTTGCAGCGTGACGGGCGGTTTTTTGCCCGGGTCGGAATCAGCGGTAGTCATCGTGAAAGCCTGCGCTGGTTACGCGAAGACCTTGCCGATCTGGCGGCCATCGACAGCGTGACCTTTGCCTATCTGGCACGCCATGCCGCAGAGGAAGTGTCCGGTTTGCGGGTGATTGCCCGCAGTGCGCCCAGTCCTGCCTTACCGTTCATTACCGCCGCTACAGTCAACGATGAGCAGGCTGAAGAGCTGCTAAGGGTGATGAACCTGGCGTTGCGCGAACTGCCGGAGGTTGCCGAAACCCTCGGATTGCCAGAGGTACTGCCCGCCAACGAAAGTGACTATCAGGTTGTGCTCGACTATCAGCGTGAGGCCGAAGTGCTGGGGTATGGGGATTTGCGATAGAGGCCTGTCAGGTATTCTTTGTAATTCCATAAATGAATATAAAAATAAGTTTTAAATATTATTAATGAATAAGGCTCCTTGCTAGGATTCGCCTCACCGGACCACCGGACATTCAGCGACCCCTAACCCAGGAGCCCCTATGTCCGGCGCCGATATTCTTCATCGCAAACAGGTGGACGGATTGTTCCGCGCCCACTACCACTGGCTCTGCACGCGCCTGCGTCAGTCCCTGAACGATGCCGCCGCTGTCGAAGACATTGCCGGCGAAACCTTCGTGCAACTGCTCCAGGCCCCAGGCCTGACGGCAATCCGCGAACCCCGTGCCTTGCTCACCACCATCGCCCGGCGCCTGCTCTATCAGCGTTGGCGTCGAGGTGACCTGGAGCGCCAGTACCTTCAGCAGCTGCAACAGGCCGAGCCGATCCACGCCGAATCGCCGGAGGAACTGGCTCAGTTGTCCCAGACCCTGACCCGTGTGGATCGCAGTCTTCAGCGGCTGCCCGGCAAAGTCCGCTCGACCTTCCTGCTGTCGCGGATCGACGGCCTGACCTATCCGCAAATTGCCGCTGCGCTGGGCATCTCCCTGCGTTCAGTCAGCGACTACATGACCCGTTCCCAGGCCCTGTGCGACCGGCACAGCGCCAACCAATCCCTGAACCGTCCCCTCCAGAACAAGAGGTCCGCATGAGATCGATCAAAACCCTGCTCGGCAGTTCGTTGCTGGCCCTGAGCCTGTTGTCCCACCCGGCATCGGCCACGGAAAAAGCGGCACCTATCCACTTTGGCGACATCACTTGGGAAAGCGGCAGCCTCATCACCGAAATCCTGCGCCTGATCGTTGAAAAAGGTTACGGCTACCCAACCGATACGCTGCCGGGCAGTACCGTCAGCCTTGAAGCGGCGCTGGCGAAAAACGATATCCAGGTCATCGGTGAAGAATGGGCCGGACGCAGTCCCGCCTGGGTCAAGGCAGCGGCGGAGGGTAAGGTGTTCGGCCTCGGCGATACGGTCAAAGGCGCCACTGAAGGTTGGTGGGTGCCGGAGTACGTGATCAAGGGCGATCCCGAGCGCGGCATCAAGCCCTTGGCCCCGGAGTTGAAATCCGTTGCGGACCTGGCGAAATACAAGGACGTGTTCCGCGACCCCGAAGACCCGAGCCGCGGACGCTTCCTCAACAGCCCGACCGGCTGGACCTCGGAAATCGTCAACAGCCAGAAACTCAAGGCCTATGACCTGACCGCCAGCTACGTCAACTTCCGCACGGGGTCCGGTGCCGCCCTCGATGCCGAGGTGGCGTCGTCGATTCGCCGGGGCAAACCGGTGCTGTTCTACTACTGGTCGCCGACACCGCTGCTGGGGCGTTTCAAACTGGTGAAGCTCGACGAACCGCCGTTCGACGCCGAAGCCTGGAAAACCCTGGCCGACGCCAACAACCCGAATCCCAAAGGCACGCGCTCGATGCCGGCCAGCCTGGCCATCGGCGTATCGGCACCGTTCAAGGCGCAGTATCCCGACCTGGTGACGTTCTTTGAAAAGGTCGATTTGCCGATTGATCTGTTGAACCAGACCTTGGGCCAGATGAGTGAAAAGCGGCAGAAGCCCCGTGAAGTCGCCGAAGCGTTTTTGCGTGAGCAGCCACAGGTGTGGAAGGGCTGGGTGCCGGGGGAGGTGGCTAGCAAGGTGAGTGCAAGCTTGTAGAGTTTTCTGACGTTTCTGCGGTGCTCGAACTGCCGCCTTCGCGAGCAGGCTCGCTCCCACATTGGGTCGGTTGTGCCCACACATCCCGTGGTCAACAAAGATCCCCTGTAGGAGCGAGCCTGCTCGCGATTGATCTAACGTCCTATGCCAATTCGGCGGCCAACGCCGCTTTCACCGCCGGCCGCTGATCCACCCTGGCTTGAAACCTTGCCAACGCCGGCCACTCATTCAATTCAATATCGAACAACCGAGCCCAACGCAGCACCGTAAACAAATACACATCAGCAATGCTGAACCCACCCGCCATCAAGTAATCCTGCCGCTCCAACGTCTGGTTCAACACGGCCAAACGCTTGAACAGTTTCGCCTTGATCAGCGCTTTCACCTCTTCGGGAAATCGAGCGTTGAACAGCCAGCCGAGCCCGCCGTGAATCTCCGTCGAGATGAAGTTCAGGCATTCCTGCAACCGTACCCGCTCGAATGTCCCCTGCACTGCGGCCAGTTTCGCTTGCGGCCGCAGATCAGCCAGGAATTGCAGAATTGCCGGCCCTTCGGTCAGCACTTCGCCGTTATCCAGTTGCAAGACAGCGACGTACCCCTTGGGGTTGATGACGAGAAAGTCGTCGCCGTCGGCCGTGGTTTTGCTGATGTTGTCGACGCGGATCAAATGGAAAGGCAGTTCCAGTTCACGCAGCACGATATGCGGCGCCAGCGAGCAGGCTTGGGGGGCGTAATACAGCTTCATGGGGCGGGCTCTGGTTGTGGATTTACGCCAGTGTCATAGTGCGCGGCGCCACCGGTAAAATTAATCCTTCAGAAAATTGCCATAAGGAAAGCTACTGCCATGATGAACCTGATGCACTGGCGAATGGTGGTGGCCGTGGCGGATACCGGCAACATCACCCGAGCCGCCGAACGGGTCGGCATGACCCAGTCAGGCGCCAGCCAGGCCCTGGCATTGATCGAGGAAAACCTCGGTGTTCAATTGTTCACCCGGGAAAACCGCCAAACCTTGCCGACGGCCATCGGCCTGCCGGTCATCGAGCAGGCGCGGACCATGCTCGGTGCGCTGCAAGCCATTCGCAGCACCGTCGAGGCCGCAAAAGGTGTTGAACGCGGGACGATTCGCCTGGCCAGTTTTCCCATGGTACTGGCGACCTTTCTGCCGCCGTTGCTGCGTCAGTTCAACCGGCTTTACCCCGGCATTGAGGTGGTCGCCCTGGAAGTCAGCGATGACGAAGTGGAAACCCTGCTCGGCGCGGGGTTGGTGGATGTCGGCGTGGTGCTCAATCCGTCTGCCGAGCGCAAGGCCAGTCCTTTGGGACGCGATGCCTGGATGGCGGTATTGCCCGGGGGGCATCCGCTGGCGCGGCGTTCCCATGAAGAAGGCGTCTGCCTCGAAGAGTTGGTGACGCAACCTTTTGTACTGGCCACGGGCGGTTGTTCGACCAATGCGCGAAGCCTGGCTGCCGATGCGGGGCTGCAACTGCAGGATGTGCGCGTCGAGGTCCGTGAGTGGAGCAGTGCGTTCACCCTGGTGCGGGAAAACATCGGCGTGAGCCTGGTGCCAGAGATGACGCTGCCGGGCAATCGGCAAGGTTTGCGCGTGGTGCCGGTGCTGCCGCGGATCGACCGTGAGTTTGCTTTGGTGGTCGCGACAAACAAACCACCGTCGGCGGCGGTGCAGGCGCTGCTGGACATGCTCGACGGACGGTAACCCTCGACAAGCCGCTGAACCGATTTTGTCCTCAATGCTGGCCGACTAGTGGCCTTGCAAGCCCAAGGTTGCCTTGCTGTGTGGCGATCCGGGCGACAACCTGCGGCCATTCAAGGCAAGCCGTTGCAGCAATGCTTCAGGAAACCGGGGTGTTGCGCCAGGCGTTTGAAATATTCATCGACGGCGGGGTAGTCAGGACGGTCGATCGGCGTCATCAGCCAGCGATTGACCGACAAACCGATGACAACGTCGGCCAAAGTAAACTGTGGTCCGGCGACATAGGCCTTGGTGGTTGCGAGTTGATGTTCGAGGATGCCCATCTTCTGGTTCCAGCCGCGGATGCCGACTTCGAGGCGATGCGCGTCCTGGAACTCCGGGTCCTTGCGCACCAGCGCCATGAACGCATAACTCCACGACGGATTGAGCTCGGTGGCTTGCCAGTCCATCCACTGTTCCACCCGGGCGCGTGCCGCCGGTTCGCCAGGCAGCAGCTCGTGGTGGTGTTGGTGTTTGCCGGCCAGATAGCGGCAGATGGTATTGGATTCCCACAACACGCCGGCTTCATCGATGATCACCGGCACCTGAGCGTTGGGATTGAAGCGCAGGAACTCGGGGCTGTGGGTGGACGCGAAGCCACTGCCCCAGTCCTCGCGTTCGTAGGCAATACCCAATTCTTCGCAGGTCCACAGGACTTTTCGGACGTTGATGGACGAGGCTTTGCCGAGAATCTTCAGTGTGTGTTCCATTTGAGCTACTCCATCGCGAAAGGCGTAGGTGTAATTGTAGGAGTGGTCTGTAGGAAAGGCGTTTCGGCAGGTTTCCGCTGCCTACGATTTATTGCGCCATTGCCTACAACTACGCCAGAATCCGCCGGCTTGTGCGCCTGGTATCCGGACTCTATCGTTCCGCGTCGCTGCAAATTCAGCGATCGGGTCTAGCAGCCTGGATACTTTAGGCGCATAGAGTCCACCACTCGTGAACAGGTGTTTTTTATGCCTGTCAGTTCATGTTATGGCGGCTGTGCGTGGGAAGATCTTCGGGTCTACCGGGTTCTAGAGTCCTGGTCTGCTAGCCCGCGCACGGCTGCCACCTTATTTTCGTCTAGCAGCGAATCGTGGCAGCTCCATCACTCTAGGAGCATCACCATGTTCAAACCCACGCCGAACCCCTCACGCAATCCCAGCCCAATGTTCTCCATCTCACCCGGCATCAATAACGAAACTCTGTTGGCGCACGCCTGCGAATCGTTGGCCTCGGCGAGCGTCATGACCAATGACTTTGCTGCTTTTCTGGAAGGTAGCCAGCGCAATACGGCATTGGCGATTGCACAGATCATCATGCTGGCCGAGTTGGCGGTGAATCGGGTGCTGGATAACCTCGATCCGCAGGACTGAACACTGAGCGGGGGCGAGAGGCTTTCCCTGTGGCGAGGGGGCTTGCCCCCGTTGGGTTGCGAAGCGACCCCAAAACAGACACTGCGGTCATACAGTTAAACCAAGTGAACTGGATTACGACTGCTCCGCAGCCGAACGGGGCGGTTCGGCGTTCCGACAAGCCCCCTCGCCACAGTGGTTTGTGTCGCGCCTACGTGCTTTCGCGCACCTTCAACTCAAACCCCATGTCCTGCACCGGCTTGGCCACGGTGTTGCCGGCCATCAGCGTCAGCATCTGCTCCGCTGCGCGGCGGCCGATGGCTTCGCGTGGGGTGTTGATGCTGCTCAGGCGCGGGACCATGTGTTCGGACATGGGCAAGTCGTTGAAGCCGAGGATCGCCACTTGCTCGGGGATCTTGATCCCATTGCGCATGGCTTCGAGCAAGGCGCCCTGGGCCAGGTCGTCGTTGCCGAAGAAGATCGCGTCGACATCCGGATGACTGGCCAGCAGTTGCAGGAACAGCTCGCCGCCGAGGCCGACGGAGGAGGAGCGGGGCGTCAGTACTTCCAGGTCCGGGTCATACCGACCGGCCTTTTGCAGGGCTTTGCGGAAGCCTTCGCCGCGCAGCAAGGTGCGCTGGTCCAGCTGCGCGCCGATGTAGGCCAGGCGCTTGCGGCCGCGGGACAGCAAGTGTTCGGCAGCCGTTTCACCGGCCGCCAGTTGCGAGAAACCGACGCAATTGAGCCCGGCGGCGCTGTCCAGTTCCATCATGTACACGCAGGGAATGTTGCTGGCTTCGATCATCCGCCGCGAACTTTCGGTGCGATCGAAACCGGTCAGTAACAAGCCGCGCGGCTGATAGGCCATGTAGTTGCGCAGCAGGTTTTCTTCTTCATCGCGCGAATAATGGAAGTTGCCGATCAGCACTTCGAAGCCCTTGGGGCGCAAAACCCGATGAATGGCTTCCAGGGTATCGATGAACAGCAAATTGGATAGTGAAGGCACCAACACCACCACCGATTGGCTCTGGGCCGAGGCCAGGGCGCGGGCGGCAGGGTTGACCACATAGTTGAGTTCCAGCGCCGCTTTCTGCACCTTTTCCACCAGTTCGGTGGCCACGGTGCTGACGCCACGCAAGGCGCGGGAGGCGGTGATCGGGCTGACTCCGGCCAGTCGGGCAACTTCGTTCAGGGTAGGGCGGCCAGTGGTGCGGGTATTTTTATCGTTCTTGGTTGTGTTCATCGACGGCTTGCCAAACAAAATTCAAGGCACTAAGGTAGCGCTGTCTCGATGCAGCTGCAAATGCGTTAGCGAGGGTTCGCCTGATCCTTGCTTTTTGGTGTCGGGACCTAACCTGCTGCAACCCATAAAATGACAAGAAAGGCGTCGGCAACTTCTGCTTTTGATCTAGTGTCATAACTGGCAAAGGTAGCGCTGTCTGCGCGCTGAGGTGTTACATGAATCATCCCATCACCGCCCTGGTCATCATGGGCGTTGCCGGTTGCGGCAAGACGTGCGTCAGCGAGGCCCTGTGCCATTTGAGCGGCGCCACTGCCATTGAAGGCGACTCTTTTCACCCTGCCGCCAATATCGAAAAGATGAGCGCGGGTATTCCCCTGAACGATGAAGACCGTGCCGGCTGGCTCGACAGCCTGTGCGATGAACTGCGCCGTGTCGACGCCATGGGCCAGCGCCCGGTGCTGACCTGTTCGGCGCTCAAGCACGTCTATCGCGAACGTCTGCGCAGTGCCTTGCCGGGCCTGGGCTTCGTGTTCCTTGAGTTGACCCCCGAAGTCGCCGCCGACCGTGTCTCCCATCGGCCAGGCCACTTCATGCCGTCGACCCTGATCGACAGCCAGTTCGCCACCCTCGAATCGCCCGTCGGCGAGCCGTTGACCCTGGCGTTGGATGCTTCGACCCATAGCGTCGAGCAACTGGCGGCGCAGGCTCATGTCTGGTGGCAGGCGCACGGCCTGAAACAGGCGGTATGACTGTGTTGGCAAAGACAGCGCTGTCCTCACAATTTCTGATCAACCCGCTTTAATAACAACAACAACCAGGAGACACCCCTAATGTTTGGCATGTCCCACGAGACGTTCCTGCTGCTCGATGCAGTGGTCACGGTGATCGGACTTATCGTCCTGATCACCAAGTTCAAGTTTCACCCCTTCATCGCCCTGATCATCGCCGCAGCTTTTCTCGGGCTGACCTCCGGCATGCCGATCGGCACCATCATCAAAGCGTTCCAGGACGGCTTTGGTGGGGTGCTCGGTTTCGTCGGGATCATCCTGGCGCTGGGCACCATGCTCGGCAAAATGATGGCCGAGTCGGGCGGGGCGGACCAGATCGCCCAGACCCTGATTCGCGCGTTCGGCAAGGACAAGGTGCAGTGGGCCATGATGTTCGCAGCCTTCCTGGTCGGTATCCCGCTGTTCTTCGAAATCGGCTTCGTGCTGCTGATTCCGCTGGTGTTCATTGTCGCCCGTCGTACCGACGTGTCGATCATCAAGATCGGGATCCCGCTGCTGGCCGGTCTGTCCGCCGTGCACGGCCTGGTTCCGCCGCACCCGGGCCCGTTGCTGGCGATCGGCGTGTTCGGTGCCGACATCGGTAAAACCATTCTTTACGGTCTGATCGTTGCGCTGCCAACGGCCATTATTGCCGGCCCGATCTTCGGTACGTTCATTGCCAAGCACATTCCTGGTCATCCGAATCAGGAACTGGTGGATCAACTGGTGCGCGATGAGGATGCAGGCGATCTGCCTAGCTTCGGCATCACCCTGATCACTGTGCTGTCGCCAGTGTTCCTGATGCTGCTCAAGACCTTTGCCGATGTGGCGCTGCCGGACGGCAACTTCTTCCGCACCTTCATGGACTTGATCGGTCACCCGATCTCGGCGCTGCTGCTGGCGTTGCTGCTGTCGCTGTACACCTTCGGCTACAAGCAGGGCATCGGGTCGCAACAGATGCTCAAGTGGCTGGACGCGAGCCTTGCGCCGACCGCTGCGATCATCCTGATCATCGGTGCCGGTGGCGGCTTCAAGCAGATGCTGGTGACCAGCGGTGTGGGTAACGTGATCGGCAACATGGCGGTGGCTGCACAGATCTCGCCGATTTTGCTGGCCTGGCTGGTGGCGGCGGTGATCCGTATCGCGACCGGTTCGGCGACCGTGGCGACCATTACTGGCGCGGGCATTGTGGTGCCGGTAGTGGGGATGATTCCGGGTGTGAACCGTGAACTGCTGGTGCTGGCCACCGGTGCTGGCTCCCTGATCCTGTCCCACGTCAACGACGCCGGTTTCTGGTTGGTCAAGCAGTACTTCAACATGACCGTGGCCGAAACCTTCAAGACCTGGACCGCGATGGAAACCATCCTCTCCGTGGTTGGCCTGGGCTTTATTCTGTTGTTGTCGCTGTTTGTCTAAGCGATTCGGCAGGCACAAAAAAACCGCAGCGATGCGGTTTTTTTGTGGGTGAACAACCGATGTAGGAGCTGCCGAAGGCTGCGATCTTTTGATCTTGTCTCTAAAAAAACAAAAGATCGCAGCCTCGTTTCACTCGACAGCTCCTACAGGCAATCGTGTTACTTAGTCACCAACCCATCCGCCCGGAACATCCCGCGAATCCCGCGCACGGCCTGACGAATCCGGTCCTGGTTTTCGATCAGGGCAAAACGCACGTGATCATCGCCGTATTCACCAAACCCGACGCCCGGCGAGACACACACCTTGGCTTCGGCCAGCAGCTTCTTGGCGAACTCCAGCGAGCCCAGGTGCGCATAGGCCTCGGGAATCTTCGCCCAGACGTACATCGAGGCTTTCGGGTTTTCCACCATCCAGCCCAGTTCATGCAGGCCCTTGACCAGCACGTTGCGCCGCTGCCGATACTGCTCGGCGATGTCGCGCACGCATTGCTGGTCGCCTTCAAGCGCAGCGATGGCCGCTACCTGCAGCGGGGTGAAGGTGCCGTAGTCGTGGTAGCTCTTGATCCGCGCCAGGGCGTTGACCAGTTCCGGGTTGCCGACCATGAAGCCAATGCGCCAGCCGGCCATGTTGTAGCTCTTGGACAGGGTGAAAAACTCCACCGCAATGTCCTTGGCACCGGGCACCTGCATGATCGACGGGGCTTTCCAGCCGTCGTAGACGATGTCGGCGTAGGCCAGGTCGTGCACCACCAGCACGTCGTACTGCTTGGCGAGGGCAATGACGCGCTCGAAGAAATCCAGCTCCACGCACTGGGCGGTGGGGTTGGACGGGAAACCGAGGATCATCATCTTCGGCTTGGGGATCGAACCGCGAATCGCCCGCTCCAGTTCAGCGAAGAAATCCACGCCCGGCACCAGCGGCACCGACCGCACCTGGGCGCCGGCAATCACCGCGCCGTAGATGTGAATCGGGTAGCTCGGGTTCGGCACCAGCACGGTGTCGCCCTGGTCGAGAGTGGCCAGCATCAGGTGCGCCAGGCCTTCCTTGGAACCGATGGTGACGATGGCTTCGCTTTCCGGGTCGATGTCGACCTCGTAGCGGTCCTTGTACCAGTTGGAAATCGCCCGGCGCAGGCGCGGAATGCCCTTGGAGGTGGAGTAACCGTGGGTGTCTTCGCGCTGAGCGACCTGCACAAGTTTTTCGACGATGTGCGGCGGCGTGGCGCCGTCGGGGTTGCCCATGCTCAAGTCGATGATGTCTTCGCCACGACGACGGGCGGCCATCTTCAGCTCGGCGGTGATGTTGAAAACGTAAGGGGGGAGTCGATCTATGCGCGCAAAGCGGCGCGGCGAACCTTGTTCGGCCATTGTTGCCTCGGATAACGTAAGCGCCCGGAACCGTCCGAGCGACGCTGGTCACTGCGGTGACCTGTGGCGGAATGTAAGGGTAGCTGTGGCAGACTGTCCAGCCTCAATGTAAACAAATTTGTCCGAGGGAAAGGGTTCAATGGAATTTACCAGCGGCTTCTTGCTGAGCCTCTCGCTGTGCCTGGATATCGGCGTGGCCAACATCGCGATGATCACCCTGGCCATGCAGCGCGGCTATTTCCAGGGCTTTGCCCTGGGGCTGGGGACCTGTGTCGGCGACCTGATCTACGCGGTACTGGCACTGGCCGGCATGACCGTGTTGCTGCAATACGAAAGCGTGCGCTGGGTGTTGTGGATCGGTGGCTCGGCGCTGCTGGTGTACTTCGCGGCGAAGATGATCTATTCGGCGATTCACCACGAGGCGCTGCTGGCCGAGACGGCGGAGGTCGGGAACAACTCCCACCGCAAGGAATTCTTGCGCGGGATCTTTCTCGCCATGTCTTCGCCTAGCGCCATTCTGTGGTTCGCCGCGGTGGGCGGCACCCTGATCGCCCGTTCCGGTGGCGGTGGCCCGCTCAGTTCGGCACTGTTTCTCGGCGGTTTCCTCTGTGCCGGGCTGCTCTGGTCGGCAGGCCTGTGCTTCGCCGCGAGCCATGGCGGCAAGTTGCTGGGCGACAAGCTGCTGCGTTATTCCTATATGGCATCGGCGGCGATCTTCTGCTATTTCGCGGTCTACGTGATCCTATCGGGTTACAACGAGTTCGTTGGCGTCGCTGCCGTCGAGCAATTGCACGCACTGTAATTGGGCGAATCGAGTTTGGCTTCTATACTTCCAGCCGAACCCATTTTTATGCGTCAGGAGTCGAGTCATGGATGAGTTAGCACGCGTCGAACTGACGCAACCGCGCTTCGAACACGGGCACTTCCTGCTGATTGCAGGGCTGGGCGGACAATTTACCCAGCAAACCACCCAAGGCATTCCCAAGCTCTGGGAAAAACTCGAGCCCCACATTGGGAACATTCCGGGCCAAAAAGGCGAAGTCACCTATGGTGTCTGCTGCAATTTCGACGGCAAGGGCGGCTTCGATTACATCGCTGGCGTCGAGATCAGCAAGCTCGACGACTTGCCGGAAACCTACCGTTGGGTAGAGGTTCAGCCTCAGCTGTACGCGGTGTTCGAGCACAAGGGTCCGCTGGATACTTTGCCGCAACTGTTTCAGTACATTTTCGGCACCTGGCAGCCGCAGTCGGGGCATGAGGTGTTGGATGCGCCGGAGCTGGAACGCTACAGCGAAGACTTCAACCCGAAGCTCAACACCGGCAAGCTGGAGATCTGGATTCCGATCAAAGCGTGAGAGGTGTGTCGGGAGGCGGATCAGCCGATTCGTCTCTCGATGTCCCATCGCGGCTGATTTATCATCCCCAGCCTTTCCCACGCTGATTCCGAGCTGCCATGAACACCGTCATCCGCAACGTCACCCCCGCCGATCTGGACCGCTGCTTTGCCATCGAAACCCTTGCCTATGAAGGTGACGAAGCCGCGACCCGCGAGAAGATCGCCACTCGCATCGCCACTTGGCCTGAGGGTTTTATCGTCGCGCAAATGGACGGGGTTGTAGCCGGATTCATCAATTCCGGTGCGGCGTTCCAGGTGGAAATGTCGGACGAGGCGTTCAAGGAACTGATCGGCCACGACCCGGCCGGACCGCACGTGGTGATCATGTCGGTGGTGGTGCACCCGGATTATCAGAGGCAAGGCCTGGCCAAGCGCCTGATGGGCGAGTTCATCGAGCGCATGCGTGCAATGGGCAAGGTCACTATCAACCTGATGTGCAAGGAGCGGCATATTCCGTTGTATGCCGGATTCGGCTTTGCCTATATCAAGCCTTCGGCGTCCGACCATGGCGGCATGGCGTGGCATGAGATGATTTTGGAGCTGTAAGACTGTTGGAGATCCCCTGTGGGAGCGGGCTTGCTCGCGAAGAGGCCGGTACATTCGACATCTCTATTGACTGATACACCGCTTTCGCGAGCAAGCCCGCTCCCACAGGGGCGCAGTTGTGTCAGCAATATCTGTAGCGACTATTGAGCAGTCAGAACACCAACCCCATCCGCCGCTCATACCCGATCCGGCCCTTGTACGCCTCGCCGCTGTCGACAAAGCCAAACCTGGCGTACAGGGCGATGGCGGCTTCGTTGTCGGCATCCACCGACAACTCCAGCCCCCTGATTTCCGGCCAGGCCAGGCACGCCGCCTCGGGCAGCGCCTGCAGGCAGGCCTTGCCGTAACCCTTGCCCTGGGCGCGTTGGTCGACTTGCAGGGCATGCAGCGTGGCGCTGTGCTCATCGGCCCAGGCCGGCAACACCGGCGGGCGCTTGAGCAGCAGGAAAGCGACAGGCACATCTTCGACCAGCAGGGCGAACCCCTTGACGCCGGGGCCGGGCCTGGACAACAAAGTGTGCAATGCGCCGTGGATGTCACCCGAGAACTTGATTTGCTCCGGATGCACTTCGATGGCCTCGACCTGTTGGCGCTGTAGCGTGTTCAGGCTTTCATAAGGCACGAGTCGGGCTGTCACTGGAGTGTCCTTTTTCCAACTGAAAATGAGTCTCGGATTCTAGCGAGTCTGGCGTTATGGATTATTTTTATTTCTTCTGTCGATTCACCGGATCGCCAGACGACTAAGGGTGTCTTCCAATAAAAACCACGGAGAACCACCATGAATGCGCAAACCCAGATCCAGAACCTGATCGAAACCTATCGTCAGGCCATGATGGCCAAGGACGTAGATAAAATCATGACCCTATATGCCGACGACATCGTCTCCTTCGACGCGGTCAAGGCCCTGCAATTCAAGGGCAAGGAGGCGTACCGCGCGCATTGGGAAGATTGCATGAAAATGTGCCCCGGCCCGCACATTTTCGAATTCCAGGACATCCGAATCGAGGCGTCCCAAGAGATCGCCTTCGCCCATTGGCTGGCCCATTGCGGCGGCACCAACGACAAGGGCGAAACCCAGGCCTGCTGGATGCGCGGCAGTGCGTGCTATCGCCAGGAAGACGGGTTGTGGCAGATCGTCCATGAGCACTGGTCGGCGCCGTTCGACATGATGAGCGGCACCGTCCTGTTCGATCTGAAACCCTGATCGATGTTTTTTGTCGGGATGCCGCGCCAAATGGTCAATCCACGGCCATAGTTGATCCGTTCGAATCAGGAGACGTTCATGAAGTATTTATGCCTGGTCTACAGCGATGAGCGGTTGCTGCATTCGCTGCCGGAAAGCCCGAAGGACGAAGAGTGCATGGCCTATGCCGAGTCGATCCAGGGCAGCGGCCGAATGGTCGCCGCCGAAGCACTGGAGTCGGTACAGACCGCCACCACGGTGCGCATGCGCAACGGCAAGATGTCGATCACCGACGGGCCATTCGCTGAAACCAAGGAGCAGTTGGCCGGCTTTTATCTGATCGATGCCAAGGACCTCAACGAAGCCATCCAGGTCGCCGGGAACATTCCGGCGGCCCGGGTCGGCAGTGTCGAAGTGCGCCCCGTTCGGCAGTTGAATCCTTAAGATGCCAGGGCTGCCGGTTCAGGCGCAGGTCGAGCGGGTCTATCGCGAAGAGTCGCGGCGCATTCTTGCGACCCTGATTCGCTTGCTGGGGGATTTCGACCTCGCCGAAGAGGCCTTGCACGAGGCGTTTTTCATCGCGGTCGAACGCTGGCAGCGTGACGGCGTGCCGGACAATCCGCGGGCCTGGCTGGTGTCCACCGGGCGCTTCAAGGCCATCGATGCCTTGCGCCGGCGCGCACGTTTTGCCGCGTCGCAGCCCTTGTTGATCGCGCAACTGGAGGCGCTGGAACAGGCCGACTGGAGTGATGAAGACGTGGAAGACGATCGCCTGCGGCTGATCTTCACTTGCTGCCACCCGGCCCTGGCGGCGGACGCGCAAGTGCCGCTGACATTGCGGGAAGTCTGCGACCTGACCACGGAAGAAATCGCCCGGGCCTTTCTCTCGGCCCCGGCCACCATCGCCCAGCGCATCGTACGTGCCAAGGCGAAAATCCGCGATGCGAAAATCCCTTATCAAGTGCCGACACGCGCTGAGTTGCCCGAGCGCCTGGACAGCGTATTGCGGGTGATTTACCTGGTGTTCAACGAGGGCTACTCGGCGTCCATCGGGACAGAATTGATCCGCGAGGATTTGACCCGCGAAGCGATCCGTCTCGGCCGGTTGCTGGTGGAGCTGCTGCCGGAGCCAGAGGTGATGGGCTTGCTGGCGCTGATGCTGCTGCACGAGTCGCGCCGCCCGGCCAGGACCTCGGCGAGCGGCGAGCTGATTGTGCTGGACGAACAGGACCGTTCGCTGTGGGACGCCGGGTTGATCAGCGAAGGCTGCACGCTGGTCGAGCGGGCGCTGACCATGGGACGATTCGGACCCTATTGCCTGCAAGCGGCGATCGCGGCGGTGCACGCCGAAGCCCCGACGGCGGGGGAAACCGATTGGCCGCAGATTGTCGGTCTGTATGACGTCCTGCTGCGGGCGGTGCCGTCGCCGGTGATCGAGTTGAATCGTGCGGCGGCGATTTCGCAACGGGATGGACCGCTGGCGGGGCTGACGTTGGTCGACGCGATTCTGGAGCGGGGAGAACTGCTCGACTACCACCTGGCGTATTCGGCGCGGGCGGAGTTCTGTCGGCAACTGGGCCGCAAACAAGAGGCGCGTGTGGCGTGGGAACGGGCGCTGGCGTTGACCCGGCAAGAGCCGGAGCGGCGGTTTATTGAAGAGCGGCTCAGGGCGTTGGAGTGATGCGGCCGGTCTGGCCTCATCGCGAGCAAGCTCGCTCCCACAGGGATTGATGGCGTACTCGAAACTGTGCGAGCTTGCTCGCGATAAGGGCCGAAGGACCTTCACTCCAGCATCTTGCCCAGCAACCAGCTCCCCGCCGGCCCCGGCGGATTCAAGCGCGACCACAACGCATCCACCGACACCGTTTTCGGCCAGCCGCGCACTACCAGTTCCCGCAACGTGTCGGGCCCGAACCGCTCGACCAGCCAACGGGGCAACGGCGCCCAGCCGAATCCGCCCTGGGCCATTTCCAGCAGCATCAGATAACTCGGCGCCGACCAGACGCGGCCCTTCGCCCGACTTTCATAGGGATTGATGATGGTGGCCAGACGCAGCTCGCGGTGTTGCTGCAGTACGTCCCGGTCGACGTGGTCCAGCGTCGCCAACGGGTGTGTCGGGGACACGAACAAGGCGATTTCCGTGCGCTCGTCCACCGTCGAGCTGACCAGGTCCGGCGGGTAACTGTCCTGCATTTCGGCGAAGGCAATCTGCGCCCGGCCGCTTTGCACCAGGGACATCAGGTCATCGCATTCGGCGATCAGGCATTCGAGTTCCAGGTCCGGGTAACGCTGCTCGAAGGCACTGAGGGCGGCTTCGAAGCGGTCCGACTGATAGGTATCGGACAGCGCCACCGTCAACTTCGCTTCCACCCCTTGGGACAGTTGGCTGGCGGCTATTTCCAGGCGACTGGTGGCGGCCAGGATCTCTTCGGCCCGTTGCAGCATGACGTGCCCGGCCGGGGTCAGCCCAGGCTTGCGGCTGCTGCGGTCGAACAGGGTCAGGTTCAGGTCGATTTCCAGGCTGGCCACCGCCGCGCTGATGGTCGACTGACTGCGGCCCAACTTGCGCGCCGCGGCGGAAAACGAGCCTTGGGTCGCGGCTTCGACAAACGCCAGCAACACTTCGTGAGAGGCCATGAACTATCGCCTTGATCGATGGTTATTGGTTATGAAGTATCGGCGTGATGACAGATCATGGCAACCACAGTCACTCAAGGGAGTTCGGCCATGAGCGCCAACAAATCCATCACTGAACGTATTTTTCAAGCCATCGGCTTCGAACTGCTGGCCATCCTGATCTGTACCCCGTTGCTGGCCTGGATCATGAAGAAACCGATGCTGGAAATGGGCATGGTCACCATCCTCATCGCCGGCCTGGCCCTGGCCTGGAACGTGGTCTTCAACGGTCTGTTCGATCGGCTGCTCAAGCGCCTCGCCATCGCACACAACGCCTGGGTCCGCGTGGTGCATGCGCTGTTGTTCGAAGGCGGTCTGGTCGCCCTCGGCGTACCGCTGATCGCCTGGTGGCTGAATGTCAGCCTGTGGCAAGCGTTCCTGCTGGATATCGGCGTGTTGCTGTTCTTCCTGCCGTACACCTACGTCTACCACTGGGCGTATGACGTGGTTCGGGAGCGCATGCTGGTGACTCGCGAGGTTTGCTAAGTAGCGTTTTTGTGGCGAGGGCGCTTGCTCCTTCGCCACAGGGGTTAGCAGACGTTAATAATCCCGCTGCTTGCGAAACGCCCAGCGCCCGGCGATCACGGTAAAGGTCGCGACCAGTGCCACCAGGACCCAGAAACCCTGCGGATCATCGGCCAGCGGAATGCCGCCAACGTTCATGCCGAAGAAACCGGCGATGATGTTGATCGGCAGCGCCAGCACCGTCACCACTGTCAGGGTGAACAGCGTGCGGTTGGTCTGCTCGTTGATGTTGGCGGCGATCTCTTCCTGCAACAGCTTGATCCGCTCACCCAGCGCCGTGAGGTCGTTAATGATCAGTGCGAACTCCTCGGTGGATTTGCGCAACTCCTTCACGTCTTCCTTTTGCAGCCATTGCGGTGGCCGGTTGAGCAGTCGCAGCAACGAGCCCGGTTCCAGCGCCAGCAGCCGTTGCAATCGCACCAGCACCCGGCGATTGGCGCCCAGCTCGGCGCGGTTGGTCGACAGCCGCGAGGACAGCAATTCATCTTCGATCTGATCCACGCTCTGACTGGTCTTGCGCACGATCTGGGTCAGCACTTCACCTTGGTCGCGCAGCAAATGCACCAGCAACTCCAGCGGGGAGCGAAAGCACTCCCGGGCCTTCACCGACGAGCGCAATTTGTCCACCGAGTGCAGCGGTTGCAGGCGTGCGCTGATGATCAATTGGCTGCGGGCGCACACCCACAGGGTCGAGACATCCGACGAGACCATGTTGCTGAGGTTGAACACCACATCGTTGACCACCGCCAGCAACGCGGAGTCGACATGCTCGATTCGCGTCGAGCGCGAGCCTTCGTGCAGCGCTTCGAAAAATTCCTCGGGCAATTCCAGATGGCTTTTCATCCAGCGCTCGCACGCGGCGTGGGCGAGGTTCAGGTGCAGCCAGAGAAATTGCTCATCGCTTTCCGGTTGTTGCAGGTACTGCAAGGCCTCGGCGGAATTGATTTCCCGGCCGGCCTCACCGGGGCGAAAACTGAAACCGTAAAGCAGGCCGAACAGATCCGTATCGCGATGACTGTGATCGATGCTGTGGTTCATGAGGGCTCGCAAGGGGAGACGCCTGTCGCAGGTTTCGCAGGTTCACTTGAGCGGCATCATCGCAAGGCGGGATGACGTTTTTGTGACGGGAAAATAACGCAAACGATTGCTCTACCGGCGGTCGGGATGTTCTCAAGAAACGCTCTGGCTAGCCGATCACGCTTGGGTTGAGTTGCGCGCCGCAGGCCTAGGCCGGGACCGCAGACAGGGATGTCCGGACACTTTTCACGCCTTAACGGGCGTGCCTCATTCCTGTCATGAGTACCCTGCGATGCTTTTGCAAAAGTCCCTGAGAGCACAAATTCTCGCCCTGCTGAGCGGCAGCCTGCTGGCGATGCTGTTGATCGCCCTGGCGTGCTTTCACTTCCTGTCCAGCGGCGTGCAGAACTACGCCAATCTGATCGAAGGCCCGCTGCATACCTCGCAATTGATCGATGAAGCCAACCTGCAATTCAAGGTGCAGGTGCAGGAGTGGAAAAACGTCCTGCTGCGCGGCAAGCAATCGGCCGACCTGAGCAAGTACTGGGGGCAATTCGAGGACCGTCAGCGCGATGTGCAAAACATCCTCGGCGAACTGGCCGCGCAGAAGGGTATCGAGCCGCAACTCAAGAGCCGCATCGAGCGCTTGCGTGACGAACATCGCCAGTTGGGCGCGGCCTATCAGAAGGGCCGGGATGCGTTCGTGGCTGCCGGTGGTGACCCTGCGGCGGGCGACGCGGCGGTCAAGGGCGTGGACCGCGCGGCCAGTGATCAGATGAGTGAGCTGGTCAGCGAATTGCGCAAGCAGGGCGCCGAGCAATCGACACTGATCAGCGCCAGTGCCGATCGCACGGTGTTGCTGGGGCTGGTCGTGATGCTGGTTTCGGGGGTGCTGATCGGCCTGCTGAGCCTGTGGCTGGTCAACCGCAACCTGGTCGAGCCGATCCGCAAATTGATCGAATACGTGGCGCAGCTCAGCCAAGGGCGTATTGCCGAGCGAGTGGCCAGTACCCGTCAGGACGAGCTGGGCAAACTGGCGATGGCCGCCAACACCCTGCGCGATTTCCTCGCTGAAACCTTCAGCCGTTTGCAGCGCAGCGCGTCGGACCTGGACAGCGCCAGCGGTGAGTTGAATTCGATCGCCACCGTGATGGCCGGCGGTACCAATGAGCAGTTCAACCGCACCGATCAGGTGGCCACGGCGATGAACGAAATGTCCGCTACGGCACAGGAAGTCGCCCGTCATGCCGCCGAAGCGGCGCGGGCCGCCGACGATGCCGACCAGTCCGCCCAGCAGGGCGAAAAAGTCATGCAGGGCACCATCCACACCATCACCCAGATGCGCGGCGAAATCGCCAACACCGCCACGGTCATCCGCCAACTGGAAACCGACAGCGGGCGTATCGGCAAGGTCCTGGAAGTGATTCGCGGGATCGCCGAACAGACTAACCTGCTGGCACTCAACGCAGCCATCGAAGCGGCCCGTGCCGGTGAGGCTGGACGCGGATTCGCGGTGGTGGCCGATGAAGTGCGCAGCCTGGCCCAGCGCACGGCGGCGTCGATCATCGAGATCAACCAGATCATCCAGACCGTGCAGACCGGTGCAATCGAAGCGGCCCAGGCGATTGAAAGCGGTCAGTCGCGCAGCGAACAAAGCGTGCAGCAAGTGACGGAGGCCGGCGCCATGCTCGAACGCATCACCCTGGCCGTGGAAGCCATCCGCGACATGAACCGCCAGATCGCCACTGCCGCCGAAGAGCAGACCTCGGTGGCCGAAGACATCTCGCGCAACCTCACCGAGATCACCAGCATCGCCAGCACTAACCTGGACAACGTGCAGCGCACTGAAGCGGCCAGCACCAACCTGCACGGTTTGTCGGGGCGGTTGAATGAGGTGACGGCGCGCCTGAGCGCTTGATGAAAGGGACTGTGTACCGGGTTCCTTATCGAGTCGGTACACAGTCGGTCTCAAGTGCAGATATAGGGTGTCGATGACGGGTTGAACCTGAATCCACATTGGAAAAAAAACGCCATGGTCAGCACGTCGGCCTGATCAATCATCCAGACGCAGAAAAGCCGCACGATCCGAAAACCGTGCGGCTCTTTGTTGTGTGCATCAGACGTCTTTTTTGTTCTTCAGGACTTCGCCGGTGGTGGCGTTCAAATCCACGTCCCATTCAACGTTGCTGGCGTCACGCAGTTCGACTTCGTACTCGTAGATGGCAGAGTGTTTGTCCAGGTCGCTGTCGGTAATGGTGGCCCCCGGGTGCAGCTTCAACACGATCTGGTTCAACTCTTCCATAGGCTTGATCTTGCCCTCCTTCACCAGCTGAGGGATCTGGTCGACGGGAACGTCTTTGGCCTGGGCCAAACCAGCGGTGAGCGTCAGGGCGGCAGCGGTGAAGAGGGCAGTCAAAGTCTTCATGAGTTCTTTCCTTGGGATAGTTGTTCAAGTGGGATCAGGTTAGTCGTATCAACTTAATTCACCCTTAAAACTGAGCGTTCGATTGCTTCGTTTGTTCAATTCTGTGCCCGGATCAACTCGCATGCTTTGCCTTCAATCAATGGAGGTGGCGATGAAAACTATCATTGCGGGGTTGTACGCACCGGTATTCTGGGGCGGATTCATCGGGGCAGGGGTGTGGCTGATCGGTGTCGGTGGCCTGTCGACGCTGTGGTTGATGCTGCTGTTTATTGCAGCCTTGCTGGTGTCGTTCCTGGCTGAATGGGCACTGCCCTATGAGGCTTGCTGGAACCGCAGCGCCGGCGATCGTCGGCGGGACATCCTCCACGCACTCATCAACGAAACCTTGGGCGCCCTCGGGCTTTTGGCATTGCCGGCTCTGGTGGCGTTGCTGGCGATTGATGGTGCGTGGCCACGGGGCTGGCCGTTATGGCTGCAACTGGGGCTGGCGATTTTCGTGGCAGACGCCGGGGTCAGCCTGATGCACTACGCCAGTCATCGACTGCCCTGGCTGTGGCGATTGCACGCGGTCCATCACAGTGTGCAACGCCTGTATGGCTTCAACGGCTTGATGAAACATCCGCTGCATCAAATGCTGGAAGCCTCGGCGGGGCTGTTGCCGCTGCTGGTGCTTGGCATCCCTCAAGATATTGCAGCGCTGTTGGCGTTCGCCATGGCGATCCAGCTTTTGCTGCAGCATTCGAATGTCGACATGCGCCCCGGTCCCTGGCGCTGGATCTTTGCCTGGGCACCGATGCACCGCTTTCACCACATCAAGTACGGCAAAGCTGGCGACGTCAATTTCGCCTTGTTCTTCAACCTGTGGGACTGGCTGCTGGGGACCGGGTTTTACACGCAGGACTATCAGGTTCGCCAAGGCGATCTCGGGATCGGCAGTCGTCCGGATTTTCCTGTGGATTATGTGGCGCAGTTGCTCGACCCGTTTGAGTCGATAGCGCTGGCAGAAGAGCCGCTCGTACCGCCAGCGTTGCGTCGCTGAGTCAGTCCAGCAGATGCAGGTCGAGATGCCGCAAGGCTTGGCGGGCGGTCACGCCAAAGAGTTTTTTCAGGCTGCGGGAAAAGTGCGCCGAGTCGGCAAACCCGGCCGCATGGGCCGACAGCGTCACGGCTTCGCCCGCGAGGATCAATTCCATCGCCAGACGCAGGCGGCGCCACAGCACCAGCCTGCGCACCGGCAAGCCGACCTGGCTGACGAACAGTCGCTGTAGCTGGCTCATGGATAGATGAGCGGTGTCGGCTACCGCGCGCGCGGCCACTTTGTTTGCCAGGGATATATCGATGGCAGCGATGGCGCGTTCGATCCGTGGGTCGGTCGGTGCGCGTCGCGAACAGTTGCGCACCGCCTGATCGAGACCTTGCAGAGACTGCTCGGCGTCCGACATTGCCTGGCTGAGTGTCGGCGCATCAAAGACCAGCGGCTCGGCATATAGCGTGAACAGCGGATCCGGCGCTTCGATAATGGCATGCCGAACGTGTGAAGGAATCAGCAGGCGAGTGGCGGTGACAGGCGTGCCGTCGAGCTCAACGGTCACCGGTTTGTCGGGTGCGAAGATCAATTGATGGGCGTAGTGAGAGTGGGGCGCGGTGCGCCCCGACCGACTGTGGATCAGGGCATAGTCACGTCCGAGCCACAGTTGGCCAGTCCACTCGTTACCTTGGGTCATTTAAAAACCGTTGTTCTTCAACACCTGATCGACACTCGCCGCCGGGCGTTTATAGAACTTCAACAACTCGCTGGCGCGATTGGTGAAGATGCCGTCGACTCCGGCGTCCATGACTTTCTGGTAGTCCACCGCATCGTCGATGGTGTAGACGTGCACCAGCAGGCCCTGGTCGTGGGTGTACTGGTTCATCCAGGGTTGTACCAGATCCGAGTAACTCTGGTCGCCACCCTGGGTCAGTGCGGCGGACGGGCCGGTGCCGATGGCGCCTTGGGCCTTGGCGTAGTCGACCCATTGCTGGAATTCGGCCTTGTCCTTCGGTTGCTGTTTGGCGTAGTAAGCGGCTTTATCCTTTTCGCCGGACTCGGCAAATGTCACCTTGGACTTGGGCTCGATACTGCCTTCACCGACCCACAACAGCAGGATCTTCGGCACCTTCGGCATCTCTTTTTGCAGCAGTTCGAGGCTGCTCTTCTCGAAGGTCTGCAGGACCACCTTGCCTTTGCCCTGGCCGACTCCCAGCTCGCTTTTTGCCAGTTTCGAAGCGGTCGGGCTCAGCCAGCCCCGGTCCTGAAGTTTTTCCTTGAGGTCGTGTTCGATGCCGGGGAACTGCTTGGGCTCCTTGGTCTCGATGTACAGGCCGGGCTTGTGCAGGCTGTTGCCCTCGGCGATGTCGATGATTTCATCAAGGGTCAGAATCTTCAGGCCCGCGAAGGCGGGACGCGCGCGATCGGGGTACGCGGCGTTGAACCAGCTGCCCGCGTCCAGGGTTTTCAGTTCGGCCATGGTGAAAGCATTGGCCAGGCTGTCCTTGCGCTCGGGGAATTTGCTGGCGACGTCGGTGGTGCGTTGCAGATTGTTGTCGTGCAGGGCAAACAGCACGCCATCCTTGCTGCGCTGCAGATCCAGTTCCAGGTAGTCGGCGCCCAGATCGCGGGCAGTCTTGTAGGCGGCGGCGGTGGATTCCGGCGCATCGAACGACGCGCCACGGTGGGCGATCACCGCTGGATGCGGAATGCCCAAACGGGTCGCCAGTGCTGAGGGGCCGGGTTCGCTGGCGGCCTGTGCGTGGCCGAGGGCGAGCAACAGGCTCAGTAACAGGGCGCTTTTGGTAAAGGTTGCGGGCATGGTCGAGATCCTTTCGCAATAAGTGAGCGGTCCCTTTTAACAATTCATCTTTGCAGGCGCTATCGCCAGACCGACATAAACCTGTCGAAAGCTGATTTTCGTCAGCGTTTTTGTGCGCCCGTTTGCAGTACGCTGGGGCCCTGCAATTTCCCCGGCAGAGGGAAACGCAGGCCCTGCGTGCAAACCAATGATCACCATTGCGGGGTTTACCATGCGCATCACTTCCCAGCTCATCTGTCAGGCTGCCGACCAACTCAAAGGCTTCGTCGGCCTCAACCGCAAGACCGGGCACTACATCGTTCGCTTCAGCGAAGACTCGTTTGGCATGGACGTGGCGGACGACGGCATCATCCCGACCAGCGAATTCGTCTGGGCCGCGGGGCCCGAGCAGACCATGATGCTCAAGCGCGAATTGATTCAGTTGCTGCTGGACCAGAACATCGATGACCGGATCAACATCACCGAGCCGTTGCGGGTGTACATGAACCGGCGGGAAGTGCCGGAGATTTCGGCGGTTCGCAGTTTGGTTCGGGGCTGAGTTTTTGTACTGACTGTTCTGGCCTCTTCGCGGGCAAGCCCGCTCCCACAGGGTATGTGGGTGTACGCAAGATATGTTCCCGACACAAAAACCTGTGGGAGCGGGCTTGCCCGCGAAGGCGGCCTCAAGAACACCGCATCAATTACAGGCTGAACCCATAAGCCCGCTCAACCCGGCACACCCGCGTATGACATCGCGCATACCAGGTCGAGCGCCCACGCTCGCGAATGGCCGCATGCTCAGGATGATGCTTCCACGCCAGAATCGCCGCTTCACTGGCCCAGTACGACACCGTAATCCCAAGCCCATCCTCGCCCCGAGCCGATTCCACACCGAGAAACCCCGGCTGTTCACGGGCCAGTTCCAGCATCCGTGCGGCCGCTTCGGCGTAACCCAAGTCACCCTCGGTGCGCAGCGAGGTGAAGATCACCGCGTAATAAGGCGCGGCTGGCGTATCGGCGATCATGACGAGCGCCCCGCACAGGCTTCGACAAAGGCGCCAACCAACGGCGGCAAGACGCCCTTGAGCGCGGCCCGCTCGGGCTGGAACAAGGTCGCGACAAAAAACGGATGAGCGCTGAGTTCGATCGCCCGCAGTCCGTGTTCCGAATCGTGGCCGACCGCGTGAAGCTCGCTCTTGAGCAACTCCCCCTCGAATTGCGGGTTCACACCATAACGACAGCGATAGCCTTCACGAATCTCGGTGCTTTCGTACGCCTCGGCGATCATCGAACCCTCAAGCAAATCAATCGTATCGACTGCTTCCACCAGCGCGCATGACAGCGGCGTCAGCAGCGCACGTGCTGCATCGGGATTTGTTTCACCGTGTTCGGCATCCGACCAGCCCAGTACGTTGCGCGCATATTCCAGTACCGCGTGTTGAAAACCACCGCAGGTGCCGAGGAAAGGTCGCCGTTGTTCGCGGGCAAAGCGAATCGCCAGCAACGCACCGTCCATGCTCCGGTAAGGGGTGGCCGGCACACACCAGAACCCGTCGAATGTGTGCAACGGTGTCTCGGCGTGGATTTCATCGGTGGCCAGCCATTGCCATTGCACGTTCAAGCCACTGTGTTCAACGGCCTTTTCGAGGGCGACAGGAATGGCCTGGTGGGCGGTGACTTGTGGGTCGTAGTCGCCGATCAGGGCGATGCGAATCGGGCGGGTTTCCATGTGGGGCCTCTGCACTTGTTGATTGCTGGTGCCCACTATAGATTGGCGTACACGCACTCAATATTGGCGTTTATCCAAGTGATCAATGCAGCTACGCACTATCGACTGGACTACCCGGACCTGGCCCTGATCCTCGCGCTGGTGCGCGGCGGCTCTCTGGCCCGGGCCGCGCAACTGCTGAAGGTGGATGTCTCGACGGTGTTTCGAGCGGTGCGCCGGCTGGAGGCGGCACTGGGTCAGCAACTGTTCGAAAAAAGCCGCGCCGGTTACCTGCCCACCACCCTGGCGCAGTCCCTGGCGGAACAGGCCGAACGCGCTGAGCAGGCACTGGAGGCGGCGCGCATTGGTGTGGAGCAGGGCGGTGAAGTGATCAGCGGCATCGTGCGGCTGACCTGTACCGATTCGGTCCTGCAAGGCTTGCTATTGCCGGCGCTGGCGCAGTTCATGCCGAACTATCCGGCGCTAACGCTTGAGCTCAGCACGTCCAATGATTTTGCCAACCTCAGCCGTCGGGATGCCGATATCGCCCTGCGCCTGACCCGCACGCCACCGGAGCATCTGGTGGGACGGCGGCTGGCGGACATTGCCTACCGCGTGTGTGCCAGCGAGCGATACCTGCAATCGGTCAATAGCACTGACCTGGCCGCATTGACCTGGATCGCCCCGGATGACTTCCTGCCTGATCACCCGACCGTTACCTGGCGTCGCCAAGCCTTGCCGGGCGTAACGCCGGGCTATCGCTGCAACAGCATGCTGTCGGTCACCGAACTGGTCAGGGCGGGGCTGGGTGTAGCGGCGTTGCCGGACTTCTTGATCGGCGACGGATTACAGCCGCTGAGCGAACCGCTGCACGGATACGACACCGCGCTGTGGCTGCTGACCCGTCCCGACTGCCGCGCCTTGCGCTCGGTGGTCACCTTGTTCGATGAGTTGGGGCGGGCGCTGAAACTGCCGTGAAACCGTTTCAGGTTCTTGGCTGAAACTCACTATAGCTTCAGCGCCAGTTTCATTCTGAAACACATCACGCCATTCAAATCAGAGCCATCAATCCTTCGACACCGCCGTCGACCTTGTCATTTATTGCAACTGATAGCAGGCCAGAAACATGTCCAGCGCGGACTCGGCCACCTGGTGTTGTTCTTCAGGTGACAAGCCTGGCTTACCCATGGAAATCTGCGGCCAGAAGGCAAACGACTTGAGCAGCCCCTGCACCTGTTGCGCAGCAAAATCAGGGGCAGTGGCTTTCAATCGACCATCGGCCTGAGCGGCACGAATCCATACCGTCAGCCCCTCTTCGCGTTCGCCCATTCGCGCCACCATATCCTGCGCCCGCTCCGGGGAATGAATCGTCGCCGCTATCGCCACCCGCGCCAGGTCGAGAAAATTGTCATCGCCCAACATTTGCAGCTTGGCCATCAGCAATCCGCGCAATTGCTCGCGCAGCGGCAGGTCGGGACGGTAGGCCGTTTCCTGTTCTTCCGTTACCCGGATCCATAATTGATTGAGGATCTCGGCGAACAACTCTTCCTTGCTGGGAAAGTGGTTGTACACCGTGCGCTTCGACACACCGGCAGTGGCAGCAATTTTGTCCATGCTGGTGATCTCGAAACCGTTGTCACGGAATTCGTTGATCGCGGCTTGAATGATCGCTTGGCGTTTTCGGTCGGTGAGGCGCTGTGGAGCTGTCATAAGTACGCTTCGGCAGGAAGAGAGGGGAAATTACACTCGGTAGTTTACTTGTCATCGACTTTGATGCAACCTAGAAACTACACTGTGCAGTGTAATGTTTTGTTAACCCTGCCCAGCAAAAATAGAAAGTCCGGCTGATGCGTGCGTGCCTTGGCCATTTATCGTCCCAAAGCGGAAAGTCGCGTGATGCGCGGTTTTTCTGGAGTCATTCAGTCATGGCCAATTCAAACTCCCCGGCGGACAACGCCTCCACACCTGAAGCGTCCCGACAGGCTCAAGGGCAGTATCAAAACTTCACGCCGGTTCAGCGTTTAAGCTTTGGCAAAACCATGGGCGTCCTGTGGAACGTGCTGTTCCACAAGCCGCAAAACACCCGCCCGAGCGCGCCCGTCCCGGTGCAAGCCCTGACTCAAGCCGCTCTGATTGCCGCGCCGAACCACAGCGTCTATCGCCTGGGGCACTCCACGGTGTTGCTCAAGCTGCGCGACAAATTCTGGATCACCGACCCGGTCTTCGCCGAACGTGCCTCGCCGGTGCAATGGGCCGGCCCCAAGCGTTTCCACCAGCCACCGATCAGCCTGGAACAATTGCCACCGATTGAAGCGGTGATCCTGTCCCACGACCACTATGACCACCTGGATCATGCGGCCGTGCTCAAGCTCGCGGACAAGACCAAACACTTCCTTACCCCGTTGGGCGTAGGCGACACCCTGATCAAGTGGGGTATCGACGCCAGCAAAGTCCGCCAACTGGATTGGTGGCAAGGCACGGAAGTCGATGGCATCCAGTTCATCGCCACCCCGTCGCAGCACTTTTCCGGCCGTGGCCTGTTCGACAGCAACAGCACCCTCTGGGCCTCGTGGGTGATGGTCGACGGCGACACACGCATTTTCTTCAGCGGCGACAGCGGCTACTTCGACGGCTTCAAACGCATCGGCGAACAGTACGGTCCATTCGACCTGACCCTGATGGAAACCGGTGCCTACAACGTCGACTGGCCGCACGTGCACATGCAACCCGAACAAACCCTGCAAGCCCACCTCGACCTCAAGGGCCGCTGGCTACTGCCGATCCACAACGGCACCTTCGACCTGTCGATGCACGCCTGGTACGAACCCTTCGACCGCATCCTGGCCCTGGCCTGGGAACGCAACGTATCGATCACCACACCGCAGATGGGAGAAGCGTTCAACTTGATGCATCCGCAGCGCGGTGGGGCGTGGTGGCTGGCGGTGGAAGGGGAGAGTGATCGGGTGGTGGTGCAGAACGCGTAAGCTGCTGAGGCAGGGCCACTTGCCATGAAGTGGCCCTCATATATCCCTCACTCCACCATCGCAAAATCCGCCCGCCCAACCGGATTCGGCGTCGACCCTTTCACATTCATCCCTCGACCCGGCGCAAACCCCGGGAAGAACACCAGCCCCTCCGATTCGAACCGATAGGCCAACGCCAGGCGCGTGACATCCAGCACCTCCTGGCGTGCCTCGAAGCGTTGAATGGCATCCACCGAGACCCGGGATTCCCGCGACAGCTCTTGCACGCTCCAGCCCAGCATCGCTCGGGCCTGGGCGCAGTGGGCCGGGGTGAATTGGAAGAGGGCGATACGTTCCAGGGTGATTTTCATCGCTTGAGAGGCCATGGTGTTCTCCGGGCTCGAGAGTGTTGGTCAAAATATACTGTGTTTTTGTACAGTTGTTTTGAGCCCGGATCAAATGCATTTTTTGATTTTTCTTTTCAGACAGACGAACGGCACTGCGCTTATTTGCCCGCCAACCCCGGCGCTTCGCGCACAATAAAGTGATCCAGGTTTTCAATGTTGGCGCTGAACACCCCGAACGTCTGCTCGGGGTTTTTCTTGCTCGGCACCTGCTTCAACTCGGGCGTCACGCCATAAAAGAAGCAGTACAACTCCCGCCCGCTCTCGATGGCGTGCTTGATCTCCTCCAGGAACGCCTTGCGCTTGCGGTAGCTGTCGATCAGCTTTTTGCTCAGGTAGACATTGACCGAGTAAGGCTTTTTCTCGAACCAGACCTTCTTCTCGAAATCGATGCGAAAGCTCTGGGTGTAGTCCTTGATCTCCTTGACCTTACCCCAGTAAATCAGCCCCTTGTTGTCTTGCAGATACTCGATCTTCTTGAAAAACGACCCGTAAGGCGCGGTGTGCTCGCCAATCTTCAGCGGCACGCGCTTGAGCAAATCCTTGTCGTCGAAGTTCGACACGAAACACTCCACCGGATGGGCGAAGACGCTGGTCTTGTCCGGGGCCGATTCCCTGCTCGGTTGCTCGACATTACTAGCCGCCTTAGGCGCCAATGGCTCATCCCGAACCACATCGGCAATCACCACCGGACTGGACGGCTTACGCACATATTCACGCCGAGTCAGTAACAATTCCGACGGGAAATTTTCCTCGCGACTGTCATCCGTTTCCGCCTCATCCACACCCGACGCCGGCGTCTTCAAGCTGACATAAGGGCAGCCCTCGACATGCCGCGTACTCGGCAGGTTCTTGAAGTGCGGCGTGCGCACGTAATTCACATTATTGGCGTTGAACGTGCCCAGCTCATTGGCCGCATCGAAAGCCAGGCGACAGGCATCGTTGGGGCACTGGAAGTGTTCCCTGGCGGAGTCGAAATCCATCGTCTCGTCGAAATTCAGATCGCGCACGTCGTAGATCGACAACTTGTCGTTGAGGCTGAGGCAGTAGGCGAGGTCGAATTTCATGTCGGGTTCCAAGTCCTTTAGATGAACAGCTTCCAGTGATGGCGCATTCGAAGCAATAGCTACACTCAGATCACTTCGATATCGCCGAGTCTGCTCAGTCCATCAAAGAGGGCGGTTCATGAGCCATTCAGATGCTTCGCCCCCTCTCCCGGAGCCGGGCCGGATAGCCCGTCGCGATGAACAGACCGGTTGGCGCCGCTGGTTACCGGGGCTGGGCATGCTGCGCGAATACCAACCGGCGTGGTTGCGTTACGACATCGTGGCCGGCCTGGTGCTGACCACGATGCTGGTGCCCGTCGGTATCGCCTATGCGGTGGCTTCGGGCGTGCCGGGCATCTATGGCCTCTACGCGACCATCGTTCCGCTGCTGTTCTATGCCTTGTTCGGCCCCAGCCGAATTCTGGTGATGGGGCCGGACTCCTCCCTGGTGGCGGTCATCCTTGCCGTGATCATTCCACTCTCCGGCGGCGACCCGCAGCGTGCCGTCGCCCTGGCGGGGATGATGGCGATCGTCTCGGGAGCGGTGTGTATCCTGGCCGGTATCGCGCGCCTGGGTTTCATCACCGAACTGCTGTCCAAACCGATCCGCTACGGCTACATGAACGGCATCGCACTGACCGTATTGATCAGCCAATTGCCCAAACTGTTCGGTTTTTCGATTGAGTCCGAGGGTCCATTGAGAAACATAGGGGCCATCGCCTCGGCGGTGATGGAGGGAAAGGTCAACTGGACCACCTTCACGGTGGGCGGGCTCACCCTGGCGGTGATCCTGCTACTCAAAAGATGGCCGCGACTGCCGGGCATCCTGATCGCCGTGGTAGGCGCGACAGTCGCCGTGGGTGTGCTCGACCTTGCGACACGCTCCGGTGTGTCGGTCCTCGGTTCGCTCCCCCAAGGCTTGCCCGGTTTCGCCATCCCCTGGATCACCAGCGCCGATATCGTCCCTGTGGTGATCGGCGGGTGCGCTGTCGCACTCGTCTCGTTCGCCGACACCAGCGTGCTCTCCCGTGTCTATGCGGCGCGGACCCGAACCTACGTCAACCCGAACCAGGAAATGGTGGGCCTCGGCATTGCCAACCTGGCGGCCGGTTTTTTCCAAGGCTTCCCGATAAGCAGCAGCTCGTCACGTACGCCCGTGGCCGAGGCCGCCGGCGCCAAAACCCAACTGACCGGCGTCGTCGGCGCACTGGCAGTTGCGTTGCTGCTGATGGTGGCACCGGACCTGCTGCAACATTTACCGTCCAGCGCGCTGGCGGCAGTCGTGATCGCCTCGGCCATTGGCCTGATCGAGATCGCCGACCTGCGCCGGATCTATCGCATCCAGCGCTGGGAATGCTGGCTGTCGATCGTCTGTACCGTCGGCGTGACCGTGTTCGGCGCGATCGAGGGCATCGGCCTGGCCATCGTGATTGCCGTCATTGAGTTCCTTTGGGATGGCTGGCGCCCTTACTCCGCGGTATTGGGGCGCGCCGATGGGGTCAAGGGCTACCACGACATCAAACGCTACCCCGACGCGCGGCTGATACCCGGCCTGGTCCTGTTTCGCTGGGATGCACCCTTGTTTTTCGCCAACGCCGAACTGTTCAGCGACCGAGTGCTGGACGCCGTGGCGGCATCGCCCACGCCCGTGCGCTGGCTGGTGGTCGCCGCAGAACCGGTCACCAGCGTCGATATCACCTCCGCCGACATGCTGGCCGAACTGGACGACACTTTGCACGCCGCGGGTATCGAGTTGTGTATTGCCGAGATGAAGGACCCGGTGAAGGACAAGCTGAAGCGGTTCGGGTTGTTTGCGCGGTTGGGGGAGACGGCGTTTTTTCCTACGATTGGGACGGCTGTGGATAGCTATGTTGCGAAGTATTCGGTGGATTGGGTGAAAGGATAGGTGCTCCCGTCATTGGACAAGCCCCCATCGCCTGACTAGCGTTGTCTGGCAGATCGAATCGCCGCATGCCTCATGGGCAAGTGCCGGGCCAAGCGGACTGTCCAGCCGTCCAAGCCTTGATCGCCGTGAAACCCGAGAGGTCGAAATCGAGACTTCACAGCAAGGAGCGCACCATGCCGAACAACTGGCCCGCCGGGATTGAGCACGTTGTCGTGCTGATGATGGAAAACCGTTCGTTCGACCATTTGCTGGGGGATTACACAAGCATCAATCCCGCGTGTGACGGTATCAACCGCAAGGCGCCCAGCACCAACCCGCTGAAGCTGGCCAATGGCAATTCGACGGTGATCACCCAGGCATCGGAGTTTCCGGAGAACTACAGCCTGTGGGCGCCGCCGCCCCCTCTGCCTCCGGCGCTGCCGGCGGGTAACAGTGAGGGTTTCGACCTTGGCCACGAGTTCGTCAATGTAGAGAAACAACTGGGCGTCTCTTTCAAGACCAGCCCGGCCAACCCCACGCTCAACGGTTTTGCCCAGGACGCCTACGACAAGGCCCGCACCGACCTGAAGGTGTACAAAACCTGGTCGCAATCCATGGCCCAGCGGGCGATGAACTACATCCCGTTCGGCGCTACGCCAGCGAAGGATACGCTGCCGGCCATCCACGGATTGGCGCGTAACTTCACCGTGTGTGACCGCTGGTTTTCTTCGGTGCCAGGCCCGACCTGGCCGAACCGCTTTTTTGCCATGCTCGGCAGTTGCAATGGTCATCTGCTAATGCCCTCCACCGGTACGGTACTGGCCGGCATCAAAAGCCTGATCGCACAGTTCGGCGGCGAGAGCATTTTTTCGCTGCTGCGCAACAATGGTCACGATGCGCGCATTTATTCCGACGGCGCCGTTCCGCTGGCGGCGCTGGTCAAGGGTGGTTTGCAGCAGCTGAGCATCGACGATTTCAAGTCAGACGTCGCCGGTAACAAACTCCCCGAACTGTCCTGGATCGAGCCGAGCTACGGCCTGCTCAACGGTAAGCTCGGGCCAAACGTGTCCCATCATCCGCCTGAAGATTTGCGCTTTGGCGATCAATTTGTCGGTGAGGTGTTCAACGCCTTGTCGGCCAATACCGCTGTCTGGAACAAAACCCTGTTCGTGCTGCTGTACGACGAACATGGCGGTTTCCATGATCACGTGGTGCCGCCGACTTGCGTGGCGACCGGTTCAACGGTCGATGTCCCCTGGAAAAACCCCTTCACCCGCCTCGGCGTGCGTGTACCGGCGATCCTGGCTTCGCCGTGGCTCAAGCCGGGTTTGATCCCCTGGACGGGCGATGTCCAGGCGCAGCACTACGATCACACCAGTTTGTTGGCCTTTCTTTGCGATCATTTCAAATTGCCGCGTAGTGCCCTCGGCCCACGGGTGGTCGCCGCGCAGCACTTCGGCAATGCCCCCATCTGGCGTGCCGCGCCGAGCGTTACGGTTGCGCCGACATTTGCAGCCACCGTGGTGCCGAGTCGCGCCGGGTTGCCATTGATCGAGTCCGAACTGGCGACTCAAAGTCGGCAGGTGGTGGACAGCGCCACCGGTTACCTCGACGGTCTCGATCCAGAGCAGATCTGGAAAAGCAGCGCGCAATGGGTCAGCGGTTTTCTCGGCAACCGCAGCCGTGCCTTGGCTGATCCAGCGCAGGCCGTACTCACGCCTGCCGCACCCAGTGCGGACAGCCTGGAGGCAAAACTGCGGCGCCTGCAGGATTTGATGGTCACCGCCCAAGGGCAAACGGTGCCTTCAGTTGCGGCGCCGGCCAGCAAAGCCTTGGTCGAGCCGGGATCGGAGGTCGCGCCAACACGGCTGCGCGTCCTGTGCCTGCCCGGTGTCGGGTTCAGCCGGGCAACGGGCGGGCAGGGCGGTATCGATGCGAACTGGCAGGAACAATGGCGCACCTTGATCCGCACTCAACTGGCACAGAACGGCCGCCCCATCGATGACCAGGACATCGACTTTCTGTGCTTCGACGACCAACTCAAGGAGGGGCCTGATTTCGCCCAGATCACCCGAGGCCTGGCGATGCTGAGGGCCGATGCCAGGGGCAAGGCCGACGAGAACTTCGGCAGTTGGGGCTTGCCGGTCAACCAGATGTTGCGCACCACAGTGGGCGCCCTCGTGCAATGGATCGAAGACGCCGATTTGCGCACTGAGTTGACCCAACATCTGCTGGCGAAGATTGACGCATTCAATCCGCAAATCATCTTCGCCCAAGGCCTGGGCAGCCTGATCGGCTACGACGCCCTGCGCCGTTCGGTGGCGAAAAAGGGGGCGGCGCTCAAGCGCATCGACGGCCGGGTGTTCGTCAGTTTCGGCTCACCGATCGCACTGCCGCTGGTGATGCGCGAAGTGTGGGGCGGGCGGGTCCTGCGCCTGAGCGAAAACGGCCGAGGCATCCGTCGCTGGTTCCACCTCTACAACCCCAACGATGGCTTGCTGACCCGGCCGGTCACCTCGCCGGATTCCGCGCGAGTCGACCTGCAAACCGAATTCACCTTGCCATTGCGCGATGACCTGCTCGACCTCAATCACGCCGCCCAGGCCTACTTGTCGTCACCCACCAGCCAGACAGGCCTGTGGCCGCAACTGGCCCGCGACGTGGTGGCCGCACGCGCCCTGGAAGTGCCGGCGTTCCTGTCCCGCAGCGGCCAACGCAAACGCCGCGCCCTGGTGGTCGGCATCAACGATTACCTCGACCCGAGCGCACGCCTCGACGGCTGCATCAACGACACCTACCTGATCAGCCGCATGCTTCAGGAAAGCGGCTACGACGCCGGCGACATCCGTTTGCTGCACGACGCCCGAGCGACCCGGGCCAACTTCGTCGAGCGCCTCGAATGGCTGGTGGAAGGCGCCCGCGCCGGGGACGAGCGCGTGCTGTTCTACTCCGGCCACGGCACTCAATTGCCGGTCTACAGCAGCAGCGGCGAAGCCGACTGCATGGACGAAACCCTGGTGCTCCACGACTTCGACTGGGACGACGAAAGCACCCACTTCACCGACAAACTGTTCCGCCAGTTCTACAGCCACCTGCCATTCGACCCGGACGGCCACGGCGCCAAACTCACCGTCATGTTCGACTGCTGCTACGCCGGCGGCATGACCCGCGGCAATGGCCGAGTGCGCGGCATCACCCCACCCAGCGACATCCGCCACCGCATGCTGCGCTGGGACCCCTACGCCGGCGACTGGGACCGCCGCGTCTACGCCGTCGACACCGACCGCCGCGACTTCAGCGAACAAGACAACAAAACCCGCGGCCTCACCCGCACCCGCACCACCCAAGGCGCCGCCACCGGCCTGCGCCCCGAGAAAAAAGCTCAACTGCTGCGTCAGGGAAAACTCTACGGCCACCATGGGCCCTACATGCCCCTGATGCTCTACGCCGCGAGGGAGAACGAAAAAGCCAATGAGTATGAGGTGGGGTCGAACAGCTATGGGGCCTTCACATACGCCTTGGTTGAGCAACTGCGCAAATTGCATCAGGAGGATGCGACGTTGGGGTTTGATCAGTTGATTGAACGGGTGGGGAGTGTGTTGAGCGCCAGGTCGTTGGGGCAGACACCGGAGATTGTCGGGCCGAGTGGGGTTAGGGCGGCGGTGTGTCCTTGGCGGATTAGTGGGTTGGGGAGGTGAGGGGGCTGGCCTATCGAAAAGCTACGGCTTCGGCTAGTTTGGCTAACTCCATGGAGGTGCCAAATGACTGAGCGGGTAAAAGTGAACATGCGCGAAGCCAAATCACAGCTTTCCCAACTTGCCGAGCGTGCATGGAATGGTGACAACGTGGTGATCACCAAAAACGGTAAGCCTTACCTGGATCTGCTGCCCCATGTCGATACACCTCGGGCGCGAACGCCTGGACGGTTGAAGGGGGCAATTCGGATGTCTGCGGATTTTGACAAGACTCTCGATGATCTAATCGATGGACTTGAGGACCGTCTATGAGGTGCTTGCTGAATTGATGTTTCCCAAACCGACGCAGATCCCCTGTGGAGCGAGCTTGCTCGCAATTCGCAAGACTAACGCTGTAATTAAGCCAGGCACCAACCTTGTGGCGAGGAGGCTTGCCCCCGTTGGGCTGCGAAGCGGCCCCAAATGCTGAAACTTGGGAGCATCAGACAAATCGAGTTTTGCGGATTTACGACTGCTTTGCAGCCGGTGAAAAAACGGCACCTTCCGGTGCCGTTCGAATTTTGCAGTCCCGCTTTAACTTCCCTTGCCCAGTGTCCCGGACTTGTCACAGAGGTCCACCAGGCTACGGCGGGAAATGCCGAGGGCCGTTATAATCTTGAGGCGATAGCCCCCAAGAATCACTCCAACTTCATCAGCCCATACGCAATGAATCCCCAAACAGCAATGCCAACCAGCATTACCGCTTTGATTTTCAAAAGACGCTTTAGATGTGGGGGAAAGTTTTTAATATCCTCGGGGTCCAGCTCACCAATGCGGATTGAAACCCTTGGCATAGTCACCATCCCGGCGATTTTTGCTATCAGCAAGAGGCCCCCAAACCACCCGTGCTGCCGCAAACCTGGCCCCCAGGTGTGGACATAACGACTATTTTTTAAGGCCTCCAGCATGGCGTCAAGGTAACGCCATCTGAGGTACAGGCTGTATGCAGTGCTCGCAATGGCCAGCAAGATCGGACCGGCTAGAAGCCAAAAAGCTAGCCAGGACATCCAAAAACCCTTTCCCATCATGGCTGGGTTTTCTCGTACAAAATTTCACCCATTAGCTCACCCCCATCCCCCATATAAGTCGTACCCACCCATGCTCCAGCACCTATCAAGGTCGCGGCGCAGACAACTCCCCCGATTCCTGTAGAGACTCCAAGCGCCAGACAGACGGGTCCACTGACATATTTACCAATCCCTGCACCCGCAACGCCACCAAAGGTGGACCCAACAAACTTTCCTCCTTCTGTAAACCTGACCTCCTCGCAAGCGGCCTCAGAACCACCACTACATACCTCCTGAACCGCCAGCAACGACGAAACCCCGCCAATGCCAATGCCGATGTAACCGCCGGTGCTCATGTACTTGGCAGCCCGACTGGTTGTCTCCACATGAGTGGCATACCCCGGTATCTGCCCCGGTGCTCCAGCCTTGTCCCAGTGGTGCACCAGACTACGACTGGAAATGCCGAGGGCCGTCTTCAACTTGGGGTGATCACCCAGGGTCGTCTGGCCACGCAGGCGAGTGGAGTTCAGCAGGTGGGCGTCCAGTTGTGCGAGCAGGCGCTGGCGTTCGGCGAAAAACTGCGGCGATTTGAGGTGGCCGTGCTGACGATAGCTGTCCTGATGCAGGCGCTCCATGGCTTGCAGGGTGTCACGCAGTCGGGCCAGGTGTTTCTCCATCACCACCGCGCCGACGCCAAGCCAGGTCGAAGTATCGCCGATAAAACTGGCGATTTCCGCCGCGTGGCGGAACATGAATTCGGCTTCTTCCGGCGTCAGGGGATCAAGTGCCGATTTGACCTGCTGCGCGGCCTGCATCAGCTGCGCTTCCTGGTAGGTGCAGGAGGTGTTGTTCGGGTCGCCCAGCACAATCAACGAGCCGGCCTTGATATCGCCTTGCTCAGGATTGAGCGCTCGAAACTTGCGCATCACGGCAGCATCGGGCGTGGCGAACAGCGTGGCCTCCAATGCCTCCCGGGTCATGCTTTTGGGCACCACATAGAAGCCCGGTTCTTGAGGTTCCGCGCGGGCGAATATCGCAGGCGCTGGAGGGTTCGAAGGGGCGAAACCAGGCTGACGTGGCGCGGCCGGTTGACTGGTTGCAGCACTGGAAACGGGTTGCACAACGCTCCTGCCCGTTCGCGGTGCAGAATTAGCGCTGCGATAGGTGGCCGTGACCACCGAGGGGATCAACCGGGCCTTGCAGGGGCAATCGCTGTGGCTGTCCAGCGTGCCCGCCACGGCTTTGCCATGACTGATCATGTAGGAAATGCCACCGACGATCTTATAGGTCTTGCCGTCCTTGCCACAGGTGACCCGATCACCTTCGCGGGCATGGGCGATGCCGTACATCATGACGCCGGTATGGCCATCCAGGACCTTGCCGCCACAGGTGGTCTTGTCATGCAGACCAATGAAATGTCCTTCGTTCATTGATGTTCTTCCTCCTTGATGGAAGGCAGAAAGTCCTCGGCCATCGGTACACCTTCACGCCCCACCAACAAACAACCGCCTTGTAGTGTGTTGATGACCTCGTCGCCATTGCAGAGACGGCTGCCGACCAGCGCCACATCGCTATTTTCTTGTCCCGCGCCCGTGACGATCTGCGCCATACGCCCATCGGCGTACAGAACGTAGTCGCCTTTCTGTGTCGCTCGTACGCTCCGGCCACTCTCCAGGGTGAACTCCAGCGGCGATGTCGCTTGCTGGACTACCCCGCCGTCGCGGGTTTGGCTGCCTTCGGTTGCGAAGCGATAAACGGCGCGAGCGGGATGAGCTTCTACGTAAGCCTGCTGCTGGCGAACAACCGCCAGAGCTTCGTCACAAAAGTGCGCAAGCCGCTCTTCAGTAAAGTGGGGGGCGTCAAGACTGCGAAGAAATTCAGCGGAGACTTCGTTGGTATACAAGGGGTGCACAGGTGCATTCATTTGCAACTTCCTTATCGTCATCGGTTTGAGTTGCCTTTCCTTCTCATCTCGGCAGAAGCGCTGAGCAGAGAGAATATTGGGCGACGACGAATAAGACGGTGGGACGCTTGCTGAACGCAATCCAATGGCATAGCCAAAATGAACGAATAGGAATTTTCGCAATAACGAACAACCCATTTCCTACAACGGTAGTTACAAGAAGTATTTTTTTGCGCTGTAGGAGCCCGCCGTGTGTGTGGTTATTTCACGTGCGAACGTAGTCCGGAGTATCAGACAAACCGAATTCTGCGAATCCCCTGTCGGAGCGAGCCTCGCGATTCGCAAGACTAACGCAGCAACCAAGCCAACCACCAACCCTGTGGTGAGGGGGCTTGCCCCCGTTGGGCTGCGAAGCGGCCCCAAAACCCGCAAATGCGGTGTATCAGGTAAACCGCGTTGTCTGATTTCGCGACTGCTACGCGGCCGAAAGGGAACAAGCTTCCTTGCCACGGGTTTTGCTTTGCTCGCTTATTCGGGTCTCAACCGTTTCACCTTTGTATATAGCGAAGCTGTGAACTCCTCTCGGTCACTCGAGTGATGACAACGACGATGGCAGTTCGGACACAGTGCTACGGTATTGCTCCGACGATCTGTGCCTTGTTGTACCAAGTGCTTAACGTGGTGAACCTCAAGATAAGGTGTCCCATCCTTTTCAAACGGAGCAGGTTGGCCACAACCCTCACAGATACCTTTTGCGTTCGCTAAAATCCACTTTTTGATTTTTGATGTCCGAACAAAAGACTTGGTGATGCTGACCATTTGTTGGGGGATCAAAACGCCTTCCGGTTCACTCACCAAGTCCTGTTTTTTAACTCGCTTAACTACTCGAACTGGAGTTTCATCATCAGCGATAGGCGTATCGGTATTAAGCGTCAAAAGCCCTTTGGATTGAAGAATCCTGTTGAGGCGCGCGGTTATTCCTGAGCCAAGATGTTCCTTAGGCTTGTAAGCGGACATTGTCTTCAAGCCAAGCTCGTTGAACAAAGCGGAAATATTCTTTAGGCGGTAATCGATGGAGTTGTAGTTGCGACCTGGGAGCACGCTGGCTTGCAAAAGCCTGTGTTCCGAAGATTTTTTGAATTTTTCATCGTTTGGGTATCGCGCCTGAATTGCGAGATACGCGTCGACCGAAGCTGCCAATTCGTCATCAGTCCAGCCGATATTTTCTTTTTCCGTATCCATAAAACCGCCGAGGGTTAAATACCCTCGGACGATACTGAGTGGCCACTACGACTGTCTACGAAAATTCCTACGCAAAGAAGAGAAGGATCTCGCAATCGGTCCTACAAGCAGGTCACCTAACCCATCGAATGCTTCGACGACTGAAACACCCGCGCAACCTTACGCCACCAAGGTTTAACTACCGGCGTCTGCCGTTGCGTGTGATCAAGCAATAGGTAAGGCATGTCCCGCAGTCGAATCCAACCTTCATCCTGCCAATGCAGCAGGCTCAACGACATTTCAGGCCAATCCAACAAACTCAACATCGGTCGATCCGAATTACCCGACTGCTCCGCATCACGTAAGGCCGGAACGACTTGATGGGTGATCCACTCACGCAGCAACCGATTTCCTGGTGCGTAGTGATAGACCAGCAGCGCATAGACACCGGACTCACTTAGCATCAGTTGCTTTTCCGGTTGCCGGTAATACTCAATCCACAACGTGCGGTGTTGGTCTTTGTCTAGTTTGTTGACCATGCGTTCACTCAAATGGAAACCCATCAAGCGGCCGATATCGCGGGCGCAGAACCATGGCTGGTTTTCTAGGAGGAGAGCATGGAGAGGGAGGTTGTGGCGGGTGAGGACTGTTACAGAAAAGAGATCAGACATGACCGATCTCCATGGTTCGGAGAGTGACGAGAAGGTTGTGTTCAGGCATATCCATTACCTCTACGTTTGGACTTTGGCAGGCCTGATCCCCCAACGTAGAGTGGACATAAGAAGCTCCAACAAGCAAAAGCCTCACACAGCCGTACGATAAATCACCAAGGGTGACTGCTCATCTGTGTAATTGGCTAGCTTTCTACGTTGGGCGTTTCTTAGGCACCTGCAGTAGAGCTTAGAGCTGCTTGGCGTGGCCCTCAATACAGAAGGTGCTGGAATACATGTAGGAGGTTTAGCTACTACTGAGATTGCGAGTAAGAGTTTTCCTACTCCATAAAAAAGCCCCGATCAGATCGGGGCTTTTTGGTTTTCGATTTGTCGATTCAAGTCGTCAAATCGTGGCTAGCTTGGGAATCAATCCCAGCTCAACGCCCCACCAGTCTGATACTCAATAACCCGAGTCTCAAAGAAGTTCTTCTCTTTCTTCAAGTCCATGATCTCGCTCATCCAAGGGAACGGGTTAGTCGTCCCTGGGTACTCTTCCTTCAAGCCGATCTGCGACAGACGACGGTTAGCGATGAACTTCAGGTAGTCCTCCATCATCGCCGCATTCATGCCCAGCACGCCGCGAGGCATGGTGTCACGAGCGTATTCGATCTCCAGCTGAGTACCCTGCAGAATCATCTGCGAGGCTTCTTCCTTCATCTCGGCATCCCACAAATGCGGGTTTTCGATTTTGATCTGGTTGATCACGTCGATGCCGAAGTTCAGGTGCATGGATTCGTCGCGCAGGATGTATTGGAACTGCTCGGCGACGCCGGTCATTTTGTTGCGGCGGCCCATGGAGAGGATCTGGGTGAAGCCGCAGTAGAAGAAGATGCCTTCCAGAACGCAGTAGTAGGCGATCAGGTTGCGCAGCAGCTCTTTGTCGGTTTCGACGGTGCCGGTTTCGAACTTCGGATCGGAGATCGAACGGGTGTATTTCAGGCCCCAGGTGGCTTTTTTCGCGACCGATGGGATCTCGTGGTACATGTTGAAGATTTCGCCTTCATCCATGGCCAGCGATTCGATGCAGTACTGGTAGGCGTGGGTGTGGATCGCCTCTTCGAAGGCCTGGCGCAAGATGTACTGGCGGCATTCCGGGTTGGTGATCAGGCGGTACACGGCCAGGACCAGGTTGTTGGCAACCAGGGAGTCGGCGGTGGAGAAGAAGCCGAGGTTGCGCATCACGATGCGGCGCTCGTCGTCGGTCAGGCCTTCCGGGTTTTTCCAGAGGGCGATGTCGGCGGTCATGTTGACTTCTTGCGGCATCCAGTGGTTTGCGCAGCCGTCCAGGTACTTCTGCCAGGCCCAGTCGTACTTGAAGGGTACGAGTTGGTTGAGGTCGGCGCGGCAGTTGATCATGCGCTTTTCGTCAACGGCGACACGGGCGGAGGCGCCTTCGAGTTCGGCGAGGCCTTCGGCAACGTCGAGGGAATCCAGGGCGGCTTTGGCGCGGGCAACGGCGGCGGAGTCAGCGGCGGTCACGGCACGGGCTTCCAGGGCTGCGGCACCGCCGGCGCTGTCGAGACGGTCCATGTTGGCTTCGGTGGCGTGGCCAGCATTAGTGCCCTTGACTGCTACTTCCGTGTCTTCTTTGTCGAATTCGTCCCAGCTCAGCATGACGTGTCGTCTCCTGCGTGAGGGCCAGTGTGCCCGTGTGAAAATGGATAGGTCGGTTTTTCACACGGCCTTACTGGCCGCGTTGGATCTAAAGGAATCGTTTTTTGCAGCAGCTATACGCAGGCATCAAACAGAATTTTGTACGGGGTTCCGAGAGCCACTGATGGGCGCAGCAAGCGTTGATCGCTTGTGCGGGGCTTCAGACTGGCTTTTCGTCCCTGTAAGGGAATATTGCAGGCCCGTTTAAGGCCGCATTATAGGGAAGTTTTGCGTGCTGTGGTGCGGCGAAATGGCTCACGGATCGGTCGACGGGGGCCGTTTTTCGGTTGGAGTGAGGGTTTACAGGGCTTTGAACGATGTTGGCGGGGGAAGATTTTTTTTCTTAATTTTTTGCCCCGGATTATTTTTGTTCAAGAAATAACCAAAAAAGGCTTTTTTCACTACATCTTGTGTTTCGGTGGGGTTTTCTCAGGCTCCAGACACAACTAAGCCCGACCGAAGTCGGGCTGTGAAGTCACGCTGGCGGATCAGCTCAGGTGAGCAGCACCGACGTGATCAGCACCATCGGCGGCGAGGCGGGCGGCGCCGGTGTGGTCAGAGCCGTCGGAGGCGAGTTTGCCTGCACCGACGTGATCGGCACCGTCGGCGGCGAGACGGGCAGCGCCAGTATGGTCAGAACCGTCGGAAGCGACAGCGGCTTCAGTGGTGTAAGCAGCCGAGCCGGTGCGGTCGTAACCATCGGCGGCGAAGGTGTTGGCAGCCAGGACGGAGAGGGTCAGGGCGAGGATCAGTTGGGTTTTCATGGTCGTTGCTCCAGTTTCGTAAGCGTTGTTTGTCTTGGGTTGCAGTTGATTCTACGCCGACTATTTCGATTAAAAAGCGCAAATAAATGCTTAAAACAATCGATTTAATCGATCATTAAGGTTCGGCGTTTCATCTGCCTGATCGCGGCGGGTGGGTCGAACCTTTTGGGGGAGGGGTGAAGCAGGAGATCAGCCGTTGGAGCAGCCATTGCCCATCATGCTGTAGCGCAGGATGTGTCGTTGGCCGTGGGAATCTTCGTATTCCATTTTCATCGGCACAACTTCACACACGTTCGGGGCTTCGCTCATGGAGATCACTTTGGCGATGTCCAGATGGGTGGAGTAGGTGTATTCCTCTACTGCCGGTTGTTGCTCGGCGACATCAGTCGGGACCTCGCCGGCCATGGCGGTCAGGCACACGCTGCTGAGGGCCAGAACTAATAAAGCTTTCATTTGAAATTTACCTTTTAGAGGTCGAAAGGGGGCACGCAATCCTTTTGAGATTGCGTGTGGAGCTTCAGTACCAGGGTGTTTGATTAACTGCCTTCGTGGGGGCTGCAACTGGGTTAATCAGGTTGCCTTGTTGGCGTGGCTGATTTTAGGTGTGCGCGCCTCGTCCATATAGCCGTGGATTTGATAAACACTTTTGACAGATCCTGTAACAATCCCCGAATAGCCTCTTCTTTTGTAGGAGCGAGCTTGCTCGCGATGAGCCAGAGAGCACCGCGGGGTGTCAGATTGGGCGCGTTATCGTTGACGACCATCGCGAGCAGGCTCGCTCCCACAGGTGCTGCGGCGGAGCTGGTGTCCAGGGTTTTTCATGACAATTTGTAGGGGCTTGTTACTACCATCGTCGAATGGTTCTATAGGCCCGGCCCCGCTAAAACGTGGTCATACAAAAACAACTATTCCACCGAGGTAAGAAAGATGAGTGCGGCTTCCCTGTATCCCGTTCGTCCCGAGGTTCTGGCTAACACGCTGACCGACGAGGCGACCTACAAGGCGATGTACCAGCAGTCGGTCGTCAACCCCGACGGCTTCTGGCGCGAGCAAGCCAAGCGCCTCGACTGGATCAAGCCTTTCACCACGGTGAAGCAGACTTCCTTCGACGATCACCATGTCGACATCAAGTGGTTCGCCGATGGCACGCTGAACGTTTCCTACAACTGCCTAGACCGTCATCTGGCCGAGCGCGGTGATCAGGTCGCGATCATCTGGGAGGGTGATGACCCTGCCGAAAGCCGCAACATCACTTACCGCGAACTGCACGAGCAAGTCTGCAAGTTCGCCAACGCCCTGCGTGGCCAGGATGTGCACCGCGGCGACGTGGTGACTATCTATATGCCGATGATCCCCGAAGCCGTGGTCGCCATGCTGGCCTGTACCCGGATCGGCGCGATTCATTCGGTGGTGTTCGGCGGGTTCTCGCCAGAAGCCCTGGCCGGTCGCATCATCGACTGCAAATCCAAGGTGGTGATCACTGCTGACGAAGGCATTCGTGCCGGCAAGAAGATCCCGCTCAAGGCCAACGTCGACGACGCGCTGACCAACCCGGAAACCGGCAGCATCCAGAAAGTCATCGTGTGCAAGCGCACCGGTGGCGACATCAAGTGGAACCAGCATCGCGACATCTGGTTCGAGGATCTGATGAAAGTGGCCGGCACCGTGTGCGCGCCGAAAGAGATGGGTGCTGAAGAAGCGCTGTTCATCCTTTATACCTCCGGCTCCACCGGCAAGCCGAAGGGCGTGCAGCACACCACCGGCGGTTACCTGTTGTACGCAGCCATGACCCACGAGCGCGTGTTCGACTACCGCCCTGGTGAAATCTACTGGTGCACCGCCGACGTCGGCTGGGTCACCGGCCACAGTTACATCGTCTACGGCCCGTTGGCCAACGGCGCGACCACGCTGTTGTTCGAAGGCGTGCCGAACTATCCGGACATCACCCGGGTGGCGAAGATCGTCGACAAGCACAAGGTCAACATCCTCTACACCGCACCGACCGCGATCCGCGCCATGATGGCCTCGGGCACCGCCGCTGTTGAAGGTGCTGACGGCAGCAGCCTGCGCCTGTTGGGTTCGGTGGGCGAGCCGATCAACCCGGAAGCCTGGGACTGGTACTACAAGAATGTCGGCAAGTCCCGTTGCCCGATCGTCGACACCTGGTGGCAGACCGAAACCGGCGGCAACATGATGAGCCCGCTACCGGGTGCTCATGCGCTCAAGCCAGGTTCTGCGGCGCGTCCGTTCTTCGGCGTGGTGCCGGCACTGGTGGACAACCTGGGCAACATCGTCGAAGGCGAGGCCGAGGGCAACCTGGTGATTCTCGATTCGTGGCCAGGCCAGGCGCGTACGCTGTTTGGCGACCATGACCGCTTCGTCGACACCTACTTCAAGACTTTCCGTGGCATGTACTTCACCGGTGACGGCGCCCGTCGCGATGCCGATGGTTACTACTGGATCACCGGTCGCGTGGACGACGTGCTCAACGTGTCCGGCCACCGCATGGGCACCGCCGAGATCGAAAGCGCGATGGTCGCTCACCCGAAAGTCGCCGAAGCGGCTGTGGTCGGTGTGCCGCACGACATCAAGGGGCAGGGCATCTATGTCTATGTCACCCTTAAAAACGGTGAAGAGCCGAACGAGCAGCTGCGCCTGGAGCTGAAAAACTGGGTGCGTAAAGAGATCGGCCCGATTGCTTCGCCGGATGTTATCCAGTGGGCGCCGGGACTGCCGAAGACTCGTTCGGGCAAGATCATGCGCCGGATTCTGCGCAAGATTGCTACGGCTGAATATGATGGGTTGGGTGATATCTCCACCCTGGCTGATCCGAGTGTGGTGCAGCATTTGATTGATACGCACAAGACGATGAATGTCGCGTAAGCGCTGGTTCTGAGTCACTGAAAGCCCTGTCAGGTGTTGAGCCTGGCGGGGCTTTTTTGTGCCTGAGGTTTTTGTGTTGGCTGGGCTGGCCTCATCGCGAGCAAGCTCGCTCCCACAGGGGGATTGCGGTGTTTACACGATCTGAGTCACACCACGAATCCCTGTGGGAGCGAGCTTGCTCGCGATAGCGGTTTAGCAGGCGCTACAGCAACATCTACCAATAATTATCGGGATACTCTGTCGGCATTTTCCTACTGTTACCTACGTTCTTTCAGGTTACTGAATGTGTAACCGCATCGCGCCAATACGGGGCATTGGGAAACGCCGGGGCTCAAATCCGGGCCTGAAATGCGCCTCAAAAAAGTAAGCCATTACACTGCGCTTGCTGGATTAGAAGGGTTTGCCAATAATAGGCCCGCAATTTGCAATATAGATCGGTTCAATGTCTTTTGCTCTTGCATGATTTTGCGGAGCTGTCAACGCGCTAAAACGGCTTTCTCGGTGCATCTGTAATTAGTTGTCGCATTGAAGAAATATCGGCCTCGGGCCTGTCGTTAGAATGCCGATCACTCGCTCGTCGTTGCCTGTGTTGAAATTTCGCACACGCAATGTAGGACGCAGCACTGCTTTCCGGTTCCACTCACTCGCATATTGGGCTGTCGCTCACTCTGCCGTTTTTGCCCTTTACCGATGGAGTCCCAAGATGAAGAAACTCGTGCTGCTTGGCGCCCTGGCACTGTCCGTGCTGTCCCTGCCAACCTTCGCCGATGAAAAACCTCTGAAAATCGGTATCGAGGCGGCTTACCCTCCGTTCGCGTCCAAAGCACCGGATGGCAGCATCGTTGGTTTCGACTACGACATCGGCAATGCGCTGTGTGAAGAGATGAAGACCAAGTGCGTGTGGGTCGAGCAAGAGTTCGACGGCCTGATCCCTGCGCTTAAAGTGCGCAAGATCGACGCGATTCTGTCGTCCATGTCGATCACTGAAGATCGCAAGAAGTCCGTGGACTTCACCAACAAGTACTACAACACCCCGGCTCGCCTGGTCATGAAGGCCGGCACTCAGGTCAGCGAAGGCCTGACCGAGCTCAAGGGCAAGAACATCGGCGTGCAGCGTGGTTCGATCCACGAGCGTTTCGCTCGCGAAGTCCTGGCCCCGCTGGGTGCCGAGATCAAGCCTTACGGTTCGCAGAACGAAATTTACCTCGACGTGGCCGCCGGCCGCCTCGACGGCACCGTGGCAGACGCTACGCTTCTGGATGACGGTTTCCTGAAAACCGACGCTGGTAAAGGTTTCGCCTTCGTCGGCCCTGCGTTCACCGACGTCAAATACTTCGGCGACGGCGTAGGTATCGCGGTTCGCAAGGGCGACAAGGAAGATCTGGACAAGCTCAACAACGCTATCGCGGCCATTCGTGCGAACGGCAAGTACAAGCAAATCCAGGACAAGTACTTCGCCTTCGATATCTACGGCAAGTAATACGTCCCAGCGACAAGTCCGAAATGGCGCAAGCAACAGGATCTCTGAGGTTTGCGCCATTTTTTCATCCTACTTTCGAGGACCTGAATCATGTTGAAAGGCTACGGGGCTGTCATCCTCGATGGCGCTTGGCTGACGCTTCAGCTCGCCTTGTCGTCCATGGCCATGGCCATCGTTCTGGGTCTGATCGGCGTGGCACTGCGTCTGTCGCCGGTGCGCTGGCTGGCCTGGCTGGGCGACCTGTATTCCACGGTGATCCGCGGTATTCCCGACCTGGTGCTGATCCTGCTGATTTTCTACGGCGGCCAGGATCTGCTCAACCGCGTCGCACCGCTGCTCGGCTTTGACGATTACATCGACCTGAACCCGTTGGCCGCCGGTATCGGCACCCTGGGTTTCATCTTTGGTGCGTATCTGTCGGAAACCTTCCGTGGCGCCTTCATGGCGATCCCCAAAGGTCAGGCCGAAGCCGGCATGGCCTACGGCATGAGCAGTTTTCAGGTGTTCTTCCGGGTGTTGGTGCCACAGATGATTCGCCTGGCGATTCCGGGTTTCACCAACAACTGGCTGGTATTGACCAAGGCTACCGCGCTGATTTCGGTAGTAGGTCTGCAAGACATGATGTTCAAGGCCAAGCAGGCGGCCGATGCCACCCGCGAACCTTTCACCTTCTTCCTCGCAGTAGCCGCGATGTACCTGGTGATCACCAGTGTGTCGTTGCTGGCATTGCGTCACCTTGAGAAGCGCTACTCGGTAGGCGTAAGGGCGGCTGATCTATGATCTTCGACTACAACGTCATTTGGGAGGCCATGCCGCTGTACCTTGGCGGCCTGGTGACCACCCTCAAACTGCTCGCGCTGTCGCTGTTCTTCGGCTTGCTGTGCGCCTTGCCGCTGGGCCTGATGCGCGTCTCGAAGAACGCGGTCGTCAACATGTCGGCCTGGCTCTTCACCTACGTGATCCGCGGCACGCCGATGCTGGTGCAGCTGTTCTTGATCTACTACGGTCTGGCGCAGTTCGAAGCCGTGCGTGAAAGCTTCCTCTGGCCGTGGCTGTCCAGCGCAACGTTCTGTGCGTGCCTGGCGTTCGCGATCAACACCAGCGCCTACACCGCCGAAATCATCGCCGGCAGCCTGCGCGCCACGCCGAACGGTGAGATCGAAGCGGCCAAGGCCATGGGCATGTCGCGGGTCAAGATGTACAAGCGCATCCTGCTGCCGTCGGCCTTGCGCCGGGCGCTGCCGCAGTACAGCAACGAAGTGATCATGATGCTGCAGACCACCAGTCTGGCGTCCATCGTGACCCTGATCGACATCACCGGTGCCGCGCGCACGGTCAACGCCCAGTTCTACCTGCCGTTCGAGGCGTACATCACCGCCGGCGTGTTCTACCTGTGCCTGACCTTCATCCTGGTGAAGCTGTTCAAGATGGCCGAGCGCCGCTGGCTGGGCTACCTGGCCCCGCGCAAGCACTGAATACCACTGACTGACTGTTTTTGTGAGAACCGACAGCATGTACAAACTTGAAGTCCAAGACCTGCATAAACGCTATGGCAGTCACGAAGTGCTCAAGGGCGTGTCCCTGAAAGCGGCAGCCGGCGATGTGATCAGCATCATCGGTTCCAGTGGCTCCGGCAAAAGTACTTTCCTGCGCTGCATCAACCTGCTGGAGCAGCCGCACGCGGGCAGGATCCTGCTCAACAACGAAGAGTTGAAACTGGTGGCGAACAAGGACGGCGCGCTGAAGGCGGCCGACCCGAAACAGCTGCAACGCATGCGTTCGCGCCTGTCGATGGTGTTCCAGCACTTCAACCTGTGGTCGCACATGACCGCGCTGGAAAACATCATGGAAGCGCCGGTGCATGTACTGGGCATGTCCAAGGCCGAGGCTCGCGACAAGGCCGAGCACTACCTGAACAAGGTAGGCGTGGCACATCGCAAAGACGCTTACCCTGGGCACATGTCCGGCGGCGAGCAGCAGCGCGTGGCGATTGCCCGTGCGCTGGCGATGGAACCTGAGGTGATGCTGTTCGACGAACCAACTTCCGCACTCGACCCGGAGCTGGTCGGCGACGTGTTGAAAGTCATGCAGGCCCTGGCCCAGGAAGGCCGGACCATGGTCGTGGTGACCCACGAAATGGGCTTTGCCCGTGAAGTGTCGAACCAGTTGGTGTTCCTGCACAAAGGTGTGGTCGAAGAAAGCGGCAACCCGCGCGAAGTGCTGGTGAACCCGCAATCCGAGCGTTTGCAGCAATTCCTCTCGGGTAGCCTGAAGTAATCAGAACTGCCGTTGTGCACCTTGTAGGAGCTGCCGAAGGCTGCGATCTTTTGATCTTGATTTTTCGAGTCAAAAGATCGCAGCCTCGTTTCACTCGACAGCTCCTACAGGTTTGATCTCTGCTGGTTTTGAGATTTGCGTTCATTTACGGGCTAGCATTGGCCCATGCCTTCATCACTGTTCTCCGCTTCGGATTGCCCACCATGACTGCCCATCGAATTGGTTTCCTGATTTGGCCCAGCACTAAAGCACTGACGCTTGCGCTGGCTGAGGAGGCCTTGCGTGTTGCCCAGCGTGTGCATCCGGACGTGGTTTACGAACTGTCGTTCCTGCAGGCCGAACCGCCGGCCGAAAGCGCCTGGCAATTGCCGGGTGAGGCGTGGACCGGCAAGCTCGAAAACTTCCAGAAACTGTTCCTGCTCGCTGACGAACCGCCGACCGCACTGGCGCCGGCGCTCAGCAGTGCGCTCAAGCAACTGGTGCGTTCCGGTTGCGTGATCGGCGGTCTGTCGGCCGGTGTTTACCCGCTGGCACAACTGGGCTTGCTCGACGGTTATCGCGCGGCCGTGCATTGGCGCTGGCAGGACGATTTTGCCGAGCGTTTTCCGAAGGTCATCGCCACCAGCCACCTGTTCGATTGGGATCGCGATCGCCTGACTGCGTGCGGCGGCATGTCGGTGCTCGACTTGTTGCTGGCCGTGCTGGCCCGCGACCATGGTGCGGAACTGGCCGGTGCGGTGTCCGAAGAACTGGTGGTCGAGCGCATCCGCGAGGGCGGCGAACGTCAGCGCATTCCGTTGCAGAACCGCCTCGGTTCCAGCCATCCGAAGCTCACTCAAGCCGTGCTGCTGATGGAAGCCAACATCGAAGAGCCGCTGACCACCGACGAAATCGCCCAACACGTGTGCGTGTCCCGTCGGCAGCTGGAGCGGATCTTCAAGCAATACCTCAACCGTGTGCCGAGCCAGTACTACCTGGAACTGCGCCTGAACAAGGCCCGGCAGATGTTGATGCAAACCAGCAAGTCGATCATCCAGATCGGCCTGTCCTGCGGCTTTTCCTCGGGGCCGCATTTCTCCAGCGCCTATCGCAATTTCTTCGGTGCCACGCCGCGGGAAGATCGCAACCAGCGGCGCAGCAGCAGCCCGTTCGAATTGTCATCGGTGCCGCCGGAGCGCGGTTGATCCGCGCCTGATCCCGATCAATCTTCCGGTTCGGACGCCTCGGAAGTCGACATCTCCAGTTCTGCCCGTTCGATCACTTCCTGAACCCTGAAGTCGACACCGGTCAGCCTGAAATACTCAAGCAGGATTTGCAGGCCTTCTTCAGAGAACGGATTACCCCGCAGGCTGATGCTTTCGGCGACCTCCAGCGGCAGTTCGAGGAGGTCGGCGGGTATCTGGCTGATCGCGTTGTCACCCAGGTCTACGGTTTCCAGGCTCTTGAGCTGCAACAGTCCGGCGGGTAATTCGGTGAGCCCGCAGTTGTCCAGTTGCAGGGTCGCCAGGTCCACCATCTGGCTGATATCCGGAGCCAGCCCCAGCGGATTGTTTCTCAAGTCGATGAATTCCAGGCGGGCCATCTCGGCCAGGTTCAGGACCGACTGCGGGGTCAGGCTGATGTTGCAGTCGAGGAGATTGAGCGACTTCAAATCGCTCATCCGGAAGATCGCCTCCGGGATATCGCCCAGCCTGAAGTCGTTTAGAACGAGGGTCTGGAGTTTGGGGAAGCACTCCAGGAACCCCGTGGCACCTGTGGTCAGGCCGCTCTCGCTACTCAGGTAAACCAGAGAAACATGGCTGAAATCTGCGCTCAGTGTCGGCAGGTGACCGGTAATCCAGGTGTCCAGAGTCAGGTCATAAGTAATCGCTTGCAGCGATTCGTTGAAGTCCTCCGGATCGCTTTCCCGGCGCCAGCAGCGCAGTACGGACTCTCTGAATGCGTCCCGCGTCGAATGTTCGATCAGCAGTTGCTGGGCAGTGAAGGGTTGATTGCTGTGGGGATGGACGGCTGGAATATTGCCGGTCCAGGCCGACAGGTCGTTTTCAAGGGTGGTGAGTTCGGCTTCCAGGCGTGTCAGTTCGACTCTCCCCTCGTCCAGGGTCCCGGGCAGTTTGTAGACGAATTTGCTGGCATCTTCCTGGTCCATCCAAGGGTACAGCGCCTGCGCGCGGTGGATATCTGCTACTTCGGCATAGATACCGAAGTCTTGACGGGTCTGTTGGAAGTGCTGTTTGAGGCGCTCACGGGTTGCGCTGGAAAACGGATTGTTGCCCAGGTCGATGCCCTCCTGGGTGCTTTGTTGCAGTGTGAACAGTGCGCTGGGCAACTCTTTGATCTGGTTGTCATTGAGCAGGGCGGTGCGCAGGCGCGGACGAGTCAACAATTCGCGCGGGAGTTCAGTGATTCCTGTCTGCGATAAATCGATGTAGTTCAAATCGGGCATGCTGCCGACATCGGGTGCCAGGCCCAAGGGGTTCTTGTACAAGTCCATTGCGGTCAACCGATGCTGGCCCGCGAGCCCGACCTGGCTTTCGGGGCTGAGGGTGATCGCGCAATTGCTCAGAATGAGCTCTTCGAGTTGCAGTGATGCAAGGGTGTCTGGCAAGCGGCCAAGGTTGAAGTCGCGCAGTTTCAGGAAGCGTAGCCCGGTAAAACTGCGCAGAAACTCGTGCATGCCCCGCGTGGCGCTACCGCCATCCATCCTAAGCATTGTGACGCCGCTGAAGTCGGTGCCCAGGGTCGGCAATTGGCCGATGATGGGTTGGAAGAAGTTGAAGTCGACTGTTTCAAGCTCGGTCTCGGGAAGGGTCCATTGCTGGCGCCAGCAGTCGGCCAGATGGATAGTGAATTGACGGCGGACCTGCTGTTGCGCAGCGAACTGCTCGGGCGTGATCCTGATTTGCGTGTCTGGAATGAACAGAGGAATTTCATCGCGCCAGGACGAAAGCGTCTCCAGCAGTTGCGCGTGTTGAGTCATGAGCCGACTCAGCTCTGCCCGCGGGCCGCCGGGATGCTGTTGCAAGCGTTCGACGAAGGCGTCGAGCTCTTCGGCGGATAGATGGGGAAACAGTGTCTGTGTCCGACCTTGCAAGGTGGGTGTGTTGCCTGGCATTTGACGATACCCGTCACCGCCACCGAGCAAGCGCATTACCTTTGGGTCGTAGGTGGGTTTGAGTTCGGGGTGTTGAAGCAGCAGCGCGCGCAATTCATCACGGCTCAAGGCGTGCTGGCGAATCAACTGTTTGAGCCGTTCACCTTCACCGATATGAAGATTCAGGGCGGTACGTTCGCTGTCCGGCATGGCCTGTAGCAGGCAGGTGTAAAGCGAGTCCATGCCGCTGAGTTCTTCGCCGTCGTGATCCAGTGCCTGATACGAGCCTTCTTCTCTGAGTACCAGCACTTTACGCAGAGGCGCGTCGACACGGCCAAGGCTGTCGATCAGCGGACCTTCATGGGAGTACTGGCGGATTTCCAGGCGTAGCTCTGCCGTCCAACCCGGCAGTTTTTCCAGGGTGTGCAAGGCCAGCCGGTCGGTGTCGAGGTTGTTCTCGGTCGATGGCAAATCAAGTCCCTCGTAGGCGCGTGTCACGCGCACCTGCAATCTGGCCTCCCGGCTCAGCTCGACCAGGCGAGGGGCAACGGTTGAGTTTTTCAGCTGTTGCAGTTCCAGATCGCTTGCTGTGTCCACAATCGCTTGTGCAACGCTGCGTGGCAGTCCGGGCTCGGCATCCATGACCACTTGTACGGCTGCACGAGCGCCACGTTCGAGTCTGCGATAACGCTGGTCGAACAGCGTCTGCCGTTTCTGTTCGGCAAGCCGCTCGAGTATCTTGCGCAACCGGTGCGCCCGGTTTGCCGGGGTTGGGGAGGGGTGGCCGAATTCTTCGCCCATCAGCGTTCTGGCTTCGCTGTCCGACAGGGTCAGGAGAAAGGTTTTCAGCAGGTCGCCGTCGGTGAGGCGGGCGGTATCGATTTGCACCACGGGCACATCGGGCGCCGGGCTTTGCCAAAGGGTTTGCGCATTTTTGTCGATCAGTCGCAGGCCTTTGTCTGCTGGCCAGTAGCCGTTTTCATTGAGCAGTTCCAGCTGTGTCACGGGATCCGCCTTGAGGAAGTGCTCCGGCTGGTCACTGCCGATCTGATCGATAAAGGCTTGTATGTCCTGATCAATCCCGAAGCGTTTGAGTGTGTCGGCCAATAGCGGCGGCACCTGCCCGGTATTCACGTGCATCTTGCGCAGGACATCTTCGTGGCTGCCGCTGATGTTGAGGATGCGCTCGCGGGTGCTGGCCGAAAATCGCTGCATGTCCGGGCCGACACGGTTCAACACGGTGGTCTGGTCCCAGTTCAACGGCTGGTCGAGTTCGGTTTGCCAGGCACCGCTGCCGTTGTGTCGCAGTTGTGGTTTGTAGGCGTCAGGGCGGGAGGGATGGTCGATGCGGTACTCGCCGGTTAGCGGGTCCTTGCTCACGGCGTAGTGCTTGTTTTCCAGGGGCAGCAGGTTTTTGCCCTGATGCGGGTGCAGGCCCAGCTCATCCGGTTTTGCATCCTTGGGTAACACCGCGGGGTGTTCATAGCCGGTCAGGTCGGGCTGCCAGTAGCGGGTGTCGCCGTTCGGTCGTTTTACCGTATTGAAGCGGTCGATGAATTGAACGATCTCCCGAGGCAATACCGAGCGAAATTCGCCGGCGGCGATCGCACCACCTGCGGCAAAGGTTCCCAGTTGCACCACGGACTCCACCACACCCATCAGGTGCCCGAAGGCCTCGCGACTCTGCCCTTCGGCCCAGTCGACCACGCTTTCGAAGGTTTCGTCGAGCAACTGGTAGGCCATGTAGCCGAGCATCAGTTCGCCGAGAAACGGCACGAATGGCAGTGCCACGAACGCGGCGATGTTCAGCAGTGCCGAGGCGATTTCCGTGAAGGAATCCCACAGTGCCCAACGGGCTTTCTGGTCGACCGTTGCAGTGGACACCGCGATCACCCGCGCATCGTTGAGGATCTTGTCGAGCTTGCTCTGGTAGAGGTGAGTCCACAGTTCTGCTGTGACAGGCGTTGCCACGATCTGCAGATCCGCGCGGGGGTTGGGTTGTTCCCGCCAGGTCGGACGAGAATCGCCTGGCTGGACCGGTTGCCAGGTGATCGGGGTAAGCAGCTGGTTCAGCTGTGCGAAAAAGTAACCGCGATCCTCATGGTTAATGAAGCGGCTGAAAAACTGTTGATAGGCGGGGTCGCGAAGGCGCTGGCCCAGTTCCTCGGCGAAGGCTGCGGACGAGGGGTATTCCTTGATCGGCTGTTCGGGGTCGCCCGGTATATAAGCCACCACGCGAACCACTTCCCGGGCGCGCTCCAGGTCCGGGGCAAACAGCAGGATGCCGGTGAGGCTCGCGTTGAGGATCGTCAGGTCATGACAGCGCCATGGCTGCTTGTGCAGGCGCAGATGCGGCAGGTTGTCGAGCAGGCCGAGAATCAGGCTGTGGGTGCCGCTGCCCAGGAGTTTTTGCATCTGCGCCAGGTGCAATGCAGCGGTGAGTGCGGATTTCTGGCTGTCGCGGATTTTCCCTTGCAGGAGCGCCGAGTCCACCGGGTTGCCGATGCTCAGATTCTCTTCCAGATAGGTTTTATAGCGTTGGCCAATGTCCAGTTCCCGGCACATGCCGGTAAATACCGTGACAGGCATTTTTTCCAGGATCAGCGGCAAGGTCAGGAATTGCCCGCTGGAAGACGGCGCGGTGATGTACGTCGAGGCAGGCTCGAAGGCGTCTGCACGGGTCTCGGCACTTTCGAAATTGTGCAGCGCGGCGTCCAGCAGCGATACCGTCCAGGTGCGCGCAGCGCCTGACTTCAGCCGTAACCACGGCAGGTGATCAGGTAGGTAGAGGCGCAAAAACGTTTCGCGCACATTCAAATCCAGACCGAAGCGGCGCTTGAGTTCGGCCATGAGCAACGGTTCGGCGAAATCCGCGGGGTTTTGCAGGTTGGCCAGCGCCTTGTCGACCTGGTTCTGGCTGGAGATCTGTCGGGCGATCAGCCTGGCGAGTTCGGTGTGGTGAGGTTTCGATGCATTCCGTAGTCCGGCGGGCAGAGCGGGGGTGATGTTGCGCAGCGCCCCACGTCTGTGGGGCGCTGCCTGACGGAGCCAGGAGGGGATGACATTCTGCAGATGCTGGAAATGAGCGTCCGGCCTGAAAGCGTCGGAGGCAATAGTGGCAGTAGATTCGGTAGTCATGGGGGCAGTGGCCGTTGGCTTTGAAAGGCCACTAGGAAAACCCGCCAAGCTGGGCGCTGTGCGGTACATATTTACCGCACTCGGGCCATTGGCGTGAGTTACAACGCAGCAAGCCTGCCGCAAACGCCCGCCGCCAGTTAAACTGCGCCTTTGCGACCCTATTTGTCGCATTGCCGTAAACCCGGGAAAATCCGGGGTTTGCGCTATAAGAAGTTGTCGCTTGGCGGCAAGGCTGGGCTGAAAACTGTCCTTACAATCCTCACCAAGCTCGCCAGTTTCAGGCGAGTGTTTTCTCTTCAGGAGACTCCGATGTCCGTTGAGCACGCTGCGGTACAACGCGCCGATTTCGATCAGGTAATGGTTCCCAACTATGCGCCTGCCGCATTCATTCCTGTGCGTGGCGCCGGTTCCCGCGTTTGGGACCAGTCCGGTCGCGAGCTGATCGACTTCGCCGGCGGGATTGCCGTCAACGTATTGGGTCACGCGCATCCGGCGCTGGTCGGTGCCTTGACCGAGCAGGCGAACAAGCTGTGGCACGTGTCCAACGTGTTCACCAATGAGCCGGCCCTGCGCCTGGCCCACAAGTTGGTCGACGCCACCTTTGCCGACCGCGCCTTCTTCTGCAACTCCGGCGCCGAAGCCAACGAGGCCGCCTTCAAGCTGGCCCGTCGTGTCGGTTTCGACCGTTTCGGCAGCGAGAAGTACGAGATCATCGCCGCGCTCAACAGCTTCCACGGCCGTACCCTGTTCACCGTGAACGTCGGTGGCCAGTCGAAGTACTCCGACGGTTTCGGCCCGAAAATCACCGGCATCACCCACGTGCCGTACAACGATCTGGCCGCGCTGAAAGCCGCCATTTCCGACAAGACTTGCGCCGTGGTGCTGGAACCGATCCAGGGCGAAAGCGGTGTTATCCCGGCTGAACTGGAATACCTGCAAGGTGCCCGCGAGCTCTGCACCGCGCACAACGCGCTGCTGATTTTCGACGAAGTGCAAACCGGCATGGGCCGTACCGGCCACCTGTTCGCCTACCAGCATTACGGCGTGATCCCGGACATCCTGACCAGCGCCAAGAGCCTGGGCGGTGGTTTCCCGATCGCGGCGATGCTGACCACCGAAGACCTGGCCAAGCACCTGGTCGTCGGCACCCACGGCACCACTTACGGCGGCAACCCGCTGGCGTGTGCAGTCGCGGAAGCCGTGATCGACGTGATCAACACCCCTGAGGTGCTGGCCGGCGTCAACGCCAAGCACGACAAGTTCAAGGCCCGCCTTGAGCAGATCGGCGAAAAGTACGGCCTGTTCACCAAGGTTCGTGGCATGGGCCTGTTGATCGGTTGTGTCTTGAGCGATGCCTGGAAAGGCAAGGCCAAGGACATCTTCAACGCCGCTGAGCAAGAAGGCCTGATGGTCCTGCAAGCCGGCCCGGACGTGGTGCGTTTCGCCCCGAGCCTGGTGGTGGAAGACGCCGATATCGATGCCGGTCTGGACCGCTTCGAACGTGCCGCAGCAAAACTGACGCAAGCCTGATAGACCCTTCGACGCCTGCAAGTCAGGCGTCGAACCCAATTTTTGTTCCGGGCCGGATCAAATGTGGGAGCGGGCTTGCTCGCGAAAGCGGTGTATCAGTCAACATTTTTGCTGTCTGACCCAGCGCTTTCGCGAGCAAGCCCGCTCCCACAGTCTCCTGCGGAGATGGCCCGGAATTTTTCTTCTGTAAGTTCTGAGATTAAGGAGTGACACCATGCTGGTGATGCGCCCCGCGCAAATGGCTGATCTGGGCGAGGTACAGCGTCTGGCTGCGGACAGTCCGATTGGTGTCACTTCCTTGCCGGATGACGTTGAACGCCTGAGTGACAAGATCGCGGCAAGCGAAGCCTCGTTCGCCGCTGAAGTGAGTTTCAACGGTGAGGAAAGCTATTTCTTCGTCCTCGAAGACTCTGCTACCGGCAAGCTGGTCGGTTGCTCGGCCATCGTGGCATCGGCCGGTTACTCCGAGCCGTTCTACAGCTTTCGCAACGAAACCTTCGTGCACGCTTCGCGCGAGTTGAAGATTCACAACAAGATCCACGTACTCTCGCAGTGCCATGACCTGACCGGCAACAGCTTGCTGACCAGTTTCTATGTGCAGCGCGAGCTGGTGGGTTCGCCGTGGTCGGAGCTCAACTCCCGTGGCCGTTTGCTGTTCGTGGCCAGCCATCCGGAGCGTTTTGCCGATTCCGTGGTGACCGAGATCGTCGGTTACAGCGATGAAAACGGCGACTCGCCATTCTGGGATGCCATCGGTCGCAACTTCTTCGACCTAAACTACGCCGAAGCCGAACGTCTGTGCGGGCTGAAAAGCCGTACGTTCCTCGCCGAACTGATGCCGCATTACCCGATCTACGTGCCACTGCTGCCGGACTCCGCGCAAGAAGCCATGGGCCAGGTACACCCGCGGGCGCAGATCACCTTCGACATCCTGATGCGCGAAGGCTTCGAGACCGATCACTACATCGACATCTTCGACGGCGGCCCGACCTTGCATGCCCGTGTCTCGGGGATCCGTTCGATCGCCCAGAGCCGTGTGGTGCCGGTGAAGATCGGCGAGCCGGTCAAAGGCGTCGGTCGCCAGTATCTGGTCGCCAATGCCCAGTTGCAGGATTACCGCGCAGTGATGCTTGAGCTCGATTACGCACCAGGCAAACCCGTGACCCTGGACCTGGAAGCAGCCGAAGCCCTGGGCGTCGGCGAGGGTGCCAGCGTGCGCCTGGTGGCGGTTTAACAGCGGCCTGGCCTGATTGCTTGTTTAGTAAAGCAGCGAAGTTTCACGGGTGGCGCAAGCGGCCCGTTTGAGGAGATAGCATGATCGTTCGTCCCGTACGCAGCAGCGATTTACCCGCTCTGATCGACCTGGCCCGCAGCACCGGCACCGGCCTGACCACCTTGCCGGCCAACGAAGAGCGGCTGGCCCATCGGGTCGGCTGGGCCGAGAAGACCTTTCGCGGCGAAGCCGGGCGGGGCGATGCGGACTACCTGTTCGTGCTCGAAGATGACGACGCTCGCGTGGTAGGCATTTCCGCCATTGCCGGCGCCGTCGGCCTGCGTGAGCCCTGGTACAACTTCCGGGTCGGTCTGACGGTCAGCGCTTCGCAGGAGCTGAACATCTATCGCGAAATCCCGACGCTGTTCCTGGCCAACGACCTGACCGGCAACTCCGAGCTGTGCTCGCTGTTCCTGCACGCCGATTACCGCAGTGGCCTCAACGGTCGCATGCTGTCCAAGGCGCGGATGCTGTTCATCGCCGAATTCCCGCAACTGTTCGGCAACAAGATCATTGCCGAAATGCGCGGTGTTTCCGACGAGGCCGGGCGTTCGCCGTTCTGGGAAAGCCTGGGCCGGCACTTCTTCAAGATGGAGTTCAGCCAGGCTGACTACCTGACCGGCGTGGGCAACAAGGCGTTCATCGCCGAACTGATGCCGAAATTCCCGCTGTACACCTGCTTCCTGTCGCCGGATGCGCGCAACGTGATCGGTCAGGTTCACCCGGACACCGAGCCGGCGCTGGCCATGCTCAAGAGCGAAGGTTTCAGCTACCAGGGCTACGTCGACATTTTCGACGCAGGTCCTGCGATCGAGTGCGAAACCGGCAAGATCCGCGCCGTGCGCGACAGCCAGGCGCTGGTGCTGGCCGTTGGCACACCGGGTGACGACGCCACGCCATTCATCATTCACAACCGCAAGCGCGAAGACTGCCGGATCACTGCTGCGCCAGCACGTCTGGCCGCCGGTACCCTGGTGGTCGATCCGCAGACCGCCAAACGTCTTCAACTCAACGCGGGCGATCAAGTGCGCGCCGTGGCGTTGTCCGCAGCTCGGGAGTCGAAATAATGAAGTCGCTTTACATCGCAGGTGAATGGCTGGCAGGTGGGGGCGAAACCTTCGAGTCGCTGAACCCGGTGACCCAGCAAGGGCTGTGGTCCGGTGCCGGTGCCACCGCCGCTCAGGTCGAGTCGGCTGTGCAAGCGGCGCGTCAGGCGTTCCCGGACTGGGCGCGGCGTACCCTGGAAGAGCGTATCTCGGTGCTGGAAGCCTTTGCCGCCGCGCTGAAGAATCACGCTGACGAACTGGCCCGCACCATCGGCGAAGAAACCGGCAAACCCCTGTGGGAAGCGGCGACCGAAGTCACCAGCATGGTCAACAAGATCGCGATCTCGGTGCAGAGCTACCGCGAGCGTACCGGCGAGAAGAGCGGCCCCCTGGGCGACGCCACCGCTGTGCTGCGTCACAAGCCACACGGTGTGGTGGCGGTGTTTGGTCCTTACAACTTCCCGGGTCACCTGCCGAACGGCCACATCGTGCCGGCGCTGCTGGCCGGTAACAGCGTGCTGTTCAAGCCAAGCGAACTGACACCGAAAGTCGCCGAGTTGACGGTCAAGTGCTGGATCGAGGCTGGCCTGCCGGCCGGCGTATTGAACCTGCTGCAAGGCGCTCGCGAAACCGGCATCGCCCTGGCGGCGAACCCGGGCATCGACGGGCTGTTCTTCACCGGTTCCAGCCGCACCGGCAATCACCTGCATCAGCAATTCGCCGGTCGTCCGGACAAGATCCTCGCGCTGGAGATGGGCGGTAACAACCCGCTGGTGGTCGATCAGGTCGCCGACCTCGATGCCGCGGTTTACACCATCATTCAGTCGGCGTTCATTTCCGCCGGCCAGCGTTGCACCTGTGCCCGTCGTTTGCTGGTGCCACAAGGCGCCTGGGGCGACTCGCTGCTGGCGCGCCTGGTGGCGGTCAGCGCGACGATCGAAGTCGGTGCTTTCGATCAGCAACCGGCACCGTTCATGGGCTCGGTGGTTTCCCTTGGCGCGGCAAAAGCGTTGATGGATGCGCAAGAACATCTGCTGGCCAACGGCGCCGTGGCGCTGCTGGAAATGACTCAGCCTCAGGCTCAATCGGCCTTGCTGACCCCGGGCATCCTGGACGTGTCCGCTGTTGCCGATCGTCCTGACGAAGAGCTGTTCGGCCCGTTGCTGCAGGTGATCCGCTACGCTGATTTTGCAGCGGCGATCGCTGAAGCCAACGACACCGCCTACGGTCTGGCCGCCGGTCTGCTGTCGGACTCCGAAGCGCGTTATCAGCAATTCTGGCTGGAAAGCCGCGCCGGTATCGTCAACTGGAACAAGCAACTGACCGGTGCCGCAAGCAGCGCGCCGTTCGGCGGCGTCGGCGCCTCGGGCAACCACCGCGCCAGCGCCTACTACGCGGCGGATTACTGCGCGTACCCGGTGGCCTCGCTGGAAACGCCGAGCCTGGTGATGCCGTCGGCCCTTACGCCTGGCGTGAAAATGGCGTAACGCCCATTCGCGGGCAAGCCCGCTCCCACAAGGACTGCGACGAACACAAAATTTGTGAACACTGCTGAACCTGTGGGAGCGGGCTTGCCCGCGAAGGCCGCGACTCGGTCGCACTGAACAGTTAGTAACTGAAGCCATAACAACAGATTCTCGTGGAGCCTCGCTGATGAAATCCTATGAAGTCAATTTTGACGGTCTAGTGGGGCCGACCCATAACTACGGCGGCCTGTCCTACGGCAACGTCGCGTCCCAGAGCAACAGCCAGCAGTCTTCCAACCCCAAGGAAGCGGCGCTGCAAGGCCTGGCAAAGATGAAAGCGCTGATGGAAATGGGTTTCCAGCAAGGCGTGCTGGCACCGCAAGAGCGCCCGGATGTGGCCGCCCTGCGTCGCCTGGGTTTTGGCGGCACCGACGCTCAAGTGATCGAGCGCGCTGCCAAAGACGCGATGCCGCTGCTGGTGGCCAGTTGCTCGGCCTCGAGCATGTGGGTGGCCAACGCCGCCACCGTCAGCCCAAGCGCCGACACCGCTGACGGCCGTGTGCATTTCACCGCCGCCAACCTCAACTGCAAATATCACCGCAGCATCGAACACCCGACCACCAGCCGCGTGCTGGGTGCGATGTTCGCTGACCAGAAACACTTCGCCCACCATGCGGCCTTGCCGGCCGTGGCGCAGTTCGGTGACGAAGGCGCGGCCAACCACACGCGTTTCTGCCGTGAATACGGCGAAGCCGGTGTCGAGTTCTTCGTGTTCGGCCGCAGCGCGTTCGACACCCGCTACCCGGCACCGCAGAAGTACCCGGCGCGCCAGACCCTCGAAGCGTCCCAGGCCGTTGCCCGTCTGCACGGTTTGAGCGATGACGGCGTGGTCTACGCCCAGCAGAACCCGTCGGTGATCGACCAGGGCGTGTTCCACAACGACGTGATTGCGGTCGGTAACGGCGAAGTGCTGTTCTATCACGAGGACGCGTTCCTCGAGACCGAGAAGATGCTCGCTGAATTGCAGAGCAAACTCGCCAAAGTCGGTGGGAAATTTCAGTCAGTCTGCGTACCGCGTTCCGCAGTAAGCGTGGAAGACGCGGTACGTTCCTACCTGTTCAATAGCCAGCTGCTGTCGCGTCCTGACGGCTCCATGCTGTTGATCGTGCCGGAAGAATGCCGTGGCAACGAGCGTGTCTGGCAATACTTGCAGGGTTTGACCAGCTCCGGCGGCCTGATCCGCGAAGTGAAAGTCTTCGATCTCAAGCAAAGCATGCAGAACGGCGGTGGCCCGGCTTGCCTGCGGTTGCGCGTCGCACTCAACGAAACCGAACTGGCGGCCGTCAACCCAGGGGTTATCATGACGGCACCGTTGTACGGCACACTGACCGAATGGGTCGAGAAGCACTACCGCGACCGCATGACCGAAAACGATCTGGCGGACCCGCAATTGCTGCTTGAGTGCCGGACGGCACTGGATGAACTGACGCAAATCCTTAAACTGGGCGCGGTTTATCCATTCCAGATCAATTGATCGACGGCGCGCCGCCTTCTACGGCAGTGCGCTGCTTCATCTCAAACGAGAGCGTAAAGACATGAGCGATACCCTGCAGCTGATCCTTGAAGACACCGACGGCACGCAACTGGAGACTTCCTGCACCCGTGTCGCGGTCCTGTGGCAAGGTAAAGAGCTGTGGATCCAGCAGGACGGCCGCGGCCAATTGCTGATCGGCGTGGACGTCGAGGAAGGTGACGCCGAGTACGCCAACCTGCTGTTGCGCCCATTGGCGACTAATCTGGTAAGTCTGCAACTGGAGATGGAACCGGCTGAACTCGGCGACGACGAAGATCACGTTCACGGCCCGGATTGCAATCACGACCACTAAGGAAACCGCTCTATGCTCGCCCTCGGCAAACTGCTTGAACTGACCCTCGCCGGCCGCGAACCGGCGGAGAAGACTCAACTGACTGTCGAAGGCGTGCGCATGCGCTGGTTGAGCGAAGGTGCGCTGGAAGTCCGGCCACCTGAAGCGCGTGACAATGGCCTGGACCTGCTGCTGTCGGCGGGGATCCATGGCAACGAAACAGCGCCGATCGAGTTGCTCGATCGCCTGTTGCACGACATTGCCCGCGGTGATCTGAAGCCGCGCGCACGTATTCTGTTCCTGTTCGGCAACCCGGAAGCGATTCGCAAGGGCGAGCGTTTCGTCGAGCAGGACGTCAATCGACTATTCAATGGTCGTCACGAACAAAGCAGCGGCTCCGAAGCCCTGCGCGCCTGTGAACTGGAGCGTTTGGCAGCGAGTTTCTTCAATCTACCCGACCGTCAGCGCCTGCATTACGACCTGCATACGGCGATTCGTGGCTCGAAAATCGAGCAATTCGCCTTGTACCCGTGGAAAGAAGACCGCCAGCATTCGCGTCAGGAACTGGCGCGCCTGCGTGCTGCCGGCATGGAAGCGGTGTTGTTGCAGAACAAACCGTCCATCGTGTTCAGCTCCTATACCTACGACAAACTGGGTGCCGAGGCCTTCACCCTGGAGTTGGGCAAGGCGCGGCCGTTCGGTCAGAACGACGGGGTCAACGTCTCGCTGCTGGAGAAGCGCCTCACGCAGATCATCGAGGGCACCGAACCAGAACTGACTGAGGACGCGCTGGACGGTTTGCAGCTGTACAGCGTGGCGCGGGAAATCATCAAGCACAGCGACAGCTTCCGCCTGAACCTGCCGGCGGACATCGAGAACTTTTCGGAGCTGGAAGTGGGTTACCTGCTGGCGGAAGACATCGCCAACACCCGCTGGATCATCGAGGAAGAGGGCGCCCGGATCATCTTCCCGAACCCCAAGGTGAAGAACGGTTTGCGTGCCGGCATCCTGGTTGTGCCGACTACCGACGAGAACCTGGCCTGACACAGTCCCTGTAGGAGCTGCCGAAGGCTGCGATCTTTTGATCTTGTTCTTTTCAGATCAAAAGATCGCAGCCTCGTTGCACTCGTCAGCTCCTACAGGTTTCGGTTTGATGTCAGACGGCCATGGCACGCGGCTCAGTACGACGCAACGCACGAATCTTGCTCAGCGTATCCGCACACGTCTTTGCCGCTTCCTGGCCTTTATGCAGGAAATGCTCGAAGAAGAACTTCTGGTGCTCTTCGCCGGCATGGAAGTGGTGCGGGGTCAGGGACACCGAGAACACCGGCACTTCGGTTTCCAGTTGCACCTGCATCAGGCCGCTGACCACCGACTGGGCGACGAACTCGTGACGGTAGATGCCGCCGTCCACCACCAGGGCTGCCGCGACGATGCCGGAGTAACGACCGGTCTTGGCCAGCAACTTGGCGTGCAGGGGCATTTCAAAGGCGCCGCCGACTTCGAAGAAATCGATGTCCGATTCCTGATAACCCTGGGCAATCATTTCGGTGACGAAGCCTTTACGGCTCTGGTCGACAATGTCCTTGTGCCAGCAGGCCTGGATGAACGCTACGCGCTCGCCCTGATGGTGTTTGCTTTTGCTGTCGATTGCGGTGGGTTGCATGTTCTGACTCCTGTTTGTGTGAAAAACAGGGCGTTATGAATCGAAGGGGATCTGAGGGTACGCACGCTCGCACGAATGCCGGCGGACGGCCCTTTGTTGTCAATCCCGTTCTCTCTTCATCCGGACTATGACCGTCGGCCCCGGGATCACACCGGGTCTGCTGACCTTGCTGCCAGGCACCGCCGAAGCCGTGCTGTCACCAAGCGCTCGCGGGCTATGCGCATTGCGCGCAATTACCGCCGGTGGGGAGTTGCACCCCGCCCTGAGAACGTTTTTGCCGCCCAAATGTTTGGCGGCGCAGCGTTTTTATCACATATTTGCGGTATGCGCATGACCCCTTTTGGATGATTGTCATCGACTTTTCAGTTGGTTTAATCGGCCTTTTCCTACGCAAGGGTTGATTAATCGTCGCCATGCCCGCAGTAATTCTTTCCTGAAAGGGATTTCCCCTGCTTACCGAGGCCAGATTCATGAGTGTTATCGATCTTCGCAGCGACACCGTCACCCAACCTTGCGCCGGCATGCTCGAGGCAATGACCAAGGCCGCTACCGGCGATGACGTGTATGGCGAAGATCCGACGGTCAATCACCTGGAGGCCGAACTGGCCGGGCGCCTGGGCTTTGCCGCGGCACTGTTCGTACCGACCGGCACCATGAGCAACCTGCTGGGGTTGATGGCCCATTGCGAGCGCGGTGACGAGTACATCGTCGGCCAGCAGGCCCACACTTATAAGTACGAAGGTGGTGGCGCGGCGGTGCTTGGCTCGATCCAGCCACAGCCGCTGGAAGTACTGGCTGACGGTTCACTCGACCTGACGCAGGTTGCGGCGGCGATCAAGCCGGACGACTTCCATTTCGCCCGCACCCGTTTGCTGGCGCTGGAAAACACCATGCAAGGCAAGGTCCTGCCGCTGGAATACCTGGCCCGGGCGCGCAACTTTACCCGCGAGCATGGCTTGCAACTGCACCTGGACGGCGCACGCCTGTACAACGCGGCAGTGAAACTGGGTGTGGATGCCCGGGAAATCACCCGATATTTCGATTCCGTCTCGGTGTGCCTGTCCAAAGGCCTGGGCGCACCGGTCGGTTCGGTGCTGTGCGGTTCGGCCGAGCTGATCGACAAGGCCCGGCGCCTGCGCAAGATGGTCGGTGGCGGCATGCGTCAGTCCGGGATTCTCGCGGCGGCGGGCCTGTATGCGCTGGATAACAACGTAGAGCGCCTGGCCGATGACCATGCCAACGCGCAGTTGCTGGCCGAAGGCCTGCGCGGGGCGGGGTTCGAGGTCGAGCCGGTGCAGACCAACATGGTTTACGTGCAGATGGGCGACCAAGCCGAGGCGATCAAGGCCTTTGCCGCCGAGCGCGGGATCAAGCTCAGTGCCGCCGCGCGTCTGCGCATGGTCACGCACATGGACGTCAGCCGTGCGCAAATCGAGCAGGTCGTCGCGACATTCGTCGACTTTTCTCGCAAGTGATAGGGTTAGCGGTCCAATTGACCGTTTCTATCGTATAAACACGCTGTACCGCGCGCGCAGGGCCGATATAATGCGGCCCTTTGCCGTCGTTTCGTCTGTTGACGTTTCGAACAGGCCTTTGGCCGCAGCCTCCGTGGAAGAACCTAATGAAAAGCGCAGAAATCCGTGAAGCCTTCCTTCGCTTCTTCGAAGAGCAAGGCCACACCCGTGTAGCCTCCAGCTCTTTGATTCCGGGCAACGACCCAACCCTGCTGTTCACCAACGCGGGGATGAACCAGTTCAAGGACTGCTTCCTGGGCCAGGAAAAGCGCGCGTACACCCGCGCCGTCAGCAGCCAGAAATGCGTGCGCGCCGGCGGCAAGCACAACGACCTGGAAAACGTCGGTTATACCGCTCGTCACCACACCTTCTTCGAAATGCTGGGTAACTTCAGCTTCGGCGACTACTTCAAGCGTGACGCCATCACCTACGCCTGGAACTTCCTGACTTCCGACAAGTGGCTGAACCTGCCAAAGGAAAAGCTCTGGGTCACCGTCTACGCCAGCGATGACGAGGCGTACGACATCTGGACCAAGGAAATCGGGGTGCCGGCCGAGCGTATGGTGCGCATCGGCGACAACAAGGGCGCGCCGTACGCCTCCGACAACTTCTGGACCATGGGCGATACCGGCCCGTGCGGTCCTTGCACCGAGATTTTCTACGATCACGGCGCCGACATCTGGGGTGGCCCACCGGGCTCGCCGGAAGAAGACGGCGACCGTTACATCGAAATCTGGAACAACGTGTTCATGCAGTTCAACCGCACCGCCGATGGCGTGTTGCACCCGCTGCCAGCGCCGTCGGTCGACACCGGCATGGGCCTGGAGCGGATCAGTGCCGTGCTGCAGCACGTTCACTCGAACTATGAAGTCGACCTGTTCCAGAGCCTGCTGAGCGCTTCGGCCAAGGCCATCGGCTGCACCAACGACGCCCAGGCTTCGCTGAAAGTCGTGGCTGACCACATCCGTTCCTGCGGCTTCCTGATCGCCGACGGCGTGCTGCCGTCCAACGAAGGCCGCGGCTACGTGCTGCGCCGGATCATCCGTCGCGCCTGCCGTCACGGTAACAAGCTGGGTGCCAAGGGCAGCTTCTTCTACCAGATCGTCGCGGCCTTGGTTGCCGAGATGGGCGAAGCCTTCCCGGAGCTGAAATCCCAGCAGGCGCACATCGAGCGCGTGCTGAAGGCCGAAGAAGAGCAATTCGCCAAGACCCTGGAGCAAGGCCTGAAAATCCTCGAGCAGGATCTGGCTGAACTCAAGGGCGACGTGGTGCCGGGCGACGTGGTGTTCAAACTCTACGACACCTATGGCTTCCCGATGGACCTGACCGGCGACATCGCTCGCGAGCGCAGCCTGACCATCGACGAAGAAGGTTTCGAGCGTGAAATGGAGGCCCAGCGCGTCCGTGCCCGTTCCGCCAGCTCCTTCGGCATGGACTACAACAGCCTGGTCAAGGTCGATGTGGACACCGAATTCACCGGTTACATCGCTCACAGCGGTTCCGCCAAAATCGTTGCGCTGTATAAAGATGGACAGTCGGTCGACGTATTGAGCGAAGGCGATGAGGGCGTGATCGTTCTCGACAAGACGCCGTTCTACGCCGAGTCCGGTGGCCAAGTCGGTGATTGCGGTTACCTGCAGGCTGGCAGCGCGCGTTTCGACGTGCGTGACACCACCAAGACCGGCGGTGCATTCCTGCACCACGGAATCCTGGATTCGGGTAGCCTGATCGTCGGTGCGCCGGTCGAGACCCACGTTGACGCCGAGGTGCGTCACGCCACGTCGTTGAACCACTCCGCGACCCACTTGCTGCACGCTGCATTGCGTCAGGTGCTGGGCGATCACGTCCAGCAGAAGGGCTCGTTGGTCGACAGTCAGCGCCTGCGCTTCGACTTCAGCCACTTCGAAGCCATCAAGCCTGAACAGCTGAAAGCGCTGGAAGAAATCGTCAACGCCGAGATCCGCAGGAACTCCGAGGTTGAAACCGAAGAAACCGATATCGAAACCGCCAAGCAGAAAGGCGCCATGGCGCTGTTCGGCGAGAAATACGGCGACAACGTGCGCGTGCTGAGCATGGGTGATTTCTCCGTCGAGCTGTGCGGCGGTATCCACGCCAACCGTACCGGCGACATCGGCCTGCTGAAAATCATCAGCGAAGGCGGTGTGGCGTCGGGCGTACGTCGTATCGAGGCAGTCACCGGTGCGCAAGCGCTGGCCTACTTGAACGCGGCGGAAGAACAACTCAAGGAAGCGGCCAGCCTGGTCAAGGGCAGCCGCGACAACCTGATCGACAAGCTGTCGGCTGTGCTGGAGCGCAACCGTCTGCTGGAGAAGCAACTCGAGCAGTTGCAAGCCAAGGCTGCCAGTGCCGCGGGCGACGATCTGTCGGCCCAGGCGCTGGACGTCAAGGACGTGAAAGTGCTGGCCGTGCGTCTGGACGGTCAGGATGGCAAGGCGCTGCTGGCGCTGGTCGATCAACTGAAAAACAAACTCGGCCGCGCAGTGATCCTGCTCGGCAGTGTCCATGAGGAAAAGGTCGTTCTGGTTGCAGGCGTAACCAAAGACCTGACTGGCCAACTCAAAGCCGGTGATTTGATGAAGCAAGCCGCTGCGGCAGTGGGCGGGAAGGGTGGTGGTCGTCCAGACATGGCGCAAGGCGGCGGTACCGACGCTGGCGCACTGGATGCGGCACTGGCCCTGACCGTTCCGTTTGTAGAGCAGGGTCTATAAGGCAGTGCTTGCGGCCCACAGTCTAGTGGTGGGCCGCAACGCTGTTTGAGTGATTATTTGGGCGCCCTTCATGGGCAGAGGCGGCTTTGAAATGGCTTTGATCGTACAGAAATTTGGAGGCACCTCGGTCGGCACTGTCGAGAGAATCGAGCAGGTCGCCGACAAGGTTAAGAAATTCCGCGATGCCGGCGATGACCTGGTGGTTGTGCTGTCTGCAATGAGCGGCGAAACCAACCGTCTGATCGATCTGGCCAAGCAAATCAGTGGCGACGGCCAACCGGTTCCGCGCGAGCTGGACGTGATCGTTTCCACCGGTGAGCAGGTGACGATTGCCCTGTTGGCCATGGCGCTGATCAAGCGCGGCGTGCCGGCGGTGTCGTACACCGGCAACCAGGTGCGGATTCTGACGGATAGCGCGCACAATAAAGCGCGTATCTTGCAGATTGATGACCAGAAGATTCGCGGTGACCTGAAGGCAGGTCGTGTGGTGGTTGTCGCCGGTTTCCAGGGCGTCGACGAGCACGGCAACATCACCACCCTCGGTCGTGGCGGTTCCGACACCACCGGCGTGGCGCTGGCGGCAGCCCTGAAGGCTGACGAGTGCCAGATCTACACCGACGTCGACGGCGTCTACACCACCGACCCGCGTGTGGTGTCCGTGGCTCAGCGCCTGGACAAGATCACCTTCGAAGAGATGCTGGAAATGGCCAGCCTCGGTTCCAAGGTGTTGCAGATCCGCGCGGTCGAGTTCGCCGGCAAGTACAACGTTCCGCTGCGCGTACTGCACAGCTTCAAGGAGGGTCCGGGCACCCTCATTACTATTGATGAAGAGGAAACCATGGAACAGCCGATCATTTCCGGTATCGCTTTCAACCGCGATGAAGCCAAGCTGACCATCCGTGGCGTGCCAGATATCCCGGGCGTTGCCTTCAAGATTCTCGGCCCGATCAGTGCCGCGAACATCGAAGTCGACATGATCGTGCAGAACGTTGCGCACGATAACACCACCGACTTCACCTTCACCGTGCACCGCAATGACTACCAGGCGGCGCAAGCCGTGCTGGAAAAGACCGCTGGTGAGCTGGGTGCCCGTGAAGTAGTGGGCGACACCAAGATCGCCAAGGTGTCGATCGTCGGTGTTGGCATGCGTTCTCACGCAGGCGTGGCCAGCCGCATGTTCGAATCCCTGGCCAAGGAAAGCATCAACATCCAGATGATCTCGACTTCGGAAATCAAAGTCTCCGTAGTGATCGAAGAGAAGTACCTGGAACTGGCTGTGCGCGCTCTGCACACGGCTTTCGAACTGGACGCACCGGCCCGCCAGGGCGAGTGATGCGTTTGCCAAAAGGCGCGGTCTGACCGCGCCTTTTGTTTTTTTGAATGGCGTGACCCCCGAGGCTGTTCTTTTGCTCGCGCTAGTCAATACTCAGGCATGTAGGGCTGCGACCGCTCCGGTTGTGGGTCGAGTGCCTTTTTTTTGCAGACTGTTGTCCCTGAAATGTAATGCGTGAGGAGAAAGGTATGCTGATTCTGACTCGTCGGTGCGCAGAAAGCCTGATTATCGGTGATGGCGAAATCACCGTGACCGTGCTCGGCGTCAAAGGAAATCAAGTGCGCATCGGTGTTAATGCCCCCAAAGAGGTAGCTGTTCACCGGGAAGAAATTTACCTGCGTATCAAGAAAGAGAAGGACGAAGAACCAAGCCATTAATTTTTATCGTTTTTTATGTTTGCAAACGGGGAAGAAGCTGGTTAATATACGCCCCGTGTTGCGGAGAGCTGGCCGAGTGGCCGAAGGCGCTCCCCTGCTAAGGGAGTACACCTCAAAAGGGTGTCGGGGGTTCGAATCCCCCGTTCTCCGCCATTATTTGCGTAGTACGTTGTAATCTGGCTTCTTCGGTAAGTTGTTGAAATTACTAGAAAAAGTGCTTGACATAGAGATTAGACGGCCTATAATGCGCGGCAACAAATGCACTCGTAGCTCAGCTGGATAGAGTACTCGGCTACGAACCGAGCGGTCACAGGTTCGAATCCTGTCGAGTGCACCATTTAAGAGTTAGTTGCAGCGATGTAAGTAACTTGGCTTCAACCAGTTGTGATCTGGTATAAAAACACAAATTGCACTCGTAGCTCAGCTGGATAGAGTACTCGGCTACGAACCGAGCGGTCACAGGTTCGAATCCTGTCGAGTGCACCATACAAACAGAAAGCCCGCATTTAATGCGGGCTTTTTGCCGTCTGGAATTTGGCTTTTCCTTTCGTGCATCCCCTCTCGTCGAACTCCACCTGTGCGCTGCGACCTCTCCGGGTGTCGTAGCGGTAGCTCGTGGCTGAATTGCGAATACTGATCCTGTCCGGCTTGCCGAGGGCGCTTTCGACGTCTTGCTGGCTCATGCCGGCGACCACTCGCTGATTGACGATTGCCTCTACACGCTCCCTGGCGTCCTCCGTGACGTTCCTTTTCAAGGGTAACGACTACAATTTTCGAAGGGTGTGTGTGTTTTCCTTTCAGAATTCGTCGTCGCATTTTCATGGATCAGGACGTTGTTCAGGTTTGTTGTGCAAGCGCTTGTTTCAGCCGAGATTTTTTAACGTTTAAAACCGTCAGGCGGTGTATCATTGCGCCCGTCAGCCCCGCCGGGGCTTGTGGAATACCTCCATGGACTTACCCAGTAGTTACTCAGTACCCCGTTTCACCAATCATGAATTGACTGATTGATCCTTCCGGCGTGCCCCGCTGCTGGGAGTGGAGTTCGCCTATGTCCGATGTTGAAGTAAAGAAAACGCAGGAAAGCTTGCAGGATCGCCTGGCTCAGGTGGTCGAGTTGCTGCAGCGCCAGCGAGTTGTAGAAGACCTGACTCACCGCCAGGAAGGCCCGCATCATGACCGGGTCGAGAACCTGGTCCACCGGCAGAACCTCGTCGAGTTGCAACGCAAGCTCGATGACCTGCACTCCGCCGACGTCGCCTACATCCTTGAAGCCTTGCCGCTGGACGATCGTCTGACGCTCTGGCAACTGGTCAAGGCCGATCGTGACGGCGACATCCTTCTTGAAGTATCCGATTCGGTCCGTGAATCGCTGATCGCCGACATGGACGATCACGAGCTCCTGGCAGCCGCCAAGGACATGGATGCCGACGAACTCGCTGACCTGGCCTCCGAGCTGCCGCGAGACGTCGTCCATGAGCTCATGGAGACCCTCGACCAGCAACAACGCGAGCGCGTGCGTTCGGCACTGTCCTATGACGAGGAACAGGTCGGTGCGTTGATGGACTTCGAGATGGTGACCATCCGTGAGGACGTCAGCCTTGAAGTGGTCTTGCGTTATCTGCGTCGTCTCAAGGAGTTGCCGGGCCACACCGACAAACTGTTTGTGGTCGATTACGACGGCGTCCTCAAGGGCGTGTTGCCGATCAAGCGTTTGCTGGTCAACGATCCGGACAAACAGGTTTCCGAGGTGATGGCTAGCGATCCGGTGAGTTTCCACCCGGACGAAGACGCCTACGATGCGGCTCAGGCGTTCGAGCGTTACGACTTGATCTCCGCGCCTGTGGTCGACAAGAACGGCAAGCTGATCGGCCGTCTGACCATCGATGAAATGGTCGACCTGATCCGTGAAGAGAGCGAAAGCGAAGTTCTCAACATGGCGGGTCTGCGTGAAGAAGAAGACATTTTTGCGTCGGTCTGGAAATCCCTGCGTAACCGTTGGGCCTGGCTGGCGATCAACCTGATTACCGCGTTCGTGGCTTCTCGGGTCATCGGTTTGTTTGAAGGTTCGATCGAGAAACTCGTGGCGCTTGCGGCTTTGATGCCGATCGTGGCGGGGATCGGCGGTAACTCGGGTAACCAGACCATCACCATGATTGTTCGGGCCATGGCTCTGGATCAGGTGAGCACCGGCAATACCTCGCGCCTGATGCGCAAGGAATTGGCGGTAGCGCTGATCAACGGCGTGATCTGGGGCGGGGTGATTGGTGTGGTCGCCTACCTGCTCTATGGCAGTTGGTCATTGGGCGTGGTGATGACCGCCGCGATGACGCTCAACCTGTTGCTGGCGGCGTTGATGGGGGTTTTGATCCCGATGACCCTGGCGAAGATGGGGCGCGATCCGGCAATGGGTGCCAGTGTGATGATCACGGCCATGACCGACAGCGGTGGCTTCTTCATCTTCCTGGGGCTGGCGACAATCTTCCTGCTCTGAAGTCCGTTTCACTAAAACCCGCCATTTGGCGGGTTTTTTTGTGCCCGGATTTCAGGCAAAAAAAAGCCAGCGATCAGGCTGGCTTGGGCTTTCTTGCTGAATCAGGACGCGTCGGCGGCCATTTCAGCGTCATGGGCGATCAGCGAAACCAGGGCGTTCTGCTGTCGATGGGAGAGCTGGCGGAAGCGCTGCAGCAGCTCCCGTTCGTGCAAGGAAAGCTCGGGGCTGTCCAGGCGCATGCTCAACTCTTCTCCCAGTGCGCCTTCCTGAATAAGACTCTGCTCAAGGCGCGCAATGATTTCGGAGTTCATGCTGCGATGATGATTGCGAGCCACCTCGGCAATGCGTTCACGCATTCCGTCTGGCAGACGTACGACGAACTTGTCAGCCGTACGGCTGGAATAAATTGCCTGTTTCAATGGGCGCATATATTTAACCGGTTAGTTCAGGGGAGCGGTTTTCGGGATTGGCCGCAGGATGTCTGGTAGGACAAGCGCTCTGACCAAATGTTCAACCTGAATTGATAGAGGCGCGCATCATGCCTCAAACCAGCCAGATCCTTGGCGTCAATTCTGTGACAAATATTGAACTGGATAAAGGCGTTCTGCCAGCACCAATTATCAGAAATGCGGACTGGTTTGAAAAGTTCGACCAGGCCGTATCGCTTCGTGCTTTCTCCACCCGACGAAAGGTTTCCGGCGAGCAGGAAAAAGTGAACTCGATCCCTGTTCCTTGTCTTTACAGAATAGTGGCAAATTGCCGATTTACTAGGGGGAGTCGCATGGAGGGGGTTAATTCAGGATGGATGGCAGGCCCTTGCAGCGGCTCTGCCATGTCGGGATCAGCGCAGTACCGGATCAAACTTGATCTTGCGTCCGGCGACCAATGCGAGCACGAACAGCCCGCTGAATACACCACAGGCGATCAGGGGGAGGGTGACGACCATGTCCTGGGTCAGTGACAGATGAAAAATGCCGCTCAACAAGGCGAGGATAAAGAAACTCGCGGCTGATCTGGACATGCTGTACTCCTGGTGAGGGTCATTCAAAATACCAAGCGTTCGGCAGACGGAGCCGGTACCGGGATGTTTTCCTGACTGACAAAGCCGTGCTGGTCGCTTGTCACTGCCAGCAGCTCGCACACCAGAGTCTATCGGCAATTAAACTCTTTAAAAACAATGACTTAAGTTATTTTTGGTGAAGCGTCATATTGCATTTTGAAATGATGGCTTTTTGCAGTGGTGCAATTTGCACGGTAAACAAGTCCGCGCCCGGCCGAGGCGTCTGCCTACACTTAAAAAGCCTACGGACGACATGACAAAAGCCGGCCCGGCCGTTAACATGCACGCCGTCCATCGCACCGCGTATCGTCGCGGTCAACGTGTGTCTCAGTAGCTCAATTGGATAGAGCATCCCCCTCCTAAGGGGAAGGTTGGCAGTTCGAACCTGCCCTGGGACACCATATAAATCAGGCCTTTCAAGCCATTCTCCTGACAGCTTCATTTCTTCGTGACAGCAGGGTGGCAGCAGGAGGCAAAAAGAAAGCCCCATTCAGGAACACCTGGCGGGGCTTTTTCGTGTTCACGGCGTATGGAGGATGCTGATGGAAAACCTGCTGGAGCTGGCGTGGTCCGCTTTAAAGTCTGCCCTACCTCCGGCTGTCCTTGTGCTTGCAATAGGCTGGCTGTGCCGGACGTGGATTGGCGAGAGGCTAAAGGCAAGCGTTAAGCACGAGTACGATGATCGACTAGAGCAGCTCAAGGCTGAACTACGGGCTCAAGGCGATTCAAACCTCGCTCTCTTGAAATCGGAAATTGATCGCCAAACTGACAAGCTACGCATAGCTTCGTCATCTTTTACAGAGGTTCAAATGTAGTCTGGTTTGTCGGGCATGTTTGGCATCTCAGGTCCTCCCGATGCGGGAGCAGAAAATAAAAAGCCCCGGCGTTATGCCGAGGCTTGGTGCGATACTTCTTTGTGGCTTCGAGGCTATTAATCACCTGGCTTGGGGCTGGTGCCAGGATTCTTCTTTTCCTCTTCCAGCGCCTTTTCTCGTAAAAATTGCCTCGTTTGCTGCGCCCAATAAAGCGCACCAACAAGGATGCTCGCCTCCTCCCAATTGGAAAAGATTCCTACTATCTTCTCGCCTTCATAAACCACCCAAAGCAACTTCGGAGGGTTTGCTGGAATCGTTACTCCATCAATCCATTTGCTTTTCAGGCTTTGAATTTGAATAGCGTTACGCTGATTTACTTCAATTAAGCTCATTTACGCTACTCCACGGAGACAGTCGCTAGCGTAAAGGCTGAGATATCCAGTAGCAAGACAGACAGGAGCTTCGGCACGCCGGGCTTCGTGTACCTCCGTCAAGAAGGCTGCCTCCCCGCACCGGGCGGCCTTGAGCACAGGCGCCATACCCTCATCCATACGTGGGATTTGCGGCGTCGCGTCCTCGCATCCACATCCCGTTTCCGCATCCAGGTAGCCCGAATCTCCTGCCCCGATTGGGAGTATCGGGCCATGCCCAATCCCCCGGCCGTTCTCCATAGTGATGGCATATAGCAATGCAAGGTCAACGGTCAGGCCTCGATGACCGGAACTCCACTGGAGAACGCCATGGCTATCACCTTGAGCGGCAGCATCACCACTGATGAATCAGGCGGTTTACAGAACCTCACTGCCACATCCGGCATCCCAGGCGACAGCAACGATAACGACATTGCCGTTGCCGCAATCAATGGCACCAATGAATCCAACGACCTCCCGTTGGATTTCGAGTCCCGATTGTTCACGCTGTTGGGCGCCGTTACTCCAATGCAGACTGCGCTGAGTGGCTATACCGGCGCCGCTGGCGACACCGGTACCGACCTGATCACCATCACCGGTAGCTACCTCGATCTCGCCTTCACCGATGCCAAGGGCAAAGCGCTCGGCGACCCGGCCAATCTCAATGCCGGTTCGGACTGGAGCGGTCTCTATACCCTCGATGGCAGGAGAATCTTCCTGTACACGGACTCCACCGACAACAACATCGTCCTGGGCCGCATAGGCGCTGAAGGGACCACTGACGCGCCCGAGGACGACTTGGCAGATCCGAACGGCACCATCGTTTTCTCCGCCTATCTGGAACAGACGGCAACCGGCGCCAAGGTCTGGATGGCGCAGTTCGCGCCGCTCCAGAACCCGGTTACCTCGAACCCCGACGACGTGGTCGACATGACGGACCACCTCTGGGCCACCGCCAGCCAGGATGTCGCCTTCGATTTCGCCGGTGTGCCGTCCGGGGAAAATGATTTCCTGATGTTCAAAGCTGGCAGCTCGAACGTAGGACTCGTCGTCACCGGCATGGATCCGGACAAGATCGTCAAAGGCAAAGACGTGGGTGACAACGTCTCCACCAGCCAAGGTGGCGGCGGCACGACCATCGGCACCAACAACCAGGCGGTCAATCCAGGTGAAGGGATGATTTTCACCTTCGTGACCGACCCGAACCCGCTCTTCACCGTCCCGAACCTGTCGCCGACGGAAGCAAACGTCGAAGGCAACATCGACTTTGGCGGACTCTTCGGCGCGACGGGTGCGACCTTTGTCATTGCGCAGCAGACACCGCCCAAGGCGTCCACGGCTATGATCAGCGCCTACACCACGGATTTCGAGGAGAAGAGTGTCTACTTCGAGGGGCTCCTGGACACGGACGACAACCTGGCCTACATCGCCAGCGTCACGATCCGCGATGGCAACGGCAATATCATCGCCGGTCTCGACGGTGTCACTGCCAACACGACGGTTGGCAATATCACCGTGACGTTCAACCTCAGCAATAACGACACCGATCGCACCGTGACGATTGCTGGCTTCCAGTCCAAATACTCGATCGAATACACCACCAGCGAACTGCACAACCGCGTGTTGATCGAGAACATCGGAAATGCGAATGCCCAACTCAACTCCCCCTTCGATATCGGCGGCTTTCATTTGCCCAATATCGTCGCCGTGCCCCAGGCAATCGGCAGCGAGGTGAACTTCGAGGACGATGGCCCGACAGCCTCGGCGGCGCTCGGTGCTGGCCTGGTCCGGCACGATGAAACAGCGGGCGATGACGCTGATGCCGACGACGTACTCGACCCGCTTGCCGTGTTCGCCGCCGTTACCACTGTCAGCAGCGACATGACCGCGGCCTACGCCCAGGGCAGCGCCTCGGTGATCGACTCCAGCACCAGCAGCGGCGGCCAGGATGGCCTGGCCAGCACCGTCTACTCGCTCGATGTCGCGAGTGCCGGCGTCGACTCCGGCCTGGACACCACCGAAGGCAATAGCATCCTGTTGACCAAGGAAGGCGCGCTGGTGGTTGGCCGCATCTCCGGCGGCGACGATAACGGCGAAGCCGCCTTCGCCGTGGCGATCGACGCCAGCACCGGCGTGCTCAGCGTCGTGCAGTACCACTCGATCAAGCACCCCACCGGCGGCGCCAGCCACGATGAGTCGTTCGCTATTAACAACGCCGCGCTGCTCGCGGTCGCCACCGTCACCGACGGCGATGGCGACACCGACCCCGCCTCGGTCGGCATCGGCGCCCGTGTCGCCTTCCAGGACGATGGGCCGACGGCCTCGGCGGTGCTTGGCGCCGGCCTGGTCAGGCACGATGAAACAGCGGGACTTGATGTTGGTGATGCGGACGACGTAGCCAGCCCGCTTGCCGTGTTCGCCGCCGTTGCCACCGTCAGCACCGACATGACCGCGGCCTACGCCCAGGGCAGCGCTTCGGTGATCGACGCCAGCGCCAGCAGCGGCGGCCAGGATGGCCTGGCCAGCACTGCCTACTCGCTCAATGTCGCGAGTGCCGGCGTTGATTCCGGCCTGGACACCACCGAAGGCATTAGCATCCTGCTGTTCAAGGAAGGTGCGCTCGTGGTCGGCCGCATCTCCGGTGGCACCGATAACGGCGAAGCCGCTTTCGCCGTGGCGATCGACGCCATCACCGGCGTACTCAGCGTCGTACAGTACCACTCGATCAAGCACCCCACCGGCGGCGCCAGCCACGATGAGTCGCTCGCTATCAACAACGCCGCGCTGCTCGCGGTCGCCACCGTCACCGACGGCGATGGCGACACCGACACCGCCTCGGTCGGCATCGGCGCCCGTGTCGCCTTCCAGGACGATGGGCCGACGGCCTCGGCGGCGCTTGGCGCCGGCCTGGTCAGGCATGATGAAACAGCGGGACTTGATGTTGGTGATGCGGACGACGTAGCCGGCCCGCTTGCCGTGTTCGCCACCGTTGCCACCGTCAGCACCGACATGACCGCGGCCTATGCCCGGGGCAGCGCTTCGGTGATCGACTCCAGCGCCAGTAGCGGCGGCCAGGATGGCCTGGCCAGCACTGCCTACTCGCTTAATGTCGCAAGTGTCGGCGTTGATTCCGGCCTGGACACCACCGAAGGCAATAGCATCCTGCTGTTCAAGGAAGATGAGCTCGTGGTCGGCCGCATCTCGGGCGGCACCGATGACGGCGAAGCCGCTTTCGCCGTGGCGATCGACGCCAGCACCGGCGTGCTCAGCGTCGTGCAGTACCACTCGATCAAGCACCCCACCGGCGGCGCCAGCCACGATGAGTCGCTCGCCATCGACAGCGCCGCGCTGCTCGCGGTAGTCACCGTCACCGACGGCGATGGCGACACCGACATCGCCTCGGTCGGCATCGGCGCCCGTGTTACCTTCCAGGACGATGGGCCGACGGCAACCGGCACGCCCGTGACAGCGACGGTGGACGAGGACGGCTTGCCCGGCGGGATCGCAGGCGGGACCAACGATGTAAGCGGGGAGATCGCGTTCGCCTCAGACAGCATCGCCTCGATCTTCCAGTCCGGCGTCGACAATCCGCTGACCTATGGCCTGGCCACGGACACCAGCAATCTGGCGCAGACGCTGACCTCCAAGGGCGAGGCGGTGAAATATGACGTGACCGGCAACACGCTGACGGCCTACGTGGACGTCGGAGACAGCGACGGTTACCAAGCCGCTGACCGCGAAGTGTTCACCTTTGCGCTGACCGCGGCGACCGGCGCCTACGTTTTCACGCAGCTCGACCAACTCGACCACCCGAGCCTCAATGGGGTGGAGGGCGACAACACCGAGAACGACCTTGTCCTCCAGCTCGGCACCATCCTGCAGGCTACCGACGCAGATGGCGATACGGTGACGGCCGCAGCCGAAAAGCTGGTGATCACGGTCGATGATGACTCGCCGTTGGTAACGGCCAAGTCGAACCTGGTCTACCCGAACTCCGCCAATCCGACCCCCGGTGGCACCGGCACCTTCGCTTACGACATCGGCGCGGATGATCGACTGGGAACAACCTACAGCTCCTCGAACAGCGACTTGTCCGTGAGCATGACGGGCGTCTCGGTGGGAGCGAACGCCATTACCCCTGGGTCGGTAACCTGGTTCTCGGAAACCGACACCTCGGCGGTGTTCAACATCGCCTTTACCTATGTGTCCAACAATCCGACCCAGGGCGCTACCACCAATGCGACCGGTACGCTTACGTTCGACAAGGCGGCCGACACCTACACGCTGAGCCTGACCGACGAGATCGAAAGCTTCAGCATCCTGAGGACGTCGACTGCGAAGGGTTTCACCGGCTACGCGATCGGCGGCACGACGCCGATCAACCAACAGCCGCCGGTCTCGGTGGCCAAGCTGGCCGACGACTTCTTCGTGCAGTTCAGTGGATTCGCCGAGCAGCAGGGCGGAACCGGAGCCAACAACATCAAGGCGGGTGGCGATAACGCCTTCAGCGCTGGTGAGCTGTTCTCGACGGCGGCGTCCTGGGTGAGTGTTTCCGGGACTGCGGCCGGCGTGGCCGGCGACACCATCCAGCAGGGCGAGGTGATGGACCTGGACTTCTTCACCGCCAATCCATTCGGCGACACCGACTTGAAGCCCACCGCCACGAGCAACGGGATCTTCATCAAGTTCGACGGCATCGGCAACGAGGATCTGGTGCTGGTGTTGAAGCTGGTCGATCCTGACAACCCCAACAATCAGATTACCCGGGCGATCATTGTCGACAGCGAGGACATCATTCTGAAAAACCCCTCCACCACCAACAACAACTTCCATCCAATTGCGAATCCCGCGGAGTACGGGATCACACTGGATCAGAACGACGGCGCGGTGATCCTCGAGCGCAATGACTACAACTTCGGCACTTTGGAGGACTACGTGATCCAGGGCGTGCAGGTGCTGACTTCCACCGAGGGCGTCACCGGCGACGGGTACAACCTCAACGGCAGAGTCGGTGTCAGTGGGGCAAGCACCGGTGCCACATTGGCATTCGGGAATGAGTCTGGTGAGGGCAGCAAGAGCAATCCCGTGGAGGCCGGCGAGGCAGGAACCTGGGACGGCGACGTGGTCAAGATCGTCGACATGGGCTTTGTGACCTCGTCGACGCCTGACGCCCGCCTGACCTTCGACGTGAAGGTGACGGATTTTGACGGAGATTCGACCGATGCCCAGACCCTGGGCGTGACCATCGCTGGCGGCAAGACCTTCACCGGCGGCGTGGGAATGGACACCTTCAGCTTCAAGGCCCTGGATGCCGATACCGACGGGCCGCTGTCCGCAGCGACTAGCGTGATCTCCGCCGGCTTCGTCTCCGGCGTCGACAAGCTGGACTTCACGACAGCAGGTTCTGAAGACAACTACAGCGAAGTGCTGACATCCACCAACATGGACGGATTTATCTCGGCCGCCAATGCCGCCACCACCAACTACTACTTCGGCGTCGTTGGAGGCGACGGCTACCTGGCACAGGACGGTGATGGTGTGGGTATCACCAACATCATCCAGTTGGTCGGTGTGACCAACATGGCAAGCACTGACATTGTCTAAACGCTGCTGCAGGTAGACGGCCTGGCTCCCCCAAAAGGGGCCAGGCCGTTTTCATTGGGCGGCTGCGTTCCTGAACCCATGCGGCCAAAGGAACTGTTACGCAGGCGGAGGGGGCAAATAGATGAGAGGTCGACCAGCGGGACGCCAGGCACCTTCTACAAAGGAGGGGCCCAGGAAATGGACGTGATCCATTACCTGGCCCTGGCAGCAGCCCGCCTGGTGTTGCATCGGCGGACACTTCACCGACCCGAACGAGCAGAAGACGCAGCAGTCGCCGGGTTTGGCGCGCAGCAGCACGTTACAGCCGGGGCACTCATAGTAGAATTGGCAGGCATCCGTGGGCATGGTTTCCTGCTTGGCGAAGCCGCAATGCGGGCAAGTCAGCACAGATTCAAGAGCGACAGCAATCATCGTGACCTCACTTTCCTACTGAGCCGGCCCCGGTTTTTGCCGGGGCTTGTGGTGTACCTGGTACGCTTTTCCTACTTATTCAGGGTGTGCTCGATCTTTCCTGTGTTGAAGTCTTCAAGCACAGCCCGAACCACATCTATCGCATCGAAGCTTGTACCCAAGGCCCTTGTGGTTTGCACCGTCTTGACGTCGCCGGTGGCAGCCAGCACTCTCGCCGCCAGCGATCGTCTGCCGCTGTGCGACGATCCAAGCTTGATACCAGCCTGCCGATAGAGCCTGCTGAAAGTCTGTTGCAGGCTGTCACAGGCGCGGTACGTTTCTGGCCCGCTATCCAACATGCGGTGCTTGAAAGCGAGTTCAAATGCCTGCCTCTTGTGGGTCATTACCAGCTTTGAACTTGGGTGCAAGCCTCGATACTCATCGACGCCGGTCTGATGATTCGAGGAGTTTGACCTCGGACAACCAGGTGACGCTGACGGCGATCAAGACCGACAGGGACGGCGACAGCGTCCCGGCGACGCTGAATATCGGGCATAACCAGGTGTTCAAGGATGACGGCCCGGCACTCGATTTCGGCAACCTGATCGGGACCGGTAGCGTCCGTGCGCAATCCGGGTACTCCGGCATCGGCGTCGCCAATAACGTTTTCCAGGGAGATAACCTGGCGGCAATCAGCGCCGCCGATGAAAGTTTCGTCATCAATCCAGAGAGCCTGCTGACGGGCATGAAGGTCTTCATCGACAACTCCGTGGCGGGTTACAACACCGCGACCGAGGACCTGTACTACAGGATCTACTACGCGGATGGCACGTTTTCGGACCGCTTCGAGGTGAACACCCTGACGCCGGAGGCTGGCGGGCAGGTGTCCTTCCTCGTCGAGGAGGAGGGTACGTCACTGATCGACGCTGTTCAGCTGACGATGGGCCGGGGCGATATCAAGATCCCGGTGATCCAGTTCATTCAGCAGAGCGAGAGTCTGGCCAGCGATGTCCGGTTGGCATTCAACGCGACGCTGACGGACAAGGACGGGGACTCGGCGACGAGTACGTTTGACGCCAACCTGTTCGCCAACGACCCGGCCAACGCAGCCTTCGACTTCACGCTGGTGGGCACGGGCGGTGAGCGAGATGCGTTCAACATCGATCTGTCAGTCAATGAGAACCTGTACCAGGTCACCGGCTTCGATGTGGGCCCAGGCGTGCTAGACAAGCTGGTGCTCAACGGCGACCCGAACGCCGTTGTCCAATCGATCGATAACACCGGCGCAAACGGCGTCGTGACGGTTGCCGAGACTGGCGGACAAACAACAACCATCACCCTGGTCGGGGTCGATCTCCAGAGTACCGACATCTTTTTTGGCAGCGCTTGAGGCTTTGCGCGTGAACGGATGCGAGGGTGGCCTAGGAAACCACCCTCGCATTCTTTTTGCGGTTCAGATACGAGATCCCCGTGATCGCATGCACTGTGAACTGGCGAGCAGCACAAGGCTTGAAAAGCGCGGCGGGTAGTTACAGGTTGGCGTGGCAGGATTTAGCGAGGGCGACATCAGTATTGCGGGGGAACTCTGTTACGGGCCACCGACAAGGATGGCGAAACGGTGACGGCCTACTCCCTGAAAGTGAGGGGAAGACCGTCTTGTATCGACTTGAAATTCAATCCAGTTCCACCCAGGCGGACTCGGTCGGTGCTTCGTTGGTGAGTCCGTGTTTCAGCGCATACATCAACAAGTCGATGCGGTTGATGAGATTAAGCTTTTGATAGATGTTGCTGAGGTGGTTGTGCACGGTGTGCTCGCTGATCCCCAGGCGCCCGGCGATGCTTACATATTTGGCGGACGGTTCGCCCACGATGGCGCGAATCAGTTCTCTCTCGCGCAGCGTCAACCGCGCCTGTTTCGCCTGCTCCAGATTGCACTTAATGGGTCTGTGCCCGGTCACGGCATAGCCGGTAAGGCCGCCAGCCCAGGCTCTATCCATTGCGAAGTCGCTATGGTGGACCTTGAGGATGGCCTGGATAATCGATTCCGTCGGGTCTTCCGCCAGCACGATGCCGCGAGCGCCAGCCTCTATCGCCTGGGCAACGGGGACGACTTCGTACAGGCCCTTGAGCAGCAGCACTTTCATTTCGGCGCTACGGGTGAGTCCCGCGACGACATCCAGAGGATTCAGCGCATCCGGAAAGAAACTGAAAAAAATGACATCGGGCCGCAGCTGATCGGCAAGATCCAGCGCCTGGGTATAGGTGCTGGCCTGTGCTGTCACTTCCATACGGGGCTTTCTGGCATTGATCAGGTCGTGGAGGCCCTTAAGCACGAGGGGGCGACAATCGATCAACATCACGGCAATTGGTTCTTTTTGGTCAGTCATGATCTTCCTGACCCCCTTGAAAAAACAATGAAGGCCTCCACCCGCAAGCCTTCCCGGGTCAGCCATTTGCTCGCCAGGCAGGCGCGATTGAAGGACGGAATTGAACGCCGGGAGGCCGTGATGATGCCCGTCCAGGCATTGGCAATCACCGACCCCGTGGCCATTTCCATCAACAGCACCGGCAGGCGGCGCGAACGTTTCCAGAAGGCAGCCAAAGCCCGGGGGAGAAGATCAATACGAATAATTTTCAGTGGTTTACGCATGATGATGTGCTCCCTCCCGCCTCTCAACTGATTCTAGGTCAGCCTGGAGCGCTACCAACGTGCCCATCCGTCAGTCCTCGATCCAGACCCGGTGCGGCCAGGCCTGGCCGATGCTCTACAAGGGGGGGAGTAACCCTCGGAAATCAAGGTATTAGGCTCGCCAAAGGTGGCCAGTGGCCAAGGTTGGATCCTGATTAGAATAGTCAATTAATCGACGAATGGCGTTCACTTAGGAACGCTAATATCGACTTAGTCAATTTATCGGCGAAATCTGCCTGGTCCGCCACCGGCAATTGCTGATGTTCATGTATTGCTGGAGTTCATGTATCAGCACTTTTTTGTGCGCGAGGTCTCGTTTTCAGTAAGGCCTTCACATATTCAGAGTGAGCGTTGGGGAAGGTTCTCAAGGGAACGCTGTTGCTGGCCGATAACACGGGCAGTCAAGAGCTTCTTCCTCTCTCTCGGTCGACAGCATGTGCTGATTGGCGATGAGAAGGTGTTTTGATGGCTAAGGGCTACCAGCTATCATCTGCGCGCCAAAACAGGGGCTGCGAAGCTGAGTCCGTCCGTGTATTTGCCTTTGGGTTCTTCTTCTTAAACTGCCTGGAAATCTTCGATGCTGTCGTATCACCAAAAGCGTTTTCTGATCGTCGATGATTTCTCGGACTTCCGCAGTTCGGTCAGGTCGATGCTGCGTGAACTGGGCGTCAAGGAAGTGGACACTGCCGATACCGGTGAGCAGGCGCTGAAAATGTGTTCGCAGAAGGCCTACGATTTCATCCTGCAGGACTTTCACCTGGGCGACGGCAAGAAGAACGGCCAGCAGGTGCTCGAAGACCTGATGGAAGAAAAGCTGATCAGCCATGAAGCGGTGTTCGTCATGGTCACCGCCGAAACCAGCCAGGCCATGGTGCTCAGTGCGCTGGAGCATGAGCCAGATGCCTACCTGACCAAGCCGTTCAACCGTTCCAGCCTGGCCCAGCGCCTGGAGCGCCTGGAGCAGCGCAAGACCCTGCTCAAGCCGATCCTGCAGGCCCTCGACCGGGGCAAGCCGATGGAGGTACTCAACGCCTGTATCGCCCTGTGCAAGCAAGACATCCGCTATTCGCCACTGTGCTTGCGCTATCGCGCCGATGCCCTGCGCGACCTGAATCAGAACGAAGCGCTGGAGCGCCTCTATGACGGCATCATCGCCGACCGCCCGTTGCCATGGGCATTTGCCGGGTTGGGCAAGTTGCTGTTCAAGCGTGGCCAGGTCGGGCAGGCCAAGGGCATTTATGAAAAAGCCCTGAAAGTCTTCCCGATGATGCCGTCGCTGTATGACGGCATGGCGGATGTACTGGTCGCCGAAGGGGACACCAAGGGTGCGCAGCGCGTCCTGGAAGAGGCGATTCGCCTGTCGCCGCTGGCGGTGCGTCGCCAGGCGTTGCTCGGCAAGCTGGCGATGACCAATGAGGACTTCGACACCGCCTCCAAAGCCTATCGCCAGGCCGTGGCCCAAGGCGCGCAATCACGTTTCAAGGATCCTGAAAGCAACCTCGGCCTGGCTCACGCCTTGATCAGCAAGGGTAGCGAGCGGGGTCTGGACACGCGGACCCGCCTGGAAATCAACACCACATTGAGTGCCGTGGCCAAGGAAAACCCCTCCGATCCGGGCCTGCAAATCCGCGCGCGCCTGATGAAGGCCACCAGCCTGTTGCTCAACGACGCCGAGACGGCCGACAAGCTCACCGAGCAAGCCTTGTTGCGTCTGGACGGCATGGAGCAATTCATGAGCGCCGAAGCCGCCTTGCTGGTGGCCAAGCAGCTGAAACTGCTCGGGCAGACCGAGGCCGGTACCGCGATGCTGAAAAACTGCGTGGAAATCTACGGCGACGATCCGGTGGTCATGAAGGACATCGCCAAGCAGACCGACGACCCGAGCATTCTAAATTCCGGCAACGCCGCCGCGGAACTCAACCGTCAGGGCGTGCGCGTCTACAAGACCGGCAACCTGGTGGAGGCCCGGCAGGTATTCCGCAAGGCCCTGGCGATGCAACCGAAGAACATCAGTATCGCCCTGAACATGGCGCAGTCGTTGTTGCATGGCACCGATACCAGCGTTCCTTCGGCAGAGCTGGAAGAATGCCGGACCTGCCTGAAAATGGTCGGCCTGATGCCCGACTCCGACGCGCGCTATCCGCGTTACCAGAAGCTGAAAAGCAAGGCTCTTGGCCAATGAACGACAACGAACCGGCACTGGATTTCTCCACGGTGATCGCCTCGACCGTGCACGACATGAAGAACTCGCTGGCCATGCTGATGCAGGCTCACAGCCAGTGGCTGGCGCGATTGCCGGAGTCAGCGCGGCAGGCGCCGGAGCAGGGCGTGATCGACTTCGAATTCGCCCACCTCAACGGCATGCTGGTGCAGTTGCTGGGGCTGTACAAGCTCGGCGTCAACCAGATGCCGTTGCAACCGGCCTACCATGAACTGGACGATTTCATCGAAGCGCAACTGGCTTGCCACCAGGAGGTGTTCGCCAGCCGCGACATCATGGCCAGCTATGAAGTGGACCCGCTGAGCCCGCTGGGTTTCTTCGACCGTGAGTTGATCGCGTCGGTATTGGCCAACTGCATCAACAACGCCATTCGCTTTGCACGGCACGCCGTTCTGATCAGCGTCAGCGACGAAGCCGGGCAACTGGTGTTGACCATCAATGACGATGGCGAGGGGTATCCGGCGCAGATGATCGAGCGCCAGGCCGATTACGTGCAGGGAATCAATCAAAGCACCGGCAGCACCGGGCTGGGCCTGTACTTTGCCGGGCGAATTGCCGCGCTGCATCAACGCAACGGCGTGGGTGGGCGTACCGAAATCAGCAATGGCGGTCCATTGGGTGGTGGAGTGTTTCGCCTTTACCTGCCCTGACCGGCAGCATATTTTTCGACGCTGCTTGAAATTCCGAACACGCGGAGCCTATTTTGTACGGTCGCCGTTCGCGGCCCGCACAATAACAAGGATAGCGTCATGACGACCGTTGGCCTGAGTTCACTCGCGCAGCGATTGACGGGCATTGATGAAGTTGAATGTGTCACGCCGGATTTGAATGGCGTACCGCGGGGTAAAGTGATGACCGCCGAGGGCTTTCTCGACGGTCGACGTTTGCAGATGGCGCGGGGCGTGCTGCTGCAATGCATCATGGGCGGATATCCGCCGGCGCGGTTTTACGGCAGCGATGATGGCGACCTGGCGCTGATCCCGGACCCGGCACAAATCCACCGCTTGCCCTGGAGCCATCCACCGCGGGCCTTGGCCATTTGCGATGCGAATGAATTGGGCACCTCCACCAGCTCCAATCTGTCGACCCGTGGCCAGCTCAAGGCGGTGATTGCCCGTTACGCGGCCCGCGGCCTGGCGCCTGTGGTGGCGACCGAGCTCGAGTTTTTTGTCTTCGCACCCAACACCGATCCGACCCTGGCTTTTCAACCGCCACTGGGGCTGGACGGTCGTCGCGAGGATGGTCAGTCGGCGTTCAGCGTCAGTTCCAACAATGGCTTGCGGCCGTTCTTCAATGAAGTCTACGAGTGCATGGCGGCCCTGGGGTTGCCTCGCGATACCTTCATGCACGAAATGGGCGTCAGCCAGTTCGAGATCAATCTGCTGCACGGTGATCCGCTGTTGCTGGCCGACCAGACGTTCCTGTTCAAGCACCTGCTCAAGGAAGTGGCCCTCAAGCATGGCCTGAGCGTGGTATGCATGGCCAAGCCGTTGGCGCATACGCCTGGCAGTTCGATGCATATCCACCAGAGCGTGGTCGAGATCGATTCGGGGCGAAACGTGTTCAGCGACGAGGCGGGGCAGGAGACGGCGACCTTCCGCCACTTCATTGCCGGTCAGCAAACGTGCATGGCCGATTTCACTGCGTTGTTTGCGCCGAACGTGAACTCCTATCAGCGCTTGTGCCACCCTTACGCCTCACCGAATAATGCCTGCTGGTCCTACGACAACCGGGCGGCCGGCCTGCGTATTCCGGCCAGTTTGCCGGTGGCCCGTCGGGTCGAGAACCGCTTGCCGGGGGCCGATGCCAACCCGTATCTGGCGATTGCCGCAAGCCTGGCAGCGGGGTTGCATGGCATCGAGAAGGCATTGGAACCGAGCGCGCCGATCCAGGGTGAGTTCGAAGTGCCGGACAATCTTTCGTTGCCGTGTACCTTGCATGCGGCGCTCGAGCGTCTGAAACGTAGCCAGTTGGCCAAGGAACTGTTCGGCGCGGAATTCATCGAAGGCTACATCGCTTCGAAGACCCTGGAACTGACCAGTTTCCATGATGAAATTACTCCCTGGGAAAGGCGTATTTTAGCAGCCCAGGCCTGACGTCCCGTCGACATCCGGCTATCGTTTAGCGGTAGCCGATTCTCACTGCAAGGAGCCGCTCGGAACGCCGATGCGCCAAATCTGGAAATCCTTTCGAGCACTGTATTTCGCCTCGCTGATGATGTTGATCGGCTCGGGCCTGTTGAGTACTTACCTGGCGTTGCGCCTGGCTGCCGACCATGTCGACAGCCTGTGGGTCGGTGCGCTGATGGCTGCCAACTATTTCGGCCTGGTGCTGGGGGGCAAGATCGGTCACCGGTTGATTGCCCGGGTCGGGCATATCCGGGCCTATTCGGCGTGTGCCGGGATCGTTGGCGCGGCGGTACTCGGCCATGGCCTGGTGGACTGGTTGCCGGCCTGGCTGTTTTTGCGGGTGATCGTCGGCCTCGGCATGATGTGCCAGTACATGGTGATCGAGAGCTGGCTCAATGAACAGGCCGATGCCAATCAGCGCGGCATGGTCTTCAGCGGCTACATGATCGCTTCATACCTGGGATTGGTGCTGGGGCAGTTGATTCTGGTCATGCACCCGGCGCTGGGGCTGGAACTGCTGATGCTGGTCGCCCTGTGTTTCGCCCTGTGCCTGGTGCCGGTGGCGCTGACCCGACGGATTCACCCGGCACCCTTGCATCCGGCACCGATGGAACCACGGTTTTTTATCAAGCGGGTGCCGCAGTCGTTGAGCACGGTGCTCGGGGCGGGCCTGATCGTTGGTTCGTTCTACGGTCTGGCACCGCTGTATGCCTCTCAGCAGGGATTGTCCACGGAGCAGGTCGGTCTGTTCATGGGTAGCTGTATTTTTGCCGGGTTGCTGGTGCAGTGGCCGCTGGGTTGGTTGTCCGATCGCTACGATCGGGCCGTGTTGATCCGCAGTTTCGCGTTCAGCCTGGCACTGGCTGCACTGCCGCTGGCGATCATGCCGCAGGTGCCGCTGGAGGTTCTGTTTATCGCCGGCTTCGTCTGTTCGCTGGTGCAGTTTTGCCTGTATCCATTGGCAGTGGCGTTCTCCAACGACCATGTCGAAGGCGATCGCCGGGTGTCCCTGACGGCAATGTTGCTGGTGACCTACGGCGTTGGCGCGAGTATCGGGCCACTGGTGGCAGGCGTGCTGATGAAGCTGTTCGGCAGCCAGATGCTCTATGCCTTCTTCAGTTTCTTTGCGTTGGTGCTGGTATGGCGGATTCGCCCGAAAGCAGTGACCAACCTGCATCAGGTCGACGACGCACCGCTGCATCACGTGGCCATGCCGGACAATATGACGAGTTCGCCACTGGTGGCCTGCCTCGACCCGCGTGTTGATGAACAGGTGGTGCAGGATCAGATGTGCAATCCGGTGAATCCGGAGCCGCCAGCCGAACCGGAAGCCGGATCAGAATCTGAATCCGATCAGCCGCCAGAAGATCCTGACTCGGGCCGCGAGCAAAGCTTTACCGAGGCCAGGCCTTAAAACCGGGGCATAAAAAACGGGCAGTCACCGCAAGGGACTGCCCGTTTTTTGTTGACGCTCTATTACATGTCGTCTTTGTCGAAGCGACGGGCTTCGCGTTGCAACTGGTAGACGAAGCGTTCGACCTGACGCTGCACCAGCCCGCTCATGTTGTGGAAGCGAACGCCGGCGAAGGTGGTGGAAATCCTTTCTTCGAAGTGCAGATAACGCAACTCGACCGGCGCGGTCATCTTGCCGAAGGGCAGGTCGGCGTTGAAGCGGTCGTAGACCTGGCCCAGTTGCAGGCTGCCAGTGATGTCGCCGTCAAAGCGCAGTTTGCAGCCGGTAGCGGAAATATCCAGCAGCTTGCCGCTGATCGGCGCCTTGAGCTTTTCGCCGTCGAGGTTGACGTTGACCAGTTGTGCCAGCTTCAGCGCGGCGCGGAACGCATTGCGGCGCTGGTGGTACACCACTTCATCGGGCAGGGGGCCGCGATAGCAGCGGCTGCCACCGGATTCGTCGATGTTCAACTGGCCGTTGCTTTCCCAGGCAATGCGTACGCCTTCGTGGAAGCCTTCGACCCGGAACGGCTCGCCCGCCAGCAGGTAACGCTCGCCATCACGGGGAATCATTTCGTCCAGGGCAATCATGTTGCTGTCACGGTCCAGGTCCACCAGGTAGCTCTGGAAGCGCTGGCTGCGCTCGTGGAACGTGATGATCAGCGGGTCATGGCTTTCGAGCAGCTGGCGCAGGTTGCTGGAGATTTCCAAGGGCGTGGAGAGCACCTTGGGTGGCTGCGGAGCATCATCCACGGATAAGGCATTGGACACGGTTAATCAATCTCCAGACAAAATTTGACTACGGCAGGCTAGCAGTTTGCCAGTATGTTGCGCGTCTTGATAGAGCGGGGGCATTGACCGGCTCATGCCTGACTGAGCGGGCGCGGCTTGGCAAGCTTGGAGAATGTTCCGCTGGCATCGTAAAGCGCCGGGGTTTCACCGCCGGTGAGGATTTTCAGCTGGGTGGCCGTAGCGGCCTGCTGAGTGAGGATCGACTGGCCGTTGTTGGCGTTGATGGCCTGGCACTGGGCCAGGAGATCGGTCAGCACGTCACTTTGCGCCAGCAACTGCTCGCCAATGCTCGACTGGCCGGCCAATTGCTCCAGACCGCCACGGTTGGTCGGCAGGTTGAGGCTGGCGAGGATTTCACTGCGCTTGCGGCCATGCTGTTCAAGCAAAACGACCAACGCCTGTTTCTGCGCCAGGATGTCCTCGAGCAATGGCATGTCGCGGCCATGCAATGCGAGGGATTCGGTCTGCAGTAACTCCAGCAGGTGTTGCGCTGGAGCAAAGTCGTCGGTGATCAGTTGCAGTAAATTTGTGTCGTGCATGGCTGGCCTTGGGTTTTAAGCGTCCAAAAGCCTGGCGCCGGCGGTAGCCTAGCGCTGGGCTTCGAAGTTGAGCAGTTTGCTGGCTACACGGTTGCTGTCGACTTTATAGCTGCCATCGGCAATCGCTGCTTTCAACTCGGCCACGCGGGCGTTGTCGACGGCAGGCTGATCGCGCAGCTTGTCAGTGACCTTCTGCAACTGTTGAGCCTCATTGCTGAGATGTACCGATTCCCCGCTTTTGACGGTACCGGCCTGTTCGGCCGCGGACTCCAGCGGCGCGGATTTGCCGGCCTCGGCGCTTTCCTTGCTGGCGCTGGTACGTGTACTGCCCGTCAGGGACGAGGAGCTGTTCAAACGGCTGAAATCGATGACCATGATAAAAAACCTCTGGGAATTTGGACGCTTGCCATGGTTTCGGCCATTCCCTGGAAAACTTTAGGCTCATTTATCAATGAACCTTGCGCGCGTCAGCGCTTGCCCTGCATGGAGCACAGTCTAGGGAACAGCCGCGGCAAGCGCCACATTCTGATGAACAGAGAGCCTTACATGGACACTTCCACCTGCCCTGGCGCCATGACCTGCGCCTTGATGACTCGTTGGGAGTTGAGGTTTTTCACCCGGATCTGTTCGCTCAGGCTGCCGTTTGACAGCGCTTCGCCCGGCATGCGCACGCTGAGGGTACCGCTGCGGGCGGTTATCACCACCTGATCGCCCTTGCGAATGACTTCGGCCTGTTCGATGTTCACCAGGGTGATCACCTGGTCGGCGACCATTGGTCGGGTCAGTCGCTGCCCGATCGCCTGATCAAGAGAGGTCAAGTAGCCCTGGCTGATGAGACTGATATCGCGCTCGCGCAGGACTACATCCCCAGGCTCGACGATGGCGGCGCGGCGCAGTGGCCGGGCGCTGGTCACGACATCGCGAAACAGGCGGACTTGAGCGGGTACGAACACTGTCCAGGGGGAAGCGCCTTCGCAGCGAACCTTGACCGTAACCCGTCCCAGCGGCTTGGGGCTCTCGAGCGTTGCTGTCAATTCCTTGTCGCACATGGGCATGTGCATGCGCGGATCGAGTTGGTTGACCTGGATCTCGTAGCGACCCTCCGTTTGACTGGTAGCCAGATAGTCTTCTACGGTGAATTCAAGAAAGCCCTGAGTGACGCCGATAAGCATGTCAGGCAAGGTAACCGCGTCAGCAAGGGCAGGGCTGCCAGCGTTGAACAGGCAAACAGCCGCCAGCACGCCGAGCAATTTGCGATAGGGTGTGGTCGGGCGTCGAAAAAATGTCGGTTCTGTGTTCATAACGATTAAAAAAGCAAGCGCCGTGCCGTTTAGTGATGAAGGCGCGTCGCAACAACACTTGGCGTTGGTGTAGGAGTCTGGGCATGGCTGGTGTAATGGATTCGGTAAACCAGCGCACGCAACTGGTGGGGCAGAATCGCCTTGAGCTGTTGTTGTTCCGTCTCGACGGCCAGCAACTGTACGGGATCAACGTGTTCAAGGTTCGGGAGGTGCTGCAATGCCCCAAACTGACGCTGATGCCCAAATCCAGTCCTGTCGTGTGCGGCGTGGCGAACATCCGGGGGGCGACCATTCCGATCCTTGATCTGGCGATGGCGACTGGCTCCGGTGCGCTGAAGGACAAGAACAACCCTTTCGTGATCATCACGGAGTACAACACCAAGACTCAGGGTTTCCTGGTCCGCTCGGTGGAGCGCATCGTCAACATGAACTGGGAGGAGATCCATCCGCCGCCCAAGGGCACCGGGCGCGATCACTACCTGACGGCGGTGACGCGGGTCGACAATCAGTTGGTCGAAATCATCGACGTCGAGAAGGTGCTGGCGGAAGTGGCGCCGACGCCGGAAGCGATTTCCGTCGGTGTGGTGGATGTCGAGACCCAGCACAAGGCGCTTTCGTTGCGCGTGCTGACGGTCGACGACTCGTCGGTGGCGCGCAAGCAGGTCACGCGTTGCCTGCAAACGGTCGGCGTCGAAGTGGTGGCGTTGAACGACGGTCGGCAAGCGCTGGACTACCTGCGCAAACTGGTCAACGAGGGCAAGAAGCCGGAAGAAGAGTTCCTGATGATGATCTCCGACATCGAGATGCCGGAGATGGACGGGTACACCCTGACGGCGGAAATCCGCAACGACCCGCGCATGCAAAAGCTTCATATCATCCTGCATACTTCGTTGTCGGGGGTATTCAATCAGGCGATGGTCAAGAAGGTCGGTGCCGATGACTTCCTGGCCAAGTTCCGTCCTGATGACCTGGCATCCCGGGTAGTCGACCGGATCAAAGCAGCAGATATCAGCTAGGGGCCCGTGCCCCTGGCAGTCAACACGATTTAAGAGGCGGCATCATTGTCTACGGGTAATTTGGATTTCGAACAGTTCCGGGTATTCCTGGAAAAAGCCTGTGGCATTTTGCTCGGTGAAAACAAGCAGTACCTGGTCTCCAGCCGTCTCAACAAACTGATGGAACAGCAAGGCATCAAGTCTTTGGGGGATCTGGTTCAGCGCATGCAGACCCAGCCGCGCAGCGGTTTGCGCGAGCAGGTGGTGGATGCCATGACCACCAACGAAACCCTGTGGTTTCGTGACACCTACCCGTTTGAGGTCTTGAAGAACAAGGTACTGCCCGAAGCGATCAAGGCCAGTCCCGGCCAGCGCCTGCGCATCTGGTCGGCAGCGTGCTCGTCGGGCCAGGAACCGTATTCGCTGTCGATGTCCATCGATGAGTTCGAGCGGGTCAACATGGGCCAGTTGCGGATGGGGGTGCAGATTGTTGCCACCGACCTGTCCGGCACAATGCTGAACAACTGCAAGACCGGCGAGTACGACAGCCTGGCCATCGGCCGCGGTCTGTCGCCCGAGCGTCTGCAGCGTTATTTCGACCCGAAAGGGCCGGGACGCTGGGCGATCAAGGCACCGATCAAGAGCCGTGTGGAATTCCGTTCATTCAACCTGCTGGACAGCTACGCGAGCCTCGGCAAGTTCGACATCGTGTTTTGCCGCAACGTATTGATCTACTTCTCCGCCGAGGTGAAGAAGGACATCCTGTTGCGCATCCACAGTACGTTGAAGCCGGGCGGTTACCTGTTCCTCGGTGCTTCCGAAGCGCTGAACGGTTTGCCGGATCATTACCAGATGGTCCAGTGCAGCCCGGGGATCATTTACCAGGCGAAGTGATGCAAAAGCGGCGCGCATAAAAAACGGGAGTCCTCAGGGACTCCTTTTTTATGCGCGGCGCTTTTGCATCACGTAGGAGCTGCCGAAGGCTGCGATCTTTTGATCTTGATCTTGAAAAGCACAATCAAAAGATCGCAGCCTTCGGCAGCTCCTACAGGGGACGTGTTGCGTAGGACAAGCGGCAGAAAAGCGGCATCCGGCGGAAAACCGTTGCCGCTTTTCTGGCATTGCCGCGTTGCCATGGCCGGCAAAGCCCCGGTTTCCGGGGTTTTTTGAATTGGCATGGGGCTTGCTAAGTTGATCCTACGAAAAATCAGGTCACCCGAAGGTTTCCCGACATGAGCATCAGCTTCGATAAAGCGCTCGGTATCCACGAACAAGCCCTGGGCTTCCGCGCCCAGCGTGCCGAAGTCCTGGCCAACAACATCGCCAACGCCGACACCCCGAACTACAAGGCTCGGGATCTGGACTTCTCGAAAGTGCTCGCCGAGCAGAACGAGAAAACCAAAAGCGGCACCTTCGCCTTGAACATGACCAACAGCCGTCATATCGAAGCTGAAGGCCTGGGCAATGGCGACGAGTCGTTGCTGTATCGCACGCCGATGCAACCGTCGATCGACCAGAACACCGTGGACGCCCAACTGGAACAGTCGAATTACGCGGAAAACGCGATCGGCTTCCAGGCCAGCTTCACCCTGCTCAACAGCAAATTCAAAGGGCTGGTGTCAGCCCTGCGCGGAGAGTAAGCCATGTCTCTATCCAGTGTTTTCAACATTGCCGGTAGCGGCATGAGTGCGCAGACCACGCGCCTGAACACCGTCGCTTCGAACATCGCCAACGCCGAGACGGTCTCGTCGAGCATCGACCAGACCTACCGTGCGCGCCACCCGGTATTCGCCACCATGTTCCAGGGCGGGCAGAGCGGCGGCAGCGATTCGCTGTTCCAGAGCCAGGACGCTGCCGGTCAGGGCGTTCAGGTGCTGGGTGTGGTCGAAGACCAGAGCAATCTTGAAGCGCGCTACGAGCCGAACCATCCGGCGGCCGATGCCAAGGGTTACGTCTACTACCCGAACGTCAACGTGGTGGAGGAAATGGCCGACATGATTTCCGCGAGCCGTTCGTTCCAGACCAACGCCGAAATGATGAACACCGCCAAAACCATGATGCAGAAGGTCCTGACCCTCGGTCAGTGATAAGGGGCGAGTCAGATGAGTGTTACCGATTCCACCAGTGGTTTGAGCCTCAAGGACATCCTGGCCAACTCTTCGATCAAGACCACTACCACGACTGACGGCCTCGCGTCGGCAACCGGCAGCGCCACGGGCAACAAGGCCCTGGGCAAGGATGCATTCCTGCAATTGCTGGTTACGCAGTTGAAAAACCAGAACCCGCTGGAACCTCAGGACAACGGCGCTTTCGTGGCCCAGTTGGCGCAGTTCAGCAGCCTGGAAGGCATCACTACGCTCAACGACACCGTGAGCGGGCTGGCCAGCAACTACAATTCGTCCCAGGCATTGCAGGCTTCGTCGCTGGTGGGGCGTTCGGTCATTGCACCCGGTGACAAGGCCGTGGTCGACACGTCGAAGAGCCTCAGCGGTACGGTGGTGGTGCCATCGTCGGTGGCCGCCGCCACCCTGAAGATCACTGCTGCGGACGGCAAGACCGTACGCACCATCGACCTGGGCGCTCAGAAAGCAGGCAACGCCAGTTTCATCTGGGACGGCAAGAATGACGCGGGCGAAACGGTAGCTGCCGGCACTTACACCTTCGGCGCTACCAGCACGATCGATGGGAAGTCCGTGGCGCTGATCACCAACCTGCCAGCGACCGTCAACAGCGTGACCATCAGCCAGACTGGCGGTGAGTTGATGCTCAATCTGGCCGGGCTGGGCACCGTCGCTCTGTCCAAAGTACAAACCATTGGTATGTAAAGCCGACTAACCCGGCACAAAGGAGTGGATTATGTCTTTTAATATCGGCCTTAGCGGTCTCTTTGCATCCAACAAACAACTGGACGTGACCGGCAACAACATCGCCAACGTCGCGACCACCGGTTTCAAATCGTCCCGTGCAGAATTCGAAGATGTGTACTCGGCAACTCGCCTGGGCACCGGCAGCAAGACCGTCGGCAACGGCGTGCGCCTGGCCAATATTTCCCAGCAGTTCGGTCAGGGTGACGTGAGTAACACCGGCAACGTGCTCGACATGGGTATCCAGGGCAACGGCTTCTTTGTCCTGAGCAACAACGGTTCGCTGACCTACACCCGTGCCGGTACGTTCAAGACCGACAAGGATGGCTACGTGACGAACAGCGACGGTACGGCCCGTCTGCAGGGTTATGGCGTGGACTCCAATGGCAAGATCCTCAACGGCGTGTTGACCGACCTGCGGATCGACACCTCCAATCTGGCGCCGAAATCCACCAGCACCGTTTCGTCGACGATCAACCTGAACTCTACGGCCGTGGTGATTGATCAGTCGGTCGCCACTAACAAATTCGATCCGACCAAACAGGCAACTTTCACCAAGCAGTTCAGTACCCCGATTTTCGACACTCAGGGTAACCAGCACACCATGGATCAATACATGGTCAAGACCGGGCCGAACACTTGGGATACCTACACCCTGATCGATGGTCGCAATCCGGACGGTTCCTCGCCTACCGGCACGGGTGCAGTTGATCCAATTGCTTCGACCATGACATTTGATACATCCGGCAAACTGGTTTCGGTCAGCACGCCAGTGACGCCGCCGACGACCCCGCCAACATCGACCACAAGCAATGACCTGAAAATCAGCAACTGGACGCCGGGTACCGTCACCAACGATGTCTGGGCAGCCAACGGCGCGGCAGCCGATCCGGCGGGCCTGACCATCGCCATGGGCAACACCACCCAGTTCAACGCCGACACCGCGCGTTCGATTCCATCGCAGAACGGTTATGCCACTGGCCAGATCACCAACCTGACCATCGACGGCAGCGGCGTATTGCTGGCCAATTTCAGCAACAACCAGACCAAGCCAATCGGCCAGATTTCGCTGGCCAGCTTCACCAACGAACAAGGTCTGCAGCCGGTGGGTGGCAGCAGCTGGAAAGAAACCTACACCTCGGGTATTCCGGGCTACGATGCACCAGAGACCGGCACCCTGGGTTCGATCGTTTCCAACTCCCTGGAAGAGTCCAACGTCAACCTGACCAACGAACTGGTCGACCTGATCAAGGCGCAGAGCAACTACCAGGCGAACGCCAAGACCATCTCCACCCAGAGCACCATCATGCAGACCATCATTCAGATGACTTGATGCTGGATTTTGCTGTGCAAGGAGCCCCTCGAAAGAGGGGTTTTTTTGTGACCTGTGGTTTTGTGTTGGAGGTGATGGCCTCATCGCGAGCAAGCTCGCTCCCACAGTTGATCGTGTTTATCTGAAAAGACTCGGTCCCCTGTGGGAGCGAGCTTGCTCGCGAAAGCGTCAGATCAGTCACCCATTTCCTCGAGGCAAAAGAAAACCCCCGACCCGCCAGAGGCTGATCGGGGGTTTCGAGCAAGCACCTTTCGGTGCTTACCGGTTCAGCTTATTGGCAAGCTTCGCAATCCGGCTCGTCGATGGCGCAAGCCTTTGGCACTGGAGCGGGACCTGCAGGAGCCGCCAGGACCGAGTCGTCACCGTGGTTGCCGCCGCTGGAAACAGCGTTCAGCTTACCGGTGTTGATGGTCGACTTCTCGGTGCTGGTCGCAGCCAGGGCACGGAGGTAGTAAGTGGTTTTCAGACCGCGGTACCAGGCCATGCGGTAGGTCACGTCCAGCTTCTTGCCCGAAGCGCCGGCGATGTACAGGTTCAGCGACTGAGCCTGGTCGATCCACTTCTGACGACGGCTGGCGGCGTCGACGATCCACTTGGTGTCCACTTCGAAGGCCGTCGCGTAGAGCTCTTTGAGTTCTTGCGGGATGCGCTCGATCTGCTGCACCGAACCGTCGTAGTACTTCAGGTCGTTGATCATGACCGAGTCCCACAGACCGCGAGCCTTCAGGTCGCGAACCAGGTACGGGTTGATCACGGTGAATTCGCCCGACAGGTTCGATTTCACATACAGGTTCTGGTAGGTCGGTTCGATCGACTGCGAGACGCCGGTGATGTTGGCGATGGTCGCGGTCGGTGCGATGGCCATGATGTTCGAGTTACGAATGCCTTTCTGTACACGGGCGCGAACCGGTGCCCAGTCCAGGGATTCGTTCAGGTCGACATCGATGTACTTCTGGCCGCGGGCCTCGATCAGGATCTGTTGCGAATCCAGCGGCAGGATGCCTTTGGACCACAGCGAACCCTGGAACGTCTCGTAGGCGCCGCGCTCGTCGGCTAGGTCGCAGGAAGCCTGGATCGCGTAGTAGCTGACCGCTTCCATCGACTTGTCGGCGAACTCGACGGCAGCGTCGGAACCGTAAGGGATGTGCTGCAGGTACAGCGCGTCCTGGAAGCCCATGATGCCCAGGCCGACCGGACGGTGCTTGAAGTTGGAGTTCTTCGCTTGCGGCACCGAGTAGTAGTTGATGTCGATCACGTTATCGAGCATGCGCACGGCGGTGTTCACGGTGCGTTGCAGCTTGGCGGTGTCCAGCTTGCCGTCGACGATGTGGTTCGGCAGGTTGATCGAGCCCAGGTTGCAAACGGCGATCTCGTCCTTGTTGGTGTTCAAGGTGATCTCGGTGCACAGGTTCGAACTGTGGACCACGCCCACGTGCTGCTGCGGGCTGCGCAGGTTGCACGGGTCCTTGAAGGTCAGCCACGGGTGGCCGGTTTCGAACAGCATGGACAGCATCTTGCGCCACAGGTCTTTGGCCTGGATGGTCTTGAACAGCTTGACCTTGCCCGGGTACTCGGTCAGGGCTTCGTAGTACTCGTAGCGCTCTTCGAAGGCCTTGCCGGTCAGGTCGTGCAGGTCCGGCACTTCGGACGGCGAGAACAGGGTCCACTTGCCGTCATCGAAGACGCGCTTCATGAACAGGTCAGGGATCCAGTTGGCGGTGTTCATGTCGTGGGTACGACGACGGTCATCACCGGTGTTCTTGCGCAGTTCGATGAACTCTTCGATGTCCATGTGCCAGGTTTCCAGGTAGGCACAGACAGCGCCTTTGCGCTTGCCACCCTGGTTAACGGCAACGGCGGTGTCGTTGACGACTTTCAGGAACGGTACGACACCCTGGGACTTGCCGTTGGTGCCCTTGATGTACGAACCCAGCGCACGAACCGGAGTCCAGTCGTTGCCCAGGCCGCCGGCGAATTTCGACAGCATGGCGTTGTCGTGGATCGCGTGGTAGATGCCCGACAGGTCATCCGGCACGGTGGTCAGGTAGCAGCTCGACAGCTGTGGACGCAGGGTACCGGCGTTGAACAGGGTCGGGGTCGAAGCCATGTAGTCGAAGGACGACAGCAGGTTGTAGAACTCGATCGCGCGGTCTTCTTTCTGCTTCTCTTCGATCGCCAGGCCCATGGCCACGCGCATGAAGAAGATCTGCGGCAGTTCGAAACGCACGCCATCCTTGTGGATGAAGTAACGGTCGTACAGGGTTTGCAGGCCCAGGTAGGTGAATTGCTGGTCGCGCTCGTGGTTGATCGCCTTGCCCAGTTTTTCCAGGTCGAAGGAGGCCAGCACAGGGTTCAGCAGTTCGAACTCGATACCCTTGGCGATGTAGGCCGGCAGCGCCTTGGCGTACAGGTCGGCCATCTCGTGGTGAGTGGCGCTCTCGGCCACACCGAGGAAGCCCAGGCCTTCGCCGCGCAAGGTGTCCATCAGCAGGCGCGCGGTCACGAACGAGTAGTTCGGCTCGCGTTCAACCAGGGTACGGGCGGTCATCACCAGGGCGGTGTTGACGTCGTTCAGGGCCACGCCGTCGTACAGGTTCTTCAGGGTTTCGCGCTGGATCAGGTCGCCGTCGACTTCTTCCAGGCCTTCGCACGCTTCGGTGACGATGGTGTTCAGGCGGCCCATGTCCAGCGGCGCCAGGCTGCCGTCGGCACGGGTGATGCGGATCGACGGGTGAGCGTTGACCGCTTCTTCTGCCGGTGCGTGGGCAGCGCGCTCTTTCGAACGACCGTCACGGTAGATCACGTAGTCGCGAGCGACTTTCTGCTCGCCGGCACGCATCAGGGCCAGTTCGACCTGGTCCTGGATTTCTTCGATGTGGATGGTGCCGCCCGATGGCATGCGACGCTTGAAGGTCGCGGTGACCTGTTCGGTCAGGCGGGCAACGGTGTCGTGGATTCGCGACGAGGCAGCAGCGGTGCCGCCTTCAACTGCGAGGAACGCTTTGGTGATGGCGACGGTGATCTTGTCATCGGTGTAGGGAACGACAGTGCCGTTACGCTTGATCACACGCAGTTGACCTGGCGCGGTGGCGGACAGATCCGAATTCGAATCGGCGGCCTGCGGCAAGGTGCCTTGCGGGTTCTCGCGAGTTGTGTCGGTTTGCATGGGGGGGTGTCTCCACATTCTCTATGTTTGTTTGGGCACCATCACGGTGCCCACCGTTCCGTCCTGAAGCACTACAACCGGCGAGGGCCGGGCATAACAACTTCGGGACAGATCAGGAAGGGGGCTATAGGGCGCCGCTTCCATGCCGAAGTCTTTGGTCTCGTGCCGTGGGCGCAAGACCGGAGGTCCTTTGAGGTGACAGTTCAGGACTGCAACACCCGTACCGTTTTCACCACTTGGGGCCGAAATACAGTAGCCATCCGCACGCGCGGTTTGGTCTTTCAAAAATACGTATGGTTCAACCGGACAGAGGCAATAAAAGCGCTTGAAATTGGTGTCTGGTTTGTGTTTGGTTTTTTGCGCAAAACCCTACATCTAGGGGTTTTTCAGCGCTGGGGTACAAGATAATGCGTTTTAGGGGGGGATTGCAACGTACTACCTGTGGATAAACCTGTGCGTAAATTGTGTGTGAAAGAGGTAACCGGCGTGTAGGCCGCGACGCTGCTGGACCGGACCTTTTTTCAGCGATTTTCAACCATCGAAAACGCCCGGGCGGATTTTTAAGGGCGCGAACCCTATCACAAAAAACCCTGTTGTCCGAACGCATTTACCCGCTTGTGTTCTCGACGGGCGGCGTTTATACAATCGGCCCAGCGTGTATACATATTTGTCCCCCCGAATCACTACAAAAAGACGGGCGGATCCTTCCTTATTAGTGTTTTTGGCAAGCAGAGGTCACCCGTGGAGCAAGAAGCCTGGCAGGTATTGATTGTGGAGGACGACCAGCGACTGGCCGAACTGACCCGCGATTACCTGGAAGCCAATGGCCTGCGTGTATCGATCGAAGGCAATGGTGCGCTCGCGGCGAATCGCATCATCAAGGAACAGCCGGACCTGGTGATCCTCGACCTGATGCTCCCCGGTGAAGATGGCCTGAGCATTTGCCGCAAGGTCCGCGCCCGCTATGACGGCCCGATCCTGATGCTCACCGCCCGCACCGATGACACTGACCAGATTCTTGGCCTGGACCTGGGGGCTGACGACTATGTCTGCAAACCGGTACGCCCGCGCCTGCTGCTGGCACGCATCCAGGCGCTGCTGCGCCGTAGCGAAACGCCCGAGGTCGCCCCGGAAAAACAGCGGCGTCTACAGTTCGGTCCGCTGATCGTCGACAACGCCTTGCGCGAAGCCTGGTTGCAGGGCAACGGCATCGAACTGACCAGCGCCGAATTCGACTTGCTCTGGCTATTGGTGGCCAATGCCGGGCGCATCCTCTCCCGGGAAGAGATCTTCACCGCGCTGCGGGGCATCGGCTATGACGGTCAGGACCGCTCCATCGATGTGCGCATCTCGCGCATCCGCCCGAAGATCGGCGATGACCCGGAGCATCCACGGCTGATCAAGACCGTGCGCAGCAAGGGCTATCTGTTCGTTCCCGAGGCTTGCGTAGACCCGTCCCTGTGAACTCGATCTTCCTGCGTATCTATGGCGGCATGTGCGCCGCGCTGATTCTGGTGGCCGTGCTCGGTGTGCTGGCGTTGCACCTGCTCAATGAGGTGCGCAGCGAGCAATACCGCGAGCGCCTGGCCCACGGCACGTTCTCGCTGATGGCCGACAACCTGCAACCGATGAACCAGACCGAGCGCCACCGGGCCTTGCTGGTGTGGGAGCGGCTGCTGGGGATTCCGCTGGCGCTGAAAACCTTTGCCGAGACCGACCTCGACCTGACCCAGCGCACCCGTGTGTTGCGCGGCCAGGCATTGGTGGAACAGACCGGGCCGCACGCGGCGAAGGTCTACAAGCTGGTCAGCGACAAGGAGCAGTTGATGCTCACCGGGGAAGTGCAGCAGATCAGCGAGCAACTGGCCCGGGCGACCATCTACCTGTTGACCGATGAGCTGGTGCGCACCCCGGTCGCCGATCAGCCCTTGCGCCTGGCGCAATTGAAGGAAAGCAAGGGATTCGGCTTCGACCTGCGGCTGGTCACGGTCGACGAGGCGGACATGGACGAAGACCAGAGCCGCCGGGTATCCGAGGGCGACACGGTGATGGCGCTGGGCAAGGGGGGGGATTCGATCCGGGTGTTTGCCGGCATGGTCGGCACGCCGTGGGTCCTGGAAATCGGCCCGTTGTATCAGATGAATCCTTATCCGCCGGAGTGGCTGGTGCTGATCGCCGCGCTGGGCCTGACGCTGATCGGTTTGATCGTCTATCTGTTGGTGCGCCAGCTCGAGCGACGCTTGCGTGGCCTGGAAGCCGCCGCCACGCGCATTGCCAAGGGCAGCCTGGAAACCCGCGTGCCGGCGCGCGGTGCGGACTCGGTGGGGCGGCTGGCCTCGGCGTTCAACGGCATGGCCGAACACTTGCAGCAGTTGCTGGCGATCCAGCGCGAACTGGTGCGCGCGGTGTCCCACGAATTGCGTACGCCGGTGGCACGCCTGCGCTTTGGCCTGGAGATGATCGGCTCGGCCACCACGCCGCAAGCCCTGGAAAAATACTGCCAGGGCATGGACCACGACATCGAGGACCTCGACCGGCTGGTGGACGAGATGCTGACCTACGCGCGGCTCGAACAGGGTTCGCCGGCGCTGAACTTTCAGCGGATCGATCTGGATGCCTTGGTCGATCAGGTGATCGAAGAACTGGCGCCGTTGCGTGCCGACGTCACGGTGCAACGCGGGTTGTGCCTGTCGGCTGCCGATAACGACGACGCCTGGGTCGAGGCTGAACCGCGCTACTTGCATCGGGCGATCCAGAACCTGGTGACTAATGCCATGCGCCACGCGCAATCACGGGTGACCATCAGCTATCAGGTGGGGCAGCAGCGTTGCCGGGTGGATATTGAGGATGACGGGCCGGGTGTGCCGGAGTCGGCGTGGGAGAAGATCTTTACGCCGTTCCTGCGTCTCGACGACAGCCGCACCCGTGCATCTGGAGGCCATGGGTTAGGCCTGTCCATTGTTCGACGCATCATCCATTGGCATGACGGGCGCGCGTTGATCGGCAAGAGCAAGAGCCTGGGTGGAGCGTGCTTCAGCCTGAGCTGGCCGCGCAATCAGGAGAAGCGTTGAGCCTTGTGTTGTCTGTTGCGACCCCATCGCGAGCAAGCTCGCTCCCACAAGGATTTGTGGCGTGACATAGATCCAGTGTGGGAGCGAGCTTGCTCGCGATGGGGCCCGAACAGGCGCCAATAAACCTCAGGCCCTGATGCTGACCAGACTCAACAACTGCCCATCCTTGACCCCGAACTGCGCATCCAGCTCGGTGCCATTGCGCCATTCGCTGGACAAATCAGTAAGCAATCGCAACCGAACCTCACCCGACTCACTCCATTCCAGCACTTCGGCGTGTTCGAAATAAAAACGGCGCCGAACGATCGGATAGAGCGCCTTGAACAGGCTTTCCTTGACCGAGAACGTCAGGGTGACCAGCAACGCCCGTTGATCGTGATCACCGGCCGCCATGCGCTGTAGCTCCGGCGGATTGAGGATTTCTCCGGCCAGGCGTTCAGCCCGTTCGGCATTGAGCAGGTTTTCCAGGTCCATGCCCAGGCCGCGCCAATGGCTTTTGTTCGCCACGATCGCCGCGGCCCGGCCAGTGCTGTGGGTGATGGAGCCAGTGATATGACCAGGCCAGACCGGTGCCCGGTCCTCACCGATGGCCGGAATGAAACTCAAACCTTCGAGCCGCTGTAGCGCGGCCCGGGCACACACTCGCCCGGCGAGAAACTCCGCCTGCCGTTTGGCGACAGAGCGCTGAATGCTCGCCGGCGCTTCGATAGCACTGCGCTGAAAGTCATCGCTGGCCAGTCGGGCGCTATCGAAGTGAGTACTCAACAGGACCGTATCGGGCAGCACAAACGGCAGCGGCCAATGGTCATCGAGGGGCGTGCAGCAGACGGGCAGGGCGGGGGTTGGATTCATATCAGGCATTTTGCCGGGTTGGCTTGAGGCTGGGTAGTGCAAAGCTTCTGACGAATTGGTAGTCGGCGCCGGCCTTGTCCATTGCATGGTCGGATTTCCTGTTGAAACGTGTCGAAATATTCGGGACGGGTCGGTTCAGCCCTGGTTCAGAGTGCGTTCAGGGGGAGTTCAGGGCGCGGTGCGTAACCTTGCCTCGTACCCAAAAAACAAACGGCACATGAGGAAACTCCCCAATGACTGGATTCAAAAAACTGCTTCTGGCATTCACGGTTCTGGGCGCAAGCACCGCAGCTTTCGCGTCCGACGACAACTTCGCCAGCCTTACTCTTGGACAGACCAGCGACAAGGTCAAAAAAAACCACGCCCTGAACGACAACCTCAATCACCCGAACGCCGATGGCGTAATCGGCAAGGACACCACCTGGGGTGTTCGTCTGGGGCAGCAAAACACCAAGGGCCGCTACTACGCCACTTACGACAATGTGTCGGGCTCGCACAACGGCATTAAACTGCGTCAGGAAAACCTCTTGGGCAGCTACGATCTGTTCTACCCGGTGGGCGCTAGCACAAGGCTGTTCGGTGGCGCCACGGCCGGCCTGACCAAAATGACTCAGGAGTCGCCAGGCTTCAGCCGCGACAGTGATATCGGTTACGCCATCGGTGGTCAGGTGGGTGTGCTGCAACAGGTTTCGCAGAACACCTCGGTTGAACTGGGTTACCGTTACCTGCGCAGCAACGCCAGCACCGAGATGAGTGAGCGCGGCGGCAGCAAGCAGGGTTCGCTGGACCTGACCAGCAGCGCCCAGACGTACCTGTCCGCCAACTACGCTTTCTGACAAGCGATTCGTGAACGGCCTGCGCCGGATCAGCCCGAGTGACTGATCCGGCGTTGCCATGTTAGCTATTGAGGTGCGACGTTGCGCCTCTGCAGATGTTGATTTGCCCGGGAGAGCGTTATGAAACTGCTGGTCGTCGAAGATGAAGCGCTGCTGCGTCATCACCTGCAAACCCGCCTGACGGAGAGCGGCCACGTGGTCGAGTCCGTGGCCAACGCCGAGGAGGCGCTGTACCAGACCGCGCAGTTCAACTTTGACCTGGCGGTGATCGACCTCGGTCTGCCGGGCATGAGCGGGCTCGACCTGATCCGCCAGTTGCGCTCAAGTGGCAAGAGCTTCCCGATCCTGATCCTCACCGCGCGTGGTAACTGGCAGGACAAGGTCGAAGGCCTGGCCGCCGGTGCCGATGATTATCTGGTCAAGCCGTTTCAGTTCGAAGAACTGGAGGCCCGCCTGAATGCCTTGCTGCGGCGCTCCAGCGGTTTCACCCAGTCGACCATCGTCGCTGGCCCGTTACTGCTGGACCTGAACCGCAAGCAGGCGTCCCTCGACGAACAGCCGCTGGCACTGACCGCGTATGAGTACCGCATTCTCGAATATCTGATGCGCCATCATCAGCAAGTGGTGCCCAAGGATCGCTTGATGGAACAGCTCTACCCGGATGACGACGAGCGTGATCCGAATGTGATCGAGGTGCTGGTCGGCCGTCTGCGACGCAAACTGGAGGGACCGGGCGGATTCAAGCCGATCGACACCGTGCGCGGCCTGGGCTACCTGTTCAACGAGCGTTGCACTTGATCCGTTCGCTGCGCATACGCTTGATGCTCGCCGCCACGCTGTTGGCGGTGTTGTTCATGCTGGCGTTGCTGCCTGCGATGCAAGGTGCCTTCAGCCTGGCGTTGCAGGACTCCATTGAGCAGCGCCTGGCATCCGACGTGACCACGCTGATCTCGGCCGCCCGGGTGGAGAACAACGGCCTGCAGATGCCGGCGCAATTGCCCGACGAGCGCTTCAACCTCACCGACAGCCGATTGCTCGGCTACATCTATGACCGTGAAGGGCATCTGGTCTGGCGTTCGAAGGCGACCCAGGAAGAACGCATCAATTACAAGCCGCGCTACGACGGACGTGGCAGCGAGTTTGCGCGGATCCGCGAAGCCAATGGCCAGGAGTTCTTCGTCTACGACGTCGAGGTCAAGTTGCTCGGCGGCAAAAGTGCAGCCTTCAGCATCGTGGCGTTGCAGCCGGTTCGAGAGTACGAACTGACCCTCGAAGGCCTGCGGGAAAATCTCTATCTGGGTTTTGGCGCGGCACTGCTGGTGCTGCTGGCGTTGCTGTGGATCGGCCTGACCTGGGGCTTGCAGGCATTGCGGCGCTTGAGCCAGGAGCTGGACCAGATCGAAGGTGGCACCCGCGAAAGCCTCAGTGAGGAACATCCTCGGGAATTGCTGCGCCTGACCGGTTCTCTCAACCGTTTGCTGCACAGCGAACGTGAGCAGCGCAGTCGCTACCGTGATTCCCTCGACGACCTGGCCCATAGCCTGAAAACGCCGCTGGCGGTTTTGCAAGGCGTAAGTGAAGACATGGCCCAGCGTCCCGAGGATCGCGATCAGGCCTGGGTGCTGCAAACCCAGATCGAACGCATGAGCCAGCAGATCAGCTACCAGCTGCAGCGCGCCAGCCTGCGCAAAAGTGGCCTGGTACGTCATCAGGTGCATTTGCGGCCGGTACTGAAAAGCCTGTGCGACACGCTGGACAAGGTCTATCGCGACAAGCGCGTGCACGTCGCGTTCGACCTGCCCGACCCCTGCTACGTACCGATCGAGCAGGGCGCTCTGTTGGAGATGATGGGCAATCTGCTGGAAAACGCCTACCGCCTGTGCCTGGGCGAAATACGCATCAGCGTGCGTGAAACCCTCAGCGGCACCGAGTTGTGTGTCGAGGATGACGGCCCTGGCGTACCACAGGATCAGCGTGCACGGATTCTCGAGCGCGGAGAGCGTCTGGACCGCCAGCACCCGGGGCAGGGCATCGGCCTGGCGGTGGTCAAGGACATCATCGAGAGCTACAGCGCCAAGCTGACCTTGGGGGATTCACCGATGGGCGGGGCGGCGTTCCGGATTCACTTCCCGGTGGTTTAGTGGTGTTTTATCGGACGTCATCGCGAGCAGGCTCGCGAAGAGGTCAGTGAGTTCACCTGGTAGCTGAGCCTTGAACCTCAGTTTTCCTGCGCCCGATAAGCCCCCGGCGTCAGCCCCGTCCACTTCTTGAACGCCCGGTGAAACGCCGACGGCTCGGAAAACCCCAGCTGCTCGGCGATCTGTTGCAACGACAGGTCAGCGCGACTCAGGTGATAAATCGCGATGTCCCGGCGCAACTGGTCCTTCAATTCCTGAAAGCTCGAACCCTCTTCCCGCAAATGCCGGCGCAAGGTCTGCGGGCTGATGTGCAGGTGGGCGGCCACGGCTTCCAGGTCGGGCCAGTGTGAACTGTCGCGACTGAGCAAGCGCCGCAGGCGGCTGCTCAAACTGTCGCCATCGTCCGGGCGCGAGAGCAGGTCGGCGGGGGAGCGCTCGAGGAAATGCTTGAGGGTACGTTCGTCCTGCAACAGCGGCATGGCCAGGTAGCGGCTGTGAAACAACAGGCTGCTCTGGGGCCTGGAAAACTCAAGCGGGCAGGAAAACAGCAGGTCGTACTCGGCGCCGTGTTCGGGGCGGGGGTAGCTGAGCGTGGCCTGCCCCAGGCGAATGCGCTGGCCGATCAGCCAGCTGCCGAAACGGTGCCAGATCACTAGCAGGCTTTCGCTGAGGAAATGATCCGGGTCCCAGAGTTGCGAGTCGTCCAGGCTCAGGCGGACCCATTCATCTTCGCGGCTCAGGGTCAAACGCGGAGCTCCAGGGAATAGGCTATAAAACAATAAGCCGCGATGGAGTGCCTTATCCAGGTTGCGGCAATGAATCACGGCATGGCACATCATCGCGAAGCTGCCCGGCCTGCTTGGGGTTTGCCCGAACCCCAGGTACTCGTCGTCCAGCGCCAGCCATAACGCCTGGATCAGTTGGGTGAATTGCTCCGGAGCGATGCGTGCCCGGGGCTCGTCCAGCAACTCTGGGCTGATTCCCAGTTGCTGTAGCAGGCCCGAATAGTCGTAGCCGTGCCGACGCGCACCACCAAGGGCGGCGCGGGCGAAATGACTGGCGATGGTGCGTTCGCGCATGGCAGCAGATCTGACCGTTGATCGACGGATGTTAGCTGCGCATCGCGAGCGTGAACAGGGCGGATATCCGCCAAATAGCAGGACGACTTTTAATCGAAGGGCGGAAATCCGCCACATGCTTGTAACCGTTCGGTGACAGGGAATTCGCTGCAACCCCGGATATCAATAGGCTTGCAGGGATTTTACGGAAGGTGGCACGGGCCTTGCGATACAACGAGCAGATGCCTGCCGTTGCGCAGCTCGAAAAAACAAATCCCTCCAGTGCAGGAGGGTTCGCAATTGCGGTGTTGCGGACAACAGATGGATGTTGTCACCGGGCACCCTTGAGGAACTTTGCAATGACGACTCGTCAGCCACTGTACAAATCCCTGTATTTCCAGGTGATCGTTGCAATTGTCATCGGTATCGCACTAGGTCACTACTATCCACAGCTCGGTGTGGCCGTTAAACCACTGGGTGACGGGTTCATCAAACTGATCAAAATGATCATCGCCCCGATCATCTTCTGTACCGTTGTCAGCGGTATCGCCGGCATGCAGAACATGAAATCGGTCGGCAAGACCGGCGGCTATGCGCTGCTGTACTTCGAGATCGTTTCGACCATCGCCCTGCTGGTCGGTCTGGTCGTGGTCAACATCGTGCAGCCGGGCAATGGCATGCACATCGACATCGCCACCCTCGATGCCTCCAAGGTTGCCGCTTATGTGGCGGCCGGTGCTGACCAAAGCGTCGTCGGCTTCCTGCTGAACGTGATCCCGAGCACCATCGTCGGCGCCTTCGCCACCGGTGACATCCTGCAAGTGCTGATGTTCTCGGTGATCTTCGGTTTCGCCCTGCATCGCCTGGGTGCCTACGGCAAGCCGCTGCTGGACTTCATCGATCGCTTCGCCCACGTGATGTTCAACATCATCAACATGATCATGAAGCTCGCGCCAATCGGTGCCTTCGGTGCCATGGCGTTCACCATCGGTGCCTACGGTGTCGGCTCGCTGGTGCAACTGGGTCAGTTGATGGCGTGCTTCTACATCACTTGCCTGCTGTTCATCCTGATCGTGCTGGGCTCCATCGCCCGCCTGCACGGCTTCAGCGTGCTGAAAATGATCCGCTACATCCGTGAGGAACTGCTGATCGTACTCGGTACTTCTTCTTCGGAATCGGTACTGCCACGCATGCTGATCAAGATGGAGCGTCTGGGCGCGCAGAAATCCGTGGTAGGTCTGGTGATCCCGACCGGTTACTCGTTCAACCTCGACGGTACCGCCATCTACCTGACCATGGCCGCGGTGTTCATTGCCCAGGCAACCGATACGCCCATGGACATCACGCACCAGATCACCCTGCTGGTGGTATTGCTGCTGTCGTCCAAGGGCGCTGCGGGCGTGACCGGTAGCGGTTTCATCGTACTGGCTGCCACCCTGTCCGCCGTCGGCCACCTGCCGGTTGCCGGCCTGGCGTTGATCCTCGGCATCGACCGCTTCATGTCTGAAGCCCGTGCCCTGACCAACCTGATCGGCAACGCCGTTGCCACCGTCGTTGTGGCCAAGTGGGTCAAGGAACTGGACACCGACGTGCTGCAAGCCGAGCTGGCTTCGGGCGGTCGCGGCATTGCCGACGAACCTAAAGACGATGTTTTGGGCCACGTCGAAGAGGTAGCCCCGGCTAACGCCAAGTAAGCCTTGTTTTAATGAAAAACCCGCTTCGGCGGGTTTTTTGTTGCCTGCGGTTTGAGCGTAACGGTCACTGCACGTGACGCTTAAGGTGATTGCTGCAAAGCGATCGGCTGCCTAGGCTGTGGGCATCGTCAAGGGAGAACGCTCATGCTCGGTCCACTGGCATCACTCAAGGTTCTGGATTTCTCGACACTGCTGCCGGGGCCGTTCGCCTCGTTGCTGCTGGCGGACATGGGCGCCGAAGTGCTGCGCATCGAATCACCGACTCGCATGGATCTGCTGCGGGTATTGCCGCCCCATGATCAAGGCGTGTCAGCCAGTCATGCCTACCTCAACCGCAACAAGCGCAGCCTCGCCCTGGACCTCAAGCAACCTGAGGCGCTGGAGGTGATCCGGTCGTTGCTGGAGGACTACGATATCGTGCTCGAGCAGTTCCGCCCGGGTGTCATGGAGCGTCTGGGTTTGGGTTACGAAGCCCTGAAGGCGATCAATCCGAAATTGATTTATGTGTCGATTACCGGCTACGGCCAGACCGGCCCCTACAAGGACCGCGCCGGCCATGACATCAACTACCTGGCCCTGTCCGGGCTGGCGAGTTACACCGGCCGTACAGACACAGGGCCGCTGCCGTTGGGCATGCAGGTGGCGGATGTCGCCGGTGGTTCGCTGCACGGGGTGATTGGTTTGCTGGCGGCAGTCATTGCCCGGCAGCAAACCGGTCAGGGCCAGCACCTGGATGTCAGCATGACCGACTGCGCGTTCAGCCTCAATGCAATGGCGGGTGCCGGGTATCTGGCCTGTGGCGTCGAGCCGGGGCCGGAAAACCAGGTGCTCAACGGCGGTAGTTTCTACGATTACTACCGCTCCCGGGATGGGCGCTGGCTGTCGGTGGGCAGCCTGGAACCGGCCTTCATGAAACAGTTGTGTACGGCGTTGGGGCTGGAGGAATTGGCCGGTCTCGGCCTGTCACCGCAACCGGCGCATCAGAAACAGCTTAAAGACGCGCTGAGGGTCGAATTCGAAAAGCATGACTTCGCCAAGTTGCGCACGCTGTTCGCCGAACTGGATGCCTGTGTCGAGCCGGTGTTGAGCCTGGGAGAAGCGCTGCATCATCCGCAGTTGCAGGCGCGGGAGTTGGTGGCCGAAGTGCCCCGAGGCGATGGTTCGTCCCAGGCGCAGATGGCTTGTCCGCTGAAGTTTTCGCAAGGTTTGCCTGAGCCCCGGCATATTGGCGCGGCGCTGGGGCAGCATACGGATCAGGTGTTGGGGGAGTTGGGGTTCAGTACTGAGCGGATCGAACAGTTGCGGCGAGCCAAGGTGATTCTTTAGTGCCTGTCAGGCCGCCATCGCGAGCAAGCTCGCTCCCACACTGGGTTTGTGTCACGCCACAGATCCCCTGTGGGAGCGAGCTTGCTCGCGATGAGGCCAGTGCAGTCACCAAAAAACAACTACTCGACCCGCATCTCCCCACTGAACACCAACGTATTGCGACACCGCCGGCACAAGTACCGCCGTCCCTGCCGAACCAGGCCGTGGCGCTGGGCGGAGAACGGGAAGTCGCTGTCGGCGCACGGGCACTTGTAGATGTAGCGGGTCACGCTGCGGCGTTTGACGTCATAGGTATGGCAGCGGTTGGGCGGCAGTTCGTAGACGCCGCGCATGATCAGTTGCCACTCTTCGCCATGGGGCTGGATGCGGTCGCCGAACAGCTGGTGGGCGATCAGGTGCGCGACTTCATGGGCCACGGTCTGCTTGAGGAAGTCTTCGGTGTTTTCCCGGTACAACTGCGGGTTGAAGCGCAGCAGGTTCTCGTGCAAATGCGCGACACCGGCTTTTTGCCCGCGCAGCTTGAGGCTCACCACGGGGCGCTTGAAAGGGCGTTTGAAAAAGGATTCGGCTAGTTGGAAACAGTCTTCGACGCGGGTATTGAGTTGCTCGGGCATGCTTGATGGATCTCCAGAGCGCTCGAGTATGCCGCAACCCTCGGACCTTGCGAATCGCCAAGTTGCCGAATGGTCGTGTGCGTTCTCGTTGCTGAAGAATGAAAAGGCCGCCTTGCGGCGGCCTTTGTCGGCAGTTCTGATTTTCAGTGATGAGCGGCTAGCTGGTGTAGACCGGGCCCACGCCGAGTCCCCAGACAATTACTGTGAACGCCATGATGGCGACCAGCACCACCAGGCCTACGGCGAGCACGGAACTTGAAAACAGGAAGCCCTCGTCAGATGGAATGTTCATGAATGTCGGCAAGCCCACGTACAGCAAGTACACCGTGTAGCAGATGGCGGCGGTGCCGATGATCATCCCCAGCCACAAGTGCGGGTACAAGGCGGCGAGACCGCCGATGAACAGCGGTGTAGCGGTGTAGGTGGCAAACGCAATGCAGCGGGCCAGGCTTGGGTTGGCGTCATAGGTGCGGGCCATCCAGTGGATGAACGCGCCCATTACCGCGACACCACCGAGCATCGCCAGATACGACATGATCGTCATCCATATCGCGCTTTCTACGGTCAGCATGACGGGAGGTCGGTTGCCGATGACCCAGCCGACCTGTGTGGTGCCAATAAAGGCAGACACGGCGGGGATCGCCGCCAGGATCAGCGTATGGGTCAGGTACATGTGGCTGATGCTTTCCTCCTGGTCGCCACGGATTTCCTTCCATTCTTGGTCAGGGTGGGTGAAGAGCCCCACTACGTGATGGATCATGCCAGTCACTCCTCTTGTTTTACCGTCGCCCCCCAGCGGAGCGCCTACGGGCCAATGCGGCCAAGTAAGTCATAGGTCTGAATTTGTATGTGACCTTATGTCGCAGTATAGGGAGGAGTTTCCCCAGAGGGAGTAGGGGCTTTAGAGCAAATCGCGCTGTAAACGCAGTTGTTAATCGCCGTCGGGTCTGTGGCGAACAGCCCTTTTGGCGAGGCACTTCGCCCCTGAGGCGTTTTTGCGTAAAATGCCGGCCTTTCGTCACACCTCACGGATTTCGCGTCATGGGCACTCTCACGGTCAACCAGAACAAACTGCAAAAGCGCCTTCGCCGACTGGCCGGTGAGGCAGTTGCCGATTTCAACATGATTGAAGACGGCGACAAGGTCATGGTCTGCCTGTCCGGTGGCAAGGACAGCTACACCATGCTCGATGTGCTGATGCACTTGCAGAAGGTCGCGCCGATCAAGTTCGAGATCGTGGCCGTGAACATGGACCAGAAGCAGCCGGGCTTCCCGGAGCATGTGCTGCCGGCCTACCTCAAGGAACTGGGGATCGAGTACCACATAGTCGAGAAAGATACTTACTCGGTGGTCAAGGAGCTGATTCCGGAAGGCAAAACCACCTGCTCGCTGTGCTCGCGCCTGCGTCGCGGCACGCTCTACACCTTCGCCGATGAAATCGGCGCGACCAAGATGGCCCTCGGTCACCATCGCGACGACATCGTCGAAACGTTCTTCCTGAACATGTTCTTCAACGGTTCGCTCAAGGCCATGCCACCGAAGCTGCGCGCCGACGATGGTCGTAACGTGGTGATCCGCCCGCTGGCCTACTGTAATGAAAAAGACATCCAGGCCTACTCGGACCTCAAGCAATTCCCGATCATCCCGTGCAACCTCTGCGGTTCCCAGGAGAACCTGCAGCGTCAGGTGGTCAAGGAAATGCTGCTGGACTGGGAGCGCAAGACCCCGGGCCGTACCGAGAGCATTTTCCGCAGCCTGCAGAACGTGATCCCGTCGCAACTGGCGGACCGCAACCTGTTCGACTTCACCAGCCTGAAGATCGACGAAAGCGCCGCTTCGCGCTTCGTCAACGTGGTCAACCTCTAACCACATTTGGTTTTTGTTTCATTCCTCAGGAGAGGGCATGCGCGATTACAAGTGGCTTAATGAATACTGTCTGAACCGCTTCGGTTCGGCGGCTGAACTGGAAGCCCATCTGCCCGTTCCCAAGACTCCCGCGCAACTGCGCAAGATCAGCGACGATCGCTACCTCTCGATGATGGCGCTGCGGGTATTCCGCGCCGGGCTCAAGCACAGCCTGGTGGATGCCAAGTGGCCGGCCTTCGAAGAAGTGTTCTTCAAGTTCGACCCGGAAAAAGTCGTGCTGATGAGCGCCGAGCACCTGGAACGCCTGATGCAGGACACGCGGATCATCCGTCACCTGGGCAAGCTCAAGAGCGTGCCGCGCAATGCGCAGTTCATACTGGACGTGGCCCATGAAAAGGGCAGCTTCGGTGCGCTGATTGCCGATTGGCCGGTGACCGATATCGTCGGGCTCTGGACCTTCCTGAAAAAACGCGGACATCAATTGGGCGGCCTGTCAGCCCCGCGCTTCTTGCGGATGATCGGCAAGGACACCTTTGTACCGAGCTATGACGTGGTGGCGGCGCTGAATGCGCAGGACATCATCGACAAGGCGCCGAGCAGTCTGCGCGACCTGGCGTTGGTGCAGGACGTGTTCAACCAGTGGCATGAGGAAAGTGGCGGGCGGCCGATGAGCCAGATTTCGATGATGCTGGCTTATACCGTCAATCATTGAGACCGAGTCGCCCCATTCGCGAGCAAGCCCGCTCCCACATTGGATTGCATTTCAATGTGGGAGCGGCGGTGCGACGATTCGACTTGCTCGCGAAGGCGTCGGATCAGGCGACAGAGATTTCGCCTTCACCCGCCAGCTTGCGGTTCAACTGATACCGCCACCGCACATACAGCAGCGCTGAACAGAACACCGCCAAACTCGCGCCCATCTCCAGCAAACCAAAGATTTGCCGGTTCGGGTCATAGGCAGCCAACGCGCCCTTGATGAAATACAGGTTCACCACAAAGCACATCCACGAATGCCCGCGAGGGCTGCCGATGATCATCCCCGGTGCCAGAATCAGCAGTGGCACCAGTTCGATCAACAGAATCACCCAGGGGCGTGCCCCGTGCAGATCGGCAATCGCCAGGTAGTAAACACACAGCAGTCCCACCAGGCCGAAAAAGCACAGCAGGCTGATGGCGCGCATCGCCTTGACCCGTGGTTGGAGCCATTCGAGGGCGGGCAGGATCTTCGGCTTCTTGGCCACCTCAGCTCTCCAGTTTCTGTGCGGTCTTGGCCAGGCGCATACCCAGCGCGCGGCACAACGCCACTTCATGGGCATCCAGACCGCTTTTGCCATCGGCACCGGCGTGGTGGCTGGCGCCGTATGGCGTACCGCCGCCCTGGGTTTCCAGCAGTGCCGACTCGCTGTAGGGCAGGCCGGTGATCAGCATGCCGTGGTGCAGCAACGGCAGCATCATCGACAGCAGCGTGGTTTCCTGGCCGCCGTGCAGGCTCGCCGTGGAGGTGAACACACCCGCCGGTTTGCCCACCAGGGCGCCGGTCAGCCACAGGTTGCTGGTGCCGTCGAGGAAATACTTCAGTGGTGCCGCCATGTTGCCGAAGCGGGTCGGACTGCCAAGCGCCAGGCCGGCGCAGTTCTTCAGGTCGTCGAGGCTGGCATAGAGCGCGCCTTCGTCGGGAATCTCCGGCGAAACGGCTTCGCACTCGCTGGAAATCGCCGGCACCGTGCGCAGGCGGGCCTCAAGCCCGGCCTGTTCGACACCACGGGCGATCTGCCGGGCCATTTCGTTGGTCGAGCCGCTGCGGCTGTAGTACAGAACCAGAATGTACGGTGCACTCATGGCAACAGTTCCAGGATCTGTTCCGGTGGGCGGCCGATGATGGCCTTGTCGCTGACTTCGAGAATCGGTCGCTCCATCAGTTTCGGGTGGGCGGCGATGGCGGCGATCAATTGCGCTTCGCTCAGGCTGCTGTCGGCCAGGTCGAGGGTCTTGTACTCGTCCTCGCCGGTGCGCAGCAATTGCCGGGCGCTGATCCCGAGTTTGCCCAACAGGCTCTGGATCTGCGCGGCGTCCAGCGGGGTTTCCAGGTAACGGACCACGGTCGGGGTCAGGCCACGGGCTTCAAGCAGTTCGAGCGCACCGCGGGATTTCGAGCAGCGCGGATTGTGATAAAGCGTCAGATCGGTCATGAGCGGGTCGCATCTTGCGTAAGGTGGCGGCTATTCTAACTGTGCAGCGCGCAATCCAGAACCTTGAGAGGCGATGGGTCGCAGGTGCATTCAATTTTTGACAAGGAACACGACATGACAAGGCGACTGGCAGCAGCATTGACGATCATCGGAGCGTTGATGCTGGGGGGCTGCGGTAATGACTATGGCATCGACCAGGACGGCCACAAGATCGCCGCCGACCGACTGGACGGCAAATGGCTGGTGCTCAACTACTGGGCAGAATGGTGCGGACCTTGTCGTACCGAGATCCCGGAGTTGAACGCCCTGGCCGAGCAGCTCAAGGACAAGAAAATAGGTGTGTTCGGGGTCAACTTCGACAACGTCCAGGGGCAAGAACTGAAGAGCGCGAGCGAGAAACTGGGGATCAAGTTTACCGTGCTGGCCCAGGACCCTTCCGAACTGTTCGAACTGCCGCGCAGCGAGGCGTTGCCGGTGACCTACATCATCGATGACAAGGGCAAGGTACGTGAGCAGTTGATGGGTGAACAGACGGCGGCGGGGGTGATGGCGAAGCTTGAGGCGTTGCAGGCTAAAAATTAAAACAAAAAGATCGCAGCCTGCGGCAGCTCCTACAGGGTGTACGACAATCCATGTAGGAGCTGCCGAAGGCTGCGATCTTTTAGGGGATCAACCCTCCTCAAGCCACCAACGCAGCGGCTTGCCTTCGGCTGGCCAGAAGCGGATCTGCTCGATTGGGGAGACGTCCCAGCGCTGGACGTTTTCCAGGGCCTGAAGGAAGCGTTTTTCCTGTTCCATCAGCGCCGGCGCGCACAATTTGCGGGTGCTGCCGATTTTGCCGAAGGTCAGTTTGTCGCCATCGAGGGTGTACGGCGCGAACCAGTGGTTGCAGCCGCCATTGCCATAGGCCCGGCCGTCTTCACCGAGGGTGATGGTCAGGTGGCTGTAGTCCATCAACGGCCGCTCGCCGATCCATTCCAGAATGTAGCTGCGGTTCTGTTGCAGTTGCACCGGCTCGGCGGCGCAGCCCAGCAGGCTGGCGCCGACCATGGCGCTCAGTGCGAGGCGTTTCATCACGCAGGCTCCTGGCATTTCGGGCACAGGTGTTTCTCGCCGACGGTGGTCCAGCCCAGCTCGGCAATTCGCGCGGTGGCGGCAGGCTTTTCGGCCTTGTTGCCCAGCTTGGCATCGACGGCGAACTCGAAGCTCAGCTCTTTGGCGCAGCTGTCACAGTTCACTTGCCAGGTGTGGATGGCCAGTTCGCCGAACACCGGGCCACTGGCCACCGCGACCCATTGGCCGGGCGGGTTGATCAGGTGGCGAACCGTTTCGACGGTCAGGCGCATGGACAAGTCCTTGGCACCCTTGAGGGTCACGACCAGCACGTCATTGTTGCGAATCGAACCACCGTTGCCGGTGACTTGATAGCGCCCCGGCACCAGGGCACGGCATTCAGTGAGGGTGTGTTGCGGGTTCATCAGGCTGTAGCGGAAATCGTGTTCGACCATGGGTCCTCCAAATATGCGCGATATGCTAGCACGGGCTTGCACGCCGCATCGCGCAGGCAGATGACCTTCGATCCGTTTCAGTCTCCCGTCACCAGGTTTTCCGGGGTGCCCGCCGTCCAGGCTGCAATGTTGCGCAATGTGGTGGTGGCAATCGCGTCCAGCGCTTCGCGGGTCAGGAAGGCCTGGTGCGCGGTGACGATCACGTTAGGAAAGGTCAGCAGCCGTGCCAGCACATCGTCTTGCAGCGGCAGGTCGGAGCGGTCCTCGAAGAACAACTGCGCTTCTTCCTCATACACATCCAGCCCCAGGTATCCCAGGCGACCGTCTTTCAGGGCATCGATCAGTGCCGGGGTGTCCACCAGGCCGCCCCGCCCGGTATTGATCAGCATCGCACCCGGTTGCATGAGTGCCAGGGACTCGTGGTTGATCAAGTGCTTGCTCTGCTCGTTGAGCGGGCAGTGCAGGCTGATGATCTGCGATTCGGCCAGTAGCCGCGGCAGGCTCAGGTAGCGCGCGCCGAGGGCTTCGACCTGTGGGTTGGGGTAGGGGTCATGGGCCAGTAACTGGCAGCCGAAACCGTTCATGATTTTGGCGAAGGTGGCGCCAATCTGACCGGTGCCGACCACACCGACGGTCTTGCCCACCAGATCGAAACCGGTCAGCCCCTGCAGTCTGAAATCCCCATCACGGGTGCGGTTACAGGCGCGGGGCAAGCGGCGGTTGAGTGCGAGGATCAGCGCTACCGCATGTTCGGCCACGGCGTGGGGCGAATAGGCCGGGACGCGCACGATGGCCAGTCCCAGTCGCTTTGCCGTCGGCAAGTCGACATGGTTGTAACCGGCCGAGCGCAGGGCGATCAGGCGTGTGCCACCGGCGGCCAGGCGTTCGAGCACCGCCGCGCCGAGGTCATCATTGATGAACGCGCAGACCGCTTCATACCCTTGGGCGAGCGCTACCGTATCGAGGCTCAGGCGCGCAGGCTGAAATTGCAACTCGATGCCGGCCGGTTGCTCGGCCGCGAGAAAGCTGTCGCGGTCATAGTTCTGGCTGCTGAAAAGAATCGTACGCATGCGGTGCTCCTTGAAGGTGGCCTGCGCCGTTGAGCAAGCCGGCATTCGACAGTCGTCAGGTTAGCTCGCCGGCAGCCCTTCGCGATTGCGCTGCATCAAGCATTCATACGCGCCTGGGCCGCCAGGCGATTGATTGCCCGGTCGAGTTCATCCAGTGCCACGCCGGCTTTCGGGTCCTGTTGCTTGAGCAGGGTTTCGCTGCGTTGGCAGGCCGCACGCAATTGCGGTACGCCGCAGTAACGCGTCGCGCCATGCAGGCGATGGACCCGTTCGATCAGGGCATTGTGGTCGTTGCTTTGCTGAGCGAGGCGGATGGCTTCGCGGTCAGCCTCAAGTGACGCCAGCAGCATCGCCAGCATGTCCGCCGCCAGATCAGCCTTGCCAGCGGCCAGGCGCAATCCTTCGTCGTGGTCGAGCACCAACAGGTCGTGGGCGCCTGCATGCCCATCGCCGGAGCGCTCCGGGCTGTGATTGCGCAGCGCCAGGCCGCTCCATTTCAGCACCACCTGGGCCAATTGCCGTTCGCTGATCGGTTTGGTCAGGTAGTCGTCCATGCCGCTTTGCAGCAGCGCGCGTTTTTCGTTGGCCATGGCGTGGGCGGTGAGGGCCACGATCGGCAGCGGCGTGCAATGACGTTCGCTTTCCCACTGGCGGATCGCCTCGGTGCTCTGGCGACCGTCCATGCCGGGCATCTGCACGTCCATCAATACCAGATCGAATGTCTCGTTCTGCACCGCCTTGATGGCGGCATAACCGCTTTCCACCGCGAGCACCCTGGCGCCCATGTCTTCGAGCAGGGTCTGCACCAGCATCAGGTTGGCCGGATTGTCGTCGACGCAAAGCACCTTCGGGGCACGGCTGGACACCGGTTCGCCCGGTTCACTGCGCATCGGTCGCGGGTTGACCAGGTCAGACAGGGAGCGTCGCAGCTTGCGGGTGCAGGCCGGTTTCGCCTGGAGCTGGCTGTGGGGGTTGGGCACGGAAAGATGGAACAGCGTCTGTTCCGTGGTCGGGCACAGCACCAACACTTTGCAGCCAAGATGCTCGAGGTCCCAGATGTGCTGGTTGAGGCGTTCCGGCGGCATGTCGTTACTGGTGATGCCGAGCACGGCAAGCTCGATCGCCTGGTCGGTCTGGTGGGCGGCGGTGACGCCATTGGTCAGGCTTTCCAGGGTATTGAACGGTGTGGTGCTGAGGCCGCAGTCTTCAAGTTGATGCTGCAACGCCTGCCGCGCCAGCTCGTGGTTTTCCAGGACTGCCACCCGTCGCCCGAGCAAGGGCGCGCAGGGCAGGTCTTCGGCATCGTCGCGGGCTTTCGGCAGGCTCAGGCTGATCCAGAACTCCGAGCCTTCCCCCGGCGTGCTGTCGACGCCGATCTCACCGCCCATCTGTTCGATCAGGCGCTTGGAAATCACCAGGCCCAGGCCGGTACCGCCGGGTTGCCGCGACAGCGAGTTGTCGGCCTGGCTGAAGGCCTGGAACAGGGCGCGCACGTCCTGGTTCGACAGACCGATGCCGGTGTCTTGAATGCTGATGCGCAACTGCACGGTATCTTCGTGTTCTTCTTCGAGCATGGCGCGGGCGACGATGGTGCCTTCGCGGGTGAACTTGATCGCGTTGCTCACCAGGTTCGTCAGGATCTGCTTGAGCCGCAGCGGGTCGCCCACCAGTGAAAGCGGTGTGTCCCGGTACACCAGGCTGACCAGTTCCAGCTGCTTGGCGTGGGCGGCCGGGGCGAGGATGGTCAGGGTGTCCTGGAGCAGGTCGCGCAGGTTGAACGGAATATGGTCGAGCACCAGCTTGCCGGCCTCGATTTTCGAAAAGTCGAGAATCTCGTTGATGATGCCCAGCAGGCTGTCGGCGGACTTTTCGATGGTGCCCAGGTAGTCGAGCTGGCGTGGGGTGAGCTCGCTTTTTTGCAACAGATGGGTGAAGCCGAGAATGCCGTTGAGCGGCGTGCGGATTTCATGGCTCATGTTGGCCAGGAATTCGGACTTGATCCGGCTCGCTTCCAGGGCTTCCTTGCGCGCCAGGTCCAGTTCGATGTTCTGGATCTCGATGGTTTCCAGGTTCTGGCGCACGTCTTCGGTAGCCTGGTCGATGCTGTGCTGCAATTCTTCCTGGGCGTTTTGCAGGGTGCCGGCCATGCGGTTGATGCCGGAAGCCAGCTCGTCCAGCTCCTGACTGCCGAGAGGCGGCAAGCGGGTTTCCAGATGACCGTCCTTGAGTTGAGCCACGGCCTGCTTGATCTGGCTCAACGGCCGATTGATCGTGCGGCCCATGCGCAGGGCCAACAGTGCCGCCCCCACCAGTCCCGCAGCGATCAGCATCAGGCTGGCGAACAGGCTGCGGTAACCGCGCAACAGCATGTTGTTATGGGACAGTTCAAGTTCGACCCAACCCAGAAGGCGGTCGGCTTCTTCGGGAATCACGTCCCCGGCCAGGTTGCGGTGTTTGCCGAATACCGGCAGCAGATAGCGGGTTGCATCGTTGCCGCTGCGGCGCAGCATCTGCGTGCCACTGCCGGAGGGTGTCTGGTTGAGCATGGTCGGGCCGGCGTGGGCCAGTAGCGTGCGGTCAGGAGCCAGGAAGGTCACGGCCCGCACGTCGGTTTGTTCCAGGGCCTGGGTGGCGATGCGTTCGAGCAGTTCGTTGTCCTGATGGCCCATGGCTGGCGCCGTCAGTGGAGCCAGCTGCTCGGCGATCATTTCGCCGCGCTGCATGAGTTGGGCTTGCAGGTCAGCCTGTTGCATCCAGGTAAAATACCCTCCCAGCACCAACGCCATCAGGCTGGTTGGCAACAGGGTCAGCAACAGCACGCGGCCTTTGATTCCCAGTTTCTTGAGCACGCATCTCTCCTGCATCCCGCTATTTATAGGCCTGCACATGCATCCGCCATGCACCACTTGCGCAGTGTAGCGATTTGCTCGCGGGCAATCTTCGTAAAAATGGTGCCGTCATTCGTCGGTCCGGACGGCTCATTGGCAATACGGACAAACGGTGGGTTGCCCCTGGCGAGGCAATCTTGAATAATCGCTCAACTGAGAATTATTTGCAGATAGTCATGACTCCCATCACTGCCGGCCTTCCCCGAATCCTGTCCATCGAAGACGACCTTGTGCTCGGAGCCTACGTTAATGAGCATCTGGACCGCAGCGGCTTCCAGGTGACCTGGTGCCAGAACGGTCAGGAAGGCCTGGACATTGCCCGCCGGCAGCCTTTCGACGTGGTGTTGATGGATATTCTGCTGCCGGGCATGGACGGCCTGGCGGTACTGACCCAATTGCGCCAGAGCCATTCCACCCCGGTGTTGCTGATGTCGGCCCTCGGTGCCGAGGCCGATCGCATCAGCGGCTTTCGCCTGGGGGCTGATGATTACCTGCCAAAGCCCTTCAGTATGGTGGAGTTGCGGGTGCGCATCGAAGCCATTCTGCGGCGGGTGGCCCTCGACCGCCGACCCGCGCTCGCAGTGCCAGCCCCGTCGATGGACAGCCTGCGCTTCGACGATGAAAGCTTCGAGGTCTTTTATGGCGAACAGGCCGGTGGCCTGACCCGCAGCGAGTATCGGTTGCTGGAGACGCTGCACCGCAGCGCCGACGAAGTACTGAGCAAAGCCTTCCTTTATCAGCAGGTGCTGCAGCGCGGCTACGCGGCCCATGACCGCAGCCTGGACATGCACATCAGCCAGATCCGCCGCAAGCTCAAGGCCATTGGCTACACCGAGCGCGAAGTGCGTACGGTTTGGGGCAAGGGCTACATCCTGAGCGCCGCCGATGAAATGTAACTTGCCGGGCAGGCATTCGCTGTTCTGGAAACTGGCTTGTCTATTGGTCGCTTTCTGCCTGCTGATGATCTGGCTGAGTTGGTCCTGGGGCCGTTACATGGAACAGCGCAACCAGTTCCTCTCCGATGAGGCCCGCGGCACCCTGTCCGGTTATGCCGCCGAAGCCGAGCAGGCGTGGCAGCAGCGCCAGAGCGCCGGTGTCGATGACTGGCTGCAAGGCATGCATCAGCGGGAAAAAGGCTGGGTCGGTGTCATCGGCGGTGATTTGCAGTCCTTGAGCAACCAATCGCTGACGGACAAGGAAGTCGAACGCCTGACTTTTTTGCGCGGCCTCGATTGGCCCATCCACAAGAAAGGCCGGCCGTGGATGCGTATACCGTTTCCCGGCGACCCGTCCGCCGGCAGCCTTGTGATCGAGTTGCCCGAACGCTTTCTGCCAGGGCAATACCGGGTGTTCTGGCGGGTGATCACCAACGGCGTGATTCCGGGGCTGTTCACCTTGCTGTTGTGCGTCGGGCTGTATCGCCTGTTGGTGGTGCCACTTAACCACTTGCGCGCGCAGGCTAACGCCTGGCGTGCCGATCAACTGAATGTGCGCCTATCGAGCCGTACCACCAATCGTTCGGATGAACTGGGTGAGTTGGGCCGGGCGTTCGATCACATGTCCGAACGCCTGCAAAGCACCGTGGCCTTGCAGCAGCAACTGCTGCGCGACTTGTCCCACGAATTGCGTACACCCTTGAGCCGCCTGCGGGTGGCCAGTGAAAGCGAGCAGGGGCTGGAGCCATTGCGCGAACGCATCGGCCGCGAGGTCGATGGCATGCAGCGCCTGGTGGAAGACACGCTGCAGCTGGCATGGCTGGACACCGAGCGCACCCGGTTGCCCGACGAGGCGATTCAGATCCAGGCTCTGTGGGAAATGCTCACGGAAAACGCCTGCTATGAAAGTGGCTGGCCCGATACGCAGTTGCAATGCACAGTGGCTTCATCCTGCTGGGTTCGCGGTCATCTCAACACCCTGGCCCAGGCATTGGAAAACATTCTGCGTAATGCGATTCGCCATTCACCGGCCGGAGGCATTGTCCAATTGGGTGGTCGTCGTGATGGTGAATTCTGGCACCTGTGGCTGGAAGATCACGGCGGCGGGGTGGCGCAAGCGGATCTGGAACGGATCTTCCTGCCGTTCACCCGACTCGACGGTTCGAGGCCGGGGGATGGTGGGTTTGGCCTGGGCCTGAGCATCGCCAGGAATGCGGTGCAGCGTCAGGGCGGGCAGCTTTGGGCGCAGAACACCGGGAGCGGGTTGCGGATGAATATGCGGTTGTTGGTTCATACGTCGCCGGTTTAACCGGCGATGTTCAGATTTTGTTTTGAATTAATTCGCAACATCTTCGCGGGGCGCTCAGTGAGTAAAGTTCTCAAGGTTTGAAGTTGGATGGCGATATCTAACTTGAGAATAAAAAGCCAAGGAGATGTTTGATGAATGTTAATTTTCCGGCGTTGTCGATGAAGGCAGATGCCTACGTCGTCAAGAATCCTCTTGAAACCACCAATAGCTATACAAAGAAGAATGCCGATGATGCTGTTGATGCGCTGAAGTTGCTTGGCGAATCTTCATTGGGTGAGTTGAAAGATTTATTGCGGGGCTACGATTTTACATCTGTCAGTACAAATGAACTGACGAAAATTGGGCAGTCGCTCTATCACGATGGCCTGATCGATATTTATATGTATGATTTCCTTTCTTTGGGCAATATGGCGTTTGATGAGTTTGGCCATAAAGCTGAGACAGACGTGAAATTTAATGCGATTGCGTTGTTCAATCAGCGGCTGGAAGAAAGGCAGGCAATTGGCAGGTCGGAATCTGCGTCAATGTTTCATGAAATAACGCGTGCCTTGGTACGCGTAAATCATGTACTGGGTGCGCTGTCTTTTTTTGCAAACACCACTCAGAATCACCTGGCCGTCAACATTGAGGCCTGAATAGGCCGGTGCACGATGATGAACGCTGCGTGCACCGGCAGACCTCCTATTTAGCGGCCATAACGTGTAGTGCCGGAATACCCTCTGGCTACGTTATGGTCATTTTTCAGGCGAACCCTGTAGCTGCCCAGCTCACCAAGAGTCGACGCATTACTTCTATTTCCTCCATCGACCTCAGTCCAGGTTGAACCATTCAGTTTGTCAATGAATTGGCTTGGCGGAGTACCCACTCCTAAGGCCGTAATAGTAGAGGTGATATTTGCTTGTCGGCATCCGTTTGCACCAGTGATGGTGAAGGGGCCCTGAACGATTACTTCCGAGTTGGCAGGCACGATTCCGCTATAGGTATTTTTAATGTAAACGCATGCAGCAGAGACTTGGCCGCTCGCAATCATCAGCGCGGCAAAGGGTAGGGCGAGTAAAATCTTCATTGATTTTCTTCCTTGAGATAAATCCGGCTTGGCAAAAAAGATTAAGGTGTGAGCATCGCAAGCGATTTGTCGCTTGCCCGACAGCCTATGAACAGTCAGACGTCTTGTTTGACTGAACATTGAAAAAGATTATCTGCTGCTTCTGACGCGCACTAGTTCATGCATGCCGCTGCAAGGCGCGGGAAGTTTCCGATGAGTGCATTCTTTTTTCCTACAGAAAGTTGCATTTTCTGACAGCGATTTCTTACCCTGCGTTTTTCAGGATAGGACGGAAGGCTGCGACCAGACCCTCCCATTCATCGCCGAATCCACCCTTATTCCCATAAGCCATAAGCACCACACTTTGCGTGATATGGCCTGCGAGCGTTTGCCGGTATGATAGGCACCCCCGCAGTCTGGATTGCGAATACGCCATGACCTTGCAGTACCCAACCATCGCCGATTGCGTCGGCAACACTCCGCTGGTCCGTTTGCAGCGCCTGCCCGGCGCCACCAGCAATACCCTATTGCTCAAGCTCGAAGGGAACAACCCGGCGGGTTCGGTCAAGGACCGTCCGGCGCTGTCGATGATCACCCGCGCCGAGCTGCGCGGGCAGATCCACGCCGGCGATACGCTGATCGAAGCGACCTCGGGCAACACCGGGATCGCCCTGGCCATGGCCGCTGCGATCAAGGGTTACAAGATGATCCTGATCATGCCGGACAACTCCAGCGCCGAGCGCAAGGCAGCCATGACGGCCTATGGCGCCGAGCTGATTCTGGTCAGCCAGGAACAGGGCATGGAAGGCGCCCGTGACCTTGCGCAGAAAATGGAAGCCGAAGGTCGCGGCAAGGTACTGGATCAGTTCGCCAACGGTGATAACCCCGAGGCGCACTACACCACCACCGGCCCGGAAATCTGGCGCCAGACCCAGGGCACCATCACCCATTTCGTCAGCTCCATGGGCACCACCGGTACCATCATGGGCGTGTCGCGCTACTTGAAAGAGCAGAACGACAACGTGCAGATCATCGGCCTGCAACCGATGGAAGGCTCGGCGATCCCGGGTATCCGCCGCTGGCCTCAGGAATACCTGCCGAAGATCTACCAGGCCGACCGCGTGGACCGGATCGTCGACATGGCCCAAAGCGAAGCCGAAGACGTGACCCGTCGTCTGGCCCGCGAAGAAGGCATTTTCTGTGGCGTTTCCTCGGGCGGTGCCGTGGCGGCAATGCTGCGTCTGTCCAGGGAAGTTGAAAACGCGGTGATCGTTGCGATCATCTGCGACCGTGGCGACCGTTACTTGTCGACCGGCATTTTCGACGCGCCCAACTGATGGCCAAACATGAAAGAGGTCTGCGCTTCCAGCCCACCGGCGGCAGCAAGGCCCCGCAAGTCCCGACCGGCAAAAAGCAGCGCCTGACCATCGAGCGCCTGGCCAATGACGGTCGCGGTATCGCGTTTTTCGAAGGTCGCACCTGGTTCGTCATCGGCGCATTGGCCGGTGAAGAGATCGAGGCGCGCGTCCTCGGTGCCCACGGCAAAGTGGTCGAGGCGCGCACCGAACGGGTATTCAAGGCCAGCGAATTGCGCCGCCCGGCACCGTGCGCCCATGCCGGCCGCTGCGGCGGTTGCAGCGTGCAGCATCTGCCCCACAACGAACAGCTTGCCCTGAAACAGCGCATGCTCGCCGAGCAGTTGTCGAGGGTCGCAGGCGTCGAGCCCGAGGAGTGGGCGGCGCCATTGAGCGGTGCGGAGTTCGCTTACCGGCGTCGCGCCCGCGTCGCGGTGCGCTGGGACATGAAGGCAAAAAAACTCGAAGTCGGTTTCCGTGCCGCCGGCAGCCAGGACATCGTGGGTATCGATGACTGCCCGGTGCTGGTACAGCCTTTGCAACCGATCATGAGCCGCTTGCCGGAGATGCTGCGGCGCTTGAGCAAGCCCCAGGCACTCGGGCATGTGGAGTTGTTCAGTGGCTCGACGCTGGCCGTGTTGCTGCGGCACATGGCACCGTTGTCCGACGCCGACCTGACGATCCTCAAGGATTTCTGCGCGTTCCATGAAGCCCAGTTGTGGCTGCATGGCGACGGCGAACCGCAACCGGTCGAAGCCGATCAGTCGTTGGGCTATCGTCTTGAACAGTGGGACCTGGAGCTGGCGTATCGTCCCGGGGATTTCATCCAGGTCAACGCCGCCGTCAACGAAGCGATGGTCGCCCAGGCGCTGGACTGGCTGAAGCCGACAGCGGATGAGCGCGTACTCGACCTGTTCTGTGGCCTGGGCAACTTTGCCTTGCCGCTGGCCAAGGCCGCTCGTGAAGTGGTGGCGGTCGAAGGCGTGCAGGTGATGGTCGATCGGGCCGCGGCGAATGCGGCTAGCAACAATCTGCATAACGCGAAGTTTTTTCAGGCCGATTTATCCCAGCCTTTGACGGACGCTGAATGGGCCGCCGAAGGCTTTTGTGCGGTACTCTTGGACCCACCGCGTGACGGTGCTTTCGAGGTCGTGCGCAAGCTCAAGAGCCTTGGCGCCGAACGATTGGTGTATGTGTCGTGCAACCCTGCAACTCTGGCGCGCGACACAGTCGAATTGATCAAGCAGGGCTACCGGTTAAAACGTGCCGGGATTCTCGATATGTTTCCTCAAACGGCACATGTCGAGGCCATGGCGTTATTTGAAGCGAGCTAGGATGCTCGTCTGGTCCGACTGGCCCGCCCGTGCAGCCGCGCACCCAGCCCGACGTGGGCGCACGGGCAACGAAGGTCAGCGATTTGACGCATTGAATCTGCGTCGTAGGGAAGGTAAGCAAGATGGTACAGGTGAGAGCACACCAGCCGATCAACACCGACGGCAGTATCAATCTCGAGGCTTGGCTCGATCATGCGGTCAGTGTCGATCTGGCACTGGATCGCGAAGCCTTGAAAGAGGCCTGCGAGTACGCTCGCGAGGCCGAACAACAAGCCAATGCGGCACAAAATCTGTGGTCGGAAGGTAACTCGACTTTCCGTACCGGGCTTGAGATCGCCGAGATCCTCGCCGACCTCAAACTCGACCAGGATTCACTGGTCGCCGCGATCCTGTATCGAGGCGTGCGCGAAAATCAGATCAAGTTGCCGGCCGTCAGCCAGCGCTTCGGTCCGGTGGTAGCCAAGCTGATCGACGGCGTGCAGCGCATGGCCGCGATCAGCGACAGCCTGAGCCCGCGCAAATCCCTGGTACTGGGCACCCAGGGTCAGGTGGAAAACCTGCGCAAGATGCTGGTGGCCATGGTCGACGACGTTCGCGTCGCCTTGATCAAGCTGGCCGAGCGTACTTGCGCGATCCGTGCGGTGAAGACCGCTGACGACGAAAAGCGCAACCGCGTGGCCCGTGAAGTCTTCGACATCTACGCGCCGCTGGCCCATCGCCTGGGCATCGGTCACATCAAGTGGGAACTGGAAGACTTGTCCTTCCGTTACCTCGAGCCCGACCAATACAAGCAGATCGCCAAGTTGCTCCATGAGCGGCGACTGGATCGCGAGCGTTTTATCAGCGACGTGATGAGCCAGCTGAAAAACGAACTGCAGGCCACCGGCGTCGATGCCGACATTAGCGGCCGGGCCAAACACATCTATTCGATCTGGCGCAAAATGCAGCGCAAGGGTCTGGAGTTCAGCCAGATCTACGACGTGCGTGCCGTTCGCGTGCTGGTGCCGGAAATGCGCGACTGCTACACCGCGCTCGGCATCGTCCACACCCTGTGGCGACACATCCCGAAAGAGTTCGACGACTACATCGCCAACCCCAAGGAAAACGGCTATCGCTCGCTGCACACCGCGGTAATCGGGCCCGAGGGCAAGGTGCTGGAAGTGCAGATCCGCACCCACGCGATGCACGAAGAAGCCGAACTCGGCGTGTGCGCGCACTGGCGCTACAAGGGCACCGACGTCAAGTCCGGCTCCAATCACTACGAAGAGAAAATCTCCTGGCTGCGTCAGGTGCTCGAATGGCACGAAGAGCTGGGTGACATCGGTGGCCTGGCGGAACAGTTGCGGGTCGATATCGAGCCGGACCGGGTCTATATATTTACCCCGGACGGTCACGCCATCGACTTGCCGAAGGGTGCGACCCCGCTGGACTTCGCCTACCGCGTACACACCGAAATCGGTCACAACTGCCGTGGCGCCAAGATCAACGGGCGTATCGTACCGCTCAACTACAGCCTGCAAACCGGTGAACAGGTCGAGATCATCACCAGCAAGCACGGCACCCCGAGCCGCGACTGGCTGAACCCGAACCTGGGCTACGTCACCACGTCGCGGGCACGGGCGAAGATCGTTCACTGGTTCAAGTTGCAGGCTCGTGACCAGAACGTCGCGGCTGGTAAAACCCTGCTTGAGCGCGAACTCAATCGCCTCGGCCTGCCGGCGGTGGATTTCGACAAGCTGGCCGACAAGGCCAACATGAAAACCGCCGAAGACCTGTTCGCCGCCCTCGGTGCCGGTGATCTGCGCCTGGCGCAACTGGTCAACCTGGCGCAGCAACTGGTCGAGCCGGAGCGTGGCAACGAACAGCTTGAACTCATACCGCGCAAGGCCACCGGCTACAAACCGGGCAAGCGCGGCGACATCCAGATCCAGGGCGTCGGCAACCTGATGACCCAGATGGCCGGCTGCTGCCAGCCATTGCCGGGGGATGCCATCGTCGGTTACATCACCGTGGGGCGCGGCGTGAGCATTCACCGCCAGGACTGCGCCTCGGTGTTGCAACTGAGCGGGCGCGAGCCGGAGCGGATCATCCAGGTCAGCTGGGGCCCGGTACCGGTGCTCACCTATCCGGTGGACATCGTCATCCGCGCCTACGACCGTTCCGGTTTGCTGCGTGACGTCTCGCAGGTACTGCTCAACGAGCGGATCAACGTGCTGGCGGTCAACACCCGCTCGAACAAGGAGGACAACACCGCGTTGATGTCCCTGACCATCGAGATTCCGGGGCTGGATGCATTGGGGCGGTTGCTGGGGCGGATTTCCCAGTTGCCGAACATCATCGAAACCCGGCGTAACCGTACGCCGTGAGGATCGACGTCAACTCAATGTGGGAGCGGGCTTGCTCGCGAAGAGGGGGTGTCAGTCGACATCAATGTTGCCTGGTCTACCGCTTTCGCGAGCAAGCCCGCTCCCACAATGGTTTTGTGGTGAGACATAAATGATGTACAGCCTTGAAGACCTGCTTCACCTGATGAACCGCCTGCGCGACCCGCAGTACGGTTGCCCGTGGGACATCAAGCAAACTTACGCCACCATCGTCCCCCACACTCTGGAAGAAGCCTACGAAGTCGCCGACGCCATCGAGCGAGGGGACTTCGATCATCTGCAGGGTGAGCTGGGCGATTTGCTGTTCCAGGTGGTTTATTACAGCCAACTGGCCCGGGAGGAAGGACGCTTCGAGTTTGAAGGTGTGGTCGACAGCATCACCCGCAAGCTGATTCGGCGTCATCCCCATGTGTTCCCCACCGGTGATCTGTATGCGTCACTGGATGTCCCGCGCCTGAGCGAAGAGCAGGTCAAGCAGCGCTGGGAAGAGATCAAGGCCGAGGAGCGCGCAGAGAAGTCCTCGGCGCCTGAACAGCTGTCGTTGCTTGATGACGTGCCCGCAGCATTGCCGGCATTGTCACGTTCGGCGAAATTGCAAAAGCGCGCTGGGCAGGTCGGTTTCGACTGGCCGGACGCCTTGCCGGTACTCGACAAAGTGCGTGAAGAGCTCGATGAAGTCCTCGAAGCCATGTCGGAAAATGATCCCGAGGCCGTGGCCGACGAGATCGGTGACCTGCTGTTTTCCGTGGTGAATCTGGCGCGGCATCTCAAGGTTGATCCGGAAACCGCACTGCGTGGCGCCAACGGCAAGTTTGAAAGACGCTTTCGTTTTATCGAACAGGCATTGCGCGACACCCGCCGTCCCATGGAAGATTGCACCCTCGAAGAGTTGGACGCCTTGTGGGGCGAAGCCAAACGTCAGGAAAAGAATTTGCCCAGCTGCGGTTGAGCAGTGGCCTAAGTGAGTAATAAGCACCATGAGCATTTCCCTTCGCGACCAGTTGCTCAAAGCAGGGCTGGTCAACCAGAAGCAGGCCAAGCAGGTCAGCAAAGACAAGCAGAAACAGCAACGCCTGGCCCACAAAGGCCAGATCGAGCTGGATGACTCCCAGCAGCGCGCGGCACAGGAAGCCATGGCCGAGAAGGTCAAGCGCGACCAGGAGCTCAACCGCCAGCAGCAGGAAAAGGCTGAGGCCAAGGCCCGTGCCGCGCAGGTCAAGCAATTGATCGAAGTCTCGCGCCTGCCGAAATTGACGACCGAGGATTACTACAACTTCGTCGACGACAAGAAGGTCAAGCGCATCTGCGTCAACACCCTGATGCGTAACAAGCTCAGCAGCGGTTCGCTGGCCATCGTGCATCACGCTGGCGGCTACGAAGTGATTCCGCGCGAGGCGGCGCTGAAGATTCAGGAGCGCGACCCGCAACGCATCGTGCAGTTGAATGTGCAGACCGAAGAAGTCAGCGTCGAGGACGATCCGTACGCAGCCTACAAGATCCCTGATGATCTGATGTGGTAATCGTTCCTCTGGCATTACATGTTTGTTAGTACATTGCCGGATTAATCAATTGAACCCGAAAGATCGCGTCGATACGATCTCTCGGGTTTTCTTTTGCCCGAAATATTCTCAGGGGAGAGAACTAATGGAGTGAAATTCAATGAATAAGGATATTCTCAATGCTGGTAAGTATCGCCTCGTTACGCCAACCCACTTTTAAATCGCAGCTTTCACAGCCGCGACAACTCGATCAATCCATTCACGATTATCTGGACGACGAGTTTGTCGCGCGAGCGGAGCTTGTACGCCGAAAGATCAAGATCGCTGCGAAAGCTGCTCGCGACGATCACGGCAATCCCGCCTGCGTTTTCGTAACCCTGCCTGAGTTTTTCTGGAATATTCCCTGGCACGAAGTCCGTAATGAACAGGAGCTTCACGAGCTGAACTCTGCCTATCTGACGAAGGTGACCGAGTGTGTGACGCTGTTGATAAGCGATCTGCCAGTGGAGCGCTACGGAAAGATCGTTTTATTGGCGGGAAGTTGTGCGACGCTGATCAAGGTGGGAGAGGGGGAGTCGAGCTATTACGATGTCATTAATTATGTGCTGACCATTTCCAATAAGGAATATGAGGCTGACATTCCGCTGATGTCGATGTGGCCGAAACGTTATGTCTCGGGAATCGATTTTGGAAGACATGTAGGGGCGGAAGACGGGTACTGGTTTTTCAGGTTGTTCGATGAGGTCGTGGTAAGGGTGAAGAAAGTCAGTAATGTACGGGCCGAGCACAGTTACTTTGGTGGCTACGAAGGAATATTTATTAATAGTCTTGTAGCGGGTTGCCCATTCGGCATCAACTTGTGCCTGGATTATGCGGTGTTGAAAGACGGTGAACGGGACAAGGAAGTTGAACTGACGGGGGCAAAAATCGATTTTCTGATTGCCTGTGGCATGGACTTCGATTACGGCAAACGTCATCTATCTTCGCTTCAGTTTGCCGTCCGCAATGACGGCATGGGTGATGGTGAATGCGAGGTGGTGAAACTTGAGGCGGGCTGGATCGTCGGTGTTGTTCCTTCGGTGGAGATCGACGACTCCCTTCATTTAGCGGTCATTCAGATTACCTGAGCCGCGTGCTCCAGTCGCAGCCTGCCCGTGCGGGGGAGGGGCAGGCTGCACGGTGGTGGAGCCTGTCTTCAACCGGTTGCGAGCTCGCGGTCGCGCTCGAGTATTTCCAGTTCGGCCCTGTAGTTTTGCGCGTCGGTCTCGGAGTGGAACATTCCCACCAACAGGTCTTGTTGATGCACGTCCCAGATCCGGATACCGGCGGCTACACCCTCGTGGGATTTATGTGAATCGTCGCGTTCAGTTACTTTTACAGTCATCTGCTAGCTCCAAACTCTGTTATCTGCAGCAAGGCGTGTGCAGGACTCTGTTATAGAGTTTGGTAGCTTGCTAAGTAAATGACTGAGTTTGGTAAGGGTTTTTTGCAAAAATGGAAACAGTCCTGCAGCCCGCTAAATACGCGACATTCGGTCGCAGGGCTTTTGGTTTCATGACAAAAGCTTCATGTTGGAAGCACTGCAAATCCTGTTTGGGGCACAGGTTTTTAACTGCCTTCAGGTTTCTCAAAGCAAAAAAAACGCCCCGAACCAGTCGGGGCGTTTTCTTGTGCGGCGTTATGGCGGGGTATTACTTACCCTGCCAGCGCTTCAGTACCAGGGTAGCGTTGGTGCCACCGAAACCGAAGCTGTTGCTCATCACGGTGTTGATGGTGGCGTTTTCGCGGGTCTTGGTCAGCACCGGCAGGTCGGCCACTTCAGGGTCCAGCTCGTCGATGTTGGCGGAGCCGGCAATGAAGTTGCCTTCCATCATCAGCATGCAGTAGATCGCTTCGTGAACGCCGGCGGCGCCCAAGGAGTGACCCGACAGGCTCTTGGTGGAGCTGATGGCCGGAGCCTTGTCGCCGAACACTTCACGCACGCCTTTCATTTCCGCGACGTCGCCGACCGGGGTCGATGTGCCGTGGGTGTTCAGGTAGTCGATCGGAGTATCAACGGTCGACAGCGCCTGCTGCATGCAGCGGATCGCGCCTTCGCCACTCGGGGCTACCATGTCGTAGCCGTCGGACGTCGCGCCGTAGCCAACGATTTCCGCGTAGATCTTGGCGCCACGGGCCAGAGCGTGTTCCAGCTCTTCAACCACGACCATGCCGCCACCGCCGGCGATGACGAAACCGTCACGGTCAGCGTCGTAGGCACGGGAAGCTTTTTCCGGGGTGTCGTTGCGCTTGCTGGACAGGGCGCCCATGGCGTCGAACAGGAACGACTGGCTCCAGTGCTCTTCTTCACCGCCGCCGGCGAAGACGATGTCCTGCTTGCCCATCTGGATCTGTTCCATGGCGGTACCGATGCAGTGAGCACTGGTGGCGCAGGCAGAAGCGATGGAGTAGTTCAGGCCCTTGATCTTGAACGGAGTGGCCAGGCAAGCGGAAACGGTGCTGCTCATGGTCCGCGTTACGCGGTATGGGCCGACGCGCTTGACGCCTTTCTCGCGCAGGATGTCCAGCGCTTCCATCTGGTTCAAGGTCGATGCGCCACCGGAACCGGCGATCAGGCCGGTACGCGGGTTGGACACCTGCTCTTCGGTCAGGCCGGAGTCGGTGATGGCGTCTTTCATGGCCAGGTAGGCATAAGCTGCCGCGTGGCCGACGAAGCGATAGATCTTGCGATCGATCAGTTCTTCAAGGTTGAGGTCAATGGAGCCGGAAACCTGGCTACGCAGACCCATTTCGGCATATTCCGGGTTGAACCGGATGCCAGGGCGGCTTGCACGCAGGTTAGCGGAGACGGTCTCTTTGTCATTGCCCAGGCAAGAAACGATGCCCAGACCAGTGATAACGACGCGGCGCATGCGGATAACCCTTAGAAGTTGTCAGTGGAGGTGAACACGCCGACCCGGAGGCCTTCGGCGGTGTAGATTTCGCGACCGTCGACAGTGACCGAACCGTCGGCGATGGCCAGGTTCAGCTTGCCCTTGAGGACGCGCTTGATATGAATGTTATAGGTGACTTTCTTGGCGGTCGGCAGGACCTGGCCGAAGAATTTCACTTCGCCCGAACCCAGCGCACGGCCACGGCCCGGCAAGCCTTGCCAGCCCAGGAAGAAACCGACCAGTTGCCACATGGCGTCGAGGCCCAGGCAGCCCGGCATCACCGGATCGCCTTCGAAGTGGCAGGCGAAGAACCACAGGTCCGGATTGATATCCAGCTCGGCGACCAATTCACCTTTGCCGTACTTGCCACCTTCTTCGCTGATCAGGGTGATGCGATCAACCATCAGCATGTTCGGGGCGGGCAGTTGCGCGTTACCAGGGCCGAACAGCTCACCGCGACTGCAGCGCAGCAGGTCTTCCCGGGTAAAGGCGTTTTGTTTGGTCATGCGAGCTCCTCAATAGTCCCATGCGGCAGGTGGGGCAAATCTTCCCGGCCGATCGAAGCGTTCATGCCTCGAACCGGCAGCCTACTCATAGACTATTGCGTTGTGGTGAAAGTCACAGCACCAAGGACATGAATGTACACTTGTGCACTGAAATTTTTATTCAAGCCCCTTTTCGGGCCTGTTCGGGTGCTTAAGACTGCCGCACTTTCGCCTTTCACGCCAGTCGCAGATAGTCGAAAGGCCTGTACTACTGCACCCATCGTTGCAGAATTTGCTGCAGATCAGTCCGTTTGAACGGCTTGGCCAGGTAATCGTTCATACCCGCCGACAGACAGGCTTCGCGGTCGCCCTGCAAGGCGTTGGCGGTCAGGGCGATGATCGGCAGGTCGGTGCAACCGGGTAGTTGACGGATCTGCCGGGTGGCTTCATAGCCATCGATGATCGGCAAGCGGCAATCCATCAGGATCGCTTCGAAAATCAGGCTCTCGGCACTGCGTACCGCCTGCGCGCCGTCGGCGACGACACTGACCTTGAAGCCCAGGCTGCGCAACATGGCTTCGATGACGGTCTGGTTGACCAGGTTGTCTTCGACCAGCAGCACATTGCGTCCTTCGCCGTCGCTGTTGCGAGATTGCGCGCGAGGGGGCAACAGCGGTTGTGTCTGCTGGTGCAGTGCCAGGGGAATTTCCAGGGTGAACACCGAACCGCGGCCTTCCTCACTCTGCGCGCGCAAGGTGCCACCCATGCGTTCGGCCAGGGTACGGGCAATCGGCAGGCCCAGCCCCGTGCCACCGTAGCGTCTGGAGATAGAGCTGTCGGCCTGCTGGAACGCGTTGAACATCAATTCCAGGCTTTGCGCCGGGATGCCGATGCCGCTGTCGCGCACGGTGCAGGTGAACCACAGCAACTCGTGGTCCAGCGACTGCCACTGCGCCTCGATGGTGACGCGGCCCTGCTCCGTGAACTTCAGCGCATTGCCAACCAGGTTGACCAGTATCTGTCGGATACGCGTCGGGTCGCCCTTGACCTGCAAGCCGCGCATGTCGTCGGGGATCATCAGTTGCAGGTCCAGACCGCGTTGCGCGGCGCTGTGCTGGAACGACTGGGCGCAACTGCCGATCAGGTCGGCGAGGTTGAACGCAATGTGCTCCAGTTCCAGCTCCGAACGTTCGATCCGCGAGAAATCCAGAATGTCGTTGATGACCTTGAGCAAGTGCTCGGTGGATTCCGAGGCCAGCGCCGCGTACTCCACCTGTTCCTCGGTCATGTCGGTGGTTTCCAGCAACTGCAGCATGCCCAGTACGCCATTCATTGGCGTGCGCAGTTCATGGCTCATCATGGCGAGGAAATCGGATTTGGCGTTGTTGGCCTTTTCCGCTTCTTCGCGGGTCTGGATCAGCTGCGCCATGGCTTGATGCTGTTCGCGGCTGGCCTGCTCGAGACCGCTGGCGAGGTTGTTGATGTGTTGCGACAGCGCCCCCAGCTCGGTGTCGTCGACAATGGGCAGTGGTGTCTTGTAGTCGCCGTCCTGGATCGCCTTGACCGCATTACCGATATCACGGATCGGTTGCGACAGGCTGCCCGCCAGACGCCGGGCCACGAGGAAGGTAAACAGCAGGGCAAACAGCGCCAGGATGGCGGCCTTGAGCACGATTTCCTGCTGGCGCCGGCTGAAGGCATCGTTGGACAGCCCGACGATCACCCGGCCCAGATAGTCTTCGACAGGGGCCACGGTGGCGGTTTTGCTGCTCTGGAAAAAATCATTGTGCAACGCGATGCGCTGGAGCCGTATCGGTGCCTGGAACACTTCGAGTTGTTGCGCGCGATTGTGGTGTTCGTTCGGTTGTTCGATGTACACCAGAACCCGGTTGGCGCTGTCCTGGATTTCCAGAAAGCTCACGTTGGGTGTGGCCAGCGTCGCTTTGAGCAAGGTTTCGAGCACTTCGATGTTGCCCGAAATCACTCCGTATTCGGTGGCCGGGGCCAGTTGATTGGCGATCAACTGGCCAGTGTGAGTGATTTCCTGACGAAGATCCTGGATGCGCACGAACGTGAAGAAGCTGATCAGCAACAAGGTCAGCAGCAGCGCAGGGCCGAGGCTGATGAGTTGGGTACGGGTGTTGATGTCCCAGCGACGGCGCAGGTTCATGGGCGGCGTTCTCCTTCAGCCAGCAGTGTGGCGACAGACGCTTCGTTTATCTGTTCGATACCCAATGAACGCGCCACCTGCGGATTGCTCGCGACCTTGAATCGATGGGGGTAGTACGTGCGCGGCCAGGTGGCCGGTGGCCGGTCGAGCAATTCGTCGAGGACCGCCAGCCAGTCGCTCTGATCGCTATAGGTGCTGGCCAGGCTCCCGGCCTTGACGAACCCTGCGTTGGGTCCGATCAGCGCCACTTGCCGCGAGTAGCTGCTCAGCAGCAGGTTCTTTGCGGTTTGCGGGTTGTACAGGTCGGCATCGTCCAGGCCCAGCAACACGTCGCTGTTATTTAGCAGGGCCTGTAATGGACGACTGTCGTGAATGTTGTCCCAGCGCTGGGTGACCACCTCAAGACCCAGGGGGAGGGCGGCCTGTCGCAGCTCATTCAAGAGGAATTCACTGTGGGTGTCGTAGAGCACGCCGATGCGTCTGGCTTGAGGCAACAGGGTGCGGGTCAAGCGCAACTGGCGGTCCACTGGTGGATCGCTCCATAGCAGACAAAGGCGCGCCGGCAACGTGTTGTTCAAGCGTTGCCGGGCTTGCAGGCGGCTGATGCGCAAGACGAGTGTCGCCGGGCCCTGGGTGTTCTGCAGGCGCCAGTCGAGGCTGGGCAGGTCGAGCAGTATCAAGCGGATGTTTTCCGGCAGCTTGTCCGGTATCGGCATTTTGGCCAGTGTCTGGAAGCGTACGTTATCGCGTGGTCGCAACTCGCTCAGGGCCTGGGTAAACGCCCGCACAGCGGGGCTGTCTTCGGCCCCCGTGAGCAAAATGTCGGCTGCATTACTCGCCAGACTGCCCAGCAGGCCGCTTGTCAGCAGGCAAAGTATGGCCAGCAGCCGACCCAGGGTCGGCATTCTGCAGGCCGGACGATTCGGCATCTAAAGCTCGAGCTCCGCGCTGAAATACATCACGTGGCGCTGGTCATAATTGTTGTCGATGAAGGTGGTCGGCTGATTGTCCAGCCGTTGCTGGAGCACGCCGGCCAGTTCCAGGCTGGCCTTGCCCAAGGCGATACGTTTGGCGATGCGCGCATCGACCCGTTCGAAGCGGTAGCCGTTGAGGGCGTCATCGCCATAATAGAAAAGCGCACTGTTCCAGCCCTGGCCCCAATCCCGCAGCCATCCGGCCGAGCCACTGTTGCTTGCAGTCTGCCTGGCATCCAGCGGATTGCTGGCGTCGGCATCGACGTAGGCATAGGTCAGTCGCAGGCGATCGCGGCTGCCGACACGCCAGTCGAGTTGGGTTTCGATCCCCGAAAAGCGCGCCTTGTTGGCGTTGCTGGCGATGTACTGATTGTTGCGCAGCGGTTCACTGATCATGCCGGTGATTTCGTCGTGGAACAGCTTCACGTCGAGCGCCAGCCCCTGTTCGGGAAAGTAGCCGTTGTAACCCAGCTCCCGGGAGCGCATGTGCTCTTGATCGAGGTCGCCGGGGCCGCGGGTCTTGACGAAATAGCGGGCGCTGGACTGGCCAAAGGCGCCGGGCTTGAGGTTGGTGACCTGATAACTCCAGTTGACGTTGTTCTCGAACATGTCCGGTGAGCGGACGGCCTCGGAGTACACCGCACGCAAGCCGTGGCGCGGGTTGATCAGGTAGTTGACCGCCATGCGAGGTGTCAGCGAGCTGCCGATCAACCGGGTGTCCTCGAACATGGCACCGCCTTGCAGCAGCCAGTGTTCGGTGGCACGCCACTCGAACTGGCCGAATGCCCGCCAAGTCGAGTCATCGAGAGTGCCATTGAAGTAGGTCTCGGAATCCGCCCGGTCGTAACGATAGTTCAAACCGCTGACCAGCCGCAGGTTATCGGCAAGGCTCAGGGTGTCCTGCAGTTCGAGGTCGTAGCGCGATTCCCGGGTACTCTGGTCGATGTCGCCGCAAACGGTCTGGCTCGCGCCGTTGCGCCATTGATTGAGTACCTGGTTGGCCAGTGCCTGCTCGGCGGGCGTGCCGGCCGGCGCACCAGGACCGATGAAACGCGTGATATTGCGGGCCAGGCGTTCGGTGTAGTTCGGGTTCAATTGCCAGAGTTCGGTCAGTTGCGGGCTGAACGAAATTTCCGCGTCGCAGGCGCGCCAGGTTTGCTGGCGATCCCAGTGTTGCGCCGAACCCTGGATATAAAGGCTGTGGTCGGGATTGATGTCCAGGTTCCAGCGCAATGAACCGGCGTAGTCCTTGGCGGTGACGTCGGAGTCGTTGCCCGCGCGGGTAATCCCCGGGAACACCGGGCGGTAGGTATAAGGCCGCTGGTTGGTGCCGTCCTTGGCATTCAATTGCCAATCGAGGCTTTGCCGTTCGTCGAGGCTCTGGCTGACGGCGAGATTGAAGCGATCGAGGCGACGGCTGTCATGGTAGTCCACGCCGGTTCGATCGGTGTCGAAGCCGTCGTCTTGCTGGCCGGACAGGGACAGGCGCATGTCACCATCCTCCCAGCCCATGCCCTGGCTGGCGTAAAAGTCGTTGATGCCGCGCTGGCCCCGGGTGACCTTCATGCGCGTACCGTGACTGTCGGCCGGCCGCCGGGTAATGATGTTGACCACTGCCATCAGGGCATTGGCGCCGTAACTGACGGTATTCGGTCCGCGAAAGACTTCGATGCGCTCGATGTCCTCCATGGCCACCGGAATGTCGCTCCAGTCCACGGTGGCCAGGCCGGCGCGATATACCGAGCGTCCGTCGATCAGTACTTGCATGCGTCGCGCTTCAGTCGCGTTGGTGCCGTGGTAATTCACCGCGGCCTGGTTGCCGTTGATGTTGCCGACCATCATCCCCGGCACCAGGCGCAGCAGTTCGCTGATGTCGCGGGCACCGCTGGCGTGGATCAGGGCGCTGTCGATTACCGTCATGCTTCCCGGCACGGCCGCCGGCGACTGCTTCAGGCGCGTGGCGGTGAGCACTTGCGGCAGCGGTTCGCTGTCCAGGAACAAGTCGTCGGCCAGCACCGGCGAGCTGAAAATCAGCGCCAGTACCAGAGGCGAATGCGGTGAAGGAGAGCCCGGAGACACAACTGATCCCTGTCAGTGATTGATGGCGCGCATGTTAACCGAGCCGAATGACTTTTCCATTCACGATGTCTGCATTTTCCTCGGTTTTATTGGTCTTCTTCCTACAGGTGCAGGTATTTGATGTCGGGGCTGGCCGCCGATGGGCTGCCCCGTATAATGCCGACATCGCCACTGGTATGGATTAACGGATTGCATATGACTGAACAGCGCCCGATTGCGGTCCTGGGAGGCGGAAGTTTTGGAACCGCCGTGGCTAATCTGCTGGCCGAGAACGGGCATCAGGTCCTTCAGTGGATGCGTGACCCCGAACAGGCCGAGGCCATTCGGGTCAATCGCGAGAACCCGCGTTACCTCAAAGGCATCAAGATTCTGCCCGGCGTCACGCCGGTCACCGACCTGCAAGCCACCCTGGACGCCTGTGACCTGTGTTTTGTCGCATTGCCCTCCAGTGCGCTGCGCTCGGTGCTGGTGCCGCACGCCGAACGCTTGACCGGCAAATTGCTGGTGAGCCTGACCAAAGGCATCGAAGCCCACACGTTCAAGTTGATGAGCGAGATCCTCGAAGAGATCGCCCCGCAGGCGCGCATCGGCGTCCTGTCCGGACCCAACCTGGCCCGTGAAATCGCCGAACATGCACTGACCGCCACGGTGGTCGCCAGTGAAGACGAAGAACTCTGCCAGCAGGTTCAGGCCGCGCTGCACGGGCGCACCTTTCGTGTGTATGCCAGCGCCGACCGTTTCGGCGTGGAGTTGGGCGGTGCGTTGAAAAACGTCTACGCGATCATCGCGGGCATGGCGGTGGCGCTGGGCATGGGGGAAAATACCAAGAGCATGCTGATTACCCGGGCATTGGCGGAAATGACCCGCTTTGCGGTGAATCAGGGCGCCAACCCGATGACCTTCCTGGGCCTGGCGGGCGTGGGCGATCTGATCGTGACCTGTTCGTCGCCCAAGAGCCGCAACTATCAGGTTGGTTTCGCCCTCGGCCAGGGCCTGAGCCTGGACGAGGCGGTCACGCGCCTGGGTGAAGTCGCCGAAGGGGTCAACACCCTTAAAGTGCTCAAGGCCAAGGCCCAGGAGGTTGGCGTGTACATGCCGCTGGTCGCCGGGCTGCACGCGATCCTGTTCGAGGGCCGCACGCTGGAGCAGGTCATCGGTCTGTTAATGCGTGGCGAGCCGAAAACCGACGTCGACTTTATTTCCACCAGTGGTTTCAACTAATCACGCTTGCCAGAAAAGCAGGGAGTTGCGCATGAACGATCCAAAAGTAGAAGCCAGGTACGAGTCGATCCTGCTGCGGGTGCTGTGGATGATCCTCTTCGTGCTGGTGTGGCAAGTGGCGCAGTTCATCCTCGGCGCCGTCGTGCTGGTGCAGTTGATCTATCGTTTGTTCTATGGCGCCCCAAGCGCCAGCTTGATGAATTTCGGCGACAGCCTGAGCCAGTTTCTGGCGCAGATCGGTCGTTTCGGCAGCTTTCACAGCGACCAGAAGCCCTGGCCGTTCGCCGACTGGCCGACGCCGCGTACACCGGAAGGTGAGGCGCCGCATGTCGTGGCACCGGCACCCCATCCGGCCCGAGATGAGGAACCCAAGCTATGAAACTCTGGGTATTGCGTCATGGTGAAGCTGTACCGCACGGCTCCCGCCCCCACGATTCGGAGCGGGAGCTGACGGACCACGGTCGTAAGGAAGTGCTGCGCAGCGCCGAGCAGTTGATGGGGAAGCCGCTGACGGCGATCTATGCCAGCCCGTACCTGCGAGCGCAGGAGACCGCGCATCTGGTGCGCGAGGTTTTGGGGTTCGAGCCGGAGATCCGCACCGTCGAGTGGCTGACGCCGGACACCGAGCCGGACAAGGTCGCCGAGCAAATGGTGGCGGTGAGCGATGTCCTGCTGGTCAGCCACAATCCGCTGGTGGGGAATTTGTTGAGTTACTTGCAACATGGCGCGGGACATCCACCGGAGCGGGTCAGCACCGCCGGCCTGGCCGAACTCGAGAGCAATGAGTTGTTGGTCGGGTCGATGAGGCTGAACAGCATCAAGCACCCATAAAAGCAAAGATCGCAGCCTGCGGCAGCTCCTACAAGATGCACGCCATTTCCATGTAGGAGCTGCCGCAGGCTGCGATCTTTTGATTTTGGTTTTCTGTTAAAAAATCAACCAAGCACTTGCTTGGTTGGCTACGCTTGCTCCAGACCAAAATCACAGGAGCGAGTCGCATGTCTGCTGCTTTTCGTTTGCCGCTGGATGTTTTCTACGAGCGTGAGGCCCGTCATCCCCGCCAGCGCTTTCTGGTCCAGCCTGTCGGAGGCGGCCAGGTCGAGACCTTGACCTGGGCCGACGTCGGTCATCAGGCACGCTGTGCAGCCCACTGGCTGCGAGCGCGGGAACTGCCGCAGGGCAGCCATATCGCCCTGATCTCGAAGAACTGTGCGCACTGGATCATTGCCGACCTGGCGATCTGGATGGCCGGGCATGTCTCGGTGCCGTTGTACCCCAATCTCACCGCCGAGACCGTTGCCCAGGTACTCGAACATTCGGAGGCGGCGCTGGCATTCATCGGCAAGCTCGACGACTGGCCGGGCATGTCCCGTGGCGTCAGCCCCGACCTGCCGACCATCAGCCTGCCCCTGCATCCTCCCGGCGACTTTGATTTCAGTTGGGACGACCTGCAACGCAACTCGCCGATCCAGGACAATCCCAAGCCTGCCGCCGATCAACTGGCGACCATCATCTACACTTCCGGCACCACGGGCATGCCCAAGGGCGTGATGCACAGCTTCGGCAATCTGGGGTTCGCCACCACACGCGGCACTGCGTTGTTCGGCCTCAACGAGTCTGACCGGCTATTGTCCTACCTGCCGCTGTGTCACGTTGCCGAGCGGATGTTCGTCGAACTGGCGTCGATCTATACCGGCCAAACGGTGTTTTTCGCCGAGAGCCTCGATACCTTCCTCACCGACCTGCAGCGTGCGCGCCCGACCGCACTGTTTGGCGTGCCGCGCATCTGGACCAAATTCCAGATGGGCGTGTACAGCAAGATCCCGGCAAAACGTCTCGACTTCCTGCTCGGCCTGCCGATCATCGGCAAACGGGTCGGGCATAAAGTCCTCGCCGGGTTGGGGCTGGATGCGTTGCGCATCGCGTTGTCCGGCGCAGCTCCGGTGCCGCAGACCTTGTTGCAGTGGTACCGCAAACTGGGACTGGACGTGCTGGAGGTCTACGGCATGACCGAGAGTTGCGGCTATTCCCACATCGGCATGCCGGGCCAGAACAAACCGGGCTGGATCGGCAAGCCGTGTCCGGAAGTCGAAGTGCGGATCGCCGAGACGGGGGAGGTCATGGTGCGCAGTGGTGCGACCATGCTCGGGTATTACAAGGAGCCGGAAAAAACCGCCGACACCATTACCGAGGACGGCTTCCTGCGCACCGGCGACAAGGGCGAGGAGGATGCCGAAGGCAATTTGCGCTTGACCGGGCGCCTGAAGGAAATTTTCAAGACCAGCAAAGGCAAGTACGTGGCTCCGGCACCGATTGAAAATCGCCTGGCCGTGCATTCGCGCATCGAACAGGTTTGCGTGGTGGGCGATGGCTTGAGTGCGCCGCTGGGTTTGTGCGTGTTGTCGGCGGTCGGCCAGCAGGATGCCGGCGGGGCTGCGCGCGCCGGCCTGCATTCGAGCCTGGAAAAACTGCTGGAAGAGGTCAACGGCGCCCTCGACAAGCATGAACAACTGCGGCGCCTGGTGGTGGTCAAGGACAGTTGGGCCGTGGAAAACGGCTTTCTCACCCCGACCCTGAAGATCAAGCGCAACGTGATCGAAGCGGCTTACGGTGAGCGCTTTGAGGAATGGAGCGAGCGCAGCGAAGCGGTGCTGTGGCAGGATTGATCCACGAACAAAACCAACGAGGAACCTCTGCGATGAGCCTGTGGCGCACCACCCCGAACATCGAGCAGTTGAACGCAATCCAGAAAAACACCATTGGCGAAGTGCTGGACATCCGTTTCGAAGCCTTCGACGAAGAGTCCCTGACCGCCAGCATGGTCGTCGATCACCGCACCCATCAGCCTTACGGCTTGCTGCATGGCGGTGCCTCGGTGGTGCTGGCCGAATCGGTCGGCTCGATGGCCAGCTACCTGTGCATCGATGCCAGCAAATTCTATTGCGTGGGCCTGGAAATCAACGCCAACCATTTGCGCGGCCTGCGCAGCGGACGGGTGACGGCGGTGGCCAAGCCGATCCACATCGGCCGCACGACCCATGTCTGGGATATTCGCCTGACCAGCGATGAGGGCAAGGCCAGTTGTGTGTCGCGACTGACCATGGCCGTGGTGCCGTTGGGGGAGAACCCGCCGGCGCGTTGAGGATTTGAAATCAAAAGATCGCAGCCTGCGGCAGCTCCTACCACCATTCCTGGTAGTTATGGTCATTGCTGTAGGACGCGGTCTTGCGGACAATCAACGCCTGTTCTCGCTCATGGATTTGCAGGTATGTCGCAACAGATCTTTTTCGCCCACGCCAATGGTTTTCCTTCGGGGACCTACGGCAAGTTGTTTGCGGCGCTGGCACCCGAGTTTCAGGTGACGCATCTGGAGCAGCACGCCCACGACCCGCGTTTCCCGGCGGACGACAACTGGTACAACCTGGTGGATGAGCTGATCCATCACCTGCAACAACAGGCCGAGCCTGTGTGGGGTGTCGGTCACTCGTTCGGTGGCGTGTTGCACCTGCATGCGGCTTTGCGCTGCCCTGAGTTGTATCGCGGGGTGGTGATGCTCGATTCGCCAGTGCTGACCCGAACCGACCAATGGGTCATACGGGCGGCCAAACGCTTCGGTTTCATCGACCGCTTGACCCCGGCCGGGCGTACCCTGGGCCGCCGTGAAGAATTCGCCGACCTGGAAAGCGCCCGGAAGTATTTCGCCGGTAAAACCCTGTTTCGCGGCTTCGACCCGGAATGCTTCGATGCCTACCTGCAACACGGCTTGCACCAGGTCGGCGACAAGCTGCGCCTGCGCTTCGACCCGGCCACGGAAATCAGCATCTATCGCGGCGTGCCGCACACAAGCCCAGGCAGCACCCGGCAGTTGCAAGTGCCGCTGGCGGTGGTGCGCGGGCACAACAGCCGCGTGGTGATGCGCCATCACGCCAGTTCGGTGGACCGCCTGCCGCTGGGCGAGTCGTTGACCATGCCCGGCGGCCACATGTTTCCGCTCGAACGTCCCCTTGATACCGCTGACATGCTCAAAGGCCTGTTCTACCGCTGGGGCGGCCGTCGACAACAGGATTGCGCATGAGCCACGCCGTCGAAGAAGTCCGCCTGAGCCTGCCGCACATCGAACTGGCGGCACACCTGTTCGGTCCCGAAGACGGTTTGCCGGTGATTGCCCTGCATGGCTGGCTGGACAACGCCAACAGCTTTGCCCGCCTGGCACCGAAACTCAAAGGCCTGCGCATCATCGCGCTGGACATGGCCGGTCACGGCCATTCCGGGCATCGCCCGCCGGGCGCTGGTTACGCCATGTGGGACTATGCCCACGATGTGCTGCAAGTCGCCGAACAGCTTGGCCTGCGCAAATTTGCGCTGATGGGGCATTCGATGGGCGCCATTGCTTCGTTGATCATCGCCGGGTCGATGCCCGAGCGGGTCACCCACCTGGCGTTGATCGACGGCATCATTCCTCCTACAGACAAAGGTGAAAACGCTGCCGAGCGCATGGGCATGGCCCTGCAGGCGCAACTGGACCTGCGGGAAAAGCGCAAACCGGTCTACGACACCCTCGACCGAGCCATCGAAGCGCGCATGAAGGGCCTGGTGGCGGTCAGCCGCGAGGCCGCTGAACTGCTGGCTCAGCGTGGCCTGATGCCGGTGCCGGGCGGTTACACCTGGCGCACCGACAATCGCCTCACGCTGCCATCGCCGCTGCGTCTTACCACCGAACAGGCCATGGCCTTCGTCCAGCGGATCAAGTGTCCTGCAACACTGGTGGTCGCCGCCGACGGCATGCTCGCCAAACACCCTGAATTGCTGGAGCGTCTACCCTTTAGCCGGGAACAGCTGCCAGGCGGCCACCATTTGCACCTCAATGACGAGTCCGGTGCCGATCTTGTCGCAGACTGTTTCAATCGGTTTTTCGCCATTCCTTGACTTGCGCCGGGCAACTGTCGAGGCTGGGCGGGTTGAAAAGGGAGACAACCATGATAGACCTCTACACCGCTGCGACCCCGAATGGCCACAAGGTCTCTATCGTGCTCGAGGAACTCGGCCTGCCCTACACGGTGCATGCCTTGAGTTTCGACAAAAAGGAGCAGAAGTCCGCGGACTTCCTCAAGATCAACCCCAATGGCCGGATTCCGGCGATTGTCGATCGCGCCAACGGCGACTTCGCCGTGTTCGAATCCGGCGCCATCCTGATTTACCTCGCTGAACAGACCGGAAAACTGATGCCATCGGACCCGAAGGGACGTTCGCTGGTATTGCAGTGGCTGATGTTCCAGATGGGCGGGATCGGCCCGATGCAGGGCCAGGCCAATGTGTTCTTCCGCTACTTTCCGGAAAAACTCCAGGGCGCCATCGACCGCTATCAGCATGAAACCCGTCGCCTCTACGAAGTGCTCGACACGCAGTTGCAAAGCGTGGAATTCCTCGCCGATCAGTACAGCATTGCCGACATCGCCACCTTTCCCTGGGTGCGCGGTTACGAGTGGTCGGGCGTCTCGGTGGAGGGCTTGACAGCGTTGCAACGCTGGATGGCAACCATGGAGGCCCGGCCCGCGGTGCAGCGTGGTCTGCAGGTACCCAAACGCGCCGATGAAGCCAGTATTATCAAGGGCGCCCAGGCCATGCTGATCCGATGAGTCTATCCATGCGTTCATTCAGTTTGCTGGTGCTGTGCGGTTTCAGTCCCTTGTTGTTCGCCGCCGATGTTCCGGGCAGTCAGGACCTGCCGATAGTGCCGCGCATGGTCGACGCCCAGATTGTCGACTATCGCCCCGCCGCCGAACTGGAGCGGATCTACCCGTTGGGCTCGATCCGTAAAATCAGTGGCCAGTTACGTTTCGACGGTCAGGTCAGCGCCCGCGGCAACGTCACTTCGGTGACCTACGAGTTGCCACCGGAGCATTCATCCATCGAGGCGTTCACCGCTGCCCGCGAGGCCTTGCAACAGCAGGACGCCGGGTTGCTCTTTTGGTGCCAGGCGCGCGATTGCGGCGAAAGCAGCCTCTGGGCCAATGAAGTCTTCGGCAACGCCAAGCTGTACGGCGCCGACGATCAACAAGCCTATCTGCTGCTGCGACTTGCCGCTCCAAGGGACAACACGCTCATCGCGCTGTACAGCATCACCCGGGGTAATCGCAAAGCCTACCTGCATGTCGAGCAGTTCGAAGCTTCGACACCGCTGGGCGAGTTGTTGCCGACCTCAGCGACCTTGCTGCGTGAACTCAAGAGCACCGGCGAGCTCGATTTTTCCACGTTGAACAGCGCTCCTGACGAGACCTGGCTACGCCTGATTTCTCGCGGACTGAATCTGGACGCCACCTTGCGGGTCAGCATTTCCGGAGCTAACGCCGAAGCCTGGCGTCAGGCACTGATTGGCCAGGGCGTGCGTGCCGCGCGGATGGAAACCGGCAGTGCCGAAGGCTCTGGCCTGCACATCGAGCTATTGCGCTAGGCTGTACCGGGCGAACGTGCAAGCTGCGTTCGCCTACTCTTTTGCTGACTGACTTTTTTCGAGACTTTTGATGATCAATAACGATCGCCTGTTGGTGCAGATCCTGCTCGTGGTGTTGTTCGGCGCGAGCTTCTGGGTGATGGCGCCGTTCTGGTCGGCGATGTTCTGGGGCGCAGTCCTGGCGTTTGCCAGTTGGCCGCTGATGCGCTTGCTGACCCGCTGGCTCAATGGCCGCGAGTCGCTGGCGGCGGCATTGCTGACGCTGGGCTGGATGGTGCTGGTAGCGGCACCCTTGGTGTGGCTGGGTTTCAACCTTGCCGATCATGTGCGCGATGCCACGGCATTCATCAAGGATGCCCAGGTTGAGGGCCTGCCCGAAGCGCCGCTGTGGCTGGGTTCGATTCCCCTGGTGGGCGGGCGGCTGGTGGGGATCTGGAACAGCATCGATGAGCAGGGCGCGGCGATGATGGTGTCGCTCAAGCCTTATCTGGGGCAGGTGGGTAATTGGTTGCTGGCGCGCAGCGCGCAGATCGGCGGCGGTATTCTCGAGCTGACCCTGAGCGTCGTCTTCGTGTTCTTTTTCTATCGTGACGGGCCGCGCCTGGCGGCGTTTGTACACACGTTGCTGGAGCGACTGATCGGTCAGCGGGCCGGCTATTACATCGAACTGGTGGCGGGCACGGTTCAGCGCGTGGTGAACGGCGTGATCGGCACCGCGGCGGCCCAGGCGATCCTGGCGCTGATCGGGTTCCTGATTGCCGGCGTACCGGGTGCGCTGGTGCTTGGCATTGTGACGTTCATGCTCAGCCTGATCCCGATGGGTCCGCCGCTGGTGTGGATTCCGGCGACCGCGTGGCTGGCCTGGAAAGGCGAGTACGGGATGGCCATATTCCTCGGGATCTGGGGCACATTCGTCATCAGCGGTGTCGACAACGTGCTCAAGCCGTACCTGATCAGTCGTGGCGGTAATCTGCCGTTGGTCATCGTGCTACTTGGGGTGTTTGGCGGGTTGATTGCCTTTGGTTTCATCGGCCTGTTCATTGGCCCGACATTGCTGGCGGTGGCCTACAGCCTGTTGATCGACTGGAGCACCACTCAGGCGCGGGCTGACGATCGCCGGCCCTGAGATTTGCATTGGGTTAAAGGGCCTCTTCGCGAGCAGGCTCGCTCCCACATTGATCTGGGTTGATCACAAGACCCGTGTGGGAGCGAGCCTGCTCGCGAAGCAAGCGACTCGGTTTATCCGACTGGATACTTAAATCAGGTCGCCACGTTCAGGTGCTTGCCCACGCTCGCCACATTATCGAGCGAATACTGCTTGCTCAGGTTGGCGATCATTTTCTGCAATGCGTCGTTGACGCTCGCCTGATCGGAAGTGCTGCCGGTGTTCTGCTCGCGACCGGCCTGCAGGGCTGCCTTGAGTTCATCACTGCTGACGCCACCGCTGCTGTCGCTGTCCAGCGCCTTGAGCAGCGCGGCACTGGTGTCGGTGCTGGTCGGCGAGTTGCTGTTGCTGGCCTGCAACGCGCTGCTCAGTTCGGTCGCGCTGACGCTGGCATCACTGTCGGCATCGAGCTGGCTGAACAGTTCGTCGCTGGTGGCTTGTTGTGGCGGTGGTGGCGGAGGAGCCATCGCGGCCATTTCTTCGCCGCTCAGGCTGCCACTGCCATCGCTGTCGAGGTCGGCGAAATTTTTGCTCAGGTTGACCAGCAAACCGTCGTCGGATTTCTGCGACAAGGCACTCTTGAGCTCATCCTGATCGACCGTGCCGTCACTGTTGCTGTCGAGTTTGGCCAGCAAGTCCTTCTGGAATTGCTGGCTGCGGGCGCTGTTGGTTGTGGTGCTGCTGATGCTGGTACTGGTGAAATTCGAGTAATTGCTGCTGATGCTACCGATCATCGGGCTCACTCCCTGGAAAGATAAACCGGTGGTGTACCGGCTTATGCAGACTCGAGGGGCGAGTTGTCGTGGGTATGTGGGGTTTGTATCGAGAGCTACACATGGCTGTCAGCCCCACCGAAAACCCTGTGGGAGCGGATGGGGGTCAGATACGCGGCAGGCGAATCACAGCCGTCAGGCCACCGCCCGGGGTTTCTTCCAGTGTCAGCTGCCCGCCCATTCGTTGCGCGGCCTCCCGGGCAATGGTCATGCCCAGGCCAACCCCACCGGAATTGCGATTGCGCGAGCCTTCAAGGCGAAAGAAGGGTTCGAACACCGCTTCACGTTGTTCCGGGGCGATGCCCGGGCCATGGTCGATGACCCGAATCACCAGCTGTTCACGATGGTCTTGCAGGGTAATCAGCGCCTGTCCGGCATAGCGCAGGGCGTTGTCCATCAGGTTGTTGATGCAAGAGCGCAAGGCCATTGGCTGCACTTGCAGGGGGGCGCAGTGGCCACTGGTCTGGACGTTCGCACCCTGGTCCTGGGCATTTTCGCTCAGGGATTCCACCAACGCCTGCACGTCCATCCACTGCGGAGCTTCGCTGGTGCGTTGTTCATGCAGATAGGTGAGGGTGGCGTCGAGCATGCTGATCATGTCGTCGAGGTCCTGGCGCATCTGGCCTTGCAGCTTGTCGTCGTCGATTTTCTCCAGCCGCAGCTTGAGCCGCGACAGCGGCGTACGCAGGTCGTGGGACACGGCGCCGAGCATGCGCGAGCGCTGCTTGACCTGTTCCAGGATGCGGCGCTGCATTTTGTTGAACGTGTGCGCCGCTTGCCGCGCTTCCCGTGGTCCCGATTCATCCAGTGGCGGGCTGTCGAGGTCTTCGCTCAAGCGCTCGGCCGCGTCGCTCAGGCGCTGGATCGGCCGGCTCAGCAGTTTGGCGCCGTACCAGGCGGCAATGATCAGTGAGACGAACTGAAATGTCAGGGGCACCAGGGGGCCGCCGAACCACGGCCGTGGTGGCCGTTTCTCGAAGTTTGGGTTCTGTGGCGGGCGTGGCCCGTCCCGGCCCTCGGAAAACTCCGGTGGAGGCGGCGGTGGCGGCGGGCCGTAATGGTGGAACCAGGCAAAGGCCAGCAGATGCGCGAGGATAATCGCCAGCAACAGCACGCCAAACAGGCGGCCGAACAGCGTATCGAAGCGCCCGCGCATCAGCCGATGTCTCGGGCATCGAACAGGTAACCCTCGCCGCGAACGGTCTTGATCAACTGCGGAGCCTTGGGATCGTCGCCGAGTTTCTGGCGCAGGCGCGACACCAGCAGGTCGATGCTGCGATCAAAGGCTTCAATCGAACGACCGCGAGCGGCGTCCAGCAGTTGTTCCCGGCTGAGCACGCGGCGCGGACGTTCGATAAACACCCAGAGCAGGCGGAATTCGGCGTTGGACAGCGGCACCACCAGGCCATCGACGGCAATCAGTTGCCGCAGCACGCTGTTCAGGCGCCAATTGTCGAAACGAATGTTCGCCCGCTGTTCGCTGCGGTCATCGCGCACCCGACGCAGGATGGTCTGGATTCGCGCCACCAGCTCGCGGGGCTCGAACGGCTTGGCCATGTAGTCGTCGGCACCGAGTTCGAGGCCGATGATCCGGTCGGTGGGTTCGCAACGGGCGGTGAGCATCAGGATCGGGATGTCCGACTCGGCGCGCAGCCAGCGGCACAGCGACAGACCGTCTTCACCGGGCAGCATCAGGTCGAGCACCACCACGTCGAAATGCTCCGCCTGCATCGCCAGGCGCATTGCGGCACCATCGGTGACGCCGCTGGCGTGGATGTTGAACCGGGCCAGGTAGTCGATCATCAATTCGCGGATCGGGACGTCATCGTCGACGATCAGGGCGCGAATGCTCCAGCGTTTGTCATCACCGGGCGTCTTTTGGTCGTCGTTCACGGGTGCTTGGGTGTTGTGCATGCGTGCGTTCATCTGCCAGGTAGGCTGCCAACCACAAAGATAGGCTGCGAGGTTGTGGTTCCAGCATAGGCGTCCGGCCCAGAGGCGGGAAGTGCTGTTGCAAGGACCTGTTGCGGTTGCCGAGGGTAGCGGGCCAGGGTGTTGCCGGCGTGTCGTGTGTGTATCGAACTCGACACAATGGCCTCAAGGGCTAGTCTTGCCTGAGCCGTCGCGACGATTTACCGATCATCGGGTCCCGCAGCGGCGCTGGTTCCGCTACAATGCGCGCCGATTTCGACTTGCCTGAGAGCCCACTCATGTCCGCCTGCCAGACTCCCATCATCGTCGCCCTGGATTTCCCTACCCGTGACGCCGCACTGAAGCTGGCCGATCAGTTGGACCCGAAGCTGTGCCGGGTCAAAGTCGGTAAGGAACTGTTCACCAGTTGCGCTTCGGAAATCGTCGGTACCCTGCGCGACAAGGGTTTCGAAGTGTTCCTGGACCTCAAGTTCCACGACATCCCGAACACCACCGCGATGGCCGTCAAGGCGGCTGCGGAAATGGGCGTGTGGATGGTCAACGTGCATTGCTCCGGCGGCCTGCGCATGATGGCTGCGTGCCGTGAAGTGCTGGATCAGCGCACCGGTCCTAAACCACTGCTGATCGGCGTGACCGTGTTGACCAGCATGGAGCGTGAAGATCTGGCGGGCATCGGCCTGGACATCGAGCCGCAAGAGCAGGTGCTGCGCCTGGCCGCCCTGGCGGAAAAAGCCGGGATGGACGGCCTGGTGTGCTCGGCCCTGGAAGCCCAGGCGCTGAAAGCGGCGCACCCGTCGCTGCAACTGGTGACCCCGGGGATTCGTCCGGCGGGCAGCGCCCAGGACGATCAGCGCCGCATTCTGACGCCACGTCAGGCGCTGGATGCCGGTTCCGACTATCTGGTGATCGGCCGTCCGATCAGCCAGGCGGCGGATCCAGCCAAGGCATTGGCCTCGGTCGTGGCCGAACTGGCCTGATCAGACACCGCAGAACCAAATGTGGGAGCGGGCTTGCTCGCGAAGAGGGCGTGTCAGTCGACATCAGTATCGACTGATCCACCGCTTTCGCGAGCAAGCCCGCTCCCACAGTGGTTTTGTGGTCACTTCAACTGTTGAGTCAAACCTTCAACACCAACTTCCCGAAATTCTCGCCGCTGAACAATTTCATCAGCGTCTCCGGGAAGGTCTCCAGTCCTTCGACGATGTCTTCCTTGCTCTTGAGTTGCCCCTTGGCCATCCAGCCGGCCATTTCCTGGGCGGCGCTGGCGTACTGGGCGGCGTAGTCCATCACCACAAAACCTTCCATGCGCGCGCGGTTCACCAGCAGTGACAGGTAGTTGGCCGGGCCCTTGACCGCTTCCTTGTTGTTGTACTGGCTGATGGCACCGCAAATCACCACCCGCGCCTTCATGTTCAGGCGGCTCAACACCGCGTCGAGAATGTCGCCACCCACGTTATCGAAATAAACGTCGACGCCTTTCGGGCACTCGCGCTTGAGACCGGCGAGGACGTCTTCGCTCTTGTAGTCGATAGCGCCATCGAAACCCAGTTCATCGATCAGGAACTTGCACTTGTCGGCGCCGCCGGCGATGCCAACCACCCGGCAGCCTTTGATCTTGGCGATCTGCCCGGCGATGCTGCCCACGGCGCCGGCTGCGCCCGACAACACCACGGTGTCACCGGCCTTCGGAGCACCGACGTCGAGCAGGGCGAAGTACGCCGTCATCCCGGTCATGCCCAGCGCGGACAAGTAACGTGGCAGCGGTGCCAGTTTCGGATCGACCTTGTAGAAGCCTCGCGGCTCGCCGAGGAAGAAATCCTGCACGCCCAGGGCGCCGTTGACGTAATCCCCGACCGCGAACCCCGGGTTGTTCGAGGCAATGACTTTGCCCACACCCAAGGCGCGCATGACTTCGCCGAGCCCGACCGGCGGGATGTAGGACTTGCCCTCGTTCATCCAGCCGCGCATGGCCGGGTCCAGGGACAGGTATTGGTTTTGAACCAGGATCTGACCCGCCGCCGGCTCGCCGACCGGTACTTCCTGGTAGGTGAATGTCTCACGGGTCGCCGCGCCAACCGGACGTTTGGCGAGCAGGAATTGGCGATTGGTCTGGGAGGTCATGGCAGGCACTCAAGATGAATGAAGCTTTGTTGATAGCCCGTCAGCGCCGATGCCGCAAGTTCGGCTGATGCGGCGAATGCAGGTTGATCCAGTGCAGTGATAGTTGGTACAGCAGTCCCATCACTGCAACTCATGGGCGCCCAACCGGAGCCTTGATAGTGCTGCCGTGTTCAAGACCTCCATGGCTAGACTGGTCCTACGCGATTCCCCGCATTCTTCTTTTCGAGGACATAACAATGAGCATGACGTTTTCCGGTCAGGTGGTCGTGGTGACAGGCGGGGCGGCCGGTATTGGCCGCGCGACCGCCCAGGCATTTGCCGCCGAGGGCCTGAAGGTCGTGGTGGCCGATATGGACGTGGCGGGCGGCGAGGGCACAGTGGCGCTGATTCGTACAGCCGGTGGCGAAGCGACCTTCGTGCGCTGCAACGTCACCCTGGAAAGCGATGTAAAAAATCTGATGGAGGAGGTGATCAATACATACGGTCGCCTCGACTATGCCTTCAACAATGCCGGCATCGAAATCGAGAAAGGCAAGTTGGCCGAAGGTACGCTCGACGAGTTCGACGCGATCATGGGCGTCAACGTCAAAGGTGTCTGGCTGTGCATGAAATACCAGTTGCCGCTGCTGCTGGCGCAAGGGGGCGGCGCGATCGTCAATACGGCATCGGTGGCCGGTCTTGGGGCGGCGCCGAAAATGAGCATCTACGCAGCCTCTAAACATGCGGTGATTGGCCTGACCAAGTCGGCGGCCATTGAATACGCCAAGAAAAAGATCCGGGTCAACGCGGTGTGCCCGGCGGTGATCGACACGGATATGTTCCGCCGCGCCTATGAAGCCGACCCGAAAAAAGGCGAGTTCGCCAACGCCATGCATCCGGTCGGTCGCATCGGCAAAGTCGAAGAGATCGCCAGCGCGGTGCTGTACCTGTGCAGCGATGGCGCGGCGTTCACTACCGGCCATTCGCTGGCGGTGGATGGTGGTGTTACTGCGTTCTAAAGCAACGCATCGCTACCAAAGAAGCGTTGCAACCTGTGGGAGCGAGCCTGCTCGCGAAGAGGGTGTATCAGTCGACATTAACGTTGGCTGACACACCGCTTTCGCGAGCAAGCCCGCTCCCACTTTTTTTGGGTTCCGTTAAAGGGCCAGGGATTGTGTTTCAAATGATTAGATCCAATGGTTTTGGCGGCGTTGTCGCACATGTCTTCGAACACTCCTGTGATTAACTGCTTCTCGCAAAATCAACAGGAGTTTGCTTGCTCATGGAATTGAGAATCGACCGACAGGCGCTGGTGCCCGTCGTACAGCAAATTGTTGACGCGCTGACCTGCTGGCTTCATTCCAGCGGGGTATCGCCCGGTACGCGCCTGCCTTCGGTGCGACAGATCGCGCGGATCAATTTGCTCAGTCAGTTAAGCGTCGTTCAGGCCTGCGAACGCCTGGTGGCGCAGGGGGTGCTGGTGTCAGGTCATGGGGCCGGCTATATGGTTGCCGACCCGGCATTGGTCACAGACGCAAAGCACGAGCCTGCCTGGTTCGAGGGGGCTGAGCCCGAGACAGGGCCCTGTTCGACCGAGTTGAGGCTGGGCTGTGGCGGGCTGCCTGAAAGCTGGCGCGAGACAGACGATCTGATTTACGCGATTCGGCAAGTCAGTCGTACCGACACGGCCAGCCTGTTCAACTACAGCACGCCGCTGGGGTTGCCAGCCTTGCGACAACAGATCCTCAAGCACCTTCGGCAGCTGGACATCCGGGCGCAGGACAACCGGATCATGACCACGGCGGGTGCCAGTCAGGGGCTCGACCTGATTGTGCGGTCACTGTTCAAGGCCGGTGACTGTGTGGTCGTGGAGAGTCCCGGTTATCCGGTGCTGTTCGATCTGCTCAGGCTGCACGGCATCCACATGGTCGAAGTACCGCGAACACCGTGCGGGCCGGACGTGGACGTGCTCGAATCGGTGCTGGTCAAACACCGGCCTCAAGGGCTGCTGATCAATAGCTTCTATCACAACCCGACCGGCAGCAGCCTTGCACCGGTGGTGGCGCGCCGCGTGCTGCAGCTGGCCAGGACCTTTGGCGTGCAGGTGATCGAAGACGACGTTTATGCGGATTTGCACAGCGGTACCGGTATGCGTCTGGCTGCGCTGGACGACAACGTGATCTACGTGGGCAGCTTTTCCAAGACCCTCAGCAGTTCCTTGCGGGTCGGTTTCGTGGTGGCTGGTGCCGAAGTCATTACGCGCCTGGCGGAGGTCAAGATGATCAGTGGCATGGGCACCTCGCGTTTTTGCGAGTCGGTGCTGGCGTGCCTGTTGGCTAACGGTGCCTACCGCAAACTGGTGCAGCGTCAGCGCCAACGCTTGAACTGCGACCGGCTGGCGGTGTTGCAATTGCTCGAGGATGCCGAATGGGAAGTTTTCGGCAAGCCGGCGGGAGGCTTGTTCATCTGGGCACGATCACGAATGTCCGACTTCGATAAGGTGCGGACCCAGGCACGGCGCCTGGGTGTATTGCTGTCATCGAAGACCGCCTTCAACCCTTCGGGAGCGGCCAGTGACTGGCAGCGCATCAACGTGGCATATGCCTGCGACCCGCGTGCCCGGGCGTTCTTTCAGGCCACTGCCCGGGATCGACCTCAAGCGTTCTGAAAACGACGTTGACGTAGCTTTTTGCCATTATTCCGGCGCCAGAGCCTTGTGTTGCCACTGGCCCGTTGCGACTCTGCGTCTACAGACTTTGGCAGGGGACTAAGTGCAATGAATTCGGCCGTGCAAGGACGTTTTGCCAACCTCGGTATGGCGAAAAAACTGGGTGTCGGGTTTGTCCTGGTGCTGTTGTTGACTGCGCTGGTGGCGGGCATTGGCGTTTGGTCCCTGCAAACCATCAGCCAGCGCTTCGACGGGCTCAAGCAAATGTCATCGCTCAACAGCGGTTTGCTCAAGGTCCGGTTGCTGGAGCAGGAGTACGCCTTGCACGGCAATCCGAAAACCGTCGATGCCCTGCACGAGGGCGTCGATGGCCTGATCGCCCTGGCCGGCCAGCTCAAGGCCGCGTCTGCGGCCAACGTGCCGGTGATGAACGATGTCGAACAGTCCCTGGGGGCCTATCGCAAGGCCTTCGACGAGTTTGTCTCGCTCACCCAGGCCAAGGACCTGGCGCTGGAAATGGCCAGTTGGTCGGTGTCCAGTGTGGCCAATAATCTTGATGTATTGCAGTCCGGGCTCGCCGATGACGGCGCCTATACGCTGAAAGATTCCGAAGGCAAGGACGGTGCGCAATTCATCGAGCAGGCCAGCCAGGTCAGCCAGGTTTCACGCTTGATGCTGCAAGCCATGAATGAAGCTCGCGTGCGTCTGGATCAAAGCCGCAAAGGCGACGACAGCGCCGGGCAGGGCAAGATCGAGCAGGCCAGCCAGGCATTGGTCCAGGCCGAGCAGCTCAAGACCACGGTCAAGGACGAGGGGTACCAGACCGTCCTCAATGAGGTGACAGGCCATATCGCCAGTTTCAGTGACAAGCTCGCCGAGTACACCGGCCTGCTGGAACAGGAAAAAACCGTCTATCAACAATTGCACCAGCGCGCAGCCCAAGTGGTCGAGCGGGTGGATCAGGCTTATGTCGCGCAAGACCAGGCGATGCAGGCTGAACTGAAAAAGAACTCGCTGCTGATCATTGGCTCTTCCGCCTTGGCCCTGCTGGTCGGGCTGGTTGCCGCGTGGTTCATCACCCGGTTGATCGTGGCACCGCTGCGCCGTGTGATTCAGGTGGCGCAGCAGATTGCCTCGGGGGATTTGAGTGCGACCATTGACGTGACCCGACGTGACGAAATCGGTCAGCTGATGCAGGCAATGCAGCAAATGGGCGCGGGGCTCAGCCATATAGTCAGCGGCTTGCAGTCGGGTATCGAGCAGTTGGCGACTTCGGCCCAATCGCTGTCGGCGGTGACTGAACAGACCAATCTTGAGGTCAGTACGCAGAAGGAGGAAACCGAACAGGTCGCCACCGCAATGAATCAGATGACGGCCACAGTGCATGATGTTGCGCGTAATGCAGAGGAGGCGGCCCTGGCAGCGCAAACGGCTGACGGCAAGGTTGAAAGTGGTCAGCAGGTGGTGCGCCAGAGCATGGCGCGGATCGAGCAATTGGCGGATTCGGCCACCTCGGCCAGTTCGAGTATCGAAAGCCTGAGTGCGGAAATCCAGAACATCGGCACGGTTTTGAGTGTGATCAAAAGCGTGGCGGAGCAGACCAACCTGCTGGCATTGAACGCGGCGATCGAGGCGGCCCGGGCTGGCGAGCAGGGCAGGGGCTTTGCGGTGGTGGCCGATGAAGTGCGTGCGTTGGCCAAGCGAACCCAGCAATCGACCGAGGAAATCGAACGCCTGGTCAGCGCCTTGCGCTCGGCGGCGCAGTCGTCGGTGCAGCAGATCCAGAGCAGTGGCGAATTGGTGAAGCTGGCGGTCAGCGATGCCTTGCAGACCGAGAGTGCGTTGGGAAGCATTGCGGCGGCGGTGTCGTTGATCCAGCAGATGAACCAGCAGATTGCCGCGGCGGCCGAGGAACAGAGCTCGGTGGCGGAGGAGATCAACCGCAGTGTCACCAGCATTCGCGCCAGTGCCGATCAGTCATCGCTGGCGATGCAGGGCAATGCCGCGTCCAGTATTCAGCTGGCGCAACTGGGGGTTGAACTGAAGGGGATGGTGGGGCATTTCAAGCTTTGAAATGATCATTGGCCAGGCCAATAAAAGCCACCTCTCGGTGGCTTTTTCGTTTTCGCTGATCAGTCGTAGATCACTTTCTTCTTCCAGTCCGCGTCAACCTCGACGTCCTTGAGGCCTTCGGTCAACTGGTTGACCTCGCCTTCGACCGGCGCGATGCGATCCATGACCTGGTCGTTGGCGCGGGCCAGGAGTCTTTCCAGGTACTCCAGTTGCTCGGCGTAGACCTGTGGTTCCTGTTGTTTGCGCAGGTATTGCACGCCGCGCTCGAATGCCAGGCGAGCCTGTCCGGGCTGGTTCTGTTGCAGGGAATGCTGGCCGAGGTTGTTGAAGAACTCGATGTGCAGCAGCACCAGGATGTGGCGCACTTCACGAATCCAGCGCTTGGCTTCGTTGGGGGGCAAGTAGCCGTCCTGTGCCGCGCGGGTAATCTGGCCGTGCAGGGCTTCGAGCAGGAAACGTACATCCTTGGCCTTGGCTTCGGTCTGGATCGGTGCTGGCGGATTGTTGACCGGGATGGATTCACCCTGGCCGACAAGGGCCTCCAGTTCGGCGATCCGTGCCTTGAGGTTGGCGCTGGACTTTTCCAGGTTGAGCAGGCGCTGGCAGACGTTCAGTTCCAGGCGGGCCAACAGCAGCTTGAGGGCCGGGGTCATCAGCTGGCCGGGGAACGTCTCGGTGATTTCGCCGCAGCGTCGCAGGCGATCGTTGAGCTCAATTTTGGTACGGGCCTTTTCCAGCTTGTTGTTTTCCACCACATGGTTCATGTAGCCAATGGCGATCAACAGTGCGATCCCGGCTATGACTAGCAGGGTGATCATGAGTGGCGTCACCGGTAAGACCTCTTTATAGGTTACGCATGCGAGTCTGGTTACCTGGCTTTTGAGCGCCCAGGCCCGCACGACGGGTTGGATCGGACATGCTTGTACTTATATCGGCCGGAGCCCCGCTTCTATAAATGATGGCACTCGATATACAGATTGCCATCACCCGGTGGACTATAACGTCTTGGCGGGTGCCAGAATATAGGCGTCAAACGCCGGGCAGCGGAAAAACCGCAATGGCTCCCAAAAGCAGGTCGAAGTCATTGATTTAAATAAATTTATATCAGGGGGTTGACGACCTCTCAATCCATCCATAGAATGCGCGCCACTTGCAGCGTAAAGCACACAGCGAAACGAAGCAGGGAGTGAATGTTGTACGTGTGTCCCCTTCGTCTAGTGGCCTAGGACACCGCCCTTTCACGGCGGTAACAGGGGTTCGAGTCCCCTAGGGGACGCCAATGCGGGAATAGCTCAGTTGGTAGAGCACGACCTTGCCAAGGTCGGGGTCGCGAGTTCGAGTCTCGTTTCCCGCTCCAATTTTAAACAGCGTTGCTTTCGGGCAGGGCTGAGTGAAACCAGAACCAAGTCTTCGGATGCGGCTCTGGACACCGAAACACACACCATGTGTTCCGGGTAGCGTGTCCCCTTCGTCTAGTGGCCTAGGACACCGCCCTTTCACGGCGGTAACAGGGGTTCGAGTCCCCTAGGGGACGCCATTTGCGGGAATAGCTCAGTTGGTAGAGCACGACCTTGCCAAGGTCGGGGTCGCGAGTTCGAGTCTCGTTTCCCGCTCCATATTTAACGAAAACGCCGCTCATTGAGCGGCGTTTTCGTTTGCGCGTAAAAAACCGGATCAACCGCTGAGGGTTTGCACCAGGCTTTCGAGTGCTTCAGTGGTTTTCTCATCCTGCACCTGTTGCGCAGCTGCAGCCGCTTTGAGTTGGCGTGCCAGGCGATATTCGCTTGGCGTACAGTTGGCGAACTGCTTGAAGGCACGGGCGAAGTAGGACGGATCCTTGAAGCCGGCTTCATAGCCGATGCTGGTAATAGGCATCTGGCTGTTGTCGAGCAGGTCTTTGGCGAAGTTCATGCGCTTGTCCAGGATGTAATCCGTGAAGCCAAGCCCATTGGCTTCCTTGAACAGGCGGCTGAAGCGAAATGTCGTCATGCCGCAGCGCTGCGCCAATTCCCTCTGATCGATGCTGTCTCGAAAGTGCTGTTCGATGTACAACATGACATTGCTCAGCGCCTGGTGTTTTTGGTGTCCTGAGGTCCGCCGGATGCTGTCCGGCAGGGTCGGGGAGTGGTCGATTTGCGATGACTTGCCCTGGCCGTTGGCATTTCGGCGCAGCTCGCAGAGCTGCAGCACCGCCGTCAGGTAACGCTTTTTCTCGGTGGTCGAGAGCGGGAGCACCATGTATTCCCAGACGCTGGAGCGCATGGCCCATACAGCCAGTTCCTCCGAGTGCTGCACGGTGAACATGGTGATCGGGATGCTGGGGGTGGTGCGTTTGATCTCCAGCAATAGCTTCAAGCCTGGAGTGTCGGGGCGATCAAAATGGATGCAGATCATGTCTGCCTGTTCCCTGATGGGCAACACCGAGTTTTTTGCCAGCTTGCAGTCACAGGCGTCCTCGAACTGCGTGACGAGTTCTTTCGTGGACCGATCATGAGTCAGATCGAACCACAGGAGCGATGGCCTTTTGGTCAAATTGGACGTCATGTCTCTACTCTGTGGTTCTTGGTGACTCTCTTGCTAAGGAGTATTGCCAAGGTGCCATCACTTTGCAGATTTAATCCTGATAGGAAAGACGATTTTTAGTTCTTTTCGCTCTATGGGTTACCTGAAGGGCAGCCCCGGGCGAGTGTTTGTTGGTGTGTCTTCGACAAACCCGGGTTGAACCGCCTGTCGCTTGTGAATCAATGGCAATTGCCTTTGCGTTTCAGTGCCTTGTTTACCCCTCCCGCTACTTCTGCAAAGGCCAATGCTGCGTATTTGGCCGCCCCGCAAAAAAGTCCTAACGATGTGCAAAATCTTCCTAACGCCTATGCCTTGCCCCTGACTAGTGTTGCATCAGGCAGCACAGAAAGTACTGCCTCAGAAAAAACAACATTCGAGTGAGGTGGGCAAAATGATCATGCAAACAATCAAGGCTTCGGTAGTGAAGTTCATCAAAGACGAAGATGGCCTGACCATTGTGGAATACGCGGTGGCGGGTGGGTTGATTACGATAGCTGTTGTCGGGGCGTTCACGACTCTTGGCACGACCGTGGGGACCAGCATCCTGAAAATCTGTAAGGCCGTTAGTGGTGCCGCTTGCACTGCCACCGTTATCCCCTAATAACGACAACTCTGGCAGGAGGATGCGACATGTCCATGGAACAGCTGGTAGCTACCGTTGTGCTGATAGGACTGCTAGGCGTGGCGGTGGTGAGCGACTTGCGTCGCCACCGCATTCCCAATCTGCTGATCCTGGTGGGGCTGGTCTTGGGATTGGCCAGCCAGACTTACTCAGGTGGGATCAGCGGCATGGGAGACGGCCTGTCGGGCCTCCTGATCGGCTTTTCGCTGTTCCTGCCCATGTATGCCCTGGGTGGCATGGCTGCCGGCGACGTCAAGCTGATGGCCATGGTCGGCAGTTTTTTACCCCCTCATTACGCCTTGTGGGCTGTGTTCTTCAGTCTGCTATGGGGAGGTTTGTGCGGTTTCCTGATCGTGCTGATGCGCGGTCAATTGTTGCAGACCCTGGGGCGCTATCGGTTGATGTTTTGGGCGCGGGCCTACGTGGCGCCAAGTTCAGACGAGGTAGCCGGCAAGCCCTTTCCTTATACGGTAGCGATCCTGCTGGGGACGTTGAACAGCATCTACTGGCAACTCACTGCCGGTGGATTCGGAGGCTAGTCATGCACGTCATCGTCGAAAGTGATGCCTACCCCAGCGATCGGAGCGCGGTGCAACGCCTGGCTCCTCAGCCCTGCACTGTCCGTGAAACCGGCCTGACCGACAGTTTTCTCGGTGAGTTGGTGTGCAAGCATTTGTTCGATGCCGGTGTGCTGGACATGTCGCGGCTGGTGGAACGCCTGGCGCTGACCGGCGCGGTACTTGAAGAGGTCCTGGCGTTTCTGCGCAAGGATGGCCGTGTCGAAGTGCTGGGCCAGGCGAGTCAGACGGGTGGGCAGTCGCTGCGTTATGGCCTGACCGAACGTGGTCGCAGTGCCGCCCGCGATGCCCTGTCGCGCAGTGGCTATATCGGTGCGGCACCGTTCCCGGTGAGCACCTACCGGTCCCTGATCAAATTGCAGACCATTCACCATGGTCGCATCAATGCCAACGATATGCGCAATGCCCTGGCTGGCGTAGTGCTCACGGAGGAGATGCTCGATCAGCTAGGTGTGGCGATGAACTCCGGGCGCGCGATCATGATTTATGGCCCCGCGGGTACCGGCAAGACCTATGTCAGCAGTCGGCTGATCCGTCTGTTCGCCGAGGCCATCTGGGTCCCCCATGCCATCGTCATCAACGAGGCGGTGATCGAGATCTATGACCCGCAGGTGCATCAGCGGCTCGATGACAATACTCAACAGAATAATCTGATGCTCAACGAAGGGGTCGACCGCCGACTGCTACGCTGCAAACGCCCGATCGTCATCACGGGTGGTGAGTTGAGCATGGAGCAGCTGGACGTTCGCTATGACCCCTTCACCCGTCAATACCAGGCCGCCTTGCAGCTCAAGGCCAGCAATGGCCTGTTCATCATCGACGACATGGGGCGCCAGCGCATGGCACCCGCCGAGCTGTTTAATCGCTGGATCGTCCCGATGGAAGAGAAACGCGATTTCCTCAACCTGGGCGGCGGTCGGCATTGCGAGCTGCCGTTCGATCTGATTCTGGTGTTTTCCACCAACCTCAATCCCCTGGAACTGGCCGATGAGGCCTTCCTGCGCCGGATTGGTTACAAGTTGCAGTTCGGTTACCTGAAGCCCGAGCAGTACGAAAAGATCTGGCGTCAGGAAAGCGAGCGTCTGGGCATTTCCTATGACCCGCTGCTGGTGCGTTATGTACTGCAAAGGCTGTATGCAAGTGAAGGCATGCCCCTGGTGCCTTGCCATCCCCGCGATCTCCTGAACATGGCACTCGATCGCCAGCGTTATATCGGCGGTTCCGGACCATTGTCACCGAAAGAGTTGGAATGGGCCTGGCACAACTACTTCGTCCAGCTCGACTTTCTTTGATTCGGAGATACAGACATGAGCTCTCGTACGCTTACCCTGATAGGCGTTTCCCTGGCCATGGGCCTTGGGGCCGCATGGATGGCCGACTCCTGGCTGAGCGCACGACTCAATGCCAGCCCGGACGACCACCTGCGAAGCGTGGTGGTCGCCACGGTAGAGATTCCATTCGGGCAGTTGGTTGAGGCCCAGCAGGTCACGACCGTACGCATGCCTATTGATACGATCCCGGAGGATGCCTTCGATGCCAGCGAAAAAACTGTGGGCAAGATCGCAACGTTCGACATTCTGCGGGGCGATATTGTGCGCGGTGCGCGTCTGAGCGAGCACCTGGGGGGCAGCACCCTGGCCTCTTTGATTGCCCCTGACAAACGTGCCATATCGGTACGTGTGGACGATGTGGTCGGCGTGGGCGGATTCCTGTTGCCGGGTAACCGGGTCGACGTACTGGCGACCAAAACCAACAATGTCGGCAGTAACAGCGCCACGTCCAGGACCATCCTCGAGAACTTGCGGGTGTTGGCTGTGGATCAGACCGCGGGGACCGACAAGACCCAACCGGTGGTGGTGCGCGCCGTGACGCTGGAGATGTCGGCCGCTGAAGCGGAGGCCTTGGTCACGGCGCAGACGGAAGGCAAGTTGCAACTGGCGCTGCGTAACCCACTGAACCTCGAGAAGAAAAGCCTGGCCGTTGCGCCAGCTACGCCTGTTGCACCTGCTGCCCCGGTCATGGCTGTGGCCACCGCCGAGGCGCCAAAACGCGTGGTACAGCGCAACAGTGGCGAGGGCGGAGGTATCACCGTTATCCGCGGGATCGAAGCCAAAGTAGTCAACATTCGCTGACAGGGCGCAACCGGTATCCGGACGCCAGGGTATTGGCGGAGCCGATCCGGATCAGTATCGGTAATCGAGGGCTTGATAATGAATCTTCATATTCAGGGGCCGTTCACTTCGACGCCAAGGCGCCAGGAAGGATCGGTGAGTGTATTGATGGTGATCGCATTGGCGGCGATGGCCATGATGGCGGCATTGGCTTTGGACGGCGGGCATATGCTGCTGAACAAAACGCGCCTGCAGAATGCGGTGGACGCTGCCGCCCTGAGTGGCGCCAAGACCCTGAGTCAGGTGGAGGGTGGCATCAACAGTGCCAGCGCGACGCGTACCGCCGCGCTCAATACGCTGGTACAGAATGCCAATGCCACGGGCAACAACGAATTGGCCGCAGCGGTTGGCGGCAATGCAGGCGCATTTACAGTGGTAGAGCTGGCAAGCAGCATCTATGGCCCGTTCTCCTATCCCGGGCCAACGGATGCCAAGTATGTTCGGGTATCGGTACCGAGCTATAGCCTGACGGGATTTTTCTGGAACTTCGCCCAGTCATTAGGCGCCTTGGGGAACAAGGCGGTAGCGGCGATTGCCACCGCTGGACCCAGCCCTACCAGCCCCTGCGATCTCGCGCCTTTGATGGTCTGTGGCGATCCGACTAAAAACAACCCAGCCGCTGGCATGTACTGGGGCTTTCAATTTGGTGATTTGCAGGTATTGAAGACAGGCGCCGGAAAATCGGACGACGCCATTGGTCCAGGCAACTATCAATTGCTCAATCTTGGGAAAATTCTCGAGGCCATGGCCGGAGGTCACAAGGAATGCCGCAATGTGGGGAGCGATGTCCCGACTGACCCTGGCAACAAGGTCGGCCCTGCCTCTCAAGGTCTGAATACGCGCTTCGGCATCTACCAAGGCTCGGTCAGTGCCTCGGAATATCCACCGGATCTGGTGACGACGTCCAGCACCCCCGAGATGATTTACGACGACTCAGTCAAGCCGCCAGCGAGGTACAACGGGCAACCCGTCACCTCGAGTAACGGCAATCTCACGGCGGGCGGTGACGCGATACTGGACTACAACGACTGGCGTGCGAGCGTTGCCGCGTGTGTGGCAGGCGCCAGTGGCTGTGAGAGCAATGGGGTGTTCGAGCGCCGGATGCTGAAAATCGTGGTGGGCGACTGCACCGGGAAACAGAATGGTTCAACCTCGATCCCCGTCCTCGGTTTTGGCTGCTATTTCGTGGTGCAGCCCATGGATAAAGGTGGCACGAACTCGCAGATCTTTGGCCAGTTCGTGAAAGAGTGCGAAGGTGACAACGTGGCCGGTCCCTCGCCGTCAACCGATGCCGGCCCGCAAATCATTCAGCTCTACAAAACCTATCTCAACGGCAGCGGCACTCCGAGCACTGACTCGTAGGAGGCGTCATGAGACTTCACGGATTTAAACATCCGCAGCGCCAGCAAGGCCTGGCCATAGTGGAGTTCACTTTGGTCCTGCCGGTGTTGCTGTTGCTGTTGCTGGCCTTCGGTGAGTTCGGCCGCATGCTCTACCAGTACAACATCCTGTTGCAGGCCAGTCGTGATGCCGACCGTTTCGTCGCCAGTAAGGCCTGGGACTCAACGCTTGGCAAGGTCGCTCTGAGCGCTACGCTGCTGGACCAGACGAAAAACGTCGCAGTCTACGGCGTGCCCATCCAGACCGACAGCGCTGTGGTGTCAGGGTTGACGCCCGAGATGGTGGAGGTCGCCGTCGCCGAAGAGCTGCCCGACCATGTTCGAGTCACCATCACTTATTCGTTCTGCCCAGTGATTGGCGGTGGCATTTGCACCGGAGCGCTTCCCGGTTTTTTTGGTAATCAGATTGCGCTGAGCATTCCGCTAGTCGCCAGTACCGTGATGAGGGCACTGTGATGAACAGAAAACACATGCGCGGCGTCTATACGGTGGAGTTCGCCTTCATTGGTGTGCTGATGTTCACGTTGTTGTTCGGCGTGGTGGAAATGGGTCGTCTGTACTTCACGGTCAATGCGCTGGATGAGGTCGTGCGCCGCGGTACGCGCCTGGCGGCGGTATGCGATATCAACGATGAGGTGGTGTTGCGGCGGGCGATCTTCAACGCGGCGGACGATGCAGGTAATAGCCAGCTGATCGGCAATCTGGCCACCACCAATCTGACTTTGACCTATCTGGACGTAAACGGTGCTCTGGTGGCCAACCCCGCTACCAACGACGGCTTTCGTGCTATCCGCTATGTCCAGTTGAGTCTGCAAAACTTTGTTTTCAATCTGTTCATTCCCGGGTTCGGCGTGTCCATTACCCTGCCTACATTCCAGGCAACGTTGCCACGCGAAAGCCTCGGGCGTCATTCCGATTCCGGGGAGATCACGCCATGCTGAATACCAAGGAAACTCCACTCTCTACCTCGACCGGCAAAGCCGGGCTACGGTTGCTGATCAGCAGCCGTGATGCCACGTCGTTGCGCGACCTGCAAGGCGTCTGCCAACGCATGCCCAGCCTGGAGGTGAGCACTCGCCTGGTGAGCAACGGGCATGTCGACCCGCTCTACGGTCTGGACCGGATGCCCGATCTGTTGCTGTTGCGCGTCAGCCACCTGTGGCGCGAGGAGCTGGCGGCACTGCTGCAGCGTCCGGCCCATGAGCGTCCGCCGATGTTGGTGTGCGGTCTGCTGAGCGAACAGGAAAGCATGCGTCTGGCGATGCAGGCCGGCGCCCGTGACGTGTTGCCGGAGCCCGTTGCCGAGACGGAACTGGTGGCCGCCTTGAATCGGCTGGTCATGGAGGTTCGGACCGGCAGCGGGACAGAAGGGAAATTGCTCGCCGTGATCAGCGCCAAGGGCGGATCCGGCGGCACTATGTTGGCTTGCAACCTGGCGCAGCAGCTCAGCATGAAGGGTGGCAGTACCCTGTTGCTGGATATGGACCTGCAGTTTGGCAGCGTGACGCATTACCTGGATGTGGCACAGGCGCACAGCCATCTGGAGGTGTTGCATCAAATCGATGGCATGGACAGCGTCGCGCTACGCGGTTTTTGCAGCCACTTCAGCCCGACTTTGCATGTGCTGGGTGGACGAGCCGGTGAGCTGTGTCTGCCTCAGGATGCTCAGCCTGAGCAACTTGACACCCTGATGCAGTTGGCCCGCGCCAGCTATGACTGGGTAGTGATCGATCTGCCGCGGCAAATCGACCACCTCACCGGCTCCGTGCTGGAACAGGTGGACCGGGTGTACGTGGTGGTGCAGCAGAGCGTCAGCCATCTGCGCGATGCCAGCTCCCTGGTGCGGATTCTTCGCGAAGACCTTGGCGTGCGCGGGGATCAGTTGCAGATAGTGGTCAACCGCTATGACAAGTCAGCAGCGGTCAGCCTCAAGGATATCGGCGAGGCGCTGCGCTGCACGAACCTGTCGAAATTACCCAATGATTTCAATCTGGTCAGCCAGAGTCAGAACACTGGCGTGCCGTTGGAGCTGCATGCGCCGAAGGCGGCGATAACCGCTGCCCTGCGCAACGTGGCCGATGACCTGGTCGGCAATCAGATGGCTGGAAAAAAAGGCGTGTTCAAACGCGCCTTCAACCGTTTTTTCGGGGGGTGACCCATGATCAGCGACTTTCGTAACCGCTTGCGCAAACAGTCCGGTAAACCCGCCTCATCGCCGGCTAACCAGCCGGGAGACGACCAGCCGGATCCGGCCGAGGAAATAATGGCGTGGGAACGTGCGACGCCGGACGTACTTTACGAAACCAAAAGCCAGGTCACCCCGGTGGAGGCCGAGTGGCGAGAAAAGATCTACCAGCAGTTGCTCAAGGTCATGGACCTGTCCTTGCTGGACTCCCTTGAACAGGCAGAGGCCGCGCGGCAGATTCGCGATATTTGCCAGCGTCTGCTCGATGAACACTCGGCACCGGTGAGTACGTCCAGCCGCCAGTTGATCATCAAGCAGATCACCGACGAGGTACTCGGTCTGGGGCCTCTGGAACCGCTGTTGGCCGATCACACTGTATCCGACATTTTGGTCAACCGGCATGACTCAGTGTATGTCGAGCGCTTCGGCAAGCTGCAACGCACCGATGTGCGTTTTCGCAATGATCAGCATTTGCTGAACATCATCGACCGCATCGTCTCCAGCCTGGGGCGGCGTATCGACGAGTCTTCGCCGTTGGTGGACGCCCGGCTCAAGGACGGTTCGCGGGTCAATGCGATTATTCCGCCGCTGGCCATCGACGGCCCGAGCATGTCGATCCGGCGCTTTGCCGTGGACCTGCTCAATACCGACAGCCTGATCCAGGTGGGGGCGATGACCCCGGCCATTGCCCTGCTGCTCAAGGCGATTGTCCGTGGGCGCTTGAACGTGCTGATTTCCGGCGGTACCGGCAGCGGCAAGACCACCATGCTCAATGTGCTGTCCAGTTTCATCCCGCACAACGAGCGGATCGTCACCATCGAGGATTCGGCCGAACTGCAGTTGCAACAGCCCCACGTGGTACGCCTGGAAACCCGGCCTTCAAATATCGAGGGACGTGGCGAGGTGAGCCAGCGGGAGTTGGTGCGTAACAGCCTGCGGATGCGTCCGGACCGTATTGTGATCGGCGAAGTGCGCGGCGCCGAGGCGCTGGACATGTTGACGGCGATGAACACCGGTCACGACGGCTCGCTGACCACGATCCACGCCAACACCGCACGCGATGCATTGGGGCGAATCGAGAACATGGTGTCGATGACCGGGGCGACCTTTCCGATCAAGGCCATGCGCCAACAGATCGCTTCGGCCATCGGAGTGGTCATCCAGCTGGAACGCCAGGAGGACGGCAAGCGCCGCCTGGTCAGCGTGCAGGAGATCAACGGCATGGAGGGCGAGATCATCACCATGACCGAAATCTTCTCCTTCGTGCGCCACGGCATGGGCGAAAACGGCGAAGTACTCGGTGATTTTCGGCCCAGCGGCATGATCCCCGCCTTCCGTGATGTGCTGGCCAAGCGCGGCATCGAGTTGCCGCTGACGATGTTCAGGCTTGAGTGGATGGAGGCACGGCCGTCATGAACAGTATTCCTGGTGAATTCATTCTGATGTTCCTCGGCATGGTGTTTATCGCCGTCTTCCTCCTGTCCCAGGGCGTGGTGGTGCCGGTGTTCGGTGAAGCCGGCAAGATGCGCAAGCGCATCCGTGGCCGTCTGCACGTAATGGAGAAAGCCAATAATTTGCCCAACATGCAGACGGTGTTGCGGCAGAAATACCTGACGCGTTTGTCACCACTGGAGGCCAGGCTTGAACAGCTGCCCTTGATGGAGGCATTGACGCAAATGATTGAGCAGTCCGGGCACGAATACCGGGCCTATCGGGTATTGCTGCTCGGGCTGGTGCTGGGTGGCTGGGCGGGTATCTTGATCTGGATGGTCTGGTCAGTCTGGTGGATGGCGCTGCTGGCGGGTTTCGCGGTCTTCTGGTTACCCATACTGAAAATCTCTCGCGACCGTGGTAAGCGTTTCGCTGAGTTCGAGGAAGGCCTGCCGGATGCACTGGATGCCATGTGCCGCGCTCTGCGCGCCGGGCACCCATTCAACGAAACCCTGCGCCTGGTGGCCGAGGAACACAGGGGGGCGGTCGCTCATGAGTTCGGCCTGACCTTCTCCGATATCAACTATGGCAACGATGTGCGCCGGGCCATGCTCGGCCTGCTGGAGAGGATGCCAAGCATGACGGTGATGATGCTGGTGACCTCGATCCTCATCCATCGCGAGACCGGCGGCAATCTGACCGAGGTGCTGGAGCGTTTGAGTCGCCTGATCCGCGGGCGCTTTCGCTTTCAGCGCAAGGTCAAGACCCTGTCGGCGGAAGGGCGGATGTCGGCCTGGATACTCGTGGCCATTCCCTTCGTGCTGGCGGGGGCGATCTTGTTCACCACCCCTAAATACATGCCATTGCTGCTCAATGATCCGGTGGGCCATAAGATGATACTCGGGGCTTTTGGTTCCATGTTGGTGGGGATTTTCTGGATTCGCAAAATCATCCGGATTCAGGTTTAAGCGGTATCCGCTACCGGGAGGTACAGGTCATGGACTTTTTGCTCGGGTTGTTCAGTCGGGTCACGGGGAGCGAGGAGATGGCGCGTCTGTTGTTCCTTGGCGCGATCGGTTTGAGTACGGTGCTTGCGGTCGTCGCCGTGATCTTGCTGATGCAGGGGCTTCAGGATCCGGTGCAGCGGCGTCTGGCGCTGATCAAGCGTGGTCATTTAGGCAACACGACCGGGCAGGAAGCTCCGGGTAACCTGCAACTGTTGCTGGAGCGGGTCGGCCAGCGTTTTGCCTCGGCCGAATCGGCTCAGACGTCCGTCACCCAGACCCTGTTGATGCATGCGGGGTACCGTTCCTCGTCGGCGGTGCAGATGTATTGGGCAGTGCGCTTGATGTTGCCGCTGTTATTGATCGGTATTGCCTTGCTGCTGTTGCCGATGATTCCCAAGGTTTCCCTGATCATGGGGCTGCTGTTGGTGGTCTTGGTGGCCGGTATCGGATGGTTGGTGCCAGCGCTGTATGTTGCCAAGCGCAAGCAGTTGCGACAAGGCCGGCTGCGTGCTGCGTTTCCGGATGCGCTGGATCTGATGGTGGTGTGCGTGGAGTCGGGCCTGGCCTTGCCCACGACCATCGAACGGGTGGCTGAGGAGATGTCGGTCAGTCAGGCGGAACTGGCTGAAGAACTGGCCCTGGTCAATGCACAAATCCGCGCGGGCATTTCCAGTACCGAGGCGCTCAAGCAACTGGCTGTGCGCACTGGCCTGGATGACGTACAAGGGCTGGTCAGCCTGTTGGCGCAGAGTATCCGCTTTGGTACCAGCGTGGCCGACACCCTGCGCATCTACGCCGATGAATTCCGTGACCGGCGTACACAGGCCGCCGAAGAGATGGGGGCGAAAATCGGTACCAAGCTGATATTCCCGCTGATTTTCTGTTTGTGGCCGAGCTTCTTCCTGATAGCCATTGGTCCTGCCATGATCGGGGTACTCAAAGCATTCGGGTGAGGTAAAACGGCCGGAGGCTGTCGAGCGCGATGGCCTCGTCACCCGAGCCTGATCTGCACTTTCCTGCCATAGGTTTACACATCCCCTGTAGGAGCTGCCGAAGGCTGCGATCTTTTGAACTTCCTGCGATATCACGATCGCTAAAGTCAAAAGATCGCAGCCTTCGGCAGCTCCTACGGGGTAATCCGGCCAGGATTGGATAATGTGTAGATTCCAATGCTTTTCTGCACACAACGCCCGGCCCGGCTTTGCGGCCAGGCCACTCTGGACGACGCCAGAGGCTAATCACCCATCGACAGGCCTCAGTTGCCGATGGTCATTTGTCCCGCTGCATCCTGGTCATAAAATTCCGGAATCGGGTAGTTGAAGCTATTCAGCCAGCGCTGCATGGCCAGGTCACGTTCGGTGGCCGAAGCGGTTTGCAGTTTAGTGGAGGCAACCACACCGCGAATCTGCAGCTGCAACCACTGCTCGGTGCCTTGTTGATATGGCGAAGAGGGGCCCGGCTCAATGGCCCAGGCAGTGGTGGACAGGCAAGCCGTGCACACGATCAACAGCCGTTTGGTATTCATCTCGACTCCTCGTACGTTCTACTTGTTCGCACTGGTAGAGGCATCGGCTACCTCAGTTTTGCGATTCCCATCAGTAGCCACCACTTTTTTGGCGGAGGCCTTGAGTTTTTCCGCGCGGGTTTGAGCCTCTACGACTTGCTTGGGACTCAAGTCGGCGCGGGTCACGAGTTCGGCTGCCGCCTTCCAGTTATCCTGGTAGATCAGCAACGTCACCATATTGAGTGCCGCCAGTGTGTTTGCCTGCTTGAGCTCCATGGCGGTCATGAACTCAAAGCGCGCTTCAGGGATCCGTCGCTGATTGAGGTAGACGACTCCCAGGTCATTTCGCATTCTGTCGTCGGTGGGGGCCATCTGCACCGCACGCTCAAGGTGAGTGGCAGCGCTGGCGTTATCATTTTTGGCGGCGGCCAACTGGCCCAGGCCATGTTCCCCTTCAGCCGCCAGACAGGTGCCGAGCAAGCTTTCGTACAATGGCTGCGCGTCGCCGCTACGCCCCATCAAGCGCAGCACCCGAGCCTTGCGCAGGCGAACCTGGACCACGTTATCGGGCAATCCTTCCAGATTCGCCAGGCTGGCATACAAACGACCTTCGTCGGCCATGCTGTCGGCCAGGTTCAGGGCCAGTTCTTGCTCCGAACCGGGCTTGGCACAGCTGGCCGGTCGCGAAGACAGGCCATTGCTGGCACAACCTGCGAGCATTAATGTCGCCGCTATGGCAATGACTGCTTTCATTGAAGGTCCTCTGGCTATAACAGGTTGAACGCCTGGCCAATGGCAATAAGGCTGGCCCGGCAAGCGTGCAAAGTCACCGTCAGGCGTGAGGACGAGGCCCTTCTGGTTCAGGCTCCGGTTCATTGCGAGAGCCCCATGCGACTGTCGAAGTCGCCATTTTCCAGGAAAAACATGCGGTAGAAGTTCGGGTCGTAATTGCGCAGCTGCTCGCCAGGCAATGACGGCAGTTTTGCATTGGCCGCCAGTGGCTGGACCAGATGCGGGGTGACGATCATCAGCAGTTCGCGCTCTTCACGGTTGATGGTGTTGTCGCGGAAAAACGCGCCCAGAACCGGGATATCGCCCAGCCCCGGAAACTTGTTCACCTGGGAATTGTTGCGGGAGCTGATCAGGCCGCTGATGACGAAGCTTTCGCCGTCGGCCAGGGAGATGCTGGTATCGGTACGGCGCACGTTCAGGGCCGGGACGACCGTGCCGGCGATGCTCACGGCGTTGCTGAAGTCCAGTTCGCTGACTTCCGGCGCGACCTTCAGCGCGATACGGTTTTTCCCGACGATGGTCGGCGTCAGGGTCAGGCGGATACCGAATTCCTTGTACTCGATGGACACGTTATCGCTACCTGAACTGGGCACCGGAATCGGTATTTCACCGCCGGCCAGGAAGCTCGCACTCTGCCCGCTGAGCGCTACCAGGCTTGGCCGCGCCAGGGTGTAGGCGAAGCCGCTGCCCTCCAGCGCATTGAGCGCCACCAGGGTACTGCCGGTAGCAAACGTGAGGTTGAAGTTGTCGTTGTTCACCGGTATCGACGGCGTGACAATGCCGCCGATGGTGGGCAAGGTTCTCGGCGAGCCGAACAGCCAGTTGCCGCGGATGCCGAAAATCGAGGCGGAGGCTTCCTTGAGCTTGGTCCGGCTGACTTCAACGAAGCGGATATCGGTCTGCACCTGGCTCGGCAGCAGCGGGTCGTCGGAAGGCACCGACGGCACGCTGGTCAGCGCCGACGTGGCTTTACCCTTGACGAACACCATGCTTTGGCGCGGCGTTTTCGAGCAGGCGGTCCAGACCATCAGGCTGGTGGTCCCCGGCGCAATGCCCGTGAGTATGAACGCGTTGCTGCCGCTGGGTTGCACGTCGGCAATTTTCGGGTCACCCACCGCCAGTTGCGTAACCGGAACGGGGCTGCGCAGTTCATTTTGCAGTCCCTGTCCGACCTCGTACGTTGTCGGCCAATTGTCCAGTTGCGGGCAGTTGGCCGGCGCGGCCTGAGCCGCATCCACGCTGAGGCCCATCCAGAACAGGCCATGGAAAATTCGCTTGAAAGCGGGCACGGTTCGAAGGCTCATTAAGTACATCCTCACTGGATAGACCGTCTTTAGGCGGACTGAGTTGTCTCGGATCACTTCACGGGGATCGGGCTATCCCCCCCAATGCGCCAGACCACTCATCCATGGCCTTGGCGTTATTCCTTGCGTGCTACGCGCGCGCGGGCGCAATTCGCTGATCTGACGGGGCAGCGAGCGACCTTTGCTGAATCGGTTTTTAGTGATCCGGTTACCTGGACTGCCCGCCGGAGCAATACTCGCGCCCATGGGTCGACCTGGTTCCCCCGGAAAGTCATCGGCAATGAAGGTACAGAGCCGAAAAGCGCCTGCCAGGATCATGGTGAGGTAACTCCTTTTGCCAATCCGTTATCTGATCACTGAAGCTAACGTTGAAACTCGAGCCGTTATGACTTCTTGTAGTTTGAAGGTAGTTCAATCAAACCAAAGTGCCATGAATTTCAACAAAACCCTTGGTGAAAAGGCTGGAGATAGGCGGGTGGGCGAGCGTAGCGGGCAAGGTCGCAGCGCAGTGCGGTTGCCTGAAATTGACGGGTTGCGCTCAAGGCAATAAAAAAAGGCCCGCATGCTCAAGCATGCGGGCCTTTGGCATCATTGATTGAAGATCAGTGCTTGCTGTCCTGGTTTGACAGCGCCAGCAGCTGCTTTTCCTGGTTCCAGTCGAAAGGTTCGTCGTTCTGTTCGGCTTCGAAGCGACGCTCTTCCAGTGCCTGATACAGGTCGATTTCTTCATCGGACAAGTAGTGCAGGCAGTCACCGGCGAAATACCACAGCAGGTCCCGTGGAATCAGGTGGGCGATTTGCGGATAACGGGAAATGACTTGAGTCAGGATGTCCTGGCCCAGGTATTGGCTTTCGATCGGATCGATCGGCAGTGACGCGAGCAGTTCGTCGAAGCGCTCAAGGAACAAGGCATGGCTTTCTTCGGGAACCTGCTCGGCCTCACCTACGGCGACCAGGATGCTGCGCAGGTGGTCGAGTAAAACGAGATGATCGGCAACGATGTTGGACACGAGATAAGTCCTCAAGAGCAAAACGGGCGCGGGAGTATAAAGCGCCCGCGCCCGTTTTTACATGCTTGAAGGGATCAGCGGACTTTTCCCTTGGCCAGTGCCAAGGCCTTTTGGTCAAAGTCATCGACATCGATCACCTTGCGCCGGGCCGCCTCGGCTTCACGCAGGGTTTGGGCTTCCACCGGCTGCAATACACCAGCCTCGAGGGCGGCATCGATCACCGACTCGCCAGCCACCGGTTTGACCTGACCACTCTTGACCGCCACGTGCAGTTTTTTCTGCAATGGCTGTGCAGCGCTCAACAGATTGCAGGCGTGTTGCAATGCACCGACCGGATCGTCGATCCCTTGCGGGCGATAGCAACCCAGGAGTACTTCCTCCAGTGCCGGGTCGCCCTTGGCGCGGCCAATCACCCCAGCGACTTCGGCACCGAGTTTGTCCGATGGCCCTTTGTGCCGGCGACCGAACGGGAACACGATCACTCGCAACAGGCAGCCCATGACTTTGTTCGGGAAGTTGCTCAGCAGTTCATCCATGGCCCGTTCCGCCTGGCCCAGGCTTTCTTCCATGGCCCAGCTCAGCAGTGGTGTCATGTACTGCGGTGAGTCGAGATCGCTGTAGCGCTTGAGTGCGGCCGAGGCCAGGTAAAGGTTGCTCAGTACGTCGCCTAGCCGTGCGGACAGGCGTTCGCGGCGTTTCAGTGCGCCGCCCAGCAACATCATGCTGAGGTCGGCGAGCAGGGCGAATGCAGCGGCCTGACGGTTGAGGGCGCGGAAATAACCCTGGCTGAGTTTGTCGCCCGGGGTATGTTCCAGGTGCCCGAAACCGAGATTGAGCACCAGCGTACTGGCGGCGTTGCCCACGGCAAAACCGATGTGCTTGAGCAGCAGGCCATCGAATTCTCTGAGCGCCTGATCCTTGTCTTCACGGCCGGCGAGGGCCATTTCCTTGAGCACGAAGGGATGGCAGCGAATCGCGCCCTGGCCGAAGATCATCAGGTTGCGCGAGAGAATGTTCGCGCCTTCGACGGTGATGAAAATCGGCGCGCAGTTCCATTTGCGGCCGAGATAATTGTTCGGCCCCATGATGATCGCCTTGCCGCCGTGCACATCCATGGCATCGCTGATGCAGTCGCGGCCGCGTTCGGTGAGGTGGTACTTGAGAATCGCCGACAGCACCGACGGTTTCTCGCCCAGATCGACCGCGTTGGCGGTCAGCATGCGGGCGGCGTCCATCATCCAGGTGTTGCCGCCAATGCGGCCCATGGCTTCCTGAATGCCTTCGAAAGCGGCAATCGGCACATTGAACTGCTCACGAACCTGAGCGTATTGGCCCGTCACCAGGCTGGTGAACTTGGCCATGCCCGTGCCTACCGCCGGCAGGGAAATCGAACGCCCGACCGACAGGCAGTTCATCAGCATCATCCAGCCTTTGCCGAGCATCTCCTGGCCGCCGATGAGGAACTCCAGGGGGACGAACACGTCCTTGCCTGAGTTCGGGCCATTCATGAATGCGGCGCCCAACGGCAGGTGCCGGCGGCCGATCTCGACGCCGGCGGTGTCAGTCGGAATCAGCGCCAGGCTGATGCCCAGGTCTTCGTTGTCGCCCAGCAGGTGATCCGGGTCGTAGGCCTTGAAGGCCAGGCCGAGGAGGGTGGCCACGGGACCGAGGGTGATGTAGCGCTTTTCCCAGTTCAGGCGCAGGCCGAGGACTTCCTGGCCCTCCCATTCACCTTTGCAGATCACCCCGGAGTCCGGCATGCCACCGGCGTCGGAGCCGGCCAAGGGACCGGTAAGGGCAAAGCACGGGATGTCGTCGCCGCGTGCCAGGCGTGGCAGGTAATGATTGCGTTGGTCGTCGGTACCGTAATGCAGCAACAGTTCGGCCGGGCCGAGGGAGTTGGGGACCATTACGGTGGTTACGAGGTCGCCACTGTGGCTCGCCAGTTTCATCGCCACTTGCGAGTGGGCATAAGCGGAGAAGCCCTTGCCACCAAACTCCTTGGGGATGATCAGGGCGAAAAAGCCGTTGTCCTTGATGAACGTCCAGACTTCGGGTGGCAGGTCCATGGTTTGACTGAGCTGCCATTCATTGACCATGGTGCAGAGTGTTTCGGTCGGCCCGTCGATGAAAGCCTGTTCTTCTTCATTCAACTGCGCTTTGGGATAGGACAGCAGTTTGCTCCAGTCCGGACGGCCACTGAACAGTTCGCCGTCCCACCAGACCGTGCCGGCGTCGATGGCATCGCGTTCGGTTTGCGACATGGGTGGCAGGGTTTTCTGGAACCAGTTGAACATCGGCGCGCTGAACAATTTACGGCGCAGGTCGGGCAGCAGCAAGGGCGCGGCGACGGCGGCGATCAATACCCAGTAAACCAGCAATAACCAGCCCGGCGCGCGGCTGAAAGCGCCCATGGCCACGACATAGACGGCCACGATGCTCAGGGCGGGCAGTGGGGCGATGCGGCGGTGGGCCAAATAAGCAATCCCGACCAGCAGAACCAGTATCCACAACAGCAGCATATTCATTCCTCCGTGAAACCAGGGCGAACCAACCCACAGAGCTTAGACGGCATCCGCGAAACAGGCTGGTTGGAGCGATGTGATTGGAATCGTGGGAAAACCCGGATGATTTTCGTGCGACAGATGGGCCGCACGCGTGGGAAAAGCGTTCATCGAGCGAGCGGCAAAGCGCCCAAGTTTGGCCGAAACGTCGTTATCTCTGTGCTGAAGCTCTCGCTAGACTCGGGGCTTCCCTTGGAGATTATTCTCATGCACGAGTACCTGAGTCCCGGCCGCTTCATCGATAGTGACCATCCGTCCGTGGTGGAGTTCGCCGAAAAGCACCGTGGCGCCAGTCGCGATCCGCTGGAGCAGGCGATCAATCTCTATTACGCCGTGCGCGAAGCGGTGCGCTACAACCCGTACACATTCAGTCGCGATCCGCAGACCCTGCGCGGCAGTTATGCGCTGGCGGCCGGGGAGAGTTACTGCGTGCCCAAGGCCACGCTGCTGGCAGGTGCAGCGCGGCATTGCGGGATTCCCGCGCGGATCGGCCTGGCGGATGTGCGCAATCATCTGTCGACGCCACGGCTGCTTGAATTGCTCAAGAGCGACATGTTCGCCATGCACGGCTACACCGAATTTTACTTGCAGGATCGCTGGGTCAAGGCGACGCCAGCGTTCAACCGCAAACTCTGCGACCTGTTCAATGTGGCGCCGCTGGAGTTCGACGGGATCAACGACAGCGTTTTTCATCCCTTCAACCGCGATGGCGCGAAGCTGATGGAGTACCTCGTCGATCATGGCCAGTTCGCCGACGTACCTGAAACGTTCTTTTTCGAACACCTGGAAAAATGCTATCCGCACCTGTTCGGTGAGCAACAGCAACCGCTGCTGGGCGACATGCAGAGCGATTTGAGTCGCGCCTGATCCGGCGTATGCTGCCTGCCCACTTACCGAAAAAGAGGCGGTCATGCTGAAGATCTGGGGTCGGAAAAACTCGTCGAATGTCAGAAAACCATTGTGGGCCGCCGAAGAACTGGGACTGGCCTACGAGGCGATCGATGCCGGTGGCGCCTTTGGTGTCGTCGATACGCCCGAGTACCGCGCCATGAATCCCAATGGTCGCGTGCCTGTCATTGAAGACGACGGTTTTGTGTTGTGGGAGTCCAACGCGATCGTGCGTTACCTGATGGCCTTGCATGCCGACGGCACGGCTTGGTACCCGAACAATCCCAAGGCCCGCGCCACTGCCGACAAGTGGATGGACTGGACCACCTCAAGCTTTGCCGGCCCGTTCCGTACTGTGTTCTGGGGTGTACTGCGTACCCCGGCAGACCAGCAGGACTGGCCCGCCATCAAGGCGGCGATCAAGGAGTGCGACACGCTGCTGGCAATGGCTGATCAAGCGTTGGCGAACAAACCCTACCTGTCCGGAGACGAGATCGGTATGGGCGATATTCCCTTGGGCAGTTTCATTTATGCCTGGTTCGAGATGCCGATCGAGCGTGCGCCACAACCGAACCTGGAGGCCTGGTACGCGCGGTTGAAACAGCGTCCGGCGTATCAAAAGGCGGTCATGACCGCGTTGACTTAATACTCACTATCGACACGCTTGACTGTACTTGTGTGGCGGCGACAAGCACCATTGTGCCAGTTCGCTGCGGTTGTATTGTTCGCCGCCGCCCATACTTATCCCTTTCTTCCCTCCTTGGTGCGTAAATCAGATATGAGTTCCGCTCTGTCCATCCGGCAGCTAACCAAAACCTACGGCAACGGTTTCCAGGCCCTGAGTGGTATCGATCTGGATGTCGCCGAAGGTGACTTTTTCGCCTTGCTCGGCCCGAACGGTGCAGGCAAATCCACGACCATCGGCATTCTCTCGACCCTGGTGAACAAAACCAGCGGCACGGTGAATATCTTCGGTCACGACCTGGACAGGAATCCTGCGCAGCTCAAGCGCTCCATCGGCGTGGTGCCTCAGGAATTCAATTTCAACCAGTTCGAAAAGACCTTCGACATCGTCGTGACCCAGGCCGGCTACTACGGCATCCCGGCGAAAATCGCCAAGGAGCGCGCCGAACAGTACCTGACCCAGCTCGGCCTGTGGGACAAGAAGGACGTGCCGTCGCGCTCGCTGTCCGGCGGCATGAAGCGTCGCTTGATGATCGCCCGCGCGCTGGTTCATGAACCGCGTCTGCTGATCCTCGACGAACCGACTGCCGGGGTGGACATCGAGTTGCGTCGCTCGATGTGGAGTTTCCTCACCGAGCTGAACCAGAAAGGCATCACCATCATCCTCACCACCCACTACCTGGAAGAGGCTGAGCAGTTGTGCCGCAACATCGGCATCATCGACCACGGCACCATCGTCGAGAACACCAGCATGAAGCAGTTGCTCAGCCAATTGCATGTGGAAACGTTCCTGCTGGATATGAAGAACACGTTGCAAGTGGCGCCTCAGTTGCTCGGCTACCCGTCCCGGTTGATCGACAGCCACACCCTGGAAGTCCAAGTGGACAAGTCCATGGGCATCACCGCGCTGTTCACCCAGTTGGCGCAGCAGAACATCGAAGTGCTGAGCCTGCGTAACAAAACCAATCGCCTCGAGGAGTTGTTCGTGTCCCTGGTGGAGAAAAATCTGTCGAAGGTGGCAGTATGAGTTCCGAGCTGCGCCCCAACCTCGTTGCCCTCAACACCATCGTTTACCGTGAAGTCCGGCGTTTCACCCGGATCTGGCCGCAGACCTTGCTGCCGCCGGCCATCACCATGGTCCTGTACTTCGTGATCTTCGGTAACCTGATCGGCCGGCAAATCGGCGACATGGGTGGCTTCACTTACATGGAGTACATCGTGCCGGGGCTGATCATGATGTCGGTGATCACCAACTCCTACGGCAACGTGGTGTCGAGTTTCTTCGGCAGCAAGTTCCAGCGTTCCATTGAAGAACTGATGGTCTCGCCGCTGTCGCCGCACACCATTCTGATCGGCTACACCCTGGGCGGTGTGCTGCGCGGGTTGATGGTGGGGATCATCGTGACCCTGCTGTCGCTGTTCTTCACCCACTTGCAGGTGCATCACCTGGGCGTGACCATTCTGGTGGTGGTGCTGACCGCGACGATCTTCTCGCTGCTGGGCTTCATCAACGCCGTGTTTGCACGCAACTTCGATGACATTTCGATCATTCCGACTTTCGTGCTGACGCCTCTGACCTACCTGGGCGGGGTCTTCTACTCGATCACCTTGCTGCCACCGTTCTGGCAGACCGTATCCCTGGCCAACCCGGTGCTGCACATGGTCAACGCGTTCCGTTACGGCATCCTCGGCGTATCGGATATCCGCATCAGCGTGGCCATCGCCTTCATGCTGGTTGCGACCGTGGTGCTGTATCTCGGTAGTGCAAGGTTGCTGGTCAGCGGGCGCGGGATGCGTACCTGAGGACGACCGAGTCGCCTGCATCGCGAGCAAGCTCGCTCCCACAGGGGATCAACTTTGCGACATGGATCGAGTGTGGGAGCAAGCTTGCTCCGGGCGGCGTTCCGACGATGGCGTCAGCCCAGACACCGCAAAAAAAACGGCCTCCCAAGTGGAGGCCGTTTTGCATTCTCACATCCGGCTCTTCTTGCGCCGCTTCCACTGCCTGGCCACCCACCAGCGCCAATACATCATCACCAGGAAGTAGGCCAGTGCACCAAGTGCCAGTCCCGTCACTACCGAACCCAGCAGAAACGGTTGCCACAAGGTCGAGATTTCACCCCTGATCCATTCCCAGGTCAGTGAATCCGGCAACTGACGGGCGGGAACGTCCATCAGCCAGGCGCCGGTCTGGTAGGTGCAGAAGAACACGGCGGGCATGGTGATCGGGTTGGTCAGCCAGACCAGGCTCACGGCAATCGGCATGTTGCCGCGCACGATGATGGCGAGGATTGCCGCCAGCAGCATCTGCAGCGGGATCGGCAGGAACGCGGCGAACAGGCCCACCGCCATGGCGCGGGCAACGGAGTGGCGGTTGAGGTGCCACAGGTTAGGGTCATGCAGCAGCGTGCCGAGAAAGCGTAAGGATTTGTGTTCCCTGATGCTCATCGGGTCTGGCATGTAACGTTTGAATAAGCGCCGGGGCATAAGGTTTCTCGGTCGGTCAAGGCGGCAAGTATGTCTGGAATCCATGAACAGCCCATTCAGACTTTGTGACAATTAATAACGACGCCCGCGTGACGGGCGGGCTAAGCCTTGGAGGGGACTTTCAAGGACGGGCTTATGCGCACAGGGATGATGGCGCTGGCGTTGGGTCTGTTGACCTTGCGTTTTTTACCGGCATTACCGCCGGTCTGGTTGTGGCTGGCGATGCCGGTGGCGGGTTTGATGCTGCTGCCGTTCAGGACTTTTCCGGTGGCGTTTTACTTGTTCGGCTTGAGTTGGGCCTGCGCGAATGCGCAGTGGGCGCTGGATGACCGGTTGCCGCCGGCGCTGGACGGAGAAACCCGCTGGGTCGAAGGGCGGGTCACGGGCTTGCCCCGGCATGACGACGGTGTCGTGCGTTTCGAACTGACCGACATCCAGTCCCGACGTACCCGGCTGCCGCGGAACATGCGTCTGGCCTGGTATGACGGGCCGCCGGTGAACAGTGGCGAGCGCTGGCGTCTGGCAGTCAAGTTGAAGCGCCCGGTCGGGCTCCTCAATCCGCAGGCCTTCGACTACCAGGCCTGGTTGCTGGCACAACGCATCGGGGCCACGGGGACGGTCAAGCAGGGCGAGCGCCTTGCGCCAGCCCAATGGGCTTGGCGTGATGCGATCCGTCAGCGTTTGCTGGCGGTGGATGCCCAAGGGCGAAGCGGCGCGTTGATGGCATTGGTGCTCGGGGATGGCGCCGGGCTGAGTCGCGAAGACTGGCAGGTATTGCAGGACACCGGCACGGTGCATCTGTTGGTGATTTCCGGGCAGCACATCGGATTACTGGCGGGCGTCGTGTATCTGCTGATCGCTGGCCTGGCCCGCTTGGGGCTATGGCCGAGCCGTCTGCCATGGTTGCCCTGGGCGTGTGGCATGGCATTCGCCGCTGCGCTCGGTTACGGGATGCTGGCCGGTTTCGAGGTGCCGGTGCGGCGGGCCTGCCTGATGATTGCAATGGTGTTGTTGTGGCGTCTGCGATTCCGTCATCTCGGTGCATGGTGGCCACTGTTGTTGGCACTCGACGGCATTTTGCTGCTGGAGCCGCTGGCGAGTCTTCAGCCTGGTTTCTGGCTGTCTTTCGCGGCCGTGGCAGTCTTGATATTGACCTTCGGTGGACGTTTGGGGCCTTGGCGTTGGTGGCAGACCTGGACCCGGGCCCAGTGGCTGATTGCAATCGGTCTGTGTCCGTTGTTACTGGCACTGGGGTTGCCAATCAGTCTCAGCGGGCCACTGGCCAATTTGTTCGCGGTGCCCTGGATCAGTCTGGTGGTCCTGCCACCAGCGTTGCTCGGGACACTGTTGTTGCCGGTGCCTTACGTGGGTGAGAAATTGCTGTGGCTGGCGGGTGGCCTGATCGACGGGTGGTTCAGGACGTTGGGGCTCGTCTCCGGTCAGGTTCCCGCGTGGGTGCCCGCGGCAGTCCCGCTATGGGCCTGGGTAATCGGTGCCATTGGTGCTTTTTTGCTATTGCTGCCGCGAGGCTTGCCGATGCGCCCGTTAGGGTGGCCCATGCTGTTGATGCTGGTTTTTTCGCCCAGGCCGATGTTGCAGGAGGGCATGGCCGAAGTCTGGCAACTGGATGTCGGTCAGGGCCTGGCGATCCTGGTGCGCACTCGGCATCACACATTGCTGTATGACGCCGGCCCGCGTTTCGGTGAACTCGACCAAGGGGAACGGGTAGTGCTGCCGGCATTGCGCAAACTGGGGGTGAAGGGCCTCGACCTGATGCTGATCAGCCACGCCCATGCCGATCATGCCGGCGGTGCCCCGGCGGTTGCCAGAGGCTTGCCGGTGAAACAGGTGGTCAGTGGTGAACCGTCAAACTTGCCTGTGGAGTTGCAGGCCGAGAGGTGTGAGAGCGGTCGGCAATGGACCTGGGATGAAGTCGATTTCCAGCTTTGGCACTGGCCATTGGCCGGCGACAGCAACCAGAACTCCTGTGTCCTGCTGATCGAGGCCAATGGTGAGCGGTTGCTGTTGAGTGGCGACATTGATGTCGCCGCCGAGAGAGCCCTGCTGGACAGTCCGCTGGCCCAGCCCACCGATTGGCTGCAGGCGCCACACCACGGCAGTCGCAGTTCGTCGTCCATGGCCCTGCTGGATGTCCTGCAACCCAAAGGGGCGCTGATCTCCCGCGGGCAGGGCAATTCGTTTGGCCATCCGCATGCGACGGTCATCGCGCGCTATCAAAAACGTGGAATGGCGATCTACGACAGCGTCGAACAGGGTGCCATTCGTCTGCAACTGGGACGCTTCGAGCCGCCGTGGTCAATGCGCCAGGAGCGGCGTTTCTGGCGCGATCCGCCGCCCTTCAACCCATAACCGAGCGTTATCAACGCCCGACCGGATGCGACATCACGGTCTTCGGTGCTTGCACCCCCTATGTTAGAGTGGCGCACTTTTTCGAGGGGACTGTCACTGTGTGGGAATTGGTCAAATCCGGCGGCTGGATGATGCTGCCGATCATTTTGAGTTCCATCGCGGCCATGGCGATCGTTGCCGAGCGTCTGTGGACCCTGCGGGCCAGCCGCGTGACCCCGGAGCATCTGCTCGGGCAGGTCTGGGTCTGGATCAAGGACAAACAGCTCAATAAGGAAAAACTCAAGGAACTGCGCGCCAACTCCCCGTTGGGCGAGATCCTGGCGGCCGGCCTGGCCAACTCCAGGCATGGTCGCGAGATCATGAAGGAGTGCATCGAAGAGGCCGCGCAACGGGTTATCCATGAGCTCGAACGCTACGTCGCCGCCCTGGGCACGATCGCCGCCATGGCGCCATTGTTGGGCCTGCTGGGTACGGTGCTGGGCATGATCGATATTTTCAGTGCGTTCACGGGCTCGGGCATGACCACCAACGCCTCGGTACTGGCCGGTGGTATTTCCAAGGCCCTGATCACCACGGCAGCGGGCCTGATGGTGGGTATCCCCGCGGTGTTCTTCCACCGTTTCCTGCAACGCCGGATCGATGAGCTGGTGGTGGGCATGGAGCAGGAAGCGATCAAGCTGGTCGAAGTGGTGCAGGGCGATCGCGATGTGGACCTGACCGGGAGCAAAGCGTGAAATTCCGCCGCAAACCACGGGAAACGGTGGACATCAACCTCGCGTCGCTGATCGACGTGGTGTTCATCCTGCTGCTGTTTTTTGTCGTGACCACCACCTTCACCCGTGAAACCCAGTTGCGCGTCGATCTGCCGGAAGCGGTCAGCGGCGCGCCAGCCGACGATCAGAGCAAGCCTTTGGACATCGCCATCAGCGCCGATGGCCTGTTCTCGGTGAACAACCAGATTTTGCCGAAAAGCGACCTGACTTCGCTGATGGACGCGCTGCAAAAAGAAGCCAACGGCGACACCAACCGACCGCTGTCCATCAGCGCTGACGGCAAGACTGCGCATCAGTCCGTGGTGACTGCCATGGATGCGGCCGGCAAGCTCGGCTTCAGTCATTTGCGCATGACCACCATTGAGGCGGCGCCCCCGGCGCCCTGATGGCCATGTCCGATCGATTGCTCGCCGCGTGGTACGCAGGTCATCCCGCCCTGAAACTGTTGCAGCCATTGGAATGGCTGTACCGGCGCGTGGTCATGCACAAGCGCAAGCGCTTCCTGGCGGGTGAGGGCGAGATCTATCAGCCGCCGGTGCCGCTGATCGTGGTCGGCAACATCACCGTGGGTGGCACCGGCAAGACGCCGCTGATTCTATGGATGATCGAGCACTGCCAGCGCAGCGGCCTGCGGGTCGGCGTGGTCAGCCGCGGCTACGGCGCCAAACCGCCGCAATTGCCGTGGCGGGTGGAGGCCGAGCAGGGTGCCGACGTCGCCGGTGACGAGCCGTTGCTGATCGTCCAGCGCACGGGCGTGCCACTGATGATCGACCCCAATCGTAGTAACGCCGTCAAAGCCTTGCTGGCCAGTGAGCCGCTGGACCTGATCCTGTCCGACGACGGCATGCAGCACTACCGCCTGGCCCGTGACCTGGAACTGGTGCTGATCGACGCCGCCCGCGGCCTGGGCAACCGTCGATGCCTGCCCGCCGGGCCATTGCGTGAGCCGGTCGAGCGCCTGCAAAGCGTCGATGCGGTGCTCTACAACGGTGCCGCATCTGACCGCGATGATGGATTTGCCTTTCAATTGCGACCCACCGCGCTGGTCAACCTGCGCAGCGGCGAACGACGTCCCCTCGACCACTTCCCCAGCGGCCAGGCCCTGCACGCGGTGGCCGGCATCGGCAATCCGCAACGTTTCTTCAAGACCCTTGAAACGCTACACTGGCAGCCGGTTCCACATGCGTTTGCCGACCACGCCGAATACAGCGTGGAGGCGTTGAATTTCACGCCGTCATTGCCATTGGTGATGACGGAAAAGGACGCGGTGAAATGCCGTGCCTTTGCCGCCGCCGACTGGTGGTACCTGGCGGTCGATGCCGTGCCGTCGCCGGCCTTCGTGGCCTGGTTCGACACACAGCTGATGCGCCTGCTGCCGGCTCGTTTGTTGCCTTAACTCCATTTTTTCCAGGGAATGCTCATGGACACCAAATTGCTCGATATCCTCGCTTGCCCGGTCTGCAAAGGCCCGCTCAAGCTCAGCGCCGACAAGACCGAGCTGATCAGCAAGGGTGCAGGCCTGGCCTACCCGATTCGCGACGGCATCCCGGTGATGCTCGAATCCGAAGCGCGCACCCTGACCACCGACGAGCGCCTGGATAAATGACCACAGCCTTTACCGTCGTCATTCCATCGCGTTACGCCTCAACCCGCCTGCCGGGCAAGCCGATGCTGCTGATCGCCGGCAAGCCGATGATCCAGCACGTCTGGGAACAGGCGAGCAAAAGCAGCGCCGAGCGGGTGGTGGTGGCCACCGACGACGCGCGCATCGTCGAGGCCTGCAAAGGCTTTGGCGCCGAAGTGGTGCTCACCCGTGAAGATCACAACTCCGGCACCGATCGCCTGGCCGAAGTCGCGATGAAGCTGGGCCTGGCGCCTGACGCCATCGTGGTCAATGTCCAGGGCGACGAACCGCTGATCCCGCCGAGCGTGATCGATCAGGTCGCCGCCAACCTGGCGGCCCACGCCGAAGCGCGCATGGCCACCCTGGCCGAGCCGATCGAAGACGCGCACACCCTGTTCAACCCCAACGTGGTCAAGGTCGTCAGCGACCTCAATGGCCTGGCGCTGACGTTCAGTCGTTCCACCTTGCCCTGGGCGCGGGATGCATTCGCCGTGAACCCCGAGCAGTTGCCCGAAGGTGTGCCGTACCGCCGTCATATCGGCATCTATGCCTACCGCGCCGGTTTCCTGCAGGATTTCGTCAGCTGGGGTCCATGCTGGCTGGAAAACACCGAGTGCCTGGAACAGCTTCGTGCCCTGTGGCACGGCGTGCGGATTCACGTCGCCGACGCACTGATCGCGCCGCCAGCCGGCGTCGATACCGTTGAAGACCTTGAGCGCGTTCGTCGCCTGCTGGAGGCGTGATGCGGGTTCTGTTTGTCTGCCTGGGCAACATCTGCCGGTCACCCACGGCCGAAGGCGTGCTGCGGCATAAGCTGCGTGAGGCCGGCTTGGCCGATCAGGTTGAAGTGGCCTCCGCCGGCACTGGCGACTGGCATGTCGGCAAGGCGCCGGACAAACGCAGTCAGGCCGCGGCGAAGCTGCGCGGTTATGACTTGTCCGCCCAGCGCGCCCAACAGGTCAGTCGTGCCGATTTCGCCACCTACGACCTGATCCTGGCGATGGACAACAGCAACCTGCGCAACCTCAAGGCCTTGCAACCGGCCAAGGGCAAGGCCGAACTCGACCTGTTCCTGCGTCGCTATCAGTCGCCAGTCGATGAAGTGCCGGATCCGTATTACGACGGCGAGCAAGGCTTCGAGCAGGTGCTGGACCTGATCGAGCACGCCAGTGATTTGCTGGTGATCGAATTGAAGGGACGGTTATGAGTTTGCAGGTTCAATCGCAGGTTTCGCTCAAGCCGTTCAACAGCTTTGGCGTGGATGTCCAGGCCCGGCTGTTTGCCGAAGCCCATAGCGACGCCGATGTGCGCGAAGCCCTGGCCTACGGGCTGGAGTACAAGGTCCCGGTGCTGGTGATCGGCGGCGGCAGCAACCTGCTGCTGACGGCGGATATTGATTCACTGGTGCTGCGCATGGCCACTCGCGGGATTCGCGTGCTGAGCGATGAGGGCGGCAAAGTGGTGATCGAGGCCGAGGCGGGCGAGCCCTGGCATCCATTTGTGCAACACACACTCTCCCTGGGGTTGTCCGGCCTGGAAAACCTCAGCCTGATTCCCGGCACCGTCGGCGCAGCGCCAATGCAGAACATCGGCGCTTATGGCGTCGAGATCAAGGACGTGTTCGCCGGCCTGACCGCCCTCGATCGCCAGACCGGCGAACTGCGCGACTTCACGCTGCAAGAGTGCAACTTCGCTTACCGCGACAGCCTGTTCAAGCAGGAACCGGGGCGTTGGTTGATCCTGCGTGTGCGTTTCGCCCTCGACCGCGCCGCGCATCTGCACCTGGAATACGGCCCGGTGCGTCAGCGCCTGACCGAACAAGGCATCGAGCATCCGACCGCCAGCGATGTCAGCCAGGCCATTTGCAGCATCCGCAACGAAAAACTCCCGGACCCGGCCGTACTCGGCAATGCCGGCAGCTTCTTCAAGAACCCTCTGGTGCCGGCGGCGCTGGCTGCGCGGCTCAAGGGCGAATACCCGGACCTGGTGGCCTATGCGCAACCCGACGGGCAGATGAAGCTGGCCGCCGGTTGGCTGATCGAGCGGGCAGGGTGGAAGGGTTTCCGTGAGGCTGATGCTGGCGTGCATAAATTGCAGGCGCTGGTGCTGGTCAACTATGGCGGTGCAACGGGTCTGCAATTGCTGAACCTGGCGCAGCGCATCCAGAAAGACATTTCCGAGCGTTTCCATGTCGATTTGGAAATGGAGCCGAACCGCTATTGAGCTAAGCTTCCAGGACGGATCAAAAAGCCCTGCACAATGTTTATTGTGCAGGGCTTTTTTGTTAATGCTCGGTTAACTTAGTCAGCTAACGATGCACACTCTTGCTCCACCAAAGGCCCGGTGCAGACCTTTTGCGTCCGCACAAGAGAGCCCATTAGCCTGAGTCGATCTGCGTGCGACCCACCGAGATCCAGCGGCAGATTGCTCGACCCCATAACTCAAGATCTATGCGGGCGTGCCCATGATTACCCTGAAACTCAATGGTCAAGACCATCAACTCGACGTCACCGAGGACATGCCGCTGCTCTGGGCGATCCGCGACGTGGCCGGTTACAACGGCACCAAATTCGGCTGCGGCATGGGCCTGTGCGGCGCCTGCACCATTCATATCGAAGGGGCGCCGGCACGCAGTTGCATCACGCCCATCGGTTCAGTCGTCGGGCAGAATGTCAGCACCATCGACAACTTGCACGCCGACCCGATCGGCAAAGTCGTGCAGCAAGCCTGGCTCGACACGGCGGTTGCCCAATGCGGCTTCTGCCAGGGCGGGCAAATCATGTCGGCGACGGCACTGCTCAAGATCAATCCGAACCCGAGCGACGAGCAGATCGAAGAAGCCATGGTCGGCAACATCTGCCGCTGCGGCACCTATAACCGTATCAAGACCGCGATCCGCCAGGCCTCCACTCACCTGAAGGAGGCCAAGGCATGAGCCGGTTACCGAATGATTTTGCCCTGAGCAACCTCAGTCGCCGTGGTTTTCTCAAGGGCGTGGGGATGACCGGTGCGCTGGTGGTCGCCGCGAGTTGGGGCTGGCAGGACGCGTTTGCCGAAGTAAAAGACAGGAAATTCGGCGCCGACGGCATGTCCCACGGCTGGGTCGATGATCCCAAGGTGTATGTCAGCATCGCAGCTGATGGCACAGTGACCGTGGTTTGCAACCGTTCGGAAATGGGCCAGGGCGTGCGCACCAGCTTGACCATGGTGGTGGCCGATGAACTGGAAGCCGACTGGGCGATGGTCAAGGTGCAGCAGGCCCCCGGCGATGAAGTGCGCTTCGGCAACCAGGACACCGACGGCTCGCGCAGCATGCGTCACTGGTACGAGCCGATGCGTCGCTGCGGTGCCGCCGCGCGGACCATGCTCGAACAGGCCGCCGCCGCGCAATGGAAAGTGCCGGTCGGTGAATGCCATGCGCAATTGCACAAGGTTGTCCATGAGCCGTCCGGCCGCGAGCTCGGATATGGCGCCCTGGCCTCCGCCGCAGGCGCCTTGCCGGTTCCGGCCCGCGACAGCCTGAAGCTCAAGCAACCCGCGCAATTCCGTTACATCGGCAAGGAAGGCACCAAGGCCATTGACGGTGAAGACATCGTCAACGGTCGTGCAGTGTACGGCGCCGACGTGCATTTCGACGGCATGCTGTATGCGACCATTGCGCGGCCCACGGTGTATGGCGGCAAGGTCAAAAGCTTCGACGGCAGCGCGGCGATGAAAGTCCCCGGCGTGGTCAAGGTGCTGCAGATCGAAAGCCGGCCTTTGCCTTTGGAGTTCCAACCCCTGGGCGGCATCGCCGTGGTGGCGAGCAATACCTGGGCGGCGATCAAGGGCCGCGAGGCGCTGAAAATCGAGTGGGACGACGGCCCCAACGCCAGCTACGACTCGATTGCCTATCGCAAGGAGCTCGAAGCCGCCTCGCTCAAGCCCGGCAAGGTGGTGCGCAATACCGGCAACATCGACCAGGCCATGAGCAGCGCCGATAGCACCCTGGAAGCCTCCTACTACTTGCCGCATCTGTCACAGTCGCCGATGGAGCCGATGGTCGCCATTGCGCGGTTCAAGGACGGTGCCTGTGAAGCCTGGGGACCGAGTCAGGCACCGCAGGTCACCCGGGAACGGATCGGTGAACGCCTGGGTCTGCCGTTCGACAAAGTCACCTTTAACGTGACCTTGCTGGGGGGCGGGTTCGGGCGCAAGTCCAAGCCTGACTTCATCATCGAAGCCGCCATCCTCGCCAAGGAATTCCCCGGCAAAGCGGTGCGGGTGCAATGGACCCGCGAAGACGATATTCACTGTTCCTACTTCCACACCGTATCAGCCGAATACCTCAAGGCCAGCCTGAACAAGGATGGCCTGCCGTCCGGCTGGTTGCACCGTACGGTGGCGCCGAGCATCACCGCGTTGTTTGCGCCGGGCATGAACCATGAGGCAGCGTTCGAACTGGGCATGGGGTTCACCAACATGGCATATGCGATCCCCAACATTCGCCTGGAGAACCCCGAGGCAACGGTGCATACCCGGGTGGGTTGGTATCGCTCGGTGTCGAACATTCCCCATGGCTTCGCGATCCAGAGTTTTATCGATGAACTGGCGCACAAGGCTGGGCAGGATCCGCTGAAGTACCAGATCAGATTGCTCGGCCCGGACCGTCAGATCGATCCGCGCACCTTGAGTGAAGAGTGGAACTACGGCGAATCCCCCGAGCGTTATCCGATCGACACCGCGCGCCTGCGCACGGTACTGGAGACCGCCGCCAAAGCCGCCGGTTGGGGGCGTGAGTTGCCCAAGGGGCGCGGTCTGGGCCTGGCGGTGCATTACAGCTTCGTGACGTATGTGGCGGCGGTGATCGAGGTAGAGGTCAAGGACGACGGTACGCTGGTGGTGCACAAGGCCGACATCGCCGTCGATTGCGGTCCGCAGATCAACCCCGAGCGGATTCGTGCGCAATTCGAAGGCGCCTGCGTCATGGGGCTGGGTAATGCGGTGCTGGGGGAAATCAGCTTCAAGGACGGCAAGGTCCAGCAGGATAACTTCCACATGTACGAAGTGGCGCGCATGTCCCTGGCACCGAAAGAAGTGGCGGTGCATCTGGTGACGCCGCCGGGCAGCGTGCCGTTGGGCGGTGTGGGTGAACCGGGCGTGCCACCGATTGCACCGGCACTGTGCAATGCGATCTTTGCTGCCACGGGCAAACGCATCCGCAACCTGCCGGTTCGTTATCAGCTGTCGGGCTGGCAAAAGGCCGGCGCCTGATGGACAGCGCCGATCTGAATGTCCTGCGCAGCGTGTTGCAATGGCATCGCGCCGGTCAGCGGGTGGTGTTGTACAGCGTGGTCGAAACCTGGGGCACCGCGCCCCGGGCACCCGGCGCCATGCTGGCCTTGCGCGAAGACGGCATGGTGATTGGTTCGGTCTCGGGCGGGTGTGTCGAAGATGACTTGATCGCCCGCCTGCACGACGGGCGCCTTGCGCTTAACGGGCCGCCGGTGCAATTGATCACCTACGGCGTGACCCGCGAGGAAGCCGCACGTTTTGGCTTGCCCTGCGGTGGCACCCTGCGCTTGACCGAGGAGCGTATCGACGATGGGGATTGGGTCGAGCATTTGCTCGCCCGTTGCGAGGCCCATGAAATCGTCGCCCGTGAACTGAACCTGACCACCGGCAAAGTGCTTTTGCAGACGGCCAGTAAAGCTGACGTGTTGACGTTCGACGGACAGACCTTGCGGGCGATCTATGGCCCGCGCTGGCGCTTGCTGCTGATCGGCGCAGGGCAGCTGTCGCGCTATGTGGCGGAAATGGCCCGGCTGCTGGATTTCGAGGTGCTGATTTGCGATCCGCGTAGCGAGTTCGTCTACGGCTGGGAGGAGCAGCACGGACGATTTGTCTCGGGCATGCCGGATGAGGCGGTATTGAACATCCAGACCGATGAACGCACGGCCATCGTGGCCTTGACCCATGATCCGCGTCTGGACGACATGGCGCTGCTCACGGCCCTGGATTCCAGGGCTTTTTACGTCGGGGCGCTGGGGTCGCGGGTCAACAGCCAGACGCGCCGGGAAAACCTGGCTCAACTGGGTTTGTCGCAATCGGCGATTGACCGCTTGCATGGTCCGATCGGATTGCACATCGGCAGTCATAATCCAGCGGAAATTGCCTTGTCGCTCATGGCGGAAATCGTGGCGGTCAAAAACGGCATCGAACTGAAGCAGAAGAAAGTCTTGCGGGAGAGCGTATGAGCGAGTCCATTGTCGTCATCGTACTGGCGGCGGGGCAGGGCAGCCGGTTCCGTCAGGTGGCGGGCGCGGGTGCCGAAAAGGATAAATTGGTGGCCGATTGCACCGGGCGTGACGGCGTGGTGCGGTCCGTCATCGAGCACACGTTGGTCAACCTGCCGGCGACGCTGGACAAACGCGTACTGGTGACCACTGCTGACCGCCCGCAAGTGATTCGCATGGCTCAGGCCTATGGCTGCGAGATTGTACTGATCGAATCGACGGGAATGGGTGACAGCATTGCCGCGGGAGTCGCTGCCTGCAAGCAACTCGATGGCTGGTTGATGGTGCTGGGGGATATGCCGTTCATCCTGCCATCCAGTATCGAGCAAGTGGTGGCGGGTATTGGCGATGACAGTATCAGCGTACCCGTGCAGGACGGCGAGTACGGGCATCCGGTCGGGTTCGGACGGGACTTCGCGGTGGGGTTGATGGCGCTATCGGGGGACCGTGGCGCCAAGCCGCTGTTCGCCCAGGGGCGGGTGGTTGAAGTGATTGTGGATGATCCTGGTGTGGTGTGGGATGTGGATGTGCCGCAGGCACTGGTCTTCAAGTAGCTCCGGAGGTGATCCCCTGTGGGAGCGGGCTTGCTCGCGAAGACTGACTGGCAGTCAACTGAGATGTTGGATGATCCACCGCTTTCGCGAGCAAGCCCGCTCCCACAAGGGGTTGCTGTGAAGTCCGGATATAAAAAAAGCCCCGCCTGGGATCACCAGGCGGGGCTTTTTAGTGGCCGATGGAATCAGGCAAGAGGTTTAGGCTCGTGCTCTTTTTCCTGGGCTTGCTCGTGTTGCTCTACCGCGTCCTGAACGGAGCGCGGTGCTTCGTGGATCACCGACTCAACCGGCTCGGCAGCCACTTCGGCAGCCGGTGCAGGCTCGGCAGCGACAACCGCTTCAGCCGGAGCCGCAGCTGCAGCCAGTTCAGCTTCCTTCTGCAGACGCTCGGCTTCACGCTTGCGACGACGCACTTCACGTGGGTCGTTAGGCGCACGGCCACTTGGCGTCAGGGCGCTGGCAGGAGCAGCTTCGACCACCGGTGCGGGTGCTTCGGCAACGACCGGAGCTTCAACGACTGGCGCTTCAACCACCGGCGCTGGAGCCGGTTCTGCGGCGGCAACCACCGGCTCGGAAACCATGGCTTCAGCCACTGGGGTTTCAGCGGCAGGTGCAGCGGTTTCAGCGACGGCTGGCTCGGCAACCCAATTGAATGCGGTTTGCTCTTCGCGAGCTTCACGCACGGTTTCAGTCACGGTTTCAACAACCGCTTCTTCAGCCTGGGCAGGTGCTTCTACCACTGGCGCTGGCTCGGCAGCCGCTTCAACAGCAGGCTGAGCTTCTGGCGCTGGCGCCACTTCGATTTCCGGCGAGGCGGTGATTTCGACCGGTGTGATCGCTTCAACGACTGGCGCTTCAACCGGAGCTGCTTCCAGGGTCGAGGCAGTGGCGCGTTCGGCTTGCACGTTGGCTTCAGCTTCGGCCGGAGCGCTGATCACGCTGCTGGCAACGGCTGCGGTGACAGCCAGGCCGGCGGCCAGATCGGCAGTGCTTGGCGCTTCAGCGTTTTCGCCGGACTCGGACTCTTCCGAACCTTCGATCACGTTGCCGTTGGCGTCACGCTGACGCTCGCGACGGTTGCTGCGACGACGCTGGCCACGGGAGCGGCGGCGTGGACGATCGCCTTCGGCGCCTTCCTGACCGTCTTCCTGCAGTTGCTCTTCGTTGGTGACCAGTTCTTCTTCAGTTGCAGCTGCGGCAGCTTGTTCGGCTCGTGGCTGACGTTCTTCACGCGGTGGGCGTGGAGCGCGCTCTTCACGTGGCTGGCGAGCCGGACGCTCTTCAGCGGTAGCAGCCGTAGCGGTAGCAGCGGCGGCCGGAGCAGCCGGAGCGGCATCCAGAGGTTCGCGCAGTTCACGAACACGTTCTTCACGCTCGCCACGTGGCTTGCGATCTTCACGCGGAGCGCGCGGTGCACGTTCTTCACGAGGAGCGCGTGGTGCGCGTTCTTCGCGGGCTACCGCTGGCGTTTCCTCGCGGGTCTCGCGAGGTTCGCGCACTTCCCGTGGCTGACGCTCTTCACGCGGCTCGCGTGGTGCGCGTTCTTCACGCGGTGCACGTTCTTCGCGAGGCTTGCGCTCTTCATCGCGGCGACCGTTACGGTTGCGGCTCTGCTGGCGACCGTTGCGACGCTCTTCGTTGCGGGCCGGACGCTCGGTGGTTGCAGGCTTTTCAACCACGGTCGGAGCAACAGGTTCTTCCTTGGTGGCGAACAGGCTCACCAGCGACTTCACCAGGCCTTTGAACAGGCTTGGCTCCGGTATGGCGACCGGGGCAGGGGCCGGAGCTGCGACTTCGGTCGGAACCGGAGCATTGGCGCGGGCCGGAGCAGTCTTGACCGCGGCTTCCTGGCGAACCAGGGTGCGGGTCGCAGCGGCTGGCTGGACTTCTTCGACTTCGGCAGCGGCAGCGGCGATTTCGTAGCTGGACTGGTTGGTCGCGGCTTCCGGGCTGTCATCACGCAGGCGCTGCACTTCGAAGTGCGGCGTCTCGAGGTGATCGTTCGGCAGGATGACGATGCGGGCGCGGGTGCGCAGTTCGATCTTGGTGATCGAGTTGCGTTTTTCGTTGAGCAGGAACGCAGCCACCGGGATCGGCACTTGTGCACGAACTTCGGCGGTACGGTCTTTCAGGGCTTCTTCTTCGATCAGGCGCAGGATCGCCAGGGACAGCGATTCAACGTCACGGATGATGCCGGTGCCGTTGCAACGCGGGCAGACGATGCCGCTGCTTTCGCCCAGGGACGGACGCAGGCGCTGACGGGACATTTCCAGCAGGCCGAAGCGCGAGATGCGACCGACTTGCACGCGAGCGCGGTCGGCTTCCAGGCATTCGCGGACTTTCTCTTCCACGGCGCGCTGGTTCTTGGCAGGGGTCATGTCGATGAAGTCGATGACGATCAGGCCGCCGATGTCGCGCAGGCGCAACTGACGGGCGATTTCCTCGGCCGCTTCAAGGTTGGTTTGCAGTGCGGTTTCTTCGATGTCGCTGCCTTTGGTGGCGCGCGCCGAGTTGATGTCGATGGACACCAGGGCTTCGGTCGGATCGATAACGATGGAACCGCCGGAAGGCAATTCGACAACGCGCTGGAAAGCGGTTTCGATCTGGCTTTCGATCTGGAAACGGTTGAACAGCGGAACGCTGTCTTCGTATAGCTTGATCTTGCTGGCGTACTGCGGCATCACCTGGCGGATGAAGGTCAGGGCTTCGTCCTGGGCTTCAACGCTGTCGATCAGCACTTCGCCGATGTCCTGGCGCAGGTAGTCGCGGATCGCGCGGATGATCACGTTGCTTTCCTGGTAGATCAGGAACGGCGCGGCGCGGTCCAGCGAGGCTTCCTTGATGGCGGTCCACAGTTGCAGCAGGTAGTCGAGGTCCCACTGCATTTCTTCGCTGCTGCGGCCCAGGCCGGCAGTGCGCACGATCAGGCCCATGTCGGCCGGTGCAACCAGGCCGTTCAGGGCTTCACGCAGTTCGTTGCGCTCTTCGCCTTCGATGCGACGGGAGATACCGCCGGCACGCGGGTTGTTCGGCATCAGCACCAGGTAACGACCGGCCAGGCTGATGAAGGTGGTCAGGGCGGCGCCCTTGTTGCCACGTTCTTCTTTTTCGACCTGAACGATGACTTCCTGGCCTTCGCTCAGGACGTCCTTGATGTTGACGCGACCTTCCGGGGCTTTCTTGAAGTATTCGCGGGAGATTTCTTTGAGGGGCAGGAAGCCGTGGCGCTCAGAGCCGAAATCGACAAAGGCAGCCTCGAGGCTTGGTTCGATGCGAGTAATCCGGCCTTTATAGATGTTGGCCTTCTTCTGCTCGCGTGCACCGGATTCGATGTCCAGGTCGTAGAGGCGCTGGCCATCTACCAGTGCAACACGCAACTCTTCGGGTTGAGTTGCGTTAATCAGCATTCTTTTCATGTAGTACCGTCGGTTTCCGGGCTGCCGGAAACGGCGTTCGGCACACACGACTTCTCACGGTCGGTGTCAGGTGCGTCGGGAGTGGTTGGCCATTTCCCGTGTCCAGCGAAGTCCGGCCAATGTGGGCCTTCATCGCGACGTACGCGTCCTGCTTGCTGTGGCTACTTAAGCACTCAGTCAGGAGGAGGAATCAACCAGCGGCTGTGGACGAGATGAAGCGTCTTGAGAAAGCCTGTTGCTACACAGTCCGGCGGTTGTGCATCTCCACCCTACACGTATCCCTGATAATTCGGGTGCTGCCGCGCGCAGAATCCGCAGCGGGTTGGCATTTACCGTGAGCTCCGAAAGGGGAGGTCACGCATCATGGCTAATTTAGGCGTTGTTTCCGATGCCTTCGCTCGGGGTCATTCGCAGCTGACTGCACTTTGTGAACTGGCCGTGAATATGGCTCGCAAAACGAGTGAAAACTCTGCTTTGTGGCGTGATTCAGGCCTCATGTCACCTGCGCTCGTTACACCTGCAAACTCCACCGTTACGTAGCGAAAGCCCCGTAGGACGGCCTCGCGTCCTGGTGAATTGCGTTGGTCAGGGCCGGTTTTTGACCGTTGGTCCGCTGTCCAGGCCGCTTTTGGCGACGTTCGCGACTATAGCAGCAATGATTAAGTGCTTCAATTCCATAAAAAATTGTTATCATCCGCGCCATGACGACGACTACCCCCCCGACTCCAGGCGTACAACTGCTTGAGGTCTCGCCGGAATATGCCGGCCAGCGCATTGATAATTTCCTTCTCGCCCGACTCAAAGGCGTGCCCAAGACCTTGATTTACCGCATTTTGCGCAAGGGCGAAGTGCGCGTGAACAAAGGTCGGATCAAGCCCGAGTACAAGCTGCAGGCGGGCGACATCGTGCGCGTGCCGCCGGTTCGCGTGCCTGAGCGCGACGAGCCGGTGCCATTGGCACAAGGCCTGCTGCAGCGGCTCGAAGCCTCGATTGTCTTCGAAGACAAGGCGTTGATCGTGATCAACAAGCCTTGCGGCATCGCCGTTCACGGCGGCAGCGGCTTGAATTACGGAGTCATCGAAGCCTTTCGTCAGTTGCGTCCCGATTGCAAGGAGCTCGAACTGGTTCATCGTCTCGACCGTGACACCTCCGGCCTGCTGATGATTGCCAAGAAGCGCAGCATGCTGCGTCACTTGCACACAGCCTTGCGCGGTGATGGCGTTGATAAGCGCTATATGGCGCTGGTTCGCGGTAACTGGGCGTCCTCGATCAAGCAGGTTCGAGCGTCGCTCGGTAAGAGCAATCTGCGCTCCGGTGAGCGTATGGTCGAGGTCGACGAGGAGGAGGGCAAGGAGTCTGTGACCGTGTTCAAGGTCCTGCGTCGCTTTGGCGACTTTGCCACCCTGATTGAAGCCAAGCCGATCACCGGCCGCACTCACCAGATCCGCGTCCACACGTTGCACGCTGGGCACTGCATTGCCGGCGATACCAAGTACGGCGATGACGATTTCAGTAAGGAAATCCGCGATCTGGGCGGCAAGCGCCTGTTCCTGCATGCCTACATGCTGACCGTGCCGCTTCCCGATGGCGGTGAACTGAAGCTGCAAGCGCCGGTCGACGAGATGTGGGCCAAAACCGTGGAGCGATTGAGTGCGCCCATCTGATTGCAAGCTGCTGATCTTTGATTGGGACGGCACCCTGGCTGATTCCATTGGCCGGATTGTCGAGGCGATGCACGTTGCCTCGCAGCGTTCCGGCTTTGAGCTGCGCGATGATCTGGCCGTCAAGGGCATCATCGGCCTGGGCTTGCCGGAAGCGATCCGCACCCTGTATCCCGAAATCGACGACGCCGAGCTGATCGCGTTCCGCGAGCACTATGCTGAACATTACATTGCGTCGGAGGCCGTGCCTTCTCCGCTGTTCGAAGGTGTGGTCGAGTCGCTCGAAGCGTTTCGTGCCGAGGGCTATCATCTGGCTGTGGCGACCGGCAAGGCCCGTCGCGGGCTGGATCGGGTGTTGAAGTCCCATGGCTGGGAGAATTACTTCGATATCACTCGCGCCGCCGACGAGACCGCCAGCAAGCCTCATCCGCTGATGCTCGAACAAATTCTCGCGCATTGCGAGGTTCGCCCGGAGCAGGCGTTGATGGTCGGTGATTCGTCCTTTGATCTGCAGATGGCGCGCAACGCCGGCATGGGCTCGGTGGCTGTCAGTTATGGCGCTCAATCGATCGATGCGTTGAAGTTGTATGAGCCGCGACTGGCCATCGACCGTTTTTCAGAATTGCATGCCTGGCTGAGTCAGCGGGCTTAACCGGTTGTTTTTGGGGTGGATGGCATGACCGACGAATGGAAGGCGCCCGCCAAGGCGAGCGCAGAGAGCGGTGACGACAAGAGCTGGAAGCTGCTGGAAAAGACCCTGCTGGCCGGCGTGCAGGAGCAGCGCCGGTCCCGTCGCTGGGGGATATTCTTCAAGTCTCTGACTTTTGTGTATCTGTTCGGCGCAATTGCCCTGTTTTCGCCGCTGATGGATATGGAAAAGGCCGCTACCCTCAGTGCCAATTACACGGCGTTGATCGACGTGACAGGCATGATTGCCGACAAGGAGCCGGCCAGCGCAGACAATATCGTTGGCAGCCTGCGCGCGGCTTTCGAGGACAAGAAGGTCAAGGGCGTCATCCTGCGCATCAACAGCCCGGGCGGCAGTCCGGTGCAGTCGGGTTATGTTTATGACGAGATCCGTCGTCTGCGCGGCCTGCACCCGGACACCAAGCTGTATGCGGTCATTTCCGATCTTGGGGCTTCCGGTGCTTACTACATCGCCAGCGCGGCAGATCAGATCTACGCCGACAAGGCGAGCCTGGTCGGCTCCATCGGTGTGACGGCAGCCGGTTATGGTTTTGTCGGCACCATGGAGAAGCTGGGCGTCGAGCGTCGCACCTACACCTCTGGCGAGCACAAGTCGTTCCTCGATCCGTTCCAGCCACAGAAGCCGGAAGAAACCGCCTTCTGGCAGGGCGTGCTCGATACGACCCACAAACAGTTCATCAACAGCGTCAAGCAGGGGCGTGGCGATCGCCTGAAGGACAAGGAGCATCCGGAGCTGTTCTCCGGCCTGGTCTGGTCCGGCGAGCAGGCGCTGACGCTGGGGTTGATCGATGGGTTGGGTAACGCCAGTTCGGTTGCGCGGGATGTGATCGGCGAGAAAGAACTGGTGGACTTTACCGTTCAGGAGTCGCCATTCGATCGCTTCTCGAAAAAGCTCGGTGCCAGCGTAGCTGAGCATTTGGCGATGTGGATGGGCTTTAACGGTCCGTCGCTGCGCTGATCCGGCCTTAAGGTCAAAAGATCGCAGCCTGCGGCAGCTCCCACGCTAATTCATGTAGGAGCTGCCGAAGGCTGCGATCTTTTGCTATCAGGGTATTTGCACGCCTTCGGCCAACAACATGTCGATCAGGCGAATCAGCGGCAGGCCGATCAGGCTGGTGGCGTCAGGTCCCTCGGTACTGCGAAACAGGCTCACCCCCAGCCCCTCGGCCTTGAAGCTGCCTGCGCAGTCGTAGGGTTGCTCGGCGCGCAGGTAGCGTTCGATGCGGGGTGCGTCGAGTTTGCGCATGTGTACGGTGAACGGCACGCAATCGACCTGGCAGTGTCCTGTCTGGCTGTTGAGCAGGGCCAGGCCGGTCAGGAACGTCACGCTGGCACCGCTGGCGGCCAGCAGTTGTTCGCGGGCTTTTTCGAACGTATGGGGCTTGCCGATAATCCGGTTTTCCAGCACGGCAACCTGGTCGGAGCCGATTATCAGATGAGCGGTATGGCTGTCGGCCAGGGCGCGCGCTTTCTCTTCGGCGAGGCGCTTGACCAACTCGATGGCGGATTCGCCCGGGCGATGGCTTTCGTCGATATCCGGCGAGCTGCAAGTGAAAGGCAGCTGCAGGCGGGTCAGCAATTCCCGGCGATAGACCGAGCCAGAAGCGAGTAATAAAGGCAGCATGCGCATCTCCAGAAGGCAGGTGCGAATTCTAGCGAGGCTTGCAAGTGACGGACAGGGCTGAATTTCCTTTGACATGGGCGGGTGCATCCCTATAATGCTGCGCCTATGTTGAATGACCCGATTCCACCTCACGTTGACCCGCGCAAATTGGCTGATCGTGGCACCACCCTTCAAGGTGAAATGCTGCTGGCCGATTTGGAGAGACTCTGCGACCCGCTTTCCGACAATGTCGGTACGGTGCAGGCTAAATTCGTTTTTGAACGAGATGAACGTAAATCTGTGGTCATCCACAGCTTTATCGACACTGAAGTCAAAATGGTTTGCCAGCGTTGTCTTGAGCTGGTCACCCTGCCGATCCACAGCGAATGCAGTTACGCTGTGGTGAAGGAGGGTGCGAATACCCAGTCGTTGCCGAAAGGTTATGACGTGCTGGAACTGGGCGAAGATCCTTTGGATCTGCAGTCACTGATCGAGGAGGAGCTTCTGCTCGCCTTGCCCATTGTGCCTGCTCATCATCCGGAAGAATGCCAGCAGCCGGCGGGTCTCGATGAGCCCGAACCGAGCGAGGACGAGGTAACGCGGTCCAACCCGTTCAGTGTATTGGCGCAGTTAAAGCGTGACCCAAACGTTTAGGAGTTAATCAATTATGGCTGTTCAGCAGAACAAAAAATCCCGCTCTGCCCGTGACATGCGCCGTTCGCACGACGCTCTCGAGGCTAGCACCCTGTCTGTAGAAAAAACCACCGGTGAAGTTCACCTGCGTCACCACGTATCGCCAGAAGGCGTATACCGTGGCCGTAAAGTGATCGACAAGGGCGCTGACGAGTAATCACTTGTCCGCTCAAGTCATCGCGATTGACGCAATGGGCGGGGACTTCGGTCCCCGCAGCATTGTTCAGGCCAGCCTTGCTTGCCTGTCTGCCACACCCTCGCTGCACCTGACCCTCGTCGGTCAACCCTCCCTACTTGAAGAATTGATCGCTGGCCATCTGGCTGTGGATCGCGCGCGCCTGTCGATTGCCCCAGCGTCCGAAGTCATCACCATGGACGAAAAACCGGCCCAGGCCCTGCGTGGCAAGCCCGACTCGTCGATGCGCGTGGCGCTTGAGTTGTTGCGTGACGGCAAGGTCCAGGCCTGTGTCAGTGCCGGCAATACCGGTGCGTTGATGGCGTTGTCGCGGTTCGTGCTCAAGACCCTGCCCGGCATTGACCGTCCGGCCATGGTGGCGGCAATTCCGACACAGAAGGGTTATTGCCAATTGCTCGACCTGGGCGCCAACGTCGATTGCAGTGCCGAGCATCTGCTGCAGTTTGCGGTCATGGGCTCGGTCGCGGCGGAAACCCTGGGCATAGCGCGTCCTCGGGTGGCATTGCTGAACATCGGCACCGAAGACATCAAGGGCAATCAACAGGTCAAGTTGGCAGCGACTTTGTTGCAAGGCGCCCGTGGCATCAATTACATCGGTTTTATCGAGGGCGACGGTTTGTACCGTGGCGAAGCGGATGTGGTGGTGTGTGACGGTTTTGTCGGCAACATCCTGCTCAAGTCCAGCGAAGGTCTGGCGACCATGATTGCCGGGCGCATCGAGGCGTTGTTCAGAAAGAACGTGGCCACTCGGGTGGTCGGTGCGCTGGCACTGCCCTTGATGAAGCGGCTGCAGGCCGATCTGGCGCCTGCCCGACACAACGGCGCGAGCTTTCTCGGCTTGCAGGGCATTGTGGTGAAAAGCCACGGTTCTGCCGGGGTCCAGGGGTTTCAGAGTGCCATTCAGCGCGCCTTGATCGAGATTCAGGAGAATCTTCCCGAACGCCTGCACGGTCGTCTGGAGGATTTGTTGCTTTAGGCGTTTTCGTCGGACAATGCTTAAATGTGACCGCTTGGTTCGATGGGCCATCCAACTGTCAGTTTCTTGCGTCCCCGAAGCGGGGCGCCAACTCTCCGACGACAAGATCATTAGGGGCTTGTTACATGTCTGCTTCCCTCGCATTCGTCTTTCCAGGACAGGGTTCGCAGTCCCTCGGCATGCTGGCCGAGCTGGGCACGCAACATCCGGTTGTCCTTGAAACATTCAAAGAAGCTTCCGATGCACTGGGTTACGACCTGTGGGCACTGACCCAGCAAGGGCCGGAAGAGCAACTCAATCAAACCGATAAAACCCAGCCGGCCATTCTGACCGCCTCTATCGCCCTGTGGCGTCTGTGGCTGGCCGAAGGTGGCGCGCGCCCGGCTTACGTTGCCGGGCACAGCCTGGGTGAATACAGCGCGCTGGTCGCGGCAGGCAGTCTGAGCCTGGGCGATGCGGTGAAACTCGTCGAGCGTCGTGGCCAGTTGATGCAGGAAGCCGTTCCGGCCGGGCAGGGTGGCATGGCCGCCATCCTGGGTCTGGACGATGCCGACGTACTGGCAGCCTGTGCCGAAGCGGCGCAAGGCGAAGTGGTCAGCGCGGTCAATTTCAACTCGCCGGGCCAGGTGGTCATCGCCGGTGCCAAGGCTGCCGTCGAGCGCGCCATCGAAGGCTGCAAGGCGCGTGGTGCCAAGCGCGCCATGCCGTTGCCGGTCAGCGTGCCGTCGCACTGCGAGCTGATGCGTCCGGCGGCCGAGCGTTTCGCCGAGTCGATCGCCGCGATCGACTGGCAGGTCCCGCAGATTCCTGTGGTGCAGAACGTCAGTGCCCAAGTGCCGGCCGATCTGGAAACCCTCAAGCGCGATTTGCTCGAGCAACTGTACAAGCCAGTACGCTGGGTTGAATCGGTCCAGGCGCTGGCCGCCAAGGGCGCGACCAACCTGGTCGAGTGTGGCCCGGGCAAAGTGCTGGCCGGTCTGAACAAACGTTGCGCCGAAGGCGTGTCGACATCCAACCTCAATACCCCAGACGCTTTCGCTGCCGCCCGTGCAGCGTTGGCCTGAATCAGGAGAAGCTTGCATGAGTCTGCAAGGTAAAGTTGCACTGGTCACCGGTGCAAGCCGTGGCATCGGCCAGGCCATCGCCCTGGAACTGGGTCGTCAGGGCGCCATCGTTGTGGGTACCGCGACCTCCGCGTCGGGTGCTGAACGCATTGCCGCGACCCTGAAGGAAAACGGTATTCAGGGCACCGGCCTGGAACTCAATGTCACCAGCGACGAGTCCGTGGCAAGTGTTCTGGCGAGCATTCAGGAGCAGTTCGGTGCGCCGGCGATTCTGGTCAATAATGCCGGTATCACCCGCGATAACCTGATGATGCGCATGAAAGACGACGAGTGGCACGACGTTGTCGATACCAATCTGAACAGTCTGTTCCGCCTGTCCAAGGGCGTTTTGCGCGGCATGACCAAAGCCCGTTGGGGCCGAATTATCAGTATTGGCTCGGTTGTGGGTGCCATGGGCAACGCAGGCCAAGTAAACTACGCTGCCGCCAAGGCCGGTCTGGAAGGTTTCAGTCGTGCTCTGGCGCGTGAAGTCGGTTCGCGTTCGATTACGGTAAACTCGGTGGCCCCTGGGTTCATCGATACCGATATGACCCGTGAACTGCCCGAGGCGCAGCGTGAAGCCTTGCAGACGCAGATTCCGCTGGGTCGTCTGGGGCAGGCCCAAGAGATCGCGTCCGTGGTCGCTTTTCTTGCGTCGGACGGTGCGGCTTACGTTACCGGAGCTACAATCCCGGTGAACGGCGGGATGTACATGTAATTCAAATGTGACGGATTGCTTCAAAAAAATGTCATACGAGCTGTCTAAAATCCGTTATAAAGCTGCAATCTATTTATAGGCAGAGGGTCACCGGGTTCGAGGAGTGAAGCTTTCAGTTGAAAAGCTGAAAAGCCTTTCTATACACTTACCCACTGGCCAGCTGCCTGAATTTGTCCATTAGGAGTGAAAACAAGGTATGAGCACCATCGAAGAGCGCGTCAAGAAAATCGTTGCTGAGCAACTGGGCGTTAAAGAAGAAGAAGTGGTCAACACTGCTTCCTTCGTTGAAGACCTGGGTGCCGACTCCCTTGACACCGTTGAGCTGGTGATGGCTCTGGAAGAGGAATTCGAGACCGAAATCCCTGACGAAGAAGCCGAGAAGATCACTACTGTACAAGCTGCAATCGACTACGTTACTAGCCACCAGGCGTAATAGTTTGTAATCGTTGCTCGCTGTCATGGAAAAACCGCACTGCCATCATGGCGTGCGGTTTTTTCTTTAGGCCTGATGCAAAGTCGTCATTTGAAAAAAAGGAGAGTGCTGTGTCGCGTAGACGCGTCGTAGTCACCGGTATGGGTATGTTGTCGCCACTGGGCACGGATGTGCCGAGCAGTTGGCAGGGCATTCTGGCTGGCCGCAGTGGCATTGGTCTGATCGAACACACCGACCTTTCTGCCTATTCCACCCGTTTTGGCGGCTCGGTAAAGGACTTCAATGTCGAGGAATACCTGTCGGTCAAGGAAGCCCGCAAGCTCGACCTGTTCATTCAATACGGTCTGGCCGCAGGTTTTCAGGCGGTACGCAATTCCGGTCTGGAAGTCACTGACGCCAACCGTGAGCGTATCGGCGTGGCCATGGGCTCGGGTATTGGCGGTCTGACCAATATCGAAGAAACCGCCCGCACGCTGCACGAGACCGGCCCACGACGGATCTCTCCGTTCTTCGTGCCAGGCTCGATCATCAATATGATTTCCGGTTTCCTGTCCATCCACCTCGGTGCACAGGGGCCTAACTACGCCATCGCCACGGCCTGTACCACCGGTACACACTGCATTGGCATGGCAGCCCGCAACATCATGTACGACGAAGCCGACGTGATGATTGCCGGCGGCGCCGAGATGGCGGCCTGCGGTCTGGGCATGGGCGGCTTCGGTGCCTCCCGCGCGCTGTCGACCCGCAACGACGAGCCGACCCGCGCCAGCCGTCCATGGGACAAGGGCCGCGATGGCTTTGTATTGTCCAATGGTGCCGGTGCGCTGGTGCTGGAAGAACTCGAGCACGCCAAGGCACGTGGCGCGACCATCTACGCCGAGCTGATCGGCTTCGGCACCAGTGGCGATGCCTACCACATGACCTCGCCGCCAGCCGATGGCGCAGGAGCAGCGCGTTGCATCACCAATGCACTGCGCGATGCCAAAATCAATGGCGATCAAGTGCAGTACATCAACGCCCACGGCACCTCGACTCCGGCAGGCGACCTGGCCGAAGTCAATGCGATCAAGTCGGTGTTCGGCGAGCACGCCTACAAGCTGGCCGTCAGTTCCACCAAGTCCATGACCGGTCACCTGCTGGGTGCGGCGGGCGCGGTCGAGGCGATCTTCAGCGTGCTGGCAATCAACGGCCAGGTGGCACCGCCGACCATCAACCTCGATGAGCCGGACGAAGGCTGCGACCTCGATTTCGTGCCGCACACGGCGCGCAACATGGATATCGATGTGGTCGTTTCAAACTCCTTCGGTTTTGGCGGCACCAACGGCTCGCTGGTGTTCCGCCGGTTCGCAGGCTGATGGACAGCTGGGTCGACGGTCAGCCGGCTGACGCTTTGTCGCTGAAGGATCGCGGCCTGGCTTATGGCGATGGTCTGTTCGAGACCATCGCCGTGCGCAACGGGCAGCCCGTGTTGCTGGACCGGCATCTGTCGCGTCTGGCGGACGGCTGCTCGCGTCTGGCGATAACAGCCGAGCATGAGCTGATCCGCAGCGAACTGCTGGCCTATGCCGCGGCACTGGGTGACGGGGTGCTCAAGCTCATCCTCACCCGTGGCGACGGTCTGCGCGGTTACGCCCCCGATCCTTCGGCCCAGGCCCGACGCATTCTGCAAGGCAATCCACCTGCGGCTTATCCTGCCGCGCATGGTGAGCAGGGTGTTCGTCTGTTTCCTTGCACCACGCGATTGTCCAGGCAGCCATTACTGGCCGGCCTCAAGCACCTGAATCGTCTTGAACAAGTCCTCGCTCGTGCCGAATGGCAGGACACCGAGCATGCCGAAGGCTTGATGCTCGATCAGGCCGGGCGCGTGATTGAAGGTGTGTTCAGTAACTTGTTCCTGGTGCGTGATGGCGTGCTCATCACCGCTGACCTCAAGCGCTGCGGAGTGGCAGGCGTGATGCGCGCCGAAATATTGTTTCAAGCCAAGTCGCTGGGAATCCCCACGCAAATCACCGATATCCCCCTCGAACAGCTGCAATGGGCTGACGAAGTCTTTGTCTGCAACAGCGTGTATGGTATCTGGCCGGTGCGCGCCTATGCTGCTCTTCACTGGCCGGTTGGGCCGCTCACCCGTAAACTCCAAACCATTGCCCGTGTGCTACTGGATGCTTGATACGTGAGACGTAAACTCTTGCTGCTGCTGGAAACCGGAGTGGTTCTGGCGGGGCTGCTGATGGGGGCTTCAGCCTGGAAAATTCATTCGGCGCTGGTACAGCCGCTGAACATTGCCCAGGAACAATTGCTGGATGTGCCCAAGGGCACCACGCCGACCCGCACCCTCTACCGACTCGAAGCCAACGGCGTCATCAAGGACGCATTCTGGCTGCGGGTGTATTGGCGCTTCAATCTCGCCAAACAACCCCTGCACAGCGGCGAATACCGCATTCAACCTGGCATGACCGTCGAAGGCCTGATCGACCTGTGGAAACGCGGGGAAATGGTTCAGTACAGCCTGACCCTGGTCGAAGGCTGGAGTTTCCGTCAGGTCCGCGCAGCGCTGGCCAAGGAAGAGAAGCTCGATCATAGCCTCAACGGTTTGAGCGATAGCCAGGTCATGGACAAGCTCGGCCACACCGGGATTTTTCCGGAAGGGCGCTTCTTCCCTGACACCTATCGTTATGTGCGGGGCATGTCCGATGTCGAGCTGCTGAAAACCGCTTACGACCGCCTCGACGAAGTACTCGCCAAGGAGTGGCAACAGCGCTCTTCCGATGTGCCATACACCGAGCCTTACCAGGCGCTGATCATGGCTTCGCTGGTGGAAAAGGAAACCGGCGTACCGCAGGAACGTGGGCAGATTGCCGGCGTGTTTGTGCGACGCATGGAGATGGGCATGCTGCTGCAGACCGATCCGACGGTGATCTACGGCCTCGGCGACCGCTACAGCGGCAAGCTGACCCGGGCTCACCTCAAGGAATCGACGCCCTATAACACCTACATGAATGCGGGCCTGCCGCCGACGCCGATTTCCATGGTCGGTCGCGAAGCCATCCATGCGGCGCTCAATCCGGTGGAGGGCAACAGCCTTTACTTCGTGGCGCGTGGCGATGGCACTCACGTGTTCTCCGACGACCTGGATGCCCACAACAATGCCGTGAAGGAGTTCCAGCTCAAGCGTCGCGCCGATTACCGCTCCAGCCCGGCACCCACTGCCACGCCGGAGACATCGCCGACCCAGACTGAACAAAACGGTACGCAGGAGGCCAAGGCTTCCCAGGAGCTGACACCGATCCCGGCCGCTTCACCGAACACGGCTCCCGAGGCGCTGCCGCAGGTGCCGGCGCAAGATCCTGTGCCAGCCCCTGAAACGCCGGAACTCGATGCCAACGCACCGAAAAGCTCGCAATGACTCTGACTAAGGACTGCCTGTGACTGGTTTGTTTATTACTCTGGAAGGCCCCGAAGGCGCCGGCAAGAGCACCAATCGCGAATACCTGGCCGAGCGCCTGCGCGCCGCCGGCATCGAGGTGGTGCTGACCCGCGAGCCAGGTGGCACGCCGTTGGCCGAGCGCATCCGTGAAGTGCTGCTGGCCCCGGTCGATGAAGTCATGAACCCGGACACCGAGTTGCTGCTGGTGTTCGCGGCGCGTGCCCAGCACCTGGCCGAGGTGATTCGCCCGGCGCTGGCCCGTGGTGCCGTGGTCTTGTGTGATCGTTTTACCGATTCGACATACGCCTACCAGGGTGGCGGTCGCGGCTTGTCGCTGGAGCGCATCGCGACTCTGGAAACCTTCGTCCAGGGCGATCTGCGCCCGGACCTGACGCTGATTTTCGATCTGCCTGTCGAGGTCGGCCTGGCCCGCGCCAGCGCTCGTGGTCGTCTGGATCGCTTCGAGCTCGAAGGCCGGACCTTTTTCGATGCCGTGCGCAGTGCCTTCCTCAAGCGGGCCGAGGCGGATCCGGCGCGTTATGTGCTGGTCGATGCTGCCCAACCGTTGGCAAAGGTTCAGCAATCGCTGGATGCCTTGCTGCCGCCCCTGCTGGAGTTGAGCCGTGGCTGAGGCCTATCCGTGGCAGGAAAACCTCTGGCAACAACTGGCCGGTCGCGCGCAGCATGCGCACGCCTACCTGCTGCATGGCCCGGCCGGGATCGGCAAGCGGGCACTGGCCGAGCGCTTGATGGCCAGCTTGCTGTGCCAGCGTCCGAATGCGCTGGAAGCTTGCGGCGAATGCAAGTCCTGCCTGCTGCTCAAGGCTGGCAGTCACCCGGATAACTACATCCTGGAGCCGGAAGAAGCCGACAAGGCGATCAAGGTCGACCAGGTTCGCGACCTGGTCGGTTTCGTGGTGCAGACCGCGCAGTTGGGCGGGCGCAAGGTGGTGCTGATCGAGCCGGCCGAGTCGATGAACATCAACGCCGCCAACGCCTTGCTCAAAAGCCTTGAAGAACCGTCCGGCGATACCGTTCTGTTGCTGGTCAGCCATCAGCCGAGCCGTTTGTTGCCAACCATCAAGAGTCGCTGCGTGCAGCAGGCCTGTCCGCTGCCGGGCGAGGCCATGAGCTTGAAGTGGCTGGCCCAGGCGTTGCCGGAGTGTTCCGAAGAAGAGCGCGTCGAACTGCTGACACTGGCCGCCGGTTCACCGCTGGCGGCGGTCAATCTCCAGGGCCAGGGCGTGCGTGAACAGCGCGCGCAAGTGGTGGAAGGAGTGAAAAAACTCCTCAAGCAACAGCAGTCGCCGACGCAACTGGCCGAAGAATGGAAAAACATTCCGATGTTGCGCCTGTTCGACTGGTTCTGCGATTGGTCGAGCCTGATCCTGCGCTATCAGTTGACTCAGGACGAAGCCGGTCTCGGCCTGACCGACATGCGCAAGGTCGTGCAATACCTGGCGCAGAAAAGCGCCCAGGGCAAAGTCCTCGATATCCAGGACTGGATCCTCGCCCAGCGGCAGAAAGTCCTGAGCAAGGCCAACCTCAATCCGGCCTTGTTGCTGGAGGCATTGCTGGTGCAATGGGCGTCGTTGCCTGTCCAACGATGACCGTCTGCGCCTAGACTCTGAGTATCGGCACATCCGACCGTCCCACCCATTCGATACAAGTTGCAGCCCTTTATGCTCGTAGATTCCCATTGTCACCTTGATCGCCTCGACCTGACCGCCCACGACGGCTCCCTGGATGCTGCCCTGGATGCTGCCCGGCAGCGTGGAGTAGGGCACTTTCTGTGTATCGGTGTCAGCGCGGACAACGCGGCCGACGTCAAAGCCCTGGCCGAACGTTATGACGACGTCGACTGCTCGGTGGGCGTGCACCCTCTGGATGTGCAACCGGGGGCCGCGCCGGCGCTGGATTGGTTGTTGCACGAGCTCAATCACCCGCGTGTGGTGGCGATTGGCGAAACAGGTCTGGACTATCACTACGAGCCGGAAGCGGCAGAGTTGCAGCAGGAATCCTTCCGCCTGCACCTGCAAGCGGCGCAACAGACCGGTAAACCGGTGATCATCCACACCCGTGGTGCCCGCACCGATACCCTGGACCTGCTGCGTGACGCGGCGCTGCCCCAAGCGGGCGTGCTGCATTGCTTCACCGAAGACTGGGAGATGGCGAAGGCTGCGCTGGACATGGGCTATTACATTTCCCTGTCCGGGATTGTCACTTTCCGCAATGCCGACGCGTTGCGCGATGTGGCCAGCAAGGTACCGGCCGACCGATTGCTGGTGGAAACCGACTCGCCGTACCTGGCGCCCATCCCCTATCGCGGCAAGCCAAACCTGCCGCAGTACGTGCGTGAAGTTGCGGAATTTCTGGCAATGTTGCGTGGTGAGCCCTACGAGCGGTTTGCCGAGCAAACCACGGCGAATTTCAAGCGGCTGTTCCCGCTGGCACACGTAAAAGGTTAAATCGCAGGCAAAAAAAACCCGGGTTCTGGGGGGTGAATCCGGGTTAAGACCATTAGGAGTAAAACAATGGCACGCGGTCCGTTGGTACCAATATCGGCGTGACACTTGGGGGAGATGCCCCGCCGACAGTTCAAGTATTGATCAGGATTGCGCCTCGTCCAGTTTGGCGGCCCGGGTTTTTAAACAAATTTGGAATACGTGCGCTTCGGAAGAGTTCTCATCACCCTGTAAACGTGCGCGAAATGACCAGAAAGCGCAGATATGGTCGGATGAACCGTGCATTTTTGCGCAAGTTAGGCATAATACGCGGCTTCGAATTTTGACCCCGACAGACCTTTTCTTATGCATAAAGAACCTCGTAAGGTTCGTGAATTCCGTCGCCGCGAGCAGGAAATTCTCGATACCGCGCTCAAGCTGTTCCTCGAACAAGGTGAAGACAGTGTCACCGTCGAGATGATTGCTGATGCCGTCGGTATCGGCAAAGGCACGATCTACAAGCACTTCAAATCCAAGGCGGAAATCTATCTGCGCCTGATGCTCGACTACGAGCGCGATTTGAACGCTCTGCTGCATTCGGCCGATGTCGACAAGGACAAGGAGGCCCTGTCCCGGGCCTACTTCGAATTCCGCATGCGCGATCCACAACGCTATCGCCTGTTCGACCGCCTCGAAGAGAAAGTGGTCAAGGGCAACCAGGTGCCGGAGATGATCGAGGAGCTGCACAAGATCCGCGCCTCGAACTTCGAACGCCTGACCTTGCTGATCAAGGGCCGGATCAGCGAAGGCAAGCTGGAAGACGTGCCACCTTACTTCCACTACTGCGCGTCCTGGGCGCTGGTGCACGGTGCCGTCGCGCTGTATCACTCGCCGTTCTGGAGCAATGTGCTGGAAGATCAGGAAGGTTTCTTCCAGTTCCTGATGGACATCGGCGTGCGCATGGGCAACAAGCGCAAGCGTGACACCGACACTTCCGGCAGCTGAGCCATTCAGTTGCCTTATTGCGCCATGATTTCGCTACATGGCGCAGTACCGCAGGAATATACTCAGGTAGAGGACTTGCTAAAACTTGATTTCTGAGTCAAGTTTTAGCGGCCCGATATTCTTCCGCCGGAGTGACCATGATCGTTGACCGTCAAGGCAGGCGTTTTCGCAACTTGCGAATCAGTCTGACCTCAGCCTGCAATTACGCCTGTACCTACTGCGTGCCCAACGGCAAGCGGCTGGTGGCTGCGCAGGATGAATTGTCGGCCGAAGCCATGGCGCGCGGCGTGGCTTATCTGATTGAAGCGGCGGGCATCGAGCGTCTGCGCATTACCGGCGGCGAGCCGCTGGTCAGCCCGAAACTCGAAGCGTTCATGACAGCGGTCGGGCAGATGGGCCTGGAAGACATCAGCCTGACCACCAATGGCCAGTTGCTGGCGAAGAAACTGCCGCTGCTGGTGAACGCCGGCATTCGGCGTCTCAACGTCTCCCTCGATACCCTCGACGCCAGTGCGTTCCGCGGCATTGCCCGGGGCGGCGACCTGGCCACCGTGCTCAACGGCATGAACGAGGCCAGTGCGGCCGGCATGAAGATCAAGGTCAACATGGTGCCGCTGCGCGGACAGAACCTCGATCAAGTGATGCCGCTGCTCGACTACTGCCTGGAACGCGGTTATGAACTGCGCTTCATCGAGCTGATGCGCATGGGCCACCTGGCCAGCGATTCCAATGCCTTTCTGCAACAGTTCGTCAGCCTCCAGCAATTGCTGAGCCTGATCGGCGAGCGCTACGAATACCTGCAGGCGGATGCCCCGGTCGATGCGACGGCCGTTCGCTATGAAATTCCCGGCCAGGGTTATTTCGGCGTGATCGCCAACGAGAGCGTGCCGTTCTGCCGTACCTGTTCACGCTTGCGTTTATCTTCCACCGGATGGCTGCATGGCTGCCTGTCGTCGAGCAATCGCCATTACATCGGCGACTTGCTGGACAAGCCACGCCACCAGGCGCTGCCAGCCTTGCAGCGGCTGCTGGTGAAAGCCTTGGGGGACAAGCAGGAAGTGGCGTTCTCCGGTGGCGCGACTGTCATGAAAATTATCGGCGGCTGATCCTGCGCAATCGCGAGCAAGCTCGCTCCCACAGGTGATACGCAATTCCCTGTGGGAGCGAGCTTGCTCGCGATTCGGTCTGTCAGATGCTGATGTTAATGAGCTGGCGCGGAAGCTGCATCCTACGGCCATTCGCCGGTTTTCCGACACCGGCCTCTGGAGGATAGGATGCGTAGCCTGGTTTTGCTGCTGGCCGTTTTGGCACTTGGTGGCTGCATGAACGTCAGCGATATGGCCGAAGGGACTCGTTACCATATGAGCGATGCGGGGTTGCTCGACCACAGTGACAGCCGTCGCGTAAACAACCTGCGCATTCAGCCGGACTCGTTCGTCTACATCGCCCAGGGCGCTTTCATGCCGCCCGGCAGCGCCGTCTACCCGCGGCCCAACGTGATTGCCGAAGTCGCGTTCGATGGCTTCGTCGAATATTTCCCTATGGTCCGCCGTGCCCGTACGCCGGAAGGCCTCGACCAGGCCATGGGCGAAGCCCGTGCCGCCGGTGCGCACTATCTGCTCTACACCCGGTTTGCCCAGTCTGACGACCGTATCGGCAACTCGGACGAGTGGCTGGACCAGGAAGCCCTGGATCGTCTCGGTATCGACAGCGGTATGATTCAGATCATGTTGATCGAGACCAGCACCCAGTATTTGATTGATACTGCAACCATCAAGAGTCGTGGCGGTTTACTGACGTTCCACGATAAAAAACCCGAAGACCTGATGGGCCCGCCGCTGGAACAATACGCGCGCAGCCTGCTGGGGCTCAGCGACCAGTAATGCCAAGGAGAACGCCATGAGTGGCCCGCAAAAAGCCAACGACCTGCTGGGGCAAATCCCCAAGACCAAAGGCTTGCCGCCGGTGCACCTGTGGAATCCCGATTTCTGCGGCGACATCGACATGCGCATCGCCCGGGACGGCACCTGGTATTACCTGGGCACGCCGATCGGGCGCAAGCCGATGGTCAAACTGTTCTCTACCATCATTCGCCGCGACGGCGATGATTATTTCCTGATCACTCCGGTGGAAAAGGTCGGCATCAAGGTCGACGATGCGCCGTTCGTGGCGATTGCGGTGGACGTGGAAGGCGAGGGCGAGGCGCAGCTGTTGCGCTTTACCACCAACGTCGATGAAACCACCGAGGCCGGCGCCGATCATCCCATGCGCGTGGTCATCGACCCGGTAACGCAAGAGCCAGCCCCTTACGTGCACGTGCGCAGCAATCTTGAAGCCTTGATCCATCGCAACGTGTTCTATCAATTGGTGGAGCTGGCGGTGAGTCGCGAGATCGACGGCCAGCGCTGGCTCGGTGTATGGAGTGGCGGCGAGTTCTTCCCTATCGGTCTCGAACCCTGACGCATAACAACACTAATGTGGGAGCAACTGCCTTCACCATGCCACTCGTCACCGCCATTCGGTGCCGTCCCGCAACATGGCATTCAGCCTAATCAGTAAGACTCGCATGCAGGCGACGAACGGCTCAGGCCTGCTCCAGTGCCCTGACTGCCGTGGCCCTACGCCAGATCAACCGGCCCACGGTGATCAGCCAGTTGAGCGAGGCCACTGCCAGCACGGTGAGCAACAGCGTGGCCATGCCTTGCTCGACGATGATTTTCCCGGCCAGCAATGGAAAGCCGAACACACCAATGAAGTACGACAGGCTGAACAGCAGCAAGGATTGTGCGGTGCTGCCGTTCGGTGCTTCGTTGGCGGCCAGGCCGTTGATCACCGAGTAGGTCAGGCCGTAACCGATCCCGAGCATCACCGCCGCGAGCACGTAGCTGAAGCTGCTGTCGACGACAAAACCGAACATCACGATCGAGGCCAGCATCAGCCCTGAAAGCAGGCACGATGCACGGAATGGATCGCGCTTGACCACGAACCCGGCAACCAGCATTCGGCCGCTGATCGCCGCGCCCATGAAGCCGAGGAAGAACAGCGAATAGTCGAGCGAGTGCGCCGCTGCGTAACTGGTTTGAAAACTCGACAGACCACCGAACACGCAGCCGCCGAGGCCAACCATGATGATCGGGAACACGGCCCTGGACGACAGCACCTGACCCGCTGCGCGCCAGGAAATCCGCGACACGCTGCCAGATTGCGCGGGAGCCTGTTTCAATTGTCGATCCAGGCGCCAGAACAGCAATACGCCGATCAGGCTGGCCAGTGCCGCCAGGTAAAACGCGGCTGTCACCGGATAACCGAGCGCACTCGCTGCGCGGCCAAGCAGCGGGCCGCTGCCGATCCCGGTCATCATGCTGCCCGACAACAGGGCGAAGTATTTGGCGCGCTGCGCGGGTGTCACAAGACTTGCCACTATGATCGGCCCCAGGGTGTAGAACACGCCCCAGCCCAGGCCCAGCAGCAGCCCGAAAAACAACAGCAGGTGACCGAAGCCCGGGGTCAGGGCGAAGCCCAGGCTGGCGGCTACCAGCAATACACCGAACAGCGCCACCGAGCGGGCGGCACCGAGCAGGTCGGACAAATGACCGGAAACAATCACCGCCGCAAAGGTGCTGAGCATCGCCGCCGAAATCACACTTCCGGCGTCGTGTTCGTTACCGCCGCGCGAGCCAATCAGCAATGAGAGCAAAAACGTCGAACCGTAGGACAACGACAACAGGTAGCTGGCGAGGCAAAACAGGCCGAAAAGCTTGCTTGAAACTGGGGATGTTGCGGTAGACATGACACGGTTCCTTGACCGGCTAAATGAGCAGCGCAGCTATCTAACCATGCAGTGACCGAATGTTAGGTCCGAGGTTATCGATTCCAGGGTTAGTGTCGGCCGGAGTAATGAGCGCATTTGTGGCCAGTGAGCAAGCTCTCTCGCCACACGTCACGCGCCGACTTAGTATGGCGTTTTCCACTTTTGACAAGGCACGTCCATGACGATCGAAATCCGCCCGGCGACCCCCAGTGACGCACCGCAAATCCTCGCGTTCATCACTGAACTGGCCGACTACGAACGTGCCCGCCATGAAGTCATCGCCAGCGTTGCCGATATCGAACGCAGCCTGTTCAGCGAAGGCGCCACCGCCCATGGCCTGATCTGCCTGCGCGATGGTGCACCCATTGGTTTCGCGGTGTTCTTCTTCAGCTATTCCACCTGGCTTGGCAGCAACTGCCTGTACCTCGAAGACCTCTACATCACCCCGGAACAGCGCGGCGGCGGTGCGGGCAAGACCCTGCTGCGGCATCTGGCGAAAATCGCCTGCGCCAATGATTGCGGGCGGTTCGAGTGGAGCGTGCTGGAGTGGAATACGCCGGCTATCGATTTCTACAAATCCCTGGGCGCGCAGCCGCAGGAGGAGTGGGTGCGCTATCGGATGGATGGGGCGGTGTTGCGGGATTTCGCAGCGGGTAACTGATCGCTTTTAAAAGATCGCAGCCTTCGGCAGCTCCTACACAGGAATTCGCGTTTCCCTGTAGGAGCTGTCGAAGGCTGCGATCTTTTTTATCATGTCTCACAATATGGGATTGATATTTATATATTGAGATATTGCGGCACCAGGGTTTATAGTCCCGCTCACTCACTGCCAAAAACCAAAACAGGTGAAGCGATGCAGGCGCAATTGATCGCGCTCGACTGGGGGACAACCTCATTACGTGCTTACAAACTGGCTGAAGGCGGGCAAGTGCTCGAACAGCGTTCGCTGTCGTCGGGGATCATGCAGCTGCCGAAAGCGCCGCGAATCATTGGCGGCCGGGAATGCGCCGATGGTTTTGAACTGGCCTTCGATGAGGCTTGCGGCGACTGGCTCGATGCCCAGCCGGATTTACCGGTGATTGCCTGCGGCATGGTCGGCAGCGCCCAGGGCTGGAGCGAAGCGGCCTACCGTGACACGCCGGCAAACGTCGCCACGCTCGGTACTTCCTTGCAAACCGTGCGTAGCCTGCGCGGCGTCGATGTGTACATCGTGCCCGGCGTCATCGAGCGTTCGCCTTTGCCGAACGTGATGCGCGGCGAAGAAACCCAGGTGCTCGGCGTGCTGCAAAACCTGGCGAGCGAGGCGGGCGCTGATCTGCTGATCGGCCTGCCGGGCAGCCATTCGAAATGGGTGGAAGTGGCCGACGGCTGCATCATGCATTTCGACACTTTCATGACCGGCGAAGTCTTCGCTGTGCTCAGTCAACACAGCATTCTCGGACGCACCCAACAATGTGGCGCGTCTTTCGATGGCGATGCGTTTGATCGCGGCGTACGGGTCGCGTTGTCGGCGGACGGTGATATCGGTCCGCTGTCGACCATGTTCAGCGCCCGCAGTCTCGGGTTGACCGGCGAGTTGAGCACCACCGCCCAGGCGGACTACCTGTCCGGCCTGCTGATCGGCCACGAGTTGGCAGCCCTGGCCTGCGTGCAACGGCGCCGGCGCAACAGCGTGCATCTGCCGTCGATCATCCTCATCGGTAATACCCGACTCTGTGCCCGCTACAGCCGCGCGCTCGACGCCTGCGGTTTTGCCCGGGTGACCCTGGCCGAACAGGCCACCGAACGCGGATTGTGGCAACTGGCGCTGGCTGCCGGCCTGGTCACGTGCACCGCATCCCGTTAAACCTGACTGGAGGTCTGACATGCTCAAACAAGCCCTGGCGCAAAACGGCCTGATCGCGATACTGCGTGGCCTGCGCCCGCAGGAAGCGGCGGCCATTGGCGAAGTCCTGTACGCCGCCGGATTTCGCGTCATCGAAGTGCCGCTCAATTCCCCTGAGCCGTACGAAAGTATCCGTATCCTGCGCAGTACCTTGCCCGCCGATTGCCTGATCGGTGCCGGCACGGTGTTGACCCCGGAGCAGGTCGAGCAAGTGAAAGCCGCGGGCGGCCAGGTGATCGTCATGCCCCATAGCGATCCGAAGGTCTTGCGCGCGGCGAAAGCGGCAGGGCTGTACCTGTCGCCGGGTGTCGCCACACCGACCGAAGCCTTCGCGGCACTGGCTGAGGGCGCGGATGTGCTGAAGCTGTTCCCGGCCGAGCAGATGGGCCCGGCAGTCGTCAAAGCCTGGCTCGCCGTATTACCTGCCGGAACCTTTCTGGCGCCGGTCGGTGGCATCACGCCGGACAACATGCAGTCGTTCATCGACGCCGGCGTCAAAGGTTTCGGCCTCGGCTCCGGCCTGTTCAAACCGGGCATGACGCCAGCGCAAGTGGCGACCAATGCCAAGGCCTACGTGGCTGCCTGGAAAGCCCTTCGCTAAGACTTCTTTGAGCGCCGAGCGCGCTGCATCTAATAAGAGAGCCAAAAGATGAAAATCACCAAACTGACCACCTTCATCGTTCCGCCGCGCTGGTGCTTCCTCAAAGTCGAAACCGACGAGGGCGTCACCGGTTGGGGTGAGCCCGTGGTCGAAGGCCGCGCCCACACCGTTGCCGCTGCCGTTGAAGAATTGTCCGATTACCTGATCGGCAAAGACCCACGCAACATCGAAGACATCTGGACCGTGCTGTACCGAGGCGGCTTCTACCGTGGCGGCGCGATCCACATGAGCGCCCTGGCCGGTATCGACCAGGCCTTGTGGGACATCAAGGGCAAGGCGCTGGGCGTATCGGTCAGCGATCTGCTGGGTGGTCAGGTGCGGGACAAGATTCGCGTGTATTCGTGGATCGGCGGCGACCGTCCGGCGGACACCGCGCGGGCGGCGAAAGAAGCGGTCGAGCGTGGCTTCACCGCGGTGAAAATGAACGGCACCGAAGAACTGCAATTCCTCGACACTTTCGACAAAGTCGACCTGGCCCTGGCCAACGTCGCCGCCGTGCGCGATGCCGTCGGCCCGAACGTCGGCATAGGCGTGGACTTCCATGGCCGGGTGCACAAGCCCATGGCCAAGGTGCTGATGAAGGAGCTTGATCCGTACAAGCTGATGTTCATCGAAGAACCGGTGCTCAGTGAAAACTACGAAGCGCTCAAAGAGCTGGCGCCGCTGACCAGTACGCCGATTGCCCTGGGCGAGCGGTTGTTCTCGCGCTGGGATTTCAAGCGCGTGCTCAGCGAAGGTTATGTCGACATCATCCAGCCGGATGCCTCCCACGCCGGCGGCATCACCGAAACCCGCAAGATCGCCAACATGGCCGAAGCCTACGACGTGGCGCTGGCGCTGCATTGCCCGCTGGGCCCGATTGCCCTGGCGGCGTGCCTGCAACTGGACGCGGCCTGCTACAACGCGTTCATCCAGGAACAGAGCCTGGGCATCCATTACAACGAGAGCAACGACCTGCTCGATTACGTCAAAGACCCAAGGGTGTTCGACTACGACAAAGGCTTCGTGAAGATCCCGAACGGCCCGGGCCTGGGCATCGAGATCAACGAGGAATACGTGATCGAACGCGCCGCCATCGGCCACCGCTGGCGCAACCCGATCTGGCGCCATGCCGATGGCAGTTTTGCCGAGTGGTGAGTGATCTCTAGCTCACCGCAATTCTAATGTGGGAGCGGGCTTGCTCGCGAAGGCGGTTGATCGTCCAGCATTGATGTCGACTGACACTCCGCTTTCGCGAGCAAGCCCGCTCCCACAGTTTGATCTCCATGACTCCCGAGATCTGCATTTCACATCGACCTCAATAACCATAAAAAGAGGCACCCCCCATGCAACCGCAAACCCTCACCGGGCAGGCGTCGTTGGTGACGCCCAGCCGCAAGCGTTTTTTCATCATGGTGCTGTTGTTCATCACCGTGGTGATCAACTACCTGGACCGCAGCAACCTGTCGATTGCCGCCCCGTCATTGACCAGTGACCTGGGCATCGACCCGATCCACGTCGGCCTGATCTTCTCCGCGTTCGGCTGGACCTACGCCGCCATGCAAATCCCCGGCGGCTGGCTGGTGGACCGCGTGCCGCCACGGATTCTGTACAGCGTCGCCTTGCTGCTGTGGTCGGTGGCCACGGTGATGCTCGGCTTCGCCGGCAGCTTCATCGCACTGTTCGTGTTGCGCATGGCGGTCGGTGCGCTGGAAGCGCCGGCGTACCCGATCAACAGCCGCGTGGTCACCACCTGGTTCCCCGAGCGCGAGCGCGCCACGGCCATCGGTTTCTACACCTCCGGGCAGTTCGTCGGCCTGGCCTTCCTTACGCCGGTGCTGGCCTGGCTACAGCACGAATTCGGCTGGCACATGGTGTTCGTCACCACTGGCGCGGTGGGCATTGTGTGGGCGGTGATCTGGTACGCGGTGTATCGCGAACCACGGGATTTCAAAGGCGCCAATGACGCAGAGATCGATCTGATTCGCGAGGGCGGCGGGCTGGTGGACATCCAGGCCGAACAGGCCAAGGTCAAAGCCAAATTCAGCTGGACCGACCTGGGCATCGTCCTGACCAAGCGCAAGCTCTGGGGCATCTACCTCGGGCAGTTCTGCCTCAACTCGACCCTGTGGTTCTTCCTCACCTGGTTCCCGACCTACCTGGTGAAGTATCGCGGCATGGACTTCATCAAGTCCGGCCTGTTGGCATCGCTGCCGTTTCTCGCGGCCTTTGTCGGCGTACTGTGTTCCGGTTTCTTCTCGGACTTTTTGATCCGTCGCGGCTACACGGTAGGTTTCGCCCGCAAGTTGCCGATCATCAGCGGACTGCTGATTTCCACCTCGATCATCGGCGCCAACTTCGTCGAGTCGACGCCGTTGGTGATTGCCTTTCTCGCGCTGGCATTCTTCGGCAACGGGTTGGCTTCGATTACCTGGTCGCTGGTATCGACCTTGGCTCCGGCGCGCTTGCTCGGGTTGACCGGCGGGGTGTTCAACTTCATCGGCAACCTGTCGGCGATTGCCACGCCTATCGTGATCGGCTTCCTTGCGACGGGTGATTCTTTTGCCCCTGCGATCACCTACATCTCGGTGCTGGCACTGATTGGCGCACTGTCCTACATCTTGCTGGTGGGCAAGGTCGAGCGTATCAAGTTGTAGTCGTGGTGCGCGGGCGACCATAATGCCGCCCGTTCACTCGCTCAACGGTAAAGGCTGGATATGCAGGAAGACGCCCCAAAAATCGCCAAGGACGCCGCGCCGACCGGCACCCAGACCCTGCTTCGCGGGTTGGGTGTGGTTCATGCCGTAGCCAGCGGCGCCCGCGATCTCAAGGAAATCGCCCGGCTGATCGGCACCACGCGCAGCACCACCCATCGCCTGGCCAGTTGCCTGGTGGACGAGCGTTATCTGCGGGTGGTGCCGCAAGTCGGTTATCTGCTGGGGCCGAAGCTGATCGAGCTGGGCTTTCAGGCCCGTGAAGAGTTGCCGTTGGTGACCCTGGCCGGGCCGTATCTGGATGAGTTGTCGGCGTTGACCGGCGACACCATTCACCTGGCGATCCGTGAAGGCGACGAAGTGCTGTACCTGCACAAGAATCCGGGGCGCAATGGCCCGGAAATGCGTTCGCGGGTCGGCCATCGCATGCCGTTGGCGCGCACCGGGATCGGCAAGGCGCTGATGCTCGATGATTCGCCGCAAGAGTGGCAGCGCCTGTACGAAGTCAGCCTGCCGGTGGGTGGGAAAAACCAGTTCTGGCCGCAGCACCCGGAGCAATCCTGGGAGCAGTTCGAGCAGCGCATGGTCGAGTATGTGGCCGGCGGTTATGCCTTCGATCTGGAAGACAACGAACCGTCGATCCGCTGCGTGGCGGCGCCGATCCGTGATGCCAGCAAACGCATCGTCGCCGGCATCAGCATCGCCAGCACCGTGCCGTACATGCCGCTGGAAAAAATGGCCGAGCTGATTCCCCTGATCAAAGGGGTCACAGCCCGGCTGTCGGCGGAGCTTGGCCTCAAGGTTTAAACCTTGAGGGTCGCCATGTCGATGACGAAGCGGTACTTCACGTCACCGGCGATCATGCGCGCGTAAGCCTCGTTGATCTGGCGGATGTCGAGCATCTCGATGTCGCAGGTGATGTTGTGCTCGGCGCAGAAATCCAGCACTTCCTGGGTTTCGGCGATGCCGCCGATCAGCGAGCCGGCGAGCACGCGACGCCCCAACACCAGTTTGGCGGCATGCACAGGCGGCTCCACCGGTTCGATCAACCCCACCAGGATATGCACGCCGTCGAATCGCAGCGTATCGAGGTAAGGGTTGAGGTCGTGCTGCACCGGAATGGTGTCGAGCAGAAAGTCGAAGTGACCGGCGGCGGCCTGCATCTGCGCGTCATCGGTGGACACGATCACATGGTCCGCACCCTGGCGGCGAGCCTCTTCGGCCTTGCTTGCCGAACGGGTGAACAGCGTCACTTCGGCGCCCATGGCCTTGGCGAACTTGATGCCCATGTGGCCCAGGCCACCCATGCCGAGAATCCCGACCTTGTCACCGGCCTTCACACCGTAGTGCTTGAGCGGCGAGTAGGTGGTGATGCCGGCGCACAGGATCGGCGCGGCGCTGGCCGGGTCCAGTGACTTGGGAATGCGCACCACGAAATGCTCGCTGACCACGATGCTGTCGGAGTAGCCGCCCATGGTGTTGCTGCCGTCGACCCGGTCCGGGGTGGCGTAGGTCAGGGTCGGGCCTTCGAGGCAGTATTGCTCCAGGTTGGCCTGGCAGGCTTCGCAGCTGCGGCACGAGTCGACCATGCAGCCAACACCGACCAGATCGCCGACTTTGTGTTGGGTGACTTTCGCACCGACGGCGGTCACCTTGCCTACGATTTCGTGGCCAGGCATCAGCGGGTAAACGGCAATGCCCCACTCGTTGCGGGCCTGATGGATGTCGGAATGGCAGACGCCGCAGTAGAGAATCTCGATGGCAACGTCGTCAGGCCTTGGGCTGCGACGTTCGAATTTCACGGGGGCGAGGGGAGTGGTGGCCGATTGGGCGGCGTATCCGATGGCGGTGTACATGGTGAACCTCGCAAAAGCGCTGACGGGTGAGGTGGCGCATTCTGGGCGCCGAACCCTGTACCGGCCATGGCGATTCCTCCGGGTGTCATGCCTATTCCTCCGGCATCAGCCTCTGTTCGAACCCATTGGCAATCAGACCTGCGATGATGCTTTCGTCCCTTATTCCGTGACTTTTTTTGTGACCTTTTTTTGTGAAGAGCCCCGATGCTGTTGACCCGTCACCTTGATGCCAATGCCACCCTGGTTTCGCTGATCGAGCCGTTGTCCACTCGCGACGGGTTCGTCCCGACTGCGTTGCCGGGCGTGCAGGTTCTGCGGGCCAGTTGCGATGTGGCCCGTGGGCCGCAGATCTACGAGCCGAGCCTGGTGATCATCGCCCAGGGCAGCAAACTGGCGTACCTGGGGCCGCGCACCCTGGAATATGGCGCAGGGCACTACCTGATTCAGGCGCTGCCGGTGCCGTTCGAGTGTGAAACCTTTGCCGCGCCGGACGGGCCGATGCTCGGGGTGTCGGTTGCGATCGACCGGGTGATGCTGGGCGAGCTGGTATTGGCGATGGGCCTGGCACCCGGGCGGCATATTCCGGCGCAAACACCTGAGTCCATGACCTCGGCAGTGCTCGATGATGCGATGCGCGGTTGTGTCGAGCGGCTGCTGCGTTGCCTGCACGATCCGCTGGAATGCCAGATCATGGGGCAAGCGCGCTTGCGCGAGTTGCTGTTCGTCGCATTGCGTGGTCCGCAAGCCGATGTGTTGCGGGCGCTGGTGGAGCAGCAGGGGCAGTTCGCCCGGATCGCAGCATCCCTCAGTCATCTGCATGCGCATTTTGCCGAACCGCTGAACGTCGAGACCCTGGCCAGTTGCGCGAACATGAGTGCGTCGACCTTTCACGAGCATTTCAAGCGCAGCACCTTGTTGTCACCGGTGCAGTATCTGAAGCGATTGCGTTTGCTCAGGGCGCAGCAGTTGTTGCTGGGCGAGGGGCTGGGCGTGGCGCAGGTGGCGCACCGGGTGGGGTATCAGAGCACGTCGCAGTTCAGTCGCGAGTACAAGCGGTACTTTGAGCGTAATCCCGGAGAAGAACGCGCAGCCTGATCCACCAACTGACCCTGTGGGAGCGGGCTTGCTCGCGAAAGCGGTGTGTCAGTCAATATAAATGGTGAAGGATCAACCGTATTCGCGAGCAAGCCCGCTCCCACAGGGGACGGTGTTGTGGCTTGAATCGCAGGCAACAAAAAGGCCCCCGTTTCGGGAGCCTTGATGTTCAGCAGTTCGGCTTACATGTTCGGGTAAGTCGGGCCGCCAGCGCCTTCCGGTGCCACCCAGGTGATGTTCTGTGCAGGGTCCTTGATGTCGCAGGTCTTGCAGTGAACGCAGTTCTGGGCGTTGATCTGGAAGCGCTTCTCGCCGTCTTCCTTGGTGATCACTTCATACACGCCAGCCGGGCAGTAACGTTGTGCCGGCTCATCGTACAGCGGCAGGTTCTTGCTGATCGGGATGCTTGGATCGGTCAGCTTCAGGTGGCACGGCTGTTCTTCTTCATGGTTGGTACCGGAGATGAACACCGAGCTGAGTTTGTCGAAGCTGATCTTGCCGTCCGGTTTCGGGTAGTCGATCTTCTTGCAGTCGGCCGCCAGTTTCAGACAAGCGTAATCCGGCTTGGTGTCGTGCAGGGTGAACGGCAGTTTGCCGCCGAAGATGTTCTGGTCCAGCCAGTTGAAACCACCACCGACGATGGCGCCGAACTTGTGGATCGCCGGTCCGAAGTTGCGGCTGGCGAACAGTTCTTCGTAGAGCCAGCTGTTCTTGAATGCGTCGACGTAAGTGGTCAGCTCTTCGGTGCCGTCTTTCTCTGCGAACAGCGCGTCAGCCACGGATTCAGCGGCGAGCATGCCGGACTTCATCGCGGTGTGGCTGCCTTTGATCTTGGCGAAGTTCAGGGTGCCGAGGTCGCAACCGATCAGCGCGCCGCCCTTGAACACCATTTTCGGCAGCGAGTTCAGGCCGCCCTTGCAGATGGCACGTGCGCCGTAGCTGATGCGCTTGCCGCCTTCCAGGTGCTGAGCAAGCACCGGGTGATGCTTGAGGCGCTGGAATTCGTCGAACGGCGACAGGTAGGTGTTGCTGTAGGACAGGTCGACGATCAGGCCAACCACCACCTGGTTGTTTTCCAGGTGATAGAGGAACGAGCCACCGGTGTTTTCGGTGCCCATGATGTCCATCGGCCAACCGGCGGTGTGGACCACCAGGCCAGGCTGGTGCTTGGCCGGGTCGACTTCCCAGATTTCTTTCAGGCCGATGCCGTAGTGCTGGGCATCAGCGTCAGTGTCCAGGTTGAAGCGCTTGATCAGCTGCTTGCCGATGTGGCCACGGCAACCTTCGGCGAACAGCGTGTACTTGCCACGCAGTTCCATGCCCGGGGTGTACAGGCCTTCCTTCGGATTGCCTTCGCGGTCGACGCCGAGGTCGCCGGTGATGATCCCGCGAACCACGCCGTTTTCGTCGATCAGCGCTTCCTGAGCGGCGAAGCCTGGGTAGATTTCCACGCCCAGGTTCTCGGCCTGCTGGGCCAGCCAGCGGCACAGGTTGCCCAGGGAGATGATGTAGTTGCCTTCGTTGTGCATGGTCTTGGGCACAAAGAAGTCAGGAATTTTCTGCGCGCTTTCAGCGTTCTTGAGCACGAAGATGTCGTCGCGGGTCACCGGCGTGTTCAGCGGCGCGCCGAGTGCTTTCCAGTCAGGGAACAGTTCGTTCAGGGCCCGTGGTTCGAACACGGCGCCGGACAGGATGTGAGCACCGACTTCGGAGCCTTTTTCGACCACGCAGACGCTGATTTCCTTACCGGCTTCGGCGGCCTTCTGCTTCAAGCGGCAGGCGGCGGAAAGACCAGCGGGGCCGGCACCGACGATGACCACGTCGAATTCCATGTATTCGCGTTCCACAGGTTATCTCCTACTCAAGGCTCAACAGTTTTTTTTCTAATTTGGAAGTCGGGTGTCGCATCCATGAATCCCGGCGCAACGCCGGAAGAGGACAATCGATTGACCACCTTTCTCTTTTGGTGGCGCATTATATCTACACCACTCTCAGCGTCCAATACAAACGTTTGTTTGAATTGGCTCAAAGCCAGAGAAATCAAAGTCACGCGCCTTATGAACGGCCATTTTGGCGTATTGACCGGAATAGGCGTTCCGGTCAAGATACGGGCGGTTTTGCGCTCGCCGTAGGCTGGCTGTTGGTTTCAAGAGCACCTCTAAAGACAGGGCGATGGCAGTAGAGAGTGATGCGCTGCGCGGGTTTGATGTGCAGTTTACACGCCGCGATGTTGAATGACTCGTCAGTCACCACTGACGAACGGTCATCCAGATCATGAGCGATGGTCACTTGACAGCTTTGCCGGCGTTTTTGGAGGTGCCCTTGCGCCCGATGAGCATCAACCGCCAGGTTCGCCTAGGCGACTTTCTTTTCACCGGAGAGTAACGAGGAATCCATGAAGGTTCTTGTAGCTGTCAAACGCGTTGTGGATTACAACGTCAAGGTTCGCGTCAAGGCGGACAATTCCGGCGTCGATCTTGCCAACGTCAAGATGTCGATGAACCCGTTCTGCGAAATCGCCGTGGAAGAAGCCGTACGCCTGAAAGAGAAGGGTGTTGCGACTGAAATCGTCGTCGTCTCCGTAGGCCCGTCCACCGCTCAAGAGCAACTGCGCACCGCGCTGGCTCTGGGTGCCGACCGCGCCATCCTCGTCGAGTCCGCCGAAGACCTGACTTCCCTGGCTGTTGCCAAACTGTTGAAAGCTGTTGTCGACAAGGAACAGCCTCAGCTGGTGATCCTTGGCAAACAGGCCATCGACAGCGACAACAACCAGACTGGCCAGATGCTTGCTGCATTGAGCGGCTACGGTCAGGGCACGTTCGCGTCCAAAGTCGAAATCAACGGCGACAGCGTTGCTGTCACCCGTGAAGTCGACGGCGGCGCGCAGACGGTTTCCCTGAAATTGCCGGCCATCGTCACCACCGACCTGCGTTTGAACGAGCCGCGTTATGCGTCTCTGCCAAACATCATGAAAGCCAAGAAGAAGCCTCTCGAAGTGCTGACTCCGGACGCTTTGGGCGTTTCCACCGCCTCCACCAACAAGACCCTGAAAGTCGAAGCGCCGGCTGCACGCAGCGCGGGTATCAAGGTCAAGTCGGTGGCTGAACTGGTCGAGAAACTGAAAAACGAAGCGAAGGTAATCTAATCATGACTATCTTGGTAATCGCTGAACACGACGGCAAAGCAGTGGCCCCGGCCACGCTGAACACCGTGGCCGCTGCTGTCAAAATCGGCGGCGACGTGCACGTACTGGTTGCAGGTCAGGGCGTTGGCGCCGTGGCTGAAGCCGCTGCGAAAGTCGCTGGCGTGGCTAAAGTGCTGGTGGCCGATAACGCTGCCTACGCTCACCAGCTGCCGGAAAACGTCGCTCCTCTGGTTGCAGAGTTGGGCAAGGGCTACAGCCACATCCTGGCTGCCGCTACTTCCAACGGCAAAAACATCCTGCCGCGCGTTGCCGCTGCCCTGGACGTTGACCAGATCTCCGAGATCATCTCGGTAGAAAGCGCCGACACCTTCAAGCGCCCGATCTACGCCGGTAACGCCATCGCTACCGTTCAGTCGAACGCTGCGGTCAAGGTGATCACCGTGCGTGCCACCGGTTTCGACCCGGTTGCCGCTGAAGGTGGTTCCGCTGCCGTTGAAGCCATTGCTGCTGCCCACGACGCTGGCATCTCCAGCTTCGTTGGCGAAGAACTGGCCAAGTCCGATCGTCCGGAACTGACCGCTGCCAAGATCGTCGTTTCCGGCGGCCGCGGTATGCAGAACGGCGACAACTTCAAACACCTGTACGCCCTGGCCGACAAGCTGGGCGCTGCCGTCGGTGCTTCGCGCGCCGCGGTCGACGCAGGTTTTGTTCCCAACGACATGCAGGTCGGTCAGACCGGCAAGATCGTTGCTCCTCAGCTGTACATCGCCGTCGGTATCTCCGGCGCGATCCAGCACCTGGCCGGCATGAAAGACTCCAAAGTGATCGTTGCGATCAACAAGGACGAAGAAGCGCCGATCTTCCAGGTGGCCGATTACGGCCTGGTGGCGGACTTGTTCGAAGCCATCCCTGAGTTCGAGAAGCTGGTCTAATCCGGCTGCTTCACTTATAAAGAGCCCGGCCTTTTGGTCGGGCTTTTTTTTGTTCCGGATTTGAATGGGAGTGTGATGCCATGGATCTGCGTCGCCTGTGCGGCTGGTCGTTGCTGCTGGGACTGTCGGCTATGCCGGCGCTGTCTGTCGCCGCAGGTAAATGCGAACGCCTGGTGGTCACCGGCAGCCCGGATGCGCAACCGTACCTGTGGCAAGACCCGCAGAATCCCAAATACCTGATCGGTGCCAGCGCCGATTTGCTGCAGCAAGTGGCGGGGGAGTTGGGGCTCAAGGTCGAACTGCTTTATGCCGGCAAACGCGCCCAGGCCCTGGACGAAGTACGCAGCGGGCGCATGGACATGCTGGCGGACGCGACGTTGACCGTCAGCGAGCTGGAGACCCTGGACTACATCCATCCAGCCTTGCTGGAAAACGACTACCTGGTCTGGACTCGCAAGGACTCGACCCTGGTCTACAACGAAGCACAGGACCTGCACGGCCATCCCGGTGCCGTGTCGGAAAAGGCCCGAATGACCGCTCAATTCAGCACCTTTGCCGGACAGCAACTGACCCTCACGCGCACGTCCAACCTGACCCAGGCCTTTCAGACACTGCTGTTGGGCGAGGTCGAGTTTGTACTGGCAGGGCGTTACTCGGGCATGGCGACTGCACAGACACTGGGCATGGCCGCTGATCTGATCGCACGCTCGCAACCGGTCGACAAGCCTGGCCTGTACCTGGCGATTTCCCATGATTCGGCCTGCAACGATCCGTGGTTGCGCGGACAGTTGGCCAAAAAGATGACAGAATTGCCCGCGTCCGGACTGACGGAGGCCGTGCTGATGCGCAATATCGAGCGTTGGAAAGCACAACGCTCACAACCACAGCCAAGCTCCCCGCAACAACCCGTCAGTACCCCAAAACAGTAAGGATTTTCAGTGAGTATTCGACCTCTTTTCGCTGCCGTGGCCTTTGCCGCCCTGGTGGGTTGTGCAACCGATCCTGCGCCGAATGAACAGTTTCGCCTGACCGAGCAGGCACTCGAACAGGCCAAGGCCGTGGGCGCCACGGCAGACGATGTGCCGGAAATGAAACTGGCCGAAGACAAGTTCAATCGCGCCAAGGGCAACATGACCGATCAATCCTTCAAAAACGCACGCATGCGGGCCGAACAGGCCGAACTCGATGCGCGCCTGGCTGAAGCCAAAGTGTTGACGGCCAAGAGCGAGGAACAGTTGAACGTGCTCAACACCCGCATCGCCCGCCTGCGCAAGCAACTGGGAGATGCCCAATGAGCCTCAAGAGCAAAGCCCTCGGCGGTTTGATCCTGGCAGGCTGCGCGAGCCTCTTTGGCTGCGCCAGCCAGCACAGCGAGTCCGCCTTGCAGCAGGCCGGTGCTGACTTCCAGAAGGTCAAGGAAGACTCGAATGTGCTGCGAATCGCCCCCAAGGACGTGATTCGCGCCGGTGAGTCCCTGGCCCGTGCCGATCGCCTGTCCAGCTATTGGGGCAGCGGTTCGGACGTGGTGCATTACGCCTACCTGAGCCAGCGCTACAGCGCTATTGCCCGGGAGCACACCAATGAGGTGCTCAACGAAGAGCAGGCGGCGAAACTCGAACTGGAACGGCAGCGTCTGCAACTGGCACTGCGTGAATCCAAACTGTTCAGCGTGCAGCAGCAAGGCAAATGGCTCGAGGAGCAGATCCTGGCATTGACCACCAGCCAGACCGACCGCGGGTTGGTAATGACATTGGGCGACATGCTGTTCGACACGGGCGAAGCGGAGTTGAAACCGTCGGCCAACCGTGTGGTATTGAAGATCGTGCAGTTCCTGCAACTCAACCCCAAGCGTGTGGTGCGGATCGAAGGTTATACGGACAGTACCGGGGGTAAGCAGGAAAACCTCAAGCTGTCCCGCGACCGCGCGCAATCGGTGGCTGACGTGCTGATGGACCTGGGCATCGACGACAAGCGCATCCAGGTCGAAGGTTATGGCGACGAGTACCCGGTGGACGCGAACGCGTCGGAACGGGGCCGGGCGCAGAATCGTCGGGTGGAAATTGTGTTTTCCGACGAAAAGGGCCAGCTCGGCGCCGCCCGGTAGGAGCCTGCGATCTTTTGATCTTGCTCTTGATACTCAAGTGGGCCTGGAAAGATCGCAGCCTCGTTTCACTCGACAGCTCCTACAACCCGACCTGCCATGCAGCGCCGGGTTTTTTTATGCCTGCCGATTACCGCACAAAACAGTACAGATTTTGCTGACACTGCACTGTACGGTCGACTATTGTGGCAACTGTCCCCGTACACTTCTAAACTGTTCCGGTATTGTTTCACACAAGAATAAAATGCCCGTGAAATCGAGTGCTGCGTCATGACCAATCTTTTGCTCTATCAACGTATTGCTCAACAACTGGCCGAAGACATCCGCCGTGGGGTCTATCAGCCGGGGGAGCGCGTGCCTTCGGTGCGCAAGATGAGCTCGCAGCTCAATGTCAGCCATGCGACGGTGTTGCAGGCGTATGCCAATCTCGAGGATCAGGGGCTGATCCGCGCCCGGCCGCAGTCGGGTTACTACGTGCACCAGACACCGGCACTCACCGCGCCGACGCCGGACATCGCCCGGGTCGAGCGCCCCGGCCTGGTCACCCGCAGCAGCATCATTCAACAAGTCCTGGTCGAATCCCGTCGTGAAGGTGTCTTCCCGCTGGGCGCTGCGGTGCCGAGTGTCGACTATTTACCGGTGCGGGCACTGCATCAGCAATTGGCCAAGGTCACCCGTTTCCATAGCCCGCGGGCCTTCAGCTACATGTTCAGCCCCGGTTTCGAGCCGTTGCGCCGACAGGTGGCGATCCGCATGCGCGATGCCGGCGTGGTGGTCGATCCGTCGGAAGTGGTGATCACCCACGGTTGCGTCGATGCGCTGCAGATGTCCTTGCGTGTGCTGACCCGCCCGGGCGATCTGATCGCGGCCGAGTCGCCGACCTATTACGGCTTGCTGCAACTGGCCGACCTGCTGGGCCTCAAGGTCATCGAGATCCCCAGCGATCCTGCCACGGGCATGAGCCTGGAAGCCCTGCAACTGGCGGCCAACCAATGGTCGATCAAGGCGTTGGTGTTGACCACCCGTCTGAGCAATCCATTGGGCGGCACCATGCCGGAGGAGCGGCAGAAACAATTGCTGCGCCTGGCGTCGGACTTCGATATCCAGGTTGTCGAAGACGATATCTACGGTGAGCTGATGTTCGAGCAGGGGCGCACCAAGTCCCTCAAGGCCTACGATCGGCTGGACCGGGTGATCTATTGCTCGAGCTTCTCCAAGACCCTGTCGCCCGGCGTGCGGATCGGCTGGATGATTGCCGGCAAGTATCAGCAGGAAATCCAGCGCTTGCAGACCTTCAGTACGCATTCCGCGTGCAGCGTGACCCAGATGGGCATTGCCGCGTACCTGGAAAATGGCGGGTACGACCGGCATTTGCGCTTCATCCGTCAGGAATACCGGAAAAACCTCAGTGCCTTCCAGCTGGCCGTGCAGCAGTATTTCCCTGAAGGCACGCAGATGACCCGGCCTACCGGCGGCTTCATTCTGTGGGTCAGCCTGCCGGGGCGGGTCAACACGCAAGAGTTGCACGTGCGGGCATTGCAGCAGGGCATCAGTATCGCGCCGGGACTGATCTTCAGTAATACCGAGCAATTCAATCACTGCATCCGGCTCAATTGCGGCATCCCGTGGAACCGTGAAGCCGAGCGCGCATTGATGACCCTGGGCATGCTGGCCACCCAACTCTGCCAGGAAATGGCTGGCGGTTTGTAACAGGCTGCGACTGCGCTTGTCTTGTGGGCTGCAACAGGCGAGCATATGCATCTCTGCCGTTTGCACCCACCGTTGGATACATGAAACCGACTTTTCCTGCCGCCTGGCTTTTGCTCTGCCTGATTGCGAGTATTCAGCCGGCGTCCGTCGTGGCCGCTACCGAGCAGGATCAGACAACCGGCAGTTTCCACGTCGCACCGATAGAAACCGCACCTGCGAAAAAAGCCTCGGCGGCCAGTAAGCAGGCTGCGCCCGTGAAAAAGCGTCCACCCATTGCCTCCAAATCGAAGCCGGCCAGCGAGGTGGTAAAGACTGAGCTTCCATCTGCCAAACTGGATCTGAGCTTGCCCAAGGATATGGTTCAAGAGCTCAAGCCGGTCGGAACGGTGCCGTTGGTCAGGCGCGAACCTTTGTTACCCCAGATGTTCGGTGACAAAAGCGGCAACAGCGAGTTCCAGCTCAACGGCCGCCTGCTCAGCAACGAAATGCAGCTGCAACTGCGAAATGAAGAGCGCCACGAGGTCGAAGGCGCGGCACTGGATTTCGAGTTCAAGCAGTAACCCCGTCAGGATCCACGAGCCGCAGGCCAGACGCTTTGTCGGAGACTGGCCGGTCATGCCCGTTTGCGTTGAAAAACCCGCTCGCAGGTAATTTAAAACAACTGTTTAAGCGGGTACTCTGTGCCCCGTCCATTAACACATTGCTCGTCGCGAGGAGCTTGTCGTCATGAAATGCCGTGAGGGCTGTGGCGCTTGTTGCATTGCCCCTTCCATCAGTTCGCCGATTCCCGGTATGCCCAATGGCAAGGCCGCGGGGCAGCGTTGCCTGCAACTTTCCTCCGATAACCTGTGCAGTATTTTCGGCCAGCCGGAACGGCCTGCGGTGTGTTCTGCCTTCGAGGCCGACCCCGAGGTGTGCGGAAGCAGCAGCGAAGAAGCCATCCGGTTGATTGGCTGGTGGGAGCAAATGACGGCGGCGTGATGTGTGGGCTTGCACCTCCGATCACCTCCGAAAAACCTGAAGGTGATCGGAGGTGCAAGCCCAACGGACGGAACTTCAACAATAAGGAATAAGACTATGGGTTCGCTGCATCGTATGGCTGTGCTGTGTGGTTTGACGGTTGTGCTGGCTACCTCGACGGCCCAGGCCGAAGACTGGAAAGTCAAAAAAGACGAAGACGGCATCAAGATCTCCCTGAGTGAAGTGGCCGGCTCCGACTACAAGGCCTACCAGGGCGTCACGCTGATGAAGACCACCATGGCCAAGCTGCGTGCGTTGCAGGAAGACGTCCCTGGAGCCTGCGCCTGGATTCACGAATGCAAAACCCAGAAGCTGCTCAAGCACGAAGGTGACCAGAGCTGGACCTACACTCAGTTCAACACCCCGTGGCCGGTTACTCCCCGTGATTCGGTGTTGCACATCACCACCATCGAAGGCGCCGATGGTAGCCTGACCCGCAAGCTCGAAGGCGTGCCGAAATACATTCCTGAAGAAAAAGGCTTCGTCCGGGTCGCCAAGGTCGACGGTTTCTGGAAGTTCGTACCCAAGGGCGACCAGATCGAAGTGACCTATCAGGTGCACACCGAACCGGGCGGCAGCGTGCCGTCGATGGTGGCCAACAAGTTCGTGGTGGATGCCCCGTTCAATACCTTGAAAGCCCTCAAGGAACGCGCCGAGAAGTAACTGTGTCGCTCTTTTGAGGTGACTTCGTAACGCCCCGGCTCGATCGGGGCGTTTGCGTTTTTGACCGGTGCGCAGGCTTTAATTTGTTTCCGGATATGCGTTGCACGAAATTTTCACCAGGTCTCCAAGACAATTCGCCGGCTCTCCCGTAACGCGCTGCGTATTGCTGAATGCAGGATGAAACAGTCGGGATGAGGGTAGTTATCAATGGCAATGCTGCCGTTGATCGTGCAACATTTGCGCACCGCGCAAACCCCCAGGCCTTGTACGGGCCGAAAAGAGGGCAAGGCGCAGCTGTATTTTTGAAACTTCAACTTCCAATGGGTCCTAAAACGACATGGCAATCCCGGACGCCCTGAATCAGCAGCGAGCTTCTAGTCGCCTGCTGCAACCGACCGTCAAATCGCATCTGGCCTACACGCTGTTGTGTGCCCTGGTCATGATGGTCATGTTCAGCCTGCTACGCGTCGCGCTGCTGGCTTACAACAGCTCGATGATCCTCGACACGCCGGCCTCGACCTTCCTCGAGGCATTCGCCAACGGTCTGCGTTTCGACCTGCGCCTGGTGGTCTATCTCAGTATTCCGTTGCTGCTGGCCTTGTTCAGCGCCCGGGCCATGGCCGCACGCGGGCTGTTCCGTCTCTGGCTGACGGTGGTCTCCAGCATTGCGCTGTTCCTGGGCCTGATGGAGATGGACTTCTATCGTGAGTTCCACCAGCGCCTCAACGGCCTGGTCTTCCAGTACGTCAAGGAAGACCCGAAAACCGTGGCCAGCATGCTCTGGTATGGTTTTCCGGTGGTCCGCTATCTGCTGGCGTGGGCCCTGGGTACCGTGATCCTGAGCATGGCATTCAAGGGTGCCGACCGTGCGACCCGCCCTCGTGGCCCGTTCAGTGGCGGCAGCATCGGCACACGCAAGGTAGCGCCGTGGTATGCACGCATTGGCGTGTTCGTGGTTTGCCTGCTGATCTGCGTCGTCGCGGCCCGTGGCACCTTGCGTCAAGGCCCGCCGATGCGCTGGGGTGATGTCTACACCACAGATTCCAACTTCGCCAACCAGTTGGGTCTCAACGGTACGCTTTCTCTGGTCGCCGCCGCCAAGAGCCGGATGTCCGAAGATCGCGACAATATCTGGAAAGCCACGCTGCCACAGCCACAAGCCCAACAAGTCGTGCGCGACATGCTGGTGATGGCGGATGACAAACTGGTGGATGGCGAGACCGCGGCGGTACGTCGCGATTACACCCCGCCAGCCGACAAGACCCTGCCGATCAAGAACGTCGTCGTGATCCTGATGGAAAGCATGGCCGGTCACTCGGTGGGTGCGCTGGGTGGGCCAGGCAACATCACGCCGTACCTCGACAAACTGTCGAAGGAAGGCTTGCTGTTCGATCGTTTCTTCTCCAACGGCACCCATACCCACCAGGGCATGTTCGCCACCATGGCCTGCTTCCCGAACCTGCCGGGCTTCGAATACCTGATGCAGACCCCGGAAGGCAGCCACAAGCTGTCCGGTCTGCCGCAGTTGCTCAGCGCCCGTGACTTCGACGACGTGTATGTCTACAACGGCGATTTCGCCTGGGACAACCAGTCGGGTTTCTTCAGCAACCAGGGCATGACCAACTTCATCGGCCGTAACGATTTCGTGAATCCGGTGTTCTCTGATCCGACCTGGGGCGTGTCCGACCAGGACATGTTCGACCGTGGCCTGGTCGAGCTCAAGGCACGGGAAAACGGCAAGCCGTTCTATGCCTTGCTGCAAACCCTGTCCAACCACACGCCTTACGCCTTGCCGACGCCATTGCCGGTCGAGCCCGTGACCAATCGCGGCAACCTGAACGAGCACTTGACCGCCATGCGTTACGCGGACTGGGCACTGGGCCAGTTCTTTGAAAAGGCCCGCAAGGAGCCGTACTTCAAGGAAACCCTGTTTGTCATCGTCGGTGACCACGGTTTTGGTAACGAACAGCAGATCACCGAAATGGACCTGGGCCGCTTCAACGTGCCGATGCTGCTGATCGCACCGGGCATCCAGGAAAAGTTCGGCCAGCGTGACCACACCGTGGGCACTCAGATCGACGTCGTGCCGACCATCATGGGCCGCATCGGTGGCGAAGTGCGTCATCAGTGCTGGGGACGCGACCTGCTCAACCTGCCGGAAGGCGACGCCGGTATTGGTGTGATCAAGCCGTCGGGCAGCGAGCAGACCACGGCCATCCTCACCGCAGACCAGATTCTGGTCCTGCCGAAGGACAAGGACATGGCGCCGAAGTTGTATCAGTATGAATTGGGTGCCAAGCCTCGCGCCGAAGTCATTGCTGATGTGCCGCGTACCGCCGAGTTGAAACTCAAGCTCGAAGCGTTCCTGCAAACAGCGACCAAGAGCCTGCTGGACAACACCGCTGGTGTTGTTGATGGCAAGCCGGACTAAGTTGTGACGCAATGGAAAAGAGGCCCTTCAAGGGCCTCTTTTTTTTGCCTGGCGGGTTTTTATCTTTATTAGTTACTTCAAAGGCTCCCGCAGTTTGCTCGGGCCATTCAGCAATCTGATGGAGCGTGGGTCGGGCAATTTCCTTCGCTACACTCGGTGCATCTTCCGAGAACAACAAGGCTGTCTGCTATGCAAAATCGCATGATGATCACTGGTGCAGGCTCTGGCCTGGGTCGCGAAATCGCGCTGCGCTGGGCGCGTGAAGGCTGGCAACTGGCCTTGTCGGACGTCAGCGAGCCCGGCTTGCAGGAAACCCTCAAGCTGGTCCGCGAAGCGGGCGGCGACGGTTTTATCCAGCGCTGCGACGTACGCGATTACAGCCAGTTGACAGCGTTCGCCCAGGCCTGCGAAGTCAAACTCGGCGGCATCGATGTCATCGTCAATAACGCGGGTGTAGCGTCTGGCGGGTTCTTCAGTGAGTTGTCCCTGGAGGATTGGGACTGGCAGATCGCGATCAACCTGATGGGTGTGGTCAAGGGCTGCAAGGCTTTCCTGCCACTGCTGGAAAAAAGCCAAGGCAAGATCATCAACATCGCGTCCATGGCCGCGCTGATGCAAGGCCCGGCGATGAGCAATTACAACGTGGCCAAGGCGGGCGTGGTGGCGTTGTCCGAAAGCCTGCTGATCGAGCTGGCGCATCAGGAAGTCGGCGTGCATGTGGTGTGTCCGTCGTTCTTCCAGACCAACCTGCTGGACTCCTTCCGTGGCCCGACCCCGGCCATGAAAGCCCAGGTCGGCAAGTTGCTGGAAAGCTCGCCGATCAGCGCCGCCGACATCGCCGACTACATCTATCGGCAGGTCGCCGCCGGCGAGTTCATGATCCTGCCCCACGAACAGGGCCGAATGGCCTGGGCGATCAAGCAGAAGAACCCGCAATTGCTCTACAACGAAATGACCGTCATGGCCGACAAAATGCGCGCCAAGGCCAGGCAATCCGCAAGCTGAACTTGCCCGCGGGCAACGCTGTGGTTAGGGTGGCCGCCATCGGCCATCCTCGCGAGACGCTTGCATGCTCAATTACCTGTGGTTTTTCCTCGCCGCGCTGTTCGAAATTGCCGGTTGCTTTGCCTTCTGGATGTGGCTGCGCCAGGGTAAAAGCATGTGGTGGGTGGTGCCGGCGCTCCTGAGCCTGACCCTGTTCGCCCTGCTGCTGACCCGTATCGAAGCCACCTATGCCGGGCGCGCCTACGCCGCTTACGGTGGCATCTACATCATTGCCTCAATCGGCTGGTTGGCCGTGGTCGAGCGGATTCGTCCGCTGGGTTCGGACTGGCTCGGCGTGGCGCTGTGTGTGATCGGCGCGAGCATCATCCTGTTCGGGCCGCGATTCTCCGCGTCCTGACAGATCGGCCCTACAATCAACCGACCTGTCAGACCTTTCCGTAAGTGGCGTGCGTCAGGGGCTGTCAGTCCGGTCTGGTTTGCTGTCGGAGCATTGTGGGCGTAAGGCGGGCCGGGCATCTTCAAGGGCCAGAAACCCCTGAAGGACACTCCTCATGCTCGTACTCACTCGTGTTGTGGGCGAAACCATTTCCATCGGTGACAACATTACCGTGCGCGTTCTCGCGATCAACGGAAACAACATTCGCTTTGGCGTCGAAGCGCCTCAGGACGTCAATGTGCACCGCTGCGAAATCTACGAACGCATCCAGAACAAACTGGCGAAAACCAAGGGACGCTGAAGACTTCAGTCAAACAGGTGCTTGGGTACGTCGTGCTTGAGCATCAGTTGGCATTGCTCGCTTTCCGGGTCGAAGACAATCAGTGCCTGGCCCTTGGTCAGCGCTTGACGCACACGCAATACGCGGGTTTCCAGGGGGGTGTCGTCACCATTGTCCGTGCCGTCGCGGGTCACGAAATCCTCGATCAGGCGGGTGAGGGTGTCGACTTGAAGTTGGTCGTGGGGGATCAGCATAGGCACCTCGGTTGGATCAATGGCGCGATGCTACGGCGATTGGGTGAGGACGGCCAGCCCGGGATCTTGTGTTGTCTGACAGATTGCCTTCGCGAGCAAGCCCGCTCCCACAGTTGACCGAGTTACTCCAGGAGAATGCGGTCGAATGTGGGAGCGGGCTTGCTCGCGAAGGCGTCAGGCCAGGCACCGAATATCTCAGTGTTTCAACTCAGCTCTCCGACCGCTGCCCCACCAGGCTGTCCACCGACGGCACCCGCGTGTCGCTTTCCATCTGTGTGTCATGTTCGAGCTGATGGCTGAAGCGGTCCAGTGAGCCCTTGGCCGGTTGTGCATCGCTGGCAAACACGGGCGGGCTGAGGATGTACGCACCGAGCAGGCGGCTCAGGGCGGCGAGGCTGTCGATGTGGGTGCGCTCGTAACCGTGGGTGGCGTCGCAGCCGAAGGCGAGCAGGGCGGTGCGAATGTCGTGGCCGGCGGTCACCGCTGAATGGGCGTCGCTGAAGTAGTAGCGGAACAGGTCCCGGCGTGCCGGCAACTCGTTGTCGCTGGCCAGGCGCAGGAGATGGCGCGACAGGTGATAGTCATACGGCCCGCCGGAATCCTGCATCGCGATGCTCACCGCGTGCTCGCTGGAGTGTTGGCCAGGCGCGACCGGTGCGATGTCGATGCCGACGAATTCACTGACGTCCCAGGGCAACGCCGCTGCGGCACCGCTGCCGGTTTCTTCGGTGATGGTGAACAGCGGATGGCAATCGATCATCAGTTCTTCCCCACTGTCGACGATGGCCTTGAGCGCCGCCAGCAGTGCGGCCACCCCGGCCTTGTCGTCGAGGTGACGGGCGCTGATGTGGCCACTTTCGGTGAACTCCGGCAGCGGGTCGAAGGCGACGAAATCGCCGACGCTGATGCCCATCGACTCGCAGTCGGCACGGGTGGCGCAGTAGGCGTCCAGGCGCAACTCGATGTGATCCCAACTGATCGGCATTTCATCCACTGCGGTATTGAATGCGTGCCCGGAAGCCATCAGCGGCAAGACGCTGCCGCGGATCACGCCATTGTCGGTAAACAGGCTGACCCGGCTGCCCTCGGCAAAGCGGCTGGACCAGCAGCCGACTGGCGCGAGGGTCAGGCGGCCGTTGTCCTTCACTGCACGCACCGCCGCGCCGATGGTGTCCAGATGGGCGGAAACGGCGCGGTCGGGGCTGTTCTTCTTGCCCTTGAGCGTGGCGCGGATGGTGCCGCGACGGGTCAGCTCGAAGGGAATGCCCAGTTCTTCAAGGCGTTCGGCGACGTAGCGCACGATGGTGTCGGTGAAGCCGGTGGGGCTGGGAATGGCGAGCATTTCCAGCAGCACTTTTTGCAGGTAACCGAGGTCCGGTTCGGGAATTTTGCTGGTCATGGAAACTCCTGATGAGTTGAGCGCATCGATGGTTTCGATGAGGAAGTTGTGTTGTCTGTCAGTCCGCCTTCGCGAGCAAACCCGCTCCCACACTCGACCGCATTCCAATGTGGGAGCGGGCTTGCTCGCGAAGGGGCCAGTCCTGACAACACATGGCTAAGAGACCACCGGCTGACTGTACGGAAACAACAAATCCACAAACCGCTCCGCCGTGGGCTGCGGTTCGTGGTTGGCCAGCCCGGCCCGTTCGTTGGCTTCGATAAACACATAGTCCGGCTGGTCAGCGGCGGACACCATCAGGTCGAGGCCGACCATGGGAATGTCCAGGGCCCGGGCCGCGCGGATGGCGGCGTCCACCAGCGTCGGGTGCAGGATCGCCGTGACGTCTTCAAGCACGCCGCCGGTATGAAGATTCGCCGTGCGCCGTACGAACAGGTGCTCACCGGCCGACAGAATGCTGCTGTAGTCGTATCCGGCGGCACGCAAGGTGCGCTGGGTTTCCTGGTCCTGCGGGATCTTGCTTTCGCCGCCTGTGGCCGCTTGTCGCCGCCGACTCTGGGCTTCGATCAATGCACCGATGGAGTGCTGGCCGTCGCCGACCACTTCGGCCGGCCGGCGAATGGCGGCGGCAACCACTTCAAAACCGATCACCACAATGCGCAGATCCAGGCCTTCGTGGAAACTTTCCAGTAGCACGCGGCTGTCGAAGTGGCGAGCGGCTTCTATGGCTTGCTGCACTTCCTCGATGGTGCGCAAATCCACAGCCACCCCTTGGCCCTGTTCACCATCCAGTGGCTTGACCACCACGCGCTGGTGTTCATCGAGGAAGGCCAGGTTGTCATCGGCGCTACCCGCCAATTGCTGCGCCGGCAGGTTCAACCCGGCTGCCTTGAGCACTTTGTGGGTCAGGCTTTTGTCCTGGCACAGGGTCATGCTGACGGCGCTGGTCAGGTCACTCAGGGATTCACGGCAGCGTACCCGGCGCCCGCCATGGCTGAGGGTGAACATCCCGGCGTCGGCGTCATCGACGTGCACATCTATGCCACGACGGTGTGCTTCCTCGACAATGATCCGCGCGTACGGGTTGAACGCCGCTTCCGGGCCGGGCCCGAGAAACAGCGGCTGATTGATGCCGTTCTTGCGCTTGATGGCGAAGGTCGTCAGGTTGCGAAAACCGAGCTTGGCGTAAAGGCTTTTCGCCTGGCGGTTGTCGTGCAGCACCGACAGGTCGAGGCAGGCGAGCCCGCGACTCATGAAGTGTTCGATCAAATGCCGCACCAGCACTTCACCGACACCCGGCCGCGCACAGTGCGGGTCGACCGCCAGGCACCACAGGCTGCTGCCGTTTTCCGGATCGTTGAAGGCCTTGTGGTGGTTGAGGCCCATGACGCTGCCGATGACCGCGCCGCTGTCCTCGTCTTCAGCCAGCCAGTACACCGGGCCGCCCAGATGGCGCGGAGTGAGCAGGGTGGCATCGATCGGCAACATGCCGCGGGCCTGATACAGCTGATTGATTGCCTGCCAGTCGGCATCGCTTTGCGCGCGTCGAATGCGAAAACCGCGAAACACCCGGGTCGCCTGACGGTAGTCGCTGAACCACAGGCGCAAGGTATCGGACGGGTCGAGGAACAGCTGCGTCGGCTCCAGACCCAGCACTTGCTGGGGTGCGGCGACGTACAGGGCAATGTCCCGCTCGCCGGGCTGCTCGTTGAGCAACTCTCCGGCCAGGCTCGCGGCATCGGCAAAGGTGTGGCCGATCAACAAGCGGCCCCAGCCGCAATGCACGGCAATCGGCGCCCCGCCGAGTTCACTGCCATCTTCGGCCAGACGTGCCTGCAAGCGTTCGTAGGAGGGTGACTGGCCGCGCAACAGGCGTTGGCTGAAAGCCGTGGCGTGAGGTTTCATCGGTCAGATTCCTTGTTCGCTGAGCCACAGGTTGAGGGCCGCCAGTTGCCACAGCTTCGAGCCGCGCAACGGAGTCAATTGCCCCTGTGGATCAGTCAGTAGACGGTCGAGCATCGCGGGGTTGAACAGGCCGCGATCCTGGCTGGGGTCGAGCAGCAGCTCGCGCACCCACTCCAGCGTATCGCCCTGCAAATGCTTGAGGCCCGGCACCGGGAAGTAACCTTTCTTGCGGTCGATCACTTCACTGGGAATCACTTGTCGCGCAGCTTCTTTCAAGACTTGCTTGCCGCCGTCCGGCAGCTTGAAACACCCCGGAATCCGTGCCGACAGCTCCACCAGGCGGTAGTCGAGAAACGGCGTGCGCGCTTCCAGGCCCCAGGCCATGGTCATGTTGTCGACTCGTTTGACCGGGTCGTCCACCAGCATCACCGTGCTGTCCAGACGCAAGGCCTTGTCCACCGCCGCATCGGCACCGGGCTGGGCGAAGTGGGCTTTGACGAAGTCACCGGCGGCGTCATTCGCGGTCAGCCATTTCGGCTGCACGGTGGCGGCGTATTCGTCGTAACTGCGGTCGAAAAACGCTTCGCGGTACGCGGCATACGGATCGCTCGCACCGTCCACTTGCGGATACCAGTGGTAACCGGCGAACAGTTCATCGGCGCCCTGGCCGCTCTGTACCACCTTGCAGTGTTTGGCCACTTCCCGGGACAACAGGTAGAAGGCGATGCAGTCATGGCTGACCATCGGCTCGCTCATGGCGCGGAACGCGGCGGGCAGTTGTTCGATGATTTCCTTTTCGTCGATGCGCAGTTGATGGTGCTGCGTGCCGTAGTGTCGGGCGATCAGGTCCGAATACTGGAACTCGTCCCCACGCTCGCCACCGGCGTCCTCGAAGCCGATGGAGAAAGTCGACAGATTGTCCACGCCGACTTCCCGCAACAAGCCCACCAGCAAACTCGAGTCGACGCCGCCGGACAGCAGTACGCCGACATCCACCGCCGCACGCTGACGAATCGCCACCGCTTCACGAGTGCTGTCGAGCACACGGTCGCGCCAGTCTTCGAGAGTCAGTTCCGTCTCATCGGCGTGAGGGCCGTAGGGCAGGGTCCACCAGGTTTTCTGTTCGGTGCGGCCATCGGCTTCGATGCGCATCCAGGTGGCCGGCGGCAGTTTTTCAATGCCCGCCAGCAAGGTGCGCGGTGCCGGGACCACGGCGTGGAAATTCAGATAGTGATTGAGCGCCACGGGATCGAGGATCGGGCTGATGTCGCCGCCCTTGAGCAATGCCGGCAGTGCCGAGGCGAAGCGCAGGCGCTGGCCGGTGCGCGACAGGTACAGCGGTTTCACGCCGAGACGGTCGCGGGCGATGAACAGGCGTTGGGCATCGCGCTCCCAAACGGCAAAGGCAAACATGCCATTGAGTTTCGGCAGCAAGGCTTCGCCCCAGGCGTGATAGCCCTTGAGTAGCACTTCGGTGTCGCCACCGGAATAGAAGGCGTAACCCAGGCTTTCCAATTCCGCGCGCAGTTCCGGAAAGTTGTAGATCGCCCCGTTGAAGGCCAGGGACAAGCCCAGTTGCGGGTCGATCATCGGCTGCGCCGAGCCGTCCGACAGGTCCATGATTTTCAGGCGCCGATGGCCCAGGGCAACCGGCCCCTGGCTATGAAATCCCCAGGCGTCGGGGCCGCGAGGGGCCAGGTGATGGGTGATTCGTTCAATGGCTGCAAGGTCTGCAGGTTGATGATCAAAACGTAACTCGCCAGCTAATCCGCACATAAATTCCTTACCGGTTTTTCCGTTGGGGAGGGTCGATCGATACCGCGCCAAAACAGCGGGCACTCAGAAAGTGACCCTCCTCGGTAAGGGGAGTTTTAGATCGATGAGTTATATGCACGCCAGACCACGGCCGAATCGCCCCGTGAGGGCGACTTCGGCTGCTGTATCGACTACTTGCCCCGGATCAGACGCCGCAGGGCAAACCGGTTGGGGTGACAGGCCTCGGCCACGCTTCTGGGCAATGGCAGGGGTTCGTTGTCCAGCCAGGCTGCCAGCAGCTCTCCGGACAGCGGCGCGGTGATCAGGCCGCGCGAGCCGTGACCGCTGTTGATGTACAACCCGTCAAGCCATGGGCATTCGACGTCCGGCACCTGACGGGCGTCCTTGCCCAGCGCTGCATACGCCTGAGTGAACGCCTGGGTGTCGGCCAGCGGGCCGACGATTGGCAAGTAGTCGGGGCTGGTGCAGCGAAAGGCAGCGCGACCCTGGAGACTTTCAGGCGCAAGTTTATCGGCCTGTAAACGCTCGACCAGATCGTGGGAAATTTCTTCGAGCATGGCCAGGTTGCCCTGGTGTTCTGCCGTAGTCGGCGTCAGGTCATCGCTCTTGAAATCGAAACTGGCCCCCAGAGTGTGTTCGCCCAAACGGGCGGGGGCGACATAGCCTTCGGCACATACCACGGTGCTCAGGGCCTGGCTTTGCGGGGTTTGCGCCAGGCGGGTGATTTGCCCGCGAATGCGCTTGAGCGGCAACTCGGCACTCTCGGGGAAACGCCGGATTTCGGCGGCCCCGGCGAGCACCACCACGGGGGCGTCGGCAAGCAATCGCTCGCCATCCCAGGCTTGCCAACGGCCTTCAACCTTGCGCAGTTCCAGCGCATCGTGATGGGTGAGCAATTGAATCTGTGGATGCGCAGCCTGCCACTGGCACAGCGCCGGTGGGTGGACCCAGCCGCCTTCGGGATAGAACAGGCCCCCCTGTGCCAGCCCGATACCGGCCACGGCCTCTGCCTCGGATTGATCCAGCAGGTGCAGCAAGTCCGCTGGAAACGCCGCGGCCAATTGCACCTGGCGTTCGGCTTCCTTGGCGTTGAAAGCCAGTTGCAACACACCGCAATCGTCCCAGTCGCGGCCCCGTTGCAAGTGTTCGAGCAGGCGTCGGGTGTAGCCGAATCCGCTGACGATCATTTGCGACAGCGCCGTGCCATGGGCGGATAACTTCAGGTAGAGCACGCCCTGCGGGTTGCCCGAGGCTTCCCGGGCGATGTCGTCGTGGCGCTCCAGCACTGTCACTTGCCAGCCCCGCGCGGCGAGGCTGGCGGCGCTGGCACAACCGGCCAGACCGGCACCGATTACCAGTGCCTGGCGCTCGCCGGTCAGCGCTGCCGGGCGGGCGAACCAGGGTTTATCCAGGGCCGGGGCCGGCGTTTCCTGGGGCCAGCCGAGGAACTCACCGCGCAGGATCTCCCATTTGTGGCCGATGCCGGGGGTGCGTTTCATCTTGAAGCCGGCGGCGTTGAGCAGGCGCCGCACCCACCCGGTGCTGGTGAAGGTGCTGATGGATGCACCGGGAGCGGCCAGGCGCGCCAGCTCGGCAAACAGTTCGGCGGTCCACATGTCGGGGTTCTTCGCCGGAGCGAAACCGTCGAGGAACCAGGCGTCGATTCGGGCATCGAGTTGCGGCAGTTGCTCCAGTGCATCGCCGATCAGCAGCGTCAGGGTCACGCGGCCGTGGTCCAGCGTCAGGCGCTGAAAGCCCTGGTGGATGGCCACGTATTGCTCAAGCAGTTGATCGGCAAACACCTTGAGTTCCGGCCACAGCGCCAGGGCCCGTTGCAAGTCGTCGGGGCTCAACGGGTACTTCTCGACGCTGACAAAATGCAGACGCGCACCGGCCGCCGCGTGTTGCTCGAACACCTGCCAGGCGCACAGGAAATTCAGCCCGGTGCCGAACCCCGTTTCCCCGATGACCAGCCGCCCGCCCTCGGGCAAGGCCGCAAAGCGCTCGGCCAAACGGTTCTGTTCGATAAAGACATAGCGGGTTTCGTCCAGCCCCGACTGGTCGGAGAAATACACATCGTCGAACACTCGCGAATACGGGCGACCTTGGTCGTCCCAGTCGAGCTGGGCGTGGGTCAATACAGGTTTCATGGCAGGCTCGGCAACGGCAAGGCCGCCATTCTAGCTGATCGACGGCGTGGTGCTTGATCCGTGGCAAGGCATGCATTGGCCGAGACCGGGAGAATCTCTGCTGGCCTTCAGTTCAATCCGCTAGTCTTGCTCACATCTGGAAGGGAGCCGCTCATGTTTGAATCTGCCGAAATCGATCACGCCATCGACAAAGAAACCTACGACGCCGAAATCCCGGCCCTGCGCGAAGCGTTGCTCGAAGCGCAATTTGAGTTGCAGCAGCAACGCCGCTTCCCGGTGATCATTTTGATCAATGGCATCGAAGGTGCGGGCAAGGGTGAGACGATCAAGGTGCTCAACGAGTGGATGGACCCGCGCTTGATCGAGGTCCGCACCTTCGATCAGCAAACCGACGAAGAACTGGCGCGACCGCCGGCCTGGCGGTACTGGCGGATGCTCCCGGCCAAGGGGCGCATGGGGATTTTCTTCGGCAACTGGTACAGCCAGATGCTGCAGGGACGGGTCCATGGCGAGTTCAAGGATCCGCGACTGGACCAGGCGATCAATGCCGCCGAGCGCCTGGAAAAGATGCTCTGCGATGAAGGTGCGCTGATCTTCAAGTTCTGGTTTCACCTCTCCAAGAAGCAAATGAAGGCACGCCTCAAGGCGCTGGCCGACGACCCGCTGCACAGCTGGCGCATCAGCCCGCTGGACTGGCAGCAGTCGCAAACCTACGACAGGTTCGTGAAGTATGGCGAGCGGGTGTTGCGCCGCACCAGCCGCGACTATGCACCCTGGCATGTGATCGCCGGGGCGGATGCGCATTATCGGAGCCTGGCCGTGGGGCGGATTCTGCTGGCGGGCCTGCAGGGCGCATTGAAGCGACCGACGATCCATCCGGAAAAGGTCAGCGCCGCGCCAGTGTTCCCCAGTGTCGATCAAGTGAACCTGATCGACAGCCTGGACCTGACCCTGCACCTGGACAAGGATGATTACGAAGAACAGCTGATCACCGAGCAGGCGCGGTTTTCCGGATTGATGCGTGACAAACGCATGCGCCGCCACGCGCTGGTGGCGGTGTTCGAAGGCAACGACGCGGCCGGCAAGGGCGGGGCGATCCGCCGGGTAGCGGCAGCGCTTGATCCGCGCCAGTACAGCATCGTGCCGATTGCTGCGCCCACCGAGGAAGAACGGGCGCAACCGTATCTGTGGCGTTTCTGGCGGCACTTGCCGGCCCGGGGCAAGTTCACCGTGTTCGACCGCTCCTGGTATGGCCGGGTGCTGGTGGAGCGCATCGAAGGTTTTTGCAGCCCGGCAGACTGGCTGCGTGCCTACGGTGAAATCAACGATTTCGAAGAACAGCTCACCGACGCCGGTGTGATCGTGGTCAAGTTCTGGCTGTCCATCGACAAACAGACGCAACTGGAGCGTTTCGAGGAGCGCGAGAAGATTCCCTTCAAGCGCTTCAAGATCACTGAAGACGACTGGCGCAACCGTGAAAAATGGGACGACTATCGCGCGGCGGTCGGCGACATGGTCGACCGTACCAGCACCGAGATTGCGCCATGGACCCTGGTGGAAGCCAACGACAAGCGCTGGGCACGGGTCAAAGTCTTGCGCACCATCAACCGGGCACTGGAAGAAGCGTTCGAAAAATCCGACCAGCATGAACGCAAGCGTAAGGACAAGAATTGAGGCGATGGTTACGCATACGCGAGGTGAATGATCGTCGCGGTCGGTGAAGCGCTGGACTTATGCTCGGTCCACTCTCAACCGACAACAACAATGAGGTATGTCATGCGTGAAGTGGTGATCGTCGACAGCGTGCGGACCGGCCTGGCCAAATCCTTTCGCGGTAAATTCAACATGACCCGCCCGGACGACATGGCGGCACACTGTGTCGATGCACTGTTGGCGCGCACCGGTATCGATCCGGCGAGCGTCGAGGACTGCATCGTCGGCGCCGGCTCCAACGAGGGTGCCCAGGGTTTCAATATCGGTCGCAATGTCGCGGTGCTGTCGCGCCTGGGTATCGGCACGGCCGGCATGACCCTCAACCGGTTCTGTTCCTCGGGCTTGCAGGCGATCGCCATTGCCGCCAACCAGATCGCTTCGGGTTGCAGCGACATCATCGTCGCCGGTGGCGTCGAGTCCATCAGCCTGACCATGAAAAGCGTCAACACCGACAACCTGATCAACCCGTTGCTCAAGGAACAGGTGCCGGGCATCTACTTCCCGATGGGCCAGACTGCTGAAATCGTCGCGCGTCGGTACAGCGTCAGCCGCCACGAGCAGGACCTGTACGCGCTGCAAAGCCAGCAGCGCACCGCAGAGGCTCAGGCCGCCGGGCTGTTCAATGATGAAATCGTGCCGATGGCGGTGAAGTATCGCGTCGAAGACAAGGCCACAGGTCAGGCACAGATCCTCGACGGCATCGTCGACCGCGATGACTGCAACCGCCCGGACACCACCCTGGAAAGCCTGGCCGGGTTGAAACCGGTGTTCGCCGAAGATGGCTCGGTCACGGCGGGCAACTCTTCGCAGCTGTCTGACGGTGCGTCCATGACCCTGGTGATGAGCCTGGAGAAAGCACTGGAACTGGGGCTCAGGCCGAAAGCGTTCTTCCGCGGTTTTACCGTGGCCGGTTGCGCGCCGGACGAGATGGGCATCGGCCCGGTGTTTTCGGTACCGAAACTGCTCAAGGCCAAAGGCTTGCAGATTGACGACATCGACCTGTGGGAACTCAACGAAGCGTTCGCCTCGCAGTGCCTGTACAGCCGCAACTGCCTGGAAATCGACAACGCCCGGTACAACGTCAACGGCGGCTCGATCTCCATCGGTCACCCGTTCGGCATGACCGGCTCGCGACAGGTCGGGCATCTCGTTCGTGAGTTGCAGCGACGCAATCTGCGGTACGGCATCGTCACCATGTGCGTGGGTGGCGGGATGGGGGCAACCGGGCTGTTTGAAGCGGTGCGTTAATTTTCATTGTTTTGTGTGACTTTTCAGATCGCATTCGCGAGCAAGCCCGCTCCCACATTCAACCGTATATACCTTGAGTACTCGGTCAAATGTGGGAGCGGGCTTGCTCGCGAATGCAGACGACGCGGTTTACCGGCTCATCCATAGCCCCCTCAAAGATTACGACCCGCACAGTTTCATTCGCGGCCAGACTGAAACTGTGCCTGTGTACGTCACGGCCGCGGGCCTAGAATGACGGCTCCTGTCAGTTGGCGTTGGGGTTCACATGCACATTTCATCGGGTCGCTGGGGTTACGGTCTGTTCCTGGCCTTGTTGACCGCGTTGTTGTGGGGAATCCTGCCGATCAAGCTCAAACAAGTGTTGCTGGTAATGGACCCGGTGACGGTGACCTGGTTTCGCCTGCTGGTGTCCGGCGGCTGCCTGTTCATTTACCTGGCGGCCACCAGGCGTCTGCCCAGCCGCAAAGTGCTCGGTCCTCGTGGCGGCTGGCTGGTGCTGATGGCGGTGCTCGGCCTGGTCGGCAACTATGTGTTGTATCTGATGGGCCTGAACCTGCTCAGCCCCGGCACCGCGCAACTGGTGGTGCAGATGGGCCCGATCATGCTGCTGATCGCCAGTCTGTTTGTGTTCAAGGAGCGTTTCAGCCTGGGGCAGGGGATTGGCCTGCTGGTGCTGCTGATCGGCTTTGCGTTGTTTTTCAATCAGCGCTTGAGTGAGTTGCTCACGTCGCTGACCGACTACACCGCCGGCGTGCTGCTGGTGCTGCTGGCGTCCACGGTCTGGACCTTCTATGCCCTGGGGCAGAAGCAATTGCTGACGGTGTGGAATTCGCTGCAGGTGATGATGGTGATCTACCTGTTCTGCGCGGCGCTGTTGACGCCGTGGGTGCATCCGCTCGAAGCGTTGCAATTGAACCCGTTACAGGGTTGGTTGCTGCTGGCGTGCTGTCTCAACACCCTGATTGCCTATGGCGCGTTTGCCGAGGCCCTGGCCCATTGGGAAGCCTCCCGGGTCAGCGCGACGCTGGCCATCACGCCGTTGGTGACCTTTGCCGCGGTTGCCATGGCTGCGTGGCTGTGGCCCGACTATGTGCATGCCGAGACGATCAATGGTCTGGGTTATGGCGGCGCGGTGCTGGTGGTGCTGGGGTCGGCACTGGTGGCGTTGGGGCCTTCGTTGATTGCCGGGCTGAAGGCGCGGAAGTTACGGATGGCCTGAAGATCAAAAGATCGCAGCCTGCGGCAGCTCCTACATGTAAATGCCTATCCCTGTAGGAGCTGCCGCAGGCTGCGATCTTTTCGCTTCACTGCAAATCTCAGCCCTTGGCCCCAGCCTCCAGCATATTCTCCGGCCTCACCCACGCATCGAACTCTTCGTCAGTCAGATACCCGAGCTGCAACGCCGCCTCGCGCAAGGTCAGGCCTTCGCTATAGGCCTTCTTGGCGATCTCCGCCGATTTGTCATAGCCAATGTGCGGGTTGAGCGCCGTAACCAGCATCAGACCGCGCTCCAGGTGTTCAGCCATTTTTTCCGCATCCGGCTCCAGACCGGCCACGCAGTGCTGCTGGAAGTTGCTGCAGCCATCAGCCAGCAAACGGATCGATTGCAGCAGGTTATGGATGATCACCGGTTTGAACACGTTCAACTGCAAGTGGCCCTGACTGGCGGCAAAACCGATGGCGACGTCGTTGCCCAACACCTGGCAGGCCAGCATCGACAGTGCTTCGCACTGGGTCGGGTTGACCTTGCCCGGCATGATCGAACTCCCCGGTTCATTGGCCGGCAGCCTGACTTCGGCGAAGCCGGCGCGCGGGCCGGAACCCAGCAGGCGCAGATCGTTGGCGATTTTCATCAGCGTCACGGCGAGGGTTTTCAGCGCGCCGGACAGCGTGGTCAGCGGCTCATGACCGGCCAGTGCGGCGAACTTGTTCGGCGCGGTGATGAACGGCAATCCGGAGAGGGCGGCCAATTCTGCGGCGATGGCCTCACCGAAGCCGTGGGGTGAATTCAGCCCGGTGCCGACGGCCGTTCCGCCCTGGGCCAGCTCGCAGACCGCGGGCAGCGCGCTGCGGATCGCCCGCTCGGCGTAATCGAGTTGCGCGATAAAGGCCGAGATTTCCTGGCCGAAGCTGATCGGTGTCGCATCCATCATGTGCGTACGGCCGGTCTTGACCAGTTTCATATGGCGGGCGGCCAGTTCGGCCAGCCCGCCGGACAGTTCGCTGATCGCCGGCAGCAAGTGCTGTTGCACCGCCTGGACGGCGGCGATGTGCATGGCGGTGGGGAAGCAGTCGTTGGAGCTCTGGGAGCGATTGACGTGATCGTTGGGGTGCACCGGGGACTTGCCGCCACGGGGGTTGCCGGCCAGCTCGTTGGCGCGACCGGCGATCACTTCGTTGACGTTCATGTTGCTCTGGGTACCGCTGCCGGTTTGCCAGACCACCAGCGGAAACTGGTCGTCGTGGTCGCCGGCGAGCACTTCGTCGGCCGCCTGCTCGATCAGGCGCGCGATATCGGCGGGCACGTCGCCGTTGCGATCATTGACCCGTGCCGCGGCTTTCTTGATCAGCGCCAGGGCATGCAACACGGCCAGCGGCATGCGTTCGTTGCCAATGGCGAAGTTGATCAGCGAGCGTTGCGTCTGAGCGCCCCAGTAGGCTTCATCCGGGACTTCAACCTGGCCGAGGCTGTCGGTTTCGATACGGCTCATCTTGCTCACTCCTGTAGGTCCGATTGCGCAGTTTAGGCCGTGATCGACGGCTGTGGTTCCATCAGTCTGAAATTGACCATTCAACCCCTCTAAATCAGGTGCGACAAGGCTTGGGGTTGAGCGACACACTTTTTTAGGCGCAGAATGGACGCCCTTGGGGTCTTACCTCGCCAGCTAGAAAAGGAAACTCGATGACTCGTCTTCGTGCCATCTGTACCGCCGTTGCTTTGGTCTGCGCCAGCGGCCAGGTTTTTGCCGACACCGCCAGCCATAACGCCAGTGCCGAGGCTTTCCTGACCATGGCGCACGCTGACAAACTGGGCACCCCGGTGTACATGCAAGTACAGCAGATGTTTGCCCAGCGTTTCGAACAGACCAAAGCCCCTGAGTCGAAAAAAGCCGTGCTGGAAACCTACCAGGCCAAGGCCAACGCCGCTTTGGACCAGGCCATTGGCTGGAACAAGCTGAAACCGGACATGGTCAAGCTCTACACCACCAACTTCACCGAATCCGAGCTCAAGGACCTGGTTGCGTTCTACCAGTCCCCACTGGGCAAGAAAGTCCTGGAAAAAATGCCTCAGCTGACCCAGCAATCGGCCCAGATGACCCAGGCCAAGCTGGAAAGCGCGGTGCCTGTGGTCAACAAGCTGCTGGCTGACATGACCGCCGAGCTGACGCCGAAAGACGCGGCCGCGCCAGCCAAGAAAAAGCCTTAAACGGAGTTCGGTATGACCATGCAACAACGCATCGAATCGACGCTGGCCCTGCTTCAGCCCGAGCATCTGCAAGTGCTGGATGAAAGCCACATGCACAGCCGTGGGCTGCAAACCCATTTCAAGGCTGTGGTGGTCAGCGCGCAGTTCGAAGGCCTGAACCGGGTCAAGCGCCACCAGAAGGTCTACGGCACGCTCGGCGAGCTGATGGGTGAGTTCCATGCGTTGGCGCTGCATACCTACACGCCGGAGGAATGGGCACAGATCGACGCGGCCCCTGCCTCGCCGACCTGTGCCGGCGGCAGCAAGCATTAAGCTCAAAAGATCGCAGCCTGCGGCAGCTCCTACAGGAATACGCACTCCCATGTAGGAGCTGCCGCAGGCTGCGATCTTTTTTGTTAGAATGCCCAACGCGCCGCTAACCCGGCGCGTTTTTTTTCGCATCCGGTTCACCCCTTACGAGGGTAGCCACCTGGAGATTTACCCATGACACAACAGATTGTCGTGGCGGCACTGTATAAGTTCGTCACCCTGGAAGATTACGTCGCCCTGCGCGAGCCCCTGCTGCAAGCGATGGTCGACAACGGCATCAAAGGCACCCTGCTGATTGCCGAAGAAGGCATCAACGGCACCGTGTCCGGCAGCCGCGAAGGCATCGACGGGCTGATGGCCTGGCTCAAGAACGACCCGCGCATGGACGACATCGACCATAAAGAGTCGTACTGCGATGAACAGCCGTTCTACCGCACCAAGGTCAAACTCAAGAAAGAAATCGTCACCCTCGGCGTGGAAGGCGTGGACCCGAACAAAAAGGTCGGCACCTACGTCGATCCACAGGACTGGAATGCGCTGATCAGCGACCCGCAAGTGCTGTTGATCGACACCCGTAACGATTACGAAGTCTCGATCGGTACCTTCGAAGGCGCCATCGACCCGAAAACCACCAGTTTTCGCGAATTTCCCGATTACATCAAAGCCAACTTCGACCCGGCCGTGCACAAGAAGGTCGCGATGTTCTGCACCGGCGGCATCCGCTGCGAGAAGGCCTCGAGCTACATGCTCAGCGAGGGCTACGGTGAGGTTTTTCACCTCAAGGGTGGCATCCTGAAGTACCTCGAAGAGGTGCCGCAGGAAGAAACCAAGTGGCAGGGCGACTGCTTTGTGTTCGACAACCGCGTGACCGTTCGTCACGACCTGAGCGAAGGCGACTACGATCAATGTCATGCCTGCCGCACGCCGGTGAGCGTGGAAGACCGCGCGTCCGAGCATTACGTGGCCGGCATCAGTTGCCCGCATTGCTGGGATAAGCTGAGCGAGAAGACCCGTCGCAGTGCGATCGACCGGCAGAAGCAGATCGAACTGGCCAAGGCTCGTAACCAGCCTCACCCGATCGGCTTCAACTACAAGCAAGCATCCTCCGAGGCCTGAACCATGTCTGCGCGCCTGCTCTATGTGATGGACCCGATGTGTTCCTGGTGCTGGGGGTTTGCCCCGGTGGCCAACGCACTGGTCGAGCAGGCGCAAGCCGCGGGTGTGGATGTGCATCTGATCGTGGGTGGTTTGCGCACCGGTAGCGGTGCGGCGCTGGAGCCGACCACCCGCCGCTACATCCTTGAACACTGGCAGGCGGTCACCGAGGCCACCGGCCAGCCCTTCGAGTTCGAGGGCGCGTTGCCCGATGGCTTTGTCTACGACACCGAGCCTGCCTGTCGGGCGCTGGTGACGGCGCGCGCACTGGCGCCGGATTGTGCCTGGACGCTGCTCGGGCTGATCCAGCATGCGTTTTATGTCGAAGGCCGGGATGTCACCCGCGCCAGCGTGCTGGTGGAACTGGCCGAGCAAGCCGGCGTGCCGCGCATCGAGTTCGCCGCCGCTTTCGACCGTGCCGACATGCACACTGCGACTGATGCCGATTTCACCTGGGTCCAGGACCTGGGCATTGCCGGTTTCCCCACTCTGCTGGCCGAGCGTAACGGCCAACTGGCGTTGTTGACCAATGGCTATCAGCCGTTGAGCGAGTTGTCCCCGCTGCTCGGCCGCTGGCTGGAGCGTGCTGCCTGTGCATGACCTGCCTGATGATGTCGCCCCCGCTAGACGTGTCGACCGTCTGAGCTGGGCGGAAATCCGCCGCCTGACCCTGCATCACAAGAAGTCCCTGTGGATCGCCAACGGCGTGGCCGTGCTGGCGACCTTGTGCAGCGTGCCGATTCCCTTGCTCCTGCCATTGCTGGTGGACGAGGTGTTGCTGGGGCATGGTGATGCCGCGCTGAAGATCATGAACCACGTGCTGCCCGAAGACTGGCAGAAGGCCGCGGGCTACATCGGCCTGATGCTGGTGGTGACCTTGACCCTGCGTTGTACGGCGTTGCTGTTCAACGTGGTGCAGGCGAAATTGTTCGCCGGGTTGGCCAAGGACATCGTCTACCGCATTCGCATACGCCTGATCGAGCGTCTCAAGCGTATCTCCCTGGGCGAATACGAAAGCCTGGGCAGCGGCACGGTGACCACACACCTGGTCACTGACCTGGACACGCTGGACAAGTTCGTCGGTGAAACCCTCAGCCGTTTCCTCGTGGCCATGCTGACCCTGGTCGGCACGGCGGGCATTCTGATGTGGATGCACTGGAAACTGGCATTGCTGATTCTGCTGTTCAACCCGCTGGTGATCTACGCCACGGTGCAGTTGGGCAAGCGGGTCAAGCACCTGAAGAAACTCGAGAACGACAGCACTTCGCGCTTTACCCAGGCGTTGACCGAAACGCTGGATGCCATCCAGGAAGTTCGCGCCGGCAACCGCCAGGGGTTTTTCCTCGGCCGCCTGGGGCAACGCGCACGGGACGTACGTGACTATGCGGTGAATTCGCAATGGAAAACCGATGCATCGAACCGGGCCAGCGGTTTGCTGTTCCAGTTCGGCATCGATATTTTCCGGGCCGCGGCGATGCTCACCGTGCTGTTTTCCGACCTTTCAATCGGCCAGATGCTCGCGGTGTTCAGCTACCTGTGGTTCATGATCGGTCCGGTTGAACAGCTGCTGAACCTGCAATATGCCTACTACGCTGCCGGCGGTGCGCTGTCGCGGATCAACGAGCTGCTGTCCCGAGCCGACGAGCCAGAATACCCGGGCGGCGTCGACCCATTTGTCGGTCGTGAGACGGTCGGGCTGGAAGTACAAGGGCTGAGCTTCGGTTACGGCGATGAACTGGTCCTGAACCAGATGAACCTGTCCATAGCCCCCGGCGAAAAGGTTGCGATCGTCGGCGCCAGTGGTGGCGGCAAGAGCACGCTGGTGCAACTGCTGCTGGGCTTGTACACGCCGTTGGCCGGAACCATTCGCTTCGGCGGTTCGACCCAGCAGGAGATCGGCCTGGAAACCGTGCGGGAAAATGTTGCGGTGGTCCTGCAGCATCCGGCGCTGTTCAACGACACCATTCGGGCCAACCTGACCATGGGCCGCGAGCGCAGTGACGAGGCCTGCTGGCAGGCACTGGAAATCGCCCAATTGCACGGCACGGTCCGGGATTTGCCCAATGGCCTGGACAGCATCGTCGGGCGCTCCGGGGTGCGGTTGTCCGGCGGGCAACGTCAACGCCTGGCCATTGCCCGGATGGTACTGGCCGAGCCCAAGGTGGTGATCCTCGACGAAGCCACCTCCGCGCTGGACGCCGCCACCGAATACAACCTGCATCAGGCTTTGGCGCGGTTTCTGAGCAACCGCACCACCTTGATCATCGCCCACCGTCTTTCGGCGGTAAAACAGGCCGACCGCGTGCTGGTGTTCGACGGCGGGCAGATTGCCGAGGACGGCGATCATCAGCAACTGATTGCCGACGGTGGTCTGTACGCCAAGCTTTACGGTCATTTGCAACGGTTGTAGCGAGATGACATCAAGGTTGCGGGGCGCCACTTCAATACTATAAAAAACATCATCGCGACCGAGTTCAGTGGCCGCGATACTCCCTCCGGGCATAGCTTGTCGCTTGCCGGGATCGGAATCGCAACCTAGTCTAGCTAAAGCGATTTCGTCCGGAAGACGAGCAAGCAGTGCTAATGCAAGGGACCTCATGAATCAAACGCGGACTCTCGGAACGCCACGGTTGTTGGGCATCGTCTGGCCATTTATCGCCGTTGTGGTGTTTCAAGCCTTGCTGGGCGGCGTTAGCCTTTACGTGCTGTCGGCGGTTCGCGGCTATGTTGCCGGCGAAAGCCTGTGGTCCAAGGGCCAGAAAGACGCCATCTATTACCTCAACCTCTACGCCGACAGCGGCGACGAAGCGATTTTTCATAAATACCAGAACGCCATTTCCGTGCCTCAGGGCGGGCATGAGTTACGTGTGGCGCTCGATCATCGGCCGCCGAACATCGAGGCGGCACGTGTGGCGATCCTCAAGGGTGGCAACCATCCGGATGACATCACCAGTGTGATCTGGCTGTACCTGAATTTCCGGCACTTCAGTTACCACGAGAAAGCCATCGACCTTTGGAGGGTGGGTGACGGGTATCTGGTGCAACTCGATGCCATTGCGCAGGAGATGCACCAGCGCATCACTACCAGGCAGGCCACCGATGCCGATATCAAGCGCTGGAAGGATCAGATATTCGTCATCAACGAAAGTGTGACACCGGCGGCGAAGGCCTTCAGCGATGCCTTGGGCGAAGGCTCGCGGATGATCCTGCGACTGTTGCTGGTGACCAACCTCGCCACCGCCCTGGGCTTGATTGCATTGGCCTTGATGCGCACCCATAAACTGCTAAAGCAGCGCCATGCCTTCGCCGATGCGTTGCAACTGGAGAAAGAACGGGCGCAGATCACCCTGCAATCGATTGGCGACGGAGTGATCACCACGGATGTTTCCGGTGCGATTGCCTACATGAATCCGGCGGCCGAGGCGTTGACCCACTGGAAGGCCGAGCAGGCGACAGGGTTGCCGCTGGCGGCGCTGTTCAACCTGCTGGACGAAAATGCCCAGACCGATGGCTTTACCCTGATCGAGCATATTCTCAGCGGCCAGCTCAGTGGCGGCAGTGAACACTCCAAATTGATTCAACGCCTGGACGGCAGCACGGTCTCGGTCACGCTGGTGGGCGCGCCAATCCGCAATGCCGGCAAAGTCAGCGGGACGGTGCTGGTGCTGCATGATATGACCCAGGAACGGCAATACATCGCCAACCTGTCGTGGCAGGCGACCCACGATGCCTTGACCGGCCTTGCCAACCGCCGCGAATTCGAATATCGCCTGGAGCAGGCGCTGCACAACCTGACCCGCTACTCGGGTCGCCATGCCCTGATGTTCCTCGATCTGGACCAGTTCAAGCTGGTCAACGATACCTCCGGCCACGCGGCGGGCGATGAGCTGTTGCGACACATCTGCGCGCTGTTGCAATCCGGGCTGCGCGAAGGCGACACCCTGGCGCGCCTGGGGGGCGACGAGTTCGGCATCCTGCTGGAAAACTGCGCACCGGAAGCGGCGGAGAAAATTGCCGAAAGCCTGCGCCAGACTGTGCAGAATCTGCATTTTGTCTGGAAGGGCCGGCCTTTCGTCACCACTGTCAGTATCGGGCTGGTCCATGTCGCGCAGAATCCGACAACGCTCGAAGCCTCGCTGCGTGCTGCCGACATGGCGTGCTACATGGCCAAGGAAAAGGGTCGCAACCGGGTCCAGGTCTATCATCCGGATGACTCGGAATTGTCCCTGCGCTTCGGCGAAATGGCCTGGGTGCAGCGTTTGCACATGGCGCTGGAGGAAGACCGCTTCTGCCTGTACGCCCAGGAAATTGTCCCCTTGGGTCATGTCGATCAGGACGGCGGACATATTGAAATTCTGCTGCGATTGCATGATGAAGCCGGGCGGATGATTTTGCCCGACAGCTTCATTCCGGCAGCCGAACGCTATGGCCTGATGAGCTCGCTTGATCGTTGGGTGGTGCAGAACGTGTTCAAGATCATCGCCCAATGCCGGGCCGAGCAAGGCAACGGGCCGCTGGCCATGTGTGCGATAAATCTGTCAGGCACGACGATCGGGGATGAGGCGTTCCTGGACTTCTTGCGCGAACAGTTTGTGACGTATTCGATTCCGCCTGAAATGATTTGTTTTGAAATTACTGAAACCAGTGCTATTTCAAATCTTGGCAGCGCCATTCGATTCATTAATGAACTCAAAGGCTTAGGCTGCCATTTTTCCCTGGACGATTTTTGTGCCGGAATGTCCTCGTTCGCGTACCTGAAACATTTGCCTGTAGACTTCCTGAAGATCGACGGGAGTTTCGTAAAGGATATGCTGGACGACCCGATTAACCGCGCCATGGTCGAAGTGATCAATCACATTGGCCATGTGATGGGTAAGCGCACGATTGCCGAGTTTGTCGAAACGCCCCAGATCGAGCAGGCATTGCTGGAGATCGGGGTAGATTACGCTCAAGGGTATGTGATTGAACGCCCGCAGTTGTTTACCTGCGATAGCTTGTTGAGTCGCCCTGCCAGGCCTCAGCCGCTGTTGTTCAAGGCGCCTGGCACGTTCCGTTGAAACTCCTGCCGGTCTGACAATCACAATCAAAAGGAGCTCGACAGTGATCGATACATTCAACCGAACCGGACCGCTCATGGAAGCTGCAAGTTACCCTGCCTGGGCCCAGCGCCTGATCCAGGATTGCAGCGAGAGCAAGCGCCGGGTTGTCGAACACGAACTGTACCAACGCATGCGAGACAACAAACTCAGTGCGAAGACCATGCGCCAGTACCTGATCGGTGGCTGGCCGGTGGTCGAACAGTTCGCGTTGTATATGGCACAAAACCTGACCAAGACCCGCTTTGCCCGTCATCCCGGCGAAGACATGGCCCGTCGCTGGCTGATGCGCAACATCCGCGTCGAACTGAACCACGCCGATTACTGGGTGCACTGGAGTCGCGCGCACGGTGTCAGCCTGGGAGAGCTGCAGGCGCAGCAGGTTCCCCCTGAGCTTCACGCCCTGAGCCATTGGTGCTGGCACACCAGTTCCGCCGACTCGCTGATCGTCGGGATTGCCGCCACCAACTACGCCATCGAAGGGGCGACCGGGGAATGGTCGGCAGTAGTGTGTTCCAACGGTATCTACGCCGCCTCGTTTCCCGAGGAAGATCGCAAGCGGGCGATGAAGTGGCTGAAGATGCATGCCCAGTACGACGATGCCCATCCATGGGAAGCCCTGGAGATCATCTGCACATTGGCCGGCACCAACCCCAGCAAATCCCTGCAGGTGGAGCTACGTCAGGCTGTTTGCAAGAGCTACGACTATATGTACCTGTTTCTCGAGCGTTGCATGCAAATGGAACACGCAGAGCGGGCACCGGTCGTGCGTGAGCGGATGGCATTGGCCGAAGGCTGATCCAGCTATTACGCAATAAAACTGTGGGAGCGGGCTTGCTCGCGAAGACGGGGTGTCATTCAGCTCAGATGTCAGCTGATACGCCGCCTTCGCGAGCAAGCCCGCTCCCACATTGGTTTGTGTCGTGGCTGAAAAATCAGCCCGCCATCTCCAGCCGGTTACGACCTTCGCGCTTGGCCACATACAGCGCGCTGTCTGCCCGTCGCAACAGGCTTTCGGCAGACTCGCCGGGCAACAGGGTCGAACAGCCGAGGCTGACCGTCAGCAGGATCCTGTGACCATCGGCCAGATACTCTTCAGACTGCGCTGCAAACCGCAGCCGCTCACCGACCATGGCCGCGGCCTCGCGACAGGTATTCGACAGCAGGATCAGGAACTCTTCACCGCCATAGCGGAACACCATGTCCACGTTGCGCAGCTGGTTTTTGATCGTGGCGGCGACCGCCTTGAGCACGTCATCGCCTGTGCTGTGGCCATGGGTGTCATTGACCAGCTTGAAATGGTCGATGTCCAGCATCAGCACCGACAGCGGTTGCAGATGGCGCCGGGACAGTTCGATTTCCCTTTGCAGCGTCTGGTCCATGGCGATGCGGTTACCGGCGCCCGTCAGCGGGTCGCGCAGTGCGCTTTGGGTGGCGGTACGGTAAAGCAGCGCATTGCGCATCGGGAAAAGCAGCGTGGCCAGCAGTGATTCGAGATGGCCCTGTTCCTGTTCGCTGAAACGCTGATTGCGACGGAAGATCAGCTCACCCAGGTGTTCGCCTTCGTGGCTGAGGCTGTAACTGATGGAGTGGTGGCCGCGCTGGCCGAACTCCAGGCGCAGGTCGCTGCTCTTGTGCAGGTAGCACAAGGCGTCCAACGGCACCAATCGCTGAATCTCGCGATAGAAAGTCCCAAGAATGCGTTGCGGCTCCAGACTGGTTTGCAACTGCAGGCTCAGTTGCTGGCGCAATTGCGCAAGGCTGACAGGTCTTTCCAGAAGGGGCGGTTGCTGACCAAAGCCCAGGCGCTGCAATTTGGCGCTATCGAAGTCAATTGCGTTGGTCTGGGAAGGTGGTTTCATAAGGCGTGCGCCCCTAAGCAGTAAGGCTGTCTTACAAGCTGGGTGAGAGCGGCTTAGGGCTGCGCGTCGTACTGGTCCGTCAGTCCCGTAGGACATTTCGTACAAGTTTAATCCGCTTTGTAGAAGATGAGTAATCTCTGCACTCAAGCTTCACCCCCGTCTGCTTTCACGTTACGTGTCTGAGCAAACTTAGAGCGAAAGTCGTGCCATTCGGTTCATCCGAATAAAAACTGTATTAAATCAAACGGTTGATGTTCATCTGCTACCTGTGTAGTGCAGGGAGTGACGTTTGTTTGACAGATGCCTGGTTCGAATCCGAGAGCCTTCGAGTGCCGCGACAGGAAGCTGGCGCGGCACCAGAAAGCGACGTACGGTCGTTACTGGGCGTTGAACGCCTGGCCATTGATACCAGTGCTGTCCGGGCCCATCAGGTAGAGGTAGACCGGCATGATCTCTTCGGGCGTCGGGTTGTTCAGTGGGTTTTCACCCGGGTAAGCCTGGGCGCGCATGCTGGTGCGGGTGGCACCCGGGTTGATGCTGTTGGAACGTACCGGGGCCACGGTATCGACTTCGTCAGCCAGGGTTTGCATCAGGCCTTCAGTGGCGAACTTGGAGACGCCGTAAGCGCCCCAGTACGCACGTCCCTTGCGACCGACGCTGCTGGAAGTGAACACCACCGAGGCATCCTGCGACAGCTTGAGCAGCGGCAGCAGTGTGCTGGTGAGCATGAACATGGCATTGACGTTGACTTGCATGACCCGCATGAAGTTTTCGCCGGAAAGCTGCTCGATCGGCGTACGCGGGCCGATGATCGAGGCATTGTGCAGCAGGCCGTCGAGATGCCCGAATTCGCTTTCGATCATCGCTGCCAGCTCATCGTATTGATGGGGCAGGGCGGTTTCGAGGTTGAAGGGGATGACTGCCGGTTGTGGATGGCCGGCGGCTTCGATTTCGTCGTAGACCTGGGTCAGGTTGGCTTCGGTCTTGCCCAGCAGCAGCACGGTTGCGCCGTGTGCCGCGTAGGTTTTTGCCGCTGCGGCGCCGATGCCGCGTCCTGCGCCGGTGACCAGAACGACCCGATCCTTGAGCAGTTCGGGGCGGGCGGAATAATCAAACATAAAAAACCTCAATCCATTACAAAGCTGGAAAAGATCGCAGCCTGCGGCAGCTCCTACGTCGATCGCGGTCCCCTGTAGGAGCTGCCGCAGGCTGCGATCTGTTGACTTTAATCAGCAACTGCAAAGCGCGCTATCAAGCACCTTGCGCAACTCCAGCGGATGATCGACCACCACGTCCGCACCCCAATGCCGCGGATTATCATCCGGGTGGATATAGCCGAAGGTCACCGCGGCAGTCTTGGTGCCGGCATCGCGGCCCGACTCGATGTCGCGCAGGTCATCGCCGACGAACAGCACGCTGGCCGGGTCCAGGTCGAGCATCTTGCAGGCCAGGATCAGTGGTTCCGGGTCCGGTTTGCTGTTCTTCACATGATCCGGGCAGATCAGCAGCGCCGAGCGTTCAGCCAGCCCCAGCTGTTGCATGATCGGCTCGGCGAAGCGCAGCGGCTTGTTGGTGACCACGCCCCAGATCAGGTTGGCCTTCTCGATGTCCGCCAGCAGTTCGCCCATGCCGTCGAACAGCTTGCTGTGGACGGCACAACCCACGAGGTAGCGTTCCAGGAACTCCAGGCGCAGTTCCTCGAACCCCGGCGATTCCGGGTCCATGGCGAAGGTCACTGCGACCATCGCCTTGGCGCCGCCGGAAATCTCGTCGCGAATGTGCTTGTCGTTCATCGGTGGCAAGCCACGGTCGGCACGCATCGCCTGGCAGATCGCAATGAAGTCCGGCGCGGTGTCGAGCAGGGTGCCGTCCATGTCGAAAAGAACTGCTCTGATTGGCATCGCCTTACTCCTCGCGCAGGGTCTGGATCATGTAGTTGACGTCCACGTCGGAGGCCAGTTTGTAGTGCTTGGTCAGCGGGTTGTAGGTCAGGCCGATGATGTCCTTGACGGTCAGGCCGGCCATGCGGCTCCAGGCGCCAAGTTCGGAAGGGCGGATGAATTTCTTGAAGTCGTGGGTGCCGCGCGGCAGCAACTTCATGATGTATTCGGCGCCGACGATGGCGAACAGGTACGCCTTCGGGTTGCGGTTGATGGTCGAGAAGAACACCTGGCCGCCGGGCTTGACCATACGGAAGCAGGCACGGATGACCGATGACGGGTCCGGCACGTGCTCAAGCATTTCCAGGCAGGTGACCACGTCGAACTGCTCGGGCATTTCCTCGGCCAGGGCTTCGGCGGTGATCTGCCGGTATTCGACGCTCACGCCCGACTCCAGTTGATGCAACTGCGCGACCGCCAACGGCGCTTCGCCCATGTCGATGCCCATCACGGTCGCGCCGCGCTGAGCCATGGCTTCGCTGAGGATGCCGCCGCCGCAACCGACGTCGAGGACCTTCTTGCCGGCCAGGTTGACGCGCTCGTCAATCCAGTTGACCCGCAGCGGGTTGATGTCGTGCAGCGGTTTGAATTCGCTTTCGCGGTCCCACCAGCGATGGGCCAGGGCCTCGAATTTGGCGATTTCGGCGTAGTCGACGTTGCTCATGGTTTAAGTCCTCTAAAACTTGAAAAATCCTGTTGCCCCGGATTGTGCTCCAGGGTGCTTACGATTCGGTGCGGCCGCTGATGCGCTGGCCCCAGGCCTTCGCGACAGTACTTAGCTGTTGTTCATCCAGGCGTGTCAGGCGACGGTCGTCGAGCAGCTGCTTGCCGGCAACCCAAAGGTGTTTCACGCAGTCCCGGCCGGTGGCGTATATAAGCTGCGAAACCGGGTCGTAGACCGGTTGCTGGGCCAGGCCGGAGAGATCGAAAGCCACCATGTCCGCCGCCTTGCCGATTTCCAATGAGCCGACTTCGGCCTCGATACCCAGCGCCCGGGCACCGTTTAGGGTGGCCATGCGCAAGGCACGATGGGCATCCAGCGCGGTGGCCGAGCCAGCGACAGCCTTGGCCAGCAGGGCCGCGGTGCGGGTTTCGCCGAGCAGGTCCAGGTCATTGTTGCTGGCCGCGCCGTCGGTGCCGACCGCAACATTGACCCCGGCCTGCCACAAACGCTCGACCGGGCAGAACCCACTGGCCAGCTTCAGGTTCGACTCCGGGCAATGAATCACATTGCTGTTGCTTTCTACCAGCAGCGCCAGGTCTTCTTCGCTGACCTGGGTCATGTGAACCGCCTGGAAGCGTGGCCCCAGCAAGCCCAGCCGCGCCAGTCGGGCCAGCGGTCGTTCACCGCGCTGCTCGACCGATTGCTGCACTTCAAACGCCGTTTCATGCACATGCATGTGGATCGAAGCGTCCAGTTCTTCGGCGATCACCCGGATTTTTTCCAGGTTTTCGTCGCCTACGGTGTAGGGTGCATGGGGGCCGAAGGTGACTTTGATGCGTTCGTGGTGCTTGAGATCGCCAAACAATTCGACGCCCTGACGAATGGCTTCGTCCGCTGTAGCGGCGCCCGGAATGGGGAAATCGAGGATCGGAATCGCGATCTGCGCGCGAATGCCGCTGTTGTGTACGCGCTCGCTGGCAACCTTCGGGAAGAAGTACATGTCAGAGAAACAGGTGATGCCGCCTTTGATTTGCTCGGCGATGGCCAGGTCCGTGCCGTCGCGCACGAAGTCCTCGTCGACCCACTTGGCTTCGGCGGGCCAGATGTGGTTTTCCAGCCAGGTCATCAATGGCAGGTCATCGGCCAGGCCACGGAACAGCGTCATCGCCGCGTGCCCGTGGGCATTGATCAGGCCGGGGCTGAGCAGCATGTCGGGCAATTCGCGGGTTTCGGTTGCGTTAAGCTTCAGTGCGGCGGAACGTGGGCCGATAAACACGATGCGTCCATCACGGATGCCCACGCCATGTTCCTTGAGGACAACACCAGCGGGTTCGACGGGTACCAGCCAGGTCGGCAGCAATAACAGGTCGAGCGCAGCGGCAGTGTTCGGCATCGAAGGTCGGTTCCAGTGCTTTTGTATAGGATGGCGAAGTATACCCGAGCGTCTTCGCGGGGGGATCGCTATAATCGGCGGCTTTTGTTCATGAGTGCGGGGTGAGGGATGCGCGATCGACTGTTGGCTGCGGAAAAGGTAAAGGCCATCGATTGGCGTGATGGCGCTCTCCATCTGCTGGATCAGCGTATTTTGCCGTTCGAGGAAACCTGGATTGCCTACACCAGTGCAGCGGGTGTGGCCGAGGCCATTCGCTCGATGGTGGTGCGCGGTGCTCCGGCGATTGGTATCAGTGCGGCTTATGGCATCGTACTGGCTGCCCGTGCCCGTATTGCCGAAGGTGGTGACTGGTACGCTGCACTGGAAGAGGATTTCATGCTGTTGGCCGATTCCCGTCCTACCGCCGTCAACCTGTTCTGGGCGCTGGGCCGCATGCACGACCGGCTTGATCGCCTGAAAGGCAATGCCGATCCGCTGGCGGTGCTGGAGGCCGAAGCCATTGCCATTCACGAAAGTGATCGCGAAGCCAACCTGACCATGGCGCAACTGGGTGTCGACCTGATCCGCAAGCATCAGGGCAACGCCCAGGCGATCCTGACCCACTGCAACACCGGCGCGCTGGCCACGGGCGGCTTTGGCACGGCGCTGGGGGTGATTCGTGGCGCTTTCATCGAGGGCATGGTCGAGCAGGTCTATGTCGACGAAACCCGCCCATGGCTGCAGGGCTCGCGGCTGACCGCGTGGGAACTGGCCAATGAAGGCATTCCCGTGACCCTCAATGTCGATTCCGCCGCGGCGCATATCATGAAGACCAAAGGCCCTACCTGGGTCATCGTCGGCGCTGACCGGATCACCGCCAATGGCGACGTGGCCAACAAGATCGGCACCTACCAACTGGCGGTCAACGCCATGCACCACGGCGTGCGCTTCATGGTGGTGGCGCCGAGTTCGACCATCGACATGAACCTGGCCAGTGGCGATGAGATCCCGATTGAAGAGCGTGATGGTCGCGAGTTGCTGGAGGTCGGCGGCAAGCGCGTTGGCGCTGATGTCCATGCCTTTAACCCGGTGTTTGACGTGACGCCGGCGGACCTGATCGATGCGATCGTCACCGAAAAAGGCATTGTCGAGCGCCCGGATACGGCGAAAATGGCGCAGTTGATGTGCCGTAAGCGTCTGCATTAATTATCTTTGGCGTCTATTCAAACGCTATCGCGGGCAAGCCTGCTCCCACAGTGATTGCGGTACGCACAAAACCTGTGGGAGCGAGCTTGCTCGCGATGGGGCCGTCAAACCTGATGAATCAGCCCGAATCAGCCACAAATTCTCCATTCAACACAGCTCTAAGCCCCTCTCGTCCCCTTCAAGCCTGTCACCGGTCAACTAACTACTCTCCATGCGCATCTGGGGGATAGGTGCGTGGCGGCTCTTGTGATAACATCCGGCGGTTTCCAGGGTTGCCCGAAGGGGCGACCCGTACTGCGCAGATCCATGGCATAACTCGTTGATTTGTCGTAAGTCGGTGCATGGCACTCAGCCTGTATCGGCGAGCTTCGTTGGTCCCATATGGATGTGACGAAGTTTCACCAGAAAAAGGAATCAGGCTTCTCATGGGCGAACTGGCCAAAGAAATCCTCCCGGTCAATATCGAAGACGAGCTGAAGCAGTCCTACCTCGACTACGCGATGAGCGTAATTGTCGGGCGGGCACTGCCGGATGCGCGCGATGGCTTGAAGCCCGTGCACCGGCGCGTGCTGTTCGCGATGAGCGAGCTGGGCAACGACTTCAACAAGCCGTACAAGAAATCTGCCCGTGTTGTCGGTGACGTGATCGGTAAGTATCACCCGCACGGTGATACCGCGGTGTACGACACCATCGTTCGGATGGCGCAGCCATTCTCCCTGCGCTACCTGCTGGTAGACGGCCAGGGCAACTTCGGTTCGGTGGACGGCGACAACGCTGCGGCCATGCGATACACCGAAGTGCGCATGACCAAACTGGCGCACGAGCTGCTGGCTGACCTGCATAAAGAAACCGTGGACTGGGTGCCGAACTACGACGGCACCGAAATGATCCCGGCGGTCATGCCGACCCGTATTCCCAACCTGTTGGTCAACGGCTCCAGCGGTATCGCCGTGGGCATGGCGACCAACATTCCGCCGCACAACCTCGGTGAAGTCATCGACGGTTGCCTGGCGCTCATCGACAATCCCGAGCTGACTGTCGACGAGCTGATGCAATACATCCCCGGTCCGGACTTCCCGACCGCCGCGATCATCAACGGTCGCGCCGGCATCATCGAAGCCTACCGCACCGGTCGCGGCCGCATTTACATGCGTGCCCGCTCGATGATCGAAGACATCGACAAGGTCGGTGGCCGTCAGCAGATCGTCATCACCGAACTCCCTTACCAGCTGAACAAGGCGCGTCTGATCGAGAAGATCGCCGAGCTGGTTAAAGAGAAGAAGCTTGAAGGCATCACCGAACTGCGCGACGAGTCCGACAAGGACGGTATGCGCGTCGTGATCGAGCTGCGTCGCGGTGAAGTGCCTGAGGTCATCCTCAACAACCTCTACGCCCAGACCCAGCTGCAAGCGGTGTTCGGTATCAACATCGTCGCGCTGATCGACGGCCGTCCGCGGATCCTGAACCTCAAGGACCTGCTGGAAGCCTTCGTCCGTCACCGTCGCGAAGTCGTTACCCGCCGTACCGTGTTCGAACTGCGCAAGGCGCGCGAGCGTGGTCACATCCTTGAAGGTCAAGCGGTTGCCCTGTCGAACATCGACCCGGTCATCGCCCTGATCAAGGCGTCGCCAACGCCGTCGGAAGCCAAGGAAGCGCTGATCAGCACGCCTTGGGAATCCTCGGCCGTGGTGGCGATGGTTGAACGTGCCGGCGCCGATTCGTGCCGTCCGGAAAACCTCGATCCGCAATACGGTCTGCGCGACGGCAAGTACTTCCTGTCGCCAGAACAGGCGCAAGCCATTCTGGAACTGCGTCTGCACCGCCTGACCGGTCTGGAACACGAAAAACTGCTGGCCGAGTATCAAGAGATCCTCAACCAGATCGGCGAGCTGATCCGCATCCTCAACAGCGCCACGCGCCTGATGGAAGTGATCCGCGAAGAGCTGGAAGTGATCCGTGCCGAATACGGCGACGTGCGTCGTACCGAAATCCTCGATGCCCGTCTCGACCTGACCCTGGGTGACATGATCCCGGAAGAAGAACGCGTCGTGACCATTTCCCACGGTGGCTACGCCAAGACCCAGCCGCTGGCTGCGTACCAGGCCCAGCGTCGTGGCGGCAAAGGCAAGTCGGCCACCGGCGTCAAGGATGAGGACTACATCGCTCACCTGTTGGTTGCCAACAGCCACACCACGCTGCTGCTGTTCTCCAGCAAGGGCAAGGTGTACTGGCTGAAAACCTACGAAATCCCGGAAGCGTCCCGCGCTGCCCGTGGTCGTCCGCTGGTCAACCTGCTGCCGCTGGACAGTGATGAATACATCACCACCATGCTGCCGGTCGAGGAATACACCGAAGGTCACTTCATCTTCATGGCTACTGCCAAAGGCACCGTGAAGAAGACCCCGCTGGAATCCTTCAGCCGTCAACGCAGCGTCGGCCTGATCGCGCTGGAGCTGGATGAAGGTGACGTACTGATTTCTGCCGCCATTACCGATGGCGAGCGCGAAGTCATGCTGTTCTCCGACGGCGGCAAGGTCACTCGCTTCAAGGAAACCGACGTTCGCGCCATGGGCCGTACCGCTCGCGGCGTCCGCGGCATGCGTCTGCCGGAAGGCCAGAAGCTGATTTCCATGCTGATCCCGGAAGAAGGCAGCCAGATCCTCACCGCTTCGGCGCGTGGCTACGGCAAGCGCACGGCGATCACCGAGTTCCCTGAGTACAAGCGTGGCGGTCAGGGCGTTATCGCCATGGTCAGCAACGAGCGTAACGGCCGTCTGGTCGGTGCGGTCCAGGTGCTCGACGGCGAGGAGATCATGCTGATTTCCGACCAGGGCACCCTGGTGCGTACCCGTGTCGACGAAGTGTCCAGCCTGGGTCGTAACACTCAGGGCGTGACCCTGATCAAGCTGGCCAACGACGAAACACTGGTCGGGCTGGAGCGGGTTCAGGAGCCGTCGGAAGTCGAGGGTGAAGAGCTCGAAGGTGAAGAGGGTGAAGGGTTTGTCGGGGAAGTCGTGATCGACGACGTTGCCGAAGACCAGCAACTCGACGCCGCCGCTGACGAAGAACCACAGGAATAAGCGGGTAAGCAGGGGGCGGATGAAAATTCGCCCCCTTGTTGTTTGTCCTCAAGGAACTGTGGAATTGATTTTAATGTAGGAGCTGTCGAGCGAAGCGAGGCTGCGATCTCTTGATCTGGCTCTTGCTATCACTTGGCATTAAAAGATCGCAGCCTCGCTCTGCTCGACAGCTCCTACAGATTTACTGCGTGATACCACCAAATCAGAGCGAGATTGGATGTGAGCAAGAGAGCCTATAACTTCTGTGCCGGTCCTGCGGCGCTTCCCGAAGCTGTCCTGCAGCGCGCCCAGGGTGAACTCCTCGACTGGCACGGCAAGGGTCTGTCGGTCATGGAAATGAGCCATCGCAGCGATGAGTTCGTGTCCATCGCCACCAAGGCCGAGCAGGATCTGCGTGATCTGCTGAATATCCCCTCGAACTATAAAGTGCTGTTTCTGCAAGGTGGCGCCAGCCAGCAATTCGCTCAGATTCCTCTGAACCTGTTGCCGGAAAACGGCTCTGCCGACTATATCGACACCGGTATCTGGTCGCAGAAAGCCATCGAAGAAGCGTCGCGCTACGGCCATGTCAACGTTGCCGGCACCGCCAAGCCTTACGACTATTTCGCCATCCCGGGCCAGAACGAATGGAAGCTGTCGAAAGACGCGGCCTACGTCCACTACGCGCCGAACGAAACCATCGGCGGCCTGGAATTCCAATGGATTCCCGAGACCGGTGATATCCCGCTGGTCGCCGACATGTCCTCGGACATCCTGTCGCGCCCGGTGGATGTTTCGCGTTTCGGCATGATCTACGCCGGCGCGCAGAAAAACATCGGCCCGAGCGGTATCGTGGTCAACATCGTTCGCGAAGACTTGCTGGGCAAGGCCCGCTCCCTGTGCCCGACTATGCTCAACTATAAGGTCGCGGCCGATAACGGTTCGATGTACAACACCCCGCCGACCCTGGCCTGGTACCTGTCCGGCCTGGTGTTCGAGTGGCTGAAAGAGCAGGGCGGCGTCGAGGCCATCGGTAAGCTCAATGAAGTCAAGCAGCGCACGCTGTACAGCTTCATCGATGCCAGCGGCCTGTACAGCAACCCGATCAACAAGTCGGACCGCTCTTGGATGAACGTGCCGTTCCGCCTGGCTGATGATCGTCTGGACAAGCCGTTCCTGGCCGGTGCCGACGAGCGTGGCCTGTTGAACCTCAAGGGCCACCGTTCCGTGGGCGGCATGCGCGCCTCCATCTATAACGCCGTCGACATCAACGCCGTCAATGCGCTGATTTCGTACATGGCAGAGTTCGAGAAGGAACACGGCTAATGTCTGAGCAAGAACTCAAGGCACTGCGCCTGCGCATTGATGCCCTGGACGAAAAGGTCCTGGAGCTGATCAGTGAGCGTGCGCGCTGCGCCCAGGAAGTCGCGCGAGTAAAGATGGCCTCGCTGGCCGAAGGCGAAGTGCCGGTGTTCTATCGTCCTGAGCGCGAAGCTCAGGTGCTCAAGCGTGTCATGCAGCGTAACCAGGGGCCGCTGGGCAACGAAGAGATGGCGCGGTTGTTCCGTGAAATCATGTCTTCGTGCCTGGCGCTCGAGCAGCCGCTGAAAGTGGCTTACCTCGGCCCTGAAGGCACCTTCACCCAGGCAGCGGCCATGAAGCACTTCGGCCACGCGGTGATCAGCAAGCCGATGGCGGCGATCGACGAAGTGTTCCGTGAAGTGGCGGCGGGGGCGGTGAATTTTGGCGTGGTGCCGGTGGAAAACTCCACCGAAGGTGCGGTCAACCACACCCTCGACAGCTTCCTCGAACATGACATGGTGATCTGCGGCGAAGTCGAGTTGCGTATCCACCATCACCTGTTGGTCGGTGAAAACACCAAGACCGACAGCATCAGCCGCATCTACTCCCACGCCCAGTCCCTGGCTCAGTGCCGCAAGTGGCTGGACGCCCATTACCCGAATGTCGAGCGCGTGGCGGTGTCCAGCAACGCCGAAGCGGCCAAGCGGGTCAAGGGTGAGTGGAACTCGGCGGCAATTGCCGGCGACATGGCGGCCGGCCTGTACGGCTTGACCCGTCTGGCCGAAAAAATCGAGGACCGTCCGGATAACTCCACGCGCTTCCTCATGATCGGCAACCAGGAAGTGCCGCCGACCGGCGACGACAAGACCTCGATCATCGTTTCGATGAGCAACAAGCCTGGTGCGCTTCACGAGCTGCTGGTGCCGTTCCACGACAATGGCATCGACCTGACGCGAATCGAGACTCGTCCGTCGCGCAGCGGTAAATGGACCTACGTGTTCTTCATCGACTTCGTCGGCCACCACCGCGACCCGCTGGTCAAAGGTGTGCTGGAAAAGATCAGTCAGGAAGCAGTGGCACTCAAGGTGCTGGGTTCCTACCCGAAAGCAGTTCTCTAAGGGGCGGTAGCAAATGAGTGGCAATTTCCTCGCTCTGGCACAGCCGGGCGTGCAACAACTTTCGCCTTACGTTCCGGGCAAACCCGTGGACGAACTGGCGCGTGAGCTGGACCTTGATCCAGCCAGCATCGTCAAGCTGGCAAGCAACGAAAATCCGTTGGGCGCCGGTCCCAAGGCGCTGGCGGCGATCCGCGATGCGCTGGTCGAGCTGACCCGTTATCCGGACGGCAACGGTTTTTCCCTCAAGAGCCTGCTGGCTGAGCAGTGCCGCGTCGAGCTCGATCAGGTCACGCTGGGCAACGGTTCCAACGACATCCTGGAGCTGGTTGCGCGTGCCTATCTGGCGCCGGGCCTGAATGCCGTGTTCAGCGAGCATGCGTTCGCGGTCTACCCGATTGCCACCCAGGCGGTCGGCGCACAGGCCAAGGTAGTTCCGGCCAAGGATTGGGGGCACGACCTGCCCGCCATGTTGGCGGCAATCGATGCCAACACCCGCGTGGTGTTCATCGCCAACCCGAACAACCCGACCGGGACCTGGTTCGACGCCGAGGCGCTGGACGAATTCCTGCAGGATGTGCCGGAGCATGTGCTGGTCGTGCTGGACGAGGCTTACATCGAATACGCCGAAGGCAGCGATTTGCCGGATGGCCTGGACTTCCTGGCGGCTTATCCGAACCTGCTGGTTTCCCGCACCTTCTCCAAGGCTTATGGCCTGGCAGCGCTGCGCGTGGGTTACGGCTTGTCCACGGCGGTGGTCGCAGACGTGCTGAACCGTGTACGCCAGCCGTTCAACGTCAACAGCCTGGCTCTGGCCGCAGCCTGTGCAGCGTTGAAGGACGAAGAGTATCTGGCGCAAAGCCGTCAGTTGAACGAGTCCGGCATGCAGCAACTGGAAGCTGGTTTCCGTGAGCTGGGGCTGAGCTGGATTCCGTCCAAAGGCAATTTCATCTGCGTCGATCTCGGTCAGGTCGCGGCCCCGGTGTTCCAGGGCTTGCTGCGTGAAGGCGTGATCGTGCGTCCGGTGGCCAACTACGGCATGCCGAACCACCTGCGCATCACCATTGGCCTGCCGGCAGAGAACAGCCGCTTCCTTGAAGCGCTGACCAAGGTTCTGGCTCGTGGTTGATGTCACTGCGCTGCAATCTGCTGAACCTATGATCGGTCGCCTGGTGGTGGTCGGTCTCGGGTTGATCGGCGGTTCGTTTGCCAAGGGTTTGCGTGAAAGCGGTCTGTGCCGCGAAGTGGTCGGGGTCGATCTCGATCCACAATCGCGTAAGCTCGCGGTCGAGCTGGGTGTGGTGGATCGCTGCGAGGAAGACCTGGGCGTTGCTTGTCAGGGCGCCGACGTCATCCAGCTGGCGGTGCCGATCCTGGCCATGGAGAAAGTGCTCGCGCGTCTGGCGGGCATGGATCTGGGGCAGGCGATCCTGACCGATGTCGGCAGTGCCAAAGGCAATGTGGTGCGTGCTGCCACCGAAGCATTTGGCAAGATGCCGTCATGCTTCGTGCCGGGGCACCCGATTGCCGGTTCCGAGCAAAGCGGGGTGGAAGCCTCCAACGCCGAGCTGTTCCGTCGCCACAAAGTGATCCTGACGCCGCTGGATCAGACCGATCCTGCTGCCCTGGCGGTAGTCGACCGTTTGTGGCGCGAACTGGGCGCCGATGTCGAGCACATGCAGGTCGAGCGTCACGACGAAGTGCTGGCCGCGACCAGCCATCTGCCGCACTTGCTGGCGTTCGGCTTGGTCGATTCCTTGGCCAAGCGCAATGAAAATCTTGAGATCTTCCGTTACGCTGCGGGCGGTTTCCGCGATTTCACAAGAATCGCCGGAAGCGACCCGGTCATGTGGCACGACATCTTCCTCGCCAACCGCGAAGCTGTCCTGCGCACACTCGATACATTTCGCAGCGATCTCGACGCCTTGCGCGACGCGGTCGATGCAGGGGATGGGCACCAATTGTTGGGCGTTTTCACTCGCGCCCGGGTTGCCCGCGAGCATTTCAGTAAAATCCTGGCCCGCAGGGCCTATGTGGACGCTATGAATTCCAACGATCTGATTTTCCTGGCTCAACCTGGTGGCCGCCTGTCCGGTCGGATTCGCGTACCGGGTGACAAATCGATTTCCCACCGTTCGATCATGCTTGGCTCCCTGGCCGAAGGCGTCACCGAAGTCGAAGGCTTCCTCGAGGGCGAAGATGCCCTGGCGACCTTGCAGGCTTTCCGTGACATGGGTGTCGTGATCGAAGGTCCGCACCATGGTCGCGTGACCATTCACGGTGTTGGCCTGCATGGTCTGAAGCCGGCGCCGGGCCCGATCTACCTGGGCAACTCCGGTACTTCGATGCGCCTGCTGTCCGGCCTGTTGGCTGCGCAGAACTTCGACAGCACCTTGACCGGCGACGCTTCGCTGTCCAAGCGCCCGATGAATCGCGTGGCCAATCCGCTGCGTGAAATGGGCGCGGTGATCGAAACCGCCGCCGAAGGTCGTCCGCCGATGACCATTCGCGGTGGCAACAAGCTCAAGGGCCTGACCTACACCATGCCAATGGCCAGTGCCCAGGTTAAGTCCTGCCTGCTGCTGGCCGGTCTGTATGCCGAAGGCAAGACCACGGTTACCGAGCCTGCTCCGACCCGTGACCATACCGAGCGCATGCTGCGAGGCTTCGGCTACCCGGTAACGGTCAACGGCGCGACCGCATCGGTCGAGTCCGGCAACAAGCTGACCGCGACCCACATTGAAGTGCCGGGTGATATCTCGTCCTCGGCGTTCTTCCTGGTGGCGGCATCGATCGCCGAAGGTTCGGAACTGGTGCTGGAACACGTCGGCATCAACCCGACCCGTACCGGTGTGATCGACATCCTGCGCCTGATGGGCGCCGACATCACCCTGGAAAACCAGCGTGAAGTGGGTGGCGAGCCTGTAGCAGACTTGCGCGTACGTGCAGCTAAACTCAAGGGTATCGAGATTCCCGAGGCGCTGGTCCCGCTGGCGATCGACGAGTTCCCGGTGCTGTTCGTCGCTGCCGCCTGTGCCGAAGGGCGCACCGTGTTGCGTGGCGCCGAAGAGCTGCGGGTCAAGGAGTCGGATCGCATCCAGGTCATGGCCGATGGTTTGCTGGCGCTGGGTGTCAAGTGCGAGCCAACCCCGGATGGCATCATCATCGACGGCGGCCAGATCGGCGGCGGTGAAGTGCACGGTCATGGTGATCACCGTATTGCCATGGCGTTCAGCGTTGCTTCGCTGCGCGCCAGTGCGCCGGTTCGCATTCATGATTGCGCCAACGTCGCGACGTCGTTCCCGAATTTCCTGGCGCTGTGCGCACAGGTCGGTATTCGCGTGGCACAAGAGGCACAGTCGTGATCAACATTGCACCGGTCATCACCATTGATGGGCCAAGCGGTTCGGGCAAGGGCACGGTAGCCGGGATTCTGGCCAAGCGCCTGGGCTGGAACCTGCTGGACTCCGGTGCGTTGTACCGACTGCTGGCGTTCGCTGCGCATAACCACGGTGTCGACCTGACCAATGAAGAGCTGCTGAAGAAACTCGCCGCTCATCTGGATGTGCAGTTCATCGCGGCGACGGACGGTCAGTTGCAACGCATCATTCTGGAAGGTGATGAAGTCAGCGATGTCATTCGCACCGAAAGCGTCGGTTCCGGCGCTTCCCAAGTGGCTGCGCTGCCCGCTGTACGCGAGGCGCTGCTGCAGCGCCAGCGGGCTTTTCAGGAGGCGCCGGGTCTTGTGGCGGATGGGCGCGACATGGGTACAGTGGTTTTCCCTGACGCGCCGCTGAAGATTTTTCTGACCGCCAGCGCCGAGGAACGGGCACGCCGTCGATATTTGCAGTTGAAGGGCAAGGTCGAGGGTGTTAGTCTGTCGAGTCTGCTAGATGAGATACGTGCGCGCGATGAGCGTGACACCCAGCGAGCGGTAGCCCCGCTCAAACCGGCGGCTGACGCCATACAGCTGGATTCCACGGAATTATCCATCGACCAGGTGCTGGAACGCATCATGAGCGAGATCGCCATTCGCGATATCGCCGGGTGACCAAGAAGGCCGCAGGGGACCAGTCATAGTCCTGCGGTGGCTTCTTTTAAATGAAACTAACCCACACCGTCTGGGGTGTGGAGATGGGCGTATTCTTCGCCCTCATCGACAGGAATTAAAATGAGCGAAAGCTTTGCGGAACTCTTTGAAGAAAGCCTAAAAACCCTGAACCTTCAGGCAGGCTCCATCATCACCGGTGTTATCGTTGATATCGATTACCAGGCTCGCTGGGTAACCGTTCACGCTGGCCTGAAGTCTGAAGCACTCATCCCGCTTGAGCAGTTCTACAACGACGCTGGCGAACTGAACATCAACGTCGGTGACGAAGTTCACGTTGCTCTGGACTCGGTTGAAGACGGCTTTGGTGAAACCAAGCTGTCCCGTGAAAAAGCCAAGCGCGCTGAATGCTGGATTGTTCTGGAAGCAGCCTTCGCAGCCGAAGAAGTGGTCAAGGGCGTTATCAACGGTAAGGTTAAAGGCGGCTTCACTGTCGACGTTAACGGCATCCGTGCGTTCCTGCCAGGTTCTCTGGTTGACGTCCGTCCAGTGCGCGACACCACGCACCTGGAAGGCAAAGAGCTGGAATTCAAGGTCATCAAGCTGGACCAGAAGCGCAACAACGTTGTCGTTTCCCGTCGTAGCGTCCTGGAAGCCGAGAACTCCGCCGAGCGCGAAGCTCTGCTGGAATCCCTGCAGGAAGGCCAACAAGTCAAAGGTATCGTCAAGAACCTCACCGATTACGGCGCATTCGTCGATCTGGGTGGCGTCGATGGCCTGCTGCACATTACCGACATGGCTTGGAAGCGTATCAAGCATCCTTCCGAAATCGTCAACGTTGGCGATGAGATCGATGTCAAGGTTCTGAAGTACGATCGCGAGCGCAATCGTGTTTCCCTGGGCCTGAAGCAACTGGGCGAAGATCCATGGGTTGCTATCAAAGCTCGTTACCCGGAAAGCACTCGCGTTACCGCGCGTGTAACCAACCTGACCGACTACGGCTGCTTCGCTGAGCTGGAAGAAGGCGTTGAAGGTCTGGTACACGTTTCCGAAATGGACTGGACCAACAAGAACATCCACCCTTCGAAAGTCGTACAAGTCGGCGACGAAGTGGAAGTCATGGTTCTGGACATCGACGAAGAGCGTCGTCGTATCTCCCTGGGCATCAAGCAGTGCAAATCTAACCCATGGGAAGATTTCTCTGGCCAGTTCAACAAGGGCGATAAAATCTCCGGCACCATCAAGTCGATCACCGATTTCGGTATCTTCATTGGTCTGGACGGCGGCATCGACGGTCTGGTTCACCTGTCCGACATCTCCTGGAACGAAGTGGGCGAAGAAGCCGTTCGCCGCTTCAAGAAGGGCGACGAGCTGGACACCGTTATCCTGTCGGTTGACCCAGAGCGCGAGCGCATCTCCCTGGGTATCAAGCAACTGGAAAGCGATCCGTTCTCCGAGTACGTTCAAGAGAACGACAAAGGCGCCATCGTTAAAGGCATCGTGAAGGAAGTTGACGCTAAAGGCGCCATCATCACTCTGGCCGACGATATCGAAGCGACTCTGAAAGCCTCCGAAATCAGCCGTGACCGCGTTGAAGACGCGCGCAACGTTCTGAAAGAAGGCGAAGAAGTAGAAGCCAAGATCATCAGCGTTGACCGCAAGAGCCGTGTAATTCAGCTCTCGATCAAGTCGAAAGACGTTGAAGACGAGAAAGAAGCAATCCAGAGCCTGCGCGACAAGCCAGTAGCTACTGATGCTCCTGTGGCCACCACTCTGGGTGACCTGCTGCGTGCACAAATGGAAAAACAGAACTAAGTTCTGACTTTCTGTAAAAAAGGGCGACTTCGGTCGCCCTTTTTTGTGCCTGGCGTTTGGTGAATTACGTGCGGATGTAGTTGCTTGGTTCGTGAACCAAAAACGTCGAATGGAGGTCTGATTGTTTAGTCGGATCAAGCGCTTATTTGCAGCTAGTCTTTAGCCTGAGGCTAATGATCGCTCGGTAGGCTTTCTGGCAAAGGGATGTGAATGAACAAGCTCATTGTCGCAGTAGCAGTGCTGGCATTGGCGGGTTGTACCACCAACGCCAAAACTCACGTAGTGCGTGGGGTTAGCGGTATTGAGATCGATTGTTCGGGGCTCGGTTCGAAATGGGAGAAGTGTTACAAGCGTGCGGCCAGGGAATGCAAGGGGGTGGGCTACAAGGTTGTGGCAAGGTCTGATGATCTCAAGGAAGAGGAGGAGGGGGAGCTTTTTGGGTTCAATCCGGCGGGTTTCCTGACGCGCACCATGTTGGTGATTTGCCGATGATACAGTGATAGTCCAGAGTCTTCCTGTTCCAGGAATCAAGCATCTTGGGGGGCTGGGACGGATGGAAAAACTCAGGCTGTTCAAAATCATGCGGGCGTGCTAAAACCTTTGAAGCGCTGACCTAGCTGCTTGAAAAAGAAGGGAAAAATATGACGAAGTCGGAGTTGATCGAACGAATTGTCACCCATCAAGGGCTGCTCTCATCCAAGGATGTGGAGCTGGCCATCAAGACCATGCTTGAGCAAATGTCCCAATGTCTGGCTACCGGGGATCGTATCGAGATCCGGGGGTTTGGCAGTTTCTCTCTGCACTACCGCGCACCACGGGTCGGCCGTAATCCGAAAACCGGCCAGTCTGTCAGTCTCGACGGCAAGTTCGTTCCGCATTTCAAGCCGGGTAAAGAACTGCGGGATCGGGTGAATGAGGATGAGGAGGGTTTAGGTGGCGATGAGTTGGCAAGATAAGAGTCGCATCAAGCGATTCATGATCACTGGGCTTGTCTTGTTAATATCAATTACATGCCTTCTCTTCGTACTGGAAAACCAGCAGCTTGTGGTCGTTTCCTTCCTCGGTTTTTCTTCGCCCCAGTTACAAATCTCGATGTTCGGAGTTGCTTCGTTCTTGGTGGGGATGATTTTTGGGGGGGGGATTATGGCAGTTCATTTCTTGGGAGTGAGGAGGCGCGGACGATAGTCTGAGCATAGACTCGCTTGGTGTTTTTTAATTCGCTCGTCCGAGGATTTAATACGGTATTTTGCGTGGGTTGAGAAAGGGGGGCGTTACAGTTTTCTTTATCAACTTGGACTTACGTTGATGATTCTCAAGTGGTCTGGCTTATGTAGTTAACGTAACCGTTTAAGTGAAAAAAAAGGCTAACATTATATGCGTGTCGATTCAAAAAAAGATAATGCTCTGGAAGATTTTGAGTTTCAGAGATTTGTTCGTGCTGTTTTTCGGCAAAAACTTGTTGTTATCGGCTTTACTATTGTAGGTGCTGTTCTCGCAGCGAGCTATGCTTTTCTTGCTACTCCCGTCTATGAGGCGAGGGCTTTTGTGATGCCACCGACTCAGAATGATATATCCAACTTTAACTATGGTCGAATGAGAGAGTCAGAGTTGGTTCCTTACACCGTTAAGGATGTCTATGATATTTACACGCGACATTTACAGGCAGAGTCGCTCCGCATGGATTTTTTTAGCAAGGTTTATTTGCCGAGTTTGTCCTCGGACGAGCGGAAAAAATCCCGAGATGTCCTGTATTCGAAGTTTTCTCAGGTGCTGCGTGTGGTTCCGCCGCTTAGGGAGGCATCTGACAGGTTTTCGGTTGTCGTGCAGATAGCCGATCCTCAGAAGGCCAAGGACTGGGTTACTGAATATGCGGCTCAGGCTGGTGAATTGGCCAAGAGGGAAATGATCAAGAACCTTTCAATTGAGTCTGAGGTTCGGGCTCGTAATTTGGAGCAGCAGATCAGCTCCGCCAGAGAGAAGAGCAGCAGGGCCCGAGAAGATTCGATTGCCAGATTGAGTGAGGCGCTACGGATTGCTGAATCAATCGGTCTGGAGAAGCCGCCTGCGATCACGGTGAGTCAATCAATTATTGCGGGTGGGGAGTCTGGTCAGCTTACGTACATGCGCGGCTCGAAAGCGCTAAAGGCGGAAATTGAGAGTTTGCAGGCTCGCAAGTCCGATGATCCTTTTACGGACCGTTTGCGCGATCTCCAGGACCGATACTATTTCTTTAAAGGACTGAAAACAGAGGCGGCATTGGTATCTGTCTATCGGCAGGATGGGGCGGTGGAGTTGCCAGACAACCCATTGAAACCAAACAAGACCCTGATCCTTGTATTAGGGGTTATTGCTGGCTTGATCACAGGTGTTGCTTTCGTGCTGCTTCGTGGGTTCTTTGCAGTGAGGCCGGAATAGCTGAAATTCAGTTCTTTGTCTGATGTGCATAGGTGGCATATCGCCCAAGGAGGGGTATTTCTACTCTTGGGCTAAGGGTACGGTCCTTAGCAGGTTAGTCGAAATAGATCGGATTTTTGTTGGGACATTGGTGCCAATGATCTCTCTGCTGTCAGTTCTGACAAGAATTTGCTCGAGTGGGAACTCCTTCTCCCAAGCTTCGCATATTTTTCAGGTGTATGGTTGAATGTGTGCAAATGTCGTGATAGGCGAATCTCGATCAGGCATTGGCTGTTGTGTTGCGGCGACTGGCTTTGCAGCTATGGCTCTCAGTGTGTGAGCAACCGAGTGGCGTTCGAGCTCTTCCTTGACTTTCTGGAAATTGTTATGGCTCCTTTAGACGCTTTCGGTATAATTTATGGTTTACACAGCCGTGATGTTCGTTTCTAAAACGCAGGTATTTGAGCGCTTTTTATGAACGACTTAATATTGATGAATGGCAAGGAAAAACAATGCTTAAACTCGAAGATGTAAAGTTGGCCATAGTGGGTCTCGGTTATGTGGGCTTGCCGCTGGCAGTTGAGTTTGGCAAAAAAATGCAAGTGGTCGGATTTGATATCAGTCAGCGTCGAATCGAAGCACTAAAAGCAGGTCATGATGCTACTCTCGAGGTGTCTGATTGTGAGTTGCTCTCTGCATCGGGTTTAAGTTTTAGCTCTGTGCTGGACGAATTGTCTGCATGCAATATATTTATTGTTACCGTTCCAACCCCGATTGATGAACATAAGAGGCCGGATCTGTCTCCTTTGGTGAAAGCCAGCGAGTCGATTGGTCGTGTTTTGAAAAAGGGTGATATCGTTATTTATGAGTCAACGGTCTATCCTGGCGCTACTGAGGAAGACTGTGTTCCTGTGCTGGAAAAAGTATCCGGACTGAAATTCAATGTTGATTTTTATGCAGGCTATAGCCCTGAGCGTATAAATCCTGGCGATAAAGAGCATCGTGTTACTACTATCAAAAAGGTAACTGCTGGGTCCACTCCTGAGGTCGCTGATCTAGTCGATGCTCTGTATAACACAATTATTATCGCCGGAACTCATAAGGCCAAGAGCATCAAAGTTGCTGAGGCAGCAAAGGTTATTGAGAACACGCAGCGCGATTTGAACATTGCCCTGATCAATGAGTTGGCGCTTATTTTTAATAAGATGGGTATCGATACTCAGGCGGTTCTGGAGGCGGCGGGGACGAAGTGGAACTTCTTGCCTTTCCGTCCGGGACTGGTTGGCGGTCACTGCATTGGTGTAGATCCCTATTACCTCACTCATAAAGCTCAGTCCATTGGCTATCATCCTGAGATCATTTTAGCGGGTCGTCGTTTGAATGACAGCATGGGGGCCTATGTGGTCTCTCAACTTGTCAAGGCGATGCTGAAACGTAAAATTCATGTTGATGGTGCTCGTGTCTTGATCATGGGGTTGACGTTCAAAGAAAACTGCCCGGACCTGCGTAACACTAAAATCATCGATATTGTTAATGAGCTCGCAGAATTCAATATTGTTGTTGATGTTTATGATCCGTGGGTAGATGCGGCAGAAGCAATGCACGAGTACTCAATCACTCCAATCGGCCAGCCACAGGTTAATTCTTACGACGGTATAATCCTGGCTGTCGCACATAATGAATTCTCTGCGATGGGGGCCGAGCAAATTCGGAGCCTGGGGAAGGCGGAACACGTTCTCTATGATCTCAAGTACCTGCTGGATGCCTCTCAATCAGATCTGCGTCTCTGAATATTAGGGTCCGTAAGGACCCTGATTCGTTACTGCCAGAAAAAACCAAGTCGAGAATTACATGATCCGTTTCGAAGAAGTTAAAGCTGAAATTCAACAATCCCCAAAGGTTTGGTTGGTTACGGGGGTGGCCGGATTTATTGGCTCCAATTTATTGGAGACACTGCTGCAATTAGATCAGCGGGTTGTAGGTCTTGATAACTTTGCAACAGGGCATCAACGTAATCTCGATGAAGTGCAATCGGTAGTGAGTCCTGAGCAATGGGCGCGCTTCGTACTGGTAAACGGCGATATCAGAAATATTGACGATTGCAGGAGTGCAATGACTTTCCCTGCGTCCACGGATATTTCAGTGGACTACGTTTTGCATCAGGCAGCATTAGGCTCTGTTCCTCGCTCCATCAATGATCCTATTACAACCAACAGCACCAATATCGACGGCTTTCTGAATATGTTGGTTGCGGCGAAGGATGCGAAAGTAAAAAGCTTTACTTATGCAGCCTCCAGTTCTACCTACGGCGATCACCCCGGACTTCCCAAGGTTGAAGGTGTGATTGGCAAGCCTCTGTCCCCTTATGCGGTCACCAAGTATGTAAACGAATTGTATGCTGAGGTTTTTTCCAGTACATACGGTTTCAATACCATTGGGCTTCGCTATTTTAACGTCTTTGGCAAACGTCAGGATCCTAATGGCGCCTATGCAGCCGTGATTCCTAAGTGGACGGCGGCCATGATCAATAACGAAGAGGTTTTCGTAAATGGTGATGGTGAAACTAGTCGGGACTTTTGTTTCGTAGAGAACGCAGTTCAAGCCAATATACTGGCTGCCTGTGCCGGTCCGGAAGCAAAGAATAATGTTTACAACGTCGCCGTTGGTGACAGGACAACATTGAACCAGGTTTTTGCCTGTATCAAGGATGCTTTGGCTCGCGTTGATGTCAAGTCTACTTCGGATATGGTCTATCGGGATTTTCGCGCTGGTGACGTAAGGCACTCGCAGGCGAACATTGATAAAGCAAAGAATCTGTTGGGCTACAAGCCGCTTTTCAATGTTGGTGAAGGTATGTTGAAAGCGGCAGGTTGGTATGTCTCGTTCTTTGCAAGAAGTTAAGACCAGTGATTAAGGAAATCTGCGCAATCACTGTCCTTGCAAACAAACTTTGCATGTTTGCATTGTTGTTCAGTTTGGCGCGAATTTTAGGCGTCGAACTGTACGGGGTATTCTCTTACCATTACGCGATCGTAACAGGTATCGCGACGGTGGTAGGAGAGTGCCTGAGCGTGGCGTTGAGTCGTTATGCGGTCCTAAATGCCGAAAAAGTAAATTACAAGACTTCCTTGGGGCTCATGTCGTGGGGGGGCATCATTGTCGGAGCCCTCTGCGTTATCGTATTTTTAATTTTTCCGGCGCCTGCTTCTTCTTACGAAGTGAACTCTGGTTACTTGCTGATCGGAGCATTTTTTCTAGGTTTCGCTTGTGTTTGCAATTTGACTATAACCGGGCTGATGTTCTCCCTTAATACCTCAGGGAGGTGGGCTGCTGCGCTGGCGGTTCATGGTCTGCTTGGATTGCTGCTGGTAGTTTCCATTGCGAAGATTGGGGGGAGGATAGAGGGCGTAATTCTAACCCTCGCAATTTGTACGCTAATCGCCCCAGCATTTGGGTTTTTTACCATAAAGAAAAGTAAGTTCAGCCACGAGGGGAAGGAGGGAGGGAAGCCTTCTTCGCTTCAACAAATGATGGAGCTGCTTTCACGCTCAGGGGCTCCAACTATCGCCGGTAGTATGCTTCTCGGGGCGCCCGTTCATATTGTTTGCCTGATGATATTTGCCAACTCAAGTTTGAACGTGTCTGAGGTTGGCTATTTTAATCTATTTTTTCTTTTTTATATTTTGGTGACTGTTCTACCTAGCTCGCTTGCATCCTATGCCATAGTAAAGCTGGCAGGGCGCGGAAATAGCTCCAGCAATTTGTACTTGATGCTCGGGCTAGCAATTTCAGTTTGTTTGCCTGTGTTTTTAGTATTGTCACAGAGCTATTGGTTGTGTCTGCTTGGTAGTAATTTTTGCAGAAAATACGATCTTCTGATTTACGCAGTATTGGCGGGTGGCATAGGGCTTATGACTACAATTGTTACTCAAATACTGCATAGTAAAAACATGACCAGAGTTGTTTTTCTTGGCAGTTGTGTCTATGCGTTTGCTTATTTGTCACTCACGCTTGTCGCAGGGTTCAAAGGCGATATGTTGGCGGTAGATCTTTTCAGGTCTTTTGTGTTGGCGCTGGCAGTTCAAATTGCTGTGCTGGCGGTCCTGGGTGGCCGTAAGTTGGTTCTATGATAAGTATTCTTGGTATGAGCTATATTGGTACAGGATGCATGGCTGAAAATAATAATGGGGCCAGTATTGAGTCTGGTTTGCAGTTCAGTTGCTTTGCTTTTGTTGGTCAGGGTTAATGGTTATATTACTGGTTTCAACGTGCTTACTGATTTTGCTCACGCAATGCATTCTGTGTCTGATATCCAAAAAATATCTGGTCGCGCTATACTCCGTCTGTTATTCGGTGCCTTTCCTTGGCCTTGGCAGTTGCCTGTGGGATGACACCGTTACTCTTTGGCCCATTGGGGACTACGATTTTTATCTGGATGATTTGTTTGTATTCCGACTTTCGCTCGTCTGGTTCCTTGGTGTCGCCGGCGCTCTCATTGCCTATCTCCTTTCACTTTTTGTACCGCCCAGAAGTTTGTATCCGCACCGGGAATCTTTTTTTTCTCCGTTGGAATTTAAATTAGCAGGTGTGATTTTTTTTGCGCTGTCCGTTTTTTTTATTAGCTTCAGGCTTGTCAACGCGGACGCAATGCTTGAAGTGTTCGCGGGTATTGAGTCCGTGGTGGTTTTTTCCATTATTGCGATTATTGCTTTGGCGTTTTCCTATCCATCCCGATTGATGTTTTTGGTGTCTGTCACTCTAGTAGTCTCTTATTGTGTCGCCAACGCAATGACAGGGGATCGGGATTTTGTTGTACTGGTTGTCGCTGCCATTCTTGGGTTGATGTTTCGCTATAATCAGTTTATTAAGTTTAAAACAATATTGTTTGTTGCTGTATTCATGGTTTTTCTGCTTGTCAGTGGTGTTGTTGTTTCAATGAGTCGAATGGATGTGGACTTGACGTCGGATAATATTGCACAATATTTTTTGTTTAACTCTTGGAATGCGATAATTTTACCGCTAGTTCAGCAGTTAACCAATTTCTGGGATGGGGAGCACCTACGTTACGGTCAGACCTATCTCGACATGTTTCTTTCGCTAGCGCCATCGCCTTTCTATTCGGCTTTCGGAATGGAAAAACCCATCATGGTGGATAATCCGGCCCTCTGGTATTACATTACCGGACTCGGTGGGATTCACGTTGCTGGCGTGGCTTTTGAGAATTTCGGATTATTCGGTGTTTTTCTGAACGGATTCATCAGTGTTTGTTTCTTGCGATTGATCGACTCACGATGCCGCGAGGATGATTTTTTACGAATTTTCTTATATATGCTATGTGCCGCTTCGGTTATGCACTGGGTTTGGTACGGTGAAATATACTTGCTGAACTCATTGGTTTTTTATGTGATGGCATTAGGATTATTCCTCACTATGAAGCTCGTTCGGGTTTTGAAGTGAGCTTAAATACTTTTACTGGATTGAGAGAATAGGTATGTGCGGAATTGCGGGAGTTGTCGGGTGGAAGTTGAATCAGCAAAACGCCGTTGCCGTTGGCAAAATGGTGGATGCGCTGATGCATCGTGGTCCCGACGATGGAGCAGTTTGGTCAGATGCCGATAGTGGAGTTTCGCTGGGGCACCGACGGCTTTCGATCCTGGAACTTTCGGTACATGGAAGTCAGCCGATGATTTCCGATGACGAGCGCTTTATTATTGTTTTCAATGGTGAAATATATAACTTCAATGAGTTGCGCGAAAAGCTGATTGAGTCAGGTTTGACTCGTGTTTGGCGTGGGCACTCTGATACAGAAGTGTTGTTGGCTGCAATCGGTGCGTGGGGTGTACAAAAAACCCTTGAAAACCTGGTAGGCATGTTTGCCTTTGCTGTCTGGGATAAAGTTTCCAAAACGGTTACCTTGGCCCGAGACAGAATGGGGGAGAAACCACTCTATTACGGTATTGTGGGCGACCGTTTTGTCTTCTCCTCTGAATTGAAGGCAATCAAGGCAGCATTTGGCCGCGATCTGAGAATTGATCGTCATGCGTTAGCGAAGTTCGTAAGGTATGGCTATGTTCCGGCTCCGGAATCTATCTACGAAGGTATTAAAAAGTTGCAGCCGGCGCATTACTTGAGTGTTGGCTCATTTTTCAGTGCGCCAGAACCCGTTTCTTACTGGTCGCTACCGGCGGCTGGCGAATTAAGAGACGAACTGTCGCAGGCCAGCGATAAGGAAGTTGTAGACGTTGTCGGTGAAAGATTGTCTGCTGCTGTAAAGTCGCAGATGATCGCCGATGTTCCACTTGGGGCATTTTTGTCGGGCGGCGTCGATTCAAGCTTGATAGTTTCGTTGATGCAGTCGCAAAGCTCTACCAGCATCAACACTTACACGATCGGCTTTAATGAACCTGAATTTGATGAGGCACCTTACGCTAAAGCTATTGCTAAGCACCTGGGGACTAACCACACCGAATTTTATCTGGGCGCCGACGATGCTGTTTCTATAATTCCGCACCTGCCAGAAATATACGACGAGCCCTTTGCTGACTCCTCTCAAATCCCGACAATCCTGGTCTCCAGGATGACAAAGCAGCATGTATCCGTAGCCTTGTCCGGTGATGGCGGAGATGAGCTTTTTGCCGGATATCCCCGCTATCAGATCACAGCAGGACTATGGGCGCGCATAGAAAAACTGCCGTTGCCTGTACGCCAGGTCATGGCCTATTCACTTCGCTCGCTTTCGTCCAAAGGTTGGGACAACGTCTGTTCGGTTTTGCCTGGCAGCCTTCGAGCCAAAGTTAATGGTCGGCGTATCTACAGAATGTCCGAGTTGTTGGGCTCTGAAAATCTGGCGCAGATGTATACCGGTTTGATGTCGCAGTGGCAGTCAACCGACAATGTGGTCCTAGGTATCGATGCTCAACATCAAGGCGTTGCTTCCTGGGAGTCGGCAGTGGATTACGTCGAGGAAATGCGTCGCTGGGACGTCTCTCAGTATTTGCCTGATGATTTGCTGGTTAAAGTGGACCGTGGCGCGATGAGCGCAAGCCTGGAAACCCGCGCTCCATTGCTTGATCATCGAGTTGCAGAGCTCGCGTTTTCCCTGTCGTCAGACCAACTGATAAAGAACGGTGTGGGGAAATGGCCACTTCGCGAGCTTCTTAAGCGATACGTACCGACTTCATTCTTCGATAGGCCGAAGGCGGGCTTCTCTATTCCACTGGCGCAATGGTTGCGTGGGCCGCTGAAAGAGTGGGCGGAGGAGTTGTTAACGGAGGAGCGACTCAAGAGAGAGGGCTACTTCGATTGTCAGAAAGTTCGCTCGGCATGGCTCCAGCATCAGAATGGAACATACGATCGGAGTCTTCATTTGTGGAATATTCTAATGTTCCAATCCTGGCTCGATAAAAATAGCCACTAATTTAGATTGAGCAGGAGGTTCTCCATGAAGATAGTTTTCAACGCGCTCTCTGCCCGTCTTGGTGGAGGTCAGACATACCTGATTAATCTTTTTCAGTTCGTGCCTGACAATGCGGATCTTGAGATTCTGGTTTTTGCCCCAGCGTCACTCAAACTGCCGGATCACCCGAGGATCAACCGGGTCGAACCAGCCTGGCCCACTGAAAACCCGATTGTGAGAGCCGTGTGGGAGCGGTGGGTGCTGCCCGGTATTTTGAAGGCCGAGAAGGCTGACGTCCTGTTTTGTCCCGGTGGCGTAGTGGGCACCTCTGTACCAGCAGGTTGCAAGGTTGCGACGATGTTTCGGAACATGATTCCATTTGACTTGCGAGTACGCAAAAGCATTCCGCTTGGGTTGCAGCGTCTGAGAAACTGGTTGTTGAATCGTATTATGCTCAAGAGTATGCGCGATGCTGATTTGACGATATTCATTTCCAATTACGCGCGAAGTGTCATTGAATCACTAACCAGGATTAAAAATCCAGTTACGATTCCTCACGGAATTGGCTCGGTATTTCGGACTCACGGTGATGCTGCCGTTCCTAGACCGGATTTTTTGCCAGTGGGTGAATATGTTCTGTACGTGTCGAGATTTGATGTTTACAAACACCATTATGAAGTGGTTAGCGCTTATGCAAACTTGCCAACTGAACTTCGTGAAAAGTTTCCCTTGATTCTTGTTGGCGAAGTAAACCTGCCCGAAGCCGAGCGGGTAAAGTCTCTGATTGCAACGCTAGGCCTCGAAACGCAAGTGCTGTTGCTGGGGGCGATTCCCTATCAGAGTCTTCCTCCTCTTTATCATCACGCCTATCTGAATCTCTTTGCTTCATCGTGCGAGAACTGCCCTAATATTCTGCTCGAGGCTCTTGCTTCTGGCCAGCCGATGATATGTTCGAACGTAATGCCGATGCCGGAATTCGGAGCAGATGCAGCCCTGTATTTTTCTCCGTTTGATCCAAAAGATATAGGGCGCGTACTGTCTGAGGCGTTAACGAGTCCGGATCTTTTGAAGAAACTGTCCTTAGCGGCAGTGACGCAGAGCGATAAGTTTGACTGGGAACAAACCTCAAGAAAAACATGGTCAGAGTTGTTGGCGCTGGCCGCGTGCCCGAAAAAAGGTGTTTGATAAATGAAGGTTCTTGTGGTGTCGCAATATTTTTGGCCAGAATCTTTTATTATCAATGATTTGGTCAAAACTTTATCTGCTCAAGGCCACGTCGTAAAAGTTCTTACCGGAAAGCCCAATTACCCGGATGGCGTAGTCTTTAGCGGCTATAGTGCTTCCGGGGCCCAGGAAGAGAAGTTCGAGTCCACTGTCAGTGTTTTCCGTGCACCACTCAGACCTCGTGGTGCTTCGGGTGCAAAAAACCTCGTGTTGAATTATTTGTCATTTATCCTGAATGGCTTGAAGTACTACTCCCGTGCAGTAAAAGGGGAGGCTTATGATGCGATTTTTGTATTTGCGCCATCTCCAATTACATCGGTAATCCCGGCGATTTATTTGAAGTGGAAACTCAAGAATCATCTGGCTGTGTGGGTTCAGGATCTCTGGCCGGAGAGCTTGAGTGCGACCGGGTTCATCAAGAACAAAGCAATATTGCGCGCTGTGGGCTGGATGGTGAAAGGTATTTATGCCTTCGTCGATACGCTTCTTGTTCAGTCGAGGGCATTTCGAGAGCCGGTCGCCCGTTACGCCAATCCTGGCAAGGTTGTGTATTACCCCAACTCATATCAGGACGTACCGCCGAGTATCGAGGAGACCCGGATTCCCGCACCCTTGCTCGCGGAGCTAGACAATCATTTCTGTCTGGTTTTTGCTGGAAACCTGGGGACCGCCCAGTCGGTCGAAACCCTCGTTGAGGTAGCTGACAAGCTTCGCCATTTGTCGGAACTCAGGATTGTTTTGGTCGGAAGCGGCAGTATGTCGAGCTGGATCGAAACCCAGAAGAAATCCCGAGGTCTGGACAACCTTATCCTCGCCGGACGCTTTGCAGCCACTGAAATGCCGCATTTTTTCAGCCGTGCCGAGGGATTGTTGGTGACGTTGAAGCAGGATGAGGCGTTCTCCTATACCATCCCTAGTAAAGTTCAGGCTTACCTGGCGGCGGGGAGGCCGATTATCGCCGCGCTGGACGGGGAGGGCGCGCGCGTCATTCAAGAGGCGGGAGCCGGTCTGACCACTGCGGCGCAAGACGCCGAAGGTATGGCCAATTGCATTGAGCAGCTCTTTCGCATGACTTCGGATGAGCGGGAATCGTTGGGGCGGGCAGGTCGGGTGTACTACCTCGAGCATTTCGAAATGGAGCGGCAAAGTCAGCGTCTGGTCGAAATCCTCAGTAGCAGGATCAATGAATTAAAAGGTAGCTCAAAATGAAAGTTCTCGTGTTAGGGGTCACCGGAATGCTGGGTAGCACAGTGTTCAGGCAATTCCATGGAAACCCGCATTACGAGGTGTGGGGCACTTTGCGCAATCCCGGTGGCGCAAGATACTTTTCTGAGGACATGCACAGTTCGTTGATCAGCAATGTCGACGTGCTTGACCAGGATTCGCTGGTTTCGGTGCTGGCACGGGTCAAGCCGGACGTCGTCATCAACTGCGTCGGGCTGATCAAGCAATTGGCCGATGCCAAGGACCCCCTTTCCGCGCTCCCTATCAATGCCATGTTGCCGCATCGCATCGCCAAATTGTGCGCGTTGTCCGGTTCTCGCCTGATTCATATCAGCACCGATTGCGTGTTTTCTGGCCGTAAAGGCATGTACACCGAGGAGGATATCTCCGACGCAGAGGATCTCTACGGTAAGTCCAAGTACATCGGTGAGCTTCACACGGACCTGAATGCCATCACTCTGCGGACCTCGATCATTGGTCACGAACTGGGGAGCCAGTATTCGCTGGTGGACTGGTTCCTGTCCCAGAACGGGCCGGTCAAGGGTTATGAGAAGGCCATTTTTTCTGGGCTTCCTACCGTAGAATTGGCGCGTGTCATTCGCGACTACGTGATCCCGAATCCAGAGCTCAACGGCCTTTATCATGTGTCAGTGGCGCCGATTGACAAGCTGTCGCTTCTGAAACTGGTAGCGGAAGTTTACGAAAAGAAAATCGATATCATCGCCGATAGTCAAGTTTCCATAGATCGCTCACTGGACTCCTCGAAGTTTCAGGCTGCAACCGGTTACGTTCCACCTACATGGTTGGAATTGGTTAAATCGATGCGCGCGTTGCGTTGATCATTAAATTCAATCAGGTTTGGGAAGGTCTTTATGTTCGATAATAAAGTTTTGATGATCACGGGCGGCACGGGCTCGTTTGGCCATACGGTGTTGAAGCGTTTCCTGGATACCGATGTAAAGGAAATTCGCGTATTCAGCCGTGACGAGAAAAAACAGGAAGATATGCGCATTGCCTTGTCGAATGACAAAGTGAAGTTCTATATCGGTGACGTCCGTGATCGCGATAGCCTTGATCAGGCTATGGTGGGGGTGGATTACATTTTCCACGCCGCAGCCCTGAAGCAGGTGCCTTCCTGCGAGTTCTACCCGATGGAAGCCGTGCGTACCAATGTCATGGGTACCGAAAACGTGTTGAATGCGGCCATTGCTTCGGGAGTGCAGCGCGTTGTCGTGCTCAGCACCGACAAGGCTGTTTATCCGATCAATGCGATGGGTATTTCCAAAGCCATGGCTGAGAAGCTGATGGTTGCCAAGTCGCGGATGATTCCGGCGACAGGTCCGGTGATTTGCGCAACGCGCTACGGTAACGTCATGGCATCCCGTGGTTCGGTGATCCCGTTGTTCATCAATCAACTGCAGAGCGGTGAGCCGCTGACCGTCACCGACCCGAACATGACACGCTTCCTGATGTCGCTCGAGGATTCTGTTGACCTGGTTCTGCACGCGTTCGAGCATGCCGAGCAAGGTGATATTTTCGTCCAGAAAGCACCTGCCTCGACAGTGGCGGACCTGGCGCAAGCGCTCAAGGAACTGTTCGCTCGTGACAATGCCATCAAGGTCATTGGTACCCGTCACGGCGAAAAACTCTACGAGTCGCTGATCTCCCGTGAAGAAATGGCCAAAGCCGAAGACATGGGGCGCTACTACCGTATTCCTTCGGACAATCGCGACCTTAACTACAAGAAGTTTTTTGTTGAGGGCGAACAGGAGATTTCCGATCTCGACGACTACACCTCACACAACACCGAGCGCCTCGATGTAGAAGGCGTAAAGAAAGTTCTGTTGAATCTGGAATACATTCAGGAGCAACTTGATGCTTAAGGTCATGACGCTGGTTGGTACGCGACCAGAACTTATCAAGATGAGCCGTGTTATTGCCGAGCTTGATAAGCAGGTTAATCATGTACTGGTTCACTCGGGTCAAAACTACGACTTCGAATTGAATCAGGTTTTTTTCGATGATCTTGAAATTCGTAAGCCTGATTACTTCCTGGGTGCTGCCGGCGATACCGCTGCCAAGAGCATTGCCGAAGTAATTTCCAAGGCGGATGAAGTATTTGAAGCCGAAAAGCCTGATGCGCTTCTGCTCTACGGCGATACCAATACCTGTCTGGCCGTGATCGCCGCCAAGCGCCGCAAGATTCCGGTATTCCACATGGAAGCCGGCAACCGCTGTTTTGATCAGCGCGTCCCTGAAGAGCTGAATCGCAAGGTGCTCGATCACCTCAGCGATATCAACATGGTCCTGACCGAGCATGCCCGGCGTTACCTGATCGCTGAAGGGATTCGTCCTGAAACCATCATCAAGACCGGTTCGCACATGGAGGAGGTACTCGACTATTACATGCCGAAAATCCTCACTTCCGACGTGCTGGCGCGAGAAGGCCTGGAGCAGGACAAGTTCTTCATCGTCAGCGCTCACCGTGAGGAAAACGTCGATACGCCGGAGAATCTTCGCGACTTGCTCAAAACACTGCGAGCCCTGGCCGACAAGTACCAATACCCCATCATCGTTTCCACGCATCCTCGTACCCGCAAGCGTCTGGAAGCGATCGGTGAATCGCTGGACCACCCTCTGATTCGTTTCTCGAAGCCATTCGGTCTGCTCGATTACATCAAGTTGCAGATGTCGGCGTTCTGCGTGCTGTCCGATAGCGGCACCATCACCGAGGAAGCCTCACTTCTGAACTTGCCTGCCATTACCATTCGTAATGCGCACGAGCGTCCAGAAGGGATGGATGAAGGCACCCTCATCATGAGTGGCCTCAAAGTGGAGGGCGTTCTGGATGCCGTACGTGTGGTAACCAGCCAGCATGATCGTACCCAACGCGTTATCCCGGTCGTGAGGGACTACCAGGCAGGTCCTGTGTCGAAGCAGGTAGTTCGGGTCGTTTTGAGTTACACCGACTACATCAATCGTACTGTCTGGTCGAAATCCTGAGCGTCGTCGAGGTTTGAAAAATGCGTGTTTTATTGACGGGTGCTACGGGTTTCGTTGGTCGTGCGGTATTGGAGCGTTTGGCGGCCTCTGACGATCTGGAACCAGTGGCAGCCATTCGTGGGCACGCCCTGCCTGACTGTCCTTCGCGCGTTACTACTGTTCGAACCGCAGGGCTCAGTGCGGATACCGATTGGTCGCAGGCGCTGGATCAAGTGGAGGTTGTCATTCATGGCGCGGCTCGCGTTCACGTCATGAATGACACCGAATCAGATCCGCTGGAGGCGTTTCGCAAGGTGAATGTCGAAGGCACGCTAAGCCTCGCTCGGCAAGCAGCCTCTTTGGGTGTTCGTCGCTTCGTGTTCATCAGTTCGATCAAGGTGAATGGCGAAGGCACGCCGCTCAATCAGCCTTACTTCGCCGACGCGACACCCGCGCCTGGCGATCCGTACGGCATTTCGAAAATGGAAGCCGAGCAGGGGCTGCGGGACATTGCGAGCGTCACCGGGATGGAAGTAGTGATCATCCGTCCGGTGCTGGTTTACGGTCCGGGTGTTAGAGCCAACTTTCTGAACATGATGCGTTGGCTGGACAAGGGCATTCCCTTGCCATTCGGGGCTATCCATAATCGGCGCAGCCTGGTCGCGCTCGAAAATCTTTCTGATTTGATCGTGACCTGCATCCGTCATCCGGCCGCCGCCAATCAGACCTTCCTCGTTAGCGACGGGGAAGATTTGTCCACGACACAATTGTTGACGCGGATGGCACGGGCGCTGGGTAAACCTGCACGCTTGTTGCCTGTGCCGAGCGTGTTGCTTGAGCGGGGCGCGCAGCTTCTGGGCAAGCAGGCGTTGTCGCAACGACTGTGTGGTTCGTTGCAAGTCGATATAAGCAAAACTCGAGAAATGCTGGGCTGGGCTCCACCGGTCAGCGTTGATGAGGCGCTTGTGTCGGCTGCCAACTACTACAAGGAAAGGCAGCGCTAAGCTGGCTTATGACCGGGTTGGTTCAATTGCAGAATTGATTTTGGCTGTTTCAGGAAGTTGACCTTTGAACACAATTTGGTTGTTGGCGTTGGTAGTGGGTGTTTCATTCTTGGGCACTGGTGCATTGCGCAAATACGCGTTGGCACGCAGCTTGATAGATGTTCCTAATGCGCGTAGTTCACATACGGTCCCGACCCCCCGGGGTGGTGGTGTGGCTATCGTCCTGAGCTTTCTGATTGCTCTGCCTGTCCTGGTCTGGACAGATGCCCTCGCCTGGCCGATGGCGCTGGCTCTGCTGGGGGCCGGCGCCTGGATTGCTATCGTTGGTTTTCTCGACGACCATGGGCATATTGCCGCGCGTTGGCGCCTGCTTGCGCATTTCGCTGGTGCCATCTGGGCATTGTTCTGGATTGGAGGGATGGCGCCGATCAATCTGTTCGGCCACGAGTTCAGTCTCGGCTGGTTCGGTTATGTCATCGCAGCGTTCTATCTGGTCTGGATGCTCAATCTCTACAACTTCATGGATGGTATTGATGGTTTGGCCAGCGTCGAGGCTATTTGCGCCTGTGTCGGTGCTTGCCTGGTCTACTGGGTCGCAGGCCACAGCAACCTCGCCATTGCTCCGCTTGTACTGGCCATGGCTGTCTTGGGTTTCCTGGTCTGGAACTTTCCGCCGGCGAAGATCTTCATGGGCGATGCCGGCAGTGGTTTTCTGGGCATCATGTTGGCGGTGATGTCGCTCTATGCGGCATGGACGAACCCACTGTTCCTCTGGGCCTGGCTCATTTTGTTGGGCGTCTTTATTGTTGATGCCACCTTTACCCTCATTCGGCGGCTGTTGCGAGGGGATAAGGTCTATGAGGCCCATCGCAGCCATGGATACCAGTATGCTTCACGAAAATATGGCAGTCATAGGACGGTCACGCTGGCAATAACGGCGATCAATTTGTTGTGGTTAGTGCCAGTGGCTATATTGGTCGTAATGCAGTATCTCGACGGCGTGGCGGGATTGGTCCTGGCCTATGTGCCTCTGGTGTTGCTGGCTTTCAAGTTTCACGCAGGCGAGTTGGAAATCGCTGGCAAGGCGTGATGGACGCATTGGTTTCTGAGTATTGCTTTGTCGGTAAGTGAGTTACCTAAAGCTGTAGTTGCTGTATCAATGCTAGGAGCTTCGAGAGGTGTTTAGAGGGGTTATGGATAAGATTCGGGCAAAGTTGTTAAGTCTGCCAAGGCGACATAAACGCATTCTGCAGGTTCTGACTGATATTTCGTTGGTCTGGTTTGCCCTGTGGATGGCGTTTGTCGTGCGTCTTGGGTTGGACGAATTGGTCAACCCGTTCACTCAGCACGTCTGGCTTTTTGTCAGTGCACCTGTCATCGCCATTCCTCTTTTCATCCGCTTTGGCATGTACCGTGCCGTCATGCGCTACTTTGGAAATGACGCGCTTATTGCCATTATCAAGGCGGTGACACTGTCATCCTTGATACTTGGGGTTGTGGTGTATTGGTACAGCAACCATCAAAACGTCGTTCCTCGCTCGATCATTTTCAACTATTGGTGGTTGAGTCTGATCATGATCGGCGGGCTGCGCCTGGCCATGCGTCAGTACTTTATGGGCGACTGGTTCAGCGCTGCCCAGCACGTGCCCTTCACCAGCCGGGATGACGGCTTGCCGAAAGTGGCTATCTACGGCGCAGGGGCGGCGGGTAATCAACTCGTTGCTGCATTGCGGATGGGACGCGTCATGCGGCCTGTTGCTTTTATCGATGACGATAGCGGAATCGCCGACAGGGTGATCTCCGGGTTGCAGGTGTACAAGCCCAAACATATCCAGCAGATGATCGACAACACTGGCGCTCAGGAAATCCTCCTCGCTATACCTTCGTCCAACCGTGGGCGTCGTCGCGAGATTCTCGGGTTTCTCGAAGGCTTTCCGTTACACGTTCGAAGCGTCCCGGGTTTCATGGACCTGGCCAGCGGCCGGGTCAAGGTTGATGATATCCAGGAAGTAGATATCGCCGACCTGCTCGGGCGTGACGCAGTCCCGGCCCAGGCTGATTTGCTCGAACATTGCATCACTAGGCAGTCTGTGTTGGTCACGGGCGCCGGGGGATCCATTGGCTCCGAGCTTTGCCGGCAAATTCTGGCGCTGCGCCCGACGACGCTTTTACTGTTCGAACACAGTGAGTTCAATCTTTACTCCATCTTGTCCGAACTGGAACAGCGGGTCGCTCGAGAGTCACTGTCCATCCGTCTTTTGCCGATTCTTGGGTCGGTTCGTAACCCGGAGAAGTTGCTGGATGTCATGAAAACCTGGCGAGTAGACACGGTGTATCACGCCGCGGCCTACAAGCATGTCCCCATGGTCGAACACAACATTGCCGAAGGCGTGCTCAATAATGTGATAGGCACGCTTAATACGGCCCAGGCCGCGCTCCAGGCAGGAGTGGCCAACTTCGTCCTGATTTCCACCGACAAGGCCGTGCGACCTACCAATGTCATGGGCAGTACCAAGCGCCTTGCCGAGTTGACACTGCAAGCGCTGAGTCGTGAGTTGGCTCCGGTATTGTTCGGTGATACGAGCAATGTCTCGCGTGTGAACAAAACGCGCTTCACAATGGTTCGGTTTGGTAACGTCCTGGGATCGTCGGGGTCGGTCATTCCGTTGTTTCACAAGCAGATCAAGTCAGGTGGTCCGCTGACGGTCACGCATCCGAAGATCACTCGATACTTCATGACCATCCCTGAAGCGGCGCAGCTGGTGATTCAGGCGGGTTCCATGGGGCAGGGGGGGGATGTTTTTGTCCTGGACATGGGCGAGCCCGTGAGGATCGTCGAACTGGCCGAGAAGATGATCCATTTGTCCGGCCTGAGCGTTCGTTCGGAAAAAAACCTGCATGGTGACATCGCTATCGAGTTCACCGGGCTGCGTCCGGGCGAAAAGCTTTACGAAGAGCTACTGATCGGTGACAACGTGGCAGCCACACAGCATCCGATGATCATGACGGCCAACGAGGATCACCTGCCCTGGGATTTGCTGAAGGGCAAGTTGACCGAGTTGCTCGCCGCGGTGGATCAGGACGACTATACGCGCGTCCGCCAGTTGTTGCGCGACACTGTCAGCGGCTACACCCCGGACGGTGAGATTGTCGACTGGATCTACCAGCAACGCCGCCTTGAGCCCTGATTGTTTCATATGCAGTAACGTACACATTTTTGACAGCCCCATGGCATAGCCTACGTTTGGAAAGCAGCTTCGGAAAAGCTGCTTTCTCAAACGACGGCATGGAGCTTCACTTATGCGTACAAGTAGTTTCCACTCTTTGGTTTTCGCCCTTCTCACCAGCGCCTCTCTTACGGCAATCGCCGCGCCTGTCAAGGCACCTGAGGTGACAAATGCGCCTCTGGTGCAGGATGTGGCCGTCAAGGCGCCATCCGGCAAAGTCGATCTCAATAGTGCTGATGTACCTACGCTGCAACGTGAGCTGGCTGGAGTGGGCGAGGCCAAAGCGAAAGCAATTGTTGCTTATCGTGAAAGTAATGGCGCGTTTGCGTCAGTTGACGAATTGCTGGAAGTGAAGGGTATCGGCAAAGCGCTTCTGGATAGAAACCGCGACAGGATCGAGGTGAACTAAGGGTGTGATTGAACGAAAAAGGCCGATCATTGATCGGCCTTTTTCTGTAGCGAGACTTATGCCTGGTGGGACAGTCGTCGGTACTTGTACAGTTCGATGTTGTCGGTCACCCGAGTTCAGCCAAAATACAGGTCGGCATCATTCAGCAAGGTGGTCTGCCCAAGTAGCGTGATGTTGCCACCGTGAGCACCATCTCCGGCTGTGTCGAAAGTCACAACCAGCCCATTGTCTTGCAGCGTTTGCGTCACTGCCTTGGTAGTCGTCCAGCCATAGGTATACAGGGTGTCCTCACCTTGTTTGAAATCCTGGATGCTGTCCGAGCCTGAGCCCGCGTTGAATACGAAAACGTCTCGCCCTTTTCCGCCAATCAACAGGTCGTTACCAGTGCCTCCGACGATGAAGTCGCTGCCGTTTCCTCCAGCCAACACGTCGTTACCATCTTGACCGTACAGCGAGCAGTTTGCATCCGAGTGAGACTGGATGACGTCATTGCCGCTGTTTACTCCGTTGGCGCTGCCAGCCAGTTCTGCGCCCCGCGTGCCGAGGTAGAGGATTTTGTCTGCCGCAGTGCCACCGTAGATTTTATCGGCGTACCCGGAACCAGGATTGCCTGCGACAGCAGTTGTGTTGAAGCCTTTGAGCGGGTCGGCGTTGAAAATAAAAGTAGCGTCGTTGGTGGTGAGCAGCGTCGTACGGCCTTCGATCAACATTCCGCCATCCAAACGTGCATCGCCATCGGTGTCATAGCGAAGATAGACGCCGTCCGAGGTCAGCTTCTGGTCAATCCTGAAATTGAACTCTTTTTCCGAAATTTGCGTACGGCCTGCACCGCCGGTCCCGCTAACGCCGAGGAAAACAAGTTGATCGGCAGCTACACCGAAACTGTCGATGGTGTCGTTAAAACCTTCGCCCTTCGAAAACGCATACTGGTCTGCACCTCCTCCGCCAGACATGTAGTCATCACCTGTACCACCGACCAGGAGATCTGAACGCTGCCCGCCAATCAGGACATCATTGCCCTCATTACCGTACAGTTGACCGCCGGAAAGACGTAGCGCGAGCGTGTCATTGCCCGCTCCACCGGCCAGCGTGGCAAAAACCGGGCTGATTGAACTGCCATCATATGAGATGAAGTCCGTGCCCGAAGTTCCGGTGATCGTGGCTCTCCCGTTGTTAGTGATGGCGTCGCTATCTGTAAGGTGCGTGAGGGTTAGATCGCTAATAGCGCTGTCTACCGTATAGTCAAAAACTCCACTAAGCGAATTGGAAATGCTGTCCAGTAAGGTATCACTCAGACTGTCATTACTGGTATAGAGCTTATGCTCCGAAGTAATCATTTGGGCCGCATAGAGATTGGCCAGGCGCAAGGCATCTGCGCCTGTTTCTATCCATCCGGTTTCATTTGCATTGTTAGGGATAAAACTTTCAACATCGTCTGCGTTCATCATGTCCATGACACCGACGCGTTCACCCGTGCGAACATCGGTGTAATAGACGTTATAGTCCGCGTCCTGAATTTCCCACTTGTTGGTTGTGGTATTGAAAATTTCCAGGTACGTATGTCCCTGAAAGAAACCCTGGGAGTCTGAATACGTCCAGATGCTGCGTTTTTGCAGGCCTAGCTCTGCGCAGAGGCCGCTGAACACGTTAACCATGTTGCCGCACAGTAGTTCTGCGCGTTCGGCGGTAGGGTCGCCTGTGACGGTTTTATAAATTTGCTCGGCGGTATAGAAGGGGTCATTGCCGTGGGTAGCCCACCAGGTACCATCCGAGTGAGTTGTATTGGTGGCCAATAGTTCGCGGGCGACGTCTTGAAGCAACATGCCGGTTGCAGCCGCTTCTTCCCGGACGATATCGGCGAGTAAAGAAAAATAATTGATCAAAAGTGACTCCGTACTGATTGGGTGGCCGCTCCCGATATCCGAATCGTTCTGCAAACGGCGTTGCTGGCCAAAATTTCACATATGTTACAGTCCTTTGGTCGGTGTGTTAAAGAATCATTATCAACTATAGCGGAATTACCAATCCTCAGTGAGTTACGACCAGCACTGCTCGTCGGTTGCCTTGCAAAGCCAGGGTACTGGCGATTTCATGCTGCAAACGGTGCTCAGGTGGTACACTCGCGCGCCCCGCAATACCCGATCAATACACCAGGTTGTCAGTCCCGAGATGATACGCAGTACACCCGAAAACAGCTTGCAAGTAGCCCTGAGGGCCTGCAGGAACAGTTTCATGTCGGTGGGTTTTTTTAGTCTGTTCATCAACGCGCTGATGTTGGTCCCGACCTTCTACATGCTTCAGGTCTATGGGCGGGTAGTCACGGGCGGTAGCCTGACGACGCTGGCCATGTTGACCATTATCCTGACCTTCCTGCTCGTGACGATGGGCCTGCTGGAGTGGGTACGCTCGCGGATCATGGTTCGTGTCAGCACCAGGCTCGACGTGTTGCTTGGCTGCGATGTCTACAGGGCCAGTTTCAAACGGGCCTTGGACAGCGGTGGCATGGATGCGTCGGCCCAGTCGCTCAGCGACCTGACCGGGCTGCGCCAGTTCATGTCCGGAAACGGTCTGTTCGCGTTTTTTGACGCGCCATGGCTGCCGATTTATGTGGCGGTGCTGTTCCTGTTTCACCCCTGGTACGGCTGGACGGCAATCGGTTGTGCGGTGATCTTGCTGGCGCTGGCCAGTATCAATGAGCTATCCACGGGCAAAATTCTGGCTGAGGCCAACAAGCAGAGCATTGGTGCAACACTGCATACCACCAAGAATTTGCGCAATGCCGAAGTGATCGAGTCCATGGGCATGCTTGACTCCCTCATGTCACGCTGGAGTCTGCGTCAAAAGAATGTGCTGCTGTTGCAGTCCCGAGCCAGCGATCGCAGCGGGATCATCACATCGATATCAAAGACTTTCCGTTTGCTCGTTCAATCACTGATTCTTGGCCTTGGCGCTTATCTGGCGGTCAGCCATGAGATTAGCCCCGGGCTGGTGATCGCAGGTTCCGTGCTGTTGGGTCGAGCGTTGGCGCCTCTGGACTTGATGATCGGCAGTTGGAAAGGATTCATCGCTGCCCGTTCACAATATGCGCGTCTGAACAGCGTTCTCGACCAACAAAGTGCCGAGCCTGAGCGGATGCAATTGCCCGCCCCAATCGGCCATGTGACGGTAGAGAACCTCACGCTGGGTGCTCCGGGATCAAGGACCCCGATCATCAAAGGCATCGGTTTCAACGCGCCGGCAGGCGCGATGATCGGTGTTGTCGGCCCAAGCGCCTCGGGCAAGTCGACGCTTGGCAAGGCCTTGATGGGTGTGTGGAAGCCACAGCATGGGGTCGTTCGTCTGGATACCGCCGATATTGCCAATTGGGACAAAAGCCAATTGGGATCGCACCTCGGGTATTTGCCGCAAGACATTGAATTGTTCGAAGGCACTATCAGCGACAACATCGCGCGTTTTGGTGTCGTTGATCCGGACAAAGTGGTGCTGGCAGCCAGGACCGCCAGTGTCCACGAAATGATTCTGATGCTACCCAATGGCTACGATACGGTCATTGGCGAGGGGGGCATCAATCTGTCGGGTGGGCAACGTCAGCGTATCGGGCTGGCCCGGGCACTATATGGCAGCCCGCGGCTTATCGTTCTGGATGAGCCGAATGCTCACCTGGACGAGATCGGCGAACGTGCGCTGGCGTTGGCGCTGCAACAGTTGAAACTCACGGGGGCGACGGTCTTCGTCATCGCCCACCGGACCTCGATCCTGGCCCAACTCGACCGCTTGCTGGTGATGAAGGCCGGCACCATCAGCCTGTATGGCCCGCGGGATCAGGTCCTCGCGCAACTCAATGCGCCACAATTGGCCGCCCAGCAAAAGCCGGCTGCCCGAGCCGGCACAGACGTCGCGTCGGCCGACGTTTGACAGGAAACCATCGATGAACCGCACGCTCACTACTCCTGCCGATACTTTCGCAGATCTGCCCACGTCCGACATATCTGTACGCCGAACAGGTTTTTTCATTGTGTTGGTGACGTTCGGCCTGTTCGGTGGGTGGGCGACCTTTGCTCCACTCGACGGTGCGGCCTACGCACCGGGCGTCGTTACCGTGCAAACGTATCGCAAGACGGTGCAGCATCTGGAGGGCGGCATCGTCAAGGACCTGCTTGCCCATGATGGCGATGTCGTTAAGAAGGGCGACCCGATCATCGTGCTTGATGACGCTCAACTGCGCTCCGAATACGAGATGACCCGTAGCCAGCTGATCGCTGCCAGGACGATGGAAGCGCGCTTACTCGCTGAGCGGGATAACCTTCCGACGATTGCCTTTCCGAACGATATCAATTCCGACAGTCGGCGCAATTCTGAGGCGCGTTACGGCGAGACTCAGGTGTTCAACGCGCGGCGTAGCTCGCGACTTGGGCAAGTCTCGGTCCTGCAAGAACGTATTGGCCAGCTGAATCAGCAAATCAAGGGAACCGACACCATGATCGGTACCAAGACCAGCTTGCAGGAATCCTACAACGGCGAAATTGCTGAGTTGAAAGAGTTGCTGGCCCAGGGTTTTGTCGACAAACAGCGGATGCTGGAACAGGCGCGCAAGTTGGACTTGCTCAAGTCTGAGGTGGCGGAACACCGCTCGACAAACATCAAGACCAGGTTGCAGATCAACGAAACCCAGCTGCAGATCCTGCAGATCGACAAGGACTTCAACGCCGACGTTACCAGGCAGTTGGCAGAGACCCAGACCAGGGCCTACGACCTGCAGGAAAAAGCCTCGGCGCTGGAGGATCGTCTGAGCAGGGTGGTTATTCGCGCTCCGGAAGACGGGATGGTGATTGGCATGACGGTTCACACCATCGGTGGCGTTGTGCGACCCGCAACGCCCTTGCTGGATATCGTTCCATCCGTTTCCGATCTGGTGGTCGAGGCGCAGGTCTCGCCCAATGACATCGACCGAATCGCTATAGGCAAGTTGGCGGACATTCGCTTCAGCGCCTTTAACACGGCCACGACACCGGTCATCGAAGGTCGAGTGACGAGTGTATCCGGCGATCGCTTGATCAACGAGAAAACCAGTGCACCGTACTACCTGGCCCGCATCAGTGTGACGGGGGAGGGCGCGCGGAAACTGGGAGATCGCAAGCTGTTGGCGGGCATGCCGGCAGACGTATTGATCAACACCGGAGAGCGCACCATGCTGCAATACTTGATGCAGCCGGCACGTGACGTTATCGCCCAGTCAATGATCGAGGAGTGATCGTGCGTCTGTTTCCCTGCCTGGTTTTGGGTTCGATGGCATTGCCTGTCCACGCCGCTGAAGCTCCCATAGCCCGACCCTCAATCACTACGCCGCAAACAGCTTCGGTCAGTAAACAGAGTTACTCGGTCGACTTGATGCAGTTGTACCGCGAGTCGCGCCTGGAAGACCCTCGGGTGATCTCCTCTTACTCCAAGGCTCAATCCGGGGTCGAGCAGCAAAACCAGGCGTTTGGCAGTCTGTTGCCCTCGGTGACGGCCAACGCGGGTTTCAACCGGATCAAACAGTCCAACCTTCAAATCGACGAGGCCTATGACAGTCGCAATTATTCAGTGGGGTTGACCCAGCCTTTGTATAACAAGGCTGCCTGGGAAAACTACCAGCGCTATAAAAGCCTGGCAAAGCAGGCTGACTCCGAATCAAAAGAGGCTCAGGCCGAGGCCACGGTGGATCTTGCACAGCGATATTTCGCTGCGCTGGCTGCCGATGATGAACTTGAATTGGTGCGGGCCGAACGCAGGGCTACCCAGAAGAACCTCGACAGGGTCAGTGCGCTTTACAGCAAGCAGTTGGCGATGGTTACCGATTTGCTGGATCTTCAGGCCCGAGTCGATTCGCTGGCTGCCCAGGAAGTCGAGGCGCGTAACCAGTCCAGCCTGAGCCGTGTTGCGTTGTCGGAAATTATCGGACGACCGGTCAAAGAGAAACTGAGTCGTGTGCGTAATGACGTCGAATTGAAGGTGTCCGCCGAAAGCCTGGAGAGTTGGGTCAATTTGGCGATCGCCGACAATCCGGCGATCAAGGCCAGTGAAAATGCACAGGAAGCAGCAGAGGCTGCCCTGCGCGAAGGTAAGGGCGGGCACTATCCCACGGTCAATCTGAACCTGAGTGCGCAGCAGACCAACGAAGGCTACAACAATTCGTTGGCGCCACAGACCGACAGCTATGTTGCGGGTGTGGGAGTACAGATTCCGATCTATAGCGGTGGCACGACGTCCGCGCGGGTAAGGCAGCTGTATCAGGATCAGCTCACCGCAGAACAACAATTGGTTGCGACACGTCGCCAGGTGGTCAAGGAAACGACAAACGCGTATTTGACTGCAGACTCAAGCGTGGAAAAGATCCACGCCAACCGCAATGCACTGGCCTCGGCCGAGCAATCGCGCATTGCGGCTGAAAAGGCATTTACCTATGGTGTGGTTAATGCCGTGGATGTTTTGACCGCTGTGCAGAACGAATTCAAAGCACGTCACGATCTGCTCAAGACTCAGTACGACTTTATAACCAACCTTTTTATCCTGAATCGCTGGGCCGGAAAGTTGTCGGGAGAAAGTGTCGAAAGCGTCAATCTCTGGTTGAGTGGAAATGATCAAGCGATCACTTCACCAGAGACGCTGCGGGAATAAGTTGTCGTCCGTTAAGCGTTTTTTGCGTAGCGGGATTGACAAGCTGTATCCCCCAAAAAAACGATTTTTGTTTTTTGAGGGGGATACAGGTCGGCACTAAAGCCATTGGTCAAGTCAGACTGCGCTTGAAGAGCAAGCGCAGCCCTCGACAATTAACGACGAGATGAATGCAGTGACAGAACGGCGCGACGAATGATGGCGACACCCAGGCCGAGCATGAATCAAAAGATCAGGAAAAATCCAACGATCAGGGCGTTCTTCGGTTTTATGGGCGCTTGAGGTTCCGTCGCATCTTTATCAAAATTGACCAGTTTTAATTGATCGAAGTTTACATTCAGTTGCTTCAGGTGAGTCAACTCACCGCTGATGTCCGCGAAGTCCTTGAGAAACAACTCAGGATGATTCCGCTCTTTGAGAAGTACTACTTCGCGGTTGGTAGCCAGCAGGCTGAGTTCTTTTTGAATCTCATCAATGCGCGGCTCGGTGAAGTCATCGGAATGACGAGCTACCAAGGTGGCACGCTCTGCTTCCAGTGCTGCCTGTCCCAGGAAGTACAGGGGTATTTTCTGATTGTTGACTTTCGTGCGGATCATGTTGCCTTGATGTACTTGCTCTCAATCTCCCAGCGCCGAGGGAGTGGTGGGTTTACAGTTCCGAGTTTCTTGGCGATGACGATGGCTTCATCAAGTTCTTTGATGCGGTTTTGCAGTTGTTGACGCAGTGCTTTGAGTTCGTCTTGAAGTACTTGCTTTTTTAGCTGGTCTTTTTCCAGCAAGTGGGAAATTTTGGAGTCTTTCTCTGCCTCATAAGCGGACTTTTTTGACTCCAGCTTCTTTTCAGCCTGGTCGATGCGGTTGGCAATCAATGTTTTCAAGTTTGAAGTAACTTTTTCCTTTTCGCCTTTGACAACGAAGTCGGTAAAGTCTCTCAAGATGCCTGCGCCATCTACACCCTGAGGATATCTGAGGCTAAGGTCAACGGCTTCCGAAAGAAGGCTGGAGCTTTTTAGGAACATTTTTTCAAGCGAAAATACTCTTTCGTTTAACTTCTCAAGTGTGTTTTCAATGGATTGCCCAAGCGCCTGCAATGGCGCAAAGTACTCGGATTGGCCTGGAAGAACTTCAGGCGGACATCATAAGACTGCATTGATGAGCCAATGTTGTTCAGTGCTTCTTTTGGCTGGAGTTTGTTAAGTCCGGACTCATTCAGTTCATCCGCCCCGCCATTTATCGGTCGGCTCGCAATACCGTTCGCTCCATCCCATAGGCTCGGCGCGGTTTCATGTTCATTCTGGGGCTACTCTCATTCTGGTCAGGCCACCGACGAGAGCCGACCGCTTCGTGGATATTGAAAATTACGACTATCATATTTCGTTTGGATTATGCCTATAATAAATAATGCTTGCGCCGAAATGCCTTGGCGTCAGGCGTCCTTCAGCATTCTTCAGGAGCACCGTCATGAATTCAGTTCAGTCCCAAGGTACGGCCCTCGTCACCGGTGCGTCTTCCGGTATCGGGGCGGTGTACGCCGAGCGGTTGGCAGCCCGTGGTTTTGATTTGTTGCTGGTGGCTCGTGATGAGCAGCGACTGGAGGCCGCGGCGAGCAAGCTGCGCTCGGAGCATGGGATCAAGGTCGAAGTGCTGAAGGCGGATCTGACCCAGAAAGAAGACGTGCTGCAGCTCGAACAGCGGCTACGCAGTGATTCGAGTATCAGCCTGTTGCTCAATAACGCCGGTGTGGCGGCGGATGGGCTATTGGCCAATGCCGATACCGACCAACTGGAGCGAATGATTCAGTTGAATATCACCGCTGTCACGCGATTGGCCTCCGCGGCAGCGGCCAGCTTTACCAAGGCCGGGCGCGGCACAATCATCAATATCGCATCGGTGGTGGCGTTGTTTCCCGAGCGTTTCAACGCTACGTACAGCGCCAGCAAGGCCTATGTATTGAGCTTGACTCAATCGTTGAACACCGAGCTGGATGGCACTGGAGTGAAGATCCAGGCAGTGCTGCCCGGTGTGACGCGAACCGAGATATGGGAGCGCTCCGGTATCGATGCTTCGCAAATTCCTGCGGAGATGGTGATGGAGGCGGGTGAGATGGTCGATGCTGCGTTATCGGGTCTGGATCAGGGTGAGTTGATCACTATTCCTTCGTTGCCCGATGCGGCGGATTGGGATGCGTTCGTGGCGGCGCGTCATGTGATGGCGCCTAATCTTTCCAAAAGCAAGGCCGCTGCCCGTTATCGGTAAGCGCCATCAATCGGCTTGAGGTGTGTTTGGTATGAGTGATCGTCGAGTGGTTGTAACGGGCATGGGCCTGGTGTCGCCGCTGGGGAGCGGTGTCGAAGCGGTCTGGGCGCGGCTGCTGGCCGGGCGTTCCGGGCTGCGCAATTTACCGCAAGAGGTGGTTGCCGATCTGCCGGCCAAGGTCGGCGGTGCAGTGCCTGCGCTGGCGGATGATCCGGAGGCGGGGTTCGATCCTGACCGGGCAACTCCACCCAAGGAACAGAAAAAGATGGACCGCTTCATCCTGTTCGCCATGGAAGCGGCGCGTCAGGCACTGGAGCAAGCCGGCTGGCAAGCGCTGGATGCCAATGCCCAGGAGCGCACAGCCACCATCATCGGTTCAGGTGTGGGTGGTTTCGGCGCGATCGCCGACGCTGTGCGTACCACCGATAGCCGTGGTCCGAGACGTTTGTCTCCATTCACTATCCCTTCATTTCTGGTCAACCTCGCGGCAGGTCATGTGTCGATCCAGCATGGCTTCAAGGGGCCATTGGGCGCGCCGGTCACGGCATGCGCCGCCGGGGTTCAGGCGATTGGCGACGCAGCGCGGTTGATTCGTGCGGGTGAGGCGGACATCGCAGTATGCGGCGGCGCGGAAGCGGCGATCGATCGGGTCAGCCTTGCCGGGTTTGCCGCTGCTCGCGCCTTGTCCAGCGCTTACAACGAAACGCCTGAACGCGCTTCGCGACCGTTTGACAGTGGTCGAGATGGCTTTGTCATGGGAGAAGGGGCCGGGCTGCTGGTCATTGAGTCTCTTGACCATGCGCTGGCACGGGGCGCCCAGCCCTTGGCGGAGCTGGTCGGCTACGGCACCAGCGCCGATGCCTTTCACCTGACCGCCGGGCCCGAAGACGGCAACGGCGCGCGGCGGGCGATGTCGTTGGCATTGGCACAGGCCGGTGTTTCACCGGCCCAGGTTCAGCATCTGAATGCTCATGCAACCTCGACTCCGGTGGGGGATCTGGGCGAGCTGGCGGCGATCAAGGCGTTGTTCGGTGCGCAAAACGGCATTGCCGTGACATCGACCAAGTCGGCGACAGGGCATTTGCTCGGTGCAGCGGGGGGAATCGAGGCGATCTTTACGCTGCTGGCGATCCGTGACCAGATCGCGCCAGCGACCCTCAATTTCGAGAACCCGGACCCTGCCACTGAAGGAGTGGATATCGTTCATGGAAACGCGCGGCCGATGGCCATCGAATACGCATTGTCCAACGGCTTCGGATTTGGCGGGGTCAATGCCAGTGTACTGTTCAAGCGTTGGCAGGGTTAATCCTGCGAGTGCTTGAGATGTTCGCGTGCGACGTCGAGAATCCGTTGGCCAAACTCGGCGTCGGCCACGCTGCGCGATAACAGCAAGGCGCCGACCAGCGTAGACATGATGACGATGCTGCGGTCGGCGGTGTGCTCACCATCAAGGTTGTGCTGGATTTGATCGAGTCGCGCCTGGAGCACGACGTCGCTGGTCGGGCTCGGTTGACCACGCAGCCCCAGTTCCGAGGAAATGGTCAGCAGCGGGCAGCCTTCGTGGGGTGAGGTTTGATGCCATTCGGACAGGTAAGCGTCGATGAAGGCTTCGAGTGGCTGTTCCTCGGCGAAGATTTGCGCGCACAACTCGTCGACTTGTGCGCCAGCCTCCTGCAAGGCTTTTTCTACCAGTTCGTCTTTGGACTTGAAGTGCGAGTAAAAGCCACCGTGAGTCAGGCCCAGTGCTTTCATCAGGGGTTGCAGCCCGGTCGCGCCGATACCGTCGCGTCGAAATCGCGCTGAAGCTTCCTTGATTATGCGTTGGTGGGTCTGGGCTTTATGGTCCTGCGAGTAACGCATCTGATATCTCCGCATCAATGCGGCCATATTAACCAATGAAAATTGCATGGTGACTGTACTTCTACTTCTAAAAAACATGCAGATGCTTCGATATGGGTGCAAAGCGGCGTGATTTCGGGAGATTTCACGCAAAAATAAACCCCGCCGTTCCAGGCGGGGTTTTCAGTCAGCGGTCCTGCGCTTCCTTGGCGTCCATTTCCGCATTGCGTTCGGCGACGCGCTTGCGTTGCTCTTCGGTCAGTTCGACCTTGTTGGCGGTGTCGCGCAGCAGCATCAGACCACCAACGATCGAGCCGATGGCAACGACCAGAATCAACCAGGCATACCAGGGCATAGGACTCTCCTTGAAAAGCAGGCGGTCGGCGAGGATTCGCCAACCGATCGTGCATACCACTTTGAGTGATGGGGTTTCATCGCAGTTCCATCGCTATCCCCCATTCTATGCCGGTTGTTCAAGGTTCACCCGAACGCTTTCAATGTCCGGTCAGCATCGCATCTGCCGGCGCTTCGGCGCGCAGTTGTGCGGTGAGCATGAAGTACACGAAACCTGCCGCCATGAAACCCAGGAAGATCAGGCCGATCAACGTGTTGAACCAGGCCATCGCCACCAGGCATACCACCGCCAGCATCAGTGCAATGAACGGCACCAGCGGGTAGCAAGGAGCGCGGAAGGTGCGTTCCAGGTTCGGCTCGGTTTTACGCAGTTTGAACAGGCTGAGCATGCTCATGATGTACATCACGATGGCACCGAACACGGCCATGGTGATCATTGCGGCGGTCAGCGTCATGCCGCCGAGGTTGATCAAGCCGTCGCTGTAGATGGCTGCAATGCCGATGACACCGCCGGCGATGATCGCCCGGTGCGGGGTTTGAAAGCGCGACAATCTGGCCAGGGACGCCGGCAGGTAACCGGCCCGGGCGAGGGCGAAGAACTGCCGCGAGTAGCCGAGGATGATCCCGTGGAAGCTCGCCACCAGGCCAAACAGGCCGATCCACACCAGCATGTGCAGCCAGCCCGAGCTTTCGCCGACCACGGTTTTCATCGCCTGGGGCAGCGGGTCGTTGATGTTCGACAGGGAGCGCCAGTCGCCGACGCCACCGGCGAAGAACATCACGCCCATCGCCAGCAGCACCAGGGTCAGGATACCGCTGATGTAAGCCTTGGGAATCGTGCGTTTCGGGTCCTTGGCTTCTTCGGCGGCCATGGCTGCGCCTTCGATGGCGAGGAAGAACCAGATGGCAAAGGGGATCGCCGCAAACATTCCGGCAATCGCCGGAGCACCGAATACATCGGACCCGGCCCAGCCATTGAGGGCGAAGTTACTGAAACTGAATGCCGGGGCAACCACGCCCATGAACACCAGCAATTCAGCAACCGCCAACACGCAGACCACCAGTTCGAAGGTGGCTGCCAGTTTCACGCCGAGAATGTTGAGGCCCATGAATACGATGTAGGCACCGACTGCCGCGTGTTTCGGGTCCAGGGCTGGAAACTGGACATTGAGGTAGGCGCCGATGGCCAGGGCAATCGCCGGTGGGGCGAAGACGAATTCGATCAGTGTCGCCAGCCCGGCGATCAATCCGCCTTTCTCGCCAAAGGCGCGACGGCTGTAGGCAAAGGGACCGCCAGCGTGGGGAATGGCGGTGGTCAGCTCGGTGAAACTGAAGATGAAGCAGGTGTACATGGTGGCGACCATGAATGAGGTCACCAGAAAGCCCAAGGTCCCGGCCACGCCCCAGCCATAGCTCCAGCCGAAATATTCTCCGGAAATCACCAGCCCGACCGCAATGCCCCACAGGTGCAAGGTACCCAGCGTGGGTTTGAGTTGTGTGTTCATGGGTTTGCTCCCTGAGTGGTTTGGAAAGCTCAGGAAAGGCCAGTGCAGTGGGCGTGCCATTTCACGATTTCGCGTCGTAATGGGCTGAAAGCTGTCGTATCGGGGATGTTCGCCACTGGATGCGCGAATGTTGTGCGTCAGTTAGGGGCGCGCTTGATTCAAATGCGGCTTTCGCGAGCAAGCCCGCATATCCGCCTCCAAACACCGCTGCACCGCGCAGGTTTGGTATTTCAATAATGCGGGTGCGGACAGCGTTTGATGCTCAGGCTTGTTCAGTAAGGCACTCGCGCAACGCCATTTGCCAGTCAGGTTGAGTGACGCCCCAATCGCGTTGCAAGCGACTGCAATCCAGGCGCGAGTTGAGCGGCCGGGCTGCGGGTGTCGGGTAATCACTGGACGGGATAGGTAGCAGGTCGGCGCAGGGTTTGCCTTGTTGTCGCAGCGCTTCTCCGATCGCCTGGGCGAAGCCGAACCAGGAGGTCTCGCCTTGAGCGGTCAGGTGATAAGTACCCCAGCTGGCAACCTGGCTCGTCTGCCAGCGTTCAATCAGGGCAAGGGTGCTGTTGGCGATTGTACCGGCCCATGTAGGTGCTCCGATTTGATCGGCGACTACACGTAACTCCGGTTTCTCTTGCAGCAAACGTTGCATCGTCAGTAGAAAGTTGCGGCCATGAGTTGAATAGACCCAGCTGGTACGCAGGATCAGGTGTTTACCTTGTACGTCCCTGATGGCCTGCTCACCGGCCAGTTTGCTCTTGCCGTACACCCCGAGCGGATTTGGCGTGTCGTCCTCGTTGTAAGGTCCGGCTTTACTCCCGTCGAATACATAGTCCGTGGAGTAATGTATCAACGGGATGTCGAGAGCCAGCGCTTCTTCGGCAAGGATGCCGGGAGCTACCGCGTTTATGGCAAAGGCTGATTGCGGCTCGCTTTCTGCCAGATCAACCGCTGTATGGGCCGCGGCGTTGATGATCAGATCGGGCCGGACGTTTTGCACCTGGCGGCGAATCTGATCGGGTTGTGCGAGATCGAGCTGATTGCGACCCAATACGATCAGTTCGCCGACAGCCCCCAGTCGCCGTTGCAATTCATGTGAAACCTGACCGTGTCGGCCATTGATGAGTATTTTCACGGGAACAGTCCAGTCTCGTTACCGGGCAAACCGGGCTCGCACAGGGTCATTGCTCTTCCCCCGCCAGTTTGGCCAGGTACTGGCCATACCCGGTTTTGCCAAAGTACCGGGCACGCTCCAGCAACTGTTCGCGGTCGATCCAGCCATGTTCATAGGCTATCTCTTCGAGACAGGCGACTTTGAGGCCTTGGCGGTGTTCGATGGTTTGCACGTACTGAGAGGCTTCGAGCAAGCTATCGTGGGTGCCGGTGTCGAGCCAGGCGAATCCTCGACCAAAACGCTCGACCTGCAGATCGCCACGTTGCAGATAGGCATTGTTGACGTCGGTGATTTCCAGCTCGCCGCGAGGCGAAGGCTTCACCGCCTTGGCAATCTCGATCACATCGTTATCGTAGAAATACAGGCCGGTAACGGCATAGCTGGATTTCGGCTTTTTCGGTTTCTCTTCGATCGAAAGCGCACGGCCATCTTTGTCGAAATCGATCACGCCGAAGCGCTCGGGGTCTTTGACCCAATAACCGAACACGGTGGCACCGCAAGTGCGTTTTGCCGCGTTCTGCAATTGTTCGCCAAAGTGCTGACCATGGAAGATGTTATCGCCGAGGATCAGGCACACAGGGTCATCGCCAATGAACTCTTCGCCAATCAGAAAAGCCTGGGCCAGACCGTCCGGTGAGGGTTGCTCGGCAAAGCTGAAATTCACCCCGAACTGACTGCCGTCACCCAGCAGATTGCGATACTGGGGTAGATCCTGCGGGGTGGAGATCAGCAGAATATCCTTGATGCCGGCCAGCATCAGCACCGAGATCGGATAGTAGATCATTGGCTTGTCGTAGACCGGCAGCAGCTGTTTCGACACTCCAAGCGTAATCGGGTGCAGGCGTGTGCCCGAGCCACCCGCCAAAACGATGCCTTTCATCATGCGAGCAGCTCCTTGGGATTGATGGCGCCAAGGCGTTCACCCTGATAACTGCCGTCTTGAACACGGCGGCACCATTGCATGTTGTCCAGATACCATTGAACGGTTTTGCGCAGGCCGGTTTCGAAGGTCTCTTCGGGTACCCAGCCCAGTTCGCGTTCAATCTTGCTGGCGTCGATTGCATAGCGCAGGTCATGACCAGGGCGATCCTGGACGAACGTGATCAGGTCGGCGTAATGCGCAACGCCCTCAGGCTTTTGCGGTGCCAGTTCTTCAAGCAGGGCGCAGATGCCACGCACCACGTCGATGTTCTTTTGTTCGTTGTGCCCGCCGATGTTGTAGGTCTCGCCGACGCTGCCGGTGGTCACCACTTTGAGCAGTGCCCGGGCGTGGTCTTCGACGAACAGCCAGTCGCGCACTTGCAGGCCATTGCCATACACCGGCAGCGGCTTGCCGGCCAAGGCATTGAGGATGACCAGCGGGATCAGTTTCTCGGGGAAGTGGAACGGCCCGTAGTTGTTCGAGCAATTGGTCAGCAGCACCGGCAGGCCATAGGTTCGCTGCCAGGCGCGGACCAGGTGGTCGGACGCTGCCTTGCTGGCGGAGTAGGGCGAGCTCGGCGCGTAGGGCGTCGTTTCCGTAAACAGATCGTCGACACCGTGCAGGTCGCCGTAAACCTCGTCGGTGGAAATGTGATGAAAGCGGAAGGCGCTTTTCTCTGGCTCTGGAAGAGCCTGCCAATAGGCGCGGGTGGCTTCGAGCAGGCTGTAGGTGCCAACGATGTTGGTCTGGATGAATTCCGATGGGCCGTCGATGGAGCGATCGACGTGGGATTCCGCTGCCAGGTGCATGATCGCGTGAGGCTGGAAACGCGCCAGCACTGCACTGACGGTCGCCTGATCAACAATATCGGCCTGAACAAACTCGTAGCGAGTGTCATTGGCAATGCTGGTCAGCGATTCGAGATTACCGGCATAAGTCAGTTTGTCCAGGTTGAGCACTTCATGCTCAGTGTGTTGAATCAGCTCGCGGACAAGGGCCGAGCCTATGAAACCGGCTCCGCCGGTAATAAGGATACGCACGTTGGGCCAGCCTTCTTCAGTAATGCGGATAGCGGTAGCTTGCAGGCGCGAGCGGGGAGGTGCAAGAGTTCTTGACCCCATTCGGTTGCGTCGCGCCAATCGGGCGGGATTATCCACGACTTGCAGCAGTCACTCACTACTCGCGCGCACAATTTAGAGTTCTACCTGCGACACTCCCGGTTTTTCCGCACCGGAGCTCCTCCCCCGCACCCTGTAACCCCGGCGTAAACCCACTCTTTACGCTTTTTTTATGCCTCTCCCGCACCCTCGGTCTCGTTCCTTTACAGCCTCCTTTCCGACAATGACTCCACACGCGGCAATACGCCGTAACACGGAGAACTTCCATGAGCGTTCTGGACGGGGTGTCGCTGCTGCTGGCAGTGGGGCTGTTCATTTATCTGTTGGTTGCGCTGCTGCGCGCGGACCGGAACTAGGAGCGGCTATGCACAGTTATGACTATTGGCTGATCCTCGGTTTTTTTGCCCTGGTTTTGGTCCCGGCGCCGTTTCTCGGGCACTTCTACTACAAGGTGATGGAAGGGCAACGCACCTGGCTGACGCCGATTCTCGGTCCGGTCGAGCGCGGTTGTTATCGTCTGGCCGGCGTCGATCCGCAAGCCGAACAGAGCTGGCAGAAATACGCCCTGGCCTTGCTCGCCTTCAACCTCGCGGGTTTCCTGCTGCTGTTCACGATCCTGTTGTTCCAGGACCACCTGCCGCTCAAACCGCAGAACCTGTCGGGTCAGGAGTGGACGCTGGCGTTCAACACCGCCGTCAGCTTCATGACCAACACCAACTGGCAGGCCTACAGCGGCGAAGCGTCCCTGAGCTACTTGAGCCAGATGGCTGGCCTCACCGTGCAGAACTTCGTCAGCGCCGCCACCGGCCTGGCGGTACTGGTCGCGCTGTGTCGAGGCATCGGTCGTAAATCCACCCGGACTCTGGGCAATTTCTGGGTCGACATGACCCGCGCCACCCTCTACGGCTTGCTGCCGCTGTGCCTGCTGCTGGCGCTGTATCTGGTCTGGCAGGGCGTGCCGCAAACCTTCGCGCAGTACGTGAATGCGGTGACGATGCAGGGTGTTGACCAGGTGATCCCGCTGGGACCGGCTGCTAGTCAGATTGCGATCAAGCAGTTGGGCACCAACGGTGGCGGTTTCTTCGGCGTGAACTCGGCGCATCCGTTCGAGAACCCTACGGCGTGGAGCAACCTGTTCGAAATGGCCTCGATCATTCTGATCCCCGTCGCGCTGGTGTTCACCTTCGGCCATTACGTGAAGGACCTGCGCCAGAGCCGCGCGATCATCGCCTGCATGCTGGCGCTGTTCCTGATCGGCGGCGCCACCTCGCTGTGGGCTGAATACCAGCCGAACCCGGCCCTGAACAATGTCGCCGTCGAACAGACTGCGTCGCTGGAAGGCAAGGAAGCGCGCCTGGGCACCACTGCCACGGTGCTGTGGTCGGTGACCACCACGGCCGCGTCCAACGGTTCGGTGAACGGCATGCACGACAGCCTCAACCCGCTGAGCGGCATGGTGGCCATGGTCAACATGATGGTGGGCGAAGTGATCTTCGGCGGCGTTGGTGCCGGGCTCTACGGCATGTTGCTCAACGTGCTGATCGCGGTGTTCCTCGCCGGGTTGATGATCGGCCGTACCCCGGAATACCTCGGCAAGAAACTGCAAGCCAAAGAAGTGCAATTGCTGGTGCTGACCTTGATGGTCATGCCGGTTGGCGTGCTGGTGCTCGGCGCGATCGCTGCCAGCCTGCCCGGTCCGATGGCCGCGGTGAGCAACCCCGGTCCACACGGTTTCAGCCAGTTGCTCTACGCCTACACCTCGGCCAGTGCCAACAACGGTTCGGCATTCGCTGGCTTCGGCGCCAATACCGCGTTCCACAACCTGATGCTGGGCCTGGGCATGTTGATCGGTCGCTTCGGCTACATCCTCCCGGTTCTGGCATTGGCCGGCAGCCTGGCGATGAAGAAAACCGCACCGATCGGCCAGAACAGCTTCCCGACCCACGGCCCGCTGTTCGTGACCCTGTTGACCGTGACCATTTTGCTGGTGGGCGGCCTGACCTTCCTGCCGACTCTGGCTCTGGGTCCAATCGCCGAACATTTGAGCATGGGCTTCTGAGGACTATTTGATGAATATACCCGTAACCAAAACCGTCGCCGCCAAGGCGCTGGAACAACCGAAAACTGCATTCTCGGCCCTATGGCGCCCGGCGCTGGTGCAAGCCTTCGTCAAGCTCGACCCACGGCAATTGCAGCGTGCGCCAGTGATGCTGGTGGTCGAACTGACGGCGATCCTGACCACCGTGCTGTGCTTCATTCCCGACACGGCGGTGCCGACTTTCGTCGCTGCGCAAATCGCGGTGTGGCTGTGGTTCACCGTGCTGTTCGCCAACTTCGCCGAAGCCCTGGCCGAAGGTCGCGGCAAGGCCCGCGCCGATAGCCTCAAGGCTGGCAGCGAAGGCCTCAGCGCCCGGCGTAAAACCGGCAACGGCAGCTTTCAGGTGGTGCCTGCCGCCAACCTGCGCAAAGGCGATGTGGTGCGCGTCGAAGCAGGGGAGATGATCCCCGGTGACGGCGAGGTGATCGAAGGCATCGCAGCGGTCAACGAAGCGGCGATTACCGGTGAATCGGCCCCCGTGATCCGTGAGTCCGGTGGCGACCGTTCGGCCGTCACCGGCAACACACGGCTGGTTTCCGACTGGCTGCTGGTGAAAATCACCGCCAACCCCGGCGAGTCGACCCTGGACCGCATGATCGCTTTGGTCGAAGGCGCCAAACGCCAGAAAACCCCGAACGAAGTGGCGCTCGATATCCTGCTGATCGGCCTGACCCTGATCTTTCTGCTGGTGGTCGTCACCCTGCAACCGTTCGCCCACTTCGCCAACGGTAGCCTGCCGCTGGTGTTCCTGGTGGCGCTGTTGGTCACGTTGATTCCGACCACCATCGGCGGTTTGCTGTCGGCCATCGGTATCGCCGGGATGGATCGTCTGGTGCGCCTGAACGTGATCGCCAAGTCAGGTCGTGCGGTGGAAGCGGCGGGGGACGTGCACGTCCTGCTGCTGGACAAGACCGGTACCATCACCTTCGGTAACCGTCGTTGCTCGGCGGTGTATGCCGCGCCTGGCGTGACAGCCAGGGAGCTGGCCGAAGGCGCATTGCTGGCTTCGCTGGCCGACGACACGGCTGAAGGCAAGTCGATCGTCGAGTACCTGCGCGGCACCCATCCGCAACCGGAGCCGTCCGCTGACGTGCTGACAGCCGTGCCCTTCAGTGCCGAAACCCGCTTGTCCGGTGTCGACTACCAGGGGCGCGTGTACCGCAAGGGCGCGGTGGATTCGTTGCTGGCGTTCGTCGGCCTGAAACGCGCCGACCTGGCACCGGCCTTGTCCCGTGAAATCGACAAGATCGCCCAAAGCGGCGGCACCCCGTTGCTGGTGTGTGCCGACGGCAAGTTGCTCGGTGCGATCCATCTCAAGGACGTGGTCAAGCCCGGTATCCGCGAGCGTTTCGCCGAGTTGCGCAAACTGGGGATCCGCACCGTCATGGTCACCGGCGACAACCCGTTGACCGCTGCTGCCATCGCCGCTGAAGCAGGTGTGGACGATGTGCTGGCCGAAGCCACGCCGGAGAAAAAACTGGCGCGCATTCGTCACGAGCAAAACGACGGTCGTTTGGTCGCCATGTGCGGCGACGGCGCCAACGACGCCCCGGCCCTGGCCCAGGCGGATGTCGGCATGGCGATGAACGACGGCACGCAAGCGGCCCGTGAAGCGGCCAACATGGTCGACCTCGACAGCGACCCGACCAAGCTGCTGGACGTGGTGCAGATCGGCAAGGAGTTGCTGGTCACCCGCGGTGCGCTGACGACCTTTTCCATCGCCAACGACGTGGCCAAGTACTTCGCGATCCTGCCGGCGCTGTTCGCCGCGATCTACCCGCAACTGGGCGTGCTCAACGTGATGCACCTGAGTAGTCCGCAGAGCGCGATTCTCTCGGCGATCGTGTTCAACGCCCTGATCATTGTGGTGCTGATTCCGCTGGCGCTGCGCGGTGTGCGGGTTCACGCGGCGAGTGCGGCGGCGTTGTTGCGACGCAATCTGCTGATCTATGGCCTGGGCGGGATCCTGGTGCCGTTCGTGGGCATCAAGGCGATCGACATGCTGTTGACGGCGTTGCATCTGGTTTGACTGCGTGGTGTGCCAGATAAGCCGCCATCGCGAGCAAGCTCGCTCCCACAAAAGCACCTCATACCCTGTGGGAGCGAGCTTGCTCGCGATGGATGCGCCACGGTGTACCTGACTTGTGAATTAGAGGATTTTGAAATGTCCACATTGATACGCCCGGCCCTGAGCCTGCTGGTCCTGATGACGCTGATCACCGGCGTCGCTTATCCACTGGTGGTCACCGGCGTGGCCCAGGTCGCGTTCCCGGATCAGGCCAACGGCAGCCTGGTGCGGGATGCCGAGGGCAAGGTCCGCGGTTCCTCGCTGATCGCCCAGGATTTCGTCGGCGACGCCTGGTTCCACCCGCGCCCTTCGGCCGGTGCCTATGCCACCGTGTCGAGCAGTGCCAGCAACCTGTCGCCGAGCAACCCGGCGCTGGCAATGCGGGTGATCGACGATGCCAGCAAACTGCTGGTGCCAGGCCAGGGGCCGGTGCCCCTGGCGCTGGTCACTACCTCCGGCAGCGGTCTCGATCCACACTTGCCACCGGCGGCGATTGCCTATCAACTGGCGCGTGTCGCGGCGGCGCGCAACTTGCCGGTCGCGACACTGCAGCAACTGTTGGACGCCCACATCGAGCAACCACTGATAGGCCCGCCGGTGGTCAATGTGCTTGAGTTGAATCGGGCGCTGGAAAACCTGTAGATCAAAAGATCGCAGGCTTCGCCAGCTCCTACAGGATGTACGCCATCTGGCGTAGGAGCTGCCGCAGGCTGCGATCTTTTAATGCCACTCCCAAATATCAAGTCAAACAAGGCAATGAAAATGAGCAACTCCGGCCGCGCCGACGCGCTGTTAGCAGACCTGCCCCGCGATGGCCGTGGCCGGCTCAAGGTATTTCTCGGTGCCGCGCCGGGTGTCGGCAAGACCTACGCAATGCTGCAAGCGGCCCACACCCAGTTACGCCAAGGGGTGAAAGTGATCGCCGGCGTCGTCGAAACCCACGGCCGGGCCGAAACCGAAGCACTGCTCGGCGGCTTGTCACAGCAGCCCTTGGTACGTTCCGAGTACCGTGGCGTGTTGCTCGAAGAAATGGACCTCGACGGTCTGCTCCTCGCCAAACCGAAACTGGTGCTGGTCGACGAACTGGCGCACACCAACGCACCGGGCAGTCGTCACGAAAAACGCTGGCAGGACATTCAGGAACTGCTCGCCGCCGGCATTGACGTGTACACCACGGTCAACGTCCAGCATCTGGAAAGCCTCAACGACCAGGTGCGCGGCATCACCGGCGTGCAGGTCCGCGAGACCCTGCCGGACTGGGTGTTGCAGGAAGCCTACGAACTGCTGCTGATCGACTTGCCGCCACGGGAGCTGCTGGAGCGCCTGCGCGATGGCAAGGTCTATGTGCCGGAGCAGGCGCGGGCGGCCATCGACGCGTTCTTTTCCCAGACCAACCTCACGGCCCTGCGCGAACTGGCGATGCAAACCGCGGCGGCGCAGGTCGATAACGATCTGGCCCAAGGGTATCGCCAGTTGGGGCAAGCGGCGCCGGCCGTGCGCGGGCGTTTGCTGGTAGGGGTTGACGGCGATGCCCAGGCCGAGCGTCTGGTGCGCCATGCCAGTCGCGTGGCCCAGCGGCGGCACCTGCCCTGGAGCCTGGTGCACGTGGACAACGGCCGCGTGCGTGACGAGCAGTCCCGCCTGCGTCTGCAGAGCGCCCAGCAACTGGCCGAGCGCCTGGGCGGCGAAGTGGTGTTGCTGCGCGCCGGTGAAGTGGCGAAAACCCTGATCCAGCATGCCGCCGAACGCCGCGCCAGCCTGGTGCTGGTTGGCCAGTCCCGGCCGCGGTTGCGCCGACGTCTGTTCGGGGGCGGGCTGGCGGCACGGTTGCTGCGTAATGCACGCGGACTGGAGATCAATGTTCTCGACAGCGATCATCAACAGCTTCAACCCCATCAGCGGTCGATGCATTCGCTGGTCTGGTTCGACTACGCATTGGCGGTTGTCGCGACGGTTCTGGCCAGCGCCCTGGCCTGGGCCGTGGTGAGCGTGCTGCCACTGCCGAACATCTCACTGGTGTTCCTTGCAGCGGTATTGCTGGTGGCGGTGCGCAGCAGTCTCGGGCCGGCGCTGGCCTGTGCGGCGCTGTCGTTCCTGACCTATGACTTTCTGTTCATTCCGCCGACTTTTTCCTTCAGGATCCAGCGCGAAGAAGACGTGCTGACCCTGCTGTTCTTCCTGTTGATGGCGGCCCTCACCGGCAACCTTGCGGCGCGCCAGCGCAGGCAATTGCAGGCATTGCGCGATACCCAGGAAGAGACCACCGAACTGCTCGACCTGTCACGCAAACTCACCGCCGCCACCGACCGCCAGGCCGTGGTCAGCGCGGCCGCCCAGCACCTGGATGGTTGGAGCGATGTGCAACTGTGCCTGCTCAATCGTGACGGGCAAAACGGCTGGAAAGTCGAAACCGGTGGCCCGCTGGAGTTCAGCGAAGCCGAGCGCGCCGCTGCCGATTGGGCCTGGCAACACGATCAACCGGCGGGTGCGGGCACCGGTACTTTGCCGTTCGGCCGCTGGTGGTGGTGGCCTTTGTCGGTGGAGGACGGTCCGCTGGCCTTGCTTGGCGTGTGCGCCAGGGAAGGCCAGACCCTGAGCGGCCAGCGCCGCCGCTTGTTGACCGCACTGAGCCAGCCGCTGGCCCAGGCACTGGCCCGGGCGCAACTGGCCGATGATCTGGAGGCGGCGCGGCTGCACGGCGAAACCGAGCAACTGCGCAGTGCCTTGCTGGCGTCGGTATCCCACGATTTGCGCACTCCGCTGACGTCCATGCGCGGCAGTATCGACAGCCTGCTGGCCCTGGGTGAAGCGATCCCGCTTGAGGATCGACGTGAGTTGCTTGAAGGCACCCGCGATGAAGCCGAGCGCCTCGACCGCTACATTCAAAACCTGCTCGACATGACCCGCCTCGGCCACGGTGCCTTGAAGCTGGCGCGGGACTGGGTGTCGCCGGCAGACATCGTCGGCAGTGCGCGCAATCGCCTGCGGGCAGTCCTTGCGCCGTTGCAGGTCAGCACCGACGTACCGGCCGAGTTACCGCTGCTGTATGTGCATGCCGCGCTGATCGAACAGGCACTGATCAACGTGATGGAAAACGCCGCGCGGTTTTCACCGCCCCACGGGCGCTTGCAATTGCGCGCCGGGGCCGATGACACTGAGCTGTTTTTCTCGGTCAGTGATGAGGGTCCGGGGATACCGGAAGAGGAACGAGCGAAGATTTTCGACATGTTCTACACCGCGGCGCGGGGTGATCGCGGCGGGCAGGGTACCGGGCTGGGGCTGGCGATTTGTCTGGGCATGGTCGGTGCCCATGGCGGGCGCATCAGCGTCGCCGACGGCGTCGAGGGGCGCGGCACCTGCATCACGTTGCACCTGCCGCTACAGGCTCAACCGGGATACGAAAGTGAAGCCTGATCGCACTTGCGCTACTCTCTTGCCACTTCTTTGTGTTGATGTGAATTCATGAGCCAGACCTCGACCATTTTGGTCATTGACGACGAACCGCAGATCCGCAAATTCCTGCGCATCAGCCTCGCTTCCCAAGGCTACAAAGTGCTGGAGGCGGGAACCGGCAGTGAAGGATTGGCGCAAGCGGCGTTGAACAAGCCGGACTTGCTGGTGCTCGACCTCGGCTTGCCGGACATGGACGGCCAACAGGTATTGCGCGATTTTCGCGAGTGGTCGACGGTGCCGGTGCTGGTGCTTTCCGTGCGCGCCGGGGAAGGGCAGAAAGTCGAGGCCCTGGATGGCGGCGCCAATGACTACGTGACCAAGCCGTTCGGCATTCAGGAATTCCTGGCGCGGATTCGTGCGCTATTGCGCCAGGCACCCGCAGGCGAGGTGCAACAGGCGGCGCTGAGCTTCGGTCCGTTGACGGTCGACCTGGCGTATCGCCGGGTGCTGCTCGACGATGTCGAAGTCGCGCTGACCCGCAAGGAATACGCGGTGCTGGCGCAACTGGCGCGGCATCCCGGGCGGGTGATCACCCAGCAGCAATTGCTCAAGGACATCTGGGGACCGACCCACACCGAAGACACTCACTACCTGCGTATCGTGGTCGGGCACTTGCGCCAGAAACTGGCGGATGACCCGACCCAACCCAGGTTCATCGTCACTGAGGCTGGGGTGGGGTATCGGTTGTTGAGTGAGGGTAGCCTTTAGTTTTGTGCTGAATGATCCGGCCCCATCGCGAGCAAGCTCGCTCCCACATGGGATCCTGGTCAGACACAAACTTTGTGTACGCCAAAGATCCACTGTGGGAGCGAGCTTGCTCGCGATGAGGCCCTTACATTCAATCGAGGGTTTTCAGGCGTTCAGTTCTGCTCATTTTCATACCGGTCCAGCGTATCCCGCGCAATCTCCCGTCCCAGCGCGATCAGTTCCGGCGCCTTGTAGAACTCGAAAAACCGACACACGCGTTTGGGCACGTTGATCAGGATGTCCGGCGGATACCCGGCAATCTTGTACTGCGCCAGCGACGTCTGCATCACCTCGAAACTCTGGTTGATCAAATCCAGCAAGGACGCTGGCCCGACGTTGTCGATGATGAACGAACCGGTGGCGGAGCGGGGTGCGCCACTGGCTTGCGGAGCGGCCGCGGGTTGCTGCGCCTCGGGCTCGGCGGATTCGATCCACGGGTTGAGCTCCGCACCTTCGGCCTTCAAGGCTTCCTGTTCCAGAATCAACAATTGCTCGGCCTGTTTGCGGCGGAACGGCAACTTCGAGCCGACGGAGTTGATCAGGCTGTCGAAGCGGGTCTTGAACGCGGCGGGACGCTGGATGACCGGCAATTGATAGTGGCGCTGGTTGGTGGAGTTGAGGTTGACCGCGATGATCAAGTCGCAATGGCTCGACACCACCGGCACGATTGGCAGTGGGTTGAGAATGCCGCCATCGACCAGCATGCGGTTGCCCTGCATCACCGGGGTAAACAGGCTGGGAATCGCTGCCGAGGCGCGCATGGCCTGATGCAGGCAACCTTCCTGGAACCAGATTTCCTGCTGGTTGGTCAGGTCGGTGGCAACCGCGGTGTAGGGGATACGCAAATCTTCGATGTTGACCTCACCGACGATCTTACGGATCTGCCCGAAGACTTTCTCACCACGAATCGCCCCCAGACGAAAACTGACGTCCACCAGGCGCAACACGTCGAGATAGTCCAGGCTCTCGATCCAGTCGCGGTAATCATTGAGTTTGCCGGCGGCGTAGATCCCGCCCACCACCGCGCCCATGGAGCAACCGGCGATACAGGCAATGTCATAGCCGCGCCGTTCGATCTCTTCAATGACCCCGATATGTGCATAACCCCGGGCTCCGCCCGAGCCCAATACCAGTGCGACACGCTTTTTCATGAATCGCCCTCGTTTCAATGGTTCAACAATGCACCCATCGAGGGCCATGCTTCAATCGCCATGGTCGTTCGATGCAGCAAGAGCGTCGTATTTTCGACACTCCATGGCGGCACATGGTTATTCTCGTCAGCGCTATAGTTTGCACAGCGGACCAACGGCACTTTTCAGGTGCCACAACGTCTTACCTGCACGACTGTTGACCTATTTTTGAGGAGTGAGTGATGAAAGCCTGGATCTGCGTGCCATTGATTGCCCTGGCGCTCGCCGGTTGTGCCGGCAAAACCGCTTATCGCGACAGTTGCGGTAGTAACCTGGATGCGGCATGGCATGAACTGGATCTGGCCAAAGCCGAAGGTTTCGCCGGGACCGTCAGCTACTCCAAGGCCCTGTCGCTGTTGACCGCGGCCAAGACCCAGCAGCAATTCGAGGGGTTCGAAGGCTGTACCAAGAAAGCCGAGAAGGCTCGTTTCTATATTCGTGAATCGCGCGCGGGGCGTTAAAAGCGAAAAGCGGTTACAAGCTCTAAGCTGCAAACTGCAAGACCCATCGAGCTTGCAGCCTGGAGCTTGTAACCTGGCGCTGTTTACGGAGTAACCCCCCATGATCGATCGGTTGGTGGCTCAGGTTCTGGGCCTGGAAGTTCGTCTGCTGGCCTGTCAGGCCCGCCTGAAAGAGCGTACTGACCCTGAAGCGTTACACGATCTGCGCACAACCATGCGTCGGTTGCGCAGCCTGCTGCGACCCTTGCGCGGGCTGCCAGGCGTCGAACAACTGGAAGCGGCAGCTTCTCGGGTGGGCGATCTGACCACGCCATTACGTGATCGCGAAGTGCTGGCGGCGTACCTGCTCCAGCACCATCAACCCCAAGCCGCACAGTGGCGCGTGGCGCAAATGGCCGAGGCCTATCCGGCTGTGGCGACCAGTCCCGAGCTCGCGCAAATGCTGATCGTCCTCGATGCGTTTCCGCGTTTTCTGCGTGCCGCTCAGCGCCAGGGATTGCTCAAGGGCTTGCGCAAGCGCATCGAAAAGCGTCTGGGCAAACAGTGGAAAAAACTCGACGAGGCACTGCACGACCCGGCCCACGACCGTCATCGGCTGCGGCTGCTGATCAAGCGTGTGCGCTATGGCATCGACGCTTACCCCGAACTGGATCGTTTGCCGAAAGCGGCCATGCCTCGGTTGAAATCGGCCCAGGGCGCGCTGGGCGACTGGCACGATTGCGTGCAATGGCTGGCCATGGCTGAAAGGGAAGCGGATTTGCAGCCCTGTGTTGCGGTCTGGACAGCCACCATAGCCGAGGCTGAACAGCGTGCGGACCGGGTGCTGGAAAAACTCAGTCGCGATTGCTTCAAATCCTGATATCACCCCTGCTCCCACAGGGTTATGTGTTCGGCACGAGATCTGTGCGGCTCTTCTGTCAGTACTTTTGGCCGGAATGGGTGCTGTATAGCCTTCGCTGGCTGGTTAAGATCCCTTCATCTTTTTCCGATCCCAGAGGTTTTCATGCGTTTTTCCGAACTGCTCGACGCTGTCCGCAGCCAGCCGCTGGAGCTGTCTATCCCGGCCTCCTGGGCCCAAGGGCGGGCCAGTTTCGGTGGCCTGGTGGTCGCTTTGCAGTACGAAGCCATGCGTGCCCGGGTTCCGGCGGATCGTCCGGTGCGTTCGTTGGCAATCACCTTCGTCGGCCCGGTTGAGCCCGAAGTACCGGTCAGTTTTGAAGTTGACGTACTGCGCGAAGGCAAGGCCGTCAGCCAGGTGCTGGGCCGGGTGGTGCAGAAGGGTCAGGTGGTGACGTTGATCCAGGGCAGCTTCGGCGCCTCGCGACCTTCGGAAGTGGCGGTGGCCGCTGAGCCGGCACCGGAAATGAAGCACTGGGACGAATGCCAGGAATTGCCTTTCGTCGAAGGCGTCATCCCGGAGTTCATGCGGCATCTGGCGATGCGCTGGAGTGTCGGCGGGTTGCCGTTCAGCGGTAGCACATCCCGGTATATGGGTGGCTGGGTACGCTTGCGCGGCGACGTAAAGGAAGAGGCTATCGGCGAGGCGCATATCCTGGCGCTGGTGGACGCCTGGCCGCCGGCCCTGATGCCGTTTTTGAAGAAACCGGCAATGGGCAGCACGCTGACCTGGACCATCGAATTCGTGCAGCCGCTGCTGGAACTGAACACCCTGGACTGGTGCAAATACCTCGTCGAAACCGAATACGCCGCCGACGGCTACGGGCATGCCGCCGCAAAAATGTGGAGCGCGGATGGCCGGTTGATCGCCATGAGCCGGCAGACGGTGACGGTGTTCGCCTGATCAGTGACGGCGGTGGCGCTCACGCCAGGCGCGCCACCAGCCGCCGCTGAGGAAGAACCGCGGAAACGTCAGGAACTGCTCGACCAACAGGCGCGATACCGCATCCTTGCGATCACTGAAGGGCTCGGAGGCTTGGATCTCCAGGCTGTGGCCGTGGCGTTGCAAGGCCAGCGCCGCAATCACACCGATCACGCCGATGGCGATGTTTGCCAGGCTCAGGCTGAACACCCCGGACACAATCAGCAGAAATGCCACGATGAACAGCGGCACCGCGATCAGGTGCAGCACCAGATTGGTCGGGTGCTGATGATTGTTCGGGTACGCTCGCCATTGCCAGGCGGGAAGGTTGGGGTGACGTTTGCCCATGATGCCGATCCTCGATCCATGTTGAACACATGTGATTAAGAATAGGCCCGGTCTATGCTGGCGGCGAATCAAGGCTGGCTATTGGCTTGATAGGTGTCATGACTGGAATAGATGGTGCCGGTTCTGACGCCTTCGCGAGCAAGCCCGCTCCCACATTTTGACCGTATTCCAATGAAAGAACGCGGTCACCTGTGGGAGCGGGCTTGCTCGCGAAGAGGCCCTCAAAGTTTGAGCTGACCGATAGCCTTGCTCAACTCCCCGGCCAACGCCGCCAGTTCATTGCTGGTGGTCGCCGAAGTCACCGTCTGCTGCACCGTGTTCTCGGTCACGTCACGGATGCTCACCACCGCCCGGTTCATCTCTTCCGCCACCTGGCTCTGCTGCTCGGCCGCCACCGCGATCTGCGTGTTGCTTTCACGCATCTGCGCCACCGCGCCGGTGATCTCGGCCAATGCCGCGCCGGCCTCTTGCGCCTGTTGTACACAGTCGTCGGCCTTGAACGAGCTCTCTTGCATGAAATCCACGGCGTCCCGCGTGCCGGCCTGCAACGCCGAGACCATGAGGGTGATTTCATCCGTGGAGGCCTGCACGCGTTTGGCGAGGTTGCGTACTTCATCGGCGACCACCGCGAAGCCGCGACCCATCTCGCCGGCCCGGGCCGCTTCGATCGCGGCGTTCAGCGCCAGCAGGTTGGTCTGCTCGGCGATGCTGTGAATCACGTTGACCACGCCATTGATCTTCTGGCTGTCTTCGGCCAGACGTTGAATCATCTCGGCGGTCTGCTGGACGCCGGTGGACAGTCCGGCAATCGACCGCTGCACCCGTGTCACGACCTCCTGCCCGCTGCCGGCCAGGGAATTGGCCGATTGCGAAAGGTCACGGGTGGCACCCGCGTGTTGGGCGATGTGATAGACCGTGGCGGTCATCTCATTGATCGCCGTGGCGGCCTGATCGGTTTCGCTTTGCTGGCCCAGCATGCCGTGGCGCACTTCATTCATGCTGGCCGCCAGCCGCGCGGCGCCGATGTCCAGCTGCCGGGCGGTGCTGGCGACGGTGTTGACCACCCGTTGATAACCGGCCTGCATGGCGTTGAAGGCGTTGGCCATTTGCCCGACTTCGTCGCTGCAAGCCAGTGGTACGCGGGCCGACAGGTCGCCGGTTTTCTCCACGTGCAACATGACGTCTTTCAAGGTATTGAGCTGGCTGAGCAGGAAGCGGATCAATAACTGCGATGCGCCGAGCATTGCCAGCATCAGGATGAACACCGCCAACGCGTAGTTGGGGAAGCGTTCGCTGAACACTTGGCTCAGGCTTGGACCATGGGCAATCACAGCGACCCGCTGGCCGTCGGCACGGGTAAACACTTCTGCACCCATCAACGGATTGTCACCGAACAGCGGCATCACGTTGATCTCGACCCAGCCGTTTGCATTGATGAGTTCGGGAATGGGTTGTTCATTCAGCGACGGCGCCTGTCCGCGATTGAACGTCAGCAGGTTGTCGGCGTGGGGCAGCGGTTGCCCGGCGGGCCAGGTTTCGAGCAATCGCGCCTGGGCCTGGGCCGAGGCCTGGGCGGCGTGACTGCGGGCCTGCTGTTCGAGTTGCACCGCGTACAGCACCAGCAACAGGGTGGTGACGAAAGCGACGGCGTTGACCGCCCAGAATTTGTATTTCAGCGAGATATTGCTAAGCCAGGCACCCATGGAGGTCTTCTCTGATAGCGGAAACAGTTTTGGCAAGGTGCCATTATTGTGCCGCTACTCAGGTGGCTGATTCTTGATGCAGATCAACTTCAAACCTGTGGTTACTGGGGGATTGATGGCAAGCCGTAGAACTCCCGTGCGCACGCGGTGGTGTGCGCCGCCAGATCTTCCTGGCTTTCCCCGCGATGCAGCGCCACTTCGCGCAGTACTTCGGTCAGGTACGCCGGCTCGTTTCGCCCGTTTTTCGGCTTGGGGCGCAGGCTGCGCGGCAGCAGGTACGGCGCATCGCTTTCGAGCATCAGGCGCCCGCGCTTGATCTCCTTGACCAGCGGATGCAAATGCGTGCCCCGGCGCTCGTCGCAGATCCAGCCGGTAATGCCGATGTGCAAGTCCAGGTCGAGATAGCTGAACAGTGCCTTCTGTTCACCGGTGAAGCAGTGCACCACGGCGGCCGGCAGTCGGTCGCGGAAGTCGCGCAGGATTTCCAGCAAACGCTGGCTGGCATCGCGTTCGTGGACAAAAACGGGCAACTGCAATTCAACGGCCATGGCCAGGTGTTCTTCGAAGACCTTTTCCTGCTGCGGGCGCGGCGAGAAATCACGGTTGAAATCCAGCCCGCATTCACCCACGGCCACCACATTCGGTTCCATGAGCAAGCTGCGCAAACGTTGGGCGCTGTCGGCGTTCCAGTCGCTGGCGCAGTGAGGGTGAATACCGGCGGTGGCGAACAGGCGCTGAGCGCTTTCGTCCAGTTGTTGGCACAGCTCAAGAGCCTGTTCACTGCCCTCGACACTGGTGCCGGTCAGCACCAGTTGGCACACGCCGGCCGCGTAGGCACGGTCGAGTACGGCCTGGTGTTTGTCGGCAAAACTGGCGTTGGTCAGGTTGACGCCGATATCGATGAGTTGCATGGTGCTACCTCGGCCCAAAGGCCGGAAAGCATATCAGAGCCGTGGATTTATAAGAAAAACCAAGAACTACAACGGGTTAACGCTGTCTCTTGAGCCGCGGACCAGGCCGGGTTGGTAGTTTTGCCATCATTGTGCCAGTCTTTCGCACTTTGCCAGCGCCTTGGGCGCTCTGTTTTTGTCGCCGCGCTTGATGGTTTTCGTCATTGAAGCGGGCCTCATATTCTTTCCGGAGAGTGGATGATTCGTCCCTCGGTTTTGCTACTGCTGTGTTGTTCGCTGCTACTGCCGATGTCGGCGGTCGCGCGTCTGCCCGGGCCGCTGCAAGCCGTACCGGCCAGCAAGGTGCGCGACCTTGTGGAAATTCGCAGCAGTCGTGTGCTGCGGGTGTTGGTCAACCAGAGCCGCAACAGTTCCGGCGAAGTCCAGGGGCAGGCGATCGGGGTCGAATACCATCGCCTGAGAGCGTTCGAGCACTACCTCAACGGCCACGCCCGTGACGGCCAGGAAATCACCCTCAAGATCATTCCCAAGGCCAAGGATCAACTGCTCGGCGCATTGCAGCGCGGCGAGGGAGATCTAGTGGCGCCAGGCGAGTTGCTCGATCTGCAACCGGGCTTCGCCGTCAGCACCAGTGAGCCGATTGCCAGCAACATCCCGTTGGTCCTGGTGGGCATCAAGGGCGAACGCCGCTACACCAGGCTTGAACAGCTTTCCGGCAAGACCCTGGCATTACCCGCCGGCAGCGCCGCCGGGGATGCCGTCAGCCAGATCAATCAAAAGCTCGCCTTGCACAAACTGCCACCGGTCACCATCGAATGGGTCGATCCGACCCTTGCCGTCGAGGACGTGCTGGAAATGGTGCAGGGGGGGATCTTCCATCTGACCATCGTCGAGCAGCCGATCGCCGAGCGCTGGGGCAAGATCCTGCCCAAGCTGCGTTTCGACAAGCAGGTACTCATCAGCGAGCCGGGAGAAGAGTTCTGGTTCGTGCGCCGTGATGCGTCGATGCTGCGGGCCAGCATTGATCGCTTCCTCACCGTCTACAAAAAACCATCGGATCAGGACGCCGCGTTCCTGCGGATCTATCGTCGTCTCTATCAAGTGCACTATCCACTGGCCAAGGCGGACCGGCAGCGCCTGGAAAAACTTCGCCCGGTGCTGCAGAAACACGCCGATGCCCAGGGCATGGACTGGCTGAACCTGGCGGCGCTGGCCTTCAAGGAGTCAGCCCTGCAACCCGCCGCCCGCAGTGGCGGTGGCCCCACCGGTCTGATGCAGATCACGCCTTCTGCGGCGCAGCGAGTGGGAGTCAACAATATTCAGGACCTTGACGGCAATGTGCAGGCCGGGGCCAAGTACCTGGCGATGATCCGGCGCAAATTCTTTGCCAGCCCCAAACTCAACGAGCGCGAACGCATGGCCTTCGTGCTGGCGGCCTACAACATCGGGCCGGAGCGGGTGCAAGGCATGCGCGCCGAAGCCCGGCGGCGAGGCTTGAATCCCAACCAGTGGTTCTTCCAGGTCGAACGCGTGGCCATGGAGCAAGTGGGTATGGGGCCCGTCAGCTATGTTAATAGCGTGAACAAGTATTACTTGGCATTCGACCGGGAGCGGGAGTCGTTGGAGCCCCAGGGGCAAAAGATTGCCTCACGCAAATGATCAACTAATCTGATTGTTATTACGGGTTTTTTGCGCTTTTAATATGTGAATTACTGATTAATATAGCGGCCAACCAACACACACACTTACAAGGAATGAAACAGCATGAGCACTCTGATCAACAAGGTAGTGTCTACCCGCGCCGGCTACGGCCTGACCGTTCTGCGCATCGTGGTCGGCATTGTTTTCGCCGCTCACGGCTCGCAGAAACTCTTCGGGGCATTCGGTGGCTATGGTTTGGCTGGAACCGCGCAGTACATGGAAAGCATCGGACTGACGCCGGGTTACCTGATGGCGGCACTGGCGGGCGGCACCGAATTCTTCGCCGGCCTGGCCCTGATCATCGGCTTGCTGGTTCGCCCGGCCGCGCTGGGCCTGATCTTCCTGTCACTGGTTGCGATTTTCTCGGTGCACATCAGCAACGGTCTGTTCATGGCCAACAACGGTTATGAATTCGCCCTGGCGTTGCTCGGTGGCAGTATCGCGGTATTGATCGAAGGTGCGGGCAAACTCTCGGCGGACCGTGCCATCGCCGATTGACCGCTCTGGTTCAACAAAAAAGGCCCGCATTGTGCGGGCCTTTTTTGTTGAGCGTCATTCTTGACACTGTCCAGTCAGCTTCTCTAGGATGTTGCTCATGCGCCGATTTAAACAGCTACTTGCGGGGCGCCAGGTGACTCATCCAGTTGCCGATAGAAGCCGGAACAGGCTTCGAAATACCGCTAAAGCGCTGGTTCGGTGTTGCCTCTCACCTGCCATGCAGACTTTTGAGGCAGAGACACGACACAATGAATGCACTAAACGCCGTTGTACGTCCCGCGCCGATCACGGCACATTTGACCCAGCGCAATCCAAAAATCCTGCTTGGCGGCCAACATCAGCCGACGCTCTTGCGTTATCTCGATGGCTGGCCACGTCGTACCGGCGGTCCTGCTGCCTTCCTGATCCAGTTTGTCGAAGACGGTGAGTCCCTCGCTCGTTTCGCCGACGACAGTTTTGATCTGGCAGTGATTCAGTCCCCCTGCCTCGAAGATGCGCCTGAAGTGATCCGGCAACTGACCCGTGTTGCCCGGCAAGGGCTGATTACCCGGCGTTAAAGCTCACGGGTAGTCGATCGCCACGATGTAGACGCACTGCTCACCGGTCGGTGTCTGGACCCGGACTTCGGCGTCCAGTGCCTTGCCGATCAGGGCGCGGGCCAAGGGCGAGTCAATGCTGATCAGGCCCTGTTTGAGGTCCAGTTCATCCGGCCCGACAATGCGGTAGCGCGACTCTTTGCCGTCCTCGTCTTCGATCGTGACCCAAGCGCCGAAATAGACCTTGTTCGGATCGCTGGGTTTTTCGCTGACAACCTTGAGCGCTTCCAGGCGTTTGGTGAGAAAACGCACGCGGCTGTCGATCTCTCGCAGCATCTTTTTGCCATAGGTGTATTCGGCGTTCTCCGAGCGATCACCCTGGGCCGCGGCTTCGCTGACGGCCTGGGTAACCTGGGGCCGACGTACATGCCACAGTTCATGGAACTCGGCGCGCATCCGCGCTTCACCCTCGGGGGTGATCAGCGCGGTGCCTGCGGTGCGGGGAGGGCGGTAACGGCTCATGACAGCTTCTTGTGGTGAGGATGGCAGGAGTCTATCAACCCTCGCGCAGGACTGTCAGCGGGCTGGCGTTCAATGCCCGACGGGTGCCGAACACTCCGGCACCACCAATGAGCACGGCGCCCACCAGTGGCAGCACCAACAGCCACGGGTGCGGATGCCACGGCAGGTCAAAGGCATAGCGGTAGAGCACCCAACTCACCACTTCCGAACCCAGCGCCGCCAGCAAGCCACTGACTGCACCCAGCAAACCGAACTCGATACGTCGAGCCTTGACCAGCAATTGTCGCTCCGCCCCCAGCGCACGCAGCAACGCACCCTGGCGAATGCGTTCATCCAGCGTCGCTTGCAGGCCGGAGAACAGCACCGCCATTCCCGCCGCCAACACGAACAACAACACGTACTCCACCGCCAGGGTCACCTGGGCGAGGATGCTGCGCAGTTGCTCCAGCAAGGCTTCGACCTGCAGGATGGTCACCGCCGGGAAGGCGCGGGACAGATCGACAATCTGCTGATCGTGACCCGGTGCCAGATAGAAACTGGTCAGGTAGGTCGCCGGCAGATCCTTGAGGGTGCCGGGCTGGAAGATCATGAAGAAGTTCGGCTGGAAGTTGTCCCAGTTGATCTCCCGCAGGCTGGTGACCTTCGCCTCGCGATTGACCCCGCCAACGCTGAAAACCAGATGGTCGCCGAGCTTGATTTTCAGGCTTTCGGCGACCTTGCCTTCTACCGACACGCCGGGAACATCGTCCGGCGTCTGTTCGCTCCACCAATTGCCGGCCGTGAGTTTGTTGCCCGCCGGCAGGTCCGCGGCCCAGGTCAAGCTCAGGTCGCGCTGGATTGCCCGATCACCTGCCGACTCCTTGGTGACGATTTGCTGCACCGGCTCGCCGTTGATGTTGATCAAGCGCCCCGGCACCACTGGGTAAAGCGGTGCCGATTGCGCCGACACGGCAATCAGGTGATCGGTGAAGGCCTGTTTGTCCGCCGGCAGGATGTTCAGGGCGAAGTAGTTCGGTGCGTTTTTCGGCAGCTGGTTCTGCCAGGTGTCCAGTAACTCGCCGCGCAGCAGCGCAATCAGCGCCATCGACAGCAGAATCAGGCCGAACGCCAGGGACTGGCCCGCCGCAGCGAGCGGATGGCGCAGCAGTTGGCCGAGTCCCAGGCGCCAGGGCAAGGACGCACGCGCAAGCATGCGCCGCAGACTCTTCAACAGCAGCAACAACAAGCCGCCCAGCACCAGCGCTGCAATCACGCCGCCGCCGAGCAGGGCAAAGGTCAGCACCAGGTCCAGGCTCAGGCGCCACATGATCAGGGCGAGGGCGCCCAGCGCGGCGCCGTAGACCATCCAGGTGCTGGAAGGGATCGGCAGCATGTCCCGGCGCAGTACGCGCAATGGCGGAACCCGGCCCAGAGCCGCCAGAGGTGGCAAGGCGAATCCGGCCAGCGCCACCAGTCCGGTGCCGATCCCGGCAACAGCCGGAAACAGCCCGCCCGGAGGCACGTCGGTCGGCAACAAGTCATGCAGCAGGGCAAACAACCCCAGTTGGGCTAGCCAGCCGAGCAGGGCGCCGCTGATGCTGGCCAGCAGCCCGAGTACGGTCAGTTGCAGGCTGAACAACACCATGGTTTCCCGGCGCGATAGCCCGAGGCAGCGCAGCAAGGCACTGGCATCGAACCGGCGGGTGGCGAAGCGGGTTGCCGACAGCGCCACCGCCACGCCGGACAGCAACACCGCCACCAGGCTGGCCATGTTCAGGTAGCGTTCGGCCTTGCCCAGGGCGCCGCCGATCTGCCGATTGCCGTCGCGTGCGTCCTGCAAGCGCTGGTTGGCGGCGAGCCCCGGTTTGATCAGTTGCCGATACGTCTCAAGTGCCTGAGCGTTGCCTCGCCATAATTCGCGATAGCTGACCCGGCTGCCGGGCTGCACCACGCCGGTGGCCGCAAGATCGTCGAGGTTGATCAGCACTCGGGGTGTCAGGCTGTAGAAATTGCCGGCGCGATCGGGCTCGTAAGTCAGCACCCGCGCCAGTTTCAGGGTTTTCATGCCGACATCGATGCTGTCGTCGATCTTCAGGTCCAGGGCGGTCAGCAGGCGTGCCTCGACCCAGGCTTCACCGGGTTGCGGTCCGCCCCCGACTGTTTCCGTGGCGAAGGGTGCGGGCGCGCTTTTCAATTCGCCGCGTAGCGGGTAGGTGTCATCGGTCGCCTTGATGCTGGACAGCTGGATGCTGTTGTCGGTGGCGATGACGCTGGAGAACTCCACCACTTGAGCGTGTTCCAGGCCCAGTTCGGTGCCGCTTCTTATCTGTTCGGGGCGCGCAGGCGAACTGCCTTCGAGCAGCAGGTCGGCACCGAGGAATTCGGTAGCGCGCAACATCATGGCGCCGTTCAGGCGCGCGCCAAAGTAACCGATGGCGGTGCTGGCGGCCACGGCCACCAGCAAGGCGAAAAACAACACGCGCAATTCACCGGCGCGGGCATCGCGCAGCAATTGGCGGATGGCGAGACTGAACAGGCGCAACAGCGGCAGACGTGCCATCAAGGCTCCAGAGGGGCGACCAGCAGGCCGGCTTCAAGACGGATCAGGCGCCGGCAGCGATGGGCCAGGCGTTCATCGTGAGTCACCAGTACCAGGGTCGTGCCGCGTTCCTGGTTGAGCTCGAACAGCAAGTCGCTGATGCGCTCGCCGGTGTGGCTGTCGAGGTTGCCGGTCGGTTCGTCGGCGAACAGTACATCGGGCTCGGCGGCAAACGCGCGGGCAATCGCCACGCGTTGTTGCTCGCCGCCGGAGAGCTGGCGCGGCGAGTGAGTCAGGCGTTGGCCCAGTCCCACCCGCTGCAGCAATTGGGTGGCGCGTTCGCGGGCGTCTTTGCGGCCATCGAGCTCCAGCGGCAGCATGACGTTTTCCAGGGCATTGAGACTGTCGAGCAGCTGAAACGATTGAAAGACAAAACCCACGTGCTCGGCGCGGATGCGCGCACGCTGGTCTTCATCGAGGTTGCTCAGGCCTTGCCCGGCGAGAGTGACTTCGCCGCTGCTCGGCAGGTCGAGGCCGGCGAGCAGGCCCAGCAGGGTGGACTTGCCGGAGCCGGAAGCGCCGACGATGGCCAGGCTATCGCCCTTGTTCAGTTCCAGGCTGAGTTGGTGCAGGATGGTCAGTTCACCTTCCGCGCTGGGAACCACTTTGCTAAGGTCCTTCGCGATGAGAATGCTTGCGCCCATGGAGAGTCCGATGCGTGTCTGGTTTTTGAGTGCTGGCCTGGCCTTGATGTGCATGGCCCAAAACGCAGCGGCGGGTACAGTCCTGATCGTTGGCGATAGTATCAGCGCCGGTTTCGGGCTGGATACCCGGCTGGGGTGGGTGTCGCTGCTTGAGCAACGGCTCAGGCGCGAAGGTTTCGACGACAAAGTGATCAATGCGTCCATCAGTGGCGACACCAGTGCCGGAGGCCAGGCGCGCCTGCCCGCGCTGCTTGCAGAGCATAAACCGGAACTGGTGATCCTCGAGTTGGGCGGCAATGACGGGCTGCGCGGGATGCTGCCAACTCAATTGCAACAAAATCTTGCTTCGATGATCGACAGCTCCCGGGCCAGCGGCGCCAAGGTGTTGCTGCTCGGCATGCAATTGCCACCCAATTACGGTGCGCGTTACACAAAAGCCTTCGCCGAGGTCTACAGCAACCTGGCCGATGAGAAAAAGATCCCGCTGGTGCCGTTTTTCCTCGACGGCGTGGGCGGCCATCCGGACTTGATGCAGGCTGACGGCATTCACCCGGCGGCCGGGGCCCAGGACAAGTTGCTGGAAAATGTCTGGCCTACTCTAAAACCGCTGTTATGACACTTTTCTAGAAGCAGGCTTTCGGCTAAGGTGGCGCCCCCGATTTGGAGCCCCCGATGCCGCGTCCCGCCTGGTCACTATTTGCCTATCAACTGATCGAGCCTGACGAACAGCTGGATCTGTTCGCCTGCCAGGAAGTGCGGGTGCATCTGGTGACCCGTCAACTGGAGTTGGGCGGTTCGGCGGACCGGACCCTGTGTGGCAGTCTGTTGCCGGCGCAACCGCGCTGGTCGAGTGTTGATCGCCGGGTGTTTCAGGATCAGCGGCTGTGTTCGTTGTGCCGGGCCATTCTTGAGTCGCAGAAGCGGGGTACGTCGCCGATCTGGCCTGAATTGCGGTTCGAGCTTTGATCCGTCAGGAGTCGAGGCGGCCTGATAGCCGGCCTTTGCTTTGTTGACTGAGTACATATCCATTCCTGCGGTCACGGCCACCTATGGTTTCGCCCTTACGGCGAGTCCCTTTTGGCAAACGCCCCAAAAGGAACCAAAAGGTCTCGCCGGTATGACTCACCCACATAGGTAACAAAACAGTTCAAGCACATAGGTAACAGTTTTTAACTGGCACTGGTCGATTCCGAGGATCTGACCATGCCGCGCCGAGGCGTCAATGCGCCACGGGGGCAGTCTAAGAAGCCATCGCGAGCAAGCTCGCTCCCACACCGGATCGAGGCTAATCGCAAAATCGACTTGCACTGCCTGCAATCGGGCCATCTCCCCGAAATAACGGACAGCGGTGTACAATCGCGCTCTTATATCTCTGTTGATCATGCGAAGGATTTTCCGGATGTTGCCGCGCTTTCCTGCCGTCACCCGCTGCCTGACTCTTGCCGCCCTCTTTGTGGCCGGTCCAGTCGCAGCATTGGAGCTTCCCCTGCCACCGCCCGGTGAGGACATCATCGGCCAGGTGCAGGTGATCAAGGCCAAGTACGAAGATACCTTCGCCGACCTTGGTACCACCTACGATCTGGGCTACACGGAAATGGTCGCGGCCAACCCGGGTGTCGATGCCTGGTTGCCAGGCGTCGGCACGGAAATCATCCTGCCGACCCGCTTCATCCTGCCACCAGGCCCGCGCGAAGGAATCGTGATCAACCTGGCCGAGTACCGCCTCTACTACTACCCCAAAGGCAAGAACGTGGTGTACACGTTCCCGCTGGGTATCGGTCGTGAAGGCTGGGGCTCGCCGATTGCCCACACCAACATCACCGCCAAGACACCGAACCCTACCTGGACGCCTCCGGCTTCGATCAAGGCCGAGCACGCAGCAGACGGTGATCCGCTACCCAACGTCGTGCCGGCCGGCCCTGACAACCCGCTGGGGCCGTTCAAGTTCACCCTGGGCACACCGGGCTACCTGATCCACGGTTCGAACAAGAAGTTCGGCATCGGCATGCGCACCAGCCACGGTTGCTTCCGCATGTTCAACAACAACGTGCTGGAAATGGCGGGCATGGTGCCGGTCGGTACGTCGGTGCGGATCATCAACGACCCGTACAAGTTTGGCCTGAGTGGCGGCAAGGTCTATCTGGAGGCGCATACGCCGCTGGACGACAAGGGCAACCCGTCGGTGGTCGACAAGCACACCGCGGTCATCAATGCGATGCTCAAGCGTGAAGACATCACCAACAACCTGCGCATGAACTGGGATGTGGTGCGTGATGTGGTCGCCGCTGAAGACGGCTTGCCGGTTGAGATCGCTGTGCCGGGCAACGGCGTTGCGCCGATGGTGTCCAGCATGCCGATCGACCCGCTGCAGTAACGATGGCAAAGAACCCGTCGGCGCGGACCGCGTCGACGGGTTTTTTATTGCCTGGAGAAACGCCGGGCAATAAAAAAGCCGACCCAAAAAATGGGTCGGCTTGATAACAATCCCGAAGGATTATTACTTGCGGCTAGCTTTGTCCAGCATGCGCAGAGCACGCTCGTTAGCTTCGTCAGCAGTCTGTTGTGCTTTTTGAGCAGCAGCCAGAGCTTCATCAGCTTTACGGTAAGCTTCGTCTGCACGAGCCTGGGAGCGAGCAGCTGCGTCTTCAGTAGCGGTCAGACGTGCTTCGGTTTCTTTCGATGCGCTGCTGCAACCGGTAGCCAGAACTGCGGCCAGAGCCAGAGCAGAGAATTTCAGAACGTTGTTCATCGTGTTCCCCTTCAAGGACTTTCTATTAAGTAGCTATCTCCTCCGATTGAGGAAATAGCCGGCGTACATACTACCCATTACTTGTAGTAAGTAAAACTGACGTGACGCAAGAAGCAAAAAAAATTGTAGGCGTTGATTCTTTTTCGAGCAACTTTTAACTGAATTGTTTAAAAAATATCCAGCTGCAAGGCCCGTGGCTGAGCGAGCTGACAAGAAAAAGTTCCTGCGGCACGGCGCTGTTTTTCAGTCTGGCTAAAGTCCGCCTACATGGATTCGTCTACACTTTTGTTCGGCTTTTGTGTGGCGCCTCTCAATATCTTTCACGATGTTCAGGTGACTTTAACAACGGGCGCTCGTCTTAAGTCTCAACATCCGGCAATGTACAGGCTATCGACCCGGAGTGATCTTCGGTCGAGCCAATCCTGCGTGATCCGGAGCAGCACCCGCCAACCCGCACGATGACGAGCGCACCTTGAGCATTTCTGCCAATGGTGCCTACTATTTGTACGTGCTCGGTAGCGCGAGATCGGTGCAGCTCTTCTCGGTGTCCATTCAGGCACGGGGTGGCGTAGATGTTCCTTCGCCGGAAAAACATCGGTAAGGTAGGGGTCGGAATTCCAGACCCGCGAGGAGTAGTGATGAGCGAGGCGTTGTCCATCCACCATGACCAGGCTGGTCATCAGTTCGAGACCAATGTGGACGGTCATCGTGCCTATCTGACCTATATGGATCTGGGGAAACAGACCCTGGATATCTATCGCACCTTCGTGCCCAACGCATTGCGTGGTCGCGGTATTGCGGCAGCCTTGACCGAGAAGGCGCTGGAGTACGCTGACGAAATGGGCTACACCGTCATTCCATCGTGCTCCTACGTCGAGCGCTACATGGAGCGTCACCAGCGGCATGCGGCCAAGCTGAGCCAGTGACCTTCAACAAAACGAACGCATAAAAAAACGCCGGGTTAAGCCCGGCGTTTTTTTGTGTGCGCTTTTTGCGGCGCCAACCAGGCGATCAGCTGCGATCGCGTTTAGGCAGCACATCCTTGAGCTTGGCATGCATGCTGCGCAAGGTGTTTTCGGTCGCGGTCCAGTCGATGCAGGCGTCGGTGATCGACACGCCGTACTGCAGGTCGGCAAGGTCTTTCGGGATCGCCTGGGCGCCCCAGTTCAGGTGGCTTTCTACCATCAGGCCGATGATCGACTTGTTGCCTTCGAGGATCTGGTTGGCGACGTTCTCCATCACCAGCGGCTGCAGGGCCGGATCCTTGTTGGAGTTGGCGTGGCTGCAATCGACCATGATGTTCGGCTTGATCTTCGCCTTGTTCAGCGCCTGCTCGCAGAGCGCAACGCTGACCGAATCGTAGTTCGGCTTGCCGTTGCCGCCGCGCAGCACCACGTGACCGTAGGCATTGCCCTTGGTGGTCACGATCGACACGCCACCTTCCTGGTTGATGCCCAGGAAGCGGTGCGGGCTGGAAACCGACTGCAGGGCGTTGATCGCCACGGTCAGGCCGCCATCGGTGCCGTTCTTGAAGCCGACGGCCGAGGACAGGCCGGAGGCCATTTCACGGTGAGTCTGGGATTCGGTGGTGCGCGCGCCGATGGCCGACCAGCTGATCAGGTCCTGCAAGTACTGCGGGGAGATCGGATCGAGGGCTTCGGTGGCGGTCGGCAGGCCTTTTTCGGCCAGGTCGAGCAGCAACTGGCGACCGATGTGCAAGCCGTCCTGGATCTTGAACGAGTCGTCCAGGTACGGGTCGTTGATCAAGCCTTTCCAGCCGACGGTGGTGCGTGGCTTTTCGAAATACACGCGCATGACCAGATACAGGGTATCGGACACTTCGGCGGCGAGAACCTTCAGGCGCTCGGCATATTCGTGGGCGGCCTTGATGTCGTGGATCGAGCAAGGCCCGATGACGACGAACAGGCGATGGTCGGTGCCATCCAGAATGTTGCGAATGACTTCGCGGCCCTTGGTGACGGTGCGCAGTGCTGCGTCGCTCAAGGGAATATCGCGCTTGAGCTGATCGGGAGTGATCAGTGTCTCGTTGGAGGCGACGTTTAGGTCGTTGATCGGTAAATCAGCCATCGTTTACTCGTCAGGTCACGGGTGCCGGCCGCCAGCGAACCCGCGCGGCGGAGCACAGCAAATTAAGCGCGTCGGGGAGCCGAACCTTAGCGCGTTACACCGTGGCTCGACAATGGGCAGACGCCGGTTTGGTGGGCTTTCGCAGTCAGTTTCCCTGCCGCGAGGGGCAAACCGATCAAGAACGCCTCTATTCCAGCACCGGTTGCGCAAAAGCCTTGCGTACCGAATCGTGAGAGAACTCGTCGGCATGCTCCTGGACCCATTCGAGGGCCAGGGCCTGAATATCCTGCAAGTCTTCTTGGGCGTCATGCAGGCGGCAGTAGCGTTCGATCTGGCACACCTGCTCGCCCATTCGGGCGCTGAACAGCGTTTGTTCGTCGACGAAGGCGATACCCACCAGATAACCGCGTTTGCGTCGCAGGCACCAGGCGACATAGCCCAGATAGCGCATGTCCGGGTTCACGGTCGGCATGCGTACCTCCAGCGCCGTGCCGTGGCGCCACGCGCGGTGATAATTGCAAGCCATGCCCCCGAGACTGATAGTGTGCAGCTGTCGTCGCGAAATACACTCAGGTTTCAGCAACGTTAACTCGACGGGCACATCGTCAGGGTGAGGAATGAATCGTCCCATGAACACAGACTCCATGTGTCGGCCATCTGACATTGTTCTCCCCAGTATAGTGGTCGAATTGGAACTGACCGATTTTGACGCCGACCAACGGCTGCTGGCGATGAGCGGTGTATCGCTGGTCATTTTCACCAGTGTCGGCTGCGCCAGTTGCCGTTTTGCCCGCGAGCAATTGCCGACACTCGACCTGGCAGTCGATCGACTGTGCTGGATCGATGCCGGCAACAACGGCGGGGTGGTCGAGCGTTATCAGGTCTTTCACTTGCCGGCGCTGTTTGTCGTTCGCGACGGCGAATTCTTTGGAGCACTGAAATCACGCCTGACCGACACCGAGCTCAATCGAGCCGTGCGCCAGGCGCTGAGTCGAACAGCAGAGGAGTTGCCATGATGGGAACAGTTGCCAGGCCGACGATCGGCATTATCGGGACCGGCGCAATCGGCGGTTTCTACGGAGTGATGCTGGCGCGTGCCGGTTTTGATGTGCATTTTCTGCTGCGCAGCGAGTTTTCCGCTGTGGCCGACCACGGGTTGCAAGTCGATAGCGCGCCCCACGGTGCGTTGAAACTGAATCCGGTGCAGGCTTATTCAAGCGCTGAAGACATGCCGCCCTGCGACTGGCTGCTGGTGGGGGCGAAAACCACCAGCAACGCCGACCTGGCACCCGCCATCCTGCAAGCGGCGGCACCGAACGCCAAGGTATTGCTGCTGCAAAACGGCCTGGACGTCGAAGACAGCCTGCGCGCGTTGCTCCCCGATTCGCTGCATGTGCTCGGAGGGCTGTGCTACATCTGCGTCCATCGCGAGGCGCCGGGCGTCATCACCCATCAGGCGCTCGGCGCGGTGCATGTGGGTTATCACAGCGGTCCCGCCGAAGGGCCGACACGCAGCGCAATAGTCGAAGAGGGCGTCGGGCTGTTTCGCAGCGCCGGCCTCGACTCCCAGGCCATGGCGAATTTACATCAGGCGCGTTGGCAAAAACTGGTCTGGAATATCCCTTACAACGGTCTCTCGGTTTTGCTGGGGGCGAGCACCACACCGTTGATGGCCGATGCCGACAGTCGCGAGCTGATCAAGGCGCTGATGGCTGAAGTGGTGCAAGGCGCAATCGCCTGCGGGCACGACGTACCGGCTGGGTATGCCGAGCATTTATTCATGGTGACCGAGAAAATGCCCGACTACTGGCCGAGCATGTACCACGATTACTTGCACAAGCGCCCGCTGGAACTGACTGCGATCTACGCCCGGCCTTTGGCGGCGGCGAAGGCAGCCGGATGTGAGATGCCACGCATCGAGGCCTTGTATCGCAGTTTGAGTTTCATTGATCGACGCAACACCTGAGTAGACCGACCTGAGGGGGAAGGGCATGCCAAAGGCAATTGACGACAAGCTGGTGCTGGCGATTTCTTCGCGGGCGCTGTTCGACCTGAGCGAAAGCCACAAGGTCTACCTGTCGAGTGGCGTCGAAGCCTACCGGCAATATCAGATTGAACATGAAGACGAAATCCTCGAGCCCGGCGATGCCTTCCCTTTGGTGCAGAAACTCCTGAACCTCAACAATAGCCTCGGCCGCGCCCGGGTCGAGGTGATTCTGGTGTCGCGCAACAGCGCCGACACCGGGCTGCGGGTGTTCAACTCGATTGACCATTACGGGCTTGCCATTTCCCGTGCGGCCTTTGTCGGCGGGCGCAGTCCGTATCCCTACCTCAAGGCCTTTGGCTGCGACCTGTTTCTCTCGACCCACGCCGAAGACGTACGCAATGCACTGGACGCCGGGTTCGCGGCCGCGACCATTCTGTCGGGTGGTGCCAGCCGTGCGGCCAGCGACGAGTTACGCATTGCCTTTGACGGAGACGCGGTGCTGTTTTCCGATGAGTCGGAGCGCATTTATCAGGCCGGTGGTCTGGAGGCGTTCCAGGCCAGCGAGCGTGAGTCCGCCCGCGAGCCGTTGCGCGGAGGGCCGTTCAAGGGCTTTCTCGCGGCCCTCAACCTGTTGCAGCGTGAGTTCCCGGAGGACACCTGTCCGATCCGTACCGCGCTGGTCACGGCGCGATCGGCGCCGGCCCATGAGCGGGTGATCCGCACGTTGCGCGAATGGGACATCCGTCTCGACGAGTCGCTGTTCCTCGGCGGCCTGACCAAGTCGGCCTTCCTCGAGGCCTTCGCGGCCGACGTGTTTTTCGACGATCAGGCCGGCCACTGCGAATTGGCCCGTGAAGTCGTCGCCACCGGTCATGTGCCCCATGGCATAAGCAACGAGCAAAAGGTTTAAGCCCGCCGTTCAATGCGTTGCGCCGGACGCCGTAGTCGCCACGGCACTGCTAAGCTGAATCAAATCTCCGCCATGTTGGCAGTCGAGGAGGTCATATGATTCGTACGATGCTGTATGCCACTGACCTTGGCCTGTACGCGCCCGTGGTGATGCAGCATGCCCTGGAACTGGCCAGGACCTTCAATGCCGGTTTGTATGTCGTGCATGCGGTTGAACCCATGGGGTTGTTTGCCGAATCGGTGCTGCAAAGTTATCTCGATGAACAGGCGCTGAACGAGTTTCACAGCCAGGGCCTGAATACAGTGATCGCCAGTATCGAGCAGCGGGTGCTCGACAGTTTTCGTGAGGAGTTGGGGGATGAAGGGGAGCACGACCTGGAGCGGATTCAGGCAGTACGGGTGCTGCAGGGCGATCCGTCGCAGGTGATTCTGGACCAGGCGCAGAAACTCTCCGTGGATTTGTTGATCGTAGGTAGTCACAGCCACGGTGCCGGTGCGGAAACGCCTTTGGGGCGAACCGCCGCCCGTGTGTTGCAACTGTCCAAGGTGCCGGTCTATCTGGTGCCGCTGGTGCAACGTCGTCGCCAAGGGGACCGCTAGGACACGAATAGTGGCAATCTGATAAAAAAGTTCTAGATTTATTCTTCGTGCCATTAATATAGTTATATACCGTCGCTGATGCCCGTGGCGTCTACCTGCTTTGAGGGATTCATATGAAGCTTCAACAATTGCGCTACATCTGGGAAGTGGCGCACCACGACCTCAACGTTTCCGCTACAGCCCAAAGCCTTTACACCTCTCAACCCGGCATCAGCAAGCAGATCCGTCTGCTGGAAGACGAACTGGGCGTCGAGGTTTTCGCTCGCAGCGGCAAGCACCTGACCCGCGTTACCCCGGCCGGCGAGCGCATCATCACCACCGCTGGCGAGATCCTGCGCAAGGTTGAAAGCATCAAGCAGATCGCCCAGGAATTCTCCAACGAGAAGAAAGGCACCCTGTCGATTGCCACCACTCACACCCAGGCGCGTTATGCGTTGCCGCCGGTGATCAGCAATTTCATCAAGCAATACCCGGACGTGGCCCTGCACATGCACCAGGGATCGCCCATGCAAATTGCCGAAATGGCCGCTGACGGCACCGTGGATTTCGCCATCGCCACCGAAGCGCTCGAGCTGTTCGGTGACCTGGTGATGATGCCGTGCTACCGCTGGAACCGTTGCGTGGTCGTGCCTCAGGGCCACCCGCTGACCAAGCTGTCGAAACTGACCCTCGAAGCACTGGCCGAATACCCGATCGTAACGTACGTGTTCGGTTTTACCGGCCGTTCGAAACTCGACGAAGCCTTCAGCCATCGCGGCCTGACGCCGAAAGTGGTGTTCACCGCTGCTGACGCCGACGTGATCAAGACCTATGTTCGCCTGGGACTGGGCGTGGGCATCGTGGCGAAAATGGCGGTCGATACCAAGCTCGATAGCGACTTGGTAGTACTCGATGCCAGCGAATTGTTCGAGTCCAGCGTGACCAAGATCGGCTTCCGTCGCGGCACCTTCCTGCGGGGTTTCATGTGCGACTTCATCGAGAAGTTCGCACCGCACTTGACCCGCGAAGTCATGGCCAAGGCCATTCAATGCCACAACAAGCAGGAATTGGAAGAGCTGTTCGAGGGCGTCGAACTGCCCGTTCACTGATAGCGTTTGCTACCGGTCAAACCACCTCGGTGACAGCGAACTGTTGCCGAGCGCCCGCCACCATGATCTCCACCTCGTCACCTTCGAACTTGCCCAGCAGGCTTTTGCCCAGCGGTGAGCGCGGGGTGATGACGGTAATCAGTTGCCCCACCAGATCGACCTTCAGCCCGGCTGCATCGGGGGCCAGAAACAGCCATTGTTCGCGCCCCTTTTCATCCTCCAGTCCCAGCAGCGCGCCCACTTCGATGCCCCGCTGATCGTCATAAGGGCGCAGGGCGAGGTTCTGGCAGAGGTTCAGTGACTGGCGAATTTCCTCGCCCCGCCTGGCTTGCCCGGCCGCGAGATAGGACGCTTCCAGCCCCAGGGTGTCGTACTTGTTCTCGGCGATGTTTTCTTCGTGGGTCGCCGTTTCGTAGGCGGTTTGCGCGGCCCGCTCGGCAATGTCGAGATCGATCCGCAGCTTGTCGAGAATCAGTTGGTGGACGGTTTGCTTATTCATGATCAGTCGCAGAATTGCAGGACGTTGGCGCGGCTTTTTTCGCTGGGTGCAGTCCGGTCCTGTTGCAGCCAGAACTGACAGTTCGGGTTGGCCAGGTTGCGACTGCTGCTGCGTGCCTGATCGAGCCGTTGCTGCTGCTCGTTCTTGCGCAGGTTTTCTTCATATTGCTCGAACAGCGGGCTCTGTGGCGGAATGCTCGGCACCGGTTGAGTCACCGCGGGTGGTTGGGCCAGTTGCTCTACTGCCGCCGCGACCGGGGCGAGTTGCTCGCTGAAAAGCAGGCGCGACGCGAGCCAGCAGGTCAGCACAATGGCAATGAACCCGAGCCACATGCCAAGGGCGATGCTGCCGGTCAGTTGCAGGGCGTTGAGGCTGATCGGGAAGGATCGGCGCGGAGTGGGGCGGTGGGGCATGGATGCCTCCTGGCGAAAGGTCACTGGCGGATGGCGATTGTCGCATGAAGAATAATCGCCGTCGGCTCTTCTGCACGGGGTAATTTATGCGGACAATCGGCGCCTTTGCCAACGGGAGCCTGGAATGCCTGAAATGAAAACCCGCTGGGATATTTTTTGCACCGTGGTCGACAACTTCGGCGACATCGGCGTGACCTGGCGACTGGCCCGGCAACTGGTGGCCGAACATGGACTGGCGGTGCGTCTATGGGTCGATGACCTGCGAGCGTTCGAGCGCCTGTGCCCGGAAATCGACATCCACGCTGCACAGCAGTGGCAGCACGACGTCGAAGTGCGCCAATGGCCCGCCGAGTGGCAGCCGACCGAAGCCGCCGATGTGGTGATTGCTGCCTTTGCCTGCCAATTGCCGAGCGCCTATATGGACGCCATGGTCGAACGGGAAAAAACGCCGCTGTGGATGAACCTCGACTATCTGAGTGCCGAGGACTGGGTGATCGGCTGCCACGGTTTGCCCTCGGTGAAGTACAAAAGCGTGCAGAAGTTCTTTTTCTTCCCGGGATTCCAGAAGGGCACCGGCGGACTGTTGCGTGAGCGAGGGTTGCTGGAACGGCGTCGGCAATTTCAGCAAAATCCGCAGGCTCAAAGAGAGTTCCTGCAAGGTATGGGGATTGATCCTGCGCCCGGCGCGCAGCTGATCTCATTGTTTGCCTACGAAAACAGCGGTCTGGCCAGTTGGCTCGATGCAATGGCTGGCGATTCTACGGCCACTCATCTGCTGGTGCCGGAAGGGCGGATTCTCGGCGATGTCGAGCGCTGGCTCGGTGTGCAGGGGCTGGCGGCCGGTGCCGTGCATGTGCGTGACGCCTTGACCGTGCAAGTGCTGCCATTCGTCCGCCAGGACCAATACGACCGGTTGCTGTGGTGCTGCGATTTCAATGCCGTGCGCGGCGAAGATTCCTTCGTGCGCGCTCAATGGGCGGGCCGGCCATTTCTCTGGCACATTTACCAGCAGGAAGAAGACATCCACCTGGACAAGCTCGAAGCCTTCCTCGAACTCTATGTAAAGGGGTTATCTGCGCCTGCGCGGGAGGCGATCAGCGGTCTCTGGCGGGCGTGGAACGCCGGTGAAAAAATAGCCGACCACTGGCAATTCACCCGTAAACACTGGCCAGAGCTGGAAAAACACGCCGAGGCGTGGTGTCAGGAACAGGCCTTGCAGGCCGATCTTGCCACGGCGCTGGTACAGTTTTATGGAAATTGGATATGATACGCGGCCTAGATTTTTGTAAATCCCATCCAAATTCGGATATTCGCAATGAAAACTGGTAAAGAACTGAAACCCGGGACCGTGATTCGTCTCGAAAACGATCCTTGGCTGGTTCAGAAAGCTGAATTCACCAAGTCCGGTCGTAACAGCGCGATCATGAAGACCAAGCTGAAGAACCTGCTGACCGGTTACAAGACCGAGATCGTTTACAGCGCCGACGACAAGCTGGACGACGTAATCCTCGACCGCAAAGAAGCGACCCTGTCCTTCATCAGCGGCGACACCTACACGTTCATGGACACCACCGACTACACCATGTACGAGCTGAACGCTGAAGACATCGAAGCCGTTCTGCCTTTCGTTGAAGAAGGCATGACCGATGTTTGCGAAGCGATCTTCTTCGAAGAGCGTCTGGTTTCCGTAGAGCTGCCGACCACCATCGTGCGTCAGGTTGACTACACCGAAGGTTCCGCTCGCGGCGACACTTCCGGCAAGGTAATGAAGCCTGCCAAACTGAAGAACGGTACCGAGCTGTCGGTTGCTGACTTCATCGAAATCGGCGACATGATCGAGATCGATACCCGCGAAGGCGGTTCCTACAAAGGCCGTGCCAAATAAGCACAGCTTCAGGAATGAAAAAGCCCGACCATTGAGTCGGGCTTTTTTGTGCCTGCGATTTCGGGTTCAACCAGAAACCCTGTGGGAGCGAGCTTGCTCGCGATGGCGTCTTTACATTCGATGTTTATGTCGACTGACACACCGCCTTCGTCGGAACGCCGCCCGGAGCAAGCCCGCTCCCACATGTTGTTCTGCGCTATTTCTTCAGGTGTTGCTTGAGTTCTTCAGACGCCTGCAGCATTGCCGAACGCACCGCTGGCACCTGGCTCACCACATTGAGCAAACCGTAGTCGTGGATCATGCCGTTGTAGCGAACCGAGGTCACCGGCACACCGGCTTCATCGAGTTTACGGGCGTAGGCTTCACCTTCGTCGCGCAAAACGTCGGCTCCGGCGGTCTGCACCAGCGCTGGAGGCAATCCTTTCAACTGGGCGCTGGTCGCACGCAGTGGCGAGGCGTAGATCTCGTTCCGCTGATTGGCGTCGGTGGTGTAGTTGTCCCAGAACCACTTCATCATGTTTTTGGTGAGGAAGTGCCCCTCGGCAAACTGGTTGTAGGACGCCGTTTCGAAGTTGGCGTCAGTCACCGGCCACAGCAGCACCTGGAACCTGATCGCCGGTGTGCCCTTGTCCTTGGCCATCAGCGCAACCACCGCCGCCATGTTGCCACCGACACTGTTGCCGGCTACCGCCAGGCGCTTGCCATCGACGTTGATCTCTTGACCGTGTTCGGCCACCCATCGGGTTGCCGCGTAAGCCTGGTTGATCGCCACCGGGTAATGCGCTTCCGGCGACGGCGTGTAGTTCACGAACACGGCCGCGGCACCCGAGCCCGTCACCAGGTCACGCACCAGCCGCTCGTGGGTCGGGAAGTCCCCCAGCACCCAGCCACCGCCGTGGAAGAACATGAACACCGGCAGCTCACCCTTGATCCCGGCAGGCCGGACGATGGTCAGGCTGATCGGTTGGCCGTCGACTTGAATGGTCTTCTGGCTGACATCGGCTTTTGGCAGTGTCAGCTTCACCCCGGCCTGCGCGCCTACCAGAACGGCGCGGGCCTCGGCGGGCGTCATTTGCTCCATCGGCTTGCCGGTGCCGGCATTCAGCGCATCGAGGAACGCCTGGGTGTTGTGTTCAACCCCGGTACTTGCGAACGCGTTCCCGATGGACAAGGCGAGAAGGGTACCGGTCAAGACTTTGCTGAAAGTGTTCATGTTCGTTTCCTGTTCGGGCCTGGGTAGTCAGCGCTTAGACGGTTACGTGCAGACGCACATCGACATTGCCACGGGTGGCGTTGGAGTACGGGCAGACCTGGTGGGCCGCATCGACCAGTGCTTGTGCGTCGGCCTGTTCAAGGCCCGGCAGGCTGATGTGCAGGTCGATGTCCAGGCCGAAGCCGCCAGGGATCTGGCCAATGCCGACGTGGGCGGTGATCGAAGCGTCGTTCGGGATGCTGCGCTTGGTCTGGCTGGCCACGAATTTCAGGGCACCGATGAAGCAGGCGGAGTAGCCGGCAGCGAACAGTTGCTCAGGGTTGGTGGCCGCGCCGCCGGCACCGCCGAGCTCTTTCGGCGTGGCGAGCTTGACGTCGAGGATGTTGTCGCTGGAAACCGCACGACCGTCACGGCCACCGGTGGAAGTTGCGATTGCGGTGTAGAGAGTTTGCATGATGAAAGCCTCGTTCAGGGTTTGGTTTATTTGCGCTAAATGTTTGCGCGCTAAGTAAGTGCGAGGTGAATGTATCGCGCAAATATTTAGTGCGCAATATAATTTTTCAAAGAAATTTGAAAAAAGCGAAAAGGCAGCGGGGGCGTTTTGGTTATAAGTGTTGAGTTAGAGCTATCGAGGGGGGATTTTTCAGTGGGAATTTTTTTCAGGAAGAGGTGGCAAGCCCAATTTTCTGGTGGGCCGCAGAGCTACTGTGGGAGCGAGCTTGCTCGCGATGGCGGTGTGTCAGTCAGCATCATTGCTGAATGTGACGCTGCAATCGCGAGCAAGCTCGCTCCCACAGGGGGATGTGCTGGCCTTGAAACTACAGGCTGTCTTGCAGGTGGCGACGCAGCTCCTGCAGCTCCGCTTGCAGCTTTTGCAGGCGCTCCACGGTCATCCCGCTGGCGCCGAGGATGCACTGGGGAACATCACGGGCCTTGTCGCGTAAGGCCCGGCCCTGTTCGGTGAGTTCGACGATCACCACCCGCTCATCTTCGCGGCTGCGGGTTCTGCTGAGCAGGCCTTCGGCTTCCAGGCGCTTGAGCAGTGGCGTCAACGAGCCAGGATCGGTCAGCAACCGCGTGCTGATTTCACCTACGGTCAAACCGTCCCTTTCCCACAGCACCATCATCGCCAGGTATTGCGGATAGGTCAGGCCCAGCGCTTGCAGCAAGGGTTTGTAGACCTTGGTCATCATCAGCGAAGTGGAATGCAGGGCAAAGCAGGCCTGATTGTCCAGCAGCAGGTTGTCGCAGTTGTCCGGGGTGTTGCGCTCGGTGGTCATGTCGAAGCCTTGATCTGTGATCTCAAGAATCTAGCGGGCGAATCTTTCATGCGCCAGATAATTTTGATCAGTGCCGTTGCAAATGGGTTTGCAGCACCAGATCCCAGGGTGGAATCGGGCTGAAGCGGGTTTTCAGGTACTCCAGCAACAAGCGACTGCGGGAGTTGGGCTGCTGTTCCAGGCGCAAGGCGTAGATGCCGGCGCTTTCCGGTTTCGGCAGGCCGCTGTCGCAGAACAGAGGCAGCAGCTCACCCCGCAACAGGTACTCGCTGGCCAGCCAGGTCGGCAAATGCGCGATACCCAGTCCGGCCAATGCGCCGCACACCAGCGCCTCGGCATTGTTGGCGCTCATGCGGATCCGCGCCGGCCGGTGCAACTGCATTTGCCCGTCGCGCTCGAAACGCCAGGCGAAGGGCGGGGCCAGGCCATCCCAGTCGAGTCCGTCGTGTTCAATCAGCTGTGTCGGCTCGGTCGGCACGCCGCGACGCCGCAAATAATCAGGGCTGGCGCAGGCGATACGCACCATGCTCGCCAATGGCGTGGCCACCAGCCGGGTATCGGCCAATTGCCCGGCGCGCAACACCAGATCGACCTTGCCGAGGTTCAGGCCCTGCATGTCGACGAAGCTGTCGATCAAGTGCAGTTGCACATCGAGCCCGGGGTAGAGCATCAGGAAATCGGCAATCACCGGTGCCAGGTGCCGGCGACCAAAGGCTGCCGGCGCATCGATACGAATCAGGCCTTCCGGCGCGCTGCTCAGGGACACGGCCTCGGCCCGGGCCAGGCGCAACTCGGCGACGATCCGCCGTGCGCGTTCGGCAAAGGCCAATCCCGCCGGGGTGGCACGTACCGCATGCGTGCTGCGGATGAACAGCTGACTGCCGACCGCGCTTTCCAGGCTGTCGATACGCCGTGCCACGGCCGAAGGGGTCAGCGGATGACGGCGCGAGGCGGCGGAAAAACTGCCGGTTTCCAGCACGTCGAGGAACAAGGCCAGTTGGTCAGTCAGTTGATTGGGGTTCATGGCAGGATTGCGCCTGTGCGAATTTGGCACAGCCATTGTGCGTTGCTGTGCGTTTCCGTGCCAGAAGCAACTGCGTAGGATCAAAGGCCTGACGGAAACGGGGAAAATGCTGTGATTGAGTTCTTGATGTATCTGGTGTTCGGCGCTGCGTTGGGCACGCTCGGCGGTTTGTTTGGCATCGGCGGCGGCCTGATCGCCATTCCGCTGCTGGGCGTGCTGTTCGGGCTCGATCAACAGATAGCCCAAGGCACGGCGCTGGTGATGGTGGTGCCGAACGTGATGCTGGCGCTGTGGCGCTATCATCAGCGCAACCGGATCGAACTGCGCCACGCGCTACCGCTGGCCATCATGGGGTTCTGCTTCGCCTGGCTCGGGTCGATCTGGGCGGTGGGCATTGATGCGCAAACCATGCGCATAGGTTTTGTCGCGTTTCTAATCGCACTGTCGGCGTACAACTTGCTTCGCATGTTCGCCGCCAGCGCCCCGGCGGCTTCGCAGATGAACTACTCATGGCCCTGGCTGGGCCTGCTTGGCGCTGCATCCGGCACGATGGGCGGGTTGTTCGGCGTGGGTGGCGCGGTGGTGGCGACACCGGTGCTGACCAGTCTGTTCGGCACCAGCCAGGTTGTTGCGCAGGGGTTGTCGTTGGCACTGGCCTTGCCGAGTACGGGGGTGACGTTGGTGACTTACGCCGCGCACCATCAGGTCAGCTGGGTGATCGGCTTACCCTTGGCGGTCGGTGGGTTGATGAGCATCAGTTGGGGCGTGAAGGTTGCCCACGCATTGCCGGAGCGGATGCTGCGCGGGCTGTTTTGCGGGTTCCTGGTGTTCTGTGCGGTGATGCTCGCCTTCAAAGTTTGAAGCCTTCGATGATGTGCTCGGCCAGGCACTCGGTGATGGGTGACGGGTTATGCAGGTTGCGCACGAGCATGATGCTGGCCTCGGGCAGCAGCGGCAGGTCCTCGGCTTCACCGAGGATGCGCATGTCCGCGGTGATCAGGCTTTCAAGTTGCGCCGTGACGGCCAGGCCGGCGCTGACCACCGCCATGATCGCCGACAGGCTGTCGCTGTTGTACGCCACCCGGTAATCGCGCCCCCGGGCATCCAGGGCGTTGCAGGCCCACAGGCGGCAGAAACAATCACTGTTGAACATCGCCAGTGGCAGCGGCGTCTGCTCATGAGCGCTGTAGCATTGCGCTTCGGCCCAGACAAAACGTTCCTTGCGTAACAACTGGCCGATTTCGCTGCCCGGTTCGCGGGTGACGATGGACAGGTCGAGGTCCTGGCGCATCAACAGTTGTTTTGATGATTCGCAGTGCACTTCTATCTGAATCAGCGGGTAAGACTGGGCAAACCGGCGCAGAATCCCCGGGAGGAACCGCATCACATAATCGTCCGGCGTGCCGATGCGCACCGTTCCGACCATGTCGGGCTCACGCAAGGTATTGAAGACCTCGCTGTGCAACTTGAGGATTCGCCGCGCATAGCCGAGCAACACCTGGCCTTCGGCCGTCAGCCGCACCTGCCGCCCGTCGCGCTGGAACAACTGGCGCTGCAGCACATCTTCTTCCAGTCGTTTCATCTGCATGCTGACGGCTGACTGGGTGCGGTTGACGATTTCGCCGGCGCGGGTAAAGCCGCCCTGGTCGGCGATGGCGACGAAGGTGCGCAACACTTCGGTATCGATACTCGGGTAGGCGGACATCCATCAATCTCCGAGATATGTGACATCAGAAACATTCGTTGGATTGATCTTAGACCCGGCGCGAGACTGGAGCCATCCAAACGGAGGGCAACAAGATGAAAGGTCAACACGAGTTCCAAGGATCAGAAAAACACTCGATTCACGTGATATCCGATCTGCTGCACAAGGTCGGCCGCTGGTACGAACTGCATCGCGAGCGCGAACTGCTGGCGAGCTTGAGCGACGAAGCACTCAAGGACATCGGCATGAGCCGTGCGGATGTGGAGAACGAGTCGATCAAACCGTTCTGGAATGACCCGATGCATAAATGATGAATGCCACGCTACACAAACCCCTTACCGGTGAGGTAGGTTGCGAGCAGACAAGGAGGCACCCATGCCCGCAACGTTGTCCTTTACCCTCAAACAGGCTCGGCGTCTGGCGCTGGCCGCCCAAGGGTTCAACGGGCGGTCGCCGCCAGCGGCGATCAAGGCTGTTGCGCTCAATCGCCTGATCGAACGGCTGGGCATTCTGCAGATCGATTCGGTTAATGCATTGGTGCGTTCGCACTACCTTCCGCTGTTTTCCCGCCTAGGCAATTATTCCTCCGATTTGCTCGACCAGGCTGCCTGGAGCCAGGGCCGGTGCCGTACGTTGTTCGAGTATTGGGGCCATGAAGCCTCGTTGTTGCCACTTTCCATGTACCCCTTGATGCGTTGGCGCATGCAGCGTGCGAGCCGTGGCGAAGACATTTATCAGCAATTGGCGCGCTTTGGCCGTGAACAGCAAGACACGATTCGCCGCGTGCTGGCTTCGGTCGAGGAGCAGGGCGCGTTGGGTGCCGGGAGTCTGTCGACCCGTCAGGAGCGGGCCGGCCCCTGGTGGGACTGGAGCGCGGAAAAACACGCGCTGGAATGGTTGTTCGCTGCCGGTGAAGTGACCGTTGCCGGACGGCGCGGATTCGAAAGGCTCTACGATCTGCCGGAGCGGGTGATTCCCCGGGCGGTTCTTGCGCACCCCGTCCTGAGTGAAGACGACGCCCAGCGCGGCCTGTTGCGGCATGCGGCAACGGCCTTGGGGGTCGGCACAGAGAAGGACTTGCGTGACTATTTCCGCTTGAACCCTGCGGACAGTCGTCCACGTTTAGCCGAGTTGGTCGAGGCCGGTGAATTGCAGACCTGCGAAGTCCAGGGCTGGCGGCAACCGGCCTATTGTCTGCCCGAGCCAAAAGTGCCGCGCAAAGTCGCCGCCAGTGCATTGCTCTCGCCGTTCGATTCGCTGATATGGGAGCGCAGCCGGACCGAGCGGCTGTTTGATTTTCGCTATCGATTGGAGATCTACACGCCGCAGGACAAACGGGTGTATGGCTATTACGTCCTGCCGTTTTTGCACAACGAGCGGATTGCTGCGCGGGTCGATCTGCGCGCCGAACGGACGGCGGGCCGTTTGGCCGTGCATGCGGTGCATGAAGAGGACGCGGGGCTGGATGGGGAGGGGATGCTGGCGTTGGCGGTCAATCTGCGGCAGATGGCGGATTGGCTGGGGCTGGCGCAGGTTCAGCTCAATTGCCCGCGGGCGAGTGCGGCAAGGTTGCGGGTGGCATTCACACAAGTAGGCGGTGACTGAGCTGGCCTCTTCGCGGGCAAGCCCGCTCCCACAATGACTGCGCCGGTCACAATTCATGTGTACGACGCGTACCCTGTGGGAGCGGGCTTGCCCGCGAAGGCGGACTATCAGGCAGCAAAAAGGTTACTGACTCACCGCCGAACCTGCTTCAGAGTTTCAGCAATCAAAAACGCCAGCTCCAGCGACTGATCGGCATTCATCCTTGGGTCGCAGTGGGTGTGGTAGCGATCCGACAAGCCATCCTCGGTGATCGGCCGCGCACCACCGATGCACTCGGTCACGTTCTGCCCGGTCATTTCGATGTGGATACCCCCGGCATAACTGCCTTCGGCTTCGTGCACCTGGAAGAACTGCTTCACCTCGCCAAGGATCTGCGCGAAGTCGCGGGTCTTGTAGCCGCTGCTGGCCTTTATGGTGTTGCCGTGCATCGGGTCGGAACTCCACAGCACCTGTTTGCCTTCACGCTGGACGGCGCGGATCAGTTGCGGCAAGTGATCGCCGACCTTGTTCGCGCCCATCCGCGCGATCAGGTTCAGGCGACCCGGATCGTTCTGCGGGTTGAGCACATCGATCAAGCGAATCAGGTCGTCGGGGTTCATGCTCGGGCCGACCTTGACCCCGATCGGGTTGTTCACCCCGCGCAGGAATTCGACGTGAGCGCCGTCGAGCTGGCGGGTGCGGTCACCGATCCACAGCATGTGGGCCGAGCAGTCGTAGTAGTCGTTGGTCAGGCTGTCGCGACGCACGAAAGCTTCTTCGTAGTTCAGCAGCAGCGCTTCGTGGGCGGTGAAGAAACTGGTTTCGCGCAACTGCGGCGAACTGTCCATGCCGCAGGCGCGCATGAACGCCAGGGTTTCATCGATTCGGTCGGCCAGGTGGCTGTACTTTTCCGCCAGCGCCGAGTTGGCAATGAAGTCCAGGTTCCACTTGTGCACCTGATGCAGATCGGCAAAACCGCCCTGGGCGAATGCGCGCAACAGGTTCAGGGTGGCGGTGGACTGGTGGTAGGACTGCAGCAGGCGTTCCGGGTCCGGCACGCGGCTTTTTTCGTCGAAACCGATGCCGTTGACGATGTCGCCACGGTAGGCGGGCAAGGTCACGCCATCGATGGTTTCGTCATTGGCCGAACGGGGTTTGGCGAACTGCCCGGCCATGCGCCCGATCTTGACCACCGGGCAGCCGGCGGCAAAAGTCATCACGATCGCCATCTGCAACAACACCTTGAAGGTGTCGCGGATTTTCGCGGCGGAGAATTCGGCGAAGCTTTCGGCGCAGTCGCCACCCTGCAACAGAAACGCGCGGCCCTGGGTCACCTCGGCAAACTGACGGCGCAACTCCCGGGCTTCGCCGGCAAACACCAGCGGCGGATAGCTGGCCAGGGTCTGCTCGACCTGCTGCAAATGCGCGGCGTCGGGGTATTGGGGTTGTTGCTGGATCGGCAGGGCGCGCCAGCTGTCAGGGCTCCAGGGTTGGCTCATCACGGTCTCTAGTGTTTTCGCTCGGACGTCCATGTTATCAGCAAATTAGTGCGTGACCTGTTCCTGTCGCTTCGCCGACAATCTCGCCTTTGCCGCTCTCTACACGCGGTGTTATTGCGTTGCCGGCCCCGGTGACGATCAGGAGATGAAATGACTGAGGAGCGCGTCGAGCATCTGCTCGCCGAGGTACAGGACGAGTTCGGCGTGATTCGTGTGTTGGAAGTGGCCGATTACCGTTTTCTCGAGTTCGGTGATGCCATCGAACAAAGCTGCGTGTTCACGGCCGATCCGAGCTGGCTCGAGTACGACTACACCCGGGCGATGCTGATCGGTGCGCTGTGCCACGAGCAACCGGAAAGTGCGCTTTTTCTTGGACTTGGCGCCGGAACGCTGACCCAGGCCTGCCTCAAGTTCCTGCCGCTGGAAGATGTCGAAGCCATCGAACTACGTCCGGACGTACCGCGCCTGGCCATCGAGTACCTGGGGCTGGATGACGATCCGCGCCTGTACATCCGCGTTGGCGATGCGCTGGAGCTGCTGGACACCGCTGAGTCGGCGGACCTGATTTTCGTCGACCTTTATACCGACGTCGGTCCGGGTGTCGGGCATCTGGCCTGGAGTTTTCTGGAAAACTGCCAGAAGCGATTGAATTCGGGTGGCTGGCTGGTCATCAACCAGTGGGCTACCGACGATGGAAAACCCCTGGGCGCCGCCTTGTTACGCGGTTTGTACCACCGACATTACTGGGAACTGCCGGTGAAGGAGGGCAACGTGATTCTGATCGTGCCGTCGGAGCTGGATCAGGAACTGGACATGGACGGCCTGATCGCCCGCGCCGAAGCGCTGGCGCCACGGTTGGGGTATTCGCTGGATTCGTTGATCAAGTGCATTCGTCCGGCGACTTGAGTTGTCTCTGATGGCCCCTTCGCGGGCAAGCCCGCTCCCACAGGTTTACGCAAATCCCTGTGGGAGCGAGCTTGCTCGCGATAGCTTTCCAACTGGCGATACAAGGCTAAAGTCCTTTGAAGACTCCAGGTCGCCGCTCCACCATCGACCGCACACCTTCCTTGACGTCCTCACTAGCCATCAACTTCTTGACCAGCAGAGGCAACGCCTGTGCCGCGGCGGTTTCCCCTTCATACCGGGCCTGTCGCGCAGACATCAGCGTCGCCTGCACCCCAAGCGGTGCCTGACGGGCGATCCGCTCGGCCAGTTCAATCGCCCGGGGTAGCAAGTCCTCACTGGCCATGACCTCTTGCACCAGACCCAAGTGCAAGGCATCACGGGCGTCGAATTCATCACCGGTCAACAACCAGCGCATGGCGTTCCCCCAACCGGCGACTTGATGCAGGCGCAGGGTGGCGCCGCCGAACGGGAAGAGCCCGCGTTGCACTTCCATTTGTGCGAACCGGGTATTGCTGGCGCACAGGTTGATGTCGGCGGCCAGCATCAATTCGATGCCGATGGTCAGGCAATAGCCTTGTGCGGCGACAATCACCGGTTTGCTGACCCTGGGACCTGCGAACACCGCCCACGGATCACAGCCGCCGGACGGAACCTGCCAGCCATCTGCCAGTGTGACGCTGGCATTGACCAGGTCGAGCCCGGCGGTGAAGTGCTCGCCATGAGCGAACACCACCGCCACCCGCGCCTCGCTGTCGGCTTCGAACTCGCCATAGGCCAGGCTCAACGCGTTGAGCAGGTCGAGATCGAAGGCATTGCGCTTGGCCACCCGATCCAGACCGATCAGGAACACATGACCATGCCGTTCGCGGCTGACTCGACTGGAACTGGGCTGATTCATGGAGCGGTCCTCGGGGTGGGAAAGGCGTGCCAGACCGGCGGTCTGCACGGCAAAGGGTGAACCGTTTTAGCGCCGTCACCCGCATGGCCGGGCCTTTGAAAAATAGACGGCTGATCGATTATTCGCAAAGCCTGTGACACAACGGTGTATCCGGTGAATTTTAGATAAAAAAAGCTCCCTTTTTGGGCAAATTCCGGTATAGTGCGCGCCGGCCTTTAACCGGGCCGCGTTTAGGTAGCGCAATTCCCCGAAGCCAGCTTCGGCTGCACGTCCGCCCAGCGGACTCTTCCTTGACGATTCTTTTCATTCATTCGTTTTCGCAAATCCCCGCCGACAAAGCTGCCAGGGCGACTCTTGAGTCTCAACACGGCACGCGCAGCTTTGGAGCATGGGTCTTTGCGGATGCACTTAGAGGCAGACCCATGACCCAGGAAACCGGCGGCTTCGCCGCTTTTAATCTTAATCCGAATATTCTTGCAGCCGTCACCGCGACTGGCTACGAAGAGCCATCGGCTATTCAGCAGCAATCGATCCCGATCATCATGGCCGGTCACGACATGATTGGTCAGGCGCAAACCGGTACGGGTAAAACCGCTGCGTTCGCCCTGCCGATCCTGCATCGCATCGATCCTGCAAAGCGCGAACCGCAAGCCCTGATCCTGGCCCCAACTCGTGAGTTGGCGCTACAAGTTGCAACCGCTTTCGAAACCTACGCCAAGCAAATGCCGGGCGTAACTGTTGTGGCTGTCTACGGCGGCGCGCCGATGGGCCCACAGCTGAAAGCAATCCGTAATGGCGCACAGATCGTTGTCGCCACTCCGGGCCGTCTGTGCGACCACCTGCGTCGCGACGAAAAAGTACTGGCGACCGTGAACCACCTGGTTCTCGACGAAGCCGACGAAATGCTCAAACTGGGCTTCATGGACGACCTGGAAGTTATCTTCAAGGCCTTGCCTGTCACCCGTCAGACCGTATTGTTCTCGGCCACCCTGCCGCAGTCGATCCGTGCCATTGCTGAACGCCACCTGCGCGATCCGCAACACGTGAAGATCCAGACCAAGACCCAGACCGTTACCGCGATCGAACAGGCTCACCTGTTGGTTCACGCTGACCAGAAGACTTCTGCCGTTCTCAGCTTGCTGGAAGTGGAAGATTTCGACGCCCTGATCATGTTCGTGCGCACCAAGCAAGCGACCCTGGATCTGGCCAGTGCCCTGGAAGCCAAAGGTTACAAAGCCGCTGCGCTGAACGGTGACATCGCCCAGAACCAGCGTGAGCGCGTGATCGATTCCCTCAAGGATGGCCGTCTGGACATCGTTGTGGCGACCGACGTTGCCGCTCGTGGCCTGGACGTTCCACGCATCACTCACGTGTTCAACGTTGACATGCCGTACGATCCAGAGTCCTACGTTCACCGTATCGGACGTACCGGCCGTGCCGGTCGCGAAGGTCGTGCACTGCTGCTGGTGACTCCGCGTGAGCGCCGCATGCTGCAAGTGATCGAGCGTGTAACCGGTCAAAAGGTTGCTGAAGTTCGCCTGCCAGACGCTCAAGCCGTTCTGGATGCGCGCATCAAGAAACTGACCAACAGCCTGTCGCCGCTGGTGGCTGATGCCGAATCGACCCACGGTGATCTGCTGGATCGCCTGACTGCCGACATCGGTTGCACCCCGCGTGCACTGGCCGCAGCCCTGCTGCGCAAGGCAACCAACGCTCAAGCGCTGACCCTGGCTGCAATCGAGAAAGAACGTCCACTGGTGCCGAACAACGCACCGCGTGGCGATCGTCCAGAGCGTTCCGGTGATCGTCCAGAGCGTGGTGACCGCGAGCGTCGCGCTCCGATGCCACTGGGCGAAGGCCGTGCACGTTGCCGTACCGCGCTGGGCGCGCGTGACGGTATCGCTGCCAAGAACCTGCTGGGCGCCATCCTCAACGAAGGTGGTCTGGCGCGTGAAGCCATCGGTCGCATCCAGGTGCGTGACAGCTTCAGTCTCGTCGAGCTGCCGGAAGATGGTCTGGAGAAGTTGCTGACCAAGCTGAAGGACACTCGCGTTGCCGGTAAGCAGTTGAAGCTGCGTCGCTACCGCGAAGATTAATCCGCTCTCGGGCTGATTGAACGAACATGAAAAATCCCCGACTGGTTCGGGGATTTTTTTTGCCTGCTGTTTTTTTGGGAGAGAGGGGGTTCGACGCTTGAGTCCTGTGGGAGCGAGCCTGCTCGCGATGGGGGCAACTCGGTCCATGGGCTAGCCGAAGCGATAGATGTCCATGCCCAATGCACCCATGGCGAACCCCTGATGGGCAATGCTGAACGGCCCGCCGGCGGCCCGGGCAAAGTACAGCGGCAACAAGTGTTCGTCGCTGGGGTGGTTGCGCACGGCATTCGGTGCTTGCGCGCGATAGTCGTGCAGCGCGGCTTCGTCGTTCGCGGCGAGTTTCTCGATCATCCAGTCGCGAAATGCCCGGGCCCAGGGCTCAACGCTCTCGGGGCCGGCATGCCAGTCCAGTTCCCGCAGGTTGTGAGTGATGCTGCCGGAGCCGATCAGCAGGACGCCATGCTCGCGCAGGCTGGCCAGCGCGTGGCCAACACGGGTCTGCAGGGCGGGGCCGGCACGGGTGGGCAGCGAAACCTGGACAATCGGGATGTCTGCCTGCGGATACATCAGCGATAACGGCACCCAGACGCCATGGTCGAAAGGCCGATTGCTGTCGATACGTGCTGCAAAGCCAGCGAATTTCAATAATTCGGCAACCTCTGCGGCGAGTGATGGGTCGCCGGGGGCCGGATACTGCACCTCGAACAGGGCTTTGGGAAAGCCACCGAAGTCATGCCAGGTTTCCGGTTGTGGATTGCCGCTGACCAGCAGCTCATTGCTTTCCCAGTGCGCGGAAACAATCACGATGGCTTTGGGCTTGGGTATCTCGGCGGCCAGACGGGCGAGTGCCGGCCCGCTGGCGCCGGGTTCCAGGGCGAGCATGGGGGAGCCGTGGGATATGTACAGGCTGGGGAACATGAACGAGCTCCTGAGAGTTAAGATGCAACATCTTCAGTCAGATCATTAATCTAAATCTAATATAAGTTTTAGGGTGTTTTGATCGAATTTTCGGGGTTATTTATGCAGCCGGAGTTTTGGCACAAAAAATGGGCGGCGAACCAGATCGGCTTTCATCTGCCGCAGGTGAACCCTTATCTGAAGCGGTTCTGGCCAGCGTTAAGCCTTGAAGAGGGCGCACGCGTGTTGGTGCCGTTATGTGGAAAAAGCCTGGATTTGCTATGGCTCGCCCATCAAGGCCATGAGGTCTTGGGAGTCGAGCTGTCGGAAAAAGCCGTCGAGGAGTTTTTCAGCGAACATGGCTTTGATCCGGCCGTCAGTGAGCAGGGGCCGTTCAAGGTGTATCGGGCAGGTTCCATTGAGCTGTGGTGCGGCGATTTCTTCGAGCTGACGGCAGGCGATGTTGCCGATTGCTCCGCACTTTATGATCGCGCGGCGTTGATCGCGTTGCCGGCGGAAATGCGAGAGCGCTATGCCGCCCATTTGAAGCGGATACTGCCGAAGGAGTCCCTTGGCCTGGTGATTACCCTGGACTATGACCAGGCGCAAATGCCCGGCCCGCCGTTTGCCGTACTCGATGATGAGGTGCGGCAGTTGTTCGGGGACTCATGGGCGCTGAAGATCCTGGAGGATCAGGATGTGTTGAGCGAGAGCGGGAAATTCCTGGAGGCGGGTGTTACGCGGCTGGAGGAGCGGGTGTATCGGGTTTCCACTCGCTAACAGATGTGTTGTTTTTGCTGGCCTCATCGCGGGCTTGATCGCGAAGAGGCCAGAATGAGCGCCGTGCCAATCTGCAGACAAAAAAAGGCCCGCATCACTGCGGGCCTTTTGCTTTGCTGTGGAGTGTATTAGCTGCGGCGACGAGCCAGAGCATCGATACGCTCTTCCAGCGGCGGGTGGCTCATGAACATGCGAGCGAACCCTTGCTTGATGCCACCGTTGATGCCGAAGGCGTTCAGGGTGTCGGGCATGTGCACCGGCAGCCCTTGTTCCGCCCGCAGGCGTTGCAGGGCGCCAATCATCGCGGCGGTGCCGGCCAGGTTTGCACCGGCTTCGTCGGCACGGAATTCGCGCTTGCGCGAGAACCACATGACGATGGCGCTGGCCAGGATGCCCAGTACCAGTTCGGCGAAGATGGTTGCCACGTAGTAGGCAATGCCCTGGCCTTCTTCGTTCTTGAAGATCACTTTGTCGACGAAATTGCCGATGATCCGTGCGAAGAACATCACGAAGGTGTTCACCACGCCCTGGATCAGCGCAAGGGTAACCATGTCGCCATTGGCTACGTGGCCGATTTCGTGGGCCAGGACGGCTTTCACTTCATCCGGCGAGAAGCGCTCGAGCAAACCCTGGCTGACCGCGACCAATGCGTCGTTCTTGTTCCAGCCGGTGGCGAAGGCGTTCGCCTCGTAGGCCGGGAAGATACCGACTTCGGGCATCTTGATCCCGGCTTCGCGGGACAGTTGCTCGACGGTTTGCAGCAGCCATTGCTCGTGACGGGTGCGTGGCTGGGTGATGATCTGGGTGCTGGTGCTCATCTTCGCCATCCACTTGGAGATGAACAGCGAGAACAGCGAACCGGCGAAACCAAAGACCGCACAGAAGATCAGCAGCTGATTGAGGTTAAGGTCAACCCCATTGGCCGCCATGAACCCGTTGAAGCCGAAAAGGCTCAGGGTGATGCTGGCAATCAGCACGACCGCCAGGTTAGTGGCCAAGAACAGCAGGATGCGCATCATGGTTGTAGAAATCTCCTCAAGCTAAAGATGTAGCGTACTGCGGGGTATATAAGGTGCTGCACCGGGGTATTCAACCGGGTGACTATTTCAAACTGTGTCCTACGGCAACAGTCTAGCTGCTTGCAGGGCATTTCCGACAAGTATGCGGGAAGTGTTTGTCAGTCAATTCGTGTCGAAGGCCCCGCCTTTGCTAGGCGAGAGCAGGCACGGCGCTGTCCGGCAGCGACAAAGCGACTGCCAGTGGCGCAATGCAAACAAATGTTGCCGGATGAATCACCGTGCGACCTGCGGGAACGTCGCACGGTGACAGATCGCTTACTGGCGGTAGGACTTGAGGAAGCCGCCGATGCGTCCGATGGCCATCTCCAGGTCATCGACACGGGGCAGGGTCACGACGCGGAAGTGGTCTGGCCATGGCCAGTTGAACGCGGTGCCTTGAACCACCAGCAGCTTCTCGGAGAGCAGCAGGTCGAGGACGAATTTTTCGTCGTTATGGATCGGGCAGACCTTGGGGTCGATCCGCGGGAACGCATACAACGCCCCCATCGGCTTGACGCAGCTCACGCCTGGAATGTCGTTGAGCAACTCCCAGGTGCGGTTGCGTTGCTCCAGCAGGCGGCCCTGCGGCAGCACCAGGTCATTGATGCTCTGATAGCCACCCAGGGCGGTCTGGATCGCGTGCTGGCTCGGCACGTTGGCGCACAGGCGCATGTTCGCCAGCATGTCGATGCCTTCGATGTAGCTCTGGGCGTGGTGTTTCGGGCCGGAAATGGCGATCCAGCCGGAACGGAAACCGGCCACGCGATAGGATTTGGATAGACCGTTGAAGGTCAGGCACAGCAGGTCCGGCGCCAGGGAGGCGGTGCAGATGTGCACGGCGTCGTCGTAGAGGATCTTGTCGTAGATCTCGTCGGAGAACACCACCAGATTGTGCTGGCGGGCCAGTTCCAGCATGCCCAGCAGGACTTCTTTGGAGTACACCGCGCCGGTCGGGTTGTTCGGGTTGATGATCACCAGGGCCTTGGTGTTCGGGGTGATCTTGGCCTTGATGTCGGCCAGGTCCGGCCACCAGTTGGCTTGCTCGTCGCACAGGTAATGCACCGGATTGCCGCCGGACAGGCTCACGGCTGCGGTCCACAATGGATAGTCCGGCGCTGGCACCAGCACTTCGTCGCCATTGTTGAGCAGTGCCTGCATCGACATCACGATCAGTTCGGAAACGCCGTTGCCCAGGTAGATGTCTTCAATGCCGACGCCTTCCACCTGCTTTTGCTGGTAGTACTGCATGACGGCCTTGCGCGCACTGAACAGGCCCTTGGAATCGCTGTAGCCCTGGGCGGTTGGCAGGTTGCGGATCACGTCCTGGAGGATTTCATCCGGTGCTTCGAAACCAAAGGGCGCCGGGTTGCCGATGTTCAGCTTGAGGATGCGATGGCCTTCCTCTTCCAGGCGCTTGGCGTGCTTGAGCACCGGGCCGCGAATGTCGTAGCAGACGTTGGCGAGCTTGTTCGATTTGCTGACCTGCATGGCGATGTGTTCCCGAAAATGAACGATCCAGACGGCGTTTGGGCAACCGTGCTGGGAATCCTGCGTATTCACACAGGCCTGACGCCTTGAGATGCAGCACCCATATTTCCGTTTGAATGCGCGTGGTCTGGCTGCCAGACTGGCGTTTGACGAGGCGCAATCATACGTGCCGCCCGATCCGTGGAAAAGGTACAGATCGGGCTTTTTCAGCCGCTGAGGTGTGATGATGGAAAAGTTGGAAAAAACCCTGGAAGAATGGAAGGCGATGCTCGACCCAGAGCAATACAACGTGTGCCGCCTCAAAGGCACCGAACGTCCGTTTTCCGGCAAATACAACGCCACCAAGACCGACGGTGTCTACCACTGCATCTGCTGTAGCGAGCCGCTGTTCGACTCCAGGACCAAGTTCGATTCCGGCTGCGGCTGGCCGAGTTTCTACGCGCCGATCGGCGACAGCGCCATGACCGAAATCCGTGATGTCAGCCACGGCATGATCCGCACCGAAGTGGTCTGCGCCAAATGCGACGCGCACCTGGGCCATGTATTCCCTGATGGTCCGCCGCCGACGGGCCTGCGTTATTGCATCAATTCGGTGTGCCTGGACCTGGTACCGCGGTAGGAGCTGCCGAAGGCTGCGATCTTTTGATCTGGCCTTTCTTGAGGCTGCCCGAAGGTCAGGATCATAAGATCGCAGCCTTCGGCAACTCCTGCAGTTGGTCAGCGTTTTGATTAATTAAATTGCACACAATTCAATTGCTCGCTATTTTGTTGATTCTTCCATTCATTCGGAACCTCAAACATGAGCGACAACCTGCTGAGCATCCCTTGCACCACGATCAAGGGTGAGCAAAAGACGCTGGCGGATTTCGCCGGCAAGGCCGTGCTCGTGGTCAACACGGCCAGCAAGTGCGGTTTCACTCCGCAGTACAAGGGCCTGGAAGAGCTGTGGCAGACCTACAAGGACCAGGGGCTGGTGGTGCTCGGATTTCCCTGCAACCAGTTCGGCAAGCAAGAGCCGGGCAACGAAGGGGCGATCTCCGAGTTCTGCGAGCTGAACTTCGGTGTCAGCTTCCCGCTGTTCAAAAAGATCGACGTCAACGGTGCCGACGCCCATCCGCTGTTCGTGCAATTGAAAAAGCGCGCACCGGGGGTACTGGGTTCCCAGGGTATCAAGTGGAACTTCACCAAATTCCTGATTGGCAAGGACGGGCAACTGGTCAAGCGTTTCGCTCCGGCGACCAAGCCGCAGGACCTGACCCGCGAGATCGAAGCCCTGCTCAAATGAACACCTTGTCAGTCGATTCCCTGAAGCTCGACAGCCAGCTGTGTTTCAAGCTGTACGCGGCTTCCCGAGCGGTGATTCGCGCCTACAAGCCCATGCTCGATCAGTTGGGCCTGACTTACCCTCAGTACCTGGCGATGCTGGTGCTGTGGGAGTGGCAGGAAGCGGCCCCGGAGCAGCCGACCGTCAAGGCGCTGGGCGAACGTTTGGCCCTGGATTCCGGCACGCTGACCCCCTTGCTCAAGCGCCTGGAACAACTGCAACTGGTGCAGCGTCAGCGTTCGGCGCGCGATGAACGTGAAGTGCACTTGAGCCTGTCGCCAGCCGGCACGGCCTTGCGTGACCAGGTCGGGCCACTCAAGGCGCGCCTGTTGTGCGACAGCGGGGTCGATCTGAATCGTCTCAACGACTTGCGCGATGGCCTCGATCACCTGTTGGGGCAGATCAAGGCGTTGTCGTAGCGGGGATCCACAGGTCCAGCAGGGCGGCCAGTTCTTCGCGCCGGAAGGGTTTGGCCAGGTAGTCGCTCATGCCCGCGGCACGACAGCGTTCGCGCTCCTCCGACATGGCGTTGGCCGTCAGGGCGACGATGGGCAGTTGGGGCCAGCGTCCGCTGCGGCGGATTTGCCGGCTGGCTTCATAGCCGTCCATTACCGGCATGTTGCAGTCCATCAGCACCAGATCGAATTCCCGTTGCTCGAGTTGATCCAGAGCCTCGCCACCATGAGCCGCGGTGGTGACTTCGCAGCCGAGTTTGCCGAGCATGCCCTTGGCCACCAACTGGTTGACCGGATTATCTTCCACCAACAGCACGCTCCCGCGGCGTTGCGGGCATTGCGTGTCGAGCCGGGCCTCGTTGATCGGGTGGGTCTGTGGTTGCAGGATCCGCCGCAATGTCTGAAGCAGCGTGTTGCGGGCCAAGGGGCGGGCCTGCTGTTGCAAGGGGGCGAGGGCGTTGACCTCTTCGCCGGGCATGAAGTTGCCATACGCGGTAATCAGCAGGATCGGCGCGCTGAGGGTGGGGCGCAGATTGAACAGGCATTCGGGGCAGTCGGTGATGAGCACGTCGGCTGCCAGGCCAAGCAGTGGGTCATCCATGGAACGCCGTTCATAGTCCAGCCCCCAGACAGGCAACAGGCTGTTCAACATTTCCCCCAGACCGCTGCTGGCGGCTGTGATGGCGATGACTTTTCCCTTGAGCGAAACGGCAGGCATTGCACGGGTATGGCTGGGCAAAGGCAAGTCCGCGCAGAACTGGCTGCCAAAACCCGGCTCGGAGCTGATCGTCAGGCGCCCCTGCATGGCTTCGCAAAGGTTGTAGGTCAGGGCCAGGCCCAGCCCGGTGCCGCCAAACTGACGGGTAATACCGGCGCCGGCCTGGGTGAAAGGCTGGAGGATCTTGACCTGGGCATCTTGAGGGATGCCGATGCCGGTGTCGCACACTTCGATCCTGACGCCGTCGCCGAACGTCGACAGGCGCACGTCGACCCGCCCGAAACGGGTGAACTTGAGGGCATTGGACAGCAGGTTACTGACGATCTGCCGCACCCGGGTCGGATCGCCGAGCACCAGTGCCGGGAAATGCGGATCGATCAGGCAGGTCAGTTCGACGCTGGGGGCGGCGTTCTGCGACAACAGGTTGGCGGTGTCTTCGATCAGCGAACCGAGGTCGAAGGGGATGTGTTCGAGTTCGAGTTGGCCGGCATCGAACTTCGACAAATCGAGAATATCGTTGAGCAATTCCACCAGCACTTTGCCCGAGTCATGGGCGATCGACAGTTGCTGCTGTTGTTCGGCATTCAGCGGCCCGTCGAGGGACAGCGCGATCATCCCGAGCAAGCCATTGAGAGGCGTGCGGATTTCATGGCTCATGTTGGCCAGGAACACCGAGCGGGCTTCGGCCATGTCGAGGGCGGTACTGCGGGCGACTTCCAGCTCCTCGTTGGATTGGCTCAGCCGGGCGTTGATCGCCTTGAGTTCGGCAGTGCGGGCCGAGACGATGTTTTCCAGTTGGCCCAGATACTCGGTCAGGCGATTTTCTGCGTTGCGCCGCTGCTGGATTTCGGTGGCGATGCTCTTGAATTGCTGGTTGGCAACCTTGACCAGCACACCGATCTCATCGTTGGCGTGCCCGGTGGGACACTCCAGTGAGGTCGATTCGGTGCTGCTCGGGTCGCGACCGCTGAGTTCACGGATGACCCGTACCAGGGGTTTGGTCAGCATCACATAGAACAGCGCCAGCAGGATGCCGGACAGCAGCAGGCTGCGGGCGAAGCCATTGAGCAGGGTCACTTCGGCCCGGCGCAGGAACCGGTCGCCGAAGGCGTAAGTGTCGACGCTCAGCCGCAGCGTACCCAGGGATTCGTTGGGCATATGATCCAGGTAAAGCCGGTCTTCGAACTGTCGGTTGGCGCCGAACAGGAAGTCACTGAGCATCCGGTAACCGTTTTCCACACCGGGTCGTTTGACGTTGGCCAGCACGGTGCCGTTGTTGTCGGTCAGTTTTGCGTTGATGATCGCCGGCGAGCGCAGCAGGCCCTGGGTCAGTTCCTTGGCGAGTTCGGCGTCGATGTTGTAGGCGATTCGCGAGGCCGGGTTGTGGCTGATTTCCAGCAATGAAAGGATTTCACGATTGATGGAGGCGTCTTCACTGGCATAATCGATGCCTATTTGCAGCAGGCTGAGCAGCGTGCCCAGAATGAAACCGACCAGCACGGTAAGCCGGGCTTGCTTGAATGACAGCCGGTTGGTGAATTTGATGTCCATGGGGGGGTGAACCACTTCCGTTTCCTTTCGCTGCTCAAGCATAGTCGATCATGCCTGCCTGCTGATGTTCTCGCGAGACCTGTACTGCGGGGCAGCCGCTTGTGTGACGCTGTGTTTCGTCGCTGTATCACCATCATTACTGTGAACGTGCCCGAGGAGAAGTCGTGGATTCCCGATTGAATGCTTTTCTTGAACGCGCCGATGCCGTTCTGGCCCGTATCGAGCCGTTGCTGCCGGCGCCACGGCCAGTCATCGACTGGACGCAATGCCTGGCCGCGCGCTGGCAGCGTGAGTCGCGCGGCGGTTATCTGATGCCGCTGGAGGTCAGCCTCGACATGCGTTTGTCGGACCTGATCGGCGTCGACCGGCAAGTCGAGCAGCTTGGGCGCAATACCCGGCAGTTCCTCGACGGCATGCCGGCTAACCACGCCTTGCTCTGGGGCTCGCGCGGCACCGGCAAGTCGTCGCTGGTGCGCGCCTTGTTGGCTGAGCACGCTCAAGCCGGTTTGCGCTTGATCGAGATTGAACGTGATCACCTGGCAGACCTGCCGCGAGTGGTCGAACAGATCGGTAAATTGCCTCAGCGTTTCGTGCTGTTTTGCGATGATCTCTCGTTCGAGTCGGGCGAGGGTGATTACCGGGTGCTCAAAAGCGTCCTCGATGGCTCGCTGGAACAGGCGCCGGACAACGTATTGCTGTACGCAACGTCCAACCGTCGCCACCTGGTGCCGGAAAAGGAAAGTGACAACGAAAACTGGAAACGGGTTGACGGCGAACTGCATCCGAGCGAGGCGGTGGAAGACAAGATCGCGCTGTCGGACCGCTTCGGCCTGTGGCTGTCGTTCTATCCGTTTACCCAGGAACACTTCCTCGACGTCGTCGAACACTGGATCGGCCAGTTGGCCGGCAAGGCCGGACTGGCGTGGCAGCGCACCGAAGAACTGGACATTCTGGCGGTACGCTGGGCCACGGGCCGAGGCAATCGCAATGGACGTTGCGCCTATCAATTTGCCCGTTACTGGGTCGGGCTGAAGCTGTTGGAGCACAAGGCATGATCGATTTACAAAAGAGCGGCCAGGGCCTCGAAGGCTACGGCATGCTGCACGCGCAGCTGGAATCATTGCTGGCGGACGAGCGGGATTTCATCGCCAATGCCGCACAGTTCTCGGCGTTTCTGTTCAACCAACTCGATGACTTGAACTGGGCCGGTTTCTACCTCAACCGTAATGAAGAACTGGTGCTGGGCCCGTTTCAGGGGCAGATCGCCTGCGTGCGGATTCCGTTCGGCCGTGGCGTTTGCGGGGCGGCGGCAGCCACCCTGCAGACTCAACGAGTCGAAGATGTGCACGCGTTTCCCGGTCACATTGCCTGCGACAGCGCCTCGAACAGCGAACTGGTGGTGCCGCTGGTCAAGGACGGTCGATTGATCGGCGTGCTCGACCTCGACAGCCCGGAGCTCGCGCGCTTCACCGCGCAGGACCAGGCTGGAATCGAACAGCTGGCGGCGATTTTCCTGCGCCTGACCGACTGCTGATCAAGACGCCAGACCGGCCTTGGCCAGCAGGCCAGAGGCGTCCACCGCATCGATCTGTCCGGGGGCGAGGAAGCGCCTGGCGTACTGCAAATAGATCTGTGCCTTGATGAACAGCCCGAACAGCTCCGGGTCGATGTGGGCATCACGGCACATGAACGCCATGATGCCCAGCGCCTCGCTCAAGGTCTTGGCTTTTTTGTAGGGGCGGTCGGCGGCCGTCAACGCTTCGAAGATATCGGCAATCGCCATCATCCGCGCCGGCAGGCTCATTTCTTCTCGCTTCAAGCGTTTCGGATACCCGGTGCCGTCCATTTTTTCGTGGTGCCCGCCGGCTATTTCCGCGACGCTGCGCAAGTGTCCGGGAAACGGTAGATGGTTGAGCATCAGGATCGTCTGAACGATGTGGTTATTGATGACATAACGCTCCTCGCTCGTCAGTGTGCCGCGGACAATGCTCAGGTTGTACAGCTCGCCCCGGTTGTATTTGTGGGGCGGAACGTCGAATTTGAAGCCCAGGGGATTGTCTTGCGGTATCACTTCGTTTTCGCTGCGCTCGAACAAGTGCTCGGGTTTGTCCGCCAGTAACGGTTCGCTGACGGGCAGGGCGGGGGCGGGCGTTCGGGCCTGACGCCGGTTTTCTTCCCAGGACACGCCCAACCGGTCATCCAGGGTTCGGGTCCAGGTGCGTTCAGCCAGTTGGCGCAGGCGTTGCAGGTCAGCGTCGGCCATGGCTTCGCCACCGAGATTGCAACGGGCCACGAATTCGAAATCATCATCCAGTCCGGCCAGGCTGGCATTGCGCAATTCTGCCAGCGCTTGCTCGTCACCACCCAGGGCGATGGCCTGCCAGTAGCTGATCCAGACGTCGCGCTTGAGTACCTCGAAACGGGTACGGATTTCGTGGATGCGATCGGTCAGGGTTTCCAGTTTCGTGGCTTTGTCGACGACGTATTCCGGGGTGGTGACCTTGCCGCAATCGTGCAGCCAGGCGGCGATGTGCAGTGCCTCCCATTCATCTTCGGTCGGCTGATAGGCGCTGAAGGCGGGCTCCTGGCTGTCTGCCGCCGCTTGGGCAAGCATCAGGGTCAGTTCCGGTACGCGCTGGCAATGGCCGCCGGTGTAGGGGCTTTTGGCGTCGATGGCACCGGCCAGCAGTTGAATGAAGGCGTCCAGCAGCTGTTTTTGCCGGGCTTGCAGGCGCTGGCTTTCGATACATACGGCGGCCGCGCCGGACACCGCCTGGAGAAACGCAATGCGGTCCGGCCGCAGTTTGTCCAGATCGCACTGCTCGCCGCTGTCGGCTAATAACAACACCAGCAGGCCCACGGTTTCGTTGTGGCGATTGTGCAGGCGGATTCCGATCAGATGGACCCGAGGACTTTCCAGCGCGAGCAGGATTTTCTGCAGGTCACCTGCCTGCTCGAAACCCAGGTTGCTGACAACATTGTCGACGTTGGCCAACTGGTGCAGCCATGGGGGGCTATGCGGGTTCTTGAGCGAGTGTCCGCGGATATCGAAGGCTTGCAGGTTTTCGGCGGTGTTGTTGATCACCAGTCCGTGGGGTTCCATGTGCTCGCCATCACCTTCGCGCAGATAGATCAGGCCGGCCTGGGCCTGACCGATTTTCACGGTTTCAAACAACACCCGTTCCAGCAGCGGGGCGAAACGGGTTTCGGCGCTGAGGCTGTCGGTGATCTGGAAGAAACTCGCCAGGGTGTCTTTCATCCGTGCCATCGACACACTCAACTGGTCGACTTCGAGCACAGGCGAGCGACGGGAAAGCGGAAAGTTGAAATCGAAACTGCGAATCGCGTCGGCTTCCTGCACCAGGGCGCGTAAGGGTTTGACCAGGACTCTCGACGTCAGCCAACCCAGTGGTACGCATAACAGCAGGGTTGCCAGGGTAATGAGTGCACCTTGCCAGCGCATCCGGTACGCGTCGACGAGCAACTCGTCTTCCGGTACCAGCAGCGCCAGTTGCAGGCCTTGGGGGCCGCCTTCCTGCATGCTGCTGCGGGCCACGATCCACTGCCGGCCGCTGGCGCTCAGGCGACTGCCCTGAGGGGGGCTGTTGAGCAAAGCACCCAGGCTGGGGCTCAGATCCGCCGCCTTGATCAGGCGGGACGTCTGATCATCGATGATCAGCCTGCGGCTGTCGGGGTAGGCAATGGCATTGCCTTCGGCATCGAACAGCACGATTTCGGTATTGGGGGTCACAACGTGCTTGGCCAGGGTTGCGCTGAGTTCGGCCAGGGTCAGGTCAGCGGCCAGGATTGCCTTGTCGCTGCTGCGCCGTGCCAGCGTCGTGCCGATGTTGTGGGTGGAAAAGAAGATATAGGGTTCGGTCGTGATCTGGTCATTGTCGCCGCGGGCGCTGGTAAACCAGGCACGATTGCGTGGGTCGTACGTGTCGTTCAGGTTGTCCTGACGGCTGACAAGTACCAGGTTCCGGTCGAAAAACAACGACTGGGAGTGGGCCTGGCCGCTGCTGTCGTGCTCAATGCTCCAGACTTGGAAAACCGCCGTGTCCGGTGCCTTGACCAGGGCTTTGACCTCTGGGGTGCGCAGCGGGCGGACCATGAAAAAGTCACCATTGTCGTAGCCCAGGTACAGCGAAGCCAGGTTGGGGTTGTCCTCGAGTGACTGGCTGAACGGTTCGAGCAGTGCCAGGCGTTGTTCCAGATCTTGGGACTGGCCCGCCGGATTGAGTGCCAGCAGGCTCAACAGATGGCGAATGGGGTCATAGGTCGCGTGCAGGTCCAGCCGGACATCCTGCTCAATGCGGTTGAAGAGTTTTTCACTGCTGGACAGTATGATCTGTGTGGTTTGTCGGTAGTTGAAAAGCCCCAGCACCGCCCCGGTCAGCAACAGCAAAAAGGTGAACATCACGCTGATATGGACATGCAGCGGAAACCGGCGTGGATCCGTGCGCAGTGGGTCAGGCATTGCGGGTTTCTCCATGATGGTCAACACACTGCCGAGGGACCAAGCATAGTTAAGGCTCTGGCATTTTGCCTTGGTCGTAATGCTCGATCTGACGTAGCAACGCGTCCTCCAGCTCAAGCATGGCGCGCTCCATGGATTTGCAGCATCCAGCCACTTTTTCGCGATCGAAATCCTCATGGCAGGCGGCTTCGAGTGCCTCGCAGCGGTCGATCAGACGGGAGGCCTGTACTATCCGGGCTGCGCCTTTGATTTTGTGGGCAATGTCCCGCAGCGCTTGCGTATCCCCAGAGCTGGATAGCGACAGCAGCGTTGGCAGATCCTGGCGGTTGCTTTTCACCAACTCGTTCAGCAATCGTCGGTTCAACATCGGGTTGCCCCCGGTCAGCAGCTTCAACCCGTGAAGGCTGAACGCCGGGGCTGCATGGGTTGGTTCAATGCCTTGCACCCATTGACTCAAGGCCCCGAGGCTGAGGGGTTTGAACAGGCAGTCATCCATTCCGGCCTGTTTGCAGCGTTGTATTTCTTCCGGTTGGGCGTTGGCGGTAAAGCCGAGAACGGTGCAGGAAGGGCGATGGAGTTGTCGCTCATGCTGGCGAATGGCACGGGCCAGCTCATAACCGTTCATGACCGGCATGTTGCAATCGGCGATCACCAGATCAAAAGGCTGGTCTTTCCATGCATCCAACCCCTCCTGTCCATTGGCCGCGACGGTAAATCGATGCCCAAGAAACTCCAGTTGCTGGCACGTGAGCAATCGATTGGCCGAGTGATCGTCGACGACCAGAACATTCAATGGGGTTGTCGCGACGACGACTTGCGTTTCGACCACTTGGGCTGACTGTTGCAGCGGCAACGTTTCCAGTTGCAACAACACCTCCACTTGGGTGCCGGTGCCCGGCTCGCTGCGCAATTGCAGGCTGCCGCCCATCATCTCGCAGAGATTGCGGCTGATCACCAGCCCCAGTCCTGCGCCTCCCCTGGCCGATTGCATGGCGTGGTCGGCCTGAGCGAAGGGTTCGAACAGGCGTTGTTGATCCTGTTCGTTGATCCCGATACCACTGTCGTGAACCTGCACCCGCATCTGCACACGCTCAGGTTGCGTTGCCGGGTGCAGGTCGACAATGACCCGGACCTGGCCTTGCTCGGTAAACTTGATGGCATTGCTGATCAGGTTGGACAGCACCTGCTTGAAGCGCAACGGGTCCAGCAACACATCGAAGGTCGGGTTCGCCGATGAAAACTCCAGCACCAGTTCGAGTTCCTTCTGTCGGGCCAGGCCTTCGAAAATCCGCACGACCGAGGTCACAAGTTCACCCGGATTAACCTGCTCCGGGCTCAGGCTCAAGCGTCCTGATTCGATTCTGGCGATGTCGAGAATGTCGCCGATCAATTCCAGCAACCCTTTCGCCGAGTTGTACGCGACATCGATGGCCGGACGCTCCGGGTGCTGATGATCAAGACGCTTGAGTGTCAGTTCAAGCATGCCGATGATTGCATTCATCGGCGTGCGAATCTCATGGCTCATCGTTGCCAGAAACGTGCTTTTGGCACGGTTGGCGTTATCGGCGCGTTCTTTCGCGCAACGCAGATCATCGAGCAGTTGCCGCCGTTCGCTGATGTCGATCCAGCCACCGATAATGCCTTGCACTTTTGCGCTGGAGTCCCGATAGGGAAGAATCCAGTGATAGATCGTCAGCCGCCGGCCACCAATGTGCAGCTCGCGATCGACGATCAATGGTCTGCCCTCGGCCACCACGCGCTGGTAGTCGGCCTGGTACTCCCGGGCTTCGAACACATTGCTCATCGATCCCTGCATGACGCTTTTGCCGATGACATCTTCACGCCGGGCGCAGAAGGCTTGCAGGTAACTGTCGTTGCAACTTTGCAGCAGCCCCTGGCGATCACGCACGTAGATCGGATGGGGCGTGCCATTGACCAGCGATCGCATGAACTCGAATTGGTCGTTCAGCGCACGCTCGGCGGCCTTGCGCTGCTTGATCTGGCGTCGCATGTAGTCGTTCCACGCAATGGAAATCAGCAATAGCACGCCTGCACCGATGACGATTTGGTAGAACAGTCTTTGATAGTTGCGCCAGGTACTTTGCGAGGACGCCGAATAGCCGCGCCAGCGACTGTTGATGATGCCCAGCTCTTCTGGCGAGATGCTCAGCAACGCCTTGTCGAGAATAGCGTTCAGCTCTTTGGCGCCCAGAGCGGTGGCAAGGGAAAACGCCGCCTGCTCGGTGCCGATGGTGGTGCTGATTTGCAATGTGTGCTCGAACAGCCGCGAGGAAATAAAGTAATTGGCAATGACCAGTGAGTTCACCGCGCCCTCTGCCTGGCCTTCGGCGAGTAACTCTACGGCGCTGAAGGTGTCCGGGGTTTCGATCAACTTGATCCGGGGAAACTCTCTGCGCAGGTAATCCATGAGTGGATTGCCGCGGGCAATGGCCAGGCGCTTGTCCTGTAACTGCGCGAGGTTGGTCGGGCTGTCGGCGGCTTTGCGGGTCAGCAGGACGTAGGAATTTTCCAGAAAGGGGCGGGTAAAGTTCAGCTGGGTTTGACGTTGTGCACTGGGAAGCAACGCGGCGATCACATCGGCCTTGTTGTCCTTGATCTGTTTGATCATCTCGTCATCGCTTCGACTGCTCCGGATGTCAAAGCGCAAGCCGGTACGCAGCCTGATCAGCTCAAGCAAATCCGCGGTGACCCCGCGAAAGTTGCCATTGCTATCGAAAAACGTCAGTGGCGCAAAGGCTTCGTTGACGACAACGCGCACAATCGGGTGGTGGCTCAGCCAGCGTTCTTCCCGGTCAGTGAGTTGCAGCTTTTGATCGGTCAGCAGAATGTCGCTGCCGGCGCTCCAGCGTTTGGCGATGTTTTCTCGTTCACTGGAGGGGATGGCCGTGATCATCGCGTTGATGATGCCGAGCAGCTCGGGGTTGTTCCGGTTAACGGCGAAGCTGAAACCAAAGGCTTCATGTTTGCCGAAGTTGGCCATGCGGATGTTGTTCAGGTACCCCTTGTTGATCATGTAGTGAGTTGAAATGGTGTCACCGAGAAACACATCCGCCTGATCGAAAGCAACGGCATTGATCGCATTCTGGTAGGACGGATAGGACGTGATGTTCGCCTTCGGGTACAACGCCTTGACTTCCGCCAGCGGCAAGTAGTGATACACCATGCTCAGGCGCAATCCGGCCAGGCCATCGGTGAGGGATCGGGTTTCCCCTTCGCGGGTCACCAATACGGGTTGGTCGACGGCATAGGGTATGGACAGTGCAATGTCGGCATTGCCGGCTTCGAATCCATTGGCGGTGCCGAGCAGATCGACTTCGCCGTTCTCCAGCGCAGCGATCGCGGCCCCTCGGGAATCGAAACGCTGAACCGTGACGGGCAGACCAGTTACTTTTTCCAGGAGACCGGCGTAATCGGCGGTAAACCCTTCATAGTCCTGGCCACTGGTGGTCAGGTCGAATGGGGGATAGTCCGGGGCCGACGTACCGAGCGTCAGTTGATTTTTTTGTGTTATCCATTGTCGCTGGGAGTCATCCAGTCGAACTTCCAGCGACCCGGCCTTCGAGCGGCTGAGCAGCGTGTAGTGTTCATTGCCCGGAGCCCCGAACAACGAGGTGCTCACGCATAGACCTGCGGTCAATTGAATCAGATAGACCTTCAAACGGCTGGGCATCCAGGTTCTCACACGAGTGCGTTACGTTTTGCCATCTCGATCAGTTCAACCAGGGATTTGGCTTTGAGTTTCTGCATGAGGCGCTTTTTGTAGGTGCTCACGGTCTTGTTGCTCAGAAACATGCCCTTGGCGATTTCCTTGTTTGTGCGACCTTGGGCAAAAAGTTGCAAGACCATCAGTTCCCGGTCATTTACCGATTTGAACAGTTCCAGTTCGATGCAGCGTGTTTCATCTCCGCGGACGGGGTTCAAGGCCTCGCTCGGGAAATAGTTGTAACCTGCAAATACCGCTTTTATGGCGCTGACCAGTTCACTGATGTCCTCTTGTTTGCAGACATAACCCGATGCCCCCGATTGCATGCAACGAATACCGAATAGTGTCGGGCATTGTGCTGTCAGTACCAATGTTTTAAGAGGGGTGCTCATTGCGTTGAATCGGGATAGCACTTCCAGGCCATCCAGTTTTGGAATGCTGATGTCGAGAATGACCAGGTCCGGCATGCATTCGCGAACCATCTGCATGGCGTCGACCCCATTGTCAGTTTCGCCGACGACTTTGTAACCTTCATGTTCCAGTAACATTCGAACGGCAAGGCGGATAACCGGGTGATCGTCGACAATAAAAACGGAGTTCATAATCAAGTCCCATGCGAGCTCAAATAAAGCGCGCACCATAGCTCAGATACTTGAAGGGACGCATGAACTGACCGACCTGTAGCAGCAATATAGGAAAAATCCTACAGATTAAAAAGAATGGGACTACGTATTAACTAGGTCTCTTATTAGGAAAGCTGAAAAAAGTCCAATGTGTGGGTGTGCTTTAAAAGGAAGTTGTTTGTAAGTTTTTCACTGTGTAATTGTCAAAATTTATATGTTTTTTTCTATAGCGGTGCTGAGGTCAACAAATCTCTAAATTCAGATTGTTTCAGTGGTTTTATCAAGTAACCCAATAATGGCAGCCCGTGTTCAGTGGCTGTTTTTTCAAGCTCATCCAGTTCAGACGTCGTCAGGCTGCTCAGAATAATCGCCTGCCTGATCAGCCCTCGCTGGCTGGCGAACCGGACCAGATCGAGTCCCGTCAGACCGGGCAGGCATTGATCGCATAAAAGGATGTCGAACGGTTGCTCGGCCCCGAGCAGTTGCAGCAAGGCGCCTTTGGCGCTGTCGGTGGTCGTCAGTCGGGTGAAACCATAACTTTCCAGCAGGCATTGAGTGGCTATTAGTTGGAAGGGATGGTCTTCCACCACAAGGATGCGTAGATCGTCTTCGGCCATGGGGCGCACTTCATCTGTCGAACAGAAGGGAGGGCGATTGTTTCGCGAGAGTATCGGGCAAGCGATCAGTTTGCTCGCCATGTGCTGTAGGGCGATTCGACGAAACTTGAGTGCTTTTGGATGTTGAAGGGGGGATCAGCCATAACGAATGTCGTAATGGCTGACCAACCGATTCACTTCAGTGACTGGCGCGGCCGGTCATTTCCAAAGCCATGTCACTGGCATAGCTGTCGGTCATGCCGGCGATGAAATCAATCATGCGCAAAAACGAAGTGTGCAACGGGCCGTGAGGATCGGGTGCATTGTTGCCCAGCAGATCAAGGATGCGGCGGCTCTTGAATGACGGGGTTCGACCGTTGTGCTGCTCCAGCGCTGCACCACAAAAGGCGTTGAGCAGGATTTCCAGCGTGGTGTAGGCGCCGATCTCGTGCAGGGTCTTGCGCTTGTCCTGGAAGATTTTCTTGCGGGCCATGTCCTTGGCATTCAGCACACAACGCTTGGCGGGACCGTGCATGTGCTCCACCAGATCGCCGGGCAGCGTACCGGCCAGCAGCGCATCCTGTTGCTCGACGAAGGCGCGGGCCGCGGCATTGGTCAAGTGCTCGATGGCTTTACCGCGCAAGATGGCCAGTTTGCGTCGGCGCGAATCGTCGGGACCGAGCTGGCGATAGGTCTCCGGCAAGTCATCGCCCACCAGGCCCAGCAGCAGGGATTCGACTTCGGCGTATTCCAGCAATTCCATTTCCAGGCCGTCTTCCAGGTCGATCAGCGCATAGCAGATGTCGTCGGCGGCCTCCATCAGGTACACCAGCGGGTGCCGCGCCCAACGCTGCTCCTCCAGTTGTGGCAGGCCGAGTTTATGGGCGATCTGCTCCAGCAGCGGCAGCTCGCTCTGATAACACCCGAACTTGTGTTTCTTGTAGCCCAGCGAGTCGGCGTGCCTGGCCGTCCATGGATACTTCAGGTACGTGCCCAGCGTTGCATAGGTCAGGCGGGTACCGCCGTCGAACTGGTGATACTCCAGTTGGGTGAGTACCCGAAAGCCCTGGGCATTGCCTTCGAAATTCAGGAAGTCATTGCGCTCGGCTTCACTCATTGCATCCAGCCAGCCACGGCCGGCGGCTTGCTGGAACCAATGGCGGATCGCGTCTTCACCGGAATGGCCGAACGGCGGGTTGCCGATGTCGTGTGCCAGGCAGGCCGATTGCACCACCATTCCCAGGTCGCTGGGTTCGCACCATTCGGGCAGCGTCCTGCGGATGGTTTCGCCGACCCGCATGCCCAGTGAACGACCCACACAACTGACTTCCAGCGAGTGGGTCAGGCGCGTATGAATGTGATCGTTGCTGGACACCGGATGGACCTGGGTCTTGCGCCCGAGGCGACGGAAAGCCCCCGAGAAAATGATGCGGTCGTGGTCTTTGTGAAAAGGGCTGCGGCCGAGTTCTTCAGGGCTGTGCAGAGGTTTTCCGAGGCGTTCGCGGGTAAGCAGGGTGTGCCAATCCAAGGCGGGTCTCTCCGTCAGGTTTCTGATGTCCTAGCTTCCCGTTTCGCGCCATGACCTGCAAGCGGAACTACAACCTGGCGGCGTCGATATCGAGACCTTCTTGCAAGATCTTTTTTTGGAGGGTGCCTGTTGACCGGGTAGGCGCACAGGATTGCACCTCTCGATAGAGGGGCGCATCCCGTCGACATTGCAAGAGTGCAAGCCAGAAAGAAACTGATCAGTCTTTGCGCGAAGAGCCCTGCATGATCAGTTTGATCAGCGGCCCCAGTGTGGTGCCGAGGCGTATCAGCCGGGTCAGGCTGCTGAGGCCACCGCCATTTTTTGCACCCTTGCCGGTCAGAAAGCCCAGCAGGGTGACGGCGGCCACGCCCCAGAGTGGAGCGTGCTTGATGCCGAAGCCGTCCTGCAGGTTTTGCGTCATCCCGCGCACCCGTTGCAAGGGCTGCAGCAGTTGCGCGGATTCGTGGCGGATTTCCTGACGATGCATTTCCATGCGCAGGCGGATCAGGGCCTTGCGCATTTCCGCGCGCGAGCTGTTTTGTGGCAATTCAGGCAGGCTCATGGCAGCAGGCGCTCCCGATCGTTGGCCAGCTCTTCCAGGGTGCCATGGAAGGGCGAGGACTCATCGAAAATCGCCGCTCTCAAGCGCATTCCACAGAATATGGCGGCGAGGGAGTAGAACACGCAGAGCCCGATGATGGCGGTCAGGCGATACGTGTCCCAGAACACGATAAGCACCAGCGTCGACAGCCCTACCAGCAGCAGCAACGCAAACACCAGCGCCAGACCGGCAAACAGCAACAGGCTGACGGTGCGGGCTTTTTGTTCCTGCAATTCGATGCCGAACAGTTCGACATGGCTGTGCAGCAACCCAAGGAAGGCAGCACCCAGGCGCCGCGATGAGGAGCTGGTTCCCGTCACGGACGGGCCGGATTCGCCGATCGACATATCAGCGCCGGCTGGCCAGCAGACCGATCAGGAAACCCACGCCGGCCGCGATCCCGACGGATTGCCAAGGGTTGGCCTGGACATAGTCTTCAGTGGCGGTGACAGCAGCCTTGCCGTGTTCGCGCAGGGAGTCTTCGGTGAGTTTCAGGGTTTCACGGGCACGCAAGAGACTGTCGTGGATCTGCTCGCGCAACTCGTCGGCCTGATCGCCGGCCAGGTTCGCGGTGTGCTCCAGCAAGCGTTCGGTGTCACTGACCAGTGTCTGAAAGTCGTTCATCAGGATTTCTTGAGCAGTCTTTGCCTGGGGGCGGGCCATGGTGGATCTCCTTAAGTGGCTATCTGATGCGTTCGAGTATGAGCCTTCGGCGAAGGTTCAGTACAAATGACTGGTACAACTTTTGCTGGGTCGTGGTGCGCCGGTCCGCACCATTGCGCTATTGCCGGGCATGATTTCAGTAAAACCGTAGGACCAACAATCAAAAACTCGCGTAAACGTCCGGGGCGCGTTTTTCCTGGGCGGCGTCCGTGCGCCAAAGTGGTTCAGCGGGATCAGTCCGCTGATGCCTTGAAGCTGCAACTTGGTGCATGGGCGGTCATCGCGAACTGCTTTGGTGCTTTTTTCTGCCATAAGGTCTGCCCATTCCATGGAAAATCTGCAAAGCGCTGTGGACACCCTGGTCCATAGCTCCAACACGCTGTTCATTCTGATCGGTGCGGTCATGGTTCTGGCCATGCACGCCGGTTTCGCCTTTCTCGAAGTCGGAACCGTGCGACAGAAAAACCAGGTCAATGCCTTGTCGAAAATCCTCAGCGACTTCGCCGTTTCGACAATGGCCTACTTCTTTATAGGCTATTGGATTTCCTATGGCGTGACGTTCATGCAGCCAGCGGCCGTGCTCAATGCCGACCATGGCTATGGACTGGTGAAGTTTTTCTTCCTGCTGACTTTTGCCGCGGCGATCCCGGCGATCATTTCCGGAGGGATCGCCGAGCGCGCCCGGTTTGTTCCCCAGCTGTGTGCAACCGCGTTGATCGTCGCGTTCATCTATCCGTTCTTCGAAGGCATTGTCTGGAACGGCAACCTGGGGTTGCAAGCCTGGTTGCTGGAGCGCTTTGGCGCTGGTTTCCATGATTTCGCAGGCTCCGTGGTGGTGCATGCCATGGGCGGCTGGCTGGCACTGGCGGCGGTGCTGTTGCTCGGGCCGCGTAATGGCCGCTATCGCGACGGTCGGCTGGTCGCGTTCGCGCCATCGAGCATCCCGTTTCTGGCACTGGGCTCGTGGATCCTGATTGTTGGCTGGTTCGGCTTCAACGTCATGAGTGCGCAAACCCTGCAAGGTGTCAGCGGACTGGTGGCGGTGAACTCGTTGATGGCCATGGTTGGCGGTACGGTAGCGGCGCTGATTGTCGGGCGCAACGACCCCGGCTTTTTGCACAACGGCCCGTTGGCGGGGCTCGTGGCAATCTGTGCCGGTTCCGACCTGATGCATCCTATGGGGGCACTGGTCACCGGTGCCGTCGCGGGGGCGCTGTTTGTCTGGTGCTTTACCGCGGCCCAAGGCAAATGGCGCATCGACGATGTCTTGGGTGTGTGGCCGTTGCATGGCTTGTGCGGCGTGTGGGGCGGCATCGCCTGCGGCATTTTCGGCCAGACCGCTTTGGGCGGGCTGGGCGGGGTCAGTCTGATCAGCCAGTTGATCGGCACTGCGCTGGGCGTCACTGTGGCGCTGGCCGGCGGATTTGCGGTGTATGGCGTGATCAAGGCGTTGCATGGACTGCGCCTGAGCCAGGAAGAGGAGTATTACGGCGCGGACCTGTCGATCCACAAGATCGGCGCCGTGAGCCAGGACTGACTCGGGTCTCTTTATCTTCGGTGGCATCAGGGCAGGGACCTCAATGGCTCGACGGTTTTTCGGGGCAGGCCTAGAATGGTCACTTCATTTTCTGGTTGAGCGCTCATGCTTCCCGAATGTCAGCTGTTCGGCACCCTTGGATGCCATCTCTGTGAAGTAGCCGAAGCCATGTTGATGGAGTTCGTCGAGCGCGGTCTGCTGGTGGAACTGGTGGATATCGCTGAGGATGAAACATGGTTCGCAGCCTACAGCCTGCGTATTCCGGTGTTGCGGCGAGTCGATACCGGTGCTGAACTGGGCTGGCCGTTCAGTGCCGATCAGGTGGTGGCGTTCCTGCATTGAGCGGTTCTTGCGCTGACGGCATGTCCCGCCTGTCGAACTTTGCGATTGATCCCCTTGGCTTATTCGGTGTTGATCGGATACTGTATGCGTATACAGTTATTCGCGGTGCCTGCCTTGCCGTTCCTGATTTTCGGGAGTGAGCAGGCAAGCCCGGGCGTCAGAGGGATGAATCGTGGTCAATGTCGAACAGTTGAAGAACAGCGTGAACCGGATGTCCGCGGACGTCGTGCGCGAGGCTGTCCTTGAATTGCGTCTGGATGGTCTGGTGACCGAGGGGAAAACGCCCTTCAACAAAACGCATTTCAATACCTGTTTCGCAGAAATCGAGGCCTTGTTTCAGCGTGCGGGTTATCACCGGCAACTCGATGTCGTGGGTTATCAGGGATTGTTGTACGCCCTGTATGACCCCGCCCGCTGGGAGGCGGTCGATGTACTGCGCTGGCTCAAGGAGTACACCGAAGCGGCGGCACGCGCACAGATCCCGGCTTGAGGAATCTTAGGGGGCGTTCTCAATTAGTTTTCACGCCGCGCCGGGCCTGCTGTTGTGCAGGGCAAGGCGCGAGAAGCGTGGTTTGGTCATTCCAAATAAGCTTCGAGCAACGCAGCCCTGCACAACAGCAGGCCCGGCCCTTCGGGTTGTGCCTTAAAACGGGCCAGGCTGCGTTGCAGGCCTTGGAAAGGGAACAACCATTTCCAGCGGCCTGCGCCTTGCCTGGCCCGCTTTAAGGCGACAACGCGACGGGAAAACTAATTGAGAACGCCCCCTAGGTTCATTCCCCTTGCTGTTGGATAATGCCGCTCTGCAATGAGGTTAGAGCTTTCGTATGTCCACTTCTTCTTTTTCCGCGGCACACAGTCAGGCCAGTACGCTCTACTTGCCACCTGGCCCGTGGCAGACCGTTGTCGATTGCCTGTGTGAGCATTTCAGCGCCATCGGTCGTGAACAATGGCTGGACAGAATTGCCCGTGGCCGGGTCCTCGATGGGCAGGGCATGCCGATTGCCCTCGACCTGGCCTACAGGGAAGGATTGCGGATTCATTATTTTCGCGAAGTGCCGGATGAAAAGCCAATCCCGGTGATCGAGTCGATTCTGTACGCGGACGAGCATCTGGTGGTGGCCGACAAACCGCATTTCCTGCCGGTGACGCCGGCTGGCGAATACGTCGAACAGACGCTGCTCAGGCGCTTGATCCGTCGCCTGGACAATCCGCACCTGGTGCCATTGCATCGCATCGACCGACATACCGCAGGGCTGGTGCTGTTTTCCGCCAATCCGCAGACTCGTTCGGCTTATCAGTCATTGTTTCCAACCCGGCAGATCGACAAGCGCTACGAGGCCATCGCAAAGGCATTGCCTGGCCTTTCTTTCCCGTTGGTGCATAAAAGCCGACTGGTCGATGGCGAACCGTTCTTCCGCATGCAGGAAGGTCCGGGGGCCAGCAATACCGAGACGGCGGTCGAAGTCAGGGAAAAGCAGGGGGATCTCTGGCGTTATGGTCTTTACCCGGTGACGGGCAAGAAACATCAGCTGCGGGTACATATGGCGGCGTTGGGCGCCGCTATCTGCAACGACCCGTTTTACCCCGAGGTGCTCAAGGATGCGCAGGATGACTACGCCAATCCTTTGAAGCTGCTGGCTCAGGGGCTGAAATTTATCGATCCGGTCACGGGCCAGACGCGTGAGTTCGAGAGTGAAATCACCCTGCAATGGTGATCAGGAAACGATCCTGAAACGCTGTTCTCCAGGCATGAAAAAGCCCGCATCAAGCGGGCTTTTCTGTATCCGGTGGCACCAGGATTACAGCTCCTTGACGGTACGAACCTGATCTTTGTTGATGCGGGTCTGTTTGCCATCGAGCTGTTCGAATTCGTAGAAACCGGAATCCTTGTCGAATTGTGGCGTGTCGACGGCCTGGATTTCGCGACCGTCATTCAAGGTGATCACCGTAGGCGATGCGCAACCGGCGAGGGTGGCGAGGCCCAGTGCGAGCATGAAAGTGGCGAGGGTCCGTTGAGTCATGAGTTGTGTCTCCGAATAAGAATTCTTTGGTTGCTGAACTTGAGACGTGCACCGACCGCGCAAGTTCCTGATCAATATCAGTCTGACACAGTGTCATGACCGCTTAAAAGTTCCGGTGTGTTGAGGTTGGCCAGTCGAGGGTCCTTGTCGGGGCATTGCAGCGCGGTCGCACCGAGTTTGCGCATCAACCGGCCAGGGCTGCGCTCACCCTCGATCCAGGCATTTTCAAATGCTGCCCTATGTAGCACGGGAATCACACACAGCAACGGCTCCCAGTGGTCATCATGCCGCACCATCAGCGGCTTGTCCGGATGCAGGTTGGCAGCCTCGCGCATACTGCCGATCAGCGCCACATCGATGCCCGGAACGTCACAGGGTATTACCAGCAGATGGCTATGGCGAGCAGCTTTCAGGCCTGCGCGGATACCGGCCAGCGGCCCGGGGAAGTCACCTTCATCATCGTGGACCAACTGGTCGGCGTAGGGTGCGTATTTCTCAAGGTTGCGATTGCACGAGATGATCAGGTCATCGCTCAGCGGGCGGGTCTTGCGATGCAGATGCGCAATCAGGGGTTCGCCGTGCCAGTCCAGCAACCCTTTGTCCCGACCACCCATGCGTTGGCCGCGACCGCCCGCCAGGAGCAGAATGGAGCAGGGTGGCAATTGTGAATTCGTGGTCATGGCAGGCCTCCATGGGGGCGGCGAAAAAACGGAGCGCTGTGATATAACACCGGGCTGTTTCTCCTACAACTGGACGAGCCTATGAAAGCCAAGGCTGATGTACCTTTCGCACCGCTGAATATTGCAGTGCTGACTGTCAGCGATACCCGCACACTGGAAACCGACACCTCAGGTCAGGTCTTTGTCGACGGCTTGACCGCTGCCGGTCATTACCTGGCCGCCCGGGTGTTGCTCAAAGATGACCTCTACAAAATTCGCGCGCAAGTCGCTAACTGGATTGCCGATGATGTCGTGCAGGTGGTGCTGATCACTGGCGGCACCGGTTTTACCGGACGTGATAGCACGCCGGAAGCCGTCGGTTGCCTGCTGGACAAACAGGTTGATGGATTTGGCGAGCTGTTCCGCCAGATATCGGTAGCCGATATCGGTACCTCGACCGTTCAGTCCCGGGCGTTGGCAGGTCTGGCCAACGGCACGCTGGTTTGCTGCTTGCCGGGCTCGACCAATGCCGTGCGCACCGGTTGGGACGGCATACTGGCCGAGCAGCTGGATTCGCGGCATCGGCCGTGCAATTTCGTGCCTCATTTGAAACAGGCAGCGCCTTGTGAATCCCGTGGGTAAGCCTGGCAAGTCTGGCAGTCTGATGCCTGTCGAGCAGGCGTTGGCGCGCTTGCTGGAAATGGCCGAGGCCTCGAGGATTGTCGAGCGTGAACGCTTGCCGTTGGCGCAGGCACAGGGGCGCGTACTGGCTGAAGATCTGGTGTCGACGCTTGATCTGCCGCCATGGCCCAACAGTGCCATGGATGGATATGCCCTGCGCATGGCCGACTGGACGGGAGAGCCGTTGCTGGTCAGTCAGAAGGTGTTTGCCGGCCAGGCCCCCGATCCGTTGCAGCCAGGCACCTGTGCGCGCATTTTCACCGGGGCGCCTGTTCCCGCCGGTGCCGATTGCGTCGAGATGCAGGAAAACGCCGAGGTTCAGGCCGATGAGCGAGTACGTTTCACGAAAGCCTTGACCCAAGGCCAGAACATTCGCCCGCAAGGCCAGGAAACCACCGTCGGCGAGTTGATTCTGCCGGCGGGTACGCAACTGGGGCCGATCGAGCAAGGATTGGCGGCCTCGTTGGGATGCGCTGAGCTGGAGGTGGTTCGCAAGGTGCGTGTGGCGGTGCTATCCACCGGCGACGAATTGATTGAGCCGGGGCAGACGCTGGGGCCAGGACAGATCTACAACAGCAACCGGGTGTTGTTGTGTAGCTGGTTGCAGCGTTTGGGGTGTGAGGTCGTCGATGCGGGAATTCTGCCGGACAATCTGGAAACCACTCGCTCCCGATTAGGTGAGTTGAAGGATGTCGACCTGATCCTCTCGACCGGTGGCGTATCGGTGGGGGAAGCCGATTTTCTGGGCATCGCCTTGCGCGAAGAGGGCGAACTGACGCTGTGGAAACTCGCCATCAAACCCGGTAAACCGCTGACGTTCGGGCATTTCCGCGGTGTGCCGGTGATTGGCTTGCCGGGCAATCCGGCGTCGACCCTCGTGACCTTTGCCTTGTTGACCAGGCCCTATCTCCTGCGCCGTCAGGGTGTAATAGAAGTTGAGCCGCTGAAGGTGCAGGTGCCGGCAGGGTTTGACTGGCTCCAGCCTGGTAATCGGCGTGAGTATTTGCGCGGGCGGCTGGAAAGCGGCAGGGCGACGATCTACAAAAACCAGAGTTCCGGTGTGCTGCGCAGCGCTGCATGGGCTGATGGGCTGGTAGAAGTCCTGGAAGGTCGCACGCTGGTTCAGGGCGATAGCGTTTTCTTCATTCCGCTGAGCGAAGTCCTGGGCTGATAGCTTCAGCGGCTTTGTCACACAAGACCCGGTTGATTGAACCGGGTCTTGTGTGAGTGGCCACTCAATGCGCCAGAAGCAATGAAATGACCTGCTCGAAACGGCTATTGGCGATCCAGCCAAGGAGGCCGAGGATCACGGCTGTTCCGCAGGCGGAATAGACAAGTCGGTGCTTGATGGATTTGACGTCATCCCGGGCTTCTTCCATGTCCCTGCGTATGCACTTGAGGTGTGTTTCCAGCTCGGTGACGCGAGGTTCCATATCAACTTCTCCCGTGGCTTTTGTGCTGTTGCGGCATTCAGTTCGATGGCCTGCATTTTTATTATCTGTGAGCGGCAAGACCGAAATGGTCGGTGATGCGAGGTTTTGGCGTTGCATGGCACGTCCTTGTGATGTCCAGCAGGCTCCTAAAACTCTATCAATTCAGATTTCCGGTCAATTGAGCCGATTCCTCATGTTTTGTAAGAAAAGTCCTGCCGTGTGGGGGGCAAGACTTTCCGGCTGGAAATAATTCGATTTCTCGCGACTTTTACCGGAGCCTTCGCGGTCAACATCTCCCAGATGCCATTCAAACCGGGAGTGAGTAATGAGCGATCGCAAGGCGCTATTGATTCTGCATGGCAAGCAAGCGCTCAACGAGGCGGTCCGCGCCGCCGTCGACAGCCAGCGCGAGCGAGGTTGGGAGCTGGCTGTTCGATTGACCTGGGAAGCCGGCGATGCGCAGAGGCAGGTGGGCGAAGCGTTGGCGGCCGGGTATCGATACATCATTGCCGGTGGAGGCGATGGCACCCTGCGCGATATAGCCGAAGCCATGGCGGAGCATCCGAAAAAAGCCAGTCTGGTCGTGATGCCGCTAGGTACCGCCAATGATTTTGCGCGTGCGGCGGGTGTGCCCCTGGAGCCCGATCAGGCGCTGGAGCTGCTTGATAACGTGCCGACTGCCATTGATCTGGGGGAGGTTGATGGGCAGATATTCCTGAACATGGCGACCGGTGGGTTTGGCAGTCATGTCACGGCGAACACCCCGGAGGATCTGAAGAAAATCCTCGGCGGTGCGGCGTATCTGTTCACCGGCTTGTCACGCTTCAATGAGCTGCATACCGCCTATGGTGAATTGCAGGGACCGGATTTTCACTGGAGTGGCGACCTGCTGGCTCTGGGCATCGGCAATGGCCGGCAGGCCGGTGGTGGGCGGGCGTTGTGCCCGCAGGCACTGGTTGATGACGGTTTGCTGGATATCAGCATCCTGCCGGCACCGCAGGAGGTGGTCGGGACATTGAAAAACCTGCTGACCGAAGGCTTTGGCATCGACAGCATGTTTGTCCGGGCGCGCCTGCCCTGGGTCGAGATCAAGGTTTCGGAAGGGCTTTACATCAACCTTGATGGTGAACCGCTGGAAGGGGACAACCTGCGTTTCTCGGTTCGCCCAGCGGCGTTACTCGTGCATCTGCCTGAGAATTCGCCGCTGTTACGTGCCGGTGAAGTGCCTAGTCATCAAGGCTGATGATTTGTTCGCGCACGGCAAACAGCACCAGGCCGGCCACATCGTAGATCTGCAAGCGTTTCATGATCTGCGAGCGGTGGGTTTCGACGGTCTTGACGCTCAACCCCAGGCCGTTTGCGATCTCTCGGGTGGATTTTCCGCGAACGATCAACCGCAGGATTTCCAGCTGACGTGCCGTCAGGTTGTGCGAGTCGGCAGGTTCGGATGGGTGCTTCTGGTTCCGGGTCAGCGCCTGGTTGATCACCGTGTGGGCAATGGCCGGGCTCAGGTAGCGCTCGTTGTTGCGCAAGGCTTCCAGCGCGTGCTCGAGTTCGGTCGCCGTGGTGTCCTTGAGCAGGTAGCCATGGGCTCCGGACTCCAGCGCCTGCATGATCAGGGCCGGGTCGGTGTGCATCGAGAGGATCAGGACCTTGCTCTGCGGGCGCACTCGCTTGAGCTGTTGCAGGGCTTCGAGGCCGCCGGTCTGGCGCATCGAAATATCCAGCAGGACAATGTCCGGGGACAGACGAACGACCATTTCCAGCAACTGCGAGCCGTCACTGGCCTCACCGATGACGGCATAGCCGGGCAGATCCATTACCAGGGCGCGCACGCCAGCCCTGATCAGCGAGTGGTCATCCACCAGTAGTAAATTACAAGTCAATGCATAACCTTATTCGAACTGGCCCGTTCGAGCGCACGGGGCGCCCAGGGAAAAAGAGCTTCGATTTGAGTGCCTTTGCCCGGCTCGCTGGTAACGGTCAGTGTGCCGCCCAGTTGATCGATCCGTTCCGACATCCCGGCCATACCGCGCTGCCCTTCACGACCAGGGTCTGTTGCGGGCGCGAAGCCCTGACCATCATCCCTGATCTGCAACTTCAGGCCTTGGGGCAGTCGCTGCAGGCACACTAGCAGGTTCTTGGCCTGGGCATGTCGCAGGATGTTGGTGACCGCTTCCTGGGTAATACGGAAAGCTGCCACGGCCATTTCCTCCGGTATGCCGGTCAGGCGCTGTTGGCATTCCAGGCTCCAGTGCACCGGGGTATTGGCCAGGGTCTTGAGCAGGTGTGCCCGCAGACTGGCTTCCAGCCCAAGGCTGGTCAACTGCCGGGGATTGAGAATGGCGGATACGTCACGAACTTTGGCCAGGGTTTCTTCCAGCGTGTCGCAGAGGACCGTGCATTGTCCCTGGAGCTCTTCGGGCATCCGGCGTTTGAGCCAGTCGCTTTGCAGTTTGGCGGCGGTCAGCAATTGACCGATGTCGTCATGCAGTTCGCGGCTCAGTCGGTGACGCTCGTTTTCCTGGACCTGCAACAGCCGGTCGGCCAGTTCCTGAGGCTGGAACTTGATGGATTTACGCGAGAGGCAGTACTGCACGGCAACACTGGTCAGCGCCGCAACGTTGAGTACCAGCAATGACAGGGGCAACGGGATGGACAAGCCATAGACCAGTAGACTGCCGAGGGTTGAGCAGGCGCATAGCGACAGCGTGAATGTGCGTGCATTTTCCCGGGAGGGTGGCCACTTGGCGATTGACTTGAGGCTGGCGTGCATAGCGGATGGAGCCAATGGATGTTCGCTGCGGGCTGACCGGTCATGCTGGCTGACAGGCCCCTGTTTTTTTATGTGGAGCGCCGACGAGTTCAGCTGCGAACTACAGCGAGCTGTATCCGGCTGCAATTCACACTGCCATTAATTGGCGTCAACTAACAGGCGGCATAGTAGCACTTAAGATACCGTTGGTCGCGTTCGTATGTTTGTCCGAAAAGTCAGGAGTCCGGTCGTCTGGACGATGATTCCATAATGGGACAGGTTGGTTGTTGCCGCCGCAAAATGCCGATTACCCCGGGTTCTTTTGTTGATATCAGGCAATACCCGGGTCAAGGCAGGAGCGCAATTGTCGATGGGCAAGAGTGGTTGTTTAAAGATGTCGCTTATAGCTATGAAATATTCATTTGCGACATGTGCGCACTCAAGTTACAGCGCGGAATTGATAACCAGGACACGCCATACGGCATGGTTTGGCAAGTTCAGGCCTGTCGCTCCGAATAGGATACGAGGGTGAAGGGCCTGGCGTTGACAGGTGGTTGAAACCGGCTTTGCCCGACCTGAAAGGCAAAGGCTTCGATCAGGGTGACCTGCTCGCTGTCGTCGAGACTGAGCTGTCCGGTGGTCTGGTCGATGAGTTCGAGTTGCCAGGCAATCAGGGTCAGGCAGTCTTTCAGGGCACTCAGCGCCTCGTCGTGCAGGCTCATGGTGTTCTGTGCGTGGTTCAGCAGGCCATGAATATGCAGAGAGAACTCAGACACGGCCGCCAACGCCAGGGCATCGGCCTTGTTGGCGAGCTTGAGCAGTGTGCTGAGCAGACAGTCGATGGCGTCCTTGTCATTGCTGATCAACTGCAGATGACTCAGGCATTCCTCGGTTTTAGCCAGGAGTGTTTCTGCCTCGACAAGAAACTCCGGGAGCCGCTGGGCCCACTCTTTACGGTCGTTCGGCATACTTATCTCCACAACGTCATGTCAAATGAGGGGATATCGTGTGTGTCGACGAGGGCGGTCGGGACCCCGGCATTGCCGAGTCGTCGGGTGAACGAACTGCGGCTGGCCCGAAGGCAGGCTGGGGAACACGAGAGGGTGGTTGGCCACTGACTTGCGATCGCACACAAAAGCCTGACTCCGTTCATGCAATGAGAATGGCGTCACATTAATGGCTATTGGATTTTGCGAATATCAGGTTGCACCTGATTGTTGATAGGGGAATCCCTTACGCAGGGGAACCTTTCACGCAAACAAGGGTCGCGCGGCGTAGAAGTTCAGCGGATGTAATCACGGCGCCAGTAAAGCATGATGTTAATGTGACATCAATGGCCGGGCGTGGCATTTTAGAGAGGGTCAAGCTTCGGCAAAAACAGCCGATAACCTTCCTTGAGTGAATTCATCCGAACAAGACCTGGAGTCATTGATGGCCGGCATTCTCGACACGGTAGACCAACGCACGCAACTGGTGGGTGAGAATCGCCTGGAAATTCTCATGTTCCGGCTCGCCGGACGGCAATTGTTCGCGATCAACGTCTTTAAAGTACAGGAAGTCCTGCAGCTGCCAAAGTTGACGCTGATGCCGCAGCGCCATCCTTTTGTGTGCGGCGTCGTTAACCTGCGTGGCCAGACCCTGCCGGTGATCGACCTGTCCCAGGCCATTGGCATGCGCCCGTTGGTGCCGGGGCCTGGCAGCACGATTATCGTCACCGAATACAACCGTTCGGTTCAGGCCTTCCTGGTTGGTGGCGTGGACCGGATCGTCAACATGAACTGGGAAGCCATTCTGCCGCCCCCGAGCAGCGCCGGCCGCCAGCACTACCTGACGGCCATCAGCAAGGTCGATGATCAACTGGTGGAAATCATCGACGTCGAAAAGGTCCTGGCCGAAATCGTCCCGTACAACGCCAAGGTCTCCCGCGACAAGCTCGAAGATCCGGTGCTGGAACGGGCCCGTGGCCGTGAGGTGCTGCTGGTGGATGACTCCAACGTGGCCCTGGCGCAATTGCGCGATACCCTGGGACAGCTCGGCGTGAAGATGCACATCGCCAGCGACGGGTTGAAGGCCTTGAACATGCTCAAGGCCTGGGCTGATACCGGCGTGGACATGACCGAAAAACTGCTGATGGTCTTCACCGATGCGGAAATGCCGGAAATGGATGGCTATCGCCTGACCACCGAGATCCGCAACGACCCGCGCCTGCGTGGCTTGTACGTAGTGCTGCACACCTCGCTGTCCGGCAGCTTCAACGACTCGATGGTGAAAAAGGTCGGCTGCGACAATTTCCTCTCCAAATTCCAGCCGGACAAACTCGTCGACGTGGTGCGCCAGCGCCTGATGCTTGACGAAGTACCGGCCTAAGCGGGTCTGCACAACTGTGGGAGCGGGTTTGCGGTGTCTGATCGTCAGTCTTTGATTCGGTCGTAAAGCTCGTATAGGGTGGCGTTTTTACCTACCAGGGAGCTGGCCATGTTGCGTCTGAGCGCGCTGTATCGTTATCCGTTGAAGTCCGCCAAGGGCGAGACCTTGCAAGCGATCGGTCTCGATAAACTCGGACTGGACGGCGATCGCCGCTGGATGCTGGTGGACGAGGCCAGCGGGCGCTTCCTGACCCAGCGTGCAGTGGCGCAGATGAGCCAGTTGTCGGCGCTGTGGAATGCCGAAGGCGGCTTGACCCTCAGCGCGCCCGGCCATTCGCCGATCGACGTAGCCTTGCCCGGTAACGATGCAGAACTGCGTGGCGTGACGATCTGGCGCGATACCTTGCGAGTCCCCGATGCAGGCGATGAAGCAGGGGCCTGGGTCAGCCAGTTCATCGGCAAACCGACACGCCTGGTGCAAGTGCCGCTGGATCGGGCGCGGATGACGGAGGCTGGCTACGGCAAGGATGACGACCAGGTGGCGTTCGCCGATGGTTATCCGCTGTTGCTGATTGGCCAGGCCTCTCTCGAGGACTTGTCGCAACAGGTTGGGCGTCCGTTGGAGATGCTGCGTTTCCGGCCGAACCTGGTGATCGAAGGCAGTGGGGCGTTCGCCGAGGACGGCTGGAAGCGTATCCGTATCGGCGAGGTGGAGTTCCGCGTGGTCAAGTCCTGTTCGCGCTGCATCCTGACCACCATCGACCCGCAAACCGGGGAGCGCAGCGACGATCGCGAACCCTTGGCCACCTTGCAGAAATACCGTTCCCAGGCGGACGGCGCAATGTTCGGCCAGAACCTGGTCAACGACGGCAACGGTCGACTCGAAGTCGGCATGCCGGTGGAGATCCTGGAGTAATTTTGCGCAGAATAAAAAATGCCCGTGTCAAAAAACACGGGCATTTTTATTGTGGCGACTATTTTGGTTGAGGCCCCGCAGGCTTAGCCGCGGTATTCGCACAGGTAAGCGGTGTCGACGGCGACTTTCAGCTGGAACTTGCTGTTGGCCGGCACGTTGAACTGGCTGCCGGCGGCGAAGGTTTCCCAGTCGCTGCTGTCTGGCAGCTTGACGGTCAATGCGCCGCTGACCACGTGCATGATTTCACGCTGGCTGGTGCCGAATTCGTATTCGCCCGGAGCCATGACGCCGATGGTCGCTGGACCTTCTGCGGTGCCAAAGGCGATCGACTTGACGGTGCCGTCGAAGTACTCGTTGACTTTAAACATGGGCGATTCCTCGAAAAGGGCTAAAAAGGGCCGGCCAGTATGCACAAGGCCCCGGGAGTCGTCACCTGTCTAAAGCGGAAGAACCAGCGGCAGCAGGCGTGCGGTATTGCGCGCATCTTCCAGCGCCCGGTGTTGCTGGCCGGTGAACTGCAGGCCGGCCAGTTGCAGGGCGCCGTTGAGCCCCAGCGGGCGTTCCAGGCGTCGGGCCTTGGCAAAGCGCTGTTTGAGGTTCATGTGCGGCACGTTGGCCAGCATGCTGGCGAGTCCCAGCTGCTGCCAATCCTGAAGCAGTTGTTTGCGATCGTAATCGCCCCAGCTGGCCCAGCCTTCAAGTCGCGTGTGGTGTTGGCCGAGCCAGCGTTCAAACGCCGGCCAGACTTCGCCCAGCGGTTGCGCGGCATCGATGTTGGCTTGGGTGATGTGCGTCAGCTCGCGGCAAAACGGCGTCAGCAACGGCCGCCGCAAAGGCCGGACGAAGCGCTGGAACTGGTCCAGTTCGCGTCCCTTGCGGTCCACCAGGGTGGCACCGATTTCAATGATTTCCATATCCGTTACGGGCCAACCCCCCTCATCGGTGGTGGCCTCCAGATCAATAACCAGCCAGTGAGGCATTGCAGGTTTCCTGGTATCCGCGTCCTGATAGGCTTTGAGCGTAGCCAAACCCGGCGGTTCCGCCTAGCGGCTTATTCGACCTCCAAAAGAATCTGCCGGTTTTTCACCTGATCCCCGATTTTGACTTGCAAGCGTTTCAGAACACCGTCGATGCCCGATTTCAACGGGTGCTCCATTTTCATCGCCTCCAGTACCACCAGCAGTTGGCCCTTGGTCACCTGGCTGCCTTCGTTGACGAGGACGTCGACAATTGCCCCGTCCATCGGTGCCTTGAGGGTGCCGGAGCTGATATTGGCCTGGCTGCGGACCTGCGCCTGAGTGCGATCCACGAACTGCAGACTCCCCGGCCGGGTAAACAGCCAGAGACGCCCGGCCTCCAGGCGATAAGCGTGGCGCTGGCGAACGCCTTCGATTTCGAGGGTGGCCCAGCGTCCGTCGCAGTGGATGATCTTCAGTTCGAGGCTGCGCTCGGCGACCTGAATGCGCAACGGCTCGCCCGGGATCGCCTGCAACGCTACCGGCCAGTCCTGATCTTCAAGGCCGATGCGATAGTGCAGTGGCACGCTGGCGTTGTTGCGCCAGCCGCCAAGCGGGGCCGGGTGAGCCTGCGCTGCAGCCTGATAGAACAGGGCGGCGGCGATGGCCAAGTGGTGCGCGCCTGGGGTTTCGCGATGCAGGCAGGCGTGGTCGGCGAAATGCTGCGCGATGAACCCGGTGCTGAAATCTCCGCCAGCGAACTGCGGGTGTTCCAGCAGGCTGGCAAGCAGGCGTTGATTGCTTTGCAGCCCCAGCAGCACGCTGTCTTGTACCGCCCGCAGCAGTTTGCGCCGGGCCTCTTCGCGGGTGGTACCGTGGGCGATGAGCTTGCCGAGCATCGGGTCGTAGAAAGGACTGATGACCTGACCTTCGATCAGGCCGTGGTCGATCCGTACGCCGTCCTGCAATGCCGGTTCCCAGGCCACGACGCGCCCGGTTTGCGGCAGGAAACCCTGGGCCGGGTCTTCGGCATACAGGCGCACTTCCATGGCGTGGCCCGTGAGTTGCACCTGTTCCTGGCGCAAGGGCAGCGGTTGCCCTTCGGCGATGCTCAACTGCCAGGCCACCAGGTCCAGCCCGGTGATCAGTTCGGTCACCGGGTGCTCCACTTGCAGTCGGGTGTTCATCTCCAGGAAATAAAACTGCCCGCGCGCATCCAGCAAAAACTCCACGGTGCCCGCGCCGACGTACTTCACCGCTCGTCCGGCCTTGAGCGCCGCTTCGCCCATGGCCTGGCGCAACTCAGCGGTCATCACCGGGCAGGGCGCTTCCTCGATGACTTTCTGATGCCGGCGCTGCACCGAACAATCGCGCTCGCCGAGGTAAATCAGGTTGCCATGCCTGTCACCGAACAACTGGATCTCGACGTGACGGGGTTCGACCAGTGCCTGTTCGAGGATCAGTTCACCGCTGCCAAAACCGTTCAGGGCTTCGGAGCGCGCGGTGCGAATCTGTTCCAGCAAGTCGCTGGTGTTGTGCACCAGGCGCATGCCACGTCCACCGCCGCCAGCGCTGGCCTTGATCATCAGCGGATAGCCGATGCGCTCGGCCTCGCGGCTCAGGGTGGCGTCGTCCTGCCCGGCGCCTTGATAACCGTTGATGCAGGGCACGCCGGCTTCGATCATGGCGATCTTCGACAGGCGCTTGCTGCCCATCAGTTCAATGGCCTCGGGGCTGGGGCCGATGAAGTTGATGCCGGCATCCCGGCAGTCAAGGGCAAACCCGGCATTTTCCGAGAGGAAACCGTAGCCCGGATGGATCGCATCCGCGCCCGTGCGCCGGGCCGCGTCGAGGATGGCCGGGATGTTCAGGTAAGACTGTTGCACCGGGGCCGGGCCGATGTTGACCGCCTCGTCGGCCATCCGCACGTGCAGTGCATCGGCGTCGGCGTCGCTGAACACGGCGACCGTGCGATAGCCCAGCGCCTGGGCCGTGCGCTGGATGCGGCAGGCGATTTCACCGCGGTTGGCGATGAGGATTTTTTTGAGTCCGGGCATGGGTAGGCTCTCTGATTTTTAGCGGTGTCTGGTCGGGCCTCATCGCGAGCAAGCTCGCTCCCACAGGGTTTATGAACGACACAAATCCAAGGTGGGAGCGAGCCTGCTCGCGAAGCTTTTAAATGGCCCACCCGGGTTTGCGTTTTTGCACGAAGGCCATCGTTCCCTCGATGCCTTCGGCTCCAGTCACCGCTTCGCTGAACCATTCAGCCGCTTGATCCAGCAGCGCATCCGAGGGCTGACCCGCACTCGCCAGCAAGAGTTTCTTGGTCGCCGCATTCGCCCCCGGGGCACAACACAGCACATGGGCCAACACCTCATCGAGACGTTCGGCCAGGGCCTGCGGATCATGCTCGACAAAATGCACCAGCCCCATGCGCCGTGCCTGGTGACCATCAAAACGCGCGGCCGTCAGGGCCAGGCGCCGAGCCTGGGTCAAGCCGATGCGTTGCACCACGAACGGCGCGATCTGCGCAGGCAACAGGCCGAGGCTGGTTTCCGGCAGGCCGAATTGCGCCTGGTGATCGGCCAGGGCGATATCGCTGACACAGGCCAGGCCGAGACCGCCGCCGAGCACCGCGCCTTGCAGCACCGTGATCACCACTTGCGGAGCGTGTTGCACCTCTTGCAATAGCGCGCCGAACACCCGGTTCAGATCCCGGTGCGCAGTCGAGCCCTGAGCGCGGGCGTTGGCCATGTCCTTGATGTCACCGCCGGCACAGAAGTGCCCGCCGACGCCGCCGATCACCAGTGCGCGAACCCCTGGTTTATCGCGTACCGCGGCCAGCACCGAGCGCAACTCGGCGACCATCTGCAAGCTCATCGCATTGCGGCATTCCGGGCGGTTGAGGGTGATGTGCAACACGCCGTTGTGCAGTTCCAGCAGCAAGGTCTGGCAAACCGGCAGGTTGTTCATTTCTTTTTCCCCGGCAGAATACCCATGAGTTTGCAGATGATCCCCAGCATGATTTCGTCGGCGCCGCCGCCAATCGACACCAGCCGTACATCGCGGTAAGCCCGGGCCACCGGGTTGTCCCACATGAAGCCCATGCCGCCCCAGTATTGCAGGCAGCTGTCACTGACTTCGCGGCCCAGTCGCCCGGCCTTGAGCTTGGCCATGGAGGCCAGGCGCGTGACGTCCTGGCCTTTGATGTATTGCTCGGTGGCCTGATAGACCAGCGCCCGCAGGCATTCGATTTCGGTTTGCAGTTCAGCCAGGCGGAAGTGGATCACCTGATTGTCGATCAGCGCGTTGCCGAAGGTTTTGCGCTCCTTGCAGTATTCGATGGTGCTGTCGACGCAGTACTCCAGGCCCTTGATCATGTTGGCCGCGCCGAACAGGCGTTCCTCCTGGAATTGCAGCATCTGCATCATGAACCCCGCGCCTTCATGACCGATGCGGTTGCGCTGCGGTACGCGCACGTTGTCGAAAAACACCTGGGCGGTTTCCGAGCTACGCATGCCGAGCTTGTCCAGATGCGAGCTCAGGCTGATGCCCGGCGTGTTCATCGGCACCATGATCAGCGACTTGTTGATGTGCGGTTTGTCGTCCGAGGTGTTGGCCAGCAGGCAGATGAAGTCGGCGCTCGGCGAGTTGGTGATCCACATCTTGCTGCCGTTGATCACGTAGTCGTCGCCGTCCTTGCGCGCCGTGGTTTTCAGCCCGGCGACGTCAGAGCCGGCGCCGACTTCGGAGACGCCGATGCAGCCAACCTGCTCACCGCTGATGGCCGGGCGCAGGAATTCCTCGCGCAATTCATCGGAGCCGAATCGGGCCAGCGCCGGGGTGCACATGTCGGTCTGCACACCGATGGACATCGGGATGCCGCCGCAATGAATAGTGCCGAACTCTTCGGCAGCGACGATCGAATAGCTGTAGTCGAGCCCCATGCCGCCGAATTTTTCCGGTTTGGAAATGCCCAGCAAACCGAGGTCGCCGGCCTTGCGGAAGATTTCGTGGATGGGGAAGCGCCCGGCCTTTTCCCATTCCTCGACATGCGGGTTGATCTCGTGCTCGACGAACTGGCGTACGGTGCGGCGCAGTGCTTCGTGTTCCTGGGTGAAGATCATTTTTATTGTTCTCCTTGAGCCAGCCTAGAGCCGGGCTACGCCAAAACTGTTGGCTTGCAATGGCCGCACCTCGGCCTCGTGACAGATATCCAGCAGATAACCAAGCAAGGTCCGGGTATCGCGCGGGTCGATCAAACCGTCGTCCCAGAGATTGGCGCTGCCGTAGAGCGCCGTGGACTGGCTGTCGAGTTTCTGCGCGGTGACCTGTTCGAGCATGTCGAGCATTTTCGGATCGGGCACCAGGCCGTCCTTGGCCTGTTTGGCCTCGGTGACGATGCGCAGCACTTTGCCCGCTTGCGCGCCGCCCATCACGGCGGTGCGGCTGTTGGGCCAGGCGAAGATGAAACGCGGGTCGAGACCGCGCCCGCACATCGCATAGTTGCCGGCGCCGTAGGAACCGCCGACGACGATGGTCAGTTTCGGCACCCGGGCGTTGGCCACCGCTTGAATCATCTTCGCGCCGTGCTTGATCACGCCTTGCTGTTCCGATTCGGTGCCGACCATGAACCCGGTGGTGTTGTGAAAAAACAGTAGCGGCGTCTGGCTCTGGTCGCACAGCTGGATGAACTGGGCGGCCTTGCTCGCACCTTTTGGCGTGATCGGGCCGTTGTTGCCGATGAAGCCACAGGCGCGGCCCTGAATTTTCAGATGACCGCACACAGTCTGCTGATCGAACTCGCCCTTGAATTCAAGAAAGTTCGAAGCATCGGCGAGACGGGCGATGATTTCGCGCACGTCGTAGGGTTTTTTCGGGTCATCCGGGATCAGGCCCAGCAGTTCGTCGATGGGGTAGAGCGGCTCCTCCCAGCGACGTTCGGGGAGTGGGGGCAACTGCTCGTTCCACGGTAGCAAGGCGATGATCTCGCGCACCTGGCGTACACCGTCGGCGTCGTTTTCAGCCAGGTATTCGGCGGTGCCGGCGGTTTGTGCGTGCATCTCGGCGCCGCCCAGTTCTTCATCTGTCGCGACTTCGCCGGTGGCGGCCTTGAGCAGTGGCGGACCGGCGAGAAACAGCTTGGCCTTGCCGCGCACCACCACCACGTAATCCGACAATCCCGGCTGATAGGCACCGCCCGCCGTGGCCGAGCCGTGCACCACGGTGACCTGCGGCAAGCCCATGGCCGACATCCGTGCCTGATTGGCAAAGCTGCGCGCGCCTTCGACGAAAATCTCCGCCGCGTAATTGAGGTTGGCGCCGCCGCTTTCGGCGAGAGTGATCACCGGCAGTTTGTTTTCCATGGCGATCTGTTGCAGGCGCAGGGATTTCTTCAAGCCGCTGGGGGAGATGGTCCCGCCCCTGATCGCGCTGTTATTCGCCACCACCAGCACGCGCACGCCGGACACGTAGCCGATGCCGGCGATCAAGCCGCCACCGGCGGAGCTGCCATCCTTGTCGTCATGCAGCTTGTAGCCGGCCAGGCTCGCCAGTTCGAGAAACGGCGCGCCGGGGTCCAGCAGCAGATTGAGGCGTTCCCGGGGCAGCAACTGGCCGCGTTTTTCGAACTTCGGCCTGGCTTCGGCAGCCTTGTTCAGCAGGTTCTGTTCGAGCACGCGAACTTGCTCGATGGCGCTCAGCATCGCCGCACGGTTCCGGGCGAACGACTCGCTGTGGGGGTCGAGTAACGACTGAATCACCGGCATGGGTTATTCCTTGTCCTTCAACACGTCTGGTATGTAGGCGCGGTGGAAACCGTTGTACGACTCGCTGTTGGTCGCTTTATGGATCGGCCAGGCGCGGCCGCCGAGGCTGGCCGCGCCGTCGATGCGCAAGGTGCTGCCGCTTACAAACGCCGCTGCCGGACTGAGCAGGAAAACAATCGCCGCGCTGACTTCCGATTCGGTGCCGATGCGCTTGAGCGGCACGTGTTCGCGCAAGGTCGGAATCGCAGCCTTGAACGCGCCTTCGTAGGTGTCCATGCCGCTGGAGGCAATCCACCCCGGCGCCACGGCGTTGACCCGCACCCCGGCATGACCCCATTCGTACGCGGCGGTCTTGGTCAGGTTGTCCATGCCCGAACGTGCCGCGCCGGAGTGGCCCATGCCCGGCATGCCGCCCCACATGTCGGCGAGCATGTTGACGATGGCGCCGCCGTGCTTGCTCATGGACTGGTTGAACACTTCCCGGGCCATCAGGAAACCGCCCACCAGATTGGTGCGCATCACGGTTTCGAAACCCTTCTGATTGATTGAGGCCAGGGGCGACGGGTACTGCCCGCCCGCATTGTTGACCAGGCCGTGAATGGGGCCATGCTTGCGGATCAATTCGCTGACCAGGTGCTGTACCGATTCTTCCTCGCGGATGTCGCAAACCGCCCAATCGGCCTTGCCGCCGTCGTCGGCGATCTCCGCCGCAACGGTTTTCAGCTTGTCGGCCTTGCGCCCGACCAGCAGCACATGGGCGCCGAGGGCCGCCAGTTCGTGGGCGGTGCAGCGGCCGATGCCACTGCCGCCACCGGTGACGATGATGTTTTGACCGGCAAACAAATCGGCTTTGAAAATCGAATCGTAGGCCATGGCGGCAATCCTCTAGTTGAACTGGTCGGCGATGCGCTGCGGCACCGGGATCTGGATTTCCAGCAGTTGCTGGGCGAAGGCCTTGCCTTGCGGATCGATGCGCAGGCTGGCGACACCGCCGCCGCCGAGGGCGTTTTCCAGCAGGAAATTCAGGCTGTGGCTGGCGGGCAAGTACCAGCGCTCGACCCGCCCGTGGATGGGATCGAGGACGTGGCCCATCCAGTCGACTATCACTTCCGGGGTCAAGGCCTCTGCAATCCATGGCAGGAATTCCGGCTCGCGGGCCATGACGCCGATGTTGCTGTGGTTGCCCTTGTCGCCCGAGCGGGCGACCGCCAGTTTGACCAGGGCCACACTGGCATCGGCCAGGCCAAGCGGTTTCGGTGGCGCGAGCGGGGCTGGCAGGTCCAGCGGGTCGAGCACGTCGAGGGCGGGCAGGGCACACGGGTGGCGCTGACCCATGAAATCAATGTCCAGCGTGCAAGCGGTTTTGTCGATCAGAAACGAGAACAGCCGGATCAGCGGATACACCGTCGGCCGGCCACCGACAATGCCGGTCAGCCCCGGCGCCATGCCGGTGGCGGCCTGGGCGATTTCCCGGGAGAACACGATCAATGCCTGCTTGTCCGGATGGCGTACCGCAAGTTTGATCACCACTTCGCGGCTGTCCTGGCGCTGGCCGTGAGGGCCGTAGGTGGCCTCGCTGCCCAGCAACTCGATACTCACATCGCTATATGGCGCCCAGCCGCGCTGGCGGAACATTTCCGAAGTCTTGTTGATGATCGCATCACCGACTCGCCGCGCCTTGTCGACGGCATCGATGCCGGCGATCAGGCAACTGGCGGTGCAGCGAAAACCATCGGGGTACGTGGCGCTGACCTTGTATTGAGCGGTCGGCGGCAGGCCTTTGGCTCCGTGCACCTGCACCGCGTTCTTGCCCTGTTGCAGCAGTTTGACCTGAGTGAAATCGCATACGACGTCGGGCAGCAGATATGCGCGGGGGTCGCCGATTTCATACAGCATCTGTTCGCCCACCGTCAGCGGCGTGACCAGCCCGCCCGTACCTTCGGGTTTGCTGACGATGAACTGGCTGTCGGCGCTGACTTCGACGATGGGAAAACCGATGTGTTCGTAGTCGGGCACGTCGCGCCAGTCGGTGAAGTTGCCACCCGTACACTGGGCGCCGCATTCGATGATGTGCCCGGCCAATGCTGCCTGGGCGAGCTTGTCATAGTCGTGCCACGACCAGCCGAACTCATGCACCAGCGCGGCGCTGACCACCGCGCTGTCGACCACGCGCCCAGTGATCACGATGTCCGCCCCCAGACGCAGGGCTTCGACAATGCCGGGTGCGCCGAGGTAGGCGTTGGTCGAGACGCACATCGATGGCAGGGGCGCGCCGCTGAACATTTCATGAATGCCCAGGTTGCCCAGCTGTTTGAATTGCGGCTGCAGGTCGTCCCCCAGCAGCACGGCGATCTTCAGCGCCACCCCGGCCTTGTCGCAGGCCGCTTGCAGGGCGGCGGCGCAGGCTTGGGGATTGACCCCGCCGGCATTGCTGATGACCCGGATGTTTTGCTGCGCGAGTTGCGGCAGCAAGGGCGCGAGCACTTCAATGAAGTCACCCGCATAGCCGGCCCGGGGATCTTTCATCCGTGCGCCGGCCATGATCGACAGGGTGATTTCGGCCAGGTAATCGAAGACCAGATAGTCCAGATGCCCGTGTTCGACCAGTTGCGCGGCAGCGGTCGAGGTATCGCCCCAGAAGGCGCTGGCGCAACCGATGCGAATTGTTTTAGGCGCAGTCCATTCCATAGCCACCTCCAACCGAAGTGCGTCGACATTACCAAGCAAGCGCTTGGTTTGTAAATGACTTGATTATCTTCTGCCCAAGCGCTTGCTTGGTTGCATCCATGCGCTTAAATTGCCCGCGCAACCCCGCTGTTTTCGGGGGGATCGGCGTTATTGATTGAACGACTGTAGGAGAGAACGGGTGGACGAGCAAAAAGCCCTGAGGGTGATGCGCCAATTGGTCGACGACGGCCAACTGACCGACCCGGACAGCGCCCGTGGCAAGCTGCTGCAAGTGGCGGCCCACCTGTTCCGCAATAAAGGCTATGAACGCACGACCGTGCGCGACCTGGCCGGCGCCGTGGGCATTCAGTCCGGAAGCATTTTTCATCACTTCAAGAGCAAGGACGAAATCCTGCGCGCCGTGATGGAAGAAACCATTCGCTACAACACCGCGTTGATGCGTGCGGCCATCGGCGAGGCCGGCAGTGTGCGCGAGCAGGTGCTGGCGCTGATCCGGTGTGAGTTGCAGTCGATCATGGGCGGCAGCGGCGAGGCCATGGCCGTGCTGGTCTACGAATGGCGCTCGCTGTCCGAAGAGGGCCAGGCCAAGGTCCTGGCGCTGCGGGACATCTACGAAGACATCTGGTTGCAAGTACTGGGCGAAGCCAAGACCGCCGGGTTTATCCGCGGAGATGTGTTCATCACCCGCCGCTTCCTGACCGGCGCATTGTCCTGGACCACCACCTGGTTTCGCGCCGGCGGCAGCATGAGTCTCGATCAGTTGGCCGATGAGGCGTTGATTCTGGTGCTGGAAGACCGGCAATAAACTTGTGTTGGCCAGCATTAAACTGGCTAACTGGACAAAACCGCCTAGCTTGAATGCATTGGTATCGTTTTATTGGGGAGTGGGGGCGTTTTGATGGATTCGTCAATTCGGACAGCCTCGCAGCTTTTGCTGGCGATGCTTGCGGCGTCAACGATGATGTCGTCCCAGGCTGCGCAACTGGTACGCATTGGTGCCGCGCACTTTCCGCCCTACACCGTGCGCCCGGAATCCGGGGCCGATACCGGGTTGCTGCCGCAACTGGTCGAGGCCCTGAACGCATCGCAAACTGACTACCAGTTTGTCCTGGTGCCCACTTCCATTCCCCGGCGCTTCGGTGACTTCAAGCAGGGCCGGGTCGACATGGCCATTTTCGAAAATCCAGCCTGGGGTTGGGAAGAGATCCCCCACACAGCCGTCGACATGGGGCTGGAGGACGCCGAGATTTTTGTCGCGCAACGCCTGCCCGATCGACAGCAAAGCTATTTTGCCGACCTGAGCGGTAAGCGCTTGGCACTGTTCAGCGGCTATCACTACGAGTTCGCCAACTTCAATGCTGACCCCCAGTACCTCGCGAAAAACTACAACGCCTCGCTGACCTATTCCCATGACAGCAATCTGCTGATGGTATTACGCGACCGGGCCGACATTGCCCTGGTCACGCGCTCTTACCTGAGCGATTACTTCCTGCGCAATGAAAAAGTCGCCGACGAGTTGCTGGTGTCCCGGCGCGTCGACCAGATCTATCACCACTACGCCATTCTGCGTCCGACCGCGCCCATCAGCGGCGAGGCCTTCGGCAAGTTGTTGCAAGGCTTGCGGGACAACGGCCAGATGCTGAGGATTTTCGAACCGTACAAGATTGCGCTGGTGCCGGTTCCGCGCAAAGCACCGGAACCACAAGTCGCCAATTGACGGTCTTTTGCTAAATTTCCCACCCTGGCTCACGTCACTTCGTTGAACTGTCGACGAATATCGTGAGCCCGACCCATGCCCAATCTGAATGACCTGACTGCCTTGTGTCTGCCGACAGGCAGTCGTCTTGCCGCTGATGAAACCGATTGCCGCCTGAGCCTCAGCCTGGAGGGGCAACCGTTGCCTGCCCTGCGGCTCAGTCGTGGCCCCGAGTTGCACGTGCAGCCGGAGGAGCGTTTCAGTCGCCCTGAAGGGCAGGCACTGTGGGCGGCCTGTTACTGGTTGTTCGCTCGAGCCCCCGACTGTCAGCGTCTGATCTGGCAACTGCAAGACGTGCCGGACGAAGCCGTATCCAGCGGTCTGCTGATTCCGACTCCCGTCAGCGGCCAGTATCACTGCGAGCGCACCGTGTTCTGGCAGTTGCCGCTGCCGTGGCTGGGGCATTCTCTGGCCGGCAGCTACCCACAGCAAATGCTCATCACCGACGGCAAGCGTCATCCACGGCGGCCGGTCAAGCCTCGTGGTGAAGTGTATCGACGCTTCGATGCGCGGCTGGGCGCCCGGGTTTCCCTGCGCACGCTGGACATCGAGCAAGACCTGGCACGCTTCAACCGCTGGCAGAACAACCCGCGTGTCGCGAGCTTCTGGCAGGAGGAGGGCAGCCTCGAACAGCATCGCCAATACCTGAGAAAACTCGAAGCCGACCCGCACACGCTGACGCTGATCGGTTGTTTCGACGATCAGCCCTTCGCTTATTTCGAGGCCTACTGGGCCAAGGAAGATCGCATTGCACCGTTCTATGAGGCCGGCGATTACGACCGTGGCATTCACATGCTGGTGGGCGAAGAAAACCATCGAGGTCCGCACAAGGTGGCGAGCTGGTTATCGGCGCTGGTGCATTACCTGTTTCTCGATGATCCGCGCACCCGGCGCGTGGTGGCCGAGCCGCGTGCCGATAACGCGAAGATGATCGGGTACATGCAGGAGCAGCGCTTTCACTGCGAGAAAGAGTTCGACTTCCCGCACAAGCGCGCGGCTCTGATGGTGTTGGGGCGGGAGCGGTTTTTTGACCGGTGCAGACTGGCTTGATAGGTAAGGCTCAAGCTCTGTATTGACCTTGAGTCCGCTATCGTCGGAACGCCGCCCGGAGCAAGCTCGCTCCCACAGGGGCCTGCGAACACAGGGCAAATGTGGGAGCGAGCTTGCTCGCGATGGGCGCGATGCAGATTTCAGAACTTAGTGGCGAGCAGCCATATCGCCACGGTTGCCCGAGACTTTGCGGCAGTGCACCAGCGCATCACGGATCATGAAGTTCACCAGGGTCGGCGAGACGCCGAGTTCCTTGGCGATGTCTTTTTGCGGTACGCCGTGCAGGCGATACATCTCGAAGGCGTAGCGGGTGCGGCTCGGCAACTCGGTCAACGCATCGGCAATGTGCTCCAGCGTCGAGAAATTGATGTGCGACGTTTCCGGTGACGCACCCTGGATCACCACATTCAGCCCTTCCTCTTCAGGACCGGAATACTTCTGTTCCAGCGCCTGCTTGCGGTAGTGGTCGATCGCCAGGTTGCGCACGATCTGGAACAGGTAGCTGAGCTGAGCCTTGATCGAACTGGTGATGGGCGGGGCCGATTGCAGCCGGAAGAAAGCATCCTGCACAACATCTTCGGCACGTGAGCGGCAACCGGTAATTCGGGCTGCGATCTTCACCAGAATCAGTCGATTGTCGACGAATGCCTGAAGTAGCGGTGTATCGCACCTGCTTGTGGATACTGGTTCCATCATGGAAATCACCCTGCTGCCAAAAGGTTAGTGGGACGGCGAAAAATCGGGGGGCCGTCCTACACATCGAGCGACAAATTAGGCTTAATGATAATGATTGTCAAATGAGAAAAAGAACTAATGCGCTGCAAGGGTAAAGAGTGAGAACTGCGACACGCTGACCCACTTCAGACCGCTTTGTGTTCCAGGCTGGCGATTAATTATTTCCAGACGTCATCCGTTCTCATTGGTGAATGGAACAGCGCAATCCTCATAACCCTGTAGGCGCGAGCTCGCTCGCGATGCTCGTCAACGATGGCGATGGGCGCCTGACACTCCGCGGCGTTCTCCTTTTTTTCGCGAGCAAGCTCGCTCCTACAGCCGAATTCAGGCAGGAAACCTCATGACCGACGCGTTCGAACTCCCCAGCACAATGGTCCAAGCCCTTCAGCGCCGTGCGGCCCTGACGCCGGATCGGGTGGCCCTGCGCTTTCTCGCCGAGACCCCGGATCAGGCAGTGGTGCTCAGCTATCGCGAACTGGACCTGCGGGCGCGGACGATTGCCGGTGCATTGCAGGCCCAAACGGATGTCGGCGACCGCGCGGTGTTGCTGTTCCCCAGCGGCCCGGATTATGTCGCGGCGTTCTTCGGTTGCCTGTATGCCGGGGTGATCGCAGTGCCGGCCTACCCGCCGGAGTCGGCACGCCGTCATCACCAGGAACGCCTGCTGTCGATCATCGGCGATGCCCAGCCGCGCTTGCTGCTGACCAGCGCCGGGCTGCGCGATGGGTTGCAGCAAATCGAAGGGGCGCCGCCGCTGCTGTGTGTCGATATTCTCGACGGTGCACTGGCCGAGCGCTGGGCCGCGGTGGACTTGCAGGACGATCACATCGCCTTCCTGCAATACACCTCCGGCTCCACCTCGCTGCCCAAAGGCGTGCAAGTCAGCCACGGCAATCTGGTGGCCAACGAACTGCTGATTCGCCACGGTTTCGGCATTGACCTGAACCCTGACGACGTCATCGTCAGCTGGCTGCCGCTGTACCACGACATGGGCCTGATCGGCGGCCTGCTGCAGCCGATTTTCAGCGGCGTGCCTTGCGTGTTGATGTCACCGGCGTACTTCCTCGGCCGGCCGTTGCGCTGGCTGGAGGCGATCAGCGAATACGGCGGCACCATCAGCGGCGGGCCGGATTTTGCCTATCGCTTGTGCAGCGAGCGGGTCAGTGAGTCAGCCCTGGAACGGCTCGACCTGAGTGGCTGGCGCGTGGCGTATTCCGGTTCCGAACCGATTCGCCTCGACACCCTGGAGCGTTTCGCCGGGAAGTTCGCGACCTGCGGCTTCACCGCGGACAGTTTCATGGCCTCCTACGGTCTGGCCGAAGCCACCTTGTTCGTGGCCGGCACAGCGCGCGGCCAAGGCATCGGCAACCTGCGGGTGGATGATCAGGCCCTGGCGCAGAACCGTGTCGAAGCGGGCGAGGGCAGCCCGATCATGAGTTGCGGTCTCAGCCAACCGGCGCACTCGGTGCTGATCATCGACCCAGTCTCGCTCAACGAACAGGCCGACAACGTCGTCGGCGAAGTCTGGGCCAGCGGGCCAAGCATCGCCTCAGGCTACTGGCGCAACCCCGAGGCGTCGGCCAAGACCTTCGTCCGGCACGCCGGCCAGACCTGGTTGCGTACCGGGGACCTGGGCTTCCTGCGCAACAGCGAGCTGTTCATCACCGGGCGCCTGAAGGACATGCTGATCGTGCGCGGGCACAACCTGTACCCGCAGGACATCGAGCAGACCGTCGAGCGCGAAGTGGAAGTGGTGCGCAAAGGCCGGGTTGCCGCCTTTGCCGTTACGGTTGATGGTCAGGAAGGTATCGGCATCGCTGCCGAAATCAGCCGCAGCGTGCAGAAAATCCTGCCGCCCGAATCCTTGATCAAAGCCATTCGCCAGGCCGTTGCCGAGGCGTATCAGCAAGCACCGAGCGTGGTGCTGCTGCTCAATCCGGGCGCGCTGCCCAAGACCTCCAGCGGCAAATTGCAACGCTCGGCATGCCGCAGTCGCCTGGCGGATGGCAGTCTCGACAGCTACGCGATGTTCCCGTCGGCCGCCACCGAAAGTGCAGGCCGGATCGAGTCGGGCTCCGAGCTGCAAAGCCTGATCGGCCGGATCTGGTGTGAGCAGTTGCAGGTGGGGCAGGTGAGCGCCGATGATCATTTCTTCTTGCTCGGCGGCAACTCCATCGCGGCGACGCAAGTGGTGGCGCGCCTGCGTGAAGAGCTCGGTCTGGAGTTGAACCTGCGCCTGCTGTTCGAAGCGCCGACCCTTGGCGTATTCACCGATGTCGTAGCCCTCCAGCAACAGGACGGTGGCCTGGCCCAGGGCGCGATCACTGCGCTGTCGCGCCAGCAACCGATGCCGCAATCGCTGGCACAAAACCGCCTGTGGATCACCTGGCAACTCGACCCGCACAGCAGCGCCTACAATATTCCCGGTGCCTTGCGCCTGCGCGGCGAGCTGGATGAGGACGCCTTGCGCGCCAGTTTCCAGCAGTTGATCGAGCGCCACGAATCCCTGCGCACGCGATTCTTCGAACGTGACGGCGTGGCGCTGCAACAGGTCGTTGCGGCGGCCGGGTTCAACCTGCAACTGATCGATATCAGCGACCTGCCGGCCGCCGAGCGAGAGACCCGGGCGCAGCAGATCCGCGAGGACGAAGCGCGGACTCAGTTCGATCTGGAAAAAGGCCCGTTGATGTGGGTGACGCTGGTTCGCCTCGACGACGAAGACCATCAGTTGCTGGTGACGATGCACCACATCATCGCTGACGGCTGGTCGCTGAATGTGTTGATCGACGAGTTCTCGCGCTTGTATGCGGCGGCTGCCCAAGGCCAGCAAGCGCTGCTGGCGCCATTGCCGACGCAGTACGCTGATTACGGCAGCTGGCAGCGGCAATGGCTGGCGCAAGGGGAAGGCGAGCGTCAACTGGCCTACTGGAAAGACCGCTTGGGTGATGAGCATCCAACCCTGAGCCTGGCCAGCGACCATCCACGCTCTGCACAACAACGACACAGCGCCGCTCGCCACACCGTGCGTCTGGGCGCGGCCCTGAGCGATGCGATTCGGCAGACCGCCCAGGCCCATGAATCGACCGCCTTCATGCTGTTGCTGGCTGCGTTCCAGACCTTGTTGCACCGCTACAGCGGCCAACGAGATATTCGCATCGGCGTGCCCAATGCCAACCGTCCGCGCCTGGAAACCCAGGGCCTGATCGGTTTCTTCATCAATACCCAGGTGCTGCGTGCCGAGGTGGACTCGCGTCTGCCATTCGTTGAGCTGCTGGCGCAGACCCGGCAGGCCGCGTTGGGTGCGCAAGCGCATCAGGACCTGCCGTTCGAGCAACTGCTGGAAGCATTCCCACAGGCCCGTGAACAGGGTCTTTTCCAGGTCATGTTCAACCATCAGCAACGGGACCTCAGCGCCTTGAAGCGCCTGCCGGGGCTGCTGGCCGAAGAGCTGCCATGGCATAGCCGCGAAGCCAAGTTCGATTTGCAACTGCACAGTGAAGAAGACCGCAACGGTCGCCTGACCTTGTCCTTCGACTACGCCAGCGAATTGTTCGAGGCCGCGACCATCGAGCGCCTGGCCGAGCATTTCAGCAACCTGCTGCGCGCTGTCTGCGAGCAAGCGGACACCGCCATCGGTGACCTGCCACTGTTGACGGCTGCCGAGCACCTTCAGCAATCGGACTGGGCCAGCGCACCCTGCGCAGCGGCCAGCCAATGGCTGCCTGAGTGGCTCAACCAGCAAGCCCGCCTGACACCTGAGCGCCCGGCGTTGATGTGGGACGGCGGCCAGATGGACTTCGCCGAACTGCACACCCAGGCCAACCGTCTGGCCCATTACCTGCGCGACAAAGGCGTCGGACCGGACGTCTGCGTGGCCATCGCCTGCGAGCGTTCGCCGCAACTGCTGATCGGTCTGCTGGCGATCATCAAGGCCGGTGGCGCCTACGTGCCGCTGGACCCGGATTACCCGGCCGAACGCCTGGCCTACATGCTCAGCGACAGCGGTGTTGAATTGCTGCTGACGCAAACCCGATTGCTTGAGCGCCTGCCAGAGACTGACGGCGTCAGTGTGATCGCTATGGATGCCTTGCATCTGGACAGCTGGCCAAGCCATGCGCCGGGGCTGCACCTGCACGGCGACAACCTCGCCTATGTGATTTACACCTCCGGTTCCACCGGCCAGCCCAAAGGCGTCGGCAACACCCACGCCGCGCTGGCCGAGCGCCTGCAATGGATGCAGGACACTTATCGTCTGAACGAAACCGATGTGCTGATGCAAAAGGCGCCGATCAGTTTCGACGTGTCGGTGTGGGAGTGCTTCTGGCCGCTGATCACTGGCGCACGTTTGCTGATCGCCGCGCCCGGTGAACACCGCGATCCGCATCGCATCGCGCAGCTGGTGCAGGCGTATGGCGTGACCACGTTGCACTTCGTGCCACCGCTGCTTTCGTTGTTCATCGACGAACCGCTGAGCGCTGAATGCACCAGCTTGCGCCGGGTATTCTCCGGGGGTGAAGCCTTGCCGGCGGAGCTGCGCAACCGGGTGCTGGCGCAGCTGCCGGCGGTGCAACTGCACAACCGCTACGGTCCGACTGAAACCGCGATCAACGTCACCCACTGGCATTGCTCCAGCGCCGATGGCGAACGTTCGCCGATTGGCCGGCCATTGGGCAATGTGATCTGCCGCGTGCTCGACAGCGATCTGAATCCCGTTCCGGCCGGCGTGCCGGGTGAGCTGTGCATCAGCGGCGCTGGCCTGGCCCGTGGTTACCTCGGCCGCCCGGCGTTGACCGCCGAACGCTTCGTGGTCGATCCGTTGGGCGAGCCGGGCGCACGGCTGTATCGCACCGGCGACCGGGCGCGCTGGACGGCGGATGGCGTGATCGAATACCTCGGCCGTCTCGATCAGCAGGTCAAGTTGCGCGGGTTCCGCGTTGAACCGGAAGAAGTCCAGGCGCGGCTGCTGGCTCAGGACGGCGTTGCGCAAGCCGTGGTGCTGGTGCGCGACACCGTGGCCGGGGCGCAGTTGATCGGTTACTACACCGCAGCGAACAATTCCGAGGACGAAGCCGAGCAAACCGCGCGCCTGAAAAGCGCATTGGCTGCCGAACTGCCGGAATACATGGTGCCGGCGCAACTGATGCGCCTGGAACAAATGCCCCTCAGCCCGAGCGGCAAGCTCGACCGCCGCGCCTTGCCGGACCCGCAGTGGCAGGTGCGCGAACACGTCGAGCCCGTGACAGGACTGGAACAACGCATCGCCGGTATCTGGCGCGAAGTGCTGGGCCTGGCGCAAGTCGGCCTGCGCGATGATTTCTTTGCCCTCGGCGGCCACTCCCTGCTGGCCACGCAAATCATCTCCCGCACCCGCCAGGCCTGTGACGTCGAGTTGCCGCTGCGGGCGCTGTTCGAACACAGCGAACTCGGTGCGTTTGCCAAACAGGTTCGCCTTATCAAGGCCAGCGGCAGCACCAATAAACAGCCGCCGATTGAAAAAGTCGACCGCAGCCAGCCGGTGCCGCTGTCCTATTCCCAGCAGCGCATGTGGTTCCTCTGGCAGATGGAGCCGGACAGCCCAGCCTACAACGTCGGCGGCATGGCACGGCTGCGCGGCGTGCTCGATGTGGCGCGTTTCGAGGCGGCGCTGCAAGCCCTGATCCTGCGTCACGAAACCCTGCGCACCACGTTCCCGAGTATCGACGGCGTCGCCCGCCAGCAAGTACACGCGCAAACCGGCGTGCGCATGGCGTGGAAGGATTTCACCGCGCTGGATGCCGAAGTCCGCGAATGGCAGGTCCAGCAACTGGCCGACGACGAAGCGCACCAGCCGTTCGATCTGGAAACCGGACCCTTGCTGCGCGCCTGTCTGGTCAAGACCGCCGAACAGGAACACTACCTCGTCCTGACCCTGCACCACATCGTCACCGAAGGCTGGGCGATGGACATTTTTGCCCGGGAACTCAGCGCGCTGTACGAAGCGTTCGTCGATGATCGTGAATCACCGCTGGCGCCGTTGCCGGTGCAGTACCTGGATTACAGCGTGTGGCAGCGTCAGTGGCTGGAGTCCGGTGAGCGTCAGCGCCAGCTCGATTACTGGACCACGCAACTGGGCCGCGAACACCCGCTGCTGGAGTTGCCGGCCGACCGTCCGCGTCCGCCGGTGCAAAGCCATCAGGGTGAGTTGTATCGTTTCGACCTGAGCGACGACCTCGCGGCAAAGGTCCGCGCCTTCAACGCGCAAAACGGCTTGACCCTGTTCATGACCATGACCGCCGCCCTGGCTACGCTGCTGTACCGCTACAGCGGCCAGACCGATCTGCGCATCGGCGCGCCGGTGGCCAACCGCATTCGTCCGGAAAGCGAAGGGCTGATCGGTGCGTTCCTCAATACGCAAGTGCTGCGCTGCCGGCTCGACGGGCAGATGTCTGTCGGCGAGTTGTTCGAGCAGGTGCGCCACACGGTGATCGAAGGCCAGTCCCATCAGGACCTGCCGTTCGATCATCTGGTGGAAGCCCTGCAGCCGCCACGCAGCACGGCCTACAACCCGTTGTTCCAGGTAATGTGCAACGTGCAGCGCTGGGAGTTCCAGCAAAGCCGCAGCCTGGCCGGCATGACGGTCGAGTACCTGGCCAACGATGCCCGCGCGACCAAGTTTGACCTCAACCTGGAAGTCACCGACCTCGATCATCGCCTGGGTTGCTGCCTGACCTACAGCACCGATCTGTTCGACGAGCCGCGCATTGCGCGCATGGCCGGGCATTGGCGCAACCTGCTGGAGGCGCTGATTGCCGATCCGCAGCAACGCTTGAGCGAGCTGCCGCTGCTGGCGTGCGGCGAACAACAACGCCTGCTCGACAGCCTCGGCGTCGAGCCGGGCGAGCATCGACTGGATCAATGCATTCATCATTTGTTCGCCGAGCAAGCCTTGACGCGCCAAGACGCTCCGGCCCTGACCTTCGCCGGGCAGACCCTGAGCTACGCCGGACTCGACAGCCGCGCCAATCGCCTCGCGTGGATGCTGCGCGAGCGCGGTGTCGGTCCGCAGGTACGCGTGGGCCTGGCACTGGAGCGCTCGCTGGAGATGGTCGTCGGCCTGCTGGCGATCCTCAAGGCCGGTGGCGCCTATGTGCCGCTGGATCCGGAATACCCGCTGGACCGCTTGCATTACATGATCGAAGACAGCGGCATCGGTTTGCTGCTCAGCGATGCGGCGATGTTCAAGGCCCTCGGCGAGTTGCCGGCGACTGTTGGCCGCTGGTGTCTTGAAGAAGACGCCGCTGCACTGGCCAGCTACCCAGCCACCGAGCTGCCGTTGATCAGCCTGCCGCAGCATCAGGCCTACCTGATCTACACCTCGGGCTCGACCGGTAAACCGAAGGGCGTGGTGGTGTCCCACGGCGAAATCGCCATGCACTGCCGCGCGGTGATCGAGCGCTTTGGCATGCGCCCGGACGATTGCGAACTGCACTTCTATTCGATCAACTTCGACGCCGCTACCGAGCGTTTGCTGGTGCCGTTGTTGAGCGGGGCGCAAGTGGTGCTGCGTGCACAGGGCCAATGGGACGCTGAAGAAATCTGCGGATTGATCCACACCCATCAGATCAACGTTCTCGGATTCACCCCAAGCTACGGTAGTCAGTTGGCGCAATGGCTGGCAACGCAAAATGAAACCCTGCCGGTGCGCATGATCATCACCGGCGGCGAAGCGCTGACCGGTGAACACCTGGCGCGCATTCGCGCAGCCTTCCAGCCGAGCCAGTTCTTCAACGCCTACGGCCCGACCGAAACCGTGGTCATGCCGCTGGCCAGTCTTGCCCCTGAAGTACTGGAAGAGGGCGCCGGCAGCGTACCGATCGGCAGCGTGATCGGCGACCGCGTGGCCTACATTCTCGACGCCGACCTGGCGTTGGTGCCGCAAGGCGCGACGGGCGAGTTGTACGTCGGTGGCGCGGGTCTGGCCCAGGGTTATCACCAGCGTCCGGGCATGACCGCGGAGCGCTTTGTCGCCGATCCGTTTGCCGCCAGCGGCGGGCGCATCTACCGCACCGGCGACCTGGTGCGCCAGCGCGCCGACGGCCAGGTGGAATACCTCGGGCGCATCGATCATCAAGTGAAGATTCGCGGCTTCCGTATCGAGTTGGGTGAGATCGAAACCCGTTTGCTGGAGCACGAATCGATCCGTGAAGCGGTGGTGCTGGCGCTCGATGCCCCGAACGGCAAGCAACTGGTCGGCTATCTGGTGACGGACGTCGCCGAACAGAACGAAGCACAGCAATCGGTCTTGCGCGAAGCCCTCAAGGCGCATCTCAAGTCGCAACTGCCAGACTACATGGTGCCCACGCACCTGATCCTGCTGGCGAGCATGCCGTTGACCACCAACGGCAAGCTCGATCGTCGCGCGCTGCCGGCGCCGGACCCGGAACTGAATCGCCAACACTACGTAGCGCCGAGCAACGAGCTTGAAGTCACCCTCGCGCAGATCTGGTGCGAAGCGCTGAACGTCGAACAGGTCGGTCTCAAAGACAACTTTTTCGAACTGGGCGGCGACTCGATCCTGTCGATCCAGGTGGTCAGCCGGGCGCGGCAGCAGGGCATCCACTTCAGCCCTCGCGACCTGTTCCAGCACCAGACCGTGCAGACCCTTGCCGCCGTGGCCACCCGCAACGAGCTGGTCAGCGCCGAGCAAGGCTTGATCATGGGCGAGTCGCGTCTGACGCCGATCCAGCACTGGTTCTTCGACACCGACATCCCGCAACGCCAGCACTGGAACCAGGCGTTGTTGCTGCAACCGACTGTCGCCCTCGAACCCCATCGCCTGGAGCAAGCGCTGCTGGCGGTGATCGAACAGCACGACGTCTTGCGCCTGCGTTTCAGCAAGGTCGCCGGCCAATGGCAGGCCACACACCAGTCGATTTCCGATGCGCCGGTGTTGTGGCAGGTACGCGTTTCGTCCATGGACAAATGCGCGGTCTTGTTCGCCGATGCCCAGCGCAGCCTCGACCTTGAAGAAGGACCGTTACTGCGCGTGCTGCTGGTCGATGGTCCCGAAGATCAGCAACGGCTGTTCATCGCGATTCACCATTTGGTGGTCGATGGCGTTTCATGGCGCGTGCTGCTGGACGATCTGCAAACCGTGTATCGCCAACTGGACGCGCAGCAGTCGGTGAAACTGCCGGCGAAAACCAGCGCCTTCAAGGACTGGGCCGCACGCCTGCAAGCCTACGCCGGCAGTGAGTCCCTGCGCGAAGAACTGGGCTGGTGGCAGGCGCAACTGGCCGGGGCCACCGTCGATCTGCCCTGCGATCACCCGGGGGGCGGGCGGCAGAACCGGCATGCGCAAAGCGTCAGCGTGCGCCTCGACAGCGAGCGTACCCGGCAGTTGCTGCAACAGGCACCGAGTGCCTATCGCACCCAGGTCAACGACTTGCTGCTGACCGCATTGGCCCGCGTGCTGTGCCGCTGGAGCGGTCAGCCATCGGCGCTGATTCAACTGGAAGGCCACGGCCGCGAAGCGTTGTTCGACGACATCGACCTGACCCGCACCGTCGGCTGGTTCACCAGCGCCTATCCCCTGCGCCTGACCCCGTTGAACATCGAAGAGACCGCCGGGCAGGGCGCGTCGATCAAGGCGATCAAGGAGCAATTGCGTGCGGTGCCGCACAAAGGCCTGGGCTATGGCGTGCTGCGCTACCTTGCCGATGAGCAGAGTCGCCAGCGCATGGCCGGGTTGCCGGTGGCGCCGATCACCTTCAACTACCTCGGCCAGTTCGACCAGAGCTTCGGGGCGGACGCGCTGTTCCATCCGCTGGATGAAGCCATTGGTGCGGCCCACGATGCCAATGCCCCGATGCCCAACGAGCTGAGCGTCGACGGTCAGGTGTATGGCGGTGAACTGGTGCTGCGCTGGACTTTCAGCGCCGAACGCTTCGATGGGCAAACCATCAACGAGTTGGCCGATGCCTACCTCGGCGAGTTGAACAGCCTGATCGAGCATTGCCTGCGCGACGACGCGGGTGGCCTGACGCCGTCGGACTTCCCGCTGGCGAATCTCAGCCAGACGCAACTGGATGCGCTGCCGGTCCCGGCCGCCGTCATCGAAGACGTCTACCCGCTGACCCCGATGCAGGAAGGCATGCTGCTGCACACCTTGCTGGAGCCGGGCACTGGCCTGTACTACATGCAGGACCGTTACCGCATCAACAGCGAACTCGACCCGCAGCGTTTCGCCCAGGCCTGGCAAGCGGTGATCGCCCGCCACGAAGCGTTGCGCGCGTCGTTCTGCTGGAACGTCGGCTCAGACATGCTGCAAGTGATCCACAAACCGGGCAACACGCCGATCGAATACCTTGACTGGCGCGATCTCGACGAAGCCGAACAAGAACCGAAGCTGCAAACCTTGCTCAAGACCGAACGCGAGGCCGGGTTCGATCTGCTCAACCAGGCACCCTTCCACTTGCGTTTGATCCGTGTAGGCGCGGCGCGCTACTGGTTCATGATGAGCAACCACCACATCCTCATCGATGCCTGGTGCCGTTCGCTGCTGATGAACGATTTCTTCGAGATCTACAGCGCCCTCGGCGAAGGCCGGGAAGCGCAGTTGGCGGTGCCGCCACGTTATCGCGACTACATTGGCTGGCTGCAACACCAAAGCCTGGCCGAAGCGCGGCAGTGGTGGAAAACCAACCTGCAGGGTTTCGAACGGACCACACCGATCCCGAGCGACCGGCCATTGCTGCGCGAACATGCCGGCGACAGCGGCGGCATGATCGTCGGCGACCGTTATACAAGGCTCGATGCCCGTGACGGTGCGCAATTGCGCGAACTGGCCCAGGCCCATCAGTTGACCATCAATACCTTCGCCCAGGCGGCGTGGGCGCTGGTGCTGTGGCGCTTGAGCGGTGATCGCGACGTGCTGTTCGGCGTCACCGTGGCTGGGCGTCCGGTGGACATGCCGCAGATGCAACGCACCGTCGGCCTGTTCATCAACAGCATCGCGCTGCGGGTGAAAATGCCCGAGGACGGCCAGCGTTGCAGCGTGCGCCAGTGGCTCAGCGGTCTGCTCGACCACAACATGCAACTGCGTGAATACGAATACCTGCCGCTGGTGAACATCCAGGAGCAAAGCGAACTGCCCAAGGGTCAGCCGTTGTTCGACAGCCTGTTCGTGTTCGAAAACGCCCCGGTGGAAGTCTCGGTGCTGGACCGTGCGCAGAGCCTCAACGCGACCTCGGATTCGGGTCGGACCCATACCAACTTCCCGCTCACGGCCGTGTGCTATCCGGGGGATGACCTGGGCTTGCACCTGTCCTACGATCAGCGCTACTTCGATGAGGCCACGGTCGAGCGCATGCTTGGTGAGTTCAAGCGTCTGCTGCTGGCGTTGGTGGAAGGTTTCCATGGCGACATGGCCGACCTGCCGTTGCTGGGGGCTGAGGAGCAGGATTTCCTCATCCATGGCTGCAACCAGAGCGAACAGGATTACCCGCTGGAGCAGAGCTACGTTGCACTGTTTGAAACCCAGGTCGCCCGATATCCGCAGCGGATTGCCGCCAGTTGTGTTGATCGGCAGTACAGCTACCTTGAGCTGAACCAGCGCAGTAACCGCCTCGGTCATGCGTTGATCGCCGCCGGTGTCGGGCGCGATCAACCGGTAGCCTTGCTGGCCGAACGCAGCCTCGATTTGCTGGGCATGATCATCGGCAGCTTCAAGGCGGGGGCGGGTTACCTGCCGCTGGATCCGGGTTTGCCGAGTCAGCGTCTGAGCCGGATCATCGATCTGAGCCGCACGCCATTGCTGGTGTGCACGCAAGCGTGCCATGCACAGGCGCAGGCCTTGCTCGACGAATTCGGCTGCGTCAGCCGGCCACGGCTGCTGGTCTGGGAGGAAGTCCAGGCCCTTGCGCTGTCGGCGGACAATCCTGGTGTCTACAGCGGCCCGGACAACCTCGCCTACGTGATCTACACATCCGGCTCCACCGGTTTGCCCAAAGGCGTGATGGTCGAACAGCGCGGCATGCTCAACAACCAGTTGAGCAAGGTGCCGTACCTGAACCTGAGCGACACCGACGTGATTGCGCAAACCGCGTCGCAAAGCTTCGATATTTCGGTCTGGCAGTTCCTCGCCGCGCCCTTGTTCGGCGCCCGGGTGGACATCGTGCCGAACACCATCGCCCACGATCCCCAAGGCTTGCTCGCCCATGTGCAGAGCCAGGGCATCACCGTGCTGGAAAGCGTGCCGTCGCTGATCCAGGGCATGCTCGCCCAGGAGCGCATGAGCCTTGACGGCTTGCGCTGGATGCTGCCGACGGGTGAGGCGATGCCGCCGGATCTGGCGCATCAATGGCTGCTGCGCTATCCGCAGATCGGGCTGGTGAATGCCTACGGTCCGGCGGAATGCTCGGATGACGTGGCGTTCTTCCGCGTCGATATGGCGTCGACTCGCGGCAGCTACCTGCCGATTGGCACGCCGACCGACAACAACCGTTTGTACCTGCTCGACGGAGCGCTGGAACTGGTGCCGCTGGGCGCGGTGGGTGAACTGTGCGTGGCGGGGACCGGGGTCGGTCGCGGCTATGTCAGCGATCCGCTGCGCACTGCCCCGGTGTTTGTGCCGAACCCGTTCGGCGCACCGGGTGAGCGCCTGTATCGCACCGGCGACCTGGCCCGCCGTCGCAGTGACGGTGTGCTGGAATACGTCGGTCGGGTCGACCATCAGGTGAAGATCCGTGGTTATCGTATCGAACTGGGTGAAATCGAGGCTCGCCTGCATGAACAACCGCAAGTCCGCGATGCGGCGGTGGGTGTGCAGGAGGGTGCGAACGGCAAGCATCTGGTTGGCTATCTGGTGGCGGTCGATTCAGCGCTCAATCCCGCTGAACGCCTGGAGCGCATCAAGCAGCGCCTGCGTGCCGAGTTGCCGGAATACATGGTGCCGCTGCACTGGCTGTGGCTGGACAAGCTGCCGCTCAACGCCAACGGCAAACTGGACCGCAAGGCCCTGCCGGTGCTGGAGATCGGCCAGATGCAAAGCCAGGATTACCAGGCGCCGCGCAATGACCTGGAGCAGACCCTGGCAGGCATCTGGGCCGAGGTGCTGAAGGTCGAGAAGGTGGGCGTTCGCGACAACTTCTTCGAGTTGGGCGGGCATTCGCTGCTGGCCACGCAAATCGCCTCGCGGGTGCAGAAAACCCTGCAACAGGAGGTGCCGCTACGGGCAATGTTCGAGTGCAGCACGGTGGAAAAATTGGCCCGGTACATCGACGGGTTGGCGGCCAGCGAGCTCACCGAGGAGAAGGTGGATCGCTTGAATGACCTGATGGCGGAGTTGGAGGGGTTTTGATTCCCTGGCGTCAGTAATGGCCCCATCGCGAGCAAGCTCCCAGTGGTTTGTGGCGATCACATCATCTGTGATCAGCATGAATCCCTGTAGGAGCGGCGGTGCGGCGATCCGACTTGCCCGCGAAGGCGGTGGCACAAACGCACACACTCCAGCGATTGACGAGGGACTACCTGCCGCTCAGTCTTCCGGCTCCATTTTTACTCGCGGAGACAGTCGATGCCCTTCGTAACGATAGACGGACAAGCCCTTCACTACATCGATCAAGGCACCGGCCCGGCGGTGCTGCTGGCCGGTAGTTACCTGTGGGACCAGGCCATGTGGGCGCCGCAGATTGCCGCGCTGTCGCAACAGTATCGTGTGATAGCCCTGGACCTGTGGGGGCACGGCCAATCCGGGCCATTGCCTGTCGGTACGACGTCGCTTGATGACCTGGCGCGTCAGGCATTGGTCCTGCTCGACCATCTGGACATCGAGCGGATCACGCTGGTCGGCCTGTCGGTCGGTGGCATGTGGGGCGTACGCCTGGCGTTGTCGGCAGCGCACCGGCTCAATGGCCTGGTGTTGATGGACACCTACGTCGGCGCCGAACCGGAGCCGACTCGCCAGTATTACTTTTCACTGTTGAAGCAGATCGAAGAGGCGGGTGTCATCACTCCAGCGCTGCTGGATATCGTGGTGCCGATTTTCTTCCGGCCGGGCATTGATCCGCAGTCGGCGCTCTACCGGGAATTTTATGCTTCCCTGGCGGCTCTACCCGCGGATCGCCTGCGTGAAAGCATCGTGCCGATGGGGCGGATTACATTTGGGCGGGATGACCAGTTATCGCGTCTGGGCGAACTGGACGCAGCGAATACACTGGTAATGTGCGGCGACCAGGACAAGCCTCGGCCGCCGAGTGAAGCCCGTGAAATGGCTGAGCTGATTGGCTGCCCGTGGGTACTGGTGCCGGAGGCGGGGCATATTTCCAATCTGGAGAATCCTGGGTTTGTCACCCAAGCGCTGCTGGCATTTTTGGCTGGGCGCAATCCGGCGTAGGGTTTGCGAAAAAGATCGCAGCCTTCGGCAGCTCCTACAGGAGTCGAGTGGTCTCTGTAGGAGCTGCCGAAGGCTGCGATCTTTTGATCTTGCTTACTTCGGTCCGAGAATCTTCGCCAGTTTGTCCGGCGACGGCGCGCCTTGCTGCTGTTGCAGATTGCCCTTGTCGTCCATGTAGAAAATCGCTGGCGTCGCCTGCAACTCCAGCTCTTCCATCAATTGCATGTTGGCCGCGAACTTTGCCTGAATCGCCGGCGGCACTTCCTTCAAGGCCTTGAGCGAACTGTCCTTGCCAGCGGCTTCGTGATCTTGCAGGGCTTTTTCCGGGTCTTTGGCTGCGAGCAGTGCGGCGGATTTCCCAGGGCTGTCTTCACGGATGATGCCCACCATGATGTGGCGCAACTGCACCTTGCCAGCCTTGACCCACGGCCGGGCCTGCTCCCAGAACACATTGCAGTACGGGCAGTTCGGGTCACTGAACAGGTACACCACGCGGGGCGCATCCTTCTTGCCGTCGCCGATCCAGTTGCTGGTTTCGAACTTGGCCCAGACTTCCTTGGCCATCGGGGCATACACCAGTTTCTGCAATGGCGCGCTGCTCAGGTCATTGCCCTCGGCGTCATACAGGTTGCCCAGCAACACGTGTTTGCCATCCGGGGTCAGGTACAGCGCCATGCCGCGGTTCTGGTATTGCGCGGCATAACCGCGCAAGCCGTCGGGAGCGTCGAACTGGCCGACGATTTTCGCGCCCTTGGCCTCGATTTTCTTGATCGCATCGGGCAACTCTTCGGCCTGCACCGATGGCAGGTGCAACAGGGCAGCACCGAGGCTCAGGGTCAGCAGGTGGCGGAGGCGGGGCATGGCAATTTCCTTGAAGAGGTGGCGGGTACGGTGTCGAAGTTTTCCAGTGCGCGGGCCAGGCTGGCTTCCGACAGCTCGCCCAGATGGCTGCCCAGCAGGCGACCCTCGGGGTTGTAGAACAGCGTAGTCGGCAACGCCATGGAACCGACGGCCTGGCTCAGACGCCCGCTGCCGTCGAACAGCACGTTGGACAGGCTCAGGCCCTGGGTTTCCAGGAATATCGCGACGCTTTGCATGCTTTCCGCCTGATTGACGAACAGGAACGTCAGGTCCGGCCGTTGTTGCTGGGCGTTTTCCAGCACCGGCATTTCCCGGCGGCACGGCGGGCACCAGGTGGCCCAGAGATTGATCACCAAGGGGCCGCCCTTGTAGTCGGCCAGTTGCACGGTTTCGCCGGCGGCGTTGCGCAAGGTGATTTCCGGCAGGCGTGTGCCTTGCTCGTAAATCGACAGGGAGAACGTCGCCAACAGCCAGAACGCCAGGCCACTGGCCACGCCAAAGCCCAATGGACGGCGCAGACCCGGGCGACGCCAGCCGCGATACAGGGTGGCGAGCAAAACCACAACTACCCCCGGCCAGGCGAGAAAACCGCCATCGCGCAGGTCGATGACCTGCCACGGATCATTGCGATAGTGCACCCAATAGGCCGCCACGAAACTGATTCGGGCTGCCAGCATGCCCAGCAGGAACAGGCTGAACAGCACCGATTCGGGGTTTTCACCACCACGCTTGGCAACCCGCCAGCCGACAAAAGTGGCCAGCGCCAGCGCACTGATCAGCAGCAGGTGATTAAGCGCGATGGCAAAGGTGCCGAGGGTGAAGGTCAGCATTAACGGGCGTCTCGGGTGATGGTCCAGCGTTGCAGGAAAGTATCGGCATCGACCTCGCCGGTGATGCGCTGGCTGCGCCGCTCTTCACCGTCCACGCCAATCCACAGCAGGCTCGGCGGCCCTGGCACTTTGTAACGGCCGAGCAGTTCGCGGCTGGCGGCATTGTCGGCGGTGACGTCCAGTCGGAGCAAGCGCACATCGCTCAAGGTTTCAAGGACACGGGCTTTGCCGAAGACCTGTTTTTCCATGACCTTGCACGACACGCACCAGTCGGCGTAGTAGTCCAGCAGCACCCACTGGCCCTGAGCGTGTGCGGCGTCGAGTTCCCGTTGCAGTGCCTGCGGATCCTTGACGGTGGTGAAGGCATCGTGGCCAACCGGCACGGCGGCCACAGCCTGGTTCGAGGCACGGTAGACCTGCAATGGCTTGAACGGATCATCGCCGCCACCGGCCGCACCGATCACCAACAGGCCACCCCACAAACCGAGCAGCAATGAGCTGGCGCCAAACAGATGCGCAATACGGCCAAAACCTTCCGACTGTTTCCAGGCGCTGTAGGCCGCGATCAACAGCAGTGCACCACACAAGCCCACCCATAGGGATTCGTCCAGCACCGGGCGCAGCATCAGCAATGCAGTGGCGAGGAACAGGAAACCGAAAATGCCTTTGACCAGGTTCATCCAGGCGCCGGGCTTGGGCATGAAGCGATTGCCGACGGTCACCAGCAGCAACAGCGGCACACCGATGCCGATGCCCATGACAAACAGAATCAATCCGCCATGCAACGCGTTGCCGCTTTGCGCGATGTAGAGCAGGGCGCCGGCCAGCGGTGCGGTCATGCACGGGCCGACCAGCAGACCGGACAGCGCCCCCAGCACCCCGGCGCCGATCAGGTTACCGCCGCGTTGATTGCGCGAGACGTTTTCCAGGCAATCACGCACGGCCACTGGCAGTTGCAGTTCGAAGAAGCCGAACATCGGCAGCGCCAACAGCACGAAAATCGCCGCGAAACTGCCCAACAGCCAGGGGTTCTGCAACCAGGCTTGCAGGTTCGCCCCGAGGGAGGCAGCCAGTACACCCATCGCCGCATACACCAGCGCCATGCTGATTACGTAACTGCTGGCCAGGGCAAATCCACGTTTGGGCGTGGCGCCGCTGCCGACGATCAACCCGGCCAGAATCGGCAGCATTGGCAATGAACAAGGCGTGAAGGCCAGCAACAGGCCCAGGCCGAAGAACAGCAAAAGGCTCCAGCCCAGTGCCCGTTGTTGCAGCCCGCTGGCCAGCGCCTGGTCCGGTGCTTCAGTTGCCGCATTCAGAGCATTGGTATTGCCCAGGTCCACGACTCTGGTTTGTGGCGGATAACACAAACCGGCATCGGCGCAGCCTTGGTAACTGACCTTGACCTGACCGCTCGCGCCAGCCGGAATCTTCAGTTCCAGGCCCTGTCGGTAGACTTGCTGCTCACCGAAAAACTCGTCGCTGTGGGCTTCACCTTCCGGCAACGCAGGATGCTGCCCGACAGGCAATCCGTCGAACTTCAAGCGCTTCTGGTACAGGTAATAGCCGTCGGTGATCTGCCAATAGAGCTGGGTTTCACCGGATTCCAGACGTTCAGAGGTCAGCGTGAAGGCTTTATCAACCGGGAGAAATTCAGGTTTGGTGTCGAACGGATTGGTTCCCGCCTGGGCCAGGCCCGCGATCAAGAGGGTAAAAAGTAAAAACAGACGACGCATGGATAAGCCTTTGCCCTGTGCTAATGAGGTGCACAGTGGCGGGTGGCGATTAACCGATGATTAACCGCCGCGGCCTTGTGGCGGTGGCGCTTGCGGCATAATGTCGACTTAATCGGTCAACGGCTTAATAGGCTTTATTTCTACGAGGCTCCCCATGCACGTACTGGTTTGCGAAGACGATGAATTGATCGCCAGCGGTATCGTCGCCGGCCTGACCGCCCAGGGCCTGACCGTGGAGCACGTCGCCACGGCGTCCGCCGCCCGGGCGATGCTCAAGGTCGCGGAGTTTGATGTCATGGTGCTCGACCTCGGCCTGCCCGATGAAGATGGCCTCAAGTTGCTGCAGCAGTTGCGTCACCATGGCCTGGAAATCCCGGTGCTGATCCTCACCGCCCGGGACTCGGTCACTGACCGCGTCGATGGCCTGCAAGCCGGCGCCGACGATTATCTGCTCAAGCCGTTCGACTTGCGCGAACTCGCTGCACGCTTGCACACGCTATTGCGGCGGGTGGCGGGGCGCAGTGTCAACCTGATCGAGCATGGTGCCCTGACCTACGACCCGAGCAGCCGCGAAACCACGCTCGCGGGACAGCCGGTGGATCTGTCGCGTCGCGAGCAGTCATTGCTGCAGGCCTTGCTGCATAACCGTGGCCGCGTGTTGTCCACCGAGCAGCTCAAGGACAGCGTCTACGGTTTCAACGACGAACTGGAAAGCAACGCCCTCAACGTCCATATCCATCACCTGCGGCGCAAGCTCGGCAACGGCATTGTCGAGACGGTGCGCGGCCTGGGCTATCGCCTGGGGCCGGCTGATGGGGGAGAAGAATCGAAGTGATGAGTCTGCGTTTGCGCCTGAGCCTGACGCTCGGCGCCGCATTTGCCTTGATCTGGGCCCTGGCCGCGGCCTGGATGCTCAGCGATTTGCGCAATCAAATGATGTTTTCCCTCGACCAGCGCCTGGTGGCGTCGGCGCGCATGGTCGCCGGCCTGATGGAGCAACTGCCGCCCGTGCCGAGCAAGGGCGAGGGCACCCATTTCAGCGCCGAACAACTGAACATTCCGGGCGGCATGGCCTGCCAGGTCAGCTCGTTGCGCGGTGAAATCCTCGCCCGCAGTCACACCGAGCCGCAGCAAACCCTGGAGGCCGAGAAACTCGGTTTTCACGATCAGATGATCGACGGCGCACCGTGGCGCAGTTTCACCTTGGCCCGGGGCGATCTGCGCATCACTACCGCCGACCGGCAGATCGAGCGCGAGGCGTTGAACATGTCGATCCTGCTGGCCGCTTCGGTGCCGGTGGGCGTGGCCTTGCTCGGATGCCTGTGCCTGCTCTGGCTGGGCATCGGCCAGGGTCTGGCGCCGCTCAACCGCATGCGCGACGCCTTGATGCGCCGCAGCGCCGATTCCCTCGAACCCTTGCAGATCCAGCCACTGCCCAGCGAGCTGCAACCCTTGCTGGAAACCCAGAACCAGTTGCTCCAGCGCATCGGCAAGACCATCGAGCGCGAACGTCGCCTGACCGGTGACGCGGCCCACGAACTGCGCAGCCCGTTGACCGCGATCAAGACCCACCTGCAAGTGGCGCGGATGACAGAAGGCAGCGCCCGGGATCAGTCCCTGGCCCGGGCCGAAGAGGGCGCCGACCGCATGCACCGGACCCTCGAACAATTGCTGTTGCTGGCGCGCGTCGAGGGCAGTCTGTCGTTTGACGACGGTGTGCAATGCAACGCCGAGCAAGTGGCGAAACTGGCGATCCAGGACGCGGCGAGCGGCGATCGCCAGCGCATCAGGTTTCAGGCACCGGGCAAGGTTTCCGCCGCGCCGGTACAAATGCCCGCCGTGCTGTCGATTGCCGCGCTGCGTAACTTGCTCGACAACGCACTGCGCCATACCCCTGCCGACAAAACGGTGGAGTTGAGCCTGGAAACCACCGGCAATCGTGTGCAGTTCGTGGTGCGCGATCATGGGCCGGGGATTGCCGAAGAAGATCTGCAACACCTGACCCAGCGCTTCTGGCGCAACGGCCAGAGCACCGGTTGTGGTCTGGGGCTGGCGATTGTCCAGGCCATCGTCCAGCGTTGCGGTTGCACGCTGCAATTCGATAGCCGACCGGACGGCTTGCGGGTTGAGCTGACGATGCCGTTGCAACCGGTCTGAAATACACCACCATACCCTGTGGGAGCGGGCTTGCTCGCGAAGAGGCCATCACATTCAACATCTATGTCGACTGTTACGCCGCCTTCGCGAGCAAGCTCGCTCCCACAGGGGAACTGTGACTGCCGTCGACTGTAACTTCTCTCGATCCGCCTAAATCCTTCCAGCGCTGATGCGTTTCCAGAACAGGAAAACCTGACAAGTGCGCCCCGTGACCGGAGCGCGTACCTGCCCGGTGTGCAGTTTTGGTCACTATCCACAGCGTATTGAGGGGTCGAGAGATGTCAGTCGCTACCAGCCTTATCGAAGAGCAGTCGGCGACGCCCGCCGAGACGCTTTATCAATTCAACGAATCGCCGCTGCTGGCCCGTCAGAGCCGGCAGGAATCCAACGCCCGCAGCTATCCACGGCGCATTCCCCTGGCACTCAAGCGCGCCAAGGGCCTGTATGTCGAAGACGTCGAAGGCCGAACCTTCATCGATTGCCTGGCCGGAGCAGGAACCCTGGCCCTGGGGCACAACCACCCGGTGGTGATCGAAGCCATCCAGCAAGTGCTGGCCGATGAGCTGCCGCTGCACACCCTGGACCTGACCACGCCGGTCAAGGACCGGTTTGTCCAGGACTTGTTCGGCTTGCTGCCACCAGCCCTGGCCGCTGAAGCGAAGATCCAGTTCTGCGGCCCGACCGGCACTGACGCCGTGGAAGCCGCACTGAAACTGGTGCGCACCGCCACCGGCCGCAGCACTGTGCTGTCGTTCCAGGGTGGCTATCACGGCATGAGCCAGGGCGCCTTGAGCCTGATGGGCAGCCTCGGGCCGAAAAAGCCCCTGGGCGCCTTGCTCGGCAGTGGCGTGCAGTTCATGCCGTACCCTTACGACTACCGCTGCCCGTTCGGGCTCGGCGGCGCGCAAGGGGTCAAAGCCAACCTGAGTTACCTGGAAAACCTGCTCAACGATCCCGAGGCCGGCGTGCAATTGCCGGCGGCGGTGATCGTGGAAGTAGTGCAGGGCGAGGGCGGGGTGATCCCGGCGGATCTGGACTGGTTGCGCGGTGTGCGGCGGATCACCGAGCAGGCTGGCGTCGCGCTGATCGTCGATGAAATCCAGAGTGGCTTTGCCCGCACCGGAAAGATGTTCGCCTTCGAGCATGCCGGGATCATTCCCGATGTCGTGGTGATGTCCAAGGCCATCGGCGGCAGCCTGCCGCTGGCGGTGGTGGTCTATCGCGACTGGCTCGACACCTGGCTGCCGGGCGCCCATGCGGGGACGTTTCGTGGCAATCAGATGGCCATGGCCGCCGGTTCCGCGGTGATGCGTTATCTGGTGGAGCACAAGGTCTGCGAGCATGCCGCCGCGATGGGCGAGCGCCTGGCCGAGCACCTGCGCATCCTGCAGCGGGATTTCCCGCAACTGGGTGACATTCGCGGGCGTGGCTTGATGCTCGGCGTCGAACTGGTGGACCCGACAGGCGCGCTGGATGCCCAAGGCCATCCGCCGGTCTTCGCCCGCCTGGCACCCCTGGTGCAGCGCGAATGCCTCAAGCGTGGCCTGATCCTGGAGCTCGGTGGCCGCCATGGCGCGGTGGTGCGCTTCCTGCCTCCGCTGGTGATTACTGCTGCGCAAATCGATCGCGTGGCCGAAATCTTCGGCCGGGCCCTGGCCGCCGCCACCGCCAATCCTTAAATTTTCCGCCCTGCGGAACGTTCTTTCTACATAACGGCTGCGCACACAGCGCAGCCCGCCCGAAAACGATGGAGAGACACCATGACGTCAGTATTCGACCGCGAGGACATCCTCTTTCAGGTCGTGGTCAACCACGAAGAGCAATACTCGATCTGGCCCGACTACAAAGCCGTGCCACAAGGCTGGCGCACAGTGGGCAAAAGCGGGCTGAAAAAGGAATGCCTGGCTTATATTGAAGAGACCTGGACCGACATGCGTCCGTTGAGTTTGCGGCTGAAGATGGACGAGCAGGCGGCTGTGGCGCACTGATCCGTCATGCAAAAAGAAGCCCGCTGGACTGGTGACAGTCGGCGGGCTTTTTCATGTCGTGCATTTGTGTTGTCTGTCCGGCCGCCTTCGCGAGCCTGCTCGCGAAGAACGATAACGCGGTCCAACCGAGGTTACACGCCACTAAGCCCCTTGATGACCAGATCCACATTCCCCTCCAGCTCCGCCACCGGATCCTCGGCATCGGTACTCAACACCACCAACCGGCTACCCGCTCCGGCAATCACCGCTTTCAGCGCATCTGACGGCTGCCGGTGATGCAGCACCACCGCGATGTCATTGTCCTTGAGCGTTGTGCCCAACTGCTTTAGCGCCTCCGGTGTCCACTCGGCATCGGCGCGTGGGTCCTGGCCGATCAATTCCAGATTGAGGCCGCCGATCAGGTAACCAAAGTGATCGCTCAGGCTCATCACACTCAGGTTGTCCGCATTGGCCAGCCGCGCTTCGCTGTCGGCGCTGAGCTTGAGCAAACGCTGCTTGAGCGCTGCCAGGTTGGCGTCGATTTTTGGCTTGGCCTCGGGGGCCAGGCGTACCAGGTCCGCCGCCATCACATCGGCCATGCGTCCCATGTTATTGCTGGAGAACCACGGCTGACTGTTCAGCCCGTCGACCTTGTTGTCGGGTTGCACGGCTATGCCGGGCAGGGCGCCGTCCACCGGGCGGGCGGCGTCGACTTCGACGATGCGGATATTGCTGCGCCGGGAGATCGGGTACAGCGGGTCATCCGGCCACAGTGAGCGCAGGCCGATCACCGCATCGGCATCGTTCGCCAGCTTGGCCAGCGCCGGGGCGCCACGGCCGGTGAAGTAGGCGGTCTGGCGGCTGCCGGGCAAATTGGCCGGGGCCGCGCGTTCGAGGCTGACATCGGTGCCCTTGAGCAAGACCTCACCCAGCCCATAGGTAATCGGCAAGGAGGCCAGCACACGCAGCGGTTTGCCGTTGTCGGCGGCGATGGCCGTTGTCGCCAGCCCGCACAGTGCAACGGCGAGGGTCAGTTGGCGCAGTGAAAAAGTCATTTATCCAAGGTTCCCTTTCAGGCTGGGGACGACGCCGCGCGCGAGGGCGGCCAGGGCGAAGGCGATACCGGCCACGAGGATGATCGCGGCGCCGGACGGGATCGGCAGGTCGAAGACGATCGGCGCGAGAATCCCGCACAGGGTGCTGACGGTGGCGATCAGCACCGAACACCAGAAAAAGCCCTTCAGCGATTGGCTGAGCAGGCGTGCCGCGGCGGCCGGAATCACCAGCAGGGCGCCCACCAGAATCGCGCCGATGACCTTCACGGCGGCAACGGTGATCAGCGTCACCAGAATCACGAACAGATAATCCAGGGTTTTCACCGCCACCCCGCGTACCGCCGCCAGTTGCGGGTTGAAACTGGCGAGCATGATGCGGTTGTACAAAGGCAAGGCCAGGGCCATGACCAGCGAACCGACGATGGCCAGCACCAGCAGGTCATTGCCGTTGACTGTCAACACTGAGCCGAACAGTACGTTTTCCAGAATGTGCACGTTTATCTTGCCCGCCAGAATCAGCAGCAGGCTCGCGCCCAGGGCAAGCGACACCGAGAGAAACACACCGATCAAGGTGTCCGGCGCCAGGCCGGTGCGGTTGCGCAGGTAGTTGAGCAGGATGCCGAACAGCAGACAGTAGCCGAACAGGCTGCCGTAAGGCCCGGTGTAGGGTTCGCCGAGCAGGATGCCGATGGCCACGCCGGTCAGCGCAGCATGACCGACCGCCTCGGAGAAAAACGCGAAGCGCTTGACCACCACCAGCGTGCCCAGGCCACCCAGCACCGGGCCGATCAGCAGCCCGGCGATCAAGGCGTTGACCACGAACCCATAGGCCAGCGCCTCGGGCAGATAACCCGACGACGCCCAGCCCTGGACCATCAAGCGAAAAGCTTCGTAACTCATCAGGCAAGGCTCCGTGGGTGGGTCGAGAACAGGGTCAGCAGACGCTCCGGTGTCAGCGCCTGTTGCGGCGTGGCGTCGAACAGCACCCGGCGATTGAGCCCGGTGACGTGATCGGCCAGGCGCCCGACCGCTTCCAGGTCGTGCTCGATCCACAGCACGGTGATGCCCGTTGCTCGCCAGTCGCCGAGCAAGCGTTCGAACACCCGGATGCCGGCCTCATCGAGGGCGGACATCGGTTCGTCGAGCACCAGCAGCTGCGGAGACGGAATCAGCCCCTGGGCGAGCAACACCCGCTGCCGTTCGCCGCCGGACAGTGCGCCCATGCGGCGCTTGCGTTTGTCCTGCATGCCGACCCGCTCCAGCGCCTCGCCAATCGCCGCCGCGTAGTGTTTGCTCAAACCGAGAAAGGCCGGGCGTCGCTGGCACATGGCGGCCATGAAATCGTCGACGGTCATCGGCAAGCCTCGGTCGAACTCCAACGCCTGTGGCACATAGCCGATGGTCCCAGGCACCGCGGGCCATTGCAGGCTCAAGCGACCCTGGTGCGGCATTTGTCCGAGCAGGGTCTTGATCAGCGAACTCTTGCCGCCGCCGTTGGGGCCGACCAGGGCGTGTACGCTGCCGGGGCGGACCTGAAAGGTTACGTTGTCGAGGATCGTCGTGCGGCCAAGGGTCAGGCTGACGTCAGCAAAATCCAGCGTCGGCCCCGAAACCTGTAGGAGCGAGCCTGCTCGCGATTGCGGTCTGTCATTCAATGATGATGTCGCCTGACTGGCCGCCTTCGCGAGCAGGCTCGCTCCCACAGGGGATTCTGCATCGGCCAGGATGGCTTCTTTCGATGTCATTGGCCGGATTCCTGAATCGCCCGCACCACGGTATTGAGGTTGCCGGTCATTTCCTTTTCATATTTGTCGGCGGTGTATTCGCCGTAGGAGATGTGCGACAGCGGATACAACTTCACCCCGGACTCGCGCTGGATGGTGTCGACGTAAGTGGAAGGAAAGTCCATTTCCGAGAAGATCACCTTCACGTCCAGATCACGCAGTTGATCGATGGTTTTCTTCAGCTGGCTCGGGCTCGGTTCGATGCCATGGGCCGGTTCGACCACGGCTGTCACTTCCAGGCCGAATTCGCGCAGCAGATAGTCGTAGGCCGCATGCACCGTGGCCACCCGCAGTTCAGCGTTCGGTGCCTGGGTCAGTTTGGCCAGGGCGTCGGCGCGCATCTTGCGCAGGCGCTTGCCATAGGCGCGGGCGTTCTCGGTATAGGTCTTGGCATTGGCCGGATCGAGCTTGCCCAACTCCCGGGCAATGTTGTTGACCTGGGCGATGGAAGCACTGATCGACAGGAAGGTGTGCGGGTTCACCACCTTGCCGGCACCGCGTGCGGCCACGCCGGTGGCGGCCAGTAGCGGCACGTTTTCGTTGGCTTCGATCACCGGGACGTTCGGGGTTTCGCTGGCGGCGATCATGCGGTCGGCGAAGTCGTCATGGCCGACACCATTGAGGACGATCACGTCCAGCCCGCTGATGCGCTTGATGTCTTCGGCGCGGGGCTCGTAGGCATGCGGGTTGAAACCGGCCGGAATCAGCGGCACCACCTCGGCCTTGTCGCCGACGATGTTCGCCACGTAGCTGTAGTAAGGATGCAGGGTGATGCCGATGCGCAGGCGCTTGGCTTCGTCGGCGCTGGCCAGTGAGGGCAGCAGGCAGGCGAGCAAGCCGACCAGCAGCAGGCGCAAAAAACAACGGTGAGATGAATTGGGCATGGGAAAGCGGTCTTCTCTCGGAAAAAGGCGAGGGTTCAGTGCCGGTGCTGGCGGGTCACGCCGGCATCGAATTGCGCGACGACCTGCTGCCAACCGGCGCTTTCGAGCGCGGCGTCGCTGAGGTCGGCAGGGGCCGTGAGCTTGCTGGCGCGGTTGAGCCAGATGTCCGGTGCATCATTGGCTGCGGCCAGGCGCATCAGGAACGAACCGGCAACCGTCGGTGTCTGGCTCTGGCCGAAATAGGCCTTGGCGTCGAGCAATTGCCAGGCATGGCCGCCCCGGCTGACGGAGCTGGCGTCCCGGGCAAACGGCGCAAACCCTTCCTCGGACAGCGCCTCGGGAGTTGGCAACGTTTGCTGCTCCTGGCGCATCAGGTGGATCTCGTCCAGCGTCACCCGCAGATCGGCGTAGATACCTTGTTCGGATGCACTGAGGTCGCGGCGCGCATCCAGTTGATGGCTGTCGACACTGCTTACCTCATGGGATTCACCGCGCCAGAGCACCACCGAGCCGGCCACCGCCAAGATCATCAGGCACAGCAGCAGAACATAGAGGGTTTCGTGACCGGCCCCGGCCGGGCGCACGACTTGGATCGTTGGAGTGCTCATGGCGCCTCGATGTCCGCTTGGTCGATTTCCACGACGTGACCGGGGCCAGCGTCGAACAGCACATAAAACTCGGCGCCGGGCTTCTTGAAGGTCAGGGTCGAATCAGGCCCGAGCTTGCCCGGCACCAGAATGGTTTCGTCGTAGCCGATCACATCGAGGGTCACGCCCGGAGCGCCGCTGCCGTCGGAAAAACCGCCGGTGCACTTGATCTGTTCGGCGTCGATGGCCTTGCATTCGCACATCGGGTTGTGGGCCAGGGCGCTGGCGCTGAAGCCGGCGCAGAGCACCAGCAACACGACTTTGAGCGGGCGAAGAGGGTTGATCATGGTTTGCCTCCTTGTTTGTTCAACCAGGCGATGGTGGCGGGGGAGGCCTGGCTCAAAGGAATGGATGCCTGATGCATGGCGCCGTCCCAGCCTTCCATGGTGATCCACAGTTCGGCGTCGGCCCTGGTCTTTTCCGGGACGGGCAGCGACGCGCCCATGCGGTACGGGGCGCCGAAGAAAATCACCCCGGCGGCGCGCAGGCTGCGGGGCTTGCCGATGCGCAGGTAAGTGGCCTTGACCTGGCCGATACAGGCCTCGCACAGTGCGGCGTTGAATCCCTTCATGTAGCCGGCGGGGCCTTCGAGCATCGGAGCTGAATTGCGCAACTCCGCCAGGCGCAGGCTCCAGGGACCGACCCGGACTTCGCCGACTTCCCGTTCGCCAAGGCCACTGTCGCCGCGCATCAATGCCTCGTCGGCGAAGTACTTGGGCATGAAACCGAGTGGGATCAGCAGCAACAGGACGTTCAGGTGAAAGCGCCATTTGTGCCAGAACACGCTCAGGCGCGAAGGTTGCGGGGCTGCAATGTCTTTGCTCACAGATCGACCTCCGACACTTCGTGGTTCGTGGCCGGTTGCGCCGCAGTGTTGCGCTGTTTCCTGTTGCTGCGTTTGAAGGCATTGGCCGTGGCCAGCGCCGTGCGCTTGGTCCAGATCAGCAGGCCGCTGAGCACCATCATGCTCAGCAACAGGCCGAAGAATGCCCAGATCAGCTTGATCCACAGTCCGCCGAAATCGCCGGTGTGCAGCGGGCGCATGGACTCGGTGAAGAACTCCAGGGCCGAACGGTCCGAGATCAGGCGCGAAGCGGCGATTTCGCCGTTGTACGGGTTGATCGTGGCGGTCTGGAACATCAACGGATACCAACCGCGCCCGCCGACATCCATGTGGCTGTAGGCATTGCCCGGCAGGCTGACGAAACTGGCCTCCAGCCCGGAGATTTTCTGTGTGGCGATTTCAACCGCGCGGTCGAGGTCGATACGCGGCGGGGGCGAGCCATCGGCTGACAGTGGCACCGCTTCGCGGGACATCGCCGGGATGATCTTTTCCGTGGAAATGGAAATCTGGTTATCGGACAGCAAGGCCTGGATCAGGAACCAGGTGCCGGTAATGGAAATCACCGCGATGAACCAGATCGACCAGATGCCGCTCAAGCGATGAAAGTCGCCCCAGAAAATCCGCGCGCCGTGGCGAATGCGCAGGGTCGGGCGCAAGAAGCCTTTCCAGAAGCGTTTGTAGACCACCAGCCCGGTAATTAGCGACGCCAGCAATGGCAAGCCGAGAAACGACACCAGGTACCAGCCCCAGCTGTAGCCATTGGTAAAAGGCACCAGCCACCAAGCGTGCAGGGCACGGGTAAAGGCGCGGAAGTTGAATTCCGGCGCGACACCCTGGATCACGCCGCTGTACGGATTGACATAAATCACCACCGAGCGCCCGTCGGGGTAGCTGACTTCGACATCCAGTGCGAAGTGCGACTCGTCGGGGCGGCTGATGCTCTGCACCACGGTCTGCGGTTCGGCCCTGTTGATGGCTTCAAGGACCTGCTGATAGCTGAGTAGTGGTGAATCGTCCGAGGGCTGGCTGGCGCGCATTGGCGGGTTGGCCAGCCAGACGATTTCATGGCTGATCACCGCCAGGGTACCGGTCACACAGACGATCAGCACGAAAAACCAGATCGGCAATGCCAGCCAGCTATGGACCAGGAACCAGATTTTTGAACGGGACTTCTTTGACATGTTGGAGGTCTTGGCTCGATGAGAGGCCGCTCGGCTGCGGGCTTCGCAGGGATGAGCGCCCTGAAGGTCCAGTCGTGGCTTTTGCCTACGCGAAGGGACTGCATCTATGTAGGACGGATGAGCAGGGGAAATCCCGAAAGGGGAAATGAAAGAAAATGTTTCTCATTGCCGACAGGTTAGGGGCGGGCATGCTTGCGCAAGTGATTAGCAAGTCGGCGGTGCTGTTGAAGGCGGGGCCCTGTGGGAGCGAGCCTGCTCGCGAAGAGGCCCGCTCCAGCACCAAGGATTTCAACCCTGGGCAAACATCTCCTTCGCCCGTTGCTCGATCTGTTCCTGGGTCAGGTCTTCCTTGCGTGTGGCCAGGAACCACAGGTGCCCGTAGGGATCTTTCAAGGTCCCTGAACGGTCGCCGTAAAACTGATCCTTGACCTCCGATACAACGGTTGCGCCGGCATCGATCGCCTGTTTGTAGGACTTGTCGACATCCGTCACGTACAAATGCAGACCCACGGACGGCGAATTGTCCGGGTTGCTCAGCGGTCCTTGATCACACGGTGTGCCCAGCATGATCGGGCAATCGCCGATGCGCAGTTCAGCGTGGCCGACACTGCCACCGGGCATGTCCAGGCGCATGATTTCAATGGCGCCAAAGGCTTTTTTGTAGAAGGCGATGGCTTCGGCGGCTTTGTTGATGCCCAGATAGGGGGTGACGCTGTGATACCCCTCTGGAATGGGTTTGACGCTCATGATGGATCTCCCTGTTGTTGTTTTGTGAATGGAAAGTACCTGTGCCGTTGTACGACCGAATAAATATAGGCCAGCCTCTTTCGCCTCACCGAGTGCCCGACGAGCAGCAGCGCCACTCAATTGCCATCAAGTCGGCTCCAACCAGTGCGCTCCCGGCCCGCGTTCCCCCAGCACATCGACAATGATCGCCATTCCTTGATAGCCACTATTGAAAGCGTTGATTTCTGCTACCCGGGAGGCACGGGTAGCCTGTGTTCATTGCCTCGAACCCAGTCGCCAGGACGCCAAAATGAAACCGATGATTGCCACTTTGCTGATGCTCGCCATCTCCGTACTCGCCGGATGTGCCAGCCATGTTTCCCCGGAGCTTCGGCCTTACACGGCTGAAGAAAGCAAGGAACTGGCACTGGAGGCGCTGAACCGCCGCGGATTGTCCTTCGACGAATACCACGCGAAAAAAGCTGAACTGCTCGGCCAGCCGCAAAAGTCGTTCAACTTCGACAACCAGGGTGAAATGAACGCCGGGCGATCTGTACAGCTTCACGGTCGTTCAAGCTGAAGCGAAACTGTACTGCTCCAAGTTTCGCGTAACTGTCCATGGGTTTCATCCAGGGTGTGCGATAGGGTCAACACCTGACCGACCCTGACGGACTGCCACCCATGACGCTCTCACTCGACCTGCTGCTGGGCTTCGCCCTGTTTGCCCTCGTCACCTCGATCACACCCGGCCCGAACAACACCATGTTGCTGGCATCCGGGGTGAACTTCGGCTTCAACCGCACGATTCCGCACATGCTCGGCATCACTTGTGGCTTCTTCGTACTGGTGGTGGCGGTCGGCTTTGGCCTTGGCGCGGTGTTCCAGACTTACCCTTTGCTCTACACCGTGCTGCGTTATGCGGGGGCGGCGTATCTGCTGTATCTGGCGTGGAAAATCGCCCATTCCGGGCCCATGTCGGAGACTAAGCAGGGCGAGGCAAAACCGATCAGCTACCTGGGCGCCGCCGCGTTCCAGTGGGTCAATCCCAAGGCCTGGATCATGGCCATTGGCGCCATCAGCACCTACACGCCGATGCAGGGTTATTTCACCAATGTGATCGTGATCGCGGCCGTCTTTGCGATCATCAACCTGCCGAGCGTCGGTGTCTGGGCCGCTTGCGGCACGCTGTTGCGCAATGTTCTGAAGGATCGCCGCTGGCTGCGCCTGTTCAATTGGGGCATGGCCGCGCTGCTCGTGGGTTCGCTGTATCCGCTGTTGCTCGAAAGCTTTAGCTGACGCATTGCTTCAACCGGTTGCCCGATGCCTGTTAAGCTGACTTTTCAGGAGCGTTCCTACGCACTTTTAAATGAAGTAATTCTTCTTTAACGGCATCCGATCAGGTATTGGTAGCGTTCTGAAAACAGCGCGCAGCTCACAAGGCTGCGTTTTGCCGTTTGCAGTCACGAGCTTCCTGATCCCGGAACACGCTCTGCGAGTCTTTTATGAATAAACGTCCGTTGTATTTCGATTACGCCGCCACCACGCCGGTGGATGAGCGGGTCATCAAGGTGATGGTCGAGTGTCTGGGCTTTACCGGCAATTTCGGCAACCCGGCCTCCAGCTCCCACGTCTTCGGCCAGCAGGCCCGGCAATCGGTCGAACAGGCGCGACACCAGGTCGCCGAACTGGTCGGCGCGACGCCCGGGCAGATCGTCTGGACCTCCGGCGCCACCGAATCCAACAACCTCGCGCTCAAAGGCGTGACCCAGGCCCGCGGCACTGGCGGCGGCCATATCATCACCAGCCAGATCGAACACAAGGCCATTCTCGACACCGCCAGGCAATTGCAGGATGCCGGTGTCGCGGTGACCTATCTGGTGCCGGACGCCGAGGGCCTGATCACGGCGCAAGCGGTCAGCGAAGCCATGCGCGAGGACACCTTCCTGGTGTCACTGATGCTGGTCAACAACGAACTGGGCACCCTCAACGACATTCCCGCCATCGGTCAGGTCGTGCGTGATCGCGGCGCGTTGTTCCATGTCGACGCCGCACAGGGCGCGGGCAAAGTGGCGATTGATCTCGGGCAGTGGCCGGTGGACCTGATGTCGTTTTCCGCGCACAAGCTCTATGGCCCCAAGGGCATCGGCGCGTTGTACGTCGGTCCGCGTGCACAACAGCGTTTGCAGGCGCAGATCCATGGCGGCGGGCATGAGGGCGGTTTGCGTTCCGGCACGCTGGCGACCCATCAGATCGTTGCCATGGGCGCGGCCTTTGCACTTGCGGCGGCTGGGTTCGATGAAGAGAAAGCCACCATCGTGCGTTTGCGTGAACGCTTGCTTGAGCAATTGCAGAGCGTTCCCGGCGTGCGTCTCAACGGCAGCCCGACCCGGCGCATTCCCCATACCCTGAGCCTGACCTTCGACGAAGGCGAGTTCAACCCGGCGGCGTTGCTGGCCTCGATCGCGTTTTCCGCGACCTCGGCCTGCAATTCCGCGAGCAATACCCCATCCCATGTACTGCTCGCCCTGGGGCACGATGCCCGCTCGGCTAGCCGCACCATCCGCTTGAGCCTCGGGCGTTTCACCACCGAGCAGGACATCGACAAGGCGGTTCAACTGATCAAGGCAGCCTGCGCCAGTGCTCCGGCATTCTGGCAATAGGGCGACGAAGCGCCGACATTGATCGGCACTCAACAATAATGATGAAGTGGTTAGCAGGAGACACGATGAATACGCAGCTTTCGATCAATGGATCGGTGCCCCAGCGCCTGGCGCAAACCCGCGAACTGATGAGCCGGGAGGGCATTCACGCCTTGCTGGTGCCGTCGGCCGACCCGCACCTGTCCGAATACCTGCCGGGTTACTGGCAGGGGCGCCAGTGGCTGTCGGGTTTCCATGGGTCGGTCGGCACCTTGATCGTGACCCCGGACTTTGCCGGCGTCTGGGCCGACAGCCGTTATTGGGAGCAGGCGACCAAGGAACTCAAGGGCAGCGGCATTGACCTGGTCAAGCTGCAACCGGGTCAACCCGGGCCGCTGGAATGGCTGGCCGAGCAAACCCCCGAGGGTGGCGTTGTCGCGGTCGATGGCGCGGTCATGGCCGTGGCTTCGGCACGTACCCTGGGCGGTAAACTGGAAGAACGTGGCGCTCGCCTGCGCACCGACATCGACCTGCTGAGCGGCGTCTGGAGCGACCGTCCAGGCCTGCCGAACGAACCGATCTATCAGCACTTGCCACCACAGGCGACCGTCAGCCGTGGTGAAAAACTCGCCAAACTGCGTGAAACCCTTCAGGCGCGGGGTGCCGACTGGCATTTCATCGCCACCCTGGATGACATCGCCTGGCTGTTCAACCTGCGTGGCGGCGACGTGTCGTTCAACCCGGTGTTTGTTTCTTTCGCCTTGATCAATCAGCAACAGGCCACGCTGTTTGTCGCCTTGAGCAAAGTCAGCACGGAGTTGCGCGCCATCCTTGAACAGGACGGCGTGACCTTGCGCGATTACAGCGAAGTCGCCGCCGCTCTGCGCGCCGTGCCGAGCGGCGCGAGCCTGCAAGTCGACCCGGCGCGGGTCACGGCAGGGTTGCTGGACAACCTCGACAGCGGCGTGAAGCTGATCGAAGGTCTGAACCCTACCACCCTGGCCAAATCGCAAAAAAGCCTGGCCGATGCCGAGCACATCCGTCAGGCCATGGAGCAGGACGGCGCAGCGCTGTGCGAATTCTTCGCCTGGCTGGACTCGGCGCTGGGGCGTGAGCGCATCACCGAACTGACCATTGATGAAAAACTCACCGCCGCCCGTGAGCGCCGTCCGGATTATGTGTCGCTGAGCTTCAACACTATCGCCGCGTTCAATGCCAATGGCGCGATGCCGCACTACCACGCCACCGAAGAAGAACACGCGGTGATCGAAGGGGACGGTCTGCTGCTGATCGACTCCGGCGGCCAGTACCTGGGCGGCACCACCGACATCACGCGCATGGTTGCGGTGGGCACACCGACCGATGAGCAAAAACGCGATTGCACCCGCGTGCTCAAGGGCGTGATTGCCTTGTCCCGCGCGCAGTTCCCGAAAGGCATCCTGTCGCCGCTGCTCGATGCCATCGCCCGTGCGCCCATCTGGGCGGAAAGTGTCGACTACGGTCACGGCACCGGTCATGGCGTCGGCTACTTCCTGAACGTCCACGAAGGTCCGCAAGTCATCGCTTATCAGGCCGCGCCTGCACCTCAAACCGCGATGCAACCCGGCATGATCACGTCCATTGAGCCGGGCACCTATCGTCCGGGTCGTTGGGGTGTGCGGATCGAAAACCTGGCGATGAACCGTGAGGCAGGCAAAAGCGAATTCGGCGAGTTCCTCAAATTCGAAACCCTGACCCTGTGCCCGATCGATACGCGCTGCCTGGAAACCTCGCTGCTGTCGAACGAGGAAAAGCAGTGGTTCAACGCCTACCACGCCGAAGTGCGCGAGCGCCTGAGTCCATTGGTCGAAGGCGCCGCGCTGGAGTGGCTCAATACCCGCACCGCGGCGATCTGATTGGCTGTAGCCGGGCGCTGTCTCCGGCGCCTGGCTCATTTAGTCGACAAAGGCTCTGACCCTGGCGAGTTGGCGACGATTCGCCGGGGCAAACAGCAGAAACCGCCCATCTACTGCTCTTTTCGGGAGCAGCAAAGGGGCGGTTGGTGGTCGGGCCTTAACTCAAGGCTTCGAGCACGAAGTCCAGTCGATCCTGGCCGAAATACAGCTGCTTATCGACAAACATGCTTGGTACGCCGAATACGCCGCGCTGCACCGCTTTCTCGGTGTTGTCCTTGAGTGTTGCCTTGACTGTTTCGTCGGCGGCCAGTGCCAGCACCTCATCGGGATCGAAACCGTTGCCGCTCAGCACCGCCGCCACGGTTGCCGGGTCATTGAGGTTGCGACCGTCGACCCACAGGGCCTTGAACAGGCAGTCAATGAAGGCGACAAAACGCTCGGGATGGTGCAGCTGAATGCCGGTCACGGCACGCATCAGCAACAGGGTGTTGATCGGGAAATGCGGATTGAACTTCAGTGGCACGCCGTAGCGCCGGGCATAACGGTCGAGGTCAAGAATCATGTGGCGGCCCTTGGCCGGAATGGTCGCCGGTGAGGCGTTGCCGGTGGCCTTGAACACACCGCCGAGCAGGATCGGGATGTAGATCAGCTGGCTGTCGGTTTGCTCACAGATTGCCGGTAGCTGTGTATAGGCCAGGTAAGTGGTGGGGCTGCCCAGGTCAAAAAGGAATTCCACGGTTTTGCTCATGTTCGGTGCACTCTGCTTATTGTTGTAGGGGGGGCTTACCAGCGTTCGCTCCAGGGGCGCAGGTCCAGTTCGAAAGTCCAGGCGTCGCGGGGCTGGCTGTGCAGGTACCAGTAATTCTCGGCAATGTGTTCGGGGTTGAGGATGCCGTCCTGATCCTTGGTCGCGTATTTCTCGGGGAAGCTGTCGCGGATGAAATCGGTATCGATGGCGCCGTCGACGACGACATGGGCAACGTGAATATTCATCGGGCCGAGTTCTCGGGCCATGCTTTGCGCCAGCGCACGAATGCCGTGCTTGGCACCGGCAAATGCGGCGAACCCGGCTGCGCCACGCAGGCCTGCAGTGGCACCGGTGAAGAGGATCGTGCCCCGCTGGCGCCTGGCCATGCGTTTGGCCACTTCACGCGCATTGAGAAAACCGGAAAAACAGGCCATTTCCCAGATCTTGAAATACTTGCGGGCGGTTTCTTCGAGAATGCTGCACGGCACATTGGCGCCGATGTTGAATACAAATGCCTCGATGGGGCCGATCTCTCTTTCGATCTGCTCGACCAGTGCTACCACATCGTCTTCCTTGCGGGCATCGCAGGCAAAACCGTGGGCCTCGCCACCATCGGCCTTGATGGCATCCACCAGTGGCTGGAGTTTGTCCGCACTGCGGCGGGTGACGCAGGCGACAAAACCCTCCCGGGCAAAACGCTTGGCAATGGCGCCGCCCGTGGCATCACCTGCGCCGACGACCAGTACGACCTTCTTGTTATTCATGGGTAGATCTCTGTTTGGTAAACGATCGTTAACTAAACGAACGTTATGCTATGATTCGACAGACGTCAAGGCGAGCAATCCAGGGGGGAAGGACAATGCGTTATTCGGCCAGTCACAAGCTGGAAACCAGGCAAAGGCTGCTGGAAAGCAGTGCGGTATCGGCCAAGAAGTCCGGATTTTCAACGGTGGGCGTGGACGGCCTGATGAAAGCGATTGGCTTGAGTGGCGGCGCCTTCTATAGCCACTTCTCGTCGAAAGACGAGTTGTTCGCAAGCATCGTCGAGCGTGAGTTGGGGCAAAGCCTGACGCGACTGGGGGAGGGGCAGGACCGTGACAAGCTTGAACGCTGCTTGAAGCAGTACCTGAGCATGTCTCACGTCGAGAATCCGGAAACCGGTTGTGCATTGCCGGCATTGGGGGCGGAAATTGCCCGTTCCGATGTGACTGTCCGCCAACAGGCAGAGCACTGGATTTGTCGGCTTCAGGAACGTTGGGCGGGTATTCTGCAAAGCGACAGCCTGGCGTGGGCGATTCTGTCGCAATGTATTGGCGCGCTGGTCGTAGCGCGCATGCTGGCTAGTCCGGATATCCAGCGCACTGTGCTGAAGTCCAGCTACGAGGAAATTGGCCGTCAGATCGCAAGTCCGAGAACCTGACGCGACGGCCCTGCCTATTTGCAGATGACAATCATGCTGCGGCTGGTATAGCCCGCAGGATTGAGGCCAAACAGGTAGTCGCCGGGCTCTTCCACGGCATCTCCCGACTTGGCGATGACCTTGTATCCCTTGGGGGCGCAGGAGTTGGCTGCGCTGGCGTAGCATTTGTCCCAGGATGAAGATAGTCCGGAACAGTTGATGTGTAGCCCTTTCTTGCCGTGCTTGATCTGTGTTTCCGAGGTCGCTGCGCAGCCCGCAATTGCAAGTACGGCGACCAGTATCAAAAATCGGTTCATTACTGTCCTTATAGCGTCCCCGGATCTTGTGCCCGGGTCTGGCTGCATTCGCTTTCGCTTGACGCGTACCGATATCCCTATCTGAAATGGTCCATGGCGTGACTCTGGATTGCGGAGCTAAACATGGCCTAATTGAGCGGCAAATACCAGACCCGTGTCACATCAGCTCTCAATCTGCTGCTACTGCTGGTCTGGCGGAGGTGCTCATGGTCATGGTTGCGCCGACGGAAGCCAGAATAATGCACATGATTGCCATCCATTGTGACAGCGAGAGGTATTCATGAAGGAACAGCAAGCCAGATAGCGCGCCGAAGGCTGGCTCGATACTCATCAGTGTGCCGAACGTTCTGGCCGGCATGCGGGTCAGCGCGACCATCTCCAGGGTGTAGGGGAGGGCCGTGGACAGGATGGCGACGCCGAAGGCTATAGGGATCAATGACGGGCTCAGCAGAGCGGAACCTGCATGGACAATACCGATGGGGGCTACGAACAGCGCAGCGATCATTACCCCTAGTGCGGCGGTTTGCACGCCATTGTCGGCCCCGGCTTTTTGACCAAACAAAATGTACAGTGCCCAGCAGACCCCTGCACCCAAGGCATAACCGGCGCCTACCAGATCGATGCCGGAGGTCGCTTCCCCCGTCGGTATCAGTAACAGTAAGCCGACGGCAGCCAGGGCGATCCACAAAAAGTCGATCGCGCGACGCGAGGCGTAGATCGCCACCGCCAGTGGGCCGGTGAATTCAAGCGCCACCGCGATGCCCAGCGGGACGGTTTGCAATGACATATAGAAGAGGAAGTTCATGCCGCCCAGCGCCATGCCGTAGACGATGACGGTGCGCAGGGATCTTGCGGTGAGTTTTGCCCGCCATGGACGCAATATCAGCATCATGATCACGCTGGCAAAAATCAGTCGTAATGTTGTCGTCCCCTGAGGGCCGACAACCGAGAACATGCTTTTGGCCAGGGAGGCTCCGGACTGGATCGACGCCATGGCTATGAGCAGCAGCCCAACCGAGAACAGGGTAGAGGCTAGGCTGCGAGGTTGGTCATTCATTACGTGGCATCGTCCGAAATGTAGGAGTCAAGGGTATTTCTATTTGTGTTGGGCAATATACTGCGCATTCCCTGCAGGCGCGTCTATATATAAGCAGTGTTTTTGCACATTTCGGTAGAAACCCGAATCAGTGCTTGACGGCAGATTCTGGAAGCCTATAATTCGCCCCACTTCCGGCGCAGTCGAAACGGAAAACTCCTTGGTAAACAAAGAGTTACGCAGGTTTCGGCAGCAGGTCGCTTCAGTTCATCGAAGCCGAAAGGGAGTTGAAAAAGAGGTGTTGACAGCAGCGTGTAACGCTGTAGAATTCGCCTCCCGCTGACGAGAGATCTGAAGCGCAAGTGGTTGAAGTTGTTAGAGATTTCCAAGCGAAACTTTGAAAACTTCTGAAAAATACCACTTGACAGCAAGTGAGGCTGCTGTAGAATGCGCGCCTCGGTTGAGACGAAAGATCTTAACCAACCGCTCTTTAACAACTGAATCAAGCAATTCGTGTGGGTGCTTGTGGAGTCAGACTGCTAGTCAACAGATTATCAGCATCACAAGTTACTCCGCGAGAAATCAAAGATGTAACCAACGATTGCTGAGCCAAGTTTAGGGTTTTCTCAAAACCCAAAGATGTTTGAACTGAAGAGTTTGATCATGGCTCAGATTGAACGCTGGCGGCAGGCCTAACACATGCAAGTCGAGCGGATGACAGGAGCTTGCTCCTGAATTCAGCGGCGGACGGGTGAGTAATGCCTAGGAATCTGCCTGGTAGTGGGGGACAACGTTTCGAAAGGAACGCTAATACCGCATACGTCCTACGGGAGAAAGCAGGGGACCTTCGGGCCTTGCGCTATCAGATGAGCCTAGGTCGGATTAGCTAGTTGGTGAGGTAATGGCTCACCAAGGCGACGATCCGTAACTGGTCTGAGAGGATGATCAGTCACACTGGAACTGAGACACGGTCCAGACTCCTACGGGAGGCAGCAGTGGGGAATATTGGACAATGGGCGAAAGCCTGATCCAGCCATGCCGCGTGTGTGAAGAAGGTCTTCGGATTGTAAAGCACTTTAAGTTGGGAGGAAGGGCATTAACCTAATACGTTAGTGTTTTGACGTTACCGACAGAATAAGCACCGGCTAACTCTGTGCCAGCAGCCGCGGTAATACAGAGGGTGCAAGCGTTAATCGGAATTACTGGGCGTAAAGCGCGCGTAGGTGGTTTGTTAAGTTGGATGTGAAAGCCCCGGGCTCAACCTGGGAACTGCATTCAAAACTGACAAGCTAGAGTATGGTAGAGGGTGGTGGAATTTCCTGTGTAGCGGTGAAATGCGTAGATATAGGAAGGAACACCAGTGGCGAAGGCGACCACCTGGACTGATACTGACACTGAGGTGCGAAAGCGTGGGGAGCAAACAGGATTAGATACCCTGGTAGTCCACGCCGTAAACGATGTCAACTAGCCGTTGGGAGCCTTGAGCTCTTAGTGGCGCAGCTAACGCATTAAGTTGACCGCCTGGGGAGTACGGCCGCAAGGTTAAAACTCAAATGAATTGACGGGGGCCCGCACAAGCGGTGGAGCATGTGGTTTAATTCGAAGCAACGCGAAGAACCTTACCAGGCCTTGACATCCAATGAACTTTCCAGAGATGGATTGGTGCCTTCGGGAACATTGAGACAGGTGCTGCATGGCTGTCGTCAGCTCGTGTCGTGAGATGTTGGGTTAAGTCCCGTAACGAGCGCAACCCTTGTCCTTAGTTACCAGCACGTCATGGTGGGCACTCTAAGGAGACTGCCGGTGACAAACCGGAGGAAGGTGGGGATGACGTCAAGTCATCATGGCCCTTACGGCCTGGGCTACACACGTGCTACAATGGTCGGTACAGAGGGTTGCCAAGCCGCGAGGTGGAGCTAATCCCACAAAACCGATCGTAGTCCGGATCGCAGTCTGCAACTCGACTGCGTGAAGTCGGAATCGCTAGTAATCGCGAATCAGAATGTCGCGGTGAATACGTTCCCGGGCCTTGTACACACCGCCCGTCACACCATGGGAGTGGGTTGCACCAGAAGTAGCTAGTCTAACCTTCGGGAGGACGGTTACCACGGTGTGATTCATGACTGGGGTGAAGTCGTAACAAGGTAGCCGTAGGGGAACCTGCGGCTGGATCACCTCCTTAATCGACGACTCAGCTGCTCCATAAGTTCCCACACGAATTGCTTGATTCATTGAAGAAGACGATATAGAAGCAGCCCGAAATTGGGTCTGTAGCTCAGTTGGTTAGAGCGCACCCCTGATAAGGGTGAGGTCGGCAGTTCGAATCTGCCCAGACCCACCAATTTTGTGTGGGAAACGCCTGTAGAAATACGGGGCCATAGCTCAGCTGGGAGAGCGCCTGCCTTGCACGCAGGAGGTCAACGGTTCGATCCCGTTTGGCTCCACCACTAACTGCTTCTGATTGTATAAAGCTTAGAAATGAGCATTCCATCGGTGCGATGGTGAATGTTGATTTCTAGTCTTTGACTAGTTCGTTCTTTAAAAATTTGGGTATGTGATAGAAAGATAGACTGAACGTTACTTTCACTGGTAACGGATCAGGCTAAGGTAAAATTTGTGAGTTGCTCTTTATGAGCAAGAATCGAATTTTCGGCGAATGTCGTCTTCATAGTATAACCAGATTGCTTGGGGTTATATGGTCAAGTGAAGAAGCGCATACGGTGGATGCCTTGGCAGTCAGAGGCGATGAAAGACGTGGTAGCCTGCGAAAAGCTTCGGGGAGTCGGCAAACAGACTTTGATCCGGAGATGTCTGAATGGGGGAACCCAGCCATCATAAGATGGTTATCTTGTACTGAATACATAGGTGCAAGAGGCGAACCAGGGGAACTGAAACATCTAAGTACCCTGAGGAAAAGAAATCAACCGAGATTCCCTTAGTAGTGGCGAGCGAACGGGGACTAGCCCTTAAGTTGATTTGAGATTAGCGGAACGCTCTGGAAAGTGCGGCCATAGTGGGTGATAGCCCTGTACGCGAAAATCTCTTATCAATGAAATCGAGTAGGACGGAGCACGAGAAACTTTGTCTGAATATGGGGGGACCATCCTCCAAGGCTAAATACTACTGACTGACCGATAGTGAACTAGTACCGTGAGGGAAAGGCGAAAAGAACCCCGGAGAGGGGAGTGAAATAGATCCTGAAACCGTATGCGTACAAGCAGTGGGAGCCCACTTTGTTGGGTGACTGCGTACCTTTTGTATAATGGGTCAGCGACTTATTTTCAGTGGCGAGCTTAACCGAATAGGGGAGGCGTAGCGAAAGCGAGTCTTAATAGGGCGTCTAGTCGCTGGGAATAGACCCGAAACCGGGCGATCTATCCATGGGCAGGTTGAAGGTTGGGTAACACTAACTGGAGGACCGAACCGACTACCGTTGAAAAGTTAGCGGATGACCTGTGGATCGGAGTGAAAGGCTAATCAAGCTCGGAGATAGCTGGTTCTCCTCGAAAGCTATTTAGGTAGCGCCTCATGTATCACTGTAGGGGGTAGAGCACTGTTTCGGCTAGGGGGTCATCCCGACTTACCAAACCGATGCAAACTCCGAATACCTACAAGTGCCGAGCATGGGAGACACACGGCGGGTGCTAACGTCCGTCGTGAAAAGGGAAACAACCCAGACCGTCAGCTAAGGTCCCAAAGTTATGGTTAAGTGGGAAACGATGTGGGAAGGCTTAGACAGCTAGGAGGTTGGCTTAGAAGCAGCCACCCTTTAAAGAAAGCGTAATAGCTCACTAGTCGAGTCGGCCTGCGCGGAAGATGTAACGGGGCTCAAACCATACACCGAAGCTACGGGTATCACTTAGGTGATGCGGTAGAGGAGCGTTCTGTAAGCCTGTGAAGGTGAGTTGAGAAGCTTGCTGGAGGTATCAGAAGTGCGAATGCTGACATGAGTAACGACAATGGGTGTGAAAAACACCCACGCCGAAAGACCAAGGTTTCCTGCGCAACGTTAATCGACGCAGGGTTAGTCGGTCCCTAAGGCGAGGCTGAAAAGCGTAGTCGATGGAAAACAGGTTAATATTCCTGTACTTCTGGTTATTGCGATGGAGGGACGGAGAAGGCTAGGCCAGCTTGGCGTTGGTTGTCCAAGTTTAAGGTGGTAGGCTGGAATCTTAGGTAAATCCGGGATTCTAAGGCCGAGAGCTGATGACGAGTGTTCTTTTAGAACACGAAGTGGTTGATGCCATGCTTCCAAGAAAAGCTTCTAAGCTTCAGGTAACCAGGAACCGTACCCCAAACCGACACAGGTGGTTGGGTAGAGAATACCAAGGCGCTTGAGAGAACTCGGGTGAAGGAACTAGGCAAAATGGCACCGTAACTTCGGGAGAAGGTGCGCCGGTGAGGGTGAAGGACTTGCTCCGTAAGCCCACGCCGGTCGAAGATACCAGGCCGCTGCGACTGTTTATTAAAAACACAGCACTCTGCAAACACGAAAGTGGACGTATAGGGTGTGACGCCTGCCCGGTGCCGGAAGGTTAATTGATGGGGTTAGCTAACGCGAAGCTCTTGATCGAAGCCCCGGTAAACGGCGGCCGTAACTATAACGGTCCTAAGGTAGCGAAATTCCTTGTCGGGTAAGTTCCGACCTGCACGAATGGCGTAACGATGGCGGCGCTGTCTCCACCCGAGACTCAGTGAAATTGAAATCGCTGTGAAGATGCAGTGTATCCGCGGCTAGACGGAAAGACCCCGTGAACCTTTACTATAGCTTTGCACTGGACTTTGAATTTGCTTGTGTAGGATAGGTGGGAGGCTTTGAAGCGTGGACGCCAGTTCGCGTGGAGCCAACCTTGAAATACCACCCTGGCAACTTTGAGGTTCTAACTCAGGTCCGTTATCCGGATCGAGGACAGTGTATGGTGGGTAGTTTGACTGGGGCGGTCTCCTCCTAAAGAGTAACGGAGGAGTACGAAGGTGCGCTCAGACCGGTCGGAAATCGGTCGTAGAGTATAAAGGCAAAAGCGCGCTTGACTGCGAGACAGACACGTCGAGCAGGTACGAAAGTAGGTCTTAGTGATCCGGTGGTTCTGTATGGAAGGGCCATCGCTCAACGGATAAAAGGTACTCCGGGGATAACAGGCTGATACCGCCCAAGAGTTCATATCGACGGCGGTGTTTGGCACCTCGATGTCGGCTCATCACATCCTGGGGCTGAAGCCGGTCCCAAGGGTATGGCTGTTCGCCATTTAAAGTGGTACGCGAGCTGGGTTTAGAACGTCGTGAGACAGTTCGGTCCCTATCTGCCGTGGACGTTTGAGATTTGAGAGGGGCTGCTCCTAGTACGAGAGGACCGGAGTGGACGAACCTCTGGTGTTCCGGTTGTCACGCCAGTGGCATTGCCGGGTAGCTATGTTCGGAAAAGATAACCGCTGAAAGCATCTAAGCGGGAAACTTGCCTCAAGATGAGATCTCACTGGGACCTTGAGTCCCCTGAAGGGCCGTCGAAGACTACGACGTTGATAGGTTGGGTGTGTAAGCGCTGTGAGGCGTTGAGCTAACCAATACTAATTGCCCGTGAGGCTTGACCATATAACACCCAAGCAATTTGCGCTTAAAAGCCAGATTGCGGTGTGTGAAGACGAAACGAACCGAAAGTTCGAGATACTCACAAAACACCAAACTATCGCATACCCAATTTGCTGAAGCGAGGCCATCTGGTCACGACTCAGTACCCGAATTTCTTGACGACCATAGAGCGTTGGAACCACCTGATCCCATCCCGAACTCAGCAGTGAAACGATGCATCGCCGATGGTAGTGTGGGGTTTCCCCATGTGAGAGTAGGTCATCGTCAAGATTAAATTCCGAAACCCCAATTGCGAAAGCAGTTGGGGTTTTGTTTTTGTCCGCAGAAAAGCAGGGGCTAGCTGGCTCGTCCGCTCAAGTTCAATTGTAAAAAAAATCACACGAACATGACTCCACGGTTTTGCTAAGGTGCAGCTCATTTTTAATGGACTGAGTTTGCGCCCACGGATCGGCATTCTTTTCAAAGAGTTGCTGCACAAGTGCCTGAACCAATACCGATCAAGGACCACGAAAAAGAGACAAGCCTGGTCAACAAGAGACTCATGGCCTGCGCCTTGTTCGTTGCTGCCGTTACCTGTGCTCTGGTGGTACGCCTGTACGTCCTGCAAGTAGTCGAGTTCGACTATCACTCGACCATCTCCGAAAACAATCGCGTACATGTCCTGCCGATTACACCGACCCGCGGGTTGATCTATGACCGCAACGGCGTACTCCTCGCGGATAACCGCCCCAGCTTCAACCTGACCATCACCCGCGAACGTGCTTCTAACGTAAACGAAGAACTGGACGAGGTAGTCAATCTCCTGCACTTGCCCGCTGAAGATCGCACGCAGTTCGACAAGGCGATGAAGCAGGCACGTCACCCCTTCGTACCCGTGACGCTGTTCTATGAGCTGAGCGAAGAACAGATTGCCGTACTCGCCGTCAACGAGTTCCGCCTGCCGGGCCTGGATGTCGAGCCGCAGTTCGTTCGGCACTATCCATTGGCCGAGCACTTCGCTCATTCGGTCGGCTACGTCGGACGTATCAACGAGAAAGAGTCAAAGGCTCTGGATACCGTCGAGTACCGAGGCACCCAATCCATCGGCAAGACCGGGATTGAAAAATTCTACGAGTCGCAGCTGCACGGCCATGTCGGTTACGAGGAAGTCGAAACCAATGCCCAGGGCCGCGTGTTGCGAGTGCTCAAGCACACTGACCCGGTGCCCGGCGAAAACATTGTCCTGAGTCTCGACATCAAGCTTCAGGAAGCCGCCGAGCAAGCCCTGGGGGATCGCCGTGGCTCGGTGGTCGCGCTGGATCCATCGACCGGTGAAGTGCTGGCCATGGTCAGCAACCCGAGTTTCGATCCGAATCTGTTCGTCACCGGTATCAGTTCCAAGGAGTACTCCACGCTACGGGACTCCATTGACCGACCGCTGTTCAACCGTGTGCTGCGCGGTCTCTATGCGCCGGGTTCGACCATTAAGCCGGAAGTGGCAATCGCCGGCCTCGATGCCGGTGTCGTCACGCCACAGACACGTGTGTTCGACCCCGGTTATTACCAGCTGCCGGATTTCGATCACAAGTACCGCAACTGGAACCACAGCGGCGACGGCTGGGTGGATATGGACGCGGCGATCATGCGTTCCAACGACACCTACTTCTATGATCTGGCACACAAGCTCGGTATCGATCGCCTGCACGACTACATGGCCATGTTCGGACTGGGTGAGAAAGTCTCCCTGGACATGAATGAAGAATCCCCCGGCCTGATGCCATCCCAAGCCTGGAAACGCGCCACCCGTCGTCAGGCCTGGTTCCCGGGCGAGACGGTGATTCTCGGTATCGGCCAGGGCTACATGCAGGTCACTCCGCTGCAGTTGGCCCAGGCGACGGCGCTGATTGCCAACAAAGGCGTGTGGAATCGCCCGCACATGGCCAAAACCGTGGACGGTGTCGCGCCAGTGGATGAGCATCCGATGCCGAACATTGTGCTCAAGGACCCTCGCGACTGGGAGCAGGTCAACCACGGCATGCAGATGGTGATGCACGATGCCCGTGGGATCGCCCGGGCCGCAGCCGCGGGCGCGCAGTACCGTATCGCCGGCAAGAGTGGTACCGCGCAAGTGGTGGCGATCAAGCAGGGCGAGCGTTACAACCGGGAGAAAACCCGCGAGCGTAACCGCGACAATGCCTTGTTCGTCGGTTTCGCCCCGGCCGAGCAACCGAAGATCGTGATTTCGGTGATGATCGAAAACGGCGAGGCCGGTGGTCGCGTCGCCGGTCCTGTCGTGCGGGAGATCATGGACGCCTGGCTACTCGATCAGGACGGGCACCTCAAGCCGCAGTACGCCGCGCCAAGCAAGGCACCGGACGATCCTCACGCCTGAACCCCCATGGCTTCACAGCACAGGCTCACGGATGCTGAGCATGTGCTGGAAGCTCTCGAGGAACACGGTTTCGGCCTGGCTCATCTTCTGTTCGCGATTCCACAACAGCTGGATATCGAAATCCACCACCCCGTCTTCCGGCGGCAAGCGCCAGAGCAGACCTTGCTCGACATCCCGGCGCACCAGGTGGGTGGGCAAGGCGCCGATGCCGTAACCCGCGCAGATCAGGCGGTAAATTTCTTCGAAACTGGTGGAAGAGGCGACGATCTTGCCGGTGAAACCTTGTTGGTCGCGGAACAGCGTCAGGGGTGAAAGATTGCCGCCCAATTGATCACTGGTGAAGCTGACAAAGTTTTCCGCCGCCAGTTGTTCCAGGGTCAGGTTCTCTTGCCCAAACAACCGGTGACGCTGGCCACAAAAGTAAGCATAGGTCTCTCGAAACAGTACCCGTTGCTCCAGCCGCGGCTGTGGCAAGCGGCACAGGCCGACGCCGATGGTTGCGGTCTTCTGCAGCAGCGAACTGATGATGTTCGAACTGCCCATCACCTCGACTTCCAGCTCGATTTTCGGGTGGGTTTCATGGAAATCCGCGAGGAAGTCATCGTAATGGCGCGCCTGCACGCCGCTGACGGTAAGGATGCGGATCTTGCCCACCACGTCGTCGTGACGGCTCTCCACCACCGTCCCCAGGCGTGAAATGTCCCCGTAGATATCCGCCGCTATGCGCAGGACTTCTTCCCCGGTTTCCGTCAGCTCAAAGCGTCGTCCGCTGCGGGCAATCAACACGCATTCCAGTTGTTCTTCCAGCCGTTTCAGCGCCTGGCTGACCGCCGACTGGGTGATGTGCAGTCGCGCGGCGGCGCGGCTCATGCTGCCTTCCTGGCCGATGACCAGATAGGTGCGCAGCAGGTTCCAGTCGAGGCGGTCATTGAGAAAGCGCCGGCCGACCCACGGGTTGGAAGTGGAAGGCATAAAACCTCATGCAGTAGCAGAGCTAATAGTAAAGATAAGAATTTGAAAATTGACTAATCCTGGCATGGAAGCGATAAAGCCCACAAGCGCCACAGAGCGCAACCGTCATCAGCCTTAACACCTGCCCAAAAACTATAAGTACACAGGGTCCTTGCATGCACACTACTCCCCAACCGCGCCGAGCCGCGGCCGCTGCCTTCATTGGCACGACCATCGAGTTCTACGACTTCTACATCTACGCCACCGCGGCGGCGCTGGTCCTTGGGCAAGTGTTCTTCCCCAGCAGCGACCCGGTCATGAGTACCCTCGCGGCATTCGGCAGTTTCGCGGTCGGCTTCATTGCCCGGCCCATGGCCGGTATGGTGTTCGGTCATCTGGGCGATCGTCTCGGGCGCAAGAAGATGCTGTTGGTGACCATGGCCCTGATGGGGATCGCCACCGCCGGTATTGGCTTGCTGCCGAGCTACGCCAGCGCCGGCATCTGGGCACCCATTGGCCTGATCGCGCTGCGTTTGATCCAGGGCATTTCGGTCGGTGGCGAGTGGGGTGGGGCGGTGCTGATGGCCAGCGAGCATGCGCCGGCCAGGCGCAAGACGTTCTACGCGTCGTTCGCGCAACTCGGCAGCCCGGCCGGTTTGTTGCTGGCTCTGATTGCCTTTCGACTGGTGACGTCCCTTGAGCCAGAGGATTTCCTCGCCTGGGGGTGGCGCCTGCCGTTCCTCGCCAGCGGCGTGTTGATGATGGTCGGCCTGCTGATCCGCTCCGGCGTTCACGAGTCGCCGGAATTCGCCAAGGCCAGGGACAACAACGAGACCGCCAAATACCCGGTGATGGACGTGATCCGCACCTGCTGGCGGCAGATCCTGTTCGCCGCCGCTGCCGTGACCATTGGCTCGGCCGGGTTCTTCTTCACCAACACCTTCATGATCACCTACGTCACCCAATACCAGGGCATTGCCCGCTCGACGATTCTCGATTGCCTGTTTCTGGTGACCGTCATCCAGTTGCTCTCACAACCGCTCTCGGCGCTGATCGCCGAACGTATTGGCGAAGATCGTTTTCTCAAATGGGTCGCGCTGCTGTGCATGGTCACGCCATACCCGATGTTCCTGCTGGTAGGCACGCAGAACATTGTGTTCATGACAGCCGGTATTGCCCTGGCGGTGGTGATTCTCTCGGCGCTGTACGCGGTGATCGCCGGCTACATGACCCAGGCCTTCCCGGTGCACCTGCGCTACTCGGGCATTTCCATCGCCTACCAATTGGCTTGCGCCGTGGCCGGTGGCACCACGCCGCTGATCGGCACCCTGCTGGCCAGCAAGTTTTCCGGACAATGGTTGCCGCTGGCGGTGTTCTTCACCTTGCTCTCGGCCCTGTCCCTGATCGGTGTTTGCGGCCTGGCCCGCCTGCGCGCCAACCCGGTCGTCACCCAAGCTGCCAAAGAGGTGTATTCGTGAGTAAACCTGCACACATCGACCCGGTTGAATGGCAAGCCCGTTGCGAACTGGCTGCGCTGTATCGACTGGTCGCGCACTTTCGCATGACCGACCTGATCGACACCCACATCACCCTGCGGATACCGGGGCCCGAGCATCACTTTCTGATCAACCGCTACGGAGTGATCTTCGACCGCATGCGCGCCTCGGACCTGGTGCGCATCGATCAGGAAGGGCGGGTGGTCGACCCGGAGTACGCAGGCCATCGGGTCAACGCCGCCGGCTTCGTGATTCACTCGGCGATCCACATGGCGCGCCCGGACCTGAACTGTGTGATCCACACCCACACGGCGGCCGGCATGGCGGTCGCGGCGCAGAAACAGGGCTTGCTGCCGATCAGTCAGCACGCGCTGAAGTTCTACGGCAAGCTGGCCTATCACACCTACGAGGGCATCGCGCTGTCGCTGGATGAGCGCGAGCGCTTGATCGCCGACCTCGGTCCGCACCGGGCGATGATCCTGCGCAACCACGGTTTGCTGGTCGGTGGTTCGGGCGTGGCCCAGGCCTTCCAGGAAATCCACTTCCTGGAGCGCGCCTGTCAGGCCCAGGTGCAGGCGCTGGCCGGTGGTTCGGCACTGCATTACCCGGCGCCGGAAGTGTGCGCACACACCGCCGAACAGTTTGACCGTGATGAGCAGGACAATATTATCGACCTGGCCTGGGAGGCCGCCCTGACGTTGATCGAATCCCAGCGCGAGTCTTATTTGTCATGAACGCCGTCATCAATACCGTGGTTCTGCTGTCCCGCGACACCTTGCTGCTCAAGCAATTGCAGGCGGCGTTCGCCCGCAGTGCGCCGCAGCTCACTGCCGTGCTGGCCGATGATTCCCGGGCCGCCAATGCGCAGATGGCGGCGTGCTGGTTTCCCTTGCCGGGCAGTCTCGGCGCGTTGCCGAACCTGCAGGTGATTCACTCGGTGGCCGCCGGTATCGATCACCTCGATCACGATACGTCATGCCCGGACCTGCCGATTTGCCGCGTGGTCGACCCGGGCCATCGCCAGGGCATGACCGAGTACGTGCGCTGGGCGGTGATTCACTATCACCGCGGTTTCGACCAGGTGTTGTCGCAACAGCGGGAGCAACGCTGGGAGCGGCCGCTGCAACGGGCGGCGGGGCAGTTCAAGGTCGGTGTGATGGGGCTCGGATCGCTGGGCAGCGCGATAACTCTGGACCTGGTCGCAGCCGGTTACGACGTGCGCGGCTGGGCACGGCGCGGCAAGGACTTGCCGGGTGTGCGCACCTTCGCCGGGGCTGATGCGTTGCATCCGTTTCTCGACGGCGTCGAGTTGCTGATCAACCTGCTCCCGCTGACCAGCGAAACCCGCGGCATCCTCGGGCGAGCCACTTTCGAACAACTCGCCAACGGCGCGGCACTGGTCAACTGTGGGCGCGGCGGTCATTTGAACATCGATGACCTCGAACAGGCCTTGGCGAGCGGGCACTTGCGCGGCGCCTTGCTGGATGTCTTCGAACAGGAACCGCTGCCGGTCGAACATCGGCTATGGAATATGCCCGGTGTCACCATCACCCCGCACATGGCTTCGGCGGCTTCCCATGACTGTATTGCCGAACAAGTGGCGGAGAACTTTCGTCGATTGAATATCGGTGAACCGTTATTGAACTGTGCCGACCGATTACTGGGTTATTGAACCCAGCGCTATTCAACCAATAAAAAGTGCCCTGCGAACTCTCCCGCTCAGTTGGGCGAGCCATAACAACAACCTTCGCCTCAACCGTTTTACTGCCAGTCAAAACAATTAAATAACGAGTTCTTGAAGAATTCCTGGAGACAGTGATGAGCGATCTATCGTCCGCAGAAAAGTCCGGCGCACCACCAGAAGTTGCAATCAGCATGAAAAAAGTCGCGGTGGCCAGTGTGATCGGCACCACCGTGGAGTGGTACGACTTGTTCGTGTTCGCCACGGCTTCGGCGCTGGTGTTCAACAAAGTGTTCTTCCCGGATTTCGTGCCGCTGATCGGAACGCTGCTGGCGTTCGGCACGTTCGCTTCGGCGTATCTGGCGCGGATTGTCGGTGCGGCGTTGTTCGGGCATTTCGGTGATCGCCTGGGGCGCAAGTCGATGTTGTTGATCTCGCTGCTGACCATGGGCGCGGCCACCTTCGCCATCGGCTTGTTGCCTGACTTTGCGACCATCGGCATCTGGGCTCCAATCCTGTTGTTGCTGCTGCGGGTCGTGCAAGGCCTGGCACTGGGTGGCGAGTGGGGCGGGGCGGTGTTGATGGCGGTGGAGCATGCGCCGGCCAACAAGCGCGGCTTGTACGGTTCCTGGGTGCAGATCGGCGTACCGGCCGGGACCATGATTGCCAACCTGGCCTTTCTGTTGATCGCGGCGTGGCTGTCCCCGGAGGATCTGTTGGCATGGGGTTGGCGCGTTCCGTTCCTGGCCAGCGTGTTGCTGATCGCCGTCGGCTTGTACATCCGCTTGAACATCTCGGAAACCCCGGCCTTCAACAAGGTCAAGGAAGCCGAAGTGCAAGTGAAAATGCCGCTGGCGGAAGTGTTCCGCAAGTACTGGAAGCAAGTGGTGCTGGGCGGTATTGCCACCATGTCCACGGGTGCTTCGTTCAACATTATCGTGGCGTTCGGCTTGACGTATGGCACGCAGAATCTCGGCTTCAGCCGCAGCGTGATGCTCGGTGTGGTGCTGCTGTCCTGCGCCTGGTGCATCGTCATGTTGCCGGTGTTCGGCGCGCTCTCGGACCGCTTCGGCCGCAAGCCGATCATTGTCGGCGGCATCATCGCCGAAGCGCTGGTGGCGTTCCCGATGTTCTGGCTGATGGACACCAAAGAGCTGTCGATGGTGGTGTTCGGTTACCTGTTGTTGATGACAGCGTTCGCCGCCAACTACGGGCCGATCGCGACCTTCCTCGCCGAACTGTTTGGCACCCGGGTGCGTTATTCCGGGTTGTCCATCAGCTACATGTTGTCCGGCCTGCTCGGCAGCGCGGCGACGCCCATCGTCACCACCGCATTGCTGGCCGCGACGGGCAAAGGTTCGTCGGTGGCCTGGTACATGATCGGTGCGGCACTGATTTCCCTGGTGGCACTGTTGCTGTTGACCGAGACCTTCAAGAAGGACATCAGAGAAATCCCCAGCGTCGTCCCGACAGACGATCCAGTCCCCGGCAAACCCTTCAAATCGGCTACGGCCTGACATCTGGAGTTCTACAACATGCGCAGAGTTCAATCGGCCCCGGGCTACATCGGCCCGGTCGGCCCTTACTCCCAGGCCGTGGTCAGCGGCCACCTGGTGTTCACCGCCGGGCAGATTCCAGCCCAAGGCAGTCTCGACGAACAGCCCGCTGATTTCCCCGAGCAGGTACGGCAAACCTTGCGCAACCTCGAAGCGATCCTGATCGAGGCGGGCTCCGGTTTCAGTCACGTGATCAAGGTCAACGCCTACCTGACCGATCCCGCGCAACTGGAGCCGTTCAACGCCGTGTACCGCGAGTTCCTCGGCCATGCGCCACCGGCGCGCACCACGGTGTGCGTGGCGCTGTGGGGCGTGTCGCTGGAGATCGACTGCGTTGCCGAACTGATTGCCGGGGAGCCGCAACATGGATGAGTCGCAACTGATCGAACAGCTCAAGGCGGTGAGCTTTCCGACCCTCGGGCACTTTCTCGAAGAGGGTTTTGCCGATCCGCAACTGCGGGCCATGGTGCCCAATGTCAAAGTCGTTGGCCGTGCATTGACCCTGAAACTGCTGGGCGCCGATGCCATCGCCGTCAACCGGGCCCTGGCGCAAATCAGGCCGGGCGACGTGCTGGTGATCGACACCGGTGGCGATCATCGGCACGCGGCGGTCGGTGCGGTGACCAGTTGCGCGGCGCGCTGTGCCGGGGCTGTGGGTATTGTAGTGGACGGTGCGGTGACCGATCTTCTGGAACTGCGGGAGGCCGGTTTGCCGGTGTTCGCCCGAGGCACCAGCCTGTTGACCACCAAGCTGCACGGTCGCGAGGACAGCGCCATCAATCAGTCCATCCACTGTGCCGGGGTAACGGTGCAACCGGGGGATTGGGTGCTGGCGGACGACAACGGCGTGTTGTTTCTCGACACGGCATCGGCGGTGGCTGTGATCGAGCAGGCGCTGGCCTCGGATCGCGCCGAGCCGCGCTTGCTCGAACGCTTGCAGGCCGGTGAGTCGGTGGCGCAGGTCTTGCGCGTTTAGTCCGTCAGCCGTTGCTGCAGGCTTTCGAGAAAGATCGTCTCGGCCCGGCTCATGCGCTGTTCGCGGTTCCACAGCAAATGAATGTCGACATCGGCAATACCTTCGTGGGGCGGCAGGCGCCAGAGCAATCCGGCGTCGACGTCCGCCGCCACCACGTGCTCGGGCAGGCAGCCGATACCGAAGCCGGCGATCACCAGTCGCCGGACTTCCTCCAGGCTCGGTGAGGACGCGACGATGCGGCCACTGAAACCCTGCTGATCGCGGAAAATCGTCAGCGGCGAGAGCATGCCGCCGATCTGGTCGCTGGTGAAACTGACGAAATTCTCCCGCTGCAAATCCCCTTCGGCGACGTCCTGTTGACCGAACATTCCATGGTGCTTGCCGCAGAAAAACGCATAGCGCTGACGCAGGAACAAGCGCTGCTCCAGGCGTGGCTGCGGGCGCCGATTGAGGCTCAGGCCAAGGGTCGCGGTTTTTTCCTGGAGGGCGCTGACGATGTCGGAACTGCGCATCACATCGACTTCCAGATCCACTCGCGGGTACTGGCGATGGAAGTCGGCGAGGAAGTCATCAAAGCGCTCGGAGAAGATCCGGCTGATGATCAGCAACCGCACTTTGCCGATCACTTCGTCGGCCGGTTGTTCCAGCACGCTGCTGACCTGGGACATTTGCCCGTAGATTTCCCCGGCCAGGGCGAAGATCTGCTCGCCGACTTCAGTCAGGGCAAAACGTGGCCCGCGACGGGCAATCAGTTGGCGGCCCAGTTGTTCTTCCAGGCGCTTGAGTGCCTGGCTCACTGCCGGTTGCGTCAGGTGCAGGCGGGCGGCGGCGCGGCTGATGCTCTGCTCCTGGCCAATCACCCGAAAGGTGCGCAGCAGGTTCCAGTCCAGGCGGTCATTGAGCAGGCGTTGCATAGGCGGTCAGCAGAAAGTCAGGGGCCAATAGGGAGAGTCGACGGCTTGCACACATCGTGCGCAAGCCATGGAAAATCTGCAGTCGCGGGATCGTAACACTGTTGGAGCGCAGCAGCAGAGGCAACTCGGATCTGCAAAAAAATCTCATGCGTAGGCGAGGGCTTTTTCGTCCAGCAGTTCCTCATACAGCGCTGCCCATTTGCGGCCCATTTCGTCCGCCGTAAACAGATGTTGATAACGGGCCTGCGCTTTCTCGCCCATTTGCGCCGCCAGCGCCGGGTTTTCCCAAAGCGTGCGCATCGCCTCGCGAAACGCCGATGGATTACTCGGTGGCACCACCAGCCCGGTCTCGTTATGGATGTTGATGTAGCTGGTGCCAGTGCCAATTTCACTGGAGATCATCGGCTTGCCATACATCGCGCCCTCCAGCAGCGAAATGCCGAATGCTTCGGAGCGCAGGTGCGATGGGAACACGATGGCGTAGCTCAGTTGCAGCAGCGCCACTTTGTCCTCGTCCCCCAGACGCCCGAGGAAGTGAACATTGCGTAAACCCAAGGCGGCCGCCTGGGCATGCAGCTCTACTTCCAGTGGGCCGGCACCGACAATCACTGTCGGGTAATCCAGGTCCTTCAGGGCGTCGAGCAGGATGTGCAAACCTTTGTAGTAGCGCATCACACCCACAAACAGAAAAAACTTGTCGCCGAGTTTTTGCCGCCAGTGGGCCGTTCGATCACTGTCAGGCTGTGGGTAACCTGCCTTGTTCAGTCCATAGGGAATCACTCGGGTCTTGTCCTGAAACTGTTGCAGCACATCACTGGTGTGCAGGTAATTGGGCGATGCAGCGACGATCCGGTCGGCGCTGTGCAGAAAGCGATTCATCAGCGGCCGGTAAAGTTTGAGCAGGTGTTTCTGGCGAATAATGTCCGAGTGGTACGTCACCACGCTGGGTTTGTTCAGGCCGTTGGCGAAATGCACCAGGTCCATGAACGGCCATGGGAAGTGGTAATTGACCACGTCGGCCTCGGCTGCCAGCTCGCGAAACTGTTTGAAGACGCTCCAGGAAAACCCTGTGGAGGCGAACTGAATGTCGAGTCTGGCTCGATGGACTTCATGTTGGGCGATCTGCATCACCGGCGGTGTCGGATCGGCACTGAGTGTCAGTACCTTGCCTTCAACGCCGTGCAGGGCACCGCTTTCGCACAACTGGAAAATCACTTGTTCGATCCCGCCAACCGAGTCAGGCAGGTACGTCTTGAAAAAATGAAGAACTCGCATTCAACCTCCCATTGCCTGGCGGTAAGCGCTGGCCGTGACTTGCGCGCAGCGTTCCCAGGTAAAAAGCCTTGCCTGTAGCAATCCGGCTTCTCGGCATGCCTGCCAATGCGCTAGATCCTCGATCAGACGACTCATTGCATCGCGCAAGCCGTCGGTTTCATCCGGTTCAACATAGTTACCCGCAGAGCCTGCCACTTCGGGCATGGCCGAGCGTCTGGTCAGAATGACCGGCGTGCCGCAGGCCATGGCCTCCAGCACCGGCAGGCCAAAACCTTCGTAAATCGACGGAAAAATCAATGCCCGGGCACCGGCCAACAGCTGCGCAACGTGCTCGTCAGGCAGATAACCGAGCAAACAGACATGACCGCAGGCCAGCGCTTGATGCAATTCTTCGCTGAATTGCTCGCGCTGCCAGCCGGCCATGCCGACGATCAGCAATGGAAAACGCTGACGGACTGATTCCGGCAATCGGGCGTGGGCGCGCAGGGCCAGGGTCAGGTTCTTGCGCGGTTCCAGGGTGCCGACACAGAGGAAGTATTCCCGCGCTTCGACGCCATGGGTCTTGAGTACGGCGTCGATAGCCTCGGGGGACCGCGGGTGAAAACGCGCGGCTACACCCAGCGGTGCGACGACAAATCGCTCGGCCGGTAACCCGAAATGCATCTGGGCTTCGTCAGCAATGAACTGTGAGTCGGTAAGAATCAGGCTTGCCTGTCGCACGCCGTCGGCCACGCGCCGTTCGATTTCTCGCAAGCGCGCCGGTGGCTGCGTTTCGGGATAGTGCAGGTGAGTCAGGTCATGCAGGGTGATGACTGTCGGGCCGTCGAACGACAGCGGCCACAAACTCGGTTCGTGGTAGAGGTCGATGGCTTGCGCGCGGCCTTGATCGAAGCGTTTCTGCTCCAGCCACCGTCGGGCCTGATAGGCCCCCGGAATCTGCCGCAGCAATGGCGTCAGTCGGGAATAACCGGGCATGGCCGCTTCAGGCAGCACAGCACTCCAGCCCCAGCCATGAAACAGCACCAGTTCAATATCCGGTTCACCCGCCAGGGCGTTCGCCAGTTCGGCGACGTAGTGGCCGATGCCGGTGCGCGGCGCCTGGAGGATGCGGGCGTTAAGGGCAATGCGCATGTTGCCTCTCTTGTACGAGCGGCACGTCCGAGAGATTGCGCAGGGTGCGTTCGGCCAATTGCGCACTGGCTTCACGCCAGCCGATCCAGCGCCAGTCCGCGACGTCGCGAGTGGCCGGGAATTGACCGCTGCTCTCGAAACGAATGACCAGATCAGCCAGGCTTTGTGGCTCGGCCAGATCGAAGTACGCCATGAACTCGCCGCCGATTTCGCGAAAGACCGCAATGTCGCTGCCCATGGCCGGCAGTCCACGCTGCATGGCTTCTACCAGCGGCAGGCCAAAGCCTTCCACAAAAGACGGAAACACCAGTGAGCTGGCATGGGTGTAGGCATGTTCGAGGCTGGTGTCGCTCAGGTCATTGAACATGAACAGTCGTTGGTTCAGCTGTGGGTGATTACGGACCCGGGCCAGCAGTGCATCGCATTTCCAGCCGACTCGTCCGGCAATGCACAGCCGGGCATTTGAGCCTGCCGCCCAGGCCCGTTCGAAGGCATCCAGCAGGTAGTCGTGGTTCTTGCGCGGCTCGATGGTGCTGACCATCAGAAAAACAGGATCCGGCGTTTTGAAAATGCGCGTCAGGCGCGGCTCGACGGCGGTCGTGGCTTCGCTCAGGTCCAGTTCGGAGCCGAGGTGGAAATAGTCGAACCACAATTCACTGGCCTTGGCAGGACCCAGGCGGCGCTGCAATTCATCACGCACCTGATCGCGCACCGTGGCGGAAATGGCCACATAGCCATCGGCGGTTTTGGTGATCCAGTCAAACCACTCGTTGAAAACCTGCACCAGCCGCGTGTCGTAAAACTGCGGATGCGTCACGGGAACCAGGTCGTAAATCACCGAAACGATGCCCACGCCTTCACGTTTGAGTTGTTCGGCAAACGGGAAAAAATCGGTGTGCCAGGATGAATCCAGCAGCACCAGTTGATCCCCCGGTTGGTGCTGCAGCGGCGTGCAGCGTTTGGGCAGTTGATACTGGTTGATGCCCTCGATCGCACGCAGCGGAAGGCTGAAACAGGTGACCGCTGTCACCCGGTAGGCCACGTGCAGCAAACGCTTGATCACCCGCGAGTTGCTTCGGTTGTGCAAGCGCTGATGCAGTTGCCAGAAGCGGTGGGCCAAGCGCCCAAGTCGTCCACCAAAGATCATCAAGGCATCGAAAAACGGAATGTTCAGCGCACCGAGTTTCAGTACCCGATAGAGTTTGCCCTTGAGCATCACAACCGGGATGCATTCAACACCGTCGACCGATTCCGGTAGCTGGTTGACGACGTTGCGCACCACCCGCTGAATGCCCGAATTGACCTTGGGGTGCTGGAATACGTGCGTGCATTCCACCAAAAGACGCGTCATGGCGTGCTCCCCGAGGTGACCGGCGCGCTCGAGCGCGTGACGGTGGTCTTCGCGCCGAGCCACGAGCAGCCGACAAAATCTTCCTGGCGGTTGTTGATCACATGGAACACCAGCCCGTAATCGCGCCACTCGAAGTTGCGGTCCAGGTGCGAATCCAGGCGTGACAGGCTCAACGCCACGGAATAGTTACCCTTGCCCAGCCCCATGACGAAAGCAAAGCGATAGGTCACGCGCTCGCCAGCCTGCAAGTCGGTCAGCGCCTGATCCTGGCGATGGGTGTTGATGCCGTACATGGCCTGGCCCAGGCGATCCTTGATCATGAAGCCCAGTACCAGCCGTTCGATGTCCTGGCGAACCTCGACATTCACCTCCAGCACGACCGGCTGGCCGACTTCGGCGGCGTCGATGGAGCGTTCATGCTTGTCGAGCAAGCGCACGGTCAAAATTCTGGCTTCACCCGTTCCCGAAATGGTACTGACCTGGCCGCCTGCGAGCGCTTCTTGGCGCACGGTCTGGCCTTCACGCTTGGCGAGCAGGGCGTTGTAGTAATCCATGACGGTTTCGGGTGTGTCGTGCATGGCCATGTGGCCGTTTTCCAGGAGGATCGCCGAGTCGCAGATCGACTGAATCGCCGAGCGGTCATGGGAGACGATCAACAGCGTGGTACCGGCTTTGCGAAAACTGCGGATGCGGTCGAAACTTTTGTGCTGAAAATAGGCGTCGCCCACCGACAGTGCTTCGTCGACGATCAAAATGTCCGGGCGCCGCGCGGTGGCCACGCTGAACGCCAGACGCATTTGCATACCGCTGGAATAGGTGCGTACCGGATGGTCGATGGCGTCGCCTATTTCCGCGAAACGTTCGATTTCCGGCATCAAGGCTTGTATTTCTTCGACCTGCATACCCAGCAGTTGCCCGGCCATGACCGCATTCTGGCGGCCGGTAAAGTCCGCATGGAAACCCATGCCCAATTCCAGCAGGGCGGCGACGCGGCCTTCGAGCTCAATGGTGCCGCAGGTGGGTTGGGTGGTGCCGGTGATCATCTTCAACAAGGTGCTTTTGCCGGCGCCATTGACCCCGACGATACCCACCGATTCTCCGGGGGCAATCTGGAAGGCCACGTCCTGCAGCACCCAGTGCTGGTGATGGCGGATCGGCGAGAACGGGACCAGCCATTCAACCAGTCGACTCCAGCGGGTAGGGTATTGTTTATAGGCCTTGCCCAGGCCGGTGACGCGTATGTGCCCCATCAGAGTTCATCCACCATTTCACCGACCCTCTGCCGAAACAGCCGCAGGCCGATGACGAAGAGCAATACGCTGGCGACCATGATCGGCAGCAGCGAACTCCAGACGGGCCATTGGCCGTACAGGAAGATGTTCTGGTAGCTGGTGATCAGGTTGGTCAGGGGGTTGAATTGCAGCAAGCGCTGCACCCAGTCGGGCAGGATGCTCATCGGGTAAACGATTGGCGTCAACCAGAACCAGAATTGCAGACAGATGGCGAAAAATTGCCCGACATCGCGAAAAAACACATTCAATACGCCAAGAATAATCCCCAACCCGGCACAGAACATCACCTGTAACGCCAACAGAGGAATGAGCGCCAACAGTGCCAGGCCAGGTAGTCGACCGGTGACCAACAGAAAGCCGAGGAACAAGCCGATGATGATTGCGAAGTTGATACCGGCATTCAACAGCACGATCACCGGCAGGCAGATTCGTGGAAAGCTGATTTTTTTCAGCAGGTTGGCGTTATCCAGAAACATGTTCTGGCTGCGCACGGTGATTTCTGCGAACAAGCCCCAGGTCAGCAACCCGGCGCAGAGGTAGATGCTGTAGGCCATGCCGTCATCTACCCCTGGCAAACGCGCGCGCATGATCTGGGAAAAAATCACGGTGTAGACAATGATCATCGACAGCGGATTGAGCACGGTCCACAGGGCACCGAACAACGAATTGCGATAACGCGCCTGAAACTCTCGCTGGACGCTACCGAGGATGAACCCTCGATAGCTGCTCAGCGTGCGGTAAAGGGAAAGCAGCATTCAATCCGTCCTGCCGTATTGATCTTCGAAGCGGACGATGTCGTCCTCTCCCAGGTATTCGCCGCTTTGCACTTCGATGATCACCAGGTCAATCACGCCGGGATTCTCCAGGCGATGCTTGTGACCGGCAGCAATGAAGGTCGATTCGTTCTTGGCCACCAGGTGCGTGCCGGTGCCATTGTTGGTGACCTTGGCCATGCCTTCGACCACCACCCAGTGTTCATTGCGATGATGGTGCATCTGCAGCGACAACTTGGCGCCGGGCTTGACCACGATGCGTTTGATCTTGAAGCGCGGGCCTTCCTCGAGCACGGTGTAGGTGCCCCATGGCCGGCTGACCGTACGGTGCAGGCGATAGGCTTCGTGCTCTTTGTCCTTGAGTTGCCTGGCCACCCGGCGCACATCCTGGGCGCGGTCGGCGTGGGCCACCAGCACCGCGTCGGCGGTGTCGACGATGATCAGGTTATCCACGCCCACGGTCGCGACCAGACGGTTATCGCTCTGGACGAAATTGTTGTGGCTGTCGATGAAAATCGACTCGCCGACGGCGCGGTTGTTTTGTGCATCCGCCGGTACCAGCGCAGCCACCGCACCCCAGGAGCCGATGTCGCTCCAGTCGAAACGGGCCGGCACGACGACCACCTTGTCGGAGCGTTCCATCAACGCGTAGTCGATGGAAATCTCCATGATTTCGCCAAACAGGGCCGGTGACAGTTCCTGTTGCAGGCTCCCGGCGTTTTCCACCGCAGCGCTGGCGGCCATGCAGGTCTGCGTCTGCTCCAGCAAGGCGGGCGCATGGGTTTGCAGTTCGGCCAGCAGGCTGGCGACCGAGAAGCAGAACATCCCGGAGTTCCACAGGAAGTTGCCGCTTTCCAGGTAATGAGTCGCGGTTTGCAGGTCGGGTTTTTCGACGAAGCGCCGCACGCTGGCAGCGCCTTTATCGTCCAGCGATGTGCCGGCTTCAATGTAACCAAAACCGGTTTCCGCAGCGGTCGGCACGACACCGAAGGTCACCAGGTGACCGCGCCTGGCCAATGTCACGGCATGCTCGACTGCGTCCTTCAGCGCGTCGACATTGACGATCAGATGGTCGGCGGGCATGACCAGCATGATCGCGTCATCGCCATGCAGGGCCTGGAGGGAGAGGGCGGCGGCGGCAATGGCCGGCGCGGTATTGCGACCCGTCGGCTCCAGCAGGAAGTGCCCGCGATGACGGCCCAGGTGCGCGTCCCGAAAGTGATCCTTGCTCTGGAAGTAGTACTCGCGGTTGGTCACCGTGACGATATCGCCCCAGCCGTCGAGCAGGTCCGCGGCACGCCGATAGGTCTTGCCCAACAGCGACTGGCCGTCAGGCAAGGCCATGAACGGTTTGGGATGGCCTTCACGCGACACCGGCCACAACCTGGTCCCGGCACCGCCGGAGAGAATCACGGGAATCAGCATGGCCTACTCCTTGGCGACGCGTTTCATGTCCGCATCCATCATCATGCGGATCAAGGTATCCAGATCGGTTTTTGGTTTCCAGCCCAGCACACGCTGGGCCTTGGCCGGGTTGCCGAGCAGCACTTCGACTTCGGCCGGGCGGAAGAACGCCGGGTCGATCTTCACGTAATCGCGGTAGTTCAGGCCCACGTGATCGAAGGCGATCCGGCACATCTCGCGCACGGTGGTGGTGACGCCGGTGGCCACCACGAAGTCGTCGGGCTTGTCCTGTTGCAGCATCAGCCACATGGCTTCGACGTAATCCCCGGCAAAGCCCCAGTCGCGTTTGGCGTCGATGTTGCCCAGGCGCAGTTCCTGCTGCTTGCCCTGCTTGATGCGGGCGGCGGCGTCGGTGACTTTGCGCGTCACGAATTCGATGCCGCGCAGCGGTGATTCATGGTTGAACAGAATGCCGCTGCTGGCGTGCAGGTTGAAGCTTTCGCGGTAGTTCACGGTGATCCAGTGGCCGTACAGCTTGGCCACGCCATAAGGGCTGCGTGGATAGAACGGCGTGTTCTCGTCCTGCTGCTCGGCCTGGATCAGGCCGAACATTTCGCTGGTCGACGCCTGGTAGAAACGCGTGTGCGCACTGAACTGACGGATCGCTTCGAGCAGGTGGGTAACGCCCAGGCCGTCGACGATGCCGGTGGTCACCGGTTGATCCCAGGAGGCCGCGACAAAGCTTTGCGCAGCGAGGTTGTAGACCTCGTCCGGCGCCGACTTGATCACCGCGCGCTGCACTGAACAGGCATCGGCCATATCGCCGTCCAGGTAGACGATGTCCGCCTCGACTCCCATCTCGCGCAGGCGCCAGCGCGAGTCGCTGCTGCGACGCGCCACCAGGCCGTGGACTTTGTAGCCCTTGTCGAGCAACAGTTTCGCCAGATAAGCGCCATCCTGGCCGGTGATACCTGTGATCAATGCACTTTTAGTCATTCTTGTCGTACTCGCTTCTCCCAGTCGGACAGGATCGCCCGCAGGGATTGTTGTGTTGTGATTTCAGGCTTCCATTCGGTGGTTTGGGCCAGCCTGGCAGGGCTGCCACACACCCGACGCTGATCCGCGCGGCGAAGGCGCGCAGGGTCCTGGACCAGTTGCAGGTCGACCTGGGCAAGATCTGCCAGCTGTTCGATCAAACTGCGAATGCTTTGCTCGCGTCCCGAGCAAATGTTGTAGACCTGCCCCGGCGTACCTTTTTCCAGCAAGGCCAGGTAGGCCGAGACCACGTCCCCGACATCGAGGAAGTCGCGCGTGACGTCGATGTCCCCGACCTCCAGTTGTGGCCCTTGCAGGCCTTGCTTGATCCGGCAGATCTGACGTGCGGCGCTGGCGATGACGAAGCTGTCTTTCTGCCCGGTTCCGATGTGGTTGAACGGGCGGGCAACCAGTACGGGCCAGTCTTCGCTCAGGCCCCATTGCAGGCTCAGGAACTCTGCCGACAGTTTGCTTACGGCATATGGGTTGCGCGGGCAGGGTGGTTGCAATTCAGTGATGGGCAAATCGGCTTCAGTGACCTGGCCATAGACATCACCGGAGCTGACGTACAGGAACGTGCCGGTGAATCCGCGCGCCTTGAGGGCTTGCAGCAGGTTCAGGGTGCCCAGCAGATTGATGTTCAGGGTGCGCGCCGGATCACGAAAGGCCTCCGGGACGAAAGTCTGGCCCGCCAGGTGAATCACCGCATCGGGCATTTGCGGCCACAAGCCTTCGAGGCTGTCCGGCGCGGCGAGATCGTAGCGGCAAGGAACAGGCAGAAGCTCCCATTCCGAGGCATCGGCCTGCAAACGCGATTGGATGTGTTGCCCTGTGAATCCAGTCAGGCCCGTGACAAACAGACGTTTTTTCAACAGCGACCCCCCGGTCATACATTTCATCCAGTCCTATAGACCTGATGGAAGGGTCTCACGAATCAACAGGATCGCTCGCAAAGACAGATGAAATGTTTGTTGTAGTTGTTTGGTGGTCAATCTGTGCCATTTGCTCGGCAATTTCAACAGGTCCAATCGTGACCGATCAGTTCTCGTCAGCGTAGCCTGATTTATTCTCGTCGGGCGGTTCACGAATCCTCAACGGATGTGGTTAGAATGCCCCTCGTCACGATTACCCGGGGTTCGGCAGCGTCGTTTCGAAACTGCGAGAAACTGACCACTAAAACAAGAACGAAGACGGGCAGCAAGACGATGGGCGAGCGCCAGTAAACACTGACTCGAACCGTATCCTCCCCGTCATAGCGTGAGGCTGCCGGGATGGCGGCGTCACCGTGGGATGCCATGAATTTCATTCTTTACTCCGACGTCAACGACAGCTCCATCAGCCAGAGTCTCGGCCGTCCCGAGTACAGTTACTACTTCGTGCTCAAGGCGTATCGCCCTGTACTCGAAAGCCTTGGGCGAGTGCATGTGGTGTCCTCCACCGCCGAGGTCGATGCGCTCTACAAACAATTATTGGCCGCTGGCGAAGACAGTCTGTTCCTGTCGTTTACGCCGCCGCAGAAAACCCCGAACGACCTTGAGTGCCCGACGATCTGCGTGGTGGCCTGGGAGTTTGATTCGATTCCCGATGAACAATGGGATAACGACCCGCGCCAGGACTGGACGCAAATGCTGGCGCGGCAGGGCCGGGTGATCACACTCTCCAGCCATACCGCCCGGGCGATTCGCCGGACGATGGGCGAAGACTTTCCGGTGTTGGTGTTGCCGACGCCGTTGTGGGAAAACTTCGCCGACATTCGTAGTCGCCACACCAGCGTCCCGATCAGCGCCGGCTCGACCCTGGACATCAAGGGTTGCATCTTCGATACGCGCACACTCGGGCTGAGTGCCGATGCACTGATTCCCGTCGTGCCGAGCGCCGAGGAACTGGCGGCGCTCGAGGCTGAGCTGGAGGCATTGAAGCCACCGCCGCTGACGCTCAAGCGCCGCTTGGTGATTGCTCGCCACTACCTGCATATGTGGCGCCTGGACAAAGGTAAATCGCTGCCGGTCCCGGTGCATCGCACGCATTTTCTAAGCCAGTGGTATTGGGAAGGCATTCGCGACTTGTTGTCGCAAGCCGCCCATGAGCGTCTCGCCGACTGGTTGCCGGCCATCGCCGGCCCGCAGACGATTGCAGTACCCGAGCCAGAACCGCGACAGTGGCCGGATACCACCGCCCAGGTCGAAACACAGGTTGACGGTGTGGTGTACGTCACCGTGTTCAACCCGCGTGACGGTCGCAAGAACTGGCATCAACTGATCACCGCTTTCTGCTGGGCGTTCCGCGAAACGCCTGACGCGACACTGGTGCTGAAGATTACCCAAAGCGATCTGTCGTCCTACCACGACGAACTGATGACGTTGCTCGCACAGCTTTCGCCGTTCGCCTGTCGGGTGGTGGTCATGCACGGCTACCTGGACGACCCGCAATACGCCCGGCTGTACGAAGCCGCCAGTTACTACGTCAATGCCTCGCGCTGCGAAGGGCTGTGCCTGCCGCTGATGGAGTTCATGGCCAGCGGTAAACCGGTGATTGCCCCGGATCACACGGCCATGGAGGACTACATCGATGAACGTGTGGCGTTTGTGGTCAAGTCCAGCGAAGAGCTGACCATCTGGCCGCAGGATACTCGCATCATCTACCGCACCCTGCGTTACCGGCCGGATTGGGGTTCGCTGAAAAGCGCTTACGAAAACAGCTACCGCCTGGCCAAGGAACAACCCCTGGAATATCAGCACATGTCCGGCGCCGCCGTCGAGCGCATGCACGATTACTGCTCTTTCGCCCCGGTGCAGAAACGCATGGCGGATTTTTTCGGGCTGGCGCCACAGGCTTTGCCGACAGCAAATGTGACGGATACCGCCTCATGCTGATCATCATTCATTCGGAAACCAACCAGCACACTATTGCCCAGAACCTTGGCCGCTCGGAGTACAGCTATTACTTCGTGCTCAAGGAGTATCGACCCGTGCTGGAGCGGTTGGGGCGAGTGGTAGAAGTCAGCGACCCGCAGACCGAAGTCGATGCCTTGTACATGGACTGTTTGTCCCGTGGTGAAGCGTGCGTGTTCCTGTCGTTTTCACCGCCTCATCGCACGCCGGTCAATTTCACCTGCCCGACGCTGCCGGTGTTCGCGTGGGAATTCAGCACCATCCCCAACGAACCCTTTGCCGGTGATCCGCTCAATGACTGGCGCACGGTGTTGCGGGCAGCGGGGGCGGCGATTACCCATTCCAGCTACACCGTGAATGCGGTGCGCGAGGCGATGGGCGCCGACTATCCGGTCATCGCGGTACCGGCCCCGGTATGGGACCGGTTTTCCGAGCGCGGCGCCCACTTGCAACGTCAGCCCTTGGCCAGTCAGGTGCGGTTGACGCTCAGGGGGTTGCTGGCAGACAGCCGCGAACTCGACTTGCGAGCCTTCGGACCCGTGGCCACTCGCGAAGGTGTGGGTATTGATTTCGAGGCCCCGCCGAGTGAACACGAGTTGGTCCTCGACGGCGTGATTTACACCTCGGTGTTCAACCCCGGTGACGGGCGCAAGAATTGGGAAGACATGCTCAGTGCCTTTTGCGTGACGTTTCGCGAGGTGGAAGACGCAACGCTGGTGCTCAAATTGACGCACCACGATGCCGAAGAAGCGCTGACCGACATCCTTCACCACTTGTACAAAAACCAGTCTTACCGCTGCCGGGTCGTGCTGATTTACGGCTATCTGGCTGACGCGGACTATGAGCAGCTGGTGCAGGCCACAAGTTACGTGGTCAACACGTCCTACGGCGAAGGCCAATGTCTTCCGCTGATGGAGTTCATGTCCTGTGGCAAACCGGCGGTGGCGCCACGGACCACGGCGATGATCGACTATCTGGATGCCGATAATGCTTTCCTGATTGACTCCACCGATGAGCTGACGGCCTGGCCTCATGACCCGCGCAGGGCGTTTCGTACCTTGCGCTACGTCACCAATTGGGCGTCGTTGTGCAGGGCTTACCAATCAAGCTATGACGTGGCCAAGGGTGATCCCGGGCGTTATGCACAGATGTCCGTGCACGCAGTAGCCAGCCTCAAGAAGTTCTGCAGTCAGGCCACTGCCGAGCAGCGGCTTGACGTATTTTTTGAGCGCCTGTTCGAGAACCGTGTCGTGGAAACCCCTGAGGCATGATTCGCGCATTGGTCAGACGTTTCTTTCCAGAGACGAAACCCGAGCCCCGGCCCGCGCCGTCGCCGGTCGAGCAATCCCGTGTGTCGCCAAGAGATGTGGGCTTGCACGATGCAATGCATGACGGCTGGTTTTCGGGCGGCAGCGGCGAATTGCTCAAGGGGTTTGCCATCACTGCCGACGACACCTTGCTGGATGTCGGCTGTGGCGAAGGGGTCGCGACCTTGTTTGCGGTGCGTCAAGGCGCGTCGGTGATCTTCACCGACAGTGAGCACGACAAGGTCCGCGAGCTTGCCCGGCAAGTGGCGGCTCAATCGGACAAACCGAACCTGGGGCTGGTCAGCAACAGTTTGCCGCTGCCATTGGCCGACGGCTGCGCCAGCAAAGTCGTGTGCATGGAAGTGCTGGAACACATCGATCAGCCAGAACCCTTCATGGCCGAACTGGTGCGCATGGGCCGCCCCGGCGCGCTGTACCTGCTGAGCGTACCGTCCCCGGTGGGCGAGCATCTGCAGAAAGGCATCGCCCCGGCCAGCTATTTTCAATCGCCCAATCACGTGCAGATTTTCAGCCCCGAGCGATTCGCCGCGCTGGTGGAAGACGCGGGCCTGGTCATTGAACATCGCCAGGCCACCGGGTTTTTCTGGGTCATGGGCATGATTTTTTTCTGGGCCAGCGAGCGGGCTGCCGGGCGTGAATTGGGTGGTGCGGTTCGCGACCGGATTCAGGCGCCGTATCCGCCGCTGATGGAGAGCTGGGCGAAAACCTGGCAGGACTTGCTGGCCCAGCCCGACGGGTTGGCGATCAAGCAGATGCTGGACCGGTTCATGCCCAAGAGCCAGGTGATCATTGCTCGCAAACCTCATGTCCAGGAGGGCGCATGAGCAACGAAAAACGGATCATGGACATCGAGTTGCTGCGTGGGATTGCGGTGCTTGGCGTGCTGTTTCATCACCTGCAGGACAGCCTGTTCGCGGTGGCTGTGCCGTTGTTCCAGGCCATCACGCTGTACAGCCAGCCGTGGTGGGGCGTGGATCTGTTTTTCGCGATCTCGGGCTTCGTCATTGCCCGCAGCCTGATCCCGGCCTTGCGCCGTTGCACAACGCGTCAAGAGTATTGGCAACAGACGCGCAATTTCTGGTTGCGACGGGCCTTTCGATTGCTGCCGTCGGCCTGGTTATGGCTGGCGCTGATGTTGCTGGCGTGCCTTTTTCTCAACCGCTCCGGCGCGTTCGGCGCCCTGCACGCGAACCTTCAGGCGACCCTGGCCGGCATCGCCCAGTACGCGAACTTTCGCTTTGCCGACAGTTTTTATCATTACGAATACGGCACCAGTTTCGTGTACTGGAGCCTGTCGCTGGAAGAGCAGTTCTACCTGCTGTTTCCGTTGATGATCGTGCTGTTTCGCAAACACCTGGTGTGGGCGTTGCTGGCGCTGGTGGCGGTGCAGTTGTTGACCTTGCGCACGCCGATCCTGATGGTGGTACGCACCGACGCGCTGGCCCTTGGCGTACTGTTGGCGATGTGGAGCGTGCAGCCTTCGTACCGGCGCTGGGAGCCGACCTTCCTGCGGCGCCCCTGGGCCGGCTTGTCGGCACTGGTCGGGATTGCACTGGTGCTCGGTTTCATGGCGACGGACCGTTTCACCTTTACCCATTACCGAATCGGTGTGATTGCGCTGTTGTGTGCGCTGCTGGTGTGGATCGCGTCCTACAACCGCGATTACCTGATGCCCAAAGGGGCGTTCAAGAACCTGATGATCTGGGTCGGCAGTCGTTCCTACGGGATTTACTTGATCCATATCCCGGCCTACTTGCTGGTTCGTGAGTTCATTTTCCGTTTACAGGCTGCCGGGCTGCCCAGTCCGGCTGGCCATCCGATTCTGATGTTGCTGATGGCTGGCGGCCTGATCGTGCTGCTGAGCGAACTCAACTATCGCTTCATTGAAATGCCCATGCGCAACCGCGGCGCCTCGCTGGTCAAACGCCTGGGCACCTCCCGAACAGCCGTCCCATCCTCTGGAGCCACCTCATGCTGAGCCTTTTGAAGAAACTCACGGCGGGCACGCCCGCGCCTGTGCAGCCAGAGACACCGCCCGCGGCGCCAGTGGCGGAGAAAGTCGACCCCTACATGCTCGGTCTGCACGACGCGATGCTCAGCGGTTGGTTCAATCAGCAAACCGGCGAACTGTTCACCGGCTTCCCGGTGACCCCCGAGGACACGCTGCTGGATGTCGGCTGTGGCGACGGCGGCAACGTGCATTTCTGCGGGATGCGCGGGGCGAAGATCATCATCGCCGATATCGATGCGGCCAAGGTCGAAGCGACCCGACTGCGCCTGGGCGATACACCGGCCCGCGACGTGGAATGTCATGTCACCGATTGCAACCCGCTGCCGATTGCCGATGCGACCGCCACGCGGGTGGTGTCCACCGAGGTCATCGAGCACGTGGACGATCCGGCGCAGTTCCTCGCAGAGCTGGTGCGCGTTGGCAAACCGGGCGCGTTGTACCTGCTGAGCGTCCCGCATCCCAGCTCCGAAGACCTGCAGAAAGATATCGCGGCGGCCGAGTATTTCCAGAAGCCCAACCACATCCGCATTATCAGCGAAGAGCAGTTCAAGGCGATGGTCAGCGATGCGGGCCTGGAAGTGATCAGCCACAGCCAGTACGGATTCTACTGGTCGATGTGGATGCTGTTGTTCTGGGAAGCCAAGGTCGATTTCAGCAACCCGGACCATCCGTTGCTCAACCACTGGGCGGATACCTGGCAGGCGATCCTGGCCTCGCCACGGGGCACGCAGATCAAGCAGGCGCTGGATGCGGTGGTGGCGAAAAGTCAGGTGATCATTGCGCGCAAACCCTGATTAGCCAGATGTGGGAGCGACGGCCTGCAACAGGACGTCCGGCACCGCCATGCGGTGCCGATCCGGTTGGCGGCCCATCATTGACTGGAGCGAACGGCCCCTCCATCAATCAACAGGTTCTGCCCGGTCAGGTAGCCCGCATGGCTGCTGCAGACGAAGGCACACAGAGCACCGAATTCCTCGGGTGAGCCGAAGCGTTTGGCAGGGATTTCGCTGCGGCATTGGTCAAGGAAGACCTCGCTGTCTTGCCCCGACTCCCGGGCCGCAGCGACCAGGTTGTCACGCAGTCGATCGGTGTCGAACGAGCCCGGTTGCAGGTTGTTGATCGTCACATTGCGACTGGCAATGTTTTCTTGCCGGGCGAGCCCTGCGACAAAACCCGTCAGGCCACTGCGCGCGCCATTGGACAGACCCAGGCTTTCGATAGGGGACTTCACGGCACTCGACGTGATGTTGATGATTCGACCAAATCCACGTGCCGCCATGCCGTCTACCGTTGCCTTGATCAACTCGATAGGCGTCAGCATGTTGGCATCCAGCGCCTTGAGCCAGGCGTCGCGATTCCATTCGCGAAAATCCCCGGGGGGAGGGCCTCCAGCGTTGTTGATCAGGATATCGAAATGCTCATGGGCCTTGAGCGCTGCCGCTCGACCCTCGGGCGTCGAAATATCTCCGGCGACGGCGATGACCGTCACTTCAGGGTTTATCGCCCTGAGCTGCCGGGCTGTTTCATTGAGCGTGTGTTCGCCCCGTGCGGTGATCACCACGTTCACGCCTTCGTTAACGAGTGCCTGCGCACAGGCTTTGCCCAGACCTTTGCTGGCGGCGCACACCAGTGCCCAGCGTCCTGCTATTCCCAGATTCATGTACGTTTTCCTGAAAGAAGGAAGTTCGAAGAAAGTGGTTGTCTGTTCACGCATGATCCAGCGTTGCAGACAGGTTCGGCGATCGGGTACTGATGCCCATGAAGCGCCGCACGCGTTCTCCTTCGGCATCGCATCGTATGGTTTGCGGTGCGGCATCCAGTTGGATATTACCGTTCTCCATGAATACGACCCGGTCGGATATCGACATGGCAAAGTCCATTTCGTGGGTCACGATCAGCATGGTCATGCCTTCCTTGGCCAGGTCGCGGATCACGTTCAGCACGTCGTTGACCAGTTCCGGGTCGAGGGCCGAGGTCGGCTCGTCGAACAGCATGATCTGCGGCTCCATCGCCAGGGCTCGAGCGATCGCCACGCGCTGTTGCTGCCCGCCGGAGAGCTGGTGCGGGTACTTGTGGGCATGGGCCAGCAGGCCGACCTTGTCCAGTAGCGCATAGGCACGATGCTCACTCAGCTCGCCCGGCTGGCCGTGGTAACGCGGCGCCAGGGTGACGTTGTCGAGAATGGTGCGGTGCGGGAACAGGTTGAAGTTCTGGAACACCATGCCGATGTGCCGCACGCCTTTGCGCAGGCGGGAGCTGTTGGGTTTGTCCGACGCTTCGATGAATTTTTCGCCGAACAACAGAATGTCGCCGGTATCGATGGTTTCCAGGCCGTTGACCGTACGGATCAGCGAAGTCTTGCCGGAGCCGGATGGCCCGATGATCGAGACCACCTGGCCATATTCGACATTCAGGTCGATACCCATCAGCACCTGGTGGGTGCCATAGCTCTTCTGGATGTTCTTCAGTTGCAGGATGGGCGTCGCGTTGTTGCCGGCGGCTTTGCGCGCAGTGTCGGGCAAGGCTTCGGCGCAGGCCTTGAACCTGGCGATGGCGGCCGCGTCGAGTGTGTGGGGCTTGCGGAAGTTCAGGTCCAGATAGCGCTCAAGGCGCTGCAGGAAATAGCCGAACACGGTGACGATCAACACGTAATAGACGCCTACCGCCGCCAGGGTTTCCATGACCAGGAAGTTGGTGGCATAGAGGCGTTGGCCGACCGTGAGGATTTCGGTCAGGGAGATGACCGAGACCAGCGAGGTCAGCTTGACCACCGTGATGTATTCGTTGATCAGCGTGGGCAGCGAAATACGGAACGCCTGGGGGATCACGATCAGGCGTTGCATGCCGAACAGGCCGACACCCAGCGCGCGCCCGGCTTCCTTCTGGCCCTTGGCCACGGAGATCAGGCCGCCACGATGGATTTCCGCCATGTACGCAGCTTCAGTGACCACCAGGGCCAGCAACCCTGCGTAGAAGGGGTTGGACAGAATCGGTCCGCTACCGGGAAACAATTGCGGCAGGTTGTAGACGAAGACCACCAGCACCAGCAACGGGATGCTGCGGAAGAACCAGATGTAGACCGCTGCGGGAATGCGCAGCAAGGGCGATTGGGACAGCTTGGCCGAGGCCAGGACAAAACCCAGCAGCATGCCGATGAACCAGGCCAGGGCACTGAGCTGGACCACCGTGACGCAGGCCTTCCAGAAGTCCGGCAGGGAGAACAGGGATAAGAAATACGACCAATCGAATTGCATGGGGCACCTCGATCTGCCGCCCCGGTGCAGGGGAGGCAGATGACCAGACTACAAGGACAGGTTCTTAGTTGGCGGTCGGTTCTTCCAGGCCATATTTCTGGAGAATTGCCGCGTATTCACCGCTCTTTTTGCTCTCCTCGAAGGCCTTTTGCACGGCCTGGTAGGTTTCGTCGTTACCCTTCTTGACGAAGATCCCCAGGGTTTGCTGATAAATCGGATGCTCGGTGGTGATCACTACCCGGCCGTTGGTCTTTTCCGCGATCATTTTTGCCGCGCCAGCGATTTCGACCTGGGCCTGAATGTTTTTGGACAGCAGGGCCTGGGTCACTTCGGGTGCCGAAGGGTACTCGCTGACGGTGATGGCGCCTTTGTTGTTCGGCACGCAGTAATCATCGGAGAGCTTCTTGAATTCCTTGACCCAGGTGGTGCCCTGTTCCAGGCCCAGTTTCAGGCCGCACAGGTCTTCAGGCTTCTTCGCGTTGATCTCGCTGCCCTTGGGCACCATGACGGCGGCACCGGTGTTGGCGTAGGCGATGGTCTGGGCCTGGGTCTGGCGCTCCGGTGTGATGTACATGCCGGAAATGATCGCGTCGTACTTGCCGGAGTTCAGGCCCAGGATCAGGCTCGGGAACTTGGTGTCGACAAACTCCACCTTGGCGTTCATGTGCCTGGCCAGTGACGTTGCCAGTTCGGGGTCCGAACCCACCACATTCTTGTCCTTGTCATAGGACTCGAAGGGCGGGTAGGTGATCTCCATGCCGACCTTGAACGTGTCTGCCGCGGCCATGCTCACCGAGGCACCGAACATACCGGCTGCCAATACAGCCAGGCTCAAAAGGTTTTTCTTGTTGTTTTTCATGATGTGCTGACTCCGGCGTAGTAGGGGTTTAGCTGAAAACTTCAATCAGGACGGTTGCGCCTGATTTTTCAAATGTCCGAAACTGGCGGGCTTGCGTGCCTTGCCTGGCAGTTGAACGTCCCCGTTGGCCACCCTTTGGCGCAGATACTGATAGGTCTGCAGCGCCTGACCATACATATGTTCGCCGATGGTGATTTCTTCGTAGTCGTTGCCTGCCTGGGCGAAACCGGGCAGCGGTCTGATCTGGGTGTGATAGTCGCAGGCATAAAACAGCGGGAAGGAATAACGCTCCTCCTTCACGCTGCGCACCCGGTGCGCGGTGGCAACGAAAGCGCCTGCCGTCATCACTTCCAGCATGTCGCCGATGTTGACGACAAAGGCATCGGCGATCGGTGGTGCATCGATCCATTGACCAAGATTGTTCATCACCTCAAGGCCCGGTTTGTCGGCCAAAAGGATGGTGAAGCACTCGTAGTCAGTATGGGCTCCAAGACCCGGTGCGTCATGGGCGGCGCCGTCGAAGGGATAGTGGATAAGGCGCAGCTTGGACGGCGGACGGGTCACCAGGCTGTCGAAATAGTTTTCTTCCAGTCCTAGGGTCAGGGCGAAGCCGCCGAACAGGCGCCGGCCCAAGGCGAAGATGGCTTCATAGTAGGCCTGCACCGACGCCTTGAAACCTTGCAGCTGCGGCCAGTCGTTGGGCCCCAGCAATGGGGTGTTGGCCAGCACCAGCGGGTCATCGGCCGGGACTTCGAAGCCGACGTCGAAGGCTTCCTTGTGGTCCGGCTTGCCCTTGGAATAGACCTCTTCGCCTTCGGGTACAAAACCCTTGTGGGTTTGCGAGGTGCCGATGTAGTGCCGCATCTTGGTGTCGATGGGCTGGTCGAAAAAGTCCTTGGCAGCCTTGCGCAGGTTGGCGATCAGTTGCGGGTCGATACCGTGATCGGTGATGTAGAGGAACCCTACCTCACTGGCGGCACGCCCCAATTGTTCGGCCACGGCCAGGCGGTGTTCCAGTTCAAAGCTGAACAGACCGGCGATGTTGACCACCGGGATGCTATTGAAGTTGGCTTTATGTGTGTCAGTGCTTGCGCTGTTGTTTTTGTTGTCAGGCATGACGCATCGGCTCCCTAAGGATTGCTTGAGTGGCTGAAACGGTCGAAGTGTTCACGCTCGGTCTGGCCCATCCACACGTTCAATGACCACAGGTCGGCGACCGGGACATTGGTGAAGGGCAAATGATGCAGGTAGCCGTCGGCGCCGAATTCCGGGGTCAGGGTGCTGACCTGGTAACCGCGGGCTTGCTGCGAGCGCCAGATGCTTTCCCAGTGCTGCTGATGGAAGGCCAGTTCCCTTGCATATTCGGGAGCCGCCGGGTGCGGAACCTGCGGTCCCTGGTCATAACCGACCCGGGCCTGGATATGGTGAACCCGCTCGATGAAAGCGCTCAGGTCATCGGCCGGGTCATTCAACAGGCGCTCGCAGGTCACCACCCAATGGCTGATGTCACTGGTGAACAACAGATCGGGCAGTTGCCGGATCAACTCCAGGGTCACCCAGGGGTTGAATAGCGAACGCGAACGGTGGGTTTCGAAACTGCAGACCTGGCCGTGCTTGCGCGCCAGATCCAGCGCCTGGCCGAAAAACTCCACTTGTTGTGGCAAGGACCAGCGATCATTGCCCGCCAGCACGTTGACGAAGCACGGGCCGAGTTCCGCGGCCCAGGCGAGTTTCTGGTCGAGGTCATTGAGGTGGATGGCAGGCGTTGCCGACTGCTCCGGCAGCACGTCGTACGCGGTGAAGACTGTGCTGATATAGCCCAGGCGATTGGCCTGCAGAAAAGCGCCAAACTCGGCCCGTTCCCGGGCGTCCAGTGGCAGGCGCGCTTCCATGCCATCAAAGCCCGCTTGCAGCAACTCCTCGAGCGCTTGAGCCTTGCTGGCGGTGTAACCCCACAGCGTGCGGAAAATTTCCAGCTTCATCGGTGATCCTCAAAAATCCCAAGGCCTACTGCAAATGCACTTCGACGGCGCCAGGCTGCCAAGAGGCTGGTTCGCTGTGGAGCCGATGTTAGGCACAGGCCGCGCGCTGAAAGAATCTGAAAGTTCAAATGAATACTTCAGACTTTCATCAATAAATAGCTTGCTACTTATAGCGCTGGCCAGGAGGAGTTTTATGGGCGAGAACGTGTCTACGTTGGCTATTAGCGAGAGATGCCATTATTACGGCATCATTTTGAAGAGTCCCAAGCGACACCAGGTCGACGAAGTTCCAGGCTACTTGCCATTCCTGGCATGCGCTACCTTCGCTCGAATGCCATCAAGATATTGGGACTTCAGCTCTGTCGTTAACGGCCCAAGGATGGGGTTTGCCTTGAACCGGGCCAACAGATGCTCAATCACCCGATCTACCTTGGCGTAGGCGGCGGTGACGCTTGAAGGAACCAGCGGATCAAACTGAATCCCTTCCATCTCGATATCGAGTCGTTTCAACACGGGTTGTGCGTCCAGGATCTGGTGGCGTATTTCATCCAGTGAACATTGCATTGTCGACCTCCTTGTAATGCCATAAGTACAGGCACGCCTATCGTTGACTGCATGTCGGATGACGCAGTCAGGGAATGGCAGTTGCTGTCTTAAAAATGAAACAAAATTGTCGCTTAGAAATATTGCTGAAATGTTTCAATCCTATGATCGAGGGAGATCTTTTTCAGGTTATCTCCCCCATGCGTCGAGTTGTGTTCAATCAAAAAGGAGGCGTTGGCAAATCAAGCATCGCCTGCAATCTCGCGGCTGTCAGTGCTGCCGAAGGCTACAGGACGCTGCTGGTGGATCTCGATCCCCAGGCTAACTCGACCCACTACCTGACAGGGCTGACAGGCGATGATATCCCCATGGGGATTGCCGATTTTTTCAAGCAAACCTTATCCAGCGGTCCGGCCAGCAAAAAGAATCGGGTGGCCATCACGGATACTCGCTACGACAATCTGCACCTGGTCACCGCTAGCCGCGAGCTTGCCGACCTGCAGTCAAAGCTTGAGTCGAAATTCAAGATCAATAAGCTGCGCCGCTTGTTGGTGGAGCTTTCCGAAGATTACGAACGCATTTATATCGATACGCCACCGTCCCTGAATTTCTATACCTTCAGCGCACTGATCGCCGCCGACCGCGTGCTGATTCCATTCGATTGCGACAGCTTTTCCCGTCAGGCGCTCTATAGCGTCATCGCGCAAGTGGCCGAGTTGCGGGCTGACCATAATGAGTCGTTGATCGTGGAAGGTGTGGTGGTCAACCAGTTTGTGGCGCGTGCCAGCGTGCACCAGATGCTGATCGACGAGTTGCTGGCCGAAGGCTTGCCCGTGTTGCCGGATTATTTGAGCAGCACGGTCAAAATGCGTGAGTCCCATGAAGCGTCGGTGCCCATGATCCATCTGGCGCCACGCCATAAGCTGTCATTGGAGTTCGTCAGCCTGTTTTCCGCTTTGGAAAGAGCCGGTTGATCCGTGCGCTGAACATAAAATTGCAATCGAAATGCCAGTACGATAACTCGCGCGCAATCGCTAGCTCCTGCTTCGAATCAACACCTGTTTTCCTGGCCGCCTTTGGGGCGGCCTTTTTTTTGCCAGAGATTTTTGGACGCAGCATTTTCAGTTTTTGCATTTCGTCCTCGGCTTGTCGAAGTTCACAGGTGGATGCTGCTCTCTATTATAAGTTGTAGTAATACTTCGAATAATAAATAGAAAATTGACTAATCATGGTCCCGGAACGAAAAATCATCCCCAGACCGGCGCCGCCAGAGCGCCGCGGATTTGCCGTTTCTCTCCTGCCAGAAAAATAACCAAAGGAGTCCCCCATGAAGCCTCCCGCTTCGTCCCAGCCGCGCCGTGCTGGTGTTCGGCGCGTTGTTCTTTCCCTCCGACGACAAACTGTTCAGCACCATGGCCGCTTTCGGCACGTTCGCCGTGGGTGGCGAGTGGGGCGAGGCGGTGTTCTACAGCCTGATCGCCGCGACTTCGCTGCTGTATGTGCTGTCCCTTGCCCGTCGCCATGCCAGTGCTGAACGCCTGGAACTGGCCAAGGCCTGACCCCTGAATTTTCCTGGAGAAACACATGTTGAAGATCAATGGTGAACGCCTCTGGGCGAGTCTGATGGCGATGGCCGAAATCGGCGCCACCGCCCGTGGCGGCAGCTGCCGACTGGCCTTGAGCGACGAGGACAAGGCCGGTCGCGAACTCTTTGCCCACTGGTGCCGCGAAGCCGGCATGACCCTGAGCGTGGATGCCATCGGCAACCTGTTCGCCCGCCGCGCCGGCACCGATCCTGATGCGGCACCGGTGATGATGGGCAGCCACCTCGACACCCAGCCCGAAGGCGGGCGGTTCGATGGCGTGTACGGCGTGCTCGCCGGCCTGGAAGTGGTGCGTTGCCTGAACGATCTGGGCATCCAGACCCGCAAGCCGCTGGAAGTGGCGGTGTGGACCAACGAAGAAGGCGCACGCTTCACCCCGGCGATGTTCGGCTCGGCGGTGTTCACCGGCATCATGGCGCTGGACGCCGCGCTGGCGGTGCGCGACATCGAAGGCATCAGCGTCGCCGAGGCGCTGCAACGCACCGGTTATGCCGGCGAGCGCCCGCTGGGTGGCGCGGTGGATGCGTACTTTGAAGCCCACATCGAGCAAGGCCCGATCCTCGAAGACAACGCCAAGAGCATCGGTGTAGTCAGCGGCGGCCAGGCGATTCGCTGGCTCGACGTACGGGTCGAAGGCATGGCGGCCCACGCCGGCACCACGCCTATGCCGCTGCGCAAGGATGCCTTGTACGGCGTGGCGCAGATGATCCAGGCCATCGAAGGCCTTGCGGCGGACTTCGCTCCGGAAGGCCTGACCACGGTCGGTGAATTGAGCATCAACAAGTCGTCGCGCAACACCATTCCGGGGCTGGTGAACTTCACCGTCGACCTGCGCCATCACCGCGATGAAACCATCGAGGCGATGGAGCAACAGGTCCGTGCGCGGCTTCAGGCGATAGCCGACGCTCGCGGTTTGAAACTGGCGATCACCCCGCACTGGATCAGCCCGGCGACGCCGTTCGACGCGGACTGCGTGGCGGCGGTGCAACAGGCCGTGGATGGCCTGGGCTACGCTCAGCAATCGATTGTCAGCGGCGCCGGGCATGACGCGATCCACCTGGCGCGGTACTGCCCGACGGCCATGGTGTTCATCCCGTGCGTGGGCGGCCTGAGCCACAACGAAGCCGAAGACGTGCTGCCCGAAGACGTGCGCCAGGGCACCGATGTGTTGCTCAACGCCGTGTTGGCCCGCGCAGTAATCGTTGAATAAACACAATTCCAATGTGGGAGCGAGCCTGCTCGCGATTGCGGTGGATCAGTCGCCTTCAATATTGAATGTGCTGACCTCATCGCGAGCAGGCTCGCTCCCACAGTGGGTCGCGTCCGGTTTCAAGATTTTCGTTAACTGACAGGAATTCATCCCATGCGCAGTTTTTTCCACCCAGAACAATTGCTTCACTATCCACGCAGCTACTACTCCCGTGGCCAGATGCGCACGCCGCAGGAAGTGCCGGAGCGTGCGCAGCGCCTGGTGCAGGCGTCTCATGCATTGGGTTTCAATGTCGAGCAACCGGCCGATGCCGGGCTCGATCCGCTGCTGGCGGTGCACGGCGCACCGTACCTGAGGTTCTTGCAGGAGGCCTATCAGCGCTGGAAAGAAATTCCCGAGGATTGGGGCGACGAGGTGATGTCGAACATCTTTGTCCGCGAGCCCAATGCCCTGCGCGGGATTCTCGCGCAAGCGGCGCGCTATCTGGCCGATGGCAGTTGCCCGGTGGGCGAGCAAACCTGGCGTTCGGCCTACTGGTCGGCGCAAAGCGCCATCGCCGGGGCCCGGGCGTTGCTCGATGGCGAGCCGGCAGCCTATGCCCTGTGCCGTCCACCGGGTCACCACGCCCGGGCCGAAGCGGCGGGTGGTTTCTGTTATGTGAACAACGCGGCGGTGGCGGCGCAGGTATTGCGCGCCGGGTTTTCGCGGGTAGCGGTGCTGGATACCGACATGCACCACGGCCAGGGTATTCAGGAGATTTTCTACGACCGTGATGACGTGCTCTACGTCTCGGTGCACGGCGATCCGACCAACTTCTATCCGGGTGTCGCAGGTTTTGCCGATGAGGGCGGCGTCGGGGCGGGCGAGGGTTTCAACCTCAACCTGCCGATGGCCCATGGCGCCAGCGAGGCGGATTTTCTCGGGCAATTGGATGTAGCGCTGAAAGCAGTGACGGACTTTGGCGCCGAGGTGCTGGTGCTGTCCCTGGGCTTCGATATTTTCGAACTGGACCCGCAAAGCAAGGTGGCGGTGACCCGGGAAGGGTTTGCCGTGCTTGGTGAGCGGATTCGCAGTTTGGGGTTGCCTTGCCTGATCGTGCAGGAGGGCGGGTATCACCTGGAGAGCCTGGAGGATAATGCGCGGGCATTTTTTGTCGGGCCTGAGGTTTGGCAGCTCTGAGTTTGACGGCGTCTGAGAGATTGCTATCGCGAGCAAGCCGCTCCCACACTGGTCGGTGTTGAACGCAAATATGCGGTTCACCTCGGTCAAGTGTGGGAGCGAGCTTGCTCGCGATGAACGATAACGCGGTCTGTAAGCGCCCTACGGCACTTGCCATAGCCCTTACGTTAACGTAAAGATTGCTCCAGGGCGCCGACGTATGAAGGCGCAGGGCGGACGACCCGGAGCGCTTGATGACGCTAATAAAAACAAACTCCCCCAAACTGCATCGCGAAGCCCGGCTGGCCCGGGAAAAGCTGCACCTGGAAGGCGAAGTGCCGGATGGCGTCCTGCGTGCGGAAATCGATGCCTCGTGGCGCCGCAGCCTCAGCCATGGCGTGCATTTCAACGCCAAGCACGAGCTGGCGCTGGAATCGAGTGCCAGCCTCGACGTGTTGCTGGCCAGCAACCGCTTGCTGATCGACGCCGCGCTGCCGGCCATCGATTACCTGGCCGAGCGTCAGGGCAAGGAAGGGCTGATCATCCTCGCCAACTCCGACGCCACCATCCTCGCCGTCGAAGGCCGCGCCGACCGTCTCAAGGGCAGTGGCCTGCAGGACATCACCCTCGGCGCCTGCTGGAGCGAAGCGGTTCGCGGCACCAACGCCCTCGGCACGGCACTGGTGGAAGCCCGGCCGACCCTGATCGATTGCGGCGAACATTATCTGGATCGTCTCAGTGATTTTTCCTGCACTTCGGTGCCGATCCATTGCCCCCAGGGCGACATTCTTGGCGTCCTCGACCTGACCCGCGAAGGCCCCCTCGGCCGCGCCCACGACAGCACCGCGCTGCTGGCCATGGCGGTCAGCCAGATCGAAAGCCGGGTGTTCAACGCCAGCTATCCGGACGAAATCGTCCTGGCCTTCCACAGCCGCAGGCAATACCTGGAATCCCCGTGGCAGGGTCTGCTGGCCGTGAGCCTCGGCGGGCAGATCCTGGCGGTCAGTGCCCAGGCCTGCCAGTTGCTCCACGCCGAGCGTTCGGCCCTGGTCGGTCGGCGCTGCGAAGAATTTCTCGGCGTCGACGGCCTGCAGTTGTTGGCGCGTCTGCATCAAGGTGGGGCCGGCAGTCTGCAAACCGCCAAGGGCGAGTTCTTCTACAAAACCCTGCGCGCGCCGCAACGCTCGATCAATGTCAGCAGCCCGCCGCGCACTGTCGCGAAACCGACCAAGGCGCAACCGGATCTGGAAGCGCTGGCCGGCAGCAATACCCGCTACGCCCGTGCCTTGCGCATGGCCCGTCAAGGCCTGGCCAACGAGTTGCCGGTGTTGTTGCTGGGTGAAACCGGCACCGGTAAAGAGGTCATCGCCCGCGCCCTGCACATGGCCGGAAGCCGCTGCGACAAACCCTTCGTGGCGGTGAACTGCGCGGCCATTCCCGAAGGCCTGATCGAGTCCGAACTGTTCGGCTACCGCGAAGGCGCGTTCACCGGTTCACGCCGGGGCGGCATGGTCGGGCGCTTGCAACAGGCCCATGGCGGCACCTTGTTCCTCGATGAAATCGGCGACATGCCATTGACCTTGCAGGCCCGGCTGTTGCGGGTGTTGCAGGATCGCAAGGTCGCGCCGCTGGGCGCCGGCGAAGAACAGGAAATCGACGTCGCGCTGATCTGCGCCACCCACCGCGACCTCAAGCGTCTGGTGGAAGAAAAACACTTTCGCGAAGACCTGTTCTACCGGGTCAACGGCATCAGCGTGATGCTCCCGGCCCTGCGCGAACGCGAGGATTTCGGCGCGCTGGTCACTCGCATGCTGACGACACTGGGCGCACCCGCCGTGGTCCTGCACGACGATCTCGATCGCTTGCTCAGCGGCTATCACTGGCCGGGCAACATCCGCCAACTGGAGATGGTCCTGCGCACCGCGCTGGCCATGCGCGAACCGGGTGACACCGTGCTGACCCTCGACCACTTGCCCGACAGCATGCTCGACGAGTTGACCGCCAGCGAACGGCCCCAGGCCGGCAGCATCCGGGAAAACGAACTGGAGCTGATCCGTCAGTCCCTGGACACGCACCAAGGCAATGTCTCGGCCGCCGCCGACGCTCTGGGCATCAGCCGCGCGACCCTGTATCGCAAGCTCAAACAGTTGCGTTCGTGATGCAGCGCTTGATCGTTCGGCTGATCGACAGCCAGAACCCCGAGGTCCTGCAAGCGTCACTGCGCTGGCTGTACAGCTTTGTGCGACCCCATCGCCTGGCGATTGCCGGGCTGTTGGGCCTGTCGGTCTGCGCCTCGGCGCTGGTGCTGGTGCAGCCGTGGTTGACCAAACTGCTGATCGACGATGGCCTGTTGGCGCGCAACTTCCCGATGCTGGTGTTGATTGCCGGGCTGATGATCGTTGCCGGGTTGTTGGGCACAGCGCTCTCGGGCATCAACCGCTACCTGCACACACGACTGTCCGGGCGCATGCTGTTTGCCTTGCGCGACGACCTGTACCGGCATTTGCAAACCCTGTCGCCGGGCTTTTACGGCCAGCGGCGCATCGGTGACCTGATGTCGCGCCTCGATGGCGACGTCGCGGAAATCCAGCGTTTCGCCGTGGACTCGCTGTTTTCGGCCGTGTCGAGTGTGATCGGCCTGGTGGTGGCCGTGGCGATGTTGCTGACACTGTCCTGGAAACTCTCGCTGCTGGCCCTGGTGCTGATTCCCCTCGATGTCCTCTGGCTGCGCTGGATGCGGCGCAAGGTCGAGCGCGATGTGCGGCAGTTGCGCGAGCGTTCGGCGGACATGTCGTCGTTCATGGTCGAGACATTGCCGGTGATGAAGTTCATCCAGTCCGCCGGCCAGCAACAGCGCGAAGCGCGTCGCCTCGAGACGCTGGGGCAGGGCTACATGAGCCAGTTGCTGCGCCTGCAAGTCACCGAGTTTTTCACCCAGGCGGTGCCCGGTACCCTGACCTCGCTGTCCCGGGCCTGCGCATTCTTGATCGGCGGTTACTGGGTGGTGCAGGGCACCTGGCAACTCGGCGCCCTGATTGCGTTTTCCACCTACCTGGGCATGGCCGTGGGGCCGGTGCAGAGCTTGCTCGGGCTCTACGTCGCCATCCAGCGGATGACCGTCAGCCTCGGCCGGGTCATGGAGTTGCGCGGCGAACAACCGACCGTGTTGACACCCTCCACGCCACGGGCGATGCCCACTGGCGGCGATCTGTGGTTCGACAACGTGCACTTCGCCCATCCCGGCCGCCAATCGACCCTGCGCGGCATCGAAGCGCGGATTCCCTACGGTATGAAAGTGGCCCTCAGCGGCGGTTCCGGCGTGGGTAAATCCACCCTGATCGACCTGCTGCAACGTCATCACGATCCGCAATCGGGCCGGGTACTGCTGGGCGACGTCGATCTGCGCGAGCTGGATCTGTTCCAGTTGCGTCGGCGCATCGCCATCGTCAGCCAGGACATCGTGCTGTTTCGCGGCAGCCTCGCCGACAACCTGGCCTACGCGGTGCCGGACGCCAGCCGCGAGGCGATTGCCGACGTGGCGCGACTGGCGCAACTCGATAACCTGATCGAGTTGTTGCCCGAAGGCCTCGACAGCCCCCTGGGCGAGCGGGGCCAGCAGTTGTCCGGCGGGCAGAAGCAACGCATCGCGATTGCCCGGGCGCTGTTGCAGGACCCTTTGATCCTGGTACTGGATGAAGCCACTTCCGCGGTGGATGAGGCCACAGAGCGCGAAGTCATCGACGCCATCGACCGCTTGTTTGCCGGACGTACGCGCATCCTGATCAGCCATCGCCCCTCAACCCTGGCCGATGCCGATCTTCGGTTCGAGTTGCTTGACGGCGTGCTGACCTCGAAGACGGTGCTGCATGAAATCTGAACTGCGCATTGGTGTGGTGGACAGCGGACACTCGGCCGCGCAACGGGTGCAAGTGATCGCCGGTCGGCGCTTTTCATTGCTCGAAGACGGCCTGGCCGAGGGCGACTTGCGCGAAGACCCGTTGGGGCATGGCAGTGCGGTGATCGAGGCAATCGGCCGGCGTGCACCCTCGGCGCTGTTTTGCGTGGCACAGGTGTTCGACCAGCGGGGTGTCACCAGCGCCTTGCAGATCGCCACGGCGATTGACTGGCTGCTGACGCAGGACGTGCGACTGATCAATCTGAGCCTTGGCCTGCGCCAGGATCGCAGCCTGCTGCGCGCGGCCTGCGCGGCGGCGGTGGCGCGGGGCGTGCTGCTGTGTGCATCGAGCCCGGCCCAAGGGGAAGGGGTGTTTCCGGCGAACTATCCGCAGGTGTTGCGGGTGACCGGCGATGCGCGGTGCGCCGAGCAGGAATGGTCGTGGCTCAACAGCGCCCAGGCGGATTTCGCCGCCTGTGTCCATGGCACCTACCCGGGGCAATCCGGGGCGAGCCTCGGTTGTGCCGCATTGAGCGGGCACATCGCCGGGTTCCTCGCTGAACAGCCTGACGCCAGCAACGAGCAAGTCATCGAGTGGTTGCGCGAACATGCGCGTTACCGTGGCCCGGAACGGCGTTTCGGGCCATGACCGACATCGTCATCCTCGGTGCCGGACCGGCAGGGGCCGCGGTCGCGCTGGGGTTGCGGCGGCTGGGCCACAGCGTCACGCTGATCAGCGAGTGGCGCCGGTTTGCCGCGCTCGAAGGCGTCTCGGTGCGGGTGCTGGAGGCCTTGCGCAGCGCAGGTTTGCAGCACGCACTGGCGGATGCGACGTTACCGTCCCAGCGCCAGGTTTCATGGAATGGCCAGCAGCATGCGCAGAACATTGAATACTTGCTCGACCGGCCGGTGTTTGACCGCGGCCTGCGCGAGGATTTGCGCCTGGCGGGGGTTGAGCTGATCGAAGGCCGGGTGCTGACGGTTCACTCATCGGCCACTGGCCATCGAATCGAAATCGACGGACGCGAACCGCTGTTCACACCATTTCTCGTGGAAGCCCGAGGACGTCAGGCCCCCGCTATCGGCAAGGGCATGCGTGGCCCCGAGACCGTCAGCTTGCTCAATCGCTGGCAGGGTTCGCCGGGCAACACCGCCAGCGCCGTGGAAAGTCTCGAGGACGGTTGGGCATGGATGGCGCGGCGCGCCGACGGCCAGTGTTACTGGCAATGGACGGTGGACGTGGCCAGCGCCGGGTTGCCGGGCAAGGCCATGTTGCTCGATTACTGCCGGCAGCGGCGCCAGGGTTCGAAGTTGGCCGCCGCATTTTTTGCTGACGAAGCAGAAGATGATCTACAGCTGCACGCCCGCAGCAGCACGGCGATTCTGAGCTCGCAGGTGTGTGGCGAAAACTGGATTCGGGTCGGCGATGCGGCAATGGCGGTAGACCCGCTGTCGGGCAACGGGATCTTTCAGTCCTTGTCTTCGGCGTTGCAGGCGCCGGCGGTGATCAACACGCTGCTGTGCAAACCCGAGCGGGCGGCTCTGGCCCAGCGTTTTCACAAGCAGCGAGTGGAACAGTTGTTTTTGCGTTTTGCGCGGATCGGCCGGGATTTTTACGCCGATGAGCAGCGTTGGCTGGATCAGCCGTTCTGGCAGGCACGACAGAACTGGCCGGACGCCGAGGTGGCTCATGCCGAGGCGGATTTCAATGCGCTGAGGATTGAGCGGGCGCCGGTGTTGCGTGATGGGCTGGTCGATGAGGCCGAGGTGGTGATCACGGTGGATCAGCCGTTGGGGATCTGGCATGTGCATGGGGTTGAGGTGGCGGCGTTGGTGCGGCGGTTAAAGCAGGGCGAGCCGGCGGATCAGGTGTTGGCCGGTTTGACGGTGGAGCAGGGAAGGATGGTCAGGAGTTGGTTGTTGGCTCAGGGGTTCAAACCCTGAGATTTGAGCTGTCTGGACCGGCCTCATCGCGAGCAAGCTCGCTCCCACAGTGGTTTTGCGTCGTACACAAATCCCCTGTGGGAGCGAGCTTGCTCGCGATGGCGGCCTGAAGAACGCCGCTATTACAACTTGATCAACACCGACTTCAACTCGGTGTAATGCTCGATCGCCGCATACCCCATCTCACGCCCGACCCCGGACATCTTGTAGCCGCCGAACGGCAGCGCCGGGTCCAGGGCGCTGTGGCAGTTGACCCACACCGACCCTGACTTGATCCGCGGAATCATCCGGTGCACCGCCGCCAGGTCGTTGGACCAGATACTCGCGCCCAATCCATACGGACTGTCATTGGCCATGCGCAATGCATCGGCCTCGTCATCGAACGGAATCGCCACCAGCACCGGCCCGAAGATTTCTTCCTGCACCAGTGAGTGCTTCTGATCGACGTCGACAATCACCGTCGGCTTGACGAAGAACCCCGGGCCGAACTGCTCACCGCCGCAGGCGATGGTCGCGCCGCTTTCCCGGCCCTTTTCGATGTACCCGTAGACGCGCTCCTGCTGACGCGCCGAGATCAACGGCCCCATGTCGACGCTCGGGTCCAGACCGTTGCCGAGTTTCATGGCGTTGGCGATGTTGCTGATGTCCGCCACCACATTGTCGAAGTGCTTGCGCTGCACATACAGCCTGGAACCTGCGCAGCAGACCTGGCCCTGGTTAAAGAAAATCGCGCTGGCAGCCCCGGCTGCGGCGGTTTTCAGGTCGGCGTCGGCCATGACGATGGTCGGCGATTTGCCGCCCAGCTCCAGGGTGACCCGGGTCATGGAATCCATGGCGATCTTGCCGATCTGCTTGCCCACGGCGGTGGAGCCGGTGAAGGTCAGCTTGTCCACCAGCGGGTTGTGGGTCAGGGCCGAACCTGCGGTGATGCCGGTGCCGGTGACCACGTTGAACACGCCTTCGGGATAACCGGCCTCCAGCACCAGCTCGGCGAGTTTCAGCGCGGTCAGCGGGGTTTCGTCGGCGGGCTTGAGTACCACACTACAACCGGTGGCCAGGGCCGGACCGAGTTTCCAGCAGGCCAGCAACAGCGGGAAGTTCCAGGCAACGATGGCGCCGACCACGCCCACCGCTTCGCGTCGAATAAAGCTGTGGAACTGGTCGTTGGGCATCAGCGGTGCCGACACGTCAACCGTAGAACCTTCGATCTTGGTCGCCCAACCAGCCATGTAGCGCAGGAAATCGATGGCCAGTTGCACGTCCATCACCTGGGCGACCGCCGCGCTTTTACCGTTGTTCAGGCATTCCAGCTGCGCTAGCAGTTCGGCGTCGCGCTGCATCAGGTCGGCGAGTTTCCACAGCAGGTTCTGTCGCTCCCGGGGGCGGGTGCGGGTCCAGGCCGAATCGTCGAACGCCTGGCGGGCGGCGAGCACCGCGCGGTCGACATCTTCCGGGGTTGCCCGTGGTACCACGCACAACACCTCACCGGTGGCCGGGTTGTGCAGGGGCATGGTCTGGCCGTCGGCAGACTCGACCCAGTCACCGCCGATAAGCATGCGCGGGGCGCGCTGGATGAATGCCGAAGTGGCGGGAAGCAGGTTTGGAAGCGACATGATGAAACCTCGTCTTGTTCGTGTGGCGAGGTCTATCGCAACGGTTGTGCCAGTTATGTTTATTGGGAGGCAAGAGCCGGATTAGCGGGGCTTGCGGGTTATGGACCCAAGGTAAAAAAAACGGGGCGGGCGTCGCAAATTGCGACGCAGTGAGACGCCGGTGACGCATGGTGAAAATCAAAAGATCGCAGCCTGCGGCAGCTCCTACAGAGGGAGCAACGTTCACCTGTAGGAGCTGCCGCAGGCTGCGATCCTTTGATCTTGATCCTATGCTTGTCTCAGGGTGAAACAGTTGTCGCGAAATTGAACGTGCCGCCGCGATGACATGACAGGAAAATCTCCTGTCGATTCCGGCAAATCATTGATTCATTGAGGTATTCATAAGCTGGCACGCTCTGTGTATTGCTCATCGCAGACGTTTCTCTTGCCTCCGTCAGCGGTTCACCGCCGGCGGCAGAAACCATAAAAACGATAAGCCACAACAATAAGAACGCACCGTGCGAGGTTCGACGTTGATGAAGAGAAAACTCCGATCAGGCATGAGCGCCAGCCTGCTGGCCGTAGCCGCTTGCGTAGCGCTGCATTCGCCTCATAGCCTGGCAGCCCGCGACGCCCAGACCATCCTCAAGGAAACCTGTCAGGGCTGTCACACCCCCGAAGCCGATAACGCTCTCAGCCGTATCAGCCACCAGCGCAAAACGCCGGAAGGCTGGCTGATGAGCATCGCCCGCATGCAGACCATGCACGGTTTGCAGATCAGCGATGACGACCGTCGCACGCTGGTCAAGTACCTGGCCGACACCCAGGGCCTGGCGCCGAGCGAAACCGACGGCGTGCGCTATGCGCTGGAGCGCCGGCTCAATACCGTCGAGCAGTTCGACGACCAGACCAGTCAGATGTGCGGCCGCTGCCACTCCGGTGCGCGGGTCGCCCTGCAACGGCGTCCGGCCCAGGAGTGGGAACGCCTGGTGAACTTCCACCTCGGCCAATGGCCGTCGCTGGAATACCAGGCGCTGTCCCGGGACCGCGACTGGTTCGATATGGCCCGCAAAGAGATGGTGCCGCTACTGGCCAAGCGTTATCCGCTGGACAACCCGGCCTGGAAAAAATGGCAGGGCGCCGCGCCGAAAGCCGAGACCCTGGTGGGCGACTGGAGCTTCAGCGGCCACTTGCCGGGCAAGGGTGAACTCGCCGGTGTCATGACCGTGAGTGCCGATGGCAGCGACACCTTCAAGGTCAGCGTCAAAGGCCAGTACGCCGACGGCAGCCCGTTCAATGGCGACGGCAGTGCGATTCTCTACACCGGCTACGAATGGCGCGGCAACGTGACCATCGATGGCGTGACCATGCGCCAGGTGTTCGCCGCCCAGGGCAATGCGATGCAGGGCCGGATGTTCGAGGCCGAGCATGACGAGCGCGGCCTGGACTTCGTCGCCGCCAAGCAAGGTTCCAGCCGTTTGCTGGCAGTGCAGCCGGGTTATCTGAAGGCCGGCAGCGAAACCGAAGTGACCCTGATCGGCAGCGGCCTGACTGGCAAGCCGGACTTCGGCAAAGGCGTGGAGGTGGTTGAAGTCATCGAGCAGAGCCCCGAGCGGATCAAGGTCAAGCTCAAGGCGGCGGCCAATGCCCAACCCGGCGTGCGCGCGGTCAGCGTCGGCACGTTGAAAGGCCCGAGCCTGTCGGTGTACAGCAAGATCGCCTCGGTCAAGGTGGTGCCGGAATTCTCGGTGGCGCGGATCGGCGAGGGCGGTGGTTCGACGCCGAAAGTCCAGGGCCGTTTCGACGCGGAAGCCTGGGGCAAGGGCGCTGACGGCAAGCCGTATCGCATCGGCGTGTTCCCGGCGCAGTGGAAGGTCGAGGCCTTCGACGATCGCGCCAAGGAAGACGAAGACGTCAAGTTCGCCGGCACCATGCAGGCCGACACCGGCGTGTTCACCCCGGGCGATGCCGGGCCGAACCCGGCACGCAAGATGTCCACCAACAATGCCGGCAACCTCAAGGTGATCGCCGCCGTCGACGACGCAGGGAAATCCCTGACCGGCGAAGGCCACATGATCGTGACCGTGCAACGCTGGAACAATCCACCCATTCCATGAGTTGGCTGACAGCACAGGCTTCAGACACTTTTCGGAATGATCGCAAGCCCCGCCAAGCGGGGCCTGCACAGGAGGTTGGTTATGGGCGCTATCTTGAATCTGGTCGAACGCAACCTGCACGAAGTACAGGTCGATGCCGATCGCATGCTGTTTCACATCCCCAGCAGTTCGCTGTTTGCCAGCGATGAACTGACGGGCACCATCATCGACACCTTGCGCGGGCCCGGTTGTTCCTCGGACGACCTGATCCAGCGCCTGGCCGCGCGCTTCAACGGCGAGGAAATCACCGAGACCCTGCGCGAGCTGATGGCCCTGGAACTGGTCAGCGACGGTTCGCCGCTGACCCCGGACATCGCCACCAAGCGCGTCGAGCGCACGGCGATCAATACCGTGGTGCTCAACGTCAACACCGGCTGCAACCTGAGCTGCACGTATTGCTACAAGGAAGACCTCGACAAGCCGTCGGCGGGCAAAAAAATGGACGTCGAAACGGCGATTGCCTCGGTGGAAATGCTGTTGCGCGAATCCCCGGACGAAGAGCGTTTCACCGTGGTGTTCTTCGGCGGCGAACCGCTGAGCAACCGCAAGCTGATCGAGTACATGGTCGACTACTGTGAGAAGCGTTTTCGCGAGGCGGGCAAGTTCGTCGAATTCGTCATGACCACCAACGCCACGCTGCTCACCGAAGAAACCGTGGATTACCTCAATGCCCACCGCTTCGGATTGTCGGTAAGCATCGACGGGCCGAAGACAGTGCACGACCGCAACCGCATCACCGTGGGCGGGCAGGGCACGTACGACGTGGTGCGGCGCAAGGCCGAGATGCTGCTGTCGCGCTACAACAGCCGCCCGGTCGGTGCTCGCGTAACGCTCACCACCGGCGTGACCGACGTCGAAACCATCTGGGATCACCTGTTCAACGAACTGGGTTTTGCCGAAGTCGGCTTCGCCCCGGTGACCTCCGGCGACATCAGCAGCTTCAACCTCACCAGCGATGAACTGGTGCAGGTGTTCGCCAATATGAAGGCGCTGGGTCGTCGTTACCTGGAAGCGGCGCTGGAGCACCGCAACATCGGTTTCTCCAACCTGCACCAGCTCATCACCGACATCCACGAAGGCCACAAGAAAGCCCTGCCATGCGGCGCGGGCCTGAAGATGCTGGCGGTGGATCACAAGGGCGAGCTGAACCTGTGCCACCGTTTTACCGGTTCGAGCCTGCCGACCTTCGGCAACGTCCATAGTGGTGTGAAACAGGTGGAGTTGAACGACTTCCTGTCCCAGCGCCTGGACCGCACCAACACTGGCTGCGAAGACTGCCAGATCCGCAACCTGTGTTCCGGCGGCTGCTACCACGAGAGCTACGCCCGCTACGGCGACCCGACCCACCCGACCTATCACTACTGCGAACTGATGCGTGACTGGGTCGACTTCGGCATCGAGGTCTACACCCGGATCATGGCCAACAACCCTGCGTTCATCAGCAGTTACATCACTCCGCGCAAGGCTCACTGATATGAAACATCTCAAGGCAATCAATAATAAAGCGTTGAAACTCGATGTGGCCGCGGCCGAAAATCGCATCGAAGAAGTGGTGGCGATGAGTTCCGTGGCGGGCTGTGCCTCGACCACCGACCCGGGCTGGGAAATCGATGCGTTCGGCGGTGTGTCGTCGCTGTGCCAGCCGATGGAAGCCGACCTCTACGGTTGCTCCGACCCCTGCTGGTGGCCGGCCCAGGTGCCCGACATGATGAGCACCTACCCGGACTGGAACAAGGATGCCCAGGCGTCCAACGACAACTGGCGCAACCTCGGCACTGTCTTCCCCAAAGACAAGTGATCACAGAAGAAGGATTCCAGCATGCGTAACATCAAAGCCTGCGGCCTGGCCGCGTTCGCCGTCCTGAGCAGCTGTTCTGTCAGTGTTCTGGCCGATGAAAACACCGCGCTGCAAGTCGGTCACGAATACATGGTGACCACCAACTACCCGAACAACCTGCACGTGATCGACCTGGCCACCGACACGCTGTTCAAGACCTGCAAGATGCCCGACGCCTTCGGCCCCGGCACCGTGCAACTGTCGCCGGACCGCAAGACCGCCTACGTGCTGAACAATCACTATGCGGACGTCTACGGTGTCGAACTGGACAACTGCAAGCAGGTGTTCCACGCCAGCATCGCCCAGAAGCCGGGGGAGAAAGCGCGCTCGATGTTCGCCTTCACCCTCAGCCACGACGGCAAGGAACTGTACACCGTCGCCAACCCGACGCTGATGATGAACGATCGCTACGAAGTGCAGCAGCCCCGGCTCGACGTGTACAAGACCGACGCTGGCATGGACGCCAAGCCGCTGCGCAGTTTCCCGGCGCCGCGCCAACTGACCATCATGCAGAGCGGTGACGACGGCACCTTGTATGTAGCCGGGGCGGACGTCTACAAGGTCAATGTGCAAACCGGCAAGTTCGATGTGCTGATCCCCAGCCGCCACTGGAAGCGCCCGAACTACAGCGCGCCGGACGTGCTCTACGTGTGGAACCAGCAGACGTATCGGCATGACTTCTCGCTGCTCTACACCGCGGCGAAGTTCAAGGACAAGAAACAGGACCCGGCCACCGCCGAATACCTGTATGGCCTGTTCAGCGTCGACCTGAAGACCGGCAAGACCGAAACCACCGACTTCGGTCCCTTGACCGAAATCTACTTCAGCGGCATGCGCTCGCCCAAGGACCCGAACCTGATGTTTGGCGTGCTCAACCGCTTGGCCAAGTACGACATCAAGCAGAAGAAAATGCTCCAGTCCGCCACGCTCGATCATTCCTACTACTGCATTTCCTTCAACAAGGATGGCAGCAAGATCTACCTGGCGGGGACCTTCAACGACGTGGCGATCTTTGATGCCGACAGCCTGAAGCAGACGGGCAGCATCAAGTTGCCGGGCGGGGACATGGCGATTACCACGGCGCAGATTTTTGTCCGGTAATTGCAGCGCCTGAACTGACGCTATCGCGAGCAGGCTCGCTCCCACAGTGGATTTTCAGTGTGACCACTATTGTGTGAACACCGCTGAACCCTGTGGGAGCGGGCTTGCCCGCGAAGAGGCCCTCAAAAACACCACCAAAACAGCAAAAATCAAACCCCCGGCACCGGACAACTCAAATCCCCCTCCTGACACTTCAAGTACTGCTTGAACGTCTGAACCCGTGCCTTGGTCAGCTCCGTGGTGCAGTTGCTGTAGATCAGCGGATACACACTCCCGCCTTCCACCCCGGACGCCGAGAACTTGCACTCGGCATCGCGGAACGCAACCCACGCCCGCTGCGCACCCACCAACTGCTTCCTGCTGTCCGGGTTGCTCTTGAGTCGCGAAGTGATCTGCTGGTACAGCGCATTCAATTCCTTGTCGGCGGCCGCATTCTGCTGCGCCGCGCACTGGTTCATCGTCGCCTGGTCGCTGGCATTGTCGCAGTCCACGGCGAACGCCATGGAGGTGAACATCAGGGGCATCAGCGCCAATAGTAAGCGTGGGTTCATGCTGGAGTGCTCGTCGTGACCGAAAGAGAGGGGCAGTGTAGCGCCGAGGGGCACAGGCAACTGCCGCGCAGGTTTTTCATGTCGCTATCCTTTTCGATGCTGTTTCGAGGCAGAACGTTAGCAGTTTCGACCCCCTGACTTTGCGATAGCCCCAGAACTTATCCGCGCAAATGCAACCGAATATCTCAGGCATGGTTGATTACACATCCCCATTGGTACAACTTTAAAGTTGGTCTTGTGGTCTTACTGACCTACTGTTCATGTACAGGAGGTGACTTATGAACCCAGCATCTGATCGCATCGAAAGGAAAGTCCTGCTCAAGGCCAAGCGTTCGCAGGTCTGGCGTGTGCTGGCCAATGCCGAAATGTTCGGACAGTGGTTTGGCGTGGCGCTGGAGGACAAGCGTTTTGTGGCAGGCGAATGGACCCAGGGGCAGATTACCTATCCCGGTTATGAGCATTTGCGCTGGAATGTACTGGTAGAGCGGGTGGAGCCGGAGCGGTTGTTTTCGTTTCGCTGGCACCCGTATGCCGTGAACCCTGAAGTCGATTACTCCCAGGAACCCACCACACTGGTGAAATTCGAGCTCGAAGACATGGACGACGGCACGTTGCTCAAGGTCTCCGAGTCCGGTTTCGATCACGTTCCCCAGGCCCGTCGCGAAAAGGCTTTCCGCATGGACAGTCGTGGCTGGGAAGAGCAAATGAACAATATCGAGCAGTTTTTGATCGACAACGCCAAGTCCCACGAGCAACAGAGTGGCTGAAGTTGGCTCGAAACCTGAGGCGTCTAGGGGTTTTCGGAAGGTGGTTTATAGCGAATGTCTTACACGCGATGGTAGCGATATCGCCTGTTACAAATTGGATCCGAAGCGTAATCTGGCCTTACCCACTGAAGCACAGGATGTGCTCAGGATCATGGATGATCGACCATATGCAAGGAACGCTACGACAAGGAGTCGTCATGGTCTTGGAAAAACCCGCTTCGGCGGGTTTTTTTGTGGTCGCATGAAAGGTCGTGGTGGCAGGAACCGGGTTCCCGCCACCATTTTTTCACTGTCGGTCGAGTTTCGCCGCCGCGCGCTCGGTGATCTGCGCCCGCAGTTTCAACGAGCCGGCAGCCCGTTGGCGAGCCTCCTCCAGCACACTGGCCGGGGCCGTCTCCGGGCTGCCCGCGGCAAAAGGCGGGGCCGGGGCGTATTCCAGCTGCAACTGCACCAGCTCGGCGGTGGCCTGGTCGAACAGCTCGGCGGCCAGGGTCAGGGCGAAGTCGATACCGGCGGTGATGCCGCCACCGGTCAGCAGATTACCGTCACGAACCACTCGGTCTTGCACCGCGATTGCGCCCAGCGGCTTGAGCAATTCGTGATACGCCCAGTGAGTGGTGGCGCGTTTGCCCTTGAGCAATCCCGCCGCGCCCAGCACCAGCGAGCCGGTGCACACCGACGTGACGTACCGGGCGTTGGCGGCCTGGGCCTTGAGAAACTCCAGGGTCTGGTCATCTTCCATCAAGGGGCCGACGCCACTGCCTCCGGGAACGCAGATCACGTCCAGTGCCGGGCAATCATCGAAGGTGGTGGTCGGTTTCAACAGCAGGCCGGTACTGGCGGTGACCGGCATCAGGTCTTTCCAGATCAGATGCACTTTCACATCCGGCAGCGAGGCCAGTACGTCATAAGGGCCGGTCAGGTCCAGTTGCTGGACCTGTGGAAACAACAGAAAGCCGATCTGCAACGTCATGGTGTTTTTTCTCGTGAAGTGGGTGGACGGTTTGACTCTAGGCTCGTAGGCTTTGGCGCATACGCCAATATCCCCACGAATTACGCCAAATGTCGAAAACCATCCATGTGCTCGCTTTCGCCAACGTGCAATTGCTCGACGTCACCGGGCCGTTGCAGGTATTCGCTTCGGCCAACGACATTGCCCGCCAGCAAGGCCTGCCGCCACCCTATGCACCGACGGTGATTGCCAGCGGCGGCGGAGCGGTGATGTCGTCGGCGGGGTTGGCGCTGTTGGCCGAACCGTTACCGGATGACGGCACTGATACCCTGATCATCGCTGGTGGCTGGGGTGTCTACACAGCGGCGGAAGATGCGCCGTTGGTCGCCTGGGTGCGCGAACATGCCCGTGGCTGCCGGCGGGTTTCCTCGGTGTGCACCGGCGCGTTCCTGCTGGCGGCCAGCGGCTGGCTCGATGGCCGGCGGGTGGTCACCCACTGGACCCGTTGCGAGCAACTGGCGCAGCAGCACCCGCGACTGCACGTCGAGCCCAACCCGATCTTCATCAACGACGGCCCCGTCTGGACCTCGGCCGGGGTGACCGCCGGCATCGACCTGGCGCTGGCCATGGTCGAAGAAGACCTCGGGCGCACCATGGCCCTCGAAGTCGCCCGGCAACTGGTGGTGTTTCTCAAGCGTCCGGGTGGCCAGTCGCAATTCAGCGTGACCCTGTCACTGCAACAGGAAGGCAACCGTTTCGACGAACTTCACGCCTGGATCAGCGAAAACCTGACCCACGACCTTGGCATCCCGACCCTGGCCTTGCAGGCCGGCATGAGCGAACGCAGCTTCGTGCGCCACTACCGCGCCGACACCGGCCAGACCCCGGCCCGGGCCATCGAACTGATCCGCGTCGAAACCGCGCGGCGTTTGCTCAGCGATACCGGCGTGCCGATCAAACGGGTGGCGGTGCAATGTGGTTTCGGCAGCGAAGAAACCCTGCGCCGCAGCTTCCTGCGGGCCATGGGCGTGACGCCACAGGCTTATCGGGAGCGGTTTTCGGTCAGTGTTGCAGCAGATCCGGTGTCCAGTTCACGTCAGGTTTCCGCTTCCGCCACCTGATTGAAATATTGTCGCGAAACTCCGGGAACCAGGGGGCCTAAGTAGCTGACTGGTTTGGGTGGCCGAGAGTTCACTTGGTGGGCGAGGAGAGGTGTCTGTGAAGGCCCCTTCGCGAGCAAGCCCGCTCCCACATTTGAGTGGTGTACGCCGGCTATTGTGGGAGCGGGCTTGCCCGCGAAGGGGCCTTCACATTCAACCAACAATTCCACGCTTCCCCGGCAATCAGCCGTTATGGCAACGTGCAGTCCCCTGATGAGACCCGTCCCATGGCAAACCCCTATCGCGAGTTGTTCAAAGCCCCCGGCAGCGGCGCATTCGTGCTGGCCGCAATGATCGCGCGCATGCCGATTTCCATGACCGGCATCGGCCTGATCACCATGCTCTCGCAGTTGCAGGGTGGCTACGCAATGGCGGGCGCGGTGGCGGCGACGTTTGCCCTGGCGACGGCCTTTTGTGCGCCGCAGGTCTCGCGGCTGGTGGATCGATATGGCCAGGGGCGGATTCTGCCGGTGGCGGCGTTGCTGGGCGGTGGGGCGCTGTTGCTGCTATTGCTGTGCACGCGGTTGCAGGCGCCGCACTGGACGCTGTTTTTCTTCGCCGCGCTGGCCGGTTGCATGCCGAGCATGTCGGCGATGGTGCGGGCGCGCTGGACCGAGGTGTATCGCGGCCGCCCCGAGTTGCAGACCGCCTACGCCCTGGAGTCGGTGCTGGACGAAGTCTGCTTCATCGTCGGGCCGCCACTGTCGGTGGGGTTGTGCGTGGTGGCATTCCCCGAGGCCGGGCCGCTGGCGGCCTTGTTGGCGCTGGCCATCGGCGTCACCGCGTTCGTGTTGCAGCGCAGCACGGAACCGCCGGTGCATCCCCATGAAACCCATCACCAGGGCTCGATCATTCGTTCCCGCGACATTCAGTTGCTGATGCTGTTGATGGTGGCCATGGGCACCATCGTCGGCGTGGTGGACGTGGTCAGCGTCGCCTTCGCGCAACATCAGGGCCAACCGGCGGCGGCGAGCATCGTGCTGTCGGTGTATGCCATCGGCTCGTGCATGGCCGGGTTGGCGTTCGGCGCATTGCGCTCGAAAGTGCCGCTGGCGCGCCTGTTCCTGTACGGCGGGGTAGCGACGGCGGTGACCACCTTGCCGTTGCTGCTGGCGACGAACATTTTCGGTTTGTCCCTGGCGGTGTTTGTCGCCGGCCTGTTTTTCGCCCCGACGCTGATTGTCGCCATGGCCCTGGTGGAGCAGATCGTGCCGCCGGCCAAACTCACCGAAGGCCTGACCTGGCTGGTGACCGGCCTGAGTATCGGCGTGGCGATCGGCGCCGCCGGCTCCGGCTGGCTGGTGGACGCCTTCGGCGCACGCAGCGGGTTCTGGCTGGCGATTGCGGCGGGGGCGGTGGTGCTTGGTTCCGCGATCCCGAGTTACCGCCATCTGAAATGAAGATCCAATGCTGGAAGCAGCCCCCTGTGGGAGCGAGCTTGCTCGCGATAGCGGAGTATCAGTCGAAATCATCAGTGCCTGACACACCGTCATCGCGAGCAAGCTCGCTCCCACAGGGTTATTCATATGGCTAATTTTTTGGGCACCTCGTCCGTTCTCCAAACAGGCAACTTTCGAGGAAAGCCGGTGACCCCGCTGACATTGCTGTGCCTGCCCTATTCGGGCGCGAGTGCCATGGTCTATAGCCGTTGGCGGCGCAAGCTGCCGCAGTGGCTCACGCTGCAACCGGTGGAACTGCCGGGGCGGGGCGCGCGGTACGGCGAGCCCTTGCACACCGACATGCGCCGCCTGGCGCTGCAATTGGCCCAGGAACAAAAAGCCACGCTCAAGGCGCCGTACGCGCTGTTCGGCCACAGCATGGGCGCGTTGCTGGCCTGCGAGATGGCCCACGCATTTCGCTCGCTGGGTTGCCCGGAACCGGTAGCGCTGTTCGCCTCGGGCACCGCCGCGCCGACCCTGCGCGCCGACTACGACCGGGGTTTTGCCCAGCCCAAGACCGACGCCGAACTGATCGAGCAACTGCGCACCCTCAACGGCACCAGCGAAGAGATCCTGGCCAACGAAGAGTTGATGAGCCTGACCCTGCCGGTGCTGCGCGCGGATTTCCTGCTGTGCGGGCGGTTCGAGCCAGTGCAGCGGCCCTTGCTCAAGTGCCCGGTGCACGTGCTTGGCGGCAAGAGCGATCGCGCCACCGCCGAACAGTTGATCGGCTGGAGCCAGGAAACCCGTGGCAGTTTTTCGGTGGACATGCTGGCGGGCGGGCACTTCTTCATCCATGAGCACGAAGCGAAGGTACTGCGGGTGATCAAGGATCAGCTTGAGGTGCATCATCGGCGGCTTTCCATGGCTGCCGTGGGTTAACACCACTCCAAAATTTCACCCGATCCCACAGGTTTTTCATTGTTCTGTATTCCGCGTTTCACCTCCCGCCTGATCCACTAATTTTTCCCGCCTGCATTCGTTTTATAGGGACGACGCGCCCTTGCGCCTGCTGCCTACTGATGCGGATGCCGATAGATGAATGCTGAAGACTCCTTGAAACTTGCTCGCCGGTTTATCGGGCTGCCCCTGGAAAAGCGCCAGATGTTCCTTGCGGCCTTGCACAAGGAGGGCGTGGATTTCGCCCGTTTTCCGATTCCGGCCGGCATCGAGGCCGAGGATCGCCAGGCGCTGTCGTACGCCCAGCAACGCATGTGGTTTCTCTGGCAACTGGACCCCCACAGCGGTGCCTACAACCTGCCGGGCGCGGTGCGGCTGACCGGGCGTCTGAACCTGTCGGCGCTGGAACAGGCGTTCGCCAGCCTGGTGGCGCGGCATGAAACCCTGCGCACGGTGTTCCAGCGTCAGGCCGATGACAGCTTGCTGCAAGTGCCGGCCGCTGCGCCGCTGCGGATCGAACACGAGGATTTCAGCGCATTGCCTGCCAAGGAGCGCGAACGTGCCGTGGCTGAAACCGCCGAGCAGCAATCGATACTGCCGTTCGATCTGTCGACGGGGCCGCTGCTGCGGGTGACCTTGCTCAAGCTCGCCGAGCAGGAACATGTCCTGCTGCTGACCCTGCACCACATCGTCTCCGACGGCTGGTCGATGAACGTGCTGATCGACGAATTCATCCGCTGCTACGACGCCTTCGATGCGGGCACACAACCGCAGCTGGCGTCATTGCCGATCCAGTTCAGCGACTACGCCCTGTGGCAGCGCCGCTGGCTGGAGGCGGGCGAGCAGGCGCGGCAACTGGCGTACTGGCAGGCGCAGTTGGGTGACGAACACCCGGTGCTGGAATTGCCCCTGGACCATTCGCGCCCGGCGATGCCGAGCTATCGCGGCACCCGCTACGAATTCGCGGTCGAGGCGCAACTGGCCGAGCAACTGCGCAGCACCGCGCAGAAACACAACATCACCCTGTTCATGCTGTTGCTCGGCGCCTTCAACGCTTTGCTGCATCGCTACACCGGGCAAACCGACATCCGCGTCGGCGTGCCCATCGCCAACCGCAACCGCGCGGAAATCGAAGGCCTGATCGGCTTCTTCGTCAACACCCAGGTGCTGCGCACCCAACTGGACGGCCAGACCCGGGTCGACGACCTGCTGCGCACCATCAAGGAAACCGCCCTCGGCGCCCAGGCCCATCAGGACCTGCCGTTCGAGCGCCTGGTCGAAGCGCTGAAACTGGAGCGCAGCCTCAGCCACACGCCGCTGTTCCAGGTGATGTACAACCACCAGCCGCACGTGGCCGACATGGCCTCGGTCAGCACCGCGTCCGGCCTGGAGCTGGGCAGCATCGACTGGCAAAGCCGCACCACCCAGTTCGACCTGACCCTCGACACCTGGGAGAAGGGCGGCAAGCTGCACGCCGCGCTGACCTACGCCAGCGACCTGTTCGAGGCCGATAGCATTGCGCGCATGGCCGGGCACTGGACGCGCCTGTTGCAGGCGATAGTCGACGACTCGACGCAAAAAATCGGCGAGTTGCCGATGCTGACGGCGGATGAGCAGCAAGTGCTGGTGCAGGACTGGAACCGCACCGCCGAGACCTATCCGGTCGAGCAGTGCATGCATCAGCTGATCCAGGCCCAGGCCCGACGCACCCCCGACGCGCCGGCGCTGGTGTTTGGCGATCGTCAGCTCAGCTACGCGCAACTCGATGCCCGCAGCAATCAACTGGCGCACTGCTTGCGTGAGCAGGGCGTCGGCCCGGATGTGCTGGTGGGGATCTGCGTCGAGCGTTCACTGGAAATGGTCATCGGCCTGCTGGCGATTCACAAGGCCGGTGGTGCCTACGTACCGCTGGACCCTGAGTACCCGGCCGAACGCCTGGCCTACATGATCGAAGACAGTGCGATCGGCTTGCTGCTCAGCCAAAGCACCTTGCTCGGCGCACTGCCCACCGAGGGCGTCAAGGTCATCGCCCTGGATCAGGAACAGGACTGGCTCGACGGCTACAGCGAGACCTGTCCGCAGGTTGAAGTGCATCCGCTGAACCTGGCCTATGTGATCTACACCTCCGGCTCCACCGGCAAGCCCAAGGGCGCCGGCAACAGTCACTCGGCGCTGGTCAACCGCTTGTGCTGGATGCAACAGGCTTACGGGCTGGATGGCAGCGACTCGGTGTTGCAGAAAACCCCGTTCAGTTTCGATGTGTCGGTATGGGAGTTCTTCTGGTCGCTGATGGCCGGTGCGCGCCTGGTGGTGGCACCACCGGGGGCCCATCGTGAACCGGCGCAGTTGATCAGGATCATCGGCGACCAAGGCATCAGTACGCTGCACTTTGTGCCGTCGATGCTCCAGGCGTTCATCCATGAGCCGGGTGTCGAGGCATGCACCGGTCTCAAGCGCATCGTCTGCAGCGGTGAAGCCTTGCCGCTGGATGCCCAATTGCAGGTGTTCAAAAAGCTGCCGGGCGCCGGGTTGTACAACCTGTACGGCCCGACCGAGGCGGCCATCGACGTCACCCACTGGACCTGCATCGACGAAGGCGCCGACAGCGTGCCCATCGGCCGGCCCATCGCCAACCTGCGCACCCATGTGCTGGATGCGCAACTGCTGCCGGTTCCGGCCGGCGTAGCGGGGGAGTTGTACCTCGGTGGCGCCGGGCTGGCGCGCAGTTATCACCGGCGTCCGGCGCTCAGCGCCGAGCGTTTCGTGCCGTGCCCCTTCCATGACGGCGCGCGCTTGTACCGCACCGGCGACCGCGTGCGGCAGCGTGCCGACGGTGTGATCGAATACCTCGGGCGCCTCGACCATCAAGTCAAATTGCGTGGCCTGCGCATCGAGCTGGGGGAAATCGAAACCCGCCTGATGCAGCATGCCCTGGTGCGCGAGGCCGTGGTGCTGGTGCAGGGCGGCAAGCATCTGGTGGCCTATCTGGTGCTGGAAAATTCCGATGCCGATGAGCAGTGGCCACAAACCCTCAAGGCCTGGCTGCTCGGCAGCCTGCCGGAATACATGGTGCCCACCTACCTGATGCCACTGGACGCCTTGCCGGTGACCGCCAACGGCAAGCTCGACCGCAAGGCCTTGCCGCCACCGGACGCCGCGCCGCAACAGGCATTCGTCGCGCCGCAGGATGCGATGCAGACCGCGCTGGCGCAGATCTGGCAGGACGTATTGGGCGCCGGACCCGTGGGCCTCGAAGACAATTTCTTCGAACTCGGCGGCGACTCGATCATTTCCATCCAGGTGGTCAGCCGTGCCCGCCAGGCGGGTATTCGCCTCAGTCCGCGGGATCTGTTCCAGTACCAGACCGTGCGCAGCCTGGCGTTGATCGCGGCGTTCGACAGCCGCAGCACTGTCGATCAAGGCCCGGTCAGTGGCGAGGTGATCCTGACCCCGGCGCAGCATTACTTCTTCGAACAGGCCATCGCACAGCGTCAGCACTGGAACCAGTCGCTGCTGCTGACACCCAGGGAAGCGTTGAGTCCTGAGGCGTTGGAGCGGGCGTTGGTTACCGTCATCAACCACCACGACGCCTTGCGCCTGCGCTTCATCGAGGGGACCGACGGCTGGCAGCAGCGCCATGCAGCGCCGGTCGAGTCCGCGGGGCTGTGGTTGCGCAATGCGTCTTCAGCCGAAGCCGTGACCGCCCTGTGCGATGAAGCGCAGCGCAGCCTCGATCTGGCACACGGGCCGCTGCTGCGTGCCTTGCTGGTCAGCCTCGACGATGGCAGCCAGCGCCTGCTGCTGGTGGTCCATCACCTGGCGGTGGACGGGGTGTCGTGGCGGGTGTTGCTCGAAGACTTGCAACAGGCTTATCGGCAAGTGGCGTTGCCCGAGAAAACCAGCGCCTACCAGGCCTGGGCCGCGCACCTGCAACAGCATGCCGGCACCGCGCCTGGGCAAATGCCGTACTGGCAGGCGCAACTGGCGGATGCCCGGGACCTGCCGTGTGACAACCCCCGGGGCAGTTTGCAGCAGCGCCACGGGCACAAGATCGAGTCGAAACTGGACGCCGAACTGACCCACCTGTTGCTGCAACAGGCCCCGGCGGCCTATCGCACCCAGGTCAATGATCTGTTGCTCACGGCGCTGGCGCGGGTCGTCTGCCGCTGGAGCGGGCAGGGCTCGACGCCGATCCAGCTGGAAGGCCACGGCCGCGAAGACCTGTCCGACGACCTCGACCTGAGCCGCACCGTCGGCTGGTTCACCAGCCTGTTTCCAGTGCGCCTGCAACCCGAGGCCGAGGTGGCGAATTCGATCAAGTCGATCAAGGAGCAACTGCGCGCCATTCCCGACAAGGGCCTGGGCTACGGCTTGCTGCGCTACCTCGGTGAACCGGCACAGCGCCAGGCCCTGCAAGACCTGCCGGCGCCACGGATCACCTTCAACTACCTGGGACAGTTCGACCGTCAGTTCGACGACGCTGCGCTGTTCGTCCCGGCCCCGGAAAGCGGCGGTCAGGCCCAGGGCGACGATGCACCGTTGGCCAACTGGCTGACCGTGGAAGGCCAGGTCTATGGCGGACAGCTCTCGCTGCAATGGGGCTTCAGCCGTGACCTGTTTGCCGAGTCCACAGTGCTACGACTGGCCGCTGCCTACACCGAAGAACTCAAGACGCTGATCGAACATTGCTGCGCGACAGCGGCAGGCCAGGTCACGCCGTCGGACTTCCCGTTGGCGCGCATCACCCAGGCACAACTCGATGCCTTGCCTGTTGCGGCACCGGCCATCGAGGACGTTTACCCGCTGACGCCGATGCAGCAGGGCATGCTGTTCCACACCCTGTACGAACCCCAGGCCGAGGCCTACATCAATCAACTGCGCCTGGACATTCAGGGCCTGGAGCTGGCGGCATTTGGCCGGGCCTGGCAGGCGGCGATCAACCGGCATGACATCCTGCGCAGCAGCTTCCACTGGCTGGGGCTCGAGTGCGCGCATCAGGTGATTCATCGCCAGATCGACCTGCAACTGCAAGTGATCGAAGCGGCCGACATCGACCTCGATGCACTGGCCGCCGAGGAGCGCAGCCGCGGCTTCGAACTCAGCGCCGCGCCGTTGTTCCGCCTGCTGCTGGTGCGTCGGGGCAGTGAAGACTGGCACCTGATCCATACCAGCCATCACATCCTCATGGACGGCTGGAGCAACGCCCAGTTGCTCGGCGAAGTGATCCAGCACTATGCCGGCCAGACGTTGGCCAGGCCGTTGGGGCAATACCGCGATTACCTGGGCTGGATTCAACAGCAGCCGCTGCTGGCCGCCGAGCAGTTCTGGAAACAGGCGCTGGCGCCGCTGGAAACGCCGACGCTGCTGGCGCAAGCCTTGCCGACGCCCGCCGAAGGGCACGGCATGGGCGAACATCAATTGACCCTTGAAAGCGCCGCGCTACAGCGCCTGAGCGATTTCGCCCGCCAGCAGAAAATCACCCTCAACACCTTGCTGCAAGGCGCCTGGGGCCTGCTGTTGCAGCGCTACACCGGCCAGTCCTGTGTGGCGTTCGGCGCAACGATTGCCGGACGCTCCGCGCCGTTGCCGGGCATCGAGCAGCAGTTGGGGCTGTTCATCAACACCTTGCCGATCATCGCCGCGCCGCAGGCAGGGCAGTCGGTGGGCCAGTGGCTCAACGACCTGCAAGCCTTGAACCTGAGCCTGCGCGAATTCGAGCACGTGCCGCTGTATGACATTCAGGGTTGGGCCGGGCAACAGGGGGCGCTGTTCGACAGCCTGCTGGTGTTCGAGAACTTCCCGGTGGCCGAAGCCCTCAAGCAAGGAGCGCCGGCGGGCCTGACCTTCGGCGCGCTGCACAATCACGAAATCACCAGTTATCCGCTGACCCTCGGCATCGAAGTCGGCGCGAGCCTGCGTCTGGATTTCAGTTTCGACCGCACCCGGTTCAGCGCCGCGCAGATCAGTCAGTTGGGCGCCAGCCTGTTGCAGGTGCTGGAGCAGTTCGTCGCACAGCCACAACAGGCATTGGGCGCGGTCAGCTTGCTGGATGCACAGGCCCGAGCAAAGGTGTTGGCGTATTCCCGTCCGCCTGCGCCGCCAATCGACAGCCCGTTGCTGGCCCATCAGCGTTTCGAGCAACAAGCTGCACGCACCCCCGATGCGCTGGCGGTGATGGTCGGTGACGAGCGCCTGACCTACGCCCAGCTCAATGCGCAAGCCAACCAGCTCGCCCATCGCCTGCGCGCCCTGGGTGTGGCGCCGGGGCAGCGGGTTGGCCTGTCGGTGCGGCGCAATGCGCAGATGATCGTCAGCCTGATGGCGATCCTCAAGTCCGGCGCCGGGTATGTGCCGCTGGACCCGGATTACCCGGCCGAGCGCCTGGCCTGCATGATCGAAGACAGCGGCATGGACCTGCTGCTGGCGCAACCGGGGTTGCTGGCCGATGTCGCACTACCGCAAGGTTTGCCACGTCTGGCGCTGGAGCCAGACGCAGGCACCGGGTATTGCACCGACAACCTGGTCAACCTCGCCAGCGCCGAAGATCTCGCCTATCTGATCTACACCTCCGGCTCCACCGGGCGGCCGAAAGGCGTGTGCCTGGCCCACGCCGCGCTGCGCGAGTTTTGCGTGATCGCGGCGGACTATTCACAACTCACCCCGCAAGACCGTGTGCTGCAATTCGCCACGTTCAGCTTCGACGGCTTTGTCGAACAGTGCTACCCGCCACTGTGCGTGGGCGCGGCGCTGGTGATGCGCGGCGATGAGTTGTGGGACACCGACACCCTCTATCGCCAGATCATCGAGCAGGGCGTGACCCTGGCGGATTTGCCGGCGGCCTACTGGTTCCTGCTGGCTCAGGAGTGGGCCGCGCATCCGCAGCGGGACAAGGGGCGCTTGCGTCAGGTCCACGTCGGCGGCGAAGCCATGTCGCTGGAGGGCCTGAAGCTGTGGCACGCCGCCGGTTTGGGCGATGTGCGCCTGCTCAACACCTACGGGCCAACCGAAGCCACGGTGGTGTCCAGCACCCATGAGTGCACGCTGGCCGATACCCGCAATCACATTGGCGTGCCCATCGGCAAAGCGCTGCCGGGTCGTGCGCTGTATGTGCTGGACAGCGAAGGGCACCTGCTGCCGACCGGTTGCGTCGGCGAATTGTGCATCGGCGGCGACGCCGGCCTTGCCCAGCGTTATCACCGGCGACCGGGCCTGAGCGCCGAGCGCTTCATCGCTGATTCGTTTTCCAGCACCCCGGGGGCACGGCTGTACCGCAGCGGCGACCTGGCGCGCTATCGCGAAGACGGTGCGCTGGAATACCTGGGGCGCATCGATCATCAGGTGAAAATCCGTGGTTTCCGGGTCGAGCTAGGTGAGCTGGAAGCGCATCTGCAAGGCTTGCCGATGATCAGCGAAGCCGCGGTGCTGGTGCACGAAGGCGTCGGCGGCAAGCAATTGATCGGCTATGTGGTGCCGGCCGATGCCGGGCTGCTGGCGGCGGATGCGCGTCAACTCACCGACAGCGTGCGCCGTGCCCTGGGCGAGCGCCTGCCGGACTACATGCTGCCGGCGCAACTGGTGTTGTTGGCCGCATTGCCGCTCAACCGCAACGGCAAACTCGACCGCGCCGCGCTGCCGGCCCCGCAAGTATGGGAAGCTGAAGCCGGCAGCGCACCACAGGGTGCACTGGAAACCGAACTGGCGCAGATCTGGCGGCAGGTGTTGCAGGTCAGTCGCGTCGACCGGGAAAACAGCTTCTTCGAACTGGGCGGGCACTCGTTGCTGGCGACGCAAATCGTCTCGCAGATCCGCCAGCGCCTGGGCCTGTCGGTGAGCCTGCGCAGCCTGTTCGAACACCCGCGCCTCGAGGATTTCGCCGCTCAGGTGCAGACCCTGCAACACAGCTGTGAGCGCCCGGCACTGGTGGCGGACACCTCCGGTGAACGCCAGCCGTTGTCCTTTGCCCAGCAACGCTTGTGGTTCCTGTGGAACCTCGAGCCGGACAGTTCGATGTACAACATGCCGGGTGCCTTGCGCCTGCGCGGCGAACTGAACCTCGACGCCCTGCGCCTCACCTTCGAAAGCCTGGTGCAGCGTCACGCCGTGTTGCGCACCACCTTTTACGAAGAGGATGGCCAGGCCTGGCAGCGGGTGCACGGGCAATTGCCGTTGAGCTTCGAGGCCAGCGACCTGCGGCATCGGCCGGCGCCGGACGTCGAAGCGCAGCAACTGGCCCGCGAGGAAGTCGCCCGGCCATTCGACCTGCGCCACGGTCCGTTGCTGCGGGTGCGGGTGCTGCGGGTCGCGGATGACGAGCATGTGCTGTTGCTGACGGTGCATCACATCGTCGCCGATGACTGGTCGTTCCGCGTGCTGATCAATGAATTCGTCACGCTCTATCCAACCCTCAACCGTGGCCAGACCCCGCAACTGCCGGCGCACAGCGTGCAGTACGCCGACTTCGCCAGATGGCAGCGCCAGTGGCTGGAGCAGGGCGGCGAGTTGCAACGCCAGCTCGACTACTGGCAGCAGCGCCTTGCCGAGCCACAAGCAGTGTTGGAGTTGCCCGCCGATGGCGACCGGCGCACGGCGCAAGAAGGTGCCAGCGCCCATTTCACCTTCAGCGGCGAGCTCAGCCAGCAGTTGCGCGATTTTGCCCAACAGCGCGATCTGTCGCTGTTCATGCTGCTGCTGGCCGGTTTCACCCTGGTCCTGCGCCAGCGTACCGAGGTCAGTCGGGTGCGCATCGGCACCGATATCGCCAACCGAAATCAAGCCGAGCTTGAAGAAATGGTCGGCTTCTTCGTTAACCAATTAGTACTGCAAGTGGAGGTCGATGCCGAACAGTCGGCGGCGCAGTTGCTGGAGGCCTGTCGCCGGGCGGTGCTGGAGGCTTCGGACCATCAGGACCTGCCGTTCGAGCGCCTGGTGGAAGCCTTGCGCCTGCCGCGCCGGGCCGGCCGTTCGCCGCTGTTCGACATCAAGCTGATCTACCAGGAAGGCGTCGGTCGCGTGCCGTCGATGGAGGGCCTGCAGGTCGAGGACTTCCCGTCCGGGCGTCAGGCCGCCGAGATCGGCATGGTCGCCGCGTTCTACAACGATGCACAGCACATTCACTTGAGTTTCGAAACGCCGGTGGGCCAGTACCTGCCGAGCACGCTGGAGTCTTTGTTCGAGCAGATCCGGGCGGTGCTCGAAGCGCTGATACGCGCTGATGGGGTTCAGGTCGGTGAGTTGCTGGACCTGGCCGCCGAGGTGCAACGCCGTGCCGATGCGCGCTTGAACGAGCAGCGCAAGGCCTTGCTCGGCGGCGCCATGGCGATCAAGCGTCGCTCGGCGAACCGTGGCGCACCTGCAGCGCAATCTGCGGCGGACTGATTCAGTCGGCGGCGCCCTTGAGCGCCGCCGTCATTATTTTCTGGAGGGGTTTATGACCGTTTCAACGACCAAGTCCATTCCCAAGATGGGTCGTGGTGCCCGCAAAAGCCTGTCCACCGATCCGACGCGGCTGGTGAGTTTTGCGCCGCTGTTCGAAGGCCTGAGCATGCCGCTGGTGTGCCGTCCGGCCGTGTCCGGCGTTAGCCTGGCGGAATGGGCGACCCAGAATCGCACGCTGATCGAAAGCAAGCTGCTGGAACACGCGGTGATCCTGTTCCGTGGCTTCCAGGTGGCCGATATCGGCGAGTTCAACCGCTGCGTCGACGGCATTTCCGGCGGTGCCCTGGAGTACCTGTTCCGCGCCTCGCCACGGACCCAGATCAGCGGTCAGTTCAAGATCTACAGCTCCACCGATTACCCGGCGCCGGAAAAAATCTTCCCGCACAACGAACACTCGTATTCGCCGGTGTTCCCGCGTCACCTGTATTTCTACTGCGACACGCCGTCGGCCACCGGCGGCGAAACGCCGTTCGGCGATACCCGCCAGATTCTGGCGCGGATCGACCCGGCAGTGCGCGAGGAATTCCAGCGCAAACGCATTCAGTACGTGCGCAACTACGGCGACGGCATGGGCCTGCCATGGCAGACCGTGTTCCAGAGCGAGGATCGCGGCGAAGTCGAGGCCTACTGCGCGAAAATCGGCATCCAGGCCGAGTGGAAACCGGGCAACCGCCTGCGCACCCGGCAGAACGGCCCGGCCATCGTGCGTCATCCACTGAACGGCGAGCGCATCTGGTTCAACCACGGCACCTTTTTCAACGCACTGACCCTGCCGGACAGCATCCGCGACAACCTGCTGCGTGAATTCGGCCCGCAGGACCTGCCGCAAAACACCTTCTTCGGCGACGGCTCGCCGATTCCCGACGATGTGATTCGCCACCTGCAAGGCATCTACCGCGAGGTGATGGTCGAGTTCGCCTGGGAGAAGGGCGACGTGGTGCTGCTCGACAACATCCTCAGCGTGCATGCGCGCAACGAGTTCACCGGCTACAGAAAAATCCTCACGGCCATGGCCATCGCGCAGAAAAGCGCCGACCTGGATCAGGAATAAGGACACCCGACATGAACACCACCGCCCTCGAACCTTCGGTAGACGTATTCCAGACTTCGGCCCAGCAGGCCTTTTATTTGCGTGCCCAGGAACTGGGCGCACGGCCGCTGTTCGCCACCCTGACGCTGCCGGTCGCCAGGCCAGTGGACGCTCAGGCGTTGCGCAGGGCACTGGAAACCCTCGGCCAGCGCCATGAAATCCTGCGCACGCTGTACCGCCGCCTGCCGGGCATGAAGTGGCCGGTGCAAAGCCTGTGCGATGCGCTACCGGTCACGCTGCTGGGCAACCAGCCTTCGGTGGCCGAGGCCTTGAGCCGCAGCCGTGAAGTCATGGTTGAAGATTCGAATCAGGCGCTGGTGGTGGCGCAGGTCGAAGACGGAGCAGGGCAGACTTTCATCTCCTTGCTGGCCCCGGCATGCAGCTTCGACGAGGCATCGTTGCGGGTGCTGGCGAGTGAACTGGGCAGTCTGCTGCGTGGTGAAACCCTGGGCGACGACGAGGACGCGTTGCAATACCTGGACTACAGCGCATGGCAGGAAGAACTGCGCGAGGAAGACATCGGCCACCAGGGCGCGGCGTTCTGGCGCAACCTGCAACAGCAATTCGCGGTGGCCCATCGCTTGCCGTTCGAACGAGCCGTCGAGGTCACACTGGCTCGTCGTCAGGCAAGGTTGATTGACGCCCCATGGTTGGCGGGCGTGCAACGGGTCGCTGCCGAAACGGGCGTTGAGGCAGAGCAATTGGCGCTGTTGCTGTGGACTGCATTCGTTGCGCGCATCGGCCATCAGGAAAAGCTGCTGATGGGCTGGGAGGTGGAGGGTCGCAACGAACAAACCATCGCCACCCTCGGACGCTTCGCCCGACGCTTGCCGGTGGCCTTCGAGCACCGCAGCCAGCAGACCCTGGCGCAAGCGCTGGTGGCGTTTGCCGCCAGCGTCGAACAGTCGCTGTCGTGGCTCGATTGCCTCAATGAATTCGAACTGAGCGCCGAAGGCACCGCGCCGCTGCGTTACGGCTTCGTCTATCAGGCCGTGATTGAAAGCGCTATCGAGGTGGACGACGGCAACCCCGAAGTCCTGCGCCTGCGGGTGCAGGGTGATCAGTTGCAGTTGTCGTGCCTTGACGGTGCGCTGCCGGAATCGATGCTGGCCGAATGGCTGGAGCAGTTTGTCGAGTTCAGCCGCCAGCTACTGGCGTCGCCCGAATTGACCCTGGGTCAGGCTGATCTGTTGAGTGCTGCGCAACGGACTCGCCTGATCGAAGGCTTCAACCCGGACGCGACCGAACAGGCATTGCCGTGCCGCTTCCTGCAAGAATTGTTCAACGAACAGGCGCGTTTGCATCCGCAACGCATCGCCGTAAGCGTCAACGGTCAGCGTCTGACCTACGCCGAACTGGATGCGCGTTCCAACCAGGTGGCCAATACCCTGCGTGTTCAAGGCGTGGCGCCGGACCAGATCGTGGCGGTCTACGGCCAACGCTCGCTGGAAATGGTCATCGCCCTGTTGGGCACGCTCAAGGCCGGCGCTGCGTACTTGCCGCTGGACCCGAACTACCCGATCGAACGTCTGGCGTTCATGCTCGCCGATACCGGCGCGCGCCATGTGCTGGCCTGCCAGGCGCTGCCGGATGCATTACGCAGTGAGCGGACAATGTCCCTGATGCCTGGGGCCGAAGTCTGGTCCGCCGCGCCAAACCGGCCTGAGCCACAGGGCGACAGCGCCAACCTGGCCTACGTCATCTACACCTCCGGTTCCACCGGCAAGCCCAAGGGCGTGATGATCAGCCATGCCAACGCCGTGGCCTCGACCCTGGCGCGCAACGCTTTCTATCGCCAGCCGCTGCGGGCATTCCTGATGCTCTCGTCGTTCTCTTTCGACAGCTCGGTGGCCGGGGTTTTCTGGGCGCTGGGGCAGGGCGCGACCCTGTGCCTGCCGGATGAAGACAGCTACAAGGATCCGGCCCGACTGGCCGAGTTGATCCAGTGCGAAGAGATTTCCCATTACCTGACCCTGCCGTCCTACCACGCGCAGATTCTCGAGCACCTCGACCGTCAGGCGTTGGCCTGTGTGATCGTCGCCGGCGAAGCCTGCGGCAATGCACTGGTGCAGCGACATCGCGAGGCATTGCCGGGGGTGGCGCTGGTCAACGAATACGGTCCGACCGAAGGCACCGTGTGGTGTTCGGCCTGGGAGCTGCCGCTTGATCAGGACGATGACAGCATCCCGATCGGCCAGCCGATTGCCGGCATGCGCCTCCACGTGCTCGGCCCGGACCTGCAACCGGTGGCCGTGGGCGTCGAAGGTGAGTTGTACGTCGGTGGTGCCGGCATTGCCCGGGGTTATCTGCAACGGGCCACGCTGACCGCCGAGCGTTTTGTCCCGGACTTGTTCGCGAAGGCGGCGGGCCAGCGCCTGTACCGCACCGGTGACCTGGCGCGTTATCGCGCCGATGGCGTGCTGGAGTATCTGGGCCGGGTCGATCACCAGGTGAAAATCCGTGGCTTCCGCATTGAGCTGGGGGAAATCGAGTCGGCCATTCGCAACGCGCCGGGCATCGAAGACGCCGCCGTGATTGCCCGGGAAACCCCGACCGGCCCGCAATTGCTGGGCTTCGTGGTGTCCCCGACCGACACCGCCGACATCCGCCTCAACGAATTGCGCAGCCATCTGGCCGAAGCGCTGCCCGAGCACCTGCAACCGGCGCGCTTGCAGGTGCTGGAGCGTTTCCCGCTGATGCCCAACGGCAAACTCAATCGCCAGGCCTTGCTCGATCTCGATGTGCGCCGCAGCGTCTTCATCGCGCCGCGCAACGACCTGGAAAAAACCCTGGCGGCGATCTGGGCCGAAGCGCTGCACGTCGAGCGCGTCGGCGTGCACGACAACTTCTTCGAACTCGGCGGGCACTCGCTGCTGGCCACGCGCATTCGTGCGCGGATTCAGGAAGAACTGAACCTGGCGATCCCGCTCAAGCTGTTTTTCGACGGTGACACCCTGGAACGGCTGGCGGCGCAGATCGAGCAGTTCCGTGAGCACAGTGAACATAAAGAAAACGATGTAGACGCCCTCGAAGCGTTGTTCGATGAAGTGGATGAGGAACACGCGCGATGAGTGCTGCACCGGACAGAATGATGACCCTGGCCCAGCGTTTCTGCGGCTTGAGCGCGGACGCCCGGCGTGCGTTGCAACAGAAGATGCACGCCCAGGGGCTGACCCTGGAACTGCTGCCGATCCCGCCCCGGGACCGCGGCGTCGACACGCTGCCGGCGTCCTACGCGCAGCAGCGCTTGTGGTTCCTCTGGCAGATGCAGCCCCAGGCCACGGCCTACAACCTGACCGGTGCCTTCCGCCTGAACGGCGAGCTCAACCCTGAGGCGCTGGCGCAGACCCTGGACGCGCTGGTGCAGCGTCATGAAGTGCTGCGCACCACCTTCGTTTTCGATGAGCAGCAAGTGCTGCAAAAGATTCACCCACGGATGGATGCGCCGCTGGTTGAAGTCAGCGCTGGCGACGAGGTCGACCTGCAACGGCAGATCGCCCTCAATGCCGAGCAACCGTTCGACCTGCAGCACGGCCCGTTGATGCGCTGCCGCTTGATCCGCCTCGATGCGCAGCAACATGTGCTGGTGCTGACTTTCCACCACATCGTCACCGACGGCGGCTCGCTGCCGATCCTGTTGCAGGAGTTCACCCGGCTCTATGCGCAGCTCAGTGCCGGGCAGGCCCCGCAACTGCCGGAACTGGACATTCAATACGCCGACTTCGCCCGCTGGCAGCGCCTGTGGCTGGAGGCCGGCGAGGCCGAGCGCCAACTCGATTACTGGCGCGAACAGTTGGGCCGCGAGCATCCGCCACTTAACTTGCCGACTGACCGTCGTCGCCCGGCGATCCCGAGTCAGCAGGGTGCCAGCGTCGAGCTGGATATCCCTGCCGCGTTGACCACTCAACTGCGTGATCTTGCCCGCCGCGAAGGCTGCACCCTGTTCATGCTGTTGATGGCGGCACTGCAGACGCTGTTGCACCGCTACAGCGGCGAGCAGGACATCCGTGTCGGCGTGCCGATTGCCAACCGCACCCGCCAGGACGTGGAAAACCTCCTGGGCTTTTTCGTCAACACCCAGGTGTTGCGCAGCCAGCCACGGGCCGACCAGCCGTTTGGGCAATTGCTGGCCGAGATCAAGGCCGCGGCACTCGGCGCACAGGCCCATCAGGACCTGCCCTTCGAGCAACTGGTCGATGGCCTGGGCGTGGAGCGCAGCCTGAGCCACACGCCGCTGTTCCAGGTGATGTTCAACCACCAGCGCGACAGTGGCGGCCCGCAACGCTGGGGCCTGCCGGGGCTGGGCGTCGAACCGCTGATCTGGGATGAGAAAACCACCAAGTTCGACCTGATGCTCGACACCGTCGAGGGCGACGAGGGCATCCACGCGTCGTTCGTCTACGCCACCGAACTGTTCGACGCCTCGACCATCGAGCGCCTCGGCCGGCACTGGCTGAACCTGTTGCAGGCGATTTGCGCTGACAGCACGGTTGCCCTGGCGGACCTGTGCATGCTCGACGCCGCCGAACTGCAGGCGACCTTGCTCGACTGGAATAGCACTGCCGGGTTGAACAGCGATCAGGCGAACCTGTTGTGCGCCCATCAACTGATCGAGGCCCAGGCCGCCGCGCACCCGAACAACATCGCCGTGACCTGCGACGGCGTCACCCTCACTTACGCCGAACTGAACCGCCGCGCCAACCGCATCGCCCATCGCCTGCGCGAGCGCGGCGTCGGGCCGGACGTGTTGGTGGGCATCGCCCTGGAGCGTTCGCTGGAGATGATCGTCAGCCTGCTGGCGATCCTCAAGGCCGGCGGCGCCTACGTGCCGCTGGACCCACAATACCCGCAGGATCGCCTGGCCTATATGCTCGCCGACAGCGGCACGCGCTTGTTGCTGACAGATTCCGCACTGTTGCCGCGCCTGCCATTGAACGAAGGCATCGAAGTGATCTGCCTCGATCACGGCAGCGACTGGCTGTCCGAGGCCAGTGCCGACAACCTGCCGAACCTGACCGCTCCAGAAAACCTGGCCTACGTCATCTACACCTCCGGATCCACCGGCAAACCGAAAGGCACGCTGCTGCCCCACAGCAACCTGACGCGGCTGTTCAGCGCCACCGAACATTGGTTCGGTTTCAATGAGCAGGATGTGTGGAGCCTGTTCCACTCCTATGCCTTTGACTTTTCCGTGTGGGAAATCTTTGGCGCGTTGTTCTACGGCGGCAAACTGGTGGTGGTGCCCCACGCGGTCAGCCGCTCCCCGGAGGACTTCGCCCGCTTGCTGCGTGACGAGCGCATCACCGTACTCAACCAGACTCCCTCGGCCTTCCGCCAGTTGATGCCGTTCGCCTGCGCCAACGCGCAAGGCATGGCCCTGCGCTGCGTGGTGTTCGGCGGCGAGGCGCTGGACGTGGCCAGCCTGCGTCCGTGGTACGACGCCTTCGATGACCGGCAGCCGTTGCTGATCAACATGTACGGCATCACCGAAACCACGGTGCACGTGACCTATCGACCGCTGTCCCGCGCCGACCTCGATGGCGCCAACAGCTCGCCGCTGGGGGAGCCGATCGCCGATCTGCGCTGGTACGTGCTCGACCCGCGCCTGAACCCGGTGGCCAAGGGCTGCGTCGGAGAGTTGTACGTCGGCGGTGCCGGCCTTGCTCGCGGCTATCACCAGCGTGCCGACCTGACCGCCACGCGGTTTGTCCCGGACCTTTTCGCCGCCGAGTCGGGCGCGCGCCTGTACCGCACCGGCGATCTGGCGCGGTACTGCGCCGATGGCAGCATCGAGTACGCCGGTCGTATCGACCATCAGGTGAAGATCCGTGGTTTCCGCATCGAACTGGGGGAAATCCAGGATCGCCTGCAAAGCCATCCGGCCATCGAACAGGCGCTGGTGCTGGCGCCCGAGGTCAATGGCAGCCAGCAGTTGGTCGCGTGGTTCACCGCGACCGGCGACGACAGCGATCTGCGCCAGTCCCTGCGCGAACATTTGCAGGCCGGTTTGCCGGATTACATGGTGCCGGCGCACCTGATCAAACTCGACCAATGGCCGCTGACCGGCAACGGCAAACTCGATCGCGCTGCATTACCCAAGCCCGACGCAGCGCTGGCGCAGCAGGCGTACACGGCACCAATGGATGAGCTGCAAACCGAGCTGGCGGCGATCTGGCAAGACGTGCTCAAGCTTGAGCGCGTGGGCATCGACGACAACTTCTTTGAGCTGGGCGGCGACTCGATCATCTCGATTCAAGTCGTCAGCCGCGCGCGTCAGGCCGGGATTCGCATCGCCCCCCGGGATCTGTTCCAGCACCAGACCGTACAGAGCCTGGCGAAGGTCGCGGTACGCAGCGCCGGATTGGTGATCGATCAGGGGCCGGTGCGTGGCGAGGTACTGCTGACGCCGATCCAGCACTGGTTCTTCGAGCAGGACATCGAAGCCCGTCATCACTGGAACCAGTCGTTGCTGCTGGAACTGCGCGAGCCGCTGGACAGCGCCAGCCTGCAACTGGCCTTGGCTGTGTTGGTGGAGCATCACGATGCATTGCGCCTGCGTTTGCGTAATGTCGACGGCGTCTGGCAGCAGGCTCAAGCCGAGCAGTGGAACAGCGACGAGGTGCTGTGGCAGCGCCAGGCCGCCAATACCGATGAATTGCTTGAGCTGTGCAACGCCGCGCAAGCCAGCCTGAATCTGCAGGACGGCCCGCTGTTGCGCGCCTTGCTGGTGGACATGGGCGCGGCCGGTCAGCGGCTGTTGCTGGTGGTGCATCACCTGGCGGTGGACGGCGTGTCCTGGCGATTGCTGCTGGAAGATTTGCAAACCGCGTATCAACAAGCGCAGCAAGCTCAACCCCTGCGTCTTCCAGCGAAAACCAGCGCCTATCAGGCCTGGGCCGCTCGTCTGCAATCTCATACGCAAAGTGCTGAGCTGGTCAGCCAAGCCGCTTACTGGCAAGACCAGTTCCGCGACGTGCAAGTTGAACTGCCCGCCGACAACCCCCAAGGCAGTCTGGCCAGCGAGCATGCCGTGAGCGTGGAAACGCTGCTCGACAGCACCTTGACCCGGCAGCTGTTGCAGGACGCTCCCGCGGCGTACCGCACCCAGGTCAACGACCTGTTGCTGACGGCGCTGGCGCGGGCGCTGGGCCAATGGACCGGTCAAACTTCGACCCTGGTGAAACTGGAAGGCCACGGCCGCGAAGACCTGTTCGACGACATCGACCTGACCCGCACCCTGGGCTGGTTCACTTCGATTTTCCCGGTGAAACTCACCCCGGCCACTGATCTGGCCGGCAGCATCAAAGCGGTCAAGGAACAGCTGCGCGCCGTGCCCGACAAAGGCATCGGTTTCGGCATCCTGCGCTATCTGGCCGACGCAGGCCTTGAGGATCTGCCGTCGCCGCAGGTCACCTTCAACTACATGGGCCAGTTCGACGCCAGCTTCGACGAACAGGCGCCATGGCGCCCGGCCCGGGAAAGCGGTGGCGCCGAGCAGGGCGCATCGGCCGAACTGGACCGGGGCCTGAGCATCAACGGTCAGGTCTACGCCGGGCAACTGCGCCTGAGCTGGACCTTCAGCGGTGAAGTGTTTAACCCGCAGACCGTGCAGCGTCTGGCCGATGCCTACGCCCTGGAACTGCAACAGCTGATCGAACATTGCCTGAGCGGTGCCGGCGGGTTGACCCCGAGCGACGTGCCGCTGGTGCGCGTCGATCAGGCACAGCTGGATGCCTTGCCGCTGGCGGCCAGCCAGATCGAAGACATCCTGCCGCTGTCGCCGATGCAGCAAGGCATGTTGTTCCACAGCCTGTTCGCCCCGGATGCCGGGGCCTACGTGCCACAGATGCGCGTGGATGTGCAGGGGCTCGACGTCGAGGCGTTCCGCGATGCCTGGCAGCAGACGCTGCAGCGCCATGAAGTGCTGCGCGCGGCGTTCTTCAACGAAAGCAACGGCTCGCGGCCGTTGCAAGTGATCCTGGCCGACGCCACGTTGCCGTTGACCGTGCTCGACTGGCGCGATCAAACCAAGGTCACTGAAGCGCTGGATCGCCTGGCCGAGGACGACCGTTTGCGCGGTTTCGACCTGACGGCGGCGCCATTGCTGCGCCTGACCCTGGTGCAGACCACCAGCGACACTCATCACCTGATCTTCACCAACCACCACATCCTGCTCGACGGCTGGAGCACTTCGCAGTTGTTCGGCGAAGTGCTGCAGCGGTATTCCGGCGTCATACCCGCGCCGAGTGTTGGCGGTTATCGCGATTACATGACCTGGCTGGGCAGCCGTGATCGCGCCGCGTGCGAAGCGTTCTGGCTGGAGCAATTGCAGTCGTTCACCGAGCCGACCCGTTTGGCCGGGGCCTTGCCGGGACCGGTTGCAGGGCAAGGCGATGCTCATCGCACCCTGCACCTGAGCCTGGACAGTGCGGCCACCGAGCGTCTGAGCGGCTTTGCCCGTCAGGCCCGCGTCACGCCCAACACCCTGCTGCAAGCGGCGTGGCTGTTGCTGTTGCAGCGCTACACCGGGCAGCAGACGGTGGCGTTCGGCGCCACGGTGTCGGGGCGTCCGAGTGAGTTGCAGGGGATAGAGCAGCAGATCGGTCTGTTCATCAACACCTTGCCGGTGATCGCCACACCGCACCCCGAGCGCACGGTCAGCCAATGGATCGATGAAGTCCAGGCGCTCAACATCAGGTTGCGCGAAGTCGAATACACGCCGCTGGCGGATGTGCAGCGTTGGGCCGGTCACTCTGGCGAAGCGCTGTTCGACACGCTGCTGGTGTTCGAAAACTATCCGGTGGCGCAAGCGCTGGAGCAGGGTAACGCCAGCGCGTTGAAGTTCACCGGCATCAGCAACCACGACCAGACCAGCTTCCCCCTGGCCATCGCCGCCGAGCTGGGTGAATGCCTGGATTTGCGTTTCAACTACGACACGGCGCTGTTCAGCGCCGAGGCCATCGAAGGCTTGAGCACACGTCTGCTGGCGTTGCTCGATGCCATGGTCCGTGCGCCGCAGCAGCCATTGGGGCGCTTGAGCCTGCTCGATACCGCACAAACGGCGCAGCAGGTCGAAGGCTTCAACCGCACCGCGCAGGCCTGGCCGGATGTGCGCCCGGTCTACCAGTGCTTCGAAACCCAGGTGCTGCAAACCCCCGAGGCCCCGGCCCTGGTGTTTGCCGGCCAGACCCTCAGCTATCGCGAACTCAACCAACAGGCCAACCGGCTGGCGCACTACCTGCGTAGCCAGGGCGTCGGCGCCGAAGTGTTGGTGGGCATTGCCGCCGAGCGTTCGCTGGAACTGGTGATCGGCCTGCTGGCGATCATGAAGGCCGGTGGCGCCTATGTGCCGCTGGACCCGGACTACCCGCGCGAACGCCTGGAACACATGTTCGACGACAGCGGCGTGCACTTGCTGTTGACCCAGCGGCATCTGCTGCAACAGTTGCCGATTCCAGCCGGCACAACAGCAATTTGCCTGGACGACATGGCGCCATTGCTTGAAGGCCTGAGCGAGGAGAACCTGCCCTGCGTGGTCGAGCTGCAATCGCTGGCCTACATGATCTACACCTCCGGTTCCACGGGCAAACCCAAGGGTGCGGCCAACCGTCACGATGCCTTGTACAACCGCCTGGCGTGGATGCAGGGCGCGTACCCATTGGACGGGCGCGACACCGTCTTGCAGAAAACCCCGTTCAGTTTCGACGTGTCGGTCTGGGAGTTCTTCTGGCCGCTGATGACCGGCGCACGCCTGGCCGTGGCCGAACCGGGCGCCCATCGCGATCCGGCGCAACTGGTCGGCCTGATCGAGCAGTACCAGGTCAGCACCCTGCATTTCGTGCCGTCGATGTTGCAGGCATTTGTCCAGGGCGAAGGCTTCGAGCGTTGCGCCAGCCTGCGGCAGATCCTGTGCAGCGGCGAAGCCTTGTCGGCGGACTTGCAGCACAGCCTGTTCCGCGTGTTGCCCAACGTTGGCCTGTACAACCTCTACGGCCCGACCGAAGCGGCCATCGACGTGACCCACTGGACCTGTGTCGACGACGGAGGCTTCAGCGTGCCGATCGGTTATCCGATTGCCAACCTGGTGACCTACATCCTCGACGAGAGCCTGCAACCGCAGGTCCAAGGTTGCGTGGGTGAGCTGTATCTGGGCGGCATCGGCCTGGCCCGTGGTTATCACAACCGCCCGGACCTGACCGCCGAGCGCTTTGTCGCCAGCCCCTTCGGTGAGCCGGGCGAGCGCCTGTACCGCACCGGCGACCTGGCGCGTTACCGCGAGGACGGCGTGATCGAATACGTCGGGCGCATCGACCATCAAGTGAAGATCCGTGGCTTGCGCATCGAGCTGGGGGAAATCGAGGCCTGCCTGCTGGAGCATCCATCGGTGCGCGAGGCGGTGGTGATCGCCCTCGACGTTGGCAAGTCCAGGCAACTGGTGGCTTACGTCACAGGTGATGCCGCACTCGATCCACTCAAGCAACACCTGCGCAACGCGCTGCCCGAGCACATGCAGCCGAGCCACGTGCTGCTGCTCGATCGGTTGCCGGTGACGCCCAACGGCAAGCTCGACCGCCGCGCATTGCCGCAACCGGATCAGCAAGTGCGTGAATACATCGCGCCGCGCAATGCCGTGGAAACAGCGCTGCAAGCAGTGTGGCAAGCATTGTTCGAAGTGCCGCAGATTGGCATGCAGGACAACTTCTTCGAACTGGGTGGCGATTCCATCGTCTCGATCCAGGCCGTCAGCCGCGCACGCAAGGCCGGGTTGAGCATTTCCCCCAAGGACGTGTTCAGCCACCCGACCATCGCCGAACTGGCCACGGTCGCTCAACCGCTCACGGCGGATCAAGCCGTACCGGCTGTGGTTGAACCGGCAGCAAAAATCGAACTGAGTGAAGCGCAGTATCAGGCGCTGGAACTGACGGCGGACGAAGTCGAGGATGTTTATCCGCTGTCGCCGATGCAGCAGGGCATGCTGTTCCACTCGGTGCAGGACGGCGATTCGGGTCTGTACGTCAACCAGATCGAAGTGGGCGTGCGCGGGGTTGATGGCGCGCGTTTCCGCGAAGCCTGGGCCGATGCCGCCCGACGTCACGGGATTCTGCGCACCGCATTCCTCTGGGAAGGCGACAAGGAGCCGCTGCAAGTGGTGCTGCGTGATGCGCCGTCACTGCTGACCGAACTGGACTGGCGTGGTCTGGATAATCAGCCCGGGCGCGTCCGCCAACTGGCCCTCGAGGAGCGCGAACGCGGCTTCTCGCTGAACCGCGCGCCGCTTTTACGCCTGTTGCTGGTGCGCCTGGAGGACGACCGCTATCGCCTGATCTGGACCTACCACCACATCCTCATGGACGGCTGGAGCGTGTCGCGCCTGATCGGTGAAGTGCTGCGCCATTACAGCGGTGAGGAGCACGAGCCGGTGGCCGCCTATCGCGACTACATCGACTGGCTCGGCCAGCAAGTCGCCGAGGCCAGCGAAGCGTTCTGGAAAGACAAACTCAATAATCTCGAAGGCGCCACCCACCTGGCCCGCGCACTGCCGGTCAAGGCGCCGCAAGCGGGTTATCACGCGATCTACACGCACCTGAGCGCCGGGCAGACTGCGGGTTTGCAGGCGTTTGCCCAGCAACAGCAAGTGACCCTCAACACTCTGGTGCAAGCCGCGTGGCTGCTGCTGTTGCAGCGCTACACCGGCCAGCGCACGGTGGCCTTCGGCGCCACGGTGTCCGGCCGCCCGGAGACTCTCAATGGCTCGGAGAACATGCTCGGGCTGTTCATCAACACCTTGCCGGTGGTCAGCACGGTGCCGACCGAGGCCAGCGTCGGTGACTGGCTGCGGGAGATCCAGGCTTATAACCTCGACATCCGCGACTTCCAGCAAACCCCGCTCAGCGATATCCAGCGCTGGGCCGGGCAGGGCGGGCAGTCGTTGTTCGACAGCATCATCGTGTTCGAAAACCAGCCGGTGGACCGCACCCTGCGCGAGTGGAACGGCGATTCGCTGCGCTTCGAGGACGTCTCCGATTTCGGCCTGACCAGCTTCGCCATGGACCTGATGGTCAGCCTCGACGAAGGGCTGCGCATCGAGTACATGCACCAGCGCGATCAGTTCGACCTGGCCACCGTCGAAGTGCTGCGCAACCACATGGAAAGCCTGATGCAGCGCCTGTGCGACGACGCCGGGCGCGCCGTCGGTGAGCTGGGCCTGCTGACGCTGGACGAAGGCCGGGCGCTGGACGGCGAACTGCCGGTGGTGGCTGAGGGTGACGAGACGCCGGTGCATGAACTGATTCGTCAGCGAGCGCGACTGCAACCGGAGCACACGGCGCTGGTGCTCAGTTATGCCGATCGCGACGCCGAGCAGTTGAGCTACGCCGAGCTGGACCGGCGCTCCGATGCTTTGGCGATGCATCTGCTTGAGCAAGGCGTGCAGGCCGAAGACGTGATCGGCGTGTTCATGGAGCGCTCGCTGGAACTGGTGGTGTCGCTGCTGGCGGTGATGAAGTGCGGGGCCGCCTACGTGCCGCTGGACCCGCAATACCCGCAGGAACGCCTGCGCTACATGATGGCCGACAGCGACATGCGCCTGTTGCTGACCCAGGAACGGCTGTGCGATAGCGCGCAACTCAACCCGGGCACGGCGATGGTCGCAGTGGATCGCCTGAACCTAGACGTCGAGGTGCCGGCACCGCAACGCGCAGTGCACGCCGAGCAACTGGCCTACCTGATCTACACCTCGGGCTCCACCGGCAAGCCGAAAAGCGTCGCCGTCGCCCATGGGCCATTGAGCATGCACGTGCAAGCCATCGCCGAGCTGTACGAGATGGACCCGGACAATCGCGAGCTGCATTTCATGTCGTTCGCCTTCGACGGTGCCCATGAACGCTGGATCACCGCGCTGATCAGCGGCTCGACCCTGGTGATCCGCGACAACACCTTGTGGACCGCCGAACAGACCCTGGCGGTGCTGCACCGCCAGCGCATCAGCGTCGCCTGCTTCCCGCCGGCGTACCTGCTGCAACTGGCCGAGCACGCCGAATTGCAGGGCGGTGATCCGCCGCCGGTGCGCATCTATTGCTTCGGCGGCGATGCAGTGCCGGACGCAACCTTCGAGCGGGTCAAGCACACACTCAGGCCGCAATACCTGGTCAACGGCTACGGCCCGACGGAAACCGTGGTCACGCCGCTGCTGTGGAAAGTCGCCGCCGACGGCCACTGCCAGGCGATGTACGCGCCGATTGGCCAACGCGTCGGCGCCCGCAGCCTGCACGTGCTGGACATGGACCTCAACCCGCTGCCGGTGGGCATGGTCGGCGAGTTGTACATCGGCGGACGGGGTGTCGCGCGCGGCTACCATCGCCACCCGTGGCAGTCTGCCGAGCGCTTCGTCGCCGACCCGTTCAGCACCGAGGGCGGGCGCCTGTACCGCACCGGCGACCTGGTGCGCCGTCGCGAGGATGGCGTGTTCGATTACGTCGGGCGTATCGACCATCAGGTCAAAGTGCGCGGCTTCCGCATCGAACTGGGCGAAATCGAAGCCCGTTTGCGCGAGCAGGCCGGGGTCAACGATGCGCTGGTGGTGGTGCGTGACAACGGGCAGGGGCCGCAATTGGTGGGCTATGTGGTGGCGGAGCAAGACGATGGCCTCGGCCCGCGTTGCCAGGCGGCATTGCGCGAAAGCCTGCCCGACTACATGGTGCCGACGCAGGTCGTGGTGCTGCCGCGCTTCCCGCTGACCCCCAACGGCAAGCTCGACCGCAAGGCCTTGCCGGACCCGGCCTTCACCGGTCGCGACTACGTGGCCCCGCGCACGCCGCTGGAATGGGCGCTGGCGGACATCTGGCAGCAGGTGCTGGGCATCGAGAAAGTCGGCATCACCGACAACTTCTTCGAGTTGGGCGGTGATTCGCTGCGCACCCTCAAGGTGATCTCGAAAGTCCGCGCCCTGAATGAGCCTGGCTTCCAGCTCAAGCTGCGGGACATGATGGCCAAGCCGACGATTGCCGGGTTGTCCGGTGTCGATGAACAGCCCGTGCGGCAGAGTCCACAACCACTGTTGCTGCTCAACCAGCTGGTGAATGATCAGCCGCCGCTGTTCTGCCTGCACGCCGGCTTCGGCACAGTGTTCGACTACGAGCCATTGGCCCGGCGCCTGGAGGGCGAGCGCACGGTGTACGGCGTGCAATGCCGGATGCTGCTCGACCGGCAGTGGCACGACACCTCGCTTGCGCAGATGGCCGCCGACTACGTCGAGGCGATCCGCGCCCGGCAACCCCAGGGGCCGTACCACCTGCTGGGCTGGTCGCTGGGCGGGGCGTTGGCGTTGATGGTGAGTGACCTGTTCGAACAACAGGGCCAGCGGGTGGCATTCGTCGGTCTGGTGGACAGCTTTGTGCCGACCCAGGCCAATGCCGTCGCCAGCCCGGATGAGTGGCGCGCCGATCTGGCCGAGTTCCTAGGTGCAACTTTGGGCATGGACGACGCAGTGATCGCCCAGGCATTGAATTCCGAGAGGGCGGGGGACCACGACGCCGTGACGCGGATCATTCGCATGGTGATCGATAGCCAAAGCGATCAGGCCAGCGGTTACGCGCTGCTCGGCGCCGACGAGTTGGCCCAGACGTTCATGGTCAGCACACGGTTGAAGGCGCTGTCGCGGCAGGTCGAAAGCCTGCCGATTCCTCAGGCCGAACTGCATTGCTGGTGGGCCGATGGCAACCCGACGGCCGAACGCGCGACCCTGGAGCGTCAGCAACCACGGCTGCGCAAGGTGCAAAGGGTAACGGCCGGCCACTTCGATATCCTGCAGCAGGATGAGTGCCTGGACGCTGTGGTGGCGGCGCTGGGTCGGGAGGTGGTGCCGCAGCTCTAGGGCTAACCCGCGACAAAAACAGGCTCGCCCTAATGAACGGCCCTCACGGTTCGTTTATTGGGCGAGCCTGTTTATTTTTGGAGACTACCGCCCATGGCACTGCACCCGGACATCGAAGGATTTCTAGAGCTGGCCGAGTTCGGCCGGCTCAGCGGCAAAAGCCAACCCATGCATGGGCTGAGCCCTGGCGAAGCACGGCAGCAGTTCGAACAGACTTCGCAATTGCTCGATGCGGCGCCAACGGGCGCGTTGACGGTGAAGTCGGTCAGCATTCCTGCGCGGGACGGTCATGTGCTCAACGCGCGGCTGTACGCCAAACCGCAACCGGACGGTGAGTCGCGCCCGGTGTTGCTGTACTTCCATGGCGGCGGCTACGTGGTGGGCAGCCTCGACTCCCACGACACCCTGTGCCGGCGCCTGGCGCTGGCGGGGGAGTTTGCCGTGTTGTCGGCGGATTATCGCCTGGCGCCGGAACACCGTTTTCCCACCGCTTACCACGATGCCGAAGACATCACCCGTTGGCTGGCCATCACCGGAGCCAAGGCCTTGGGCCTCGACGCCAGGCGCATTGCGCTGGCGGGGGACAGCGTCGGCGGCAGCCTGGTGGCATCGCTGTGCATCGCCATCGCCCAGGACCCATTGGGCTGGCCGCTGGTGCCGCGCTTGCAAGTGCTGCTGTACCCGGTGATCGACGCGGTAAAAAAACGCCCGTCCCTTGAGCGATTCGCCGAAGGCTACCTGCTGGAAGCCACCACGCTGGAGTGGTTCTATCAGCAGTACCAACGCACTGAAGCGGACCGCGCCGACTGGCGTTTTTCGCCGCTGTACGCCGAGCACCTGCAACGGCTGACACCGACGGTGCTGTGGCTGGCCGAGTACGATCCGTTGCTCGATGAAGGCCTGGCCTGGGCCGAGAAACTGCGCACGGCGGGGCAACCCGTGGTGCTGGAGGTCAAGGCCGGCATGACCCACGACTTTGCGCGCATGGGCGAGATGGTCCAGGAAGTGCCGGGGATGCTGGTGCAACTGGCGGCGCAGATCAGCGAGAGCCTGGCCTGACATATTAGTGATCAGCGACGCCGTACCCCTGTGGGAGCGGGCTTGCTCGCGAAAGCGATATTTCAGCCGACACATAAGTTGCCTGACACACCGCCTTCGCGAGCAAGCCCGCTCCCACAGGTCTATCGGTGATCTGGAGATTGTGGTCAGGGCGGATCAAGCCGATCCAGCGCCCGATTCACCGCCAGTTCCCCCAACATGATCACCTGCGCAATCACCAGCAGCGCATTGCGACTCGTCCCCTCCAGATGATCCACCAGATCGTTGGCCATGACATTGGCCGACGCAAGGGATTCGCAGGCATGCACCAGCAGGGTTTCGGTACTGAGTTCGGGGTTGACGATGAACATGGTGCTGGGTGTGCGCGGGGTGGCCATGATGTTGGCGCCCGGGTTGAGGTAATGATTGAGCGCGCGTTCGGCGGCTTCGTGGAATTGTTTTGAGTCGGGGCTTTCGTACGGGGAAGCCGGGTCGGAGTCCGGCGGATTTGGAGTTACTTTGAACATGATTTGGGTCCTGTAAGTATGAGCTACCACCGCTTCTCTACTAATAAGAAGGGTGGTAGCTGTGCGCAGGTTAGTAGACCGGGGACCCAAGGAGCCGGCGCGCCCGAGGGCGCCCTGCACACAGCCACCATAAAGTGCAGGGATGGGATACCTGACTGTTTGATGGGCTATGCGCCTTGAGTAACCACGGGCTACTAAACCCGATCACTGACAATCAGTGACGGACTCAAGTTACCGACGACCCCCAAGGCGCACAAGCCAGCGGATTCTGGCGTACCTGTAGGCAACGGCGCAAGGCGTTGTGGCTTTCACGAAGTAACCTGTAGTCCACTTAAACAGGCACTATCGAGTGGTTTTTAGCCTGCTGTCATGCCTTGTCAGAGAGCGTGAAATCCTCGGAATCGGCAGGAAGAATCCTACGAAAGATTGCGGTTGGCCGTCGGAAGTACAGCCCTTACGATCTGACGCGACGCAATGGCCGGCCAAGCCAATGACATTCATCATTGCCAATGACGACAGCGGCTCTGGAGGCCATTATGAGCGCCGAACTTTCCCCCATCGTTTCAGGGCTTGAGACCGAAGAGCAGGCCGCCAGCCATGACCGTTGGTTCCGCGCCAAGGTGCAAGCTTCGATAGACGACCCGCGCCCGAATGTCCCACACGATCGGATGATGGCTGATATGCGAGCCCTCATCGAACGGAGCTCTGAAAAAACCAAGGACGATTCAATGATGGATCTTAAAAAAAACCTCATCAGTTGCCTGATATTCCCCATCGCTCCTGTCGCAGTCATTTATCTGATTTTCGCCCTGTGCAGGGACATCTGGACAGAAAGCTTCTACACGCCCGGCGAGGACGGCGGAGAAGTCGAGCCCATGCTGGCTCTCTTTATCATTCCACTCTTGTTGGTCATTGCCGCATGTTTGCTTGCAGGGCTGACAGCGTTGACTCGATGGGGAACGCGGCGCTTTGAACCCGGTGCCTGGTGGCGATGGCTGATGGCGATTCCACGCATCGCCCTTGCAGCCGTCGCATTGTTTCTGTTTCTGCTTTCAAACGGTTTTCTGATGGGAGACGTGCTCGGTCCGCTCAGGCATTGGCAGGTGGCTTGCGCATGGGCAGCCAGCGCGGTGACCGTCGGGGCATTTGTGGTTCAGCAACTTTCACGCCTGAAGGAATAGTCATCAGGCCTCGGACAGGGTTCTGCCGAGCCATCTTCCGCATCCCCTATCGGCTATGTATCATCGACATCGGTCTGATGCTGCCCGCCGCTCGCTCCCGTTGGGAAAGGTGAAAGCATCTCCTTCTTGTACGACCCCTGTCACCTCTCTTGACGGTCGAGGTTTGGCAATGCGAGCACCAAAGCATCTCGGCTACAGGAGCAGTCATGTTTTCAATTGAGCAAGCCAAGCAAATGGCCAAACAGTTGCGCGCCTCGCTGGAGGAGCGCAATCAGGCGGTGACCCATTCCACCGCGCTGGAACTGGTCGCGCAACAACTGGGCTACAAGGACTGGAACACCGCGTCGGCGATGCTTTCCCAGGCAAGTACGCCGTCCACGCCTGCTGTGACTTTCGACAAACCCATTCCAATCCTGCGCAGTTTCGACGAAGCCAAGGCGCGCGAGTTCTATCTGGATTTCCTCGGGTTCAGCGTCGAGTTCGAGCATCGTTTCGAGGCTGATCTGCCGCTGTACCTGGGCATCAGTCGCGACGGCCTGCAACTGCACCTTTCCGAGCATCACGGTGATGCCAGCCCGGGCTCGACGGTGTTCGTGCCCATGCAAAACATCGAACTGCTCAGGGACGAATTGCAGGGCAAGCGCTACGGGTATGGACGCCCTGATATTGTCCAGCAGGGCTGGGGTAAAGAGCTGCAAGTCTACGACCCGTTCGGCAACCGGATTCGCTTCTGCCAATATTGATCAGGCGCTGCGGGCCGGGGTGACCCGGTCCGCTTTCAACCACCCGGTATTAAGGATGGACACGGTATGACCACGCAGGACACTTCGCTTCAAGACATCGCCGCGCCTGAAGGCGTTTGTTATGGCTGCGGCAGCCAGAACCCGCACGGGCTGCACATCAAGAGCTTCTGGCACGAAGACGGGGTGCATGTCATGGCGCAGCATATGCCGGATGAAAAGTACTGCGGCTGGCCGGGTCTGGTTTACGGCGGTTTGATCGCGATGCTGGTCGATTGCCACTCCAACTGGGCGGCGATGGCTTATCACTACCGGGCAGAACAGCGCGAGGTGGGCAGCCTGCCCCACGTTACGTGCGTCACCGGTAACCTGGGCATCAAGTACATCAAGCCCACCCCGATGGGTGTCCCCCTGACACTGCGTGCAAGAGTCGAGGGCGAGGTCGGGCGCAAAAGCCGTGTCATCTGCGAGGTCTTCGCCGGGGATGTCCTGACCGCTGTCGGGGACTCCACGTTTGTCCGCGTCGATACCGAGCAACTCAGGGCCGACGCGCACGAGCGCAAGGTCGACTCCTGAACCCGGCGCAACAAACGCGCATTACCTTTGCGGTTCGTCAGCGAATCAGCACCGGGCCGCAAGCGGCCCGGTGGGGTGTGGCTGTTGACGCTGCCGACAATCAGTACTGCGCGCGCAGGCTCAGGGTCAGGGTGCGCGGGTCGCCGTAGAAGTTGGTGCCCCAGGAGGCATCGACGCGGTCGTAGTACTTGCGGTCGAACAGGTTGTTGGCGGTCAGTGTCGACGAAAGGTGTTCGTTGAACTTGTAGCCGACCTGCGCCGAAGTAACGGCATAGCCGCCTTGTTTGAACTTCACGTCACGCTGGTAGTAGGTGTCGCTGACCACACGCACGCCACCGGCGACGCTGAAGTCCTTGAGCGCACCGTCGGTGAACTCGTACTTGGTCCACAGGTTGTAGTTGTGCTTGGGCGTGATGGTGCTGAAGGTCTTGCCTTTGTTGGCCTGATCGCCGTCCAGGAACTTGGTGGAGGTGTAGGCGTAACCGGTGACGATGCTCCAGTTGTCGGTCAGGTTGCCGCTCAACTCGGTTTCCCAACCCTGGCTGCGTGCCTTGCCTTCGGTCATGTAGGCACCGGAGGTGTTGTCGTATTCGGCGCGGTTTTCATCGTAGATGCGAAAGGCGGCGAGGCTGGCGTTCAGGCGACCCTCGTAGAACTCGCGCTTGAGGCCGATCTCGTACTGCTTGCCTTCGCGCGGGCCGACCGGCTGGCCGTCTGTGCCGATTTCGCTCTGCGGCTTGAACACGCCGGTGTAGCTGAAGTAGGTCGACAGTTCAGGGGTGATCTTGCCGATGATGGCGCCGTACGGCACGACCTTGCGGTTGATGCTGGTGTGGGCTTCGCCGAAGTTGTTGAAGAAAGCGTTGGCGTTCTTCGCATCGCTTTCGTACCAGGTGACGCGGCTGCCGCCGATGACATCGAGCCAGTCGGTGACGTTGAACTTGGCGCGGGTGTAGACGCCGTACTGATCGGACTTGGACCAGTTGCCGTTGACGTGTGCATAGTCGTTGCGGGGAATGTCGATGCTGTCCGGATCGTACACGTTGATCGGGAAATACTCGCCGCCACCGTAGGTGAAGTCCTTGTCCAGGTGCTGGTACTCGGCGCCCACGGTGAACTCGTGCCGGCGATCGCCGAACTCGAACGGCGTGGTGACGAAGCTGTCGACGCCGATGGTCTTGATATGGGTGTAGTAGTCGTAGGCCACGGCCCAGCTGTCACCGGTGGCCGGGTCGACCGCGCCGTCGGCCCAGGTGAAGTTACGCTCCGGGGTTTCGGCATCGCGGTAGGTCAGGGTGGTCTTGAACTGACCGCCGTTGTCCAGTTCATGGTCGAGTTCGGCGAAGGATTCCCAGACTTTTTCGTTGAGGGTGTTCCACTTGGCATCGACGAAGGTCGAGCGCGACACGTCGAGCAATGAACCGTCGGCGTAGGCCGGCAGGCCGAAGGCCGGGGTGGAGTTGTTCTTCTGGTAAGCGCCGCCGACCGACAGGGTTGTGGCCGGGTCGAGGTCGAATTCCAGGCGACCGTAGACCATCGGACGTTCGTTCTGCGCGTAGTCGACGAAGGACTGGTTGTTCTCATAGGCGGTGATGAAACGACCGCGCACGGTGCCCTGTTCGTTCAACGGGCCGGTAACGTCCACCGAAGAACGGTAGCGATCGTAGGAGCCTGCGGCCAGTTCGCCACCGAGGGCGAATTTGCTCAGAGCACGCTTGCGCACCACGTTGATCGTACCGCCGGGTTCGCCAGCGCCCTGGTACAGGCCCGACGGGCCGCGCAGCACTTCGATGCGGTCGTACATCGCCAAATCGAAACTGGTGGCCATGTCGCCCTGGCCGGTGGGCTGCGAGACGCCGTCGACCTGCACCTGGTCGACGAGGAAGCCACGCATGTAGACATCGTTGAGGCTGGAGCCGGAGTTGTAGGTCTTGATGGTCACGCCGGTGACCTGGCGCATGGCGTCCTGCAGGCTGTTGAGGTTCTGGTCGTCCATACGCTGGCGCGTGACGACGGACACCGACTGCGGGATGTCCTTGACCTTGATGTTGCCTTTGCCGATGGTCACTTCATCGCTGGTGTAGGAGTGCGTGCCTTCGGTGGTCGGCCCCAGCGCCACGCCGGTGATGGACGTCGCACCCAGTTGCAGTGCGCTGGAGTCACCGGCCGATGGCACCAGCGACACGGTGTTGCCATTCAACTGAAAATTGATGCCGCTCCCCAGCAGCAAGGTTTTCAGTGCCTGTTCCGCTTCCATGTTGCCGGACACCGCCGTGGACTTGATGCCGTTGACCATGTCCTGGCTGTAGAGAATCTGCAGGTTGGTCTGCTGGCCCAGTTGGCGCAATGCGCTGGCCAGCGACTGAGCCGGTACATTGACGTTCACCGGGGCTGCCTCGACCTGGGACGTACCCAGCAACAACAGGGTCAGCAGCGCGCCCGGCACGACCGTTCGGAATTTCTTTTGCCGTTCGATGGCTAACGCCAAGGGTGCGCGGGACAGAGTAAGGCTTTGCATTGCTCGAATCGCTCCAGAATGGTGTGTGCAGTTTTTTAGTTAATGATAATTATTATTAGACGGACCACTTTGGCTAAACCGGAAAACAAACTTCAAAAAACAATGATTTGCGTGCGGCAACGGCACTCAGGCGGTTGCGCGCTCGGTGACGACCCGGCCCGATTCCATGCGCACCAGTTGATCGGCCATGTCGAAATAGCGGTCGTCGTGGGAGATGACGATGATGGTCTTGCCCAGGCGTTTGAGGTCCGGCAGCAGCTCGGTGTAGAAGATGCGGCGGAAGGTCGGGTCCTGGTCGGCGGCCCATTCGTCGAACACCAGCACCGGGCGTTCTTCCAGCCAGGCATTGACCAGCGCCAGGCGCTTGCGCTGGCCGGTGGACAGGTCGGTGGTGGTGAAGCTGCCGTCCCTGACGCTGACCTTGTGCGCGATCTCCAGCCGTTGCAGGTATTTGTTGGCATCTTCGGGGATGTGCTGGTCGCCCTGGACCACGTCATCGAACAGGTAGTAGTCGGCAAAAATCGTGGTGAACAATTGGCGGTAGTCGTCGCGATTGTGCGCATCGATGCCTTGGCCGTTGAGCAGGATCGAACCCTGCTGCGGCGCGTAGAGGCCTAGCAGCAACTTGATCAGGGTGGTCTTGCCGCAGCCGTTTTCGCCGACGATGAAAATGATCTCGCCTTGCTCGATGGTCAGGTTCACCGGGCCCAGGCGAAACGCGTCGCTGCCCGGTGCGGCGGGGAAGGCGTAGCTGACGTTGTCCAGTTGCAGGCGGTTGACCACGGTCGGCGAGGTGCCTTTGTCATTGAGCAGCAGGTGCGGCTCGGGCGAGGAAAACTGGCTGGACAGTTCGGCAATGCGGCGAAAGGCAATACGCGCGCGACTGACGATCGGCAAGGTGCTGACCAGGTGCTCGATCGGGCCTTTCATGTACAGCAACACCAGCACGAATCCGCTCATCACCGCCTGGTCGGCGCTGGGCCAGAACGATTGCAGGGCCAGCGCCAGGCCGATGACCACGAAGAACAGCATCGAGCCCAGGGTCTTGGCGATCACGAAAGTGTTGATCGAGCGCACCTGGGTGTTACAGATGAAATCGGCGGTGCCCTGGATGCCCGATTCGAACATTCGCTGGCGGCGCGGGCGGTGGATGCGCAACTCCTTGGCGCCACCGGCAATGGCGTTGTAGTGTTTTTGCAGATCGTCCTCGGCGTCGCGGGCGGCCATGAAGCCCTGGATGCCCTTGCCCTGGGCGTAGAACTGGATGCCGCTGCCGATGGCAATCGCCAGCACCATCATCAGGAACATCGGCCACGACAGCATTGCCAGGTAACCCATGCAGCCGAGGGTCACGGTCAGGGAAATCGCCAGCGGCGCGAAGGCGAAGGCAAAGTCGCTGATGGTGTCGACATCGTGGGTCAGTACCGGGATCAAGCGGTGGCTGCGGTAGCGCTCGATCTGTTCGATGGGCGCCGAAAGGACTTTCTCCCCCAGCGTTTTGCGCAGCCTGGCGATGATGTGCTGGCCGACGTAGTTGGTGCCGATGTCCGAGCAGATTGAACTGCCCAGGGCCAACAGACACAGGCCGCCGAACAGCGCGACCACGCCTTGGGTCAGGCCGTCCGGCGAGTGCAGCGCGTTGTTGATGGTGGCCAGCAACACCGTCACGCTCAGGCCACCCACCATGCCCAAAAGGATCGACAGACTGACGACGAGCCGGAACGGTTTGAGGAGGGTGAACAATTCATGAATTGCACCGCGCGTTGGCTGGGTCATGAGCAGAGGGTTCCTTGGGTCTTGAGGCAGATACCCAGTAGAACGTGCGGTCAGGCGTTTAATTTAGACGGCCACCGACTGGCGGTGGCCGCTGGAGATGCCTTTGAGAAAGGCAGTCAGAGGTTGGGTGTCAGGTCGCGCACGACGCGAAATCCGATCCAGTCGCCACGGGTTTGCGGGTCGATGTCATTGCGGTTGCCCGAGCGGGAAAACACCGGTGCTTCGCCCCAGTCGTTGCCACGGATGCGCAGGGTGTCGCAGTTCGGTTCGGTCCAGGCGCTGCCGTCGGTGGGCGCGCCGACGTAGTCCGGGTGGTAGCAGTCGGCGATCCACTCGTAGACGTTGCCGTGCATGTCGTACATGCCGAAGCCATTCGCCGGATAGCTGCCCGCCGGTGAGGAATAGCTGTAGCCATCGGTGGGGCCGTAGGTGTTGGCGTGGGTGGCGATGCTGTACTCGGTGCCCGGGTCGAACGGGAAGGGGAACGCTCCCTTTGACCCGGCACGGGCCGCGTACTCGCGCTGGGCCTCGCTGACGATGTGGTAGTGCTGGCCGGTTTTCATCGACAGCCAGGCGACGTAGGCGCTGACTTCGGCGAAGTTCATGCACACCGCCGGCTGGCGCGGGCCCTGTGGATAACGCGGTTTGCTGTTGATGCACTCGCGGCCGGGGCGGGTGTCGCCATCGGGCAGGGTGATTCCGGTTTCCTTGAGGTACTGGTCCCATTCGCCAGCGGTGACCTGGTAGCGGCTCATGGCGAACGGCTGGTCGAACGTCACCTCATGCATCGGGCCTTCATCAGGTTCGCGGCCGACCTCGTCGTCCGGGGTGCCCATGGTGAAGGTGCCGGCGGGCAGCACGACCATTTCCGGGCAGTTACGGCAATCCTTGAAGACCTTGCCGAGCAATGGCGCGGTGTAGGCCTGGGCGAGGCCGGGCAAAGCGCTGCCGAGTACGGCCAACAGCGTCAGGGCGCCGAGTTTTTTCAGGGGGCTTTTCATAATGGCTCTCGCTCAGTCAGACCTGGTTGGCCAGCAGTTCCATCAGGCGGTCGATATGCGCTTGGGTATTGAGCAGACCCGGCGACACACGAATGATCGGCCCGACATCACGGTCCACGGCGTCACACACCACGCGCTGATCCATCAGGTAATTGGCGACTGCTTCGCAATCCCGGTTCTTGATGCGGAAGAAGGTGAAACCGGCGGAATACTCCGGCGACAGCGGCGTGACCAGCTCCACCGACGGGTGTGCCTGCAAGCGTTTTTTCAAGTAGCTGTTGATTGCGTGAATGCGCGTCGCGACCTCGGCCTTGCCCAGCTCCAGATGCAATTTGAAGGCTTCGGTCAGTGCCCAGCGGTGTTCGAACGAGTGGTAGCCGCCGTAGGTCATCACCGTGGAGAACTGGGTGGCTTCGGAGAAGGTCGGGATGGTCGGGGTCACGTCCTTGAGCTCGTCGGAACGGGCGCAGATGATCCCGGTGCCCCGTGGGCCGAACATCCATTTGTGGGTGCCGGCGATGAAGAAGTCGCAGTGCATGTCCGGAAAGTCGACGTTTTCCACGCCGAAACCGTGTACGCCATCGATCACGTAGAGGATGCGGTCCTTGTCGGCGCGGCCACGGTTTTTCTCCTCCACCAGTTTGCCGATCTCGCCGATGGGCAGCTTCACGCCGCTGCCGGAGTGCACCCAGGTCATGCCCACCACGCGGGTTTCGGGGCGGATGTTGCGTTCAATCGCGGCCAGCACTTCGGCGGTCGAGACCTTGTACGGGTCTTCGAACAATTTGATCTTGCGAACCCGGGTGCCGTCCTTCTGGGTGCGGTACTCGAACACGCTGTTGGCGGCGTAGTGCTCGTGTTCGCTGGTGAGGATTTCCTGGTCCGGGCGCACGTGGATGCCGGCGTAGATCATCGCCAGGCCTTCGGTGGTGCTGCCGGTCAGGGCGATCTGCGACGGCTTGGCCTTCAGGTAACGGCCGGCCCACACGCGCACCTCTTCTTCGCGGCGTTCGGTTTCGCCGCGATGCCAGTCCATGGCCAGGCCTGGGTTGCGGTCCAGATTGGCGCGGTGCATCTCGATGGCTTCACGCACGGGAAGCGGGTGCGAGGTCACCAGGAAGTTGGCGAAGTGCAGGTAGTTCGGGTCTTGGGTGAAGAGTTGGCGCAACTGGTCCCATTTGTCCTTGGGCAGTGGCGCGGGGCTGGCGGCCCGTGCCGGCAGGCTCACGGCGGAGGCCAGGGGGATGCCGGCCGCGAGGATGCCGGCCTGCTTGAGGAATGAACGACGGTTGGTCATGGATTCGGTTCGCTCTGGCAATAGATAGGAATCAGTTCTGGACCACAGGCCGGGAAGACTTCTGCACCTGGTCCCAGACCCGCAGGAAGTTGCCGCCCCAGAGCTTGGCGATGTCGGCGTCGCTGTAGCCGCGGCTGATCAGTTCGGCGGTCACGTTGCGGGCCTCGCTGACGTCTTTCCAGCCGTCCAGGCCGCCGCCGTCGTTGAAGTCGGAACTGATGCCGACGTGGTCGATGCCGATTTTTTTCACTGTGTAGTCGATTGCATCGCCGTAATCCTTGAGGGTGGCCTTGGGTTCTTCGTCGAGGATCGAATAGAGCTGGCTGGCGTATTCGCCGAAACGCTGCTCGGGCCAGACGGTGATCACCGGGTCGCCGGGCATCAGGGCCATCTCCAGGCCTTGCAGCGGTTGCAGGTCGAAACGGGCGCGCAGGGCGTTGAGCTTGTCCTGGGTGGCCTGGCTCAGCGGGCGGATGTAGGTCGGGAAGCCGACAATCTGCACCACGCCGCCGCTGTGCTTGATCAGTTGCATTTCCGGGTCGCTGAGGTTGCGCGGGATGTCCACCAGGGCGCGCGGCGCCGAGTGGGAGGCGACCATCGGCGTGCGGCTCAGTTGCGCCACTTGCTCCAGGGCCTTGGTCGACATCTGCGATACATCGATGATCACGCCCAGGTCGTTGAGGCGATGCACCGCTTGCTTGCCGATGTCCGACAGCCCGCCCAGGGCATCCCGCGAATCGTTGAAGAACGGCAGCGGCCGCGACGAGTCGGCCCAGGCGTTGTTGCCCACGTAGCTGAAGCCGAACATGCGCATGCCGCGCGCGGCCCACTTGTCCAGGGCGTTGAGGTCATTGCCCAGCGGGTAGGCGTTGAGCATGCTGATGAACACCGCGAACTTGCTTTCGCCGTGCAGGCGGCGGAAGTCGTCGGCGGTGTAGGCGATGGCCACCTGGTTGGGGAAGTCACGGACCATCGCGCTGATGATTTTGTAGCGGGTTTCCTGCTCAAAGCGGGCCTCGTCGACGAAACCGGCGGTAGGGCGATGGGGGGCGTTGGGACCGTTCCAGATTTCCGGCCAGCCGAAAATCGTCAGCGCCGCCCCGGACAGGCGTCCGCGACCGGTCTTGACCAGGTCGAACTGGCCTTCACCGTCCTTGTCGACTTCGTTGCCGGCGGTGCCGAAGTCCATGGGCACGGTGATGTGGCTGTCGAACGAGAGGATGCGTTCCTGCAACTGATCGGCCTGTTTCATCACCTTGACCGGGTAGCCGGGGTTGTCCCTGAACCAATAGTCCCAGACCGCGAAGCCTGCCCCCGCGCTGATCGCCAGGGCCAGCGGCAGGCCGATGAAAAGAGCCTTTTTCGAACGTGGTTTTGTCATTGCCGTCTCAGTCAGGTTCGCCGTCGAGGATCAGGCGCGGGGGCCTTTGCTATCTGGGGGGAACGAGTGGCTGGCCATGGAATTTAGGTTGATCCAAAAAGATCGCAGCCTGCGGCAGCTCCTACATTGGATCGGCATACACCCGTAGGAGCTGCCGAAGGCTGCGATCTTTCAAAGCACCATAAATTTGTCGGCGCAACAAACGTTCTAGCTTGGATAAAGCCTGCTCCATGGCTGACACAGGTAGGGCAATGACGATTTCTCGACGATGGTTCCTCGCGGGTCTGGCGCTGACCGGTGCCGCCGTGCCGGCGGCGTATTACGGGCATCGCGAACTGACCAGGCCGGACCCGACCATCACCCCCGGTGAAGCCTCGTTCGACGTGGCCGATGTTGCCGGTCAACGCTTGGCGGATACCTTGCGCGGGGTCTGGCAGATTCGTTTCGAAGGTCGTGACGCCGGTATCGAAGGCTTGCCCCTCGAAGGCCTGGAGGTGTTCCTCGACATCGGCCACAAGGGGCGCGGCTTCAGTGGTTATCTCGACACCGCCGAGCGTTTGCGCTCTACCGAAGAGCCCCGTTACCGGGTGCTCGGCGATCTGTCCGGGGCCAACCCGAAGCAGCTGGCCTGGCGACTGCTGGGTGCCAGCGGCTGTTGCGAATACGAATTCGACATGACCCTGGACGAAGTCTGGGCCGGTTTCGGTAACGCCGGCAGCGGCAGTCTCAGTGGGCGCGTGCTGGACCTGAAGCGGCCGCTGATGCTGACGGCCCAGGACAATCGATTCATTGCCGTCAAACGGGTGTTCCCTGAAGCCCGCGAGCGCGCCGGCCTCAATCCGACCTTGCTCGCCTGGCTGGTATCACCGGAACATCGGCTGTTCCACCAGCTCTGGCATGCCTCCCGGGACAAGTGGCACAAGCTGTCCGAAGACCAGCGCGGCGCCTTGCGCGGCGTCGGCTGGCAGCCCGGCCCGCGGGACCAGGAGCGCGATGCTCGTGGCGAGCGCAAGGATCGCAACGGCTCGGGCGTGGACTTTTTCTTCATGCACCGGCACATGCTCGGCACCGCGCGATCGATGCAGGATCTGCCGTCCTGGACGCACTTCCCGTTGCCGCAGCCGGAGCTGGCGCGGGACCGGCTCGGCTTTGCGCGTTACTTCGACAACCACGACGGCACCGCTTTGCCGCCGACCTGGCTGGCCGAGGACGATGACGAGTACACGCAATGGGTCAGCGACATCAAGACTGGCGAGACGTATCACAGCAATTTCCAGGTCTGGGAATCCCGCTATCGTGATCCGCGTTACCTGTCGACGCTGACCCTCGGCCAGTTCGGCTCAGAGGTCGAACTGGGCCTGCACGACTGGCTGCACATGCGCTGGGCTTCGGTGCCCCGTGATCCGTCCAACGGTCAGCCAGTACCGTTCGCCCGGGATCCTGCGGACTTTTCCGCACGCTGGTTTGCACCGGAAAACGATTTTCTCGGCGACCCGTTTTCTTCCCATGTCAGCCCGGTGTTCTGGTATTTCCACGGCTGGATCGACGATCGCCTGGAAGACTGGTTCCGCGCCCACGAGCGCTTCCATCCGGGGCAGGTCAGTCGGCTGCAGGTCAACGGCGTGCAATGGTTCGCGCCCGGGCGCTGGGTCGAGATCAATGACCCCTGGCTCGGCCCGACCACCCATGGCTGCAGCACCACGCCGGGGTTGCAGGCGGGCAAGTCAGTGGAAATGGACCCGGAAACCATGAAGCTGGCGCTGCGCATCACCTTTGGCGAGGACGAGAAGAAGCTGAAGGATTTGTTCCGCAAAGTGCCGCAGCGACCGTGGTATGCGCGCAATCTGAAGGCTAAGCAGAACCAGGCTTGATACCGCGTTATCGTTCAATCGCGAGCAAGCTCGCCCACAGGTCATGCGTCGTGCCCGGATCATGCGGCAAATACAAAACCCTGTGGGAGCGAGCTTGCTCGCGATGGCGTCCTGACAGGCACCACAACTAAAGGACCTGCCACCCCCCACCCAACGCCTTGTACAGCGCAATACTCGCCTGCATCCGCGACAACCGCAGTTGCACGTTCAAATCCTGCGCCGCATACAGCGTGCGCTGGGTCTCCAGCACCGTCAGCAGATCCTCGGCCCCGGCCTGATAACGGCTTTGCGCGATGTTGAACGCGGTCTGTGCCTGGCTCAGTTCTTCACTCTGCCACCCGCGCTGTTCATCCAGTCCGCGAATGCTGTTGAGGGCTTTTTCGACGTCGGCGAAGCCATTGATGATCGCGCCGCGATAGGTCTCCAGCAGTTCTTCCTGGCGCGCCGTGGCCTTGTCGCGCTGGGCGCCGAGGCGGCCGTTGTTGAACACCGGCGCGAGCAGCCCGGCGGTGAGGTTGTAGAAGGGGCTGCGCAGAATGTCGTCGGCCCGGTCGGCGCCGGAGCCGATTTCGGCGGTGAGGGTCACGGTCGGCAGCATCGCGGCCCGGGCGACGGTGACGTCGGCCTGGGCGGCGGCCAGTTGCGCCTCGGCCCGGGCAATGTCCGGGCGGCGGCTGAGCAATTGGCTGGGTACCCCGGCGTCAATCGCAGGCCAGGTCAGTTGATCGAAGCGTTCCTGACCCAACGACAGCGCCTGAACCGGGCGGCCGAGCAGGGCGGCGAGGCTGATCCGTGCATCCTCGGCCTGTTGCTGCACCAGCGGCAGCTGGCGTTGCTGCGCCGCCACCAGGCTTTTTTGCTGCGCGAGCTCCAGGGCCGTGGCCGAACCCGAATCGAAACGGGTCTGCACCAGTTTCAACACGCTTTGGGCATTGGCCAGATTCAACTCGGCGATGCGGCTCTGCTCCTGCAATGACAAGGCTTGCGCGTAGCCGTTGGCCACACCGCTGAGCAACGTCAATTCCACCGTGGCCTGATCGAACTCGCTGGCTTTGAGACTGAATTGCGCGCTGTCGCGGCTGGCCCGTTGGCCACCCCAGAAATCGATTTCGTAGCTGGCAACCAGGTTCGCCGTGAAGTAGTCGACGGCGTCGTTATTGCTGTCGGCATCGAGCTGACTGTAGCCGCTGCCGCGCAGCAGCTTCTGGCGATTGGCGTTGACCCCGGCCTTGACCTCGGGCAATTGCGAGCCGCCGGCAATCACCGTGTCGGCCTGGGCCTGGCGCACTCTGGCGATGGCGGCGGCCAGGTCGTAGCTGCCGAGCCGCGCCTGTTCGATCAGGCGACCCAGTTGCGGGCTGCCGAAGCGGTTCCACCATTGCTGGTTGTCATGGACAGCGCCGGCGGTGTGCGGCGATTGCCAGGCGGCCGGCGGCTGGATGCCGCTGTCGGGGCGCTGGGCCGGGGTGCCGCAGGCGCCGAGCAACAGGCACAGGGATAACACACTGAGTGGCGGCTTCATCAATCGATCATTCACTGGTAAGGGCCGTGACCGGGTCGAGTCGGGCAGCCTTGCGGGCCGGCATGTAGCCGAAAACGACACCGGTGACCAGGGCGCAGCCGAAAGCGCCCAGCACCGCTATCAGGGAGAACGCGACAGCGACTTCGCTGAAAATCAGCACGCCACCGACGATCAACGCCAGGGCAATCCCGGTGAGGCCGCCCACCACCGAAAGCATCACCGCTTCGGTGAGGAACTGGCGCAGGATGTCGCGCTGGCGGGCACCGGTGGCCATGCGGATACCGATCTCGCGAGTCCGCTCGCGCACGGTCATGAGCATGATGTTCATCACGCCGATCCCGCCCACCAGCAGCGAAATCGCCGCAATCGAGCCGAGCATCAGCGACAGGGTATTTTGCGTGCGCGCCTCGGCCTGGATCATCGCCGCGTTGTTGGTCAGTTCGAAATCGTGCTTGCCGTCGTGCAGGCGCAGCATCAGTTGCTCGATGGCTTTTTCGGTCTCCTTGACCTTGCGCGCATCGGCGGCGGCGATGGCGATGTACTCGGGATTGTGGGTGCCGAACAGCCGAACGCTGGCGGCGGAGTAGGGGATGGCGATACGGTCGTCGCTGTCGGAGTCGCCGGAGCTGGCGCCTTTTTCCGCGAGCACGCCGACCACCTGGAAGGGCACGTTTTCGATCAGGATGTACTGGCCGATCGGGTTGGCCACGTCCTTGAGCAATTTGCTCCGCACCTTGTGCCCGATCACCGCGACCGCCGCGGCGTTCTGTTCATCGGCGTGGGTGAAGTAGCTGCCTTCGACCACCGGCCAGTTGAAAATGGCCGGGAAGTTGGTGTCGTTGCCACCGACGTAGCTCAAGTGGTCGAGGTTGCCAAAGCGCACCCCGGCCTCCTGGCCGTTGACCGGCATGATCCGCATCACCTGGGGCAAACTGGCAATCGCCGCGACCTCATCGAGGGTGACGATGCCCATGGGCGTGCGCGGGTTGGGCGCCGAGCCGCTGAGGTAAATGATGTTGGAACCGAACGCGCCCATCTGCGCCATCACCTGGCGCTTGCTGCCTTCGCCGACGGCCAGCATCACCACCACCGAGGCCACGCCTATGATGATCCCGAGCAGGGTCAGCGCGGTGCGGAACTTGTTGATCCACATCACTCGCCACGCCGCGTGCACGGCATCGACCAATTCACCTTTCCAGGCGCCGGTGGCTTCGGCGCCTTCGCTCAGGCGCTTGCGCAAATCGACGGCTTGCAGGGCGCCGGGGTTGGCCGAGTTTTGTGCGGTCGGGTTTTCGTCGGCGCTGTCGCTGATGATCTCGCCGTCGCGAATTTCGATGATGCGTTTGGCCCGGGCCGCCACTTCGCGGTCGTGGGTAATGAGGATCACCACGTGGCCCTGGCTCGCCAGTTCGTCGAGCAGGGCCATGACCTCGGCGCCGCTGTGGCTGTCGAGGGCTCCTGTGGGTTCGTCGGCCAGGATGATGTGGCCGCCATTCATCAACGCGCGGGCTATCGACACCCGTTGCTGCTGCCCGCCGGAGAGTTGATGGGGGCGGTTGCCGGTGCGCGAAGCCAGGCCGAGGCGCTCGAGCAGGGCGGCGGCGCGGGCGTGGCGTTCGGCGGCGGGTAAGCCTGCGTAGATCGCCGGCATCTCGACGTTTTCCTGGGCCGAACCGGAGGGAATCAGGTGGTAGCCCTGGAACACAAACCCGAAGGCTTCACGCCGCAGCCAGGCCAGTTCGTCACTGTCCAGCGCAGCGACGTTTTCCCCGGCGAAGCGGTATTCGCCCGAGGTCGGGCGGTCGAGGCAGCCGAGGATGTTCATCAGCGTCGATTTGCCGGAGCCGGAAGCACCGACAATCGCGACGAACTCCCCGGCATGGATCGACAGGTCGATGCCACGCAGCACGTGGACTTCAGGCGCGTCGCCACCGCCGTAGGCTTTGCGGATGTCCGAAAGGTCGATCAGGGGCGTGTGCATTCAGCCGCCACTCCCGTCGACCGGGCCGATCAACAGGTGATCGCCTTCTTGCAGGCCGTCGAGGATCTGTACCCGCAGGCGGTCGCTGATGCCTGTGCGCACGTTGCGCTGCTCGATGCTGCCGTTACTGGCGACCACTTGCGCGGTCTGCTGGTCTGTCTGCGTACCGGCCTGCAGGGCGGCGATGGGTGCGGTGAGTACGTTCTGCGCCTGATTGGCGACGAAAAACACCTGGGTGGTCATTTCCGCCATCAGCGCGTTGTCGGCGTTGTCGACGTCCAGCAACACGGTGTACAGCACCACGCGGGCACTCCCGCTTTTGCTGGTGCTGGCGGGGCTGCCGCCGCCCTGGCTGGTCTGGTCCAGCGGCTTGGGCGGGACGGGGAGAATTTGCCGCACGGTGCTGGTCCAGCGCCGGGTGCCGCCGCTCAGGGTGGTGAACCAGGCGTGCATGCCGGGTTTGACGTGGCCGATGTCGGCTTCCGAGACCTCGGCCCACACGGTCATCGGCGACAGTTTGGCGATGCGCAGGATCAGCGGTGTCTGCTGCTGGGCGTTGAGGGTCTGGCCTTCCCGGGCATCCAGCGCCACGACGGTGCCGGCCATTGGTGCATAGATCCGCGTGTAGCCGAGCTCCGCCTGATCACTGCGCAGGCTGGCTTCGGCCTGGCGGATCTGCGCCTGGAACATGTCGACCCGTGCCTGGGTGGCGCGCAGTTCGGCCTGGGCGGTCTGCACGTCTTCCTCACGGGTGGCGCCGCCGGCGGCGAGGTTCTGTTGACGCTGGTATTTCTGCCGGGCCAGGTCGTGTTGCGCCCGCTGTTCCTGCAGCTGCGCCTTGAGATTTTCGACGGAGAAGCGCCCTGCATCGAGTTTGGCCTGTTGCGTGGACGGGTCGATTTCCACCAGCAACTGGCCTTCCTTGACCACGTCGCCGACTTCCACGTGGATTTTCTGAATCTGCCCGGAGGCCTGGGCGCCGACGTCGACATAACGCCGCGGTTGCAGGGTGCCCAATGCGGTGACGCTGCTTTCAATGTCGGCGCGGCTGACCTGGACGGTGGCGAACCCGTCGCGGCCCGGCGGGATGAACTGCCAGGCGGCGACGGCAACCACGGGGATCAGACAAAGTGCTGCAAGCAGGGCGCGTCGGGTCTGTCGGGGACGTTTCATGCAGGGTTCCGGCCTAGGAAAATCGGCCCGTCGTGCAGCCGCGGGACGATGGCTGAACGCTGTCGGCAGGGCCGGACAGGGACGGGGAGCTGTCCTGTAAACGATGAACCGGGCGGGAAATTTAACCGGCGACACAAGGTGTAACACCTGTAGGAGCTGCCGAAGGCTGCGATCTTTTGATTTTCGACGTAGCTGAAAACGCTGAGGATCGCAGCCTGCGGCAGCTCCTACCCTCAGAGCGGTGCACAGCCGCTAGACCATGACTATTTATCGGGCAAGGCGACGCAGTACTTTAAATCTATATGAGAATTACTATAAATTACGCGACTCGAACTGCCACTATCGTGCCACTGTGTGATTCAGCAGTCGCCGAAACGGCTCAAGGACAGAAACCGCACCCCCGTGCGGACGGGAGTCATGTTGGAAAACTACTATCGCGAACTGGTGTGTTTCCTGAACGCCAGGCTGGGCAACCGTCAGGTGGCCGAAGATGTGGTGCATGACGCTTACCTGCGGGTCCTGGAGCGTTCCAGTGATACGCCGATCGAGCAGCCCCGGGCATTCCTTTATCGCACCGCCCTCAACCTGGTTATCGACGACCATCGACGCAACACCCTGCGCCAGGCCGAACCCCTGGACGTGCTCGACAATGAGGAGCGCTATTTCACCCCATCGCCGCAAAACGTGCTCGATCAAGGCCAGCGCCTGGAAATGCTCCAGAGTGCCCTGGCGGAGTTGCCGAGGCTGTGCCGCGAGAGTTTCCTGCTGCGCAAGATCGAAGGCCTATCCCATCCGCAGATTGCCGAGCAACTGGGCATTTCCCGGGCAATGGTCGAGAAGCACATTGTCAACGCCATGAAGCATTGCCGTATACGGATGCGACAGTGGGACGCCCAGTGATCCTGCGCGGTTAAATTTTTTTTCACGGTCCTCGTTCCTACTCAACAGACGACCTGTTGTGCGGCCCTTGGCGGGTCAGGTCACTTAGGTTCAATGCCCCCGCCTTTGAGGGGAACATCCAGAGGACACTGGAAATGACACAGGCAATTGCTTCGCCCCTCGTTCACGACCTGATCGGCGTCGGTTTCGGCCCGTCGAACCTGGCACTGGCCATCGCGCTGCAAGAGCGCGGGGCGAGCCAGGGCAACCTGGATGTGCTGTTCCTCGACAAGCAGGCCGACTACCGCTGGCACGGCAACACCCTGGTGACCCAGAGCGAGTTGCAGATTTCCTTCCTCAAGGACCTGGTGACCCTGCGCAATCCAACCAGCCCTTACTCGTTCGTCAATTACCTCAAGGCCCACGGGCGCCTGGTGGACTTCATCAACCTGGGCACCTTCTATCCGTGCCGCATGGAGTACAACGACTACCTGCGCTGGGTTGCCGGGCAGTTCACCGCGCAAAGCCGCTACGGCGAAGAGGTGCTGACCATCGAGCCGGTGCTGCACAACCATCAGGTCGAGGCGTTGCGGGTGATTTCCCGCGATGCGAGCGGGCATCAACAGGTGCGCACCACCCGTTCGGTGGTGGTCAGCGCCGGTGGCACGCCACGCATTCCCGAGGTGTTCAAGGCGCTCAAGGATGACGGCCGGGTGTTCCATCACTCCCAGTACCTGGCGCAGATGGCCAAGCAGCCGTGCGTGGACAACCGGCCGATGAGCATTGCGATCATCGGTGGCGGGCAGAGCGCGGCGGAGGCCTTCATCGATTTGAACGACAGCTTCCCGTCGGTGCAGGTGGACATGATCCTGCGCGGCTCGGCACTCAAGCCGGCCGACGACAGCCCCTTCGTCAACGAAGTGTTTTCGCCGGAGTTCACCGACCTGGTGTTCCAGCAGCCAGACAGCGAGCGCGAGCGGCTGGTGAACGAGTACCACAACACCAACTACTCGGTGGTGGACATCGATCTGATCGAGCGCATCTACGGCATCTTCTATCGGCAGAAAGTCTCGGGCATCGCCCGTCATGCGTTCCACACCCTGACCATGATCGAAAAGGCCACCGCCAACGAACGGGGCATCGAACTGGTATTGCGCAACAACGCCACCGGCGAAGTCTCGGTGCGTCACTACGATGCCGTGGTGCTGGCCACCGGTTACGAGCGGCAGATGCACCGCAAGCTGCTGGCACCGCTGGAAGAGTACCTGGGCGATTTCGAGGTCGATCGCCACTACAAACTGATCACCGATGAACGCTGCAAGGCCGGCCTCTACATGCAGGGCTTCTGCCAGGCCAGCCATGGGCTGAGCGACACCTTGCTGTCGATCCTGCCGATTCGTGCCGATGAGATTGCAGGCTCTTTGTATGAGCATGGCAAGCATCGCGGGCAGGGGCGGTCGGTGGTGGATTTGTTGTTGGCGACGGCGAGCTAGGATCTTCAGCGCCTGTCAGGCCGCCTTCGCGAGCAAGCCCGCTCCCACATTTTGACCTGTGTTCGCAGATCAATTGTGGGAGCGGGCTTGCTCGCGAAGGGGCCATCACAAACACCACCAAACTTGAATCCTGAACCCTTCCTGAAGAACCCCGCGATTCCCCCTGCAAGCTTTTGTAACGGGTTTACTCTCCAAACATCGGGGCGTAAGCTTCGCGCGTTTTCATCCATTACGGAGACCCACAGTGGGTACTTGTTCGAGTGACAGTTGTCGGCCGGTCTCGGTAACCGGCATTTTCTCGGCAAGATAACGCGCAGTCTCCTGTGCCGTTGTCTCGCCGACAAGCGAGCAGCGGCATCCCGATCATGGCCCGTCCCGGCCGTGTCCCGACGTCCCTCTCATCGACGCTGAACAGTGCGTGGTTTCGACTTTTTGTCGTGGCCGCCGCTCTATCGACACGCCTGTCATTCGTGACCGGCGTGCCAGGCCTTGCTTTGCCGGTTGTTCCGGCGGCAGTGGCGTGGACCTGCCTGCTCGACGGTTTCCCGGCTGACCAAAGGGGCACCAGCCATGAAACTTACCCTCAAGGAATTCTTCGCAGGTTTCCTGCGTAACCGCCACATCGCCCGGCACTTTCGTCGCCTGGCGTTGCTGGAAACCTTCACCGACACTACGGTCAGCCGTGAAGTCCCGCCCACCCTGGCGCAAACCCTGGTGGCCGCTGCCGGCAGCGACACCGGTCAATTGCTCAACACCCTGGGCAGTCACACCGACGGCTTGAGCGAACTCGAAGCCGATGCCCTGCGCGAGCAATTCGGCCTCAATGAAGTCGAGCACGAACAACCGCTGCCGTGGTGGACGCACCTGTGGCACTGCTACAAGAATCCGTTCAACCTGCTGCTGACGTTGCTGGCGGTAATCTCCTGGCTGACCGAAGACATGAAAGCCGCCATCGTGATTTTCTCCATGGTGGTGCTCTCGACCTTGCTGCGCTTCTGGCAGGAAACCAAATCCAACCAGGCCGCCGATGCCCTCAAGGCGATGGTCAGCAACACCGCCACGGTAATGCGCCGGGACCTTGAGGACCGCGGCGCGCAGCGTATCGAATTGCCGATCAGGCAACTGGTGCCGGGCGACCTGATCGTGCTGTCGGCCGGTGACATGATTCCGGCCGATTGCCGGGTGCTCAGCGCCAAGGACCTGTTCGTCAGCCAGGCGGCCATGACCGGTGAATCGATGCCGGTGGAAAAGTTTCCCCGCCAGCAGGACCGCGACACACTCAACCCCCTGGACCTGGACAACATCCTGTTCATGGGCACCAACGTGGTGTCCGGCACGGCCATGGCGGTGATCCTCACCACCGGCAACAGCACCTATTTCGGTGCCCTGGCCCAGCGCGTGGGTGCAACCGACCGGGCGCCGACTTCGTTCCAGACCGGGGTCAACAAAGTCAGCTGGCTGCTGATCCGCTTTATGTTCGTGATGGCGCCGCTGGTGTTGTTCATCAACGGTTTCACCAAGGGCGACTGGACCGAAGCGTTGCTGTTCGCGCTGTCGATTGCCGTGGGCCTGACCCCGGAAATGCTGCCGATGATCGTCACCTCGACCCTGGCCAAGGGCGCGGTGTTCCTGTCGCGCAAGAAAGTCATCGTCAAACGCCTCGACGCCATCCAGAACTTCGGCGCCATGGACGTGCTGTGCACCGACAAGACCGGCACCCTGACCCAGGACAAGATCTTCCTGGCGCGCAACGTCGACGTCTGGGGCAACGACTCGGATGACGTGCTGGAAATGGCCTACCTCAACAGCTACTACCAGACCGGCCTGAAAAACCTGCTGGATGTGGCGGTGCTCGAACATGTCGAGATCCATCGTGAGCTGAAAGTCGGCACGGCGTTTCGCAAGGTCGACGAGATTCCGTTCGACTTCACCCGCCGGCGCATGTCGGTGGTGGTCGCCGAGCGCGATCAGCCACACCTGCTGATCTGCAAGGGCGCGGTGGAGGAAGTGCTGGCGGTCTGCTCGCGGGTGCGTCACGGCGAAGTCGATGAAGTATTGACTGAAGAACTGCTGGCGCGCATCCGCCAGGTCACTGCCTCGTTCAACGCCGAGGGCTTGCGGGTGGTTGCGGTAGCGGCACGGCCAATGGCCAAAGGGCGCGACACCTACAGCCTGGCCGATGAACAGGCACTGACGCTGATCGGTTACGTGGCGTTTCTCGATCCGCCGAAAGAAAGCACCGCGCCCGCCCTCAAGGCTCTGGCTGCCCATGGCGTGGCGGTGAAAGTGCTGACCGGCGACAACGAACTGGTGACGGCGAAAATCTGCCGCGAAGTCGGCCTGGAGCAGCAAGGCCTGCTGATGGGCAACGACATCGAACGCATGAGCGATGCCGAGTTGGCGAAGGCGGTGGAAACCACCAACGTCTTTGCCAAGCTGACGCCATCGCACAAGGAGCGCATCGTCCGGCTGCTCAAGGGCAACGGCCATGTGGTCGGTTTCATGGGCGACGGCATCAACGACGCCCCGGCCCTGCGCACCGCCGACATCGGTATTTCGGTGGACAGCGCGGTGGACATCGCCAAGGAAGCGGCCGACATCATCCTGCTGGAAAAGAGCCTGATGGTGCTGGAGGAGGGCGTGCTGGAAGGGCGCCGGACCTTCGCCAACATGCTCAAGTACATCAAGATGACCGCCAGTTCTAACTTCGGCAACGTGTTCTCGGTGCTGGTGGCCAGTGCGTTCATTCCGTTCCTGCCGATGCTGCCGATGCACCTGCTGGTGCAGAACCTGCTCTATGACATTTCGCAGATCGCCATCCCGTTCGATAACGTCGATGACGAAATGCTCAAGCAACCGCAACGCTGGCAACCGGCGGATGTCGGGCGCTTCATGCTGTTTTTCGGGCCGATCAGTTCGATCTTCGACATCACCACGTTCGCCTTGATGTGGTACGTGTTCGATGCCAACACCCCGGATCACCAGACCCTGTTCCAGTCCGGCTGGTTCGTGGTCGGGCTGCTGACCCAGACACTGATCGTGCACATGATCCGCACGCCGAAGATCCCGTTCCTGCAAAGCCGCGCGGCCATGCCGTTGCTGGTGATGACGGGATTGATCATGGCCGTGGGGATTTTCCTGCCGATGGGACCGCTGGCCCATTACTTCAAATTGCAGGCGTTGCCGTCGCTGTACTTCGTGTTCCTGCCGGTGATCCTGCTGGCGTACATGGCGCTGACCCAGGCGGTGAAGGGGTTCTACATTCGCCGGTTTGGCTGGCAATAAAGCCACAAGGCTGGCCAATCAACGCAGCCCCTGTGGGAGCGAGCTTGCTCGCGATGACTGAGTGTCAGTCGATATCCATGTCAACTGATACACCGCTATCGCGAGCAAGCTCGCTCCCACAGGGGATCGTGTGTTTTTCAAAGGATTCATCATGCAAGCACTTAACAACCTCAACCTGACTTCGCTGCTCGACACCCTGGTCAGCCTCAGCGCGGCCTTCATCCTCGGTGGCCTGATCGGTTTCGAACGCCAGTACCGGCAACGCACCGCCGGCCTGCGCACCAATGTGCTGGTGGCGGTGGGCGCGGCGATTTTCGTCGACATGGCCAACCGGCTTGCCGGTGCCGAAGGCGCCGTGCGGGTCGTAGCCTACGTGGTTTCCGGCATCGGCTTTCTCGGTGCCGGGGTGATCATGCGCGAAGAGGGCAATGTGCGCGGCCTCAATACGGCTGCCACGCTCTGGACCTCGGCGGCGGTCGGTGCCTGCGCCGGTGCCGACCTGCTGGCCGAGGCGCTGCTTGGCACCTTGTTTGTACTGGCGGCAAACACGCTGCTGCGGCCGATCGTCAACAACATCAACCGTCAGCCGCTGGATGTGATTTCGGCGGAAGTCACCAACATCGTCTATGTCATCGCTCGGCGCACCCAGCAGAAAACCGTGCTGGCCTTGCTCGAAGCCGAGCTGGAACGCAGCAACTACCCGGCCAGCGATGTCGATGTGCACGCCTTCGGCACGGATGAAATTGAAATCGAAGCCACCCTGGCCACCACCTCGGTCGATGGTGATGAACTGGATGCGCTGGTGGCACGGATTTCGACCTCGACCCTGGTGGTGCAGGCGTTCTGGAGTCCGAGTACCACGGAGTAAAGTCAGATTGACCGGCATTTATTTAGGAATATTCCTACATAAACCTAGGAAGGTCTTCCGTAGGCTTTGCGACCTCTTGAAACCGACATCCTTTTGGAGGTCACCATGCCGAACAAATCCTTGCGCATCCTGATCGCTGATGCGCAGCACTTCAACCGTCTGCGGATCGAGCGGCTGTTCAATCAGCTCGGCTACTTTCGCGTGGCACCGGTGCAGAGTCTCGACGAGCTCCTTCCACTGGTGGAGTACGGTTGCGAGCCTCTGGACCTGGTGCTCATCAATGGAGCGATGGCCAGCGAAGGGCTGGACCTGTTGAATTTCCTTGGCGACAACCCGCAGGTTCATCACGCGTTTATCTTCAACGGACAGCAGGCGTCGTTGTCGCCAGTCGCGGGCAATGTCCAGGTCAGCCAGGCCGCCCTGCCTGACCTGGCGTGCATCACGCAGTTGATGAACGTCGTCGATTGTCGGCTACCGTTCGTCGGAACTGTCATTTCTGTCAGGTAGTTCTTTCCAGCCTTCCATGCAAAAGTCTATGCGCAGCGTTGTGCCCAACCGCTGCGGTGCCTGGAGGGCATTTTTTGCCCGATCGTGTTGTTTTGCACGGGAGTTGTCATGAAGTCAGCACTGATTGTGGAAGATCATCCGGTGGTTCGCTCCATGATCAAACTCGTACTCAAGGGCGAGGGGTTCACGCAGATTTACGAGGCCTCTCGTGGCGATGAGGTCCTGGCGTTGATCCGGGAGCATCAACCGGATGTCGTGCTGCTTGATCTGGGCCTTCCCGGTGTGGCGGGGCTTGAGGTGATGGACCGTATCAAGGCCGAAAACACGCGATGTCGCGTGGTGGTGTTCACTTCACTGGAGGCCCAGTTCTATCAGGACCGCTGCATGCGTGCCGGGGCCGTTGCCTATGTTTCCAAGAGCAAGGACCTGGATGACTTGAAGGCGGCGGTGAATTCCGTGATGGCCGGCTATACCTATTTCGCCCAGATTCCCTCGAGCTCCGTGTCGATGGGGGAGTTGCAACGCAGCGAAAAGCAGTTGATCGAAAAGCTCTCCAATCGTGAGTTGACCATTTTGCAGTACCTGGCCCGGGGTTCGAAAAACCTGGAAATCGCCGAGATCATGCACCTGAGCTACAAGACCGTCAGTACCTACAAGACCCGGCTCACCCTCAAGCTCAATGTGAGCTCGTCGGTGCACTTGAGGGATTTCGCCCTGCGCAATCATCTGATCTGAATGAACGCACTCCGACGACTGGCAGGTGGGGTGCTGATCGGCCTTTTTCTCTGGGCATCGACGGTCTGTGCACAACAGTCGTTGACCCTGTTGGGGCGCTCGAGCGTCGAAGGCCTGAGCGTCAGGTTGTCGCAAACCGAGTTGCGCTGGCTACAGCAAAAGGGCCGATTGGTGCTGGCTGTCTCGGCGCCGGACTATCCCCCCTTTGAGTTCAACACGGCGGGCAAGGTATTCGAAGGCGTGACCGCCGATTACGCCGGGTTGCTCGAACAATTGTTGAACATCGTCATCGAGGTCCGACGTTATCCGTCGCGGGCCGACGCGGTGCAGGCCATCAAGGAAGGGCAGGCAGACCTGCTGGGAACGGCCAATCGGTTTGAAGCCGAAGATCCACAGCTACAGATGTCCAGTGCCTATGCGGTCGATCAACCGGTGCTGGTCACCCGCACCGATTTCCCTCCGGTGCTCGACCCGACACTGGCCGGCAAGCGGCTGGTGATGCTCTATCACTACCTGCCCGAATACAGCGTGCAACAGTTCTATTCCAGGGCGCAGGTCCAGTTGTTTCCCTCGACACTGGCGGCGATGGGCGCCGTGGCTTTCGGCCAGGCCGATGTCTATCTGGGGGATGCGATCAACGCCCATTACCTGATCAGCAGGAATAACCTGAACAACGTGCAACTGACGGACTTCTCGCCCATGGAGTCCGGGCGTTTTGCCTTTGCGATGGCACGCGACAACGAATCGCTGTTGCGCATCGTCAACAAGGCGCTGGCGGCCATCACCACCAATGAACAAATGAACATCCTGCGTCGTTGGGGGGCAAACGGGGTGTCAATCCCCGGCACCCAATCATTGCAATTGAGCGTGGCCGAACAACACTGGCTCGAACGCCACCCGCGGGTGAAGGTCGCGATCAACGAAAATATCCCGCCGATTTCTTTTATCGACAGCGAAGGCAAGTTCCGCGGTATTGGCGTCGATGTGCTGATGAAAATCAGTTTGCGCACCGGCTTGCAATTTGACATCCAGGGCATGAAGTCGGTGGCCGAGATGATGACCGCCATCAAGAGCGGGCAGATCGATGTACTGGCCGGTATCGGACTCAGTTCCCAGCGTGAAGATGAATTGCTGTTCACCCGCGCGTTCCTGAGCAGCCCTTCGGTGCTGGTGACCCGCGTGGATACGGACAGCCCCAGGACGCTGGAAGACATGGCGGGAAGGACGTTGGCGCTGACCCGGGGCAACATTGTTGGCGAGTACCTTCGCCAGCATTACCCGCAGATCCAGTTGGTGGATGCGCCCCTGTCGACGGACGCTATGGAAATGGTCGACCAGGGCAAGGCCCAGGGCGGCATCAACTCCTTGATCAGCGCCCGTTACCTGATTTCCCGGCAGTATCGCGATCGCCTGCAAGTGACCAGCACCGTGGGCACCGACCCTGCACGAAGTACCCTGGCGACCAGTCGCGAGGCCACTGAGCTGCATTCGATCCTGGACAAGGCGCTGTTGAGCATCCCACCCGAAGAAATTGACGAGCTGACCCAACCCTGGCGCTATGACGCGATGGTCGAGCAAAGTTACTGGCTGCGACACCGGCAGGCGATCGTGCAGGCGTTTGCGGTGGCGGGTGTCTTGCTGTTGCTCGCGTTGGCCGGGATCGTCTGGCAGCGGCGGCAGATTCGCCAGCGTCAGCAATTGCTCGGGCAATTGCAGGAAGCCAAGGACGCGGCGGACGACGCCAACCGGGCCAAGACCACGTTCCTGGCCACCATGAGCCATGAAATCCGCACGCCGATGAACGCGTTGATCGGCATGCTCGAACTGGCGCTGAAACGGGCCGATGAGGGGGAGACCGACCGCGCCGCCATCGAGGTGGCGTCCAACGCCGGGCAGCAGTTGCTGGATTTGATCGGCGACATTCTGGACGTCGCCCGGATCGAGTCCGGGCATTTGTCGCTGGCGCCTGAGCGGGTCAATCTGCACGCGCTGGTGACGTCGGTCTGCCGGGTTTTCGAAGGGTTGGCGATACAGAAGAATCTGCAGTGGCGGGTCGAACTCGACGAGCACAGTGACCGCGACGTGATGCTCGATCCCACGCGCTTCAAACAGGTGCTGTCCAATCTGCTGAGCAACGCGATCAAGTTCACCCGAGAGGGCCAGGTGAGCCTGACGTTGCGAGTGCGACCTCAAGCCCTGGCGCACCTCGCCGTCAGCGTACAAATCGAAGACAGCGGCATCGGCATCAGCGCTTTCGACCAGCAACGCCTGTTCAGCCCGTTCGTGCAGGCCGGCAACAACCAGCAGAGCGCCCGGCAAGGTTCCGGCCTGGGCCTGGTGATCAGTCGTACCCTGTGCGAAATGATGGGCGGTCGGTTGCAACTCGACAGTGAGCTCGGGCGCGGGACGCGGGTGGACATCAGCCTGGTGCTGCCTGCCCTGCAAGCGTTACCCGCGGGGGGCAAGCCCCTGGAGCCGGCGCAACTCACGACCCGGGCGTTGTCGATTCTGGTGGTCGACGATTATCCGGCCAATCGCCTGTTGCTTTCGCGGCAGCTGAGCTACCTGGGCCATCGCGTGGTGCTGGCTGAAGACGGGGTGCAGGGGCTTGAACAGTGGCGCGGGCAAGGGTTCGATCTGGTCATCACCGACTGCAACATGCCGCAGCTCAGTGGTTACGAATTGGCGGGTGCGATACGCGAGCAAGAGCGGGTGCAGGGGTTGTCGTCGACGCTGATTCTGGGCTTTACCGCCAATGCGCAGGCTGAGGAGAAGGCCCGGTGCCAGGCGGCGGGCATGGACGATTGCCTGTTCAAGCCCATTCGCCTGGTGGATTTGCAGGCGTGGCTGGCCCAGCGGTTTTCCAGCGCACCCTCAACGGCTATCGACGACCATGGCGTCGCCGAGTTCGATTTGAGTGGGCTGGAACGCTATGCGGATGCGGACCGTGAGCTGATCGATCAACTGTTGCACGACCTGGCGCTGACCAACCGCGAGGACCGCGTGCATTTGCTGGCCTTGCACGCCGGCGGCAATCGCCCGGGCTTGCAGGAGCTGGTACACCGGATCAAGGGCGGGGCGCTGATGGTGCGAGCACTTGCCCTGGTCGAGTGTTGCGAACAACTGGAGCGGGCGTGCAATGACGGCCGCGCGGCACTGATCGACGACGCCGTCGACCAGTTGCAGCAAGCCATGGCCCGTCTGGACCAGCGTCTGGGGCAGGATTGAGGCTCAATCCCAGTTCGGTGCGATGCCTTTGGGACTGGTCAACCGGTGGCCGCGATCCAGTGTTGCGATCAAGGCCATGTCGGCCTCACTCAAGGTCAGCTCGCGAGCCTTCAAGTTGCTTTCGAGGTTGGCCCGACGCGTGGAAGACGGGATCACCGCGTAACCCGATTGCATGGCCCAGGCCAGGGTGACCTGCGCCGGAGTCGCGTGCAGGCGTTCGGCGATCTGCTGGATGAGCGGGTCCTTGAGGACTTCGCCGTAGGCCAGGGTCATGTACGAGGTGATGCCGATGCCCTGGCTTTTTGCGAAGGCGACGACGTTGCGGTTTTGCAGGTACGGGTGCAGTTCGATCTGGTGGGTGGCGATGTGCTCGGCACCGATGGCCGCGATCGCCTGTTTCATCAGGTCGATGGTGAAGTTGGACACGCCGATCTGCCGGGTCAGGCCCAGGCGTTTGGCTTCGAGCAGGGCGCCCATGAACTCTTCGACCGGCACTTGATCGTCCGGCGACGGCCAGTGGATCAGGGTCAGGTCCAGGCAGTCGGTCTGCAGTTTGCGCAGGCTTTCTTTCAGGCTGTCGATCAGGCGATCACCGGCCAGGTTGGCGACCCAGATTTTGCTGGTGATGAACAACGCTTCCCGGGCGATGCCGCTGGCGGCGATAGCCTCGCCGACATCGGCTTCGTTCTCGTAGATTTGTGCGGTATCGATCACCCGGTAGCCGAGCGCCAGGGCGGTGCTCACCGAATCGATGACCACCTGGCCTTGCAAACGAAAGGTACCCAGGCCGAAGGCGGGAATAGACATCAATGACTCCAGAGGTTGCAGTGGGAATGGACGGCAGTATCCGTGCCTGCATCCGTGAGAAAAACCGCTGGATCGGCAAAGCAATGTTTACCGCAAGTCATGAATCGGGGCAGGAAGATGTGTTGATGGTGTTTGTACCGGCCTCATCGCGAGCAAGCTCGCTCCCACAGGGGATTTGTGGCGCATATAGATCCAATGTAGGAGCGAGCCTGCTCGCGATGGTCTGCCTTCAGGCAATATCACTGCGACTGAATTCTTCCCCGAGAAAATCGATCAACGTGCGCACCGAAGGCAGCAAGCCCCGGCGTGAGGGGAAGATCGCATGGATGACTCCGCTCTTCGGTGTCCAACCCGGCACCAGTTCCACCAGTTGCCCGGCAGCGATTTCATCGCGCACCACCACACTGGGCAGGTGCACGATGCCGATCCCGGCGAGTGCCGCATGGCGCAAGGCCAACAGGTCATCGGTGACCATGCGCGGTGCATGCCGGATCATCGCGGTGCTGCCGTCGGCCCCGAACAGTTCCCATTGATACTCGCGCTGCGCCGCGCCCCAGTGCAGGCTCGGCAAGCCGCTGAGGTCGGCCGGGGAGGCCGGTGTCGACAGGTGCGGTAAAAAGCTCGGGCTGCCGACCACGCTCTGGGTGCTGTTGCCCAGTACCTTCATCACCATGTCGGTGTTTTCCAGCGGCGGAAAACGTACCCGCAGGGCAATGTCGAAGCCTTCGTGAATCAGGTCGACCCGGCGGTTGGTGCTCTCGATGAACAACTCCACCAATGGGTACTTGAGCATGTAGCGGGTCAGCATCGGCCCGACCCAGGAATTGAGCAGCGCCGTCGGGCAACTGACACGCACCAGGCCTTGGGGCTCGGAGCGGTTGCGCTCGATCAGTTCGGCGGCGCTTTCTGCCTCCACCCGCATGGCCAGGCAGCGCTGGTAATAGGCCTGGCCGATTTCCGTCAATGAACAATGCCGGCTGGTGCGGTGCAGCAGGCGCACGCCGAGGCGTTCTTCAAGCTCGGCAATGCGTCGGCTGAGCTTGGACTTGGGCATGTCCAGTGCCCGGCCGGCCGCGGCGAAACCGTGATGCTCCACCACCTGGGTGAAGTAGTAGAGGGTGTTGAGGTCTTCCACCATCGTTCTCCAAATAGAACGCTAAAGCTGATTTTTGCAGTCTAGCGCACCAATGGTCACGGTTTTAAGCTTTGTCCATGGCTTCACTCACCTCATCAGGAGACACCATGAAAAACATCATCGGTATCTACACCAGTCCACGGACCCATTGGGTTGGCGACGGTTTTCCGGTTCGCACGCTGTTTTCCTACGACAACCTGGGCAAACACATCAGCCCGTTCCTGTTGCTGGATCACGCCGGCCCCGCTGAATTCACCCCGACCGGCGAGCGACGTGGCGTTGGTCAGCATCCTCACCGTGGCTTCGAAACCGTGACTATCGTTTACAAGGGCGAACTGGAGCACCGGGACTCCACCGGCAGCGGCGGCAAGATCGGCCCCGGCGATGTGCAATGGATGACCGCGGCCTCGGGGATCCTGCATGAAGAGTTTCACTCCGAAGGTTTCGCCAAGAGCGGTGGCACCCTGGAGATGGTGCAACTGTGGGTCAACCTGCCGGCCAGGGACAAAATGGCCGAGCCCGGCTACCAGACGATTCTCGACCGTGACATCCCGAGCATCGCCTTGCAGGACAACGCCGGCAGCCTGCGCCTGATCGCCGGTGAGTTCGACGGTCACAAGGGCGCGGCGCGCACCTTTACCCCGGTCGACGTGTGGGACATTCGTTTGAATGCCGGCAAGTTGCTCACCCTTGATCTGCATGAAGGGCGCAACACCGCACTGGTGGTACTGCGCGGCACGGTTCAGGTCAACGGCCTGGAATCGGTGCGCCAGGGGCAACTGGCCCTGTTCGACCGCAAGGGCGATCAGGTGACCCTCGAAGCCAGCGAAGACGCGGTGGTGCTGTTGCTCAGCGGCGAACCGATCGACGAGCCGATCGTCGGTCACGGCCCGTTCGTGATGAACACCGAGCAAGAAATCCACCAGGCCTTCGCCGACTTCCAGTCCGGTCGCTTCGGCCGGATGCACGGTTAATTCGCAGCGCTTTTACACCCGACTCTACACAGGATGAGTAGGCCGGTTTTCAGGCCAGGGATGGCTGTTGCCCAAAAGAAAGAGGAAACGCACATGAACACTGTCTACGCGGCCAACTTCAACGGCCAGAAACCGACCATCGACCCCAATGACAGCGCGATGCTGTTGATCGATCACCAGAGCGGACTGTTCCAGATCGTCAAGGACATGGACGTGCCCCAATTGCGCGCCAATGCCATTGCCCTGGCCAAGGCCGCGACCCTGCTGAAGATGCCGGTGATCACCACCGCTTCCGTTCCCCAGGGGCCGAACGGGCCGTTGATCCCGGAAATCCACGAGGCCGCACCCCATGCGCAGTACGTGGCGCGCAAAGGTGAAATCAACGCCTGGGACAACCCGGAGTTTCACGCGGCGGTCAAAGCCACCGGCAAGAAAACCCTGGTGATCGCCGGCACCTTGACCAGCGTGTGCCTGGCGTTCCCGTCCATCGCCGCCGTGCATGAAGGCTACAAGGTGTTTGCGGTGGTCGACGCCTCCGGCAACCACTCGAAACTGGCCACTGATCTGACTGTTGCCCGTTTGGCCCAGACCGGGGTGGTGCCGATCGACATCATGGCGACGCTCTCTGAGCTGCAAGGCTCGTGGAACCGTCCGGATGCCGAGCAGTGGGCCGCTGTCTACGCCCAGGCCATGCCGCATTATCAATTGCTGATCGAGAGTTACCTCAAGGCTCAGCAAGTGGCGAACGAACACGAGGCGCTGGACTCCCAGCGCTGACCGGTGACCCCACGCCGATTTCCATTCGGCATCGATAACACGCGAGGACTACTGCAATGACTACTTCCTATAAGCGTCTGGACAAGGACAATGCCGCGGTTCTGATGGTTGATCATCAGGCGGGCCTGCTGTCACTGGTGCGCGACATCGACCCGGATCGATTCAAGAACAACGTGCTGGCCCTGGCCGACCTGGCCAAGTACTTCAAGCTACCGACCATCCTCACCACCAGTTTCGAAACCGGTCCCAACGGACCGCTGGTGCCCGAGCTCAAGGCACTTTTTCCGGACGCGCCGTACATCGCTCGCCCGGGTCAGATCAACGCCTGGGACAATGAAGATTTCGTCAAGGCGATCAAGGCCACCGGCAAGAAACAACTGATCATCGCCGGTGTGGTAACGGAAGTGTGCGTGGCGTTCCCGGCGCTTTCGGCCCTGGCCGAGGGCTTTGAGGTGTTCGTGGTCACCGACGCGTCCGGCACTTTCAACGAACTGACCCGCGAATCGGCGTGGAACCGTATGACCGCTCAGGGCGCGCAACTGATGACCTGGTTCGGCCTGGCCTGTGAACTGCACCGCGACTGGCGCAACGATATCGAAGGGTTGGGCACATTGTTCTCCAACCATATTCCGGATTACCGCAACCTGATGACCAGCTACAGCACGCTGGCCAATAGCAAGTAACTTCGGCATCACGCATCCCCCCTGTGGGAGCGAGCTTGCTCGCGATAGCGGCCTGACAGTCAGAACATCAGTGACTGTTTTGCCGCCATCGCGAGCAAGCTCGCTCCCACAGGTTTTTTGGGTGTCCAGCAAGACGTGTTCATCCCGCCAAATCAATTGCTCCTACACTATGGCCAATCCATGCGATCTTCGCGTAATTGGCCCTGGCTGGAGTTGCTAGATGCTGTCATTGCTCACTGAACACCCGCTGATTTGCGCGATGGCGCTGATCCTGATCGATCTTGGGTTGTGGTACTTGCTCAGTGCCTTTGGCAGCGCCTGGCGGCTGTTGGTGCGGGTGGTGATTTTTTCGTTGTTCAGCCTCCTGTTGTTCAACGAAGGCCTGAACCCGATGGAGCCGCCGCCCTGGCCTGACAACGTACCCTTGCATCTGGCGGCCACCGGCTTGCAGATCGGCTGGTGGTTGTTCGGTGCGCGGACCCTGACCGTGCTGATCGGCGCGGTGATGATGCAACGGGTCGGGCATACCGGGCGATTGCTTCAGGATTTGCTCGGTGCAGTGATTTTCCTGATCGCGGTCATTGCCGCCCTGGCCTATGTGCTCGATCTGCCGGTCAAGGGCGTGCTGGCGACGTCCGGCGCGTTGGCGATCATTGTCGGCCTGGCCTTGCAAAGTACCCTCAGCGACGTGTTTTCCGGAATCGTCCTGAACACCACCAAGCCCTATCAGCTGGATGACTACATCTCCATCGATGGCATGGAGGGCAAGGTGACCGACATCGACTGGCGCGCCACGCGCCTGCAGACCTCCCAGGGTTGCATGGCGGTGATTCCCAACTCCCTGGCCGCCAAGGCCAAGATCATCAATTTCAGTCGGCCGAGCGATATGTTCGGCATCTCCGTTTCGTTGGAAGTGAGCCCCCACGCGCGGCCGAACACGGTGATCGAAGCCCTGGAGCGGGCCATGCAAGGTTGCCGCTTTCTGCTGGACACACCATCGCCAAATGTCGGCATGAAAAGTGCCAGCAACACTGGCGTGGTCTATGAAATCAGCGGATTTGTCGCGCAGATGGACCAGAAGCGTTCGGTGCGCAATCAACTGTTCGACCTGGCCTACCGGCACTTGCAGGCGTCCGGCGTGAACCTGCTGTCGAGCGTGGAGCCCAATCCGCCAGGCAACCTGTCGCGGGCCCGGGCGTTGCTCGACAGTTCGCCGATTTTCTCCACCCTGCGCCAGGAAGAGAAAGACACCTTCAGCCAGAACATGACCTTGCAATCGTTCCGCGCCGGGGAAACGATCCTGGAGGCGGGGGAGGTCAGTGATCACCTGTTTATCATCGAGTCCGGGGTGGTCACGGTGACGCTGACCCGGCACGGCGAACCTTTCGAATCCGGGAGAATGGGACCGGGGGAAGTGATAGGCGAAGCCGGGATCCTGGACGACAGCTCGGTGCCTGCGCAGTTTACCGCCAAGACTTTCTGTGGCCTGTACCGCATCGAAAAGTCCTACCTCAAGCCATGCCTGGATGCCCGTCACGACATCAGCGATGCAATGAAAACCTTGCTCGATTACCGGCTGCACAAGGCGAAAACCCTGACTCAGGACCTGCCGGTGGCGGTGGCGAAAAAGGGCTTTTTGCAGTGGTTGCGCAATCGGGTGTGAATGGCCGCTGCGCGGTTCGCGAGCAGGCTCGCTCCCACAGGGAAATGCGGTCAAATGTGGGAGCGAGCTTGCTCGCGATGACGGCAGTGAACTCACCAAAAGTGAAGAGTGAAACCCATCACACCCACGCCAATGGCCTCCTCGACTTCTGAAAGATTGGCTATTTGTGCAGACCGGTCGTGGGACTAACGTAGTGACACACCCACTTGCCCTGGAGCACACCATGAAACCCCGTATCGATTTCTACACCGCTTCCCCTGATGCCCTCAAAGCGATGATCGCCCTGGAAACAGCGGTGTCGAAGCTGCCGCTGGAAAAAAACCTGATCGAACTGGTCAAGCTGCGCACCTCGCAAATCAACGGCTGCGCCTTCTGCCTGGACATGCACAGCGCCGATGCACGCAAGGGTGGTGAGTCCGAGCGTCGCCTGGCGACACTGTCGGCCTGGCGCGAAACGCCGTTCTTCACCGAGCGTGAACGCGCCGCCCTGGCCTGGACCGAATCCCTGACCCTGATCAGCCAGACTCATGCCCCGGACGAAGACTATGAGCTGGCTACTGCCCAGTTCGATGCCAAGGAATTGGTCGACCTGACCGTCGCCATCACCACCATCAACGCCTGGAACCGCCTGGCCATCGGCTTTCGCAAAATGCCCCAGGCCTGACCCGCACAAGCATCAATGAGCATCGGCGCTCGGCGCGGCCGGTGGTTGCACCTTGCGCATCAGGGGCACCATCGCCGTGGCGATAATGAAGCAGACCATGATCATCAGGAACGCGTCGCCATAGGTTTGCGTCTGGGCTTCGCGGTAGGTCAGCAACCATAGCTGATGCAGGCTGGCGGTGACCCCGGCGTCACCGCTCTGGCCGAGGGCGGCGAAGTTGTTGCTGACCTGGGACAGCCATTGGTTGAGCGCCTCGTTGGTGCTGTTGAGGTTCTCCGCCAGCCGGGTGAAATGCAGGTTGGTGCGGTCGTTGAGGATGGTCGCGCACGCGGCGATGCCGATGGCCCCACCCAGGTTGCGCATCAGGTTGAACAACCCCGACGCATGCTTGAGCCGTGCCGGCGCCAGGCCGCCGAGGGTCAAGGTCACCGTCGGCGGCACCGCCAATTGCTGGGCAATCCCGCGCAGGGCTTGCGGCAGCATCAACTCTTTGGCCCCCCAGTCATGGGTGATCGGGCTGAAATCCCACATCGACAAGGCGAACAGCCCAAGGCCGGTCATCATGATCCAGCGCAGATCGACGCGGTTGGCCAGAAAGGCATACAGCGGAATCGCCATGATCTGGAACACCCCGGTGGAAAAAACCGCCAGACCAATGTCCAGCGCTCCGTAGCCGCGCACCCGGCCGAGGAACAGCGGCGTCAGGTAAATGGTGGCGAACAGGCCGATGCCGGTGACGAACGAGAAGAAACAGCCGAGGGCAAAATTGCGGTCCTTCAAGGCGCGCAGATCGACAATCGGGTTGGCCACATGCAGGGTCCGGCCGATAAACGCCAGCCCGGCCAGGCCGCTGATCCACGCGGTGGTCAGGATCGTGCGGTCGCTGAACCAGTTCCAGCGCGGGCCTTCTTCGAGGGTGTATTCCAGGCAGCCGAGGAACAGCGCCAGAAACACCATGCTCAAGTAATCCGCGCCTTTGAGCAGCGACAGTTCCGGCTGGTCGATTTTCACCAGCATCGGCACGGCCACGGCGACAAAGATGCCGGGGACCAGGTTGATGTAGAACAGCCAGTGCCAGGACGATATGTCGGTGATCCAGCCACCGATCACCGGTCCCAGGGTCGGTGCCAATGAGGCCACCGCGCCGATGGTCGCGGCGGCGATGACCCGTTGTTTGCCGGTGAAGAACACGAAGGCCGTGGTGAACACCAGTGGAATCATCGAGCCGCCCAGAAACCCTTGCAGGGCGCGGAAGGCGATCATGCTCTGGATGTTCCAGGCCAGGCCGCACAGCAGGCTGGTCAGGGTGAAACCCACCGCCGATGCGCAGAACAGCCAGCGCGTCGAAAATACCCGTGACAGCCAGCCCGACAGCGGGATCACGATGATTTCGGCGATCAGATAACTGGTTTGCACCCACGCGGTTTCGTCGGTGCCGGCGGAGAGCCCGCCGCCGATGTCACGCAACGAAGCCGAGACAATCTGGATGTCCAGCAGCGCAATGAACATGCCGATGCACATGCTGGCAAAAGCGAAGACCTTGGTCGCCGTCGCCATGTTCGCGGCATTGAACGGTTGTGCCGGGGCGGCGAGGGCGCTGCTCATGGCGCGCTGGCCACGGCTGGCGCTTCAGGCTCCTTGCGGGTGTCCACTTCTGCGGTCACCGACAACCCCGGACGCAGGTGGCCGAGCACACTGTCGGCCGGGTCGAGGTGAATCCGTACCGGCACCCGTTGCACGATCTTGGTGAAGTTGCCGGTGGCGTTTTCCGGTGGCAACACACTGAATTGCGAACCGCTGGCGGGGGCGAGGCTGTCCAGGTGACCGTGGAATTCCTGCCCCGACAGCACGTCGGCACGGATCACCACCCGTTGCCCCGGCACCATGTGTGCCAGTTGGTCTTCCTTGAAGTTGGCATCGACCCACAGACCGCTGGTCGGCACCACCGAGAGCAATTGCGAGCCGGCCTGGGCATAGGCGCCGACCCGTGCCCGGCGATTGCCGATCACACCGTCGACCGGTGCCTTCAGTTCGGTGTAGCCGACATTCAATTGCGCCAGGTCGCGCTCGGCCCTGGCCTGGATCAAGGCGGCCCGGGCTTGTTGTTTCTGGGTGTCGATCACATTCAACTGGCGCTGCGCGGCCAGCAATTCAGCCTGGGCGCGGTTGCTTTGGGCCTGGGCCGTCTTGAACGTGGCGTTGGCGCGCTGGGCGCTTTCCACCGAGACGGCGTTTGTGGTGACCAGTTTTTTGTAGCGGCTATCGTCGTCCCGGGAGCGGGCGGTTTCGGCACCGGCGGCGTCGATGCCGGCGCGGGCCTGGCCGATGACGGCCTGTTGCAGTTGTTCGGTGGCGTCGAGGTTGGCCAGCAGGGCTTCTTCGGCGGCCACCGCGCCTTCGGCCTTGGCCAGGTTGGCGCGGTAGTCGCGCGAATCGAGACGGATCAGCACGTCGCCAGCCTTGACCTTCTGGTTGTCGGTCACCAGCACTTCGTCGATGTAACCCGCCACTTTCGGCCCGATCACCGTTACGTCGCCGCCGATGTAGGCGTCGTCGGTTTCCTCGATGAAACGTCCGGCAGTCCACCAATGCGCGCCATACATACCAGCCAGCACCAGTGCTGCGATGCCCACTGTTGGCAACAGCAGGCGTTTGAGCAGGGGAGGTTTTGCCGGTTTCACCGGGGAGTCCAGATCGGGTTCTACGGTGGACATGCTGGTCATGGAGGGATACCTGTCAGGGCGGCGGTTAATTATGATAGCTGTAATATGATGTATGTAATATTTTGTGGCAAATGGTTTTTGCTGCCGGTCGTCAGGTGGAGTTCTGATCAGGAAGACTCATTCATGGCCGTTGTCGAGATGCCGAGGATTCTTTTGCTGTTGTAGGTAGAGTCTTAGGGCGTTGTGGCCTGCTGCATTATTCGGAAATACCCTACACGCTTATTAGAAGCGTCCTATATCAACCATTGTCAGCTTCTTGAAAGCTTCCCAGCGCTCGAGCGAGGGTGGCAACGAAGCCTCCCCGTCCGCTTCAAAAGCCAAGGGAGGCCTGATTTTGTCCAACACACCGCGCACCTTCTTCGACCACAGCCGCCACAAACTACAGATCGATGGCCTCGACACCCACCTCGACGTCCTCACCTTCGAGGGCCATGAGTACCTTAGCCAACCCTACCGCTACCGCATCGAATTCACCGCCAGCGACCTCGACATCGGCGCGGAAAAATTCATCGGCCAGTACGCCGAGTTCAGCCTGTACGACGCACCGTCCAACGTGCCCGTGTTCGACTGGGAAGTGCCCAGGCCGCCCAAGCCCCTGCGCACCGTCTATGGCCGCATCACCGCCTGCCAGCGCCTGTCCGGCTCAATCGACGAAGCCCGCTACGAAGTCACCCTGCAACCGCGCCTGGCCCTGCTCGATCGCGGCCAGCAAACGCGGATCTATCAGCACCAGTCCGTGCCAGACATCGTCAAAAGCATTCTGCGCGACCGCCACGGTCTCGACACCGGGCACTTTCGCTTCAACCTCAAGCGCGAGTACCCGCAGCGCGAGCAGGTGATGCAGTACCAGGAAAGCGACCTGGCTTTCATCAGCCGGATCCTGGCCGACGTCGGCATCTGGTACCGCTGCATCCAGCACGAAGAGCTCGCCTTCGACGTCGTCGAGTTCTGCGACGACCAGCGCTGCTACCAGTTCGACGTCGAACTGCCGCTGCGCTCGCCGTCGGGCTTCAGCAACAGCGAGCAGGACAGCGTCTGGGCCCTGAAAACCCGGCACCGGGTGGTGGAACAGCAGGTCAGCGTACGCGCCTATCACCCCGACGACAGCCGCGCCTACCTCGACGGCGAGGTCGACCAGACCCTCGGCGAGCCCACCACCCACGGCGTGGCCACGACCCGCGGCGTCGCCGACAACACCTACGGCGAGGCCTACCACTACGCCGAACCCTACCGCGTGCTCGGCAAGTCCCACCTGCGCGACGAAGACCTGCAAAGCGAAAGCGGCTTTTTCTATGCGCGTCTGCGCCACGAACGCTACCTCAACAACCAGACCCACCTCAGCGGCACCAGCAGCAGCGCCACCCTGGCCCCGGGTCAGGTCCTGAGCATCAGCGGCGGCGCCCCCAAGGCCTTCACCTCCCGCGTGGTGATCACGAAGATCACCACGCGGGCCGCCCGCGACCGCAGCCTGACCTGCGATTTCGAAGCCATGCCCTACGCCTTGCGCTTGTGCTTCCGCCCAGAGGTCCCGCCCAAACCACAAATCGCCGGCACCCTGCCGGCGCGCATCACCCACCCCCAGAGCAACCCCCTGTACACCGAAATCGACATGCAAGGGCGCTACCGGGTCAAGTTTCTCTTCGACCGCGACACCTGGCCCACCGGCCGCGAAAGCAAATGGCTGCGCCAGGCCCGCGCCTACGCCGGCGACACCTACGGCCTGCACCTGCCGCTGATCGCCGGCACCGAAGTGGCGATCGCCTTCGAACAGGGCGACCCGGACCGCCCCTACATCGCCCACGCCCTGCACGACGACCAGCACCCCGACCTGGTGACCCAGCGCAATGACCACCGCAACGTGCTGCGTACGCCGGCCAACAACAAGTTGCGTATGGACGACACGCGGGGGCAGGAGCACATCAAGCTCAGTACCGAGTATGGCGGCAAGAGCCAGTTGAATCTGGGGCATCTGGTGGATGCCGAACGCAAAAAACGGGGGGAAGGGTTTGAGCTGCGCACCGATGACTGGGGCGCCATTCGTGGCGGAAAGGGTCTTTTCATCAGCGCGGACAAACAGGAGAAAGCTCAGGGTGTGCAACTCGACATGGATGCTGCCGTCGCCCAATTGGAAAGTGCCTTGTCGCTGGCGCGCTCCCTGGCCGATGCGGCTCGCGCGGCCAAAGCAACCCCCGGCGACACCGCCAGCCAGGAACGGCTCAGACAAGTCCTCGATGGCTTGAAGCAACCGGGTCTGTTGCTGCACGCCCCGGCAGGTATAGGCATGGTCAGCCCGGAGGCGGTGTGCCTGTCCTCGGGAAGCGAAAGCGTGAGCGCCGTTGCCGCGCACAACGTCGACCTCAGCGCCGGGCAGAACATCACCGCCACCGCCGAGGACGGCATCAGCCTGCTCGCTCACAGCGCGGACATGCAGCTCAAGACGGCCAAGGGCAACATCGATTTGCATGCTTTGGAGGGCCTTCTGCACGCCCTGGCGAAGGGCGACATCAAGATTGAGAGCGTGGATGGCCGGGTGCACATCCGCGCTGAGAAAGAGCTGATATTGGAATGCGGAGGGGTCTTTGTCCGCTTGAAAGACGGCGACCTCGATCAGGGCGCCCCCGGCAATATCTATCAACGGGCCAAGCATGTTCAAAAGTTTGGCAGCGCCAGGCTGGATACGCCGGCAACACCGTTACCCGGAGGTTACTCCGCGAAATACGTCCTGAAAGATGAGGCCCAGGCACCGCTGGCGTTTACCCGCTACCGGATCACCACTGAACAGGGCGAGGTGTTTAACGGCGTAACCGACAAGGAAGGGCGAACCATGAGCGCTCATACCTTGTTGCCGGGTGGGCTGAAGATTGAGTTTCCGAACACCACCTCTTATGACGAACAACTTCGACTGCTTGGCCCGGATGGCGAATTGGCAAGCAACATCAAGTACTCGGCCACACTGGCTGACGGCCGAATCCTCGATGGCGTGACTGATGAGCAGGGTTACACGCAGCGGTTGGTGACCCAGAAGCCGACGCAGATCACCCAATTGCTGCTGTTTCCACCGGAGGGTGCGCAACCGCTTTGTTGTGCGGCGCAAAACGCCCAAGCGCCGATGCAGGTTGACCTGACCTCCAATGATGTTTCGACTAACGATACGGATGTTGGCCACTCGACTAAAGATGTTCGCCTGCCCAAAGGCAAGAAGCGTTCCCTGACGTCCGGCGAAATCGCCATGGCGCAAACCGTCTTTAAAGATGCAGTCAATTACAGCAAGGTCAAAGTGCATCACGGCGGATGGTGGTTGTTTGCCGGATTCCAGAATACGGCGGTGACGCCGAATGGGGAGATGTATTACCCGGCAAGCACTAATTACTACAGAGATGATTTTTCCAATACCGCTGATGATCGACATAAGGCGTTATTCATGCATGAGATGACTCATGTATGGCAGCACCAACTGGGTTATCCGGTAAAGAAACAGGGTCTGGCGGTTAGTAGTCGAGGTGCTGAGGCGTATGAATACACATTGTTTAATGATGGTAAGTTTTCAAATTACAACATGGAGCAACAGGGGGAGATAATTTCGGACTATTATATAATTTGTGTAATTGGAAATCCTCTCGGAGTGTGGGATTGGAAGAATGAAGGGAAAAGTCCAGAACTTCTTTCTGCTACGCTTGAAAGCTTCCTGAAAGATCCCTTCAGCAAGAAAAACCTTCCAGGATAAAAGTGCCCATGAAATCGATTTCATTGTTGCTGGTTGCGCTACTTTGCTTTGTGGATGAGGCGAACGCTACGTCTTTTGGCTTGCTTGGTGAGGGCAAGATTGTTGCTATCAATAATAAGCCGGCTATTTGTTTGCCGAATGATGCAGGCAAAAGTTTTGCAGTTGGCTGGATATCAGTGTCCGAAAGTTATGTGCGAAATGCCCCTGGCTGGAGTGTTGCGTTGAAATCGGATGCCAAGCCTCTGGTGTTGCAGCCTGGGGAGTGCATTGAATTTGGTATCGTTCCAAATGGTTATGAGTTATACGATGGGAAAATAAAAATACCTTCACTTAAGTTTGAGGAAAATAAAACCTACATCTTTGGGCTGAGTGATGCATACAGGACTACTGACACTTATCGGGCTGCTTTTTGCGTGAAGAAAGCCGTGAGTGGCATTTTTGAATATCTTCAGTACGAGCGCCTTCCTGATGGCACAGAAATAACTCCAGCCTGTGGTCGGGGAAAAGCATGATCAAGTCTAATACTTCACAGCTAAAGCTTGAAATCGCTGTATTGGAAAGTTGCCATGAAAAATACAGTGCGTTTTAGTCTTGGGTTAATCTTTTTTTCCAGTTTGGCTCAGTCCACTCCATGGGGGCTGCCTGGGAACGCTGTTATTGCTTCTGAATATGGGCGATTATTAATTTGTGTTCCGCAAGAAATATCAGAAGCTGTGGGGGTAAATTCTATATCGGTATCTGAAAGTAAACCCTTGGTCGGTAGAGGGTTAACCATGTGGAAGTTGGAACTTGAAAATACTGGGGAGACCATGCTGCTCGAATCAGGTGGCTGCATTTTTTATGGGGAAAATCCTTCCGGGTATCGACCTGTAGTAGATGCAAAGCCCTTGAGTGCTGGGGGTGTTTATTACACGAGAATCAATATAGCCGTTACGAATCCAACACGACAAAGCATCTTATTCTTCGATGCGGTTTTTTGTGTGGCCAAGAAAAGTAACGACGGGCCTTTGTATCTGCAATACATATATGATCAAGCCGGAAAGGAAGTCAGGCCTTCACTTTGTCTGGTGTCAGGTGAAGGAAAATGAAAATGAACGTAAAGTGGCTTTACTGGTTCTGGGGTGCGATGGATTTCTTTTATATTATCCAATTCGGCTACCTCAATTTTTCCCAGGGCAAGGTGCCGTTTTATAGCGATATTCAATCCTATGTTCAGTTAAGGTCAGAGCATGGGGTGAGTTCGGATGTGCTCTTATTGTTGTCAGTTCTTCTGAACGTGTCGATAGTTGTTTCAATGGTTTTGTTTTTCGTCGGTTCGCGAACGATTCCGTATCTAATTTACGTTCAATTACCACTTCGGTTATTGCTTGTTGTGCCTTCGCTATCGATTTTTTTATGGCTTTCGAAAGCGGCAGGCGCAACGTCAGTTATATGGTTGATTACCCTGCTGTTGTTTTCTGAGGCTATTAAATTGTTTTCCATTTTATTCAGGGGGAAATGGTGTGTTTAGTTGTTTTGTGCAGATCAATTGCTGGCGACTTGCGGCGGTTTCAGAAAAAATAACTAACAGCATTAAAGGACTAACATGAACAATAGGTTGCACCGTACGGACACACTGGGCTCCTGCAAGACTGTGGTCTGCGGCAAACAGAAAATGCAATGGATCGAGTTCCAGTTGCTCGATGAACAGGGCGAACCCCTGGCAAACCTGCCCTATCGCGCGTGCAACGAGGCGACCCGCAGCGACTTCATCCCGGAGTACAGAGGCCGCACCGATGCCGAGGGAGTGATCCGCCTGGACGGCCTGCACCCGTTGGCCATCACCTTGCTGATAGACGCCGAGCTCTTGGCGGAGATACTGCAAAATCGCCGCCTGCGTGCCCAGCGAGCCGAACCTGCACGCCCCGGCTTCGCTGATCGCACGCCGCTGTATGGTCCGCAGCGTTCGGGCTTCTCGCCCATCGAACAGCAGGCGGTCGCAGCCGGGCATGGCTATCACTACCTGCGTATCGGCCAATTGTGCGATCGGCTGCCGACATTCGACCCGCCCTTGGCGGACGCCAGGCAACCCCCGGCCTACCATTTTCCAGACCCGAAGTTTGGCGGGTTCACCATTGGCGACGATCAACTCGATCGCCGGCATGTGCTGGAAGTCTGCCCGTTGCGCGCCTGGTCGCTGACGTTGCATCACCATTCGGAGTACAGCCTGGTCAATGCTTATAACCTGGCTCTGATGAGTATTCTGGCGTACAGCACGGAACCCGAGAATGCGTTGGGTTCCGTCAAGGAGTTCTTCGAGCAGCAATGCCTGGACTTATCTCGTACACCGATAGTTTTCGACAGCAGGCAGAAATTGCCGTGCGTAGTTACCGATGTTCCCTTCGATGGTCGCTACACCATCGCCAAACCATTAGACACAACACAAGCACGACCTCCAGAGGGCGACACTCAACTTTTTTATGCCATCAGTGCCATCCAGGTACTCGTAGCTTGGCGAGGCACGGAATTAAACAAGAAAGCAGATCTCGTTACAGATGCGACTTTCCGCCCGGTAAAACCGCAAGTGCAGGCCTTGTGCGAACCCAAGGTGCCCTGTGACGATCTGACCCCGGAGGGCCGCGTGCATTTGGGGTTTCGCGAGTCGTTCGATTTGGCCTGTAGGATTTATGCCAAGGAGCTTGGCGAGATAATTCCTGAAAAAGCCGCTGATCGAAAGGTGTTCATTTGTGGTCACAGCCTAGGGGGCGCCCTTGGGTTAGTTCATGCAGCTTCACTGAAAGCACAGAACCCGCTGCTATACACCTACGGCATGCCACGCACCTTCACTCTTAAGGCCGTTAAATGCCTCGACGAGATCGTGCATTTCCGTCACGTCAACGACATCGATCCAATCCCCAGCGTGCCACCTGAAGCGGCGTTGGATAACTACCTTTACGACCTCTATGGCCCCCTGGGCACTACTCTAGGGGTTGGCTGGTCGATGCTGCAGTTGACCGCCAATCAGTTGTTCCGCCATGGCGACCCCTTCTGCCACCACGGCGAAATCGCCATGTTCTTCAGGGCCGAACAGCACACCCGCCAGCGAGGCTCGTCATACCCCGCCTACCGCAACAAGGACGGGCTAGGCGCGCCTTACCACACAATCATCGCTTATCGCCTATCGGAGAAAGTCAAATTTTACCTGGTCCCGAGTCTGAGCCCTGACGACGACCAGCAGGCCGAGCAGGCACAGCAGCGCCTCACCACCTCCTTGACCGCCGAGAGTCGGGCGAGGTTTTTCCCACCCTTCAGCAATCCCAAGACAGGCCGGTTTGTGGGCTTGGGCAACCACATGATGGGCAATTACCAGCCGTACATCTATGGCCAGTTGCTGGAGTCAATCAACCCTGAACGCTCGCCGTTGTTGAAGCGGCAACTGGATCGACAGAATTTCGAACAGCAGACCAAGGACAACTACGCAAGCCTTGTCGAAGACGAGCTGGAACGCAACAAAGTATTCCTCGATTTGCAGAGTCGTCTTGGTGAAACCCTGCGGGTGACGCAACAGGCCGATGGCGGCGCCGAGGCGTTGCAACGCTTCGACGCCGCGGCCGACCCGAGCGCCTGCTACGAAAGAGCCCACTGTTGAGCCCGGCCAGCGCCGGCAAGGATCCGAGAATGATCAAGAAAATGCCCATCGCAATACTCACTCTGTGCGCCAGTCTCATTGGTTGTGCCAAGGATCAGAACATGGCACCTCCGCCGGGTGGCGAGTCAATTACCGTGACTGTGAAAGTGCCAAAGGAACTGGTCGCGGAGACCTTGCAGGTGGTGTATCGCTCAACCCTGTGTACCTTTACTGATCGCTCCGCCTTCGGCGAAACCTATCAACGCGATGGCTATCAAAGTACCGATCTGCAACTCGTGCGTGAGGGACAAAGCGATCTTTATGTGGCCAAACTGCCAATCGATGGTGGCGGTGCATGCCAGTGGCGATTGAGCAACGTGACTTTTGGTGTCGCTTATGGTCGCCCTGCCAACTTTGGTGAAAACGTGACTTATGGAGCAGGCGGTGGAGTGGTGGTGATCTTCGATCACAACAACTCGCCACGTGGAGGCGCGGACATCAAGGTCGAAGGTGATTTGACGATCAAGAAGGACTATTACCCGTGGTTGAGTGAATCCTTTCTTGGAAGCTATAGAAAAAGGATCAGCTTGGCAGGTGAAGGCCATATCTACTTAATGTATCAGGCCCTGCAAGCCCGGCAGGTATATTTCGAGCCCATCTTGCATCCTGATTTTGTCGTGTATTCGGCCGGGCCAAAGGTAAAGAAAGAAGGCAACCACACTGTCATTACCTATCCCGATGGCAGTATCGAACCGGATGGCCGTTGGGGACCGAATTTCCGTAAGCTGCAAGCAATCCGCCAAGCAGCGGAGAACCAACAATGAGCCTTTTTTCTCTTGCCCAGATCAACCCCTTCGAACTGGCACGCAACCAGGCGTTGCTCGATTTGCAAAATCGTCTCGGCGAAACCTTGCAGGTAACGCAACGGACCTATGGCGGTACCAAACGGCCGCTGCGCAAGCGTCCCGCATTGAACTCGGCCCACGACCTCAAGGTACCGGCCATGATCATGAAAATGCCCGTAGCGTTACTCAGCCTGTTCGTGAGCCTCAGCGGGTGCGCCAAGGATCGAAGCTTGTCGCCACCGCTAGATAGCGAAAAGATGACCATCACAGTGAAAGTGCCTCTGGAACTCGAAACGGAAACCCTGGAGGTGATGTACCGCTCGGCAGTGTGCAAGAACATCACCCACGGAGCGAGCGGTGTGCGCATCGAGTTGGAGGGTTATCACGGTATTGATGTGCAATTGCAGCGTCTGGGGGGGAGTGATCTCTTCCAGGCCAAGTTGCCAATTGATGGCGGCGGTGCTTGTCAGTGGCATCTGAGCAACGTGATGTTTGGTGTCGCCTATCGCAATCCCGCGCGCTTTGGCGAGAACGTTACTTATGGCGCAGGCGGGGGAGTGGTGGTCATGTTTGACCATAATCGGCCCTCCAGAAGTTCTGGATTACCGATAAAAGTAGAGGAAGATTTGACGATCAAGAAGGACTATTATCCTTGGGTTGATGAAGAATTTATAGGCCCCTACAAAAAAACTGTCAGCTTAACAAGCGAGGGCGATATTTATGTGATGTATCAGGCCCTGCAAGCCCGGCAGGTATATTTCGAGCCCGTCTTGCATCCTGATTTTGTCGTTTATTCGGCCCGGCCAAAGGTAAAGAAAGAAGGCAACCACACTGTCATTACTTATCCCGATGGCAGTGTCGAACCGGATGGCCGTTGGGGACCGAATTTCCGTAAGTTGCAAGTGATCCGCCAGGCAGCGGAGAGCAAACAGTGAGCATCGCTTCTCCTGCCGCGCACAGCCCTTTTACTCAGGTACGCAACCAGCTGTTCCTCGATCGGCAGAGTCTTTTCGATCATATCTTGCGAAACCCAACAGCCCTTCAGGTCACGAATAGGAGACTGTTTCCGTAACAATGACTGATACCCATAACGAGTGTCGCTGTTGTCCGTGTTTGGTCAGTGTCTTGAATGTAAAAAATCAATGTTGGAGTTGAGTTAATGAAGATGTTTGTTTTTACTCTGTCTGGTTTGTTTGTGCTTTCCATTTCAGGGTGTGGATCTATTGGGGCGGGACTTGCGTACGGACCAAACTGCCCTTATCAGGGAGTTCAGTTTGATTTCAAAGCTGCGACTAGTTGGAACTTTATTAAGGAAACGTATGGGTTTGTTATTCCTCTAGCTATTATCGACTTACCATTTTCTTTCGTTTTTGACACATTTGCACTCGAGCGCGCCCTGGAGCGCACCAATGGCGGTGACAGTTGTCCTCGAAAATTCGAGTTTTAAAGGGCGGGCGTCAAAGAGCATGGGGAGCGTGTTCGTTAATTACTCTGTTGAAGGAGAAGATGCTTCATCAAGTAATTTGGTTGCTTGTTCCAGTTTGTAATCCAGGGCTGATTTTGGAGAAATTAATATGTACCAGGGATTTGTGTTGTTGGGTGATAGCACCACACACGATGGAGAAGTGATATCCGCTTCGTCCACCACATTTGTTAATGGCAAGCCCGTGGCTTTGGTGGGGGATGAGGTCAGTTGTCCAGCCCATGGCACCAATCCCATCGTTGAGGGCTGTTCCGACTGCTGGGAAGATGGCCGGGCAATGGTGATCGATGGCTGTCGCAGTGAATGCGGATGCCAGGTGATTTCCAGCGCGCCTGACTGTGGGGTGGGTTGAGCCATGGGCTGGGATAGAAAGGCACCCTTTGTGGTGCAAGCTCCGGTGCCGCCGATGCTGGGTCGTTGGGTACTGGCGGCCGTCGTCGCGGTGGTGGTGGGTGTGCTGTTGTTTCTGTTGCACGCCTCAATGCAGTTAGCGCAACTGCAGGCGATCAATGTCTGGTTATTGACTGGCTCGCCACTGCTGGTCTGGGTGTTGCTGTTCGGTACCCGTGCCTATTTCTACGGTGGGGCGCTCAGTCAGCATCAATTTCTCGAGGAGGAAGCGGTCAATGCGCAGCTGGCCTGGCAAGACTGGGCGCAACGCTATCTGGCCGTGCATACCAGCTGTGTGCTGCTGCCGGATCAGGTATCTGCCAGTGGGCTGCAAGGTCGGCGAGATATGCCACTGCGTACAGGGCACGCCAGGCGCATAGCCGCTCTGCCCGAGCAGGGCGATCGCGCGCAGGCGGGGTTGCAGTTGTTATTGCCAGTGCTCGCGCCGGCCTTGCAGGCCTTGCCCGCTGAACAGGCGTTGCGAGTCACGCTGTTGAGTGATGTTGAGCCTGATCAATACGCTGCACTGCGCGACGTCTGGCAGCAGTGGCAAACCGCCCAACTAACACAACCTGCAACGGTCACCCTGACCGATGAATTGTCGTGCCAATGGATCGACGACACGCTGAAGTCTGCCCGCGCAGCCCTCGACTTGATTTTGGTCGTGCAGGTAAACGGCGGGGAGGCGTACTCCGATGGGCTGGCGGCCTTGTTGATATGTCCAGACCAGTTGGCCTTTGCTTGGGACCTTCCTGTGCAAGGTCGCTTGTTGCGCCCGATGCCTTTGGACGTCGCCACATTGAACAGCGAGCTGGTGCTGTTCCTGCAAACCCAGACGATGGCGCTTCAGGCTACGGGGGTGTTGGCGGACAGCGCTGACTGGCAGCCGCTGACCGGCAATGTCTTCGCCACTATCGGTGCTCAGGCTGTCTCGTTGAGTGCGCAGCAGCTGTGGGTTCAGGAGCACCTGTGCGGACTGCCGGGACCTTTTGGGCATTGGTTGGCAGCCGCCTTCGGGTTGGAAATGGTTCAACACCAGCAGCAGCCAGTGCTGCTGCTCGCCAAAGAAGAGTCACGGTATTGGATCAGTACCGTTAGCGCGGGAGAGCTGGCATGAAAGCATGGAGCAACCCATGGCGTCGCGCGGGTGCGGCGGTGTGGATCAGTGTATTGATGGCGGCCCTGGCCTGGATGATACAGGCCTATGGTGAGCGGATGGGGCTGGTGGAAAACCATCACCGGATGCTCGCTTTCTTGTTGATCGTTCTTATTGCGGCTATCGCGCAACTTGCCCCCCGGTTGTTGATGCAGTTGAAACAGCGAAGTCATCGCGATCAGGGACAGGTAGACAAAGTGCTCCCACGGGCGGACGCGGGTTTGATACTGCCTAAGTCTACTGAATTGGATAGCTGCAGATTGCATGCGTACTTGCGCCGCAATTATGGCTCGCTGTGGCACCGCAAAGTACGCCTCCTGCTCGTCGTAGGCGAACCTCAGCAGATCAAGGCCATTGCCCCCGGCCTGGGCACCGACCATTGGCTGGAAGACGAGGGCACTGTGCTGCTGTGGGGTGGCAGTGTGCAGCAAGAGCTGGACGACAAGGTGATCGTTCAGTTCCGCCGCCTGACCCGCTGGCGTCCCCTCGACGGCGTGATTTGGGCGTTGAACGCCGAGCAAAGTGCCGATGGCTATCATATGGGTAAAGGCGCGCGGCACCTTCAAGACCTCGCTCGTAGGCTGGGCTGGTCGCTGCCGCTGCACCTCTGGCAGGTTTGCGCCAGTCACTGGTTGCAGGAGAAACGCCCGAGTCAGGCGGTTGGCTGCGCACTGTCATCTCGTCTTACCGCCACAGACCTGGAAACGTCGCTGCACAGTCTACTGGGCCCCATGCGTCAGGAAGGCTGGGCGCAGATGAACCTGACGATGGCGCATGATTTTCTGGTGCGCCTGGCGCGGGACCTGCAAGTTGAAGGCGTGGCCCGCTGGCGTAAGGCACTGACGCCGTGGTTCGGCAGTTCCAGGCAGGATGTTCCGTTGCGCGGCCTGTGGTTCAGCCTGCCGTTGTCCAATACAACGCAGAACAAGGAAGAGCACTTCTGGCCCATGGACCCTGCCTGGCAAGGCGTGCTCGGCGAGCCAAAACGGCGGAACCGTCGCCTGGGCTGGAGCGCCCCGCGCGTCGCTTATGGCTTGGTGTTGGCCGTGGCCCTGGTCTGGAGCGCAGGCCTGCTGCTGTCGTTCCTCAGCAACCGCGTGCAGATTCACCATTTGCAAACCTCGCTGACCGCACTGCAGCAAGCCACCCCCGGCGACGCGCAACTGAGCGCTCTCAACGAACTGACCCGCGAACTCGGCCGCCTGGATTACCGCGCCAGCCACGGCTCACCATGGCATCAGCGTTTCGGCCTGAACCAGAACGACGCGCTGTTGGCTATGCTGTGGCCGCGTTACGTCGAGGCCAATCAGCGCCTGTTGCGTGACCCGGCAGCGGCCACCCTCAAGGCCCGCCTCAACGCCCTGGTCAAGCTGCCACCGGACAGCCCCGAACGCGCCAAGCGCGCCCCGGCCGCCTATGCGCAGCTCAAGGCTTACCTGATGCTGGCGCGCCCGGAAAAAGCCGATCCGGCCTTTCTCACCCAAGCCTTGGTGGAAGCCGAACCGCAAAGCACCGGCTACTCACCAGGCCTCTGGCACGCGCTGTCACCGACCCTGTGGGCCTTTTACGCCGAACAACTGGCCGCCCACCCAAACTGGCGCATCGACGCCGATCCCAAGCTGGTCGCCCAGGTCCGCCAGGTCCTGATCAGCCAGCTAGGCCAGCGCAACGGCGAAGCCAGCCTGTACCAGACCGTGCTCGACAGCGCGGCCAATCACGCGCCGGCGCTGGCCCTGCAACAGATGGTCGGCGACACCGAGGCATCGGCGCTGTTTGCCACTTCAGCCGAGGTGCCGGGCGTGTTCACCCGCCAGGCCTGGGAAGGCCAGGTGCGTCCGGCCATCGACGCCATCGCCGAGGCGCGACGCGAGGAGATCGACTGGGTGCTCAGCGACAACCCGGCCCGTCTTGCCGCCGACCTGAGCCCGGAGCAGCTCAAGCAACGCCTGACCGAACGCTACTTCCAGGACTACGCCCACGCCTGGCTGGATTTTCTCAACCAACTGCGCTGGCAACCGGTGGACAGCCTCGGCGAGGTGATCGACCAGTTGGCGCTGATGAGCGATGTGCGCCAGTCGCCGCTGATCGCCCTGATGAACACCCTGGCTTATCAGGGCCAGGCCGGCACCCGTCGTCAGGCGCTGGCCGACTCGCTGGTGCAGTCGGCGCAGCAGTTGCTCGGCAAGGAGCCAGTGCCGGTGATCGATCAGGGCATGCCCGGCAGCGGCAGCCCGCTGGACGCCACCTTTGGCCCGCTGTTGACCTTGCTGGGCAAAGACGTCGACAGCCAAAACGACAACGAACGCCTGAGCCTGCAAGCCTTCCTCAACCGCGTCACCCGGGTGCGCCTGAAGCTGCAGCAGGTGAGCAACGCGCCCAACCCCCAGGCGATGACCCAGGCCCTGGCGCAAAGCGTGTTCCAGGGCCACAGCGTCGACCTCACCGACACCCAGGCCTACGGCAGCCTGCTCGCCGCCAGCCTCGGCGCCGAATGGGACGGCATCGGCCAGACGCTGTTCGTGCAACCGCTGGAGCAGGCCTGGCAGCGAGTCCTGCAACCCTCGGTGGCCGGCCTCAACAGCCAGTGGCAGCGGGCGATCGTACGCGACTGGCAGGGCGCGTTTGCCGGGCGCTACCCCTTTGCTGCCACCGGCAGTGACGCCTCGTTGCCGATGCTCGGGCAGATGATCCGCGCCGACGCCGGGCGCATCGACCAGTTCCTCCAGCAGCAATTGGGCGGTGTGCTGCGCAAGGAAGGCAGCCGCTGGGTGGCCGACGCGCGGCACAGCCAGGGTCTGCACTTCAACCCGAAGTTCCTGACGGCGATCAACCAGCTCAGCCACCTCGCCGACGTGCTCTACACCGACGGCGGCATGGGCCTGAGTTTCGAGCTGCGCGGCAAGCCGGTGCGCGACGTGGTGCAGACCACTTTCATCCTCAACGGCGAAAAGCATGAGTACTTCAACCAGAAGGAACGCTGGCAGCGCTTCAGCTGGCCGGGCTTCAGCCAGCACCCGGGCACGCGCTTGCTGTGGATCAGTGTGCTGGCCAATGAACGCCTCTACGGCGATTACGAAGGCACCTGGGGCCTGATCCGCCTGCTCGAACAAGCGAAAGTCACCGCCCTGAACGACACCGATAGCCAGTACCGCGTGCAGCTTCGGGCCCCGGACGGCCTCGACCTGACCTGGCACCTGCGCACTGAACTGGGTGCAGGGCCGCTGGCGTTGCTCAAGTTGCGCGGCTTTGAATTGCCGGCGCAGATATTTCTGGACAAGGGGGAAAAGGCGCCGCTTTGATTTTGATTGGTGGCCGTAGGAGCCGGCTTGCTGGCGATGGCGGCCTCAGGGTCGTGTTGTCCTTGAGGTCGTCATCGCTGGCAAGCCAGCGCCTACAGTTTTGCGTAAGGCAGGGTGATTACACGCGTTCAAAAATCGCCGCAATCCCCTGGCCACCACCGATGCACATGGTCACCAGCGCGTAACGGCCGCCGGTGCGGTGCAGTTCGTGGATGGCCTTGGTGGCGATGATCGCGCCGGTTGCGCCCACCGGGTGGCCCAGGGCGATGCCCGAACCGTTCGGGTTGACCTTGGCCGGGTCGAGGTCCAGTTCCTGGCTGACGGCGCAGGCCTGGGCGGCGAAGGCGATGTTGGCTTCGATCACATCCAGGTCGGCGACGGTCAGGCCGGCGCGCTTGAGCGCCAGACGCGTGGCCGGGATCGGGCCCAGGCCCATGAACTCCGGTTCGACGCCGGCGTGGGCGTAGCTGACCAGGCGGGCGAGCGGTTTCAGGTTATTGGCCTGGACCGCGTTGCCGCTGGCCATGACCAGAGCGGCGGCGCCGTCGTTGAGGCCCGAGGCGTTGCCGGCGGTGACCGAGCCGTCCTTCTTGAACGCAGGCTTCATCGCAGCCAGTTGTTCCAGGGACGTGGCGCGCGGATGCTCGTCGACGCTGAACAGTTTGACGCCCTTGCGATCCTGGATTTCCACGGTCGCGATCTGCTCGCTGAAGTAGCCGTTGGCAATCGCGTGGGCCGCGCGTTGCTGGTCTTCGAAAGCCAGGGCGTCCTGCATTTCGCGGGTGATGCCGTTGCGCGCGGCGACGTTCTCGGCGGTGATGCCCATGTGGATGCCATGGAAGGGGTCATGCAGGATGCCGAGCATGTAGTCGATGACCTGGGCGTTGCCCATGCGCGAACCCCAGCGGGCGCTCGGCATCAGGTACGGGCCACGGCTCATGGATTCGACACCGGCACCGACGACGATGTCGGCATCGCCGAGCATCAGGGTCTGGGCGGCGTTGATGATGGCTTGCAGGCCCGAACCGCACAGGCGGTTGACGTTGTAGGCCGGGGTTTCCTTCGGGATGCCGGCGTTCATCGCCGCGACGCGGGAGATGTAGGCATCGCGGGTTTCGGTCGGGATCACGTTGCCCATCACCAGGTGGCCAACGAGCGCCGGGTCCACGGCGGCTCGCTCCAGGGCGGCTTTCACGGCCGTGGTCGCGAGGTCGGCCAGTGGCACGTCCTTGAGCGAGCCACCGAACGTACCGATGGCGGTACGGGCGGCGCTGACGACGTAGATTTCTGGAGTGTTCATGGCTGGTTTCCTTTCGGTGGATTCTTATCTGTACTGCGATTGAGCAGGGCGTTCAAGGCGGTTTTCGCCTCGTCGGTATTCAGGCGTTGAATGAACAGCGTGTTTTCTTCGCGCAGGGTGGCTTCCAGTTCGGCCAGTGAAGCCTGTTTCATCAATTGCCGGGACTGGCGCAAGGCTTGCTGGGGCATGGCCAGGAAGCGCTGGGCGATTTTTGTCGCCGCCGCCAGGCATTGTGCGCCGTCATCGAAGGCTTCGTTGGCCAGGCCCCAGGCCACCGCTTCATTACCGTCCAGGCCGTTGCCCAACAGCAGCAGGCTCGCGGCGCGGGCATGGCCGAGGCGGCGTGGCAGCAACAGGCTGGCGCCGAATTCGGGGCACAGGCCGATGTTGACGAACGGCATGCGCAGCTTGGCGCTGCGGGTCACCAGTACCTGGTCGCAATGCAGCAGCAACGTGGTGCCGATGCCGATGGCAGCCCCGCAGACTGCCGCGACCAGCGGTTTTTGCAGGCGCGTGACGACCTTCATCAGGTGGAATGCCGGGGCGTCCAGATGAGTGGGCGGATTCTGCAGGAAATCCACCAGGTCATTGCCGCTGGTGAAGCACGCCGGGCCACCGGTGAGGATGATCACGCCGGTCTGCGGGTCTTCGTCGGCGGCCAGCAACAGCTCGGCCAGTTGCGTGTACATGGCGTTGTTCAGCGCATTGAGCTTGTCTGGGCGGTCGATGGTCAGCGTCAACACGCCGTCGCGTTGCTCGTGTTTGATCAGGTCGGTCATCACAGGCTCTGCAGGGTCGGTTCAGGGCTGCCACTTTAAGCGCCGGACAAACTCCGGATCTATGGCAAAACGGGTCAACTGCACTGCCGCTTTTTGCCATGCCGGTGTGCCAAAAAGCGACACACACCCATTCGGGGTATGGCTGCGCCCGGCGAATCGACCAATAGTGGGGGCATCCGCTCATCCAGAGCCGAACTCGCTATAAGGTGCATTTGCTATGGGCAAGACGCTGCTTAAGGTGATTTCCAGTCTGTTTGTTGTACCGCTGACATTGAATGCCTACGCCGCTCAAGTGGACGACAGCAATACGCTGCGGTTGTACAACTGGGCGGATTACATCGGTGAAAAAACCGTGGCCGACTTCGAAAAGGCCACCGGCATCAAAGTCATCTACGACACCTTTGATGCCTACGAAACGGTGCAGGCCAAATTGCTCACCGGCCACTCCGGTTATGACCTGATCGTGTTGAACGCGTCCCTGGCGCCGCCGCTGATCAAGGCCAAGGTGTTCCAGCCGCTGGACAAGAAACAGCTGCCGGGCTGGACCAACCTGGACCCGAAAGTCCTGGAGGATCTGCAAGGGTATGATCCGGGCACCCAGTACTCGGCGCCTTATACCTGGGGCAGCAACGGCGTCACCTACAACGTCGACAAGATCAAGGAACGCATGCCGGACGCGCCGATCGGCTCGCTGGCGATGATCTTCGATCCGAAGATCGTCTCGCGCTTCGCCGATTGCGGCGTGACCCTGCTCGATGCCCCGACCGAAGTCATTCCCATGGCCCTGAAGTACCTGGGACGTGATCCACGCAGCGCCGCACCGGAGGATCTGAAAGCCGCCCAGGACTTGCTGCTGTCGGTGCGGCCGTACATCCGCAAATTCGACTCGGTCAATTACCTGACCAGCCTGCCCAACGGCGACGTGTGCATGGCCATGACCTGGTCCGGTGACTACGCCACCGCCATGGCCCGCGCCGCAGAAGCCAAGAAGAAGATCGACCTGGCCTACTTCATCCCCAAGGAAGGTTCGCTGATCTGGTTCGACAACATGTACATCCCGGCCGACGCGACACACGTCGCCAACGCGCACAAATTCCTCGAATACCTGATGCAGCCGCAGGTAATGGCCGATGTGAGCGATTACATCAATTACGCCAACAGCAACGCGGCGGCCACGCCCTTGTTGAACGCCGCTGTGCGTGACAACCCGGCGATCTACCCCGATGCACAGACCCGCGAGCGCCTGTTCCCGCAGAAGACCCAGGACGCCAAGGACATGCGGGCGATCACCCGGGTCTGGAGCACCGTGAAAAGCGGCATCTGATTTGTTTCGATCGTTAGTCAATTTCGGTTAGAGGTTTATTTATGGCGACGCCAACACGCAGCGTTTTTTCCCCAGCGGACGAGTCCCGGCTGGTCAAGGCCGACAAGGCTCACCATATGCATGGCTATCACGTGTTCGACGAACACGCCGAGCAGGGCTCGCTGAACATCGTCGCCGGTGATGGCGCCTACATCTACGACACCCAGGGCAACCGCTTTCTCGATGCGGTGGGCGGCATGTGGTGCACCAACATCGGCCTGGGCCGTGAGGAAATGGCCGAGGCCATCGCCGATCAGGTGCGGCAACTGGCTTATTCGAACCCGTTTTCCGACATGTCGAACAACTTGGCGATTCAGCTGTGCGAAAAACTCGCCAGCCTCGCTCCCGGCGACCTCGACCATGTGTTCCTGACCACCGGCGGCTCCACCGCCGTGGACACCGCCTACCGGCTGATCCAGTACTACCAGAACTGTCGTGGCAAACCCGAGAAGAAGCACGTCATTGCGCGGTTCAACGCCTATCACGGCTCCACCACCCTGACCATGTCGATTGGCAACAAGGCCGCCGACCGGGTGCCGGAGTTCGATTACGCCAACCCGCTGATCCACCACGTGTCCAACCCGAACCCGTACCGCGCGCCGGACGGCATGGACGAAGCGCAGTTCCTCGAGTTCCTGGTCAAGGAATTCGAAGACAAGATACTCTCGATTGGCGCGGACAAGGTCGCCGGGTTCTTCGCCGAGCCGATCATGGGCTCGGGCGGGGTGATCATTCCGCCACGGGGCTATCTCAAGCGCATGTGGGACGTGTGCCAGCGCTACGACATTTTGTTCGTCGCCGACGAAGTGGTGACCTCGTTCGGGCGCCTGGGCAAGTTCTTTGCCTCCTATGATGTGTTCGATGTGCAGCCGGACATCATCACCACCGCCAAGGGCCTGACCTCGGCCTACCTGCCGCTGGGAGCGTGCATCTTTTCCGAGCGCATCTGGAAAGTCATCGCCGAGCCGGGCAAGGGCCGCTGCTTCACCCACGGCTTCACCTACAGCGGGCATCCGGTGTGCTGCACGGCGGCGCTGAAGAACATCGAGATCATCGAGCGGGAAAACCTGCTGGCCCATGTCGACACGGTGGGCGCTTATCTGGAAGAGCGCCTGGCAACCCTGCGGGACTTGCCGCTGGTGGGGGATGTGCGCTGCCAGAAACTCATGGCCTGCGTGGAGTTCGTCGCCGATAAACGCACCAAGGCGCTGTTCCCCGACGAGATCAACATCGGCGAGAAAATCCACGTGCGGGCCCAGGCCCGGGGCTTGCTGGTGCGGCCGATCATGCACCTCAACGTCATGTCGCCACCGTTGATCCTGACGTTTGTCCAGGTCGATGAAATCGTCGAGACCCTGCGCGAGTGCATTCTGGAAGTGGCCGCCGAGCTTGAAGCGAGCGGACAGTACGCGGGCCAATGATTTCGTCAGTCAGGCTGTTACCAAGGGCGTGTCCAGCCGCTAGACTGCGGGGCATGAGCAAACCAGACGACGATACGCTGATCGCGGTGCCCTTCGGGGCATTGCACAAATGGCATGGGGGAATGCGCGAGGCATTCGCCCATATCGATGAGCCCGACGCCCTGCAACACCTGGCGTCGGCGTTGGCGCAGCTGGTGTCCGTCGAGTCGATGATGATCAGCCTGGAGCGCAAGGACCGTGCGCCCCAGTTGCTGCATCAGCGCGGGATTGCGCAGGAGTATCAGGTCTCGATCCTGGAGCGCTATTTTGCCGGCGGCTATTTGCTCGACCCGTTTTGTCTGGCGGTGGAGCAGGGCTTGGCGCAAGGCTTCTATCACCTGGAGGAAATTGCCCCGGACAATTTCTTCGACAGTGACTACTACAAATCCTATTACCTGAAGGCGGGCTGCTCGGAAGACAGCTACTACATCGTCGATACCGGCAATGACACGAAGATTTCCGTCAGCCTCTATCAGGGTTTCGGCGGTGAATGCCTGAGCGCCGAACAGCTGAATCTGCTGCGCGCCGTGGAACCGCTGGTGCGCGAATTCATCAGTGAGTTCAGTCAGCGTGGATTGCTGCGCAGTGGCGAGATCCAGTGCGATAAAGACCAAGGCGTGCGCGATGATCTCAAGCACCGGGTGCAGTCGGCTTTCGAGCATTTCGGCAGCGACTTGCTCACCGAGCGTGAGCGGCAAGTGGCGCATATGGTGTTGCGCGGGCATTCGGTGAAATCCACGGCCAGCCAGATGAGCATCTCACCGGAAACTGTACGCATGCACCGCAAGAACCTGTACCTGAAACTGGAGGTGGGGTCGCAGTCGGAGTTGTTTGCGCTGTTTATCGAGTGGTTGCGCAGGCACTGAGAGGTGACCACAGGCCTTTAGCCAGCAGAGATCAAATGTGGGAGCGGGCTTGCTCGCGAAAGCGGTGTGTCAGTCAACATCAATGTTGAATGTCAGTCCGCTTTCGCGAGCAAGCCCGCTCCCACAGTAGTTAAAGGTTGACCACAGGTTCGTGATCAATCCTCGCGCTTGACCACCAAAGTCAAAATGTCATAGCTCGCCACCAGTTCTCCCAACTGGTTGGTCACTTCCACATCCCACGCCACCACCCCTTGCGGGATGCCCTGCGGGCTCTTCTTGCCCTGGTCGATCTTGCGCTTGCAGGTCAGGCGCGCCTGGATGGTGTCGCCGATGCCCACCGGGTTGATGAAGCGCAGGGTGTCGAGGCCATAGTTGGCCAGTACCGGGCCAACGCCGGGGGACACGAACAGACCGGCCGCCGCCGACAGTACGAAGTAGCCGTGGGCGATGCGCTTGCCGAACTGCGATTCCTTGGCGGCGATGTCGTCGAAGTGCATGTAGAAGTGGTCGCCCGACAGGCAGCCGAAGTTCACCAGGTCCGCCTCGGTGACGGTGCGGCGGTGAGTCAGCAGCGATTCGCCGATCTGCAGGTCCTGGAAATGGCGACGGAATGGATGCACGTCGGTTTCGATGACCTTGGCGCCGCGCACGTATTCGCCGGTGACCGCCGCCAGCATAGTCGGCGAACCTTGCACCGCCGCGCGTTGCAGGTAGTGCTTCACCGCGCGCAGGCCGCCAAGTTCTTCACCACCGCCGGCACGCCCGGGGCCGCCGTGCTTGAGTTGTGGCAGCGGCGAGCCGTGGCCGGTGGATTCGCCGGAGCAATGGCGATCCAGTACCAGCAAACGGCCGTGCCAGGCAGCCGCGACCGGGATGGCCTTGGCGGCGATTTGCGGATCCTTGGTCACCAGGCTGGCCACCAGGCTGCCTTTGCCGCGGGCGGCCAGGGCCAGCGCTTCGTCGAGATCGTCGTAGGCCATCAGGGTGCTGACCGGGCCGAACGCTTCGATGTCGTGGGCGCCGCCCTCGGCATTCGGGTCGCGGGCCTGCAACAGGGTCGGGGCGAAGAACGCGCCTTTGTCGACATTTACACCACGGGGTTCGAAACCGTCGCGGGCGCCGAACAGCATGTCGCTGCTCTGCAACAGTGCTTCCAGGCGCTCGGCCACGTCTTTCTGCTGATCGTGGGAAGCCAGTGCGCCCATGCGCACGCCTTCCACCGACGGGTCGCCGACCACCACTTTGGCCAGGCGATCGCGCAGGCGGGTAGCAACGGCATCGATGTGCTTGGCCGGGACGATGGCGCGACGGATGGCGGTGCATTTCTGTCCGGCCTTGGTGGTCATTTCCCGGGCGACTTCCTTGATGAACAGCTCGAACTCTTCGTCATCCGGGGTCACGTCCGGGGCAAGGATTGCGCAGTTCAGCGAGTCGGCTTCGGCATTGAACGGCACCGAATTGCGGATCAGGTTCGGGTTGACCCGCAGCTTGGCCGCGGTGTCGGCGGAACCGGTGAAAGTCACCACGTCCTGGCCTTGCAGGCGGTCGAGCAAGTCGCCGGTGCTGCCGATGATCAGTTGCAGACTGCCCGCTGGCAGCAGGCCGGATTCATCCATCAGGCGCACCACGGCTTCGGTCAGGTAGCTGGTGGCGCTGGCCGGTTTGACGATGCACGGCATGCCGGCGAGGAAGCTCGGGGCGAACTTTTCCAGCATGCCCCAGATCGGGAAGTTGAAGGCATTGATGTGTACCGCGAGGCCACCGCGAGGCACCAGAATATGGGTACCGGCGAAGGTGCCCATTTTGCTCAGCTGCATCGCCGGGCCTTCGTGGACGATGTTGCCCGACGGCAGTTCGCGGGAGCCGAGGCTGGCGTAGGTGAACAGCGTGCTGTTGCCGCCTTCGATATCGATCCAGCTGTCGGCACGGGTCGCGCCGCTGTGGTGGGAAATCGCGTACAGCTGTTCCTTGCGCTCGCTCAGGTACAGGGCCAGGGCCTTGAGACGCTGGGCGCGCTGCTGGAAGTCCAGCGCCATCAAGCCGCTGATGCCCTGGCGACGGCCGTGTTCGATGGCCTCGGCGAAGTCCGGGCGCTCCTCATGGGTGCGGGCGATTTCATGGCCGTCGATGGCACTGCGCAGCACTTGTGCGCCCTGTTGGCCGATCCAGCGACCGGCGATGAAACTCTGCAGGGTAGGGGCATGCAGTGTAGGTGAAGAGGACATCACGATTGCTCCTGGTTATGAAAGGTTGTGGCGCGGCCTCGACCGCGCCATTCAGGGATTACCAAAGCGCCAGGGTGTAGCCGACGATCAGCCGGTTCTCATCCAGGTCGGTCGTCAAGCCATTGCCGGAACGGAAGGTCACGTTGCGCCAGCGCAGGCTGACGTTCTTCAACACACCGCTCTGGATGACGTAGTTGATATCGGTGTCGCGCTCCCATTCGCTTCCGTTGTCGACGCTGCCGGCCTTGACATGGCTGCCGTCGGTGTAGCGAGTCATGAAGGTCAGGCCGGGAATGCCTAGCGCCGCGAAGTCATAGTCGTATCGCAGCTGCCAGGAATCCTCCTCGGCGCGGGTGAAGGTGTTGAAGGTCACCAGGTTGACCACGTACGGATCGCCGCCGTTGAGGAACGGAAAGGCGCTGTCGCCGGACAATTGCTGGTAGGCGGCACTGACCTTGTGGGCACCGTGGGACACCGTGAACATGCTGTTGAAGTTGCGGTTGTCGATGCGCCCGGCCCGTTCGGCGCCGTCGCCCCGGCTGTCGAAATAACGCAGGTCGCTGCGCAGGTTGAAACCGTTGCCCAGCGGTTGCGTATGCACCAGTCCGGCGTATTGCTGGCGATAGATCTGGTCGAGCTTGCCGTAGTAGTAGCTCAGGCTCAGTTGCGGATTGAACGCGTAGCTGCCGCCACCGAAGTCGAAGCTATCGCTGGTGGCGGCGCCGAAGCCGATGTCATCGTTGCTGGAGGAATCCCGCAGGTTGGCCTTGGTCAGGCGTCCGGCATTCACCGTCAGGCCGTCGATTTCCTGGCTGGTCAGCAAGCCACCTTCAAAGGTCGAGCTCAGCAAGCGTGTGTCGTTGTAGGTCGCCACTGGCAACAAGGGTTGCAGGGTGCCGAGTTTCAACACGCTCTTGGAGACCCGCAATTTGCCGGTCAGGCCCAGTTCGCTGTAATCGTCGTCGGGCTCATGGCTTTGCGGGCCAAACGGCAGCAGCCCGGTGCCACGGCGGTCCGGGCTGGAGTCGAGCTTGAGCCCCAGTTCGCCCAGTGCGTCGAGACCGAAACCGAAGGTGCCGTCGGTGAACCCGGACTCGATGCGCGCGGTGAATCCCTGGGCCCATTCTTCGGCCTTGGATTGCGGCGCGTTGTCCTGACGGAAGTCGCGGTTGATGTAGTGGTTGCGCATATCAATACGTGCCTTGCTGTCGCCGATGAAGTCGGCCATGGCGCTAGGGGCGATCATGGGCAGACTCAATGCGGCGGCCAGCGAAAACAGTGATGGGTAAGACGTGGTACGTGCGGGTGTCATTATTTTTGTTCCCTGCCAACTGTTCGGTCGTCGTTTAGTGTTTGCTGGCGCCGGTGGCACCGATGCCGGTCATCGAGCGGATGAACTGCGCCAGATAACGGCCACGCTCAAGGGCTGCACGGGGCGAGGTGTCGGTGACGGAAAACAGCCATGCACTAAAGAACGCCAGGCTCATGGAAAACAGCGCCGGGTTGGAGTACGGGAACAGTGCCTTGTCGTGATGCATCACGTTGACCCACACCGCCGGGCTCAGCACCAGCAACACAATCGCCGAGACCAGTCCGGACAGACTGCCGAGGACTGCGCCACGGGTGGTCAGGCCTTTCCAGTACATCGAAAGGAACAGCACCGGGAAATTCACCGACGCGGCGATGGCCAGCACCAGCCCCGAGAGGAAGGCGATGTTCTGCGATTCGAACAGCAGACCGAGGATGATCGCCAGCACACCGATGCACAGGGTGGCGATTCGCGACACGCGCATCTCCTGTTGCTCGCTGGCCTGGCCCTTGCGCATCACGCAGGCATACAGGTCATGGGACACCGCCGAGGCGCCGGACAGCGCCAGCCCGGCAACCACCGCCAGGATGGTGGCGAAGGCGACCGCCGAGATGAAGCCGAGGAACAGGTTGCCGCCTACCGCGTGGGCCAGGTGTACGGCGATCATGTTGCCGCCGCCGATGATCGCGCCGCTGGCGTCACGGAACGCTGGATCGGTGCCGACCATGACGATGGCGCCGAAGCCGACGATAATCAGCAGCAAGTAGAAGTAGCCGATGAAACCGGTGGCGTAGAACACGCTTTTACGCGCTTCCCTGGCATCGCTGACGGTGAAGAAGCGCATCAGGATGTGCGGCAGGCCGGCGGTGCCGAACATCATGCCCAGCCCCAGGGAAATCGCGTCGATCGGGTTGGACAGCAAGCCGCCGGGGGCCATGATCGCGTTGCCCTTGGCATGCACGGCGGTGGCACCGGCAAACATCGCTTCAGTGCTGAAGCCGAAGTGCTTGAGCACCATGAACGCCATGAAACTGGTGCCGAACAACAGCATCACCGCCTTGATGATCTGCACCCAGGTGGTGGCGAGCATGCCGCCGAAGGTCACGTAGAACACCATCAACACGCCGACCAGCATCACCGCATAGAGGTAGTCGATGCCGAACAACAGTTCGATCAGCTTGCCGGCACCGACCATCTGCGCCACCAGGTACATCAGGGCCACGGTCAGGGTGCCGAAGGCCGAGGTCAGGCGCACCGGGGTCTGTTCCAGGCGATAGGAAACCACATCGGCAAAGGTGTATTTACCGAGGTTGCGCAGGCGTTCGGCAATCAGGAACAGGATGATTGGCCAGCCGGCCAGCACGCCCAGGGCGTAGAGCAAACCGTCGTAGCCATTGAGGAACATCATCGCCGAGATGCCGAGGAACGAGGCTGCCGAGATCATGTCGCCGGCAATCGCCAGACCGTTCTGGAAACCGGTCATGCCGCCGCCAGCGGTGTAAAAGTCGCTGGTGGAGCGGGTGCGAAGTGCCGCCCAGCGTGTCACGCCAAGGGTGAACAGCACGAACACCAGGAACATGCCGATGGCATTCCAGTTCAATGGTCGGGACGCGCCGTCGGCGGCCATCGCAAAATCAGTGACGGCCGCCAGCGGCAGCAGGAACAGCGCGATAAGGCGGCTCATCGGGCGCACTCCTGCTTGAGTTTTTCATTCAGCGGATCGATCACGTTGTTGGCGCGATAGACATAGAAACCGGTCAGCGCAAAGGCCAGCCCGACGATGACGACACCCACCAGCATGCCCACGGTGGTCACGCCGCCGCTCAGGGATTGGCCGAGGGTAGAAGGGGAGAAAGCCACCAGCAGTACGAAGCCGTAGTAAATCACCAGCATGGCCAGGCTCAGTGACCAGTACAGCTTCTGTTTACGACGAACCAGCTGGATGAAATCCGGGTGCTGGCGAATGAGTTCTACTTCCTGGGGTGTCATGACGCGCGCTCCTTTGTTGTTTTTGTTTTGGGTGAAACGGTTGAAAAGATCGCAGCCTGCGGCAGCTCCTACACAGGCATCCGGGCAAGCACATCCCCTGTAGGAGCTGCCGAAGGCTGCGATCTTTCAGAGCTGATCGAAATCCAGCACTACCTTGTCGCTGATCGGGAAGGCCTGGCACGACAGCACATAACCGGCGGCCACTTCGTAGTCTTCCAGGGCGTGGTTGCTGTCCATTTCCACTTCGCCCTCGATGACCTTGCACTTGCAGGTCGAGCACACGCCGGCCTTGCACGAGTAGGGCAGTTCCGCACCTTGCTCGTTACCCGCTTCGAGGATGCTCTGGCTGTTGCGCGGCAGGTCGAACGCCAGGGCGCGGCCGTCGCTGATGACGGTGATCTGGCTGACCGCCGCATCCACTTGACGGGCGGCTTCGCGGGCGGCGCGTTTCTGCTCGCTACCGGCGGCGGCGAACAGTTCGAAATGGATGCGCTCAGGTTGCATGCCCTTGGCCTTGAGGCTGTCGCGCACGGTCTCGGTCATTTCCTGCGGGCCGCAGATGAAGGCGGCGTCGAGGGCCTTGACGTCGAGCCAGCGGCTGAACAGTTGCTCGCATTTCTCGGCGTTGATCCGGCCGTTGTACAGGTCGACGTCCTGCTGCTCGCGGCTGAACACGAAGATCAGGTTCAGGCGTTGCAGGTAGCGGTTTTTCAGGTCTTCCAGCTGCTCGCGAAACAATGCGCCGGAGCTGGAGCGGTTGCCGTACAGCAGGGTGACGCGGCTGTGGGGCTCGGTTTGCAGGGTGGTCTTGATGATCGACAGGATCGGCGTGATGCCGCTGCCTGCGGCCACAGCGAGGTAATTGCCATGGCGCGCCGGGTCGAGTTCGACGCAGAAGTGCCCGGCCGGTGGCATCACTTCCAGGGTGTGCCCGGCTTTCAGCTGTTCGTTGGCAAACGCCGAGAAACGTCCGCCGGTGACACGCTTGACCGCGATGCGCAGTTCACTATCGTTGACCCCGGTGCAGATTGAATAGGAGCGACGCACTTCTTCGCCGTCCAGTTGGGTACGCATCACCAGGTGCTGGCCCTGGGTGAAGTGGAAGCTGTCCTGCAAGTGCTGCGGAATCTCGAAGGCGATGGACACCGCGTCACGGGTTTCGGTGCGCACGTCCTTGATGGTCAGGCTGTGAAATTTGCTCATTGTTGTTCTCCAGCTGGGACGGCCGATTCGCCGCTCAGATGCACTTGAAATAGTCGAACGGTTCCCGGCAATCGACGCAGCGGTACAGCGCCTTGCAGGCGGTGGAGCCGAACTCGCTGAGGACCTCGGTGTGGGCGCTGCCGCATTGCGGGCACACAACCTGCGGGCTTTCGCCGAGCAGGCTGCGCTTGCTGGTGCTGCCCTCGGGCGGTGCGATGCCATAGGCGCGCAGGCGTTCGCGACCGCTGTCGCTGATCCAGTCGGTGGTCCAGGCCGGGGTCAACTTGCGCTCCAATTGCGGCGCCTTGAATCCGGCCAGTTCCAGGGCTTCGCGGATGTCGCTCTCGATCACTTCGGTGGCCGGGCAGCCGGAGTAGGTCGGCGTGACCACCACGTGAAGGTGACCGGCCTGCCAGCCCAGATCGCGGACGATGCCCAGGTCAACCACGCTGACCACTGGCACTTCCGGGTCCATGACCTCTGCCAAAATCGCCCAGGCGGTAGCCAGGTCGGTCGGTTGTGCCGGCCGGGCGCCGAGGTCGCTGGCGATCAGCTCACCAGGTTGCATCGGGGTACGCTCGTGGCAGGAACTGCATTTCGGCCAGCAGGATGCCCAGGTGTTCGGTGTGCAGGCCCTTGCGAGCATTCAGGTAGAAATAGCTCGGTGCGGCAGGCACGGGCAGGGTGGCGCTGCTGAAGATCTGCTCGACCTTGGCCTGCCACTGCGCGGCGACGCTGGCGATGTCCGGGATGATGCCGGCTACGTTCAAGCGCTGTTCGCTGTCATCGGCGGCGATCAGTTCAACGGTGAAGCGCCAGACTTCGGGGGTGGCCGCGAGCATGCGCTTGTGGCTTTCCTCGGTGCCGTCGCCCATACGCTCGATCCACTCGCCGGAGCGGCGCAGGTGATAGGTCACTTCCTTTACCGCCTTGGCGGCGATCCCGGCAATGCGTTCGTCGCTGGACTGGCTCAGGCCCTGCAGCACCGGCAAATGCCAGGCGTCGTAGAGGAACTGCTTGAGCATGGTCACCGCGAAGTCGCCGTTGGGTTGTTCCACCAGCAGCAGGTTGCGATAGGCGCGCTCGTCGCGACGGAACGCCAGGTGATCGGCATCGCGGCCGTCGTCCAGCAGTTCGGCGGCGTACCCCAGCCAGTTGCGTGCCTGGCCCACCAGGTCGAGGCCGACGTTCATCAACGCCAGTTCTTCTTCCAGCGCCGGGGCCTTGCCGCACCATTGGCACAGGCGCTGGCCCTGGATCAGGGCGCTGTCGCCGAGGCGCAGCAGGTATTCGATCAGATCAGTCTTGTTGTCCATGGTCGACCTCACATGTGCCCGACTTCGGCCGGCAGCTCGTAGAAGCTGGCGTGGCGGTAGACCTTGTCGTCCGACGGATCGAACAGCGGGTCTTTTTCATCCGGCGACGAGGCGGTGATCAATGCCGAAGGCACCACCCACAGGCTCACGCCCTCGCTGCGACGGGTGTAGAGCTCGCGCGCGTTCTCGATGGCCATGGTGGTGTCGGCGGCATGCACGCTGCCGACGTGCTTGTGGTTGAGGCCGTGCTTGCTGCGCACGAAGACTTCGAAGAGGGTCCACTCGGACATTTCAGTTACTCCACATCGATTGCTTCTGTAGGAGCTGCCGCAGGCTGCGATCTTTTGGCGGCTTCGAAACCGCTGAAGATCAAGATCAAAAGATCGCAGCCTTCGGCAGCTCCTACAGGGGGTCGGATTGCCTTATGCGGCGTTCTTGTTTTGTTTTTTGCGGGCGTGGGCGACGGCGGCTTCACGGACCCAGGCACCGTCTTCAATCGCCTTGCGGCGGGTGGCGACGCGTTCCTGGTTGCACGGGCCGTTGCCCTTGAGCACTTCGTAGAATTCGTTCCACTGGATGTCGCCGAAGTCGTAGTGACCGCGCTCGGCGTTCCACTTCAGGTCCGGGTCGGGGCAGGTGCAGCCCAGCAATTCCAGTTGCGGAATGGTCTGGTCGATGAAGCGCTGGCGCAGTTCGTCGTTGCTCTGGCGCTTGATTTTCCAGGCCATGGACTGGGCACTGTTCGGCGAGTGTTCGTCGCTCGGGCCGAACATCATCAGCGACGGCCACCACAGGCGGTTGATCGCGTCCTGGACCATGTCTTTTTGCGCCTGGTTGCCGTGGCGCATCATGGTCAGGAGGATTTCGTAGCCCTGGCGCTGGTGGAAGCTCTCTTCCTTGCAGATGCGCACCATGGCCCGGGAGTAGGGGCCGTAGGAGGTGCGCTGCAGCACCACCTGGTTGACGATCGCCGCGCCATCCACCAGCCAGCCCACCGCGCCCATGTCGGCCCAGTTCAGCGTCGGGTAATTGAAGATGCTCGAGTACTTGGCCTTGCCGCTGTGCAGCTTGGCGACTTCTTCATCACGGTCGGCACCGAGGGTTTCCATAGCGCTGTACAGGTACAGGCCGTGGCCGGCTTCGTCCTGGATCTTGGCCATCAGTTGCAGTTTGCGTTTGAGCGACGGCGCGCGGGTGACCCAGTTGCCTTCGGGCAGCATGCCGACGATTTCGGAGTGGGCGTGCTGGGAAATCTGCCGGATCAGGGTCTGGCGGTAGGCATCTGGCATCCAGTTCTTGGCTTCGATCTTGATTTCTGAATCGATTTTTTCCTGGAAGGCGCGTTCCTGTTCGGACATTTCCGAGAGGTCCTTGATGCGCTTTACGCCGGTTTCTACGAGCTGTGCGTACATTTTTGAGTTCCCGCCTTGAATCTGTTCTGGGGCATGGAGAACTTTATAAGCGATACAGAATTTAATATCAAACACAAAATGACGTGTCGCATTTGTTTTTTGTATCGCTTTGGGTGTGGGGAGCAGTTTTGGGTGTGCAGGGTGGTCGGTGTACATATCCATTGCTGCGGTAACGGCGACTTATGGTTTCGCCCTTACGGCGAGTCCCTTTTGGCAAACGCCCCAAAAGGAACCAAAAGGTCACGCCCCGAACGTACGGCCCCTCGCTTAGGCTCGGCGTTCCTTCGCTCCGGCATTCATCCGGGGGCATTGCCCTCCGGTCGGCTTCGCTTCGACCTACATGCAATGAGTTCGACTGCGTCGAACGGCGCTGCGCGCCAATCCCCGGATGAACACCTCCACTCAGCCTCCCGAGGGGGCGGGTGGATCAAGATCAAGAGCTGCAGGCGAGCTAACGCTCGACCTGATGAGTGGTGAGACGCGTGGGGGTACGCCGATCAACTGTAGGAGCTGGCTTGCCAGCGAAGGCGGCCTGACAGCCGACCAATTTCTCTCAGATATACGCCGATCCCCTGTGGGAGCGGGCTTGCCCGCGAAGACGGCCTGTCAGCCGATCAATCTCTCGCAGGCATATCCGGATCAACTGTGGGAGCGAGCCTGCTCGCGAAGGCGGCCCGACAGCCGACTGGAACTTTGTGGATGTATCACCTCTAAAAGATCGCAGCCTCGTTGCACTCGACAGCTCCTACAGGGGAACGCGCACGTATCAGAACCAGGCCGGCCGGTAGGCCGCCTCGGACGCTTTTGCGGTGTACGCCCCCTCGTGAGGCCGAGTGGAGGTTCTGCGCAGTGGGCAACCCGGCATGGATGCCGGGTTAGCCGCCCCCGGCCATGGATGGCCGATGGCGGCGGGCCCACGGAGCAGGACCGGAGCGAGGGAATGCCGAGCCACGGCGAGGCACCGAATGTCAGGGGCAAGAGCCCTTGGTTACTTGGGGCTTTTCCAAGTGACCCGCTGTAAGAGCGGAACCCTAAGTGGCCGTTACCGCAGAAACGGATATGTACACCTACAAAATACTCATCGCCTGATACAAAGCCTTCGCGAGCAAGCCCGCTCCCACAGGGATTGTGCTCGGCTCCAGAGTCCCGGCAAAAAAAAGCCCCGCAAAAAGCGGGGCCATAAAGGGTGCAGCAGTCATGCTTTAGGACGTTTATCCAACACGTGGCAAGCCTTGCCCTCCGACCGTTTGATCGAATGAAACGGCTGCAAAACAATCCGCGAACTGATCCCGATGTACGTCTTGATGTGCTTGCTCAACTCCCCGCAAACAGCCTTCTGCTGTTCATCGCTAAGGTGCTGGTGCTCAGCCTTGAGCTCGACATGCACATCAACGCTGTCCAGGTTGCCATTGCGATACAGATGAATCTCATAACACTCGGCAAGTTGTTTGACTTTCAGAACCTGCTCCTCGATCTGCGTCGGAAACACGTTAACGCCGCGAATGATCAGCATGTCATCGCTACGTCCGGTGATCTTGTCGATGCGCCGCATCGGCCGTGCGGTGCCCGGCAGCAGGCGCGTCAGGTCGCGGGTGCGGTAGCGGATCATCGGCAGGGCTTCTTTGCTCAGGGAGGTGAACACCAGTTCGCCCATCTGCCCGTCCGGCAGCACTTCGCCGGTGACCGGGTCGATGATTTCCGGGTAGAAGTGGTCTTCCCAGATGGTCGGGCCGTCCTTGGTTTCGGCGCATTCCATGGCGACGCCCGGGCCCATGATTTCCGAGAGGCCGTAGATGTCCAGGGCGGTGATGCCCAGGCGCGCCTCGATGGCGCTGCGCAGTTCGGCGGTCCACGGCTCGGCGCCGAAGATGCCCAGGCGCAGGGCCAGTTTGTGCGGGTCGATGCCCTGGCGCTCGATTTCATCGGCGATGTTGAGCATGTAGGACGGCGTGACCATGATGATGTCCGGTTGGAAATCCTTGATCAGCTGCACTTGTTTTTCGGTCTGGCCACCGGACATCGGAATCACCGTGCAACCCAGGCGTTCGGCGCCGTAGTGCGCGCCGAGGCCGCCGGTGAACAGGCCGTAGCCATAGGAAATGTGCACTTTGTCGCCACGATGGCCACCGGCAGCGCGGATCGAGCGGGCGACGACGTTGGCCCAAGTGTCGATGTCATTCTGGGTGTAGCCGACCACGGTCGGTTTGCCGGTGGTGCCGCTGGACGCGTGCAGGCGCACGATGTCGTGCATCGGTACGGCAAACATGCCGTAGGGGTAGTTGTCCCGCAGGTCGGACTTGGTGGTGAAAGGGAATTTCGCCAGGTCGTCGAGGGACTTGATGTCATCGGGGTGCACGCCCAGCGCATCGAAACGCTGGCGGTACAGCGGCACGTTGTTGTAGGCGTGGTTCAGGCTCCAGCGCAGGCGCTCCAGCTGATGCTGGCGCAACTCGTCGATGCTGGCGGTTTCCAGCGGGTCCAGCACGGGATCCAGCACGGCTTTGGCTATTGGCATGTTCATGTGTTCACTCGAATTGTTTTTGTGTTCCAGCCCTTTTGCACAAGGGCTTTGAGTGCATGCCCCAAGGATACCTCTCGGCTCCTTGGGAATCGCGATTCTTTAGTGGGATAGACGCTCGATGATCAGCGCGATCCCCTGGCCGACACCGATGCACATGGTGCACAGGGCGTAGCGGCCATTGCGTTCCTCAAGCTCATGCAGGGCGGTGGTGACCAGGCGTGCGCCGCTCATGCCCAGTGGATGGCCCAGGGCGATGGCGCCGCCGTTGGGGTTGACCCGTGGGTCGGTGTCGCTCAGGCCCAGTTCGCGCAGCACCGCCAAACCTTGTGCGGCGAAGGCTTCGTTGAGTTCGATCACGTCCATGTCGGCCAGGCTCAGGTTGGCCACCTCCAGCACCTTGCGCGTGGCCGGCACCGGGCCGATGCCCATGATTCGGGGCTCGACGCCGGCGGTGGCCATTGCTACAACGCGGCCCCGGGCGGTCAGGCCGTGGCGCTTGGCGACTTCCGGGCTGGCCAGCAACAGTGCGCAGGCCCCGTCGTTGACCCCGGAGGCGTTGCCGGCGGTGATGCTGCCGCCTTCGCGGAACGGCGTGCCCAGTTTGGCCAGCTGTTCAAGGGTGGTGTCACCGCGCGGGTGTTCGTCGTGCTCGACCACTTTGGCCGGGCCTTTGTGCTGCGGAATTTCCACCGCAACGATTTCCCTGGCCAGGCGTCCGTTGGCCTGGGCGGCGGCAGCGCGTTGCTGGCTGCGCAGGGCGAACGCATCCTGATCTGCCCGAGAGATGTTGAACTGTTCGGCGACGTTCTCTGCCGTTTCCGGCATGGAGTCGATGCCGTAGGCCTTTTTCATCAGCGGATTGACGAAGCGCCAGCCGATGGTAGTGTCGAAGATCTCCGCCGAGCGGGAAAACGCCTGTTCGGCCTTGCCCATCACCAGCGGCGCGCGGGACATCGATTCGACGCCGCCGACCAGCATCAGCCCGGTTTCGCCGCTGCGAATCGCCCGGGCGGCGGTGCCGATGGCATCGAGCCCGGAGCCGCACAGGCGATTGAGGGTGGTGCCTGGCACGCTGACCGGCAACCCGGCCAAAAGCGCCGACATGCGCGCGACGTTGCGGTTGTCTTCGCCGGCCTGGTTGGCGCAGCCGTAGATCACGTCGTCGACGCTGTTCCAGTCCACTTGCGGGTGGCGGCGCAGCAGTTCGCGAAGCGGCACCGCACCGAGGTCGTCGGCGCGCACGCCGCTCAAGACACCGGCGTAACGGCCAATCGGGGTGCGGACGGCGTCGATGATCAGGGCGTCATTCATTGGGGGTCTCCTGCGCCAGCACCGGGCCGCGCACTTTGTAGGATTTGCCGTGGAACAGGGCGATCAACTGGCCCTGCTGGTTTTCGATGCGCACGTCGTAGTTGCCGGTGCGACCGGAACGGCTCTGCTCGATGCAGTCGGCGTTCAGCGTGTCGCCCAGGCGTGCCGGGGCGATGTAGTCGATGCTGCAACCGATGGCCACGGTGGCTTCGTTGTAGCTGTTGCAGGCAAAGGCGAATGCCGAATCGGCCAGCGCGAACAGGTAGCCGCCGTGGCACGTGCCGTGGCCCTGGACCATGTCGGCGCGCACGGTCATGCCGACCCGGGAGCAACCGGGGCCGGCCGAGAGCAGGCGCATGCCCATGGCCTGGCTGGCGGCGTCGCGCTGGAACAGCGATTGCGCGCATGCACTGGCCAGGGTCATGGCTTCATGGTTAGTCATGGAATGTTCTCCCTTCGGCGACGTGACGGCGCAGCAGCAGCGACGGCCGGTAGCGTTCTTCGCCATAACTGGCTTGCAGGTTTTCCAGCGTTTCAAGAATGTGCGCCAGGCCAAAGGCATCGGCCCAGGCCAGCGGCCCTTGCGGATAATTGACTCCGGCGCGCATGGCCAGATCGATGTCGGCGGCCGAGGCCACGCCTTGCAGCAGGGCGTCGGCGGCTTCGTTGGCGAGCATGGCCACGGTGCGCAGGACGGCGAGGGCCGGGCTGTCGCTGAGCAGGCTGACCTTGAGGCCGGCCCGTTGCAGCAGGGCAACGCCTTGTTCGAGGGCCTGCGGATCAATGCCAGCCGCATGGCTGATGGCGATGCGTTTGGCATTGCCGTAATCGAACGCCAGATCCAGCAGGATCAGGTTGCGCAGCCCGTCTTCGCGAGCCCGCTGGCAGGCCATGCGGCCGTCGCTCAAGGCCAGCACGGCATCACCGACCCGCAGCAAGCCTCGACCATCGCGCTGGATGATCTCGACGCCTTGTTCATGCAAACGTGCGAGCAAGCCTTTGGCGATACCGAGGTCGCCTTCCACGGCACAAACCTCGACCTTCGCAGCGCTGCTGATTTCAGCGGCTTGCGGGCGCTCCGCACCTTGGGCGTAGCTGTAGAAACCCTGGCCGCTCTTGCGTCCCAGGCGCCCGCCGTCCACCAGTTCTTTCTGGATCAGCGACGGCAGGAAGCGCGTGTCCTGGTAATAGGCGTTGAACACCGAGCAGGTCACGGCGTAGTTGACGTCGTGGCCGATCAGGTCGGTCAGCTCGAACGCGCCCATGGCAAAGCCGCCGGCCTCGCGCATCAGCGCATCCAGTGTCGGGCAGTCGGCCGCGCCTTCCTGGAGCATCCGCAGGCTTTCGGCATAGAACGGCCGGGCCACGCGGTTGACGATAAAACCGGGCGTCGAACGGGTGTGCACCGGTTTTTTGCCCCAGGCCTTGGCCGTGTCGTACAGGCACTCGGCGAGTGCCGGATCGCTGGCCAGGCCGGAGACGACTTCCACCAGCGCCATGACCGGTGCCGGGTTGAAGAAGTGCAGGCCGAGCAGGCGCTCTGGATGATCAAGCTGCGCGGCGATGCTGGTGATCGACAGCGACGAGGTGTTGCTGGCGAGGATGCAATGCTTGCCGCAGATGCCTTCGAGCTGGCGGAACAGCGCGCGCTTGACCTCCAGGTTTTCGATGATGGCTTCGATGATCAGATCGCAGTCGGCCAGGGTTTCGATGGCTTCCGCTGCTTGCAGGCGGGCAATCGTCGCGCTGCGCGAGTCGGCGGACAGTTTGCCGTTCTCGACTCGCTTGCCCAGTTGGCGGTCGATGCCTTCAATCGCTTGAGCTGCAGCGCCGGGACGATTGTCCAGCAGCAATACCGGATGGCCAGCCTGGGCCGCGACCTGGGCGATACCGGCACCCATGGCCCCGGCGCCAATCACGGCGATGCGTGCGTTGGTGTTCAGTGCGGTCATGACTCAGCGTCCCTTGAAGCTTGGGGTGCGTTTTTCCATGAAGGCGCCGACGCCTTCGCGATAGTCCTCGCTGCGCCCGGCCAGGCGCTGCAGGTCTTTTTCCAGCTCAAGCTGTTCGTCGAAGCTGTTGCTCAGGCTGGCATTGAGGCTGCGCTTGATCAGCGCCAGACCGTAGGTCGGCTGGGTCGCCAGATGGCGGGCCAGTTTCAGCGCTTCGTCGCGCAAATTGGCGTCGTCCACGCACTGGTAGATCAAACCCCATTGCTCGGCTTGTTCGGCGCTCAGGCGATTGCCGAGCAGTGCCAAAGCCTTGGCCCGAGCCATGCCAACCAGGCGCGGCAGGGTCCAGGTGCCGCCGGAATCGGGGATCAGGCCGATCTTGCAGAACGCCTGGATGAAACTGGCCGAGCGCGCCGCCAGTACCAGATCGCAGGCCAGCGGAATGTTGGCGCCAGCCCCGGCGGCCACGCCGTTGACCGCGCAGATCACCGGCATCGGCAAGTCACGCAATTGGCGGATCAGCGGGTTGTAGAACTTCTCGATGGACTCGCCCAAATCCGGCACGGCGCTGCCTGGCGCGACATTGCGGTCGCTCAGGTCCTGGCCGGCGCAGAAGCCGCGGCCTTCACCGGTCAACAGCAGCACGCGCACGTCCGGGTTCTGCCGCACTTGCTTGAGCGCTTCCTTCACTTCGCCATGCATCTGGGTGTTGAAACTGTTGAGCTGGTCCGGACGATTGAGGCTGAGCAGGGCGACGCCAGCGTCGATGGAAAACAGGATGTGTTCGAAGTTCATGGTCTTGGCGTTCTCTTGGCAGTCGTTCGAATTCGGATGTCAGTGGCCGCTTTATTGCCCGGTGAAAGTCGGGCTGCGCTTTTCCTGGAAGGCCGCGATGCCTTCGTCGCGGTCTCGGGTGCCGGCCAGCACGGTGAAGGCGTGGCGCTCGAAACGCAGGCCGCTGGCCAGGTCGGTGTCCATGGCCTTGAGCAGCGCTTCCTTGGCCAGGCGCACCGCGAGCGGTGCTTTGGCCGCAATGCTGCGGGCGATGTGCAGGGCGCGCTCGACGGTGAATTCCGGTTGGGTCACTTCACTGACCAGCCCTGCGCGCTGGGCCTGGCGGGCGTCGATCGGCTCGCCGGTCAGCACCATCTGCATGGCCATGGATTTGCCGACGGCGCGCAACAGGCGTTGGGTGCCACCGGCGCCGGGCATGATCCCGAGGTTGATTTCCGGCTGGCCGAAGCGGGCGTCTTCACCGGCAATGATGATGTCGGCGTGCATCGCCAGTTCGCAGCCACCGCCGAGGGCGAAGCCGTTGACGGCGGCGATCAGCGGTTTGCTGAAGCGGGTAATGGTTTGCCACGAGGCCTGGCGCGGGTCGTCGAGGATGCCGACCAGGTTGCGTTCGGCCATTTCCTTGATGTCGGCACCGGCGGCGAAGGCCTTGCGGCTGCCGGTAAGGATCACGGCGCGGGTGTCGGGGTCGGCTTGCGCGATGTTCAGTTCAGCGGCCAGTTCGCCCAGCAACTCGGTGGTCAAGGCATTCAGGGCTTGCGGGCGCTGCAGGGTAATCAGGCGGACGCCAGGCTCGATCAATTCGACGGCAAGGGTCAGAGGCATGGCGGATGCTCTCACGGTGCACGCTCGGCGTGGTGCCGGCTCGTTATTGGATCGGCCGCAGGGGCCGGTTTTGCCCAAGTATAGCTATAATGTGATACGTAAATGCAATACTAAAATAGATTTAATGTGTCTTATTGGTGTTGGTTTCGATTTTTTGGCGTTCTGGTGAAGGGGTGCTTATGGCGGGTTTTGCCCCGAATATATTGGGTTTTATAGCGATTTTAGAAGCGCATTGACATTCGTCGGAAAGGTGCATTTCAAGTGATACGGTTTTTAGTCTTTGTGCTGTTAAAATTGATGTGATACAAAATGAGCCATTATTTGCATCGCTTTGTGAAGGAAGCTTCCATGACCTGCTACAGCCTTGATGGCCTGACTCCGGTGGTTGATCCGAGCGCTTATGTGCACCCGTCCGCCGTATTGATCGGTGACGTGATCATCGGCCCCCATTGCTATGTCGGTCCGCTGGCCAGCCTGCGCGGGGACTTCGGGCGGATCGTGCTGGAGGAGGGCGCCAACCTGCAGGACACCTGCGTGATGCATGGTTTCCCCGACAGCGACACCGTGGTCGAGCGCAACGGCCACATCGGCCACGGCGCGGTGCTGCACGGTTGCCGGATCGGCGCCGATGCGCTGGTGGGCATGAATGCGGTGGTGATGGACAACGCCCGGATCGGCCCGCGTTCATTCGTTTCGGCAGCGGCTTTCGTCAAGGCCGGTTTCGAATGCCCGGAGCAGTCGCTGGTCATGGGCGCACCGGCCAGCATCAAGCGCAGTCTCAGCGATCAGGAAGTTGCGTGGAAACAGGCCGGCACCCGGGAGTATCAGCAACTGGCCCAGCGTTGCCTGACGCAGATGCAGGTCTGCGAACCGCTGAGCGAACCGGAGCCGGATCGCCCGCGGATCAGTGACAGCGGGTTGCGGCCAAAGGACAGTACCTCATGAACACCACCCCCTGTAGGAGCTGCCGAAGGCTGCGATCTTTTGATCTTGATCTTTCAAAAAACAAAATCAAAAGATCGCAGCCTTCGGCAGCTCCTACGGAGTTTCGGTATATTCCTTTTCTTTTTTCGCACGGAACGCCCATGTCGTCCCTGACTCCCTTGAACCATCTGATTACCCGCTTCCAGGAGCAGACGCCGATCCGCGCCAGTTCCTTGATCATCACGTTGTACGGGGATGCCATCGAACCCCATGGCGGCACCGTCTGGCTGGGCAGCCTGATTCAGTTGCTCGAGCCCATCGGCATCAACGAACGGCTGATCCGCACCTCGATTTTTCGCCTGACCAAGGAAGGCTGGCTGACCGCCGAGAAAGTCGGTCGTCGCAGCTACTACAGCCTGACCGGCACCGGCCGCCGCCGTTTCGACAAGGCCTTCAAGCGGGTCTACAGCACCACGATGCCGGCCTGGGATGGTTCCTGGTGCCTGGTGATGCTCTCGCAACTGACCCAGGACAAACGCAAACAGGTGCGCGAAGAACTTGAGTGGCAAGGCTTCGGCGCGATTTCGCCGGTGGTGCTGGCGTGTCCGCGCAGCGACCGTTCCGACGTCAACGCGACCCTGCTCGACCTCGGTGTCCAGGAAGACACCATCGTCTTCGAAACCACCGCTCAGGACGTACTGGCCTCCAAGGCCCTGCGCCTGCAAGTGCGTGAGAGCTGGAACATCGAGGAACTGGCCGCGCACTACAGCGAGTTCATCCAGCTGTTCCGGCCGCTGTGGCAAGCCCTGCGCGAGCAGGAAAACCTGCAACCGGCCGACTGCTTCCTGGCGCGGGTGCTGCTGATTCACGAGTACCGCAAGCTGCTGCTGCGCGACCCGCAACTGCCGGACGAGTTGCTGCCCGGCGATTGGGAAGGCCGCGCCGCCCGCCAGTTGTGCCGCAACATTTACCGTTTGATCTACGCCAAGGCCGAAGAATGGCTGAACGCCGCACTGGAAACGGCCGATGGCCCGTTGCCGGATGTGGGTGAAAGCTTCTATCGGCGTTTTGGCGGACTGAAATAGCACGTCATGGTTCAGGGAGTGGTGCGGTTCAGGAGACTCGAAGCATCCGATGTCGTGTGGAGTGACGTAGACAATAAAAATAAGCCTGCGTGAGGCCTGACATGATTTCTACAACAGCACAGCGCCATGATGGGTTCGACCAGTGGATCCATCAGATCAACCAGATCTGTGGTGCCTTCAACGCACAACCCCTGGGCAGCGAATTTGCCGGGCGCATCCGCGAATACCAGAGCGATGCGCTCAAACTCAGTTTCGTCGACGCGTGCCAGGCGCGGCTGTTCCGCACGCCCCAGGAAGTCGCGGCAGGCGAGGGCGGCAAGTATTTTGCGGTGTTCCAGCTCGACGGCACGGCGGGCATGGCCCAGGGCGACGACAAGGTCTTGCTGTCCCCCGGCGACATCACGCTGATCGATGCCGCGCGGCCCAGCGACTTCACCTACGGCGAAAACTCCCGGCAATTGTCGCTGATCCTGCCGTATCAACTGGTCGAGCAAACCCTGCGCTTCAATCAGGTCAAATGCGGCCACCGGATCGCCGCCACATCGCCCATTGCGATGCTCTCGCACCGCCTGATCCTCGATGCCACCCGCCAGCAGCACCTGACCCGCCAGGAAAGCGAAGCGACCCTGGAGGCGATTGTCAGCCTGCTGCGCCCGGCGATCAGCCAGGCCGACGACAGCAGCGACTCCCATGAGCGGATCTTCCGCAAGACGCTCACCTGCATCGACGACAACATTCGCTCCGAAGACCTGTGCCCGGAATGGCTGGCGCGGGAAGTCGGCATGTCCACCCGTGGCCTGTACCGGATGTTTGCCAAGAAGGGGTTGGTGGTGGCGCGCTACATCAAGAACCGTCGCCTGGACCTGTGCGCCGAATCCCTGCGCCGCTCAGGCAGGGAGGAGAAGTTGTCGGTGCTGGGTTACTCGTGGGGGTTTTCTGATTCGAGCTATTTTTCGACGGCGTTCAAAACGCGCTTCGGCATTGCGCCGGGGGAGTATCGCAAGCAGTACGCTTGAAGCTTAAAAGATCGCAGCCTTCGGCAGCTCCTACATTGACGGTGTGTAAACCCGATCCTGTAGGAGCTGCCGAAGGCTGCGATCTTTTTGTGGTTACTTCGGTGTGCTGAGGTTCAACGTCGGCGTTTCATCGAAGAAGTTCCACGGCTTGAGCAGCACATGCACCCACTCGGTCGGCATGATCGGCCATTCCTCGGCACGGGCGATGTGGGTGGTGCCGGTGGTCAGCCAGACCACGTCGTCGGTGTTCTCGATGGAGTGGTTGTCCTGGGTGAACTGCCCCAGGCCCGAGTCCTTGTCCGAGCGGTTCGGGTACTTGCCTTCCGGGTATTTTTCCTCAGGGTTGTATTGCGTCACCCACAGCTGCTTGTCCATGAAACTCAAGCGGTGGTAGAGCCATTCGTCCTTGCCGAAGTTGGCGCCCTTGGCCACCGGGTGCGTGCCGCCGGCGTAAGGAATCAGCTGATAGGAAACCGGGTTGCCGACCTTGTTTTCCTTGCTGAAGTTGGTCAGCAGGCGCACGGTCGACGGGTCGAATTTCTGCGCCGCCTGTTGCTCGGTTGTGACGACTTTGGTTTCGGTCTGCATGGTGCTGGTGCGCGGGCCGCCACGGTCGTTGGGCAGCACCACCGGGTTCACTTCCACCAGTGAGTTCTGCTCGCCGTCCACGTCCATATCGAGGCGGAAGTTGTAGATGTGCTGGTGCGTGGTGCCGACGATGTTGTGGTCCAGCAGGGTGCCGTAGCGCGTGTCTTCCTTGGCGGTGTCTTCGTGCATGGTTTTGGATTTCACGCCCTTGACCGCTTCGATGCCGGTGGCGCCGGCGTCGATGCCGATGGTGCCGTTCTGCTGGAAGACCCAGTCGAAGATGTAGTCGTAGTTGCCCACGGTGCTGATCCAGCGCACCACCAGTTCACGACGCTCGGTGCTGAGGTTGGGCTGGCCCATTTCCTGGTGTTTGTATTCGGGGCCGGCGTAGCGCTCGAACACCGCCATGGCGCGCGGGATCGCGGTGGGTGCGCCGGTGTAGTCGGCGATGGTGGCGTCCAGCAGCACGGCGTTTTGCGGGGCGTCTTTGCCACGGGCAATCGGCGAAGTCAGGGTGCCCATGCCGTAGTCGCCGGAGTCGAGGTAGGCCTTGAAGTACCAGCCGATGTCCGGGTCGCCGTAAGGCACGATCATGCCGCCCAGCGAGCCTTCGTACATGATCTTGCGTTTCTTGCCCTTGTCGTCGTAGGTGACGGTGGACAGGATCGGGCCGACCCGCGAATCGAGGCGAACGTGGAAGTCCCAGTTCTGCCAGTGAATGCTGTTGCCGCTGATGGTGTAGTTCTTGCCCTCGGGCTCGATGATTTCCAGCGGTTTGACTGCGACGCCCTGGCGCCCGCGCCCGTCATAAGGCGTCGGTTTCATCGGTACCGGAATGAGCGCTTCGTCTTCGATCTTGATCAGCTTCTTCTGTTCCAGGTCGACAATCGCCACCAGGCCCTCGATCGGGTGCGCCCAGTAGTTGCCGTCACCGGTGTTGAGGTAGCTGACGATTTTCAGCAGGCGCTTGTCCTGCGCCAGGCCGTCCTTGCCGTCGAAGTAACCGACGGTCAACGGCGTGGCCACAACCTTCTTCACGTCATTGATGCCGCGCTTGGCCAGGGCCTGGGCGTATTCCGGGCTGGTTTCCACAGCCGTCTGCACCGTGGCGAAATCGTCCAGCAGCACCATGCCGTGGGCGCCTTCGATCGGCTTCCAGGACTTGAGTGCTTTGGTATCGAGGTCGACCAGGGCTTCGATCACGTGCTTGCCGTCGAGCACCACGATTGAGGCCTCACGCGCCTGGGTGACGTTCTGCCCGGTGAAGACGAAGTTCCACACCTGATCCTTCGGCGGCTCCTTGACCGAGACTTCGGTGAAACGGAAACCGGGCTTGTAGTTTTCCGATTTCTTGACGATGTCCACGGCCGTGGTGATTTCGACAGCGCTCAGGGGGTTGAGCGGGTTGGGGCGGGTCTCGACGACGAAGGTCTTGTCCAGCCCGGACTGGAACACCTGGTTGATAAAGTCCTTGGGCATGAACGCCGTGTGGTCCTTGAACACCACCGGCACCGTCAGCTCGATACGCTTGCCGTTGAGCATCGCCACTTTGCTGTCGGGCTTGACCTTGAGATAGACCCCGTCCTTGGCGATGGTGAACAGATTGGCGTAGTCGTCCCATTTCACCGTGGCGCCAAACTCCTCAAGGCCCGCTTGCAGCGGCACCATGTCGGCGTGACCGCCGTGGGCCTGGGCATTGCCTGCCCAGAAAGGCAGGCCGAGGGCGCTCAGGGTGATGGCCAGGGCCAGGCGGGCAAGCGGGGTTCTCTTGGGCGATGCTTTGGGGCTGAACATGGGTGAATTCCTGGGGAAAAGCCGGGTACGGGCATTCCTGCACTTTGTTACAACCCGTCAATGGATGCTTTTGAATGCCTGCCAGATTTCTTTGGTTCCGTGCCGCGATCCAGCTTTCCTGACGAAATGCACTATGGCAAGGGGATAAAGTGCCCGGTGTGGCGGCCGTAAACCATTGCTTCAAGTTAATAGGAAGCATTACTATTCACGCCCCGTCTCCACAGCACACCGCAATGACCCTCAAGCTGCCCCGCAGACACGGCTTTTTCGAGCATTACGAAGAGTTGGTTGGCACCTGGACCCGTCGCCTGAGGAATCGTCAGCAGGCCGAGGACCTGGCCCACGATACCTTCGTGCGGGTGCTTGAGTCCGATTCGGCGGTGGTGCAGCAGCCCCGGGCGTACTTGCACCAGACCGCGCGCAACATTGCCGTGGATGGTTATCGGCGTGAGGACCGGCGGGGTGCCATGGAGTCAGAGGCGATTGATCTCAGTGAGTCGCCGACCGGCGACCCGGAGCATTTCATGCACGCGATCCAGTTGGCGGATTCCATCGAACGGGCGCTCACCGAGTTGCCGGTCAACTGCCGCAAGGTGTTTGTCTGGCAGAAAATCGAGGGCCTGACCCAGGCAGAAATCGCCGAACGCCTGGGGCTGTCCAAGAACATGGTGGAAAAGTATATGATCCGCACGCTTCGGCACCTGCGTGATCGCCTTGAAGGACAGCAATCATGATGTGTGGTGGCTTGCGTAGGAGCTGCCGAAGGCTGCGATCTTTTGATCTTCAGCAGTCTCAAAGCCGCCAAAAGATCGCAGCCTGCGGCAGCTCCTACACCAAGACGCGGCATGAATTCTCCTCCCCGGCCAAACAGGAACTTCCATGATGGATACTCGTGATTGTGCGTGCGGGCAAACAGCGGTTCGCGATGATGCGGCGCAGTGGTTTGTGCGTTTGCAGGAGCCTGTTGCGGATGTCGAAGTGCGGCGCCGGTTTCAGGCCTGGCTGGACCAGCACCCCCAACACCGAAACGAATTCGAAGTACTCCAGGGCTTGTGGAGCGCCGCCGACCTGGTGCCGGCGACGCGTTTGCGGGCCCTGTGTGAAACCCCGCCAGCCCTGAAAAAACGTCGTCCGGTGCTGCGTTACGCAGTGGCCGCCAGCGTGCTGGCCGTGGCGCTTGGCCTGGGTTTGTTCAGCGTCTCGAATCATCCGGCGCCTTACACCGCCGAGTTTTCCACGGCGCTGGGGGAGCGGCGGCATGTGGAGCTGCCGGATGGCTCGGTGGTGGATCTGGACAGCCGCAGCCGGATCCAGGTGCGCTTTGAAACGGATCAACGCAACGTTGAGCTGAGCGAAGGCGAAGCGATGTTCAGCGTCGAGCACGACACCAGCCGACCCTTTGTGGTCGCGGCGGGCAGCGGCAAGGTCACGGTCACCGGCACCCGATTCGACGTGCGCCATGGCGCCAGCGAAACCCGGGTGGTGGTGGAGCAGGGCACCGTCAAGGTTCAAGGACGCGATGCCGCCGATAATGATTTCATCAATCTGACGGCAGGCCTTGGCACCCACGTCGATGCCCAGGGCAAAGTTGTCGCCGCCTATGCCGTCAACCCGGCGGAAATGACCGCCTGGCGCAGCGGCAAACTGGTGTTCAACAACGCCAGCCTGGCCGATGTCGCCGAGCAGGTCTCGCGTTATCGGGAGAAGCCGCTCAAGGTCGCCAGCGCAGCGGTGGGCGATCTGCGCCTGACCAGCGTGTTCAAATCCGACAACACCGATGCGCTGCTCAAGGCCTTGCCGAGCATCCTGCCGGTGGCCGTGCGCACCCTTGGCGATGGCAGCCAGGAAATAATTTCAAAATAAAATTCAGGTTTTTTTCGAGTTCATCGTCTTCCTGTTCAACTGCAACTGGTTTGCATTAACAAGCGCACACTCTTGCGATCCACAGGATTACGTTCGACGTGAAAAACTCCACCGCTAAAAACAACAAACTCCCCTGGTTGCCGCTGGCCCTTGCGCTGGCGGTCAATATTGCGCTGCCCCAGGCCTTTGCCGCCGACGGCATCCGCATCCCGGCGCAACCTTTGGGGCAAGCCCTGAGTCAGTTGGGCCAGCAAACCTCGCTTCAGGTGTTCTTCAGCCCTGAACTGGTCGCTGGCAAGCAGGCTCCGGCGGTGGATGGCAACCTTTCCCCGGAAGACGCGCTGCGCCAGTTGCTGCAAGGCAGTGGCCTGCAATACCAGATCGATGAAGGTTCGGTGACGTTGATGCCGGCGCCGAGTTCGGCGGCCAACGGCCCACTGGAACTGGGCGTGACGGATATCAAGGTGGTCGGCGACTGGCTCGGCGATGCCGATGCCGCTGTGGTGCAGAACCACCCCGGCGCACGAACGGTGGTCCGCCGTGAAGCCATGATCGAGCAGGGTGCAATGAACGTTGGCGACGTGTTGAAACGCGTTCCTGGCGTGCAGGTGCAGGACGCCAACGGCACCGGTGGCAGCGACATTTCCCTGAACGTGGGCGTGCGCGGCCTGACTTCGCGCCTGTCGCCACGCTCCACCGTGCTGATCGACGGCATCCCGGCAGCGTTCGCGCCTTACGGTCAGCCGCAACTGTCCATGGCGCCGATTTCCTCCGGCAACCTCGACAGCATCGACGTGGTACGCGGTGCCGGCTCCGTGCGTTACGGACCACAAAACGTCGGCGGCGTGATCAACTTCGTGACCCGCGCGATCCCGGAAAAAGCCTCGGCTGAAATCGGCACCACCCTGGAAACCTCCCAGCACGGTGGCTGGAAGCACATCGACACTGCGTTCATGGGCGGCACCGCCGACAACGGCATGGGCGTGGCGCTGTTGTACTCCGGGGTGAACGGCAACGGTTACCGTGAAAGCAACAACGGCAACGACATCGACGACGTGATCCTCAAGACCCATTGGGCGCCGACCGATGTCGACGATTTCAGCCTCAACTTCCACTACTACGACGCCAAGGCCGACATGCCCGGCGGCCTGACCCAGGCGCAGTACGACGCCGACCCGTTCCAGTCCGTGCGCGACCATGACAACTTCAGCGGCCGGCGCAAGGACGTGTCGTTCAAGTGGGCGCGGCAGATCGACGATCGCACCCAGGCCGAAGTGTTGACCTACTACACCGACAGTTTTCGTGGCAGCACCATCGCCTCGCGGGACCTGAGCACACTCAACTCCTATCCGCGCAGCTACTACACCTACGGTATCGAACCACGTGTGTCCCATGTGTTTGATGTGGGCCCGACCACCCAGGAAGTCAGCGTCGGTTATCGCTACCTGAAAGAGGCCATGCACGAAGAGGCCAGCCGTGTGGCGCTGGTCAACAACGAGCCAGTGGTGCGTCCGGGGTCTGACGGCCATGTCTATCAGGACCGCACCGGTGGAAGCGAGGCCAATTCGGTCTACGTCGACAACAAGATCGACGTTGGCAACTGGACCGTTACCCCGGGTATTCGCTTCGAGCACATCAGCACCGACTGGCATGACCGCCCGGTGCTCGACACGGCCGGTAAACGGGTGCCGGAGAAAAAACGCAGCATCGAGAGCAACGAGCCGCTGCCGGCCCTGAGCGTGATGTATCACATGTCCGATGCCTGGAAACTGTTCGCCAACTACGAAACCTCGTTCGGCGCGCTGCAGTATTTCCAGCTGGGGCAGGGCGGTATCGGTAATGAGCCCGCCAACGGCCTGGAGCCGGAAAAGGCCAAGACCTACGAAATCGGTACGCGCTACAACGATGATGTGTGGGGCGGGGAAGTGACGCTGTTCTACATCGACTTCGACGACGAACTGCAATACATCAGCAATGACGTGGGCTGGACCAACCTCGGCGCGACCAAGCACCAGGGTATCGAAACCTCGGTGCACTACGACATGGCCGCGCTGAACCCGATGCTGGACGGCCTGACCGCCAACGCCGGCTTCACCTACACCCGTGCCACCTACGAAGGTGAAATCCCGGGCTTCAAGGGCCGTGACCTGCCGTTCTACTCCCGTCAGGTGGCCACCGCCGGCCTGCGTTACGACATCAACCGCTGGACCTGGAACCTCGATGCGTTCGCCCAGTCCAAGCAGCGCTCGCCGGGCACCGGCGTGAACGCCGATGGCAGCTTCAACGGCAACTACATCACCGAAGGCACCGCCGACGGCCAGTTCGGTGATATCCCGGGTTACGTGCTCTGGAACGCACGTGCCGGCTATGACTTCGGTCCGCAGGTGTCGAACCTGAAACTGGGGGCGGGGGTGAAGAACATCTTCGACAAGCAGTACTTCACCCGTTCCAGCGACAACAACTCGGGGATGTACGTCGGTGCGCCACGCACGTTCTTTGTGCAGGCCAGTGTCGGGTTCTGATAGACCGAGGTGAATTCATCGCAGGCAAGCCCGCTCCCACAGGGATCACACGGAACCTGTGGGAGCGAGCTTGCTCGCGATGCTTTTCAGATTTTCAGACTTTCAGCACCTTCCCGCCAATCGCCACCGCCACCAGCAGCACCGCCATCAAGGCAAAGGCAAAGCTCAGGCTGCTGCCATGGGCGACGAAGCCGATGACGGCGGGGCCTGCCAGGATGCCCGCATAACCCAGGGTGGTAATGGCCGGCACGGCGATGCTTTCGGGCATGACCGTCTGTTTGCCGACAGCGGTATACAGCACCGGCACAATGTTCGAGCAACCGGCACCCAGCAGCGCATAACCCACCAGCGCCGCCTCCCAACTTGGCGCGAACGTCGCCAGAAACAAGCCTGAAGCGGCTGCCAGCCCGCCGAACACAATCACCCGCGTCGCGCCCAGTCGTCGTACGATTTTGTCACCGGTCAAACGCCCGGCCGTCATGGTCAGGGCAAACGCCGCATAACCAAGCCCCGCATACGCCGTGTCGATGCCACGCTCCTGTGTCAGGAACACCGCGCTCCAGTCCAGTGCCGCGCCTTCGGCGAGGAATACGATGAAGCACATGCCGCCGATGAACAGGACGATGCCGTGGGGCACCGCAAACGCCGGCCCCGAACTCTCGCTGCCGTAGGGCAGCAGATGCGGCACGGCCCTGGCCAGCGCGATCAGCAGCAACACGATTACCACCAGCATGGCCCCCAGGGGTGAAATCCCCAGGCCAAGCAAGCCGCTGACACCCGCCGCACCGACAATCCCGCCCAGGCTGAACAGGCCATGGAAACCCGACATCATGTTTTTGCCGCTGGCGCGCTCGACGATCACCGCTTGCAGGTTGACCGTCGAATCCACGGTGCCGAGCCCCGCGCCGAACATGAACAATGCGGCGATCAGCGCCGGAATCGACGACACCGTCGCGAGCAGCGGCAGGGCGGTACAGATCAGCAAAGTACCGCCGGTCGTCACCCGCCGGCAGCCGAAACGTGTGGCCAGGATCCCGGCCAATGGCATCGCCAGGATCGAACCCACCCCCAGGCACAGCAGCAACAATCCCAGGGTGCCTTCATCCAGCCCGGCCCGGGCCTTGGCATAGGGCACCAGCGGTGCCCACGCGGCGATGCCGACCCCGGCGATGAAAAAGCCGATGCGCGTGGACATCTGTTCCAGGCGGCCGGGAACGAAGGTGGTTTGGCTGTTGAGGCTGGTCATAACAATCCTTGGCAATAAGCGTCGCGTCCTCAACGGACAGTGACCGGCCTGTGAGGGTTCGATCAGTGCCCGGAAAGTTTTACGGTCAAACAGGGCGACATCCTTGCACAACGCCGTTGTTTTTCGCGATATGTTGAGCCATTCCAATGACACACGGAGGGCGCCATGGCGCAGCGGTACGATGCACGGGGCAACATTTACATCGTGGTAGCGCCCGAAGAACTGCGCCGCCAGGGCATCGACCTGCCCGATCAGGCCAGCCAGGCAGCGCAAACCCTCGACGCCTGGGCGGTGGCCGCGATCGAGGCTTGTTGCAGTTGGGCTCCAGGCACTCAACCGCCCGGCAGCAAGGATCATCGCAGCGACGGTTTGCTGGTCGGACCGTTTCAGTCGTCGCCACCCTTTGATCTGTTGATCGTCAACACCGACGGTACCCTGGCCGAGCGCAGCGGCAACGGGCTGACGATTTTTTCCCAGGCCCTCAGCGATCAAGGGCTGTTGCCGCAGAACGAAGCCTGTCTGCTCAGGGTTCACCACGACAAGGCTGATACGCCTTCGCCGGGGCAGACTTCAGTGAAAGCCTCAGAGGTCGAGGGCGTGAAGGGTTTCTGGCTCGACCTGGGCCAGCCGGGATTCGGACCGTCGGCGGTCAGTGCTCACGGGGTTGCAACGGCGATGTTCAACGGTCGCGAACTCAGCCACGTTGAACCATTGTCGGCACTCAATAGCGCATGGTCGCGCAGCCAGTTCGTGCGGGTCGGCAATCCCCATTGCGTGACGCTGGTGGAAAGTGCCGGGGATCTGCCGGGCAACGAGCAGATGCGCGAGCCGGCGCTGGGTGAGGGGCTGACGCGAATCGCCTACGCCATGCCGGTCGGCGCAGGCAAACCTTGTCCGGCGGGAATCAATCTGCAATGGGCATTGCGCGTGTCCGAAGGACAGATCGCCGCGCGGGTATTCGAGCGGGGCGAGGGGCCGACGGCGTCGTCGGGGACCAGTGCCAGCGCAGTGGCCTGTGCGGCCTGGCGGGCAGGTTGGGTCCGCGCCGGGGAGGTGAAGGTGACGATGCCAGGTGGCACGGCGCCGATCTTGCTGGAAGAGGAGTTGGGGGCATTGAGTCGGGTCAGCCTGTTTGGTACGGCTCGAATGATCGATTGATTTTGATATCGCCATCGCGAGCAAGCTCGCTCCCACAGTTGATCTTCAGTGAATACAGCGTCTGTGTACGACAAAGATCCAGTGTGGGAGCGAGCTTGCTCGCGATGGGGCCAGTCCAGTCAGTGCAAGTTTCAGCTCTGCCCACTGAACTCCACCACCGGCATCGTCCGCTTCATCAACACCTTGCCCTCGCGCACCGAGTACAGCGGCAACCCCTGGCTGCGGATCATCTCGTAATCACTCTCCGCCGACAGAATCAGCAGGTTCGCCGGTCGCCCGCGCTCCAGGCCATAGCGATCGCCGAGGTTCATGGCTTTGGCGCTATTGTCCGTCACCAGGTCCAGCGCACTTTGCAGGTTGCGATAACCGAGCATGTGGCAGATGTGCAGGCCGGCTTCGAGCACCCGCAGAATGTTTCCATTGCCCAGCGGATACCACGGATCGACGATGGAATCCTGGCCGAAGCACACGTTCATGCCCGCTTCCAGCAGCTCGTTGACCCGGGTCACGCCTCGGCGTTTCGGGAAACTGTCGAAGCGACCTTGCAGGTGGATGCTTTCGGTGGGGCAGGAGACAAAGCTGATCCCCGAATGCCCGAGCAAGCGAAACAGTTTGGCGCAGTAGGCGTTGTCGTAGGAGCCCATGGCCGTGGTGTGGCTGGCCGTGACCCGCGAACCCATGTCGCGGCTGCGGGCCTCTTCGGCGAGCACTTCGAGAAAGCGTGAATGCGGGTCGTCGGTTTCGTCGCAATGCACGTCCACCAGGCAACCGCTGCGCTCGGCCAGGTCCATGAGGAACTTCACCGAGCTGACGCCCTGATCGCGGGTGTACTCGAAATGCGGAATGCCGCCCACCACGTCGGCGCCCATGCGGATGGCTTCTTCCATCAGTTCGCGACCATTGCGGTAGGACTCGATGCCTTCCTGGGGGAAGGCGACGATTTGCAGGTCGACCAGGTGCCGGCTCTCCTCGCGCACTTCGAGCATGGCCTTGAGCGCGGTCAGTTGCGGGTCGGTGACGTCGACGTGGGTGCGCACATGCTGGATGCCGTGGGCGGCGAGGGTCTGGATGGTTTTCTTGGCCCGGGCCTTGGTGTCTTCCTCGGTAATGGTCGCCTTGCGCTCGCCCCAGCACTCGATGCCTTCGAACAGCGTGCCGCTCATGTTCCAGCGCGGCTCGCCGGCGGTCAGGGTGGCGTCGAGGTGGATGTGCGGCTCGACAAAGGGCGGCACCACCAGATTGCCACCGGCATCCAGATCGTCAGGGCCCAGGGTCGGGGCTTCGATCTGGCGGCCGATGCTGCTGATCAGGCCGTTTTCCAGGTACAACTCATGCAGGCCTTCCTGGTTGCGCAGACGGGCGTTGATGATGTGCATCGGGCGAGTCCTTTTGGTGAATCGTGTAGGCAATATCCTTACGTTAGCTCGCCTGTGGCGAATCCCGCCAGTGACATTGATCACCACAATCCAAATGTGGGAGCGGGCTTGCTCGCGAAGGCGGTGTGACTGTCAGCATTGATGGCGACTGACACGGCCTCTTCGCGAGCAAGCCCGCTCCCACAGGGGATCGGGTTTGTTCAGGAGGATTTTTGCAGGGGTAAAAATCGCATAAGAGCCGCGACTATGGCTTCGGGCGCGTCTTCCTGAACCAGATGACCAGCGTTGGGTATCGGATAAAACTGCGATCCGGGAATCATCCGATGCAGCGCCCGCCCGCGTTCGATGGGAATCCACTGGTCGTCTTCACCCCAGAGAATCTGCACCGGGCAGCGAATCGTCGGGTATAGGCCCTCCGCCTCGCAGGTATAGCGCTCGTCCATCTGCGCGATCTGCCGGTAGAACGCTGCTTGCCCTGGCTCTCCCAACCAGGGCTGAACGTAGGGGGCGAGTTCGGCGTCGGGAATTTCCCGCTGGATGGCCCCGCGAATATAGGTCGGCACGATGGCGCGCTGGATGTGATCGGGCAGCCCGCTGAAGGCCGCTTCATGCTGGCGCACATGCTGCACAAACGGTGAACCCCAGGGCGTGAGCGCCACCGGGTCGATCAGCGTCAGGCTGCGGTAGTCCTTGCCATTGAGCAGGTGCGCGCGCAGGGCCGTGGCACCGCCAAAGTCATGGGCCACCACGTCGGGGCAGTCCAGGCGCCAATGCTCCAGCAACTGCGCCAACAACAGGTTTTGCACGCCGAGCGAGACATCGTCGTCGGGTTGTGCCGACTGCCCATAGCCCAGCAAATCGAAGTAGTGGACGCGGTGAGTCGTCGTGAAATATGGCGCGATCCGGTGCCACACACAGGAAGAAAATGGCGTGCCATGCACGAACACCAGCGGCGGGCCGTCGCCGCGTATGGCGTAGCGCACTTGATGTTCGTTGAAGTCGAAGACCTGATCCAGCGGCCAGTCAGTCATGGGCTTGTCCTCTTGGCGGGGGAAGAGGCAAAAAGCTTAGGCATAAAAAACAGCCGATGAAGGCTGTTTTTCATGTCACTGACGAAACGCATTCCCTTGTGGGAGCAGTGTTGTCTGAAGATTACTCGCCGCGATAGATGCAACCGCTGGTGCAGGTCTCGTGGATACGGATCGAGCTGAGCTCCGGCAGCAGAGGCTTCATTTCCTGCCAGATAAACTTGGCCAACACTTCGCTGGTCGGGTTTTCCAGGCCGGGAATGTCGTTCAGGTAGTTGTGGTCCAGGCGTTCGTACAGCGGCTTGAAGATCGCCTTGATTTCCGAGAAGTCGCGGATCCAGCCGGTGTGCGGGTCGAGGTCGCCGCTCAGGTGGATCGCCACTTTGAACGAGTGACCGTGCAGGCGCCCGCACTTGTGGCCGTCCGGTACGTGGGGCAGGCGGTGGGCGGATTCGAAAGTAAATTCCTTGAAAATTTCCACAGTGATTTCAGCTCTGTTCAGGTGGCGTTCGCCGCAGCGATTCGGGCAGGCGGCGAGTTTACCAGTTTGTCCTGACTAAAGGGTCAGCAAGCGCTCGCCGAGGCGACCGTTGGCGGCCAGTTCGAGGAATTCGTCGCCCAGGCGGCGGCTTTCGTCCATGGTTGTGCGCCAGTATTTCTGCCGGCTCGGGGCATCGCCCATGAAGCGCTTGAAGTCGTTACGGTCCGGCAGCTTGCCGTAGGGCAGGCGCGCCAGGTATTCCTTCGACGGCGCCAGCAACAGCACATTCTGCAAGCGAGCCGGACAGGCGCGGCGCCACGGCAGGGTCTTGTCGAACCAGCCGGGAATCACCCGGTCGGTGAAGTGCGGGTACAGCACGATGTCGTTGCCGCTGTAGGGCAGGTCCAGGTGGTAATCCAGCAGACCGCCGTCGCGGAACGTCCCGGCGCCGGCGCCCGGCAGGTCGCGCACGCCTTCCATCACCATCGGGATCGAGCCCGACGCCAGCAGGGCCTGGCGCAAATTGCCGGCATTGAGGGCGACGAAGCGCGACGGAAAGTCAGTCAAGGCATCGACCGGCGGCGCCAGGCGCGGGTCGTGGATGATCAGGCGTTCGAAATGCCGCGCCAGCCGCGCCCGGCCGCGCAGGTTGTCGGCGATGACCGATGACAGGCCCAGCCCCAGGCGGCCGCGATGATCGTCGGCCAGCAGGCCGTGGCTTTTGACCACCATGATGTTCAGGCGGTAATCGTTGTTGCCGAGGATCGAGGCATCGCGACCGTCGAGCAGGTCATTGAGCATGCGCTGTGAGCTCTGGCTGATCTGCGCCATGGTCACGCCCTTGGCGAAGTGTTGCTCGGTGTACAGCTGCCCGAGGCGCCGGATGCCCTCGGCGGCGTCCGGCAGGCAGGCGCTGGCGAAGCGCCAGGAACCCACCGATGCGCCAATCAGCGAGCGTTCCCGCGGTGCCGCCGGCAGCCACTCACCGAACAGCGCCAGGTCCAGCCCCTGAATCCCCAGCGCCTTCGGACCGCCAGCCGCGCCAGGCAAGGTGCCGACGTCGGCGGCGCTCAAGCCGTTGTCCCGGATGCGCGCAAAGGCTCGTGGACCGGCCTTGAGGGTCAAGGACGGGAACTTGATGTGGATGGCGGTCATACCGGTCTCGATTGGTGTGTAGGAGCTGCCGAAGGCTGCGATCTTTTGATCTTTTGCCTGGCGACTCAAGTGAAAGTGAGAAAGGATCGCAGCCTTCGGCAGCTCCTACGGGGTTGCGGTGTCAGCAATGATGGCAATTCAGTTTCAATTAAGTTCAGCGGGTTAAGGTGGCTCGCCTGGACCCCGACGCAACGCTGGGATAGCGCATCGCTGGTACCATTGTGGCTTTCGAGAAGCTCACACCACTGGCACTGGGCATGGATTAGACCCGGTCAGCGGGCAGTGACTCAAGGATCATCAGGATTGGTAATGAAGGTGTTTCTACTCAATCGATGTTTCGCACGCAGGATGGCGCTGTTGCTTCTGGCGTTTTGCTCGGTGGCGATGGCCCGCGACCTGGATCAGGATGAAGCCCTGCGCTTGCGTCAACAGGGTGTGATCCTGCCGCTGGAGCAACTGCTGCAGCAAGCGATGGATCGCTACCCCGGCGCAAAACTGCTGGAAGCCGAACTCGAAGAGAAGCACAGCATCTACCTTTATGATGTCGAATTGCTGACCCCCGAAGGCGTGGTTCGTGAGCTGCACATCGATGCGACTGACGGCCGAGTATTGAAAGACAAGGAAGACTGATCCATGCGTTTGCTCCTGGTGGAAGACCATGTGCCCCTGGCCGACGAACTGCTGGCCGGCCTCAACCGCCAGGGCTATGCGGTGGACTGGCTGGCCGATGGTCGCGATGCGGTGTATCAGGGCAGTACTGAACCTTACGACCTGATCATCCTCGACCTCGGTCTGCCGGGCGTGCCGGGGCTTGAGGTGCTGGCGCAATGGCGTGCGGCGGGGCTGGCCACGCCGGTGCTGATCCTGACAGCCCGGGATTCCTGGGCCGAACGCATTGAAGGTCTCAAGGCCGGCGCCGACGATTACCTGACCAAGCCATTCCATCCCGAAGAGTTGTTTTTGCGCATCCAGGCGTTGCTGCGCCGCTCCCATGGCCAGGTCAACCAGCCAACGCTCAAGGCCGCCGGGCTGCATCTGGATGAAGGTCGCCAGTGCGTTGTGCGCGACGGTGCGGACATTCAGCTGACCGCCGCGGAGTTTCGCCTGTTGCGTTATTTCATGCTGCATCCCGAGCAGATCCTCTCCAAAAGCCACCTCGCCGAACATCTCTACGACGGTGAAACCGAGCGCGATTCCAATGTGCTGGAAGTCCACGTCAACCACTTGCGCCGCAAGCTCGGTAAAAGTGTGATTGAAACCCGTCGCGGCCAGGGTTATCTGTTCGGCGGGCAGGCCCGGTGAGATCGATCCAGCGCCGCTTGAGCCTGGGCCTGATCAGCGTGATGGTGGTCGTTGGCCTGGTGCTGGCGCAAACCAGCCTGTGGCTGTTCGAAATGGGGTTGCAGCGCTACCTCGAAGCCGGGTTGCGCAATGACAGCGAGAACCTGCTGGCGGCGCTGGTGCGCGGGCCGCAAGGTTTGCAACTGGATGAGCGACGCCTGTCACCGGCCTATCAGCGGCCGTTCTCCGGGCATTATTTCCGCATCGATTTCGCCGACGGCCACTGGCGTTCCCGTTCCTTATGGGATCAGGAACTGCCGGTGCTCGATCAACCCGGCCTGCACGGGAACCTGCAACTGGGGCCGGAAGGGCAACAGTTACTGGTGCTGCGTACGGACTATCGACGTTCGGGGTTGCCGATCTCCATCAGCGTCGCCGAGGATTACACGCCGATACGCGAAAGCTTCCGGCGCATGCAACAGCTCGGGTTCGGCCTCGGTTTGACAGCGCTGCTGCTGATTCTGCTGCTGCAACGGATTACCGTGCGCCGGGCCTTGCGTCCGCTGGAGCAGGCCCGCGAGCAGATTGCGCAGTTGCAACAGGGCCAGCGCTCGCAACTCGATGATCAGGTGCCGGTGGAACTGGAGCCACTGGTGGCGCAGATCAACCATTTGCTGGCCCACACCGAGGACAGCCTCAAGCGCTCACGCAATGCCCTGGGCAACCTCGGCCACGCCTTGAAAACCCCGCTGGCGGTGCTGTTGAGCCTGGCTTCAAGCGAGCAACTCGACGCGCACCCGCAACTGCGCAAAGTCCTCAAGGAGCAACTGGAGCAAGTCCAGCAGCGGCTCAATCGCGAACTCAATCGTGCGCGGTTGTCCGGCGATGCGTTGCCGGGCGCACTGTTTGATTGCGATGCCGAGCTCCCCGGATTGCTGGCCACCCTGAACATGATCCATGGCGAACACCTGGCGCTGAGCTACCGAGCACCCACCGGCCTGCAATTGCCCTGGGATCGTGAAGACCTGCTGGAACTGTTGGGTAACCTGCTGGATAACGCCTGCAAGTGGGCGGATGCCGAGGTTCGCCTGAATGTGGCCGAGACTGCAGAGGGCTTTGAACTCAGCGTGGAAGATGACGGCCCGGGCATTCCCGAAGAGCGTCGCGATCAGGTGTTCGGTCGAGGGACGCGGTTGGATGAGCAAACCCATGGGCATGGTTTGGGGCTGGGTATCGTGCGCGACATCGTCGATAGCTGGGGCGGCAAACTGTCGTTGCTGGAAAGCGAGTGGGGCGGGCTGAAGGTCGTCATCGAATTGCCCAAACACACTTGAAGTCACACCCGGAACTCTGTGGGAGCGAGCTTGCTCGCGATGGCGATCTGTCTGTCACATTGATGTTGAATGTGCTGATGCTATCGCGAGCAAGCTCGCTCCCACAGGTATTTTGTTCGACTTGCAAGGCTTAGACGCGGAACTGATCCATCAAACTCTGCTGCTGGTTCGCCAGGCTGTTGAGCGACTGGCTGACCCGCGCCGATTCATTGGCCTGGCCCGACAGCGACTCGGTCACGTCGCGGATGGTCGCCACGTTGTTGTTGATCTCCTCGGCCACCGCGCTTTGCTCTTCGGCGGCACTGGCGATCTGCATGTTCATGTCGTTGATCACGGTCACCGCGTCGCCGATCTGGCGCAGCGCCGTCACGGCCTGGCCAACCTGCTCGACACTGCCCTGGGCCTGACGATGGCTGTTGTTCATCGAACCCACCACCTCCTGGGTGCCGTTTTGCAGTTGTTCGATCACCAGACGGGTTTCTTCGACGGATTCCTGGGTACGCCGGGCCAGGTTGCGCACTTCATCGGCCACCACGGCAAACCCGCGTCCCGCTTCACCGGCACGGGCCGCTTCGATCGCGGCGTTGAGGGCCAGCAGGTTGGTCTGTTCGGCAATCGCACGGATAACTTCCAGTACCGTGCCGATCTTTTCGCTGTTGGCGGCCAGGCCTTCGACCTGGACCATGGCCGCGCTCATGTCGGCGGCGAGGTTGTCGATGCTGGCGGTGGTGCGGTCGATCACGGTCAGGCCCTGACGGGTCGCCTGATCGGCATCCCGCGCGGCATGGGCCGCTTGCGCGGCGCTGCGGGCGACATCCTGGGCGGTGGCGCTCATTTCGTGGGAGGCGGTCGCCACCTGGTCCACCTGACGGTACTGCTGTTCCATGCCGGCGCTGGTCTGGGCGGCGATGGCGGACGACTGGTCAGCCGTACTGCGGGCGTCCTGCACCGAGCGTTTCACTTCGGCAATGATCGGTTGCAGCTTGTCGAGGAAACGGTTGAACCAGCCGGCCAGCTGGCCCAGCTCATCCTTCTTGTCGTAGGCCAGTCGGCGGGTCAGGTCACCTTCGCCGCTGGCGATGTCTTCGAGCATGTGCGCCACGCCGAGGATCGGTCGGGTGACGCTGCGGGCCATCAGCCACACCAGCACCAGGCCGAGCAGCGCGGCGAGTCCCCCCAGGCCGAGTTCGACTAGCGTACCGGCGGTGTTGCTGTCATCGAGTTGTTTTTTCAGGGCTTCGGCGGGGCCGACCAGGACTTTCTCCGGCACGTCGAGCAGCACGCCCCAGGATTTACCGCCGGGGATCGGCTGGAAGGGTGCCAGCACTTTCAGTTGCTGATGGCTGTGCAGGCTGGCGGTTTTGCTGCTGGCGGCGAGCATGCGCAGCAGTTCGGCGCCACTGGCCTTGTCCACGGCGTCCAGGCGCTGGCTGAGTTTGCTGGCGTCCGGGCTGTAGCCGGCGAGCAGGCCGGCCGGGCTGATGATGCTGACGCTGGTCTGGCCGTCATAGAGCTTCTTGCTCGCGCCCAGGCTGACCGCTTGCAGGCTGTTGAGGTTGATGTCCACCGACAGCGAGGCGATGACCTTGCCATTGACCATCAGCGGGAAAACGATGCTGGTCATCAGCACGTTCTGACCGTCGATCTCATAGAAGTAGGGTTCGATCACACACGGCTTGAGCGTGGTGCGCGGACAGGTGAACCAGGTGTTGGCCGCTTCGCCGCTGGGGCCGGTGCTGGTATCGGCCATGTCCTTTTCCGGCAACGCCATGGACGTTACCTTACCCGGCGTCGGCTGCGACCAGTAGAGCGCGAAACGGCCCTTGTCGTTGCTGCCCAGTTCGGCCTGACCGGCGAACAGTTCGTCCTTGCCGTCCAGCCCATTGGGTTCGAACACCAGGGACAGGCCGAGCAGGTCCGGGTTGGCTTGCAGGGCCGACTTGACCTGGCGGGTCAGGTCTTCGCGCAGGTCGAAGGCATCGAGAAAGCGCTTCTCGGCCTGGTCACGCAGGAACAGCACCTGCCGCGAGAAGCCGTGGCCGTACTGATAGGCGTCCATGAACTGCTGGCGAATCACCAGCGCCTGGTTTTCGCCCTGGGACTCGATCCGGGCCTGGGCCGCTTCGGTCAGCATCTCCATGCTCGAGGCTTTCACCAGCTCGGAGCTGTGCTCCATGCGGTACAGCGAAAGACCCACCAGCAGGGTCACGATGCCCGCCAGGCACAGCCCGGCCAGCAGGGTGATTTTCCATTGAATGGAAAGTTGTCTGAGCGACATGGAGACGTCCTTATTCGATAAATATCTGAGACTTTGCACTGTAGCGGCCGTGATTCGGCTTTCTTTATGCTGAGCCAATGAATATCGAATACCCCCGCGTAGGAGCTGCCGCAGGCTGCGATCTTTTTGCTTTTCATTGCCTTGATGCCGTTGAAGATCAAAAGATCGCAGCCTGCGGCAGCTCCTACCGGGAATTGAGTTGGCTTTGACAAGGCAGCAGCGGTCCGGCAAAGTGCGCGCCCTCTAATAAAACCCATTCCTTTTATCCGCTGGCGGCTCTCGCAGACTGCCGGCCGGACTCTTTTCGCTTGCCCAGAGGTATGACAATGAATGCAGTAATTGCCGCGGTCGGCATCATGCTGATCCTCAGCCTGTCCCGCGTGCATGTGGTGATCGCCCTGATCGTCGGTGCGCTGGTCGGTGGCTTGACCGGTGGCCTGGGGATCGAGGCGACGCTCAAGGCTTTCAACAGCGGCCTCGGCGGCGGGGCGACGGTGGCGTTGTCCTACGCCTTGCTCGGCGCTTTCGCCGTGGCCATTGCCAAGTCCGGCATGGCCCATGCGCTGGCCGACAAGGCCCTGGCCATGGTCGATCGCCAGCACGCCAGCGGCGGTGGCCAGGTCAAGTGGCTGCTGATCGGCCTGCTCTGGGTCGTGGCCATCGCCTCGCAGAACATCTTGCCGATACATATCGCGTTTATTCCGTTGCTGGTGCCGCCGCTTCTTTATGTGCTGACCAAGCTGCAACTGGACCGTCGCCTGATCGCCTGCGTCATGACCTTCGGCCTGATCACGCCCTACATGTTCCTGCCGGTGGGCTTCGGCAACATCTTCCTCAATGAGATCCTGCTGGCCAACGTCGCCCGCAGCGGCGTGGACATCAGCGGCATCAATGTGACCCACGCCATGGGCATTCCGGCCCTGGGCATGGTGGCGGGCCTGCTGATCGCGTTCGTCAGCTACCGCAAGAAGCGTGTCTACGACCTGGCGAAGATCGAACAGGTCGAGCAAGTGGCGGTGCAATACAACCCGCTGAGCCTGATGGTGGCCGGCGTGGCCATCGCGGCGGCGTTCATCATTCAGTTGTTGCTCGATTCGATGATCATCGGTGCACTGGTCGGCTTCCTGATCTTCTCGGTGTCGGGCATCGTCAAGTGGCGCGACACCGACGACCTGTTCACCGAAGGCATGAAAATGATGGCGATGATCGGTTTCATCATGATCGCCGCCTCCGGGTTTGCCGAAGTGATGAAGGCCACCGGTGAGGTGCAGACGCTGGTCGAGTCGTCGGCGTCGTACATTGATCACAGCAAAGGCATTGGCGCCTTGCTGATGTTGCTGGTGGGGTTGCTGGTGACCATGGGCATCGGCTCGTCGTTCTCCACCGTGCCGATCCTGGCGGCGATCTTCGTGCCGCTGTGCGTGCAACTGGGCTTCAGCCCGTTGGCGATCGTGTGCATCGTCGGCACGGCCGGTGCCCTGGGCGACGCCGGTTCGCCGGCTTCGGACTCGACCCTGGGCCCGACCTCCGGCCTGAACATCGACGGCCAGCACCATCACATCTGGGACACCGTGGTCCCGACCTTCCTGCACTACAACCTGCCGCTGCTGGCGTTTGGCTGGGTGGCCGCGATGGTGCTGTGATCTAACAAGCAAAAGATCAAAAGATCGCAGCCTTCGGCAGCTCCTACATGGGAAGGGTGTTCACCTGTAGGAGCTGCCGAAGGCTGCGATCTTTTTGGGGCGTTCAACTTTTGACCCGGGGTGCCGTTAAAGCTTTTAACCACGCCAACAAAATCAAAAGAGTGAACGTCATGCGCATGAGCCTCAAGGCCAAAGTCCTGTCCCTTGCCGTCCTCCCGGTGTTGCTGTTTGCGCTGGTCATCAGCCTGACCACGCTGTTCATTCTGCAGGATCAGGCGCGCAAGGAAGTCGAGCAGACCCGCGAGCGCTTGCTCAGCGATGCCAAGTCGACCTTGCAAAGCTACGTGGCCGTGGCCCTGACCACGATCAAACCGCTCTATGACGCGGCCGCCCCCGGCGATGGGGCGGCGCGGGCCCAGGTGATCAAGCTGCTGTCGAGCATCACTTATGGCAAGGACGGCTACTTCTTCGGCTACGACTCCAACACCGTGCGCCTGTTCAAGGCCAACAGCCCCGAAGGCGTGGGCCAGAGCTTCAAGGACAACCGCGACCCGAACGGTGTCTACGTCAACCGCGACCTGGTGAAAGTCGCCAAGGACGGTACGCACTACCTGCAATACAGCTCGCCATTGCCCGGCAACACCCAGGTGCTGGTGCCCAAGCTCGGGTACACCGAATACCTGCCGAAGTGGGACATGGCGGTCGGCACCTCGGTCAACCTCGACGGCATCGAAGCACAAGTGGCCGTGGTCGAAGCCAAGGTCCAGGAGCGCATGCAAGGCATGGTGCTGAGCATCGTCGGCGTGGCGGTCGTGGTGCTGCTGGTGATTGCTGCCGCCGGGATGCTGCTGGCCAACACCATTCTGCGTCCGCTGCATTTGATGAAGGCCAACCTCGACGACATCGCCGCGGGCGAGGGCGATCTGACCCGCCGCCTGACCATCACCAGCCAGGACGAACTCGGTGAACTGGCCGGCTCGTTCAACCGTTTCGTCGACAAGATCCACGGCCTGGTGCGGCAGATCACCGAAATGACCTCGCAACTGACCGGACTGGTGAATCAGGTGTCCGACCAGGCCAACCGTTCGGATCAGGCCATGGAACGCCAACGTCACGAAACCGATCAGGTGGCTACGGCGATCAACGAAATGTCGGCCGCCGCCCAGGAAGTGGCCAAGAGCGCGCAGAACGCCGCGGTGGCAGCCCAGCAGACCGACGAAGAAGGGCAGGCGGCTAAGCGCGTGGTGGCCGGCAGCATCGAGAAGATCCATGCATTGGTGGACGACATCCGCAGCAGCGGCGTGTCCCTGGACAGCCTGCAAAAAGACGTGTCGTCGATTGTCAGCGTGCTGGGGGTGATCCGCTCGATTGCCGAGCAGACCAACCTGCTGGCGCTCAACGCGGCCATCGAAGCCGCCCGCGCCGGCGAGGCCGGGCGCGGCTTTGCGGTGGTGGCCGATGAAGTGCGGGCGCTGGCCAGCCGCACGCAAATCAGCACCCAGGAAATCCAGGGCATGATCGACCGCTTGCAGGCCGGCACCCGGTCGGCGGTGGAGGCGATGCGCCGCTCCAGCGAAGCCGGCGACGGCACCTCGGCCCAGGCCAACGAGGCGGGGGCTTCGCTGGACACCATGGCCCAGCTGATCGCGACCATCAACTCGATGAACGCGCAGATCGCCAGTGCCGCCGAAGAACAGACCGCCGTGGCCGAAGAGATCAATCGCAGCGTGCACCAGATTGCCGTGGCGGTGGACAGCGTCGCCGACGAAACCCAACTCGGCGCACAAACCTCCCGCAGCCTGGCCGACCTCGGTCAGCGCCTGGGCAGTCTGGTCGGGCAGTTCCGGATCTGACAGAACAACTTTTTGTGGCGAGAGGACAAGCTTCCTCGCCACAAAAGATCGCAGCCTGCGGCAGCTCCTACACTTACGGTGTGCATTTGAGCACTGGCGACCACACAAGAGGAGTCAGACCCATGATTGACCGTGAAAGTATCTGCGATTGTCCGAAATGTACCTGCAAACTCGGTGAACATCCGATTGCCCGTCACGGCAAGCACTATTGCTGCGAAGCCTGTGCCAAGCATCACGAGCACGGCGAGGAGTGTGCTTCCCAAAGCTGCAAGTGTGCCCACTGAAAACCACGGCACACGCAAAAGTGGAGCCTAATCCGGCTCCACTTCCAGCCTGAGGCTGTCATCTTCCAGGCGTTCGCTGTGGCGCACGGTGCCTTGCAAGCGCCGCCCTTCGACCCGCAGCACCAGGGTCTTGGCCTGCTCCAGATCTTCCGGCAGTGGTGCCGGGACGCGTATGGCGAAGCAGAATGGGTCATTTTCGACCTGTTCCAGCCCGATCCGGCACTCGGCGCTCCTGGTGATGCGGCCGAACAGCGTGTCCAGACCGTAGTCCAGCTGCGCAGGGCTGTTGACGGGTGTTGCGCTCATATCCCTTCCCCCGAACCTGATGGTTACCGGATACTAGTTCGCCGGCCGCCACTTGACGTTTTCCACGCCGAATTTTTCAGCCATCGGCTTGCTGGTCTTTTGCACCTTCTCGCGTCCGAATCGGGGGATTCGCCCCACCCCCGCATCACAGCTCGCCCAATGCCAGGCTTCTGCGTTATCCAATTTTTCCAGGCGGATGATGAATGACTTCGCAGCGCCATGGAGGGTGTACTCGATGACGAATAATTTTGCACTGTTCATAAAGCCCCGATTCCTCCCTGTTGTACATAAAAGGATCGCGCGCCATCAGGAAAATTCATTCGGATTGTCGGACGGCCGCGGTTGCTGGCGACAAATTCGGCGCCCCGTTACCATTGGGCCATCCCGCACCCCAATGAACATTGACCATGGCCCTCGCCGCACCGCCTGACCTGAGTGACACCGATGTGCCTGTGCAACCGCTGGCGCGCACCTATCCGCGCGGGTTGTACATCGAGCCTCATGAGCACGTCTGGGGCCAGTTGCTGTATGCGATGAGCGGAGTGATGTGGGTCGAGACGCCGCACGAGGCACTGGTGGTGCCACCGCAGCGGGCGGTGTGGTTGCCACCCGGTGTGCCCCACGGGATTCGTGTGGTGTCCGACCTGCAAATGCGCAATATCTACCTGCGACCTACTTTGGCGGCGACCCTGGATGACAGCGTTCAGGTGATCGAGGTCGGCGGCTTGCTGCGCGAACTGATCGTCGGTCTGGTGGAGCAGGGCAACGACGGGGCGCCCGAGTACTACGACGCACTGGTGGGCCTGGCGTTACTGGAACTCAAGCGGGCCAGGCGCTCGTTGCTGAAAATCCCGCTGCCGGACGATTCCGACCGGCGATTGATGAGTTTGTGTCAGGCGGTCATGGCCGCGCCTTCACTGGACATTCCTTTCGAACAACATGCGGATAACGCCGGAGCCAGCGTGCGCACCCTGGCGCGGCTGTTCAAGGACGGTTTGGGCATGGGCTTCGCCGAGTGGCGGCGTCAGGTGCAATTGGCGACGGCGGTGGCCGAGCTGATCCAGGGCGTACCGGTCAGCGCGATTGCCCGGGAGCTGGGCTATTCTCCGAGCAGCTTCAGCGACATGTTTCGTCGTGAACTGGGCGTTGCCCCTTCGCAGTTTCCTGCGGCGCAACGCCAGGACTGAATTCGTCGAGGCCGGGCTTTGGCCGAAATTCAGAAGCACTTGGCCGATGCTCGCAAGCGTCGCCCCCTAGACTCAGCGCATACCTCAATTGCCCCCGGAGTCTGCCATGAAAGCTCTGCAATTCGATAAAACCGGTGATCTCTCGGCCCTGCGCTACGTCGAGGTGCCTACGCCTGTGCCAGGCGCCGATGAAGTGCTGGTCCAGATCAAGGCCGCCGGCCTCAACCCCAGCGATGTGAAGAACGTGCTGGGGCGTTTTCCCTACACCACCTTGCCGCGGATTCCCGGTCGTGACTTTGCCGGTGTTGTCGTGGCCGGCCCGCAGGCGCTGATCGGTCAGGACGTCTGGGGCACGGGCAAGGAACTGGGCTTTTTCGCCGACGGTTCCCACGCGCAATTCGTCAAGCTGCCGGCCAACGGCGTGGCGCTCAAACCCACGCACCTGAGCTTTGCCCAGGCCGCCAGCCTCGGCGTGCCGTACACCACGGCGTGGGATGCTCTGGAGCGCAGCCTGGTGACGGCCGAAACCCGATTGCTGGTCATCGGTGGCGGAGCGGTCGGCAGCGCCGCGCTGGCCTTGGCCAAGGTGCGCGGTGCCCGGGTGCTGGCGGCCGCGCGACGTCCGGAACAGGTCAAGGACTTGCAGGATCAGGGCTATCAGACCCTGCAGCTGGATAAACCCGAAGACCTCGGGGCTCAGGTCAACGCAGTCTATGCCGGCGGTGCCGACGTGATTTTCGACACCACCGGTTTCTGGCTGCCGGCCTCGGTACCTGCCTTGGCCGCGTTCGGCCGCATCGCGATCATCGCGGCGCCCGTGGACGGTCACGTGCAGTTGCCGGCCCTGGCGTTGTATCGCAAGGGCGGCTCGGTGGTGGGGATCAACTCGTTGCTGTACGGGGTACAGGCGTGTGCGGTGATGCTTGATCAGTTCGGCAGGTTCTTCGATCAGGACCTGCTGCCGTTGCCGCAGGGACTGTTCGAATCACCATTGGCCGAAGGCCTGGAGCGTTATGCCGAGGTGAATCAGGGCAGTGGCGACAAGGTGATTCTGCTGCCCTGACCCAACCCCTGTAGGAGCGGGCTTACCCGCGAAAGCGGTCTGTCAGTTACGTTGATGCTGGATGGACCGGCCTCTTCGTCGGAACGCCGCCCGGAGCAAGCCCGCTCCCACAAAGTCCGTGGCTGTGCAACGCCTGCGCATGCCTCGCTCTGCTAGAATCGGCCCCATTGACCCAATGAGGTACCCCTATGAGCGAGCCGATTCGCCTGACCCAATACAGCCACGGCGCCGGTTGCGGCTGCAAGATCTCCCCCCAGGTGCTGGAAGTGATCCTGGCCGGCAGCGGGGCGCAGAACCTCGACCCGAAACTCTGGGTCGGCAATGCCTCGCGCGATGATGCAGCGGTGTATGCCATCGATGAAGAACGCGGTGTGGTCTCGACCACCGACTTTTTCATGCCGATCGTCGACGATCCCTTCGATTTCGGCCGAATTGCCGCCACCAACGCCATCAGCGACATCTATGCGATGGGCGGCGATCCGTTGATGGCGATTGCGATTCTGGGCTGGCCGGTGAACGTGCTGGCGCCGGAAGTTGCCCGGGAGGTGATACGCGGCGGCCGTGCGGTGTGTGATGCGGCGGGTATCCCGTTGGCAGGCGGGCACTCCATCGACGCGCCGGAACCGATCTTTGGCCTGGCTGTCACCGGCCTGGTGGAAAAACGCCACATGAAACGCAACGACACCGCCACTGCCGGTTGCCTGCTGTATCTCACCAAGCCTCTGGGGATCGGCATCCTTACCACGGCTGAGAAAAAGGGCAAATTGCGCAACGCCGACATCGGCCTGGCCCGGGACTGGATGTGCACCCTGAACAAACCCGGCAGCCGTTTCGGCAAGCTCGACTGCGTGACCGCGATGACCGATGTCACCGGTTTCGGCCTGCTCGGGCACCTGGTGGAAATGGCCGACGGCAGCCAGCTCACGGCGCGCATTGAATACGACCGCGTACCGCGCCTGCCGGGGGTCGAGTATTACCTGGAACAGGGCTGCGTACCGGGCGGGACGCTGCGCAATTTCGACAGCTATGCCAGCAAGCTCGGACGCCTTCAGGAGCTGCACAAACGCGTGCTCTGCGACCCGCAGACCAGCGGCGGCCTGCTGATTGCCGTGACGCCGCAAGGCAACGAGCAATTCCTCTCGGTGGCCTCGGAACTGGGCCTGAGCCTGGAACCGATCGGTGAACTGGTCGAGCGACAGAGCAACGCAGTTGAGGTGTTCTGATGTTCGTCGACTGCACTGATTACCGCGACATTTTCCTTAACGACCGGCCAATGATGGACGCCCGCGCGCCCGTCGAATTTAACAAAGGCGCGTTTCCCGGCGTGATCAACCTGCCGTTGATGAATGACCATGAACGCCAGCGGGTCGGCACCTGCTACAAGCAGCACGGCCAGCAAGCGGCCATCGTGCTGGGGCATCAACTGGTGTCGGGCGCGGTCAAGGCCGAACGCATCCAGGCCTGGGCCGATTTTGCCCGGGCGCATCCGGATGGCCTGCTGTATTGCTTTCGCGGCGGCCTGCGCTCGCAGATTGTCCAGCAATGGCTCAAGGACGAGGCCGGCATCGACTATCCACGGGTGGGCGGCGGCTACAAGGCCATGCGTACCTTCCTGCTGGACACCCTTGATCAAGCCGTGACCCAGTGCGATTTCGTCCTGTTGGGCGGGATGACCGGCACCGGCAAAACCGAGGTGCTCACGCAACTGGGCAACGCCGTGGACCTTGAAGGTCATGCCAACCACCGCGGCTCCAGTTTCGGCAAGCGCGCCACGGGCCAACCCTCGAATATCGACTTCGAAAACCGCTTGGCCGTGGACGTGCTGAAAAAACGCGCCCGGGGTATCGAGCAGTTCGTATTGGAAGACGAAAGCCGTGCGGTGGGCAGTTGTGCGCTGCCGTTGCCGCTGTACCAGGGCATGCAGCAGTTCCCGATGGTGTGGCTGGAAGACAGCCTGGAAGGTCGGGTCGAGCGGATCCTGCGCGATTACGTGGTGGATCTGTGCGCCGAATTCATCGACGTGCATGGCGATGACGGGTTTGCGTTGTTTTCCGAGCGGTTGCTGGCGAGCCTGAACAATGTGCAGAAGCGCCTGGGTGGCGAACGTCATCGGCGCATGCTGGTTTTGATGGAGGATGCATTGGCCGAGCAGGCCCGCAGTGGCGCGGTGGATCTGCATCGGGGCTGGATCGAAGGGCTGCTGCGCGAGTATTACGATCCGATGTATGCGTTTCAGCGGGAGAAGAAAGACGCGCGGATCGAGTTTGCCGGGGAGCGGGGGGCGGTTCTCGAGTATCTGCAGGAACGAGTGAATCAGAAGGGTTGAAGGTATTTTTGCTGGCCCTATCGCGAGCAAGCTCGCTCCCACATTGGATCTGCGTTGTACAGAGTATCTGTGTTCATTGAAGATCTACTGTGGGAGCGAGCTTGCTCGCGATGAGGCCCAATCAAACAATGCACAACGTCAGGTCGGGCAAGTTTCAGCGCCATTATCCAGGCCCTGCTTGTACACATGGCTCTGCAAGCTGGCCTTGCCGTTGTGCCAGGTCAGGGTCAGCACATACAGCGAGTCGTAGTCGCTGGACTCCCAGTCATCCGTGATGGTCATTTTCTTGCCGGTGGCGTCGCCGGCCACCTTGTTGATCAGCTCCGGCAAGTAGCCGTGGGACCAGGCCGTGTAGATGACCGCGTTGTGATACTTGTCGTGGATCAGTTCATTCGCCAGGTCACTGGTGTCATTGGCGGAAAAATTGATGTTCACCGGCAGGCCCAGCTTGATGGCGCTGGGGCTGATGGTCATCAGTGGGCGGATGTAACTGTAGGAATTGTCGAGCTCGCCTTCCTCGACGTTACGGGTCGGGTTGGCCGCGAACACATAGTTGGCCTTGCCGAACTTTTCCGGCAGGAGCGTGGCCAGGTCGATGGCGCGGTTCAGTCCCTGGCAATTGAGCTGGCCCAGGCCACCGTCGGGTTTTTCCCCGTGGCGCAGGAAAACCAGGGTCTGGGTGCCATCCATCGGCTGGGCGCGACTCAGGCCGGACTCCAGCAACAGAAACACCGCGCTGACCACCAACAAGGCGGGCAACAATAGGTAAGCGCGATGTTTGAAGCGTTTGGCAAAATTGAACAGGTTCATGAGTAAAGGGTCTTCAGCGCAATTCGATTAAGGCTGACAAACCTTTACACCACGATTGTCCTGCGTCGGGTGTTTTCCATGTCATTGAAGCCGGTCCGTTTCCAAAGGGGTGGTGCTCAGAGTCCCCTGAACCCGTTTGGTTCGATTCCGGCCGAGTGCGCGGCAATTTACCGGTAACCTTCATGGGTTTGCAGCGAAGGTTATCGACAGGATGTTGCACAATTGTGGACACGCTACACCGGATGGCGTTCAAACAGTCGTGATCTCTTTTGATCTCGCCTATCAGCGAGATTGATGGCTTCAAGGGCTCGCTGAGCCGATATCTACATTATGATCGTCGCTCTCAATGTCTTCGTGGATCCCGCCCATGACCGATTTGTCCGCATTCCCCATCACCGGCAAATGGCCTGCCCAGTACCCGGAGTGGATTCAGCTGTACTCCTTGCCGACCCCCAACGGCGTCAAGGTCTCGATCATGCTCGAAGAGATCGGCCTGCCGTATGAACCTCACCGGGTAGGCTTCGACACCAACGACCAGATGTCCCCGGAATTTCTTTCACTCAATCCCAACAACAAGATTCCGGCGATCCTCGACCCCCACGGTCCGGACGACCAGCCGCTGGCGCTGTTCGAATCCGGGGCGATCCTGATCTACCTGGCCGACAAGAGCGGACAACTGCTGGCCCAGGAATCGGCAGCGCGCTACGAAACGATCCAGTGGCTGATGTTCCAGATGGGCGGCATCGGTCCGATGTTCGGCCAGCTCGGGTTTTTCAACAAATTCGCCGGCAAGGACTACGAAGACAAGCGTCCCCGTGACCGCTACGTCGAGGAAAGCAGACGCCTGCTCAAGGTGCTGGACGGCCGGCTGCAAGGGCGCGACTGGATCATGGGCGAGCGCTACACCATCGCCGACATCGCCACCTTCCCGTGGGTGCGCAACCTGATCGGTTTCTACGAAGCCGGCGATCTGGTGGGCATCCAGCACTTCCCTAACGTCACGCGGGTGCTGGAACGCTTCCTGGCGCGGCCGGCGGTGGTGCGCGGGTTGCAGATTCCGAGCCCGGTCTCCAACTGATCCACTGCAAAACCTGTGGGAGCGAGCTTGCTCGCGATGGCGTAGTGTCAGGCAGCATTTGTATCGACTGACCCAACGCTTTCGCGGGCAAGCCCGCTCCCACAAGGGGATATGGTGTTCTCAGGAAGCGCCAAAAAACGGCCGGATCCCGTGATCGCGGAAATACCGTTCGATCACTTTCGGGTCCGCACACGTCTCGGCAATCGCCACATAGGTATCGGGCCGCAACAGATAAAAGCCGTTGCGCCCCAGGCCCGCGGCTTCGAACGCCGGCCGCCAGTCGAACACATGCAGTGGTAGATGGTGCTCATTACACCAGGCGATCATCTCGTCGCTGGTGTCGCCATAGACATGCACCTGCCAGGTCAGGCACTTGAGCGACTCAAAATTATCCCCCTCACCGTCATGGGCCCAGGGCAGGCGATCACCACCATGCACGTGCCCGGCAACGCCCGTGCTCAGCGGCATTCCACGATAATTCAGGGTGATCTGCGACACCGTGCGAAACATGAACTCGCGGGAGGTTTCGAACGAGGTTATTTTCGGTATCAAGAAGGGTGCCAGGCGGGTACGCAGCAAATCGGCAATCGGCCCGTCGGCGGTGACGAAAGTGAAGACCCGGTCGGTGGTGGCCACCAGTTTGCGGGCAAACGCGATGCGCTCGGTTTCATAGGTGTCGAGCAGCCTGGCCTCGGCACCGCCGCTCAATACGGCCGCCAGTTTCCAGGCCAGGTTGATGGAATCGCCAATCCCGGTGTTCATGCCCTGGCCGCCCGCCGGGCTGTGCACATGGGCGGCATCGCCCAGCAAAAACGCCCGGTCCTTGCGGAAGTGATCCGCCACCCGATGATGCACGCGGTAGGTCGAAAACCAGTTCAGTTGCTCGATCTTCACTTTCATATGCTCGATGGCCCGGCTGCTGACGTCCTCGAAGCGCAGGGTCTCGGCGTGTTCGGCGCGCTCGTCGCGCACCGTGCCGATCAAGCGCGCGCGACCACTGGCGGCCAACGGGAATACGGCGAGGAAGTCCGCCTCGTCGAGATCCACATGCAGTTCGCCGTTGAATGCCGGGCCGCTGGCCTGCACGTCGGCGACGTAGAAAATCTGCTGGTAGGTCCCGCCGGGAAATCCGGTATCCAGAGTCTTGCGCACAATCGAGCGGGCACCGTCGCATCCGGCCAGGTAACAGGCCTGGCAGATTTCCTGCTGGCCGTCGGGCAGGTGCAGCGTGGCCGTGATGCCGTCTGCGGTTTGCTCGAAGCCTGCCAGTTCGGTGTCGCGTTCCACCGTGATACCGAAGGATTCCAGGCGCTCGATCAGCAGCCGTTCGTGTTCGTCCTGAGGGAATATCTCGAGAAACGAGTAGGGGGTCAGGCCCTCACCGATCTGAGACAGGGGCAGGCGCGCCACGGGCTCACCCTTGACCCAGAAGTTGCCGGCCGCCACTTGATGGCCGTGTTGCACCACGGCGGCGTCCAGTCCGAGCTGGCGATACAGCTCCAGCGTCCGTGCCTGGACGGCCAGCGCCCGGGACGTAGTGCCGGGGGCCGAGGTTTTGTCGACGATCCGCACGCGCACGCCCAGTTTGCTCAGCCACAACGCCAGGACCAGCCCGGTCGGGCCGGCACCGATGATCAACACATCGCTGCGGTGCATGAACCTGTCCTCCTCGCTGTGTGAATCAAGTATGGTCCAGTCGGGGAGGGCGGCAACCGTCGGACTGCCACGGACGTAGCCGCTGACCTGCCATTGGTCGTATGGTTGGCCCGGACCAACGGATTAGATGGAACGACATGCAAATCAGATTGATCACAAGCGTCGCCGTGTTGCTGGTATTGGCCGGTTGCGGCAGCCAACGGACCCAGGAACCGGTGGCGCGCAGCCCGGCCGAAGTGAAGGCCGAGATTGTGCGTTTGCTGCCGGCCAAGGCCGCCGATCCCCAGGGTTGGGCCTCGGATATCCAGGTGGCGTTTACCGCGCAAGACATCTCGCCGACCACGCAAAACCTGTGCTCGGTACTGGCGGTGACTGAACAGGAGTCGACCTTTCAGGTCGATCCGAACGTACCGGGCCTGGGCAAGATCGCCCGCGACGAGATCGACCGCCGTGCCGCCAAGGCACACATTCCCGGCCTGCTGGTGAGCGGTGCGTTAATGCTCGATTCGCCCAACGGCAAAAGCTACAGCAACCGCCTGAATGCCGCGCGCAGTGAAAAGGAGCTGAGCGCTGTTTTCGATGACTTCATCGGCATGGTGCCGATGGGCAAGAAGCTGTTCGGCGGCTTCAACCCGGTGCATACCGGCGGGCCGATGCAGGTCAGCATTGATTTTGCCGAGCAGCAGGCCAAGGGCTATCCGTACCCGGTGAAGGGCTCTATTCGTCATGAAGTGTTCACCCGGCGCGGCGGAATGTATTTCGGCATCGCGCATCTGCTCGGGTATCCGGTGAGTTACCCACAGCCGTTGTACCGCTTTGCGGACTTCAACGCGGGTTGGTACGCCAGCCGTAACGCCGCGTTCCAGAACGCGGTGAGCCGGGCTTCCGGTATCCCGTTGGCGCTGGATGGCGACCTGGTGCGCTACGGTTCGATCATGCCGGGCACCACGGAACTGGCCGTGCGTACCCTCGGCAAGCAACTGGACATGCGCAATCCGACGATCCGCGCGCAACTGGAAGAGGGGAATACCCTGGCGTTCGAAGACAGCAAACTCTATCGGCGGGTTTTCGAACTGGCCGAACGGGCCGAGGGCCGGCCGTTGCCCCGTGAAGTGTTGCCGGGGATCGTGCTGCAAAGCCCGAAAATCACCCGCAAACTCACCACCGCGTGGTTTGCCAAGCGAGTCGATGAACGCTACCAGCGCTGCATGGCGCGGGCAGGGAAGTAATCGCGGTGCAAAAAAGCATAAAAAACCCGGCGGATGAGGCCGGGTTTTCATTGAGTCCTGCGGTAAAGCACCGCATTCAGACAGCGCGGCTTTCGATCAGACGGTCCGAGCCACCTTCGGCGACGCGGTTTTGCAGCAGTTTGTCGGAACCGCCTTCAGCGACGCGGTTTTGCAGGAGCTTGTCGGAGCCACCTTCGGCAACACGTTTTTCCAGCAGGCGATCCGACCCACCTTCAGCCACACGATTTTCGATCAGGCGATCGGAACCACCCTCGGCCACACGGCTTTCAATCAGACGATCCGAGCCGCCTTCAGCGACCACAGGTTGAGCAGACGTTGCGGCGAAAGCGTTAACTGCGAAAACCGAGAAAGCGATGCTGAGGAGGGTCTGGCGTTTCATGATGGTGTGCTCCGGGGTGCTTATGGGTTGGTATGGAGCAGATGTTACGCCGGGGATTTTTTAAGAGAACTTCATTGAGGTGATGGTGAACATCGACGGCAATGATAGGACTTTCGCCACACCCCTGGTGAGGGTGATGGTGCGATCGTCGGATGATCGCTGTGTGGCGGGTGGTGGCTTCTACACTGGATAGCTGGCGCGTTCCTCTACCGCGACGGAGACGTTTATGTACCAGCTCTACGGCCATCAGAACTCCGGGGCGGCGGCCATCGAGGCCGCCCTTGAGCTCTGTGATGTTCCTTATCGCTTCATCGATGTCGAGACGTCCGCGGAGGCGGCCCAGGCGCTGGAGAAGCTCAACCCGCTCAAACAGATTCCGACCTTGCAGCTACCCGATGGCGCTGTCCTGACCGAGAGCGCGGCGATCCTGATCCACCTCGGGCTGACCTTTCCCGCATCGGGATTGTTGCCGCAGGATCCGGCCGAGCGAGGCCAGGCCATTCGCGGCATGGCGTACATCGTCAGCAATTGTTATGCGGCCATCGGCATCATCGATTACCCCGAACGCTGGCTGGCCGAGGCGGATGAGTCGTCCAGGCAGAACCTCATGGAGGGCGCCCGCCGACGCCTGCACTGGAGTTGGGAGGTGTTTGCCGATCAGTTCTCGGGCGAGTTGTACCTGGGCAGCGAGAAGCCAGGGGCCCTGGATGTACTGGCGGCGGTGATCTCGCGGTGGGCGGGCAGTCGGGAACATTTGCGCAACGCCCGGCCGGGGTTTTTCGCCTGGCTGGAACGCATCGACCGCCACCCGGCACTGGCACCGGTGTTCGCCCGGCATTGGCCGGCCTGAAAACCCTGAAAACCAAATGTGGGAGCGAGCAGGCTCACTCCCACAGGAGGAAAGCAAGGTGTCCGGGTTTATTCCCCGCGAATGTACTGTTCCAGCTGCTTGATCAGTTCCGCCTGTTCGGCAATGGCTTCCTTGACCAGGTCACCGATCGACAGCAGGCCGATCAATTTGCCGCCTTCGACCACCGGCAAGTGACGCAGGCGTCTATCGGACATGATGCCCAGGCAGGTCTCCACGGTTTGATGGGTGTCAACGGTAATCACCGGCGATACCATGATGTCGCGCACCGGCGTGCCCACCGAAGAGCGGCCGTGCAGCACCAGTTTGCGCGCATAGTCCCGTTCGCTGATGATGCCCAGCACTTCATCATTCTCCACCACCAGCAAGGCGCCGACGTTTTTCTCGGCCATCTTCATCAGTGCTTCGAGCACCATGTGATCGGGTTTGATCTGGTGCACTTCCTGGTTTTTCTGATCTTTGAGCTTGAGCAGTTGGGCGACGGTTTTCATGGTGGTTACTCGGGTGTTGTCGTTGTTCTTGAAGAATCGTAGACGCGAGCCTTCAGGGCAAGGGCGAATGCGGCAGATAACACGCAAAAAACGTCATTTGGCGGTTTTTTTCGGCAAACCTCACATTTCCGGTCCGGCACACCTCCCACAGGATAGGTGTCTGCCTGATAGACCGGCGACGAACGCGCTATCGCGACTGATGACGGGTAGAATCACCCTCTGAATCAGTTTCGAGGTTTGCAGTGGTGGATCTACAGCAGGGCTTCGTCCTGACCCGGCATTGGCGCGACACCCCGGCCGGTACGGAAGTCGAGTTCTGGCTGGCGACCGACAGCGGTCCCCGGCGTATCCGCCTGCCTCATCAACCGTCGGTGGCGTTCATCCCCGCTGCGCAGCGCCAGCCCGCCGAAAGCGTTTTGCATGACGAGAAGAGCGTCGAGCTCAGGCCTCTGGCCCTGCAGGACTTCGAACATCGCCCGGTCCTCGGGCTTTACTGCCAGCAACATGGCCAGTTGATGCGCCTGGAAACCGCGCTGCGCCGGGCCGGTGTCGAGGTGTTCGAGGCCGACGTGCGCCCGCCGGAACGCTACATGATGGAACGCTTCATCACCGCGCCGGTGCGCTTCAGTGGCACGCCGAATGCCGAGGGCTTGCTGCTCGACGCCCAGATGAAACCCGATGCCGATTACCGTCCGAGCCTGAAACTGGTGTCCCTGGACATCGAGACCACGGCCCAGGGCGAGTTGTACTCCATCGCCCTGGAAGGCTGCGGCGAGCGTCAGGTGTACATGCTCGGTCCACCCAATGGCGACGCCAGTCAGGTGGATTTCCAGCTTGAATACTGCGATTCGCGGACCCTGCTGCTGAAAAAGCTCAACGACTGGTTTGCCCGGTTCGACCCCGACGCGATCATCGGCTGGAACGTCGTGCAGTTCGACTTGCGGGTGCTCCACGAGCACGCCCGACGCCTGGCGGTGCCCTTGAAACTGGGGCGTGGCGGCGAGGAAATGCAGTGGCGTGAACACGGCAGCGGCAACCATTTCTTCGCTTCAGCCGCTGGCCGCTTGATCATCGACGGTATCGAGGCCTTGCGTTCGGCGACCTGGAGTTTCCCCTCGTTCAGCCTGGAAAACGTCGCGCAAACCTTGCTCGGCGAGGGCAAGTCCATCGACAACCCGTACCAGCGCATGGACGAAATCAATCGCATGTTCGCCGAGGACAAACCGGCGCTGGCCAAATACAACCTCAAGGACTGTGAACTGGTCACGCGGATTTTCGCCAGGACCGAGTTGCTCACCTTCCTGCTGGAACGGGCCAGCGTCACCGGTTTGCCGACCGATCGCATGGGCGGTTCGGTGGCGGCGTTCACGCACTTGTACATGCCGCTGATGCACCGTCAGGGTTTCGTTGCGCCGAACCTTGGTGGCAAGCCACCGCAAGCCAGCCCCGGCGGTTTTGTCATGGATTCGCAGCCGGGGTTGTACGAGTCGGTGCTGGTGCTCGACTACAAAAGCCTCTATCCGTCAATCATCCGCACCTTCCTGATTGACCCCGTGGGGCTGATAGAAGGGCTCAAGCACCCGGACGACAGTGAGTCGGTGCCGGGTTTTCGAGGTGCGCGCTTTTCTCGCACCCGGCATTGCCTGCCGTCCATCGTCGCCCGGGTGGCTGAAGGCCGGGAAACCGCCAAGCGTGAACACAACGCGCCGCTGTCCCAGGCGCTGAAAATCATCATGAACGCCTTCTACGGCGTACTCGGCTCCAGCGGTTGTCGCTTCTTCGACACGCGCCTGGCGTCGTCCATCACCTTGCGCGGGCACGAAATCATGCTGCGCACCCGCCAGTTGATCGAAGCCCAGGGGCATGCGGTGATTTACGGCGACACCGACTCGACTTTCGTCTGGCTACGTCGCGCCCATGGCCAGCAGGAGGCGGCGCAGATCGGCCATGCGCTGGTGGCGCACGTCAATCAGTGGTGGCGCGAGCACGTGCAGCAGGAATACGGCTTGCAAAGTGTTCTCGAATTGCAGTTCGAAACCCACTACAAGCGTTTTTTGATGCCGACCATTCGCGGCGCCGAAGAGGGCAGTAAAAAGCGCTACGCCGGACTGGTCACCCGTGACGACGGCAGCGATGAAATGATCTACAAAGGCCTGGAAACCGTGCGCACCGACTGGTCGCTGCTGGCCCGGCAATTCCAGCAGGAGCTGTATTCGCGGATCTTCCTGCGCAAGCCCTACCAGGATTATGTGCGTGACTACGTGCGCAAGACCCTGGCCGGTGAATTCGATGACCGGCTGATCTACCGCAAACGCCTGCGCCGCACCCTTGATGACTATCAGCGCAACGTACCGCCCCATGTGCGCGCGGCGCGCCTGGCCGACGAGTACAACGACCGGCAGGGTCGCCCGCGCCAGTACCAGAACGGCGGCTGGATCAGCTACGTGATCACCGTCGCCGGCCCTGAACCGCTGGAAGTGCGCAGCGCGCCCATCGATTACGACCACTACATCACCCGGCAGCTGCAACCGGTGGCGGACGCGATACTGCCGTTTGTCGACGACGACTTCTCAACCCTGATTGGTGGGCAACTGGGCCTGTTTTGAGTCCATCAGCGACAGGGTCCAGTCATCCAGGATGCCGTGGAAGTACTGGTTCAAGGCTTGCTGGAAAAGACTGTCGGCGGCGGTGACTTGCGCAAACAGGGTCATCGAGGAGTGAAACTTCAGGTCGTCGGGATGGCCGAAAATCCCGGCTACCGAGCGCTCCCTGATGTTCAGCACTTCCTGGGTGCAGGTACGTAGCCGGGCGCCCAGCAACGGATGCTCAAGGTAGGCCAGGGCTTCCTCCCGCGAGCGGATGGCAAAGCGGCGCGACATCTCGCTGTCGCCGAGCCCGGCAAACTGCGGAAAAATGAACCACATCCAGTGACTGCGCTTGTGTCCGTTGTTCAGCTCGTTTTGCACCCGGTCGAATACCGGGTCCTGAGCCTGGAGAAAGCGTTGCAGATTGAACGGGTCCAGGTGGTCGGTGCTTCTCATGGCGAAGCTCTCTGACTGCGGTGGTTCAGACCATGGCCAGCCGCTGTTTGCGTTGTGGCGCGTGAAACGCTTGGTCCAGCGCCTCCAGATCCCCGGGCTCAAGCTGCAACGTGGCGGCCTGGGCGTTGAGGCGTACATGTTCGAGTCGGACCGCCTTGGGGATGGCGATCACTCCGTCCTGACGCAGTATCCATGCCAGTGCTACCTGTGCAGGTGCGACGCCGTGATGGGCGGCTACCTGCTTGAGCGTGGCATCGAAGAGCATTTTACCGCCCTGGCCAATCGGGCAGTAAGCCATGACCGGCAACCGCCGTTGCTGGCTCCAGGGCAGTAAATCAAATTCTATGCCCCGTTGTTCCAGGTTGTAGAGCACCTGATTGGTGGCACAGGCCGGGGCGTCCAGTTCCAGCAAGTCGTCGAGGTCGAAATTGGACACGCCCCAACGGCCGATCTTGCCGGCTTCGCGCAGGCGCTCGAAGGCGTCGACGGTTTCCTCCAGGGGATACTGGCCGCGCCAATGCAGCAGATACAGATCGATGTAATCGGTGCCAAGCCTGCGCAGGCTTCGCTCGCAAGCCAGGGGAATGCCCTGGCGACTGGCGTTGTGCGGGTACACCTTGCTGACCAGAAAGACCCTGTCGCGCTGGCCGGCGATGGCATCGCGGACCACTTCCTCGGCGCCGCCTTCGGCGTACATCTCAGCGGTGTCGATCAGGGTCATGCCCAGTTCGATACCCAGGCGCAGTGCCGCGACTTCTTCCGTGTGCCGTGAACGGTCTTCGCCCATCTGCCAGGTCCCCTGGCCGATGACCGGGACCCTGGTGCCAGCCAGTTCAAGCGTGCGCATGCAAAGCCTCCTGTGTGTATTCGGTGAATAGTGTAGGAGCTGCCGCAGGCTGCGATCTTTTGACTTTGATTGTTCAAGATCGAAAGATCGCAGCCTGCGGCAGCTCCTACAGGGAGTGTGTACCGTCCCCACGATTTTCTGATCCGTTTTTACTTTGAACATTCCCCTGCCAGTGATCGATTGGTACCGCCCGATACTGCACTTTTTCTAAATGTCCGGCTCTATCCATGGCAGCCTGCGGCGATCCCCACCGCCGGCCCATGCCCAAGTCCAAGAACCCATGGCTCGAGTTTCACCCGCGATCACCACTAAAATCCGCCGTCATTGCCTGCTGCTGGCAGGTCTGTCGATGTTCTTCGTCACCGGTTGCAGCCAGCAGCAGGGCGGCGACATCATCAATCAGATGCGCGAAGGCAAACCCCAGGAGTTCCTGCAGACCAGCGTCGACCGCATGGCCACCCTGACCATGCGCGACAACCTCAACAGTCTTTACCTGCTGATGAGCAAGCTCTACCTGCGTAACCCCGATGAGCTGAAAAAGTCCGGCTTCCTCGATGCCCGCACCGCCGGCAAGCAAGTGCGCATGGCCATTGAGCTGCAGCAGCCATTACCGACCCTGGGTGGAAAAAAGGACCTCGCGGCCCTGCGTTTTGCCATGAGCCCGGAGTTTCTCGGCGACCGGGTCGGGGCGTTCATCTATGCCATCGGCAGCATGCTGGTGACCGCCCATGGCAATCGCCTCGAGTTCTACATGACCGATACGATCAACCCGGTATTCGTCAGCAATGCCGCGCGCAATATCGAGATCGCCACCTGGATCCTCAGCCAGCGACAGAACAAAGAGGGCCAGCCCTTGCTGTTCTCCAACGAGATCTCGGAGGAGGGCAGCAACCTGAGCTTTGCCGTCGAGTTCGGCAAGATCGTCGCCCGGCTGGACCTGCTGACCCAGATGCTCGACGAACGCTACCGGCGCATCGGCCTGAACTATGCCCAGAGCCTGCTGTTCCTGAATTTCCTGCCAGTGCAGTGAATCCAGTAGAGAACCCTGTGGGAGGGGGGGCTTCTGGTATAAAGATAGATCGCATCGATATAGATGGTTATAAGAAATGCCGCTATGCTGCGGTCCGGATTTCCCCTGCGATCGTTGTGGACGTATTCATGGATTTACTGAACATCGGGTTGGTCGTTGCCGGGCTGGTTGTCGGCTTCATCGTCGGCATGACTGGCGTAGGTGGCGGGTCGCTCATGACCCCGATCCTGCTAGGGTTCGGCATCAACCCGGCGACGGCGGTCGGTACCGACCTGCTGTACGCCGCCATCACCAAGTCCAGCGGCGTACTGGTTCACCGCAAGAACAACAACATCGACTGGGCGATCACCGGCTGGCTGACCTTGGGCAGCGTGCCTGCGGTGGCGTTGACGCTGTGGTTCCTCAGTACCCTGCACAGCGCCCCCGAGGCGATGAACGCGATCATCAAGCAGGCCCTCGGTTTTGTGTTGTTTGCCACGGCACTGGCGATCCTGTTCAAGAAGCGCCTGCTCGACTTCGCCCACAAACGTGCGGGCGGCAACTACAACCCCAGCGGACTGCGCTTGAACGTGATGACAGTCATCACCGGGCTGGTCCTTGGCACCATGGTCGCGCTGACGTCCATCGGCGCCGGTGCACTGGGCACCGTGGCACTGTTCATTCTCTATCCGATGCTGCCGACCCGCCGCCTGGTGGGGACTGAAATCGCCCACGCCGTGCCGCTGACCCTGGTCGCGGGCCTTGGCCATGCCAGCATGGGCAACATGGATTGGCACGTCCTGGGTTACTTGCTGGTGGGCTCGTTACCGGGGATTTACCTGGGCAGCCACCTGACCGGGCGCATCTCCGACGAACTGCTGCGCCCTTGCCTGGCGACCATGCTGTTGCTGATCGGCTACAAGCTGGCGTTCTGATTCAAGCCGCCACGCCAGCTTCATTCGCGGGTGAATATTTCCAGCAGATGCCCGTCCGGGTCATCGAAATACACCCGCCGTCCTCCCGCGTAATCATTGATCTCCCTCAGTCGCTGCTTGCCCGGGTCGGCCCACCACGGCTGACCGTTGGCTTGCAGGCGTGCGAAGGCTGCATCGAAATCCTCGTCGCCCACCAAGAATGCGTAGTGCTGAGACGCAATCGGCGGGTCGTTGTCGTAGAAATCCAGTGACACGCCGTTATCCAGTTTGACGATCAGCATGGGCCCGAAGGGCTGCGGGGCGGGCAGGCCAAGGAGGCTGGCCAGGAAATTCGCCGAAACCTGCTTGTCCCGGCACCAGACGATGGTGTGGTTCAACTGAGTGCTCATGGGCCAGTCCTCGCGACGGATCAGGCGGGTTGTCATGAGTCTTCAGATTAGCCCAGCCTGTTGCGCAATGACCGCCCTGACCTAAGCTTGGGGCAAGGCGAAAAATATTTGCGGTACGTCACCCGGAACGATCGCCGCGATGCGCAATCATTAGAGCGTGGATATCAAAAGGAGATGCGCATGCTCATCAGGTCACTGACCCTGGCTACTTTGCTGGCGATTGCCGGCACCTCGTTCGCCGCCGATGGCGACTCACCGCTGGACATGGACAAAGGCAGGGCCCGGCCACTGATTGTCATCGCTCCAAGCACCGTTGATCCCAACTGGGTCAGCCTGAAAAAGTCCCTGGATGAGCCGGCCAATCGCAAGGGATTCACTGACCGCAACATGGTGCTCTACACCGTACTCAACCTGATGGGCCAACGCGACGGCAAGGACCTGGGGCCGCAGGACACCGCGGCGCTGATCCGCTCGCTCAAGCTGGGTGCCGGCGCCAAGACCAAGGTGATTCTGGTCGGCAAGGACGGCGAAAAGAAACTTGAACAATCGGATACCTTCAAGCTGGACGAGATTTTCAGCGCTGTCGATCAGTTGCCGGCGGCCGAGAAAGAATTTACCGCGACCGTGGCTGTTCCCGTCGCGGAAGCGGAGCCGGCGGCCAAAGGCGCCAAAGGTACAAAACCTGGCAAACCGGCCAAGCCCGCCAAGCCGCCTGAAATGCCGGATGATTGATCCGACACTGAGTTCGGGCGGGGAGCAGACGAGACAGGAACTATTGGGCAAGGGCACTCAAAATCCGATGAGCAATCCTGACCCGCTGCGCATTCGGGTAGTTCTTGTTGGCCAGCATCACAATACCGATGTCCTTCGCTGGCACGTACGCCACGTAAGCACCAAAGCCACCGGTTGAACCGGTCTTGTTGATCAGCACGTTCTCTGGCTGCGCTTGTGGCGGGTTCAGCCATTGGACCTTGTGCACCTCCATGGCCATCGGCGTGGAGTTGCCGTCCAGCAAGCGATCCAGTGTAATCGGGTAGCGATACATCTCCCAACCGAGGCCCTGGGTCATATTGCCGACGGTGTAGTAACCGCTATGGGTCAAGGCGATAGCTTGCTGCAACGGCTTTTCCAGGGACGCCGGCTTCATGTTTGCGCCGACGTAGGCCAGTAAGTCGGCGGCGCTGGTTTTCACCCCATACGCCTCGGAGTCCAGCGCACCCGGGGTGACACGTACCGGTTTGCCGTCCTTGTTGTAGCCCTGGGCGTACAGCGCCATCTGATCCTGCGGCACATGCACATAGGTGTGCTTGAGGCCCAGTTTCGGCAGCAGGGTTTTCTCCATCAGTTCATCGAACGGCTGGCCCATGCTTTGCGCGGCGAGGTAGCCGAAAAGGCCAAGGCTGGGGTTCGAATACAGTCGGTGGCTGCCGGGGGCGTAGAGCGGTTTCCATTGTTTGTAGTAGCCGAGCATTTTGTCGGCCGAATCATATTCAGCGGGGAATTGCAGCGGCAAGCCGCCAGCGCTGTAGGTGCCCAGTTGCAGTACGCTGATGTGGTCGAACGCACTGCCGCGCAAGGCCGGCAGGACCTGGCTGGCCTTGTCCGACAGCGACAGCTTGCCCGTGGCCTGGGCGTAGGCGGCGAGGGTGGCGGTGAAGGTTTTGCTGACGGAGCCGATTTCGAACAGGGTGTCTTGCGTGACGGGGTTGCCGGTTTCTATCGAGGCGACGCCATAGTTGAAGTAATGCGCCTGGCCGTTGACGGTGACTGCCACGGCCATGCCGTGAATGCCCTCGGCTTGCATCACCGGTTGTACAGCGGCGTTCACCAGTGTCTCGATTTGATCCTGCGCCACGCATTGACCTGCGGCGAATATCGCCATGCAAGCGGCGATGGTTTTCAGCCTGTCCATGTTGGTTTCATCCGTCGTTGATTCAGTTGCGCGTCATTTTAGGGTGTGAAGCGCCATGCTCCGAGCGCTTTTTAAAATAGGCGGCCAACAGGCGGCCACGCGCAACCGTTGATTCAACGCACCAGGCAAGGCCGCTTGTTATTGAACTTCCAGCCGGGAATCAGGAACTGCATCGCCACGCTGTCATCCCGCGCCCCCAGGCCCATGCCTTTGTATAGCTCATGGGCCTTGGCCAGTTGATCCATGTCCAACTCGACCCCCAGCCCCGGTTTCTGCGGCACCTGCACGCAGCCGTCGACGATTTGCAGCGGGGCCTTGGTCAGGCGCTGGCCGTCCTGCCAGATCCAGTGGGTGTCGATGGCGGTGATCTCGCCCGGCGCGGCCGCCGCAACATGGGTGAACATCGCCAGGGAGATGTCGAAGTGGTTGTTGGAGTGCGAACCCCAGGTCAGGCCCCATTCGTGGCACATCTGCGCTACGCGCACCGAGCCTTGCATGGTCCAGAAGTGCGGGTCGGCCAGGGGAATGTCGACTGACTGCAACTGGATCGCGTGGCCCATCTCCCGCCAGTCGGTGGCGATCATGTTGGTCGCGGTCTTCAGGCCCGTGGCCCGGCGGAATTCAGCCATGACTTCGCGTCCCGAGTAACCGTTTTCCGCCCCGCACGGGTCTTCGGCATAGGCCAGCACGCGGTGCTGATCGCGGCACAGGCGGATGGCTTCTTTCAGCGACCAGGCGCCATTCGGGTCGAGGGTGATGCGCGCATCGGGGAAGCGTTCGGCCAGGGCCGTGACCGCTTCGATTTCGGCGTCGCCGCTGAGCACGCCGCCCTTGAGCTTGAAGTCCTTGAAGCCATATTTGGCGTGAGCCGCCTCAGCCAGGCGCACCACCGCATCGGCGGTCATGGCTTTCTCGTGACGCACGCGGAACCAGTCGTTGTCTGCGTCCGGTTCGCTGCGATAGGCGAGGTCGGTTTCGTTGCGATCGCCGACATAAAACAGATAGCCGAGCATCTTCACTTCATCGCGCTGCTGGCCTTCGCCGAGCAGGGCGGCCACTGGCACATCCAGGTGCTGGCCGAGCAAGTCGAGCAACGCGGCTTCCAGGCCGGTGACGGCGTGAATGGTGATGCGCAGGTCGAAGGTCTGCAAACCGCGGCCACCGGCATCGCGGTCGGCGAAGGTCTGGCGTACCTGATTGAGAATCTTCTGATAAGTGCCAATCGGGCTGCCGACCACCAGGCTTCGCGCGTCTTCGAGGGTCTGGCGGATGCGCTCGCCCCCCGGCACTTCGCCGACACCGGTGTGGCCGGCGTTGTCCTTGAGGATCACGATGTTGCGGGTGAAAAACGGGCCGTGGGCGCCGCTCAGGTTGAGCAGCATGCCATCATGGCCGGCCACCGGAACAATCTGCATGCTGGTGATGGTCGGGGCCTTGGCGATTTCTTGTGCAGTCATTTTTTTATCCTTTCAAGCGTGGCGTGGCGCAGCTTTGGCCGATTCGACGGCAGGCGCGGACTTGGGTTTGTTGCGGGCGGCAAACACGATGATGGCGGCAATGATCGAGGTCGCGGCCAGGCCGTACAGCCCGCCTTGAATGGAGCCGGTGCGCTCTTCCAGCAGGCCGAAAGTGGTCGGCGCAACGAAGCCGCCGAGGTTGCCCACCGAGTTGATCAGCGCGATGACGCCAGCCGCGATTCGTGCGTCCAGGTAGGCCTGGGGAATCGGCCAGAACAGCGACGAGGCCGATTTGAAGCCCAGTGCGGCAAAGCAGATCGCAACGAAGGCGAAGACCGGCCCGCCGGTGGTGGACATGAACATCCCGGCCGCGGCGATCAGCAGGGCAGTGGCGACCCAGGCTTGCTGGTGTTTCCATTTGGCCGACAGGGAGGCGAAGGCGTACATGCCGACAATCGACAGCAACCACGGAATCGAGTTGAACAGCCCGACCTGGACATCGCTCAGGTCGCCCATCTTCTTGATGATGCTCGGCAGCCAGAAGGTCGCGGCGTAGATGGTCAACTGGATAAAGAAGTAGATCAGGCAGAACAGGATGATCTGGCGATCCTTGAGCAATTTGCCCAGCGACGGCTTGATCGGCGTGGCGGCTTCCCGGGCCAGTTGTTCGTCGTCGATGGCCTTGACCAGCGCGTCCTGCTCTTCGCGGCTCAGCCATTTGGCGTCGTGGGGCCTGGAGTCCAGCCAGAACCAGACGAACACGCACAACCCCACCGAAAACATGCCCTCGATGAAGTACATCCACTGCCAGCCGTGCAGGCCCAGCCCTTCGATTTGCAGGAGCAAACCGGACAGGGGGCCTGAGATCAGCGACGCGAACGCCGAGCCACTGAGGAAGATGGCAATCGCCTTGCCGCGCTCCACACCGGGCAACCAGCGGGTGAAGTAGTAGATCACTCCGGGAAAGAACCCGGCTTCGGCCACGCCCAGCAGAAAACGCAGGATGTAGAAGTGGGTTTCGTTCTGGATGAACGCCATGCCCGCGGCGACCAGGCCCCAGGTCAGCATGATCCGGGTCAGCCAGATGCGTGCGCCGACTTTCTGCAGAAGGATGTTGGAGGGCACCTCGAACAGTGCATAACCGATGAAGAACAGACCGGCACCCAGGCCGTAGGCGGCCGCGCCAATGCCCAGGTCGTGTTCCATGTGGGCGCGGACGAAACCGATGTTCACGCGATCAATGTAATTGACGATGAACATGATGACGAACAGCGGCAAGACGTGTCGTTTGACTTTGGCGATGGCGGACTTCAGCGCTGAATTGGCGTCGTCGTGCATCCCGGGGATGGATGTATTCACTGCGTTTTTCTCCCACTCGTTATTTTTATGCGGGGTGAAGCTGGGTGCTGCGTTGTTGCTAGACATCATACAACTAGATTTTTTGATCTTGCAACCACGATTATTCAATGAAATGGCGTGTTGCCAGAGGTTTTTTATTCTATTGGTGGTGGTTGATGGCCTTTGAAATGAATCAATATGGGCTGGTTGTTGAGTGTTGTCATACAAGTTGAGCGATGTTTTTCAGGATTCCCGCCCGGCACGGTGCTACGATTCGATAGCCCTGATTTCCGGACACCCTCATGCAAGAAGACCTCGAAGTACCCGCCCGCAAGCGCAGCCACAACCTGGCCCATGACCTGGTGGAGAAACTGACCCAGCGCATCCTGCTCGGCCAGATGTTGCCCGGCGACAAGTTGCCGTCGGAAAACACCATCGTTCAGGAACACGGGGTCAGTCGCACGGTGGTGCGCGAGGCGATCTCGAAGTTGCAGGCCTCGGGGCTGGTGGAGACCCGGCACGGAATTGGCACGTTCGTGATCGAGCGCGCACCGGAGCAGGGGCTGCGGCTGAATGTCGATACCGCGTTGGGGGTGCGCAGCATTCTGGAGTTGCGCATGGGCCTGGAAACCCAGGCGGCGGCGCTGGCGGCAGCTCGCCGCACCGATCTGCAACTGGCGCAGATGCGTGAAGCGCTGGATGACTATCAAAGTCTGTTGGCCAACAACGACAGTTGTGTCGAAGCGGACCGGCGTTTTCATCTGCTGATCGCCGAAGCCACCGGCAACCTGTGTTTCACCGAAATCATGCAGCACCTGGGCAGTGCGATGATCCCGCGCACCCGGGTCAATGCCGCCGAGCGTGGCGCGGTGGACTTGAGCAAGCTCGGCCAGTTGGCCAACCTGGAGCACGAGGCGATTCTCAACGCCATCAAGCGCCAGGACCCGGACGCGGCGCGGGCGGCGATGTGGCTGCACCTGACCAACAGCCGTGACCGGTTTTCGGCTAGCTGAGGTTGTCTGTTTTTCAGTTGCACCGTGTCATCGTTCTTCGCGAGCAGGCTCGCTCCCACATCGATTGTGTGAGCACTGCAACTCCCCTGTGGGAGCGAGCTTGCTCGCGATAGCGCCAGACCTGACAGCGAAAAACATGGATCAGACCCTGACAGCTTGAACAACCACAGCCCGCCGCTCCAGATTCAACGCCAGCACACTCGCCAACACCACCAGCCCGCCGATCACGATCATCAATGTCGGCCGCTCGCCAAGCGCATAGGACGCAATGACCATCGCCGTCGGCGGCGTCAAATACAGGGTCATCGTCGCCCGGCTCAAATCGACATGCGCCAGCACATAGGCCCAGGCCAGGTACGCCAGGGCGCTGGGGAATATCCCCAGGGCAATCACCGCAAACTGCACGCGCATCGGTGCCAAGGCGACTTGATCCAGCAGGCCGGGCAAGAAAACCAGCAACAGCGCCGTTCCGGACCACACCGTGTAACACACCAGCGTCAAGCCGTCGTAACGCCCGGTGTGATGCTTTTGCAGGGCAAAGTAGAGACTCCAGGACACCGCCGCCAACAGGATCAGCAGGCCGTGGGCATCGATGCTGCCCAGGCCATGATCGCCCGCCACCACAATCACCACGCCAAACAACCCGAGCAGCACACAACCCCAGCGCCACGGGCTCACCTGATCCTTGAACACGAAGCGCGCGATCAATGTGCTGAACAGCGGCGTGGTCTGGGCCAGGACACTCGAAGCGCCAGCGCTGACACCCTGCTGCCCGAAGTTGATCGCCACGTGGTGCAGGCTCACGGCAAAGAAGCCCAGGCCAAACATCAACGGCAAGTCTCGAATATTCGGCAGGCAAATGCCCTTGAACATCGCGACCACGGCCATGAACACGGAAGCCAGCAGGAAGCGCAGGAGCGCCAGATGTACGGGGTCGTAGGCCTGCAATCCGATATGGATGCCGGTCGGGGAATAGCCCCAGCACGCCACGACAAACGCCATGGCCAGGATGATTTTCCAGGGGGAAACGGGGGAGGGTGTGAGCGGCGTCATGGTCGTGCACCTGTGGGTGGATGCACCGAGTATCAGAAAGCGGATCGTTCGCCACAACTGACTTATACTGCGCTAATCGTTCACTGTGGGTGATGTATGGAGCTGGCACAGATTCGCATGTTCAAGACCGTCGCCGACGTCGGCAGCATCGCTCGCGCGGCCGAGCTGTTGCACTGCGTGCCGTCGAACATCACAGCACGGATCAAGGCCCTGGAGGCCGAACTGGGTGTCGCGCTGTTTCTGCGTGAGGGCCGAGGGTTGCGCATCAGCCCGTCGGGGCAAACCTTCCTGGCCTACGCCTCGAAAATTCTTGCCCTCACCGCCGAGGCCAAGCGCGCGGTCGACCCGTCGGCCGAACCCTCGGGGCCGTTGCGCATCGGGGCCATCGAGTCGTCCGCCACCGGGCGATTGCCGCGCCTGCTGGCGAAATTCCACAAGCGTTTCCCGCAGGTGGCGCTGGAGCTGACCACCGGCACCTGGGCCCAGTTGCTCGACGACACGCTCAATCACAAGCTCGACGGTGCAATCGTCGCGGTCGACGTCGAGCGTTCGCACCTCAAGCGCACGCCGATGTACCGCGAGGAGTTGCTGTTGATCGCCTCAACCTCCCTCGGGCCGTTGCGCGACGTGACGGACCTGCATGACAAGACGATGTTCCTTTGGCCTCAGGGCTGTCCTTACCGGGCGGCGATGGAGCATTGGTTACTGCGCAATGGGTTGGCGCTGCCGATTGTCAGCCTGGCCAGCTATGGCGCGATTGTCGGTTGCGTCAGCGCCGGGGCTGGTGTGGCGCTGGTGCCCAAAGGCGTGTTCGACCAATACGCCAAAGGCGCGGGGTGCGCGGGGTTTGAATTCCCCGATCTGACCGCCGTCGACAACCTGTTTTACTGGCACGAAAACGCCGGGGTGCACCCGGCGCGGGAGGCGTTTGTGGCGATGCTCCGCGAGGAATTCGCCTGACACCGTACCTGTGGGAGCGAGCTTGCTCGCGATAGCGGTGTATCAGTCAATATTGTTAGCGACTGACACTCCGTCATCGCGAGCAAGCTCGCACACAGGGTTTTGTGTGTATTTGAAGATCAGTTCACGTTCACATCCCGCATTAGCAACCCAAACTCCAGATCCACCGCATCCGGTATCGGCAAATACACCGTATGCCCATCCCCCGGTGCAACCTCGATCACTTCACCCTTGGCGTTTTGCAGCTGATGCAGATCGAAGTGGAAGTTGCCCTTGGGCGTCATCAACTCCATGTGATCGCCCAGGCCGAAGCGGTTCTTCACCTTGACCTCGGCCAGTCGATCTCGCCGCTGCCCGGTCAACTCACCGACAAACTGCTGGCGCTCCGACACCGAGCTGCCGTTCTGGTAGTTCTGGTATTCGTCATGCACGTGCCGGCGCAGAAAGCCTTCGGTGTAGCCGCGCTGGGCGAGGGATTCCAGGTCGGTCATCAGGCCGCGGTCGAAGGCTCGGCCTGCCACGGCGTCGTCGATGGCGCGGCGATAAACCTGGGTGGTGCGCGCGCAATAAAAGTGCGATTTGGTCCGGCCTTCGATTTTCAGGGAGTGCACGCCCATGTGGGTCAGGCGTTCGACGTGCTGCACGGCGCGCAGGTCCTTGGCGTTCATGATGTAAGTGCCGTGTTCGTCTTCAAAGGCCGGCATCTGTTCGCCGGGACGATTGGCCTCCTGCAACAGGAACACCTGTTCGGTAGGCGCGCCGATGCCCAGGGTCGGTTCGGGATCGAATGCCTGCACGATCTCGCCGAGATTGTTTTCCGTGGCCGGTTGCGCCGAATATTTCCAGCGACAGGCATTGGTGCAACTGCCCTGATTGGCGTCACGCTTGTTCATGTAGCCCGACAGCAGGCAGCGCCCGGAATAGGCCATGCACAACGCGCCGTGCACGAACACTTCCAGTTCCATGGCCGGCACTTGCTCGCGGATCTCGGCGATTTCTTCCAGGGACAGCTCCCGGGACAGGATGATCCGGCTCAAGCCTTGCTGTTGCCAGAACTCGACGCTCGCCCAGTTCACCGTATTGGCCTGCACCGATAGGTGGATTGGCATCTGCGGGTAGTGTCGGCGCACCAGCATGATCAGGCCGGGGTCGGACATGATCAGTGCATCCGGGGCCATGGCGATCACCGGTTCAAGGTCCTTGAGGAAGGTCTTGAGCTTGGCGTTGTGCGGCGCGATGTTCACCACCACGTAGAAGCGCTTGCCCTGGGCCTGGGCCTCGCGAATGCCGAGGGCCAGGTTGGCGTGGTCGAATTCGTTGTTGCGCACCCGCAGGCTGTAGCGCGGCTGGCCGGCGTACACGGCATCGGCGCCGTAGGCGAAGGCGTAGCGCATATTTTTCAGGGTGCCGGCGGGGGCGAGTAGTTCTGGCGCGGAGAGGTTCATGGCGGTGTCGGTCGCAAAAGCCGCGCAGGGTAAACGTTCGGTGGCGAGGGTTTATTGACCTGGATCTATGCTTGTTCAACAAACCGATGGCACTCGCGCGAGCCGTAGTGGACTAAACATCAGGGCGGAAGTCTTTCGTCCTCTCTGGCACGGATCGGACATGAACGAAACGCCCCTACAAGACAAATCACTGACGGTTTTGCTGGTGCTGGTGAGCGCTGCCTTCATCTGGATCCTGCTGCCGTTTTACGGCGCGGTGTTCTGGGCGGTGATCCTCGGCATCGTCTTTGCGCCACTGCAGGGCCGACTGCAACTGAAGTTCGGCTGGCAACGCAACCTCACGTCGCTGTGCACATTGAGCATTTGCCTGGTGATCGCGATTCTGCCGGTGATCATCATCAGCGCCTTGCTGGTTCAGGAGGGCTCGGCACTCTACAAAAGCATCGAGAGTGGCGAACTCGACATTGCCGGGTACGTGTCGCAGTTCAAGCACAGCCTGCCGCCGTATTTCCAGCTACTGCTGGATCGCTTCGGCATGGGTGAGTTGAACGGGCTACGGGAGAAAATCGTCAAAAGCGCGATGACCGGCGGTCAGGAGCTGGCGGCTCAGGCCTTCATTTTTGGCCAGGGTACATTCGAGTTCATCGTCAGCTTTTTCATCATGCTGTACCTGCTGTTCTTCTTCCTGCGCGACGGTGCGGAACTGGCGCGCAAGGTGCGTGCGGCGGTGCCATTGCAGGAGCAGCAGAAACGCCGTTTGCAGCTCAAGTTCAATCGTGTGGTGCGGGCCACGGTGAAAGGCAACCTGCTGGTGGCGGTCACCCAAGGCGCGCTGGGCGGTCTGATTTTTTGGTTTCTGGACATCCCCAGCGTTTTGCTCTGGGCGGTATTGATGGCGTTTCTGTCGCTGCTGCCGGCGGTGGGGGCGGGAATCGTCTGGGTGCCGGTGGCGGCGTTTTTCCTGCTCACCGGGGCGATCTGGCAGGGCGTGGTACTGGTATTGTTCGGGGTCTTCGTGATCGGGCTGGTGGACAACCTGCTCCGGCCGTTGCTGGTGGGCAAGGACACCAGGATGCCGGACTACATGATCCTGGTCTCGACCCTCGGCGGCCTGGCGATTTTCGGGCTGAACGGTTTTGTCATCGGCCCGTTGATCGCGGCCCTGTTCATGTCGAGCTGGGCCATTTTCGTTGAAACCAAACCGCGGGTGCAGCTGCCTTAGGCGCTGAACCTGCCGGACTGGCCGGTGCCGATGCGTTGTGACAGCTCCCGGGCAGCGGGTAGCGAAGTGAGCGGGCCGCTGATCTGCACGCCATCCTGCACCAGATACCAGCAGGCGAGCATGCCCAGCTCCCTGAGCTGTGCGGGGACGGCGCTGCCGATAACGGACATGATCTGAACCTTGGACATGACAAGTATCTCCATCAATCTGTGGAGTTACTTTAAGGTCCGGGTGCCTTGAGGGGTAATCAACGCTTTCGATAGTGGTCATTGATGCCAGAGGGGGCAAACGACCGTTGGTCGGTCAGCTGACCACCTGATCGAGCATATGAACCACTTCCTGCTCGTTGAGCAGGCCCTTGCGCACCAGGCTTTGCGTCAGCAACGAGAGAAACTTGGCGCTGCGATGACCTTCCAGGTGCTTGAGTTCGGTCAGTGCGTTGTAGACCTTGCTGGAGGTGCACAGACCGACGATGCGGTGCGGGTTTTGCGTTGGCATGTGGTCGTCCTTGTTGTTTTCAACTGTTATCGACGGACAGCACCGAGCTTGCGGAACTGTCATGACAAAAATATGACCGTTTTTTGCCACACGGCAGAAAACAGGTCGAGTCCATCTTGCCCGTTTCAGCCACGGGCACTGTCCCGATAGCGACCTTGGCGAGATTTATCCAGACCAGCACCGACAAACGGGCATAAAAAAGCCCCGCTGTTTCAGCGGGGCTGGATGAGTTCGTTACCAGCGACCGTGGCCGTGGCCGTAGTAGCCCCGTGGCGGGCCATAGTAACCACGGGGTGGACCGTAGTAGCCACGGGGTGGGCCGTAGTACACCGGGGCCGGCTGGTAGTAAACCGGAGGCGGTGGTGCGTAATAAACCGGCGCGGGCTGGTAGTAGACCGGTTGCGGAGCGACATAGACCGGGCGGTTGGCGTTGATCAGAGCCGAGCCGACGATGGCAGTACCGACGATCGCTCCAAATACCGCCGCATCATTACCACCACCACCATGGGCTTGCGCCTGACCTGCGATAGCGAGGGCGCCGATCAGCAAGGCTACTGTGGGGACTTTACGGATCATGATAGTTCCTCGGTTCTTCAACCCGGCGCTTGTGTCTGCAATAGACCCAAGGATTGTCGCGGGGATACTTCTAAGACAGCGTTTTTCTGAAAAACAGCACGGCCGCGAGGTAAATTTTGTGTAAGGTCTGTACCGACTTTCTTACCGACCCGTGTAAGGCCGCGCTAACACACTTACATGATCGATCAGAACCCGATGGAGGGCTAATCCCGTCCATCCGAAAAGTGCACTTGAAGGAGCTTGCCCATGCAGATGAACCCCAACAAAGACACCCAGCTGTGCATGTCCCTTTCAGGACGCCCCGGGAACTTTGGTCTGCGTTTTCACAATCATCTGTATGAACAGTTGGGCTTGAATTTTTACTACAAGGCCTTTGCCAGCCAGGACCTGACGGGGGCCGTTGCCGGCATTCGCGCCCTGCGGATTCGTGGTTGTGGCGTGTCGATGCCGTTCAAGGAAGCCTGCATTGCCCTGGTGGATGAACTCGACGCGTCTGCAGCGGCCATTCAATCGATCAACACCATCGTCAACACCGACGGACATCTCAAGGCCTACAACACCGATTACATCGCCGTGGCCCAGTTGCTGGAAAAACACCAGGTGCCCAAGGACTCGACCTTTGCCTTGCGCGGCAGTGGCGGCATGGCCAAGGCCGTGGCGAGCGCCTTGCGCGATGGCGGCTATGAAAACGGCCTGATCGTGGCCCGCAACGAGCGCGCCGGGCAGGCGCTGGCGCAGTCTTTGGGGTATGAGTGGCAGGCCGAGCTGGGGAGTCGTCGCCCGCAGATGCTGGTCAACGTCACCCCGATCGGCATGACGGGAGGACCGGAGGCCGAGCAACTGGCCTTTGAGGCTGACGTGATCGAAAAGGCGGAAACTGTCTTCGATGTGGTGGCGATTCCCTCGGAAACACCACTGATCGTGCGTGCTCGTGCCGAAGGCAAGCGGGTCATCACCGGGCTGGAAGTGATCGCGATCCAGGCACTGGAGCAGTTTGTGCTCTATACCGGTGTACGGCCGACGGACGAGCAATTCCAGAAGGCCGTGGCGTTTGCCCGCAGCTAGGAGGTGTCCATGCATCCCCCGATTCTCAATCTGGATTCGGTCGAACTTGAACCGCTGCCCGAAGCGTTTGCGCCGAGCGGTGAAACCGCCGGTCGCTATCAACAGCGCCTGGCCCGTGTCGGTCAGCAACTGGGGGCGCAAAAGCTGGGTTATCGCCTGTATGTGCTGGAGCCAGGCATGCGCGGCAGCCCGTTTCACAGTCATCGGGTCAATGAGGAAATGTTCTACGTCGTGGCCGGGGAAGGGCAAGTCCGCCTGGGAGCCGAACGTTTTCCGATCCGCGCCGGTGATGTGATCGCCTGTCCACCGGGCGGCCCGGAAAAGGCGCATCAGATCATCAATACCAGCAACGGCGAGTTGCGCTACTTGGCCGTCAGTACCCAGCAATCACCGGAGATCTGTGAATACCCGGATTCCGGTAAATACGCCGTGATGGATGACTTCAAGGTGGATGCCGAGGGTAATGCTTCGGGTTTTGTTGCGGTGGCCCGGCAGGCGGATGGGGTGGATTACTGGGACGGTGAATAGGCGCAAACACCGCAAAACCCCTGTGGGAGCGGGCTTGCTCGCGAAAGCGTCGGCCCATCCGGCATTGATGTGACTGACAGTCCGCCTTCGCGAGCAAGCCCGCTCCCACATTGGGATCTCTGTAGCCTGATTATTCGAGCCGAGCGAGTCTTTCTTCCAGCGCCGCAATCCGCGTTTCCAGTTCTTCGATCCGTTCAACCGAAACCCCGTTGCTGCCACGCTCGGTCGGGTTGTTCCGTGCCGCCATGATCGCTTCGATATCCGCCGGGTCCCCCAGGGCGTGGGTGTACCGGTCTTCGCGCTGGCCGGCCTGACGCGGAATCAGTACCGCCAGGCCTCGGGCAATCAGGCGTTCGAGTTGATGCACCACCTGTTCGGCATCTTCGAATTCATGCATGCGGCCGCTGCGGGTCAGTAGTTCATTGACGGTCTGCGGGCCGCGCAGAAACATCAGCCCGGACAGGATGACCTGCGCCGGCACCAGTTCCAGGGCTTTGTCGACCTTGTGTTCCCAGCGGTCGGCGCGGCTGCCCATCACCAGTCTGGCAAAGCCGCGTCCTTCGAGGGCGCGCAGGCTCTGGCCGACCTGGCCCGGTGTCAGGTTCATCACTGGCTCGCGGCTGGTTTTCTGGTTGCAGGCAATCACCAGGGCATTGAGGGTCAGGGGATAGGTTTCCGGGCTGGTGGCCTGTTTCTCGATCAGCGAACCCAGAATGCGGATTTCCGTACTGTTGAGCCGCGGCTCGTCGAACGTCGTCTCTTGCTCAGTGCTCATGGTTCTGCATCCTTAGCCGATTCATGTTTTTCACTTGCGTAAGCGCACTTTGACATCGCCCGTTCGGACTAGGCAAGGCTAACGATTCTGCCGCGTCCGACCGGCGCCAAACTTCATGCTCAAAGGGGTGTTGCACCACGCGCGCCCCGCCAAACGAGCAGAAGGCGCCGCGATGGAGTTTGCATTCAGCGACGAACAGGAAATGATCCGCGCATCGGCCGAGGGCTTCCTCGCCGATGTCTCGGATTCTGCCGCCGTGCGCGCGGCAATGGTCAGCGAACGGGGTTTCGACGAAGCCCTGTGGCAGCGTCTGTGCCAGGAAATGTACTGGCCGGCCATTCATATCCCCGAAACCTATGGCGGCCTGGGCCTCGGCTTTGTCGAGTTGACGATCCTGCTGGAACAGATGGGCCGGCGTTTGTTGTGCTCGCCGTTTTTCGCCACCGCCTGCATGGCCACCCCTGCGCTGTTGCTGGCGGCCAATGATGAACAGAAGCAGCGTTGGTTGCCGTCGATTGCCGATGGCAGCGTGACCGCAACGCTGGCGTTCAGCAGTGCCAATGGCTGGTCCGCCGACGATGTCCAGGCAACGGTGGTGGCCGAAGGCGACGGGTTTGTCCTCGACGGCACCCTCAAGCATGTGCTCGATGGCCATGGCGCCGACCTGTTGATCATTGCCGCACGACAACCCGGAACCACTGGCGAAAAGGGCATCAGCCTGTTTGCAGTGAACGCCGTCCGCGCAGGCATCGAGCGGCAAATGCTGCCGACCATGGACCAGACCCGGCGCCAGGCGCGGATCCAGCTCAAGGGCCTGTACCTTGAAGCCGACTGCCTGCTGGGTGAGTTCGGTAACGGCTGGCCGCACCTTGAGCGAGTCCTGCAACTGGCCTGCATTGGCCTGGCTGCCGAGCAGACCGGCGGCGCGCAGCAGGTGCTCGACCTCAGCGTGGCCTACATGCAGGAACGCCAGCAGTTCGGTCGCCCGATTGCCAGTTTCCAGGCCCTCAAACACCGCGCCGCCGACATGATGCTGCAAGTCGAATGCGCCCGTTCGGCCAGTTACTACGCTGCGTGCGTGGCCCAGGAAGTCCTCGATCCCCAGGGTGATCCCCAGGTTGCGGCCGAACTGCCGCTGGCGGCGGCGCTGGCCAAGGCGCAGTGCTCCGAAACCTACTTCTATTGCGCGTCCGAATCGATCCAGTTGCATGGCGGTGTCGGTTTCACCTGGGAGTACGACCCGCACCTCTACTTCAAGCGCGCCCGCGCCAGCGAGAGTTTCCTCGGGCTACCGGCCTGGCATCGCGAGCGCATTGCTTCGGTGATTCTGGGAGAGCAGCCATGAAAATCAGTTTCAGCGAGCAGGACGAACGCTTCCGTCGGGAAGTCGCCGACTGGATGAGCGCCAACCTCTGCGGCGAGTTCGAAGCCCTGCGTTTTCGCGGTGGCCCGGGCGACGAGCACATGTTTCCCGAAGAACGCAAAGCCTGGGAGCGCAAACTCGCCGAAGGCGGCTGGACCTGCGTCGGCTGGGCGCCGGAGCATGGCGGGCGCGGCCTGTCGATCACCCAGCAGGTGATCTTCAACGAGGAGTACGCCCGTGCCGGCGGCCCAGGCCGCATGGGCCATATCGGCGAAGGCCTTGCCGGGCCGACCATCGCCGCGTTCGGCACGGTCGAACAGCAACAGCGCTTTTTGCCGGGGATCGTCAGCGGTACGACGTTCTGGTGCCAGGGCTATTCCGAGCCTGGCGCCGGTTCCGATCTGGCCAACGTCAAGACCCGTGCAACGCTGGATGAAACGACCGGCCAATGGCTGATCAACGGGCAAAAAGTCTGGACCTCCCTGGCCCACGAATCGGACTGGTGCTTTGTGATCGCCCGCACCGAACCGGGCAGCGTCGGCCATCGCGGTCTGTCGTTCCTGCTGGTGCCGATGGCCCAGACGGAAATCACCGTACGGCCCATCGAACAATTGACCGGCACCTCGGAATTCAACGAAGTGTTCTTCGACGATGCCCGCACCGACGCCACCAACATCATCGGTGCGCCGGGTGAAGGCTGGAAGATCGCCATGGCGCTGCTGGGTTTCGAGCGGGGAGTCTCGACCCTCGGCCAGCAGATGCAGTTCCAGAACGAACTCAACGAAATCATCGCCAAGGCCCGCGCCAACGGCGCCGACCGCGACCCGATCCTGCGTCAGCGCCTGGCCGAAGCCTGGAGCGGGCTGCGGATCATGCGCTACAACTCGCTGCGCATGCTCTCGGGTAGCCAGGACGGTGCGCTGCGCAAAGAGGCGACCATCTACAAGCTGTTCTGGTCGACCTGGCACGCCAGCCTCGGCAAGTTGGCGATGGACGTCCTTGGCGCCGAGGCGGAATTGCTCGAAGCCGCGCCTTACCAACTGACCCGATTGCAGTCGCTGTACCTGTTCAGCCGCGCCGACACCCTGTACGGCGGCAGCAACGAAATCCAGCGCAACATCATTGCCGAGCGTGCCTTGGGCATGCCCAAAGAGCCGCGTCCGCGCGCCTGAAAGGAGAGAGTTCATGTCTGTACCTCAATATGTTGAAGGTCGCGGCCTGTTGCGCGGCAAGTCGGTACTGATCACCGCCGCCGCCGGCGCCGGGATCGGTTTTTCCGCCGCCGTGCGCGCTGCCGAAGAAGGCTGCCGCGCGCTGATGATCAGCGATATCCACGAAGGCCGGTTGGCCGAAGCGGTGCTGAAGATCCGCGAAACCACCGGGCTGCAACAAGTGTTCGGCCAGGTCTGCAACGTTGCCGACGAAGCCCAGGTGCAGCAGTTGATCGCCAGCGCCGAGCGTGACCTGCAAGGCGTCGATGTGTTGATCAACAACGCCGGCCTCGGTGGTTCGCGCTTGCTGGTGGACATGGCCGACGAAGAGTGGAATCGGGTCATCGACGTGACGCTCACCGGCACCATGCGCATGACCCGCGCCATGCTGCCGAAAATGATGGAGCGGCGTGCCGGGGTGATCGTCAACAACGCCTCGGTACTGGGCTGGCGCGCGCAGAAAGAACAGGCGCACTACGCCGCCGCCAAGGCTGGCGTGATGGCGCTGACCCGCTGCGCAGCGGTCGAGGCCGCCGACTACGGCATCCGCATCAACGCGGTCAGCCCGAGCATTGCCCTGCACGATTTCCTGCGCAAATCCGCGCCCCAGGCGGTGCTCGATCAACTGGCCGCCAACGAAGCATTCGGCCGTGCCGCCGAGGTCTGGGAAGTGGCCAACGTGATGATGTTCCTGGCCAGCGACTACAGCTCCTACATGACCGGCGAAGTGTTGTCGGTGTCCAGCCAGAGGGCGTGACCATGCCACGTATTTTCGACACGCCGATGGCCTTGTTCGATGCCGTGGGCGAATCGCTTGGCGCCAGTGACTGGCTGTTGCTGGAACAGGACCGCATCGACCAGTTCGCCGACGCCACCGGCGATCACCAGTGGATTCACGTCGATCCAGTCAAGGCCGCCAGCGGCCCGTTTGGTACCTGCATTGCCCATGGCTACCTGAGCCTGTCGCTGGTCAATCTGTTCTTGCCGCAGATCGTCGAGGTCCGTGGCCTGGCCATGGGCGTCAATTACGGCTGTGAGCGGGTGCGCTTCCCTTCGGTGGTGCGCGTCGGCTCGCGGGTGCGCGGCAGTGCGCAATTGATCGCGGTCGAGGAAGTGAAAGGCGGCGTGCAGGCGACCATCCGCGTCAGCGTCGAAATCGACGGCGAGGAACGACCCGGCTGCGTGGTCGACACCATCAGTCGCTATTACCCGGCCTGACCTTCAACAGCATTTTCGAGGAATCCAGCATGAAAGAAGCCGTCATCGTTTCCACCGCCCGCACTCCGATCGGCAAAGCCTTTCGCGGTGCGTTCAATGACACCGAAGCGCCGCAACTGGGCGGCCACGTGGTGCGCGAAGCCGTGCGCCGTGCCGGCATCGAGCCGGGTGAAGTGGACGACGTGATCATCGGCGCCGCGGCACAGCAGGGTACGCAGTCCTATAACCTGGGCCGCCTGTGCGCGATCGCCGGCGGCTTGCCGACATCGGTTGCCGGGATGGCCGTCGAGCGCCAGTGCTCTTCGGGCCTGATGAGTATCGCCATGGCCGCCAAAGGCATCATGTGCGACGAAATCGACATCGCCGTGGCCGGTGGCCTGGAGTCGATTTCCCTGGTGCAGAACAAGCACAAGAACCTGTATCGCAACCAGTCCAGCCTGGTGCTCGACCTCGATCCGCACGCTTACATCCCGATGATCGAAACCGCCGAGATCGTCTCCGCGCGCTATGGCATCTCCCGCGACGAGCAGGACGAATACAGCTACCAGAGCCAGCTGCGTACCGCACAGGCCCAGAGCGCCGGGCGCTTCGACCGTGAACTCGCGCCGCTGGCCAGCCGCAAGGCACTGTTCGACAAGGCCACCGGCGAAACCAGTTATGAAACCGTCACCTTGCTGCGTGACGAGTGCAACCGCATCGACACCTCTCGCGAAAGCCTGAACGCCCTGGAACCGGTATGGCCGGGTGGTCAATGGAGCGAGAAGGGCCGCTTCATCACCGCCGGCAATGCTTCGCAGCTATCCGATGGCGCATCGGCCTCGGTGTTGATGAGCGCCAAAATGGCCGAGAAGCGTGGCCTGGAGCCGCTGGGGATCTATCGCGGCATGGCCGTCGCCGGCTGCAATTCCGACGAGATGGGCATCGGCCCGATCTACGCCATTCCCAAGCTGCTCAAGCGCCACGGCCTGACCATGGACCACATCGGCCTGTGGGAGTTGAACGAAGCGTTCGCCTGTCAGGTGCTGTACTGCCGCGACACCCTGGGCATTCCGGCCGAACGCCTGAACGTCAACGGCGGGGCGATCTCCATCGGCCATCCGTTCGGCATGTCCGGGGCGCGGATGGTCGGCCACGCGTTGGTCGAAGGTCAGCGTCGCGGCTTGCGTTACGTGGTGGTGAGCATGTGCATCGGTGGCGGCATGGGCGCTGCTGCTCTGTTCGAGGTGGTCTGAATGATCAGCGCACAACAGATTCAGGCCACCATGGCCCGCTACGTGGAGCTGGTGGATGCCAGCGACATCGACGGTATCCTCGCGCTCTACGCCAAAGACGCCTCCGTTGAAGACCCGGTCGGCCAGGCGCCGTTGCAGGGCATCGACGCCATCGCGCGCTTTTACCGTGAAGGGCTGGGGTCGATGAAGGTCTCCGCAACCCAGACCGGCCCGGTGCGCGCGACACTCAACGGTTACGGCGCGATGCCATTCCGGGTCGACATGGAGTGGGGCGGGCAACCGTGCTCGCTGCATGTGATCGACGTGATGGAGTTCGACGTCGACGGCAAGATCCGCTCGATGAAAGCCTTCTGGAGTGAGGTCAATGTGACGACGCGAGGTGCAGCATGAACCTGGAACAGCGGATCGCTCGCCTGGAAGCGCTGGAGGACATCCGCCAGCTCAAGCATCGCTACCTCAATGCCTGCGACCTCAAGCAGGTCGAGGTGATTGCCGACTGCTTTGCCGAAGGTGAAGTGCTGATCGATTACGGTCCGTTGGGGATCTTTCGCGAGCGCGACAGTTTTGTCGCGCTGTACCGCGAACTGGCTTGCCATGAGCGGGTGATCGACCTGCATCACGGCGCCAACCCGGAAATCGAGGTGCTGAACGAGGATCAGGCCCAGGGCCGTTGGGCCCTGTGGTATTTCAACCTGGATGGCGAGAGCGGGGCGACGCGGCAGTTGGGTGGGTTCTATCAGGACCGTTACCAGCGTATCGCCGGGCAATGGAAGATCGTCGCCACCCGTTTTACCGCTCACTCGGAAGTGGCGCGTTCCTGAAGGCGGGTTTCGATCCGGTCGGGGTTCTGTGTCCGGCCGGTTTCGTAGAAGGCCTTGAGGTTCTCGGCAATCTGCTGCACGACCTTGTTGAAGGCTTTTGCCAGCAACCATTCAAACAGCCTGCCACCGCGCAGGCTGTAATTCATTTGCAGGGTGATACGGGTCGCATTGCCTTCGGCTTGCAAGGCATAACTGAAACTCGCCTCGCGAAACGGAAAGGGCGAGTCATTGCCGCCCTTGTGCAACCGCAGCACGAACCCCGTGCCTTCCTGCCACTGCACCACGCTTTCATCCAGATACTGACCGCCCTTGCGCAACACCCGGCGGCTGGCGCCCAAGCCTTCGATTGCGCCAGGATGAAACTGACAGCCAGTAAGGCCCGGCACGTAGTGCGGGGCCAGGCTCAGGTCGCGCAGTTTGGCCCAGGCGGCTGGTGGTGGGAGATCGAGCAAAACACTGTGGCTGGCGATTGCGGGCATGTCGGAAATCCTCTTGTTATTTGACTGCTTGAAAGATCGCAGCCTCGTTTCACTCGACAGCTCCTACAGAGATTGAGGTTCAACCGTAGGAGCTGTCGAGTGAAACGAGGCTGCGATGTTTTCAGGATTGGGCTGCGTCGAGAAACGCTGGGCGTTCGCCCGCGCCATGCACCGCGATGTCCGCGCCGCTGACGTAACGGGCCAGTTTCGAAGCCAGGTACAGGCAGGTGTCGCCAATGTCCTCCGGGGTCGCCAGACGTTGCAACGGAATGGTCGCCGCCACCCGGGCAATGCCCGCGTCGTCACCATAATGCATGGCCGCCTGCTCGGTGAGAATCAGCCCGGCAGTGACGGCGTTGACCCGCACCTTCGGCGCCCATTCCACCGCCAGCGAGGTGGTCAGGTTCAGCAGACCGGCCTTGGCCGCGCCGTAAGCGGCGGTGCCGGGGGAAGGGCGGGTGGCGCTGACGCTGCAGATGTTGATGATCGCGCCGCCGTCGGTCTGGGCCTGCATCACCTGGTTGGCCTGCTGGCACAGGTTCAGCGGTGCGATCAGGTTCAAACGGATGATTGCCTCGCTGAAACGCGGCGAGGCGGTGGCTGCGTCGGCATTTGGCGAGCCACCGGCGTTGTTGACCAGCACATCGAGGCGGCCGAAGCGCTCGACGATTTGTGCGATCAAGCGCCCGGACTGCTCGACATCCCGCAGGTCACAGGGCAGGAACAGCGCCTCGCGTCCGGCGCTGGCAGGCAAGGTTTGGGGTGCTTCGCGACCACAAATCACCACCTCGGCGCCGCAGTCGAGGAAGCGCTGGCTGATGCCGCGTCCGACACCTTTGCCACCGCCGGTGACCAGTACCACTTTGCCGTGAAAGTCCGTTGGATCAAGCATGGGAGTTCTCTTTTTGTCGCTCGGGAATGCCGTCGATGCTAGGTCCGCAGCCTTGCGCAGGCCAACGTCCAAAGGGACTAGGTAGTCTTGTCGGACGATGTTGCGCACCCGGCCCCTCGGAATAATCCGGCTACAACAACAGGCCGGGAGGACACCTTATGGGCGCTTCAGCGCAAGGGCACTTCGTTACGCTGCCGGATGGTTTGCAGCTGCACTACAAAGACATCGGCGGGCAAGACACCGGCAACGGCGAGCCGGTGATTTTCATCCATGGCAGCGGGCCGGGCGCCAGCGGTCACAGCAATTTCAAGCAGAACTACCCGGTGTTCGCCGAGGCTGGATACCGGGTGATCGTCCCGGATCTACCGGGCTACGGCGCTTCGGACAAACCCGACACCCTCTACACCCTGGACTTCTTTGTCGCAGCGCTGAGCGGTTTGCTCGATGCCCTCGACATCCAGCGCTGCGTGCTGGTCGGCAACTCCCTGGGCGGCGCGATCGCGATCAAACTGGCCCTCGACCAACCGCCGCGTGTCAGCCGTCTGGTGCTGATGGCGCCCGGTGGCCTGATGGAAAAGGAACAGTATTACCTGCAGATGGAAGGCATCCAGAAAATGGGTGCGGCTTTCGCCAAGGGTGAGTTGAACGATGCGGCGGGTATGCGTCGTCTGTTGGCCCTGCAACTGTTCGATGAAAGCCTGATCAGCGACGAAACGGTCAACGAGCGCGTCGCCGTGGTGCAACAGCAGCCGGTGTGCGTGCTGTCGACCATGCAGGTGCCGAACATGACGTCGCGCCTGGGCGAATTGCAGTGCCCGATCCTCGGTTTCTGGGGCATGAACGACAAGTTCTGCCCGTCCTCCGGTGCCCAGACCATGCTTGAAAACTGCTCCGGCATCCGTTTCGTGATGCTCAGCGAGTGCGGGCATTGGGTCCAGGTCGAGCACCGTGACTTTTTCAACCGCCAGTGCCTGGCGTTTCTTCAGGAGGCCCGCGGATGAGCGTGCAATTGCGCCGTGAGTTCGGCGAAGAGCTTTATCAGGCGCTGCTCAGCGGCTCCACCCTGGCGCCGCTGACCGAGCGCTGGCCGTCGATCAGCATCGAAGACGCCTATCACATTTCCCTGTACGCCATTGAGCGTCGGGTGGCGGCCGGTGACCAGATCGTCGGCAAGAAAATCGGTGTGACCTCGGCGGCGGTTCAGCAGATGCTCAACGTGCATCAGCCGGATTTCGGCTTCATCACGCGGCAGATGTCGTTCGATGACGATGCCCGGATTTCCCTGTCCGCCAACAAACTGATCCAGCCCCGTGCCGAGGGCGAGATTGCGTTCAAGCTCAAGCATGATCTGGTCGGCCCCGGTATCACCGAAGCCGACGTGCTGGCCGCCACTGAATATGTGATGCCATGCTTCGAGATTGTCGACTCGCGGATTCATGACTGGCGCATCCGCATCCAGGACACGGTCGCAGACAACGCTTCTTGCGGCGTATTTGTGCTGGGCGATAGCCAGGTCGACCCGCGCGAGCTGGACCTGCCGAACTTGCGCATGCGCGTGTTCAAGAATGGCGAGCCCTTGAGCGAAGGCCTGGGTTCGGCGGTGCAGGGCAATCCGCTGACCGCCGTGGCCTGGCTGGCCAACACCCTCGGTGCCTTCGGCATTCCGTTCAAGGCCGGGGAAATCATCCTGTCCGGCTCGCTGGTGCCGCTGGAACCGGCCCGCGCCGGCGACTGTTTTGAACTGACTATTGATGGCCTGGGCAGTGCCCGGGTGTCTTTCTGCGCCTGACTTTTGGAGTTTGACCCAATGAGCAAAAAACTCAGAGCGGCCATTATCGGCCCGGGCAACATCGGCACCGATCTGCTGATGAAAATGTGCCGATCGGAATGGATCGAGCCAGTGTGGATGGTGGGTGTCGACCCTGAATCCGAGGGCCTGAAACGTGCTCGGGAAATGGGCATCAAAACCACCGCCGGTGGTGTCGACGGCTTGCTGCCCCACGTCCTCGACGATGACATTCGCATTGCCTTCGATGCCACCTCGGCCTACGTGCATGCGGAAAACAGCCGCAAGCTCAACGAACTGGGGGTGATCATGATCGACCTCACGCCGGCGGCCATCGGCCCGTTCTGCGTGCCGCCGGTCAACCTCAAGGAGCATGCGTCGAGCCTGGCGATGAACGTCAACATGGTCACCTGCGGTGGCCAGGCGACTATCCCGATGGTGGCAGCGGTGTCGCGGGTGCAGCCGGTGAGCTACGGCGAAATCGTCGCGACGGTTTCTTCCGGTTCGGTCGGCCCGGGCACGCGGCAGAACATCGACGAGTTCACCCGCACCACCGCCGGTGCGGTGGAGAAGATCGGCGGCGCCCGACGCGGCAAGGCGATCATCGTGATCAACCCGGCCGAGCCTCCGTTGATGATGCGCGACACCATCCACTGCCTGACCGATGACGAGCCGAACCAGGACGCGATCCGCACCTCGGTGCTGGAGATGGTCCGCGAGGTGCAGCGCTATGTGCCCGGCTACAAGCTGATCAACGGGCCGGTGTTCGACGGGCGCAAGGTGTCGATTTTCATCGAGGTCGAAGGCCTCGGCGATTTCCTGCCCAAGTCCGCCGGCAACCTCGACATCATGACCGCTGCCGGTTTGCGCACCGCCGAGATGTTCGCCGAAGAAGCCCACAAGGGCACCCTGCAACTGCCTGCCCGTTGAGTGGAGAATCTCTATGAATTTGCAAGGTAAGAGCGTCCGTCTGCATGACATGAGCCTGCGCGACGGCATGCACGCCAAACAGCACCAGATCAGCATTGAACAAATGGTCTCGGTGGCCACCGGCCTCGATGCGGCCGGTGTGCCGCTGATCGAAATCACCCACGGCGATGGCCTGGGCGGTGCTTCGCTGAACTACGGTTTCCCGGCCCACAGTGACGAGGAGTATTTCGCCGCGGTGATCCCGCAGATGAAACAGGCCAAGGTTTCGGCCCTGTTGTTGCCGGGGATCGGTACTCTCGACCATCTGAAAATGGCCCACGAACACGGTGTGTCGACCATTCGTGTGGCGACCCACTGCACCGAGGCTGACGTGTCCGGCCAGCACATTGGCATGTCGGCGAAGATGGGCCTGGACACCGTCGGCTTCCTGATGATGGCGCACATGGTCAGCCCGGAGAAACTGCTGGAACAGGCGCGATTGATGGAGAGCTACGGCGCCAATTGCATCTACTGCACCGACTCGGCCGGCTACATGCTGCCCGATGAAGTGACGCAAAAGATAGGGGCCCTGCGTGCCGGACTGAATGCCGGGACCGAAGTCGGTTTCCACGGCCACCACAACATGGGCATGGCCATCGCCAACTCCCTGGCCGCCATCGAGGCCGGTGCTGCGCGCATCGACGGTTCGGTCGCGGGCCTTGGCGCGGGGGCGGGCAATACGCCGCTGGAAGTGTTCGTCGCGGTGCTGGAGCGGATGGGTGTCAACAGTGGTATCGACCTGTACAAGATCATGGACGTGGCCGAGGACCTGGTGGTGCCGATGATGGACCAGCCGATCCGCCTCGACCGCGATGCCCTGACACTCGGTTACGCCGGGGTCTACAGCTCGTTCCTGCTGTTCGCCAAGCGTGCCGAGCAGAAGTACGGGATTGCTGCTCGCGAGCTGCTGGTGGAGTTGGGCCGACGCGGTACAGTGGGTGGTCAGGAGGACATGATCGAAGACCTGGCGCTGACCCTGTCGCGGGCCAGGGGTGTACTGCCTACCTGATTATTACGGCAACGAAAAAACCACCGATGATTCGGTGGTTTTTTATGCCTGGTGTACTCCTCGCTCAGGGCAGCAAGTTGCGCACCAGTGGCGGATAGCAGTTGATGGCCGTGCTCGCACAGCTGAAGTACGCCGTGGTCGGTCGGTAGGCTTCGTTCTTGAACAGCTGGCACAGACTGGTGGAAGCACCCGCACAGAGGATGATGAACAGAGCACAAGTAGATTTGCGCATGATGAGTCTCGACACGGTTTTATTGTTGTAGAGACAGGGTATGGCGACGATTCGCGAATGGCTTCGTCCGAATGGACTAGCTGATGACATTCCATTGTTCTGTGATCAATTGTGGCGAGGGAGCTTGCTCCCTCGCCACAGGTGCGGCAAGTCATTCGAGACTGGCATCAGTCGCGGCGGGCGAGGGCGCCCATGGCCATGAACAGCGCCGCAATCGCCCTGGCTTCATGCAGGTCGCCACGGGCCACCAGTTCGGGGATCTGCGCCAGAGGTACGCGAAGGCATTCCAGGGGTTCGGGTTCGTCGCCTTGCAGTTGGCAGGGGCTCAGTTGTTCGGCCAGTACCACCCGGTAGCGATGGCACAAATGCCCTGGTGCCAGTGTCAGCTCGCCCAGTTCGGTGAGGCGGGCGGCGCGCATGCCGACTTCTTCGCTCAGCTCGCGCTGCGCCGCCTGCAAATAGTCTTCATCGGGCTCGGCACCGCCCTTGGGCAGGCCAAGAATGGTTTTTTCCACACCGACCGCGTATTCGCGCACCAGCAGCACATGCTCTGGGTCGGGCATCGCCACCAGCATCACCGAGCGATAACCGGTGCCGCGCAGGCGTTCGTAGACCCGCTGCTGGCCGTTGCTGAATTGCAGGTGCAGGGCTTCGATCTGAAAGTGGCCGCTTTGCGCCAGCAGTTCAGTCTTGAGGATGGTTGGGCAGTTGCGCATGGGGCAGTCCCCTGTTTGGGATAAAGACACTGTGCGCCGTACAACGGGAGCCGCCATCGTCCGAGCGGACGAGGGCGGCAAGGAGGGTTAGCCGAGGGTCGCCACGCTGCGCAGGATCAGGCGCACCAGCATGGTCTGGCGGGTCACGCCGGTCTTGGAGAAGGTCGAGCGCAGGTGTGCCCGCGAGGTGTTACGGCTGATGCCCAGCTCTTCCGAGGCTTCGTCGAGGGTCAAGCCGTTGGCCAGCAGCATCGCCAGCTGGGTTTCCGCCGGGGTGAAGTCGAACAGTGCGCGAACGATTTCCTGCGGTGCGGTGGATTGCTGCTCCGGGTCGCTGATGAAAATCACCACGGTCGGGCACTGCTTGCCTTCGCTCCAGTCGGTCAATGGCACCGAGCGCACGATGATACCCAAGTCCGCTTTCCCGGACGGTCGCTGCACACGCAGGGCTTCGACCACCGACGGGTTGCTGCTCTTTTGCGACAGCAGCGACTGCTTGACCAGTCGGCGGAACTCCTGGGTATCCCGGGCCGTACCGACCTGCAGGCCATCGTTGACCAGTTTGATGCCGTCCTTTTCCTGGATCAGCCGGTCGGCGACCTGGTTGGTCTGCAGCACCTTGCCGGATTCGTCGAGGATGATCGTGCCGACCGCCATCTGGTTCACCGCGCCGGCGTACAGGTTGCGCTCGGCTTCGATGCGGTTGAGTTGCATGTGGATCTTGATCGAACGTTCCAGGTGCGGAATGAAATGCGTGAGCATGGCCTTTTCTTCATTGCCGAAAGGCTTGTCGTCACGTCCACGGCTGATACGAATGCGGCACTGGGCGCCGTCGACGGTGTTGATGTCGGCACCGAGGATGTGGAACACGTCCACCGGTTCAAGGAAGTTCTTGTAGAACTCGGAATTCTGCCAGTCGTCGTTGGAGACGAACTCGGCGAGGGTCACGACCTGGCGGTTGGGCAGGTCGACAAACGGATCCAAGCTGAAAAAGTGTTTGTTGTACGACGCGGTCGCCTCGGTCGAGGTGCCGGTGGTGTTGACCATCAGGCCGTCCACGTGGGCGCTGGGCGGACGCAGGATGAAGGTCACGTACTTGCTGTTCAGATGCACATTGAGCTGATTGAGAAAAGTAGCCCAAGGAATGGTTTCCAGCGGCCCCTGATAGAGGTTGCCGATCAAATCACTGAACGTATCGAGGCTGAGGCTCTGCTGCATGGGGAAAAACCGTTTTTATTATTAGCATTGGCGGTGGCCGAGAATAAGCGCCGGTATCGACTCCTTGCAACGCTTGGGCTCAGGGCCTGACAGGCGGCTGCCGGTCAGGCCCGGGGCGGGCGAAAAGCCGCTGACGTCAGACCCGTTCGCTGGCCCGCACGACAAACTTTTTGTGTTCGGCAACGTCGGCCGACAGCGCTTCCACATCGGTGTAGAACTGCTCGTACCAACGACGCAACTGGTAGACCGGACCGTCGCCGTCACACAGCAGCGGGTTGTCGACGCGGGTCTTGCTGTGCCAGATGGCCACGTCTTCGTAGAAGGCTGCCTGCGCCTGCGCCACGTAGGCCTTGGCCATCGCCTGGTTCTGCTCTTCGCTGAGCCCCGGGATCTTCTTCACCAGCACGCCGTAGCGCAGGGTGAAGCTGTCCAGATCGATCGGTACGTGGCAGTTGAGCAGGATCGAGTGGATCGGCTGGCCGTTCATAGCGCCGTTCATTTCGGTGATCTGATAGGCCGGGCCGAAATAGGTGGCTTCGGTGGTCAGCACGCTGTCGCCGGACAGGCGCTCACTGCGGGCTCGCATGATCTGGGTGGCCAGGTGGCCGTGGAAAATGTTGATGAACTCGTCGACCGGCGCGCCGTGAACGGTGCCGAAGTGCGCCATGTCGGCGATGTTGTCGATCAGTTCGCGGCAGTTGGTGCCAATCTGCAGTTCGGCGACTTCCCACGCCGCCCATTCGTCGCTGTAGCAGGCATCGATGCGTGGAATGCACTGTTCCGGCAGCGGCGGGTTGCCTTCGGGGTCGTTCCAGACGAACAGCAGCTGGTTCTCTTCCATGATCGGCCAGCTCTTGATCTTGGCTCGTGGCGGGATGCGCTTGGCATAAGGGATGTCATCGCAAACACCATCGGCGCCCCAGCGCCAGGCGTGGAACGGGCAGCGAATCGAGTTGCCTTCAACGCAACCGGTGCTCAGGTCGGCGCCCATGTGCGGGCAGTAGCCATCAAGAATATGCAGTTCGCCGTCTTCACCCTGGAACGCCACCAGGCGGGTGCCGAACACCTCCAGGCGATGGGCCTTGCCGTCGCGGTATTGCGCGGCCAGGCCCAGGCAATGCCAGCCGCGGGCGTAACGGTCTTCCAGCAGTTTGGCTTCGATGCGGTGCAGGGTACTCATCTTATTATTCTCCCAAGGGATCACGGGTTTGGCGCATGTAACGGATTCTGCCGCCCCTGTAAAAGCGGGCATCGTCTGAATGGACGATGGCTGCTTTTGGCTGGCCCGCTCTACTGGCGACATTGGACCCATGGCAGGAGTAGGCGATGAGTAATGAACAAGGGCCGGTAGCGGTGATTACCGGAGCCGCCAGTGGTATTGGCCGAGGCTTGGCCGAACACGCGGCGAAACTGGGCATGCGCCTGGTGCTGGCGGATCGGGATGCAGCGGGCCTGCAAGCCCTGTGCGACGAATTGAAGACCAGCGGTGCGCAAGCGATTGCCTGCGTCACCGATGTCGGTGATGTGAAGCAGGTCGAGCGCTTGCGTGACCGGGCTGTCGAGCACTTTGGCGGGGTCGACCTGCTGTTCAACAACGCCGGGGTGATGCAAACCGGCTTCAGCTGGGAAATCACCGAGGCGCAATGGCAGCGCATACTGAACGTCAACCTCAATGGCGTGATAAACGGCATTCGCAGCTTTGTGCCGCTGCTGCTCAGTCAGGGCCGGGCAGCCCATGTGATCAACACGGCGTCCCTTGCCGGACTGGTCAGCAGTCCGTTGATGGCACCGTACAACGTGACCAAGCAGGCCGTGGTCGCGCTCTCGGAAACCCTGCATTACGAACTCGCCATGATCGGTGCACCGGTGTCGGTTTCGGTGCTGTGCCCGGGGCCGGTGGCCAGTGAAATCATGGCGTCGAACCAGGTGGCGGGTACCGCCGGATCCGACTTCAATCAATTGCTCGACAGCACCGTTCGCCTGGGTATGACCCCGGCGGAGCTGGCCGCGCAAGTGTTCGACGCCGTCGCGCAAAAGCGTTTCTGGATCCTGCCCCACAAGAGTTTCAAACCGGCCCTTGAACGCCGTCTGCAAAGCATCCTGGAAGAAACCAATCCGCAGTTTCAAATGACTGACGTAGAGGACGATGTCCATGCCGCTCGATAAGCAGATCGCTGGAGTACTCCAGCAGTTTCGCGACATCCCGGAGCCCGATTTCAGTCAGGTCGATGCCGCACAGTACCGGCAGTTCTCCGACAACCTGCTGCCTGCCATCCCCGGCGAACCGATGAGCGAGGTGCGTGACCTGCGGGTGGCCGGCGCGGACGGTGATCTGGACGCACGGCTGTACCGGCCATCGGAAGAACCCAACCTGCCGTTACTGGTGTTTTTCCATGGCGGCGGATTTGTCATGGGCAATCTCGATACCCACGACAATCTCTGCCGCTCGCTGGCCCGCCAGACCGAAGCGGTGGTGGTGTCGGTGGCCTACCGACTGGCTCCGGAAAACAAGTTCCCGGCTGCACCGCTCGATTGTTATGCGGCCACTTGCTGGCTGGTTGAGCACGCGGCTGAACTGCGCGTCGATGGCAGCCGGCTGGCCGTGGCCGGGGACAGTGCGGGGGGCAATCTGGCGCTGGCTGTCAGTCAGTTGGCGGCACGACGCCAGGGGCCGAAGATCAGCTATCAGTGCCTGTTTTATCCGGTCACTGACGCAGGTTGCGACTCTCAGTCCTTCGAAGACTTTGCCGAGAGCTATCTGCTTTCCGCCGGGATGATGCGCTGGTTCTGGCAGCAGTACCTGCAAGACGTCGGACAGGCGGAAGATACATTGGCCTCGCCGTTGCGCGCCGAGAGTCTGGCGGGATTGCCGCCGACGACCCTGATGACCGCCGAATTCGACCCGTTGCGCGATGAGGGCGAGGCAATGGCCGAGTGCTTGCGCGAGGCCGGTGTGCCTGTGCGGGTGCAGCGTTGTGACGGCATGATCCACGGCTTTATCAGCATGGCGCCGTTTGTCGAAGGGGCGGCGCATGCCTTGTCCGATGCGGCGGCCGACTTGCGTGGGGCGCTCAAATGAGCGGCCTGGCTTTCAACACGGTGCCGCAACTGATCGAGGCCATTGGCGCAGGTCACATGGTGGTGATCACCGACGACGAACACAACGGCGAAGGCTCGTTGCTGATGGCCGCCGAACAGGCCGGGGCCGAGGCCGTCACCTTCATGGCGGTGCAGGCACGCGGGCTGATTTGCCTGGCCCTGACGGAGCAGCGCTGCCGCGCGCTGGGCCTGGACCTGATGGTGCCCAACTCCCGGGCGCAACATGGCGTGGGTTTTACCCGCTCGATCGAAGCCGCTACCGGGGTGTCCACGGGTATCTCGGCGGCAGACCGGGCGCGGTCGATCCAGGTGGCGGTCGACCCGGCCAGTGTTCCGACGGACCTGGTGCAACCGGGGCATATCTTCCCGGTGCAAGCCTTGCCCGGCGGCGTGATGCAGCGGGCCGGACATGTCGAGGCCGCTTGCGACCTGACGCGACTGGCGGGGCTGCAACCGGCGGCAACCCTGGTGGGCATTCTCAACGAAGACGGCGAACTGGCCCGTGGCGCCGAGTTGCATGACTTCGCCCAGCGCCATGGCTTGCGGATCGGCACCATTGCCGACCTGATTCACTACCGGATCCTGCATGAAGGCACGATCGAGCGCGGCGGCGAATATCCGTTGTATACCCGCCACGGCGAGTTCCAGGTGACCACCTATCAGGACACCTACCAGGGCTCGTTGCACCTGGCGCTGGTCAAGGGCCGGATCGACAGCACGCAACCGGTGCTGGTGCGGGTGCAAAGCATCGAGACGTTGCGTGACGTGCTGGGGTGTGAAGGCGAAGGCGGGCCGCAACAGTGGACCCTGGAGCGTTCGCTGGCCAGTATCGCGGCGGCCGGTAGCGGTGTGCTGGTACTGCTGGCGAAAAAGGAAACTGCCGAGGGCGTGCTTGAACAACTGCGTCAGCGCAATGGAGGAAAACACCTGGCGTCACAGTTTCCGCAACGGACCCTGGGCATCGGCGCGCAGATCCTGCGCGACCAGAACGTGCGCAAAATTCGCCTGATGAGCTCGCCTGTGCCGTATAAGGCCGTTTCCGGGTTTGATCTGGAAGTGACGGAGTTCGTGCCGTTCCAGCCGGCAAACTGAAGCAAACACAAAACCTGTGGGAGCGAGCTTGCTCGCGATGGCGGAGTGTCAGGCGCCATCGATGTTGAATGGGCCGGCCTCACCGCGAGCAAGCTCGCTCCCACAGGGTTAAAGGGTGTATGCAATATCTGCGAGCAGCCGAAATCATTGTGGGAGCGAGCTTGCTCGCGATAGCTATCGATTGGTCACATCCAGTCAAAAGCTTACCCAACGCTCAAGCATCTACCGGTCTAGCCTTCCTCCTGAATTCACCATGGAGAGGGCAAAGGAATGCCGGATTTACCCGCCTCACATCGCCTGCGCACAGGCCGCTATCCTGAACCGAACAGGATTTACCTGCTGACGAGCAACACGCTGGACCGAGAACCGGTTTTCAAGGATTTCGGTTTGGGCAGGCTAGTCGTCAATCAATTTCAATATGCACAGGAACAATACTGGGCGAACTCTTTAGCCTGGGTCGTCATGCCCGATCATTTTCATTGGTTGATCGAGTTGCAGCAGTGCTCACTCAGTCAGCTGATGTAAAAAACCAAATCATTGAGTACGCGGGCCGTGAACATGTCCGTCGGACGTAAAGGCAGTCTTTGGCAGCAGGGCTATCATGATCGGGCGTTGAGGCGTGATGAGGACCTGGTAAAGCTTGCTCGATATGTCGTCGCCAACCCGTTACGTGCTGGATTGGTGGAGAAGCTGGGCGATTATCCGCTGTGGGACGCGATATGGGTTTGATCCGTAACCGCGTTGCCACCATCACGAGCAAGCTCGCTCCCACAATGATTTTTGGATAGCCGCAGATGTTGCGCACACCAGATAACCCTGTGGGAGCGAGCTTGCTCGCGATGGCGGTCTGTCAGGCGACATCGATGTTGGATGTGCCGGCCTCTTCGCGGGCAAGCCCGCTCCCACAGGGATTTGGGTGGTTCACAGAAGTTGCGTACACCCCATCTGCATTGGCTTAAGGCTTGATCCCGCGCAACATCTTCTTCGCCTGGTCCTGCATCGCCTGCGGCGCGGTCATGTTGCCGTCGATCACGGTGATCACCGCGTGGCCTTGCCACAGTTGATAGGCATCAGCCTTTTGTTGGGCTTCGGTCGGTGTCGACGGTGGGGCCAGGTTGACGTGGACCACGCCGTCGGCGCCGCGCTGTGAGGTGAAGTTCACCCGATCCCAGTTGCCGATAGGCGCAAAGCTCACGCCTTTGACTTCTTCGGGTTTCAGGGGCGGGTAGTTGAGGTTCAGGCCGCTGACACCTGGCAGGCCGAGCACGTTCAGTGCGCAGTCATGTTTGTTTTTGGCGCAGGATTTTTTCGCTTCGGTACCGGCCAGGCTCGCCTGTTCTATGACCTTCACGGCAAAGCGCGCCGTGTCGTCCATGGCACCGAGGGTCTTGCGATACCCGGCTTGCTGATCGCGGATGATCAGGTCCATGTCGATGGCCGTGGACACCGCTACCGCCGGAATCCCTTTGAACATCGCGCGCACCGCAGCGTTGAGGGTGCCGGACATCTGCGTCAGCGGACCTACGTTTTCGCCGAAGTTGCTGCCGGACACCACCAGGTCTGGCGGCGAATCCTTGAGGATCACATCAAGGCCGACATTCACCGCATCCACTGGCGTGCCGATGGCAGAGGTCTTGCCGGCGGGCGGTGTATAGCCATCCGGCGGGCCGACACAAAACCGGCCCGGCGCTAGCTCGGTCACCGCCAGGGCCTGGCCGGGTACGACCACGCTGGCGGCACTGATGCCGCTGCTGTCGTTCAACGGGCCGACCAGGGTGACCTTGTGCCCGGCAGCGGTCAGGGCGCGGTACATCGCATCGATGCCGGGCGCGCGGCAGCCATCGTCGTTGGTCAGCAAAATGTTCAGGGCGTTGGCTTGCATCGACAGGCCAACGCTGGCCATGGCGATGATGCCGGTGAGGAGTTTGTTCATGGCGGAGTCTTCCGTGGAAGGAGCGGATTTTACAAAGCACAACGCCCCGACCGAATGATTCGGTCGGGGCGCGGTGAGTTTAGCGGGTGCCGAGTTTGCGCAGGTTGCCAGGGGTGAATTCGTCTTCGGTGAAGGCGGTGGCGTTGAGCTTGGCCGGTTTCTGATCGACCAGCATCCGGTCAACCAGGTAGGAGCCGGCGATCAGGTCATGGTAGATCCCGAGGCGAGCGTGGTAGCGCTGTATCTCGTAGGCGTAGATCGAGGTCTGCATGTTGGTGCGCCACAACTGGCCGCGGCTGTCGTAGTTGTCGGCCATGGTTGCGGACCAGCTGTCCTCATCCAGGTACATCACTCGCTTGGCGTACACATGGCGGGCACCTTCCTTGAGGTTGGCCTGCAACACCCAGACGCGGTGCTTCTCGTAGCGCATGTACTGCGGATCGACGTGACCGGTGCTGGCCAGGATCTGGTCGGCCGTTACGCTCGGGTCGTCGATCTTGTAGTTGTGGTACGGAATGTAGATCTCTTTCTTACCGACGATGGTCCAGTTGTAGCGGTCCGGCGCACCGTTGAACAAACGGTCTTCGTCGTACACGCGAAAACCGCCAGCACCTGTCGGCGAGTCGTAGCCGACGGTCGGAGCGCGACGTACCCGGCGTTGACCGGGGCTGTACTGCCAGGCCTGGCGCGGGGAGGCGGTCGGGTTGATGAACTCGTGACCGACCACGATCTCGCCTTTCTTGCGCACCGGTTCCAGGGTGGTGATCAGGAAGTTGGTGAGCACGCCGTTGGCCGTCTCCAGGGATTTGTCCGGACTGGACCAGATCGAGAAGATCTTGTAGTTGACCTCTTCGAGCACCTTTTCCTTGTTGGAGTACACCACCGCCTGGCCGTAGTTGGCCTCTTCAGTGTTGGCGCGTGACTGCAAGGTATGGTTGAACATCAATTCGCTGCCGTTCTTCGGGATCGGGAACGGAGAGGCACCCCAGGCGTTTTTCGTGTCGTTGTTGTCATTGTCGAGTTCGGCAGTGACGGCGTTTTTCTTGACCAGGTCTTCCATGCGCTGTTCGAGGCGGAAGTCGCGGTGGCTTGGGTACACCGGGATCTTGAAGGTATCCGGGTAACGCTTGAGCAGCGCTTTCTGGCCATCGGTCAGGTTGTCGGCGTACTTGTCCATGTTCTTCGAGTCGATCACGAACAGTGGTTTTTCCGCGGCGTACGGATCCGGGTACGGCGTACCGGGGCCGGCGTATTTGAGACCTGGTGGCAGGCCGCGCCATTTGCCGGACCAGGCCGGGATGCTGCCATCGGCGTTGCCGGCTTTTTCGGCGCCCATCGGGGTCAGGTCCTGGCCCAGGCGGGCGGCTTCTTCGGGGCTGACCTTGGCGTAGGACTGGCCGCTGCCGAGCAGACCGACGGTCAATGCCGTGCTCAGTAAGGTTTGGGTGAATCTGGACATGCTGTGCTCCTCCGACAGGGGAATCAGAACCGGTACTTGAAGTTGAGCGCGACGTTGTCGCGGTCGGCCAACGGGCTGTTGTTGGCACTGGCGAGGTAGGCGTTGTAGCGGGCCTCGACGGTGAAGTTGCCCAGGTAGCGCCACGAACTGCCGATGCTGGCGCGGTTATCGTTCTGGCCGGCGTTGATCGAGCCGACCATCGAGCTGTCGCCGTGGGCGGCGGCGCTGAAGGTGACAGGCACCGACATGTCCCATCCGCTGAACACGTCGTTGTAGTCAAAGTTCGCCTGCACCGTGTAGCCCCAGGCATCGCGGTCATAGACCAGGCTGTCGGTTCCCGGCAGCGCGAAGCCCGGCGCCAGGGTCACCGGCTGCGACTCGTCGTTGCTGACCACGGTGTTGTAGACCAGCTCGCCGGTCAGGCTGGTGTTGTCGGCGAAGGCGGTCGGGCCGAGCACGTAGATCATCGACGTTTGCGCTTGTATGGTTTTGCCACGCACGGGGCTGGAGAAACCGTTGTCGACCATCACCGGCGTGCCGTCGCGGTAGCTGACTTCACCGGCCCAGCTGACGTCGCCCAGCACGGTGGCGAAACTCGCGCCGAACAAGTCGATGTTGTCGAAGTAGCGCACCTGGTAGCGGCCCAGGGTCGATGCGAAGTCCAGCGACGGCGTCTTGTCGTGATAACGCGAGTAGTAGATGCCGAACTCGGTGTTGTTCAGCGACTCGGCGGCGTAGGTGAAGGCCAGACCGTACTGGCCGCTGTCGCTCGGTTTGTCGTCCTTTAGACGGGTGACGAAACCGGAGGCGTCGTTGAAGCCGCCCTCGTCGATGAAGTCGGTGGTGGAGAAGTAGCTACCCACGCCGAACAGCTCGGTCTTTTCCCACTTGTATTGGTAGTAGGCCTGGATACCCAGGCTTTCAGTCAGGGCGAACTGGGTGAACAGTTGGCCGACCGGCAGCAGGATTTCCTTGACCTCGACGCCCGGGGTGGTCGCCTTGGTCGCGTCCACCGGGCTCTGGGCCGCGGAAATACCCGGGTAGAACAGGCTTTCACCCCAGCTCACCACCTGGTTACCCAGGCGCGCGTTGAGGGCATGGCCGCCCACGTCCCAGGTGCCATAGGCGTAGTAATCGAGCATGCGCAGTTCATTGCGGTGCTGGTCGATGGTGTCCTGGGAGAAACGGTCGGGCTTGCTGCAATGGCCGCCGGCGAAGCAGTTGGAAGTGCCGGTGGTGTTGTCGTTGTCCTGATCGTAGACGTTGTCGTAGAAGCCCGTTGCCCGGACGAACACGCCGTAGTCGTCTTGCCACTTGATGTTGGCTTCGGTGAGAAAGCCACTGCGGTTGTTGATCAGGCTGCCTTTGTCGAATGCGTTGTCGCCGTCGTTGCCGTTGGCATTGGCGGTCAGTTTGTGATCGCGAGACTCGGTCCGCCAGGCGAGGCTGTACGTCAGTGTGGTGTCCCAGTCGATGCTCAAGTCTTCGCTTGGCTGAAAGCTCATGGCGTTAACTTGTGCGCTAAGTCCGCCAGCCAGCATCAGTAGAACAAGCTGTGTGCGAGGGTGCTGTGTTGGTGGGGCGATTATTGTTTTTATCATGTCGTCCTCATGGCCCAGGTCAGACCTGCCCGACCTGCATTTCAGGGGGGTGATTGGTGTTGTGGGCGACTATGGAGTCACGACTTGCGCGCAACATCGTCCAAGCGGACTAAGCGATTTGTACGGCACAGCGGTTGCTGTAGGAGCTGCCGAAGGCTGCGATCTTTTGACCTTGCTTTGAAAAATAAAAAGATCGCAGCCTCGTTGCACTCGTCAGCTCCTACAGGAGAATTGGGGGGCGGCCTTCGCCTTAGTCCCATCGGACGATGAACACCCGGCGCGTGCGGCGAACAATCCCGAGACCGACTGCACCGGGCGAAGATCCGGCGGTGGCGGTTTCTGCCTGATGGGCGCTGAACAAGGGTGATCGCATGAACGCTGCCGGGATCAAATGGGACGAGTGCTGTGATGTGTTGGTGATTGGCTCGGGAGCCGGGGGCATGACCGCTGCGCTGCGCGCCCACGACCTGGGGCTGAATGCGCTGCTGATCGAAAAGAGCGGCGAGTACGGCGGCACCTCGGCGGTGTCCGGCGGCGGCATCTGGATCCCCAACAACCACCGGATCAACGCGATCGGCGGCAGTGATTCGGCGGCCGAAGCGATTGCCTACATCCGCGCCGTGACCCATGGCGAGATCGACGACGGACGCATCGAAGCCTATGTCGAGCACGGCCGGGAGATGGTCGAGTACCTGGAACAACACACTCGCGTGCGCTTCGAGGCGCAACCGCGCTACGCCGATTACTACCCGGAAGTCGAGGGTGGCAAACCGGGCTATCGCTCGATGGATCCGCAACCGTTCGATGCCGCCGAACTCGGCGAAGAATTCTTGCGCATGCGCGCACCGTCCCCCGGCACCCTGATGATGGGGCGCATGGCGATGACCATGAAAGAGGCGCAAGTGCTGCTGTGCCGTGGCCCCGGCTGGTTGCGCCTGACCCTGCGGGTGATGTGGCGCTACTGGCGTGATCGCGAGGGGCGGTGTTTGTCCCGTCGCGACCGTTTCCTGACCCTGGGCAATGCCTTGATCGGTGCCTTGCGCTGTTCGTTGCAGGATCGCGGCAAGTCGCTGTGGCTCGACTGTGCGCTGGAAGAACTGCTGCTGGTCGGCGATCGGGTCGGCGGGGCGCGGGTCAATCGCAACGGTCAGTTGCTCAACGTCAAGGCACGCTACGGGGTGATCATTGCCGCCGGTGGTTTCGAGCGTAACCAGGCGATGCGCGAGCAGTACCTGCCGCAGCCGTCCCAGGCCAACTGGAGCGCCACGCCACCGAACAATACCGGCGACGGCATCCGCGCCGGCCAGGCCCTCGGCGCGCGGACCGCGCTGATGGAGCACAGCTGGTGGGCGCCGACCACTTACGTCAAGGGCGAAGAAAAACAGCGCGCGCTGTTCGTTGAACGCACCTTGCCGGGGTGCGTGATGGTCAACGCGGCGGGGGAGCGTTTCGTCAACGAAGCCGCGCCCTACACCGATATCGTTTACGCGATGTACGCCAACAACCGCGAAGGTGCAGCAAGCGTGCCGTGCTGGATGGTGTTCGACGCCGAGTTCCGCCGCAAATACCCGTGCGGCGCCTTGCTGCCGGGCTATGCCCAGCGTGATTGGCAATTGCCCGAGCATTTGCGTGATTACTTCCAAAAGGCGTCGAGCCTGGAAGAACTGGCGACGAAAATCGGCGTCGACGCTGGCGGGCTGGTGCGTACCGTGCAGCGCTTCAACGGCATGGCCGTGCAGGGTGTCGACGAGGATTTCCACAAGGGCGAATCGCTGTTCGACCGCTACTACGGCGACCCCAACGTGCAACCCAATCCGTGCCTGGCGCCGTTGCTCAAGGGGCCGTTCTACGCCGTGCGCATCGACGCCGGCGACATCGGCACCAAGGGTGGCCTGCTGACCGACGTGCACGCCCGCGTGTTGCATGAAGACGGCGAACCGATCAACGGTCTGTACGCCATCGGCAACAGCGCCGCCTCGATGATGGGCCGCACCTATCCGGGTGCCGGTTCGACCATCGGCCCGGCCATGACCTTCGGTTACCTGGCCGCCAATCACATCAAGCGCCAGAGCGAAACCGCTTCGGCGAAAACCTTGTTCGGGAGTGTCGAATGATCAGTCAGCATCCACAGATCGCCGTAGTGACCGGCGCCAGTCGCGGAGTCGGGCAGGGCATTGCCCTGGCCCTCGGGGCGGCGGGCATGACGGTGTATGTCACCGGTCGTGCCCCGGCGCAGGGCGGGTCGAATCTGTATGGGCATGCCTTGCGCGGTTCGCTGGAGGACACCGCTGCTGCGATCACCGCCGCCGGTGGGCGCGGTATCGCGGTGGTCTGTGATCATGCCGATGACGCCCAGGTACAGGCGCTGTTTAGCCGTGTGGAAGATGAGTGCGGGCATCTGGATCTGCTGGTGAACAACGCCGCGTTCATCCATGACCGGTTGATCGAGCCGGGGCCGTTCTGGGCCAAGCCGCTGGAGCTGGTGCGCATTCTCGACGTCGGTCTGCGCTCGGCCTACATCGCCAGCTTCTACGCCGCGCCGCTGTTGCTGAAAAGTGCCCAGGGGCTGATTTGCTTTACCTCGTCGTTCGGTGCCGGGTGCTACATGCATGGCCCGGCGTACGGCGCGCAAAAGGCCGGGGTCGACAAACTGGCGGCGGACATGGCGATCGATTTTGAAGGGCCGGGCGTGGCGGCGTTGTCGCTTTGGCTCGGCCCGCAACTGACCGAACGCACGAAGATTGCCGGTGAACAGCATGGCGAGCAGTACCAGGCGTTTCTGGCCCAGGCCGAGACCCCGCAATTCAACGGGCAGGTGATTCATGCCTTGCTCAATGATCCGCAGTTGATGGCGTTGTCCGGGCAGACCCTGATCACCGCTGAAATCGCCCCTGGCTACGGCATCAGCGAAGCCGAAGGCCGCCAGCCACCGTCCCACCGCGCCATGCTCGGCGACCCGCGCCAGCAGCATCCGGCGCGGGTGGTCTGAAACAAGCAAAAAATCGCAGCCTTCGGCAGCTCCTACAGGGATCGGTGTACACCTGTAGGAGCTGCCGAAGGCTGCGATCTTTTTTGAGGCCCCGGTCTTAATTGACTGGCTGCAGCGCCCACTCGCGCAACACATTCTTGGTTACTTTGCCCGCCGCATTGATCGGCATCTTCTGCAGCACCTGCACCCGGCGCGGAACCTTGTAGTTGGCCATCTGCTCACGGCACCAGGCGAGGAACCGTGCCTGTTCGATTTCCATCCCGGGAGCAGGCAGCAGGAACGCCATCGCCACCTCACCCATGCGCTCATCGGGAATACCGATCACTGCTGCCTGGGCCACGCCCGGATAGGTCAGCAGACACTGCTCGATCTCCGCCGGGTACACATTGAAGCCGCCGGTGATGAACATGTCCTTGAGGCGGTCGGTGATGCGCAGGTAACCCTGTTCGTCGAGCATGCCGATGTCGCCGGTGTGCAGCCAGCCGTCGGCGTCGAGAATCTCCTGGCTGGCTTCGGGGTTGTTGAGATAACCCTGCATCAGGTTGTAGCCGCGAATCTGCACTTCACCGGGAATGTTCGCCGGCTGGCTGCGACCGTTGTTGCCGACACAACGTACTTCCACCCCCGGCATCGCCCGGCCGCTGGTGTTGGCGACCAGTTCCGCAGAATCACCGGAGCGGCAGATCGTGGCGAAACCGCAGACCTCCGTCAGGCCATACGCGGTGACGATGGTGGCGAACCCTAGTTCGTCGCGCATGCGGTGGATCATCTCCACCGGGATCGCCGCCGCCCCGGTCACCGCCACGCGCAATGAGCTCAGGTCGAAGTCACTGCGTTGCGGATGGGCAAGCAACGACTGGTACAGCGTCGGCGGCCCTGGCAGCACGGTAATGCGTTCGCGTTGCACGCATTCGAGCACGGCCTGCACGTCGAACACTTGCTGCGGCAGGAGGGTGCAGCCACGCATCAAGGCTGCCAGCCAACCGGCCTTGTAGCCGAAGGAATGGAAGAACGGATTGACGATCAGGTAGCGATCGCTCTCGCGCAAACCGACGATATCGCTCCAGTCGCGCACGATGCGCAGGTTCTGGCCGTGGCTGGTCATCACACCTTTGGGTTTGCCGGTGGTGCCCGAGGTGAACAGCACGTCGGACAAGGCTTGTGGGCCAACGCTCTGTTCGCGGGTGCGCAGGGCCAGGTGCGGCACGTCGGTCCCCAGGTCCATAAACCGTTCCCAGGCCAAGGTGCCCGCATTGGCGCTGCGCAAGCTGACGATGTGGCGCAGTTCAGGCAGGTCCTCGGACGCCAGCATGCCGGGGTAGTCCGCGCCGAGGAATTCGCCGATGGCAAACAGTACGCAGGTGCCGCTTTCGCGCAGGATGTAGCCGGCCTCGCTGCCCTTCATCCGGGTATTGAGCGGCACCAGGGAGGCGCCGACACTTTGCAGGGCGCCGGCGGCGACGATCCATTCCCACACGTTGGGCGCCCAGATCGCCACACGGTCCCCGACCTGTACGTCGAGGGCCAGCAGTGCGCGGGCAGCCTGGCGACGCAGTTGGTCCAGTTGTCGGTAGCTGATGGCGTGGCCCGCGTCCTCGATGGCCGGGCGGTCGCCGTAGGCCTGGGCTGCGTTGGCAAACAGTTGAGCGATGGTCAGTGCGGTGGCGACAGGCGGCATGGGGCCTCCCCGGTTAGAAGACAAGTACGAAAAAGGGAGTAGGCCGGGCAGGGCGCCCGGCCGGATTGCGAGTTACTGGGCGGGCGGGGCGAAACGGCGACCGGCGGAGAAACCACCGTCCACGGCGATCATCTGGCCGCTGACAAAGGACGCTTCGTCCGAGGCCAGGAACAGCGCGACGTTGGCCACTTCTTCCGGTTGCCCGGAGCGGCTGAGCATGTGCTGCGAGGCGAAAAACGCGTGGAACGCGTCATTGTCACGGACCATGCTGGTCATCGGCGTTTCGATCAGACCCGGGCACAGACCGTTGACACGAACGTTGGCGTAGCCGTAGTCGATGGCCATCGAGCGGGTCAGCTGGTTGATGCCGCCCTTGGATACGTTGTAGGCGACGTTGCCGTCGCAGCCTTGCAGGCCGAAGATCGAACCGACGTTGATGATCGAGCCGCCGCGTTGCGACACCATCGATTCCAGCGCGTACTTGCTGGTGAGCATGCTGCCGGTCAGGTTGATGTCCATCACCCGTTGCCAGTTGGCGGTGGTGGTCTGGGTCACGCTGCCCTGGTCGGCGACGCCAGCGGCGTTGACCAGTACATCGATGCGCCCGAGGCGGCTGATGACTTCTTGCATGACCTGCTGCACCTGCGCTTCGTCGCGCACGTCCAGGGTCATGAACAGGCCGGGAAAGTCAGCCGGTGCGCTGCCGATGTCCAGCCCGACCACTTGCGCACCTTCGGCAGCGAAACGGCGCACGCAGGCCAGACCGATACCCGAAGCGCCGCCGGTGACCACCGCGACCTTATTCTGCAAACGAGCCATAACTGTACCTCTTTTATTGTTGTGGGCTAATGCTGGGGCCGAGTCTAACCGCAGACCGGGCAGGACATGATCGTCCGTTGAGACTATGGCGACAGAGCGTCTCGATCGACCCCTGTAGGAGCTGCCGCAGGCTGCGATCTTTTGATCTTGCTTCTAAAAAATCAAAAGATCGCAGCCTGCGGCAGCTCCTACAAGGGGGGAGGCGAAGCCTCAATCGGGGAATTTCAGGCGTACCCGGGCTCCCGTCGGTCGACTCTGGCAGGCCAGTGTCCAGCCGTCGGCGAGTTCCTTGGGGGTCAGCACGTCGTTGCGCGCCAACTGAACCTCACCTTCCTTGACCACGCACATGCACGCCCCGCAAAAACCTTCTTCACAGGACGACGGCACGTCAAGGCCGGCGGTCTTGCAACTTTGCAGCAGGGTGTCGCCGGGTTTACAGGCAATTTCGTGTTGCTGGCCATCGAGTTCGACGATCAGTGCTTCACAGTGCGAATCCATGGCCGCCGCTCGTGCCACGGCGTCTTCGGCCAACAGCTCGTCGGGGTCCGGCGGCGAGACGAAACGTTCGACATGGATCCGCTCGGCCGCTTCGCCCAGTGCCAGCAGCGTGCGCTCCACGGTGTCCATGAACGGTCCCGGCCCGCAGATGAAGTAGTCACCGTCGGCCGAGCCGCGCAGCAGATGACGGACCTGATGGTCCGTCAGGAAACCCTGCACCGAATCGAGGACGTGCACCACGTGCAGTTGATCAGGATGCGCCTTGATCAACTGACACAGCTCGTCCTTGAAAATCACCGAGGCCTCATCGCGGTTGGCGTAGATCAACTTGATCGGCCGCCGACTGCTGTGCAGCACCGATTTGAGAATGGAAAACACCGGGGTGATGCCAGAACCGCCACCGAACAAGACCAAGGGCTTTTCGGTGTCCGCCTGCGGGTCCAGGCAGAAATGACCGGCCGGTGGCAGCACTTCCAGCCAGTCGCCGACCTGCACTTCGTTCATCCAGTTCGACACCCGGCCGCCGTCGACCCGTTTCACCGTGACCTTGGGCAGCGCGTCCGCGAGGGGCGAGCTGGCCATGGAATAGCAACGGGTCAACAGTTTGCCGGCCAAGGGCACGCGAAAACTCAGGAACTGGCCCGGTTTGTAGCGAAAGCGCTCACGCAGGGTTGGCGGTACGTCCAGCACCAGCGAGCGCGCATCGGCGGTCTCGTCGATCACCGCGCACACTTGCAATGAGACACTTCCCGTCGTGTGTTCGGCCGGGGTCAGGTTCTGTTGTTGCGTGCCCATGTTCACCTCGGCCTCAGAGCCCGCTGATCAGTTGGGCGTTGTCGACGCGGACCTCGGCACCATTGACGAATCGCGACTCGTCGGCGGCGAGGAACAGCACCACGTTGGCAATGTCCCGCGGGGCGGCCATGCGGTTCATCGGGTCCTGGTCCAGCGCTTCCTGCGGGATTGGCTGACCACCGGCCAACGCCTGGGTCATCGGCGTGTTCACGCCATCGGGGTGCACGCTGTTGCAGCGGATGCGGTAGCCCTGCTGCTTGCAGTGCAGGGCAATGGAACGGGTCATCGCCGCCACCGCGCCTTTGGACGCCGAGTAGGCGCAGAACATCGGCATCGCGCCCAACGCGGCCACCGACGACATGTTGATGATCGAGCCGCCACCGGTTTCCTTCATGGCCTGGATCGCGTACTTGCAGCCGAGGAAGTAGCCTTCGCCGTTGATCTTCTGCACCTTCTGCCACAGCTCCAGCGTAGTGTCTTCGATGCTGCCCAAGGCCAGGATCGCGGCGTTGTTGACCAGCACGTCGAGACGACCGAAGTGTTCGACGGTGGTTTTAACGACGTGTTGCCAATCGCTTTCGCTGGCGATGTCGTGGCGGATGAACAGCGCGTTGGCGCCGATTTCTGCAGCCACCTGGCGACCGGCTTCTTCGTTGAGGTCGGTCAGTACCACTTTGGCGCCTTCGCGGGCCAGCAGCAGGGCGTCTTCGCGACCGATGCCGCTGGCGGCGCCGGTGATGATGCAGACTTTGCCTTCTACACGTTGCATTGTTGTTCTCCTGATCGTGCGGTTTGAAGTGCGAATTGGTCGGCCACATGGGCGGCAGCCCGGCGACCGGAGTAAATGCAGTCGGCCAGGGACAGGCCGGAGACATACAGGTTGGAAGCGACCCCGACCGCATTGCGGCCGGCGCTGTAGAGACCGTTTATTGGCTGGCCGGCGTGGTCCAGCACCCGGCCGCTGCCTTCGCAGACCTTCAGCCCGCCCAGGGTGATGACCGGGCAGGGGAAGAGTTTGCTGTCGAAGGACAAATCGAGGGCGTACCACGGGCCTTGGTCGAGGTCGGTGAGCATCGCGGCGGATTTGCCGAACTCGTCGGCGACCTCACCCCGTGCAGCGCGGGAATAGCGTTCGACGCTCTGGCGCAGCAGTTCCGGCGGCAGATTGCAGCGTTTGGCCAATCCGGCCAGGCTGTTGCTGCGTTTGGCGTTGAACAGCAGATTGAGCAGGACCGGCAGGCGCTGGAAATTCCAGACTTTGCCGGGGCCGACCTGACTGAGTGCCTCTCGAACCAGCGCCCGATTGAGAATCAGAATGGCGCGGCCGTCCTGTTCTTCGACCATGGCGTGGCCGAGGGTTGCGCCGTAGATTTCTTCGTTGGCGTAACGCTGTCCGCGAGCATTGACGATCAGCCCGCGAGCCCAGGCCAGTGGCGGGTTGATGAAACGCCAGGCGCTGACCTTTTCCATCCGCGCCACGCTGCCACCGGCGCTCTGGCCCAGGGCGATGCCGCTGCCATTGCACCCGGTGGCGCCCAGGGGCAGACCGGCCAGGTACTGCGGCGCGTGTTGGCGCACCAGATCGCGATTGAAGATAAAACCGCCGCTGCTCAACAGCACCGCCTGTTCGGCGCGAATCAATTGGCGAATGGCGCTGGTCTGTTCGATGCGGCGCTGACGGGCGCGCAAGCGGTCGGCCAATGCCGGGGCGTACATATGAATGGCAGCGGCCCAGCGTGACAGACGCGCATGTTGTTTGGCCGCGCGGCTACCCGACGGCAACTGCCAGGCTTCGACGCCAATGACCTTGTCGTCGAGGTCGAGCACCAGTCGCCGCACTTCGCACTGGCTGCGCAGGCGTGCGCCATGACGCAAGGCGCTGGCCTTGAGCGGGGCGAACAGGCTGGCGCCGGACATGCCCGGACCTTTGGTGCGGTGGCCGCGGGGTGCCGGTTTGGCGCTGGCGGCATAGACCGGCACGGCTTCGTTGCCGGAGTAATAGAGGTAGTACTGGTCACTCGGGTACGAGGTTTTATGCGGCGGCACGCTGGCTTCGAAGGCCGCGCCTTGTCGCTCCAGCCAGGCCAGTTGCTCGCGGCTGCCGTCGCAGAAATTGCGCAATGTCTCGTGGCTGACCGCTTCGCCGACTTCCTGGCGCAGGTAATTGAACATGGCTTCGCTGGTGTCTTCATAGCCAGCCTGACACTGATACGGCGTACCGCCGCCGGCATACACCACGCCGCCGCTGAGTGCCGTGGCGCCGCCGCCTTCGAAGCGATCCAGTGCGAGCACCGACAGGCCGCGAGTGCTGGCTTCGATGGCGGCACAGGCACCGGCTCCGCCAAACCCGACGATCAGCAAGTCGCAGCGGTCATCCCATGGCAACTGGTCGGCGCTGTTCACTCGCAACGCCGTCAACCGGTTCAGGCTGTCCATGTTCGGGCCTCAGCCAGCAGCAGCGAGAGAAGGTGCGGGTTTGGCGGTGGTGGTGTAGCTGCCGTCGAGGTAGACCAGCGGGGTGATGGCGTCAGTGGTGTGAATCTGCAGGATGCGCCCGATGAACACGGTGTGGGTGCCGTAGCTGAAGTGGCCGTCCTGGCGGCAGAGGATCGCCGACTGCGCGTCACCCAGGTAGGGAATGCCGCCGGGGCTGGTCAGCCAGTTGCCACGGTCGAAGCGCGCTTCGCCCTTGATCGCGCCGCTGCACAGGTTGGCCAGGTCTTGTTGTTCGACGCCGAGGATGTTGACGCAGAAGTCGGCGCCGGTCGCCAGTGCGGCATGGGGCGAGGCGGTCTTGTTGACGCAGATCAGCAGCGATGGCGGCTCGGTGCTCAGGGAGTCGACCGCGGTGGCGGCCATGGCGAAGCGTTCGGAGCCGTTGCTGGTGCTGATAATGGTGACTGACTTGGCCAGGCGGCGCATGGCCTGGAGCATGTCGGCTTTGAGATTGACGTCGTTCATCGCACTGGGCCTTTTTGTTGGTTGGGGAGTGCGATGGATTCTTGCTCTGGCTCTTGTCTGGGGCATCGTCCGAGGGGACTAGGCCTTGGCGGCCTCTGGGCCGACCAGGCTGGTTGTTTGAGTTGAGTACATATCCGTTTCTGCGGTAACGGCGGCTGGCGGTTTCGCCCTTACGGCGAGTCCCTTTTGGCAAACGCCCCAAAAGGAACCAAAAGGTCTCGCCCCTTACGTACGGCCCCTCGCTTAGGCTCGGCGTTCCTTCGCTGCGGTATTCATCCGGGGGCATTGCCCTCCGGTCGGCTTCGCTTCGACCTACATGCAATGAGTTCGACTGCGTCGAACGGCGCTGCGCGCCAATCCCCGGATGAACACCTCCGCTCAGCCTTCCGAGGGGGCGGGTGGATCAAGATCAAGAGCTGCAGGCGAGCTAACGCTCGGCCTGATGAGTGGTGAGAAACGGCGCGGTGTGGGCTGCTCTGCCTTTGCTCTTCTGTGGGAGCGAGCTTGCTCGCGAAGGCGGCCTGCCAGCCGACCGAAGTCTTGCAGATGTACTGAGTACCTGTGGGAGCGAGCTTGCTCGCGATGGCGGCCTGCCAGCCGACCAGGTACCTCACAGACGAACGAACCCAACAAACAGGCCGGCCGGTAGGCCGCCTCGGGCGCTGTTGCGGTGTACGCCCCCTCGTGAGGCCGAGCGCAGGTTCTGCGCAGTGGGCAACCCGGCATGGATGCCGGGTTAGCCGCCCCCGGCCATGGATGGCCGATGGCGGCGGGCCCACGGAGCAGGACCGGAGCGAGGGCATGCCGAGCCACGGCGAGGCACCGAATGTCAGGGGCAAGAGCCCTTTGGTTACTTTGGGGCTTTTCCAAAGTGACCCGCTGTAAGAGCGGAACCATCAGTGGCCGTGACCGCAGCAACGGATATGTACACCCACAAAACACTCGTCGCCTGACACAAAGCCATCGCGAGCAAGCTCGCTCCCACAGGGATCTTCAGTGGCCACAAGTCCCGAGTAAAACCGGGGGGCCAATGTGGGCCTGCCCGCGAAGACGGCCTGCAAGCCAACACATCACTTTCTGATTCACCCCCCAGATACCTGTTCCCCAAAACCACATGGTCCGTTTGAGGGATGCCCGCCGCTTTGCGCATTGTTTGAATGCCAGTGTAGGGGCGCTACACCCGCCCCGTTGCACGCGCGCCCCGGCGGATGGGGTGAACAAAGGAGAACAATAAAAATGCTCAACCAAGACCTGATTCGCCAGCGTCTGAGCCAACGTGCCCGCGAGTTGGTGCCGATCCTGCGTGAACGCGCCCTGAATGCCGCGCAAGCAGGCCAGTTGCCTGAAGAAACCCTGAAGGATTTCCACGACGCCGGGTTCTTTCGCATCCTGCAACCGTCCCGTTGGGAAGGTTATGAACTGGAGCCCAAGGATTTCTTCGACGTACAGATGACCCTCGCCGAAGGCTGCATGTCCTCGGCCTGGGTACTGGGGGTGGTGGCGATCCACAACTGGCAACTGGCGCTGTTCGACGACCGCGCGGCCCAGGATGTCTGGGGTAGCGACTCCAGCGTGCTGATCTCCTCTTCCTATATGCCGGTGGGCAAGGTCGAGCGGGTCGAGGGTGGCTTCAAGTTGAGCGGACGCTGGGGCTTTTCTTCCGGCAGCAAGCATTGCGACTGGGCGTTTCTCGGTGCGCTGGTGCCGCCGGCAGAGGCGGGCGGGGCGCCGGATTATCGGACCTTCCTGGTGCCGCGCAGTGACTACCAGATTCTCGACAACTGGAACGTCATGGGCCTGGAAGCCACCGGCTCCCACGACATCCTGGTGGAAAACGCCTTCGTTCCCGAGTACCGCACCCATCGCGCGTTCGACGGTTTCATGCAGAACAGTCCGGGCAACGAGGTGAACACTGCGCCCTTGTTCCGCCTGCCGTTCGGGCAGATTTTCGTGCGAGCGGTTTCGTCCTCGGCCATCGGTGCCTTGCAAGGCGCGGTGGATCAGTTTGTCGAGCACAACCGCGCCCGGGTCGGGGTCAATGACGGTCGCAAAATGGTTCAGGACCCGGCCGCGCAATCGGCGCTGGCCAACGCCATGGTCTGCGTCGACGAGTGCAAGACCGTGCTGCATCGCAACTTCGCCCTGATGCTGGAGCGTGCGCAAAAAGGCGAGCCGTTGAGCATGCCCGAGCGGGTGAAGATGCGTTACGACTCGGCGCTGGTGGCCGACAAGTGCGCCAAGGCCGTTGGCGACCTGATGTTCAACAGCGGTGCTTCGACGATCTTCCGCAGCCATCCGATCAACCGTGCGTTCCGCGACATTCACACCGGTCGCGCCCACGTCGCCAACAGCCCGGCCAAGTACGCCTGGAACCTTGGCGGCGTGAGCATGGGGCAGGACAGCAACGACTTTTTCCTCTGATTTTTTAACCGAATCGGCTAGTCCGTTTGCGTGATTCGAGCGCCCTGCCAATACCTGAGCATGGGCGCAAGGCGTAGGTCTCTGGCGCCGACTGCGCATCCAAATAAGCACAAGGATCAACCATGAAATTTTCCCTGATTTACGAAGCCCAGACGGTGGACTCCAGCCGCGAAGGCGACCGCAAGATTTTCGAAGACACCGTCGAGCAGGCCGTGCTCGCCGACAAGCTGGGCTTCGACACCTTCTGGTGCGTGGAACACACGGCGCTGAGCAACTACTCGCACATGTCCGCGCCGGAAACCATGTTGGCGTTCGTGGCCGGTAAAACCGAACGCATCGGCATCGGCCACGGCGTGGTCTGCCTGCCGCCGGCGATGAACCACCCGGTGAAAGTCGCCGAGCGCATCGCCACCCTCGACCTGCTGTCCAAGGGCCGTGTGCACTTTGGCGTGGGCAAGGGCGGCACCCAGCAGGAGGCCGGCACTTTCGGCTACGACCTGGCGACCTTGCAGCCGCAGATCGACGAGATGATGTACCTGATCCCGAAAATGTTCGTGCAGGACGAGATCGAGCACAACGGCGACTTCGTGCAGATCCCGAAACGTCCGATCCATCCAAAGCCTTACCAGGATCCGCACCCGCCGATGTACCTGGCGTGTACCAACACCGAGTCGCTGAAGAATGCCGGCGGTCGCGGCATGGGCGCGCTGGTGCTGGGCTTCGGTGGCCCGGAAGAGATCGCCAAGAAGGTCGAGGTGTATCACACGGCCTACGACAGCCGCGATGAGAAGAAGCAGGTCGGTTTCCGCCCTAACCGCCACATCGCCGCGCTGTGCCCGGCCATCGTGCTGGACGACAACGAAGAAGCACGCCGCATCGGTATCCGTGGTCAGCGCTACTTCATGGAGTCCCTGGGCTACTGGTACGGCGGTGGCGAGCGTCCGGACCCGGAGAAGTGGAAGGACGACACCTTCGTCGATGGCAACGGCCAGAGCGTGATCAAGTCGCGCTTCGCCTCGGAAGAAGTCAGCGTCGACTTCTCCGACCCGACCATGGCGATGATGAACCCGAACCACGCCTACGGCACCGTCGAGGATTGCATCGGCTACGTGCAGCGCCTGATCGATGCTGGCGCCGACGAAATCCTGTTCATCTGCCAGATGGGCACCGTGCCGCAGTGGGCGCAGCTGGAGACCCTGAAGAACATTGGCGAGAAGGTGATTCCGCACTTCCGCAAGGGTTGATTTGAGATAGCGCAAAACTGTAGCAGCTGCCGAAGGCTGCTACAGGTTTATCAGGCCTGGCACGGACGTCAGGCCAACTTTCCAACGGGTCCCCAAGGCCCGTTTTTTTATGCCTGCCGATTTCTCCCCGGTCGATTTACCTGTGTATAGCTGCCCCTTGTTTAACTCCGAGAACATCGCAGTCAGCGATAATTCCTACAGGGATTTCCGAGTCTTTACGAAAAGACCCACGTGCCCATTATTTCGTCGGCCTTTATTGGAAATAACTACTGCTGCAATTGTTGCAAATATATACCAGGGTATTGTGAGTGACTGATATCGGTCCTATATTCCATCCGCTGATCGCAGTGATCAATTTCCACGACAACAAAAAACAAGCGTCACCTCTAAACTCATCGAGGAATTATTCCATGCGAAAATACAACTCAATGTTTATAGGTTTGCTCCTCGCTGGACTACTCTGTCCGCTTGTCAGTCATGGAAAACAGATGGAGGATAAGTCTGATATTCAAGCATTGGCCTCATCTCCTCAATGGCTGACAACCAAGGTTTATGTAGAGGGGGTCCCTGAAGTAGATGTGAAGGAAAAGTATCCGGGTGTTGTTGGAATTTCAATGTGGGATTCCGGACGTAATCGCTATGAATTTTTTTATACCGAAACCGGGCGATCAAAGTATGACAATGGTGGCGGCGGTTACTTCCTTGTCACCGGTGACAAAACAACGCATATCCTGGTACCTGATAAAGGAGCGGTCAGAACTGTGGTCAGAAGACTGGAAAAATTGAATGACGAAGAGTTCACCTATTCGAGAGAGGTGCCTCGCGACATGGTAGATACCAATGCCCTTGTCCGGATTTATGTGGTCCATGCACCCTACAGAGGCCCTATAAAGACCTCGATGTCACACTAAATACGTCCTGCAGTCTTTTCAAACCACTGTTTCGACATTTTAATGCGTCCACGTTATTGACTCGGCCCTGAAATAACATTCATAGAAATCCAAAAATTAAAGGCACAACATGAGTATTAAATTCAGAACACTATTAATGTCTACGTTACTGCTGGCTGGAATATACTCGGCTGGCGCCAATGCACAGCCGACAACGCCTTCGGTTTCAAAAGAGGCTATCGCCACACCAGATAATGCACTCATGTTGACTGTTTTCCTGAAGCACGATCAGTCACGCCCATTAGGTGAGTTGAAAGCGCAACTCGCCAAACAGGAGTTTTACAAGGTGTTCCCTCCTGCCGGGGTGGAGGTTGTCAGCTGGAATATAACCATGGGTATAGGACAGGTCATCGTCCTACGCTTACCTGCCTCGCGTCTCGCAGCGGTAAATCTCGCACTCGAAAACACCGCGTGGGGAAGTTACCGGACAGAATTCTTTCCTACCTATGATTTCAAAGAAGTAGCTTTGGCAGAGCAAAACAAAGTGCGAGAAGCCAAATCTACTCAGTAACTACAGAGCAGACGTGCAACGCCATGTCTCGCGCTACAATATCAGCAGATTTCACAGCTACAACGACTACCGGTCGCAAGTCGTGAAGGAGAGACTGGCGGCGTAAACCTTAACGGATGTCCAAGATTACTTGACCAGTTCAAGCCCGCTCCCACAGGTTCAGTGTCATGCCCTGATGCCTCAATTTTTTAAGGCCTGGCGCGGACGTCAGATCTACTTTCCAACGGGTCCCCTAGGCCCGTTTTTTATGCCTGCACCAATCTTGACCGCCACATATTCCCTGTGGGAGCGAGCTTGCATTCAACATCGATGCTGACTGTTGTGGCCTCATCGCGAGCAAGCTCGCTCCCACAGGTTTTGGGGACAGCTCCAACCACCGATTTGGCCTTTGAATAGAGCCTGTTTAACGGCTGTCAGTGTTACTTGATGAAAGCTACAGCGCCTTGCGTCGTTGCCTACAGGTACGCCAGAATCCGCCGGCTTGTGCGCCTTGGGGCCCCTCGGTAACTTGATTCGTGTCACTGACTCCCAGTGATCGGGTTTAGTAGCCCGTGGCTTAATCCGAGACGTACGACGCATCAATCAGGTTTTGTGCCTGCATTTTGATGGTGGCTGTACGTAGGGCGCCCTTGGGCGCGCCGGCTTCTTGGATTCCCCGGTCTACTAACCTGCGTACAGCTGCCACCCCTTCTTTTAGTAGAGAAGTGGTTTCCAGCCCACATCAGGAATCCACACTATGTTCAAGGTCACACCCAACCCGCCGGATACCGATCCAGCATTCCCGTACGAACCCGATTCAAAAAAACTGCACGAGGCCGCCGAGCGTGCCCTCGCTTACCACTTCCCCTCGACAGCCGACATCAAAGCCACCCCTCGAACAATCAGCACGCTGTTTACCGTCGACCCGGAGGCCACGACCAAAACCCTGGTGGTTTATCTGGTCGAGACGCTGGCCTCGGTGGATGTGATGGTGCATCAACTGGTGGATCATCTGGAGGGCGGTGACCGCAATGCCCTGCTGGGTATTTCCAATAGCGTCATGCTGGCCGAAATCACGGCGAACCGTGTGCTCGATCAAATCGAACCATCTGAGTAACGCCCCCTGTAGGAGCTGCCGCAGGCTGCGATCTTTTGATTTTGTTTTTCAGATAAAGATCAAAAGATCGCAGCCTTCGGCAGCTCCTACAGGGATTGCGTTCTGCCTGTTTTCCGCTAGTCCCATTGGACGATGTTGCCCCTCCCCGAACCCGTTTGAATAGGCCCTACATAAAGTCTCCCCCGGCAGTCGCCGAAGGGCGGCACCGCCTGAGAAAAACGAGGAGTGCATCCATGGATATCCGTGGTCTGGGTTACGTCACCCTGTTATCCAGCGACCTGGCGCAATGGCGCCACTACGCAAGCCAGGTGCTGGGCATGATGGTCATCGGCAACGATGACGACGGCCACCTGTACCTGAAGATGGACGAGCGCCACTACCGCATCCTGGTGCAGAAAACCGCCGAGAACAGCTTCGGTGCCTGCGGCTGGGAAGTCGCCGGCAAAGCAGCGCTGGAACAGGCGGTCAGCGAGCTGCAGCAAGCCGACGTGCAAGTGACCCGTGGCACCGCAGCCGAAGCCGAGTTGCGCAAGGTCCAGGAGCTGGTGCACTTCAGCGACCCGGATGGCAATCGCCACGAACTGTTCTGGGGCCCGTTGCAGGACTTCGCCCGCTTCGTCTCGCCGGTGGGCGTCAAAGGTTTCGTCACCAACGACCTTGGCATGGGCCACGTCGTATTGCCGGCACCGGCCTTCGAACGCTGCCGCGATTTCTACGAGCAGGTGATGGGCTTTGGCCTGTCCGACCTGATGAAAGTCCGCTTCACCCCGGACCCTGCCGAGCCGCAAAAGCGCATTCACTTCCTGCACTGCAACAACGGCCGGCACCACTCGCTGGCGATTTTCGAGTGCCCGATGCCCCACGGTTGCGTGCACATGATGGTCGAGGTCAATGCGCTGGACGAAGTTGGCCGTGCGCTGGACCGCGTCCACGCCAACGGCGTGAAGCTGTCGGCCACCCTCGGCCAGCACACCAACGACCAGATGATTTCTTTCTATATCAAGACCCCGTCCGGGTTTGACCTGGAGTACGGCTGCGATGGCCTGGTGGTCGACTGGGACCGCCACACGCCGTTCGAAAGCACCGTGGTCAGCCACTGGGGCCACGACTTCAGTGTCGGTCGCCAATGAGGAACAAGACGATGGACAAGCAAATGACCCCCTTCGAGATCGTCGGCCAACTGCGTGACGGCATGACCATCGGTATCGGTGGCTGGGGCCCGCGCCGCAAGCCGATGGCGCTGGTACGCGAGATTCTGCGCTCGGACCTCAAGGAGCTAACTGTTGTTGCATACGGTGGTGCGGACGTCGGCATGCTCTGCGCGGCCGGCAAGATCAAGAAACTGGTGTTCGCCTTCGTTTCCCTGGATTTCATTCCGCTGGAGCCGTACTTCCGTAAGGCGCGCCAGGAAGCGGCGCTGGAAGTGATGGAGATCGACGAAGGCATGCTGCTGCTCGGTCTGCGGGCGGCGGCGATGAATGTGCCGTTCATTCCAACCGCTGTGGGCTTGGGCACCGATGTGCTGCGCCACAACCGCCAGATCAAGTTGATCGCCTCGCCTTATGCCGATGGGAAGGATTGGGTCGCCATGCCGGCGCTCAAGCTCGACGCTGCGCTGGTCCACGTTGACCGTGCCGACAAACGCGGCGTGTGCCAGATCAGCGGTCCCGATCACTACATGGACGACCTGTTCGTGCGGGCCGCGACCCACAGCTACGTGACCTGCGATGAGCTGGTCGACAGCGAGTATTTCCATCAGGACAGCGCCCACGCCCATCAAGTGTTCTGGGAACGCAACCTGACCACCGCCGTGGCCCACGTGCCGGGCGGGGCGCATCCGTCGTCCTGCGCGCCGCTGTACGGTTTCGATGTTGCGCACTTCAAGGCCTACAACGCCACGGTCCAGGCGGCCGATGGCTGGGAAGGCTATGTGCGCGACTACGTCGACTGCACCCACGAACAGTATCTGGAAAAGGTCGGCGGCCTGGCTGCGATCCGTGAACTGCCGTTGCCGATTTTCTAAGGAGCCTTTCGATGAGCACTACTGATTTCAGCCTCGCTGAGTTGATGATCTGCGCGGCCTCCGAAGCCTGGCGCGAAGACGGCGAAGTACTGGCCTCCGGCATCGGCGTGATCCCGCGTCTGGCGGCGTCGCTGGCCATGTTGACCAGCAACCCGCAACTGCTGATGACCGATTCCGAAGCCTACATGGTCGCCGAGCCTGTGCCGTTGGGCGCGCGCAAAGGCTATGAACCCAAGCGCGACAGCTGGATGGGGTTCTCGCGGATTTTCGACAACGTCTGGGGCGGCAAGCGCCATGCTCTAGTCGGCCCGACCCAGATCGACCGTTACGGTCAAGCCAACATTTCCTGCATCGGCGACTACGCCAAACCCAAGGCGCAGATGCTTGGCGTACGCGGTTTCCCCGGCAACTCGATCAGCCACGCCAACTCGTTTTGCGTGCCGAGCCATAACCGCCGAGTGTTCGTCGAAGGCGAGGTCGATATGGTCGCCTCGGTCGGCTACAACCCGGCGCGCCTCGCTCGGGGCTGGTCGCTGGACGACATCGACATCCGCCTGATCATCACCGACCTCTGCGTCCTGGATTTCCAGGGCCCGCAGCGGCAGATGCGCATCCGTTCGCTGCACCCCGGCGTGACGGCGGCGCAAGTCCAAGACAACACCGGTTTCGAGCTGCACGTGCCGGATGACTGCCCGACCACGGCAGCACCGACGGCCGAGCAGTTGCAGCTGATCCAACGTCTGGACCCGCACAACCTGCGCGCCCTGCAACTCAAAGACAACCCGCCAGGCCAACGCTGAGCAACGCGTTGCGGAGAAAAGTGATGGCTGAACATAACGATAACAATCAGGCCGAGGTGGTGCTGTACGAAGTGCGTGGCGCGGTGGCCCTGGTCACCATGAACCGCCCCGAGTTCCACAACGCGCAGAACTCGCAGATGACTTATGCGCTGGACGCGGCGTTTCGCCGGGCCTGCGATGACGATGAGGTGAAGGTCATTGTGCTGCGTGGCGCCGGCAAGCATTTCTCCGCCGGGCATGACATCGGCACCCCGGGCCGCGACGTCGACAAGACCTTCGACCGCGCCAGTCTGTGGTACGACCATGTGAACAAACCGGGCGGCGAGTTTCTCTATGCCCGGGAACAGGAGGTTTATCTGGGCATGTGCCGCCGCTGGCGCGAAATGCCCAAGCCGACCATCGCCATGGTCCAGGGCGCGTGCATTGCCGGTGGATTGATGCTGGCCTGGGTCTGCGACCTGATCGTCGCCAGCGAGGATGCCTACTTCGCCGATCCGGTGGTGCGCATGGGCATTCCCGGTGTGGAGTATTTCGCCCACGTGCATGAACTCAATCCGCGCATCGCCAAGGAGTTCCTGTTCCTCGGCGAGCGCATGCCGGCGCCGCGTGCCTATCAGATGGGCATGCTCAATCGGGTGGTGGCTCGCGACGAGCTGGAGCAACAAACCCTCGACATCGCCGGGCGCATCGCCCAGATGCCGCGCCTGGGCCTGCAGCTGAGCAAGCAAGCGGTGAACAACGCCGAAGACCTGATGGGTAAGCGCGCAACCATGGACATGGTGTTCGGCCTGCATCACTTCGCCCATGCCCACAATGAACTGGTGTCCGGGGACCGTCTCGGCGGCTACGACGCCAAGGCCATGGCCAGTTCCCAGCGCAAAACGGGCGAGGCGTGAGCATGGCGATCTCGTTGAATACCCGTTTGACTGAACTGCTCGGTTGCCGCTATCCGATCATCCAGACCGCCATGGGCTGGGTCGCCGACCCGAAACTGGTGGCGGCCACGGGCAATGCCGGTGGTTTCGGTTTTCTCGCCGGGGCGACCATCGAACCGCAGCAGATGGAAGCGGCGATTATCGAAACCCGACGCCTGACCGATCAGCCGTTCGGGGTGAATTTCCACATGTACCAGGCCAATGCCGGCGAGATCGTCGAGCTGGTGTTGCGCCACAAAGTCCGGGCGGTCAGCTACAGCCGTTCGCCGGGCAAGCAAATGATCAGCCGCCTGAAGGATGCCGGCGTGGTGTGCATCCCCACGGTGGGCGCGCTCAAGCATGCGCAGAAAGCCGTGGAAATGGGCGCCGATGCGGTGACCGTGCAGGGCGGCGAGGGCGGGGGACACACCGGTTCCGTACCGACCTCGATGCTGCTGGATCAAGTGGTCAATGCCGTTTCGGTGCCCGTGGTGGCGGCCGGTGGTTTCAAGGATGGCAAAGGTTTGGTTTCGGCGCTGGCCTACGGCGCCGAAGGCATCGCCATGGGCACGCGTTTCCTGATGTGCGCCGACAGCCCGGTGCCCCAGGCGACCCTGGCCCGTTACCTGGCGGTCAAGGACCCGGCGGCGATCATCATCAGCCGCGCCATCGACGGCATGCCGCAACGGATGATCCGCAACGAATTGCTTAACCAACTGGAAAACAGCGGGGGCCTCAAGCGCCTGTTGCTGGCGTTGCAGAGTGGCCTGGCCTACCGCCGCCACACCGGCATGAGCCTGACGCAACTGCTGACCAGCGCGCTGAAGATGCGCGGCAGCGGAGAACTGACCGCCGCGCAAAGCATCATGGCCGCCAACGCGCCGATGGTGATCCAGAAAGCGATGGTCGACGGACGTCCGGCCGAGGGCGTGTTGCCTGCCGGACAAGTCGCTGCATCCATCGACAGCTTGCCCAGCTGCGCCCAATTGATTGAACAGATCGTCCGCGACGCCGAAGCGCGCCTGGGCGAGCTGTGCCGCCGTGTGTCGTAAGGGGCCATGCATTGTGAAGGAAGGAAACCATGAAACCATTTAGCGTCAGCATCGAACACGGCATTGCCGAACTGGTCTTCAACCGACCACCGGTCAACGCTTTCAGCTGCCAGGGCTGGGCCGATATCGCCAGCGAGATCGAAAGCCTGGGCCGCAACAACGACGTGCGGGTGATCGTGATCCGTGCCGAAGGTCGCGGCTTCTGTGCCGGGGTCGACATCAAGGAACTGGCCGCCGACGGCAACCTGATCGTCGCGGTGAACAAGGGCAACTACGACAGCTTCAAGGCCATCCATCGCAATCCGAAACCGGTGATCGTCGCCGTGCACGGCTTCGTGCTGGGTGGCGGCATCGGCATCTGCGGCGCCGCCGACATCATCGTCGCGTCCGAGTGCGCCACCTTCGGCGTGCCGGAAGTGGATCGCGGGGCCATGGGCGGCGGCGCGCATTTGCAGCGTCTGTTCCCGGTGCAGAAAGTCCGCCACATGTACTTCACCGGCGAGGCCATCGACGCCGCCGAAGCCTACCGCCTGGGCGCGGTGGAGCGGGTGGTCAAGCGCGAAGACTTGCGCGAAGCCGCGTTGCAAATCGCCCGCACCATCGCCGCCAAGAGCCCCGGCATGATCAGCTTGGCCAAGGAAGCGTTGAGCGGCATCGAAGACGGCAATCTGGAAGACAAATACCGCTGGGAGCAGGGCTTCACCCTCGAAGCCTACCGCTCACTGGACTCTCAGGAAGCACGCGACTCGTTCGTCGAGAAACGCGATGCCCGATTCAACGGCTGAAGGCATATCCATGGACCTGACCTATACCCCGGCCCAGCAGGCCTTTCGCGCCGAGGCGCGGACCTGGCTGGCGGCCAATGTACCAAGTGAACCGCTGCAATCGTTCGACACCGAACAGGGCTTTGCCCAGCACCGCGCCTGGGAAGCCAAGCTCAACGAAGGCCGTTGGGGCATGGTCACCTGGCCGACCGAACTCGGCGGACGCGGCTGCGACCTGATCGAGTGGCTGATTTTCGAAGAGGAATACTACCGTTCCGGGGCGCCGGCACGGGTCAACCAGAACGGCATCTTCCTGCTCGGCCCGACCTTGATGGAGTACGGCACCCCGGAGCAAAAGGCGCGCTTTCTGCCGCGCATGGCCACCGGCGAAGACATCTGGGCCCAGGCCTGGTCCGAGCCGGGCGCCGGTTCCGACATGGCGGCGATCCGCTCCAAGGCTGAACGGGTGGGTGACCACTACGTGATCAATGGCCAGAAAACCTGGTCGACCCGCGCGGTGTGGGCCGACTGGGCGTTCGGTATTTTCCGTACCGACTCGCAGTCCCAGCGTCATCACGGCCTGACCTTCATCCTGCTGCCGCTGGACACGCCGGGGATCACCGTGCGGCCGATTCCGCAGCTCAACGGTTTGCCGGGCTTTGCCGAAATTTTCTTCGACGACGTCAAGGTGCCGGTGGAGAACGCCCTCGGTGGCGAAGGCATGGGCTGGCACGTGGCGATGTCCACCGCCGGTTTCGAGCGTGGTTTGTTGCTGCGTTCACCGGCGCGCTTCCAGGAAACCGCCAAGCGTCTGGTGCAGTTGTACCTGGCCAACCGTGAGCACGCCGACCGCGACCCGGCCATTGGTGAGGCCGTGATGCGCGCCTGGCTCGATGCCGAGGCCTACACCCTGAGCACCTACATGACCGCCTCGCAACTGGTGCAGGGCGGCAAGATCGGGCCGGAGTCGTCGACCAACAAGATCTTCTGGTCCGAACTCGACCAGCGCATGCACGACACCGCCATGAGCATTCTTGGATTGCGCGGTGAACTGTTGCCGCATGCCCCGGCCGCCGGTGACGTCGGTCATTGGCTGGAAGGTTTCCTGTTTGCCCAGGCCGGGCCGATCTACGCCGGCACCAACGAGATCCAGCGCAACATCATTGCCGAACGCATGCTCGGCATGCCGCGTGCCTGAGGAATAGACCATGGACTTTAGTTTCAGCCGCGACCAACTGCTGTTTCAGGACAACGTCCGCAGCTTCCTGATCAACGAAGTCACCCCGGAACGCATTCGCGAACTGTGGCAGAGCGACAGCGGGCGCAGTGAACAACTCTGGGCGCAACTGGTGGAGCTGGGCCTGACCGCCCTGACCGTGCCCGAGGCGCAGGACGGCATGGGCATGAATGAGCTGGACTTCGTGCTGATCGCTCAGGAATGCGGTTACGCCGGGCTGCCCGAGCCGCTGGTGGACACCATGCTGGTTGGCGTGCCGTTGCTTGCCGCCCTCGATGAGCAACACGCGCCGCTCAAACAAAAATGGCTGTCACGCGTTGCTGAGGGCCGTGCACGTCTCGCAGTTTCCGAGCCGGGTAATCCGCTGGTCAGCGATGCCCATGTCGCCGATCTGCTGTTGCTGGCCAATGGCGATGAAGTGCACGCCCTGGAGCGTGACGCGGTGCGCCTGACCCGCAACGAGTCGGTCGACCCGAGCCGTCAGCTGTTCCAGGTCGAATGGACGCCAACACCCGCTACTTGCGTGGCCAGCGGCGAACAAGGACGGCGCTTGTGGACAGCCGCCTTCAACCGTGGCGCCCTCGCCAGTGCCGCGCAACTGCTGGGGCTGGCCAAACGCATGGTCGACCTGGCGGTGGACTACACCTTCGAGCGCAAACAGTTCGGCAAGCCGGTGGGCTCGTTCCAGGCGGTCAAGCATTTGATGGCCAACGTCGCGGTGCAGATCGAGTTCGCCAAAGGCCCGCTCTACCGCGCTGCTTATGCGCTGGCCGAGCAGCAACCCGGGCATGACGTGCTGGTGTCCCACGCCAAGCTGGTGACGGCGGAAGCGGCGATGCTCGCCGCGAAGAACACCATCCAGGCCCACGGTGCCATGGGGTACACCTGGGAAGTCGATTTGCACCTGTTCATGAAACGCGCCTGGGCGCTGGACAAGGTCTGGGGCGATCGCGGTCTGCACAAAGGGCGGATTCGTGCGGCCCTGTTTGACGGCAACCCAGAGCTGGGTGCGGGCAGTACGTTCTAATCAGTCAGTAAGGGTGACTAAATCCCTGTGGGAGCGAGCTTGCTCGCGATGAGGCCGGCACATCCAACATCGATGTTGACTGACACTCCGCCATCGCGAGCAAGCTCGCTCCCACAGGTTTTTCGGCGCTCTCAATACCAGATTTCAATTTTTTACCGAGGTAGACCATGCCTGAAGCTTATATCGTCGACGCCCTGCGTACGCCCACCGGGCGGCGCAAGGGTGGTCTGAGCCAGATCCACGCCGCCGACCTGGGCGCCCATGTGTTGCGCGCGCTGGTCGAGCGCAACGCCATTCCCGACGAGGATTACGACGATGTGATCTTCGGCTGTGTCGACACCATCGGCCCGCTGGCCGGTGACATCGCCCGCACCAGTTGGCTGGCGGCCGGCCTGTCGCAAGCGGTGCCGGGCACCACCATCGATCGCCAGTGCGGTTCGTCCCAGCAAGCAGTGCACTTCGCCGCGCAAGCGGTGATGAGCGGCACTCAGGACGTGGTCGTCGCCGGTGGCGTGCAGACCATGACCCAGATCCCGATTTCCTCGGCGATGATCGCTGCCGAACCCTTGGGCTTCACCGATCCATTCAGCGGTTCCGAAGGCTGGGTGCGGCGCTATGGCGCTCAACCACCGACGCAGTTTCGTTCTGCGCAGATGATCGCCGAGAAGTGGGACCTGTCCCGGGCGCAGCTTGAAGCCTATTCGCTTGAGTCCCATCGACGTGCCTTGCAAGCCATCGAGCAAGGCCGCTTCAATCGCGAAATCGTGCCGCTGGCCGGTGTGCTGCATGACGAAACCCCGCGCCAGACCAGCCTGGAAAAAATGGCCGAGCTGGAATTCCTGTTCGGCTGCGATCGGGTGACTGCTGCGGTATCGAGCCAGACCTGCGACGCGGCCAGCGCGATGCTGATCGTCTCGGAGGTGGCGCTCAAGCGTTACGGCCTGACGCCACGGGCACGCATCCATCACCTGAGCGTGCGCGCCGAAGACCCGATCTGGATGCTCACCGCGCCGATCCCGGCCACCGCCTACGCACTCAAGCGTGCCGGCATGAAGCTCGAAGACATCGACCGGGTGGAGATCAACGAAGCCTTTGCCGCGGTGGCCATGGCCTGGTTGAAAGAGACTGGCTATCCCCATGAACAGACCAACGTCAACGGCGGCGCGATTGCCCTCGGTCATCCATTGGGCGCCACCGGCACCCGCTTGATGTGCACCTTGCTCCATGAACTGGAGCGCAGCGGTGGTCGCTACGGCATGCAGACCATGTGCGAAGGCGGCGGCCAGGCCAACGTGACGATCATCGAACGTTTGTGACTCCAGGACGTGCACTGAACCTGTGGGAGCGAGCCTGCTCGCGAAGGGGCCATCAGATTCAACATTGATGATGACTGACCCACCGCTTTCGCGAGCAGGCTCGCTCCCACAAGGGGATGTGTCGACTAGTAATGAATTTGAAGGAATAGCCTGATGAAAATCTGTGAAAACCGCGTCGTGATCATCACCGGTGCCGGCGGTGGCCTGGGCCGCGCCTACGCGCTGGCCTTCGCTGCCGAAGGCGCGAAAGTGGTGGTCAACGACATCAACCGCGAAGCGGCGCTGGCCGTGGTCGGTGAAATCCTCGGCCAGGGCGGCAGTTCCGTGGCCAACAGCGACGACATCACCCGCTACGACTCGGCGGGCCTGATCGTGCGTCAGGCCATCGAAACCTTCGGTGATCTGAACGTGGTGGTCAACAACGCCGGCATCTGCCGCGACCGCATGTTCGCCAGCCTCAGCGAAGCCGACTGGGATGCCGTGGTCGCCGTGCACCTCAAAGGCCACTTCTGCATTTCCAGCCACGCCGTGAAGTACTGGCGCGAGCAGGCCAAGGGCGGTGCCAAGGTCGATGCGCGGATCATCAACACCAGCTCCGGCGCCGGTTTGCAGGGCTCCATCGGTCAGTCCAACTACGCGGCGGCCAAGGGCGGTATTGCCTCGCTGACCCTGGTGCAGGCGGCTGAACTGCGCCGCTACGGGATCACCGCCAACGCCCTGGCGCCGGCCGCGCGCACCGGGATGACCGAGCAAGTGTTCGCCGACACCATGAAAAAGCCGGAAGAGGGCTTCGACTACTTTGCCCCGGAAAACGTCGCGCCGCTGGTGGTGTGGCTGGGCTCCGAGGCTTCCGCCGAGGTGACCGGGCAGATGTTCGAAGTCGAGGGCGGCAAGTTGTCCATCGCCGACGGCTGGCGCCGTGGTCCGCAACTGGATCGCCAGGGCCGTTGGGCGGTCGGCGAGATGGGTGATGCCGTCGCACAGCTGGTGGCTCAGGCCGTTCCGGCGGCCAAAGTGTACGGCAGCTGAAAAAGTCCGGTCTCGGGAGGGCGGCGCGCGGCTATAATCGGCCGACGTTTCCCTCTGTCACCACACGAGACCTGCCATGACCATTTCCCTGTACGACGCTTCGGTGCCTGTTTTCCAGCAAATGCTCAACGCCCTGAGCGATGTGCTGAAGAAAGCCGAAGCCCACGCCACCGAAAAAAACATCGATCCTAACGCCTTCCTGCAAGCGCGCCTGTTCCCGGACATGTTCCCGCTGGTGCGTCAGGTGCAGATCGCCGTTGATTTCAGCAAGGGCGTTACCGGTCGCCTGGCCGAAGTCGAATTGCCGAAGTACGACGACACAGAAACCACCTTCGCGGATCTGCAAGCGCTGATCGCCAAGGCCCTGGCCTTCATCGGCAGCATCAAGCCAGAGCAGATCAACGGCAAGGAAGGCATCGAGATCGTCACCCGTCCGGGCACGCCTAAAGAGAAGCGCTTCAGCGGCCAGTCCTACCTGCTGACCTACGGCCTGCCGCAGTTCTTCTTCCACGTCACCACCACTTATGCACTGCTGCGCCACAACGGCGTGGAAGTGGGCAAGCGCGACTACATGGGCGCGTTCTAAACCGTCCAGGTACAAAAAAGCCCGCCAAGGTTTGCGCCTTGGCGGGCTTTTTCGTTGGTGGAGCAAGAGATCGCAGCCTTCGGCAGCTCCTACAGGGTGTACGGCGATCCAATGTAGGAGCTGCCGCAGGCTGCGATCTTTTGATCTTCGTTAGGCCAGGCGTTCTGCTTTTGCCTCTTCACGCAGGCAGGCCGCCGCGGTGAACAGCACATCGGTGGAGGAGTTCAGCGCGGTTTCCGCCGAGTCCTGCAGCACGCCGATGATGAAACCGACCGCCACCACCTGCATGGCGATTTCGCTCGGGATGCCGAACAGGCTGCACGCCAGTGGAATCAGCAACAGCGAACCACCGGCCACACCCGAAGCGCCGCAAGCACAGATCGCCGCAACGACGCTCAGCAGGATCGCGGTGGGAATGTCCACGGCGATGCCGAGGGTGTGCACGGCCGCCAGGGTCAGCACGGTGATGGTGATTGCCGCGCCGGCCATGTTGATGGTCGCGCCCAGCGGGATCGATACCGAGTAGGTGTCTTCGTGCAGGCCCAGACGCTTGCTCAACTCCAGGTTGACCGGGATGTTCGCCGCCGAGCTACGGGTGAAGAACGCCGTGATGCCGCTTTCGCGCAGGCAGGTCAGCACCAGCGGGTATGGGTTGCGACGCAGTTTCCAGAAAACGATCAGCGGGTTCATCACCAGCGCCACGAACAGCATGCAGCCCAGCAGCACGGCCAGCAGGTGCGCGTAGCCGATCAAGGCGCCGAAACCGGAAGTGGCCAGGGTCGAAGCCACCAGGCCGAAGATGCCCAGCGGGGCAAAGCTGATCACCAGGCGCACGATCACTGTCACGCCGTTGGACAGGTCGCCCAGCACTTCACGGGTGGTGTCGCCGGCGTGGCGGATGGCAATGCCCATGCCGATGGCCCACGCCAGGATGCCGATGAAATTGGCGTTCATCAGGGCGCTGACCGGATTATCGACCACGCTCAGCAACAGGCTTTGCAACACTTCGCCAATCCCGCCCGGCGCTGTGACCGCGACGTCCTGGGTCGACAGCACCAGGCTCGACGGGAACGTCATGCTGGCAACCACCGCGACCACAGCGGCGGCGAAAGTGCCCAGCAGATACAGGAATAGAATCGGCCGTATATGGGTTTCCTGACCGTGCTTGTGGTTGGCAATCGACGCCATGACCAGCACGAACACCAGAATCGGCGCGACGGCTTTCAGTGCCGAGACAAACACTTTGCCGATGAACGCCGTGGACTTCGCCATGTCGGGGGCAAACAGCGCCAGGGCAATACCGGCGATCAGGCCGATCACGATCTGTGTGACCAGGCTCAGGCGTTTAAGGCGTTGCAATAGAGAAGGGGATGAAGCAGTCATAAAACGGCATCTCTGATTTTTTATAAGTGCAAGGTTTCGCCGCGCGTGCAGCCCGCAGGAAACCGAAGAGGATCGTGTCATCGACGCCAAAAATGGCCGATAAACACAGGGTGTACGTTTTTCAGGGCGCGGACTTTATCACAGCGCAGGATCGATCTTTCAGACCTGTGACGAACTGCCACCCTGGTATTCAACGTCAATTGCAGGTTCGTGCAACCGCATCCGAAAACACTCTGTTAAGATTCGCCATCCTCATTTTCATGTCTGCCAGTGGGCCTTCGGGCTATCGCTGGTGTTTTCGTTTTCTGGAGTTTTGCATGCTGTTGCCCATTCTTCTGTTGTCCGCCGCCGGCTTCACGGTGCTGACCACGGAATTCATCATCGTTGGCCTGTTGCCAGCTATCGCCAGGGACCTGGAGGTCAGCATCCCGCAGGCCGGTTTGCTGGTGACCCTGTTCGCCTTCACCGTGGCCGCGTTCGGGCCGTTCCTGACGGCATACTTCGCCCGCTTCGAGCGCCGCAAGCTGTTCATCTCGGTGTTGATCATGTTTGGCCTGGCCAACACGCTAGCGGCGCTGGCGCCGAACATCTGGGTGATGGCGTTCGCGCGGTTGATCCCGGCGCTGGGGCTGCCGGTGTTCTGGGCCTTGGCCAGCGAAACGGCGGTGGACATCGTCGGGCCGGAGTACGCCGGTCGCGCCATCGCCAAGATCGGCTTCGGCATCGTTTGCGCCACGGTGTTCGGCATTCCCGTGGGCACGCTGATTTCCGATGCGTTCGGCTGGCGCAGTGCCTTCGCGATTCTGGCGGTCATCGCCTTTGCCAAGGCGTTACTGCTGTTTATCTATCTACCCAGGACCAACCTGCACCAGCATCAGGTGAGTTTCCGGTCGCAGTTCAAGATCCTGCGCAGCCCGCTGATGCTCGGTCACGTGCTGCTGTCAGTGATTGTGTTCAGCGGCATGTTCACCGCCTACACCTATCTGGCGGACATCCTTGAGCGCCTGGCCGGCTTCAACGGCACTGTGGTCGGTTGGTGCCTGATGGGCTTTGGCGCGGTCGGGCTGATCGGCAACTCCCTGGGCGGCCGGGCGGTGGATCGTCACCCGCTGATGGCGTCGATGATGTTCTGTGCGTTCATGATCGCCGGCCTGGTGGCGCTGGTGCCGAACATTCATTCGCCACTCGGTCTGGCGGCGGCGATGGGCATCTGGGGCGTGACCCAGGCGGCGTTGTTCCTGGTCAGCCATGTGCGCCTGATGAAAGCGGCGCCCGAAGCGCCGGCCTTCGCTGCGTCGCTGAACATCGCCGGGGCCAACCTCGGTATTGGACTGGGCGCGATGATCGGTGGTCGGGTGATCGACAGCGTCGGCCTGCAAGGCCTTGGCTTTGCAGCCGCCGCTTTCATTCTGGCTTCGATCCTGTTGGCCATCGCGCTGATGACCTTCAAGCCCCGGGAAGAAATCACAGCGCTGTAAACAGCTCGCGTCGGGCACCTTCGGTAATGGCGACAATGCCGGGGTGCTTGACCTTGCGTTCCACTGAGATGGCGTAGAACGACTCGCTCACCGCGTCGGTCTGGCCAATCACCTCCACGCCGTATTGGCGTTGCACTTCATCGGCAATCACGCTCGGGCTGATGAAGATCCCGCTGCCGGATTGGCCGAAGGCCTGCATCAGGGCGCTGTCGTCGAACTCCCCGACAATTTTCGGCTGGATCTGTTGCTCGGCGAACCAGCGTTGCAAGCGGCTGCGAACCACGGTTTCCGGGCCGGGAATCAGCAGCGGCGCGCCGTGCAGATTGCGCGGAAAGTCCCGGCCGTAACGGGCCGCCAGCTCAGGGGTGGCAAAGAAGCTGATCCCGCACTCACCGAGTTTCTGGCTGTAGCCCTTGATGTCCAGGTGCGACGGCATCGGGCTGTCGGAGATCACCAGGTCCAGGCGCTGGATCGCCAGGTCGGCCAACAAACGTTCAAGCTTGTCTTCGCGGCACGTGATGCGCAGCGGTTCGCTCAGTTCCATGGTCGGTGCGATCAGGCGATAGACGATGGACTTGGGCACCACGTCGGCCACACCGACGCGAAACAGGATCTGCTGTTCATTGGGTTGTGCCCGCAGCATCAGTTCCAGTTCGCCACCCAGCTGAAACATTTGTTCGGCGTAGGGCAGGGCCTGGCGGCCGGCCTCGGTCAGTTCGAGTTGCCGTCCGACGCGCCGGAACAACTCGATGCCAAAGGTTTGTTCCAGCAATGAAATCTGCCCGCTGATGGTTTGCGGCGTGAGATTGAGCTGCTCGCAGGCGCGCACGATGCTGCCGGTCTTGGCCACCACCCAGAAGTAATGCAATTGCCGATAGTTCAACATACACGGTCCCCTGTAGGAGCTGTCGAGTGAAACGAGGCTGCGATCTTTTGATCTGCCCGTTAAAAACAAAATCAAAAGATCGCAGCCTTCGGCAGCTCCTACATTCGTAAAAACCGAAGTATACATGGCAAAAATACGAATTTTCCTGAAGTATCCGCTTCCCTAGAATGCCTCGCTATCAACGGGCCATCGTTTCGGTCTCGTTCGTTATATCGAGGGAAGCATCATGAAAATTAAAGCCACGGCGTTGTTGATCACATCTTTACTGGTATTGGCCGGTTGCGACCAGGCCGAGAAAAGCGCGCAACAATTGATGGGCAAGGCTGCCGAAAGCGCCAAACAGGCGATTGACGATACCCACAAGGCCGCCGAGCAAGCACTCAGTGACGCCACCAGCGGGTTGATCAGCAAAAAAGAATCATCGGAAAAAGAATCGGAAAAAACCGAATCTTCCTCCCAGGAAATCTAAACCGTATTACAACGAGTCAGGACTGACCCATGGACTACCTTTTACAACTTGCCGCCAGCCCCACCGCCTGGGTCGCCCTTGCTACCCTGATTGTGATGGAGATCGTGCTCGGTATCGATAACCTGATCTTCATCTCGATCCTGACCAACAAGCTGCCCTTGCACAATCGCCAGCGGGCACGGCGCATTGGTATCGGCATGGCGTTGATCCTGCGTCTGGGCTTGCTGAGCACCATCGCGTTCATCGTCCAGTTGACCAATCCGGTGATCGAGATTCTCGGCCACGCGTTTTCCTGGAAGGACATGATCCTGATTGCCGGTGGCCTGTTCCTGTTGTGGAAGGCGACCACCGAGATCCATCACAGCATGGACCCGGCACCGGAAGATCCGAAGTCGGCGACCTCGACCGTGACCCTGGGCTTCGCTGCCGCGATCGGTCAGATCCTGATGCTGGACATGGTGTTCTCCATCGACAGCATCATTACCGCTGTCGGCATGACCGAGCATTTACCGATCATGGTCATCGCGGTGGTGGTGTCGGTACTGGTGATGTTGCTGGCGGCTGATCCGCTGGCCAAGTTCATCAACGACAACCCGACGGTGGTGATGCTGGCCCTGGGCTTCCTGATCATGATCGGCATGACGCTGATCGCCGAAGGCTTCGGCGCCCATGTACCGAAAGGCTACGTCTATGCGGCCATGGCATTCTCGGCTTCGATCGAGGTGTTGAACATGATGTCCCGCCGGTCCAGGCAGAAACGGGTAGCCACTGAGGCTTAACCCACGCTAAAAGAAACGGCCGTCTGAACTCCATGGAGTGCAGGCGGCCGTTTTTGTTGGTCTCGTGTAAAGGTGTGGTCAGTGAGCGTTGGCGTGTTGGTTCGGCGTATTGTCCGCTTCCGGCGCAGGGGTCGGCTGGACAGGGTGATGGTGGCGGCGAGTAATGCGCAGTACGCCCCACAGCATGGCGGCGGCTACCGCCAGCCAGCCGCAAACCAACATTACAATGATCATGGTCAGGCTCATCTGTGCCTCCTCTTTGCCCTTCTTTGGGCACTCACGCTTCGCTGTCGTCTCTTCAGGGAACAGTCTAGCCCTTGCTGCATTTCAGGCTATTGACCGAAAGTCGTCTGTCACCAACCAGTTCGCTCTATCGAATGCACGCGACTACCGTTTAGAGCTATACCGTAGCGGCGCGGCGACCTATGATCGACGCCCAAGCCGGGAATGGGATTGCCTGGCGTCTGAACCTGAACAAGAGAGAGATGATGGTGCGGGTATTTTCTCGAATTTTGTCGACCATGCTGATCGCCGGTTGCGTGGCAAGCCTGGCGGGCTGTGCCGGGAGCGTTGCGCCCGAGATCAAGCGCTTGCCGGAGCGTGTCGAACTCAGCGGCCGGTTCTACCGGGGCGATGCGTATCAAAGCGGGCCGCAGGTGCTGGCCAGCATGCTGTCCCAGCAGGGCATCGTAATTACCCCGGGGCTGCTCGACAAACCCTTGCATTTGCCGGGGGGCGAAGCCCAATTACAACAGAACATGCAGAACCTGGCCCGCGATTACGGGATGGTCGTTTACCCCCTCGATAGCAACCTTGCGGCCTTGTTGACCCAAGTCGCCGCCGGTTATCCGGTGATGGTGCGCTTTACTGAAGGCTCGGCCATGTGGGCCGAACCGCGATACGCCATTCTTGCCGGCTATAACCGCCAGAAGCAGACGGTCCTGCTGCGGGCCGGGATGAATCGCCGCGAACTGATGAGCTTCAGTTCCTTCGAGTCGGCGTTCAAGGACGCCGGTGGTTGGGCGGTGCTGATCCAGAATCCGACGCAAATCCCGGCCCAGGTCGATCAGCAGCGTTGGCTCAAGGCCGCCAACGATCTGGCCCAGGCCGGTCAGGAACAGGCCGCCGCCAGGGCGAAAAAGGCCTTGGCCAGCCAGTAAGTCCGTTGGTCACCCGTCGGGCACCTTCGCCCATCGCCAGCCTCTGATCTTTAAGGGCCCGGAACATTACTCGGGCCGAGATCAGGAGGCGCCCATGGCTCATTCCACAACGCCCGTCGGTCCGCACTCGTCTGAACATTCCTCCGGTAATGAGTTGGGGTTCGACCCGGATTCCCCGGACCTTGCCGATCCTCAGGTCGACCCGATCGGGCCCGCCAAGGCACCGAGGGACGTGAAACCGGGTGATAACCCCAAGGCTCCCGCCAAGCCCTACGATCCACTGGGTGACCTGAAGCCTTAGGTCCAATGGAGGTGTGTATGTCTACCGATTCCAGTTTCGACGACAAACGTCCGGAAACTGTCCCTACAACCCCCGAGCAAAGCACCGATCCGGTGATGGATCCCGACAGCCCGTTGAGGGATCCCCTGGCGCGACCAACGGTGGTGCCCACTGAAAAGCCGAAGGGGTGGAGAGATCCAAGTGTCGGCGACGGCATCCCGGATGACGACCAGATGCCGCTGCCCAACGACTGAATGTCGGGCGAAAAAAAGCCCCGAATGTTCGGGGCTTTTTCATGGGTTTGCAGCAAGGTTACTTCGACGCTTCAACCACGCCGCTTTGGCGCTGCTTGAGGTTCTTGTCTGCCTTGTACTGCAAGGCTACGGAAGGCACGTCCGCGCTCTTTCCGCTCTCTACCCAATTACGCATGCGCGTGGCATCGGCAAAATGGGTGTACTTGCCATAGGCGTCAAGGATCACCAAGGCCACCGTGCGGTTACTCATTCGGGTCACCAGCACCAGGCAGTGACCTGCTTCGTTGGTGAAACCGGTTTTTGTCAGCTGGATGTCCCAGTCCGGCTTGCGGACCAAATGGTCGGTGTTGCGGAAACCCAGGCTGTAGTTCGGTTTGCGAAACGAAACGGTCTTTTCCTTGGTTGTACTCAACTCGGTCAGCAGCGGGTACTTGTGCGCGGCGATCAACAGTTTGCTCAAATCGCGAGCGGTCGAAACGTTGCGCGGCGAGAGACCTGTCGGCTCGACGAAATGGGTATTGGTCATGCCCAAGGCCCGGGCCTTGGCATTCATTGCAGCAATGAACGCGACATAGCCACCCGGATAGTGGTGGGCCAGGCTTGCAGCGGCTCGGTTTTCAGATGACATCAGGGCAATCAGCAGCATTTCCCGGCGCGGCAGTTCGCTCTTGAGCTTGACCCGGGAGTACACACCTTTCATTTCCGGTGTGTCGCTGATGTTGATGTTGATGTACTCATCCATGTTTTGCCGGGCTTCAACCACGACCAGGCCGGTCATCAGTTTGCTGACGGACGCGATGGGGACGACGACGTCCGGATTGCTGGCATAGATGACTTTGTTGGTCTGCATATCCAGCAGTAAAGAGCTGCCGGAAGCGAGCTTGAGTTGCGAGGTATTTCGAGGCGCTGCGGTGGTTTCGCCAGCGTTGGCGATTGGCGTGATGAAAGTCCCTGTAACTGCAAAAAATAGGCTCAGGATGGAAAGACGGATTTTCACGCTGGCAGACTCATAAAGTGTTGATAAGCCGTTTTGTAACGGGCTATTCCGTAAAAAGCGCGACATTCTGGAGTATGGCTGAATAACTGTCGATGGTTGATCAAGTAGCAGGTGAAAGTCCTGAGAAACATGAAAAAAAAATCATTTTCCGTCGGGTGGTCGAGATCGTTTCGCAGGCAAAAAAAACCCCGCCAAGGGGGGCGGGGTTCTTCGTCACGCTGTCAGCGTGCGCAGTGAAACTCAGCTGTGCAGGGTTTCAGCGGCGTACAGGGTGTTTTCCAGCAGGCAGGCACGGGTCATCGGGCCTACGCCGCCCGGTACCGGAGTGATCCAGCCGGCGCGGGGCAGGGCGGTTTCGTAGATCACGTCACCGACCAGCTTGCCGTCGTCCTGACGGTTGATGCCGACATCGATCACGATCGCGCCTTCCTTGATCCATTCACCCTTGACCAGGCCTGGCTTGCCGGCGGCGACGACGACCAGGTCCGCACGACCGACATGGCCGGCCAGGTCCTTGGTAAAGCGATGGGTGACCGTCACGGTGCAACCGGCCAGCAGCAATTCCATGGCCATCGGGCGGCCAACGATATTGGACGCGCCGACAACCACGGCATTCATCCCGTAAAGGTCGACACCGGTGCTTTCCAGCAGGGTCATGATGCCTTTGGGGGTGCATGGGCGCAGCAGCGGGATGCGCTGGGCCAGGCGACCGACGTTATAAGGATGGAAGCCGTCGACGTCTTTATCCGGACGAATGCGTTCCAGCAGCCTGGAGGCGTCCAGGTGTTCGGGAAGCGGAAGCTGAAGCAGAACGCCGTCGATTGCAGGATCGTCGTTCAGGCGATCGATCAGCTCGGTCAGCGCTTCTTGAGTGGTTTCGGAAGGCAGGTCGTAGGCTTGGGATAGAAAGCCTACCTCTTCACAGTCTTTACGCTTGTGCGAGACATAAACCTGAGAGGCAGGATCGCTGCCGACCAGGATCACCGCAAGGCCGGGCGTGCGCAGGCCTTGCTGGCGACGCTCGGTGACACGTTGGGCGATCTGCTGGCGCAGGCTGGCGGCGATCGATTTGCCGTCGATAAGTTGTGCAGTCATTGCGCGTGATTAACCATCGAGAGGGGAAAAAAAGAGAACGCATTCTCGCATGTCATGCGGTGAGGGCAAAGGCGCTTGGTCTGCAAATTCCCCTAACTCCTTTAATTAAATGAATTTTTTTTAAAAAGGATTTGACGACCTTCGGGTGGCTCTATACTATTCGTCGCACTTGTCGGGCACAGCCTAGCACTGGTTAGGAAGGTTGAGCGGGATTACGATTCTGCGAGACTGGAAAGCACTTAGTTTGTAGTCCTCCAAGGTTACAGCTAACAAGGCGCCCGTAGCTCAGCTGGATAGAGCATCCGCCTTCTAAGCGGATGGTCGCAGGTTCGAGTCCTGCCGGGTGCGCCATTAGGCAGCTTTGGCACAAGTAGCGCGATATGGTGGGCGTAGCTCAGTTGGTAGAGCACGGGATTGTGACTCCCGTTGTCGTGGGTTCGATCCCCATCGTCCACCCCATATTTAGAAAGGCGCCAGATTAACAGTCTGGCGCCTTTGCTTTAAAGGCTTCACCCGCGGATGTGGTGGAATTGGTAGACACACTGGATTTAGGTTCCAGCGCCGCGAGGCGTAAGAGTTCGAGTCTCTTCATCCGCACCAATTAAAGCTTCACTCAGGCTGCTGGCCTGGCTGGAGCTTGATAAAGAAGTTGTTTGGCTTCTTTAACAGGCAATATGGTGGGCGTAGCTCAGTTGGTAGAGCACGGGATTGTGACTCCCGTTGTCGTGGGTTCGATCCCCATCGTCCACCCCATATTTCGAAAGGCGCCAGATTGAAAAGTCTGGCGCCTTTTTTGTTTCAGCGGCCGCAGGTTCCGGGTCGCAGGGGCAGGGCGTTTCGTCGTATTTATGTTTCTCGATGATGCGGTCCTGCCCGCCGGCCTTGCTTGCGAGTTCGGGTGTCAGGGAGATGATTGGCGACCTCCTCTATATATGGAAAGGTTGGCGCAGAGCCCTGGCGTGATTGGTTGTATTTGCCATCGGGGCGAGGTGCATTCGTGCATTCGCACCTATAAATTGCCTGCTGCGTTTTTACCCGTTTTCAGTAGGGTGACTTCTTGAGTTTGACCCACTAGAATGCATGCCCTTGGTGCGACACGCGTGGCGTGTCTCCTAAACTTCGAGGTGTAGAGTCATCTTGAAGGGTTCTCGAAAGAGAGCCGAGAGCTTGGGTACCCAATCCCAAGAAACAAAACCCTCCCAGAAGTCCAATGCCTTCAAGGACTTGCCGCAGCGGCGGTGGCAAACTCAAGGTCGATTAGCGCTCGGTGGCTCGACCGCAGTACTGGATTTCCGGTATTGGAGTGCCTACTACACATCAGCCCTATTCAGGGCTAAACCCATGCGGGAGAGAATCCCCGCTGGGGTTCCCTCCTGCTTTTGAAACAGGAGGTAACAATTCTTTGAGCATGCTGCCTCGGCAGTCCCTGTTCACATCAAACCGGAGACATGAGCGAAAGCTCTGTCTGTCATTGTCCAACCATTGCCTGTTTGGAGTGGCAGCGGACTCGTTGTGCGACCAACGATAGCCTAGGAAGTCATGCGTCACTGGTAACGGTGGGGTGTGAAGCTCTTCCAACAATGTAGCCCCCGTATGGGTGCGTCTTCGCCGTGAGGCGGAGCGCAGATGCTCGGAGCAGTACCGGGTTGAGGCGCTAGGCTGGCTGGTATGGGTAACACAAGTGAACTGCTAATAAACGTCGTCAGCATTACGGTGCCTAATCTGCTGATAGGCATTAACCAAAAAGGTGATGCGACCGGTTGTTCTGGTCAAGGGTCGGAACACGTCGTCACATAAGGTCGCCGGCGAATAGGCAGACTCTAACCCAGTCGTGTGACAGGCAGGGAACGTGGTAAGCCCGTATAGCTGCCTTCGGGCAGGTGAACCGCAAGGTGATCCGTTGGCTGTGCGGGTATGGGATCGCAGAGAAAGCGAAAGCCGGGCTGTAATGGCCCGGATAGGGGCTGGAACATTGCTCCACGGGAAACCGGGCAGACTTCTGCGTGGTCTTTCGTCGCATGAACTCTGATTGAACCTGTCTCAATGAGACTAGAGGTCCAGCTGTAACGGATCTTTTATTAATCTAACCCTGACGGGAGCGTCCATTCCCGTCAGGGGATGCGTGCGTCTTTCGCTTGGGGAAACTTGAGAGGAAGGCAGCATGTTAGAACATAGCCAAATGGCCGTGTCTGCGCCTTCCGGCGCTCCGCAGCACTGGCATGACATCGATTGGTGGCGTGTCCAGCGGAATGTCCGGGCGATGCAGATACGGATTGCGAAGGCTTGTCGGGAAGGCAACTGGCGCAGGGTGAAAGCCCTGCAACGGATGCTGACCCGCTCTCGCTCGGCCAGATACTTGGCTGTACGGCGAGTCACTGAAAACCAGGGTAAGCGCACGGCGGGAGTCGACCGCGTGCTCTGGGATACACCCGATGCCAAATGGAAGGCGGCAAATGGGTTGAAGCGCCACGGATATAAGCCGCGGCCTTTACGGCGTGTGTTTATTCCGAAGTCAAATGGAAAGGAGCGTCCTCTGGGCATTCCAACCATGACGGACAGGGCTATGCAGGCGCTATATCTGCTGGCTCTGGCGCCTATTGCAGAAACCACGGGTGATCCAAATAGCTACGGCTTCAGGATCGAACGCTCTACGGCGGATGCGATGGGACGGCTGTTCGTTTGCCTATCCAAGAAGGTTTCGGCCCAATGGGTTTTGGAGGCGGACATCAAAGGCTGTTTTGACCATATCAATCATGACTGGCTAATTGCCAACGTCCCAACGGACAAAGTGGTTCTCCGGAAATGGTTGAAAGCTGGTGTGATTCATAAAGGCCAGCTACAGGCAACGGATGCCGGTACGCCACAGGGCGGGATTATCTCGCCCACCTTGGCAAATTTGGTGCTGGATGGGCTGGAGTCACAACTTAAGCAACATCTGGGTGTGACCAAGGCCAAGAAGCTGAAAATCAATGTGGTGCGTTACGCGGATGACTTTGTGATAACCGGAACCTCGCGAGAGGTGCTGGAAACTGAAGTCAGACCTTGGGTAGAGCAGTTCCTAGCAGTGCGGGGGCTGCAGTTGTCACTCGAGAAGACGCGTGTCGTCCATATAAAGGAAGGCTTTGACTTTCTAGGTTGGAATTTCCGCAAGTACGATGGGAAGCTTCTGATCAAGCCAAGCAAGAAAAACGTGAAAGCGTTCTATAGCAAGGTAAGGGAGGTCATCAGCACCAGCAAGACGGTAAGGCAGGAGGATCTGATCCGACAGCTGAATCCGATACTGCGTGGTTGGGCGTTTTATCACCAGCCAGTAGTCGCCAAGAAAGCGTATAGCCGCATGGATCACATGATCTTTCTGGCTTTATGGCGTTGGGCGAAACGGCGACACCCTAAGAAAACGCTCCAGTGGATCGGAGCGAAATACTTTAGACCCATGAAGGGGCGCAAAGGGGTGTTTGCCACCGCGACGATGAATGACAAGGGAGAGATGCGAACGATCGAACTGTACTCGCTAGCGAGCACTCCGATCGAGCGACACAAGAAGGTGAGTGGGGAGTACAACCCCTTCGACCCTTCTATGGAGGAAATGGGCGAGAAAAGGCGTATGGAACAGATGCTCAAAAGGCTGGCGTACCGTAAGCAAATCTTGAGCCTTTTCCAGAGTCAGAAAGGATTGTGTCCAATGTGTAAGTTACCGATTACGAAGGAGACGGGGTGGCATGATCACCACATTCTGTACCGCACAAAAGGCGGTGGAGACTCCCTAAATAACCGGGTACTATTGCACCCCCTTTGTCACCAGCGGCTACACGCTCGCGGATTGACAGTGAACAAACCGGCTCCCCTTACCGGGGGTTTTGATTAGGCCCGAGCCGTATGCGAGGAAACTCGCACGTACGGTTCTTAGGGGGAGGTGGGCCAGTAATGGCCCATCTCTACCCGACATTCTGGGGTCGGAAACGGCCGGCTAACGTCTGTGCAACGAGGAATATCCATGCAAGTTTCTGTTGAAAATACTACTGCTCTTGAGCGCCGCATGAGCGTCACCGTGCCGGCTGAGCGCATCGAGAGCCAGGTCAACAAGCGTCTGCAGCAGACCGCCCAAAAGGCCAAGATTGCTGGCTTCCGTCCAGGCAAAGTGCCAATGAGCGAAATCAAGCGCCGTTTCGGTGCTGACGCTCGCCAGGAAGCTGTAGGTGACGTGATCCAGTCTTCCTTTTACGAAGCTGTGGTTGAGCAGAAGCTGAACCCGGCTGGTCAGCCTTCGATCGAGCCAAAATCCCTGGAAGCGGGCAAGGACCTGGAATACGTAGCCGTATTCGAAGTGTTCCCTGAGTTCACCGTTGCCGGTTTCGAAGGTATCACCGTAGAGCGCCTGAGCGCTGACGTGTCTGATGCCGATCTGGACAAGATGCTGGACATCCTGCGCAAGCAGAACACCCGTTTCGAAGTGGCCGATCGCGCTGCCCAGAACGAAGACCAGCTGAACATTGACTTCGTCGGCAAGGTCGACGGTGAAGTGTTCGCTGGCGGTTCCGCCAAGGGTACTCAGCTGGTTCTGGGTTCCGGTCGCATGATCCCTGGTTTCGAAGATGGTCTGGTTGGCGCAAAAGCCGGTGAAGAACGCGTTCTGAACCTGACTTTCCCAGAGGACTATCAGAACCTGGACCTGGCTGGCAAAACCGCCGAGTTCACCGTGACCGTCAACACCGTTTCCGAGCCAAAGCTGCCAGAACTGACCGAAGAGTTCTTCGCTCAATTCGGCATCAAGGAAACCGGTCTGGAAGGTTTCCGCGCCGAAGTTCGCAAGAACATGGAGCGTGAGCTGCGTCAGGCGATCAAATCCAAGGTCAAGAATCAGGTAATGGACGGTCTGCTGGCCACCAACCCGATCGAAGTGCCAAAGGCCCTGCTGTCCAACGAAGTTGACCGTCTGCGCGTGCAGGCTGTTCAGCAGTTCGGCGGCAACATCAAGCCTGACCAGCTGCCGGCCGAGCTGTTCGAAGAGCAAGCCAAGCGCCGTGTAGTGCTGGGCCTGATCGTGGCTGAAGTGGTCAAGCAATTCGACCTCAAGCCTGACGAAACCCGCGTTCGCGAGATGATTCAGGAAATGGCTTCGGCCTACCAGGAGCCTGAGCAAGTTGTGTCCTGGTACTACAAGAACGACCAGCAACTGAACGAAGTTCGCTCGGTTGTGCTGGAAGAGCAAGTTGTGGATACTGTTCTGCAGAAAGCTAGCGTGACCGACAAATCGGTCTCTTACGAAGAAGCGGTCAAGCCGGTAGAAGCTCCACAAGCCGACTGATTGTTTTTGCGGTAAGAAGCAAACACCATAAGCCAGCCTTCGAGCTGGCTTATGCGTATTCAAGACATAACTATTTGGGAGTGACTGCAGAGCATGTTCCGTAATTCGTATATTCAGCAGAACTCTGATATCCAGGCCGCAGGCGGCCTGGTCCCGATGGTTGTCGAGCAGTCCGCTCGTGGCGAGCGCGCCTACGACATCTACTCGCGTCTCCTCAAGGAGCGGGTGATCTTTCTGGTTGGTCCGGTAGAGGACTACATGGCCAACCTGATCTGTGCGCAATTGCTGTTCCTTGAAGCGGAAAACCCGGACAAGGACATCCATCTCTATATCAACTCCCCGGGCGGTTCGGTGACGGCGGGCATGTCGATCTACGACACCATGCAGTTCATCAAACCCAACGTATCGACCACCTGTATCGGTCAGGCGTGCAGCATGGGCGCGTTCCTGCTGACGGCCGGTGCACAAGGCAAGCGTTACTGCCTGCCGAACTCGCGTGTGATGATTCACCAGCCACTGGGCGGTTTCCAGGGCCAGGCGTCGGATATCGAAATCCATGCCAAGGAAATCCTCTTCATTCGCGAGCGTCTCAACACGCTGATGGCCCTGCATAGCGGGCGTACTCTTGAAGAAATCGAGCGCGATACCAACCGCGACAATTTCATGAGTGCAGAAGCCGCGCGTGAGTACGGGTTGATCGACGAAGTGATCAGCCAGCGCCCTGCTTAAAATAAGCAGCTCAAAATAGGGTTGGTCGGCGGGTCCGATCACCAGCGGGCTTGAAAAAGCCCGCAATAGCCTTCATCTTGTGTTGCAAGCCTATCGGATTTGGATCGAACGAATGACTGACACCCGCAACGGCGAGGACAACGGCAAGCTGCTCTATTGCTCCTTCTGTGGCAAAAGCCAGCATGAAGTACGCAAATTGATTGCCGGCCCCTCGGTCTTTATCTGCGACGAGTGCGTCGACCTGTGCAACGACATCATCCGCGAGGAGGTGCAGGAAGCACAGGCCGAAAGCAGCGCGCATAAATTGCCTTCGCCTAAAGAAATCAGCGGCATCCTTGATCAGTATGTGATTGGTCAGGAGCGTGCGAAAAAGGTTCTGGCCGTAGCGGTGTACAACCACTACAAACGCCTGAACCAGCGTGACAAAAAGAATGACGACGTCGAACTCGGCAAGAGCAACATCCTGCTGATCGGCCCGACAGGCTCGGGTAAGACCCTGCTTGCCGAAACACTGGCCCGCTTGCTGAACGTTCCGTTCACCATCGCCGACGCAACCACCCTCACCGAGGCGGGTTACGTGGGTGAAGATGTCGAGAACATCATTCAGAAGCTGTTGCAGAAGTGCGATTACGATGTGGAAAAAGCCCAGATGGGCATTGTCTACATCGATGAAATCGACAAGATTTCGCGCAAGTCTGACAACCCGTCGATCACCCGGGACGTTTCCGGTGAAGGCGTGCAGCAGGCCCTGCTCAAGTTGATCGAAGGCACGGTCGCTTCCGTTCCACCACAAGGTGGTCGCAAGCATCCGCAGCAGGAATTCCTGCAGGTCGACACCCGTAACATCCTGTTCATCTGCGGTGGCGCGTTCTCTGGTCTTGAGAAGGTCATTCAAAACCGTTCCACCAAGGGTGGCATCGGTTTCAACGCAGAAGTGCGCAGCAAGGAAGAAGGCAAGAAAGTCGGTGAGTCCCTGCGTGAAGTCGAGCCTGACGATCTGGTCAAGTTCGGTCTGATCCCGGAATTCGTCGGTCGTCTGCCGGTACTTGCCACGCTGGACGAGCTTGACGAGGCTGCGTTGATGCAGATCCTCACCGAGCCGAAAAATGCCCTGACCAAGCAGTATGCCAAGCTGTTCGAGATGGAAGGCGTGGATCTGGAATTCCGGACCGACGCTCTGAAATCGGTCGCCAAGCGTGCCCTGGAGCGTAAAACCGGTGCCCGTGGCCTGCGTTCGATTCTCGAAGGTGTATTGCTCGACACTATGTATGAAATCCCCTCGCAATCCGAGGTGAGCAAAGTAGTGATCGATGAAAGCGTGATAGAAGGCAAGTCCAAGCCACTGTATATCTACGAGAACAGTGAGCCGACCGCCAAGGCCGCGCCAGACGCTTAAGCGTCACGCAGCTTGAATAAAGAAGGGGCCTTCGGGCCCCTTTGCTATTTCGGGACCTGGCCTGCAGGCGTTGGCTTGCCAGAGATGGCGGTCCTCGAAGACGTATCCGGCCGATCCCGGCAGCTTTCGTAAGCTGCAATCTTTCAAGTGGTTCTTTTATCCGCTTGTTTTTTTCCAAGGCAGCCCCCATCTTGGTTTCAAGCTTACTTCCATCTGTTTACGGCCTTACGGCCGCCGTAGAGGCGAAATCATGAAGACAACCATCGAATTGCCTCTCCTGCCATTGCGTGATGTCGTGGTTTATCCGCACATGGTTATCCCGCTGTTCGTGGGGCGCGAGAAATCCATCGAAGCCCTCGAGGCTGCGATGACGGGTGACAAGCAGATTCTTCTGCTGGCCCAGAGAAACCCGGCTGACGACGATCCCGGTGAAGATGCCCTGTACCGCGTTGGTACGATTGCCACTGTTCTGCAGCTGCTGAAGCTGCCTGACGGAACGGTCAAGGTTCTGGTCGAAGGTGAGCAGCGGGGCGCCGTTGAGCGCTTCAGCGAAGTGGATGGCCACTGCCGTGCCGAAGTCTCCCTGATCGACGAAGTTGAAGCACCAGAGCGCGAGTCGGAAGTATTCGTTCGCAGCCTGCTGTCTCAGTTCGAGCAATATGTGCAGTTGGGCAAGAAAGTCCCGGCTGAAGTCCTGTCGTCGCTCAACAGCATCGATGAGCCAGGCCGCCTGGTGGACACCATGGCCGCGCACATGGCCCTGAAGATCGAGCAGAAGCAGGAAATCCTCGAAATCATCGATTTGTCGGCCCGGGTCGAGCACGTTCTGGCGTTGCTGGATGCCGAGATCGATCTGCTGCAAGTCGAAAAGCGCATTCGCGGCCGCGTCAAGAAACAAATGGAGCGCAGTCAGCGCGAGTACTACCTGAATGAGCAGATGAAGGCCATTCAGAAAGAGCTCGGCGACAGCGACGAAGGTCACAACGAAGTCGAAGAGCTGAAAAAGCGTATCGATGCCGCCGGCCTGCCGAAAGACGCGCTGGCCAAGGCGACGGCCGAGCTGAACAAGCTCAAGCAGATGTCGCCGATGTCCGCGGAAGCGACCGTGGTGCGTTCGTACATCGACTGGCTGGTTCAAGTGCCGTGGAAGGCCCAGAGCAAGGTGCGCCTGGACCTGGCGCGTGCAGAAGACATTCTGGATGCCGACCACTATGGTCTGGAGGAGGTCAAGGAACGCATCCTCGAATACCTCGCCGTGCAAAAACGCGTGAAAAAAATCCGTGGTCCGGTGTTGTGCCTGGTCGGTCCTCCCGGGGTGGGTAAAACGTCCCTGGCGGAGTCGATTGCTCACGCCACCAACCGCAAATTCGTGCGCATGGCCCTCGGTGGTGTGCGTGACGAGGCGGAAATTCGTGGTCATCGCCGTACCTACATCGGTTCGATGCCAGGAAGATTGATTCAAAAGATGACAAAAGTGGGTGTCCGCAACCCGCTGTTCCTGCTCGATGAAATCGACAAGATGGGCAGCGACATGCGTGGCGACCCGGCATCGGCGTTGCTGGAAGTGCTCGATCCCGAGCAGAACCACAACTTCAACGATCACTATCTGGAAGTCGACTACGACCTGTCCGATGTGATGTTCCTGTGCACCTCTAACTCGATGAACATCCCGCCGGCGTTGCTGGACCGGATGGAAGTGATCCGTCTGCCGGGCTACACCGAAGACGAGAAGATCAACATCGCCGTCAAATACCTTTCGCCAAAGCAGATTACGGCCAACGGCCTGAAAAAAGGCGAGCTGGAGTTTGACGCAGACGCGATCCGCGACATCATCCGCTACTACACCCGTGAAGCCGGTGTGCGTGGGCTGGAGCGCCAGATTGCCAAGGTCTGCCGCAAGGCGGTCAAGGAGCATGCGCTGGAAAAACGCTTCTCGGTGAAGGTCACCGCAGACATGCTGGAACACTTCCTGGGCGTGCGTAAATTCCGCTATGGCCTGGCCGAGCAGCAGGATCAGATCGGACAGGTGACCGGGCTGGCGTGGACTCAAGTGGGCGGCGAATTGCTGACCATCGAAGCCGCTGTCGTGCCGGGTAAAGGCCAGTTGATCAAGACCGGTTCCCTGGGTGACGTGATGGTCGAATCGATCACCGCGGCCCTGACCGTTGTGCGCAGCCGCGCGAAGAGCCTGGGGATTCCCCTGGACTTCCACGAGAAGCGTGACACTCACATCCACATGCCGGAAGGGGCAACGCCGAAAGACGGTCCTAGCGCCGGTGTAGGCATGTGCACGGCGCTGGTGTCGGCATTGACCGGCATTCCGGTGCGCGCGGATGTGGCCATGACCGGTGAAATTACCTTGCGTGGTCAGGTGCTGGCGATTGGTGGTTTGAAGGAAAAACTGCTCGCTGCTCACCGTGGCGGAATCAAGACCGTGATCATTCCTGAAGAGAATGTGCGCGATCTCAAAGAGATTCCGGACAATATCAAGCAGGATCTACAGATTAAACCGGTTAAATGGATTGACGAGGTCCTGCAAATTGCGCTGCAATACGCGCCGGAGCCCTTGCCGGATGTGGCTCCGGAGATAGTCGCGAAGGATGAGAAACGCGACGCAGATTCTAAGGAAAGAATTAGCACGCATTAGTACGTATTTGCCTGGGGGGCTTTCTTGACAGCTTTTTAGAGCCCTTGTTATAAAGCGGCTCTTAAGTGTCTGTAGGCCATTCAGCACTCGTTTTTGCTTTCACCAAAAAAACTTAGAATCATACTCAAATAGATATAAGGGGACTTAGAGTGAACAAGTCGGAACTGATTGATGCTATCGCTGCATCCGCTGATATCCCGAAAGCTGCTGCTGGCCGTGCGCTGGACGCTGTAATCGAATCCGTCACTGGCGCTCTCAAGGCTGGCGACTCTGTTGTTCTGGTTGGTTTCGGTACCTTCTCCGTAACTGATCGCCCAGCTCGCATTGGTCGTAACCCACAGACCGGTAAGACGCTGGAAATCGCAGCAGCCAAAAAACCAGGTTTCAAAGCCGGTAAAGCACTGAAAGAAGCTGTCAACTAAGTTCGATTCAGGTTTTTACCCATCCGGGTCGGGGTCATGCCTGACTTGGCAGCGGAGCGGCAGTCCTGACTGCAGGTCGCCGGTTCAAGACACCGAGGGTCGCCAGTTCGAGCCCCTCGATCCGCTCCGCCAGTTACGAGAAGGCGCATCCTCGGATGCGCCTTTCTTCTATCCGGATTCTACCCACGCTCCACGGTTGCCTAATTTTTGAAGTTCAACCGTTTCTGGGGGACGCATGCTGCAGAATATCAGGGACAATTCACAAGGCTGGATTGCCAAGACTATTATCGGGGTCATCGTTGCACTGATGGCTTTGACCGGTTTCGACGCCATTTTTCAGGCCACGACGAACAAGAATGAAGTGGCGAAGGTCAATGGCGAAGAAATCAGCCAGAACGAGCTGAGCCAGGCGGTCGATATGCAACGCCGCCAGCTCATGCAACAGTTGGGTAAGGATTTCGATGCTTCCTTGCTGGATGAAAAAATGCTGCGCGAATCGGCTCTCAAAGGCCTGATCGATCGCAAGCTGTTGCTGCAAGGCGCAGAAAACTCGAAATTCGCTTTTTCCGAAGCGGCTGTGGATCAGGTCCTTCTGCAAACGCCTGATTTTCAGGTGGATGGCAAGTTCAGCTCCGAGCGTTTCGATCAGGTCATTCGTCAACTCGGCTACAGCCGCATGCAATTCCGCCAGCTGATGGCTCAGGAAATGCTGATTGGTCAGCTGCGTGCCGGTCTGGCCGGTAGCGGTTTCGTGACCGATGCACAGGTGCTGGCGTTTGCCCGTCTGGAAAAACAGACCCGCGATTTCGCCTCCCTGAACATCAAGGTCGACCCGGCAGCAGTGAAGTTGACCGACGATGAGGTCAAGGCCTACTACGACGAGCACGCCAAGGAGTTCATGACGCCGGATCAGGTGGTCATCGATTACCTCGAACTGAAGAAGGCTTCCTTCTTCGATCAGGTCAGCGTCAATGACGAAGACTTGCAGGCGGCCTATCAGAAAGAAATCGCGAACCTGTCCGAGCAACGCCAGGCGGCGCACATTCTGATTGAAGTGAACGACAAGACCACCGAGGCGCAAGCCAAGGCGAAGATCGAAGAGATCCAGGCCCGTCTGGCCAAGGGCGAGAAGTTCGAGGCGCTGGCCAAGGAATTCTCCCAGGATCCGGGTTCGGCGAACAACGGCGGTGACCTGGGTTATGCCGGTCCTGGCGTCTACGACCCGGCGTTCGAGAAAGCCCTGTATTCGTTGGCCAAGGACCAGGTTTCCGCGCCGGTTCGCACCGATTTCGGGTTCCATCTGATCAAGCTTCTGGGGGTGGAAGCGCCTGAAGTACCGACATTCGCCAGCCTGAAAGACAAGCTGACCCGCGAATTGAAGACCCAGCAGGTCGAACAGCGTTTTGTCGAGGCGACCAAGCAACTGGAAGACGCCTCGTTCGAAGCCTCCGATCTGGCTCAGCCAGCACAGGACCTGAAACTGACTGTCCACACGTCCAAGCCGTTCGGTCGTGAAGGCGGCGAGGGAGTTGCGGCCAACCGTGCCGTGATCACTGCAGCGTTCAGCCCGGAAGTCCTGGATGAGGGCGCGAACAGCACCGCCATCGAGCTCGATCCGGAAACCGTGGTCGTGTTGCGTGCCAAGGAGCACCTGAAGCCTTCGCAATTGCCGCTGGAAAGTGTCTCTGCCGCGATCCGTGTGCAATTGGCCAAGGAGCACGCCAGTGCCGATGCCAAGACCAAGGCTGAGGCCCTGATTGCTAGCCTGCGCGACGGCAAGACCCCGCTGGATCAGGCGATCGACGGCCAGGCCTGGAAAGTCACCGAAGCGGCGACCCGTGCTCAGGAAGGGGTCGACCCTGCGGTGCTGCAAGCGCTGTTCCGCATGGCGAAGCCTGCGGCCAAGGACAAGCCGACCTTCACCAGCGTGACGCTGACTGATGGCAGCCTGATGATCGTGCGCCTCAATGGCGTGAACGAAGCCGCGGCGCCGACCGAAGAAGAGAAAGCACAGTATCGTCGCTACCTCGCTTCCCGCATCGGCCAGCAAGACTTTGCGGCCTACCGCAAGCAGCTGGAAAGCCAGGCGGAGATCAAGCGTTACTGATGCCTGAACAGGTTTAGCGCTGCACATGAGACCCCGGCCGCAAGGCCGGGGTCTTTTTGTTTTGCCGTACGTCATTTACCGCGGTGACTTTTGCGCAAAACCGGGGTCAATCAGCCTGTAACCGTTTTAAGACACGATCGATGCTCCGCTAAGCATCGATCTGTTGCACAATACGCCCCGAACCGTTTTCCTCAGGATGTTCAATGTTTAAATCACTTCCCATGCGGGTTGTCGGGCTGGCAGCCGTGCTTGCCACTGCGGCCGGTTGTTCATCGAACAAGACCGCCATCTATGAGCATGAGAATTTCGACGACTCCGGTACCTTTTCCCGAAACTACCCGGTCACCGATACCCAGAGCTGCGAAGCCGCCCGTCGCGCCTTGCTCAGCCAGGGTTACATCATCACCAGCAACGATCCGAAGCTGGTCAGCGGTCACAAGAGCTTCCAGCAGACCGGCGAGAATCACATGGAGATCAGCTTCAATGTGGTGTGTACCGATGACGGCAGCGAAGGGCACCGCGCGACCGTGTTCGCCAATGCCCTGCAGGATCGTTATGCGCTGAAGAAGACCAACAACTCCGCCAGTCTCGGTGTGGGTGTGTTGGGCTCGGTGTCGATGCCGATCGGCTCCTCCGATGACTCGATGGTCAAGGTCGCCAGCGAAACCGTATCGTCTGCAAAGTTCTACGAGCGTTTTTTCGCACTGGTCGAGCTGTTCCTGCCGCCGGAAGCGAAAAAGGCTGCGCACATCCCCGAAAAGCCGAAAACCGACCTGGGCATGCCTGAAGCCAAGGCTGCACCGGCTCCTCTGGCGCCAACCCCGACCGCCGCACCGGCCGCAGAGCCAACCTCGGCCGCCCCGGCACCTGCTCCAGTGGAACTGGCTCCAGCGGCCTCTGAACCGGTTGCTCCGCCGCCTGAAGCGGCACCGATTACCCCGGTTCAGAACACAGAGCCGGCACCATTGGCAGAAACCATTACGCCACCGACGAACCCGACGGACATGCCGCCGCCGAGCGAGCCGATTCCGGCGATTCCTGTCTCTGGCCAGTGATCGATCGCGTTACGGGATCGGCCAACGAGTAACGATCCCGTAGCGGGCGCAAAGATTGACCCTCATCAACAAGGTCCGCTGTTCTGCGACCTTGCGCGAAAAAAACCAATGATAAATTCCTGACCAGCTGCTACGTTTTATTCAGTAGCGACAGAGTGTCGTGTCCGCGTCATTTTTCCTTCACGCGGGCACTTTATGCTCAGGGAATTGGTTATTTATTCAGGCGGTTGGGGGATTCAAAAATGGACGATTATCAAGAAGAGCTGCTCGAGTATCAGGCTTTCGAACTGGACCCACTGGAGCCGGCGGAAGACGCTACCGAGTTGTAGGCATCAGGCGGATTGGCGATGACTGCGGCGAAATTCGCCGGGTGTCTGCCCGTTCCAGCGTTTGAATGCGCGTTGAAAGGCTTCGGCTGAGGCAAAGCCCAGCAGGTAGGCGATCTCTCCGAACGCCAGTTCGGTGTCGCGTATGTAAGTCATGGCCAGGTCGCGACGGGTGTCGTTGAGAATCGCACGAAACTGCGTGCCTTCTTCGGCGAGCTTGCGGCGCAAGGTCCAGGTGGGCAGCTTCAGGCGTGCCGCCACCTCTTGCAGGTCGGGCTCCCGGCCACCATTGAGCAAGGGTCCCAGCAGCGCGATGATGCGTTCACGCAGGCTGCGGGTGCGTGTCAGTTGCTCCAGTTCCCGCTCACACAGTTGCAGTAAATGCCGCCAGGTACTCGGGCAATGCTCGGGGTTGCGCTGGGCGAGACTTGCCAGGCTCAAGCGCAGTTGATTGCGTTCGCCGCCAAACTGAATCGGACAGTCACCCAACACGTCATAGGCCGCGCGGTAGCCGGGCTCCTCGAATTCGATCTCGATGCGTTCGGCGCGCAGTGGGGCAGGGCTGACACTGGACAAATGCTGCAACCAGCCAGCGATGATCGAATCCACCACAAAGCGGTTGTAGGCGTTATAGGGGCTGATCGAATAGAAGCGCAGCCAGGCACCCTGGGCGTCTTCGTGAAAGCTTGATTGACCCCGATAATTGGAGCCGTACAAGGCTTCGAATCGAATCAGGCAGCGCGCGGCTTCTCGTACCGTCGGCGCCTGAGCCGCAGTGACGCCGGCAAGGCCGATCTGGCTCAGGCGACTGAGCTGACCCATGCGCAAGCCAAGGGCCGGGTTGTCGGTCAGTTGAATGGCGCTGTGGCCCAGGCGCATGTAGCGCGGTATCGACAGTCGGGCACCCGCTTCGCTCAGGCGCGCGGCATCGAGACCGTATTGATCGAGCAGTGGCTGTGGATCGACGCCATGACTGCGCACGGCATCGGCCAGGCTATGAACAAACCCCACCGACAGATCGCCGAGGCGCATCGGCTGTGGATTCATGGCTTACAACCAGAGGTTCAGCAAGCGCGCACCATGGGCGTTGCCATCGGCAAAGTGCTGGCCGTTGCTGCTGAGGAAACTGCGTCCGGCGCTGCCCTGGTCCCAGAACTGACCCCGCAGGAACACGCTCATGCCAGCGACAGCCTGACTGGTCGGCATCCGGGTCGTGAGGGTCAGGTGCTGCCAGGCCTGGCCTTCACTGACTTCTCCAGGCTTCAAGTTGACCGATGTCGGCGCCGAGGCCCCCCTGTAGCCGCGCCAAGGTTGATCCCAGGTGCCACGGCCGGCAACAAAGGCCGGTACCGCAACCAGCTGTACGCTTTGGTCGTTGAGCTTGAGGTAGTTTTCCGGGTACCAGCTGTCGTGGCCAATCAATACGCCCAACCTTCCTGCGGGGGTATCAACGACGTTGAGCGAGCGCTCGCCGTTGGCCTTGATCCCGTTCTGATCGGCGAAGAACGGGTGCATCTGGCGCTGGGGCTGGCCGATCGGCAGGCCTTCGCTGTTGAACACCACGCTGCTGTTGTACAGCGCGCCGCGGCCGATTTTCAATGTGCCGTCGATGATGCTCGGTTCGGGCAGCACGATGGAGCCCGCCACCAGCGTTACGTGGAATTCCCTGGCCAACCCTCCGAACAAGGCCTGGTAGTCCCTGGCCATTGCCTTGGCTTTCATGCGCAGGTGGGCATCGTCCAGACGGTTGCCGCCCTCGGCGCTGATCAACGCCTTGGCGAACTTCAGGGGATTGCTCACCGCCAGCCAGTTCATGGCCTCCTTGAGGGTGCTGGCCTGATACAGCTCATCCTTCTCGCCGCTGACCATCAGCCAGGTACCGACGTGCTCCGGCAACACGACGACGGTCTTGCCGTTCAGCAAACCCTGGTCCCGGGCTGCTTGCAGATAGGCCGCGAGCTTGCGGTGCAAACGCTCGGGACTTTGATAGTCGGTAGGAAACAGTTCGGGCTGGATGCCCAACAGATTGCCACGGTCCGCAGGCGTGCCCTGGTCGACAGCCAGGCTGATCCGCAGGTCCGAAAGGTAATGACCCGCCGGCCGGTCTGCGGCCCACATCGCGTAGGTCGTGAGGGCGGCGAGCAATGCCATGGAAAATGTCAGGTACAAAAGTTTGCGCATGGGGAAACAGTTTACAGCCTGGAGCTGGGCGTTGCTTTTGATTTGGAGCTGGATCGAGCATAAAAGGAATCAAGGGCTTAGCGGGCAACTGTCAGCGTTGACTGTTTTTTCGCTGGCGGCTGCCTTTCTGCGCTCAGACACGGCAATGAATGGCTGGGTGGGGATCATGGGAGGAGGGGCGCCGGTCAGCCATCATTTTGCGCGACCGGCCGGCAGGTGAGCGTCAGTTGGTGACCAGCAGTTCCGGGCCGAGGTAGTTGTTGATCTGGTCGATATCGTCGTCGCCCAGGCTGCCCACCGAGGAGGCAAGGCGCAGGCGCGACATCAAATAGCGCAACTTGGCATCGAACAGGTCGTGGCGCGCCACGAAGAGCAGCTCTTCGGCATTGAGGACATCCGAGTTGGTGCTGGTGCCGCCTTCCTTGAAGCCCTTGCGTGACGATGCCAGTGAGCGTTCGTTGGACGCTACGGCCTTCTCCAGCGCGCGAATGCGTTTGGCGCCGCTCAGGATGCCTTGATACTCGCGGGTGGTTCCAGTGATGACTTCCTGTCGTGCAGCGTCCAGTTCATCCGTGGCCTTGTCGCTGTTGGCACTGGCCTGGCGTGTCAGCGCGCTGACGCCCCCACCGGCGAATAACGGGATATTGACTTCCAGTCCCACCGAACCGTAGCGGTTGCGTTGATTCAGCTCGGAGAGTGATTGGCTCTCACCCGCGGTGTAGCCGGCAACGAAATCCAGGGTTGGCCAGTGGCCAGCCCTGGCACGGTTCACTTCTTCTTCAGCGAGGTCGCGGCTGTACCGGCGTGCATGGAGCAGCGGGCTATCGACCTGGGCTTTGACCAGCCAGTCCTGCAGGTTGCTTGGTACCAATGGTGGTGTATCGAAACTCGGACGCAAGGTGGTCAGCGATTCGGGGGTTTCACCGATGTATTCCTCGAGCTTGCGGCGCGCGTTGACCAGGTTGTCTTGCGCTTCGATCAATTCGGCTTCGGCGAGGTCGCGGCGAGCGGTCGATTCGTCGACGTCGGTAACGGTGCCGGCCCCCAGTTCCAGGCGCCGTTTCGCCGAGGCGAGTTGTTCGTCGAAGGCGGTGAGCTTGGACTTGGCCAGGGTGATGGTTTCGCTGGCCAGGAGCACATCGAAATAGCTTTCGGCCAGGCGCACTGCGGCGTCCTGGCTCTTGGCATCGAATACCGCGTTACTGTAGTCGGCACGCTGCTGACCCTGGCGGTATTCGGCCATTTTCTGTTTGTTGAACAGCGGTTGGCGCAGGCGCACGTTTGCGCCCTTGGAGTCGTAGTCGAGATCCCTTTCGATGCCACTCTGGCGTTGTGTGCCATTGACCTTGTTGTCGTAGGCCGAGGCGTTGATCTGCGGTAGCAGTCCGGCCGTGCCGATGGCGCGGTTTTCCCCGCCGGCCTCTTTCTCATGCATGGCGGCCTGGTAGATAGGGCCCTGGAACTGCAACAGATCCCAAGCTTGCTTGAGGTCCATTGCGTCGGCCGGCAAGGCCAACCCCATCAGGCAGAAGAGCAGGCAATGACGGTCCATTTCATTGTTCCTTGAATGAGCTGTCCACACGTTCGAGCATTGGTTTAAGAAGATAGCTCAACATATTGCGTTCGCCTGTCTTGATGGTGACGCTGGCGGGCATGCCGGGGCGAATATGATTGGTTCCAAGCAGGCTCATGCCATCGGGGGTGACCTCCACCTGGGCCAGATAGAACGGCTGCTTGCTTTCCTCGTCCATCAGGCGGTCGGCGGAGATGGTCATCACGCGACCGGGGATGTTTGGCGTCTGGGCATGGTTGAAGGCCGGGAAGGAAATGTCCACGGGCAGGCCGGGGACCATCTTGTCGATGGCCTGCACAGGAATCATCGCGTCGACCTGCAAGGGTTCGTTGAGCGGAACGATTTCCATGATCTTGAACCCGGGCTGAATGATCCCGCCGACGGTGGCGATGCTCAAAGCCTGGACCATGCCATCGATCGGCGACCGAATCACCGTGTGGGTCACTTCGTAGTCGAGCGCGCGCAAGCGGTCGGCCAGGGTGGTGTTTTCCTTGGCGGTTTCCGTCAGTTGCGACTCGACTTCCTTCAGGTAATCGTGCTGGCGTTGCAGGATGCGCAGCTTGATTTCGGTGGTCTGGCTACGCACGCGGGCGATGTTGTTGAGGTTCTCGGCCTGGCCGGCGGAGAGGTCGGCATTGCTGCGTTCCAGCTCAAGCAGGCGGTTGCGTGGCACATAGCCTTCGGCCGCCAGCACGCGGGTGCCTTGCAGTTCCTGGTTGAGGAAGCTGATCTGCGAGGCACGGGCGCCATAGACCTGCTGCAGGCCCTTGAGCTGCACGGCCGACGCCGCCAGGTTCTCCTGCAGGATGCTGATTTCGCCAGCGAGACCGGCGCGCCGGGTGTCGAGCAGGCGCTGTTGCAGGTCCATGGCGGCTTCCAGGCGGTAGTCATCCTTGAAGCGCTTGAGCAGTTCAGGGTCGAATTTCACCACGTCGCGGTTGTCACGTTCCGCTTCCAGACGGTTTTCCACCGTCTTGCTGACGATGTACTGGGCGCTGACCGCACCCTGTTCGGCAAGGGCACGCAACGAGTCGAGGCGGACCACCTCCTGGCCTTTTGTCACCAGATCGCCTTCGCGAACGAGAATGGCGTCCACGGTACCGCCGCTCAGGTGCTGCACGGCTTTGCGATTGCTGGTGACCTTGACCGTGCCTGTCGCTACCACGCCGGCATCCAGCGGCGCCAGCCAGGACCACAGGAGGAAGCCGCCGAAGCCGGCAAGCACCAGCCATACGCCCCACCGTGCGGGTTTGCCGACGTCCAGATCTACCACGCTCCTGGAATCGGCTGTAATCATCTCGGTATGTTGGCTCATTTGCATGATCGGTCACTCCCGTGCTTTGACGGAGGCCAGCGGAGTCGACGCGCCTGCAGGGATCACACTGGCCTTGCGCAGCGCTGCGAATACTTCATCGCGCGTGCCGAGCATCTGCACGCCGCCGTCGCGCAGCATCAGCACCTTGTCGACGGCACAGAGTACGTTGGGACGGTGAGAAATCAGAATGACGGTGGCGCCACGGCCCTTGAGCTCGGCCAGGGCATCGACCAAGGCCTTTTCGCCGACGTCGTCGAGGTTGGCGTTCGGCTCGTCCAGCACGATCAGATTGGGCTCGCCATACAACGCGCGGGCCAAGGCGATGCGCTGCTTCTGGCCGCCGGATAGCGGGCTGCCATCGGTGCCCAGGCGGGTGTCATAACCCTGTGGAAAACGCAGGATCATCTCGTGCACGCCAGTGATCTTGGCGGCGCAGATGACCGCTTCGCTGTCCACTTCGCCAAAGCGCGCAATGTTGTCGGCGATGGTGCCCTCGAACAGCTCCACATCCTGTGGCAGGTAGCCGAGCCAGGGGCCAAGTTCGCCCTTGTTCCAGTTGAAAATGTCCGCGCCGTCCAGGCGCACCTTGCCGGCCTGCGCCGGCCAGACGCCAACCAGCAGGCGGGCGAGGGTGGATTTACCCGAGGCGGACGGACCGATAATGCCGAGGCTTTCGCCGGGGACGAGGCTGAAGCTCACCCCGCGCAGAATCGTGTTGTTGGTACCGGGGGCACCGGCATACACATTCTCCACCGCCAGCATGCCCATTGGCCGCTGCAGCGACATGCTCGGTGGCCGGCGCGGAAAGTCTTGCAGCATCTCGTTGAGCCGGCCCCAGGCCGAGCGGCAGCCGAGCAATTGCTTCCACGACGCGATGACCTGTTCCACCGGACCCAGTGCGCGGCCGGTGAGGATCGAACAGGCAATCATCATCCCCGGAGTGATCTTGCCTTCAATTGCCAGCAGCGCACCGGCGCCGAGGATCAGCGACTGCAACGTGATCCGCACGAAACGCCCGGTGCTGCTGATCAAGGCAGCGCGGTCGGAGGCCAGGGTCTGCATTTCCAGAATACGCAAATGGCTTTGGAACCAGCGCTTGCTGATTGACGGCAGCATGCCCATGGCCTCGATGACCTCGGCGTTGCGCAGGTTGTTGTTGGCGTACTGGGAGGAGGAGAGGGCGGCCTGATTGGCTTCGGCCAGCGGCTTCTGCGTCGCCTTTTCAGTGAGCCAGGCCAGGGCCACCAGGATCAGCGAGCCGATCAGCGTGATCAGTCCGAGTATCGGGTGGATCAGATAGGCGACCAGCAGGTAGATCGGCGTCCACGGTGCATCGAAGAAAGCGAACAGGGAGTTGCCGGTGACGAACTGACGAACCTGGGCGAGGTCTTGCAGGGCCTGGGCCGGGTTACCTCCAGCGCGATTCAGGTTGCGCTCGAATGCAGCGGTGAAAATGCGTCGGTTGAGGTCCATGTCGAGGCAGTTGCCCACCCGGATCAGCACGCGGGTGCGGACCATCTCCAGCGTGGACATCAGCAGGAACAGACCCACCACCAGGACCGTCAACATCGCCAGCGTCGTGACGTTGCGACTGACCAGGGCTCGATCGTAGACCTGCAGCATATAAATAGCTGGCGTCAACATCATGACGTTTATGACGCCGCTGAACGCTGCCAGCGAATAAAAACTGCGGCGCAGGCGAAAGAGCGCGTCGGCCAGTTCGGAACGGATGCTCGACTGCTTGGGCATGTTGGTCCTCCCACTGCGAAAAGCCGATTGCCCTTGGGGCGCAACAGCTAACAGTAAATGTAGTCCTGTAAACAGCTTATGGACACGCAGGCTGGTCGCTCTATGGATGGCGAGTCTTCCGAAATCGCTGCGTTGCTCCCTTATGCAGCAGCGTAGGTGGCAGTTAAACAGTCCGAAATAACATTTCGCTCTATACCAGCACACAACTTTCTATATGTCTTTTAAAAACAGTCACTTGGGATTGCTACCACCAGTCGTCTGTTTTAACGACGTAATATTGACAAAGATTTGCTATGGAACTTTAGTCTTAGTTATCGGGGGGCCCGCCCGCCTGAAGCCTGCCAGCGCTTTGGCAGTGCAAGGCGCGGTGATTCTCCTGAGAGGAGCCGAATCATGTCGATCATTTCGTTCTTTTGCAGAGGGAAGGGGCTTTCCAGGACGTTTGCCTTCACTTCCAGATTCCATGGCCCGCCCAGGGCTCGAATCCGCTCTGCCTGATCGCCCGGCGAGCAATTCATATCGCGAATTCCAGGCGCGAATCCCGGGTCCCGGGTAACGCCAGCTCTCGCAAAAAAACATAACCAACAAACTGCGCAAGCCAGCACTTGACTTGGCGCGGGAGGATTTTCTCGTCCCGTGCCTTTACCCAGACATATCGAGGGCAATTCAAAATGGCCAATTTCAGCAAGTCGGACCTGGAGTTCATTCTCAAGCAAATCTTTATCGCAGAAGCGAACGCCGACGGCGCCAGCCTCATTGATTTGCTTCCCAATACCCAGGTGCCGTTCGGCCTGCGTACCGTCGATGGCAGCTTTAACAACCTGGTCACCGGCCAGAGTGAGTTTGGCGCCGCGGACAGTGCCTTCCCGCGCCTGCTCGATCCTTCCTTCCTATCGGCGGCATACGCCGGAACAGGGACGGTGATCGACCCGCAACCACGAATTATCAGTAACCTGGTCGTCGACCAGACCGCCAACAACCCGGCGGCCTATGCCTCAGCGTTCGACCCGGGCCTGGATGGTGTGCTCAACTTCGGCACTGTGGGTAATGACGACGTACTCAAGGATGGCGTACAGATAGTCACCAGCCCCGGACTGGATGGAGTGTTCGGCACGGCTGATGACAAGGACGTGTTCTTCATGCCCAACGTGTCGCCGGACGTCGGCCTCACCGCCAGCTTCAACTCGTGGATGACCTTCTTCGGCCAGTTCTTCGACCACGGTCTCGACCTGGTCACCAAGAGCACTACCGACGTCGTGTTCATTCCGCTGCAGGCGGACGATCCGCTGTTCGTACCGGGCAGCCCGACCAACTTCATGGTGCTGTCGCGTGCAGTGCATACTGCCGGCGCGGACGGCGTAGTCGGCACGGCCGATGATGGCCAGACCAATACCACCTCGCCGTTCGTCGACCAGAGCCAGACCTACAGCTCGCACCCGTCGCATCAGGTGTTCCTGCGTGAATACGTACTCAACGCGGCAGGCGATCCTGTTGCAACGGGACGCTTGATTACCAATCGCGACCTCGGCCCGGATGGCCGGTTCGGCACGGCCGATGATGGCGACGGCGAAAATGGCGGCATGGCGACCTGGGCAGTGGTCAAGGCCCAGGCCCGTGACATTCTGGGCATCAACCTGACTGACGCCGATGTGCACAACGTGCCATTGCTGGCAACCGATGCGTACGGCAACTTCATCCGCGGGCCGAACGGCATGCCGCAGGTGGTGATTCGCATCAGTAACGGTGCTGACGGCATCGCCGGGACGGCTGATGACGTCACTCAACTGGTCGAAGGCAACCTGGCAGCTCCCATCAGTCTGGCCAGTGCCGTGAGCACCGGGCATGGTTTCCTCGACGACATCGCCCACAATGCCGCGCCGGTAGTCGTCGGCGGGGTTCTGCAGGCGGATGCTGACATCGCTATCGGCAATGCGCAGCCTGTTGGCCCTGGCGGCAACAACCTGACCTATGACAATGAACTGCTCGATGCCCACTATATTGCCGGTGATGGCCGGGCGAACGAGAACATTGGCCTGACCACCGTGCACCACGTGTTCCACTCCGAGCACAACCGCCTGGTCCAGCAATCCAAGGACACCATCATTGCCTCCGGCGACCTGGCCTTCCTCAATGAGTGGCTGGTGGACGACGTGGCTGCAATTCCGACTACACCTGCCGAGATTGCGGCATTGGTGTGGGATGGCGAACGCCTGTTCCAGGCCGCCAAGTTCGGCACCGAAATGCAGTACCAACACCTGGTGTTCGAAGAGTTCGGGCGGACCATTCAGCCGCAGATCGACGAATTCCTTGCACCCAGCGGGTATGACACCTCGATCAATCCGGCAATCCTCGCCGAGTTCGCCCACGTGGTGTACCGCTTCGGTCACTCGATGTTGACCGAAACTGTCGATCGCTTCGATCCCGCATTCAATCCGCTGCTCACTGACCCGACCAACCCGGACTCGCAACTGGGTCTGATCGCGGCCTTCCTCAACCCTCTGGCGTTCGCCAGCAGCGGGTTGACTGCGGACCAGGCGGCAGGGGCGATCATTCGCGGTGTAACCCGCCAGGTCGGCAACGAAATCGATGAGTTCGTCACCGAAGCGTTGCGCAACAACCTGCTCGGTCTGCCGCTCGATTTGCCGGCCCTGAACCTGGCACGTGGTCGCGACACGGGCATCCCCACCTTGAATGAGGCACGCCGGGAGTTCTACGCATCAACCGGTGACAGCCAACTCAAGCCGTATATCAGCTGGGCTGACCTGGCAGACAGCCTCAAGCACCCCGAGTCGCTGGTCAACTTCATCGCGGCCTATGGTACGCATAGCACGATCACGGCGGCGCTCACACTGGCAGACAAACGCGCTGCAGCCCTGGCGCTGGTATTGGGTGGTGTGGGTTCGCCGGCTGACCGCCTGGACTTCCTCAACAGCACCGGTGCCTACGCCAACGTAACGCAGGCCGGCGCAGATGGGGTACTGGGTACTGCGGACGACCTGACCGGTGTGACGGTCACGGGTGTCGACGACATCGACTTCTGGGTCGGTGGCCTCGCCGAACAGAAGATGCCGTTCGGCGGCATGCTCGGCTCGACCTTCAACTTCGTGTTTGAAACCCAGATGGAGGCGTTGCAGAACGGCGACCGCTTCTACTATCTGTCGCGTACCGCGGGCCTGAACTTCGGCACCGAGTTGGAAAACAACTCCTTTGCCAAGCTGATCATGCTCAACACCGATGTCACCCACCTGTCGAATACCGTGTTCCTGACGCCGACGTTCACCCTCGAGGTGGATCCGACCGCTCAGTTCACCGGCCTTGGCGTGGACGGCCGCGCCGATCCGACCGGCGGCATCATGATCAACGGCGTGGAAGTCGTGTCGCTGGTGATTCGCGATAACCCCGACACCGTGGGGCCGGACGCCAATTATCTGAAGTACACCGGTGAAGACCATATCGTCATGGGCGGCACCGCTGGCAATGACATCATCATTTCCGGTGAAGGCGATGACACCCTTTACGGCGACGCCGGTAACGACCTCCTCGAAGGCGGTGCCGGTAACGATGCGGTACTGGGCGGCGCGGGCGATGACATCATCAGCGACTCGTTCGGTGACAACCGTCTGGAAGGTAACGACGGTAACGATGTGATCGTGGCTGGCAGCATGCTGGTTGGTGGCAACCTGATCCTGGGTGGCGATGGCCAGGACTTCATCATCACCACTGAAGACATCTCCCTGACCTTCGGCGGTCAGGGTGACGACTTCATCCTGGGTGCCAAGACCAACCTGCCGGCTACCGGTGGTGAAGGTGATGACTGGATCGAAAAGGGCACCCAGGACGGTGCGCCTGGCGATAACGCCTCGCCGTTGCTCAATGACGATGTGATCGGCAACGACATCTTTACTGGTGGTGGCGGCTTCGACGAAATGCTCGGCGAGGGTGGCGATGACATCTTCGTTGGCAGCGATGCCCAGGACAAGATGGACGGCATGTCCGGCTTCGACTGGGTGACCTACAAGAACGACAGAGTCGGCGTGACCGCCGACCTGAGCATGGCCGCGCTGGCGCAGCCCCACGGCAACACGCCAAACCAGAATGCCGGCGTATTTAATCCGGTCGGTGCCTCGCCTGCCTCGATTCTTGACCGTTTTGCCGAGGTCGAGGGCTTGTCCGGTTCGAGCTTCGGCGATGTGCTCAGGGGCGATAATGTCAATGCGGACACCATCATCAACCACGGTGGTACCACGGGCAGTGCGCTGACCAATGTCGCATTGATCCGCGGACTGGACCAGTTCCTGGCCGATGCCGGTCTGCCGGTCACCGGCTTTGCCACTGGCAACATCATCCTCGGCGGTGATGGCAGCGACCTGATCGAGGGCCGCGGTGGCGATGACCTGATCGACGGCGACAAATGGATCAACGTCAGGATTGCCGTTTATGACCCGGCTGACGTCAACCATGTCGGCCCCGAAATCGCCTCCTTCGACAGCATGGTCGATATGATCCCGCTCATGCTGGACCGCACCTATAACCCTGGTCAGCTCAAGGCCGTGCGGGAAGTCATGCCCGGCACCTCGACTGGCGGGGCGGCCTTCGACACCGCCATTTTCTCCGGGCTTGAAGCCGAGTATGCGGTGACTGTCGACGACCGTGGCACGGACGATGTGACGGACGATGTCTGGACAGTGGCAGATAGCGTGGTGGGTCGCGACGGCACCGATACCCTGCTGAATATCGAACGCCTGCAGTTCGCCGATAACCAGCAAGTGCTGGTGGCGGGGCTCAATGCCCAACCGGATGGCAGTCCGACTGTTGCGGATGGCAACGGCGGCGCGATCACGGTGGGCGATATACTGACTGTCAGTGTTGCCGGGGTGACCGATGACGACAACGTCGCGGCGGGTAATCCGCAGGGGTTGATCACCAACTCCTCGGTATCCTACGTCTGGCAGTTCGAGGCCGATCCAGGCACTGGCGTATTCGAGGACATCATCCTGTTGCCGGCAGGCGACCTGGCGTTCCAGAGTGCCGACGGCACTGCGTTCAAGGTCTCTCCTGACCTCGCCGGGTTGTCGTTGCGGGTCAAGGCGATCTATCAGGACGGTCACGGTACCACGGAGATCCTGTTCTCCACGCCGACGGCTGCGATCGTTGCCGGTGCACCGGTTACGCCAACGGCGCAGGTACCTGTTGTCGATGCCACTGCGGGTGGCGCAGGCCTGCATATGGTCCGCTCCGACCTCAACTTCATTCTTGACCAGATCAAGATTGCCGAGGCGGATGCGGCCGGTCAGGACATCCTCTCGCTGATCCCGAATATCCGCGCGCCGCTGGGCCTGCGTACGGTCGACGGGTCAAACAACAACCTGATGAACCTCAACGGCATTAACAACACCGAGTTTGGTGCCGCCGATAACGTCTTTCCACGCTTGACCGATCCGGTCTTCAATCCGGCGGAAGGGGGAACGTCGTATACGCAGAACAGCGGCCTTGTGATTGACTCGCAGCCGCGCACCATCAGTAACCTGATCGTCGACCAGACGGCGAACAACCCGGCGGCCTATGCCACGGCTTTCGACCCGGGCCTGGACGGTGTGCTCAACTTCGGCGCGGTGGGTAACGACGACGTGCTCAAGGAAGGCGTACAGATTGTTGCCAGCCCCGGGCTGGATGGTCAGTTCGGTACTGCCGATGATCACGATGTGTACTTTTTCGAGAACACCACGGCAGATGCGGGATTGTCCGCGCCGTTCAACGCCTGGATGACGTTCTTCGGGCAGTTCTTCGATCATGGTCTGGACCTGGTCACCAAAGGTGGTTCGGGCACCGTCTTCATTCCGCTTCAGCCGGATGATCCACTCTTTGTTCCAGGTAGCCCGACGAACTTCATGGTCCTGACCCGGGCGACCAACCTGCCAGGGGCGGATGGCGTTCTTGGCACCGCCGACGACATCCATGAACACACCAACACCACCTCGCCGTTCGTGGACCAGAACCAGACCTATAGCTCGCATCCGTCGCACCAGGTGTTCCTGCGCGCTTATCAGATGACCGACAGCGGCCCCGTAGCGACCGGCAGGCTGATCACCAACCGTGATCTGGGTGTGGATGGCACGTTTGGTACCGTGGACGACGTCGAAATTGGTGGCATGGCGACCTGGAAGGTGGTCAAGGCGCAAGCCCGCGACATCCTGGGTATCAACCTTACCGATGCCGATGTCGACAACGCCCCGCTGTTGGCGACTGACGCCTATGGCAACTTCATCAAGGGGCCGAACGGCTTCCCGATGGTGGTGATGACAGGGGATGACGGTATTGGTGGCACGGCGGATGACGTCCTTGTCGAAGGCAATCCGCTTGCTCCACTTGACCTGACCAATGCTGTGCGCACCGGTCACCAGTTCCTCGTCGACATCGCCCACAATGCCGTGCCGGTAATCGTCGGCGGGGTTCTGCAGGCGGATGCCGACACCGCTGTCGGCAATGCGCAGCCCGTTGGCCCGGGGGGCAACAACCTGACCTATGACAACGAACTGCTCGACGCTCACTACATGGCTGGCGACGGCCGGGTCAACGAAAACATCGGCCTGACCGCGGTGCATGCGATCTTCCACTCCGAGCACAACCGTCTGGTCCAGCAAACCAAGGACACCGTGCTCGATTCGGGTGACGTGGCCTTCCTCAACGAGTGGCTGCTCACTCCGGTGGCTGCATTGCCAACCACCCAGGCCGAGTTCGATGCGCTGCTGTGGAATGGCGAGCGCTTGTTCCAGGCTGCCAAGTTCGGTACTGAGATGCAGTACCAGCACCTGGTGTTCGAGGAGTTTGCGCGGACCATCCAGCCCAACATCGACCTGTTCTTCGCACCGACCCAGGTCTACGACGTCGACCTCGATGCCTCGATCGTCGCCGAGTTCGCCCACACCGTGTACCGGTTTGGCCACTCGATGCTGACCGAGACCGTCGATCGCTACGATATCGACTTCAACGTGGTGAGCGATCCGAACAGTGCTGATCCTACTCAGCAGTTGGGCCTGATCGCGGCGTTCCTCAACCCGTTGGCGTACGCCGCCAGTGGCGTGTCGCCAGAGGATGCGACCAGTGCGATCATACGTGGGGTGACTCGGCAAGCCGGTAACGAAATCGACGAGTTCGTCACCGAGGCGCTGCGCAATAACCTGCTCGGCCTGCCGCTCGACCTGCCGGCGATCAACATCGCCCGTGGCCGCGACGTGGGGATTCCCTCACTCAACGCGATCCGCCGCGACATCTACAGCCAGACCGGTGATACCCAACTCAAGCCGTACACCAGCTGGGTCGATCTGGTGCAGTACCTCAAACATCCGGAGTCGTTGATCAACTTCATCGCGGCCTATGGCACGCATGACACGATCACGGCGGCGACCACGCTGGAAGGCAAACGCGCTGCAGCTCTGGCGCTGGTATTCGGTGGTGTGGGGGCGCCGGCTGACCGCCTGGACTTCCTCAACAGCACCGGTGCTTTTGCCAACGTAACGCTGGCCGGCAGCGATGGGGTACTGGGTACTGCCGACGACCTGAGGAACGTGACGATCACGGGCGTCGATGCCATCGACCTCTGGATCGGCGGCCTGGCCGAACAGAAAACCCCGTTCGGCGGCATGCTCGGCTCGACCTTCAACTTCGTGTTCGAGAACCAGCTGGAAAAACTGCAGGACGGCGACCGCTTCTACTACCTGGAGCGTACCGCTGGCCTGACGATGAATGCCGAGCTTGAAAGCAACTCGTTCGCCAAGCTGATCATGGCCAACACCTCGGCCACTCACTTGCCGGGCCTGGTGTTCTCGGATCCGGGGTTCTATCTGGAAGTGGACCAGGGCAGGCAATTCAACGAAGGTCTGCTCTCCGTCGATCCGCTCGGCCCGAACGGCGAGCAGGTGGTGTTCCGCGACAACCCGCTGACCGTGGGGGCGGACACCAACTACATCAAGTACACAGGTGACGAGCACATCGTGCTGGGTGGCACCGACAACGCAGACATCCTCATCTCCAGTGAAGGCGATGACACGGTCTGGGGTGATGGCGGCAACGATCGCATCGACGGCGGTGCCGGCAACGACCAGCTGCGCGGTGGCGCCGGCGACGACATCATTACCGACACCGGCGGCGACGATAACCTCCAGGGTGGCGACGGCAATGACGTGCTGCACGGAGGCAACGGCGTCAACCTGCTCATTGGCGGGTTCGGCAACGACTTCATCATTACCGGTGAGGACGCCTCCGAGGCCATTGGTGGCCAGGGCAATGACTTTATCCTGGGCAGCAAAGCCAACGAACAGGACATGGGTAACGAAGGCGACGACTGGATCGAGAAGGGCACCTCGGACGGTGCGCCTGGCGACAACTTCGATCCGCTGGGCAACGACCCGGTCATCGGTCACGATGTCTACATCGGCGCCAGCGAGAACGATAAGTTCAACGGCGAAGGCGGTGACGACATCATGGTCGGCAGTCTCGGCTTCGGTGATCGCTATATCGGCGGCTCGGGCTATGACTGGGCGACCTTCAAGGGGCTGGCCCAAGGCGTGAGCGTCGATTTCAGCGACCGCTTCTTCGATGTGCCACCGATGCCGGGTTCAGGAGCCTCGGCGCTGGTGCGTTTCGACATCATGGAAGGTCTGTCGGGCTCGTCCCACGGTGACTTCCTGCGCGGCGATAGCACAGATGCGACATCGCTACCTACCGCGGGTGCAACCGGCAGTGTGCTGACCAACATCAGCCTGATCAACGGTCTGGCGGCTCTGCTGCCAGCCGGAGCGACGTTCTTCGACGGCGGTAACATCATCCTCGGTGGCAGCGGCAGCGACCTCATCGAAGGTCGCGGTGGTGACGACATCATCGACGGTGACAAGTGGCTGAACGTACGCATCAGCGTACGGGCAAACGCTGATGGCACCGGCGCGGAAATCGCCACGTTCGACAGCATGGAACCGTTGGTGCCGTTCATGCTCAACGGTACCTACAACCCGGGCCAACTGGTCATCGTGCGGGAGATTCTGACCGGCACTGACAACTTCGATACTGCGTTGTATTCCGGTAATGCGTCGGAGTACACGGTCGCTGTCGAAGGCAACGCCGTCATCGTGACCGACCTGGTGGCCGGGCGTGATGGCGTCGATCGCCTGACGGGCATCGAGCGCCTGCAGTTCGCTGACCAGGCGCAGGCCTCCGGTGTTGGCACCGTCTTGAACAGTGCTCCTGTGGGGCGTCTGGCGATCCTCGATGCTACCACTGGTGCGCGTGAAGAGACTCCTGTCGCCGGCCAACTGCTGCGCGTCAGCAGTCAGTCGATACGCGACGCGGACAGCGTCAGTGCGGCCAATCCGACCGGCGCGGTTACCGGTCCCGTGTCTTACTACTGGCAGGTCGAAAACATCCCGGGTTCGGGCGTCTTTGAAGACATCACCGTTATCGCCGCCGGTGAGGCATCGCGGGCGACGGGCACCACCTATCGGGTGGCGGATGATGTCGCCGGTCTGAACATCCGCGTTCGCGCGGTGTATCAGGATGGCAATAGTACGCTGGAGTTCGTCGACTCGTCGGGGAACAACGCACCGACCGCTGGGCCGGGGATCCTCGGGCTTCCGGTGCAGAACCAGGTGTTGACCGCCGACCTGTCGACCATCGTCGACGTCGATGGCCTCAGCAATCCGCAGTTCACCTTCCAGTGGCAGGAGACCAATGGGGTCACCTTCGTCGACATCGTGGGAGCCACCGCCAGTACGTTCACGCTTGGCCAGGCTCAGGTCGGCGATCAGGTGCGCGTGGTGGTCAGTTACGTGGATGACTTCGGTGCGGCCGAAAGCGTTGCGTCCGACGCCACGGCGCCGGTGGGCAACGTCAACGATGCACCGACAGGCGCATTGCTGGTCAGTGATACGACACCGACTCAAGGGCAGGTGCTGACCGCGCTGACGGCCGGGATTGCCGATCCGGACGGGTTGGGCACATTCAGCTATCAATGGCAGCAAGGTACCGGGACTACCTTCACCAACATCGCTGGCGCAACGGGCGTGAACTTCACTCCTGGCGCGGCGCAGATCAACCAGCAAATCCGGGTGATCGCGCGCTACACCGATGGCTTCGGCACACTGGAATCGGTGACCTCTGCGGCGACGGCGCTGGTAGTGCTGCTGGGGGCGGTGCAAACGGGCGACGCCTTGGCGAACACCCTCAACGGTACCGCGGGTAGCGATGTGCTGTTTGGCCTGGGCGGGAACGATACGCTCAATGGCCTGGGCGGTGTCGACCAGTTGTTTGGCGGCACTGGCGACGACGTTCTTAATGGCGGGGACGGCGACGACTTCCTCAATGGCGAGGAAGGCAACGACGTGCTCGATGGCGGAGCGGGTAATGACCAGATGCTGGGCGGAATCGGCAACGATACCTACCGCATCGATTCAGCCGGCGACGTGCTGGTCGAGTTGACGGGTGAGGGTCAGGACTCCATACAGACCTCGCTGGCCAGCTTTACACTGGGCGCCAACGTCGAGCATCTGCTCTACCTTGGAGCGGCCAACTTCGCCGGCACCGGCAATGCGTTGAACAACGTCATCACCGGTGGGGCGGCTAATGACACCCTCAACGGCGGTGATGGCAACGACACATTGATGGGTGGCGCCGGCAATGACGTTCTCATTGGCGGTGCGGGTAATGACGCGATGGTCGGCGGAGCCGGCAACGATACCTTCCGCGTCGATTCAGCCGGGGACCTGGTGGGCGAGGCGGCGGGTGAGGGTGCGGATTCCGTACAGACGACGCTGGCCAGCTACACACTGGGCGCCAATGTCGAGCATCTGCTCTACCTCGGAACCGGCAATTTCGTCGGCAACGGCAACGCGTCGAATAACGTCATGACTGGTGGGGTGGGTAATGACACCCTCAACGGCGGTGACGGCAACGACACCTTGGTGGGTGGCGCCGGCAACGATGTCCTGACTGGCGGTGCGGGTAATGACGCGATGGTCGGCGGAGCCGGCAACGATACCTTCCGCGTCGACTCAGCCGGGGATCTGGTGGTCGAGTTGGCGGGTGAGGGTGCGGATTCCGTACAGACCACGCTGGCAAGCTACACACTGGGCACCAATGTCGAGCATCTGCTCTACCTCGGAACCGGCAATTTCGTCGGCAACGGCAACGCGTCGAATAACGTCATGACTGGTGGGGTGGGTAATGACACCCTCAACGGCGGTGACGGCAACGACACCTTGGTGGGTGGCGCCGGCAACGATGTCCTGACTGGCGGTGCGGGTAATGACGCGATGGTCGGCGGAGCCGGCAACGATACCTTCCGCGTCGATTCAGCCGGGGACCTGGTGGGCGAGTTGGCGGGTAGCGGTGCGGATTCGGTACAGACGTCGTTGTCCAGTTACACACTGGGTGTCAATGCCGAGCATCTGCTCTACACCGGCGTCGGCAACTTCGTTGGCACCGGCAACGCGTCGAACAACGTCATCACCGGTGGGGTGGGTAATGACGCCCTCAACGGCGGCGCCGGCAACGACACATTGCTGGGTGGTGCCGGCAACGACGTCATCAATGGCGGTGCCGGTAACGATAGTGTTGCCGGCGGTGCTGGCAACGACACGTTGGTTGCCACTGCTGGCGACGATGTCTTCGTGTTCGCAGCGGGCTTCGACAACGATCGGATCATCGGCTTCGATGCCAACGCGGCGGGAGGTCAGGATCTGCTCAATTTCACCGCGCTCAACATCACGGCTGCGACCTTTGGCAGCAGTGTCAACCTCGTTGATCTCGGTGCGGATACGTTGCTCAACTTCGGTGCTGGCTCCATCACCCTGGTAGGTGTGGGCGATCCAAACACCGTCTCGGCCTCAGACTTCATTCTGGCCACTTGAGGTCCTGGTCAGTACTGTCGCAAGGAGCGTGGACAGCGGAGGGGAGGGCAATGGATGCCCTCCCTTTCTCCTTCCATTCAATTGCCCATTGGCTATCGGGGTGCCAGCAGCGTACTGGAACTCATCAAAGCAGGTTGGAACCGAACTGCGAAATCAAAGAATCAATGGAAAAAGGAAACCCGGCCTTGAACATTTCAGCCATCTGCCTCTTGAGCAGCCTATTGGTTTCGGTCACGGCTTCTGCTACCGGGGTTAATCCGGTGTTCGACCTGGATTTCACCAGGTCAGCCACGGAAACGCTGAAAAAACTGGACATCAACGACGCTTGTATTATCGCCATCTCAAGTCCTGCTGCGTTTACGTTCTGCCGAGAAGGATCATCAACGCTCTGGAAGTATCAGGCGCTGGATCTGGAGCAACAGGCGCTGATCCAGATTGGCCAAAAGCGGTCTTCGGCGGACTATCAGCAAATAACCCTTGTGGAAGTCGATAGCGTTGCTTGCGAACAGGATCACCTTGTGGAAATGGTTAAACCGGCTATCAGGCATGGACTTGTCCTCGGTCTGATCACCCTGTTTCTGCTGGCCGGCCTGCGATATACCTACCGGGCAATCATGCATAGCTTTTATGGCCAGGCCGGTTTTTCGAAGCCCGGTTTACAGCGATTGGGCGAATCCCGGTCAATGCAAAATTCAACGGTAATGGCGTTGGCCGCATGGGGTATCGTGGCAGCCACGGCATTTGTTTACTTCGGTTTTTGAACATGATCACAATTAGTGGATGTGTCGTTTCAAGGCGTTCGCCATTCGATGTACTTTGACTGCATGCAGTTTCATTCGCTGACGACTGATTGACTTGGTTAATATCCTGTTAGTTTCAGTTGATCCTGCGTTGCTGTCTGCCTGAAAGGGTGGCTGGATCACCGCGAAATCCGCAGTTGAAGTTTGCTCTGGATGAGAGTCGCTCGCTATTGCGCGGGTTGTGAGATGTATAACAACTAGCGGATCCAATATGCAATTGTCGAAGTGCAACTAGTCAAGCAGGCCAGTTGTCGTGGGCAATAGCGCGGAAGTTGACTCATTACTGTCGCGTCAGGCGAACTTGCGCTACGCACCGTTTGTCGGTGGCTTGTGCGAAAAATGAACATTGTAGCGTCTGTGGCCTCTGATCATTGAGCACGTCAGCCATGACCTGCCCCCGCGATTGCAAAAAAAGAAGTGGAAATAGAATCTCAAGTGCAGTGAATGCAAATGGGGGTTTTATCTGAAACTCAGGGAGGTGATAAACCAGTCGGTCATTGATTCGCAAGGTGAGTCAATGAGGTTTACAGTGCCGAGTCCATGATTTGGCTTATCTTTTAGAAGTAAGGTCGTACAGGATTTTTAATAATTAAAGATTCTGTCAAGTGGTCGATCCGTACTCTCGAATAAGGTGGAGAAAATACCGTGGCGATAAATACCATTATGAGTCTGCTGGAAAATAAGGAATTCCTGGAGTTTTTGCGTCTGGGTGTTATTTACGTTCATTTGGTGGCGTGTTGTGTGGCCATCGGGCTGGTGTTGACCAGTGATGTTGCGATGGTCAGGGATCTTTTAAAACGGAAAGTATTTACTGAGCATGATAATGCTCACATGGAAAGTCTTCAAAGGTCTGTCATCGTTGCACTAATAGCGCTGTGGGTAACGGGCATCGCTGTCGTCGGTATCGATTACCTGGAAAAAGGTGTCGAGTACTTCATGAATCCAAAGCTTCAAGCCAAAGTCATTATTGTGGCGTTGCTGACTTATAACGGCATCTTGCTGCATCGCCTGGTATTGCCGGCCCTGCAAAAGGCAGGCTCCTTGCTCAATCTCGGATTCAGTGCACGAATGCTGGCGTTGGCCTGCGGGTCGTTGTCGGCAGTTTCCTGGATGTATGCCGCCCTGCTGGGTGTCGGGCGTCCTTTGGCCTGGAAGTATTCCCTTTCCGAACTGTTGATGGCTTATCCGGTGCTGATTGCGTTCGGGTTCCTGACGATGCTGGTGCTGACTCAGCGAGCGAAACAACAGGACGACTACGTTGCGCCTGCGCGGGCAGTAGCAAGCGCATGCTAAGCCGGTTCTGCGCGTAAATCTTGCGGGCTTGTCCAGAGCCCGAAAGGAAGCGGCCTTCTGGGTGCAGATTTCAATCCGGACCTGCACCGCAAGGTCGTTTTTGTTTTGAATCATTCCCGGTTGGCCAAAGTTTCTGCACATTTCGATCAATAATTTGTCAGTTACGGTCATTGAGGGATGGCGGTGCGACTCTTAGTCTGTCGAACATGACTGATGGGGGCCGTAGAGCTCCTGCACTTTTCGTGATCGCTCGATGTGGAGTTACCGATGACCGCCGCTCAATACCCGCACCTGCTGGCTCCGCTGGACCTGGGGTTCACCACGCTGCGCAATCGCACCCTGATGGGGTCGATGCACACTGGCCTTGAAGAAAAACCGGGTGGTTTCGAGCGCATGGCGGCGTACTTTGCCGAGCGTGCCCGTGGCGGTGTCGGCCTGATGGTCACCGGCGGTATCGGCCCGAACGAAGAGGGTGGCGTGTATTCCGGCGCGGCCAAGCTGACGACCGAAGAAGAGGCGCTCAAGCACCGTATCGTCACCCGTGCCGTGCATGACGCGGGCGGCAAGATCTGCATGCAGATTCTCCATGCCGGTCGTTATGCCTACAGCCCGAAACAGGTTGCGCCCAGCGCGATCCAGGCGCCGATCAACCCGTTCAAGCCAAAAGAGCTGGACGAGGAAGGCATCGAGAAGCAGATCAGCGATTTCGTCACCTGCTCGGTACTGGCGCAAACCGCCGAGTACGACGGCGTGGAAATCATGGGCTCCGAAGGTTATTTCATTAACCAGTTCCTCGCCGCTCACACCAACCACCGCACCGACCGCTGGGGCGGCAGCTACGAAAATCGTATGCGCCTGCCGGTGGAGATCGTCCGTCGCGTGCGTGAAGCGGTAGGCCCGAACTTCATCATCATTTTCCGCCTGTCGATGCTCGACCTGGTCGAAGGTGGCAGCACCTGGGAAGAAATCGTGCAGTTGGCCAAGGCCATCGAGCAGGCCGGTGCGACCATCATCAACACCGGTATCGGCTGGCACGAAGCGCGGATTCCGACCATCGCCACCAAAGTGCCGCGCGCGGCCTTCAGCAAGGTCACGGCCAAGCTGCGTGGTTCGGTCAATATTCCGCTGATCACCACCAACCGTATCAATACCCCGGAAGTCGCCGAGCAGATCCTGGCCGAGGGCGATGCCGACATGGTGTCCATGGCGCGGCCGTTCCTCGCCGACCCGGATTTCGTCAACAAGGCCGCTGAAGGTCGCGCCGATGAAATCAACACCTGCATCGGTTGCAACCAGGCCTGCCTCGATCACACCTTCGGCGGCAAGCTGACCAGTTGCCTGGTCAACCCGCGTGCCTGCCACGAAACCGAGCTCAACTATCTGCCGGTGCAGCAACTGAAGAAAATCGCCGTGGTCGGTGCCGGCCCGGCCGGTTTGTCTGCCGCGACCGTGGCCGCCGAGCGTGGCCATCAGGTGACGCTGTTCGATTCGGCCAGCGAAATCGGCGGTCAGTTCAACATCGCCAAGCGCGTTCCGGGCAAGGAAGAGTTCTACGAAACCATTCGCTATTTCAACCGAAAATTGCAGACCACCAACGTCGAGGTGTGCCTGAACACCCGAGTCGACGTGGCCAAACTGGTCGAAGGCGGCTACGACGAGATCATTCTGGCCACCGGCATTGCGCCGCGCGTGCCGGCAATTCCAGGGGTGGAAAACGCCAAGGTGCTGAGCTACCTGGACGTGATCCTGGAGCGCAAACCGGTTGGCAAGCGCGTCGCGGTGATTGGTGCCGGGGGAATCGGTTTCGACGTCTCCGAGTTCCTTGTGCATGAAGGCGTCGCCACCAGTCAGGATCGCGCCGCGTTCTGGAAGGAGTGGGGCATCGATACGCACCTTGAAGCACGCGGCGGTGTCGCTGGTATCAAGGCCGCGCCCCATGCCCCGGCCCGCGAGGTATTCCTGCTGCAACGCAAGAAATCCAAGGTCGGTGATGGCCTGGGCAAGACCACTGGCTGGATTCATCGTACCGGCCTGAAGAACAAGCAGGTGCAGATGCTCAACAGCGTTGAATACCTGAAGATCGACGACGAAGGCCTGCACATCCGCATCGGCGAAACCGGCGAACCTCAGGTGCTGCCGGTGGACAACATCGTGATTTGCGCCGGGCAGGATCCGCTGCGCGAGTTGCATGACGGCCTGGTGTCGGCAGGGCAGAACGTGCACTTGATCGGCGGCGCGGATGTCGCGGCAGAACTGGATGCCAAGCGGGCGATCAATCAGGGTTCGCGGTTGGCGGCGCAGTTGTAACTCACATCGTTTGGGTTCACAGCACAAGTCGGCTGTTAAGATGCCGGATCTTTCCATAGATCCGGCATCATGCTTTCTCCTTCAGACAATTGGCTTCTTCAAGCCCCCCTCGACCCCCTTCGCCTCGACTGGCTCACTCAATCCGGCATCGAAGTGGCGGTCCTGCGGCTGGACCAGATCGACCCGCTGATCAGCGGCAACAAATGGTTCAAGCTCATCGAACACTTGAAGACCGCCGACCGCCTGGGTGCCGAAGGCATCATCAGCCTGGGTGGCGCGCACTCCAATCACCTCCACGCGTTGGCGGCGGCGGGCAAGCGCTTCGGCTTTTCCACCGTCGGCCTGTTGCGCGGGCATCCTCAGCAAACCCCGACGGTCAAGGACTTGCAGGCGTTCGGCATGCAGTTGCACTGGCTGGGCTTCGCAGGTTATCGAGCGAGGCATGAAGCAGGCTTCTGGCAACCCTGGCAATCCCGCTACCCGACGTTGCATCCGGTGCCTGAAGGGGGAGGCGGTTTGCCTGGCGCCCTTGGTTGCATGCAACTGCGGGCCGGCGTTTGCGCGCAATTGGAGGGCTTGGGCTGGCGCGACTACGACGGCTGGTGGCTGGCCTGCGGAACCGGCACGACCCTGGCCGGCCTGGTGCTGGCCGAAGCGGGGGATCATCCGGTGTACGGTGCCCTGGCGGTGCCTGATAACCACGGGGTGGCGCAGCAGGTCGAGAGGATCGTGCAGGAAGCGGGTGTGATCGATGCGGCGTATGAGCTGTTCGAGGCCAGTCGCGGCGGTTTTGCCAAAGTTGACCCACTGCTGCTCGACTTTATCGAAAAGACAGAGCAGACCGGGAATATTCCATTGGAGCCGCTGTACACCGGTAAGGCACTCATGGCCCTCAAGCAACAAATCGCGGCGGGCAAGTTCGCCCGGGGTACGCGGCTGATCTTCGTCCACACGGGCGGCTTGCAGGGGCGGCGGGTATTTGACTCACAAGCCTGAAACGCACCGCAAATCAATGTGGGAGCGAGCTCGCTCCCACATTGGAATTCATTGGTCTGAGGAGTCGCGGTTCACGCGCTTGGGCATCATCCGCAGCAAGGTGTTATCGCCCACCACATAATGGTGATACAGCCCGGCTACGGCATGCAGGCCGATCAGCCAATAGCCGATAGTGCCGCCGAGCTCGTGCCAGTCCTGGAGTTGTTTGGCCAAGTCCTTGTTTTCCGCTACCAGCATCGGCAGGTCGATACCGTAGAACATCACCTGATTGCCTTTGGCGCTGGTGACCAGCCAGCCGAGAATCGGCGTGACGATCATGAAAATGTACAGCGCCCAGTGCATCAGCCTGGCCAGCGTCGTTTGCCAGTGCGGCGAGGCCGGGAAGATCTGCGGCGCCGGGCCGAGGCTGCGCGCGAACAATCGCAGCCAGACCAGAACGAATACGGTCAGGCCGAGCATGAAGTGTGATTCGACGATCAGCGTGCGCCCGCCACTGCCCTTGGGAAAGAGCCCGCGAAACTCGATACAGGCATAAACCAGCACCAGCAGGACCAGCATCAGCCAATGCAGCGCGATCGATACGGTGCTGTAGCGCGACTCGGAGTTTTTCCACGGCATAGGGTGTTCCTCAGAGGTCCGGTTTAAAGCCACCGTTCTTGTCCGACGGTGTGTTCTAACTGTAATCCTGTTTCACCGGGATTGCCTGAGGCGATTGGTCGCTGGATGCTCTGATTCGGGTAATGGACAGAGAAAAAACCTGTGGGAGCGAGCTCGCTCCCACAGGTGTATTACGGGGATTTATCAGCTCGACTGAGGCATTTCGCCGTTGGCCAGGCGCTTGTTGATGTCGGCGATCACTTCCGGCAGATCAGTGATGGTGTCGATCATGTAGTGCGGGCGCGAACCTTCGAACATCCCGTGGATGCGCTTGCGCTCGCTGTCCAGTTGGTCGCTGCCCAGGGCGCGATAGCCTTCGTAGTCCAGGCCCAGGGCGTTGCCCGAGCAGATCAGCGCCACGGTCCACATGCCCGCGCGGCGACCCTCGAGAATGCCTGGCACCGTGTCATCGATCTTCACGCACGCGGCGACATCGTCGATGCCCAGGGCGATGACGTTGGCCAGCGCCTGGGCGGGCCATGGGCGACCATTCGGGACTTCATCGGTGGCAACCACGTGATCGGCCACGTAGCCGTTGGTGGCGGCCAGTTCGACCACTTTGTCCATGACCTGTTTCGGGTAACCGGAGCAGGAGCCGATCCTGATCCCTTGCTGGCGCAGGTTGGCGATGGTCTCCAGCGCCCCGGGAATCAGCGCCGAGTGTTCGGCGATTTTTTCGATCTGCAGCGGCATGAAGCGCTGGTAGATGGCGGTCACGTCATCGTCGGTCGGCGTGCGGCCGAACACTTTACGGTAACGCTCTGCAACTTGCGGCTGATCGCACAGGGTACGGATGTGGTCCCACTTGCCCATGCCCATCGGGCCACGGGCCTCTTCGATGGACACCTGGACGTCGAACTCGGCGAAGGCCTCGACGAAAATCTGCGTCGGGGCGAAGGAGCCGAAGTCGACCACGGTGCCGGCCCAGTCGAGGATGGCGGCTTGCAGTTTGGTTGGGTTGGAGTAGTTCATGGCGTTTGGATTCCTGTGATATCGATCGATTCGGATATTCAGCTTTTCTGTGGGAGCGAGCTTGCTCGCGATAGCGGTCTTGCATTCAACATGTGTGTCGACTGACCAGGCCTCATCGCGAGCAGGCTCGCTCCTACAGGGGGATTGCGGTGTGGATCAGATTTCCAGCACTTCCATCTCGCGCAGTACTTCGCCAATCGCCGCCACGGCTTCGCGCATTTCGGCCGGTTGGACATGGCCGATGCAGCCGACGCGGAAGGTTTCGACCTGGGTCAGTTTGCCGGGGTAGAGGATGTAGCCCTTGGCCTTGACCCGCTCGTAGAATTCCTTGAATGCGTAGCGCGGATCTTTCGGGGCGTGGAAGGTGGCGATGATCGGCGCCTGAATCGCCGCTGGCAGGAAGCTGCGCAGCCCCAGTTTGCCCATCTCCTCCATCAATGCCTGGCAGTTGGCGGCGTAGCGTTCGTGTCGCGCCGGCAAGCCGCCTTCTTCGTTGTATTGCAGCAGGGCTTCGTGCAGCGCGGCGACCACATGGGTCGGCGGGGTGAAGCGCCACTGGCCGGTCTTGGCCATGTAGGCGTGCTGGTCCTGCAAGTCCATCGCCAGCGAATGCGAGTTACCGGCGGCGCTGGCCAGGGATTCTTTGCGAGCGAAGACAAAACCCATGCCCGGTACACCTTCCAGGCATTTGCCCGAGGCGGCGATCAGTGCGTCGAACGGCACTTGCTGTGCATCTACTGGCAGGGCACCGAAGGAGCTCATGGCGTCGATGATCAGGCGTTTGCCGTGATGCGCAATGACCTGCGCGATCTCCGGCAGCGGGTTGAGGATGCCGGTGCTGGTTTCGCAGTGAATCAGGGCGACATGGGTAATGTCTTGATCGGCACGCAGCAGGCGGTCGACGTCGGCGGCGGTGGTCGGCTCATCTTCAGCGGTTTCGAAGGTGCTGAAGGAGCGGCCCAGCACTTCGCAGATTTTCGCCAGGCGTTTGCCGTAGGCGCCGTTGATCAGTATCAGGATCTTGCCGTCCCGAGGCACCAGCGTGCCGATCGCCGCCTCGACCGCGAAGGTGCCGCTGCCTTGTAATGGCACGCAGTGGTGAGTGGCGGCGCCGTTGATGATCGCCAGCAGTTGCTCGCAGAGGCTGGCGGTCAGTTGATTGAAGCGGTCATCCCATGAACCCCAGTCAACCATCATTGCCTGACGGGTGCGGGCCGACGTGGTCAACGGGCCGGGGGTGAGCAGGATGGGTTCGGCAGTACTCATTCTCGTGTCCTCGCAATCGATGGGATGAAGCGTTGGTGCCTAAATTGCAATTTGCCGAGCTATCAATCAAATTGTTTGTTGTTATGCCAGCCATCAGTGAGGGTTATTAATGAACCTGTTTCAGCTCCGCGCCTTTGATGCCGTGGCCCGGGAAGGCAGCTTTACCCGGGCGGCGGCGCGGCTGTTCATCAGCCAGCCGGCGGTCACCGGGCACATCAAGGCCCTGGAGGAGCACTACCAGATCACCCTGCTGCGCCGCACCGCCCGACGCGTGGAACTGACGGAGGAGGGCACCAAGCTGGCGGCAATCACCCGGGCGATGTTCGGCCTGGCCGAAGAGGCGCAGGTGATGCTGGAGGCCAACCGGCAATTGCTGACCGGGCGCCTGGAGGTGGCGGCGGACGGTCCGCACATGGTCATGCCGATGCTCGCCAGCCTGCGTGCGCGCTATCCCGGGATCACGGTGAACCTGCGCCTGGGCAACGCTCAGGAAACCCTGGCGGCGCTGCTGTCCGAACATGCCGACGTGGCGGTGCTGACCGAGGTCGAGCCGCGCAAGGGCTTGCATCTGCAGGCGCTGAACGAATCACGGATTTGCGCGCTGGTGCCGGACGGGCATCCTTGGGCGCAGAAGACCAAAGGTGTGCAGCTCAAGGAGCTGGATCAGGTGATCATGGTGCTGCGCGAACCGAGTTCGATTACCCGGCGCACCTTCGATGAGGCGTGCGCCCAGGCCAGGGTCAATCCACGGGTGTTGCTGGAACTGGACAGCCGCGAAGCGGTGACCGAGGCGGTAGCCGCCGAACTAGGGGTGGGGGTGGTGTCATCGGTGGAGGTCAGTCACGATCCACGGGTGGCGGCGGTACCGATCATTGGCGAGGGGTTGGTGAATCGGCACATGATTGGCTGTATGGAACGGAGGCGGGATTTGCGACTGATACAGGCGTTTTTTGGGTTGGCACCGGTGTAGGAGCTGCCGAAGGCTGCGATCTTTTGATCTTCGCTTTTAAAAACAAGATCAAAAGATCGCAGCCTTCGGCAGCTCCTACGGGGGGATGCGGTCAGTTAAGGCTCTCACGCACCATCTCAAGAAACGTCGCCACCACCCGCCGCGAACTCTGCTCACGCAAACACACCAGGGTTTCAGTCAACCGTCGCTTGCAATCAGTAATCGGCAACGCACACACTCGCGAATCCGCACCAAACTCGGCAGCCGACACCACGCCCACCCCAATCCCGACCACCACCGCCTCACGCGCTGCCTCGCGACCTTCTACCTGAATCGCCGGCCGAATGCGGAACCCGGCCCCGGCCATTTCCTCTTCCAGGGTCTGTCGGGTCACCGAACCGATTTCCCGCAACACCAGCGGCGTGTCGTCGAGGTCGGCGAGGGTGATGGATTCGCGCTCGGCCCACGGATGATTGCGCGACACGAACGCCACCATCGGGTCGTTACGCAGGGGCAGGGAAATCAGGCGTTCATCGCTGACGTCACGGCCCAGCAACGCCAGGTCGGCCTGATAGTTGAACAGTCGAAACAGCGATTCATCGGTGTTGCCGGTTTCGATCTTCACGCTGATCCCGGGGTAGCGCTCGCAGAATCGGGCAATCTGCGGCAGCACGTGGACCGGTGCATCCACCGCCAGAATCAGGCTGCCGGTCTGCAAGGCCTGGGAATCCTGGAGCAGTTCCTGGGCCTCGGCTTCGATGACAAACAATTTCTGCGTCACGCTCAACAGGCGCTCACCCAGGTCAGTCAGGCGCACGGAACGCTTGTTACGGTGAAACAGCAAAACCCCATAGCGCTCTTCGAGTTTGCGCACCTGGTCGGAAATCGCCGGTTGCGTCAGAAACAGGCGCTCGGCGGCCTTGGTAAAGCTTCCATGCACTGCCACGGCATGGAAAGCTTTGAGCTGGGCGTGGGACACCGACATGGGAATCTCCAGTAACAATCTGAACTTATATTTGAAATACGATAAATCGATTTCACTTATTAATCAGTAATTGTTTTTATCCACCTCAGCCCCGGTGACTGGTCAGTCGAACAGCAGCGGGTGCCATGAGCCTGTGCGTGTGAATGCAGGACTCATCTGACCGGTATCCGCCGTAAGGACAGGGCGATATCGAAGTGCTCAACAATAAAAACACAGGCGTTTTATTCCAATTCTGCCGGCACACTCACACCCTGAGGTCAGAACCACAATGAACAAGCACATCGGCACCATCAAGCGTTGGCGCGTGCAGATCTTCGCGATCACCTGGCTCGCCTACGCCGCGTTCTACTTCACCCGCAAAGCCTTCTCGGTCGCCAAACTCGGTATTGGCGAAGACCCGACCTTCATGCTCGACAAAATGGCCATGGCCAACCTCGACGCCATCTACCTGACGGCCTACGCCTTTGGCCAATTCACCTGGGGCATCCTGGCCGACCGCTTCGGGCCGCGGGTGGTGGTGCTCGGCGGGTTGGTGATTTCCGCCGCCGCGGCGCTGGTGATGGGCAACTTTGCAACGATACCGATTTTCGCTACCTGCATGCTGATACAAGGCCTGGCGCAGTCCACCGGTTGGTCGGGGCTGTGCAAGAACCTCGGCAGCTTCTTTCCCTCCGAGCAACGCGGACGGGTATTGGGCCTGTGGAGTTCGTGCTACGCCTTTGGCGGTCTGGTAGCCTCGCCGTTTGCCGGTTGGTGGGCGTACACGCTCATCGGCAGCTGGCATGCGGCGTTCATTTCCAGTGCGGCGGTGGTTGGGCTGGTCGCCGTGCTGTTTTTTATTTTCCAACGCAACAAACCGGAAGACGTCGGCTTGCCGGCGGTGGAGCCGGAACCCGAGCTGACCGCCGAAGAGGCTGACGCGCAAAGCAAAATCAGCATGTGGGAGCCGTTGAAGGAAATCCTGCGCAACCGCACGGTGCTGGTGCTGGGGTTGGCGTACTTCATGCTCAAGCCGGCGCGCTACGCGATTCTGCTGTGGGGGCCGGTGATCGTCTTCGAACAGATGCCTTCGGTGGGCAAGGTCGGCGCGGCGATCATCCCGACCGCGTTTGAGCTGGCCGGGTTGCTCGGGCCGATCCTGATTGGCCTGGCCTCCGACAAACTGTTCGGCGCCCGGCGCATGCCGGCCTGCGTGATCAGTCTGTTGGCGTTGACGGTGTCCCTGGCATTTTTCATGGGCGCCCTGCATACCGGCAGCGTGCTGCTGGTGGTGGCGCTGCTTTTCGTCATGGGTCTGACCCTCTATGGGCCGGACTCGATGATCAGCGGCTCGGCCGCCATCGATTTCGGCACGGCCAAGGCCGGCGCCACGGCAGCCGGTTTCGTCAACGGCTGCGGCTCGGTCGGGGCGATCCTCGGCGGGCTGCTGCCGGGCTACTTCGACACCGTTACCGTGTTCATCGTCTTCGCCGGCTGCGCCATGTTCTCCGCGATGGTGTTGATCCCGCACTGGAACAGCCGCCCCGGTGGCCTGGGTACACACTTCGCCTATGTGCCCAATCAAGCGATGACCATCAAACCCCTGCGTACCTGAATCCTGTCCCTCGTCGCCTGCTGCACCTGCGGCAGGCTGGCGTGTGGGCCACTGATCGGAGATTGACCCCATGAGACCCTTTTGGCTGGACCAGGCCTTGAAGGCTGATACATCCGAAACCTGTCCGCCACTGGAAGGCGACACCCGCGCCGACGTCTGTATCGTCGGCGGTGGTTACACCGGGTTGTGGAGCGCGATCATGCTCAAGGAGCAGAACCCCGAGCTGGACGTGTTGCTGATCGAAGCGGACATCTGCGGTGCCGGAGCCAGTGGACGCAATGGCGGTTGTGCATTGTCGTGGTCGGCCAAGTATTTCACCCTTGAGCGTTTGTTCGGCGTCGAAGAGGCCGTGCGTCTGGTCAAGGAGTCCGAAAGCAGCATCCATGCCATTGGCGCCTTCTGCGAACAGTATGGGGTGGATGCCGATTACCATCTCGATGGCACCCTCTATACCGCGACCAATCGCGCTCAGGTCGGCTCGACCGACGCGGTAATCGCGGCGCTGGAGCGCAACGGCATCAACTCATTCACCCAGCGGCCGGTGGCCGATGTGCAGCGCATGGCCGGTTCCAGCAAGCACCTGGAGGGCTGGTTTTCCCCGGCCGCGGCCAGTGTGCAACCGGGCAAACTGGTGCGTGGCTTGCGCCGGGTAGCCCTGCAGTTGGGGGTGAAGATTCATGAGAATACCGCGATGACCGGACTGGAGGAGGGTCGGCCAGCGGGCATTCAAACCCCCAGCGGCACCATTCGCGCCGACCGCGTGGTGCTGGCGATGAACGCCTGGATGGCCCGGGCGTTCCCGCAGTTCGAACGCAGCGTGGCGATCGTTTCCAGCGACATGCTGATCACCGAGCCGCGGCCGGATTTGCTCGACGAAATCGGTCTGACCAGCGGCGTCACGGTGCTCGATTCGCGGATTTTCGTGCACTACTACCACAACACCCCGGACGGCCGGATCATGCTTGGCAAGGGCGGCAACACCTTCGCCTATGGCGGGCGCATGCTGCCGGTGTTCGACCAACCATCGCCTTACGCCGGATTGTTGCAGAGCAGCCTGGCGGATTTTTTCCCGGCGTTTGCCGACGTCAAGGTCGAAGCAACGTGGAACGGTCCGTCGGATCGTTCGGTGACCGGGCTGCCGTTTTTCGGGCAGATGAGTGCCAGCGGCAACGTGTTCTACGGTTTTGGTTACTCCGGCAGCGGCGTCGGGCCGTGCCACATGGGCGGACAGATCCTGGCGTCGATGGTCCAGGGCCTGGACAACCCCTGGACCCGTTCGCCGTTGGTCAACGGACCGCTGGGGTTTTTTCCGCCGGAGCCGATTCGCTATATCGGCTCGCTGATGGTGCGCAACGCCATCCGCCGCAAGGAGCGCGCGGAGGATCACGGGCATCGGCCACGGCATCTGGACGTGCGCCTGGCGAAGTTCGCTGCGGCGGCCGGCAAGGCTGACAAGGGCTGAGCATCAGGGCGCAAGCTCCGAGCGGGTGAGCAGCCAGTCGAACAGCAGGCGGGTATCGCCACGGGGTTCACGCGGGCGAGGGCGGTGAGGTTGTGGCCGAGGACCCATGGCCGTACATAGCACCGGGCGATCCGGGTCACTGTCGAGGAAAACCACCAGCACGTCGCTGCCAGCCACGGGCAGGCGGGCCGGATCGATCCAGTCCTCGGCGGTGGTCAGCGCCAGCGGTAGCCACAGGCCGTCGGCCCCCTCTGTGGCTGATGGTGTGGCGGGCCAGAGGTTCACCTGAACCCGGCCATCTTCGTCCACTGTCGCCGGTTGCCCGATCGGGCCACACACTTGGCCGGGCTGATACCCGGGGATACTCGGCCTGGGTTGTTTGAGTTCGGGCCTGAACACCGTCGACCAGGGGATGGCGCTGAATTGATTGCGGTATCCCGGGGCCATGCCCGGTGTGTCATCGAGCAGAATGGATGAATGACGGCCCTGATGGCGGATTTCGGTAACCAGCCATTGATCATTGAAATTCGCCAGCGGGTGCTCTGCCACCTGCAGGATCCCGCCACTGCGCAATGCCCCCTGGTTACTTTGCCCGTGGATCTGCAGGTGTCGGCAGCGCAGGCGTTCCAGTTGTCGACGGCTGAGCTGGTCGCGATGTTGTTGTTCGCCAGCGGGACAGTGCCTCGCCGTGGCGAACGAGTGATTGGCCGCGCCTTCGCTGATGTCCGCTGCACCCGGATTCCTGGTGCCTGGGCGCACAGGCGAGAGCGGGGCGTCATGGCGCTGGAACAGTTCGCTGATCACCGGTTCCTGGTGTTCGCCTGGGGCGTCGCTGCTCATCGACATGAGCAGCGGGGCCTGGGGAAAACTCAGGCTGTCATCGGCCAGCACCAGCACATGGCCGTCGCGTTGATGCTCGAAGTGATAGTGGATGCCTTCCTCCTCGCACAGCCGTTGCAGCAACGCCAGGTCGGTTTCTTCGTACTGAATGCAAAAAGGTCGCAAGGGATAGTGCCCGGTTGCCAGTTCAAAGCGATAGCTGCTGGCGGGCAACCCATTTTCCTCCAGCAACTGGCGCAGGATCATGGGCACGCTGGCGCGCTGGAAAATACGTCGGCATCGTTGCTGATCCAGCGCCAGGACACGGGGTACCAGCACCAGCTTGTAAGCGACCCGGTGTCCGCTTCGATGTTCACAACTGGCGCTGTGCAGCACGCCATGAATGCCTTGATCGTGGCCAAATTCGAGCAGCGCCGGTTGGTGCAGCAATCGCTCAAGGCTCAGGGCCGGTGCCAGCCCGATCACCTCGATGTCGAATCGATAGGTCTGGTTGAGAGCTTCATGACCACTGAACCGGACCACCTGGAAGCCCAGGTCGTCGTCGAGAAGCGTCAGGGTGGTGGGACTTTCCTTGTCGTTGTGCATCGAACGCGCTACCGCCGTGGAGTAGGGTGCAAAGCGTACGAAACCCCAGAGCATTGCGGGCACGCTAAAGCGACATTTCCGAATCGCCCTACAACCGCTGGTGAAGATGTCGATGCAAGTCGGGATTTTTTGGTCGATTGCCAACTTTAGGCCGTATAAACTTGCGCAAAGCGTCGGCCAATAGATGTCTCGGCGCCACAGATGCCACAGATAAGAGAGTGAGAAATGGGCGCACAGTGGAAGGTTAAACACAAAGAAGCGGCAGCCAATGCCAAGGGCAAGATCTTCGGCAAACTGGTGAAGGAAATCACCATTGCTGCGCGCAACGGCGCTGATATTGCTACCAACGCGCACTTGCGCCTGGTGGTTGAACAGGCCAAGAAAGCTTCGATGCCCAAGGAAACACTGGATCGCGCCATCAAGAAGGGCGCGGGCCTGCTGGGCGAAACCGTGCAATACCATCGCGTGACCTATGAAGGTTTCGCCCCGCATCAGGTACCGTTGATCGTTGAGTGCGTGACCGACAACATCAACCGCACCGTCGCCGAGATCCGCGTAGCGTTCCGCAAGGGCCAGTTGGGGGCTTCCGGTTCGGTGGCCTGGGACTTCAACCATGTCGGCATGATCGAAGCGTCGCCGGACACCCCGGACGCCGATCCGGAAATGGCCGCCATCGAAGCCGGTGCACAGGATTTCGAGCCGGGTGAAGAAGGTGCAACCCTGTTCCTGACCGAGCCGACCGACCTCGACGCGGTACAGAAAGCCCTGCCGGAACAAGGCTTCACCGTGCTGTCGGCCAAGCTGGGCTACCAGCCGAAAAACCCGGTCAGCGGCCTGAGCGATGAGCAGATGGCGGAAGTCGAAGCGTTCCTCGAAGGCCTCGATAACCATGACGACGTGCAGGACATGTTTGTCGGCTTGGCGGGTTAAGTCTTTGTGTCAATGACGGCTCTGTTGTCTGGCAGGCCGTCATCGCGAGCAAGCTCGCTCCCACAGGTTTAGCGCTACCCTTGTGGGAGCGAGCCTGCTCGCGATTGACCGCGCAGCGGTCACAGACTCTCCAATTGCCGCACGACTTCGCCAAACCCCGGCCGCGCCAGCACCTGCGGCTGACAGCAACGCCGCTCCAGATCCTCCAGCACCCCACGCTGTTCAGCGCTCAAACCCGAATCAACTCGCTCCAGCAATTCCCCCAACAACACCCCGAACGCCCGCACCTCAATCCGTTGCAAGGCACGGCTTTCCAGGCTGTCGGAAATCCCGTGGAACGACGCCGCGCCAAAATCCCCCAGCAAGCAGTCACCCTGTTCATTCCACAGAATATTGTGTCCGTAGAGATCGCCGTGGGTGATGCCATGGCCGTGCAAGTGCTCTGCCACCGAGGCAATGCCCGAGGCAATGCGTAGCGCCACCACGGCACTGAAACGCAAATCGTCTGGGTAGATGTCGCGGCTGCATGACGCCAGGCTCGGCAGGCTGGCGAGGTTGCGAAAACTCGGCGGGATCAACTGCATGACCAGTCCGGCGGTTTGCTGTGGGTGATCGACAATCAGCCCTTCGACGCGAATCAGGTTCGGGTGCAGCCCGGCGGTGATGCAGGCGTTCATCTCGTGCAGCGGTGAGCCATCGCTGGTCATTTCGCCTTTGTAGAGCTTCACCGCAACTGGCGCGGCCGGTTGGTCGGCCGGTTGCCAGACGGCCTGATGAATCACCCCGGACGCCCCTTCGCCGAGTTTTTTCTCCAGGTGCAATGCCGACCAGTCAATGCGCGGTGTGGCGTCGAGGGCGGCGGCATCGGCTTCGGTTTCCAGCGGATTACCGGCGTAGGCCAGCCAGGTCAGGCTCGGCAGCGTCAGTAGCCATTGTGGCAAGTCGGTGAGCTGGTTGGCGGCGATGCGGATCAGCTCCAGCCGATGACAATTGCCCATCGACTCCGGCAACGCCTGCAGGCGGTTACCGGCAAGCATGAGTTTTTGCAGGTATGGCCGCTCTCCCAACTCGCTCGGCAGCGTCTCGATGCAATTATCGGTCAGGATCAGCCAGCGCAGCAGCGGTGGGAGTGCCGCTGCGGGCACGTGGGCAATACGGTTGGCCTTGAAGCCGATCATCGTCAGTGCGGTGCATTGGCCAACACAGGCCGGCAACTCGGTGAAACGGTTGTCGGAGCAGAACAGCACGCGCAAACGGGTCAGGCGATGCAAATCCTCTGGTAGCGCGCTCAGAGCATTGCCGCTGAGGTTGAGCACTTCCAGCGAATCCGCCAGATCGAAGATCTCCCGGGGAAACTCGGTCAGGCCTTCGGCCAGATCCAGCCGCGTGATGCCCGACAACTCGCCGGCGCGCAATTGAGCAAGGGTGTGCATGAACAGATTCGCCATTAACCAAGGGGAGGGCGCGGGGGCCCTGGAAATGGGCGACATGATAGCGGGAAAGATGTGGCGACTGTCAGGCCGCCTTCGCGAGCAGGCTCGCGAAGAGGCCCTTCAATACAGCAAAAAGCTATCGATCAGACCGGTTCGCTGACTTCGACCAGTTGCCCCAATCGGCTGCGCGTGCGCGCCAGATCAATGGCATCGCCACCCAGGCTTTCGTGCAATGAGTGCTGCCCGAGCAACGTCAGGTGCTTGTCCTGGTCGTACAGCACGTCGATGAGATTGATAAAACGCTGCTGGGCGGCAATCGTGCAATCGCCCAGCAGTGGCAGTTCATCGATGATCCAGCGGTCGAACTGGCGGCACAGCTCCAGATAATCCATCACCGCCGTGGGCTGATCGCACAACTCGGTGAAGGTGAAACCGATGCCGCGCCCTTCGCACAAATGCGCTCGCAAATGCCGGGTGCCCACCGGCAACGAAACAGGCGTGGCATTGCGCCTGGGCAGGTTCAGCGATTGTCGTTGCGCCACGCTCGCCGGCCAGATGTAGTGACCTTGAGTGAACAACTGATGCGCATGGGGTCGGGCCTGACTGCGGTAGTCATGAGGCCCGCCGACTTCCATCACCTGCATGCGCGCATGGATCAGGTCGATCACCGGTTTGAAGCGTGCGTGGTACAGCGGATTGGGCAGCAGGCCTTCGGGCGGGTAATTGGAGGTGACCAGCAACAGGATGCCGCGCTGGAACAGTGCCTTGAACAACCGGGTGATGAGCATCGCATCGCCGATGTCGTGCACATGGAACTCGTCGAAACACAGCACCCGGCAATCGCTGAGCAGTTCATCGAGGGTGATCGCCAGGGCGTCGGCCTGTTCGCGGTGCTTGAACATGCCCTGGTGCAGTTGGGCGAAAAACTGATGGAAGTGCAGGCGTTGTTTCTGCGCGAGGGGTATGGCCCGGAAAAACCCGTCGAGCAGCCAGCTTTTGCCGCGCCCCACGGCACCATGCAGGTAAAGGCCGGGAAGGGGTTTGGCCGCTGTGCCCATCAGCATGCAGGCATGTCGGGCCATGCAGTCGATCACCCGCTGTTGGCTGTGACTGAGGGTGTAGCCCTGGGCATGGGCCTGGTGGCGAAAGTAGTCGTGGATGACTTGGCCTGCCACGGCGCTGCCGGCAGCCGGTACCTTGCCAAGAAGGCGACGCAACGTTTGCCAGCGCGATTTGATTGGCGAACGGTTGGGCGGTCGAACGGCCACTGGAATATCACCTCTGGTGTGCGGGCAGGCTCTTTGTGTTGCGGCGCCATAGTGTAACCAGAGCAGGGAACCCGCTTCCAGCAGTGTCGGCATATCCGGGCCACCGTCACGGGGTTCTAAAGGAACACCGCAAACCCTGTGGGATCAGAACTGAGTGGTCTGTTTGAGCATCCGCGCCGCCGCTGTATCCGCCGGGCTGACCATCGCATAGTTGTAGCCACTTCCCGACCAGTACTCGGCCTGCAACTCGCCATCACTGCGACTGCCCCTGGGCAGCAGGAAGTTTTTCGGCCCTGGCGGGCGCACATAGAAGCTGATTTTCTGCCCGCCCTGATCCTCGTAGACCACCATCGCCGCCGGGCCTTGCTCGGTACTCAGCAAACGCCCGCTGACCGGTTTGAATCCGGCATCGGAAAGGTCGGGCAGGCGATTGGCCCGGGTGAAGTAACGGTCGAGCCAGCCTTGCATATCGCCGTCGTCAGCGACTTTGTAATCGGCCGGCAGCATGCCTTGCTGGGCGATCAGGCGATACGCCTGCAGGGCATCGGTCATTGGCAGCTGGGGATTCGCGAGTGTCATCTCCCGCGCTTGCCAACCGCTGAATCCGCCGACGCTGACGGCGATGAGTAACACTGCCGCACTGGCCAGGTGTCGACGGGATTGGCTTTTGAGGTGCTGGCGAATCACGGCCGGATCCAGGTCCGGGTTCGAGGGTTGTTGCAAGGCACCACCCAGGGCTGCGCGCAGTGTCTGGGCATCCTGCTGCCAGGCACGCACTTGCGCGGCCACCTGCGGGTTAGTGGCCAGAAAAGTCTCCACCAGGCGTCGGTCGGCGTCGCTCAGTTGGTGGTCGACGTAGGCGTGCAAGTCTCGCTCACTGGGGGGCATGCTGATCATTTGAGTCTCCGCAGGGAAGGGCGATTGATTTCGCCTTCGCTGAGTTGGCGCAGGGCCTGGCGAGCCCGGGACAGGCGGGACATCACGGTGCCGGTGGGAACGTCGAGAATCTCGGCGACCTCTTTGTAGCTCAAGCCTTCCACCGACACCCAGAGCAGCAGCGCGCGTTGCTCGGTGGGCAGTCGGTCGAAGGCGTTGAGGGTCGATTGTGCAATCACGGTGCGCTCCACCGAGGGCTGGGCATCGTCACGCCCGGTGAAGAATTCGAGCATGCGCGCATAGCGCCGGGAGCGGCGGTGCGCGTCGAGAAACTGCCGATAGAGAATCGAGAACAGCCAGGCGCGCAAGTCGCCCTCGGCGCGTTTGCCGGCCCAACTCGACAGCGCCCGCTCCAGGCTCGCCTGCACCAGGTCGTCAGCGCTGCTGGTATTGCGCGTCAACGACACGGCAAACCGCCGCATTCCGGGAATGATTTCCCTGAGTTGTTCGTCGATATCGTTCATGAAGTTCTGGCGAGTCACTACGCTGGACTGTGGACCAGGAAGACGCCCGGCATTCGAGGTTATTCCACGTCAGAAAAAATAAAAACCGCATGTGGGAATAAACCTGTGTGCGGCTCGTCTGCTTGATTCTTCTCATTTGTGGCCGATGGCCCTGGAGTCTTTCATGGTAGATCGATCATCACCGCCAACCCGGCCTCCCTTGAGTGCGGCGAGCCTGACGTTGCGTCTGGCCGGCATTGCCGTGGTCGTTGCCGTCGTGGCAGGGGCGTTTGCCTACGTCAACGGCACCTTCGACCCACAACGCCTGACCCCGAAGAAACTGATCAACGTGCTGGAAACCAACAACGGCGTGCATCCGGGTTTCCGTCGCAACCATTCCAAAGGCGTGTGCGTGATCGGGCATTTCGAGAGCAGCGGTGAGGCACGCAGCTATTCCACCGCTCAGGTGTTCAACGAAGCGCGGACGCCGGTGGTCGGGCGTTTCGCCTTGCCGGCCGGTAACCCCTATGCGCCGGACAGTGCCGTGCCGATCCGCAGCATGGCCTTGCGCTTCACCCAGGCCAACGGCCAGCAGTGGCGCACAGGAATGAACAGCATGCCGGTGTTCCCGGTGGGCACGCCCGAGGCGTTCTATCAATTGCAGCAGGCGCAGTCGCCAGACCCGGCCACCGGCAAGCCGAACCCCACCGCGGTTCCGGCGTTTTTCGGTGCGCATCCGGAAGCCGCACCGTTCCTGGCCTGGATCAAGACCGCCAAGCCGTCAGCCAGTTACGTCACCGAGACCTATAACAGCGTCAACGCGTTTTATCTGGTGAGCGCCACCGGCCAGCGCCAGGCCGTGCGCTGGAGCATGGTGCCGGTGGCTCAAGATGCGCCGGGGGCTACGGCGCCGCAGGGGAGCGACTTTCTGGAGAAAGACCTGGTTCAGCGCATAGCCGCAGGACCGTTGCGTTGGCAGTTGAACATCATCCTGGCCAATCCTGGCGATCCGGTGAACGACGCCAGCAAAGCCTGGCCTGAAGGGCGCAAGGTGCTGAACGCGGGCACGCTGGTGCTGGAAAAAACCCAGCCGCAGCTCAATGGCGAATGCCGTGACATCAACTACGACCCGCTGGTTTTACCCGTCGGCATCGAAGGGTCCGACGACCCATTGCTCGCCGCTCGCTCAGCCGGTTACGCCAATTCCTACCTGCGTCGCACCAGCGAAGTCAGTCAGTTGCCCGCCGCCAAACAGGAGGCCCAGCAATGAGCACTCAACCGAACCACTTCGCACCCTTGGCGCGCCTGCTGCACTGGCTGATGGCGCTGATGATCATCGCCATGCTGTTTATCGGCGCCGGTATGGTCGCCTCGGTGTCCGAGCGGCATGAATGGCTGATTCATCTGCACAAACCCTTGGGCGTCGCGATCTTGCTGCTGGTGATCGTGCGGCTGGTGGTGCGTTTCTCCACCACGCAACCACCGCTGCCGGCGGATCTGCCAGGTTGGCAAGCGCTGGCGGCCAAGGCCTCGCATGTGTTGCTGTACGCCTTGATGCTGGTCTTGCCGCTGCTGGGCTGGGCGATGATTTCGGCCTCCGGCGAACCGGTGATGCTCAGCAGCTCGCTGCAGTTGCCATCGATTGTGCCGGCCAATGCGCAAGTGTTTGCGTTTCTGCGCAAGGCCCATGGGTATCTGGCGTACCTGCTGTTTCTGACGGTGTTGCTGCATTTGGCGGCCGCGTTGTTTCACGGCTGGGTGCGTCGGGATGATGTGCTGGACAGCATGTTGCGGGGCAAGGATCGCGGCTAGTTACAATGGAGAAAAAGATCGCAGCCTGCGGCAGGCGGCGATCTTTTGATCTTGAAGGGTGATCAGCGCAGGGTATCGACCATATCCGCAATGGTGGTGAGTACATCCTTGCCCAACTGCTTCGACCGCTTGCCCGACCAACCCGTCAACGGATTCGGATGATCGTCGTGGTCCTTGAACGGCATTTCCAGGGTCAATGACAGGCAGTCGTACTTCTGCCCCACACTGTTGCAGGCCAGTGTCATGTTGGCCTGGCCCGGTTCGTCGCGGATGTAGCCGTGCCTGGTCTGGAAGTCTTTGGTGGTGTGCTTCAAATGGCTGCGGAAATGTTCTTCGAGCTTTTCGATCCGCGACGTGTAACCCGGATTGCCTTCGCAAGCGGCGGTGAACACGTGAGGGATTTCCTCGTCACCGTGCACGTCGAGGAACATATCGACGCCATACTTTTCCATCTGCTGCTGTACGAAAAAGACTTCCGGGCTGATTTCCTGGCTGGCGTTCTGCCAGGCGCGGTTCAGGTCCTGGCCCATGGCGTTGGTGCGCAGGTGACCGTGGAAAGCACCATCCGGGTTCATGTTTGGCACCAGGTACAGGTCGGCGCTGGCCAGCAGCTTGTTCAGCACCGGGTCGTCGTGCTTTTCCAGGCGTTCGATCACGCCTTCCATGAACCACTCGGCCATGTGTTCGCCCGGATGTTGCTGGGCGATGATCCACACTTTGCGCTGGCCTTCGGCGCCGGTGCCTTTGCGCAGTAACTGGATGTCGCGACCTTCGACACTCTTGCCGGTGGCCAGCAGTTCGGTACCGGCCTTGGTCAGCGCCTGCTCGATCAGCCAGTCGTGGCGACCACGGCTGTAGGGTTCGAAGTAGGCGAACCAGGCATGGGTCTGCTCGGCTTCGAGGCTGAAGCGCAGGCAGTCGCCTTCGAAGATGGTGGGTATGCGGAACCAGTTGACGTGATCGTAGGACGCCACCGCCTGATAGCCGGTCCAGGCCTTGTTATAGGAGGATTGGCTGGCATTGTTCAGGCGAAACCAGTGCTCCTGGCCGACATGCAGGCCGCTGGCCTTGAAGTGGAACCATTGGAAATGGTTGCTTTTGGTATCGGGGCGGATCGCCAGCAGGGGCCTGAGTGGATCGCTGACGTCGATCACCTGGATGTTGCCGCTGTCGAAGTTGGCACTGATGTCGAAAGAGGATTTAGCCACGGCCATAATCGGGTCCTGAATATGATTTTTATGGTGGCTACTTTACACGCAAGAGTGGGGTGAAACCGAGGGGAATTGCGGGGTGTGAGGGTGGGGGCGTCCTCCTTGACGCCGCCGCAGCTTAGAGACTGTGCGACTGATTCTCAAGTGCTATCTGTCGCTGGTTTGAACCAATGATGCCGGGCTTCTCTTGCCAACTGGAATTCTTTTGATATCATCCGCGCCATCGAATTTGCGGTACCCAAAGACTTCATTAGCCTGAAGCCAAAGCCAGGAAAAACTGGCAAAAAAAAGACCCGGCAAAAAGCCGGGTCAAAAACCGTGATTAGCCTGATGAGGAGATAGTCCAGGAGACCGACCTAAGGTCACCTGGTCCATCGACTGATCTCGCGATCAGTTGATGAAATAATAATCATTCTCGTTTACAGGTCAAGCGTTTTCACCTGCGCGACAGGAAAATTCTTTCCTGTCCTCTCGATTCGCCTTCTCGCCTCAACCGTTTTCATACTTCTCCAGCGATCGATCGACCATCGCCTTGGCCATGTCGATCATGTGCACCGTCGAAAACGCCAGGTCGCGGCTTGCGCCTTGCAGGTGACTGGCGGACTCGTACGCGGTGGCGGCAGCACAGCGCAACAGGTCCAGGGCATGGACCAGCGCCTCTTCGCCGCTGATATTGCGATTCACATCAAAAAAGCGCGGCTCGGTCACTTCCTCCGAAATAGCTGGTTTCAAGTAATAGTCCAGCGCGCGTTGTGCCGCCGCAGAGTCCAGGGGCGAGGTGAAGGTATTGTCGATTTGCATGTCCGGGCGGTCATTGGTGGGTTGGTTCATGGCGATGGCAAGCTCCGTGTTAGATTCAGATCCGTGGATCGATCCTAATACGAACTGTATTTGTGACGACAATTTAAATACTACATTTTGTGTTTTGATGGCTGGAGTCGCCCACGTATCGTGCCGCACATGGATAAATGGATTGAATTGGTCAAGGCCAAAATGAGTGAACTCAAAATCACTCAAGAGATACTCGCCGAGCGCCTCGGGATGTCCCAGGGCGGTATCGGCCACTGGCTCAATAAACGTCGTGAACCCGGCATCGACGACATGAACCGTGTGCTGCGGGCGCTGGGCCTTGAGTTTCTCGAGGTGGCGCTGGTGATCCGGGAGCCGCAGGCGTCAACGGACGACGAAATTCCCCTGACACAGAAGTACAACCCGTACTTTCGCTACCCAGTCAGTGACTGGCGAGAACCTGCCGTAGTGCGCGACGGCGAGGTCCCGGCGTACGGAAAAGGACACTTTGAACTGTCCGATTACCACGCCCGGGGGCCGGCATTCTGGTTGAGAGTGGCAGGCGATGCGATGACCGCACCCAATGGCATCAGCATCCCGGAAGGCATGCTGATTCTGGTGGACCCGGCGGTGGACGCCGAGCCTGGAAAACTGGTCATTGCCCAGTGGCCGGGCAGCGCCGAAGCCACGTTCCGCAAGCTCATCGAAGAGGGCGGGCAGCGTTATCTGGTCCCGCTCAATCCGACGTATCCGAAAGCCTTGTACGCCGAAGAATGTCGAATCATCGGCGTAGTGGTTCAGGCAACAGCCAGGTTCTGATCAGATCGGTCCTCGCGACGCGTAGGACCGATCTTCATTTCACGCTTCTTCCAGTTCGACCAGCGCACTGCCTTCGCTGACCATCTCGCCTTCCTGGCAATACAACGCCTTGATCACCCCGGCGTGGGGCGCGCGGATACTGTGCTCCATCTTCATGGCTTCCAGTACCACCAGTTGCGCCCCGGCTTCGACCGATTGCCCGGCCTCCACCAGCACCCGGACGATGCTGCCGTTCATCGGTGCGGTCAGCCCGCCCTGATGGCTGTGGCTGGCCTCGACAGCGCTGATCGGGTCGTAAGTTTCGATGCGATGCAACTCGCCATCCCACTGCAAATACACATGTTCGCCACGGCGTATTGCGCGGTGTTGACGACGCACACCCGCCTGCTCGGTCAGCAGATGCTCGCCCTTGAGCAGAGCGCTTTGGGCATTGATGTCGCCCAGGGTCAGCGCCCGGTCCTGGCCTTCACAGCTCAGGTGAAGGGTGATTTCTCTCGGCAAGCCAGCACGCAGCCCGTTACCCGCCGCCCATGGCGAACTCGGGTCATCGGCGCGGGTGGCAGGCGGCTGGCTCTGGGCAAACGCCTGGGCGGCGGCTTGCCAGAAATCATCGCTGAGTTCCGCAGGGGCCGGCAGCAACTGTTCCTGATAGCGCGGAATGAAGCCGGTATCCAGTTCGGCAGCGGCAAATGCCGGGTGGCCGATGATGCGCCGCAGGAAACTGATGTTGGTCTTCAGTCCGCCGATGGCGAATTCGTCGAGCATGCTCAGCAGGCGCAAGCGCGCCTGTTCACGATCTTCGCCCCAGGCAATCAACTTGCCGAGCATCGGGTCGTAGAACGGCGAGATCTCGTCGCCTTCTTCAACGCCGCTGTCCACCCGACGTCCCGGCCCCTGGGCGGATTCGCGATACAGCTCCAGGCGACCGGTCGCCGGCAGGAAATCATTGCCCGGGTCTTCGGCATACAGCCGCACTTCGATCGCGTGGCCCACCAGCGGTACCTGGTCCTGAGTCATCGGCAATGCTTCGCCGCGTGCCATGCGAATCTGCCAGGCCACCAAGTCGAGACCGGTGATGGCTTCGGTGACCGGGTGTTCCACTTGCAGGCGGGTGTTCATCTCCATGAAGAAGAACTCGCCGCGCGCATCCAGCAAAAACTCTACGGTGCCGGCACCGACATAACCAATGGCCTGCGCCGAACGCACGGCGGCTTCACCCATGGCCCGACGTAACTCCGGGCTCAGGCCAGGCGCCGGGGCTTCTTCGACGACTTTCTGGTGGCGGCGCTGAATTGAGCAGTCGCGTTCGTTGAGGTACAGGCAGTTGCCGTGTTGGTCGGCGAACACCTGGATTTCCACGTGACGTGGCTTGAGCAGGTATTTCTCCACCAGCATCCGCGAGTCGCCGAACGACGATTGCGCCTCACGCTGGGCCGAGGCCAGGGCTTCGGCCAGTTGGCTGACGTCCTCGACCACTTTCATGCCTTTGCCGCCACCACCGGCGGTGGCCTTGAGCAGCACCGGGTAGCCGATGCGCTCGCAGGCACTGCGGAAGGTCTCGAGGTCCTGGGCTTCGCCGTGATAACCCGGCACCAACGGCACACCGGCGGTTTCCATCAGGGCTTTGGCGGCGGACTTGCTGCCCATGGCGTCGATGGCCGAGGCGGGCGGGCCGAGGAAAATCAGGCCGGCGTTTTCAATGGCACGGGCGAACCCGGCATTCTCCGACAGAAAACCGTAGCCGGGGTGAATCGCCTGGGCCCCGCTGGCCTTGGCGGCGGCGATCAGTTTGTCGATCTGCAGATAGCTGTCGGCGGCCTTGCTGCCACCGAGGTCGACCCGAATGTCGGCTTCGCGGCTGTGCCGGGCGTCACGGTCGGTGGCGCTGTGCACGGCCACGGTGGTCAGGCCCAGGGCCTTGGCGGTACGCATCACCCGGCAAGCGATTTCGCCACGGTTGGCCACCAGCAGGGTGGTGAGGACAGGTGCGCTCATCAACGGGGCTCCTTGGTGGTTTCGGCTTGCCAGCTCGGCGGACGTTTTTGCAGGAAGGCGCGCAGGCCTTCCTGGCCTTCGGGGCTGACGCGGATGCGGGCGATGGCGTTTTCGGTGTAGCGGCGCAATGCCGGGGTCAGTGAGCCGTCGCCGACTTCGCGCAACAGGTCCTTGCTGGCGCGCATCGCGGCCGGACTGTTGAGCAGCAGATTGTCGATCCACTGCTCGATTTTCTGTTCCAGCTCGGCACTTGCATAACTCTCCGACAACAAACCGATTTCCCGTGCCCGTTGCCCGCCGAAGCGCTCGGCGGTCAAGGCATAACGACGGGTCGCGCGCTCGCCGATGGCTTGCACCACGAACGGGCTGATGACTGCCGGCGCCAGGCCGATGCGCACTTCCGAGAGGCAGAACTGTGCGTCATCGGCGCCGATGGCCATGTCGCAGCAACTGATCAGGCCCAGCGCGCCGCCAAAGGCTGCGCCTTGTACCACCGCCAGGGTCGGGACTTTCAGTTTGGCCAGGTTGTACATCAACTCCGCCAGTTCCCGGGCGTCATCGAGGTTGGTGGCGTAATCGAGCTCGGCCGATTGCTGCATCCAGGCAAGGTCGGCGCCGGCGCTGAAATGCTTGCCGCGACCGCGCACGATCAGAAACCGCAGGCTGGCATCGCTCGCGACTTTGTCGAGGGCGAGGATCAGTTCGCGGATCATTTCGGCGTTGAAGGCGTTGTTCTTTTCTTCACGGCTGAGCCACAGCGTGGCAAAACCACGGGGGTCGGTCAGCAGTTCGAGGGTGTTGAAGTCGCTCATGTTCTTCTCCCGATCACATCCGGAACACGCCGAAGCGGCTCGGTTCGATTGGCGCGTTCAACGACGCGGACAAGGCCAGGGCCAGTACGTCGCGGGTCTGGGCCGGGTCGATGACACCGTCGTCCCACAGGCGCGCGCTGGAATAGTAGGGGTGACCCTGTTCTTCGTACTGGTCGAGGATCGGTTGCTTGATCTCGGCTTCCTGCTCGGCGCTGAAACCATGGCCACCGCGTTCGGCCTGTTCGCGTTTGACCTGCACCAGCACGCCGGCCGCCTGTTCGGCACCCATCACGCCGATGCGCGCATTCGGCCACATCCACAAGAAGCGCGGATCGTAGGCGCGACCGCACATGCCGTAGTTACCGGCGCCGAAGCTGCCGCCGATGATCACGGTGAACTTCGGCACCTTGGCGCAGGCCACGGCGGTCACCAGTTTTGCGCCGTGCTTGGCGATGCCGCCAGCTTCGTACTTCTGGCCGACCATGAAACCGGTGATGTTTTGCAGGAACAGCAGCGGGATGCCGCGCTGGCAGGCCAGTTCGATAAAGTGCGCGCCTTTCTGCGCCGCTTCAGCGAAGAGGATGCCGTTGTTGGCGAGGATCGCGATCGGGTAACCGTGCAGGTAAGCAAAACCGCAGACCAGCGTGGTTCCGAACAGCGCCTTGAACTCGTCGAACACCGAACCATCCACCAGCCGCGCAATCACTTCACGCACGTCAAAGGGTTGCTTGGCATCGGCCGGTACCACGCCGTACAACTCGTCGCTGCTGTAGAGCGGGGCGATGGGTGTGCGCTGCTGAACCTCGCCCTGCTTGCGCCAGTTGAGGTTGGCGATGCTGCGACGGGCCAGTGCCAGGGCGTGTTCATCGCTCTCGGCGTAATGGTCGGCCACACCGGAAACCTTGCAGTGCACATCGGCCCCGCCGAGTTCCTCGGCACTGACCACCTCACCGGTCGCGGCTTTCACCAGCGGCGGGCCGGCGAGGAAGATCGTCGCCTGTTCGCGGACCATGATTGCTTCATCGGCCATCGCCGGTACATAGGCGCCGCCAGCGGTGCAGGAGCCCATGACCACGGCAATCTGCGGAATGCCCATGGCGCTCATGTTGGCCTGGTTGAAGAAGATCCGCCCGAAGTGCTCGCGGTCCGGGAACACTTCATCCTGGCGCGGCAGGTTGGCGCCGCCCGAATCCACCAGATAGATGCACGGCAGGCGGTTCTGCTGGGCGATGGTCTGGGCGCGCAGGTGTTTTTTCACCGTCAGTGGGTAATACGAGCCACCTTTCACCGTGGCGTCATTGGCGACGATCATGCACTCGACGCCTTCCACACGGCCGATCCCGGCAATCACGCCAGCAGCGGGGACGTCTTCGCCATACACCTCGTACGCCGCCAGTTGGCTGATCTCCAGAAACGGCGAACCCGGATCGAGCAAGCGATTGATGCGCTCGCGCGGCAGCAGTTTGCCCCGCGAGGTGTGACGTTCCTGAGCCTTCGGGCCGCCACCTTGCGCCACTTGGGCGAGCAGGGTGTGCAACGCGTCGACCTGCTTGAGCATCGCCGCGCTGTTGGTCGCGAACTCCGCTGAACGGGGGTTGAGCTGGGTATGCAGGGTAGCCATGGACAGCTCCGTTTAGCGGGTTTCGTTGAACAGTTCGCGACCGATCAGCATGCGACGGATCTCACTGGTGCCCGCGCCGATTTCGTACAGCTTGGCGTCACGCAACAGACGACCGGCCGGGAATTCATTGATGTAGCCGTTGCCACCGAGAATCTGGATCGCGTCGAGGGCCATTTGCGTGGCGCGTTCGGCGCTGTAGAGGATCACCCCAGCGGCGTCCTTGCGCGTGGTTTCGCCGCGCTCGCAAGCCTGGGCCACGGCGTACAGGTAGGCGCGGCTGGCGTTGAGTTGGGTGTACATGTCGGCGACTTTGCCCTGGATCAGCTGGAATTCGCCGATGCTTTGGCCGAACTGTTTGCGGTCGTGGATGTACGGCACGATCAGGTCCATGCAGGCCTGCATGATCCCGGTCGGGCCACCGGACAGAACGACGCGCTCGTAGTCGAGGCCGCTCATCAGCACCTTCACACCGCCGTTGAGTACGCCGAGGATGTTTTCTTCCGGCACTTCGACGTCATCGAAGAACAGCTCGCAGGTGTTCGAACCACGCATGCCGAGCTTGTCGAATTTGTTGCTGCGGCTGAAGCCTTTCCAGTCGCGCTCGACGATGAAGGCGGTGATGCCGTGGGGGCCCTTTTCCAGGTCGGTCTTGGCGTAGATCACGTAGGTGTTGGCGTCCGGACCGTTGGTGATCCAGGTCTTGCTGCCGTTGAGCACGTACTTGTCGCCGCGTTTTTCGGCGCGCAGTTTCATCGACACCACGTCGGAACCGGCATTCGGCTCGCTCATGGCCAGGGCGCCGATGTGCTCGCCGCTGATCAGCTTGGGCAGGTATTTGGCTTTCTGCTCGTGGTTGCCGTTGCGGTTGATCTGGTTGACGCAGAGGTTGGAGTGAGCGCCGTAGGACAACGCCACCGATGCCGAGCCACGGCTGATTTCTTCCATCGCCACCACGTGGGCCAGGTAACCCAGGCCGGCACCGCCGTACTCTTCCGGCACGGTAATGCCCAGCAGGCCCATGTCGCCGAATTTGCGCCACAGGTCGGCGGGGAACAGGTTGTCGATGTCGATCTGAGCGGCGCGCGGGGCGATCTCCTTGGCGACGAAGGACTGGACCTGATCGCGCAGCATGTCGATGGTTTCACCGAGGGCAAAGTTCAGGGATGGATAGCTCATGGGTCACCTTTTGGCTTTTTTGTCGGTTGGTGAGACTGTCAATGGGTTCTCACCTTTACGTTAACGTAAGCCTGTGACGAATGGCTGTCAATCACCCTTTACGTTAACGTAAACTTGAGCGAGAGTAGAGCCAGTTCAAGATAGAACGCGGACCACGCCTGTGGGACCGCCGGTAGCCCATAAATAAAGACAATAGGGGTCGTCATGGATCAACCCAGTGCAAGCCCGCAACGCAGTTACACCCGTGGTTCCCAGGACAAAGCCTTGCTGGCGATGACCATTGGCCAGGCGTTCGACAACACGGTTGCGCAGTACCCGGACGGGGAGGCGCTGGTGGTGCGCCATCAGCAGCTGCGTTACACCTGGCGGCAATTGGCCGAGGCCGCGGACCTGCACGCCAGAGCTCTGCTGGCGCTGGGGCTGCAAGCCGGGGACCGCCTCGGCATCTGGGCGCCGAACTGTGCGCAGTGGTGCATCACGCAGATCGCCACCGCGAAAATCGGCGTGATCCTGGTCAACATCAACCCCGCGTATCGCAGTTCCGAACTCGAATACGTGTTGAAGCAGTCCGGCTGCCAATGGCTGGTGTGTGCCGGGGCCTTCAAGTCCTCGGACTATCACGCGATGCTGCAAGGCCTGGTGCCGGAGTTGGCCGAGCAATCCATTGGCAAGTTGCAGAGTGAGCGGTTGCCGGAGTTGCGTGGCGTCATCAGCCTGGATGCGCAGCCACCGTCAGGGTTCCTGCCATGGTCGCAACTGGCCGATCTGGCGGGCAGCGTGACAGTCGAGCAACTGCATGAGCGTCAGGACAGCCTGCATTTCGATCAGCCGGTGAATATCCAGTACACCTCCGGTACCACCGGTTTCCCCAAGGGCGCGACCCTCAGTCACTACAACATTCTCAACAACGGCTACATGGTCGGCGAAAGCCTGGGCCTGACGGCGGCCGATCGCCTGGTGATCCCGGTACCGCTGTATCACTGCTTCGGCATGGTCATGGGCAACCTCGGCTGCATCACCCATGGCAGCACGATGATTTACCCGAACGACGCATTTGATCCGCTGCTGACCCTCAGCACCGTCGCCGAAGAAAAAGCCACCGCGTTGTACGGCGTGCCGACCATGTTCATCGCCATGCTCGATCAACCTCAGCGTGCCCAGTTCGACCTGTCGAGCCTGCGCACCGGGATCATGGCGGGCGCAACCTGTCCTATCGAGGTGATGCGCCGGGTCATCAGCGAAATGCACATGAGCGAAGTGCAGATTGCCTACGGCATGACGGAAACCAGTCCGGTGTCGTTGCAGACCGGTCCTTCAGACGACCTGGAGTTGCGCGTGACCACCGTCGGCCGCACCCAGCCGCAACTGGAAAGCAAGATCATCGACGAAGCGGGCAACCTGGTACCGCGCGGCACCATCGGCGAGCTGTGCACCCGTGGTTACAGCGTGATGCTCGGCTATTGGAACAACCCCGAAGGCACGGCGGACGCCATCGATCAGGCCGGGTGGATGCACACCGGTGACCTGGCGAGCATGAACGACGAGGGTTATGTGTGCATTGCCGGGCGCAACAAGGACATGATCATCCGTGGCGGTGAGAACATCTACCCACGGGAGCTGGAAGAGTTTTTCTTCACTCACCCGGCCGTTGCCGACGTGCAGGTGATCGGTATTCCATGCTCGCGCTACGGCGAGGAGATCGTCGCCTGGATCAAGTTTCACCCCGGCCACAGCGCCACCGAGCAAGAGCTGCAAACCTGGTGCAAGGAGCGCATCGCGCATTTCAAGACGCCACGTTACTTCAAGTTCGTCGAGGAGTTTCCGATGACGGTGACTGGCAAGATCCAGAAATTCAGGATGCGCGAGATCAGTATCGAGGAGCTCAAAGCGATACGGTAGGAGCTGCCGAAGGCTGCGATCTTTTAGGGTTGGCGAAGGTCAAGATCAAAAGATCGCAGGCTGCGCCAGCTCCTACAAGGTTGTGATTCTCTTGGAGATCTCAAACGCCAGACAGCACAAAGGGGAGCCGAAGCTCCCCTTTAATTTTCGTTGCGCGTGCTCTTTTTTTATTATTGAGGGTCGGTCTGTTGTTGTTTTTGGCAACCGTTGCCCTTTACCGCTGTTTTTGGCGATCCCCATCCGGGATCAAGAGCAAACGTATTTTTTTGAGCGCTGATCTACTTTCTCGCTGAGCGATCCAACCAGTACGGGAGCTACCTGAAGGTAGTTTTATTATTCTCTGTCCGGTTGCGGGTAACTCCGAAAAGCACCCTGAAAAGCACATCTTCTCCAAAAAAATCTGTTAGCTGCGTCTCTGCCGTGTTGTTTTTGTTATGTCAGAGTCGTTACGTCTTGTTTTTATTAGGTTTGCCGCAATTTTTTTATTCTTGTTGTGCGATAGAGATAGCAGGAGGCGTGCCAACTTTTTAAAATCCTTTAAAATCAATGGTTTGCAAATTTGTAGGGTTTTGCGCCTCAGGCAAAGCCCTACAATTTGTTTCCGTGTTACTCGCTTCGGCCCACGTTTCAGACACGGCGGTAACACCCGGACACACTCCGCGCACTCACTGTGCGCTGCGGGCCCTGGCTACGCGGGAACCGGTAGGGCGACCCAATACCGTGCAAATCTGCTGGCCGGCGAGCATCAAGGCGTCGAGGTCAATTCCGGTGTCGATGCCCAGGCCGTTGAGCAGGTAAACCACGTCTTCGGTGGCGACGTTACCGCTGGCGCCCTTGGCGTAGGGGCAGCCGCCCAGACCGGCGATGGAGCTGTCGAACACCGAGATGCCTTCCAGCAGACTGGCGTAGATGTTGGCCACAGCCTGACCGTAGGTGTCGTGGAAGTGCCCTGCGAGTTTCTCCCGGGGCACATACTTCGATACCACTTCAAACATCTTGCGGGTTGCGCCAGCGGTGCCGGTGCCGATGGTGTCCCCCAGCGAAACCTCATAGCAGCCCATGGCATACAACTCGCGGGCGACCACGGCGACCTGCTCGGGGGCGACGTTACCTTCATAGGGGCAGCCCAGCACGCAGGACACATACCCGCGCACCGTCACCCCATGTTGTCTGGCGGCGTCCATGATCGGCCCGAAACGCTCCAGGCTTTCGCTGATCGAGCAATTGATATTGCGTTGGGAAAACGCCTCGGACGCCGCGGCGAATACAGCCACCTCCTTGACCCCGGCGGCGAGGGCATCTTCGAAACCGCGCAGGTTGGGGGCGAGCGCGCCGTAGACCACGCCCGGTTTGCGCTGGATCTGCGCGAAGACCTCGGCGGAGCCGGCCATCTGCGGCACCCACTTGGGCGAAACGAAACTGCCGACTTCTATATAGCCGAGCCCGGCTGCGGTCAGCGCATCGACCAGTTGTACCTTGTCGGTAACACTGATGGGCCGGGCTTCATTTTGCAGGCCGTCGCGTGGGCCGACTTCGACAAGGCGTACGTGGGTGGGGAGGGACATAAGGTTCACCTGAAGCAATGGGTGAGTGGTGATCTACTGTGGGAGCGGGCTTGCTCGCGAATGCAATTGTTCATTCAATGCTTGTGTTGACTGACCCAACGCCTTCGCGAGCAAGCCCGCTCCCACAAATGATTTGCGTAGTTTACTGAACCGATTCCTGGCTTTTGAGCGTCTGCTCCAGCGCCTGCACGCAGCGCTCTTCGGCGGTATCCAGCTCCAGTTTCATCTGTTCGATGTCCAGCATTTGCTGTTCAAGCTGTTCACGGCGCTCGCTGATTTTCGCCAGCATGCTGTGCAACTGTTTGGTGTTACCGCTGGACGGGTCGTAAAGCTCGATCAGCTCGCGGCATTCAGCCAGGGAGAAACCGATGCGTTTGCCCCGCAGGATCAGCTTCAGGCTGACCTTGTCGCGGGGCGAGTAAATGCGTTCCTGGCCACGGCGCTCGGGGCTGAGCAGGCCTTGCTCTTCATAAAAGCGAATGGCGCGGGTGGTGATGTCGAGCTCGCGGGCGAGGTCGGAAATGCTGTAGGTCTGGCTGCTCATGGGCGCGCTCGCAAAAGGTCATGGCGCTAAGCTAATGGCAGGTTGACGTTTACGTCAAGGGGCAGAGGTTTTCGCTGTTCTGACTGGCCTCATCGCGAGCAAGCTCGCTCCCACAGGGATTGATGTCGTACACAAGTATTGTGTTCGCTGGATACCTACTGTAGGAGCGAGCTTGCTCGCGATGGGGGCACCTCGGTATCAAGTCCTACACTTTTTCGAGCTTTTTCTCCTGCGCCGTCACCTGCTGGCACAACTCGATCATCTGCTCGCGCATCCAGCGGTTCGCCGGGTCCTGGTCAGTGCTTTCGTGCCAGTAAAGGTGGGTTTCCACCGGCGGTACGTCGTTGACCGGCAGATAAAATGCGTGCAAATCGTTACGGCGGGCGAAGCGTTCCGGCACGGTCATGACCATGTCGGTTTGCTGCAACACTTGCGAGGCCATCAGGTAATGCTGGGAGCGCAGGGCGATCTTGCGCTGGATGCCCATCTTGCCCAGGGCCAGGTCGACATAGCCGAGGCCGCTGCGACGACTGGAAATATGGATGTGGGTCAGGCCCAGGTAATCATCCAGCGTGAGTTTCTCCTTGCCCGCCAGCGGATGTCCCTTGCGCATGGCGCACACATAGCGATCCTCCATCAATTTGACGTGACGCACCTGCGGGTCGGTGTTGAGCGGCGCATCCACCGCGAAGTCGAGACGACCGGCCGCCAGTTCCTTGGTGGTTTCGCGACGCTTGGACAGGAAGCTTTCGATGATCACCGCCGGCGCCAGGCGGCGCAGGCGCTGGAACAGCGGCGGCAGGATCACCGCTTCGGTGAGGTCGGTCATGCTGATGCGGTAGGTCTTGACCGCTTGCTGCGGGTTGAAAATGCGGCTTTCCTGCACCGACACGCGCAGCAGCGAGAGCGCATTGCGCACCGGGCCGATGATGTTCTGCGCCATGGGCGTGGGCACCATGCCCTGGGCCGTGCGCACGAACAGCGGGTCGTTGAAGGTTTCGCGCAACCGGGCCAGAGCGTTCGACACCGCTGGCTGGGTAATGCCCACAATCTGCCCGGCACGGGTCAGGTTGGCTTCGGTGTAGATCGCGTCGAAGACGATGAAAAGGTTGAGATCGACCTTGCTCAGATTCATTACGCGGCTCTCTTATTGTGTGGGCGGGCTGACCGTGACGATCAGTCGATCATATATCGGTGATGAATGTTTATACACGCCGAGAATAGGCTAGGTAAATTATCAACGCTGTTCTAGCATCGATACATGACCTAAACAACCTCCCCCAAGAAGGTATCTCGCTCATGGATTTCGCTTATTCGCCCAAGGTTCAGGAACTGCGTGAGCGCGTAACAGCGTTCATGGACACCTACGTCTATCCCGCCGAAGCCGTGTTCGAGCGCCAGGTCGCCGAGGGCGATCGCTGGCAGCCGACCGCGATCATGGAAGAACTCAAACTCAAGGCCAAGGCCGAGGGCCTGTGGAATTTGTTTCTGCCTGAGTCTGAACTGGGTGCCGGGCTGACCAACCTCGAATACGCGCCGCTGGCGGAAATCATGGGCCGCTCGCTGCTCGGACCAGAGCCATTCAACTGCTCGGCACCGGACACCGGCAACATGGAAGTGCTGGTGCGTTACGCCAACGAAGAGCAGAAAAAGCGCTGGCTCGAACCCTTGCTGCGCGGCGAGATCCGCTCGGCATTCGCCATGACCGAGCCGGACGTTGCGTCCTCCGACGCCACCAACATGGCCGCCCGAGCCGTGCGCGATGGCGACGAGTGGGTGATCAACGGCAGGAAGTGGTGGACGTCGGGTGCTTGCGACCCGCGCTGCAAGATCCTGATCTTCATGGGCCTGAGCAATCCGGATGCGCCACGTCACGCCCAGCACTCGATGATTCTGGTGCCGGTGGACACCCCCGGGGTAAAAATCCTGCGTCCACTGCCAGTGTTCGGCTATGACGATGCTCCTCACGGTCACGCCGAAGTGCTCTTTGAAAACGTGCGGGTGCCGTACGAAAACGTCCTGTTGGGCGAAGGACGCGGCTTCGAAATCGCACAAGGTCGCCTCGGCCCTGGCCGGATTCACCACTGCATGCGTTCGATCGGTATGGCCGAGCGCGCACTGGAACTGATGTGCAAACGCTCGGTGAACCGCACGGCGTTCGGTAAGCCTCTGGCACGCCTGGGCGGCAACATCGACAAGATCGCCGACTCGCGGATGGAAATCGACATGGCACGCCTGCTGACGTTGAAAGCGGCGTACATGATGGACACCGTCGGCAACAAAGTGGCGAAAAGCGAGATCGCGCAGATCAAGGTCGTCGCGCCGAACGTGGCGCTGCGGGTGATCGACCGGGCGATCCAGATCCATGGCGGGGCAGGGGTTTCCAACGATTTCCCGCTGGCCTACATGTACGCGATGCAGCGCACCCTGCGCCTGGCCGACGGCCCGGACGAAGTGCACCGTGCGGCGATCGGCAAGTTCGAAATCGGCAAATATGTGCCGAAGGAGATGATGCGCAGCGGGAATTAAGAAAAGCTAAAAGTTCGCAGCCTTCGGCAACTCCTACAGGATATGCGTACATCTGTAGGAGCTGCCGAAGGCTGCGATTTTTTCAATACACCCAAACCTCAACCCGCCGATTCTTGATCCTTCCCTCATCGGCGCTATTGGCCGCCACCGGCATTTCGGCACCGAATCCGCGAATTTCGCGAAACACCACGCCGCTCTTCACCAACTCCCGCCGTACCGCCATGGCCCGCAGCTTCGACAACAGATCGGCGCGCGCTGGGTCGCTCTTGGCATCGCCAAACCCCACCAGCGTCACTTGCCCAGACATTTTGTCTTGCTGCTTTATATAGTCGAGCACGCGCGTCAGGTCTTGCCGCGCCTTGTTGTCCAGGCTGGCACTGCCTTCTTCAAAGCGAAAATTCACCGACAGCCGCTGGGCATGACGACTGAGGGACTGGTATCCCTCGGGCATCAGCGCATTCGGCGTGACGGCCATGGCCTGGACGGTCTGGGCAATAAACCCGTTGGCGGCGACAATCGCTTGCCCTTTGCTGCTTTGGGCGTAGGCCACCAGCGCTTGGGCCCAGGGATTTTTCCCCGTCGGTGGCAGGTAGAAGAACAGCCGACGGGACAGCGGATAGTCCTCAGTGGCAATCAGGCTGTTGAGCGGCAGCATGGCTTGCGATTGACCGTCGACAATGGCCACCGCTTTGGCCTGGCGCACGTAGGGCAAACCGATAAAACCGATGCCTTGCGGGTCGGCGCTGACCGCATCGGACAGTTGCTCGCTGGACTCGAAGCGTTTCGCTGCACTGCCGAGGGTTTTCCCACGGCCGCTGAGGACCAGTTCCTTGAAGGTGTCGTAGGTCCCTGACTGATCATCCCGCGCATACAGATGAATCGGCCCGCCGCGACCGCCGATGTCTTCCCAGGTCTTCACCTCGCCACTGAAGATACGCGCCAGTTGCACAGTGTCGAGCTGGTTCAGCGGATTGTCCGGGTGAAGGATGATCGCCAGGCCATCGATGGCAATGACCTGTTCGGCGCTAGGGCTTTTCAGGTCACCGAGGGATTGCAGGCTGGCCAGTTCGCTGTCCTTGATCGGGCGCGACGAGGCGGCAAGATCGGCACTGGCGGTTTTCAGCGCGGTGAAACCGGTGCTGGAACCATGGGCCGCCACCTCCACCACGACCCGATGGCCTTGAACGGTTTCGCCGACGATGCGCAGTTCGTTGGCGGTGTCCGGGGTTTCGCGGTGAATCTTGCGCAGGCCCTGTTCACTGAGCAGGCCCTCGACCAGCGCCGGTCCCAATGCCGCGCCGATGGTGTTGGAACCCTGAATCCGCAGCACCGTGCCGTGTTCGGGTGTCGGCAAGTCGCCGGCCGAGGCCGCCTGCGGCAAGCCCGTGCACAGCATCAACAGGAACAACACGCGCAGCATCATGCCGGCACCTTACATAACCAAAGGAGGTGTCGGGAGATTAAGTCAGTAAGGTTTCCGAAAGATGACAGTCAAAAGATCGCAGCCTGCGGCAGCTCCTACAAGTATATGTAGGAGCTGCCGCAGGCTGCGATCTTGTGCTTTTTAGCTCAACTCAAGCCAGATCGGCGCATGGTCCGAAGGTTTCTCCATGCCACGCAGTTCGTAGTCCACACCGGCGGCCTTCACCCGTGGCAGCAAGCCGTGGGAGGCGAGGATCAGGTCGATGCGCAGGCCACGCTTGGGCTCGTCTTCGAAGCCACGGCTGCGGTAGTCGAACCAGCTGAAGGTGTCGGTCACGTCCGGGTTCAGGTGGCGGAAACTGTCGACCAGGCCCCAGTTCTTCAGGCGGGCCATCCACTCGCGCTCTTCCGGCAGGAAGCTGCATTTGCCGGTTTTCAGCCAGCGCTTCATGTTGTCCGGGCCGATGCCGATGTCGCAGTCTTCCGGGGAAATGTTCACATCGCCCATCACCACCAGCGGCTGGTCGTTCTTGAACTGGCTTTCCAGCAATTGCTGCAAGTCACCGTAGAAACGCTCCTTGGCCGGGAACTTGGTCGGGTGGTCGCGGCTTTCACCCTGTGGGAAATAACCGTTCATGATGGTCACCGGCACGCCGTTGGCGTCGGCGAAGGTGCCCCAGATGAAGCGCCGCTGGGCGTCTTCTTCGTCGGTGGCGAAACCTTTATGCAGGGCCAGCGGCTCCTGGCGCGAGAGCAGGGCGACGCCGTAATGGCCTTTTTGCCCGTGGAAGTACACGTGATAACCCAGGGCCTGCACCTCGGCCAGCGGGAACTGTTCGTCGTGGACCTTGGTTTCCTGCAAGCCGATCACATCGGGCTGGTGCTTTTCGATCAGCGCCGCCAGCTGATGGGGACGGGCGCGCAGCCCGTTGATGTTGAAGGAGACGATCTTCATGGTCGGCAGTCCTGGCAAAAGGGCGATGCTAGCTGACATGTGGGAATCGGGCCAGTGTGGGGTGAGGGGATTCGGTTTTGCCTGTCAGTTGTGTATGGGCAGTGATGGCCCTTTCGCGAGCAAGCCCGCTCCCACAAAAGCAAAGGCCGGCTCATTAACTGTGGGAGCGAGCCTGCTCGCGAAGGCGATTTCATTGCCTACACTCATTTCGGATCTGTAGGGGACTGTGTCAGTGCCGACAGGCTCGTAACGACAAGAGCGCAGCCACCCGAGCTGTGCCGGGGAGATCAACCGTCATGCCCGAAACCTCGACCGCCATCGCCGATATTCACATGCTCGACAGCGGCTACGCCCGCGAAGCACGTTCGCTGCTGTACCAGGCTTATCGACACGAGCCGACCTTCGGCTATCTGTTCGAAGCCGAGCGCCCCGGCTACGAACAGCGGGTTCGCGCCACCGTGCGTGAACTGGTGACCCAGCACTTTTTTCAGGACCTGCCGGCCATCGGCCTGCTGGTCAACGACCGCCTGATCGGCATCGCCCTGATCGCGCCGCCGCAACGTCGCCTCGGCGTCACCGAAAGTTGGGCCTGGCGCCTGCGCATGGTGCTCAGCACGGGATTTCGCTGCACCCGTCGCTACCTCGAGTATCACGCCGCCGTGGAGGCCTGCGTGCCGAACGAATCGGTGCACGTCCTGCCGTTGCTGGGGGTTCATCCGCAGTTCCAGGGCAAACATTTCGGCGAACAATTGTTGCAAGCCGTGCACAACTGGTGCGCGGTGGATGAAAACTCACAGGGCGTGATCCTCGATACCGGGAACCCTCGCTATCTGGAGTTCTATAAGCGTCAGGGCTACGAGGAAATCGGTGAAGTTGCCGTAGGACCGGTTCGCGAGCACGTGTTTTTTCACCCCAATCCCCAGGTGTTACATACTGCAACGGCTTGAGCAGAGAACTTTCCGGGCATGTCAGGCTCTATCACGCTCTCAAGCTCGTGATAGCATCCGCGCCTATGAAGTTTCCAGGAAGAATTACCAGCGGTGTGCTGATGCTGATGACCAGCTGCGCAGCGCTGGCACAAAGTGAATTGGATGTACGGATCAAACCGTCCAATGACGAGCTGAAAGCCAATATCGAAGGCTATATCGGCAGCCTCGGCGATCGCGATGAAGAAGCGCTGCTGCGCTTCAGCCGTGGCGCCGAAGAACAGGCGCGCAAGGCCGCCCAGGCCCTGGGTTATTACCAGCCGCACATCGACAGTGAAGTGAAGGGCGGCGAAAAGCCGCGCCTGGTGCTCACGGTCGACCCCGGCGAGCCGGTGCATCTGCGCAATGTCACGGTGCGTGTCGACGGTCCGGCGGCTTCCCTCAAGGCCTTTCGAATCCCCAAGAGCGACGCGCTCAAACCCGGTGCCGTGCTCAATCATGGGCATTACGAGGACGCCAAGCGCCTGATCCAGAATCAGGCTTCGCGTTATGGCTTTTTCAGCGGCAGGTTCACCCGTTCAAAACTGTCGGTCGACCCCCGTGCCGGCGTCGCCGATATCGAGCTGATCTATGAAAGCGGTCCGCGCTATACCTTGGGCAAGGTCAGTTTCGAGGGGGATACGCCGTTCGATGACGAGCTGCTGCAACGCATGGTGCCGTTCAAGACCGGCACGCCGTATGACTCGGAACTGATCGCCGAACTCAATCAGAACCTGCAATCGAGCGGCTACTTCGAAGGCGTGCGCGTGGACGCGGCACCTGCGGCGTCCAGGGACGAGGCGATCCCGGTGGACGTCAAGCTCGAAACCCGCAAACCACGGACCATGGGCCTGGGCCTTGGCTTTTCCACCGACGTCGGTCCACGGGCCAAGGCCAACTGGACCCGGCACTGGGTCAACGCGCAAGGGCACAGTTATGGCTGGGAAACCGAAGTCTCGGCACCTCGGCAAAACGTCGGGCTGTTCTACGACATTCCGCTGGACCCGCCACTGACCGACAAACTGCGTTTTGCCGGTGGCTACCAGAATGAAGAAATCGCCGATAAGGAAAGCCACAGCAAGCTGCTGACCCTCGGCCCCGAGTGGCACAGCAAGTTGCCCAGCGGCTGGCAACGGGTGGTGTCGCTGAAGTGGCAGCGCGAGGACTACCAACTGGGCGACGACTCGGGACTGAGTACCTTGCTGATGCCAGGTGTGAGTTATTCGTACCTCAAAAGCGACAACCGCATCGACCCGCACAACGGCTATCGCCTGCAATTCGAATCCAAAGTGGCCAAGGAAGGTTTGGGTTCCGATAGCAACCTGCTCTACGGCACGGCATTGGTCAAAGGCTTGACCACGGTGTTCGATAAACACCGCTTCCTCGGGCGGGTGCAGGTCGGCGGCAGTGCCACCAACGGCTTCAAATCGGTACCGCCATCGTTGCGCTTCTTCGCCGGTGGCGACCAGAGCGTGCGTGGCTACGACTATCAGAGCCTGTCCCCGGAAAACTCCGACGGCGACCGCATCGGTGGTCGCTACATGGTCGCCGCCAGTGCGGAATATCAGTATTCCGTCGCCGAAAAATGGCGGGTCGCGACCTTTGTCGATCAGGGCAACTCCTTCAACACTCTCGAACTGCCGAACCTCAAGACCGGGGTCGGTATCGGCGTGCGCTGGGTATCGCCGGTGGGGCCGATCCGCCTCGACCTGGCCCACGCGCTGGACGACGATGGCGGCATTCGACTGCACTTTTCCATGGGGCCTGAGCTGTGAAGCGTGGTTTGAAAGCAACACTGCTGACGATCGCGGCGCTGGTGGCAGTGGTTGTCCTGACACTGGCCATGGTGCTGGGCACGGCGACGGGCAGCCGCTGGGCGTTGGGCTTCGTACCGGGCTTGACCCTGGAAAACTTCCAGGGCCGGTTGGGTGGGCAGTGGAGTGCCGAGCGGGTGCTGTGGCAGCAGGACAGCAGCCGGGTTGAACTGAGCAAGGTGATTTTCGCCTGGTCGCCGTTGTGCCTGACCCGTATGACCCTGTGCATCGAGCAGTTGCAGGCCGATCAGGTCAGCCTGACGTTCCCGCCGGGTGCCGAAGAGCCGGACAGCGGCCCGATCACGCTCCCGGAGCTCAAGTTGCCATTGGCCATCGAACTGGGGGAGATCAAGGTCGGCAGCCTGTTGTTCAACGGCAGCGAAGAGCTCAAGGGCTTGCAACTGGCGGCGCACTGGACGACGGCCGGTTTGAAGATCGACGCGGTGTCGATACAGCGCGATGACCTGAGCCTGAGCCTGTCCGGCCTGCTGCAACCCTCCGGCAACTGGCCCCTCAGCGCCTCCGGCAAGCTGACCCTGTTGTCGACGCCTGAGCCTCTGGCGCTGGCGCTGAAGGTCGACGGTGACCTGCTCAAGACCCTGAACCTGAAAGCCGACAGCAGCGGTTACCTCAACGGGCAACTGACCGGCGAACTGCAACCGCTGGTGGAAAACCTGCCGGCCAAGGTGCGGATCACCGCCGATGGCTTCAAGCCCAGTGCCGATTTGCCGGACACCCTGCAATTCAATCAGCTTGAACTCACGGGTGCGGGCGACCTGAAGAACGGCTACGCTCTGCTCGGCAAAGCCACGTTGCCCGCCGAGCAAGGGCCAGTCGCCCTGGCGCTGCAAGGCAGGGTCGACGCCAAGGGCGCGCAGATCGCCGCGCTGGACCTGACCGCCAACGACAAGCAAAGCCTCAAGCTCACCGGACAGCTGGATTGGAGCAAGGGCCTGAGCGCCGAGGCGAAGATCGACTGGCTGGACTTCCCGTGGCACAGGCTCTATCCGCTCATCGACGAACCGCAAGTAGCGCTTCGCACGTTCACCGGCGAAGTTTCTTACACCGATGGCAAGTACCTCGGTCATTTTGACGCCGCGGCGGATGGTCCGGCTGGCGCCTTCACCCTGGCCAGCCCGTTCGCCGGCGACCTGACGAAAATCTACCTGCAACAGATTCAACTCCAGGCCGGGCAGGGCAAGGCCGAAGGGCACCTGAACCTGCAATTCGCCGACGGCATCGCCTGGGACACCGCGCTGGACCTGTCGGCGATCAACCCGGCGTACTGGGTCGCGGAGCTGCCGGGCACACTGGCCGGGCCGTTGCGCAGCACGGGCGAGATGAAAAACGAAGTGCTCAGCCTCAATGCCGACCTGGACCTCAAGGGCAAACTGCGCGGTCAGCCGGCGGTGATCCAGGCCAAGGCCGATGGCCGTGGCGAACAATGGAACCTCAACGCCCTGCAAGTTCGCCTCGGCGATAACAGCATCAGCGGCAAAGGCAGCCTGCAACAGAAACTCGCCGGCCAGATCGATCTCAAGCTGCCGCGCCTGGCCCAGCTCTGGCCGCAACTGCGCGGCCAGCTCAATGGCCGCGTGGATGTCGCCGGCACGCTCAAGGCGCCCCAAGGCAAGCTTGACCTGCAAGGCTCGCAACTGGCTTTCCAGGACAATCGCCTGCAAAGCCTGAACCTGGACGCCACGCTGGACAGTGCACAACGGGCGAAAATCGACCTCAAGGGCAGCGGCATCCGGGCCGGCGACACTTCACTGGGAACCCTGACCGCCAGCGGCCAGGGCGACATCAAGAACCAGAAGTTGAGCCTCGACCTGCAAGGGCCGAAGCTGAAACTGGCGCTGGGGCTGGACGGTGCGCTGGACAAAGGCAATTGGCGCGGACGCCTGGCCAGCGGTGATATCCAGGCCGGTGGCCAGGACTGGAAGCTGCAAGGGCCGGCGAAACTCGAACGCCTGGCGGACGGCAAAATCAACTTTGGCGCCCATTGCTGGGCATCCGGCCAGGCCAGCCTGTGCGGTGAAGACTCGCGCCTGATGCCCGAGCCGAAGCTGCGTTATCACCTCAAGCAATTCCCGATCGACAGCCTGGCGCAGTGGTTGCCGAAGGATTTCGCCTGGCAGGGCCGGCTCAACGCCGACCTGCAACTGGACCTGCCGGCCAGTGGCCCGAACGGCCAGGTCAGCGTCGATGCCGGCGGCGGCACGTTGCGCATCAAGGACAAGGACCAGTGGCTGGACTTCCCGTACCAGACCCTGAAACTCACCAGCAAACTCACGCCCAAGCGCATCGACACCGAGCTCAATTTTGTCGGCGGCAAACTCGGCGAGCTGATGGTGCAGGCGCAGCTCAATCCGTTGCCAAAGAACAAACCGTTGAGCGGCTCGTTCCGCTTGAGCGGGCTGGACCTGTCGGTGGCGCGACCGTTCGTGCCGATGGTCGAGACACTGACCGGGCGCTTGAATGGCAGCGGCACGATTTCCGGCGGGCTGCTGGCGCCGCAGGTCAATGGCAGCCTGCAACTCAGCGACGGTCAGATCTCCGGGCCTGAATTGCCGATGGAGCTGAAAAACCTGCACGTTCAAGCGCTCATCGCCGGTGAAAGCGTAGAACTGAAAGGCGGCTGGAACAGCGGCAAGGCCGGGCAGGGCAGCCTGAACGGCAACATCGCCTGGGGCCAGGCGCTGGTGGTGGACCTGGCGCTCAAGGGTTCGCAGCTGCCGGTCACCGTCGAGCCTTACGCCAAGCTTGAAGTCGCACCGGACCTGAAAATCTCGATGAAGGGCGACGAGTTGGCCATCGCCGGTAAAGTGCTGGTGCCCAGGGGCGAGATCACCATTCGCGAGTTGCCGCCATCGACGGTCAAGGTCTCCGATGACACGGTGATCATTGGTCAGCAAACCGAGGAGGGCAAACCGCCGCTGGCAATGAAGATGGACATCGAAGTGCTGGTCGGCGAGGACAAGCTGAGCTTTGCCGGATTTGGCCTGACCGCGAATGTGCAGGGGCATGTGCACATCGGCGACAACATGGACACCCGCGGCGAGCTGTGGCTCAACGACGGGCGCTATCGCGCCTACGGCCAGCGGCTTTCGGTGCGCCGGGCGCGCTTGCTGTTTGCCGGGCCCATCGATCAGCCGTATCTGGACATCGAGGCCATTCGCAAGACCGACGACATCATCGCCGGCATTCGTTTGAGTGGCAGCGCCGAGCAGCCGACCACACAGATCTTCTCCGAGCCGGCCATGAGCCAGGAGCAGGCCCTGTCCTATCTGGTGCTCGGGCGTCCGCTGAGCAGCAATGGCGAAGACAACAACATGCTCGCCCAGGCGGCCCTTGGTCTGGGCTTGATGGGCAGTTCCGGTGTGACCAGCGGCATCGCCAAGAACCTGGGCATCCAGGACTTCCAGCTCGACACCCAGGGCAGTGGCGACGCCACCAGCGTGGTGGCCAGCGGCAATATCTCCGAGAAGCTCAGCCTGCGCTATGGCGTTGGCGTGTTCGAACCGGCCAACACCATTGCCCTGCGCTACAAGCTGAGCAAAAAGGTCTACCTCGAAGCCGCCGGCGGCGTGGCCAGTTCGCTGGACATCTTCTACAAGCGGGATTTCTAGGCCCGCTTAAATCAAAAGATCGCAGCCTTCGGCAGCTCCTACGGGTGTACATAAGACCCTGTAGGAGCTGCCGAAGGCTGCGATCTTTTTTGCATTATCCGACGCCATTGATCAACTATTTACCAAGCATGCTAACTATTGCGTTGACATTCGCTGCCTAGGCAGTAACATCTCGACATACATTCACTGCCTAGGCAGCTAATTGGTGGTCAGATGAAACATTTCTCTCCAGAAGATTTCCAGAATTGCCATCTCGGCCTGTTGCTCGGGCGTGCCGCGCTGCTCAAGGACCGGATCATCGACACCCACATGGAACCCCACGGCATCACCGCCGCGCAGTTCAAGGTGTTGATCATCATTGCCCAGTTCGGCGTCGATTCGCCGGGCGAGCTGTGCCGGCACCTGTCCCTGGACAGCGGCTCGATGACGCGCATGCTCGATCGTCTGGAACAGAAAGGTTTCCTCGCCCGCCAACGCTCCGAGGCGGATCGCCGCCAGGTGCAACTGGTACTCACGGAAGAAGGGCAGAGGCTGGCTGATCGCTTGCCGCACATCGGCGCCGAAGCCATGAATGAACTGGCCGGTGCCATCACTCCGGACGAACTGAAAACCCTGGAGTTGATCCTGAAGAAAATTCTGGTGGCAGCCGGTGACGCGATCACCCTGCTGCGGGTAGGTGACAAATGAGCAGTAACTCCTTGCGTACCGGCCTGAGCCTGGTGCTGTTGGCCATGAGCGTCGCCGGTTGCGCCAGTTACAGCGGCCTGAAAACCAAAGGTGTCAGCCTCGACGCGAAGAGCCTCAAGGCCGGGCAATCCCTCAGCGGCGTGACTTTGTCCCCTGCGGCCTGGCCGAAAAGTGACTGGTGGAAAAGCCTCGGCGACCCGCAGCTCGACGGCCTGATCCGTGAGGCCCTGCGCGACAGCCCGGACATGCAGATCGCCGACGCCCGTGCCCATCAGGCCAGCGCTGCCGCTTCCGCCGCCGACGCGGAGCGGATGCCGACCCTGGATGCCAGCGCCGGTGTCAGCCGCTCGCGCCTGGCCCGGGACCAGGACCCGCGCGGGCAGGGCGACACGTACGCCACCGTGCGTAACATCGGCACCAGTTTTAATTACAACTTCGACCTCTGGGGCGGTCAGCGCGATGCCTGGGAAGCGGCCTTGGGCCAGGCCCGTGCCGCCGAAGTCGACCAGCAGGCTGCGCAACTGACCCTGGCCGCCGATGTCGCCCGGGCCTATAGCGATCTCGGTCAGGCACACATCGTCTACGACCTGTCCAGTGAAGACCTCAAGCGCACCCGGCAAATGCTCGACCTGAGCCAGCGGCGCCTGACTGCCGGGATCGACAGCCAGTACCAGTTTCAGCAGACCGAAAGCCTGGAAGCCACTTCCCAGGCCAACCTGATCGACGCCGAAAAACGCTTGAACAGTGCGAAAATCGCCCTGGCCGTTCTGCTCGGCAAAGGCCCGGACCGCGGCAATGAAATTGCCCGCCCGAACATTCTTCAGCCGGGTGCGGTAGCGCTACCTTCGGTGCTGCCGGCCGAGTTGCTCGGGCGTCGCCCGGACCTGGTGGCCGCGCGCTGGCGGGTCGAAGCGGCGAGTAAAAGCATCGACGCCGGCAAGACCCGGTTCTATCCCAACCTGAACCTCAGCGCCGCTGCCGGCGCCGAATCCTTGCTGGGCGATGCGATGTTTGGTTCGGCCAGCCGCTTCTTCAACATCGCACCGACGATCTCTGTGCCGATCTTCGACGGTGGCCGCTTGCGCGCCGACCTCGATTCCCGCGACGCCGATTACGACCTCGCCGTGGCGCAGTACAACAAAAGCCTGGTCAAGGCGCTGGGAGATGTCAGTGACAGCATCAACCAGCTGCGTGATATCGGCCAGCAGATCGCTGCCCAGCAGCACGCCACCGACATCGCCCAGGATTCCTACAACACCGTGGTCCAGCGTTACGGTTCCGGCATCGGCAACTACCTGGACGTGCTCAGCATCGAGCAGCAATTGCTCCAGGCCCAGCGTCAGCTGGCCAACCTGAATGCCGAGCAGATCGACCTGTCGATCCAATTGATGCAGGCGCTGGGCGGCGGTTTCCAGCCTGAGGCCATCGCCTCGGCCAACGCCACGCCAGCCACGCTGACCCACTAATTCAAGGTACTTGTCATGGCCACTGCCGATACAACTCAACCTCCTGAAAACACCCAGGGCAACCCCAATTCGGGCAAGCGCAAGTTCATGCTGCTGGTCCTGGCTGCCGCCGTCGTGCTGAGCGGCGCGGGCGTCTGGGCCTACCACGAGTTCTACGGGCGCTGGAGTGAAAGCACCGACGACGCCTATGTGAACGGCAACGTGGTGGAAATCACGCCGCTGGTCACCGGCACCGTGGTCAGCATCGGCGCCGATGACGGCGATCTGGTCCATGAAGGCCAGATACTGGTGAACTTCGACCCGAACGACGCCGAAATCGGTCTGCAAAACGCCCAGGCCAATCTGGCGCGTACCGTGCGTCAGGTGCGCGGCTTGTACAGCGATGTGGATGGCATGAAGGCCCAGGTCAACGCCCAGAAAGCCGAAGTGCAAAAGGCCCAGGACAACTACAGCCGCCGCAAGAATCTCGCCGCCGGCGGGGCGATTTCCCAGGAAGAGCTGTCCCACGCCCGCGACGACCTGACCTCGGCGCAAAACGCCCTCGCCAACGCCGAACAAAAGCTCAAGACCACCAGTGCGCTGGTCGATGACACCGTGGTTTCATCGCACCCGGACGTGATGGCCGCCGCCGCGCAATTGCGTCAGGCCTATCTGAACAACTCGCGCAGCGTCCTGATTGCGCCGGTGACCGGTTACGTGGCCAAGCGTTCCGTACAGCTTGGCCAGCGTGTACAACCGGGTACCGCGCTGATGGCGGTGATTCCCCTGGATCAGCTGTGGATCGACGCCAACTTCAAGGAAACCCAGCTGCGTGACATGCGCATCGGCCAACCGGTGGAGATCGAGACGGACCTGTACGGCAGCAGCGTGAAATACAGCGGCACCATCGACAGCCTCGGCGCCGGCACCGGCAGCGCCTTTGCCCTGCTGCCGGCGCAGAACGCCACCGGCAACTGGATCAAGATCGTGCAGCGCGTGCCGGTGCGAGTCCACGTCGATGCCGAGGAACTGGCCAAACATCCGCTGCGGGTCGGTCTGTCGACCATGGTCGATGTGGACCTGCACGACCAGAGCGGGCCGGTGCTGGCGCAACAGCCACCGCAGAAGGCTTCGTTCAGCACCAACGTCTACGACCGTCAGCTGGCCGAGGCCGACGCGATGATCACCCAACTGATCCACGACAACAGCGCGGCGGTCAGCAAGACCGCGCAACGCTGATTCGCCAATCCGTCAGCTGCGTCGACAACCGGCGCAGCGCCAGCCCCGCTCCAAAAAATTCAGCTCCAAAGGATTCGCGATGAGCAATAACGCGTCTTTCACACCGCCCAGCCTGCTGCTCAGCACCATCGGCCTGTCGCTGGCGACCTTCATGCAAGTGCTCGACACCACCATCGCCAACGTGGCGCTGCCGACGATCTCCGGCAACCTCGGCGTGAGTTCGGAGCAGGGCACCTGGGTGATCACCTCGTTCGCCGTGAGCAACGCCATCGCCTTGCCGCTGACCGGCTGGCTCAGTCGGCGTTTCGGCGAGGTGAAGCTGTTTGTCTGGGCGACACTGCTGTTCGTGCTGGCTTCGTTCCTGTGCGGGATTGCCACCTCGATGCCGGAACTGGTGGGCTTCCGGGTGCTGCAAGGGGTAGTGGCCGGGCCGCTGTACCCGATGACCCAGACCCTGCTGATTGCGGTTTACCCTCCGGCGAAACGGGGGCTGGCGCTGGCGCTGTTGGCGATGGTCACGGTGGTCGCGCCGATTGCCGGGCCGATCCTCGGCGGCTGGATCACTGACAGCTACAGCTGGCCGTGGATTTTTTTCATCAACGTGCCGATCGGTCTGTTCGCGGCATGGGTGGTGACCCAGCAGATGAAAAAGCGCCCGGTGGTCACCAGCCGCCAACCGATGGATTACGTCGGTCTGATCGCGCTGATCATCGGCGTCGGCGCTTTGCAGATCGTGCTCGACAAGGGCAACGATGCCGATTGGTTCGAATCCAGCTTCATCGTGATCGGCTCGGTGATTTCGGTGGTGGCCCTGGTGTTCTTCGTGATCTGGGAAATGACCGACGAGCACCCGGTGGTCAATCTGCGCCTGTTTGCCCATCGCAACTTCCGCTACGGCACCATCGTGCTGATCCTGGGCTATGCCGGTTTTTTCGGGATCAACCTGATCCTGCCACAGTGGCTGCAAACGCGGCTGGGCTACACCGCGACCTGGGCCGGTTTTGCCGTGGCCCCGCTGGGGATCCTGCCGGTGCTGCTGGCGCCGTTTGTCGGCAAATACGCACCGAAATTCGATATGCGCCTGCTGGCGGGCGGGGCGTTCCTGGCCATCGGCCTGAGCTGTTTCATGCGCGCCGGATTCACCAATGAGGTGGACTTCCAGCACATCGCCATGGTGCAACTGTTCATGGGGATCGGCGTGGCGCTGTTCTTCATGCCGACCCTGACCATCCTGCTCTCGGACCTGCCACCGAGCCAGATTGCCGACGGGTCGGGGCTGGCGACATTCTTGCGGACCCTGGGTGGTAGTTTTGCAGCATCGTTGACCACCTGGATCTGGATTCGTCGGGCGGATCAGCATCATGCCTACCTGACTGAAAGCATCACCCCCTTCGATCCGGCGACCCGCGAAGCGCTGACCAACCTGGGCGGGGCAGGGGCCAAGGCCTATACGCAACTGGATCAGATGGTGATCAGCCAGGCGTACATCATGTCCACGGTGGATTACTTCACCTTGCTGGGCTGGATGTTCATGGGCTTGATACTGATCGTGTGGCTGGCCAAGCCGCCGTTTACGGCCAAGGCCGGGCCTGCTTCGGCAGGGCACTGATTAGCCAGGATCGCAGCCTTCGGCAGCTCCTACAGAGGCATGTGTACACTCTGTGGGAGCTGCCGAAGGCTGCGATCTTTTGATCTTTAAGGCGCTGCGAAATCAAACGGCGCCAACGCAAACCCTTGCTCATCCACCTGCAACGCCCACCCCTGACGATCCCAATCCCCCAGCACAATGCGCCTGGCCGCTTGCTCGCCAAGCTGCAACTTGTGAATCGCGGGACGATGGGTGTGCCCGTGGATCAAGGTCTTCACGCCGAATGCCTGCATGATCCGCGGAATCTCCTCAGGCGTGACATCGACGATATCGTTGGCCTTCATCCGCGTTTGCGCGCGGCTTTCACTGCGCAGCTTGCGCGCCAGCTTGTGCCGGGTGCGCAGCGGCAGATGCCGCAGGATGAACAGGGTGATCGGATTACGCAGGTAGCGGCGCAGCTTCATATAGGCTTCGTCGCGGGTGCACAGGCTGTCGCCGTGCATCAGCAGTACCGGCTCGCCGTTGAACTGCACGACACTCGGATCTTTCAGCAAGGTGCAGCCGGCTGCTTTGCAGAAGGCCTTGCCGAGCATGAAGTCGCGATTGCCGTGCATCAGGAAAATGGCCGTGCCGCTGTCGCTGAGGTCGCGCAGGGCCTGGCAGATGGAGCGCTGGAAGGGTGTCATGGCGTCGTCGCCAATCCACACCTCGAAGAAGTCGCCCAGGATGTACAACGCACTCGCCGAACGGGCGCGTCCGGCGAGCAAATCCAGAAACGCCCGGGTAATGTCCGGGCGCTCCTCTTCCAGATGCAAATCTGAAATCAGCAATATCACTCAATGATCTCGGCTTTCTCGATGATCACGTCGTCTGCTGGTACGTCCTGGTGGCCGGACTTGGAGGTGGTAGCTACGCCTTTGATCTTGTCGACAACGTCGGTGCCGGCAGTCACTTTACCGAATACCGCGTAGCCCCAGCCCTGAACGTTCTTGCCGCTGTGGTTCAGGAAGCTGTTGTCCGCCACGTTGATGAAGAACTGCGCGGAAGCCGAATGCGGCTCCATGGTGCGGGCCATGGCGACGGTGTACTTGTCGTTGGAAAGACCGTTGTCAGCTTCGTTCTGGATGCTTGGGCGCTTGTCTTTCTTTTCTTTCATGCCTGGCTCGAAACCGCCGCCCTGGATCATGAAGTTACCGATGACACGGTGGAAAACGGTGTTTTCGTAGTGACCGGCTTTAACGTACTCGACGAAGTTGGCCACGGTGATCGGGGCTTTGTCGGCGTTCAGTTCGAGGACGATGTCGCCATGGTTGGTAGTCAGTTTGACTTGGGTCATGATCGGTACTCTTTTGAGATGAAGCATATCTAAGGAATTCGTGGTGCTGGAACATCTCGTCCCGCCACCGGTTCAGCCTTTTTGGCCAAGGTGCGCAGTTTAGCGTGCCAGACGCGAATTTCGAGGCTGTTTTTTCATTTACGGCCTATTAAATGCGACGGTTTACAGAGTGCGCTCTGTCAGGTACTTGACGGCATCGGCTATGATAGCGGCTTTGTTTTGTCCGGCCTTCATTACGGCCACGCACTTGTACGTTCAAGGATCCTATGAGCAAGCCCACTGTCGACCCTACCTCGAATGCCAAGACCGGCCCTGCCGTGCCGGTCAACTTCCTGCGGCCGATCATCCAGGCAGACCTGGACTCGGGCAAGCACACGCAGATCGTCACCCGTTTCCCGCCTGAACCCAACGGCTACCTGCACATCGGCCACGCCAAGTCGATCTGCGTGAACTTCGGCCTGGCCCAGGAGTTCGGCGGCGTCACGCACCTGCGTTTCGACGACACCAACCCGGCCAAGGAAGACCAGGAATACATCGACGCGATCGAAAGCGACGTCAAATGGCTGGGCTTCGAGTGGTCCGGCGAAGTGCGCTACGCCTCGCAGTATTTCGACCAGTTGCATGACTGGGCGGTGGAGCTGATCAAATCCGGCAATGCCTACGTCGACGACCTGACCCCGGAACAAGCCAAGGAATACCGTGGCAGCCTGACCGAGCCGGGCAAGAACAGCCCGTTCCGCGACCGCAGCGTCGAAGAGAACCTGGACCTGTTCGCCCGCATGAAGGCCGGCGAGTTCAAGGACGGCGCCCGGGTGCTGCGGGCCAAGATCGACATGGCCTCGCCGAACATGAACCTGCGCGACCCGATCATGTATCGCATCCGTCACGCTCACCACCACCAGACCGGTGACAAGTGGTGCATTTACCCGAACTACGACTTCACCCACGGTCAGTCGGACGCCATCGAAGGCATCACCCATTCGATCTGCACCCTGGAGTTCGAAAGCCACCGTCCGCTGTACGAGTGGTTCCTCGAGCACTTGCCGGTGCCGGCCAACCCGCGCCAGTACGAGTTCAGCCGCCTGAACCTGAACTACACCATCACCAGCAAGCGCAAGCTCAAGCAACTGGTCGATGAGAAGCACGTCAACGGCTGGGACGACCCGCGCATGTCCACGCTGTCGGGTTTCCGCCGCCGTGGCTACACGCCGAAATCGATCCGCAACTTCTGCGAAATGATCGGCACCAACCGTTCCGACGGCGTGGTCGACTTCGGCATGCTCGAATTCAGCATCCGTGACGACCTCGACCACAGCGCCCCGCGCGCCATGTGCGTGCTGCGTCCGCTGAAAGTCGTGATCACCAACTACCCGGAAGGCCAGGTCGAGAACCTCGAACTGCCATGCCACCCGAAAGAAGACATGGGCGTGCGCGCATTGCCGTTCGCCCGTGAAATCTACATCGACCGTGACGACTTCATGGAAGAGCCGCCGAAGGGCTACAAGCGCCTGGAACCGGCCGGTGAAGTGCGTCTGCGTGGCAGCTATGTGATCCGCGCCGACGAAGCGATCAAGGACGCCGATGGCAACATCGTCGAACTGCGCTGCTCCTACGATCCGGACACCCTGGGCAAGAACCCTGAAGGCCGCAAGGTCAAAGGCGTGGTGCACTGGGTGCCGGCCGCCGCCAGCGTCGAGTGCGAAGTGCGTCTGTACGATCGTCTGTTCCGCTCGGCCAACCCTGAGAAGGCCGAAGACAGCGCCAGTTTCCTGGACAACATCAACCCTGACTCACTGCAAGTCCTCACCGGTTGTCGTGCCGAGCCTTCGCTTGGCAACGCACAGCCGGAAGACCGTTTCCAGTTCGAGCGCGAAGGTTACTTCGTCGCCGATCTCAAGGACTCGAAACCAGGTCAGCCGGTATTCAACCGTACCGTGACCCTGCGTGATTCGTGGGGCCAGTGATTTAGCGTCAAGGAACTAACGTGCTAACGATCTACAACACGCTCACCAAGAGCAAAGAAGTCTTCAAGCCGCTCGATGGCAACAAGGTGCGCATGTACGTGTGCGGCATGACCGTGTACGACTACTGCCACCTGGGCCACGGCCGCAGCATGGTCGCCTTCGACCTGGTGACCCGCTGGTTGCGCTTCAGCGGCTACGACCTGACTTATGTGCGCAACATCACCGACATCGACGACAAGATCATCAATCGGGCCAACGAGAACGGCGAGTCGTTCGAAGCGCTGACCGAGCGCATGATCGCGGCGATGCACGAAGATGAAGCGCGCCTGAACATCAAGAAGCCGGACATGGAGCCGCGCGCCACGGATCACATCCCTGGCATGCACGCGATGATCCAGACCCTGATCGACAAGGGCTACGCCTACGCCCCGGGCAATGGCGACGTGTACTACCGCGTCGGCAAGTTCATGGGCTACGGCAAGCTGTCGCGCAAGAAGATCGAAGACCTGCGCATCGGCGCGCGCATCGAAGTCGACGAGTCCAAGCAGGACCCGCTGGACTTCGTGCTGTGGAAAGCCACCAAACCGGGCGAGCCAAGCTGGGAATCTCCATGGGGCGCCGGGCGTCCGGGCTGGCACATCGAATGCTCGGTGATGTCCACCTGCTGCCTCGGTGAGACTTTCGATATTCATGGCGGCGGCAGCGATTTGGAGTTCCCGCACCACGAAAACGAAATCGCCCAGAGCGAAGCGGCCACCGGCAAGACCTACGCCAACGCGTGGATGCATTGCGGCATGATCCGTATCAATGGCGAGAAGATGTCCAAGTCCTTGAACAACTTCTTCACCATTCGCGACGTGCTCGACAAGTACCACCCGGAAGTCGTGCGTTACCTGCTGGTGTCGAGCCACTACCGCAGCGCCATCAACTATTCGGAAGACAACCTCAAGGACGCCAAGGGCGCCCTTGAGCGTTTCTACCACGCGTTGAAAGGCCTGCCGGCCGTGGCGCCTGCTGGCGGCGAAGCCTTCGTCGAGCGTTTCACCCAGGTGATGAACGACGACTTCGGTACGCCGGAAGCCTGTGCGGTGCTGTTCGAGATGGTCCGCGAGATCAACCGCCTGCGCGAGAGCGATCTCAATGCAGCGGCCGGTCTGGCAGCCCGTTTGAAAGAACTGGCCAGTGTGTTGGGTGTGTTGCAGCTGGAAGCCGATGACTTCCTGCAGGCCGGCGCCGAAGGGCGCGTGGATGCAGCCGAAGTCGAGGCGTTGATCGCAGCGCGCCTGGCGGCACGTGCCGGCAAGGACTGGGCCGAATCCGACCGCATCCGCGACCAGCTCTCCGCCATGGGCGTGGTGCTGGAAGACGGCAAGGGCGGCACTACCTGGCGTCTGGCTGACTGATTGCTTGATCCGCTGTAAAACAAAACCCGCCTTGTGCGGGTTTTTGTTTTTTTAAAGTCAAGAGATCGCAGCCTTTGGCAGCTCCTACAGGGAGTGCGTCGTACCAATGTAGGAGCTGCCGAAGGCTGCGATCTTTTGATCTTCGCTTTCAACCTTCCAACTGCCGCAACCGCTTGTAAAGGGTATTGCGGCTCACCCCCAACCGCCGGGCCAGATACGAAATATTCCCCCCCGCCGCCTGCAACTGCCGGTTCAAATCCTCGGCATCATTCAGGTCCACGGCGAACGGTTCCGGCGTATCGACCGGCTCCATCTCCAAATCGACAAAAAAATCATCCGGTAAATGCTCTGGCCTTATCGGTTGTTCCTCGGCCATCGCCAGCGCTACCTGCATCACACTGCTGACCTGGCGTAAATTCCCCGGCCACGGGTGGCGGTCGAACAGTTCCAATACTTCGCGGCTCAGTCCAGCCCATTGGCTGGGTTCGCGATGCTGTTCCCACAGGCGTTTGAACAGTGCCTCTTTGTCGCTGCGCTCTCTTAACGGCGGCAGTTCCAGGGTCAGGCCGCCGATACGGTAATACAGGTCTTCACGAAACCGCCCCAGTTGTACCTGTTCGCGCAACGAGCGATTGGTCGCAGAAATGATGCGCAAGTCCACAGGAAACAACTCGCTGCTGCCCACCGGCTGCACGCAACGCTCCTGCAACACCCGCAACAGGCGCGCCTGGGTCGGCAGCGGCATGTCACCGATCTCATCAAGGAACAGCGTGCCTTTGTCAGCCTTGCGGATCAGCCCGATGCTGCCTTTCTGGTTGGCGCCGGTAAATGCGCCTTTCTCATATCCGAACAACTCGGATTCCACCAGTTCGGCGGGAATCGCTGCACAGTTGACGGCGATGAACGCTTGTTTGCTGCGGGAGCTGGCCTGATGCAGGGCTTTGACGAACACTTCCTTGCCGACCCCGGTTTCACCGTGGATCAGCAAGGGAATGTCTTTTTCCAGCAAGCGCTCGGCCTGACGCACGGCTTTTTCCACGCGACTGTCGCCGAAATGCAGAGAGTTGAGGCTGATGGACGCGGGTGCAGCTACAACCGGCTCCGCGAACACTCGGGGTTGAATTGATGCCTGTTTCGGCCGCTTCAACAGGCACTGAAAGCGGTTGCGCCCTGAGGTTTGCAGGGCGAAGGGCAGGCCGTCGGGCTGGTTCAGCAACTCCAGCAGCGAGACCTTGAACAGGCTTTCGACACTGACCCGCGACAGGCTGATGCCCAGCAGATTGTCGGCCCGGCGATTGGCCGACAGCACCTGTCCGGTCTCATCGAATATCAGCAACCCGGCCCACTGACTGTCGAGGTTGTTCAGCCCGGTGTTGAACGTCAGCTGGAAATGCTGGCCATGGAACAGGTTGAGGATCAGCCGGTTTTCCACGGTCTGGCTCATCATCTTGACCATGCCCAGGGTGTGGGAGGGCGGCAGGTAGCTGTCGCTGGACACGTCCAGCACCGCGATGACTTTGCGTTCGGCATCGAAAATCGGCGCGGCGGAACCGGTCATGAAGCGGTTGGCCTTGAGATAGTGTTCATCGTGCTCGATGTGCACCGCTTGTTCGCAGGCCAGGGCGGTGCCGATGGCGTTGGTGCCGGTGCAGCGTTCCATCCAGCTGGCGCCGGCGCTGAAACCCCGGGCCAGTTTCGGTTCGATAAAGCGCTGGGTGCCCCAGGACGTGAGCACCTGGCCCTGGTGGTCGGCGAGCATGATCAGGCAATTGGAGTTGCTCAGGATGTTCTCGTAGTAGGGCAGCACTTCCTGATGGGTGGTTTGCACCAGTGAATGCTGGCTCTCCAGCAGTTGCGCGATGCCCGCGGCTGGCAATTGGTCGAATGCCGGCGTGCTCTGGTGACTGAGGCCGAACGCGCGGCAGCGGGACCAGGAGTCCTGGATGATGGCGTCGTGGGACAACGGCGATGCGGGTGCGGCCATGGCAGTCGATCTCTGAACAAGCTTTTATTGTTGTTATGGGGTAGTGCCGATCCCGGTAGGAGCTGCCGAAGGCTGCGATCTTTTGATCCTGCTTTTGAAAGCAAAATCAAAAGATCGCAGCCTTCGGCAGCTCCTACGAAGGACGTGAACAGTCCATAGAGTGTTGTTCACTATTGTTCACTGTCAATGGGTGAACTGTTCAATTGTTCATTTCAGATTGTTCATTTGTGTTCAGCAACGAACGCGGTTTTGCCGTCTTGTTCGGGAATTTCTAGCTGAATCAACAGCTTGATATTTTTGGCACGGATGTCGCTTTAGAGCTCCGGTCGCTTGACTCCAATAATAAAAAGGCCGAGCCATGTCACTCACCCTGGAGCACGTCAGCCGCACCGTCGAGGGCCAGACCTGGATCGACGATGCCAACCTGAGTTTTGAACCCGGTTCCTTCAACGTTTTGCTGGGGCGTACCTTGTCCGGCAAGACCAGCCTGATGCGCCTGATGGCCGGTCTGGACAAGCCCGACAGCGGCCGCATCCTGATGAACGGCGTCGACGTCACCCAACGCCCCGTGCGCTTGCGCAATGTGTCGATGGTCTATCAGCAGTTCATCAACTACCCGACCATGACGGTGTTCGACAACATCGCCTCGCCGCTGCGTCAGGCCGGTGCATCCAGCGAAGTGATCCAGAACAAGGTGCTGGAAACCGCGAAGATGCTGCGCATCGAGAAGTTTCTCAAGCGCTATCCGCTGGAACTTTCCGGCGGTCAGCAACAACGCACGGCCATGGCCCGGGCGCTGGTCAAGGATGCCGAGCTGATCCTGTTCGACGAACCTCTGGTCAACCTCGACTACAAGTTGCGCGAAGAACTGCGCCAGGAAATGCGCGAGCTGTTCAAGGCGCGCCACACCATCGCGATCTACGCCACCACCGAGCCCAACGAAGCCCTGGCCCTGGGCGGTACCACGACCATTCTTCACGAAGGCCGGGTGATCCAGAGTGGCCAGTCCGCCTCGGTCTATCACCAGCCGCAAACGGTGCTGGCGGCGGAGCTGTTCTCCGAGCCGCCGATCAACTTGATGCCGGGACGCATTGCCGGCAACGAGGTGAGTTTCGCCAACTTCGTGCACTTCCCGCTGAACGTCGATCTGCGCCCGGTGGGCGAAGGCGAGTTCCGTTTCGGCGTGCGGCCCAGCCATATCTCGCTGGTGCCGAGCAACGACGATGACCTCGAATTGGCGGTGACGGTCGAAGTCGCGGAAATCAGCGGCTCGGAAACCTTTCTGCACGTGCGCAATGAGCATTTCCTGCTGGTGCTGCACTTGCCGGGTGTCCACGAATACGACGTCGATGCGCCGATCCGCATCTACATCCCGACCCATAAACTGTTTGTGTTCGATACGCAGGGGCGGCTGGTCCAGGCGCCGGGCCGACGTGTCACGAGGGTTGCCTGATGGCCGAAATCCGTTTGCAGAACCTCGCCCACAGCTACACCAAGACCCCGGCGGGACCGGAAGACTACGCGATCCGCGAGATGGACCACATCTGGGAGCAAGGTGGCGCCTATGCCTTGCTTGGTCCATCGGGCTGCGGCAAATCAACCTTGCTCAACATCATTTCCGGGCTGCTCAGCCCGTCTCAGGGCCATGTGCTGTTCGACGGCAAAGCGGTCAACAACCTGACCCCGGAAAAGCGCAACATCGCCCAGGTTTTCCAGTTTCCGGTGGTCTACGACACCATGACGGTGTTCGACAACCTGGCCTTCCCGCTGCGCAATCAGGGCATGGCCGAGGCGAAGGTCCATAGCAAGGTGCAGGAAATCGCCGAAGTCCTCGACCTGCAGAACCTGCTGAGCAAAAAGGCCCGCAACCTCACCGCCGACGAAAAACAGAAAGTTTCCATGGGTCGCGGGCTGGTGCGCGACGACGTGTCGGCGATCCTCTTCGACGAGCCGCTGACGGTGATCGACCCGCACCTGAAGTGGAAACTGCGGCGCAAGCTCAAGCAGATCCACGAGCAGTTCAACATCACCATGGTCTACGTCACCCACGATCAACTGGAGGCCTCGACCTTCGCCGACAAGATTGCGGTGATGTACGGCGGACAGATCGTGCAGTTCGGCACGCCAAGGGAATTGTTCGAGCGCCCGAGCCACACCTTTGTCGGCTACTTCATCGGCAGCCCCGGGATGAATCTGATCGAGGTGCAGCCGCAACCGGGTGGTGTCGGTTTCGCCTCGACGCACCTGCCGCTGTCCGAGGCGATGCAGCAGCGTATTGCTGAATCGGAGTGGAAAACCCTGAAGGTCGGCATTCGTCCGGAGTTCGTCCATGTGTGGGACGAAGCCTTTGATGACGCGCTGCGGGCAAAGGTCGTACACGTCGAAGACCTGGGCACCTACAAGATCATGAGCCTCGACCTCGATGGCGCGCCCCTGAAAGTGCGCCTGGCCGAAGACAAGCCGGTGCCGCAAGGCACGGCCTACATCAGCTTTCCGGCGCAGTGGCTGATGGTCTACGCCGATGAATTCCTGCTCGAAGCCAATGCCAACCAAGAGGCGCAGCCATGAACAAGGTGCAGAACAACAAGGCCTGGTGGCTGGTGCTGCCGGTGTTCCTGCTGGTGGCGTTCAGTGCGGTGATCCCGATGATGACCGTAGTCAACTATTCGGTGCAGGACATCTTCGACCAGTCCAGCCGCTACTTCGTCGGAGCCGACTGGTACAGGCAGGTGCTGCTCGATCCGCGCCTGCACGACTCGTTGCTGCGCCAGTTCATTTACTCGTCCTGCGTGCTGCTGATCGAAATCCCCCTGGGGATTGCGATTGCCCTGACCATGCCGACCAAGGGGCGCTGGTCGTCGGTGGTGCTGATCATCCTGGCGATTCCGTTGCTGATACCGTGGAACGTGGTCGGCACCATCTGGCAGATCTTCGGCCGCGCCGACATCGGTCTGCTGGGGGCGAGCCTCAAGGCCATGGGCATCAGCTACAACTATGCGGCGAACACCATGGACGCCTGGGTCACCGTGCTGGTGATGGACGTCTGGCACTGGACCTCGCTGGTGGCGCTGCTGTGCTTCTCCGGCCTGCGGGCGATTCCGGATGTGTATTACCAGGCGGCGCGGATCGACCGGGCCTCGGCCTGGGCGGTGTTCCGGCACATCCAGTTGCCCAAGCTCAAGAGTGTGCTGCTGATCGCCGTGATGCTGCGCTTCATGGACAGTTTCATGATCTACACCGAGCCGTTCGTGCTCACGGGCGGCGGTCCGGGTAATTCCACGACCTTCTTGAGCCAGACCCTGACGCAAATGGCGATCGGGCAGTTCGACCTGGGGCCGGCTGCTGCATTCTCGCTGGTGTACTTCCTGATCATCCTGTTGGTGTCCTGGCTGTTCTACACCGCCATGACTCACTCCGACGCCAACCGCTGAGGCCCGCCATGAGCAAGAGAAAGCTTGTTCCACTGCTGCTCTACATCCTGTTCCTGCTGGTGCCGATCTACTGGCTGCTGAACATGTCGTTCAAGAGCAACAGCGAAATCCTCGGCGGCCTGACACTGTTCCCCCAGGATTTCACCTTCCACAACTACAAGGTGATCTTCACCGACCCGAGCTGGTACACCGGTTACCTCAACTCGCTGTACTACGTGAGCCTGAACACGGTGATTTCCCTGAGTGTGGCGCTGCCGGCGGCCTATGCGTTTTCGCGCTACCGCTTCCTCGGCGACAAGCACCTGTTCTTCTGGCTGCTGACCAACCGCATGGCGCCGCCGGCGGTGTTCCTGCTGCCGTTCTTCCAGCTGTATTCCTCGATCGGCTTGTTCGATACCCACATCGCCGTGGCCCTGGCCCACTGCCTGTTCAACGTGCCGCTGGCGGTGTGGATTCTCGAAGGCTTCATGTCCGGCGTGCCCAAGGAAATCGACGAAACCGCCTACATCGATGGCTACAGTTTTCCCAAGTTCTTCGTGAAGATTTTCATCCCGCTGATCGGCTCCGGCATCGGTGTCACGGCGTTCTTCTGCTTCATGTTTTCCTGGGTCGAACTGCTGCTGGCGCGAACCCTCACCTCGGTCAACGCCAAACCGATCGCAGCCGTGATGACCCGCACCGTCTCGGCATCCGGTATCGACTGGGGCGTGCTGGCAGCGGCGGGGGTGTTGACCATCCTGCCGGGGATGCTGGTGATCTGGTTTGTTCGCAACCACGTGGCCAAGGGCTTTGCCCTGGGCCGGGTATGAGGAACTGATGATGGAATGGATGAGCTGGACCGTCCCCACGGCGGCATTCTTTAGCGTGATCGCCTTGATCCTGGTGGTCATGACCACTTGGGAATTACGTTCGCCGAGCATCCTTCGGCGTGGTTTTTTGCCGATTGCCACCACCCGTGGCGATCGGCTGTTCATCGGTCTTCTCGGCAGCGCCTACCTGCACTTGCTGGTAATCGGCGTCACCGACTGGAGCATCTGGGTCGCGTTCGCGATGTCCCTGGTGTGGCTGTTGGCTGTGATGCGTTGGGGCTAGTCGAATCGCTCGGCAATGTTGCTCCGAAACTTAAACAGGAGGTCTCTATGTTCGACAAAAACAATAAGCTGCGACATAGCATTTCATTGGCAGCCATGCTGGCACTCAGCGGTTTGAGCGCTTCGGCCTGGGCCGATGCCTATGAAGACGCCGCAAAGAAATGGATCGGCAGTGAATTCAAGCCATCCACCTTGACGGCCGATCAGCAACTCGAAGAGCTGAAGTGGTTCATCAAGGCGGCCGAGCCGTTTCGCGGGATGAGCATCAAAGTGGTGTCGGAAACCATCGCCACCCACGAGTATGAGTCCAAGGTGCTGGCCAAGGCCTTCACCGAGATCACCGGGATCAAGCTGACTCACGACCTGCTGCAGGAAGGCGACGTGGTGGAAAAGCTGCAGACCCAGATGCAATCGGACAAAAACATCTATGACGGCTGGGTCAACGACTCGGACCTGATCGGTACGCACTTCCGCTACGGCAAGACCGAATCGATCACTGACCTGATGGCCAACGAGGGCAAGAACTTCACCTCGCCGACCCTCGATATCAAGGACTTCATCGGCATCTCCTTCACCACCGCGCCGGACGGCAAGATATATCAATTGCCCGACCAGCAGTTTGCCAACCTGTACTGGTTCCGCGCCGACTGGTTCGAGCGCGCGGACCTGAAGGCCAAGTTCAAGGAAAAGTACGGCTACGAGTTGGGCGTACCGGTGAACTGGTCGGCCTATGAAGACATCGCCAAGTTCTTCAGCGAAGACGTCAAGGAAATCGACGGCAAGCGCGTCTACGGGCACATGGACTACGGCAAGAAAGACCCGTCGCTGGGTTGGCGTTTCACCGACGCCTGGTTCTCCATGGCCGGCGCTGGCGATAAAGGCATACCCAACGGCTTGCCGGTGGACGAGTGGGGTATCCGCGTCGAGGATTGTCATCCGGTCGGCTCCAGCGTGACCCGCGGTGGCGATACCAACGGCCCGGCAGCAGTGTATGCGACCACCAAGTACGTGGACTGGATGAAAAAATACGCGCCACCGGAAGCGGCGGGCATGACCTTCTCCGAATCAGGTCCCGTGCCGTCCCAGGGCAACATCGCCCAGCAGATCTTCTGGTACACCGCGTTTACCGCCGACATGACCAAACCGGGCTTGCCGGTGATGAATGCCGACGGCACGCCGAAATGGCGCATGGCGCCTTCGCCGAAAGGTCCATATTGGGAGGAGGGCATGAAACTCGGTTATCAGGACGCCGGCTCCTGGACGTTCATGAAATCCACGCCTGAGAAGCAGAAACTCGCGGCCTGGCTGTACGCGCAGTTCGTGACCTCGAAAACCGTGTCGCTGAAGAAAACCATCGTCGGCCTGACGCCGATCCGCGAATCGGACATCAACTCGCAAGCCATGACCGACCTGGCGCCTAAACTCGGTGGCCTGGTGGAGTTCTACCGCAGCCCGGCCCGCGTGCAATGGACCCCGACCGGGACCAACGTGCCTGATTATCCTCGCCTCGCGCAGTTGTGGTGGAGCCACATTGCCGAAGCCGCCAGCGGCGAGAAAACCCCGCAAGAGGCGCTGGACGGCCTGGCCAAGGATCAGGACGCAATCATGACCCGTCTGGAACGCTCGAAGGCACAAGCCACCTGCGCCCCGAAAATGAACCCCGAGCGCGATGCGCAATACTGGTTCGACCAACCGGGGGCACCGAAGCCGAAACTGGCGAACGAGAAGCCTAAGGGCGAGACCGTGAGCTACAGCGAACTGCTGAAATCGTGGGAGGCGGCGCGTAAGTAAAATGGGTGTAATTTGAAAGGCGAACGGCACCGGAAGGTGCCGTTTTTGTTTGTGTCGGGACCAAAAACGAACTCCCGCTTTTCTACATAAAACTCTATTGAAGGGCTGTTGTAGGAAAAGGATATTTTCATTTGGCGAAACTTCTGAATCATTCTTTTGACCCTGCCGTGAGGGTCGCGACGCTGATAGCGTCCGCCGCATTATTTTTGAACACCCTTCCAAAGCTAAGGATTTTGAAATGAATGCACCCTTGCACCCCTTGCACCCCTTGTACACCAACGATGTATCCCCAGAGTATCTACGCAGTCTGGACATCCCGCATTTCACTGAGCAGCAAATTGCGCAATTCGATGAGCAAGGCCGGACGGCTGTTTGTGAGCAGCAAGCTTACATTGACGCTCATCCCGCTATTGCCATCTACCTATGCGCAACGGAGGGGAGCCAAACCCGAATGGGTGGGGTGATCCAGCGAGGGACAGTGCCGCATGAGTTCGAACTGGAAAATGGTCGGTCAGTGCGCATCGCGCGCAAAGGCGATTACGTACTGTATGCCGATGGCAGTACGGCGCAGATCGTCACAGGCGCTGGGCAAGCCAACAGTGATGTGGCGCTGGTCGGCAGCTTGCTCAGCAATGGTGACGAGATCATCAATACGCCGCAAAGCGGATCTGTATTTGTGATGCGTGAAGGGGTGCCAATGGCCGAGGATTTTTTGCCATCTATCGCGCAGAGCAATGGAGAAACAAACCAATGAAGGAAGGACATTTCATCGGCTTGAATGACAAAACCTCCTGTGGTGGCAAAGTCCTGGATGGCGATACCCGGATCATGATGTATGGCATTGCCCATGCTCGCGATGGTGATCGAGTCACCTGTGGCCAGGACGGCAAGATTTACAAAATCGTCGGTGGCATTTCGCACATGATCAGTCATGGCAAAGCCATGGCGGGCACGCTGGATAGCCATAGTGGTTGCCCCTGTAAAGCCCGACTGATTCCTTCGGTGTTCACTGCGACCTATCAAAACGAGACACGCCCCGCGCCGCGTGCGACCAGCGGCGTCGGCTTACTGGCGCCCCAAACTGATAACAGGTTTGCATCGAGACAGCAGGTGGCTGATCCGAAACCTGCAACGAAGGCCACGGCCTTTCTCGTCGATCCAGCTTCCTGCAATCATCCGGACCGAATGGAAGAACTGGCTTGGTACATCGCCAACGAGATGAACCGCAACATCACGCACCCTTCGGTTCTGAAAATGAAGGAGCTGAACAGCTACAGCCCGGAGGCTGAAACAAATAAATATATGGAAATCCCGTTTTATCTGCGACTCGGCCATCAACCCAACTTCCACAGCATCGCCCTTGTCAAGCGAGCCGAGGCGTTTGCGCTGTGGACAGAGCGCGTTGGGCAGAATCGGCCTTGGGATCATAAGCCGAAGATAAAAGTTAATTTTGGGGGCGATGTTCGTCACAAGCAGGGAAAGTATGACTATTTTTACGATATTTGGTCGAATATTCATTACGGATATATAGGAATGGCTGCGGGTTTTTCGGAACAGGTGTTATTGGATGGTGCAGGTGCTGAGCAGATCATTTCCGACACGGTACGTAAGCTTCAAGATTGGGAAAATAGGCCCGGACCTCATCGCTCTGAGGACATAGAGGGATTAAGGGCGTGGGATGACATACCGGACAGGAAGTCCATTGCTATTGGCGTCAACCTCTTCATCACTTATTCAACCGGTGGAGTCAGCGCCAAGACTATTATGGATGAAGTGCTTGCGGGTGATCCGTCTGATTGGGGGAAAGGTATAAGTGTCCACAAATGCGGATAAAAGGTGCCGTTTTTATCTCAAGCGCAGACTGCTAACACTATTGCTACTGATATATCTTGTCTGGTATGTCGCTGTCCCGAGGGTCAAAGTCTATTTCTTAGAAGATGGAAGTGGTAAATTAGAATTTGTTCTAAATACTCAGAATGATATCTTTAGAGGGGAGATCTTTCCCGGCGAATCTACAGGAGGACCTGGTCATCTTTTTTCCGATGGTGATTTCTTTATGCGGCTTGACTGGACTGCCTCAAATAAAAGTCATTGTATAATGATAAATCCTAGCTGGCCGACGACCAATATCTACATTGCAGCAGATGGAACTCTCGACAAAAGCTCTAGCAGCGGAACAGATTTAGAGCAATTAGATAAATGCCCTTAGTCAGCGGGATGCGCAGTATTGGTTTGACCAGCCGGGTGCGCCGAAGCCGAAACTGGCGGACGAGAAGCCCAAAGGGGAGACCGTGAGCTACGCCGAAGTGCTGAAATCGTGGGAGGCGGCGCATAAACGGCTGAGGCTGTGAAAGGCGAACGGCACCGAAATGTGCCGTTTTATTGGCGGCTGTTTTATCGCCTTCGCGAGCAGGCTCGATCCCACAAGTAATTGAAGGCGCTCCCAGTTGCGTTTAAAAGAGAATCACTGTGCGATATTGGTATTTTGTCAAATTTTTCCAATGAGCAAGAGTCAATACTTATATAGTCCTATGTCCAAAAAACATAGAAATTAAATATAGAAACCAGCCAGTGCAAAGACTGTATATTATTGTTCTCATGTATACTTTTGAGTAAGGTCGGTTCTTGTGGTGTGCTATAGATATTGCTAACAAGCCTATTGATAACAAAGTCAGGATCAGTATGGGGATGATCATTTCCATTTTAGTGAATTCGTACCATACTACTGGGCTACCCTTCATGAGATAGGGGAATGCTATGTGCTGGTTATAAATTGATTTAGCTGAGATCAAGGTGAAAGTGAAAGCAGTCGTGCTGAGTATTAAAGTTAATCGCCAGCGTGGTGCTTTTTTTGTAATTATGGGGTGCGCTTTTTTTCTACACGAATAGCAATTTCCGTGTTTGATTCTGGATGCTCCTGTGTTGTTTGGCGCGTGGCAGCTGTTACATCTATTTGTTTTTGACTTCATTGATCAGTGTTGTCCATTCGTCATTATTTCAGCCAATCCACTAGCGTCCGAAGTGGTCGTACAGCTGTGGCGAGGGAGTTTGCTCTCGCCGTCCGGTCAGCGCTCGGGAGAAGTAGGCGCCAAAAACTTCAGTCTGCTGCTGTTTTCCGAGCACACCGGCCTCACCGGGATTGGGACTTCTGCGTAGTCCAGCGGAAGCGAGGTCCCTCGCCACAGACGTGTGTTGTTGACGCTCTTTGGCCGTGGACTCAAAGCCCTCGACCAACTCAGACATAACACTTCGCTTCATTGTCTACACCTGAAAGCCGGCCACTAGCTTAGAAGCAACTGCGCCGGTTGTATGTCAGTTGCATCCGGTCTCCTTGCAGGCACTTTCCGAGAAAGGGGAGAGCAATCCCCCAAACGCAAAAACGGCACCCGAAGGTGCCGTTTCTGTTTACTACCGAGAGTCGCTCAAGCGATCAACCCGCCAGGCCCGACTGTTGAACCAGGTTCAGCAGCGGTTGCGGATACAGGCCGAGGAAGAACGCCAGTACCGCGATGGCCAGCAGCATCACGCCGCCCGCACGTTGTTCCCAGTGCAGCTGTGCGTCGACGCGACGCAGGTTTGGCTCGATCAGGAACAGGGTGACCATGACGCGCAGGTAGTAGAAGACGCCGATGGCGCTGCCCAGTACCAGCGAACCGACCAGCCACCATTGGTGCGATTCGACACCGGTGGCGATGATGTAGAACTTGCCGATGAAGCCCGCGGTCAGCGGGATACCGGCCAGGGACAGCATCATCACGGTCAGTACGGCGGTCAGGTACGGACGGCGCCAGAACAGGCCGCGGTATTCGTACAGGGCGTCTGCGTCACGGCCTTTGTACGGCGAGGACATCAGGGTGATCACACCGAAAGCGCCGAGGCTGGTGATCACGTAGGTGACCAGGTACACGCCGATGGCTTCCACGGCCAGACCCTTGCTCGCCACCAGGGCGATCAGCAGGTAGCCGAAGTGGGCGATGGACGAGTAACCCAGCAGACGCTTGAGGTTGCTCTGGGTCAGGGCCAGCAGGTTACCGAACAGGATCGACGCGATGGCGATGATGGTCAGCACGTTGCTCAGCACGCCGCTGCTCGCCACTGGCGAGATCTGGAACAGTCGCACCATCACCGCGAACACAGCCACTTTGGAAGCGGTAGCCAGGAACGCTGCGACCGGCGCCGGAGCACCCTCGTAAACGTCCGGAGTCCATAGGTGGAAGGGTACCAGCGACAGCTTGAACGCCAGGCCGATCAGCATCATGCCCAGGCCCAATTGAGCCAGCGAGCTTGGCATGCCGGTGGCCGCCAGAGCCTGACCGATGCCGACGAAGCTCAGGGAGCCGGAGTCAGCGTAGAGCAAGGCCATACCGAACAACAGGAACGCGGAACCTGCCGCCGACAGCACCATGTACTTGATGCCGGCTTCCAGCGAACGCTTGTTGAAGAAGGCATAGGCCACCAGACCGTAGACCGGTACCGAGAGCAGTTCCAGACCGACGAACAACCCGGCCAGGTGCTGCGCGCTGACCAACACCAGGCCACCGGCAGCGGCCATCAGGATCAGCAGGTAAAGCTCTTCACGGTTGCCCGGGTAACCCGTGCCGCCATCGCCGAGGTAGGCGTGGGCGAGGGTTACACAAGCGAGGGTGGCGACCAGGATCAGCGCCATGTACAGGCAGGCGAACGAGTCGATCTGCAGCAACGGAGTCACAGCCAGGGGCGCGACTTTCAGGGCCGGCAGGATCGACAGCAGTGCCAGGTTCAGACCCGCCACCGACAGCAGGAAAGTCTGGGAGTGGTTGCGGCGCCAGGCAATCGCCAGCATCACCACGATGATCGTGGCGCTGGTAATCAACAGCGGCGCTAGCGCGATAAAGTGTTGAGTCGTGAATTCCATAGCGCTCTTACCGGGCCGAAGCGAGTTGAGTGAAGGCGGTGCCGATCCACTGCTGCACGCCATGCATCGTAGCGGCAGAGGTGTCGAGGAACGGTTGCGGGTAAACACCGATGTAGATCACCAACGCCGCAAGACCGGCTACCATGATCAGTTCGCGACCGTCCATGCCATGCAGCACCGCGTCCGATTTGGACGGGCCGAAGAAGGCACGGTGGATCATGATCAGCGAGTAGACCGAACCGAACACCAGGCCGGACGTCGCGATCACGGTGACCCAAGGAGCGCTGGCGAAGGTGCCGATCAGGATCAGGAACTCACCGACAAAGTTACCGGTCGCCGGCAAGCCCAGGGACGCGGCGGCGAAGAACAGGCTGAGGGCTGGCAGGTAAGCGATCTTCGACCACAGGCCACCCATTTCACGCATGTCGCGGGTGTGGGTGCGTTCGTACAACTGGCCGCTCAAGATAAAGAGTGCCGCGGCCGACAGGCCGTGCGCCAGCATCTGCATCACCGCGCCCTGCAGCGCCAGTTGGCTGCCGGAGTAGATGCCGATCAGAACGAAGCCCATGTGGGAAACGGACGAGAAGGCAATCAGACGCTTGATGTCAGTTTGCGCGAAGGCCAGGAATGCACCGTAGAAGATCCCGATCAGACCCAGGGTCATGGCGATCGGCGCAAACTCGGCCGAAGCATTCGGGAACAGCGGCAGGGCGAAACGCAGCAGACCGTACGCAGCAGTCTTCAGCAAGATACCGGCGAGGTCGACGGAACCTGCGGTCGGCGCCTGGGCGTGAGCGTCAGGCAGCCAGGAGTGGAACGGTACGACCGGCAACTTGACCGCGAAGGCGATGAAGAAACCGAGCATCAGGATGTACTCGGTGGTCAGCGACATCTTGGTTTTCAACAGATCGGCGTAGTTGAAGGTAATCACGCCGGTGTCGTTGAAGTTGACCAGAACCAGGCCCAGGATCGCCACCAGCATGATCAGGCCGGAAGCCTGAGTGAAGATGAAGAACTTGGTCGCCGCGTAGATCCGGGTTTTCTTGCCGTCCGAAGAACTGTGACCCCAGAGCGCGATGAGGAAGTACATCGGCACCAGCATCATTTCCCAGAAGAAGAAGAACATGAACAGGTCGAGGGCGAGGAACACGCCGACGACACCGCCCAGGATCCACATCAGGTTCAGGTGGAAGAAGCCCACGTGACGCTGGATCTCTTTCCACGAGCAGAGTACCGAGAGCACACCCAGCAAGCCGGTCAGCAGGATCATCAACAGCGACAGGCCGTCGAGGGCCAGGTGCACGTTGATGCCGAAGCGCTGGATCCAGACATGCTTGAACTCAAGCACCCAGGTCGGATCGGCGCCTGGCGCCGGGGCAAATGAATAGTCACCGTTGGCCCACAGCCAGAGGCCGAGGGAGAGCAGCAGGGACATGGTGATCAGCGCAATCCAGCGCGGGAGGGTGGCGCCGAAGCGCTCACCCATCCAGCACAGCAGGCCGCCGATGAAGGGGATCAGGATTAGCCAGGGCAGAATCATGACGGGCTCGTTTCCTTTCGCAAATTCGCAAGGTTCATATCAGACCGCTACCAGCACGACGGCGCCGATGACCAGCACGGCACCAGCAGCCATCGAGGCGGCATACCAACGCAGTTGACCGGTCTCGGTACGGCTCAGGGCGGTGTGACCGCCTTTGGCCATGCGCGGGATCAGACCGATGGTCTGGTCGAGCGGGTCTTTGCGCAGTACATGGATGATCGCAAGGTAAGGCTTGACGAATAGTTTGTCGTAGATCCAGTCGAAGCCCCAGGCAGCGAACCACCAGGCCGAAAGGAGGCGGCCGATACCGCTGTTGGCGACGGCAGTGACGAAGCGACGCTTGCCGAGGAACAGCAGCGCGGCCAGCAGGATACCGGCCAGGGCGATGGCGCCCGAAGCGATTTCCAGGCTGTGCTTGGCTTCGCCGCCAGCATGGCCGACGCTTTCCGGCAGTACGCCGTGCAGCGGTGGAACGATCATCGCGCCGATGGCGGTGGACAATACGATCAGCACCGACAGTGGCAGCCAGTGGGCAATGCCGTGACCGGCGTGGGCTTCGGTCTTCGCTTCACCGTGGAACGCGATGAAGATCAGGCGGAAGGTGTAGAGCGAAGTCATGAACGCGCCGACCAGACCTGCATAGAGCAGACCGTTGTTGCCGCTGGCGAACGCTTCCCAGAGGATTTCGTCCTTGGAGTAGAAGCCCGCAGTCACCAGAGGCAGGGCCGCCAGGGCCGCGCCGCCGACGATGAAGCTGGCGTAGGCCAGTGGCAGCTTCTTCCACAGACCGCCCATCTTGAAGATGTTCTGCTCGTGGTGGCAGGCAACGATCACCGAACCGGACGCAAGGAACAGCAGGGCCTTGAAGAAGGCGTGGGTCATCAGGTGGAAGATCGCGCCATCCCAGGCACCAACGCCCAGGGCCAGGAACATGTAGCCGATCTGGCTCATGGTCGAGTAGGCGAGGATACGCTTGATGTCGGTCTGAACCAGAGCCGCGAAGCCTGCGAGAACCAGGGTCACGCCTCCGACGATGCCGACCAGGTGCAGGATTTCCGGCGCCAGGGTGAACAGGCCGTGGGTACGGGCAATCAGGTAGACGCCAGCGGTTACCATGGTTGCGGCGTGGATCAGTGCCGAAACCGGAGTCGGGCCGGCCATCGCATCCGCCAGCCAGGTTTGCAGCGGCAGTTGTGCGGATTTACCGACAGCGCCGCCCAGCAGCATCAGGGTGGCCATGACCATCCAGAAGTCGCCGGACTGGAATTTCTGTGGAGCCAGCACCAGCAGCTCCTGAATGTTCAGCGTGCCCAGTTGGGCAAACAGAATGAACAGGCCGATGGCCATGAACACGTCGCCGATACGGGTCACGATGAAGGCCTTGAGTGCGGCGTTACCGTTGTTGCGGTTGCTGTAGTAGAAACCGATCAACAGGTACGAGCACAGGCCCACGCCTTCCCAGCCGAAGTACACGAACAGCAGGTTGTCGGCCAGGACCAGGAACAGCATGCTGGCGATAAACAGGTTGGTGTAGGCGAAGAACCGCGAATAGCCGTCTTCACCGCGCATGTACCAGGAGGCGAACAGGTGGATCAGGAAGCCCACGCCCACCACCACACCGAGCATGGTCACGGACAGACCATCTAGGTGCAGGGCGAAGTTCGGCGTGAAGCCTTCCACCGCCATCCATTGCCACAGTACCTGGGTGTAGTGACCACCCTCGGGTGGGGCGACGTTGAATTGCCAGATCACATAGGCCGCGACGATCGCCGACAGGCCAATGGAGCCGACGCCGATCAGCGCCGAGAGGTTTTCCGAGAGGCGTCCCCGGGAGAACGCCAGCAGCACAAAACCGATCAGGGGGAACAGGAAAGTCAGATAGAGAAGGTTCATCCGCGCATCTCACTGGCAGCGTCGATATCGAGCGTGTGGAAGCGGCGATACAGTTGCAGCAGGATCGCCAGGCCAATACTGGCCTCGGCGGCTGCCAGGCTGATCACCAGGATGAACATGATCTGTCCATCCGGCTGCGCCCAGCGGCTACCGGCAACGATGAACGCCAACGCGGAGGCATTCATCATGACCTCCAGGCTCATCAGCACGAAAAGGATGTTGCGGCGGACCATCAGGCCGACCAGACCGAGGCAGAACAGGATGCCGGCGACCGCCAGACCATGCTCCATGGGGATAGCAGGCATCGTCATTGCTCCTTGGCTTCGTTGCGGCCCAAGTGGAACGCCGTGACGGCTGCGGCGAGCAGCAGCATCGAGGCGAGTTCGACCACCAGCAGGTAAGGACCGAACAGGCTGATGCCCACGGCCTTGGCGTCTACGGTGGTGTGGCCGATGGCTTCACCGGTCTGGTGGGAGAACAGCACATACAGCAGTTCCACCAGCAGCAGCGCGGCGAGGAGGACCGGGCCGCCCCAGATACCGGGCTTGAGCCAGACGCGCTCTTGCTGAGCCGAGGCCGGGCCCAGGTTCAGCATCATCACCACGAACACGAACAGCACCATGATGGCGCCAGCGTAGGCGATCACTTCCAGGACACCGGCAAACGGTGCGCCGAGGGCGAAGAATGTCATCGCCACGGCGATCAGCGAAATGATCAGGTAGAGCAGGGCGTGCACAGGGTTGGTGTTGGTGATCACGCGAAGCGTGGACACCACAGCGATACCCGATGCGAAATAGAAAGCGAATTCCATCTTTCTTCCTTAAGGCAGCAAGCTCTTCACGTTGATCGGCTGGGCTTCGTTTTGCGCGGAGCCTTTCGGCTTACCGGCAATCGCCATACCTGCAACACGATAGAAGTTGTAATCAGGGTTTTTGCCGGGGCCGGAGATCAGCAGATCTTCTTTCTCGTAAACCAGGTCCTGACGTCTGAACTCGGCCATTTCGAAATCCGGCGTCAGCTGGATCGCGGTGGTCGGGCAAGCTTCCTCGCAGAGGCCGCAAAAGATGCAGCGCGAGAAGTTGATGCGAAAGAACTCCGGGTACCAGCGACCGTCTTCGGTTTCAGCTTTCTGCAGTGAGATGCAACCGACCGGGCATGCCACGGCGCACAGGTTGCACGCAACACAACGCTCTTCGCCGTCGGGATCACGGGTCAGGACGATACGCCCACGAAAGCGCGGCGGCAGGTACACCGCCTCTTCCGGATATTGCAGCGTGTCGCGCTTGCGGAAGGCATGGCTGAAGATCATCACCAGGCTGCGAAGCTGGGTGTAGAAGCCATGCACGATGTCAAATATGTACTTCATGATTCTCTATCCTCACTGAGCCGCGACGGCGGGCGTGTTGAGCAACACGATCGCAGCGGTCACCAGCATGTTGATGAGGGTCAGCGGCAGGCAGAACTTCCAGCTGAAATCCATCACTTGGTCATACCGTGGGCGCGGAATCGAGGCGCGCAGCAGGATGAAGAACATGATGAAGAACGCGGTTTTCAACGCGAACCAGATGAACGGGATCTGCGGCAGAATGCCGAACGGACCGTGCCAGCCACCGAAGAACAGGGTCACCAGCAGCGCCGAGATCAGCACGATGCCGATGTACTCGCCGACGAAGAACATGCCCCATTTCATGCCGGCGTATTCAATGTGGTAGCCGTCAGCCAGTTCCTGTTCCGCTTCCGGCTGGTCGAACGGGTGACGGTGAGTCACGGCCACGCCAGCGATGAAGAAGGTCAGGAAACCGAAGATCTGCGGAATGACGAACCACAGGTTCTGCGCTTGATATTCAACGATATCGCGCATGTTGAACGAGCCAACCTGGATCACGATGCCCATCAGCGACAGGCCCATGAACACTTCGTACGACACGGTCTGCGCCGAGGCACGCAAGCTGCCCAACAGGGCGAACTTGTTGTTGCTCGACCAGCCGGCGAACAGCACCGCGTAGACCGACAGGCCAGCCATGGCGAAGAAGAACAGGATGCCGATGTTGATGTCCGCGACACCCCAGGTCGGGGTGATCGGGATGATTGCGAAGGCAATCAGCAAGGCGCTCATGGCCACGACCGGCGCCAAAGTGAAGATCACTTTGTCGGCGAACGGCGGGGTCCAGTCTTCCTTGAAGAACATCTTGATCATGTCGGCGGCGATCTGGAACGCGCCGAACGGACCGACGCGGTTCGGACCGTAACGGTCCTGCCAGAGGGCGAGCAAACGACGCTCGACCCAGCTCAACAGGGCACCGCAAACCACCACGGCGAGCAGAATCACCACGGCCTTGAGGACCGCGATGATCACGTCGATCACTTCAGGAGTGAACAAGGTCATTGAGCTGCCTCCTGCAGACCGTCAACGGATTTGCCAAAGATCGCTGGCGGAATGCCGGCGATGCCCGCAGGCAATGCCACCAGACCAGCACCCAGCTCTTCGTTGATGCGCAGCGGCAGACGCAGGGTCTGGCCAGCCACGTTCAGGCTCAGCATGGCACCGTCATTGACACCCAGGCGGTCGGCTTCAGACTTGGCCAGTGCAACATAAGCAGCCGGAATGCGTTCCTGAACCGGAGCGGCTTTCGAAGAGTTCTCTTCGCTGCCGAACAGGTGGAAGAACGGCACGACCTGCCAGGTGCCCTGGGCCGGGTTGAACGCGCGTGGAACACTGGCGAACCAGTTCAGCGAATCACCGCTGCTTTCGATCAGACGGGTGCCCGGGTCGCCAGCGCGGATGTGGCCACCGACTTCGTCCTGGAACTTGTTCCAGGCTTGCGGCGAGTTCCAGCCCGGAGACCAGGCGAATGGCACTTGCTGACGCGGTTCGGCCGAGCCCGAGTAACCTTCCATGGAGAAGGCGAACGCGGTGTCCTTGTCCTGCGGGGTACGTGGCTCGTGCACGCTGATGTCGGCGCGCATGGCGGTACGACCGGAGTAACGCAGCGGTTCGCGGGCCAGTTTCATGCCCTTGATGCGGAACGCAGCGGACGGTGCGGCATCGACGATGCGGTTCAGGATCGAGGTGCTGGAAGCGACGGCGGCGGTGGCGTGGTCCAGTTGGGTCCAGTCAATCGGCTGGTTCAGCAGGGTTGCGCGCAGGGCGTGCAGCCAGCGCCAGCCTTCGTGAACCAGGATGCTCGCATCCATGTACTTCGGATCGAAGACCTGGAAGAAGCGCTGGGCGCGGCCTTCCTGGCTGACCAGGGTGCCGTCGCCTTCAGCGAAGCTGGCGGCTGGCAGAACCAGGTGCGCGCGATCGCTGGTGGCAGTCTTCTGATGGTCGGCGACGATCAGCACTTTCGCAGCGCTCAGGGCAGCATCGACACGGGCCTTGTCGGTACGGGTGTACAGATCGTTTTCCAGCACGACGATGGCGTCGGCTTTACCGTCGATCACCGCTTGCAGTGCGGCGTCGACCGATTCGCCACCGAGCATGGCCAGGCCGAGGCTGTTGGCCTCTGGCACGATCAGGCTGATGGAACCGTTCTTCTCGCGCAGCTTCAGAGCCTTGGCGATGTTCGCGGCGGCTTCGATCAGGGCTTTGGAGCCCAGGGAAGTACCGGCGATGATCAGTGGGCGCTTGGCCGCGAGCAGGGCGTCGGCGATGCGCTTGGCCAGTTCGAGCGCTTCAGCGTCCAGGCCTTCGACGGCTGGAGCGCTGGCGTCGAGGGCGTGAGCCACGGCGAAACCGATGCGGGCCAGGTCGTCCGGAGCGGCGTGCACGCACTCTTCGGCGATGTCGTCGAGTTTGGTTTCAGCCAGGCTGGCGATGAACAGCGGGTTCAGTGCGTGCTGACCGATGTTCTTCACGGCGGCGTCGAGCCAAGGCTGGACGCGCATGGCGTCGGCCATGTCTTCGGCCTTGCCCTTGACCGATTGACGCAGGGACAGGGCCATGCGCGCAGCAGTCTGGGTCAGGTCTTCACCGAGGACGAACACGGCGTCGTGGTCTTCGATGTCGCGCATGTTCGGCACTGGCAGCGGGCTGTCTTTGAGCACTTGCAGGACCAGGCGGATGCACTCCAGCTCGGCAGCTTCGATACCCGAGTAGAAGTGCTCGGCGCCCACCAGTTCGCGCAACGCGTAGTTGCTTTCGAGGCTGGCACGTGGCGAACCGATACCGACGATGTTGCGACCGCGCAGCAGGTCGGCGGCTTTATCCAGCGCTTCGTCGAGGCCCAGCTTGGTGCCATTGGCCAGCAGCGGCTGACGTGGACGGTCTTCGCGGTTGACGTAGCCATAGCCGAAACGGCCACGGTCGCACAGGAAGTACTGGTTCACCGAACCGTTGAAACGGTTTTCGATGCGACGCAGTTCGCCGTAACGTTCGCCCGGGGAGATGTTGCAACCGCTGGAGCAGCCATGGCAGATGCTCGGCGAGAACTGCATGTCCCACTTGCGGTTGTAGCGCTCGGAGTGAGTCTTGTCGGTGAACACGCCGGTCGGGCAGACCTCGGTGAGGTTGCCGGAGAACTCGCTTTCCAGGGTGCCGTCTTCAACGCGACCGAAGTACACGTTGTCGTGGGCGCCGTACACACCGAGGTCGGTGCCGCCGGCGTAGTCTTTATAGAAGCGCACGCAGCGGTAGCAAGCGATGCAGCGGTTCATCTCGTGGGAAATGAACGGGCCCAGTTGCTGGTTCTGGTGGGTACGCTTGGTGAAGCGGTAACGGCGCTCGTTGTGGCCGGTCATTACCGTCATGTCTTGCAGGTGGCAGTGACCGCCTTCTTCACAGACCGGGCAGTCGTGAGGGTGGTTGGTCATCAACCATTCGACAACACTGGCACGGAAGGCCTTGGATTCTTCATCTTCGATGGAGATCCAGGTGCCGTCGGTGGCAGGCGTCATGCAGGACATCACGATACGACCACGGGTGTCGTTCTCGTCGGTGTACTGCTTGACCGCGCACTGGCGGCAAGCGCCAACGCTGCCAAGGGCAGGGTGCCAGCAGAAATAAGGGATATCGAGGCCTAGCGACAGACATGCCTGTAACAGGTTGTCTGCCCCATCGACTTCGAGCTCTTTGCCGTCTACGTGGATAGTGGCCATGGTTCAAAGTTCTTCGTTGGCCCGGTGTCAGCGGGCGTGGCTAATGGAATCTTGTTATCCGCGTGAATCAACACAGCCGTTAAAGGCGTCATCACACGAAAAGCGAAGGGCACGGACCCTTCGCCTTTTTTAAGCGTTTACGCGCCGACTACGATCGGCCTTGCCAGAGGCGGGACGGCGGCGCTGACAGGCGCGATACCGGCTTCGAACTCTGGACGGAAGTATTTGATTGCGCTGCCCAACGGCTCCACGGCGCCCGGTGCGTGAGCACAGAAGGTCTTGCCTGGGCCGAGGAACCCGACCAGACCCAGCAGGGTCTCGATGTCGCCTGGCTGGCCTTCACCGTTCTCGATGGCCATCAGGAGCTTGACGCTCCATGGCAAGCCATCGCGGCACGGGGTGCAGAAGCCACAGGATTCGCGGGCGAAGAACTGCTCCATGTTGCGCAGCAGGGACACCATGTTGACGCTGTCGTCCACCGCCATGGCCAGGCCGGTACCCATACGGGTGCCCACTTTGGCGATGCCGCCGGCGTACATTTGTGCGTCCAGGTGTTCCGGCAACAGGAAGCCGGTACCGGCGCCGCCAGGCTGCCAGCACTTGAGCTTGTAACCGTCGCGCATGCCGCCGGCGTAGTCTTCGAACAGCTCGCGACCGGTGACGCCGAACGGCAGCTCCCACAGGCCCGGGTTCTTGACCTTGCCGGAGAAGCCCATGAGCTTGGTGCCCATGTCTTCGCTGCCTTCGCGAGCCAACGATTTGTACCAGTCCACGCCGTCGGCGATGATCGCCGGCACGTTGCACAGGGTCTCGACGTTGTTCACGCAAGTCGGCTTGCCCCACACGCCAACGGCGGCAGGGAAGGGCGGCTTGGAGCGCGGGTTGGCGCGGCGGCCTTCCAGGGAGTTGATCAGTGCGGTTTCTTCACCGCAGATGTAACGCCCGGCGCCGGTGTGGACGAACAGCTCGAAATCAAAACCCGAACCCAGGATGTTCTTGCCCAGCAGGCCCGCTGCCTTGGCTTCTTCCACGGCACGGTTCAAGTGCTTGGCGGCGGTGGTGTACTCGCCACGCAGGAAGATGTAGCCACGGTAGGTTTTCAGTGCGCGGGCACTGATCAGCATGCCTTCGATCAGCAGATGGGGCAGTTGCTCCATCAGCATGCGGTCTTTCCAGGTGTTGGGCTCCATTTCATCCGCGTTGCACAGCAGGTAGCGGATGTTGATGGACTCGTCCTTGGGCATCAGGCCCCACTTCACGCCAGTGGGGAAGCCTGCACCGCCGCGACCTTTAAGGCCGGAATCTTTCACGGTCTGGACGATATCGTCCTGGGCCATGTCGGCGAAGGCCTTGCGCGCAGCGGCGTAACCGTTCTTGGCCTGGTACTCGTCGAGCCATACGGCTTCGCCGTCGTCACGCAGACGCCAGGTCAGCGGGTGAGTCTCGGCCGAACGCTTGATGAGGTTGGCCGGACCGAAGGAAGTCAGGGTCATACGTAGCCCTCGAGCAATTTGGCAACGCCTGCTGGCTGCACATCACCGAAAGTGTCGTCGTCGATCATCAACGCCGGCGCCTTGTCGCAGTTGCCGAGGCAGCAGACCGGCAGCAGGGTGAAACGACCATCGGTGGTGGTCTGACCCAGGCCGATGCCCAGCTTGCTCTGGATTTCGCTGACCACGGACTCGTGGCCGCCGATGTAGCAGACCATGCTGTCGCAGACGCGGATGATGTGACGGCCCACTGGCTGACGGAAGATCTGGCTATAGAAAGTCGCCACGCCTTCAACGTCGCTGGCCGGGATACCGAGGATCTCGCCGATGGCGTACAAGGCGCCGTCCGGCACCCAGCCACGTTCCTTCTGGACGATCTTCAGGGCTTCGATCGACGCCGCGCGCGGGTCTTCGTAGTGATGCAACTCGTGCTCGATGGCCGAGCGCTCGGTTTCACTCAAGGTGAAACGGTCTGTCTGGATAAGCGTGCTGTTCATGCTTAGCGGTCCACGTCGGCCATAACGAAATCGATACTACCCAGGTACGCAATCAAGTCCGCGACCATGCTGCCTTTGATCACCGAAGGGATCTGCTGCAGGTGCGGGAAGCTTGGGGTGCGAATCCGGGTGCGGTAGCTCATGGTGCCGCCATCGCTCGTCAGGTAATAACTGTTGATGCCCTTGGTCGCTTCGATCATCTGGAAGGATTCGTTGGCCGGCATGACCGGGCCCCACGAAACTTGCAGGAAGTGCGTGATCAAGGTTTCGATGTGCTGCAGGGTGCGCTCTTTCGGCGGCGGCGTGGTCAGCGGGTGATCCGCCTTGTACGGGCCTTCCGGCATGTTGCGCATGCACTGGTCGATGATCTTGATGCTCTGGCGCATCTCTTCGACGCGCACGATGCAACGGTCGTAGGCATCGCCATTGGCGGCCAGAGGCACTTCGAACTCGAAGTTCTCGTAGCCGGAGTACGGGCGCGCCTTACGCAGGTCGAAATCGCAACCAGTGGCGCGCAGGCCGGAACCGGTGACGCCCCATTCCAGGGCCTCTTTGGTGTTGTAGTCGGCGACGCCGATGGTCCGGCCGCGGAGGATGCTGTTGTCCAGTGCGGCTTTCTGGTATTCGTCCAGACGCTTTGGCATCCACTCGACGAAATCCTTGACCAGTTTTTCCCAACCGCGCGGCAGGTCGTGGGCGACGCCACCGATGCGGTACCAGGCCGGGTGCAGACGGAAACCGGTAATGGCCTCGATCACCGTGTACGCCTTCTGGCGGTCGGTGAAGGTGAAGAACACCGGGGTCATGGCGCCGACGTCCTGGATGTAGGTACCCAGGAACAGCAGGTGGCTGGTGATCCGGAAGAACTCGGCCATCATGATGCGGATGACGTCGACCTTCTCCGGCACCTTGATCCCGGCCAGCTTCTCGACCGAGAGCACGTACGGCAGGTTGTTCATCACGCCGCCGAGGTAGTCGATACGGTCGGTGTACGGGATGAAGCTGTGCCAGGACTGACGCTCGGCCATCTTCTCGGCACCACGGTGGTGGTAACCGACGTCCGGTACGCAGTCGACGATCTCTTCACCGTCCAGCTGCAGGATGATGCGGAACGCACCGTGTGCGGACGGGTGGTTCGGGCCGAGGTTGAGGAACATGTAGTCCTCGTTCGGGCCGGAACGCTTCATGCCCCAGTCTTCAGGCTTGAAGCGCGCGGCTTCTTCCTCGAGCTGTTGCTTGGCCAGGGTCAGGCTGAACGGGTCGAACTCGGTGGCGCGGGCGGGGAAGTCCTTGCGCAGCGGGTGACCTTCCCAGGTCGGCGGCATCATGATGCGCGACAGATGCGGGTGGCCTTTGAAGTCGATGCCGAACATGTCCCAGACTTCACGCTCGTACCAGTTGGCGTTCGGCCAGATGCTGGTGACGGTCGGCAGGCTGAGGTCGCTCTCGGACAAGGCGACCTTGATCATTACGTCACTATTACGTTCGATCGACATCAAGTGATAGAACACGGAGAAGTCGACGCCGTTCGGCAGCCCTTGACGCTTGGTGCGCAGGCGCTCGTCCACGCCGTGCAGGTCATAGAGCATGACGTACGGCTTGGGCAGGTTACGCAGGAACGTCAGGACTTCGACGAGTTTGGCGCGGGCAACCCAAAGCACCGGCATGCCGGTGCGGGTTGGCTGGGCGGTGAACGCCTCCGGGCCAAAACGGTTGTTCAGTTCGACGACCACATCCTGGTCGTCTGCCTTGTAAGGCGGGATGTACAGAGCACTGCCTGTAGTCATGGTTATTTTATCGCTTTCGGTCAACGTAAAGAATGAAGCCAGGTTCTCGTTCTATTAAAGAAGCAGATCTGGATCAGACTTCGTCGGGGCTGCGCAGGTTGGTGACTGCGATTCGCTGTTCGCGGCGCTTTTCCTTCTCGGAAGGCATCTCGGCGCGGTACACGCCTTGATCTCCAACGACCCAGGAAAGCGGACGACGCTCCTGTCCAATCGACTCCTGCAACAGCATCAAGCCTTGCAGGAAAGCTTCAGGACGGGGCGGGCAGCCAGGCACGTAGACGTCCACAGGCAGGAACTTGTCCACCCCTTGAACGACGGAGTAGATGTCGTACATGCCACCGGAGTTGGCGCACGAACCCATGGAGATGACCCATTTAGGCTCGAGCATTTGCTCGTAGAGACGCTGAATGATCGGCGCCATCTTGATGAAGCAGGTACCGGCGATAACCATGAAATCCGCCTGGCGCGGCGATGCCCGGATAACCTCGGCGCCAAAGCGCGCGATGTCGTGGGGCGCCGTGAAGGCGGTGGTCATTTCCACGTAGCAGCACGAAAGACCGAAGTTATACGGCCACAGGGAGTTCTTGCGCCCCCAGTTGATCGTGCCGTTAAGCACGTCTTCGAGCTTGCCCATGAAAATGTTTTTGTGGACTTGATCTTCTAACGGATCGGAAACGGTTTCCCGCTGGCCAATCGGATACTGCTCGTTAGGAGCATCGGGGTCGATCCTGGTGAGATTGTATTGCATTGCCAAAGCCTCATTGTTTCAGCTTCGCTTGTCGCTTGCGCCGAGCTTCCGGAGCCCAGTCAAGGGCGCCCACTCGGAATAGGTAGACAAGGCCTGCCAACAGAATTGCTATGAAAACGAGAGCTTCGACGAATCCGGTCCAGCCGCTTTCGCGGACGGACACAGACCATGCAAAGAGAAAGAGGGCTTCGATATCGAAGATCACGAAGAGCATCGCGACCAGATAGAATTTGGCTGAGAGCCGCAAGCGGGCGCCACCTGTAGGTAGCATGCCGGACTCGAACGGTTCGTTTTTGCTGCGGCCCCAGGCTTTTGACCCAAGGAGGCTGGAGACGCCCAGCATGAAGGCACAGAGGCCGACGACGCCTAGAAGGAAAATGGCAAAGCCCCAGTTGTGGGCCATGAGTCCTGTCGCTTCGGGCATGCTGGTAATCCTTAACAGAGAGCAAAGGTCTCTGAGCTTGAAAAGAAACAAAAGCAGTGACGATATGTCGCAGCAATCAATCCCGCTGATTTTATGGCTAAACACCCGGCAAGTAAAATTCCTATAGCGAAATTTATTATAGGAATAAGGACATAGCGCGCTTCAAAACCCCCGCAGGCCTTGCGCCTTGGGCATTAGCCGGCATTTCGTCAATTATGTTTTGTAGGGAATGTAACGAACATTGTTGCCGCTAAATGATAATCAGTATTGTTTGTCTCGGTTTTTAAACTGCTTGTCCTTCGGGTGCTCGGGAAGTTGTCTTATATGGGCATTACTGCAAGTAGCGGCGGAGTGCGTTTTAGCGGATTTTTCTGACAGTCGTAGCGCTCTGGATCAATGATTTGCTACAAGCGCCACCACCTCCCACAGGGTTTTTCTGTGTTCATGAGAAAACACGCACAAAAAAACGCCCCGAACCAGTCGGGGCGTCAGATGTGCAGCGCTGCGGTTAGCTTTCTATTCGGCCCGCAGCGGCTGGTGTCTCAGGCGAAGCAGATCAGTGGAACTGTTCTTCTTCAGTCGAACCGGTCAGTGCGGTTACCGAGGACGAGCCACCCTGGATCACGGTGGTCATGTCGTCGAAGTAGCCGGTGCCCACTTCCTGCTGGTGCGCCACGAAGGTGTAACCCTTGGAAGCGTCAGCGAATTCCTGCTCTTGCAGCTTCACGTAGGCAGTCATGTCGTTGCGGGCGTAGTCGTGCGCCAGGTTGAACATGCTGTGCCACATGTTGTGAATGCCGGCCAGGGTGATGAACTGGTGCTTGTAGCCCATGGCGGACAGTTCGCGCTGGAACTTGGCGATGGTCGCGTCGTCCAGGTTTTTCTTCCAGTTGAAGGAAGGCGAGCAGTTGTACGACAGCAGTTGGTCCGGGTATTCCTTCTTGATCGCTTCAGCGAAGCGACGAGCCTCGTCCAGGTCTGGCTTGGCGGTTTCGCACCAGATCAGGTCGGCGTACGGAGCGTAGGCCAGGCCACGAGCGATGGCTTGATCCAGGCCAGCGCGAACCTTGTAGAAGCCTTCCTGGGTACGTTCGCCAGTCACGAATGGTTGGTCGTACGGGTCGCAGTCGGACGTCAGCAGGTCAGCGGCGTTAGCGTCGGTACGGGCCAGGATGATGGTCGGAGTACCGGCAACGTCAGCAGCCAGGCGAGCGGCGGTCAGCTTCTGTACGGCTTCCTGGGTAGGAACCAGTACCTTGCCGCCCATGTGGCCGCATTTCTTCACGGAAGCCAGTTGGTCTTCGAAGTGAACGCCGGCGGCGCCTGCTTCGATCATGCTCTTCATCAGCTCGTAAGCGTTCAGTACGCCGCCGAAACCGGCTTCAGCGTCAGCCACGATCGGTGCGAAGTAGTCGATGTAGCCGTCGTCGCCCGGGTTCTTGCCGGCTTTCCACTGGATCTGGTCGGCACGACGGAACGAGTTGTTGATGCGCTTGACCACGGTTGGAACCGAGTCCACCGGGTACAGCGACTGGTCCGGGTACATCGATTCGGCGGAGTTGTTGTCCGCAGCAACCTGCCAGCCCGACAGGTAGATCGCCTGGATACCGGCTTTGACTTGTTGTACAGCCTGGCCGCCGGTCAGGGCGCCCATGCAGTTGACGAAATCTTTCTCAGGACGGAAGGCTGGCTTGGCACCCTGGGTCACCAGGTTCCACAGCTTCTCGGCGCCCATTTTTGCAAAGGTGTGCTCAGGTTGAACCGAGCCACGCAGGCGGACGACGTCAGCAGCGGAGTAAGTGCGTGTCACGCCTTTCCAGCGCGGGTTTTCAGCCCAGTCTTTTTCGAGGGCTGCAATTTGCTGTTCGCGTGTCAGTGCCATGGGAGATAAACCTCGTCGCGTCTTTATGAAAAGTTGTTCTGCGGTGGAAAATTCCTGCGCTCGCTGACCAGAAGCTTAAGCGGTCAAGTCGGATTCGGCGGGGAGGGCGACGGGATGAACGATCGGCTCGAGGGGAAGTGAGCAGGTAAAGGCGAACTGCGGGCGCATTCGGGCGTCGTGGGCCTTGGTGCGAACATCAGTGTGGTGCCGGGTTACCTATTACGCTTCCGTCCCTCGGGACAACTTCGTTCCAGTCGACAACCTCGTCAAACACACCTTGTGGGCGGTACAGACACGAAGCGGTTCGCGGGGGTAGGTGCGAACATCGCCTCGAAGGCCCTTGCCAGGGCCTCTGATTAGCGGGAGCGAGGCCATCATGCCTTTGCTTTTTTGGCTCGTCAAACGTTTTGTAGTGCTTTTTTTCAGGCACTACATCTTTGGTCTAATACGACTCGTCAGTCAGTTTTTGGTGCTTTAGTCCAGGGTGTCGACTTTCACCCGCAATGTCATGTCGTTGCGGCTCTGGGTCGAGTAGCTGCGGGTCTGGCCCTGTTTGTCGGCCTGGGTCTGGCCGTTGACCCCGGCCAGCAGGATCCATTCACCGAGGTGGCCGGTGACGGTTGTGTCGGTACTTTGTACATTCACTACATCGGGGCGTTCCTGGCTCATGCGGTCACGGTTGGTACTGATCGACAGGTGAACGATGTCGCCGGTGACGTTTGCCGTGACGTAGAAACCCTGGGTGACGTTGCGGTATTCGGTCTGGCTGCGCAGGTCGCCGTAGGAATCGGTCTGCGAGCTGGTCAGCGGCACGCTCTGGCCGACCTGGATCAGCGCTGGCGCGCCTTCGCTGGCCTGCACTTGCTGGATGCCGCCGTCGCGGCTATCGGTGCTGTAGTTGATGATGCGGGTCTGGCTTGGCTTGGCGCCGTTCACCGAATAACCCTGGTCGCCCTGGAAGTTGTTGTCGCTGGTGTCGACGGTGATCAGCAGGCGCTTGGGAGCGGTGTCGAGTTGCGAAAGAAGGGCTTTAAGTTCGTCGATCTTGCGCTGATCGGCGTTGACGATGAGTTGATTGCCGTAGGCGCTGACCTGTCCGTCCTTACCGACGAAATCCTGCGCCACCGGCAGCAGGTCGGCGCTGGTGCGGTAGTTCAGGGGCACGATTTCGGTGGCTGCCATGACCGAAAAGCTGCAGGCCACCAGCAGGGTGCTGAGCAGGGTGCGTAGGGACATATCCGTTATCTCCGCCAAATAAACAAAGCCCGTAGGAGCTGCCGAAGGCTGCGATCTTTTGATCTTGCCCTTGGATTTTTATTGATAGTGCCACTTTGTCGGCCCGGGATGGGGCAAGTTGAATGGTAGACAGCAAAACGCCCCGGTATCCGAAGATAGCGGGGCGTTTTGCTGGTGTTCTTCAGGCCGCCATCGCGAGCAAGCTCGCTCCCACAGGGATCAATGGTGTTGCCAGAATCTTCAGCAACTCACAAATCTATTGTGGGAGCGAGCTTGCTCCGGGCGGCGTTCCGACGATGGAGGCACCTGGGTCTCAGGCCGAATGGCGAACCATGTCCACATGCGGAATCCCGGCTTCCAGGAACTCCTCACTGACCATGTGAAAGCCCAGGCGCTCATAGAACGCCGTGGCTTGGACCTGGGCGCTGAGCATCTGCTGCTTGAGTCCGCGCTCTTCGGCTTCACCGATTACCGCTTGCATCAGTGCATCGCCGACTTTCAGGCCGCGCCAGTCTCTGAGTACCGATACCCGGCCGACGTGGCCGTCGGGCAACAGGCGGGCGGTGCCAATCGGAAAGTCGCCTTCGTAAGCGAGGAAATGCACTGCATCAATGTCATCGGCGTCCCATTCCAGTTCTGGCGGAACGGATTGCTCGGCGACGAACACCGTCTCACGAATGCGCCGGATCTCGGCGTTGTCCTTCTGCCAGTCTGCGACACGTACGTGAATCTTATTCATCGGCAAACCCCAGGCTTCCTTGCTTGACCAGTTCGCACAGCAGGCCGCGACCGTCTTCGTCGCTCAGCCAGTCGCCAAGGTTGTCGACGTGCAGTGCGTCGGCGGCGCAGATCATCTTCAGCAGTTCGCGCAGTTTGCCCGGCAGATAACGGCTCTGGCCGCTGGCGAACAGCAGCAGGTCGTCATCGACTTCCGACCACGCCAGGCGCGCGCTCGGGTTGCGAACCAGGATCGCGCCTTGTTCCAGGGCGGACATGAAGTCCTCTTCTTCGACGTCTTCCGGGCCCACCACTAGTTCCGGGTAGCGTGGCTCGGTCATGAACTGGCCGAACCAGGTCAGCAGCAGGCGCTCGTCGCTCATGTGCTCGGCCAGCAGGCCTTTGAGGCGGTCGAGTGCGTCGCGCTGGATCTGGTGAGGATCGGCAGTCGGCAAGGCGTCGGCGTCGGTGTAGCGCTCTTCGTCCGACAGGAACTGGCTGAGGAAGTCAGTGAAGTGGGTCAGCACTTCGGCAGCGCTCGGTGCGCGGAAGCCGACCGAGTAGGTCATGCATTCATCAACGGCAACGCCGCAATGGGCCAGGCGCGGTGGCAGGTAGAGCATGTCGCCCGGTTCCAGCACCCATTCATCGGTGGCTTCGAATTCGGAGAGGATGCGCAGGTCGGCGTGGGCCAGCATCGGGCTCTCGGTGTTGCACATCTGGCCGATCTTCCAGTTGCGCTTGCCGTGGCCTTGCAGCAGGAACACGTCGTAGTTGTCGAAGTGCGGACCAACGCTGCCACCCGGCGCGGCGTAGCTGATCATCACATCGTCGATGCGCCAGCTCGGCAGAAAGCGGAAATTTTCCAGCAGTTCGCTGACTTCCGGGACGAACTGATCCACGGCTTGAACCAGCAGGGTCCAGTCAGTTTCAGGCAGCTTGCTGAATTCATCTTCGGCGAACGGGCCGCGACGCAGTTCCCATGGGCGCTCGCCATTCTCGATGATCAGGCGCGATTCGACTTCTTCTTCCAGCGCCAGGCCGGCCAGTTCGTCGGCGTCGATCGGGCTTTCGAAATCAGGAATTGCCTGACGGATCAACAGCGGCTTTTTCTGCCAGTAGTCGCGCAGGAATTCCCGTGCCGTGATGCCGCCCAGAAGTTGAAGAGGAATATCAGGATTCATGTGTAACCTATTGAAAAAATGCACTTTTCAGACGGGAATAAAAACGCCCGGCGCGGCCGGGCGTCTTAAAAGGGTCTTGCGGTCGATCAGATGCGCTTGGCTTGTTCTACAGCGTTGCCGATGTAGTTCGCCGGGGTGAGCAATTTCAGCTCGGCCTTGGCGGCGGCTGGCATGTCCAGGCCGTCGATGAAAGTCTGCAGCGCTTGCGGGCTGATGCCCTTGCCGCGGGTCAGTTCTTTGAGCTTTTCGTACGGGTTTTCGATGTTGTAGCGACGCATCACGGTCTGGATCGGCTCGGCCAGGACTTCCCAGCAGGCGTCCAGGTCAGCGGCAATCTTCTGCTCGTTGAGCTCAAGCTTGCTGATGCCCTTGAGGCTGGCTTCGTACGCGATCACGCTGTGGGCGAAGCCGACACCGAGGTTGCGCAGTACGGTGGAGTCGGTCAGGTCGCGCTGCCAGCGGGAGATCGGCAGTTTGCTCGCCAGGTGCTGGAACAGTGCGTTGGCGATACCCAGGTTGCCTTCGGAGTTTTCGAAGTCGATCGGGTTGACCTTGTGCGGCATGGTCGACGAACCGATTTCGCCAGCGATGGTGCGCTGCTTGAAATAACCCAGGGAGATATAGCCCCAGATGTCGCGGTCGAAGTCGATCAGGATGGTGTTGAAGCGGGCGATCGCGTCGAACAGCTCGGCAATGTAGTCGTGCGGTTCGATCTGCGTGGTGTACGGGTTGAAGCCCAGGCCCAGTTCGTCTTCGATGAAGGCGCGGGCGTTGGCTTCCCAGTCGATCTCAGGGTAGGCCGACAGGTGGGCGTTGTAGTTGCCGACAGCGCCGTTGATCTTGCCCAGCAGCGGAACGGCAGCGACTTGAGCGATCTGGCGCTCCAGACGGTAAACCACGTTCGCCAGTTCTTTGCCCAGGGTGGTCGGCGAGGCCGGCTGACCGTGGGTGCGCGACAGCATCGGCACGTCGGCGAAACGGATCGCCAGTTCGCGGATGGCGTTGGCGGTCTGGCGCATCAGCGGCAGCATCACGTCATCACGGCCTTCGCGCAGCATCAGGGCGTGGGACAGGTTGTTGATGTCCTCGCTGGTGCAGGCAAAGTGGATGAACTCGCTGACCTTGGCCAGTTCCGGCAGCTTGGCCGCTTGCTCTTTGAGCAGGTACTCGATGGCCTTGACGTCGTGGTTGGTGGTGCGCTCGATCTCTTTGACGCGCTCGGCGTGCTCCAGAGAGAAGTTTTCCGCCAGGGTGTTGAGCACAGCGTTGGCTTCGGCGGAGAACGCCGGTACTTCACTGATGGCAGGGTGAGCGGCCAGGCGCTGGAGCCAGCGCACTTCAACCAGAACGCGGGCACGGATCAGGCCGTACTCGCTGAAAATTGGGCGCAGGGCCTGGGTTTTGCCGGCGTAGCGGCCGTCAACAGGGGAAACCGCAGTGAGCGAAGAAAGCTGCATGGGGTGTTCTCGGACAGTCGGGCAACGAAATGGGGCGCGTATCATACATGAAAAAATCCACCGGTCCGTCGCCAACTGACCGGCGTATTACGCGTATTACTGAGTTCTGTTCTGTCGATGCGGGTTATTCGTTACGCATCAAGGGGTAAAGCTCTTTGAGCAATTTGCGGCGGCTGATCACCAGCTGCCAGCGATGACCGCCCAATTGCCGCCACAGGCGCGCCGAACGAATGCCGGCCAGCAGCAGGGCGCGGATTTTCGAGGCGTTGCTCGGTTGTTGCAGGTTGCGCATGTCGCCGTGCACCTGGATGCGTTGGCGCAGGGTGCTCAGGGTGTCCTGATACAGCGCGCCGCAGGCGGCGACCACGTTTTCGTGGGCCGGGCCGAAGTGTTCGACCTGGGACTGAATCTGCGGCAGGCGCTTGCCGATCACGTCGAGCATGTCGTTGCGCTTGGCCAGCTGACGCTCAAGGCCGAGCATGGCCAGGGCATAGCGCAGCGGTTCGCGCTGCAGGGCGCTCGGGTCGCGTTCGAGGGCGCCGATCAGCGCGCGGTAGCCTTCACGCAGGTTGATGTCGTCGCCGCCATAGACTTCCAGGGTGTCCTTGGGGTCGCGAATCAGCAGGCTGCCGAGCATGCAGGTCAGGCCGGCTTCGTTGGTCTGGCCGGTCTTGGCGATCCTGTCCACCAGCACCGCGGCGAGAAACACGCCGCCCAGTGCCGTCAGTTGCTCCTGAATCGGGTTCATAGGGCCTGGCCCTTGCTCGTCCACGGCTCGGCTACTTCAATCACGCCGCCGCCGAGGCAGATTTCACCGTCGTAGAACACCACGGACTGGCCTGGAGTGACTGCGCGTTGCGGGTCATCGAAGGTCGCGCGATAACCGGTGGCGGTTTTTTCCAGGGTGCACGGCTGGTCGCTCTGGCGATAACGAACCTTGGCGGTCAGCTTGCGTGGCTGGCTCAGGTCGATCGGGTTGACCCAGTAGATGTCGGAAGCGAGCAGGGCGCGGGAGAACAGCCACGGGTGATCATTGCCCTGGCCAACGATCAGCTCGTTGTGTTCCAGGTCCTTGATCAGCACGTACCACGGTTCATCGCTGGCATCTTTCAGGCCGCCAATACCCAGGCCCTGACGCTGACCGATGGTGTGATACATCAGGCCGTGGTGGCGGCCGATGATTTCACCTTCGGTGGTCTTGATCTCGCCCGGTTGCGCCGGCAGGTACTGCTTGAGGAAGTCGCTGAAGCGGCGTTCGCCGATAAAGCAGATCCCGGTGGAGTCCTTTTTCTTCGCGGTCGCCAGCTCGTACTTCTCGGCAATGGCGCGCACTTGCGGTTTTTCCAGTTCGCCGACCGGGAACAGGGTCTTGGCGATCTGTTCACCGCCGACGGCGTGCAGGAAGTAGCTCTGGTCCTTGTTCGGATCCAGGCCCTTGAGCAGTTCGGTGCGGCCATCAATGTCGCGGCGACGCACGTAGTGGCCGGTGGCGATCAGGTCGGCGCCGAGCACCATGGCGTAGTCGAGGAACGCCTTGAACTTGATCTCGCGGTTGCACAGGATGTCCGGGTTCGGCGTGCGTCCGGCCTTGTATTCGGCCAGGAAATGCTCGAACACGTTGTCCCAGTACTCGGCGGCGAAGTTGGCGGTGTGCAGCTTGATGCCAATCTTGTCGCACACGGCCTGGGCGTCCGCCAGGTCATCCATGGCGGTGCAGTATTCCGTTCCATCGTCTTCTTCCCAGTTCTTCATGAACAGGCCTTCCACCTCATAGCCCTGCTCGATCAGCAGGAGGGCGGAAACGGAAGAGTCCACGCCGCCGGACATGCCGACAATGACGCGCTTCTTTTGTGTGTCAGAAGGGGCTGGATCACGCATAGGGATTCAATGAGTGTCTTGAAAAAGGACGCGATTCTATCAGGCTCGGGCCTGCATGGCTAAAGAGAAGGACGGATCAATTCGAGGCCGAAGTGTTGGCCTGTCAGATAGTCGTCGATGCAGCGGATGATCAGCTCGCTGCGCCAGTTGTCGCGCTGCTCGATTAATTCCTCGCGGGTCAACCACTTGGCGCCGACGATGCCGTCGTCCAGTTGATAATCCGGGTGGTGTTTCAGTGGTTTTGCGATGAAGCAGACCCGCTGGTAGGTCACGCCGTTGCTCGGGGCGGTGTAGAGGTAAATGCCCACTACGCCGGTCGGTTCGACATCCCAGCCGGTTTCCTCGAGGGTTTCACGCACGGCGGCTTCGGTCAGGGTTTCGTTCGGGTCCAGATGACCGGCGGGCTGGTTGAGTACGTTGCGACCGGCCTTATGCTCTTCGACCATCAGGAAGCGGCCGTTGTCTTCGACGATGGTGGCGACGGTGATGTGGGGTTTCCAGTCCATCAGTTTTCCTCGGTAAGGTCTTCGGTGTATTCGGAATTGCCAAGATCGCAGCCTTCGGCAGCTCCTACAAGGATCGGTGTAGGAGCTGCCGAAGGCTGCGATCTTTTGATCGTCGCCAGAAACACAAACCCCGGCACAGGGCCGGGGTTTGTGATGTTCCCTTACAACCTTAAACCAGCGCAGCAACTGCCGCGTTGAAGGTTGCGCTTGGGCGCATGGCCTTGCTGATCAGCTCGGCATCGGCGTGGTAGTAACCGCCGATGTCCACTGGCTTGCCCTGAACGGCGTTGAGTTCGGCAACGATGGTCGCCTCGTTTTCGGTCAGGGTCTTGGCCAGGGTCGCGAACTGCGCTTGCAGTGCAGCGTCTTCGGTCTGGGCAGCCAGGGCCTGGGCCCAGTACAGCGCCAGGTAGAAGTGGCTGCCGCGGTTGTCGATGTTGCCGACTTTGCGCGATGGCGACTTGTTGTTGTCCAGGAACTGGCCGGTGGCCTGGTCCAGGGTCTTGGCCAGAACCAGCGCCTTGGGGTTGTTGTAGGTCACGCCCAGGTGTTCCAGGGACGCGGCCAGGGCCAGGAATTCACCCAGCGAATCCCAGCGCAGGAAGTTTTCTTCCAGCAGCTGCTGAACGTGCTTCGGAGCCGAACCGCCGGCGCCGGTTTCGAACAGGCCACCGCCGTTCATCAGCGGTACGATCGACAGCATCTTGGCGCTGGTGCCCAGTTCCATGATCGGGAACAGGTCAGTCAGGTAGTCGCGCAGTACGTTGCCGGTCACCGAAATGGTGTCCTTGCTGTCGCGGGTGCGCTGCAGGGTGTACTTCATCGCGTCGACCGGCGCCATGATCTGGATGTCCAGGCCGGCAGTGTCGTGATCCTTCAGGTAAGCCTGAACTTTCTCGATCACTACGCCGTCGTGGGCGCGCATCGGGTCCAGCCAGAAGATCGCCGGGGTCGCGCTTGCGCGAGCACGGTTGACGGCCAGTTTGACCCAGTCCTGGATCGGCGCGTCTTTGGTCTGGCACATGCGGAAGATGTCGCCGGCCTCGACAGCCTGTTCCATCAGCAGGGTGCCCTTGCTGTCGGTGACGCGAACAACGCCGTCAGCCTTGATCTGGAAAGTCTTGTCGTGGGAGCCGTACTCTTCGGCTTTCTTCGCCATCAGGCCAACGTTCGGCACGCTGCCCATGGTGGTCGGATCGAACGCACCGTTGGCTTTGCAATCTTCGATCGCAGCCTGGTAGATGGTGGCGTAGCAGCGATCCGGGATCACGGCCTTGGTGTCGTGCAGCTGGCCGTCGGTGCCCCACATCTTGCCGGAGTCACGGATCATCGCCGGCATCGAGGCGTCGACGATGACGTCGCTCGGCACGTGCAGGTTGGTGATGCCTTTGTCGGAGTTGACCATCGCCAGGGAAGGGCGAACGGCGTAGACCGCCTGGATGTCAGCTTCGATGGCCGCTTGCTGTTCAGCAGGCAGGGCCTTGATGCGAGCGTACAGGTCGCCGATGCCGTTGTTCAGGTTGAAGCCGATCTGTGCCAGCACGTCAGCGTGCTTGGCCAGTGCGTCTTTATAGAACTCGGCAACGATCTGGCCGAACATGATCGGGTCGGAGACCTTCATCATGGTGGCTTTCAAGTGAACCGACAGCAGCACGCCTTGTGCCTTGGCGTCTTCGATTTCGGCCGCGATGAAGCTGCGCAGGGCGTTTTTGCTCAGTACCGCGCAATCGAGGATCTCACCGGCTTGTACGCTGGTCTTTTCTTTCAGGACGGTGGCGGTGCCGTCTTGAGCGATCAGTTCGATCTTCACGGCGTCAGCGGCGTCGATCAGGGCGGCTTTTTCGCTGCCGTAGAAATCGCCGGTGCTCATGTGCGCGATGTGGGACTTGGAGTCCTTGGCCCAGGCGCCCATTTTGTGCGGGTGCTTGCGTGCGTAGTTCTTGACCGACAGCGGAGCGCGACGGTCGGAGTTGCCTTCACGCAGAACCGGGTTTACGGCGCTGCCCTTGATCTTGTCGTAGCGCGCCTTGGCTTCTTTGTCGGCGTCGCTGGTGACAGTCTCAGGGTAGTCCGGCAGTGCGAAGCCTTGAGCTTGCAGCTCTTTGATCGCGGCTTGCAGTTGCGGAACCGAGGCGCTGATGTTCGGCAATTTGATGATGTTGGCTTCAGGCGTAACGGCCAGGGCGCCCAGTTCGGCGAGGTGGTCGGCTACGGCTTTGTCACCCAGTTGCTCGGGGAAGCTGGCCAGGATGCGCCCTGCAAGAGAGATATCGCGGGTTTCAACGGCGATATCAGCCGAGGCGGTGAACGCCTCTACGATAGGCAACAGTGAATAGGTGGCGAGGGCAGGAGCTTCGTCGGTGAAGGTATAGATGATCTTCGAGCGGGTGGGCATATTCGGATTAACTCTCTCTTCTTTGCTAAAGCGTGCGCAGAAACTCGAGGGCGCCGGGTAAGCGCGTTCGTTCAAAGTCATCCATGAGCCGAATATCGAGGTTTCGTTGCTGTGATGTTGGGTGCATCAGTAGGGCGTCAAGTGGCCGGACTGCGATAACAGGCCGGCCTGCCAGGCGGAAAGTCTCGTCGTAGAGCACTTCAACCGTCGTGACCCTGTGGTCAGCGGCGGCATTATACATAGGTAGCTGGCAATCTGCCGATGGTTCATACGCAACGAATGTCGTCCATTGGTCTAAAGGTCGCAGGGGCAAGTCGGGCGTAGAGTCATTCGTCGTGCTTGGTTTTGGCACTTTTCCCTTTGCTTTCAGGCTTGTAGCGCACGAGTTGCAAGGCGTTGCGCCAGATCGATGGAACATAGGGTTTGCGCGCCGATTCAACTGGGTTACGCTCGAACCAAGCCAGATGTTCAATCCAATCAATGGAGTTCAGCATGGGTTACAAGAAGATTCAGGTTCCAGCCGTCGGCGACAAAATCACCGTCAATGCAGACCATTCTCTCAATGTTCCTAATAACCCGATCATCCCCTTCATCGAAGGCGACGGCATTGGTGTCGACATCAGCCCGGTCATGATCAAGGTTGTCGATGCTGCTGTTAAGAAGGCTTACGGTGGCGAGCGCAAGATTTCCTGGATGGAAGTGTACGCCGGGGAGAAAGCGACTCAGGTTTACGATCAGGACACCTGGCTGCCTCAGGAAACCCTGGACGCGGTCAAGGATTACGTGGTTTCCATCAAGGGCCCGCTGACCACCCCGGTCGGTGGCGGCATCCGCTCGCTCAACGTGGCCCTGCGTCAGCAACTCGACCTGTACGTCTGTCTGCGCCCGGTGCGCTGGTTCGAAGGCGTGCCTAGCCCGGTCAAGAAGCCAGGCGATGTCGACATGACCATCTTCCGCGAGAACTCCGAAGACATCTACGCCGGCATTGAGTGGAAGGCCGGTACGCCGGAAGCCACCAAGGTCATCAAGTTCCTGAAAGAAGAAATGGGCGTTACCAAGATCCGTTTCGACGAGAACTGCGGTATCGGCGTCAAGCCGGTGTCCCTGCAAGGCACCAAGCGCCTGGCGCGCAAGGCCCTGCAATATGTGGTCGACAACGATCGCGATTCGCTGACCATCGTGCACAAAGGCAACATCATGAAGTTCACCGAAGGTGCCTTCAAGGAATGGGCCTACGAAGTGGCGGCTGAAGAGTTCGGCGCGACCCTGCTCGACGGCGGTCCGTGGATGCAGTTCAAGAACCCGAAAACCGGCAAGAACGTCATCGTCAAGGATGCCATCGCCGACGCCATGCTCCAGCAGATCCTGCTGCGCCCGGCCGAGTACGATGTGATCGCGACCCTGAACCTGAACGGCGACTACCTCTCCGACGCCCTGGCGGCTGAAGTGGGCGGTATCGGTATTGCGCCAGGTGCCAACCTGTCCGACACCGTGGCCATGTTCGAAGCCACCCACGGTACGGCACCGAAGTACGCCGGCAAGGACCAGGTCAACCCGGGTTCGCTGATCCTGTCCGCTGAAATGATGCTGCGCCACATGGGCTGGACCGAAGCGGCCGACCTGATCATCAAGGGCACCAACGGCGCGATTTCCGCCAAGACCGTGACCTATGACTTCGAGCGCCTGATGGAAGGCGCCAAGCTGGTGTCGTCTTCCGGCTTCGGCGATGCGCTGATCTCGCACATGTAAGAAAACGCAGGCACACAAAAACCGCCTGATTCAAGAATTTGAGTCAGGCGGTTTTTTTATGACTGGTTGACGCTGCGGTGTTAAACCGCAACGGTATCTTCAGTTGTGGGTGTCGTGGCTTTCGAGGTATCTACCGGGTTACCGATGTTGACCGCGTGCAGGCCTTTGGGGCCCTGGATGATATCGAATACGACAGCTTGCCCGGCTTTCAGGGTTTTATAACCATCCATTTTAATGGCTGAGTAGTGGGCAAACAGATCTTCTGTCTTGCCTTCCTCGTTGATGAATCCGTAACCCTTGGCATTGTTGAACCACTTCACCTTGCCGACAGCCATACCCAACTCCCTCTGCAACAGACTCCATCACTGGAGTATCATCCAGTACATCCGCAGTCGAATCTGTAAATAAGATTGACTCCGCGGACCTTTTTTACCCACTGTGGGCTCTATTGGTTGTAACACCCTTTTGCCGATAGTCAAGCTGACCCGGCAGTCGGAGTTGAAATCGCTGATAGCCGCCCCCACCACTGTATTTGAACAACTGACGAACCTTTCTTTCCATGCATGCAATCAGCCAGATTCGACTAACATTCAATCAGGATCGCCCTGATTCACACGACGACGATTCCGCAGGCATTGCTGTTCAGGAGGCAAAGCCTGCACTTCAGGCGCCGCCGATGTACAAGGTGGTTTTGTTCAATGATGACTACACACCGATGGATTTCGTCGTCGAAGTGCTCGAGGTGTTTTTTAACCTGAATCGCGAGCTGGCGACCAAGGTCATGCTGGCCGTTCATACAGAAGGACGGGCAGTATGTGGAGTGTTTACCCGCGACATCGCGGAGACCAAGGCCATGCAGGTCAACCAGTACGCCAGGGAAAGCCAGCATCCGCTACTCTGTGAAATCGAGAAGGACGGTTAATCGCCGACCACTTGGGTATGAGGTGAAGCTATGTTAAACCGCGAGCTCGAAGTCACCCTCAATCTTGCCTTCAAGGAAGCTCGTTCGAAGCGTCATGAGTTCATGACCGTCGAACACCTCTTGCTGGCCCTATTGGACAATGAGGCTGCCGCCACCGTTTTGCGTGCCTGCGGCGCGAACCTCGACAAACTCAAGCATGATCTGCAGGAGTTCATCGACTCCACCACGCCATTGATCCCCGTGCATGACGAGGATCGCGAAACCCAACCAACCCTGGGCTTCCAGCGTGTCCTGCAGCGTGCTGTGTTTCACGTACAGAGCTCGGGCAAACGCGAAGTGACTGGCGCCAACGTGCTGGTCGCGATCTTCAGTGAGCAAGAGAGTCAGGCAGTGTTCCTGCTGAAACAGCAGAGCGTTGCCCGTATCGATGTCGTCAATTACATCGCCCACGGCATTTCCAAGGTGCCAGGGCACGGCGATCACTCTGAGGGTGAGCAAGATATGCAGGACGACGAGGGCGGTGAGTCTTCTTCTTCAGGCAATCCACTGGATGCTTATGCCAGCAACCTTAATGAACTCGCACGCCAGGGTCGTATCGATCCGTTGGTAGGTCGTGAGCTGGAAGTCGAGCGCGTCGCGCAGATCCTGGCGCGTCGTCGCAAAAACAATCCGCTGCTGGTGGGCGAGGCAGGCGTGGGTAAAACCGCGATTGCCGAAGGCCTGGCCAAGCGCATTGTCGACAACCAGGTGCCGGACCTGCTGGCCAACAGCGTGGTTTACTCCCTCGATCTGGGCGCCTTGCTGGCTGGTACCAAGTACCGTGGCGATTTCGAGAAGCGCTTCAAGGCGTTGCTCAATGAGCTGAAAAAACGTCCGCAGGCGATCCTGTTCATCGACGAGATCCACACCATCATTGGTGCGGGTGCCGCGTCCGGTGGCGTCATGGATGCCTCGAACCTGCTCAAGCCGCTGCTGTCGTCCGGTGATATCCGCTGCATCGGTTCCACAACGTTCCAGGAGTTTCGCGGGATCTTCGAGAAGGACCGTGCCTTGGCCCGGCGCTTCCAGAAGGTCGATGTGTCGGAGCCTTCGGTGGAAGACACCATTGGCATTCTGCGCGGCCTGAAAGGGCGTTTCGAAAGCCATCACAATATCGAATACAGCGATGAAGCCCTGCGTGCGGCTGCCGAACTGGCTTCGCGTTACATCAATGATCGACACATGCCGGACAAGGCCATCGACGTCATCGACGAGGCGGGTGCCTACCAGCGCCTGCAACCGGTCGAGAAGCGTGTGAAGCGCATCGAAGTGCCGCAAGTCGAGGACATCGTCGCGAAAATCGCGCGCATTCCGCCAAAACACGTCACCAGTTCCGACAAGGAACTGCTGCGTAACCTCGAGCGTGACCTGAAGTTGACCGTGTTCGGTCAGGATGCCGCGATCGACTCCCTGGCAACCGCGATCAAGCTGTCCCGTGCCGGCCTCAAGTCCCCTGACAAGCCTGTCGGTTCGTTCCTGTTCGCAGGGCCTACCGGTGTCGGTAAAACCGAGGCGGCGCGTCAGTTGGCCAAGGCCCTGGGTGTCGAGCTGATTCGTTTCGACATGTCCGAGTACATGGAGCGCCACACCGTATCGCGACTGATCGGTGCGCCTCCGGGTTATGTCGGATTCGATCAGGGCGGTCTGCTGACCGAAGCCATCACCAAGCAGCCTCACTGCGTGCTGTTGCTCGATGAGATCGAGAAGGCGCATCCGGAAGTCTTCAACCTGCTGCTGCAGGTGATGGACCACGGTACGTTGACCGATAACAACGGGCGCAAGGCGGATTTCCGTAACGTGATCGTCATCATGACGACCAACGCCGGTGCCGAAACCGCAGCCCGCGCTTCGATCGGTTTCACCTATCAGGATCACTCGTCCGATGCGATGGAAGTGATCAAGAAGAGCTTCACGCCGGAATTCCGCAATCGTCTGGACACCATCATCCAGTTTGGTCGCCTCAGTCATGAGGTCATCAAGAGCGTGGTGGACAAGTTCCTTACCGAGCTTCAGGCGCAACTGGAAGACAAGCGTGTATTGCTTGAAGTCACCGATGCAGCCCGCAACTGGCTGGCCGAAAGTGGCTACGACGCGGCGATGGGTGCTCGCCCAATGGCTCGCCTGATCCAGGACAAGATCAAGCGTCCGCTGGCGGAGGAGATTCTCTTTGGCGAACTGGCCGAGCATGGCGGTGTGGTACACATCGACATCAAGGACGGCGAGCTGACCTTCGAGTTCGAGACCACGGCCGAGATGGCCTGACGTTCAGAAGCAAAACAAAAAGGCGCCGAGAGGCGCCTTTTTGTTTTCTGTAGGAGCTGCCGAAGGCTGCGATCTTTTGATTTTGTTTTTAAGATCAAAAGATCGCAGCCTTCGGCAGCTCCTACAGAGGCGGTGTTTCTGTGGGTATCAAATCGCAGGCAAACAAAAACGCCCGGCATAAGCCGGGCGTCTTGTATTGACTTGATTAGCGAGCGCGGTAAGTGATGCGCCCTTTGCTCAAGTCATAGGGAGTCAGCTCTACGCGCACTTTGTCGCCGGTAAGAATACGGATGTAGTTCTTGCGCATCTTGCCGGAGATGTGCGCGGTTACGACGTGCCCATTTTCCAACTCCACACGAAACATGGTGTTGGGCAGGGTGTCGACGACAGTGCCTTCCATTTCGAAGCTGTCTTCTTTCGACATGCAGTAAAGCCCTCGGTGTCCAATGAATGGCCCGGTGCAACTGCGCCAGGCAAAAGCGGCGTGCATTGTGCCCGAAAAGTGGGGTTTAAGCCAAGGGGTTTAGGGCCGGCTCTAGTTTAGAACCACCCAGCGCTGATTAATCAGCAACTCAATAGGGCGATATTGAGTCTTGTAGTTCATTTTTTTGCAGTTTTTGATCCAGTAGCCGAGGTAGACCGCATCCAGCCCCAGCCGCCTGGCCTCGGCGATTTGCCAGAGGATTGCGTAGCGCCCAAGGCTGCGGCGCTCTTCGGCCGGTTCGTAGAAGGTGTAGACCGCCGAAAGACCGTTCGGCAGTAAATCGGTGACGGCGACGGCCAGCAGCCGGCCGTTCAGGCGGAACTCGTAAAATCGTGAAAACGGCAGGTCCCGCACCAGGAATGTCGAAAACTGGTCGCGACTCGGCGGGTACATGTCGCCATCGGCGTGACGCTGTTCGATATAGCGCTGGTAAAGGTCGAAGTACTCTTCGTTGAAGCCGGGCCTGGCCGGGCGCACCTGCAAATCCGTGTTGCGCTTGAAGATGCGTTTCTGTTGCCGGTTGGGCGTGAACTGCCCCACGGGAATGCGCGCCGGAACGCACGCATTGCAATTCTGGCAATGCGGCCGATAGAGATGATCGCCACTGCGACGAAACCCCATCTCCGACAGGTCTGCATAGACATGCACATCCATGGGCTGGCTAGGGTCGAGGAACAGGGTTGTGGCCTGCTCATCGGGCAGATAACTGCAAGAGTGCGGCTGAGTGGCATAGAACTTCAAACGCGCCAACTCGGTCATGATCAACCCTCGGGATAATGCTTTTGAATAAGTGTAAGCCACCTGCGCAAATGTCGCTCAGCAAACCCAGGTGGCGGTGTTGGGTTGGTCCAGGTGCCTGGCCAGATAGCTCGCAAATTCACGGCGGGGAATGGCTCGGGCGCCCAGACTGTGCAAGTGATCCGTGGGCATCTGGCAATCGATCAGCACGAAGCCTGAGTCTTTCAGATGCCGCACCAGTGTGGCAAAGCCGAATTTCGAGGCGTTGTCAGCGAGGCTGAACATGGACTCGCCGAAAAACAACTGGCCCATTGCCAGGCCATACAATCCGCCGACCAGTTCATTCCCGTCCCACACTTCCACCGAGTGCGCGTGTCCGCGTCTGTGCAGTTCGATGTAGGCGTCCTGCATGGCCTCGGTGATCCAGGTGCCATCTGCGTAATCCCGGGGCGCGGCACAGGCACGGATGACGGCCGCAAAGTCCTGGTCAAGGGTCACTTGATAGCGTTGCTGGCGCAGCAGTTTGCTCAGGCTGCGCGAGACGTGCAATTCGTCGGGAAACAGAACCGTGCGCGGGTCCGGAGACCACCAGAGGATCGGCTGGCCTTCGGAAAACCATGGGAAGCAGCCGTGGCGATAAGCCGAGATCAGCCGATCGGCGGACAGATCGCCACCGGCAGCCAGCAGCCCGTTGGGGTCGCGCATGGCCTTTTCCAGCGGTGGGAAATGCAAGGTATTGCGTTGTAACCAAGTCAGCATGGCATCCGGGCTTGCAGAAGGGGAGGGCAGTGGCGGGTGTTGGCCCGCCATAAAGTTTGCCTTTAAACGGCAGGAATGTCGTCGAGGTATTTTTCAGCGTCCAGCGCCGCCATGCAACCGGCCCCGGCAGACGTAACGGCCTGGCGATAAACGTGGTCGGCCACGTCACCGGCGGCAAACACTCCGACAATCGCCGTAGCGGTGGCATCGCCTTCGCTGCCACCCTTGACCAGCAGATACCCGTCGCGCATTTCCAGTTGGCCCGTGAACAGGTCGGTGTTGGGTTTATGGCCGATGGCGATAAACACCCCGGCCAAAGGCAGCTCTTTGGTTTCACCCGTTTGGCTGTCCCGCAGGCGGGCGCCGGTCACGCCGCTGGCATTGCCGAGCACTTCGTCCAGATTCTGGTTCCAGTGCAGGCGGACATTGCCGTTGGCGGCTTTTTCGAAAAGTTTGTCCTGGAGGATCTTCTCCGAGCGCAGTTTGTCGCGCCGATGGATCAGGTGCACTTCCTTGGCGATGTTCGACAGGTACAAGGCTTCCTCGACCGCCGTATTGCCGCCGCCGACCACTGCAACCACCTGATTGCGATAGAAAAACCCATCACAGGTCGCGCACGCCGACACCCCTTTGCCGGCAAACGCTTCCTCCGACGGCAGACCCAGGTATTGCGCGGAGGCGCCGGTGGCAATGATCAACGCGTCGCAGGTATAGGTGCCGCCATCGCCGATCAGCTCGAACGGCCGTTGTTGCAACTTGGCGGTGTGGATGTGGTCGTAAACGATCTCGGTGGCAAAGCGTTCGGCGTGTTTTTGCATGCGATCCATCAGCACCGGTCCGGTCAGGCCTTCGACGTCCCCTGGCCAGTTATCCACTTCGACGGTGGTGGTGAGCTGGCCACCTGCCTGGATGCCGGTAATGACAACGGGCTTGAGGTTGGCGCGGGCGGCATAAACGGCCGCGCTGTAACCGGCGGGGCCGGAGCCCAGGATAATCAGGCGTGAATGCTTCGCTTCGCTCATAAAAACACCTCATAAGCCTTTGTCACAAAAGAGAATGCATGCTCAAATTGAACAGCATGTCATGTGCTGTTGACTATGCTACACCCAAGGGTCTCAAGCATGGCGTCGTGCGTACAAACCCGTACAATGCCCTGCGTGTTACATATATTCAGTGCGCGCCATGTTTATAAAAACCGGGGCGCAGTGTTAAAAGTAGTCCCGGTAACGCGTGTTAACTCTTTTACCTGCCTGGATTGGGCAGTTTTTCGGCAGTTTTTATAGTCATTCAACAGATGGACGCGCCCATGGCGCAGGAATAGAAGCGTTTTGAAGAAATCCACCGCAGCACCTAAACCAGCCGTCGTACCGCTCTGGCGCCAGCACTTGCACTACCGACTCAAGGAAGGTGCGCTGATCGCCATCGGTGCCTTGTGCCTGTTCCTGATGATGGCCTTGTTGACCTACGGCAAGGACGATCCGGGCTGGAGTCATAACAGCAAGATCGACGACGTGCAGAACTTCGGCGGGCCAGCGGGCTCCTACAGCGCCGATATCCTGTTCATGGTGCTGGGTTACTTCGCCTACATCTTCCCGTTGCTGCTGGCCATCAAGGCGTACCAGATCTTCCGCCAGCGCCACGAACCGTGGCAGTGGAGCGGCTGGCTGTTCTCCTGGCGCCTGATCGGCCTGGTGTTTCTGGTGCTGTCGGGCGCCGCTCTGGCCCATATCCATTTTCATGCCGCGACCGGTCTGCCGGCCGGTGCGGGCGGTGCGCTGGGGGAAAGCCTCGGCGAACTGGCCAGGAACGCCCTGAATATCCAGGGCAGCACGTTGTTGTTCATTGCCTTGTTCCTGTTCGGCCTGACCGTGTTTACCGACCTGTCGTGGTTCAAGGTGATGGACATCACCGGCAAGATCACCCTCGACCTGTTCGAGCTGTTCCAGGGCGCCGCCAATCGCTGGTGGGCGGCCCGTACCGAGCGCAAGCAACTGGTTGCCCAGTTGCGTGAAGTCGATAACCGTATGGATGAAGTGGTCGCGCCGAGCGTCACCGACAAGCGCGAGCAGGCCAAGGTCAAGGAGCGCCTGATCGAACGTGAGCAAGCCCTGAGCAAGCACATGTCCGAGCGCGAGAAGCAGGTGCCGCCGGTGATTGCGCCCGCGCCGCCAAAGCCCGCCGCACCGAGCAAACGCGTCGAGAAAGAGAAGCAGGCGCCGCTGTTCGTCGACAGCGCCGTGGAAGGCACCTTGCCGCCGATTTCGATTCTCGACCCGGCGGAAAAGAAACAACTCAATTACTCGCCTGAATCCCTGGCTGCGGTCGGCCACTTGCTGGAAATCAAGCTCAAGGAATTCGGCGTTGAGGTCGCAGTGGATTCGATCCACCCGGGCCCGGTGATCACCCGTTACGAAATCCAGCCGGCGGCCGGGGTAAAAGTCAGCCGAATCTCCAACCTGGCCAAAGACCTGGCCCGTTCCCTGGCCGTGACCAGCGTGCGCGTGGTGGAAGTGATTCCGGGCAAGACCACGGTCGGTATCGAGATTCCCAACGAAGATCGGCAGATCGTGCGTTTCTCCGAGGTGTTGTCGACTCCGGAGTACGACAACTTCAAATCCCCGGTCACCCTGGCCCTTGGCCATGACATCGGCGGCAAGCCGGTCATCACCGACCTTGCGAAAATGCCGCACTTGCTGGTCGCCGGTACCACCGGTTCCGGTAAGTCGGTGGGTGTGAACGCGATGATCCTGTCGATCCTGTTCAAGTCTGGCCCGGAAGACGCCAAGCTGATCATGATCGACCCGAAAATGCTCGAACTGTCGATCTACGAAGGCATTCCGCACCTGCTGTGCCCGGTTGTCACCGACATGAAGGACGCCGCCAACGCCCTGCGCTGGAGCGTTGCCGAGATGGAGCGACGCTACAAGTTGATGGCCAAGATGGGGGTGCGAAACCTGTCGGGCTTCAACGCCAAGGTCAAGGAAGCCCAGGACGCCGGCGAGCCGTTGAGCGATCCGCTGTACAAGCGCGAAAGCATCCACGACGAAGCGCCACTGCTGCAGAAGCTGCCGACCATCGTGGTCGTAGTCGACGAATTCGCCGACATGATGATGATCGTCGGCAAGAAGGTTGAAGAACTGATCGCCCGTATCGCGCAAAAGGCTCGTGCGGCCGGTATCCACTTGATCCTTGCGACCCAGCGTCCGTCGGTGGATGTGATCACCGGTCTGATCAAGGCCAACATCCCGACCCGCATGGCGTTCCAGGTATCGAGCAAGATCGACTCCCGGACCATCATCGACCAGGGCGGCGCCGAACAACTGCTGGGTCACGGTGACATGCTCTACATGCCGCCGGGTACCAGCCTGCCGATTCGCGTTCACGGTGCTTTCGTGTCCGACGAAGAGGTGCACCGCGTGGTGGAAGCCTGGAAGCTGCGGGGCGCGCCGGAATACAACGACGACATCCTCAATGGCGTCGAAGAGGCGGGCAGCGGCTTTGAAGGCAGCAGCGGTGGCGGCGACGGTGACGATCCCGAGGCCGACGCGTTGTATGACGAAGCGGTCCAGTTCGTGCTGGAAAGCCGTCGCGCCTCCATTTCCGCGGTACAGCGCAAACTGAAGATCGGCTACAACCGCGCCGCGCGCATGATCGAAGCCATGGAAATGGCCGGGGTCGTGACGTCCATGAACACCAACGGTTCGCGTGAAGTCCTGGCCCCGGGCCCGGTGCGCGACTGACCCGAGTATGAAAAGGGTGGTGCCTTTGGCGCCGCCCGCACTCCCACGAATGTTATGAGGACTCCCATGCGTCTGATCCGCATGCTGTTGCTGCCGGTACTGGCCTTGACCACGCTCCAGGCTAACGCCGATGACAAGGACGTGGCACGCCTGACCCAACTGCTGGAAAAATCCCAGACCCTGACTGCACGTTTCTCGCAACTGACCCTCGATGGCACCGGCACCCGGTTGCAGGAAACCGCCGGTGAGATGTCGCTGCAGCGTCCGGGTCTGTTCTACTGGCACACCGATGCGCCGGCCGAACAGACCATGATCTCCGATGGCAAGAAAGTCACCCTGTGGGACCCGGACCTGGAACAAGCCACCATCAAGAACCTCGACCAGCGCCTGACCCAGACCCCGGCCTTGCTGTTGTCCGGTGACGTGTCCAAGATCAGCCAGAGCTTCGACATCAGTGCCAAGGAAGCCGGCGGCGTGATCGACTTCACCCTCAAGCCGAAGACCAAGGACACCCTGTTCGACAGCCTGCGCCTGTCGTTCCGCAATGGCCTGGTCAATGATATGCAACTGATCGACAGCGTCGGCCAACGCACCAATATCCTGTTCACCGGGGTGAAGGCCAACGTGCCGATCCCGGCTTCCAAGTTCAAGTTCGACATCCCTAAAGGGGCTGACGTAATTCAGGAATAAGACACATAACCTGTGGGAGCGAGCTTGCTCGCGATAGCGGCGGGTCAGTCAGCATTTATGTTGAATGCAATGCCGCCATCGTCGGAACGCCGCCCGGAGCAAGCTCGCTCCCACAGGGGGTTAAAGTGTTAAGTAGAGTGAGGTTTTGTAGGTAGCCATGGACCTGTTTCGCAGCGCCCCGATCTCTCAGCCCTTGGCCGCCCGCCTGCGTGCGGCCAATCTGGACGAGTACGTCGGTCAGGAGCACGTGCTCGCTCGCGGCAAGCCCCTGCGCGAAGCGCTGGAGCAGGGTGCCCTGCATTCGATGATTTTCTGGGGCCCGCCGGGCGTGGGCAAAACCACCCTGGCGCGATTGCTTGCGGAAGTCTCGGATGCGCACTTCGAAACGGTCTCGGCGGTGCTGGCCGGGGTCAAGGAGATCCGCCAGTCGGTGGAAATCGCCAAGCAGCAGGCCGCGCAGTATGGCCGCCGCACCATCCTGTTCGTCGACGAAGTGCATCGTTTCAACAAGTCCCAACAGGATGCGTTCCTGCCCTATGTCGAGGACGGCACGCTGATTTTCATCGGCGCGACCACGGAAAACCCCTCGTTCGAACTCAACAACGCCTTGCTCTCCCGGGCACGGGTCTATGTGCTCAAAAGCCTCGACGAAGCGGCCCTGCGCAAACTGGTGCACCGCGCGCTGACCGAAGAGCGCGGCCTGGGCAAGCGCAACCTGACCCTCAGCGACGAAGGTTTCCAGATGCTGTTGTCGGCCGCCGATGGCGATGGCCGGCGCCTGCTCAACCTGCTGGAAAACGCCTCGGACCTGGCGGAAGACAACAGCGAAATCGGCACCGAACTCCTGCAAAGCCTGCTCGGTGACACCCGCCGTCGGTTCGACAAGGGCGGCGAGGCGTTCTACGACCAGATCTCCGCGCTGCATAAATCGGTGCGCGGCTCCAACCCCGACGGAGCCTTGTATTGGTTCGCACGGATGATCGACGGCGGTTGCGACCCCTTGTACCTGGCCCGGCGCGTGGTGCGCATGGCCAGCGAAGACATCGGCAATGCCGACCCGCGTGCCCTGAGCCTGTGCCTGGCGGCCTGGGAAGTGCAGGAGCGCCTGGGCAGCCCAGAAGGCGAGCTGGCGGTGGCCCAGGCCATCACCTATCTGGCTTGTGCACCAAAGAGCAATGCAGTGTACATGGGCTTCAAGACCGCACTGCGCGCCGCCGCCGAGCACGGCTCGCTGGAAGTGCCGCTGCACCTGCGCAACGCGCCGACCAAGCTTATGAAGCAGCTGGGTTACGGCGATGAATACCGTTATGCCCACGATGAGCCGGACGCCTATGCCGCTGGCGAAGACTATTTCCCGGAAGAACTCGACCCGATCCCGTTCTACCAGCCCGTGCCCCGTGGCCTGGAATTGAAGATCGGCGAAAAACTCAATCACCTGGCGAAACTCGACCGTTTAAGCCCAAGGCAGCGGAGAAAATAGTGCTTCCCTTGATCGTTGCGGTTTCCGTCGGCGGGATGGCCGGCACTCTGTTGCGCTTCGCCACGGGCAACTGGATCAACGCGAATTGGCCGCGGCACTTCTATACCGCGACGCTGGCCGTTAATATCGTGGGCTGTTTGCTGATCGGCGTTCTATACGGTCTGTTTTTGCTACGCCCGGAGGTGCCCATCGAGGTGCGTGCCGGGTTGATCGTCGGCTTCCTCGGGGGGCTGACGACTTTTTCATCCTTTTCACTGGATACGGTGCGCCTGCTGGAAAGCGGGCAAGTGCCGCTGGCCCTGGGCTATGCGGCGCTCAGCGTATTCGGCGGGCTGCTTGCCACCTGGGCCGGCCTGTCCTTGACCAAACTTTGATAAACGAGAAACCGACATGCTCGATTCCAAACTGTTACGTAGCAACCTTCAGGACGTAGCGGACCGCCTGGCATCCCGTGGCTATACCCTGGATGTTGCGCGCATCGAAGCGCTGGAAGAACAGCGCAAGACCGTCCAGACCCGCACCGAAGCACTGCAGGCTGAGCGTAATGCGCGTTCCAAATCCATCGGTCAGGCCAAGCAGCGCGGCGAAGACATCGCGCCGCTGATGGCGGACGTCGAGCGCATGGCGGGCGAATTGAGCACCGGTAAAGTCGAACTGGACGCGATCCAGAGCGAACTGGACTCGATCCTGCTGGGTATCCCCAACCTGCCGCACGAATCCGTGCCAATCGGTGATGACGAAGACGGCAACGTCGAAGTGCGTCGCTGGGGTACCCCGACGGCGTTCGATTTCCCGGTTCAGGACCACGTCGCCCTGGGCGAGAAATTCGGCTGGCTGGACTTCGAAACCGCCGCCAAGCTGTCCGGCGCCCGTTTCGCCCTGCTGCGCGGCCCGATTGCCCGTCTGCATCGCGCCCTGGCGCAGTTCATGATCAACCTGCATGTCACCGAGCACGGCTACGAAGAGGCCTACACGCCTTATCTGGTCCAGGCCCCGGCGCTGCAAGGCACCGGCCAGTTGCCGAAGTTCGAAGAAGACCTGTTCAAGATCGCGCGCGAAGGCGAAGCCGACCTGTACCTGATCCCGACCGCCGAAGTGTCGCTGACCAACATCGTCGCCGGCGAAATCGTCGACTCGAAACTGCTGCCGATCAAGTTCGTCGCCCACACTCCGTGCTTCCGCAGCGAAGCCGGCGCATCGGGCCGCGATACCCGCGGCATGATCCGCCAGCACCAGTTCGACAAGGTTGAAATGGTGCAGATCGTCGAGCCGTCGCAGTCGATGGAAGCGCTGGAAGGCCTGACCGCCAACGCCGAGAAAGTCCTGCAACTGCTGGAACTGCCTTACCGCACCCTGGCGCTGTGCACCGGCGACATGGGCTTCAGCGCGGTCAAGACCTACGACCTGGAAGTGTGGATCCCGAGCCAGGACAAGTACCGCGAAATTTCGTCGTGCTCCAACTGCGGCGACTTCCAGGCCCGTCGCATGCAAGCGCGTTTCCGCAACCCGGAAACCGGCAAGCCGGAACTGGTGCACACCCTGAACGGCTCCGGTCTTGCAGTCGGTCGTACCCTGGTGGCGGTGCTCGAGAACTATCAGCAGGCCGACGGTTCGATCCGTGTGCCTGAGGTCCTCAAGCCGTACATGGGTGGCCTCGAGGTTATCGGCTAAATGAACTATCTGCCGCTGTTTCACAGCCTTCGCGGCAGTCGTGTGTTGGTCGTCGGCGGGGGGGAGATTGCCTTGCGCAAATCCCGTCTGCTGGCCGATGCCGGTGCGCTGCTGCGGGTGGTTGCACCTGAAATCGAAGCGCAGCTGCGCGAACTGGTTGCCGGCAGCGGTGGCGAGTGCCTGCTACGTGGCTACGCCGAGGCGGATCTGGACGGTTGCGGGCTGATCATTGCCGCCACCGACGACGAAGCGCTGAACGCACAAGTCTCCGCCGATGCCCATCGACGTTGCGTACCGGTCAACGTGGTGGACGCGCCAGCCCTGTGCAGCGTGATCTTCCCGGCCATCGTCGACCGTTCTCCGTTGATCATTGCAGTGTCCAGCGGCGGCGATGCGCCGGTGCTGGCGCGTTTGATCCGCGCCAAGATCGAAACCTGGATTCCTTCCACCTACGGTCACCTGGCCGGGCTGGCGGCGCGTTTCCGTCATCAGGTCAAAGGCCTGTTTCCGGATGTGCAGCAGCGTCGGGCGTTCTGGGAAGATGTTTTCCAGGGACCGATTGCCGACCGCCAGCTCGCCGGGCAGGGCGGTGAAGCCGAGCGCTTGCTCCAGGCGAAAATCGATGGCGAAGCCCCAGTGGCGACCGGTGAGGTCTATCTGGTGGGCGCAGGGCCAGGTGACCCCGACCTGCTGACGTTCAAGGCATTGCGTCTGATGCAGCAAGCCGACGTGGTGCTGTACGACCGTTTGGTGGCGCCAGCGATTCTCGAACTGTGCCGTCGCGATGCCGAGCGGGTTTACGTCGGCAAGCGCCGAGCCGATCACGCGGTGCCGCAGGATCAGATCAACCAGCAATTGGTGGACCTGGCCAAGCAGGGTAAGCGTGTGGTGCGATTGAAGGGCGGTGATCCGTTCATCTTCGGTCGTGGTGGTGAGGAGATCGAAGAACTGGCGGCCCATGGCATCCCGTTCCAGGTCGTGCCGGGGATCACGGCGGCCAGTGGTTGCGCGGCCTATGCCGGGATTCCGCTGACTCACCGCGATTATGCGCAGTCGGTGCGCTTCATCACTGGCCACCTCAAGGACGGCTCCAGTGATTTGCCATGGGCCGACCTGGTCGCGCCAGCGCAAACCCTGGTGTTCTACATGGGGCTGGTGGGCTTGCCGATGATCTGCGAACAGTTGATCAAGCATGGTCGCGCCGCCGATACCCCGGCGGCACTGATCCAGCAGGGCACCACAGTCAACCAGCGGGTGTTTACCGGCACCCTGGCGGACCTGCCACGTCTGGTGGCGGAGCATGAAGTGCATGCGCCGACCTTGGTGATCGTTGGTGAAGTGGTGCAACTGCGCGAGAAACTGGCGTGGTTTGAAGGGGCTCAGGGGCAGGTCTGATTACTGCGTTCGCTGTTGCAAAAAGATCGCAGCCTTCGGCAGCTCCTACATGGGTAAGGTGTACACCCTGTAGGAGCTGCCGAAGGCTGCGATCTTTTGCTTTTAACGCTTTTTCCAAACCCCTTTCCCGCTCAACCGCTCCCGATCATGGGCCGCGGTAAAGTCCTGCTCCGGCCCTTTCGGCACCACACCCGTCGGATTGATAGTGCGGTGGCTGGCGTAGTAGTGGTTCTTGATGTGGGTGAAATCCACCGTCTCGGCAACCCCCGGCCACTGATAAATCTCCCGCAGCCAGTTCGACAGGTTCGGATAATCCGCGATCCGCCGCAGGTTGCACTTGAAGTGCCCGTAGTACACCGCATCGAAGCGAATCAGCGTGGTGAACAGGCGGATGTCCGCTTCGGTCAGGTACTCGCCAGCCAGATAGCGGTTGGCGCCCAGCAGCAGCTCCAGGCGGTCCAGTTCGGCAAACACCTCATCGAAGGCTTGTTCATAAGCCTGTTGCGAGGTGGCAAAGCCTGCGCGGTACACGCCATTGTTGACCGCCGGGTAAATCCGCTCGTTCAACGCATCGATCTCTCCGCGCAGTGGCGCCGGGTAGAAGTCCAGGTCGTTACCGGTCAGATCGTCGAAGGCGCCATTGAACATGCGGATGATTTCCGATGATTCATTGTTGACGATGCGCTTGTGCTGTTTGTCCAACAGCACCGGTACGGTGACGCGGCCGGTGTGGTCGGCGGTGTCGGCGGTGTAGCGCTGGTGCATGAAGTCGAAGTGATCGAGCTTGTCGCCGGTCGAACCGAGGGTCTGGTCGAAGGTCCAGCCGTTTTCCAGCATCAACCAACTGACCACCGAAACGTCGATCAGGTTTTCCAGACCCTTGAGTTTGCGCAGGATCAGCGTGCGATGAGCCCACGGACAGGCCAGGGACACGTACAGGTGATAGCGTCCGGGCTCGGCTGCAAAACCGCCGACGCCGGTCGGTCCCGGCTTGCCGTCAGCGGTCAACCAGTTGCGACGTTGCGCCTGTTCACGCTGGAACGCGCCGTCCTTGCTGCTTTCGTACCACTTGTCCTGCCAGCGGCCATCAACTAACAAACCCATGTTCAAGACTCCCGAAACCCATAATCGATGGAGTCGAGTCTATTCCGATGAGTTCGAACAAAAAGCGCAAAGATCGGGCGAGAATGATCGATTAAATCGATTTGTCCCGCGCAGCCCAGTATTTTTCAGCGGTTTCGAACGCCTGTTCGCGGCTCTGTCCCAAGCCACGAAGGGCGAGGGCCATGGTCGAGATCAGGGCCATTTGCGGGTAGCTGTCGACCACATCGCCACGCCAGACCGCTTTCAAATGTTCAGGATCAAGCGAGGCAGGTTTGACGTGACGCTGCGCCGACAACTGCGGCCATTCCTCGTCCCAACTAACGCCGCCGGTGGTGCCGTACAGGTGGCTGTCGGCGTCCGGGTTGATCTCGATCTCGCCGCCATCGCCCTTGATCACGATGGCGGTGTCACCCAGCAGGCCGCTGGCATCGCGGTGCACCGTCTGATAACCCGGGTGGAAAATGCTCTGCAGGCCACAACGGGCGCCCAGCGGATTGAGAATCCGCGCCAGGGAGTGGATCGGCGAGCGCAGGCCCAGGGTGTTGCGCAGGTCGATCATGCGTTGCAACTGGGGCGCCCAGTCCATCAATGGCATGAAGGCCAGGCCGCCGTTATCCAGCGCCGAACCCACCTGTTGCCAGTTGCGGCACAGCGGGATGTTCAATTCGCCCAGCAGTTGTTCGCTGTACAAGCGACCGGCCGTGTGGGCGCCGCCACCGTGCATGAAAATCCGCACACCGTTTTGCGCCAGGCACTTGGCTGCCAGCAGATACCACGGCAAGTGCCGCTTCTTGCCGGCATAGGTCGGCCAGTCCAGATCCACCGCCAGAGCCGGAGGATTCAGGCGTTCGCGCAAGGCTTCGGTGAAGCCTGCCATTTCCTCGGCGCTTTCTTCCTTGTGCCGCAACAGCATCAGGAATGCGCCGAGTTGGGTTTCCTCGACCTTTTCATCGAACACCATGCCCATGGCTTCGCGGGCTTCGACCCGGGTCAAATCGCGGGCGCCGCGCTTGCCTTTGCCAAGGATCCGCACGAACTGGGCGAACGGATGCTCGGCGGGCGTTTCGAGTGTCAGTGCTGGGTAATCGGTCATAAGCAATTCGTCGGTTTGGGCAGGCCCGCCAGTTTCGCGGCGAGTTTGGCGGGAGTGCCTTTGAACAGTCGGTTCAGGTGCAGGCTGTTGCCTTTTTCCGGGCCGAGTTTCAGGGCGGTGTACTTGATCAACGGGCGGGTGGCCGGTGACAGCTGGAATTCGGCGTAGAAACTGCGCAGCAGTTCGAGGACTTCCCAGTGTTCGGGCGTCAACTCGATGTCTTCAGCAGCCGCCAGGGCACTGGCCACATCGGCGGACCAGTCACTTAGTTCGACCAGGAAACCGTCCTTGTCCAGCTCGATGGCGCGGGCGCCGACCGTCAATGCATTCATAGCCAACTGTTGACCTTGTCGTAGTGAATCGACAGTTCGACGAAGGCCGGGTAATCGATGGCTTTGGCCCAGTCTGGAACCGCAAGCGCGCGGGCCTGGGCATCTTCAGCCAGGACGAACAGCTTCAGGCCACGTGCGCTGAGCGCCGTGAACGGCGCGGTGCCTGGCTGCAACGCATAGGCTGCATCTCCGGACAACAGCAACCCGTCGTTGGCGCCGATCACGCGCAGGCAACTGGTCAGGCGTTCGTCGCCGAACGGGGAATGAGACAACACATGCAAGGTCGACATCAGAGGGTGATCACCTGGTCGTAACGGTCAATGAGGGCGGTGATTTCGTGGGCGGCCAACACCTGGGCTTCTTCCAGCGACAGGTCGCTCGGGTCCAGGCCGCGCTGGGCGATGCTGTCGCCGCAGGCAAACAGTTCCTCGACACCGAACATCGGCAGGGCTTGCAGGTTGGCGCTCAGGTCTTTCTGTTGCAGGGCCTTGGCGTTCTGACCGGCGGCCAGCTGGAACACGCCGTCATCGAGAAACAACAGGCCGATCGGCAGATCGAAGGCGCCGCCGGCGAGTACGATATCCAGCGCTTCCCGCGCGCCCGGGCCGGACCATGGCGATTGGCGGCTGATGATCAACAAGGATTTGGCCATGTCATGCGCCTCCGAAACAGATCAGACGGTCGGCATCCTGCGCGGCGTCATGCAATTGGCCGAGGCCGGACAATTCCCACGGCGCACCGACGGCAACCGCCTCGCGCTGATAGCGCTTGGCTTCTTCTTCATTCAACACGCCACGACGCAGGGCGGCGGCGATGCACACCACGCCATCGAGTTGATGGTCGCTGACGAATGCCTGCCATTGCTTGGGCAAGTCCAGTTCATCCTGGGGCGTGACCACGCTGCCGGACGCGTTGTAGACGCCATCCTGGTAGAAAAACAACCGGACAATCTCGTGCCCGCCGGCCAGCGCGGCCTGGGCGAACAGCAGGGCGCGGCGCGAGGAGGGCGCATGGGCGGCGGAAAATACGGCGATGGCGAACTTCATGACGGACTCGATCAGCGAAACTGCGGCCATGATAATGCTTTATCGGCGGGGCGGCGAAGGGCGTTTTCCGATCCAATCGTAGGAGCTGCCGAAGGTTGCGATCTTTTTACGATGCTTATTTGAAACCAGATCAAAAGATCGCAGCCTTCGGCAGCTCCTACACAGACCGAGGCATTAACGCGGCATATACCCCAACTGCCAGCGCCGCGGGATCTTCAACGACAACACCCCGAGCCCGGCAGCCAGCAGGCCACTGGCAAACAACGCCTTGAGCCCCAGGTGATGTTCCAGCACGGCACCGAGTACCGCGCCGGCGAACATGCCGGTCCAGGGGATCAGTTGCACGCGCCAGCCGTTACGGCGCTCACCGAGCATCCAGCGGCCCAGTCCGCGGCCGAAACGCGACAGGGCACCGGTGACGTAGGTCAGGCCCACCGGCAGGCCGTTCACTTCTTCCACGGCGGCATTGAGCATGCCCATTGCAATGATCGCCGCCAGCAGAGCTGGCAGCTGCGCGTCATAAGGCCAGGCCGCGGCGGCGCACAGCAGGGTGGCAATGCACAACAGCAGCGGCAGGGCCCGGCGGCCACCCAGTCGGCTGACGATAATACCCAGCGCGTTACCGACGATGAAGGTGGCGACGAGGATCACCAGGCGCAGAGTCAACCCAAGGTCGCCAGCACTGATGGCGACCGCCATCCGGGTGGTATTGCCGCTCATGAACGAGACGAAGTCGCCGCTGGCCATGAAGCCGATGGCGTCCGTCATACCGGCGAGTACCGAGAGCATGGCCACCAGGCTCAGGCCTATGCGCCCGCGCCATTTCTGCGTGTGCAAGTGACCGGGGCTGGCGTGGGTCCTGGCGGTGTTGGGCAGCATCGGCGATGGTATCCCTGAACAGTGATTACGGTTTTATCCCATTCAACTCGCAATATTCCTGCCAGTCCATGCCGGCCATTTCCGCCACTTCCCGGTGCACTTCAATGCGCTGCGCCTCATAGTCCCCGGGTGTGGCAGCGGTTAACTGCAACGTCAGTTCCCAGGCGAACAACTGCTGGCGTTCTGCTTCAGCTTCAAACGCTTCGTGCAGCCGTTCCTCACGATACTGTGCCGCCGTTACACCCTTGGCCTGAGCCAACAGCGGGTTGAGGTGGTCGAGTTCTTCGCGCAACTCGGGGCGCGTATCGAGAAACCTCTTGAGTGCTTGCTCATGCTGCAGTTCGGTTGCCGCCATGGTCGCTCCTTGAGAACGGATTACGAGGATTGCTTCTTGCTGGCCTTGGCCGCTGCCGCCAGGCATTCGAGGGCAAACTGTTCGGTGTAGGTCATCTGGATCGGCGTGGTTTCGCCTTTGACGGTTCTTTCGCCGTCGAGGATGTAGCGAATCCGCTTGTCGGTGACACCGATTCGCTTGGCAATCCAGGAAGGCGTCTGACCGATCTGGCTGATCAGCTTGTCGGCATATTCAGTGCTCGGTTTGTAGAACTCGGCATTAGGTGTCATCAGATTTCCAGTCAGGAGTGCGATGGGGCGTTATTGGCGCGACAGGGTGCGCGAATCGTTGCGCGCTGTCGCGGTATAAATGCAGTAAAGCAGAACGATACGGGCTGCCGGGGTGATAAAGTCCGCTTTTTCTCGATGAGTGAATGCAATGCGAATTCTGATGGTGGCGCTGGCCCTGACGTTGCTGGCGGGATGCGCCGGCTCGGTGATGAACGACGCCCGCACCAAGGCCCCGTACAAGACCCTGAACTCGGAAAAGCCGGGAAAAGACGTCGCCCAGTGCGTGCAGTTTTCCTGGCAGGACGAGACCGTGTTCGGCGTCGATGCCGCTGCCTATTTGCAACCGGGGGAGAAGGGCGGCACGACGGTTTACACCCGTTCGGCGGAGTCCTTCGTCGACGTGTCCACCGATGCCTCGGGCACGGTGTTGAGCTACTACGCACAGAAGGACGATTTCGTGGCCAGGCGCCGGTTGGCGGCGTTGGCGACTTGCCTGTGATTTGAAGGCATGTTGCATTACCCCTGTGGGAGCGAGCCTGCTCGCGAAGACGTAGTGTCAGTCGCTATCAATGTTGGCTGATATACCGCTTTCGCGAGCAGGCTCGCTCCCACAGTGGTTCTGTGTGTTGGTCAGTAGCTCAGGCGCTTCTGGAAGAAGAAGTGCTTGTGGCCCGGCGGGTAATCGGCAATGTGCCCGATCTCGCTGTAGCCGCATTTCTTGTAGAACTCCGGCGCCTGGAATTCGAAGGTGTCGAGCCACAGCCCGACGCAGCGCCGTTCCCGCGCCAGGTCTTCGGCCATCTGCATCAGTTTCGAACCCAGGCCCTGTCCCCGGGCCTGTTCCGGCACCACCAGCAAGTCGATGTACAGCCACTGGTAAAACAATCGGCCATGCAGGCCGCCGAGGATCTCGTCGTTGTCGTCGCGCACCAGCAAGGCGATGTGCTCAGGCACGTTACCTTCGGCCTTCGAGCCGTTGTAGGCGCGCAGCGGTTTGAGGATGGCCTGGCGTTGTTCATCCGTGGGGTTATGCGACAGTTCGATACGCAGGTTCATGGCTATATCCTTATGGCATTGAAGCCGCAGCCTATCCCGGTTGCAGCGATTGTTCCATCCCCGGAAAAGTTGAACCGTCACCAACGCGCAGCTTGCCTGAGGGGGCAAAGGCTGTCCTTTTTCACTTAACATATGGACCCTCAGACAAATAACAGGACGCGTTGTCATGTCGAACACAGCCGAGCGGGTCAACATCCTTGAGTCTCAGGTGTTGTCCCACGACTGGTACCTGCTCAAGAAAATCACCTTCGATTACCAACGCAACAACGGCGAGTGGCAACGCCAGGTCCGGGAGGTCTACGACCGAGGCAATGGCGCGGCGATTCTGCTGTACAACCGCGAAAAGAAAACCGTGGTGCTGACCCGGCAATTTCGCTTGCCGGTGTTCGTCAACGGTCACGATGGGCTGTTGATCGAAGTGGCGGCGGGGCTGCTGGAAGGCGCGGCGCCTGAAGACCGCATCCGCGATGAAGCGGAGGAAGAGACGGGTTACCGCGTGCACCATGTGCAGAAGGTCTTCGAGGCGTACATGAGCCCCGGTTCGGTGACGGAAAAACTGCACTTCTTCATTGCCGAATACGATGCGAAGTCGAAAGTCAGCGACGGTGGCGGGCTGGAGGCGGAAACCGAAGAGCTGGAAGTGCTGGAGTGGGCGTTCGAGGACGCGCTCGAAGCGTTTTACCGCGGCGAAATCTGCGACGCCAAGACCATCATGCTGTTGCAGTATGCGGCGATGAAAGACCTCTTCAATTAAACGAAAACTTCCGTAGGAGTTGCCGCAGGCTGCGATCTTTTGATCTTGCTTTTGAAAAGCACAGATCGCAGCCTGCGGCAGCTCCTACAAAATCAAAAGATCAAAAGCCTGGCAGGCGTGCCGTGCCGGGCCATTGCCCACCCTCCAGCGTCAGTAACAACTCCTTCGCCTCAAGCCCGCCGGCAAACCCGGTGAGCTTGCCCGACGCGCCGATCACCCGATGACAGGGCGCGACAATCGAAATCGGGTTCTTGCCATTCGCCGCACCCACCGCCCTGACCGCCGCCGGGTTGCCGATCTGTTCGGCGATCTGGCTGTAGCTGCGGGTCTCGCCGAACGGGATGGTCAGCAGCGCCGCCCAGACCTTCTTCTGAAATGCCGTGCCGGCAAAATCCAGATCCAGTTCGAAGCGATCGCGGGTGCCGGAAAAATATTCGCGTAGCTGCGCAGCCGTGCGCACCAGGATCGGATTGTCCGGCACTTCGCTCATCGGTCCCAGGCGCACCCGGCCGGGTTTGTCGTTTTCCCAGAGGATGGCCGCCAGTCGTGAACCGTTCGCGACCAGCTTCAACTGGCCCACAGGTGAAGCCACAGTGGTGCAGGTATAGGTCATGCCAGGGCTCGCGCAAAATTGCTGAACAGGCGTTAAGGATACTGTCTCGACGGGGAGGCGCAATACGTAATCCCGACCATACTTGGCAACGGCTTTTGAAACGTTTCCCTGTTTAATAACAAGAAGAGACCGACTCATGAAGTACGAACCTTTTGCCAAATCGCTGATTGCGACCTCGTTGGCGCTCAGCTGCCTGACCGCCCACGCCGCCTCCGTGGCCCCGGCTACCGGGGAAAACGGCATGGTGGTCACGGCCCAACACCTGGCCAGTCATGTCGGTGTGGATGTGCTCAAGAACGGCGGCAACGCCGTGGATGCGGCGGTCGCGGTCGGCTATGCGCTGGCGGTGGTGTACCCCGCGGCAGGCAACCTCGGCGGCGGTGGTTTCATGACCATTCAACTGGCGGACGGGCGCAAGACCTTCCTCGACTTCCGTGAAAAAGCCCCGTTGGCCGCTACCGCCAACATGTACCTGGACAAGGAGGGCAATGTCGTTCCCGATCTGAGTACCCGTGGCCACCTGGCCGTGGGCGTGCCGGGCACCGTTTCGGGCATGGAACTGGCGCTGTCCAAGTACGGCACCAAGCCGCGTAAGGAAATCATCGCCCCGGCCATCAAGCTGGCCGAAGACGGTTTCGTGCTGGAGCAGGGGGATGTCGATCTGCTGGACTACGCCACTGACATGTTCAAGAAGGACATCAAGGATTCCGGCTCGATCTTCTTGAGCAACGGCGAGCCGATGCAGGTCGGCCAGAAACTGGTACAAAAGGACCTGAGCAAGACCCTGCGGGAGATCTCCGAGAAAGGCGCCGACGGTTTCTATAAAGGTTGGGTGGCCGACGCCATCGTCACCTCCAGCCAGGCCAACAAGGGCATCATCACCCAGGCCGACCTCGACAAATACAAGACCCGTGAACTGGCGCCCATCGAGTGCGACTACCGTGGCTACCACGTGGTTTCCGCACCGCCACCGAGCTCCGGCGGCGTGGTGATCTGCGAAATCATGAACATCCTCGAAGGCTATCCGATGAAGGACCTGGGCTACCACTCGGCCCAGGGCATGCACTATCAGATCGAGGCCATGCGCCACGCCTATGTGGACCGCAACAGCTACCTGGGCGACCCGGATTTCGTGAAGAACCCGATTGCCCACCTGCTGGATAAAAACTACGCGACCAAGCTGCGCGAGGCGATCAAGCCACAAAAAGCCGCGGTATCCAGCGAACTCAAGCCCGGCGTAGCGCCCCATGAAGGCAGCAACACCACCCATTATTCCATCGTCGACAAGTGGGGCAACGCGGTGTCGGTGACCTACACCCTCAACGACTGGTTCGGTGCCGGCGTAATGGCGAGCAAGACCGGGGTCATCCTCAACGATGAAATGGACGACTTCACCTCGAAGATCGGCGTACCGAACATGTACGGCCTGGTGCAGGGCGAGGCCAACGCCATCGCGCCCGGCAAGGCGCCGCTGTCGTCCATGAGCCCGACCATCGTCACCAAGGACGGCAAAGTGGTGATGGTGGTCGGCACTCCGGGCGGCAGCCGCATCATCACCGCGACCTTGCTGACCATGCTCAACGTGATCGACTACGGCATGAACATCCAGGAAGCGGTGGATGCACCGCGTTTTCACCAGCAGTGGCTGCCGGAGGAAACCAACCTGGAAGCCTTCACCACCAGCCCGGACACGGTGAAAATCCTCGAAAGCTGGGGCCACAAGTTCGCCGGTCCACAGGATGCCAACCACCTGGCGGCGATCCTGGTCGGCGCGCCCTCCCTGGGTGGCAAGCCGGTAGGCAAGAACCGTTTCTACGGAGCGAACGACCCACGGCGGAACACCGGGTTGTCGCTGGGTTATTGAGGCTTGTGTCCGGAGGGGGACGGGCTTATGTTCGTCCCCTGATCCATCGACGATTCAAGGAAGGAAATCATGACCACCGCGTTGTTAATCATCGACGTCCAACAGGCTTTGTGTTCCGGTGAGTACGAGTGCTTCGAGATTGGACGAGTCATCAACACCATCAATGACCTGTCTGCCCGGGCGCGTAAGGCCGCAGTGCCCGTGGTGCTGATCCAGCACGAAGAAGCGGGCAGCCCACTGGCGCATGACGCTGCTGGTTGGCAACTGGCCGAAGGGCTGGAAACTTCGCCCAAGGACCACCGCGTGCGCAAGACCACCGGGGATTCTTTCTACCAGACCAACCTGCAAAAACTGTTGCCGAAGGAGGACTTCGAGCGCCTGGTCATCTGCGGCCTGCAGACCGATTATTGCGTCAACGCCACCGTGCGCCAGGCCCTGAAACTGGGCTACGACGTGGTGCTGGCGGGCGATGCACACTCCACCGTAGACAACGGCAACCTGACCGCCGAAGACATCATTGCCGAGCACAACAAGGACCTGAAGCGCCTGACCGGTTCCGTGGCGCGGATTGATGTGATACCGGCCAAGGACATCCATTTCTGAACCCACCACATCCCCCCTGTGGGAGCGAGCCTGCCCGCGAAAGCATTGGGTCAGTCAACATCAATATTGACTGTGGCGACGCCTTCGCGAGCAAGTCGGATCGCCGCACCGCCGCTCCCACAGGACCTACACCGCTCCGAAAATCTCGATCAGCTCGTTCAGGAACGCACTCACCAGATCCCGCTGCCGCGCCGAATGCCGCACCGCCGCGTGAAAGCTGACTTCATAGCGCAACAGATCCGGGTTCAGCGGGTGTAACTGTCCCAGCTGTTTTGGCCCGACGGCCCGCGACGGCAAACCGAGCGCCCGGCCGAAGTGCTGCGGGTGCAGGCCAACGCCTCGGTCAACCGCATGTTCATCGCCGCCTGTGATCGCTATGGCCATGAACGCGGGGTCGGCTGGGTCCAGGGTTCGGTCATCGTCGATGCCGACGGCTACCCATTGGCCGGGCCGGCGGAGCAGGGCGGCGAGCAGATGTTGCTGGCCACCCTGAACCTCGCCGAGGCGCGCAACAAACGCATCAGTGCCCGCAACGACCTGCATCAGGACCGCAGGCCACAGCTGTACGGGCGCTGCACAGCACTTTGTAACCGATGATGTCATTGCGTGCTGGACGCCCGTCACGGGCCTATGGCATCGTCGAAACCAAAGGCCATGAAGTGAACGGGATCGCAATGATGGGGGAGGGAAATAGAGTCGACGGTGACGCGACGATGGTCACGCTCAAGGCGTTCAATCATTGCGTATTGCACCTTGGCCAGCTGGCGCGGGAGAGCGGGGCGTCGCGATTCATCGCCGACGGCCTGCAGGCATTCGGTCAATTGGTGCCCTTCGCGTCTGCCTGGTGGGGCGAGATGTCGACGCCAGGCCCTGATGTTCCCCTCCAGAGCTGGATGCACGGCAGCATCAATCTCCCCGAATCCTTTGCCGCCGAATGGCATCCGGTGGCGGCAAACGATCAGTTCTCCCACGCCACGCTCAATCGTCCTGGTGAGGTGGTGCGCGACAACGGTTTCAACGACCCGTGCGAGGCGGTCAACGATTTCGCCCGGCGCTACGATCTCTACCACTTGATGAGCATCACCTATGAGCTGCCCGAAAGCGGCCTGATGTTTTTCGTCTGCCTCTACCGTGGCCTGGAGGAACAGGCGTTCAAGGAGAGCGAAGCCGAGCTGTTTTCGGCATTTTGCGATCACCTGTTCCAGCTGTGGCGGTTCCAGGTGCAGGACATGATCCGTTTCGATAGCGAAAACGGCGCGAGTGATTTTGGCGTCGCGCGCATGGACGGCAGCCTGCTGTATGTGGGCGCCAGGTTGTGCGCCGCCATTCAACGGGAATTACCCGGCTGGAGTGGTTCAATGCTGCCGGGCGAGGTGATCGCGCAACTGTCTAAGGCGCCCTGCGTGATCCGCCTGGGCCGCTGCGCCCTGACCCTGAGCCCCAACGCCGGACACGTCATCCTGTCCCTGGAAGCACCCTCTGGTGGGGACGGCCTGGCGCCACGGGAACGCACGGCAGCGATGCTGTTCGCCGCCGGCCACTCCTACAAGGAAATCGCCAAAATGCTCGCCCTGAGCCCCGCGACCGTGCGCACCTATTTGCGTAACTGCTACTTGCAGCTGGGTGTGAAAAGCAAGGTGGAGCTCGGTTCGGCCCTACGTTCGCCGGGTGCGCTGGCGGAGTCCGTGCGCCGGGATTAATCCCAGCCGTTTCAATTATTTGCCTTACCCCTCCTCATTTGCAGAGGTCCATTCGAACGCTGCGCCCTATAGGGTAGGCCCTGTCTATCAGGGGCTGGCGCAGTCGCTTCGGGCCGCTTCAAAACAATAAGAACAGGGGTGAGGCATTTGAGACTTTCCAGGCTTTTTGTCGCCGTTGCGGCGACGACGGCATTTTCCGGCATGGCGTTGGCGGCGACACCCGCCGACACGGTCATGCGCAATGGCTACGTCTACACCGTCGATGGCCAGGATTCCGTGCAGCAGGCCATTGCCATTTCGGGCGGCAAGATCGTCTATGTCGGCAGCGATGCCGGGGTCGACGCCTACATCGGCAAGCAAACGCAACTGATCGACCTGGCCGGGCGCATGTTGATGCCGGGCTTCGTCGATGCGCACATGCACCCGGGGGATGGCGGTCGCGCCATGACCTTGTGCGACCTGAAATACCAGACCATGACCCGCGCGCAGTTTCAGGCGAGCATCCAGGCCTGCCTCGATGCCGAAAAGGACAAGGGCCCGGACGTGTGGCTGGAAGTCGGCAGCTGGGACCGCATGGGCATGACCGGGCTTGACGGCGACGCGGACAAATCGACCCTGGACGCGCTCAAGACCAAGCGTCCGATCCAGGTGCGTTCCACCGACTTCCATACCGTGCTGACCAACTCTCGCGGCCTGGAACTGGCCGGCATCAACAAGAACACCGCCGACCCCGAAGACGGCAAATACCGACGCGACAGCGCCGGCAACCCGAACGGCATCTGTGAAGACGGCGCCGCCGAATCGTTGGCCGCCGTGGTGCCGCCTGCGACCGACGCGGAAAAACTCAATCAGGTTCGTGCAGCCCTCGACGCCATGCGCCGGCAAGGCATCACCAGTTTCATGGATGCGCTGTCCGGTCCGGAAAACGGCAAAGCCTTCACCAGCCTGCAAAAGTCCGGCGAACTCACCGCCCGGGCCTTGCTGGCGATCAAGCTGGACCCGGCCGCCGCTGCCGCCGATCCGGTGAAAACCATCGCCGAGGCCAAGGCCCTGGCCAGCACCTATGACCAGGGCGAGGTGAACGTCGCGCCGGGCGTGAACATGCGCCACGTCAAACTGTTCATGGACGGCATCATCAATGCCCCGGCGGACACCGGCGCCATGTTGACCCCATACCTGCACAACAGCGGCACCGACAAGGCGCCGAAGTGGACGCCGGGCAAGAACCTGGGCGAACTGTACTTCCCGCCGCAAGTGCTCAATCCATTGTTGCTGCAAGCGGTCAAGGCCGGTTTCGATCCGCACCTGCACGCCACCGGCGAGCGCGCGGTACGCGATGCACTGGACAGCGTCGCCTACGTACGCAAGGAACTGCCCGGTCAAGACTTCCGCCCGGCCATCGCCCACGCCGAGTCAGTCGATCCTGCCGACTATTCACGCTTCAAGGCACTGGACGTCACGGCCACCATGTCGTTCCAGTGGGCACAGCAGGCACCGTCCACGGTCGACGGCACCAGTGATCACCTTGGCGCCGAGCGATTCGAACGCATGGAGCCCTCGGGCAGCATCGCCCATGCCGGCGGTCGAGTGGCGTTTGGTAGCGATTGGCCGGTCGATCCGCTGGATGAGTTCCTGGCGCTGAAAGTCGGTGTCACCCGCTCCGGCGACCCGACCAATCCGCACAGCTATGGCCCCAAATATGCCGGGCGACTCAACGCCGATCCGACTCTGTCGCGAGCCGAAGCGCTGCGCAGCATCACCCTCAGCTCCGCCGAACAGCTGAAGCTGGATGCGGTGCTGGGTTCGGTCGAAGTCGGCAAGTTCGCTGACCTGATCGTGCTCGACAAGAATTTCATGCAGGTGCCCGAGGAGGAGCTGGGCCGCAATGACGTGCTGCTGACGCTGGTCGGCGGCAAGGTCGTGTGGGCCAAGGCGCCGTTCCTGGGGCTTGCGCCACACGTGGTTTCCCAAGCGGTTACTTCCCGATCCGCCCCATAAAAACTAGAGAGCGTTCCGATGCGATTGATTCCAAACCTGTTGGCCGCCGCGCTGGCCTTGTCGTCGGTGCAGGCCATGGCCGCCGCTGACCTGGTGTTGTTCAACGGCAAGGTCTTTACCGCCGAACCCGGCCAGGCGCTGGTGCAGGCTGTTGCGGTGCAAGACGGCAAGATTCTGAAAGTGGGCAGCGATGCCGAAATCAATGCCCTGGCCGATGCCAAGACCCAGCGCATCGACCTGGCGGGCAAAGTGTTGATGCCGGGCATGATCGACACCCACAGCCACCCGGTCTCGGGCGCTTTCGACAGCATGAAGGCCAACCTGCTGGACGAGGTCAAACCCTTGCCGGAACTGGAGCAATGGTTGATCGAAGAAGACAAGGCCGGACGTGCCCGGTCTGGTGATGTGATCAGCGTGGCCGGGGTCAGTTCGGCCTACTGGGAGAAGAGCCGTGAACTGGGCAAGGTGTTCAACCAGGGACGCTGGGCCGATCAGCCTATCGTCTTCAGCGGCATTGACGGGCACACCGGTTGGGCCAACAACGCGATGCTCAAGCGGCTGAACATCGACGCGGCACTGGTCAAGAGCCTGCCGGAGAAAGAGCGCAGCTTCGTCGGCCATGAAGCGGACTTCACCCCTAACGGCTACTTTGCCGAATCCCGCTGGGACGTGGTGCGCAACGGTATTCCGGCGCCCAGCCCGGAGGCCATGCTCAAGGCCGCTCGCGAGGCGGTGAAGATCAACAATCAATTCGGCGTCACCGCCTGGATGGACGCGGCGGCGAACGGCGGCAGTGAAGATTCGCTGTTCGATTTCCATGCCACCGCCGAAAGTGTCGGCGTGCTGCCGCTGTACAAGGAGCTGGCGCAGAACGGCGAACTCAGCGCCCACGTCGCCGCGTTGATGGTCACCAACCCGAAGAGCAAACCCGCCGACCTGGAGGTGATCGCCACGGTGATGAAGCAATTCGAGGGCGTGCCTAACCTGACGTTCCCCGGCGTGAAGATATTTGTCGACGGTATTCTCGAGTTCCCGGGACAAACGGCGGCGGTCGTCGTGCCGTACAAGAACAGCCACAAGGACGGTCAACTGCTGACCGACCCGGCGCACTTCGGTGAACTGGTGGTGGCGGCGGAAAAACGCGGCTGGATCGTGCACATGCATGCCGTCGGTGACCGCGCGGTGCGTGAAGCGCTCAATGGCGTGGCGTATGCGCGCAAGCTCAGCCCGACGCCCGTACCCCACAGCGTCGCGCACCTGCAACTGGTCAATCCCAAGGAGTTTCCACGCTTCAAAGAACTGGGCGTGATCGCTTCGATGCAACTGCTGTGGGCCACCGGCGAGTCCTACACCGTCGAACTGGTCAAGCCTTACATCAGCGCCTTTGCCTACGGTTACCAGTATCCCGCGCGGTCCCTGCATAACGCCGGCGCGACGATTGCCGGTGGCAGCGACTGGCCGGTGTCGAGCGCCAACCCGTTCAACGCGATTGCCCAGGCCAGCACACGCAAAGGTCCGTTGGGCGTACTCAATGCCAAGGAAAGCATCGACCGCCAGACCATGTTCTACGCCTACACCATCAACGCGGCGAAAACCCTGCGCCTGGAGCAGCAGATCGGTTCGCTGGCACCGGGCAAGCAGGCCGACCTGATCATCCTCGACCGCGATGTGTTCAAGGTCAGCGATGACGAGCTGTTCGAAACCAAAGTCCTGAACACCTTCTTCGCCGGCAAGCAGGTCTACGCCCCCGCGTCCTGACCTGCGTACACCCAGCACACGCAAAAAATTGCCAGCCCCTCGTAGCGCGAGGGGCCTGGCTTCGCCATGCCTGAAATTCCCCGTACGCCATAACAACAAGAGAACTGTATGAACGCACTTTCAGCATTGACCCTCGCGACACTGGCACTGATCCCCCTGACCAGCCAGGCCCTGACCCTCAACGATGATTTCAGCCTGGAGATGACCCTGGGCGTCGTCAGCGATTACCGCACCCGGGGCATCTCGCAGACCCTGGGCGATCCGGCGGTGCAGGGCGGCGCAACGCTGCTGCACAGCAGCGGCCTGTACATCGGTGCCTGGACCTCCAACGTCGATTTCGGCGGCGGCTTCGACACCCGGCAGGAGCGTGAGTACTACGCCGGTTACTACTGGCAGGCCACGGACGCCATCAGCCTGGACCTGGGCTACATCAAGTACGACTACCCGAAAAATTCCGAATTCAACCTCAGCGAGGCGTACGCCGTCCTCGACCTGTACGGCGTGAAGCTGGGTGCCTATTACTCCAAGGACACACCGAACTTCTTCGGCGAGGACCAGGACACCCTTTACACCTACGTGGGCTACAAAATCGATTTGCCGGCCGAAGTCGGCCTGGATTTGCGCTTTGGGCGCAACGATGTGAATGACCCCGCGTTCTGGTCCGCCAATGGCGATAGCCGTGAGTCTTACTACGAGTGGGAAGCCAAGCTGACCCGCGACTTCGTCGGCGTGACCTGGGGGCTGAGCTATGTCGACACCGACTTGTCGAAAAGCGAGTGCAGCAGTTGGTACGGCTATGACGACCTCTGTTCGGCGACAGTTGTAGCCAGCGCAACCAAGACCTTTTGAATTCCGTCCCTGACAACAAAAACAGTTCCACAAAGGAAACACCGTCATGAGTGCGCAACGCAGTCCCCTGATCGAGACCCGCTCGATCGATTTCATTCCCGAGGCTGAGCGACACGGCAGTCTCTACAGCCAGTTCACCCTGTGGCTCGGCGCCAACCTGCAAATCACCGCCATCGTCACCGGCGCCCTGGCCGTGGTGCTGGGCGGCGATGTGTTCTGGTCGCTGATCGGTTTGCTGATCGGGCAAGTGCTCGGCGGTGCCGTGGTGGCGCTGCACGCGGCGCAAGGGCCGAAGCTCGGCTTACCGCAGATGATCTCCAGCCGCGTGCAGTTCGGGGTGTATGGCGCGGCGATCCCGATTGTCCTGGTGTGCCTGATGTACCTGGGTTTCAGCGCCACCGGCGCGGTGTTGTCGGGGCAGGCGATCGCGCAGTTGATCAGTGTCAGCGACAGCACCGGCATCCTGATTTTCGCGGCGTGCATCGCGTTCCTGACGATCTTCGGTTATCGGGTGATTCACCTGGTCGGGCGGGTGACCAGCGTGCTGGGCATCATCGCCTTCGCCTACCTGTTCACCCGGTTGATGACCCTCAACGACATCGGCCTGCTGCTCGACAATCGTCACTTTGGCTGGAGCACCTTCCTGCTGGCGGTTTCGCTCTCGGCGTCCTGGCAGATCGCCTTCGGCCCTTACGTTGCGGACTACTCGCGCTACTTGCCGAGCAAGACTTCGTCGTGGAAAACCTTCACCGCCGTGGGCCTCGGCACAGTGCTGGGGGCTCAGACTTCGATGGTGCTGGGGGTGTTCGCCGCGGCACTGGCCGGGGCCAATTTCCGTGGGCACGAAGTGGCGACCATTGTCGGCCTGGGCAGTAGTGGTGTGATCGCGTCCTTGCTGTACCTGAGCATTGTGTTCGGCAAGGTCACGGTGTCCACCCTCAATGCCTACGGCAGTTTCATGTGCATCGCCACCATCATCAGTGGCTTTCGTCGTCGCCTGGAAATCACCGCCCGCCAGCGCATGCTGTTTGTGCTGCTGATCGTCGCGGCGTCCACCGCACTGGCATTGCTGGGGCAGTACTCGTTCCTCAACTCGTTCAAGTACTTCATCCTGTTTTTGCTGACGTTCTTCACCCCGTGGAGTGCGATCAACCTGGTGGATTACTACTTCATCAACAAGGAGCGTTACGACGTTCCGGCACTGTCCGACCCGAACGGTCGCTACGGTCGCTGGAACGTGCTGGGGATCAGCGTCTATGTGATCGGCGTGTTGATCCAGTTGCCCTTTGTCGACACCCATTTCTATTCCGGGCCGATGGTTGCGCAGTTGGGCGGCGTGGATATTTCATGGATCGTCGGGCTGCTGGTGCCGGGTGTGATCTATTACGCGCTGGCCAAGCCGTCGATGAGTGCGGTGGTGGTTGAGCGGGGTTAATAGCGGCATTTGTGGCGAGGGAGCTTGCTCCCCCGCCACAGGTTCAGCGTTCACTAGCGCTCAGGCAGTTTCCAGCGCTCGCGCAAATGCTCGTACTGCGCTTCGGGCAGTTGCACCAGCACCGGGGATTTGCTCGGGTCCAGCCAGTCGAGCAGTCGCGCGATGTTCGCCGGGTCCATGGCTGTACAACCACGGGTCGGTGCACTGGGGCCGCGCCAGATGTGGAAGAAAATGCATGACCCGGCGGCGGGAGAGGCCGGAGTGTTGTGCTGGATGACGATGCCCTGGCGGTACAGCTCATCCGAGCGGCGCATCCGTTCAGAGCTGTTCCAGCCTTTTTCGACGACTGCTCCGTCGACCAGTTCGTTGTAACGCGTGGACTGGCTGTCATCCACGCATTCGATGGTCGGCGTCAGCGACAGATAGGGCAGGCGGGTTTCGGCCGAAGGCGCGTAGCCGAACGCCGTGCCCAGCTTGAACATTCCGGCCGGGGCCTTGCCATCGCCTTCCTGTTTGACCGGCCCTTCAGGTTGCCCGAGATCGAGCAGCCCCTTGCCCCAGCCCATGCCATTCTTGCCGAGCACCACTGCAAAGGGTGCTTCCAATTTCCGGAAGGTTTGCCCGTGCCGTTCATAGCGCTGGGCAGTACCCTGGATGTCATCCCAGCCTTTACTGGTGACCACGATCAGTTGGTCGCTGCCGTCGAGTCCCTGGGCCATTGCGGCCAGCGGAAACAGCGCCACCAACAGGGTTTTGATCAGTGTGTTCATGGCGCCAACGGCGTAATGGGGAAATCCATGACGTCCGGCTTCTGCGCATTCCCGCTGTACGTGAAGTGCCACCACTCGGCCGAATAACCGACAAAGCCTTCCTTGGCCATGGCACTGGTCAGGCGCTGGCGATGGGCTTTGGCCGTGGCGTTGATCAGCGCCGAGTCGGTGTGCGCCCGCTCATCGAAGCAGTCAAAGCCGGTGCCCATGTCGAGCGCGCCGTCGTGCCAGCGCTGGCCGTAGGGGGCGGTGCAATCCACAGGCGTGACCGAAGGTATCCAGGTGTCGGCGGGCAGGGCGTCGGGGCCGGTCATCGTCAGGTCGACGGTGTTACCCCGGGAATGATTGGACACCCGGGCCACATAACCCAGGCGCCAGAAGTCCTGCTTGTCGACCCGTGGATAGAACTCGGTCTTCAGCGGGTCGCCGGGTTCGGTGGCGAAGCGGCCCATGTCCGCCACCGCGCGGGTCGGGCGATAGCAGTCGAATACTTTCAAGCCGTAGCCTTCGGCTTTCAGTGAGCTTTGCACTCGGGCCAATGCCTTTGCAGCGTCCTCCGACAGCAGGCACTCCGCCGCCTGGTAGCCGTCGAGCGGGTGCCCGGTGAAATTGTGCGCGCTGGCGTAGCGGATGTCCTGCTCGATGCCCGGGGCGACGCTGCGCACATACACCATGTGCCCGGGTCTCGATTCGTCGGCCATGCACGGCGTGGCAAGGCTCAGGCACAGCAACAACAGACAGGGTGAACGCGACATCGGAAACGGCTCCATGCATGACCAGTCATTCCATCATGGCTTGAAACCGTCCGTACCTCCATGAAGTTGTTGATCGGCGTGATAGGACGAACGCACCAGCGGCCCGGACGCCACGTTCTTGAAGCCCATGCGCGTACCTTCTTCGGCGAACCAGGCAAAGGTGTCCGGGTGCACGAAGCGCTGTACCGGCAAGTGACTGCGCGACGGTTGCAGGTATTGGCCGAGGGTCAGCATGTCGATGTCGTGCTCGCGCATGCGCTGCATGACCTCGATGACTTCCTCGTCGGTTTCGCCAAGGCCCAGCATCAGGCCGGATTTGGTCGGCACATGGGGCACCGCTTGCTTGAATTTCTGCAGCAGGTCCAGCGACCACTCGAAATCCGACCCCGGCCGCGCGGCCTTGTACAGGCGCGGTACGGTTTCCAGGTTGTGGTTGAACACATCCGGCGGCTCATTGGCGGTGATCGCCAGGGCCACGTCCATGCGCCCGCGATAATCCGGCACCAGGGTTTCCAGTTGAATGCCGGGGGACAGCTTGCGGATTTCCCGCAGGCAATCGACAAAGTGTTGGGCGCCGCCGTCGCGCAAATCGTCGCGGTCCACCGAGGTGATCACCACGTACTTCAGGCGCAACTCGGCAATCGCCACGGCCAGGTTCATCGGCTCGTTGGCGTCCAGCGGCTTGGGCCGGCCATGGCCGACATCGCAGAACGGGCAGCGGCGGGTGCAGATGTCGCCCATGATCATGAAGGTCGCGGTGCCACCGGAGAAGCACTCGCCGAGGTTCGGGCAGGACGCTTCTTCGCAGACGCTGTGCAGCTTGTGCTTGCGCAGCAGTTGCTTGATCCGGTCGACCTCGGGAGAGATCGGCATGCGCACGCGAATCCAGTCGGGTTTGCGCGGGAATTCATCCGTGGGAATGATCTTCACCGGGATCCGCGCGACCTTTTCCGCGCCGCGCAGTTTGGTGCCGATTTCTACTTTGGCCGGGCTCTTGCCGGTCGATTCGACAATGGCATTCATCGTTATTTCCTTGTGCAACAGCCGCAGAACCTGTGGGAGCGGGCTTGCTCGCGAAGGCGGCGTGCCAGTCAATACTGATGTCGACTGACACGGCCCCTTCGCGAGCAAGCCCGCTCCCACAAGGGGAGGTGTGTTGTGTGGTCAGTCGCGGTAGACCGGGAAGTCGGCACACAGGGCAGCAGCCTGCCGGGCGACATTGGCCTCGATATCGGCATCGCCCAAGTGATCGAGGATGTCGCAGATCCAGCCGGCCAACGCGATGCTCTGCGCTTCCTTGAAGCCACGGCTGGTGATCGCCGGGGTACCGATGCGCAGGCCGGAGGTCACGAATGGCGATTGAGGATCGTTGGGCACGGCGTTCTTGTTCACGGTGATGCCGGCGCGACCGAGGGCGGCGTCGGCGTCCTTGCCGGTCAGGCCCTGGCGGATCAGGCTGACCAGGAACAAGTGGTTATCCGTGCCGCCGGACACCACGTCGTAACCGCGCTCGATAAACACCTGCGCCATGGCCTGGGCGTTGCGGATCACCTGCGCCTGATAAGTCTTGAACGCCGGCTCCAGCGCTTCCTTGAAGCACACGGCCTTGGCGGCGATCACGTGCATCAGCGGGCCACCTTGACCACCAGGGAATACCGCGGCGTTGAACTTCTTCTCCAGTTCCGCATTGGCCTTGGCCAGAATCAAACCGCCACGCGGGCCGCGCAGGGTCTTGTGGGTGGTGGTGGTGACCACGTCGGCGTAGGGCAGGGGATTGGGGTACAGACCGGTCGCCACCAGGCCGGCGACGTGGGCCATGTCGACGAAGAAGTACGCGCCGACCTTGTCGGCGATCTGGCGGAAGCGTGGGAAGTCCAGGGTCTTCGAATAGGCCGAGAACCCGGCGATGATCATCTTCGGCTTGTGCTCGACCGCCAGGCGCTCGACTTCGTCGTAGTCGATCAGGCCCGTGGTGGTGTCGATGCCGTACTGCACGGCGTTGTACAGCTTGCCGGAAAAACTCACCTTGGCGCCGTGGGTCAGGTGACCGCCATGAGCCAGGCTCATGCCGAGTACGGTGTCGCCGGCTTGCAGCAGGGCCAGATAAACCGCTGCGTTGGCCTGGCTGCCGGAGTGCGGCTGGACGTTGGCATAGTCGGCGCCGAACAGTTGCTTGGCGCGATCGATGGCCAGTTGCTCGACCACATCGACATGCTCACAGCCGCCGTAGTAACGCTTGCCCGGATAACCTTCGGCGTACTTGTTGGTCAGGCCGCTGCCCTGGGCTTGCATCACCCGCTGGCTGGTGTAGTTTTCCGAGGCGATCAGTTCGATGTGGTGTTCCTGTCGCGCATCCTCGGCGTTCATCGCCGCCAGCAGTTCGTCGTCGTAGCCTTTGATCTGGTCGTGCTTGCTGAACATGGTGTGGTCCTTTTGCGGATTCGGGAAATGCCCAGAGGGCTTCAAGCGTCGGCGTGTTCTGCGGTCAGGCGTTCATAGGCGTCTTGATCCAGTAGATCGCTCAACGCCAGGGCATCGACCGGTTTGAAGCGAAAGAACCAGCCTTCGCCCAATGGGTCTTCGTTGACCAGTTCCGGAGTGCTCTCCAGCGTCGCGTTGATCTCGACCACTTCACCGTCCAGCGGCATGCCGATACTGCTGGCGGCTTTCACCGATTCCAGCACCGACACTTCCGCGCCTGTATCGAAGGCACCCAGTTCAGGCACCTGAACGAACACCACATCCCCCAGCGCCTGTTGGGCAAACACGGTGATGCCGACGGTGACCAGGCCATTGCTCTCAAGGCGCAACCATTCGTGATCGACGGTAAAACGCAATTGGCTCATCTCAACTCCTTATTGTTTTAAGGCTCGTGGCGGGGCGACGAGCGGGGTTGGATGAGTGATAGCAAGGGCGGTGCCAATGTTTTTTATTTGTTTTAAATCAATGGCTTGAGGTGATTTTGTGAAGTGCGGGAGATTTCATCCGTATTGAAATCAATACAGACAAGCAGGGCTGTGGGCGCAGACGCCGTAAATGCGGGTGGGAAGGGTTTTGTCTTGATTTCGCTACGCTGTATCGATTTAAAGACGCTGACGTCGCGCATCGGGGTAGGAGCTGCCGAAGGCTGCGATCTTTTGATCTTGATCCGTTCAAGATCGCTGAAAATCAGGATCAAAAGATCGCAGCCTTCGGCAGCTCCTACGATGAGCCGTTAACGGTTTCAGGGCTTAGCTGGAATGCCGTACTTGCGCAAGCGAATCGCAATCGCGCTATGGGACGTCTGCAACCGCGCCGCCAGCAAGCGGCTGGACGGATAGCTGCGATAAAGCTGTTCCAGCAGGTTCTTCTCAAAGTCGCCAACCGCCTCTTCCAGGCTGCCGACTTCGCCGTCGTTCTGCCGCTCCACCGCCGTGCGGGCGATGTCCAGGTCGTCGATGTCCACCAGCGGGTTTTCGCAAATCGCCGCCGCGCGAAAGATCACGTTTTGCAGTTGCCGCACGTTGCCTGGCCAGCGGTTGCCGAGCAGGGCGCTGAAGGTGCTCGGTGCCAAACGACACGCCGGTCGCTGGATCTGCGCGCAGGCCTGTTGCATGAAGTGATTGGCCATCAGCAGGATGTCGTGACCGCGCTCGCGCAGCGGCGGCACTTGCAGGTTGAGCACGTTGAGGCGGTAGAACAGGTCTTCGCGAAAACGCCCTTCGGCGACCATTTTTTCCAGGTCGCGGTGGGTGGCGCTGAGCACCCGCACATTGACCTGTACTTCTTTGTCGCCACCGACCCGACGGAAGCAGCCATCGCTCAAGAAACGCAGCAATTTGGCTTGCAGATAGGGCGACATTTCCCCCACTTCATCGAGGAACACCGTGCCCTGATCCGCCAGTTCCAGCAGGCCGAGCTTGCCGCCCCGTTGCGCGCCGGTGAAGGCGCCGGGGGCGTAGCCGAACAGCTCGCTTTCGGCCAGGCTCTCCGGCAGTGCCGCGCAGTTCAGGGCCAGAAACGGCGCATCGTGCCGTGGGCTGATGGCATGGCAGGCGCGGGCCACCAGTTCCTTGCCGGTGCCGGTTTCACCCTGGATCAGCAGCGGCGCATCGAGGGCCGCCACCCGTTGCGCCCGGGCCTTGAGCGCGCGGATCGGCGGCGACTCGCCGAGCAGCGCATCGAAGCCTTCGGCATGGTCATGGTGCAGCGCCGACAGGCGTTCACCAATGCGGTTCGGTTGATACAGGGTGAGCAGGGCGCCGGCGTCGGTGATCGGCATCGCGTCGAGCAGCAGCGTCTGGCCGCCGAGGCTGACCTCGTGCATCGGCAGGCGGAAATGCTGAGCGATCAAGGTGCGTTGCAAATCGGCATCGTCGAACAGCGTGGTCAGCGATTCACCGGCCGGTTCGCGCCCGCAGAGGGCGATCAGCGCCGGGTTGGCCAGCAGCACATGGCCGCGGTCATCCACCGCCAGCACCGGGTCGGAACTGGCTGCCAGCAACGCGTCCAGTTGCAGGCGCCGGCGTTGCCCCGGAAGGATGTCGACCATGGTCACCGCTTGCACGCCGTGCACGCCGAAAAGTGCCTCGCGCAGCTCCTCCAGCACCTCGGTTCCGAGGGTCGGGGCATCGATGTAGACGTTCGGCGGCACCATCTCCACTGCGTCCAGATTGAAACTGCGTCCACCGAGCAGGGCCAGCACTTCCTGGGTGATGCCGACGCGGTCGATGAAGGTGACGTGGATGCGCATGACGGGCCTGCAAGGTTGGCGAACCGAATCAGTATGCCCGGCAAAATTTGAATTTGGCGAGTGTCACATCACGGCTTGCCGGTTTTACGGGCGCTGGCGGCCAGGTCCTCGAGGAACGCCTGGAGGATCGGTGGCGGTGCCGCGCCGCGACGGGTGATCACGTCGAACGGCGATTTCAAACGCAGGCTCGCGGGGGCCAACTGGTGCATCTCGCCACTCTTGACCCACTGGGCGGCGAAGTGCTCAGGCAGAAAACCCAGGTAGGCGCCGGAAATGATCAGGATCGCCGTGGCTTCGATGTTGTCCACGGTGGCGGCCGCCTTGCTCACGCCCAGGTGTTCGAGGTCGTATTGCTGCATGTAGCCGCGCACGACGATCCGCCCGGCAGCGACTTCTTCGAGCAGCTCCGCACCTTCGGCGTGGCTGCCGTACAACGGGTGGCGCCGGCCGCAATACAAGCCCAGGGCTTCCTGGTACAGCGGCGATTGCAGCAACCCAGGCACATGGATCGGAAAGTGCCCGATGGCCAGGTGCAGGCGGCCGTCGAGCACCCGCTCTTCGAGTTCCGCCGGGGTGCCGACGTACACGTTCAGGTGCACGTCATGGCCCCGTGAAACGAAGCGCTGGGTGGTGCGCGGGATCGGCGAGTCGGGGTCAGTGATCGTGGTGTCGATGATCCCCAGGTTGAGCTTGCCGCTGATGTGCTGCTTGAGCACGTCGGCGTCCATGCAGAAGTTTTCCACCGCCGACAGCAGGCGCTGGGTGGCTTCATGAATCGCCACCCCTTGTTCGGTCAGACGAAAGCCGCTGCGCCCGCGCTGGCAGAGTTTGACCCCGAGGCGGGTTTCCAGGTGGGTCATCTGTTCGCTGATGGTCGACTGCCCGGCATTGAGCGCCGCCTGCGCTGCGGAAAAGCCGCCGCAGCGGACAATCGTGGCAAACACCCTGAGCAGTTTCAGGTCGACATCGTGCAGCTGGATCATCTTGGGCCTCCGGCATAGGGACGCATCGGGAATGCCGATATGAGTATCTGATGTTTAGCATTTTTTCCACGAAAACCTGCGCCCATAGTCTTTCCAACGGCGGTCGCCTTGCAGTCCGCCAAGCCGATAACAAGAAGTGGAGAGGCTAGAAATGTCGAACAACGGTTATGAATCCGGTCGCCTGAACCTGCCATTCGTGGGTCATTGCACCTTTGGCAAATCCCCGGTGTGCACCGATTGGGATGCACTGGATGCCGACGTCGCGGTGCTCGGCGTGCCCAACGACATGGGCACCCAGTGGCGCTCCGGCGCACGCTTCGGACCACGCGGGATTCGTGAAGCATCGACGCTGTTTTCCTTCGGCCACGCCGGCGCCTACGACCACGAAGATGACGTGATGTACCTCACCGCATCGGACGTGCGCATGGTCGACGTCGGTGATGCCGATATCGTCCACACCGACATGGTCACCAGCAACAAGAACACCGAATACGCCGTGCGCAAGATCCTCGACGCTGGCGTCATGCCGGTGGTGCTCGGCGGCGACCACTCGGTGCACGCACCAGTGATCAAGGCCTTCGAAGGCCGCGGCCCGATCCACATCATTCACTTCGATGCGCACCTGGATTTCGTCGACGAACGCCACGGTGTTCGCTACGGCCACGGCAACCCGCTGCGCCGCGCTTCGGAAATGAACCACATCGTCGGCATGACCCAGATGGGCATCCGCAACGTGTCGTCGTCCAACCGCGACGACTATGAAGCGGCCCACGAAGCCGGCTCGAAAATCCTCTCGGTGCGTGACGTGCGTCGCCTTGGCGTCGAGGGTGTGCTGGCGCTGATCCCGCAGAACATCAACTACTACATCACCATCGACATCGACGGTTTCGACCCGTCCATCGCCCCCGGCACCGGCACCCCGAGCCACGGCGGCTTCCTCTACTACGAAGTGCTGGAAATCATCCAGGCCCTGGCCAAGCGCAGCAAAGGCAACATCGTCGGCATGGACCTGGTGGAAGTGGCGCCGGTGTACGACCCGACCGGCATGACCTCGATCCTGGCCGCGCAACTGCTGCTCAACAGCATCGGTTTCATCTTCCACGAACGGGGCAAGGTGCGGGCGGCCGCCGAAAGCGAAACCGCATCAGCCTGATCATCGAAACCAGTGACCCGGCAGGTTCTGACTGCCGGGCAGAGAGAATAAAAATGGACACGATCGTCAAGAGTTACCTGCAGAAATTCGGCGTCAGCGAAGCCACCCAGACCTTCCTCGGCAAGGTCCAGAAAATGTTCATCGGCGGCGCCTGGGTCGAAGCCAGCGACGGCCAGACCTCCGATGTGATCGAACCTTCGACCGAAGGCCTGATCACCCGCATTCCCATGGGCACCACCGATGACCTGGACCGCGCCGTGCAAGCCGCCCGCGCGCAGTTCGACGGCGGCGCCTGGCGCCAGGCCAAACCGGCCGAACGCGAGCGCATGATGCAGCGCCTGGCCGACCTGATCGAGCAGAACGCCGCGGAGCTGGCGGAAATCGAATCCATCGACATGGGCAAATCGGTTGCCTTCGCCAAGGACGTGGACATCCAGGGCACCGTGGATACCCTGCGTTACTTCGCCGGCTGGGCCACCAAGCTGCACGGCCGTACGGTCGAACCTTCGCTGCCGGGCAACTACCTGGCCTATACCCGCAAGGAAGCGGTAGGCGTAGTCGGCGCCATCGTGCCGTGGAACTTCCCGCTGCAAACCATGGCCTGGAAGCTCGGCGCGGCGCTGGCCACCGGTTGCACCGTGGTGGTCAAGCCCGCCGAACTGACTTCGTTGTCGGCCCTGCGTTTCGCCGAACTGGTGCAGGAAGCGGGCATCCCTGACGGCGTGATCAACATCGTCACCGGGCGCGGCAGCGTGGTCGGTGCGGCCATGGCCACCCATCCCGGTATCGACAAATTGACCTTCACCGGCTCGACCCCGGTCGGCCAGACTGTCGGCCGCGCAGCGCTGGATGACATGAAGCGCCTGACCCTCGAACTCGGTGGTAAATCACCGGTCATCGTCTGCGCCGACGCGGACATCCCGGCCGCCGCCCAAGCAGTCGCCAACGGCGTGTTTTTCAACTCCGGGCAGGTATGCGACGCCGGTACACGGGCCTATATTCATAGCAGTGTCTACGACGAGTTCCTGCGTGAACTGATTGCCTACACACGCACCCTGAAAATCGCTCCGGGCCTGGATCCGGATTGCTTCATCAGCCCGCTGGTTTCTGCCCTGCAAAAGCAGCGCGTGACCGAGTACATCGAAACCGGCAAGGCCGAAGGCGCCGAACTGGTCTACGGCGGCCAACCAGTCGATGGCCCTGGCTTCTTCGTCGAGCCGACCATCTTCGCCAACTGCCGCAACGACATGCGCATTGTCCAGGAAGAAATCTTCGGCCCGGTGCTGGTCACCGCACCGTTCGACGACGAGGAAGAAGCGCTGGCCCTGGCCAACGACTCGCCTTACGGCTTGGCGGCGGCGCTGTATTCCAACGACCTGGGCAAGGTACACAGCCTGATTCCACGCTTGAAAGCAGGCTCGGTCTACGTCAACGCCCACGGCACCCTCGATCCGTCGATGCCGTTCGGTGGATACAAGCAGTCCGGGTTCGGCAAGGACCTGGGCGCCGAGCAGCTCGATTACCTGCTCGAAACCAAGGCGGTGTGGATCACGCTGCCTTGAGTCAAGGCTGACTCAATCCCTGTGGGAGCGAGCTTGCTCGCGATGACGGTTGCACATTCAACATCTGTGTTGCCTGACCCTCCGCTATCGCGAGCAAGCTCGCTCCCACAGGTTTTCGGTTCCAGCAACAACGCCAGGTAGGCACGGGCAACACTGAACCTGTGGCGAGGGAGCAAGCTCCCTCGCCACAGGGGAGTCGTTCACCCGAAAGAACGCGGTTATCTCGTCATGATCTTCCAACAATAAGAGTCCATCATGAACACTAACGCCAAGTCCGCCCCGAGCGTGTCGAGCCTCGACGAAAAATCCGTCGTCGAGGGGCATTCGATTGACTTCATCCCCGAGAACGAGCGCACCGACAAGCTGGCCAGTCAGGGTCCGTTCTGGTTCCTCGGCAATTTCACCTTCTTCACCATGACCATCGGCTTCGTCGGCCCAAGCGTCGGCCTGACCGCGCTCTGGACCACGCTCGCCGGCACGCTGGGCATCATGTTCGGCACGCTGTTCATGGCGTTTCACGGCTCCCAGGGCCCGCACCTTGGCCTGCCGCAGATGATCCAGTCCCGTGCGCAGTTCGGTTATCGCGGGGTGATCCTGGTGCTGCTGGCGACGCTGTTCGTGTTCGCCGGCTTCAACATCGTCAATCTGGTGCTGATGATGCAGGGGCTGCACACGCTGTTCGGGTTCAACCCGGCGGTGATCGCGGTGGCGGTGACCATACCGGCGGCGGTGCTGGCGATCCTCGGCCATGACTGGATGCACCGCAGCTTCAAATGGGCGTTGTACCTGTCGTTGCCGCTGTATGGCCTGGTGACCGTGGCGGTGGTGATGGGCTGGGTGCCGGATGCGGTGCTGCCGGCACTCGCGGAAGGCGAAGTGGCCCGGGAGCCGCTGGGTTTCAACTGGACCGGTTTCATCGCGCAGTTTGCGGCGGCCGCCAGCTACAACATTGCCTACGCCCCGTACGTGTCGGACTATTCGCGCTACCTGCCGAAAAACACCTCCAGCGGCAAGCTGATCGCCGTGGTGTTCCTCGGGGCTTCGTTGTCCGGTGCGTGGATGATTTCCGTGGGTGGCTGGCTGGCCGATCACCTGCACTCCACTGACGTGCTGGTGGCCCTCGGGCAAGTTGGCAACACCGTGTCGCCGCTGGTGGGCACGGCGGTGGTGGTCGTCACCATCCTGGCGTTCCTGCCGGTGATCGCGATGAACATCTACAGCGCCAAGCTGACCACGCTGACCTGCGTCGACTCGATCAGGCACATCGAACCCACCCGCAAGGCACGCATCCTGGCGATCGGCTTCGTGATCCTGCTGCAACTGGGCGTGGCCCTGAGCATCCAGAGTTCCGGCAAAGGCCTGTCGGTGCTGGGGATCTACCTGGTGGTGATGCTGTACTTCCTGGTGCCCTGGACCTCGGTCAACCTCACCGACTACTTCTTCGTGCGCAAGGGCCGCTACGCCATCCCGCACTTCTTCATGCCCCACGGCAACATCTACGGCAGCTGGGGCCTGCGCGGCATCGCCGCCTATGCCATCGGCTTCATTTCGATGATCCCGTTCTTCTACATCTACGACGGTGTTGAACAGCGCGAGGTGTATGTCGGCCCGCTCGCCAAGGCGCTGGGCAGCATCGACATCGCCTGGCTGGTCGGGCTGATCGTGTCGGGCCTGGCCTACTACTGGCTGAGCCGCTCGATCGATCTCAAGCGCGAAGAAACGGTGATCCAGCAGATCGAGAAAAACTCCCCGCAATACACCACTGGCGACACGCTGACCCACAAACAGCAGCCACTGCCGGTATTCACTGAATCGACGGTCGGGAGATGACCATGGCTACGCAAAAATACGACTACATCATCATTGGCGCAGGCTCGGCAGGTTGTGTGTTGGCCAACCGCCTGAGCGAAGACCCGGCCACCTCGGTGCTGGTCCTGGAATTCGGCGGCAGTGACAAGAGCGTAGTGATCCAGATGCCGAGCGCATTCTCGATCCCGATGAACACCAAGAAGTACAACTGGCGCTACGAGACCGAGCCGGAGACCCACCTCAACGGCCGACGCATTCACTGCCCACGGGGCAAGGTGCTGGGCGGTTCGTCGTCGATCAACGGCCTGGTGTACATCCGTGGCCATGCGCTGGACTTTGACGAGTGGGAATCCCTGGGTGCCGAAGGCTGGGGTTATCGCAACTGCCTGCCGTACTTCAAGCGTGCCGAGAGCTACGAGTCGGGTGGCGACAGCTATCGCGGGCAGACCGGGCCGCTGCACACCACCAACGGCAACCACATGAAAAACCCGCTGTACGGTGCCTGGGTCGAAGCCGGCGCGGAAGCGGGCTACATCAAGACCGAAGACTGCAACGGCTATATGCAGGAAGGTTTCGGTGCCATGCACATGACCGTGAAGAACGGCGTGCGCTGCTCCACGGCCAACGCCTACCTGCGCCCGGCCATGGGCCGTCCGAACCTGACCGTGATCACCCACGCGATGACGCGCCAGATCATGCTTGAAGGCAAGCGTGCGGTGGGTGTCATGTATGACCACGGCGGCCAGACTCACCAGGTGTATTGCAACCGTGAAGTGCTGATCTCGTCCGGCCCGATCGGCTCGCCGCACCTGCTGCAACGCTCGGGCATCGGCCCGGCGGACGTCCTGCGCAAGGCCGGGATCGGCGTGCGCCACGACCTGCCGGGAGTAGGGGAGAACCTGCAGGATCACGCCGAGGTGTACATCCAGTTCGGCTGCAAGGAACCGGTGACCCTCAACAACAAGATGGACCCGCTGAGCAAGCTGATGATCGGTCTGCGCTGGTTGCTGTTCAAGGACGGCCTGGGCGCCACCAACCACTTCGAGGCCGGTGGTTTCATCCGCTCCGAGAAGGGCCTGCGCTGGCCGGACATCCAGTTTCACTTCCTGCCGGCGGCGATGCGCTACGACGGCAACAAGCCGATCAAGGGCCATGGTTTCATGGTGCTGACCGGGCCGAACAAGCCGAAAAGTCGTGGTTATGTGCGGGTGCGCTCGGCGGATCCGTACGAGCATCCGGAAATCCGCTTCAACTACCTGGAGCGGGAAGAGGACCGTGAAGGTTTCCGCCGCTGCATTCGCCTGACCCGCGAGATCATCGGCCAGAAAGCCATGGACCGCTTCCGCGACGGCGAGATCGCCCCGGGCGCCCAGGTGACCAGCGATGAAGACCTCGACGCCTTCGTGCGCGACAACCTGGAAAGCACCTACCATCCGTGCGGTTCGTGCCGCATGGGCGAGGACGACATGGCGGTGGTCGATTCCGAATTGCGCGTGCGCGGCATCGCCGGCCTGCGGGTGATCGATTCGTCGGTGTTCCCGACCGAGCCGAACGGCAACCTCAATGCGCCGACCATCATGCTCGCCGAGCGGGCTTCGGATCTGGTGCGTGGCGCGCAGATGCTGCCGTCAGCGGATGTGCCGGTTGGGTTGGTCGAGGGCTGGGAGAGCAACCAGCGTACGTCGCTGCCAGGGCGTAACGTGCGGGTCTGATCCAAAAGCAAAGATCGCAGCCTGCGGCAGCTCCTACAGGGAAACACATTCCAATGTAGGAGCTGCCGCAGGCTGCGATCTTTTGATCTTGCTTTGAAAAAATCCTTCTCGGCTTCACCTCCATTGCTAGTCTGTAATTCCTTGAGACCGCAATGGAGCACCCTCATGGCTATTCAGGCCCTGCGCGCCGACGCATCGCACATCGACCAGATCGCCCCCTTGTTTGACGCCTACCGGATGTTCTACCAGCAGCCGTCGAACCTTGCGCAATCGCGCGCCTTCATCGCCGAGCGACTCGCCCGGGATGAATCGGTGATTTTTCTTGCCCGGGACAGCGACGGTGAAAACCTGGGTTTCGTCCAGCTGTTCCCGACCTTTTCCTCGATCGACGCCCATCGCACCTGGCTGCTCGGTGACCTGTTCACCACGCTCGCCGCCCGGGGCAAAGGTGTCGGCACCTTGCTGATGAACACCGCCCGGGATTTCGTGAAGCTGGCCGGCGGCAAAGGCATGACCCTGGAAACCGCCACCGACAACCTCACCGCCCAGCGCCTGTATGAATCCCTGGGCTGGGTGCGCGACCCCGGTTACTACACCTATTGCCTGGATCTGAAAAAAGACTGAGTCAGCGATCCTGTCAGCCAAACACCGGCCGCATGAATGAACGCTCGTAGCTGAGGATGAATTTCTTCTCTTCGGCGTACTTGAACGCCGCGATGCACTGCGGATCGTTCATCGACTGCTGCCGGTAATGCTCGTACGCCGCCAGGCTGGGGAAGGTGAACAGCGCCAGGGCGATGTTGTTGGCGCCCTCCGACGGCAAAAAGTAGCCGTGGTGCTGACCGCCGAACTTTTCCACCAGGGGAATCCACAACTTGCCGTAGTGTTCGAATGCGTCGAGCTGGTAGGGATCGAGCACGTATTTCAGGTAGCAGGTCACCATTGTTTCGTTCCTTGATCAGGTTTTGAGGGCAGTCGCCACTGTAATCAACCGTGGGCGCCCGGCACAGCCGCTTGTTCGACATTGACCGGTAAGTTTGCGCCAGAGGCAGGCGCTGGCGCCGCCGCACTATTGGTTCAGTCAATAGTCACCATCAAGAATCGCAAGTTCTGTTTTTTGCGCAAAGGCGGAAAATTGCCTGCATTGAACACGCTGCTCAAGGAACCTGCGCGATGAAAATCTTGACCCGACTGGCTGTGATTGCCCTGTTGCTGGGCAGCGTTGCATCCACCGCATCGGCCTTTGCCGAAGACGCAAGCTGCCATCTGCTGCCCATCACCGCTGGCCAGGGCGGGCTGCAATACGGGCAGACGGTCGGGGTGCTGTACAGCGAAAACACCGTGGAAAATCTGCAATACCTTGAGCAATACCACTCGGTGGCCGTCAACGGTGCGAAAAACGCACTGGATGCGCGGATTCGCCAGGCGTTCGTCAACAGCTCCGATCCGCAACTGGCTATCGACTGGTTGATAGGGTCGTTGCATCACACCTTTCTGTCGGTGACGGTCTACGACAATCTCGATGCCCTGGTGCAGGCCCATCCCGATGTGGTGGTGATGCTCGATACCCACAACCAGTTGCTGACCCAGCGTAACGACCGGGTCGAGGCGCGTTTCGCCGCGCGGTTCTACGACGCCAGCCTGCAGTACATCGGCAAGGCCGAAGGCGCAGTGGAAAAACAACTGCCGTCGGTGTGGGTGCATGACAAGACCGCGCCCGAGATCGCCGCGCAAATCGAACAGCAACGCGACCTGCAACTGACCGCACTGAAACAGTTCGATGCGTCGCTGAAGGCGCTGGTAACCGCCGGATTGACTGCTACAACAAATTAATCAGCCCGACGCCCATTGAGCGGCGGGCAACCCGATCCACCGTGGATTTCTTTTCAGGACCCGATTCATGCGCACTGTTTTTGCCCCGAGCCTGGCCTTCGCCTCGCTGCTGCTGGCCGGTTGTGCCACGCCGAACAATCCGACCATGACCCTGCAGACCAGCAAGTCGCCCGAGGAATACACCCATTGCGTGGTGCCGAAGTTGCAGCACGATGCACTGGCGCCCAGGGTATCGCAGACCCAGCGCAGCTACCGGATCGTCGTATCGAGCAAAGTGTCGGCGGACAATGTGCTGGAAACCTATAAAGCCTCGAACGGCGGCAAGGTGTTCCTGTACGAGCGCAAGCTGCTGGCCTCGGCGTTCGTGCCGTCGACGTTTGAACGTGCGGCGCAGGAGTGTTTGTAAGGGTAATTCCAGGCAAAAAAAAGCTGCCGGGACTGGCAGCGGAAAGTTAAAGCACGCATTGGATGACTTGAGTATGGCGCCCGGTTCATGACGATTCGATGACGAATGAACAATTGTGGCGAAAGTCAGATCTCCAGGCGGTGTCATCTGGGTGTCATCGAAGCAATGGCAAGATCCTCGCAATCCGTCTTGAGTGCCCGACGGCCGCCAGTCCGCCGGCAGATGAATGTGCAAGGAACCCCATATGAAAGACGCCCCGCTGTTTGCCGCCATCGACCTGGGTTCCAATGCGTTTCGCCTGATGATTGGCCAGTCGGTAAGACGGAACCAGCAGATGGTCATCCAGGAAGTGAAAACCCTGCGTGAGCCGGTACGTCTGGCCGAAGGCCTGCAGGGCGGGGCGCTCGATGAGTTGGCGCTGGACCGGGGCTGGCAGGCGCTGGCGCGATTCGGCAAGAAACTGCGCGGTTTTGAGGCCGGGCGCGTGCGGGCGGTGGCCACCAGCGCAGTACGCGAAGCGGACAACGCGCCGCTGTTCCTGGCCAGTGCCGAGCGGCACCTGGGTTTTCGCATCGACGTCATTTCCGGCCACGAAGAGGCACAACTGGTCTACGCCGGCGTGGCCCACACCTTGCCGGCGCAAACCACGCGGCTGGTGGTGGATATCGGCGGTGGCTCCACGGAGATGATCATCGGCCGTGGCGACCAGCTGCTGGTCACCGAGAGCATTGCCATCGGCAGCGGCACCTTCGGTGCGCATTACTTCCACGGCGGGCGGATCGTGGCCGAAGCGTTGCTGGAGGCCGAACGCGCGGCCACCGTGCAATTCGAGCGCATTGCCCGCCGTTACCGCGCCATGGGTTGGCAGCAGGCGGTCGGTTCTTCCGGGACGGCGCGGATGCTGGCCAAGGTGCTCAAGGCCAATGGCCTCAATGATGACGGCCAAAGCGGCATCACCTACGGCGGCCTGTTGCGCCTGTCGTTGCGCCTGCTGGAAGTCAAACATGTGAAACACCTCAAGTTGGCCGGTTTGCCAACCCACCGCCTGAGCATTTTGCCCGGCGGCCTGGTGGTGATGCTGGCGGCGTTCAAGGTGTTCGGGATCACACATATGATTGCGTCTGAACCGGGTTTGCGGTTCGGCGTGCTGCATGGATTGATGAGCAAACACTAAAGTCCGCCAGCCGAGGTAAACCCATGACCGACCCCCGTCGCGTGCTGTTCGTCTGCGCCAGAAACGATGTCCGCTCACCCATGGCCGAAGCCTTGTTGCGTCACATCGATCCTGCCGACTTCCAGGCCTTCAGTGCCGGGCTCGAGGCCAGCGAAATCGATTCGCGCACGTTCGAATCCCTCGATCACATCGGTATCGATGCCAGCGGCTTGCGCAGCAAGTCCCTCGAAGATTTTGAAGGCCTGGCATTCGACTACGTCATCACCCTGTGCGACAAGTCCTCCGAAGAGGCCTCACGCATGCCGTTTACCGGTGAAGTGATGGTCTGGAGCTTCGAAGACCCGACCACCAGCGAAAGACACGACCCGTTCCGCCATACCCTCCAGGAAATCGGCGACCGCATCAAAATGTTCGTCACCGTGAAAACCCGCCCCGTGCCCCAGGTGCCGTCAGTCAGCGATTCCTGAAAACCTTCGAACACCGTCTACCCTCATCGGTCACAACCATCATGATGAGGGTCGAAACGGTGATGAAAACGGACAAGGTTGACTCAAACGAAGCTTCGGCGCTGATCGACGAACGAATCCGGGAACTGGCTGACTGGCGCGGCGAAACCCTGGCCCACGTCCGCCAGATCATCCGCCAGGCCGACCCAGAAGTGATAGAAGAGTGGAAGTGGGGTGTGCCGGTGTGGTCCCATGCCGGCATCATTTGCACCGGCGAGACCTACAAGCAAGTGGTGAAACTGACCTTCGCCAAGGGCGCTTCGCTGGATGATCCGTCGAAGCTGTTCAATGCAAGCCTTGAAGGCAATACCCGGCGTGCCATCGATATCCGCGAGGGTGAGCAGATTGATGAAGCGGCGCTGGCGGTGTTGATTCAGGCGGCCATCGAGCTCAATACCTCGCGAACCAAACCCGGAAAATAAGCCCGTACACAGAACCCCTGTGGGAGCGGGCTTGCTCGCGAAGAGGCCTTCACATTCAACATCGTAGTTGGCTGGACTACTGCTTTCGCGAGCAAGCCCGCTCCCACAGGGATTGCGTCCATTTGACCAATTGGGATATCCCCGGCCACCGTGTTCCAATAGCCATCCGGCAACACCCGACTGGAAACGCAACATGAAGAAAATCGCCGCCCTGACCCTCGCCCTGGCGCTCACCGCAGTCCTGTTCAGCATGCCCACCCTTGCTGCGGGCGATGTCCAGGCCGGGGAGAAAGTGTACAAGCGCCTCTGCAGCGGCTGCCATCAGATCGGCGAATCGGCTCGCGCCTTCTTTGGCCCGCAGCTCAATGGCGTGATCGGTCGCCATTCCGCCGTCACCACGGACTACGTGTATTCCGATGCGATGAAATCAGCCAACCTGGTCTGGGACCGCGAAACCCTGATCGCCTACCTCGAAGCGCCGAAGAAGGTCGTCCCCGGCACTCGCATGATTTTCTGGGGCCTCAGTGACCCGGAAAAAATCGAAGACCTGCTGGCCTACCTGCAAACCTTCCCGGCGCAATGATCACGCCGTGGTCTGCTGCTCGGCCACCAGGTTGTCGACCAGCCACTCGGTGAAGGCACGCGCCATCGCGATGTTTTCGCTGTCACGGTGGGTCAGCAGCGCCCAGTTCGGGCCGCGGATGGTTTGCTCCACCATCGGCTGCAACAGCCCGGTGGCCCGCGCCTGCCGACTCAGCAACTGGCTCACCAGCGCAATGCCCAGCCCGGTGCAGGCCGCGTCCAGCAGCAAACCCGGATCGGAAAAATTCAGCCCCTGATCCATCTGCCCCACATCAATGCCCGATTCCACCGCCCAGTGGCTCCAGTCCATTTCCCGCTCGCCATGCAGGGTGGTGCGCTGTTCCACCGGCACGGCCAACAGGCTCGGGTGACACGCCGGGTAGAGGCGGTCGGCGTGCAGCACCCTGAAACTGCATTCGGCCTGGGAACTGATGTCGTCGCGCACCGCCAGGTCGATGGTCTGGCTGGCCATGTCCGGCACTTCATCGGTGCTGAAAATCCACAAATCGACCTGTGGATGCTGGCGACGGAAATCCCCCAGGCGCGGCAACAACCAGTGCCGGGCGAACGCCGGGGTGGTGTTGAGCACCAGTTGATTGGGTTTCTGGTATTGCCCCAACCGGCGAATGCCCACGGCCAGTTGCTGCAGCAACGCCTGGGTGGTGCTCAGCAGATCGTGCCCGGCATCGGTCAGGCTGACGCTGCGCCCGCTGCGATGGAACAGCGGTTGTTCCAGGTAGGCTTCAAGGCTGCGGATCTGCTGGCTGATCGCCGATTGGGTGAGGTGCAACTCATCGGCGGCCTTGTGAAAACTGCCCAGCCGGGCGGCGGCTTCGAAGCCGCGCAGGGTGCTCAGGGGTGGCCAGTGTTTGAGCATATCGATAAGTTCCTCTAATCAGTTATCTGCAAAATCCATCGTTTGTTTGCCCGTTTTACCAGTCGTAGCATGCATGCCAAGACCGCCAAGGCCGTTTTCATTGAACACAATGACTTAACTCAGAGGTGCTTGTCATGCAGCAGAACGTTATTCAAAACAGCGGTTGGACGATGCCGGCCGAGTGGGCCACCCACGCCGCCACCTGGATGGTCTGGCCGCACAACAAGACCCTGTGGGAGTCAGGCTGGCGGGTGACACTGCCCCAGGTTCAAGAAGACTTCGCCCGGGTAGCCAACGCCATCGCCCGCTTCGAACCGGTGAAGCTGGTGGTCGATCCTTCGGCCGTCGCCAGCGCCAAGGCCTTGTGCGGGCCGAACATCGAGTTGATCGAACTGGCGGTCAACGACAGCTGGTGCCGCGACTCCGGCCCGAGCTTCGTTTGCCACCCGCAGCAAGGCCTGGCCGGTGTGAGCTGGCGCTTCAATGCGTGGGGCGGCAAGTCGGCCCACGATCTGGACGAAAGCCTGGCCCGTCGTGCACTCAATCATTTGGGGCTGGAGTGTTTCGGCACGGCGCTGAGCAACGAGGGCGGCGCGATTCATGTGGACGGCGAGGGCACGCTGATCACCACCGAGTCGGTGTTGCTCAACCCCAATCGCAACCCGGGCGTGACCAAGGCCGAGATCGAAGAGATCTTCACCCGCCTGCTGGGCGTGAAGAAAACCATCTGGCTGCCGGGCGATCCGGACTACGTGACCGGCGACATGACCGACGGCCACGTCGACGGCGTGTGCGCCTTTGCCCGTCCCGGTGTGCTGCTGGTGGACGCCACCCATGACCAGAACTCGGTGTACGCCCAAGTGGCCAAGGAAAACCGCCGCGCTCTTGAACTGGCCACCGATGCCCAGGGCCGCAAGTTCGAGCTGATCGAACTCTATGAAGCCTCCGATGCAGTGGACACCGAAGCCGAAGTGTTCTGCGCCTCCTACACCAATTTCTACATCGCCAATGGCGCGATCATCATGCCGGCCTACGGCATCGATGCCGACAAGGTCGCTGCCCAAGTGCTGGCGCAGGCATTCCCCGGGCGTGAAGTGGTGCCGGTGCGGATCAACCATCTGGCCCATGGCGGCGGCGGTGTGCATTGCATCACCCAGCAACAGCCGGCCTGGCCGGTGCGGGGTTGATGCCATGACACTGCTGACCATCGCCACCACCCAGATGCCCTGCACCTGGGACCTGAAACACAACCTCGACCAGGCCGAGCAACTGGTCCGCGAGGCTGCGGCCAACGGCGCGCAGGTGATCCTGTTGCAGGAACTGTTCGCCACGCCGTACTTCTGCATCGAGCAACACCACAAACACCTGGCACTGGCCGAGGAGTATCGCGACAGCCATGTGCTCCAGCGCTTTGCCGCATTGGCGAAAGAGTTGGGCGTGGTGCTGCCGCTGAGCTGGTACGAGAAGGCCGGCAACGCCTACTTCAATTCACTGAGCGTGGCCGACGCCGACGGGCGCCTGTTGGGCGTGTACCGCAAGACCCACATCCCCAACGCCATCGGCTATCAGGAGAAGGAATACTTCAGCCCCGGCGACAGCGGTTTCCGGGTCTGGGACACCGCGTTCGGGCGCATCGGCCTGGGCATCTGCTGGGATCAGTGGTTCCCGGAAACCGCCCGCTGCCTGGCCTTGATGGGCGCCGAGGTGCTGCTGTTCCCGACCGCCATCGGCTCCGAACCGGGTTGCGCCACCCTCGATTCCCGGGATCACTGGCAGATGACCATGCGCGGCCACGCCGCCGCCAACCTGCTGCCGGTGGTGGCGGCCAACCGTGTCGGCCGGGAAGCGGCGACCACCGACCCGACCCTGCAAATGAACTTCTACGGCTCGTCGTTCATCTGCAACCACAAGGGCAAATTGCTCGCCGAAGCCGACCGCGACAGCACCGGTGTGCTGGTCCACAGCCTGGACCTGGCGGCCATGCGCGAAGACCGCCTGACCTGGGGTATCTACCGCGACCGCCGTCCGGAAATGTACGGAGCCTTGTTGACCCAGGACGGTCGTCAGATCCACTCACGCTGGGCAACCCAAGGGGTGTGACATGAACACGATCAACAAGCTGTGCCTGGCCATGGCGCTGGCGCTGGGCTGTGCGGTGCCTGCGTTGCACGCCGAGGAGAAAACCCTGCGGCTGTACAACTGGGCCGACTATTTTGCCGAGGACACCCTCAGTAAATTCACCGCCGAAACCGGGATCAAAGTGATCTACGACGTCATGGAAGGCAGTGAAACCCTTGAGGCCAAGATGCTGGCCGGCGGCAGCGGTTACGACCTGATCTTCCCCGGCGACACCGTGGCTGAACGCCTGATGCGTGCCGGCAGCCTGCAACCGCTGGATCAGTCAAAAATCGCTGCGATGGCTGATGTTGAGCCCGGGTTGCAGAAACTGCGCTCGCGTTATGAATATTCGAGCAAGGCGACGGTGCCATACACCTGGGGCACCATCGGCCTGACCTACAACGCCGAGCAGATCGCCCAGCGTGCGCCGGACGCGCCGGTCAATAGCCTGGACATGCTGTTCAAGCCGGAACTGGCGGCAAAGTTCGCCGACTGCGGAATCTCGATGATCGACTCGCCGGACGAAGTGCTGGCGGTGGTGCTCAACTACCTGGGTCGCGATCCACGCAGTGCCAAACCGGCGGACCTGGCGGCGGCCAGTGACTTGCTGATGAAGCTGCGGCCGTACATTCGCAAGTTCCAGTCGCAACCGGTGACCGACCTGGTCAACGGCAACCTGTGCGTGTCCCTGGGCTACAGCGGCGACATGACCCAGGCGCAGCGCGCGTCGGACAGCGCCGGCAAGAAAAGCACCTTCCACTACCGCATTCCCCGGGAAGGCACCACGGTGTGGATGGACACCATGGCCATTCCCGTCGACGCCCGGCACCCGGAGTATGCCTACGCGTTCATCAACTTCGTGATGCGCCCGCAGAACATGGCGGCCATCAGCAACTTCACCGGCTACCCGACCTCCAACGCCAAGGCTCGCCCGGATGTCGATGCCGCGATGCGCAACAACCCGGACATCTACCTCGATGAAGCCACCTACGCGCGGCTGATTCCCGGCAAGGACATTCCCCAGGCCGACATGCGGGCACGCATGCGCACCTGGACCAAATTCAAGACCGCTACAGTCAAATGATCACCGGCCGGCCCGAGGGCCGGCCAAACCTCGATTTCAGGAAAACACATGCCGACACGTCGAACATTCATCAAGCAGGTATCGGTCGCCGCCGGGCTGGGCGCGGTGGCGTCCATGGGATTGGGCTTTGCCTGCCTGCCGGTGCGAGCGGCCGGCAACGGCAAGTGGTACATGCCCGATGAAGGGGACAAACACCAGCGAGCCTTCATCGCCTTCGGCGCACAGGCCGCGATCTGGGAGGACTTCACGCCCCACGTGCAAGACGCCCTTGGCCGGATCGCCCGCAGCATTGCCGAATACGAGCCGGTCACCGTGTTCTGTCGCCAGAGCGAACGGCGCCTGGCCGAAGCCAAATGCGGCAGCCACAACACCACCTTCGTGATCACCGAACTGGACGACATCTGGATGCGCGACATCGGCGCCAATTTTGTCGTCGACGGCAGCGGCGGCCTCGGCGCCGTGGACTTCAACTTCAACGGCTGGGGCAACAAACAGCAGCATGCAGACGATGCGCAACTGGCCGCCCAGGTCGCGGAAAACGCCAAGGCCGATTACCTGCGCAGCGAACTGGTGGGCGAGGGCGGTGGCATCGAAGTGGACGGCCACGGCACCGGGATCATGACCGAAAGCAGCTGGATCAACCGCAATCGCAATCCCGACTGGAGCAAGGCCGACGTCGAGGCAGAACTGAAAGAACGCCTGGGGCTGCGCAAAATCATCTGGCTGCCGGGCATCAAGGGCAAGGACATCACCGACGCCCATGTCGACTTCTATGCGCGCTTCGTCAAGCCCGGCGTGGTCATCGCCAACCTCGACAACGACCCCGAGTCCTACGACTACAAGGTCACTCGCGCCCATCTGCAGATCCTGGAAAACGCCACGGATGCCGATGGCCGCAAGTTGCAGGTGCATACCGTGTCGCCGCCACTCAACCCGCGCAACAGCCAGTTCAGCAAAGACAATCAGGACTTCGCCGCCGGCTACATCAACTACTTCGTGATCAACGGCGCGATCATCGCACCGCAATTCGGCGACGAAGAAGCCGATGCCAAAGCCTTCGGCCTGCTGTCCGAACTCTACCCGGACCGCAAGGTGGTGCAACTCGACATCGACGCGATCTCCGCCGGTGGTGGAGGGATTCACTGCGTGACCAGTCACCAGCCGATGGTTTAACACCTGACATTTGAAGCTGTACACAAAACCTGTGGGAGCGGGCTTGCTCGCGAAGGGGCCGGCACATTCAGCATCAATGTCGCCTGATACTCCGCCTTCGCGAGCAAGCCCGCTCCCACAGGGTTATTTGCTGAGTCAGGCTTTTGTGGACTTCAGATATGCCCCCAACCGCCGTCCCATTTCCTCACCCAACGCCTGCAATCCACTCAACGGCCGCACCATCACTTCAAGCTCGACAATCTTGCCCTGTTCGTTGAAGCGGATCATGTCGATGCCCTTCAGCTCTTTCCCGCCGACCCTGGCGCTGAATTCGAGAATCACATTCAAGCCATCCGCGGTCGCCAGTTCGCGGTGATAGGCAAAGTCCTCGAACACGTTCATGACCGTGTTGAGAATCATCGACACCACCGGCGCCCCCGGATACGGCGTATGCGCCATCGGCGAACGGAACACCGCCTGCGGATCGAGCAGTTCTGGCAAGCCGCTCAAGTCGCGGTTGCCGATCATCGCGTGCCACTGCTTCAGGGACGCTGCGACGTTGTGGTTCAGGTTCAGCTCGGACATCTTCAACTCCTGTTTTTTATTGTTGTGGTGCGAAAGCGTTGGTCGATGACCCTGGCGGCATCGTTGGCCCATTGACGGTAGAGAAGCGGTCCCGGATGAAAACCATCGCTGGCCATCAGGCCCGGTTCTGGTGCCAGCGGGGTGGTCAGCATCGTACATTGATCCAGGCGTGCGGCCAGATCCGCCAAATGTGCATTGAAACGCCGCGCCCTGAAACCCAGAAACCAGCGCAAGGGTTGCGGCAGCGCAGGGAACAAATGCATCGGCGGAAGCGGCGACACCACGATCTGCCTCACCGCGAACTTGTCGCACAGCAGCGCCATCAAACGCCGTTGCCGAGCGAGCCACTGATCCAGGGTGAGTGAGCTGGTGACATCGTTGACGCCAATCGACAACAGCGCCACATCGAACGGCTCGGGGGCGTGCTGTTCGAGCAACTCCAGCAACCCTTGGGAATCCAGACCCGAGCGCGCCCAGAGTTTCCAAGCCACCTGATAATCATCGGCCAGGCGCTCGACCAGCCGACCGCTGAGGGCTTCACCTTGCGTCGCCGCACCCACGCCTGCAGCGGCGCTGTCGCCGACAATCAACAACCGTAGAACGTCGCCGCTGCCGACCTCGCCCTGGCGTTCACCTTCGGCCTCGGGCAACTTGGGCGTCACGCGCCGCGTGTACAGGCCCTGCGCCAGCAACAGCGGGCCGAGCAGGATTTTGGCGAGGGTTTCAGTGTGGCTCATTTGAGGTTATCGCCCCGCAACACACAGCTCCCCGGTCGCACGAATCATCGCCTGACCATGCAGGTAATCCTTGATCAGCGCGGAGCGTTCGGTGGCCAGCCATTGCGGGCAGTTCGGGTCATTGCGGTAGGGCAGGAACGCGGCGTACTGCGTGAGCAGCAGGTTTTGCAAGGTGTCGAGCTTGGGCCGGATGTCGTTGCCCAGGTCCGGCCGTGGCGTGTCCGGAGCCTTGTGCGCCGCTTGCCATTGCGCGATTCGGCCGTATTGCACCAGTTTACTGGCTTCGATCTGGGCGGCGATCAGGTCGGCGACATCGTCGGGGTCGAGTTTGCGCTGGGTGGCTTGCGCGCGCGCATTCGCGATGACTTGCGCTTCCCGGGCGTTGTCCTGGACCGGTTTGCCGCTGTCCCACTTGGTCAACGCCACCAGCTCGCTGATGTACAACCGCTCATTCATCGTCGCCAGCAAGGGTTGCAAGGCATCGGGCGCCGGGGGCGTCGTGGCGGCCTGGGCGCCGGCAGCGAACAAACCGAGCAGGGCGCAGGCCAGCCAGTGCGGCAGGCGTGGGGAACGGGGCATGGCAGAACCTCCTTGGACGCGAAAATCACTCCGGCTTGTTTATCATAAGTGCGGCCAGGGAACGACAGGTTGCGAAGGATTCAGGCCAGCAACCGTTCAATCTGCGTCAGTTCCCAGGTGCTGAGCAGACTCACCGGGTCGGTGCCGAAGCGTTGCCCGTTGTCGAACACATATTCACGTCCATCGGGGCTTTGGCCGTGCAGGCAGTGGCGCAAGTGGCCGGCATCGACCTCCAGTGTCAGGCGCCAGCCGTCGATGTCGATCCGAACATGGCCGGATTCGCAGGCGTCGTCGACTCGCTGGAAGGTGCAAATGCCCTGGGCGGCATCGCGCAACGGCTGGTAAACCTCGCGGGCGGTGAGGGCGTGCACAGGTGTCTCCGGGGTGAAGTCGGAGGCACAGGATAAATCATCACCATACAAAAACGCCCGGCAGATGCGGCTAATGCCAGTCAGCCAAGCGTTGGAACACCACAAACCTTGTGGGAGCGAGCTTGCTCGCGATGACGGTTGGACAGTCACACAAGGGGTGTCTGACACGCCGCCATCGCGAGCAAGCTCGCTCCCACAGGTTACTCATTGCTCGCTCTATTTGCGGTTTAATTCCGCCTCCGCTGCAGCAATTTCAGCCTGGCGCTTGACGATCATGTCGCCCACCGGCGGCCCCTGGAAGCGCCGGGCTTCAAAGCCGAACCAGACGATGGCCGTCAGCACCAGGAAGCCGATGGTGATGTACAGCGCCCAATCGTTCGGTGGCTGGATGCCGATGACGAAAATGATGAGCATCGACAGGATCGAGAGAATGGCGAACACCGAGTACCAGAAACGCCCCATGTTCCACGGTCCCATGGTCGGCCACTTCGACGTCCCAAAGGTAAACAGGCCGAGCGCGATGGGAATGGCGAAGGAGAAGAACAGGAAGATCACCGTGCAGGACACCACGATGGTATAGACCGGCGTTGTCCCGATCGAGATCACCGACGATCCCCAGACGAACAACACCGCGAGGGTGGCACCGGTCCAGATGGCCGCGACCGGGCTGCGATGGGTCGATGAGACCGAGGAGAGCGCTTTTGAGCAGGGCAGGCCTCCGTCCCGGGAGAACGCGAAGATCATGCGTGAAACCGAGGTGACGGTGGCCAGCCCGCAGAGGACCTGCGAGATGAAGATCGCCACGAAAAGCACCAGTTTAAGTGTCGGGTTGACCTGGGTGTTCATGGCCCAGAAAAACACGTTCCAGCCTTGCTTGGCCGCCTCGTCCATGTTCGGCAGCATCAGCACGAACGCGCTGAGCATCAGCCAGCCGAACAGCAACGACCAGACCACCGACATGACCATGCCGCGCGGCACCGACATGGCCGCGTTGCGGGTTTCCTCGGAGGTATGCGCGGAGGCGTCATAGCCGGTGATGGTGTAGATAGGCAACAGCAGGCCGAGCATGAAAACCCAGCCGTTGGAGACCTGCGGCCAGACGCCGCCGCCCGCCTCGCCGGAGTAGTTGCCGAAGGTCCACAGCCGGGCGAATTCATAGCTGGGTGCCGATATCAGGCAGACGATGGTCAGGGCCAGCGCCGTGGCGAAGATCAGGTAGCCGGAGAAGTCGGTGAGCTTTGCCGTCAGGCCGATGCCCAAGTGGTTACACAAGGCCTGCAGGCCGGTGAGGATCGCCAGGAAAATCACCCTGACCGTGGTCGTGTCTTCCATGCCCAGTGCCGGTCCGAAGGCGCCGAAAAAGAAGTAATAGGTGCCGACGTTGATCGCGCCCAGCACCGTGACCAATCCCAGCAGGTTGAACCACGCGGTCAGCCAGCCAGTGAAGCGGTTACCGAGGATCGAGCCCCAGTGGTACAGGCCGCCAGCGGTGGGGTAGGCCGAGGAGATCTGCGCCATGGCCATGGCGAATACCCCGGAGATCAGGCAGCCGATCGGCCAGCCGATGCCGATGGATATCCCACCCGCGCCCGAGGTGCCCTGGGCCAGGGAGTTGATGCCACCCGAGAGGATGCAGATGATCGAAAAGGAAATGGCGAAGTTGGAGAAAACCCCCATTCGTCGTGAGAGTTGCTGGGCGTAGCCCATGCTGTGCAGCACCTTGACGTCATCGTCGTGCGTTTCGGTGCCCGGCTGGCTTGCTGGGTTCATGATGTGTGCCCCTTCAGGTGTTCATACGCAACCATCCGGCTGGCCGGATGGGCTGGCTTTCAACCCCTTGTCGTACTGCTCCTGTCGCTATCGGATCACACCTGTCCATGCGCAGTGCTGGCCAGGCGACTGCTCTACAGGCGGCCGTGAAACGCCGCGTCGAAAATCTTTGCCACGCCGTCCCGGGTCAATGGCAGCGGGTTGCCGCTGGCGGAAGGGTCGACAATCGCCATGTCGGCGATCAGGTCGGCCTGCCGGTCATCCACGCCCAGTTCAACCAGGGTATGGGGCACGCCGATGTCCTTGCGCAGCTTGAGGACGAAGGCCAGGAAACTGTCGAACCCCGGGGAGGGCAGGCGCAGGTACGCCGCCAGGCGGGTGATGCGCTCCTCGATGGCCGAGCGATTGAACTGCAGGACATAGGGCATGAAGGTGGCATTGGTCATGCCGTGATGGGTGTCGTACAGCGCACCCACCGGATGGGAGAGCGCATGCATCCCGCCCAGGCCTTTCTGGAATGCCGTGGCGCCCATGGCCGCCGCCGCGAGCATTTGCGCGCGGGCCTCAAGGTCCGATGGCGTGTGTACCGCCTTCACCAGTGAGTTGGCCACCAGGCGCATGCCTTCCACGGCAATGCCATCGGCCAGGGGGTGAAAACCGGGGGCGCAGTACGCTTCCAGGCAATGGGATAAAGCGTCCATGCCAGTGCCAGCGGTGATTTTCGCCGGCATGCCGACGGTGAGGGCCGGGTCGCTGATCACCACGCGCGGCATCATTTTCGGGTGGAAGATGATGCGTTTGGTGTGGGTGCGCTCGTCGATGATCACCGCCGCACGCCCGACTTCGGAACCGGTTCCCGCTGTGGTCGGCACGGCAATGACCGGGGCGACGCGGCTGTCGTCGGCGCGAGTCCAGTAGTCGCCGATGTCTTCGAAGTCCCAGACCGGGCGGGTCTGGCCGCTCATGAAGGCAATGAGCTTGCCCATGTCCAGGCCACTGCCGCCGCCGAACGCGATCACGCCATCGTGCTGGCCGGCACGCCAGGCGTCGAGCCCGCCGGCCAGGTTGGCTTCCACCGGGTTGGGCTTGAGGTCACAAAACAGCGCCACGCCAAGACCCGCGGCGCGCAATGCGTCGAGCGTCGCCGTGGTGATCGGCGCGCGCGCCAGGCCGCTGTCGGTCACCAGCAAGGGGCGCTGGATACCCTGGCTGCGACAGACCTCCGCCAGTTCGGCGATGCGCCCGACACCGAAACGAACGCTCGTGGGGTAGTTCCAGTTTCCTGTCAGGTTCATGGTCTACACCTCGTGACGCAGATGAAAGGATTTGGCCCGGGTCAGGTGCTCGTAGCCCAGTGGCGACAGGGTGACGCCGCGCCCGCTGTTTTTCACGCCGGTCCAGGCCAGTGCCGGGTCCAGGTAGTCGCAGCGGTTCATGAACACCGTGCCGGTGGCGATCTCGTTGCCCAGGCGTTCGGCCGCGGCGAGGTCCTGGGTCCAGATGGATGCGCTGAGCCCGAACTCACTGTCGTTCATCAAGGCGATGGCTTCTTCATCACTGGCCACCGGCATGATGCCGACCACCGGGCCAAAGCTTTCGTCGCGCATTACCGACATTTGATGGGTCACGTCCACCAGCACTTGCGGTGCCAGGTAGGCGCTGCCCGGTACGTCGGCGGGAAAGGACTTCGGATCGATCAGCGCCGTCGCGCCCTGGGCCAGCGCTTCGGCGATCTGGCCACGAACGAAGAATGCGGCGCCCGGTGTCACCAGCGGACCGAGGGTGGTGGCTTCGTCCAGCGGGTTGCCCAGCACGTACTGGCGGGTCAGTTCGGCGAAGCGCTCGACAAACACCGGGTAGATTTTCTGGTCGACATAGATGCGTTCCACGGCGCAGCAACTCTGCCCGGAATTGAAGAAACTGCCGTCCACCAGATTTTCCACCGCCTGTTCAAGGTTGGCGTCTGCCCGGACATAGGCCGGGTCTTTTCCGCCGAGCTCCAGGCCCATGCCGAGAAATTGTCCGCTGGCGGCGCTTTCCATGACTTTGCCAGCCTCCACGGAACCGGTGAAGTTCACTTGCTGCACGCGCCCGTCAGCAATGATCGCCCCGGTCGACACATGGTTGAGCAGCAGATTCTGGAACAGCCCCTCGGGCAGTTTTGCGCGACGCATGGCCTCGGCGAAACGCTCGCCCACCAGCAGGGTTTGCGACGCGTGCTTGAGGATTACGCTGTTGCCGGCCATCAGAGCCGGGATGATCGTGTTAACCGCGGTCAGGTAAGGGTAATTCCACGGGGCGACCACCAGCACCGTGCCCAGCGGTTCGCGTTTGATATAGCGGCGAAAGCCCGCCTTGGGCGCCGGCTCTATAGCGGCCAGGGCCTGCGGTGCGATGGCGATCATGTGCCGGGCGCGTTCGGCAAAGCCGCGCAGTTCGCCGGCGCCGTAACGCACCGGGCGACCCATCTGCCAGGCCAGCTCCGGCACGATGTCCGCCTGCATCGACAGCATCGCGTCCACCGCGGCACTGCAATAAGCCGCACGTTCGCTCAGTGAGCGGCGTTGCCATGACGCCTGCGCGCTGGCAGCCGCCGTCAGCGCCTGCTCGATCTGCGCCGCATCGGCAATATCGCGTTCGACGTACACCCGGCCATCGACCGGAGAGATCAGTTGCACCTTCGCAGTCATGATGTTCTCAGTAGCGCTCGAAGCCGCGCTGCAATTCCCAGTCGGTGATTCGCCGGTCGTATTCCTTCTGCTCCCACTCGGCGGTGTGCACGTAATGGTCGACCACCTCGTCGCCGAACGCCTCGCGCAACATGCTTGAGGCCTTGAGGGCGGCGCTCGCCTCACGCAGGGTCTTGGACACTTCCGGCAAATGCTCATCCAGGTAGGCGTCACCTTCGAACGGCGGCGCGAGGTCGAGTTTCTCGTCGATACCCTTCAAACCTGCCGCGATCAGCGCGGCGAAGGCCAGATAGGGGTTGAGGTCGGCACCGCCGATGCGGCATTCGATGCGGATGGCCTTGCTGCCTTCGGCACACAGGCGAAAGCCGGCGGTGCGATTGTCGCGGCTCCAGACCGCCCGCGTCGGCGCAAAAGTGCCAGCCTGGAAGCGCTTGTAGGAGTTGATGTAGGGCGCGAGAAAACAGGTGATGTCGTTGGCGTACTTGAGCTGCCCGGCGACCCAGGCCCGCATCAGTTTTGACATGCCGAACTCGGCTTTCGCGTCGAAGAACAGCGGCTTCTTGGCGTTCTTGTCCCACAACGAATTATGGATATGGCTGCTGGAGCCGGCGGCGTCGTAGCGCCACTTGGCCATGAAGGTGATCGCCTTGCCCTGCAACTGCGCGATCTCCTTGCAGGCGTGCTTGATGATGACGTGGTGGTCGGCCATGGTCATGGCGTCGGCGTAGCGGATGTTGATCTCTTCCTGCCCAGGGCCCCATTCACCCTTGGAGTTTTCCACGGGAATGCCCGAGGCCTGCAAGTGCTTGCGGATCGCCCGCAGCACCGGCTCTTCGCGGGTGGTCTGCAGGATGTTGTAGTCCTCGATGTAATGGCCGGCGGTTTTCGGTTTGTGATAGTTGCGCTGGTGGATCGCCTCGTAGCTCTCATCGAACAGATAGAACTCGAGTTCCGAGGCAAACATTCCCGTATAGCCGCGCTCGCGCAGGCGCTCGACCTGCTTTTTCAGAATCGCCCGCGGGCTGTGGGGCAGGTCCTGGCGATGGTGATGATCGAGTACGTCGCACAGCACCAGCGCCGTGCATTCAAGCCAGGGCACGCGCCGCAGGGTGGACATGTCGGGCTTGAGCACGAAATCGCCATAACCCTTGCTCCAGCTGGCCGCGGCGTAACCCGGCACCGGCTCCATGTCGATGTCATCGGCCAGCAGGTAGTTGCAGCAGTGGGTTTCTTCGTGGCCGCTGTCGATGAAAAACTCGACCTGGAAGCGCTTGCCGACCAGGCGTCCCTGCATGTCGACCATGCAGACCAGAACGGTATCGATTTCGCCGGCAGCCGCGGCATGCTTGAGTGCATCAAAGCTGAGGAGGGGCTCTGTCATCACGGCAATCCTGCGTGAAAGGTTTGGGCCAGTCTGGGATAGCTGTTGCAGACGCTCTCCAGAAAAACCCAAAACCTGCAGAACCGAGCATCGTGAGCAACGAGTTGATCAAAGCTTAGCCTACCCTTGCAAAGTGCAAGTTTTGCCAGGTGAAAGTCGTGTTCAGCGACCCCATCACTCCGGCAATCCTGCCAGCCGCAGTCCATCGACGAAACGGGCGAAATCCTCAGGCCGTTGAATGGGCAGCCAGTCCTTGAGGGTGCAAAGACGCAAAGTGGAATCCAGCTTTTGCAGACGCTGCATCGCCAGATTGGCTTTTTCCATTCGACCGCCGAGCGCATGACTGGCCGCCACCAGAGCCGCCGCGATCAGCAGACTGGGCAGGTTGCCCAGCGCTTTTTCCGCCCAGTCCGCAGCGGCATCAAAGTGCCCTGCGAAGAAATGCGCGAGCGCCATCCCGACCTGCATCCTGAACATTTCCGGATCCAGCGGGCTCAAGCGAACGGCGTGGTTCAAATTCTCGATGGCGGCGTCTGTTTCGCCGTGCAGCGCCCGCAGGATACCGCCCAGAAACCAGGCGGGGGCGAGGTTGGGATTGAGCAGGCGCGCCCTGTCGAGCAGTGCAATGCCGGCGTCTACTTCGCCGGCGAGATGAGCAAGCGCATGTCCGCCCCGGGTCAACGCGACGGCATCGTCGCGGCCGAGGGTCACCGCCAGACGCGCCAACCGTATGCCCTCGGCGATTTCCGCGGGCCGATCAATCATCCAGCCATTGAGCTTGCGCCAGAAGTGGCACCAGGCGGCCATGCCATAGGCCGAGGCAAACTCCGCATCGAGTTCGATGGCCTGGTAGAACATCGGCAGCGCCTGCTCGATGGCTTCCCGGCTGCCGCTGTGCAGTTTTGCCATGGCCCGCAGATAGTAGTCGTAGGCGTCCAGGCTTTCTGTCGGCTTGCGTTTGGCGCGTTCGATTTCTGCCCGTTCCAGTTGCGGCGCGATGGCACCGACGACGCTTTCGGTGATTTGGTCCTGTAGCTCGAAAATGTCGTCAAGCAGGCCTTCGAAGCGCTCCGCCCAGATGTGCGTCCCGCTCGTCGCATCGATCAGTTGCCCGGTAATGCGCAGCCTGTTCCCGCACTTGCGCACGCTGCCTTCGAGCACGTAGCGCACGCCCAACTCCTGGCCGACGCCTTGGGCGTCCACCGCCCGGCCCTTGTAGGTGAAGCTCGAATTGCGTGCGATGACGAACAGCCAGCGGATACGCGACAGGGCGGCGATGATGTCCTCCACCACGCCATCGGCGAAATACTCCTGCTCCGGATCGCCGCTCAGGTTCTGGAAGGGCAGGACGGTGATCGAGGGTTTGTCCGGCAGGACGAGCGCAGGAGAGGGGATTTGCTTCGGGGCAGCGGTCGGGCGTTCATCGCCATCGGGCTGTCGCGCTTCCCCGGTCAAGTCGCCGTTGATCCGGCCAACGAAGCGGTAGCCTTTGCGGGCGACGGTGCGTACCAGACGCTGCTCCTCGCCGGTATCACCGATGGCCTTGCGCACGGCATTGATGTGGCTGGTGATCGTCGATTCCGACACGATCTTGCTGCCCCACACCGCCTTGAGCAATTCGTCCTTGCTGACGACGCGGTCGGGATTGTTGACGAACAGCAGCAACAGGTCGAAGACCTGCGGTCCGACGGCCACGACCTGCCCGCGCAGGGTCAGCTCCCGGCGCTCCTGATCGAGTACGTAGTCTTCAAACGTGAATGGCAAGTTGAGCATCCCCTGGCGAAGCGCCCTCAACTCCGTGTCCCAGGCGGCTGGCGGTTGGTAACTGAGGCAGATGATACGGCAGCTCGACACCCGCTGCACCGTCAGCGGCAAGGGAGACTGGAAGAACCTCAGTAGCCTTGGACATAAATCCAAGCGCTCGCCAAGGCAAACCCAAGCCCGGCGCAAGGACTTGCCTGGTGCGCGCAGGCAATCTCTCTACACCGACGCAATAGTTGCAGTCGACAAGTGGAGAAAAGCCATGAAGATCGTCGTCATCGGAGGCTCCGGCCTCATTGGATCGAAACTTGTGAACATCCTGCGCGAGCGCGGCCATGACGCGCTCGCCGCGAGCCCCAGCACAGGCGTGAACAGCATCACCCGCGAAGGCCTGGCCGAAGCAATGGATGGTGCTGATGTGGTGGTCGACGTGGCGAACGCGCCGTCGTGGGAAGACCAGGCCGTTCTCGATTTCTTTGAAACGTCGAGCCGTAACCTGCTGGCCGCCGAAGCCGCTGCCGGGGTTTGTCATCATGTTGCCCTGTCGATTGTCGGCAGCGAACGGCTTCCCGATACCGGCTATTTCCGGGCCAAGGTCGCGCAGGAGGCCCTTATCAAGGCATCCAGCGTTCCCTACACCATTGTGCGTGCCACGCAGTTCTCCGAGTTTGCTGGTGGCATTGTCCAGTCGTTCGCCGTTGGCGAGGAAATTCATGCTTCGCCGGCGCTGATCCAGCCGATAGCGTCCGACGACGTGGTGGCGGTGTTGGCCGATGTCGTGCTGGCTGCACCGCTCAATGGCACCGTTGAAGTCGGCGGCCCGGAAACCATGCCGATTGATGAGATGGCCAGGCGCTATCTGCGGGCGACCCAGGACAGCCGCAAAGTCGTGCCGGATGTACATGCACGTTACTTCGGCGCCGTGCTCGACGATCAATCGCTGGTCACGGGCAAGAACGCACGCCTGGGGGCGATCCGCTTCGACGACTGGCTGGCCCGGTCGACGGCGCAGTAACGGATCGCACCCTCACATTTCCCTACGAATCCAGGAGAAATCCCATGGTTACCCGATTGTTGATGGCCGCTTTCTTCGCCGCGCTCTCTATCAGCGCCGCATCGGCCGCCGAGCCGCCCCCCGGCAATGTGACGGTGGTGTTCGACCGTCCCATTCCCAACATCCCCGGCAAGAGCATGAGGGGCGTGGTCGTCGAGTATGGGCCGGGTGCCGCGTCGCCGGCCCACACCCATCCGAAAACGGCCTTCATCTATGCAACGGTGCTGGAGGGCTCGTTTCGCATCGAGGTCAAAGGCGAACCGGAAAAGATCTACAACGTCGGTGAAAACTTCGTAGAGGAGCCGGGTTCCGTGCACCTGGTCAGCGCCAACGCCAGCGACACCCAACCTGCACGCCTGTTGGCGGTGTTCGTCCTCGATACCGAGGAAAAGGTACTCGTAACACCTCTCAAGAAGTGAGCCGGTCAACGCGCTCATGAAGGCTCGACCGCCGGGCGGCAGACCCTGTCGCCCAGTGGCTGAGTCAGTACTTGGCACTGAACAGGAAATGAAAAAATGAACTCGCTCCTGGACAAGGCCGCCATTGCCACCAGTGCAAGTAGCGAAACGCCTGTGGTCGTGGTGCGGCGCAGCAAGCGCAAGACCATCGGCCTGCTGCTGTGTGTCGCGGCCTTGATGGTCGTGGCGGTTTGGGGAGCCCTGGCGTTTTCAAGTGGCGTGACTTCGACCGACAACGCCTATGTCCGCGGGGACGTCACCTCGCTCGCCGCCAAGGTGGCCGGCTATGTCACGGCGGTAGAGGCCCGGGACAACCAGGCTGTGCGTGCCGGTGATGTGCTGTTTCGTATCGATGACCGCGACTACCGCGCCAGACTTGCGCAAGCCGAGGCCAATGTCAGCGCCGCCCAGGCGCGCCTGACTCATGTCGACGCGCAGATCCGGCTCCAGCATGCGCTGATCAGGCAGGCCGAAGCACAAAGGCGCTCGGCCAGCGCCGACATGAGCCTGGCGGCCAAGACCCACGACCGCAGCCGCAAATTGATCGTCAGCAATGCGGTGAGCCAGGCCTTGGTCGATGAAACCGGCACGGCGCAATCCAGAGCCGTGGCCTCGGTGTCGGCCGCTTCGGCAACGGTCGAGGCGCAGCAGCAACGCATCGCGGTGTTTGTGGCCGAGCGCGAGGCTGCCGTGGCCGCCGTGACGCAAGCACAGGCCGCGCGAGATCTCGCCCGGATCGATCTCGATCACACCGTGGTGCACGCACCGGTGGATGGCGTGGTCGGTAACCGTCAGGTTCGCCTCGGTCGTTTCGTCACGCCGGGCGTCTCCCTGCTCGATATCGTGCCGGTCAACGATGTGTGGATCGTGGCGAACTTCAAGGAAACCCAGCTCGAACATATTCGCCCCGGACAGACCGTGCGCGTCACGGTCGATGGCTACCCCGATGCGGCACTGGAAGGCGTGGTTGACAGCTTTGCACCGGGCAGTGGCTCGGCGTTCAGCCTGTTGCCGCCCGACAACGCCACCGGGAACTTTGTGCGTGTCGTGCAGCGCGTGCCGGTGAAGATCCGCCTGGCCCACAATCCGCTACCGGGGCGCATCGTGCCGGGCCTGTCCGCGCGGGTTGAGGTTGCGCAAGGGGCCGGCTCATGAACAGCGATGCCTGCGCCACGCCGGGCAGCATCAGAACCAGGACCGGCGTCCTGCTCATGTTGGGCATCGTGCTGGCGACGTTGACGGAAGCGATCGCCAGCACCGTGCTGGCCCTCGGCCGTGGCGACATCATCGGCGACACCTATGCCACGCCTGACGAATTCGCCTGGCTGGATGTCGGCTACATCGCGTTCAAGCTGATCGGGTTCATGCTCGCCCCTTGGCTGATGCAGCGGTTTTCTGCGCGCAATGTGATCATCGGCGCCACCCTGGTCATGGGCCTGGCGTGCTGCGTGGCTGCCGTTACCGCCCGGCTGGAGCTGCTGATTGCACTGCGCATCCTGCAAGGCTTCGCTGGCGGTGCTTTGCTGGTGGCGGGCCAGGCGCTCATTTTTCGCGGCTATCCGCGGGCCCTTCAGCCGATCCTGCAAGCGCTGTTCGCCATGGGCTCCGTGGTCGCGCCCGGCACCTTCGCGCCAGCCCTGCAAGGGTGGTTGATCGACAGCCAGTCCTGGGCCTGGATTTTCTTCAGTGTGGTGCCGCTGGCCCTGGCCGCGATCGGCCTCTTGCTCATCGCCGACCACCCCATGCCCGCCAAGGTCCGGCAACGTTCGTTTGACTGGCTCGGCTGTGCACTGATCGGTGCCGCGCTGTTCTGCTTCACCTACGTACTCAGCCAGGGCAGCCGCTGGGACTGGTTCGAGGAACTGCGCATTCTAGTGATGACGATGATCGGCGGCGCCGCACTGCTGGCCTTTCTCGGCCAACAGGTTTTGGCCAACGGCCAGGGGCTGTTCGATTTCAGCCTGTTCAAATCGAGCGATTTCACCTTTGCCTTTTGCGTCAGTTTCGTCGCCGGTGCCGCGCTGTTTGGCAGTGCATACCTGATTCCGGCGTTCGCCCTGTCGGTACTCGCGCTCACACCGACCGATGCCGGCCTGCTCCTGTTGCCCAGTGGCGGTTTTTTTGTCGGTTCGCTGCTCATCGCCGCCTGGCTGTTCAAAGTGCGCCGCGTGCCACCGGTGGCGACCGTGCCCTTGGGCATCCTGCTGATCATGGGGGCGATGTGGATGCTGTCCGGTTCTACCAGTGAAAGCGGCAGCGACGACATGATGGCGGCTATCCTGCTGCGTGGCCTGGGCCTTGGCTTCCTGTTTCTGTCGATCACGCTGATCGCTTTCAGCCATCTCAACAGCCGCAACTTGGCCAGTGGCATCGGCCTGTTCAATACGGGGCGGCAATTGGGTGGCTTGATGGGCGTCGCCGGGCTACAGACCTTGATCGACCATCAGGTTGTCAGCAATGGCATGGTCCTCGGCGCCAACGTCACCCCAGGGGGCCACGCGGTCATCGAACGGCTGATGACCACAACCGCGATGCTGGCGGGGAAGGGCATGGATCAAGTGGCCGCTGGCCGGTCAGCCACTAGCCTGCTGGGCAAAGCGGTGTCAGGTCAGGCCACGGTGATTGCCTTCGATACGGCGTTCTTCGCCGTGGCCCTGCTGTTCGTCTTCGCCGCGCCCATCCTGGTTGGCATCAAGATCGGCCTCTCGCGATCCGCGAAAGTGCATGAACAACGGATGAATTGATGGCCCACACGAAAAAGCCCGGCTGTTTAGGCCGGGCTTTTCGTTGAGTCCTGCGGTAAAGCACTGCATTCAGACAGCGCGGCTTTCGATCAGACGGTCCGAGCCACCTTCGGCGACGCGGTTTTGCAGGAGCTTGTCGGAGCCGCCTTCGGCGACGCGTTTTTCCAGCAGACGATCCGAACCACCTTCGGCCACACGATTCTCGATCAGGCGATCGGAACCACCCTCGGCCACACGGCTTTCAATCAGACGATCCGAGCCGCCTTCAGCGACCACAGGTTGAGCAGAGTTTGCGGCGAAAGCGTTAACTGCGAAAACCGAGAAAGCGATGCTGAGGAGAGTCTGGCGTTTCATGATGGTGTGCTCCGGGGGTGCTTATGGGTTGGTATGGAGCAGATGTTACGCCGGGGATTTTTTAAGAGAACTTCATTGAAATGATGGTGACTATCGACGCAGTCAATGGATGACTCGGTGATCCCTTGTGGGAGCGGGCTTGCTCGCGAAGGCAGTTTCATATTCAACCTATGTGTCGATTGACACACAGCATTCGCGAGCAAGCCCGCTCCCACAGGTTTTCATGTGCCTGACAACGGGGCTCAAGCCTCACTGATCTGACTTACACTGGTGATCTGCCCATTCCAGACCATCTCGTAATGCGCCGTCTGCACAATCGACGAAACCGGCCTCGGCGTCATCAACGCCCAGCAATGACTGCCCGGCATCCGCACCGAGTGATAACGCAAACCGGGACAACCGGCATCCCGCACCGCCCGTCCCAGCACACGGGAATGGCTGTAGTCGTCCGGGGCATACACCGGATCGTTCATCGGCAGGGTCGCGGCGTCCTTCATCCCGCCATCGCCAAAAGCACAGGCCAACCCCCGAAACACAAAGCGCTCATAGTTCAGACTCGGCACCTTCGACCAATACAGAGCCTGGTGATGCCGCACCTCGGCCAACGCTGCTTCCATCGAATCCGCCAGGTACAACACGCCAAAACTGCCGTCACTGAAGCGCGAACCCGCCGGATTAACGTGGGTAAACGGCGCAATAGCATAAGAGCAACCCGCAATCCCGAACGGAATCTCGTTGCGCGCAATCAACTCCAGCTGACCCAGCTCATTCTTCAACCGCGGATTGGTCAGCGCCTGAATCTCGAACAACAGCTCAAACTCATCCGCATCCGCCACATCATCAAACAACGCAATGGGCGGAAACTTCGAATTGACCAGGCGATAAGCCTGCAACGACTGACCGGCAAACACCGCCAGCTCACTCGCCCTCACCATTGCGCACCCCGCAGCATGTCGATGCGGCGGAAGGTTTCATACAGCGAGATCATGTCGCCCTGCGCCATGATCTCCAGCGGCGAACGCCCGTTGAAAAACTCGTTGTCATTGGCCATCGAGGCAAAGCCATAGACGTTATCCGGGTTGTCGAACACCAGCCGCAACGTCGCGTGAATGTTCAGCACAAAGCTGATGCGCTGCATCTGATCCGCATCCAGCGCCACCGCCCAATCCGGGTCCCGCTGCCGGGCGCGGGTGTAGGTGCTGCGGGAGATGCGCAGGATGCGACAGGCCTGATCACTGGTGGCTTTCCACTTTTCCAGAATGCTCACCGCGGCGCGCAGGCCGGTGACGCATTGGTTTTTGCTGAAGGATTGAGGTTGCAGGGGGACGGCCATGATCCAGTCCTTGTATTGCGTCTATAGATTCAAATGTAGATAGATTGAATCTATAGAGCAATGCTGGTGCGACGGATGGGCCCGGCATGCCAATGCAACGAAGAGTTCAGCTGGCGGTGAGGGACCGTCTGCCGGCCAAACTCTGACTGAAGGTATCCCAGCATCGCCTCGACAGCTGAAGAGTCAGGTCAGACTTTGCCTTCACATTTTATTTCACATGACTAATCGCTTAAAAAGCCTGATTTTGTTGGTTTTTATGTAACTTTGTGGAGCTTTTTAACTGAGCTGCCTTCACGTTTTGTTTCACAAATTTGTTTGAAAAAACTCCAAGATTCTGAAGATTCAATCGCCAACAAATACAAGACGGGCTCCGGTATTCAATTACTTCGCTGCGGCGTCCTCAAGTATCGCCTACAACTAGCACGGCCACCGGGTTACCCGCCGTTTTTTTCCCATTGCGAATAAACGCAGCGCCCACGGCAGCCTCACTGATGAAACGTGCGCCCCAACGCATCCAGCCGAGTCGCAATCGGCGGCAAGCGCCGACTGCTCAGCGCCAGCGTCTCCACATCATCCGCCGTGTTCTGCGCAATGCTCTGCACCGACTGCAAGCGCCCGACAATCTCGAAACTCGCCGTGGACTGTTCGCGGGTCGTCGTGACAATTCGCCCATTGAGTTCATCGATCTGCGAGATGTCGCTGCCGACGGCCTGCAACATCGCTGCCGCCAACTGACTGTCCTCGACACAGCGCTCTACACCTTCGCGACTGTCCTGCATGGCCTCCACGGCTTTGCGGCTGCCTTGCTGCAACGCCTCGATGATGGTCCGGATTTCCTTGGTGGACACCGCTGTGCGTTGCGCCAAGCTGCGCACTTCATCGGCCACCACCGCAAAGCCCCGGCCTTGCTCGCCGGCGCGCGCCGCTTCAATGGCCGCGTTGAGCGCCAGCAAGTTGGTCTGCTCGGCAATGCTGCTGATCACCTCCAGCACCGTACCGATCTGCTGTGCCTGCCCGGCGAGCACCTGCACGGTCTGGTTGGTGCCTTCCAGGCGTGAGGCCAGCTGAGTGATTTCCTGCCGCGCACGGTTCACGCTTTCCTGCCCGCGGGTGACTTGCGCGCTGGCCTGGCCGGCATGTGCAACGGCATGCTCGACATGCACCACGATGTGCTCCATCGCATCGCCCATACGCTGCATCGAGCCGGTCATCTGCGCGATTTCCGTCAACTGATGCTTGGCGCCTTTCTCCAGCGTGTTACTGGCCTTGGCCAACTCCTGGCCCAACTGACCCAAACCCTGAGAGTCACGCACCACGCCGTCCACCAGCACGGTGATCTGCATCAAAAACTGATCGAAGCGTTGCGCCAGCGACACATGCACCCGCGCCTTGTCACCCTGGCCGGCACCAGCGGTGAACTGGGACGTGGTGGCGAGCATCTTGTCCAGCATGTCCTGGCTTTCCACCGCATCGGCCTGGCTGTGCAGCGCCAGATAGAGCAGCGCGACCGTCTCCATCACCACATAAAAGGCGTGAACGAACACCATCGTCCAGCCACCGTGATGGGCCATCACAAACACCGGAAAACCCTGATGCTGCAGCACATGAAACACCACGTGATGCAGCGCAATCGTCACCGCCGCCACCAGAATCGGCAGCCAGTCCCGATAAAACGTCAACACCGCCAACAACGCAAAAATCCCGAAGTGCGACTCAATGACCCCCTCGGCCTGATTGATATGCAACGCCGCCATCACCATCAAACCCACGCCCAGCAAACAACGCATCAACCGCGACCCGCCGATGGCGCGATACAACAGCGTCAACAACACACTGGTACCACCGCCCACCAGCAACGCTTGCTTGAACGTGTCGTGCCAGAACGCCAGGCCAATAGCGAAAGCGAACATCAGCCAGATCAGGCCCAGCATGATGCGGTCGGCTTTGCGGTAGTGGTCGAGGAAACGAGGGGGGAAGGGCATGTACGCTTACTCCATGTATTCGAACCGGAAAAACCGAGGTAGGACTGATACCGGAAGAAAAGTCTGACACTGTGGCGAGGGAGCTTGCTCCCGCTGGGCTGCGAAGCGGCCCCCCAAAAAAAAATGGGACTGCTATGCAGTCCAACGGGAGCAAGCTCCCTCGCCACAGGTCTTTTATCGCTTGAGCCATTGAGGCAAATCGGTTGGCGGCATGGTCGAGGTGAACTTGAGACGCCGTGGAGAGCGTAGCCCTTGGCCATCATTCTTGATGGGCATAGCGTCGCTCGTGGAAAACAATGTCCGATATAGAGGCAAGTAATGCTGAAGTGACCGGGAGTACGACAGACTCCGTTGCAAAGCCTGTCGTGCACCCGAGGTCCTTACGACTTCTTCGGCGGATAGTTACCGCGCAAGCCGCCGGACTTGTTGCCGGTTTTGCTCGGCAGGTTCGGCAGATTCGGCACCAACGGACGGGATCTGGGCTGGGGGTTGGAGCGGCTTTGGGGTTGAGGTTGCTTGCTCATGGTTCGCCTCCTGATTTTCAGGGATTCGCGAAGTGGTTTACAGTTGAAGTTTAGCTAATGGACTATGGGCTGGGTCGTTTGGCACTTGGGGAGTGTGTTGTGAGCGATCAGCTTTTCTTTTTCGACTCCATTGATAGAGCCCCTTACGCAATTCTCGGATTTTGCCTACGATTTTGGCAGGATTTACCCGCTATTCCAAAGATGAAAAACGGGAAATATTGACGACGAAAAAGGGGGCACCGGCTGTTCGGGGAGAACTATTTGAACAGCAAAGCTCGAAAGGATGAGCCCAACAGGGGCTCAGGTAGCAGACACGACTCGTGACTCACACAGGAAGTAGCAGCATGTCCACACAACCTACGAATCAAGCCAGCATTGAACAACTGCACCGCGACGTTGCAGCTTTTGCCGAAGAGATGCGTAGTCCCGCCCCGAGCGCGATCCGCTCTGCTGTGGTGCCGTTCAGCATCGGTGCCGCGCTGGCACTGGCAATCTTTGTTGTCGTCGCCCTGGTAGTCCGACTGATCTAGTCTCTTAGCCTCGCGCCGATGGTTGGGGCGCTTGGGTGAAACAGGTGTAAATCTGTTTCAGGACTAGACCAAAAGAAGAACACAGGCGCCTTAGGCGCCCAAATGTAGTCACTCTCTCACCTGCGCCTGCAACTGCCGCTCATCATCTTCCGCGCGCGACGTATGCAGTAAATATTGAAGTGTTGGAATTGCTACGTTGTTGCGGCATAACTTTTGTGCTGTCTATTTTATGGAATTGATAATGTTGCATGGAGTGCTATATGCAAAAACCAATTACACATTATTCATCTTTAATAACGCCTGAGTCTCGACAGGTTCAAGCTACAGAAGCCCAAGTTTTTCCTTCAAGCTTCGATAGTATTTTGTTTTGGGATGGGACTGTCCCGGCAGTTACTACGCCCCATAGTATTGAAAGTACCAAAAACCCCAGTAACGCATACCAAAAGTTGGAGGCGATAGGGCTTTCGGTGCACGATCAGATAACGAGTGTTTTTTCTGGTGCTACACCGAATGTTCGAGATTATCTAGAAAAACGCATAGTCGCAGCCATTGACGGGCAGGAGTTCAATGCATTGGAGGCTGCCTTAAAAAAGAAAGCGATCATCGTAGAGCTTCTGCAAAGGGCCAGAATCCATAGAAGTTGGCACGAAGCACTACTATATAATGGTTTAGACGCATTGTCGCTAGACAGGAAAATGAGTGCCGCTGTATTTGCATCGAATGCGGATGCAGAAGACGATATGGCAGTGCGACAAAGCTTTTATGAAGAATACCTATTATCGCTAACTGCCGCCTACGTGAAACGAATCCTGGTCGAAGCCATCCCCATTCTGGCGGACGCTTCCACAACTGCAGACACTGAAATCCATCGCGCCCTGGCAAGGGGCGAAGTTGCTTACACCTATAGGTTACCCATTGGTAATGGTGCGGAGGCAGGAACTGTGGCGGGTGCCATTGCCATCCATGTCGCCGATGGTTGGACCTTCAGGGCAGTGATCCATGAAGGCATTCAGTTGTTGGCAGGTTTGGGGGAAGCACTTATCAGTCGGGCCACTGCTGTTGGGATCGGGGCCTTGTTCTATTCACCTGCTCTTGCTAACGGCGAACGCTTTCCTCAAACAGTTCTCACACTGTCCGGTAGCACTTTTTTACCAGAGCTGCCGTCAAACCTGAATGAAATCGCCGCTACCGAAGGAACCATTGACCTTCCTTATCGGATTTTTGGCGACCTTAACCAATACACACTTGTTGCAACCCCGGCTGGAGGGAGTGTCTCGGCAGAAGTGCCAGTGCGAGCATTGGCATTCGATCCAACGACCAGCAGCTACAGTTTCACGTCAAACGATACACCGCCCAATATCCTCAGTTTTCCCATTATTCACTTGGGAAACGGATCGACAACTTCGCCCGCCCGACCTGCGCAAGTACCGACTTACACTGGAGTTACGCTGTCGCCATTGCTTGTGCAGCCTGAAACCTTACCCGCGTTCGAATTGCCTGATTTCAGGGATTGCATTTACTGCTTTCCGATTGAAAGCGGTCTGCCGCCAATCTACGTTGTTTTTAATAGGCCTTATGAGGGAGCAACCACCAAGGGAAAATACAGCGGTCGATTTTTCAATCCTGCCAAAGCTGGAGGCCCAATTCTCGATCTCGATTGGACAAGTGCTACCGTGAGCCAAACGGGTATTGACCTGGTCAAATTACATACGGGACGTTTCAGGTCTTCGGATGCCAATGCCATCATGATTGATCGCTTGAAAAAAATTCTGCTGGGTGAATTGGTAATCACAGATGTGGACAAACGCTTCTATACTCATGAAATCAGAGAGCTCGAACGTTTCAGAGCATTAGGTGTAGCTGACGGTGTAAACTCGGATGACGGTGTTATTTGGAACAATACTCACGCCGCGACGCTGGAGGACTACAAAGTCAAAGATGCTTTTGAACTGCTCTATACGCCTGATGCTATAGAAGCGGATCGAAAACAAAGTGAACGAGAGTACAAGGAACTTGGAGGGGTAAAATAATGAGCGTCATTGCAACCATCGTACTTAACGAAAAACCTGAAGAGGTAATTCTATTTCTTACCAAAAATGAATTAGGTATCTCCTTTCCTCGGCTTGATGGCCTTTATAATCTGGCTAACTGGGCGCATGTGGAGAACAACATAGGGTTATTGAACCTTGTCCATAAAATGTGTGATGCCGGTTTTATCAAATATAGTGGGGGCGGAGTTGTGAGAGGGCCCAACTGGAGAGAGCCGGCATTCATGCTCGAAGGCAAATATACCTTTGATTGACAGCACCAAGTGCCCGAACTCAGGTGCCAGAGAACGGTGGCAGTAGCCATCATTTCGTGGTCGTCCGGTTCCCTTGTCCAGTCGTTTAGATCATCGAAGGTTTACCAGGTTGAGCCGCTGTCGCAGCGGCTCTTCTCTTTGTTACGGGTATATTGAGTATCTTCGCCTGATTGGTTTTTCGCGGCCTCGAATCAAGCTGACGGGTAACCCCTTTCTGGAGTAGCAATAAAATGGGCGCAAGAGCACCCATTTTCATTTACTCCGCAGCCTGCGCCCGCAACCGTCGCCCAATCACATCCATCAAATCACAACCATCGCGCAACGGAATGACCAGCAGCTTGGAAAAGTCCTCCAGCACCACCGTGTCGCAACCGAGTTCGGATCGGTAGGCAATGTTTTCCAGCACCTGTGTGACTGTCCGAATACGGTAATCCGCCATGGCTTGCAGGACGTCGAGTGGGGCTTGGGTGTCGATGAGCAGGGAGGCCGGAACCAGGTCGATTCCGGTAAGAGGCATGTATCGATTCATTGTGAAGATCTCTATTTGATTGGCTCAAGGCCGTCACGCAGTCGTCGCCAAACGAATGGGTGGCAGCTGTGCGCAGGTTGGCGAACCGGCAACAGAGAAAACCGGCAGACCCGAAGGTCTCCCGCGCACAGCCGCCATAACAGCGGCTTTGCGGGTGCGATGATACCTGCAATGAAGCGGATAGCCTTCGCATTCTCTGTAATCAGGTCGCCAAACCCGAATCGCCATTTGGGCGACGGCGCTGACTATATGCCGCATGAGATCAGCGCGGGAAGGTGAGAGATTCCGAGCTTTGTGTAGGACCGGTGACGATGAAACTTCAGACCTTTCACCTCACGTCGCTGGAAATATAAACACAGACCTGAGATGTTCACGGCCCCTTGGATTCAGCCACCCACGCTATCCTTAATCATCGCTCACGCCGTCGAGATGGACCTTCCCGAATGCAAACCCCGAACCCCCAACGCCCCCTCTGGAAAACCTACCTGTTTTTCCTCGCCCCGATGGTCCTGTCGAACTTCCTGCAATCCATGTCCGGCACGGTCAACAGCATCTACATCGGCCAGATGCTCGGCACCCAGGCGCTGGCGGCGGTGTCGGGGATGTTTCCCATCGTGTTTTTCTTCATCGCCCTGGTGATCGGCCTTGGTGCCGGCGCGGGGGTGTTGATCGGGCAGGCGTGGGGGGCGCGGGAGACGCATCTGGTGAAGGCGATTGCCGGGGCGACGTTGTTGTTGGGGGTGTTGATCGGGTTGGTGGCGGCGGTGGTGGGGAGTGTGTTTGCGCAGTCGGCGTTGGTGGGGTTGGGGACGCCGGCGGATGTGCTGGACGATGCGGTGGCGTATGCCCATGTGATGTTGTGGATCATGCCGTCGCTGTTGGTGTTTGTGTTGTTCACGCAGTTGCTGCGCGGGGTGAGTGATACCTTGTCGCCGTTGTTGGCGCTGGTGGTGTCGACCTGTGTCGGGCTGGCGCTGACGCCGGCGTTGATTCGCGGGTGGTTGGGTTTTGCGCCGATGGGGATTCAGAGTGCGGCGGTTGCCGGGCTGGTGGGTAACCTGGTGGCGATGGGGCTGCTGGCGTGGCGCTTGCTTGGCAAGGGCCATCCGCTGGCGCCGGACCGCGAGTTCTTTGCGGCGATGAAGCTGGATATGGCGATCCTCGGCAAGGTGCTGCGCATCGGTTTGCCCACCGGGTTGCAGATGGTGGTGTTGTCGTTGTCGGAGCTGGTGATTCTGGCGCTGGTGAACCAGCACGGGTCCCAGGCGACGGCGGCGTATGGCGCGGTGACGCAGATCGTCAATTACGTGCAGTTCCCGGCGTTGTCGATTGCGATCACGGCGTCGATCCTCGGGGCCCAGGCGATCGGGGCGGGGCGCATCGAGCGCATCGGGCCGATCCTGAAGACCGGGCTGATGATCAATGTGTGTTTGACCGGTGGTCTGGTGGTGCTCGGGTACTTATTGTCGAGCTGGTTGCTGGCGTCGTTCCTCACCGAAGAGGCGACGCTCAACATGGCCGAGCACCTGTTGCACATCATGCTCTGGAGCCTGTTGGTGTTCGGTTTCCAGGCGATCATCGGCGGCATCATGCGCGCCAGCGGTACGGTGATGGTGCCAGTGGCGATTTCCATTGTGTGCGTGGTGGGGGTTCAGTTGCCGGCGGCGTATCTGCTGGATGCGAGGTTCGGGCTGCAAGGGGTGTGGATGGCGTTTCCGGTGGCGTATCTGGGGATGCTGGTGTTGCAGACGCTGTATTACAAACTGGTGTGGCAGCATCAGAAGATTGAGCGGTTGGTGTAGGCCATTGCGCTTGATGTCGGCCTGCATGAGGTCGACAATTTGGGAGCTGTGAGCCGACAGGCGCCATCGCCTGGGGAGGTTTTCAAATGAGCCCCTTGTCCCATTCCATCCTGCAAGACCGGCCGGCAGCCGGGCGGCGTTTGATTGAGCCGTTGCTGCCTTACGCCAATCGCTCCGATGTCATTGTTCTGGCCTTGCCCCGTGGCGGCGTGCCGGTGGCTTATGAGGTGGCCACGGCGCTGAAGGTTCGCCTGGACCTGATGCTGGTACGCAAGCTGGGTGTGCCGTCCCACCCGGAGTACGCCATGGGCGCAATTGCCAGCGGCGGCATCCAGATTCGTAATGAACAGGCGCTGCGGGTGCATCCGATTGCCAAGGCCGCATTCGACGCCGTGGTCGAACGGGAAAGCCGCGAGCTGTTGCGCCGCGAACAGGTCTACCGCGGCACGCGGCCGGCGGTGCAGCTCAAGGATCAGGTGGTGATCCTGATCGACGACGGCCTGGCCACCGGCGCTTCGATGAGGGCGGCGATCCAGGCGCTGCGGGTGCAGGCGCCATCGCGCATCGTGGTGGCGGTGCCGGTGGCGCCGATCGAAACGCTGCAGGCGCTGCGCAGTGAGGTGGATGAGTTGATCTGCCCGCTGATACCCGAGTGGTTCATGTCGATTGGCCATTGGTACATGGATTTTTCCCAGACCTCGGATGCCGAGGTGATCGACCTGTTGCAGCGGGCGTGGCAACGGGGGGAGTGCGGGTAGCACTGGCGGCCAGCGGCAGGTGGTCGCAAATCAACGGGTGAGGTGGAATAAACGCCGGTTGTTTGCTTTAGTCCATTTGATGCCACCCGACCTGTGCGGCACGCCAACTCAAGACGGGAGCCCTCCCGGAGAGTGCCATGAACCTTCGATCCGCGCGTTGCGTCGCTCTGGCCGGCACGTTGGTGTTCGGCCTGGTGTCGTTTGCTGGAGCCGTGGAATACAAGGATGTGAACGCCAGGGCCAGCACCTTGAGCTTCACCTATGAGCAGATGGGGTCGAGAGCCTACGGCACCTTTGGCAAGTTCAAGGCCAAACTCGACTTCGACACCGATAACCCCGGCGCCGCCCATGCCGCGCTGACCATCTACCTGAAGAGCATCGACGCCGGCAGCAGCGATGCCAATACCGAGCTGCAAAAACCGGCGTGGTTCGACACGGCGACTTATCCGGTGGCGACCTTCGAGTCGACGTCCATCAAGGCCCTGGGCAATAACCGCTACACCGTCACCGGCAAGCTTTCCCTGCGGGGACTTACTCGGGAAGTGAGTGTACCGGTGCTGCTGAAATCGGAGAGCGCCATCGGCATCTTCGAGGGCCAACTGGTGCTCAAGCGTGACGACTTCAAGATCGGCGAGGGCGAGTGGGCGGACAGTGTGGTGTCCAACGAGATCAATATCCGCTTTCGGATGGTAGCGCCGCAGCGGTGACTGCCAGGCACTTTGCCGATAGAACCGATAGTCAACAAACCCCAACCTCGGTCCCACCTTACGCCGCACAAAAGAAAAACGCCCGATCCACATTGCATGGACCGGGCGTCGATCAATCCGCTCTAGTTCGCCTTGATCGGCACTGTAACGGTTTTGCCGAAGGCCGATTTGATGGTCGCTGTCGGGCTAGGCGACGGGCCACTGCCGGCGGTTGTCACCGCTATGTTCCAGCGCGCGCCTGTAGCCGTAGGCGTCAGGATGGCGGCGCCAAGGTTCACCGTACCGGTTGTGGTCGTGGCAGTCGCCGTGATGGTATTGCCCGTGCCACGCGAGGTGGTACCGGACAGGACCCAATACCAGCGGCTGTTGCTGCGGGCGGTGACGGTAGCGCTGGTGACGATCAGGCTCTCGTTGACCGCTGCCGAGACCGCCACGGACACCGTCGCCGGTGCCGACTCCGCACCCTTGGCATCGCTGGCCTGATAGCTAAAGGTCGCGGTGAACGGCGAGGGGACCGTGGCCGGTGGTGTGTAGGTCACGCGCGTACCATCGGTGCTGACCACACCCTTGCCGGAATCCGGTTGCTCCAGCCCCACCACTTTAAGTGGCACGTTACCGTCAGGGTCGGTGTCGTTGGCCAGCACGTTGATGATCACCGGTTGGCCGGTGTTACTGATGGCGCTGTCGGGGTTGGCGACCGGTTTTTGGTTATCGACGTCCTCGACACGTTTATCGCCAGTGCGGAAAGTCGGCAGCGCGGCGGAGTTGACGTAGGTGACGCCGTCCCAGCCGGGTATGGGCGCTGGCATCAACTGGAACTGGCCGGGGTGCTCGACATCCCAGCGCAGCAGCATCGAGGTGTCCTCGTGCTGGGTGTTGTGGCAGTGCTCCATGTAGGTCCCGGCGAACTCGCGGAAGCGGATCGCTATGTCCACGTCCACCGAACTGTCGATGCCCTGGCCGATGATATAGACGTCCTTGCGCGCCCATTTTTCCCATTCCGGCGGCGCCTTGCCGTCGCGGTTGAGGACGATGCCTTCTTCGAAGTGCACGTGCACCGGGTGGCTCCAGCCGTTGCCGCCGTTCCTGATTTTCCACACTTCCAGGGTGCCGTCGCCGGAGAACCCGGCAGGGGTCGGGCCGTTGGCCAGTTGCGGAGCGGCGCTGATGATTCGAGGGTCCATCTGGAAGCCGAATCCACCGTCGGTCTTGATCGTCCAGGGTTCTTCGTCGGTGCCGTCGGAGCGGCCGAAAGTGAACTCGCGATGCCGCGCCAGTTTCAATTTGGCCTGCACTGTCGGGTCGTCACGGTTAAGGGTCAGCGCAATCATGGTTCTACCCGCCGCCTTGCCCGGCTTGGCGGGTTCGAAGTCGGCGGGGTTCATGCTCACGTCCTGGCCGGCATAAGGCTGGACCACCATCTGCATGAACTTGCCCACCGCCGGGTCGCCGGCGTCCCACTCCAGCCCTTTGCTGCCAAGCTTGAGTACCGCCTTGTACTTGCCGGACAGGACATCGGCCAGGCTCAGCGGCAGACTTTCCGGACCCTTGCCGTCGTGGTGCTCCATCAGGTTGACAAAGTACAGCTTGTCGCCGGTGCTGATCCCGTTTTTCGCGAAGTTGACGATGATGTCGAAACGCTCGGCGATGCCCTGGCTGGGAAGGATGGCGTTGTGGTCCTGCACATCGCCGTCGGCGTCCAGGTCCATGCTGCCGTCGAACGGCACGGCGTGTTCCATGAGGTTGCCGTCGTTGGCGATCAAGTGGAACGGCACGCGGGTATAGGACAGGCCGGAACCTGTCGGGCCGGGGAATTCGCCACCGGTGCCGACGATTTCCCGCACCAGCGCGATCCTGAAGAAGCGCGACACCGAGCCATTGAGGATGCGGAAGCGATAGCTGCGCGCGCGCACGTTCAGGCGCGGCTGGTACTGCCAGTTGACCAGGATCTGATCGCCGAGAAAGCCGTCGGTGTTGAACGGGTTGAACCACAGCTGGCCAGTGGCGTCCCAGGACTTGTCGGCCACCATCAGGTTCACATCGTAGTCACGGTTGCCCCAGGGCAGTGCCGAACCACTGGGCAGGCGCAGGTTGACGCCGTCTTGCAGCGCTTCGTTGCCACGATCCAGGGCGCTGTAGTAGTTCATCATCACCGCGCTGCCCTTGTAGACGTTCTGTGCGGTGAAATCGTTCATGTGGTCATGGAACCAGTGGGTGCTCATGGTTTCGCGCCAGTCGCCACGGATCTTGATGGTGCCGTTGTTGCACGTCTTGAGACCCGGAGTGGCATCGTTGACATACAGGGTTTCGCCCGGGGCGCAGGGGAACGCCGCGCGCGGATCCTGAGCGCTGGTGTTGATGGTGTCGTAACCGGCCAACTGGATCGGCCAGCGATAGTCGTAGTACTGCCCCGGAAAGAAAAACGCATTGGAAAAACCATCGCTTTCGGCCGGGGAGTGGCCGTTGTGTTCGTGGGTGCTGAGGGTGTGCAGGCCAAAACCCATGTTGGCCGACGGATCGATCGGCAGGGCGTTGTAGTGACGCATCAGCACGGCTTGGCCGTACCGCACCATCAGCAGTTTTGGCGGAAAGGTGCCGTCGAAGGTCCAGAGTGCCTTGTGGTTCTGAATCGGCATGTTGGGGTGAAAACGAACATTTATGCCTTTGGTGGTGCCCGCAATGACCGGGGTGTTCGAGGTCTGGTTGTAGAGCCCGCCAGGCCCGAACTCACCGACGGCGTAGTTGTGCAACTGTCGACGGTCGCGCATGCCGCCGTTGAGCTTGGCGCCCGCTTGAGCGGTCTTGAAGGCGACCTGTGGGTAGAACTCGTTCCAGCGCTGGTGCGACCAACCTTTTCCTGGCGGACGACCTTCGGCCGGCGAGCCGACCGGGTGGCGGTTGAGGAAGGCTTCGATCTGCGCTTTCCACGGGTTGCGGTCCAGCACGTTGGAAAACTGCGACGGAAACGGGTACAGCCCCGGCTGGCGCATGAAGGCTTCCAGCGCCGCGGCCGAAGGGCCGCTGCGGGCGATGTTGTTCGGGTCCTGGGTGGGCGCCGGGCCGACGAGCGGAACCGGGAAGGTCAGGGGCGGTGCCGGCAGTGTCGGGTCGAGTTTTTCCGTGCCGAATTCTTCGAACAGCAGCAGTTGCTGAGTGTACGGCTGAGCCCCGAACAATGGGCTGGGCTTGCCATTGGTGGGGATTTTGAAGGATGTCTGCAGGGCTGGCGGCAGCACGTTGTCGGTCGTTGGCGTGGTGCGGGTGCCAAAAACGCCATTGGGCAGGGCGAAGGCGCCCGTGTTGGCGGGTGGCATGGCCTCTATGGCATCCACCGCGGCCTTGGGGTCGGCCGGCGGGTTGGTAAACGCCGAGGGGTCCGTCGGAGGGGGCGGGCCGAAATCATCCAGCGGTACGGCGTTGACGGTACCGAGGCTGACGTTGATCAGCATCACAGCGGCGATGCCCGGTTTGTTGAAAAAACCGAGCGATTTGAGGCCTGGCATTTTTATCATGTTGTTCCCCTCGGGGCGCGCCGGTGTGGCTGACGTTCGCCATTCGCTCATTGCAAGAGGTGCGCCAATCGTGGGGAAAAGCGGGGGAGACGAAAAGTTGTTTGATATCAAAAGGCTGGCGGTTTGGACTTTAGTCGTAGTGGCACTGTGGGTGGGAATCCTCAAAGTTGGGGGCCTTCACCCACCCATCCCCCCCCAATTCACACCACAGGCCGTTGTGGTGGTGGACGCTTTCGCAAGCAGGCGAGCTTCCACAGAAGATCGAGGAGTGGGCAAAACCGCGGTCCCCGGTGGGAGCGAGCCTACTCGCGAAGAGGCCAGTTCATCCAGCACAAAGTGTGCCTGACTCACTGTTGTCAGCCTTGAAAACGCAACCAGGCGTCCGCCGGCGATGCGCATGGCCCATCAATGGGGATGTCTGTCCATCACCCTTCGGACCACAGGTGCCAGGCGCGCTATGATAGGCGGCCCTTGCCTCCCGGAGCCTGTCACCGCAATGCCCCCGATCAGCCACTTCAAGACCCCGTGCCCCGAGCACATCAATAGCCAGATCCTGCAGATGGTGGTCGACAACCTGACCGACATCAGCATGGTCGCGATCCCGCCCAGCAACCTGCTGTACAACCTCTATCAATACGCGATCGGCTATGAGGTGCACCTGTATCTGGAGGCGCTGAACGGTGAAAAAGGCATTGCCGTGGAGTTGATTGTCGCCACGGACGAAGACGACCCGCAAAAGGTGACGGGCTTTGTACTGTACCTGCCGGTGCAGGACGACCCCGAGGCCTGCGGCGTGGCTTACATGGCGGTGCAGGCCGAGTATCGTCGCCAGGGCGTGGCCCGGCGGATGCTGCGGGAAATGGTCGGCCGCTATCCCCATGCCGAGCTGACTTGCGCGGTGGCCAAGGTGCCGTATTTCGAGGCGATGGGCTTTGAGGTGGTGGGCGTGCGTGCGACCCAGGTGTTGATGAACACCCGCGACCACGCCACCGACGGCTTGATGGCGCTGCTGGATGTGGCGTCGATCTACAGTTCGCTGGAAGTGCGGCAGATTCATACCTACCTGTTGCAAAAACATGGCAAGCGGGCCATGACCGACGCGGAAAAACAGCGCGACCGGCATCTGGACCAGTTGACGCGCAAGGCTCAGGCGTTTGTGCGGGGGCGGTTGGGTGACGACGCGGTGCCAGCCGTCGGCCCTCGGTTGCGCCTGGTCTGACCGTACTCTCCCAAACACCACAAATCCCCCTGTGGGAGCGGGCTTGCTCGCGAAGGCGTAGTGTCAGTCGCCATAAATGTTGACTGATGCACCGCTTTCGCGAGCAAGCTCGCTCCCACAGTTGACCGATTCGCCTGCGAAAGCTTTGTCAGTCTTCAGGCCAGCTTCACATTCATGGTAATCCGCGCCGTGAACACCTTCTTGCCCTCGGCATCGTGAATATCCACCGGCACGATCTTGTCGCCTTCGCAGGTCCAGTCCACCGCATCCCCCTCGGCCACGGCCGTCACATCGCTCTTGGCCTTGGCCAGGTATTCCACGGTCATGCCTTTGGGAATCCAGCGTGCGCCGGCGGGAATGGAGACGTCGGTCATCATTCCGGCAGCCAGTTCGGCGGCGTTGCACATGGCAATCGCATGCACCGTACCCAAGTGATTGGTGATCTCCCGGGCGAACGGCACGTGCACGGTGGCGCTGCCTTTGCGCAAATCCTTGACCAACGGGTTGATGGTGGAGAAGTAGGGCGCCACCTGGCAGGCCATTTTGCTGAATGCTTGCGGGCCTGCGCTGTTGAACATGCTGAGGAACTGACTCATTTTTTTGCCTCTTGAGGATGACGGTTTGCAGAATAATATTCTTTAACAGAATAATATTCTGTGACGGAACAGTATTCTGTCGAAGGGAAATCTGTCAACCTAGCGCCACTTGTTCGCTGGCCACCGCCAGCCTCCACCTATGACTTTTCCGGACTGTCTTTGCGCATGGAAACCGCCAATCTGCTCGAACGCTGCTACCCCGGACGACGCGCCGAACTCAAGCGCGACATCTTCAGAAAGGCCCTGGGCCTGTTCAACGAACAGGGGATCGAGGCCACCACCATCGAAATGATCCGCGCCGAATGCGACACCAGTGTCGGCGCGATCTATCACCATTTCGGCAACAAGGAAGGCCTGGTGGCGGCGCTGTTTTTTACCGCCCTCGATGATCAGGCCCGCTTGCGCGACAGCTACCTGGCTGAGGCCAAAACCACTCAAGCGGGGGTGCATGCGCTGGTGCACAGCTATGTGGACTGGGTCGACAGCCAGCCGGAGTGGGCGCGGTTCCAGTACCACGCGAGGTTTGCCGTCACCAAGGGGCCGTTCAAGGACGAGCTCGCCACCCGCAACAAGACGCGCAACAAGCAGTTGCTGGAGTGGCTGGGGGCGCAGGGTAATGAACTGGGGAGTTTGCCGGCGGAGTTGATTCCGTCGTTGATCGTCGGCCAGGCAGACAGTTACTGCCGCGCCTGGTTGTCGGGCCGGGTCAAGGGCAGCCCGAAGGCGTACCGGGACATGTTGGCGGAGGCAGCGTGGCGGTCGTTGTGCATAGTCGAAACACAATGAAAATCCCCCCTGTGGGAGCGGGCTTGCTCGCGAAGGCGTCGTATCAGTCACCTAAAATGTTGGCTGACACACCGCCTTCGCGAGCAAGCCCGCTCCCACATTGGAGATGTATTGATAGGTAGATGGTTTTCGGAGGTAAAAAAAGAGCCTCAAAGCTCTTGATGGGGAGGAAGTGGAGCCGTGAGGCTCAAGATGCGCGTGAAACAAGCGGTGAGCTTGATAGGGGTTCAGTGCACTCACCACCTACGCAGCGGCTTGCACAAACAAGCGGCTGCGTAAATTCATCCTAAAAAGACCTAGTGTTTTACTCAAGTACCGCTAGTCGCATCCCCCGGCCAGCCGGCGCGGCGCAACGCCTTGAGCAGGGTTTCGGCATCCAGCCCCTGCACCCCATGCCCGTTGCCTTCGGCCGTTTCGGCGGCGAGGAGGGCATTGATGATGGCTTCTTCCACGGCTTCCGTGGCGGCCAGGAACAACTCGCTGATGTGGTCGTTGTTGACCATGCTCAGGTTGTCGGTGGTCGGCGCTTTCTTGCTCTCGTAGGCAGCCGGTGGCACGTGATCGTTACCGGTGGCGAAGGCGATGAAGATATCGCCACTGTGGTCTTCATTGCCGCCGCCGGTGCGGGCCAGGCCGAGGCTGGCGCGCTGGGCCAGGCGGGTGCACTGGTGTGGCAGAAGCGGCGCATCGGTGGCCAGGCAGACCACGATCGAACCCATCCCCGGATGGGGCAATGAGGCCTTGAGGAACGGCGAATCGACCTGTTCCATGTAGCGCCCGACCGGGTAGCCATCGACGCGCAATTCATTGCGGATGCCGTGGTTGGCCTGGACAATCGCCCCCACCGTCCAGCCACCCTGGGCACTGCTCAAACGGCGCGACGCAGTGCCGATGCCGCCCTTGAATTCGTGGCAGATCATGCCGCTGCCACCGCCGACATTGCCTTCGGCCACCGGGCCACCCGTCGCCGAACGCACGGCCTGGGCCACGTGTTCAGGTTTCACGTGAAAACCGTTGATGTCATTGAGCAAGCCGTCGAAGGTTTCCAGCACCACCGGCATGTTCCAGTACAGGCGCCCGTCATCCGGCTGCAGCTCGCGGTCGAGCACAATCAGCGCGTCGCGCACCACGCCCAGGCTGTGGGTGTTGGTGAAGGCGATGGGGCTGGTCAGCAAGCCGGCCTCGCGTATCCACTCCAGCCCCGTGGCATCGCCGTTGCCGTTGAGCACATGCACGCCGGCAAAGCAGGGTTGCTGGCTGGTGGAGCCGGCGCGCGGTTCGATGACGGTGACGCCGGTGAGGATGTCGCGGCCATTGGCGGTGCGGCCTCGTACATCGCTGTGGCCGACCCGTACGCCGGGGACGTCGGTGATGGCATTGAGCGGGCCGGGTTGCAGTTGGCCGATGGGGATGTTCAGGTCACGGGCGCGTGGTTTCATGGTTTTCTCATTTTCAATTTTTGGCAGTAAAAGATGGCTGACCCTGTGTAGGAGCTGCCGAAGGCTGCGATCTTTTGATTTATGTCAGCTGCTGAAGACCAGGATCAAAAGATCGCAGCCTTCGGCAGCTCCTACTGGCCGTTTTTGACCTTGCTCCAGATCCGCGTGCGCACGCGCTCGGTAGCCGGCGGCAGGGGCTGGAGGGTGAACAAGGTGGCCATGGCTTCGGCGGGTGGATAAACCGCCGGGTTGCTGCGGGTCGCTTCGGCCACCAGCGTGGTCGCGCTGCGGTTGCCGTTGGGGTAATTGAGGTGGTCACTGACGGGTGCGATGACTTCAGGGCGCATCAGGTAGTCGATGAAGGCCATGCCTTGTTCCGGGTGCGGGGCGTCCTTGAGCAGCACCAGCGTGTCGAACCACACCGGCGCGCCTTCCTTCGGCAAACTGTAGGCGATCTTCACGCCGTTGCCGGCCTGCTCGGCGGTGGTCTTGGCTTCGAGCATCGCGCCGGACCAGCCGACCGCCACGCAAATGTTGCCGTTGGACAGGTCGCTGATGAACTTCGACGAGTTGAAGTAGGCAATGTGCGGACGCAGCTTGAGCAGCAGCGCTTCGGCCTTCTTGTAGTCCTCGGGGTTGGTGCTGTTGGGCGGCAGACCGAGGTAGTGCAGGGCGACCGGCAGCATCTCCGACGGCGAGTCGAGCATGGCCACGCCGCATTCGCCGAGTTTGGCCAGGTTCTCTTCCTTGAACACCAGGTCCCAGGAATCCACCGGCGCGTTGTCGCCCAGCACAGCGCGGACTTTGTCGATGTTGTAGCCGATGCCGTTGGTGCCCCACAGGTAGGGTACGGCGTACTGGTTGCCCGGATCGTTGTTGGCCAGTTTTGCCAGCAGTTCGCTGTCCATGTTCTTGAAATCCGGCATCTGCGCACGGGGCAGGGGGGCGAGGGCACCGGCCTTGATCAGCGTGGGCAAACTGAAGTTGCTGGCCACCACCACGTCGTAGCCGCTGCGGCTGGTGAGCAACTTGCCTTCCAGCACTTCGGCGCTGTCGAAGGTGTCGTAGACCGGCGCAATCCCGGTGTCACGCTTGAAGTCCTGCAAGGTGGTGGGGCCGATGTAGTCGTACCAGTTGTACACGTGCACCGTCGGGGCCTCGACCGCAAAAGCCGACAGCGAAACCGCCAGACAGGCGCCAAACCCCAGATTGAAATACAAGCGGTGACGACTCATGATGCGGCACTCCTGGCCTGTGGCGGCCGGTGGTAATCAGGAGTTTGCAGCGTACCGACCGGGGTGGCCTTCACCCATTCCCATCATGGGTTACTCAAAAGGGGTAGTGCGTGGACGCGTTGTTGAAAGAGTTGCCGGTGCACCAGGGGCTGGCGCGGGTCTTCACGGCGGTGGGGCAGGACGGTTTCTGGCGGGCGCTGGTGGATACCTTGCGCTTGCTGGTGCCGCTGGACAACGCGCTGGTGGCGCTGATGCGCCCGGGCCATGTGCCGCGCCTGCTGATTGATTTCGATGCCAAGGGCAACGCTGATGAGCAGGAAGAACTGGCGGACTACCGCGCCGGCATGTACCTGCTCGACCCGTTCTATCAAGCCGCCTGTGCGGGCATCGCCGACGGCTTGCACAGCCTCGAATCGGTGGCCCCCGACCAGTTCCAGCACAGCGAGTACTACCTGAGTTACTTCAGCACCGTGGTCGGTGGGGACGAGTTGCAGTTCATGGTCAACATCGACGGCGCCGTGCTCGGCCTGTCCCTGGGGCGTTCGACACGCTTCAGCCTCGAGGAACAGGGCCGCCTGCTGTGCGTGCGTGACTGGGTGCTGGCAGCGATGCGCCGACACCTGCAATTGCTACCACCGGAAGGACAGGTCGCCGAACCACCGGCAGGCGATCTGGCGACCTTGCTCGATCGCTTCGACGCACGCCTGACCCTGCGGGAAATCGAAACCGCGCGCCTGATTCTCCAGGGCTTCTCCAGCAAGGCCATCGCCCAGCAAATGGGCATCTCCCCGGAAACGGTGAAAGTGCACCGGCGCAACCTCTACCACAAGCTCAACGTGAACGGGCATGGTGAGTTGTTTGCGCTGGTGTTGCGGCCGCGTTGAGATCCAAGTCAAAAAGATCGCAGGCTTCGCCAGCTCCTACAGGGGTATGCACAGGCCCGTAGGAGCTGCCGCAGGCTGCGATCTTTCAGCTCTGCAGCTTGAACACCAACGCCTTCAACCCACATTCCACATCCGCATCCGGAAACTCAGGCGGGTTCTCCAGCCGCTGTTCGAACCGCAGGCTCGGCGCTTCGCGGGTCACGCCCTCGATCAGGAAGTCGGCGCCAAAGGCCGGGTCGTTCATGCACGCCAGCACGGTACCTTGGGGGCTGAGCAATTCCGGCAACCGGCGCAGTACGCGCTGGTAGTCCTTGGTCAGCAGGAAGCTGCCTTTCTGGAACGACGGCGGGTCGATGATCACCAGGTCGTACGGCCCCTTGCCGATCACCTTGCCCCAGGATTTGAACAGGTCGTGACCGAGGAAACCGACCTTGCTCATGTCGTGGCCGTTGAGCCGGTGGTTGTCACGGCCACGGTTCAAGGCGGGGCTCGACATGTCGAGATTGACCACGTGGATCGCGCCGCCCTCGATGGCCGCCACCGAGAAGCCGCAGGTGTAGGCGAACAGGTTCAACACCCGCTTGCCCTCGGCATTGGCGCGGACCCAATCGCGGCCGTAGCGCATGTCGAGGAACAGCCCGGTGTTCTGCTTGCGGCCCAAATCGACCCGATACTTCAACCCGCCTTCGGTGATGGTCATTTCCTCGATGACGTCCCCCAGCAGCCACTCGGTGGTGCTTTGCAGCAGGTAGCGATGTTGCAACAGCAGCGTGTGGGCGCCGGATTTTGCCCATTGCTCAGACCGGGTGATCGCCATCAGCAACTGCTTCAGGTCTTCCAGTTGCGCAGCCTCCGGTTCCTTGAACAGCGCCACCAGCACCACGCCCTGCAACCAGTCCACGGTCACTTGCTCCAGCCCCGGCCAGCAGCGGCCACGGCCGTGGAACAGGCGACGGGTTTCGGCGGGGGCGGTTGCCAGGGCGGTCAGCAGGTGCTGGTTGAGGGTGGCGAGGGCTTCAGGGTTCATCGGGTCGGGTCGGTCATTTGTGGGGGCGGCATTTAACCATAATTGCGCAATGGGCGGAGCACCACAGAACCCTGTAGGAGTGACAGGCCAGTTATCACGTTTAATTTAACTTTACGTGAGGATTTGGCGATCTTCCGGCTCCCATACTCGGCTCCAACGAACAACAACAAACGGGAGCCGGACATGTCGCAGAGCACTGCTTCACCCAAGTCCAGTCATCCGCGCTGGCTACGCCTGACCCATTGGCTCAACGCCCTGGCGGTGCTAGTGATGGTCACCAGCGGTTGGCGCATCTACAACGCCTCGCCGATCTACGATTTCAGCTTTCCCAATTCGATCACCCTCGGCGGCTGGCTGGCAGGCGCGCTGCAATGGCATTTCGCGGCGATGTGGTTCCTGGCGATAAACGGCCTGATCTACCTGGCCTTCAATCTGTTCAGCGGACGCCTGAAGCGGCGTTTCTTCCCGGTTTCACCCAAAGGCGTGCTGCATGACCTGTGGGCCGCCTTGCGCGGAAAACTCGGGCACGCCGACCTCAGTCATTACAACCAGGTGCAGCGGGTGGCGTACCTGTTCGTGATGGTCGACATCCTCCTGCTGGTGCTCTCCGGGCTGGTGTTGTGGAAGTCGGTGCAGTTTCCGCTGTTGCGTGAGTTGCTGTTCGGCTACGAGGGCGCACGCCGCGTGCACTTCTTCGCCATGGCTCTGCTGGTGGCCTTCGTGGCGGTGCATCTGGTGATGGTCGCACTGGTTCCAAAAACGCTGTTGGCCATGATCGTCGGCCGCAAGGAGCAGGTATGAAAAAGCGCATTCAGGTACCCGGGCTGGACGAGGCGTCGATCCTGACCGACGCCCGCAAGATCCTCGCCCCGCAGATCGAAGACCGCTCGCGCCGCTCGTTCCTGTTGCGTGGCCTGACCCTTGGCGGCGTGGCGATGTTGTCCGGCTGCAACATCACCGACAACGACAGCGTCGAGACCGCGCTGTCGTCCATGTCACGCTTCAACGACCGGGTGCAGGGCTGGCTGTTCAACCCCAACGCGATGGCGCCGACCTATCCCGAATCGATGATCACCCGGCCGTTTCCGTTCAATGCCTTCTACGGCATCGACGAGGCGCCGACGGTGGAGGAGGAGGGCTATCGCCTGGAAGTCACCGGCCTGGTCGCCGACAAGCGCAGCTGGCGCCTCGAAGAGCTGCGGGCCATGGCCCAGACCGAGCAGATCACCCGGCACATTTGCGTTGAAGGCTGGAGCGCGATCGGGCGTTGGGGCGGCGTGCGCTTCAGCGATTTCCTCAAGCGCATCGGCGCCGACACCGATGCCAAATACATCGGCTTCAAATGCGCCGACGACTACTACACCAGCATCGACATGGCCACCGCGCTGCATGCGCAGACCCTGCTGGCACTGACCTGGGACGGCGCGGTGCTGCCGCGCGAATACGGCTTCCCGATGAAGCTGCGCATGCCCACCAAGCTTGGTTACAAGAACCCCAAACACATTCAGGCGATTTTCGTCAGCAACACCTACAGCGGCGGCTACTGGGAAGACCAGGGCTACAACTGGTTCGGTGGCAGCTGACGGGTGCCTGGCCATTTCACACCTCCACAACCCACGCTCCAAGGAGTTTCATCATGAAAAAGTTGACCACTGTTGTTCTGTCCATGTGCCTGGCCGTTGGTGCTGCCTCTGTGTTCGCCGCTGACACCATGAGCAACGACAGCATGAGCAAGGATTCGATGTCCAAGGACGCCATGTCCAAAGATGCGATGAAGAAGACCGATTCGATGTCCAAGGACGCCATGTCCAAAGACAGCATGTCCAAGGATGCAATGTCCAAGGACGCGATGAAAAAAGACGCAATGTCCAAGGATGCGATGAAAAAAAGTGAAATGTCGCAGTAAGTCCAGCCACCGCAGACCCTGTGGGAGCGAGCTTGCTCGCGATGAGGGCATGGCAGTCGACATCTATGTTGACTGATCCACCGCCATCGCGAGCAAGCTCGCTCCCACAGGTTTTTCCTATTGTCGATCTGCTGCATCAAAAATGAATTTCCGCCGAGTCCGCTGCTCATACCTTTTAGGTAGCGGATCAGAACCCGCGAAATCATTGAGGCAATCAGGGAGCGGCACGGTCATGAGTCGAGTACCGACGGCGGGTGGGGATCTTCCTGGCGGGTTGATTCTGGTGGTTGAGGACGACCCGCTGATCCTTGAGTTTCTCTGTGAGATTCTTCAGGAGGAAGGTTTTGTCGTCGAGCCGAAAATCAGTGCGGACGCGGCAGCGATTTATCTGGAACAGCATGCGCCGCAGGTGGGCATGCTGCTGACAGATATCACCATGCCCGGCACGCTCAATGGCGCGGACCTGGCCAACCAGTTCGGCGATCGCTGGCCGGACAAGCCGATCATGATCATGTCCGGTTTCGAAACCCCTGAAAGCGCAGGTGTGCGGCACGCGGTCTCCTTCATCAAGAAGCCCTGGATGATTGGCGGGCTGCTCGATTGCGTGGGCCAGACCTTCAAGTCCAAACGACTCAACTGAGCTGCGCGCAGATGCTACATTGCCGGGCAAATCCGTCCGGCACCTGCGAGGCTCCTTTCCTTGTCCGATCACTCTGTTTTCAACTCGACTTACCGTGCCTTTCTGTTCGACATGGACGGCACCGTCCTGACGTCCATTGCCGCCGCCGAGCGGGTCTGGACCACCTGGGCCGTGCGCCATGGTGTCGATGTCGACAGCTTTCTGCCGACCATTCACGGTGCCCGCGCCATCGACACCATCAGGCGCCTGTGCTTGCCCGGGGTGGATGCCGAGGCCGAAGCCGCGTGGATTACCGAAGCGGAAATCGTCGACGTCGACGGGGTCCTGGAAGTGGCTGGCGCGGCGAAATTCTTGCGGTCCTTACCAGCCAGCCAATGGGCCATCGTCACTTCCGCCCCGCGGGAACTGGCGTTGCGGCGGATGGCCGCGGCGGGGATTCCCGAGCCTGCCGTCATGATCACCGCCGAGGATGTGACTGTCGGCAAACCGGACCCCGCGGGTTATCGCCTCGCGGCCCGGCGCCTGGGTGTCGAGCCTGGGCAGTGCCTGGTTTTTGAAGACGCCACGGTGGGGATTCTGGCGGCCGAGGCGGCGGGGGCGGACTTGATGATTGTCACGGCGACTCATGAGCAGCCTGTTGAGACGTCGCATGCGACGTTGGCAAGTTATGAATCGGTGCGGGTTCTGGTGGATGCCGAAGGTCTGCGCCTGCACGCCGTCTAATGTGGGATCAGTGTTCCTGTCAGTAAAGTCCCGGGATCAGCCGCCAGCTGCGGGCGCAATAGGCCTCGTATTCGCTGCCGAACTGCGCCCTGAGCAAGGCCTCTTCCGAGTGAATGCGCGCAATCAGCGGGATCAGCGTCAGCGCCACCAATATCAGCCCGACACCAGAACGAAAGGCCAGCGCCCAACCCATGCCGATGATCATCATCCCCAGATAACTGGGATTGCGCAGGTTGCGGTAAATCCCATCAGTGACCAGTCGATGGCCCGGCTGAATGGCCACCAACCCACTGAAGCGCTTGCCCAGCACAAACACCGGCCACAACCGCAGCGCGCCGCCGACGATGAACAACAGCGCCCCAAGCCAGCGCACGCCTTCACCGCCAAAAGTGCAGAAATCGATGCGGTCGGTATAGGCCGGCAAAAAACCGCTCAGCACACCGATCACGCCGAAAGCCGGGAGGACCCAGCGATTGGCCCGGTCTTCGCGTTCGCCCGAGCTCAGGTTGACTTCGGTGAACAGAGACGCGACAGCCATGATCAGGGTGGCCAGGGCAACGACGACCAGTGAACCGTGGCTGAAATAGGCTGCGAAACCACCCAGTCCCCAGATCGCCAGGGCGAGGTAGGCGAGGGTGCTGACGATGGCGAAAAACGCCAGTTTGGCCGAGATTTTCATGGTGCCTCCACGAATTGGCTTACGTAGGAGCTGACGTAGGCTGCGATCTTTTGATCGTTCTTTGGCCTTCGAGTTTCCATGGGTAAAAGATCGCAGCCTGCGCCAGACCGCTGAGACGGTCGCCCCGAGGCCGGGTGAACTAAACTTGCATGAGAGGACCGCTCACCGCCGGCTCGCGCAAGCTCGACGAGCCGGTGGCGTGAAACAGGAGCCCGTATGCTTCACATCCGCACGCCTTTGATCCTGCACCCAGGCCTCTCGACCCCGACCCGCCGTATCTGGCTGAAACTGGAAAACCTGCAACCCAGCGGCTCGTTCAAAATACGCGGCGTTGGGTTGCTGTGCAGCCGGGCGGCGCAGCAGGGCAAGCGCAAAGTGGTCTGTCCCTCCGCCGGTAACGCGGGACTGGCCACGGCCATGGCCGCTGCATGCCTGGGGCTCAAGGCATGCATCGTGGTGCCGCACACCACCCCGCAAAGCACCCGGGCGCGGATCAGCAATACCGGCGCCGAGGTGATCGTCCACGGCAAGGTCTGGGACGAAGCCAATCAACGGGCACGGGAACTCGCCCAGGACCCACGCAGTGAATTCGTGCCGGCCTTCGACCACCCGCTGTTGTGGGAAGGGCACAGCACCATGGTCGATGAAATCCTTGAAGACTGCCCGCCAGTGGATGTGCTGGTGACATCGGTGGGTGGCGGTGGCTTGCTGGCGGGGCTGCTCACCGGACTGATTCGTCATCGGCACACCGATTGCCGCATCGTAGCCTGCGAAACCGAAGGCGCGGCGTCGTTCGCCGCGGCGGTGGCGGCCGGGCACCCGGTCAAACTGGCGAAAATCGACACCGTCGCCACGTCCCTGGGCGCCGCGCAAGTGGCCGCCTGGCCGGTCAGGCACATCGGCGATTTTTCCCATGAGTGCGTGGTGCTCAGTGATGATGAGGCGATCATGGGCGTGGTGCGTTACGCCAATGATTTGCGTCAGCTGGTCGAACCGGCGTGCGGGGTTTCATTGGCGATTGCCTACCTGGATCACCCGGCGATTGCCGACGCCAATGACGTGGTGATCGTGGTATGCGGCGGGGTGAGTATCAACGCGCAACTCGTGGCCGGGTGGGCACGCTTGTCCACCGGCACGCATGCGAGGTAGGGCTGGAAACGCTATCCCGGTGTCACAAGCCCCACCGCTGGCGATGATGATCTTCAGTGATCGGTGGCAACGCCTTCCTGGACGAGAATGGCGCGGGCCAGGTCCTCGTCGCTTGCGTTGTTGAGGGCGGGATTGTCCTGGCGGATCTTTTTCAACACCGACTCCAGGTAAGCACCACGAATCGCACCGCCGCTGGCGACGAAGCTGGATGCGTCATCCCGGGCGGGAATCATGAGTTTGTCGTCTTTGAACGTCGAGTACAGCGACGCGGAAACCCCGGCGGAAGTGGCGACGTCACCCGCATCCACTTTGGCCAGAGCCGAGCCGAAGGGTAAACAAAGTACCAGGGAAGAAATGATAAACATGCGGCGCATGACGGTGTCCTCCGACAGCATGAAGCATAAGGGAAGTACCACATAGTTTAGGATGCGTGGCGGTCGCCGAGAGTTCCCTGGCATTAGCAAGGAACGGGGTGAGAGGGAGGCAAGGTCGTTGAACGTCGATATTCAAAGCGTGGTGGTCGGGGCCGGCGTGGTCGGGCTGGCGGTGGCCAGGGCCCTGGCCATGAGCGGGCGGGAGGTGCTGGTGGTGGAGGCCTGCGGGGGTATTGGGACGGGCATCAGTTCGCGTAATTCAGAAGTGATTCACGCCGGCATCTATTACCCAGGCGGCAGCCTCAAGGCGCGGCTGTGTGTGGAAGGCAAGCAGCGTCTCTACGCCTATTGCGATGAGCACGGTGTCGATTACCGGCGCGTGGGCAAGCTGATCGTGGCCACTGATGAGCAGCAGCGCGCGGCTTTGCAGCGCCTGTTGCAGCAGGCGCGTGTCAATGGTGTCGATGACCTGCAATGGCTGGATGGCCCGCAGGCCCGGGAGCTTGAACCGGCGTTGTCCTGCGTCGCGGCGCTGTGGTCGCCGTCTACCGGTATCGTCGATTCCCACGGGCTGATGCTGGCGCTTCAGGGCGATGCCCAGAGGTTTGGCGCCACGCTGGCCTTGCACACGCCGCTGCTGTTGGCCCGTTGCATCGAACAGGGTTTCGAACTGCACATGGGCGGCAGTCAACCCATGACGTTGTGCTGCCGCGAACTGATCAACTGCGCGGGGCTGTCCACTCCCGAGGTGGCGAGCAGCATCGTCGGATTGTCTGGGCAATTCATTCCCCAGGCGCATCTGTGCAAGGGCAGTTATTTCAGTTTCAGTGGCCGGGCGCCGTTTCGCCATCTGGTGTATCCGGCCCCGGAGAGCGCGGGACTGGGTGTGCACATGACGCTGGACCTGGGCGGGCAGGCGCGCTTCGGGCCGGATGTCGAATGGGTCGAGCACATCGATTACCGCGTCGAGCCCCACCGGGCCGAGGGCTTCTATCAGGCGATCCGCCGCTATTGGCCGGGTTTGCCGGACAACAGCCTGCAACCGGCCTACAGCGGCATTCGCCCGAAAATCAGCGGGCCGACTGAACCGGCCACCGACTTTCTCATCAGCGCTCGCGCCGAACATGGGGTGGCGGGGCTGGTGAATCTGTTCGGCATCGAATCACCGGGGCTGACCAGTTGCCTGGCGCTCGCCGAATACGTGGTGAAACGCCTGGACGACCGATGATCAGGGCTGGCGCTGCTTTGCGGCCATCGGGTCTATGCTAGGGGGTGCGCTTACCGCCATCGGAGAACTCTGATGATCACCGTACGCACTGCCTGCCTGCTGGCCGATTACAAACGCTGGGCCAATCAGCGCCTCTTTGACAGCCTCGCGGCACTCCCTCCGGGCGAAGTCAAAAAAGAACGGGTGTCGGTGTTCAAAAACATGATCGGCACCCTCAATCACGTCTACGTGGTCGATTGCATCTGGCAGGCGCACCTTGAAGGCCGGGGGCATGGCTTCAAGACCTCACACGACCTGCTGCATGCCGACCTGTCCGAACTGCGCATGGCGCAAAAAGCCATCGATCGCTGGTACTGCGACTGGAGCGCCCGGCAAACCGATGCCTCCCTGGACAAGCTCCTGGAATTCACCTTTGTCTCGGGCGAAAGCGGCACCATGAGCGCCGGCGCGATGCTGATGCACGTGGTCAACCACGCCAGCTATCACCGTGGCTGGGTGGTGCAGATGTACTTCGAGATTCCAGCCATGCCACCGGTGACCGACATGCCGGTGTACCTGCGCGAGTCCGAGCCGGTGATCCTGCAGTCGATCAATGCCCCGATAGTGGCGCCGCCATGTGCTGTGCAATTTTCGAGCGCAACCAGCGTTCTGCCGGATCGTTATCGTTGAGCCCGTTCGAGACTATTGGCAGTTCGGACAGGTTGATATCTAACGGTGCATCGTTCGCTCTCACTGGCGTTGATTGGGTTACCCGCTAATCGGTTGGGTCGAGACGATCCAGCGCCCGGTTCACCGCCAGTTCACCGAGCATGATGACCTGTGCAATGCCCAGCAGGGTGTTGCGATGCGAGCCCTCCAGAAAACCCGCCAGATCATTGGTCATCACGTTGGCCGAGGCCAGTGATTCGCAGGCGTGGGCCAGCAGGGTCTCGGTGTCGATGTCGGGGTTGATGGTGAACATCGTGGACGGTTTGTGGGGCGTGGCCATGATGTTGGCGGCGGGGTTGAGGTAGTGATTGAGGGCGCGTTCGGCGGCTTCGTGGAATTGCTTTGAATCGGGGCTTTCGTAGGGGGAGGCGGGATCTGTTACCGGGGGATTGGGTGTGGGCTTGATCATTGATGGAACTCCTAATTGAAATCATGGAGCCTTCAGCCCTCGCTACCAAACGAATGCAAGAACCCGTGAATGCGATTTATCGTTTGAGTCCGATGGCCTACCAACGCCTCCCGAAGACGGTGCTGGGTCGATAGCACTTGCTGTTCCACGGTTTTGATGGCGACGTAACGTGTTTTAGGACGGGATGCGGCTTCGCAGATTGCCTCAGCGTCGATGTAGTCGTTTTTGTTGCCGGTGACGTAGGGTTTTACATGCTGCGGCGCGATCAATTTCACTTGATGACCGAAGGACAAGAGCTTCCTGGCAAGCCAGTGTGAACCGCCACAAGACTCCATCGCTATGGTGCAGGGCTTCAGCCTTGCGGCAAACTCAAGCAAGCGGCTGCGATTGAATTTCTTGCGCAGTACTTCCTTGCCTTTGGCGTCGTGCCCTATGAGATGAAAAGTGCTTATTCCAATATCCAGGCCAAGCAAGTCCAAGATGTCCATGAGAGGTCTCCGCAAGTCAGTGAGAACCCCGGTAAGTTTAGATTTACCGATGCTCCCGTACTGGGCTGACCATCTCATTAGGGTGGCGGCCATACGCGGGTTGGTAGACCGGTAATTAGGAACCCGGCGCTCCCGAGAGAGCCCTGCGCATGGCCACCATAAAACAGAGACCTGAAAGGTCTGCAAACGGTGCGCTATGCGCCTAATTAGTCCGGGCTACCAAACCCGATCGCTGTTTTTCAGCGACCGGCTAACGATAAAGCCCGGGCCCAAGACGCGTAAGCCGGCGGATTCTGGCGTAACCGTAGGCAATGACGCAAGGCGCTGTAGCTTTCATCAAGTTACGCTGACAGCCGTTAAACAAGGGCGGTCAGTCGATGTTTAATGTGCGACTGTCACGACAAAAAAACATGGCTTTGGGCTGAGCGCGAAACCTGTGGGAGCGGGCTTGCCCGCGATGGCGGAGTGTCAGCCGACGGTTTTGTTGACGGGTAGATCGCAATCGCGGGCAAGCCCGCTCCCACAGTGTTATGTGGTGGATTCAGACTCCGTCAGCACCTTCCTGAACGTCTCCACCAGCGGCCGCAGGTTGATCCGGTGCCACGCCGCCCACAGCGGCGTGGTGAAGGAAATCCACGACACTTCCCGCAGCACCACACCCGGCGGTGCATTGCGGCTCAGACCTTTCTGGATCATCGCGATACCCAGTCCCGACGCCACCAACCCCAGCGCGGTGAAAGGCTCGGTGGCTTGCATGCGGATGTCCGGGGTGAAGCCGGCCCGGATGCAGGCGCTGACGAATTCGTCGTGGCAGCTGGCGTTCTGTCGGTGCTGCACGCCGATCCATTCCTGGTCGGCGAGGTCCGCCGGGGTCAGCACAGTCTGCTGCGCCAGCCGATGGTGCTCGGGCAGGGCCAGCAGCATCGGGTCGTCCAGCACCTGGAAACCCAGCAGGTCCGGGTCGTCATCGCTCGGTGGTTCGCTCACCAGGGCAATATCCAGGCTTCGCTGGCGCAAGCCTTCGAGTTGTTCGGCCGAGCTGAGGTTGTACAGCGCCACGTGTACGTTCGGCCGGTCGACCCGCAGCACGCGCAAGGCATTGGGCAACACGCCGGCGTGCATGGCATTTTCGATGTAGCCAATGCACAGGCCGCCTTCTTCGCCACGCCCCAGACGCTTGCCGAGGGATTCCAGTCGATTGGCGTGGGTCAACAGGGCGCGGGTTTCGGCGAGGAAGGTCTGGCCGTCGCGGGTCAGGCGGATGCGTTGCTGGCTGCGCTCGAACAGGGTCAGGCCCAGGCGTTCTTCGAGCTGGGCGATCTGCCGGCTCAGGGGTGACTGGGAAATGTGCAGGCGTTCGGCGGCGCGCCCGACGTGTTCTTCCTCGGCGACGGCGACGAAGTAGCGCAATTGGCGGATGTCGATCATGTCAGACCTGTAGGGACTCAAGTTCTACATATTATGTCTTGGACGGTCCGATCCTTGCAATCTAGGATCTGCTCAACGGTCACTGCACTACTCAACAAGAGATGGCCACTGACACTCAAGAGGATCAATCATGAGCTTGAAAGACAAACTGCCCGGCGCGCTGGGTTTCGGTACCGCGCCGTTGGGCAACATGTTCCGCGCCATCCCGGAAGAAGAAGCGCAAGCGACTGTCCATGCCGCCTGGGATGCTGGCGTGCGCTACTTCGATACCGCGCCGTTCTACGGTTCGGGTCTGTCGGAGATTCGCCTTGGCGCCGCACTGTCGCGCTACAACCGTGACGACTTTGTACTCAGCAGCAAGGTCGGCCGGGTGATCCTCGATGAAATTGAAGACGCCGCCGCCCGTGACCTGGGCGAGAAGAACGGAGTGTTCGAGCATGGCCGGCCGAACAGGATCGTCAACGACTACAGCGCCGATGCAACGATGCGTTCGATCGAAGACAGCCTCAAGCGCCTGCAAACCGATCGCCTGGACATCGTCTGGGTGCACGATATCGCCCAGGATTTCTACGGCGATCAATGGCTGGAGTACTTCAACCAGGCCCGTACCGGTGCCTTCAAAGTGCTGACACGTTTGCGCGAAGAGGGCGTGATCAAGGGCTGGGGTCTGGGGGTGAACAAGGTCGAACCGTGCGAGCTGACCCTTGATCTGAGCGAAGCGCAGCCGGACGGTTTTCTGTTGGCCGGCCGCTACACTCTTCTCGACCATGATCGTGCCTTGCAGCGTCTGATGGATGCTGCCCTGGCGCAGAACGTCGAGATCGTGGTCGGTGGCCCGTACAGCTCGGGCATCCTCGCCGGTGGTGCGCACTTCGAATACCAGAAGGCCAGCCCGGCGATCATCAACAAAGTCGAGCAGATCAAACGCATTGCGGCGGTCCACGGTGTCGACGTCAAAGCCGCTGCATTGCAATTCTCGTTGGCCAACCCGGCAGTGGCCGCGGTGATTCCCGGTTCCAGCCGGCCGCAGCGGATTGCCGAAGATGTGGCTGCGTTGTCGGTGGTGATTCCCGCTGCATTCTGGCAGGCGATGCGTGAGGCGAAGCTGGTTTCCGAGCGCGCACCCTTGCCCCTCATTGGAGCTTGAGCATGAAAATCGATTTGAGCGGAAAACTCGCAATCGTCAGCGGCAGCACCGCCGGCATTGGCCTGGGCATCAGCAAGGCACTGGCCGAGGCGGGCGCCACGGTGGTGGTGATCGGCCGCGACACGGCCAAGGTCGAGCAGGCAATGGCGAGCATTCGCCAGCGTGTTCCTGCTGCGCAATTGCGTGGGGTGACCGCCGACCTCGGCACCGCCGAAGGTGCCGAAATATTGTTCGCCGCCGAACCTCGGGCGGACATCCTGGTGAACAACCTCGGGATCTTCAACACGGTGGATTTCTTCGACGCCCCGGACAGTGAGTGGACACGCTTCTACGAGGTCAACGTGATCTCCGGCGTGCGCCTGTCCCGGCATTACACACCGGACATGGTCAAGCAGGGTTGGGGGCGGGTGATCTTCCTGTCTTCGGAATCCGGCGTGGCGACCCCGGCGGACATGATCAACTACGGCGTGACCAAGAGCGCCAACCTGGCCGTGTCCCATGGCCTGGCCAAACGCCTGGCCGGCACCGGCGTGACGGTCAATGCGATCCTGCCCGGCCCGACCTTTACCGATGGCCTGGAAGACATGCTCAAGGACGCCACGGCCGAATCCGGACGCAGCGCCCGGGACGAAGCCGACGCGTTCGTGCGCAAGGCCCGGCCGACGTCGATCATCCAGCGTGTGGCGGACGTCGAGGAGGTCGCCAATCTGGTGGCCTACATCGCTTCGCCGTTATCCTCGGCCACCACCGGTGCTGCCTTGCGGGTCGACGGCGGTGTCGTCGACAGCCTGGCCATCTGAACCTTACTGATTGGAGAGCGTATTTCATGGCAACTGCATCAGCCTTCATCGACATCCCGGCTTCGGCCGATCAGGTCTGGCAATTGATTGGCGGTTTCAACTCGCTGCCGGACTGGCTGCCGTTCATTCCCAGGAGCGAACTGAGCGAAGGCGGGCGCGTGCGCAGCCTGCAAACGGCGGACGGCGCAGTGGTGATCGAACGCCTGCAAGCCTTCGACAACGCGAGCCAAACCTACAGCTACTCGATTTTGCAGGCACCGTTTCCGGCGACTGATTATCTGGCGACGATCAAGGTTCAAGCGCAAGGCGAGGGCGCGCGGGTGACCTGGTCCGGGAGGTTCGAACCGGTGGGAGTGAGCAACGAGGAAGTGGAGGCGCTGTTTACCGGCATCTATCAGGGCGGGCTTGAAGCGCTGCGGGCCAATTACCCGGCCTGATCCAGCCAGCGGAAAACACCACCACCCCCCTGTGGGAGCGAGCTTGCTCGCGATAGTGGAGTGTCAGGCGAAACATTTTTACCTGATACCCCGCCATCGCGAGCAAGCTCGCTCCCACAGGTACTGTGTCCGCTCAGGCGGATTTGTATCAGGCTTGAGGAATCAAACTCTCCCGACAATCAAGCACCAGCCGCGCGCCACCCAACTCGCTGCTGGCCACTTCCAGGGTAAAACCGTGCAGGCTGACAATCGCCGCGACGATGGACAGCCCCAGCCCGAAGCCGCTTTTGTGATTGCCCGCCTCGGCGCGATAGAAGCGCTGGAACACCGCTTCACGTTCCGCCTCGGGAATGCCCGGGCCGGAGTCGAGCACTTCGATTCGTGTGTGCCCGCCGTCATTGACCCCGCGCAGGATCACCGCGCCGCCGGGCGGGGTGAATTTGATCGAGTTGCTGAGCAGGTTCGCCACCGCTTCGAACATCAGCGCACGGTCGCCATTGAGGGGCGGCAATGACGCGGGCAGGTGCAGCTGGAACACCAGGCCGTCGTCTTCCGCCAGAGGCAGGTAGAACTCATGCAGCTCTTGCAGCAACGCTACCGGGTCCACTTGTACGAAACCGGAGCGACGCTGGCGGTCTTCCAGTTCGGAGATCCGCAGCAACCCGCGGAAACGCGCCATCAGCGTATCGGCCTCGGCCAGCACCAGGTCCAGTTGCATGGCCTGCGGCGAGCCTTCGCCGGCTTGCTGCTGCATGCGGTAAAGCTGCGCGCGCAGACGGGTCAGGGGCGTGCGCAGGTCATGGGCGATGTTGTCGCACACGCCCTTGACCTCGTTCATCAAGCGCTCGATGCGTTCGAGCATGGCGTTGACGATGGCGGCGAGCATGTCCAGTTCGTCACGCCGATTGGACAGTGGCAAGCGCCGGCTCAGGTCGCCGGCGACGATGGCTTCGGCACTGGCCTGTATCCCGCGAATGCGCCGCAACGGGCGCCGGCGCAGCAAATACCAGCCGACAATGCCCGGCACGATGGTCAGGGTCATCCCCCAGAGCAAGGCGTGAAGGATGATCCGGGTCACGGCGAACAACGAACCGTTGTCGCGCACCAGTACCAGCCAGCGGCCGTCGACGGTGCGGGTCGCCACGGCGTCGCAACTGTCGGCGGGCAGCGTCTGCTCGTCGCTGTCGTCGGAGGCATCGCAGTCGCGCAGCATGTGGATCTTGCCATCGAGCGGCAAACCGTCCGGAATGTAGCGCAGGGCGCCGCTGAGGTAACGGTGCTGGGCATCGAACAGGCCATAGGCGTCGATGCCGCGGATGTCGAAGGTCATGCTGACGGCGAGGGCGTCCACCAGTTGCTCGTCGGAGAAACGCGAAAACAGGTGCTGGCGTTGCATCAGCGAATGCTTGGCCAGGTTGTCCAGGTAAGCGGAAACCTCGTAGTACATGACCCCCATGAGGATCCCGCTCCAGATCACGAACAGCGAACTGTAGAGCGCCAGCAGACGGCTGCTGGAAGAACGCCAGCCTTTAGACGGATTCGGCAATGACATAACCCGAGCCTCGCACGGTCCGAATCAGTGGGGCATTGCCAGGCGGGTCGATCTTCTTGCGCAGACGGCCGATGTGTACGTCGATCAGGTTGGTGCCGGGGTCGAAGTGGTAACCCCAGACTTCCTCGAAAATCATCATCCGCGAGAGGATTTGCCCGGTATTGCGCATCAGGAATTCCAGCAGTTTGTATTCGGTGGGCAATAGCGTCAGCAGTTGACCGTCGCGGCTGGCTTCGTGGCTGATCAGGTTCAGCTCCAGATCCGCCACCCGCAGCGTGGTGGCCTGGGCGGTCACGGTGTTCTGCCGGCGCAACAGGACTTCGACCCGGGCGGCCATTTCATCGGTGGCGAAGGGTTTGGTCAGGTAGTCGTCGCCACCGGCGCGCAGGCCGCGCACGCGCTCATCGACGTCGGACAGGGCGCTGATCATCAGGATCGGCGTGGCCACGCCCATGCTCCGCAGCGTGGTGACGATCGCCAGGCCATCGAGCTCGGGCAGCATGCGGTCGAGGGTGATCAGGTCATAGTTGCCGCTGACCGCACGCTCCAGCCCTTCGCGGCCATTGTCGACCCAGTCGACGTCCAGGCCGTGGCTACTCAGTTCGGCGACAATTTCCCGGGCGGTCACGGCGTCGTCTTCGATGGTCAAGATGCGGGTCATAGGGCTGGCCTGATAAGCAGTTCATTACGAAGTTGCGAGCATTTTGCCAAGAATTGCCCGCGACTTAATAAATTAACTTTCATCTAGCTCGCGATAGCGGGCTGACAGGCAATTCATGTGTCGACTGACACGACGCCATCGTCGGAACGCCGCCCGGAGCAAGCTCGCTCCCACAGTGGATTGATGTCGAGCACGAAGTCCGCGTACGACGAAAATTACTGTGGGAGCGAGCTTGCTCGCGATGACGGCAGAACAGGCAGAGTGAATCTGTCAATCAATCGGCGTACTGACAAACACCTCAAGCCCCTCGGCGTACGCCGTGAATGCGGCGATCCGCGGAAACTGCGCCGCACTCACCTGGTCCGGCACCACCAGATTGGTGAAGCTCCAGGCTACGGCGAGGGTAATGCCATCCTGCTCAATCGAACCGTCAGTCTTCAGCGGCTGCTTTTCCAGCTCCCGCTCCAACGCCGAATAGGCTGCCGTCAACTGGCCTTCGACCCGCTGCACCCAAGGTTCGAATTGAATCTCCTGCGGCCGCAGGTTGCGCTCGTAATAAAGCTGCACGGACTTTTCACTGGCGGCCAGCGCCAGGCCGATCAGGCGCAACGCGCGCAGGCGCTGACCCGGTTTGACGGGCATCAGGCTGTTATCGGCCAGGGTTTCCAGGTAGTCGATGATCAGTGTCGAGTCCATCAACACCTCACCATCATCCAGCACCAGGGTGGGCGCCTTGACCACCGGGTTGATCTGCTGGAATTGTTCGAGGTGGCGGAACACCGAGACCGATCGATGTTCCAGTGCGATTCCCAGGCATTTGGCAGAAATGGCGGCGCGTCTTACATAAGGCGAGTCCAGCATACCGATCAGCTTCATGGTCCTTTCCTTTATATGGCCATTTCGGGAGGGACAACCTTAGCTGAGGTTCGCGGGCCTGCAAATGACCGTGAATAATGCCCGGTGCCAGCCGTTTGTCTTCTATATACAGCCGCTCGATTGAATTTCTTGCTATAAACGCACTCCGATTACCGCCTCAAAGCCTGCCTTAGAGCATTTTCAGGGCTTTGTCGGACAAATTCGCAGTCTTTTCAGTTGCTGAGGCCTCAAGTCGGCCGTAGACTGCCGCCCCTCGTAAATTGAGTGCCGGGTGGCGCTTGGAACAAACGGCGCCTTTCCGATGGCCTGACCAGGTCTGCCGGAACGCTCCCTTATTCGCCTTAATGCACGTTTTTTTATAGAGATATCAATGACCAAGGACAAGTTGCTGGCCATGCCGGCGGATGACTACATGAATGCCGAGCAACATGCTTTTTTCTCCGAGCTGTTGCAGAACATGAAAGTCGAAACCCATGAGCGCATCGAACAGAACCGCATCGCCATCGAAAGCCTGGACACCCCGGCCGATCCGGCAGACGCGGCTTCGGTCGAAGAAGAGCGCACCTGGCTGGTGAACGCGATCGATCGCGACCAGCGCATGCTGCCTCAGTTGGAACAAGCCCTTGAGCGCATCAAGGAAGACAGCTTCGGCTGGTGCGACGACAGCGGCGAGGCGATTGGCCTCAAGCGCCTGCTGATCAGCCCGACCACCAAGTACTGCATCGAAGCTCAGGAACGTCACGAGCAAATCGACAAGCACCAGCGTCAGGCCTGATTCTGTGAGGCAGCCCTGTTAATCCGGGCTGCCTTGAAAAGATCGCAGCCTGCGGCAGCTCCTACGCAATTGAAGTAGGGCGCTGCTGCAGGCTGCGATCTTTGTTTTCTGCCGTCTTCGATTTCCCGGTTCTTCTATTGATCTGCTGCAACGTTCGCGACTAAAGGCTCATGGATAATGGCTTTATGGTGGCGTTTAATGCGAAGACAACAATTAGAAGCTTTCCGGGGTGACGATGATGACGAGAGACGGGTCTCTGGTTGCGGCAGTGCCCGCACCCGTGCTGTTGCCGAAAAACCGCTGGCTGACGCCAACGCTGCAAAGCATCGCCCTGATGCTGTTGTTATGTGGCATGACGCTGGGCGACGGGGCGCTCTACCTTGGCCTGCCCCTGGCCGTATTGATTATCTGGCTGCCTCGCCTGCGTTCGCGCGCGTCCCCTGAGGCTGCTTGCCCCGACAACCCCGATGCCATCGGCGAGTTGACTCGCGATCTTTCCTGCACCACCAGCCATAACGCGCTGTCAGCCGCCGGTGTGGCGTTTTCGGTTCGGCAACTGGCGGACAAACTGCAATCACAGCTCACGGCGGCGGCACAGATCGTCAGCAATGCCGAGGTCATGATCACCACCGAACAGGCCACCTCGACGCTCAGTCGCCAGGCGCTCAGTGCCGCCAGCGAAGCTCATCAAAGCGGAGTGGTCGGGCGTACGGAATTGATCGAGTCCATCGCGCGCATGCATCAGCTCAGTCAGCGCGCCAGCAACAGCCGTGAACTGATCGAAGCCTTGAGCCTGCGCAGCGATGATATCCAGCGAGTGACCCTGGTGATTCAGTCCATCGCCAGCCAGACCAATCTGTTGGCGTTGAACGCCGCGATAGAAGCGGCGCGGGCGGGGGAGCACGGTCGCGGGTTCGCAGTGGTGGCCGACGAGGTTCGCGGGCTCGCCGCACGCACGGCGACTGCCACGGGGGAGGTGGGCGAAATGGTGGCCGACATCCAGCATCGCACGGCGCAGGTGGTGGAGCAGATCCGCCAACTGTCCAGCGACCTTGACTCCGGCGTCGAGCAGGTCGAGCGCACGGGGCAGCACCTGGAGAACATTGCCCGACTGGCGGCCAGCGTCGAGTCCCAGGTCGGAGAAATCGCCCAAGGGGCCGACACCAACCGCGAACAACTCGACAGCCTGTTTCACGCCATCGAACAGATGCGCAGCGATCTGGTGGTCAGCGACCAGCAGACTCAGCGTCTGGCCCAGGCGGCGGTGCAAATGGAAGGGCAAGCCGAAACCATCAGCGAGCGTCTTGCCGAAGTTGGGCTGGATGACTATCACCAACGGATCTATGACCTGGCCCGGGAAGGCGCGGGTCAGATTGCCGCGCGTTTCGAGGCGGATATCGATGCCGGTCGAATCAGTCTCGACGATCTGTTCGACCGCAATTACCAGGTCATCCCCAATACCAGTCCGACCAAGTACCAGACGCGTTTCGACCGCTACACCGATCAGGTTTTGCCAGCGATTCAAGAACCGTTGTTACCGCGTCACGAAGGATTGGTGTTCGCCATCGCCTGCACCCAGCAAGGTTATGTGCCGACCCACAACAAGGCGTTCAGCCAGCCGCTGACGGGGGACGCACAGGTCGATGCCTTGCAGAACCGGACCAAACGCAAATTCGCTGACCGCACCGGAATCCGCTGCGGCAGCCATCAGAAGGCCGTGCTGCTGCAAACCTATACCCGTGATACCGGCGAGTTGATGCACGATCTTTCGGTGCCGATCATGCTCAAGGGCCGGCATTGGGGGGGCTTGCGGCTGGGCTACAAACCGGAAAAACCTCGCTAGAAGCGCCGGGCTGCCGAATGATTGTTGCAAATTCTGCAATTAACCTGTGCAGGGTTTTGCTGTTTCCTCGCCGGAAAACTAATTAACATACCTACTAATTAGGTTGCTAACTAAGTTCGGGAGGTCAGCATGCAAGGCAAAGTTGATGTCGCGGTCATGATCGGCAGCGGAGTACCTGCCAATCTTCGCTCTATGGGGCGCAAGGTTTGCTGGGTGGTGTTGCTCAATGGCGAGCGCCGGGGCACGGCGTTCTCCAGTCGCGACGAAGCGGAGGAGTGCAAGGCTGCCTGGGTGGCGCAATTGAGCGCCGAAAGGTCTGGCAGCCTGCATTGAGGTTGTCAGTGGGTCTGGTGCATGCGCAGGTTCAGGTCGTCGACCACCCGCGCCCAGTCAGCGTCTTCGCGTAGTTGTTCCTTGAGGAAACCGGCCTGTTGCGGTGACCAGAACTCGGCATCGATGAGTTTCTTGTCGTCAGACAGGAAGTGGCCGGCAATGAAGTCGTCGATCGCTTTCTGGCTGGAGTCCAGGCCGAGCTGGTCGAACAGGCCTTTCAAGTCGTGGGTCGGTGATTCCATCTTCATCTCCTTGCAGGTCATCAGTCGGGTCGAGGGATGAGGCGCACCCCGGATTCGAGGGCGCCGCAGCGGTGGAGTTCGATCGCGATGTTCAAGTGCAACAATGAGCATAGACGGCCAACCCGACCATCAGGCGTTCAATGCACCCGCATCGACCGCGGCCTTGAGTTCCCTGGCCGACTCCTGGGCCGCGATGGCGGCGACATCCGGGGTTTTGAACCAGCGATCCTTTTCGACCTGGTGATACGTCACGGTCTTGAGCGGTGGTTTGGCGCGCATGACAATCACGGCCTGGAATTCACCTTCGACTTCTCTGGCTTCACCCCGGATAAAAAACTCGCCGATATCAAATTCCGTCACGTTGCAGACTTCCCTTGGAAATACATTGTTGTTGTCAACGCAACCCGATTTTTGCGGATCCGTTTTATTGGGCGGGCAGTATGGCAGTAGTTGCCCGTCGACGGCTGAGATAAGTCGACGGGCAGACGAAACGTCGATAGAAGCGAGCGCGGTGGGATGTCAACCGTGTGATTCAAGAAGCCGGGCGAGGGCACAGGCTTCGTTATGATTGGCTCGGAAACCTCTTACACAGCCTGTAGAAATATCCTTGATGTGAAAGAAGGCAATGCCCGCCATTACCACCTGAAATCGCGGGCGGGGCGGGGCATCAGAAGCTGGTTCATGGAGGCAGAGCCGTGTCGGGCGTGGGGCCGGAGCTGTTTCCGAGTCAGGCAGCAAGGGATAGGCAAAGTGTGTCAGCGTGCACATATGAAGTCCTTTTCATTGTTTTACCGACGTATGTACGTCGTTTTGGCTAGTCGCCAAGAGCATCGCTGCTCTAGAATCACCCTCACTGGTGGGTGAATGATGTTTATCTAAAGCAATTTTTTGCGGACGATATGTAGGAAAAGTTTTTTTCTTGATGAGATTTTTCCCCGAAGTTGATAGTCCATAATTTTCTGGCAGCAGGAAGGGTGTTTTCCTTCAGCCTGTGACGAACACCCGTCAGGACGACGCGAGTGACGTTCCAGTAGTCTTCTCAAGCTTCGTGGTGAATGAGTGCACTGCTCATTCAGGACTTCAACCCGGGTTCTTTGGCTACACCTTCGGCATTGCCGCTTTTTTGGCTGTGCGTTCATTTTTCGCGCACGGCACCATTATTCAGATGTGGGGATGTTTCCTTGGCAGTAAGTAATCTCGATATGCATGCTTTGTTCGTGCTGGGTGATTTGCGCGCAAAGCTGGTCAAGCAGTTTCAGTCACGTTTCGTTTACATCACCGAACAGAACGCTGAAGGCATTTACATTGCCGAAATCGACACCGAATCAGCCCTGGTGGTGGACGACAAGCCCGGACTCAAACTCAAGGTCGGCGACCATTTCAGCGCGTCCGTGCTGCCCAGTCGCGAAGGCGGCAAGCTGGACATCAAGTTCCGCGACATCAAGCTGACGGTTTACGGAATAGGCGACTACGCCTTCGTGACCACGGCCGACGGCCAGGGGATCGTGTTCAAGGAAGGTCACAGCGTGGTGATGGTGTTCGCTGCCCATCAACAGTTGCAGGAAGGCCTGACCAAGACTCTCAAGGCCGTGACCGCCAAAGCGGCCAAGTGGCGCAAGGGCGAGCTGGTGACCTTCAAGGCCAGCGAGTGATGACCCTGACCCGCGCCGACTTCCACGAACAGAACCTGGCCAGCGCTCAAGACGAAGCGCGGCGGTTGTTCGGGCAGAAGACCATTCTGCAGGGGGGCTGGCTGAACTGGGTGGCGTCACGGCTTTACCAACTGCAACCGGCGGAGTACGCCAGCATGGTCAGACGAGAACTGATGCGTTTGCAGGAAACTTGCGAAAACTGATCCACGCACCTCGAAAGCAGCAACCTCTACTACAGTCATTGGACTGAGTATTCAGAGGCTTCGCGGTCTACTGCCAGGCCATCCTGCTATTGCTGTGAACAGCACGAGGTGCAAAAGCATGAACGGATTTCGACGGTTGCTGGCCGCTGTCCTGGCCACTTTCGGTTTGCTGGCGACACCCGCCCTGGTGTCTGCCGCCCAGACACCGATCCACTTCGCCGACCTGAACTGGGAAAGCGGCAGCCTGATTACCGATGTCCTGCGCATCATTGTCGAGAAGGGCTACGGGCTGCCGACCGACACCTTGCCGGGCACCACCATTACCCTGGAAACCGCGCTGGCCAATAATGACATCCAGGTCATTGGCGAAGAGTGGGCCGGTCGCAGCCCGGTGTGGGTCAAGGCGGAAGCCGAAGGCAAGGTCGTCAGCCTCGGCGACACAGTCAAGGGTGCTACCGAAGGCTGGTGGGTGCCGGAATATGTGATCAAGGGCGACCCGGCCAAGGGCATCAAGCCGCTGGCGCCGGACCTGCGCAGCGTCAGCGACCTGCCGAAATACAAAGACGTGTTCAAGGATCCGGAAGCCCCGACCAAAGGACGTTTCCTCAACAGCCCTATCGGCTGGACCTCGGAAGTGGTCAACAAGCAGAAGCTCAAGGCGTATGGGCTGGACGACAGCTACGTTAACTTCCGCAGCGGTTCGGGCGCGGCACTGGATGCAGAGATCAGTTCGTCGATTCATCGTGGCAAGCCGGTGCTGTTTTACTACTGGTCGCCCACGCCGTTACTTGGCCGCTTCAAGCTGATTCAACTCGAAGAGCCACCGTTCGACGCCGAAGCCTGGAAGACCTTGACCGACGCCGACAACCCCAATCCTCAGCCGACCCGTTCCCTGGCCTCCAAGCTGTCGATCGGTGTGTCCACCCCGTTCCAGAAGCAATATCCGCAGATTGCCGAGTTCTTTGCCAAGGTCGAGTTTCCGATCGATCCGCTGAACAAAGCACTGGCCGAGATGAGCGAGAAACATACGCCGCCGCGCCAGGCGGCAGAGGCGTTCATGAAGGCCCATCCGGACGTCTGGCGGGCCTGGCTGCCCAAGGACGTGGCGGATAAAGTCTCCGCCGCCCTGTAGGAGCTGCCGCAGGCTGCGATCTTTTGATCTTGTCTAAAAAAAGCAAAATCAAAAGATCGCAGCCTGCGGCAGCTCCTACAATGTTCTGTTCATATCCCTTTCAAGGATCTCTGAACCATGACTTTGCTGTTGGCTCAATCGCTGGTGACGATCTTCGCCGTGATCAGTCTGGTGCATGTGTATTGGGCGTTGGGTGGCGAATGGGCGGCGGTGGCGGCGGTCCCGCAAGTACCGCAGGAGGGCAGTGCGCAACTGAGGCCGGCGTTCAAGCCACGAGGCTGGATCACACTGGTGGTGGCCGGGCTGTTGCTGTTGATTGCCGTGCTGGTGTGCTTGCGGGTGGGTTGGTGCCTGCCACACTTGCATCACTGGTCGTTGCAGTGGGTGATCAGCGCGATTGCGATTTTGCTGTTTGCCCGGGCCATTGGCGATTCGGAACTGGTGGGGTTTTTCAAAGAGGTCAAAGGCTCGGAATTTGCCCGGCTCGACACCTGGGTTTACTCACCGTTGTGTGTGGTGCTGGGGGCGGGGTTGTTGGCGGTGGCCTGGGTCTGAGACAGGCCGGTCCAGTCAATACAAATCCTTGGTCTAACTACCGCTCTCCGTCCGCCGGCTGCTCACCTCGGCCGGCACATCATCCCCGGCCATGCGTTTGCGAAACAGCGCCGCCCGGGCCAGCAGCAAGGTCGTCACCGGCACGGTAATCGCCAGCAGGATCGGAATCAGCCAGGCGTGCAATACCGGCGCGGACTTGAGCGCCGAAAAATAGATGATCGAAGCCAGCGCCACGCACCAGGTCCCGAGCGTCGAGGCCAGGGCCGGTGGGTGCATGCGCTGGAAGTAGTCCTTCATGCGTAGCAGGCCCGTGGCGCCGATCAATGCAAACAGGCTGCCGAGCACCAGCAGGATCGCCACCGGGATCTCCACCCACAACGACAATGGCGTATTCATTCGATCACCTCACCACGCAGCAGGAATTTCGCCAGGGCGAACGAACCGACGAAGCCGAACAGGGCGATCAGCAGCGCCGCCTCGAAGTAGGTGTCACTGGCATAGCGAATGCCCAGCGCCAGCATCATCAGCATCGCGACGATGTACAGGTAGTCCAGCGCCAGGACCCGATCCTGGGCCGACGGCCCCTTGAACAGGCGGAGCAGGGTCAGGATCATCGCCAGGGAAAAAAAGAACAGGCTCAGCATGATCGCGTTCGACAGCAGCGGGCTCATTCGAAGATCTCCATCAACGGACGTTCGTAGGTCGCCTTGAAGTGCTGGATGAACAGCTCCTCGTCGTCCAGGTCGAAGACGTGCAACAGCAGAATGCTGCGGTCCAGCGCCAGCTCCGACCAGACCGTACCGGGCACCACCGTGGTGATCATCGACAGCGCGGCCAGGCCGTTGGCGTCACGCAAGTCCAGCGGCACCTTGATGAATTGCGAGCGGGGCGGGCGGCGCCCCGCATTGAGCACGCTCCAGGCCACGGCGAGGTTGGACACCAGCACATCGCGCCCGACCAGCAGGACCAGGCGCAGGATCACCCAGGGACGACGGATGCGCACCGGCAGCGGACGCAGCCTGCGCATCATCAATGGCGCACAGAACCCCAGCACCGCACCCAGCAGCAGGTTGCCGGGGCTGATCGACAGGTTCAGCAGCAGCCACAGCAGCCACAGGGCCAGCGACAGCAGCGGTGCAGGAAACAGGTGCTTCATGGTTGCACCTCCTGCGGGGCTGCTACGGCCGACGGGTTCGGTACAACGCGCGTGTCGAGCACTGCCATCACGTATTGCTGCGGGTTGTACAAGGCATCGGCGGCGGCCTGGGTGTAGCGCAGCAGCGGATCGGCCTTGAAGGTCAGCGCAATGCTCAAGCCCAGCAGGGCGAAGATCGGTATGCATTCCAGGCGTCGCAGCAGGGGCGATGGCCGTTCCGCTGGCGTCCAGAAGCGCTGGACTCCCAAGCGCGAGAACGCGATCAGCGACGCCAGCCCGGACACGATCAACAGCACCAACAGGCCCCACGCGGCGTTGGAAATCGGCGTGTCGCCGCTGTTGCCCAGGCCGAGCGGATTGAGCAGGGCACCGATCAACCCGAGTTTGCCGATAAAGCCGGAGAGCGGCGGCATGCCGATGATCAGTAAGGCGCAGGCGATGAAACTCAGGCCGAGAAACGCCATGGTCCAGGGAATCACCTGGCCGACCACGGCTTTCTGGTCGTCGTCGAGGTTGGTGCCTTTGGGCGGATGCAGGGATTCCAGAGGACGGGGCAACAGTTCGGTTTCATCTTCGAGCAGGATTTCGTTGGCCGAGCGCGAGCGCTCGATCAGTTCGGCCAGCAGGAACAGCGCGCTCAACGCCAGGGTCGAGCTGAACAGGTAGAACAGCGCCGCGCCAACCAGGTTCGGCTGGGCGAAACCGATGGTCGACAGCAGAATGCCCGCCGACACCAGGATGCTCAGGCTGGCCATGCGCTCCAGGCGTTGCGCGGCGAGGATCGCAATGGCGGCGCAGACGATGGTCGCCATGCCGCCGTAGATCAGCCAGTCACCGCCAAAGAACGCCGATGACCCGGCTTGGGCAGAGAACAGCAGCGTCCACAGCCGCAGCAAGGTGTAGACGCCAACCTTGGTCATGATCGCGAACATCGCCGCCACCGGCGCGCTGGCCGAGGAATAGGCCGGCACCAGCCAGAAGTTCAGCGGCCACATGCCGGCCTTGGCCAGGAATGCGATGGCCAGGATCCCCGCACCGGCGTGAAGCAAGCCGCGATCGGCTTCGGACACCAGCGGGATTTTAACCGCCAGGTCGGCCATGTTCAGCGTGCCGGTGACCCCATAGATCAGCGCCGCGCCAATCAGGAACAGCGATGAGGCCAACAGGTTGATCGAGATGTAATGCAGCCCCGACGACACCCGCGCCGGGCCAGAGCCGTGGAGCATCAACCCGTAGGACGCGGCCAGCAACACCTCGAAGAACACGAACAGGTTGAACAGGTCAGCGGTGAGGAACGCGCCGTAAAGGCCCATCAACTGGATCTGGAACAGCGCGTGAAAACTCGAACCGGCGCTGTCCCAGCGTGCCATGGCAAACAGCAGGGCACTGACGCCGATGATGCCGGTCAGCACCAGCATCAGCGCCGACAGGCGATCGACCACCAGCACCAGGCCGAACGGCACTTGCCAGTTGCCTGGCAGGTACACACCGATGGAGCCGGGCACGCCGGTGGTTTGTGTCCATTGCAACAATGCCACGGCAATGCCCAGCCCGAGCAGGCTGGAGAACAGATTGATCTTCGCCTTGAGCGGCCGGTGCTTCTCGCCGAGCATCAGCATGATCGCGGCGGTCAGCAGCGGCAGCAGAATGGGCGCGACGATCAGGTGAGTCATCGCCATCATTCCCTGGGCTCCCGGCCATCGACATGGTCGGTGCCGGTCAGGCCCCGGGAGGCCAGCAGCACCACCAGGAACAGCGCGGTCATGGCAAAGCTGATGACGATCGCCGTCAGCACCAGTGCCTGCGGCAACGGGTCGGTGTAGTGCAGCAGATCCTGCGGCACGCCGTCCTTGATGATCGGTTCCTTGCCGATGAACAGGCTGCCCATGCTGAAGATGAACAGATTGACGCCGTAGGACAGCAGGCACAGGCCCATGACCACCTGGAACGTCCGTGGCCGCAGGATCAGCCAGACGCCGGACGCGGCCAGTACGCCGATGGCGATTGCGATGACTTCTTCCATCAGACGGCTCCCTTGGCGGCAACGGATTTGGGCTGGGCAGCGGTTTTGTGGCCCCGCACCGATTGGTGGGCGAGGGCGGTGAGGATCAACAGGGTCGAACCGACCACCACGCCGTACACACCGATGTCGAAGAACAGCGCGCTGGCCAGGTGAATGTCACCCAGTAGCGGCAGCGAGAAATGCCAGGTGTGGGTGGTCAGGAACGGATAGCCGGCGACCATCGCGCCCAGGCCCGTGGCCGTGGCAATCATCAGGCCCGTGCCCATCCAGCGCAGTGGCCGCAGGCTCATCTGCGCCTCGACCCACTGCGTGCCCGCGACCATGTATTGCAGGATGAACGCCACCGACATCACCAGCCCGGCGACAAAGCCGCCGCCCGGTTGATTGTGCCCGCGCATGAACAGGTAGAACGACACCACCAGCGCCACCGGCAACAGCAGGCGCACCAGCACCGCCGGCACCATCATGAAACCGAGCGCGGTGTCGCTGGCGTGACGCGGGTTGACCAGGTCGGTGACCACGTCGGGTGCAAGCAAGCGTTGCTGGGCCGGCAGTTGCAGGCTTTCTTTCGGCGGACGGAAGCGGCGCAGCAGGGCGAACACGGTCAGGGCCACGGCCACCAGCACGGTGATTTCACCGAGGGTGTCGAAACCACGGAAGTCCACCAGCATCACGTTGACCACGTTGCTGCCGCCGCCTTCGGGCAAGGCGCGACTGAGGTAGAACGAGGAAATATCGTTGGGGGTCTGGCGCGTCAGCATGGCGTAGGCCAGCAACGCCATGCCGACACCGACCGCGGTCGACAGCAGCAAGTCGCGGATACGCCGAACCCGCGCCCGGCGCAGGCTGCCCGGCAACGGCGAGACCTCCTCGATCCGTCGTGGCAGCCAGCGCAGGCCCAGCAGGATCAGCACCGTGGTCACCACTTCGACCGCCAGTTGGGTCAGGGCGAGGTCCGGCGCCGAAAACCAGACGAAGGTGACGCAGGTCATCAGGCCGCAAACGCTGACCATGGTCAGGGCCGCGAGGCGGTGATACTTGGCTTGATAGGCCGCGCCAAGGGCGCAGACGATGGCCAGCAACCACAAGGTGACGAACACGATCGACCCGGGGATTTTCGGTCGGTCACCCCAGTGAAGGCTGCTGTGCAGCATGGGAATCAACCCCGCCAGCACGGCGGCGAACACCACCAGGAACAACTGCATTTGCAGGCGTTTGGTGCCAATCCGCGGTTCCAGGCGACGGGCCAGGCGCATGCTGGCGACCAGCGCGTATTCGAACAGGTGCTTGCCGTCCAGGCGCCCGATGACGGGCGGACGGTCGAAACGCCCGCGCTTGAATTGATTGCGCAGCAGCAGATACAGCACGGAGCCGCAGGACAAGGCGATCAGGCTCATGATCATCGGCGCGTTCAGGCCGTGCCAGATGGCCAGGCTGTACTCGGGCAGCGTGCCGCCGACCACCGGTTGCGCCGCCGCCGCGAGCAGCGGGCCGACTATCTGGGCCGGGAAGATCCCCACCAGCAGGCAGGCGAACACCAGCAACTCGACCGGCGCGCGCATCCAGCGCGGCGGTTCGTGGGGGGTGTGGGGCAGGTCGGTCGCGGGCGGGCCGAAGAACACATCCACGGTGAAACGCAGGGAGTAAGCCACGCTGAAGGTACCGGCAATGGTTGCCACGATCGGCAAGCTCAGTTCGATCCAGCGCGTGGCATTGATGAACACGGTTTCGGCGAAGAACATCTCTTTTGAAAGGAAGCCGTTTAGCAACGGCACGCCGGCCATCGAGGCGCTGGCGACCATGGCCAGGGTGGCGGTAAACGGCATCAGCTTGTACAGGCCGCTGAGTTTGCGGATATCGCGGGTGCCGCTTTCGTGGTCGATGATGCCGGCGGCCATGAACAACGAGGCCTTGAACGTCGCGTGGTTGAGGATGTGGAACACCGCGGCGACGGCGGCCAGCGGGCTGTTCAAGCCAAGCAACAGGGTGATCAGGCCCAGGTGGCTGATGGTCGAGTAGGCCAGCAATCCCTTGAGGTCGTTCTGGAACATCGCGCAGTACGCCCCGAGCAACAGGGTGCAGGCACCGGCGCCGCTGACGATGTAGAACCATTCTTCACTGCCCGACAGCGAAGGCCATAGCCGCGCGAGCAGGAAGACCCCGGCCTTGACCATGGTCGCCGAGTGCAAATACGCCGACACGGGCGTCGGCGCGGCCATGGCGTGGGGCAGCCAGAAGTGAAAGGGAAATTGCGCACTTTTGCTCAGTGCGCCGATCAGGATCAGGGGCAACAGGATCGGGTAGAGGGCATGGGCGCGAATCAGGTCGCCGGCGGCCAGGACCTTGTCCAGGTCATAGCTGCCGACCACATGGCCGAGCAGCATGACCCCCGCCAGCAGGCACAAGCCGCCTGCACCGGTCACCATCAGCGCCATGTAGGCACCGCGCCGGGCATCGGCGCGATGGTGCCAGTAGCCGATCAACAGGAAGGAGAAGAGACTGGTCAGCTCCCAGAAAAACACGATCTGGATCAGGTTGCCGGAAATCACCAGCCCGAGCATGGCGCCCATGAAGGCCAGGAAAAACGCGAAGAATCGCGGCACCGGATCGTTCGGCGACATGTAGTAGCGGGCGTACAGCGAAACCAGGGTGCCGATGCCCAGCACCAGCATGGAGAACAGCCAGGCGAAACCGTCCATGCGCAGGACGAAGTTCAGGCCCAGGCTGGGCAGCCATGAAAACTCTTCGCGAATGACGCCGCCATCGGCGATCTGCGGGTACAGGAAGGCGACCTGAAGGGTGCCGATCAGGGCGATCAGGCCAGCCAGCAGGGATTCGGCGTTACGGGCATTGTGCGGCAACACGGCCGCCAAACAGCTGCCTATGAAAGGCAGAAGCAGTAGAACTATCAGGGACATAGGCTTCTAATCTGCGGAAGTTTGTGAAGCATCATACGTGCCAGCTCCCGGATCACCAAACGCCAAGCTGTCGCAGAATCCTACACGGTAGACGGAAATGCCCTGTTTAACATTGTTTCATTGGGAGGCAAAAAAGATCGCAGCCTGCGGCAGCTCCTACAAAGTACGCATTTCAATGTAGGAGCTGCCGCAGGCTGCGATCTTTTGATCTTTAATGCTTCAGTTGCCGCTTTCGCTTTCCAGCAGTTCGTCAACCGCCGTAGCCTTACCCTTGGTCCTCAACTCACTGACTATCACCGCCGCTACAATCAACCCGGCCCCGACCAGGGCAATCGCCGGCAAGCGCTCCCCGGCAATGCGCCCGACAATCCCGGCCCATACCGGTTCGCCGGCATAGATCAGCGTGGCGCGGGTCGGTGAAACGCTTTTCTGTGCCCAGTTCATCGCCACCTGAATCGCCGCACTCGCCGCCCCAAGACCCAGTGCACTGCACAGCAGCAACCAGGAGAAGTCCGGTATCGCCTCGTTGGTCGGCACCACCATCAGGAACGACAGCACCGAAGTGACTGCCAGTTGCACCGTCGTCACCCGGCGCACATCGACCTGGCCGGCATAGGTGCTGATCAGGATGATCTCGGCCGCAATGGCCACGGCGCTGATCAAGGTGGCGATTTCACCGGGGCTGAAGTTGAACGACGCACCGGACGGCCCGGACAGCAGCATCAACCCGGTAAAGGCCAGCATGATGCCGATGCTCGGCATCAACCCCGGACGCCGCCCCAGCACCAGCCATTGCAGTAACGGCACAAACGGGACGTACAGCGCGGTAATGAATGCCGATTGGCTGCTGGGAATGCTCTGCAACCCGACCGTTTGCAAGCCGTAGCCGAGCATGATCGCCACACCGATAAACGCCCCGGCCTTGAGTTCGAACAGGGTCAGGTCGCGCAGGTGACGCCAGGAAAACAGGGCGACGATGCTCGCGGCGGCGGCAAAGCGCAGGCCGACGAAAAACATCGGGCCGCTGACGGTCATCGCATGCTGTACCAGCAGGAAGGTACCGCCCCAGACCATGGTGATCAGCACCAGCACGCATTCGGCCTTGCTGAATCTTGTAATACGGGAGGAAGCCTTTGAGGAGTTCACCGACGTCATGACCTTGCACGCTACTGGAGGGGGACGCACAATGCGTCGAATGTTGCGCAGTATACTGCCCAACCCCACTCAGTGAGCAATATAGTGCACAAAGATTCTACCCAACGGGCTTCGGTCCTCCAGCATGTCAGTCAAAACGTCCGTCGTTTGCGTCATGCCGCCGACCTGAGCCAGACGGCGCTGGCCGAAAAGTCCGGTGTCAGCCGTCGAATGCTGGTGGCGATCGAGGCAGGGGAAAAGAACGTCAGCCTGACCACCCTCGATCGCGTCGCCGAAGCCCTCGACGTCGCCTTCAGCGATTTGATCCAGGCGCCTGACGCCCGCGATCCCAGCCGTATCAATGAGCTGGCCTGGACCGGCACGATCCCCGGCAGCAGGGCGGTGTTGCTCTCCAAAGCCCAGGCCAGCCGCGAAGTCGAACAGTGGGAGTGGTGCCTGCAACCGGGCGAAGTGTATCCGTCGGAGCCGGACGCCGATGGCTGGAGCGAGCAGATTTATGTCTTCGAAGGTTGCCTGACCGTTATGCTCGGCGACCAGGCGCAAAATATCGCGGCGGGTGAATTCTTCATGTTCGCCAGCAACCAGCCGCACTGTTATCGCAATGACGGGGCGGTGGCGGCGAAGTTTGTGCGTAATGTGGTGATCTGAACAGGGAGTGAACGATGGGCCATAGCTTGACCAATGACGCCGACATCCTGATTGTCGGTGGCGGCCTCAGTGGCGCGATGCTGGCGGCGCAGTTGATGCGTTTGCCGGGCCGGCGCCGGGTGCTGGTGATCGAGCCCCGGGCCGAGTTGGGCCGGGGCGAAGCCTACAGCGCGGTGGAACCGGGTCATACCCTTAACGGCAACGCGGCGCGGATGAGTGTCGACCCGGACAATGCCGACGACCTGACCCAATGGTTGACCGGGTACATCGAGGCGGGCGGCTGGCCGGAATCGGATCAGCAGCACGTGCCGATCAGCGAACTGTTTCCGCCACGGGGCGTTTTCGGCCTGTACGCCCGGCAACGCCTGGCAGAAGCGCAGGCGCTGGGCGCCTTGAACGGTTCGACGGTCGAGCATGTACAGGCCGAAGTGGTCGACTTGCAAGCCGATGCCGATGACGTACGGTTGACCTTGAGCGACGGTCGATGCGTGCAGGGCGCTTATGCGGTCTTGGCCACGGGGATGTTTCCCGCCGCGCGCACGCCACAAACCCGCTCCAGCGGCTTGAATGCGGCGGCCCTCGATCCGTGGGACGTGGCGGCCATGCAGCGGCTCGATCCGCAATCGACGGTCATGATCATCGGCTCGGGCCTGACCATGGTCGATGCCGTGGTGTCCCTGGAACAGGCCGGACATCGCGGGCCGATCGAAGTGTTTTCCCGTCATGGCCTGCTGCCCCATGTGCGTCGCCAGCCACCGGCCTGGGTGGACTTTCTCGCCGAGGATCAGCGCATCCGCACACCTCGCCAGTTGATGCGTGAACTGCGTCGACACTGCCGGGACGCCATCGCCCAGGGCATCGATTGGCAGGCGCCACTGGACACGGTGCGGGCACATATCGGCCGCTTGTGGCATCAGGCGACGGACATACAGCGTCGGCAGTTCGTGCGGCATGTGCGGCCGTGGTGGGAAAGCCATCACCACCGCTCGCCACCCTTGAGCGCCGAACTGGTGGAGCGCTTGTATAAAGAAGGGCGGTTACGTATTCACGCAGCCTCTTACCAGGGCCTCGAGTCCTCGCTGAACGGCGAGGTGAGTATTCGCCTTCGACGGCGCGGCGAGGCGCAGACCTGCGTGGTCAGCGGTGCCGCCCTGATCAACTCCAGCGGTATCGAATACGACTGGCGCCGGGTCGCGCGGCCGTTGCCCCGGCAACTGCTCGCCCGTGGCCTGGTCCGGCCCGGACCGCTGGCCTTGGGCATCGCCGCAGAGGTCGATGGCGCGGTCCTGAACGTCGAGGGTCATCCCGCCAGCCGCCTGTTTGCCATGGGCCCGCCGTTGCGCGGCATGTGGTGGGAAAGTACCTCCGTCACCGATGTGGTGAGCCAGGCCAAGGCGTTGGCCGAACGACTGGTGCGCTAGTCGTCCATTGCCAACGGTCCCCACCGGCTGTACTGGCCGGTGGGGCAAGCGGTTACCGCACGGTGACGGCGACGCTGCGCACCGAGCCTTGGGACGAGGTGATCGTGGCGGTCGGGTTCGCCGATGGAACGACCGTGGTGGTGTTGTTCACCGTCAACCGCCAGCGACCGTTCCCCGATACGGTGGTGGTGCCCAGGGTGACCAGCCCGGTCGGCGTGGTGACCTTGATGGTGATGGTGTTGCCGGTGGTCACCGATGAAGTGCCGGCAAAGTCCCAGGTGAAGCGGTTATTGGAACGGGCACTCACCGTTGCGGTGGTCACGGCGAAGGTTTCCGCAGCAGGCCGTGGCGAGACCTGCACCGTGACTGTGGCCGGCGACGTCGACTGGGCGCCGAAGCTGTCCCGGGCGATGTAGGTGAAGGTCGTGGTGAAGGCCGTGGTGATGGTGGCCGGAGGGGTATAGGTGAGCACCGTGCCGTTACTGCTGACGGTGCCGCGATTTGCCGGTGGCTGAGTGAAGCTGGCGACCGCGAGTGGCACATTGCCTTCTGGGTCGGCGTCGTTGGCCAGCACGTTGATTGGAATCGCCACACCCAGTGTCGTAACGGCATCGGCGACTGCCACCGGAGGCCGGTTAGGCGCCACGGTAATGGTCACGGTTGCCGCTGTCGTCGAGGCCAGGCCTTTGACGTCTTGGGCCTTGTAGGTGAAGGTCGTGGTCAGCGGCGCGTTGACGACAGCGGGAGGGGTGTAGACCACCGCCGTAGTGCCGCTCAATGCCACGGTGCCCTGGTCGGTGGCCGGTTGGGTCAGCGCGGTAATGCTTAGCGGCGTATTGCCGTCCGGGTCCCTGTCATTGGCCAGCAGGTTGAGGGTGATCGGCACGCCGAAGCTGGTGCCGCCGGTATCGGCGACGGAGATCGGTGCCTGGTTCGCCCCGGTGTCCGGTGCAGTGCCGACGACTACGACCGGCTCGGTGTCATTGCCGCCTGCGGCGGATTTGACCGTAACGGTTGCAGGGGGTTGGGTCAGGTCAGCCACCGTCAGGCGTTGCAGGGTGCCGGTTTTCGACAGCCGTCCGTAACCTTCGGCGACCATGTCCGGAACCACCACTTCGTCTGTGGAAGTGGCCTCGATCAGCAGGCTGTGGTTGCTCCAGCTATAACGGGCGGTCTGGATTTTCACCACGTCCGAGAGCTTGCTCGACACCGCGGTCGGGCGAGTGGTCCCGGCGGGGTTGGTGGCGGTGACCACCACGACTGGAGGCACCGTCCCGTTGGCCAGCAGATGCTGGGCGAAGAACACGCCGTTGTTATCGCTCACCATGTTGGTCTGGCAAGGCGACACAGGCGGGCCGGGGACCAGGGCGATGCTTTCGCGAAAGCACAGGGTCGAGCCGTTGGCGGCTTTGGCAAACACTTCGACCCGGGTGTTGTTGCCGCCGGTGCCGGCTATGCGGCGGTAGGTGGCACGAGTCATGTCCACCGCGGTTTGTGCGCGGTTGTCGAGCACCTTGCCGGACAGGGTGAAGAGGTTGGTCTGGAGGGTCCCGGCCGGACCCTGGATGCGCACGAAGTTGGTGTTGTTGGGGCTGCCGGTCACGGCTTCGGTGAGGTTGGGGTCGCCGACGAAGGTTTCGACGGCGCCGGTGTCCGGGTTCACCTCGGTGTAGGGGCCGTTGACGCTGCGCAGGAACGGCCCGATCGCACCGTTGACCGCACCGCTGAAAACTCCCGGCGCGCCGATGCCGATGTCCCTGGTGATGTTGATCGCACGACGCCCGGTGGTGGTGACGTTGACCGTTTCCACGCCATAGGGGTGGGTAATGGTGTAGGTCCCGGCGACGGGAATGTTCACCCGCATGCGAATCCGCGCGAAGCTGACCTGGTCGCCATCGAGCGGGTTGCCACCGGCGAATGCAGCCTCGATCCCGGCGACATAGACGTCCATGCCATAGCCGGCGGTGTTGTTGGGGATGCTGGTCTCGGCAAGGAACCAGAAGGCTTCGTCCGGCCAGTTATCCGGGAACACCATCGGCAGGGTGTCGTCGAAAATGCCCGGTGTCGGCAGCAGGGTGCACATGTAGGCCGGTGGCACGCTGGCGGCCACCCGTGAGCTGGCGGCGCGGGACTGGCACAGCTCCATCGACAGTAGATTGTTGTCCTGATACCAGATCGGGAATTTCCCGGTGGCAAAGGTGTAAGGTCCGGGATCGACGGCGGCGAGTTGCGCCAAAGCACTGCCGATCAGCGATAGAGTCAGTCCCAGGGCTTTGAGCGCCAGGCGTGGCCATTTGTTCATGATGCCTCCTGATGAGGATCCGGGCATGTGGGCGTTCATTGCACGATGACCACTTCTTCGGTATCGCTGCCGCCATTGGAAGACGACACACGAACCTGGGCTGGCGGAATCGGCGAGATGCCGGTGGCCAGGCTTTTCACGGCGCCGTCACCGCTCAGGGCGCCGATGGCGATTCCGGTGCCGGAGGTAGCGGTGAGCACCGGTGGCGACGTTTCATCGCTGGTCGAGGCCACGATGGTGATTTGCCCGGTGCTCAGGCTGTACTCGGCGCGCGAGATCGTCACCAGGTCGGTCAGCGGCATGGGCAAGATGGTCGGCGTGCTGCTGGCGATGGCCAGGTGGTTGTCGGCGGTCACCTGCAAGGAGCTCGGCAGCGTCGGATTGTTCGGCGACTGCGCATACCAGTGGCCGGTGGTGTTCGCTTCGGTGAAGTTCAGCACCGGGTTGTTGCTGTCCAGGGTCACGGTGGCCGGTGGCGGCGGGGCCATCACGAACACGTCCTGCTGGGCCACCGGGGCGCTGGTGCCGGCCTGTCGAGAGTAAGTGCTGCGCTCGGCGATCACCGGAGTCGGCCGGACTACCTTCGACAACTTGCCGGATACGGCGAAGAGGTTGGTGCGCAAGTCCAGGCCATTGGGGCCTTCGATGCGCACGTAGTTGGTGTTGAACGGGCTGCCGGTGACGGCTTCGGTGAGGTTCGGATCGCCGACGAATTGTTCAGCCTGGCCAGTGGTCGGGTTGGTCTCGGTGTAGGGTCCATTGACGCTGCGCAGGAACGGCCCGACGTCGCCCTTGAGCGCGCCGTTGTAGGTTTTTGGCGCACCGATGCCGATGTCCCGGGTCATGTTGATCGCCCGCCGGCCGGGGGTATCGACGTTGAACACCTCGACGCCGTAGGGGTGGGTGATGACGTAAGTGCCGGCGGTGGCCACGTCGATGCGAATACGGATACGGGCGAAGCTGATCTGGTCGCCCTCCAGTGGATCCCCACCACTGAAGGCTGCTTCGAGCGCCGAGACATAGGTCAGGTCGATGCCTCGGGCGGCATCGACGACGGAGGTTTCGCCTGTAGCCCAGAACGCTTCGTCGGGGAAATTGGTCGGGAAGACCAACGGTTGGGTGTCATCGAAAATGCCGGGATTAGGGATCAGCGAGCACATGTAAGTCGGGGCGCCCGGCGCGCTTGCAACCCTGGAACTGACAGCCTTTGATAAACACAGGTCTAGGGTTCGGCCGTGGCTGTCTTGATACCAGGCGGCGAAATTGCCATTGGCTGGCAGGTAGGGTCCGGGGTCTACGGCAAACAGCGCTGCCTGGGCCATGCCTTGGGCTAGAGCGGTCACAACCAGGGCGCACGCGGTTTTGCACAGTAACGGGTGCATGAGTATTCCCTCTATCGAAGTACCTGCCCCTTGGGGTGGGCCAGTTGGCAGGATGTTTGGCAACTTCCATACCAATCGGCGAAAACGCCCGTGAGACGCCCGCAGTAAAGGCGTTGGCGCAGTCGCTGGCGGCAGACCGGGAAGTTATGGCGCGGGCAGTTGTCCCCTACTTTGGGGGGGACGGAGCCGCTGGGCGGGGGTGGTATCGCAGTCCCCGGGTTCGGGCAAACGGCCATGGCTGGGCTATAAACCTATAGGGGGTTTCCGGGAACCGTGTCCATGAACACAATCGCCAAAGTACTTGCGACCGAAAGCGAAGTTCGCTTGAACACGCGCAAGGAGCCGTTCGATCTGCTGCGCTGGTTTTCACTGATCAGCATGGTGGTGATCGGCACGGTGGCGGTGGCGCTGGGGGCGGTGTCCTCGCGGTTCGTGATTACCGAAAGCGTGCAGCGCGATGCGCTATTGACCTCACAATTCATACAGGCGATTGCCTCGACCGAGGTGCGCCATGTGTCGATTCCCAAAGTCCGGACCATGGGCGAGTTGCTCGACCCACGAAAAGACAAGGACTTTCCTGACGTCGACCCGCTGTCCCGTGCCAGTGCCCGTGATGATTTCCTCGACCATATCGAAAATTTGCCGGACGTGATCCTGGCCAATATCTATGCCCCCGACCGCATGGTGATCTGGTCGACCAACCCGGCCTTGATGGGCACCACGATCCATGGCGATGAAGACCTCGACCGGGCATTCAATTCGAAAATTTCCGTGTCGACCAGTTACCACGATGTGGACAAATCCCGCATGGAGCAAAAGTTCCTGGAACCACCCAAATACACCTTCATCGAAAACTACATTCCCCTGTTCGACGCCGATGGCAGCACCGTCACGGCGATGGTCGAGATCTACAAGGAACCGCAGGACCTGATCAACCGCATGGAGCGCGGCCTGGTGCTGATCTGGCTGGCGACCGCCCTGGGCGGCGGTCTGATTTACCTGGGGCTGTACTGGATCGTGCGGCGGGCGGCGATCCTGCTGGCGACGCAGCAGAAGCAATTGATCACCAACGAAACCTTTGTGGCGCTGGGGGAGGTGTCCTCGGCGGTCGCCCACAGTCTGCGCAATCCGTTGGCGAACATCCGGTCCAGCGCCGAGCTGGCGATAGAGTTCGACAGCGGTCCGGCACACGGGAACATCAACGACATCATTGGTCAGGTCGATCGCATGTCGACATGGGTACGGGAGTTGCTCCAGTCCCTGCGACCGCTCAATGACGAGGCGGAACCGGTGAACCTGGTGGCGGCCCTGCATGACAGCCTGATGGCTTACGAGCACCAGATCGGCAAGGCCAAGGTCAACGTGGTGTTCGAACCGGACCAGACGCCCATGGTGCTGAGCCAGCATGTGCAACTGACCCAGATCCTCAACAGCCTGCTGTCCAATGCGGTGGAAGCCATGGACGGCGGCGGCACGCTGACCATCCGGATCGAACCGCGCGATGCCCAGCGCGTCAGCGTGAGGGTGAGCGATACCGGCAAAGGCATGAGTGAAGAACAGCGCACCATGGCCTTCCGGCCGTTCTTCACCACCAAGCAGGGCGGGCTGGGAGTCGGGCTGGTGCTGGTCAAGCGGATCATGGAGCGATTTGGTGGTGCGGTGACACTCGACAGCAGTGAAGGCGAGGGCACCACTGTGCGCCTGTCGTTTGTTCTGGCCCCCTGAAAACGGGGATGAACTACCCCCAATATCGGGGATCAATCCCCGGTCATTTCCCCGGTCATCGCCCATTGATTTCGATAAATCATTGTTTTGTCGAGTGTTAGTACTTTTTTATAGAAAAACACATGATTGGCGAGGTCCTTGCAAAACCACCATTACCCCCTTCACCACATCGAGGCGGCTGGTGATGGAAAAAAAAGAGATGCATTCACCACACGCACGAGCCTTGGGCATGCACCTTGTGCTGATGCTGGTGACCGGTTTGCTGGCCAGCCAGTTGCTGGTCGCCAGCCAGCCGACGTCGACGCCCGCACCTGCTCCGGCATCCACTGTCGAATCCGCTGTCGTTGAAGCCGACACCCCGTGGGGTCGCGACTATTTCCCCAACACCCTGCTGACCGACCAGGACGGACAGCAGCTGCGTTTTTTCGATGACTTGATCAAAGACAAGGTAGTGGTGATCAACTTCATCTTCACCTCGTGCAGCGACTCCTGCCCCCTGGAAACCGCGCGCCTGCGCCAGGTGCAGAAACTGCTGGGGGATCGGGTCGGCAAGGACATCTTCTTCTACTCCATCAGCATCGACCCCTTGAGTGATACCCCCGAGGTACTCAAGGCCTATGCGCAACGCTTCCAGGTCGGTCCCGGGTGGAAATTCCTCACCGGGGAATTCGCCGACGTCACCGACCTGCGCAAAAAACTGGGGCTGTTCATCGAAGGCGTCGATAACGGGCGCAACAAGGACCACAACCTGAGCCTGATCGTCGGCAACCAGGCAACGGGCCGCTGGATGAAAGCCTCGCCGTTCGAAAATCCGTGGATTCTGGCCGACCAACTGGCCAATACCCTGCATAATTGGAAACAGCCCAGTGTGGAGGAAAGCTACGTCAACGCACCGGAAATCCGCCCGCCGAGCAATGGCGAAGAGCTGTTTCGCACCCGCTGCGCGTCTTGCCACAGCCTTGGTCCGCTGGACGGGCAGGGCATCGGCCTGCACAGCATCGGCCCGGACCTGATCGGCGTGACCTATCAGCGCGATCCGGCCTGGCTCAAGCGCTGGATCCGCGAACCTGACCGCATGCTCGCGGAAAAGGACCCGATTGCGATGGAACTGTTCGAGCGCTACAACAGGATCTCGATGCCCAACTTGCGCCTGGATGCGAATTCCGCCCAGTCCATCATCGATTTCCTGCAGGAAGAAACCGACCGTCAGCATCCGCCAGCGGCGCCATTGGCCATTGGTGACGAGGAGCCTGAACAACATCATTCAGTCGCGCAACCCGAGACACCCCGCGTGCAATAGTGTCAAAAAAATTACGCAGGCCAGTCAATGGCTATCAATGCCACCTACACTGATCCTGAAAGCGGCTGAACAGGCTCGATTTCAAGCACCCAGGACACCGCCATGCAGATACTCGAACAACAAAAAGTAGCTGCGCCGCAGGCCCCGGTAGCACAACGCAAGGGTTGGCGGCCGCAGTTCAACTTGCTGCGCTGGTTCTCCCTGGCAAGCTTTCTGATCATCGCTGTGGTGGCGCTGGGGCTGGGTTACATCTCCACGCGCTTTGTGGTCGATGAAAGTATCGAGCGTGATTCGATGCTGACCGCGCAGTTCATCCAGTCCATTGGCGAGGCCGAAATCCGGCACGCCGGCATTGCCCCGGGCCGGACCATGGGTGAAATGCTCGATCCGCGCATGGACGATGCCTACCCCGACGTCAACCCCGTATCCCGGGCCGCCGCGCGCGTTGAGTTTCTCGACCATGTGGAGCATCTGCCGGACATCCTGCTGGCGACGGTGTACGCCCTGGACCGCACCGTGGTCTGGTCGACCAACCCCGAGTTGATCGGCGTGCGCATCAAAGACGACTTTGAGCTGGACGAATCCTTTGAAATGAAATCGCCGGTGTCCACCAACTACCACGAAATCGATGAGGAGCGCCCCGAGCAGCGCCTGTTGCGCGAACCGGAGTATTTGTTCGTCGAGAACTACATTCCGATGTTCAACGCCGACCGAAGCAAAGTGGTTGCCATGGTGGAAATCTATAAGGAGCCACTGGATCTGGTGGAGCGCATCCAGCGTGGCTTCAAGGCGATCTGGCTGGCCACGCTGATCGGCGGGGCGGCCATTTACCTGGGGCTGTTCTGGATCGTGCGACGCGCGGCGACGCTGTTGCAGAGCCAGCAGAAACAATTGATTGCCAACGAGACCTTTGTCGCCCTTGGCGAGATGTCCTCGGCGGTGGCCCACAGCTTGCGCAACCCTCTGGCCAATATCCGTTCCAGCGCCGAACTGGCCCAGGACATCGCCAGCCAGACCGCACAGAAAAACATTGGCGACATCATCAGTCAGGTCGACCGCATGTCGCGTTGGGTTCGTGAATTGCTGGTGTCGTTGCGGCCGATGAATGACGACTGTGAAACGGTCGACCTGGTGCTGGCCCTCGAAGACACCCTGAGTGCCTTTGAGTCCTTGATCAAACGTTCGGACGTCGAAGTGCGTTTCTCCCCTGTCAGCGTGCCACCGATCGTCAGCCAACAGGTGCTGCTCACGCAAATACTCAATAGCCTGTTTGCTAATGCACTGGAAGCCATGCCCAAGGGTGGCGTGCTGACGATCGAGATCGATTCCTCGGTGCCCGGCGACTTGAGCATGACCCTGACCGACACCGGCAAGGGCATGTCCAAACAACAGCAACAAATGGTCTTCAAGCCGTTTTTCACCACCAAGCAAGGTGGGTTGGGCGTGGGCCTGGCCCTGGTCAAAAGAATAATGGAACGGTTTGACGGCTCGGTTGAACTGACCAGTCGGGAGCAGGAAGGAACCCGCGTTTGTCTCAACTTCAAAGTGGCAACGGGAGGGGAATATGGAGCACAGCATTCTGCTGGTCGAGGATGACGAAATCCTCGCCGAGAATATTCAGACTTACCTGGAGCGCAAGGACTTCGAGGTGACCGTCTGCCACTCGGCTGAAGATGCACTGGAGCAATTGGGTTCTTTCGCGCCCGACGTGGTACTGACCGACAACTCGTTGCCGGGCATGAGTGGTCACGACCTGATCCAGAAGCTGCGCATCAGCGCGCCGGATCTGAAAGTGATCATGATGACCGGCTACGGCAACGTCGAAGACGCCGTGGTGGCGATGAAAGAGGGCGCCTTTCACTACGTCACCAAACCGGTGGCCCTGCCAGAGCTCAAGCTGCTGCTGGACAAGGCCCTGGCCACCGACCGCATGGAGCGCACGCTGTCGTTTTACCAGGAGCGCGAGGCCCAGAAGTCGGGGGTGCAGGCACTGATTGGCGAGTCGGCACCGATGGTGTACCTCAAGAGCACCATCACCCAGTTGCTCGACGCCGAGCGGCGCATGGCCAACAGCGACCTGCCGCCGGTGCTGGTAGAAGGCGAGACGGGCACTGGCAAGGAACTGGTGGCCCGGGCCTTGCACTTCGACGGCCCGCGCGCCAAAGGCCCGTTCATTGAATTCAACTGCGCTTCGATCCCGTCCAACCTGGTGGAGTCGGAACTGTTCGGCCACGAGAAGGGCGCCTTCACCGACGCCAAGGATCGTCGCATGGGGCTGGTGGAAGCGGCCGATGGCGGCACGCTGTTCCTCGATGAAATCGGTGAAATGGACCTGCTGCTGCAAGCCAAACTGCTGAAATTGCTGGAAGACCGGACCATTCGCCGGGTCGGTTCGGTGAAGGAGCGCAAGGTCGATCTGCGGGTGATCAGTGCCACCAACTGCAATCTTGAACAGATGGTCCAGCAAGGCAAATTCCGTCGCGACCTGTTTTTCCGCCTGCGCATCATTTCCATCAAGGTGCCGCGCCTGTATGCCCGTGGCGCCGATATCCTGCTGCTGGCCCGGCACTTCCTGGCGCTACATGGCAAGCGCTACGGCAAGCCGAACCTGCATTTCAGCGACCAGGCCGAAGATTTGCTGCTCAGCTACAGCTGGCCGGGCAACGTGCGCGAATTGCGCAACATGCTGGAGCAAACCGTGTTGCTGGCGCAAAGCGACACCATCGCCGCCCATCAGTTGAACGTCTGCCTGAGCCTGATGGATGAGCCACCGATGTTTCATCACGAGCCGCCACATTTCAGCGAACCGCGTCCATCCTTCAACGGCAGCGATTCCATGAACCTGCCGGAAGTGGAGCGCGACATGGTGCGCAAGATGCTCGACAAGACCGACTGGAACGTCACCAAATCGGCACGTCTGCTGGGTCTGAGCCGTGACATGTTGCGCTACCGGATCGAAAAACTCGGCCTCGCCCGTCCGGACAAGCGCCAGTGGTAGGGGGTGTTCTCAATTAGTTTCCCTACCGCGCCGGGTCTGCTGTTGTGCAGGGCAAGGCGACAACGCGGTGGGGAAACCAATTGAGAACGCCCCCTAGTGCTCACTGCAACACTGGGCCCTGCCTCAGGCAGGACATCATGCAACTGGGGTTCTCGACTTCCTGGTTCACATACACGCCTCGCTCCGGATCGTAGGAGCGGATAAACACCCGGACCGTGGCGTCGGCCACTGTCGGCAGGCGTGAGTCGGAAAACACGTGCTCGCTGGAAACCGGAATGAATTCCCCAGGCGCGGTCGGGATGTACGAGCCCGGCGGCACGATGTTCATGGACGGTGGCACGGGATGGGCGAAGGGTTGGTCGGCGCCGTAATAGTTGAATTCGCTGCTGTAGTTGGTGGTGGGCAAGTCGTCGGCGTGGGCGACAGCGGGCGCGCCAAGGCAGAGGGCAAGCAACAGCGTCAGGTCGGTCTTTTTCATGGCAACACCTGCTAAATCGGTTTAACCACATCTCCCCCAAGGTTATTAACTATAGCTGCCGCCGTGGACAGCCGTCGGTGCTGCGCGGATTACAAGTTCGCAACACCTGCCAGGATGGGGTTGATCTAGACTTCGGCCGGTCAAATCGACGACCCGGACCCTGGAGCGTGCAATGGAACTGCCGACAAAAGAACAAGCCATCGCCAGTAACCGCGAGGCCTGGAATGACTCCGCCCGTCACCACAAAGACTCCTGCGAATGGCAAGCCTTGTTGAAGGGCGTGGAACACGCGGATTTTTCCTGCCTGGACGACACCCTGACCGCTTTGCTGACCCAGACAGGTGTCGACGGCAAGGACGTGGTGCAACTGGGCTGCAACAACGGTCGTGAAAGCCTGTCGCTGTTCGCCCTGGGCGCGCGCAGCGTGGTGGGCGTCGACCAGTCAGAAGCCTTTCTCGGGCAGGCACGGGAACTGGCGTCCCGCTCGCCCCATGCGCCGCAATTCATTGAAGCGGACATTCACCACTTGCCTGCTCAATTGCAGGAGCGCTTTGACCTGGCGCTGATCACCATCGGGGTCTTGAACTGGATGCCGGACATCGGCGAATTCTTCCGCCATGTGGCGCGTACGCTCAAGCCAGGCGGCGCGCTGGTGGTGTACGAAACCCACCCGTTCCTGGAAGTGTTCGACCCCGAGGCAGCCGATCCCTTTCGCCCTGATAGCTCATACTTCCGTCGCGATCCGTTCGTGCAGCACGAACCGATCGTCTACGAAGGCAGGATCGAACAGCCGGCCGCGCCGTCCTACTGGTTCGTCCACACCCTGGGCGACCTCTTCAGCGCGGCCATTGCAGCAGGGCTGCAGATTCGTCACTTCAGGGAATACCCACACTCCAACCGTGAAGAACTCTATGACCGCTATCAACAGCAGGTGGCGCAGTTGCCGTTGTGTTTTACGTGGGTGGTGGTGAAGAGCTGATGTCCTGGGCTCAATAGTGTGCGGGTCCTGCGGGCCCCATCGCGAGCAAGCTCGCTCCCACAGGTGTTCGGTGTCGTACATTGGTCTTGCATTCGGCAAAATGGGGGGATGCAAAAACCAAAGGCACCCGTGGCGCACGAGGGTGGTGTTCTATTGACCTTGCCGGGTTCGCCAGGCACCCGGCGCGCACCCCAGCCACCGCAGGCAGGCACGGTTGAAGCTTTGCACATCGCTGTAGCCCAGGCGGTCGGAAATCTCCACCAGCTCCAGGTCCGTTCCCTGCAAAAAGTCTTCGGCCCGGTAGCGGCGGTATTCGTCGAGCAACTCTGAAAAACTCCAGCCCAACGCCTTCAAGCGTCGGGCGGCGGTGCGCTCGAGCAAGTGCTGGGTGGTACAGAATTGCTGCCAGTTGGCCTCGGCGAGGTCGGTGATCAAATGGTCGCAGACTTGCTCCAGCAAGGTCGGTTCACTGTTGCGTCGGGTCTGCTCAAGCAGCTCGACCAGCGTGTGTTCCAGGTCATGATTGCCCGGTGTCAACGGGATGACGAACAGCTGTGGATCGAGGCGGATCGAGTGCTGCGCCTGCCCCCATTGCACCGGTGCGCGAAAGGCTTGTTGATGTTCCTGCGCACTTGTCGTGCAAGCACCGGCCAGCCCGACGCCCAGAACCGGATCACGCTCCAGGCCGCTGGCGAGGAATTTGCGCCGCAACATGCTGCACAGGCTGATGAGGATGTAATCGGTGGTGGCCGCGCTGGTTTTCACGCTGCCGCGGTCGAGCAGTTGCAATTCGACGCTGTCGTCGCCACGCACGATCCGCGCCTGGAAGTGCCCGTTGAAAAACGGAAAGAAGCGCACGAAATACTGGCAGGCGCTGTCCAGTGAGGCGGCCACGTCGAACAGGTACGTCAGGCCATTGGTGGCGGTGGAAACGAAACGCCGACCGGCCGCCAGGCCGATCAGCGGGTCGCCGGTCTGCTCCAGGGCAAACGCCCAGAAGCGCCGCGACATGAACAGCGGAATGCGCATGAATGGCGTGCGCAACTCGAACAGGCTGCGACGAAACAGGCCTTCGATGCTTTCCCGGTCCACGCCACGGGCCAGCAACTCTTCGATGGCCGGCAGCAGGGTCGGCGCGTAGAACGCATTGGGTATCGATTGATCGTGCAGTGGCTGATCGCTTTTTGTCATGTAGGGCTCACAGCTTGTTCCGGAACACTGGTTAGGCTGCCCGACGTTAAGCGATTTGCCGGAGCAAGACCATGCTTGATTTACGCCAGCTCGATTTGAACCTGTTGCTCGCCTTCGATGCGATTTACCAGCAGCGCAGCGTCACCCGTGCGGCCGAGGTGATGTGCCTGTCGCAACCGGCCATGAGCAATGCGTTGCGTCGCCTGCGGGAATTGTGTGGCGATCCGCTGTTCATCAAGAGTCGCCTGGGGGTGACGCCGACACTGGTCGCCCATCGTCTGGCCGACTATGTGCGTGCCGCGCTCGAGTCATTGCGCGATGGCTTGCGCATGATTCCCGCCGCGCGGCAGAGCAATCCGCTGCTGCGCATCAGTTGTCTGGATTGCCTGCAACCGGTGTTGCTCGATGCCTTGCTCGAGTCGCCTCACGCCGATTGGCAGGTGCGTTATTTCCAGCCCCGGCGCCGCGACGCCTTGCAGGACCTGGCCAGCGGCAAGCTGGATATCCTGATCGACCTCGACCAGCCGCTGGCCGGGCTTGCCGGTCTACACAAACAGGCACTGCCCGCTGACCATTATGTGTTCGCCTATGGCGCTGCGCTCAAGGAACCGCCGCGCACCCTGCAGGAATATCTGGAACAGCCGCAGATCCAGGTGTCGAGCCGCCGCGACGGACTCAGTCCGGTGGACTTGCAGCTTGGCTTGAAAGGCCTGCGCCGGAATGTGGCGATGAGCACCCAAAGCACCCTGGCGGCAAAGCTGATCGCCGACCGCCAGCCGTTCGGCATCAGCCTGCCAAGCCGGGTCGCCAACGTGCTGGGCTTGCAACACGTGCCGCTGCCCCTGGACGAACCGGTGGAGTTGAAACTGGCGCTGTACATCGAGTCGCGCTATCGCTTCGAGCGCAGCCGCGAGGAGGCGATGCACTGCCTGCTGCGCGCCCTCGGTGAGCCCCGGGCGTTGCAGGCGCTGGCGCGGCGTGCGTGATGTGGAGGCAGCAACGCCAAACCCTGTGGGAGCGGTGGTTGCTCGACTAATTCGACGCCAGCAAGCGCCGGTCAACCGACAGTACCGCATCGACCATCGCCAGCGCGGCCGGTGTCAGGGAATGGCCGGCGCGGCTGACGATGCCGTAGTGCAATTGCAGACCGGGGTCTTCCTTGGGCACGTCGGCAAACTCCAGCAGGCGGATCAGGCCCTGGTCGACCAGTTCGGCCAAGGCCTCCACGGTGGCGATGCCCACCGCGTCGGAACGCATCACCACGCGGCGGATGGCATCGAATTGCGCGCATTCCACGCTCGGGTTGAAGTCCGCCTCGCCCTGCACGTCGGCGAGGATCTTGCGGATCATCGGCGGTATTCGCGTGCCGACCACCGCGTAGTCGAGCAGGGCGCGCAGGGACAGGTTCTGCTGCTGCACCAAGGGATGACCGACACGGCAAAAGAACCGCCCACGTCGAGGGCGCAGCAGTTGCACCTGGTATTGCGGGTCACCGGTGAAGTACCGCGCGTCGGCCACGAGGAATTCGATCTGCTGTTCGCGAAGCCAGACCGCCAGTTGCTCCCAGTCGCCCTGGTGGAAACTGATGCGGATCGCCGGGTGGGCCTGGATGAATTCGGCCAGCGCCTCGGGCACCAGCACCTGGGCCGGGTACGGGCCGCAACCGAAGTGCAACTCGCCACCGGTCAGGCCGTTGTATTGCATCAGTTCGTTGTGCAGGGCCTGGCTGCCGGCGAGCAGGCGCCGGGCATGTTGCAGCACCAGTTCACCCTGGCCAGTCAGGCGGAATTCGCGGCTGCTGCGTTCTACCAGCGCGCAGTCGAGGTCGCGCTCCAGGGTCTGGATGCTGCGACTGAAGGCCGGTTGACTGAGGTTGATCGCCTCGGCGGCACGGCCGAAGTTGCGGTAATCGGCCAGGGCGACAAGGTGGCGGAGTTGTCGTAGGTCCATCATGCGTCTCCTGCATTCGGCGGATACTTTTAATGCATTGGATCGATAGCACAGAGGCTGGCATAAGTACACGCCTGTCTTCTCGCCGTAACTTGCCATGACCAGCCAGCCGTTCATTTCCAGCGCCTTCACCCGCACCATTCTCAGCCATGCCCGGCAGTCCGGACTGTGCCAGGACCAACTGCTGCAACGGGCCGGCATCTGCCTGTCGTTGCTCGAAGGGCAGGACCTGCATGTGCCCGCGCACCTGGTCGAACGCCTGTGGAGTGAATGCGAACGTGCGGGCGCGGGGGTGTCGTTTGGCTGCGATCTGGTCAATGGCATGGCGACCACTACGCTGCGAGGGTTGAACATTCTGCTGGACTCCGCCGCGACCCTGCGGGCGAGCCTTGCGTGTTTCACTGATTTCCTGCCACGGGTGACCAACTACGTGGTGGCGGAACTGGAGGAGGGTGACGGACAGGCCCGCTTGCACTTGCGCAGTGTTGACCGGCAGCCGCATTTTTTCGGCCTCGATGCGGCGACCCTGACGTTGGTGCGCAATATCGCCCGACGTTTGGGGCGAGCGCCGGCCGAGGTGTTCGTCGCGGTCCACCTGACGCCGCAACAGGCTGCCGGGCAGTGGTTGCGCAGTGTTGGTATCGAGGTGCAAACCGGTGGGCATCCTTGCCTTATCTTGTCGGCGGGCAGTCTCGATGAGCCTTTGCTCGGGGCCAACGGGTTTTTGCATCAGAGCATGTTGCGGCACTGGCAGACTGCGGCGGCGCAGCATACCCGCAGTGACAGCCTGGAGTTGGCGCGGCACTGGTTGACGGCGGGTGATCAGCCGATCGAGCGGATTGCCGAGCGGTTGGGGTATCGGCAGCCGAGTAATTTTATTCGGGCGTTTCGTAAGCAATTCGGGATTACGCCTAAGCAGTTTCGTCTTGGTTTGTAGTTTTGGTTGAGTACATATCCGTTGCTGCGGTAACGGCGGCTTATGGTTTCGCCCTTACGGCGAGTCCCTTTTGGCAAACGCCCCAAAAGGAACCAAAAGGTCTCGCCCCTTACGTACGGCCCCTCGCTTAGGCTCGGCGTTCCTTCGCTGCGGTATTCATCCGGGGGCATTGCCCTCCGGTCGGCTTCGCTTCGACCTACATGCAATGGGTTCGACTGCGTCGAACGGCGCTGCGCGCCAATCCCCGGATGAACACCTCCGCTCAGCCTTCCGAGGGGGCGGGTGGATCAAGATCAAGAGCTGCAGGCGAGCTAACGCTCGGCCTGATGAGTGGTGAGGAGCGAGGGTGTACGCCGACCTGCCTTTGCTCTTCTGTGGGAGCGAGCTTGCTCGCGATGGCGGCCTGCCAGCCGACCGAAATCTTGCAGATGTACTGAGTACCTGTGGGAGCGAGCTTGCTCGCGAGAGCGGCCTGCCAGCCGACCAGATACCTCACAGACGAACGACCCCAACAAACAGGCCGGCCGGCAGGCCGCCTCGGGCGCTGTTGCGGTGTACGCCCCCTCGTGAGGCCGAGCGCAGGTTCTGCGCAGTGGGCAACCCGGCATGGATGGCGGCGGGCCCACGGAGCAGGACCGGAGCGAGGGCATGCCGAGCCACGGCGAGGCACCGAATGTCAGGGGCAAGAGCGTTTGGTTACTTTGCGCTTTTCAAAGTGACCCGCCATAAGGGCGGAACCCTAAGCGGCCGTTACCAAAGAAACGGATATGTACACGGTCAAAACCCGCAGCATCAGCGAATAAAGTGAATCTTCCCGCTGTCGTCATTGCCCATGTAAATGCCATACACCCCAGCCTGACGCTCCTCGATATAGCGCTCAAGGATCTGCCGGATCGCCGGGTAGTAGATGCTGTCCCAAGGAATGTCCTCAGGCGCGAAGAATTGGTAGTCGAGGGTTTCCGGGCCGTACTGCCCGGTAATCTCCAGCGCGATGGCGCGGAAGATGATGTACACCTCGCTGATCTGCGGCACGCTGAAAATCGAATAGGGCGAGACGATTTCCGCGCGCACGCCGCTTTCTTCCCAGACCTCGCGCAAGGCCGCCTGCTCGGTGGTCTCGCCGCTTTCCATGAAGCCCGCCGGCAGGGTCCAGGTGCCCGGGCGTGGCGGGATGGCGCGCTGGCACAACAGGTACTTGCCGTCCTGCTCGATGATGCAGCCGGCGATGATTTTCGGATTGATGTAATGGATGTAGCCGCAGCCGCGGCACATCAGGCGCTCGTGCGTATCGCCCGGCGGCAACTGTGACCTAAGGTCTGCGCTGCCGCACTTGGGGCAAAAGCTCGGGCTGAACATTTCAGCGACCTATGCGCGGTTCTTTCAGCGCGATGGGCTGGGTGATCGCCGGGATGTCGCCGGTTTCTTCCTGCTTGCGCTTGAGGTAGTCCAGGGCCACGGCCGCGGCCGCACGCACGTGGTCGACGCAAGCCTGGTGGGCGGCCAGCGGGTCACCGCCCTTGATCGCCTCGACCATGCGTTCCATTTCCTGGTTGCTGGCGCCGCGACGGTTTTCCTGGGACACCGAGGTCGCGCGCAGGTAGCTGATGCGAGCCTGCAACTGGCGCAGCTGAGTGGCCGCGACATGGTTGCCCGAGCCTTCGAGCAGCACGTCGTAGAAACCCTGCACCGAGTCGATGACCTGTTGCAGCTCGCCGTCTTTCAGCGCCTTGCGGTTTTCTTCGAGGGCTTTTTCCAGGGCCTTGATGTCCTTGGCCTTGGCCCGCAGGGTGAACAGTTGCACGATCAGCCCTTCGAGTACGCAGCGCAGCTCGTAGATGTCCACGGCATCGGCCAGGGTGATGATCGCGACACGCGGGCCCTTGGCGTCGGCGAATTCCACCAGGCCTTCGGATTCAAGGTGACGCAAGGCTTCGCGCACGGAAGTACGGCTGACGCCCAGGCGATCGCACAGATCGCGTTCGACCAGACGGTCTCCCGGCAGGAGCTGGAAGTTCATGATGGCGCTTCGCAGTTTATCCAGCACGATTTCGCGCAGGGTAACGGGGTTGCGATTGACCTTGAAGCTGTCGTCGAGTGGCAGGCGTTTCATGGGGTCCGCTCTGATTGTGGCTGTCCATGCAAAAAGAACACTTCGATTACGGGAATCTGGGTGCCCGGTCAGATCAAACAGCCAAGGGTTAACTGGAGGCCTCGGCATCGGCTTCGGCGAAGGCTTCACGGGCGAGCCGGAAACTGTCTACGGCAGCGGGGACACCGCAGTAAATGCCGACCTGAAGCAGTATTTCGCGTATTTGCTCACGACTCAGGCCGTTACGCAAGGCGCCGCGCACATGCAGCTTGAGTTCATGGGGTCGGTTGAGGGCCGAGATCATCGCCAGGTTGATCATGCTGCGCTCCTTGAGCGACAAACCCTCACGGCCCCAGACATGCCCCCAACAATATTCGGTGACCATTTCCTGCAACGGTCGGGTGAAGTCGTCGGCGTTTTCGATGGAGCGGTTGACGTAGGCCTCGCCCAGCACCTGGGTGCGGATCTTCAGGCCTTTTTCGTATTTTTCGTTGTTCATTTGCGTAGCTCCCGTGGGCTCAAAGGCCGCCCATCAAGGTGTATTTGAGTTCCAGGTAATCCTCGATGCCGTATTTCGACCCTTCGCGGCCCAGGCCCGAGGACTTGATGCCGCCAAATGGCGCGACTTCGGTGGAAATCAGCCCTTCGTTGATCCCGACCATGCCGTACTCCAGCGCCTCGCTCATGCGCCAGGCGCGGCCCAGGTCGCGGGTGTAGCAGTAGGCGGCCAGGCCGAACTCGGTGTCGTTGGCCATCGCGACGGCCTGGGCCTCGGTGTCGAAACGGAACACCGCTGCCAGTGGGCCGAAAGTTTCTTCCTGGGCGACTTTCATTTGCGGGGTAACGCCTGCCAACACGGTTGGCTGGAAGAACCCATTGCCTAACGCATGACGTTCGCCGCCGCACAGCAATTGTGCGCCGTTTGCCAGGGCGTCTTGCACATGGTCTTCCACCTTGGCCACGGCACGCTCGTTGATCAGCGGCCCTTGGGTGACGCCATCATCGAAACCGCTGCCGACCTTGAATTGCGAAACCCGCTCGGCCAGGCGCGCGACAAAGGCGTCGTGGATGCCGTCTTGCACCAGGAAACGGTTGACGCAGACGCAGGTCTGCCCGGCGTTGCGGAATTTGGCGATCAGCGCGCCGTCAACGGCCCGCTCCAGATCGGCGTCATCGAAGACAATGAACGGCGCGTTGCCGCCCAGTTCCAGCGAGACTTTTTTCAGGGTCGGCGCGCACTGGGCCATCAGCAGCTTGCCGATGGCGGTGGAGCCGGTGAACGACAGTTTGCGCACGAGAGGGCTTGAAGTCAGCTCGCCACCGATGGCGATGGCGTCGCCGGTAATCACGTTGAAAATGCCCGCGGGAATCCCGGCCTGCTCCGCCAATGCGGCCATGGCCAGCGCGGAGAATGGCGTTTCCGGCGCAGGCTTGACAATGCACGGGCAACCGGCCGCCAGTGCCGGGCCAGCCTTGCGGGTGATCATCGCCGCCGGGAAGTTCCATGGCGTGATGGCCGCGACAACGCCAATCGGCTCCTTGCTGACCACGATGCGCGCATCGCCCTTATGGCTGGGAATGGTGTCGCCGTAGATGCGCTTGGCCTCTTCGGCGAACCACTCGATGAAGCTCGCGGCGTAGAGGATTTCACCCTTGGCTTCGGCCAGTGGCTTGCCTTGTTCGAGGGTGAGGATTTCAGCCAGGGCGTCGGCGTTTTCCAGCATCAAGGCATGCCAGCGCTTGAGCGTGTTGCTGCGCTCCTTGGCGGTCAGTGCGCGCCAGGCCGACCAGGCCTTGTAGGCGGCGTCGATGGCCAGGCGCGCGTGCTCGGCGCCAAGGTTCGGCACCCGGCCGATGAGTTCACCGGTGGCCGGGTTGAAGATGTCCTGACAGGCGCCATTCGGCGCGTCCAGCCACTGGCCATTGATGTAGGCCTGTTGGCGGAACAGTTGCGAGGCTGCTGGGCTCATGCCGGCTCCTGGAAAGAATGAAGACTTATCTGTCTGGTGCAGTAACCTGTGGGAGCGAGCTTGCTCGCGATGACGGACTGACATTCAACATGTATGTCGACTGAAACACCGCTATCGCGAGCAAGCTCGCTCCCACAGGGGATTGGCTCCCACAGGGGGATTGTGTAGATTCATCAGGCCAAGGTGGGCAACGGGCCCAGCTTGCCTTTGTGGTAGATCATCGGCGTGACCGGTTGCGCGGGCAGGATCAGGTTCTTCACCGCGCCGACGATGATCGCGTGATCACCGCCGTCGTATTCGCGCCACAGTTCGCACTCGATGATCGCCGTGGCCTTGCCAAGAATCGGGTTACCCAGATCGCTCAAGTGCCACTCGATGCCTTTGGCCTTGTCCTTGCCTTTACCGGCGAAGGCATAGGCCTCGGCGGTCTGCTCGGCGGACAGCAAATGAATCGCGAACTGCTTGCTGTCGCGCAGCACCGGGTAGGTGTCGGAGCCGTAGTTGGGGCAGAACAGCACCAGTGCCGGATCAATCGACAACGCACTAAAGGCGCTGGCGGTGATGCCGACGATGCCGCCGTCGGGACCCAGGGTGGTGACCACCGTGACCCCGGACGGGAACGAGCTCATCACGTCTTTGTAAATGCCGGGTTCGATCATTTCTCAGGACTCCTAGCGCATCACGAAGGGATCAGGCATCGGTGCCTGGGACAGGTTGATCCACACCGTTTTCAGCTCGGTGTAGGCCAGCACCGAATCGATGCCGCTTTCGCGTCCGTAGCCGCTGTTCTTGAAGCCGCCGATCGGCGCCATGGCCGAGACGGCGCGGTAGGTGTTGACCCAGATGATCCCCGAACGCACGTCCCGGGCCAGGCGATGGGCACGGCCCAGGTCGCGGGTCCAGATGCCGGCGGCTAGGCCGAACTGCGAGTCGTTGGCAATTGCCAGGGCTTCGGCTTCGTCCTTGAAACGGATGACCGACGCCACCGGACCAAAGACTTCTTCCTGCATGATCTTCATCGAGTTGCGGTCGCACTCGAACAGCGTCGGTTCGTAGAACCAGCCGTCGCCCAGATTCTCCGGACGTTTGCCGCCCAGACGCAGGCGCGCACCTTCGGCGATGGCATCGGCCACCAGGCCTTCGACCACGGCCAGTTGCTGCGCGGTGGCCATCGGGCCCATTTCGCTGCTGTCGTCCTGGGGGTTGCCGATGCGGATGCGCTGGGCGCGTTCCACCAGGCGAGCGACGAACTCGTCGTAGATTTCATCTTGCACCAGCAGACGCGAACCGGAGACGCAGCTCTGCCCGGAGGCGGCGTAGATCCCGGCGATGGCGCCGTTGATCGCGCTGTCGAGGTCGGCGTCGGCGAAGATGATGTTCGGCGATTTGCCCCCCAGTTCCAGCGACAGCTTGGCGAAGTTCTCCGCGCTGCTGCGCACCACATGCCGCGCCGTGGCCGCGCCGCCGGTGAAGGCGATCTTGCGGATCAGCGGATGGCGGGTGAGGGCGGCGCCGGTGCTCGGGCCGTAACCGGTGACGACGTTGACCACCCCTGGCGGAATCCCGGCTTCCAGCGCCAGGCGTGCCAGTTCGAGGATGGTCGCCGAGGCGTGTTCCGACGGCTTGATCACGATGGTGTTGCCCGCGGCGAGGGCCGGCGCAAGTTTGATCGCGGTCAGGTACAGCGGGCTGTTCCACGGAATGATCGCGGCAACCACACCCATGGCTTCGTGCACTGTGTAGGCAAACAGGTCCGGCTTGTCCAGCGGCAGGGTGCCGCCTTCGAGCTTGTCCGCCAGGCCTGCGGTGTAGTGGAAGAACTCCGGCAGATAACCGACCTGGCCACGGGTTTCGCGGATCAGCTTGCCGTTGTCGCGGCTTTCCAGCTGCGCCAGTTGTTCTTTGTTCTCGGCGATCAGGTCGCCCAGGCGTCGCAGCAATTTGCCGCGAGCGGTGGCGGTCAAACCGCGCCAGGCCGGGCTGTCGAAAGCGGTTTGCGCGGCTTGTACGGCGCGCTCGACATCGGCTTCGTCGGCATCGGGCAGTTCCGCCCAAGGCTCGGCCAGCGCCGGGTTGAGGCTTTCGAAGGTCTTGCCGGACAGGGCATCGACCCATTCACCGCCGATGCACATCTGGAAGCGTGCGAGTGTCATGCAACGATCCCCTTGATCTGGTTTTGTTTTGAATGCGCGGTCTGCAGAAACTCCAGCAACAGCTGGTTGACCAGGCGCGGCGACTCTACGGGCATCATATGCCGTTGCTCGGCGAGTACGGCAACGGTCGCGCCGGGAATGCGTTCGGCCAGTTGCCGGGCCATTTCCGGGGTCGAGCCGGGGTCCAGCTCGCCGGTGGCGATCAGCGTCGGCACCTGGATGCTGGCCAGGTCGTCGGCGCGGTACATGTCCTGGGTGGCGAACAGTTCGTAAGTGGTCAGGTAACCCTGCGGGTCATTGCCGGCCAGGGTCTGGCGAATCGCGGCGATCTGCGCCGGGTTGGCGGCCTGGTATTCACGGCTGAACCAGCGCGACAGCGCCGCTTCGGCATTGGCGTCCGGCCCGTGTTCGGCGGCCTGACTGGTGCGGGCGATGACCCCGGCGCGCTGTTCGGCGCTGCGGTTGAACACACTGTTAAGCACCACCAGGCCCTCCAGGCGTTGCGGGTAATGCAGGGCAAAGGCCCGCGCCACCAGCCCGCCCATGGAAAAACCGATCACCGTTGCCTTGGGCAATTGCAGGTGGTCGAGCAGCTCCAGCAACTGGTCGGCATAGCCGAGCAGCGGCGTGCCGCTTTCCGGGCGCGGGCTGGCGCCATGACCGAGCATGTCGTAGGCGATGACGCGGTACTTCGTGGCCAGGCCAACGATCTGGCCGCCCCACATTTCTTTGTTCAGGCCCACGCCGTGGATCAAGACCACGGGCTGGCCTTGGCCGGTCGCCAGGTAACTGGTGCCAGCCGGGGTGAGTTCAGCGGTGAGCCGAATCATGGAGCGCTCCTGCAATGCCTTCTTGTTGTCGTTCTGCTGGCCGGTTACTGGGCTTTTTCGGCAGCCAGTTCTTCCAGATCGATGTAGCGGTTGCCGATGCGCGGGTGCAGGCGGCCGCCGTCGGCGCAACCCAGGACCACGACGATCTCGTCGGCACGGGGGGCGTCTTCGATCTTCATTTCCAGGGTGATGTAGTGCGAACGCAGGCCTTCGTCGTCCTTGTGCATCATCGGGATCTGGATCGAGGTGCCCGGGCCGCCGCGCTTGTTGGTGAAGCTCAGGTAGCTCTTGGCCTTGACCGCTTCGCGGTAATGGTTGCCGAAGCGCAGGGTGTGGATCACCGCCGAGGCGTGTTCGATTTCGCCATCGGCACCGACCACCGCAGCCTTGCCGTAAGCCTCGATTTTCTCGGCACCGCCAATGATGCCCACCAGGCGTTCAACCATCAGTGCGCCGAGGTCGGAGCAGTTGGCGCGGATCTGTGGTTTCAGGTCTTCGACGAAACCGTTGCCCAGCCAGGGGTTCTTCATCACCACGGCCAGACCGACCATGGTCACGGGCTTATCGGCGGCTTTGCCGCCTTCAATAAAGGTTTCTTCGACATAGCTGACGATCTTGCGGATTTCGAAACTCATGAGCTGCTCCGTAGAGGTTTGGGTGTCTGTGCGTCTGATGGTATACCATAATACCGGAAGCACAAGTCCCCGAACGGAGTTTCTGGCTGGATGGCACGCAAAAATGTGCGCCACGGGCAGCAGCGGACAAACGGCAGGCACGGGTTTACGCCGGGCACAGGCCCGGCATGGGAGAGGAGAGAAGGGTAAGGAAGGGGGTCAGCGGTGAAGCGGGGTCAAGCGGTGCGTCGGGTTTGCTACCGGTTGTCCATCAAGACTTCGCTTCCTTGGTCCCCAGAACATCACGGATGTTGTCCACCACATTGCTGTCCTTGATCACATCATTCAGCCAACCCTCGAGCGGCATGTTGCCCCATTTGATCGCCCGTTCGATCAGGTAGGGGACGGGGCTCTGGGGTTCGGTCTGCTTGAAGAACTGCGCGATACCCGCGAGCAGGGTGAATGCCTCGTCGCGGGTCTGCGGCGTGGTGCGCAGCGGCGCAGCTGGGATGTCTTGCTGGGTCTGGGTCATTGCGGCACCTGCAGGTTGTGCGCCAGCGTTTTCGGAGACGGTCGGGGTGGGAGCGACAGGGGCCGAGTTCAGTTCGATGCCACGATCCTTGAGCAGTTTCTCGGCCAGTTGCCCGGCGCGGGACAACACGTCATGGAGCCCGGCAAAACTCGGCGCGTCGTGGCCGAACAGCCTGTCGGCAGTGCTCTGCAATTGTTGGCAGGCGTTCAGGCTGGCGGCGATTTCGCTGGCTTTCTGGCGCAGGTGATCGGAGTCGGTCAGCACCACCGAACGCTGGAACGCCTCGGCGTTGATCTTGCCTTCGTCGAGGGCCGCGCGCATGGCCTGGGGGTTCTGCAAGCCAAGGTTTTCGACGTGCCGGGATTCGTCATAACGCAGCAGGCCGTACTGTTGGCCCTGGGTGATGGGCAGTCCGCCCACCACATCCGCCAGCGACGTCTTCATCCACGCCAGGCGGGCAGCGCGTTCATCGACCCCATCCTCGAGGGAAGGGAAGAGGCCGGTCCAGAAATTGTCCAGTAGGCGTTCGGCCAGGGTCAGGCCGAAGGTGATACCGGTGAAATGGTATTTGTGCGCCAGGGCTTCGCTGAGCCAGGCGACGAGCATCAGGTCCTTGCTCTGTCGAGCCAGGCCTTGGGCAGCCAGGGTGAGGGTCAGATCCCAGTCGGATGACTTCAGATCGGTTTGCCAGTCACCCTGGGTCAGGTAATCGGGGTCTGCTCGCCGTGCTTCTTTCACCTGATCGAACAAGGTGGAAAAGCTCAGGTCTTCGCCGCTCCCCTCATTGATGGGCGCGGTCAGTTCGGCCAGCGAAAGGTCGTTGAGAAATTCAGACATGGGAAACTCTGATCAGACTAAAAGAACACCGCGCCCGCCGGGCAGGCACGGTGCCGAAAACGAGCCGCGTGCGCGGCCCGTCATTACTACGGTGTTATGCGAAAACCTTGTTCGCGGTGCGATCCCAGCCACCGGTGACGTTACCGCCGCCCTGGCCATCCGCACGGCTTTGCTGGGTGTAGGTGGTCTTGATACGAGCGAAGTTGAAGCTGATTTCTTCGATCGGCAGATCGCCAACCGCTTTGTCTTCGCCGTTCTGGTTGCCGCCAGCGACCGCTTTCACGGACGACACCACGACTTCTTCCAGGTTGATGGTCAGGTAGGTCACCTTGTCGCCACCAGCGCGGTTCACGTTCAGCTGGATCTTGCCAATGTGCTTGCCATTGCAGCAGTGTTCGAACAGCTTGGCAGAAGCCTTGTCCACGGCTTTGCGGATTTTGAAGTCGCTCAACGCTACACGCTCCGACGAAGCACCGCCCGACGAGCTGGCCGTCGCGGAGGTCGCTTGGGTGGCGCCGTACTCGTAGCCCAGCACTTCGATCCAATCCTTGTGTTTGTCGTCCAGCACTTCGCCTGGAATACCTTCGATCTGGATGTATGCGTCAAATGCCATTTCTATTTTCTCCTTACCTTCATTTAAAGGGATGTCACCTGCAAACAGGTCGCAGCCCTTCGTTTTAACCTCTTTGAAACAATCAACAGAGGTGTCTTATGCCGGCCCGGGCCTCTCGTCGAGATGACCCGGATGCCGGTATTTCTTCACAAGGCGCGCATGCTCAGTTGAGTGCCCGCACTTCGATTTCTACCCGCCGGTTAGGCTCAAGGCAGCGGATCAACTGGACCCTTGGCTGCTGCATATCGCACTTGACCAAGGGCTTGTTGCTGCCTTCGCCGACGGCTTCGACCAGCTCGCCGGGTACGCCTTTGCCCACCAGGTAGGTCTTGATGGTTTGAGCCCGCTGTTTGGAAACCTGCAGGTTGCCCTGGGGATCGCCGAGTTGATCGGCGTGCCCGGCGATGATGATTTTTCCGATGTTGGGCGTACTGAGCAGCTTGCCGGCGATCGCGCTGAGCTGGCTTTGGCCTTCAGTCTTCAGGCTCTGGAAGTCGGCACGGGCGAAAGCGAACAGGGTGTCCGACTCCAGCGTGATGGTTTCGATCGAGCGCAACGACTGGGTCAGCAGGCTGTTGATGTAGTTGCGCGAGCTGGAGATCAGGAACGCGTTGTCGAGGATCCGTGGCACGTCCGGCTCGTGAATCTGGTCGCTGTAGAAATTGATCTGGCGGCTGGCGAATTCATAGTCCGAGGCGGCGACACTGGCGTTGCCGACCTGGCGAGCAATCGCCGGGTACCAGTAATCCGGGATTTTCGCTTTCAGGAACCCAGGGTCGGCCTTTTCACGTTGTGCACGGGACAACATGACGTAGGTGTCCAGCGTCGCCTTGCCAAAACCTGCGATGGACTGCGCCCGGTTGTCATTGGGCAGCGCCTTGGGTTCGACGCTGTCCACGCCGGTCACGGGCATCAACTCTTTGGCGTTGCGCTGATAGACCTTGAGGGTGGTCAGCAAGTACAGCGAGCGGGTCAGGTTGTCGGCCGTGGGCTTGAGCATCACGCTTTCCAGGCGGTCGAAATAGCGGCTGCGCACCAGTGGTTCTACCTTGTGGCCTTGATAGAGCCCCAGACGCATGCGCAGCGGCACGCCTTCGTCGTGGTGTTGCGCGTAGTAGTGCGCAGTCCAGAAGCGCAGGCGATCGAGGGTTTGCCAATCGGTGTACTGAGCGGGTACTGAACGGTCGTCGACGCCAGCCTGAGTCAGTTCTGCCGAGAGACTCTGCAAGGTGCTCCTGTTGTTCACATACGACCAGCCCAACAGGCTGCACAGCAGCACCGCAACTACTGCGGCACCGCCGATCCAGGTCGCCCGACGCCGACGCTCGCGGTGGTTGGTGGTGTACTGCGCCACCAGGTGCTGGTCGGGAATGATCACTTTGCGGAACAGACTGTTGATGAACAAGGGGCGCGGTTGCGCGTGACCGTTGGCGATCTCCTGATCACCTTCCAGCGAAAAGCGCTCTGTCACCTGCCGTGCGTGTCCACCCAGTTCCGGCTGGTCTGCGTCCAGTGCGCTGGTGAAATAGAAGCCGCGCAGTAGTTCTGCACTTTGGTAAGGGTTGGCGCGCAACAGGGCATCGACGAACAGTTGCAGCCGCGGTTTGAGGGCCGCCAGTTCCAGCGGGAACCGATACACCGCCGAATCCTGCCGGGTGATCTGGATGTCCTGGGTGACCAGCTGCTGGCTCGCCACTTGTTGCCAATAGCTGACCAGTTCGTCCATCGCGACGCCGAAACGCTGCCCCCAGTCGGCCTGCTCATAGCCCTTGTGGGAGAAAGTCTTGCCCATGACTTCGCCGCGTGCGGTTTCATCGAGTTGGCGATAGAAGGGCGCAAAACCCGGCACCAGGTCGCACTTGGTGAACACCAGGTAGACCGGCAGGCGCACTTCCAGCAGGGCATGGGTTTCCTGAATGCGTTCGCGCAGGCGTTTGGCGATGCGCTCCTGATCTTCGAGCGAGGCCTGCAGGATGTCGTGGATGCTGACGGTGACGATCAGGCCGTTGAGTGGTCGGCGCTGGCGATGCTGGCGCAGCAGCTGGAGGAACGCGCGCCACTTGCCGGCCTCTTCCTGGTTGTTCATGTAGCGGCCGGCAGTGTCCAGCAGCACGGCCTCTGAGCTGAAGAACCAGTCGCAGTTGCGGGTGCCACCCAGGCCTGCGACGCGCACGCCTTCGCGCTCGGCATAGGGGAAGTTGAGACCCGACTGGTAGAGCATGGTGCTTTTACCTGCCGCCGGCTGACCGACCACCAGGTACCAAGGCAGCGCATACAGCGCATCCTTGGGGTTGCTGCCCCGTGGCTTGTTGCTGTGCAGGCGTTCGATGCTCTGCAGCAGACGTTCGCGCAACAGGCTGACTTCCTCGCGATCCGCCGGGCTCGCGTTCAACACGGCCTGATCGGCATCCTCGCGCAGCAGTCCTTCAAGGTTGTGATGCCGCGACACGCCCCGATAGAGCAGCAGCACATAACCGGCGGACAGCACAAGGAACACAGCGATGCCGGTCAGCAGGCTGTTGAGCGAACTGAAGCCGAACGCCCGCCCGATGCCCCACACCACGAAGATCGTGAGGAAAAAGCACACCCCCAGGATGTAGGGTTGATAGCGCAAGAAGTAATACTTGATCTTGTTCATACAGGCTTCGAATCCAGGGCATCGACAAAACGGTCGATAACGTCACCCAGCGGGCGGTCGATTTCGGGAAAGGCGTGTGTGCGGTGGTGCTCGTCAAAGGCATCGAAGGACGCCAGCACGTCATAGCTCTGCGAACGGTCACCGATACCCGTCAGCACGCGGTAGGCGTCGCTGGTCTGGCGCGATGCAAAACAGATCAGCCTGGGGCGCATGAAGTCGTCCGCCAGCAGACTGATCTGCGGCACAGCACGTTCCGGTGTCATCTGCGTCAGCCAGGTGACCCACAGATCGGCGGTCGGATTCTTCAAACCCCGTTCCGCCGGCAAGGGCAGGGAGATGCCGATTGGCGTTGCCTGATCGAGGTGCCTTCTCAGGGCCTGGAGACGGGTCAGCACGGCGTTGGTGACGAATTCCGGGTAGGTGCCCTGGAGCGCGCAAGCGATGTCCCGCAGGTTGAAGTTCACCAGGAACTTGTCATGCACGCGCCGGAACAACTCGAAGTCCTGGCCTTGCAACGGGCGCAGGGACTTGATGCGTTCGAACAGCACCGAGGTGCTTTCGCCCTGGACGGCCATGTGCAGCAGCGGCCTGATCTGCCCGCTGAACAGTTCGCCGAGGGTGAACGGATTGACCAGAGGCTCGGCTTCGCAGGCCTTGAGGGTCTGGAAAATGAAGAACGGATAGCGTCGTCCACTCGAATCCCTCGAGCTGATCAGCCCGCCCAGCAACCAGTTGCCGCTGCGCGCGCGGTAGCTGAAAAAGCACAGCGGCAACCCGTCGAACAGCTCGCGCCAGTCTTCGCGATGCTGCAGGGCGGCCAGCGCCCCTTGCAGCCAGCTATCGAACTCGCAGACGTCGTCGCCCGCGCCTTGCAGGCTGACGAAGTCCGGGCTCGCGGGCACCTTGCCGAAGCAGCCGATCATTGGCCGGTTCCCAAGCTCAAGGTTCGGCGGCTCACAGCGCTTGACCTTCTTTGGCGTTGAGCGCGCTCAATGCCTTGACGTTGGCCAGGTCCGTCAGCTTGACGCCGCCGTAGTTGCGCACGGCGAGGCTGACCGGGCCACTGCTGGTGTTCCAGCTGAAACGTTGCTGGATACCGTCCAGATCGCTGACCCGTGCGCTGTCGTTCATCCGCAGCAGGCCCCAACGCCCCGGGTAGTCGAACACCGTGATGCGCTCGCCGGTCAGGGTGACCACATCCAGGCGTGCGCCCGGCGTGGTGGTCGTGCCCGGCCACGAGAAGCGGCTCCAGCTGGTCTTGCCATTGCGGTAGTGCTGCACCTGGCCATCGAGGGTGAAGATGATGTCGGTCAGGTTGGCGGAGGGTTCGAGCATGATCTCGAAGCCGTTGTCGCGGTCCGACAGGCTGGCGATCACCTGGCCCAACGAACTGGCCTTGTCGATGCTGTTGACCATGTTCGGGTTGACCAGCGGCGTTGCCTTGCTGTTGCTGCTCATCCCCAGGCCTTCGCCACCGGACAGATTGCCGATTTCGTTGCGTTTGAAGTTCGGCAGCAACCCGGATTCCGGGTCGACGAAACGTTGCAGATCCTTGACCGAGGCTTCATTGCGGCTGCCGGGCGCAATCGGGTAACGGTGCGCCATGACCTGCTCCCAGGGCTTGGCAATCTGCTGCGCCCAGGCCTTGGCAATCTGTTGGCCGGCCGGGTCGCGCAGGGTTTCCCAGGCAAACTGGATCGGCAGGCTGAACAGGCCCTGCAACGAATCGGACAGGCCGCCCTGGCTGGTGTCGACGGTGGTCTCGACATAGTTGCGCACGCTGGTCACTTCGCTTGGCAGCCCTTCGAGGGTTTCACTGATCAGCTGCTTGCTGCTCTTGCCAACGTCCTGGGAGCGCTGGATGTTGTTCATCCGCACCTTGAGTTTGCGCAGGGCCGCGAGGTAGCGGTCCATGATCGTGCTGTCGGCGCCTTCGGCGTTCTGCACCGCAAACACCCGCGACACAGGTTCGAAGCGCTTGGCCAGGCTGCCGTCGTCGACCGCCGGCAACGGCGAAATCAACGCGCCTGGCGAGGTGTTCTTGCCATCGAAGATCCCGGTGACGCTGCTCCAGAATCCGTCGTCGGGCTTGATGCCCGCTGGCAGGGTTTCGCGGGGGGCAGGGACGTCCCATTGGGTGTTGTCGTTGACCGCCGCCAGGAGGGTTTTCACCGGCGAGTTCTGCACGTCGCTGAGCAGCGACAGTTGCTGGGTCGCATTGGCCATGTCGGTGAAATGACGAACGCCGACGCTGTCGATGAAGGTGTACCAGGCCTGGGTGTAGTCGCGTTTGTAGCGCGTCATGAACTCACGGATGAAGTTGGCTTTCTGCACGATGCTGTCGCCGCCTTCGCCGTCGAGCACCCAGTCCGATTCGTTTTGCAGGTTGCCCGACACCAGCTTGATCAGCTCGGGCTTGACGAACTGTTCCCAGCCCTGGCGGGTGAAAATCGCCGGGACCGCCTCGGTGCCGTACAGCAACTGACGGCCTGGCAAAGGCACCAGGTCGCCCAAGCCAACGGCCGGGAACTGACGGCTGGATTCGAGTTGCAGACGCAGGTATTCGCGGTCCACCAGCGAGCTGGAAATCATGAAGGACTTGAGGCTGTTGCGGGTTTCGCTGATCAGCTGCTCGTTACGCGACAAGGTCGGTGCCTGGCCATTCTTGAGCAATTGCACGTAGACCGGCGAGTTGTCCTGAATCACCGCCGTGCTGACAGGATTGTCGGCACTGGCGGTATTGGCCCAGGCCACCGGCAATGCAGCGCCGACGAACTCCGGGTCTGGATGGGTGCCCGGTTGCGTGAGCATCAGGTAAAGCTTCAGCGCGTTATAGGACTCGATGATGGACGCGACTTGCCGCTCATCCAGCCGGCCGAGCATTTCTTCGGACAGCGAAAGCCCGCCGGTGGTCGCCGACAAATCCGCGGCATCGCTTGCGGTGGCAGGGTTGCGCAGTGCCGTCAGCGCTTCGCCCCGTGCCTTGTTGGCGGCACCCTTGGCGGCACCGGTCAGGCGACTGGCGACATCACCGCTGCTGCGCGGCAGGTTGTTCAAGCGGATCGGCAGTTTCTGGCCCTGCGCGCGGGCTTTCACCGAGTCGGCTTTGTTTGGCACAGGCGCAAAGCTGTTCTGCGCATCCATGGTCTTGGCGAACTCATTGAAGGCGCGCATCTGCAATTGCAGTTGCAAGGTGACAGGCTCCAGCGCCTGGGTGCGCAGTTGCTGCAAGTAGGCGGCCTGCGCGACGCGGTAGATGTCGTCACCACGATAGAGGCCTGCGCCGAGTTGCAGCGGCACACCCTTGGCACGGTGCTTCTCGATGGCCGAGAGTTGGTCGCGCAGCAGTTCCAGGCCTTGGCCCGAGGCGAGTAACCCGGCACGGTCCGGGGACTGTTGCAGCTCGGTCAGTTGCTCGCGCAACGTAGCCAGCCACTGACGGTTGTTCTGGAACGACAGGGCTTGCCAGCCAATGAACGCAACCCCGGCCAGTACCGCCAGGCCCAGCAGGGCAGGGCTGGCGGAGGTGTTCTTGCCCAGGCGCGACTGATAGAGGGTCAGGTCGCGATCCGGGAAGATCACCCGACGGAACGTATCGGTGATGAAGTAGCTGCGGTCGCTGATTTTCCTGCCGCTGCTTGGCTCAGGTTGTTCATGCTCCGCTTGCAGGGCGAACGACTCGGCCAGGTCGTCTTCATACACCTGGCTCAGTTGCTGGTCGGTCTGCAGGGCGCTGGTGAAATACAGCCCGCGCAGCAACAGCGGCGCACCACTGCGACTGGTCTCGGCGAAGTGCTGGAGAAACTGCTCCAGCACCCCCGACAGCTCGGCGAAATAGTTCGGGAAGTTCAGCAGGGCGCTATTGGCATCGGCGCCCAAGGCAATCATCTGGGCGTCGACGTGACGGCGAATATGGCCGTGCAGGTTGGCCAGCTTGGCATCCAGCACCGGGCGCAGCCCCTGGTTGCGGATCTCGGACAAACCGAAGGTCATGCCCAGCGGTTGCTGGCGCTCGTTCAGGTCCAGGCCTTCAAACGCCTGGCTGAAGCCCGGCAGTTGATCGGTCTTGCTCAGCATCAGGTAGATCGGCGGACTGGCGTCCAGGCACTCGTTGTATTCCTCGATGCGCGACACCAGTTGGGCGGCCCGTTCGTTGCGCTCGGCCGCGCTGCACGCCAGCAGTTCCGGCAGGCTTACCACCAACACCAGACCGTTGACCGCGGCCTTGCTGCGCTGCTTTTTCAGCATGCGCAGGAAGGCGGCGAATTCGCTGGCCGACGGGTCGTCCCGCAGGTAACGGCCGGCCGTATCGATCATCACGGCCTCGGGGCTGAAATACCAATCGCAATGCTGGGTGCCGCTTTCGGTGTCGTTGGCGCTGCTGGCAATGCTTGCGGACAGGCCGGAGCGGGTCAGCAACGAGGTCTTGCCCGCTGCCGACATACCGATGACCAGGTACCACGGCAAATCATAAAGCGCCGACGAGCCGCCGCCACCGGCCGAGCGGTCGGCGCGCAGCATCGCGATGGCGTGCTTGAGGCGTTCGCGCAGCACTTGCTGATCGCGGAATTCACCGGCGGATTTGAGCGAACGATCGACTTCGATCTGCACCAGGTTTTCAAGGTTGTGTTCGGCGCGGATGCGCTTGTACTGACGCAGCACAATGATCAGCAGGTAGAAGGCGCTGACGATCGCCATCGCCTCCAGCGCATAACCGCGCAGCCAATTCACGTGCGGGGCCACGAACCAGCAGACCGCCAGGCTCGCCAGCCACAGGACGGGGACGAGGAACCAAAAACTTTTTAACGAGCGCAATAATGTCTTCATGTCTTCCTGACTCGATTACCTGACCTGTTTTCAGGCACTGAACAGCTGGCTGATTTGTTCGGACAATGCGGCCAGGTCTTTGGCCAGCAACCAGTCCAGCGTCAGGTAGACACCCGCGCAGACCAGCGCAATCAGCGCCAGGTAGAGCCAGAGGGGTACCTCGTGGCGCAGCATCTGCGAGACCTGGTCGGGCAACGCCCAGTCAGGCGAGAGCGCCTTGGGCGTCTTGCGAAAACGCGCGATGTCCTGGCCCAGGGTATTGGCCAGGTAGCGCAACTGGTCCTTTTGCCCGAGGCTGAACTTGCCTTCGAAACCCAGGGCCAGGCACAGGTGGTAAACCTCGAGCACATCGAGGTTCTGTTTGACGTCGCCACGCAGTGCATCGATCTTTTCGAAGAAGCCTTCGCCGGCCAGGTGCACGCCGAAATAGCGGAACTGCAAGGGCTGCAATTCAAAGTGGCGACGCAATTCGTTGTCCCCGGAGCGCAACACGCTTTCATCGAGGAAGGCACACAGGGCGTACTGGGTGTCCTTCACCTGTTCGACGCTGTAGTTGGCGCCACGGGCATCGCGCTCCAGCGCCTTGAAGAAGGTGTCGACGCTCGCCTCGAAGGCGCTGACCGAAGTCACCTGGCGACCCTTGCGCACGATCAGCGCCATGCTGATGAAATCCTGCACCAGGTCTTTGAGGGTCGGTTTTTCACGGGCGGCCGCAACGGCGCCTTGCAGTACGGCTTCGGTCATTTGAGTACCGCCATCAGTTCAAGCTTGAGGTTGGTGAACGCGCTGGGCGCATAGAAAGAGATGGCCTGGGCACTCATCATTCGTTCATACACCCGGCCATGGGGCTCGATGGAGAAGTAGTGATTGTCCAGTCGCACCGGAATCGCATTGGGCAGGCGGGTCGAATGATTGAGGGTGACCCCCGGCATGGCGCTGTTGACCACCACTTCGATGTCTTCCGGCGAGCCGACCTTGAACGCCCGCGGCACCAGTTCCAGCAGGCTCGCGCCCGGCATGTCGGCGTGCACGGAGATATAGAAGTCCGCCTCCGCCAGCCGTGGGTCGTGCAACTGCCCTTGCCAGTACGAAGGTTTGGTCTGGGTCAGGTTGATCACCACACACTGGTTCGGCACGACGTTGTCGAGCAGCACGCGAATCATTTCGTCGAGCTTGACCAGCGACGCCGCCGGGTCGTGATGGTCGTACTCGGGGATGTCGTTGAGCTGGGTGTCGAGCGAGAACGTCAGCAAGCCGCCGGCGAGTTCGGCCAGGAACAGATACAAGCGCTCGGGGTGCAAGCGCGGGTGCGCAAGCAAATGCGCCAGGGCCGGGTGGGCACGGTTCACCGTGTTCAACAGCCAGAACAGGGTCACGTCGCTGGAGCCGAACTCGGCGATCTGGTCCGCACGCTCGCGACGACGGCCGGACAGCGCCTTGCTCTTGGATTGCAAGGCACCGAGCAAACGCTTGCCCAGCCCGATCAGGGTGTCGTGGGTGCCCAGGTGCAGCGTCGGGTGCACGAAATGCCCGTCGAGGTTGAAACCGCCGATGTTGTTGCGCGACAGCCGGGCAATCGGACACCAGGTGTAGCCATCGAGGTTGTCGCCGTCGATCAGCATCACCACGTTCAGGCGCAGGCTGGTGATTTCGTTTTCCAGGTCGCCTTCGTTGAGGTCCGGTAAGGTGTCGAACTGCTTGCGAAAGCGCCGCCCGGTCTTTTGCTCCTGACCGTCTTCGACGTAGTTCAGGCCGAATGGCTCTGGCAGTTTCAGCGCGGCATAGACCTTCAGGTCATTACCCTTGAGCAAATCCTTCAAGTCACGAGCCGCCGGCAGTGGGTCGTGCTGCGGTGCGTCGAACAGGCTGCCATCGGGAAACACCAGTTTCAGCCGTTTGAGCTGCAGGGAACCGGTGGCGAGGGCTTCCTCGTCCACCTCCAGCAACTGCACGCCCCAATGAAAGGGCGTGTTGCGCAGCGTCGCCTGCGCCAGCTGATGCTGGTGGAACTCATCCTGATACTGGAAATGTTGTGGCAAAAGGAACATGCCTTCGGACCACATCACCCGGCTTTGCTTACTCATTGAGCGCTTTCCAATAATGAATTCAATTTCGAGTCGACGGCTTTTTGCGCGGAGCCAACGGCTTTGTCCTGGACCTTTTGCACCACGGCGTCCTGAACACGTTCGGTCAGTGTCGGTTCGGCAGACGGGTCGGGCTGGGCGGCGGCCTTGGCCAGTTGCTCCTGGGTCTTGGGTTTGTCCAGCACGTCGACACCGCTGACGGCCGACACGGTGTTGTTGTCCACCAGCACCCGCAGGCCGTCGGAGGAGAACCAGATGCCGTCCTTGCGCAGGGAGTTGGCGTCAAACGCGACCTTCCAGTTGCTGTTCTCGTCAGTGCGGAAAAAAGCCGCGACGCCGACATAGCCGGCTGCTTTGTTCAGCGGCCACTTGTCGACTTGCCCCATGCCCGGCAACAAAGTGATTTCACGGTTTTCGATCAGAGTATTGCCGAGGGCCTTTTGCGGGTCGTCCCACAGCGAGTCGGCATCCACCGAGGCAAAGCGCTCCAGCGATGTCAGCTGGTACACCCGCAGCACCACCGAAAGCGGTTTGCCGGACGCGTCGGGATTGAGCTGGTTGCCGCCGTCGGACGTCAGGATGACTTTCTCGTTGTCGTCGAACAGCATGTCGCCGGCCCACGTGTCGTCGACCCGCTTGCCGACCCGGTCGGTGACGCCACAGGCGCTCAGTACCGCCATCATCGCCACTGCCGTCAGGCACTTAGCCAACGCCGTCTTTTCGGGACGCTTCCCTGAATATCTCTTGTCCATGACCACTACCTGTAAATGCCCGATCAGTTCAGGCGATAGGCGAAATCGCCGTCGCTGCCCAACTCGATGTTCAAACTCTGGATCGGTTTGTCCTGCGCCATGCGCTCCAGGACCCGCTGGGCCAGTTCCGGCATCAGGGTCTTGGACAGAATGTTGTCGATGTTGCGGGCGCCGCTGTCGACTTCCGTGCAGCGCGAGGCAATGGCCTTGACCAGCGCCTCGTCGTAGCTCAGGACGGCCTGGTGATTGCGCTCGAAGCGCTGGCGAATGCGCTCCAGCTTGAGCGCGACGATGCGCTCAAGGATCGCGTCCTTGACCGGGTAGTAGGGGACGATGGTCAGGCGGCCGAGGAAGGCCGGCTTGAACACCTGGTTCAACTCGTCACGCAGCCCTTCGACGATGTCTTCCGGCGTCGGTTGCGGCTGAGCATTGAGGCACCACTGCATGATGCGGTCGGTGCCGGTGTTGGACGTGAGGATGATCACGGTGTTGCGGAAGTTGATCTCGCGACCTTCGCCGTCATCCAGCACGCCTTTGTCGAACACCTGAAAAAACAGTTCGAGCACGTCCGGGTGGGCTTTTTCCACTTCATCGAGCAGCACCACGCTGTACGGCTTGCGCCGCACGGCTTCGGTCAGCACGCCGCCCTCGCCATAGCCGACGTAACCCGGTGGCGAACCCTTGAGGCTGGAGACGGTATGGGCTTCCTGGTACTCGGACATGTTGATGGTGATGACGTTACGCTCGCCGCCATACAGGGTGTCGGCCAGCGCCAGTGCGGTTTCGGTCTTGCCGACGCCGCTCGGGCCGAGCAACAGGAACACGCCGATGGGTTTGTTCGGGTCTTCCATGCGTGCGCGGGAAATCTTGATGCGCTTGCCGATTTCCTGCAGTGCGTGGTCCTGGCCGAGTACCCGCTCGCCCAGCAACGCCGGCAGGCGCTGCACTGTGTCGATTTCGTCGCGCAGCATCTTGCCCAGCGGGATGCCGGTCCAGCCGGAAATCACTTCGCCGATGGTGCCGCCATCCACCAGGGCATGTACCAGCGGTTGCTCACCCTGGACGCTGGCCAGTTCGGCGCGCGCCGCGGCAATCTCCTGGGTATCCGGTGCCTGGTTCTCCGGGTGACTGAGGGCGCCGAGTTTTTCCACCAGTTGCAGCTCGCGTTGCCATTGCTGTTCGAGGGCATCGCGGGTTTGCTGTTCGCTCAGCAGCTCGGTATTGAGGGTGGCCAGGCGTCGGGCATGGTCGCTGCCTTTGGCGGCTTCCTGCAGCAGTACCGAGATTTCCGCCTGCAGGTTGTCGATCTGGCGCTTGCAGTCTTCCAGCGGCCCCGGCTGCGCCGATTGCCCCAGGGCGACCCGGGCGCACGCGGTGTCCAGCACGCTGACGGCCTTGTCCGGCAGTTGGCGACCGGTGATGTAGCGATTGGACAGGCGCACGGCCTGCACCAGCGCTTCGTCCATCACCGTGACCTTGTGATGCTCCTGCATCTTGGCCAGCAGGCCGCGCAGCATGTGGATCGCCTTGTCTTCGTCCGGCTCTTCGACCTTCACCACCTGGAAGCGGCGGGCCAGGGCGGCATCCTTCTCGAAGTACTTCTTGTACTCGGCCCAGGTGGTCGCCGCGATGGTGCGCAGTTCACCGCGAGCCAAGGCTGGCTTGAGCAGGTTGGCGGCATCGTTCTGCCCGGCCTGGCCACCGGAGCCGATCAGGGTGTGCGCTTCGTCGATGAACAGGATGATCGGGTGCAGGCTGCGCTTGGTTTCTTCAATCACCGACTTGAGGCGGTTTTCGAATTCGCCTTTCACGCCCGCACCGGCCTGCAACAAGCCCAGGTCCAGAGTATGGATGGCAACGCCCTTGAGCACCGACGGCACGTCCCCTTGCACGATGCGCAGGGCCAGGCCTTCGACCACGGCGGTTTTGCCGACGCCGGCTTCACCGGTGAGGATCGGGTTGTTCTGGCGGCGGCGGGTGAGGATGTCGACCATCTGCCGCACCTCGAACTCGCGACCGAGCACCGGATCGATCCGGCCTTCGCGAGCGCTTTGCGTGAGGTTGATGGTGTATTGATCGAGGGCCGGTGTCTTGCCGTTGCCTTTGATCGGGCTGGTGCTGGCGACGTCCGCAGTACCCAGCGGTTTGGCCAGGGCCGATTCGGCGCTGCCTTCCACCAAGGCGTTGAGGTTCACGCGCAAATCGTCGGCGTTGATCTTCTCCAGCTCGGCCGCACCCGCGATCACCACCCGGCGCAGTTCGTCGTCATCGAGCAGGGCTTGCAACAGATGGCCGGTGCGGATCTGCGTCTGGCCGAACTCGATGGAGGCCAGGACCCACGCCTGTTCGATCATGCGGGTCAGGTGCGGTGACAGTGCCGGGGTGCGTGTATTGCCCTTCTTGAACGTCCCCAGTGCCGTCACCAACTGCGCCTGCAAGCGCTCAGGCACCACGTCGTAATGACGCAGGATGGCCGGCAGGTCGTTGTCGTGGCTGCCCTGCAATTGCAACAACAGGTGCTCGATTTCGACATCGTAGTGGTGTTCCGACAGGCACAGCGCCGCAGCGCTTTCGGTGGCGGTACGGCTGGTGTCGTTCAGCTTGGCGAACAGGGACTTCAGGTTCACAGGGAGACCCCATCAAAAGGAATGTGGAAGAGCGCGCAACGGGAAGGCTCCACGTCGACGCCTGGTCGTTTGAGCCAGCCGAGCCGGCCCAGCGAAAGGTTGCCCTGGCGACCCAGGCGGGCGACGGGTACGGACTGCGGTTTGAGCTTTGGCGCCAATTGGAAGTCGAGTTCCGCGCCGACGTAGAAACGCACCAGTTCCAGCAGCTTCTGGTAGTCCTCGGTGCCTGGCTGGAAGCGTTGATAGTCGGCCAGTTCCAGCGGGCCCATCTCGATGCGCACGCACGACTGGTAGTCCCAGACCCGATTGCCGGCGACGGCGCTTTGCCCGAGCACGGCGTTCTTGCGCCCCAGTTGCGTGCATTGGCTGGCGTCGAGTTTCAGCCAGCGACCGGCAAACGGCTTGACCTTGAATGGCAGAGAAAAATAGAAGCTGAGCATCACTTCCAGGTTCAAAGCGTTGCGCGGCTTCTGGGCGAACAGGCCGGAGAAGTAGCTGAACAATTCACGGCGCAGGGGCGAACCTTGCCTGTCGAATTTCTGCTTCTGCGCCTCGGGGCCGAAACCCACCAGGTTGAGCAGGTAGCGGTCGAAATCCGAGGTGCCGTTGCGTTCGTACTCGATGTAGAACTTGTACTTTTGCCAGGCCTCGTAGAACAGCGTGGTCATGCGGTGCGAAAAAATGTCGAGGAACGCGTGGGCCGCATCATCCCGGTACTGGATGTGCCGCTCGATCAACAGCTCGGTGTACGGGCGCGGCAATACGCCCGACGGCCCGACCAGCCCCATGAAGGTGACTTGCATCTCGGACAGCGGCAGTCCGGCCACGGACACCTTGCCTTCACGCTCGAACTGCAGATCGCTGACTTCACTGGCCGGGAAGTTGAGCGACAGCTGCGAGCGAAAACGCAGAGGGTCTTCGTGCGGTCGGGTTTCCAGGTCCATGCGCCCGGTTCTGCTGTAATGCAGGCGAAGCAAGCGCACCAACTGGAAAAACTCGAATCGGTGCGGCTCAGCCCGTGCCTGGTCGATCAGACCAGGGGTTGATCGCCGGTTCGCGGTGGCCATTGGACGACTCTCTTTTCGCGCTGCAAGGTGCGAAGGGTTAATTGGGTAAAGCTGTTCATCGAGCAGTACTGACCAAAGAAGTGATCGAGCACCATGCCGAACAAAAACACACCGCTGCCGGTGTACTGGCTTTCATCGAAATTGAGGGTGATGCCGACGCCGCGAACGAAGTTCGGCCGCGGGTGGCCGATGCGTGCGACCACAGGTTCGCTGCTCACCGAAACGATGCCGTTGATCTGTTTGCGGATCGCCGACACGTTGCGGTAGTTGTAGAGCGACAACAGTTCCAGCAGCACCTCGCGCCCACGGGACACCAGCGACATGTGGTTCAGCGACAGGTGCGAAATCAGCCGCCAGATCACGCCGTTGCCCAACGGCACGCGGGCGGTGGCAGTGGGCTTACGCAGGCAGCGGATGTCCTTGATCACCGAGTTACCGGGGATATTGAAATCGCCGCGCTCGCCACCGAACGGCAACATCAGGGGCAGGTCACGGTTGCTGCAGGTCAGGCGGATGCTCAATGCATCGTTGTTGGACTCCATCAGCCCCAGCTCACGATCCACCACCCGGATAAACACCTTCGAGCCGTCGCGCTGGCCGCTCTGTACCGCACGGCGCCGGGCAATCCAGAAGCTTTGGCCGGGACCCTGATCGCCACGGGGTTCGAAAAACGGGTGGCAAGTGCCGACCTGGTCGATGCCGCCGACCTTGCGCACCCTTCGTACGCGATCGATGGACACCACTTCGGCCGAGCCTTGCAGGCGCACATCCGGTGTCACTGCGTATTCGTGCTGGGCGTGGGTCAACTTGATCGGTTCGGCCTGCTGGCGGAACAGGTTGATGATCGGCGTGCAATTGAGCTTGAAGTTATTGCGCCCGATGTTTTGCGTCAGGCGCGCCAGGCGGTCGCTCAGGTCGTAGTCGGAAAAGTAGAAATTGACCTCGACTTTCTCGACGTCCTTGCCCGCCAGAATCCGCGCAAAACCCGACAGGTCGAAGAACATGAACTTGTCGGGAAAGGTGAAGTACTCGTGCAGCAGGCGGTAACCGAGGAACGAGCGCTCGGAGTAGTCCACCAGGCCTTCGTCCAGACCGTAACCGACGGCTTTCAAAGCGTTGGTCGGCAAGACGACCTCGCGCGTACGCCCCTGATCTTCGAAACTCAGTGTGGCCTTGGCCAGGTTGTTGAACAGCAGTTCGTACAGTTGCAGCATCAACGTGCTTTCGCCGTCGAGGAAAAACCGCAGGCTGTCCAGTTCCAGCTTGCCGAACATCACGTCGGAGGTCGCCACCAGGCCGATGCGCAAACGCGCGACCAGATCAGCGCTGTGGCCATTGAACGCCGAGCGTTCCATCTCGATGAATGATGCCTGTTGCACCGCCACCGGCCACAGCTCGACCGGGTAGCAGGTGCGGAATTTACACACCACGCCATCGATCGGGTTGGCGCTGAGTTCGGTATGCCGGGGCACACGGAAGGCTTCGGTGACTTTTTCCTGCTTGCCCAGGTTGAACTCGACGATCGACATCGACGGGGTAGGGCGCAGGTAATGCGGGTACAGCACCTCGAGAAACGACTCGACGATTTCCGGCAGCTCGTCGTCGAGTTTTTTGTGCACCCGCGCCGACAGGAACGAGAAGGCCTCGATCAAGCGCTCGGTATGCGGGTCTTCGCAGTTATCGCCCTCGATGAGCAACCGCGAAGCGATTTTCGGGTACTGGCTCGCAAACTCCTGGCCCAAAAAGCGCAGGTGCGACAGTTCCTTTTCGTAATAGGGCAGCAGATCGTCGAGCATCAGTTGAGGTTCTGCACTTTGTATTCCTGGGTGTTGACCTGCAGCACCGCGTCGAAGGACACCTGACGAGTGACGTCTTGCAGACGCAGGACCGCGTCCACGCGAAAGGTCAGCATGCGTTGGCCGGTCTGTTGGGCGAGCAGTTGCACTTTGACGCCGCGAAAGCGCCGGTCGCCGACCGTGATCGCTTTCTCCAGTTGCCGCTGGATCAGCAGGCGATCCTTTGGGTCGAGCACGCTGCGGCTGGTGAAATCCGGCATGCCGTAATCGAGGATGCTCCCGCTCAGGTTGACGAAACCGTCCAGCTCGTTGGCGACCAGGGACTGGCGGGTGTTGACCAGGATTTCCAGGTCGCGAACGATGCTGGCCTTGTAATCGGCCAGCGAACACAAGCGCTGCGATGACGCTTCGATGGACTGATGCGGACGATCGTCCAGCAATCGGTCCAGCAGTGATGGCAACAGCTTGTGTTGACTGGTCATGGTGCCTCCCTGGCAATGTGCTCGATCAGCCGCGGGTCGATTGCGGCAATTCAGCGACCAGGCGCAACGAAGCGGTCAGTTCGTCCAGTTGGTAGTGCGGGCGCAGGTAGGTCACGGCCTTGTACACCCCCGGCTTGCCCGGCACCTCGAACACCTCGGCGCGGGCTTCGCGCAACGGGAACTTGGCCTTGGCTTCCTGGCTCGCGGTGTCGTCCAGCAGCACGTAGCTCGACAGCCACTTGTTGAGGAACAGTTCGACGTCCTTGCGCGAGGCGAAGCTGCCGATCTTGTCGCGCATGATCGCCTTCATGTAGTGGGCGATGCGCGAAGTGGCGAAGATGTACTGCAACTGCGCGGAAAGCCGGGCGTTGGCGTTGGCGATGTCGGTGTTGTACTGCTTCTGCTTCTGCGCCGACTGAGTGCCGAAGAACGCGGCGTAGTCGGTGCCTTTGCAGTGCACCAGCGGAATGAAACCGAGGTCCGACAGCTCTTTTTCACGACGGTCGGTGATGGCGATTTCGGTCGGGCACTTGAGGGCGATTTCACCGTCATCGGTCTTGAACGTGTGGGTCGGCAGACCTTCAACCAGGCCACCACCCTCGACACCACGGATCGCCACGCACCAGCCGTAGCGGGAAAACGCATCGGTGACCCGGGTGCCCAGCGCGTAGGCGGCGTTCATCCACAGGTACTTGTTGTGGTCGCGGCCATCGACGCTTTCGACGAAGTTGAATTCCTCGACCGGCGTGGTATCCGGGCCGTAAGGCAGGCGCCCGAGCACGTGGGGCAGGGTCAGGCCGACATAACGCGAGTCTTCGGAGCCGCGGAACGACTTCCACTTGGCGTATTCGACGGTGTCGAAAATCTTCGCCAGGTCCCGTGGGCCGGACATGTCGGTGAACGAATCCCAGCCGAACAGCTCAGGCGAGGCCGCCGAGATGAACGGTGCGTGGGCAGCCGCGGCGACGTGGGAAATCTCTTCGAGCAGGTACATGTCTTCCGGGCTGCGGTTGAACTCGTAGTCACCCAGCAGCATGCCGAACGGTGCACCGCCGAAGGTGCCGTATTCTTCTTCGTAGATCTTCTTGAACAGCGCGCTCTGGTCGAATTCGGAAGCGGCCTTGAGGTCGCGCACCAGGTCTTTCTTCGACGCATTGAGCAGGTGGATCTTCAGCGTGGTGCTGGTCTCGGTCTGGTCGACCTGATACTTCAGGCCGCGCCAGGACGCTTCCAGCTGCTGGAACTCGCTGGCGTGCATGATCTCGTTCATCTGCTCGGAGAGCATCGCGTCGATCTCGGCGATGCGCGCATCGAGCACGGCGATCAGGTCCTTGCTCGGCGTCATTTCGCCTTCCAGGATCTGGTTGACCAATTCACCGATCAGATCGCGGGTGCGGGTGCGCTCGGGCTCGGAACGGGCCACGCGGCTTTGCGAAATGATGCTGTCGAGCAACGAGGATTGCGCGGTGAAGCTGTCCACTTCAACCAGCGTGCTGTCCTGTTGAGTCACGGTTTGCTTGTCGTTCATCGTCAGGCTCCTACGCTTTGCCGTCGGTGGCTGGAACGGCGGCTTCACGGCCGAATTCCTTGCCCAGGGTTTTCAACTTCTCGGTGTTCTGCAACACGTCCATGAGCAGCTCTTCGAGCTTGTCGTTGCCGCCCATCTTGTTGCGCAGGTCCGCCAGCTTGTTGCGCACTTCCAGCAGCTTGCGCAGCGGCTCGACCTGCTTGACCACGTTCTGCGGTTCGAAGTCTTCGAGGGCGTTGAAGTTGAGCTCGACACCGAGCTGCGTGCCGTTCTTGGCCAGGGTGTTGTCGACGCGGTAGGTCAGGCGCGGCTTGATGCCCTTGAGCACGCCGTTGAAGTTGTCGCGGTCGATGAAAATGAACTTGCGGTCCTTGAGCTTCGGCAGCGGCTCCAGCGGGTTGCCGGAGAAATCGCCCAGCACACCGACGACAAAGGGCAGCTCTTTCTTTTCCTGAGCGTCACCGATATCCACGTCGTAGGTGATGTGGACCCGAGGCGCGCGAACGCGGTCGAGTTTGTGCTGGGTACTTTCCTTCTTCGCCATCGTGATCTCCTGTGCGAACAATTCGCTGCAAGTCGTTTGCGTGTCGGTTCAATGGGTGGCCGAGCGCGTTACATTCCTTCGATCGTCAGCAGCAGGCGCTGACGGATTTCATCGTTCATTTCCATGATGTTGGCGTGGCCCACCAGCTCTTCGAAGCTGGTGTTGCCGGCGATCTGGGTGCTGCTGCGGATCACGGCCTCGTCGGGCAATTGCGAGCGAACCGGCGAGCTGATGACGCAGAAGGGCAGGTCGCCGAATTCCTTCAAGCGTTCGAAACTGAGGGGAAAACGCAGGCCTTCGAGCAGGCGGCTGATGCCGGGCGACTTGCTCAGGCAGTAGAACAGCACCAGGTAATGCACCACGAAGCGGTACAGCTCGGCGCTGCTGCGATCGGGGTCCTTGATCACGCTGCGAAAGCGCGCCAGGTCGAACGAACTGAACCCAACCACCCAGCGCACCGGGCTGGTGATGCGAATGGATTGGCCGCTTTGCGACAGCACCTTGTCGTACTCCAGCGCAAACAATTGCGGGGTGGTACTGAGCAGGTTGAGGGGCACTTCGAGTTCGTTGACCAGCTGGAACGGGGCGCCCGAGCCGATGCGGTCGTAGAGCTCCTTGAGTTCCTTGAAGTGGTGCTGGGTCTCGCGCCCGCTGCTGCGTTGCGCACCCTGCAGGTATTCACCGAAAAACGCCTGTGGACGGATCAGCAAAGCCAGGGTCGCCAGATAATCCGAGGCCTGCGCCTTGAGCGCATCGGAAATGGCCCGGGTCTGGCTTCGCAGCTTGATCAATGCTTCAACATCAAAAAACGTCTGGGTCATCGGTACATCGTCCTTGAACACTCCATGCCTTCCTGGATAAAAAAACCGGGGCATGTCGAGTGACTGATTTCTCGAATGAACACGCGTCCACGAGAGGTGATTGCTATTGTTCGACATCAAAAAAAACACACTGCCGGGAATAACCGAGAGTGTGATGCTGGCATATGGATATTGAGTTGCCAGTAACGTCGTGTATGGCAACACGTTGTGTAGGAAAGTTCCTACGAGGCGCGGATTTTTTCTCGTTTTTGTTACATGTCGCAATGATGTCGGCTTGCCACTACTTGTGGGAAGTGTCTGTCGGATAGTTCCGAAACCCAGTCAATTCAATGGTTTCAGGCAGGTTGTGGATCCAATTTTTAATTGAAAATAATTTGAAAAAGGTGAACCGGTTCACCCAAATCCGGATTGATTGGTGTTTACGGAATTATTGCAGTGCAAGTGTCATATTAATCGGGAGGGATGATGGCATTGGCGCGTGGCGGGAATGCGGCAGGCGTTCTTTTCGCGGATTTTGTCAGTCAGTTCCGGACGACCGAGCTATCTGGGCTTTCAGTCGGAGTAGCGTCGGGGATTCTCCGCCAGTCAGTTCGATTTTAAACTCGGCAAAAGCCAACTCAAGTTCTGCGTATTGCTGCAAGCCTTCTTCAGTGAACAGAAAGCGTCCAGGAATATCTCGCCACTCCAGAGGCGTGCGGATTTGACCACGATCAGCCCGGTCCATCAGGGGCGCCAGCTCTTGATCCAGTCTAGTTACAGCAGGGTCCATTGCCTTCAATGCATCGATGGCCGACCGTAGCTTCAGGGTTTTTTCTTTCAGTTTTTCGGTATTCATGGGAACGGATTTTTCTGGGTTTTATTACTTGCCACAATGATGTCTGCTTGCCACTACTTGTGGATGTGTCTGTCAGGTAGTTCTGAAACTCCGCCAATTCAATGGTTTCGGCAGATGATGGATTCCTGAATAAAAAATACCGGCTTGACACTTGGTGTTGCATAGGTGTTTCCTTTCGCACGTGCTCAGGTGGCGATTAAAAAATGTGACGCAGATCTAATTTTGTTGAATTCCTTCGTCACTTTTACCTCATGGTGGCTGTCGCACCCACGGGTCATTTTCCGCCGTTTGTGATTCAGGAAGACAATCGCAACAGCGGTTTTTTTCGTGATGGTTGAAGGGGCAATGCTCTTTGAACGGAGCATGGCTCATGAAAAGTTGGTCGGTTGTTGCACGGAGTTGGTTTTGCCGAAGATCTTTTCGGGAAGGCGGTATCAGGAGAAAGGAACATGGATGAAAGATTTTTACCCTGCACAGTGGCCAACCCTCGTGGAACGCGCCAGCAAGCCGGATTGATTGCTGGCGGCAATTTTTCATTTCCCAGCGAGATCGCCTCGCGGTCTTTTCCGACGCCACAAAATTTTGCCGGTTACTACGCAACCAGCGATTACAACGCGGCGATGTTTCTTGCCCATGAACTGGCTTCGCCCGAACTGGACATGTCGCCGAGTGAGGCGCAAGAGTCCTTACAGTTGCTGCGTTCGTTAATCAGGAACCTGGGTACGGCAGCGAATGTTTCCGTTGAGGCGCTGAAAGAACTGCAAAAAGCCGCCCAATCAATCCCGGAGATAGGGGACTTGATGTTTTCTCCGGCGAACTTGCCTGGGACCTTGGTCAGTGCCGGTACCAGCGTGGCAGCATTTTCCAAGTCGAAGTCGGTTGTAGACTTGCTGGATCTCTCCGCGGCCGACAAGAAAAAGCTGATCAAGTGGGCCAATAGTCGTGGAACAGCGAGCTCGACCTCGGCTAAAAAAGCCTTCAAGGGCCGGATAAAACTGATTCGGGTTGCGGGGCAGTTGCATTTTGAAGTGCCGATTACTGCTCAGGCACAAAGTTACAAGGTGCTGGGGAAAGTTGGGCAGCAAGTTGCTCATGTTCCAGCCTATGGAACAAAGACTGCACTGAATAAGCGTGCAATGTTGCATGCCGAAGGAGCGGTAGGCGGGCTCAAATTTATGACGGGGAATACAGTGGGGGTGGCGTTAGCCATTGGGCCGCAGGCTTATCTTGATTATTCAAGCTCGACAACGATGGATGAGTTTTATAGGAAGTCTGCATATAGTCAGCCTACGAATGTTGCGGCGTTTGCAGCTGGGGTAGTTGGTGGGGGATTGGTTACCATCGCGTATGGTGTTGCAGCTGTTGGGGCTGCACCTCTCGTACTAATTCTTGCTGTTGGCTGGGGATTTGGATTGGTGGCGCAGAAAGGTATGAGTTACACAGGCGTTGATCAAAAAATTGGGGATTATCTAACGAAATGAAATTCAATCATGATTAATTCTCAAACTATAGCAAAGGGAAGTTGGGTGGTGTTCTTCTCTCTTGTATTTCTAAGTGCTTTAGGGCCTTCAAACTTAGACTATTATTGGTGGGGTTACTGGGTCTTTTGTGCTTTATTTTTTGTCTGGACATTGTATTTGGTTTATGTGTGCGAAAGATATGTTGTGTATTTAACTACAATCCTGACCGCTACGGTGAGCATATTTGCTTTTCTCGCTAGCGGTTTGGCGTACCTTTCTGCTTCAAATTTTTTAGGTGAGGCAAGGGTGCTGCCTATTGTGATTGGGTCGAGTCCGGCGATTTTTGTTTTTGGTGTATTTGCTGCGGTGTTCTTTAGTAAACCGTCGTTTTTTCCTTTTGAATGCATAGGTAATAAAATATCTATACGTGCGGGTGAGCGAAAAAAGCCGAAGTATAATATTGGCATTATTGCAGGTATCGCAACGTTGACGGGAGGGGTGTTTCTTAAGTCGGTTGACGCACTTACAACCGATGTGGTTGCTGTTTTGATTTGCACAGGTTGTGCTGCCGCTATCTTAATTCAGCTACGGCACACCATCCGAGGGCTTCGCACGCTCCGCATTCAAGAACACGGTATGGATGTTTCTTACACCTTCATGGAAATTGACGAAATACGTGAAGCTCGCAGCGGGTGGCTGCTGAGTAAGTTGTTGAAGTGGTTAGTTTCCCTACGTCCTTCGGCGTGATATGGGTGGGTTGTATGGAGTGAAGTTGCCATGGTTGATGCAAAGAATATAAAAAAGCAAATTTTTTTGATGTTTATTGTGGTTGCCTTTTTTGGTGTTTTTGGACCCTTTACTTTGGAGTATTTTTGGTGGTGTTATTTATTTGTTGTTGTTGTTTATTTTGCTTTTAGTTTGTATTTGATTTATAGCTGTGAGAGGTTTATTTTATTTTTATCAACGGTATTTCTAACTGGGTTAGTTGCTTTTCCTTATATTTCCGGCAATTTGGCGTACTTGATCGCTTCAGATTTTTTTGGTAAGGGGAACTTCAGGTCTGTAGCCGTTGGGATAGCACCGATCACCATCATATTTTTGATGTTTCTAGTGATTTTTTATAGTAAGGCATCGTTTTTTCCTTTCGAATGCGTAGGCAATAGGGTTGCAGCCCGGCCAAAAAAAGTTGTGAATGCCAAGAGCTATAACCTCGGATTAATTTCCGGTGTGACGACGCTCACAGGCAGCGTGTTTCTGAAGTCTGTGGGTGCAGACACGGGCGGCATGGTTGCGGTGGTACTTTGCACGCTGTGTTCTGTAATTATGTTGTTTTACTTACGCCACAGCATCCGCGGTCTCCGAACCCTACGTATCCGAGAGCGCAAAATGCCCACGCCCTACACCTTCATGCAAATCGACGAAATACGCGAAGCCCGCAGTCGTTGGTGGCTGGGTCGATTGTTTAAATGGATGAGTTCCCTGCGCCAGTCGACAGGTTCCTGATGGCGCCAGACGGTATTGCGGCAGTAGCCCGAACATTGATTTCCAGGAGTTACACATGACAATGGACCTTTCATCACTGTTTACCGCGCAGAACCGGCGCCTGTTCAAACTGAATATGCCGCTTAAAAGTGGCCAGGAGCTCCTGCTTGAGTCCTTCGTCGGGCATGAAGGCTTGTCGATGGAGTTCGGCTTCCAGTTGGACCTGTTGTCTGATGATGCCAGCGTAAAGCTCAAGACCGCCATGGGGCAGTCGGCGACGATCGAGATCGAACTGGCCACGGGCGCAAGTCGATACATCAACGGGCATGTACTGCGATTCGGCAGTAATGGCAGCGACGGTGGAATGTGTCGTTATTCGGCGCTGATTGGTTCCTGGCTCAGTTTGCTTGAGCAGCGGTTCGACTCGCAGATTTTCCAGGACCAAACGGTCGAACAAGTGATTACCAAGGTGTTCAGTCGTTATGAAGGGCTGGCCAAGTTCGAGTTTCGCATCAACCGCACGCTCAAACCCCATAGTTACATCACTCAATATCGGGAAAGTGATCGCCATTTCGTGACGCGCCTGCTGGAGCACGAAGGACTGTTCTTTTACTTCGAGCACACCGCCGATAGTCACACGTTGATCATCATGGATGATTCAACGCAGTTGCCCGCGCTACCAGAGCAGCCGCAAGTGCGTTTTCATACGGCGTCCATTACTGAAACAGCGGATTCGATCACCCACTGGAACGCAGAACGGGAGCTACAGTCGAGCAAGATAGCGGTTCAGACCTTCGACTACCGTCAGCCTCAAAACCGTCTGCCAGTGGCCATGAACAGTCTCAATCAGCAGGGTGATGTACCGGTTTACGAGATTTACGATTTCATGGGGCAGTACACCCATGGAAACTACGACGACGGCGAAGTGCTGGTGCGCAATCGAATCGAGGCACTGGAACTCAAAGGCAAGGAGTTTTCCGGTGCTAGCAACTGCCGGGCGATGCGCCCCGGCTACACATTCGAACTCACACAGCACTATGAACACGACAGTGGCTCAGTCGAAGATCGCCAGTTTTTGTTGATGAGCATTCAGCACCGGGGCAGCAATAATTATCTTTCGGGCGGGCAGGCGGGTTATGCGAACAACTTCTTTTGCGTACGCAAGAAAATCAAGTTCCGACCGCAGCTCGACACTCTGACGCCAACGATTTCCGGCCCGCAAACTGCCATTGTCGTCGGCCCGCCGGGAGAGGAAATCTACACTGACGAACTCGGCCGGGTAAAAGTGCAGTTCCACTGGGACCGCTACGGCGAGTTCAACGACAAGAGTTCCTGCTGGGTCCGTGTCGCGCAGTCCGGTGCCAGTGGCGGTTTCGGCAGTGTCTTGATCCCTCGCGTTGGCGACGAGGTGGTCGTGGCTTTTCTTGATGGAGATCCAGACCGCCCACTGGTCATGGGCAGCCTCTACAACAGCCAGAACACCCCGCCGTGGTCGTTGCCGGCGAACAAGACCCAGAGCGGGTTTTTGACGCGGTCGATGAAGGGTGACGGCGGTACGGCGAACTTCTTTCGCTTCGAAGACAAGGCCGGTGCCGAGCAGATCATCATGCATGCCGAGCGCAACATGGACACCGAGATCGAGGTCGATGAAATCCACACCGTCGGTAGCAACCGCACGATCAAGGTCGGTGGCACGCACACCGAAACGATCAAGAAAGACACGGTGATGAATGTCCAGGAAGGCTCGCTGACGATTCAGGTCGATAACCAGTTCATTCAGGTCAGTGCCAATCAGCACATCATTCTTCAGGTGGGGGACAGCAGCATCACCCTCACGCCGGACGGCATCGAGATCAAAGGCAAGGCGATCACCACGACGAGCACCGGCACGACACAGATCACCGGCTCCGAGGTTAGGGTCAATGACTGAGGTAGCGGCGCCATGATCAGAACCAGCCTCTACGATCGGATTTCCGAAAAGCGCATGGCGCAGGAGGAAGCTGCACGCGTTGAGCTACAGAACGCGCCGGTCATTGAACCCGAGCCGGAACCCGAACCCGAACCTGTGGTGGCGCTGCAAGACACGCCCAGCAGTTTCAGCTTCGGTGGCTTCAACCTGGCGTTCCCGACGGGGTTCAATTTCCGCGAGGTCCAGACCACCCTCGAACACCAGGGCGAGCCGGTCAGCCTGACGATCAAGCGTCGTGATGTGCAACAGGGGCAGACCCTGGAGCAGCTTTTCGAAGCGTCGGTGCAGGGGTTTCGCAAGGACCATCCGGACGTGCGCATCATCCGTCAGCGCGATGTCAGCGTGGCCGGCAGTGCGGCGAAGTCGGTGGACCTGCATTTCAAGTCCGGTCATGCCGAACGTCACGCGCGCCTTGTCGGTGCCCTGGTACCTGTCGCCGGGCGTGACGATGCGCAATGGCTGAGTATTGCTTGCGAGATTGATCCGGCCCGGCCCGCGCTCAGTCTGTGGCTGGTTGATTTTGACGGCATGCTCGACGGTCTTGCCGGCCGCTGAACGCCTGATTTTTTTTGATTCAAGGAAGTTACCCAAAATGGATTATGAGTTGCAGGAAGGCAGCATCGTGTTGCCGCAAGGTTTTCAGGACCGCACGGTAAACATGTTTGTGTTGGGGGCGAGTATTCCAGCGCCGTTGAGCATCACCATTTCTCGGGACACTTTGCTGCCCGGCGAGGCGCTCAAAGCCTACGTCGAGCGTCAGATCAAGATGCTCGCGTCCAAGCTGCGCGGCTATACGCTGCTGGGCAAGAAGGCCGTTGCATTGTCGACCACGGCGCCGATCGAGGGCGTGCAGATCGATGCGTATTACATGACCGATGGCCGACCCTTCTATCAGCGCCAGGCGGCGTTTCTGATCGAGCCTGGACGCGCGATCATTTTTTCCACCACAGCCCAGGCTGACTTCAGCAGCGAGCAGAACCAGAACTGGATTGACCTGCTGGCGAGCTTTCAGCCTCGCCAGCCCGGCGGCCCCAAGACCGACTCCAGCGCGCAGGAGTAACGGCCATGTTCGAAGCCGCAAGGTTTGGCGATGAACTGTCGCATACCAGCGCCCTGGGCGGGTTTCTCATCGGCGCGGCGCTCGGTATTGCGCTGATTGCCACGGTGGCGATCGCGACGTTCACCTGTGGGTTTGGCGTGGCTTTGTTGGCAGGTTTACTGGCAGGCGTCGGAGGTAGCCTGCTCACCGCGGCCGGGGAGAAGATAGGCAGTATGTTTTCTTCACCTGCGGGGACCATCGTCACCGCGTCGCCCAACGTCTTCATCAACAGCCGCAAGGCTGCCCATGTCGAAAAAAGTACGGGCGCCTGCGACAAGCATCCCGGTCCGGTAAAGGTCGCCGAAGGCTCGACCAACGTCTTCATCAACGGCACGGCCGCCGCCCGCAAGGGCGACAAGATGACCTGCGGCGCGACACTCTCCAGCGGTTCGGACAATGTCTTCATCGGTGGCGGGACCCACCGCTATCTGCCAGTGGACGACGAGATCCCCGGTTGGCTGCGGACCACGGTCGACATCCTCATGGCGGTCGCCGGTGCGGCCGGTGGTATCGCCCAATTGATCAAGGCGGGGACCCAGGCCGGCATGAAAGCCGTCATGCCCTGCGCACTGAAATTCACCGCCGGGTTCGTCGCCGGTGAGGTTGCCTCGCGTTATGTCGTGGGGCCGGCCATCGAGCGTGCAGTGGGAGGCTTGATCGGCAATCCTGTCGACGCCACTACGGGCCGCAAGGTCATTACCGACGAAACCGACTTCAGCCTGCCGGGCCTGATGCCGATCCAATGGTCCCGCTTCTATGCCAGCGACCTGACTGTAGACAGCGTGCTCGGCAAGGGCTGGGTCTTGCCCTGGGAGCAAAGCCTGCGTCGCAGTGGCGCCTTCGTTTACCTCACCGACAATCAGGGGCGCAGCGTTCCGTTCGTGGACGTGCAGCCGGGGGAGCGCATCTACAACCCCCATGAACAGGTGCATCTGGTCTGCACCGAGGGCGGCCACTACCTGCTGCAAACCCTCGACAATACGTTTTTCTACTTCGGCGAAGTCGCGGACGACAACATCCCGGTACCGCTGCAACGCATCGAAAACGCCCTGGGCCACTTCCTGCATTTCACCCACACCGCCGAAGGCACGCTCACCGACATCAGCGCCACCGGTGGCGTGCGGGTACACCTGCATTACGACAACCCGCTGGGCCGCCTGACCGACGTCAGACGCGTGGTCGACAACGAGGCCGTTGAAACCCTGGTGCAGTACCGCTACGACGATAACGGCCAGCTCGCTGAAGTCATCAACCGCAATGGCGATTCGCTGCGCCGTTTCAGCTACATCGACGGCGTGATGGCCAGCCATAGCAACGCCCTGGGCCTGACCTGCAACTACCGCTGGGAACACCTCGACGGCCAGCAACGCGTAGTGGAACACTGGACCAGCGATGGCGAGCGCTTCCAGTTCCGCTACGACATCAAAGCGCGCACCACACAAGTCACCGACGTTCTCGGGCGCGAAGCCGAGATTCACTACAACGCCGATCATCGCGTCACCGCCAGCCGCGACTTCGGCGGCGAGCACTACGTCATCGACATCGATGACACCGGCAACATGACTGGCCTGACATTGCCCGACGGCAACAGGCTCCAGCTCAAATACGACGAGTACTCACGCCTGCTCGAAGAGACCGACCCGCTCGGGCGCGCGATCAAATACCGCTATCACCACCTGACCCCGCTGGTCTCCCAGGTGGATTACCCCGACGGCAGCACCTGGCAAGCGCGCTACGACGACAAGGGCAACCTCATCGCCGAAGTCGATGCCCTCGGCCACACCACCGAATACCTCAACGGCGATGACGGCCTGCCGCACACCATCATCGACGCGACCCGCAAGTCCAAATACCTGTGGTGGAACACCCTGGCCCAGGTCGAGCGCTTCCAGGATTGCTCGGGTAAAAACACCACCTACCGCTTTGACGAGCGCCAGCATCTGGTCGCCGTCACCGACGCGCTGGGTCAGACCACCACGCTGGAACGCAAGCCCGATGGCGAAGTACTGCGCATCCATCATCCGGACGGCAGCGCCGAGTCCTTCACCTACAACGCCCTCGGCCAGGTGCTGACGCACACCGACGGCAAAGGCCAGACCACCCGGCTGCTACGCACCGCCCGCGGCCTGCCGAGCAGCCGCCAGGACGCCAAGGGCCAGCGCATCCGCTACGAATACGACCCGGCGATTCGCCTGACCGCGCTGATCAACGAAAACAACGCGGCGTACCAGTTCGCCTACGATGCGTCCGACCGGTTGATCGAAGAAAAACGCATCGACAACCTGACCCGTCGCTTCAGCTACAACCTCGGCGGGCATCTGACCCAGGTCGATGAAACCGGCTACGGTGAACGTGGCGAGCGGCCACAACGGCGCACCGAATTCGAGCGCGACAGCATTGGTCGGCTACTGGCCAAACTCAATGCCGATGCCCGTCAGAATTACCTGTATGACGACAGCGACCGCCTGCTGTCGATCCAGCGCCTGCCGACCGCGCAGGGCAAGCAAATTGGCGTCAGCGAAGAAACGCTCGAATTCTCCTACGACCTGCTCGGCAGGCTGGTCCAGGAGACGACGCCGCAAGGCGCCTTGTCCTACGAATACGATCCACTGAGCAACCTCACCACCCTGACGTTGCCCACCGGCCAACACCTCAATCACTTGTATTACGGCAGTGGCCACCTGCACCAACTCAACCTCGACGGCCAGCTCATCAGCGACATCGAGCGCGACGACCTGCACCGCGAAGTCCTGCGCACCCAGGGCACGCTCACCAGCTGCTTTGGCTACGACGCCATGGGCCGCAAGAGCTGGCAGTTCGCCTCGCGCCTGCCGGCGGAAAAACTCTCGCGCCTGCACAACCCCGGCATCCAGCCCGACCTGCTGGTGGAGCACGCCTACAACCCGATCCACCGCCGTCACCAGTACGACCCGGCCGGCGAACTGACCCGCACCCTCGACAAACTGCGCGGTGAGATCAAGTACGAATACGAAGCCAACGGCCAGTTGCACAGCCGCGACACGGGGCAGTTGATCGACAGCGAAGAATTCCGCTACGACGCCGCGACGAACCGGTTGAACTTCAACACCAGCCAGTTTGACCACGTCAAGGACAACCGCCTCAAGCACTGGCGGGATCAGGAATATGCCTACGATGCGTGGGGCAACCTGATTGAAAAACGCAGCGGCATGGGCAAGCTGCAGACGTTTCGTTATGACTGTGAAAATCGCTTGGTGCGGGCCGAGACGTTGGTCAATGGCAAGCTGGAAAGTACCGGTGCGTATCGGTATGACAGCCTGGGGCGGCGGGTTGCCAAGGTTTCAGAGGTCAAGGGCAAGACCGAGCAGAAGCACTTTTTGTGGCAAGGCCTGAGGATGCTGCGTGAGGAGCGTCCGGGGCAGAGCAGTCTGTACCTCTATGAGCCGGGGAGTTATGCACCCTTGGCGCGGGTGGATCAGGCAGAAGGTGAAGAGCAGAAGCTTTACTACTTCCATACCGACCAGATTGGTACGCCGCTGGAGATGACTGACGCGGACGGGAGCATTGTCTGGCAGGCGACGTACAAGGCGTGGGGGGCGGTTGAAAAGCTGGCGGTCAATGACATCGTGCAGAACCTGCGGTTTCAGGGGCAGTATTTCGACGACGAGACGGGGCTGCACTACAACACGTTTCGGTATTACGATCCGCAGGTGGGGCGGTTTGTTACGCAGGATCCGATTGGGTTGTTGGGCGGTGGAAACCTTTATCACTACGTTCCTAACTCAATGGGCTGGATTGACCCGCAAGGATTATCAAGTGCTGATTTGCGTGTAGAGCTAGGAATGCGCACTGGAGATATGCATGCTGCTCACCATATCATTCCAGAAGAGGTAATGAAGAAATACCCGCAAATGTTTGATAAAGCGAAATCGATAGGGTTTACGCCTGATGGTGCCTCAAACGGTATCGAACTGCCACGAACAAAAGAATTGGCAAAAACACTCGATCTCCCCGGGCACTGGAGTAATCACGTAGATTACAGTGCTCTGGTTGAAAGCGATGTGAGTAAGCTCAATACTGCATTTAGAGCTGGCCGATTGTCGGATATGGATCTGGCGTTGGGGTTAAAATCTATCCAGAACAAATGGCGTTCTAATATTTTAGCGAAAAATGTCCCTATTAATGCGAAGGGGCGACTATGCTAAGTGCTATGGAGAAAATCATGTTTGCGATTACCTATAAAGGTGGTGAAAGCGGTTGTCCGGAAGGAGGGGTTTACGGAGAGTTGGTTGGGTATAATTGGAACTCAAATAATTTTGAGGATGATAAATTTCCACCTGAAGGCGCGATTCTAGATTTTTACGCACAACATAAAGCTGTGGCGACGGACTTCTTTTATTTTGGTAGTGAATTTATTTGTTCCGGTGATTTTCTTGCATTGATTAAATCATCTAATTGTGGCGTTGTGGATGTCAGGGAGATTCGACTCCATCAGGAGAGTAAAGTCTCCCCAGTTTCATCAAAAAAATACTATTTGGTGCGTAGTAGAGAAATTCATAAGATTTTGGATATGGAAAAATCGAAATACGAGTTACGGCTTGATCCGGTTACTAAAGATCCAGAAGAGGATGTGTTTCATCCAGGTAGAGTGATTTTTGACACAATATCCGATATTAGTATAAAAAAAGACGTTTGTGATTTAGATTTTTTTATTTCTTCTGAGATGCTGAGAGAGGAGTATGTTTTTTCAGCCGAACTTGGAGAGAAAATTATTAGACTTGATATGAAGGGTGTGATGTTAATGCCATTGTCTGAGTTGGTGTATGATGCAAAATTAGATTTTTAGTGTTAGGTGGTTTTTTCTTGGTGGTAATTAGGTTTGGAGAGTGTGCATCTAAAGGCGGCTTTTGACAGTGGCTGGCTCCTAATTGGTTGCGGCGTTCTTTAATAAGTTGGTTTTCGGAGGGGCTGAGATAATAACTCGGCCTCTAATGTTTACACTGTTATTGCGAACAATAAAGCACGCAGCACACGGGGCACCGACCCGCTCGGGCGCGCGATCAAATACCGCTATCACCACCTGACCCCGCTGGTCACACAGGTGGATTACCCCGACGGCAGCACCTGGCAAGCGCGCTACGACGACAAGGGCAACCTCATCGCCGAAGTCGATGCCCTCGGCCACACCACCGAATACCTCAACGGCGATGACGGCCTGCCGCACACCATCATCGACGCGACCCGCAAGTCCAAATACCTGTGGTGGAACACCCTGGCCCAGGTCGAGCGCTTCCAGGATTGCTCGGGTAAAAACACCACCTACCGCTTTGACGAGCGCCAGCATCTGGTCGCCGTCACCGACGCGCTGGGTCAGACCACCACGCTGGAACGCAAGCCCGATGGCGAAGTACTGCGCATCCATCATCCGGACGGCAGCGCCGAGTCCTTCACCTACAACGCCCTCGGCCAGGTGCTGACGCACACCGACGGCAAAGGCCAGACCACCCGGCTGCTACGCACCGCCCGCGGCCTGCCGAGCAGCCGCCAGGACGCCAAGGGCCAGCGCATCCGCTACGAATACGACCCGGCGATTCGCCTGACCGCGCTGATCAACGAAAACAACGCGGCGTACCAGTTCGCCTACGATGCGTCCGACCGGTTGATCGAAGAAAAACGCATCGACAACCTGACCCGTCGCTTCAGCTACAACCTCGGCGGGCATCTGACCCAGGTCGATGAAACCGGCTACGGTGAACGTGGCGAGCGGCCACAACGGCGCACCGAATTCGAGCGCGACAGCATTGGTCGGCTACTGGCCAAACTCAATGCCGATGCCCGTCAGAATTACCTGTATGACGACAGCGACCGCCTGCTGTCGATCCAGCGCCTGCCGACCGCGCAGGGCAAGCAAATTGGCGTCAGCGAAGAAACGCTCGAATTCTCCTACGACCTGCTCGGCAGGCTGGTCCAGGAGACGACGCCGCAAGGCGCCTTGTCCTACGAATACGATCCACTGAGCAACCTCACCACCCTGACGTTGCCCACCGGCCAACACCTCAATCACTTGTATTACGGCAGTGGCCACCTGCACCAACTCAACCTCGACGGCCAGCTCATCAGCGACATCGAGCGCGACGACCTGCACCGCGAAGTCCTGCGCACCCAGGGCACGCTCACCAGCTGCTTTGGCTACGACGCCATGGGCCGCAAGAGCTGGCAGTTCGCCTCGCGCCTGCCGGCGGAAAAACTCTCGCGCCTGCACAACCCCGGCATCCAGCCCGACCTGCTGGTGGAGCACGCCTACAACCCGATCCACCGCCGTCACCAGTACGACCCGGCCGGCGAACTGACCCGCACCCTCGACAAACTGCGCGGTGAGATCAAGTACGAATACGAAGCCAACGGCCAGTTGCACAGCCGCGACACGGGGCAGTTGATCGACAGCGAAGAATTCCGCTACGACGCCGCGACGAACCGGTTGAACTTCAACACCAGCCAGTTTGACCACGTCAAGGACAACCGCCTCAAGCACTGGCGGGATCAGGAATATGCCTACGATGCGTGGGGCAACCTGATTGAAAAACGCAGCGGCATGGGCAAGCTGCAGACGTTTCGTTATGACTGTGAAAATCGCTTGGTGCGGGCCGAGACGTTGGTCAATGGCAAGCTGGAAAGTACCGGTGCGTATCGGTATGACAGCCTGGGGCGGCGGGTTGCCAAGGTTTCAGAGGTCAAGGGCAAGACCGAGCAGAAGCACTTTTTGTGGCAAGGCCTGAGGATGCTGCGTGAGGAGCGTCCGGGGCAGAGCAGTCTGTACCTCTATGAGCCGGGGAGTTATGCACCCTTGGCGCGGGTGGATCAGGCAGAAGGTGAAGAGCAGAAGCTTTACTACTTCCATACCGACCAGATTGGTACGCCGCTGGAGATGACTGACGCGGACGGGAGCATTGTCTGGCAGGCGACGTACAAGGCGTGGGGGGCGGTTGAAAAGCTGGCGGTCAATGACATCGTGCAGAACCTGCGGTTTCAGGGGCAGTATTTCGACGACGAGACGGGGCTGCACTACAACACGTTTCGGTATTACGATCCGCAGGTGGGGCGGTTTGTAACGCAGAATCCGATTGGGTTGGATGGGGGTAGTAATCTCTATCGCTACGTACCTAGTCCTACTGGGTGGATTGACCCATGGGGATGGGAGTGCTGGAGTTCGGCAAGAAAGAATTATTGGAAAGCGGAGGCTAAAGCACCGAGTCAAGTATATTCACCCGCCAATTTGGCTAATATGGCCGAAGGTAAAGCTCCTAGAATGACCGTGGAAGTCATGAATCGCAAAACGTTTGAAGTTACGAGAAAAGATGTCGCAATGGAGCTTCATCATAATGATATTCCACAGCGGGTCGGTGGTGCCGGTGTTCATGAGACTTCGAATTTACTCTCATTAACTCCGTGGGAGCATGAAGCTGTAGATGCATTTAGACATGTCGGTTCAGATCTGATTAGAGTAGTGAAAGGGGTTGATGTATGGTAGGTGAAAGTTTGGGTGTCGCGAAAAAAATAATCAGCTCCCAGGGTTATAGAGATTCGGTCGAAGAATTAAAGAAGGCTTTAGGTATTGCTGTTATGGCGAACTATGAGGATGTGTTCGCGCGCTTGGACGCTGCTGCAATTACTAGGTCCGGGCTGAGCGGTGATGAAATTGAATTCTTAATTTCTCAGTGCTCCAGTGAGTTGAAGGCCTACTCAGTTAAAAAGCATAGGGCGTTAAATGGCTTACCTGACGAGCAGGAGTATCCGGTTGGTGAAGAGCCGAGTGAAGAGGATAAAGATTCAAATATCGTTAGCAAAGGTTATGCGCCAGGTTTTTTGTTAGCTAATGCAATTGAATTTTTACTCGCTCGTAAAGGAGTGGAGTTTCTGCAGAAATACCTAAAAGAGTCAAAAATTCCTAAGGCAAATGCTTATTCTAAACAAGTAATTAAATTCTGTGAGAGTGTCGGGTGACTCGTGCGCTTATAAATTTATCTGCTGAGGTGTCGTTATTTTAGATAAATAAGCACGATCCTTGGGGGGCGGGAGTGCCGACGCAACTGATAGAGGCGAATCTACTGAAATAGCAGTGAGAGGGCGACTAGATGAATGGGCGTGACTTAGACAGTCGCGTACTTTCAACCTCGACGGCGAGCTCATAGTTCGACGACCTGCACCGCGAAGTCCTACGCACCCAGGGCACGCTCACCAGTTGCTTCGGCTACGACGCCATGGGCCGCAAGAGCTGGCAGTTCGCCTCGCGCCTGCCGGCGGAAAAACTCTCGCGCCTGCACAACCCCGGCATCCAGCCCGACCTGCTGGTCGAGCACGCCTACAACCCGATCCACCGCCGTCACCAGTACGACCCGGCCGGCGAACTGACCCGCACCCTCGACAAACTGCGCGGCGAGATCAAGTACGAATACGAAGCCAACGGCCAGTTGCACAGCCGCGACACGGGCCAGTTGATCGACAGCGAAGAATTCCGCTACGACGCCGCGGCGAACCGGTTGAACTTCAACACCAGCCAGTTTGACCACGTCAAGGACAACCGCCTCAAGCGCTGGCGGGATCAGGAATATGCCTACGATGCGTGGGGCAACCTGATTGAAAAACGCAGCGGCATGGGCAAGCTGCAGACGTTCCGTTATGACTGTGAAAATCGGTTGGTGCGGGCCGAGACGCTGGTCAACGGCAAGCTGGAAAGTACCGGTGCGTATCGGTATGACAGCCTGGGGCGGCGGGTTGCCAAGGTTTCAGAGGTCAAGGGTAAAACCGAGCAGAAGCACTTTTTGTGGCAAGGCTTGCGGATGTTGCGTGAGGAGCGTCCGGGGCAGAGCAGTTTGTACCTCTATGAGCCGGGCAGTTATGCGCCGTTGGCGCGGGTGGATCAGGCAGAAGGTGAAGAGCAGAAGCTTTACTACTTCCATACCGACCAGATTGGTACGCCGCTGGAGATGACGGACGCGGACGGGAGCATTGTCTGGCAGGCGACGTACAAGGCGTGGGGTTCGGTTGAGAGACTGGACGTAAACGAAGTCGAACAGAATCTGCGGTTTCAGGGGCAGTATTTTGACGATGAGATGGGGCTGCACTACAACACGTTTCGGTATTACGATCCGGAGGTGGGGCGGTTTGTTACGCAGGATCCGATTGGGTTGGATGGAGGGCTCAACCTTTACCGTTACGCCCCTAATGCGAACGTATGGATTGACCCGTGGGGCTGGGCTTTCAAGGGGGTTGATTTTACGGGGTCCCCTGATTTGTTTCCTGTGACCGGCAATCAAAAAAATATCGTTTCAATCACAATGCAGGGTGCGAGAGGGCGGGACTTCACTCAAGCCTACAAAGAGGCAGGTATTAAAGCTTCGGCAGCCGATGATTATACTTGGCATCACGTTGATGACTTTGATCCGAAAACCGGTAAGACCACTATGCAGTTAGTAAAAACTGCAGCACATGAAGCGACGTTTCCACATGGCGGCTCCGTTGCTCAGTTTGAAAAGCATTTCGGCCTACCCTCTGGGTCATATGGCAATGCTGATGCTGTGGGCATATCGAATTCTAAGGGCTGGCTGAAAGGGCGAGCCCCTAAGGCCGCCTCCACAACTTGTTAGTAAGGAGCCAAAGATGGTTGCATTGCAGATGTCGAAATCCGATCCGAAAGTGGCTAGCTCTGATCTAGAGTCGCTGGAAAACGAAATCGGGCATACGTTACCTGAAAGTTTCAAGGTTTTTTATCTGACTCATAACGGTGGAGTTGCAGATAGAGATTGGTGGGATAGTGGAGATGAATATGAGCCTATCCGAGTAAAAAAATTTAAAGCAGTTGCGGCTAGTGGTGCATTGGATGCAGCTGAAACTAAGTATTTGAACGGTTGTTTTACTGTGATGGTTTCCAAGAAGGTGATACCTAACACCTTGCTGCCGTTTGCAATTGATGATGGTGGTAACTTTTTCTGTCTGGATTTGACCGATGGCAATGTATGTTTTTACGCAACTGATTCCTTTGATTCGGATAGCAGTTTTGCCGCTAATCATGCAAAAGCCTATCGATGGCTTGCAAGTTCGTTTGCCGCTTTTGTTGAGGGTCTAAAAGACGAATCAGAGATTGATCTGTAAATTCAAATTTGAGGGTCATATGAGCTGTGATTGGGGACTTGTTGGCCTGAGCAGCGAGGCGGACAACGATTGTCGTTTTCCGCTTATTCACTAAAACCCATCTGGAATACGGTGTTATTTAAAACCAACTACTAGGGAAGTAACCGTCTTATGCAGCAATCACCCACAACCGCTCCAACGGTGACAGGTCAACTGATCTCCACCTTCCGCCACGGCAAAGGCTTTCTGGTTTTCATGCTCTTGTTCGCAATCGTCTTGTTGTGCCTGGCGGGATTTGTGCTGTACTTGGGTACCATACTGCCGGTGGCCAGTTCCGGGGCGAACACCAGTCGTGGTTCCAGCCCGCAGTTGCTGATCTATTCCGTCAGTGGCTTGCTGGTCGTCATTTCGGTGGTCCTGTTCGGGCTTTATACGTGGCAGAAGAAGTTGCGCGGGACCCATTATGAGGTTTACGAGCACGGCATTGTTGCTGTCAGTGGAAAGCAGCAACAATTTACGGCGTTTGCTGAAATGGAAGACCTGTATCTGTTCGGCTCGGGGCAGGCGGCATTCACCGGGCTGATCACTAACCTGGCGTATCGGCGTAATGAAAGTGAGCCATTTCATCGCATTATCGAGTCGCTGAAAGGCTTTCAGGATTTTCAGCAGTTGGTGCGTGAGTTGCACGTCCGCGAGCGTTTGCCGGTTGTGATGAACAAGCTTGAGTCTGGCGCTGCAGTGACTTTCAAGTATGTGCCGACCGGGCAGGTTTGGCGTAAACGGATCGCGGGGGACTTCCTGAATGTCGTCACACAAACAATTATTGTGACACGCGAGTTTCTGGAAGTTGACGGACGTAAAGTCCCGGTATCGGCCCTTTCTTCAGTCGATTTAAATGCCTGGAGTGAGAAGGTCACTCTAAAAGACGAGGCGGGGAATCAGATTCTATCGACGGTGTGCACCGGCATCATGAGCCATGACCTGTTCCTCACGACGCTGGATGTGCTGCTGGATGCTCAACGGGCAAGCAGCGGTGAGACTGTCGAGAGCCTGGCCTGAGGATCTCAGGGCACTGTCAGGCTGACCAATACAAAAAAACCGGCTGATCAGGCCGGTTTTTTTGTGGGGCGGTGGTAGAGCAACTTATTCAGGCAGTGCGATTCTGGATCAGATGATCCGAGCCACCTTCGGCAACACGGTTCTGCAGCAGTTTGTCAGAGCCACCTTCAGCGACGCGGTTCTCCATCAACTTGTCGGAACCATCGGCGGCGACGCGGTTTTCGATCAGGCGATCGGAACCACCCTCGGCCACACGGCTTTCAATCAGACGATCCGAGCCGCCTTCAGCTACCACTGGTTGAGCGGAGTTTGCGGCAAAAGCGTTAACTGCGAAAACCGAGAAAGCGATGCTGAGGAGGGTCTGGCGTTTCATGATCGTGTGCTCCGGGGTGCTTATGGGTTGGTATGGAGCAGATGTTACGCCGTGGATTTTTTAAGAGAACTTCATTGAGTTGATGGTGACTATCGATGCAGTCAATGGCGGATTCGGTGATCCTTGTGGGAGCGGGCTTGCTCGCGAAGGCGTCGGCATTGCCAGCAATGTTGTCGACTGACACAACGCCTTCGCGAGCAAGCCCGCTCCCACAGTGTTCGAGGCATTAGCGGGAAATGAGCCCATGATCAAGGGCGTACTTGACCAGCGCTGCCGGCTTGTCGATGTTGAGCTTGCGCCGGATGCTCAAGCGGTGTGTCTCCACCGTGCGCACGCTGATGTCCAGTTCCCGGGCCATTTCCTTGTTGTTCAAGCCTTGCGCCATCTTCGACAAAACCTGGCTTTCCCTCGGGGTCAGTTCGTTGTCGGTGTTCCTGTCGGCGATCAGCCGTTGGGCGATTTCCGCGCTGTAGAAGGTTCCGCCGCTGCTGATGGCTTCGATGGCCGCGATGATTTCCCGTGACGGGGCGTTTTTCAGCACGTAGCCGCTGGCGCCGGAGCGCACCGATTCACTGACGTACTCGTAATTGTCGTACATGCTCAGCACCAGCACCTTGAGCGACGGGTATTGGCTGCGCAGCACGCGGGTCAGTTCCAGGCCGTTCATGTCCGGCAGGCTGATGTCGACCAGCAGCAGGTCCGGTTGGCAGCGTCCGACCATCTCGATGGCCTCGGCGCCGTTTTCCGCTTCGCCGACCATTTCCAGGGGCGACATCACGGCTAGCAGCGCCTTGATGCCGTCGCGGACCAGGGAGTGATCGTCGACCAGGGCGACGCGGATCGGGGAGGGCAGGTTCATGCAAGGTTTCACTCTTGTAGTTTTGCGCCAGGTTTCATCGGCAGCCGTACGTCCAGCTCACTTCTGCCCGGCATCGAGATCAGATCGAAGCGCCCGCCAAAATGTTCGACGCGTTCGCGGATGTTACGCAAGCCAATGCCGGCCTGACGACGTTCGACCTGGGCGACGTTGAAACCGATACCGTCATCGACCACCGTCAGCCGCACGGACTCGTCGCAGCCGCGCAGTGTAATGGACACGTTCTGCGCCTGGGCGTGGCGTTCAATATTGGTCAGGCCTTCCTGGACGATGCGGAACAGCGACACAGCCGCGCCGTCGACCAGTTGGCAGTCGAATTCATTTTCGTCATAGGTCACGGTCAGCCCGCTGCGCTGCTCGAATTCGGCGGCCAATTGGCCGATGGCCGCCGGCAGGCCGAGGGTGTCGAGCAAGGATGAGCGCAGGTCGTGGGAGAGGCTGCGGACCTCGCCGATGGCATCGCCCAGGCGCTCGGTGGCGTCTTTCAGCGTGTTCAAGCCCTTGTCGTGGGCTTGTCCGCGTTCCAGCAGATGGCTGGCCAGTTCGAACTGGAACTTGATCGAGACCAGCACCTGGCTGATGCCGTCGTGCAACTCGCGGGACACCCGGGATCGTTCTTCCTCCTGCAGGCTGACGATGCGCTGGGTCAGGCGCTGCAGTTTTTTGTCCGCGAGCCGATGTTCGCTGACGTTGAGGGTCATGCCGGTGGCGAACACAAACAGCACCGCGACCAGGGCGACCACGGCGATGGCCATCATGGTCTTGCGGATGCCCATGGCCACTTCGGCACGGGCCTGTTGGGTGGCGCGTTCGACGTCTTCGAGGTAGATGCCGGTGCCGAGCATCCAGCCCCAGCGATCGAGCATCACCACATAGGCGAGCTTGTCGGTCACCTGACCGGAGGAGGGTTTGTTCCAGGCGTAGCGTTGAAAACCTTCGCCGGATTGCGCGCTTTTGAGCAGCGCCTGGATCACCGGCAGGCCGTGCGGGTCTTTCATGTCCCACAGGTATTGGCCCACCAGTTCCGACTGGCGTGCGTGCATCAGGCTGCGGCCTTCGTGGTCGTAGACGAAGAAGTAGCCGTTGATGCCGAAGCTGAGCTTGCGCAGTTCTTCCAGCACTTGTTGCTGGGCGTGGGCGTCGCCGTGACCGTCATCGTAAAGCGGCTCGATCAGGCTTTTCGCCATTTCCACGTAGTTTTTCAGCTCCGCGCGCTTGCTCGCCAGAATGCTGTCTTCGATCAGTTGCGCCTGTTGATCGCCCAACTGGCGGTTGAGGGAAATCACCAGCGCGCAGATGACGGCAATGGCCAACACCAGCGGCAGAATCCCGAGGGCGACGATCTTGTGTTTGAGCTGCATGTTGACTCCTGCCCGCGCGAAGGCTCGGGATCATATGCCAAAGAGAGGTCCGGCCAGTAGCGCTGCTGGACGGAATGACCGGTGGCCGGGGTGAAATGCAAAACCAGTGTGGGAGCGGGGATGGTCCCGGATCCAGTGTTCGATACACATCCCCTGTGGGAGCGGGCTTGCTCGCGAAAGCGGTGGGTCAGCTGACATCAATATTGACTGATCCACCGCCTTCGCGAGCAAGCCCGCTCCCACAGGGAGATCGTGGTGTCTACGTAGTACTACGTAGACACCACGTACGTAGTAACGCGGATTTATTTGTGGACGACATGCGCAGATATTGGGCCAGCTCCGCACCGCGGACACAATTATAAAAATTACCGCCGCAGTCACTGGCTGTCGGCAGGAGACACGCTATGCCCCGTCTGGCTAAACACCTCGCCTGGTTTGCCGTGGCTGTCCTGGGAGCGATTGCGCTGAGTGTCGTGGCCCTGCGCCGCGGCGAAGCGATCAACGCCCTGTGGATCGTAGTCGCAGCCGTCGCCATCTACCTCGTTGCCTACCGTTACTACAGCCTGTTCATCGCCAATAAAGTGATGCAGCTCGACCCCAATCGGGCCACACCCGCTGTGCTCAACAACGATGGTCTGGACTACGTGCCGACCAACAAACACGTACTCTTCGGTCACCACTTCGCCGCCATTGCTGGCGCAGGTCCGCTGGTCGGCCCGGTATTGGCGGCGCAGATGGGCTACCTGCCCGGTACGCTGTGGCTGATCGCCGGCGTGGTGCTGGCCGGTGCGGTTCAGGATTTCATGGTCCTGTTCATGTCCACCCGCCGCAACGGCCGCTCCCTGGGCGACATGGTCCGTGAGGAAATGGGCCGTATTCCCGGGACTATCGCGCTGTTCGGCTGCTTCCTGATCATGATCATCATCCTCGCGGTGCTGGCGCTGATCGTGGTCAAGGCCCTGGCCGAGAGCCCGTGGGGCATATTCACGGTGATGGCGACCATCCCGATCGCGATGTTCATGGGCATCTACATGCGCTACATCCGCCCGGGTCGCATCGGCGAAATCTCGGTGATCGGCGTGCTGTTGCTGCTCGGTTCGATCTGGCTCGGCGGGCAGATTGCCGCGGATCCGGTGTGGGCCAAGGCCTTTACCTTTACCGGTATCCAGATCACCTGGATGTTGATCGGCTACGGTTTTGTCGCGGCGGTATTGCCGGTGTGGCTGATCCTGGCGCCCCGTGACTACCTCTCTACCTTCTTGAAAATCGGCACCATCGTCGCCCTGGCCATCGGCATCCTGGTGACCATGCCCGAGCTGAGAATGCCGGCGTTGACCCAATTCGTCGACGGCACCGGTCCGGTTTGGAAGGGTGGTCTGTTCCCGTTCCTGTTCATCACCATCGCCTGTGGCGCGGTCTCCGGTTTCCACTCGCTGATTGCTTCCGGCACCACGCCGAAATTGCTCGCCAGCGAGGGGCATGCCCGTTACATCGGTTACGGCGGCATGCTGATGGAATCCTTCGTGGCGATCATGGCCATGGTCGCGGCTTCCGTGATCGATCCGGGCGTGTACTTCGCCATGAACAGTCCGGCAGCCGTAGTCGGCGGTGATGTGGTGGCCGTGGCGCAAACCGTCAGCAGCTGGGGCTTCGCCATTACCCCGGAAGCCTTGCAAGCCGTAGCCCATGACATCGGTGAAACCACCATCCTGGCCCGTGCCGGTGGTGCGCCGACGCTGGCGGTCGGTATCGCGCAGATCCTGCACAGCGTCCTGCCGGGTGAAAACACCATGGCGTTCTGGTACCACTTCGCGATCCTGTTCGAAGCGCTGTTCATCCTGACCGCGGTCGACGCCGGTACCCGCGCCGGTCGCTTCATGCTCCAGGACTTGCTCGGCTCTTTCGTGCCGGCGCTCAAGCGCACCGAATCCTGGACCGCCAACCTGGTGGCAACCGCCGGTTGCGTGGCCATGTGGGGTTATCTGCTGTACCAGGGCGTGATCGATCCATTGGGTGGCATCAACACCTTGTGGCCGCTGTTCGGCATCTCCAACCAGATGCTGGCCGGTATCGCGCTGATGCTCGGCACCGTGGTGCTGATCAAGATGAAGCGCCAGCGTTATGTGTGGGTGACCTTGCTGCCGGCCGTGTGGCTGCTGATCTGCACCACCACCGCGGGCTTCATCAAGCTGTTCGACGCCAACCCGGCGATCGGCTTCCTCGCCCTGGCGAAGAAGTACAGCGATGCGCTGGCCAATGGTCAGGTGCTGGCCCCGGCCAAGAGCATCGACCAGATGCAGCACGTGATCTTCAACGCCTACACCAACGCAACGCTGACCGCTTTGTTCCTGTTCGTGGTGTTCAGCATCCTGTTCTTCGCACTCAAGGTCGGCATCGCTGCCTGGGGCACCAAGGAACGCACGGATAAAGAAGCGCCATATCAAGCGCTGCCGGATGCCTGATCATGTTCAATGACCTGAGTCGCCTCGGTAAATACCTCGGTCAGGCCGCGCGCCTGATGGTCGGCATGCCCGACTACGACAACTACGTCGAGCATATGCAGAACAAGCACCCGGACAAACCGGTGATGGACTACGAGGCGTTCTTCCGTGAGCGCCAGGAAGCCCGTTACGGCAGTAAAGCCGGACCGAAGTGCTGTTGAGTGACATAAAAAAACCGGCTGAAAGGCCGGTTTTTTTATTGCGTGCAGGAAAGGCCTGAATATTTCAGGCCCCATGGCGATTCGAATCGTCGCCGCCACTTTTGCCCCGGGTCATGGAAGCATTGCCAACCTCCTGACTGATTTGAACTGTTTATCGGCTATCTCCCCCAGATGAAGCGACAGTTTCCCCGTCCGGTACTTTAATGGATGGTCTGGAGCGACTGATCACTGGGCCGTCATAGCCTCAAGGCTATGGATCCCATACCGAAAAGCTATTTCTTCAATCGGTGATCCGGATCCACGCTTAAGGATGGTTAGCTGAAAACAAAATCAAGAGGAGATGCCATGTCAACTGAATCGAAATGCCCGTTCAATAACGCCGCTGGCGGTGGCACGACGAACCGCGACTGGTGGCCGAACCAACTGAACCTGAAGATCTTGAGTCAACACTCGCCCAAGTCTGACCCGTTGGGGGGCGACTTCAACTACGCCGAAGCCTTCAAGAGCCTGGACTTCCAGGCGCTGAAAAAAGACCTGACTGCGCTGATGACCGATTCCCAGGACTGGTGGCCAGCGGACTTCGGTCACTATGGGCCTTTTTTTATCCGCATGTCCTGGCACGCCGCAGGCACCTATCGCACCGGTGATGGCCGGGGTGGCGCCGGTTCCGGCCAGCAACGTTTTGCACCGCTCAACAGCTGGCCGGACAACGTCAGCCTCGACAAGGCCCGTCGGCTGCTCTGGCCGGTCAAGCAAAAGTACGGCAACAAAGTCTCCTGGGCCGACCTGATCGTCCTCGCCGGCAACGTTGCACTGGAGTCCATGGGCTTCAAGACCTTTGGTTTTTCCGGTGGCCGCCCGGATGTCTGGGAACCGGACGAAGACGTCTACTGGGGCTCGGAAAGCACGTGGCTGGGTGGCGACGTACGTTATGGCAAAGATGCCGGGCAAGCTCCCGTAGAGCGCAATCTGGAAACCCCCCTCGCAGCCGTGCAGATGGGCCTGATTTACGTAAACCCCGAAGGCCCTGAAGGCAACTCTGATCCGGTCGCCGCCGGGAAGGACATCCGTGAAACCTTTGCGCGCATGGCCATGAACGACGAGGAAACCGTCGCGCTGATCGCGGGCGGTCACGCCTTTGGCAAAACCCACGGTGCTGGTCCTGTCGACCATGTCGGGCCTGAGCCCGAAGGCGCCGGCCTCGAACTGCAGGGCCTGGGCTGGAAGAGCACGTTCGGTACCGGTAGCGGTGCCGACGCCATCTCCAGTGGTCTGGAAGTGACCTGGACGACCACGCCAACCCGGTGGAGCAACAACTACCTGGAAAACCTGTTCGGTTACGAATGGGAACTGAGCAAGAGCCCGGCGGGGGCAAACCAGTGGAAGCCGAAAAACGGCGCTGGCGCCGGCACCATTCCAGATGCCTTTGATACGTCCAAACGGCGTGATCCGACCATGCTGACCACGGACCTGTCGCTACGCTTCGACCCGATCTACGAGCCGATTTCCCGGCGCTTCCTGGCCAATCCAGACCAGTTGGCCGACGCCTTCGCCCGTGCCTGGTACAAGCTCATTCACCGTGACATGGGCCCGCTCTCGCGTTACCTCGGCCCGGAAATGCCGAATGAAGAGCTACTGTGGCAAGACCCGATCCCTGCTGTCGATCATCCGCTGGTCAATGACAGCGATGTTGCCGTGCTCAAAGGCAAAATTGCGGCCTCGGGGCTGTCAGTTTCGCAGCTGGTATCTACGGCCTGGGCGGCGGCTTCGTCTTTCCGTGGCTCCGATAAACGCGGCGGTGCCAACGGCGGGCGTCTGCGCCTGGCGCCACAGAAGTCCTGGCAGGCCAACCAGCCCGCGCAATTGGCGACGGTGCTGGCGAAACTTGAAAGCATCCAGAACGAGTTCAACAGTGGCGGCAAGAAAATCTCCCTGGCCGACCTGATCGTGCTCGCCGGTGCCGTGGGCGTGGAACAGGCGGCGAAAAATGCCGGTCATAGCGTGACGGTGCCTTTCACGCCTGGACGCATGGACGCCAGTCAGGAGCAGACCGATGTCGACTCCTTCGGTTTCCTTGAACCGATTGCCGACGGTTTCCGTAACTACCTGAAGCAACAGTACCGTGTGCCGGCCGAGAAATTGCTGATCGATAAGGCGCAGCTGTTGACGCTCAGCGCGCCGGAAATGACGGTATTGCTGGGTGGACTGCGGGTGTTGAACGCCAATGTCGGGCAAAGCAAACACGGTGTCTTCACCTCACGGCCGGAAGCCTTGACCAATGACTTCTTCACCAACCTGCTCGATATGGGGGTGGAGTGGAAGCCCGTGTCGGATGCCCAACAAGAGTTTGAAGGGCGTGATCGTAAAACCGGTGCCGTGAAGTGGACGGGGACCCGGGTTGACCTGGTCTTTGGTTCCAATGCGCAGTTGCGTGCCTTGGCCGAATTCTATGCCACCGCCGATGCGCAACAGAAGTTCGTCAAGGACTTCGTCGCTGCGTGGACCAAAGTGATGAATCTGGATCGATTCGATCTGGCGTAGTCAAAAAGCCTGAACTTGCCGCGACCCGGGTGGGATCGGGTCGCGGTCACTTCTTCTTCGGCCGTTGCGGGTTTGTATCCGCAGGTATCCGCAACGCCCGCCGTTACCCGGGCATACAAAACCGCCGTTTCCCGACACCCGGGCGATACACGGCGGCCTTCAAATGGAACCACCGGCATCGCGCCACTTTCGGCGCGGCCTGGCGTGGTTCAACTGGAGGAAAGACAATGTTGCGTATCCACCCCCGTCACACCCTCGGCAAGCTTGGTCTGGTCTTGGCCGCCGCAGGGCTCGCCACCGTTGCGAGCCTCTCTCAAGCCCAGGAAGCACAGCCGGCCCCGGCGATGAAAAGCTGGCAGCAGGGCCTGCATCGCACCGACCTGGTACGCGAAGACCTGGGCGCCGCCAACCGTGAAGTCCTTCAGGTGCTCGTGGACTTCGATCCTGGCGTGACGTCGCCCAAACATGCTCACCCCGGTGTCGAGGTGGCGCACGTGATCAGCGGCACCTTCGAGTATCAACTGGAAGGGCGGGCACCGGTGACGCTCAAGGCCGGCGATTCGTTGTACATCCCCGAAGGCGTCGCCCATGTGGCGAAGAACGTGGGCCAGGGCAAGGCTTCGGAACTGGCGACCTACATCGTGAAAAAAGGCGAGCCGCTGCTGATCCTGAAGGAGTAGGCGAGGGCTACCGGGTCATTGCGAACTGCAAACCTCCCACACACAACCGCGCAACCAGCGATGAGCCGGGTCGGCTTCCATGCGCGGGTGCCACAGCATCGAAACCGTGATCGGCGGCGTGGGGAACGGCAGGGCAAAGCAATGCATCCCCTGGCACAGGTTGCCGACGTGCCGCTGCGGTACGCTGGCGACCAGGTCCGAAGCCCGTGCCAATGCAATCGCCGAAGAGAAACCGGCGACAATGGTGGCGATGTCCCGCTTCAGTCCCAGCTCATTCAAGGCGTCGTCCATGACGCCTTTTTCGTGGCCCCGGCGCGAGACCAGGATGTGCCGGGCGTCGGCATAACGAACAGGTGTCATCTCGCCTCGAGCCAGTGGGTGGCCCTTGCGCACGACGCCAATGAACCGGTCGCGAAACAGCATCCGGGTGCGCACTTCCGGGCTGGTGGATTCGCCGATCACACCGGTTTCCAGATCCACCGAGCCTTCACGCAGCAGGGTGCTGTCCTTGTTCAGTTTCTGCACGAAATTCAGGCGGACACCGGGTGCCTCCTGGTGGATGCGGGCGATCAGTGGCGGTCCGAAATTTTCCACGAAGCCATCGCTGGTGCGCAGGGTGAAGGTGCGCACCAGTTGATTGAGGTCCAGTGCCTCGGCGGGGCGCAGGACGGCTTCGGCGTCCTGCACCAGCGCGCCGACCCGTTCACGCAGCTCCAGCGCCCGGGGCGTGGGAACCAGTCCGCGACCGGCCCGCACCAAAAGTGGATCGCCCGTGGTTTCGCGCAATCGCGCCAGCGCCCGGCTCATGGCCGACGGGCTCAGGCGCAAACGCTGCGCGGCGCGGGCCACGCTGCCTTCTTCGAGCAACACGTTCAGGGTGATCAACAGATTCAGATCGGGCATTAAGTGAATCCTTGTGGGAGCGAGCTTGCTCGCGATTGCAGAGTTTCAGTCGACATCAATGGTGACTGGCGGGGCCCCATCGTCGGAGCGCCGCCCGGACCAAGCTCGCTCCCACATTTCTGAGTGTGGCGTTGTATGCACGTATAAAGTGCAAATGCTGCGTCTTCCGCCATGTTATGGCCGGGCTTAGGCTTCGGACAACCTGTTTACGGAGTCGCGAGAAAATGAAGTCCATATCGATTCGAGGTGCCTTGGCCAGCCTGTCGTTATCCATGCTGCTGTCGTCCCTGGGCACCAGCATTGCCAACGTGGGTTTACCGACACTGGCCGAGGCGTTTTCAGCGTCGTTCCAGGCCGTGCAGTGGGTGGTCCTCGCCTATTTGTTGAGCATCACGGCGCTGATCGTCAGCGTCGGCCGGCTCGGCGACCTTCTGGGACGGCGGCGATTGTTGCTGATCGGCATTGCGGTGTTCACCGTCGCCTCGCTCCTCTGCGCCCTGGCGCCCAATCTGTGGTTGCTGATTGCCGCCCGGGCCTTACAGGGCGTCGGCGCGGCGACCATGATGGCGCTGACCATGGCGCTGGTGAGCGGGGCGGTGCCCAAGGAAAAAATGGGCAGCGCGATGGGCGTGCTCGGCACGATGTCGGCAATTGGCACCTCACTGGGGCCGACGCTTGGCGGCGTGTTGATCGCCCAAGTGGGCTGGCAGGGGATTTTTCTGCTGAACGTACCCTTGGGTGTCTTGGCGATGGGACTGGCCTGGCGCTTTTTGCCGCAGGATCGCCACGAGATGACCTCCACTCGACCCGATTTCGACGCGCTTGGCACCCTGGTATTGGTCCTGACCCTGTTGGCTTACGCGCTCGCAATGACCCTTGGGCGCGGCAGCTTCGGCCCGCTCAATACGGCGCTGCTGCTGGTCGCGGTGATCGGCTTGATGCTGTTCGTGTTCGTCGAGCAGACCGCCGCGTCGCCGCTGGTCAAACTGGCGATGTTGCGCAATCCGCTGCTCAGCGCAGGGTTCGCCATGAGCAGCCTGGTGACCACGGTGGTCATGGCCACCCTGGTGGTCGGCCCGTTCTATCTCTCGGGTGCACTGGGTTTGAGTGCGGCGAGTGTCGGGCTGGTGATGTCGGCCGGTCCGCTGGTGGCGGCATTGGCCGGCGTGCCCTCCGGGCGGCTGGTCGACCGATGGGGCGCACAGCGTTCGAGCACGGTCGGGCTGATTGCCATGTTGACCGGCGCTTGCATCCTTCCCGTCGTACCGATGAGCGTCGGCGTACTCGGCTACCTCGCGCCGCTGGTGGTCCTCACGGCCGGTTATGCGCTGTTCCAGGCGGCGAACAATACCGCCGTGATGGCGGACATCGCGCCGGACCAACGTGGCGTGATGTCCGGTGTGCTCGGCCTGTCTCGCAACCTGGGGCTGATCACCGGCGCTTCGGTGATGGGCGCAGTGTTCGCCTTCGCCACGGTCAGCCGCGACATCCTGCAAGCACAACCGCTAGCGCTCGCCCAGGGGATGCGGGTCACGTTCGCCATCGCGGCGGCGTTGATCGTCGTGGCGCTGGTCATCGGCACGCTCGGTCAACGGGTTGCACGGCGCCTGGCACCCTCGTGCTGAAAACGGCGCGACTGTCGTGAAAACGACCTGTTTGCGCTGAACGCGAAGCCTCGCGAGTTTTCTATTGAACGAGTGTTCAGTCTGGACTATGTTGGGGGCCACCTTCCCCCGGCTGGTTGCGGGCTTGCGTTTCTTCAATTCGAACGAGGCACTGGCATGCGGTTTTCACCCTTTGTTGAACGGATCAGTGGCCAAGGCGTTGCCGCCTGGGATATTCACTACGCAGCCAGCGCGGCACAGCGCAAAGGCGAGGACGTGATCATCCTCAGCGTCGGCGACCCGGATTTCCCCACCCCCGATTTCATTACCGATGCCGCCATCCACGCCTTGCGTGAAGGGGATACCCACTACACCGAAATCGCCGGCCGCCAGGCCTTGCGCGAGGCCATCGCCGGCCGCTACAGCCAGTTGATCGACCGCGAACTGCAGGCGTCGAACGTCATTCTCACGGCAGGTGCGCAGTACGCCTTGTTCGCCACCTCGATGTGCCTGCTTGGTGCCGGCGACGAAGTGATTGCCTTCGATCCGATGTACGTCACCTACGAAGCGACGCTCAAGGCGTCCGGCGCCACGCTGGTGCGGGTGCCCTGCGCGGCGGACTCGGGTTTCCGCCTCGATGCCGCCGTGTTGGCCAAGGCCATTACCCCGCGCACCCGGGCGATTTTCTTCTCCAACCCGAACAACCCCACCGGCGTGGTACTCAATCGCGAAGAGCTGCAAGCCATCGCCGAACTCGCCATCGCCCATGACCTGTGGGTGGTGGTGGACGAGGTCTACGAGAGCCTCGCCTACGAGCGTGAACACCTGAGCCTGGCGGCGTTGCCGGGCATGGCCGAGCGCTGCGTGGTGATCGGCAGCCTGTCCAAATCCCATGCCATGACCGGTTGGCGCATCGGCTGGGTCGTGGCCAATGAAGCCTTGGTCAACCATGTCGAAACCCTGGTGCTGAGCATGCTGTACGGCTTGCCCGGGTTTGTCATGGAGGCGGCGCTCAAGGCCGTGCAGTCCCATGACGCAGTCACCCACGGCATGCGCGAGATCTATCGTCGGCGCCGCGATCTGGTGGTGTCCGGCCTGGCGAATTGCCCGGGCATCAGCGTGCTCAACCCCGATGCCGGCATGTTCGTGCTGGTGGACGTGCGCGGCACCGGACTGACCTCGCTGGAATTCGCCTGGCGCCTGCTGCGCGAGGCCGGTGTCTCGGTGCTGGATGCGGCGGCATTCGGTGAGCCGGCCCAGGGGTTTGTGCGGCTGTCGTTCACCCTCAGTGACGAGCGCCTGGCCCAGGCCTGCCAGCGCATTCGCGGCTTTGTCCAGGTGCTCAATGGTGAAGCGCCGAGGCCGGTGATCGGCACGGTGACCAGCACCGCGACCGTCGAACCGGTCGCGGTCAAGACCATGATCGAGGTCGATGGCCTGCACAAACGCTTCGGCAATATCGAAGTGCTCAAGGGCGTTTCCCTGACCGCCCGCGAGGGCGACGTGATTTCCCTGATCGGTGCCAGCGGCTCGGGCAAAAGTACCTTGCTGCGCTGCATCAACATGCTCGAAGTGCCGGACCAGGGACGCATCCTGGTCGATGGCGAAAGCATTCACCTTAATCAGAATCGTCCCGGTGCACCGCTGGTGTCGGACGCCAAACAGCTTGTGCGCATAAGGTCCAGCCTGGGCATGGTGTTCCAGAACTTCAACCTCTGGCCCCATCGCACGGTGCTGGAAAACCTCATCGAAGCGCCGACCCAGGTCCTGCGTGAAAGCCGTGCGGAGGCCACTGAACGGGCCGAAGCCCTGCTCGAACGCGTAGGCCTTGCGGCCAAGCGCAACGAGTACCCGGCGTTTCTCTCCGGGGGACAGCAACAACGGGTGGCCATCGCCCGGGCCCTGGCCATGCGGCCCAAGGTCATGCTGTTCGATGAACCCACCTCGGCACTCGACCCGGAACTGGTCGGGGAAGTGCTGCGGGTGATCCGCTCCCTCGCCGAAGAAGGCCGGACCATGATCCTGGTGACTCATGAGATGGCTTTTGCACGCGATGTCTCTTCCAAAGTCGCCTTTTTGCATCAAGGGCTGATCGAGGAAACCGGTTCGCCGGACGAAGTGTTCGTACACCCACGCAGCGAGCGTTGCCGGCAATTCGTCAACGCTCATCAGACTCGCTAACTCATCATAAAAAGACGGGAAAACAACATGGGAAATCGACGTTTTGCAAACTGGTTGACCGGTGCGGCCTGCGTAATGCTGGCCGGCATGAGCGCAGCTCAAGCACAGCCGATCAGGTTCGCGGTGGCAGCGGAACCTTATCCGCCGTACACCGAGAAGCAGGCCAACGGGGTGTGGAAAGGTTTTGAAGTCGACCTGATCCACAAACTGTGCAGCGAAATGAAAGCCGAGTGCGAGATCAAGGAAGTGGCGTGGGACGGCATCATTCCGTCGCTGCTGGCGAAGAAGATCGACGTGATCTTTTCCTCGATGTCGGTGACCGAGGAGCGGGAAAAGCAGATCGCCTTCAGCAAGGCCTACTACGACTCGGTGATTGCCGTCGTCGGCCCGAAAGAGGCGTCGGTGAAGAAGTACCCGGATGACCTCAAGGGCAAGATTATCGGCGTACAGAACTCGACCGTGAGTGCCAGCTACCTGAAGACCTACTACGAAAAAATCGCCGACGTTAAGTACTACGACACCCAGGACTCGGCCAACGCCGACCTGATTGCCGGGCGCATCGACCTGATGATGGCCGACGGCACCGCCATGGCCGCGTTCATCAAGACCCCGGATGCCAAGGACCTGGCCTACCTAGGCACCGTGCCTTACGACCCGATTTTTGGTAAAGGCGTGGGGGCCGGCCTGCGCAAGGACGACACCGAACTCAAGGCCAAGCTCGACAAGGCCATCCAGGAATTGCTGGCGAGCAAGGACTACGACGAGCTGTCCCAGAGTTACTTCGGCACCAGCGTGAAGCCTGCGTTCTGATGGCTGGCTAAACGCAACACCTGCGCAGACGCAAATCTCCTGTGGGAGCGGGCTTGCTCGCGAAGGCGGCATCACATTCAGCAATGATGTCGACTGACACACCGCTTTCGCGAGCAAGCCCGCTCCCACATGGGAAGGTGCAGATTCGCCAACTGGAGAGTGAAATGCCGGCAATGTTCGATCTGATCAATTTCACCGAGCAGGGATGGGGCAGTGCGCTGTTGAAGGGGCTCTGGATGACCCTGCAGATTTCCGCCGGGGCCTTTGTGCTCGGGCTGGCCATCGGGCTGGTGGTGGCGTGCCTCAAGCTGGGCGCGCCAAAGCCGATTGCAGCGCTGATGCGCGGCTACACCACGGTGTTCCGGGCGGTGCCGGAATTGCTGCTGATTCTGTTGCTGTACTACGTCGGCTCCATGCTCCTCAACTCGCTGATGACCCACCTCGGCTACGGCGTGGTCGATGTCAGCGGTCCGCTGGCGGCCATCGTGGTGCTGGGGCTGGTGCAGGGCGCCTACGCCTCGGAAATTTTCCGCGCGGCGATCCAGGCGATTCCCTTCGGCCAGATCGAAGCGGCCAAGGCGTTCGGCCTCAACGGTTTCGGCCTGTTCCGCCGGGTCACGCTGCCGATCATGGCGCCGTATGCGATGGCCGGGATGGCCAACCTGTGGATCAACCTGATCAAGGACAGCGCGCTGATCAGCGTGGTCGGCACCAACGAGTTGTTGTACACGGCCAAACAGGCCGCGGGCTCGACGCGCCACTATCTGTTGTTCTACCTCACGGCTGCCGCGTTGTATTACGCGGTGACGTTGGTGTCCAACTACCTTTCGGGACGGTTGGAGCGACGCATTCGTCGCTGGATGCCTCTTGTTGACTGAACCGGCAGAGAGAATGAAATGATTCCAGCGTGGATAGTTGAATACGCGGCACTGTTGGGCCGGGGGCTGCAAACCACCCTCACGATCCTGTTGATCTCCAGTGTGTTCGGTTTTGTCCTGGCGGTGTTGGTGGCGCTGGCGCGGATCTCGAAAAACAAGGTGATCGCCAAGGTCAGCCTGTTCTACACCAGCGTGACCCGCGGGACGCCGTTGCTGATCCAGATCTACATTTTCTACTACGGCCTGGGCAGCCTGTTTGCCCAGTTCCCGCTGATTCGCGGCAGTTTCCTCTGGCCGTACCTGCGCGACGGTTATTGGTACATCGTGTTTGCCCTGGTGGTGTCGGTGGGGGCCTATGTCGGCGAAGTGATTCGTGGTGGCCTGCTGGCGGTGCCCAAGGGTGAAATGGAAGCAGCGTCGGCCTTTGGCATGACGGCGCGCCAGTCCTTGCTGCGGGTACGCTTGCCCCGGGCGATGCGCCTGTTGTTGCCGACCCTGGCCGGGGAAACCGTGATGCTGCTCAAGTCCACGGCGCTGGCCTCGACCATTGCCGTGATCGATCTGCTCGGCGCCGCCAACGTGGTCCGCGCACAGACCCTGCAGGTGTACGAACCCTTGTTGCTGGTGGCCGGGGTGTATGTCTGCCTGACCTTCCTGATCGAAGCGCTGTTTGCCTTTGCCGAGCGGCGCGGGACGCCTGTGCGCAGGTCGGCCTGATGAGATCGCCAGCAGTTGACCGCTCGCTGCAGGGCATTGGCCTGTGCACCTTGGGTTACGCATTCCTGTCGTTGCAGGATGCGGTCATCAAGTGGCTGGTGGCCGACTATTCGGTGGTCACCATTCTGTTCTGGCGCGCCGCCGTGGTGGTCGTGGCAGTGCTGCTGGCGGGGCGCCTGCGCCTGATCCAGCGGGCCTGGCGCTCGCCGAGCCGGCGCTTGCTGGTGGTGCGCGGTTTGCTGTCGATTGTCGCCTGGGTGCTGTACTACACGGCGGCCCGGGACCTGACCCTGGCCGAGATGACCACCTTGTATTTTTCCGCGCCGATCATGGTCACGGTGCTGGCGGCGGTGATTCTCAAGGAGCGCGCCAGCGGCTGGCAGTGGTTCAGCCTGATCATCGGTTTTGTCGGGGTGGTCATTACCTGTCGCCCCGACAACATGAGCGATCCGTTGCCGATCGTCCTGACTCTGCTGGCGGCGATGTGCTGGGCGTTCACCTATATCCAGCTGCGGCAAGTGGATGAGCAGACCTCAGTGCTGGAGCAGATGCTGATCACCAACGTGGTGTTCGTGATTTGCATGGCGGTCGCCTTGCCCTGGACCCACACGCCATCACCGACGCCCGCCTGGCTGGGCATGCTCGGCGCCGGCCTGGTGGGCGGCATCGGCCAGTTCCTGTTGTTCGCCAGTTTCCGCCGCGCCACCGCGACCTTGCTCGCGCCGTTCGAATACACCGGGCTGATCTGGGCGTTCGCGCTGTCGAGCCTGGTCTGGGGCACGCTGATGGACATGTCGCTGATGATCGGCGCCGGGCTGATCGCGGTCAGCGGCACCCTGGCGATGATCTTCGGCCGGCACCCGTCACAAGACGTCGTCGGTGCTGAATGCTCCGTGACGCAACCCCTTTATCCAGCAGCGGCAGATATGCAGCCCGTTGGCGGCGCTGAAGGTCTCGGGGTTCAGGCACCACTCGAGCCAGAGACCGTCGAGCATCGCCGATAAGCCGATGGCGGCCAGGCGTGTGTCGTGAATCACGAAGCCTTCGCTGGCGGCCAGCCCGTCGAGCAACTGGCGAATCAGATCGAGGTAAGCGCGGTAGCTTTTTTCGTGGGACTGGCTGACGTGTTCGGAGTGACGGATCAGGCTCCAGAACACCACCCACACGCCGAGCAGTTTCGGGTCCATGACCCTGGGCGAGAACGAGCCTTCGAGGAAGGCATCGATCTTTTGCGCGGGTGTCTCGGCCTGCTCGATTTCCTGGAGCAGAGCGGTGGTCAGTTCGCTCGCGAGCCGCTGGTAGGTGTCGGCAATCAGTACCTCGATGCTGCCGAAGTGATGGTTGAGCAACCCCACGGAGACCCCGGCCTCGGTGGCAATGCGCCGTACGGAAATCCCGGCGTGACCGTCGCGGCCCAGGCAGCGCAGGGTGGCAGCCACCAGCATTTCGCGACGGTCATCGGGTTCGGCGCGGCGGTTTTTCGGGGCATCGGTTGTCACAAGGCTGTCCTTGGGTGAGGTTCCACGATGCCGAGCTTAGTTGAACGTCTGTTCAATCACCAGCTTCGGCAGCAGCGATACAACGTTTTTCAAGGTTCATGATGGGAGGGAAAGCCAATGCCGCAGGATATTTCGTTCAGTGTTCGCAACAACAACGGTGATGCCGTGCGGGTCGGTGCCTGGCGCTATGCAGGCGACGGCAGCGGGCCAAACGTGCACCTGCAGGCCGGCGTACATGCTGATGAAATCGCCGGGATGCTGGTCCTGCACCTGCTGATGCAACGACTGCAAATCGCCGAAACCCAGGGCCGGCTCAAAGGCAACATCACCGTGGTGCCGCAGGCCAATCCGCTGGGCATCGGGCAGTTTCGCCAAGGGCGGATTCTTGGCCGTTATCACGACGCCACCGGGCATAACTTCAATCGCGCGTTCGACCAGTCGGCGGCCATGGCGCGACCTTCGACCTGCGTTCAGCAATGGCAAAAGCAACTGGTGCAACTGGCCGCCTCGGCCGATGTGATGCTCGACCTGCACACCGATGACGAGGCCTTGCCGTACCTCTACGTGCACCGCAGTTTCTGGCCCCGTGGCCGCGAACTGGCGGCGGCGATGAAGATGGACGTGGCGATCATCTGGGATGACGGCGGCGATGGCTCCTTCGAAGAAACCATCATTGCCCCGTGGATACGCGACGGAGTCACTGCAGGGCGCATGGCCGCGACCCTGGAGCTGCGCGGGCAGGGCGATGTCAGCGACCGTTTTGCCGAGTCCGATGCCGAAGGGCTGTACAACTGGCTGTGCGGTTGCGGCGTCATCGATGAGTCAGTGGCGCCCGCTGACTGGCCCGTCGAAGCCGTGGAAATGGGGCACATGGAAACCATCATCGCCCCGCAACCCGGGGTGTTGATCTTCGAAAAAGAGCTGGGGGATTTCGTCGAGGAAGGCCAGCGCTTTGCACGGATTCTCGGGCGGCCGGGTGATCCGTCGTCCGAAGTGGTACTGCATGCCGAACAAGCGGGGCGCCTGGTGACGCGCTATCGCGATCGCCTGATACCCCAAGGCATGGGGGTGGCGAAATTCACCGGTAGCCGGGTGTCGCGTAATTGGAGTGGTGGGTTGCTGGATCCGAATTAAGGGATTGAGTTTCAGGTCTGAAGATATTTGGTTGCGGCTGCTGAGTTAGAAGGCTTCATGAGCAGCCGCTTTACCCTGTTACTTAGTGCATGGCGACGTCGGTGAACTTGAGCATTAGATACTCACTGTTTTTATCCTGAAAACCCAGTTTGATCGCCGGGGTTTTGCTCAACTTGCTGTTGCTTTGCTGAAACAGCAAGGTCACTCGTGTCGGTACGTTGCGAACCAGCTGAAACTGTCTGTAGTAGCTATCTTCGACTTGACCGACTCGTATCGATTCCGGTTTGAGCGGACCGCCAGATTCGTCGAACATCCGTGTGCCATCTTCGAATCGAAAGCTGCGGTCCACATTAAGGTTGGTGAGTTCGAAGGTGCAGGTTGGCAATCGCCCGATATTCTCGCAACCCAGCAGCTCAAAGCGGACGTTGTCCAAAACTTCCATGCGTTTTCCGAGCAGGTTGTTGCCTTCGTTTTCAACCATTTTGGATTGAACCTTGGCAAACTCGAACGACGGTTTGGCGTATTCAGTGCCCAGAATGAAGAAGCCAAAAGATAAACCTACCACCATGCAAAACTGCAGCACCCCTCTGATTACTGGCGCGAAGTTGCGAATCTGCCAGCCAATGGAAACGGCGCTCAAAAACAGGAAGGTACTGACCACCAACACCACGCTTTTCCAGCTGATGAAGCTGAAGCCGAACACGCTTGGGTCCGGAACGGCGTAAGTGATCAGCCCCCACAGGCCACTCAGTACAACACCGAGGCCTGCCATGCCACGGGTGATCAGCGAAGTGATTTTTTGCGTGCGAGTAACGGGTGCGAGTAAATCCTGCTGAGGCATCAACGGTGCCAACTCCTTGTTTTGTAGCCGGATCAGCCGTCCTTGAGGAGCGGCGGGCTATTGCAGTAGAAATCCCTGGGATGCCAAGGCAGGCGCCAATTGTGGCATGTTGCCATTATCTAGTCATCGGCTCAGCCCTTTTTTACTGGACCACCCATATCCCTGTGGGAGCGAGCCTGCTCGCGATGGGCCGCGCAGCGGTCCCAAAAAATGGCAGCCGCACAGCCCAACGCGAACAACATCACTCGTCGCAGCAGGCGACTACTACTCAGGTGGATCAATCTGGTCCAGCACCCGATTCGCCGTGATCTCCGCCAACATCACACTGTTGGAAATCCCCAGCAGGGCATTGCGCGATCCGCCGTCCAGATGATCCACCAACTGATGCACCATCACATCGACCGAGGCCAGCGTTTCGACCAGATAAACCACCAGGGTTTCGGTCGTAGCTTCGGGGTCAACGGTAAACAGGTGGCTGGGTCTGCGCGGTGTGGCTTTGATGTCGGCAGTCGAGGGGAAGTGGAAGGCGAGCGCGCGTTCGGCGGCCTCGTTGAGCTTGTTTGAATCGGGTTCGTATGGGGATGTCGGATCGGTGTCTGGCGGGTTGGGGGTGACTTTGAACATATGCTTGCTTCTCTGATTGGGTGCCAACCCTCTTGCTGCTAAACGAGAAGGAGGCAGCTGTGCGCAGGTTAGCAGACCGGGGAAGCTAGCAAAGCCGGCGCGCCCGAAGGCGCCCTGCGCACAGCCACCATCAAATGCAGGCATGGGAATACCTGACTGACAGGAGCATGTGCACCTTGCTTACAACCCCGGGCTGCTAAACCCGACCACTGATGGGCAGTGGCGCGGAAACGATAGAGACCAGGGGCAGGGCGCACAAGCCGGCGGATTCTGGCGTAACCGTAGGCAACGACGCAAGGTCTTGTAGTTCGCAGGAAATAACCTACAGCCTTTTTAAACAAGCGCTTTCACGCGATACAGGCGTTCTGCGCGGACCTCGTTCTCAAGGCATGCTGAGGGTAATCAGGTAGCTCCCCGAGCGGACAGGCGAGCCTGCATCATCCACCAGTACATACTGCTGATCGAAATAGCGACCTTCTTGACCACTGTCAGCGAGCAGTTTGACGTGGGTTCGGGATTGACCGACAGCGCTCACACTGGCGGTTGGCGCGATGGTGTTTGCCTCAATCCCCATCGCACGACTCTGGGCAGAGCATTGGTAAAGTTCGAATGTGCCATCCGTCCCTACGCGTGACTGACAGCCCGGCTCGACAATGCTGCCTTGAAACCTGATGGTGCCCGGCGCCGCCAGGCACGCACCACTGAGTGCGAACAAAAGACTCAATCCCGCTGCTATACGTTTACCGTTCATGTCTGACGCTCCTTGAGTTGTAAGTTCTAGGTCGTCAATGAAGGGTAGTAGCTTGAGGTATTTGTTGTATCGCCGTGTATCAAGGCACGACATCTTCGTACAGCCATACAAAACCAGCGCTTTACGGATACAGCCGGGATACACCACCGGGGCCAAATAGACCTGCCAAAGCGAGATGCACAACGTAGCTCGCAACCAGGTTTACCAACCCTTGCGGTACGACCAATGGTGGTCCAGCCGCGCACATGCTCCGGAGTATCAACATGTCTCGTATCCAGTCGAACAAAACCCGTATTGGCCTGATCGCTGTTGCACTGGTCGGCGGTATCAACTTCGCTTCCACCGCGTTTTCGGCCGAAGCCTTGCCTCAGGGCTATCAGCTGGCTTCCGCGGAAAAGACCAGCGAAGGCAAGTGTGGCGAAGGCAAGTGCGGTGCCGAAGCCAGCGCGCAAAAGACCCAGGCCGAGGGCAAGTGCGGTGAAGGCAAGTGTGGCGATGCTTCTTTTGCGCGCACCGACACCGATGATGACGGCCGCGTGTCGCTCAAGGAATTGCTGGCCGTGGCGCCCAAGGGCACTGAGGAATTCAAGGCGATGGACACCAACGGCGACGGTTTCCTGTCCGAAGGTGAGGTGTACAAGTTCCGCACCAACCAGTTCATCTCCAACGGCAAGAAAGTGCCGACCGAGCTGTTCACCAAGTTGAGCCAGGCTAAAGACTGATCGGCGGTAAACAAAAAACCCTTCCTGTGTTGTAACGCAGGAAGGTTTTTTTGCGTGGGCAGTACTGGTTTGGTCTTCAGGCGCGAAATTGCACTTCACTTGACCACCGATTGCATCGGATTTGACCAGCTGGCTTTGTAACCATGACCGGTAGAGAACGGCCAGAAGCAGTCATTGAATGTCTATTAGAGCCAAGCAATACCGGAGCAGACGACCCATTCCTCCATGAAGTAGGCCCCTGCATCGGGTGGCATCCCGATCACAACTTTTCCGAGAAAACGGAACCACTCGACTAGTTCCTTGCTCACCTAGTCGAGCAAAACGAGACATCCCCAGCCGGAGAGCGCCTGATCTTGCGTTTTGCGACAGTCGAGAAAGGCCTGAAGCTTCACCATTACTGGATTGCCACGGTTGCGTGTGGATAGATCAGCGCTCACAGAGCGCACAGCGGCGGGTGAGTCGCTGGGAATATGAGTCGATGCTTGACGTCGCCTCCCAACACGTACGCTCCCTTGCGTGCGGTTTTACTCAAGTGCCTAGCTGCTAACGATATCGCCAACGAGGCCAAGACCAGCCTCTACGGCTTGGCCAACAATAAACTCGCTGATTACGTCTGTCAGGTCCCCGGTAACGCGATCCTTCATGCACTCACCGATCATGTCTGCCACAAGCTCGGCATTCTCATCAAAGAGCTTTTCAGCAAGCGCCTGAATCACTGCATCCTCCGCCTGCCCTTTAATCTCGTCCTTAACAAGTTCAAACACCTTTTCCGATAGCGCCGATGCCTTGGAAAGCTGATTGCCTTTTTTCTTCGCAATCAGGCTTTCGTAAGGGATGCCAAGAGTTTTTGAGTAGAAGATGGCAAGGTCTTGTGCTGTCTTGGTATTTACAGTCAGCGGCTCTATTCTATCCACCATAGCAAGAGAAGAACTAATTAGTTCGTAACCAATATACTTTTTGTACTCGCTCGCCAGGCAAACCCTTAATACAGCCGGCTGGTCAATTAGGTAGATACCATCACTTCGTTTATGGCAGGAGACGAAAGCAAATTGGCTAATACAGCCGCGTTCTGCAATTATCTCCAGCCCGTGTTCGGCCTCAAAAAAAACCGACTCTCCTATAACAGAGTTCATTACGCCAAGAATTTTCTTTAAGCCTACGTCGTACTTTTTATAATCTTCGACGCTTTGGAAATATTCATATTTTCCAATATCTTCTTCTTTTAAATTTGACCTAGGCTTTGCTTTAAAAGCACTTTCGTCGTAATCGTCAGATTTAAAATCTAATGCTTTGTAGAGGTTTCTGTAAATGGCATCCGTGGAATCCAAATCACGGAATTGGAATTTAACGCCATGCTGGCCAACTAAAAGATTTTTAGCAGCAGTTTTGAATATCGAGGAGTAGTAGCTGGTGCTGGGGGCTAGTGCGGCAATCTCAAGAGACAGAGCATATGCGGCACGGCGCTCACGGATAGCGGAAAATAAAAGTTCGCTCGACTTAGGTAGAGCCTGCTTGTCTAGCTTTTCGTAAGTCATTTCCATCGCAACCAGCCGACCGGTCGCGATGACCTCTTTCGTCCTGTTTAGTGCTGCCACCTCATTCTTGTCCAGTAACCACGAAATTGCAGCTGCAACAGCTGCGACATATACCAAACCGGTAATTAAGGGGGTTCCCATTATCCGGCCAGCCACTTCGGCCACAATCGCACCAGCGAGAATCACGGTGGAGATATGCCACTTATTCAGCTGATTAATTTCACTTGCCTTGGTTGCCGCCCAGTCCAGCCACCCCGTGCCGGGATTGCTCCTGTTCTTTAGATAGCTGGAGACACAAATCATCATCAAGGCAACGAGTGGCAACCAGTTAAGGCAAGGTACACCGGCAACCCCCAGAAGCCAAGCAATGCCTAGCCCCAGTATTACAGCTTTATCCTTGGCGACTCCTATAAAGGTATCGGCTTGAGTTGTGCCGCCCCTCTTAACACTAAGGGCTTTGAATATCGAAGGTTTTATGAAAGAAACAAACATACCGACTGCAAGACCAACTGAAACCCCCCAACCTCGTAATTCTTGATAATCAAGCTCTAACCCTGCGCCTGCTACTGCATAGACAATTAAGTTTGCAATGAAAAACAATGCATCTACAAATAGCCCAGCTAACTGCATTACCCAATCCCCGTAGTGATTTTGGCATTCTTGCCTGGCAAAATTTTAACATAGTGGCCACTTGACATGCGCTAAGGTCAAAACAGGTCCTTCGACTATAACGGCTTACTGCTCCACGGATTTGTCCCTGGCCTCCCTCCCATGATTGGACCTGGCGATTTGGGGGGGCGTGATTGGCAGGTCAATGACATAGGTTTGAGCATGTGCTGAAGGCGGCCCATTGAGCGGAAGAGTGCGGCGGGAGAGTAAGGTCCGTTACCCGAGTGACTGCTTCTGGCCGGCTGTTGCCTTTCGCGATGGGCTGAAACCGACCCATTGCGGCCGTTGGTCAAAGGCAAAAATCAGACGATATCTGACTGTCACCAAGGGCTGTAATCGGCTGGTCAAGTCACCTACCGTAAGAACACGCAGTGCGCGAAGCGGGCGTCATCCCGGAGGAAATCCGAAGCAGCCAAAAGAGCTGAGTCAAACTGCATAGACAGGACGCTCAACGACTCCCATAGCAACAACCAGTACTGCAAGCTAGAATCGGGGCCTCAGGCATTCCAATGCCTTTGCAACGCACGCTCTTGCAAGCGGCAATTACCGTCTTCCTTTCGCCTTAGCGGGCAGGAGATGCTTAAGCAGTCCGACCCCATGAAACACATCAAACTACTCGCCATATTCGCCTTGCCAACCTTCCTAAGTGCTTGCCAATCGGGAGAAGATGATGCGCTTGTTGTGCTCGATCAGCATGGCCGTGCGACCATTTCGTCCTCCGTCAGTGACGAGCAAGTCATGTTTTTTGGTACATACAAAATTGAGCCAATGAGCCATGGCCATTTTGTAGTGATAACGGCGCAGTGCGGTACCTTGAGGTTCATCTATCAGCGCCCCCAGGGTTTGCGCATACTGGAAGACGAGGTGACCAACGAGTCTGCCTATCTGTGTGGTCTAGGCACACAGACGAGTAGTAAAGTTTGGCATTTGGCCTTGAAGCCTTTGACTGGCCCATCCATTATGCCACCAAGCGACTGGCCTAATTAGCTCGGCGATTCCCAAGGTCAAATTACTAAAACAGGCAACCAAAATCTGGTTGTAGTCCTGTATTGGCACAAAAATAAGAGAGATAGATGAACCTTAGAAAAAATATTGAAATTGAATATTTGCGCGGGATTGCCATCGTTATGACGGTAGTAACGCATTCAAATCTGCTCTTGCCGTTCCATGCAGGATTCATGGAGAAGCTGTTTAACGTCTATTCTCCCTGGACAGGAGTAGATTTGTTTTTTTGCATATCAGGGTACGTCGTCAGCAAGGCATACCTTGACTACTTCGACAAAAGTAAAGCTCTAGGCAAATTTGGAATCGCGGCGGCATCCTTCTGGATCAGGCGTGCTTACCGTCTTCTTCCTACTGCATGGCTATGGGTGCTTATCCCCCTCGTTTTTTCGATATTTTTCAATCAGTCGAATGCGTTTGAGTCTTGGTTTTACAATCTACGCAGTTTCACAGCCGTCGCTACATTTAGCGGTAACCTCGCGAACCAATACGGCTTACTTCTAGGCCCTAACTCAGTTTATTGGAGCCTGGCGCTTGAGGAGCAGTTCTACTTCGTTTTCCCCCTTTTTCTGCTATTGATAACTTCCACTCGATGGAGGGTAATTGCCTTGAGCGCGCTAATAGCTGCCCAGTTTTGTCTAGATCGAAATGCCTTCGCCCCTCCTCCAGCAGGTATGCTTTTCTCATTTCGCCTAGATGCCATGATGTGGGGGATTTTGTTGTGCTTATTTACGCGCACGACCTTGTACAAGGATATTGAGCCCACTGCACTCGGCACTAGTCTACTCAAGCGTTTTACTTTGACCGTGTTTCTCCTTTACATGCTAGGCGCTATTGCTGGCCAACTAATGGCGGTCCCCATAGTCGTAGGTCTGATTGCGATAAACGCTTTGATCCTAGTTTGGCTTGCAAGCTACCAAAAAGGCTACATTTACTGCCCGTCGATGCTGAGCGGCCTACTTCAATGGCTGGGTTCGCGCTCCTACGCTCTATATGTCATCCATATGTTTGCGTACCACTTAAGTACGGAAATTTGGAGCCGGGTAGCCGTGAAAGAAGGGGTGACGCTTGCCCAAGGCTACACTGCTGAACTTTTGCTCACATCAGTAACCATCATGATTGTGCTCAGCGAATTGAACTACAGGTTTGTCGAGGCTCCATTGCGACGGAAAGGTGCCGAGATAGCACGTCAGAAGATGGAGAGCGTTTTCACCGATGGCGTGGCCAGCAACAACCACGCAAAAACAAGGACGCCGCGGAAAGAATTTTCGTAATCAGAACAGTGAAAGGATTATTTATAGACGACTAATGGAATAGTCGAACACTACTGACAAAATAAATCCCGCTTCGGCGGGCTTTATGCGTTTTACATATTTGTTCTGATTGCGAATGTGGGAAACGCAATATTGAGAATGGCTGCTTTTGGCCGATTTCTGCCTGTCGCCACCGGCGGCAGTCGACCCTTTACGGCCATTCACTGCTGACAGGCACCTGCCACGTTCCATGAGCGACTGGCCCCGTTGCGCGAACTACAGAGTGGTCAGGGCGAGCACGCCCAACACCGGCCAGATAGACGAATGCAATCGCACTGACGACAGGGTTGGAAAGCATTACTCACCACATGTGGGGAGAGTCCATATACGACTTGTTAGCCGCTTTAGAACCCCCCGAAACCGACAAACCAGGGAATCAATGCCCTGCCTTTATGCCCTTCATACTCCGATTCACTTTCAAGCTGCTTTCGACAATAAAACAAACTGATAGTGGCCGGGATAAATAATAGGCTGAACAACCATTGAAACAAATCTGGTGATTTTGAGGTGATCGCCACAAGTAAATTAATCAGAGTAAGGCCAATGATTAAAAGGTTATATCTGATATGTCGATGCTTCATTAAGGCAAAGCTTTCCCAGTCATAAATCAGCCAGTCGTGGGAAAAATTGTCGCAGTCAGGACACCTGAGGCTTGGCGGGAGTTTGTTTGCGATACAACCACAGCTAGGGCATCGAACTTTCATGGCGCTATCCTGACACTCTCTCATTAGGTGGACATGCCATGTCGCGTTTCTTGTCGCTGTAAGCGCGATATCTATCGAAGGGAAACGCGACAGGGGTGACAGCAAGCCCGACTAGGTAAAGAGGGTAGCAGGACAGCATCTATTTGCCACTAGTCTGTCCACCGACTGCTTTTGGCCGTTTTCTGCCTATCGCGAATGACCGGTTTGGGTTTTCTGCCGGTCATAGCCATAAAACGCGGTAGTCAACTTCATTCAAATAGTTGCTCAGGCCAAATGCAATCAGCTGAGCAAATCCATCCAATCCCCCATCACGCCTTAACCCACCGCTGCCGACTCCAACTGCTCAACCCATCAACAGCAAACACCAACAGCAACATGGCCAGGATCACCGTACTAGCCTGAGCCTCCTGAAACAGGCTAAGACTCACATAGAGCATCTGCCCCAAACCCCCAGCACCAACAAAGCCCAGCACACTGGCCATACGAATGTTGTTTTCCCAGCGGTACAGGATGTACGCCAACAGCTGCGGAAACAGGTTGGGCAGGGTGCCGTAACAGAAAGCCCAGACGACGTTGCCGCCCTGCAAGCGGATGGCTTCGGCCGGTTGCGGCGGGGTGTTTTCCAGTGCTTCGGCGAACAATCGACCCAGCACCCCGGTGGTGTGCATGGCCAGTGCCAGCGTGCCAGCGTTGGGGCCGAGTCCGGCGGCCAGCACCATCAGCGCGGCCCACACCAGTTCGGGAATCGCGCGCAGAGCGTTAAGCACGAGACGTGATGCACTCTGCAACGGCCAGCCGAAACGCCCGGCCGCCGGCAGTGCCAGCACCAGGCCGAATACCGCCGCGAGCAGGGTGCCAAGGGCCGACATGGCCATGGTTTCCACGGCGCCCCGGCCGATGGCTTGCAGATGGCTGGCGCTCAGGTCCGGGCTGAGAAAACGCAGCACGTAGGCGCCCATCTGCTTCAGGTTACCGCTGCCCGTCAGTTCGCCGAGATCGATCCCCAGATAGCGGAACGAAGCGACGACCGCCGCACCGATGCACAGGATCAGCAGCAGGTTGATCAGGCGATTCATGCGAACCTCCAGCGCAACAGGCGGCTGATCTGATCGGCGAACAGCACCAGGACGAAAAAGGTCAGCAACATGCTCGCCACTTCACCACCGGCGAACATGCGCAACGACAAGTCGATCTGCTGGCCCAGCCCGCCGGCACCGACGAAGCCCATCACCACCGACGCGCGGATCGCGCATTCCCAGCGGTACACCGTGTACGACAGCAACTCCGCCGCGACATTGGGCAGGATGCCGTAGCAGAACGCCGCCAACCGGCCACTGCCGGCTTGCAGCAGTGAGTGGGCCGGACGCTGGTCGACCGACTCGAAGATTTCCGCGTAGACCTTGCCCAGCATGCCGCTGTAGGTGATGGCGATGGCCAGCACCCCGGCCGTCGGGCCAAGGCCGACGGCGCGCACGAACAGCAAGGCCCAGACGATTTCCGGCACGCTACGCAGGAAGATCAGCAGCCCGCGCACCGGCCAGCGCAACAGTCGGCCGAGAGCGCTCGGGCGACCGCTGCGAGAGGCGGCGGACAACGACAGCGCTCGACTGGCCAACAAGCTGGCGGGCACGGCCAACAGCAAAGCCAAAGCCATGCCGGCGGTGGCGATGGCCAGGGTTTGCAACGTGGCTTGCCACAGCAGCTGGAGGAACTCTTCGCCATGGGCCGGTGGCCAGAAGGCTGAGACAAACCGGCCCATCTCACTCTGGCTGTCGGCCTTGAGCAGCACACCCAGGTCCAGTTCGCTGAAATGAATACCGGGCCACAGCAGCGCAAGCGCCAGCAGACTGAGCAGCAGGCGGGGCAGGGTGGCCGGGTCTCGTGTATCGCGCGTCAGCATCGTGGAATCTGCAGGCTCAAGGGCGCCACCGGAACGGGTGGCGACAGCAGTTGTTCGTTGGCGTAGAGCTTGTCGAGTAAATCGTGGTCGACGTCGCTGGCGGGAAGGTCGAACAGGACCTGGCCGTCGCGCAAACCGATGATGCGTGAAAAGTGCGTCAGGGCCAGTTCCACCGCATGCAGGCTGGCGACCAGTGTCACCTTGTGTTCCCGGGCGTGGCGGCAGAGGACTGACAGGGTGTGCCCGGCCAGCACCGGGTCCATCGCCGACACCGGCTCATCGGCCAGCAGCACTTCGGGCGCCTGGTACAGCACGCGGGCAATGCCCACACGCTGCAGTTGGCCGCCGGACAATTGCTGGCACTGGGCGAACAGCTTGTCACCCAGGTCCAGCTTGACCAATGCCGCCCGCGCGCCCGGAACATCCACCGGATGCAGCAGGCTCAGCAGGCTTTTGGCAAAGCTCCACTGGCCGAGCTTTCCGGCCAGCACCGCGGTGACCACCCGTTGCCGCGGTGGCAGGGGTGGTGCCTGATGCACCAGGCCGATGCGCGCCCGCAGTTGCTGGCGTCGATGGGCGCCAAGTTGCCAGGCGTGCTCGCCGAGTACCTCGACCGCGCCGTCGTCCGGGCGCAGGGCGGTGGCCAGCACGTTGAGCAGGCTCGACTTGCCGGCACCGGACGGACCGATGATTGCGACCTGCTCACCGGCGCCGATGTGCAGGTCGATCTCATGCAGCGCACGCACGCCGTTGCCGTGAGTCAGGCTGACCCGGTTCAGGTGCAAGGTCATTTCAGCAGGTCGGCAGCGCGCGCGGCTTCCTCGATGCCCTTGTAGTTCTCAGGCTTGGTCTCGATGAAGCGGCTGGCGGCTTGCAGGTCCAGAATGGCCTTGTCTTCAGGTTTTGCCGGGTCGAGCGCGAGGAAGGCCGCCTTGATTTTCGCGGCCAGGGCCGGGTCGAGGGTGCCGCGCACGGTCCAGTTGTAGTCGAAGTAGGCTGGCGTGGTAGCGAAGACCTTGACCTTGTCGGTGTCGACCTTGCCGGCCTTGACCAGTTTTTCCCAGACGCTGGCATTCAGCACGCCGGCATCGACCTTGCCAGCCTGAACCCAGGCGACGGTGGCGTCGTGGGCGCCGGAGTAACCGACACGGCTGAAATAGGTTTCCGGCTTGATGCCGTCCTTGAGCATGAAGTAACGCGGCATCAAGCTGCCCGACGTCGACGAGACCGAGCCGAAGGCGAACGATTTGCCCTTGAGGTCGGCCAGTGACTTCACGGCCGGGTCGGCGGTGATGAATTTGCTGGTGAACTGCGCATCCTGCTCACGCTGTACCAATGGAATGGCATTGCCGGTTTTCAGCCGCGCCTGCACGAAGGTGAAGCCGCCCAGCCAGGCCATGTCGATACGGTCTGTGGCCAGCGCCTCGACCACCGCCGGGTAGTCGGACACCGGTACGAACTCGACCTTCATGCCCAGTTGCTTCTCCAGATACTCGCCCAGGGGCTTGAACTTGCGCTGCAATTCGGTGGGGGCTTCGTCGGGGATGGCGCTGACCTTGAGGGTCTCGGCGGCCTGTGCCAGCAGGGTGGAAAGGGACAGGGTCAGGCCAATGGCCATTGCCAGGGTACGTTTGAGCATGGAAGTTCTCCGGTTCAATAGCGGAAAAATGTCGATGCGCCCCGCACAAGCTGATTGCTGCACGACGCTTCGTGAGGGTAGACGAAAACGCCGCGATTATAGGGACTCCTGTGCGCCAGACCAGCAAAACCTGTAGGAGCGAGCTTGCTCGCGATGCACGCTAACGATTACGCGTGCAGGCTGAAAAAATACGGTTTGCTTCACAGTTTTCGCCGGAAGACCGCAGCAGCAAGCCATTGAGCCTCCATTTCCTACGCGTATCTCGGAAACGTCCCATTTACGTTCATTTCCCCTGCGTTAACTCTGTGCGCCGCACTTTGCCCTGCCCCCATTTTCACTCGGGAGCAGACGCAATTTGCTGGTTGGCGGGCGCACTGGAGCTGCTCGCTCAAGACGCCAAAAGACAGGAGTTAGTGCATTGGCAAAGGGATATTTCATTCGCAAGGGTGACAAGACCAGCTGCGGCGGTGAGGTGCTGGAGGCCGATACCCGCATCATGATGTTTGGCTTCGCTCATGCTCGTGCAGGGGACCCGGTGTCCTGCGGCAAGGACAACAAAACCTACGAAATCATGGGTGGCGTCTCATTCATGAACAGTCACGGAAGGCTGGTGGCCGGCACATTGGACAGTGTCAGCAGTTGTCCCTGTAAAGCCACACTGAAGCCCTCACTTTTCGATGCCAGTTATGTCGGGAAGGAATTACCTGCCCCCCGGACTGCCAAGGCAGCCGCTCAACCCGCACCACCACCCGCCCCCAGTCATCCGGTCACGCCTCGCCCATCCGGGTTTACTTCAGCACCGAAGACTGCCACGCCTTCCTTCGGCGAACGACCGGGAACGGTCTGCGAGAACCTCTGGCGCGGCTACCAGCAACGGGTCGAAAACGTCGTGGCGCCGGGCGGCAAGCTGATTACCGACCCGAAAGCACGCAACAAGGCGATCAACGCCGCCTACGCTCAACTGTGGCGCCTCGATCAGCGTTTTCAGTGGGCGGGGCTTGCGGCCTTTGCCTCGAAACAGGTCGGCTGTGGTCTGCTGCACGCGGCTGAATCGGTCGAGAAGATGCAGGCTGAAACAGAGGCGATGCAGCAGTTGAGGGACAGCGCCAGGCAAGGGCTGGTGGGCTTGCTCAGCCCCAGTGAGAGGGAAAAGCGGGCGACGATAAAGGAGTTTGAGCAGCGTCAACGCGACTACGAACAGGCCAACCGTGACAACCCGGTGTGGGGCTTCACCCATTGGGGTGTCGACAGTGCGTTGCCCCTCGCGCAACGGATGTACCGGTTCGTGCACGAGATGCTGGCCATGGGCAATACCACGCTGTTCCTGGATGTTTATCCGTTGCATGTTTTTTATGCGGAGCGGGGGTTGGCGGCGTTGAAGGATTGTCTGGCTTCACGGAAGAACATCTATGGCACTGGTGAGCATCCGGTGCTGTGGCCGGTGGGGCAGGAAACGCTGAAGTTTGGGACTGAACACGATGAAATCCTGCAAGCCTTCGAGGCCATCGAGGCCGGCAACATCGCCGAAAGCGTTGAGCATTTGGCTTGGCACGAACAGAAGAATATCTTGCAACCAGCGATGTATAGCGACTGGCGGCTCAATTCGTTGCTGCTCGGTAACCATTTTTCTTACGTCATCGGTATCCCGTCCGGTGCTGCTGAGGCCATTGAACTAACCCTGGCCAGTCAGTGCCGCCGCATTGATGACGGACGCACTATTGGGTTTGGCAACAACCCCGTTGCGGATCTGTCCGACATTCGTCAGCGCATGCCATTCGTTCTCAGGGCCGCAGCGCAGTTTGACGAGTTTTTACAGGGCAGCAATCGCCATCAAATGGAGCAAGCGATTAAGGATATCGCTGCTGGACTAGGCGTGAGATGAGCCTGCTTCGACGTACAGGCTGGCAACGAGTCTGGTTGATTATTGTCGCGCTCTTGGCAGTGGTAGTTCTCCGTGCCTGCGCAAGTGAACCGGAAATCGCACTGGTGATTGGTGAGCCTTGGGAAACTATGAGAGAACGCTCCAGTGCGGCCATTGATCCAGCCATCCCTGGGCATTTCTGGGGTAGATTGCCAAAGTCGGATGCTCGCCTTCGTCTTGCTGACCCTCAATATGGCTTTATAACTCCACTAGCGCGCTACTTCACCATTAGCTTCAAAGGTGATGAGTCAGTCAACGTTGTCCATATGTCTCCGCAGGTCGAACCGCTGCCGCTAGACGATACGCTCAAGGTCGTGCTGGACCTGCAGGAGCAATGGCGCAAGGGTGGCTGGACGCCGAATCGGGTCAGGGAGTTTCCATCGTTCGCCGATACGCCCCAATGGCGCGCCCAACTGCGGGACGTCAACAAAGGCGGCACTGCCTACTGGCTTGCAAGCGACAAGTACCAAGTGATGCTGGTGGTTAATCGCTTTAAGGATAAAAATCGCCCCACAGAAGAGCGTTATCTCATCACGCTGGAGCTTAGTAAGTCACGGGGCGTGCGTTGAGCCTGATGCATCGCTTGGGTTGGCGACGCGGTGTCGTGGTGCTCGCAGTCACGGTTCTCCTGACAGTGGCGATGATTCAAGTGCTGTCGGATGAGCCAGAAATCGCGCTGGTGATTGGCGAGTCTTGGGAAGAGATGCGCCGTCGCTCCAGTGCGGCGATTGATCCAGCCATTCCCGGACATTATTGGGGGCGGATGCCCAAGTCTGATGCTCGCCTGCGCTTCGTAGACCCTCAATACGGCTTTGTGACCCCATTGGCGCGCTTTCTCAGCGTAAGTTTCGATGATGAGCGAGTCGGCAACGTCCGCATGTCCCCGCAGATCGAGCCGCTGTTACTCGACGACACCCTCAAGGTCGTATTGGATTTGCAAGAGCAATGGCGTAAAGCCGGCTGGATACCCATTCGGGTCAAGGACTTCCCATCGTTCGCCGACACCCCGCAATGGCGAGCCCAACTGCGCGACGTCAACAAAGGCGGTACAGCCTACTGGCGAGTCGGTAACAAGTATCAACTGATGCTGCTGGTCAGTCGCTTCAGGGACAACAAGCGTCCCATCGAGGAACGCTACCTCATCACATTGGGAATCCACCGATCACGGGGCGTGCAATGAGTTTGTTGCAGTGCATAGCCAGCCGTTGCCAGTGCAGAACTTCCCAAAACGCCTGAAATAACACCACTCCTGTGGGTGAGCTTGCTCCGGGCGATGTTCCGACGATGGCGGCGGGTCAGTCAGCGTCATTGCCGACTGATCCACCGCTTTCGCGAGCAAGCCCGCTCCCACAGGTTTTTGCGGTGTCCCACAATTCAGGTGAATTACATCCGCGCCAACGCCTGCGCCAAATCCGCGCGCAAATCCTCCACATCCTCAACCCCCACCGACAACCGCACCAACCCGTCGCCGATCCCCAGTTCTGCACGGGTAGACGGTGGAATGGTGGCGTGGGTCATGATCGCCGGGTGTTCGATCAGGCTTTCCACGCCGCCCAGGCTTTCGGCCAGGGCGAAGATCTGCACGCTCTCAAGGAAGCGTTTGGTGCCGGCCAGGTCGCTGTTGAGGTCGAGGGAGATCATCCCGCCGAAACCGCGCATTTGCCGTTGGGCCAGTTCGTGTTGCGGGTGCGACGGCAGGCCCGGGTAGTAGACCCGTGAGACTTGCGGTTGGCGCTCCAGCCACTGCGCCAGCTCCAGTGCGTTGCTGCAATGCCGTTCCATGCGCAGGGCGAGGGTCTTCACGCCGCGCAGGGTGAGGAAGGCATCGAACGGGCCGGCGATGGCGCCGACGGCGTTTTGCAGGAAGCCCAGGCGCTCGGCCAGTTCGGCGTTCTGCCCGACCACGGCGATGCCGCCGATCACGTCGGAGTGACCGTTGAGGTATTTGGTGGTCGAGTGCAGCACGATGTCGAAACCCAGCTCCAGCGGGCGCTGGATCCACGGGCTGGCGAAGGTGTTGTCGGCTACGCAGATGATGCCGCGGGCGCGGCAGGTGCGGGCGATGGCGGCGAGGTCGGTGAGGCGCAGCAGCGGATTGCTCGGTGTCTCGACCATGACCATGCGGGTGTCGTCTTGCAGGGAGGCCTCGAACGCCGCCAGGTCGGTCAGGTCGACGAAGCTGAAGCGGTGCCCGGCGCTGCGCTGGCGCACCTTGTCGAACAGGCGGAAGGTGCCGCCGTACAGGTCGTTGCCCGAGACGATGTGCGAGCCGGCGTCGAGAAGCTCCAGCACTGTGGAAATGGTCGCCAGCCCCGAGGCGAAGGCAAAGCCCCGGGTGCCGCCTTCAAGGTCGGCCACGCAGCGCTCCAGCGCCCAGCGCGTCGGGTTGTGCGAACGCCCGTAATCCAGGCCCTTGTGCACCCCTGGGCTCTGTTGCAGGTAGGTGGAGTTGGCGTAGATCGGCGGCATCAACGCCCCGGTCGAAGGGTCCGGCACTTGCCCGGCGTGGATCACGCGGGTGGCGAAGCCCTGTGGCGGGGCGTTTTTGTCCTGTTGACTCATGGCAGGGATCTCCGCAAATGGTTGAGCATGTCGGTTCGGGTAATCAGGCCGTGGAAGCCCGAGGCGTCCTGGATGATCGCCACCAGCCCACGGCCCAGTTCTGCCTCCAGATCCGCCAGTGAGGCGCCGGGGGACAGGGTTTGCAGTTTGTCGGTCATGGCGCTGGATACGGCCTTGCGAAAGTGCGCCACGTCTTCGTGCACGCCCAGCAGGATGTCGGACTCGTCGATCACGCCGACCAATTGCTGCCCCTTCACCAATACCGGTAGTTGCGAGACATCCGCCAGACGCATGCGTTGAAAAGCCGTCAGTAGCGTGTCATCCGGGCCGACGCTGATCACCCGGCCATCTTCGAAGCGCCGCGCGATCAGGTCGCGCAGGTCGCCGTAGTGCTTGCGCTGCAGCAGGCCCTGATCGTTCATCCACTGGTCGTTGTAGACCTTCGACAGGTAACGCGTACCGGTGTCGCAGACGAAGCTCACCACCCGTTTCGGCTCGGTCTGTTCGCGACAGTAACGCAACGCCGCCGCCAGCAAGGTGCCGGTCGACGAGCCGCCGAGAATGCCTTCGGCGCGCAGCAGTTGGCGGGCGTGGTCGAAGCTTTCTTCGTCGCTGATCGAATAGGCGTGGCGCACGCTGGACAGGTCGGCAATCGACGGAATGAAGTCTTCGCCGATGCCTTCCACCGCCCAGGAGCCGGGGGTGGGAAGGGTGCCGCCGCGGCTGTATTCGGCCATCACCGAACCGACCGGGTCGGCCAGGACCATTTCCAGGTCCGGCTGTACCCGTTTGAAGAAGCGGGTCAGCCCGGTGAGGGTACCGGCCGAACCGACGCCGACGACGATGGCGTCCACATCATGCTGGGTTTGCGCCCAGATCTCCGGCGCGGTGCTGCATTCGTGGGCCAGCGGGTTGGCCGGGTTGTTGAACTGGTCGGCGAAGAACGCATCGGGAATTTCCGCCGCCAGCCGCGCGGCGACATCCTGGTAATACTCGGGATGACCCTTGCCGACGTCGGAGCGGGTGATGTGCACCTCGGCGCCCATGGCCTTGAGGTGCAAGACCTTCTCGGTGGACATCTTGTCCGGCACCACCAGCACCACGCGATAGCCCTTGGCGCGGCCGACCAGGGCCAGGCCCAGGCCAGTGTTGCCGGCGGTGGCTTCGACGATGGTGCCGCCGGGCCTGAGGCGACCATCGCGTTCGGCGGTGTCGATCATGGCCAGACCGATGCGGTCCTTGATCGAACCGCCGGGGTTCTGGGATTCGAGTTTGAGAAACAGCGTACACGGGCCGGTATCGAATCGGCTGACGCGTACCAATGGGGTGTTGCCGATCAGTTCGAGCACGGCAGGACGGGAATTGTCGGGCATGTCATCACTCCTTGCGTGAATCCGCACTGGATGGACAGCAATCCGCGCCGGGTCTTCGCGCCGGTCGCGGGCAATGCATCGCTTGGACCATAGGCCGGGATCGGGTCGACCGCAACCTTGCACAGCCAGTCGGTCGGCTCGACGCTTTTTCCTCGCCAGCGACCACAAAAAACATAATTTCGCTATTTCCCGGCTCCGAACAGAATGCGGCCAACACCCTGACACCGATAGCCGTAGCAGAAGAACAACAATGATCAGAATCGAGGCGGCAGCCATGACCGACCTGAATCAAACCACCTTTCAGAAGTGCACAGCCATGACAGTTGATAAAACCGCAATTGATACGCTTGTTGTTGGCGCCGGCCAGGCCGGCGTGGCCATGAGTGAACACCTGAGCAAGCTCGGTGTGCCTCACCTCGTTGTGGAGCGCAATCGTATCGCCGAAGCCTGGCGCACCGGTCGCTGGGATTCGCTGGTAGCCAACGGCCCGGCCTGGCACGACCGTTTCCCGGGGCTGGAATTCGACGGTCTGGACCCGGATGCCTTCGCCGGGAAAGAGCAGGTGGCTCAGTACTTCGAAGCCTATGCCCGCAAGTTCAACGCGCCGATCCGCACCGGCGTGGACGTGAAGAAAGTCGAACGTAACACCGACCGTCCAGGCTTCACTGTCGAAACTTCCGATGGCGTGATCGAGGCACGGCATGTAGTGGTCGCCACCGGTCCGTTCCAGCGTCCGGCCATTCCGCCGATTGCTCCCGAAATCGCCGGCATCAGCCAGATTCACTCCGCCCAATACTACAACCCGCAGCAACTGGCCGAAGGCGCGGTGCTGGTGGTGGGCGCCGGTTCCTCGGGCGTGCAGATCGCCGATGAACTGCAACGTTCCGGCAAGCAGGTCTACCTGTCGGTGGGCGCCCACGATCGTCCGCCGCGTGCCTATCGCAACCGTGATTTCTGCTGGTGGCTGGGGGTGCTTGGCGAGTGGGATGCCGAGGCCATGCAGCCCGGTAAAGAGCACGTGACCATCGCCGTGAGCGGCGCCCGTGGCGGCCACACCGTGGACTTCCGTCGACTGGCTCACCAAGGCATGACCCTGGTCGGCCTGACCCAGGCGTTCAACGGCGCGGTGGTGAGCTTCGAAGACAACCTCGCCGACAACATCCAGCGTGGCGATGAAAACTACCTGGCGCTGCTCGACAAGGCTGACGCCTATATCGAACGCAACGGCCTGGACCTGCCGCTGGAACCCGAAGCACGGGCCATGCTGGCCGATCCGGATTGCGTGACCAATCCAATTCTGGAGCTGGATCTACTCGAGGCCGGCGTCACCACCATCATCTGGGCCACCGGTTATTCCACCGACTACAGCTGGCTGAAGGTCGATGCCTTCAAGGAAAACGGCAAGCCGCAGCACCAGCGCGGCGTGTCGGCCGAGCCGGGGGTGTATTTCGTCGGGTTGCCTTGGCAGTCCCGTCGCGGCTCCGCGTTTATCTGGGGCGTTTGGCACGACGCCAAGCACATCGCCGATCACATCGTTAAACAGCACACCTATCTCAACTATCGGGATGCGACCCAGCGTCAAGCCGAAGCCGCCCGTGCACCTCTTCAGAAAGCCAGCCTCATGGGAGTTCGTTAATGCCTACTCATACCCGCATCCGCATGTTCAACACCAAAGACACCTACCCGAACCAGACGCTGGACAACGATTTGTGCCAGGCCGTGCGCGCTGGCAACACCGTGTATGTGCGTGGTCAGGTCGGCACCGATTTCAACGGCCAACTGGTGGGCCTCGGTGATCCGCGCGCCCAGGCCGAGCAGGCCATGCGCAACGTCAAGCAACTGCTGGAAGAGGCGGGCAGCGACCTGAGCCATATCGTCAAGACCACCACCTACCTGATCGACCCGCGCTATCGCGAGCCGGTGTACCAAGAGGTCGGCAAGTGGCTCAAGGGCGTGTTCCCGATTTCCACCGGCCTGGTGGTCAGCGCCCTCGGCCAGCCGCAGTGGCTGATGGAAATCGATGTGATCGCTGTCATCCCTGAATAAGGAATTCGCCATGACTTTTTCCATCGTGGGTCGCTGCGCCGAGACCGGCCAGCTGGGCATTGCCATCAGCTCTTCGAGCATTGCCGTCGGCGCGCGCTGCCCGTGGCTGCGTGCCGGTGTCGGCGCGGTGTCGAGCCAGAACATCACGCTGCCGGCCCTCGGCCCGCAGATCCTCGATGAACTGGCCAATGGCTCGGCGCCGCCCCAGGCGCTGGACCACTCATTGACCCGCAATGGCTACAGCCAATACCGCCAGGTGGCGGTGGTGGATGCCCATGGGCGCACGGCGGTGTTCAGCGGCAACCATGCCCTGGGCATCAACAACGCGGTGGCCGGTGACCAATGCGTGGCGGCCGGCAACCTGCTGGCCAACAGCGGGGTGATCGAGGCGATGGTCGCGGCGTTCGAAAACAGCGAAGGCTGTCTCGCCACCCGGCTGATGAACGCCTTGCAGGCCGGCCAGGATGCCGGTGGCGAAGCCGGCGCGGTGCATTCGGCGGCGCTGTCGGTGGTCGGTGACCTGACCTGGCCGATGGTCGACCTTCGGGTGGATTGGGCCGATGAAAACCCGATTGGCGAGCTGGGCAAACTGTGGACGGCCTACGAGCCGCAATTGCAGGACTACCTGACCCGCGCCCTCAACCCGACCCTGGCCCCAGCGTATGGAGTGCCCGGTGATGAGTGAGTTGCGCAGCCGCGCCATGCTCGCGCGGTTGATCGGGTTCGCCACGGTCAGCCGCGATTCGAACCTGGAGCTGATTGAGTTCGTGCGCGACTACCTGCACGAACTGGGCGTGGAGTGCGAACTGATCTACAACGCCGAGCGGACCAAGGCCAATCTGTTGGCCACGGTCGGCCCGCGCGTGGCCGGCGGCATCGTGCTGTCCGGGCACACCGACGTGGTGCCGGTGGACGGCCAGGCCTGGACGGTCGAACCGTTTTACCTGAGCGAGGCGAACGGCAAGCTATATGGGCGCGGCACCGCGGACATGAAGGGCTATCTGGCTTCTGTGCTGGCGGCTGTGCCGATGTTTCTCTCCAGCCCTTTGAAGCGCCCGGTGCATTTGGCGTTTTCCTATGACGAAGAGGTCGGTTGCCTCGGCGTGCGCGGTTTGCTGGAAGTGCTGCCCCAACGCATCCCGGCGCCGGCGTTGTGTCTGATCGGCGAGCCGACCGAACTCAAGCCGGTGCTCGGCCACAAGGGCAAGCTGGCGATGCGTTGCCACGTACGCGGCGCAGCCTGTCATTCCGCCTACGCGCCTTACGGGGTCAATGCCATCGAGCAGGCCGCACGCCTGATCGCTCGGCTGGGCGACATCGGCGCCACCCTGGCCCGGCCACAACTGCATGACAAGCGCTTCGATCCGGCGTTCTCGACCGTGCAGGTCGGGGTGATCCAGGGCGGTACGGCGCTGAACATCGTGCCAGCGGACTGCCGTTTCGATTTCGAGATCCGCGCCTTGCCCGACTTCGCCCCGCAAGTGGTGGTCGACGAACTGCAGGACTACGCCGAGCAGACGTTGCTGCCGGCCATGCAGGCCGTGGACACCGAAACCGGCATCCGCTTTGAAAAAATCTCCGCCTATCCGGGCCTTGCGACACCCGCCGACAGCGCGGCGGCCCGGCTGATTGCCCGGCTGTGCGGCAGCGACGAGTTCAGCACCGTGGCCTTTGGCACCGAAGGCGGGCTGTTCGATCAGGCCGGCATTCCTTCGGTGGTCTGCGGCCCCGGCAGCATGGACCAGGGGCACAAGCCCGATGAATTTGTCAGCGTTGTTCAGATGGCGGCCTGTGACCGCTTGATGGATCGCCTGGCGGCTTACTTGAGTGAATCCGAACACCCATAACAACAACGGGCCGACAAGCCCCGAGGAAGTGATCCATGTCCAGATCCTTGCGTTGCAGTGTTCCGTTTGCCCTGGCGTTGTTGAGTGCCAGTGTGTGGGCGGCCCCCCAGGACCTCACCGTGATTTCCTTCGGTGGTGCTACCAAACAGGCCCAGGATAAGGCCTATTTCCAGCCCTTCAACGCCAGCGGCGCGGGCAACATCATCGCCGGTGAATACAACGGCGAACTGTCGAAGATCAAGGCCATGGTCTCTGCCGGTCACACCAGCTGGGACGTGGTGGAAGTCGAAAGCCCCGAACTGTTGCGCGGCTGCGAGGAGGGCCTGTTCGAGAAGCTCGATCAAGGACGCTTCGGTGATTCGGCGAACTTCGTGCCCGGTGCGTTGACCGAGTGCGGGGTGGCCACTTACGTCTGGTCGATGGTCATGGCCTACGACCAGAGCAAGCAGGCCAAGGCGCCGCAGTCCTGGGCGGACTTCTGGAATGTCGCCGACTTCCCGGGCAAGCGCGGCCTGCGCAAGAGCGCCAAGTACACCCTGGAAATCGCGTTGCTCGCCGACGGCGTCAAGGCGGACGACGTGTACAAGGTCTTGAAAACCCCGCAAGGCGTGACGCGGGCCTTTGCCAAACTCGACCAGATCAAGCCGAACATCCAGTGGTGGGAGGCGGGCGCCCAGCCGGCGCAATGGCTGGTGGCCGGGGACGTGGTAATGAGCGCGGCCTACAACGGCCGGATAGCCTCGGCGCAAAAGGAAGGCATGAAACTGAGCATCGTCTGGCCGCAGAGCCTGTACGACCCGGAATACTGGGCGGTGGTCAAAGGCACGCCGAACAAGGCACTGGCGGAAAACTTCATCGCGTTTGCCAGCCAGCCGCAGACGCAAAAAGTCTTCTCGGAAACCATCCCCTACGGGCCGGTGCATCGCCAGACCCTGCCATTGCTGCCCAAGGACGTGCAGGAGCAACTGCCGACCGCCGAGGCCAACCTGGCCGGCGCCCGGGCCGTGGACGCGGAGTTCTGGGTCGACCATGGCGAAGAGCTTGAACAGCGCTTCAATGCCTGGGCTGCGCGGTAACACAGGCTCCGCAGGCCCCCTGTGGGAGCGAGCCTGCTCGCGAAAGCGGTATTTCAGCCACATCAATGTTGGATGTGCCGCCGCCTTCGCGAGCAGGCTCGCTCCCACAACGTCGGCGCCAGAACATGGCGGGTCTGATGCCGACCAACAGTTGATCGGGCCTGTGGCACAGGCGTACCGGGTTGAAATGATTGTGTAATTCGGGATGGTCGTTTGCCGGGCGTATCGCTATGCTCAGCGAGTTTGCCAAACGCCAATGATAACAATCACAGTGAAACCATGAGCCAATCAGACACGCGTGCGACTGTTCTAGCGCTGTATCCAGAAGACTCCCGCGAGGCCGCGGCATTGCTCAAGCAGGCAGTGCCGCTGATGGTTCGTCACAACATTCCGCCCAACCCGGTGCATTACGCGCTCTGGTACACCTACAGCAAGGGCCAGGAGCCGGAGCTCAATCGGCACCTGGACCGGGTGGTCAACGACTTCGACTGTTTTCCGCCGGAGTCGGCCGCCAAACTGTTTCGCGAGTACATCATCCGCGATGAGCTGGCAGACGCCCGCTCCGGGCAGCAGGACGCGATCAACCTGGTCGATGACATGGAGCGCGATGTTTCGCGCAGCGTGAGAGGTAACCAGAACTTCCAGGCCAGCCTTGGCCAATACCTGCAGATGCTCGAAGAGCCCGCCAACGAGCGTCTTCCGAGCATCCTGACCCAGCTGCAACAGAGCACCCGGCTGATGCAGGGGCAGCAGGAGCATTTCCTCGCCCAGTTGCAGTCGGCGCAGCATGAAATCAAAAGCCTGCGGGACAAACTCGAACGCGCCCAACTGGCCGCGACCCTCGATGGCCTGACCGAATTGCTCAACCGCGCCACCTTCAATCGCCAGCTTGAGCAGGCCATGGGCAACGTGGCGACAGGCGTGGCGCTGGTGATGCTGGATATCGACCACTTCAAGCAGTTCAACGACCAGTACGGCCATCCCTTGGGCGACCGCGTGCTTCAGCATGTCGCCCGGGTGTTGCGCGATTCGCTGCCCGAAGAAGCGTTCGCGGCGCGTTATGGCGGTGAGGAGTTTTGTGTGGTGCTCAAGGATTGCCCGGATCTGGCCGCCGCAGGCGCTTTTGCCGAGCGCCTGCGCCTGAAAGTCCAGGCGCTGCGGGTCAAGGCCCGGGGCACCGACACCGTGCTGGACACCATCACTGCGTCGTTCGGCGTGGCCCATGCGCAAACTGGCGACACACCGGAAAGCCTGTTGACCCGCGCCGACGATGCGCTGTACCAGGCCAAGCGCAACGGGCGCAATCAGGTGCGTCAGCAGCCTGATGTAGCGGTCGGGGCCGTTTAGCCGAGGATGAAGTAAACCTTGCGCACCGTCGTGAGGTTTTCCCAGGTGCCATTGAATCCGCTGGCGACCACGAAGGAATCACCGGGGCCGAACGTGCGCGCGACGCCCTCGGCATCGGTCAGGCGCACGCTGCCTTCAAGGATGTGACACAGCTCGTCGTAATCGCACTGGCAACGCTCCCGGTGCGGTCCCGCCTCCCAGATGCCGGCCACGGCGTTTTTCCCGGGTTGCACAAAGTGCCGCCAACTCTTGCTGCGGTAAGGCGCGTCGACCACGGCCGGGTCGTTGATTTCCGTTTCACGGGGGGCAAGGTCGCTGGCGAAGTCGATGACGTGCCGGGGCAGGGCTGTGGACATGGTGGTCTCCGGATCAGGAATCGAAACCGATGCCAAAGGCATCGAAGGTCTTGAGCAGCAGGTCGCGGTGACCGTCGCGGTCCTCCCGCGCCAGTGAACGCTGGGCCAGTTTCACGCCGACGTAACGCAAGGGTTCGGGTGGAAAGCGGAAAGGCGCCTTGGAAGTCATCAGCAGTTCGGTGCGTTCGGTGCGCTCGCCGGCCAGCAGATCCAGCATGTTCAACGCAGCGAAGCGGCTGGCGGACACCCCTTGCCCGGTGAAGCCCAAGGCATAGGCGACGCGGCCCTGGTGCTCGCAACCAGTGAACATCGTGGTGCGCGCGGAGGTGTCGATGATGCCGCCCCAGGCATGGCTGAAACGCACACCGCGCAGGGCCGGGAAGGTCTGCCGGAACTGTTCGGCCAGACGCTGGAAGCTTTGCGGGCGTTGGGTCAGGGCTTCGTCGCGGCGCCCGCCAAAATGGTAGATGGCGTCATAACCGGCCCAGAGAATGCGGTTGTCGGCGGTCTTGCGCAGGTAGTGGAACTGGTTGCCGGCGTCGGCTATGCCGTAGCGGCCGGTCCAGCCGATGGCTTGCAGCTGCGCATCGCTCAAGGGTTCGCTGACCAGGCTGTAGTCGTAGACCGGGATCACGCTCGAAGCCAGATGGCCGAGCAGCGGCGGGGCGATGTTGGTGGCGAGGGCGATTTTGCCAACGGTCACTTCGCCGCTTTCTGTACGCAGGCGCACGTGGTCTTTGTCCGCGTTCAGTTGCAGGACCGGGCTGTTTTCGAACAGTTGAATCCCTTGTTCAAGGCAAACACGGCGCAGTTCGGCGGCCATTTTCGCTGGGTTGAGCAGGGCGTAATTGGGCTCTAACAGGCCGGCCACATACGCGGGTGAATCAAGCTTGTGTGCCAGGTCGCTGCCTTCCAGCCACTGGCAGTCGATGCCGAATCGCGCATAGTTACGCTGCATCGAGCGCAGCCCGTCGACCTGCCACGGCTGGCTGGCGACGTTGAGTTTGCCCTGGCGTTCGAACTCGACCTGCATGCCAAAGCGTTGCAGGTCGGCGGCCAGTTCATCGAGGTTCTGCCGACCCAGGCGGATCAGTTGCTCTGCTTCATCCGGCCAACGCTTGAGTGCGTTGGAGACTCCATGGGAAATGCTCGGCGCGCAGAAACCGCCGTTGCGCCCGCTGGCCTCGCCGCCGCAGCGCAGCGCCTCGATGATCGCGATGCTCAGCCTGGGGTTGCGCTGGCGTGCCAGTAACGCCGTCCACAATCCGGTAAAGCCACCGCCGACCACCGCCAGGTCGCACTGCACCGTTCCGGCTACGGAAGGTGCGGCGGGCGGTGGGGTGACGGTGTCCTGCCAGAAGGGATGGGGCAGGACGTGGTCGAGGGAATCGAGACGCGGTGGGGCATTCATGCTGAAACTCCGGCGGTGTGTCGGGCAGCGACGATTGCGTTCGGTTGCCCGACAGATTTTTTGTTATGGCTAGAGATCGGGTAACGCAAGTATTGCGCGGGCGGCAATGTCGGTGCCGCGGGTCGCCTGCATGCGCTCGCTGAACGTTTTGAGGCGTTGTTTCATCGCTTGGTCGGCCAGCAGCTGTTCGAGGGCGGCGGGCAGGGCGGCCAGGGGATCGGCAAAGCGCGGCAGGTAGCGGCCGACGCCGACTTCCTCGGCGCGGGCGGCGTTGTCGTGGCCGTCCCAGCAATAGGGAATGATCAGCGATGGCAGGCCGAAATACAGCGCTTCGCAGAAGCTGTTGTTGCCACCGTGGTGGATGAACAACTGGCATTCCTTGAGCACCGCCGGCTGGGCAAACCAGCTGTCGAGGTACACGTTGTCCGGCACGGTGGTGTACATGTCGCGGTAGGCGCCGACGTTGACCAGGAAGCGGTACGGCAAGGTTTCGATAGTGCTGATCAGGCGCTTCATCATCCCGGTGTCGGCTGCGCCGAGGCTGCCGAAGCTGAGGTAGATCAGCGGCGCGTCGTTGTGCCGTGGAAAGTCCGGGACGATGTACGGCGCTTCGCGGCGCACGCAACCGTCGAGGTACACGTAGCGTTGCGGGTCCAGCGGTTGCTGGCGCTCATAGCGTACTGGCGTCGGCGACAGCAGCAGGTTCAGCCATGGCGAGTCGGTGAGGAACTGCCCCGCAGGGCAAGGTGCGGTGCCGTTGCCGAGGAGAAATTGCGAAAAGCGTTCATGGGCTGGTGCGACAGCCTTCAGGTACTGCTCGGTGTAACGCTCGCAGGCCTGGGTGTCACTGGCCAGGCACCCGGACAGGTAGGGTGGAACGGCCGCATCCGGCAGTTCGGTTTCGGCGCAGGACACCACTCGCACCCACGGGCAACCGGCGTTGGCGATGGCCGGGAACATCACCACGTTGTCGAGCACGATCACGTCGGGCTTGAGGCGGCCGAGCAGCTGCTGCAAGGGTTTTTCCGCTTCGATGGCGGTGTCGATGATGGCTTCCCAGGCTGGCGCCACGTAGCTGTCGATCTGCGCCAGCGGGGTCTGGTCGAAGTAGGGAATGCTGCGCTCGATGAAGCGCTCCCAGTAGTGCTGGTGTTCCTCCGCCGACAACGGGCTCGCTTGCGGAATCGGGTACTCGTCGAAACCGTATTCGGCGAACAACCCCTGGAAATGTTCATGGCAGATGAACACCGGCCTGGCGCCCAGCTCGCGTAGCGACTGAGCGATACCAATGCAGTTCAAGGCCGCACCGAAACTGGCTTCCGGAAACAGGGCGATCAGTTTTTGTTTTTGCATGGCGAGGGACTGTCCATGGCGGGTCAGACCCGCCGCTCCTGAAGATGTTTTTGATGCTGTCTTATTTTCAAAAAAAAATCATCATGTTTTTACGAGCCGGTTAGCGACGCCCGAACAGATGACTTTGCGGGATGCCACGGTTGGCGGTTTGCGGGCGTTGCGCGGCGCTAAGGCGCAGGTGCAGGCGCAGCAGGTCGGCGGCGATCTCCATCTGCCCGCGTTCGATCTGCGCGATGATTTGCAGGTGTTCGCGCAGCGCCTCCTGCAGGCGGTGCACGCTCACCGATGGCAGCAGGTTCGGCAGGCGCCGCAGGCCCTGGTGCTGGAGCAGGGCGTCGCTGATGAAACGGTTGCCACAGCTCTGGGCCAGCAGTTCGTGGAAGCTGATGTCCAGTTCGCGAAACTGTTGGATGTCGAAGTCTTCCACGGGGCGGGCGAGCAGGCTTTGCGTGGCGCTGCGCAACAGTGCCAGGCGTTGCGGGTCGGCGTTGAAGCTGGGGCTGAGCAAGGCTTCCGGCTCAAGAATCAGGCGGAATTTCAGGCTTTCTTCGAGAGCGGCCAGGCTGTTCAGCGACGGGCGAAACAGCCAGGACTGGCCGGGGCCGCGCTCGATCGCCTGGTTTTCGCTCAATTGCTGCAGGGCCTTTTGTGCCGCTGGCCGGCCGATGTCGTAGCGGCGCATCAGTTCGCTGATGCTGATGCTGTCGCCCAGGCGCCCAGCCATGCGGTCGCGCAGTACCGAAGCGGCCAGTTCTTCTTCCTCGGCCTGGGGCAGGGCGGCGTTGAATGCCTGGCCCGCCGGCGAGGCCAGCAATCGGTAACCCTTGCCGGCTTCGTGGCTCAGCAGGTTTTCTTCCAGCAGTACTTTCAGTGCGCCGCGAATCAGCGTGCGTGAGACCTGGAAGGTCCGGGCCAGGGCCTGTTCGGCCACCGGGTCGCCGGCCACCATGCCGCTTTCCTGGGTGTGCTCGAGTATGCGCCGGGCCAGTTCCAGGTGATTGGTGCGCGGTTTTTTTTCGGCTGTCGTGCTCAAGCGTCTTTTCTCGTTGTGATCCGCTGTCGGACTCAGTTGCCCATCTTATGTCATGCGCTGGTCAATCGTCAGGCTGGAAAAAATGCGTTGACATCTTTTGATACTGGTCCTAATTTCTAAAAAAAAACACCAGCAATCGTTTCTCGTTTTGCCGTACTGCCTTCGAACACAACAATAAACAATCGTCGGGTGAGTATTTATGAGCAAGCTGAATGATCTTCTGTGCGTGGGATTGGCCGTTTCCCTGGCGATCGCTTCACAGGCTGCAAGTGCGAAAGACATGGTGATTTCCATCTGGGACGGCTACATGGCCCCGGATGCGCTGGAGAAGTTCAAGGCTGCCAGCGGTGTGGACGTCGACAAGGCGCTGCACGCCACCAACGAAGAAGTCATGGGCAAGCTGATGGCGTCCGGTGGTGAAGGGTACGACGTGGTGTTCGTCTCCTCGCCTTTCGCCGAAGTCTTGCACAAACAGGGGCTGCTGGCGGACATCGATCCGGTCAAGGTCCCCAACCTGAAAAACCTCTACCCCGAAGCCACGCACCTGGAATATGACCAGGGCAACCGGTTCTCCGTGCCTTACACCTGGGGCACCACCGGCATCTGCTATCGCTCCGACAAGGTGACGCCGGCGCCACAGAGCTGGAACGAGTTGCTCAATCCGAGCGATGCCCTCAAGGGCAAGGTGACGATGCTCGCCACCGACCGCTGGATGCTCGGCGCCGGTTTCCTCGCCAAGGGTTGGTCGGTCAACGACAGCGACCCTGCGCAAATCGCCGCGGTTCGCGACCAGTTGATCGCCACCAAAAAACGCATTCTCTCCTTCGACGACACCACCTTCTATTCCAAGCTGGCCTCCGGCGAATCGCTGATGGCCCACGCCTGGGACGGCTGGTGCAACTACGGCACCCAGGCCAACGCGGCGATCAAGTTCGTGGTGCCCAAGGAAGGTTCCGACCTGTGGGTGGACACCATGGTGGTGCTCAAGAGCTCCAAGCATCAGGACGAAGCCTTCAAGTTCATCAACTTCATGCTGGCCAGGGAAAACCACGCCTGGGTCGCTGAAAACATCCTCTACAAAGTCCCCAACCAGGCGGCAATGGCCGGGTTGTCCGCTGACTTGCTCAAGCAATACCCCAATTTGACCATGACGCCGAGCGAGCTGGTGAAGATGGAGCAATTGCGCGACCTGGGCGGCACCACGCAAAAGGCCTACACCCGCGTCGTCACCGAAATCATGGCGGCGCAGAACTAACGCCACGTCGATCCGAGGCATGCCCGGCATGCCTCGCCACGCTCGCAAGCCGCCTCTGTCCTGAGGCGGGAGGATATGGGTAATGAGTGCTTTGCATGCTGACAGGCGTCTGTCAGCCTGGCTTCTTGCGCCCGGCTTCGGCTGGCTGCTGATGTTCCTGGTGATTCCGTGCCTGTTGGTGCTGGTCTACAGCTTCGTCGAACGTGGCGCGTATGGCGGCATCGACTGGTTGTTCACCTGGGAAAACTACCAGCGCGCGTTCGATCCGCTGTACCTGGGCATCCTGCTCAAATCGGCGAAAATCGCCGGGCTGGCCACGGTGTTCGCGGTGTTGATCGGCTACCCCGCGGCCTATGCGATCGCCCGGGCGCCACGGCGGCGTCAGGCGGTGTACCTGTTTCTGGTGATGCTGCCGTTCTGGAGCAATTACCTGATCCGCACCTACGCCTGGATCGTCCTGCTCAACCGCGAAGGCCTGATCAACCGCCTGCTGCAATTGTTCGGCTACAGCGGCGAACCCATCAGCCTGCTGTACACCGAGTCGTCCGTGGTGCTGGGGCTGGTCTACAACTACATCCCCTTTGTGATCCTGGCGATTTTCTCGTCGCTGTCGCGGATCAACAATGAACTGTGGGACGCCTCGAAAGACCTCGGCGCCTCGGGCTGGATGACCTTCCGCCGGATCATCCTGCCGCTGAGCGTGCCGGGTATCGCGGCGGGTGCGGTGTTTGTCTTCGTGCTGAGCATCGGCAACTTCATCACTGCCGACCTGCTGGGCGGCAAGCAGGTGCAGATGGTCGGCAACCTGATCTATTCGCAGTTCCTCACGGCGCGGGACTGGCCGTTCGGTGCGGCGCTGAGCTTCTTCCTGATCGCGATCATGTTGATCCTGCTGTTCATCCAGGCACTGGTGGCCCGTCGTGCAGAAGGGGCGCGCTCATGAGTCAGTCTCGTTCTGTCAGCGGCACCGTGCTGGGTTCGCACCTGGGACTGGTGTACGCCTTCCTTTATATACCGATCCTGGTGTTGATCCTGCTGTCGTTCAACAAGTCCGGATTGCCCACCGCCTGGGGCGGCGTATCGCTGAAGTGGTACGCGGCACTGGCGCACAACACGGCGATTCTGTCGGCGGCGCTCAACACCCTGGTCGTTGCGTTGTCGGCGACCTTTATTGCCTGCGTGCTGGGCACGTTCCTGGCGCTCGGCATCGAATTGCGCCGCAAGGGCAACGACAAAGGCCAGGTGGTCGACACCTTGCTGATGGCGCCGATGATCATTCCCGACATCGTGCTGGCGATTGCGCTGCTGAGCTTTTTCAACCTGCTCAAGGTCGGCCTGGGGCTGCACTCGATCATCATCAGCCACGCGGTGTTCAACATCGCCTTCGTCTGCGCGGTGGTGCGCACGCGGCTCAAGCACTTCGACTATTCGATCCTCGAAGCCTCGATCGACCTCGGTGCGAGCTGGGTCACCACCTTCCGCCGGGTGCTGCTGCCGGTGATTTTCCCCGGTGTGCTGGCGGGCGGTTTGCTCTCGTTCACCCTGTCGGTGGACGAATTCATCATCGCCTTTTTCAACTCAGGCTCCGGCCAGGCTTCGACCACGTTGCCCATGCAGATCTACGCCATGATCCGCTTCGGCGTCACCCCGGAAATCAACGCTCTGGCGACGCTGGTGATGCTGGTCAGCATCACCGCGCTGCTGGCTTCGCAGCGTCTCAACAAGGCTCCTCGCACCCATGAATAACTCTTCCGCGGTACTGATCCTGGATAAGGTCAGCAAGTCTTATGGCAACGGTCTGGCGGTCAACGAGGTGTCGCTGAGCATCCGCGAGAACGAGTTCTTCGCGCTGCTCGGGCCGTCCGGCTGCGGCAAGACCACGCTGCTGCGCATGCTCGCCGGTTTCGAGACCCCCAGCGGTGGCTGCATCTACCTGGACGGCAACGACATCTCGCCGCTGCCGGCCAACAAGCGTCCGCTGAACCTGATGTTCCAGTCCTACGCGCTGTTTCCCAACATGACCGTGCGCAAGAACATTGCCTACGGCCTGGAAATGGAGCGCCTGCCGGAAAGCGAAATCCGTCGCCGGGTCGATGAAGTGCTGAGCACCGCGCAACTGGGTGAGCTGGCCGAGCGCAAGCCCGATCAACTGTCCGGCGGCCAGCGCCAGCGAGTGGCGCTGGCACGGGCATTGGTCAAACGCCCGCGAGTGTTGCTGCTCGACGAGCCTTTGGGCGCCCTCGACAAGAAACTCCGGGAAAAGATGCAGCTGGAACTCAAGCGCCTGCAACACGAGAGCGGCATCACCTTCATCATCGTCACCCACGACCAGGAAGAAGCCCTGGTGATGTCCGACCGCATGGCGGTGCTCGATGGCGGCAAGGTGTGCCAGTGCGGCAGCCCGACCGAACTCTACGAAAACCCCAACAGCCGTTTTGTCGCCAACTTCATCGGCGTCAGCAACCTGCTCGAAGGTGTGCGCTCGGGCCAGCACTCGGTGCGGGTCAATGGCCAGGAGCTGAGCGTTGAAACCGACGCGCCGCTGGTGACCGGCCAATCCGTCGCCGTGGTGGTTCGCCCCGAACGCCTGCAAGTGCTGACGGAGCAGGGCGGCGATTGCGCCAATCAGGTCAGCGGCAAGATCGTCGAAGTCGCCTACCACGGCCTCGACACCAACCTGCACGTGCAGACCCCCCTCAGCGACAAGCCGCTGATCGTGCGCGTGCCGTCTTCACAGTTCGAATTCGCCCATTTTGCAATCGACACGACCATCCGGCTGGGCTGGCAGGCCCGGCATGCCCGCGTATTGACGCGCTGAACAATAAAAAGACCAGGCAGGAGCAGCACTCGATGAAACAGAAAGTGATCGCATTCTTCCCCGAAGCCGCCTACGGCCCGGCGCTGAACTCAGTGGGTATCGCCCAGGCCTGTGAAGCCCTGGGGCATAAAGCGGTGTTCCTCACCGACCCGGGCATGAGCGGTGTCTACGCCGGTTATGGTTTTGAAGAACACATGGTCAACATGTCGGCGCCGATGCCGGCCGAAGAAATGGCCCGCTACTGGGTGGATTTCATCAATGGCCACATTCCGAATTTCCGCAAGTCGCCGCTGGAGCAGATCGACAACTACGTCAAGGAATGCTGGGCGGCCATCGTCGAAACCGCCAAGTGGGCGCAAAAGGACCTGCCGGCGGTGCTGGACAAGGTCAGGCCCGACCTGATCTGCGTCGACAACGTGATCCTGTTCCCGGCGATCAAGCAATACGGCAAGCCGTGGGTGCGGATCATTTCCTGCTCGGAAAACGAGATCGAAGACCCGGATATCCCGCCGCACCTGTCGGGCATGAGCATCGACGACAAGGCCGGCCACGCGCAATTCCGCCAGCGTTTCGAGGAAGTGGTCGGGCCGATTCACGACGACTTCAACCAGTTCCTCCAGGCCCATGGCGAGCAGCCCTATCCGCTGGGGACCTTCTTTGAAGCGTCGCCGTTCATGAACCTGCTGCTGTACCCGGATGCGGTCAAGTTCGACCGGCATCATCCATTGCCGGCCGAGCGTTTCCATTACCTGCAGGGTTGCGTGCGCCACGACACGCCCTACGAGATTCCGCAGTTCCGCGCGAACAACGACAAGCCGTTGCTGTACGCCAGTTTCGGCAGCCTCGGCTCCGGCGATGTCGAGCTGCTCAAGCGCCTGATCGAGGCGGTGGGCAAGCTGCCTTACCGGGCGCTGTTCAACGTCGGCGAGCACCTCGACGAATACCCGGACCTGCCGGACAACGTGCAGATTTCCAACTGGTTCCCGCAGCCCTCGGTGATTGCCCAGGTCGACGCGGTGATCCACCACGGCGGCAACAACAGCTTCACCGAGTGCCTGTTCTTCGGCAAACCGGCGATCGTCATGTCCTACGTCTGGGACGGCCACGACAACGCCATGCGCGCCGAAGAAAGCGGCCACGGCTTCAAGCTCGATCGCTATGAGTGGAGCGAAGAACAGCTCGCGGAAAAACTCCACGCGTGCCTCCACGACGAGGCGATGCGCCAACGCCTGCAGCGCACCAGCGCGCAGATGCAATCCCGCAAGGGGCCGCAAGACGCGGCCGCGATTCTCGACAAGGTGCTCAACGATGCCTGATTCATCCACCACGGCGGGTATCACGCCGTACCTCGAAGCCGTCAGCAGCCGCACCGACCTGGTGGACTGGGGCGTGCAGAGCGATGCCGTCGAAGGCGTCTCGCATTCCAGCGGCCGCTTGCTGTTCAAGGGCCCGAACAACAGCCCGGAAAGCGGATTGTGGGTATGTACTCCCGGGCGCTGGCGGCTGTCGATTCCCCGGGACGAGCTGTGCCACTTCATCGCGGGGCACGCCACTTACCGTAACGACAACGGCGAAGTGATCGAAGTGCGGCCCAACACCCTGGTGCTGTTCCCGGCCGGCTGGACGGGCGAATGCCATGTCCGGGAGACCCTGCGCAACGTGTACATGCTGGCTTGAACCTGATGCTGAACGGTTAAAAGGCGAAACCTGTGGGAGCGAGCTTGCTCCGGGCGGCGTTCCGACGATGGCGCAATAACATTCAACATCAATGTTGACTGACCCGCCGCCATCGCGAGCAAGCTCGCTCCCACAAGGATCGCGGTGTTCCAACCCTTATCTGATCGGCATTGGGCCAACGGAATTTTTTGGAGAAGATGAATGACTACCCCGTTTCTGTACGACCCGCTGAGCATCACCGACGTCAAGGATTGGGGCGTGATCCCGACCATGCTCGAGGGTCAATCCCGTGTCTCCGGCGTGGTGCTGCACAAAGGCCCCGAAGGCCAGTCCGAATGCGGTATCTGGATCTGCACCCCGGGCAAGTGGTTCTGCCATGTGACCAGCGACGAGTTCTGCCACTTTCTCGAAGGCCGCTGCACTTACGTCCACGAGTCCGGCGAGGTGATCGAGATCAAGCCGGACACCGCCGCCTTCTTCGGCAAGGACTGGAAGGGTGTGTGCACCGTCCACGAGACCATCAAAAAGGTCTACATGATCCGGTGACTGCCATGACAGATGCACTGGCGTCATTGCCAACCCGTGAAGACCAGCGCGCCGCCTTTCTGGCCCGCGCCGGTTACGCCGGGGCCTTGCTGGTCGCCTTGCCGGCGGACGCTTCGACCCGGCGTTATTTCCGCCTGGACGGCGCCGGCCTGTTGCTGATGGATTCGCCCCCCGACAGTGAGCCGATCGGCCCGTTCGTGCGGATCGCCCGGCAGTTGCAGGGGCTGGGCCTGTCCGCGCCGGCCTTGCTGGCGGTGGACGAGGCAGCGGGGCTGGCGTTGATCGAGGATTTCGGTCACGACACCTACACCCGGCTGCTGCTGGCCGGGCATTCGGAGTCGGCGTTGTATCACCTGGCGGTCGATACGCTGGTGGCCTTGCATCGCGCAGCGCCAGCCACGGAACTGGCGCCTTACGACGGGCAGCGACTGGCGGACGAGTACGCGTTGTTTATCGACTGGTACGTACCGCTGCTGATCGGCAAGGACGCGGCGCAAGACCTGCGCAATGAGTATCTGGCGCTGTTCGCCGACGCCTGTCGCGATGTCGCAAAACGCCGCGAAGCCCTTGTGCTGCGCGACTTTCATGTCGACAACCTGATGCTGCTGCAAGGCCGTGAAGGTGTCGCCGCCTGCGGCTTGCTGGATTTCCAGGACGCCCTGGTCGGGGCGGCGCCCTATGACCTGATGTCGCTGCTCGAAGACGCCCGGCGCGATGTGCCTGAAGCGCTGCGGGCGGCACTGATCAGCCATTACCTGTTGCAGCGCCCGGAGCTGGATGCGCCGGGTTTTCTCGAAGACTACCGGCGCCTGGCCGCCCAGCGTCACGCCAAGGTGCTGGGGATTTTTGTGCGCCTGGCCGGCCGTGACGGCAAGCACGGTTACCTGGCGCACCTGCCGCGCACCCTCGGTTTGTTTGTCCGCGCCCTGGACGCCGAGGCCTTTGCGCCGCTGCGCCAATGGCTCGACCGGCAGGTGCCGGGCTGGCGTGATCAACTGCCCGCCGAGACACTGGCGACGTTGCGTGAAACCCCTTATCGATTGGTTCAAGGATCATCCCATGGCCACGTTCAACACTGACACCGCATTGCGTTTCATCAATTCTGAATTCCTGCCGCTGACCGATGGCCGTGTGCGCGAAGTGCTCGACCCGGCGACCCTGCAACCGGTCGGGCAAGTCGGCGTGTGTGGCGAAGCCGATGTGCAAGCCGCCACCGATGCCGCCACCGCCGCGCAACACCAATGGCGCCTGATCGACGCGAAAAGCCGCGCCGCGCGCCTGCATCAACTGGCCAACGCCATCGAGCAGAACCTGGCCTGCAACCGTGAAGTCGCACGCCTGATGACCCTGGAGATGGGCAAGCCGTTTCCCGAAGCCATGGGCGAGCTGGCCAACTGCGCGCCGATCTTTCGCTACTACGCGGAGATGGCCCGGGACGATGCTGGCAAGGTCGCCGGCACCACGCAGATCGGCTCGTTCCAGCATGTGCGTTACGAGCCGTGCGGTGTCAGCGTGCACATCATGCCGTTCAACTTTCCGATCCTGCTGATGTGCTGGACAGTCGCCGCGTCTTTGGCGGCGGGCAATGCCTGCATCATCAAGCCGGCGGAAGCCACGACCCTGTGCACCCTCAAGTTCATGGAGCATTTCACCGCATTGTTGCCGGGGCTGGTGTCTTGTGTGCCGGGCGATGCGCTCACCGCGCAGTTGCTGGTGCAGTCGGCGCAGACCCACGCGGTGGCCTTCACCGGTAGCGTGGCGGCAGGCAAGGCGGTGGCCGTGGCTTGCGCCGAACGGATGAAACCGTGCGTGATCGAGGCCGGTGGCAGCGATCCGCTGATCATCTCCAGGCATGCACCGCTGGACGTGGCAGCGGCAGGGGCGGTGACGGCGGCGTTCCATTTGAGCGGGCAAATCTGCACCTCGGCGGAACGCTTCTACGTCGTCGACGAAATCCATGACGAGTTTGTCGCCAGGTTCGCCGAACGCACCCGTGCCTTGCGCATTGGCCATGGCCTGGAACGCTCGGAGATCGGGCCGATGGTCAGCGAGGCGGCGCGCAACAAGGTCATGCGCCTGGTCGATGACGCCGTGGCCAAGGGCGCGACAGTGGTGTGTGGCGGGCGGATTCCACCCGAGCACAGCGTCGGCTGGTTCTATGAGCCGACCATCCTCACCGGCGTGACCGGCGACATGGCGATTCTGCAGGAAGAGTGCTTCGGCCCGGTGGCGGCGATTTGCCGGGTCAGCGATTTCGATGAGGCGGTGCGGTTGGCCAACGACTCGCCGTTCGGCCTTGGGGCCTCGCTGTTTTCCACGGACCTGGCCGAAGCCATGGAAGCCGCCGAGCGTCTGGAGGCGGGGATGGTCTGGGTCAACAATCCGCTGATCGACAACGATGCGCTGCCGTTCGGTGGCTGGAAGATGTCCGGGCTTGGGCGCGAACTCGGGCGTCAGGGGCTGGAAGCGTTCCGCCGCTCGAAAATGGTCATCATCGACCACCAGCCGAAGATCCAGGATTGGTGGTATCCCTACGCCGACGACGTGTTCTATCGCGATCCGGCCTGAAGCCGGGATGCACACAGGAGGATCGCGATGAGCGACAACATTGGCTGGCCGACCCTGGCGGTGATTCTCGCGGCCGGGCAGGGCACGCGCATGCGTTCGCCGCTGCCCAAGGTCTTGCACCCGGTGGGCAACCGGCCGCTGCTCGGCCATGTGCTGGCGGCGGTGGAGGCGGCGAGCATCGAGCAACGGGCGGTGGTGGTGGGCGCTGGCGGCGGGCAGGTGGCCGAGTACCTGCAACAGGTGGCACCGACGGCGCAGGTGTTTATCCAGCACGAACAACTGGGCACGGCCCATGCTTTGCTGGCGGCCCGGCCTGCACTGGAGGCTCACGAGCAGGGTTGTGTGTTGGTGCTGTTTGGCGATTCGCCGTTGATCACCCCGCAGACCTTGAACCGTTTGCGTCGGGCGCTGATAGACGGCGCAGCGGTGGCGGTGGCGGGTTTCCATACCCAGCAACCGGGACCCTATGGGCGATTGCTGGTGAAGGACGGTCGTCTGCGGGCCATCCGCGAAGCCAAAGACGCCAGCCCGCAGGAGCTGGACATCAACTTCTGCAACGGCGGCGTCATGGGCCTGCGCGCCGACACCTGCCTGTGGTTGCTGGATCGTATCGGCAACCGCAACGTTCAGGGTGAGTACTACCTCACCGACGCGGTGGCGGTGGCCAACGAGGCGGGGCTGACGGTGACGGCCGTGGAAGTGGATGAAGTCGACGTGCTCGGGGTCAATGACCGCGAGCAATTGCAGGTCGCCGAACAGCTGTACCAGCAGCGCCGGCACCGCAGGATCAAGGAGTGTCCCATGGGTGACTATCAACGGTTGTACATCGGCGGTGAGTGGGTCTCACCCGTCCAGCGCGGTGTTTTTGAAACCCTCGATCCGAGTGACGAGTCGGTTCTGGCGCGGGTTGCCTCGGCGACCGCAGAGGACATCGATCTGGCCGTGGCGGCGGCGCGCAGGGCATTTGATGAGGGTGACTGGCCACGCTGGTCCGGTGCACGACGGGCGCAAGTGCTGAGGAACATTGCCGAGGGCATCCGCGCTCGCCAGGACGAACTGGCGGCCATCGAAGTGCGCGATAACGGTAAACCGTTGCCGGAAGCGTTGTGGGACATCGCCGATACCACCGGGTGCTTCGACTTCTATGCGGGACTTGCCGAGCAGTCGGACCCACACAATGAGCAGTCGATCGAGTTGCCGGATGCGCGCTTCACCTCCTCGGTGATCAAGGAACCGGTGGGTGTGGTCGCGGCAATCATCCCGTGGAATTTCCCGATGCTGATGGCCGCATGGAAAGTCGCCCCGGCACTCGCGGCGGGTTGCACCCTGGTGCTCAAACCTTCAGAACTGACACCGCTGACTGCCCTCGAACTGGCCGGCATCGCCGACCAGGCCGGGTTGCCGGCCGGGGTGCTGAATGTGGTCACCGGCCTGGGACGCGAAGCGGGAGCGCCGTTGGCCGAACACCCGCAGGTCGACAAGATCGCCTTCACCGGCAGCGTGCCGACCGGACGCAAGATCATGCAGGCCGCCGCCAACGAGATCAAAAACATCAGCCTGGAACTGGGCGGCAAATCACCCTTCGTGATCTTCGCCGACAGTGATCTTGAAGCGGCGGTAGAGTGGATTCTGTTCGGGATTTTCTGGAACCAGGGACAGGTCTGTTCAGCCACTTCGCGGGTGTTGGTGGAACGCGCGTTATACCCGGCGCTGCTGGAGCGCCTGATTGCCGCCGCCGAGCAGATTCAGATTGGCCAGGGCTTCGAGGAAGGGGTGAAGCTCGGGCCGCTGGTCAGCCGGGGGCAACTGGACAAGGTGCTGGCGGCGATTGCAGCCGGTCAGCAAGAGGGCGCGCGGCTGGTTTCGGGCGGTGTGCGGCCGGGTCATCTGGAAAAGGGTTATTATCTGACGCCGGCGATTTTCGCCGATGTCCCCGAGGACAGCGCCGTGTGGCGCGAGGAGATTTTCGGCCCGGTGGTGTGCCTTCGCGCCTTCGACACGGAAGCCGAAGCGATCCGTCTGGCCAATGACTCGCCGTTCGGGTTGGCGGCGGCCGTCATGTCCCGGGATATCCCGCGCTGCGAACGGGTCGCTCGCGGGTTTCGCGCGGGCATCGTGTGGGTCAACTGCTCGCAACCGACCTTCGTCGAGGCACCCTGGGGCGGCTACAAGCAGAGCGGCATTGGTCGCGAACTGGGCGAATGGGGCTACAACAGCTACCTGGAAACCAAGCAGATCACCCGTTACAACGGCGAGCCTTGGGGGTGGTATCTGAAGTGACGTGAGTGCCGGAACGGCCTGCCTGCGGACAGGGGCAGGTCATTGTTCCCGAATTGTACGCCTGTGGAACTGCAAAGCATTCTGGCAATCGAAGCCTATACGGGCGAGACGGACGTCGTAATGGTTACGCGTTGGCATTGAACGCCCTGTATGGCTGTAAAGCCGGGAGGGTTGCATGGAAAGGGACGCGATGTTCAAGTTCCTTGCGGGCTACCTGTTGATGTGTGCCCTGTTGGCATGGGGGGTGGTCCAGGCGTCTCACTGGATTGCTTCTCGCCTGCTGCTGTATTGGATTATTTAGCGTCGACCCTCGCTGCCACGCTCCTTCTTGTCGATTCTTCCAGCACCACAATGGTGCGACCCACTGTTTGGCCTTCTTCCTCTGACCCTCAGCCTGCGAAATCAGTCCGGTTCGCTGAACCGGCAACTGACCCAATTCAAGGATTGAGCCAGTTGCCGATGGTGCCGGGTTAGTGGAACGGAAAGATGTAGTTCATCCAGGCGGCCATGCGCAGGAGGATTTTGCGCATCATCGCGATGTGATGGAAATGCTGGCTGTACAACGCCGCCTGGCCGTAGGCGCCGCCGGGCATCTGGCCGGCGTACTGGGCATAGTCGGGATCGGTGATTTCAATGATCACCGGAACCCGGCCGGCCGGTGGTGAACCGGTGAAGCCGATCAGCGTGCCCGACGGTTGAACCTGGCCTTCGGCGATGACCGAAACGACGGTCTTGACCTTGCCTTCGAAAACCTTCCCGGGAATGCCGTCAAATGCGACTTCGGCCTCGTCGCCTTCTGTCAGGCGCAACAGGCTGTTCTGCCGCATCCACGCCGCGAAGTAATGCCCTTCGGCGGGAATGAAGACCATCGAAGGGCGCAGTGGCAACTTGGTCGCCATCATGCCCGGACGCAACGAAACGTGGGTGACGAAGCCTTTGCTCGGCGCGCGGACGGTGGTGTTGTCGAGTTCGTACTGCACGTTGTCCAGTTGTGCCTTCAGGTCATCACTGCGCGCGACCACAATGTCCAGTTCCCGTTGGGTGGCGAAATTACGCTTGATCAGCTCGGTGATCCGCGCGCGATCGGCCTGGGCGGCAATCAGCTGTGCCTTGAGGGATTTGAGCCGGTATTCGAAAGGCGCCGGGTCGATACGAAACAGCACATCGCCTTTTTCCAGGGGCTGGTTGGTCTTTACCGGTACATCGATTACCTGGCCGCTGACCACGGGTATCACCGGAACCGATACGAAATAGGAACGCGCCACCTCGGAGTAGGGGTGGTTGTAGTTCATCGTGAAAATCAGCGCGCCGATAATCACGATCCCGCCCAGCACCGCCGTGGGCACCGTCCATTTGTTCAGGGGGATGCGGAAGATCTTGAAGATGGCTATGCAGAGTGCCGCATACGTCAGAATGAGTAAAAGATCCATGGCTCAAAGGCCCTCGCCGAGATTGTCCGTTGGTACCCGGTTCTGGGTCGTGCCCGTTGCTGCCTCCAGGCGCTCGATCCGGCCTTGCAGCTCGGCGACCTGTTGTTCGAGGTGAACCACATGACTTTTTGCTGAATGTCCGTCACTGAAACCCCAGCCCCGGTCCTCTCGATAGGCCATCGCCCAGATCCACAGGAACGGCCACAGCGCGTGCAAGGTGAAGAGGCTGACCCAGCCGGTGGCGTGGATCGCATCCTGGTGAGGGTGGTTGCGGTGGACAGCAATTTCATAGGGGATGTCGTGGAGCAGGATGATCCCGTAAAACAGCACAAGCCCGACAAAGACCAACAGGCCCAGGGCGAAGTAATCAAGCATGAATCACTCCTCTTGAAGCAGATAACGTGTGCGCCTGAGTGTAGCTGTTCAATCTACACTTGACGGGGATGCGGATTCCCAGCCGGAACAACCGGTGCCTGGCCGAAGCGTCGATTGATATCGTGCAAGCACACTCCGACGAGGTGAATTCATGCCAACCAATGGTCGATTCGAGAGGGCGCCTGTACTTGACCCTGTCGAGCGCATTACCGAGGTGATCTTCGGCCTGCTGATGGCCATGACGTTCACCGGCACCATCAGCGTGGCCACGGCAGACCAGGCAGCCGAACGCACGATGATGATTGCCGCACTCGGCTGCAATCTCGCCTGGGGACTGGCCGATGCGGTCATGTACCTGTTGCGCGCATTGGTCGAGCGCACGCGCAGGATCAAGCTGTACATGGCCCTGCGCAATGGCGCGGACGCCGCGGCCGGTCAGGCGCTCGTTGCGCAGGTGTTGCCGTTGCAGTTCGCGACGGCGGCCGGCAGCGAGGGCCTGGAGTTGTTGCGCCTTCGGCTGCTCGAGCAGCCCCCCTTGCCGACCAGGGCCGGCCTCGGCTGGAACGACTTCAAGGGCGCCCTCGGTGTTTTCCTGTTGGTCGTGTGCTCGACATTTCCGCTGGTGGTGCCGTTCATACTGCTCGATCAGACGGCACTCGCCATCCGCCTGTCCAACCTGATCGGGCTCGTGGTGCTGTTCATCGCAGGCTGGATGCTCGCCAGATACGCTGGCGCCACGCAATGGCAGGGCGGGGTGATCCTGGCCGCCACCGGGGGTGTGCTGATCCTTGCAATCATTGCGCTGGGCGGCTGACAACCGGTCATAATTCAACACACAAAAGACTCATTCTCATTTACTATTGCCCTTCCATTTACGTCGGGCAGCCCGGTATGGATGTTCTTGCCACAATCCATCTTTATTTATCCCAGTGGGTGATCGAGCCGGTCACCCGGCAGTTCCTGGGCATTTTCGACTTCAACGGCAGACTCGGTCTAGCCTTTCTCTGCATGTCTTACGGCGTCGCCTACTGCCTGTTCCGCTACCGAAAATCCCGGGGCCTGACCGACGCGCGCTCATTCGGGCAGTTCATCGGCGGCCGCCGGGTGTACCTGCATCGCTCGGCGCTGCTCGACTACCGCTACTACTTCGTACTCGCCATCCTCAAGGTTGCCCTGGTGCTGCCCATCGTCGGTCTGGTGGATCCGTATGTCTTGCGTTCAGCGGACTACATCGCGTTCTTCACCAATCTGTGGGGCGCGCGTACGCAAGTGGAGGAGCACGTGGCGCTGACCCTGCTCTATGGGCTGGGCGTATTTCTGGTCAAGGACTTCAGCCATTACTGGGGCCATCGCGCTTTCCATTCGCGGTATCTGTGGGCCTTCCACAAAGTCCATCATTCGGCGCCCGTGCTGGTGCCGGCGACGGCCAGCCGCGTGCACTTTCTGGAAGAAGTGGTCGAAAAGCTCACGGACATCATCTGCGTCGGCGCGTTTGCCGGTGTCTTCTGGTACGCCTGCGGCGGAGAGATCAGCCGCTACACCTTGTTTGGCGTGACCTACATGGTGCTCATCTTCAATGCCCTGGCGGCCAACCTGCGTCACAGCCACGTCTGGTTGTCCTTCGGGCCGGTGCTGGAGCGGGTGCTGAGCAGCCCGGCGCAACACCAGATTCATCACAGCGATGCGCCGCGACACTTCAACAAGAACTTCGGCATCAACCTGTCACTGTGGGACTGGATGTTCGGCACGCTGTACGTCACCCGGTCCACACCCGAGGTCATCCATTTCGGTACCGGGGAACAGGATCACGAGCGATACCTGACGCTGAATGGGTTGATCGTCACGCCTTTCGTCGACATCGCCCGCAAACTCTTTCCTGGAAAACCCCCGAAAGCACAGCCTGAAAGCGGATCTGATCCGTATTTTTCAGCGCAATCTGCCTCTGTAACGGATACAGCCGCCAGCCCACAATAAGTCTTCGGTACGCCGTTCGGGCAGCACACGCCGCCCCTGTACCGCCAATTCATAGTGTGGGAGGCCCCATGGCCAAGATGACGATTTTTCTCGGCGGTTTTCTGCTGTTGACCATTCTGATCGGTATGCTGGCGACGATTCCGCCGGCGTGATTACACACCGCAGATCACTCTGATTGCCTGGCGTGCCAGCTCAATACTCATGGAGTGTCGACCCTCCTTCATTCCTCCAGTGTTCAAGCGGTGTTTGGCGGGTGGCGGCAGCCAGTGACGTCGTTGGCGTGGCTTACCCGCGATCCGGAACCTGGCCACACCGCCTCCGCGCTCACCGGTACTCATCATGCCGGCGCCACCAGGGTCCCGTTTCATTGCGGCCCTTGGGCGCGCGGTCGAGCCATTGGTACATGCTCCACAATCCGTCCAGGCCCCGCGCGTAGGTGGAGTAGGTGTGATAGATCTCGCCGTCTTCCAGCACAAACGTACTCAGCCCTGGCCTGTCGCGGGTATAGGTCGGCGCATCGGTGCCACAGGTCGCGGCGAACTGTTTCACCGGTTCCGGTATTTCACTGGCATCCATGGCATGGCCGCCGCGCTGGTAGTTGTACTCGACCAGTCCTTCGCGCTGCTGGGCTTCGGTGAAGTAGACGTTGAAGTCGGCAGTGAAATCGCAGTCGGCGGCCGAGGCCCATGGGAAGGTCCAGCCCATTCGGCGCTTGTAGGCCTGCAGTTTCGCCAAGGGCGCGCGGGAAATCGCCATCAGGGTCACGTCGTGGTTCGCCAGGTGGATAACGACGGGGTCGAAGCCATCGGCGATGGCTGAGCAGGACGGGCAGCCGGCCGTGTAGTCGGGGCCGAACATGAAGTGGTAGACCAGCAGCTGCGAGCGCCCTTGAAAGAGTTCGGCCAGGGTGGCGCTGCCGTTGTCGGTATCGAAACGGTACGCCTTGTCGAGGCGGACCCATGGCAAGGCCTGGCGTTGCCTGGCCAGTTCATCGCTGCGTCGGGTCAGGGCCTTTTCCGCTTCGAGCAGTTGCAGGCGTGCCGCCAGCCATTGGTCCCGGGACGCGGTTTTGTGGGTGTTCATCGTTCTACGCTCCTGGTGAAAGGTGGTGATTTAGACTAAACCCGGGTATCGAATGATGGGAGTGACAAGCGTGGCGGGATTTCCATGGACTCGATGATCACGGCAGCCGCACAGGCGCTGGCGGCGGGCAATCCGCTGGGCGCACTGGACCGCGTGGCCTTGCGCGACGATGCGCCAGCGCTGGCCCTGCGCGGTATCGCCATGGCGCAACTGGGCGATCTGGTGCGGGCCAGGGCGCTGGTCAAGCGTGCGCAACGGGCCTTTGCGCCCAAGGAAGTGCTGGCCCGGGCGCGCTGTGTGGTGGCCGAGGCCGAAATCGCCCTGGCTTCGCGGGAGCTCGGATGGCCGGTCAAGGCGCTCGAAACGGCGCGGGTCACCCTTGAACACCACGGTGACCGGGTCAATGCCGCCCATGCGCGCTATCTGCAAATCCGCCGTTTGCTGTTGATCGGGCAGCTCGACGAGGCACAGCAGTTATTGGCCGAACTCGACCCCGACCCGTTGCCGCCAGCCTTGCGGGCAACCCATGAACTGGTGCTGGCAGGTATCGCCATTCGGCGCGTGCAATCGCACGCAGCGCGGGAGGCGTTGAACAGGGCCGGGCAGGCTGCCGGGCAAACCGGGATTGCCGCGCTGATCGCTGAGGTCCAGCACGCTGCGTATCTGCTGGATGCCCCCGCCGCCCGCCTGATTACCCAGGGTGAAGTACGGCCGCTGTTGCTCGATGACGTTGAAGCGTTGTTCTGTTCAACGTCCCTGGTGGTGGATGCCTGCCGGTACGTTGTGCACGGCTGTGGCATGTCGGTGTCGCTCGCTACAAGGCCGATCCTGTTCGTACTCGCCCGCGCATTGGCCGAGGCGTGGCCCGCCGACGTTACGCGGGAAACGCTGATCGCCCGGGCGTTCCGTTTGAAACTCTCGGATGAATCCCATCGAGCCCGGCTTCGCGTGGAAATCGGCAGGCTGCGTAAGGCACTCAAGCCGTTGGCCGGCGTCATCGCGACGGCACGCGGTTATGCCCTGCAATCGCCGGTGTGTACGGAGGTGGTGACACTGGCGCGACCGGTCGAGGAAAAATTTGCCGCGGTATTGGCCTGCCTCGCCGACGGAGAGTCGTGGTCGAGTTCCGCCTTGGCACTGGCGCTGGGTACCAGCCAGCGTACAGTGCAACGGGCACTCGATACGCTGGCGGAGCAGGGCAAGGTGCAGTGGTTTGGCCGTGGTCGCGCGCGGCGCTGGATGACGCCGCCCGTGCCGGGATTCGCGACGACCTTGTTACTCCCGGCACCGCTGCCCGGTGGCTAGGATGAACGCCACCAACCCCCATCGAGGAATGCCAGATGAAACACGCAACTGCTGAAATCATTCGTGAATATGGCCCGTTTGCCGATGTCGATCATGTGTGCGGCGTCACCTGGGACGGCAAAAAGGTCTGGTTCGCAAGCAACAGCAAAATCAACGCCCTGGACCCGGAAAGCGGCAAGGTGCTGAGCTCGATCGATGTCGCTGCCCATGCCGGCACCGCGTTTGACGGGGAGCACCTGTTCCAGATCGCCGAAGACCGCATCCACAAGATCGACCCCTGCACCGGCCGCATCCTCTCGACCATTCCTGCCCCCGGCGCGGGCACCGATTCGGGTCTGACCTGGGCCGAAGGGACGTTGTGGGTGGGCCAGTACCGCGAGCGCAAGATCCACCAGATCGACCCCGAGAACGGCAAGATCCTGCGCACCATCGAATCCAACCGTTTCGTCACCGGCGTGACCTGGGTGGACGGCGCGCTGTGGCACGGTACGTGGGAAGGCGATGAAAGCGAGCTGCGCCGCATTGATCCGCAATCGGGCGAAGTGCTGCAGAGCCTGAAAATGCCCGAAGGCGTGGGCGTGTCGGGGCTCGAGTCCGATGGCGGTGAGCGGTTGTTCTGCGGTGGCGGCGATAGTGGGAAAGTGAGGGTGGTGCGCCGGCCTTCGTGAGGCGCTGCAGCCAGGTCACCAGGTACAACCTTTGTGGGAGCGAGCCTGCTCGCGATTGCAGAGTGTCAAGCAACATCGATGTTGACTGATTTGACGCTATCGCGAGCAAGCTCGCTCCCACAATGGATCTTCAGTGGCCACGAGAGATGCATACGGCTCAGCTCCCACAGAGGCAACTGCCTCGGTGAAACTCATCCATGTAAAGTCATCCCTGGATCGATAGTATTTTTCCGTCCTGCCATGTTTTCCGCTGGTCAAAATCGGTCTAAAAGCCCGGTTGGCAATCGTGCCTGTTTTGCTATCCTCAATCTTGTAGGTGAAGACGCAGACTGATGCGCAAAAGGATAGCAAGGAGACGTGGGGCGCGTTCCGAAGGGTACACGGTTAGAAAGATCCCCGCGCTGGGATCCAGCCCTTATGCCGTGTGAAGCAGAAGAGTTCCATTACAGTTTCACGACTCTTTTGTGGGAGGCCTGATAAACCTTGTAAGCCGGAGACCAGCACCGGCCACCTACTTGTTACATTCACCCACAAAGCCCGCCCAGTGCGGGCTTTTTAATGCCCGCAAGGTGGGTCCGGTCAGCGGCTCAGGGCGCGCCAAACAGCATCGTCCAGTAGACACCGTTGTCGCTGCGCGCGTTGGCGGCGTAAGCGGCACCGACCTGGGTGAACATCGGGTTCATCAGGTTGGCGCAGTGCCCGGGGCTGGCGAGCCAGCCGGCCATGGCCTTGCTGGGCGATCCTTGCCCAGCGGCGATGTTTTCACCGATTTGCCGGCCACGGTAGCCAGCGGCCCTGGCGCGGTCGGAGGGCATGTCACCGTCGGGGTCCTGGTGGGCAAAATAGTTGCCGTAGGCCATATCCTTGCTATGGCTTTGTGCTGCGGAGCCCAAGGCTGCACTCCAGGACAGCGGCCGCGCGGCGGCGAACCGCTGGCGACCGCACAGGCGCGGCTTGGCCCGGGCGGCGTTGACCTGCGCCAGTAACGCCTGCGCGGCGCTGCGTGGATCGCCGGTTTTCCCATCGAGCACCGGTCGTGCCAGCACCACTTGCCACTCACTTCCGGCGCGGCTGACGCCGATGTCGGCGTATTGGTTGTCGAGCAGCGCGGCGCAGTGCTCGTCCTGGAACATATCGAAGGCTTCTTCGGCATCCCGTGCACCCACCACGCGGATCGACCGCACCATGGTTGCCTGATAGCCGGAAGCCTTTAACCGGTCCCGCAACCCACCGCCATAGCCAACGGGCAGGGCCAGGTTCGACTTGAGTGTCAGGGGTGATAAGCGTTGCGACGGCCGCCGGTCGCAGCGTTGCGGATGGGCGCGATAGTCGTTGATAGCGTCTACCAGTTGCCGTTGCCCATCGGCGTGGGCGGGGCTGGCGAAAGCGGGGAGCAGGGAAAACAGGCACAGCGAAGAAAAGCGCAAGGCAACGACGGTTTGGCGCATGGACGGACAACTCTGATGAGATGACAACGAAGAAAGTGGGGAAAAGCGCTGGGCTATGACTGGTGCCTTGAAACAAGGTTCACGGCGGACAGCTGTCTATTTGCGGGCGTAGCCATGAGTCCGACGAAGGGGGGGGGCGACGGGTCTGTATGATGGAGCTTTTTCGCCCCAGACAAGGATCAACCCATGGGTTTGAGCAAACGCGATCAGGCGCATATCGAACGGCGTCTGGTCGCCACCCTGACCGAGGCGTGCGAGACGGCCAAAGCGGAAATCGTCGGCTTCCAGTGGTTGACCCATATCGTCGATTACGCCCGGTTTCCGGCCAGCCTCAAGGTGGTTTGGGTCTTCGATACCTTGGCCAACAGGGAGCAGGCGCTGGCCAAGGGGCAGGGTGAACGCATGGTCGAATTCACCGCCATGGCCCTGGGTGAGGCGCAGGTTCAGCTCAGCCCGGTGGCGGCCCATGTGCTGTTCGACTCTGAAGAAGCCTGCCAGCGGGACAACGCCGGAAACTGGCAGCAACGGCTGTCACGCAGACGCTAGGCTGGCTGATCGGTATTGTCTGGAGCAGCCTCTGTCGCAACGTCCGGGGTTTCCCTCGGTCGCAGCCTGAAGCGACAGACATGCCCGCCGCGCACCATGCACTCGCTGTGTTCGACTTCACCGCCGCCCAACGCGCCGATCAAGGCCAGGTCCAGTTCGCAGACCACCGGGTGCTCGGCGGCCAGGCGATGGAACACGCAGTTATGCGCGACGATTTCCGGGGTACCGCCTGAGCGAAAAAACACCTCGGCTTCGTAGCCCGCCTGGTTCATGTGCTGCACGATCCTGGCTTCATCCACGACCTGTTGTTCTCGGTCCAAAGCCAGTTTTCGACCCATGCTGCGCATCAGCGAGGCCATGGCTTCAGGACCGATGATGGCGGCGACTTCATCAATCAATACGCTGGCCAGTAGCTGATAGTGGCGAGGGAACTGCTCCCGCGCGTGGTCGGTGAGCCGATACAGCTGCTCCGGACGACGGCCCGTCGGCCGGGTGTCGCCGCGCAGCACCAGACCGTCACGCTCCAGCGCCGCCAGGTGTTGACGGATCGCCGTGCGCGTGACGGCCAGGTGCTCAGCCAACTCGTCAATGCTCATGCCGCCCCCATGGTGCAGCAGTGCATTGAGCAGGTCCTGCTGTGTTCGGCCCAGTCCTTCCAGCATGGTGTGCCCTCGCGCGATATCAGAACTTGTCCGGGAATTGCTTGACCAGCGCGCCGGTCAAGGCGTCGGCCAAGGCCAGGATGTGCGTGCGCATCATCGCCCAGGTGCGGGCTTCGCCGGCGTAATCGTGTGCGGCAAACTCATCGATCTGGGCGACGTGGTGACCGCCATGGGCCGACAACATGTTGACCAGTGTGGCTTCAGGCAGATTGGGGTTGGCGGTGGCCAGAAACGCCGCAATCGCCTTGGCATTGCTGGTCAACTCGGTGACGGCGGCCTGCTTGCCCTTGGCGTCTTTGGCGACGGTGGCATCGCTGTAGTGTTTCACCGCGCCCCAATGGCCGGCAAGCAACTTGAGCAGTTGATCCGCGGCCGGTTGGCCGTAGAGCGGGGCGATGCTGTTGGCGATTTTGGTGGCGTTGTCGACCACCTGGTCCGCCGCGACTTTGGCTTGCTTTTTGTCGGCGGATTGATTGGCCAGCGCGTAGTTTCTGATCCAGAAAATGTGTTCGACCCAAAGGTCACGCTCGGCCAGGCGCGTGGTCAGCGCGGGGCTGTCGGCAGCGGCGGGTGAGGCGGCAGGCGTCTGGCTCCAGACCGGTTGCGCACACAAAGCCAGCAGGAGCAAAGCCAGGGTTTTGATATTCATGACGGCACCCTCTGAGAGTGGGAACGTTCGACAATATCAATATAGGCATAAAAATATGTTTTTATTGGGCGAAGATATAATCTCGGACCAATGGTCGCGACTTAAGGGCTTGCCTGTGGCGAAGTATGTTCTACCTTGCTGGCTACAACCCACCCCCCAGCGCCTTGAGGTATTCAGGGCTTTCGCTGATCGAGTTATGCCCCGTCCCCGGTATCACCTGCAGTGACGCCACGCCTTTGGCGAAGTGTGTGTACAAACGCTCGGTGCTCGGGCGCGGAATCACTTCGTCTTGCTCGGCCGCGATCAACAATGTCGGCACCGTGATGCGGGCGGCGTACTGCCAGGACGGGTATTTGTCCTTCAACAACCAACGCACCGGAAACCAGCGGAACTGGCGGGCGGCGAGCCCTTCGAGGCTGTTGTAGGGCGTGATCAGCACCAGTCGCGCGGCCGGGCGTTCGCTGGCCAGGCGCACGGCAACCCCGGAACCCAGGCTGCGTCCGACCACAGCCACATGCGGATGGCTGGCATACACCTGGTCGAACAACGTGACGGCATCGCGGGCAATGGCCTCTTCGGAAGGCGAGCCGGAACTCCCGCCATAACCACGGTAATGCAGCAGGTACAGCGCGTAGTCAGGGAAGGCTTGGGTGAACTCGGGCAGGTTGCGTGAGACGTCTTCGGCATTGCCGCCAAAATAAATCAGCGCGTTGGGACCTTCGTGCGGTCGAACGGAGACCAGCACCTGTGCGTCGGCGACCGGCAGGGTGAGCAGCGTTGCGGCTGTCCCGACGGCGCGCGGTTGCGGGTAATAGATCAGCGCCCGTTGAAACACGAACAACGTGACGCACAGCACCAGGTACAGCGCAGCGATGACGACGACGAGTAACACCAGGGTGCGCGACATTCGACTAACGTTAGTGGGCGGCATTGACGGCTCGGGGTTTGAAAGTGGTTGGCGCCGCAAGGCTTCCTGAGTGTAGTCAATCGGCTCTTGGCGCGGGTAATCCGGGTTGTCGGCGCAACAGGCCGGCCCCCTGCGACTGGTGAGAAACGTTTTATGAGCCATCCTGAGGGTTACACCCGTAGAGAAGTACTCACGCTGGCTGCCGGTGCTTCGGCGGTCTTCACGTTCGGTCCGGTGGGTGCACAACCCGCGCCGTCGACGGGAACAGGAGGCAAGACCATGCAGACCCGTGCCATTCCTTCCAGCAACGAGTCCTTGCCGATCGTAGGGTTGGGCACTTACCGCGGATTCGATGTCGAGCCTTCGCAACCAGCTTACAAGGACTTGCCCGCGGTGCTGGATGCCTTGTTCGACAAGGGTGGCAAGCTGATCGACAGTTCGCCGATGTACGGTCGCGCCGAACAGACCATCGGCGAGTTGCTGTCGATCCATGAGCCGCGCTCGCCGGCCTTCCTGGCCACCAAGGTGTGGACCCGGGGCCGCGAAGAAGGCATCGCGCAGATGGAACAGTCCTTCGCCCTGTTGCAGACCGACCGGATCGACCTGATGCAGATCCACAACCTGCTGGACTGGCAGACGCACCTGCCGACCCTGCGCCACTGGAAGGAAGCAGGGCGCATCCGCTACATCGGCATCACCCATTACACGGCGTCGGCCTATGAAGAAGTGGAAGCGGTACTCAAGGCCGAGCCCCTGGATTTCTTGCAGATCAACTACGCCCTGGATGATCGCGGCGCAGAGAAACGCCTGCTGCCGTTGTGCCGCGAGCTTGGGGTGGCGGTGATCTGCAACCGGCCGTTTGGCGGTGGCGGCTTGCTGGCCAAACTCAAGGATAAGCCGCTGCCAGGCTGGGCGGCGCAAGTCGGGGTCAAGAGCTGGCCGCAACTGGCACTGAAGTTCCTGCTGTCGCATTCGGCGGTGACCTGCGTGATTCCGGGCACCGGCAACCCGCGCTACATGGCGGAAAATGCCCGGGCCGGTTTCGGCCCGATGCTCACCGATGCCCAGCGTCAGCAACTGATTGCGCTGGTGGGCTAACGACTTGTTCCAAGCGTTGCGGCGAGTCGTCGAACCTCTCCTATACTGTCTCGCGTCCATGCCGTTTAAAGCGCATTCGTTGCCATGACGGCGTCCCTGTCCATCACTGCAAGGAGATCGAACATGGCTATCCGCATTGGCGACGAAGCACCGGATTTCACCGCCGACACCACCGAAGGCACCCTCAACTTTCACCAATGGATCGGCGATGGCTGGGCCATCCTGTTTTCCCACCCCAAGGATTTCACCCCGGTATGCACCACCGAACTGGGTTACCTGGCCAAACTCAAGCCGGAATTCGACAAGCGCAACACCAAGGTCCTGGGCCTGAGCGTCGACCCGGTCAGTGACCACAACCGCTGGGTCGGTGACATCGCCGAGACCCAGGGCGCGGCGGTCAACTATCCGCTGATCGGCGACGAAAACCTGGTGGTGGCCAAGCTCTACGACATGATCCACCCCAATGCCAGCGGCGGCGCGCGCACGGCAGTGGACAACGCCACGGTGCGTTCGGTGTTCATCGTCGGCCCGGACAAGAAGGTCAAGGCCATGCTGATCTACCCGATGAGCGCCGGGCGCAACTTCGATGAAGTGCTGCGCCTGCTCGATTCCTTGCAACTGAACGCCAAACACACCGTCGCCACGCCAGTGAACTGGCGGCCGGGTGAAGACGTGATCATCCCGACCTCGGTGTCTGACGAAGACGCGAAGAAGAAATACCCGGATGGCTTCACGACCCTGAAGCCGTATCTGCGGACGGTGGCTCAGCCGAAGTAGTCGCCAGCAGTGAGACCGCCATCGCGAGCAAGCTCGCTCCCACAGGTTCCTGAGTCGTTCACAGATATGTGCTTCGACGCGGACCCTGTGGGAGCGGGCTTGCCCGCGAAGGGGCCGGAATTGCTGGCCGAGTAAGTCCTGTCAAACCAGATACTTTTTAAACCACCCCAACGTCCGCTCCCACGCCAGTTTCGCCGCCGCCTCGTCATAACGCGGCGTCGAATCATTGTGGAAACCATGGTTGCAGCCAGGGTAGATATAGGCCTCATAGGTCTTACCCCCGGCCTTCAACGCTTGCTCATAGGCGGGCCAGCCTTCGTTGATCCGCGTATCCAGTTCGCCGAAGTGCAGCATCACCGGGGCCTTGATCCGGGGCACTTCCTCGGCTGTCGGTTGACGGCCGTAAAACGACACGGCGGCCCCCAGTTCCGGATAGGCCACGGCGGCGGCGTTGGTCACACCACCGCCATAGCAGAAGCCGGTGATGCCGACTTTTCCAGTGGAGGCAGGGTGTTTCATCATCCACTCGACGGCGGCGAAAAAGTCGTTCATCAGCTTTTCCGGGTCGACCTTGGCCTGAAGCTCGCGGCCCTTGTCGTCATTGCCGGGATAACCGCCGACCGAACTCAGGCCGTCCGGGGCCAGGGCGATGAAACCGGCCTTGGCCAGACGCCGGGCCACGTCTTCGATGTAGGGGTTGAGGCCGCGGTTTTCGTGCACGACCACCACTGCCGGCACTTTGCCGGTGGCCTTGGCCGGACGTACCAGATAACCGCGAACCTGGCCGTGGCCCTTGGGCGAGGGGTAGGTGATGTACTCGGCAACAATGTCCGGATCGGTGAACTCGACCTGCTCGGCCAGCGCATAGTTTGGGCTTAGCGCGGCGAGCAGGGCTCCAGCGGTCAAACCGCCGAAGGTAAACAGCGCCGCACGGTCGAGAAACTCCCGGCGGTTGATCTTGCCGTGGGCGTAGTAGTCGTACAGTTCCAGCAGTTCAGGGGCGAAGTCTTTGGCAGTTAGGCGGGTCATTGCTGCAACTCCTCTCGACTGGTTTAACACGGACCCTTGTGGGAGCGGGCTTGCTCGCGAAAGCGGTGTGTCAGATGCATGGATGTTGGATGAGCCACCGTCTTCGCGAGCAAGCCCGCTCCCACAGGGGGGAATGGTGATGCCAAAATCTCATTTCAGGCTCTGCGCCCCGGCCTTGGCCACTTGCGCATCCTGCCCGGGCTTGACGCCCGACACACCGATGGCACCAATCACCTGGCCATCGAAGACAATCGGCACGCCACCCTCCAGCGAAGTCAGCAAGGGTGCTGAGAGGAAAGCGTAGCGCCCGGCGTTGACCATGTCCTCATAGCTTTTCGATTCGCGTCGCCCGAGGGCTGAGGTACGCGCCTTTTCGGTGGCGATATACGCGCTGGCGGGCGCGCAGCCGTCGAGACGTTCGAGGGCCAGCGGGTGGCCTCCGTCATCGACCACCACGATGGTCACGGCCCATTGATTGGCCTGTGCTTCGGCGCGGGCGGCGGTGAGGATCTGGCCGACTTCGGCCTGGCTCAGGACAGCTTTGCGGTTCATGGGCATCTCCAGGGTTCGGTTAAGGCAAGTTGGCTTCGACCAGTTCGATCCAGTGCCGCACCGGGGTTCGGCCCGCACCATCGAGGTGCGACTGGCAGCCGATGTTGGCCGTGACAATGACCTCGGGATGGCCGCTTTCCAGGGCGTCGAGCTTGTTGTCGCGCAGTTGTCGCGACAGTTCGGGCTGGGTCAGCGAATAGGTGCCCGCCGAGCCGCAGCACAGGTGCCCGTCGGGGACGGACGTCAGGTTGAAACCGAGTCCGGTCAGCAGCGCTTCCACGGCACCGCCGAGTTTCTGCCCGTGCTGCAAGGTGCAGGGGCAATGGAAGGCCAGGCGTTGCGAGGCGTGGATGCCGAGTTGCTCCAGCGGTTCGTCGCGCAACACTTCCACCAGATCCCTGGCCAGCGCACTGACCTTTTTCGCCTTGTCGGCATAGGCCGGGTCGCTGGCGAGCAGGTGGCCGTAATCCTTGATGAAGGCGCCGCAACCGCTGGCGGTCTGCACAATCGCCTCGGCGCCTTTTTCCAGGCTCGGCCACCACGCGTCGATGTTGCGCCGGGCACGATCGAGGCCGGCGGCCTGGGCGTCCAGGTGGTAGTCCACGGCGCCGCAGCAACCGGCTTTGCGGCTCGCGATGACGCTGATCCCCAAGCGGTCCAGCACCCGCGCCGCCGCGGCATTGGTGTTGGGTGACAGACTGGGCTGCACGCAACCTTCGAGCATCAGCACCTGACGCTCGCGCAGGGTCATGGGTCGCGGCTTGGCCGGGTAGACATTGCGCGGCAACTTGCTTTGCAGGTTGCCGGGCAGCAGCGCGCGGAACACCTGACCGCTATTGACCAGGCTCTTGAACAGCTCTGGATGCGGCACAGTCTGCCGCAAACCCTCGCGCAACAAGCGCTGACCGAGCGGGCGTGGCACCGCCGCATCGACCACCGCCCGCCCGATGTCCAGCAGGTTGTGGTAGTCGACGCCCGACGGACAGGTGGTTTCACAGTTGCGGCACGACAGGCAGCGGTCCAGGTGCTGCTGGGTCTTTTGCGTGACGTCGTTGCCTTCCAGCACCTGCTTGATCAGGTAAATGCGACCCCTTGGTCCGTCCAGTTCATCGCCGAGCAATTGATAGGTCGGGCACGTGGCATTGCAGAACCCGCAGTGCACGCAGGTGCGCAGGATGCTTTCGGCTTCTGCGGCGCGGGGCAATTGGCTGGCGCGTTCACTCAAGGTCGTCTGCATGGTTCAAAGCTCCGCGTACAGGCGTCCGGGGTTGAAGATACCCCGTGGATCGAGCTGTTGTTTCAGGTTGCGGTGATAGCGCATCAGGGCCGGGGGCAGAGGCTGGAATGGAGTGTCGGTCAGGCCGTGGCTGAAGCAGGTGGCATGGCCACCGACCTCGTCGACGACCTGACGGATGTACGCCGCTTCGGCATCGGATTTCAGCCAGCGCTGGGCGCCCCCCCAGTCGATCAACTGGCGCCCCGGCAACGACAGAAGCGGCGTGTTGTGCGGCAGTGACAGGCGCCAAAGCGGTTGGTCTTCATCGAAGAAACTCAAGCGCTGTTCGTTGAGATCGTCCCACCAGCAAGCCTCCAGCCGTTCGCCCCCGAGGCGCTCATGGGCTGCCGATACCGAACCTTCACCGCCCTCAAGCCGCAGGTGCAGACGTGAACCGTCGTGACAAGCCGCGCTGATCGGCAACGGCTGCTGGCCCCATTCCGCCAGGCGCAACAAGGCCCGTTCGGCGTCCATTTCCAGGCTGATACTGAGGCACTGCCGGGGTTTGGGCAGCACTTTGAGGGAAACTTCGGTAATCAGCCCGAGGCTGCCGTAACTGCCGGCCATCAGGCGCGACAGGTCGTAGCCGGCGACGTTTTTCATCACCTCGCCACCGAAGCGCAACAGCTTGCCTTGCCCTGTGATGACCCGCGTGCCGAGGACGAAATCGCGCACCGAACCGGACCACGGGCGCCGTGGCCCGGACAGCCCGCAGGCGATCATGCCGCCGACGGTGGCGCCGTCGCCGAAGGATGGCGGTTCGCAGGGCAGCATCTGTTGCGCGGCGTCCAGCACCTGCGCCAGGTGCGACAACGGCGTGCCGCAACGGGCGCTGATCACCAGTTCAGTCGGGTCGTAGCTGACGATGCCCCGGTGCGAGCGGGTGTCGAGAATTTCCCCGGCCGTGGTGCGCCCGAGAAAGGCTTTGCTGTTGGAACCCTGGATGCGCAACGGCGTGGCGTTTTCCAGCGCCTGATTGACCTGTTCCAGCAGTGACGGGCTGTCATCGAAATCTTCAGGGCTGCGCATCAGAAACGCTCCAGCTCAGGGAAGGGCAATTGACCGCCATGTATGTGCATGGCACCGAATTCGGCGCAGCGGTGCAGGGTCGGAATGTTCTTGCCGGGGTTGAGCAGGCCGCCGGGGTCGAAGGCGGCCTTGATGGCATGGAACAGGGTCAGCTCATCGCTGTTGAACTGCGCGCACATCTGGTTGATCTTCTCGCGGCCCACGCCGTGTTCACCGGTGATGCTGCCGCCGACTTTCACGCACAACTCCAGGATCTTGCCGCCCAGGGCTTCGGCTCGGTCAAGTTCACCGGGTTGATTGGCATCGAACAGGATCAGCGGGTGCATGTTGCCGTCGCCGGCATGGAAAACGTTGGCCACCCGCAGGCCGTATTCGTTCGAAAGCTCGGCGATGGCCTTCAGCACGCCGGGCAGTTCGCGACGGGGAATGGTGCCGTCCATGCAGTAGTAGTCCGGGGAGAGGCGGCCCACCGCCGGGAAGGCATTCTTGCGCCCGGCCCAGAAGCGCACGCGCTCAGCTTCGTCTTTGGCCTGGCGCACCTCGATTGCGCCGGCCTGTTGCAGCACCTGGCGCACCCGGTCGCAGTCATCTGAGACATCGGCTTCAACGCCATCGAGTTCGCACAGCAGAATGGCCTGGGCATCCACCGGATAACCGGCGTGGATGAAGTCCTCGGCGGCGCGGATGGCCAGGTTGTCCATCATTTCCAGGCCACCGGGGATGATGCCGGCGGCGATGATGTCGCCGACGGCGCGCCCGGCTTTTTCCACGGAATCGAACGCCGCCAGCAGCACTTTGGCGGTCTGCGGTTTGGGCAGCAGTTTGACAGTGACTTCGGTAATCACCCCGAGCAGGCCTTCGGAGCCGGTGAACAGCGCCAACAGATCGAAACCGGGGGCGTCGAGGGCGTTGGAGCCCAGGCTCAGGTGCTCGCCATCGACGGTGAGGATGTCGACCTTGAGCACGTTGTGCACGGTCAGGCCGTATTTCAGGCAGTGCACGCCACCGGCATTTTCCGCGACGTTGCCGCCGATGGAGCAGGCGATTTGCGAGGACGGATCCGGCGCGTAATACAGGCCGAAGGGTGCCGCCGCCTGGGAGATCGCCAGATTGCGTACGCCGGGCTGAACCCGCGCAGTACGGGCGGCAGGATCGATGTGCAGGATGTTGTTGAAGCGCGCCATCACCAGCAGCACGCCTTTCTCCAGGGGCAGCGCACCGCCGGACAAACCGGTGCCCGCGCCACGGGCCACGACGGGGACGCGCAGTTCATGGCAGACCCGCAGCACCCCCTGGACTTCGTCGATGTATCGGGGCAGCACCACCAGCATCGGCGTGGTGCGATAGGCCGACAGTCCGTCGCATTCGTAGGGCTTGAGTTCCTCGCGCTGATGCAGGACTTCCAGGTTCGGCAAGCGGGTTTGCAGGGCCCGCAAAAACGCCTTTTTGTCGACGTCGGGCAAGGCGCCGTCAACGCGTTCATCGTAGAGAATGTTCATCGGTTCACGACTCTCGCAGGAGGCCACTGACCTTCATCATTGGCCTGATACAGCCAACTGTCCATGGTGTATTTGTCAGCCTGAAGCGGGCAATCATTCAATGATTTTGCGCAGAAAATGCCAACGCCCGGGCGACGGAGCCCGGGCGTTGCAAGCGTTGGGAGCAGGGTGCGCAGACTCAATGCCCGCCTACCACCATATGGCTGAACGGCGCGACGTAGGCCTGCAGCGTCACCAGGCCGCCGACCAGGATCGCCAGCACAATCGAGTGGAAGAACACGTAGCGCAGGATTTCCCCTTCATGGCCGTACCAGCGGGTGGCCGTGGAGGCGACCACGATCGACTGGGCGTCGACCATCTTGCCCATGACCCCGCCGGAACTGTTGGCGGCGGCCATCAACACCGGGCTGATGCCCAACTGCTCGGACGTCACCCGTTGCAAGCCGCCGAACAGCACGTTGGACGCGGTGTCCGAGCCGGTCAGCGCCACTCCGAGCCAGCCCAGCAGGGTGCCGAACATCGGGTAGAAAATGCCCGTCGCGGCGAAGGCCAGGCCCATGGTCGCATCCAGGCCCGAGTAGCGCGTGAGAAAGCCCAGCGCGAGCATCGCCGCAATGGTGATCAGCGAGTAACGCACCACCCACAAAGTGCGCAGGTACTGGTGAATCAGTTGCGGGATCGAATAACCCATCAATAAGCCGCCGATAATCGCCGCCAGCAGAATGCCGCTGCCGGTGGCGGTGAACCAGGTGAACTTGTACACCGCCTCCTCGGTTTTCGGCGCGGCCACCACGGGCGGGACTTTCTCGACCTGCAAGTGCAGGGTGGTGAAGGTCACGGCCGGCGCAAACAGCGGGTTCGCCTCGCGCATCGGCTTGCCCTGGGGATCGAGCTTGGCGGCACTGGTTTGCGGGTCGATGGCGGGGCGGGTGTCGAAGGTGTTCTTGAAGCCCTGGGTGCCCCAGATGAACACGAAGACCGTCAGGATCAGCCACGGCATCCACGCCCGCATCACTGCCGGTTTTGCCTCGTTGGCAAAGGTTGCAGTGGGTACAGGCTTTTCGTCGTGCTCGGCGTCGATCTTCGAGTCGTCGTCCCGGCCGGACAGGGCGGCGGAAGTGTGCACCGTGGCCGGTTTCCACACTTTGAGGAAACCGGTCAGGCAGGCCATGGAAATCAGCGCGGCGATCACATCCACCAGCATCGGCCCGTGATAGTTGGACACCAGGAACTGCGGCACGGCAAAACTGACCCCGGCCACCAGGATCGCCGGCCAGATTTCCACCATCTTGCGCCAGCCGGCAAAGGCCCAGATCAGCCAGAACGGCACCAGTACCGAGAAGAAAGGCAACTGCCGGCCGACCATCATCGACAGCTCCATTTCATCCAGCCCTGTGACCTTGGCCAGGGTGATGATCGGCGTGCCGAGGGCGCCGAACGCCACGGGGGCGGTGTTGGCGATCAGCGCCAGCCCTGAAGCGGCGAGCGGCGAAAACCCCAGCCCGATCAGGATCGCCCCGGTCACCGCCACCGGTGTACCGAAACCGGCCGCGCCTTCGAAAAACGCCCCGAAGCAGAAGGCGATCAGCAGCAATTGCAGGCGCCGGTCATCGGTGATGCGCGCCAGGGAGTCTTGCAACACCTTGAACGAGCCGTTCTCGGTGGTCAGGCGGTGCAGGAAGATGATGTTCAACACGATCCAGCCAATCGGCAGCAAACCGTTGGCTGCACCGAACAGTGCCGCGGAACCGGCCATGTTCGCCGGCATGCCGAAGGCGAAGATCGCGATCAGCAAGGCCGAGACCAGGGCGAGCAACGCCGCCAGGTGCGCCTTGATATGGAAAAACGCGAGGGACGCCAGCATCACCACCACCGGCACAGCCGCCATGAGCGTTGAAAGCACCGGGTTACCGAACGGATCGTAGACTTGCTGCCAGACCATGTTCCACCTCTGCTTTTTATTGTTGGACGTGCAGATCCCCTGGGGGGAGGTGGCCTTCAGTATAGGTGGCATTACGCCGCTGTCAGGGCAGGCCCTCCGGTCCAGCGGGTCGGCGCAGTTCCGGGGGCTGAGCTAGCATGGCCAGTAGGGTTTGAATTCAGTCAGGGGAGCAATGCAGTCATGACCGAGCGCCATCTGGAGCACAAGGAAACGCTATCGAACGGATGCAGCATCAAAGTCACAGCCGAGATATTGAAAGACGGTTCGTTGGGCATGTTCATCGGCATCTATCGGCCGGACGGCACGGCCATCGATGAAAACCACGACCCACGGCCGCACATGCTGGACATGGAAGCGGCGATGGATTGGGGGATCGATATTGCCAAGGGGATCGGCAATAGCCAGCGAACGTTGTGAGCGGTGCCGTCCGTGCCCGGGCGACCGGCGGTCGGTGTCAGAACCCGAACGAACGGGCCGAGCCTTTTGTCAGTTCGACATCCAGCAAATGCTCGACCAGCACGTCATTCAAAAACCGGAACTGATCATTGAGCCCGACCACTTCGTTGCTGAAGTGATGATCGGCTGCCGGGATCAGCAACGCCTCGAAATTTTTGTCGAACATCAGAGTCAACTCTTTACGTGACTCGAATTCCTGCGCGTAGAAATTGTTGCCGAACACCGGAAAACGTACGGCGAGGGTGACAGTGTGAATCATGATGTTTGTTCCTCGCTCAGGACGTACCAGGCAAACACACTCAATGTGAACGCCGTCAGGGCCAGGCAGGTCAGCAGATGGATCAGCATGAGGTTCCCCTCCGATTCGGGGTTTCGTGTTGGCTTGGGATCGATCCTACGCTGACGGCGTTCAAGCGGAAGGCAATCGCGGCGATGGTGAATATCGACGCAAGTGATGGTGGTTGTTGTGCTGTTGCTGCGGGCCCATTCGCGAGCAAGCCCGCTCCCACAAACCGCTTTCCTGTGGGAGCGAGCCTGCTCGCGAAGGCGGCCTGCGGAGCACCGCCACCTATACTTAAACCGAGGGTTTCGCGTGTCGGGCATTCCGCCCGGTGCACACTGCAGGAAGTCGCAATCTTGAGCCTGCGTTCGCTGATCATTACCGTGCTGGTGGTGTTGGCAGGGTGCGCCACACCGCCGCGTGCGCCGGTGGAAGTGGCGCCGGTCATCGTTTCAGCGAGTACCTGGCAACAAGTGGACCGGGAGATCGTCGCCGCGTCGCAGTCGGCCACCGAGCAGACCAGAATCTACGCCCGCGGCGCCATGGATTACTGGCGCACGCGGGTCTATGAACTGACCGAAGAGAACTTCATTCCGTGGTTCAGCAGCTACTGGACCCAGGAGTGGCTGTCGATGAAGGTCAGCTGGTACACCATCAGTGCCAAGGGCGAGCAGGATGTCTCGGCCAAGCGCCTGGCGGCGTACCTGCTCGAAGCTTATCAGGAGAAGGTCCTGGCCCCGGTGGCGGCGGAAATCGATCCCGATGCGATTCTTGGCCTGGCGGCGGCATTTTATGTCGACATCCTCAAGGAAGAGCTGCAGAAAATATCCACTCGCCACGGCGTGCCAATGGCCCAGCTCAACGGGCGCATCCAGAAAATCCCGGCCATCGCCCTCGGGCCGCCGCCGGCGCGGGACGCCTCGTTGTACCAGATCGTCCACAGCGAATCGCTGAACTCATTGCCGGCCTACGCCGCGTTGATCGACAAAATCCATAAGGCCGGTGGTGACAAGGGCGTGGGTTCGACCGACACCGCGATGGCGCCTGTGGCCAAGCGCGCCAGCCAGCGCATGGAAGCCGAGATGGCCCCGCGCGGGGCCGCCAGCGCAGTGGCCGCCGCCGCCGGGAAACTCGCTGGCGGATTGATCACCGTCGGTGTAGCGGCGATTCGCGCAATCATCCAGGCCAATGACCGGCCGGACAGCGAGGCGCTGATTCGCAGCAGTCTGGGCAACACCTTCGACAAGGCCTGGATGAAACTGGTGCAGAACCCGACCACCGGTGTCATGGCCGGCACGCTTTACATGGCGGGGCAGATCGAGGGCAGTCTGGGCGGCGGCGCACAACCGCCGGTCGGTTTGAGCGCCGGCACTGTCGATTGGACGCCAGCGCAACCGACTACCCAGCAGAACACCCCATGACCCAAGGAGAAATACTCATGTCTTATGTCGATGGTTTTATCGCTGCCGTACCCACCGCCAACCGTGAGCAATACCTCAGACACGCCAAAATCGCCGCCTCGGTCTTCAAGGAAAACGGTGCCTTGAGCGTGGTCGAATGCTGGGGCGAGGATGTCCCGGAAGGCAAGGTCACCTCGTTTCCAATGTCGGTGAAGCTCAAGGAAGGCGAAACCGTGGCCTTTGGCTGGATCGTCTGGCCGGACAAGGCCACCCGCAATGCCGGGATGGACAGGATGATGCAGGACCCGCGCATGAAGCCGGACGTCAATCCGATGCCCTTCGATGGCCAGCGCATGGTCTACGGCGGGTTCGAAATACTCCTCCAGGCCTGACGCCGCACCCGGGATCACTCCGGCGTCGGGGTGATCCTGCAACTCTTGCGCTGGCGGATCTCGTCGTCCGTCGGTCGCTCGCGGATGAATTCGAAGCGCGGCTCGCCTTCGCTGTAATGCACCAGCCAGCCCCACTCCAGCTTGAGTTCATCCTGGCCGGGCTCGGGCGGTCTGGCCCACCATGGTTCCTTGCTGATGATCTGTCGCATGGCCCCTCCGGTTTCTCGGGATGCTAAAACTATAACTCGCATGCCCGGCGGCGCCAGAAATGCGCTGGCCGGCAATCGGGTGTTGAGTACACTCAGGCAGTCTTCCCAAGAGGTGCCCGGCATGAACGACGAATCCCGCGAGCCGTTCAAGCGGCTGTTCTTTGCGCTGAACTGTGCCCCGGCCCAGCGCCGGGAGATAGCGCAGTGGCGCAGTGCGCTGCAACTGCGCAACGGACGGCCGGTGCCGGCGGAAAATTTTCACCTGACGCTGAAGTTTCTGGGGGCGGTGGGCGTGGCGCAGATTGCGGAGATCTGCACCGCTGCGGCGTCAATCCGCACACCGGGCGAGCGCTTGACGGTGGTGCTGGACCGGCTTGACGTGTGGCGCAGGGCAGGGGCGCTGATACTCGCGCCGCAGCAGGCACCCCCGGCATTGCTGCGCCTGGTGTACGCCCTGGAACAGGCGATGTTGCCGTTCGGCCTGGAACAGGCCCCAAGGGAATACCGTCCGCACCTGACCCTGGCGCGAGACTATCGGGCGCCGGTGCCGGAGTCCGCAACGGCGCCGGAGTTCTTCCTGCGTGCCGACCGGTTCACCCTGTTCGAATCCCACAAGGGACGCTATCGGGCGCTGGCCGAATGGCCGCTGCTTGATTTTGAGCGCTCATAAAAAAGGCGCCCGAGGGCGCCGAAATTCACCTGAACCGAGGGAGCCAGGTGAGGCCGTTCTACTTGCAGGAGAGGCAGCGGTGGTAAGGCGCTGCGTGAACGGAAAAGGTTTGAACATCGTACTTGATCGAACACATCACTCCGTAGGAGCTGCCGGAGGCTGCGATCTTTTGATTTTGCTTCGGCACGAACTCTCAAGATCAAAAGATCGCAGCCTCCGGCAGCTCCTACAAAAGCAGGTGAATTACTGGCCGAGTTTCACCTTGGTCCAGCCACGGGTCATGACCCGCTGGACGGCAATCGGCTGGTCCGGCACGGCATAGAGCGTCGCCATCACTGCTTCCGGCGGGTAGGAGCCCGGATCGTTGCGGATCGCTTCGTCGACCAGTGGCGTCGCCGCCGCGTTGGCGTTGCTGTACCCGATGTTGTTGGTGATGTCGGCAATCACGTCGGGGCGCATCAGGAAGTTCATGAACAGGTACGCGTTCTCGACGTTGGCGGCATCGCGGGGGATGGCGAGCATGTCGTAGAAACTGGCGGCGCCTTCTTTCGGGATGCTGTAGTCGATCTTCACCTTGTCCCCGGCTTCCTGGGCGCGGGCCTTGGCCTGCAGCACGTCGCCGGAGTAACCGACGGCCACGCAGATGTTGCCGTTGGCCAGGTCCGAGATGTATTTCGACGAATGGAAGTACGCCACGTTCGGGCGAATCTTCATGAACAGCGCCTCGGCTTCGGCGATGTGCTGTTTGTCCTGATCGTTCACCGGGTAGCCCAGGTAGTGCAGGGCGGTCGGGATCATTTCAGTCGGCGAGTCGAGGAAACTGATGCCGCAGGCTTTGAGCTTCTCGGCGTTTTCCGGTTTGAACAGCAGGTCCCAGGAGTTGGTCGGGGCGTTGGCGCCGAGCACTTCCTTGACCTTCTGCGGGTTGAAGCCGATGCCGATCGAGCCCCACATGTACGGGATGGCGTGGGCGTTATCGGGATCGCTGGCGGAGGCGTTTTTCAGCAGCACCGGGTTGAGGTTTTTCCAGTTCGACAGCTTCGACTTGTCCAGTTCCTGATAGACGCCGGCCTTGATCTGCTTGGCCAGGAAGCTGTTGGACGGCACGACGATGTCGTAGCCGGATTTGCCCGCCAGCAGGCGTGCCTCAAGGGTTTCGTTGCTGTCGAAGACATCGTAGGTCACCTGGATGCCGGTCTCGTCCTCGAACTTCTTGACGGTATCCGGGCCAATGTAATCCGACCAGTTATAGACGCGCAGAACCTTGTCATTGGCCTGGGCGCCAGTGGCGATTGCGCCCAATAAGGACAGTGTCAGCAGAGTCCTGCCAAACATTTTCATCGGTACAACTCCATTTCTTTTTTATTCAAAAACACAAAGCAAAATTGCAATCAACATAAAACCTGTGACGAGGGAGGGTACCCATCATCCTGTAGGCGCTGTGTAGGAGCTGTCGAGTGCAACGAGGCTGCGATCTTTTGAAGGCAAGATCAAAAGATCGCAGCCTGCGGCAGCTCCTACATTAGGCGGTGGTCCCTGCCATTTGTTTTTGAGGTTGCTGCCAGGATTCGCTGGCGGTCTGGTCCATGGCTTCCTGGATCGCGCGCTTGCGGGTGGCTTCGGCACGGCGGCTGAAGTACCAGACCATGAAGGTCACGATCGACACTGCCAACAGGATCAGGCTGGCCACGGCGTTGATCTCGGGCTTAACCCCAAGGCGCACCGCCGAGAACACTTCCATCGGCAAGGTCGTCGAGCCCGGGCCCGATACGAAGCTCGCCAGTACCAGGTCATCCAGCGACAGAGCGAACGACATCATGCCGCCGGCCGCCAGTGACGGCGCGATCATCGGAATGGTGATCAGGAAAAACACCTTGAAAGGCTTCGCTCCCAGGTCCATGGCCGCTTCTTCGATGGACAGGTCCAGTTCGCGAAGGCGGGCGGAGACTACCACCGCCACATAAGCGGCACAAAACGTGGTGTGGGCGATCCAGATCGTGACGATGCCACGCTCCATCGGCCAGCCGATCAACTGCGCCATGGCCACGAACAGCAGCAACAGCGACAGACCGGTGATCACTTCAGGCATCACCAGCGGCGCGGTGACCAGGCCACCGAACAGCGTGCGGCCTTTGAAGCGCGTGACGCGGGTCAGGACGAACGCGGCTAACGTCCCTAGTGCGACTGCTGCGATGGCGGTGTAGCAGGCGATTTCCAGCGAGCGCCCCACCGAACCCATCAGTTGGCTGTTGTCGAGCAAACCGGCGTACCACTTGATCGACCAGCCACCCCACACCGTCACCAGCTTGGAGGCGTTGAACGAGTAGATCACCAGGATCAGCATCGGCAGGTAGATAAACGACAGGCCGAAAATCAGCATGAACTTTGAAAATCCGAAGCGTTTCATCCCCGTGCCTCCATCTCTTTGGCCTGGCTGCGGTTGAACAGCAGAATAGGCACAATCAGGATCAACAGCATCACCACCGCCAGGGCGGACGCCACCGGCCAGTCGCGGTTGTTGAAGAACTCTTGCCACAACACACGGCCGATCATCAGGGTTTCCGGGCCGCCCAGCAGTTCCGGAATCACGAACTCACCGACCACCGGAATGAACACCAGCATGCAGCCTGCGATGATGCCGTTCTTGGCCAGCGGCACGGTGATTTTCCAGAAGCTGTTGAAGGTGCTCGAACCCAGGTCCGATGCAGCTTCCAGCAGGCTCTGGTCATGCTTGACCAGGTTGGCGTACAGCGGCAGCACCATGAACGGCAGATACGCATACACCACGCCGATATAGACGGCGATGTTGGTGTTGAGGATCTCGATCGGGTGCGACGTCAGCCCGGTCCACATCAGGAACCCATTGAGCAGACCGTTGTTGCTGAGGATGCCCATCCACGCGTAAACGCGGATCAGGATCGCGGTCCAGGTCGGCATCATGATCAGCAGCATCAGGACGTTCTGCGCTTCCTTGCTGGCCTTGGTGATGGCGTAGGCCATCGGGAAACCGATCACCAGGCACATCACGGTGCTGAAAAACGCCACCTTCAACGAACCCAGGTAGGCGGACAGGTACAGCTCATCCTGGCCCAACAGGGAGTAGTTGCCGATGTTGAGCAACAGCTGGAATTTCTGCTCGGCGAAGGTGTAGATCTCCGAGTAGGGCGGAATGGCCAGGGCCGCTTCCGAGAAGCTGATCTTCATCACCAGGAAGAACGGCAGCATGAAGAACAGGAACAGCCAGATGAACGGAATCCCGATGACCAACTTGCGCCCGCTGGGGACCCACCTCAGGAACTGCTGATTGAAGGTTTTCATGCGCGCAGTACCACGCCGCTGTCGTCTTCCCACCACACGTAGACCTGATCGTCCCAGGTCGGTCGTGCACCACGGCGTTCGGCGTTGGCCATGAACGACTGGACGATCTTGCCCCCTGGCAGCTCGACGTAGAACACCGAGTGGCCACCGAGGTAGGCGATGTCATGCACTTTGCCAGCGGACCAGTTGTAGCGGTTCTCCGGCTTGACGGTGCTGACCAGCAGTTTTTCCGGGCGGATCGCGTAAGTGATCGACTTGTCCTGCACCGACGTGCTGACGCCGTGACCGACGTAGATCTTCTGCTCCAGGTCCGGGCTGTGGATGATCGCGTGACCTTCCAGATCCTCGACCACGGTGCCGTCGAAGGCGTTCACGTTGCCGATGAATTCGCAGACCATGCGGCTGACCGGTGCTTCATAAATGTCCACCGGGCTGCCGATCTGGGCGATCCAGCCCAGGTGCATGATCGCGATGCGCTGGGCCATGGTCATGGCCTCTTCCTGGTCGTGGGTCACCATCACGCAGGTCACGCCGACGCGCTCGATGATTTCCACCAGCTCCAGTTGCATCTGCGAACGCAGCTTTTTATCCAGGGCGCCCATTGGTTCGTCGAGCAACAGCAGCTTCGGACGCTTGGCCAGGGAACGGGCCAGGGCCACGCGCTGACGCTGGCCGCCGGACAGTTGGTGCGGCTTGCGCTTGGCGTACTGGGTCATGTGCACCAGGCGCAGCATCTCCTGCACCCGGGCATCGATTTCGGCCGCTGGCAAACGGTCCTGCTTGAGGCCGAAGGCGATGTTCTGCGCCACCGTCATGTGCGGGAACAGCGCGTAGGACTGGAACATCATGTTGATCGGTCGTTCGTACGGCGGCATGTCGGTGATGTCGACACCGTCGAGCAGAATCCGGCCTTCGGTCGGGCGCTCGAAACCGGCGAGCATGCGCAGCAGGGTCGATTTTCCGGAACCGGAACCACCGAGCAGGGCGAAGATTTCACCCTGGTGGATTTCCAGGGACACATCGTCCACGGCGGTGGTTTCGTCGAACTTCTTGGTGACGCGATCGATTTTCACCAACACCTTTTTCGGTGCCTGGTGACCCTCAAGAGCCTTCCTGTAGATGCTGGAGGCGTTTGCCATGTGAAACTCCCAACAGGTTTCAGTCGCCCGGCCAACACGGCCCGGCTTAATAGTGGATTGCAAACCCGTATCGGCGGGTTTATTCGGCGCCGCCATCCTGGCTGCCTGGTCGTACTTGTTGTTATTGCAGTGTGTTGTTTTCGCGAGCGGGGCACGCAAAAGCGCCTGCCCGCTCGCGTTGGGCAGTTAATCGTTGAATGTGGGTATCAGTTCGTCAGCTCGAGTGACGCAGTGCCGCCCGTTGCCGGCAGGCTTCGCCGAACGCCTGGAAAATACTCAGATAAGGAGGGTTGTTCAGCACCTGCCATTCCGGGTGCCATTGCACACCGAGGGCGAAGGCCTCGCTGTGTTCGACCGAGATCGCCTCGATCAGGCCATCGGGCGCGACGGCTTCGGCGTGCAGGCCGGGCGCGAGGCGGTCGATGCCCTGGCTGTGAATCGAATTGACCTGGAACACCGCAGGCAGGTCCAGCGCTTCGAACACGCCGCCCGGCTGCACATTCACCCCGTGAGCGGGAGCGTATTGCACGGCCAGGTCCGGGTGGTCGGCCTCACGATGGTCGAGGAAGCCAGGCAGTTCATGGACCTTCTGATGCAGGCTGCCACCGAACGCCACGTTCATCTCCTGGAAGCCACGGCAGATGCCGAGCACCGGCACGCCCGCTGCAATAGCGGCACGGATCAGGGGAAGGGTGGTGGCATCCCGCGCCGGATCGTGATCCGTGCCGGGGGCGCTGTCGGGGCCTTGATAGTGGAAGGGTTCCACGTTCGACGGCGAGCCGGTCAGCAACAGACCGTCGAGCTGCGGCAGCAGGTCATCGATTTCGGTCAGGTCGCCTAAGGAAGGAATAACGACAGGCAGCCCCAGCGCCGCAACGCTGACAGCACGCAAGTACTTGTCACCGCTGATGTGGTAGGGGTGCAGGCCAATCTGTTTGACGCATGCAGTAACGCCGATCAATGGCTTGAATGCCATTTTTATCACCTCGAAGTTTCACACTTGAACGAGCTTTTCTGGAGCTTAGCCTTGTTGATTTTAATTAACAACTCTCATGTAAAAAATTCTAAACGCCGCACGTCCGATCTTCAGGATTAACGGGTGTTTTTGGGAGTATCTGGCACTCTCGTGCCTCGGAAGTGCCCGAAAATAAACGCTGAACGGCCAGGTGTTCGCTATTGACTTCACTTTGCCTTTCGGATTGACTGGGCTCGTGAAAGGGCAGTGAACATAATAATTAACAGCTAAATAGGTGCAACATGTCGGTCCCTCTGCGTACCGTTCAACTCAACGAAGCAAACGCATTCCTTAAGAAATATCCTGAGGTTTTGTACGTCGACCTTCTGATTGCGGATATGAACGGTGTGGTGCGCGGCAAGCGCATCGAGCGCACCAGTCTTCATAAGGTTTACGAGAAAGGCATTAACCTGCCGGCGTCCCTGTTTGCTCTGGACATCAATGGTTCCACGGTGGAAAGCACCGGCCTGGGTCTGGACATCGGCGACTCCGACCGGATCTGCTACCCGATCCCCGGAACCCTGAGCATCGAGCCATGGCAGAAGCGCCCGACTGCGCAACTGCTGATGACCATGCACGAACTCGAAGGCGAGCCATTCTTCGCCGACCCGCGTGAAGTGCTGGCCAATGTGGTGCGCAAGTTCGACGAAATGGGCCTGACCATCTGCGCTGCGTTCGAACTGGAGTTCTACCTGATCGACCAGGACAACGTGAACGGTCGTCCGCAATCGCCACGTTCGCCGGTATCCGGCAAGCGTCCGATGTCGACCCAGGTGTACCTGATCGACGACCTCGACGAATACGTCGATTGCCTGCAGGACATCCTCGAAGGCGCGAAAGAGCAGGGCATCCCGGCTGACGCCATCGTCAAGGAAAGCGCCCCGGCGCAATTCGAAGTCAACCTGCACCACGTGGCTGACCCGATCAAGGCGTGCGACTACGCGGTCCTGCTCAAGCGTCTGGTGAAGAACATCGCCTACGACCACGAGATGGACACCACCTTCATGGCCAAGCCATATCCGGGCCAGGCGGGCAACGGTCTGCACGTGCACATTTCGATTCTCGACAAAGAAGGCAACAACATCTTTGCCAGCGAGGATCCCGAGCAGAACGCCGCGCTGCGACACGCGATCGGCGGTGTGCTCGAGACCCTGCCGGCGCAGATGGCGTTCCTTTGCCCGAACGTCAACTCGTACCGTCGTTTCGGCGCGCAGTTCTATGTACCGAACTCGCCGAGCTGGGGCATCGACAACCGCACCGTAGCGGTACGTGTGCCGACCGGTTCGCCAGACTCGGTGCGCATCGAACACCGTGTAGCGGGCGCCGATGCCAACCCGTACCTGTTGATGGCTTCGGTGCTGGCCGGCGTGCACCACGGCCTGACCAACCAGATCGAACCGGGCGCCCCGGTGGAAGGCAACAGCTACGAGCAGAACGAGCAGAGCCTGCCGAACAACCTGCGCGACGCACTGCGCGAGCTGGACGACAGCGAAGTCATGGCCAAGTACATCGACCCGCTGTACATCGACGTGTTCGTGGCGTGCAAGGAAAGCGAGCTGGCCGAGTTCGAGAACTCCATCTCGGACCTTGAGTACAACTGGTACTTGCACACGGTCTGATTGGCAGCTACCCGCCACACCCTTGATGGCGGGTGACTACCCCTGTAGGAGCTGCCGAAGGCTGCGATCTTTTGACTTTTGCTTTCAAGATCAAAAGATCGCAGCCTTCGGCAGCTCCTACAGGGATCGGGTTTCAAGTTTTTGATTGAGGGCATTCGGCCCGACGATCACCTATTCCCCTGCGTCGAGTCACAACCATGACAAACACTCGCAGCGACTGGGAGCAACGCTTCCAGTCCCTCTCTATTGAAGGTCGCGCATTCATTGACGGCCAGTACTGCGCAGCCGCCAGCGGCGCCACGTTCGAATGCATCAGCCCCGTGGACGGTCGTTTCCTGGCGAACGTCGCCAGCACCGACGAAGCCGACGCCAATGCCGCGGTCGCCGTCGCGCGCCGCACCTTCGAATCCGGCGTATGGGCCAACCTCGCCCCGGCCGAGCGCAAGCGCATCCTGATCCGTTTCGCCGATCTGATCCTGGCCAACCAGGAAGAACTGGCCCTGCTCGAAACCCTCGACATGGGCAAGCCGATCAGCGACTCCATGAGCATCGACATTCCGGCGACCGCCAACGCAATCCGCTGGACCGCCGAAGCCATCGACAAGATCTACGACGAAGTTGCCGCCACGCCCCGCGATCAGCTTGGCTTGGTGACGCGCGAAGCGGTCGGCGTGGTCGCGGCCATCGTGCCGTGGAACTTCCCGCTGATCATGGCCAGCTGGAAATTCGCCCCGGCCCTGGCGATGGGCAACTCGTTCATCCTCAAGCCTTCGGAAAAATCCCCGCTGACCGCGATCCGCATCGCGCAGCTGGCGCTGGATGCCGGCATCCCGAAAGGCGTGTTCAACGTCCTGCCGGGCTACGGCCACACCGTTGGCAAGGCGCTGGCGTTGCACATGGACGTCGACGTGCTGGCCTTCACCGGCTCCACGGCAATTGCCAAGCAACTGATGATCTACGCCGGGCAGAGCAACATGAAACGCGTTTGGGCCGAAGCCGGTGGCAAGAGCCCGAACGTGGTATTCGCCGACGCGCCGGATTTGCGCGCGGCAGCACAGGCAGCGGCCAGCGGCATCGCCTTCAACCAGGGCGAAGTCTGCACCGCCGGTTCGCGCCTGCTGGTGGAGCGTTCGATCCGCGAGCAGTTCATTCCATTGTTGGTGGAAGCCCTGCAAGCCTGGAAACCGGGCCACGCGCTGGATCCTGCGACCACCGTTGGTGCGGTCGTCGACCAGCGTCAACTGGATAACGTGCTGCGTTACATCGGCATCGGCAAAGAGCAGGGCGCCCAACTGATCGCCGGCGGCAGTCGCACCCTCGAAGACACCGGTGGCCAGTACGTGGAACCGACGATTTTCGACGGCGTGACCAACGCCATGACCATCGCCCGGGAAGAAATCTTCGGCCCGGTGCTGTCGGTCATCACCTTCGACACCTTCGATGAAGCCCTGGCGATTGCCAACGACAGCATCTTCGGCCTGGCCGCCGGTGTATGGACCAGCAACCTGAGCAAGGCCCACACCTTCGCCCGCGGCCTGCGTGCCGGCAGCGTCTGGGTCAACCAGTACGACGGCGGCGATATGACCGCGCCGTTCGGCGGGTTCAAGCAGTCGGGTAACGGTCGGGACAAATCGCTGCACGCGTTCGACAAGTACACCGAACTCAAGGCGACCTGGATCAAGCTCTAATAACAATAAAGCGGCGGTCGCCGGCTCTGTCGGCGGCCATCGGAGAAACGTATGAAACAGACACATGTGAATAGCTACTACGCCGCCACCCGCAACTTCACCGGCGATTTCCCGGTGCTGGAAGGGGCGGTGGACTGCGACGTCTGCGTGATCGGCGCCGGCTACACCGGCCTGTCCTCGGCCCTGTTCCTCGCCGAAGCGGGCTACAGCGTGACCGTGCTCGAAGCGGCCAAGGTCGGTTTCGGCGCCAGCGGTCGCAACGGCGGCCAACTGGTCAACTCCTACAGCCGCGACGTCGATGTCATCGAAGAGCGCTACGGCGACAAGACTGCCGAAATCCTCGGCAGCATGATTTTCGAAGGCGCCGACATCATCCGTCAGCGCATACAGCACTACGACATCCAGTGCGATTACCGTCCCGGCGGTATCTTCGCGGCGATGAACAAGAAGCAGCTCAAGGGCCTGGCCGAGCAGAAGAAGAGCTGGGAACGCTACGGCAACAAGAACCTGAAGATGCTCGACGCGGCCGACATCAAACGCGAAGTCGGTTCCGATGCCTACGTCGGCGGCCTGCTGGACATGCAGGGCGGCCACATTCACCCGCTGAACCTGGCACTCGGCGAGGCTTCGGCCATCATCGGCCTGGGCGGCAAGATCTACGAGCAATCGGCGGCGGTGGAAATCACCTACGGCGAGCCCATCACCGTGCGCACGGCAAAAGGCCTGGTGAAGGCCAAGTACCTGCTGATCGCCGGTAACGCCTACCTGCCGCAGGGCCTGGACAACCGCGTGACCAGCAAGAGCATGCCGTGCGGTTCGCAGATCGTCGTCACCGAGCCGCTGTCGGAGCAGCAGGCCCGCAGCCTGATCAAGAACAACTACTGCGTCGAAGACTGCAACTACCTGCTCGACTACTACCGCCTGACCGCCGACAACCGCCTGCTGTACGGCGGTGGCGTGGTCTACGGTGCGCGCGAGCCGGACGACATCGAACAACTGATCCGCCCGAAAATCCTCAAGACCTTCCCGCAATTGAAGGACGTGAAGATCGACTACCGCTGGACCGGCAACTTCCTGCTGACCATGTCGCGCATGCCGCAATTCGGCCGTATCGAGAAAAACGCCTACTACATGCAGGGCTACAGCGGCCACGGCGTCACCTGTTCGCACCTGGCCGGCAAACTGATCTCGGAAATGATCCGTGGCGACGCCGAGCGCTTCGACGCGTTTGCCTCGCTGCCGCACATGCCGATGATCGGCGGGCGCACCTTCTCGGCCCCGTTGACCGCCCTCGGCGCCGTGTACTACTCGCTGCGTGACCGTTTCGGCATCTAAGCTTTACCTCGCCGGCGGCATCTCCCCAAAGGGTGTCGCCGGTTTTTTTAATACCAGAAACACCGCGGTCCCCTGTGGGAGCGAGCCTGCTCGCGAAGAGGCCATATCAGCCAAAAAGGATGTCGCCTGACACACCGCTTTCGCGAGCAGGCTCGCTCCCACAGATCGTTTTTTTCTGCCGTTTATCGAACCTGCTGAGCATTACGAACAAACGTGATTTAATAGCCGCCTTTCACGTTTCCGGGACCGGAAAACGGCGTGATCCGCGCCTGCACTCCACCCCCATTACCCTTAAGTAGCACGCACATAAGGCTGTCATGGACACGGGCTCACGACTCAAATTAGTACGCGAAAGCTACAAAATGTCCCAGCGCGAGCTGGCCCGGCGTAGCGGCGTCACCAATGCAACCATCTCCCTGATCGAACAGAATCGGGTCAGTCCTTCCGTCAGCTCCCTGAAGAAATTGCTGGAGGGCATCCCCATGTCCCTGGCCGACTTCTTCACCTTCGATCAGCCACCGCGCGAGCACCAGTACGTCTTCCGCGCCAACGAACAGCCCGACCTCGGCCGCCACGGCCTGCGCCTGCTGCTGATCGGCGCGTCCGTGCCAAGCCGGCAGATGCGCTTGCTGCGCGAGCAATACGCACCGGGCGCAAGCTCCGGCGAAGAGCCGATCGTGCATTCCGAAGGCGAGGAGTGTGGGTTGGTGACCCGGGGTACCGTGGAGTTGACCGTGGATGGCCAGGTGAGCGTGCTCAACGCCGGGGATGGCTATTACTTCCCGACGACCTTGCCGCACCGGTTTCGCAATATCGGGGCAGATGAGGCGGAAATCATCAGTGCCAACACACCGGCGAACTTCTGATAACCGCTTTGCGGACAGGGTTCATCAGGAGCCAGTCGTTAAAACCCGCATCTGATGCGGGTTTTTTTATCATTCGAATCTGGTGACTGCCAGGCATCTTGAAGTGCAGCGTTGGTCATTCCCGCGGCTCAAGACGAAACACTGCACCCTTTGCGGGTTATCTCGATCTGTTGGTAGTCGGCGCGGTTTTCTTTCTGCAGGGTGGCCAACAGAGACAAAGTGGCTTGCGGATCATTGAGCGGTAATGTCTTGAGTACCTCGACATCGACATCCCACCACTTGCTGTTGATCAGCGCCTCAATCAACTCGGGTGTGTGCCGATACTTGACGACTTTTGCCGGGGTGCCGGCAACAATGGCGTACGGTGGCACGTCATGGGCAACCAGGGCGCGGGTTGCGATGACAGCGCCAGTGCCTATGGTCACGCCTTCCAGGATCATCGCGCTATGGCCGATCCAGACGTCATGCCCAATCGTGATGTCCGCAACCTCCGGGTCGTAAACCAGCGCCGTGTCGGTATATTGGAAGGGATGTGAACTGAGCCAGTCCAACGGATGCGAGCTCTTTTGCTGGCCGATAAAACAGCTGCTACTGATGGAACAAAACCTGCCAATGGATGAGACCGCCGAAAGGAAGCAGTCACTGCGGATATAGGTATGGGCACCGATTTCCAGCTTTTTCGACTCTATGACCACATTCCCAAGGGTCACGCCTTCTTCTATGGTCAGTGACGTTCTTTTGTGCAGTGACAATAAACCGCCCGCCACTTTGCATTTGTGTTTGCGAATCCATCTTTTCCAGTAACTATTTCGCAAATAACTGATTATTTTTTTCATGAAAGGCTGTCTTGGATATCCGTTACAGGGCAGGGCCTGGCCCCATGAGCCAACAGCCGAGTCTAAATGAATCGGCGGGGGAGATGAATTTTTTAGACGTTATTAAAAAACAGTCTGCTGATGGCTTCTGCAACCGGCCTGTAGGACGCTAAATGCCCCTGTGGTGAGGGAGCAAGCACCCTCGCCACAAAGGGGCAAGTCCTACAAATTTTTCAGACGTCAAGATTGAACGTTCGTCGGATGGCGGGTTGCTACCATCGCAATTGCCTGCCGATATCAACACGGCTGCTACGCTTGGTCGTTGCAGTGCCCGAGCCCCATTCCTGCTCACGCTGCAAGGGTTATCACGGAGTGCGACATCCATTCCTGTCGGCAACCTGCACGGAGGCAGGCGATGGTGATCAAAAGCATGGCCGATCCGACTGCGGCGGGGGTTCCCGAGCCGCTCGATCGGGAAGAAATCGAGCGGGTGCTGGCGCTGTTGCTGGTCAGCCCGTTGTTTGCCAAGTCCAGGCGCATGGGCAGCCTATTGCGCTTTCTGGTCGAGCACGACCTTCAGGCTTGCAAAACGCCGCTGACCGAACACGCCATCGGCATCGCGGTGTTTCGTCGTGACCCGGCAGTGTATTGCACGGGCGACGATCCGGTGGTGCGAGTGCAGGTGGGGCGCTTGCGGCGCAAGCTCGCAGCGCATTACGCCGGCAACGGCCAGCAGGACCCGGTGCGTTTGTGCATTCCACCCGGGTGTTATCGCTTGACCTATCAGCGGCTGCGGCCCAAGGGCGTCGGCACTCGCCATCCTGTGGTCCAGATCCAGCCGTTTACCTGCCTCACCCGCGATGGCGATGATTTTACCCGGGGCTTGTGCGAGGAGTTGAGCTGCCGACTGTTCGAGTCGTTCGAGCAGACGCAGACCGGGACCAATCATGTGTTGATGCGGGTGGCACGCAGCAGCGAGCCGGTACCGGACTTCAAGCGTGGCGGGCGTTACAGCTATTGCCTGGAGGGCAGCGTGCGGGTCGAGCCTTCGCGGGTGCGAGCGTCATTGCGCCTGGTGGATGTGGCGCAGGGGCGGATTCGCTGGTCGGCGCAGTTCGATCGTGATCGACCCTATGGCATCGCCACCCAGGAGGACCTCGCGCAGTCGATCTGTCGCTCGCTGACGGGCTACTTCGCCACGGCGGGCAAAGAGGAGTGAAAGGGCAACCGCAAGGTTGCCCCGGCATGACGGTTACACGGTTTTCCACTGACCGCCTTCGTAAAGGCGACCTGCGGTGTTATCGAACGTCAAGTCGATTTCGATCGCCTTGGAGCGTGAGGTACTGAACATGGTGCTGGTCTGTACGTTCTGTTCGAACCACACGAGGATGGTTTCCACCGGCGTCAGCACGGTTTCACCGGTGACCACCTGATCCACCGCAACGTAAATGGGGGTGCTGACCTGAGTGCCATCAATGCCGGTAGATAGCTGGTTGATACCCGGATGGATGGGGGCGTAGTCGTTTACAAAGGTCATGGAAATGTTCGGCCCCCCGGTAACCGCCGAACTCAGCAGACCGTGCTCATCGAGTGTCGATGTTTGCCCCAGGCCGATATTGACGATGTTGGTCGAGACTTTGACCTGCACATTTGCCTTGAACAGGTTGGACGCAAACAGTTGATATTGAGGCGTCCAGCTGAACTCGTTGTTACTCAGGTAAGCGTCATAGGACTGCCAGACCACGTTGTAGTCGGCGTCACCCACCTTCTTGGCAAAGCACAGCTTGTAGCCGGACTTCTTCAGCTGCGACAGGTCGCCGGCGGCGATTTCGATGGTGACGGTTTTTTGCGAAGCTGCCAGGGCTGACCTCAGTACCCGGCCGTAATCTGCCGCCTTCAGTTGCGTTGCACCCATGATCGACTTGACGGCTTCTTGCACATCATTGTGAAGCTGCTGGCTCTGTTGGCTGACAGCGATTGATTTGCTCATGGTTTCCCTCTTCCTTGGTGGTGTGTTGGACAATCAATGGGTTGCTGGCGCCTGGCGCAGCAGTCCATTGACGGCTTCACTCTAGGGGCGAGGGGCAGGGCGGCTAAGTGTCGTGGTGTTACAAGCGGGTATCGGGGTTGTATCAGGGGCTGAGTCAGCGGGGCAGCCGATCGGCCGCCCCGCCTTGACCTCAGGCGGCCTTGGCATCGGCCCAGACGAAGTTCCAGCTGGTGCGTTTGCCCTTGGCGATCTCGATCAGCTTGTTCTCGTACACCGTGTGATTGACCACGCCGGTGTAGGTCAGGGTGCGGGCGGCATTGGTCCCGGTGACCTCGCCCGGCTTGCCGCCCGACTCGACCATGGCTTTTTTCATGTCGACATCCGACGGGGCGCTGCTCTGGTTTTTTTCCACTTTGACGAAACTCATGATTCACCTCTTCCGTGATGGGGGGATCGGTGCCAGCGCGGGCCGACAAGTCGACGACCCTGTTCGACACCGACGGCCATACTCTATTGGCCAGTTCGGCAGCGCAGAAGTGACAACTGCGGCGCTGAGGTAACAATCGGGAAACAGCACCACGCATTGAAGTATCTGCGACGTATCAAGCGTGGATTCACATCGAAGAAGGTTGCGGCGAGTATCTGGGCGCTCAGCAGGGGTGGATGACAGATGGTGGCTCGATGGAACCAACTTCGTCTATAAAGTCTAAATTTCAGGGACTATTCCCCACCACGAAGGAATGAATCATGTTCAGGACTCGATCATTGATTGCAGCTGTTACCTGTTTGACTCTGGTCTACGGCTCGGTGACTGCCCTGGCCGATCCCGGTAACGGCCAGGGCAACGGGAAGGTCAACCATGGCAACCAGGGCGGTCATGGCAACAAGAACAAGAATTCCGGCGGCGGCGGGGACTGGAGCAATGGCCCGAGCATCAACCGCAGCAGCGTACTCGAGATCATTGGCGTGAATACCGGCTACTGGAGCCCCGGGCCCGATTTGCCACCGGGTATTCAAAAGAACCTTGCCCGAGGCAAGCCACTTCCACCCGGCATCGCCAAAAAGCTCGATGGCCGACTGGTCGGCAGGCTGCCCCACTATGATGGCTACGAATGGCAGCAAGTCGGTACGGACCTGATCCTGGTTGCGCTGGCCACCGGGCTTGTCTATGAAATTCTCGACGGTGCGTTTGATTAACCTGTGGAAGGTAGCCTTCCCGCTGATTCAAGGTGTTCAATCCGTCTGTCGTGGTACTTGAACTGTTGGAGGGATATCGCGTCATACGTCACGCGATATCAACCTCCTACGGAAGCAATCATGCTTTTTAAAAACAAGAGTCTCGTTGCTGTAATGTCATGCGCCATGATGCTTGCAGCCGCCCCGTTACTCCCTGATGGCCTGTCGATCATGGGTTCCGCATACGCGAAGGACGGCGGTGGCGGTGGCGGAGGTGGAAACGGCGGCGGAAATGGTGGTGGAAATGGTGGTGGAAATGGCGCAGGCCACGGCGGCGGTATGGGTGGCGGACACGCCGGCTCAGGCCACTCCGGCAGTAACGGCCGCGGCAACGGACTGGACAGCGACCATGCCGGCAAGTCCGTGCGCGACCGTGGCCTGAGCGGGAACCACTACGGTAGTGAGCGCAATGATGATAACGGTCATGGCACCACGACCTCAGGCCTCGCCCACTCCGATACCCGCGGCATCTCCAAGGCCAGGGCTATTTCGGCCTCGACGCCGGGTGAGCACAACACCAAAGGCTTGAGTAAAAACGGGCTGTCGAGCTCGAAAAAAACCCATTGAGTTCGCGACGCCAGATCGGTTTCTGAAAAGTAAAAAAACCCGCTGGAAGGCGGGTTTTTTTATGCCTGGAAATTGATCGCCGACCACCGCGCATCTTGTTCCCCGCCAGTCATCACTCACAACCTTGGCCGCACAACGGGCATTACACGGACAGAAAACGAGCCAGCTGGACACATCGCGCAGTGATTTGCGTTTGCAGGCGATTTGTCATGTTCAGCGCCATTTCAATGTAGATATTAGTCAGCCCAACGCGATTTCAATGAGGCTGCACTGTGTTCCAACGACTTGTGTGTTCGCTGTCTGTTTTGAGCCTGTCCATCGCTGCCGCCCAGGCTGCCGAGACTGTCCCCCTCAACACCCCACGCCTGAAGAGCATCGACAATTTCCGCGATGTCGCCGGTCTCACCACCGCGTATTCCACCGGCAATGACGGCACCATGCGTGGCGGGGTGTTTTACCGCTCCAACGCGCTGACGCCGTCGGCGGCGGATCTGGCGACCCTCAACGGCCAGGGCATCAAGGCGGTCTACGACCTGCGCACGCCCAGCGAGATCGCCGCCACGCCCGACAAGATGCTCACGGGTGCGACGTACACCAACATCGACATCATCGGCGGCTCCACGTCGGGTGCGAACGTCACCAACATCGCGTTCCACAGCGCCGCTGAAGCCACTGCCATGATGCAGGACACCAACCGTGATTTCGTCCGCAACCCTGGGATGCGCAGTGAGTTCAACCAGCTGTTCAATGAGCTGGCCACGGTTGATGGCGCCGCGCTGTTCCATTGCACCGCCGGCAAGGACCGCACGGGCTGGACCGCCGCTGTGCTGCAAAGCATCGCCGGGGTCGACGATGCCACCATCATGAGCAACTACCTGGCGACCAACGACTACACCGCCGCTCGCATCAAGGCGACCATGGCGGCCTTGCCACCGAGCCTGGCGACCATCTATGGGCCGCTGATCGGTGTGGAGGCCAGTTACCTGCAAGCCGGCCTGGACGAGGTGACCGCGCAATACGGCACGATGGATAACTACCTCAAGGAAGGCCTCGGCCTGTCCCAGGAAACCATCTACGTGCTGCGCGGCAAGATGGTGTTCTACAACAGCCTGCCGGGCGCGGCGGACCTGGCCGGCAACGCCGCGGCCGGCGCGCAGTTGTTGCAGCAACTGCAGAACAGCAACCTGTCGGGCACCTACAGCGCCTACAACTACTACCTGCAGTCGGCCATCGATGCCCGCAGCCTCGGGGGTGTGGAGTCCACCGTCGGCGGTCAGGTGCACGCCGACGCCGCCAGCTACCTGCTGCGCCAGGGCGCGATGATCGAGCAGGCCGCCGCGCCGTTCACCAGCGGCATCGACCTCAAGGCCGGGCAATATCGCCTGTGGAGCACTGCCCTGGCGGGGTATCTGGGCACCGATGGTTCGTCCCAGGCCTCCAGCAGCAACGAGCATAGCCAGGGCATGATGATTGGCCTGACCCAGCGCTTTTCCGAACAGCTCAGTGCCCATGCCGGCTTCGGCTACAGCAGCGGCAATGTCGGTGGTGCAGGTGGCGAGGCCGATACCGACCTGACCTTCTTCAGCGTCGGCGCACGCTTTGCTCCGAACGGTCTGGAGCGCGGCCTGTTTGTGGATGCCGATGCCAGCGCCGGCTACCTCGATTACGAGAGCAAGCGCGAACTCGGCGGCGGTCTGGGCACGGCCAAGGGCGACAGCCATGGCAACCTCACCGGCGCGACCCTGGCGCTCGGTTACCGTGTGCCGGTGAACGGCGTGACCCTCGAGCCGAGCCTCGGCGTGCGGATCAGCCACGTCAACCTGTCGGGCTTCCAGGAAAAAGGCAGCGAACTGGCCCTGGACGTCGACGGCATCCACGAGACCCGCAAGAGCGCGGTGGCCAACCTCAACGCATCCTTTGCACCTGTCAGCCTGGGTGCCTGGCAAGTGGTGCCGGGGGTGCAAGTGGGCTACGAGCATGTCTTGGGCGACCCTGAAGTCGACAGCGAAGGGCAACTGCTGGGCCTGGACATCGAACAGCAAGCCGCCTTCGAAAACCGTGACCAGTTCACCGGTGGCGTCAACGTCATGGCCAATCTTGGTCCGTGGAGCGTGGGGGCGGAAATCGGCGCCAGTGGTGGCGGCGACAGCCACGGTTTCAATGGCGGGCTGAAGGCCAGTTATCTGTTCTGACGGTCAGTTAAGGCAATCTGTGGGAGCGGGCTTGCTCGCGAAGAGGCCGTGTCAGTCGACGTAGATGTTGAATGTCACTCCGCCTTCGCGAGCAGGCTCGCTCCCACAATTTCTCAATTGATCGCCATTGGCCGCGTTCGCAGGCCCTTTCTCACGTCTGCGGGACTGATGCCGTAGGCACTCTGGAAATACTGGCAAAACCGGCCGACATTGCTGAAGCCGTGTTGCAAGGCCACGTCTGTCACCGATGGCGACACCCCCTGGGACAGCGCGGCAAAGGCGCGCTCCAGGCGTACCTGGCGCTGATAGGCAACGATCGAAGTGCCCATGAAACGCTGAAAACCTTCCTGCAATGCGCGCAGGCTGACGTTGGTCAATTGCGCCAGCTCGGTGCCGCTGGCCAGGTGGTCGGGGTGCTCCTGAATGTACTCGACGGCCAGCTTCACATGTCGCGGCGCTATCAGTGGGGAAGGGCGCCGGAGGGCTTCGGTGAAGTTGTGCGGCCAGGCTTCCAGCACCGCATCGACCAGCATTTCGCGAAGGCGCGAAGGCATCAGCGAACCGGTGTTGATCAGCAGGTCGAACTCGGTGCCCGTGGCCAGTTCAATCAACGCCCGGATGCCCTGCAAGGCCGACACATTCAGGTCCACCAACGGCTCGAAATGCACTTTTTGCAGGATAGGTTTGCCCAGCAGTGTCGACAGGCGCTCGGTGATCAGCCGGCGGCTGATCGAAATCCCGTGCTGTGCGTGGTTGTCGACAAAGCGCGCCGAGCGGACTTCGGCCTTGTCGATCGCCAGGCCGATCCGGGCGAAACCGACCGACTCGGTGACGTGGTTGAAAATGATCTTGCCGGCGGTGGGGATGACGAACGTGATTTCATCAAGGGGGGCGGGAAAAGCCACCGTGAAGTCACCGCGATAGTGCATGCGCCGAAAACTGACACCTTCGTGCCGGCCGTAGACCCCGCCGATGATGATGTTTTTCGGCAGCGGTGGAGAGTCGGAATAGAGGTTGCCGAACAGGTTCGAGAACAACGCGCCAAAGTCGTCGCAGCTCATGTCGTCGGACCTGATGATGATTTGCTTGCGCGTCGTGCTTGCGTACACCTGAAGTGGCACCTTGAGCGGATGGGCAAAGCCCTGGTACAGGGAACTGGGCGATCGGAGATCGAGCGGATGCGGTTCGGGAAAGCGCTTGGACGTTATCAGTGAGTAATGACAGGTTTGTTACCGGTTGTTGCCGCCGGCCCCGTTTCCGTCCATCCGACGCCACCGCTCGCACCGGACAACCGGTGGCGCGAGCGGTACTCGGGCGTGGGCCAACCTGAATCGGCCGCGGCTATTTCACCGGCTCTGTTGCCTTGATATCCCCGCAAAAGATATCGACGTTGCCATCGGTTGAAGCCGTTCGCACGACCACCGAATACTTGCCGTCGAGCAGGGTTTGCAACGGCACAGGCGCGGTTCTGGTAAAAGACCAGCCGCGTACGGGTTGGGCTTCGGTGTTGACGGTGTCGTTCATCGCGTAGGCGACTGACCCGGGTTGCTGGCAGGTGCCGTTATTGATGAACGAGTAAAGGCGCAGGGGCAGGGTAACCCCCATTGGAGCACCGCTGATGAAGAAACTGAGCCCGGTTTTCTTGTCCCAGTCGGTCAAGGTGACGGTGCCGATCTGACCGGCGTTTTGCCGGGTGGCGACCAGGTTGACGTTCACGCCGTGGGTCGATGAAGTGGTGCAGCCGAAAAGGCTTGCCGCAACCATAAGTGCTGCCAGTGAGGTTTTGAGCTTCATTGCCAAACTCCTGAGTTGAAGAACTGCAATGGGGAGAATTAGCGGGTATAGCTCATTTATCGCTTTCATGACGTCGTCCATACGAGGTTTTCCCTTTCAGGAAGGACGTGATGGATGTTTTCGAGCCTGCATCAACGAATCCCTTCATCGCCGCGCAAACCGGCTACATTTGTAATCTACCGAGCCCGATTGCCCGGACGTTTGCCGGTGTATTCAACCTCAGTTGCCATGCCCCACCCTTTGAATTTCCCGAGCCTGAGCTGATCGCCTGCTGGCACACGCGCTTTGATGCCGATGAGGGTTTGCAATGGCTGCGCGTGCAGTTAAAGGATTGTGCGGTCAGTTGAGCCCACTCATCATCCGCATGGAAAATTTTCCACTGGAGTGACTGATGAATCAACAAGGCAGCCATCCGCAAGAGCGGATTGCAGGCGCTCCACAGCGGAGAACCTTGCGCAGCCTGTTGATCCCGGAGTGGCTCGGCAGCTACCGGCCAGACTGGCTGCGCAGCGATGTGGTCGCCGGGTTGACGGCAGCGGCCGTGGTCATTCCCAAGGCGCTGGCGTACGCCACCATTGCCGGCCTGCCGGTGCAGGTCGGGCTGTACACGGTGCTGGTGCCGATGGTGATCTATGCCGTGCTCGGCACATCGCGCCCGCTTAGCGTCAGCACCACGACCACCCTGGCCATTCTTGCTGGCTCCGCGTTGGGCCAGCTCAGCCCCGATGGCGATGCGGCGACCTTGCTCGCCGGTTCCGCCACGCTGGCCCTGATGGTGGGCGCGATCCTGATTGTCGCGGGGCTGCTGCGCCTGGGCTTCGTCGCCAATTTCATTTCCGAGCCGGTACTGGTGGGTTTCAAGGCCGGCATCGGCGTGGTCATCGTGCTCGACCAGTTGCCCAAACTGCTGGGCACTCACATCGACAAAGGTGGCTTCCTGCACAACCTGGTGGCCACGGTCCAGAGCGTCGGCCATGCCTCGCTGCCGACCGTGGCGGTCGGTGTGTTCATGGTCCTGCTGCTGGTGGGCATGAAACGATTTACACCACGACTGCCCGCACCCTTGATTGCGGTGGCGCTTGGCATCATCGGCATGAGCCTGTTTGGCCTGGAGCGCTTTGGTGTATCCGCCGTCGGCGTGGTGCCGATCGGGTTGCCCGCGCCGACCCTGCCGGTATGGTCGATGGCCGAGACCCTGTGGTCCTCGGCGATGGGTATCGCGCTGATGAGTTTCACCGAAACCATCGCGGCGGGGCGCGCGTTCGCCCGCAGTGACGAGCCCGCGCCACTACCGAACCGGGAGCTGCTGGCCACCGGCGTTGCCAACATCGGTGGCGCGTTTCTCGGGGCCATGGTCGCCGGTGGCGGCACCACCCAGACGGCGGTGAACCGCCTGGCCGGCGCCCGTTCGCAACTGGCCGCACTGGTCACCGCCGCACTGGCACTGGGCACGTGCCTGCTGCTGGCGCCGCTCATTGGCCTGATGCCCAACGCCACGCTCGCCGCCGTGGTGATCGTGTATTCGGTGGGCCTGATCGAGCCGACGGAATTTCGCGAGATCCTGTCGGTTCGCCGTACCGAATTTGCCTGGGCCGTGGTGGCCATGATCGGCGTGATACTGCTGGGCACGCTGCAAGGGATCGTCGTGGCGATTATCGTCTCGTTGCTGGCCTTGGCCTATCAGGTCTCGGACCCGCCCGTACATGTCCTGGGACGCAAGCCTGGCACCAATGTGTACCGACCGCAGTCCGCCGAGCACATCGATGACGAACACTTTGACGGGCTGCTGTTGCTCAGGCCCGAAGGGCGGGTGTTCTTCGCCAATGCCGAGCGCATCGCCGACAAGATCCGGCCGCTGATCGACGAGGCGACACCCAAGGTCGTGGTCCTGGACCTGCGCAGCGTGTTCGACCTGGAATACACCGCGCTGAAAATGCTCACCGGGGCGGAACAGCAACTGCAGGAGAAAGGCATTTCATTGTGGCTGGTGGGCATGAGCCCGAGCGTATGGGAAATGGTCATCAAGGCCCCCCTGGGCCATGCGCTGGGCGAGGCGCGCATGTTCTTGAACCTGGAACAGGCGGTTGAACATTATCAGCGCAGTCGACGCTGAATGAACGCGGCCGGAGGCACTCCGGACGCTATGTGACGCATTGAAGGAGTTAACGGGCATGGCGAAGAAGAAGGCGGCAAGCAAAAGCAAACCGGTAGAAAGCGGCAAGCTCAAGAACAAGCTGTATCTCGAGGAACTGGCGCGGCTGCATGTCGAGATGGTCAAGCTGCAGGAGTGGGTGCAGCACACGGGCGCGAAGGTTTGCATCATCTTCGAGGGCCGCGATGGCGCTGGCAAGGGCGGGACCATCAAGGCGCTCACCGAGCGGGTCAGTCCGCGGGTGTTCCGGGTAATGGCGCTGCCGGCGCCGACCGAGCGGGAAAAAAGCCAGATGTATGTGCAGCGTTATCTGCCGCACCTGCCGGCGGCTGGCGAAGTGGTGATCTTCGATCGCAGCTGGTACAACCGCGCCGGAGTCGAGCGGGTCATGGGCTTTTGCAGCGAAGAACAGGTGCGCAATTTTCTCACCTCGGTGCCGCGCGTCGAGCAGGCACTAGTGGAATCGGGAATCATCCTGATCAAGTACTGGCTCGAAGTGAGCCAGGAAGAGCAGACCCGACGCCTCAAGGAGCGTATCACCGACGGGCGCAAAATCTGGAAGCTGTCACCCATGGACCTCAAGTCCTATAACCGCTGGTACGACTACTCCCGTGCCCGGGACGACATGTTCGAGGCTACCGATACAGACTTCGCCCCGTGGCGGGTCGCCAACTCGAATGACAAGCGACGGGCGCGACTGAACATCATCAGCGATGTGCTGAGCAGCATTCCCTATGTGGAAGTGCCGCGGGCGAAAGTGACGCTGCCCAAGCGCCAAAGTCCCGGCAACTATCGGGATCCGAACTATCCGTTCAAGTACATCGCAGAGAAATTCTGAAGTCTGCCTGGTCTGTGCTACCTGTTCCCGGTCCTGGATCGGGCGCAGGCAGTCCTGACATCCCACCCCCCCCCCCGTGGTTTTCCTGGAAAACCGTATCGACTGGTTTCACCGCGACTGCATTGGGTCGCCTTCAAAGCACGCTAACAGGCTATTTGTAGGACGTTTCTTGTATGGCGTAGGGAAATTACTTTTTATAGTGAGAGTAAGTTCCCGGTGCGGTGTGCGTTTGGTCTTTATATGCTTGTCGTGGGTAGTATGACTTCGTACGATAGTTCACCATTGCCTCCTGAAAGTTTTAAGCTTTTGTTTCATTAATTGCACTTTCACTTCAAAAGGTTCATTTTTTTGCGGCCGAGACAAGGTCGCGAGCGATGGCTGTTAGTTTATCTGGATATGTCAATGCAATGGCTGAACCAGATTTTTGTAGTTGATTATTTGTAACTGTGCATGCAGTTACAAATATCCAAGGAGGATTTATGGCTTCTGGTAGTTTTCAAAACGAAGTGCCAAAGGCACGAATCAACATCAAACTCGATTTGCATACTGGCGATGCCCAGAAAAAAACCGAATTGCCGCTCAAGTTGATGGTGATGGGCGACTACAGTAACGGCAAGGAACAGCGCCCTTTATCCGAGAGAAGCAAAGTCGCCATCGACAAGAACAACTTCGATAGCGTACTGGCCGAATTTTCTCCCGAGCTCAAGCTGGCGGTGGCCAATACCCTGGTGGAGGATGCCAGCGAAGCGGAGGTCGTTCTGGGTTTCCAGAGCATGAAGGATTTCGAGCCAGAGCAGGTGGCCCGGCAAGTTCCGCAACTGCGCGCACTGCTGGCAATGCGCAACCTGCTGCGCGACCTCAAGTCCAACCTTCTGGACAATGCCAGGTTTCGTCTGGAGCTGGAGCGAATCCTCATGGACGAGGCACTGACTGACGAACTGCGAGGCGAGTTGGCTGCATTGGCTCCGCAAGCCGTTCGTTAATTAACCTCGGTCTGTTTAAAAGGAAGTTTTCACAATGTCTATCGAACATTCTCACACGCAATCGCGTGGCACTACGGTGTTGCCTGAAGAAAGCCAGGGTGTGTATGGCGCACTGTTTGGCAAGATCAATCTCAATCCGGTAAAAGCGTTGGGCGAGATTGAAATGTTTCAAAGCTCCGAGGCACTGTCGGACGTTTCTGTCGATGAGCGTGTTACCGCTGCGGTCAGTGTTTTCCTGAAGTTGATAAAGCAGTCTTCGCGCAAGGTCCGGCGTCTGGACAGGACACTGCTGGATGAACATATCGCATCGCTGGATGCGCAAATCAGCCGCCAATTGGACGCTGTGATGCATCACCCGGATTTCCAGCGGGTCGAGTCCACCTGGCGCGGTGTGAAATCGTTGATCGATCAGACCGATTTCCGCCAGAACGTGCGGATCGAATTGCTGGATATCAGCAAGGATCACCTGGTCCAGGATTTCGAGGATGCACCGGAGATCGCGCAAAGCGGTCTGTACATGCATACCTACACCCAGGAGTACGACACACCGGGCGGTGAGCCGATCGCCGCTGCCATTTCCAACTTCGAATTCGACCGCAGCCCGCAAGACATTGCCTTGCTGCGCAACATCTCCAAAGTCTCGGCAGCCGCGCACATGCCTTTCATTGGCGCCGTCGGCCCGGCCTTCTTTGGCAAGCGTTCGATGGAAGAAGTCGCCGCGATCAAGGACATCGGCAACTACTTTGACCGTGCCGAATACCTCAAGTGGAAAGCGTTCCGCGACAGCGATGATGCGCGATACATCGGTTTGCTCATGCCCCGTGTGCTGGGCCGCCTGCCGTATGGCCCGGACACCGTTCCGGTGCGCAGCTTCAACTACATCGAAAGCGTCAAGGGACCGGACCACGACAAATACCTGTGGACCAACGCCTCGTTCGCCTTCGCTGCCAACATGGTCAAGAGCTTCATCGCCAACGGCTGGTGCGTGCAGATCCGCGGTCCGCAGTCGGGTGGCGCGGTCACCGACCTGCCGATCCACTTGTACGACCTGGGCACTGGCAATCAGGTGAAGATCCCTTCGGAAGTGATGATTCCCGAAACACGCGAGTTCGAGTTCGCCAACCTCGGTTTCATCCCGCTTTCGTACTACAAGAACCGTGACTACGCGTGCTTCTTCTCGGCCAACTCCGCGCAGAAACCGGCGTTGTACGACACCCCGGAGGCCACCGCCAACAGCCGGATCAATGCGCGACTGCCATACATATTCCTGCTGTCGCGCATTGCCCATTACCTGAAGCTGATCCAGCGCGAAAACATCGGCACCACCAAGGATCGCCGTTTGTTGGAGCTGGAGTTGAACAAGTGGGTCAGCGGGCTGGTCACCGAGATGAACGATCCGGGCGACTCGCTGCAGGCTTCGCACCCGTTGCGGGCTGGCCGGGTCACCGTCGAAGACATCGAGGACAACCCGGGTTTCTTCCGCGTCAAGTTGTATGCCGTGCCGCATTTCCAGGTGGAAGGCATGGACGTCAACCTGTCGCTGGTTTCGCAGATGCCCAAGGCGAAAGCCTGAGTCCTTTTCACATCCACGCCATTTCGTAGGGATAGGATCTCATGAAAATCGACCGCCCCTTGTGGGCCGCGGGGGCATTGCTGTCCCCACAGCAATTCCAGCAGCAGGCGCGCTGGGAGGCCTGGGCCAACGAGTGCCTGGCTCGTCTGTGCCTGGTGCACCCTTGGGGCGTTCGCAGTGTCGCCTTCGACCTGGAAGCTCTGCGCCTGGGCACGCTCAAGGCCACCCGGCTCAATCTGCGGATGCCGGACGGTACCCTGATCGACAGCGATCAAGTGGATCGGCTGCCCCCCGGTCTCGACCTGTCGCGCCTGCAGACCGGTGACAGCCAGACAGCTACCTTGCTGCTGGCCCTGCCGCTGGAGCAGGCCAATGGCAATAACTGCCTGTTCGATGGCGGGCAAGGGGATCGGCCTACCCGATATCGCCAGGACTGGCGACGGGTGCAGGACATCTACACCGATGAGGTGCAATCGGTCGGCGTGCTGGAACAGGTGCTGAGCCTGCGCTTCGAGCACGACGAGAACGGCGATTACCTGACCTGTCCCATCGCACGGTTGATGCGCGACGGGCAGGGCGCCTGGAGCCTTGACCCCGATTACATTCCGCCGTTGCTCAGTTTCGCCGCGCACCCGGGGTTGCTGACGCAATTGGATAACCTGTTGAGCCAGCTGTCCTCCAAACGCCAGCGACTGATGGGCATGCGCCGCGAAAGCAATCAACGCATGGCCGACTTCGCCGTTGCCGACGTGTCATTGTTCTGGCTGCTCAATGCCTTGAACACTTACCAGCCGGTGTTGGCCGATCTCAAGGCCTGGCCTGCGCGACCTCCCGAGCAGGTCTATCTGGAGTTGACGAAACTGGCCGGCAGCCTGCTGACCTTTTCCCTCGAACACGATGTCGAGCAGATTCCGCCTTACCGCCACGAAGACCTGGAAAGTGTGTTCCCGCCACTTTTGCGCATGATTTCCACCTTGCTGGAGGCCAGCCTGCCTTCGCGGGTCATTGCCCTGGACCTTGAAGAAAGTTCGGCCAATCGCTGGCAGGTGCGCCTCGATGACCATCGACTGCGCGAGCCAGACAGCGCCGACTTCTACCTGTCGGTGCGTTGCCGCCTGCCAGCGGTGCAACTGCAGAGCCAGTTCCCGCGCCTGTGCAAGATCGGTACACCGGACGAAGTCGATCAACTGGTCAACGCCGCCCTCGACGGCGTGCCGTTGCAGTCCCTCAGCCATGTGCCGGCGGCCATTCCCCTGCGCCTGGAAAACCAGTACTTCGCCCTCGACCTCAACCATGTCAAGGGCAAAGCCATCCTGGCTCAGGGCGTTTGTGCCTTCTACGTCCCGAGCACCCTGGCCGACGTCAAACTTGAACTGTTCGCGGTACTACGTGCATGAACCTGATCGAAACGAAAAAACACGACGCGGTTGATATCGACGCATTGCTGCAGGACAGCTATCTGCTGGTGGTCGAGTTGCGGCAGGGGGCGTCGGCGCAGAACAGCGATGAAGTCAAAGCGCTGTGCGTGCAGCAGGTTGAGCGCGTTCGCCAGTCTCTCGAAGAGGCCGGCCTGGCGCAACGCAGCATCGACCATATCAGCCATGCGCAATGCGCGTTGCTGGATGAAACCATGCTCAACCTCACCCGCGACAATGCCCATTCGCGCTGGGCCAGCGAACCCTTGCAAACGAAGTTTTTCAATCGCCATCAGGCCGGGGTGTTCCTTTATGAGGACATGCGTGAGGTGCTGCGCGAACCCGCAGCGGACCTACTTGTGCTGACAGCGTTCCAGCGGGTACTGACCCTGGGTTTCAAGGGCCGTTATGCCGATATCGGTGACCCCGAGCGCGAGCAATTGCTGACCGCCCTGAATGAGCGTGTCGCGCCTTTGAAATTGCATCGGCGCTCGACCGCAACGGCCAGCGGCAGTCGGGGCATGACGCTGTTCCCTGGATTGCGCTCGCCCCTGGTCAATGCCCTGGCAGCCGGCCTGTTGCTGGTCGCTCTCTGGTACGGGCTCGATCAGTGGCTGGGTGGCTTGGCGGCGACCCTGTTATCCGCGGGCGCCTGAGGTGGGGTCAATGACGCTCAAACTCAAACAGGGGCTCTGGCTGTGGGCCGGTGTACTGGCCCTGACGCTGCTGGCGATCATCCCGTTTGGCGGATGGACGCGCGGGGTTGGCGTTTTGATTGTTGTCGGCAGCGTCGCGCTGGCGTGGGTGCGGGCGGTGCGTCAGACAGCAAAGCAACAGGAACTGCACGGTTCCCTCGATGATTTCACGCTGCCACCGGCGAGCTTCCGCCAACCCGTTGTGCTGGTCTGTGGCGATGGCCTGTCCAATCTGTTTGGTGAAGCGGGCGCCGATCATCCGGCGCAGCGTTTGACCCAGCAGGGGTGTTACCTGCGGGTTTCCAGTACGGAGCAACTGCCGGGGCTGGTCGACCGCATCATAACCATGCGCCCCCAGTGGGGCGGACAGCTCGGGGTAATGCTCATCGTCAACCCGGGCGAGCACACCAATGCCGGGGTGTTGGCCGGGCAGGTGCGCACCTTCAATCATCAGGTCGCGCTGACGCGCAAGCGCGGCTTTAGCTTGCCGTTGATGCTGGTCAGCTATCTGCAGTCCCCTGCAGCCAAAGGGGCCTGGTTCAGTTGGGGCGCCGGCCAGGACCGCTGCAACATTCTGCAGGCGGGGACCAGCTTCAGCCCGAACGACTGGTACCGGCAGTCCGCTTGCAGTGAAGTCCATACCCAACGTTTGCAGGCCGGCATCCAGCTCAACAGTGCAGCTGCCTGGCTGGACGAACATGTCCTGGCGCACTTCACCCGCCGTGAAGGTCGCCACGCTATCGGCCTGCCGCTGGTGTGGGCCTGCACCCTGGTGCCGACACTGCCCGGTTATGTGCCCGGCAACTTGTGGCGGCAATGGCAGCGGGACAAGACCGCGCTGCTGGACGCCGATGGCGCTATACAGGAAACGGGGGAGCCGTTGCCGTTTCCTGACCCTCTGCTGAGTCTGCTGCCCCGGCAGCCTCAACCATCGCCCAAGCGTGGCGCAATCGTGATCGCCGTATGGCTGTTCACGTTTGCCACCGTTGTCGCCCTGATCAGCTCGACCTGGCAGAACACCATGCTGCTGCGCCAGGTCAGTGACGACCTGCGGCGCTACACATCCATTGCCCCGCCGACGCGTCTTGAGCAAGCCGAATTCGCCCGGCGCGAGGATGCGTTGAACGTGCTGCGCGAGGACGCGGTTCGCCTTGACGCCTACTACCGCCTGGGCGCGCCCCTGGCGCTGGGGCTGGGCCTGTATCACGGCGAGCGCCTGCGTGACCGGGTGTTGACGACCATCGCCGATCACAAGCAACCGTCGACCCGCCCGCTGGTGGCACGTACCGCGCGAACGGTGCGCCTGGACAGTCTGTCGCTGTTCAGCAGCGCCAGCGCCCGGCTCAAGCCTGAATCAACCAGGGTGCTGATCGATGCCCTGGTCGGCATCAAGGCCCAGCCTGGCTGGCTGATCGTCATCGCCGGGCATACCGATGCCGTGGGCAGCGACGAACACAACCTGCACTTGTCCCGTGCCCGCGCGGCAGCGGTACGTGAGTGGATGCAACGCATGGGTGGCATCCCCGACAGCTGCTTCGCGGTGCAGGGCTTTGGCAAGAGCCAGCCGATCGCGAGCAATGACACCGAGGCGGGGCGTCAAGCCAACCGTCGCGTCGATATCCGTCTGGTGCCGGAAGCGGGGGCCTGCGCGCTACCCACGGCCGGGACTGACATACAACCCCCTGTCGCAAACGCGGCATCAGTGTTCTGAGAGAAGGAGCTTCACATGGCAATTCCCGTTTACCTGTGGCTAAAAGATGACGGTGGCGCGGACCTCAAAGGGTCAGTGGACGTACAAAAGCGCGAAGGCAGCATCGAGGTCGTCGCCCAAGACCACAGCGTGTACATCCCCACCGACAACAATACAGGCAAGTTGACCGGCACGCGGATTCACACTCCGTTCCTGTTTACCAAGGCGATCGATGCCTCCAGCCCGTATCTGTACAAAGCAGTCACCACCGGTCAGACGCTTCAAAGTGCTGAGTTCAAATGGTATCGCATCGACGACGCCGGCCAGGAAATCGAGTACTTCAACACCAAGCTTGAAAACGTCAAGGTGGTGAAAGTCGCGCCGAAAATGCATGACGTCAAGGACGTGAGCAAAGAGCGGCACAACCATCTGGAACAGGTTGAGTTGCGGTACGAGAAGGTCACTTGGACCTATGTAGACGGCAACATCACTCACCCGGATTCCTGGAACGAACGCCCAAGCGCATAACCCTGAACAACCAGCAGGCAGGCACCTGCCTGCTGGTTCCGGTGTTCTGGGTTGAGCGTCTGCTCGCGGACGCTCAACCCAGCCCATCCCGCCCTATATCGCCCCGACCGACCACCCGCTGAATCGTCAGCACAAGGACGTACCACCATGCCCCACAACTCCACGCGCCTGCTTCGCCGCCTCAACCCTTATTGCGCCCAGGCGCTCAGCGCGGCGGCCTCCTTGTGTCAAAGCCGAGCCCATGGGCGAATCAGCATCGAACACTGGCTGCTCAAGTTGCTTGAGCAGGGCGAGGGCGACCTGACCCTGATCGCCCGTCGTCATGAATGGGACATGGACGCACTGTGGCGCGGTCTGCTTGACCATCTCGACACCCTGCCGCGCAGCGTGCAAGGCAAGCCGCAGTTGTGCGGCAAGTTGCACAAACTGATCGAGAGCGCCTGGTTGCGCGCGTCGCTGGAAGGGCATGACAGCTTGCGATCGGCGCACCTGCTGGGCGCGTTGCAGGACAGTCCGCAGCTGCTGGCTTGCGATGCGGCCTGGCCCATGCTGAGCCTCAGTGAAGTCCAGTTGCAGCAGTTGTCGACGCTGCTCGATCAACACTCCGAGGAACGCCCGCAAGTCCAACAGCAAAGTGCGTTGGACCAGCCCCCGGCACTGCCCATCTCCGGTGCTGCCGCGCACGATGCCCTGCAAGCGGTGCTCGACAAATTCACCCAGGACATCACCGCCAGGGCGCGGGCAGGGCAGGTCGACCCGGTGTTCGGGCGTGACGATGAAATCCGCCAGGTCATCGACATCCTCAGCCGGAGGCGCAAGAACAACCCGATCCTCGTCGGCGAGCCCGGCGTGGGCAAGACCGCGCTGGTCGAAGGCCTGGCCCTGCGCATTGCCGACGGCAACGTGCCGGACAGCTTAAAGGCGGTCAGCGTGCGCACCCTGGACCTTGGCCTGCTGCAAGCAGGCGCCGGGGTAAAAGGCGAATTCGAACAACGCCTGAAAAACGTCATCGACGCCGTGCAGCAGTCGGCCAACCCGGTGCTGCTGTTCATCGACGAGGCTCACACCCTGATCGGCGCCGGTAACCAGGCGGGCGGGGCGGATGCGGCGAATCTGCTCAAGCCGGCCCTCGCGCGAGGCGAATTGCGCACCATCGCCGCGACCACCTGGAGCGAATACAAACAGTACTTCGAGCGCGATGCCGCCCTGGAGCGGCGCTTTCAGATGGTCAAGGTCGACGAGCCGGACGATACCAGCGCCTGCCTGATGCTGCGCGGCCTCAAGGCCCGTTACGCCAGCCATCACGGCGTGCACATCCAGGACGCGGCGGTGCAGGCCGCGGTCAGCCTGTCGCGGCGCTACCTCACGGGCCGCCAGCTGCCGGACAAGGCCGTCGACCTGCTCGACACCGCCAGCGCGCGGGTGCGCATGAGCCTCGACTGCGAGCCCCAGGCACTGGTGCGGCTCAAGGCCCGGCATGCAGCGCTGGAGCTGGAGCGGCGTGCACTGGAACAGGATGTGCAACTCAATGGCAGCGACTTGAGCGAACGATTGACGCTGATCGCCGGGCAGCAGGTCGAGCTGCAACAACAGCAGGATGACCTGCTGCGCCAGTACCGCTACGAACTCGACCTGACCCGCCAATTGCTCGATGCGCGTCAGGCCGAACCGGCCCGCAGCGATCTCTGCGCGAAACTGCAGGAGCAATTGCTGCGGGCCCAGGGCTGCCAGCCAATGCTGTCCCTCGACGTCGATGCACGCAGCGTTGCCGAAGTGATCGCCGACTGGACCGGCGTGCCCCTGGGCAGTTTGCTCAAGGATGAACAGGCCAGCCTACTGGACCTCGAACAGCAACTGGCCGCGCGAGTGATTGGCCAGGACCATGCCCTCGGTGCCCTGGCCCAGCGACTGCGCGCGGCCAAGACCGGCCTGACCGAAGAGCAGGCGCCGCTCGGGGTATTTTTGCTGGTCGGCACCAGCGGCGTCGGCAAGACCGAAACCGCCCTGGCGCTGGCGGACTGCCTGTTCGGTGGCGAAAAATCCCTGATCACCCTCAACCTGTCCGAGTACCAGGAAGCCCACACCGTCAGCCAGCTCAAGGGCTCGCCACCGGGTTACGTCGGTTACGGCCAGGGCGGCGTGCTCACCGAAGCGGTGCGCCAGCGGCCCTATAGCGTGGTGCTGCTGGATGAAGTGGAAAAGGCCCACCGCGACGTGCTCAACCTGTTCTACCAGGTGTTCGACCGCGGCTTCATGCGCGATGGCGAAGGACGCGAAATCGACTTCCGCAACACTGTCATCCTGATGACCTCCAACCTTGGCAGCGATGAGCTGCAAAACGGTCTGCGCGAACAGCCCGAAGCCAGCGACAGCGACTTGCACGAATGGCTGCGACCGCTGCTGCGCGAGCACTTCCAGCCGGCGTTGCTCGCCCGCTTCCAGACCCTGATCTACCGCCCGCTGCTGGCCGACGCGCTCAAGCATATCGTCGCCTTGAAACTTGCCAAGGTCGCCAGGCGCCTGCACAGCCATTACGGCCTGACCTGCCAGATCGAGGATGGCCTGCACGATGCATTGGTCGCCGCCTGCCTGCTGGCCGACACCGGTGCGCGCAACATCGACAGCCTGCTCAACCAGCAGATTCTGCCGGCGCTCAGCCAACAGCTGCTGCAGCGTCAGGCCGCCAAATACAAAACCCTTGGCGTGACCCTGGGCTGCAGCGATGAGGAGGGCATCACGCTGCAATTCACCGACGGACCTTCAGTCGTTGCACCGGAGGGCCGAGCATGAACCCGGTCTTCGGCCACAACCGCTACACACTCCAGGTCGACAAACTCGACACTCACCTCGACGTCCTCGCCTTCGAGGGCCATGAGTACCTTAGCCAACCCTACCTCTACCGCATCGAATTCACCGCCAGCGACCTCGACATCGGCGCGGAAAAATTCATCGGCCAGTACGCCGAATTCAGCCTGTTCGCCGCCCCCTCGACCCTGCACGTGGCCTCCTGGGAAGTGCCCAAGCCGCCCAAGCCCATGCGCACCGTCTATGGCCGCATCACCGCCTGCCAACGCCTGTCCGGCTCGGTCGACGAAGCCCGCTACGAAGTCACCCTGCAACCGCGTCTGGCCCTGCTCGATCGCGGCCAGCAAACGCGGATCTATCAGCACCAGTCCGTGCCGGACATCGTCAAAAGCATCCTGCGCGACCGCCATGGTCTGGACACGGGGCACTTTCGCTTCAACCTCAAGCGTGACTACCCGCAACGCGAGCAGGTGATGCAGTACCAGGAAAGCGACCTGGCTTTCATCAGCCGGATCCTGGCCGACGTCGGCATCTGGTTCCGCTGCATCCAGCACGAAGAGCTCGCCTTCGACGTCGTCGAGTTCTGCGACGACCAGCGCTGCTACCAGTTCGACGTCGAACTGCCGCTGCGCTCGCCGTCGGGCTTCAGTAACAGCGAGCAGGACAGCGTCTGGGATCTGCAAACCCACCACCGGGTGGTGGAACAGCACGTCAGCGTACGCGCCTACCACCCCGACGACAGCCGCGCCTACCTCGACGGCGAGGTCGACCAGACCCTCGGCGAGCCCGCCACCCACGGCGTGGCCACGACCCGCGGCGTCGCCGACAACACCTACGGCGAGGCCTACCACTACGCCGAACCCTACCGCGTGCTCGGCAAGTCCCACCTGCGCGACGAAGACCTGCAAAGCGAAAGCGGCTTTTTCTATGCGCGCCTGCGCCACGAACGCTACCTCAACAACCAGACCCACCTCAGCGGCACCAGCAGCAGCGCCACCCTGGCCCCGGGCCAGGTCCTGACCATCAGCGGCGACGCCCCCAAGGCCTTCGCCTCCCGCGTGGTGATCACAAAGATCACCACCCGCGCCGCCCGCGACCGCAGCCTGACCTGCGATTTCGAGGCCATGCCCTACGCCCTGCGCCTGTGCTTTCGCCCAGAGGTCCCGCCCAAACCACAGATCGCCGGCACCCTGCCGGCGCGCGTTACCCACCCCCAGAGCAACCCCCTGTACACCGAAATCGACCTGCAAGGGCGCTGCCGGGTCAAGTTCCTCTTCGACCGCGACACCTGGCCCGCCGGCCGCGAAAGCAAATGGCTGCGCCAGGCCCGCGCCTACGCCGGCGACACCTACGGCCTGCACCTGCCGCTGATCGCTGGCACCGAAGTGGCCATCGCCTTCGAACAGGGCGACCCGGACCGCCCCTACATCGCCCACGCCCTGCACGACGACCAGCACCCGGACCTGGTGACCCAGCGCAACGACCACCGCAACGTGCTGCGCACGCCGGCGAACAACAAGTTGCGACTGGACGACACGCGGGGGCAGGAGCACGTCAAGCTCAGTACCGAGTATGGCGGCAAGAGCCAGCTGAACCTGGGGCATCTGGTGGATGGCCAGCGGAAGAAGCGTGGGGAAGGGTTTGAGCTGCGCACCGATGACTGGGGCAGTTTGCGTGCAGGGAAGGGCGTGTTCATCAGTGCCGATGCGCAGGCCAAGGCGCAAGGCGCGGTGCTGGACATGGACGCCGCCGTGGCCCGCTTGCAACAGGCCGGTGAACAGCTGCAACAACTCTCCAGCGACGCCCAGACCGCCACTGCCGAACCGGCGGACGTGGCCGCGCAACTGAACCTGTTGCGCCAGGACCTGGAACAGCTCAAGTCCCAGGTCCTGCTGCTCAGCGCCCCGCAGGGCATCGCCCTGACCAGCGGCCAGCACCTGCAACTGGCCGCCGAGAAAAACCTGATGCTCAACGCCGGCGGTGAAGCCGACCTCAGCGTGGTCAAGCGTCTGTTCATCGGCGTGGGGCAGGGGGTGAGCCTGTTCGTGCGCAAGCTCGGCATCAAGCTAATCGCCAATCAGGGCCCGGTGAGTGTGCAGTCGCAGAACGACAAGCTGGAGCTGATCGCCCGGCACGGCCTGGACATCACCAGCACCGAAGATGAAATTCACATCACGGCGAAAAAGAAAATCGTCCTCAATGGCGGCGGCAGTTACCTCAGCCTGGATGAGTGTTGCATCGAGTCCGGCACAGCGGGTGATCACAACGTCAAGGCCGCGCACTTCGACTACAGCGGCCCGGCAAGCATGAAGGCCACGCACCCGGACTATCCGCAAAGCCTGTCCCGAGAGACCTTACGGTTCAATTTGCCTCCAGCTGCCAATGTTTCCCGTCATAACTGGGCGGGCATGCCCTACACGCTGTACGCCGACGGCGCGGTTCTCAAAAAAGGCGTGCTGGACAAGACCGGGCAACTGTCGATCGACCATCAGGTCGTCACCCGAGGCTATCGGTTGGTGATGGCCAACGGCGTGGCTTACCAGATCCCGGTACCCACCGAATACCGCAACGCCGAACAGGCGGAACTCGCCAATCGCGGCCTGCACAACCACCCCTCACAAGCCGATGCCGAGGTGAGCCAACCCGCCTCGCACACCGATCACCGCGCGCAGTACGCCGCGCAGATGGACGCCACCGACCAGGAAGGAGAAACCCAATGAGTAGACCCGACATCGTTGTGCCGGTCGCGTTTCAGCACACCAATGAGGTGACCTGCACCCCGCCGTGGTACGTGCAGGACACCGAATACCCGCCTGCCAAGGCAACCTATGAGCCCTTGATCAACGGCGAAGAGGCGTTCAAGGCCGTACATAAGGCCATCTCAGCGGCTGTCAGAACAGTCGACATCATCTGCTGGGGGTTCCAGCCATCGATGTATTTCATTCGCGATGGCGAGGCACCGTGCATTGGCGAGTTGCTCATGCTCAAGGCTCGGGAAGGCATCGAGGTTCGGCTGCTGGGTTGGGAGATGCCGTTCAACAGCGCGGGCTATGGCGGCGAAGCCAACCTGCCCGGAAAAGGCCCCTACCGGTTGCGTAATCGGGCGTTGCAACCGTCCACAGACGAGCAATATGCCTATGACCGCCAGTGGTTTGCCCGATGTGCGTTCAGCGACACCGTGGCGGCTGCGATGCGAGAGGCGCGCAGGGTGCCGGTGTTCGTCAGTCGGGGCTTCAGCGCGTATGAACGCGCCGAAATTGCCCATCAGGTGAAATACCACAGCTTTGATCGACAACTCAGCCCCAGCACGCTGGCCACGTTGAGCGCGACAGCGACTCACCATCAGAAAATGGTCCTGGTCGACTACGAAATATCTGATCGCGCCGTCGGCTTCGTCATGGGCCACAACATGCTCGATGAGTACTGGGACACCAGTGATCACTCGGCCCTGAACCGTGCCAAAGGCCGCAAACCAGCAGCCGATCGAGGCCCGCGTGGCGATACACCACGACAAGACATTTCCAGCCGAGTCAGTGGACCGATTCTCGAGCACCTGCACCACAATTTTGCCAAGGCTTGGCGCAAAGAAACCCGCGAAGACCTGTTCGCCTTGCGCCGTGCCGTGCAGGTAGGCCCGACACTTCAATGCGCGCCGGCCGCCACCGGGCAAATGGCCCAGTTGCTGCGCACCCAGCCGCAGGACGGCAAGCGCGACATCGAGAAGCTCTACCTGCAAGCCGTCAACAACGCGACCCAGTTCATCTACATCGAGAACCAGTATTTCCGCTGGCCACCCTTGGCTGAACTGATCAAGGAAGTTGCCGCCGCCCAAACCAAGGGCGGTCGCGATCCCGGCCTGCACGGCAGCCTGCATCTGTTTGTGATCACCAATGACGAGTACGACGCCATTGGTGCCGGCATGGTGAATACACAGCGCATGCTCGAAAGCCTCGGGCGGGCTGAAACCATGCCCCAAGTCACCAAGTTACGGCGCATCGAGGCGGTAAAAGCGCAGGCTGCACCGCTGGCGCCAAGTTTGGGTGAGCTAGTCGAACAGCGCGCCTTGCTCATGATGACAAGTCTCACCGATACGATGGGCGGAACCGATCTCAGTGAAAAAGCCAGAGAAGCTCAGCGGGAAGCCGCCAAAGCCAATCGTTGGCGACTGGAAGATCTCAACGACAAAATCAGTGCAATCGAGCGCAGCGAAGTTGAAGCGAATCTGAATATACCTGGCCTGAAAGTCCACGTGTGCTCGCTGGTCGCGTCCAACTCGCCGCCCGGTAAATGGATGCCGGTGTATATCCACTCCAAGCTGATGATTGTTGACGATGTCTTCACCACTCATGGTTCGGCCAACATCAATACCCGCAGCATGCAGGTGGACAGTGAGCTGAACATTGCTCATGAGTGGGCGAGTGTGACCCAGGAAATGCGGCGGCAGTTGTGGGATATGCATACGAATAAGAAAGGGGCGCAGGATGATGCGGATACAGCATTCAAGGCTTGGCAGGAGATCATCAAGGACAACAAAGATCGACGGGAAGATAAGTACAACGGCGTGCCGGACGCCCCTCTTGTTGAGTTCTATTACGACAAAGACACCATGCAGGACCTCGACTGATGGGTCATTTGCTTTTGTTTTCTTGCCTGCTGCTCGTCGCCTGTGACAGCCCCAGTGCCTTTAACTCTACGAAGAAGGATCCTCAATTGAACCCGCTCACCGAGATCAAAGCCAAGTTGGCTTTTACCTGCGCTCATGAGCAGATACCTGAAGCCTCAGCCGAGTCCGACGTACTGTTCCAGTACGCCCGCTGGTTGCAGAAAAATAATCAACTCAAACAGGATAAGAGCGTCGATGTGGAAATCGCGCGGTTGTACCGCGTTGCCGCCGAGAACGGTCATTACAAGGCCAACATCAATCTGCAAAATGGGGCGATGCGTGGCCAGTTCACGCTCCGAGGTGAGGAGCATTTGAGGATGAGCCAGGATCTCATCGACGTCGGTGTCGCGACGGGATACTACTTTGTTGGCATTTTCCTCAAGCAGGGCTCGGCGGGGCTGAAGCAGGATGCGCAAATGGCCCTGCGTTATTACCGCAAGGCCGCTGACCAAGGCAGTGCGCAGGCACAGTACTATGTAGCCAACAAACTAGCGCCTAGCGATGTTGCTCCGGACATTGCCCGGCAAATGCGCCGTTGTGCCGCTGAACAGGGTCACGGAGAGGCGGCTACAGAATTAGGGGTCAATCTCAAGAGGAGGGGGCAATATCGAGAAGCGCTTGAGGCATACCAACTTGGAGTGGCCGCCGGGGATGATACTTCAGCCGGTTTTATTTGGGAGGGATTTCGAGGTCCAGAACCTACGAATCGATTGCACTATCTTGGTCAAAAGGAAGATACGGAGCGCGCAGAACGTTACGGAAAAATCTGGAAAGTGCTCTCTGGCTATTCCTACGCCAACCCCAAAGTCCCGGAAATAAACGAGATTGCTCCCCTCCCACCGGCCAAGCTCCCAGCCTGGGACGGCAAACTGCAATGGCTCGAAGAACGCCTGGCCAACGTCCCCCCAGAAAAGCCCAGTGAAGCCCTGATCCGGCAGCTTGCCAAGGCCAAACTCCTCGATCCCGCCTCCGGCCGGCCGCTGCCAAGCTCTCCCGATTTCATTCAGGCGTCATTCCCCAAGCCGACCTGCAACAGTGGCCAAGCTTGCCCACAGTCCGGCTACTGGGAAGCTGTACGGGTAGCCGATACGGACTACTCCATCCTCAAAGACGCAGAGCCTCGCCGTTTTGAAAAAGGCGAGGTCATGCCAACCCTGAGAGTCCAGAGTCGCCATACCCGCTTCTTGCTCGCTGATCGAATTACCGTCCAGGAGGAAAACATTGAATGGAGATTGCTCGGTGAAGCCTGAAATATCGGCGTCCACTTGGGCTGATTACAAGCAGTACTTTGAGCGCGATATTGCCCTGCAGCGGTGCTTCCAGTTCGTCAAGGTCGACGAGCTGGACGATGCCCGTGCCTGCCTGATGCTTCGCGCAATGATTATTGACGACGTGTTCACCACTCATGGTTCGGCCAACATCAATACCCGCAGCATGCAGGTGGACAGTGAGCTGAACATTGCTCATGAGTGGGCGAGTGTGACCCAGGAAATGCGGCGGCAGTTGTGGGATCTGCATACGGATAAAAAGGGGGCGCAGGATGATGCAGGCAAGGCATTCAAGGCCTGGCAGGAGATCATCACGGAGAACAAAAAGCGTCGGGGGGACAAAGTAAAGGGTGTGCCGGACACTTCTCTCGTCGAGTTTTATTACGACAAAGACACCATGCAGGACCTCGACTGATGCGCTGTTTAATCCTGCTTTCCTGTTTGCTACTGGGGGCTTGTGACAGCCCCGGCGCCTTTAACTCTACGAAGAAGGATCCTCTATTGAACCCGCTCACCGAGATCAAAGCCAAGCTGGCCTTTACCTGCGCTCATGAGCAGATACCTGAAGCCTCAGCCGAGTCGGATGTATTGTTCCAATACGCCCGCTGGTTGCAGAAAAACAATCAACTCAAACAGGATAAAAGCGTCGATGTGGAAATCGAACGGTTGTACCGCATTGCCGCCGAGAGCGGCCATTACAAGGCCAACATAAACTTGCAGAACGGTGCGATGCGTGGCCAGTTCAAGCTCCGGGGTGAGGAACACTTGAGGATGAGCCAAGAGCTCATCGACGTCGGTGTCGCGACGGGATACTACTTTGTTGGCGTTTTTCTCAAGCAGGGCTCGACGGGGTTGAAGCAGGATGCGCAAATGTCGCTGCGTTATTACCGCAAGGCTGCCGATGAGGGCAGCGCGCAAGCGCAGTACTATGTGGGTGACAAACTGGCTCCTAGCGATATTGCTCCGGACATTGCCCGGCAAATGCGTCGATGTGCCGCTGAGCAAGGTCACGGCGAAGCAGCTGTCATGGAATCGCTTTACTTAAGAGACGAACAAAAATATAGCGAAGCAATTGAAGTCTTGCAGATGGGGGTGGCGGGGGGGAGTGACAGCGCTGCCGGCCGCTTAGAGGCAGCATTTCGCGCGCCGCCACCCTCTAATACGATGCATTACATCGGGCAATTGGAAGACATTGAACGAGCCGAACGCTACGAAAAAATCTGGAAAGTGCTCTCTGGCTATTCCTACGCCAACCCCAAAGTCCCGGAAATAAACGAGATTGCTCCCCTCCCACCGGCCAAGCTCCCAGCCTGGGACGGCAAACTGCAATGGCTCGAAGAACGCCTGGCCAACGTCCCGCCAGAAAAACCCAGCGAAACCCTGATTCACCAACTGGCCAAAGCCAAACTTCTCGATCCCGCCTCCGGCCGGCCCCTGCCAAACTCTCCCGATTTCATCCAGGCGTCTTTCCCCAAACCGACCTGCAACACTGGCCAAGCTTGCCCACAGGCCGGCTACTGGGAAGCTGTGCGGGTAGCCGATACAGACTACTCCATCCTCAAAGACGCAGAGCCCCGCCGTTTTGAAAAGGGCGAGGTCATGCCAACCCTGAAAGTCCAGAGTCGCCATAGCCGCTTCTTGCTCGCTGATCGAATTACCGTCCAAGAGGAAAACATTGAATGGAGATTGCTCGGTGAAGCCTGAGATCGTTACGACTACTTGGAGCGGATACAAGCAATACCTCGAGCGCGATGTTGCGCTGGAGCTGCACTTACAGATGATCAAAGTCGACGAGCCGGACAATGCCAGCGCCTGCCTGCTGCTGCGCGATCTCATGGCGCGTAACGCGAGCCACCACGGCGTCCATATCCAGGAAGTGACAGTGCAGGCCGCTGGCAGCCTGTCCCGACACTACCCTAGGCCGGCAGTTGCCGGACAAGGCCGTCGACGAGTGGGACACGGTTCTGTGTTCTGGGTGACAAAGAAAAATCTTCTCTGCGATACCAATACCGGAAATATTGGCTGGTCGATGGATAAAAAAATAACAACAAAAAAATGCAGGTGCAATTACGAGAGAGGGGTAAGGAGACCTATTCGAAGTGTATGAAAGGGCGGGCGGAAGATCATCCATTGCAATATTTTTAATTGCGCTCTGCAGATCGTGTGCGGGGTAAATAAAAGCGCGAAAACGCTATTTTGTTTGCTGCTTTGTTTGGCGTCGACGGATTATTCCAATGCCGACATAAAACAGGCAATAACTGACGGTGGGCAGGCACAACTGCAAATGGTAGGCGGCGCGAACTTTCGACTGAAATTATTGGTAGATGTCGATGCCGCTCTTTATGACGACGACAAGCACAAGTTAGGGGCGAGTGAGTATGTTTCGTTATTTCAAATTTTATCCTCGAACACTGCACAGACTTCAGGTTTATGCGGCGCGGGAAGCGAAGTCTGGCTTTACGTGTATCAAGTCAAGAGTGCCAGCCTCATTGAAAAAACCAAGGTGTTGGTGAGCAGCTGTTTGCGATCGATTTCGCTGGAAAGTCAGAACTCCGGAGCGCAGCAGCAAGACCTGGATTTCTCTTCGGTGCAGTGGAATACCGAGGGGTTTTCCATTCAGTGGTTCGAACATGCAGGTGCTGACGGTCGGTCATTGCAGCGTTCGAACTTTGTCCTGCATGAGGGGGCTTTCTTGCGACAAGACGTATCGATTGAAGAGAGTCCGAGCAACGGGTCATTAAAAAGGGAGAGGAAATGAAAGGCATCATTCGTATTGGCGATAAAACCACCGGTGGCGGCGAGGTGCTTTCAGGTTCCGCCGTCATGCGGTTCGACGGGATAGGTGTGGCGCGTGAAGGAGATCCGGTGCTTTGTCCGGTTCCAGGTCACGGTCGCACCGTGATCACCGAGGGGCATCCGGCGTTTCGTGACAACGGTGTTCCGGTTGCATTTGACGGACATCGCTGTGCGTGCGGGTGTGTACTGATTTCCTCGTTACCTGTAGCGGGTGCGAGCTAAGCCATGCCGGTCAGATTGGATAAGGTCCCTGCACAGGCGGTGAGACCCACACGGCCCCGTGCCTGGCTTTGGGCCGGCTTGTTGCCTCTCTTGTTACTGTTGGGGGCGGGGTTGGCATGGTTGTCCAGCACGGTGCCGTTGGGCCAGCAGTCAGTCGATTTCTGGGCGCTGACCTTGGGCGTGCCCTTGGGTGGCTGGTGCGTGCTGGGGTTCGGCCGGGCATTGCTTTACATAGGCCAACAAAGTGCTGCTGATGGTTGGGATGAAGCACGGGAAAACGATGTGTTTTGCAAAACCCGCCAGGGGCGCCGCACTCAGCAATTGTTGGGTGCCAGTCTGTACACCGCGCTTTGGGAGCCCGGTGATAAGCCGGCCATCCAGCTTGATGCTTTGTTGAACGGCGCTGTCGCCCTTGAGGCTCGACCAGTGCGCGAGGGTGCACCGCCACTTCGCCACACTCATTTTCCAGGCGACAGGGAAGACCCCGAGCACCTGCTGCTGGAGGTGTTGAAGCAGGTGCTCGGCGATTTGGCACCCACCTTGGCGCAGTTGCCGGACAGCAACCCACTGGCGATGTCGCTGGAGATCGAAAGCGGGTTGCCAGAGGGTGTGTTGCGGCGTGTGTGGCGAGAGGCGTGGCGTCTTTCTGGTATCCGTCAATCGACCACACCCGTCGAGGGCAGTGGGTTGGCGGCGGTGGATTGCTGGCTCGATCAGCGCATAGACGATCAGGCGTTGCTGCTGGTGGTGGCGTTGCACTTCGCTCCGGAGCAGCCCGAAGGCACGGCGGAAGTCGCCGTTGGCTTGTTGTTCGGCAATCGTCTGACGCAATCCACCCTGGCGCCAATGGCGTACCTGCATCGCCCTGAACAGGAGCGCGCACCCACCGACGCCGCATTGCTATATGCCGTGCGTCAGGCCCTCGCATGGGTACCGCTGCCAGCAGAGTCCATCGAACAGATCTGGAGAGTGGGTATCCATGCGCAACGCCGTGCCGCCTTGTCGACGGTGTCGGTTGACGGGGCTCTGCCGGCCAGACCCAACCAGGGATGTTGCAGTCTCGATGATTTGCTCGGACATCCCGGTCAAGCCGCCCCGTGGGTGGCGATCGCCGCCGCTGCGCAGACCATCGAACACGGCGCGGGGCCGCAGTTCATTTTCAGTGGCGGCGCTGTCGCCGATGGACTCTGGAGCACGGTGTTGATGCCCGTGTCACCCCTTTCGGAATAGGAAATCTGGAATGCAGTTTCGACGCTCTATAGGAATAGGTGGGCTGGTGAGCATGCTGGTGCTGGCCGGTGTGGTGTTGGGTGTACTGCTCTGGCGTCACCCGGAGTCACTGGGGATTGCCGCCGACAGTGTTCAGCAAACGATGTGGCTTTCGGTGACCTCGGTGATCACCTTCATCGCATCGATATTCCTGGGTGGATATCATTTGTTGGGAAGGCAGATGGGCCACTCGGCATTTAGCCGGCGCGAAAAGGATGATGTTGCTGTACCTGCGCGAGCCCTCCGACCTGATTCCAATGACGTTCAAGCCAGGCCATGGGTGGCCAGGGTTAAAACCTCTTTGCGGGCACGCCCAGGCCTCTTATGGCGTAACAATGTCCGCCTGCTGATCATCATCGGTGAACCCGAACAAATCCAGGCTATCGCGCCCGGCCTGACCCGGGACCATTGGCTGATAGATGATGACACCGTGTTGCTCTGGGGCGGCAGTGTGCAAGACAAACTGGACGATATGGTGATCGAGCGCTGCCGCCGCCTGACCCGCTGGCGTCCCCTCGACGGCGTGATTTGGGCGTTGAACGCCGAGCAAAGTGCCGATGGCTATCATATGGGTAAAGGCGCGCGGCACCTTCAAGACCTCGCTCGTAGGCTGGGCTGGTCGCTGCCGCTGCACCTCTGGCAGGTTTGCGCCAGTCACTGGTTGCAGGAGAAACGCCCGAGTCAGGCGGTTGGCTGCGCACTGTCATCTCGTCTTACCGCCACAGACCTGGAAACGTCGCTGCACAGTCTACTGGGCCCCATGCGTCAGGAAGGCTGGGCGCAGATGAACCTGACGATGGCGCATGATTTTCTGGTGCGCCTGGCGCGGGACCTGCAAGTTGAAGGCGTGGCCCGCTGGCGTAAGGCACTGACGCCGTGGTTCGGCAGTTCCAGGCAGGATGTTCCGTTGCGCGGCCTGTGGTTCAGCCTGCCGTTGTCCAATACAACGCAGAACAAGGAAGAGCACTTCTGGCCCATGGACCCTGCCTGGCAAGGCGTGCTCGGCGAGCCAAAACGGCGGAACCGTCGCCTGGGCTGGAGCGCCCCGCGCGTCGCTTATGGCTTGGTGTTGGCCGTGGCCCTGGTCTGGAGCGCAGGCCTGCTGCTGTCGTTCCTCAGCAACCGCGTGCAGATTCACCATTTGCAAACCTCGCTGACCGCACTGCAGCAAGCCACCCCCGGCGACGCGCAACTGAGCGCTCTCAACGAACTGACCCGCGAACTCGGCCGCCTGGATTACCGCGCCAGCCACGGCTCACCATGGCATCAGCGTTTCGGCCTGAACCAGAACGACGCGCTGTTGGCTATGCTGTGGCCGCGTTACGTCGAGGCCAATCAGCGCCTGTTGCGTGACCCGGCAGCGGCCACCCTCAAGGCCCGCCTCAACGCCCTGGTCAAGCTGCCACCGGACAGCCCCGAACGCGCCAAGCGCGCCCCGGCCGCCTATGCGCAGCTCAAGGCTTACCTGATGCTGGCGCGCCCGGAAAAAGCCGATCCGGCCTTTCTCACCCAAGCCTTGGTGGAAGCCGAACCGCAAAGCACCGGCTACTCACCAGGCCTCTGGCACGCGCTGTCACCGACCCTGTGGGCCTTTTACGCCGAACAACTGGCCGCCCACCCAAACTGGCGCATCGACGCCGATCCCAAGCTGGTCGCCCAGGTCCGCCAGGTCCTGATCAGCCAGCTAGGCCAGCGCAACGGCGAAGCCAGCCTGTACCAAACCGTGCTCGACAACGCGGCCAATCACGCGCCGGCGCTCGGCCTGGCGCAGATGGTCGGCGACACCGAAGCCGCGGCGTTGTTTGCCACTTCAGCGGAGGTACCGGGCGTGTTCACCCGCCAGGCCTGGGAAGGCCAGGTACGCCCGGCCATCGACGCCATCGCCGAGGCGCGTCGCGAGGAAATCGACTGGGTGCTCAGCGATAACCCGGCGCGTCTCGCCGCCGACCTGAGCCCGGAGCAGCTCAAGCAGCGCCTGACCGAACGCTATTTCCAGGACTACGCCCACGCCTGGCTGGACTTCCTCAACCAACTGCGCTGGCAACCGGTGGACAGTCTTGGCGAGGTGATCGACCAGTTGGCGCTGATGAGCGATGTGCGTCAGTCGCCGCTGATCGCCCTGATGAACACCTTGGCTTATCAGGGCCAGGCTGGCACCCGTCGTCAGGCGCTGGCGGACTCGCTGATGCAGTCAGCGCAGCAGTTGCTCGGCAAGGAGCCAGTGCCGGTGATCGATCAGGGCATGCCCGGCAGCGGCAGCCCACTGGACGCCACCTTTGGGCCATTGTTGACCTTGCTCGGCAAAGACGTCGACAACGCCAACGACAGCGAGCGCCTGAGCCTGCAAGCCTTCCTCAATCGCGTCACCCGGGTGCGCCTGAAGTTGCAGCAGGTGAGCAACGCGCCCAATCCCCAGGCGATGACCCAGGCCCTGGCGCAATCAGTTTTCCAAGGCCACAGCGTCGACCTCACCGACACCCAGGCCTACGGCAGTCTGCTCGCCGCCAGCCTCGGCGCCGAGTGGGACGGCATCGGCCAGACCCTGTTCGTGCAGCCGCTGGAGCAGGCCTGGCAACGGGTGCTGCAACCTTCGGTGGCCGGCCTCAACAGCCAGTGGCAGCGGGCGATCGTGCGCGACTGGCAGGGCGCGTTTGCCGGGCGCTACCCCTTTGCCGCCACCGGCAGTGACGCCTCGCTGCCGATGCTCGGGCAGATGATCCGCGCCGACGCCGGGCGCATCGACCAGTTCCTCCAGCAGCAATTGGGCGGCGTGCTGCGCAAGGAAGGCAGCCGCTGGGTGGCCGACGCGCGGCACAGCCAGGGCCTGCACTTCAACCCGAAGTTCCTGACGGCGATCAACCAGCTCAGCCACCTCGCCGACGTGCTCTACACCGACGGCGGCATGGGCCTGAGCTTCGAGCTGCGCGGCAAGCCGGTGCGCGACGTGGTGCAGACCACTTTCATCCTCAACGGCGAAAAGCATGAGTACTTCAACCAGAAGGAACGCTGGCAGCGCTTCAGCTGGCCGGGCTTCAGCCAGCATCCGGGCACGCGTTTGCTGTGGATCAGTGTGCTGGCCAATGAACGCCTCTACGGCGATTACGAAGGCACCTGGGGCCTGATCCGCCTGCTGGAACAAGCGAAAGTCACCGCGCTGAACGACACCGACAGCCAGTACCGCGTGCAGCTCAGGGCACCTGATGGCCTCGACCTGACCTGGCACCTGCGCACCGAACTGGGCGCAGGGCCGCTGGCGCTGCTCAAGTTGCGCGGCTTTGAATTGCCGGCGCAGATTTTTCTCGGCGAAGGCACTCAAGCGCAGCCTTATGCGCAGAATGGAAGTTATCCATGAGCCTGCTCAAACTGATCACCCGTTGCCTCGGCGAACGTGACCCGCTGGCCCTTGCCCGTACCCAGGCCGACTGTTGGCAATCCTGGTTGCAGCCCATCAGCGCGCAGTCGCCGGTCGGTGAAGACCCGGGTTATGACGATGACTTCCAGCGCATGCGCGAAGAGGTCAACAAGCTCTCCGGCGCGAACGTCGACGAGGTGATTCAGCTGGCGGAGAAGTTGCTCGGCCAGCGCTGCAAGGATCTGCGCGTCGCCACTTACTACCTGTGGGCACGCCTGCAGAAGGACGGTGAGACAGGGTTGGCCGATGGCCTTGGTTTATTGGCGGCGCTGGTTGAGCGGTACGCCGGCGATGTGCTTCACGTGAGGGCCAACAGCCGCAAGATGGCCCTGGAGTGGTTGACCGGCGCCAAGGTGCTGGACAGCCTGTCGCTGTACCCGGAGGTGGTCAAGACCGAGGCGGAACGCACGGTGGCGGCGCTGGCCTGGCTTGAACATGGGTTGCAAGCCTGGCCCGAGGATCAGCGGCCGCAGCTGGATGCGTTGCATGGGGCGTTGTCGGCGCGCCTGGCGCAGTCTGGTGGGGTCGATGCGGTGGTGCCGCAACACAGCGCCAGCCACGAGTCCGTCGGCCAGGCCAGCGCGCCGGACAGCCTGGCCATCAAGTCCGGGCGCGACCTGCTGGACAGCGGCCGGAAGCTGGCCGACTACCTGCGTGACCAGCCCCTGGGCTGGCTGGCGGCGCACCGCCTGATGAAGAGTTTGCGCTGGGATACCTTGCACGAGCCGCCGCTACAGGACGCCAGCGGCACGACGCGTATTTCACCGCCCAGGGGAGAATCCAGGGCGAAACTCAAGCGCTTGTATCAGCAACAGAACTGGAGCGAATTGCTTGTTCAGGTCGAATGGATATTCGCCGAGGGGGTCAACCATTTCTGGCTGGACCTGCAGTGGTACCTGGTCCAGGCCCTGAGCAAACTACCGGCGCCTCACGACGGCTGGGCCGACATCGTCAAGCGCGACCTGGGTATGTTCCTCGAGCGGCTGCCGGGCCTGGAGGCGCTGGGGTGGAACGACGGTACACCGTTCGCCGACGAGACCACCCGTGAATGGATCGCTCAGCACGTAAGCTCGCAACAGTCGCGCCAGCTCCTGCCCGCAGCGGCCCCGGCAGCGGTCATGGCCGATGGCGAGATTCTGTCCCTGGAAAGCGAGGCGCTGGCCCAGGCCGACAGCGACGGCGTCGAACATGCACTGGCCTGGCTGGCCGCGCGCCCGGACATCCACAGCGGTCGCCAGCGCTGGCTGCTGCGCCTGCTGATGGCGCGGGTGGCCGAGCAATGTGGCAAGAACGACCTGGCCCTGCACCTGCTCGGTGAACTGGATGCCACGGCCGAGCGCCAGGCCCTGGCGGACTGGGAGCCGGAATTGAATTTCGAGGTCAAGGCCCGCCTGCTCAAGCTGACCCGCCTGAAAGCGCAGCGCAACGACGCCGACAAGCCGGCCCTGAACCGGCGCATGGAGACGTTGCTGGCGGCGCTGGTTGCCATCGATCCGGTACGCGCCGCCGTACTGTGCGGTTGAACCCCATTTATCAGGATTATTTACAGCATGGACAATCTGACACTGCGATATTACGACGCCGAGATGCGCTACCTGCGCGAAGCCGGGCAGGAGTTTGCGCAAGCGTTTCCCGACCGCGCGGCGCAGTTGAACCTGGACAAACCCGGCGCCCGCGATCCCTATGTGGAGCGTCTGTTCGAGGGCTTCGCTTTCTTGATGGGGCGCCTGCGCGAAAAGCTCGACGACGACTTGCCGGAGTTGACCGAAGGCCTGGTCAGCCTGTTGTGGCCCCATTACCTGCGCACCATTCCCTCGCTGTCGATCGTCGAGTTCCAGGTGGAACTGGCACAGCTCAGGCGCAGCGAGCTGATCGCCGCCGGCCAGGAGGTGCTCTCGCAACCCATCGGGCCGCAGCGTACCGTATGCCGTTACACCACCACCCAGGACCTGCGGCTGCAACCCATCGAATTGCAATCCTTGCGCCTGGCCCATGAGCCCGACGGCCGCTCGCTGCTGCGCCTGCGGTTTGCCTGCGCAACGGCGATCGACTGGAGCCAGATCGACCTCAGCCGCGTGCCGATGTACCTGAACGCCGATGCCCCTCTGGCCAGCGCGCTGCATCAGGCCCTGACCCTGCATGCCCAGGCGTTGTATGTGCGCCTGCCGGGCGAGGCGCAACGAGTTGCACTGGCAGGTCATTTCGCGCCCAAGGGCTTTGCCGACGAGGACCGTTTGTGGCCAAAGGGCGACAGCGCGTTCAGCGGCTATCAGTTGCTGCTGGAATATTTCACCTTCCGCGAGAAGTTCATGTTCGTCACCCTCCATGGCCTGGAGCAGGTGAACATCACTGCGGATATGCCCTGGTTCGAACTGGAGGTGGTCCTGCGCGAGTCGTGGCCGCAGGCATTCAACCTGAGCGCCGAACACCTTCGCCTGCATGCGGTACCGGTGATCAATCTGTTCACCCTGGAAGCCGATCCGATGCCGCTGGATCCATTGCAAACCGACTACCTGTTGCGTCCCATGCGCCTGCAGGACGGTCACACGGAAATTTACTCGGTGGACCGGGTCACCGCATCGAAGAACACCGAGCGTCTGGACTATGTGCCGTTCAGCAGTTTTCGTCACAAGGGCGGAATGTTGCGCGACGAGGCGCCCGAGCGTTACTTCCATACCCGCCTCAAGCGAGGCGCCATTGGCCTGCACGATACCTGGCTGATTCTCGGGGGCGACGGCTTCGATCAGGATCGCTTGCAGGGCAGCCAGAGCCTGTCCCTGCAACTGACCGGGACCCACGGCCTGCTGCCACGCAAGGCGCTGCAAAGCACCCTGCTTGATGGGCTGGTCAACACCGCCTTGAGCGGCTTGCGCGTGCGCAATCTGAGCGCCCCGACCTTGCCGTGCTATCCGCCGAACCGCGATCGTTTCCACTGGCGCGTACTCAGCCACCTGGGCTCCAACTTCCTGCCGATGCTCGATAACGCCGAAGTGCTGCGCGGCACCCTGGCGCTGTACGACTGGACCGGCAGCGAACTGAACCGCCGTCGCCTGGCGGCCATCGTCGAAGTCAGGCACCACCTGGTGCAGCGGTTCGAAAAGGGCTTTCTGCTGCGCGGCGTGGACATCGAAGTGACCCTCGACGCCCATGGTTTTTGCGGCGAGGGCGACATCAGCCTGTTCGGCGAAATGCTCCATCGCTTCTTCGCGCTGTACGCCGACATTCACCTGTTCAACCAGCTCACGCTGATCCTTCAACCTACTGGAAAGTGCCTGCGATGGAACGAGAACCACAGTCAGCGTATTCCCGGCTGAAAGCCTGCGGATTGCTCGAGGTGCTGGAGGGGCGGGTGGCCGAGGCCAGTCTGTATCGGTTCTGCCAGCTGCTGGAGCAAGCCCTGCCAGGCCATCCGCCGCTGGGCAGCACCAGCCATCCGGCAGACGACCCGGTACGGTTTCGCCCGGACCCCGGCATGGGCTTTCCCGCCGGTGAGCTGAAGTACATCGAGATCGATGACCGGCAGCCGCTGCGTCCGGCGACGGTGCGTACGCGGCTGTTGGGCTTGTACGGCGTGGATTCGCCATTGCCGACGGCTTTTGTCGACGACATTGCCCAGCGCCGCGACGGGCATGAGGCGCTTGAGGCGTTTCTGGATATTTTCAACCACCGGATCTTCACCCAGTTCTATCGGATCTGGCGCAAGTATTCCTACCCGGCCACCTTCGAAGCCGGCGGCAGTGATGCGACGTCGCAGTGTCTGCTGGGTCTGGTCGGTCTTGGCATTCCCGGCACGGCCAAGCGCATTGCCACGCCGGTTTCGCGGTTTCTCGCGCTGCTCAGTGTGATGCGCATGCCCACCCGCAACGCCGAGGGCATCACCGCTCTGGTGTCGCTGCTGGCTCCAGAGACCCGGGCCAGGATCACGCCGCACTGGCCACAGAGAATCCCCCTGGCCCATCCGGCGAGTCTGTCCGCGAGTCGTCCGGTCAGCCTGTCCCAGGGCACGCCGCTGGGGAGCAACGGATTCGACGCCAACAGCCAGCTGCACTTGGCGCTGTTCACCAGGGACCGGGACGAAGCACGGGGCTGGTTGCCCGATGGCCAGTTGTATAACGATCTGCTGGTGTTGCTGCGGGTCTACCTGGGCTGGCGCTGCACCGCCAGGCTGCAGTTGTCGCTGCCGGTGCGCAGCTTGCCGCAACCGGTGCTGGGGCGGGCGCCGATCCGCCTGGGCATGACCGGCATGCTGGGTTCGGGCAGTGACACCTGGCAGGGCGCGGAACACGACACCATCACCATCAATCTGGGCCGCTACCAGGGCCTGTCGAAAAACACTCGGAACAGGGAAGCACAGCATGTCGCGTACCGTTGGTAATTCATTGATCCTGACGACGCTGGCGGTAGTGCTCGCCGGCTGTGGTGTCACTCAGACTGTCTCGGAAGGCACGGCATCTGCCACCCGCTCGATTTTCTACAAACAGGTGAAAGACCTGCGCCTGGATTTCAGTGCCCGCACGGCCATCAACACTGATGTTGCGGACATGAATGCGATGTCGGTCCCGACGCTGGTACGGGTCTATCAACTGAGCGACAGCAAGGCGCTGCAGAGGGCTTCCTACGATAGCCTGCTCGGTGGTGACGAGCAGGCGCTGGTCGGCGAATTGCTCGATACCCGGGCACTGGTGATCAAGCCGGGCGAGGGCGCGAAACTGGATGTGCCGCTGGACAAGGACGCGCGTTTCGTCACGGTGGTCGCGCTGTTTCGTAACCCCGATGTGCAGATGAATACTTGGCGCCTGACCTTGAACCGCGACGATCTCGACCCGGACCGGGCACGGGTCATCGAGCTGGGGGACAACCAATTGACCCTGCGCGCGTTGGCCCGGGACTGACCATGCCTGACCTCAATCCTTCGCTTTACGAAACGCTGCTGCAGAATTTCGACGGTGAGCTGGACCTGCATCAAGTCAATGAAGAAGACCAGCACACGCTGTCGGTACTGGACAACCTGCAACGTATCCTCAACAGCCGGGCAGGAACCCTCGCGCACTTGCCCGATTATGGTCTTCCCGACATGGGCCAGATCCTGCAGGGCCTGCCGGGCTCGGCGCACGTGCTGATGAGGGCCATGCAAAACACCCTGGTCAAGTACGAGCCGCGCCTGGCGACGGTGCACATCGCGTTGCTCGAGCAGGCTTTGCCGGGCCATCTGGAGTACAGCCTCGATGTCCAGCTCAAAAGCGGCCGGCAGGTGACCTTCGGTACCACCCTGGCAGCGGAGGGCAAAGTCCTGGTGCGCCATCTGAAACGACAGCAATGGCTGTCGAAACCCTGAACCTGTAAAGCAACGGAGGCTGACGGTGCTATTTGAAATGCGTATTCGGCTGGGCGGTGATCCGCGCGGTCATGGTGAGTTTATTGCGCTGCGCGAAGAGCTGGCGAAGTTGGGTCACCCGGCCTGTCCCGATGTGGATTGGGCGAAAGTGGAGCAGTGGTGCCTGGCACTGTTCGAACACAACGGCGCAGACCTGCAGACGGCCGCCGCGTTTGCCTTGGCGCGCAGCCAGCGGCATGGTGTGGAAGGTATGAGCCAAGGCGTGACACTGATCGAAACCCTGTGCGGCCAATGGGCAGCCTGTTGGCCACCCATGGCGTCGGTGCGCCTGGATATCCTCGTCTGGCTGTGCGTGCAGTGGCAGGCGTTGTTGCGCAATCTGGCGCCGGGAACACAACACTTCCCCGAGTTGCTTCAACTGGACAGCGGGCTGGCGCGTTTGCAGCAGCGCCTGGAGCTGCAGGCACAAGCGCCGGTGGTGGCCCTGCATGCCTTGCGCCAGCAGATCGAGAGCCTGATCCGGCGCATGCAGCGCAGCAGCGTTGTGGTCGGCACGCTATCGCCGCCTGCAAGGGAGCCGGCGCCGGCTGTGATGATGCCCGTGGTGATATTGCCGCCCAACCCCTTGCCCATGCCTGAAATGCCGCCGGCGAAGCGTCCCCTGGCCCGGTGGCTTTGCGCTGCAGCCGTTGTGACGGGCCTGGTCAGCGGAGCCTGGTGGCTGGGCTCGACCGGCGTCGCCGAGCAACGCCTGGCGCATCTATTGCAGCCGCCACCGACTATTGTCGCGCCGGTGCGCCTGGACAGCCTGTCGTTGTTCGAGGCCGGCAGCGCCGAGCTCAAGCCGGGCTCGACCAAGATCCTGATCAGCGCCCTGGTCGACATCAAGGCCCAGCCCGGCTGGTTGATCGTCATTGGCGGGCATACGGATGGTCGAGGCAGTGCGCAGCACAATCAGCAGCTTTCCCGCGCCCGGGCCTCGGCCGTGCGTGACTGGATGCAACGCATGGGTGATATTCCTGACAGTTGCTTTGCGGTGCAGGGGTTTGCCGCCAGCCAGCCTGTCAGCAGTGATGACAGCGAAACCGGGCGTGCGGCGAACCGACGGGTTGAAATCAGCCTGTTGCCACAAGCGGGTGCATGCGGGCAAACGGCGTCAGGGGAGCGCCCCGTGTAGGCGAGGGGGGAGGGAAATACAGGCGTAGCCGCGGTCCGTGCCCGCGGCTACGCCTGCACAGGGGTCAAGCCTTGATCACATATCCATAAGCGCGAATACGCCCCTCATGCTCCTTCAGATAAACCCCCTGCAACTCCGGTGTGAAACCGGGCAAGCGGTTGATGCCTTCCTCCAGGGCCAGGAAGTACTTCAACACCGCGCCGCCCCAGATTTCACCCGGCACCACGCACAGCACCCCCGGCGGATAAGGCAGCGCGCCCTCGGCGGCAATGCGCCCGTCGGCGTCCGCCAGCGCCACCAGTTCGACGTTGCCGCGGATGTACTCGATCTGCGCTTGCTGCGGGTTCATCGCCTTTTTCGGGAAGTGCTCCTTGCGGAACATGTCCTTCTGCAATTGCTGCACGTTGTGGTGGCGATACAGGTCGTGCATTTCCTGACAGAGCTGGCGAATGCTGTAGTTGCGATAGCGCTCCTGATGCTGCGCGTAGATCGCCGGCAGCACCCGGCTCATCGGCGCGTCATCGCTGATGAAGCGTTCGAAGCGGGCGATCTGTGCGGCCAGGTGGGTCATCTTCGCCCAGTCTTCGGCCGGGGTGAGCAGGAACAGGATCGAGTTGAGGTCGCACTTTTCCGGGACGATGCCGTTCTCGCGCAGGAAGTTGGCCAGGATGCCGGCGTGAATGCCGAAGTCGGTGTAGCTGCCGTCCACCGGGTCGATGCCCGGCGTGGTGAACAGCAACTTGCACGGGTCGATGAAGTACTGCTTCTCGGCGTAACCACCAAAGGCGTGCCAACGGTCCTTGGGATGGAACTCGAAGAAGCGGATGTCGTTGGCGATTTCTTCCGTCGGATAGTCTTCCCAGGCGCGCCCTTCAATGCTGTAGGGCACGAACGGGCGGACCATGGTGCAGGCTTCGAGGATCAACTTGCGCGCCTCGATGCCGAACTTCACGCAGTCTTCCCACAGGCGCAGGCCGCTGCGGCCGGAGTGAATGCGCGCATTCACATCCAGCGAGGCGAACAGCGGGTAGAAGGGGCTGGTGGACGCCTGGGCCATGAACGCGTTGTTGAGCCGGTGGTGGTTGCAATAACGTGCCTGACCTTTGATGTGGCGGTCCTTCTTGTGCACCTGGGAGGCCTGGGAAAAACCGGCCTGCTGCTTGTGCACCGACTGGGTGACGAAGATGCCCGGGTCGTTCTCGTCCAGATCCAATAACAGTGGTGAGCAGTCCTTCATCATCGGGATGAACTGCTCGTAGCCGACCCACGCCGAGTCGAACAGGATGTAGTCACACAGCTTGCCGATGCGGTCGACCACTTGCCGGGCGTTGTAGATGGTGCCGTCGTAAGTGCCCAGTTGAATGATCGCCAGGCGGAACGGCCGCGGCAGCTGGGCCTTGTCCGGGGCGACTTCGGCGATCAGTTCGCGCAGGTAGTCTTCTTCGAAACAGTGGGCGTCGATGCCGCCGATGAAGCCGTAGGGGTTGCGCGCGGTTTCCAGGTAGACCGGCGTGGCACCGGCCTGCAACAGCGCGCCCTGGTGGTTGGACTTGTGGTTGTTGCGGTCGAACAGCACCAGATCGCCGGGGGTCAACAGGGCGTTGGTCACCACCTTGTTCGAGGCCGAGGTGCCGTTGAGCACGAAGTAGGTCTTGTCGGCGTTGAACACCTGCGCGGCGTGTTTCTGCGCCAGCAGTGCCGGGCCTTCGTGGATCAGCAGGTCGCCGAGCTTGACGTCGGCGTTGCACATGTCGGCGCGAAACAGCGTCTCGCCGAAGAAGTCGAAAAACTGCCGGCCCGCCGGGTGCTTGCGAAAGAACTGGCCGCCCTGGTGGCCGGGGCAGGCAAAGGTGGCGTTGGCCGCCTCGGTGTAGTGTTTGAGCGAATCGAAGAACGGCGGCAGCAGACTTGCTTCGTAGGCCTTGGCCGCGGTTTCCAGTTGGTTGCCGTGGTATTCGACGTTGCTGGGGGACAGGTCGAAGATGCCGTTCACTTGCAGCAGCACGTCATTGAGGTGTTTGTAGACTTCCCGGGGGTGGGTGCTGGTGCCGGGGGATGCCACCAGGAAGATCGGGATATCAAAACCGGTGCGCTGAATGACGTCGAGGGATCCGGCCAACACATCATTGACCGACACCACGGCCACGGCGACATCGGTGAAGTCGGTGTGACCGAGCGGGACCACCTCCCGGGCATTCAGGAAACAGACTGATGCGCCTTCACTGGCGGCGATTTTCAGGGCTTTCATCGGTGGCGTCTCCTGGCGGGCACTCAATTGTCCGCAGCTTTTCTAGAGATCAACTTCCGGGGGAGCCTTCCAGTTCCCCTGTTCGGAAATCGTGTCACCACTGGTTATAGAGCATATTCCTGATCTGTCAGGCTTTTTACCGCGACCTTGCACATCTTGACTCGTGGCGCCTCACGACCTGTCGGTCAGGCGTGAACCAGCGCAATGGTGAACGAGACCACGATCATGCAGGCAAAAGCAAAATTGATATTCATGAGGTTTCCATCCGAAACATGAGTGACGGCGCCATCTTGAACAGGTCAGGGGAAAATCAAAAATTCGGCGTAATGATTTGAAAGATCGAAAAAAATGATACCTGGCCGGTTCGTTGTTTTTGCTCCGGGTTACGGATACTCTCGTGTAACACGCAAATGCATGCATAAACGAGCAAAAACATGCACGACAATCATTGCGCTGCGGAACTTCCGTCAGTGCGCCGGCAAAAAATCCTGTTGATCCTCGAACGTGACGGCAAGGTCATGGCCTCGGAGTTGAGCCAGCATTTCGCGGTGTCCGAAGACACCATCCGCAGGGATCTGGCGGAACTGGCCAGCGTCGGCCTGGTGCAGCGGGTGCATGGCGGGGCGTTGCCGCGGCCCAAAGACACCGGCAAGGACTATTTCACCCGGATCAGCGAAACCGACGAGGTGAAAACCCATCTGGCGCAACTGGCCGCGCAACGGGTGCAGGACGGTCAGATCGTGGTGTTCGATTCCGGCACCACCACCTTGCAGATCGCGCGTTCGCTGCCGGTGGATATCGCCATTACCGCGATCACCGCGTCGCCGATGACGGCCATTACCTTGTCCGAATACAAAGGCATCAAAGTGATTCTGGCGGGCGGCCAGCTCAACCCGGCGACGATGTCGGCCAGCGGTCACGAAACCTTGCGGCTGCTGGCGGGGATCAAGGCCGATCTGCTGTTTACCGGGGTCTGCGCGATTCATCCGCAGGTGGGCTTGAGCTCACTGCATTTCGATGAGGTGCCGGTGAAACAGGCGATGCTCGACTGTGCCTCCCACGTGATTGCCGTCACAACGGCGGACAAGCTCGGTGCGGTGGAACCCTTTGTCGTCGCGCCTTGTAGCCGCGTGCACACGCTGATCACCGAACGGCATGTGGCGTCCGGCAATGTCGAGGACTATCGGGCGCTGGGGATTGAGGTGGTGCAGGCTTGAGTGGGGCTCTGTGGGAGCGAGCTTGCTCGCGATGGCGTACTTTCAGCCGACATCGCTGCTGAATGACACACCGTCATCGCGAGCAAGCCCGCTCCCACAGGGATTGATGTCGACCATAAATATCGAGGCCGGCAAACAAACCTTGTGGGAGCGGGCTTGCCCGCGAAGAGGGCGGCACAAACAACATCAATGCTGGATGTGCAACCAATGGCTCAGCGCAATCGCTCAAGCATCTGGTAGTACCACATGCCGGCGGCCAGCATCGGGTTGCCCAGCAGGTCGCCCATGGGCACGCGGATGTGCTGGCAGGCGGCGAAGGTGTCGAACTGCTGCATTTGTCCTGTGATCGCGCGACCCATGATTTCACCCATGATGTGGGTGGTGGCGATGCCGTGGCCGGAGTAACCCTGGCAATACCAGACGTTGTCCGATAGCTTGCCCAGTTGCGGGATGCGGTTGATCACGATGCCCATCGCGCAGCTCCACTGGTAGTCGATGGCCACGCCTTTGAGCGCCGGGAAGGTCTGTTCGATGCACGGCCGCAGCTCGGCGGCGATGTCGCGCGAATCCTTGCCGCTGTAGTTGGCGCCACCACCGAACAACAGGCGACCGTCAGCGGTGAGGCGGTAGTAGTCGAGCACGAAACGGCAGTCGTAGACCGCCAGGTCTTCGGGGTTGATCTGTCTGGCCAGATCGCCCAGGGGCGCGGTGGTGACAATGCCGCCCATGGCCGGGAAAATCTTGCCCTTGAGCTTGCCCGGTTCCAGTTTGTGGTAGACGTCGCCGGCCAGCAGTACCTGGTTGGCGTCGATCTGCCCGTGGGCGGTGCGTACTCCAGGCGTGTCGCCGTGAATGATCCCCAGCACTTCGCTGTTCTCGAAGATCAATGCACCCAGGCTCTCGGCTGCCCGTGCTTCACCGATGCACAGGTTCAACGGGTGCAGGTGCATGTTGCGGGTGTTCTTGATCGCGCCGTGGTAGAGCTCGCTTTGCAGCAGGTCGCGCACCTGGCTGCGGTCGAGCAGGCTGACCTCGTCGCCCATGCCACGGTGTACCGCCTCTTCGTAATCCTTGCGCAAGCCGACCATGTGCGCGGGTTTGTACGCCGCGTGCAGGTGGCCGTGCTTGAGGTCGCAGGCGATGCCGTACTTTTCCACGCGCTGCTGGATGATCTGGTGCCCGCGCCAGCGCAGGTTCCAGATGAAATCGTCGACGTCATCACCGATGGTGCGGCGCATCTGTTTGCGCATCGCCTCGTCGCCCGACAGGCTGCCGGTGACCTGGCCGCCGTTGCGCCCGGTGGCGCCCCAGCCGATCTTGTGGCTTTCGACGATGGCGACCTTCAGGCCTTTTTCCGCCAGCTCGACGGCGGTGGCCACGCCGGTGAAACCACCGCCGATGATCACCACGTCAACCCGGTGCCGGCCTTGCAGCGTCGGGTAATCGGTGTCCTGGTTGAGGGTGGCGGTGTAGTAGGAATTGCAACGTTGAGTCATGTCGGTGTCCAGGCAGAATTGGGAGAAACCAATGCCGGTCACGCAAGCGCAGTTCTTGTGGGAGCGGGCTTGCTCGCGAAGGCGTACTTTCAGCCGACATCAGTGCTGAATGACACACCGCTTTCGCGAGCAAGCCCGCTCCCACAGGTTCTGTGTATGGCTGAGCTTCACGCGGACCGGGATAGCGAAGGAGGGGGCTCGCCGATCAGGCGAGCAGGGCGCTATCCGGCGGACGTGCGGAGTGACGCAATTTGGAGCGGCGCAGGGCCATGGGCAGGTTGACGATGCGCTTCATGCAATGCCGTCCGCGGCCAGCAGCGAGGTGGCCTGGATCGAAATGTTCAGCAGGTGCTGTTCTGACGGCAAGGTACGCATGGCGCAGGTTTCCGGCGGCGGAAATCGTCGGTGGCGAGTGGAACAAGCCATCCGGGGATGGCTGGATACTAGGGAGGATTGGGCCGCGTGTAAATGTTTGATTCAGAACATCAGGTGCACGACAAGGCCGATCAACCCGCAGCCGATCAAAACCTCGATCACTCCGCGCTTGAAACGAAGCAATGCAACGCCCGCCACCATCGCGATCAGCAGCGAAGGCCAGTCCAGTGCTCCTTCGAAGCCTTTGGGCCAAAGTACGTGGTAGCCAAAGAAACACGCCAGATTGAGAATCACGCCCACCACGGCGGCCGTAATGGCCGTCAGCGGCGCGGTGAACTTCAGTTCATTGTGCGTCGATTCCACCAGCGGCCCGCCGGCGAGGATGAACAGGAACGAAGGCAGGAAGGTGAACCAGGTCACCAGCGTGGCGGCCAGGGCACCGGCGACAAACGCTTGATCCGGCCCGAAGACTTGAAGCACGTAGGCGCCGATGAACCCGACGAAGGCGACGACCATGATCAACGGACCTGGCGTGGTTTCACCGAGCCCCAGGCCGTCGATCATCTGCGTCGGCGTCAGCCATCCGTAGTGACCGACCGCGCCCTGGTAGACATACGGCAGCACCGCGTAGGCACCGCCGAATGTCAGCAGCGCGGCCTTGGTGAAGAACCAGGCCATCTGGGTCAGCGTGCCTTCCCAGCCGAACAGTGCGGTGAGCATGGCCATGGGCAACGTCCACAAGATCGCACCGATAATGGCCAGGCGCGCCAGTTTCCAGCCACTGAAGCGGGCGTGTCCGGGGGTTGGGGTGTCGTCGTCGATCACGGCCGGGCCGAAGGACTTTTTCGCCGCGCTGTGGCCACCGGTCCTGAATTTTTCCGGTGCCAGGCGTCCGCCGAAAAAGCCGATGACCGCCGCGCCGAGCACGATCAGCGGAAACGGCACGTTGAGCACGAAGATGGCCACGAAGGACGCGGCGGCAATACCCCATAACCAGCCGTTCTTCAGCGCCCGCGAGCCGATCCGGTGAGCCGCCTGCACCACGATTGCCGTGACCGCGGGCTTGATCCCGTAGAACAGTCCGGCGACCACGGGCACTTCGCCAAAGGCGATGTACACCCAGGACAGCGCAATCAGGATGAACAACGACGGCAGCACAAACAGCACGCCCGCGATCACACCGCCCCAGGTCCGGTGCATCAGCCAGCCGATGTAGGTCGCCAACTGCTGAGCCTCAGGCCCGGGCAGCAACATGCAGTAGTTGAGGGCATGCAGAAAACGCCGCTCGGAAATCCAGCGCCGGCGCTCGACCAGCTCCTGATGCATGATCGAAATCTGTCCGGCCGGCCCACCGAAACTGATGAAGCCGAGCTTGAGCCAGAACAGGAAGGCTTCGCGCAGGCTGATGGACCGGGGCTGCGGCACATCCTGTTGGGTGATCGGGGAGGGCGTGGGGCTCAAGCGGAAATTCCTTGTGCAGAAAGCGTTGAGCCAGTGACTGTAGCTACGCCGGAGCGCGTTGCATAGCCGCCTGATTCTGCGTATTTGCCCAGCGCTCGACGGCCGAGCGGTCGCTGTCACGGGCATCGACCCAGCGTGCGCCGCACGCCACGTCTTCGCGTTTCCAGAGCGGCGCGTCGGTTTTCAGGTAGTCCATGATGAACGCACAGGCTTCGAAAGCGGCTTGACGATGGGGGCTGCTGACGCCGACAAACACGATCGGCTCGCTGATCGACAACGGTCCGATCCGGTGCACGATTTCCACGGACCTCAGTGGCCATCGGGCCCTGGCGTTGTCGATGATGTTCTGCAGCGAGCGTTCGGTCATGCCCGGGTAGTGCTCCAGAAACATCCCGGCGACCGCCTCACCCTGATTGATGTCGCGCACGTAGCCGACGAAATTGACCACGGCACCCACCCCCGGATCGTTCGCCTGCAGGCTATCGATCAGCCGGCCGACGTCGAACACTTCACGCTGGACCCGAACCGTCATGCCTCACCCTCCGGTGACCGGTGGAAAAAAGGCGATCTCGTCATAGTCCTCGATCACCCGGTCCGGATGGCACAGCTCCTGGTTCAGCGCACACATCAGGTTGTTTTCACCGAGCACAGTGCCCCACAGCTCACCGCGAGCCATCAGCAGTCGGCGCACGTCCTCGATGGTCTTGAGGTTGTCGGTCAGGGGCAGTTTTTCGCCGCCCAGGTTGAGCTGCTCGCGGTAACGGGCGAAGTAGTTGATCAGGATCATTGCGCGTCCTCGAACTTGAAATGACCGGAGCGGCCACCTTGTTTACTCAGCAGGCGGATGTCGTCGATGACCATGCCGCGGTCCACCGCCTTGCACATGTCGTAGAGGGTCAACGCCGCCACGCTGACGGCGGTGAGGGCTTCGAGCTCGACCCCGGTCTGGCCCTCGACGCGGCAGGTGCCGAGGATTTTCACGCTGTCCGGTGTGCAGGCCTTGAGTTCGACGTGGATCGAACTGAGCAGCAGGGTGTGGCACAGCGGGATCAGCTCATGGGTTTTCTTTGCCGCCATGATTCCGGCGATTCGCGCCACGGCAAATACATCGCCTTTGGGGTGGCCGTCGCTTTGAATCAGCTTCAGGGTTTCCGGGCGCATGCGCACCCAGGCCTGGGCCTGGGCTTCACGCTGCGTCGGGGCTTTCTCGCTGACATCGACCATGTTGGCGCGACCCTGGCTGTCGAGGTGGGTCAGGCCATCGGGCGATGCATCTGCAATGTTTGTCATGGGAGGTTCCTGCGCTTGCCAGCGCGGTGATCAGGTGAAGGCATCATGCCGGGCTGTAAATGCGTGGTGCGTTGCGGTGGGGGACGTGAATCAGGTTGAGGCGATGTTTGATTGCCCATTGCACGGTCAGGGCGGTGGGCGTCGCCTGACAAACTGACGCGGCATTGTCGTACGAGCGAAAGTTCACACTCAGCGGTTTTGGCGCAGGGGCGTTAGTGTCTCTTCGAACATTGGCTTGTTCAACTTGGCACAACATGAAAAGAACCTCGAAGCGCTGAATTAAGTTCAGGCTACGGGTAACTTTTCAGAGCGTCCAATCGCTTGTTCCGATGTGCCGATTGGTGATGTCTATCAAGCCGGGCAAACATGTTCGGTTCAGGTTTATATAAAACCGAAACTTGATCAGTGGGTCCGGCTGAATAACGTTCGTGCTTCGGCGAAACACTTCTCGGCAATCGCCGAGCGCGGTTCGGTCTTGCGCATCACCAGGCCCAGGGGCGCGAGCACGCTGGCATCCGGCAATTCGATGAACGACAGGTGTTCGATGGGCTCTTCCAGGCCACTGTCCAGCGGCATGATCGCGCAGCAGAAACCTTCGTGAATCGCCTGCAGCAACTGGTAGGTCGAATCGCTTTCGAGGATCGGCTGCGGGTCCAGCCCGCGGCTGCGAAAGCTCAGGTCGATGGATTTGCGGTAGTGCATGCCGTTGCTGAGCATCCCCAGCGGCAGTTCGGCGGCGTCCTCCCAGCTCATCTGCGTGCCGTCGAAATGGAAGTGGCGGTTGTCGTACAGCAGGCCGACGCGGGTCTCGCCGATCTCGAAAAACTCGAAATAGCTCGGGTTGACGTGATCGAGGTAGCACACGCCCAGGTCCAGCTGATTGTTGCCAAGGCCCTCGATGATCTGGTCGGAACTCAAGGACGACAGGCTGTACTTGAGCTCGGGAAAGCTGCGGGACAGGCCCTGGATGTAGGTGACCGGGTTGAAGCTGCTGAGGGGCACCAGCCCCAGGCGCAGGTTGCCGACGAGTTGACCCCGGCACGCGGCGGCCTCGGCGAAGAGCCCGTCGTGGGCGGCCAGCAGGGTCCTGGCCCACGCCAGTACGCGTTCGCCGGCCTCGGTAAAACCCTCGAAGCGCTGGCCCCGGGTGACCAGCACCAGGTCCAGTTCATCCTCCAGGTTGCGCAGGCGCATCGACAGCGTGGGCTGGGTGATGTGGCAGCGCGCGGCCGCCTGGCCGAAGTGGCGGGTCTGCTCCAGGGCGATCAGGAACTTGAGTTGTTTGATGTCCATGACGGCACCTGCTGGCGGGGGATTGAAGGGGTAAGTATTGACTCAGGTGTGCAAGACACAAGGCGAGGCAGAAATCGTGAGGTGCGGACGATCTCATTGTCTTTGGTGTACGTCCAATCACTACTATCTAAGGGGTTATCGACGGGCTCTATCGTTGATGTTGTTTCTGCTCTTTTTATATTGATAGATCGGCTCGATAGTCTGGTTGATTAGAGTGATTAGACACGGCTTGATTTATCGAATTAGTCTCCGGAAGTCATTTAACTTATATCTGCCGGAGAACTCCATGAGCGTCAAACCGGATGCATTGTTTATACCCCTGAATATTGCCGTGCTGACCGTTAGCGATACCCGTGAATATGCCAATGACACCTCCGGCCAATTACTCGTCAGTCGCTTGCTGGAAGCCGGCCACACCCTCAGCGAGCGCAACCTGCTCAAGGACGACCTGTACAAGATCCGCGCGCAGGTGGCGAACTGGATTGCCGACGATGGCATCCAGGTGGTGCTGATCACGGGCGGCACCGGGTTCACCGGTCGCGACAGCACACCCGAGGCTGTGGCCTGCTTGCTGGATAAGCAGATCGATGGCTTCGGTGAGCTGTTCCGGGCGATCTCGATCCTCGACATCGGCACCTCGACGGTGCAGAGCCGGGCACTGGCCGGGCTGGCCAATGGCACGCTGGTCTGCTGCCTGCCGGGCTCAACGGGCGCCTGCCGCACCGCCTGGGAAGGCATCCTCGCCGAGCAACTCGACGCGCGCCACCGGCCGTGCAATTTCGTACCGCACCTCAAGCCAGTGCAAGCCTGCGGGACGCGGGGATGAGTACTTCACCGCTGATGTCGGTGGAGCAAGCCATCGACCGGCTACTGACAATGGCCGAGGCGCAGTGGATTGAAGACAGTGAAGCGGTGTCGCTGAGTGCCGCCAGGCAGCGGGTGCTGGCCAGTGACCTGGTAGCGAGCCTCGATCTGCCGCCGTGGCCGAACAGCGCCATGGACGGCTATGCCTTGAATGTCGACGGTTGGGGCGGGGAACCACTGGCCGTGTCGCAGCAGGTATTTGCCGGTCACGCCCCAGAAGCCCTGGCACCGGGAACCTGCGCGCGTATCTTCACCGGCGCCCCGGTTCCGCCGGGTGCCAACTGCGTGGAGATGCAGGAGAACACCGAGGTACTGGATAACGGACGGATCCGCTTCAAGCAGCCCCTGAGCGCCGGCAGCAACATTCGCCCGCAAGGCCAGGAGAACCGCGCCGGCGATGTGCTGCTGCGCGCCGGCAAGCGCCTCGGCCCGTTCGAACTGGCGGTCGCGGCGGCGCAGGGCTGCACCCATGTGCAGGTCGTGCGGCGACCACGGGTGGCGTTGCTGTCCACCGGCGATGAACTGGTCGAACCGGGCACGCCACTCCAGCCCGGCAGCATCTACAACAGCAATCGCACCTTGTTGAGCCATTGGTTGAATGCGTTGGGTTGCGAGGTCATCGATGCCGGGATTCTCCCCGACGAGCCACACCAGACGCGGCTCAAGCTCGAACAGCTGCAACACACGGCAGACCTGATGCTCAGCACGGGCGGGGTGTCCGCCGGCGAGGCCGACTGCCTCGGCCAGGTACTGCGCGAGTGCGGCAAGCCGTTGCTGTGGAAACTCTCGATCAAACCCGGAAAGCCATTGACCGTGGGCCACTTCGGCCGCGTGCCGGTGATTGGCCTGCCGGGCAATCCGACATCGGCGTTGGTGACTTTCGGCCTGTTGGCCCGGGCTTATCTGTTGCGGATTCAGGGCGTCGAAGACGTCGAGCCCATGAGCTTTCCGGTGAGTGTCGGCTTTGCCTGGCCCAAACCCGGAAGCCGCCGCGAGTACCTGCGGGCGAAACTCGAAGCCGGACGCGCGGTGCTCTATCCGAACCAGAGCTCAGGCGTTTTGTTGGGGGCATCCTGGGCCGATGGGCTGGTGGAAGTGCCGGAAGGCTGCACCCTGGAAGTGGGTGATACGGCGCGGTTCATCCCCTTTAGCGAACTGTTCTGACGCCGCCCCTGTAGGAGCGAGCCTGCTCGCGAAAAGCCGGCACATCCAACACAGATATTGCCTGACCCGCCGATATCGCGAGCAAGCTCGCTCCCACAGTTTTGATCTTCAATGAATGCGAAATCTGCGGCTGGCCACAATCCTTGTGGGAGCGGGCTTGCCCGCGAAGAGGCCGGCACATTCAACAGAGATGTTGGCAGACCCACCGCTATCGCGAGCAAGCTCGCTCCCACAGTTTTGATCTACAGCGAATGCGAATTCTGCGGCTGGCCACAATACCTGTGGGAGCGGGCTTGCCCGCGAAGGGGCCGGCACATCCAATAAAGATGTCGACTGACCTGACGCCTTCGCGAGCAAGCCCGCTCCCACAGGTTTTGTGCGTTTATTGAGTCTCAGTTCAACACAAAATCCACCGGCTCCAGCTGTGGCGGCAACTCCGTCACGCCCAGGGCAGCCAGCACATCGCGCTCGATGTTGCGCACGATGGCGTCGGTGGGCAGGTCGTTTTCGTCGCGGCCGAAGGGGTCTTCCAGCTCATCGGCAATCGCATCCAGGCCGAAAAAGGTGTAGCTGACAATCGCCGTGAAAATCGGTGTCAGCCAGCCCAGGGGTTCGGCCATGGCAAACGGCAGGAGGATGCAGAACAGGTAGATGGTGCGGTGCAGCAGCAGGGTGTAGGGGAAGGGTAGCGGGGTGTTCTTGATCCGTTCACAGACGGCCTGGGCATGGGTCAGGCTGGTCAGATGGTTGGCCATGAGCGTGTAGCGCCAGTCGTTGATCGCCCCGGACTCGTTGAGTGTCGAGCACTGTTGACCGACCTGCATCAGGATCTGCCCGCTGATGTCCGTGGTGTTGCCCTTGGGCATCGGGTGCAGCCAGTCGCCACTGGCGGCCATTTCGTTTTCCTGGCGCAGCCGCGCGTTGAGGGCATGGGCGAAGCCGCAAAGGTTGCTGAGGATCGTGTGTCGTTCAGCCGTGTCCTTGATCACCAGGGTTTCGCGAATCATCGAGCGGATCTCCACGATCACATCGCCCCAGGCCTTGCGCGCTTCATACCAGCGGTCGTAGCAGGCGTTGTTGCGAAAGCTCATGAAGATCGACAGCGACAAACCCAGCAGCGTGAAGGGCGTGGCGCTGACTTTGGAAAAGTAGCTGGGGTGCAAGGTTTCGATGAGCACGATGGCCGAGGCGAGCAGCGTCACCATCAGGCTGCGCCAGGCGATGCGTTTGGCAATCGAACCCTTGAGGGACGTCAGCACGCCGATCAGGTTGGGTTTGGGTCTTACGATCATGGGTTTCAGCCGCCCGTCATGTTCATGAAGCGAACAACCTGAACATCGTCGTTCACTTCGAAGTTGTGTCGATAAGGCTTGAGTTTCATCGCCTCGATAATGGCTTTTTCCAGGCGTTCGGGCTGTCCGGGGTGGCTGCGCAGGACAGCCTTGAGATCCACCGAGTGCTCATTGCCCAGGCACAGCAGCAGACGTCCTTCCACGGTCAGCCGCACCCGATTGCAGGTGCCGCAAAAGTTGTGGCTGTGGGGCGAGATGAACCCCAGGCGAATCTGCGGCGCCTCGGCCAGGCGCCAGTAGCGCGACGGACCCTGGGTCGACTCGGCGGAATCAATCAAAGTGTAGCGTTCGGCGATGCGTTCGCGGACCTGGCTGCTTGCGAAAAACGATTCGGCGCGGCTGTGCTCGTGGATGGTGCCCAGCGGCATTTCCTCGATGAAGGAGATGTCGAGGTTACGGTCGATGGCGAAGCTCACCAGATCATTGATCTCATGGTCGTTGCGGCCTTTCATCACCACGCAATTGAGCTTGGTGTTGCGAAATCCGGCCTGGTTGGCAGCGTCGATGCCCTTGATCACCTGCGCCAGGTCACCGGTGCGGGTCAGTTCGCGAAAACGTTGCGGGTCCAGGCAGTCGAGGCTGATGTTGAGGCGCTTGACCCCGGCTTCGAACAACGGCTCGGCCAGTCTGGCCAGCTGCGAACCGTTGGTGGTCATGCACAGTTCACGCAGGCCGGGCAGGGCCGCGATCTTCTCGCACAACTGCACCACGCCTGGGCGGATCAGCGGCTCGCCCCCGGTCAGGCGGATCTTGCGGGTGCCCAGTGCGACGAAGCTTTGTGCCAGTTGATAGATCTCTTCCAGGGTCAGCACCCGCTGGCGTGGCAGAAACTGCATGTCCTCGGCCATGCAATACACGCAACGGAAATCGCAGCGGTCGGTGACCGACATTCGCAGATAGTCCACGCGCCGGGAGAAGCCATCGATCAAGACTCGTTCTGACATGACACCCTCGCTTGGCGCTTTTTTGTATGAAGTTTCCGTCACTGACGGACTTGTTGAGCGCAGGCTAAGAGCAACTTCAACGGGCGTCCAATCACTATTGATGACCAGGTGATCGAACGGATCTATGATGAGCTTTATTTCGTGGTTTAAAGAGCTTTAATTGATTTCAAGCCATTGAAAATAAAGGATAAAAAGTCATGATAGAGCGTTTCGATAATGTGGTCATAAATAGCGATTAGACAATAATTAAACGCCATTCATATGCTTTCTCCGCAAATCGAACAATGACCTGAATCAGGTCGAAGCCTGTGTGCATTGTCACGGAGAAGTACCATGTCTCAAGTCGACCGATACAAACCCTATAAAGGTGCCGCCGCTGGTTGGGGCGCGCTGATCGCTGTTACCAAAAACTGGCTGGGCAGTGAAAACGCGCTGAAGAACATTCGCGCCATGCTCAAGACCAACCAGAACGGCGGGTTCGATTGCCCCGGTTGCGCCTGGGGCGAGTCGCCGGAAAACGGCATGGTCAAGTTCTGCGAGAACGGCGCCAAGGCGGTTAACTGGGAAGCCACGGGCCGTTTGGTCGACCCGGCCTTCTTCAACAAATACAGCGTCTCGGCGCTGGCCGAGCAGAGCGATTACTGGCTGGAGTATCAGGGCCGCCTGACCCACCCGATGCGTTATGACGCGGCCACCGACCGCTACGTGGAAACCACCTGGGACGAAGCGTTTGCGACGATCGCCCGGCACCTCAATGCGCTGGAATCGCCGGATGAGGCCGAGTTCTACACCTCGGGCCGGGCCAGCAACGAGGCCGCCTTTCTCTATCAGTTGTTCGTCCGGGCCTACGGCACCAACAACTTCCCGGACTGCTCGAACATGTGCCACGAAGCCAGCGCGGTGAGCATGATCGAAAGCCTCGGCGTGGGCAAAGGCACCGTGGTGTTTGACGACCTGGAGCATGCCGACGCGATCTTCGTCATCGGCCAGAACCCCGGCACCAACCACCCGCGGATGCTCGAGCCGTTGCGCGAAGCGGTCAAGCGCGGCGCACAGGTGATCTGCATCAACCCGCTCAAGGAGCGTGGTCTGGAGCGCTTCCAGCATCCACAGCACCCGATCGAAATGCTGCTGAACGGCTCCGAGCCCACCAACACCGCGTACTTCCGCCCGGCACTGGGTGGCGACATGGCGGTCATGCGCGGCATGGTCAAGTTCCTGCTGCAGTGGGAGCGCGAAGCTCAGGTCAGTGGCGGCGAGCCGGTTTTCGACCACGGATTCATCGCCGAACACACCTCGGGAATGGGTGCTTACCTGGGCGAAGTCGACGCCACCCGTTGGGAGCACATCGAGCAGCAGTCGGGCATGACTTTGGCTGACATCGAACTCGCCGCCCGCATGTATGCCCGGTCCAAGCGGGTGATCATGTGCTGGGCGATGGGCCTGACCCAGCACACGCACTCGGTGCCGACGCTGCAGGAAGTCATCAACCTGATGCTGCTGCGCGGCAACGTCGGCCGTCCCGGCGCGGGGCTGTCGCCGGTGCGTGGTCACAGTAACGTGCAGGGCGACCGCACCATGGGCATCAACGAGCTGGCGCCTGCGGATTTGCTCGATGCCCTGGAAAAACGCTTCTCCTTCAAGCCGCCGCGCGAGCATGGTCACAACACCGTGATGGCGATCGGCGCGATGGAGCAGGGGCGTTCGAAAGTGTTTATCGCCCTGGGCGGCAACTTCGCCCAGGCCACCCCCGACACGCCGCGCACCCACGCTGCGTTGCGTAAATGCGACCTCACCGTGCACATCGCCACCAAGCTTAACCGCAGCCATCTGGTCACCGGTCGAGAAGCGCTGATCCTGCCGTGCCTGGGCCGCACCGACATCGACATCCAGGCCGAAGGACCGCAAGGCGTCACCGTGGAAGACACCTTCAGCATGATCCACATCTCCCACGGTCAACTGAAACCGAAGTCGAAACACTTGCGCTCCGAGCCTGCGATCATTGCCGGCATCGCCGCCGCGACCCTGGGCAAGTACCCGATCGACTGGAACTGGGCCATCGGCGACTACGGCCGCATCCGCAACATGATTGCCGACACCATTCCCGGCTTCGAAGATTTCAACCGGCGCTTGCTGCATCCGGGCGGTTTCCATATGCCGAATGATGCGGCCAAGCGCATCTGGAAAACCGCCAGCGGCAAAGCCCAATTCACTCCGAGCGTGTTGCCGGAGCACCTGATCAGCGAGGGCGTGCGCAATCTGGCGGTCAAGCCGCACCTGATTCTGCAGACCATGCGCTCCCACGATCAGTACAACACCACGCTGTATGGCCTGGATGACCGTTATCGCGGGGTGTACGGCATGCGCGACGTGGTGTTCGCCAACGAGCAGGACATTCGCCGGCTGGGTTTCGAACCGGGGCAGAAGGTCGACCTGGTGGCGCTGTGGGACGACGAACGCGAGCGTCGGGTCAGCGGTTTTACCCTGATCGCCTACGACATTCCGGTCGGTCAGGCGGCGGCGTACTACCCCGAGACCAACCCGCTGGTGCCGCTGGAAAGTTACGGTGACCGCACTTTCACCCCGACTTCCAAGTTCATCGCCATCCGGCTGGAGCAGGCGAAGGCCAGCAACCTGATTTCGACTTCCGCCGCCTAGCACCGGGGGCGGCCCGATGCCGCTCACGTAACCCTTTCGACTTGTGTTGGCTGCAGGCCCCCCGGCCTGACGGTGGCCCGGCCGTGTGCCGCCGTTTTTCAGCCGCGATGAGGATATCGACATGTTTAACCTGGAGGCACTGGACCTGGCGCGCATGCAATTCGCGTTCACGGTTTCGTTCCACATCATCTTTCCCGCCATCACCATCGGGCTGGCCAGTTTCCTGGCGGTGCTCGAAGGGCTTTGGCTGAAGACCCACAACGACACCTACCGCGATCTCTACCATTTCTGGTCGAAGATCTTCGCCGTCAACTTCGGCATGGGCGTGGTTTCGGGGCTGGTCATGGCCTACGAGTTCGGCACCAACTGGAGCCGCTTCTCCGATTTCGCCGGCAGCATCACCGGGCCCTTGCTGACCTATGAAGTGCTCACGGCGTTCTTCCTCGAGGCCGGTTTCCTCGGGGTCATGTTGTTCGGCTGGAACCGGGTAGGACGCGGTCTGCACTTCTTCTCGACGGTCATGGTCGCCATCGGCACGCTGATTTCGACCTTCTGGATTCTTGCGTCCAACAGCTGGATGCAAACGCCCCAGGGCTTCGAGATCGTCGACGGTCGAGTGATGCCGCTGGACTGGCTGGCCATCGTGTTCAACCCGTCGTTTCCGTACCGCCTGGCGCACATGGCGATTGCCGCGTTCGTGGCCACGGCGTTCTTTGTCGGCTCGTCGGCGGCGTGGCATCTGCTGCGCGGCAACGACACCAGGCAAGTGCGCAAGATGCTGTCGATGGCGTTGTGGATGGCCTTGATCGTCTGCCCGATCCAGGCCGTGGTCGGTGACGCCCACGGCTTGAACACCCTGGAACATCAGCCGGCGAAGATCGCCGCCATTGAGGGGCACTGGGAAAACAACGGCAGCGAAGCCACGCCGCTGGTGCTGTTCGGCATCCCCGACATGCGGGCCGAGAAAACCAGATATGCCATCGAAATTCCGTACCTGGGCAGCCTGATCCTGACCCACAGCCTCGACAAGCAGATCCCGGCGCTCAAGAGCTTCCCGAAAGAGGACCGGCCCAATGCGACGGTGGTTTTCTGGAGTTTCCGCGTCATGGCCGGGCTCGGCATGTTGATGGTGCTGGCCGGCGTGCTCGGCCTGGCCCTGCGCCGCAGCGGTGCCATCTACCGCAATCGCTGGTTCCTGCGCCTGATGTTGTGGATGGGGCCAAGTGGCCTGATCGCCATGCTGGCCGGGTGGATCACCACCGAAGTCGGGCGCCAGCCGTGGGTGGTGTACGGCCTGCAGCGCACCGCCGATGCCGCGTCGAACCACAGTGTCGCGCAGTTGAGCATCTCGCTGGCGCTGTTCGTGGTGATCTATTTCTCGGTGTTCACGGTGGGCATCGGCTACATGATGAAACTGGTCGGCAAAGGGCCGCAGCCGCATCATGGGCATGCCGTCGACGGGCATTCCGATCAGGTCATCACACCGCGCCGGCCGCTGTCCGCCGACGCTGAAATCCTCGAAACCGACGCCCGCGTCAATTGAAGGAAGGGAGTTGAGTCATGGGTATTCAAGGTATCGATTTATCGCTGATCTGGGGCGTGATCATCGCCTTCGGCGTGATGATGTACGTGATCATGGACGGCTTCGACCTGGGGTTGGGCATACTGTTTCCGCTGATCCCGGATGCGAAGGAACGCGATGTAATGATGAACACCGTGGCACCGGTCTGGGACGGTAACGAGACCTGGCTGGTGCTGGGCGGCGCGGCGCTATATGGCGCGTTCCCGCTGGCCTATTCGGTGATTCTGGAAGCGTTGTACCTACCGCTGATCCTGATGTTGTGTGGGTTGATCTTTCGCGGTGTGGCGTTCGAGTTTCGCTTCAAAGCCAGCCCTGAAAAACGTCACATCTGGGACATGGCGTTCATCGGCGGTTCGCTGCTGGCGACCTTCTCCCAGGGCGTGGTGATCGGTGCCTACATCGCCGGCATCCCGGTGGTCGACCGCCAGTTCGCCGGTGGTCCGCTGGACTGGCTGGCACCGTTTCCGCTGTTCTGCGGAGTCGGTCTGATCGTCGCTTATGCGCTGCTCGGCAGCACCTGGTTGCTGGTCAAGACCGAAGGCATGCTCGAATCGCGGATGCGCCTGTTCACCCGGCCCCTGGCCTGGCTGCTGTTGGCGGTGATCGGCGTGATCTGCGTGTGGACGCCCATCCTGCATCCGGAGATCGCCACACGCTGGTTTGCCCATGCGCACCTGGCGGTGTTCGGTGGCCTGGCGGTGCTGGCCTTGCTGGCGATGTTCGGCTTGCTCAAGACCCTGCGCCAACGCCACACCCATTGGCCGTTCGCCTTCACCCTGATGCTGGTGTTTCTCGGTTACATCGGCCTGGCGTTCAGCATCTGGCCGAACATCGTGCCGCCGTCGATCAGCCTGTGGGCAGCGGCGTCACCACCGACCAGCCAGTTGTTCATCCTGATCGGCGCGCTGTTCATCCTGCCGATCATCCTGATGTACACGGTCTGGAGCTACTACGTGTTCCGCGGCAAAGTGAGGATTGGCGATGGCTACCATTGATACGAATCAAACGGCACCCGCGCGCTGGTACAAGCGCCTGGGATGGCTGGTGGTGATCTGGCTGGGCAGCGTGGTTGCCTTGGGTGTGGTGGCGGGGGCGTTGCGGATGTTGATGCATGCGGCCGGGATGAGTAGCCACTGATGACAAGTCATTAAAGGGTTCCAGTTCACTTTGAGGCGTATGTATGGATTGGATTGGATTGGGTGAATATCCATTCCTGCGGTAACGGCCACTAACGGTTCCGCCCTTACGGCGGGTCACTTGGAAGAGCCCCAAGTAACCAAGGGCTCTTGCCCCTGACGTTCGGTGCCTCGCCAAGGCTCGGCATTCCCTCACTCCGGTCCTGCTCCGTGGGCCCGCCGCCATCGGCCATCCATGGCCGGCGGCGGCTAACCCGGCATCCATGCCGGGTTGCCCACTACGCAGAACCTCCTCTCGGCCTCACGAGGGAGCGTGCACCGCAACAGCAAAAGCGAGGCGGCCTTACAGCCGACCTGATCGCAAATGAACTCGTTTCCCTGTAGGAGCGAAGCTTGCTCGCGATGGACGTCAACGAGAACGCGTGCTGTCTGAATGATCGCGTTGTTCAGACGTTTTTCGCGAGCAAGCATCGCTCCTACAGGTACGAAGTAGCTCTGGCTTTTGATCTTGATCTGCCCCGTCGGAAGGCCGAGCGCAGGTTCTGCGCAGTGGGCAACCCGGCATGGATGCCGGGTTAGCCGCGTACGGCCATGGATGGCCGATCGCGGCGGGCCCACGGAGCAGGACCAGAGCGAGGGTATGCCGAGCCTAGGCGAGGCACCGTACGTCAGGGGCAAAAGCGTTTGGTTACTTTGCGCCGGGCGGCGCTCCGCTTTTCAAAGTGACCCGCTGTAAAAGTGGAACCGTTAGTGGCCGTTACCAAAGAAACGGATATGTACACCATCGGCTGCACAGTCCGCCCACGACACACACTGTGCGCCAAGGACTTCAGTCTCGCCGCAAAAGTTTTCTTAAAGGGCGCAGACTCTTGTCTTTACTGAGCCCCAAACACCGCCGTCCAGTAAATCCCCGCATCGCTCTTCGGATCGGTCGCATACGCCGCGCCCAGTTCGCGGAACTGTGGGTTCATCAGGTTGGCGCAGTGGCCGGGGCTGGTCAGCCAGCCTTCGACCACCTTGCGTACGCTGTCCTGCCCGGCGGCGATGTTTTCGCCGATCTGCTGGAAGTTGTAGCCGGCCAGTTCCGCGCGGTCGCCCGGGGTGCGGCCATCGCGGTCCTTGTGATCGAAGTAGTTGTTGTTGGCCATGGAGCGCGAGTTGCCTTCGGCGGCGCTGGCCAGTGTGGCGTTCCAGGCCAGCGGTGGCGCGGCGGCGAAGGATTGCGCGCCGCACTGACGTGGCCGGGTGCGTGCTGCGTTGAGTTCGGTCAGCAGCTTCTGGCCTTCGGCCTGCGCGTCGCCCAAGCGTGCGCTCAACAGCGGCCGTGCGACCACGATGCGCCATTCACGGTCCTGGCGGCTGACGCCGACATCGACGAATTGCGGGTCGAGGACGATCTGGCAAAAGCTCTCCTGGATCGCTTTCATCGCCGAGGCGGCATCGCGAGGCCCGGACAGGCTGATGGCCTGCACATTTTTCATGGGATAACCGGCAGTGGCCATGGCCTGCTGCAGATTACCGATGCTCGGGGCGGTCAGCACCAGGCGCGGATCGGCCGACAGCGGCGGAAGCTCCGATGAAACCTGGCCGGCGCAGCGCTGCAGTTGGCTGCGGTAGACGTTGATCGATTCGATCAATTGCGCTTCGTCGGCCGCCACGGCGTTGGCGGAGAATACCAGGCCCAGTGACACACCGGCCAAGCGCATTGCGGATGAAATGAAACCCATGAAAATCCCCCTTGAGCAGATTGCGCCCATGATGCGCGAAGTAGGCCCAGCTAAGACAACGGATTTATCCAGAGTGTAGTGGGGTGGGCGAAATCATTTCACTACTAGACTCAATCGAACCACTCACCGAGTGACACCGACCATGCGCCTCGACTGGATCGCCACTTGCCTCGCCCTGACGTTGCTTGCCGGTCCGGTGTCCGCTGCGGATCAAGCGCAAAAACAGCAAGCGGCCGAGAACAAGGCCGAGGTGCTGGAACAGAAAGCCGCTGAGAATAAAAGCCCTGCACCGGCGCCCAAGGCCGAAGCCATTACCCCGTCCGAAGTCCAGGCCGTCGACCCGGCCGGCGCGGCGCCGCTGGACGATGCGATCACCTGCCTGGCCCGGTCCATTTACTGGGAGGCCAAGGGCAATGACACCGCCGACATGGAGGCGGTGGCCAATGTGGTCATGAATCGCCTGGGCCACGAGGGCTTTCCGGACACGGTGTGCAAAGTGGTCAAGCAGGGTTCGGAGACCAAGAGCTGCCAGTTTTCCTGGTGGTGTGACGGCAAATCCGATTCGGTCCAGGAAGAGGTGCCTTACGCGATGGCCAAGGAAATCGCACGCAAGGCCCTGAACAAGGAACTGCCGGATCGCACCCAGGGTGCCCTGTATTTCCATGATCGTACCGTCAAGCCGGATTGGGCCAGGGAATACATCTGGACCGTGGATATCGGCTTGTTCCGGTTTTACAAACCCCATGGTGGATCGGCCAGATAGCCGCGGTGTTTTCGGCCAGATATTTTATTTTTCCTAGGTAGCGCGAGGCGTTATCCAAACTGAAATGTGCCTGTTTTATAAGCTTCATAACGCAACCGTGCGCGAATGACGCCATAAGCAGGGACTACACATGAAGTTGACGAGTGTCCGGTTCAGTAACCTCGCGTCGATCGCAGCGCAGTCGCCGGCGCGTTTCCCATGACCGTCCTGGTCACCGGTGCGGCCGGTTTCATCGGCTTTCATACGGTCCAGCGCTTGTGCCGCGAGGGTCAGGAGGTCGTCGGTATCGACAACCTCAACGACTACTACGATGTGGAACTCAAGCACGCACGCCTCAAGGTGCTGGAGACGCTGCCAGGTTTTCGCTTCCGGAAAATGGACATCGTCGACAAACCGGCCCTGATCAGCCTGTTTCAGGAACACGCCTTTACCGAGGTGGTGCACCTGGCCGCCCAGGCCGGGGTGCGCTACTCGCTGGACAACCCGGATGTCTATGGGCAATCGAACCTGGTGGGTTTCCTCAATGTGCTGGAAGCCTGTCGGCACCATCGCCCCGAGCATCTGATCTACGCCTCGAGCAGCTCGGTGTACGGCGCCAACAGCAAGCTGCCGTTCAGTGTCGAGGACCCTGTCGAACATCCCGTTTCGCTGTACGCCGCCAGCAAGCGCGCCAATGAACTGCTGGCCGAGAGTTATTGCCACCTGTATGACCTGAAAGCCAGTGGCCTGCGCTTCTTTACCGTCTACGGCCCCTGGGGTCGCCCGGACATGGCGCTGTTCAAGTTCACCGACGCCATCCTCAAAGGCCTGCCCATCGACATTTACAACCAGGGGCAGATGTCCCGCGACTTCACCTATGTCGACGACATTGTCGAAGGGATCGCCCGACTGCGCCCAAGGCCTCCGGTGGCGGAAGGCGCTGCCGCCGGGGTCAACCGGCTGTTCAACATCGGTCGCGGCATGCCGGTGGCGTTGCTGGATTTCGTCGAGTGCCTGGAATCAGCCCTGGACCTGCAGGCCCGGCGCAACTATCTGCCGATGCAGGCCGGAGATGTGGTCAAGACCTGGGCCGATGTCTCGGCACTGTCCGAGTGGGTGGGCTTCAGCCCGCAGGTGATGCTGGAAACCGGCGTAAGAGAATTTGTGAAGTGGTATCGGCAGTTCTACCGGATTTGAAGCGTTCGCCTCTGATCTCGAAAAATCCAACAGGGCGAGAGAGACCCCATGAGCCAAGACATTTTTGTATCCGTACTGATTCCCGCCAAGAACGAAGCGAACAACCTCAAGCCATTGCTTGAAGAAATCCGCGTGGCGCTGGCCGATGAGGCTTACGAAATCATCGTGGTCGACGATGGCAGCACCGACGCGACCCTGCATGAACTGCGGCAGATTCGCCAAAGCGGCTTGAACACCTTGCGCATCCTGCATCACGAGCGGTCGCTGGGGCAGAGCACCTCGCTGTACCACGCGGCCCGAGAGGCTCGCGGGCAGTGGCTGGCGACCCTCGATGGCGACGGCCAGAACGACCCGGCGGACATTCCCGGCATGCTCGCGCTGGTGCGCGGCGAACCGGGCAAGGTCGACGTGCAACTGGTGGCCGGGCACCGGGTCAATCGTCGCGACACCGCGAGCAAACGCTACGCCTCGCGGTTCGCCAACAACCTGCGCCGCCGCCTGCTCAAGGACGCCACCCCGGACACCGGTTGCGGCCTGAAGCTGATCGAGCGCGCGGCGTTCCTGCGCCTGCCGTACTTCGACCACATGCATCGCTACATTCCGGCGCTGATCCAGCGCCATAACGGGCGCATGATCGTGCACCCGGTCAACCACCGGCCGCGCACGGCCGGGGTGTCGAAATACGGCAACCTCGACCGCGCACTGGTCGGCATTCTTGACCTGATCGGTGTCTGGTGGCTGATCAAACGCACGCGCCTGAACACCCACGCTCAGGAGCTCGAAGGATGATGCTGACCCGTGAAACCCTGTGGCTGCTGGTGGGCTTTGCCGGGCAGGCTGCTTTTACCGGGCGGTTTGTCTTGCAGTGGTTGTACAGCGAGTACAAGAAACGCAGCGTGATCCCGACCAACTTCTGGTACCTGAGCATCGTCGGCAGCACCTTGTTGCTCGCCTACGCCATTTACCGCCAGGACCCGGTGTTCATCGTCGGGCAGGCGTTTGGCTCCATCGTCTATTTTCGCAACCTGCAATTGATTGCCAAAAGCAGAAGCGCAAAGGAATAGCAATGCGTAGATCGTTGTCGCCCAGGGTCGAATGCCTGGGCCTGATGCTGCTTGCCTTGTTGCTGATCGGCGCGGGACTGGGCCTGCGTCAGGCGCAGAATGTGGATGAGGAGCGTTTCCTCGGTGTCGCACTGGAGATGCTGCAAAACGGCTCGTGGCTGATCCCGCACCGGGCCGCCGAGATTTACGGCGACAAGCCGCCGATTTTCATGTGGACGGTGGCGTTCTTCACCTGGCTGACCGGCAAGCCCAACATCGCCCTTTATATCCCGGGGCTGTTTTCGGCGGTGACGGTCACGGCGATGGTCTATGACCTGGGCCGTCGCCTGTGGACTCAACGTACCGGTCGCAACGCCGCGCTGTTGTACCTGGCGACGTACCAGACCTTCAGCATCCTGCGCACCGGCCAGATCGACAGCTTGCTGATTCTGTTCACCTCCCTGGGCCTGTACGGCCTGGCGAGGCACCTGCTGCTGGGACCTACGTGGCGCTGGTTCTACGCGGGCTGTGCGGCCATGGGCATTGGCGTGATCACCAAAGGCGTGGGTTTCCTGCCGGCGCTGTTGCTGATCCCATACGCCTATGGGGTGCGCAAAGGCTGGCCCGGCGTGGTGGCGATGCCCGGCGAGGCGCGCAAGTGGTTGCTCGGGTTTGCACTGATGCTCGCGGCGATTGCGATCTGGCTGCTGCCCCTGGCCTTGTCCATCATCTTCAATGGCAACGCCGACGAAGTGGCCTATGCGCGGGAGATTCTCCTGCGCCAGACCGCGGGCCGCTATGCCGCCGCGTGGCATCACCGCGAACCGTTCTGGTATTTCTTCACCAAGGTGATTCCGCAGTATTGGCTGCCACTGGTGTTGGTACTGCCATGGCTGATGCCGGCCTGGCGCCGTCAGTTGCAAAAACGCGACGGCCGGGTGTTGGTATTGCTCGGTTGGGTGCTGCTGGTGGTGCTGTTTTTCTGCATCAGCACGGGCAAGCGCAAGTTGTACATCTACCCGGCACTGCCCGGGCTGGTGCTGGTCGGCGCGCCGTTGATCCCTTGGCTGCTCAAGCGCTGGTTCAAACAGCGCCCGCGTTTGCGTCGGGTGTTCCCGGCACTGGTGGCGACCTGGTTCGCGTTGTGGTTCGCCCGTGGTTTCATCGAACCGCTCAAGGACGGCACCAACATCGATCAGGTGCTCATGACCCAGGCTGCGACCATGACCCAGGGCGCCGATCTGGTGCTGGTCAACTGGGAGGAGGGGCACTGGTTGTTCGCCCGGCAGCCGATCGTTCATTTCGGCATGGACAATTCGACCATCGAAAAGGCCGCGCTTTACTTGCGCGAACACCCCAAGGCCTACGCTTTGGTGCCGGATGACGTACTGAGCCAATGCTTCAAACCCGAAGCGGCCCGTGAGCTGGGGGAAAACTCCCGGGCGAACTGGTCGATCGTGGGCGCGGATGCCGACAACGGTAAATGCCTGCCGCAAGAGGCCGGCAAAGCCTATCGGTTCACTTGGAATGACCCGCACATGCCAGCGCCGCCGCTGCAAGTGGCTAATCCCTGAGGGCAAAAAACGGGCCGCTTGAACAAGCGGCCCTTTTTCTTCGCTCATCGCCAGTCACTGACTGGCGTCCAGCACCACGCGGTAGCGCGCCTTGCCACTGCGCAAATGATCGATGGCCTCGTTGATCCGGCTCATGGGAAACATCTCGACCTGCGGCACAATCTGGTGGCGTGCGCAGAACTCCAGCATGGTCGCGGTGTTGGCGGGCGAGCCGACCGGTGAGGCGGACATGGTCTTTTGCTGGGGAATCAACTCGAACACGTGCATGGGTATGGCATCAGGCACGACGCCGACAAAGTGCAGGCGACCCTTGCCGCGCAGGGTGGCGAGCATGGCGCTCCAGTCGAGGTTGGCGTTGGCGGTGACCAGGAGAAAATCCAGGGTGCCGGCAATGGCATTGAGCGCATCGGTATCGGTCGAGGCGACCACCTTGTGCGCGCCCAGGCGCCTGGCTTCATCCTGCTTGCTCAGCGATGAGGTGAACGCAGTGACTTCGCAGCCCCAGGCGTTGAGGAAACGCAGCGCCAGGTGACCGAGACCGCCGATGCCCACCACGCCGACCCGGTCGGTTGGCTTGATGCCGAATTCCACCAGCGGGTTGAACACGGTCGAACCGGCACAGAACAACGGCCCGGCCATCGCCGGATCGAGCCCGACGGGGATCGGCAGGGCCCAGGCCCAGTGCGAACGAATGCGGTCGGCAAAGCCGCCGTTGCTGCCGATGATGGTCGGTTGCACGGTGCGGCACAGGTTATGGGAGCCTTCGATGCACGAGGTGCAATGCATGCAACTGCCCTTGTACCAACCGATGCCCACCTGTTGCCCCATTTCCAGACCTCGAACCTGGTCGCCCAGGCGCACGATACGGCCGACCACCTCGTGGCCGGGAATGAACGGGTAGCGGCTGATGCCCCAATCGTTGTCGATCAGCGACTGGTCGGAGTGGCACACGCCGCAATATTCCACGGCGACTTCCACCTCATCGCTACCCAACGGACCGGGATCGTAGCTGTAGCATTCCAGTGGCGCGCCCGCTGCGGTGGCGGCCCAGCCGGTAAAAGTGGTGAGTTCGCTACTGTCGCTCATGGGATACCTCCAGATCAGAAGTCAGGGGTCTTGGCCGCTTTGGTGCCGCGGCGGAGCGAGGAAAGTGTAGCGGGTTGCCGGCGTTCCATCGGGCGCGAGCCTGGGGACTTTTGATTTCAGCGCGACTTCACATCTACAGATCGATCACGAGCGCCTCATCGAAATCGGGATTTTCATTGATGCCATTTTTGGCATAGCCCCGGGGGTTGCAGACCACGCGGGTGTTACCTACTCGATAGTCAAAGCTGCCATGGGTATGGCCATGCAGCCACAGTGCCGGCTGCCAGTCCTTGATCCGCGCTTCCAGGTCCGAGACAAAGCTTGAGTTGATCGGCGAACCGGCAAAGGTCGGGCTGATGCTCGACTTTGTCGGGGCGAAATGGGAGACCACGACCGTGGGCGTGCTGCTGTCGCGGGTGAAGCAGTCTTCCAGCCAGGCGACTGTCTGCAGAAACACCAGCTGGGAAATGGCCGGTGTGAACAGGTCAGGAAAGTCGGGGGCGATTCTGATGTGGCTGAAGTCACGGATCAGTTGGGTCGCCAGATCGATGCCCAGCGCCCGATCCTCCGGGCTGTCGAGCAAGCGATAGTCAGACCACAGCGTGCAGCCGAGAAAACGCACGCCGTCGTGGACGTACTCCGAGCGTTCCAGAACATGGATCTGCGTGCCTTGCGCCAGGCTGTTGAGTTGCTCGTAGGTGGAGACCAGGTCACTGCCATAGAACTCGTGATTGCCCGCCACGTACAGCAGTGGAACCGGGCAGGCTCTGGCCCACTCGATGGCCTTGGCCGGCCGGGCGATGTCCCCGGCGAGCACGACGATATCGGCCTCCACGGCGGGAAAAGGGATCGCGTTGACGGACAGGTGCATGTCGGACAGCAAGGCGATGCGCATGGATCAACTCCGGCGTGTCTTGAAGGACGGGTCATTCAAGTTACGCGTTGATAACCCGTTGTCACAAGCCTGCTCCCACAGTTTGATCTTCAGTGAACGCCAATCCCACGGCCGACCACAATCCCTGTGGGAGCGGGCTTGCCCGCGAAGAGGTCGGCACATCCAACAGAGATGTCGACTGACCCAGCGCTATCGCGAGCAAGCTCGCTCCCACAATTTTGATCTTCAGTGACCACCAATCCCACGCCAGCCACAACCCCTGTGGGAGCGAGCCTGCTCGCGAAGAGGCCGGCACATCCAACAGAGATATTGCCTGACCCAGCGCTTTCGCGAGCAGGCTCGCTCCCACAATTTTGATCTTCAGTGAACGCCAATCCCGCGGCCAGCCACAATCCCTGTGGGAGCGGGCTTGCCCGCGAAGAGGCCGGCACATCCAACAGAGATGTTGGCTGACCCAGCGCTATCGCGAGCAAGCCCGCTCCCACAATTTTGATCTTCAGTGACCACTAATCCCACGGCTGGCCACAACCCCTGTGGGAGCGAGCCTGCTCGCGAAGAGGCCTGCACACCCAACAGAGATATTGCCTGACCCACCGCTATCGCGAGCAAGCTCGCTCCCACAATTTTGATCTTCAGTGACCACCAATCCCACGGCTGGCCACAGTTGACCTGCTTACTTCAAGTACCACCCCCACGGCTGGTCGCTGACGTACTCGGTTACCTGCTTGACCTCAAGATAATTGTGCAGCCCCCATTGCCCCAGTTCCCGGCCGATTCCGCTGTGTTTCATCCCGCCCCAGGGTGCTTCGACGAAGGTCGGTTGCGAGCAGTTGACCCAGACGATCCCGGCGCGCAGCTGGTTGGCGACCCGGGCGGTGCGTTGCAAGTCGGCGCTCATCACGGCGGCGGCCAGGCCGAAGCGGCTGGCGTTGGCCATTTGCAGCGCTTGCTCTTCGGTCTTGAAACGCTTGATGCACAGCACCGGGCCGAACACTTCTTCGCGCCACAGAATGCTGCTATGCCCCGGTTCGTCGAAGATCGCCGGCTCGATGAAATACCCTTCGGCCAGATGCGCCGGTCGCCGTCCGCCGGTGAGCAAACGGGCGCCGCTGGCCAGGCCCTGGTCGATGAAACCGAGCACCTTGTCATACTGGCCCTGGCTGACCAACGGCCCGAGCAGCACGCCGGGCTGCATGCCGGGGCCGATGCTGATCTTGCGGGTTTCCTCCACCAGGCGTTCGATCAGGCGCGGGGCGATGCTTTCCTGCACCAGCAGGCGTGACGTGGCGCTGCACACCTGGCCCTGGTTCCAGAAAATCCCGAACAGAATCCACTCCACGGCGGCGTCGACATCGGCATCATCGAACACGATAAAGGCCGACTTGCCCCCCAGTTCCAGACTGATGTTCTTGATGTCCCGCGCCGCCGCCGACATGATTTTCGCCCCGGTGGGTACGCTGCCGGTGAAGGCCAGTTTGTCTACCCCCGGATGCTCGGTGAGCGGGCTGCCGGCGTCGGCGCCGAGGCCGGTGACCAGGTTCAACACCCCGGCGGGCAAGCCGATGCGGTCGGCGGCGGCGGCCAGTTCCAGGGCGGTCAGTGGTGTCAGTTCGGACGGTTTCAACACCACGGTGGCCCCGGCAGCCAAGGCTGGCGCGACCTTCCACGCGGCCATCAGCAGCGGGTAGTTCCAGGGGATGATCTGCCCGGCCACGCCAATCGGCTCGTGGCGGATGCGGCAGCGAAAGCGCTCATCCGGCAAGGCCAGCGGTTGGTCCTGTTGCTGATCCAGTTCGCGGGCCAAACCGGCGTAGTAACGAAAGCAACCGATGGCATCACCAATGTCCCACTGCGCTTCGGGCAAGGGCTTGCCGTTGTCGCGCACTTCCAGTTCCGCCAGCGCCTGCTGGCCACTTTCCAGTTCATCGGCCAGCGCCTCCAGCCACTGTGCACGTTCAGCGCCGCTGGTTTGACCCCAGCCATTGTCGAAGGCGCGACGGGCCGCGCGCACGGCATGGTCGACATCCTCTTCAGTGCCTGCCGCGACCCGGTGGAAGACTTGCTCGGTGGCCGGATCGATCACGTCCAGATAGCCGCCCAGGTCCGGACTGACCCATTCGCCGTTGATGTAGAGCTGATCACGCATGGTGCGACTCCTGGACGCCGGTGCGGCGGTTTTGCAGATGGCGGGAAGTGAACAGCAGGGCCAGCGACACACAGATGATCACCGTGGAAATCGCGTTGATCTCCGGTGTCACGCCGCGGCGGATGGAGGAAAAGATGTAGATCGGCAACGTCGTTTCGGAACCGGCGACGAAGAACGCGATGATGAAATCGTCGAAGCTGAAGGTGAACGCCAACAGGAATCCGGCCATGATCGCCGGGCTGATCTGCGGCAAGGTCACCCGCCAGAAGGTGTCCATCGGTGGCGCGTACAGGTCCGCCGAGGCTTCCAGCAAGGCGTTGTCCAGCGAGTCGACGCGGCTGCGCACGATCACCATCACCAGGGCCATGGTGAACAACGAATGCGCGGCGATCACCGTGAAGAACCCCATGTTCAACTTCGGCACCGTCGGCAACCAGCTCGCCAGCAGCGGGTTGATCAGGTCGAACAGGCTGATGAAGGCAATCAGCGTCGAGATGCCGATGACGATGCCCGGCACGATGATCGCGCAGTAGGTCAGGGCATCGAACAGCAGGCGCACCTTGGCGCCGCAGCGCTGCAAGCCGAACACCGCCAGGGTGCCGAACAGCGTGGCAATCACCGCTGAACTGAAGGCGATCAGCGCGCTGTTGCCCAGGGCTTCCATGATGAACGGGTTGCCGAAGGCGGTGCCGAACCATTGCACCGAGCAGCACTGGAAGGCCAGGCCACTGCGCCCGGCGTTGAAGCTGAACAGAACGATCAAGGCAATCGGCGCGTAGAGAAACAGGTACAGCGAGGTCGAATAGCTGCGCAGCCACATGTCACAGGCCTCCGTCGGCAGGGCGGCCGCCGTAGCGCGCCACCAGTTTCAAGTACACGCCGATGATCAGCAGCATCATCGCCACCAGCGTCATGGCCAGCGCACTGCCGAACGGCCAGTTGCGCGATTGCAGGAACAGGTCGACCAGCGCGTTGCCGACAAAGAACACCTTGCCGCCGCCGAGAATGGCCGGGATCAGGAACTCGCCCATCAACAGGATGAACACCAGCATCACTCCGGTGATGATCCCCGGCGCAGACAGCGGCAGGGTGATCCGGCGGAAGCTTTCGAAGGCACTGGCGCCGAGGTCCGCCGAGGCTTCGAGCAGGCGCTTGTCGAGTTTTTCCAGGCTGACGTAGATCGGGAACACCATCAGCGGCAGGTAGCCGTAGACGATGCCGATCAGCACCGCCCACGGCGTGTTGATCAGCCGCACATCCTCAAGCCCCAGGCTGGCCAGCAGCGCCGGAATGCCCTTGCCGCTGAGGATGAAAATCCACGCGTAGGTGCGGATCAGGAAGCTGGTCCAGAACGGCACGATCACCAGGGTCAGCAACAGCGAGCGGTTCCTTGTGACCTTGACCGCGAGGAAGTACGCCAATGGATAAGCCGCCACCAGGCACACCAGGGTGCCCAGCGGCGCGAGCATCAGCGTATTGCTGAACGCCGCGCCGCGAGAACCGAGGTTCAGGTAGTTGGCCAGGGTGAAGCCACCGGCGTAACCGCCCACGGCGCTGCGCTCGCCGAAACTGAAGACCAGGATGATCACCAGCGGCATCAACAACAGCAGCAGGAACCACAGGGTCGAAGGCAAGAGCATCAGCAGGGTGATGCGCCGGCCGATGCTGCGCCGTTGGCGAACCTCGACCGACAGGGCATGGCCCGGCTGCACCGTTTGCGGGTGGGCGGCGGCATTCATGGGTGACTCCTCATTGGCCATGGTCAGGCGATCAGGCGGACTTGAAACGCGCCATCAGCTCGGCGCGGGCCGGGCTGGTCAGCGTCGCGGCGGCACCGAACTCCAGCGGGCTCAGGGCCTCGGCGGCCGGGTACATGATCGGATCGTCGAGCATCGCCACCGGCAGCAGCGCGTCGACACGCTTGTCGCCGCTCGGGTAGCCGTGGCTCAGCACTTCGAGCTTGTTGTGCTGCGGGTCGAGCAGGTAGTTGATGAAGGCGTAGGCGGCGTCCTTGTGCTCCGAGCTTTTGGGAATCGCGAAGAAGTCGCTCCACAGTTCGCCACCTTCCTTGCCCAGTTCGAACTGCATTTGCGCGTTGTCGCGGTGCAGTTGCGAGGCGTCGCCGGTCCACGACATCGCCAGCCAGGCATCGCCGCTGCGCATCGACGGCTGGATGTCGGAGTTGATCGCGAACAGGTGCGGCTTGACCTCGATCAGCAGCTTTTCCGCGTCGGCGAGTTCTTTCGGGTCCAGGGAGTTGAAGCTGTAGCCGAAGCTTTTCAGCGCGTTGCCGATGGCGGTCAACTGGTAGTCGTGAACGATCGTGCGACCACTGGCCGGGCCCTGGGCGGCGGCCCAGAATTCCTTCCAGCTGGTGGGGCCGTTTTTCAGCTTGCCGGTGTCGTAGAGCATGCCGGTGGTGCCCCAGTTCTTCGGCACCGCGTAGACCTTGCCGTCCACTGTGCCCTGGGCCATGAACTTCTGTTGGAACGCCGAGGCATCGAAGTTGGGAATGCGCGACAGGTCCAGCGGCTCGATCAGCCCCAGGCCGACGTAGGTGCTGATGGTGTAGTTGGTCGGCACCAGCACGTCCCAGCCACTGCCGCCGGCCTGCAATTTGGCGAGCATTTCCTCGTTGGAACCGAATACGCTCATCGACACCCGGGCGCCGGTGGTCTTGCCGAAGGCGTCGAGGTTTTCCTGGCTGTGGTAGTTCGGCCAGGTCGCCAGCGACAGGCGATCACCGAGTTTGGTTTGCTCGGCGGCCTCGGCGGTGGAGGTCAGCAGGCCGGGCATGTTGGTGGCGACCACGGCGGCGGCGATCCCCAGGCCCGTGCGGCCAAGGAACTCGCGGCGACTGATCGAGCCGTTCTGCCAGCTGCGCAGGGTTTTTATAAAAGTCTTCTGGTCCATAGCACGCTCCACATCCGGTTGATGAAACGAATCGATGATTTACAACGCCATGGCCAGGCCATTGGCGTGATCCCAGCCGACGCGCACTGGCGCGCCGTGTTCGAATGCATTGGCGCCGTGGTCCTGCTGGCGCGGAACCCGCACGCAGACCACGCCGAAGGCCTGGGTGCGCACGCGGTACTCGGTGGAATTGCCCAGATAGATGCGGTCTTCAACGCAACCCGGCAGCTTCACTTCGCGGGTCATTTCGGCGTTGGCGCTGGCGATGCTGATCAACTCCGGGCGCACGGCGATGCAGCCGGCGGCATTGGCGCTCAGGCCTTTGCCGGTGGGGGTGAGGGGGCTGGTAAGCTCCAGTCCTTGCTCGGTACGCAGCACCACCGAGTTGCCGTTGAGCTGGCGCACGGTGCCGTCGAACAGGTTGGACTCGCCGATAAAGTCAGCCACGTAGCGACTGGCCGGGGCTTCGTAGAGTTGTTCCGGGGTGGCGGTCTGGATGATCGAACCGTTGTGCATCACGCTGATGCTGTCGCTCATCGACAAGGCTTCTTCCTGGTCGTGGGTGACCAGCACGAAAGTGATGCCGACCTCACGCTGCAAACGCAGCAGTTCCGATTGCATCTCCTTGCGCAGCTTGCGGTCCAGCGCGGCCAGCGGCTCGTCGAGCAGCAACACTGTCGGCTTGTTGACCAAGGCGCGGGCGAGGGCGACACGCTGTTGCTGGCCGCCGGACAATTCACTCGGCTTGCGCTGGCCAAAGCCGTTCAGGCGCACCATCTCCAGCGCCTCATCGGCCATGCGCAGTTGCTGTTTTTTGTCCGGGCGCGGCGTGCGATAACGCAGGCCGTAGGCAATGTTCTGCGCCACGGTCAGATGCGGGAACAGCGCGTAATGCTGGAACACCATGTTCACCGGACGCTCGAACGCTGGCACGCCGGCCACGCTTTTGCCAGCCAGACGAACCTCGCCGCTGGTGGGCTGTTCGAAGCCGGCGATCATGCGCAGGGTGGTGGTCTTGCCACAGCCCGAGCCGCCGAGAAAGGAATGAAACGAGCCACGCCGCACCGCGAAATCCAGACCGCTGACGGCCTGCACCTCGCCATAGCGTTTGACCACATTGCAGAATTCGATATCGCTTGGCGGGGTGTTGTTCACGAGGCGGGCTCCCTTGCAGTGATGAATCAGTGCGTCGGGGGCCAAACTAGCAATCGGGGTTTTGCGGTGTATATATCCCTTGGGGGATAGGAGCAGCCTCGAACTTCAGGTTTGTTGTCAGGTGATTAGAAGAGTCACTGTTTAAACGTGCCTGTTTAAGCGATGTAGGCGTTACTTCATGAAAGCTACAACGCCTTGCGTCGTTGCCTACACGTACGCCAGAATCCGCCGGCTTGTGCGCCTTGGGGCTGGGTTTTATCGTTTGCCGGTCGCTGAAAAATAACAGTGATCGGGTTTGGTAGCCCGGCTATGTGAGGTGCAAAGCGTCATCATCTGCAGCGTTTTTCTACTCTGCTTTATGGTGGCCATGCACAGGGCGCTTTCGGGCGCGCCGGTCTCCTTGCATCCCGGTCTACCAACCTGCGTATGGCCACCACCCTAATGAGATGGTCAGCCCAGTACGGGAGCATCGGTAAATCTAAACTTACCGGGGTTCTCACTGACTTGCGGAGACCTCTCATGGACATCTTGGACTTGCTTGGCCTGGATATTGGAAAAAGCACTTTTCATCTCATAGGGCACGACGCCAAAGGCAAGGAAGTACTGCGCAAGAAATTCAATCGCAGCCGCTTGCTTGAGTTTGCCGCAAGGCTGAAGCCCTGCACCATAGCGATGGAGTCTTGTGGCGGTTCACACTGGCTTGCCAGGAAGCTCTTGTCCTTCGGTCATCAAGTGAAATTGATCGCGCCGCAGCATGTAAAACCCTACGTCACCGGCAACAAAAACGACTACATCGACGCTGAGGCAATCTGCGAAGCCGCATCCCGTCCTAAAACACGTTACGTCGCCATCAAAACCGTGGAACAGCAAGTGCTATCGACCCAGCACCGTCTTCGGGAGGCGTTGGTAGGCCATCGGACTCAAACGATAAATCGCATTCACGGGTTCTTGCTTGAGTTCGGGATCGCATTGCCTGCAACAAAAGCGGCTATGAATCAGGTTCACCAAATTCTGGACGACCCGGCCGCAGAGTTACCGCAACAGCTGAAGTCCTTTATTGAACATCTACTGGAAGAGATGAAACGGCTCAACGACGAGATTAAGGCGATTGACCGGAGTATCAAAGAGCAAGTGGACGCTGATGATGCGGGAACACGCCTGATGAGCATCCCCGGCATCGGCCCTATCATCGCTAGCGCGCTGCTGGCCGACGTCGGCGACGCTTCCAATTTTCACTCGTCGCGAGACTTCGCCGCTTCGCTGGGACTGGTGCCGAGGCAGTATTCAACAGGCGACCAAACCGTCCTTTTGAACATCAGCAAGCGCGGTGATAAATACCTTCGAAAGCTTATGATTCAAGGCTCGCGTGCAGTTCTTGTGCACATAGATAAACGTACGGATGCTTTGGGGACTTGGTGCAGAGACCTGCTGATACGAAAGCACCCGAATAAAGTCGCCTGCGCTTTGGCCAATAAATTGGCAAGGATCGTATGGGCTGTTTTAGCTCGCGGAGTCAGCTACAACGCACAACCCATGGCTTGATCGAAATTCCCTACCGGCTTTTGCGACGACAAGATGATGACGATAAACAGCTCAACCCCTGCATGAAAACCTGGTAAACGAGGCAGCTCTCGAAGCTGGCACCCTTTTAAGGACAGGCAGGAGCGACTACTCATCAAGGGCCAGGCGGCAAAACTGCCAACCATGAGCCCGGATACATTAGCGCAAGCATGCTTTACCGCTCATCGCTCGTGGTTGCAGGAGGTGGGCTGACCATACACTCGTTTAGCAGCGACGGAGTGGCTGCATCACAACGGAAAAGAAAGTCATGTCAAAGGTTACCCCTGATCCACCGGACAACGACGCTTGCCCCAACCCGGCCCTGCACATCATGGCCGCCCCGCACAAACCCTCCACACTGTTCACCATCAACCCCGACATCGACACCGAAACCCTGCTGGCCCACGCCTGCGAATCGCTGGCCTCGGCGAACGTCATGGTCAATGACCTGGCGGGTTTCCTGGAAGGCACGCACCGCAACACCCTGCTGGGTATCGCACAAGTGATCATGCTGGGGGAGTTGGCGGTGAATCGGGCTTTGGATCAGGTCGATCGACCCGGCTAGCCACTAGACACTGTGGGAGCGAGCCTGCTCGCGAAGGCGGAGTGTCAGGCAACATTGATGTTGAATGTGCCGGCCTCTTCGCGAGCAAGCCCGCTCCCACAGGGATCTGCGGTGAACACAAGATTTGTGTATGGCAAAAATCCAGTGTGGGAGCGGGCTTGCTCGCGAAGGCGGTGTATCAGGCACTGCAAATCTCAGATACGAAAGCTCCCCACCAACTGATTCAACTTCCACGTGGGCAACGACAACGCCACTGCCCATGGCCGAAATCAGAAACCGGTGGCGAACACCACCTGGGCGTAAACGTTCTTGTCGTTGTTACCCAGTTGGGTACCACCGTCTTCGGCGCTCTTGTCCGGTTGGTAGATGCCCACCAGTGGCATCACGGTCAGGTGGTCGTTGACGTGCCATTCGGCGTACAGGTCGACTTCGTGGCCATCGGTGTTGCCCAGATTGCGGTCGATGGTGTCGAAGTTGAAGTACATCGCGCCGACGGTGAGGTTCTCCAGTGGCGAGACTTTCAGCGTGACGTTCTGGATGCGCGAGTTGCTGTTGAATGGCCCGGCGTAGTTGCCCGCCACTTCACCCTGGAACCAGGTGCCGTAGCCACGGCTGAAACCGTAGAACAGGGTGTCGTAGCCTTCCGAGAAACGGCTGTAGCGGTAGCTGGCGCTAGGCGTCCAGACTGCTTCGGAGAAGGTCCAGCCGGCTTCCAGGTACCAGGCGTCTTCGCTGGAGGTGTTGGGTTTGTCCTGCTTGGCGTATTCACCGGACAGGAACAGGTCTTTCACCCCGGCGTTGCCTGCCGCACGCAGGCTGTAGGTTTTCATGCCGTCGCGTTCGAGCTGGATCGGCGAGGCGTACTGTTCGTCGATGTCGGTGGTCTTGATGTAGGTCAGGCCGACCGTGCCGGCCTCGGCCACGTGCTCCAGGGTGCCGACGTACATTTCGGTCTTGGCCTGGGCGCGGTTGTCGGATTTGAGCCACATCAGGTCGCTGCGCCAGCCTTCCTTGCCGCCCAGACGTAACACGGCGGTTTCGTCGAAGGCCTTGCGGGCCGCCAGGTAGTAGGCGCCACCACGGTTGAATTCACCGTCGGCCAGGCCCTTGCCCATGTTCAGTGCATCGCCGTCGATTAGGAAACCGTCGCCGACCACAATGTTCTGACGACCGAAGGACAGGTCGACGCCGTCACTGCCCAACGCGCCGAACAGATCGGCCGAGCGCCAGCCGAGGTAGGCGTCTTCGAACTTGGTGGTGCGTTCCGAGCCATCGGAAAAGCCGGCGGCATCGCCATCGCCCCAGGTGCCGGAGCTGAGCATGTTCCCCGCGCCGTACGCGGTACCCACACCGCCCAGGCCTTGATCGAAGCTCAAGCCGTATTTGATGTAGCCCTCGCGCCACGACGAGCTGCCTTCATTCAGGCGGCCGGACAGGGCGTAGTTTTCCTGGCTGTGGAAAATGCCGAACACCGCTTCCAGGGTGGCGTTCAGATGGCTGTCGTCATCGGCGTAGAGTTCATAGGCACCGGCATTGCCGGCGCTGATCATCAGCGCAAGCGTCGAGAGACGAAGCAAGGGGGACTTGAGCATGGTGTGGCATCCGTTCTTGTTCTTGAGCGCAGGTTTGCGGTCTGTCCGGATACTAAGGCGCGGCTATTGTTTGCCCTTTTCCCTGTTTGCCAATTAGTTGGTTGTGCATGCCAGATTGCCCGGTTTGGCAGCCCGGCCAACACAACTGGCACGCAGGGCAAAACCTGCGTGCCGGCGACCACCGACAATCCCTACCAACCTGCCGAAGCACCGTTGCCTCGGCATTTTTAGTGTTGGCGTTCGCCTGCTGGCGGGCGCGTGGATTTTCAAGGTCGTCTCCCTATGTTCACTTCGCTGCGTTTGCCCCTGATCGGTTTGTTGTCCTTCACCCTGGTCCAGGCGGTGTCCGCCGCCGAGTGCGCCCCGGACACGCGTCGTGGTGGCGAAGTGTTTGCCACCGAGTGCAGCATCTGCCACGCGGTGACCAAGGGCACGACCGGCATGATGGGGCCGAACCTGTTTGGTGTGTATGGGCGCAAGTCCGGCTCGCTGGCGGGTTTCAGCTACTCCCAGGCCATGCGCGACAAAGACGTCGACTGGCAGGCCGAGAACATCACGCAACTGATCACCCAGCCCCAGGCCTTCGTGCCGGGCACCTACATGCCCTACATGGGCCTGGCTTCCGCCGACGACCGCCAGGCGGTCGCGTGCTTCCTCAAAGAACAACACTGATCAGGCCGGATTTGCGCCTGAACAACTCGTCTGAATAAAAGGTGAATTATGAGCAACGTTGAAATCCTGCCCCAGGTCGCTGCATTCCTCGAACGTCGCCACGGCTGCTTCATTGATGGCCAGTGGGTGTTTGCCGAGGGCGACAGCATCGCCGTGGTCAACCCGGCCACCGGGCAAACCCTGTGCGAAACCCTGGATGCGCCGCTGGAAGTCGTCGAGCGCGCCGTGCAGTCGTCCCACAAGGCTTTCAAATCTGGCGTGTGGTCGAGCCTGCGTCCGGCGGACCGTGAACGCATCCTGCTGAACTTCACCCGTCTGGTCGAAGAACACGCCGAAGAACTGGCCCAGCTGGAAACCCTGAGCCAGGGCAAGTCGATCAACATGGCCCGTGCGCTGGACCTCAACGCCACCGTAGAATTCATGCGCTACATGTCCGGTTGGGCGACCAAAATCGAAGGCCAGACCTTCGATGTATCGATCCCGCTGCCACCGGGCGCCAAGTTCACCGCATTCACCAAGCGCGAGCCGGTGGGCGTGGTGGTCGGCATCGTGCCGTGGAACTTCCCGCTGCTGATCGCCGCCTGGAAACTGATGCCGGCCCTGGCCACCGGTTGCACGGTGATCATCAAGCCGGCCATGGAAACCCCGCTGACCGCCATGCGCCTGGCTGAACTGGCGCTGGAAGCCGGCATCCCGGCCGGCGTATTCAACGTGGTCACCGGTGGCGGCGCCTCCGTTGGCGGCGTGCTGACCGCGCATCCTTTGGTGAGCAAAGTGTCGTTCACCGGTTCCACCGCCGTGGGCAAGAGCGTCGGCGTGGCGTGCATGGAAAACATGACGCGCTTCTCCCTGGAACTGGGCGGCAAGAACCCGATGATCGTGCTCGCCGATGCCGACATCGAAAAAGCCGTGCAAGGCGCGATCCTCGGCGGCTTGCTGAACAACGGCCAGGTCTGCGCCGCCGCTTCGCGCTTCTACGTGCACCGCTCGATCCACGACCAATTCGTCGAAGCCTTGGCCGCCGCCGTCTCCTCGATGCCGATTGGCGCGGGCATGAACTGTGATGCAGCGATCAACCCGCTGGTGTCGCGCAAGCAACAGCAAAGCGTACTCAAGCACATCGAACTGGCCCGCCAGCAAGGTGCGCGGGTGGTGACTGGCGGCGAGTTGCTGGAAGGCGACGGTTTCTTCGTGCAGCCGACCATCCTGGCGGACATCGACCACAGCATGGCCGTGGCCCGCGAAGAAGTATTCGGCCCGGTGCTGGGCGTGATGCCTTTCGACGACGAAGACGCCGTGATCGAACTGGCCAACGACAATCGCTACGGCCTGGCTGCCAGCCTGTGGACCAATGACCTGGGCAAAGCCATGAACCTGGTGCCACGCATCGAAGCCGGTACGGTGTGGGTCAACGCCCACGTGCTGCTCGACCCGGCGATGCCATTCGGTGGCGTCAAGCAGTCGGGCATGGGCCGTGAGTTCGGCCGTGCGGTGATCGAGGCTTATACCGAGCTCAAGTCGGTGTGTATCGCCCATTGATAAACCTGTAGGAGCTGTCGAGTGCAACGAGGCTGCGATCTTTTGATCCTGGTTTAAAAATCAGATCAAAAGATCGCAGCCTTCGGCAGCTCCTACGGATGGGTGTTACGCGGTAGGTGGCGGTTTCGCCAGTTCAATCCCGGCGGTCCCCAGCCGCTTGAGAATTTCAAACAGCAGCTCGCTTTTGATCGCGCCGACCGTGCGTGGGCTGCCGACATACCCGGTGATGGTCAATGTGATGCCTTCGGGTTTCAGCTGACTGAAGCGCAAAAACGGCGCTGGTTTGTCCAGGATCGATTCGTGTTCGGTGTAGGTGTCCATCAGCAGGTTCTGCACCAGCTCCGGATCGATGTTCAGCGGGAACATCAGTTCGAGTATCACCACGCCCTGGGCGCTGCCGCCGAGGGTGACGTTGCGCAGGTTCTGTGAAATCAGATGGGAGTTGGGCACGATCATGATCGAACGGTCGGCCAGTTGGATTTCCGTGGCCCGTACGTTGATCCGGCGAATGTCGCCTTCGACGCCGCTGATGCTGATCAGGTCGCCGACCTTCACCGGACGCTCGGTGAGCAGGATCAGGCCGGAGATGAAGTTCTTCACGATCTCCTGAAGGCCAAAGCCGATACCCACTGACAGGGCACTGACGATCCAGGCCAGGTTGGTCCACTTGATCCCCAGCGACGCCAGTGTGAGCAGGACCACGGACACGTAGCCGATATTGGCAAACAGGGTGCTGAGCGAGGCGCACATGCCCGGGGCCATCTCGGTTTTGGGCAGGAACTCGTTATCCAGCCAGCGGCGCAGCGTGCGTATCAGGTAGACACCGATCATCAGTGTCAGGAGGGCATGCATCAAATTGTCCGGGACGATGTTCAGCTTGCGCAGCCCTTCACCACCGAGAATGGCCACGGTGCCGGTGACCAGTTGCCCTAACGTCGTCCCCACGCCGCCGACAAACAGGGCAATGACGCCGATCAGCATCAGGATGGCGCGGCCAGCCCCGGACATGACGGTGCAAATCTGCTCCAGGCGTGGATTGCCGATGCCCAGCAGTTGTTTGATCGCCTTGCCGGTGGGTTGCCGGGGTGAAAAAACGTAGTCGCAGGTGTCCTGGTAGACCTGTGCGAGCAGGTAGAAGCCGGCGAAGATGATGAATATCCAGACCAGTTCATAGGTGATGAACCGGGCCATCGTCACGTAGCCGATCAACAGGGCGAACAGGGACACCACCACGGCAGCGCCGGTGAAGGTGTAAATCAGACCGGCGAAGGTGGTGACGCCTTCGGGGTTTTCCCCGGCCGCTATCAGGTCGCGGCGAGTCTTGTTGACGCGCAACAGCAGCGCACCGATCACCAGTGCCACGACCAAGGCCACGATGCCCCGACCGAACAACACCACTTCGGCGCTCATGCCGGTGACATTGCTCATTTGTACCAGGGTTACCAGCACCAGCAGCAGGCTGGCCAGCAACCGCGGATAGGGCTCCATCGCCAGCGCCACCCGATCGGCAATATCGGGCAGGCGCCATGAAGGATGTTTGGTCGACAGCAGCGCGCGACTCAGCCCGGTGATCAGCACGCAGGTATAGGCCAGTTTTTCCAGATACTGCGCCAGGTCGTCCAGCTGGGGGGGGTAGGGCAGTTGCCGGGTCCCGGCAAAATGCAGCAGTTGCAGGGCGATGCCGGCGGTCAGCAGCGTCGCCATCACCGACGCCAGCGCAAGGGAGCTGCGCCGCAGCCGGCCTGCTGGCATTCGATTGAAGCACAGCCACGCCAGGCCCCGGCCGGCGAGGTTTCGCCCCACGGTCCATATGACCAGGGCCAGCAACAGCAGGGTGGCCGTGATCGCGCGTTGTCCGGGTTGCCAGGCGGCCCGGTGCGTGACCTCGAGTTGCTCGATGAGGGCGCTGAAGCGCTGGCGGTCCTCGATCGGAAGGGCGAACAATGGCGACCAGAAGCTCGGGCTCAGGATGCTGCTGGTCTGCTGGGTCACTTCCGCTTCCAGCAGACTGCGCCGAATACTGCCAATCTGGGTGATCAACTCGGCGGCACTTTTTTTAAGCGCGGCCAGGGTTTTGAGTTGGCTGTCGATCTTGTCTTTTTGCTCGCTGAGGGTGTCTCGTTGAGAGGTAATGGCAGTCGTCACCTGTGCGTTCTCGTCGAGCGGCACTGGCCCCAGCACGTTCAGTTGCGCCTGCAATTGCGCCTGTCCAGGCAGCAGCGATGTGGACAGGCGTTCAATCTCCTGAATCAGTACTTGCACCTGGTCCTGTGAGCTTTCCAGCTGGGTGTAATTGGTGGCCAGGGAAACCTGCTGCTTGAGGCTGTTGAGCTGGTTCTGCACCCCAAGCAATTCGCCGTCGGAGATGCTGATGATCGGGGCTGCGGGGGCGGGAGCGGGGGCAAGAGCAGGAGCCGGGGCGTCGGCCATGTCCCCCGCCAACAGCCATCCCGGGCTTGCCGCCAGAACCGCGAAGGCGACGTGAATCATTGACTTCAAGACATTGCGCATCGGCGGGCTCGACGGGTTGTTAGTCACATAGCCAATGAGGTTAGGTCAAGACACGCACCCTAGAGCATTGTTTTGTCGCAAGTGTCCCGGCCGGTTTTCGCCAGGACGCTACTCATGCTGTTGCCGCGCCGGGAAAAACAGTTCGAAGCAGGTGATGCCGTCGGCACTGCTGACGTGGCAGGCACCGTTGTGCAGTTGCATGATCGTCGCCACGATCGACAGGCCCAGGCCATTGGATTGGGCCGAGCGTTCGCGGGACTCGTCGACCCGGTAGAAGCGTTCGAACAGCCGTGGCAGATGCCGGGCCGGGATGGTCGGGCCGTGGTTGCGCACTTGCACCTGGACGCCGTCGGCCGTCGGGCTGGCGTGGATGCACAGCTCGGAATGCGGCGCGCCGTACTTGATGGCGTTGGCGCACAGGTTGGCCAATGCGCGGCGCAGCAGCATCGGCTCGGCCCAGATCAAGCCGCTGCCCCGGGCATCGATGCAGATGCCAACGTCGGTCGCCGGGCCTTCGAAATAATCGGCCATGCGTTGCATCTCGTCGGCGGCATCCAGCTCCTGACGCTGGCGCAAGGCACTGCGCGGATCGGTGCGGGCCAGGAACAACATGTTGTCGAGCATGCGCGCCAGGCGTTCCAGCTCTTCGACATTCGAGGCCAGCAGCTGCTGATAGGCGTCTGTGCTGCGGTTCTGCTGCAAGGCCACCTGGGTTTCGCCCAGCAGGTTGTTGATCGGCGTGCGCAGCTCGTGGGCCATGTCGGTCGACACCTGACCCAGCTGGATGAAGCCTTTGTCCAGCCGGTCGAGCATGGCGTTGAAGGCGTCGATCATGGGCAGCAGTTCCAGCGGCGCGCCCTGGCTGTCGAGGCGTTCGTTGAGGTTGCCGACGTCGATGCTCTGGGTGTGGCGGGCCAGGCGCCGCACGGGCAACAGGCCGCGATGCACCAGCACATAACCGGACAGCGCCAGCAGGATTGCCGCGACGCTGGCGAACAGGTACACATTGAGCCGGTAGTCGGCGAGCACGGCGGTGCGCTCGGTCATCAGGCGCCCGGTCACCACTTGCAGGCTGCCCAGGTCACCGGAGTCGATGGTCGCCGCCAGGGCGGAAAACGGCACGCCGTTGACGTTGGGCAAATGCTGCACGTCGCTCAGGGTCAGCCGATGATCCATGGCCACCGGGGTCAGCACCGGCATCGTCAGGTTGCCCGGGTTAACCACCAGCAACGGCGGTTGGCCAGGGGTGCCGATGGTCAGCAGGGCCTCGCGGTTGCCCATCATGTTCTGGAACAGCGCCGGCTTGGCCTTGATCAGGTCCAGGGTGTTGCTGTCGTTGAGGAAGGTGCGCAACTGGTCGATGCGGGTGATCAGGGCGATGTCGTCGCGATGGATCAACTCGCGCTCCAGGTCGCGGTACAGCGCCACGCCCAGCAGCGCCAGCGAGACAAACGCCAGCAGGGCAAACACCAGCGCCAGGCGCAGGGTCAGGGAGTGGCTGAGACGGGAGGCGGATTGCAGCGGCGTCATCACATTCATGGGGGCATTCAGGGTTGAGTGTCGAAGCGGTAGCCGATGCCGCGCACGCTGTGGATCAACTTGAGCGGGAACGGATCATCGATTTTCAGGCGCAGGCGGCGCACCGCGACATCGACGACATTGGTGTCGCTGTCGAAATTCATGTCCCAGACCCGCGAGGCGATCATCGAGCGTGACAGCACCTCGCCCTGATGCGTGGCGAACAGGTGCAGCAGGGCGAACTCCTTGTTGGTCAGGGTGATGCGGTTGCCGGCGCGGCTGACGCGGCGCTTGAGCACGTCGATCTGCAGGTCGTCGACGTGCAGGTGTTCTTCTTCCCGGGTAGGACCGCGCCGGGTCAGGGTGCGCAGGCGTGCCACCAGTTCGGCGAAGGAAAACGGCTTGATCAGGTAATCGTCGGCGCCAAGTTCCAGGCCTTTGATGCGGTCGGCGATGTCATCCCGGGCGGTGAGGAACAGCACCGGTGTGTCGGCTTCCTTGCGCAAGCGGCGCAGGACCTCCCAGCCATCCATCTTCGGCATCATGACGTCCAGCACGATCACGTCGAAATCATGTTCCAGGGCCAGGTGCAGGCCATCGATTCCGTCCCGCGCCAGGTTCACGGTGTATCCGAGTTCCTGCAGGCCGTTGAGCAGGTAATTGCCGGCCTTGGGTTCGTCTTCGACTACGAGGATGTTCATGCAAACCTGCCTGATCCGGTCGGGCTACAGGGGCGAGCCAATGGCGAAAGTGTAGCCCGGTCGGCGCTGAATACAGGCATCCGCTCAGTTCTCACCAAGGCAACCTACGCCCTGGACCTGATAGTCCAGCTGGTGCTCGCGACCCTGGTGGTCGAGGTAGTTGAACTGGGCCGGAACGATGCCGCACTGGCCGTTGAGGTCGGTCATCGACAGGACCTTGGCAACATCCATGTGCACATAAAAACCGGTTTTGTCGTGGATGACCGGCGAGGTGGACTGGGTGGCGGAAAACGCCGAACCGGTGGCGAGCAGGGCGGCAAAACCCGCGATCAACATTTTCATGACGAATCTCTCTCTACAAGGGCAGGGTGGCTGCCGGTGGTTGGCCTGACAGTGAGTTCAGGCTAACGAAGTGATCCGGACAGCCGACCAACAGCTTGATGACAAAGTTGTAATAAAAGGATGGCAGGAGCACCCAGGGCCCTGTGGGAGCGAGCTTGCTCGCGATGACGGAGTGTCAGTCGACATTTTCGGTATCTGACACACCGCCATCGCGAGCAAGCTCGCTCCCACAGAGGGGCTCCCACAGGGGGCTTGCGCCGCCTTTGGCGGGTGGTTTCAGCAAAACAGATCCACCCACGGATCCATGGCCTAAGCTTGTTTGCAGGCCCATGTTCATCGCACACCTCGATGGGCAAGCGGCACCCATAAAAACAATGCAATCAGGAGATGCCCATGTCCGCTTTGATCCGTCGTTTCAGTCGCTGCATGGCCGCCGGTTTGGCCGCTGCCGTGCTTGTTGCACCAGCCTTCGCGCTGGATACCGTGAAATTCATGGCCCCAGGTTCCGTGGGCGGTGGTTACGACCAGACCGCCCGGGTGCTGGGCAAGGCCATGGTCGAGGCCAATACGGCCAAGGCCGTGACCTTCGAGAACAAGGGCGGGGCGGGCGGGACCCTGGGGCTGGCGCAATTTGCCAACAGCACCAAGGGTGACCCGAACGCATTGCTGGTGGTCGGCGCGATCATGGTCGCGGGCATCGAACAGAACAAACCGCAGATCAGCCTGAAGGATGTGACGCCCATTGCCCGGCTGTTCACCGAATACAACGTGATCGCCGTGCGCAAGGAGTCTGAATACAAGACCCTTGATGACCTGATCAAGGCCTTCAAGGCCAAGCCAACGAGCATCACCTGGGGCGGCGGCTCCAAGGGCTCGGTGGATCACATCGGCATCGCCGAGCTGGCCGGCAAGCTGGACGTGCCGGTCAACAAGGTCAACTACGTGGCCTTTGGTGGCGGCGGCGAGGTGGTTGCCCAGGCGCTGGGCGGCCAGCTCAAGGTGATCACCGGCGGTTACGCCGAGCTGGGCCAATACATCAAGACCGGTCAGTTCCGTGTCCTGGGCATCGGCGCGCCGGAGCGGGTTCCCGGCATTGATGCTCCGACCCTCAAGGAGAGCGGCTATGACGTGACGATCGGCAACTGGCGCGGCGTTTACGGTGCCTCGGGCCTCACCCCGCAGCAGCGTAAAGAGGTGATCGACGCGGTCGTGGCCGCCAGCAACAGCAAGGTCTGGCAGGACAATATCCAGGCCAATGCCTGGACGCCCAGCGTGTTGACCGGCGATGAATTCGGCAAATTCGTCGAGGAAGAACACGTGCGGTTGCGCGCCATGTTGGTCAAGGTCGGGCTGCTTTGACATGGCCACACAGCGCGCAGTGGTGCCGACGCAATTGGCGGTCGGCATCGGCCTGATCGCCATCAGCGTCGTATTGGCGATTGGCGCCTACCGGTTTCCGCCCGAAATGGGCTTCGTGATCCTCCCGGCGTACGTCTATCCCTATGTCGTGGCGGCGTTTCTGGGTGCAGTGGGGTTGCTGCTGGGGTATCAGGCCGTCAGTGGCGGCTTTCGCGAGCTGGATAACGACTCCGCCACGGTGCCCGGTGGAAAAACCGGTGCGGCCTGGGTGACGGCGGGGCTTGTCGGGGTGGCGGTGCTGATCAACCTGATCGGTTTTGTGCTCGCCGCCGGGTTGCTGTTTGCCTGTTCGGCGCGGGGGTTCGGCAGCCGTCATCCCCTGCGGGACCTCGCCATCGGCATTGCCTTGACCCTGCCGATCTACTGGCTGTTCAACGCCGGGCTCGGGGTTTCCCTGCCGTCGCTGATCAACATCTGGCTTTGAAAGGAGATTGATACCGTGGACATTCTTTCAAGCCTGGCGATGGGTTTTGCCGCGGCGCTGACACCGATCAATCTGATGTGGGGGTTCATCGGCTGCCTGCTCGGCACCGCCATCGGCGTGCTGCCGGGGATCGGTCCGGCGCTGACGGTGGCCCTGCTGTTGCCGATCACCGCCAAGGTCGACCCCACTGGCGCGCTGATCATGTTCGCCGGTATCTATTACGGCGCGCAGTTCGGTGGCTCCACCACTTCGATCCTGCTCAACACGCCCGGTGAATCGTCCTCCATGGTCACGGCCCTGGAAGGCAACCTGATGGCGCGCAACGGCCGGGCGGGACCTGCGCTGGCGACGGCGGCGATCGGCTCGTTCGTCGCCGGCACCTTCGCCACGATTTTGCTGACGCTGTTTGCGCCCATCGTGGCCAGGCTGGCCCTGAATTTCGGCCCCACCGAGTACTTCGCGATCCTGGTGCTGTCGTTCACCACCGTGTCGGCGGTACTCGGCGCTTCGATGCTGCGCGGGTTTGCCTCGCTGGGCGTCGGGCTGACCATCGGTCTGATCGGCCTGGACTCGACCTCGGGCATTGCCCGCTACACCCTCGGCGTGCCGGAACTGGTGGACGGCATCGAAGTGGTGCTGGTGGCGGTCGGTTTGTTCGCGGTGGGCGAGGCCTTGTACAGCCTTCTCTATCAAAAGGAATCAAACGAAGGACGGCATCGCCTGACCTCGTTGTGGATGACCCGCGCCGACTGGAAACGCTCGGTGCCCGCGTGGCTGCGGGGCACGCTGATCGGTTTTCCATTTGGTTCGATTCCGGCCGGTGGCGCCGAAATTCCGACCTTTCTGTCCTATTCCACCGAACGCAAACTCAGCAAGTACCCCAAGGAGTTTTCCGCCAACAAGGGCGAGGGCGCCATCGAAGGCGTGGCCGGCCCGGAAGCGGCCAACAACGCCAGCGCGACCGGGTCTTTGGTGCCGTTGCTGACCCTGGGCATCCCGACGTCCGCCACGGCAGCGATCCTGTTGGCAGCGTTCCAGAACTACAACCTGCAACCGGGGCCGATGCTGTTCGAAACCTCCGCGGAGCTGGTCTGGACGCTGGTGGCCTCGCTGTACATCGGCAACGCGATCCTGCTGGTGTTGAACCTGCCGCTGGTGGGGCTGTGGGTCAAACTGCTGCAAATCCCCCGGCCGTACCTGAACGCCGGCATCCTGGTCTTCGCCACCATCGGTGTGTATGGCATGCGCCACTCATCCTTCGACCTGATCCTGATGTTGGCGATTGGCTGGGGCGGGGTGTTGATGCGGCGGTTCGACTTCCCCGTCGCCCCGGTGATCGTCGGCATGCTGCTGGGGCCGATGGCGGAGAAACAACTGCGCAACGCCTTGTCCATCAGCGAGGGGGACTGGACGGTGTTCCTCACGCAACCGATCTCGGCGTTCTTCCTCGCCCTGACGCTGCTGGTGCTGGTGGTGCCTCATGTGTTGCATAAACGCGGCATCAAGTTGCATGAGGATGATTGAGCAATCCCACAGGGTCAGGCAGTGGTTTGCGCTGTGAACCACTGCATCACCGGCGCGCACGCCGGATGCGCGGCGGCCGAGGGTTGCAGGCACAGCGAGTAAATCCCCCGGGTCTTCAACGGCTCACCAAACGGAATCACCAGTTCGCCCCGTTGAATCGACTCTCCCGCCAGGGTCATGTCGGTCATCGCCACGCCCAGGCCCCGGGCGGCGGCATCGAGCGCCAGTTCGTCGAGGTTGAAGGGGATGTGCCGATAGTCATGCAGCGCCTTGCCGCCATGGGCTGACAGCCAGACCTGCCAGTCATGTTGATCGGAGGAGCGGTGCAGCAAGGCGAACCCTGACAGATCCTCCAGCGAAGCCAATGGCCGGGTCGGGGTGCCCAGCCCTGGCGCACACACGGGCACCAACGCCTCTTCGAACAGGGTCAGGCAATCGGGCGCTGTGGACGGCTCGGGCAGATAGAGAATGTAGGCATCGCTGTCACTGGCCGGCTCGACCACTTCGGTGGCCACGGTTTCGATTGCCAGGGATACCTCCGGGTGATGCCGATAGAACTCGCTCAATCTGGGCAGCAACCAGCGCACCGCCAGTGACACGTGCATGCGAATGCGGAACGGGCGCTTTTGCGGCGCGAGCCGGTCTTCGAGGGTGCGCAGCTGTTCGAGGATGCTGCGGGCGCTGGCCAGTACCTGTTCGCCCTCGGCGGTCAGTTGAAGGCTGCGACTGCTCCTGACAAACAGCGCCACGCCAAAGTGGCTCTCCAGTTGCTGGATCTGTCGGCTCACGGCGCTTTGGGTCAGGCAGAGCTTTTGCGCCGCCTGGGTGAAGCTGCCTGACCCGGCGACTTCGACCATGGCCTGCAAGCCCTGCAGCGAGGGCACGTGGCGAATCTTGTCCATGCGTTTTCAGAATGCCTCGATGATTTAATAACGTTGGTTGCCCGTGTTTGTAGCCTTTAGATTCTAGTCATCGCCACCGTTCTCGAAAACAGCTTATGCAAATTTTGCATGCGGTGCTGCTTTGGATCGAGACGGTTCGCAGAACAAGAACCTGAGGTGACACATGGAAAATATCTGTGGCTGGATTGCGCAAGCGGGGAGTCCGACCCTGCGCGAGCCGCTCAAAGGCACGCAGCACGCCGACTGGCTGGTGATCGGTGCCGGCATCACCGGCCTCAGTGCCGCACACGCTCTGGCGCAAATGCACCCCCAGGCACGCATCGTGGTCGTTGACCGGCAGCGGGCCGCGCAAGGCGCTTCGGCGCGCAATTCCGGTTTTGTGGTGGCCCATGAGCATCCCGCCGCTGGCGAGTTGGTGGGCAGTGACGGGTTCGCCGGGTATCAAGTGGATACGTCCATCGGCCGCGCAGCTGCCGACGAAGTCCGCAAGCAGATTGCCCGCCATGGCATCGAATGCGACTTCAGGGAATCGGGCTATTTCTTCGCCGTCAGCGATCCAGGCAAGCTGACCCAGGTCGAGGCCAAACTGCAGACCCTGCGCGCCGTGGGCGCCAGCGCGCAGTTTCTGCAAGGCGAGTCGTTGATCGAGAAACTCGGCAGCCGGCACTACCGCGCCGCGATCTGGTGCGGCAACGGCAATGCGCTGCTGCAACCGGCGAAGTACGTTCGGGGCTTGCTCGATGCCTTGCCGCCGCAAGTGACGGTCTACGAGAACACCGATATCACGGGCCTTGAGCGCCTGGGCAACGGCCACATTCGCGCCCGTGGTCAAAACGGCTGCGTCGAGGCCAAACAGGTATTGGTCTGCCTGAACGCCTTTATTCCTCGCGCGGGCATCGATGACAGCGGCACATTCGCGATGGAGCTCAGCGCCAGCCTCACGCGACCGCTCAGCGATCAAGAGTTTCAAGCCCTCGGTGCGCCAGCGTCCTGGGGCGTGCTGTCGACCCGTCCGCTCGGGGCCACGGTGCGCCTGACCCCGGATCGCCGGGTGATGATCCGCAACACTGCGGAGTACCGCTCCCGGGATTTGTCATTGAGCGAATTGTCGAGTCGCCGCCAGCACCATGTGCTGGGGTTGCAACGGCGTTTCCCGATGCTCGGCGAGCAGGACATCGAATACACCTGGACCGGCCATCTCAGCGCTTCGCGTTCCGGGCAACCGTATTTCGGCAAAGTCGAGGAGGGCGTGTTTGCCGTGGCCGGGTGCAACGGTTCCGGCGTGGCGCGGGGCACGCTGTGGGGCCGCTTGCTGGCGGAGCTGGCCTCGGGTCGTGAGTCGCCGCTGATGCACTCGGTCATTCAACGGGCACAACCCGGCTGGCTGCCGCCCAAGCCCTTGCTCGACATCGGTGCCATGCTGCGTATGCGCGTGGAGACGGTCCGGGCCAGAAGCGAAATCTGAAAACACCCATTTCACAACAAGAACAAAAGCACTTCCCATCGAAGGTGATTCAACATGCGCGTCAATACGCTTTCCCTTGTGGCCCTGATCTCGACCTTTTCCGCCGCCACTTATGCAGACGAATCCGTCAACATTTCCAACTGGAACGGCTACATCGCCGACGACACCCTGGCCAATTTCACCCGGGACACCGGGATCAAGGCGACCTACGACATCCACGACAGCAACGAAGTGCTGGAATCGAAGCTGATGACCGGCAACACCGGGTATGACGTGGTCAGCCCGTCGAACCACTTCCTGTCGCGCCTGATCAAGGCCGGGGCCATCCAGAAACTCGACAGGAGCCAGTTGCCCAACTGGAAAAACCTCGACCCGGCACTGATGAAAAAGCTTGAGGTCAACGATCCGGGCAACCAGTACGGCTACCCCTACATGTGGGGCACGGCGGGCATCGGCTACAACGTCGAGAAGATCAAGGCGATCTTCGGCAATACCGACGTCACCCGGTCCTGGAGCCTGTTCTTCGACGAGAACAACATCAAGAAGCTCAGCGAGTGTGGCGTGGCGATCATCGACAACCCGACGCAGATCCTGCCGATCACCCTTAACTACCTGGGCCTGCCGCCCCACAGCCATGAGCCTGCCGACTACAAGAAAGCCGAGCAGGCACTGCTGAAGATCCGGCCTTACGTCCAATATTTCCATGCGTCCAAGTACATCAGCGACCTGGCCAACGGCAACGTCTGCGCGGTGATCGGTTTCAACGGCGACATCGTGCAGGCCGCCGCCAGTGCCAAGGAGGCGAAAAACGGGATCGATATTGCCTACTCGATCCCGGACGAAGGTTCCACCTTGTGGCTGGACATGGTGGTCATGCCCAAGAACGCACCGCACGAGAAGAACGGCTATGCCTACATGAACTACCTGCTGGAGCCGAAGGTGATTGCCAACATCAGCAACAGCATCCATTACGCCAACCCCAACAGTGCAGCAGATGCCTTCGTCGACCCGGCGGTGAAGCAGGACCTGGCGATCTATCCGCCGAAGAGCGTGATGGACAAGCTGTTTACCGTCGAGGACTTGCCCGCGGCCATTGCCCGCTTGAGCACGCGCCTGTGGACCAAGTTGAAAACCAATACCTGACCGCGACGTCATGCGCACATCTGCCGCTTGAACAAAACCATTGTGGGAGCGAGCTTGCTCGCGATGACGGAGTGTCAGTCGACATCATAGGTGTCTGACACAACGCTATCGCGAGCAAGCTCGCTCCCACAGGTACAGTGGTGGCTTCAGATGTGTATCAGAACTTGAACGCCTGCCGTCCTACCAACAGCCATTTACCGTCCTGCTTTTGCCAGATCTGGAAGTTTTCGATTTCCGTCGGCACCACTTCAGTGCCCTTGAGCGCTTGCGCCGAGAAGTGGTGACGGACCAGTGCGACATCGCCGGAGACGGTAATGCTCTGGTTCTGCATCTCAAGGGTCTTGAAGGCACTTTTGCCGGTTTCGATGTCGGCGATGAAGGCCTGCTTGTCCTGGATCTTGCCGCTGGAATGCCCGTAGGTCAGGTTCTCGGCGGTCAAGGCGTCCAGTTCCGGTATGTCTTTGTGCAGCATGGCCTGGGTCAGGTGGTCGACCGCCTGGGCCACGTCCTTGTCCGCGGCAGCCGGGGTGGCGGCGACGTAGCCGCTGAACAGACACAGAAAACCGATCAGCACTTTTGCTTTTTTCATGGGTGTTTCCTTGTTGTTGTAGGGATAGCGCGATGACTGGACGAATATTCATCAGTCATCGTACAACCTATCACGCAGTAGAGGAAAAAAGCGAATTTGCCCGGCGGCCTTGCCTCGAAGTTAAAAGGGCGATGTCCTGACTTCGAGGTATTGCGCCATGCAGCCTGACCCGCGTTTACGGTTCGACCTGACGTTGCTCATGGTGTTTGTGCTGGTTGTCGGGGTGTCGGGTTTTTCTCCCCGCAGCCGGGTGGACTGGGCGCTGGAAAACCTGCTGGTGCTGTTGCTGGTGGGGACGCTGGTGGCTGTTTTTCGTGACCCTGAACATCATGCTGTCGACATCCTCCGTGTACGAACTGGTGGAGTGGATCGGCGGGGCCTTCCTGGGCAATGACACGGCGAAGGCCTTCGTCGGCGCGCAAAATGACCCGTGGGATTCGCAAAAGGACATGGCCATCGCAGTGGTCGGTGCATTTGCCACCCTGTTGCTGGTGTCCCTGCGGGGCATGGCGCAAAAACAAGCGATGACGACCGCATGTCGCAAAAAAACAATCTGTGGGGCTAGGCTTCAACTACTGCTCGATCCTGTCGATAACCTCTTGAAGCCATCCGCGCGGGGCAAACCCCGCCGTCAAACGTGCCAGAGAGGAACCACAGAGTGTCCATAAAACTGCGTTTAATGTTGCTGATCGGTACCGGACTACTTACTGCGTTGATCATGAGCCTGGTCAGTTACCTGGGGAACACTCGGATGGCCGAAGCCGTGGACGACGACAACGTCAGCATGGCCGCGCTGCGCAATCATCTCGAAGCCGACATGATGCACGACGCGCTGCGCGCCGACGTGCTGTCGGCCATGTTGGTGGGCTTGAACAAAAGCACCAGCAGCAAAGCCGAGGTGCGCAGTTCCATCGAAGAACACACCCAACGCTTTCGCGAAGTGCTCGGGGAAAACCTCAAGCTGCCGGTCAACGACACCATCAAGGCCGGCCTGAACAAGGTCAAACCGAGCCTCGACACCTACATCGGCGCCGCCGAGCGCATCGCCGGGCTGGCGCTGGAAAACCCGCAAGCCGCGCAACAGGAACTGGGCACGTTCAACAGTGCCTTCAGCCAGCTGGAAGACCAGATGGAAGCTCTCAGCGAGTTGATCGAAAGCGACACGCAACAGACCAGCCAAGGCACGGCGCAAGCCATCAGCAACGCCAACCTGACCCTGGGTGGTGTGCTGATCGCCAGTTTGTTGCTGCTGCTGACCCTTGGGCGTTCGGCGATCCTCAGCATCATGGGTCCGTTGCAAACCGCCAGCCGCATTGCCGAGAGCATCGCCCATGGCAACCTCAGCGAGGCGATTGTCGAGCCCACCCGCAAGGACGAAGCCAGCGCCTTGATACGTAGCCTGGCGACCATGCAGCGGGATTTGCGCGGCATGATCGAGGTCGTGCGCAGCAACGCCCACGGCGTCAGTGGCATGAGCGAGCGATTGAGCAACGGTTGCCATGAGGTGGCCGGCAGTAGCCAGCAGCAAAGTGCCGCGGCCAGTACCATGGCCGCGGCCGCCAGCGAAATGACCGCGAGCATCGAGGAAATCACCCGGCATGCCGAACGGGCGCTGAACATGGCCAATCAGGCCGAGGCGCTGGCCAAGGATGGTGGCCGGGTGATCCACCAGGTGGTCAACGACATGGATGGCATCGCGCGTTCGGCGCAGCAGTCGGCGCAGGTGATTCGCACTCTGGACAAAGAGTCGGAAGGGATTTTCAACATCATCCAGGTGATCAAGGGCATCGCCGACCAGACCAACCTGCTGGCACTGAACGCCGCTATCGAAGCCGCCCGTGCCGGCGAGCAGGGTCGCGGGTTTGCCGTGGTGGCCGATGAGGTCCGCAGCCTGGCGGGGCGCACCAGCGCTTCCACCCAGGAAATCGCCAGCATGGTTGCACGCATCCAGCAAAGCACCCGCGAGGCGGTGATCAGCATGGAGGAGGGCGTGGCCCAAGTCGATAAGGGCATGGCGGTGACCGCCGATGTCGAGCGCGCCATTCGTGAAATCCTCGATGCCACGCTCAACACCACGCAACTGGTCAATGACATCAGCCGCACCATCGGCGAACAAAGCCTGGCCAGCAACGAAATCGCCCATCAGGTGGAGATGATTGCCGGCATGTCAGAAGGCAACAGCAAGGTGATCGGGCAGACCGCTTCGACCACGGATGAACTGTCTAGCCTGGCGGGGCAGTTGTCGCAGTCGGTTGATCGGTTCAGGCTTTAAAAGATCGCAGCCTCCGGCAGCTCCTACAGAGGTACGCGATCCTTGTAGGAGCTGCCGCAGGCTGCGATCTTTTGACTTTAAAGGTACTTATCCGTCACAGCCCCCTCCGAAGCACTGGAAACCGTCTTCGCATACTTGGCCAACACCCCGCGCGTGTATTTGGATGGCGGCCGCACCCAGCGCGACTTGCGCTCGGCCAACACCGCATCGGAGACATCCACCGTGATCTGTCGGGTTTCAGCATCGATGATGATCCTGTCGCCATTCTCGACCAGCGCAATCGGCCCGCCCTCAAAGGCCTCCGGCGTGATGTGACCGACCACAAACCCGTGTGAACCACCGGAAAAACGCCCGTCGGTGATCAGCGCCACCTCCTTGCCGAGGCCCTTGCCCATGACCGCCGACGTCGGCGAGAGCATTTCGCGCATGCCCGGGCCGCCCTTGGGCCCTTCGTAGCGGATCACGATCACTTCACCGGGCTGTACTTCGCCATTGAGGATGCCGGCCAGCGCACCTTCCTCGCCGTGATAGACCCGGGCCGTGCCTTCGAAGCGCAGGCCTTCCTTGCCGGTGATCTTGGCCACGGCGCCGGTGGGCGAGAGGTTGCCGCGCAGAATGACCAGGTGTGAGTCCTTTTTGATCGGCTGGTCGAAAAGCCGGATCACGTCCTGGCCGGCCGGGTAGTCGGGCACGCTGGCCAGGTTTTCCGCCAGGGTCTGGCCGGTAACGGTCAGCACATCGCCGTGCAGCATGCCGGCATCGAGCATGCGCTTCATCAGCGGTTGAATGCCGCCGATGGCCACCAGCTCGCTCATCATGTATTTGCCGCTGGGGCGCAGGTCGGCAACCACCGGGGAAACCTTGCCCAGCTCGACGAAGTCATCCAGGGTCAGCTCGACGTCCACCGCATTGGCCATGGCCAGCAGGTGCAGCACGGCGTTGGTCGAGCCGGCGAGGGCGATCACCACGCGAATGGCGTTCTCGAAGGCTTTGCGGGTCATGATGTCGCGAGGCTTGAGGTCGAGCTTGAGCAGCTCCATCACCTGCTGGCCGGCGCGGAAGCTGTCCGAGGCCTTGTCGCTGCCAATGGCGTCCTGGGAGCTGGAGCCGGGCAGGCTCATGCCCAATGCTTCAATGGCCGAGGCCATGGTGTTGGCGGTGTACATGCCGCCACAGGAACCGGGGCCGGGAATCGCCACTTCCTCGATCTGCTTGACCTGGATCTCGCTGATGTCGCCCCGCGCATGTTGGCCCACGGCCTCGAACACGGAAATGATGTCGGTGTGGCCGGCGCCCGGCTGGATGGTGCCGCCATAGACAAAGATCGACGGGCGATTGAGCCGTGCCATGCCGATCAGGCAACCCGGCATGTTCTTGTCGCAGCCACCGATGGTCACCAGGCCGTCGAAACCCTCGCAACCGGTGACCACTTCGATGGAGTCGGCGATCACCTCGCGGGACACCAGCGAATACTTCATGCCTTCGGTGCCGTTGGCGATGCCGTCGGAAATGGTGATGGTGTTGAAGATCACGCCCTTGGCACCGGCGGCATTCGCGCCTTTTTCGGCTTCGAGCGCCAGCTTGTCGATGTGCATGTTGCACGGGGTGACCATGGCCCAGGTCGAGGCGATGCCGATCTGCGGCTTCGTGAAGTCTGCATCGGTAAAGCCCACGGCCCGCAACATGGCGCGTGCCGGTGCGGCCTCCACGCCGTCGATCACTTGAGAGGAGTACTTGCGCAGATCGTCTTTATCGCTCATGACTGCTCCTATCGCTTATGGCTATTCCTCACACACTCATGGAGAAAAACAGGATGAGTATAGAAGGCCGGGCGCCCGGGCCCGGACTAACCGGTCGGGAACAGACGCGCGGGTAAGCCTTGTCGTGATATTCTTGGCGACAACTTGGTTTGACCTGTTCAGTTTGCATGTCCTTGAGACGTGCCGACGGAATCACTGTCGCTCAAGTAGCTGAAGCCAATAAAGATAAGAAGTCAGTTCAGAAGGGACATTAAAGTGGGGTCGATGCGGTTCATCGGCCTTGTGTGCCCACCCTGCAATCCTTGAGTGCCGCGCCCGTGACTGCCGTGAAACACGGGGCTGTGCGCATGAGGATGGAAGGGCGGATGGCGTTTTATCATAGGTGCTACAGATGTTTAAGAAAATGAACACGGCCCTGCTGGGGCTGGCTTTGTCCATGGGGATGTCTGCCGTCCACGCGGAAGAGGCCAAGAAAGTCGATGTGCTGCTGATTGGCGGCGGCATCATGAGCGCGACCCTGGGTGTGTGGCTCAATGAGCTGGAACCTGGCACCTCGATGCAAATGATCGAGCGCCTCGACGGCGTCGCCCAGGAAAGCTCCAACGGCTGGAACAACGCCGGTACCGGTCACTCCGCCCTGGCCGAGCTGAACTACACCCCGGAAGACGAGAACGGCAAGGTTTCGATCCCGAAGGCCGTTGAAATCAACGAAGCGTTCCAGATCTCCCGTCAGTTCTGGGCCTGGCAGGTTCAGCAAGGCGTGCTGAAGAACCCGCGTTCGTTCATCAACTCCACACCGCACATGAGCTTCGTGTGGGGCGATGACAACATCAAGTTCCTGAAAAAACGCTACGAAGCCCTGCAAGCGAGCCCGCTGTTCGCCGGCATGCAGTACTCCGAAGACCCGGCTGTGATCAAGCAGTGGGTGCCGCTGATGATGGAAGGGCGTGACCCGAGCCAGAAGATCGCGGCCACCTGGAGCCCGCTGGGTACTGACGTGAACTTCGGCGAAATCACCCGCCAGTTCGTTGCACACCTGCAAACCACGCCGAAGTTCGACTTGAAGCTGTCCAGCGAAGTGCAGGACATCACCAGGAACGAAGACGGCAGCTGGCGCGTCAGCTACAAGAACCTCAAAGACGGCAGCAAGACCGAAACCGACGCCAGGTTCGTGTTCATCGGCGCCGGCGGCGGTGCCCTGCACCTGCTGCAGAAGTCCGGCATTCCTGAAGCCAAGGAATATGCTGGCTTCCCGGTAGGCGGCTCGTTCCTGGTGACCGAGAACCCGACCATCGCCGAGCAACACCTGGCCAAGGCCTACGGCAAAGCCTCCGTTGGCGCTCCGCCGATGTCGGTTCCGCACCTTGACACCCGCGTGCTGGACGGCAAGCGCGTGATCCTGTTTGGCCCATTCGCGACCTTCAGCACCAAGTTCCTCAAAGAAGGTTCGTACCTGGACCTGCTGACCACCACGACCACCCACAACGTGTGGCCAATGACCAAGGTCGGCATCAAGGAATACCCGCTGGTGGAGTACCTGGCAGGCCAACTGATGCTGTCTGACGAAGACCGCCTCAACGCCCTGAAGGAATACTTCCCGAACGCCAAGGCTGAAGACTGGCGCCTGTGGCAAGCCGGCCAGCGCGTGCAGATCATCAAGCGTGACGAAGCCGCCGGTGGCGTGCTGAAACTGGGCACCGAAATCGTCGCTTCGCAAGACGGCAGCATCGCCGGCCTGCTGGGCGCCTCCCCAGGCGCATCGACCGCCGCACCGATCATGCTGACCGTGCTGCAGAAAGTGTTCAAGGACAAGGTCGCGACCCCGGCGTGGCAGGAAAAACTGCACCAGATCGTACCGAGCTACGGCACCCAGCTGAACGCCAGCCCCGAGAAGGTTGCGCAAGAGTGGGCCTATACCGCCAAGGTGCTGGAACTGACTCCGCCACCGGTGATTGCGCCGGCTGTGAAGCCAGTGACTGTTGATACGGATGCTAAGGCTCCGAAGGCTAGTGCTGCGAGTGATATGGCTCTCTAATTAGACTGCCGAATCAAAAAAAGCCCACTGAACCGGCGACGGTCAGTGGGCTTTTTTGTGGGCGCGGGTTTATTCAAGACGTCGAGGTGTTGGCCGCACCGAAGCGCTTGAGGATGTCCTGGTACATTTTCGTCCGTCGGTGACCTTGGCCATATCCGCCCGCCGCAGCGACGGTGCCGGACTGGACGTGGTCCAGGTACTTGAAGATTTTGCCGGGCGAAAGAAACACGACTTTGTAGCCAAGCCCGATCACACGGTCTTGCAGCTCATAACCGGGCACACGGTCATCGATCTGAAAATGCAAACCCTGCTGCTTGATCAGCCTGCCATTCCATAGTGTGCAAAAGCTTTTCAAGTGGGTTTCCTTGTAGGGCTTCGGGTCTTTCGAACGCAGGCCGAGCGATTGCTTCAAGCGTCGGTAGTGGTGCTTGATCAGGCGTGAGGTGAAGCGCCACGCGGTCCTTGGCAGTCCGCGGTTGAGTTGCTCGGTGCAACCGACTGCGATGACGTTTTGATCCTTGGTGCAGCGCTCCATCATCATCCCGAAGACGTTTGCATCGAAGACGAATGTGTCGGTGTGCATCAGGAACAGGTAGTCGGTATTGACCCTGGCCAGCGCCATGTCCAGCGCTTTGCCGTGGGCGATGTGCCCTGGTTCTTTGGTGGGGGCATCGCGCTCGATCAGGTTGATCCAGTCGAGTGAGCGCAAATACTCGACGCTGGCGTCCGCCGAACCATTATCGACCACCCAGACCGCAATGCCTGATTTTTGGACATGCTCCTGCAACAGTTCCAGGCAGATCCTGGTTAGCTCGGGGGTTTTGTAATTAACCAGAACGATGCTGAACGGAGGTTTGGCGTTTGTATCGACACTGCCCATCTTCGAAATGCTCGACTACTCGAAAGTGTCGAAGATTAAAGAAGCAACCTTAGCCCAAGCTTAATTTCACCTGGGCGGGTTGGCAGTTGGCATTCAGTCGGCGTCTGCGTAGAGAGGCGCTCAGGGTTTGGCCTGGTTTTTCTGCTTCTCTTCGATTTTCGCGTCGACCGCCGCGCGAATCTGGTCAACGCTGAAACTGGCGGGCTTCTGGCTCGGCGGGTACTCGATGAAGGTCTGCAGGAAGCGCGCAGCCTTGGCCACACCTGCGGCCAGCAGGTAGGAGTTCTTCACGAGCCAGTCGTTGTACTGGTCCGAGACCAGGTCAGCCCGCTCATACGGGTCCATGCGCAGGTTGAACAGCTTGGGCACCCGCAGCGGCACGAACGGGCTGCTCCATACCGCAAAACCACCGGGTTCGCGCTGTTCGGCGAAGACCACTTTCCAGTTGTCGAAGCGCATGGACACCAGCACGCCGTCGTCGTTGAAGTAGTAGAACTCGCGGCGCTGCCCTTTAGGCTGTTGGCCAGTCAGGTAGGGCAACTGGTTGTAGCCGTCCAGGTGCACCTTGAAACTGGTGGCGCCCGAAGTCGGTGCCCAGCCTTTCAACAGCTTGTTCTTCACCTCGGTATCGCCAGCCGCCGCGAGCAGGGTAGGGAACCAGTCCAGGCCCGAGAACATCTCGTTGGACACTTCTCCGGCCTTGATCTTGCCCGGCCAACGCACAATCGCCGGTACGCGATAGGCACCTTCCCAGTTGGAGTTCTTTTCGTTACGGAACGGCGTGGTTGCCGCGTCCGGCCAGGAGAACTGGTTGGGGCCGTTGTCGGTGGTGTAGACGACGATGGTGTTGTCGGTGATTTTCAGGTCGTCGAGGGTTTTCAGCAGTTTGCCGACGTCGCCGTCGTGCTCGATCATGCCGTCGGCGTAATCGTTGCCGGGCATGCCGCTCTGGCCCTTCATCGATTCACGCACGTGGGTGAACACATGCATGCGGGTGGTGTTCATCCAGACGAAGAACGGCTTGTCCGCCTTGGCCTGTTTCTCGATGAACGTTTGCGCGGCGGCGGTGGTTTCGTCGTCGATGGTTTCCATGCGCTTGGTGGTCAGTGCGCCGGTGTCTTCGATCTTGCCGTCGGCGTAGCTGTGGATCACGCCACGGGGAGTCCGGGATTTGACGAAGTCCGGGTCGTCCTTGGGCCAGTACGGGCGCTCGGGTTCTTCTTCGGCGTTGAGGTGGTACAGGTTGCCGAAGAACTCATCGAAACCGTGGTTGGTTGGCAGGTACTCGTCGCGGTCGCCGAGGTGGTTCTTGCCGAACTGGCCGGTGGCGTAGCCCTGGGACTTGAGGGCCTGGGCGAGGGTGATGTCGCGTTTCTGGATACCGATCGGTGCCCCCGGCACGCCGACCTTGGTCAGGCCGGTGCGCAGCGGTGACTGGCCGGTGATGAACGAAGAGCGCCCGGCGGTGCAGCTGTTCTCCGCGTAATAGTCGGTGAACAGCATGCCTTCGTGAGCGATACGGTCGATGTTCGGGGTCTTGTAGCCGACCACGCCCATGGAATAGGCGCTGATGTTGGTCTGGCCGATGTCATCGCCGAAGATCACCAGGATGTTGGGTTTGTCAGCGGCATTCGCCGCCATTGCCATGACCGTTGTCGCCACCATGGCGAGTTTCGGCAGCCACTTTTTTATGCGAGTCATCTGACTGGCTCCTTGTTGACGGGCGTCGCGCAGGGCGACCGGTCCCGATGTTCGAGGGTCGTCAGAAACAACACGCCACCCGTATCAGGTGGCGTGGTTGTCGATATGCAACACCGCACCGGTGACGCTGGCACCCGCGCCACTGGCCAGCAATAACAAGGGACCGTTGAGCTCCTGCAGACCCGCGTCCTTGCCGCGTCCGGCGGCGATCACATTGACCCGGATCCGGTGCGGCGTCAGCGATTGGGCCATGGCCCGGCTCATGCGGATCAGGCTGCTGTTGGAGCGCAAACAAGGGTTGGGCTCGCTGATCGGTCGGGGCGGCGGTTCGATGTTGACGATGCTGCCGCCACGCTCGGCCTTGATCATGTGCAGGCTGGTGCAATGGACCAGGTGATTGTTCAGCACCACATGCTCACGCTCGGCGCTGTTGTTGATCAGTACATCGACGCTGCCGAAACGCTCCTCGACGGCTTCAAGCGCCGCTTCGATGCTGGGGCGGCGGGCGCTGTCGAGGCTGACGATCAGCACTTCACCACCCTCCCAGCGCAGGTCGGCTTGCAGTTGCTCAAGCTGTGCGGGGTGTTGCGCGCCGAGGGCCACCCGGGCGCCGGCGAGGCTGATCAGCCGGGAAAAATGGGCGCCGAGCCGGGTGGTGGCATCGGCTACCAATACGGTTTTGCCGGCCATGGAAAAGGGTTGCATGAGGTCGCTCATGAAACTGCCTCCATCGGCACAGCGCGGCGTGTAATGGCCGCACGGCGCACGGGTGGGCGAGGTGATGCGATGGGCACGGCACCGAGCATTTTCAGCACCAGTTCCGAGTAATGGCGGATCACTTCGTCGACGCTCCAGCGGCCATCGGCCTGATACCAGACACAGGCGTGCGTCAGCATGTTGAACAGGGTGCGCGCCATCAGTTTGGGTTCGGCGCAGCTGAGCGAGCCTTCACGCACGCCTTGCTCCAGCAGATCTTGCACGTCTTTGAGGTAAACCCGACGGGCCTGGCGCACCAATGCCAGCGACTTTTCGTCCAGGCTCCTGAATTCCAGGTTGCCGAGTACTGCCTGGTCCTGATGTTCCAGGTGATAACGCACATGGCAGGCCACGAAAGCGCGGAGTTTGAAATCGGCACGCGCTACGGCGGGGCGGCACCGGGCCCACTCCTGGGACATTGCCTCGAAGTATTCGAGGATCAGCTCCAGCAGCAACTCGCCTTTGCCTTGGTAATAGAGGTACAGCGTCGAGGAGTTGATCCCCGATTCAGCCGCCAGTTGCCGAAGGCTCATCGACCCGTAGCCATTACGCGAGATCAGTTTGATGGCAGCCTGGCGGATATTGGTTTCAGTCATGTTCATGGGTGATCCTGCGGTCATCAATCTCAAACAACACCGCCGCGCCTGACCGGTGCGGCGGCGTGAACAGTTACTGCAGATTACCGGCCACCGCGATGGTCTGGGCCGTGATGTAGTTCGACTCCGGCGAGCAGAACAGGTACACGGCGTCGGCCGCTTCCTTCGTGGTGCCCGGGCGACCCAGCGGGTTGCGCTGGGCGAACGACCTGGCTGCTTCCGGGCTGATGCCGACGCGGATGTCACGGCCTTCGATGTTCACGGTGGCACCGGCATGGGCGTCCGCGCTGGTCATGCGGGTTTCGATGAAACCGAAGGCCACGGCGTTGACGTTGACCTTGAAGCGGCCCCATTCCCGGGCCAGCGCGCGGGTCATGCCCAGTACACCAGCCTTGGCCGAGGAGTAGTTCATCTGCCCTGCATTACCGTTGAGGGCCGAGACCGACGAGATGTTCACCACTTTGCGGAACACTTCGCGCTCTGCTGCGGCGTCCGCCTGGGCCTGCGCCTTGATGATCGGGTAAGCGGCACGCAGGATGCGGAACGGTGCGGTCATGTGGCAGTCGAGAATCGCGTACCACTGCTCGTCGGTCATCTTCTGGATCACGTCGTCCCAGGTGTAGCCGGCGTTGTTGACGATGATGTCGATGCCGTTGAAGTTGTCCATCGCGGTCTTGATGTAGCGCTCGGCGAAATCCGGGGCGCTGACGTTGCCGTGGCACACCGCGGCTTCGCCACCCATCTTGCGGATCAGTTCTGCGGTCTCATGGGCCGGATCGGCGTCCAGATCGTTGATCACGATGCGCGCGCCTTCGCTTGCAAGTTTCAGGGCGATCTGCTGGCCGATGCCACGACCGGAACCGGTGACCAGTGCGACTTTGCCTTCGAGTTTTGCCATGGGGTGTTGCTCCTCAATTATTCGGTTTGTTTACAGAGCGATTACGGCGTCACCAACAATTTTGGTGTCGCCGTATTGATTGGTGGTGCGCACTTCGACCTTGACCCGTTGCTCGCCGTCGACTTCAAAACGCTCGACGACGGTGCCGGTGCAGGTGATCTGGTGGCCCAGGTGGGTGATGCCGAGAAAACGCACGCCGAACTCGCGCAACTGGCGCTGGTCGACCCACTGGGTCAGCAGGCGACCGAGGTAGGCCATCGACAACATGCCGTGGGCGAACACGTCGGCCATGCCGGCCTTGCGCGCGTAATCGGTGTCGATGTGAATGGCGTTGTGGTCGCCCGACGCGCCGGCAAACAGTGCCAGGGTGGTGCGGTTGATCGGCGGCAGCGCCAGCGGTGGCAGGGTGTCGCCGATGTTGATTTTTTCCAGGCTTATGGCGTTCATCAGTGTTCTCCGCTTCAGCTGTTGCGCTGTACGAGCACGCTGCGCAGGTCCGCGACGTGCTCACCGTGCTGGTTGGTGACTCGGGTCTCGCGCACCACGAATTCCAGCGCGCCGCCTTTTTTGTCGTAGATGTCGGCGATGCGTACGTCGAAGCGCAGGGTGTCGCCGGCATAGGCCATGCGGTGGTAACGGAACGACTCTTCACCGTGCAGGATGCGTGCGGTGACGATGCCCAGTTCGTCACGCCAGGCGTTGGACGGGATCTGGAATTCCAGCGAGAACAGGAAGGTCGGCGGCAACGGCAGGTTCGGATGCCCTGCATCGCGAGCGGCCAGCTCGTCGAAGTAGATCGGGTTGGTTTCCCCGGTGGCCTTGGCGAAGAAGCGCAGTTGCCCGGCTTCGGCGGTGGCGAGGAACGTGGGCAGTTGTCTGCCGATGTGTTTCTTGTCGATCATCTGAGTGACTCCTTGATTACCCGGTCGCTTCAGTTTTTCTGGTACACGGTGACGACGCAGGCGCCGCCCAGACCGAGGTTGTGCTGCACGGCGATGCGCGCGTTCGGCACTTGGCGTTGTTCGGCGGTGCCGCGCAGCTGATGAGTCAGCTCGTAGCACTGCGCCAGACCCGTGGCGCCCAGCGGGTGGCCCTTGGAGAGCAGGCCGCCGGAGGGGTTGGTCACCCACTGGCCGCCATAGGTGTTGTCGCCGTCATTGACCAGTTGCTCGGCGCCGCCTTCAGCGCACAGGCCGAGGCCTTCGTAGGTCAGCAGCTCGTTCTGCGCGAAGCAGTCGTGCAGTTCGATCACGTCGATGTCCTGCGGGCCGATGCCGGCCTGGTTGTAGGCGATGTCGGCGGCCATGCGTGTCATGTCGAAACCGACCACGCGGATCATGTCCTTGGCGTCGTAGGTGCTCGGCAGGTCGGTGGTCAGGGCCTGACCGGCCATCAGCACGTCGGTGCGCAAGCCGTGTTTTTTCGCGAACGCTTCGGACACCACAATGCTCGCGGCAGCGCCACAGGTCGGCGGGCAGGCCATCAGGCGGGTCAGCACGCCTTCCCACAACATTGGTGCGGCCAGGACTTCTTCCGGGGTGACCACGTTGCGGAATACGGCCAGCGGGTTGTTGGCGGCATGGCGGCTGGCCTTGGCGCGGATCTTGGCGAAGGTTTCCAGTTGCGTGCCGTACTTCTGCATGTGCGCGTAACCGGCACCGGCGAACTGGCGGATGGCGGTCGGCAGGTCGGGCATGCCCACCAGTTCGTTGGTCAGCTTGAGGGCGCGCTCGGTGGCCGGGGCGCGGTCGGTCCAGGCGGATTTCAACGCGCCGGGATTCATCTGCTCGAAGCCAAATGCCAACGCGCAGTCCACCGCACCGCTGGCCACGGCCTGCCGGGCCAGGAACAGCGCGCTGGAGCCGGTGGCGCAGTTGTTGTTGACGTTGATCAGCGGGATACCGGTCATGCCCACGCGGTACAGGGCTTTCTGGCCGCAGGTGGAGTCGCCGTAGACGTAACCGGCGTAGGCCTGCTGGATGTCACTGAAGTCCAGCCCGCAATCGGCCAGGGCCAGGCGAATCGCCTGTTCACCCATGATGTCGTAGGGCTCGTTGGTCCCCGGTTTCTTGAACTGGATCATGCCGACGCCAGCAACGAACACTTTATTGCTCATCGTTGTTTTCCTTGTTGTTTGAGAGGGTCAGAGCTTGCGCGCGATCATTTCGCGCATGACTTCGCTGGTGCCGCCGTAGATGCGGTTGACGCGCATGTCGACGAACGCGCGGGCAATCGGGTACTCCATCATGTAGCCGTAGCCACCGTGCAGCTGGACCATGTCGTCGATGCATTTCCACAGGGTTTCGGTGGTGTGGAGCTTGGCGATTGCGGCTTCTTCCAGGGTCAGCCGGCGGCGCATGTGTTCGCCCAGGTAGTAGTCGACCATCACCCGCAGGGCGGTGGCCTGGGCCTTGATGTCGGCGAGCTTGAATTTGCTGTTCTGGAAGTCCCACACGGTCTGGTTGAAGGCCTTGCGGTCTTTCACGTACTCGATGGTCCGCTCCAGCAGGCGCTCAAGCTTGGCGGCGGCGGAGATCGCGATGGAAAAACGCTCCTGGGGCAGTTCCCCCATCAGGTAGGTGAAGCCCAGGCCTTCCTCGCCCAGGCGGTTGCCCACCGGCACGCGGACGTTGTCGAAGAACAGCTCGGCGGTGTCCTGGGCGTGCTGGCCGACCTTTTCCAGCTTGCGGCCATGCTTGAAGCCGGCGCGGCTGGTTTCCACGGCAATCAGGCTGATGCCCTTGGCGCCAGCGGCCGGGTCGGTCTTGCACACGACGATCACCAGGTCGGCGGTCAGGCCGTTGCTGATGAAGGTCTTGCTGCCATTGATCACGTACTCGTCGCCATCGCGCACGGCGGTGGTGCGCACGGCTTTCAGGTCGCTGCCGGTGCCGGGTTCGGTCATGGCGATGGCGAGGATGATTTCGCCTGCGCAGATGCCCGGCAGCCATTTCTTTTTTTGTTCTTCGTTGCCGCAACGGTTGATGTAGGGGGCGATCACGTCGGAGTGCATGCCGAAGTAGGCGCCGCTCACGCCAGCCCGGGCGAACTCTTCGTTGAACACCGCGCAGTGGCCGAAGTCGCCGCCGCCACCACCGTATTCGGTGGGCAGGGTGATGCCGAGCAGGCCTTCGCGGCCGGCCTTGAGCCAGGTTTCCCGGTCGACCTGGCCGGCCTTGTCCCAGGCGGCCTGGCGCGGCAGGCATTCACGCTCGAAAAAACGCCGCACGGTGGTGCGGAACATCTCATGGTCGTCGCGGAAAACGGTTCGGGCGATGTGCACGCAAGACTCCTCAAAAATGCCAGGCCGGCCAAAGGCCGAGCGCTTACGCAAGGCGCGGACTGCGCCTGTGATCTGAGGGCTACGATAGGTGGGGGGGCGCGAGTGAACGCCACCCGAGGTGGGTGGCGGTTAAAAAATCACTGAAGACAACACAATCCCTGTGGGAGCGGGCTTGCCCGCGAAGAGGCCAGCAAATTCAACATCTGTGTTGACTGACACACCGCCTTCGCGGGCAAGCCCGCTCCCACAGGTTTCTCTATTGGCAGTTAGTGAGTACCAGTGCCTGGATCACCCTGCGATTCCAGGTCCCGCACCCGCGCCACCGCTTCATCGCGGCTGCTGACGCCGAGCTTGCTGTAGATATGGCTCAGGTGCCATTTCACGGTTTCCGGGGACAGCCCCAGCGCACGGGCGATTTTCTTGTTGGGCAGGGCCTGGGCCAGCAGGCGCACGACTTCGATTTCCCGCTCGCTCAAGGGCTCGATCCCGGCCGCCAGCGGTTTGCTGGTTGCCGCCGTCGCGGGCTTGGCTTTCGAGACCGCAGGGGCCGTGGCCCCGGCGGCCTGCAAGCGTTCGACATAAAACGCCAGCACCGGGTCCAGGACTTCCCGGCTGGTGATATCGCAGATCAGTTTCAACCCATCCGGATGGGCGTCGATGAGGCTGCGTACCAGGCCGAAGCGTTGCCCTCGGCGCAGCGCCTCCATGACCTTGTCCCGCGCCTGCTCATGGTGACCCCGTTCGGATTCGATCACGGCACTGAGCACCATCAGGCGTACTGCTCCGAGTTGGCGGCGGTGCCTTTCACAGGTTTCGATCAGCTGTTCAATGCGTGTGAAGGCGCCGTCCAGGTCGCCCTGTGCCAGTTGCCAGCGAGCGCGGGCGTTCTCGGCCAGGATGTGGATTTCCTTGAGTGCCGTGTGCCCGGCGTCCGGGTGGCGCGCGTCGATGGCCTCCAGGCGCGCCAGCTTGGCCTGGGCTTGTGCGGTCTCCCCGAGAATCAGCAACCAGCGCACCTGCCAGGTCAGGCAGTAGGCTTGCAGGCGCTCCAGGCCGAGTTTGATCGCGTACTCATCAAGCCGCTCGACGAACGCCAGGGCCTCCTGATGGTTACCCGCCAGCCATTGCACATTCCACAGCACTTGCAGCACCCGCAGCACGGAATCGGGAATCGAGATCCGTTCGAGAATGTCGATCCAGCCCGAGAGCATCTTGAACGCGGCGTCGAGGTCGTTGGTTTCGTACAGCACTTCGCCGAGCAGCGCAGCGGAGAGGTAAGTCGCGTCGGCACCGCCCTTGCCGCATTGGCTGGCTTCATGCAATACATCGCGGTAAACCCGTTCCGCCTGGGTCATCTGGCCTTCAAGGGCCAGGCTCAAGCCGATCAGGCAACGCCCCTGAAGGCTGCCCGCCGTGGTCCCCAGCAGCGGCTGGCCATTGATCAGCAGGTTCGGCCGGTCGAGTTGCACCTGGCGGGCCTTTTCGTATTCACCGCGGTGCATGTACAGCCAGGACAGGATGTTGGCACAGGAGCCGATGGCCACGCTGTTGCTGCCCGCAGGCGGGTTGAGCAATTGCGGCAGGACCGTCATGGCCGCATCGGTGTCATCCCGTTGCAGGGCCAAAGAGGCGCGCAGCAGCGAGATCATGAAGCGGTCATGGACTTCGCTCTCGGGAACGTCGCGAAACAGTTGTTCGAGGCTGGCGGTGCAGGCCACGAAGTCCCTGGCATACAGCTGCATCCGCGTTTTGAGAATGCGCAGCTTGACCCGGGCCTGTACCTGTTCGACCGGCAACAGCCGCACCAGCTCGATCAACATGCGCAGGTCGCCATGGGCGTACAGCGCCTCGCAGTGTTGTTCCACCAGATCGGCGGCGGCCGACGGGTCGCCGCCCATGACCGCATGGTGCACCGCTTCATCCAGGTGATTGTGCTCGCGGAACCAGTTCCATGCGCGAACGTGCACCGCTTGTTGCTCGGCGTTGCTGCGCGAGTCGAAATACTTGAGCAGGGTTTCGCGCAGCAATGGGTGCAGGCGATACCAGGTTTCGTGCTCGGCGCTGTCCACCGGAATCAGGAACAGGTTGTCCCGCTCCAGCCGCGTCAGCAGCGCGTTCGCCTCGGCAACCGCCTGCGGGTGACCGCTCAAGGCAGCGCACAACGAGGCGCAGAAACGGTTGCACACGGCCATGAGCAGCAACAGGTCCAGGTCTGTCGGTGACAGGTGGGACAACACTTCGACTTCGAAAAACCTGGCGAAGGCTTGATCGTCCCGTAGCTGCGCCTGCACCGACGTTGCCTCTGTGGCGGCAGGCGGGCGATTCTTTTTGCGGCTGACGGCGAGCAGTTGCAGGCCGGCGACCCAGCCATCGGTCAGCTCATGCATCATCCTGGCGTCGCGGGCGGTGATCTCGCCCAACTGCGCCTTGAGGAACTGTTCGGATTCGGCGGCCGTGAAACGCAAGTCCCGCAGGTTCAGCTCCAGCACCAGTTCCTGGCTGCGCAACCGCGCCAGGGACAGCGGCACGACACTGCGCGATATCAGCGCCAGATGCAGGTTGGCCGGGGCGTAGTCGATCAGCCATTGCAGGGCCTGGTGAATGCCCACGTCTGTCAGGTGATGCAGGTCGTCGAGTACCAGCACCAGCTCACGGCCACGGCTGGCAATGCTGCGCACCAGGGTGATGACGGTGCGTTCCACGGCTTCGCTGTCGATGCCGCGACCTTCCAGTTGAGTCGCCTCGCGCACGAGCGTCGGGTCGATCTGACCGAGGCTCGCCAGCAGATAGTCAAGAAAGCGCGCCAGTTCGTTGTCATCCGCCGACAGCGTCAGCCACGCCACATCGAACCCCAGCGGCAACAGCGCCTGGCGCCAGGCGATCAGGGTCGAGGTCTTGCCACAGCCGGCCGGCCCCTTGAGCACGATGCAACGCAGGCGGCGGGCCTTGAGCATTTGCTCCTGCAGGCGCTCGCGGGAAATCAGGCGCCCGGCGCTGCGCGGCGGAATCAGTTTGGTGCTGACGATCGGGGACTGAACCGGATTGAAGACCTGGCTGGCATGGGTGTCCGATGCATTGGACTTGCGGTGTTTATCCATGGGGCTGTCCGATTCTTTTTTGTTTTGTGAGTGCGCCGAATCTCATCGAGTGTAACCCAGACCATGGGCGGGATGACCCTGTCTTTGGCGGCCACCACCCGATGCGGGTGGTGGTCGGTGGGGCCGGGATTGATCTACTGGATGGCACAACAATAGGAGTGCTGCTGGCGCTCCAGAAGAATCACGGAGCGTTGGCGATGGGCGTACTGAGCGGCATTCGGGTGGTGGAGTTTGAGGCAATCGGGCCGGCGCCGTTTGGCACCATGCTGTTGGCCGACATGGGCGCCGACGTGGTGCGCATCGACCGGCCGCAGAAGGCCAGTGACCTGGGGCCGAAACTTGAAGGCAAGCGGGCCGACATCACCGGGCGCAACCGCCGTTCGGTCACCCTCGACCTGAAGCATCCCGACAGTGTCGCCGTCGCGCTGGAGTTGATTGAGCGCGCCGACGTGGTGATTGAAGGGTTTCGCCCCGGCACGATGGAGCGTCTGGGTCTCGGCCCGGAAGTCGCGCTACAGCGCAATCCGCGCCTGGTCTACGCCCGTATGACCGGCTGGGGCCAGACCGGCCCGATGGCCGATCGCGCCGGCCATGACCTGAACTACATCGCCTTGTCGGGTGTGTTGTCGAGTATTGGCCCGGCCGGCGGTCGGCCGGTGCCGCCGCTGAACCTGGTGGGTGACTACGGCGGTGGCGGCATGTTGCTGGCGATGGGCGTACTGGCGGCGCTGGTCAATGTGCAGCGCGGCGGCGCCGGGCAGGTGGTCGACGCGGCGATGACCGAAGGTGCGGCGCAGCTGGGCTCGGTGATCTGGGGCCTGCTGGCCGGTGGTCACTGGAAAGAACAGCGCGGCAGCAACCTGCTTGATGGCGGTGCGCCCTGGTACGACACCTACGAAACCCGCGACGGCCAGTACATGGCGATCGGGCCGATTGAATCGCGCTTCTATGGGCAGATGCTGGACATTCTCGGACTCTCCAACGCAGACCTGCCCAGCCAGCACGACCGGGCTGGCTGGCCGCGGCTGCGGGAGGCATTTACTGCCGCGTTCCTCGGCCGTACCCGCAAACAGTGGGAGGAGGCCTTCGAAGGCAGCGACGCCTGCGTTGCGCCGGTGCTCGGGCTCGCCGAAGCGGCCAGGCACCCCCACGGCATTGCCCGTGGCAGCTTCATCGAGGTCGACGGGGTGGTGCAACCGGTCCCGGCTCCGCGTTTCCTCGGCACGCCATCGGCGCAACCGCAACCGGCGCCCGAGCGTGGCGAACATGGCGGCGCAGCACTGCGTGACTGGGGCTTCGACAGCGCGGCCATCGAGCGCCTGCGTGAACTGGGCCTGGGTTTTGGCGCCTGAAAAACAACATGAAGAATCGCGCAGCGCAGGAGTTACACCATGGCCATTCAGTTCAAGATCATCGATCACGTGGCACTCATCACGCTCGATGCGCAACAGTCGAACAACGCGCTGAGCGTCAGCGATCTGATGCACCTGCGCAAGACCCTGGGTGCCTGCCAGGATGACGAGCAGGTGCGGGTGATCGTCCTGACCGGTGCCGGCGAACGCGCGTTTTGCAGCGGTGCAAGCCACAAGGTGTCGTTGCTGGCGGCATCCGGTTTTGTCGCCGGCACCCTCAAAAGCCGCGAGACCGAAGCCGAGGAGGGCGGCTACAGCCGGCTGTTCGACCTCAGCGACCTGGACATCTGGAAACCGGTGATTGCCGCCATCAATGGGGCCTGCCTGGGTGGCGGCCTTGAGCTGGCGCTGCAATGCGATCTGCGCATTGCCTCGACCAGCGCCACGTTCGGTTTGCCTGAGGTGTGCGACGCGACCATTCCGGCGGCCGGTGGCGTGCAGTACTTGCTGCGTGCAATTCCAGCGGCCCATGCCATGAAAATGGCGCTGACCGGGGAGTCGATCAACGCCGGGCAGGCTCTGGACATCGGTTTGATCATCGAGCTGCTGCCCAAGGAACGCCTGCTGCCAGCGGCGCTGGATCTGGCCGAGCGCATTGCCGCCAACGGCCCGCTCGCGGTGCAGTCGATCAAGCGCCTGGCCTTGCAGAGCGCCCATCTCGCGCCCCGGGACTTCGTCACCCAGGCCCATCTGCACTGGGGCTTGCTGCGCGACAGCGAGGATCACGCCGAAGGGCGCATGGCCCAGGTCGAGCAGCGTTCGCCGAAATACACCGGTACCTGATCCCCAGAGTCGCGTTCGTTACCTGACAACAATAATTCACAGGAGAACCTCATGTATCTGACCCAAGGCCTGCACCGTGTGCTGCAGCAACGTCCCCATGCCGTGGCGACGGTCTTTCGCGACCGGCGCCGCACCTATGCCGAACTGGCCGACCGGGTGGCTCGCCTGGCCGGGGCCTTGCAGCAACTGGGGATGCGGACCGGCGATCGCGTTGGTCTGCTGGGCCTGAACTCCGACCGATTCCTTGAGTATTTCCTGGCGACCTGGTGGGGCGGTGGCGTGGTCAACCCGGTGAACATTCGCTGGAGCGTGCCGGAAATCGTCTATTCGCTGGACGACAGCGACACGCGCATCCTGCTGATCGACGACACCTTCCTGCCCTTGGCCGAAGGCATTGCCAGCAGTGCCAGGGTGCGGCCGCTGTTGATCCACATCGGCGACGGGCCGTTGCCAGAAGGCATGCTGTCCTACGAGCAATTGATTGGTGAAGCCACGCCTGTGGACGACGCGTTTCGCGGCGGCGACGACCTGGCGAGCATCATGTACACCGGCGGCACCACCGGCCGACCGAAAGGCGTGATGCAGTCGCATATGAACCTGTGGACCGCTGCCGTGGCCCGCGCCGCCGACGTACCGGTGCCGGCGGACGCCTTGACCCTGCACATCGCGCCGATGTTCCACCTGGCGGCGCTGTCGCGGGTGATCCTGATTTCGCTGCTGGGGCTGCCGAGCATTTTCGTTCCGGCCTTCGATGCCCTGGACGTGATGCGCACCATCGAGCGCGAGCGCATCACCGATATCCTGATCGTGCCGACCATGCTTCAGGCGCTGATCATGCACCCGGATTTCGCCAGGCATGACCTGAGCTGCCTGCGCAGCCTCACTTACGGCGCCTCGCCGATTGCCGTGCCCTTGCTGGAAATGGCACTCAAAGCCTTGCCGAATGTCGAGTTCACTCAGGGTTACGGCATGACCGAAGCGGCGCCGCCGATCTCTGCCAACGGCCCGGAAAACCACAGCGCCGAAGGCATCGCCAATGGCCGCCTGCGCTCGGCCGGGCGCCCGGGGCTGGGCGTCACGGTGCGCATCGTCGACGAAAATGACAACGAAGTGCCCTGCGGTACCGTCGGCGAAGTGGTGGTGCGCGGCCCGAACATCATGCTCGGCTACTGGAACAACCCCGAGGAAACCGCCAAGGCCTTGCGCGGCGGCTGGATGCACACCGGCGACGGCGCCTACATGGACGCGGATGGCTTTATCTACATCGTCGACCGCTTCAAGGACATGATCGTCAGCGGTGGCGAGAACGTGTATTCCGGCGAGGTGGAAAGCGCCATTGCCAGTCACCCGGCCGTCGCCGCCTGCGCAGTGATCGGCATTCCCTGTGCACAGTGGGGCGAAGCGGTGCACGCGGTGGTGGTGCTCAAGCCGGACAACGACGTTGCAAGCGCCCAGATCATTGAACACTGCCGTCGGCAGATTGCCGGCTACAAGACCCCGAAATCCGTGGAGTTCCGTGCTGCGTTGCCGTTGTCCGGTGCGGGCAAGGTACTCAAGCGCGATCTGCGTGAACCGTTCTGGCGGGGCACGGATCGGGGTGTGAGCTGAAAGCATGTACATGACCCAATGCCTGCAACGCACGCAGCAACAGAACCCGGACCACATCGCGACTATCCATGGCGAGCGTCGCCACACCTACCGTGAATTTGGCGAACGGGTCGCTCGCCTGGCGGGCGCCTTGCAGAAGCTCGGCATGGCGGCCGGTGACCGGGTCGGCATGCTGGCGCTGAACTCCGACCGCTACCTGGAATACATCATGAGCGTGTGGTGGGGCGGAGGGGTGCTCAATCCGGTGAACATCCGCTGGAGCGTGCCGGAGATCGTCTATTCGCTGGACGATTGCAGTACCGGCATCCTCATCGTCGATGAGCACTTCGCCGGGCTGGCCGACAGCATTCGTGCCCGTGCCCAGCGTGCTCCGTTGTTTATCTACGCGGGTGACGGTGACGTGCCGGCCGGCATGCTGGGTTTCGAGTCACTGATTGCCCAGACTGCCCCGGTGCAAGACGCCGGGCGGGGCGGTGAAGACCTTGCCTGCATCATGTACACCGGCGGCACCACCGGGTTTCCCAAGGGGGTCATGCAGTCGCACCTGAACCTGTGGTCGGCGTGCATGCCTCGCATGGTGGACATGCCGCCGATCCGCGGCGGTCTGTTGATGCATGTCGCGCCATTGTTCCATGTCGCCGGCATGGCCCGTGCGCTGATTCAGTTTCTGGCCGGTGAAAGCCATGTGCTGGTGTCGAGCTTTGACCCGTTGCAGGCCTTGCAGATGATTGAGCGCGAACGGGTTACCGAGACGTTGCTGGTGCCGACCATGATCCTTGCGCTGTTGGCTCATCCAGACGTTGACAAGTATGACCTGGGCAGCCTGAAACGCCTGACCTACGGCGCTTCACCCAGCGCCGGGGATATGGTCGAGCAAGTGCTGGCCAGACTGCCGGATATCGAATTGTCCCACTCCTACGGGCTGACCGAGGCCTGCCCGGTGGTGTCCAGCAATCTGCCGTGCAATCACACGCCAGAGGCGCGCATCAGCGGCCTTTCACGCTCGGTAGGGCGTGGCGGCCTGGGCGTCAACGTGAAGATTGTCGACCCGCAGGGGCAAGAGGTTCCCCGTGGCACAGTGGGCGAGATCATTGTGCGTGGGCCGAACATCATGCAGGGCTACTGGAACAAGCCCGAGGAAACTGCCAGGGCGTTGCGCGACGGTTGGCTGTACACCGGCGACGCGGCGTGGATGGACGAGCAGGGCTACCTGTTCATCGTCGACCGCTTGAAGGACATGATCGTCAGCGGTGGGGAAAACGTTTACTCGGCGGAAGTCGAAAACATACTGTCGCGGCACCCGGCCGTGGCGATGTGTGCGGTGATCGGTGTTCCCCATGAGCAGTGGGGCGAGGCGGTGCACGCGGTGGTGGTGTGCAAGCCTGATTCGCAGGTCGATGAAGAACAAGTGCGCCTGTTTTGTCGTGAATTCATCGCCCCCTACAAGTGCCCAAAGACCGTGGAGTTCCGCGACGAGCTGCCGCTGTCGGCGGCGGGCAAAGTCCTCAAGCGCGAACTGCGCAAGTAACCAAACCACAAATCCCCTGTAGGAGCTGCCGAAGGCTGCGATCTTTTGATCTTGTTTTTGAAAAGCAAAGTCAAAAGATCGCAGGCTTCGCCAGCTCCTACCTTGATGGTGTTTCATTTCAAGCCCTCCGTAAAACCGCTCCGCAAATCCGCTACCCGATCCGGGTGGCCTCACGACCCACCCCCCGCCCATACAGTGGACTCACGAACCAGGCGCATGCCTGCCTGGCAACCCACTGGAGATCCCGATGCACATCAACCGTACCGTCTACCGTGAAGACCACGAAATGCTGCGTGAAACCGCGCGCCGTTTCTTCGAGCGTGAATGCCTGCCCAAGCAGGCGCAGTGGGACGAGGCCGGGCAGGTCGACCGGGAAACCTGGCTCAAGGCGGGCCGCCATAACCTGCTGTGCCTCACCGTGCCGACCGAGTACGGCGGTGGCGGCGGCGACTTCGGCCATTCGGCGGTGCTGATCGAAGAGCTGTACCGCGCCGGTGTCTCGGGCTGGAGCCTGGGTGTGCATTCCGACATCGTCGCGCCTTACATCGTGCGCCTGGGCACCGAAGAGCAGAAGCAGAAATGGCTGCCGAAAATCTGCTCTGGCGAAACCGTGCTGGCGGTGGCCATGACCGAACCGGGCACCGGTTCCGACCTCAAGGCGATCCGCACCACTGCCGTGCGCGACGGTGACGAGTGGGTGATCAATGGCAGCAAGACCTTCATCAGCAACGGCCTGACCTGCGACATGGTCGTGGTGGTGTGCAAGACCGACCCGAGCGCTGGCGCCAAGGGCTGCAGCCTGATCATGGTCGAGTGCAATCGCGAGGGTTTCCGTCGTGGCCGCAAGCTGGAGAAGGTCGGCCAGCACGCTGCCGACACCGCCGAGTTGTTCTTCGACGATGTGCGTGTGCCGGTGGGCAACCTGCTCGGTGAAGAAAACAAAGGCTTCATGCACCTGATGGAAGAGTTGCCGCAAGAGCGCCTGGTGATCGCCCTGTACAGCGCCGCCAAGCTCGAGCGCCTGCTGGAGCAGACCGTCGAGTACGTGAAGGACCGCAAGGCCTTCAACCAGACCGTGTGGGATTTCCAGAACACCAAATTCAAGCTGGCCGACATCAAGGCCAAGGCCACCGCCGTGCGCCTGACCATCGACCACTACATCGCCGAACACATGCGTCGCCGCCTGACCGTACAGGAGTCGGCCATCGCCAAGCTGTACGCCACCGAGACGCTTTGGCAGTGCATCGACGACATGGTCCAGCTCCACGGCGGCTACGGCTACATGCTCGAGTACCCGATTGCCCGCGCCTTCGTCGACATGCGCGTGACGCGCATCTTTGGTGGCACCAGTGAAGTGCTGCGCGAGCTGATCGCGCGCCAGTTGTGATCCTTCCCCCTCATTTTCAGGTGACACCATGAGCGAAAAAGTACTAGTGGCCGGCGTCGGCATGATCCCGTTCCGCAAGCCCAGCGACAGCCCGACCTATGTGCAGATGGGGTCCGAAGCGGTACGCCTGGCCCTGGCTGATGCGGGCATTGACTACAAACTGGTGCAAGAAGCGTATGCCGGTTATGTCTACGGCGACTCCACCTGCGGCCAGACCGTGCTGTACGAAGTGGGCATGACCGGGATTCCGGTGGTCAACGTCAACAACAACTGCTCCACCGGTTCCACCGCGCTGTACCTGGCGCGCAAGGCCATCGAGTCCGGTTCGGCAGATTGCGTATTGGCGGTGGGTTTCGAGCAGATGCAGGCCGGCGCGTTGAAATCCCACTGGGACGACCGCCCGCCAACCCGCGAACGCTTCCTGCCGATCCTGCGCGGTCTCACCGCCGATATGGATGGCATGCCTCAGGCCATCCGTACCTTCGGTGGTGCCGGGCGCGAGTACATGCACAAATACGGCACCAAAATGGAAACCTTCGCCGCCGTGCGCGCCAAGGCCAGCCGTCATGCAGCCAACAACCCGCTCGCATTGTTTCGCAAGGTGCTCAGCGTCGAAGACGTGATGAGCGACCCGGTGATTCTGCCAGGCGTCATGACCCGCCTGATGGCGTGCCCGCCAACCTGCGGTGGTGCCGCGGCGATCCTGGTGTCCGAGTGTTTTGCGAAAAAGCATGGCCTGCGCCGCGATGTGGAAATCGTTGCCCAGGCGATGACCACCGACACCCCGGAATCCTTCAATTTCGAAAAACCGTCGCTGCTCGACTGGGTCGGTACCCACATGACCCACGCCGCCGTGGGCCAGGTCTACGAGAAGGCCGGTGTCGGCCCGCAGGACATCGATGTGTGCGAACTGCATGACTGCTTCGCCCAGAACGAAGTGATCTGCTACGAGTCGCTGGGTTTCTGCCCCGAGGGCGGGGCCGAGAAGTTCGTCATGGACGGCGACAACACCTACGGCGGACAAATCGTCATCAACCCGTCCGGCGGCCTGCTTTCCAAGGGCCATCCATTGGGCGCGACCGGTCTGGCGCAGTGCTACGAGCTGACCCAGCAATTGCGCGGTAATGCCGATCAGCGCCAGGTCGACGGTGCACGTCTGGCCATGGCCCATAACCTCGGGCTGGGCGGTGCATGCGTGGTGACGCTGTACGGCAAAGCCAGTGGGGGTGCCCAGTGAGCAGCTTGCTCGACGCCTTTCGCCTGACCGCGCTGCCGCCACACGCCGAGGCCTTTCGTGCCGAGGTCAAAGGTTTTCTGGCCGAGCATCTGCCGAGCGTTCCGGCGAATGTACGGGCCCGCAGCTGGACCGGTTTTGACGCCGGTTTCAGTCGCCAGCTCGCGCACCGTGGCTGGGTCGGCCTGACCTTGCCGACCGCTTATGGCGGTGCCGGGCTGGATGCGTTCAGTCGCTTCGTGCTGGTCGAGGAACTGCTGTCGGCCGGTGCTCCGGTGGCGGCGCACTGGATCGCCGACCGCCAGAGCGGGCCGTTGATCCTGAAATTCGGCAACGACGCGCAGAAGGATTTTTTCCTGCCGCGCATCTGCGCCGGCAAGGCGTTTTTCTGCATCGGCATGAGCGAACCGAACTCGGGGTCTGACCTGGCCAGCGTGCGCAGCCGCGCCACCCGTTGCCCTGAAGGTTGGCGTCTGAGCGGGCGCAAGATCTGGACCACCAATGCCCATCACGCCGACTACATGATCGCCCTGGTGCGCACCAGCGGTTCGCCCGAGGACCGTCACAACGGGCTGTCGCAATTCATCATCGACCTCAGGCAGCCAGGCATCAGCGTGCGTCCCATTGTCGACTTGGCCGGCGACGCGCATTTCTCCGAAGTGGCCTTCGACGATGTCTTGCTCGGCGAAGACGCGTTGGTGGGCGAGGAGGGCAGCGGCTGGAAGCAGGTGAATGCCGAACTCGCGTTCGAGCGCAGCGGGCCGGAGCGCTTCTACTCCAGCGTGGTGTTGCTCGATCTGTGGGCCGACACCTTGCGCCGTCACGGCGCCACTGCACAGGAATCCGCGTTGCTCGGCAGTTTCCTCACGCAGTTGACCTGCCTGCGCAACCTCTCGCTGGCGCTGACTGCATTGCTCGCCCGGGGCGAAAGCCCGGTGGTGGAAGCTGCGCTGGTCAAGGACATCGGCACTGAATTCGAACAGGCGATCCCGACAGCGATTGCCACGGCGATCAGCGCCCATCCGGATGTACCCGTCGATGAGGAGCTGTACCGCACGGTCGTCTACCTGAACCAGGTCGCGCCGACCTTCTCGTTGCGCGGCGGCACCCGGGAAATCCTGCGCGGCATGATCGCTCGCGGCCTCGGCCTGCGCTGATGCACCTCGAATAGGAAAAACTTCATGTTCACTGAAGCCATTGAAAAGATCCTCAGCGACTTGTGCACGCCGGCGCTGGTCCGTGCCGTGGAAAACGGAGACAGCGCTGCAACGCTGTGGAGTGCCCTGGAAGACAGCGGCTTTCTGGAATTGCTGACGCCTGAAGTCGCCGGTGGCGCGGGACTGGCGCTGAATGCACTGCTGCCGATTTTTGTCGCCTTCGGTCGCTGCGCGCTGCCGGTCCCGGCGGCGCAAAGCATTGCTGCCCGCGCGTTGATGTGTGACTGCCCGAGCCGGCCACCGACCGGCATGTTGACCCTGGCCGGTACGGCCTGCCGCCAGCCCGATGGCCTGTTGTGTGTGCCGCGTGTGGCGTTTGGTTTGTTGGCTGATTTCGCCCTGGTCAACCTGGACGGCGAGTTGCTGCTGCTCGATTGCAGCCTCGCCCGCCGCGAGTCCACGGGCGTTCACGGCAGTCAATGCGCCACCTTGTACTGGCCGCAGGATTCACTCGGCAGCGCAATCGGCAATAACGGCGAAGAAGTACGAGTGTTCAACGCGGCTATCCACGCCGCCGCCATCGCCGGGGCCATGGAGCAGGTTCTCGCCATGACGCTGGAGTACTGCAACGACCGGGTGCAGTTCGGCAAGGCCATCGGCAAATTCCAGGCCGTGCAGCATCAACTCAGCGTGATGGCCGAGCAAGTGGCCGCCGCGCGCATCGCCGCTGAACTGGCGTTTTCCGGCGATTTTCAGGTGCCGGACCTGATGGCGACGGCCATTGCCAAAGCGCGGACCAGCATGGCCGTGCCTCAAGTCACTGCCATCGCCCACGCACTGTTCGGCGCCATCGGCGTGACCGAAGAACTGGACTTGCAACTGTTCACCCGGCGCCTGCACGAGTGGCGCATCAGCGACGGCTCGGAAACCTGGTGGAACGGCATCGTCGGCCAGGCGTTTCTTGAACAACCGGATACCTGCGCCAGCCATTTCGTGCGTCACGTCACCCTGTCCCCATCGGCCTGAGGATCATCCATGAGCCCGTTTTTGAAGTACGAACAGGAAGGTCATGTCGTCACCCTGACGATGAATGACCCCGAACGACGCAACCCGCTGACCGGCAACAGCGCCGTGCCGGAATTCCTCGAAGCCATTGAGCGGATTGAACGCGACAGCAGTGTGCGTGCAGTGATCATCACCGGCGCCGGCACGGCGTTCTGCTCCGGTGGCAACGTGCGCGACATGGATCGCTACGCGCAGATGTCGGGCATGCAATTGCGTCAGGAATATCGCACCGGCATTCAGCGCTTGCCCTTGGCGTTGTTCAATCTGGAAGTACCGGTGATCGCCGCGGTCAATGGCGCGGCCATCGGCGCGGGGCTGGATCTGGCGTGCATGTGTGACATCCGCGTGGCGTCGGAGCACGCGAAGTTTGCCGAGAGTTTCGTCAAGTTGGGGATCATTCCTGGCGACGGCGGCGCCTGGTTGTTGCCACGCATCATCGGTTTGTCCCGCGCCACCGAACTGACCCTGACCGGACAAATGATCGACGCACGCCAGGCCGAGCAATGGAACCTGGTGTCCCGCGTTGTCCCCGCCGAGCAGTTGCTGGATACGGCGCGGGAGATCGCCGCGTCGATCGCCGCCAACCCGCCTCACGCCGTGCGCCTGGCCAAGCGTTTGTTGCGCGAGGCCTTGCACACCCGACTCGACACGCTGCTGGAAATGTCGGCGACGTTCCAGGTGCTGTCGCACCAGACCGCCGACCACCGCGAAGCCGTGGCGGCGTTTATCGACAAGCGAGCACCAACTTTTACCGGGTGAGTGTCACCGAGCGTAACGCACGGTGACCGTGGTTCGAACCGGGTGGTTACGCGGCACAAAACCCCATCAATAAGGCTGTTTCAAATCACCCGTTCGGGTGTGAGACCCCCAACGGAGCGCCGCTAGCATGGGCGCTCCAACACTTAATCCTTAACCGGAGAAACCGCATGACAACAAAAACAATGCGCGGAGTCTTCCAGCCGAGTCTGCTGGCCGTCGCTGTGATGGTTGCCACTTGCGCGAGCAATGAGGCTCACGCTGTCGCTTTCAATATCGGGGAAATTCAGGGCAATTTCGATTCGTCGCTGTCGATTGGCGCGAGCTGGTCGGCAGCTGATCCGGACAAGCAATTCATCTCCAACTTCAACTCCCAGGGTGTCACCGGCGGCAAGTCCGCGTCCCGGACCACCGACGACAACCGCCTGAACTTCAAGAAGGGTGAAACCTTCTCGAAGATCTTCAAGGGCGTGCATGACCTGGAGCTCAAGTACGGCGACAGCGGCGCCTTCGTGCGCGGCAAATACTGGTACGACTTCGAGCTGATGGACGAGAGCCGTCCGTTCTATGACATCGACGACTCGGGACGTGACCGTGCGGCCAAGTCGTCCGGCGCGATGTTCCTCGACAGCTTCGTCTACCACAACTACACGATTGGCGATCAGGTCGGCAACGTGCGCCTGGGCAAGCAAGTGGTGAGCTGGGGCGAGAGCACCTTCATCGGCAACTCGATCAACAGCATCAACCCGATCGACGTCGCCGCCTTGCGTCGCCCGGGTGCGGAAGTGAAGGAGGGTCTGATCCCGGTCAACCTGCTCTACGTGTCCCAGGGCCTGGCGGACAACATCACCGCTGAAGGTTTCTACCAGCTGCAATGGGACAAGTCGGTGGTGGACAACTGCGGCACATTCTTCGGCAATGACGGTGTGCCGCAAGGTTGTGACGATCGCCTGGTGATCGCCGGTCTCGACCTGCCACCGGGTGTTGCGAAGAACACCGGCGGTCTGGCTGCCATTGCCGCCGGCACCGACGACGCGTTCATCCCGCGCCTGAAGGACAACGATGCGCGCGACGGTGGCCAGTATGGCCTGGCGCTGCGTTGGTATGTGCCGGAAGCCAACGACACCGAGTTCGGCGCCTACGCGATGAACTACCACAGCCGTAACCCGCTCCTGAGCATCAATCAGATGAGCAACCCGGCCGGTGGCGTGGCCTCGGCGCGCAGTGCGCGTTACTTCATCGATTATCCGGAAGATATTCGTCTGTACGGCTTGAGCTTCCAGACCAACGTCGCCGGCGTATCGCTCGGTGGCGAAGTCAGCTACCGGCCAAACATGCCGCTGCAACTGAACACCGCTGACCTGTTGTCCGCCGCGACCTTCGGCGCAACGTCACCGCTGATCACCACCGGTTTCGCCGGACGCACCCTGGGTGCCGAGGTCAACGGCTACAAGCGCATGCCGGTGACCCAGGCGCAGGTGACCGCCACGCAGTTCTTCGATCAAGTGTTCGGTGCCAGTCGCCTGACCCTGGTGGGTGAGGTGGGTTACAACAAGATCAACGGCCTGGGCAAGGCGGACGGTACGGACTTGCGCTTCGGTCGCAGCCCGGCCTTCGGTTCCGGCGAACTGCCGGGCGCAGCGGGCGCGGCCACCTGCCGAGGTTCGGCGGCAGGCCTGCCCAACGCCAGCAACCCGGCGCAGGAATGCAACAACGATGGTTTCTACACCAGCAGCAGCTGGGGCTATCGCCTGCGCGGCAAGCTCGACTACCCGAACGTGATCTCCGGCATCAACCTGTCGCCGAACCTTGCCTGGTCCCACGACGTCCAGGGTTTCGGCCCGAACTTCGAAGAAGGCTCCAAGGCCGTGAGCCTGGGTGTCGATGCCGATTACCAGAACACCTACACCGCCAGCCTGAGTTACACCAACTACTTCGGTGGCGATTTCAACACCAACGTCGACCGCGACTATGCCGCGCTGAGCTTCGGCGTGAATTTCTGATGCAACCCTGCCAGAGGAAACTGAACATGAACGCACGTTTAATTCTGCGCGCTGGCGCACTGAGTCTGTCGTTGCTGGCCAGCGGTGTGATGGCCGCGGTTGCCCCACAGGAGGCGGCGCAACTGGGGACTACGCTGACGCCGTTGGGGGCACAGAAAGAGGGCAATGCCAACGGCAGCATTCCGGCCTGGACCGGTGGCCTCAAACCCGGTGCGGCGGCACTCGACAATGGTTTTCTCGGTGATCCGTTTGTCGGTGAAAAACCGCAGTTCGTGATCACGGCAGCCAACGTCGACCAGTACAAGGACAAGCTGACCCCGGGCCAGCTGGCGATGTTCAAGCGTTATCCGGACAGCTACAAGATCCCGGTGTACAAGACCCTGCGCACCGCAGCGTCACCGCAGAATGTCTATGACATCGCGAAAAAGAGTGCGGTGACCACCGAGCTGACGCCCGATGGCAACGGCCTGGTGAACTTCACTCAGACCCGTTACTACCCGTTCCCGATTCCAAAGAACGGCGTGGAGGTCTACTGGAACCACACCAACCGTTATCGCGGCGGCAACATGGAACGTATTGCGGCCCAGGCTGCTCCGCAAACCAATGGTTCTTACAACATTGTCGAGTACGAAGACAAACTGGCCTTCCCGCAATTGATGGAAGGCGTCGATGCCGGGCAGGCCGACAACGTCCTGTACTACTACAAACAGGAAATCACCGCGCCGTCGCGCATGGCCGGCAGCGTGATCCTGATCCACGAGACCATCGACCAGGTCAAGGAACCGCGCCTGGCGTGGGTCTACAACGCCGGCCAGCGCCGCGTACGGCGTGCACCGCAAGTGGCTTACGATGGCCCGGGCAACGGCTCCGACGGCATGCGCACCGCCGACAACACCGACATGATGAACGGCGCACCGGATCGTTATGACTGGAAGCTGGTGGGCAAACAGGAGCTGTACATCCCGTACAACAACTACAAGTTGCAGTCGCCGAAGGTCAAGTACGACGACATCATCAAGCCGGGGCATATCAACCAGGACCTGACGCGCTACGAATTGCACCGCGTCTGGCACGTGCAGGCCACGCTCAAGCCCGGTCAGCGTCACGTGTATGCCAAGCGTGACATGTACTTCGATGAGGACACCTGGCAACTGGCCGAGGTCGATCACTACGACGGTCGTGGCCAGCTGTGGCGGGTGGCGGAAGGTTATGCGATCAACGATTACGAGCGTGGCGCGCCGAACTTCGCGATGCTCGGCATCTACGACCTGATCGCCGGCCGCTACAACGTGCTGGCCATGACCAACCAGTCCAGGCACGCCACCACCTATGGCTTGACCGCGAAGATGACCGATTTCACCCCGGCTGCGCTGCGCAACGACGGCATTCGCTGACCGTTCGCCCTCGCCTCAAGCAACGCCCTGTTCGCAGGGCGTTGTGCATTGCGAGCCTTGCACCCACCTGATGCGGGTGGCGCGCAAACCGGTGTCCGGCTCAATGATGGAGTCCACTTCCCATCAGCGAGGTCCGCCATGTTTGTGCCACGGCCGCATCTGATCGATGCACTTGAGGGCAAGCAGTGCCGCTTGCAACTGCTTTGCGCGCCTGCCGGGTATGGCAAGACGTCATTGTTGCAGCAGTATTTGCAAGGCGTTGCGCCGCCGGGGCAAGTGGTGTGGATGTCTTTGGGCGCACAGCCGCAGACGCTGGAGCACTTCATTTCAGGATTGGCGGGTGAATTGGGGTTGGCGGCTGATACGGCTCCCTATGCGCTACTGGATGTTCTCGATTCAAGAAATCTGGAGACTGAGCCATCGCTATCGCGAGCAAGCTCGCTCCCACAGGGGAACGCGGTCAACTGTGGGAGCGAGCTTGCTCGCGATGAGGCCCTTGCGACCAGCGGAGATCTCAAGCTTCGCCTGGTTTTCGACGATCTCCCGGCACAGATGCCGGCAGACCTGAACCACTGGTTCGACCAACTCCTGTCCCTCAAAACACCACGACTGCAAGTGTTGGTCACCTGTCGCCAGCGCCCGGACTGGAATCTGCCGCGCTTGATGCTGACCGGGCAGTTGCAGGAGCTGGGCACCGGGCAACTGGCCCTGCGCCCCGATGAGTTCGAATCGCTGATCGATGCCCTTGCGCCGCACACCGATGCAACGGCCAGAGAAAAACTCTGGCATGAGACAGGCGGGTGGTGCGCCGGTATTCGTCTGTCGCTTTCTCTGGAGCAGGCACAGTCCTCACCCTTGCTCACTCAATACCTTGAGCGCGAACTGTTGTCGCGGCTGAGCCAGGAACAGCGCGAGGTCCTGTGCGGGCTCGCGCATTTGTCCCGATTCAGCGCGGACTTCTGCGAACAGTTATGGGAAGGCCAGCAGGGTGGTCGGGTGTTCAACAGCCTGCTGCACGGCCAGGCTTATGTGTTCCCGGTGGAGCAACAATCTGGCTGGTTCCGGCTGCTTCCGGCCGTGGCCCGGGCGTTGCAGCATCAATTGGCTGGCCTGGCGCTGAACCGCTTGCGATTGCGGGCCTGTCAGTTGCTCAGCGTGCTGGGGCATGTCGATGAGGCGGTGGAGCAGGCGTTGTGGGCTGATCAGCCCGAGGTGGCCGCCAATTACATGGAGCGCTTGTGGCTGAGCTGGATCCTCGGCGAACAGCATCTGAGCAAGCTGATGGACTGGCGTGAGCGTATCGAACCGCAGTTGCTGCACAGCAGCCCGCGCCTGATTTACCTGTGTGCCAAGGCGTTATTGTTCAGTGGGCGGCTGGACGAGGCCGCCGAGTGCCTGGCGCGGCTCGGGCATTTTCTGCCGTTGCCCGATACCCGGCGCAATCATCGTCTGCTGGCGAACTGGCAGGCGCTGTACGGCACCTTGCAGGCATTGCGCGGCCATGCCGACTCGGCGCGCCTGCATTGTCGGGCGGCCCTTGACGACCTGACGGCTGAGGATTGGCTGTCGGTATTGCTGTGCCATTGCATCCTGGCGCGAATCGCGATGGAGGCCGGCGACCTTGTCGAGGCCCAGTCGCTGCTGGATCACTCACTGGAACTGGCCCGGCGCCAGGGCAGTCATGAGTCGGAAGTGCTGGTCAACGTCGACCGGGCGCGCCTGCTGATGCTTCAGGGGCAATGGGGGCAGGCGCAATCGCTGGTGCGTAGCGAGCTCAACCGACTGACCGTGAAGGGCGCGCAACCTTACCCGTTGCTCGGGCGGCTGCTGTTTGCCCAGGGCGAGTTGCTGTTGCAACAGGGCCACACCCACGAAGCCGAGGTGGTGGTGCAAGCGGGGCTGTTGCAGGTCCGCGACTGCTGCGCCCCCTTTGTGCTCAACGGCTATCTGCTGTTGTCGGAAATCGCTTCGCGCAGCCGTGACCCGGAAAAGGCCCGCTGGCACTTGTACGAAGCCGAGCGGCGCATGCATTGGGGCAAGATCCACGCTGCGTGTTACCAAGGGCCGATCGCACGGCAGAAAGCCCGGATCGCCGCCCGCGAGCAACCGGCCAACGACGACAAGGTTTCGCCGGTTCGCCTGACCGGCGTGGCGGATTACCAGGATGACCTGACACCCCGCGAGGTCTCGGTACTCAAGTTGCTGGCCGAGGGGATGTCGGTACGCGAAGTGGGCAGCCGCTTGTTCATCTCGGAAAACACCGTGAAAACCCACGCCAAGAACATCAACGTCAAGCTCGGCGCCTGTCGTCGCACCCAGGCCATCAACAGCGCCAAGGCCATGGGCATCCTCGCTTGAATCCATCGACGTGACGCCACCCACCTGATCCGGGTGGCGGCGCCGCACCAGCGATGATCAACCATGCAGCCAGACCCTGTGCATTGCAGCCCGACCGTGGCCGCGTCCTGACAAAAACAAGCGAGGTAGTGATGAGCGCCATCGAGAGTTCGACGAGCTGTGACATCCGCACGATCCTGGAAAAACAACGCGCGGCCTTCCAGGCCCGCGAACCCTATACCCTTGAAGAGCGCTGTGAATTGCTCGACCGGGCGATCGGTTTGCTGGTCAATCATGAGCAGGAAATCATCGAGGCCCTGACCGCCGATTTCGGCCATCGCAGCCCCGGTTTCTCCAAGGGCAGTGAAGTGCTGTCGCCACTGGCCACGCTCAAGCAGACCAAAGCCGAACTGGCGCAATGGATGCGCCCGGAACAACGTCAGGCCCGGGCCGGTGAAGCCTGGTTGCAATACCAACCCCTGGGGGTCGTGGGCATCGTCACGGCCTGGAACGTGCCTGGCTACATGGTGTTCAGCGGGCTTGCCGGCGCGTTGGCGGCGGGCAACCGGGTGATGATCAAACCGTCGGAATTCAATCCGCACACCTCGGCATTGATCGCCCGTCTGATTCGTTCGGTGTACGCCGAAGAAGAGGTAGCGGTCGTTCTGGGCGGCGCAGAGGTCGGCCAGGCGTTCTGCGGCCAGCCGTTCGATCATCTGCTGTTCACCGGTGCCACCAGCATCGGCAAGCACGTGTTGCGGGCGGCGGCGGAGAACCTGGTGCCGGTGACCCTGGAATTGGGCGGCAAGTCGCCGACGATCATCTCGCGCTCGGCAGACTTCAACGAAGCGGTGGCCAAAGTGGTGATCGGCAAGCTGCTCAATGCCGGCCAGCTGTGCGTGGCGCCGGACTACGTGTTTGTCCCGCAAGAGTCGGTGGACGCCTTCATCGGCGTGGCCAGGGCCGTGGTGGCGAAGTTTTTCCCGACGCTCAGGGACAACCCCGACTACACCTCGATCATCAACGCCCGGCATTTCGAGCGCTTGCAGGGTTACCTGAGCGAGGCCCGCGCCGCCGGTGTCGAGCTGATCGAACTGAACGCCGGCGCTGAAGATTTCAGTCAATCGACACTGAACAAGATCGTGCCGACGCTGCTGCGCAACCCCGGTGACGATTTGCAGGTAATGCAGGACGAAATCTTCGGCCCGTTGCTGCCGATCAAGCCTTACGAATCGATCAGCGACGTGATTGCCCGGATCAACGCGCGGCCGCGTCCGCTGGCCTTGTACTACTTCGGTAACGATGCCGCCGAAGAGGCCCAGGTACTCAGCCGCACCTGTTCCGGTGGCGTGACCCTCAACGGCGTGATGAGCCACGCCAGCACCGAAGGTTTGCCGTTCGGCGGCGTCGGCCAAAGCGGCATGGGTGCCTACCATGGCATCGACGGTTTCCGCACCTTCAGCCACGCCAAAGCCGTTTTGCGTACAGCGGCCAACCCGGCCTGAACCCCACATCATTGTTGAGAGAACTGCCATGAAAGCTGCCGTATTCCATCAGGTTGGAGCCCCGCTGGTCATCGAAGAGGTGGGCATCAGCAAACCCGGTCCGCGCGAAGTGTTGATCCGTACCAAAGCCGTGGGTGTGTGCCACTCGGACTTGCATGTCATCGACGGCTCGTTTCCGTATCCCGGCCCGATGGTCCTGGGTCATGAAGCGGCCGGCGTGGTCGAGCAGGTCGGCTCCGAAGTGCGTTCGGTCAAGCCCGGCGATCATGTGGTCACCTGCCTGACGGTGTTCTGTGGCCACTGCGATCATTGCGTGACCGGCCATCTGGCGCGCTGCGTGTCGCCGGAAACCAAACGTGGCAAGGACGAAGAGCCACGCCTGACCTACGTGCACAAACCGATGCCGCAATTCGTCAACCTGTCCGGGTTCGCCGAGCAGATGCTGGTGCACGAAAATGCCTGCGTGGCGATCCGCCGCGACATGCCGCTGGACCGCGCCGCCTTGCTCGGTTGCGCGGTGACCACCGGCACTGGCGCGGTGTTCAACACCGCCAAGGTGCGGCCAGGCGAGACCGTGGCCGTGATCGGTTGCGGCGGTATCGGCCTGGCCGCGATCAACGGCGCGGCGCTGGCCGGGGCAGGGCGGATCATCGCCATCGACATGCTCGACTCGAAGCTGGAACTGGCCAGGCAGTTCGGCGCCACCGATGTGATCAACGGCCGGGATGGCGATGCCGCCAGGCAAGTGATGGAGTTGACTCACGGCGGTGTGCACCACGCCTTCGAATGCATCGGCCTCAAGCAGACCGCCGAACAGGCCTTCGCCATGCTCGCCCGTGGCGGTACCGCCACGGTGATCGGCATGCTCAAGCCGGGCCTGAAGATCGAGCTGGATCCGCTGCAATTGCTCCACGAACGGCGCATCCAGGGCTCGCTGATGGGCTCTAACCGCTTCCCGGTCGACATGCCGCGCCTGGTGGATTTCTACATGTCCGGCAAGCTCAAGCTCGATGAGATGATTTCCCAGCGCATCCGCCTGGACCAGATCAACGAGGCGTTCGATGAGTTGCGTCGCGGTGAACTGGCGCGCTCGGTGATCGTTTTCGAATAAGCAGCGTAAATACCCTGTGGGAGCGAGCTTGCTCGCGAAGAGGCCGTCACATCCAACATCAACGTTGACTGGCACGCCGCCTTCGCGAGCAAGCCCGCTCCCACAGGGGGTGTGGGTAAGCCCAAATGGTTTTGGAGTGGATGATGGACATTGAATTCACGGTGCAGGAACAGGCCTTTCGCCAGGAAGTCCGAGTCTTCTTGCGCGACAATTTGCCTGGCGAGCTGTCCGAGCGAATCTCGTTGGGCAAACGCCTGAGCAAAGCGCATCAGGTGCAATGGATGCAGATTCTCGACCGGCAAGGCTGGCTCGCGCCGGGCTGGCCGGTCGAGTTCGGCGGCACCGGCTGGAGTGCGGTGCAGAAGCATATTTTCGACGAGGAATGCTTTGCCGCGGGCGCACCGAAAGTGGTGTCGTTCGGCCTTAAGATGGTCGCCCCGGTGATCATCAAGTTCGGCAGCGCCGAGCAGAAAGCACACTTCCTTCCCCGGATCCTTTCCTGTGAGGACTGGTGGTGCCAGGGCTACTCCGAACCCGGGGCCGGTTCTGATTTGTCGTCGTTGAAAACCCGCGCGGTGCGCGAGGGCGATCACTACGTGGTCAACGGCCAGAAGACCTGGACCACGCTGGCGCACTTTGCCGACTGGATGTTCTGCCTGGTGCGTACCGACCCCGAGGCCCGTCAGCAACGGGGCATTTCGTTCCTGCTGATCGACATGAAAACCCCGGGTATCACGGTGCGGCCGATCATCACCCTGGACGGCGAACATGAAGTCAACGAAGTGTTCTTCGACAATGTGCGGGTGCCGGTGGCGAATCTGGTCGGGCAAGAGAATGAGGGCTGGACCTGCGCCAAGTACTTGCTGACCCACGAGCGCACCAGCATCGGCGGGATCGCGCAGAACAAGGCATTGCTCACCCGGCTCAAGCGCATTGCCGGCCAGGAAGTCCGTGACGGTCGGCCGCTGATCGAAGATCCGTTGTTCCGCGCGCAGATTGCCGAAGTCGACATGCAATTGATGGCGGCCGAAATGAGCAACCTGCGCACGTTGGCGGCGACACAAAACGGCGATGTACCCGGTGCCGAAAGCTCGTTCCTGAAGATCAGGGGCACCGAGATTCGGCAGGCCATCACCTACCTGATCAGTAAGGCCATGGGGCCGTACGCGTTGCCGTTCATTGAAGATGAACTGGGTTATGGCAGCGAACCGTTGCTCTACACCGACTACAGCAGCGCGGCCACCTACCAGTACCTGGATGCGCGCAAGGCCTCGATCTATGGCGGCGCCAATGAAATCCAGAAGAACATCATCGCGAAAATGATCCTCGAACTCTAAGGCGCCACGACCATGGATTTCAAACTGACAGAAGAGCAGCTGATGCTGCAGGAAACCGCCGCGCGCCTGGTGCGTGACGTGTATGGTTTTGAGCATCGCGAGCAGTACCGCCAGAGCCAACAGGGTTTCAGCGGCCCGTTCATGCAGCAACTGGGTGAACTCGGACTGTGCGCCGTGCCCTTTGCCGAAGCCTATGGCGGCTATGGTGGCAGCGGTGTGGAGAACATGCTGATCATGACCGAACTGGGTCGCGGCCTGTGCCTGGAGCCTTACCTGCACTCGGTGATTTTCGCCGGCGGCCTGGTCGAGCAGTTGGGCAACGCAGCCCAGAAAGACACGCTTTTGCCGCAAGTCGGCAGCGCCAGCCTGCAACTGGCCGTGGCCCTCGATGAACCACAGAGTCACTACCAGTTGCACGACGTTCAGACCATCGCCGAGCCAGTCAGCGGTGGCTGGAAACTCAATGGCCGCAAGTCGGTGATTATCGGTGGCCAGAGCGCCGGGCTGATTCTGGTGTCGGCGCGCACCAGTGGCGGTGTTCGGGACGAGAAAGGCATCAGTCTGTTCCTGGTCGACCCGCAAGACAGCGGCGTCAGTCGACGCACCTTCGACACCCTGGACGGGCGGATGGCCTGCGAGCTGTACCTTGAAGACGTGTTCGTCAAAAGCAGTGCGGTGCTCGGCGAAGTGGGGCAGGCCTTGCCGGCGCTGCGTTATCAGCAAGGCCGTTGCATCGCCGCGCAATGCGCCGAAGCCGTGGGCAGCATGGAGGCGGCGTGCGCCTTGACCCTCGATTACCTGAAAACCCGCCAGCAGTTCGGTCAGCCCATCGGCAAGTTCCAGGTGCTGCAACACCGGATGGTGGATATGCGCATCGAGCTGGACCAGGCCACCTCGATGACCCTGCTCGCCGCCTGCGTGGCCGATCAGGCCGACAGTGACGAGCGCAGCCGCGTCCTGGCCGCCGCCAAGTTTATCGTCAGCCGCGCCAGCCGTTTTGTCGCGGACCAGGGCATCCAGTTGCACGGTGGTATCGGCCTGACCTGGGAATACATGTTGTCGCACCATGCCAAGCATCTGTTGATGGTGGCGCGCCAGTTCGGCGACGACGACCATCATTTGCAGGCTTACGCGAAGTTGATGTCGGCGGCGTGAGGCATACCCCAACCGAGAGAGACGGTGGCTATCGCTGCCTGACGCCCTCGAACGAACCTGTGCGCACCTCGCCGCTGCGGGTGTAGCGGGCGATCAGCACCCCTCCGGGGGAGCTGATCGAATTCACCAGGGTGAAGGCCGATGCTTGTGCGTTGTCGTCGAACAGGCGCTTGCCGCGCCCCAGCAGGATGGGATGAATCATCAGCCGCAATTCGTCCACCAGGCCGGCGGCAAGCAGTTGCCGCACCAGGTCGCCGCTGCCTTGGGTCAGTAGCCGGGGACCGTCCTGGCGCTTGAGCGCGTTGATCGCGTCGACCAGGCTGCCCTCCAGCGCATGACTGTTGTGCCAGGCCAGCGAGTCGGCGCGATGGGTGGCCACATGCTTGGGGACGGTGTTGAACAGGTCAGCGATGGTGTGATGGGGTGCGTCGGCCTGAATGTTCGGCCAATAGGCGGCAAAGATGTCGTAGGTACGACGCCCCAGCAGCAACTCGAATGGCTGCGAGAACAGGTCCATTACGGCCTGGCCGGTGGTTTCGTCGGCGTAGGGCACGATCCAGCCACCGAAGCGGAATCCGCCACTGCAATCCTCCTCAGGCCCGCCGGGCGCCTGCATGACGCCGTCCAGACTCACGAACGCGGCAACGGTCAGTGTGCGCATGCTCTTCTCCTGATATTGGTTCTGGTTTAAGGGTTCAGGCAGGGAAGCCTGCGACACCTTGAGACAGTTCCCTGAAAGATAGTCGAACCAGACGCTGTGAAATCGACAACAAAACGCGCGGTCCATATACGACGAAAGTCGTATGGCGGTCTGTGTTGGTGAATGTTAATTCGCGGTTGTCTTGAAAGCGCAATTGCAAATTTGTATCATTCGTTTTCAATTCAGCGAAGCAGGGAACGCAGCGCCAAAACAATAAAAAGGTCAAGGCAATGCTCAAAATGCTTCTCGTGTACGGTCATCTGCTCGCTACGTGTATTGCCCTGGGGAGGGTGTTGCAGGCGGATCACAAGCTTTGGAGTTGGCGCAAGGAAATACTGGACCAGGCGAGGCTTGAATACCTCGATGAAACCCAGAAGATCGTCAGCCTTGCCCTGCTGGCCCTTTGGGCAAGTGGACTGTTGCTGGTGCTTCAGGGTTATCTCAATGAAGGCGATGCGTATCTGCTCAATCAGAAACTCTGGGCCAAGGTGACGGTCGTCGCGCTGCTGAGCCTCAACGGTGCACTCTTGCATCGAGTCGGCTTCCCTCTGCTGCAAAAGGCTCCATTCGTCGCACTGCGCAGTGCAGGCCGCACGCGGCTCGCCTTGTTGGGTGCGCTTTCCATGAGCGGTTGGCTATTCGCCGCTTTCCTGGGCGTGGCTCGAGCCTGGAATCACGTGTTGCCTTACCTGCATGTGATGGGCGCATTCGCCGCATTCTCGTTACTGGCCTGTTGCGTGGCACTGGTAGTCGCCGGCAGGGCGGGCAGTGTCGGTGCGCAAAAAACCTCGGTACCTGGGTAGCGATCAACAGACTGTATTTCACATCTGTAAACCTCCGGTTTAAAACGTAAAGGATGACCCCGGTTTCCGCCTGTTCGAGACCGGGGATTCATGCGCGATGAGCTGGCGAAAGCCCAGGTGAACCTGGCGGTCGGCAAAAACACACCCATGCACCCCGACATGGGCTACTCCCTCTCCATACGTGTTCCTGGCCGTCGGTCGGCTTTCTCCTGCGCGGGTTGACCCTGAGCCAGAAAGGGCTAACTTCTGTGTGTGGGAAAAAATCCCACGCGCAAGAATTCAGAAGAAGCTTCAGGTTTGACGGTTTGCTCCCATGCCGCTCCCGGATTGCAACGCGTATGGCGTTGACACTGCTCGCGGTAAATCACCAGGAGAATGCACGATGAATAATTACCTGCTTTTCAAGAGAGGATTGCTGGCTCTGGCAATTGGCGGTGTCCTTTCGGCTTCCATCGTTCTGGTACCAGATTCCATTTCCCATGACTCCAGTGCCTATGCCAAGGATGGTGGTGGTGGTGGTGGTGGTGGAAGCGGCGGTGGCGGCAATGGTGGTGGCGGTAGCGGTGGTCACGGCGGGAACAGTGGGAGCGGTGGCCATGGTGGCAATAGTGGGAGCGGCGGCAACAGTGGCCACGGTGGTAACAGTGGAAGCGGTGGCAACAGTGGTCACAGCGGCGGCGACCATGGGAATTCGGGCCATGCCGGTTCTGGAGGCGCAAACTCCGGTCGCGGTGGTACCCATGCAGAAGCGGGCGATGATCACGGCAATCACGTCGGCGGCGAGCCTGGTGACGACCACGGCGTTCACGTCGGCGGCGAGCCAGGCGATGACCACGGTGTCCACGTTGGCGGCGAGCCTGGTGATGACCACGGTGTCCATGTCGGCGGCGAACCCGGCGACGACAACAGCCGGATCTGAAGCGTTTTGTGGCTCATGCAAAACCCTGGGGACCGGTTTTGCATGAGGCGTGGCAAAAAATACGTGCTTGGGTTTATGGGATTATTTCCCACATGGCTATACTGGGATTATCTATCCAGGAATTCGCTGAATGCAATCGTCCACGCTGCCTACCTCGCTCCTCAAAGCCTTGCGGCATGTCATGCAGCCGCTGGTACGCCTGATGCTGCGCAAAGGCGTCACCTACCTGGTGTTTGCCGACCTGCTCAAGGAGGTTTTCGTCGAAGTGGCGGACCGTGAGTTCCGCCTGGGCGAGAAGGCACCGACCGACAGCCGCATCAGCCTGCTCACCGGTGTGCATCGCAAGGATGTACGGCGCTTGCGCAATACCGGCGACCCGGCTGCTTCCACGCTTCCGGAAAACATCACCTTCGGTGCGCAACTGGTCAACGCCTGGGCCAACGCGCCCTTTTGCAACGACGCCGGCCAGCCACTGCCGTTGCCTCGACTGGCCAGTGTTGGCGGCGATCGCTCCTTTGACGCCCTGGTGGCGAAGGTCAGCACCGATATCAGGGCGCGGGTGGTATTGGACGAGTGGCTGCGCCTGGGCGTCGTGCGCCTTGACGAACAAGAGCGCGTTCACCTTGAAGCCCAGGCCTTCGTGCCACAAAAGGGCTTCGATGAGAAAACCGCTTACCTGGGCCATAACCTGCACGATCATGCCTGCGCTGCGGTACACAACCTGAGCAGCGACGGCCCGGCCTTTTTTGAACGCAGCGTCCACTATGATGCACTGGCCCCGATGAGCGTCGAGGCGTTGCGTGAGGCCGTGGCCAGCGAGGGAATGCAGGCCCTGTTGAGCTTCAACCGACTCGCCAGCGAACTGGAATTCCGGGACCTGCCCAGCCTTGAACCGCGCCAGCGCATCACGGTCGGCCTGTACTTCTACACTGAAGCTTCCGATCCCAATTCGCCAAAAGCGCCTGAACCATGACCGTCAAATTGCGCCTGATTCGTGCAATCGCCCTCGTTCTGGGCCTCGGGTTTGCGATTGTGTTGCAAGCCGCCCCGGCCTGTGTCAGCCAGAATGACGCGGGCACCAGCGAAGTGCCGGTCATTCAGGCACCAGGGGGCACTGGCGGCACGGGCGCAGCGCCTGGCGGCATGGGCGGTACCGGCATCGACACCGACAACGGTGGAGTCGGTGGTACCGGCGCACCGCTGAAAAAGCTCCCTGGCGGCATTGGCGGCACTGGGGCCGTTGCAGGCGGCGTGGGTGGTACGGGCATCAGCAACGATAACGGGGGAATCGGTGGTACCGGCATTGTCGGCACCATCACCGGGTTCGCCTCGATCTGCGTCAACGGCGTGGAAGTGCACTTCAACAAAAACGTTCCTGTCAGCGAGAACGGCATTGCCACCTCCAGTACCCGCCTGGCGGTAGGCCAAGTGGTTGCCGTGGAAGCGTTCAACTCCCGGCGCGGTCTGGAGGCCGGGCGCATTTCTATCCTGCACGCCTACGAAGGTCCTTTGACAGCCCTGCCGCGCGATTCCATGCCCATGCGCGTCATGGGGCAACCGGTACGCCTGGCCAAGGGTGCCCAGGTCGCTGCCGGCCTGCGCCCGGGCGATCCCGTACGGGTCAGCGGGCTGCGCGATGCTCGTGGCGAAGTGGTGGCCAGCCGCATCGACCGGGCGCCCGGCCTCAAGGAGGCCAGTGCCATCGGCCCGGTGGATCGCAGCGGCTATCTCCAGGGGCTCAAGCTCAGCAATCACCCAGGCCCGGCGCAGGAAATGCTGGTGCGCGGCCACTGGTCCGGTCGCGAGCTGGACGTGAGCCAAAGCCGCCCCGACCCGAGCCTGCCTTTCATCGGCCGGGCACACAATGCGGTGATCGAGGGCCTGGTACAGGGCCGGCAGGACAGCCATCTGGTGGTGGGCGGCTTTAATGTGACGCTGGCGCGCGACACCGTGTTTGTCGGTGTGCAGGCTTCGGAACTGGCGCTGGATCGACGCGTGCGGATCAACGGCGTGTTCACCGGCGCGCGGGAGGTGCAGGCGACGCGTATCGAATTGCCCCGCGAGCGCTCCGATTCTTCAGCCAGCAACCGGCACGGACGACTCGGTTCCAGCGAGCAAGACACCGACGACTCAAGTGGCTCGGGCAACTCGAGCGACTCCGACAGCTCTGGCAATTCTGGCAACTCCGGAGATTCGGGGAGTTCGGGCAGTGACAGGAGCGGCCGCTCCGAGAGCGAAGGCCGCGTTGTCGACGATACTCGCCACGGGGGCAATGACAGTCATGGCGGTGGCGACAAGATAGAGCGCGTGGACGTGGACGTGGACGTGGACGTGGACAAGTCCGGCAAGTCAGAGCGAGTCGAGAAGGTCGAGCAATCCGGTAAAGTCGAGAAAGTGGAGAGGGTAGAGAAGGTAGAGAAAGTCGAAAAGGTCGAACGTCCGGAGAAAGTCGAGAAAGTTGATCGGCCAGAGAAGGTAGAGAAGGTTGATCGACCAGAAAAAGTTGAGAAGGTAGAAAAAGTCGAAAAAGTCGAGCCGGTTGAAAAAGTCGATCGCTCTGGCAAGTCGGGTTAAGCAGTGCAGTCATGATGCACTTTCGTCATAAGTAACTAGGCTGGGTAAGTCACGCACCAAAACATGCGTGTGAACTTCGATGACGCCAGACACGAGGTGAACATGGACCCCAAGCGCATCCTGCTCGTCGGTTGGCTTGCCAGCCTGGCCTTGCCGGCCTTGGCTGATACCTTCACGACCTCGATCGGAACCGACTACTCCCGGGGCGACTATGGCACCGGTACTACGTCCGAAACCTGGTACGTCCCGCTGGTGGGCAGGTACGAAACCGGTCCCATGACCTACAAGCTCACCGTGCCCTGGCTACGCATCACCAATCCTTCGGTCGGCCCTGACGGCGAACCGCTGCCCGGTGGTTGCGGCAAGGTGGAAAGCGGTCTGGGCGACACCGTTGCCGGTGCCGACTATGCCGTGCTTGACGGCAGCGTTGGCGGGCTGTTCGTGGACCTGATCGGCAAGGTCAAGTTGCCCACCGCCGACGAAGACGAGTGCCTGGGCACCGGCAAAACCGACTATTCCGCCCAGGTCGATGTCGCCAAAGCCTTCGGTCCTGTGACCGGGTTCGCGACCCTGGGCTGGAAAAAGTTCGGCGACCCGTCGGGCTCCGACTTCGACAACCCGATATTCGCCGGCCTGGGCTTCGCCATGCCCGTGTTTGCGCGCACCACGGCGGGCGTGTCCTACGACTGGCGGCAGAAGGTCGTTTCCACGGGCGACGAGATCAAGGAACTCACGCTCTTCCTCACGCACAAGCTCAATCAGCAATGGAAGTTTCAGCTGTATGCCGTCAAGGGCTTTTCCGACGCCAGCCCGGATGGCGAGGCAGGACTGTTGCTCAGCCACGCGTTCTGATTCCTGGCCGTTGCCTGCTGCGCGCCCTGTTCGGTATCGACATACCGGGACAATTCCTGCTGGTCCGCGGTATGACGTCATTGTCCGTTCCCGGGCGTTTTGCAGTTCAGTTTTTCTTCTTGATCAGTTTATTGATGTAGTACTTCAGGCTTAAACGATCTTTGGGCCTTGGTTTGTAGTGGGTTTTGTTTCTTTGTGCCGGATCGATCGCCATGGTTCCCGCGGTGTAGTAATAAAGCGCGATAGACCTGCGGGTGATGTGCTCTGGAGTCGTTAAAGGCTCCGGGTGCCCATGATTGCTGTCCTTGTCTGTGTTGAAAATGACACAGCGATTGTAAATGGGCAGGACTTTTTTAAGGCAGGTCTTCATGCCGACATCCCAAAGTTCCAGGTTGCCGCCGTATTCCTCCTGCCAGTCTTCATTCAGATAAATGATGATATTCAGTCTGCGCTCGACATTAAGCTTTTTGTTGAGCCTGAAGTCCGAGTGCACCCCCAGGAAACCACCGCTTTTCGTTTCATGCAGGCCGCCGCCGGCAAAGTAGGGGTCGGGTATCAACCCTTCGATGCCTGTGAGCTTTTCAAGAAACTGCAACATGGGGGCCGAGTTAAAGGCGTTGAAAACAGTCTTCAAATAGGGGTCGCATTCGTTGGGACTGATCTGACGTTTTCGTTGACCTTTATAGCCGCGCTCGTAGAGCATTTCGTTGTTGGTTGGCTCGACCGGGAAGTGCGAGCAGATGCTCGCAATCAGGTCTTCGTGCAAGAAGTTGTCGATGACTATGTGCGGAAATGGCGTAGCCTGAACATAGCTACCGGTCAACGAGGCACCAAAGGCGCTGGCGGCATTCTGGTCGAAATCAAGCTCCGGGGACAGGGTGATAGGTAGTGCTTGAGTGATGGGTGCCATTACCGCTCCAATGACCTGATATAAAAACCTATGGGTGACTTCACGCAGGGTTGAACGCCCTGCTCGTTGAGTCTATTCGCAGCTCAATTTGTTCTGTCGTCCTTGTTCAGACGCTTAAGGATGTTGTTGTACATTTTGGTTCGTCTATGAGTTTCACCATAGCCGCCAACCGCTGCAACAGTGCCGGACTGAATGTGATCCAGATAGCTGAAGATTTTACGTGGCGATAACATTTCAACGACATAACCCAGCGCGGTCATGCGGTCCTGAAGCGTATAGCCAGGCACGCGATCATCCATCGAAAAGTGCATGTTGTGCTGTTTGACAAGCTTGCAGTTCCACAATGTGCAGAAACTTTTCAAATAGACTTCTTTGTAAGGCTTTGGTTCTCTTGAACGCAATCCCATGGAGATTTTCAGGCGTCTGAAGTGATGCTTGAATAGTCGTGAGCTATAGCGCCAGACAGTTCTCATGGTGCCGCGGTTTATTTGCTCGACACAACCGACGGCCACGACTTTTGGATTGTTCAAGCATTTATTCAGCATCATCGAAAAAACATTCTTGTCGAAAACAAATGTATCGGTGTGCATCAGGAATAAATAATCGGTGTCAATTCGCTCCAGAACCATGTCAAGTGCCTTGCCATGCGCAATATGGCCCGCTTCTGGTTCGGAAACAGAGCGCTCGATCAAATTGATCCAGTCAAGAGTTCGTAAGTACTCAGTGCTCTCATCGGCGGAATAGTTGTCAACCACCCATACCGGGACACTGTTGCTGCCAAAATGCTGGTGTAATAAGTCCAGGCATATCTTGGTGATTTCTGGTGTTTTGTAATTTACTATAACTATGCTGAAGGCTTTGGAGCGTTCAGTCAGTAAATCAGGGTTGTTCATCGTTCAGGTGCTCAATGTTGTTTTATTTGATTGTATGAATGAATGAACTTGTATACAGTTTTTGCTTGTTTGCCGCGCAAAATCTTGCATGGCCATAGAGCACAATTTGTTAAGTCGCTTTGTCATGCATAGTAACCACGGACTGCTCAGGCCCGATGGAGAGCAGTAGAAGCGGACTTCATCGTATAAGGATCTGCTCTGCAGGTAAACATTTTGACTTGATTCGTTACATCAGGAGGCTGGTCAGGCCAGCGTCTTGGGACGGTGTGAACTGCTCTTGCGTAACGCATTCAGGTAATTTGTTACGTCACGTGGTGTGCCAGCACCCGCAGTACCGTCCCAAACAGGGCGTCACGCGCCGAGTAGCATGCGCCGGTTGAGCGTGGGTGGGGCACGCTCTGCAATTCACAGTTTGTAGCCAATCTGCCGCAACAAGTTCTTGCGCCACAGGATGTCTTCATCGCCTTCGATGTCATTGGCACAATAGCCATCCACTACGCCCAGGATCGCTCGCCCTTGCTGCGTCTCAGCGAGAATCACTTCGGTTGGATTGGCTGTTGCACAAAAAATACGGCATACCTCTGGCACCATTTTGATGGTGTTCAACACGTTCAGCGGATAGAAACCGTCACCCAGGAAAATGATGAAGCTATGGCCTGCGGCGATGGCTTTCGCATTCCTCTGTGCAAGTTCAATCATTGAGGTATCGGTGCCGGACCATCGCACCAGGCATTTGCCGGAAGCTTCACAAAAGGCCACGCCAAACTGGATACCTGGCACGGTATTGACCAGCGCTTCGTGGATGTCCTCGACGGACTTGATGAAGTGCGTCTGACCCAGAATGAAATTCGTCACATCCGGCTTTTCGATTTTCAACGTGATGAGTTGCATCTCAAACGCCTCCTTTCACGATGTTGCCAAGAGAGCCTGGCAACAAACCAAGCATAGCTACTCATTGGTTATTGCTGCGTCCTCTGTCTGCTTTTGGCTGATTGCTCAACGCGTGCCATGGATCTGATATCTGGTCGTTGACACCCGGCCTGACAGTACTAATCTAAATGATGTGGGAATATTTCCCACGCAAAGATACCAGCTGGCTCCGAGGGATCGTACGGAAACCGCAGTGGCTCGTTGTTGCTGCAGATTTATGGCCGTGCCGGTTGGCTGGCCGCTCCAATGGGCGGCCGCGAACTCACTGGACATTGCGTTCGATAGGGAGGTGACAACGCAACTCCAAGCGGAGGTGCATCATGCTGCTCAAGAAATGTTTGTTGGCTCTGGCAATAGGCGGGGTCCTGTCGGCATCGACTGTTTTGGTGCCCGATTACATCAGTAGTTTCTCCAGCGTGTATGCCAAAGATGGTGGCAGCGGCGGTGGTGGTAGCGGCGGAGGCGGTGGCGGTCACGGCGGTGGCGGCGGTTCCGGAGGCGGTGGTCACGGTGGTGGCGGCGGTTCCGGTGGCGGTGGTAACGGCGGTGGCGGCGGCTCCGGAGGCGGTGGTAACGGCGGTGGCGGCGGCTCCGGAGGTGGTGGTCACGGTGGTGACGGCGGCGGCGGAGGCGGCCACGGTGGTGGCGGCAGCGGCGGCGGTGGCTCTGGCAGTGGAGGCTCCGGAGGCGGTGGGCATGGTGGTGACGGCGGTGGCGGTCATGGTGCAGCAGGCCATGGCGGTGACGGTCGCGGTGATGCTGACCATGGTGGTATGGCCGGGAACAGAGGCCCGGGCAATGCGCGTGACAACGACGATGACCATGGTGATATGGCCGGGAATAGAGGCCCAGGCAAGGCGCAAGACAACGACGATGACAACGACGCGGATAACGCTGCAGATGCAGCCAGGGAAGCCGCAGAAGACGCCGGTGACGCTGCAAGGGAAGCCGCAGAAGACGCCGGTGACGCTGCAAGGGAAGCCGCAGAAGACGCCGATGACGCTGCAAGGGAAGCCGCAGAAGACGTTGGTGACGCTGCAAGGGAAGCTGCAGAAGACGCTGCTGACGCTGCCAGGGAAGCCGCGGAAGACAGAGGCGTTGCCAGAAATGACGCTGATGTAGCCAGAGACGCAGCCAAGGCTGATGCAGATGCAGCCCGGGATGCGGCAAAAGCCGCTGCGGATACGGCCCGGGACGTCGCCAGAGCTGAGGCGGATGCAATCCGGGATGCCGCAAGAGCTGCTGGCGTACCGCGCGCAGAGGCAGATGCAGCCAGAGACGCTGCCCGGGCCGCTGCGGATGCAGCCAGGGACGCCGCCAAGGCCGACGCAGATGCTGCCAGGGATGCTGCACGGGCTGCTGCGGATGCAACCAGAGACGCAGCCAAAGCCAAGGCGAACGTAGCCAGAGAGGCTGACAAAGCCAAGGCGCGGGCGGCCAGAGAGGATGTGGCTGACGCCCCGGATGCACCAGATGCCCCAGACGCACCTGACGCACCGGATTTCGATACGGTTGAGATAGAGAACTAGGCCCGCACGTTCGGTAATGAACACGGCAGGCATACCCGTCGATGACGTCCCGGGGGTTTGAAGGACGTATCGGCAATGAGTCGCAAGCCCTGAAGAATCGCGGGGCTTGCGACTTTTTTTCGAAATCTGTCGCAGGTCTGAAACACTGACGAGGATGACGCAAGAGGAGACGGTACTGGACGGGTAAGCAAATGCCAGCCGTTCACAAAACCCCGAACCCTCCGTTTTTCCCGAACCAGCGGATTAAATGGGTTATGTCCGGCACGACAAAACGTGCCGGACACTTCCACCACCGGAATTTACTTTTTAATGGACACAATCGAGGCGCTGTTACCCTCTAGCCGGAAGGAGAACGTCACGCGATCTCCCGCTGTCAGTCCTGTTAGCTGATCTTGCGTTACGGAAAAGGCCATGGTCATCGCTGGCCATTGCACAGCTGGAACAGCGCCGTGAGCGATGGTCACCGTATTCTTCGTAGTATCGATAGCCTTGATCGTTCCCTCGGCAGCGGCGACGGGGGTCTGCTTTATTTCTTGCTGCTTCTGCATGCCCTCCATACCGTCCATTTTCATGCCCGGCATATCCTCTGCCAGGGCAGAAAACGACAGCATAACTACGGTGCTTGCAACTGCAATCAGGGTCAGTTTCATACGACTTTTCCTTGAGGGGAGGTGGGTTCAACTTGGAGGTGACGGCGACGCATCAGGCGATACGCTGCCGGAATGACGAACAGAGACAGCAAAGGTGCCGTGACCATACCGCCGACCATGGGCGCGGCGATGCGGCTCATGACTTCGCTGCCGGTGCCGCTGCCCAACAGGATGGGTAACAGACCGGCAATGATCACCGCCACGGTCATGGCCTTGGGTCGAACACGCTGCACAGCACCTTCACGAATCGCGGCAACCAGCCCGCGTTCAGTGCTGTCGCCAAGGTCTACACGTTCGGCCCAGGCATTTTTCAGGTAGAGCAACATAATCACGCCGAACTCGGCAGAAACGCCGGCCAAGGCGATGAAGCCGACCCCCGTGGCGACCGACAGGTTGAAGCCCAAAAGATAGAGAAACCATGCCCCCCCGGTCAGTGCGAATGGCAGAGTGGCCATGATCAGCAGGGCCTCATCGAATCGGGCAAAAGTCAGGTAGAGCAACACGAAGATGATCAGCAGCGTGGCAGGCACCACCAGTTTGAGTCGTGCGTTGGCCCTTTCGAGAAACTCGAACTGTCCTGAGTAACTGAGGCTCATGCCGGGCTGCAACTTGACCTGCTCATTGACGACCCGGCGTAGGTCGGCGACCACAGAAGCGATGTCCCTGCCTCGAACATCGATGTACACCCAGCCTGAAGGCCTTGCATTCTCGCTCTTGAGCATCGGTGGGCCGTCGCTGACCTTGACCTTCGCCACAGTGCCCAGGGTGATCTGGCTCCCGAGCGGGGTGTAGATCGGCAATTGTTCCAGGGCGCCGAGCGAGTCGCGCCACTCCCGTGGGTAACGTACGTTGATCGGGAAACGCGCGAGACCTTCAATGGTCTCCCCGACATTTTCACCACCGATGGCACCGGCCACGATGGACTGCACATCGGCGATGTTGAGCCCATAGCGGGCGGCGGCTTTGCGGTCGATATCGACATCGATATAGCGACCGCCAGTCAGCCGCTCGGCCAGGGCCGAACTGACACCGGGTACATCCTTGGCTACTCGCTCGACCGCTTGGGTGACAGCATCAATTTCCGTAAGGTTGGTGCCGGCAACTTTCACGCCGATGGGACTCTTGATCCCCGTAGCCAGCATATCGATGCGGTTACGAATCGGCGGTATCCAGATGTTGGTCAGACCGGGCACGCGCACCACACGGTCCAGTTCCTCCACCAGTTTTTCCTGAGTCATGCCTGCGCGCCAATGCTCATGTGGCTTGAATTGGATGGTGGTTTCGAACATTTCCAGCGGTGCCGGGTCGGTGGCGGTTTCGGCACGACCGGCTTTACCGAAGACGTGCTCGACCTCTGGCACGGTCTTGATCAAACGGTCGGTCTGTTGCAGCAGTTGCGCCGCTTTCTGCGCCGACAATCCCGGCAGGGCAGAAGGCATATAGAGCAGGTCGCCCTCGTCCAGCGGGGGGAGAAACTCGCCACCCAAACGCGACATTGGCCATAGCGCACTGACAAAAACCAACAGCGCCACCAGCAGCGTGATCTTCGGTCGACGCAAGACCGCGTCCAGGGCCGGCTGATAGATACGAATCAACCACCGGTTCAACGGGTTCTGTTGCTCACTGGGGATTCGTCCTCGAATCCAGTAGCCCATCAGCACCGGCACCAGAGTCACCGACAATCCCGCTGCTGCGGCCATGGCGTAGGTCTTGGTGAACGCCAAAGGGCCGAACAGCCGTCCTTCCTGAGCTTGCAGCGTGAACACCGGAATGAACGACAGGGTGATGATCAGCAAACAGAAGAAAAGCGCCGGGCCTACCTCTGCCGCTGCTTCGGTCATGACATGCCAATGACGCTCACCCTTCAGTTCCTCCCCTGGATTGGCCACGTGCCAGGCCTCAATCTTTTTGTGGGCGTTCTCGATCATCACCACGGCGGCATCGACCATGGCGCCGATGGCGATGGCAATCCCGCCCAAGGACATGATGTTGGCGTTGATGCCCTGGTAGCGCATGACGATGAAGGCCATCAGCACCCCCACCGGCAGAGAGATGATCGCCACCAGCGATGAGCGCAAGTGCCAGAGAAAGATCCCGCAGACCAACGCGACGACGATGAACTCTTCGAGCAGCTTGTGGCTGAGATTTTCCACCGCGCGGTCGATCAGCTTGCTGCGGTCGTAGGTGGTGACGATTTCCACCCCGGCCGGCAGACTGCCTTTCAGTTCGTCGAGTTTGGTCTTGACCGCTGCAATGGTCTCGCGAGCGTTCTTGCCGCTGCGCAAAATCACCACGCCACCGACCGTCTCGCCTTCGCCGTCGAGTTCGCTGATGCCACGGCGCATTTCCGGTCCCGACTGGATCGTGGCGACATCGCCAAGGGTCACTGGAACACCACCCGCACCCAACTTGAGTGGAATCGCCCGAAAATCATTGAGCGTCTTCAAGTAACCGGAAGCCCGCACGATGAACTCGGTCTCTGCCATCTCCAGCACTGCGCCTCCGGTTTCCTGGTTAGCCTTGCCGATAGCGTCGGTGACCTCGGCCTGAGTGATGCCGAGGCTCGCCAGTTTCAGCGGATCCAGCTGCACTTGGTACTGCTTGACCATCCCGCCGACCGTCGCTACCTCTGCGACGTTGGGCAGCGTCTTGAGTTCGAACTTGAGGAACCAGTCCTGAAGCGCGCGCAGTTGCGCCAGGTCGTGTCCACCACTGCGATCCACCAGTGCGTATTGATAGATCCAGCCCACTCCCGTCGCATCCGGCCCCAACGCCGTCTTGGCGCTGGCCGGCAACCGACTTTGTATTTGGCTCAGGTATTCCAACACCCGTGAGCGAGCCCAATACAAATCCGTGCCGTCTTCGAACAGCACGTAAACGAAGCTGTCACCGAAGAAGGAATAACCACGCACGGTCTTGGCGCCGGGCACCGAGAGCATGGTGGTGGCCAACGGATAGGTCACCTGGTTCTCGACAATCTGCGGCGCTTGTCCTGCATAAGGGGTGCGGATAATCACCTGCACATCGGAAAGGTCTGGCAGCGCATCGATGGGCGTGCTCTGCACCGACCAGATCCCCCACGCCGTGACGAACAATGTCGCCAGTAGCACCAGGAATCGGTTGGCCACCGACCAACGAATCAGGGTAGCAATCATGGCTGGCCCCCCGATTTATCCAGGCGCTCGACACGCAAGCCATCGTCGGTCTGGCTCACTGCGACCCGAACCTTGTCACCCGCCTTGAGGCCCTGCATCAGCGCCGGACTGGCGAGAGGGAACGTCATCGTCATGCCAGGCATGCCCAGCGTCTTGAAGGGACCGTGGGCGAGCGTGACTTCTTTGTCGTTGATCTCAACGATCTGCCCATCCGCCTCATGCAAACTGGCGGCTGCTCCACTGGGTGGCGACTCTTGCTCCGTGCGAGCAACAATGCCCTTGAGACTGGCCTCGGAATCGAGGAGGAACTGGCCAGACGTAACCACCTTCTGGCCTTCTTCCAGTCCTTTCAAAATCGCCGTCTTGCCATCGCTTTCCTGCCCGGGTTGCACCTCCACCGGGCGGTAGCGGCCGGCGTCTTCGGCGAGCATCACCAGGGCACGTCGGCCAGTGCGAATCACCGCTTCGCTCGGCACCCACAATACACTTTGCTCAGATGTACGATTCAGGCGGACCTGCGCCGTCAAACCTGGTCTCAGGCGCCCATCTGGATTGGGCAGTTCCACCCGTACGCGAAGGGTGCGGCTGTCCGGATTGGTTTCGGGCAAAATCGCGCTGACCTTGCCACTGAGCGTTGTCCCTGGAAAGGCTGGCAAGCGCGCTTCGACTGCCTGCCCCACGGTGATAGCTCCGGCATCCGATTCCGGAACGGCCACGGCCAGCCAGACACTGCTCAAGCCATTGACGCGTGCCAGAGTCTCGCCAGCCGACACGGTCATACCCGCACGCACGTTCAACTCTTGCAGCACGCCGCTGATGGGGCTGGTGAGGGTCAGGTTCGGCTGGACTTTGCCACTGCGCTCTACCTGGGTGATCAGCGCAGCCGGCATCCCTGTGAGCCGCAGTCGCTGACGGGCCGCCGCCAGCAGGTCAGCATCATCGTTGCGCTTGAGGGCAAGGAACTCTGTCTGGGCGGCCGCCCAGTCCGGCACCAGGATATCCGCCAATGCCGCGTTGGCTTTGAGCAGATCACCGGGTGCATGGGCATAGACCCGCTCCACAAAGCCAGGGGTGCGTGCCTGAATCACTGCGACATCCCGTTCGTTGAACGCCAGGACACCTGTCACATCGAGGCTGGAGTCAAAGACTCCGCGAGTGACGGTCGCAAAACGCAGACCGAGATTCTGGGTCAGGCTCGGATCGATACTGACGGTCGCACGATCCTCGACGCCGCTGGCGTACTGGGGGACCAGTTGCATGTCCATGAAGGGGGACTTACCCGGTTTATCGAACTTTTGCTGCGGGTACATGGGGTCGTACCAGTACAGAGCCTTGCGTTCGTCCGGTGAATTAGGGCTCTGCTCCGAAGCGGTACCTGGTACTCCGCTCATGCGCTGGTGAGCGAACCAGTAACCAGCGGCAACACCCAATGCCAGCGAGAGGCCAACCAGCAATGCCCCGTTCCATTTTTCAAGGCTCATTGGCCGGACTCCCCATAAGCAAAAAACAGACGCGCACTGGTCAGTGCTCGCTGTTCTTCCACGTCGATCTGTTTGAGTCGGGCTTCGATGAGTTCACGTCGGGCGGTAACAACGGCGTTTAAATCGCCTTTGCCGGCACGGTAGCTGGCCATGCTGAGTTCGACCTTTTCCCTGGCCAGGGGCAAGAGGCTTTCCTGGTTGCGGCTTACCGCACGATTCAGGCGCTCATAGTCAGCCAGTTCGTTTTCCAGTTGCTGAGTGTGCTCGCGTGACAGGGCTTCGCGCTCAGCCTCAAGCTGACTGAGTTCGGCCTGTTTGGCTGCGATTTTGGGGTTTTGCCGGGAGTCAGGAAACAGCGGCAAGTCCCAGGACAATTGCACGCTGACCATATCGCCAAACTCACGACCACGGTGCTGGTAATCCAGCTCCCAGCTCCAGTCCGACTGCTTCTGCGACACGGCTTCACTAACCTTGGCTTGCGCTTCGCGGGTCATCGGCGCAAACGCTGCCAACTCGGGGTGGTGTTGCAGTTTATGGGTATAGCTTGAGGTATCGACGGGCCAGTCAGGCAAGCTGCCCACAGGCTTGTCGTTGGCGGCGGAGCCGATCCAGCGTTTGAGGGCCGCTCGGGCCTGCGCTCTCTGGAGAGCCAGATCGTCCTGTTGCTCCGCCAGTCGGGCCGCTTCTTGCTTGGGCGTCACCGCATCGGCGGGTTGAGCGCGACCACCGGCAATTTGCGCCCGGACGGTGTCGGTCAGCAGGCGGTTTTCTTTATATAAGTCCTGGAACAGCGCATCTTTGCGCTCGACCGAGTAGCTGCTGATCCAGGCCAATGCCGTGGATTGGCGTACGTTCAGTCGTGCAACTCGACGCTCGGCGGCAGCGCGATCAACGGCAGCGTTGGCGACCTCGATGCGAGCCTTGCGCTTGTCACCGTTGGGCATCTCTTGCCTGACTCCGATCATTTGCATGGTCATGAAGTCGTCGTTGATGCTCCAGCGATCCGGGCCGCCGATGGGGTAGTTCTGCACACCTGCCAGCAACTTGGGGTCAGGTAATTCACCCGCTGGAATAGCCGCACTGCTGGCAGCCTGAATTTTGGCGTCTTGTGCGGTAAGCGACGGCGCATTGTTTTCGGCCAGCCGCAGCGCTTCATCGAGTGTCAATGCGGCAGCGAAGCCCGGCAATGCCAGTACGCTTGCCGCCAGACCGGCCACGAGCGACCAACCTGTGCAATAGCACTTGGAGTTCATGTTTACGATTCCTGTGATCATCCACTGCACGCGTCAAAAAGACATGCGCACAGCCAGTCCATCCCGCTAATGCGGAATGAGGCTCAATGTTGGACAGGAATCAAACGCGAGGCGGTCGCCATACCCCGGACGGGGTTTGTACGGGCAGGGAATCACTGAAGAAGGAAACCACTACGGGGCTGAACACGGTTACAGGAGGCTTGAGGATAGAGACTTGCAGCATGCCGCCAGTCTTGCATTCCTGGCCCGGCTTGCAGGGTTTGCCATGCTCTGTCGGGCTTTTCATGTCGTTGCAGCAGTCCATTTCCATGTCATCCATCATCGCCATGCCCATCGTCTTCATCGGGCACGGTTCTGTGGGCGCCTGAACACCCGCCATCCCGCTGAGGGGAAGCACCAGGCTAATCACGAAAATGAGGCAAAACCGCAGGTAGCGTTTCATGGGCTGGAGTGTAGCGGCTGAAATGGGCTCTTACAATTGGATGAACGTTCTCACAGCCTGCCGAAGGCCCTGAATCAGGCGATATCACCCTACCCGAATTAAGTCAGCATTATCGCTGACAGAGGATTTACGCAGCAGGTGCAATGACCCACAAGCGACACGCGTTGAAAATTCCTGCCGCAATCCAGCCCATCCATGGTGGTTTGTGCGAAAGCCCGCACGGTTACCTGAGGTTTTTGCACGAATCTTCACGCTGGAGGTCGCACCAGACCGCAATCAGCAAGAAGCGGGCGTTGGATTTCCATCGCTCACTTTTTCGCTGGTTTACCGCTGGCAGGGATGTGCAGGTACGACATCACGCTTTCAGTCAGTTCGGTTGCCAGTTTGACCGCTTCTTTATTGCGCGCCATCACGCCGGCGACCAAGCCTTCGATCAGGGCCAGCACGGCGATGTTGGAACTGGTCAGCACCGGGTGATCGCAAGGCGCAAACAGCGTGTGCTGGGCAATGCCGGTGAGCGGCGAGGCGGGTGAGTCGGTAATTGCCAGCACCGATGCGCCGCGTTCATTGGCGAAGCGTGCCAGTTGCAGGGTGTCGAGGGAGTAGCGCGGCAGGGCGATCGCCAGCAGCACGTCCTGATCGGTGATTGCGGCCAGACGGTAAGCGGCGTTTTCGTTGCCGCCTTCCATGCTGATGGCCGTGGCGTCCGCACAGAAGGGCATCAGGGTCGAGGCGGCGAGGCCGGCGAAGTAGACACTGTTGCCGAACCCCAGGATGTATATTTTTCGTGCTGTGGTCAGGCGAGTGACGAACGCTTCGAAGGTGTCGGCGTGGTTGTTGCTCGCCGCCGTGGCCAGGTTGCTGCTGGCGCTCTGGAGTTGCTCATGCAGGCCAAACGCACCACCCGGGCGATGGGCAAGTTCGTTTCGCAGTTTGTCGACCGGCGACACCATCTGCTGCAACGTAGTGACCAGCTCGGCCTTCATGCCGCTGTAACCACCGAGGTCCAGTGCTTTGGCCAGACGGTTGACGGCGGCGGGTGAGGTCAATGTTTCGTGAGCCATCTCCTCGATGGTCAGCGTCGCGGCCTTGAGTGGATGACGCAGGATAAAGTCCGCCACCTTGCGCAGTGACGGCGGCAGATCGGAAACGATTTCCGTGAGTTTGCGCATGACCGGCGCGGCATAGACAGTGGTGTCTTTCGATGGGGTTGGCATATCCAGCTCAACATTTCCTGAAGGTGAGAGAAGGGCTGTGCCTGATGCCCTGACAAGGTTGGCTGGAGTGTATCCGAAGCCAACCTCGTCTGGGCAGCACCGAGCAGTGGATGGGTGGGCGGCGGTCTTACTTCAGGCTCCCGGCCAGAAACTGCTGGAGGCGTTCGGACTGTGGGTTGACCAGCACTTCACGCGGGTCGCCACGCTCTTCGACAACGCCCTTGTGCAGGAACACCAGTTGGTTCGACACCTCGCGGGCAAAGCCCATTTCGTGAGTCACCACCACCATGGTGCGGCCTTCCTGCGCCAGATCCTGCATGACTTTAAGCACTTCGCCGACCAGTTCGGGGTCGAGGGCCGACGTCGGCTCATCAAACAGCATCACTTGCGGTTCCATCGCCAGCGCGCGGGCAATGGCCACGCGCTGCTGCTCGCCACCGGACATATGTGCCGGCCAGGCGTTCATGCGGTGCGCCACACCGACTTTGTTCAGGTAGTGCTCGGCCTTTTCCCGTGCCTCTTTCTTGCCCAGGCCCAGCACATGCACCGGGGCTTCCATGACGTTTTCCAGGGCGCTCATGTGTGACCACAGGTTGAAGTGTTGAAACACCATCGACAGTTGCGAACGCATGCGTTGCAACTGCCTGGGTTCGGCCGCCTTCAACCCGCCAAGCTTGTTGGCCACCAGCTTGAGCGGTTCGCCATTGAGCACGATATTGCCCGCATTGGGCTGCTCCAGCAGGTTGATGCAGCGCAGGAACGTACTTTTGCCAGAGCCGCTGGAACCGATGATGCTGATCACGTCACCGGCCTGTGCCTGCAGGGACACGCCCTTGAGCACCTGGTGCGCGCCGTAGCTTTTATGCAGGTCTCGAACTTCAAGTTTGTACATGGTTTGAACTCTCTGGAGTCAGTCGCTGAGCAAGCGACCCTGGCGAATAGGGGTGACGCCTGCCACTTTGGCCAGCCACAATCCCGGCTGGGCAAAGCGCAGCCGTTCGCGGGCATAGAGAATGCCGTCGGTGCTGGCGCTCACCACGCTATGGCGGTCGGTCAGCGGGTCGATGACCTCGAATAGCGGATCGCCGACCTTGACCTGGGCGCCCAGCGGTTGCAGAAAACTCACCACACCCGGATGGGGCGCACAGGCGTACTGCGCGCCGGCGAATGGCATGGCCTGGCAATGGCTCGGTGGTGCCGCTGGCCAGTCACCGCTGATCAGGCCTTGTTCGGCGAGATACCCGAGAATGGCTTGTGCACTGTCGAGGCATTGCTCGCGCTCGGTGTCTGCCATGCCACGCAGTTCGATGGTGGTGGCCGCGCACGCCAAGGGAATGCTGGCTTCGGGAAACAGCTCGGCCAGGCGTAGCCATGCAATGGCGCAGGCTTCGTCGAAGGCACTGCCGCCCGCATCTTCGGCCAATAACGTGACCCCGGCGCCGAGGCGGGCAGCCAGTGACTGCAAGCGTGGCCAGACTTGCGGCATCGCATACATCAACATGATCGATTCGAAATCGCAGTGCAGGTCCAGCACCACATCGGCGTCACAGGCATGCTGCAGCAACAGGCGGCGCAGGCCGTCGAGTTCCGAGGTCGGTGCCGGCATGGCGGCGAGGGCATCGCCCATGGCGCGGCGGATGAGTGCGATGTTGGCGTCGGCATCGTCGCCCAATCGGCCTTCCAGCAGCGGCGCAACGGCATCGACCAACTCCGGGAAATCGCGATTGAAGTTCTTGCCGCTGGAGAACTCGAAGCGCCCCTGATGGGTGGCCTGGAACATCTGGGCGATACCGATCGGATTGGCCATTGGCACCAACTCGATCACCCCGGTCAGGCGGCCTTGGGTTTCCAGTTCCAGAAGACGGCGCTTGAGCTCGACGGCAACGCGCATCCCCGGCAATTCGTCGGCATGCAGTGACGCCTGGATGTAAGCCTTGCGTGGTCCGCTGCCAAAACGGAACAGCGATAGCGTTCGTTCGGTGCCCGAGGCACTCCACGGCAACAGGTATTGAATGTGCTCCATAGCAGCTCCTTAGTGCTTGCGCGGTGCCAGATACGCCAGCCAGCGGCGCTCGGCCAGCTTGAACAGACGCACCAGGATGAAGGTCAGGGCGAGGTAGATGAGGCCGGCGGTGATAAACGCCTCGAACGGTAGATAGAACCGAGAGCTGACAGTACGCGCGGCCCCGGTGATGTCGACGAGGGTGACGATGGAGGCCAGGCTGGTGGTTTGCAGCATCATCAGCACTTCGTTGCTGTATTGCGGCAATGCCCGGCGCAAGGCCGACGGCATGAGAATGCGGCGATACAGGGTCAGGCGTGACATGCCCATGGCCCTGGCGGCTTCGATCTCGCCATGGTTGGTGGATTTCAGACTGCCGGCCAGCAGCTCTGCGCTATAGGCACTGGTGTTGATCGCGAAGGCCAGGCAGGCGCAAAAGGTGGCGCTGGAGAGGTAAGGCCAGAGCACGCTTTGGCGCACCGCTTCGAACTGCGCAAGGCCGTAATAGATCAGGAACAATTGCACCAGCATCGGCGTGCCGCGAATCACGTAGGTATAGAGCCAGGCCGGGAAGTTGATCAGCGGCGATCGCGACACCCGCATCAATGCCAGTGGAATCGCCAATACCAGACCCAGGGCCAGGGAAATGAACAGGACTTTGAGGGTCAACAAGGCGCCATTGAAGTACAGCGGCAGGTTTTCCCAGATCAGGTTGTAGTCGAGAATCATGGGTAGCTCCCCTCACAATTCGGCGGCTTTGATGCCGACCGAGTAGTGTTTTTCCAGATAGCGCAGCACCAGCAAGGACAGGCTGGTGAGCATCAGATACAGCGCCGCCACCGCGAGGAAAAACGTGAATGGCTCGTGTGTGGCATCCGCTGCGTTCTTGGCTTTGAACATCATGTCCTGCAAGCCGATCACCGAGATCAGCGCGGTGGATTTGGTCAGCACCAACCAATTGTTGGTAAACCCCGGGATGGCGAAACGAATCATCTGCGGTACCAGAATTCGCCAGAACACCTGCGCACCGCCCATGCCATAGGCCACGCCGGCCTCGGCCTGACCCTTGGGGATCGCCATGAAGGCGCCACGAAAGGTTTCCGAGAGGTAGGCGCCAAAAATGAAGCCCATGGTGCAGACGCCGGCGATAAAGGGGTTGATGTCGATATAGCGGGTGTAACCGAGCGCCAGGGCGATGCGGTTCACCAGATCCTGGCCGCCGTAGAAGATCAGCAGGATCAGCACCAGGTCTGGAATGCCGCGAATCAGGGTGGTGTAACTTTCCCCGAGCATGGCCAGCCATTTGAGCGGTGACAAGCGAAAGGCCGCGCCGACCAGGCCCAGGGCAATCGCCAGGGACATGGACGTCAAGGCCAGGTTTATGGTCAGCCAGGCGCCATCGAGAATGCTCGATCCGTAGCCGTGAAGCATGATGAAGTTCCTCAAGCGAGCGCCGCGAGGCGCGCAAGACAAGCCCCGACAGACGCCTGCGGAGGGCCGCGCCGGGGCTGGGGTCAGGGGTAAGGCTTACTCGCCGTAGATATCGAACGCGAAGTACCTGGCCATCACTTGCTGGTACTTGCCATTGGCGCGAATGGCGTCAATCGCGGCACTCAGGCGCGCAACGTTGGCAGTGTCGCCTTTGCGCACGGCGATCCCCGCGCCTCGGCCAAAATATTTCGGGTCGTTGATGTCGGGCCCTGTGAGTGCGAAGCCCTGGCCGGCGGGTGTCTTGATGAAGCTCTCATCGGTGTTGACGATGTCGGCGAGGGTGGCGTCCAGACGACTCGAGGCGAGATCGAGGAAGGCTTCATTCTGTGAGCCGTAGCGCACCACGACGACGCCGGCTTTTTCCAGTTGCTCGGTGGCAAAACGATCGTAAGTCGAGGAGCGTTGCACGCCGACTTTCTTGCCCTTGAGGTCCGTCAAAGGGTCATTGATCACGTTGCCGGCCTTCATCGCGAACTTGCCTGGCGTGTGGTAGTACTTTTTGCTGAAGTCCACGGATTTCATCCGGTCTTCGGTGATCGACATCGACGACAGCACGGCATCGATCTTGCGCACTTTGAGCGACGGGATCATGCCGTCGAACTCTTGAATGACCCACTCGCACTTGACCTTCATTTCTTCGCACAAGGCGTTGCCGATGTCGTAGTCGAACCCGCTGACGTTGCCTTCGGGTGTCTTGAAGGAGAAGGGCGGGTAGGCGGCTTCGATACCGATACGCAGGCTGTCTTCGTCGGCATGTGCCAGGAAACTGAAAGCGCATAGCGCCAGAGCACCTAGAAGTTCTGTCTTGTTCATATTGTTGACTCCTTGGAGGGCATTTGGGGGAAACGGGTGCCCGCCATCCGGGTTGGCGCGGTGGATCAGTCCTGTGATCGGCGAGGCTATAAATGACACAATAAAAATCAACATGCAAGATATCTGAAAATAAACATATCAGTTTGAGGCGTGACGATGCTCCAAATGGGTCAGGTTGAAGTTGTTGCTCAACCCATGCGTCAGTCCTGATGCTCTTTTTTTTGAACTCGGGCTGAAAGCACTTATCCAAAAAAATGTGGGAATGTTTCCCACGCAACGATGCCAGCTGGCTCTGAGGGATCGTGCGGATACCGCAGTGGTTCGATAATGCTGCAGATTGATGGCCGTGCCGGTTGGCCGGCTGCTCCAATGGGCGGCCGGAAACTCACTGGACATTGCGTTCGATACGGAGATGAGTACGCAACTCCATGCGGAGGTGCATCATGCTGCTCAAGAAATGTTTATTGGCTCTGGCCATCGGCGGAGTCCTGTCGGCATCGACTGTCCTGGTGCCCGATTACATCGGTAGTTTCTCCAGCGTGTATGCCAAGGATGGCGGCAGCGGTGGAGGCGGTGGTGGTCACGGTGGCGGTGGCGGCTCTGGAGGTGGTGGTCACGGTGGTGACGGCGGAGGCGGTCACGGTGCCGGCGGCCATGGCGGAGAAGGTGGCGATCATGGTGCAGCAGGCCATGACGGTGACGGTCATGGAGGTCCGGGGCGCGGCGACGCTGACCATGGTGGTGTAGCCGGGAACAAAGGCCCGGGCAATGCCCATGACAACGACGCTGACGACGCTGATCATGATGCGGACAACGATGCCGCAGATGCAGCCCGGGACGCTGCCAAGGCTGATGCCAAAGCAGCCCGGGACGCGGCCAGAGCGACTGCGGATGCAACCCGTGATGCGGCAAAAGCCACTGCCGATGCCGCCCGGGACGCCGCCAGGGCTGAGGCGGATGCAGCCCGGGATGCCGCAAAAGCTGCTGGCGTAGCCGGCGCCGATGCAGACGCGGCCAGAGACGCGGCCCGTGCCACCGCGGATGCCGCCCGTGACGCCGCCAAGGCTGAAGCAGATGCCGCCAGGGATGCTGCCCGGGCTACCGCCGATGCCGCGAGGGACGCCGCCAAAGCCGAGGCGAAGGCAGCCAGAGAGGCCGCCAAAGCCGTGGCGAAGGACGCCAGAGAGGATGTGGCGGACGCCCCGGATGCCCCGGACGAACCGGATTTCGACGCGGTTGAGGTCGAGAACTGAGCCTGCACGTTCGGCAATGAACACGGCAGGCATACCGTAGAAAACGTCCCGGGAGTTTGAGGGACGTATCGGCAAAGAGTCGCAAGCCCTGAAACGTCGTGGGGTTTGCGACTTTTTTTCGGCTATTGAGCCTGGTGGAACATCTCTACAGTCAGATCGACCGCTGATTCACGCGCTGACTCAGTTCCTGCGCTGACTCTTTGCGTTCCGAGTAGCGATCAACCAGATCGGGGCGATCCCGTAGCAGCAGGGTAAATTTCACCAGTTCCTCCATGACGTCCACGACCCTGTCGTACAGCGACGAGGGTTTCATGCGATTGGCGTCGTCAAACTCCAGAAAAGCCTTTGGCACGGAGGATTGATTGGGGATGGTGAACATGCGCATCCAGCGTCCCAGCACACGAAGTTGATTCACCACATTGAAGGACTGGGAACCGCCGCAGACTTGCATGACCGCGAGGGTTTTACCCTGGGTCGGGCGAACGGCCCCCAACGCCAACGGCACCCAGTCGATTTGCGCCTTGAACACCGCAGACATGGAACCGTGGCGCTCTGGCGAGCACCAGACCTGGCCTTCGGACCACTGCATCAGTTTGAGCAGTTCCTGGACTTTCGGGTGATCGGAGGGCGCGTCGTCCGGTAGCGGCAGGCCTGAAGGATTGAAGATCCGTGTCTCGGCGCCGAAGTGTTCGAGCAACCGGGCTGCTTCCTCGACCAGCAGGCGACTGAACGACCGCGCACGAGTCGAGCCGTATAGCAACAGGATGCGCGGCTTGTGCTGGTCGTCGCGTCCATGGGCGATGGGCTGGGTCAGTGACGTGTCGAGATGGGGCAGGGGATGGGTCATGGGGGCTCCGGTCAAAGCGTGCCGATGCGGTCGAGTTCCCGCTTCAGCGCATCGCGGTCAAGTTGTGCAAAAGGCAGGTCGAGCAATGCCCTGCAGCGTGTTTCGATGCGGGCCAGGGTTGAGTGGAACGCCGCCGATACCGTCGCTTCATCTCCCTGTATGTCCGATGGGTCTTCCAGGCCCCAATGAGCTTTCAGTGCCGGCCCGAAGTACACGGGGCATGCCTCACCGGCGGCCTTGTCGCAGACCGTGATGACGATGTCCGGCGGGTTGGCTTCGAAAGCCTCATTGCCTTTGCTGCTCAAGCCGTCGATGGCAATGCCGGCCTCTTGCAACGTGCTCAGGCTGCGGGGCAGCACCTGGCCCTTGGGGAAGCTGCCGGCACTGATCGCCTCAAAACCTTCGGGGGCGAGATGGTTGAACATGGCTTCGGACAGGATGCTGCGACAGCTATTGGCGGTACACATAAACAGAACGCGCATGGTGACTCCTCTTTGCAGTCGCACAGGGGCTAAACGCTCAGGCGCAGGGCCAGGGCAGACAGGGTGATGAACAGAATCGGCAGGGTCAGGACCACGCCGACCTTGAAGTAGTAGCCCCAGGTAATGCGGATGCCCTTGCGCTCCAGGACATGCAGCCAGAGCAGGGTGGCCAGGCTGCCGATGGGGGTGATTTTTGGGCCCAGGTCGGAACCGATGACATTGGCGTAGATCATGGCTTCACGCACCACACCGGTGGCGTCGCTGGCCTGAATCGACAGGGCACCCACCAGCACCGTGGGCATGTTGTTCATGCCCGATGACAGCAAGGCCGTGAGCAGTCCAGTGCCCAACGCGGCGCCCCAGATGCCGAATTCGGCCATGCGGTTCAGGGCCATGGTCATATAGGTGGTCAGCCCGGCATTTTTCAGCCCGTACACCACCAGGTACATGCCCAGCGAAAAGATCACGACCTGCCAGGGCGCCTCACGCAGCACCCGTCGCGTTGAAATCACATGCCCACGCGCCGCCACGGCGAACAGCATCGCGGCACAGACCGCTGCGATTGCGCTGATGGGAATGCCCAAGGGTTCCAGGGCAAACAGCCCGATCAGCAACAGAGCCAGGACAATCCAGCCGACGCGGAAGGTCAGTGGATCACGCACGGCGCGTCGCGGATCCATCACGTCATCGAGAGAGTAGTGCCTGGGGATGTCACGCCGGAAAAACCAGTAAAGCACCACGAGCGTGGTCGCCACGGCAACGAAGTTGACCGGCACCATGATGGCGGCGTACTCGCTGAAGCCCAGGTCGAAGTAGTCGGCCGAAACGATGTTGACGAGGTTGGACACCACCAGCGGCAAGCTCGCCGTGTCGGCAATGAAACCGGCCGCCATGACGAACGCCAGGGTAGAGGCTGGCGAAAAACGCAGTGCGAGCAGTATTGAAACGACGATGGGGGTCAGGATCAGGGCTGCACCGTCGTTGGCAAACAGGGCGGATACGCCGGCCCCCAGCAGTATCGTGAAGACGAACAGGCGCCGCCCGTCACCCTTGGCCCAGCGCGCCACATGCAGTGCGGCCCACTGGAAAAACCCGGCCTCATCGAGCAGCAGACTGATGATGATGAGCGAGATGAACGTCGCGGTGGCGTTCCAGACAATGCTCCACACCAGTGGAATATCGCCCAGCGTCACGACGCCTGCCAGCAGTGCCAGGACGGCCCCCAGGGAGGCGCTCCAGCCGACGCCCAGGCCCTTGGGTTGCCAGATGACCAACACCATGGTCAGCAGGAAAATGGTAAACGCAGTAAGCATGCACAGTCTCGATGAATGAAGGGTCAGCAGCAGGCGGAAGTGTTGAGCGGGCGGTCGCCCATCGCGGCGAGGCGAGTGCTGTCGTTCGCAAGCCAGTCGGCGTTTGCCAGCAAGGTTGTCTCGAGAACGTCGCGAACCCACGCGGGCAGGTCGGGGTTGAGCCGGTAATACACCCACTGTCCCTGGCGGCGGTCGAGAAGCAGGCCGCAGCCGCGAAGCTGTGCAAGATGGCGGGAAATTTTAGGTTGGCTGTCGTCCAGGGCACAGACCAGTTCACACACGCATAACTCGCCTTCACGCGTGATGAGCAAAGTGGCCCGGGCGCGGGTTTCGTCGGCCAGGCATTTGAATACGGCGGCAGGATTGAGCATTGGCGTGGCTCGATACATATGGTTATTCGAATATACGATTTTCCATATGTGTTATGCAAGCCGCTCTGGCTCGAGAAGGGAAGGCTCGGCCCGGATGTTCAGGTATGGGATAGACTCGAGCCAATTCGGCACAAGACACAGGAGAGGTGATGAATGGAATCGTTTAGCGTACGCGAGCTGAAAATGACTGACGCTCAAGCGTTGCTGGCTTTCGAAATCCGGAACCGTGAATGGTTCGAATCCCATATCGATGCGCGCGACCCTGCTTTTTACTCGTTGCAGGGTGTCGCCGATCACATCGAAAGCTATTTATCCGATTTCGCCATCGGTGCCTGGCACCCCTTTGTCATCGAGGGTTCCAGCCAGAGAATCGTCGGTCGAGCCAATCTGAAAAGCATCGATTCATCGACGGGTTCTGCGCAGGTGGGCTATCGGATCGATCAGCGCGCATGCGGCCAGGGGCTGGCAACACTGGCGCTGAGGCACCTGATCCAGGAGGTACGGATGCGCTGGGGACTTGCGCATCTGGTTGCGTATGCCTTCAGGGAAAACGCCGGCTCCAGAAAAGTACTGGATCGGTGCGGATTCAAGCTTGAGCAACCACCCTGCAACGACAACACGGGGGGCGAAGACCGATTTGTCCTGTCGATCAGATAAGTGCTTTCAACCGTTCTGAAGGCTTGAAGCAGGTCACGCCTGCTAGTCCTGATCTTCAGCCACCTCTTTCCAGCTGTCATCCGGATCAAAGCGCTTCATCGCCAGCGCCAGTTTTTCACCCTCGGGCCCCAGGTCTTTCTCGAACACCTGGCCTTCATGACTGATCATGAAACTCATCACGCCGGTGTCGTTGTACTTCACCGGCCAGGCGATCAGCGCAAAGCCCCGGCTCATCTTGTCACCGATGAGGTAACTGTAGGCACCGCCCGGTGCCGAAGGACCCTGGCCATCAAGGATGCGGAAGCGGTAACCGTGCCATTCTTCGTCGGCAATGGCTTTGCCGAACGAAGGCCCCAACGGGCTGATCTGGCCGCTGTCGTCTTCCTCCCAATAAAGTCCGTCGTGCTTGCCGGGGGTGCTGAAGATTTTCTGCGCATACTCGAGTGCGCCGTCATCGTCTCGATCCACCGACGCATAGTCCATCTGGGCGTCGTGATAGGCCAGCACCGATTGCACCGCGGCAAGTTCATTGCGGCCGATTTGACGTGCACGGATCTCGGCGCTGCCGGCCTTCATGTCAAAGCGCCAACCGTTCTCGTTCTTTGTCAGGGGGATAGGCAGTGTCCAGTTCTTGCTGCCAACCGCCAGGATGGCCTTGCGGTCGCTGGTGTTTTCAATGTGGTGTTGCTCGCGGTACTGCTGCAAAAACGCATCCACATCTTCGCGCTGTACGCCTTCGCGGGGGATATAGCTGTGCCAGTCGCTGCCCAGCAGCTCGGTCAGGCGTGCCTGGTCGGAGTGTTCGGTGCCCAGTGCTTCGACAAAGGCTTCTGCGGCCTTTTCAGGCGTTGGAAAGGCCTGCTGTGCCGTCGCCATGCACGACCACAACAAGCCGGCGGCTATAACCAGGACATGAGGGAGCAAGCCCGTGAGTCCCTTCAATCGAGGATGGTTTTTCAACGGCGGCCCCCCCTTTGACGCGCTGGTGGATTGGACGGCCGGCTGACCTGGTGCCCGGCCGGTCGCGAGGCACTGGGGCGTTGGGCGGATGCCTGGCTGGCCCGGCCACGATTGGCCTGGACGTTGGCCTGGGACGGTGAGCGTGCGCCGGCGAATGCATTGTTGCGGGCACTGCCGGCACTGGCGGCGGGCCGTTTATTCGTCGCTTGGCGCGTCTGCGCGGAGCCTTCTCTGCGCTGATTCAACTGGGAACTCTGGTTCCTGGCCTGCTGGGTTTCTCTCCTTGGCTGTTGGTTCTCCCGGGTGTTTCTGGCCGTGCCCTGGCTTCTGTCCGCCGCCTTGGGCCTGTCTGCACCGGCCTGCAGCCGATCGCCGCCTGCGGTTCCGGACTGGAGTTTGCGCGTTTGATCACGGGCTTCGCGGTTGCTGGTGGCTGGTCGTTCGATACCGTGCTTGTCCATTGAGCTGCGGGCATTTTCACGGGCCTGGGCGCGTTGGGCATTGTCCCCGCGATAGGCTTCACGCTGACTGGCGCCGTTCAGTTGCCGACCGTACTGTGCGCGGCTCGCATTGTCTCGATAGGGCACGCCATTGCGATGCACCGGGTTGTGCTGCCATTTGTTGTTGGTGATCCGGTTGTTGGCATTGATGTTGTTGTAGCGATTGACGTCGATGTCGACGTCGTTATTGCCCCAGTCACATTCACCCCACAACGATCCAACGATCGCCACACCGGCACCGAACGCGAGTCCGGCCATCAGCGCCTGACCAGGGTAATAGGCCGGTGGCGGTGGATAGTAAGCGGGCGGCGACGCAGGGTAAGCCCAGGTGCCGTAGGTGGTTGTCGGGTTATAGGTGGGGACGTACACCACCTGCGGATCGGCAGGCTGAATGATGATGGTGGAGTTGCTGGCCGGAGCCGATTCAGGGGCGGGAGCCGCAGTCGTGGTCGCCGGTGCTGGCGACGGGAGATTCTGGATCGTCACGTTCTGATACTGGTTGCTCTGCAGGTTCCCGGCTGCCTGTGCCTGGCGACGCAAGCGTTGCGCGCTTTCCATGACATCGTCGGGCTGCGCCAGGAAGGCATCACCCAGGCGCTGGACCCAGACGGGGTCCTGCCCCAGCAGTACCAGAACCTGCGGGAAGGCGACCAGTGCCTGCACGCTCGGATCCCAGGGCTGGTTCGCCACCTGTTTGACCGCATCGTCACCCTTGGCGTCCGGGTGCGCTTTGGACCAGTTGACTGCCTCGCCGACTTCCCCGGGGTAGGTGGTGGCCATCAGCACCTGTGCAAACAGCGGGTCCGGGTACAGCGCAATGGGCGCCAGCATCTGATCCAGCTGTTCCTGGGTAAATACCGGATCCTTGGTCACCGGGGCGGCGGGCGCTGCAGTGGCCGCGCTTGCCGGTGCGGGGGCTGCGGCGGGTGCCGGGGCCGGTGCGGCGGCGGTCCCATCCGTACCCAGTGCCAGGCAGGAAGATCCGCTCAAGAACAGTACGGCCGACAACGCGTAGAGTAATGGATTGTGCATTGCACCCCCCATGGGGTCAGGCAGGCTTGAAATGAGTGGATCAATCCCGGCAGGTGAAGCCGACTTTGCAAGCCACAGAGCCCGGCCCCGACACCGCTTTCTAATGGTAGCAGTTGATTTTAAAAACCCGGGTTGACTTTAAAACGGTGTGATCCTGTTCCTGATCAAAGTGCGCTGGCATCGCTTTCGTGTTCTTCGGCGAATGCCATGAACACCTCCAGGTCCAGCACATCCAGCTTGATCTGGGCAATGAACGCCGAGAAGGCCAGGTTCGCGGCCAGCAGGCGCAGGTCGCTGGCCCAGGCCGGAAGATAGACCGGCCCCTTGAGCCAGCCGGATTCGAACAGAGGTGCCAGGCGCACGGTGTCACCCAGGCTGAGGCGCCCGGCAAACAGATGCCCCACCAGTTCTGGCCGGTTATCGCGGATTGCGATACGCAGCAGGGTGTGGACGCCGAGCAACCCGGTCAGGTAAGCGGCATCCTTGGTGAATGCCGAACCGCCCCGCAGGTCGGCGCCGCGGAATACCCGTTGGGTCGAGCGGAAGGATTCCTCTTCTGTCTGCCCGGCCGCCAGAAAACCTTCGAACACCTGGATGAAGTCAGCCCCCTCCAGCGCCTGCTGGACGGCGAGCACGCGCAGGGCCAGGCGGCGCAGGCGATTGATGTCCATGCTGCCGGTGAACAGTTCGGCCAGGGTGGCAATGCCTTCCTGGGTCTGGGTGGTGCGGGGCGCCCCCAGGCCCAGGCTTGTCAGGTTGGGCTGGCGCGCGCCGTTCTGTGCCGTGGCGACATGCACGAAAGCCTCGTGTTGCAACAGCTGATGCTTGTCCAGCTCCGAAAACAGCGCGCTGGCCCGCAGGCGAATGCGGCTCGATCCGGCGATGGCCTTGGCGGCCAGGTTCGGATCGAGCACGACCGTGATCTGCCCGGCACCGAAGAAACGGTCCAGTTCCGGTTGAATCCAGGCGGCGAACGCCTTGGCCGGGATCTCGGCCGGGCAGGGTGGAATCCGCGCACCGCCCAGCAGGGCGTCGGTGGTCTTGAGGAAGAACCGGGCCGCGTCGAGCATGCTCAGTTGCAGGCGCGTGTAATAGAAATCCGGGCGCCGGTACAGCGCCGACGAATATTGGGTAAAAGCGGGAGTGCCAATGGCCCCCAGCATATGTCCGGCCGTGGCATAGCTACGGGCGGTCATGGCCAGGAAATTCCCGGCCGGATGCCCCACATCGCAATGGCTGATAAAGGTTTCCAGGGCGGCGATGTCGGCGCTGTGCTCGCGGGGTTGCAACTCGACCTTGGGTAACTCGGCACGCCCGCCGCGCCATTTCGCCAGGAAGTCTTCCTCGACGCCATTGGGCCAGGACAGGGCATCCAGCACGCGGATCTTGCGGGTCAGGCCGGGCAGGGCGGCATCGAGTTCGGACAGGGCGGCGGCGCTCATGGAGATCTCCTTGAGGGACGAAGTGACGTTACAAAAGCTTAGTCGTCGCGGGCGGTTGTGTGCGTTTACGAAGTGAGGTAAACGGCCTCAGAGCAGGCTCCACGATACCCCGACGTACATCGCCATGCCTTCTCCGGGGGTGGATCGCGCCGCATCCAGACCTTTGTCGTCGTAGCCTGGCGTGACCGTGGCGGCATAGTGCTTGTCGGTCAGGTTGCGCATGTCCAGCCAGGTCTGCCAGTCGCCCTTGGGGGCGTTGTAGCCCAGGGTCGCGCCGAATATGGCGTAGGGATCGGCGTAGTAACTGTTGGCGTAATCGACCGCTACCTTCGACACCCATTGCGTGTTGACCGCGGCGAAAAAGCCTTGTGGCCAGTCGTAGCGCAGTTCGCCCTGGTAATAGTGCATCGGCAGGCCCGGCAGGCGGTTGTCGCCGAATCGCTCATCGTCGCGGTAGTGGAAGTCACTGAAGGTATAGCTCTGGCGCAGGCTCAACTGGCCGCCATCGTCCGGCGACCAGAGGGGGCTCAGCAGGCTGGCTTCCACGCCCTGGTGCACGGTAGGGCTGGCGTTGAGCTCGTAGGGCGTGGTGGCGTTGGCGTCCGGCAACACCGACAGCAGTTCGTGGCGCACCTGGGCGTAGTACCAGGCCAGGCTCCACTGCCCCAGCGCGCTGTCACCGCGGCCGCCGACTTCCAGGGTGGTGGCGGTCTGGTTTTGCAGCGTGACCGGTTGGCGCTGGGCGCCCGTGGCAACGCCGCTGCCTGCAGGGAATCGAATGTTCGAGCTATAGATCAGCGACCACGGGTGCGGTGCCTCGACCGAGCGGCTGAGATTGCCGAACAGTTGCAGGTCAGGTGTCAACTGGTAACGCAGGCCCACGCGCGGGGCGTAGTCCCAGTCGTGCAGGCTGGTCTTGCCACCTTCTTGCGGGTAGGTGACATCGCTTTCACGGCGGGTGTAGATCGCAGCGAGGCCGGTGGTCAGCCACAGGTCGTCGGCGATCTCCAGGTCATTGCCGGCATGCAGGACCGTGTCCGAGCCCTGATAGGTGAAGTTGCGAATCAGTGTGCCTGGTGCATAACCGGCGGTGTTGCCGGTGGGGATGCGCACGAACTCACTGGCGCCGGCATTGGGCAGGTGTTTGGTCATTCGCAGGCCCAGGGTGCTTTGGCTTTCCAGCCCCCAGATGGTGTCGCGACGCTTGTAGTCGAACGTGCCGCTGACGTCCGTGTACGCCACTTTCAGGCGGTTCGGGCCCTCGCTCAAGTCCATGGGATAGTCGTGGTAGACAAGGCCGGTCTGGATGCTCGAATCGTCATCGATGTAGTAGGTGGTCTTGTTGCCGATAAAGGTGCTGCCCGGCTCGTCGCGGCGGTCGTCCCGCGCCACGTAGGCCGGGTTGGCCGCCCGCGGGTCGTGCTCGATGGAGTGCTTGGTCACCCGTCCTGCGAGGTCGTTGTCGGTCTGGCGGTGGCGCAGGTAGAAGCGTGTTTCCAGGTTGGGGTTGACGCGATAACCGAAGTTGGCGATTACACCCTGGCTCTCGCTGGCCGTGTGGTCCTGATAACCGTCGGCGTTGGCGTCGGTCATGGCCACGTAGTAGTCGAAGGCGCCGAGCACCTGTCCGGAACTGACCTGGCGCTGGAGGTAACCGTGGCTACCCGTCGCGTAGCGCACCTGCAACAAGGGTGAGTCGTAGCCGGTATGGCTGACGTAATCGATGGCCCCGCCCAGAGCCAGGGCGCCCCGGTCGAACCCGTTGGCGCCGCGCAGCACTTCCACATGGTCGAGCCACAGTGGTTCCAGCAATTCATAGGGCGTGCCGCCGGGGCCGGTCAGCGGCAGACCGTCGAGCATGGTGTACAGCCCCGAGGCATGGGCGCCCGGTGCGCGGTTGATGCCTGATCCGCGGATCGAGATCTTCACCCCTTCGTTGCCCGCCGACTGGGCATAGATCCCCGGCTGGTACGCCAGCACATCCTGATTGCTGGCCACGCGGCCCTGCAACGCACGGCGCATGTCGACCAGGTTGGTGCCGCCGGGCACCTGGGCCAGCCGGGCCCTGGCGTCCTCGATCCCCTGGTCTTCGTCGCTCTGGTCCTCGGCCCCAATCAGCACTTGTCCCAGCTCCAGGCCCTGAGCCTCGGTCATGGCCGGACAAACAAGGGCCAGGCCCAGCAGCGCAGCGGGCAAGGAATGAGGCGAGGGCATTGGGGAAACTCCAGACGTACGGGAACGGGCAATGAACAGTGCGACGCAAGAAGGAACGAAGGGAGCACATGGCAATTTTGTTATTTTTTTGCCCGCCAAGGGCTGGCGGCTATCGGTTCAGCAGCGGTGCCAGCAATGCACACATACCGCGCCAGTGCGAACCCTCCCAGTAAATCCGTTGGCAGGCGTCGCAGCGCAGGAAGTGCGAATAGAGGGCGCCAATGCGTGGCGGCACCTGCGTCCGGGCCAGTTCCAGGCTGATCTCGTGCAGCGGCAGGTTGCAATGAAGGCACAGGCTGAATGGTCGTGCGCTACGCGCCAGGTCGAGGCGCTCGTACAATTCGCGCAGCTGCAGCGACGGTTTCAGGGCATGCACATAACAGCCGTGGCTGATGATTCGCCGCTTGAGCAGTTCGCGGTCGCGGGTCAGCACGATACGGCCTTGCTGCGCAGCGATCTCGGCGATCTCGCCATCCTCGAAGCCATTGTCGTAGAGGGTGTCGAAGCCGCTCATGCGCAGCAGGCTGGCCAGCCCGCCAAGGTGCGCATCAGCGACGAAACGCAGCACCCGTAAAGGTTGCGTTCGAACCTTCAGCAGGGGGCTGATGTCCAGCGCTTCGAACTTGGGATACACCGCCAGCCGGTCACTGTCGAGGATCACCCGCTCCAGGCCCACCGACTCGCCGTTGAGCAGCACCAGTTCGACCTCGGTGTGCGGCACCCCGAGCGCCTCGATCATGTGCTTGACCGTCGCCCCTTGCGCGCACTGGCAGGTAAAGGGTTGCCGCCGCCGGTCGGCCGGCAGGAAATCGTTGAGCTCCTCGTAGAAGCGGAAAGTTGCACTGGTCATGTTGAACAGTATGGCAGGGCTGCAGGATGAGCGTTTCTGGTCCAGACATCTTCTGAATAGCCCCTGATCTTGTAGACATTGAATGACCGTTGTTGGCCGATTTCTGCCCCTCACGGAGGGCCGCCGTGGAGGGGCCGGCGTATTACCTATTCCGGGTTATGCGCCCTACGGTACTAGCGATGGTTGCGATAGCGTTCGGTCAAGGACTGCACGAGGGTGACGTAGGATTGCGTCTCGCCGTAGGGAGGCACCCCGTTGTACTCGACCACGGACGCTTCGCCGGCGTTGTAACCTGCCAACGCCAGCACCTGGTTGCCGTTGAAGCGCTTGAGCAGCCAGGCCAGGTAGCGCACGCCGCCACGAATGTTCTGTCGTGCGTCGAACGGATCGTCCACGGCGAAGCGCTCGGCGGTGGCGGGCATCAACTGCATCAGCCCCTGGGCGCCGGCTTCGGAAATGGCGTTGGGGTGAAACGCCGATTCGGCATGTATCACTGCGCGGACCAGCGCCCTGTCGACACCATAATGACCCGAAGCGGCTTCGATCTCCCGCCGATATGAATGGGTGTCCAGGCGCAGTGAGGCGACCTTGAAATCCTTCGGCGCCATGCACAGATAGCAGCCCTTGATGTAATAGAGCTCAAGGACATCGACCCGTGCGGAGATCCCGACGGGGCGCCGGCTCACATATTGACGAATACCCTTGTGGATGAAGGTGAACACCCGAATCCGCACCGCGCCTGGGTCGTCGTCCCGCACAACCCGTGGCAGGGCCATTGCCTTGGCGCCGACACCGGCGCCCGCCATGCCATTCAGGCGAGTGCAGCGGGCGCTGGCGATGGCTTGGCTGGTGTAGCTGATGGCGCCGTCCCTGGCTTGGCACTTGAACATGGCGCTGGCGCACAGTGGAGCGACCAGCAAGGTCAGCTCGATGCAGCCAAGAAGGCTCTTGCGAGCCCATCGCCATGCTCTGGAACTCATCACATCGCTCCGCGCCGCAGGCGCCGATCAGGCCTGGGACGCCTGGCCCGGGCGCTGCCTTTGGAGGGCCTATTCTGGGTGACCCGCCTTTTGTTCTGATAGTTATACCCCTTGTAACCGGCCTTGGAACTTACGTTGACGTACGGGCTGCCGGCGTTCCCAGGCGAGGCGCAGGCCTGATTGCTCGCACGACGCGTCGTCCCGGCTTGCCAGGGCCGGGCGCAAGTCCGATCCGCGGGTGACGGACCCGGAGCCGGGGCGGGACAGGCCCAGGCAGGCGACGGCAAAGTTGTCGTCGTTATCCGCCCGGGCCGAACTCATCCGAGAATGAAATACACCTTGCGCACCGGCGTGATGTTTTCCCAGGTTCTCTTGTACCCCGCCGCCAACACGAACGAATCCCCCGGCCAGAAGGTCTTCTCCATGCCGTCCGCATCGGTAAGGCGCACGGTGCCTTCGAGGATGTGGCACATCTCGTCGTAGTCGCACTCGCATCTCGGTCTACGCACTGACCGAAACACGGCTGCTTCCTGCGAAGATCCAGCGGTTCATCGAGTTCATACGCGACCATCTCAACAGTGCTCGATGCCTGACGACTGGATAGGGGGCATCCCGACGCAAACGAATGTCTCCTTCTGGCCGTTCTCTGCCGATCATGGTTACAAAGCGTGCTGGTCAAATCCGATGCAATCGGTGGTCAGAACGAATGCAAATGACTGGTCAGGTCGAATGCAAGCGGGTGGTCAAGTGGAGTGCAATTTCGCAGTCATCTGACATGGTCGCTTCTCCAGTTCTTGTAGAAATCGTGGCAGCGACCAAAAAAATGGCCCGCATGCGGGCGGGCCAAATGGGAATTCTTCAAAGGAGCAGGGTTAATCTGCGCTCCACCATGTGAGCGATTGGTGAAAAGCATGTCGCAGAAACGAAAAAACCCGGCACATTAGCCGGGCTCTCTGTAGATGGGCCAAATCCCTTTGGCTGACTGTATTGTGCTTGGTAGGTGTGACGAAGGCATGACAGGGGCAGATACGAGAAGCCCGGCTCTGGACCGGGCATTTGAGTTACATCGGTACGACCGCCAAGCCGCTACAACATCTCGCCGTCATACCACGCGCCTACTCCGCCTTCCCCCGCACACTTCTTCTCGCCTTCATAACCCGCCAGCTAGTTTGTGCCGTTCAATGGAGAACCCTGCGACTCTCTCCAATCCTGATCCGATCAAGCGCCCGGTTTAATGCGTCCAAGGCATCGAGGAGAGCTTTCGCCTCGGCTTCCCGGCCATCCCCCCATAGGCGTTCAGCCATTTTGTTCAGGGCTTGGATAGAACGCTCAATTTCAGCAGCAGTCACTGCTGCTTTACTGTCCGTCAGCTTCTTCTTCATTGAGTAACCGTTTACAGGGCATTGCTTGTATTTCAGATCTAGCGCGAATACGCCCGCCAGACGCATGGCTATTCAGCCTTCCGGACAATCCTTCCCGCCTTCACCTCATCTGTGTAAGCAGTCAGCCGATCAGCTTGCTCATGCAGCTTTTCGATCGTCTCCATTGCCTCCAGAAGCTCTGTATCCCCGCGCTGTTTTGCAAGCCTGAACATTTCCAGGGCAGCTTCTTCGAGGGAATATGCAGCGGCTTTCAAGTCGCGGCGTAACTCTTGATTGGGTTTGTTAAGTGCCATGACAACCTCCTGCCAATCCCTTCCGCGATCATTGGCAGTGGTCTGCCTTCGCCGGCCGGACTACCTGACCTGCACCGATTTCTTTAATCCAGCCATCTAACCGATTCTCACCTTGCTGGAAGATTGTGATCATCCTTCGAAGCGCCTCAGCGTCTGGTCCATTACCTGCGTGGCTTAGCCGCTCGGCAATCCGAACTAACTCCACGGCCGACCACTTCAGATCAGAGGCGACACCCTGCAGATCGCGCTTCAGGTCCTGCACTGGTTTGTTGAGCCCCATCATCACCCCTTACAAGCCCCCACAACACTAATCCGATATTCAGCTGCGAAATTGCACTCTACTTGATCACCCGCTTGCATTCGACCTGACCAGTCATTTGCATTCGTTCTGACCACCGATTGCATCGGATTTGACCAGCACGCTTTGTAACCATGATCGGCAGAGAACGGCCAAAAGCAGCAGTTCAAGACTCCTAAAAATCCAGAGGTCATTCAGCTTTGTGCTGAGCCACGTGAACGTTAAACCGCCCAAACAACGCTTACGGGTAGGCCGGGACTATCTTTGCCTGCTCGATCAGCCAATCGATGAGCAAAGCTATCTCAGGGATATCGCGACTCTCCTCGTTGCAGATGCAGAAATAGTCCATCCCCGTCGGCACCTTCAGTGCAAAGGGCTGCACCAGGCGGCCCTCATCCAAATCGCGCAATGAATTGATCTCGTCGCTGAGTGCAACACCATAGCCATCTCGCGCCGCCTGCAGGGCAATGCCAAAGTCTTCCAGATGGACATCGGCATCACCTGGGTAAGGCAAGCGCGCCTCAAGTAGCCAGCGCCGCCATTGAGCGCCGTCATCCTCATGCAATAGGCGGTGGTGAACAAGGTCGGACGGCTGCTTGAGCGCACGCGGGCCGCGCAGCAATTGCGGGCAGCAGACGGGAAACATATGCAGGCTTTGCAGTGGTCGCCACCAGAAACCCTCCCACGTCGGAGCGTCGTAGAGCACGGCGATATCGGCCCTGCGCCAGTCCACCTCGCTGATGTCGTCGGCAGTAATGACGCGCAGGTGAATGTGCGGATGTTCTGCACGAAAGGCGAACAACTTCGGCATCAGCCAGGCCGCGCCAAAAATCGGTTCTGTGGAAATGGTCAGGACTTTCGTCGCCGGCTCCTGGAAATACGCCTCGGAAATCTGTCGCACCCCTTCGGTGATCTCGCCGATGCCTCGAGCTACCGAACGTTGTAGAGCCAGGCCTCGTTCGGTCAGCACCAGGAAGCGGCCCTGCTTGTAGAAAAGATCGATGCCGAGTGAGCTCTGTAACGCTCTTATCTGCTGGCTGACAGCCCCGGCGGTGACATGCAGCTCAGCGGCGGCCGCACCGACATGGCCCAGCCTTGCAACACATTCAAATACGCGAAACGCATGGAGCGGAGGTAAGGGCATGCGGGTTTACCATTTAGTTTTTCTGCCTGTTTTTTTGACAATTTATATAGATTGATTGTGCCTTGAGCAACCGCAAAGATTCAGTGGAGGGAGGCCAAAGACAACAATTCAATAGGTGGCCCTACGAAGCACAGGCAACAACAGGTGTGGCAAGGAAGCGATGAGGGGTGGGCTCGGTGCACCTCTACCTGTTTCGCTCGTGTGCCTTGGTAAATGAAATATCTGGCTGGATAACCTGGGGGACTCGTTACATGGATAAAGAACAAGACATTCAGTTGGCAACAGAGCGGTTGATGGCAGATCAAGCCGCAATGGAGGGGCCTACGAACCCGGGAAGGCGCCGGTTCAATATGGGCGCGTTGGTGGCTATTACTGCAACTGCCATCGGTACATCAGGGCTTGGACGCTTGGCCCGAGCGGCGGAGCCCAACCCTGCCTCCGATGGCTATCGGGTGCCGGCAGAGTGGGAGCCACACCAGAGCGTGTTGATGGCGTATCCCTATGACAAGAGCTACAAGGACCAGCTGAAACCCATGCAGGATTCTGTCATCAACGTAGCGAATGCCATTGCGCAGTTCGAGCCGGTCTTGATGATGGCGATGACCGGCAATACCGAGGTTGTACGCAAGCGCTGCGGCCCTAACGTTACTGTCATCGAGTATCCATACAACGATTGCTGGACCCGTGATACCGCGCCAGTATTCGCGCTGAGCCCATCAGGGCACGACATGCTGGGACGCGATTTCATTTTCAACGGCTGGGGCAACAGGTGGTCGGCCACCCTGGATGATCAATTGCCCGTCGGTGTCTGCGCCACCCTTAACGTGCCTAAATCACCAGTCAATATGGTGTTTGAAGGTGGCGCGGTGATTACCGATGGGCAGGGCACGCTCATTACCACCGAACAGTGCCTGCTCAATCCCAATCGTAACCCGAGCATGACCAAGGCACAGATCGAGACCGCGCTGCTGCGTGCCTATAACGCGACCAAGATGATCTGGCTGCCGTATGGGGTGTACGGCGACGACGGCGCTGCCGCTACCGATGGGCATGTCGACCTGGTTGCTGCCTACATCGAGCCAGCCCATCTGTTATTGAATTACCCGTCGGACCCAAGCAACCCCAACGTGCCCAGGATGGCGGCAAACCTGACAGTGCTGCAACAAAGCACCGATGCAAGGGGCCGCCCCTTCAAGATTACCAAGATGCCCGTTCAGCCAACATTCAAGGTGTCAGGCCTGACGGTGGAGAACTTCAGCTACATCAACTTCTACAAATCCAACGTCGGCATCGTGGTTCCTACTTCAAGCACTCCTGCAGATGAGATTGCCTTGAATCTCTTCCGGGAGATTTCTCCGGGACGGCCAGTCGTGGGTGTCGATGGCACCATCCTTGCCAACAATGGCGGTGGTGTGCATTGCATCACCCAACACATTCCTAGTGTCGGTTAGCTCTGAAAGAATTGCCGCCTATGAGACGCAAGCAATAGCCAGACTGCTTTCCCTCGCAGGGTTGGGCCAGTTCGGCTGATCCAGCCCTGCGCGGGGAATCACCGCCTAACTCCAAAAGATGACGTGCCCGCGTTTGTGCATGCCGCTGCCTGGTGCATCCCGTCAGCGCCTGCACGAAGCGTAGGAGACATCGGCGTCAGACCCTATCGTTTAGTTTTTTTGCTTTAATTACTTGTAGTTTATATAGATTGATTGTGATTCAAGCAGCCGTAACAATTCATTTGGAGCTAGGCCAAAGACAATAATTCAAAAGGTGGTCCTATGAAGTACAAGCAGCAACAGCCGTGGCAAAAAATCGATATGGGAGCGGACTCGGTGTCCTGGCGCACCGCCCGCGTTGGAGTCGGCAGCCTGCGTGCCGTCCTGCTGAAAGCTCTGACGATGCTTGCTGGCCCGGCGCTGGCAGCCGAACGAGTGGGCACCATCTCCCAAAGCTGTGAGAAATGGATCAAGCATCAACTCCCCCGTACGCTCCTCGCTACGATCTGCAGCCTAGGCCTGCTGAGCGCTAACGCTAATGCGGAAGAGCGCACCCTGCGTGTCTACAACTGGTTCGACTACGTCGCGCCGCAGACCTTGGACAACTTCAAGAAGGAGAATGGCGCAAAGCTGGTCTACGACATCTTCGACAGCAACGAAACCTTGGAGGCCAAACTGCTCACCGGCAACTCCGGTTATGACGTGGTGGTGCCATCCGATAGTTTCCTCGCCAAGCAAATTCAGGCCAACGCGTTCCAGCCACTTGACCGAAGCAAGCTACCCAACTGGAAGCATCTGGACCCGCAATTGATGAAGCTGATCGAAGCCAACGATCCGGGTAACCGTTTCGCCGTGCCTTATATGTACGGAACCGTGCTGATCGGTTTCAACCCGGCCAAGGTCAAGGCTGCGCTCGGCGAGAACGCGCCGTTGGACAGCTGGGATCTTATCTTCAAGGAAGAGAACATTGCCAAGCTCAAGCAGTGCGGCGTGGCACTTCTCGATTCGCCGACGGATATGATCCCCATCGCCCTCCACTACCTGGGCCTGCCGCCCAACAGCACTGAGGCCAAAGACTACGCGAAGGCCGAAGAACTGCTGAAAAAGATCCGCCCCAACGTCGCCTACTTTCACTCCTCAAAATACATGACCGATATCGCCAATGGTGACATCTGCGTGGCTGTGGGTTACTCCGGCAGTTTCTCCCAGGCGGCCAATCGCGCCAAGGAGGCCGGCAACGGCGTGGTGGTGGATATGCGCTTGCCCAAGGAAGGCGCACCGGTCTGGTTCGACGTGCTGGCCATCCCCAAGGATGCGAAGAACCCGGATGATGCCCATGCCTTCATCAACTACCTGCTGCAACCGCAGGTGATTGCCCCGATCAGCGACTACGTCGGTTATCCCAACCCGAACAAGGACGCCACTGCCCTGGTCAGCCCGGGAATCCGCAACAACCCCAACCTCTACCCCTCCGCCGACGTCCAGACTTCTCTATTTGCGCTAGTGCCATTGCCGTCCAGCGCAGAACGCGCTCGCACCCGTGCATGGACCAAGCTCAAGTCGGGAACCTGACAGTAAATGGTGCTGCGCCAGTGAAACTCAACGGAACCAGGCACATGGCCGATGCGGTTTCGCTGGCACGCTGCGCCAATCAAGCCACCTTAAAGACCCAGTAGCCAGTGGTAACAGCATGATTGAAGTAACTGAGGTTTCTATTGCCGAGCTGCGCGCAGCCCTTGACGCCGGCCGAACCACGGCAGTTGAGCTGGTCCAGGCCTATCTCTCACGAATCGATGCCTACGACGGCCCCAACACGCCCACCGCCCTCAACGCGGTGGTGGTGCGCAACCCGAATGCGCTTGAAGAAGCGCAGGCCTGCGACGCCCGTCGTGCCCGTGGCGAGACCCTCGGTCCGCTCGATGGTATTCCCTATACAGCCAAGGACAGCTATCTGGTCAAAGGCCTGACCGCGGCGTCCGGCAGCCCGGCCTTTAAGGACCTGGTTGCCTATCGCGATGCGTTCACCATCGAGCGCTTGCGCGGCGCCGGTGCCATCTGCCTGGGCAAGACCAATATGCCGCCCATGGCCAATGGCGGCATGCAGCGCGGCGTGTATGGCCGTGCCGAGAGCCCGTACAACGCGGACTACCTCACTGCACCCTTCGCCTCGGGTTCCTCCAACGGCGCAGGTACGGCCACCGCCGCCAGTTTCGCCGCCTTCGGCCTTGCTGAAGAAACCTGGTCGAGCGGCCGCGGGCCGGCCTCAAACAATGGTCTGTGCGCCTATACACCGTCGCGTGGGGTGATCTCGGTGCGCGGCAACTGGCCACTGACGCCCACCATGGATGTGGTCGTGCCTTATGCCAGGACCATGGCCGACCTACTCGAAGTACTCGACGTGGTGGTGGCCGACGACGCCGACAAACGTGGCGACCTATGGCGCTTACAACCTTGGGTGGCGATCCCCAGCGTCGCCTCGGTGCGTCCTGCCTCCTACCTGGAACTGGCTGCCAGGCCCGCCGCACTCGCCGGCAAGCGCTTGGGAGTACCGCGCATGTACATCAACGCCGACCCCGACGCGGGCACCAGCGAAGCGCCGGGTATCGGGTGGGCGACAGGCCAGCGGATCAACACCCGTGCCTCGGTGATCGCCCTCTGGGAAAACGCACGAAAGACTCTGGAAGCGGCCGGTGCCGAAGTGGTTGAGACGGATTTCCCGCTGGTCTCCAATTGCGAGGGCGATCGACCTGGGGCGCCGACGGTGTTAACCCGCGGCCTGGTGTCCAGGGAGTTCCTCCATCACGAACTGTGGGACCTGACCGCCTGGGCCTTCGATGATTTCCTGCAAGCCAACGACGATCCCAAGCTAAACCGTCTGGCTGACGTCGACGGCCCGCAGATTTTTCCGCACGACCCAGGCACTCTGCCTGACCGCGAAGATGGCCCGGCCATTGGCATGGACGAATACGTGCGCATGGCCAAGCGTGGCATCACCCCGTGGGATCAGATCACCACACTGCCCGATGGCCTACGCGGGCTGGAGCAGACCCGACGTATCGATCTTGAGGAGTGGATGGATCGGCTTGGGCTCGACGCGGTGATTTTCCCGGCGGTCGCCGACGTGGGCCCGGCGAATGCCGATGTCGATCCGCAATCGGCGGATATCGCCTGGAGCAACGGCGTCTGGGTCGCCAACGGCAACCTCGCCATCCGTCACCTCGGCGTGCCAACGGTCACCGTGCCGATGGGCGTGATGCCGGACATCGGCATGCCCGTCGGCCTGACGTTTGCGGGGCGCGCCTACGACGACTCAGCGCTGCTGCGCCTGGCGTCGGCATTTGAGGCCACCGGATCGAAGCGCTTGATCCCGGTGCGAACCCCACCCTTGCCAGGCGGCTGAAAACCGCAATGGGTCTGGCGCGATAAAGCGCCAATCCTGCCCATTCACGGCAAGCCCGAGCAACAGAAACCAACCTTTGCCCCAGCGAGCATTGCGTGAGCGTACGCATGCCTGGGTCAGCTTCAGTAACCCGCATTGAGAATCCCATGCTAAATGACAATTCGATAATCGATCAGGCGATGACACGTGACAGCCTGTATGGCACCGAGGGTGAACCGACCTACGGTGGTATCACCAGTTTTATGCGGCGTCGCTACACCCGCGATTTGCGTGGTGTGGATATCGCCATCAGCGGCATCCCGTTCGATACCGCGACCAGCAATCGACCGGGCAGTCGCTTCGGACCGCGGGCGATCCGCGAGGCATCGGTACAGTCCGCCTGGGCGCGTCACTGGCCTTGGGAATTTGACCCGTTCGATCTACTGGCTTGTGTCGATTATGGCGATTGCTATTTCGATTACGGCACCCCAGAGCAGACCCCAGCGGCGATCAGGGCCCATGCCGAGCGGATTCTGGCGGCGGGTACTGCGATGCTGACCCTGGGCGGCGATCACTTCATCAGTTATCCGCTGCTGCAAGCTCACGCGGCCAAGTATGGTCCGCTTTCCTTGATCCATTTCGATGCGCACCATGACCTGGAGTCCGACGGCGAGGACAAGCGTATCGACCACGGCTCGATGTTCTATCACGCCGTCCGCGAAGGGCTGGTTGATCCTGCACGGTCCATCCAGATTGGCCAGCGCACGACCAATGACGACGTCATGGGCTTTCAGGTGCTGAATGCCAGTGAAGTGCATGATCGCTCTACCAAGGAACTGGCGGAGATTATCCGGGTGCGCGTTGGCGACCATCCGGTCTATCTCACCTTCGATATCGACTGCCTCGACCCGGCATTTGCCCCAGGCACGGGGACGCCGGTCTGCGGTGGACTATCGAGCCATCAGGCCTTGGCGATTCTGCGAGGTCTGCGCGGTATCAACCTGATCGGCATGGACGTGGTGGAGGTAGCACCGCCCTATGACCACGCCGAGATTACTGCGCTTGCCGGGGCCGCGTTGGCGATGGAGATGATCTGCCTGTATGCCGCGCGGCATAAGCTGTAAACCAGTGGTCTGGACAGCTACAGACATTTTTCGACCAGTTGCTCTAATGACAGCAACTAGCCGGTTTCTGCCTGTCCCCACCGGCCGCTTTAGGGTCGGATAGCGACCACCAGCCATTGTGACTGATCCACCCTTGTCCTCCCCTCAACGTGGAGGACGAGCCATGAATACTATTGCTAGATACCGCTATCAGCCTTGGAACAAGGGAAAGCTTGTCGGGCAGAAAGCTCCGCTTCGAGTCAGAGATATCTGGGCTATCCGCGTAAGACTTCAGCTTGCTGAGAAGACGCATGATTTGGCGCTTTTCAACTTGGCCATTGATAGCAAGCTGCGTGCCTGTGACTTAACCAAGTTGCGAGTTCGAGACATCGCCCATGGGGAGCATGTGTCGTCACGGGCCATCGTGATGCAGCAAAAAACTCATCACCCAGTGCAATTTGAAATCACTGAGCAAACTCGAACAGTTCTGGAGGCTTGGATGCACCAGGCGCGTCTCCGCAGCGAGAACTTCTTGTTCCCGAGCCGGTTGCACGCCTCGGACCATCTTTCCACCAGGCAATACGCTCGAATAGTCAAAGCGTGGGTGACAACCATTGGCCTTGATCCAACTATGTACGGAACCCACACGCTAAGGAGAACCAAGGCTTCGTTGATCTATCGTAGGACGAAGAACCTGAGAGCAGTTCAACTCCTGCTTGGTCATTCGAAGCTTGAAAGCACTGTCAGATACCTGGGAATCGAGGTCGATGATGCCCTGGAAATGGCGGAACAAACGGAAGTCTGACTATCCATAGTGACGGTCGATGCTTGACCGTCGCTATCCGACCCATAGCTGCCTGTCAATAACGGCGAAAATCGGCCATGAGAACGCACTTGGACGATGGTTGGCACAGCAGTTGAACGAAGCCCATCATTACCCAAAGATAGGCCATGCATCCAAAAAACTGGACATGTACCAGCAGGCCGTAGCATGCGTTGGCAACCCTCAAGTCATTGTGTTACCCGGGCCGCATCCACTGTCCGTTTTCCAATCTGAACACGGTTCAAAAACCTGATCTAAGCTCAATTGCGCTTGGGCTAATCCTCAGCCTCAGCCTTGTAAAAGCGCCGCGGTAGTCCAAATGCTCAACCCCGAGAAAGGAGCTAGCAATGAACAAAGGCTTTCAGCTCGCTCCGTTTATTTCCTTGGCGGTGAGTGCTTTTGGCCGATTCTGTTGAAAAAGTCGACCATGGTTTCCGCAGCAGAAAAGTATGCGTCCGAGATTGAAATATATACTTTCGGCAGAGGCTTCCGGACTCAGATTTCACGTAGCAGTGTGCAAAAAAGGCGTTTTAACCAGTCAATGACCAGGCTGTTTGGGCGTACCGACTTTTTCAACAGAATCGGTCGTTTTCTGTCGGTCGAGATCGGCAGCTATGGGTTGATCAGGGCTGATCGCAGTAAGGACTGTTTGGAGTGCTCTGTAGGTGTTGCGCCTGGCACAGAGCGACCAAGGCGGACGTTCACGGGGACAGCGCTCTGACCGCAGGCAACGGCCGTACTATAATTAATTTCTGTCAATGTTTGCGTGGCGAGCGCTCCAAAACGAATCAGGTATCCATAGCGTTCACCTGACGGGCAGAGGGCGGCACAGCAAATGGGATGGACAGTACGTCTGATTACGCGAGAGAGGGTTCAGCCATGAAAATTCACTCCTTCCAGCATTACTCTCATGGTCTGGAAATGACCGTTCACGATGCATGGATTACCGCCAAGGTGAAGTCGGCCCTGGCATTTTCCGATCCGACCCTTAGCCTGCATATCAATGTCAAAACCCATGCGGGCATAGTGGGGTTAAGCGGCCGCGTCAACACTCATAGACAGTGTGAACAGGCCATTGGTCTGGCCCGTTCGGTTCATGGTGTCGCCGAAGTCGATGCCAGCGACTTGCAGACACATGTGTTCACACCAGGGAGTTTTCCAGAAGCGCCCAACGCCGAAGAGAGCACTGAGCGCCGGCCACAATCGTCAACAAAGATGGACGACAAATGATAATGGCAACTTTGTAGGCGCCGCGTTCCCAGTCGGGAACCGAGGGCGGAGGGAAGCTGAATGCCTGTGTGCCCCAGAGTGAATCGCCCATGGTTTCGTGGACATTTCCGACTGGCTGCTTATGGCCGAATGCTGCCCTCTGACGAGGGGCAGCCACCGATCCATAGCAGACGTTGCAGCGCGTCGAATACAGAACGCTCAGCGTCTATATTTCAGCGCCTCGACCAATGCAGAAAAGGCCGGAGATGCCTGGCGTCTGTTGGGGTAGTACAAATGGTAACCCTGAAACTCGGGACACCAGTCAGCCAGGACTTCTTTAAGTCGGCCGTCGGCCAGATACGGTGCGACCAATTCCTCTGGTACGTAGGCCAGACCAACGCCATCAACGGCGGCATTGAGAACATGCATGATGCTGTTGAAAACGAGTTGCCCATCTGCCTTGACCGTAAACGCCTGGCCATCTCGTTCAAACTCCCAGGCGTAAATCGCCCCTGATGGCCGGTGGCGGATATTGACGCAGTCATGGTCAGTCAACTCATGAGGTGTTGTGGGTACCGGGCGGTGTTCGAAATACGCCGGGGATCCCACCACCGCCAACCGCCAATCCGGTCCTATGCGAACCGCAATCATGTCCTTGCTGATCGATTCGCCCATGCGAATGCCAGCATCGAAGCGTTCCTCGACCACGTTGGTGAATCCATAGTCGACGTAGAACTCCAGTGTGATATCCGGATAATTCTTCAAGAAGCCTGCAAGCATCGGCCGAATGCACAACTCAATCTGATCGTCAGTACAGGAAATACGAATCGTGCCACTGGGCTTGTCCCGTAATTCGCTCAAGGCTTCAAGCTCGACAGCGATCTGATCGAAAAGCGGGGCGATCGAACGCATCAATCTTTCTCCCGCCTCTGTGGGCGACACATTGCGTGTCGTGCGGGCCAGCAGACGTATCCCCAGTCTTTGTTCAAGTGCCCGGATCGTATGACTCAACGCAGAAGGAGTGATGCCCAGTTTCGCGGCGGCCTTCGTAAAGCTTTGATCGCGCGCCACTGCCAGGAAAGCTTGGAGATCGTTGACTTTGGGGTTTGCCATTGCTGAGCTTTTCTCACAACTACATGAAGATTATGCCTACTAATCAGGATGTCTCGAATCCGTCAAGCTCTGTCACCTATCTGGAACGGAGTAGTGAAGATGAGCGAGACACCTGTAACCCTCCTTGAATCGACAGAAGCCTTGAGCCCTCCAGGTCTTGCCAGACGCGAATTCGTAAAGGCCACCGGCGTCAGTATTGCGGCTCTGGGCGTTCTTTCGATCGCAGGCGGGTCGGCCTTCGCAGCTGACTCGAAAAACGCTGTCAGCCCGCCGGAGGGCGCCGACAATTTTTACAAAAGCGACAAGGTCACTGTGCATAAGGTGACCTTCAAGAACTCATACAATCTTCAAATTGTGGGCAATCTTGTAACGCCCAAAAATCTGGCTCGAAACGTTAAAGCGCCGGCGATTATCGTCGGTCATCCCATGGGAGCGGTCAAAGAGCAAAGCTCCATGCTCTATGCACAAAAGCTGGCGGAACAAGGCTTCATCACGCTGGCGATTGACTTGCCGTTCTGGGGAGAGAGTGAGGGCCTGCCTCGTAACCAGGTCGCCCCCGAAATGTATGCCGACGCATTCAGTGCTGCGGTTGACTACCTGGGTACGCGGGACTTCATTGATCGCAAGCGTATCGGCGTACTGGGTATCTGTGGCAGCGGTGGTTTTGCTATCAGCGCGGCCAAGATGGATCCTCGTTTGAAAGCCGTGGCCACTGTCAGCATGTACGACATGGGCGCGGTTACCCGTCATGGTCTGGGGCACTCAGTGACTGTCGAGCAACGCCAGGCCATGCTCGCCAAAGCCGCCGAGCAACGCTACGACGAGTTCTCTACCGGGCAAATGCAATTTCTGAACTATTTGCCGGTGCAGCTTGGTGAAGATGCAGACCCAGTGACTCGTGAATTCTGGGACTTCTACCGTACGCCACGCGGCATCCATATCCCTCATGGCAGAGCATTGGAACTGACGCAAAACCGCACCTTGACCAGTGAAGTCAGGTTCGTGAATTTCTATCCATTCAACGATATCGAGACGATTTCCCCGCGTCCGCTGCTGTTCATCGCTGGCGATCAGGCGCACTCCAGAGAGTTCAGTGAGGACGCCTACCAACGCGCCGCCGAACCGAAGGAACTGGCCTGGGTTGCCGGGGCCGGTCACGTGGATCTTTACGACCGCGTGAACTTGATTCCCTGGAGCAAGCTCACCGCCTTTTTTACCCGGCATCTGACGATGGTTGGCTAAAAGGCCAGAGCTTCAGCCAACAACTATTTGATGAGAGGTTTTTGCATGACGGCTCAAGTATTCGACACCCCGGCAAGTGATGCCCTCGGCACGCCGGGGACGGAGGAGCAGCCGGCTTACTGGAGTGGCATCTTTGCGATGACGCTGTGTGTATTCGCGCTGATCGCCTCGGAGTTCATGCCGGTCAGTTTGCTCACACCGATTGCATCGGATCTGCAAATCAGTGAAGGACTGGCCGGGTATGGGATCGCCATTTCCGGCGCCTTCGCGGTGCTGACAAGCCTTTCGATTTCCAGGCTTGCGGGCTCATTGGACCGCAAGACGCTGTTGCTGCTACTGACCGGGATTATGTGCGTGTCGGGGCTGGTAGTCGGTCTGGCGCCAAACTATACGGTGTACATGATTGGTCGTGCGCTGATCGGCGTAGTGATCGGCGGGTTCTGGTCGATGTCGGCGGCAATGGCCATGCGCCTGGTACCGTCCCATAGCGTGCCCAAGGCGTTGGCAATCTTCAACGGCGGCAATGCTTTGGCAACCGTAGTGGCCGCACCACTGGGAAGCTATCTGGGGAGTGTCATCGGTTGGCGGGGTGCTTTTTTCTGCCTGATTCCGGTAGCGATCATCGCGTTGATCTGGCAGTGGATCAGCCTGCCAGCCATGACGGCGGCGCCGCGCAAAGCGGGCGCTGGCAATGTCTTTCGATTGTTCAAGAGCCCATTAGTCAGTTTCGGCATGTTGAGTGTGGGCACTCTCTTCATGGGGCAGTTTGTATTGTTCACCTATCTGCGCCCGTTCCTGGAGACCGTCACTGGTTTAGATGTCTCCACGTTGTCGATGATCCTGCTGGTCATCGGCGTCACGGGTTTTGTCGGAACCATTCTGATCGGCACTTTCCTGAAAACCGGCATGTACCGCGTCCTGGTCTGGATTCCACTCTTGATGGCCGCCATTGCACTTTCCTTGATTGTCCTTGGCGGCGGAGTCGTGGCAGCTTTTGTATTGCTGGGGCTGTGGGGCCTGATCGCGACGGCGGCACCTGTGGGGTGGTGGTCGTGGCTGGCCAAGGCGTTGCCCAAGGATGCTGAAGCCGGGGGTGGCCTGATGGTGGCAGTCATTCAGCTATCCATTGCGCTGGGCTCTACCCTCGGCGGGCTGCTGTTCGACGGGAGCGGCTATCGCATGACATTTCTCGCAAGCGCTATCTTGCTGGTACTCGCCGCGGTGATGGCCTTTTTCACATCGCGAAACCAGGTTTAATAGAAGGCAGACTTGAGTTCGCCCGCAGTGCGCACGAAGAAACAGTTTTAAACAAGGCAGGCAACTGTCCGTAGTTTGCCGGATCGGATTTGATCCAACGTCTGCCATTGGCTGTGGAATCAACCGGTCGATGCAACAGATTGGCTAAATTGTTCAGTGGGCGTTTCGTAGTTTAGTGTTTTCCAAGGGCGCCAATGCGCAGCGATCTGGCCACTCTCGAAGCCATTGCCATAGTCGCAGTCTGGTTGGCCCGCCCGATGAACACGGGCCATAGCACTTTCAGTGCCATCCGGATCAATCGAGTGGCAGCGATATCGTTAATCTCGTTCCTTTGTCCGGTGCGCTGTCTATCGTGAACTCCCCGCCCAGCATGCTGATGCGTTCCTTCATTCCCACCAGCCCGAACGAGTTCAATTTTTTGCGATCCGTCATGCCTACGCCGTTGTCCTTGATCTGCAGGTAAAGCCGGCGACCCTCCCTGGAGAGTTCGATATGCACCTTTGTTGCTTGGGCGTGCCGGGCAATGTTCGACAGCGATTCCTGCACGATGCGGAACAGCGTCGTGGCGGATTTTTCATTCAGGTCGCAACGGAAATTTTCGTCTTGCGCCGACATCGTGCAATCGATCGCGCTGCGCTGCCGGAACTCTTCAAGTTGCCACTCGATCGCAGCCTGCAATCCCAGATCGAGTACGGGTGGTCGAAGATCATTGATGATACTGCGGACACTGCGGATGGCTGTATCGAGGTGATTCAGAGCATCGCTGGCCTTTTCGTTGAGCTTGGGGTGCATGGTACTGGTGCGCGCCTGCAACATGGAGACATCGATTCGCAACGCCAGCAGACTCTGTCCCAGCTCGTCATGGATGTCGCGTGCGATCCGCTTTCGCTCTTCTTCCTTGATGTGCTCCTGATAGGAGGCCAGCTCACGCAACTGCAGCTTCGATTGCAGCAATTCTTCGGCCTGCATCGTCAGTTTGCGCTGCAAGTAGAACAGGTCGACAAACACCTGGATCTTGGCGCGAAGCACCTCGGCCACAATCGGCGAGAAGATGTAATCCACTGCGCCGGACGTATAACCGCGGAAACGCTCGGAATCCGTTTCGGCCTCCGCTGTGACGAAGATAATGGGCGTGTGGGCCGACTTCGGGCGGCCGTGAATGAGTGCAGCGGTTTCAAAACCGTCCATCACTGGCATTTTCACGTCGAGCAGAATGACGGCGAAGTCGCGCTGCAATAGCAGGCGCAGCGCCTCGCGCCCGGAAGTCGCCGTGGCAATATCGAGGCCCATGTCGGCAATCACTGCGGCGAGCGCCGTAAGCTTGGCGGGATTGTCATCCACCAGCAACACGGATGCTGGCACGCCATCAGGCGGGAGCGGGTGCCGCACCTGGGCTCTCTCATTGAATACCGGAGGTTCCTGCTGCATGTTTATGCCACTTCTGTTTGCGCTAGCGCGCAATGAGCGCGGTACCGCGTCATCGATAGAGCCATTTGCGCATCAGTGACAGCAGCTGGTCGGTATCCACCGGCTTGCTGACATAGTCCGAGGCTCCTGCCTCGATGCACTTTTCACGGTCACCCATCATTGCCTTGGCCGTCAGCGCAATCATGGGCAGGGTTTCAAATCTCTTGAATGTACGGATCTGGCGCATGGTTTCAAAGCCATCCATCTCGGGCATCATGATGTCCATCAGCACGATGTCGGTATCGGGCTGCTGCTGCAGCAGTTCTATGGCGGTTCGACCGTTTTCGGCCGTGGCCACCAGCATTTGGTTGCACTCAAGCACGCTGGTCAGGGCAAAGATATTGCGCACGTCATCGTCGACCACCAGGGCCTTTTTACCCTCGAGACTGTCCGAACCCTCATAGAGTTTTTCCAGCATCCTGCGCTGGGTCTGCGACAGACTGGCGACGACACGGTGTAGAAACAGTGCGGTTTCGTCGAGTATGCGCTCGGGGGACTGAACGGCCTTGATGACGCCCTTGCCGAGCAGTGTCCTGAAACGCTCGTGTTCCGGCTTGGTCAGTGTATCTGCACCATAGGCGACGATCGGCAATTCACGCATGGCGTGGTCTTGCTGCAATGCCTCGAGAAAGCTGATGCCGGATGCGTCGGGCAGTTTGAGATTGATTGCCATGCAGTCGTAGCGTTTCTTTGCCAGTGTCTTCAAGGCTTGCGCGCCGCTGACGGTCGTTTCGATCTTCACGTCGGTGTTGCCGAGCAGATCGAGGATGCGGGCGCGGCTCCCTTCGTTGCCGTCGATGAGCAGCAGATTCCTGGTCTTGCGCCGAGCGAATGCCACGATGCCGACCAGCGCATTTTGAATCTCGTCGGCTGTGACCGGTTTGAGCAGATAGTCGAAAGCGCCATAGCGCAGCCCGCGTGTGTGGTCGTCAGCGGTCGAGATGATCTGGACCGGGATGTGACGCGTGGCGAAATTGCGCTTCAACTGCTCGAGCAGCGACCAGCCATCGATGTCCGTCAGGCCCGGGTCCAGGGTGATCGCGGCGGGTTTGAAGCGCTCGACAAGCTCCAGTGCATCCGCGCCACGGGTCGTGACGATAGCCCTGAACCCCTTCTGGCGAGCGGCCTCGAGCAGAATGCTGGCGAATCGGGCGTCGCCCTCGAGCATCAGCAGCACCTGGTCCCCAGGTTGGACAGACTCGCGGTCGTCCAGTATCTGTACAGACGGACCTGGCATGAGGTCGCGCTTGGCTTGGCCAGGTACTGTCTCTGTCGCTGATTCGTCTGGCATCTGACGCTGGGCATCCTGTGTCCGCAAGGGCACGTACAGCGCGAAAGTACTGCCCTTGCCGGTCTCACCGGGGATCAGCCGCAGCTCACCACCCAGCCGGTGTGCGAGCTCGCGGCTGATCGACAGGCCGAGGCCGGTGCCGCCGTACTTTCGTGAGGTTCCGGTATCTCCTTGCTGGAACGCTTCGAAGATGAGCTTCTGCTTGCCGGCAGATACGCCAATGCCGGTGTCGGTGACCACGAAGGCGACCACGGTATCGGCACGATTGAGTTCGCTGTTGTCCACGCTCCAACCGGACACAACGGGCGCGATGCTGATCTTGACGCTGCCTTGCTCAGTGAACTTGAAGGCGTTGGACAGCAGATTCTTGACCACCTGCAGCAGGCGCTTTTCGTCGGTCCAGATGACGGGGGGCAGGGCAGGGGCCAGTTCAATCGTGAAGGTCAGGCCCCGGCTTTCGGCGACTGGCCGGAAGGTGCGTTCGATCTGGTCGTGCAGATCGGCGAACAGCGCTTCATTCAGATCCAGAGTGACCGTTCCCGACTCGATCTTGGACAGATAGAGAATCTCGTCGATCAGCTCCAGCAGGTCTTTGCCCGCGCTACGGATGGTCTTGGCATATTCGACCTGCCGGGGCGTGAGATTGTGCTCCGCGTTGTCGCTGAGCTGCCGGGCCAGGATCAGCAAGCTGTTCAATGGCGTTCTGAGCTCATGGGACATGCTGGAGAGGAATTCGGACTTGTACTTCGAGGTCAGCATCAGCTGCTCCGCCTTTTCCTCCAGCGACAGCTTGGTGATTTCGACTTCGCGGTTCTTGCGCTCGACTTCGGCTTTCTGCTCCGCCAGCAGTCCAGCCTTGTCCCCCAGTTCCTCGTTGGTCTGTCTCAATTCCTCTTGTTGCTTTTGCAGCTCCTGCGCCAGCGATTGCGACTGCTTGAGCAGTTCTTCGGTACGCATATTGGCTTCGATCGTGTTGAGCACGATACCAATCGATTCAGCAAGCTGATCAAGGAAGGTTTGATGAATGATGCTGTAGCGCGTGAACGAAGCCATTTCGACGACGGCCTTGACCTTGTTCTCGAACAGGATTGGCAACACGATGATATTCAGTGGGGCGGCCGCACCCAGTCCCGATGAAATCGCGACGTAATTGGCGGGTACATCGGTCAACAGGATGCGCCGCTTCTCGTAGGCGCATTGCCCGACCAGGCCCTCGCCGAGCCGCCACTCATCGTTCACATTGATGTTGCCCTTGTACGCATAAGCGGACAGCAGTTTGAGTTTCGCAGGATCGGGCGGGTTCTCGTTCATCATGTAGAACACACCGTGCTGGGCGTTGATCAGTGGAGCCAGTTCAGACAGCACCATCTTGGAGACTGCCGCCAGATCGCGCTGGCCCTGCAGCAGACGGTTGAATTTCGCGAGATTGCTCTTGAGCCAGTCCTGCTCCGCGTTTTGCCGCGTGGTTTCCCGCAGGTTGCGGATCATCTCGTTGACGTTGTCCTTCAATTCCGCCACTTCACCCTTTGCTTCCACCTCAACGTAACGAGTCAGATCGCCCTTGGTCACGGCAGTCGCCACGTCGGCAATTGCGCGCACCTGATTGGTCAGGTTGGCCGCCAGACCGTTCACGTTGTCGGTCAGGTCGCGCCAGGTGCCGGCAGCACCCGGCACGTTGGCCTGGCCCCCCAGCTTGCCCTCGACCCCCACTTCACGCGCCACCGAAGTCACCTGATCGGAGAACAGCGCCAGCGTATCGGTCATGCCGTTGATGGTGTCGGCCAGTTCGGCGATCTCGCCCTTGGCTTCCAGTGTCAGTTTCTTCTTCATGTCGCCGTTGGCTACTGCGGTCACCACTTTCGCGATGCCTCGCACCTGGCTGGTCAGGTTGGCCGCCATGAAGTTCACGTTTTCGGTCAAATCCCTCCAGGTGCCGGACACGCCTTGCACCTGTGCCTGTCCCCCAAGCTTTCCTTCGGTGCCGACTTCGCGCGCCACCCGCGTCACTTCGGCGGCAAAGCTATTGAGCTGGTCCACCATGGTGTTGATGGTGTTTTTAAGCTCCATGATTTCGCCCTTGGCTTCCACGGTAATCTTGCGCCCCAGGTCGCCTTTGGCCACCGCCGTCGTCACGTCAGCGATGTTGCGGACCTGATTGGTCAGGTTGGCCGCCATGCTGTTGACCGAGTCGGTCAAGTCTTTCCAGGTTCCACCGACGCCCGTCACCCTGGCCTGGCCACCGAGCTTGCCGTCAGTCCCCACTTCGCGAGCCATGCGCGTCACTTCGTCGGCAAAGGTCGAGAGCTGGTCCACCATTGTGTTGATGGTTTCCTTGAGCTGGAGAATTTCACCTTTCGCTTCGGCTGTGATCTTGCGTGACAGGTCGCCGTTGGCCACCGCCGTCGTCACGTCGGCAATGTTGCGCACCTGGGTGGTCAGGTTGGCCGCCATGCCGTTGACCGAATTGGTCAAGTCCTTCCAGGTACCGGACACGCCGGTCACTTCGGCCTGTCCGCCCAGTTTGCCTTCGGTACCGACTTCCAGCGCGACGCGTGTCACCTCCGAGGCGAAGCTGGAGAGTTGGTCGACCATCGTGTTGATAGTGTTTTTCAGTTCGAGAATCTCGCCCTTGGCTTCAACGGTAATTTTCTTGCCGAGGTCGCCGCGCGCCACCGCCGTCGTCACCTGTGCGAGGTTGCGCACCTGGGTGGTCAGGTTGGCCGCCATGCCGTTGACCGATTCGGTCAGGTCGCGCCACGTCCCTGATACGCCGCGCACTTCCGCCTGACCGCCCAACTTGCCTTCGGTACCGACTTCCAGCGCCACGCGGGTCACCTCCGCAGCGAAACTCGAGAGCTGGCCGACCATCGTGTTGATGGTGTTTTTCAGCTCGAGAATCTCACCCCTGACTTCGACGGTAATCGTCTTGCCCAGATCGCCTTTGGCCACCGCGGTCGTCACGTAAGCGATGTTGCGCATCTGGGTGGTCAGGTTGGCGGCCATGTCGTTGACGGAGTCAGTCAGGTCTTTCCAGGTGCCGGACACCCCTTTGACATTGGCCTGCCCACCGAGAATCCCTTCAGTGCCGACTTCGCGCGCCACGCGGGTCACCTCGGAAGCGAAGGAGCCCAGTCGAGTCACCATGGTGTTCACGATCCTGGCGGATTTGAGGAACTGGCCCCGCAGTTTCAGGCCGTCTAGTACCGGTGGTACCTGCTGGCTCAGATTACCCTCGGCAACCGAACCGATAACGCGAATCATCTCGCTCATCGGGCTGATGAGGTCGCTGGTCAGCGCATTGCTCGAGTTGACGATCTTTTGCCATGAGCCTTTCATCATCGGCAATTGGATACGCTCATCGACCTTGCCCTGCTTGCCGATCAGTCGTGCCACGCGTTCGAATTCGGTGGCGGTGTCGGCCGCCATGTCGATGATCTCGTTGAGCGTGTCGGCGATCTTGCCCGGCATGCCGGTCCAGTCTTCCGGCATACGCGTGGTGAAGTCACCATTGCGCAACGCCTTCAGCGCTGTCAGCAACGTCTTCATGTCGAAAGTTTCGATCGGTGTCGTCACTGTGGCCATGTCTATGTCCAGTCAAGATGGATGCCACGCGCAAGGCGTCATGCGGGAGCCGGCATTGCAGTATTGACCATGCTGAAAGCTGAGCGTTGGCTTACGAAATATTAGCAAGGTTGGCGCAATGCCCCGGATCCTGGGGAAATTGGCCGGGAACAGGCCGTTCCAACCGATAGCACCGGCAGTCCGGAGTAGTGAGCACTAACGCCTGAGGCAAAAAGTGCAAGTGTGCTCTGTGCCTGCTAACGTCAAACGCTGCAGCAGATTCCATGGCTTGCTGGCCACTGGTGAATGGAAAATACAGATGGTTGACCACAAAATCAGAGTCTTGCTGGTGGATGATCACAGCATCGTGCGTAGCGGCGTGCGACGCATGCTGGAGACTGCCGGCGAGATCGACGTTACGGGTGAAGCAGAGACGGCACAAGACGCAATGCTCTTGGTCCGGGAGCAGGATTTCGACGTGGCGCTGGTAGATATTCAGCTGCCCGACAAGACCGGCCTCCAACTTCTCAAGCTCATGCGTGCAGAGAAACCCAGGCTCGCCGTTCTGATGCTGAGCATGCATTCGGTCGAGGCCTATGCGTTACGCGCGATCAAGCTCGGCGCAGCGGGATACCTCACCAAGGATATTTCCGCAGCCACCCTGGTTACGGCAGTTCGCAAGGTGGCCTCAGGCGGCAAGCACGTCAGTCCTGAACTTGCAGAAAAGCTGGTCAACGCAATCGGCAGAGGCGACGGGGCACCCCACGAAGCGCTATCCGACCGGGAGCTTGAAGTACTAAAGCTCCTCGCTTCAGGCGAGAGGATTGTCCGCATCGCTCAGCTATTGCACTTGAGCCCGAGTACCGTCACGACGTACCGGGCACGTATCCTGGAAAAAACCGGGATGGACAGCAACGCGAAACTCGCCCGCTATGCACTCGAAAACGGCCTGTTGACTTAGAACACCCTGCCATCCGACGCAGCCGGGCCACTCAATCGTTCTCGGCATCTTCCACACTCTGCGGTAAACGCCCAGCATCGCCGGATCCAGCCTGTTTGTAGTGGAATCACTACAAGCGCTTGGCCGATATCGCCACAAGGAAGTCCTGCTAACGTCGATAGCGGGGTCCGCTCCAATCAAGCATATTTACCTCTCGGCAAATTTTCGTCCGCTCAATGGAATTGTCTTCGTCAACGTCTTGTACAGCCATTTTCACGAGTCAGAAAAGACTCCGGAATCGATATTCGCAAGTTGAGCAAGGAGTACACGCTGCATTCATGTTGAATCAATGTTCTAACTAGAGGACGTCATGATGATAGGTTATTGGTTATGTGCGTTGCTGTGGGGTGTGGTGCTGCTGGAGGAGATCCAACTCATGCCCCTTCAAGAATGGAAAGACGAGGGTCTGAAAAAGGTTCTGTTGTTGCGCCGGACCAGAACCCGGACCGGCTACTTTATTGCGTTGATCGCGGGGGCCTTGTGCCTTTATAGCGAAATCCTGGTGGCGCCGGTCGATCAGAACATTTTCAATCCGGAGCGGATACTTGCCCTATGTGGTGTTCTTTGGGGTGCTTATCTTTCCGTAGTCTGTATGAAGGGCAAGCGATAGACGCCGGTCATCCGGGGTTAGCGGACGAGTTCCAGGCGCGCGGCATTATTGATCGGGATGAGCGAAAGATCTGAGGCGACGGAGCATAATGCCCATGCTGTCGAGGCGGATTCAACACACTGGATTGGGTGTAGGCGGGATCTTGGTTAAACCGGCGCTGGCAGCAACCTTGGGCGCCGCCAGCGAGGCTTGAGGCTGCACATTTCTGTCAGCCGGGATTTTGTGAACTGCTAACAGCGGGATTTATTGGCTAAAGCTGAACTTCCTTGTTCAACCTGGCTTCACCATCCAGCCAAGGCGGCGTTTCCTGTTGTCCTGGTGCCTTGCTCCATACGCGCTTCGGTGTCTCTGTCTTTTGCCCAGGCAGTGAGCAGTACCATTGCCCCGAAACCGCCGACGATGAGTACCGGATAGGCTGCCAGCAACTCCACCAGCGAGTACTTCCAGGCCAGCGGGCGACCAACACCCAGCATGGCGGCATAGAACCACGACACGCCGGAGAGGGCGCCGGAGAACAGCGCCAGCATGCGCAGGCTGAAGGAAAGTTTGAGTAACGAACCGGCTTTTTTCAGCGCCGGCAATACGGCGCTATGCAACAGGTAGCCGTTAAAGGTCAGCAGCACAACGATGCCGATCTTGGCTTGCAATTTTGGATTGAGGAAATATTCCATCCCCTTGCCGGCATAATCGATCCCGACGATGCCAATGCCCGTAATCCAAAGCGCTATAAGTGCAAGTACTACGGTTTTTTGAAGGCTTTCCATGTGCGCGTCATCTTGGTGACCTGACGCATCCCCCTTCAGGAGTTGCTTGACCATTGCAATGTCACTGGTCAAAACCAGCCCGATTGCAACGCAGCAGGCGATAAGATGAAAATATACAACGCCCAAACGCACATATTCCACGGTGGACGAAGAAAACATACTAAGTTCCATGGTGACCTCTTGGCTTCAATAGTGAATCAACTTGGCTCTCGGCACGGCTTGATTGGAATTTGCCGTTGCTGACTGCCATTTAGATCCAGCCATTGTTATCAATTAATCTTGCGACATTACGCCGTCAAGATAATAGTGAGTTTCGCGAATGAACTTTTAGTCATTCGAATATGTCCATTTTCAGGTAACAATAAACATCATCCGCACTGAGTGCATATGAGGTTTAACTTCCGCTTCTGGGGAGGGCGGTGAGGCCCTGAACCCGATCGACTGGTTGATCAGGCAATGCTGGTGGGATCGGCGGGGCTTCCACCCCATTCGAGGAAACGGATCTTGTGAACCTCGCCCTCGCTGTCTTCGTAGACCAGGGTCACCGGTACCACACCGGTCTTGTCGGATGTATCGGTGCGCTGCAGTACCCGTTTCACATCGATGTCCATCCCGTAGTGGTATTCGACGGCTGAGACATGCGCGCCGGGTTCTTGCAGGCTGTTCTGGTCGAACATACTGGGTGCGAGACTGGAAATCACGGCACTGACAATTGTGGTCATGCTCATAAGGCTGTACCTCTACTGACGTTTGCTTGACAAGGACCTAATGTGACACGTCGAGAAAGTGAAGTTCACTTGACCGCGACGAACGCGCCCGATTGAAAAGCCTGTAGTGGCTGCAAACTCCCGGCAATTCCCCGCGCTTGACGCCTCTCGACCATTCGTCCTTTAAACCCCGTATTTGTTGGTCAAAGTCCGTTTTTGAAGGAGGTCATGACATGTCATGACGGATTTTCACGCAAGGTGAATCAGTGCTTTCAATTCAGCCGGCTGAGTCCGAGCGACCGCGAACGCCTGCTATCGAGCCAGGGGTTTTGTCAGGGACCTGCCTGGTGCGCGGTTGAGTTTCCGAGTGCCCACTTCTGACCGACTCTCGCACTCCACGACTGACCGGAACCGCCCCAATATAGATAGTCCCTCTCACTTTTCGAGGCTCTCGGTACAGCTGACAGCTGCCTGCCGCCCGCGCTCGAGGTTGACGCCGGCCAGGATCAGCAGGCCGACCACGAAATAGCTGCCGGTGATCAGCATCGCCAGGCGGTGATCGCCGCCGGACAGCCAACTGGTCAGGCCGTAAGTCATGGGGCCGAGGATTGCCGACAGTTTGACCGCCAGCCCCCAGAGGCCGAAGAACTCCGCCAGACGCGTCGGCGGCGCCAGCAGACCGACTATCGCGCGGCCGGCCGATTGGCTTGAGCCCATGCACAGGCCGGCGAGGTTGGCCGCCAGCCAGAACAGCCCGGGGCCACTGGCGAACCAGACCAGACCGACCATGCCGAGCCAGCCCAGCAGGGTCAGCGCCAGCGTGGCGCGATGGCCGAGGCGGTCTTGCAGCCCACCGAACAGCACGGCACCGATGGCGGCCGTGATGTTCACCACGAAAATCAGCAGCAGCGTGTCCTGGGTACTGAAGCCCATGACCTGATTGGCATAGATGGCCGCCAGGGTGATTACCGCCGAGATCCCGGCCTGGTAGCAGACGGTGCAGGCAAGGAAGCGCAGCAGGTCGCGATAGTGGTCGGCTTCGCGCAGCGTCTGCGCGAAGCGCGCCAGCGCCGCTTGTGCAATAGGCATATCGCCGCGCCCTGGCTGCGGCTGGCTGCGTTCGCGCAAGAACAGGAAGGTTGGCACGCTGGCTACGGCGAACAGAGCCGCGGTGATCAGCATGCACACCGGCACGAACTGCGCCGCAGTCTGGCCCTGCGCCTGGGCCCAGCTGACAAAGGCCAGGCAGGCGCCCAGGCTGACCAGACCGCCGAGATAGCCGAACCCCCAGCCCCAACCGGACACCTTGCCCAAGGCCTCCGCACGGGCGAGTTGGGGCAAGAAGGCGGCGATCAGGTTCTCGCCGCTGCCGAAGCAGAAGTTGGACAGCACGATGAACAGGATCGCGACACCGAGCTCCCCCGGCCCGGCCAGCGCGAGTCCAGCAGTGAAGGCGACGCAACCGAGCGTGCTGAACAGCAGCAGGCGCTTCTTGCAGGCGAAGGCGTCGGCATAGGCGCCGATCAGCGGCGCGGTCAGGATGATCAGGACATAGGAGAGAGCGGTGGCGCTGGTCCAGGCCAGCGTAGCCCAGGCTTCGCCCTTGGCGACCACCGCGACGAAGTAGGCATTGAACACGGCGGTGATCACCACTGTCGTGTAGCCGGAGTTGGCGAAATCGAACATCGCCCAGGCCCAGATTTCTCGGCGTGTCACTCCGGGGGCAAGGCTGGCTGGCATGGCGATCTCTCTGTAGGCGCTGCGTCCTTAAGAGCCTAGCCCTGGCTCAGCCACCCCGCGAGCGCAGCAATCGATGATGGCATTCCCAGTCGCCGCCATAGGCGCATAATGGCAATTGGCAAGGATCTACACACAGAGTGTCCTGTCATGAGGGGCCGCCGATGTCTCGTCCGCCTCCAGAAACGCGCGCCGTTCCCCATTCCGATGGGGACGCGGAGAAATTGCTCGAAATTGTCCAGCGCACCGTGGTCGAGTTGCGCCCGCAGGCGGCAGAAGGTTTGCAAGTCACCTTGCAAAGCGTGCTGGACCGGGACCTGGGCGTAGACAGCCTGGCTCGGGTCGAGCTCTGGTCACGCATCGAGCATGAGTTCGCTGTGCGCTTGCCGGAAAACCTGTTCGCCTCGGCGGACACTCCCGCCGATGTACTGCGCGTATTGCGCAGCAGACCTGGTGCCGAGGCGGCTCGCCCGTTGCCCTTCAGCGAGGCCCCGGTAGCATCGGGGCAGACGCCGGACACCGCGCGAACCTTGATCGAAGTGCTGGAATGGCATGTGCGCCATCAGCCGCAGTATCCCCACGTGCGCCTGCTGGATGAAAGTGACCAGCCGGAAGATATCAGCTACGGCGCCTTGCACCAGGGCGCTTTGGCAGTTGCCGCAGGGCTGCAACGCAGTGGCTTGCAGGCCGGGCAGGCCGTGGCCCTGATGCTGCCCACAGGGCGCGACTTTCTCCATGGGTTTTTCGGCATCCTGTTGGCCGGTGGTGTGCCGGTGCCCATCTACCCACCGCTACGCCTGTCGCAGATAGAGGATCATCTGCGCCGCCAGGCCGGCATCCTGCGCAACGCCGAGGCCAAAGTGCTGATTACCGTGACGCAAGCGAAGCTGCTCGCCCGGCTGCTCCGGCCACAGGTCCCGAGTCTGACTCGCATCGCCAGTGTGGCCGAGCTGACAGGCGAGGGGGGCGAGTGCGTCACACCGCCGCGGCAACCGGATGACATCGCCTTCCTGCAGTACACCTCGGGCAGTACTGGCCAGCCCAAGGGTGTAATGGTCAGCCACGCCAACCTGCTGGCCAATCTGCGCGCCATGGGCACGGCGCTGAAGGTGGGGCCGCAGGACGTGTTCGTCAGTTGGTTGCCCATGTACCACGACATGGGCCTGATCGGTGCCTGGCTGGGCAGCCTGTATTACGGCTACAGCCTGGTGCTGATGTCGCCGCTGGCTTTCCTTGCGCGGCCGGCGCGTTGGCTATGGACCATCGATCGCTTGCGCGGCACGTTGTCGGCGGCGCCCAACTTCGCCTACGAACTGTGCCTGAGCAAACTCGCTGACGCCGACCTCGAGGGCCTGGACCTGAGCAGTTGGCGGGTGGCCTTCAATGGCGCCGAGCCGGTCAGCCCGGATACTTTGCAACGCTTCACCGAACGTTTCGTTCGCTATGGCCTGGCGCCCACCGCGCTGGCGCCGGTCTATGGATTGGCCGAGGCCACGTTGGGCGTGGCGTTTCCTCCCTTGAACCGAGGGCCGCTGATCGACAGGGTGCAGCGCGAGGCGTTCCAGGCCAGCGGCAATGCACTGCCCGCCGAAGCCGGCGCAACGCTGCGCTTCGTCTCCAGCGGCCGGCCGCTGCCGGGCCATCAGATTCGCATCGTCGATGGCAACGGGGTCGAAGTCCCCGAACGCAGCGAAGGTCACCTGCAATTCAGCGGGCCGTCCACCACCGGTGGCTACTACCGTAACCCCGAAGAGACCCGCCGGGTGCTATGCGATGGCTGGTTCGACTCGCTCGACTTCGCCTACATGGCCGGCGGTGAGGTCTACCTGACCGGCCGCGCCAAGGACCTGATCATCCGTGCCGGGCGCAACATCTATCCCTATGATGTCGAAGCGGCGGTCGGCAATTTGCCCGGCCTGCGCAAAGGCTGCATTGCGGTGTTCGGCAGTCCTGACCCGGCCACCGGCACCGAGCGCCTGGTGGTGTTGGCGGAAAGCTACGAGAAGGAAGCTGCCGCGCGCCAACGCCTGCAGCAGGAGATCAACCGCATCGTGGTCGACCTCACCGGTGTGCCGCCCGACGATATCGTTCTGGCGCCACCGCATAGCGTACTGAAGACCTCCAGCGGCAAGATTCGCCGTGCCGCCAGCCGCGAACTGTATGAGCGTGGCGAAGTGGGTCGGCCGCACCTCGCTGTGTGGCGCCAGTTACTGCGCCTGGTGCTGCAGGCCGTACGCGGGCATTTCGGTCGCAGCTGGCGGACCTGCCGCGCCGCGCTGTATGCCGCTTACATCTGGCTGTTGTTCTGGCTGGTCACACCGCTGACCTGGCTGGGCGTCGCGCTCCTGCCGCGCCAGCGTTGGTGTCGCAGCTTTACCCGCGCGGCCGCACGGCTGTTCGTGCGCCTGGCTGGAGTGCCGTTCAGCGTCACGGGGCTGGAGCGCCTGCCTGAGTCAAGGGTGAGCGTGCTGGCCGTAAACCATGCCAGCTACCTCGACGGCATCATTCTCTGCGCAGCCCTGCCGCCGCAGTTCAGCTTCGTTGCCAAGCGCGAACTGGCTGAGCAGTGGATTGCCGGCCTGTTCCTGCGCAAGCTCGGCGCTCGCTTTGTCGAACGCTTCGACCTGCAGCGCAGCGCCGCAGACACCGAGCCCCTGGCCGAGGCGCTACAGGCTGGCCAGCCGCTGGTGTTCTTCCCCGAGGGGACCTTTACCCGCGAGCCAGGCTTGCGCAACTTCCACATGGGCGCCTTCGTGCTCGCCGCGCGTGTCGGCGTGCCGCTGCTGCCGGTCGCAATCCGCGGTACGCGCAGGGTACTGCGCGACGGTCAGTGGTTCCCGCGCCACGGTGCAATCCACGTCAATGTCTGCCCCCCACTGTTGGCGCAGGGGCCGGGCTGGATAGAGGCAATCAAGCTGCGGGATGCAACGATAGCGGTGCTGCTGGAGCACCTGGACGAATCTGAACGGGCCCAGCTCGCAGGTTAGGCGATTACTTCGCTGCTGTCGGCTTTCCAGAGCTGTTTAAAGAGTGGGCAAGCGTCAAAAGCTAAACTGGATTCTTATCCTTCATCGAACAAGTCTGATATCGACATCTGCTGTGAGTGACCGCTTCTAGCTGTGGATTCAACCGGTCTTGGCCAGCCCCCTTCGATACCGGCCGATTTATCCCTGCCGACCGGGTCTCTGGCAACGTATGAGAGCCCGCACCCGGCAACCCAATCCTCAGAGCGACCTGCCAACAGCGCCATACCTCAACTTCGCAAAACCCTCAAAGCAACCGTTCAATGGCAGAATCTCCTCAATTTGATCGTTTTGGAGAACACCATGCTTCGTGCGTTTGAACGAAGACTCGACCCCTTTCCTCCTGACGAGGTACCACCGCCACCCAACGGCCTGGCTCGTTTCCTGTGGGCCTGTACGCGGGGCGCCCGCGGTTACATCCTTGCGCTTACGTTGCTCAGTGCCGCTGTGTCGATTTACGAAGCCTGGCTGTTTTCCTTCCTCGGGCAGGTCGTGGACCTGCTCTCGACCTGGCAGACAGGCGGTGAAGCGGCTGCGCAGGAAAGTCGCGTGTTGTGGGGCATGGGCACCGTAATGGTGACCAGTGTCGGACTGGTGGCGTTGCGCACCATGGTGCAGCACCAGATATTGGCGATTAACTTGCCGTTGCGGCTGCGCTGGGACTTCCATCGCCTGATGCTGCGACAAAGCCTTTCGTTTTTTTCCGATGAGTTTTCCGGCCGGGTCACTACCAAGGTGATGCAGACTGCGCTAGCCGTGCGCGACGTGCTATTCACCCTTATCGAGATCGCACCCGGGATCGGGGTGTACTTCATCGCGATCATCGCACTGGCCGGCGGTTTCGCACTGAAACTGATGCTGCCTTTCGTTGCCTGGGTCGTGTTGTTCGGGCTGGCCATGCTGTACTTCGTGCCCCGCCTGGGGAGAGTCGGGCAGGAACAGGCCAATGCGCGGTCGATGATGACCGGGCGCATCTCAGACGCCTACACCAACATCACTACGGTGAAGCTGTTCTCCCACTCCAATCGTGAAGCGCACTTCGCGCGTGCAGCGATGGAGGATTTCAAGCAAACCGGCTTTCGCCAGATGCGCCTGGTCAGCCAGTTCGAGATCGTCAACCAGGCATTGGTGGTGGCGTTGATCATGGCAGCAGGTGGTTATGCGCTGTGGCTATGGCACCAGGGTGAGGTCGGCGCAGGTGCCGTGGCGGCAATCACCGCCATGGCGTTGCGTATCAATGGCATGTCGCACTGGATCATGTGGCAAATGACCTCGCTGTTCGAGAGCATCGGCACCGTACAGGATGGCATGGCGACGCTGACCCTGGGCACCAAGGTGCAGGACGCGCCGGGTGCCGGCGTGCTTGTGACCTCCGGCGGCGCGGTAACCTTCGATAAGGTGAGCTTCAACTACAATGGCGAACGCCAGGTGCTCGATGGCCTGAGCCTGAGCATCCGCCCGGGCGAAAAAATCGGCCTGGTTGGCCGCTCTGGCGCCGGCAAATCCACGCTTATCAACTTGCTGCTGCGCTTCTATGACGTCGACAGCGGGGAGATTCGCATCGACGGCCAAAACATCGCACAAGTGACGCAAGACAGCCTGCGCGGCTCCATCGGCATGGTCACGCAGGATACCTCCCTGCTGCACCGTTCCATTCGCGACAACATCGCCTACGGCCGTCCCGATGCGACCGACGCGCAAATCCGCAGCGCCGCGGCCAATGCCCAGGCCGATGAGTTCATCAGCCAACTGAGCGACCGGCAAGGCCATACCGGCTACGACACCCTTGTGGGTGAGCGGGGCATCAAGCTGTCGGGCGGCCAGCGCCAACGCGTCGCGATTGCCCGGGTGATGCTCAAGAACGCCCCGATCCTGCTTCTTGACGAGGCCACCAGTGCGCTGGACTCGGAAGTCGAAGTGGCCATTCAGGAAAGCCTCGATGAAATGATGCAGGGCAAGACTGTGATCGCCATCGCCCATCGGCTGTCCACGATTGCGGCCATGGACCGGCTCATCGTCATGGATGACGGACGCATCATCGAACAGGGCACCCACACCGAATTGCTCGGGAAGAACGGCGTCTATGCGCGGCTGTGGCAGCATCAAAGCGGAGGGTTCCTGGGGGAGGATAAGGGAGTGGTCGAGGTTATGGATCAGGCGTGAGCGTGAAGGGTGCGCAGCAGAGGGGCTTTGAGCGGTGCAGTGGGGCGAGAGGGGAGGGTCACGACCGTCGCCACTCGTCAAGGGCTGCTCTGACCACTCTTCGAGTGTTGTAGATGACACCGGAGCCGGGTGCACGAAAATACCAGCGTAAATCAAAGGCATGTTTCTGGTTGGAGCGTACTACGCATCTAGAAAAACGGGTTTGATTCACTGAGTGTTTCCTGAAGTCCGTGACGGTTCTTTGGTCGACTCTATTGCACGATCAGTTTCAGATGTTGAGGCCGCTGGGTCGCTTGCGATGCTGCTTCATTTGTTCGAAGCCTTTCTGTATGACAGTGCCGAACAGGTGGCAACTGGCGTAATCAAGCAAGGTCGGATCGCCGCACGCTACCGTGCTGGCGCTATTCGTCCACGCTGACGCCCGATCCCCCTAATTCGCTGGGGACATCCTTCAGCTTGGGCAACCCGTCTTTGATGCGCAACCTGGTCTCCTGATAGTGGACGTGAACGCCTGGCGAATAAGCAAGATCCGGGATGACAGCGGCATACACGTCGATGAGCCCCATCCCTGGGTGTTCGGTGAAGATGTGCCCGCCGCAACTCTTGCACCATTTGCGATAACTTTGCGGTGTCTTGTTGTAGGTGCCAATGTTGTCCGCCCCCCGAGTTACTTGCACCGCCTCGGGTTTCCACAGCGTGAAGGCATTGACCGGTGCTGCTGACCAATGTCGACACGACTCGCAATGGCAATAGCCCATTGCGGCCGGCTCACCGCTGACGGTGAACTCGACTGCGCCGCAAAAACAACTGCCTTTGTAAGACCTTTGAATGCTCATGGAATGACTCCTTCATCAGTTGTTACGCATACCGTCGAAGTTGGGATGGATCGCCTGAGCGTTGGTAACTTCACCCGTCGATGTAGCGCACCGCTGTCGCCGGCGTGCGTCGCACCTGCAGTTCGAAAATATCAGGGCGCGCATAGTGCCCGGTGACGTCGAGCGTCCGCCGCGCTGGCGCCACGAGTGAGACGTCGATATCCGCATACACAATGCCTGCCTCTCGGTGCAGTGGACCGGCTGTGATCCGGCCTTGAGGGTTGACCACCACCGAGTCGCCGTCGTTGATCCACTCTTGCGGATCGGGAAACAGTTGCAGGCGAGCCGGAAAGTCATCGGGGATGTCGCTGCCGCGCAGCAAGGTGCCGCTGCCAAGCACCCAACAGCGGCCTTCGAGTGCAATGTGGCGCATCGTGCTGATCCAGCCATCGCCACTGTCATACGTGGGTGCGATGTAGATCTCCACCCCTTGGGCATACAGTGAATAGCGTGCCAGCGGCATGTAGCTTTCCCAGCAGATGAGCGTACCAATGCGGCCGACGGGTGTGTCGACCGTACGTAACCCTGACGCATCACCGAAACCATGGACCATGCGCTCGGGGTTCGTTGGCATCAGCTTGCGGTGTCGGTTGAGCACTGCGCCGTTCGCGCCGATAACGACTACGCTGTTGTAGAGCGTGCCGCCGCCATGGAGCCGGTCGCATTCATTGATACCGCACACGATCGTCACGGCATGAACTCTGGAGGCCTCGCACAACTCGCTCAGGTCACCGTTCGCGATATCAACGGCGTTGGCCAGCAGCCGCGCATGCAACTGGCCCATTACAGCCCCGTCCCTTCCCGCCGCCAGCCGCCAGATCCATGACGGGTAACCTGGAATGAACTGTTCGGGCAAAACGATCAACGAGGCTCCCGCCGCCGCAGCCTCAGCGACCGATTGCACGGCTCGGGCGATCGTCGCGCTGCGATCGAGCAGCACTGGCGGTCGCTGAATGATGGCTATCTTGGTCATGGCGTTCTCCTGAGACGGTGGCTTTCGCAGGTTTGAGCGTGCACGTGGCGAAGTCGCGAGGCTAGTTCAGAATCTGAAGCGTTGTAGTTGCGGAGTACAGGCGATGGATGAAAGCTACGGTCAGTTCTGCACGGTCGCGCGCGGTGCTGAAGCACTGTGCGAGCGCTGGACGCCTTTGGTCGTGCGCGAGCTGCTATGCGGCAGTAAGCGCTTCAATGAACTGCACCGTGGCGTACCACGGATGTCCACCAGCTTGCTGGCACAGCGGCTGCGCCACCTGGAAGATATCGGTGTCGTACATCGCACAGCCGCAGGCAAGGTCTGGGAGTACAGCCTGACCGAAGCAGGCGAGGATTTGCGCCCCATCATAATGGCTCTAGGCCATTGGGGCGCGCGTTGGATAGGCAGTCGCCTTCGCGATAACGAACTCGACGCGGGCCTGCTCATGTGGGACGTGCGCCGGTTCGCGCGCATCGAGATGTTCCCGTCCCGGTCGGTGGTCATCCACTTCAAGTTCCGCGACGCGCGATCCGGCGAGCAAGAGTGGTGGCTTGTGGTCGAACATGGTGTGGCAGATCTGTGCCGCGACGACCCCGGACGCGAACTCACGCTCGTCGTGGACTCTAGCGTGCGCGCGTTGACCGAGGTGTGGGCCGGCGACCGCACACCAAGGGAGGTTCTTCAGTCGCGAGAGCTGCGTGTAGACGGCGCTGTGCAGGATGCGGAAAACTTGTGGCGCTGGCTTGGCACGAGTGCGTTTGCCGGTACCCGGAGCGCTGCAATCCAGCCTTTGCAATAGCCATCGAGAAAAGTAAGCGTTCGACCGTCCGTATATGGACTCCTCCTCATTGCAAGCCTCCTTTGCTTTGGCGCCCGTGCCGACTGCACACGTATATTCGGCCTCTTACTGCGGCATCGTTTCGATGCAGGGCCATGATGGGCTATTCGCGCGTCGGCTCCCGATCGCTTTTACGTGCTTTATGCACCTGGACGTTAAAGGGTTTTGCCGACGCCGGTTCGACCGGTTTGCCATTGCTCGGGTTGCTTCGCAATCGTGGTGTATGGGGCTTCTTCCGGGATGAATGGGTCAGGCCTCTGCCCGATCCGGTTGGTAATCAGTACCGTTGCGCAGCATCGCCCAAGCCATGCGTGCAGTTTTGTTCGCCAAAGCGATAGCGGCGACATTGGGATGTGAGCGCTCGGCTAAACGGACAGCCCACTGGCTGAGCCGGTCATCTTTAAATTTGGCCGTGCGTAATGCCGATCGTGCACCATGGATCATCAGCGTTCGCAGATAAGCATCGCCACGTTTGCTGATGCCCAGCAGTCGATCCTTGCCGCCGGAGCTGTGTTGCCTCGGCGTCAGCCCTAACGAGGCGGCCAACTGCCGGCCATTGGCAAACTGTCGGGCATCACCAATGGCAGCAACGAGTGCGGTGGCTATCATCGGGCCGACCCCGCGCAGCTGCTGCAAACGAACGGCCGTTGGTTCACTTGCCGCGATTGCCGATATCTCGCTGTCGAGTTCGCCCACGCGTTCATCCAGTGTGCGAAGGTCGCCCCACAAGCCATCCAGCAGACGACGAAAACGTACCGTCAAACCGTTATCCGCCTCTTCCAACCAGCACGGTATGGCGCGACGCAGCATCAGCAACTCCTTCGGAGCAACGAGGCCGTACTCGGCGATCAGCCCACGAATCTGATTGGCTTTGGCCGTCCGCTGTTCGATTAAGCCGGCCCGGATGCGATGCGTCGCCTGGATATCCTGTTGTTCGATGGTCTTGACGGCGACGAAGCGCATGCTGGGGCGGCTCATCGCTTCGCAGATTGCCTCGGCATCGTTGGCGTCGTTCTTGTTGCTCTTGACGTACGGTTTGACGAACTGCGGCGCAATCAGCCTCACCCGAAATCCACGTGCTTGTAGTTGCCGCGCCCAATGGTGCGCACCGCTACAACTTTCCATGCCGATCTCACAGCCGGGTTCGATCTTCTCCAGCACCGTTTGCAGCCAGCGTTCGCGAGACAGACGCTGCCGCCAGACTGGCTGCTCATGACGATCCACGCCGTGGATCTGAAACACGTTCTTGGCCAAGTCGACCCCAATGCGCATAAGCTTCATGTGTGGACTCCTTCTCACGGTTGACTGCGGTTCGCACCTTCAGTCTGGCACTCAAGATGCCGAAGTGAGGAGGAGTCCATCCCATTGCTTTTGGCCGATTATTGCCTGACGCAAAAGGCAGCCACCAACCCATGGCAGACTCACGGAGACAACCCTTGGTTTCTCCAAAATCACAATGAGCCCGGCATGCTCCACAGAGTATCGCGTGCTATCCGCGATTACATTGCTGCAACCAGTGCATTAATGTCCTGCAATCAACTCGTCTTGTTCATCAGAAGATCAGTTCTCACACTGAGGCCACTTATTTGATAGCGGCTTCTGACTGAAGGAGAAATGACCATGGTATCTGCGATCCGGTTCAACCAGCTCGGCAACCCTGAAGTACTGAACCTGGAGACACTGAGCGAACAAGCGCCAGGCCAGGGAGAGGTCTGGCTTGAGCAAGAGGCGGTAGGTGTCAACTTTCTCGACGTTACCCAGCGCAAGGGAGCGGTGCCCATTGCGTTGCCATCTGGACTTGGGCTGGAAGGCGCGGGGCGTGTCACAGCTGTGGGTGCGGGTGTCAGCAACGTGCGAGCAGGGGATCGCGTGGCCTATGCCACCGGCCCTATCGGTTCCTATGCTTCGGCCCGGCTTTATCCGGCAGAGCGGCTGGTCAAAATTCCGGATTCGCTGTCATTTGACGATGCAGCAGCCGTCATGTTCAAGGGCATCACTGCGCAGTACCTGTTGAAAGCCACCTATCCTGTGGGGCCCGGTACAACCATGCTCCTCTACGGTGTGGCTGGAGGGTTGGGGGAAATCATGGTGCCTTGGGCCAGACACTTGGGTGCCACCGTGATCGGCGTGGTTTCAAAGCAGGCCAGTGTCGAGAAAGCTCAGGCGTCGGGATGCGATGAAGTCCTGGTGTTCGATGCTGACAGCCTGGCTTGCGAGGTGGCTCGTATCACCCAGGGTAAAAAGGTCGACGTTGTCTATGACCCAATAGGGCGTGTTTCTTTCCAGGCATCCCTGGATAGCTTGCGACCAAGAGGGCTGATGGTATCGTTTGGCGCTTCATCAGGTGCGCCGTCAGCCGTGGAGCTGTCGACACTCAATGCCAAAGGCTCGCTGTTCCTGACACGTCCTTCGTTGGCAGCCCATACGGCGAGTGCCTCCGAGTACCAGGAACGAGCGCAGGATGTGTTGGCCGCCATCGGTGCGGGTATTATCAAGCCTCGGGTCCGGGCAAGCTATTCACTGGCGGACGCAGCATTGGCGCATGCCGATCTGGAGTCGGGGCGTTCATCGGGGGCGATCATTTTAAAACCATGAATCTTGATGTTCTGAACAATCAGTACAGTGACGAAATCGCTGCGTTTCTGGCCGTTGCCTCGCAAGGCTCATTTGTCGGGGCTGGCCGGCTATTGCAGCGACATCCTACCGTCGTCTCAAAACGTCTCGCCGCAATGGAAAAGCGCCTTGGCGTTCGGCTCGTGGAGCGCTCCACCCGGCAGGTTCGAATTACTGAAACAGGTGCCAGGCTGGAGCAGCGCCTTCGCTCAGCCATCGAATTGATGAATGAAGCGCAGCAGCAGGCGTCCGAGGGTGCCAGCGAAATCCGCGGTACTTTGCGCCTTGCATTGCCGGCAGCCATGGGCAGGCGTTGGCTTGGCCCGATGCTGCCGGAGTTTCTCGAGGCTCATCCGCATGTCTCGATCCTTGCAGACTACAGCGAGCGTCTGGTCGATATCATCGATGAAGGTTTTGATGCGGCGATCCGAATCGGAGAGTTGGAAGACAGCCGGTTGATCGCCAGGAAACTGAGTGACCATCGCCGGATACTGTGTGCCTCGCCTGCTTACATCAGACAGCACGGCATGCCCGAAACGCCACAGGACCTGATCAGGCACAATTGCCTTCGCTTCAGCGGCCTTGCGTCTTTTCCTCAGTGGAGACTCCATCGCGGCAATGAGCTGCAGACGGTTTCTCCCAAAGGAAACCTGACGGCCAATGACAGCGAATCATTACTTGCAGCGGCCCGCGCCGATGCGGGAATACTGGGGGCAGGTGACTGGTTGATGAGTCGTGATATTGCTGCCGGGAGGCTGTTGCATGTCCTTCCTGACTGGCAATTGGATACCGCCGGTGGGGTCTACCTGGTCAGGCCATCGGCCAGGTTTCCGGGCGCGGTGGTCGTCGCGTTCAAACAATGGATCGAGTCAAAGTTTATCCCCGCGCCCCCATGGGCCATTTGACCGGCTGACCTTCGGTTCCCACCTGACCGACACATGGCTGCCGGTGATGTGTTTATAAAATCAGGAGGTGACTCACCTTTTCCATTGCATCAAAGCCAATACAGGATAGCAACGGACCACAACCAGCCGATGCAGAGGGTGGTAGCAAGGTAGATCGCCACAATCATCAGAGGCTGATTCCACATGACACACCTCCCATAACCGCTTTCTTTACAGGGTGCCTGGTAAAACGGGCGCTCGTATGAGCAATACCGCAATCATCAAGCCATTTGAGTGAAAGACGCATTTGTCAGAACACTCCAAGGGTGAACTCCATCGCCAGTACAGCGGACAACGCCAACGTCATCACCAACGCGATAAACATCAGCCCCAACTCAGCGAGCTGCTTATAAAGGGGCATCGGCCGTTTCGTGATTCGAGCAATTGATCTATTAGTGGAAGACATCACCTATCCTCACTTTTGCGTGGAACACGCGCCACAGGCTTGACCTGGGCAACAAGGCGATGGAACTGCATGGTGGTGTCGCGCGTTTCATTTTTCACCCCTCGCGTCATGCCGGATCTGGCGAGCCCCGCCGTCTCCATGATGTCCGGGACGACAGCTGTTGCGGGTATCAGGGGTGGTGCAACTAATGAGCCATTTCAATAGTGCGAAGAAAAAACTCAAATGAATTAACAAGCTGGTTCCAAGGGTTTCAAGCGAGAGGAAGGGGGAGGGGGGAATATTCCTCAAATTTGGTGGAAAACACCTGGTTGGGTGGGTGTAATACCCCATTTATGGCGAGAGTAGCGGCCCTGTTTCACCAATCGCTTTTGGCAGGGGCAACTTGCCCCTGAGGCGAGGTGGATTTAACTGGGCGGGAAGGGCCGCTTCTGCCTGTGGTTTCAACCGGTCGAGGCAACACAGTGAATTCTGTTTAAAGGACGAGTAAGTTTTCGCCACCGCACATTACCCCGCGGAGAAACACCGATGCCGGGAATCACGTAACCGCTACTCAAGCAGTTGATCAATCAACACCGCATTGGTGTAGATCAAACTGCCGTCACTCGCTCGGTGTCCAACCAGATGGAACTGACCGCGTTCGTCGTGCAAATAGACACGCATTTGACAGTCGGACAAGGGGGCGTATCCCTCGGGCATGATCAGTTCCATCGAGTCCATATCGACATCGACCATGGCTTCACGCTCGTGGGTCTTCTGCAAGCGCTCTTCGGCCTCCTCCAGACGGACATGGAGAGGTCCGTCGACGTAGAAATGGACTTCCCCCATCCGGGTGGACTTTTGGGCGTTGCTGGGTTTGCACCAGCCTTCGATCGTCAGGGCACTCATGACGAAACCTCCCATGTGGATTGCTGGACTGTGTAGCTATCGTCCCTGCTCAAGGTCATCACTTACGTTTGACGACTAAACAAGGGCAGGGTTCGTCCTTTGGGACCGCTTCCGGTCGATCTCTGCCGTCCGTCATCAGAAATTCAGTATAGCTGGCAACCGGACCTCCTTTGCCAACCTCACGGTACAAGCCGATGGCTCTATACTCCTTACTGACTTTACCGCCCGGATGGGTGGTATTTGTCTGCCCTGCCTGGACGTCAGTGGCGATGCTTTTGCATAACCAATGAGCAACAGGAATAGGATGAAGAGGAAATGGCAATAGCAATTGTCCTGATACTAATCGTTATTGCATCAGTGCTATTCCACATACTAGCGCCTTGGCATGCGACACCGGCAGCTTCCAACTGGGGGTCCATAGACACCACCCTGTTCATTACCCTGATCATTAGCGGAGTATTTTTCATTGCCATCACGGTATTCATGGCGGTCGCGGTGATGCGGTATCGTCACAAGGAGGGTGCCAGGGCGGCCTACCAGCCAGAAAACAAAAAGCTGGAACTGTGGTTGATTATCGTTACCTCGGTAGGTATTGCCGGGATGTTGGCGCCAGGCCTGGTTGTCTACAACGATTTCGTCCGGGTGCCGAAAGAGGCTTACGAACTTGAAGTGGTCGCCCAGCAGTGGCAGTGGGCCTTTCGTTTTCCCGGCCAGGACGGGAAATTGGGTAAGTCGGATATCAAGTTTGTTGATTCCGCCAACCCCCTCGGCCTTGATCCCAAGGATCCTGCAGGGCAGGACGATGTGCTTGTCATGAATAATGAAGTTCGCCTTCCGCTCGATCGGCCGGTGAAAGTCTTGCTGCGCGCTAAAGATGTCCTGCACGATTTCTATGTACCGCAAATACGCAGCAAGATGGATATGGTGCCAGGAATGGTGTCGTACTTTTGGTTTACGCCAACTAAAACCGGAAAATACGAAGTTCTTTGCGCTGAATTTTGTGGCGTAGGTCATTACAACATGCGCGGCCATATGATCGTGGAAGAACAGGGCGTCTTCGATCAATGGCTGAAAGGCCAACCGACTTTTGCGCAGACATTGACGATAGCGGCCAAACCCGGTCGAGACAGCGTGCTGGAAAAAGGCCGCCAGTTGGTCGAACAGCTCGGCTGCAAGGCCTGCCATAGCCAGGATGGCAGTGCCAGTCTCGGCCCGGGATGGAAGGGGCTGTACGGCCGCACTGAACAGCTTGCCGATGGCACCAGTGTGGTGGTCGACGAGGCCTACCTGAAAGAGTCGATTCTCGATCCAAAGGCCCGACTGGTACAGGGCTACCCGCCGGTCATGGTGGCCTATACTCTCAAGGACGATGAGCTGGGTGCTGTCATCGCCCTGATCAAATCACTGGGTGCTGCGGGGCAAGTCGATGAACCTTCGACCGGTGAAGCGTCGAGCCCGGGTGAAGACTTGGTGGTGCAGGGACAGCGGCTGGCCGGGGCGCTCGGCTGTCTGGCCTGCCACAGTGTCGATGGCACCAAGGGCGTCGGCCCCAGCTGGCAGGGCCTGTATGGCAAGACGCAAACCCTTGCCGACGATACGAGCGTAAAGGTCGATGAGGGCTATATCAAGGATTCGGTTCTTCATCCCAATGCCAAAATCGTCAAGGGCTATGCCGCCGTCATGCCGGCCCTGGCTCCGAGTGACGAGGAGTTGAATGCACTGATCGCTTTTATCAAATCCAAAGCGAATGCTGACGCTGACGCAAACAAGGCGGAGCCAGGGACGTAGCCGTAAAACAGCCAGAAATACACTGAAACTTCGGCAGGAGGATGACGTGATGGCCTATGCGGAGCAAGCCGAAACAGAAGCACTACACGAGCCAAAAAGTTTCCTGACCAAATATATCTGGAGTCAGGACCACAAGGTCATAGCCATTCAATATTCGTTGACGGCCATCTTCGTGGGGCTCATCGCTTTGGTGTTGTCCAGCTTGATGCGCATGCAGATAGGCTTCCCCGGTAGCTTGGCGTTCATGGACGCCAGTACTTACTATCAGGCGATGACCATGCACGGCATGATCATGGTCATTTACTTGCTGACGGCCTTGTTTCTGGGTGGCTTCGGCAACTATCTGATCCCGCTGATGGTGGGCGCCCGCGACATGGTCTTCCCCTATGTCAACATGCTCAGTTACTGGTTTTACCTGGTGGCGGTGCTGGTGTTGCTCAGCAGTTTTTTTGTCCCTGGCGGTCCGACCGGTTCGGGCTGGACGCTCTATCCGCCACAGTCCATTACCCAGGGGACACCGGGGGTCGAGTGGGGCATTGTCCTGATGCTCGTCTCACTGGCGATTTTTATTGTCGCCGCCACCATGGGCGGGTTGAACTACGTCACCACGGTGTTGCAGGCGCGCACGCACGGCATGACCTTGTTTCGCATGCCGCTCTCGGTATGGGGCATCTTCATGGCCTCGATCATGGCCTTGCTGGCGTTCCCGGCGTTGTTCGTCAGTGCGGTCATGATGCTGTTCGACAAGCTGTTGGGCACCAGCTTCTTCATGCCGGCGATGATCTCGCTGGGGCAACAGCTCGATCACCAGGGTGGCAGCCCGATATTGTTCCAGCACCTGTTCTGGTTCTTCGGCCACCCGGAGGTCTATATCGTTGCTCTCCCTGCGTTTGGCCTGGTCTCCGACTTGATCAGTACCCATGCGCGTAAAAATATCTTCGGTTACCGAATGATGGTGTGGGCCATTATTGCCATTGGCGTACTCAGCTTTGTGGTCTGGGCGCACCATATGTATGTCAGCGGAATGAACCCGTACTTTGGCTTTTTCTTCGCCGTCACCACCTTGATCATCGCGGTGCCGACTGCGCTGAAAGTCTATAACTGGGTACTGACCCTGTGGCGCGGCGACATCCACCTGACCGTGCCGATGCTGTTTGCCCTGGCCTTTATCGTCACCTTCCTGGTCGGCGGTCTGACCGGGTTGTTTCTCGGCAATGTGATCGTGGATATCCCGCTCTCGGACACCTATTTCGTCGTGGCCCATTTTCATATGGTCATGGGGGTCGCCCCGGTCCTGGTGGTGTTCGGCGGTATTTATCACTGGTTCCCGAAAGTCACAGGACGCATGTGGAACGACACCCTGGGCAAGCTGCATTTCTGGATTACCTTTCTGGGTACCTACGCCATCTTCTTCCCCATGCACTACCTGGGTTTCCAGGGCATGCCACGTCGCTACTACGCCTATGAAAACTACGCGTTCATCCCGCAGTCCGCGCAAGACTTGAATGCCTTCATTACGGTGATCGCATTGATTGTCGGCGTTTCCCAGTTGCTGTTCCTGTTCAACCTGACCTGGAGTGCATTCAAGGGCAAGCCGGCAGGCAGTAATCCCTGGGGCGCGGCCAGCCTGGAGTGGCAAACGCCGGACACCCCGCCGAAACACGGTAACTGGGGAGAGAAATTGCCGGTCGTGCATCGCTGGGCCTATGACTACAGCGTGCCGGGGATAGAGCAGGATTTCGTTCCGCAAACGGTTTCCACCGAGGAGTTGGAGCAGATGCGGCAACTCAGTGCCGGAACCAAGGCGGACATCAAGACATGAACAGACTGCTATTGAGAAACGCCGACGGCGCTGATCCCGGCGGCAGTTGGAGTCGCGACCCTGAGGGTATTCAGGCCGCCGAGGATGCCAATAGAAGGCAAATCGCAAGGGTAGGCCTGCGCTTGTTTCTGGTGGTGGTGAGTTCGTTATTCTTCCTCTTCCTGATCGCCTTTATTGCCCGTTCTCAAATGGCCGACTGGCTACCCCTGACAGAGCCTTTGGCGCCATTAGGCAATCTCCGGCCGCTCTGGCTGAATTCGGCTTTCCTGGTATTGAGTTGCATCGCATTGCAATGGTCGCGTATGGCCGCCCGAAAGGCTCGGCCGGGCGCAACTGTCATTGGTTTTGCATTGGGGGGTGTCTTTGCCATTGCCTTTCTGGCGGGGCAACTCTGGCTCTGGCAGCAGTTTGTCGCCTGGGGCTACTTTGTCGCCAGCAATCCGGCCAACAGTTTCTTCTACCTGTTGACCGGCCTGCATGGGCTCCACCTGCTGGGCGGGCTGATCGCCTGGTGCTGGATCGTCGCTAAATTCCTGCGTCATGTGCCACTGGCGCAACTTGGCGTCAGCGTAGAGCTCTGTGCCATCTATTGGCATTACTTGCTGGGCCTTTGGTTCGTGCTATTCGCGCTGCTGGCCAGCACGCCGCAAACCTATGAAGCCATCGCCAGATTCTGCGGCCTGAGGTGAACAACCATGGCATTGCACCCACAAGCCCAAGCCCAAGCCCAAGCCGAGATCAGTTCATCCAATCCACCAGGCTTGCCGCCTGCACCGGGATGGCAGGGCATCGCCAGCGATTGGGCCTCGGATAAAGACGCCTTCAAGCAGGTGCCTTGGGGCAAGGCGATGATGTGGATATTCCTGCTCAGCGACACGTTTATATTCACCTGTTTTCTGACCGGCTACATGTCGGTACGCATGACCATCACCAGCGCCTGGCCGAACCCCAGTGAAGTGTTCGCATTGACGATCGGCGGCAAGGAAATCCCGCTTATTCTGATCGCCATCATGACCTTTGTGCTGATCAGCAGCAGCGGCACCATGGCCATGGCCGTCAATTTCGCCTATCGCCGTAATCGTGCGAAAACCACGGCCCTGATGCTGGCGACCGCTGCCTTGGGGGTGACTTTCGTCGGCATGCAGGCATTTGAATGGACCAAGCTCATCGCAGAAGGGGTGCGTCCCTGGGGGAACCCCATGGGAGCGGCGCAATTTGGCGCGAGCTTTTTCATGATTACCGGTTTTCACGGACTGCATGTATCAATCGGCGCCCTCTACCTCAGCATTGTGGCGCTGAAGGTATGGCGCGGAGATTATGAGCGCTCCGGAAACTATCAGAACGTCGAGATAGCCGGGCTTTACTGGCACTTCGTGGATTTGGTGTGGGTATTTATTTTTGCTTTCTTCTATTTATGGTAGAGGAGCACGGGTGATGGCACATGCTCAGGGTCAGCAACATCCAATCAGTTTGTACCTTAAGATCTGGGGGCTGTTATTCGTCCTCAGCACGCTGTCGTACCTTGTCGACTATTTCCACTTCCATGGCTATCTTCGCTGGTCCCTGATTATCACTTTCATGTTGTTGAAGGCAGGTTTGATTGTCTCCATCTTCATGCATATGGCATGGGAGCGCCTGGCATTGGTCTACGCCATACTGGTGCCACCTTTGTGTTTACTGGTGCTCATCGGGCTGATGGCCACCGAGGCAGACTATGTATTCCTCAGCCGGGTCATTTCCTTTGGCCAGTAAGCATCTTTCGGATGGCCTGGAGTCTCCAGGCGCTAACCGGATATCACTCGCTTGAACTGATGCCATTTATGCTGCCAGGCCACTGTCCAGTGCGGGGCTGCCGCTCCCGTGCCGGCGACCTTCAGCTTTGGATGCTGTTTGATGACCTGATCCAGTACCGATTCCTGATTCGGTTCAACATCCACGAAGAAGATATGTTTGCCTTCTTTTACGGCCTGTTTGAAATTTCGGAAGTGAGTGTTCGGCACCTGGAAGCCAAAAAAACCGCCTTCCCAGATGCAGAAGCCCAATACAACAATGGCAAGGAAGATAAAGGGCATCCAGCCTGCGGCGGATTCGGTCCAGCCCATCCAATAGGCGCCACCCAGGACCAACGCTGCGAGTGGCACGCCGATCACCGCACCAATCTCACCAGAGTGAACAGCATCCTGTTCCATTAGCGAACTGATCTCGTGGAGGTGATGTTCTTCTACATCAGCAACTTTTTCACTGAGTACATGAATCTGTTCGGAGTTGATGCCGCTGGCTTCCAATTCATATTCAACGTTTTCAAGATCGTTGAGATTGTCACTGATGTAATAGTGTCGGTTCATGCCACACCTCCCATCTCGGGTTTGCTGTAGACCTCCTCTGTCCGGCAGCAGTCGGTAGCTGTACTGTGGGGAACGTTGCACACCCCGTGCAATCTGGAAAAAGTATAGCACTCACCACCCTGCGGATCGGTTGCTAGCTGATCTGCACAATGACCGGGCCTTCCGTCACGATCGGCGGGTTCGCGCGGATATTCGATGCATTTTTCTGAATCCAGTCACGCGCGACTTTCAGGCTCGCATCGCTGCCGGCCTTATCCGTGCAAACAGTCACCGCTGTACCACCATCACCCGTATTCAATAGTGTGTAGCTGACGAGGCCAGGCACTGTCCGCAGGGTCGCTTCGACGTCGGCATTGCGCTCTTCCAACAGCTTGAAAAGCTCCTTTGCTCCAGTACCCAGGTAGGTTCTTATAACCGCATACATAGTCGTCTCCCTTGGGAGTGCCGCCTTGATGTCAATCCAGATCCGTTGATGGCCGCTATCACTTAAGTTTTCAGTTCGCCCTGATTTATTAAGCTTAGCCAAACGCCGGCGACAATCGTAATGCAACGACCACCGGCCACTTCTGGCCGTTCTCTGCCGGTCGCCGATCCTGATCCCTCTAGGCAGTCTGTGTGCATGGGCTACACTCAAAGGTGCGCCGATTTAATCCTGCTTGCGGGGGCGCTTGAGAAATACTCGCTAAAGCAGAGTAGCTACCATGCCTACTCTTTCGATTGATTCACACACCCGTCTGCTTATCGCCAAAGCCATCATCTCTACTACAGGTGAAGCCGAAGCTATTCGTATCGTCCCGCTGCCGGACGGCGGTCAACTATTGCTGATGTTCAACTGCGGGCATATCGCCGTCGACCTCGTATCGGATCAGGACGATCTGTTCGACAACCACCACCTCGTGTTCGACGTATCTGCACAGGTCATTGCCGACATGGAAAGCCATCGCGGCGAATAGGTTGGGTTGTTCCGATCCTGAGAAACTAGGCCGTCTCGCGAGACGGCCTTTTCACAATAGTTCGCGACGGGCGCGCTGTTGGCGCAGTCGCTCTGAAACCGTAGGTTTGCGTGTCACTGGTGACACCGACCGGGCTGGACCATGTCCTTGCTCGGATGGACTGCCTGCGTAGTTCGCCAAGCTACTCTCGCGGGTCTCGCGCACCAACGCATGATCGGCGCGTTCGGATTCAGTCAATGGCAGCTCAGAGGCCATTGCATGCTGCCGCTGGTTATCGCCTAACTCGAACGCCTGCTTTGTCGTTGAGACCGTCCGGCGGTCAGTGTCCGCTCCTGGCCGATTACTTCCGGTCGTAAAAGCCTGCAACCACCCATAGCGGACACACAACGCATAAGTCGCTGCCACTCACGTCAGGCAATCAACTCATGGACCGGGCTGCGCCATTGGTGGGGTCGCCGTCAAAGAGCATTTGTGTGAGTCGTTCACGTTCTTCAGTTCCCGGCAGCACACCGCAAGTCGTGGCCTCCAGTACTGTGATGCCCTCTGCATTGAATATCCTGACTTCGGCCTTTGCATGTCCTCGCTCATCGATGTCAACGATGAGCCAATGGCAGGTGATCTGTTCTCCCGCGTAAACGGGACGCTTGAAGTTGAAACTCATCCCTGTGGCCAGCCACCCGATTTGCCCGCCGACTTCGGTGAGCAGGCTGGCTGTCAGAAGGCCGTGGGCAATGGGCGCCTTGAACCCGCGCAACTCTGCGTAGCCTGTGTCGCAGTGAACCGGATTGTAGTCTCGGGAAATCTGCGCGAACTGACGAATATCGTCTTCTGAAAAACAGCGGATTACCGTGAACCGGGCGCCGGCCTGTAGACCTTCGGCGGCACGTTCTCTTGGGCTCTTCATGAAAGCTCCCTGGAAGGCGAGGGTGGAAAGGTATGCTCGGGGCCTGGAAATACGCTTGCACTCATGACCAGTGCCGGGAATTAACCCAGCATCTGTTCGGTAAACAGCGTCACGGCGATGATGATCATGGTCGCTCCGGAGAAACGACTGACCCACCGAGCGGCGGTTGGGCGTGCCTTTAGAACAACCTGTGAGCCAAACCCGACCAGCAGATAAATAACGCTACAACTGACGGTGTGGACGAGCCCGAGCGCTAGCATCTGCGTCGGTACGGGCCAGGGGGCAGTGGCGTCGGCAAACTGAGGCAAGAGGGCCAGGAACAGCAGGAACACTTTCGGATTCAAGCCGCTGACGCAAAGCCCCTTGAGTGCCCAGCGCAGCCATGAGCCTGAGGTCTGAACTTCATCCGTATGGGGTGTGGAGGGACGGGTGAGCATGTTGATGCCCAGCCAAAGCAGGTAACCCGCCCCGGCCACCGTCAGCACTGACAAGACCCCAGGATGGTTGGCGACCAGGGTGCCAACACCCGCGGCTACCACCACTGTGGCAATCAAGTGGCCGGATAACAATCCGCCCACAGCCGGAATGACAACGCGATGCTTCAGGCCAGCGGATATCGCGTAGGCCCAATCCGCTCCGGGCGTAACGACGAACAGAAACGACACCGCCCAGAAGGCAACAAAGACACTGAAGGTCATGGCGTCACCCGCGCCCGTTCATCAATCACCGCGTTGTTCATCGTCCCGCCTCTCATATCAAAGGCCGTCCCTCTTGTTTTCTGAAGAGGAGTACGGTTGTTAATGGATGGGGGAAGATTAATGAAATGTTGTTAGAATTAACTTTCAAAGATGGTCGTATTTTCATTGCAAAGAGGGAGATTATTCTGCGTGGACAGAACTGACCGGAAGATTCTTGCCGAGCTGCAAAAGGATGGCCGCCTTTCGGTCACTGAACTTGCCGAGCGTGTAGGCTTGAGCCTTTCACCCTGTCATCGGCGAGTGCGGGCACTGGAGGACTCCGGTGTATTGCTGGGCTACCGCGCGCAGCTTGATCCCGGTGCATTGGGCCTGAATTTTTCCGCAATGGTATTTGCCACGCTCCGCGAGGGTGACCGGCAAGCGGTCGAGGCGTTCGAGGCGGCGCTCATTGATATACCCCAGGTGGTCGATGCCCAGAGGTTGTTTGGGGAGCCGGACTACCTGCTGCACGTCGTAGCTCAGGACTTGCCCGCCTTTCAACGGCTTTACGATGAGAGCCTCTCGACATTGCCTAATGTGCAACGGCTCACCTCGACCCTGGTCATGAAGCGGGTCATTCAAGACCGGCCGCTACCTTTGTGATCGGCGCGCACACCTTCTGGTTATTTCGGCTGTTTGCGACGGGGTTTCGGGCATGTGCAGGCCTCCTCAGCAGTTTTCGAAGTGGGTCCTGCGCTGGCCGCGCAGGACGATATCAAAGCGATACGCCAGGCAATCCTGAAGCCTCTGTCCCGGGGCTCAGTTTGCAGCTTGGGGTTGAGACTCGGTGGTCGCTCCGTTGCGGGCGATCACGGTCAGGATCGACAGTGCGGCGATCACCAGCCCTGGTGACGTTGCCAGTAGCACGCCAGTGGTGCCGGCACCGGCGGCGAGGATCTGGCCGGCGGCCAGGGGACCTGCCACCGAACCGAGCCGGCCGATGGCCACGGCCGCGCCGACACCGGTGGCGCGCACCGAAGTCGGGTAGGAAGGGGGCGCCAGTGCATACAGCACAAGCTGTGCGGCCATGACGAACAGCCCGACGGCAAACCCGGCGATTGCCATTGGCACGATACCCACTGACAGGCCGACCCCGGCCAGCGCCGCCAACACCCCGGCGTACACGAACAGGACCACTTTCAGGCCGTTGCAGCGGTCCAGCATCACTCCGCCGAGCAGCGAACCAATGGCGCCGCCTATGTTGAACAGCATCTGCACCATGCCTGCCTGGGGCTTGGTGAAACCCTGTTCCAGCAACAGCGAGGGCAGCCAGTTGAGCAGCATGTACATCACGGTCAGGGTGAAGAAGTAGCTCAACCACAAGGCCAGCGTACAGCGTGCCCGTCCTTCGCCGAACAGCGCCTGGGCGGTGGACGACCGTGGGCTGGCGGTCGTGACGTGTTGCTGGTGGAAGGCCGTGGATTCGGGCAGCAGCAGGGCCATCAGCGGCACCACCAGTAGAGGCGTCAGACCGCCGATGATAAAGGTGGTTTGCCAGTGTTCACTGGAAAACATCGCCACCACAGCCGCCAGCGCGCCGCCCAGGGGCACGCCGCAGTACATGACGCTGATGGCGGTGCCGCGATGGCGCTCGCTCACGGCCTCGGCACACAGGGCAATCAGGTTGGGCAGGGCGGCACCCAGGCCCAGGCCGGTCATGAAACGCACCAGCAGCAAGCTGGAATAGCTCTCGACATAGGCGGTGCAGAGCGAGAAGACACCGAACAGCAGCACGGCGCCGACGAGGATTTTCTTGCGGCCGATACGATCGGCCACCCAGCCGCCAAAAAACGCACCCGGCAGCAGGCCGATGATCCCGGCGCTGAACACCCAGCCCATCATCTTCGGGTCCAGGGCAAAGCTCTGGCGCAACCCCGCGGCAGCGGTGCCGGCAGCCTGCAGATCGAACCCCTCGATGAGCGCAACGATAAAGCACAAAGCGATTGTCAGCGTCGAGCGACGCGATGGACTGTCCATGGGTGAACCTCATTGTTGTTTTTGTTATGCAGTCGAGCCCTCCGTGCGTTGGGGGCGCCGTCGGTGACCGCTGGCGATTAAGATAACAAAGATAACTAAAAAAAGAATGGTGTCTTGAAAATTGTAAAAAACCACAAATAAAGTGTTTAAAAACAGCGTATTAAGAATGCATTCATATTTATATGTTGAAATAGATAATAATATTAATGTTCGATTATCGGTCAGCTGCGATTGACGGCGACCCTTGGCTGTTTCCATTCTCTGGTCGTGAAGCCGGCAGTCCCGTGCGGATCCGGCACCCACGAACAACAATAAAAAGTGGACATCGAACATGCCAAAATGCCCCATGAACACCGGTTCCGTAGCGTCGCTCTCCTGCGTTTGCAGTATCCATCCAGGGTGGGTCGTGGCACTGCTAGGCGTCAGCGTTCTGCCCTCTCAGCTGCGGGCCGAGGGGTTTATCGAGGACAGTCACGCAAACTTGACCCTGCGCAATTACTACATTGACCGTGAATACCAGGACGGCGGCGCCAAGACTGCCGCGCGGGAATGGGCTCAGGGTTTCATCCTGGGCATGGAGTCGGGGTTTACCGAAGGAACGGTTGGCTTTGGCCTGGACGTGCGGGGGCTGCTGGGGGTCAAGCTCGACTCCGCTCCGGATCGCAGCGGCACCGAACTGTTGCCGGTGTCGGCAAGCGACAAGCGCGCGGCGGATGACTATTCGCGGCTGGCGCCGACGGCCAAGCTGCGGTTTGCCCAGACAACGATCAAGAGCGGCGATGTCTCGATCTTCCTGCCGTTTGCCTTCGCCAGCCCGTCGCGACTGCTGCCACAGACCTTTCGTGGCACCACGCTCAGCTCCAGGGATTTTGATGGCCTGACCCTGAACACCGGTTACATCGATCGCATCAACAAGCGCGATTCCACGGACTATCAGGCCATGACCATCGCCTCGCCGAACCGGCGATTCAACGGCGCTGCCACCACCTCACACCTGGCCTATTTGGGGGGTGATTACCAGGTCAACAAGGATCTGAGCCTGCGCGCCTACCATGCCGAAGTGACCGACCTGTACCAACAGGACACCCTGGCATTGCTGCACAACCTGCCGCTCGGCGAAGGTGTGTTCACCAGCGACTTGCGCAGTTTTTTCAGTCGCGAGGATGGCAGCGCCAAGGCGGGCAGGGTGGACAACCGCAACCTCTCGGCATTGTTCGGCTACCGCTTCGGCGGGCACCGGGTGAGCCTCGGCTACATGCACGCCAGTGGCGACACGGCGACGCCGTACATCTCAGGCACCGAGTTGATGGGCATGAGTGAGCTGACCATGAGTTCGGACTTTCTCAATGCGAAGGAGCGCACCTGGCAGGCCATCTACGACTATGACTTCGTCGCATCCGGCGTGCCCGGGCTGAAGGGGCGGTTGCGTTATGTGCGCGGCGACAATATCGAGTTGGCCGCTTTCAATGCCGAGGACCGCAAAGAGCGCGAGTTTCAGATGGAGCTGGGTTATGTGATTCAGAGCGGCCCGCTGAAAAACGTCGGTCTGTTGGCGCGCAAGTCGATCTACCGCAATGACTTCCCGGCCGGCGCGGCATTCCGCGATGAAAACCAGACCCGCTTCCTGGTGCTCTATACCTTGCCGATCTGGTAAGCCCGGGTCCTTCGACGTTCTCCGCCGGCCGTCCCTTTTTTTGTGGGGAGGGGGGCGTGCCGGCAGCGTGCGTTCAGTCCTGGTAAACCTTTCTCAGCAAGCGCAGCAGCTCCTCGCGCTCTTCGCCGGTCAGCGATGAAGTGGAGTCGAAATCGCTTTGCGCGGCGATCTGCTTGAGCTCCTTGAGCAAGGTTTCGCCGGTCTTGCTCAGGAAGATTCCGTAGGAGCGTTTGTCCGGCTTGCAGCGCACCCGCACCGCCAGCGCGCGGCTTTCCAGTTTATTGAGCAGCGGCACCACCTGCGGCGGCTCGATGGCCAGGGCCCGGGCCAGGTCGGCCTGCATCAGCCCCGGATTCTGGTCGATGATCGCCAGGGCCGAGAACTGCGCGGGGCGCAGGTCGTGGGCTGACAGGCGACCGATCAGGTTCTGGAACAGTTTGAGTTGGGCGCGCCGCATCGCGTAGCCGATCAGGTCATCCAGTGCCGAATCCAGCGGTGCCTGCATCTCGGCGGTGGCGGACGGGGACTCGCTCAGGTCGGCGAGGGGAGAAGGCTTGGCCATTGCGGGTGAATCCTGAAGAGGTGGAGGTTAATAAGTGTATCTAGTTTGCCGGGGTTGGCCGCTGATAGCTATGCCCGTCGTTCATGGCGGTAGGGTCGGAGGATATTTCCGGGTGGGTAAAAAAATGGTTAATTCGATTAATAGTTAATTGACATAACTATATCGATCCTTTAGTTTCCAGTCATCTTCAAGCCAAGAACAAGAGAGCATCGCCATGAGCAACTACGAAGGTCGCTGGACAACCGTCAAGGTCGAGATCGAAGAAGGCATCGCCTGGGTCATTCTCAATCGCCCGGAAAAACGCAACGCCATGAGCCCGACACTCAACCGGGAAATGATCGATGTGCTGGAAACCCTGGAGCAGGATCCGGCGGCCGGCGTGTTGGTGCTGACCGGTGCCGGCGAAGCCTGGACCGCGGGCATGGACCTCAAGGAATACTTCCGCGAAGTGGACGCGGGCCCGGAGATCCTCCAGGAAAAGATCCGCCGCGAAGCCTCGCAATGGCAATGGAAACTGCTGCGCATGTACACCAAGCCGACCATCGCCATGGTCAACGGCTGGTGCTTCGGTGGCGGCTTCAGCCCGCTGGTGGCCTGTGACCTGGCGATCTGCGCCGACGAAGCGACCTTCGGCCTCTCGGAAATCAACTGGGGCATCCCGCCGGGCAACCTGGTGAGCAAGGCCATGGCCGACACCGTGGGCCATCGTCAGTCGCTGTACTACATCATGACCGGCAAGACCTTCGGTGGGCAGAAAGCCGCCGAGATGGGCCTGGTCAACGAAAGCGTGCCCCTGGCGCAACTGCGTGAAGTCACCGTGGATCTGGCGCGCAACCTGCTGGAGAAAAACCCGGTGGTGCTGCGTGCGGCCAAGCACGGCTTCAAGCGCTGCCGCGAGCTGACCTGGGAACAGAACGAAGACTACCTGTACGCCAAGCTCGACCAGTCGCGCCTGCTCGACACCGAAGGTGGCCGCGAGCAGGGCATGAAGCAGTTCCTCGACGACAAGAGCATCAAGCCCGGTCTGCAGGCCTACAAGCGCTGAGACTGATCGCCGGGTGCCTGTCCGCCCCGGCGCGCTGTATCGCTCGAATGCATTCCCGATAAAGACAATAAAGAGGAATCACCATGCTGGACGTGCCCCTGCTGATTGGCGGCCAGTCGCTGCCTGCCCGCGACGGTCGGACCTTCGAACGCCGCAACCCGGTGACCGGCGAACTGGTATCGCGGGTGGCCGCCGCCACCCTGGAAGATGCCGATGCCGCGGTGGCTGCGGCCCAGGCAGCGTTCCCCGCCTGGGCCGCCCTGGCGCCCAATGAACGTCGCAGCCGTTTGCTCAAGGCCGCCGAGCAGTTGCAGGCGCGCAGTGCCGAGTTCATTGCAGCGGCCGGTGAAACCGGGGCCATGGCCAACTGGTACGGTTTCAACGTGCGGCTGGCGGCCAACATGCTGCGTGAAGCGGCGTCGATGACCACCCAGATCAATGGTGAAGTCATCCCCTCGGATGTGCCGGGCAGTTTTGCCATGGCCCTGCGCCAACCCTGCGGTGTGGTGCTGGGTATCGCCCCGTGGAATGCCCCGGTGATTCTCGCCACCCGCGCCATCGCCATGCCGCTGGCGTGCGGCAACACCGTGGTGCTCAAGGCTTCGGAGCTGAGCCCGGCGGTGCACCGGTTGATCGGCCAGGTCTTGCAGGATGCCGGGTTGGGTGATGGCGTGGTCAATGTCATCAGCAATGCCCCGGCGGATGCCGCGGCGATTGTCGAGCGACTGATCGCCAATCCGGCGGTGCGGCGGGTCAACTTCACCGGCTCGACCCATGTCGGGCGTATTGTCGGCGAGCTCTCGGCGCGCCACCTCAAGCCGGCCTTGCTGGAGCTGGGCGGCAAGGCGCCGTTGCTGGTGCTCGATGATGCCGACCTGGATGCGGCGGTAGAGGCAGCGGCCTTCGGCGCGTACTTCAATCAGGGACAGATCTGCATGTCCACGGAACGACTGATCGTCGATGCCAAGGTCGCCGACGCCTTTGTCGAAAAGCTGGCGGCCAAGGTCGAGACCTTGCGCGCCGGTGATCCCGCGCGGGCGGATTCGGTGCTCGGATCGCTGGTGGATGCCAGTGCCGGAACGCGCATCAAGGGGTTGATCGACGATGCCCTGGGCAAGGGCGCGCGGCTGGTGGTCGGCGGGCAACTGGACGGCAGCATTTTGCAGCCGACCCTGCTCGATGGTGTCAACGAGACCATGCGCCTGTATCGCGAAGAGTCCTTCGGCCCGGTGGCGGTATTGTTGCGCGGGGAGGGCGATGAAGCGTTGCTGCGCCTGGCCAACGATTCCGAGTTCGGGTTGTCGGCGGCGATTTTCAGCCGTGACACCGGGCGCGCCCTGGCGCTGGCCCAACGGGTCGAGTCGGGCATCTGCCATATCAATGGCCCGACCGTGCACGACGAAGCGCAAATGCCCTTCGGCGGGGTCAAGTCCAGCGGCTACGGCAGCTTTGGCGGCAAGGCGTCCATCGAGCATTTCACCCAGTTGCGCTGGGTCACCTTGCAGCATGGACCGCGGCATTACCCGATCTGAACAGCAGAAATAACAATAAAAAAGGCTGCAGCCACCACCATGCCCATTCGTGCGGCTTGGTGGTAGCGTGCCTTGATGGAGAACAAGCACGTGAGTTCCGAATTCAGATCGCAACCCCACACCGAGGCCGGCGCGCCGCGCTACCGTCACGTGTCCATCGGTCGCGCAGCGGTCGAGGTGACAGAGCAGCAGGGCGCGTTGCACATGCGTTCCCTGGAGCCATTGGCCGACTATCCGCCGCGATTGCTCGACCGTCTGGTGCATTGGGCCAAGGTGCGTCCCGAGCAGACCTTTATCGCCGCCCGCCAGGCCGACGGTGACTGGCGTCGGGTCAGTTACGCGCAGATGCTCGACAGTGTCCGGGCCATCGCCCAAAGCCTGTTGAGCTACGGTCTGTCGGCAGACAAACCGCTGGTGCTGCTCTCGGGCAACGACATCGAGCATTTGCAGCTGGCGTTCGGCGCCCTGTATGCGGGCATTCCCTACTGCCCGGTGTCGCCTGCCTATTCGCTGCTGTCCCAGGATTTCGCCAAGCTGCGGCACGTCTGCGACCTGCTGCAACCCGGCCTGGTGTTTGTCAGTGATGCCGCGGCCTACCAGCGTGCCATCGAGGCGGTGCTGCCGGCCCAGACGCCTTTGATCACCGTGCGTGGCCAGGTCGCGGGGCGTCGCCAGGTGAGCTTCGCCAGCCTGCTTGAGCAGCCGGGCGGAGCCGAAGCCGAAGCCGCGTTTGCCGGCACGGGGCCGGACAGTATCGCCAAGTTCCTGTTCACCTCCGGCTCAACCAAGCTGCCCAAGGCGGTGATCACCACCCAACGCATGCTGTGCGCTAACCAGCAGATGCTGTTGCAGACGTTTCCGGTGTTCGGCGAAGAACCGCCGGTGCTGGTGGACTGGCTGCCGTGGAACCACACTTTCGGCGGCAGCCATAACGTCGGCATCGTGCTATACAACGGTGGCAGCTTTTACCTGGACGACGGCAAGCCCACGGCGCAGGGGTTCGCGCAGACCCTGCGTAACCTCAAGGAAGTGTCGCCCACCGCCTACCTGACCGTGCCCAAGGGCTGGGAAGAACTGGCGTCGGCACTGGAGCAGGACGCGGAGCTGCGGGAGATCTTTTTCAAGCGCATCAGTCTGTTTTTCTTTGCCGCGGCCGGTCTGTCGCAAAGTGTCTGGGATCGCCTCGACCGGATCAGCGAACAGCACTGCGGCGAGCGTATCCGCATGATGGCGGGTCTTGGCATGACCGAGGCTTCGCCGTCTTGCACCTTCACCACCGGGCCATTGTCCATGGCCGGTTATGTCGGCCTGCCGGCGCCCGGTTGTGAGGTGCGCCTGGTGCAGGTGGACGGCAAACTGGAAGGGCGCTTTCGTGGGCCGCACATCATGCCCGGCTACTGGCGGTCACCGCAGCAGACCCTCGAAGCGTTCGACCCGCAGGGCTTCTACTGTTCCGGTGATGCGCTAAAACTCGCCGACCCGCGCGATCCGCAATCGGGGCTGATGTTCGACGGGCGCATCGCCGAAGATTTCAAGTTGTCATCCGGGGTGTTCGTCAGCGTCGGGCCTTTGCGCAGCCGTGCGGTGCTCGAAGGTTCGCCCTATGTCCAGGACCTGGTGGTGACCGCGCCGGATCGTGAATGCCTGGGAGCACTGGTCTTTGCGCGGATGTTTGAATGTCGACGACTGTCAGGGCTGGCGGCCAGTGCCAGCGACACTGAGGTGTTGGCCAGCGCGCCGGTACGAGAATGGTTCGCCGACTGGTTGCAGCGGCTCAATCGCGAGGCCACGGGCAATGCCAGTCGCCTGGAGTGGATCGCCTTGCTCGACGAGCCGGCGTCCATCGACCGGGGGGAAATCACCGACAAGGGCTCGATCAATCAGCGTGCGGTATTGCAGTGGCGCGCGGAGCAGGTCGAGGCGCTGTATCGCGGGCTCGATCCGGCCATCCTGCGCGCCGGGGCGAAGTCGTGAGCGAAGCCCTGAACACAGGCGGGCAGTACTCGGCCTTTGCCGATGCGGCGATTTTCGATGCGGTGCGAACGCCGTGGGTGGACCTCGGTGGGGCACTGGCCGAGGTGTCGCCGATCGACCTGGGCATCAAGGTCGGGCGCGAAGTACTGGCGCGCGCGCAAGTCGATCCGCTGGCGGTAGACAGCGTGCTGGCGGGGTCGATGGCCCAGGCCAGCTTCGATGCCTACATGCTGCCACGGCACATCGGCCTCTACAGCGGCGTGGCGCAATCGGTTCCGGCACTGGGGGTGCAGCGTATCTGCGCCACCGGTTTCGAACTGCTGCGCCAGGCCGCCAGGCAACTGGATGACGGCGTGCAATTGGCCCTGTGCGTGGCCACCGAATCGATGTCACGCAATCCGATTGCGGCCTATACCCATCGAGGTGGCTTCCGCCTTGGCGCGCAAGTGCAGTTCAAGGATTTTCTCTGGGAAGCCTTGTACGACCCGGCCCCCGGGGTGGACATGATCACCACCGCCGACAACCTGGCACGGCGTTATGGGCTGAGTCGCGAAGCGGTGGACGCCTACGCCTGTGCCAGTCATCAGCGGGCGTTTGCAGCACATCAAGCGGGCTGGCTGGCACCCGAGATCGTTGCCGTGGGGCATCAGGTGTTTGAACTGCAAGGCTATCAGCCACGGGGCATCCGCCTGTCACGCGGTGTCGACACGGTGAGTGAAGACAGCCACCCACGGCCCGGAGACATCGCGGCGTTGGCCCGGTTGCGCAGCGTGCACGAAGGCGGGGTGCAAACCGCCGGCAACAGTTGTGCGGTGGTCGATGGCGCGGCAGCGGCCCTGGTCGGGCGCGCTTCGGCCTGTCGGGATACACCGTTGGCCTTGTTGCGGGCCAGCGCGGTGGTCGGGGTGGCGCCGGAGTTCATGGGCATTGGTCCGGCTCCGGCGATTCGCCTGCTGTTGCAGCGCAGCGGCTTGAACCTGGAGCAGATCGACCGCTTTGAAATCAACGAAGCCCAGGCCGCCCAGGTCCTGGCGGTGGCTCAGGAACTGGAGCTGGATCGTTCGCGTCTGAACGTCCAGGGTGGTTCGTTGGCACTCGGCCACCCCTTGGCCGCCAGCGGCTTGCGTCTGGTGCTGACCCTGGCCCGACAACTGCGTGAGCACAATCTGCGTTACGGCGTCGCCGCGGCCTGTGTTGGCGGCGGGCAGGGCATGGCGCTGTTGATCGAGAATCCGGCCTGGCGGGCCTGAGGTTTCGTCGGCTGACGGGCAATCTGTGTTTTCCGGTAATGACCGGTTCTGGCCGAGAGGTGACATGCGACAAACAGGTGTTTTTGCATCTCACGCGCATGTGATCAACGTCCGTATATGGACTCCTCCTCATTGCAAGCCCCTTCGCTTTGGCCCCCGTGCCGACTGCACACGTATATTCGGCCTCTGACTTCGGCATCGATTCGATGCAGGGCCATGATGGGCTATTCGCGCGTCGGCTCCCAATCGCTTCTACGTGCTTTACGCACCTGGACATTTGAGGGTTTTGCCGACGCCGGTTCGACCGGTTTGCCATCGTTCGGGTTGCTTAGCAATCTGGGTAGACGGTTTGTTTACTCGCTGGACGTGACGGTTTGGTAGATCAGGCCGCAGCCCGATCCGGTTGGTAATCGGTCCCGTTGCGCAGCATCGCCCAAGCCATGCGTGCGGTTTTGTTGGCCAGCGCGATAGCGGCCACATTGGGATGTGATCGCTCGGCCAAACGAACAGCCCACTGGCTGAGCCGATCGTCTTTGGATTTGGCTGTACGCAGGGCCGAGCGTGCACCGTGGATCATCAGTGTTCGCAGATAAGCATCGCCACGTTTGCTGATGCCAAGTAGCCGATCTTTACCACCGGAGCTGTGCTGCTTCGGCGTCAGTCCCAGCGAAGCGGCCAACTGTCGGCCATTAGCAAACTGACTGGCATCACCGATGGCAGCAACGAGCGCGGTGGCAATCATCGGGCCGACACCACGCAGCTGTTGCAAACGGACGGTCGTTGGCTCACTTGCCGCGATCGTAGATATCTCGCCATCGAGTTCGCTCACGCGTTCATCAAGTACGCGCAGGTCGTCCCACAAGCCATTCAGAAGACGACGAAAGCGTGCCGTCAAACCGTTATCTGCATCTTCCAACCAGCACGGTATTGCGCGACGCAGCATCAGTATTTCCTTCGGCGCAACGAGGCCGTACTCGGCGATCAGCCCACGAATCTGATTGGCTTTGGCCGTCCGCTGTTCGATCAAGCCGGCCCGGATGCGATGCGTCGCCTGGATATCTTGTTGTTCGATGGTCTTGACGGCGACGAAGCGCATGCTGGGGCGACTCATCGCTTCGCAGATCGCCTCGGCATCGTTGGCGTCGTTCTTGTTGCTCTTGACGTACGGTTTGACGAACTGCGGCGCAATCAGCCTCACCCGAAATCCACGTGCTTGTAGTTGCCGCGCCCAATGGTGCGCACCGCTACAACTTTCCATGCCGATCTCACAGCCCGGTTCGATCTTCTCCAGCACCGTTTGCAGCCAGCGATCACGAGGTAAACGTTGTCGCCAGACTGGCCGCTCATGACAATCCACGCCGTGGATCTGAAACACGTTCTTGGCCAGGTCGACCCCAATGCGCATAAGCTTCATATGTGGACTCCTTCTCACTGTTGACTGTGGTTCGCACTTTCAGTCTGGCACTCAAGATGCCGAGGTGAGGAGGAGTCCATCCCATTGCTTCTGGCCGATTGTGGTCCCCAACGAAAGCAGCTATCGGGCCAAGATCAAAACGCTGTCAGCACAACGACTTCTGGTAATAGAGCCGGATATGTCCCGGTGGATAGTCTGCCAGGCGTCCGAATTCGGAGTAGCCAAGTTTTTGATAAAAACCGGGTGCCTGAAAGCTGAAGGTCTCCAGCCAGATACCAGTGCAGTTCTTTTTCTGAGCGATATCTTCGGCCATGCGCATTAGCCGTTCTCCGATACCTTGGCCACGCATCGACTCGGGAACGCTGACAAGATCAATGAGCAGCCAGCGATATGAGATCTTGCCGTATAGCCCGCCTATAACTTCGTTACTGTCAGGGTCTCGTAGCAACAGGGCAAATGTTTCATGGGCGTCGTCCCCACCGTTGGCCAGATTATGTGCCAGTAACGGAGTCAATATTCCTGACCGCTCTGCTTCAGTCGCATTTTCCGAAAGCTGGATTTCTACAGACATGTCGCTCTCCCTGAGCTATGGGTAACTGGGTCAACAAGGTAGTCCATTTCTGTCGCCCCATGGTGAATCAGTAAATGCATCAATCGTCCGTTTTTTGATGGGCTGAATGACTGCTCTGACCGATTTTTTCCTGTCACCACCGTCCGCCTTGGGTCGATCCAAGTCATGCAGCCGCCGATCATCCGCCCCGTGAAAGGCTTCGTTGGAACCCTTTTCTGATAGCGCTGAAGGGCGCACGTGTCAGTAAGACGCATGCACGGGCTTTCCCTTATGGTTCTAACATGACGTCCGGGCGACCAGCGTCATGTTCGTCGAAGATCATCGCCATGGGCCGGCAGTGCCCAGGGCAGGATGCCTTCCTGGAATTCACAAGTTCGGTATGTGCTGCGGGCAAGATGAGGGCTTAGTTAACCATCACCTCGTCCAGTGCCTGCTCGAGGGTGCTGACCGTGCGCTCGATATTGTGCAGCTTTTCGAGTCCGAACAGACCGATGCGGAAGGTCTGGAAGTCGGCCGGCTCGTCGCATTGCAACGGCACTCCGGCGGCGATCTGTAGGCCGTGGTCGGCAAATTTCTTGCCGCTCTTGATGTCGGCATCATCGGTGTAGCTCACTACTACGCCAGGGGCCTGAAAGCCGGCTGCGGCCACGCTTTTGATGCCTTTGCCGGTCAACATTGCGCGCACCCGATCGCCCAGAGCCTGTTGTTCGCCGCGGACCTTGTCGAAACCGTAGGCTTGCGTCTCTTTCATCACTTCGTTAAATCGCGCGAGGGAATCGCTGGGCATGGTCGCATGGTAGGCATGTCCGCCCTGTTCGTAGGCCTGCATGATCTGAAGCCACTTTTTCAGGTCGCAGGCGAAGCTGCTGCTATGCGTCTGCTCGATGCGCTCGAGGGCCAAAGAACTGAGCATCACCAGGGCGCAGCAAGGGGAGGCGCTCCAGCCTTTCTGCGGTGCGCTGATCAGCAGGTCGACTGCGCATTTGTGCATATCAACCCAAAGCGTGCCTGAGGCGATGCAGTCCAGCACGAACAGGCCACCCACCGCATGCACGGCGTCGCCGACGGCCCGCAGGTACTCGTCGGGCAGGATAATCCCTGATGAGGTTTCAACGTGGGGAGCGAAGACAATCTGCGGCTTCTGCGCTTGAATGGCTGCCAGCACTTCGTCCAGAGGGGGTGGGGCGTAGGCAGCCTGGCGACCAGTGTCGACCGGTCGGGCTTTCAGCACCGTGGTGGCCGCCGGGATGTTGCCCATCTCAAGGATCTGGCTCCAGCGATAACTGAACCAGCCGTTGCGTATCACCAGGCATTGCTGGTCGGTGGCAAACTGTCGCGCCACCGCTTCCATGCCGAATGTGCCGCTGCCCGGGACCACCGCAACAGCCTGGGCGTTGTAGACCTGTTTCAGAGTCCTGGAAATGTTCTTCATCACGGCTTGAAATGACTGCGACATGTGGTTGAGCGAGCGGTCGGTGTAGACCACTGAGTACTCGACCAGCCCCTCGGGATCGATACTGGGATATAGCTTTGACATGGGGTGACTCCTTTGGCAGAGATGTCAGTGGCATCGACCCTGCCCTAAGCCTTGGCAAATGACAAGATTGCTCGGGATTGAACTGCGACTTCTGTCGAGCGGCAGGCATCATCAGGTCGATTACTGGACGTAGCAATGCTCGCAGGTGGCTGCTGAGTTGTGGGAGGGTGGGCCTTAAAGGTTCCTACCTCCTTACGTTCGGTCGATAACGACCAGTTACGAAGGGCGGCAGCCGGCCAGAAGGCTTCGACGCTACTTGACCTCCTCAACCTCATAATTCACATAGCCGAACTCGTTGCTGCGAGCCGCCATGTATTTGCCGTTTTGCTCGAATACTGTGGCCTCGAAGGGTGTACCGCCGAGTGTTGTCACTAGATGCCCGTCCTTGATTTCATATTTGGCCGGTACGCCAAACTGGCCGTCATGCAGCATGTTCAGGTATTCCCCTTGCGTCGGTGGCTTGCCATCGACGCTGGTGACCAGGCGTTGGCCTTCTGTGCCATAGACGATCTCGAACGTCTGGCCGGTGACGGTATTGCGCACCTTGATGGTTTTGCCTACCACGTAGGCTTGCAACTGCTCGTTAGTGAGCACTTTGGCGCCTTCGGTTTTCAGCTGGTCGATGGTTTTTCCAGCAGCGACAAGCTTGCTGTCCTCAACTGTCGGCGTGTACCAGATCGGCGAAGTCCAAGCACGTTCCTGGACGGTGGCCGAGACGTCGGCCGGTGGCGGTACTTGCAGTTTGGCCGCGTCATAGGTGCTCCAGCGCGGGGTCGGAATCTGTAGCACGCGAGCGTAGTAGAACGCGTGCTGGGCCGGATCGAAATCCGGATCGACCCAGACTTTTTTCAGCTCGGTGGCACCAATGGTATTGGTGTAGGTCGCCTTGGAAACATCGACCGTGGAGCCCACCGGTGGGACTTTGCCGCTGGCCTGGTCCGGTTGGCGATCACCGGACCAGGCGACGTCGTAGACCTTCTCGAAGGTCTGGCCGTTTTTGGCCCAGCCCTTGATGATCTGGATTCGGTCTAGGTTGCCATCGTCGACATCCTTGACCGCCCACACCACGAAGGACGGCGTCTGTTTATCCTGTTTTGCCGGCAAGTCGCCGCCCATGGGAACGCCCTTGGCGTAGGCGGCATGCACCCAGTCTTTTTCATTCCACAAACTGCTGTCGAAGCCCCAGCCACCAAACATGCGCACGGGGATGCGCACGCCGCTGGTGCCATAGACTTCTTTACGCTTCATGGCATCGAAGATCGATTCACGGGTGTTTTCTTCGGCCCAGACACCGGCCAAACCGGAGGTGCTGGTTTGCAAGGCCAACAAGCCCGAGTTCTGTTTGCCGGAAAGACGCGCCGCCGGGGTGCTGTCGGTAAAGCCGTGGGAGCCGAAGTTGTAGCTCTGCGAATAAGGAATCACCCCATTGTGCGAGTCGCTGGCGCCGACCACGCCCATTTTGTAAGGGTTGTATCCACGAGCCTGCTGCAAAGCCATGCCGTTTTGCCAGGCTTGCCTGATGTAACTGCCATTGAGTTTCGACGTGCTGTTGTCGATGCCGAGCAGGAAACTCATGATTTCATAATTGGCAAATTCGTCTGTCGGCGACAGTTCGGGGTGGGTTTCCGAGGTGCCCTTTACCTGATGAATTTCGGTGAGGGATTCATTGCGCATCCGCGTCTCGGCCCAGGCGGCATCGATGGGGCGGCCACGGTCATCTACGTCCACCGGAAACATCAGGCCGTTGCTGAGGTTGGCATTGTGGGAGATCGCCAGCACCTCGTTGCCTTTTTTGCGTTGATCGTCCATCCAGCCCCACAAATCCTCCGGCTTGTCCGAATCGAGGGCAGTGAAGGGCATGTCCGGCACCTTCTTCGAGTCGCGGAAAAACACATTGCGGTGCATGTTTTGATTGTTGGGGGCTGAGGTCCATTCATAGGCGACAAACGTGGTGAACTTGCCGGGCTTGTAGTACTTGTCGGCGATGGCGATGTTCTGCTGCCAGATGTTGCCGGCAACCTTCGGATCAATCAGCTCCTTGATCGGGTGGCTCAAGCTGCCGGCGATCCATTTGAACACCCGGTTGAAATCTTCCGGGGTTTTGACAATCAGCTTTTGCGCGATGGGCAGCTTGCTGAAGTCTGACTTCGGATCGTTGGCCAGGGCGATCACGCCCACGTATTCCGAGTGGTCGGTCACGCCATGGAAATCCAGCGGGCGACCCTTGAGTTGCACTTCAAACCCCATTGGATGCTTGATCGGCATCCCAAGTGAGAATTGGTACGTCTGCTCGGGATCGACCTGGTGGTTGCCGATCAGGTAGGCATCGATCGACCAGGAGCTGTGCGAGTGCGTCTGGCCAAAGTAAACCTCGCGATCCGGGTTGCCCTCTGCCAATGCCAGCGTGCTGACAGTTAACACGGCGCAACCGAGCAGTGTTGGCGCGGTGAAGTGTGTAGGGGTTTTCATATTCCACGTCTCCGGAATACGGCAATGACAGGGTGCAACTCAGGACAGGAAACTCGAGACTCTTTCGAAAAACCAGAAGGCAGCCAGCGTGCCCAACCCGTAAGAAGCAATCGGTCGGGCATACAGGACTGCAGGCCGTGGCAGTCGACAGCGCAGCAGCAGTGCGCGCAGGCTCAACACGACGGCGACGAACATCAGCTGGCCGATCTCGACGCCGACATTGAAGGTGAACAGCGCCAGCGGCAGGTCGCGCTGCGGCAAACCGATTTGCGCCAGCGCACCGGCAAAACCGAAGCCATGCAACAAGCCAAAACAGAACGCCACCACCCATGGCCACTGGAGGGTGAAACTGGTTTCGTCACGGTTCTTGCGGGCGATTTCCACTGCCAGCAACAGAATGCTCAGCGCAATCGTCGCTTCCACAGGAGGGCCGGGCAGCCGCACCGCACCCAGTGTAGCGAGTGCCAGAGTGACGGAATGGGCGAGGGTGAATGCGGTGATGGTCTTCACCAGTATCCAGCCATTACCCACCAGCAGCAGGAGACCGAAGACGAACAGCAGGTGATCGAAGCCCCCCAGGATGTGTTGGATGCCATGAACCAGAAATGCACCGGCCACCGAAAACGCTCCCGGCGTGGCAGCGATCTCTATCCAGGGCTGCGCAGGGTGGACGAGGGTGGTCGTCAGGCTGCCGTCCAGGCGCGACACACGCACCAGCACATCGGTGATGCTCGCTTGCAGGCCGATGAATGCAATACGTTGCCCGACCAGTCCTGCGGGGCCGGCATCAATGACCCGACGCTCGATCAGTGAATCGTTCAGTTCGCTTTCCACGGGCTCAACGACAGTACGCACACCTTCGGCAAACCGGAGCGCAATCGGCAACCGCATGCCTGAAAGCACCGGCGTGCGCCAGAGTACGTCATAGCGCCCGGCGGCCGTTTCGTTGAGTTCCAGGTAAGCGGGGCGCGACTCATGGGCCATGGCCGTCAGCCCCACGAACCAGAGCACCAACAGCAGCCATACCGTGCACCGCATCACGGCTGCTCCTTGTGTGTGGCGGCAACCGCACCGGCGGAAGCAGGTACCATCACCACGACCTCATAGCGTGCTTTCAGTGCATCGAAATTTGCGCGTTTCGATGCGCTGCGTTGTTCGGACAACCAATCGGACTTGACCTGCCGGGCCACGGCTTCGAAGGGCGGAGGAGGTGATTTGGCCAGTGCATCAATCCACACCAGATGCCAGCCAAAACCCGACTCCACAGGCCCCACCCACCCCCCCGGCGTTTGCTTGAACAATGAAATGGCGAACGTTGAACCAAAGACCCGTGCCACCTGATCCCGGGATTGTTCCGAGTAGGCGTTTTTAAACATAAAGGCATCGCCTTCACCACTGTTCTTGTCAGACAGCCCACTGAGTGCGGACTGAGCCTGCGCTTGCGCATCCGCACCACGTTTGTCGAAGGCGAAAAACAAATGATGGAAGGTCAAAAGTGGCGGCGGGGCATATTGGTCCTGATGCTGGATATACCAGGCCTCAAGTACACCGGGTGCCGGTTCGCGAAGTGACGCTACATCCTCGGCGAGGAAGTCCATTTTTTGTGCCAGTCGGCGGCGAATAATAGTGTCGTCTTTATCCAGGCCAAGTTTCAGTGCTTCGCGATAGAGGATTTCCTCTTTCACATATTCCTCAATCAGGCCCTGCAACTGTTGCTCCGATGCGGGTCGCTGCCATCGTGCCAGCCAGGAAATCGCGATCCGCTGAACAACTTCAGGGGTGATTTCGATGCGTTGCGGATCTTGATCAAGGGTTGAACGGTGTAAACCTCCGTACAACACAAAGAGTGCAAAGCCGGCGATCAGAAAGTGCAATAGCGGCTGGCGGAGGCATCGCTTGATTAACGAAAATCGAGATTCTTTCGCTTCGCAGAAGTTCATGACTTATTGCCCCACGCCATACTGCGAATGGTTTTCGCAGCAGAATGGAGTATTGCTGCTGCATCGGAACTTTCCACCAAGGCTAATCACGATAAGCACTATGGCTTAGTAGCAATCGGATTAACCAATTCCCCAAGGCCGTCCAGTCTTCTTTCTATACAGTCCGGGACGGAGCGCATGTCGCCATTTTCACCCGTCAGCGTGTCTTCCGGTGCAACAGGTTGGTGCGGGCTGCGATATGACCGCTACCCCAACGACGCCACGCTATTGAGCAAAGTCTTGACCAGTTGCGCCTGGCGCGTGGCGCCAGTCTTGGCGAACACACCGCGCAAGTGGGCGCGCACGGTGTTGCGCGAAACCCCGAGCGCCTCGGCCGTCTCATCGAGGGTCTGGCCGTCCATGACCAGCATGGCCACTTCGGTTTCCGTGCGGGTCAGTTGGAACAAGCTGCGCAGCAGGTCCCGCGAGGCTTGTGGCGAGTCGGCGGGATCGCGGATGAACACCACCACTGCCGGGCGTCGGGCGCTGTTGTGGGTCTGGTAGTTCATGGCTATCGGGCGCAGCAGCAGGTTCAGAGGCATCTCGCCACTGGGCCGCGACAGGGTCAGGACTTGCAGGTCGTCGAGGCCGCGCGGGCGCTGTTTCAACACCGCCTGGATGGCCTGCTGCAGTGTGCGGTTTTCATGGCCGGCGAAGGCACAGAGCTTGTCGTGCTTGCACTCCAGGCCGTCATGGCTGTCGAACAGGCGCTGGGCGGCACGGTTGCAGCGCATCATCCGGCCGTTCTCGTCGAGGATGGCCGTACCTACCATCAGGCGGTCGATGGTGGCCGCGTAGAGCTGGCGTTCGGCATCCAGTTGATCCACCGCCGAGTGCAGGTCCACCGCCTGTTGCAGGTGCGGCAACAACAGGCGGATCAGGTTGATCTGCACCGGGGTGAAGGCTTCGCTGGCGTGGTCGCGGCAGGCGAACAGCGCGCAGTGCATGCCGGCGGCGGTGCGCATGTTGGCCACCAGCACATCGCGCAGGTCCAGGGGCTGCAGGTAGTTGCGGTAGAAATCGTGGGCCAGCCAGGCCTCTGTGCCGAGCACCTGGTCGGCACTGGCCACCTGGTCTGCGGGCCAGTCGAGGAACGGGCAGATCGAATAGAAGTGCTCGCTGTAGGAGGGCTCGCCGGGCAACAGGGCGCCATGCACCGAGGCGTTGACGATCAGCCCGGGGCGTTCATGGTCGGGGTTGCGCAGCACCAGGGTGAAGAAGCTGACGGCGAAGCGCTGGCGCAGGGCTTCGAGCAAACTGGCCCAGGGCGTGGGCTCCAGCGTGCCGTGGTAGACCAGCCCGAGCAGGCTGCTGAGCTCGGCAGAGGGGATGTCGATGCTGGCGTGTAGGTCCGGGCAGGTGGAAAAGGGCAGGGTCATGCGCGCCTCTTTGGCTGCGTGTTGTCATGGACGAGTATCGACCGGGGTCACGACGGCAAAATCGTCCGTTTGGCCTAGGCACTGACGGGCGCAGCGCATGCCCAAGAGGCAAGGCTGCGCCCGGTGGCCGTTACAGCGCCAGCAGGGCTTCGACAATGCGTTCGGCGGCGGCCTCGGCAGACTCGTGCTGGGTGTCGATATGGATATCCGGCGCCACCGGCGGCTCGTAGGGCGAGTCGATGCCGGTGAAGTTCTTCAGCTCACCGCGCCGGGCCTTGAGGTACAGGCCCTTGGGGTCGCGCTGCTCGGCCAGGGCCAGCGGCGCATCGATGAAGATCTCGAGGAAGTTGCCGTCGCCGGCCAGGCTGCGGGCCATGTCACGCTCGGCACGGAACGGCGAGATGAACGAGACCAGGGTGATCAGCCCGGCATCGAGCATCAGCCTGGCTACCTCCGAGACCCGGCGGATGTTTTCCACCCGGTCGGCTTCGGTAAAGCCCAGGTCGCGGTTCAGGCCATGGCGCACGTTGTCGCCGTCGAGCAGATAAGTGTGGCGGCCCAGGGCATGCAGCTTGCGCTCGACCAGGTTGGCGATGGTCGACTTGCCCGCGCCGGACAAACCGGTAAACCACAACACCCGTGGCGACTGGCCCTTGAGCGCGGCGTGGGCTTCGCGGTTGACGTCGATGGCCTGCCAGTGCACGTTCTGCGCACGGCGCAAGGCGAAGTGCAGCATGCCGGCGCCGACCGTGCGATTGCTCAGGCGGTCGATGACGATGAAGCCCCCGGTATCGCGGTTGTCGGCATAGGCATCGAAGGCGATCGGCCGGTCCAGGTGCAGGTTGCACACGCCAATGCCATTCAGCTCCAGGGTCTTGGCCGCCAGGTGCTCGAGGCTGTTCACATCGACCCGGTGCTTGAGGTTGGCGCAGCTCATGCCGACGGTGCGGCAACCGATCTTCATCAGGTACGGGCGGCCCGGCAACAGGGGCTGTTCGTCCATCCACACCAGGGTCGCTTCGAACTGGTCGGCCACTGCCGGTGGGGCGTCGGCCAGGGCGATCACGTCGCCGCGGCTGATGTCGATCTCGTCCTTGAGGGTCAGGGTCACGGCCTGGCCGCACAGGGCTTGCTGCTGTTCCCCGGCGCTGCCAAGGATGCCGGTGATCTCGCTCAGCTGGCCCGAGGGCAGCACGCGGATGCGCTCGCCGACGCGCACGCTGCCGGCCACGACGTTGCCGCAGTAGCCACGAAAATCCAGATTGGGACGGTTTACCCACTGTACGGGCAGGCGGAACGCTGCCTCGACTTGTCGAGCCTGCTCCAGAGGGACGTTCTCCAGATGCTGGAGCAGGGTCGGCCCCTGATACCAGGGGGTGTTCGCACTGGCTTCGAGCATGTTGTCGCCACGTAGCGCAGAGAGCGGGATGCACTGGATATCATGCAGGCCGATCTGCGCAGCGAAGGCGCGATACTCGGTTTCAATGCGTTCGAACACCGCTTGTGAAAAACCCACCAGGTCCAGCTTGTTGATGGCGACAACGACCTTGCGAATGCCCAGCAGCGACACCAGGTAACTGTGTCGGCGGGTCTGGGTCAGCAAGCCTTGGCGGGCGTCGATGAGGATCACCGCCAGGTCGGCGGTGGACGCGCCGGTGACCATGTTGCGGGTGTACTGTTCGTGGCCGGGGGTGTCGGCGACGATGAACTTGCGCTTGTCAGTGGCAAAAAAGCGGTAAGCCACATCGATGGTGATGCCTTGCTCGCGCTCGGCGCTCAGGCCGTCGACCAGCAGGGCGAAATCCAGTTCGTCGCCCTGGGTGCCAAGTTTTTTCGAGTCGGCCTCGAGCTGGCCAAGCTGGTCTTCGAACAGCACCTTGGATTCATACAGCAGGCGGCCGATCAGGGTGCTCTTGCCGTCGTCGACACTGCCACAGGTGATGAAGCGCAGTAGCTGCTTGTTCTGCTGTTGTTGCAGGTAGGGCGTCAGGTCGCCATTGCGTGCATCGGTGATCGCGTTCATCAGAAATACCCCTCTTGTTTCTTCTTCTCCATGGACCCGGCCGAATCGCTGTCGATCAGCCGGCCCTGGCGTTCCGAGGTGCGGCTGACCAGCATCTCGCTGATGATCGCCGGCAGGTTGTCGGCGTCACTGTCGATGGCGCCGGTCAGCGGATAGCAGCCCAGGGTGCGGAAGCGCACCTTGCGCAGTTCCGGGGTTTCTCCGGGCCGCAGCGGCAGGCGTTCGTCATCGACCATGATCAGCGTGCCGTCACGGCGCACCACCGGGCGCTCCTTGGCGAAATACAAGGGCACGATGGGGATCTGTTCCAGGTAGATGTATTGCCAGATATCCAGCTCGGTCCAGTTCGACAGCGGGAATACCCGCAGGCTTTCGCCCTTGCGCTTGCGGGTGTTGTACAGGCGCCAGAGTTCCGGGCGCTGCTGCTTGGGGTCCCAGCGGTGCTGCTCGGAGCGCAGGGAAAACACCCGCTCCTTGGCCCGCGACTTTTCTTCGTCGCGGCGGGCACCGCCGAAAGCTGCATCGAAACCGTAGTGGTCCAGGGCCTGCTTCAGGCCCTGGGTCTTCCACACATCGGTGTGCACGGCCGAGCCGTGGATGAAGGGATCGATGGCCTTTTCCACGCCTTCCGGGTTTATATGCACCAGCAGTTCCAGGCCCAGGCGTTCGGCGGTCTGGTCGCGAAAGGCGATCATTTCGCGAAACTTCCAGGTGGTGTCCACGTGCAGCAGGGGGAAGGGCGGCTTGCCCGGGGCGAAGGCCTTCATCGCCAGGTGCAGCATGACCGCGCTGTCCTTGCCGATGGAGTAGAGCATCACCGGGTTTTCACACTCGGCCACCACTTCGCGGATGATCTGGATGCTTTCCGCTTCCAGCCATTGCAGATGAGTCAACATCGGATACCTCCTCGTGTTCTGCCGGGATTGGCGCCGGCTGAACACCACGGTAGGTAAAGCACCGCCGGTGCCTCTTCGTCTGCTCGGACGAAGAGGCACCGGCGGTTGAAGGTCACGCGACGGACGCGTACAGCGTCTCGGCTCGGATCTTGAGGGCGTGGGCAACGGCATCGAACCCTTGCTTGACCCAAGCGCCATGATCGGTCATGACCTGGTCGGCGGTGGCGCCGAGGAACTGGTCGGTGGTGTGGTAGCGGCAACTGGCCGCGCCGGTGTGCTCGATGTGCTGCTCGCGACGGGCAGCGTCGGGATTGCCGGCGTTGGCATACATCTCCCAGGCGAGTAACCGGTGAGGCTCGCAGTCCGCCAGGTACTCGATCACGTGCAGCAGTTCGCCTGGCCGCCCCGGATTGGTCAGGAACAGGTTGACCGGTTCGCCCAATTGCAAGCTCGACTCGACCTTGACCGTGTAGGGGTTCCACTGCGGATAACGCACCAGGTCGATCAGTACCGACCAGACAAATTCCGCCGGTGTGGCGATGTCCACGGTCACTGAACGGACCAGATTTTTCTCTGCGGTCATGGGTAACTCCTCTGAGGATGATTCCGCGCCGCGAACTGCGGCGGGAAGTAAGCCATGGGCTCAGGCGCGATCCTCGCCACTCTTGGTGGATGGCTCCTCGTCCGTGCGGACTAGCAGGCGATTTAGTCCGCTTGGACGAAGAATCGGCACGCTGGTGCTCCCTAAGGTCACTGGCAGCGGCGGACTTTCCGCCAACAGAGGAGACCGACATGGTTACAGACAGGATCGATCAGGAGGTAGTCAGCGGCGAAAGCTGGAACCTCTTCTGTGAGCAACTGCGGCGTAGCGGCGAGCAAATATTGCGCGCCGAGGCTCCGGCCGACGTGCAGACCCGCGCCGAAGGATTTCGCTATCTCACGCGTTTGCTGCGCATTGCGCTGGAAATGCACCTGGAATTTGCTGATCCGGACTTCCCGGGCTTCATCACCCCATCCCATGAAACCGCGAAAATTGGCGCCGACAACCCCGATAACTTGTATAGCTATGCGCGCCTCAACGGCGCGCACGAGTACCGGGTCAGCGGCCAGCGCGGCAGTGTTGCCTACCTCAGTTTCGGTTCCCAGAAGGGGGGCTATGAGACGGATGGCAAGATGATCCAGACCGGCTTTCTCGATGCAGGAATGTTGCAGTCGGATGCCGAAGGCAACTTCGAAATCATCCTCAGCCAGCACCGGCCTGGCATCGGTAACTGGCTGCGGCTCGAACCACAGAGCAATGCCCTGATTGTCCGCCAAACCTTTCTGGACCGTAGCAGCGAGCAGCCGGCACAACTGCGCATTGAACGCCTGAATGCCCGTCAGACACCCGAACCGCTGGATGCGCCGCGCTTGCAACAAAGCCTGCAGCGGGTGGGAAGTTTCGTCGAGAACACCGCGCGGTTATTCGCCGACTGGGCTCAGGGTTATCAGAAGCACACCAATCAACTGCCCGCCGCCGACCAGGCACTGTGCCAGTCGGTGGGGGGCGACCCGAACATTTTCTATTACCACTCTTACTGGGCTCTGGCTGATGACGAGGCATTGCTGATCGAGGTCGATCAGGTGCCCGACTGCGATTTCTGGAATGTGCAGATCAACAACTACTGGATGGAGTCGCTCGACTACCGCTACCACCGCATCTGCCTGAACAAGCATTCGGCGCAGCTTGCGGCGGACGGCAGCCTGCGCATGGTCCTCAGCCACCGTGACCCGGGTCTGGCGAACTGGCTGGAAACTGCCAGCCATCCGCATGGCACCCTCTGCCTGCGATGGGTGGGAGCAAAGCAACCGGTGCAGCCAACGACACGCGTGGTCAAACTCAATGATCTGAAGGAGCTTGTGCGATGAGTGCCGATGACTTCGCCCTGGATACCTTGCTGGCTGAAGCCTGCGCACGTGCCGGCGGCCTCGACGATTTCGGTCCCGGCGATTTTCGCCAGGGCCTGGTGGTGCTGGCCGCCGCCCTGGAGAAAGAAGCGCGGCTATCACTGTCGGGGCGCGGACTGTTGCGTGAAAAACTGCTGGCGCAACTGGTCAACCGCCTGATCATCGAGGATCACTGTCGGCGTCACCCGGAAATCCTCGAACTGCAAATCAACGACCCGTTGGTGATCGTCGGCCTGCCGCGCACCGGCACCACGCTGCTGCAACGCACCCTGGCGGTGGACCCGCAATTCAGCAAGGCGCAGTGGTGGGAAACCCGCTACCCGGCGCCCCTGAGTGGGGAGACCCTGGAGCAGCCGTTGCAGCGCCTCGGCCGGGCGCGCGCCGAAGTGACGGCGATGATCGAGTTTCTTCCGCAGCTGCTGGCCATCCACCCACTGGACGCCGAGCAGCCCGACGAAGAGTTCATGTTGATGGAGCACTCGTTCCTCTGCGCCATGGACTCCTACGTCAACGTCCCCAGCTACACCGCCTGGCTCGACCGGCAGGACCAGACCCAGGTCTACCGTTACCTCAAGCGCTGCCTGCAGTTCCTGCAATGGCAGCAGGCACGCCGTGGCATCGCCCCCGGCCGGCGCTGGTTGCTCAAGAGCCCGCAGCACCTGCATACCCTGGAGCTGTTGTTCGACGTGTTCCCCGGGGCGCAGGTGGTGCTCACCCATCGCGAACCGGCCAGGACCATTCCCTCGCTGGCCAGCTTCATCCATACCCTGTGGCAGCTGTACAGCGACCAGGCCGATGCCGAAGCCGTCGGCGAGCAGTGGAACCGGCGCATGGCGCGGGCCTTGCGCCATGCCATGGCGGTGCGCGAGGGCATGCCGGCCGAACGCTTTCTCGATGTGCAGTTCGAAGACACCCTGGCCGCGCCCCAGGCCGTGGTCGAGCGCATCTATCGCTTCGCCGGCCTTGAATGCACGCCAGAGGTTCAGGCAGCGATGGGCAAATGGTTGTCCGCCAACGGCCGGGAAAAACGCGCTGCCCATCACTACAGCCCTGACCAGTTCGGCCTCAGCGACGCGCTGCTGCAACGTGACTACGCCGAGTACCGCGCCCGGCATCTGCAAGCCTGAGCCTGTCCCAAAACAATAAGAGGATTCATCCCATGCTGCTTAAAGACAAAGTCGTGATGGTCTCGGGCGTCGGCCCCGGGCTGGGTATCAAACTGGCCCTGGAGGCCGCGCGCGAAGGGGCGCGGGCCGTGGCCATCGGCGCCCGCGACATGGGCCGCCTGCTTGAGGCGCAACAGCGCATCAAGGCGGTCGCCGGGCATTGCCAAGTGCTGTGCGTGGCCACCGACATCACCGATGTGCAGGCCTGCAATCGTTTCGCCGAAGCCACCCTCGAGCAATTCGGCCGTATCGATGCGCTGATCAACAGCGCCTTTTCCCATGGCGGTTTCCAGGCGGTGGACGAGGCGGACAACGACCCGCTGCGCGAGGCGCTGGAGGTCAACCTGCTTGGCTCGCTGAACATGAGCCGCGCGGTGCTGGCGCCCATGCGCGCGCAGGGCGCGGGGGCGATCGTGATGATCAACACCCTGGGGGTGCGCAAGCCGTATCAGGGTGGGGCGGCCTATGCCGCGTCGAAAAGCGCCCTGGCGGCCAGCGTGCGCTACCTGGCCAGCGAGCAGGCGGCCCACGGTTTGCGGGTCAACGCTCTGGCCTGTGGCTGGATGTGGGGCGAGCCGGTGCAGGCCCTGGTACGCCAGACGGCTGCCGCCCGGGGAGTCAGCGAAGAACAGGTGCGCGCCGAGTTCAGTGCCGGCATCCCTGGCGGGCGCATGCGCAGCGACGAGGAGTGCGCACGCGCTGCGTTGTTTCTGGCTTCGGACTACGCCAGTGCGATCAATGGCGCGCAACTCGATGCCAACGGCGGCGAAGTCATGTACTGAGGAGCAGGGCAGATGAACACAATCGATCACTGCGCCTTCAACGGCGATGCCGACGGTCTCTGCGCCCTGCAGCAGTTGCGCCTGGCGGGCGAACTGAGTCCGCAGGTACGCCTGGTCAGCGGGGTCAAGCGCGACATCGAGTTGTTGCGCCGGGTCCAGGCCGGGCCCGGCGAGCGGGTCACGGTGCTGGACGTGGCCCACGAGCAGAACCGCGAGGCCACCCGGCGCCTGCTCGACGCCGGCGCCCGGGTACGCTACTTCGACCACCACTTTGCCGGCGAACTGCCGCGGCACCCGGCATTCGAGTCTTTCATCGACACTGCCGCCCAGGTGTGCACCAGCCTGCTGGTCAACACCTATCTGGACGGGCGTCATCACCGCTGGGCGCTGGCCGCCGCCTTTGGTGACGGCCTGGCCGGGCCGGCACGGACGCTGGCGGCGCAGCATGGACTGGACAACGATGAAGTGAAGGCCCTGGAGGAGTTAGGCCTGCTGCTCAACTACAACGCCTATGGCGACAGCCTGTCGGACCTGCACTTCGAGCCGCTGGCGCTGGCCGCCGAGCTGCTGCCTTACCACGACCCGCTGGATTTCATCCGCCACAGCGCAAGCTTCACCACCCTGCGCATCGGCCACGCCGCCGACATGGCTGCAGCCGCAGGCCTTGAACCCTGGCACGAGGGCCGGGGCGCGCAGCTTTATCGCCTGCCCGCGCAACCCTGGGCGCGGCGGGTCAGTGGCGTGTTGGCCAACCAACTGGCGGCCGGTGCGCCGCGCAAGGCGATCGGCTTGCTCAGCGCCAGGGCGGACGGTGACTGGGCGTTCAGCCTGCGGGTACCGGAAGAGGCCGGACTGGCAGCGGATGCCTTCTGCCGGCAGTTTCCAACGGGGGGCGGGCGCAAACGTGCTGCCGGGATCAATCGTCTGGCGGACGAGCAGTTGAAGGAAGTCGCCGCACGCCTGCTCGATTGCTATCGATGAAGAAAGAGCAACGCCCCGAACGGATCGGTCGGGGTGTTGCTTGCCACCAAGCGTCAGCGGTGCAAGCGCCTGGACCGCTGGATCCAATATAGCTTGAACGCAGTCTTATATTCCATAAATGAAGTACAAAGTATTTTAATAGTGCGTTTTAATCTATTCAGCATTTTGAATCGATTGGAGCACTTGTCTGTGAACACTAAGGCGCTTTTACCTTTTGGCTTGGCATTACTCGCTACATGCTCGACGGCTTTCGCGGGCGCCACTCTGGATCGCGTAACCAGCAGCGGGGAGCTGACCGGCGTTCTGATGGAAAGCTATCCGCCATTCTCCTTTCTCAATGAACAGAACCAACTGGACGGGTTTGACGTGGATGTCGCCAAGGCCGTTGCGCAACGGCTAGGGGTCAAGTTGAAGCTGCAGACACCGTCCTGGGATGTCATCGCTGCCGGACACTGGAACGGACGATATGACATCTGCGTCTGCTCGATGACCCCGAGCAAGGCACGGGCCGAAGTGTTCGACTTCCCGGTGGAGTATTACCAGTCCCCGGCCGTGATCGTGGTGAATGCCAAAGACAAGGACATTGTCACAGGCAAGGATCTGTCAGGTAAAAAAGTCGGTGTGATCAGCGCGTCGACCTATGAAGCCTATTTGAACAAGGATCTGGTGATCGAGGGCGCCGAGGACAAGCCGTTGAGTTATCCATTCGAAAGCGTCCAGGTCGCGCCCTACGACAACGAAACGGTAGCCTTCCAGGATCTGGCCTTGGGCACGGGCGTGCGCCTGGATGCCATGGTCACCAACCTCATCACCGCTCGCGAACGCATCGCCCAGGATCCTCGCTTCAAAATTGCCGGCGACACGCTGTATGCAGAGCCCAACGTGGTAGCGATCGAAAAGGGCGATCCGCAATGGAATGCCAAAGTCACTGAGGTCGTCACCCAGCTCAAGGCCGACGGCACATTAAGCAAGATTTCACAGAAGTGGATCGGTGCCGATATCAGCCAATGACAGCCCTCAATCCACACCCGGCCAAGGCGGCTGTCGCCCCCGAAACCCAGACGCGTCGTTTCAGCCCGCTACTGGGTTTTCGCACTCGCCTGTATTTGACCTGGGCAGTGCTGTTCGGCCTGTGCGTCATGTTTTTCATGAGCTTCGATCTGAAGTTCTCGATCATTGTGCAGAAGTTGCCCAACCTGGTCGGCCTGCATTTGGGGCCTGACGGTTTCTTGCAGGGCGCCGCGCTGACGCTGTTTTTGTGCTTCTGCTCGATCTGGCTTTCGTTGCTCCTTGGCTTCGTGACGGCGTTGGCGCGCCTGTCTCGCAGTGCAGTGGCTTTCGGCATTGCCAGTTTCTATGCGTCTTTTTTTCGCGGTACTCCGCTGCTGATCCAGATCCTGCTGATCTACCTGGGTCTGCCGCAGTTGGGTGTTGTTCCTGGCGCCATCAGCGCGGGGATCATTGCGCTGTCGCTCAATTACGGTGCCTACCTCAGCGAGATTTTTCGTGCCGGCATCATGGCTGTAGCACCCGGACAGCGCGAAGCGGCGATGGCTCTGGGTTTGAGGCCTGCGGCAACGTTTCTGCACATCGTCCTGCCGCAAGCCATGCGCACGATCATTCCCCCGACAACCAGTCAGTTCATTTCAATGCTCAAGGACTCCTCGTTGATATCGGTGATGGGCGTCTGGGAAGTGATGTTCCTGGCGCAGTCGTACGGTCGCTCGTCCTACCGCTACATCGAAATGCTCACCACCGCGGCCGTTATCTATTGGCTCCTGTCCATTGGACTGGAGTTGATACAGAACCGTCTTGAACGCCACTACGGCAAGGGCTTCAAGCATCAGCACTGACCCGCCCGTTTAATGACTTTTTACAGGTACTACGATGTCCGATCCAAAACCTCTGTTGTTTGCGTTATACGAGCAAGCCAGTGTTGGCTGTGGCGGCGCACCAAGCCTCTGGACGCATCCGGCAGACGAGCGACTGACCATCAACTCGCTGGGCTACTGGTCGAACCTGGCACGCATCGCCGACCAGGCTCATCTCGACATGCTGTTTTTTGGTGATGTGCTGGGCTTCTACGATGTGTTCGGCGGCAATGCCGACGCGGCCATGAAGTGGGCGGTGGAAGCACCGGCCAACGATCCGTTGATGATCATCCCGGCATTGGCCGCCGTGACGGAAAACCTCGCCTTCGGTGTCACAGTGACCACCAGTTACGAGCATCCTTTCACCCATGCCCGGCGCTTCAGCACGTTGGATCACCTGACCAATGGCCGGGTCGGGTGGAACATCGTCACCTCCTACCTGACCAGCGCCGCCCGCAACTTCGGCCTGGAGCAGATGATCAAGCACGATGATCGCTATGAACGCGCCGAAGAATTTCTCGATGTGGTCTACAAACTCTGGGAAGGCAGCTGGGCAAACGATGCCGTGGTGGCCGACAAGTCTCGCCAGGTCTATGCCAAGGGCGATCGCGTGCGACCGATCAATCATGTTGGCGAGCATTATCGGGTGGCCGGGCCGCATTTGACGTCCCCGTCACCGCAACGCACACCCTTGCTGATCCAGGCCGGTTGGTCAGGCCGTGGTCGTGAGTTTGCGGCCAAGCACGCCGAACTGATTTTCATCGCCAAGTCCAACCCACTGGAAATTCGCCAGGGACTGGAAGATATATGGACGCAGGCCAGGGCACGGGGGCGTCACGCTGAAGATGTTAAATCATTGACGGTACTGCGCATCGTCACGGCCAGGACCGAGATCGAAGCCCAACGCAAATATGACGAACTACAAAGCAACTATCACTTGCAGGCGCAACTGGTGAGTTATGCCGGTGATACCGGTATCGACATCAGCCGCTACGCGGACAGCGACGCGTTGTCCACTCACACCGAAGGCATGACTTCTTATGTGATGCGTCCCGATGGCAGTGGCAAGCCCCTGACCGCCGGCGATGTCAAACAGCGCTTTGCCAACGTCACTCGGGGCAGTGATCTGATTCTGGTGGGAACCCCGCAACAAGTGGCCGATCGCATCGAAGAGCACGCCCGTATTTCTGGCACCAGCGGCTACATGCTCAACCCGTTGATCAGCCCTGGCAGTCTTGAGGACTTCGTTGAGTTGGTCATTCCTGAACTGCAAAAACGTGGTTTGTATCGTACCCAGCCACAGAGCGGTACTTTCCGTTCGCGGTTACGGGACGATGGCGCTAACCATTTACCGGATTCTGCTTACGGCGCCTCATTCCGCTTTGATAAAGCTTTTCAGGACGGGACATCTTGAAAAAAAGGGACTCTCCAGGGGCCCCTTTATTGAGCAATTGTCCTGATCAGAAGTATTTGAGCCATCTGATATCGCGACGGCGTGCCTTCAATGCCGCGAACCAGCGCACGGGTAAATACAGGGATAAAGCCAAGAGCACCGCCGTCAGCCACACAGCCAAAATGCTGTCGAAACCGAAAAAAACTCCCTGGTTCAATCCGAACAACGCCACGCTGACCAGATACAGTGCCTTGAGTACGTAAAGGTGGAGCAAGTAGAAGAACATCGGCGCCGCGCCAAAGACTGCCAATGCATTGACCCACTTGCGTTGTCGGGCCCGTTCCAGGGCACGAAGCAGTAACAGGCCCATGCCCAGCGTCAGCGAAAGGAACAGCAGGGAGGGTGGGTATTTTGTAATGTTGAAGAAGCTCATGAGGGTTTGCGTGATGCCTTCATGGGCGACCCAATGCGCCTCGCCATAACCATTGACCGCTCGCAGTGCGATAAATCCGATCAATGTCCCGGCCCCTGCAAGCAGCAGATTACGTTGACGCTGCGCGGCCAAAACCTGGCCAGCAAACCAGGGGCCGATACTGTATCCAAGGGCGATCACACCGATCCACGGCAGTACAGGATACGAGGTGCGCAGACGCAAGCTGTCGGAGAATTCGATCCAGCCGCGATCATGCAGAATCGCCCAAGGTATATGCATGGGCGAACCCGTCGCGAAGTGCACATTATCCAGCAGGTTGTGCCCGGCCACGATCACCAGACCCAGGCAGCACAGCATGGACCTGGGTAACCAGACCAGTCCGGCCAGGGCAATCATGCAGATGCCAATGGCCCAGATCACTTGCATGTAGATGGCCGTAGGCGGGAACTGAAAGGTCCAGGCGAAATTCACCAGGGTGAACTCCAGCAGTACCAGGAACAGACCGCGCTTGAATAAAAAGGCTGACACATCGCCCTTGCCCTGGTGCCTTTGGCCATACAGGTAAGCGGAAAGTCCGGTGAGCAGTATGAAAACCGGCGCACACAAATGAGCAAGTGTGCGGCTGAAAAATAGCGCCGGCTCGGTGGACTCAATGTCCATCGGGTCTGCTAACTGACGGTGCAAAAAGAACGTTTCGCGCACGTGATCCAACAGCATAAGGAGGATTACCAATCCCCTCAGGGCATCAATGGACAGCAGGCGTTGGTTCAAGCTTGTGATGGGTGGGATGTGAGTAGACGTTGTCATCGAATGTCGCAAGCAGGGAGTGGATGGCTCTGCCAGTGGCGACTGACAGCTCATGTTTATGTAAGATATAACATAACATGTATGCCTGCTTCGTGGGCATTCGCATGGGGTGGCTGATTCGGTGTCATCGGCACGTCGAGGAGGGCGGCGTTTGCATGTTGCCTTCAACGTCGGCGAGGAGGGCGAAAGCGAGGCGCCCGTATCTCGTCGACGTTTTTAGCCTGCGGGGCGTCGCACTAGCGACGATAGTAGCGGCGATCGTCCTCGTAGCGGTACCGCATGGCCCGGTCCTGGTGGCGCTCCCAATCACGGCGGCGTTCGGCTTCTCGGCGGGCTTGCTCTCTGCGCCAGTTATCTCTATGCCAGTCGTCCCGGCGCCAATCGTCCCTACGAGAGTGCCAGCGGTCGTCATGCCAGTATCGGTCGTCATGGGCAAGCAACGGCCCTGGCTGCTTGCCGGCCATACTGGCCAAGGTCGGCCAAGGGTTGCCGGCAGCCTGGACCGGAACCTGAACTACCGCGACTTCAGGTGCCAAAACAGGGGTTGGGGTCTTCATCTGTGTGGCTGATGCCGAGCCCACTGCCGCGAACGCGAACAGGCCGAAGAGCACCATCCGTGGGTCATGGAATTTCATGAGCGAAGACAACCTCTGATTGATTTCTGGACGTGTGGCCATCCGGCTGCGGGGGAGCCTGCGAGTTCGCGCTTAGCGAGCGGATGTGCCTATCCACATAGACCGATAAATAGGGAAAAGTTCTAGGGGCCGCTGCTTAAATAGCTAACTGCGTCAGTGCGCGGCCCCTTTGAGGTTTGCTGGCTTGATGGCTGCTCCTGGCTGTTTTCTACCCTGCGTCAAGTGCAGCAACAGATCATGCTTAGATGTTGGGGGGGGGAAATGCCGAATCTGGTTTCCTGATCGTTCGCCGGGGCATCAGCCTGCACCCGGCAAATGCAAGAAGTTGCGATATCGGGTTCCCTCAGGGGCCTACCTGGTGCGCAGTTGAGTTTCTGAGTGTCCACTTCTGGCTAGGGGGGGCCGTCGACCGGTTGAATCCACAACCCTTTGCAGTCACTCCCCCAACGACTGCGATCGGGACAAAGCTACCTGTCGAAAACGGTATCAAATGCGGATTGACCGACCGTCACCAATTGGATCAAAGCCAATACAGGAGCGCAATGGTATACAACCAGCCGATGCTGAGGGTGATAGTCAGGTAGACCACCACGAGCACCAGAGAGTGATTCCACATGACACTGACCTCCCATAACCACGGTTTGAGGCGCGTTAGGGGCGTCTGATAAACCGAATAAACTTAGGTCAAGCCGTACCACAGCATCCGCGCTGCTCCTGAATCGGCGGGCACTTCACCGTGCCAAACGAACAGAACACACAGCAGTCACCGGGGTTCGGGCGTAGCAGGGTTTTGCAACTGCCACATTCGTAGAAGAACTGGCAGGCATCCGTGGGCATGGCTTCCTGCTTGGCGAAGCCGCAATGCGGGCAGGTCAACACGGATTCGAGGATGACGGCGCTCATGGTTGCCTCACTTGTGCACGGTGGAGGGATAACCCGCCTTCGTCGTCGCCTTGGTCAACGCCTCAGGATCGGCTGTATTGGGGGCATAGGTGACGATGGCCATTTTCTCGGCGAAATTGACCTTGACGATACTCACGCCGGACAACTGCTCCGGCGAACTCTTGACCGCGATCGGACAGACCGGACAGGTCATGTTCTGAACGTCGAGCCTGACGGTTTCCGCTGGAGCCTGAGCCATCGTTTTCTCCATTGAATCGATCTAATCTAGAGTCACTCTACACTCCGTACCCGGGTACAGAATCAAGGGGCGTGTGATGGCGACAGGGCTGAGTATCGGCAAGTTGGCGGAAGCTGCCGGGGTGAACATCGAGACTATTCGCTATTACCAGCGACGTGGCTTGCTGGATGAGCCACCAAAGCCGCTCAGCGGTTATCGATGCTATCTACCGGAGCAGGTCAAACGGCTGCGCTTCATCAAAAGGGCGCAGGCGCTGGGATTCACGCTGGATGAGGTGGGCACATTGCTGACACTTGATGCGGCCTGCACTTGTCGCGAGACTCGGGCACTGGCCGTGCACAAGCTGGCCCTGATCGAGCAAAAGATGGCCGACCTTGCCGCAATGCGGCAGGTGCTGGGCGGACTGGTGCAGGAGTGCGATGCAGGCGACGGCGGGGCAGCTTGCCCTATCATCGATGTGCTGAACAGGGAGTGATGCCTGGTTGCAGGGCGTCATGCACAGGTGTCAGGCCAGCAACCCGTGCAGTGCAATCGTAAGGCCGCTCGCCAGAGGTCAGGAATGACCGCTTGCCTGTCGGGAAGGGCTGCAATCGACCCGGAGCAGTCAATCACCTAAGGCGCTACTCTTGCAGGCACGCTCCTTCAGGTGCTGAAAATTACGACATGAAACGCATACTTGATCGTTTACGTGGCTGGGCCAGAAAGCTAAAGCGGCAAACCATGGTTCTCTGGTTTTGCTATCAGCATCCGCATACACCCTGGTTACCCAAATGGATTTCGGTTTTTGTTGTGGCGTATGCGCTGAGTCCAATCGACCTCATTCCTGATTTCATTCCTGTGCTTGGATACCTGGACGACGTGATAATTTTGCCGCTTGGCATTCTGCTCGCTATACGGCTGATGCCAGCGCAGGTGCTCGAGGACTGTCAGCTCAAAGCGAGTGAGTGGGAGAAAAACCATGTTAAGCGGCCAGTGAACAGGTTTTCTGCAGTGATCGTTGTATTAGTTTGGCTCGTTGCTGTGAGTACTTTGGGGGCTTACTTCCTCTGATTAGAAGTAGGCTCCCCCACTGAGCGGTCTTGTTTCAATGACTCCTGCTGGCCGATTTCTGTCTTCTACGATCGGCTGAAACCGACTGAAGCGGCCCTTCTCGACCAGTTAAATCCACGTCGCCTCAGGGCAAACAGTTCCTACCAAAAGCGGTCGGTGAAACAGGGTCGCTACTCTCGCCATGAATGGGGTACTACACCCCACCCAGCCAGGCGTTCACCACCAAATTTGAGGAATATTCCCCTCGCCCTTTCTCTCGCTTGAACCTCTCAGACGCAGCTTGTTAATTCATTTGAATTTTTTCTTCGCCCTTTTGAAATGGCTCATTAGTTGCACCGCCCTTGGTACCCGCAACAGCTGTCGTCCCGGACATCAAGGAGACGGCGGGGCTCGCCGGATTCGGCATGACGCGAGGGGTGAAAAATGAAACGAGCGACACCACCGAGCAGTTCCATCGCCTTGCTGCCCAAGTCAAGCCCGTGGTGCGAGTTCCACGCAAATGTGAGGATGGGTGATGGCTTCTACTAATAGATCAATTGCTCGAATCACCAAGCGGCCGATGCCCCTTTACAAGCAACTTGCTGAGTTGGGCCTGTTGTTTATCGCATTGGTGATGACGCTGGCGTTGTCCGTTGTACTGGCGATGGAGTTGACCCTTGGAGCAGTGCTATGACGAGTCCGGTAAAAGTGGATGAGAGCCCCGCTGATTGTATTGTCTTTAGACGAAGCACGCGCAGTGATCGGGGCCAGCCTGAACATCGATACTGCGCAGCTAAAAGTGTGCCGTATCTGGCCCGACAACTGACAGGTTGGTCGACAGAGGTACGCTCTGCGTGACTTTGGCCAAGCGAGTACCACTGCGTTACGAATAACGTACTGAAAGGAACCCCGCCATGCCGATGATCGACAGCGAACACCTCAAGCCAGGCCTGCGCCCGGTACAGATAGCCGAAGCAGCTTGGTATGAGGCATTGGTGGCCCGCGAAGTCGCCGCTCCCGAAGATTTACCCGCCGCCCGTGAAGCGGCCGATAGGGCACTCAAAGCGTATACCGATGCCTGCGTGGAGTTGTATGGCTATATTCAAAGCACGGTGCAAAACGCCGAAACGGAGGCCGTACAAAAAGGTAGCCCAGTATCCCGAACCTAGGGCCGAACAGAAGGTGCTGCTTCAGGGGGGAGCCTGCTGAGGACTTGTGCTTCAAAGTTCACCCCGCGCTGGGCAGCGCACGAAACGAGGGATGCGGATTGATCGAACCGGGAGGAATCTGCGATGAGTATCCAAAATCGCAAACTCACAGATTTCATCTTGAAGGCCGGCCCGTTTGAGGCTACGCATCGGTTTCAATGGGCTTGAACTTCACTACCTCCTCGCCAAACCATTCGTTGATTCGATCAAGATTGAATGACCGCTTGTGGCCGACTGTTGCCTCGCGAAAGGCAGCCTTCCAAAGCGGACACTCGAAAAAGCATCAGGCAGGCCCTAACTGGATTTAGGCGCCTTCAGCACCCTCATGTAAGGCTTGCATCAATCTTCGAACGACGCGGGCTTCGACGGCGCCTTCACTGGCGCCCGTCTCAAAACCAGCGCAACAGGCTGATGCGTTGCCATCGCAGATACGGTAAACGGCAATGACACTGCCAGGCCCGCAGCCTGTGTGTCCGCATAGGGTAAAGCCACCTTCAATCGAGCCCTGCATCAAACCAAGGCCATATCCCGGTGTAATCCATGGGCGCCCTGGAATCGGGCCGCCCAATGTTTTTGCTGTCTGCATTTCCTGGAGCAAGCCTGGGGGGAGGAGGTGTCCGGCGAGAAGTCGATCCAGGAATAGCGCTGCTTGCGAAATTGGGCCGATCAGCAAGCCGTGATATACCCAGGCGGGGTCATAATTTGATGTGTTTCCAAGGTGGGAATCTTGTAAGTCTGCTCGCGTTTTAGCGAAGCGAACGCTCGACAGACCCAAAGGCGTCAGTGCACATCGACTCACTGCCTCTTCAAGCGCCAGATCAGTTACCCGTTCAATAAGCCTGCCTATGAGAAAGTAGCCTACATTCGAGTAACGCCATCCGGTTCCGGGGCTATATCGAAGCCGAGCACCATCAAGGCGTTGCATCATTTCACCTGCCGACCAAGCTGCCTCATTGTTAGCGACGGCGGCGTGATAATCCGCAAGTTCGCCATAGTCAGCGAGGCCTGCCTCATGCCGCAATAGCTGGCGCAACGTGAAAGGTTGGTCAAGGATCGGGTCATCCAATCCGACCAGCCCATCACGCACCAACGATAGGGCGGTCGCGGCCAAGGCTGTTTTCGTAAAGCTCCACCATGGCGCCATCAGTTCCGATCGGTCAGCCGTTAGTGACTGACCATTCGATACAAGTGAACTCAGCATTGACTTCCCTGGAATTTTGAACGGATCGACAGCTCAACAAGATATCCCATTCAGCCTTATCCTGAGACTGTTGGGCCTGTTGTACTGTTTGAACGGCTGCTATTGACCGATTCTGTTGAAAAAGTCGGCCATGGTTTGCGCATCAGAAAAGTACGCGCCCGAGATTGAAATCTTTACTTTTGGCAGAGGCTTCCGGACTCGGATTTCACGTACCAGCGCGCAAAAAAGGCGTTTTCACCAGCCAATGAGCAGGCAGTTTGGGCGGACCGACTTTTTCAACAGAATCGACCGATTGTGGTCTGCTAAGTGCTCTGTAGGTGTTGCGCCTGGCACAGAGCGACCAAGGCGGACGTTCACGGGGACAGCGCTCTGACCGCAGGCAACGGCCGTACTATAATTAATTTCTGTCAATGTTTGCGTGGTGAGCGCTCCAAAACGAATCAGGTATCCATAGCGTTCACCTGAAAGGCAGAGGGCGGCACAGCAAATGGGATGGACAGTACGTCTGATTACGCGAGAGAGGGTTCAGCCATGAAAATTCACTCTTTCCAGCATTACTCTCATGGTCTGGAAATGGCCGTTCACGATGCATGGATTACCGCCAAGGTGAAGTCGGCCCTGGCATTTTCCGATCCGGCCCTTAGCCTGCATATCAATGTCAAAACCCATGCGGGCATAGTGGGGTTAAGCGGCCGCGTCAACACTCATAGACAGTGTGAACAGGCCATTGGGCTGGCCCGTTCGGTTCATGGTGTCGCCGAAGTCGATGCCAGCGACTTGCAGACCCATGTGTTCACGCCAGGGAGTTTTCCAGAAGCGCCCAACGCCGAAGAGAGCACTGAGCGCCGGCCACAATCGTCAACAAAGATGGACGACAAATGATAATGGCAACTTTGTAAGCGCCGCGCTCCCAGTCGGGAACCGAGGGTGGAGGGAAGCTGAATGCCTGTGTGCCCCAGAGTGAATCGCCCATGGTTTCGTGGACATTTCCGACTGGCTGTAATGGCCGATAGCTGCCCGTCGTGAATGGCGGTTTCCGCCCCGGCCAACCGGCCTGACGCAAGGTGTAGAGCAAGGTGGCGGCATTTAGCCCTGGCAGCGTGCCGATTGCCCTTGGTGGTATCGGCAGCCAGCAAGACATTGATGATGGCTTCTTCTACAGACTTCGGTCGCGGCCAGAAATAACTCGCTGATGTCGGCTCAGTTGCCGTTCTTGATATTGCTCCAGGAGCGCGTACGGATACGATCCACCGCATGGGACTGCGGTTGCAGGGTGAACAGCGTGGCTATCACCTGCGCAGAGGGGTAGATGTTCGGGTTGTCTTGCACCTCGGCCGAGACCAGCGCGTTCGCGTTTTTGTTGGCGTTGGCGGTGAGCGCCAGATCGGTGGCAGGCGCAATCACTTCCGGGCGCAGCATGTAGTTGATGAAGGCCAGCCCATGCTCCGGGTGGCTGCCGTCTTTCACCAGTACCAGGTTATCGGACCACAGCGGTGCACCTTCGACGGGGATACTGTATTCGATTTTCACGCCTTTTCCGGCTTCGTTGGCGGCTTGCTTGGCACCGAACACCGCGCCGGACCAGGTCAGGGCCACACAGATATCGCCATTGGCCAGGTCGCTGCCGATCTTCGACGAATTGAAATAGGTGATGTACGGGCGCAGCTTCAGCATCAGCGCTTCGGCTTTTTTGTAGTCATCGGGGTTGCTGCTGTTGGGAGGAAGACCAAGGTAGTGCAGGGCGATCGGCATGATCTCGGCGGGCGCGTCCAAAATTCCCACCCCACATTGACTGAGTTTGGCCAGGTTCTCCTCCTTGAACAGCAGGTCCCATGAGTGCACCGGTGCCTGCTCACCGAGGACGGCGCGGACCTTTTCAACGTTGTAGCCGATCCCGTCGGTGCCCCATAGGTAAGGTACGGCGTACAGGTTGTCAGGGTCGTTCGCGCGAAGCTTTTCCAAAAGCACCGGGTCGATGTGTTTCAGATTGGGCAGTTGGCTGCGGTCCAGCTTCTGCAAGGCTCCGGCCTTGATCAGGGCGGGGAGGATGAAGTTACTGGCCACCACCACGTCATAACCGCTATGGCCGGTCATCAGCTTGGCTTCCAGTACTTCGCCGCTGTCGAAGGTGTCATACACAGGCTCAATACCCGTGTCGCGCTTAAAATCCTGAAGGGTGGTCGGACCGATGTAGTCGTACCAGTTGTACACATGCACGGTGGGGGCATCAGCTGCTGCGGTGGTTATCCAGGCCGACAGACAGGTGCTGATTCCGAGGTTCAAAGACGAGCGGTAACGACACAATGTGACACTCCTGGCCTGCTTCAGGACCATGATGTTCGGGAGAGGACAGGTTAGTGATGCAGGCCGTAGCGGCCTATTACCAAGGTGGGTTACTCGAAAGGGGTAGTGATTGGAGGGTGATGTTGATACACCCGCGTGGCTCAGGCCGTTCCGAACCACTCACCACTCAGGCGGGGAATTGGGCTATCCAGTGCCTGGCAATCTCTTCGCGCCGGCAGATCCACACCGCGTCGTGGCCTTGCACGTAATCGAGAAAACGCGCCAGCGCCATTGCACGACCAGGATGGCCACTGATCCGCCCATGCAGGCCGACGCTCATCATCTTCGGGTGTTGCGCGCCTTCCAGCCACAGCAGGTCAAAAGCATCCTTGAGCAGCTGGAAGAAGTCTTCACCGCAGGCGAAACCATTGGGCAGCAGATAGCGGGCGTCGTTGTTGACCAGTGTGTAAGGGATCACCAGGTGGGCGGGCGTGCCTGGGAGCCAATAGGGCAGATCATCGTTGTAGGCGTCCGAGCTATAGAGAAACCCGCCTTCCTCACGCAACAGGCGGCGGGTGTTCTGGCTGACCCTTCCTGTGTACCAACCCACGGGGCGTTTGCCGCAGATCTGCTCGATCACGTCGAGGGTGAGGCGAATATGGCGCCGCTCCTGGTCTTCAGGCATGTCGCGATAGTCCAGCCAACGGTAGCCATGCCCGGCAATCTCATGCCCGGCAGCGCAGAGCGCATGGCCAATCGCCGGGGTGAGTTCCAGTGCCCGGCCGACGGCGAAGGCGGTCAGCGGCAGGCCCCGGGCGCTGAACAGCTCAAGAATGCGCCACACACCTGCGCGCGATCCGTATTCGTACATGCCCTCGACGCTCAAGTCCGGTTCCCCCACACGCGGCGGGCGGCCCGGTAGCTCGTGAAGCCAGGCCTCCGACTGGGCATCGCCATTGAGGATGCATGACTCCGCGCCCTCTTCGATGTTGAGTACGAACTGGACCGCGACGCGCGCCTCACCGGGCCATCGCGGGTGGGGTGGGCAGCCGCCATAACCGATGAGGTCGCGAGTGGACATCAGCCCAGCTCGAAGGTCGTGACGCCGAACACACGTTCGTGCGCGATCGCCGGAGGAGGGCCGAGGTACATGCGTGCGCAGCCGAAAACCTCGATCATGCCCTGTTGGTGCACGAGCGCCATCGCGGCGGGGTTATTCTCCGGGGCATCGAGAAACAGCGGGCCACCCTCGGCAAAATCCGCCAGGCGCGCGTAGAGGGCATTGGCTGCCAGGGCGTCATCGGCGAACAAGGGGCCGATCTTGTAGCCTTTCCGGCAGCGCCTTACCACGCCATAGCCGTTTAGCCGACCCTCGCGCCGGCAACCCACGGCGAGTGCATCGGCCTGGGCTATCCACCCGCTCAGGAAGCTTGCGCGCGCGGCGGGGAAGCAGGTGCGGTCGTAATCGACAACCTGATCGAACGGGAAGGTGGCCAACGGGACAATGTCCTGGCCGTCTACCTGCGAGGTCGTCGGGCGTTCGGTGAGATTGGCACGAAAACGCATGTTGCGATGGGAGAAGACGAAACCACCCTTGGCGTAGTAGTCCTGCATCGCGAAGACGCCGTCCATGCCGATGCTCGCGCCTGGGCGCAGGCGGGCGAGCAGTCGCTCGCGGCGTGCGTGCCAGAGGGTATTGCCCAGGCCTTGACCGCGATACTCAGGCCGGACGATGAAAAAACCCATGAAACCGAATTCGCCATTGTAGGAGGTGATGGCACCGCCGCCGATCAATTCGCCGCCCTGGTACGCTGCGATGAAGGCGGCAGGGTCCGTAGCCCAGAACAGCTCGGCATCGTGAAGGCCGGGATTCCAACCCTCACGGGCAGCCCAATCGACGAGCTCGTCCAGCTCGGGACGGGTCATGTTGCGTATGACCAGCTGATTCGACACCGCGAAGTTCTCCTCAGTCGCTAATCGAGCGTGTGGTCCATCCCCACTCTGAACCCTTTCGGTATAGCTTCAACCCGAGTATTGATCCAGGTCGTCACGTCACCTGCAGGCGCCTGGCCTGCCCGCGGCGCAGCTTTCGCGGGCAAGCGGGGGCGCACAACATCAAAGGTGAATCGCAGCCGCGGTCCGGAAAAGAAACCGCGGCGACCGATCAATCAGGCGGCGGGGAGCAGGCCTTTCTGTTTGGCGACATGAGTCGCCAGTGCGTCCATCAAGTCCGGGGACAGGCAGTCATAGGGTTCCAGGCCCATCGAGCGCAGGCGCTCGCGGATAGCCTTCATTTGCGTTGGCGGTGTGCCGGTTTCGATGATGGAGGACACGAACGCCGCGAATCCCGGCGCAGCCCATCCGCTCTGTGGCGAAAGCTCGGTGTGGACGAAGTCCAGGCCATAAAACGCATGGTCCTTGTTTTCGATGCGCCCAAAGAGATGGGCGTGACACTGCTTGCAGGCGTGGCGCTGGATGGTGGCGGATTCGTCGACAATCGCCAGTTTTTCGCCGTGGGCAATGACGCTGACCTTATCTCGAGGCACCACGGCGATGACGGCGAATGTCGCGTTTTGTGGTTTCCAGCATTTGCTGCAGCCGCACGCGTGGTTATGCAGGGTTTGTGCGTCGATCTTGACCTCGACCTTGTCGGTCGCACACAGGCATTGCAGGGTGCCACCTGTGAAATTCGCGGCGGCGGGTTGGATACCCTTGTCCAGTGCAGGGTGAAGTTGCAAGGTACTCATGCTGGCGTCTCCGTTTCAGGGTGTCAGACAAAGGTGCCTGGGGCTGTGCCCCAGACCGGTAGTTCATCGGAACTCGATGACGGCGCGGATCGATTTGCCTTCATGCATCAGATCGAACCGCGGCGGATTTCGAAAAGGACACAGTGCATAAACGAGCGACCTCCTTCGGTGCGACCGGTCGGTTACCCAGATCAAGAATAGTCTGCGATGACGCCTCGAGTGCGGCCAGGGCCAGCGCAAGGGCGAGTGTGCCGAATTCAGAACGCCGGCGTGAGCCAGGCGCGTATCCCAGTTGAACATATCAAGTGTGTTTTCACACAGCCTGGACCCATAGCGGACATGCTGAACGGCCACTACGGTGTCGGCAATCCCAGTCGATGTGCTTCGTCGCTCACATTCATCTTTGCGCCCTTGAGCGCCGGCTGATGGCCGAGCAGGCGGGTGGCAGGTTCCAGGCTGTCATCCGCAGGCACGAGTAATGCCTGCAAGCTCTCTGGATCGATAACACCCCAGTTTGATAAATCGAAACAACCGCTACCGCTGCATACGGCTTGGTAGACGATTCGTGGGGCGCTGCTCGCGCCTGTGTCGCACGTGCCTCCAATGAAATCGACGTTGCTGTACCGTAGGAGTGTCGAACGCGGACCTCGTTCTACACGCAGTATGACGTCAGCGCCTTCAGTCGATCGTAATGGCAGGGTCGTGTCGACACTCATAGTGACTGTGGCTTTACCACACTGGAAAACTTGTTCGGCCAGAACCGATTGAGAAGCCATTGTGAGCAGGAGGGAAAAGGCGGCGATCCGTAGCATGCTGGTAGCTCAGAAATATACAAAAAACGGATGCTAGCAAACCTGTCTGTGTACCAGATGGAGTCCACACACGCCCAAGGGTTTTCAGGTCTGCTACTGGCCGATTGCTGCCTGTCGTGAGGGGGCACAGTAGACCCATAGCTGCCTGTCGCAGTAGCCAGAAATTGATCGCCCAGATTAATACCCATGTGCAGACGGATACTGGATTGCTTGCATCCTCCATGGGGGGATAAGATTCGCGTTATTCATGAATCGCGAAGACTCAAATTATGAGTGAGCACGAACACAGCCATCCCCACACCCACCAAAGTCACGAAGCGATCATCAAGCGTCTCAAACGGGCGGACGGCCATTTACGCGGCATCATCACCATGATCGAAGAGGGGCGTCAGTGCGTGGACATCGCCCAGCAGCTGCATGCTGTTGAAAAAGCGGTGTGCCAAGCCAAGCGCACGCTCATTCAGGATCACATCGATCACTGCCTGGAGGACACCGTCTCGGCGTTGAACAATGGTGAGCGCGCACCACTGGAAGCCTTCAAGCAGATCACCAAGTACCTCTAGGTCTGCCATGCCCGCGCTACAAGCGCTACGGTTTCTGGTCTGAAGACTGACCAACCAGCCTTGGCAAATCTTAGGGACTTACGGTCGTCTATCTGGCCATCGGCGATGCTGATCATCGATCACGTACGGGTGTTCGTGATCCACACCATCCTGCCCGTCGAGGTGAGTGTGATCGACCGGCAGGTTCTCATGGGTGTGTTTGATCGACTCTTGGTCATGCGCAGGACGCCAGATCACGATACTGACCACCAGTGCGCAACCTGCCACGACAGCGAGCCCAACAAACGACGCCGTGAGGCTGATGTTGGCACCCAGCCATCCCGCCAGCGGGTAGGTAATCAACCAGCAGGCATGGGACAGTGCAAATTGGGCGGCAAACAGTGCCGGGCGATCTTCGGCATGTGCCGAGCGACGCAACAGCCGACCGCTCGGGGTCTGGGCCAGGGAATAGCCCACGCCGAGTACCATCCACAGAGGCAACAGGAAGTTGTAGGTGGTCAGGTTGATGCCAATTGCCAAGCCTGCGACCAGGATTCCTCCGCCAGACAGCATGGCTGTCCGGTCTTTGATGTCTTTCAACAGCCGAGGCAAGACCAAAGCCGCGATCATCGAGCCGCCTCCAAACGCGGCCAGCGCCAATGCCGTAGAACTTTGCGGTAGAGCGAAGCGCGACTGTACCAGCACGACTGTGTTGACGATAACCATGGCGCTGGCGGCCGCAACCGTCAGATTCAGAGCCAGCAGCCCTCGCAGCCGGGGCGTTGCCAGGAATATGCACATGCCACGGGTGGTTCGTTCGTAGATGCTGCGTCGTGGTGTTTTCTTCGCCTTTGGCAGTAGCACTGTGCCGACCAAGGCCGCTGAGGCAAGGAAACCAATGACAGTGCCTGCGAACAGGTTGTGGAAGCTGATCACCGTCAGCAACGCGGCGGCGAGCATTGGGCTGGCGACACTTTCAAGATCGTAGGCCAGACGCGATAGCGATAAGGCGCGGGTGTAGTCGTCTTCATCCGGCAGGATGTCAGGGATGGTCGCCTGGAACGTCGGGGTGAACGCCGCCGAGGCCGACTGAAGGACGAAAATCAGCACATGGATTTGCCAGACCTCCGTCACGAACGGCAGAGCCAACGCGACCAAGGCTCTTACTAAATCCAGCGAGACCAACATTGTTCGCCGGGGTAGACGTTCTGCAAAAGCCGCTGCAATCGGCGCAACGCCGATGTAGGCCGTCATTTTGATCGCCAACGCTGTACCGAGGACAGCGCCCGCTTGGGCGCCTGCAAGATCGAATGCCAGTAGGCCTAGCGCGACAGTGGCAAGACCAGTCCCTACAAGTGCAATCACCTGGGCCAGGAAGAGGTGACGGTAGGTTCGGTTGGCCAGGATTTTCAGCATGAGAAATCTCACATGAAGAGGCGAACGCCCATCTGGTTGTCGAGCTTTACTCGAAAAAGAGAGCGACGAGTTTCTCGTTTATAGATGTTTTGTATCCCCCCTAGGGGGATATAAAGCCATCCTAAACCAGAGGCAGGGACAGCTCAAGAAACAGGCGCTCAGCCGTTCATCGAATGTCAGGGAGAGAGTAAGGAAGTCACTTGTCCAGTGAAGGCAATTAGCCATACGCTGCGAAGCGTGAGAGGTCTCACGGATGTAAAAAACATGAGCATGGAGCAAGCCCTGATGAAACTGTCTGCCATTTTGATCGCCGCTTTACTTTCGATTACGTCCGTTGCTGCCTTCGCGCACAGCGGCGGTACTGATTCAAAAGGTTGCCATCGCAACCATAAAACGAACGACTACCACTGCCACTAAACGGCAAAAGCCCAGCTTGAGGCTGGGCTTTGATGCAAGCTGGCTTTCTCACATTTGTGGAGGCCAGTTATGCGATTCACCTTGGCATTCCTTGCACCATGCATAGAGTGCGTCGTACAGGATCAGTCCATGCGCAAGCATTTCATGATCATCGGAGTATCGCTGCGACAGTCCCAGTGAGATGGCGTACAACCCAGCCGATTGCGGAGTCAGATCCAGGCGGGAGGTATCAGCTCCACGGACGATCCTGGCCAACTGCTGCAAAGCGGGCTCACTGAGCTGGTACTTTTTCAGAAAAGCGTCGAAGCTGCACAGCTCGCCCTCATGAGTCAGTTCTACGCCGGGAATGTCGTAGGGCGCAGCGTCTTTCTCCGCCGCTAAACGCAGCACGTCACCACTGGGCACGTATAAAAACTCGGGCTGCGGATCGATAAAGCGAGCGATCAGCCAGGGACAGGCGATGCGGTCAATCTTGGGCCGTTCACGGGTAATCCACCTCATGGAACACCTCCTGCCTAGCTCGGTAGGCTGGGTGATCTGGCGAGCCCGGTGCCCGCCAAAGACTGTTAATCCACTCGTACGGTCTAGCGCAGCAGATGTACTGCCAAACCGACGAGCGCGCAGGCCATCAGGACCTGGATGACGCCTCGCTTGAAGCGGAACAAGGCAATCGCCGCTGCAATGGCGATCAGTGCAGAGGGCCAGTCGAGGCTGCCGCTGAAGCCTTTCGGCCAAAGTACGTGATAGCCGAAGAAACACGCCAGGTTAAGGATCACACCGACGACGGCCGCCGTAATGGCGGTGAGCGGTGCGGTGAATTTGAGTTCGTTGTGGGTCGACTCTACCAGCGGGCCACCCGCAAGGATGAACAGGAACGAGGGCAGGAAGGTGAACCAGGTCACCAGGGCGGCGGCCACAGCTCCCGCCAGAAATACTTGATCGGCGCCGAATACTTGCAAGACATAGGCTCCGACAAAACCGACGAAAGCCACGACCATGATCAGTGGCCCCGGTGTGGTTTCTCCTAGAGCCAGGCCGTCGATCATCTGCGTCGGCGTTAGCCAGCCATAGTGACCGACCGCGCCTTGGTAGACATATGGAAGTACAGCGTAGGCCCCACCAAAGGTCAGCAACGCGGCCTTGGTAAAGAACCAACTCATCTGTGTCAAGGTGCCTTCCCAGCCAAAGAGGGCGGTCAAAATCCCCATTGGCAACGCCCACAGTGCGGCGCCGATCAGTGCGAGCGGCACCAGTTTTAACCAACTGAATCGGGCATGCTCAGGGGATGGCGTGTCGTCATCGATCAACGCCGGGCCATAAGACTTTTTGGCGGCGCTATGGCCGCCAGCTCTGAACTTCTCGGGCGCCAGGCGTCCACCGACATAGCCGATCAAAGCTGCACCCAACACGATCAGCGGGAATGGGACATTGAACGCGAAGATTGCGGTAAATGACGCCGCCGCTATTGCCCACAGCCAATTATTCTTCAACGCCCGAGAGCCGATTCGATGGGCCGCCTGCACCACGATAGCTGTCACGGCGGGCTTGATCCCATAGAAGAGTCCGGCCACAACGGGCACTTCGCCGAAGGCGATGTACATCCACGACAGAGCAATCAGGATAAACAGTGAGGGCAGTACAAACAAAGCACCGGCAATAACTCCGCCCCAGGTTCGATGCATCAGCCAACCGATGTAAGTCGCCAATTGTTGAGCCTCTGGCCCAGGCAGCAACATGCAGTAATTGAGGGCATGCAGAAAGCGTCGTTCGGAGATCCAGCGCCGACGCTCCACCAGTTCCTGGTGCATGATCGAGATCTGTCCGGCTGGCCCGCCGAAGCTGATGAAACCCAGCTTCAACCAGAACCAGAAAGCCTCACGCAAACTGATCGGCTTTGGCCTCGACAATTCCTCTACAACCGGTGCGAAAACCTTATTCATTGGGTTGTTCCTCTTTTACAAACCCGGCGAGCAGGCCGTCGAAGATGGCACTCGCGGCAGCCAGCAGATGGTCGTCGTGGGGAATGGTTTCGCGCAGACCAGCCAGTACACGTTCGATGCCAGCAGCCTCCACCGGCTGAATGCCCCCGATATCGAGGTAGTGCACCAATGCGGCAATCCGGTTCAGGCCTGGCTCCTGAAGTTCAAAACTGGCTTGCAGGGTTTCGAAGGTCACGCGGTTGCCGACATGACTGAAGGTCGCATCATCGAAGTCAAAACCCAGTGCATCTACCGGGCAGTCCTGTGGCGTGTTCAGCCAGAGGATCTGAGCATGGGGGTCAATGAAGCGGCGAATTAACCAGGCACACGCCAGCCGGTCGACCCAGGGACGCTTACGTGTTGCCCAGATACGGCCCTGATAGTCGCCAGGATTGAGTGCCGCTATTGGTTGGTTACTGCTGTGTGGCTCATCCGGTGACAGGGCTCTACTGACCGCCGTCTCTAGCTCCTGCAACGCCGAATCGATCTGCTGCTTCGGCTTGCCTGGGAAGTAATCGATGCTTACCAGTTGATCGTAGGCTTTGCGCAGCTTACGAATTTGTTTGGTCGTCGCCAGCGCATTTTCAGCATTCAGCTGTCCACGGCATTCTTCGATCTCCGCACGAAGCTTGCCGTAGTCATCGCTACGGTCGAACCACTCGACAAAGCGCTCACCATCAGGATCGACGACGGGCAGGACGAACGCGGTGCCATTGATGGCAAGGATGTCACGCTCTACAGACGCCAGCACTTCACGACAGAAACCGGTGTCAGGCAACAGGTAGGCGCCATCGCGCAAGACCGCAGCACCTGAAGCTTTCAAGGCACGCCAAGCTCGCATGCGTTCGGTGGCATTCGCGGTGGGTAGGCCTAGAATCAAAGTCAGCCATTTTTTCATGTAGAGATCGCAACTTATTATGTAATAGGTATTACATTATCTCTGTTTTGCATGTTTGGAAAGCTGTCCTTGAGAACCGAGGATTTTGGCAAGCATGGATGGCGACGCTGGGATAGGCGCAAACAGCGCCCATACGCGCGCGATGGTGACAGTGCCAAAAGGCAAATCAATGCGCTCTAGGTATTGGGGTTACAGGCAGCTTTTGGCCGATTGATGCCTGTCGGAAAGGGCTGCAATCAACCCAAAGGAGACGCTCAGCAGCATCCCCGGGCCCTGGGCCGTTTTACTGGTCAGTAGGGTTTATCGCCGATAATGGCCGCGCGTTCCATCTTGCGATGGCAGGGTGGATAGTCCATCACTGCATAGTGCTGGGTGCAGCGGTTGTCCCATATCGCCACGCTGTTTTTCTTCCAGCGCCAACGGACCTGGTACTCGGGGTTGTAGGCCTGGCTAATCAGGTACTTCAGCAGGTCGACGCCTTTTTGGTTGTAGTCCTGGCCGACACGGACACGTCCCTGGCTGTGGTAGTTCACGAAATGCGTAGCGTAGGCATTGACGAACAGCACCTTCTCGCCCGTTTCGGGATGGGTACGCACCACCGGATGCTCGGCATCCGGGTATTGCGCCTTCATCGCCAGGCGCTTCTCCTTTGGCATGGCGGCGGCAAAGGAGGAATTGAAGCTGTGGTTGGCGATCAGGCTGTCGATATCCTGCTTCACATCTATGGGCAGGTTGTCATATGCCAGCACCATGTTGGCCCACATGGTGTCGCCACCGGTCGGGGGGCATTCGATGCAACGCAGTACAGCGCCCATCGGAGGCGATTCACGCCAGGTGGCATCGCAGTGCCACGCATTCTCGTAGCGATCCGCCGGATTCTCCGGGGTCTTGTAGATTTGCACGAGACCGGGAGCTTGCGGATGGCTGGGGAGCATCGGATGGGTTTCAAGCTGGCCGAGGCGCATGGCAAATGCTTCGTGATCGCGGCGCGAGAGCTTGTCCAGATCCTGGTCGCGCAGGAACAGCACCTTGTATTTCAATAGTGCCGCGTAAATTTCATTGAACAAGCCATCATCGCGAACTGCGTCACCCAGGTTCACGTTGTGCAGTTCCGCGCCGATGGCACAGGTCAGTTGTTCGACTCGCATGGCGTCTCCGTTTCGATGCTTTATCGCCGGACCGTGGGCGGGGCAGGTGAAATCGTGCCTTGATACACGGTGGCGTTTTTTATTGTTGATCCAGTCTTTGCGGGTTCGGTAAGTGGGGGTACGCGTGCCCGGCATACGCTCTTGCCCGATCAGCAGAGCGATTGCGGTCCCATGGTAGATTGCTCGATAGCGACGTCATGGGCATTGCGGGACAAACTCTTCGCGTATTGGGACAGCGGACTGTTTCTGCGCGCTGCGCCACACCGCCGGCGGCATGCCGAACTGGTTGATGAACCAGCGGGTAAAGGAGCTCGCCATGGAGAAGCCGAACATGTCGGCAATGTGGCTCAGCGAGTGATTCGGGTTTTCCAGATAACGCAGTACCAAGGCACGGCGCACATCGTTGATCAGGTCGCTGAAGGCACAGCCGTGGTCCTTGAGGCGACGTTGCAGGGTGCGCACGTTCATGCCCTGGGACTGGGCGATCTGCTCTATGGTGGCGCGGCCCATGGGCAACAGCAGGTAGATGGCCTTGCGCACTTCGAACAGCGTCGAGGTGCTCTTGGGGCTTTGCAGCGAGTCAAGGTAGCTCCGGGCATGACGGGCCATGGTCGGGTCGGCATTGAGGTTGATCATGTCGAGGCTGGCGACAGGGCAAACGATGCCATTGAACTCGCTGCCGAATTCCAGGTTGCAGCCGAAGACGCGTCGATGCAGGTACAGGTTGTCCGGCGGCTGGTGCATGAAGTTGACGCTGTAAGGGCGCCAGTGCGAGCCGAGCAGGGCCGAGCACAGACCGAACGTCACGCCGATGGCCAGCTCCGTGGCCTGGCGACTGGGCATCGGCGACTCGGTGACCATCTCTTCACGAATGATCACCATCTTGCCGCACTCTTCAACGAAGATGGCCAGCGAGTCGTTCATCAGATGACGGTAGCGCACCATCACCTGCAGCGCTTCGCGCAGGGTGCGTTGATGGCTGAGCAGCAGGCTGACCACGCCGAAGTCCGAAAACTGGCGCGACTCGGCCATGCTCAGGCCGAAGGTCTGGCAACCGCTGGCGATGGCCGAATCTTCCAGCAGACGCACGGCGGCATCGATGGGAATGCGGGATTCGGGGTCTTGCAGCTGAGCCTTGTTCAGGCCTGCGACTGCCATGACGTCGAGCGGGTCGAATCCCAGGTCCTGGGTAGCTTCCAGGTATTTGGTCAAAACGGCAGCGCGAACAAGCGTGGGCATCTGTAGGACTTCCCTCGGCTGATGGTGACGTTTCATTGAAAATGTGTTGCGCGATCAGGCGCTGGTCTGATGACGTCTGCGCTGCTTCCGGGGCGATCCCGGTGGAGGACTGCAAGTAGCGCGATCAGATCCAGGATCGTATTTTTTGCATCACCATCGAATTGGTTGCTGGACCCGAATTCACGAACCGCTGGAGCCATCAAGGACCCAGGATCCTGGGCGGTCTACGTGTATCCGGCAGGTGTTGTGGCCCCCATCAACGGAGCAGGGGCCACTGACCCATAGTAGGTTGCACGAGAGTCATGCTATGAGCATTACGGGACATAATTTTCGCGTATTGGGACGCTGCGCAGGGATGGCGGGGTCAGATACGTCGGGTGTGCGACGCTCAGGCAATGTGGCTGGCCAGCAGGCTTGAGTCGCCCATGAATCTGTTTTTTTACTCAGGCGACAGGGGGCCGGATGCCGTCTTGCTCGCTCGGTAGGAGACGGCCCAAGCCGAGGGTGTCTTGCCAAAACGGCTGCGGAACCAGCGTGAAAAGTCACCGGCAGAGGAAAAGCCCAGGAGTTCGGCGACCTCATACAATCGGCGCTTGCTGTTGGCCAGATACTCTTCGGCGAGTTCGGCGCGTACAGCGTTGATGATCGTCGTGACACTCTCTCCCTCGGCCGCCAGGTGTCGGTTGAGGGTGCGTCGGTGCATCCCGAGATGCTGGGCCACGCCATCGACAGAGCACAGTCCGCTTGGCAGCAGCATCTTGACGATCTGGCGTACCCGCTGCGCCGGTTCGTCGCGCAGGTTGGCCAGCTGCATGTCCAGCGATCGCTTCACCTCGCGATGCAACGCGGGGTCGGCCGTGGGAATAGGTATGTCCAGATCGCGCCGACGGCAAACGATGGCATTGAATTCCTGGGAAAACTCGATATTGGTACCCAACACGCGCTGGTGCACTTCGAGGCTGGAAGGTCGGTCGTGAGTGAAACTGACCCTTACCGGCCGGAAGGCATGTCCGCTCAGGATGCTCAACGTGCGAAGCATTATACCGGTTGCCTGTTCAATCGCCTGGCGCCAGACGCCACGATGGCCCTGCATGTTCACACCCACATGCAGCAGGGTCAGGTCGCCTGCATCCTCGAGCCACAATTGCACGCCGGCGTTATGCAAGCGCGTATAGCGAAAGCACGATTGCAACGCTGCGCGAAGTGTTGGCTCTTCGCGGATGAGCAGCGCGAGCATGCCAAAGTTGGAAAGGTGCCTGGTTTCCGCGAGCAGCAGTCCGAAGGCCTCCTGGCCGGACAGGCGGGCTGACTCCTCCAGCAGCCAGCCTACCGAATCGCTGCTGATCATGATGTTCGGATCATCGAGGACACTGGCCGGTAGCCTGGTCATGCGCAACATGCGAAATGGATCGAGCCCCACTGAACGGGCAACCAGCTCAAAGTCGGTAAGGCTGGCGCTTCGCGTCAAGGTATACATGCTTGGCCTCGTGTCCCAGTTTCACCAGATTGTGTCCCGGGAAGCTTAGTGCAGGACACCTGCCCAGGGCTACCTTCACGCCGACAACGACAACAAAGATGGAGGTAGATAATGGACACGCGCACCGCTACAGGTATCGGTCAGCCGCTCGCGGCAAGGGCGCAGGTGGACGCCGACGACCCTGATGCATTCAACCACTGCTTTGCCGAACTCAATGGCATTCGCATGCATTACATCGACGAGGGGCAAGGTCCTCTCGTCATCCTGCTGCACGGTTTTCCTTACCTTTGGTACATGTGGCGGCGACAGATCGCGGCGTTGGCCGAGGCCGGTTATCGAGTCGTGGTCCCTGATCAACGGGGTTTTGGCCAAACCGATCGCCCCGATGCCATTGAAGCCTATGACATGAGCCAGGCCGTCGGCGACATGGTGGGCTTGATGGCGACCCTGGGCGAAACATCCGCGGTGATCATCGGGCACGACCTGGGCGCCTGGGTGGCCCAGGCGGCGGCCATGCTGCGGCCGGATCTGTTCCGTGGCCTGGTGATGCTCAATACGCCGGTGCCACCGCGCGGCAAGGTCAAGCCAACCACAGGTTTGCAGGCAATGGCGAAGGGCAGGGTGTATCACCACCTGTATTTCCAGCAACTCGACAAGCCGGACCGCGAGTTGGCCTGCGATCCGCGCAAGACCTTGCGCAGCGTCTTCTACTCGATCTCCGGCAGCGCTGTCGGGGCTGAACGCTGGCGCCTGTTCGTCGAGCCTGGCGAGCCCATTATCAACGCGTTCACTGAGCCGAAGGGCGAGTTCCCGTCATGGCTGAGCGCGCGGGCGCTCGACTACTACGTCGCTGAATACACGCGCACAGGGTTTACCGGTGCCTTGAACTACTACCGCTGTCGCGACCGGAACTGGGAGATCACCGCGTTTCTCGACGGTGCAGTGGTACGCCAGCCGAGCCTGTTCATTGGTGGTGCCGCCGACCCTTCGCTCGAGCCGCTCGAAATTCGCGGTCTCTACGAGCAACTCGACACCTATCTACCCGGACTGCAGAAGAAAGTGCTGCTACCCGGCGTGGGCCATAGCGCCGCGGAAGAAAGCGCCGATCAAGTCAATGAATTGCTCCTGACGTTTCTCGAGCAGTTCTAACGATGGGGGGCGAGCGCCCTGGTGTGCTCGCCCCGATTCGCGCTTTCGCGACAATGACTGTTTCTCAGTTGAAGGCCGTCAGGTCTTTCGGCGCGATGTCATGCTGCTCGCAATAAGCCAGATAGCGTTGCAACCCGGTCTTCCAGTTTTCCAGTGCGACGATATTGTCGTTGCCGTCCAGGAACGCGAGATCGCCATTAACCTGAACCAACGTGAGCACATATCCGTCTGTGCTTCCCGTGCTGACGACTTCCGGTGTGTGAGTCGATCCGGCAGTCTCATACACGACACTGCCAGGGCCGGCGATCCAGTCATGCTCCTTGTATTTCCATTGGCCTTCGATCGTGTAGACCATCACCGTACCCGTGTGGTGGTGCTTGGGGAGTTGCATGTCGATCGGCGACTTCATCATGACGATCCATTCACCGCGGATCGGGTCAAGCTTGAAGTACTTCAGCAGGACGTTTTCCGCATAGGGCGTAAAGGGTATCCACGGCAGCGATTCGCCATCGATGACGGCGGTGTCGACGTGTTCGTAGAGCATGTCATTTCTCCAATGATGCGGTTCAGATCGAATATTCGTCGGCGGCCAAGACCGCCCGACTATTACTGCTGGTCGGGTGCCCCGGTTGCTCTGGGGAGACTGTTCGGATCAGGTGAGCGGGGTACCCGCGAGGGTCGCGCGCAGCATCTTTCTGGGTGCATTGCCATAGTCAGCCACCGCGTAGTGCTGGACTTGCAGGTTGTCCCACATCGCAATCGTGTTGGTTCGCCACTTCAGGCGTACCTGGTACTCCGGAATGGCGGCCTGAGACGTCAGGTAGTTCATCAAATGATGAGCCTCCGGCATGAAGTCCTGGCCGTAGCGGATATCCTCGAAGTTGAAGAAATTCGAGAAGTGGGTCGTGAACGCGGAGTTGACGAACAGCACCTTTTCGCCTGTTTCAGGATGAATAAGCACAACCGGGTGTTCAGCAGCGGGGGTCTTCAGGGCCATCGCGTGACGTTCTTCGCGGGGCAACTGGGCACCAAAGGAGTGCTCGGCACTGTGTTTTGCGAACAGACCTTCGATCCGTTGCTTGATGGTGTCGGGCAGGTTTTCGTAAGCCATCACCATGTTGGAGAACAGAGTGTCGCCGCCGGATTCAGGACCCTGTTCGCAGCGCAATATCGCGCCGCGAGGCGGCGCCGGCTTGAAAGTGACATCGGTGTGCCAGAGGTTTTCGCGGCTGGCCTTTTCGACAAAGGTCTTGGGCTTGCTCGGGTCAAGGTTGCGGTACAGCATCAACAGCTTGTCCGCTTCCGGGTGGCTCGGCGCCAGCGGATGGCCTTCCAGTTCTCCGAATTGTGCGGCGAAGTGCTGTTGCTCCAGGGGGGTGATGTCCTGGTCGCGGAAGAACAGCACTTTGTGCTTCAACCACAGCGCCCTGATTTCTGCGATCAGCTCGGGATCCTGGGCAGCGTCGGCCAGGTTGACGTTGCTGAGCTCGGCACCGATGGCGGGGGAGCAAATCTGCACCTTGATCGAATGCTGGCGCACTGACGACCGGATAATTGCGGGTGCCGAGGGGGTGAGGGCTGAAGGAGCGTCTTGGGTTGCGGCGACTGTTGTCATTGTTGTCTCCAATCCGTGCGTGTGCACATCCGGTATAGGTAGCGGGTCCCTGCCAGAGGGGCAGAGATGCCGGTCCAATAGTAGGTGTCGAAGGTGCGATGTCATGGGCATGGCGGGACAGTTTCTTCGCATACTGGGACACTGGAGGGGAGGAGAACGAACAAAATTGCTCGCAGGCTGCAGTACACAGGCGGTCTGCATCAGGCTGCGCAATTGGAGAATCGCCTGCGCAATCGGGGAGGTTGGCAGGCAGTGCAATCGCTAGTTTAGGGCCCATCCAACAACAAGACCTCGCTAAAGGAAGGCTTATGCAATTCAGGCTTGCCATCTCCCACTGTGTGCCCTGCGCTTTTGAGTCGACTAAGGGAAACCTTTAGCCGGATTGAAGATTTCCCCCCAACGGATGCTGTTCATCTCGATATCGGCGCGGCGCCTGCTGACTTACCTTGGGTAGACAAGAGGCGCGTCGTCTTGGCGGACTGTTCCATTGAGCCCGCCTGGCGTTTTACCCCATAACAACAATAGGCCTGACAATGCTCGAACCCATCGTTCTTTATATCCCTGATGCAATCCACCTTCCTGCGCAAGAAGGCTCGGTGTTCGGCTGCCGGCATTTTTAGTTTTTAGTTCGAATCTGCTCCTATAAATACAGTGCCCAGCACATACAGATGTGGAGAAGTTAGATGTATCAGGTAAAACAATCTTGCCGTGGGCTCGGTATTGCCGGCGTGTTGGGAATGATCTGTTCGCCATTGGCAGCCTATGCCGATGTTATTGATGACAGTCACTTGAAAGTGGATACGCGCAACTTCTACTTGCACCGTAACTACACCAATAACAATGCGCCGGTTTCTGAAGTGCATAGTTGGTCTCAGGGTTTCGATGCGCAGTTTACTTCCGGTTACACCGACACGGCCCTGGCGATCGGTCTTGATGTGGATGCGCAGTGCGCAGTGCGCCTGGATTCATCGGGCAATGACGGTTCGCTGCCGTACAGCGTCCGTGACCAGCAGACGGCCGATGACTACAGTCGCGCCGGTGCAACCTTGAAGATGCGCTACAGCAAGACCGAGTTGAAGGTGGGCGACCTTCGCCCACAACTACCGGTGGCGTACGATGACACCAGTCGGCAACTGGATACGATCTATCAAGGGGCGGTGGTCGAGTCCAGGGAAGTCGATGGTTTGACGATGACCGGTGGCCGGTTCTGGTCTGCCGTGACACGGGAATCTTCCAACCACGAGAAACTGTACAAGTTTGGCTCCACCGATAATCTCGACAGTGACGGCCTGGACTTCGGCGGCGCAACTTACGACATTACCAAGAACCTGCAAGCCAGTTATTTCTACGGCGTATTGCACGATATTTATCAGCAGCACTATTTCGGCCTGATGCATATGGCTGACTTGGGTAATGGCTACAAGCTTAAAACCGACTTGCGCTACTTCAATAACAATGAAGATGGCAATGCCTTGAACGGTGAGATCGACAACCGCTCCTACGGTGGCTTGTTCACCTTGCTCAAAGGCGCCCACATGTTTGGCCTCAGTTACCAGCGCATGCTCGGTGACAGCGTGTTCCCGACGATGAACGGTTTTATCCCGCAACCTTACCTGGTGCACTGGTCGTCACTGGGGTTTGTCCGCCCGGATGAAAAGTCCTGGGGGGCGCGCTACAGCTATGACTTTGCCGGGATGGGCATGCCGGGGCTGAAGCTCTACACCCGCTACATCAAGGGTACCAACTGGGACCGTGGCAACAACCTGAGCGACAACCAGGAAAGCGAACGCTTTCTGGGGCTCAGCTACGTGGTGCAGAGTGGGGCGCTGCAAGGCCTGGGGCTGGACCTGCGCAACATCGACGTGAAACAGAAGTACGGCTACGACTACAACGAATTCCGTGTCGCCACGACCTACACCTGGAAGTTCTGGTAAGCCCAGTCCACCCAGGGATTGACCCCATAACAATAAGAGGCCTGACCATGTTCGAACCCTTTGTCCTTTACATCTGCCCCGCAACTTCCCAGTCGGTGTGCTGTGCACCGTCACCCGGCGCGCTGCGCCCATGAGCGGATTCCAAGAGGAGCAAACACTAGTGAATATCCAGGTCGATAACGCGGTCCTGCAGCAGCAGAAGAAGAAAACCTACATTTACGAGTGGTACGTGGTCGGCTTGTGCATGATCGCCTACATCTTTTCATTTGTGGATCGGCAGATCCTGGCGTTGATGATCGAGCCGATCAAAGCCGACCTGCAGATCAGCGACACCCAGTTCAGCTTGCTGCACGGGCTGGCCTTTTCGTTGTTCTATGCGTTCATGGGCATGCCCATCGCTTATCTGGCCGACCGTTTCTCCCGACCGAAGATCATCGCCGTCGGCGTGGTGTTCTGGAGCCTGGCGACTGCAGCCTGCGGTATGAGCAAGAACTTCCTGCACATGTTCCTCGCCCGCATTGGCGTCGGCGTCGGCGAAGCGGCCCTGTCGCCCTCGGCCTACTCGATGTTCAGCGACATGTTCCCCAAGGAGAAACTCGGCCGCGCAGTGGGCATCTACTCGATCGGTTCGTTCGTCGGTGGTGGCCTGGCCTTCCTGGTGGGCGGCTATGTGATCGCGATGCTCAAGGACATGAACACCATCGAGGTCGCCTTTCTCGGCGCGATGAAGGCCTGGCAACTGGCGTTCTTCATTGTCGGCCTGCCCGGTATCGTGGTCGGCCTGTTGATCTGGCTCACCGTGCGCGACCCGGCGCGCAAGGGTCTGCAGGTTGATGCGCAGGGTCGGGCGAAGAAGGTCGCGATGAGCGATGGCTTGCGTTTCCTCGGCCGCCACCATGCCACCTTCACCTGTCATTACCTGGGCTTTTCGTTCTACGCCATGGCCCTTTTCTGCATGATGAGCTGGAGCCCGGCGCTGTATATCCGCAAGTTCGGCCTGTCGCCAATGGAGGCCGGCTACATGCTCGGCACCGTGCTGTTGGTGGCCAATACCGCCGGGGTGTTGTTCGGTGGATGGCTCACCGACTACCTGGCCAAGAAAGGTCATCAGGACGCTGCCATGCGCACCGGCGTCATCGGTGCCCTCGGCATGGCGGTACCAGCCGTGCTGTTCCCGCAAGTCGATCAACTTTGGCTGTCGGTGACGCTGTTGGTGCCAGCGATGTTCTTCGCCTCGTTCCCGATGCCGGCGTCCACTGCAGCGATGCAGATCCTCGCGCCGAACCAGGTACGTGCGCAGGTCTCGGCGGTGTTCCTGCTGATCAGCAATCTGCTGGGCCTGGGCCTGGGCACCACGCTGGTGGCGCTGTTGACCGACCGCTACTTCGGATCGCCCGCGGCGGTAGGTTCGTCGATGTCGCTGGTGATCTGTGGCGCGTCGGCGTTGACCGTACTTCTACTATGGCGTGGTTGCCGTCATTTCCGCGAAAGCTATGCCCGTGAGCACCCGACCCGGGCCTGATTGGTCATAGTCCACGATCGGCGCCCCGGCCTCGCTCCCTTTGAAGGGCGCGGGGCCGAGGTGCTCCAGGTCAGGAGAATCCTTGATGTTGAATGATGTACACCTGCTGGAACGGCACAGCCTGCTCAGCTCGGCCGATTACCGCGAGATCAAGGATAAGGTCAGCCAATACCTGTGCCCGCACAGCTTCAACGTGCTGCGTGACGAGCCGATCTACACCCGGCTCAACGGCGTTTTCTTCGGCGATTCGGCGCTGTTCGACCTGCGCTATGGCGCGCCGGTGGAGATCACCATCGGCGACATTGCCGATCAGTACCTGTTCCGCATTACCTTGCAGGGGCATTGCGAGGTGGCCCACGGCCGGCGCAGCGCGGCGATGCAGTCGGGCTACCTGAGCGTTTCCTCACCGTTCGCGCAGAGCCGCATCGTCACCGATGGCGAGTGCCGCAACCTGATCCTGCGCGTCGACCGTGATGCCCTGGAGACGCAACTGCAACGCCTGCTCGGCCGCAGTCTGCGCCAATCGGTGATCTTTGATGTCAGCGTCGACCATCTGGGCGCCGGCGTCGTCAGCCTCTATCACACCCTGGACTACATCTGCCGGCTGTACGGCAGCGGCGTGGACGGTTCGCGTCTCGCCAGCGGCCTGTCTGAATACCTGATGCAACTGCTGCTCACTCAATTGCCGCACAACTACTCGGCGGATCTGTTGATCGATTCGCGCGCGCCGCTGCCGCACCACGTAAAAAAGGCCCGTGACTACATCGAGGAACACCTCGACGAACCGATCAGCCTGGCGACCTTGAGCGAACTGTGCGGCGTCTCGGTGCGCACCTTGCAGAATGGCTTCAACCAGTTCCTCCAGCAGGCGCCGGTCGAGTACATCCGCGACCGTCGCCTGGCGGTGATCCACGAGTCGCTGAAACAGGGCAGGGCTGGTGAAACCGTCACCGATATCCTGTTGCGTCACGGCATCAACAGTTTCGGGCATTTCTCCAGCGCCTATCGGCAGCGCTATGGCTGCCTGCCGTCGGACACTCTGCGGCGGCAGAAGCATTGAGACTCCTGCGCAATCCGTCATTCGGCTGCGCAATCGGATGAGTCTGTGGTGGTGCGGCTCGATAGGATCGAGTCTCTAACAAAAAGGAGTATCTGCATGAATATTACCGTGCTGGGTGGTGGTCACGGCTGTTACGCCGCTGCTGTCGAAATGGCTGAAAAGGGGCACCAGACCCGCCTGTGGCGTCGAGACTCCGCCGCGCTGAAGGAACTGCTGGCCATCGGCAGCCTGACCATCAAGGACTATCAGGGCACTCGCAAATTGTCCGTCGGAAAGCAAGGCGACAAGCTGTCGTTCACCGACGACCTGGCCGAAGCCCTGGGCGATGCGAAACTGGTGATCATCCCGCTGCCGTCGACCTCCCACGAAGACCTGGCCAAACATGTTGCGCCGCACCTGCACGACGGTCAGGTGGTGTTCCTGCCGCCGGGCACTTTCGGCAGCTTCGTGTTCGCCAAGGCCATGGCCGATGCGGGCAACCGGAGCAAGGTCGCCTTCGCTGAAACCGGTACGCTGCCGTACCTGGTCCGCAAACACGGCGCCAGCGACCTGGTGATCAGCGGCTACGCCACCCGCCTGCCGACCGGCGTATTCCCCAGCAACCTGTCCGAGCATGCTTTCGCGGTACTGCGTGAGGCCTACCCGAGCGTCGAACCGATTGAAGACGCCCTGAGCGGTGCGTTGATGAACGCCGGCCCCATCATTCACCCGCCGCTGATCATGATGAACGCAGGTCCCCTGGAGCATTTCGAGGCCTGGGACATTCACAACGAAGGCACCCAACCGTCGATTCGTCGCGTGACCAACCAGCTCGATGCCGAACGCATGGCCGTGCGCGAAGCACTGACCTACGGCGCGCCGCATTTCCCGCTGGCCGACCACTACAACTCCACCGAAGGCGACGAGTGGATGTACGGTCGCGGTGCCCACGGCAAGCTGACCGACAGCGGCGACTGGCGCGAAGACATCGACCTGCAGAAACATCGCTACATGCTCGAAGACACCCGCCTGGGCCTGTCCTTCCTGGTGTCCGTCGGCCGCTGGGCCGGTGTGCCGACCCCGGTTGCGCAGGGCCTGTTGAGCATTGCTTCGGTCGTCGCCGGTCGTGATCTCTACGCCGAAGGCCGCACCCTGGAAAACCTCGGTCTGGCCACGCTGAGTCGGGCGCAGATGACCGAACTGCTGACCAAGGGCTACAACTGATGAACGTCGCGCTGCCCCAAGTCAGCGTGGTCGGCGCCGGCCGGATGGGCGAGGGCATTGCCCTGGCGTTCATCCATGCGGGCCTGCCGGTCACCCTCATCGATATCAAGGATCGCGCCGAGGATGAGCGGCGCGGCTACTTCGAGCGTGTGCGCAACAACATCCGCAGCGAATTGCAGATGCTGGTACGCCTTGGTGTGCTTCAGCCGGAACAGGCGGACATCGCACTATCCCGGTTGACGCTGCAATCCAGATCCCAGGCCGCAGAGGCATTGCGCCGGTGCGACCTGGTGTTCGAAGCGGTGCCAGAGGTCATCGCGGTCAAGCAGGAGACCTTCGCCTGGGTCAGCGAGCACGTCCCGGCGTCGACCATCATCGCGTCTACCACCTCGACTTTCCTGGTCACCGAGTTGAGCGAAATGGTCAGTGAGCCCCAGCGCTTCGTGAACGCGCACTGGCTCAATCCCGCGTACCTGATGCCGCTGGTGGAAGTCAGCCGCAGCGAAGCGACCTGCCCGCAGGTGGTCGAACGGCTGCTGCAACTGCTCAAGCGCATCGGCAAGGTGCCTGTGGTGTGCAACCCGGTGGCTGGCTACATCGTGCCGCGCATCCAGGCATTGGTCATGAACGAAGCGGCACGGATGGTGGAAGAGGGCGTGGCCAGCGCGGAAGATATCGACACCGCAGTGCGCGTCGGCTTTGGTTTGCGCTTCTCGGTGCTGGGCCTGCTTGAGTTCATCGACTGGGGCGGCGGCGACATTTTGTACTACGCCTCGCGCTACCTGAGTGGAGCGCTGTCACCGCGCTTCGAATCGCCGCAAGTGATCGCCGACAACATGCAAAACGGCCGCAATGGCTTGCGCGATGGCCAGGGTTTCTACGACTACCGTGACATGGACGTGGACGCCTACAAGCAACAGCGTCTGGGCGACTTTGTGCGCAAGCTGGAGTTGTCGGGGTTGACGCCTGCGTTCGATGGCGCCTTGAAGCAGGTCTGAGCATCAGGGCCCGGAGGCTGGGCCCTGACTACACGAGATTTCAGCGGGTGCCTTCACCTGCTCGATAGCGTAGAAGTGGATTGCCCATAGTGGACGTTGACGGGTTGCAGGCTTTGCCGTTGTCCGAATGGCTGTTTCTGGCCGGTTTCTACCTGTCGCGAGAGGCAGAAAGCGACCCATAGCTGACGTTGGGTATAGGTGCAAACATCAGCAAACGTTACCTATCGGTGTTTCCCAAAGCTTGGGCTCCTAACGCCTGCTAAAGGCTTGTCGATCTGTGGCTGCCAATCTCGGCGAAGGACTTATAAGAATCTCGGGTGGTTGCAGTCAGTACATAGAGCGGAATACCTGCTCTGAGTTTTACGCTTCACACTCAGCCTCTGCATCCGCTCGCGTTGGAAATGACCCGGGAAGGCGACACTTTTCCTTGTTGTCAAAAATGCTAAAGCACACAAGGTGCCATGCTGGAATAGAAACGGGCACCAATACGTACCGATCCCGTTTCCGTAGGTATCGCTGGAACGACAATATATCTCGGTACCATGTCGTCACCTATATATTGGCCCCCACTGTATGGTTTAGCGGCAAGTGGCTAGTGCATCAAATCTTCCCAGTGGAAATCGATGGGTGGTTGGTTAGCCTGCTGAACGATTTAGCCAATCTGTTGCATCGACCGGTTGAATCCACAACCCATAGCGGTCTTTGGCGGACCTCAAGAGTTAATCTCTGGCTGTCCGCATTTGGCTGCTGATCACGATTGGCTGCTCTCGAAGCCAAATGGTCCGTAACGGCGGCGCGTAAATATTACGGAACTGAATCTGAGCTGCTCAGCTGCGCAAGGGGATGCTGGCTTATTGTGATCTACACTCCTTGGGCGTGTGAGTTGGCGCTTCGCCACAGGATTTACTCAGTCGCTAAGTAAAGAGACAGACCTGAATTTCAGTGGGTCGCGGTCTGGGTGGGGGCACGCCAGTCGATCAGCAAAAAACCTTGTCTGGCAATCGTGTATCAGGCGAGTTCGACAACACCTGGATTGAAGCCCTGATCGCCCACCTGACCTGGCACTACTGAAAAAAGTCGGGAGGGTTTCAAGCATTCAAATTATTTCACCGTGGCCATGAACGCTCACGGTGCCAGCTTGCTCAAAACTAACGAGGTGGAAATGAACAGGAAGTCTAACCGGGGCTGGACAATGGCTGCGGCACTCGTCGTAGTGGGTTCAACGCTTTTTGCGGGGTGTGCGAGCAAGAACGATCCGATCACGCAGGCAGACAAGACGGATGTGACCAAGGGCGTACCCGCGCCGAGTCTCGAGCAGACCAAGGCGATCGCCGAGGAAGGCTTTATTTACGGCTTACCGCTGGTCATGAACTACGCCGTGATGAACGAATATGCTGTGGACAAGGGCGGCCCGCAATACAAGGCGCCGTTCAACCAGATCAAGAACGAGCCTCGCGTCTACACCTACCAAGACACGGCCATCATCACTCCGAACAGCGACACCCCGTACTCGTTTGTCTGGCTGGACCTGCGCGCGGAACCGATGGTGATCTCGGTGCCGGCAGTGGACAAGCGGCGTTACTACTCGGTGCAGATGATCGACGGCAACACTTACAACTACGGTTACATCGGCAGCCGTGCCACCGGCAACGAGCCAGGCCAATACATGGTGGTCGGTCCCGATTGGAAAGGCGCGCCCCCTCCCGGTATCAAAAAAGTCTTCACCTCGACCACTCCCTTCGCCGTGAGCGCCATTCGGACTCAGCTCTACAATGCCAAGGACATGCCGAACGTCGAGAAGGTGCAAGCGGGCTACAAGGTCCAGCCGCTGTCCGCCTTCCTCCATCAACCCGCGCCACCCGCTGCGCCGAAGATTGATTTCGTGCCGGCTACGACGGAAGGCATCAAGGCCAACTTCTTCGAGTACCTGTCGGCCGCGATGGAGTATGTGCCGCCATCGGCTGACGACCAGGAGATCCGGGCCAAGCTGGCGAGCATCGGCATAGGCCCCGGTCGCAGCTTCGAATTTAAGGACCTCTCGCTCGAGCACAAGGCCGTGGTCCTGCTCGGGATGAAGGCCGGTGACGAGAAGGTCGACAAGTTCCTCGCGAGCGGGACGAAGATAATCAACGGCTGGAACGTCGGCGCGTACTTCGGCGACCAAACGTTCTACAAGGCCGACTGGCTGAAGCGTGCCGGTGCCGCGAAAGGCGGCCTCTACGGCAACGACGCCGTCGAAGCGATGTATCCCAACACGCGCACCGACGGCACCGGCCAGACGCTGGATACCAGCAAGCGCAAGTACACGCTGACTTTCCCGGCCGGCAAACTGCCGCCCGTCAACGCCTTCTGGTCGGTGACCATGTACGACGGCAAGAGCCAGCTGCTGGTCAAAAATCCGCTCAACCGTTACCTGATCAATTCGCCGATGCTGTCGGCGATGAAGAAAAACACGGATGGTTCACTGACGCTGTACATCCAGAAAGACTCCCCCGGCAAGGCCAAGGAGGCCAACTGGTTGCCGGCGCCTGACGACACGGTCTTTCTGGTAATGCGCCTCTACTGGCCGAAGACCGCACCGCCTTCGATTCTTCCCGCTGGCAACGGCAGCTGGCAGCCACCGGCGCTGGTGGTCACGAAGTAAACCCTGCGGCCCATTGCTGACACTCGCCGTAGGTCGGTGTCGGCTTGTGCTGCCTTTTTGCCAAAAGCAGCCAATCATGAAGGGCTGCTTCTGGCCGGTTTCTGCCGGTCACCACTGGCAGCTATGGGATGAAAGCCACCACTGATGACTCGACTGCGTCGGCCAAAACCAATTGCCTGCGACACGGAACCTCTCATTTTTGGCATAACGCACACGTCCACATTTTCAAATGTTTAGCTTCGAAGCAGGAAAGGCGTCACCCTCGCTGATCGACACGGCGAGACGTGTGAACTGCGGTAAGCGGCGTTCCAACAGGCCATTCGTCTCACCAGGGTCTGTTGACGTTTCGCTCCGAACCGCCGCGATCAGGGAAACGCGACCGCCGCCGCGAGATACAGCAGCAACGCCAGCAGCAACACCACGGTGAAGCCCAGGTGGATCGCCAGCAGGGTCGCCAGCACGGCCGCCACCACCGATACGCTGGCGTTGATGCCCCAGGCGATCGGCACCAGTGCTTCGGCGCGCGCGGAGACGCGCCCGAGTCCGAGCGGAAACGGCATGCCCATGGCGAACGCCAGCGGCGCTACCAGCGCGGCGCAAATGCCGAACCTGGCGAGGGTCCGCACCGGCGCCAGCAACTGGAACAACGGGGGCAGGGCGATCAGGTAGAGCAGGGCGATCACGCAGATAGCCAGGACTGGCCGCGCGAGCGGATGACGGGGCACCACCCCAGCTCCAACGTCCCCCCGCCGCCGGCCGGAGTAACGGCTGCCGAGGCCAGCGAAGATCAGGAACGCGCTGAGCGTTACCGCCACCGAATACAACGGGTGGCTGAGGAAAAGGGTGAACTTCTGGATGAAGGCGATTTCCACGAACATGAAGGCGAAGCCGATGGCGGCGAAGTAGGACACGACCCGAAGTTCGAACCTGGCCAAAGCCGCATTCCGAGAGCGCCGCTGGCGCCGCCGCGCCACCCATAGCGGCGCCAGGATCAGCAGCACGGCGGCCACGCTGGACTGCAGCAGCGTGGCGATCAGCACCGGATAACCCCACTCCAGCATTGACAGGCCGCCCTGTTCCTTCAGCGCCAGCAGTTCCGGCAGCGAGCGCCACTTGAAGAAGTGGAAGAAATACGGCCGGTCATCCAAGGTCGGACGCACGTCGAACTTGTAGCGTGCCAGGAACTCCGCGCGCTCGCCGGACAGCAGGGCCTGCGCCGCTTCGAAGAACCAGGGCCGGTCGAGCAGGTTGTAGCGGTTCGCCTCGGCCACGGTCATCCCGGGGTAGTAGGCCAGGTCGAAGGAGCGCGCTCGGCAGAACTCCCGCAGCACGGCGATGCGGGCGTCGTCGAAATCCCTGTTGCTGACCAGCAGCGTCGCGGTCTTCCAGCCGCGGATCATGACGATGCGGCGCGCCGCGCTGGCCTGTCCGTCGCGCTCGATGGCCGCGGCCGCGGTGGCCAGCAGCCTGGGAACATCGCGGGGCGGCAGGGTGACCCAGCGGGTTATGGCCAACAGGCCGCCGGGCGCGAGATGGCGCAGGTACTCGGCGAAGGCATCTACCGTGTACAGGTAGTTCTCGGACAGCGCATGCAGGCCGCCCGAGGCGGTGCCGAAGGAGTCCAGCAGGGCGATCTGGATCAGGTCGTAAGGCTCGCCGCGCGAAGCCACCAGGCCGCGCGCCTCGCCGATCAGCACACGGACGTTGGGCGCGCTGTACGGCTTGCCGGAGAAGTCGGCGAAGCGGCGCTGGACCAGATCGATCACCTGCGGGTTCAGTTCGATGGCATCCACCGCGCTGGCGCCGTGGTAGATCGCCTGCAGCACATCGGCGCCGGCGCCGCTGCCCAGCACCAGCACGCGGGGTTGGTGCTGCAGGTGATAGGGCAGAGCCGAGGTCAGGTAGTCCAGGTAGGCGAGCGGCCCGCGGCGCCCGTCATAGCGGTTCAGCACGGAAAGGCCGTCGCCGTCGGTGAAGATGGCCAGTTGTGCGGGCGGTTCCTGCGTCGCGTTGAGGCTTAGGCCCGGCGCGTGGCGCAGGGGAATGGTCGGGCTGTCGACGACCGTGATCAGGCCCAGCGGACTCCAGGTCTGGGCGATTGCGCGCGCATCCTTGATACGCAGCGTCTGGCTCAGTTCCTTGTACTCGGAGGGCGACAGGGCGATCCAGCGCTCGGGCACGCCGGCCGGCACCACGACTGCCGCCGCCAGCAGCAACGGCGCGAGCCAGTGCCTATGCCCCGTGCAAGCCATGGCGGCCAGCGCCCCGGCGGCGATGCCGGTGCCGCCCAGCAGCCGTAGCGCATCGACGGGCGTCAGGGCAAACAGCGCGGCGATTATCGCCAGGCTGCCCACGCCGGCGCCGAGAATGTCGAAGGCGTAGATCCGATGAATCTGTTCCTGATAGCAGGTGAAGGTCAGGCAGATGCACACCGCCGCGCAGAAGAACGGCACGAACAGCAGCAGGTAGATCATCAGCAGGCGCGCGGACTGCCGCGCGTCCCAGAGGATCTCGAGGGGATTGAACGGAACCTGCTGGGCCAGGCTGAAGCAGGCGATGGCGCTCAGCCCGAACAGCACCGCGCCGCCGATGAACACGCCGTGGAATCGCGGCGCCAGCACAGGCCGCGCCAGCGCCACGGCGGTGCCGGCAGCGCCGTAGCCGAGCAGCGCGACGCTGATCATCATGTAGGCGAAATGGTGCCACTGGATGATCGAAAGCAGTCGCAGCAGCAGCACCTCATAGCCGAGCGCGGAGGCAGACAGCAGCGCCAGGGCGAGCAATGGCGGCGAATGCATGCTCAGCCGCCTCCGACCAGCGGTACGAAGCGCACAGGCAGCACCTGCCGGGTGGACACGCTGCCATCGCCGGCCTTCTCGATCAGCAGCAGGTACTGGATCATGAACGGCGCGCCGACCGGGATTACCATCCGTCCGCCGGTCTTGAGCTGGGCGATCAGTGGCGGCGGCACATGGCTGGCGGCGGCGGTGACGAGGATGGCGTCGTAAGGCCCGTGCTCGGGCCAGCCGTGGTAGCCATCGCCCAGCCGGGTCTGCACCTTCGCATATCCCAGCCGGCCCAGGCGCTCCCCGGCCTGCACTGCCAGCGGCTCGATGATCTCCATCGTGTAGACCGCCTGCGCCAGCTCGGCGAGGATCGCCGCCTGGTAGCCCGAGCCAGTGCCGATCTCGAGTACCACGTCGCCGGGCCCGACCTGCGTCAGGTCGGTCATCAGGGCGACGATGTAGGGCTGGGAGATGGTCTGGCCGTAGCCGATCGGCAGCGGGCGATTCTCGTAGGCGTAGGGCACCTCGTCGGGCGGGACGAACTTATGGCGTGGCACCTTGGCCATCGCGGCCATCACCGGCGCGGCAAATTCGACCCTGCCGGTTTCGTCGCGGGTGACGGACGACAGGTTGGCGATCTCCCGCACCATGGCGTCGCGCAACGACGCGAACGGATCGTCGGCATGCAGGCCGGCGGATGCCAGCGCCAGAGCGATGGCAGGCGCCAGGATGCGCGTCAGGAGCATCACCGGCTTCACAATGACTTCTCCGCCTGAGCAATAGTCGAATCGTATGGCCGGCGGGCCGGCTCGGCAAGCCGGGGGTGCCGGCGACCAAACCAGGCTGCGGCGACTGCCTGAGAAAATATCGCAACCCGTAACTGCACTGATAGCACCAAGCCAGTTCAAGCGGTGATACAAAAGTGAATGCGATTGTCAGCCAGTGGCCCAGAGTGTGTAAAAACGCCTCCGCGAACCCTTGCGATGATTTCTGAGGATTTCATCGCAGGGATCGCCCATGAAGCGCTTCATCCAAGGTGAACATCGAGGCCAAGGCACCTTACTTCCCGAGAGCCTCGACGACTACGTCAGCGATACCAATCCGGTGCGCGTAGTCGACGTCTTTGTCGACGAACTCGACCTGGGCAAGCTGGGTTTTGAAGGCGTCATTCCAGCCGATACTGGCCGGCCTGCTTACCACCCAGCGATCTTGCTGAAGATCTACATCTACGGCTATCTCAACCGCATTCAGTCGAGCCGGCGCCTGGAACGAGAAACCCAACGCAACGTCGAGCTGATGTGGCTGACGGGGAGATTGATGCCGGATTTCAAGACCATTGCCAACTTCCGAAAAGACAACAGCAAGGCCATCCGAGGCGTCTGTCGTCAGTTCGTCGTGCTCTGTCAGCAGCTCGGATTGTTCGGAGAAAACCTGGTTGCCATCGACGGCAGTAAATTCAAGGCCGTCAACAACCGCGACCGCAACTTCACCAGCGCCAAACTGAAGCGGCGAATGGAAGAAATTGAATCGAGCATCAACCGTTACCTGACGGCACTCGATACTGCTGATCGGCAAGAACCAACAACTTCCGAGCCCAGTGCCGTGCGGCTGGAAGAGAAAATCGCCAAGCTCAAAACTCAAATGAAAGAGCTTCAGGCGATCGAAATTCAGCTCAATGAATCGCCGGATAAACAGGTCTCACTGACCGATCCAGACAGCCGCTCCATGATGACGCGTGGCACGGGAATCGTCGGCTACAACGTGCAGGCAGCGGTCGATACTCAGCACCATTTGATCGTTGCGCAAGAGGTGACCAACGTCGGTTCCGACCGCGATCAACTCAGCTCGATGGCCAAGCAGGCGCGCGAGGCGATGGCGTCAGATACGTTGTCGGTAGTGGCTGACCGAGGTTACTTCAAAGCGAACAGATCCTGGTTTGTCACGATGCAGGCATCACCGCCTATGTGCCCAAGCCGATGACCTCTGGAGCCAAGGCTGAGGGGCGTTTCAATAACGATGCCTTCATCTATGACGAGGCAAAAAACCAATACATTTACCCGGCTGGAGAGGCGCTGATCTGGCACTACTCCTACGTTGAAAAAGGCCTGAAGTTGCATCGTTACTGGAGTTCGAAATGCCAGGGCTGCGCGTTGAAAGCACAGTGCACACCGAGCACGGAACGACGAGTTCGGCGTTGGGAGCATGAAGCCGTATTGGAGGAGATGCAGCTTCGGCTGAGCAAAGCCCTGGAGATGATGCGAGTCCGAAAACGGACGGTTGAGCATCCCTTCGGGACGCTCAAACAATGGATGGGTGCGACGCACTTCCTGACGCGAAAGCTGGTCGGGGTAAGTGCGGAGATGAGTTTGAATGTGCTCGCCTACAACATGAAACGGGTGATGAAAGTCATCGGTGCTAACGGTTTGATGAAGGCGCTGTCGGCATAAAAAAGGCTGATTTTGGCCCATCCCAGAGGCTGTAAAAACAGCATTGACGTGTTCCAGGTCGCGACCGATGCGGCCCGCAGTATTGACCGTGCGATCGCTCGGTCAACGAACCTCGATGATCCAAGATGATGAGGCCATGAGCGTTTTTACACACTCTGGGCCGAAAGCAGCCGTCCACGAATGGCCGCTTTCGGCCCAGCTCTCATCCCGGGCCAACGATCTGAGAGATTGCGTGGGCACCTGCGGCGTTTTCGTTGAGTCGCGGCAAGTCAGTACTATCAGATTACAATCTGTCTTTTTTGTAGCCAGGTGATTGCGCCAGAAACTCTGCTATCAGTGATGTAACTTGCTGCTGAATCAACCCACGAGCGCGACCGTTATCGCCATCCCGGCAAATGATGCCATCGCCTGGTACTTCTGCTTCGAGCAATGACTGCGCGCCAGGTTTGCACATCGACATGAAGCTGAAATGGCTTGCGTCGCTGATCTCGACGTAATGGCTTGACGCCGCAGGCAGGCGTTTGGCCAGGTTGGCAGACTCCAACTCAGCGGGAAGTTCGCGCGACGGTACGCCGGCAGCGATCACCAGAGCTGGTACAGGCAGCGCGGCCAGGCTTTCATTGGTTAGGCCCCGCGAAAGGCCCAGGTCCAATGTAACCACAGCAGTGACGCGTTTATCGCGCCAATCGGCGGCCAGCGCGGCCTTTGATTCTGAGGTGCTTGCGGGGTTTATCTGTCCGTAAACCGTGCAACTGGTTAACTGCGGGTGGGCTTTGCAGTCATGGGCGAAACGGTCTGGATCGAAACGAGCACCGGCGATCTCCAGGGCGGTCCAGCCGCCGAGTGAATGGCCCACTACTGCAATTCGGCCATTGGCGACCAGGCCAAATTTTTCAGGTTAAGTCGTGACCCTATCAATGACTCGACGCAGATCAACGGGCCGCTGCCATAACTGCGCAGCTGCTTGAGGGCTGCGGTCATGGGTCGTGGTGCCAGGGTGATTGATTGCGGCGACGATGTAACCCTTATGGGCTAAAGAACTGGCAAGCCAAATCTGGTTGCTCCAGTTACCCCTGTATCCGTGGGATAGCACCACCAATGGATGTTCGCCGGCAGATGGCGGCGCGTTACGAACGGCAGAAGCACCGACAAACACCGTACTATCGGCGATCAGTTGCGTGGCTGCGGTAGTTGCACTCGGGTACCTAACAACCATCTCCAGTGCGCGGTCATTGTGCGAATCCGGCAGTGTGGAAGATTGGAAACCGACGGGGTTCTCGTCAGCAAATGCGATAGTTGTCAGCCAAGCCAACAACAGGGCGCCGAAAGCTATTTTCAATGTCGTTTCTTCCTTGATTAGACAAGTGCATAGCACCTGACCCCGCCGTAAGGCGCATCCACCTTCCTACGGAGTCGAAATTAATGTGGTTGCATATAAGCACGGACATTAAAGCCCAGATTCGAACCGCCGCGCATAACTTTCATCGTTAACTCTATTCGCGGTCTTAGCAAGACGGCTGACGTCCGCTTTTTGCGTCTGACATTGCTCACAATGTGCCGGGCTGATGCTCAGTAGAGCGCAAAACCGGGTATCGGTGCCGACGCTTTCAGCGACTTCGAGACGATGGTCAGGGCATAGGTTGGAGGCTGGTTATGAAGGTCGTGACCACACGGTTACGGCCTTCGTGTTTAGCGTGATACAGGCGTTGATCGGCTGTACGCAGAATTGCCTCGATGGTGTCGCCATCGCGACCGTATTGCGATACGCCGATGCTCACTGTGACCACGGTTGACCGCTGCAGGCCATGAAAAGAACTATTTGCAACGGTGCTTCGCAGACGCTCAGCGATTTCGTGCGCGCCTTCAAGTGAAGTCTGAGGTAGCAGTATCATGAATTCTTCTCCGCCCACTCGGGCTACGCCGTCATACGGCCGGATCGAATCGAGGCATTTCTCCACGAAACTCTTCAGGATGTCATCGCCAACCTGATGCCCGAAGCGATCGTTGATGGACTTGAAATTATCCAGATCGAGTGCCAACACGGAGAACGGTGCACCTCCGCGTTTGGTCCGGCCAATTTCGGCTTCGACCCGCTCCATGAACCGACGCCGATTATCAGCGCCAGTCAGCGGGTCGGTGGCCGCAAGGTGCCCGAGTTCCTGATTGGTGCGCTGGAGTTCCTGTAGGGCGCTCTCGGTATACGCCATCGCTTCGGCAAGACGCACCATCAACTCCTCTTGGCTGTAAATCTTCGAAAACGACCGCGTGGTGAGGAACGCTTGCACTACCCCATAGCTCAACATGAAGAATCCACCGGCGAAGATCGCGTGAGCGAGCCACCACATATGGTTCCACGGACGTGCAAGGATGAAGGCAAGAGAGGACAGCGCGAACGCGGTGATCGAGATGATAAAAATTGTCATCAGCGGCGAACGGATACGGCGCAGCAGGAGTATTGTCACGGTCAATGTGGAAAGAACGAGGGCACCACCCTCCATCGAGAGGCGCACCGCGAGATTGCCGGCGATCGGCGAATTCGCGACGTACGCGACTGCCACGTCAACCACCAGGAACAGTACTGTCCAGGTCAACCACGGACGGGCCTTCATTCGTTGGTCCGCGGCATCAGGTGGGCGGTGGTACGACAGCATTGCGACTAACAGCAGAATCGACATGACCAGTCGAGAGGCTGGTCCATAAAGCAGGAAGAGCCAGATATTGTGGTGTGCTTGCCCAGTGAACGCACCATGCAACGCGTAGATCAGTACAAAGCCGAGAAATCCAAGCGTCATCCATCGCAGCAGCGGATCTCCCGATGACTGATAGCAGCGCCACGTTACGTAAGTAACAAACAAGCCTGCCAAGGTGGCTGTCATGATCGCAATTATATGGAACAGGTGATTCTCGAATATAAGCGTGGGGTCCTGAAAAAAGTATAAGTAGCCAATCAGATAGGCCGGAACAAACGCAAATCCTGCGAGCAGCAAGTAGGTGTAAACCTTGACCATGAGGCGAACGGCTTCAGGTGGCTCGTCGGTGGCGATGAGATTGCTCATGGTTCCCTCCAGTCTTGAATCCATACAGCCAACACCGGTCCGGTGTTGGCGCCGCCTGCATGCCAACGGTCCCTCGCATCACTACGCAAATATGGGATGGACCGTTCTATGGCATTTCAATTATGGATAAAAATTTAACCTTCTGATCAAAGTTTTTTCAGGAAGTCCAGTAGCAGCTCATTGACCTCTGTCGCGCGCTCTTGCTGTATCCAGTGGCCGGCACCTTCGAGGATATGACATCCGCGCAGTTCCGGCAGTGTCTGCGCGAAGGCTTCGATCTGCCTCGGGGAGCTCGGAAACTTCAGCACGCCGTCGCGGCTTCCGGCAATGAACATCGACGGCTGCCGGATAATGCAACCGCGCCAAGGTGCCAGCAGTGCCCATGAGCGCGTCATGTTGCGGTACCAGTTCAAGCCGCCGCGAAATCCGCTGCGGGTGAATTCGCGGGTGTAGTAGGCAATATCCTCGAGGCTTAGCCAGGCGGGCAGGGTTTGTGGCTCGATCATCGCGCCCAGGAAGCCCTGGCCCGGCTGCAGCCGGCCGAAAACCGGCCCATCGGGCCCGTCACCCGAGCCACTGAAGTAGATGCGCCGGATCGACGACTCGACGTCCCTTTCCAGCTCGGCCTCGGCCACACCCGGTGTCTGGAAATACTGGATGTAGAAGTCGCTGATACCCCGCGAGGCAAGCGCGCTCAGGAGCTCCACCCGCCCCGGTGGCGAGAAGGGAACGCTCATGCCGACCACTGCGCGGAACAGATCGGGTCGCATCAATGCTGCGCTCCAGGCCACCTGCGCACCCCAGTCATGGCCGACGATCACGGCTTGCTCTTCGCCGAGTGCGTTGACCAACTCGACCATGTCGCCTACCAGGTGGAGCGTGGTGTAGGCGTCGGGTTCGGCCGGCGCATCTGTGCCGCCATAGCCGCGCATGTCGGGCGCTACCGCTTTGTAGCCGGCGGCCGCCAGCGCAGCAAGCTGGTTGCGCCACGAGTACCACAGCTCCGGAAAACCGTGGCATAGCAAGACCAGCGGGCCGGACCCCTGGGTTGCTATCTGCATGCGGATGCCATTGATGTCGAGCAGTTCGAGGTGTGGCTCGTTCATGTGCGCTTCCTGCGATTCAAGCGATGGACCCCAGCAACCGTGGCAAACTCGCCAGAGCCTGCTGCCTGCTGACAGAGAGCCGATGCAGCTGTGCCAGTTTCTCGGTGTCGGTTTCTTGCAAGCCCCTGACCACCGCCGTCATAAAGTACAAACGCGACTGCTTGATCCAGCGGGCGAGGCCTTCATGCTCTCCCCAGCGTAGTTGGTTACCCAGGTAGACCGCCCAGATTCTGATCCAGTCCGTGGGGACGTGAGGCGGGGGGACCATCATGCACAGCGCGTTCATTTGCGCTTGATCGACCAGGTGGCTTTCCACATAGGCGATCAAGGCCGCGCTGAACACGGGTTGGCAGCTGCTTACCATCAACAGGTTGATCTTGCCGCCGTCGAACACCTTCATTTCAGGGAGTGTCGGGATGGCACTGGCGCTGCAATCAATGTGCAGAGCATCTGGGCTCGTGGCGATGCTGCCCTGCTCGAGCACGATGCGCGTTGGCTCGATAACGCGAACTCTCCCCAGGCGCACAATGTTGTCGATGCGTCGTAGCTCGCGCAATTCCGCTTGAGTGACGGTGGCGCAGCGGTAAGCAGTGGGTTCGACGGAGGTATCCATGCGCAAGAGCTGGCCCGCTGCCTCAAGCCTGGAGAACAGGTCCGGGATCGAGTCTGCGGCTGCGATGGCCTCGAACTGTGCCGTGAGGCCGCCGATTGTTCGTTCGAAGCTGTCGAGGCCGGGTTGCATGTTGGCCCGGTCGATCAACCACGGATCGTTCGGCATGATCCAGCAGATTGTTGCGGGCGCAACACCGTTTTGCAGCAACCACAGGCAAGCGTCGATCCCGGTCTTGCCCGATCCCACCACTACGTAGCTGGAGTATGGGTGCCGGATTTTCGGCAAGTCGTTCAGTGGCACGCATTGCACGCCGGGTTCGACCCTGTACCTGGGCGGGTGGGTCGAGGGAACTGCTGTCTGGGCATGGGTGGCGTCCACCACCTTTTTGTACACCCGGACCTGATGGTTTACGCCGTTGACGAGCGAGGTAAACCGGTGGTCGTCAATGCGGTCGCCGGTGTAGTTGCACATGGGGAAGTAACGGACTCGACCTGACGGCAGAAACTGCTGATTCATCACCTGGTCGAAGTAGCTCATCACCTCGGCGCCGGAGGCTAGCTCATACAAGCCCTCGTTCAGTGCCGTCGTGTCTTTCGTGCCGCTGCCCAATTCGCGTGAGTTGACGCCATAGCAGGTCGAGGGCTGGTGCAACCGTACGAACGGGTAGGCATCATTCCAGTGCCCTCCAGGTCGTTCGTGTCGATCCACCATCACGATGCGTGCATTCGTTTCCTTGAGTAGCGTATCGACGAAGGCCATGGCCGTCGCGCCAGCACCGATGATCAGGTAGTCGGTTTCGATCGGATTTGCGTCCATATGGTTGCACCTTCCTGAAGGTTGCCCCTTCAACTTCCGTAGATTAGCCACCTATGTCGCGCGCAATAGAACGAATGCTCCTCACCCACATAACCAATGGAATTAATGGCTGCAGCCTGAATGTCCATACTCAAGTCGGCATGCGCGAAGAAACTTCCAGCTAATCGGCCTGGATTTCAGTTAATTGGTAGTCAATGACCGCGCGGTAGAAAATCAAGCTTTCAACAGAGTATCCGCGATGACTCCTGAAAAAGTCGTCTCTACCGGCCCGGTGAGAAAGACTGATCCCGCGCCATCCCATTGAACCGTTACAACTCCGCCGTCACATTCAACATCAACGCAATTGTCTAACAAACCACGACGAATTCCGTTAACCGCGGCGCCACAAGAGCAGGAACCTGAACCCAGCGCAATACCACCCCCGCGTTGCGCTGCCGCAAGCGTCCAGCGTTGAGCCATCTGCATTCCAGAACATCAACCGGGCATCCGCATCATCGCAATCGAGCACCACCGCGAGTTGATTGAAGCCGACTCCCCGGTTCCGATCTCCCATTCGCCGAGCCATATTGCTTGTGATTGGATTGGGTGAGTTTCGCGAGTCCACAATAACGAAATCATCGCCATTGGCGTGCACTTTATGAAAGCTCAGCGGCATAAATAGACCTGGCGGCGAGACATGTGATGAATTGACGTTTTAAAGAGATCTATCCCTCTTCGCATGGCTTTTGCAAGCTGTGTGAAAACTCATAAGGCGAATATGTTTGGCAGACTGGACACATCGTTGTGTTTGATTCGTCACTGGCTGCTTCTGGCTGTGCTGCCTGTCGAGAGAGGCAATTAACGACTATCTATAGACGTTCAGTCGTTGATCGCACAGTAGTCCCCTCAGGACTGGCATGTGGCGTCGCCAACGTGAATCTTTCGATACTCCCACTGAGACTCGCTTTGCAACTCCAGGACTTGCCAATGAAAGCGCTCCAGCGAGGCATTGTGGCCGACGCTGATCAGGATCGACTCTGGGAGTGTTTGTTTGAGCAACTGATAGCAGCGCGCCTCGTTCACTGAATCCAGCGCCGAACTACTCTCGTCGAGGAATAGCACCGCGGGGCGGGTCATCAGCGCCCGTACGAAGGCACAACGCTGCAATTCGCCAATGCTCAGAGTCTGCGCCCAGTCAAGTTCCTGATCCAGGTGTTCGCTCAGGTGTTGCAGGCCGACTTGCTGCATGGCCGAGCGCAGAGCAGCTTCTTCTTCGTGATGGGGCGGATGGGGATACCAGAGCGCCTCTCGAAGGCTGCCCAGCGGCAGATAGGGTTTTTGCGAAAGTGTCAGGATCCGCTCACGGTTGTAGGAGGTGGAGCCGCTAGCATGGGGCCAAAGTCCTGTGACCGCACGAATCAGGGTCGACTTGCCATAGCCGGACGGGGCATTGATCAACAGGCTGTCGCCGGGTTGGAGTGAAAGATTGAAGCCTGTGAGCAAGCGCCGGCCATTCGGCAACCAGATGTCCAGGTCCTTGATATGGAAGCCTTTGGACTGTTGCCCAACTATAACCTTCGACTTGACCTCGACGTTATCCAATCGTTCCTGGAAACCGACCAGCCGGTCGATCACCGATTTCCACTCGGACAGTTCCGGGAACACACCCACCAGATAAGCAATGGCCGCATGCACTTCGCCGAAGGCGGCGCTTATCTGGGTCAGGCGGCCGAGTGGGAATGCGCCGGCAAAAAACTGTGGAGCCATGATGAACATCGGAATGACTGTGGCGCTGCGCAAGTAGAAGGTCGAATAGCCCATGACCAATTTCTGTTTTTTTACCAGCGCCCAGAAGTTCTCCAGCGCCGCCTCCAGGCGTTGATTGAAACGGAGGTTTTCCACGGTTTCGCCTTGGTACTGAGCGACCGAATCGGCATTTTCCCGCAGACGCATCAGCGAGAACCGAAAATCCGCTTCTCGCCGCTGTTGCATGAAATTGAGTCGTGGCAATGCGCGCCCCAGCCAGAACGCGAAGCCCGTGCCCAATAGCGCGTAAACCAGGGCAATCCATACCAGCAACCCCGGAATGACCAAGGATTGGCCGGCGAACGGAATACTTACCAGGCCGGAAGCCTGCCAGAGGATATGCAGGAAGGAAAACAGCGACACCACCGACGTCAACAGTCCCAAACTTAATTTGAGCGATTTGATGATGAATAGATCGATGTCCTCGGCGATCCGCTGATCGGGGTTGTCGACGTCGGCCCCGGACAGCTTCATTTTCTGGTAACGCTGGCTATCCAGCCATTGACCGAGCATGTTTCGCGTGGCCCAGCGGCGCCAGCGCAACGTCAGCTTTTGCTGGAAGTGAAACGCGGCCACAGTAAAGGCGGCGGTACCGATTTGCAGCAGGATGAACTGCAGGCCTCCCAGGAGGAAACCTTGGTAGTCCTTGTCCTGCAAGGCATTGTAAAAGTGCAGGTTCCAGAAGTTGGTGAGGATATTGATCCCCACCAGGCACAGGGTCATCAGCACGGTAGCCAAAAGTAGCAGCAGGGCCGGATACTTTTGTTCGGATACCCAGAAAGGCCGTGCGAGACGCCAGAAATTGCGGAGTGTGTGCATGGGGTCCTGGGGAGCCTGGTCGCTGACGACGTTGAGTTTGCAAGGAAGGGGAGATAGGATTGGCCAATGCTAATCGTTTGCATTAATTAGGGAAAGTCGCGGGAGACCCGTTATCGAATTCCCAGAATGGCTTAACCAGACTTGGCCGCCGATACAGCGGGTAATCTGTAATGATCCTGGTGATCAGCCTTCCATACTCTTGAGCCGAGTTGCCGACTCCGCCCAGCTTCAACCACTACTGACCCGGTTCGCCCTGCTGTATCCAGGGGTGAACCGCGCAGCCGTGGTTTCACAGTGGTCGATGAACTATATGAGCATCATCCTGCCGGCTGCCTTGGCTTGTGTTCTCACGCGTCATTACGCGATCGACTTCTGGGGTGAAGAGACTGTGCTGTTGCACGATGACGGTCAACCACAGTCACTGGGACTGGCCGCCCGTTTACCGACCCTGCCCCCCGAAGACCGTGCAGCCTACTGGTCGCGGTTGATCCACGAGCATCTGGCCCCGCTTTTCACCACCCTGGCCACCGCCGGTGGCCTGGCCCCGAAAATATTGTGGGGCAACATGGTCGCCATCTGGGACGGTGCCTTCGCAAGAATGGATGCCAGTTTGTCCAGGGACGGATTCGCCCAGGCGCACCAGTGGCTGGAGTCGGCCACGGTGAATGACGGGCGCCTGAAGTTGCGGGGGCTGCAATGCATGGTCGAGTCACCTGCGCCGCAGATTTGTCCCCAACTTCCATTGCGTCGGCATTGCTGCCTGCATTACCAGTTGCACGCACCCATTGAAGGCGAGCTACCAGTGCTATGCGAGTCCTGCCCCAAGCTGCATCGTTTGCCTGTGGCAGAACAGGTGAGTTACCTGCACTACATCTATGAGGACGGTTGAGCGACTCAACCGTGCCATCGTTTCTTTACACCGCTTCTTTACGGACAGACCTTGGCCAGTGGCGGTGAGTCTGCATCGGCGCGCGGAGTGATGTCGCTGAGCATCCCGTTTTCGATACGGATCAGTCGGTCTGCCAGGCCAAAGTACGTATCGTCATGGGAGATAACGATCACCAGTTTGTCGCGCGCGCGCAGGTCCGACAGGATCCTGTTGTAGAAGAAGTGCTTGAACACCGGGTCCTGGTCGGCCGCCCACTCATCGAACAGGTAGCAAGGACGGTCCTCCAGCCAGGCACTGAGCAGGGCCAGGCGCTTGCGTTGTCCGGTGGACAGCGCCAGGGTTGTCAGTTGTCCATCCTCGATACGCACCTTATGGTCCAGTTGCAGGTGAATCAGATACTCCTGTGCCTGCTGCACCCGTTGCGGGTCATCGCCGTTCAATAGATCTTCGAACAGACAAAAGTCGGTAAAAATCGCCGAGAAGTGCTGCCGGTAATGATGATTTTTGCTGACCGAAGACACTTGCTCGTCGAGTACGATATCACCGCTCTCCGGTCGATACAGGCCAGCCAGCAACAAAGCCAGGGTGGTCTTGCCGCTGCCGTTGCCGCCGGTGATGAACACCACTTCGCCTGCATTGAGGGTGAGGTCGATGGGGCCAAGGGTGAAATGACCGTCCTCGCGTTCGCGGTAGTAGGTATGGATGACTTGCCGGCAGACCAGGCTGCGAACCTGGGGCCGGGGGATCGTCTCGATGGTCTCGCGGGCGACTTGCAGCTCGCCTTCCAGGGCGCGGATCTTGTTCAGCGCGACGCTGGCGCGACCCAGGGTGGGCAAGGCATGCATCAGCTCCGATAGCGGGGTAATCATGTAGAGGATGGTCAGGATGTAGCCGGTGGCCAGACTGGCACTCAGGTCGATGAAGTGCGGCGCGGCGAACAGCACTACGCCGATCAGCATGTAGAACACCGCATTACCCCAGTTGAGCACGACAGCGTAGATGCTCATGCCGCGCACGAAATCCCGACGGTATTGCTGGCTTACGGGCAGCAGCAGGCGAGTGAAGAAGTGTTGTCGACGCGGGTGGTTGAGCTGCAGTTCCTTGCTGCCGTCGGTCAGCAGTCGGTATTGATCGAACAACTGATCCTTGAGCTCGCGAGCGCGGGCGATCGATGCTAGTGCCTGGCGTTGCGGCCAATTGAAACTGAGGCTGCCCAGGACGATCAGCACTAGCGTCAAGCCGAGCAGCGGCAGACTTAGCCAGCCCAGATAAGCCAGGCAAGCGGCGATGATCCCGGTGTTGACCAGCATGATTGGCACCAGCTCAACCGCCTGGCTGATGGTCTGCGTATCGTCGGTCAGCATGGTCAGAAGACGGTGCTTGCCCAGGCGTTGCAATTGCGCGTAAGGCGTATCGATCAGTTTGGCACTCAGGTGCAGGCGCATATCATGAACGGCGCCCTGTCCCAGTCGCAGCAGGCTAACGTCGGATATCACCCGCGACACGGCGACCAACACAATCAGAGCGGCAAAATACAGACCCTCTGCGGGACGTAGCTGATCAAACACTTCCAGGCTGTGGTTGATGATGGCAATCAGGCCCGCCGCCGCCAGCCCACAGATCAAACCAGTCAGGGTCGCGATCAACAGCGCGCGCCATGAGCGTTTGGCCATGAGTATTAGCAAGTCCATTTCAAACCGCTCCGCAAGTGATGAGGGCCTCAAGGCGCGAAACCCGTTGCCGCTGCAAGGTTTCCCATCAGCTTAACCGCGGCGAGTGAAAAGTCACCCACTCTGAGAATCAGGCAGAAGACGTCCCCAAAATGCTCGACACGATTTGTATTCGCTTTGATACAGGGCGGCACATTAAATGCAAATGAGACGGTTTATCAATAGTGTTTGTTTAAGCATTACGTTAGATTAGACTGCCGTCATCTGTAGGAAAGCGGCCTTCTAGACGTAAGAAAAAAACACAAAACATCTGTCGCAGGGGAGCGGGGCGTGAATTTCAAAAAGAATACAATTGCGTTGACTGTGGGGTCGGCGGTTTGCCTTTCCAGCAGCGTATGGGCGGCCGAACAGTCAAACACGATGGAAATCGCTCCGATCACGGTGACGGGTGAAAAAATCAACCGCACCCTGGAGCAGACCCAGTCCAGTGTCGTGGTAGTGACCGACAAGCAGCTGCGCGAGAAGGAAGACCATGACCTGGTCGATGTGTTCGCCCGAACGCCGGGTGTCTACAACCAGTCCGGCAACGAAAACTGGGGTATCCGCGGTGTGCCGGTGTCCGGTTTCGATGACCAGGGCCCGGCCACGCTCAACGGTGCGGTCTCGGTATTCGTCGACGGTGCCGTGCAGCCCAACCGTGCACTGACCCTCAGCCCGATGCCGCTGTGGGACGTCGAGCAGGTCGAAGTGTTCCTCGGCCCGCAGTCCACCACCCAGGGCCGCAACTCGCTGGCCGGTGCGGTGGTCATCCAGACCAAGAATCCGACTTTCGTACCGAGCCTTTCGGCGCAGGCCAATACGGGCAACTACGGTGAAAGCGGAGGGGCGCTTGCCGGTGGTGGCGCGATCGTCGATGACAAGATCGCCGGCCGTATCGCTGTGGATTACCAGGACGGTGACGGTTATATCGACAACGTTGCGCTCGACAACGACGCCAACCCGACCCGCACCTACAATGCCCGCGGCAAGCTGCTGATCCTGCCGAACGACGATCTGGATGTACTGCTGACTTACGCCCATGGCGAAAGCCGCAAGGGCGATAACTCGGTCATGCGCGAAAACGGCAAGGTCCGTTACTACGACGTGTCGTCCAACACCAAGGCGTACGACAAACTCAAGCAAGACACTGTCAGCGCCAAGGTGGATTACCGCCTGGACGATAACTGGTCCGTGACCAGCCTCACGGCCAATACCGACTCGGACTACGACGCGCGTCTGGACTTCGACCAGACCGCCGTTGATAACCAGGTCGTCCTGCGCAAACAGGACGGCGAACTGTTCAGTCAGGAGCTGCGGCTGAACTACGCCGGCGACACGGTGAAGAGCTTCGTTGGTGCCTACTATGGCCACAACACCAACAACTTCCATGACCGGTTGTTGTTCGACGACGAACTGTTCGGTACCTCCAAAGGTGATACCAAGATCGAAAACAAGGCGGTGTTCGGTGAAATCAACTGGACCTTCGTCCCGCGCTGGACATTGATCACCGGCTTGCGCTACGACCACGAGAAGAACGACACCGACATCGAGCAGGACGACTTTTCCAGCCCCGGCAAGGTCAGCAAGTCATTTGATGCCGTGTTGCCGAAACTTGGCATCGACTATGAACTGGCCGCGAACCAGTACATGGGCTTCATGGTGCAGAAAGGCTATCGCGGCGGTGGCGTCAACGTTCGCGCCGGTGGCGGTCACGAGGCGTACGATCCGGAATACACCACGAACTACGAGTTGTCCTACCGCGGTTCGTTCTTCGACCAGACCCTGCGTACCCGCGCCAACCTTTACTACACCGACTGGAAAGACCAGCAGGTCAGTGTGCTGGAGCCGAACACCGAGTTCCTTCAGGTGTTCAACGCCGGCCGCAGTGACATCAAGGGCCTGGAAGTCTCCGTTGAAAAAGACTTTGGCGAACAGTTGACCCTGACCGCCGGTGCCTCCGTGACCGATGGCAAGTACAAGGACTTCGTCGCGGCGGATGGCCGGGACATGGGCGGCCAGGACTTCCTCTATTCGCCCAAATACAAGATGGCGTTGGGCGGTACCTATCGCTGGAATGATCGTCTGACCCTGAACACCGATGTCATTTACCAGAGCACCTCGCCGTCGGAGTATGAGTTCGATGACATTGGCCAGGTCATTGATGAGCGCAAGGCCGACGCCTACTGGCTGACCAACTTCAACGCCGAGTACAAGATCACCAGGAACGTCGCAGTGTCCGGCTACGTGAAAAACGCCTTCGACAAGGAATACATCACCAACAATCGCAGCGGCGACATCATCGATGTCGGCGCCCCGCGTACGCTGGGATTGGTCCTGCGTTACGACATGTAAACCCATGGACGCGGGGGAAGGAATCCCCGCGTCCGGTTTCAAGGTTGTCTTTACCATCAAAAGAGCAAGATTGGTGCAGTGATGCGAACAATCTGTCGGTGGACAGGCATTCTTGAACGGCTGCATTTGGCCGATTGCTACCTGTTACGACAGGCTGCAGACGACCCATAGCTGCCTCTCATGAAGGGCGGCTATCGACTGTGGGTTCAACTGGTCGATGCAACAGATTGGCTAGATCTTTTAGCGGTTGGATTTTGGACGATAGCTCCCTCTCTATGAAGCGGAGCTATCGGTCCAGTGCACAGACTGTGCAACCAATCATTTAAGGTCGATGGTCACCGTCTTGATCTTGCCAGTGAAAGCGTTGTCCCACGGGGCGTAGTCCTTGGTGACTGGGGAGAATGCATCCTTGCCAATGTCGGCGGTTTCCGCGGCAAGCGAATACAGCGAGCCCATGGTTTTGTCGATGCGGCCCTCGCCGACCTTTTTGCCGTTGACCTTGATGGTGCCCGTAGCGCCCTTGTGTAGGCCGCCACCGTCATAGTCAAAATCAAACTCCAGGTCGACTTTGCCAGTGGGGAGCTTTTCCGATCCTTCGATGGTGTACATCTCACGCGCGAGCCAGTTGTAGACGTACTTTGGCTTGCCATCTTTCACGTAGAAACTCCAACCACCAAACTTGCCGGCCTGAGACAGAATCACACCTTCGGCCCCTTGTTCGGGCACTTCGATGTCGGCCTTGATGGTGTACGACACGGCTTTGGTGTTGATGAAGCTGTTTTCAGTCATGCCTGGCATGCCGGGATACAGCGTTAACGATTTTCGCCCGAACATGAGGTCAGGGCGGCCGGCTACTTCAGGGTTCAAACGTTCGGCTCGACGATCGTCCAACGGGAAAACATTGTTCTTGCTGGCCTCTTGGATAAACAGCGCTTTCATTTCCTCGACTTTTTCCGGGTATTTCGCCGCGAGATCCGTAGCCTGACCGAAGTCCTCACGTACGTTGTACAACTCCCATTTGTCCTTTGCGAAATCGTCAGTACGGTTCTTCGGCTCCCACAACACGGTGTGCACTACCGCCGCCAGCCAACCATCGTGGTAGATGCTCCGGTTGCCCGCCGTCTCGGTGTACTGCGTGGTATGCCGTTCTTTGGCGTTGGCGTCGTCGAATGCATACCGCATGCTGGTACCGGGCATCGGCAACTGCTCGACGCCATTCACCACTTTCGGCTCCGGGATTCCGACCGCGTCCAGAATCGTCGGCACGACGTCAATCAAATGCGTGTACTGGGTGCGGCGTTCACCCTTGGCTTTGATGCCTTTGGGCCAATGCACCACCATTCCGGCGATGTTGCCACCGCCGTGGGCAAAAGTGATGCCCCAGGTTGCCGGTGTCGAACCGGCCATGGCCCAGCCAACCGCGTAGTTGGGGTAGGACTCCGGTCCACCGTACTGGTCCAGGCGCGATAACAGGTAAGGTACGTCTTCCGGAGCACCGTTGAGTGCCGACCATTCGACAAAGGTGCCGTTGATGTCACCGACGACCGACCCGCCGTTGTCACCAAAGATGTAGATGAACAGCGTATTGTCCAGTTCGCCCAGATCACGAATACCCTCGACCAAACGCCCGACCTCATGGTCGGCACTTTCAGTCAGAGTGGCGTAAACCTCCATCTCCCGGGCGAACACTTTTTTCTCGTCGGCCGACAGGGTGTTCCACCGTTTAACGCTTTCGGGGTTTTCGGCGAGTTTGGTGCCAGGGGGCATGATGCCCATTTTGATCTGTCGCTCCAGCGTCTTTTCACGCAGCACATCCCAGCCTTCGTCGAACTTGCCTTTGTAGGGATCGCGTGCCAGCCAATCTTTAGGCGGTGTATGCGGGGGGTGGCTGGCACTCTGCGCGTAGTACATCAGAAAGGGCCGATCCGGTGTCAGGGAGTGGGTGGTCTGCACCCACTGAATGGCCTTGTCGGTGATGTCGGTATTGAAGTGATAGTTCGGATCGCGAGGCGTGCCGATAAGCGTGGTGCCATCGATCACGTTCGGGCTGAGCGAGGATTGTTCACCGGCGATGTAGCCGTAGAATTTGTCGAAACCGCTTCGGGTCGGCCAACGGTCGTATGGCCCGCTGACGTTGACTTCGTTGTCGGGCACTTCATTGTTTTTGCCGAAGTAGGACGTCACGTATCCCCAGTTCTGCAAAATGGTGCCGATGGTGGAGATGGTTGGTGGTCGAATGCCGGTGTCTCCGGGGTAGGAGGTATTCGTGCCGGTGACTCCGGCCATGCTGTTCTGATGGCTGTTCCGCCCGGTCAGTAGCGCTACGCGACTGGGCGAGCAGAGCGGGTTCACATGAAAGTCGGTGAAGGTCACACCCTCTTTGGCCAGCATGTCCATCGTCGGGGTATTAATTGCCCCGCCCATGGTCGAAGGGTCGGAATAACCGGCCTGATCCATCAAAACGATGACAACGTTCGGCGCGCCTTTGGGTGGTCTGACCTGAAAACGTTTCGGCGGGGGCACCTTACGCCAGTCCATTTCGGTAATCGGTGCTGCCTTCGGCGGTTGGATTGGCAACACTTCGCCAACTTTCCCGGGCAGTGCTTCGACCCCGATCACTTCGACCGCAAAGGTCATTTGGCTGACGCCTAGCGTCAGCATTAGCCCACATGCAGCGCTCAGGGGCTGACGGAATTCCTTTCTCATACCTGATCTCCGAATCAATTGGATATCAACATAAGAACTTATGGAACTCTCCGGTTGTGGAATTCCATCAAATCAGAAAGGAGAGTAGTTGGAGGTCAATCCGGAGCAGAAATGATCGGATGAGTGGTGCATTTTTAGCTCCAGAATGAGACGCCTTAGACGAGTAATCCTATCGCCTTGGCTTGTGCGACTGCCTGTGTACGACGCTCTACTCCCAGTTTAAAGTTGATTTTCCGGGCATGGGTTTTCACTGTGTGTAGAGAGATAAACAAACGCTCACCCACTTCCTGGTTCGATAAACCTTGGGCAATTAATCTCAGCACCGTTAATTCACGATCGCTGAGTGTTGCTTGTAGCGTCGGCTCAACTGGACGTCTCGAAACTTCGGACTGCAGGAAGAGGTCGGGCTGTCGCTTCTGCAGGGACTGTAGCGGGGCTGGCCACTGCAGGCGCTGGGCAAACCTTTGGGCGTGCATCAGCGCGAACTGAGCTTGCTTGTAATTACTCAATGCGTGATGGTTTTCCGCTAACTTGAGACTGCAGAAATAGGCCAACGCAAATCGCCCGCTGTCCTGTGCGAGTCTGTGTAACCGGGTCAGTCGCTCAAGTGCGGCCAGTGTCGCTCCAGTTCGCCAGTCTGCTTCGGCCAGGAGCAGTTCAATTTGTTCGGGTAGTTCTGGAAAACCAGGTGGCGGCAGTTGCCTGCGTGCCTGCCATTGATGTTGCTGCCAATGAGCTTGAGGTTGTTCGCTCAGTCTCTCGAGCGGTATCGAGCCTGGTGTTGACTGCAATTGGAGCTTGGCTCGCATGAGTGCCAACGGCATGGCATACAGGTGCTCATCCACGTGTAAGCATTGCAGGTGTCGCTCCGCTTTTGTCAGCCGGGAAAGCGCCTGAAGCAAATGGCCTTGCATGGCATCAATTTCGGCCAGACCAAGATGGCCTGAAAAAGCCTCTCGGCTATTACCAAGCTCCGCCCCCATCACGCCTTTCAACAACAAATCCTGTGCTTCGCAGTGACGGCCCAGGCGAAGGCTTACGTGACCGCGGGCGATGTGCAGATGCGCTTGCAGCAGACCGGCGTTCCCTGGCAGGGCATCGATCAATCCTTGCATGTGCTGTAGTGACAGATCCGCGAGGTTCAACTCGCCTCGACTCGTAAGCAATTGCGCGCGATCCAGTTCCAGTTGTGTTTCGAACGCTAGACTGTTTTGTTCTCGTGCCTCTTTAAGCGCCTCATGGTTAAGCGTTTCGGCGTCGTGAAGTCGTGCCTGGGCGAGGGCGATCCGGGTCAGGGCCGAGCGGCACAATAGCCGCTGTGGCCAGGCCGTGCCTGGTAATTGCTGGAGTGCAGTAGATAGCTGCTCTCTGGCGGATGACCCATGTCCACTCATGTAGGCCAGGTAGCCCTGCAACAGTTGTGATTGAGTGAGCAGTTCATGTGGTCCGCTGCTTGCGTTCAGGGGCAAGAATCGTTGCAGCAGTTTCATTGACTGCCTGGCTTGATCCAGGCATCCCGCGAAGAGCAGGGCCCAACTGAACAAGATGATCAACTCGGGTGAGTCGGCCACCAGGTCTGCCGGGATCCGTGTGCGCCAACCCATCAGCAGAGCGACTTCAGGGCCCATCATCAATTGTTCCAGGCGCAAGTGCCGGAGAAAGCCCACCGCCAGGTCTGGACGCCCGGCTTTGAGTGTATGTTCCACTGCCAGATGGGTCTCACCCTGGCTCGAAAACCATTGGCCGGCACGCAGGTGAATGATTGCAGCCGACTCGGTGCAAGGCCCTCCTGCCAACAGGCTGGCGACGGGCCGTAGCAGTCGTGACCATTGAGCGCGCGACGTTGTGGACGGGATGGTTTGAATGAACAGACCCTGACTACGCAAGGCCTGGAGTAATCGCTGGCCTTCGCCTTTCCCCAAAAGATGATCGCAAAGCGCCTCGTTGAATTTTGGCAGAAGTGCCAGTATCTGCAGTGCGTCACGCAATTCATCGGATAAGGGGGCCAGTACTTCACTGAATATGTAGTCGTGCAGTAAAGCCGCCACCTTGAGTGGTTCATCCTGATTGCCGAGCAGTTGCAATCGAACTCCTGCACACCAACCGGAAGTCACCTCAAGCAAGGCCTCACGCGTGCCGCTCGAATCCTTCCAACCGCTTTGGCGCATCAGCAATTCGATTTCGGTGGGCTGAAATGCCAATGCCTGGCCATCCAGCTCAAAAAGCTCGCCTTCAAGCAGTAGTCGGTACAGATTGATCAAGGGGCGGCGTCGGCACGTCAACCACCAACGAATGGCAACAGAGCTGGCAGCCAACAGCCGATCAAGCAAGGCATCGAGCTCAGCCGTCGGCTGGCGTGGCCAATCATCGAGCATCAGCCAAAGCGGCTGACTGTTTTGTTTCAATGCCACGAGGACCTGGCTTTCGCTGCTTCCTTGTGCCAATCCCAATGACAATGCCAAGCGTTCGATCAGGTGCGGCGCGCCGATCGTTAGGCCCTCTAGCGGTATCCAGATCAAGCGAGTCGTGCCTGGGCAACGTCCAAGACACTCACTCACCAGTGTTGTCTTGCCGCTACCGGCAGGTGCACAGAGCAAGCGCAGGCGAGCGTTGCTGGCCAGCAAGGTTTCGACCAGTGCCGGGCGGGGGATGGGGCGAGAGGAGGGTGATCGCCCGGGTGCTATCTGGTCGAGTGTGAAGGGCTCAAGGCAGACGGGGCTTGAATGCAGGGCTCGCATGTTGGTTCTCTCGATTTTCTTGTTGTAGTACAAACCGGTGCTGGACAGCACGAGGGCTGATTTGCCGGACAGCGACACTACAGCAGGCGAAGAACCACTAAAAATTTATAAATGCTGGCTCTGATATCATAAATACTGATATCGGAAGAAGCGCCAGCCCCTGTGCGGGGCTGGTGCAAGGGGCTCAGCGTATACCCGCGCTGCGCAGTGCCGCCGGGGTGTATTCCGAGGCCGAAGCCTTGAAGCCGAATTCGTAGCTGTGTTTCTCCTCGTTTTTCATGCCGAGCACGACATACCGGCCGGCGATCAGGTCATACAAGGCTTCCACGGTATACCCCGGGACCTTGTGATCGTAATACTGTTGGGCGTGCCCTTCGGCTACTCGCCACAGTTGACCGCGGCCATCGTAATGATCGACCTCTGAGAGCTGCCAGGTGTCTTCATCGAAGTACAAATGACGCTTGCCATAAATATGCCGTTCGCCGGGCTTGAGCGTTGCCTCGACTTCCCAGACCCGGTGCAACTCATAACGGGTCAGGTCCTGGTTGATATGCCCAGCCTTGATCACGTTGTCATATTTCAGCGTTGGGGAATCGAGTTTGTAGCTGTTGTAGGGAATGTACAGCTCGCGCTTGCCGACAAGCTTCCAGTCGTAGCGGTCAGGCGCACCGGAGAACATGTCGAAGTTGTCCACTGTGCGCATGCCATCGGCCGCGGTGCCAGGGCCATCGTAGGCAACCTGTGGCGCGCGTCGTACCCGGCGCTGGCCGGAATTGTAGACCCATGCCAGACGCGGTTCCTTGACCTGGTCGATGGTCTCGTGGACCAGCGTGACGTTCCCGGCCAAGCGTGCCGGTGCAGTGATTTGCTGCTTGAAGTACAGCAGCACGTTGCTGGCCTGCGCCGGGTCCTGATCAGTGATTTGTGCGGGTGTCGCGATCTCATCGTCCAGGGTGACCAGCGAATAGTCGCCATTGGTCTGAGGGGCCGCTTGAGTAATCGTGCGGCGTAAATTGCCGCCACGGTAGCGAGTGATGTGGTTCCACACTACTTCCACACCGTTTTGCGGTACGGGGAATGCGTAATAGCGGCTGTCGCTGAAATTACCCAGCCCGTTGCCACCGCCAATGGTGACGGTGCTTAACGCACTCTTTTTGGCAGCGTCATACACCGCTTGTGGCACAGCCGCCGTGCGGTGGCTCGGATATACCGGGATCTTGTAGCTGTCCGGGTAGCGCTTGAACATCGCCAGTTGTCCGTCGGTAAGCTTGTCCTTGTACTGCGGGGCATTGCTCGCGGTAATGATCAGCAAAGGCTTTTCATTGGCGAACGGATCGGCAAGAAAGCCTTTGCTGTCCACCGCTCCGGCATTGATCGGCAAACCGCCGGTCCATGCCGGGATCGAGCCATCAGAGTTGCCGGCTTTCTCGGCGCCCAGTGGCGTCAGCTTGCTACCCAACTGTTCTGCTTGTTGCGGCGAGACCTGGGCCATGACGGCGCAGGAGAGCAGGGACAGTATCAACGCACCGGTGTGCAGTGTGATCTTGGTTGTTTTCATAAACGGTTGTCCTGGGAGTGATCCGGGCTGTTTTGTTAGAAGTTCACGCCGAAGCTGAGTGAGGTGAAATCGCGATCGACCGAAGTGTTGTATTTGCCGTCGAAGAAGTCGGTGTAGGACAGGCTCGCGGTGTAGGTGTTGCGGTAGTCGGCGTCCAGGCCGAGGCTGACGGCCTTGGCCCCTTCGTTGAACTGACCGTTCGGGCCGTAGCCATGGACGTCGTGGGACCAGGCTACGTTGGGTTTCAGGTTGATTCCGGCAATGACGTTGTTGTAGTCCCAGATCGCGCGCGCGCGGTATCCCCAGGAGGTACTGGTGGTGTAACCGTCGTTTTCGCAAAACGTTGTCAGGTTCTTGCCATTGGCACCCACCGTACCCAGGTTGAGTTGGCGGCAGGTGTTGATGGTTCCGCCCGCACTTGCCGGCAATGACCCCTGGCCGAATACCGGGTCACGGCCATAGCGCGCCTCGGAACTGCTTTCCAGCCCACCCACATGCACCACCCCGACCTCACCGACCAACGTCAAGCGCTCGGCGCCCATCACCTGATCGAAGAAGTGGGTAAAGGTGGTCTGGAACTGGGTCAGTTCCTTGCGGCGATAACCATGCAAATCCTGCCCGGGGGAGACATCGAGCAGTGAGGCGTTAGGGAACACCGGTCCGCCGAGCGGGCCGACCGCCGCAAACAGAATGTCCTGGGTATTCAGTTGCACGGGGGCGTTGGGTCGATAACTGATCTCGCCTTGCCAGGCGGTTCCGGTGGGCAGCGTGGTGGAGAAGCTCAGGCCGTACAGGTGGATATCTTCCGGATACTCGAGGAAGTACTGGGAGTTGGCCGCGACCGCCACCGGTTGCAGCGCGGCGGCGGGCCCGGTGAGAACCGCCCGGGCGGCGTTGTAAACCTGTTGATTGGCCGCCGTGGCACTCAGGAACGGCTGACGGCTGTGATAGTTCATGTAGTAGGCGCCGAACTCGGTATCGAGCGCATCAGACATGTAGCGCAGTGCGACACCGTATTGGCCACTGTCCCGGGCATCCCGGTCCGGGCCACGGGGAACCCGCACACCTTCCTGATCGATATCGGCGCCAAAGAATCGCTGCAAGGCCGCCAACCCGCCCGCCGGGATTGCCGAGCGAGGGGCCAGAACCCGCAAGTTGTCAGTGCAGCCGTCGGCCACCACGTCCGGCTGGGCGAAGAAAGTCCCGCAGTTGTCCACTACGGTCTGGTCCCATTCCAGCTGATAGAAGGCCTCGGTCGACAGGTTCTCACTCAGGCTCTGGGACACATAGAACATATTGACCGGAATCAGCCCTTCCTTGACTTCGGCACCGGGACGGCGGAATGCCGCGGCATCCACCGGGTTGATCGAGTTGATGCCGTTCTGGATGAAGGTGCTTTCGCCCCAGCTGACGACTTGTTTACCCAGTCGCACCGAGCCTGGTTGTTCCGCGATTTGATAGTTGTGATAGACAAACGCATCGAGCAGTTGCGCTCCGGAAGACTTCGCAGCCTCTTTGCGGCCGCTGTTTTCTATGTCCTTGAACGGCCTGTGTTCGTCCTGAAGCTCGAAGTCGTACCAGTATTTCCCGCGCAGGAATACGCCGGAATCGCCGTACTTGAGTTCGAGATCGTGGATACCCTTGAAAATTTTCGAGAAGGTCTCGCCCTTCTTGAAATTAAGGTGCGAGTCGTCAGAAGTCTGCGCCAGACCGTCGCCGCCGTTGTTGCCACCGATCAAGTCACGATCAGGGTTGGCCGTCGACCAACTGGCTCCGACGGACAACGAAGAGTCGAGGGTCCCTTCGATTTCCCCAATGTTGAAACCAACGGCATAGGACTGACCACAAAATGCCAGGGGAACGGCAATTGCCAGCGTGTGCGGTCGAAAACAGGCATGCTTTGTTTTTGTTTTCATGCAGCTCTCCGGTTGTGTGGAAGGGGAGCCGCAACTTAATAGCCATCAGAGGACGTCGGTAAGCGTCGGAAGTGTGATTTGCCTCATCCCAAAGAGTGATCCGTGTGAATGTGCTCACAACCGCGCGCAGATATTGGCGATGCCGGTACGTAACCACTGGTGTGCGGGATCGTGTTCGAAACTTTGGTGCCAACTGAGATGAATGGGGATTTCCAGGCCCTCGAGTGGGGTCTTGAAACACTTCAGGTAGTGCAGCTCTGAAAAGGTCCTGGCCATGCGTGACGGCATGGTGCAGACCACGTCACTGCCGGCGACGATCCACGGCATGCTGAAGAAACTGTGGACACGCAAATAGTGCTCACGGCTTAACCCGAGATCTTCCAGGTGCCGTTCGACCGGGCGCAGGTTTTCAGTACTCGGCCATTCCAGGACCAGATGTTTGAGCGCCAGGTATTGTTCGAGCGTCAGGCGATTGCCCACTAACGGATGGTCGCGACGCACCATGGAATAGAGTTCTTCCTTGAGTAGCAACTCGCTGTTGAACGCCTCACCCGGCATCGGCTCGGTCCACAGGCACAGGTCGATTTTGCCGTAGCGCATCTTTTCCTTCAGTTCGCCCTGCATATGGGTTTCGATATTGATTCGAACGTTGGCGCCGATCGCATCGAGCCAATGCATGAGCGGTGACAGCAAGACCACCTCGCCGTAATCCGATAGCACCAGATTGAACACGCGCTCACTGGAGGTGTAGTCGAACTCCGCGCCTTGGGTCAGGGTGGCGATGACCATATCGAGAATCTTGCGAATGGGCTTTGCAAGCTCTTGTGCCCGTGGCGTGGCGCGCATGCCATGACCGGTACGAACAAACAGATCGTCTTTCAATACATGTCGCAGACGTGCAAGCGCATTGCTGATTGCTGGCTGGCTCATGCCGATCCTGTCCGCGGCCCGGGTCAGGTTCTGTTCGGCCATGATGGCGTCGAACACGGTCAATAGATTCAGATCGACACTGCGCAGATTCATCGCACTTGTCCTTATCGAATGGAAAAAGAGGGAGATACGATATCGGTAGAATGTATATCAGTCTTACCGATTATCCATTTTTATTCATTCGGCAGGCGCCGTACAGTTCTTCACAGGCTCCATTACAAGAACAATCAGGTACGCCGTCATGTCGACTCTCAAAGCCATTGAAGTGGTTCCCGAGGTGCAATCCGATTTACGTCTTCGTGTCTCGGGAACTGATCAACATGCAAGCCTGCGCCAAGGTGAAAGCCTGCTGAAGGCGAGCTTGCGCCAAGACATCAAAATTGCTCATCTGTGTCTGGTCGGTGATTGCGGCTCCTGCCGCTGTCGGCTGGTCAGCGGAAAAGTGCGCTTGAAAAAAGACATCTCCCAACACGTGGATAACCAAGCCTTGGCGCGCGGATACCTGTTGGCCTGTCAAGCCGTTGCGCTCAGTGATATCGAACTGGCGGTGCCTGGCCTTTCTCCCGCCGAGGAAGGCTTGGCGCTGTCAACGTTCACGGGCGCCATTCGCTCCTGCGAAAAGCTCAATCACGATATCTGCAACCTGGTCATCGATCTCGATTCGCCGCTTGCCTACAAGGCCGGACAGTACGCTCAGCTCACCGTGCCGGGCCATCCAGACCTGGCCGAGGCTCCACGTTGCTATTCCTTTGCCCAGGCACCGCAGGCCAATGGGCAACAGCAAGTCGAATTTCATGTGCGACGGGTTCCGGGTGGCACTTTCACCGAGTGGTTGTTTGCGGCAGACCGTCGCGGGCAGGCCATTTGCCTGACCGGTCCTTTAGGTGACTTTGGTCATCGTCCAGACCAACGCCCCATGGTGTGCGTCGCCGGGGGCAGTGGGTTGGCGCCCATCAAGGCGATCCTCGAGGGACTCCAACAGCGCCACACCGGGCCAGACGTGACGCTGTTCTTCGGGGCGCGCAGCGAGGCGGATTTGTATTGCCTCGAGGAACTCAAGGCACTGGAGAAATCCTGGCCCGGCCCCGGTCGCTTGTTGTTCGTGCCCGTGTTATCGGCATCGCCACCTGGGTCGACATGGCGCGGGCTCACCGGCTTTTGCGGCGAACATCTGGCCAGCTACAGCAGCCTCGCCGACAGCTCGTTCTACCTGTGCGGGCCACCGAAGATGATCGACTCCATCCTGAACGTCCTCCACGGCGTGGTGGAGGAGAAACATATTCACTTTGACCGCTTTCTTGATCGCTCAACGCTGCTAACCGACGAGTAATAACAATGAAAATTCAAAACTCCCGAGCCCTGTTGCTGACCGTTCTTCTGGCTGCATCCAGTCACGCCTTGGCTGCTACCCCGGCGGTGAATTTCGATCTGGGGGCGGTCATCAAGCACCACGCCGAAGTGGCGGCTGCGGATGGCAAATCGAACATGAGCTTTTTCGCCGAAGGCGCCGGAAAAATGCAGGTGCAAGGCGAGGACGTGCGTTTCTACGTCAGCTGCAATGGCCTTGATCGATATGCCTCGAAGAAGCTGGTAGATGGTGTCGCCGACTGCGAATTCATCTCCACCAAAGGCGGAAAAGTCTACGCCCATTTTCAGAAAGTCTTTGCCGCCAATGGTGACTGGCAGCAGCGTGGCCACTTCGTGTTCAGTGGCGGCAGCCAGGATTTCGCCGGGGTCGACGGGAGCGTGCCGGTCTATGTCAGCGTCAATCCACCGGCGGTTGGCAAGTTAGTGTTCTTTGTCGAAGGCGGTCCGGGCAAGGACCAGGTTTCAGTCAACTGACCTTAAAAAAGAGAACAATGTCATGACGCTAGACATGCAAATCGGACTGAGTGCTTTCGCCACCCTGCTACTGCTGGACATTGCCAGTGGGCAATTCAGGAAACAGCGCATTTTCAGCATGAACGAACTCGGTACCAGCCTGCTCAGTATTCTTACCCTTTTTGCGGTCCGGGCAGGGCAGTTTGCGGGGTTGAGCTATCTATTGATGCATTGGCTGCCATCTGCTCAGGGGCTGCTCGCTGATTTCAATCCCGTGCCGGTTTTTGCGGTCGCAATGCTGCTCGACGACTACGGTAATTATTGGGTTCATCGCCTGGGCCATACGGTCAGTTGGATGTGGAGGCTGCACAAGCCACATCACACGCCAACTCACCTGAACATATTGGCAGCGATGCGCAATAACTGGCTTTTCTATCTGTTGATACCCAATACCACTACTGCAGCATTGTTGTATTTTCTCGGTGCCGTAGAAGCCTCGGTTGCGATCATGTCGCTCAAGCTGGTGGCCGTCTATCTGCAACACACCGGTACCCGCTGGGATCTTTGGCTGCGTCGCTCACTGCCGGGGCGGGCGCTGCTGAACGTATTGGAAAGGATTTTTGTATTGCAAGACTACCACCACGTCCACCATGGTCTTGGCCGTTTCGGCAATGCATCAGCCAACTATGCCAACGTGTTCGTCTTCTGGGACTACATTCACGGCACGAGCATGGGTAATCCGCATCAACTGCAGGACGCCTACGGCCTTCCTGTCGGGGTTAAGGTCGAGCCTTGGTATGTGCAGCTTTGGTGGCCTTTGTTTGGTACGCGACTGAGGTCCAGTCAGCCTCCTTCGATATCACTACCCACCGTTTCGGAAGCAGAACTGGCATGTGCAGCCGCAGTGATCATTACCGCCAGCGGACACGCTATTGCAGTGAATTAGCGTGAGTGGGGCAGATCTACACCACTTTTGCTTCGGGGGTGAGCGGTTTACATGCGCAAAGCGCTTCAGGATCGATGGCCTGGATTTTCCGGCTTCACGCATGACGGTTTCCCGGCGCTACAGGCAGTACTGGCTGGTGGGCAGCACGTCGATCCTGTCGAAATCGATGAAGCGGCTGCAACTGTCCATCATCGCGGCCAGGTTGCGCTGGAATTTCGCTTCGTCACCCGCCGCATCGAAAAAGGCCATGGGATCGGTCATGGCCGCTGGCGGAAAACATTCCTCGACTATGGCATCGATCCGTGGGGCGCCGTGCGTCAGTGCCGACACCACCAGGTTTTGCACGTACTGGAAGTTGGCTTGCGTGTCCACGGCCACCGCCGTGTGATGGTTGCGCCAGATGTCCAGCCAGGCCTCGGGGGTCAGGCGTGGAGGGCGGGTCAGCAGGGCCAGTTGGGCAAACCCGTGGGTACGCTCACCGGGGGTTGAAGGGAAGCGAGTATTGGCGATGGCGACCGACTCGCAGACCAGGTAGGCGGCCATGCGCGCCGTTGCCGCGCTGATCAACTGGTCGAAAGGGCGACGAGCCGGGCCGTTGGCACTGTCCAGCCACAGCGACAGGCTGCCATCGGGCAATGGTCGGTTGTTTTCCTGGCGCAGGCCGGCTGCTGGCTGCACATCGGCATCGGCCAGGTTCAATTGCACACCACGGGCACCGAGTGCCTGCAATTGCCCGGCGACCTCACTGCGCAGGCGATGGGCGAAGGTATCAGGACTGACTTGAGTATCACGCCACAGCAGATAGATGACTTTTTCCATAGCTATCAAGCTCCTCGTTGCGGTTGATGGATGGGGCCACGATCGTGCTGCCTGGTGCATCCGGATGACCGAAAATCCCTGGCGTCATAGTCAATCAAGGTCAGCCCCGGGTAATACCTCAAACAGACTATTGACCCACACTATGAGGGCAATGGCTGACGCTTCTGGTTCGGGCTCGGCGCCGGGCAGCCCTGGAGAACTGCAGCTAAGCTTTCTTGCGCCGGGGCGGCAGTGGAAGTGTTGCCTTGGGATGGTCCATGTCTGGCAAGGGAGCCCCCCGTCATGAGTGCCGAACAGCGTCATTACAGTCCGCCGACCCTGCTGGTGGTCGATGACACGCCCGATAACCTGATGGTGATGACGGATCTGCTCAAGCTACAGGGGCTGGCTTCAGACCCGCGGATGACCGAGCGGTTGCTTCGGGTTGTGCGGCAAGCGGAGTGCTTCGATTTCGATCAGACGCTGGAGTTGCTTGAAAACCTGTCCTGAGGGATCAACGCAACTTCAGCGGATCGACCATCTGCGCCGCGATGGCCATGCCCACCAGGTCCGGCAGCGTGTTGGCCTGCATGCGTTTCATGACGCGCGCGCGATACAGATCAACGGTTTTCGCACTCACGCCCAGTTGCTCCGCGATTTCGCGGGTGGTGTAACCCTGCACCAGTGGTAACAGGATATCGCGCTCGCGCGGGGTCAAGGTCAGCAAGCGCGCCTGCAAGGCTTCGTGGCCCTGGTTGCCCGAACGGTTGGCGGCACAGTTGCTGAGCGCCTGTTGCACGCTGTCCAGCAACAGCTGTTCGTTGTAGGGCTTCTCGATAAAGTCATGGGCACCGGCCTTGAACGCGCGCACCACGATCGGCACATCCGCATGCCCGCTGACGAAGATGATCGGCAGGTTCAGTTGGCGCACACGCATTTCTTCCTGCACGTTCAACCCGCCCATACCGGGCATGCGAACGTCCAGCAGCACACAGGCATCGAGGCTTGCATCGCAGGCATCGAGGAACGCGACGCCACTGGTAAACGGCAAGGCCTTGAGCCCGACCGACTCCAGTAGCCAGACCGTCGATTCGAGCATGCCCTGGTCATCATCGACCACGTACACAACGTGCTCCGTTACACCTGCCATTACCTGATTCCTATTGTTGTTGTTTTGTTGGGCCGGCAAGCGGCAAGCGGCAACACATCAGCAGCCCGACAGGCTGGCGCCGGGCATTCAGTTCGCCACCGAAACCTTCGATGATGCTGCGGCTCATGGACAGACCGAGCCCCAGGCCATCAGCCTTGCTGGTGTAAAACGGGGTAAATATCTGTTCCAGTTCCGGCTCGCTGACGCCCGGCCCCTGGTCTCGCACACTGATTTCCACGCAGGCGCCACTGCCATGCTCCACGGCCATCACGATCAGAGAGGGTTGCCCGGGATGTTGCTCACGGTTGGCGTCGATGGCATTACGCAACAAATTGAGCAGCACCTGTTCCAGCAACACGCGGTCGGCATAAACGGGTGGCAGATTATCCGGCAGTCGATCCTCGATTGTCACTTGGCAATTACTCGCCTCCCAGGCACACAAACGCACGGCTTCGCGGGCGACGTCGGTCAAGTTCAGCGCCTGCATGCGACGCTGTCCCTTGCGCAAAAAGGAGCGTAACCGCCGGATCACTTCGGAGGCGTGGGTGGCGTGATGGGTAATGCGTTCCAGGCCTTGGGTCACTCTGGCAGCGGCCTGGGGATTGGAATCCAGTGTCTGTAGATAGCGCTGGCTTGCATTCGCATAATTGACCACGGCAGCCAGCGGCTGGTTGATTTCGTGGGCGATCCCCGAGGCCAGTTCACCGAGAGTGACCAACCGTGCGGTATGTGCCAGTTCGTCCTGATGACGGCGCTGTTGCACTTCCCGCAGTTCGCGCTCGGTCATGTCGCGCGCGACCAGTGAGTAATAACGCTCGCCGCCGGCGGAACGGTGCGCCAGCAGTACCAGCGACACCGGCACCGATGTGCCGCCGCCCGGTGGTTGCAACCGCGCATCGGTGCTCCAGACACCGTCGCGCTCGGCGAGTCTCCAGCCATCGCGTTGCAGGCGCGCAAGGTCGCCGCTTGCGAACAATGCGGCCAGGGCCGGCATGGGTTGTTGCTCATCAATCCCGAGGATGCGTCGCGCGGCTGGATTGAGGTAAGTGACCTGGCCCTCGGGAGCGATGAACAACACCGGGTCGATGTTGGCCTCGACCACTTCGGCCAGGCGTCGCTTGTTCTCCTCGGCCTGCACCCGGGCCGTGATGTCCCGGGATATGCTGACGATTTCGACCACCGCCCCGGTGTAGGTTTCGCGGATCGCCCGGCTGGCGGTTTCGAACCACAGGTAATGGCCGTCGCGATGGCGAATGCGATAGGTCATGGTGTGATAGCCATCCTGCTCCAGCGCATCGCGCGCGCGCTGCACCAGAGCGGCCAGGTCCTGGCCATGAAACAGGCCCTGGGCCATTTGCCCGCGCAACTCTTCGGGCCAGTAACCGAGCAAGGTCCAGGACGCCGGTGATGCATCGATAACGCGACCTTCGGGGGTGTGACGGGATATCAGGTCAGTCGTGTTTTCGATGATCAGTCGGTACAGCCGTCGTGCGGTGGCCGCTTCACGCTCCGCCAGCACTTGCGCCGTGGCGTCGCGGCAACGGGCGAGCACTCGGTTGTCCTGGGGATCGGGAATGAACGTCCAGATCAGGATCTGCGTTTCAAACTGAGCCTCGACACCTTCGACGGCACGTTGCTGGTCCAGGCATGCACGCACCAGCACCCGATGATTGACCGGTAAAAAGCCCAACACATCGGTCAGTGACTTCTCGGCGAGCAGCGCCATTAGTGCCGCGTTGAACTCCAGCGGTCGACCTTGCGCATCGAGCAACAGGCTCGGTTGTGGATCGTGGCCCAGCAGCGGCGAACCACGCAGCATGCCGTTGACGCTGCTCAGCAGCGTCGTCAGCAAATCCTGCACCCAGCCCAGCCAATCGAGACTCACGCCCTCGCGCACTTCCACCAGCAACAAGCCCGGCTGCCCAGGCTGCAAGGCCAGATCAAACACCTGGCCATGGCTGATCGCGGCCCGGCGCAAACGGCCGGACAACCAGCAATCGAGTTGACGGACTTGAGCCAGGTCCAGGCGGCCTGCCTCGACCAGATGCTCGAAGAGCAACTGGTCGCTGGCCAGCGCCGGGTCGCCAAGTCCCGGCGGTAAATGCTGGGCGGCGCCCTCATGGCTGTAGATCCGCGCATTGGGCTGCCAGCTCAGGTAAACCGCCCGCTGCACCTCAGGGCAATCCTGCAGCGCCCGACACAACGCATCGGCCCGGGCGGCCAGAGACACACCCTCGCGCTGCAGGCGCAACCAACTGTGCAATCGAACGGGCGTCAGGGTCATTGCAGGTCCACTTTCTCAGGGAAACCAAGCATATACCAGCCTTGGAGCGTTGGCGGCATTGGTTTGGAGTTAAAAGAAGTTGATATAGAACAAATACTATACTACGTAGGTTTTACTTCCATATCAAAAGCAGGATGTTATATAAAGTCATCCGGACTTTGAAGGTGACCCCGGCGACTACGCTGCAAGGTCAACCATAGAGCTAACAATCAGCCATCGAGTACCCGCACATGTCTATCTATGACCAAGGCCTGGGCCCTTCGGCCGTCAACCACATTGCCTTGTCTCCGCTGAGTTTCATCGAGCGCACCGCCAGCACTTATCCCGATCACCTCGCCGTCATCCACGGTTCGATTCGCCGCACCTGGGCGCAGACCTACACCCGTTGCCGACGCCTGGCCTCGGCGCTGGCCGGTCGCGGTATCGGCAAGGACGACACGGTCGCGGTGATGCTGCCCAACATTCCCGAGATGCTTGAAGTGCATTTCGGTGTGCCGATGATCGGCGCCGTGCTCAACCCGCTCAACGTGCGCCTCGATGCCGAGGCGATCGCCTTCATGCTGCAGCATGGCGAGGCCAAGGTGCTGATTACCGACCGCGAGTTCCATGATGTGATCCAGGCGGCGCTGGGCATGCTCGATCACCCGCCTTTGGTGATCGACGTCAATGACCCGGAATACGGTGAAGGTCAGGCCGCGAGCGACCTGGACTACGAAGCGCTGTTGGCCGAAGGCGACCCGGCATTCGACTGGCAATGGCCGGGAGACGAGTGGCAGGCCATTTCGCTGAATTACACTTCAGGTACCACCGGCAACCCCAAGGGCGTGGTCTACCACCATCGCGGCGCTTACCTGAGCGCATTGGGCAACCAGATGACCTGGGCCATGGGCAACCATCCGGTGTACCTCTGGACCCTGCCGATGTTCCATTGCAATGGCTGGTGCTACCCATGGACCATCACCGCACTGGCAGGTGTGCACGTTTTCCTGCGTCGGGTCGATCCACAGAAAATCCTCACGCTGATCCGCGAGCATCAGGTCACTCACCTGTGCGGTGCGCCGATCGTGCTCAATGCACTGGTGAACATGCCCGAATCAGCGAAAGCGGCCATCGATCACCCGGTCAATGCCTTGGTCGCGGGCGCTGCGCCACCGGCAAAAGTCATCGGTGCCGTCGAAGAGATGGGCATCGAGGTCACTCACGTGTTTGGCCTGACCGAAACCTATGGCCCAGTGACGGTCTGCGCCTGGCACGCCGAATGGGATGAGTTTTCTCTGGAGGAGAGGGCGCAGATCAAGTCGCGACAGGGCGTGCGCTACCCGACGCTCGAAGGCTTGATGGTCGGCGATTGCACAACGCTGGAGCCAACCCCGCGTGACGGCCAGACTATCGGTGAGATCTTCCTGCGCGGTAACACCGTCATGAAGGGCTACCTGAAGAACCCGACCGCCACTGCCGAAGCGTTCGAAGGCGGCTGGTTCCACACCGGTGACCTGGCCGTCTGGCATCCCGATGGTTACGTCGAGATCAAGGATCGGCTCAAGGACATCATCATCTCCGGCGGCGAGAACATTTCCACCATCGAACTCGAAGGCGTGCTCTATCGCCACCCGGGTGTGATGGAAGCAGCCGTGGTTGCCCGTCCCGATGAAAAATGGGGCGAAACGCCCTGTGCGTTCGTGACCTTGAAGGCTGATCACCAGGACGTTCGCGAGGCTGACATCATCAGTTTCTGCCGTGAGCATCTGGCCGGATTCAAAGTACCGCGCACCGTGGTCTTCACGCTCTTGCCAAAGACTTCCACCGGCAAGATCCAGAAGTATGTGTTGCGCGACCGGGCCAAGGCGCTCTAACCCGATCTGACATTGCATCCATAGAGCAGCAGGTGTTTGACCTGCTGCCGCGGGTTCGTGCAGGCCGAATTCGGCTGTGCCCTGCCCATGACACAAGCGTCCCAACGAGGTTTCCGTTATGCCCGAATTCAAAGCCCCGCTACGCGACATGCGCTTTGTGCTGCACGAAGTGTTCGATGCCCCGGCCATGTGGGCACGCCTGCCAGCCTTGGCCGACAGCATCGACACCGATACGGCAGACGCCATTCTCGAGGAGGCGGCAAAAGTCACCTCGCACCTGATTGCGCCTCTCAATCGCAGCGGCGACGAAGTGGGCGCGCAGTGGCATGAGGGGCGGGTCACCACCCCCATCGGTTTCAAACAGGCTTACGCGACCTACATCGAAGGCGGTTGGGTGGGACTGTCCGGCAACCCCGGGTTCGGTGGCATGGGTATGCCGAAAATGCTGGCCGTGCAGTTCGAAGAGATGCTCTACGGCGCCAACTCAAGTTTTGCACTGTATTCAGCATTGAGTTCCGGTGCTTGCCTGGCGCTGGACGCCCACGCCAGCGACGCTCTGAAAAGCCTCTATCTACCACCGATGTATGAAGGCCGCTGGGCCGGCTCCATGTGCCTCACCGAGGCCCATGCCGGTACCGACCTCGGGCTGATCCGCACCCGCGCCGAACCTGAGACTGACGGCAGCTACAAGGTCACCGGCAGCAAGATTTTCATCACCGGGGGCGATCAAGACCTGACCGAAAACATCGTTCATCTGGTACTGGCCAAACTGCCGAACGCGCCTGCTGGCCCGAAAGGCATTTCGCTGTTTGTCGTGCCGAAAGTCCTGGTCAATGCCGACGGTTCCCTCGGCGCGGCCAACGCGGTGAGTTGCGGTTCGATCGAACACAAGATGGGCATCAAGGCCTCGGCCACCTGCGTGATGAACTTCGACGGCGCCAGTGGCTGGCTGGTCGGTGAGGAGAACAAAGGCCTGGCGGCGATGTTCACCATGATGAATTACGAACGCCTGTCGATTGGCATTCAGGGCATCGGCTGCGCCGAGGCGTCCTACCAGAGCGCCGTCGCCTATGCTCGCGAACGCATTCAAGGTCGGGCTCCTACCGGTGCCTTGGCCCCGGACAAACCGGCCGACCCGATCATCGCTCACCCGGATGTGCGGCGTATGCTGCTCGGCATGAAAGCCATGACCGAAGGCGGTCGCGCGTTCGCCAGCTATGTCGGGCAACAACTGGACCTGGCGAAGTTTTCCGAGGATGCCAGCGAGCGCGATAACGCGCAGATCCTGGTTGCGCTGCTGACGCCTGTGGCCAAGGCGTTTTTTACCGACACCGGCCTGGAAAGCTGCATCAACGGCCAGCAGGTTTTCGGCGGCCATGGCTACATCCGCGAATGGGGCCAGGAACAATTGGTCCGTGATGTGCGCATTGCCCAAATCTACGAAGGCACCAATGGCATCCAGGCGTTGGACCTGCTCGGACGCAAAGTGCTGGCCAACGATGGCGTCGCGCTACGCCTGTTCGCCCGGGAAGTCCGCCACTTCGCCCTGCACCACGAAAGCGCCTATGGCAGCGAACTGCTGAAGGCCCTGGAGCGCCTGGAGGGCCTCAGCAACTGGCTGCTGGAGCGGGCCAAAGCCAACGCCAACGAAGTCGGCGCCGCCTCCGTGGAGTACCTGCACCTGTTCGGCTATGTCGCCTACGCCTACATGTGGTCGCGCATGGCTGCCGTGGCCCGGTCCAGACTCGACCGGGACCCGCCGTTCTACGCTGCCAAACTGGCCACCGCCGAGTTCTACTTCGCCCGCCTGCTGCCACGGACCCTGAGTCTGGAAGCCTGCATCCGTGCCGGCAGTGCGCCACTGTACGGCCTTGCTGACGAACAGTTCTGACGATTGAGTGTTGCGCGGCGCCTTGCCACTCCCTGGGCCCGCGCTTTTTATTCACTGGCCCTCTCAAAGTACGGCAGGAAAGCCTGATGAATATGCAAACAAGTACAACGCAAGGTCACTTGAACTGGGACGACATGCGCTTCTTCCTCGAGGTCGCCCGTGCCCGCACCGCCAGCGGTGCAGCCCGCCGCCTGGGGGTGGACTACACCACGGTAGCGCGACGCATCCGCGCCCTGGAGCAGAGCCTGGGCGCCATGTTGTTCGAGAAATCGCGAACCGCAGGCTTCGTGCTGACCGTGGAGGGGCAGCGACTGGTCTGCCACGCCGAAACCCTGGAAAGTACGCTGCTGGTAGCCTGCGAGCAGGTTTTCGGCACCACCGGCGGGCTCGCCGGGCACCTGCGCATCGGCTGTACCGAAGCCTTCGGATCCTGTTTCATCGCCGCGCAGATGAGCCACTTCCTCGAGCACTACCCGCATATCTCGGCGGACATTTTGCCGGTCCCGCACTTCGTCAACCTGTCACGGCGTGAGGCGGACATCGCGATCACCCTGGAACGGCCCGAGCGCGGTCCGTACGTGTGCTCGCGGCTGTGCGATTACCGCCTGCGTGTGTATGCGACACCGGAGTACCTGGCCAGTCATCCCACGATTGGCTGTCGCGAGGACCTGGCCAGTCACCCGTTCGTGACCTACGTCGATGACCTGGCCTTCAGCTTCAAGCTGCTCTACCTGAACGACCTGATGCTCGGCGCGCGCAGCCGCCTGCGCAGCACCAGCGTGGTTGCCCAGTACCATGCGGCACTGGAAGGGCGCGCGCTGGCGATCCTGCCTTGCTTCCTCGCCGGTCCCGACCCGCGCCTGTGCGAGGTGCTGCCGGGTGAAGTGGAGGTCACCCGCCAGTTCTGGATGTACTACTGTGAGGACCTGCGCAACCTCAAGAGGATTACCCTGGTGGCCGACTACCTGCGCACCTGCGCGCAGCTCAATCGTCCGCTGCTGATGGGCGAGTCACACAAGATGGCCTACCTGCCGTCGCCGTGAACGACTGCCGCCAGGTCTGCGGTCTCGGTTGCCTGCAATGCACCCTGCAGAGTACTAATCACCATCTCATGCAACAGCTTGCGGCGTGCTCCAATGCCGGCCTTGGGCTCCCGAAGCCAGGCCGGCAGTTGATTGAGCAGGGAAACGATGCCGCTTACGGTCGCGCGCCGGGTGGCGCCAGCCGGTTTACCGGTGAGTTGCTCTATGGCCTCCACCAGATGCTCCTCGTAGCGTCGGCGCAGGGTCAGAATCGAGGCTTGCTGTTCGCAGCTCAGACAATGGAGGTCGTACTCAGCCAGGCGGAAATGCGCGGCCATACGTTCGTGGAGCCGCAGGTGCGCCTCAAGCAGGCCGTGCAGTCGTACAGTGGGGGCGGATTTGCGCCGGGTCACCAGGCTGGCGCCGTCAAGCAACGCTTCGTAGAGCTCCTCGATCAGTTCAAACAGCAGTGCTTCTTTGCTATCGATGTGGTTGTAGATGGAGCCGGCGGTGATCCCCAGACAAGTGGCCAGGTTGCGCATGCTGACTCGACTGAAACCATGTCTGGCGAACAGCTCGACCGCCTTGTGCCGCGTTTCCAGGTAGCGCGTGTTGCGCTCTTCGTCGACAGGCACCGCAAAAAGGGATTTGGAGGGCTGCATGTTGCTCATCCACCTCATACGCGAAACTGCCCCAATAGCCGATTGAGCTGACCCGCAAGTTGGCCCAGTTCCTGGCTCGCCTCGTTGGACCGGTCCGCTGCCTGGGCACTTTCGTTGGCCAGAGAGGCGGCGCGGGTCACGTTCTGGTTGATGTCTTCGACAACGTGTGACTGCTCCAGGGTGGCGCTGGCGATCGAGGCGTTCAGTTCAGTGACATTGCGCAGTGCGCCGAGTACCTGGTGCAGGCTTTCAGCCGTTTGGTGGGCCTGTTCCACTGTTTGTCGAGCGGCCAGGCTGCTGGCATTGATGACATTCACCGCGGCTTGCGAGTTGCCGTGCAGGCGCTCGATCATGTCCTGGATTTGCGCGGTGGACTGCTGGGTGCGCTGGGCCAGCAGGCGCACTTCGTCTGCTACCACTGCGAAGCCGCGACCCTGTTCGCCAGCGCGCGCCGCCTCGATGGCGGCGTTCAGCGCGAGCAGATTGGTCTGCTCGGCGATGGCGCGGATCACTTCCAGCACGCTGCCGATCTGGGTGCTTTCCTGGGCCAGGCTCTGGATCACCTCTACGGCCTGGCCGATGGTATCGGATAGCTGGTCGATCTGGAGCAGGCTGCTGTCGATGTTGTGCTGACCCCGACGTGCCTGCTCTTCGGCCTGGCGAACTTCGTTGGCCGCGTGCTCGGCGTTCTTGGCCACCTCCTGCACGGCGTAGGAGACCTCGTGGATGGCGGCGGCCACCAGCTCCATCTGTTGTGATTGCTGCTGGCTGTGGTTGTGGCTATCGGCGGCGATTTCGCCGAGCGACTTCGAAGCCTGGTCGAGGCTGTCAGCGGACTGTATGGACTGGCCGATCACGCCACGCAGCTTGTTGGTGAACACGTTGAAGTGGCCGCTCAAGTCGGTCAGTTCATCGCGCCAGCGGTTATCCAGATTGCGGGTCAGATCGGCTTCGCCGCTGGCGATGTTCTCCATGGCATCGACCACCCGCGCCAGTGGCGAGGCGATGCTGCGGGCAATCAGCAGGATCAGGGCACTGAGCAGCAGGGCGATCGTCAGCAATATGACGAAGGCCTGAATCAGCTGGCGGCGGAACTCGACTTGCACGTCGTCTATGTAGATGCCCGAGCCGACAATCCAGCCCCAGGGCTTGAACAATTCGACGTAGGAAACCTTTTCTACCGGCGCGTCGGAACCCGGCTTGGGCCAGCGGTAGTGCACCAGGCCTGCGCCATCGCGTTTGGCCGTGGTGACCATTTCGTCGAACAGCGCCTTGCCGTCCGGATCGAGTGTGCCGGCCATGCGCTTGCCCTCGAGCCTGGCATTGGGGTGCATGACCATTCGCGTGTCGAGGTCTTCGAGCCAGAAGTAATCCTCGCGGTCGTAGCGCAAGTCACGCATGACCGCGATGGCCTGCTGCTGCGCCTGCTCACGACTGAGACCCTGGCTTTCCAGGCTTTGGAAGTGGCGCAGGATGCCGCTGGCGGTCTCGACCACGTGGCGGGTTTTCAGCGCCTTGGCCGTATAAAGGTCGCCATGGCTCTGCTTGAGCATCAGTCCGGCGAGAATCATCAGCATCAGGATGGATGTCAGCAAGATCAGCCACAGACGGCAACTAATGGAAATATTGCGCAAGCCGAACATGGGCAACTCCACAACGGGCAAGACAGGGAAATGCCGGACGCGGCAGTCGCGTCCGGCGGGAGGGGGTCAGAGCGCGTAGTGGCTCAGTTCGCGGGCGATCAGCAGGCGCTGGACCTCGCTGGAGCCTTCGTAGATCTGGGTGATGCGCGCGTCGCGGTAGTAACGCTCCACCGGGTAGTCCTCCAGGTAGCCGTAGCCGCCATGGATCTGCATGGCGCTGGAACACACGCGCTCAGCCATTTCCGAAGCGAACAGCTTGGCCTGGGAGGCTTCGGACAGACACGCTTGCCCGGCGCTTTTCAGGCGCGCCGCATGCAGGATCAGCAGGCGGCTGGCGTTGAGCCGGGTGTGCATGTCGGCGAGCAGGTTGGACACGCTCTGGTGCTCGATGATCGGCTTGCCGAACTGGACGCGTTCGCGGGCGTAGCCCAGGGCAGCCTCGAAGGCGGCGCGGGCGATTCCCAGAGCCTGGGCGGCGATGCCGATGCGGCCGCCTTCAAGGTTGGACAGGGCAATGGCCAGGCCCTTGCCGCGTTCACCCAGCAGGTTGGCCTCGGGGATGGTGCAGTCGTTGAGGGTCACCGCGCAGGTATCGGAGGCCTTGATGCCCATCTTGTGTTCGCTGCGGTCGACCACGAATCCGGGGTTGTCGGTGGGTACCAGGAAGGCCGACAGCCCCTTTTTGCCCAGCTGCGCATCGGTGACGGCGAAGACGATGGCCAGCCTGGCGCGCTTGCCGTTGCTGACGAACTGCTTGGCGCCATTGAGTACCCATTGGCCGTCGCGCAGTTCGGCGCGGGTGCGCAGGTTGTGCGCTTCGGAGCCGGCCTGTGGCTCGGTCAGGCAGAAGCAGCCGATCGCTTGACCACTGACCAGCAGCGGCAGCCAGCTGTCCTGTTGCGCGGGGGTGCCGTATTTCAGCAGGGGGCCGCAGCCAACCGAGTTGTGAATGCTCATCAGCGCGCCGAGGGCACCGTCGCCGGCCGAGATTTCTTCGACGGCCAGGGCGTAGGCCACATAGTCGGTGTAGCTGCCACCCCAGGTGTCCGGCACGACCATGCCCAGCAGCCCCAGCTCGCCCATCTGCGCGACCACGGCGTCATCGATCCAGCCGGCCTTCTCCCAGGCCTGGGCATGTGGCGCGACTTCGCTGCGGGCGAAGTCGCGTGCAATGTCGCGGATCATGCGTTGCTCTTCGGTCAATTCGATATCGTGCATTGCAAAGTCTCCTGCCGATCAGGCGGTGCGTACGGGCTTGCCGCAGGCGCGTTGAAAATCGTTGAAGAAGGCTTGCACCCGGGCAGGTACCAGCTCTGCCAGGGTTGGCGGGTTCCAGCGTGGGCGCTTGTCCTTGTCGATGATCAGGGCGCGCACACCCTCCATCAGGTCGCCCTTGTCGAACCACTGGTAGTCCAGGTGCAACTCAAGGGCGAAGCACTCGGCCAGGCTCAGGTAGCGACCACGGCGCAACAACTCAAGCGTCGTGGCCATCGCCAGTGGCGAGCGGCTGTCGAGCAGTTTCACCGTCTGCTCGGCCCAGTCTCGCAGCTCGGGGCGTTGTTCGCGCTGCAGCGCGGTACGAATGGCCGGGACATCGGGCAAGGCGAAATACTCGTCGATCGCCTGGCGACAGGCCTTGAGCTCGGACCCGGCAAGACGCTCGGTGGCCATGTCGGCAAGCAGGTCCTGCAAGTCTTCGTCGGGCGCAGCGGTCCAGTTCAGGTGGTCGAGACAGGCATCCAGCTCGGCCAGCCGTTCGCTGGGCAGGTAGTAGTCGGCAAGGTTCGCATAGAGGGCATCGGCGGCCCGCACCTGGCAGCCGGTGATACCCAGATAGGTTCCCAGTTCTCCCGGCAGGCGCGGCAGGAAATAGCTGCCACCGACATCGGGGAAAAAGCCGATGCCGACTTCCGGCATGCCCATCCGCGTGCGCTCGGTGATCACCCGCAGCGAGGCGGCCTGGGCCAGGCCCATGCCACCACCGAGGACGAAACCATCCAGCAGCGCCAGCACGGGCTTGGTGTAGCCATGCAGGTATTCGTCGAGGGCATACTCTTCCTCGAGGAACAGCTCGTGCTGGTTGTCGCCGGCCTTGTAGCTGTCGTACAGCATGCGAATGTCGCCGCCGGCGCAGAAGGCCTTTTCACCGGCGCCACGAATGGTCACGGCGACGATCTGCGGGTCCTGTTCCCAAGCCCACAGGTGCCGGCAGAGCAGGCGCACCATGGGCAGGTCCAGGGTGTTCAACGCGCTTGGCCGATTCAGTGTCAGGTGGCCGACGCGGTTGCGTACGCTGGCCAGCACCGGGGCTTGCTGCTCGCTCATGCTCAGGCTTCCCCGCGGAACAGTTTGATGATGGCGGAGAAGTCCAGGCCGCCGTTACCTTGCAGGCTGAAGGTCTGGTACAGCTGCTGGGCTACAGCACCGAGCGCGACCGGTTGACGCGCGTGCCTGGCCGCTTCGGTGGCCAGGCCCAGATCCTTGAGCATCAGGTCGCTGCCAAAGCCGCCGCTATAGCCGCGTGAGGCCGGCGCGTTTTCCAGTACACCCGGGAACGGGTTGTTGACCTCCGAGCTCCAGCAGCGACCGCTGGAGGTATTGATGATCCCGGCCAGCACCTTGGCGTCCATCCCGAGGGCTACACCCAGAGCCATGGCTTCGGCGACGCCGACCATGGAGATGCCAAGCAGCATGTTGTTGGCGATCTTGGCCACCTGGCCGTTGCCTGCTGCGCCGCAGTGCACGATGTTCTTGCCCATGGCCGAGAGGATCGGCAAGGCCTGGTCGAACACGCTGTCCGGGCCGCCGACCATGAAGGTCAGGGTGCCTGCCGCCGCGCCGCCGGTGCCGCCGGATACCGGCGCGTCGAGCATCGGGTTGCCTTGGGCAAGGGCATATTTGGCCACCTCGCGGGTGCTCAGCGGGTCGATGGTCGAACTGTCGATCAGCAACACGCCTGGGCCGATATTGGCCAGCAGGCCGTCCTTGCCGCGATAGACCTGCTTCACGTGGTCGGCGGTCGGCAGCATGGTGATGATCAATTCAACCCTGGCCTTGGCCACGGCGGCGGGCGAGTCGGCGGCGCTGGCGCCGGCCTCCACCAGGGCGGCGACCGCCTGGGGGAAGGGATCAAAGACGGTCAGGCTGTGGCCAGCCTTGAGCAGGTTGCGGGCCATTGGGCCGCCCATGTTGCCGAGGCCGAGAAATCCGATATGCATGTTGGCTACCTTTTACGATAGGGGGCAGTGGCGCAGGAAATCCTGCGCGCGCTTGTCGTCGGCCGGCGCTGGGCGCCGGCCGGCAAAGGTCATTTCAGGGTGATGGTGGTGTTCACCGCGCCGCCGGTGTCGTCCTCGTCGAACCAGCGCTGGGTGATCGTCTTGGTCTGGGTGTAGAAGGTCACCACTTGCTTGCCGTAGGGACCCAGGTCGCCCAGCTTGGAGGCGCGCGAACCGGAGAAGGAGAACAGCGGGACCGGTACCGGGATTGGCACGTTGATGCCTACCTGGCCGACGTCGATCTCTTCCTGGAAGTGACGCGCGGCAGCGCCGGAACGGGTGAACAGCGCCGTGCCGTTGCCGTTCGGGTTGGCGTTGATGATCTCGATCGCCTCGTCCAGGTTGGCGGCGTGCATCACGCACAGCACCGGGCCGAAGATCTCTTCGCGGTACACGGACATTTGCGCGGTGACACCGGAGAAAATGGTCGGGCCGACGAAGTTGCCGTCCTGGTAGCCCGGCACACTCGGGTTGCGTCCGTCCAGTTCGAGCCTGGCACCTTCTTCGATGCCACTGGCGATCAGGCCGTTGACGCGGTCCAGGGCGGCGCAGGAAATCACCGGGCCGATGTCGGTGCCCGGTTCGGTGCCGCCATTGATCTTGAGGGTTTTGGTCCGTTCGATCAGGTCCGGCAGCCAGGTTTGCGCTTCACCCACGAGGATCACCACCGGCAGGGCCATGCAGCGCTGACCGGCTGCGCCGAAGGAGGCGCCCAGCAGGTTGTTCAGGGTCTGCTGCCGGTTGGCATCGGGCAGGACGATGGCATGGTTCTTCGCGCCCATCATGCATTGCGCGCGCTTGCCGTTCTGGGTGGCGCGGTTGTAGACGTGGGTGCCGACCTTGGTCGAGCCGACGAAGGACACGGCCTTGATGTCCGGGTGGTCGCAGATCAGGTTCACCGCGTCGACGCCGCCGTGGATGACGTTGAGTACACCCTTGGGTACACCGGCCTCCAGCGCCAGTTCCACCAGGCGCATGGTCACCAGCGGGTCCTGCTCGGACGGCTTGAGGACGAAGGTGTTGCCGGTGGCAATGGCCATCGGGAACATCCACAGCGGGATCATCGCCGGGAAGTTGAACGGGGTGATGCCGGCACACACGCCCAGCGGTTGCAGCAGGGTGTAGGTGTCGACGCCGTTGGCCACGTTGTTGGCCAGTTCGCCCATCTGCAGGTTGCCGATGCTGGCGGCGTGCTCGACCACTTCCAGGCCGCGGAACACGTCACCTTCGGCATCAGGCAGGGTCTTGCCTTGCTCGGCGGTCAGCAGGGCGGCCAGTTCCTTGATGTTCTCGCGGATCAACTGCTGGTACTTGAGGAAGACACGGGCACGGGCACCGATCGGGGTCTTGCGCCAGGTCTTGAAGGCTTGCTTGGCGCTGGCAACGGCGGCGTTCATTTCCTCGGCGGTGGCGAAGGGGACGCGGGCCAGGACTTCCTGGGTGGCCGGGTTGACCACGTCGCGCCACTGGGTGCTGCGCGATTCGACGAATTCGCCGTTGATGAGAAGCTTGACGCTGGGAATGATGGAAGAGGTCATTTACGGGTCCTGCCTGCTTTCTTTAGGTCGAATGAGGCCCCTCGGCGTGGTTGGCCGAGCGGTCGGGTTTGGATTTGGGAGGGCCGGCGTGCCGGCCCGGGGTTCAGCCCTTGAGTTGCGGGAAGTCTTCTTCGAAGTATTCCTGCGGGCCACGTGCGTCGCCCTGGCGACGCTGCATTTCCATTTGCCGCAGTTCCACCCGGCGGATCTTCCCGGAGATGGTCTTGGGCAGCTCGCTGACAAATTCGATGCGCCGTACCCGCTTGTAGGGCGCCAGGTGCTCGCGGGCGAACGCGAAGATGCTGCCGGCCAGTTCGTGGCTGCCCTGGGCTTCATGGGCCAGGATCAGATAGGCCTTGGGCACTGCCAGGCGCACCGGGTCGGGGCTTGGCACCACGGCCACTTCCATTACCGCCGGGTGCTCGATCAGCGCGCTTTCCAGCTCGAAGGGGCTGATGCGGTAGTCGGATGCCTTGAACACGTCATCGGCACGGCCGACAAAAGTGATGTAGCCCTCTTCGTCGATCTGTGCGGTGTCGCCGGTGCGGTAGTAGCCGTCGCGCATCACTTCGGCGGTCTTTTCCGGGCTGTCCTCGTAGCACAGCATCAGGCCGAGCGGGCGCACGTCCAGCGGCAGGGCCACTTCGCCTTCGTTGCCCGGCACGCCATCAGGGTCGAGCATGGTCACCCGGTAGCCCGGCAGCGGACGGCCCATGGACCCCGGCTTGAGCCGCTGGCCAGGCGTGTTGCCAACCAGGGCGGTGGTTTCCGACTGGCCGAAGCCGTCGCGCAGCAACAGGCCCCAGGCATGCAGGATCTGCTCGATGATCTCCGGGTTGAGCGGCTCACCGGCGCCCACCAGTTCACGCAGGCGCAGGCGAGTCTTGTAACTGGCAAGGTCTTCCTGGATCAGCATGCGCCACACGGTAGGCGGCGCGCACAGGCTGGTGACGCCGTAGCGTTCCAGCACGCCGAGCAGGGCTTGTGCGCTGAAGCGTGCGGTGTTGTGGATGAAGATGCAGGCACCGGCATTCCAGGGTGCGAAGAGGCAACTCCAGGCGTGCTTGGCCCAGCCCGGGGACGAAATGTTCAGGTGCAGGTCGCCCGGCTGCAGGCCAATCCAGTACATGGTCGAGAGGTGGCCGACCGGGTAACTCTGGTGACTGTGCAGCACCATCTTCGGCTTGGAGGTGGTGCCGGAGGTGAAGTACAGCAGCATCGGGTCGGTGGCCAGTGTGCGGCCCTCGGTTTCGAACTGCTCGGAATGTTCGCTGGCGGCGCTGTGCGGGGTCCAGCCGGCGGGGGACGGACCGACGCAGATGCGGCTGCAGCCTTCACCCAGCCCGACGAACTTGTCGACATGGGCGCTACCGACCACCAGGTGGGAAACATGGCCACGCTCGATGCGGTCGCGCAGGTCATCGGGGGTCAGCAGGGCGGTGGCGGGAATGACGACGGCGCCGAGCTTGAAGGCGGCCAGCATGGTTTCCCACAGGGCGACGTCGTTACCGAGCATCAGCAGGATGCGTTCGCCGCGGCGTACGCCCAGGGCACGCAGGTGATTGGCCACCTGATTGGAGCGCGCGGCCAGTTGCTGGAAGCTGTAGCGTTGTTCGCTGCCGTCCTCTTCGACGATCCATAGGGCATTGGCGTGGTTGCCCTCGGCCATGGCGTCAAAGTAATCCAGCGCCCAGTTGAATTCGCTCAGCTGCGGCCAGCGGAAGTCACGAACGGCGGTGGCGTAGTCGGTACGGTGGGCCAGCAGGAAGTCACGAGCGGCCAGGAAGGGTTGGCAGTTGTTGTTCATTGGAGTCTCCCGAGACGCGCGCGGGTACCTGAAAGTGGGGAGACGACGGCAAGCAAGGATGGCTTCACGGTGGGTGCCCTGTTTATTTTTATTGGGACTGACCTGGTTCATGACCAGGCGGTTGAATCGAGTATAGGCAGGCATAAATCAAATAAGAATGCTCAAAAAGTCCCGTGCGTTGTGCAAAAAAACACAGGCTTGCGGCATCCCTGATGCACACGAAATGCACAAGGCGGGCGCTGCCCGCACCGTCAAGCGATGCAAACAGCGCCCGCCTTGTGCGGGTACTTACCAGAGCGCCAGGGTATAGCTGAGGATCAGGCGGTTTTCGTTGAGATCGTTACCGAAGTGGGCGGTGCGCACCGTAGCGTTGCGCCACTTCAGACCGATGTTTTTCAGCGGGCCGCTCTGCACCACGTAGCCGATGTCGGTGTCGCGCTCCCATTCGCGGCCGTCGGGCTTGCCGACGCCCAGATCGATGCTGTCGCCGGACAGGTAGCGGGTCATGAAGGTCAGGCCGGGAATGCCCAGCGCCACGAAGTTGTAGTCGTAGCGCGCCTGCCAGGAACGCTCGTCCTTGTTGGCGAAGTCGTTGATCTGCACGAAGTTGACCAGGTAGGCGTCGCTGCCATTGACGTAGGCAAAGCCGGTGTCGCCGCTCATGCGTTGGTAGCCGAGACCGAAGGCATGGCCGCCCAAGGCATAGGTGAACATGGCGCCGAAGGCGTTGTTGTCAATGTTGCTGTTGCCGTCGTCGGTGGAGCGGGCGTAGCGCAGGTCGCTCTTGAGCGTCTGGCCTGCGCCCAGCGGCAGTACGTGGACCAGACTGAACTGGTGTTGGTGGTAGAAGTCGTCCAGGCCGCCGTAGTTGTAGCCCGTGTTCAGCCGCTCGTTCCACTGGTAGGCAAGGCCGGCGAAATTGAAGGCGTCGCTGCGGGCCTGGCCACTGACAATGCCCTTGGCGCCGGTGGTGGTGATCGCCATTTTCTCGTAGTCCGAGGAGTCGCGCTGGTTGACCCGATCCACGCGCCCCGCATCGAAGCTCAGGCCTTTGATCTCCTGAACGTTCAACTGGCCACCGCGAAATGTTTGCGGCAACAGGCGCGAGTCGTTGGCCAGCAGTACCGGCAACTTCGGGGTCAGGGTGCCGAGCTTGAGCACGCTGTTGGACGCTTTGAACTTGGCCGTCAGGCCCAGTTCGCCATACTCGTCCTTGGCGCGTTTGGGCGGCTCGTTATCGCGCTTGAGCAAGCCGGAGCCGGAGCGATCCGGACTGGAGTCGAGCTTGATGCCGAGCTGGCCAAGAGCATCGATACCGACGCCGATCATGCCTTCGGTATAACCGGATTCGTAGCGCAGCAGGAATCCCTGGGCCCATTCTTCTTGCTTGGACTGGGCGGCATTTGCCTGGCGGAAGTCGCGGTTGAAGTAGAAGTTGCGCGTTTCCAGCCTGGCCGTGCTGTCTGCCAGGAAGTCGGCGTGAGCCTGTGCGGCGAGGCCGCTGCCGGCCAGGAACAGGGTGAGGGTGGTAGGTTTCATTGGTTGCCTTTTGTTGTTTTTGTTGTCGACGAGCCGCTCCCGCGCCGTTTGGAGTTGGCGATGGAAGGGCGCTTTTGGGGTGTCCTGCGCCGAGCGGCGCAGGTCGGGCGTAAAAAAGCGCGAAGCAAAGGAGCGGACTCGCGCTCGGGGCGTCTGCCCCCAAAAAAGCAGCCTCAGTGACTGCTGGCCATGGCAGCTCCAAGGCCGGTCTGGGCACGGACGAACTGGTCGGCATAGGCGGCGCGTTCGCGGTCGGCGCGTTCGCTGCGGTCAAGCCTGGAAGCGACCACTATGACCAGGAAGGCCAGTGGCATGGAGAACAGCGCCGGCTGGTCGTAAGGGAAGAGCGCCTGGGCATGCCCCAGTACACCAACCCACACCGACGGCGAACCGATCACCAGGGCCAGTGCGCTGATCAGGCCAGTCAGGCCGCCATAGAGGGCGCCGCGGGTGGTCAGGCCGCCCCAGTACATGGCCATGATCAGTACCGGGAAATTCGCCGAGGCGGCGATGCCGAACGTCAGGCCAACCAGGAAGGCGATGTTCTGGCCCTCGAACAGAATGCCGAGGGCAATCGCGACGATGCCCAGGCAGATGGTGGCGATGCGCGACACGCGCATTTCCTTTTTCTCGTCGGCGCAGCCCTTCTTCAATACCGAAGCGTAAAGGTCATGGGAGATGGCCGAGGCACCGGCCAGGGCCAGGCCGGCCACCACTGCGAGAATGGTGGCGAAAGCCACGGCAGAGAGGAAGCCGAGAAACAGGTTGCCGCCCACCGCCTTCGCCAGGTGCATGGCCACCATATTGCCGCCGCCAATCATGGCCCCGCCGAGCTTGCCATCGACGTAGAACTGAGGATCCGTGCCGACGATGACGATGGCGGTATAGCCCAGGACGCAGACCACCAGGAAGAAGAAGCCGATGAACACTGTGGCGAACAGTACGGATTTACGCGCCTCCTTGGCATTGGGCACAGTGAAGAAGCGCATCAGGATGTGCGGCAGGCCGGCAATGCCGAAGACCAGTCCAAGGGATAGGGACACCGCGTTGATCGGATCGGCCAGCAAGGTGCCCGGGCCCATGATCTGCACGCCGCTGGCATGCGCGGCCACAGCCTGGGCGGCCAGCGTCTCGAAGCTGAAGTCGAAGCGACTCAGGGCCATCAGCACCAGGGTAGTGCCGCCCGCCAGGAGCAGGACCGCCTTGGTGATCTGTACCCAGGTGGTGGCGAGCATGCCGCCGAAGATCACGTAGACCAGCATCAGCAGTCCGACTACCACCACCGCCGTGCGGTAGTCGAGACCGAACAGCAGTTTGATCAGTTGACCGGCACCGACCATTTGCACCACCAGATAGCAGCACACCACGGTCAGCGATCCGAGGGCGGCGAAGCTGCGCACGCGGGTTTGATCGAGGCGGTAGGAAACGATGTCGGCGAAGGTGTAGCGCCCCAGGTTGCGCAAGCGCTCGGCCATCAGGAAAGTGACAATGGGCCAGCCGACGAAGAAGCCGATGATGTAGACGAAGCCGTCATAGCCCTTGGCGAAGACCAGGCTCGACAGGCCCAGCAGAGTGGCCGCCGACATGTAGTCACCGGCGATGGCCAGCCCGTTCTGGAAGCCGGTGATACCGCCACCGGCGCTGTAGAAATCGGCGGCGGAGCGGGTGCGCCGTGCCGCCCACCAGGTGATCAGCAGGGTGGCGAGGACGAAGACGAAAAACATGCCGATGGCGTGCACGTTGAGCGGTTGCTTCTGCGCAATGATGGGCTCGGCATGGGCCAGCACAGGGCTGAGGGCGAGAAGGGCGGACAGGCGTTTCATGCGCGGGACTCCTGCAGGATCTGCGAGCTGAGTACGTCGAAGCGGGTGTTGGCGCTGTGCACGTACCAGGCGGTGAGTAGCCAGGACAACAGGATGATCGTCACGCCGACTGGCATGCCGAGGCTGAGGTGGCTGCCGTCGTACAGCGGCAGGTGCAGCCAGGCAGGGGCGAAAGCCACCACCATGATGAAGCTGTAGTAGATAGCCAGGACCGCGCCGCTCAGTGACCAGGCCAGCAGTGCACGCTGGCGCGCGAGGCGCTGGAACTTGGGGTTGGCCCTGACCAGTGCACAGGTCTGGACGTGGTTCGGATGGTCGGTCGTCATGGTGAGGCTCCGCATTTCTAGTTGTTTTTGTTGTTCGGCCTTTTGAGGGGCGTACGGGTACCCGGGCAGCGACCCGATGCGGGACGCCACCTGAATGCTGATGTGCTGGAGTTATTGCCGCCCGGATGACCTTGCGGTGGAGAGAAGGCGGTGCAGGAGGGCGGGCCAACGGCAGACGAGAATCGTGGCCGCGATTGCGCTGTTGCGCAGCTGCTTGTGTCCGGCGTGCAAGCCGGTGTTTATCCATGCGCTCATGCTGTCAGCCCTCGATATTTATTATTGGGGTGGGGGGCTTTCCTGGCCTGAAAACGACGCTGGCCAAGTTGGGTGAGATGCGAGTATATAAGTGCATATTTCCCATATGTATTGGCAGAAAAGCCCGATGGATATGCAAAAACGCACAACGCAGAACCCACTGAACTGGGACGACTTGCGTTTCTTCCTCGAAGTTGCCCGTGCTCGCACCGCCAGCGGTGCGGCCCGCCGCCTGGGAGTGGACTACACCACGGTGTCGCGGCGCATCCGCGCCCTCGAGCAGTGCCTGGGCGCACTGCTGTTCGAAAAATCGCGAACCGCGGGTTTTGTCCTGACCGTGGAGGGGCAGCGTCTGGTCGGCCACGCCGAATCCCTGGAAAGTACGCTGCTGGTAGCCTGCGAGCAGGTTTTCGGCACCACCGGGGGGCTCTCCGGGCACCTGCGCATCGGCTGTACCGAAGCCTTCGGGACCTGTTTCATCACGGCGCAGATGAGCCACTTCCTCGAGCACTACCCGAACATCTCGGCGGACATTTTGCCGGTCCCGCATTTCATCAACCTGTCACGGCGCGAGGCGGACATCGCCATCACCCTGGAGCGGCCCGAGCGCGGTCCCTATGTGTGCTCGCGATTGTGCGACTACCGCCTGCGCCTGTATGCGACGCCGGAGTACCTGGCCAATCATCCGCCGATCGGCTGTCGCGAGGACCTGGCCGGCCACCCGTTCGTGACCTACGTCGAAGACCTGGCCTTCAGCTTCAAGCTGCTCTACCTGAACGACCTGATGCCCGGCGCCAACAGCCGCCTGCGCAGCACCAGCGTGGTGGCCCATTACCACGCAGCCCTGGAAGGGCGCGCGCTGGCCATCCTGCCTTGTTTCCTCGCCGGCCCCGATCCCCGTCTGTGCGAAGTGCTGCCGGATGAAGTAGAGGTCACGCGTCAATTCTGGATGTACTACAGCGAAGATCTGCGCAAGCTGAAGCGGGTCACCCTGGTGGCCGAGTACCTGCGCGCTTGCGCGGAACTGAATCGCCCGCTGCTGATGGGCGAGTCACGTGTGATGGGCTATCTGCCGTCACCCTGAGGGGCGGCGCAGACATTTGCCGTCACCGTGTCTACTGTCTGCCCCGATGACGTTTTCTGTCGAAGACGACTTTGCCGGCAGATCGTTGGTGGCACATTGCCGACCGTGAGAGGCTGAGCTGTAGCCGCCTGCCATGAGCGTCAGAGATTGAGCTGTAACGGCCCGAGGCTTGATGTCCGGACGGAGCGCTTCTGTCGACCAGCTATTAAATTGAGACAATCGTTCTGAGTAGTGTATCGGAATGATATGTATTTACTTACAAAAATAATCGTTATTATTCGCGCCATAATTCACACAAAGGTGTCCATGGTGGCTCGATCGCGCATTTACCCAGCCTCTCTGTCGTTGCTGGGCGTTCTGGTTGTACCTGACTTACAGGCAGAAACGCAGCCTGCTCTAACCCTACCGGCAACCGCTGTGAACAGTGAGTACAGCGAGCAGAGCTACATGTCGACCGAGAGCAGGAGCGCGCTGAAGATCGATGCCCCGCTACGGGATATCCCGCAAACCGTCAACGTGGTTCCCCAGAGCGTCATCAAGGATCAGGGGGCTCAGTCGATGGAAGACGTGCTGAAGAATGTCCCCGGTATCGGCCTGTCCAATGGTGACGGCCAGCGCGACCAGGTGACCATCCGTGGTTTCAGTGCCATTGGCGACATGTACATCGACGGCATTCGCGACGATGCGCTGTACTTCCGCGATCTGTCCAACGTCGAACGGGTGGAAGTGATCAAGGGGCCGGCGGCGGTGCTCTATGGCCGGGGCTCTTCGGGTGGACTGATCAACAGCATCAGCAAGAAACCCAATTTCGCTCCCAAGCAGGAGGTCGGCGTCAGCGTCGACAGCGAGGGCGAAAAACGCACTCAGTTCGATGCCGGTTGGGCCGATCAGCAGCAAGGCGATAAAGCCTTTCGTGTGACAGGTGCGCTGGAGAACAGCGACACCTTCCGGGATGACGGCTACATCGACCGCAAGGCCATCGCGCCTTCGGCCTACTTCAAGCTCTCGGATGATCTGGAACTGAACCTGGGCGCCAGCTATCTGTATGACAAGCGCCTGATCGACTTCGGCATCCCGGCACGAGGCGACCGACCGGTCGATGTGGACCGCGACAAGCGCTTCGGTGCCGCCGACCCGGATGATGACTACACCCGCAGCGAAGTGTTCTCGTTCACGGCTGGTGTCGACTACCGGATCAACGACGATTTCAGCCTGAGCAATACCAGTCGTTACTACCACTACGATCTGGATCGCAACAACACACTCGCTGACTCCAGCCCGACACGTTTCGTCACTGCTCCCAATGGTGAACTGCTGGTAAAACTCAACCGCGGCAACGTGCAGCGCAAGGAAGACGGGTGGTTCAACCAGACCGAACTCAAGCAGCGCGCCGTGCTTGCCGGGATGAACCATAACCTGCTCTATGGTGTGGAACTGGGGCGCCAGGTGAAGGACCAGTCGGTATTCAGCCAATCCAATGTGGCCAGGGTGCCGGTGTACCGTGATGCTCTGGTCGACGTGCCGTTCCAGGCCAACCGGCAAACCGCCAAGGGTACCAATACCCAGGACACCGCCGGCTTCTACATACAGGACCTGATCGAACTGGCACCAAAGTGGAAGGCTCTGCTGGGTGTGCGTTACGACGTGTTCGACCAGGAGTACGCCGATGACCTGACGCACAGCGAGCTGTCCCGCACCGATACGACCTGGAGTCCGCGAGTCGGTCTGGTCTACCAGCCTGATCAAGTGCAGTCCTATTACGTCTCGGTGAGCCGTTCCTACCAACCCTCCGCCGAGATGTTCGCCCTGAGTACGACGAACCAGGATCTTGAACCAGAGGAGACCACCAACTTCGAGATCGGCGGCAAGTGGGACCTGCTCGACAATCGCCTGGCGCTGACGGCGGCGCTGTTCCGCCTGGAACGCACCAATATGAAAACCAGCGATCCGGCGAATCCGACCAAACTGGTGCTTGCGGGTGAGCAGCGCACCGATGGCCTTGAGCTGACCGCCAGCGGGCAGTTGAGTGACAAATGGCAGGTCTATGCCGGATACGCCTTTCTGGATGCCGAGATCACCAAGTCCAACAGCTTTACCAACGGTGTAGCCAACGAAGGCCAGGTACCCACCTTGACGCCACGCCACAGCGCCAACCTGTGGCTGGTGCGTTCGCTGACGCAAACCTGGCGTGTGGGCATGGGGGCCAACTATGTCGACGATCGCTATACCGCGCTGGATAACAATGTGGTCATGCCGGCTTATACAACCGTGGACGCCGCACTGCTGTACAACGAGCCGAAATGGGACATGGCCCTGCGTCTGCGTAACGTTTTCGACAAGGACTATTACGCTTCGGCGCATGGTTCGGTGGATCTGATCACACCCGGTGCCCCACGGACGCTGGAGCTGAGCACCAACTATCGCTTCTGAGTACGGACCTGAAGAGCAGGCGCCCGACAATGTCGGGCGTTTGTTTGGGGCGCTTTCAAAAAGCGCTGTTCATGATCAGGATCCGGCAACAGGCAGGTGTCGTATTTCCCGAAGAGCCGGTAACGATTCAGCGCAATGCGGTCGTATGCCCAATCTCGAAGTTTGCGAGGGAAGATACGCAGCAGATTCACCAGGCGCCAGCGTGGGGGAAACCGGGTGATGACTTCGAAAAATGCATCCGAACGCTTCCAGTAGTGTCGGTCGCGGATCACCGCCATGGTGTCGAATTGATCCATGGGCAAACCTGCCCACGCGAGCAGAGCCTGCCCCTCGGGTGACTGAACCGCCGCCAACCGCAGGCGCCGCTGGCGGTCATGGCGAATCAAGAACCTCACCCAGACATTGCACAGCTTGCAGACACCGTCGAACAAGACCACCGTCTCTCCTGGTTCAAGCAGGGGCGCGGGTGAGGGGCGGATTTGCGAGGCTGGCATTTGAGGCTTGAGGCTGCACATTTCAGTTAGCCGGGGGGCGCGCTACTCAGATCAGCTTTTGGCGCGATCGGTCGCCTTGGCTTTGCTTTCAGCGACAGCGCCTTCAGTCTTCTGTTTCTGTGCCACCTGGTAGGTTTCCATCGAGACTTTCCGGGCCGACTCCATGCGTGCAAAGGTCTTATCACCACCACCTGTTGCCATCGCCAGAGAAGAGGCGGTCAGGGTGGCGACTACGAAGAGGGCTTTCATGGATTTCATTTGGGTATCCTCAAGTGAGATTTAGTTAATAGATAACAGCAGGATTTATTCGCAAAACTGGAACTTCCTTGTTCAAACTGGCTTCACCATCCAGCCAGGGCGGCGTTTCCTGGTGACCAGGTGCCTTGCTCCTTGCGCTCTTCAGCGTCTCTGCTTTTTGCCCAGGCAGTGAGCAGTACCATCGCCCCGAAACCGCCGACGATAAGTACCGGATAGGCTGCCAGCAACTCCACCAGCGAGTACTTCCAGGCCAGCGGACGACCAACACCCAGCATGGCGGCATAGAACCACGACACGCCAGAGAGGGCGCCGGAGAACAGCGCCAGCATGCGCAGGCTGAAGGAAAGTTTGAGTAACGAACCGGCTTTTTTCAGCGCCGGCAATACAGCGCTATGCAACAGGTAGCCGTTAAAGGTCAACAGCACAACGATGCCGATCTTGGCTTGCAATTTGGGATTGAGGAAATACTCCATCCCCTTGCCGGCATAATCGATCCCGATAATGCCAATGCCCGTAATCCAAAGCGCTACAAGTGCAAGCGATACGGTTTTTTGAAGGCTTTCCATGTGCGCGTCATCTTGGTGGCCTGACGCATCCCCCTTCAGGAGTTGCTTGACCATTGCAATGTCACTGGTCAAGACCAGCCCGATTGCCACGCAGCAGGCGATAAGATGAAAATATACAACGCCCAAACGCACATATTCCACGGTGGACGAAGAGAACATACTAAGTTCCATGGTTACCTCTTGGTTTCAATAGTGAATCAATATTGCTCGCGGCACGGCTTAATTGGAGTTTGCCGTTGCTGGTTGCAATCAAGATTCAGCAATTATTATCAATTAATCTTGCGACATTACGCCGCCAAGATAACGGTGAGTTTCTCGAATGAACTTTTAGTCATTCGATCATGTCCATTTTCAGGTAACAAAAAACATCATCCGCACTGAGTGCATATGAGGTTTAACTTCCGCTTCTGGGGTGGGCAGTCGAGGCCCGGAACTCTATTGGCGAGTGGATCAGACAATACTGGCGGGATTGGCCGGGCTTCCGCCCCATTCGAGGAAACGGATCTTGTGAACCTCGCCCTCGCTGTCTTCGTAGACCAGGGTCACCGGTACTACGCCGGTCTTGTCGGATGTATCGGTGCGCTGCAGCACCTGTTTCACATCAATGTCCATCCCATAGTGGTAATCGACGGCTGAGACATGCGCGCCGGGCTCTTGCAGGCCGTTCTGGTCGAAGACGCTTGGTGCGAGACTGGAAATCACGGCACTTACTATTGTGGCCATGCTCATTAGGCTGTACCTCTGCTGAAGTTCGCTTGACGGGGACCTAATGTGACATGTCTTGAAGGTGAAGTTCACTTTACCGCGACGAACGCGCCCGTTTGAAAAGCCTGTAGTGGCTGCAAACTCCCGGCAATTCCCCGCGCTTGACGCCTCTCGACCATTCGTCCTTTAAACCCCGTATTTGTTGGCCAAAGTCAGTTTTTTGAGGGAGGTCATGACATGTCATGACGGATTTTCACGCAAGGTGAATCAGTGCTTTGAATTCAGTCGGCTGAGTCCGAGTGATCACGAACGCCTGCATTACTCAAGTCCATCTGGTACTGGAAAAACAACAGGTAGCCGAACAAGTTGTGGCACGGTTCGCTGCTCGCCAGTTCACCGCGCATGCGATCATCCGAATTTCGTATTGGGACTGCAAAAAGAATGCGAGGGTGGTTTCCTAGGCCACCCTCGCATCCGTTCACGCGCAAAGCCTCAAGCGCTGCCAAAAAAGATGTCGGTACTCTGGATATGGGCCCCGACCAGGGTGATGGTCGTTGTTTGTCCGCCAGCCTCGGCAACCGTCACGACGCCGTCTGCTCCGGTGTTGTCGATCGATTGGACAACGGCGTTCGGGTCGCCGTTGAGCACCAGCTTGTCTTGCACACCAGCGCCCACATCGAAGCCGGTAACCTGATACAGGTTCTCATTGACTGACAGATCGATGTTGAACGCATCCTGCTCACCGATCGTGCCCACCAGCGTGAAGTCGAAGGCTGCGTTGGCCGGCTCGTTGGCGAACAGGTTGGCATCAAACGTACTCGTCGCCGAGTCCCCGTCCTTGTCCGTCAGCGTCGCGTTGAATGCCAACCGGACATCGCTGGCCAGACTCTCGCTCTCCTGAATGAACTGGATCACCGGGATCTTGATATCGCCCCGGCCCATCGTCAGCTGAACAGCGTCGATCAGTGACGTACCCTCCTTCTGGACGAGGAAGGACACCTGCCCGCCAGCCTCCGGCGTCAGGGTGTTCACCTCGACTTGGTTCGAAAACGTGCCATCGGCGTAGTAGATCCTGTAGTACAGGTCCTCGGTCGCCGTGTTGTAACCCGCCACGGAGTTGTCGATGAAGACCTTCATTGCCGTCAGCAGGCTCTCTGGATTGATGACGAAACTTTCATCGGCGGCGCTGATTGCCGCCAGGTTATCTCCCTGGAAAACGTTATTGGCGACGCCGATGCCGGCCGTGCTGACGTTCATGGCCCTCGGGTCGATGTACGACGGTAGAGGGTTGGTCTGTAGCGTGGCTTCGGTGGGGTCGGGTGCTCCGAGCCCGATGCCGGTCAGGATGTCCGCAGTCGACGCCAGCGCCTTCGCGGAAAAGAACACAATCTCCTCGGAGGCCGAAGGAATAGCCGGGTTATTCGTTTGAGGAATCAACAATGTGCGCACTGGGTCCGGGCCGCCGGCAGCGAGCGAGCCGTCGGCACTGCTGAGCACGATCGTCGAACTGAAGCCTTGCGCCAGATCCAGTGCATAGCGACCATCGGCATAGGCGGTCAGCGTGTAGTCGACGGTGGTATTCGCCGTTGCACCGTTGTTGTCGAAATCACCGGTCAAGGTTCCCGCGAACTGGTACGCGCCATTGGCATCCGGTGACAGCGCCAGCTCGGTGAGCGTGCCGCTCCCGGTCGTGGTCGTGTTGTCGGGCCTGACGAGGGTGAACTGGTTATTGACCAACGAGATATCGAGACCAGCCGCACCCAGCCCGTCGGCTCCCGTCGCCATGTTCCAGAACCCGGATTGCGCAAGGACGCTACCGGTCCCGATCAGGTTGCCGAAAGCGAGTGCCGGGCCGTCGTCCTTGAACACCAGGTTCTGCCCGATGTTGAGGGTCGCCAAGGCACTGTCGCCATCCCCGTCGGTCTTGATCCCTGTCAGCGTCACCAGGTTGTCCGAGGTCAACGTCTTCGAATCATCGGGATTGGTTGGGTCGGAATGCACCACGGCGCGGATCTGGTCGAGCGTGACGCTGCCATTGGCGGCGACGCTGACCGTGAACACCAGCAGATTGCCCGTGGCCGTGCGGCCCTCGACCACGGTGCCATTGAGCGACAGGTTCACCGCCTCGCCCGAGGCTGTGTCCGTCAGTCCGGAAGCTCCGGCCACCACGCCCAGCGCATAGGTCAGGGTGCCGGCATCATCGGCGCCAAACGCCGAGCTGAAGTTGGCGGCAAAGCTCTGGGTATCGTTGGTCGCCAGTACCGTCTCGTCCACCGTCAGCGTCGGCTCCGTGCCGGTGGTGGTGATGCTTGGTCCGTCGTCCTTGAACACCAGGTTCTGCCCGATGTCCAGCGTCGCCTGGGCACTGTCGCCCTCCTTGTCGGTAATGGTCGCGGTCAGCGTCACCAGGTTGTCCGAGGTTAACGTCGTCGAATCATCCGGATTGGTTGGGTCGGGATGCACCACGGCGCGGATCTGGTCGAGCGTGACGCTGCCATTGGCGGCCACGCTGACCGTGAACACCAGCAGGTTGTCCGTGGCCGTGCGACCTTCGACCACGGTGCCATTGAGCGACAGGTTCACCGCGTCGCCCGTGGCCGTGTCGGTCAGCCCGGAGGCTCCGGCCACCACGCCCAGAGCATAGGTCAGCGTGCCGGCTCCATCGGCGCCAAACGCCGAGTCGAAGTCGGCGGCAAAGCTCTGGGTATCGTTGGTCGCCAGTACCGTCTCGTCCACCGTCAGCGTCGGCTCCGTGCCGGTAGTGGTGATGCTTGGTCCGTCGTCCTTGAACACCAGGTTCTGCCCGATGTTCAACGTCGCCTGGTCGCTGTCGCCCTCCCTGTCGGTAATGGTCGCCGTCAGCGTCACCAGGTTGTCCGAGGTCAGGCTCGTCGAATCATCGGGATTGGTTGCGTCGGGATGCACCACGGCGCGGATCTGGTCAAGCGTGACGACACCATTGGCGGCCACGCTGACCGTGAACACCAGCAGGTTGTCCGTGGCCGTGCGACCTTCGACCACGGTGCCATTGAGCGACAGGTTCACCGCGTCGCCCGTGGCCGTGTCGGTCAGCCCGGAGGCTCCGGCCACCACGCCCAGCGCATAGGTCAGGGTGCCAGCCCCATCAGCACCAAACTCTGAATTGAAGTTGGCGGCAAAGCTCTGGGTATCGTTGGTCGCCAGTACCGTCTCGTCCACCGTCAGCGTCGGCTCCGTGCCGGTGGGGCTGATGCTCGGTCCGTCGTCGTCGAAGATCATCCGGGAGCCGATTTCGGTGGTCGTAACAGAGGCTTTGACCAGCGTGAAACCACCGACATCAAAGTCGGCGTGGTTATTGCCTTTGGCGTCGAGGGCCGCCCCGTTCTCGACGAGCACGCGGTTGTGATCCGCCGTAGTGGTGTACTCAATCTGGTAGCCGGCTTTAACGCCGGTGATGGTTGCAACCCCTGCAGCAGTAAAGCTGATGGAAATGGCGGGATCATTCACCGAGCCGTCTGAATTCTCGATCACCAGCCCGGTGCTCTTGTTGATGACGCGCACATTGGTGATTGCAACCGGTGCATCGCCCGCGTATCCGTTGATGAAATTCGCGCCCGGTTCAGCAGCGGTGCTGAATGCGCTGATTTTTACGATAGCGCTCTTGCCGCTTTGCAATTGCACGATGTCGAAATTGGCCGACTTCGTGTTGTAGACGTCGGTAAAGTCGATGTCGGATTCTAGATCTGCTTCGTTCTGATCCAGGTTGGGAACGGTCACATCCTGCCTGGCACCCGTGACGAACGAAAAGCGAATGCCCTCTTGTTCCACAATCATCTGATTGTTGGTGCCGAAGGTGGTCGGGCCACCCGCCTGGCTGGTATTGATCGTGTCGCCAGTGTTTATGTTGACGCCGCTTGACTGGTCTGCGGGGTCCTTTCCGGTGGCAATGATGGTGGGATCCGTGATCCGCGTGACACCATCGACAATTTCAGTTTCCGGGTTCAATTTCGTGAACATCAGGAAGAGGTTCTGACCGGAGGGCGCATTGGCCAGGCTGAATACCAAATCCTCACTGGTTCCGATGAAAACCTTATCCAGCAGATTGAGCGAATCATCGGCGTTCGTACTATCTGGATGACTGAGTGGTTGGTATTCCACGACCCAGATCTTGCCGCCCGTGACCGGCGAACCGGTTTCTTCAATGTAGGCAGCGAACACGATCGCGCCAGCCGGGCCACCGGCTCGACCCAAAACGATGTTGTTGTCGCTCGTATCGGTATAGAGAAGGATGCTGGTGCCATCGAGGGTATCGAGTCCGCTGTCCAGGCCATCGAGCGGTGCGCCTGAGCTGTCGGTGAAGCTGATATCGGTAATGGTTCCTCCGGGCGCGGCGGTGACGGTGAATGCATCGCTGCCGGTGTTGTCCGCGGCACCGGTATAGCCACTCAAGGCCGCACCCGTGGCGGTGCCTGCCCCAAGTCCGGCCAAACGCTCAGCGAAGGTCGGGGGCAGGGACGCCAGCAGAATGTCGTTGTCGTCAGCGTCCCCCGCAGGGGATGGCGTGGAAGTGGCGTTCTGCAACCCCGCCGTTTCGTCCAGGGTCACGTTCTCGCCGGTCGCCACGACGCCCAAAGCGTTGGCGGTAACCGAGGTTGTCACCAATGACTCGTTGAGATCAGTGGTGAGGGGCTGGGTGAATAGAGCGATCTGATCGTTCGATGACGATGAATTTTTTTTGACAGTAGCCATGACATTCTCCAAAGCAGTTGCAGTCACCAAGGCCTGACCGCGGACCTTTTTTTCTGGTACATGCCACAACTATGGATAAACGCCGGGCGATATACATCGGCCGATACTCCCAGGCGGGGTGGGAGATTCAGACTACCGAGAGGGGGGGAGACGGGATGACGCGAAGGAACGGAACCGCATATCCGCTTGTGACGACTCAGTGCTTGTAACGCAGCGCGTCCACCACTACGCCGAACGCTGAAGAGTGTTCACGGCGGTTGGGATAGTAAAGGTGGTAACCGGCAAAAGGCTGGCACCAGTCTTCGAGTACCCGCACAAGGCTACCGTCGGCAAGCTCCCTGGCGACCATATCTTCTGGGAGAAAACCCAAGCCGCATCCCGCGACGGCAGCGCGCAGGATCGGTACGCTGCTATTGAACGTCCATTGCCCTTCGACGCGTGCCTTGAGTTCGTGACCGTCCTTTTCGAAATCCCATTGCATCAGGCTCCCGTGGGTGGGCAGGCGCAAATTGATGCAGTTTTGCGCGGCCAAATCCCTTGGCTCTTCCGGAATTGGCCGCTGTTTGAAGTATTCGGGAGACCCCACTACCGCGATGCGCAACGAGGGGCCGATCGGCACGGCGATCATGTCCTTGGCCACCTGGTCTCCCAGGCGCACGCCTGCGTCGTAACGCTGCGCGACGATGTCGGAGAGGGCGTAGTCGACGGTGATTTCGACCTTGATGTCCGGGTAGTCGGGCAGCACCTTCAACAGCTTGGGCCAAAGGATGTTGTTCGCCGCATGTTCGGAAGCTGAAATCCGCACGTTGCCGGCCGGGGTGTCGCGAAACTCGCTGACCGCGGCCAGTTCAAGTTCGATTTCGTCGAAGCGCGGCGCCATGGACTGATACAGCCGTTGACCGGCCTCGGTAGGGGATACGCTGCGCGTGGTTCGGGTCAGCAGGCGAACGCCGAGCCTGGTTTCGAGAGCACGCATGGTGTGGCTCAAGGCGGACTGCGAGACGCCCAGTTGTGCGGCGGCGCGAGTGAAGCTGCCTTCGCGGGTAATGACCACGAAGGCTTGCAGATCATTGAGGTTGGCGCGAGACATTGATGAGAACCTCTCATGCGGAGCGCGGGATTATTCCATGTAATCAGGTTCCGCATGGATGCGCGACCCCCAACGAGCCCATCACAGGGTTCTGGCGAAGAACGGCGTCAACTTGCCGAGTGCAGCGTCCACATACTTGGGAACCCAGTAGGTTTCGATGTGCGTTGCGCCGTCGATGATGAACAACTCCTTGTCTTTCGTACCGGTGGCCTTGGGGAACGCATCCTGGGTCATGTACAGGCTGTCGGCCTTGCTGCCGGCGATCATCAGCAATGGCTGATTGATCAGTTCGATCTGGTTGGTGGCATCGAAGCGCATCAGATCCAGCAGGCTGCTGGTGGTGTATTTGAAGGTCGAGTCAGGGTGGGCATGGGTCTTCCAGTAGTACTCATAACCCTGGCGATACAGCTCGAACGGCAGTTTGGCGATCTGCTCGTCGGTGAGGTTGGCATCACCGGAATAAAGCACCGCGCCGCCGGCGGCTTCCTGGGCGCGGGCGGCGGAAGCCTGTTGCAGACGTTGCTCGATAGTGTCCAGTTGCGAGTCGTTGTAGCCATTGCGACGCACCCGGCCAGAGTTGAACATGCTCACCGTCGCCACCGACTTGAATCGCTTGTCGGTTTGCGCCGCGGCCAACGAGTAGCCACCGCCACCGCAGATGCCGAGCAGACCCAGACGCTTGCCGTCGACGCCGGCATACTGGGTGATGAAGTCCGCCATGCCGTGGATATCCTCGATGCGGTACGCCGGTTTGTCGATGCTGCGCGGCTGTCCGCCACTTGCACCTTGATACGCGGCATCGGCGGTGATCGTGATGTAGCCTTGTTCAGCCAGTCGCTGGGCATAAAGACCGGCGACTTGCTCTTTCACGCCGCCATTCGGATGTGCCACCACCACCGTGGGATAGACCTTCTTCGCATCGTAGTTGGCAGGGGTGTAGACGTTGGCAGCGATGTCCAGGCCATTGAGCTTGTAGCTGACCGGGTGGATGTTGACCTTGCCGGGCTCGTTCTTGGTAATTGCACCGTCGTAAGCCAGGGTGAACGGGTTCTTTTTGTAGTCGGCGGCACCGGCCTCGCCAGCAGACATACCGACCATGGCGGCCATCAGCGATGGCTTTCAGAATTGTGTTTCTCATCAGAGTCTCCGGAGCATTAAAAGGGTGCGTTTGAAAGTGTTCTGAAGCCGTCAATCCAGATGCTTTTCGGTCAGAAACCCGGACACCAGGTCCGCGATCTGCACGTTGTTCAGATCCGACATGGGGAAGTGGGTATTGCCCTTGATGCCAATCTCCGGCAAGTGGATCAGCCTCACGTCACCGCCATGCCGGTTGACGGCGTCGCGCCAAAGCCGGGCCATGGTGAGTCGGGCGCGCCAACTGTCCTGGGCGGGCAGGTCGACGGCCTGCTCCGGGATGTTGTCGCCGTAGAGGATCAGGATCGGTATGCGCGTGAGCGCCATGAACTGATCCATCGGCACCGCTGCGCCTTGTACCGTGTCGAACGCGCTGGAAATCGGCGCGGGTACTTCACCCTGCGCGAAGACGAAGCTGCTGCCCGGCTCGAAGGCCACGATGGCCTTGACCTTGTTGTTCTTGATCGCCGTCAACCAACCCGGTCCGCCACCCTGCGAGTGAGTGAACAGGATGCCGGGGCCGATTTTGTCGAAGACCGCCGACACGCCATCGGAGACCACGTTCATGTCGAACGGCCCGGTGTTCGGCGTCATTGCGCGGAAGAACTGGTCGCGCGTTTGCGCATCCCGGGCAACCTGCACACCTTCGAAATAGTCGGGCCACAGGCCGATGCGGAACTGGTTGAACCAGAGCTGCTCGTCCGGGACAGGCTTGACCGTTGCTTCGACCATGCTGCGGCCGGCATCGCCACGACGCGGCTGGTCGATCAGATACACGCCGAACTGGCGGCGCAGAAAGATGTTCTGGAAGCCTTCGCGGCCATCCGCGGTGGTTTCCCAGGTCTTGGAGAACTGGCCGGCGCCGTGCCACATGACGATGGGCAGTTTTCGCGCATCGACCGGGATCTGGTAGAAGGTGTAGGCATGGTCGCCGTGGTAGGTCTGGCCGTCTGGTGTCATGGGCTTACGCGGATTAAACGTGCCCGGTGCGGTGGTCATCGTCCCGCCGGCGGCAAAGCTGCCTTGCTCCTGAATCATCAACGGAGCGGCAGCATTGGAATGGTTTGCACAGGCGGCAAGCACGCTCAGCAGGGTGATGTTAAGCAGGTTTTTTCCAGTCTTCATGTTCAACCTCCCGAGGCAGCAAGTGCCTGTGTCAGGGCTGTGCCTGCACGTTTGGCGGATTGTTCATCGCCGTGCTCGGCCAGTACCTCGATGACCTGGCGCAACTGTTCCACGCTCAACCCAACCCGCAGGCTTGCCCGCATGTGCGAGCGCAACTGCGACTCCACACCCGGCGTTGCGGCCAGCGCGCCGACGGTCGCCAGCTCGCGGCTTTGCCAGTCGAGGTTGTCGCGCTCGAAGATGTCGCCGAACAGGTGGGTTTGCAGGAACTGGTTGATGACCGGGGCGAAATCGAACACCGGCCCTTTGACCGTACCGCCCGAGATAAGGGTTTGATTGGCCGTTCCTGCCGCAAGCAATGCCTCACCGGTTGCAATGGCACGGCCAGGTTCGCGTCCAGGCTCATCGTGGATGCCACGCTGTTTGCGCGCTTGCACCACCGTCATCAGTTCATTCAACGCATTGAGGCTGCGGGGGAAGCCGACATAGGCGTAGAGCTGCACCAGGATTTCCCTGGTCTCGCTGACCGTCAGGCCGGCGTCCAGGCCTTGGTTCAACGCAGCGTTGAGCAGAGGCATGTCGCTGGTCGCCATGAATGCTGCGATCAGCGGAATGGCCTGTTGCCTGGTCGACAGCGTTTGGGCCGCAGGTTGTGTGCTGGTCATGGGTTGCGATGCCTCGGCTTTCTGGGTGGCAAAACCCGACACCGACCCGAGGCCCAGACACAGGGCTATCAGCGCGGGGAGGGGGCCGGTCTTGCGATGTGCGATCGGTGTGTCAGTGGTCATCGTGGAAGGCTCCATCCATTGCTCATCACTGCCTTGCGGGCGGTGTTCGGGTGAGGTTTGATCTACAACAAACAGCTACATGCCCTGCGCGGGCGATTGACCTTCGTACTGCGCATCCGAAACTTTTTCCGCCCAGGTGACAGCCTTGCCGTCCTCGGCTTCGGCGATTGCGATGTGAGTCATTCCGTTGGTGGCCGTCGCGCCGTGCCAGTGACGTGTTTGCGGCGGGATCCAGACAATGTCGCCCGGACGGATTTCCTGACGTGGGGCGCCCTCTTGCTGCACGTAGCCGACCCCGGCGGTGACGATCAGCGTTTGCCCCAGCGGATGGGTATGCCAGGCCGTGCGTGCACCGGGTTCGAAGGTCACGGTGCCACCGCCGATGCGGGCAGGGGAATCACCCTTGAACAGGCCATCAACCCGAACCGTGCCGGTGAAGTTTTCTGCAGCGCCCTTGACGGAGGGCTGGGAGCCGGCGTGGGTGATGCGGATCTCGTTGGAGGCCTGGGCGCTGGTTTCTCCAGCCATGAGGGATAAGGCCACCAATGGGGCGATCAAGGGATTCATCAATGTTGCTCCTAAAGGCGGGTTAGCCAACTGCAAGGCAGCCGCCGTGGGTGTTGAAGGGGATGATGGTTTTCGCGCTCAGGTCGTGGGCCGTCGGGAACGAACGCACGACGGGCGGCGTGGTTTCACCCCAAACTCCCGCTTTTGATGGTCAGGCTGCACGTCATTGGTATCGGCTGGGTGCAGAACCGTTGGGGAAACAGTAAGCGAGCTAACGGATGAGCACTAGACGGTAAATCGGCAAGGGTTCATGAGGTTTGTTCATCAATCCGGGCAAGCGCGCCATGTCACCCAACATCGCCGGAGAACGTTTGTTTAAAGGCGTTTAAGGTTACTTCATGCAAGCTACAAGACCTTGCGCCGTTGCCTACGGCTACGCCAGAATCCGCCGGCTTGTGCGCCTTGGGGGCCATCGGTAACTTGATTCGTGTCACTGCTCATCAGTGATCGGGTTTAGTCGCCCGATGGTTTCACGAAGCGTATTTGCATCCAGACAGTCAGGTCATTTCATGCCTGCACTTCATGGTAGCTGTGCGCAGGGCGCCTTCGGGCGCGCCGGTTTCGTGTCTCCCCGGTCGACTAACCTGCGTACAGCTGCCACCCTAATGAGATGGTCAGCCCAGTACGGGAGCATCGGTAAATCTAAACTTACCGGGGTTCTCACTGACTTGCGGAGACCTCTCATGGACATCTTGGACTTGCTTGGCCTGGATATTGGAAAAAGCACTTTTCATCTCATAGGGCACGACGCCAAAGGCAAGGAAGTACTGCGCAAGAAATTCAATCGCAGCCGCTTGCTTGAGTTTGCCGCAAGGCTGAAGCCCTGCACCATAGCGATGGAGTCTTGTGGCGGTTCACACTGGCTTGCCAGGAAGCTCTTGTCCTTCGGTCATCAAGTGAAATTGATCGCGCCGCAGCATGTAAAACCCTACGTCACCGGCAACAAAAACGACTACATCGACGCTGAGGCAATCTGCGAAGCCGCATCCCGTCCTAAAACACGTTACGTCGCCATCAAAACCGTGGAACAGCAAGTGCTATCGACCCAGCACCGTCTTCGGGAGGCGTTGGTAGGCCATCGGACTCAAACGATAAATCGCATTCACGGGTTCTTGCTTGAGTTCGGGATCGCATTGCCTGCAACAAAAGCGGCTATGAATCAGGTTCACCAAATTCTGGACGACCCGGCCGCAGAGTTACCGCAACAGCTGAAGTCCTTTATTGAACATCTACTGGAAGAGATGAAACGGCTCAACGACGAGATTAAGGCGATTGACCGGAGTATCAAAGAGCAAGTGGACGCTGATGATGCGGGAACACGCCTGATGAGCATCCCCGGCATCGGCCCTATCATCGCTAGCGCGCTGCTGGCCGACGTCGGCGACGCTTCCAATTTTCACTCGTCGCGAGACTTCGCCGCTTCGCTGGGACTGGTGCCGAGGCAGTATTCAACAGGCGACCAAACCGTCCTTTTGAACATCAGCAAGCGCGGTGATAAATACCTTCGAAAGCTTATGATTCAAGGCTCGCGTGCAGTTCTTGTGCACATAGATAAACGTACGGATGCTTTGGGGACTTGGTGCAGAGACCTGCTGATACGAAAGCACCCGAATAAAGTCGCCTGCGCTTTGGCCAATAAATTGGCAAGGATCGTATGGGCTGTTTTAGCTCGCGGAGTCAGCTACAACGCACAACCCATGGCTTGATCGAAATTCCCTACCGGCTTTTGCGACGACAAGATGATGACGATAAACAGCTCAACCCCTGCATGAAAACCTGGTAAACGAGGCAGCTCTCGAAGCTGGCACCCTTTTAAGGACAGGCAGGAGCGACTACTCATCAAGGGCCAGGCGGCAAAACTGCCAACCATGAGCCCGGATACATTAGCGCAAGCATGCTTTACCGCTCATCGCTCGTGGTTGCAGGAGGTGGGCTGACCATACACTTGTTTAGTCGCAAGTCGGTGATGGCTCCATTTTTTGGAGACGGAAATATGTTCAAGGTAACGCCAAGCCCACCGGACGCCGATCCGGTCTCCCCGCATGAACCCGACTCAACCAGGCTCAACGAAGCCGCCCTCGATTTTCACATCCCCTCGATTGCCGATATCAAAGCCACACCGCGCACCCCCAGCAGCTTGTTCACCGTGGACCCGCAGGCGAGTTCCGAAACCTTGATGGTCTATCTGGTCGAAACCCTCGCGTCGGTCGATGTGATGGTGCATCAGTTGGTGGATCACCTGGACGGTGAGTCGCGCAATGCGCTGCTCGGGATTTCCAACAGCGTGATGCTGGCGGAGATCACGGCGAACCGGGTGCTGGATCAGATTGATCCGCCTGGTTGAAGGTAAAAAAGATCAAGAGATCGCAGCCTGCGGCAGCTCCTACGGGGATCGCGTAATGCGTAGGAGCTGCCGCAGGCTGCGATCTTCCGGGGTTTCACTGCAGTTCTGGAAGTAGACCCGCCAGAAGGGCGGGTCCGAAGGGGGATCAAAGTTTCGGCAATTGCCCGATGCGGCCCATCATCTCGGTCACGATCTGCAAGTCCAGCAGGAACTGCTCGGTGGTCTTGAACTCGTTGTCGTTGTGACCGGTGTATTTGACGTCCGGCATGGCCAGGCCGAATTGCACGCCGTTGGGCAGTTCATGCACGGAGGTGGCGCCGGCGGAGGTGCCGAACTTGTGTTCCATGCCGAGGTTTTCGCTGGCCACCGCGAGCAGGGCCTTGACCCATTCACCCTCGGGGTTGCGGTACATCGGCTCGGCAATCGACAGGTCGAAGGTTGGTGCGATGCTGGTCTTCTTGCTCCAGGCGTCCAGCTTTGCAGCGATTTCGGACTTGAGCACTTCCGGGGATTTGCCCTTCGGCACGCGCAGGTTGACCGCGAGTTTGAAGGCTTTGTCATCCATCCCGACATAGGTCAGGGAGGTGGTCAGCGGGCCCATGAATTCATCGGCAAAACCGATCCCCAACTTGCCACCCAGGTAATCCAGCCCCCAGTTGTCGGCGGCGTAGCGGGCGGCGTCCGTGATCTGGTTGTGCTTGAGCGCGACCTTGCCGTCGAGGCCATTGATGAAGTCGAGCATCCTGGCCACCGGGTTGACGCCGGACTCGGGCTCGGAGGAGTGGGCGGACACACCGGTGACCGTCAGTTTGACGTCCTTGCCGTCGACCTTGGCGGCGACCTCGAAATTGCCGCCGTTGCGCTTGGCATACTCGGTGCCGGCCTTTTGCAGGCTGGCGGCGAGTTCGGCGGGCTTGTCGGTCACCAGGGTCGCGACCGATGTCGACGGAATCTGGTTGGTGGCCAGGCCGCCGGTCATCGAGGTGATTTCCGCGCCTTTGCCTTGCGCGGCGCGCTTGGCGAAGCTGGCCATGACCGTGCCGTAGCCTTTCTCGGCGATCACCACCGGGTAGCCGCCATCCAGCGCCAGGTTGTAGTTGGGCGTCGGGTTGCGTTCGAAGTAGTAGGGGATGGCGTCGCCCGTGGTCTCTTCGGTGGTGTCGACCAGCAGCTTGAAGTTGCGGGCCAGCGGCAGCTTCTCTTCCTTGATGATCTTCATGGCGTAGAGCGCCACCACGATGCCGTTCTTGTCATCCTCGGTGCCGCGGCCATACATGCGATCGCCGATCAGGGTGACCTTGAACGGGTCGAGGCGGGTGCCGTCCTGCAGCACCCAGTTTTCCGGCGTCACCGGCACCACATCGGCATGGGCGTGGATGCCCACGACTTCATCGCCGCTGCCTTCCAGGGAGATCTCGTAGACGCGGTTGTCGATGTTGCGAAAATTCAGGTTGAACGCCTGGGCCAGGCCCTTGATCTTCTCGGCAATCTTGAGGAATTCGGGGTTGTCGTGCTGGGCCACCCCGTCCACGTTCACGGTCGGAATGGCCACCAGTTCCTTCAAGGTTTCGGTGGCCGCGCTGCCGTATTTCACCCGGGCATAGAGGCCAAGCAAACGATGGATTTCGTTTTGCTGCTCAGCGCTAAGCGTCTTGTTGTCGAGGAAGGCACGGATGGCTGGGCCGAGGTCGTCGGTCTTGGCGATATCGCTCTTGGCCAGACTTCCCAGGAACTGCCTGAAATCCTTGACCGACGCATCACTGAAGGTCTTGAGGATGGTCGCGCTCTGTTGCGGGGTGATGTTGGCGTGGGCAGCAGTGGTGAACGACGAAAGGCTGGCGAGCATCAGGGTGGTCGCAGCCAGGTGCTTGAGGGAAAAATCCATTGCTGGGGGCATTCCTTTGCAGGCGGTTTGTAAGAAATATCTGATCGGTCGATCAGAAACATTTCAAAACTAACACCGCGAGCGTGTGAAACGGGAGCCCCTGAAGTGGGATCTGTCGCACAGAAATGCAAAAGCGGCGCAGAAATGAAAAACCGCTCTATCAATGCTTACATTCCGCCATCACCACTTTGCAGGTATCTGGCGTACCACCGGATCGGCCGGCATAACGTATGCAATTACTCAGGGATTTCTGGCGAGCCATTTCCAGGGTGTCGCCCCAGGCGAGACCGCCTTCGCCGACAGTGGGGAGTGCTTTTGCATAGCAGGTCGAGCCGGTGCTGGGGGCTGAATAGCGAGCAGTGGTGGCTTTGCCTGAGCATCCGGCTGTCAGCGCTAGATTGACGGCGAGCAGGGATAGCAGGATCCATGACGAGCATTGTCGCGCAGTGTGTCCCGTCATCCCGGTTCCCCTGTAGCAAGAGGCGTATTAGAGATCGTACCTGGCCAGATCAGGGCTGGGGCACACTCTTACTCTGAGCCTATCCTTGCTGCATCGATCCTGCTGCTCCTTTCGTCCGCTTTCCTGAGTTCGGTGTGTCTGGCCGTCCGAGAGCCGGGCTGAGGTCACTACAGACCACTGAACATGCTGATGATCACGGCATTGACCAGGTCAATGAAAAAGCCACACACCAGCGGCACGATCAGGAAGGCCTGGTGCGCTGCGCCGTATTTCTGCGTCACGGTCGACATGTTGACGATGGCCGTCGCCGTGGAGCCGAGGGCAATCCCGCCGAATCCGGAAGCGATCACGCTGGCTTCGTAATTGCGCCCCATAAAGCGGAAGACCACAAAGTACGTATAAGCGACCGTCAGCAGTATTTGCAGGGACAACGCGCACAGAATGAACATCAACGCGCCGTTGAGCTGCCATAGCTGAAGCCCCATCAGGGCCATGGTCAAGAACATGCCCAGACAGATATCGGAGATCAGCGACAGGCCCAGGCTGGCGCCGCTCCAGGTTTTCAGTCGTTGATCACCGACAAAGGCCAGAACGAGGTGGTGAATGACGATGCCCGCGAACAGGCAGCTGACAAATTTGGGCAGGGTGATGCCGGCATCGACCAGCAGCAGGTTGAGTCCATAGCCGAGCATCAGGGTCAGGTTGAGCCACATCCAGGCCCAGAGCACGTCGTAATAGTCCAGCGCCTTGCCCGGTTGTTGCTCGAGAATGCCGACTTCCAGTTCCGCATCCCTGGACGGCGTCAGTTGATAACGGCGAATCAGCTGGTTGGCAATAGGGCCGCCGATGACGCAAGCGGCGATCAGGCCGACAGTGTTGCTGGCGATGCCCAGCTCATGCGCGTTACTGATTCCCAGTTTTTCGACGAAAAGCGGTGCCCAGGCCAGGGTGGTGCCCACTCCACCCGTGAGGGAAATGGAGCCCACCATCAAGCCCGCCTTGGGATCGAGTCCAAAAACCTCGGCCACACCCATGCCCAGCGAGTTCTGCAGCAGAATGAACACAGCGGCGAGTAACAGCAGGATCAGCAGCGGGCGCCCACCCTTGAGCAGTTGGCGCATGTCCGATTTCAAGCCAATGCCGGCAAAGAAATAGAGCAGCAGGGTGTCGCGAACTTGCAGATCGAATTCGATCTGGATATTCAGGCCGAAGTACAGCAAGGACGTCACCGCCGCACAGACGAAACCGCCAACTACCGATTCGGGGATACAGTATTGGCGCAGAAAGGTGTTGTGCTGGACGAGGGTCTTGCCGAGGAAAAGCAGGAGAATGGCGAGGGTAAAACTCACGAGGCTGTGAACCTGGAAGAGCTGTGAAGTCATTTAAGGCCTACCTAAAAACTGGAAAATCATTATCAGGATTCGCTCGTTCAATGTTTAGACCTGTATCAATGAACGGTCGAAACAGCCTTGCTCGTCCAGATGGCTTCCCAATCGTCAGGTGCGTCTGTGCGCCAGGAGTGAGGACAGCCTAGCCTAAGCGGGAAAACCCATCCGGGTTGGCATAGGCCGCCATCACGCTCCCGATGGCCAGTCAGGCGGTGACTTCAGCGCTTGATCAGAGAAATCTTCGTTCCCTCGATACTGACCCCCGCCATTAATCCTTGCTGGTCGAAGATGAATGCGTAGGCGTCGTCTTTCAGCGTCGAGCTGGACAGGTTCTTCGCAACCCCTTCATCCACAAACACAACTGTTGGCCCTACACCGATTTCCCAGCCCTTGGTTTTGGCTACATAGTCCACGGCTTTATCGGTCATCAGGAAAACCACATAGCCGTACGACTGGGCGCCGGCCTGCAGCCCCCATGACCCGCTGACGGAGTTGTAGTAGTTCTCGACTTTCGTGCCCTTCATTAGAACGCCTTCACCATAGCTGCCGCCAAACACGAGTCCCGCCTTGATGATGTTCGGGAAAACCAGCACCGCCTTGGCTTGGTGCGAGATTGTTTCGGAGAATGGATTGGTCTTGTAGAGCGTTTGCAACGCTTGTCGAGCGTCGGCATTCAGATCCTCGGCAGTGGCCGCTGCGGCATTGTTCAGGAAGCCAGCCGATGCCAATGTTGCAATCGCGAGGAAGAACGAGAGGAAGAAGCGCATTGATTGAGTCATTTGCGTACTCCGCTGAGGGAACAGGGGGATGAGAGCAGCGGCAAGTGCCTGTGTCACGCAGGAACCGAACCCACTGAGGTTATCCGGCGCACCCTGAAATGTGTGAATTGCAGGCATCGCTCGTGAATGAAGTCGGCCTGCGGCCACTGATCATTTGCGCTGCCTTCAGCTGTTATGACCATTGCGTAATGGACGGGTTCGTTGTCACTACTGCTTCTGGCCGATGATTTCCCGTTGCACGGGGTTTATCCAGGGTCTGGGCTGAAGTGGGGGGGGGCTTGTAGCAAGAGGGCTCAATGAAGCCCTCATTGCTAAAGCCAGGTTTTAACTCAGTTCGCCTTTATCGGCACCGTCACGGTTTTGCCGAAGGCCGATTTGATGGTCGCCGTCGGGCTGGGCGACGGGCCACTGCCGGCGGTCGTCACCGCTATATTCCAGCGCGCGCCTGTAGGCGTCAGCGTCAGGATGGCGGCGCCAAGGTTCACCGTACCGGTTGTGGTCGTGGCAGTCGCCGTGATGGTATTGCCCGTGCCACGCGAGGTGGTGCCGGACAGGACCCAATAGTAGCGGCTGTTGCTGCGGGCGGTGACGGTAGCGCTGGTGACGATCAGGCTCTCGTTGACCGCTGCCGAGACCGCCACGGACACTGTCGCCGGTTCCGATTCCGCGCCCTTGGCATCGGCGGCCTTATAGGTAAAGGTCGCGGTGAACGGCGCGGGGACCGTGGCCGGTGGTGTGTAGATCACGCGCACACCATCGGTGCTGACCACGCCCTTGCCGGAGTCCGGTTGCTCCAGACCCACCACTTTAAGTGGCACGTTACCGTCAGGGTCGGTGTCGTTGGCCAGGACGTTGATGGGCAGCGGTTGGCCGTTGTTGCTGACGGCGCTGTCGGGGTTGGCGATCGGTTTTTGGTTATCGCCTTCGTTATTGGTACGGGTATCGCCAGTGCGGAAGGTCGGCAACGCGGAGGAATTGACGTAGGTGACGCCGTCCCAGCCGGGCAGGGGCGCTGGCATCAACTGGAACTGGCCGGGGTGCTCGATATCCCAGCGCAGCAACATGGACGTGTCCTCGTGCTGGGTGTTGTGGCAGTGCTCCATGTAGGTCCCGGCGAATTCCCGGAAACGGATCGCCATTTCCACGTCCACCGAGCTGTCGATGCCATCGCCGATGCGATAGACGTCCTTGCGGGCCCATTTTTCCCATTCCGGCGGCGGGTTGCCATCGCGGTGGAGGACGATCCCCTCTTCGAAGTGCACGTGCACCGGGTGGTTCCAGCCGTTGCCGCCGCTCTTGATTTTCCACACCTCAAGGGTGCCGTCGCCGGAGAACCCGGCAGGGGTCGGGCCGTTGGCCAGTTGCGGAGCGGCGCTGATGATTCGAGGGTCCATGGGGAAGCCGAATTGACCACCGTCGGTCTTGATGGTCCAGGGGGCCTCGTCGGTGCCGTCGGAGCGGCCGAAGATGAACTCGCGATGCCGCGCCACCTTGAGCTTGGCCTGCATCGCTGGGTCGTCGCGGTTGATGGTCAGCGGGATCATGGTCTTGCCGGCCGGTTTACCCGGCTTGGCGGGTTCGTAGTCGGCGGGGTTCATGCTCACGTCCTGGCCAGAATAAGGCTGGACCACCATCTGCATGAACTTGCCCACCGCCGGGTCGCCGCCGTCCCATTCCAGCCCTTTGCTGCCCAGCTTGAGCACCGCCTTGTACGTCCCGGACAGGACATCGGCCAGGCTCAGCAGTGTAGCCTCCGGCCCCTTGCCGTCGTGGTGCTCCATCAGGTTGACGAAGTACAGCTTGTCGCCGGTGTTGATCCCGTTTTTCGCGAAGTTGACGATGATGTCGTAACGCTCGGCAATGCCCATGGTGGGCAGGATGGCGTTGTGATTCTGCATGTCACCGTTACCTTCCAGGTCCATGCTGCCGTCGAACGGCACGGCGTGTTCCATGAGGTTGCCGTCGTTGGCGATCAAGTGGAACGGCACGCGGGTATAAGACAGGCCGGAACCGGCCGGGCCGGGGAATTCGCCGCCGGTACCGACGACTTCACGCACCAGCGCGAACCTGAAGTAGCGTGACACCGAGCCATTGAGAATGCGGAAGCGATAGCTGCGCGCGCGCACATTCAGGCGCGGCTGGTACTGCCAGTTGACCAGGACCTGATCGCCGAGAAAACCGTCGGTGTTGAACGGGTTGAACCACAGCTGGCCAGTGGCGTCCCAGGCCTTGTCGGCAATCATCAGGTTCACATCGTAGTCACGGTTGCCCCAGGGCAATGCCGAACCGCTGGGCAGGCGCAGGTTGACGCCGTCTTGCAGCGCTTCGTTACCGCGATCCAGGGCGCTGTAGTAATTCATCATCACCGCGTTGCCCTTGTAGACGTTCTGCGCGGTGAAATCGACCATGTGGTCGTGGAACCAGTGGGTGCTCATGGTTTCGCGCCAGTCGCCACGGATCTTGATGCTGCCGTTGTCGCACGTCTTCAGGCCTGGAGTGGCATCGTTGACGAACAGGGTTTCGCCCGGGGCGCAGGGGAACGCTGCACGCGGATCCTGAGCGCTGGTGTTGATGGTGTCGTAACCGGCCAGTTGTATCGGCCAGCGATAGTCGTAGTACTGCCCCGGAAAGAAAAACGCACCGGAAAAGCCATCGCTTTCGGCCGGGGAGTGGCCGTTGTGTTCGTGGGTGGTGAGGGTGTGCAGGCCAAACCCCATGTTGGCCGACGGATCGATCGGCAGGGCGTTGTAGTGGCGCATCAGCGCGGCTTGACCGTAACGCACCATCAACAGTTTTGGCGGAAAGGTGCCGTCGAAGGTCCAGAGCGCCTTGTGGTTCTGAATCGGCATGTTGGGGTGAAAACGAACATTTATGCCTTTGGTGGTGCCCGCAATGACCGGGGTGTTCGAGGTCTGGTTGTAGAGCCCGCCAGGCCCGAACTCACCGACGGCGTAGTTGTGCAACTGTCGGCGGTCGCGCATGCCGCTGTTGAGCTGGGCGCCCGCTTGAGCGGTTTTGAAGCCAACCTGTGGGTAAAACTCGTTCCAGCGCTGGTGCGACCAGCCTTTTCCTGGCGGACGACCTTCGGCCGGCGAGCCGACCGGATGGCGGTTGAGGAAGGCTTCGATCTGCGCTTTCCACGGGTTGCGGTCCAGCACGTTGGAAAATTGCGACGGAAACGGGAACAGCCCCGGCTGGCGCATGAAGGCTACCAGCGCCGTGGGCGACGGGCCGCTGCGGGCGATGTTGTTCGGGTCCTGGGTGGGCGCCGGGCCGACAAGCGGAACCGGGAAGGTCAGGGGCGGTGCCGGCAGTGTCGGGTCGAGTTTTTCCGTGCCGAATTCTTCGAACAGCAGCAGTTGCTGCGTGTACGGCTGGGCCCCGAACAATGGGCTGGGCTTGCCATTGGTGGGGATTTTGAAGGATGTCTGCAGGGCTGGAGGCAGCACGTTATCAGCCGTTGGCGTGGTGCGGGTGCCAAAAACGCCATTGGGCAGGGCGATGGAGCCCTGGTTGACGGGTGGCATGGCCCGTATGGCAGCCGCCGCGGCATCGAGGTCGGCCGGCGGGTTGCTAAACGCCGAGGGGTCCGTCGGTGGTGGCGGGCCGAAATCATCCAGCGGTACGGCGTTGACAGTGGTCAGGGTAAGGAGCATCGCATAGGGCAGTGACCTGCGCAGCAAGGCGATGGAGCTGCATGGTAGTGTCGCGCGTTTCATTTTTTCACCCCTCGCGTCATGCCGAAGCTGGCAAGCCCCGCCGTCTCCATGATGTCCGGGACGACAGCTATTGCGGGTATCAGGGGGTTGTGCAACTAATGAGCCACTACCATGGAGGGAAGAAAAAGTTCAAATTAATTAGCAATTTGTTTCTAAATATTACATATGAGAGTAGGGGGGAAGTGGGGGATATTCCTCAACTTAGGTGGTAAACGCCCCCGTTGAGTGGGTGTAGTGCCCCATTTATGGAGAAAGCAGTGAGATCGCACTGTACGTGCACTTTTATAAAGCGCCATGCGTCACAACGTGCACCAGTCGGAAGCGCCGAAAGTCGGCTCATACTTGCCGAAACTCGCCTGGACAGCAGTCGCCGTGACAATCTCCATAGCTAAAAAGCCAGTGTTTTCAGATAGTTGAAGTCTGTCTGTCGCAGACTGGCACAAAGGCTGCAAGGCTGATATCAGGTCCACCTGGAGAGCATTCGTGTGGACAGCCCCCTCGGTCAACGACGATCGATTGGCCGAACAGGTCGTGGGCAGCATCGGTGGATCAGGCATAGATGCCTGGTTTCAACACCGCAAAAGAACAGGCAAAGACGCCTGGAACCGAAAGGTTTCAGGCGTTTTTTTTTGCTTTTAAAACCGTGATTGGCTCGGGCTGGGTGCTTTCTATGAATTCCAATGTTGCCACGTTGAACAAGATGCAAACGCTGATCGTGATCGGTAATGGCATGGTCGGACATCATTGTGTCGAACAGCTGATCGAGCGGGGAGCGCTTGGGCACTATCGGCTGCACGTCTTCAGTGAAGAGCCGATGCGTGCCTATGACCGTGTGCATCTTTCCGAGTACTTCTCCGGCCGTGATGCCGAGTCGCTGGCGCTGTCCGATGCGTCGCTTTACCAGACGCCCGGCGTTACGCTGCATTTGGGTGTGCCGGTATTGGAAATCGACCGCGTCCGTCGCCAGGTGGTCACCTCGCAAGGTTGCGTCCCGTATGACAAATTGGTCCTGGCCACCGGTTCTTATCCGTTTGTTCCACCAATCGAAGGCGCCGAAGGTGAATCGCGCCTGGTCTATCGCACCCTGGAAGACCTCGATGCCATTCGGGCTGCGGCGGCCAATGCCCGGCGCGGCGTGGTGGTCGGCGGTGGCTTGCTGGGCCTGGAAGCCGCGAACGCGTTGAAGAGCCTGGGCCTTGAAGCCCACGTGGTGGAGTTCGCGCCGCGTTTGATGCCGGTACAGCTCGATGACCTCGGTGGCCAGGCGCTCAAGGCGCAGATCGAACGATTGGGCGTCGGTGTACACCTGTCCCGCGCCACTCAATCGATCAGTGCGGGCGAGCAGTACCGCTATCGCATGAATTTCGCCAATGACGAATTCCTCGAAACCGACCTGATCGTGTTTTCCGCCGGTATCCGCGCGCAAGACGCGCTGGCCCGTCAATGCGCGCTGGAGATCGGTCCGCGCGGTGGCGTGGTGATCGACGACACGTGCCTCAGTTGCGACCCGAACATCTACGCCATCGGTGAATGCGCTTCATGGAACGGCAGCCTGTTCGGCCTGGTCGCGCCGGGCTACCAGATGGCGCGCAGCGTCGCGGCCCGTCTGTGCAACGAAGTCGCCGAGCCGTTCACCGGTGCCGACATGTCGACCAAGCTCAAGCTGTTGGGGGTGGACGTCGGCTCCATCGGCGACGCCCACGGCAACACCCCGGGCGCGCGCAGCTATCAATTCATCGACGAAACCAGCGCCAGCTATCGCCGCCTGGTGGTGGATGCAAGTGGCAAACACGTCCTGGGTGCAGTGCTGGTCGGTGACAACAGCTATTACGACACCCTGCTGCAATACATGCAGAACGGCATCGCCTTGCCGTCGGAACCGGCCAGCCTGATTCTGCCGTCCACCGAAGGCGCGCCGACCCTGGGGCCGGGTGCGCTGCCCGAGTCGGCCACGGTGTGCTCCTGTCATAACGTCACCAAGGGCTCCATCTGTTCGGCCATCGATGGAGGCTGCACCGACCTGGGCCAACTCAAGTCGCAGACCAAGGCCTGCACCGGCTGCGGCGGTTGTGCCGGCCTGCTCAAGCAAGTCTTCGAGCATGAGCTGATTGCCCGTGGCGTCAGTGTCGACAAGAGCCTGTGCGAACACTTCGCCTACACCCGCCAGGAGCTTTATGCGCTGGTACGGGTAGAGGGTGTGATCACCTTCGACGAACTGTTGGCCAAACATGGCCGTGGCCACACCGGTTGCGACGTCTGCAAACCGGCGGTGGGCTCGATCCTCGCCTCGTGCTGGAACCAGCCGATCATGGACACGTCGCTGGTGCCGTTGCAGGACACCAACGACACCTTCATGGCCAACATGCAGAAAAACGGCACCTATTCGGTGGTGCCACGCATCGCCGGGGGCGAGATCACCGCGGACAAGCTGATCGCGATTGGCGTGGTGGCGAAGAAATACGACCTCTACAGCAAAATCACCGGCGGGCAGCGCATCGACCTGTTCGGCGCCCAGTTGCATCAGTTGCCGGACATCTGGTCCGAGTTGATCGAGGCCGGTTTCGAAACCGGGCACGCCTACGGCAAATCGACCCGCACAGTGAAGTCTTGCGTCGGCAGCACCTGGTGCCGCTATGGCGTGCAGGACAGCGTGAAAATGGCCCTGACCCTCGAGGATCGCTACAAGGGACTGCGTTCGCCGCACAAGCTCAAGTTCGCGGTCTCCGGTTGCACCCGTGAGTGCGCCGAGGCGCAGAGCAAGGACGTGGGCGTGATTGCCACCGAGAAAGGCTGGAACCTCTACGTGGCCGGTAACGGCGGCATGCGCCCGCGCCACGCCGAGTTGTTCGCCACCGACCTCGATGACGCCACCCTGATCCGTTACATCGACCGCTTCCTGATGTTCTACATCCGCACCGCCGACAAATTGCAGCGCACCTCGGTCTGGCGCGAGAGCTTGGAGGGCGGCCTGGATTACCTCAAGGACGTGATCATCAACGACAGCCTGGGGCTTGGCTCTGAGCTCGAATCGCAGATGCAGCTGGTGGTTAACCGCTACGAATGCGAATGGGCCAATGCCCTGAAAGACCCGGAAAAGCTCAAGCGCTTCCGCACCTTCGTCAACGATCAACGCCCGGACCCGGACATCCATTTTGTTCAGGAACGCGGTCAGCGCCGGCCGATCATGGCCTCTGAACTCCACCTTATCCCTGTCATCGAGGAGATTGCCTGATGAGCCAGTCCGATACCCAGCGAGCCTATTCCAGTTCCTCCCTGTCCCTGGTCAATTCAGATGCCTGGCAAGCGGTGTGCAGCCAGGAGGACCTGGTGAGTAACTCCGGCGTCGTCGCCTGGCTCGACGGTGCACAAGTGGCGCTGTTCTACTTGCCGGATGCCGAAGGCAAGACCCTCTATGCCGTCGATAATCATGACCCGCAGTCGGGGGCGAATGTCATCGGTCGCGGGCTGATCGGCAGCATCAAGGGCGATCTGGTGATTGCCTCGCCACTCTACAAACAGCATTTCCGCCTTGAGGACGGCAGTTGCCTGGAGTATCCGCAGCAGCGCCTACGGGTCTGGCCGGTGCGCCTGAACGCAGGCCAGGTGGAGGTCGCGGTGGCCTGACCACATGGATTTCGCCGGGGTCTGAGCGCTCATTCAATTAATGATGTATGCCAGGCTCCGGCGGAGTCGATGATCAATGACAAACAGTATCGGAGGCTTGTATGAAAACAGCCGCACAACTGCTGAAACTGAAGGCCGTGCAGAACCGGCGGGTGCATAGCATCGCGCCAGACCAGATGGTGCTGGAAGCGTTGAAGATGATGGCCGAAAAAAACGTTGGTGCCCTACCCGTCATAGAGAAGGGGCAGGTGGTCGGCGTTATCAGCGAACGCGACTATGCGCGCAAGGTCGTTCTACAGGGACGCTCTTCGGTCGGTACGCCGGTCCGGGCCATCATGAGCGCACCCGTCGTGACAGCAGACAGTCAGCAGAGCATCGAGCGTTGCATGGCGGTCATGACCGACAGTCATCTGCGCCATCTACCGGTGGTGGAGGGCGACCAGTTGATCGGCCTGTTGTCGATTGGTGATCTGGTCAAGGAAGCCATCGTCGAGCAGACCGAGCTGATCCGGCAACTGGAACACTACATTCGCGGACATTGAAACGACCGGGGCAGGGTGGATCGAAAGCTGGTGAGTACATGAAGTTTTCAGATGTGCCAGGCGTCGGGCGGGAATTGATCAGGGAGCATAGGACATGGCCAGGTTGAACACGGCACAACGTATCGTCATCGGCTTTGCAATTGCGCCGGTGGTACTGACAGGCCTGGTGTTTTATGCGTTGCACGATCTGGCAACGCTAAAGGAACAGGCCATGGTCATCGTCAAACGGGACTGGCCGAAAATCGATCCGATCATGGTCATTGCCACGGGTGTTCGTGACAACGCCAGGAACACCCGGGACTTGCTGATCGACAAAGACAATCAGCAAGTGCAGGAGGCCATTGATGCCACCAAAAAGCGCATCAGCCTGGCACTGAAAACCCTCGAACCGCTGTTCGACCTGCCGGAAGGCAAGGCCGCCTATGCCGCCCTGAAAAACCATCGCGAGGCTTACGTCGACGCATTCACCCAAGTGCAGGTGTTGATCCGGCAAGGCGCTTTCGATGCCGCGATGGCGCAGTTGAAACAGCACGTCGTCCCCGCCGAACAACAGGTTTATAAAAGCCTGGACGCCTTGATGGCGCTGCAAGGGCAGATCTTCGCCGATCGTGAAAGATCGGCGCAGGCCCTGTACGACGAAGCCTGTCTGAACATGTTGGGATTGCTTGGGTTCTGCCTGGCCTCGGTCATCGCCGCGGCGGTCATCGTGACGCGCAGTGTCACCCGGCCCTTGGGTGGAGAGCCCGATGATGCCGCGCGGGTATTGAGTCAAATCGCGCAGGGCGACCTGACGATTCAAGTGCCAGTCAATGCAAACGCCGGCGGCAGCGTGATGATGAACATGCACCAGATGCAGCAAAGCTTGAACGCGATGGTCAAGCACATCGCCGTGTCGGTCGATCAGGTGGCCAGTTCGTCCGAAGAACTGAGTACGGTCAGCAGCCAGACCAGCAGCAGTTTGCAGCTGCAGGGCCTGGAGATCGAACAGGCTGCGGCGGCGGTCAATCAGATGACGGCGGCCGTCGACGAGGTCGCACGCAATGCCGTCAGCACCAGCGAGGCGTCCCGAGTGTCCGAGCAAACCGCACGACGTGGCCGTGAGCAAGTTCAGGAAACGGTGGCCTCGATAGGTGCGCTGGCGGACGGCATGATGGATACCTCCGAACGTGTTCAGCAATTGGCCGGACGTGTGCAAGACATCAGCGCGGTGCTGGATGTGATTCGCAGCATTGCCGAACAAACCAATTTGCTGGCCCTCAACGCAGCGATTGAAGCGGCTCGTGCCGGTGATGCCGGACGGGGTTTTGCGGTGGTCGCCGATGAGGTGCGGGCACTGGCCCATCGCACTCATGTGTCGACCCAGGAAATCGAGCAGATGATTGGCAATATTCGGCTCGATACCGGGCACGCGGTGACCGCCATGCAAAGCAGCGGTCAGCTGGTGCAGACGACCCTGGAAGTCGCGCAGCGCTCCGGCGAGGCGCTGGAGGAGATCACCCGGTCGATCTCGCAGATCAATGAACGCAACCTGCTGATCGCCAGTGCCACGGAGGAGCAGGCCCTGGTGGCGCGTGAGGTGGATCGCAACCTGGTGGGCATTCGTGACTTGTCCGAGCAGGTCGTGCTGGGTGCCCGACATACCCACGCAGCCGGTCAGGAGCTGGCGCAGATGGCAGGGGCACTGCACCAGACGGTGGGGCGGTTTAAAATCTAGGTAGATTGCCTCGGCGCTTCAGAAGTACAGGGACAAGAGGCCATTCGAAAAACCGGCCGCTGGTCGACAAGCTATGCTTCATCCAGGACGTGGGCTGAAGTGTGGGCTGGCAGGTTTTTCCAAACCCCAGAAACGACAAAGCCCTGAATAATCAGGGCTTTGTCGTATAAAGATGGCGGAGGCGATGGGATTCGAACTCATGGACCTGTTACAGTCGACGGTTTTCAAGACCGTTGCCTTAAACCACTCGGCCACACCTCCGTTTGCGTTGCGGGCGCCATAATACCTGAATGAAACACACTGTCAAACTCTCTGCATAGCTTGTTACAGAGCGTCTGTTATGATCTTTGCGACTGAACGTTTCAAACCAACAGGAGTGTCGCCATGCGCGAACAGGATTACGCAGTTAATAACAGCGTGCAGGCTGAGCAGCTAGAGGTTAGCCGCGTCCTGCGCAACACATACGGCTTGCTCGCCCTGACCCTGGCTTTCAGCGGTGTGACAGCCTACGTTGCCCAGCAGATGCATGTTGGCTACCCGAACATTTTCGTGGTGCTGATCGGCTTCTACGGTCTTTTCTTCCTCACCAACAAACTCCGTGATTCGGCCTGGGGCCTGGTGTCGGCATTTGCCCTGACCGGTTTCATGGGTTTCCTGCTTGGCCCGATCCTCAACCGTTACCTGGGTATGCAGGGCGGCGCTGAAGTGGTCAGCTCGGCTTTCGCGATGACGGCGCTGGTGTTCGGCGGTCTGTCGGCGTATGTGCTGATTACCCGCAAGGACATGAGCTTTCTCGGCGGTTTCATCACGGCAGGCTTCTTCGTGCTGCTGGGTGCGACGCTGGCGAGCCTGTTCTTCCAGATCAGCGGCCTGCAACTGGCGATCAGCGCAGGTTTCGTGCTGTTCTCCTCGGTCTGCATTCTGTTCCAGACCAGCGCCATCATTCATGGCGGCGAGCGTAACTACATCATGGCCACCATCAGCCTGTATGTATCGATCTACAACCTGTTCGTCAGCCTGTTGCAGCTGTTCGGCATCATGAGCCGCGATGACTGATCGTCGGCCTTGAACTAAAAAACCCGCTCAGGCGGGTTTTTTATTACCTGAAATTCAGGGTCACTCCACAATGACGATGCTGCCATCGGCTTGCTGGCGGTAGATGGTGTAGGGCAGCAGCAAGGTGTCCATCGCCCCGGACACGACCACGTCGAGCAGTACGATAGCGGGGGCGGGGCCATGTACCTGCGCATCCCGACCGTCTTCGAGGGGCGCGTTCAGGTAGCAGAAGTCGTAGGTCACGCCGCTGTAGATTCGCGGTACCGCGCCGCAATAACTCTTTTGTTCCCGAAGGCTTTTTGAGGCCACTTCGTCACTGCGCACAACCGTCTGAATCGTGCCGCAACCCGCCAGCATCGTAGCCACCAGTAGCATTGCCTGAGTTTTCATGCCGTCAATCCTTCGCCGGAAAGCATCAATCTACGTCAGTCTGAAATAAATATCACTTACGCCATGGGTGGCAACCGGCGCTTGACCGGGGTTTTCTTGACGATCGCCGTATTGGTTTCAGCGTGGGTGTTGAGGCGGTCGAGCAGGGTGTCCAGTTGTTCCATCGAACGCACATGCAGGCGCGCAATGAAACAGTCGTCGCCGGTGACCTTGTCGCACTCGGTGAATTCGGGAATGGCCATGATTTGCCGTTCCACTTCCTGCAATTGCCCCGGCAGCGGGCGAATACGCACGATGGCCTGGAGTTGATAGCCAAAGCATTTCGGGTCGATTTCAACGGTGTAGCCCTTGAGCACGCCTCGCTCTTCCAGGCGTCGCAGGCGCTCGGCAACACTGGGGGAGGACAGGCCGCTGATCTGCGCCAGGGCCTTGAGCGAGCGTCGCGAGTCTTCCATCAGGGCCGTGATCAGCAGTTGGTCGATGTCATCGGTCATGGCGAAACCCTCTGTTAGGCATTTTTTAAAAATAGCCTTTATAAAAAAGGCAGATACCGAGTTTAGCCTGCTTTTTGCTCTGGAGTAGCGCCTGGGTGCATTGGCATACTTTGGCCACAAACACAGGAGTCTGATGATGGACAAATCCCTACGCCGCGGTTCGTTCGAAATGACGGCCGCCATGCTGATCTCCGGCACCATCGGCTGGTTCGTGCTGGTGTCCGGGCAACCGGTGCTGGATGTGGTGTTCTGGCGCTGCCTGTTCGGTGCCGGCACCTTGCTGCTGATTTGCGCGGCTTTCGGCTTTCTGCGCCCCGGCATTCTGACCCGCACTACGTTCCTGCTGGCGGTGCTCAGCGGTGTGGCGATTGTCGGCAACTGGGTGCTGTTGTTCGCGTCCTATTCCCGGGCGTCAATTGCCATCGGCACCGCCGTCTATAACGTCCAGCCGTTCATGCTGGTCGGGCTGGCGGCTTTGTTCCTCAACGAAAAGATCACCGCGCAGAAACTGACCTGGCTGGGCGTTTCGTTTCTCGGGATGCTGGCGATTGTCAGCGCCCATGGCAGCCAGGGCGAGAGCGGCAGCGATTACCTGATGGGCATTGCCTTGGCCTTGGGCGCAGCGTTTCTCTATGCGATTGCCGCGCTGATCATCAAGCGTTTGACGGGCACGCCACCGCATTTGATCGCGCTGATCCAGGTCAGCACCGGCGTGTTGTTGCTCGCGCCATTCGCGAATCTTTCCGTATTGCCGCAGGCGCCGAGCGCGTGGGCCAGCCTGGTGACGCTGGGTATGGTGCACACCGGCGTGATGTACGTGTTGCTGTACGGCGCGATTCAAAAACTGCCGACGGCGTTGACGGGCGCACTGTCCTTCATCTACCCGATTGCGGCGATTTTCGTCGACTGGTTTGCTTTCGGCCATCGCCTGGAGCCACTGCAATGGATCGGAGTCGCGGCGATTCTGCTGGCCGCTGCCGGCATGCAACAAGGCTGGTCGCTGAAGTTTCGGCGCACGGTGACGCCGTAACCCGCGACCCGGGCGTCAGATGTTCCAGCGCGGCGCGCTCTTGGCCAGGCGCTGGCGCATCTCGCCGACGTTGGCGGTCAGTTGTTGAGTCAACAAGCGATACCCGTCCAGGGTGTTGTAGACCGGCGCATCGAGGCTGACAAGCGGCACATCCACGGGGCGATTTAGCCGCTGGGCGGCGCCTGATTTCAACGCCCGGGCCATGCCGATCAATTGCACGCGAATCTGCCGATGCTCGGCTTTCAATGCCGTTTGCATCAGCGACATCGCCTCGGGGTCATTGGCATCCGGTCGGGTATTGCCGAGGATTTCCAGGGTGCTGACGCACATGCGCAGGTTGCGCTGGAGGGCATCGAGCTCGGTCATGGAAATCTTCACTTCCTTGGACACCGAGGGCATCAGTGAGCGAAGTTGCACCATCGCCGTGCCCCGCAACGATGAACACGGTAATCGCCGACAGCAGCGCGGTGTACCCCCTTGCCGATGGCGTGATACGAGAAAAACCCGCAGACCACCGACATCGCGAAATAGGTCAGCCAGGGCATCCCGAGCCAGGTCTGTTGTGCCACCAACACCAGGCCGTCACCGACGCCCACTCACCGTGGGGCAGGTTGATCCCGGTGGTCAGCAGGATCGTCGCCAGCAACCCGAGCGACACCCGCACCGCGTGGATCACCCGGGCATGGCGGTAGCGCCGGTACGGGTCCAGCAACGGACGCAGCAGTCGGCGCAGCAAGGGTGGCAGTCGATGAGCTCTGGATGTACTCAGGCTGGCTCTCCTCAGAAGATGTAGTCGGTGGTCAGGAAGCTCGAACTGCGGCCGCTGATGATCTCGCTGATCAGGTCCTTGTTGGTCTCCTGGAATTTGGTGGCCACCAATGTACGTATCGAAAACACCCGCAGTGCGTCATGGACCGACAAGGTGCCTTCGGCCGAGTTCTTGCGACCATTGAAGGGATAGGTGTCCGGGCCGCGCTGGCACTGGGCATTGAGGTTGATGCGCCCGACCTGGTTGGCGAAAGTGTCCACCAGCCGGCCGACCGCCACCGGGTTGGTGCCGAAGATGCTCAATTGCTGACCGAAGTCCGACTCCAGCACGTAGTCGATCACGGTATCCAGATGACGGTACGGCACGATGGGGATGACGGGACCGAACTGTTCTTCCTGATAAACCCGCATCTGCGGCGTGACCGGGTACAGCACCGCCGGGTAGAAGAACGACGCACGAGCCTCGCCACCGTTGGGGTTGACCACCTTGGCGCCTTTGCTCTCGGCGTCCGCCACCAGTGCATGCAGATAGTCGACCTTGCCCGATTCCGGCAGTGGCGTCAGGGCTACGCCAGTTTCCCAGGGCATACCGGGTTTGAGGTTGGCGAGCCGGGCATTGAATTTGTCGATGAAGGACTCGACCACGTCTTCGTGGACAAACAGGATCTTCAACGCCGTGCAGCGCTGGCCATTGAATGACAGCGAGCCGGTCACCGCTTCACTGACCGCGTTGTCCAGATCCACTTCCGGCAGGACGATGCCCGGGTTTTTCGCATCCAGGCCCAGCGCTGCGCGCAAGCGGTGGGGTTTCGGATGGAGTTTTTTCAGGTCACTGGCGGCCTTGTTGGTGCCAATGAAGGCGAAGATGTCGATCTTGCCGCTGGCCATCAGTGCACTGACGGTCTCGCGGCCGCTGCCGTAGATGACGTTGATCACCCCGACCGGGAAGCTGTCGCGGAAGGCTTCCAGCAGCGGGCGAATCAGCAGCACGCCGAGCTTGGCCGGCTTGAACACCACGGTGTTGCCCATGATCAGCGCCGGGATCAGCGTGGTGAAGGTTTCGTTCAACGGATAGTTGTAAGGCCCCATGCACAGGGCTACGCCCATCGGCACGCGACGGATCTGGCCGAGGGTGTCCTGTTCCAGTTCGAAACGGCTGGAGCGGCGGTCGAGTTCTTTCAGCGCGTTGATGGTGTCGACGATGTAGTCGCAGGTGCGGTCGAACTCTTTTTCCGAGTCCTTGAGGTTCTTGCCGATTTCCCACATCAGCAACCTGACCACGGCGTCGCGCTGCTCGCGCATGCGCCCCAGGAAGGTTTCGACGTGCTGGATGCGTTCGGCCACGCGCATGGTCGGCCACAGGCCCTGGCCGCGGTCGTAGGCGCGGACGGCGGCGTCGAGGGCGGTCAAGGCGGTGTCGGCATCCAGCAGCGGCGTGCTACCGAGGATCACCTGTTCGTCGCCATTCGGGCCTGCCAGGTACACCGGGCTGCGGACCTGGGCCAGCGGCCCGTTCCAGGTTCTCAGTTCGCCATCGACCAGGTACTCGCGCTGCTCGGTCTGGCCATCAAGTCGGTACTTTTCCGGGATGTCGGCGGGGTTTGGGAACAGGTTCTGAAGAATATTGGCTGTGGTCATGTCGCTACCCCTCTGGATTGGCTGATGCACTGATGAATCGTTTTAGCAGACCTCAGCAACGCTTGTCATGACTCATCTCAGCGTTTTGCCGCACAGGTGATGTCCGGGGGTTTTATCGGTGCCTTCCGTCATGGCCTCAGAAGCTCCCCTTGTTGGCCCCCAATGCCCTCAATGCGCCCGCGCGGGGTGCCTTAATGTTGACTCTCCTTGATCACAACAAAAAAAGCTGCACCCGGCTGGCCGGGCAGCCAATGAGAGGACAGCCATGCGGGCGAGCCGATTAACTGAAAAGCCTAGCCTTTGTTTGGCCTTGGCGGGGTGTGTCTTTGCGGCGTTGCTTGCAGGGTGCGGCGAAGAGCCGAACAACCCGCCGACCCGCAGCGAAGCGGGCGCCGCGAGGCCCGCCGACGCCGAGCTGGCGCAGGTCTACGACAACAGCTGCAAGCTGTGCCATGCCAATCCGGCGGCCGGGGCGCCGCTGACCGGCGACATCAAGGCCTGGCAACCACGGGTACTGCAGGGTGCCGACACGCTGCTCGACCACGCGATCAACGGTTACAACGGCATGCCGCCGATGGGCATGTGCATGCAGTGTTCGCAAGAACAGTTCCTGGCGCTGATTGCCTTTATGTCCGGCCAGCAAATCCAATAACAAGAACGGCAGGGTGCGATTCATGACGATGGACCTGACACGGCGTCAGTTGTTGCAACGGGCGAGCGTCATTGGCGCCTTTACCGCGCTCGGCTCAACACCGGCATTGGCCGAGCTGCTGCGCGCGCCACGCCTGATTCCCTGGCGCAACTGGTCGGGCGGCCAGAGTTGCCTGCCGGCGGCGCGGCTGGCGCCCAAGAACCTGGATGAGTTGACGCAAGTGGTGCGCCAGGCCCCCGGCAGGATTCGGCCGGTGGGCTCGGCGCACTCCTTCAGCGCGCTGGTGCCCACCGACGGCACCTTGCTGTCGCTGAGCTATTTCACGGGTTTGCTCGATCACGATGCGAAAACGCTGCAGGCCGAGTTCGCCGCCGGCACCCCGATGTCACGCATGGGCACGCCGCTGAAGGACATCGGCCAGGCCCTGCAAAACATGGCTGACATCGATTACCAGACCCTGGCCGGCGCGATCTCGACCTCGACCCACGGTACCGGCAAGCACTTTCAATCGTATTCGGCGCATGTCTGCGGCATGCAGCTGGTGACCGCCAGCGGCGAGGTGCTGGACTGCGACGCCAACCGCCATCCGGAAGTGTTCAACGCAGCCCGGGTATCCCTGGGGGCGTTGGGCGTGGCAACCAAAGTGCGCCTGCAAAACCGCCCGGCGTATCGCTTGCGGGAGCGCCAATGGATCGCCAAAACCGAAGATTTGCTGGAAGACCTGGACAAGAACACCCGGGAAAACCAGCACTGGGAAATGCTCGTGGTGACCCATTCCGACTACGCCTTGTCGATCGCCCTGAACGAAACCACCGACCCGGCCACACCGCCGATGCCGGCGGATGAGGAGGGCGGCAACGAGTTTGTCACGCTGATCGAGAAGATCGACAAATACGCCAGCGACTTCCCGGACCTGCGCCGCACCATGCTCAACAGCCTGCGCCACCTCGCCAGTTTCGATGACCGGGTGGGTGACTCGTTCGACATCTACGCCAATGTGCGCACGGTGCGTTTCAACGAAATGGAATATTCCGTGCCGGCGGAATACGGCCCGGCCTGTTTGCGCGAGATCCTCAAACTGATCCAGGACAAGGACCTGCGCACCTGGTTTCCGATCGAGTACCGGTACGTCAAGGCCGACGACATTCCCCTGAGCATGTTCGAAGGCCGCGACAGCTGTTCGATCTCGGTCCACCAGCATTACCAGATGGATCATCACAACTTCTTCGCCGCCATCGAGCCGGTTTTCTGGAAGTACAACGGCCGGCCGCACTGGGGCAAGTTGCACACCCTGAACGCGAAAAACCTGCAGCCGCTGTACCCGCGCTGGCAGGAATTCATCCAGGTGCGGCAGGCGCTCGACCCCAGCGGCAAATTTCTCAACGCGCATCTGTCTTCCATTCTGGGGGTGAGCTGATGGCCGTCAATCGCCGCAATTTCTTGCTTGGCACCGCGGGTGTCGGCGCCTTGTTGGTGGGTGTCGGGGCGTGGCTGCGGCCAGGTGACCGAGGCGCGCCGTACAGCGATTACTTCCGTACGCTGAACCACGAACTCAAGGACCACGGCCCGATGCGACCGGTGATGCTGATCGACCTTGATCGACTGGATCACAACATCGATGTGGTGATGCAGTCGGTCAAGCGCGCCGGCAAGCACCTGCGCCTGGTGGAAAAATCACTGCCGGCGCCCGGGCTCCTGGCCTACATTGCCAATCGCGTCGGCACCCAACGCCTGATGTCGTTTCACCAGCCCTTTCTCAATCATGACACGGTGCAGTTTGCCAAGGCCGACATTCTGTTGGGCAAGCCGCTGCCGGTACGTTCGGCCGAGCTGTTCTATCAGTCGCACAAGGGGCCTTTCGACCCTTCGAAGCAATTGCAATGGTTGCTCGATACGCCACAACGCCTGCAGCAATACCTCGCCCTGGCTCAAGGGCTGGGCACGCGAATGCGGGTGAACATCGAACTGGATGTCGGGCTGCATCGCGGTGGCGTCAGCGACCTTGGCGTACTCGGGCAGATGCTGGCGCTGATCAGCCAGCACCCGCAGCACCTGGAATTCGCCGGGTTCATGGGCTACGACCCGTTCGTGGGCATGGGCGTGCCGGGGATTCTGGGCTCGCCCGAGGAGCTGTTCGCCAAGGTGATGGTGATTTACCACCGCTGCGTCGATTTCACTCGTCAGCAATACCCGGGTTTGTGGCACGAAGGGCTGACCCTCAATACGGCCGGCAGTCCGAGTTATCGCATGCATGAGCACGAACGGCTCAGCAGCGAAGTGTCGGTGGGAACGGCGATGCTCAAGCCCACTCACTATGATTTGCCGTCACTGGTGGAGCATGTGCCCGCCGCCTACATCGCCACGCCAGTGTTGAAAAGCACCGGGGCTGTGAGCATCCCGGCGCTGGATGACAAGTCCAGGCTGTTTTCCTGGTGGGACACCAATCAGCGCGAGACGTATTTCATCTATGGCGGTAACTGGATGGCGGAGTTCGAATCGCCAGCGGGGTTGCAGAGCAATGGCGTGTATGGCCGCAGCTCGAACCAGGAAATGGTCAATGGTTCGGCGGCGGTGGGGCTGACGGTTGAGGACCAGGTGTTCCTGCGGCCGACCCAGACCGAGTCGGTGTTGCTGCAGTTCGGGGATTTGCTGGTGGTTCGGGGTGGGAAGATTGTGGATAGCTGGGCGGTGTATTCCTGAATGATTTTCAGGGGATGTGCCACCGCCATCGCGAGCAGGCTCGCTCCCACAGGGGAATGCATTCCAAATGTGGGAGCGAGCCTGCTCGCGATGGGGTCAGTCAAAACGCATAGGGAATACTGACCTTTGCCCAAAGCATTTCCCCTTCAGGCCGGTTTTCCACGTCGAATTCCTTGGCCCAGCGAATCTCCGCGCTGGCGTATTTGAGAAAGGTCCAGTGCAGCGCCGGACCAATGGCAAACACCTGCCCGCGCACCCCGTCGTTTACGTCCTGGCCATTGAACTGCACGGTGTGGCCGAACTGTTTGTCGTCGGTGGTTTGCTTGAGGTAGTAGCCGTTCAACCCGAGCATCAGGTCGTCGGTGATCTTGAAACTGGCGGAATAGTCGAAGTGGAAAATCTGCCCCGACTTGTAATCGGTGTCCTTGTTTTTCTCGTTGAAACTGTAGGTGGTCTTCATCGACACCTCGGTTCTGTCCGTCGGCAGCCAGGTGAAGGAGAACAAGGGTTTGTAGGTGTAGAAGTTGTTGCTGGTGTTGGCCAGGCGATCAACGCTGTATTCGCCGGTCGGCACGGTGACTTCAATGGCGGCGCCGAGGGTCAGGTTTGGGCCCATGTCCCAGAGAATGATCGGCGCGACCGTGGTGTCGCCCATGCCTTCGCGGGTGTCCTGCAAGCCGAACACCGAGACCTCCTGCTTGAGCCAGGGCTGCGCGATGTAGCCCGCCAGCCGGCCGCCCAACACTCGCACCGGGCTGAGGTAATCCAGGCGCGGAATGACCGCCGTGGACTCGATCTCGACGTTCGGCACCTTGCCGCCGAGCGAGCTGATATTGAGCTTCGTGGCTTTGTAGTGGTTGTAGTAGAGGTTGAACGCAACCATGTTGTCCGGAAGGCTGTCGGGCGAAAGCGGCAATATGAAAAAGCCGTCGGTGCCGGTGCCGATGTTGTCCACGCCAGCCTCGGTGGCCAGTGCCGGTTGCAGGGCGCAGACGCCGGCCAGGCCAATGACCAGTAGGGGAAGTGTCGTGCGGGTCGGGATCATGGGTGTACTCATTATTATTGTTAGCGGGCTGTCCGGCATCCATACGAGGGCCGCAACATAGAAATAAGCTGTCTGCGCCCTGCAAGGCAGGGTATTGGCGGCCATTTAGGGGGACTTCTGCGGACAGCCTTTGAACCCTGTGCTAACTTCCTTCGACATAACCGGTTACAAAAATAAGAATGCAGCTCGACCCGGAATGTATGGCCCCATGCAAATGAAAGTGACCGATCCCACCTTTGAACTGGCGCTGGTGTCGCCGTTTCTCCTACAGACCCTGGCCGGAGTCGCCGAGCAAAAAGGCATCCACCCCGAGAGCCTGTGCCGAGGGCTGGGTTTTACCTTTGAAGACCTGCAGGACCCGGCGCAGCGTATTTCCTATCGCCAGGCCGTGGCCATGATTCAGCGCGCGCTCAAGGCCTTGCCCAATCAGGGGCTGGGCTTGTGGGTCGGCGCGCAGAATGTGCTCGGTACGCTGGGGTTGTTGGGGCATGTGTTGTCGCTGTGCAAGACCCTGCGCGATGCCTTTGAACTGGGCATCCGTCATCAACACACCTCTGGCGGCATTGTCGTGTCGAGTGTGGAGGAGGCGGGGGATCGGGTGTTTATCGACGTTGAATGCCGCTTGCCGTTCGCCGACGTGCAGTTGTTCGCGGTCGAGGAGTTTTTCGCCAGCCTGTTGGTGTACGGCCGGGCGCTGGTCGGGGCGGATTTCAAGCCGATGGCCGTGGAGTTCATGCATGCCGCGCCGGACTATCTCGGCGAATATTCGCGCCTGCTGGGGCCGGACGTGCGTTTCGGTTGCCTGCAAAACCGCATGGTGATCGAGGCACATTGGCTGGGCGTTCACTTGCCCAATCACCATTCCCTGGCCCTGCGTCAGGCCGTGAAACTGCTCGAACTGGAAGCCGCGCAGGTGCACCAGAAAATGGATCTGATCCAGGCCGTGGAACGGGCGATTGCCCGGGACCTGACCGAGGGCAGTCACATCGAGAAAATCGCCGGCGACCTGAACATGAGCAGCCGCACCTTGCGCCGCCGCCTCACCGAACACGCGCTGACCTTCGAAACGCTGCTGGAACAGGTGCGCCAGGCCCGCACCATGAGCCTGCTGGCCAACCCGGACATGTCCATCGAACGCATCACCGAAGAAGTCGGCTACAGCGACGTGCGCAGCTTTCGCCGGGCGTTCAAGCGCTGGACCGGCATGAGCCCGAGTGCGTTCCGCAACGAAAGCCCCAGCGTGGTTTGATCTTTTGTGGCGAGCGGCTTCTGTGGCCTCTGACGGCACACAAACCCTCGTACTCCGGTTAAACTCTGTGCTCTTTTTCAAGGAGTTCATATGAGCCATTACCAGCCGGGCATTCTCGCCACCCCCGTTCCGCCTCAAGCCCGCCATATGTTCTTCGCCCTCGAATCCGTCGAAGCATTGCCGGTCGCACTCGACAACTTGATGCAACTGGTGGACGGGAAGTCGGCTGTCGTCGGCTTCGGCGAATCCCTGGTCAAGGCTCTGAATGGGCAGATCGAAGGCCTGCGTACTTTTCCGGCGTTGACTGGCGTCGGCGTCGACAATCCGTCGACCCAGCACGCGCTCTGGTGCTGGCTGCACGGTGCAGACCGTGGCGAATTGCTCAACCGCAGCAACGCCATCGAAGCGGCACTGGCCCCGGCGTTGCGTCTGGTGCAGATGAACGAAACCTTCCGCCATATGACCGGGCATGACCTGACCGGCTTCGAAGATGGCACCGAGAACCCCCACGACGCAGCGGCCGTGACCGCCGCCCTGGTGGGTGAGGGCGCGGACGGCACGGTGGGTGGCAGCTTTGCCGCGATCCAGCAGTGGCAGCATGACTTGAAAGGTTTCCATGGGCTGTCGGCGGATGAAAAAGACAACATCATGGGCCGCCGCTTGAGCGATAACGAAGAGATCGACGACGCGCCGGTTTCCGCCCACGTCAAACGCACCGCCCAGGAAAGCTTTGCGCCCGAGGCCTTCGTAGTGCGCCGTTCGATGCCGTGGATCGAAGGTGACCGCGCCGGCCTGATGTTCCTGGCCTTCGGTTTTTCCCTCGATGCCTTCGAAGCTCAACTGCGCCGCATGAGTGGCCTGGAAGACGGCATCACCGACGGTCTGTACCGCATCAGCCGTCCGATCACCGGTGGCTATTACTGGTGCCCGCCGCTCAAGGACGGTCGACTGGACCTGCGCGCATTGCGTATCGGCTGAGCAGCAAGGAGAGCCTATGAACCTGGTGCGCTGGGGCATGATCGGTTGTGGCAGTGTCGCTGAACGAAAAAGCGCGCCGGCCTTCTACAAGGCGCCCGGATCGGCGTTGGTGGCGGTGATGGGCCGGCGCCTGCAAGCCGTCACCGACTACGCCGCGTGCCACGGCATCGCTCGGGTCTATACCGATGCACAGGCGCTGATCAACGATCCCGAGGTCGACGCGGTGTACATCGCCACGCCGCCCGACAGCCATCACGCTTATGCCTTGCAGGTGGCCGCCGCCGGCAAGCATTGCTGCGTGGAAAAACCGATGGCGCTGAATGCCGGACAAAGCCGTGAGATGCAGCAGGTGTTTGCCGATGCCGGGCTGCACCTGTTCGTGTCCTATTACCGACGTTCGCTGCCACGCTTCCGGCAAGTGCGGCAATGGCTGGAGGAAGGGCGGATCGGCGAGGTCCGGCACTTGAGCTGGACCCTCACCAAAGCCCCGTCGGCAGCGGACCGCAACGGCGCCGATAACTGGCGCACCGACCCGGCGATTGCCGGTGGTGGCTACTTTGCCGATCTGGCCAGCCATGGCCTGGACCTGTTTCAGTACCTGTTCGGCGATATCGTCGAAGTCGCCGGGTTCACCGCACGGCAGGCCGGTTTGTACGCGGCCGAAGATGCCGTCAGCGCCACTTGGCGGTTTGCCAGCGGGGCACTGGGCATGGGTTGCTGGAACTTCGTTGCAGACCGTCGCGAAGACCGGGTCGAAGTGATTGGCAGCAAAGGCCGGATCACTTTTTCAGTGTTCGACGAACACCCGATCGAGCTGCACGCCGATGAACACCTCAGCCTGACTATCGAGCATCACGCCCACATTCAGTGGCACCACGTCCTGGGCATGAATGCGCATGTTCGTGGCGAGGCGCAGCACCCGGCGGTGGCCGAGCAGGCGCTGAAGACCGATTGGGTGATGGACCGGATTCTCAAGCGCAACTAGTACCCTCCGGCCACACAATTCTCCTGTGGGAGCGAGCCTGCTCGCGAATGCGGTGTGTCATTCAACATATGCATCACTGGCATGACGCCTTCGCGAGCAGGCTCGCTCCCACATTCAGGATTGCGTAGCGCATCTAACCTTATGCGCATTCGGTATTTCTCAAGCGTGTCATAACCTCTCTAAGATCACGTCATAACTCGTTATAACAAGTGATCTGCCATGACCGATAACGTTCTATCCCTGAGCAGCGTCCCGTTGCACACCCAGCTGCGAGACGTGCTGCGCGCCCGCATCCTCGACGGCGAATACCCGCAAGACAGCCAGATGCCTTCCGAAAGCGAGCTTGGCGCGTTGTTCAAGGTCAGCCGCATCACCGTTCGCCAGGCCTTGGGCGACCTGCAAAAGGAAGGGCTGATCTTCAAGATCCACGGCAAGGGCACCTTCGTCGCCAAGCCGAAAACCTTCCAGAACGTCAGCACCCTGCAAGGCCTGGCCGAGTCCATGACCGGTCGCGGCTATGAGGTGATCAACCGCCTGCGCAGCTTCAAGTTCATTGCCGCCGACAAGCTCGTCGCCGAGCGTTTGCAGGTGGCCGAAGGCGAGGTCGTGGCGCAGATCAAACGGGTGCGCCTGATCAATCGCGAGCCGATTTCCCTGGAGGTCACTTACTTGCCCAAGGCCGTTGGCGAGCGCCTGGAAAAAGCCGACCTGGTCACCCGTGACATTTTTCAGATCCTGGAAAACGACTGCGGCCTGGTCCTGGGGCACGCTGACCTGGCCATCGATGCGGTCCTGGCCGACAGCGACCTGACTCGGGCGCTGAGCGTCGAACCCGGCTCGCCGATCATGCGCATCGAACGCTTGACCCACGATGTCGACGGTTGGCCGCTTGACTTCGAACACCTTTTCTACCGTGGCGATGCCTTCCAGTACCGCCTGCGGATCGACCGGCAAAAAGGGGAGCAGGCATGACGCGCAGCACGTTGGAGCAGGAATACGACATCGTTGTCATTGGCGGCGGCACCGCCGGCCCCATGGCGGCGATCAAGGCCAAGGAACGCAACCGCGACCTGCGGGTATTGTTGATCGACAAGGCCAACGTCAAGCGCAGCGGCGCGATCAGCATGGGTATGGACGGCCTGAACAACGCGATCATTCCCGGTCACTCGACGCCGGAGCAGTACACCAAGGAAATCACCATCGCCAACGACGGCATCGTCAATCAGGCCGCGGTGTACGCCTATGCCACCCACAGCTTCGAGACCCTCTCACAACTGGACCGCTGGGGGGTGAAATTCGAGAAGGACGAAACCGGCGACTACGCGGTGAAGAAGGTTCACCACATGGGCGCTTATGTGTTGCCGATGCCGGAAGGGCACGACATCAAGAAAGTCCTCTATCGGCAGTTGAAACGGGCGCGGGTGAGCATCACCAATCGCCTGGTCTGCACCCGATTGCTGACGGATGAAGAGGGCGCGGTCAACGGCGTGATGGGCTTCGATTGCCGTACGGCTGACTTCCATGTGATCAAGGCCAAGGCGGTGATCCTCGCCTGCGGTGCGGCCGGACGCCTGGGGTTGCCGTCTTCGGGCTATCTGATGGGCACCTACGAAAACCCGACCAATGCCGGCGACGGCTATTCGATGGCCTACCACGCCGGGGCCGAGTTGGCGAACCTGGAATGCTTCCAGATCAATCCGCTGATCAAGGACTACAACGGCCCGGCCTGCGCCTACGTCACCGGCCCCTTGGGTGGCTACACCGCCAACAACAAGGGCGAACGCTTCATCGAGTGCGACTACTGGAGCGGGCAGATGATGTGGGAGTTCCATCAGGAGCTGGAAAGCGGCAATGGCCCGGTGTTCCTCAAGCTCGATCACCTGGCCGAGGAAACCATCCAGAACATCGAAGAGATCCTGCACAGTAACGAGCGTCCGAGTCGCGGCCAGTTCCACGCCAATCGCGGCACCGACTACCGCACGCAGATGGTCGAAATGCACATTTCCGAGATCGGTTTTTGCAGCGGGCATTCGGCGTCGGGGGTGTGGGTCAGCGAGAAGGCCGAGACCTCGGTCAAGGGCTTGTATTCGGCGGGGGACATGGCTGCCGTGCCGCATAACTACATGCTCGGCGCGTTCACCTATGGCTGGTTCGCTGGCAACAACGCAGCGGATTTTGTTGCCGGGCGTGAATTTTCAGCACTGGATGCGCGGCAGATCGAAACCGAAAAACAACGGGTCTACGCACCGCTGGATCGCGAGTACGGCCTGCCACCGGCCCAGGTCGAATACAAGCTGCGACGCTTCGTCAACGACTACCTGCAACCGCCGAAAGTGACCAAGAAGATGCAGATCGGCCTGCAACGCTTCAGCGACATCCAGCGCGACCTCGACCAGATCAAGGCCCACAACGCCCACGAGCTGATGCGTGCCATGGAAGTCAGCATGATCCGCGACTGCGCCGAGATGGCCGCCCGGGCTTCATTGTTCCGCGCCGAAAGCCGCTGGGGGCTTTACCACCATCGCGTCGATCACCCGCAACGCAACGACCGCGACTGGTTCTGCCATTGCCACCTGAAGAAAGACGAAAACGGTTTGATGAGCAGTTTCAAGAAAGCCGTCGAGCCCTACATCATCCCGCTGGATGCCGACGAGATGCAGGCCTACGACCGGCTGCGGGTCGGCGCGGATGCCGCCTGAGCATCACTCAAGAGAGACCGTGAAATGGCCTATCAAGCCCAGGAAATCTTCTTCCGTTCCAACGCCCCCGTCACCGTCGACGAGGACAAATGCATCGCCCACAAAGGCTGCACCGTGTGCGTCGACGTCTGCCCGATGGACCTGCTGGCGATCAACCCGGCCACGCAAAAGGCCTACATGGCGTTCGATGAATGCTGGTACTGCATGCCCTGTGAAAAGGATTGCCCGACCGGGGCGGTGAAAGTCGAGATCCCGTACCTGCTGCGCTGAAACACAGTCCATGTGGGAGCGGCGGTGCGACGATTCGACTTGCTCGCGATGAGGCCGGCACAGCTGGCATCTCCATTGACTGAAAGGACGCCATCGCGAGCAAGCTCGCTCCCACAGTGGAACGGGGCCAGCTCAAATAATATTTAAAGCCATCCGGCCACCACCGGACGCCTGATTCAAGACACCCCTCGTTTCCCACCGCGCCCTGATCGTGGCGGAGACGAACATCCAATAAATGATTCGAGGGGAAACACTCATGATGTTGCGTGCAGCTTTGGCCGGTCTGGTACTGGCTTCATTCACCCTGTCGGCCTCGGCCGAAACCATCCGCATTGCCATCGGCACCCAGGACACCACCATCAACTGCGCCGCCGGCGGATTGTTGATTCGCGAACTCGGGCTGCTGGACAAATACCTGCCCCACGATGGCCCCTATAAAGATGCCCAATACGAGGTGCAGTGGAAAAACTTCACTAGCGGCGCCCCCCTGACCAACGAGATGGTGGCCGGCAAGCTCGACTTCGGCGCCATGGCCGACTTCCCCGGCGCGTTCAACGGCGTGGCGTTCGAAACGGCGGGCAAGCACAGCCTGTTCATCAGCGTGCTGTCGGGCAGCATCAAGGGCAGCGGCAACGGCATCGTGGTGCCAAGCGCATCGGGCGTGCAGTCCCTGGCAGAACTCAAGGGCAAGACCATTTCCGTGCCGTTCGCTTCCACCGCCCACGGCATGCTGCTGCGCGCCGTCGCGGCCCAGGGCTGGGACCCGCTCAAGGACGTGAACATCATCGCCCAGCCGCCGGAAGTCGCCGGCTCCGCTTTGCAGGCCGGCAAGATCGATGCCCATGCCGACTTTGTGCCCTTCGCCGAACTGTTCCCCAGCCGGGGTTTCGCCCGCAAGATTTATGACGGCGCCCAGGCCAACGCGCCGACCTTCCACGGTGCGCTGGTCGATCAGGCCTATGCGAAGAAGTACCCGGAAATCGTCGTCGCTTACCTGCGGGCGAGTATCGAAGCCAACCAGTTGCTGGCGGCTGAGCCGGAGAAGTACAGCGAGTTGATCGCCAAGGTCACCGGAGTCGATGCCGAGGTCAATTACCTGTTCCATGGCCCCCTCGGTGTGCAGACCCGCGACCTGAGCTGGAAGCCGGAATACCGTCAGGCCGTGGGCACCGCCATCGATACCCTCAAGTTGTTGAAAAAGGCCGATCGCGGTCTGGATCTCAACACCTTCATCGACGACCAATACATCCGCGCCGCCTTCAAGGCCTCGAACCTCGACTACAGCGCGCAACTGGCCAGTTACGGGCAGACGCCGCTCAAAGCCGTCGATGCCGCCAGCGGCCAAGCCATCACCGACTTCATCCACGTGGCGGAAATCTGGGTGCGCGGTGAGCCGAAAGTCCGCCAGTACGCCTCGGCGGAGTCGGCATTTACCGCGCTGACAGCGCTGAAACAGGAAGGCAAGAACATCCGCGCGGTGTACGCCCAGGCCAGCGACAACGGGATCAAGTTGCTGGCGGATCAGGCGTGGTTTGCCACCGACGGGAAAGGGCGGCTGAGCGCGTTCCTGCTCAAAGGCCAGGCCCAACAGTTCGCCACGGCGCAGGGCGGCAAGGTCCTCGACTTTACCGATGCCACTGCGCAGGCCGTGGCTGTTCGCTAATCCCAAGCACCCCCTCGGGCAAGTGTGGGAGCGGGCTTGCTCGCGAATGCGGTTCAACATTCAACATCTGAGTTGACTGAAACACCGCTTTCGCGAGCAAGCCCGCTCCCACAGGGTCCAGGGTTCAGAGGAATAATTGTGTACCGATCCTATTCACGCTGGATCCCCAGAGCCGCATCCTTGCTGCTCTGCCTCCTATTCTGGCAACTCGCCGCCAGCCACCACTGGAACCTCGGCCTGGTGACCTTCGCCAATGTCCCGACACCCGTGGCGGTCATTGAAGCCGCCCTCGGCCTCGGCGACTCGGGCAAGCTCGCGCAGCACCTGGGCAGCAGCCTCGGCCGGGTATTCGCCGGTTACCTCGCGGCGCTGATCATCGGCGTGGCCCTGGCCCTGGGCCTGGCCATCGGCCGCTCGAAATGGGCCGAAGATCTGTTGTTGCCGCCCCTGGAAGTGCTGCGCCCGATCCCGGCGGTGGCATGGATTCCCCTGGCGATCCTGATGTTTCCCTCGTCGGAGCTGTCGATGGTGTTCATCACCTTCACCGGCGCACTGTTCCCGATCCTGCTCAACACCGTGCACGGCGTCGAAGGCGTCGACCCACGGCTGATCGCCTCGGCGAAAAGCCTCGGGGCAGGACGCCGGGCAATCCTGCTGGAGGTCGTTCTGCCGGGTGCCGCGCCCAGCATCATCACCGGCCTGGCCATCGGCATGGGCACCTCGTGGTTCTGCCTGGTGACGGCGGAAATGATCTCCGGCCAATTCGGCATCGGCTATTACACCTGGGAGTCCTACACCATCCAGAACTACGCCGACATCGTGGTCGGCATGTTGCTGATCGGCGTGCTCGGGATGGGCAGCAGCCTGTTGATCAAGCGTCTGGGCGGGTTGTTCACGCCTTGGCATCGAACGCGAGGAAAAGCCTGATGAGCGTTTTTCAACACCTGGAAGGGCGTATCGATATTCGCGGGCTGTCGATCAGCCTGGGCGAGGGCGACACTGCTTTCGAAGCTGTGCAGGGACTCGACTGCCAGATCGAGCCGGGGCAGTTCGTATGCATTCTCGGGCCGTCCGGTTGCGGTAAATCGACCTTGCTCGGCGCCCTGGCCGGCCACCTGCAACCGCGCACCGGCACCTTGAACGTGGATGGCGCGCCGGTGTCGGGCCCATCGCCCCAGCGCGGCATGGTGTTCCAGCAGCACACGCTGTTTCCGTGGCGTACGGTGCGTGACAACGTGGCGTTTGGCTTGAAAATGCAAGGCATCGGCAAGGCCGAACGGCACAAGGCGGCGGATGAAATCCTCGCCCTGGTGGGCCTCGAAGGTTTTGCCGGGCGTTGGCCCGACCAGCTCTCCGGCGGCATGCAGCAACGGGTGGAAATCGCCCGGGTGCTGGTCAACCGTCCGCGCCTGTTGCTGATGGACGAACCCTTCGGTGCCCTCGATGCCCTGACCCGATTGAACATGCAGGAACTGCTGCTGGACATCTGGACGCGCATCCGCACCACCGTGGTGTTTGTCACCCATGACATCGACGAAGCGCTGTTCCTCGCCGATCGCCTGCTGGTCATGAGCTCGCGCCCCGGGCGCATCATCGAAGACCTGCGCCTGGACTTCCCCCGTCCTCGCAGCACGGAACTGATGACCCGCCCTGAATTTTCGCAACTCAAGCGCCATTGCCTTGAACTCCTGCGGCACGAAGACGGCCGGCAACTGCCGCGTCTCAACCCGCTCGGACTTCCCCTTGAAAACAAACTGCCGCGGTTTGCCCTATGACCTCACTATTCGATGTAACCGATAACGACGACATTCTTGTCCTGCAACCGCGCCTGACCGATGACGACCCCGGCGTGCGCCGGATCGCGCTGATCGAACTGGCCGATCTCGAGGAGCCGGACGGCTTGCTGTGGTTGATCGATCGGCTGGCCGAAGACCCGACTGCAGAGGTTCGCGCCGAAGCCGCGCGGTTGCTGGAAGCCTGGGAGGACGAACCGGTGGTCGAAGCGTTGTGCCAGGCCCTGACGGATCCATCCCCGGCGGTGCAGGTGGCCGCTGCGCAAAGCCTCAGCCTGCTCAAGAGTGAGGCGGCGGGCCGGGTCATCCTGCCGTGGACCGGGCACGCCGACAGCGGCGTGCGCATCGCCGCGTTCAGGGCGTTGCGCGAGTTGCGTTGCCCCGATGCCGCCGCTGCGGCGGCCCGGGCACTGGACGATGAAAGCGCCAGCGTGCGCCGCGAGGCGGTGGGCGTGCTCGGCTGGCTCAAGCAACTCGATGCCTTGCCAGCCTTGGCGCGGCTGGCCAGCGCTGACCCGGACACCGAAGTGCGACGCGCCGCCACCGGGGCGCTGGGCCTGGCGTCTGACGCGCAGGTGCTGCCGGCCCTGCGCCAGGCCTTGCGCGACGCTGCCTGGCAAGTCCGCGAAGAAGCCGCCACCACCCTGGGCAAGGTCGGCCACCTCGACGCCGGCCCGGCCCTGATCGACGCCTTGGGCGACGATTACTGGCAAGTGCGCCTGCGCGCCACCCGCAGCCTCGGTCGCTTGCGTTTTGTACCGGCGCTCGAAGCGCTGATCGACACCCTCGGCCACCGCATCAGCAACCTGCGCAAGGAAGCCGCGTTGGCCCTGGGCGAATTGAACGACCCACGGGCCATTGCGGTATTGCAGGACGCACAAGACGACGGCGACCCTGAAGTGCGCAAGGCCGTGCGCATTGCCTTGAGTCAACTGCAATGAACCCGCTGGCGATTGGCAATTCCCGCAGCAAACAGCAGTTGCGCCTGAACTGGCCGGATGGGCGCGAACAGGTGTTCGAACATGCTGATCTGCGCCGGCAGTGTCCGTGCTCGCAGTGCCGGGCGTTTCGGTTGCGGGGGATGGCGCCGTTGGTGGATGAGCGGGTTCAGGTGATCGAGTTGCACTCGCAAGGGTATGGCCTGCAACTGGTCTTCAGCGATGGGCATGAGCGGGGGATTTATCCGTGGGCTTATCTTGCTGGACTTACCGACTGAATCGAACTCCATTCCTCATCGGGAGTTGTCGCGGTCTGCGGCAGCTCCCCCGTGTGCGCTTCCAGTTGCTTATGTTACGAATACAGGTTCAGTAACGGCTCGGATAAACGCATCGTCCACAGTCTTTACTCCATACTTTTGCATGAACTCACTACCATTGGCAAAGCGATTGAAGCGTTGCTGGCTAATCATATAAAAATAATCACAATGGTTAATTACCTCATCAACATTGTGCGATGAAACCAGAATGGCGGTGCCCTCCCTGGCGGCGCCGTGAAGGCATTGCCAAATATAGCTACGAAACTCTGGATCTACACCGGCAGTAGGCTCGTCTAGAATCACGAAGTCTGCAGAAATTGAAAGAAGAGAGAGAGTAAAGAACCAGCGTGTCTCTCCGTAGCTGCATAGCGATGATTTTTTGTTCCATATGTCTTGATATCGATCAACTATCGCAGGGCTCCACGCACTTAGTTTTCTCAGGGTTTTATCTTGTGTCATGGGCTCGCTTGATGACAGTGCAGTCACCATTTTAAAAATGTCACGCATGCGCAGCGGTGGGGGAGTGGAGATGATTTGAGAAAGGTATAAAAAGTGACTGAAGTCGTTTTTTATGAAGCCGGACTTTGCTTTTTTAAGGTCACAGACGATATCGAAAAAAGTTGTTTTTCCAGATCCATTGGGCCCCAGAATGCCGACAATGTCTCCTTGAGCAACCTCAAGAGATGCCTGGGTCAAGAGGGGGTTGTCTGGATAGGAGAAGTCAATGCTCTGCGCCGTGAATTTTTTCATCAGTATCGGCTCCATACGGGATTGATTCTTAGGTGCTTGAACGTTCTGTGCAGTACTGAAATAAATAAAAGAATTATTGCTGTCGTGATGAATTTGTTGGATTCAAGACCTTGTTCCATTATCTGGCTAGCAAGTGTCAGTGGGTTTGCGAGGTTCAAAGCGTCGGTGATGGGGTTTGATCTGCTGGCACTCATTACACCGAGAATCAGCATGCAGAACGAGAAAATGGAAAGCAAAGTATTCGAGTTCTGAAAGTTGATCGGTAGCAATGAGAATGCAGCCCCGAAAGTGCAAAACATGATAAAGCAGATGTAAAAGCGTAGTGCTATATTCAATAGTTCATTGAAGGCATGGTTTCCAAATGGGAATTTGGTCGTTAAGTAAAAGGTTGCACAATAAGATATCGATATTAACGAGTAGGCAATGAAGTGCGATAAAAGAAAAATCAGTTTCGATTCCTTGGAGTAAATAAATGATCGGGTGAATCCGCTTTCCCTTCTTCCGATTATGTAAAAGGCGAATCCAAATAATGCGACACTTGAAGAGATGTAGGCATAAAACCATGCCGAAATCGTAATGTAGTTGCTCGAAAAATAGTTGGGGTCTTGTCTGGTTGCTGCAAAAAAGTAGAACATCGCACAGGGTGATATCATGATCCAGAACAAGGCGATGGGTTCTTTTAATTGTTCTTTCATGAATATGGACGTTAGGGTGAGAACTCTGGGCAGAATATTCTTAGTCATGATTGGTTTCTCTATGGGAATGGAACCATTGTTTCTTTTCTTTCATTGTATATTTTGAAGCGAAAGGAGCTTGAATAATCGTTAATTAAGTTTATGTTTGCTGAGTTGTTCATGTGCATAAATAATGATGGCGAAGTGAATTTGCAGAATGTGTAGTTGGCTCCATCTATTTTGGTTGTTTTTATATAGAGGTATCCTTCGAGGTTTTTGTTTCTCAAACATTTAATCAGATTTTCAGTATCCAATTTGCAGTGTGGGCTTTTGTTGTGTGAGGTTTGTGGGTAGTAATTTAGTTGTGAAGTTATTTCTTCGAACGTTTTATAGTGATTGCACTTTACGAAGTGGCGGATATAGGAGTCCTTAAGAGAGTCCGGGTTGCCGTGTAAAACGCTGAATAAATTCATGAATCGAAATGTTTGCCATAGCTCTAGAATAGACTTGTTCAATGCTTCTGCTCGATTTTCTGAGTAAGACATTCCTGCGCAGTAGTGAACATTTCTATCTGGGTCATTGTTTCCATAAACTGTTAACAGGCAAACTCCTGGGAAATTTTCATCAGAAATGTCAATTGTTAATAGTTGTCCTGATTTTATAAGTGCATTGTATAGGCCATATGAGGGGAGTGTTTTTATCGTGGTTAATATCTCGGCCGGTTTGATCGTTCCTGTACATTGCTTGGTTAGCCAGAATCGAGTGAGAAATTGGCGTTCTAGTGATTCTTTAATTGAACCAAGAACGGCGAACTCTGGATTCCAGTGAAAGCTGCATCCACAAGTGTCACGGCTTGGATAGATGTTGTCGTCGTCGCTGTTATGGTGGGTCAGAGAGATACATACAGTCGGAATTGAGCAGCATGAAAAATCAGAAATGCGTATGGCTGAATTCATGTTGAATTTGCGACTTGCAAGGTTTGCTAAGTCTATGTTTTTCATATCGGTTTGACTGAAAGCTTTAATGAATTTTTCGGCCTCTTTTGGCGTAAGAGTATTCTCTAAGGTCGAAAAGCTGTCGGGTAATATTTCTAAATAGAAGTGACGCCTCTCGAAGTATTCGCCTAGAGCTGTTTTTATTGATGTTGAACTTGTGCCAATCCCTGAGCCTATTGAGTTCCATTGATCACCAATCTCCGTGCAAAAAGGGAAGTCGAAAATACATGGGGGTTGGCACCACATTTCCGCAGGTAGTGAGGGATCATTGCTGTAACTTGAAATTTTCAATTTAGCCTCCTATCAAGTGTACACATGCAGGAAAAAATAGAGTTGGATTCAATCCGATGGCCTTACACAGCATGTTGTCGGTGTACCCAGACCATTGACGGCTTTTGATATTTAAATGTTTGCACTGAAGATCTACTAGCATATATATTGATCCGGTTTCCATTAGCGCTAATCTGTACCCGCGATAACGATATTTGACTAACGTTTTTGGCATATACATTACATAAATTATAGCTAAACTGGGGTTTCCAATTTTGCTTCCCATGGGCAAAATGGCCTCTTTTATTAAACTGGCGTCGTAACTTCCCTGTATTATTTCAAATTTTCTTGAGTGTGGTAGTAGGTGTAATACTTTTTCAGGACATGGCCATGTATTTTTAGGAGATAGGGAGCAACAGAATATCTCTACCGAATATAGTGCTCCTGCACTAGGGTATCCTCTTTTATAAGTGTTTTCGCCAGTTCTTAATAGTGGGCTGATTAATTGCTTTATTGACTCGAATGTTATGTCTCGATCGTCGAAAAAATCGCATGATTGATTTCGATGTAAAGGGCTTGTAGGCTCTAGTGCTTCGAGTGTCACCCCTTTCGTAGTGATATCCATATCGGGATATAATTGCAGTTCGTTACCTGTTAGATCTGAAAGTAGCTGTGGTGGAAGGTTGTGCAGTAAGGAAATGTTTTGAACGCAGTCATGGATGGTGAAGTTGCCTTTGTTGTGGAATTCCAGGGTATCCTCAATGACTTTCTGATCGAGGAATTTCAGATAGTAATCATGTGGAATATTTTTCATGTTTAGATCTCAGGCAGGTACAGGAATGCCAGTGAGGGCTCAATTCTTCCGTAATCAGTCCGCTGTTTAAATCTACAGTCATTGATGAAAGAGAGTTGTCTTGGTATCTGAAGCCTTGATTATGCTCCGTATGGAGTTTGATTTTTTTTGTCAGAGCACCTAATGCAAGATTTCTCTGCAACAAGCTTAGGTTTGGCGCAGGTATCGTAATGTTTCGGTCAACACAAAAATTCAACAAGGCAGACCAGGAATTTCGACTTTCGTTGATTTTTTCATAATTCAATTGTCTCTCTACAAGGCAAAAATGGCAGGGATTTCCAATGCTTGGGATGTATGGTTGACTTATACGAAAAACATCTCCGCTTAAGTACGCTATTGAGATGGCACTGCTCGGAGACGAGTCTGCTAAACAAAAGTATAGATCTTTAAGTTTTGAGTAGTTGTATTGCATGCAAATTATTTTAATTAGAAGTGCATTGCCTCTGGCTCGGTCAATTAAGGAATCTATATCGCTCACTATTTCGTGATCGAATTTTACCTCTTGATCAATGATTGCTTCGAATTCTTCTCGGTTGCTCCAGTCATGTGCTATTAATACTTTTTTGAAGTGTATCTCCGATGGTTGATTTTTTAGTCCAATGGCGAAATTCAAGAACGTATAAGTTTCTTTTAGTGGTGGTTTTTGGGCGGATACCACCTTGTCGAATAGTGCTTTTGATATTTTGGGTGATTGTTGTTTTTTTAGCTCTTGCAGTACGATTAATAGTTTTTTTGAATCGGTTTTTGATGCTCCATCGGTAGATATTATTAGTGATTCATTTGGTAGGTTTATAATGTCAAATTCTGAAAATATCAGTTGCATTTATCTCCTCCTAAAGGACCTTTCACTTTGAAAGATCCTTTTAACTTTGAAAGTTAGCAGAGAGTTTTACTATCTGTTTCAACTACATACCTCTACAGCCACCGGTGCCACCACCGCCAGTGCCTCCTGCACCGCCACAGCCACCATTTCCCCCACCACTACCACCGCTGCATCCGCCACCCCCACCACATCCACCGCTGCCCCCGCAACCTCCTGCACTTCCGGAGCCACCAGCGACTTGCGGATTGGGGCTCGATCCAACATCATTTCTAAAATTGAATAGCACTTTTCCAAGTTCGTTGTTTTTCATTTTGTTTTTACTCGTTGTGTTTGCCACTTGATATTAAGTGGTGTTGCAAGGATTAGTTGATTTTAGTGTTGGGTGCAAGTGAGAGGATTTTGTGATGTAGGGGTGGTCCTACATCTTTTTAAGATGCGTCCTACATGATGTTAGGAGCCTTGGCGGTTTGGTTTTGTTTTAGTGTGGATGATTTACAGTGCGGGACTGTGGAATTCCTTTTTGAATCTGTATTTTAGTTTTCGGCAAGTAGAAATGATCTTGCTATGTTGAGTAAAATATTTCTGTAGGAGTAAATGTGCGTTTTGCACTTTTTTTATGGATTTTTATTTTCTTCAGATGCTAATTTTTTTAGAAAGGCGACGAACGGTAGACCTTATTTTTTGATCGTCCGTTTTGTTCGAGTAAGGAGTGCTTGGTTTTACATCAGCGGGCTATCGAGTTTCACGCCAGGGGTATGGCCTGCAACTGGTCTTCAGCGATGGGCATGAGCGGGGGATTTATCCGTGGGAGTATCTGGCGCAACTCACCCCTTGAATCACTGAAATCCAGTGTGGGAGCGAGCTTGCTCGCGATGAGGCCCGGTCAGTCGACACACATGTTGAATGAAAGACCATCGCGAGCAAGCTCGCTCCCACAGGTTATCGGTTCTGCCATCGGATGATTGACGGCCCTTGCCAGGAAAAAGCCAAAAGAGTACAAATGTACTCCATGACGACTCTGACTCCCCGCCGTACCGCCATCCTGACCTTTATCCGCGATCGCATCGCCGAGCACGGTCAGCCTCCGAGCCTCGCCGAGATCAGCGAGGCGTTCGGTTTCGCCTCCCGCAGCGTGGCGCGCAAGCATGTGCTGGCGCTGACTGAAGCCGGGTTTATCGAGGTCAACCCCCATCAGGCCCGGGGCATTCGCCTGCTCGGGCAGCCGCCGCGTCCCGAGTTGCTGGACATCCCGGTGCTTGGTCGGGTGGCGGCTGGTGCGCCGATCGGTGCCGATGCCGAGGTGCACAGCCGCTTGCTGCTCGATCCGTCGATCTTCTCGCGGGTGCCGGACTACATGTTGCGGGTGCGGGGTGATTCGATGATCGAGGACGGCATCCTCGACGGCGACCTGGTGGGCGTGCACCGCAGCCCCGAGGCCGTTAATGGCCAGATCGTGGTGGCGCGGCTCGACGGCGAAGTCACCATCAAGCGCTTCGAGCGGGTCGGCGATGTGGTTCGCCTGCTGCCACGCAACCCGGCCTACCAGCCGATCATTGTCGAGGCCGACCGGGACCTGGCCATCGAAGGCGTGTTCTGTGGCCTGGTGAGGCAAGGCTGATGGGTGCCGTCGTTGCGCTGGATACGCTGTTCAATGGCGGCCAGCTCTGGAAGGGCCGGCCTGCGCCACCGGCTGCCAGCCCGCAACCCACCGGGCATGCCGCGCTGGACGCCGCATTGCCCAGCGGTGGCTGGCCGGAGGCGGCGTTGACGGAGATCCTGTTGGCCGGGCAGGGCGTGGGCGAGCTGCAACTGGTGTGGCCGACGCTGGCACGGCTGTCGGCGGCGGGCGAGCGCATCGTGCTGGTGGCGCCGCCTTATGTGCCGTATCCCCAGGCGTGGCAGGGCGCCGGGGTCGATCTGCGGCAGTTGTCGATCATCCAGGCCAGCGAGCGAGATGCGCTGTGGGCCGCGGAACAATGCCTGCGTTCGGGCAGTTGCGGGGCGGTGCTGTGCTGGCCGCACAAGGCCGATGACCGCGCCTTGCGCCGCTTGCAGGTGGCGGCGGAAACCGGCCAGACCCTGGCCTTCGCCTATCGCCCCCTCGGTGAAGCGGTCAACCCTTCGCCGGCGGCCCTGCGCATTGCCATCGATGCCCGGCCGGCACAACTGCGCGTGCTCAAGTGCCGCGGCGGCCTGGTCCGTTCGGCGCCGATTGCCTTCGCCGTGGGGCATTGAGGTTGCCATGCGCTGGGTCTGCATTGTTTTCCCGCAATTGGCGCTGGACGCGGTACTGCGTCAGCGCGCCGATCCCGATGAACCCCTGGCGTTGCTGACCGGCCCGGCCCAGCGCCGGGTGCTGCAGGCCGTCAACGGTGCGGCGCGGGCGCTGGGTTTGCGTCCCGGCCAGTCCATGAGCGTGGCACAGGCCTTGAGCAAAGGCTTTGTCACGGCCGAATACGACGCCGCTGAAATCGAACACTGGCAGCAGTTTCTCGCCGCCTGGGCCTATCGCTTCAGTTCCCAGGTCAGCGTGCATTACCCCCGGGCCGTGGTGTTCGAGATCGAATCCAGCCTCGGCCTGTTCGGCGCCTGGCCGCAATTCGAAGCGCTTTTGCGCCGTGAGCTCGGCGAACTGGGGTTTCGGCACCGCATCGTGGCCGCGCCCAACCCGGTGGCGGCGCGGGTGCTGGCCAACGCCTATGACGGTCTGGTGGTCCCGGACGATCAAGCCCTGCAGCATCACCTGGGGCAAATGCCCGTCGACCGGATCGGCCTCGAAGCACCGGTCGCCACGGCCTTGTCGCGCATGGGCCTGCGCACCTTGAGCCAGGTGCAGGCGTTGCCCCGGCATAGCCTGGCCCGGCGTTTCGAGGCCCAGGTGCTCAAGCATCTGGATGCCCTGTCGGGGTCGCGGCGGCTGGCGCTGGCGTTTTACCTGCCGCCGGACCGCTTCGATGTGCGTATCGAGCTCAATTTCGATGTGCAGTCCCATCAAGCCCTGCTGTTTCCGTTGCGCCGGTTGACCGGCGACCTGTCGGCGTTCCTCTGTGGTCGCGACAGCGGCGTACAGCGTTTCGACCTGCATCTGGAGCACGCCGGGTTGCCGGACACGCTCATCAAGGTCGGCCTGCTCAGCGCCGAGCGCGATCCGGCGATGCTCTTCGAACTGGCCCGGGGGCGGCTGGAGCAAGTCCAGGTCGAGGCGCCGGTGCGCGGCTTTCGCCTGCGCGCCGAGGATTTGCCGACCTTCGTGCCCCAGCATCAGGAACTGTTCGACGATCGCCCGCAGCAGTCCTTGCCCTGGGAGCAACTGCGCGAACGCCTGCGTGCGCGGCTGGGGGATGACGCGGTGCATGGCCTGCGCTTCCAGGCCGATCACCGCCCCGAGTGCGCATGGCGGGCCAGTGCCGACAGCCAGGCCTGCGCGGTGCCGGCCGCGGTGAAACGGCCGGGCTGGCTGCTGACTGAGCCGCTGGCGGTGCATCAGGGCTCGGCGCGCATCCTCATGGGGCCGGAGCGTATCGAGTCCGGCTGGTGGGACGGCGACGACGTACGCCGTGACTATTACCTGATCGAAACCCGTGCCGGTCAACAGGGCTGGGCCTACCGGGCGGTCGGTGAGGACGGCCCGCTGTGGTTGCAGGGCTGGTTCGCATGAGCATCGACTATGCCGAACTGCACTGCCTGTCGAACTTCAGTTTCCAGCGCGGTGCCTCCAGTGCCCTCGAACTGTTCCAGCGCGCGAAAAAGCAGGGTTATCAAGCCCTGGCGATCACCGACGAATGCACCCTGGCGGGCATCGTTCGCGCCTGGCAAGCGGCGAAGTCCGTGGAGTTGCCGCTGATCATCGGCAGTGAAATACGCATCGAGAACGGTCCGAAACTGGTGCTGCTGGTGGAGAGCCTCGAGGGCTATCAGGCGCTGTGCCGATTGATCACCCGCGCCCGGCGCCGCACGCAGAAAGGCCAGTACCAGGTGCTGCGCGAGGATTTCAGCGAACCCTTGCCAGGATTGCTGGCGTTGTGGGTGCCGGATGCTGTCGATGCCTTTGAACAGGGCCACTGGCTCAAACAGGTCTTCGCCGAGCGCCTGTGGCTGGCGGTGCAGTTGCATCGCGGTCAGGACGATGCCCGGCGCCTGAACGATCTGCTGACCCTGGCCAGAGAGTTGCAGATTCCGCCCGTGGCCAGTGGCGATGTGCACATGCACGCGCGCGGCCGGCGCGCCTTGCAGGACACCATGACCGCAATCCGTCATCACCTGCCGGTGGTCGATGCCGGGTTGCGCCTGCATCCCAACGGCGAACGCCATCTGCGCAGCCTCGGCGTGCTGCAGGCGCTTTATCCGCCCGACCTGCTCGCAGAAACGCTGAACATCGCCCGGCGCTGCACCTTTGATCTTGGCCAGTTGCGTTATCAATATCCTCGCGAACTGGTGCCGCAAGGGCACTCGGCCACCTCATGGCTGCGTCATTTGGCCGAGGAAGGCATCGAGTGGCGCTGGCCAAAAGGGCCGAAAAGCGAAGTGCTGGTGCAGATCGACAAGGAGCTGCAACTGATCGCGGAGCTGGGCTATGAAAGCTATTTCCTGACGGTCCACGACATCGTCCGCTTTGCCCGCCAGCAACAGATTCTTTGTCAGGGTCGTGGTTCTGCCGCCAACTCGGCGGTGTGCTTTGCCTTGGGGATCACCGAAATCGATCCGGATCGCACGACACTGTTGTTCGAGCGTTTTCTCTCTAAAGAGCGCAATGAGCCGCCGGACATCGACGTCGATTTCGAGCATGAACGCCGCGAGGAAGTCTTGCAGTACGTGTTCCAGCGTTATGGCCGGGCCCGGGCCGCGCTGACGGCGGTGGTCAGCACTTACCACGCCGCCGGTGCGGTACGGGATGTGGCCAAGGCACTGGGCTTGCCGCCGGACCAGATCAACGCCCTGGCCGATTGTTGCGGTCACTGGAGCGATGAAACGCCTCCCGTTGAACGCCTGCGTGAAGGCGGTTTCGACCCCGAAAGCCCGGTGCTGCGCCGGGTGCTGAGCCTGACGGGGCAGTTGATCGGCTTCCCCCGGCATTTGTCCCAGCACCCCGGCGGTTTCGTGATTTCCGAGCAGCCGCTGGACACTCTGGTGCCGGTGGAAAATGCCGCCATGGCCGAGCGCACCATCATCCAGTGGGACAAGGATGACCTCGATGCAGTGGGCCTGCTCAAGGTCGATATCCTGGCGCTGGGCATGCTCAGCGCGATTCGCCGATGTTTCGATCTGCTGCGCCGGCACCGGGGGCTGGACTTGAGTCTGGCGACCATCCCGTCCGAAGATGCGGCCACCTACGAAATGATCGGTCGGGCCGACACCATCGGCGTGTTCCAGATCGAATCCCGGGCGCAGATGTCGATGCTGCCGAGGCTCAGGCCGAAGACGTTTTACGATCTGGTGATCGAGGTCGCCATCGTTCGACCGGGGCCGATCCAGGGCGGCATGGTGCACCCGTACCTGCGGCGACGGAACAAGGAAGAACCGGAGGCGTATCCGTCACCGGAACTGGAGGTGGTACTCAAGCGCACCCTCGGCGTGCCGCTGTTTCAGGAACAGGTGATGCAGATCGCCATTGTCGCCGCCGACTACAGCCCCGGCGAGGCCGACCAGCTACGTCGTTCCATGGCCGCCTGGAAACGCCACGGCGGGCTAGAACCGCACAAGGAACGGCTGGCCGCCGGGATGAAAAAAAACGGCTACACCGCCGAATTCGCCGCGCAGATCTTCGAGCAGATCAAGGGCTTTGGCAGCTACGGTTTTCCCGAGTCCCACGCGGCCAGTTTTGCCTTGCTGACCTACGCCAGTTGCTGGTTGAAATGCCACGAGCCGGCGGCCTTCGCCTGTGCGCTGATCAACAGTTGGCCCATGGGGTTCTACAGCCCGGACCAGATTCTGCAGGACGTTCGGCGTCATCATTTGCAGGTTCGCCCGGTGGACGTGCGCGCCAGTGACTGGGATTGCAGCCTGGAGCCGATGGCCGGTGCGCAACCGGCGATTCGCTTGGGGCTACGCATGATCAAGGGTTTTCGCGAGGACGATGCCCGACGCATCGAGACGGCACGCTCCAAAGGCGCGTTTGCCGACATCGCCGACCTCGGCGAACGGGCGCGACTCGATGCCCGCGCCCAGGAGCAACTGGCCGATGCCGGCGCGTTGCGTGGCTTGGCTGGCGACCGGCATCGGGCACGCTGGGAAGTGGCCGGGGTACAAAAGCAGCTGGGTTTGTTCGCCGGCCTGCCGAGCCTGGAGGAGGATGTGGTGTCGTTGCCCAGACCCACCGTGGGCGAAGACCTGCAAGCCGATTACGCCAGTGTCGGCACCACCCTCGGGCCGCATCCTTTGGCCCTGTTGCGCGGTGAGTTGAGGGCGCGGCGCTGCCGCAGTTCGAAGGAGTTGCTGGACGTCGAGCACGGTCGGCCAGTCAGCGTTGCCGGGCTGGTCACCGGCCGACAACGCCCGGCCACCGCCAGCGGCGTGACCTTCGTCACCCTTGAGGACGAGTTCGGCAACGTCAACGTGGTGGTATGGCGCGACCTGGCCGAGCGGCAGCGCCAGGTGTTGGTCGGCTCGCAGTTGCTTAAGGTCGATGGGCGCTGGGAGAAGGAGGGTGAGGTCCGGCATCTGATAGCTGGACGGTTGAGTGACCTGAGCCCGTTGCTCGATGGTATTACTGTGCGGAGCCGGGACTTTCACTAACGCTGCAACTCCTGTGGGAGCGAGCTTGCTCGCGATAGCGGTGTATCAGACACATTAATATTGAATGTGCCGACGCCTTCGCGAGCAAGCTCGCTCCCACAGGGTTTGTGTTGGTGCCTGCTATTTGGCCAGCGGCCAAAACCGCTCCCCACCCCCCGGCGCGTCCGTCCAGGCCTGCAACGAACGTGTCGGCAAGTCGAAGTAATCCCGCGTGCGCGCATAGCCATGCCCGCCCATGCGTCCGATCGCATCCAGCCCCAACTGATCGATGTACAGGGTTTTCGGATCGATCAGTTCGTCCCGCACATGGGCCATTAGCACTTCGCCGAAGATGATCTCCCGGGATTGGCCTATGGACAGCGCCATCATCCGCCGGCACTCCAGCGCCACCGGGGCTTCGCCGATGCGCGGGCATTTGACCGTGGTGCCGGGGATGGCGGTGAGGCCGGCGGCGGTCAATTCGTCGAAACCGGGGGCGAAGGGCACGGCGCAGACGTTCATGGCTTCCACCAGGGCATCGCTGACGATGTTCACGGTGAATTCCTGGTTGAGTTGAATGTTGCGAGTGGTGTCCTTGGGGCTTTGATCGCCGTAGTTTTCCACGCCCAGGGCGAGGATGGGCGGATCGGCCGACAGCGCATTGAAGAAGCTGAACGGCGCCGCGTTGATCCGGCCTTCGCCGTCGACGGTGGTGACGAGGGCAATCGGCCGTGGCACGACGCTGCCGATCAGGATCTTGTATTTGTCCCGTGGGCTCAATGTGCTGAAGTCGAAGCTTTGCATGGGCAGAAATCTCTAGAGAAGTGGATCAATCGCGCTCAGTGGCGCCTGTGCGCTGTAGTCGTCGGCGAACGGGATGGCTGGCTGGAACAGGCTTTTCCAGTCCGGTTGGCCAAAGGCCCGGTCGCTGTGGCTGCGCATCAGTTTTTCGAATTGGCGTTGGGCCTGGCGTTGCAGGGCGGGGTAGTCGATGCCCTCGACCTGGCCATCCTGCATCACGCAACGGCCGTCGATGTAACTGGCGATACAGTCGTCGCCACGGCCGGCCAGCACCAGATTTTTCAGAGGATCGAATAGCGGCCCCAGGTGCATCCCCCGCAGGTTGAACACGGTGATGTCAGCCTTGCACCCCGGTGCCAGACGGCCGAGATCGTCGCGGCCCAGTGCTTTGGCGCCGCCGAGGGTCGCGGCGTTGTACAGGTCCAGGGTGCTGGTCAGCTCGCTGCCACCCTCCATCAGGCGAGCGATGTTCAAGCCTTGGCGCATGTTGTCCAGCAAGTCCGCCGGCCAGGTGTCGGTGCCGAGGGCGAAGTTGATGCCCTTGGCCCGATAGCGGCCAAACGAATTCAGCGCCTCGCCGTCCCGGGCAAATACCACCGGGCAATGCACCAGGCTCGCGCCGCCATCCACTACCCGTTGCAGGTCGTCATCGCCTCGGGTGTAGATGCCATGGGGCAGCAGGCTGCGCGGGTTCAAAAGCCCAAGCTGCTGCAGCCAGCCCAGTGGCGAGGTGCCGCGCAGTTGCTCGACCATCGCCACCTCACCGAGGCCCTGGCAGCAATGCAAACGCATCGGTGCGTTAAGTTCCCGGCTCAGCGCGGCGGTGCGTTGCAGCAGCGCCGGGGTGCAGGTCTGGATGCGATCGGGCAGCAGCGCGCCGCGAATCAGGCCGTTGTGCGCGCCGTCGAAATCCCGGAAAAACCGTTCGGCGGCATCGAGGCCGGCCATGCCCCGGGCTTCGTTCCAGTGGTGCGCCAGGGTTCCATCGGCCTGCCAGAAGCTCATGCCGCTCATGTAGCAGGGACCGAGGTAAGTGCGCAGCCCCAGTTCGGCCGCCACGCCCGCCACCGCCGCAAATTCGTCGTAGGTCTCGGCCCACTCGCGGTAATACATCGAGGTGATCGGCATGACCGTGGTGATGCCGTTGCGGATCAATTGGGTGAAGGCGTAGCGGTATTTGAAGACTTCTTCTTCGGGGCTGTAGCTTTCCCGCGATCCACGCGCCAGATACTGCGCCGACCACATCCGGCCCATGTCGCGCTCGTCGCCGTTGTCCAGGGTCAGCACCGTGGAATCGAGATCGCCCAGGGCATCCAGATCGATGAAGCCGGGGCCGATCAGCGCGTTGCCGTAATCGATCCACTGATCCACCGGACCCGGATAACTGCGTCCGACAAATTCAATGCGCGCGCCTTCGAACACCACTTCGCCGTCGCGCCATAGCACATGCTGCGCGCCGTCGAAACCAACCACGCAACTGGCGCGCAAGCCGATGCGCTTCACAGACGGCTGTCCAGCAAGCGACCACCCGCAGCAATCAATTGACCCGCGCGATAGACCTGACGCAGCGGCCGCGAAACCACCGCTTCACCCAGTGTTTGTACCGGCATCAACAGAAAATCTGCCGGCTGGCCGATCTCCAGGCGATTGGCTTCGCAACCCAGCGCCTGGGCGCCGTTGACGGTCGCCGCCTCGAACGCCGCCGCCAGTTCTTCGTCCTTGTTCAAATCGAAACGGAACGCCAGCAGCATCGCCCGCTCCAGCATGTCGCCGTTGCCCATGGGCGACCAGGCATCACGAATGCCGTCGGAGCCCAGGCACACATTCACACCGGTTTCGCGCAGGGCCAGGAACGGTGGCACCGCGCAATCGGCCGGGGCCGAACTCATCAGCGAAATACCCAGTGTCGCCAGGCGCTCGGCCACCGGTTTGACCTGGCTCCACGGCAACATCCCCAGACAATACGCATGGCTGATCATCACCCGGCCCTGGCGGCCGAAGCGCTCGGTGTAGTCGGCGATCAGGGCGATCTGCCACAAGCCCAGCTCACCCTTGTCGTGCAGGTGGATGTCGACGCCACGGTCGAACTCGCTGGCCAGTTTGAACACGAAATCGAGTTGTGCGATGGGGTCGTTGTCGATACCGCACGGGTCCAGACCACCGACGTTCTCCACGCCCAGGGCCATGGCTTCGCGCATCAGTTCGGCGGTGCCGGGGCGGCTGATCAAACCAGTCTGCGGGAACACCACCAGTTGCAGGTCGATCAGGTCGCGGTAGTTTTCACGCAGTTGCTGCATGGCCTCGACATGCCGCAGGCCGAATTCCGGGTCGATATCGACGTGGCAGCGCATGGTCAGTGAGCCCCGGGCGATGCAGTTTTCCAGCAGGGCGCCGGCTCGTTGCGCGATGGGCGCGGTGACTTCACGCAGGATGCGCCGTTCATTGGCGATGTAGTCCTTGAGGGTCGGACCGGCGCTGTTGGGGTGCCAGGGTTGGCCCCAGAGGGTTTTGTCCAGATGCACGTGGCTTTCCACCAGGGCGGGGGTGAGCAACTGGTTCTGGCCGTCGATGTCGGTGGCGAGCAGCTCGGTGGTCGAGGCCGGGCGGCGTTGGGCGAACCGACCGTTTTCGATCAGCAGGTCTTCGGCGGCGCCGCCGTAGGGGCGCACGTTGCGTAGCCAGCGGGGTTGGGTCATACAAACCTCATTCAAGTTTTCTAATCAGCGGCGTTCGGGCGGGCCTCATCGCGAGCAAGCTCGCTCCCACAGGGTTTAGGGGTGTTCACAAAATGTGTGATCAGCACAAATCACTGTGGGAGCTGGCTTGCCTGCGAAGGCCGCGACTCGGTTTCAAGTCAGACGATCAGCCCTTGAGCTTGGCCCAGATCCGGTCCTGCAGCTCCCGCGCCTTGTTACTGCATTCCTTCTCGGGACGCAGGCGCGAGGCGAATTCGTCGGGCATGTTGATGGCGTCCATCACTCGCCACTTGGCATCGATCAGCTTGTCGCTCTGGATGCCGTTGTCGTAGGCGATGGCGTTGGACACGGCGGCGGCGTTTTCCGGTTTCATCATCCAGTCGATGAAGATCTTCGCGTTGCCGGGGTGTGGTGCGCTTTTCGGTACGGCGAAGTTGTCCTGGAACATCGCCAGGCCTTCCTTCGGATACACGTATTTGATGGTGCTCTTCTGCAAGGTGGCCCGCGCTGTAGAACCGTTCCAGTTCTGCATCATGATCACTTCACCGGAGGCCATGCGGTCGACGGTGTTGTCCGAGCTGTACATCTTCAGGAAGGGTTTCTGTTTTTGCAGCAGTTCGAGGATGCGCTTGGCGTCCTGCGGGTTTTCGCTGCACTCGTCAACATTCAGGTAATGACTGGCGGCGTTGATCACGCTGCTGGAGGTGTCGAGGGCCGCAAGCTGGCCTTGCAGTTCCTTGCGCGGCTCGAAGAACTCTTTCCACGAGTCGTCGAGCTTGCCGCCGGGCACCCGGGCGCTGTCATAGGAGAACCCGGTGGTGCCCCACAGGTACGGTGCCGAGAACTTGCGCCCCGGGTCGAAGCTCGGGTCGCGGAACGCCGGTTTGACGTACTGGAAGTTGGGCAGGGCCGAGGCGTCGATTTCCAGCAGCAGGTCCTGGTTGATCAGGGTGCGCATGATCGATTGCGACGGCACGATCACGTCATACGCCGCGCCGCCGGCCTGCAACTTGGCCAGCAGGGTTTCGTTGCTGTCGTAACCGTCCATGGTGACCTTGATGCCGGTCTCCTTTTCGAACTTGGCCAAAAGCTCGACCGGGTAGTAGTCGGTCCAGTTGTAGAAGAACAGTTCCTTGGGCTCGGTGGTCTGGGCGCCGAACGCAGTGAGCGCGGTGAAGCAACTCAAGGCCAGACCGGCAATGGCGAAACGGATGCTTTTCACTTTCTTGCTCATATAGAAGTCTCCAGGCTTATTGTTGTTTGCCGCGCTGTCCCAGCCAGAAGGCCAGCACCACCAGCACGATGGAAATCACCAGCATCAGCGTTGAAATCGCATTGATCTCCGGCGTCACCCCGGCCTTGATGGCCGAGAAGATGTACACCGGCAGGGTTGTCGAACCGGGGCCTGCGACGAAGAAGGTCATGATGAAATCGTCGAGGCTGACCACGAACGCCAGCACCGAACCGGACAACACCGCCGGCCACAGCAGCGGCAAGGTCACCCGGCGAAATACCTGCCACGGGTTGGCGTACAGGTCGTTCGCCGCTTCCAGCAGGCTCTTGTCCAGGTCGTTGAGCCGTGCGCGGATCGGCAGGTAAGCGAAGGGAATGCAGAAGCCGATGTGGGCGACGATCACCGTCAGCAGACCGAGCTTGATCCCCAGCGCCATGAACAGCAGCAGGGTGGCCACGGCGGTGACAATTTCCGGCAGGATCAACGGCAGGTTGATCCCGCCCTCGACCATTTTCTGTCCGTAGAACGGCCGGTAGGTCGCCAGCGCCGCGAGCAGTGCAATTGCCGTGGCACACACCGTGGCGATGCTGGCGACGATGATCGAGTTCAGTGCGGCGGTCTGGATCGACGGGTTGGCCAGGATTCGTCCGTACCAGTCGAACGAGAACTCGGTCCACACCGTCGCCGAGCGGTTGGCGTTGAAGCTGTAGGCGATCAGCACGAATATCGGCAGGTACAGATAGGCCAGCATCAACAGGCTGACTTCGCGGGTCAGGGGTAGTTTCTTCAGGTGCAGGGCGATCATGCTTGGGCTCCTGGGCGTTGGGTCTTGGCGGCATTGCGGCTATAGAGGGCGTAGAACACCAGGGACAGCAACATGATCCCCAGCAACAGGAACGACAGCGAACTGCCCAGCGGCCAGTTGCGCGCGGTGCCGAACTGCTGCTGGATCAGGTTGCCGATCATCAGCGTCTTGCCGCCGCCGAGGATCGCCGGGGTAATGAAGGCACCCAGGCTTGGCACGAACACCAGCAAGGCACCTGCGATCACCCCCGGCATCGACAGCGGCAGGATGATCCGCCGTAGTGCGTGCCAGCGGTTGGCGCCCAGGTCGTAGGCGGCTTCCACCAGGCGCCAGTCGAGTTTTTCCAGGGTCGAGTAGATCGGCAGGATCATGAACGGCAGGAAGCTGTAGACCAGGCCGACGCTGACCGCGAAGTCGTTGTAGAGCAGGGTGATGCCTCCGGCTTGCGGGAACAGCGCGTTGAGGCTCTGGGCGACCCAGCCGTGTTCGCGCAGGATGATCAGCCACGCGTAGTTGCGGATCAGCAGGTTGGTCCAGAACGGGATGGTGATCAGCAACACCATCAGGTTGCGCCGACGGGGTGTCAGGCTCGACATCCACAGCGCCACCGGAAAGCCGAACAGGAAACACAGGACCGTGGTGCCACCGGCCTGGAACACCGAACGCAGCAGCGCCTGGGCGTAGACCCAGTTCAGTTCCAGTTCACCGTCGAAACCTTCCTGGAAAAACAGTTGCACGTAGCTTTGCAATTGCCAGTCGGCCTGCCAGTCGACGCCGCCATAGACGTTGCGTGGCAACAGGCTGATGTAGCCCATGATGCCCAGCGGAATGGCGATCAGGGCCAGCAGGGTCAGAACCACCGGGCTGAGCAACAGCGCACGGTTGAGGGCCGGGGAAGTGCTGCTGACGCTCATCTCAGGCCTCCATCAACAGGCAGGCGTGGGGCGGCAGGTTGACCGCGACGCGATCGCCCACCACCCGCCCGTGGTTCAGGCCTTCGTTGTTCTCGCGCAGCATGACCTTGATGTCGTTGTTCAAGCGGCATTGATAGAGCGTGGCCGTGCCGACATACAGCACGGCCTCGATCACACCGCGCAGGTGATGCGGCTGCGTCGGCTCGACCAGTTGCGAACGCTCGGGGCGGAACGCCAATTGCACGCTGCTGCCGTCAAAGCCCTGGGCCGGGCAGGGGATTTCCACTGGCATGCCATTGGGCACGAAGAGCTTTTCGTTCTGCTGGCCACGTTTGATATGGCCGGGAAGGAAGTTGATGTCGCCGATGAACTGCGCGACGAACTGATGCTGCGGACGCTCGTAGATTTCATTGGGCGTGCCGATTTGCAGGATCTTGCCGGCGGACATCACGGCGATGCGATCGGACAGGGTCAGGGCTTCTTCCTGGTCGTGGGTGACGAAAATGAAGGTGATCCCGGCTTCTTTCTGCACGCGTTTGAGTTCGACCTGCATTTCCTTGCGCAGCTTGAGGTCCAGGGCCGACAGCGGTTCGTCCAGCAACAGTACTTTGGGTTTTGGCGCCAGGGCCCGGGCCAGAGCCACCCGTTGCTGTTGGCCGCCGGACAGTTCGGCCGGTTTGCGCCTGGCCAGGTGCTGCATTTGCACCAGTGCGAGCATCTCATCGACCCGCTGCGGGATCAGTTTGCGATCAAGGCCCTGCATCTCGAGGCCGAAGGCGATATTCTGCGCAACACTCATGTGTGGAAACAGCGCGTAACTCTGGAACACCGTGTTGACCCGACGCTTGAACGGCGGCAAATCGTTGACCGGCTCGCCCGCGAGGCGGATCTCACCGTCGCTGACATGCTCGAAGCCGGCGATAGTGCGCAGCAAGGTGGTTTTGCCGCAGCCGGAGGGGCCGAGCAGGGTGAAGAATTCGTTGTCGACGATGTCCACCGAGACGTTATCGAGGGCTGGTGCCAGCCCCGGATCGTCGGAATATCGTTTTGAGACGTTTCGCACTTCGATTGCTGTTGGATGACCCATTATGGTGCATTCCTCTAATTATTGTATGCAAAATCTGGATGCAATTTAGAAATACCCGGATTAATCTGCCCGTGCAAGCCCCTTTTTCAATGGCTGTTCATTCGCCAGGGTCGGTTGCACAGGGCGCAAGGAGTTGATGAATGACGGAAAAGAAACTGGAAACCACGGTCGACCGCGTCTACCAAGGGGTTTACGAGGCGATCAGCAAGCGTTCGTTGCGTCCGGGCATGAAGCTCGGCGAAGCCTCTTTGGCCGAGCTGTTCAATGTCAGTCGCACGTCTGTCCGGGCCGCGCTCAAGCAATTGGAGGCCGACGGACTGGTCACCACCGAGCCCAATAAAGGTGCGTCGGTGTCGTTGCCCAGTGACGAAGAGATCCGCTCGCTGTTCGAAACCCGGCGCCTGGTCGAGATCGGCATCGTCAGCGAACTGTGCCGTCGTCGTGATACGGCGGTGACCCAGGACCTGCGCGATCACTTGCTGCTGGAAGATGAAGCGCATCAGAGCGGTGATCACGAACGGCTGATTCACCTGCTCGGCGAGTTCCACATCAAACTGGCCCGCAGCCTGAACAACCCGGTGTTGCTCGACTGGTTCCAGAAGCTGATTTCCCGGGCGTCGCTGTACGCCGCGGCGCTGGATGACGACAGCCACGAGGCCTGCCGCGACGACGAACACCTGCGGTTGATCGAGTACATCGAAGCGGGCAACCAGAGCGCGGCCATCGAGCTGACCTGCATGCATTTGAATGGCATCGAGAAGGCCATTCTGGATGTCGCGGCCACGCTGAAAAGCAGTTCCAACCCGCTCAAGCACTTGATCGAGGTGTAGTGCACGGTCTTTCGGTTACTGAGGACTAAATTGTGGGAGCGGGCTTGCTCGCGAAAGCGGTGGCACAGTCAACATCGATGTCTTCTGACACACCGCCTTCGCGAGCAAGCCCGCTCCCACAAGGGATCTCCAGTGGCCCGCGAGAATCAGCTATACCTCTATGAAACGAATAGCGTGCAGGATGCTCGAAACAGACGGGTGCAACTTACCGGGATAGAGCCAGCCGATGCAGTTTCTAGAGGATAGCCACGGGTGCTCCGGGTGGAACGGCGAAATGGCCGGGCGAATTCGTGCGTTCGACTGGAGCCTGACCGAACTTGGCCCGCTCGATTCATGGTCCAGGAGCCTTGGCAGCGCGGTGCAGTTGATGCTCGCGTCCCCGCTGCCGATGGTGATGCTCTGGGGCCAGTCCGGGTACATGATTTACAACGACGCCTACTCGAAGTTTGCCGGTGGGCGTCATCCGTACCTGCTCGGCTCTGCCGTGGAACTGGGTTGGCCGGAAGTCGCCGAATTCAATCGCCACGTGGTCGACACCTGCCTGGCGGGCGGCACCTTGTCCTATCGCAACAAAGAACTGGTGCTGCTGCGTGACGGAGTTCCGGAAGATGTCTGGATGGACCTCTATTACAGCCCCGTGGCTGACGATGACGGACGTCCGGCCGGGGTCATGTCCATGGTGGTGGAAACCACGGAGCGGGTGATATCCGAGCAACGGCGACAAGTGGCGGAAGACGCCTACCGCGCCGACAACGAACGGGTACGCCTGGCGCTGAACGCCGGTGCTCTGCTCGGTTCCTTTGTCTGGGACATCAAGGCCAATGTGTTGTCGGGTGACGAGCGCTTCGCTCGCACGCTCTCTTATCCACCCGGGCAAGACCTGCAAAACCTGTCCCAGGAAATCGCTGAAAGCCGGATCCATCCGGATGACCGTAGTTGGGTTCAGGAACGACTCACACTGTCGGTCGAAACGGGCGAGTCCTACAACGTCGAATACCGGATCCAGCGCCCCGACGGCAGTTACCTCTGGGTACTCGCCAGTGGATGTTGCGAGTTCAATGAGCAGGGTGAGGCGTTTCGTTTCCCCGGCGTGCTGATCGATATCCACGAGCGCAAGACCGCTGAAGAGTCCCTGCTCAAGTTCACCCGCAACCTTGAACAGCGGGTGGCCGATGAGGTCGAGGCGCGGCTGGCGGCGGAAGAGCAACTGCGCCAGTCACAGAAACTCGAAGCCATCGGCGGCCTCACCGGCGGTGTGGCCCATGACTTCAACAACCTGTTGCAAGTGATCGCCGGCAACCTGCACTTACTGGCGCGCCATGAGCCGGGTAACGCCAATGTGCAGCGCCGGGTCTCGGCGTCGATCGCTGCCGTCGAGCGCGGTGCCAAGCTGTCCTCGCAATTGCTTGCATTCGCCCGTCGCCAACCGTTGTCGCCCGCGGTTTTCACTTTGCGGCAGATTTTCGATGGCCTGGCGGAGCTGTTGTTGCGCGCCCTGGGTGAAACCCTTCAGGTTCACATGGCGGCACCCGAAGACTCCTGGAATGTGTTTGTCGATCGCAATCAACTGGAAAACGCCATTCTCAATCTGGCGATCAATGCCCGTGACGCCCTTCAAGGCGAAGGGAGGATTGACCTGTGCGCGGAAAACATCGTCCTTGATCGCAAATTTTGTGCTGCAAAGGGCATTTCCCCCGGGGACTATGTGCGGGTGTCCGTGACGGATACAGGCGTCGGCATGCCGCCGCAGGTGCTGGCCCAGGCATTCGAGCCGTTCTTCACCACCAAGGCTGACGGGCAGGGCACCGGCTTGGGTCTGAGCATGGTGTTTGGCTTCGTCAAGCAAAGTGGCGGTCATATCGAAATCGCCAGTGACGTGGGGCGGGGGACCCGGGTGCAGTTGTACTTCCCGCGCACTTTGCGCGCGGCACCCAGCGAAACGCCGGGCCCTGATGTACCGCAACGGGGCGGGCACGAACGCATCCTGGTGGTCGAGGACAATGAGGCCGTGCGGGTGTCGGCGGTGGAGTTGTTGCGCGAAGAGGGCTATCAAGTCCTCACGGCCACCAACGGTGACGTGGCCATGCAAATGTTGCTGGAAGGGCTGGCGGTGGACCTGATATTTACCGATGTGGTCATGCCCGGCCTGATCAAGAGTTCGGACCTCGCGGCCTGGGCAAAAGTGCAGGAGCCACCGGTGGCCGTACTGTTCACCTCGGGGCATACCCGCGACATCATCTCGCGCAATCACCAGCTCAGCTCCGACACCCACCTGTTGAGCAAACCCTACAATCCCGAAGCACTCAGGCAGATGGTGCGCATGGTGCTCAACGGCTGAAACCGCTGGAGGCGCTGGCGCAGGCAAGGTTTTTATCACCTGTGCGGCCGGACGACGAACGGACGCCGCTGGTCTGACAGGTGGTCGACAGAACGGGCTAACCGAGGCCATTCTGATAGTTGGTGAACGCAATTGATCGCGTTTCGCTGCCGATCAACAAACGGAGGTGTTCCATGCCGGTGCCCCATGACCTTTATCAGGATCTGAAACGCTCAAAGGAAGAAGTCCAGCAGAAACGCACCAAGGATCCGTTACTGGATTCACTGCTTAACAAGTATTCCCAGGCGGATGCCGAAGTGGTGAAAGCAGAGGAGGCCAAGTCCAACGATGACACCGTAAGGAAACTCAAGGAGGCTCGTCTGCTGGTCAAGGACAAGATCGTCAAGCAACTTGGCGCGTCGTCCTGACCCACCAGCCTGCCACCGACGACCGGTGGCTGAACAGTTGAAATGGCACAAAAAAAACGGCACCTCGAATGCCCAGAGACCGCTGTTACGGCTCACAACGAGGTGCCTCATGACCCAGCCAAAATATCCCGGTGAACTGAACGCTGTCCCATGTGGGAGCGGGCTTGCTCGCGATAGCGGGCTGACAGGCAATGCATGTGTTGACTGACCCGGCGCCATCGCGAGCAAGCTCGCTCCCACATTGGTTCTGCGGTGAATTCAGACAGGTGGACTGCTCATTGCAATGCCTTGCTTAACGGCAATCGCACCATGTTCTGCGCTTTCAGCGAACCGAAGTACAGCCAGTCCCCATACTCGCGCACCGTGGTGATGGGGGAGTAATTGTTTTTGCTGCCGTCCTGCAGATTGGCGATCACTTTGCCATCAAGGTCCAGGCCCAGGGCAAATCCGCGTTTTTCCACGGGCTTGGGCAAGACAGTCATGGCCCGCACGATCATCTTGCGTACCAACGGATGCGCCGCCGTGGCGTCGAGCAAGGGGTTTCGGGGGGCATAGAGTGCCACCCAGAAGCGGTCGCGGCCATTGAACGACAGGTTGTCCGGCAGCCCCGGCAGGTTGTCGATAAACAGGTCATGGGTGCCGGCCTTCGGACCGCTGAGCCAATAACGGCTGATGCGGTAGGCACCGGTTTCATTGACCAGGACATAGGCATCGTCCGGTCCCAGGGTCACGCCGTTGGCAAATTCCAGCTTATCCAGCACAACCGAGGTCTTGCCGGTCTGGAAGTCGTAGCGCAGCAGTCGACCGTCGCCGCCGTGTTCGATCACGGCCTCACCGTCGTGGCCATAGCCGAAGCGGCTCGAAGCATCGCTGAAATAAGCGTAGTGACCAGGTTTGTCGATAACCACATCGTCGGTAAAACCGAAGGGAACGCCGCCGGCTTCTGTGGTCAAGGCCACCAGACGCCCCTGGGCGTCGAGGGATAACAAGCCTTTGACGGCATCGGCGATCACCAGCAGACCATTGGGATGCCGGGCCAGGCCCAGTGGCCGGCCACCGGTAACGGCCAGGAGTTTGGTGGTCTTGCCGTCCAGGCTCGTGCGGATCAGGCGACCGTCGTGCAGGCCGGTGATGAGCGTGTCGCTTTCCAGCAACAAGGCTTCCGGCCCGTCGATGTCGACGGCACCGACGCGTTCCACCCCCTTTAGCCGCTGATTGTCGGCGTAGATTCCGCTGGTGAGGGACGGCGCAGGTTGTGGTGTCCAGGCCACCGGTCGCACCTTGGTCGGCATCAGCAACAGGAAGGCGCCGATAACGACGATGGCCAGCAACAGACATTTGAAGGTTCTGCTCACGCGCCGACCCCCGTCGCCGCCAGATACTTCTGCGCCATGTCGCGCAACGCCAGCATCGACGCCGCCGATTCCCGATCGATGCGCCGTTTGAGCAACAACCGATTGGCAATCCGCATTGTCAGGCCGCTGAATTGATACTCCAGGGTGCGGACGAAGCGTGTGTCCTCGCCTGTGGCATCGCATTCATAGGTCACCATCAGCGACAGCCCGTGATCACCCCGGGCCTCAGCGCTCCAGCGCCGCCCGGGCAGGTACTCCGCCACCTCCCAGCGCAAGTGCCCGTCGCGCCCGCCGGCACGGATGTCTTCCTCGAAACGTGCGCCGGCATGCAACGGGCCTTTTGGCCCGTCGATGCGCAGTGACGATGGATGCCATTGCGGCCAAAGGGTCACGGTGCTGGCGTAGGCAAGTACCTGGACCGGGTTTCCGGTAATGACAATCTGATGCTGCATGCGGGTCATGGGCGTTCTCGTCGGGTTGAGCGGCTCAGGTTTCGGCTCCCAATAGAGGGTGCCGAACAGGTAGTCCATCAGCGGGAAAACGATGTTGAAATTACGCTCCTGCATCAATTCGCGGCGGTGATGCAGTTCGTGCAGCCGGCGCATCTGGCGGATCCACGGCAGCCGTGTGAGCAGGTTGCGCGACGGCAGGTGCTCGCAGGCATGGAACACTTCGTAGGTCAGGTAACCGAGGACAAGAAGGCCGCCGACCAATCCGGCGACGTTGGTATTGATGTGCTTGAGCAGCCACCAGAGGGGCAGGGCGACGGCGAGGGTGTGCAGCACGATCAGCCACGCCGGAAACAGGATCACCCGCCAGTCGCGGGCGCTGTCGTAGGTCATGTGGCCGGGGGTGAAAAAGCTGTGGTGGTCGACGGCGTGACGGGCATAAAACAGCCGGGCGAAGGTCTTTTTATGATGTCCCAGGTGGCGATGCACCATGTACACGCCGAGGTTGAACAACAGCAGCGTGACCGGCACCGCCAGCCATTCCGCTGGCCGCACCTGATGTACGTTGCTCCAGAAAGCGCTGATCGCCACTGCCCCGAACACCAGGACAAACGCGCCATGTAGCCAGGGGTTGTAGAGCGGATGAATGTCGGCGCGGTAACGGCTGCGGAATCCTTCGGTGGTCTGCCTCACTGCAATCACCTGTCGTTTTTGTTATCCCTTTCAGATTAGCCGATCCCGGTGACTTGACGGACCGAACCTTGAGGACACAACGGCCATGATCCGGTGCAAACCGGTCTCAGGTCAGCGGATCCCAGCGCTGCGACCAGTCTTCGTCGGAGTCGATGACCTTGCGCAGCAGGTCGAAGGCGTGTTGCAGCGTCGGCGAGTCATGATCGCGCGAGTAGACCAGATAGGTCGGGTAGCTGAATTCCGGCGCCTTGGGCACCCGTTCCAGGGCGCCGCTTTGCAGATAACTTTGTACGACACGGGTGCGGAAGTAGCCACTGCCGCCGTTTTCGAGAAGGTACTGCAAGCCCAGCGGACCGAGATTGAAACTCAGCGCAGCCTTGGCTTTTTCCGGCAGCGCGGCGTCGTGCTGGCGCCGGAAATCAGCGCCCCAATCGATGTACACGTAAGGATCGGGCTTGTCGGCCTGGCGCACGAGAATCAGTTTTTCTTCGAGAATCTGCTCGACCTGCAGACGCGGCCAATACTCGGGCTGATACACCAGCGCGGCATCCAGAACGCCCAACTCCAGTTGCCGCAGCAGGTTTTCACCGTCGCGGATTTCCATGCGCAGGGCGTGGCTGGGGATGTTCTTGCGAATTTCGCCGGCCCAGCCGAGCATCAGCGGGTTGCACAGGCTCACCTCGCCACCGATGTGCAGCACATCGCGATAACCCTCGGGCAACGGCAAATCACGCCGCGCGGCTTCCCAGGTTTGCACCAGTTGATTGGCGTACACCACGAACGCTTCGCCGTTGGGCGTAAGGCGGGCGCCGGCACGATTGCGCACGAACAGGGTGCTGCCCAGCTGGCTCTCGAGTTTTTGCACCCGCGCGGTGATCGCGGTCTGGGTTACATGGAGTTTTTCCGCAGCGGCAGCCAGGCTGCCATGGCGGACGATTTCGAGGAAGGTTCGGGCGAGGTCGATGTCCATGGGGTGGCCGGTGTGGGGAGTGCGGACATTGTAAGAGCACCACAGAAGCTGTGGCGAGGGGGCAAAAACGACGAATCCCGCCACTAAGGGCGGGATTCGTTTGCGGCAGGCACGCCCCCGAAGTTCGGGAGCCAGGTGCTTACGACGGGAACAGTTCGGACAGTTTCATCGCCAGCATCATGTCGCCTTCAGCGCGCAATTTGCCGCCCATGAACGCTTGCATGCCGTCAGTCGAACCGTCGACGATGCCTTCCAGGGTTTCGCCGTCCATCACCAGGGTCACCTGGGCGTCCGGGTTCTCGCCTTCCTGCAGTTCGCAGGTGCTGTTCTTGACGATCAGCGAGAAGTTCTTGGTGTCGTCGATGCGGAAACCGAAGACCAGGTCCAGACCGGCGGCAGCGGCTGGGTTGAACTTGGCTTTCATTGCTTGTACGGCATCAGCTACGGAGGTCATGGTTCGATCCTTTCTTGGGTAATAAGAGCTGGGTGATTACAGCCAGGGTCACAATAGTCCGGACTCAGCGAAACGTGATGAGTTCCGGGGCCTTCAACAGTTGCAGGTGCGCATGACTGTTGAAGGAAGCCAGGGACACCTCGCGACCACGAAACTTAAGCTGGTTGAGCGAGGTGTTGACGATTTGCCAGTTCAATTCAAAGGCCTGCCGGGCAGGCATTTGCGTAATCAGGTGGAGCAGGGCGGTGATGGTGCCGCCAGACGTGAACACGGCAATTTTCTGGGTGTTGTCGGCCTGGTCGAGGATGCGATACAAGCCGGCCTGCACCCGTTCGACAAACCCCAGCCAGCTTTCCAGACCTGGTGTGTCATAGGTGCCGGCCAGCCAGCGCTCGATGATCAGGGCGAAGATACGCTGGAACTCACCGCGGTTTTGCGCGGCGTTGCGCAGGATTTCCAGGGCTTCGGGTTCGTCCGGCAGCATGGCCGGCAACAGCGCGCGGATCACCGCATCGGCGTCGAACTCGTTGAAGGCGGAGTCGGTTTCCAGCAGCGGCACTGGCAGGCCCGCCGCGGCGAATTGCTCCAGCGCGCTGTTGGCTGTGTGCTGCTGGCGGCGCAGGTCTCCCGCCAGGCAGCGGTCGAAGCTGATCCCCAGTTCGGCCAGGTGCCGGCCAAGGATTTCAGCCTGACGAATGCCGGTCGGCGACAGGACGTCGTAGTCGTCTGCACCGAAGGAGGCCTGGCCATGTCGAATCAAATAGATGCTGCCCACGTCCGCGTCTTCCCGGTACGTTGAAGGTTTGGCGAGGTTATGAGGATGGCGGTGTGCTGTCAATGAAAAAACATACGCTTGTTTGAAATGCCCGTTACAGGCCTGTTGCCAGAGCTTTCACGGCTGGTCGCAAGGTCGGCGCATGGGTATGCTGGAGGTATCCCGCGCGCGTTCAAGCCGCGCATCGTTTGAGGAGTCCCCGTGGAGTTTTTTTCCGAGTACGCCATATTTCTGGCCAAGACCGTGACCCTGGTGATTGCCATTCTGGTGGTCCTGGCCAGTTTTGCGGCCTTGCGCAGCAAGGGGCGGCGCAAGTCGTCCGGCCAGTTGCAGGTTAGCAAGCTCAATGATTTCTACAAAGAGCTGCGCGAACGCCTGGAGCAGACCTTGCTCGACAAGGACCAGCTCAAGGCCTTGCGCAAGACCCAGGCTAAAACCGACAAAAAGCAGAAGAAAAAACCCGAGGCCAAGTCCCGGGTGTTCGTGCTGGATTTCAACGGCGATATCAAGGCATCGGCCACCGAAAGCCTGCGCCACGAAATCACGGCCTTGCTGACCTTGGCCACACCGAAGGACGAAGTAGTGCTGCGCCTGGAAAGCGGTGGCGGCATGGTTCACAGCTACGGCCTGGCCTCCTCGCAACTGGCGCGTATCCGTGAGGCCGGCGTGCCCTTGACCGTGTGTATCGACAAGGTCGCGGCCAGCGGTGGCTACATGATGGCGTGCATTGGGCAGAAGATCATCAGTGCACCGTTCGCGATCCTCGGCTCGATTGGCGTGGTGGCGCAGTTGCCCAACGTCAACCGCTTGCTGAAAAAGCACGACATCGACTTCGAAGTGCTGACCGCCGGTGAATACAAGCGCACCCTGACCGTGTTTGGCGAAAACACCGAGAAGGGCCGGGAGAAGTTCCAGCAAGACCTGGACATCACCCATCAACTGTTCAAGAACTTCGTGTCGCGCTATCGCCCGCAACTGGCGATCGATGAAGTGGCCACCGGTGAAATCTGGCTCGGTGTCGCGGCGCTGGACAAACAACTGGTCGACGAACTCAAGACCAGCGATGAATACCTCGCCGAGCGCGCCAGCAAGTCCGAGCTCTATCACTTGCATTACGCCGAACGCAAAAGCCTGCAGGAACGCATCGGCATGGCCGCCAGCGGCTCGGTCGATCGCGTGCTGCTGAGCTGGTGGAGCCGTTTGACCCAGCAACGCTTCTGGTAATTATGCGTTCAATCGGATAACCGCCATTGCCCGCTTTTGTACCATGAACGGTTAAAAGGCCTTGAACGATGTCATGCAGGCAATGTTCAAGGCCTTTTTTTATCGAGACTAAAACCTTAAGGTGGCTGGTGTTTATCCGTTGCTCAGTGCTGCCATGTTATTTTTGGAGTTCGGACAAGACGGTTTCTGACATTCCAACCCAGGATCCTACCATTATCGCCATAAGTGGCCGTCGCTTTGATCAGCGAGTCGACGTCGGCAAAGCGAATTTCATCCATAGCGCTGATCATTCCTTTTTTCAGATAAACACTATCGTCATCAATCGATATTGGAAACGCCACATGTCTTGACGAGAAAGGATCAAACTGAAACTGGAAACTATATTTGCGGTCGAGCATAAACATCCCGGGTTTATTGAGTTGTTCTTGTAATGTAGTCGGGAGATCAGGATATGAAGACCATGGCAGCTCGATGCTGTCCATCATACCAGGAACCTGTTTAAAACCATTTGACTCCAGAGCATCAAGCAGGCTCTCGAGGCTCTTGAAACGAACATGATCAATGTTTGGCCATTCTTCGTGTTCAATATAGATAATAGTGTTGTCAGTCTTGATGGGGGTGTAGCCAATATCGCCATTGGTATCGCAGTATAAAATGGCGAGATAACTAAAGTTTTCTTCTTTCCAAAGTGTTTTGAATGCGGAGTTGCGGGCCTCATCGGAAATATACATCGTGCAAAATCCTTTTGCGGTTAGTTAGGTTTTTAAACTCTATCGCGAAAGATTAGAAAGCTGCGCGGGGAATGTATTGCCGGGATTTTCAAGTTTTAAATTATTGTTGCGTTGCGGTTTATCTGGTCGGTCAGTTAGTTTGACTTGTGTCCCGTTTTTTTGCCTGCGAATTTTTACCCGATGTCCTCCACGGCCCGGCGAAATCTCTGTAGGCAGCAGGCGACCGTTCCTGCTTTCGGCAAGGCCGCGGCTGGTTATGTTGGTGTTCCAAAAACAGTTGCCATGGAATGCACATGAATGACCATCAGACACCGCTTCATTCCGAACCTGCGCCGCTGCGCGAAACACTGGAGTCTGTGGTGAGCGCGGCTTTGCCGCAGTCTCCCGAGCAGTTCGGTGCACAGCTGATCAAGGAAAAGTGGGGGCAAGACATCGACCCGCAAAACGCCCTGTTGGTCACTCTGGATTACCGTTACCGCGGGCACTCGCCGCAGGACGGTATCGAGCAAGGCCAGGTGGCAAACTCGCAAACCCTGGTGCAGGCGTTGCTGGCGAACTACCAGACCGTTGGTGACGGGCGTTTTGCCGAAAGCCTATTGGGTTTGTTCACACCGCCCGATGTCGGCCCGTCCATTCGCATCGTGGAGCATGTCGATGAATTCGCCGACCACGGCAATGGCAACCACCACACCTATGAAGGCATCTATCGCCGGACTGCGCCCCAGGTGTACGGGCCGGCAACGCAAATTACCCTGAGGCCGGCGGCGTTCAAACAGTGGGTATGGGATCTGGATCTGCAGACCCGCTATCAGGCTTACCTTGATAGCGCCTGGCCCTCCGATAAGCGAATCGTCCAGGCGGCGCCTTTCGACCTGAGAACCTCGACCAGGGCCGCCTTTATCATGAGCGCCTGTCTGCAACATCAGGAGGGCAGTTTGAGTCAGGAAGGCCTGGCCCTGGCCATGCAGGCCGTCGGTTTGCCAGCGGAGCAGGCCTGGAGTGCGTTGACCATCGATCAGGTGCAGGCGCCCACTCGCGTCAATGCGCCGATCGAGGTCGGGCGGCTGACGATCTATCGCTACACATCGAACGATATCTGGTGTTACCGCCACCGCCGCAGCGGCCGGGTCTTGTTGAATATCCCCGGCAACTCCTCACCCTTGCATGAATTCGCCGACTTGCCGCACCTGCGCCAATGGATCGTGGCTCAAGGCCAGGTTGCCGCCACACGGCAAGCGCTGGTCGCGCATTTTGCCGAGGACGATCGTGAAGACGGCACTTTCCATGCGGGTGTGTTGACGGCGTTGGAGGGCATGTCGGTCTACCCGAGGGAACACTGGCTGACAAAGAACGCGGGGTTCTTCAACAACGACGGTTTCTGGGACCCGCAGGACTACATCGACCTTGAGCGTGCGCCAGCCGACACCGACCCGTTCGCGCAACTGGTGCTGACCATGAAGCAGGCCTCCATGGCCAGCGTCAAAACCATCCGTGACGATGCCCAGGTCAATCGCGACAACCTGAGCGCAGTGGTGGAACCGCTTGTGCAGTGGATCAACCGGCTCGGGCCTTTGGCATTGTTCATTCCGGGAGGTGAGGGCGTCCTGGTGCTGGCTGGGCTGATCGACGCCGGTTACGGCCTCGACCAGGCCATCAACGGTAAAACACCGGGGCAGCGCTCCGAGGGCGTGACGCGCACGGTGTTCGGCTTGCTCAATGCGCTCCCGCTGGCCGGGGCGGTGGCGGCACTCAAGGGCGAAGAAAAAATCGCCGGAACGCTGCACGAGCCGGGGGGAGAGCCGCATCCCGAAACGCCGGTCCAGCCCATACCCGGATCGGTTTCGGCACCGGTGTCGACACGTGTGGAGCTGATGCGAGGCGTTTGCGCACCGCTTGCGGCCTTCAGTGATGAGGTATTGGCGCAGATCGCCCGGGTCAGCACGGTCGACGACGATATGCTGCGCCTGATGCAGACCGGTCGCGCGCCGACGCCGATGCTTGCCGACACCATCACTCGTTTCAAGCTCGATCAGGAACTCGAAGCCGTCGCCGATCCGCAAGCACGAGCCGGATTGTTCAACGCCCGCTATCAGGCGCTCCAACACTCGGACCAGGATTGGATTCGCCTGTTTCAGAGCGAATACCAAGGTTTGCCGAAAAGTGCCGTGGAGCAGATCCTCGATCGTTCGGGGGTCGACATCGATCGGCCCGTCGACGCTGACGAGGCCCTGCAACTGTTCAAACGCCTGGATAACAAGGCGCGCGAGTATCAGCAGCATGTACGACTCAACCGGGCCTACGAGGGCCTGTACTTGCGTTCGGTCAGCCATCCCGATTCCGATGTCCTGGCGTTGCATTCACTGCACCGCCTGCCCGGTTGGCCGAAAGGCTTGCGCATCGAAGTGCTCGACAGGTCAATCAGTGGCCGGGGCCTGGACCGTTGCGGCCCGCTCGATTCGGCGGATTGCCGGCGCTTGATCAAGGTCGGTGACCGCTGCCGGTATACCACGGTGGCGGCTACCGACGGCGAGGGTTCGGATCTGTTTGCCGCGCTGGTCGATCTGTTGTCAGGGAAGGAACGCGCGGCGATGTCGTTAAGCTCGCCCGACTCGGCCAGCCAATTGCGCCTGCGCATTGGCGGGCACGCCTTATCTCGCTCCGAGCTGATACTCGGCTTGAATCGAATGGATTCGCGGTTGCCCTTCGAAGCCAGGGGATTGCGCGGCGGCGGCTTTCCGAACACGCCACAGGGCGCTGTGCTGGCTCACGAAATCATGCGCATGCAGGTCAAGGATCTGTATCCGGAATTCACCGATGCCCAGGTGGACGAGTTGCTCCTGATGGCAGGTGCCCGGGCGCAAGCGCTGGTGGATCGCCTGACTCTCGAAGTGCGGCAGTTGCATGCCGATCTGCGCCACTGGGTCGACCAGACCGTGCTGGATGTCGATGACATGGACGTGGATTTTCTGGCGGTGGGCGATGACGCCGCAGCGGGCATGAGTCCTCAGCAGGTGGCGGCGTACAATGTCGAACTGCTGCAAACCGTGATCGATAACGAGCGTGAAACGCGAAATGAACTGGGCGACGAGCTGATGAGCATCTGGCAAAAATGCCCGCCCCAGATCAATCGAGTCATGTCCGGCGAGGTGTGCTGCGGTTACAGGCTGGACCTGGGGTACGAGGACTTCCATCGCTTGCCGACAATGAACGTTCGCTTCAATGAAGTCGTCGAGCTTTCGATGCAGGGCCTGCACCTTATCGAACGCGAAAGCCTGAACGCATTTCTCGAAAGCTTCCCCAATCTGCACTCCCTGAACCTGGAACGCGTGGATCTGCGTCGGCTCAATGCAGACGATGTACTGGAGGGGGTATTGCCTCCACCGGTTCGGCAAATGACTCGACTCACAACGCTCAACCTGAGGTCCACCTTTCTTCAGCTTCAAGAGAACACGGCTTCGCAGTTTCGTGATCTGTCGAGCTTGCAAACGCTGGAGCTGAGTGACAACCCGTTGACTGTTCCGCCCGTGGTATTGGGGATGAATGAGTTGCGTGTGTTGAACCTGAGAAACACCGGGATCAGCCGTTGCCCGATTGGCATTGCCGATCAGCCGTACCTCACCTCGCTCGACTTGCGAGGCAACCGGATCAGCCGGGTTCCTTACGCGACCCTGATTCAGGCGGTCTCCCGGGATAGGGTGAAACTGTGGGGTAATCCGCTGACGGATGAAGAGACGTTGTTGCGTCTGGTGGATCATCGCGAACGCACCGGTATCAATCTATGGCTGAGTGAGCCGGGTGCCGATTATGGCAGTGCGACGCCCTGGCTGGAGGAGGGCGATGAAAGTGTGCGCGAGGCGCGGCAACAGATCTGGCAACGATTGGCCGTCAAACCATCGGGTAGTACGTTGCTCCGGGTCATGGATGGATTGAGCCTGACGGCGGATTTCCAGGTCGGCTATCGGTCCCTGCAGGCGCGTGTGTGGCGCTTGCTGCAGGACGCGGATGCGTCAGAAGAGTTATGGGGCTGGTTGCGGCAGTGTGTCGAAACGCGGATGGGCGATGCGCAGAATCCGTTCCGGTTGTTCGTGGTGCTGGAGGATCGAGTCCGGCTGTACCGTGATTGGGTCGCCATGGGGCGGCCGATGCCGCTGGCCGACTATCCGCTGTTTTAGCGGGGAGGGTGGAACGCCTTGAACCCCGGGCCGGGGTTCAAGGCGTGACGGTCAGCGACGACGGAACAGTGGCAGCGGTTCGTCGGTAGCGGCCTGGTAGGTCACCGAGAAGTCCCTGAGGCCTTCAAGGGCTTCGTGCGGATCTTTGTCGGCGCGAATGGCGAACGCGTCGAAACCACAGCGATGCATGTAGAACAACTGGTCACGCAGCACGTCGCCAATGGCCCGCAATTCGCCCTTGAAACCGTAACGGTCGCGCAGCAGGCGGGCGTTGGAGTAGTTGCGGCCATCGGTGAATGCCGGGAAGTTCAGGGCGATGACCTGGAACTGCGCCACGTCTTCGCCTATTTCCTCGGCTTCTTCATCGGCGTCCAGCCAGATGCCCAGGCCGCCATCGCGGGCCAGGAGCATGCGGCTGTGTTCGCGCCACAGCTGCAACGGCACGATGAGGTCGTCGCAGTTGCTGATCTCGTCGATGTTGAAATCCTTGGGCAGCAGGTGCCAGGTCTCGTCGACGACCGCGTTGTTCTTAATGATTCGCTGCATAGACACGCTCCTTGAAGAGGTCGATGCCAATACGCTGATAGGTGTCGATGAAGCGTTCGTCTTCGGTACGTTGTTCGATGTACACGTCGATCAGCTTTTCGATCACGTCAGGCATGGCTTCCTGGGCAAACGACGGGCCGAGGATCTTGCCCAGGCTGGCGTCACGGCTGGCGCTGCCGCCGAGGGAAACCTGATAGAACTCTTCGCCTTTCTTGTCCACTCCGAGGATGCCGATGTGGCCGACGTGGTGGTGACCACAGGCGTTCATGCAGCCGGAGATGTTCAGGTCCAGTTCGCCGATGTCGAACAGGTAGTCCAGGTCGTCGAAACGGCGCTGGATCGATTCGGCGATCGGGATCGACTTGGCGTTGGCCAGGGAGCAGAAATCGCCGCCCGGGCAGCAGATGATGTCGGTCAGCAGGCCGATGTTCGGCGTGGCGAAGCCTTGCTCGCGCAACTCGCCCCACATGGCGAACAGCTTGTCCTGCTCGACGTCGGCCAGGATGATGTTCTGCTCGTGGGAGGTGCGCAGTTGACCGAAGCTGTAACGGTCGGCCAGGTCGGCCACGGCGTCGAGCTGTTTGTCAGTGATGTCGCCCGGTGCAACGCCGGTCGGCTTCAGGGACAAGGTCACGGCCACATAGCCCGGCTTCTTGTGGGCCAGGGTGTTGCGCACGCGCCAGCGGGCGAAGCCCGGGTGTTGCTGGTCGAGCTCGGCCAGGTCGGCGGCCTGGTTTTCCAGGGCCTTGTAGTCCGGGTCGACGAAATGCTTGGCGACGCGCTGCACTTCGGCTTCGGTCAATGTGGTCTGGCCACCGCGAAGGTGCTCCATTTCCGCATCGACTTTCTGCGCGAAGACTTCAGGCGTCAGCGCCTTGACCAGGATCTTGATCCGCGCCTTGTACTTGTTGTCTCGACGGCCATAGCGGTTGTAGACCCGCAGGATGGCGTCGAGGTAGCTCAACAGGTCTTGCCACGGCAGGAATTCATTGATGAATGCACCCACCACTGGCGTACGGCCCAGGCCGCCGCCGACCAGCACACGGAAGCCCAGCTCGCCAGCGGCGTTGTGCACCGGCTCAAGGCCGATGTCGTGGACTTCAATGGCGGCACGGTCGGAGGTCGAACCGTTGACGGCGATCTTGAATTTGCGCGGCAGGTAGGCGAATTCCGGGTGGAACGTCGTCCACTGGCGGACGATCTCGCACCATGGGCGCGGGTCGATCAACTCGTCTGCAGCGACACCGGCAAACTGGTCGGTGGTGACGTTGCGCAGGCAGTTGCCGCTGGTCTGGATCGCGTGCATCTGCACGGTGGCCAGTTCAGCGAGAATGTCCGGAATGTCTTCCACGGCCGGCCAGTTGAACTGCACGTTCTGCCGGGTACTGATGTGGGCGTAGCCCTTGTCGTAGTCGCGGGCAATCCTGGCCATCATGCGTATCTGACGCGAAGTCAGCTGGCCGTAAGGCACGGCGACTCGCAACATAGGCGCGAAACGCTGGATATAAAGGCCATTTTGCAGGCGCAGGGGGCGGAATTCTTCTTCGCTCAGCTCGCCTGCCAGATAGCGTCGGGTCTGATCACGGAACTGCTTGACGCGGTCCTCGATGATCCGCTGATCGTATTCGTCGTATACGTACATATAAGTCCTGTTCTCAGGCTTGGGCCGGTCGGAAACAGCGGCGTTTTTTGGCTTGCTGGCGTCCGATAAAACCTCGGCAATTCTGCGCGCACGGCCGCGCACTCCCTACGGAGCCGGGGCAAGATACCAGTTTGCAGTTATGCGTAAAAGTGATGTTTGAGCATATGTAAAGAACCAAATCGCCTAATGAGAATCGTTGTTGCAAAGACCCTGTTTGTGATGCGGGCAATCGTCGTCTTTACTCTGCTCGAGTCTTTATGCAATCACCGATAAAACCGACAAGAGGCGATGCAATGAGCAACCCAACCAAAGCACGGAAAAGCGATAGCACCGTTGATGCATGGGCAATTTTGTTCCTGATCATTCTGGTCGTGGGGACGGCGGTTTTCTGGGTCAGTCATCAGTAAGCGACACCGTCCGGGCCCGGTTCCGACGATTGTCTGACAAAAACCGGAAAAATCGCCGTTTTACGGACGTTCGCTGGCTATAATGCGCGGCGAATTACCGGGGGCTCGGACGACCAATGTTGAAGTTTTTGTGTGGCGTATTACTGACGCTGGGCATGGTCGTGGGGCCTTGTGCCCAGGCGGCGTCAGTGCTGTTCCTGAACCCGGGAACTCCCACGGAAGCTTTCTGGATGAGTTACTCGCAGTTCATGCAGGCCGCGGCGACCGACCTGGGGATGGACTTGCGCATCCAGTATTCCGACCGCGTCTCCGAAAGCACCCTCCGCCAAGCTCGCGAAGCCCTTCAAGGCCACCATCGTCCCGACTACCTGGTCTTCGTCAACGAGCAATACATCGCCCCCGAAATCCTGCGGCTGGCCAAGGGCAGTGGGGTAAAGCTGTTCATGGTCAACAACGCCCTGACCCCGGATCAGATGAAGCTGATCGACGCCCGGCCTGACAAGTACCCCGATTTGCTCGGCAGCCTGGTGCCCAACGACGAGGAGGGCGGCTACCTGATGCTCAAGGAGCTGATCCGACAGCACGGCCCGGTGGCCCCCGGCCAGACGATCGAATTGCTGGCCTTTTCCGGTTTGAAGATCACCCCGTCCGCGCAATTTCGCGAGAAGGGCTTGCGGCGTGCCTTGGCCGAGCACCCCGAAGTGCGTTTGCGGCAGTTGGTGTACGGCGGCTGGACCCGGCAACGTGCCTGCGAGCAGGCCAGGTTGCTGTTCAAGCGCTATCCGCAGACATCGCTGGTCTGGGCCGCGAATGACGAAATGGCGTTCGGTGTGATGCAGGCGTATGTCGAAGCCGGAGGTGTACCAGGAAAAGGCGTGCTGTTCGGCGCGATCAACACTTCACCCGTGGCGTTGCAGGCACTGCTGGACCGTCGCCTGAGTGTCTTGCTGGGCGGGCACTTCAGCCTCGGTGGCTGGGCGCTGGTGCAATTGCATGACTACGATCAAGGCGTGGACTTCAGCCAGTACGGCGGCCGTGACCGACAGATTCCGCTGTTGCAACTGATCGATCGGACACAGGCCAAGCGACTGCTGGCGATGGGCGCCGCGCAGGACTTCGGCGTGGATTTCCACAAACTCTCGGCCAAGGGACGTCCCGCGTCCTGGCGTTACCCGTTCACCCTGCAAACCCTGATGCACTGAGTCCCATCAAACCCCGGCCAGCAGCAGCACCAGCTTGACGATGCCGAACAGCGTCAAGGCAAACACCGCCGTGAACACAATCCCCAGAATCACGAAATGACTCGGCTTGCCGTGAGTGAAATCACGGGCCCGGTTCTTCCCGCTCTGCACCCCGAACGCCGCCGCCATGACGCTGTGCAGCATTTGCCAGAAGGTCGGCGGCTTGTTATCGGCCGGATCGTCCATAAATCCCTCGTCTGAAAGTGGGTGCACACAGCATAGCCAATCTGCCGATTCGTGCCGTGGCTGCCTGAAACGCTTTGTCTCGCCTTTTCGAACTTGCGGTAACTATGTACCGCAGTTGTCCGGGCCTTGGGTGGTGTCCTGTCGCTCCATTTACCAGGAGAGACAGTATGAGCATTTCATCCCGCACTTCGCCCCCGACGTCGACGGTGCAGTCGCCTACTGAAGGTTCAGAATCCAAGCCGTTGCTGCCAGGAAAAAGCAGCATGCACAGTGATTCGCTTGAGCGCATGACCCCCGATTGGTTGATCAGCGCGACGTCCCCTAGGCGCGCAGCGATCAAAGATAGCGCAACACCCCTGCCGGGCTGGTATGTGCACGCATCCGGCGTGCAACAGCAGGCACTGAGGGCAAGTTTCAACGCCAGTTTTATCTCGCAGTCCCGGCTGGACCAGACGATGTCCGCGCTGCACGATGCCGAAACATTCGCCGGGCCGATTTTGGCCAAGGCTCTCAAGGACAGGTTCTCGATCGACGTCGACGTCAACAAGACCTGGGTGTGCCTGCGGCGTCCCCTGGAGGTTGGCGTGTTCGATATCGAAGTCACGTCTTTCGAGGTGTTGAAGCTGTCCTTGCTCCAGGCGGCATTGCACAACTTCGAGGCCTCGGAGTGTGAAGAAGGGGCCTTCCACCGTGGTTCAGGGTTCGTCGTCGAAACGCCTACCCCCGGTATATTCCAGGATGTTGCGCTGGGCATGACGGTCAGGCAGTTCTTGTCGCTGTGCCGAACGCTGGATATCGGAGCGCAGTATCAAACCTGTGTGAACGGGTTTTTCCAGCCAGCCGATACGCGGGCGCAAGCCAACCTGCGCGAGCAATTCATCGACAGCCAGAAAACCGCAATGAGGGCGGCAGCCGACCTGGCGTTGTTGAAAAAGGACATCGAACCGCAAGACTACTCGATGATCCTTTCGGTCATTGGCGGGGAAGTCCATCCCCGGATGGGCGACAGACAGGTCTGGTTCCGCGATCTCATCTTGATGAAGCGCCGGATGACCGGCTGTGTGGTGTTCAGCATCAGCGAGCAGTATCGCTACACCAGCGATTTCATCGTCTACATTCCCCATGATCCCGAACATCCGCTCAAGCGCTACACCTCGGCGCAGTTGCGTGACGAATTCAAGCGCCAGTTCACGGCCGGCAATTCACGGGCCGCAAGCAATGGCAGGCCGACCGCACACCAGCGTTTTTTCAGTCAGTTCGTGGCCTACGCCGACCGCCCTTACTATTTCAGCCAGTTCACCCGCAAGGCGGCGGACGCTCCGAGCGGTCCATTGCATTCCTTCTGGGTCAAGGTCGCCCAGTACATTCCGCCGATCTCCACATTCGTCGGTATCAAGGAGCTGCCCCCTGAAACCCAGGGCAAGCGCGAACCGGTGGAAGACCCTTACCTCGACCCAATGGGTACAACGCGCAATGGCGTAGCCGGAATCTGGTCCGCCAATACCGATCTGTGGACCTATCTCTACGAGCAAAACCGCGCCAAGGTCATCGCCGATGCGCGCAGCCATGCGGTCCCGACCGCCGAAGTCGATGCAAGGGTTCGGGCGGCAAAGCTCAATCACCTGCTGGAAATCGGCATGCTGGGCTTGAACATGGTGTCGATGTTCGTACCGGTGCTGGGCGAGATCATGCTGACGGTGATGGCCGGGCAATTGCTGTACGAATCGTTCGAAGGGGTTATCGAGTGGAGTGAGGGTGATCGCGTTGCTGCCAAGGCGCACCTGATCGATGTCGCGGAAAACCTGGCGTTGATCGCGGCGATGGCGGGGGCCGGCAAGGTGCTCGGCAAGATAGCGCCGGTTGCACCGGAGCCCGTGATCGAAGGGTTGGACGCCATCAAGCGCCCCGATGGGGCGACACGGCTGTGGAAACCCGACCTGAAGGCCTATGAGTGCAACGTTGAGCTGGGCGATGACATCACCCCCAATGCCCTGGGACAGTTTCGTGCGAACCGCAGGACTTACTTCCGCCAGGCGGGCAAGGTGTATGAGATCACCTTTGATTCAACGCTGAAAAAATGGCGCATCAAGCATCCATCCGATACCGGGGCCTGGCGGCCGATTCTCGAACACAACGGCCACGGTGCCTGGCGCCATACGCTGGAACGTCCTCTTGAGTGGGACCGACTGACTCTGTTGCGGCGCATGGGCCATGGGACCGAGGCCCTGACTGACGAACAACTGCTCACCATCGCCGATGCCAGCGGTACCAGTGACAGTGCCCTGCGCAAGATGCACCTCGATCATCTGCCTCCACCTCCCGGGCTGGCCGAGTTGTTGGCGGCGTTCGAGGCTGGCCCAGGGAGCACCGAGGCGGTCAAGGGGCCGGTGGCGATGCTGCGGCGTGCTTGCCCGGGGCTGAGTGAATCCGCTGCCAACAGGGTGTTGCTCGATGCCAATGCCGAGGAACTGGCGCGGTGGCAAACGACGCGACGGATTCCCTTGAACATGCTTGAAGAGGGCCGTTGGTATGCACGGCAAGGGCGCGTCAACCAGGCTTTTGCCGGGTTGCTTCTGGAACGTATGGCTTCGGGGGACAGCCGATGGCTCGCCCTGCATTCCCTGGAAAAACTGCCGGGCTGGTCCGACAACGTGCGCCTGGAAGTGCGCGACGGTCACGTCGAGGGGCCGCTGATCGATGGCATTGGCAGTCAGACTGCCGTCACGCGCAAATACGTGGTCAAGAAAGGATCGGCCTACCAGGCGTTTGATGAGCGCGGTGAGGAGCTCAACGGCATTCCTCGAGGTGAAGATAATTTTTACCCGTCGATCATGCATGCCTTGCCCGACGCGGCGCGCCAGGCGCTGGGTGTTCCCCATGTGGCTCAGGGCAGCCAGTTGCGCACGGCAATCATCGACTATGCCGTCGCCCATCGTGGCGAGCTGGTGCAACGCCTGGAGACACGCACCGGTAAGCGTGCGACGTTCAAGCCTCCGGTTCGGGTCAACGAACGGTTGGTGGGGTACTACGCCAGCGGGCGCGGGCAAGGGATCAACCCTTCGCTGGCAACGCGGGTTCGGGATGTCTATCCGGCGCTGACCGAACAGCAGGCCAACGGATTTGTCCTGGCGCAGCTGCGTGCGGGAAAAACCGATGCGCAGATTTACGGTTTGTTGCAGGCCCGCCTGCGCGAGTGGGAGACGCTTGAGTCGACGCTGGATCATTGGGTTGGCGAGCCATCGCCGAGCTCTGCCCTGGAGCGCATGCTGGGCGGCAAGGCTTCGGTTGCGCAGAGTCTCAAGGATAGCTGGCGCAACTCGCCGTTGGCCGCAGAGCAGGCGCGCTTCACATTGCTTGACCTGACCTGTGATGAAGCGCTGCCTTCGTTGTCGGCGGATTTCTCCCATGTGCGTGATCTGTACGTCCGGGGCCGGTGTATCACCGATGCCAATTCCGATGCGCTGTTGGCGAATTTTCCCGGGTTGAGAAAGCTGCGGATCAACGCCACGGGCAACCAGTTCAGCAATGTTCCCGAGGTCATCGGCACGATGCTGGAACTCACGGATCTGAGTCTGTATTCAGCCACTCCCTACGCCGCCGACATGCCGACGAGGCTGAGCGCGTTGACCAGGCTTGAATACCTCAATGTCTATTGTTCGGGGTTCACGCCGATTGCGCTGGATGTCAGCCAGTTGCGCAATCTGCGCCGGCTGGAAGTGCTTGCACCTTCGTTGTTCGAATGGCCCGCCGGCGTGCTCGAGCTGCCGCAGCTTGAGCGATTGAACCTTAAGGATACCGGGATCAGAACCCTGCCCGACGGCATTTTCAGCGGGCATGAAAAGCTCTGGTCCGGACTGTCGCTGGACTGGTCGAATTTCCTTCGTGAAAATTTCCGGCCAGCGTATGAGTACGCCAAAAGGCAACCCCCACACCTTGTTGATCTCGAGGAAATGGTCAGGGATTACAGCAAGGGTGAGTTGAGACGCCTTGGCGAGGGCATCGAAAAGAATCACGAGGCCTTGTTCAATCGGTTTGTCGAGCAGTGGCAGGACGCCGAGGCGAGGTACGGAGCGATCGAAGCCTTGAGTGAGCAGCACCATGTACTCAACCGCAACCTCAACGACTGGTCCTATCGTGCGCTTAAACTGTCGACAGCGATCAACGAAATAACAGGTCGGACGTTAGCGGCAAATTCCCTGAGAGCCTGCTGGCGCAACGGCGTATTCAAGCGCTACGGCGCTACGGCCAATGCCTCGGTGCTGGACTTGCCAAATCTGGGGCTGAGTGATTATCCCGAGCTGCCGGCCGGTGCTTTCCCGGAGGTGCAAACGCTGTATTTGAGGGGGAGTAAGGCGCCAACAGCACAGATTCGCGGCTTCATCAGCGGGTTTACCGAACTTCAAACACTCGACTTGCGTAGTTGCGGCTTGACCGAAATCCCCATCGGCCCCGAGGATCTCGGAAAATTGACTCAGCTGGATCTCTCCAATAACGGGATTGTTGTCGATCCGGGGGTTCAGAAAGGTCTCGATGGGTTGCAGGCGCTTGAGTATCTGGACCTGAGCACTAACCCCCTGAACACCCTGGACGTCAGCGCAATGACTCGCCTCAAGGCCTTGAACCTGCGCACGACTGAGCTGCGGGAGTGGCCGGCAGGCGCCCAGGATTTGCCGGAGTTGACCTGGCTGGACTTGCGCGACAGCAAGATTTCCGAGCTGCCGGTGGCGGTGCTGGAAAATGAGGTATTGCTCAAAACCAATCTCGGCGGTTCGCCCTTGACCCCTCAGGCTGGTGCAATGCTCCGGACCGCCTGGCAGCGAATAGAAGTTGCCAGGGTGTTGCCAGAGGGTGCCCTGCAGCGGTTCGCCACGGAGCCGATACCGCTTGCTTTTCCGCCGTCCGAGAGTGGGTTTTCCATTGCGCAGCAATTGCTGGCGCTGCCTGAGATTCCGGCGGGAGAAGGGGCTGAGGTTTTCACAAGGCGTCTGCAGCGTTTGAGGCCGACACTGGCGGATGATGAAGCCTTGCAAGCGCTGGAACAGATGCGCGAGCGCGGGGCGACCGAGGTGCAAATCAGCGAGCGCCTGGCCGGTTGGGAGCAGTCCTTCGAAGCGCTTACGCGCCAGTTGAACGGCTGGATCTTTACACGGGGAGTTGACGGCACAGGCTGGATGATGTCTTCAAGCATTCGCAGGCTGGGCGCCTTGCGCATCCTCGAATGCTGGCGCGAAGGCCTGACCGGCGTGGAAGGTGCTGCCAATACCGTTTTGGATCTGAGCGGCTTGCAACTGGGTGATCTCCCAGAGATGCCGACAACGTTCGAGCACGTCGGCAGGTTGAACCTGACCGGTGTAAAACTGACCCGGACAGGCTCCGACGGGTTCCTCGCCGCCTTTACCCGGCTCAAGACCCTGGAACTCAGTGGCAATGGGCTGGTGGCAATACCCGAGCCTGTCCAGCACATGGATATGCTTGAACGCCTGGACCTGTCTTCGAACCGGCTGAACGATCCCGGACACGTAATAGCCTCCCTGAGTAATTTGGAACGGCTGACGTGGCTGGATCTGGGTTACAACGAGCTGGACTCCTTTGACATGAGCGCTTTCGAGGCATTGGTGACGCTAGATTTGCGCAATAACATTCTGACCCAGTGGCCGCAGGGCACGCTGGATGCTAGTCGTCTCAGAGTCCTGAATCTGAGCCGCAACGTCATTACAACGGTTCCCCTGCAGGCCCTGGATGGCAATCACAACGTCCTGATGATTGGTGTCGATCTGAGCGACAACAACCTGGCCTCCGAGAGTCTGGAGCGGTTGCGGGTTTATCGTGAAGCGGGCGCCCGCGATGTTGTACTGGGGATCTCGAGCTCCGAGCTAGATGAATTGATTGATGATGCTGACGACGACAGTGACGGCTTCGAATTGGATGAAGAACTCCCTGAGGTTGAGCCTGACTCCGCGCAAAAGGCCCCTTGGCTAGCCAATGCGCCTGCGGAGGAACAGGCCGGTAAAAGCGAAATCTGGAATCAGCTGGCGGCCGAGCCGGACAATGCTGCGTTCTTTCATTTGCTCTCGCGATTGCAGGACACCCGGGAGTTTCGGGTGGCCAAAGCCGACTTGACGCGAAGAGTCTGGACAGTGATGGAGGCCGCGGCCAGCAACAGCGAACTTCGGGAAGTCCTGTTCGCCAGTTCGAGTACCCATGGCACCTGTGTCGACGGGCGAATCCTCACGTTCAGCGGCCTGGAAAGCAAAGTATTCACCCACAATGCCTTGCTCGACATTCCGCCTGGAGGCTTGAGTGTGAAGGGCCAGGCACTGCTGAAACTGTCCAGGCAGCTGTTCCGACTGGACAAGATCGATGATCTGGCGACCAAGGCCGCGGCTCAAACCGGGGAGGATGAGGCCGAGGTGCGCCTGGGCTATCGAATCGGCCTGACGGAGGGCTGGGATGACGGCCTGATCCTGCCGGGTCAGCCGAAACACATGACGTATGCCTCGGGCGTCACGCGGCAACAACTGGCGGACGCGCGCGTGGAAATCGTCAATGCGGAGCGGTCCGACGGGTTTTTCGAAGACTTGATCCAGCGCGACTATTGGGTGAGTTATCTCAAGGAGAAATACCCTGAAGTCTTTCGGTCACTTGATGAAGTGGAGAGTCAGGGAGGGGAAGATGATGGGGTTGAGAGCGCCGATGATGCCGCATTCATGAGTCAGCTTTTCGAACTGGCGGCGGCGCGCAACGCGAAGATGATCGAGCTTTCCCGCAAGGAGGTTGCGGAGCTTGCGGGTGAAGAGCCGCAACCTGGGACATCGGCCTTGAACAGCTAAATCAGCCGCTGGACAACCAATGTGGGAGCGAGCTTGCTCGCGATAGCGGTCTATCAGTCAACATTAATGTTGAATGTTACTCCGTCATCGCGAGCAAGCTCGCTCCCACAGTGGGTCACTCAGTTGTCGTAACCCAGGTTCGGCGCCAGCCAGCGTTCGGTCACGCTCAGCTCCTGGCTTTTACGCGAGGTGTAGCTCTGCACCTGGTCCTTGTCGATCTTGCCCACGGCAAAGTATTGCGCCTGCGGGTGAGCGAAGTACCAGCCGCTGACCGCTGCCGCCGGGAACATCGCGTAGTGCTCGGTGAGGAACACGCCGCTGCGGCCGGCGCGCATTTCCTGGGCTTCAGGATCGAGCAGGGCGAACAACTGGGCTTTCTCGGTGTGGTCCGGGCAGGCCGGGTAGCCCGGTGCCGGACGGATACCGCTGTACTGCTCCTTGATCAGCGCCTCGTTATCGAGCGTCTCGTCTTTTGCGTAACCCCAATGTTCTTTACGCACCTGCTGGTGCAGCCACTCGGCGCAGGCCTCGGCCAGGCGGTCGGCCAGGGCCTTGACCATGATCGAGTTGTAGTCGTCGCCAGCGTCCTGATAGGCCTTGGCCACTTCTTCGGCGCCGATCCCCGCGGTGGTGATGAAACCACCCACGTAGTCAGTCACCTCACTGTCCTTGGGCGCGACGAAGTCGGCCAGGGAGAAGTTCGGCTTGCCGTCGGTCTTGATGATCTGCTGGCGCAGGTGATGCAGCTTGGCCATTGGCTTGCCGTCATCGCCATAGAGCTCGATGTCGTCGTCATGCACCTGGTTGGCCGGCCAGAAACCGAACACCGCGCGAGCGCTGATCAGCTTCTCGTCGATCAGTTTGCTGAGCATTTCCCGGGCATCCTTGTACAGCGAGGTGGCGGCTTCACCGACCACTTCGTCCTGGAGGATGCGCGGGAACTTGCCGGCCAGGTCCCAGGAGATGAAGAACGGCGTCCAGTCGATGTACTCGGCCAGGACGTTGAGGTCGATGTTGTCCAGCACCCGGGTGCCGGTGAAGGTCGGTTTGACCGGCGTGTAGCCCGCCCAGTCGAATTGCGGTTTCTTGGCGATGGCCGCGCCATAGCTCAGGCGCTCGGTGCGGGCGCTGCGGTTGGCGGTGCGCTCGCGAACCTCGATGTAATCCTGGCGGGTTTTCTCGACGAAACCGGCCTTGAGTTCCTTGGACAGCAACTGCGTCGCCACGCCCACGGCGCGGGAGGCGTCGGTGACGTAGATCACCGCATCGTTGCTGTACTTGGGCTCGATCTTCACCGCCGTGTGCGCCTTGGAGGTGGTGGCGCCACCGATCATCAGCGGCAGGTGGAAGTCCTGGCGCTGCATTTCCCGGGCGACGTGGACCATCTCATCCAGCGACGGAGTGATCAGGCCGGACAGGCCGATGATGTCGCACTTCTGTTCCTTGGCCACTTGCAGGATTTTTTCCGCCGGCACCATCACGCCGAGGTCGACGATGTCATAGCCGTTGCAGCCCAGCACCACGCCAACGATGTTCTTGCCGATGTCGTGCACGTCGCCTTTCACCGTGGCCATCAGGATCTTGCCCTTGGCTTGCGGCTTGTCGCCTTTTTCCAGTTCGATGAACGGGATCAAGTGAGCCACGGCCTGCTTCATCACGCGGGCGGATTTCACCACCTGCGGCAGGAACATTTTGCCGGCGCCGAACAGGTCGCCGACGATGTTCATGCCGGACATCAGCGGGCCTTCGATCACTTCGATCGGGCGGTTGAACGACAGACGTGACTCTTCGGTGTCTTCAACGATGTGGGTGGTGATGCCTTTGACCAGCGCATGCTCCAGACGCTTGTTGACGTCCCAGTTGCGCCACTCTTCGGTCTCGGCTTCCTTGACGCTGCCGTCGCCCTTGTACTTGTCGGCGATGGCGAGGAGGGCGTCGGTGCCTTCCGGGGTGCGGTTGAGGATCACGTCTTCCACGGCATCGCGCAGTTCCAACGGGATCTGGTCGTAGATCTCCAGTTGCCCGGCGTTGACGATGCCCATGGTCAGCCCGGAGCGGATCGCGTACAGCAGGAACACCGAGTGGATTGCCTCACGCACCGGGTTGTTGCCGCGGAACGAGAACGACACGTTGGACACGCCACCGGAGGTCAGCGCATACGGCAGCTCGTCACGGATGTAGGCACAGGCGTTGATGAAATCGACGGCGTAGTTGTTGTGTTCTTCGATGCCGGTGGCGACGGCGAAGATGTTCGGGTCGAAGATGATGTCTTCCGGCGGGAAGTCCACTTCGTTGACCAGAATGTCGTAGGAACGCTTGCAGATTTCCTTCTTGCGCGCTTCGGTGTCGGCCTGGCCGGCTTCGTCGAAGGCCATCACCACCACCGCGGCGCCGTAGCGCTTGCACAGCTTGGCGTGATGGATGAACTGCTCGACGCCTTCTTTCATGCTGATCGAGTTGACGATGCCCTTGCCCTGGATGCACTTGAGGCCGGCTTCGATCACTTCCCATTTGGAGGAGTCGATCATGATCGGTACGCGGGAGATGTCCGGCTCGCCGGCAATCAGATTGAGGAAGGTCACCATGGCCTTCTTCGAATCGAGCATCCCTTCGTCCATGTTGATGTCGATCACCTGGGCGCCGGCTTCGACCTGCTGCAGGGCGACTTCCAGGGCTTCGGTGTAGTTGTCTTCGCGGATCAGGCGGGCGAACTTGGCGGAACCGGTGATGTTGGTGCGCTCGCCGACGTTGACGAACAGCGAGTTGCGATCGATGGTGAACGGCTCAAGGCCCGAGAGGCGGCAAGCTTTCGGAATGTCCGGGATTTCCCGCGGCGCATAACCGGCCACGGCCTTGGCGATGGCTTCGATGTGGCCCGGTGTGGTGCCGCAGCAGCCGCCGACGATGTTGAGGAAGCCGCTTTGAGCGAATTCTTCGATGACCTTGGCGGTTTCCGATGGCAATTCGTCGTACTCGCCGAATTCGTTTGGCAGGCCGGCGTTCGGGTGCGCGGAAACGTGGGTGTTGGCCTTGTTCGACAACTCTTCGAGGTACGGGCGCAATTCGCGGGCGCCGAGGGCGCAGTTCAGGCCGACGGAAATCGGTTTGGCGTGGGCCACGGAGTTCCAGAACGCTTCGGTGGTCTGGCCCGACAGGGTGCGGCCCGAGGCGTCGGTGATGGTGCCGGAAATCATGATCGGCAATTCAATGCCTAATTCCTCGAACACGCCTTGTACGGCGAAGATCGCGGCCTTGGCATTGAGGGTGTCGAAAATGGTTTCGATCAGGATCAGGTCGGCGCCGCCTTCGATCAGGCCTTTGGTGGATTCGGTGTAGTTCTCCACCAGCTCATCGAAGGTCACGTTGCGGTAGCCGGGGTTGTTCACGTCCGGGGACAGCGAGCAGGTGCGACTTGTAGGACCGAGCACGCCGGCAACGAAGCGCGGCTTGTCCGGGGTTTCCAGGGTCTTGGCGTCGGCGACCTTGCGCGCCAGGCGAGCGCCTTCTACGTTTAACTCATACGCCAGGCCCTGCATGCCATAGTCGGCCAGGGAGATCTGGGTGGCGTTGAAGGTGTTGGTTTCCAGAATGTCGGCGCCGGCGTCCAGGTAGGCTTTTTCAATGCCGCCAATCACGTCCGGGCGAGTCAGTACCAACAGGTCGTTGTTGCCTTTGACATCGCTCGGCCAGTCAGCGAAGCGTTTGCCACGGTAATCCTGCTCTTCGAGCTTGTAGCTCTGGATCATCGTGCCCATACCGCCATCGAGAATCAGGATGCGCTCTTTGAGGGCGTGCTTGAGAGCTTGAAGGCGAACACTGCGATCGGACATTTGGACTACTCGGTAAGACCATGACGAAGGGCCGGGATGATAGCAAACCTGTGCGCTTTTAGAGCATGACTCGATTTTGCATGAATATCGTTCATGTTGGTAAGGATGACAGACCGGTAGAATCGCGGCGTTTTTTCAGGATTCGGGACCAGGGACATGTCGTATCGCTTCGTCATCGGCACATTGCTGCTGTTTTTAAGCTGGGGCGCCACGGCGCAAGGCCCGGCGATTCCAACTGCCAGTTCACCGTCTATTTCCTACAGCCGTGACATTCAGCCGATCTTCACTGAAAAGTGCGTGGCCTGCCACGCCTGCAACGACGCCGCCTGTCAGCTCAACCTGGGCAGCGGCGAGGGCGCAGCGCGTGGTGCGACGAAAGTCCCGGTTTATGACGGTGACCGCACTAAAGCGGTGGCACCGACCCGACTGTTCTATGACGCCTCCGGCAAACAGGCCTGGCAGCAAAAGGGCTTTTATTCGGTACTCGATACCCAGGGCAGCCAGGCTGCACTGATGGCGCGGATGCTGGAGCTTGGCCACAAAACCCCGTTGCAACCCAACGCGAAGCTGCCGGAAGACATCGTCCTGGGCCTGAACCGGGAAAACATGTGTGCCATGCCCGCGGAGTTCGACGGCTACGCCGCCAGGCATCCGAAGGAGGGTATGCCACTGGCAGTGACCGCCCTGACCGACCAGCAGTACCAGACGCTGCAACGCTGGCTGGCGGCAGGCGCGCCGATTGATCAGCAGGCTCTGGCGCCCAGCGCCAGGGAAGCCTTGCAGGTGGTGCAATGGGAAAACCTGCTCAATTCGCCGGGCGCCCGGGAAAGCCTGGTGGGGCGCTGGCTGTACGAGCACTGGTTCCTGGCCCATCTCTACTTCAAGGACGGCGAGCCTGGGCATTTCTTCCAGTGGGTGCGTTCGCGCACCCCGACCGGCCAGCCGATTGACCTGATCAACACCCGTCGCCCGAACGATGATCCGGGCACGCAGTTCTACTACCGGTTGTGGCCGGTGCAGGGCGTGATCGTGCACAAGACCCACATCACCTATCCGCTGAGTCCGGCGAAGCTGGCGCGGGTCAAGAGCCTGTTCTACAGCGGCAACTGGCAGGTCGACGCATTGCCGGGCTATGGGCCGCAGAGCCGGGCCAACCCGTTTGCCACTTTCGAAGCGATTCCGGCCCAGGCGCGCTATCAGTTCATGCTCGATAACGCCGAGTACTTTGTGCGCACCTTTATCCGTGGGCCAGTGTGTCGTGGTCAGATCGCCACGGACGTGATCCGCGATAATTTCTGGGCGTTGTTCCAGGCGCCCGAGCACGACCTGTATGTCACCGATCCGAACTATCGCGGGCAGGCCACGCCTTTGCTGGCGATGCCGGGGCAGAACGATGATGTCGGCAGCGTCCTCAGCCTGTGGCACGACTACCGCGACAAGCGAAATGAATACGAAGCCTTGCGCCGGGACAGCTACGCCGACGAGCCTGCGCCGAGTTGGTCGACCCTGTGGGCCGGTAACGACAATGCGTTGCTGAGTATCTTCCGCCATTTCGACAGCGCTTCGGTAACCAAAGGCCTGATCGGCGACGTGCCGCAAACGATGTGGCTGTTCGACTATCCGCTGCTTGAGCGCACCTACTATCAACTGGCAGTGAACTTCGATGTGTTCGGTAACGTGTCCCACCAGGCCCAGACGCGGCTGTATTTCGACCTGATCCGCAACGGTGCCGAGCAGAACTTCCTGCGCCTGATGCCCGCCGACTCCCGGGATGACTACCTTGACGATTGGTATCAGAACAGTGGCAAATTCAAGATGTGGCTGGACTACGAGACCATCGACGACGACAAGCCGACCGCGCTGAATCTGAACCCGGCTGATCCCAAGCGTGACTTTGCCAATCAGTTAATGGCCCGATACGGCGACCTTAATGCCAGGCCCGACCCGATCAATCGCTGCGACGGCGCTTACTGTTCGCGGCCGAACATCGACCCGGACCTGCAAAGTGCCGAGCAGGCATTGAGCCGTCTGACTTCGCGGCCGGCCGCCGGGCTGAAGGTCATCGACCAGTTGCCGGAAGCCACCCTGCTGCGTATCGAAACCACCAGCGGCAAGCGTGAGGTCTACAGCCTGTTGCGTAACCGTGCCCACAGCAACGTGGCGTTTTTGCTCGGCGAATCGCTGCGCTATCAGCCGGGGCTGGACACCCTGACGATTTTCCCGGGTGTACTCAGCAGCTACCCGAACTTCATGTTCAACATCCCGGCCGGGCAAGTACCTGCGTTTGTGGATGCGATGGAAAGCGCCAAGGACACCGACAGCTTCGAGAAAATCGTCGAACGTTGGGGAATACGCCGCAGTCATCCGCAATTCTGGGCTTACTTCCATGACCTGAGCCGCTACATCCACGAAAACGATCCGGTGGAAGATGGCGTGCTGGACATGAATCGCTACGAGAACCTCTGAAACACTGGGCCCTCCTGTAGGAGCTGCCGCAGGCTGCGATCTTTTGATCTAAAAAACAAATCAAGAGATCGCAGCCTGCGGCAGCTCCTACAGGGAGAGATCATCGGGATCTTTTCCCGACAAAAATACTAGGACTTTGTCCGGCGCGTTGATTGGCGTAAACTGCGCCCAAGCCTGCGAGGAGTTTCCATGACCGCTATTACCATCACTGACGCCGCCCACGATTACCTGGCTGATCTGCTCTCCAAGCAGAACACCCCGGGCATCGGCATCCGCGTCTTCATCACCCAGCCTGGCACCCAGTACGCCGAAACCTGCATTGCCTACTGCAAGCCGGGCGAAGAAAAACCCGAAGACACCGCGCTGGGGCTCAAAAGCTTCACCGCGTACATCGACCACTTCAGCGAAGCCTTCCTGGACGATGCCGTAGTCGACTACGCCACCGACCGCATGGGCGGCCAACTGACCATCAAGGCGCCAAACGCCAAGGTACCGATGGTCAACGCCGACAGCCCGGTCAACGAGCGCATCAACTACTACCTGCAAACCGAGATCAACCCGGGGCTGGCCAGCCACGGCGGTCAGGTCAGCCTGATCGACGTGGTCGAAGACGGCATCGCTGTCCTGCAGTTCGGCGGTGGTTGCCAGGGCTGCGGCCAGGCCGACGTGACGCTGAAGGAAGGCATCGAGCGCACCTTGCTCGAGCGTATTCCCGAGCTCAAAGGCGTTCGCGACGTGACCGACCACACGCAGAAAGAAAACGCCTACTACTAAGGTGTTCGCTGCGAAACGAAAAAACGGCGCCCCGTGAGCGCCGTTTTTTTATGGGTGAAGTATAAAAGATCGCAGCCTTCGGCAGCTCCTACAGGTGTACGCATTCTCTTGTAGGAGCTGCCGAAGGCTGCGATCTTTTGTTTTTAAGGGCGATAGAGATGCGCATGCCCCGTGCGATACAGTGACGACTCACTGAAATGATCGCTGCCCAGCACCCGACCCACCAGAATCAACGCTGTACGACGAAAGCCCTTGGCTTCAACCTTCCCGGCAATATCCTCGAGCGTGCCCACCACCCAATCCTGATCCGGCCAGCTCGCGCGGTGAACCACCGCAATCGGGCAATCGGCGCCGTAATGGGGCAGCAGTTCCTCAACGATCTTCGCCAGGTGATTGACCCCCAAGTGAATAGCCATGGTCGCGCCGTGCTGCGCCAGGCTGGAGAATTCCTCTCCGGGTGGCATGGCGGTTTTGTCGGCGTAGCGAGTCAGGATTACGCTCTGCGAAATATCCGGCAGCGTCAGTTCTGCGCCCAAAAGCGCGGCACACGCGGCTGTTGCAGTCACGCCGGGCACGATCTCGAACGCGATGTCCAGCTCCCGCAGATAGCGAATCTGCTCGCCAATGGCGCCATACAGGCTCGGATCGCCGGAGTGCACCCGGGCCACATCCTGGCCTTTGGCATGGGCGCTCTTGATCAGGTCGATGATCTGTTCCAGGTGCAGTTCGGCACTGTTGACCACTTGTTCGGCACAGTGACCTTCCAGTACGGCAGCAGGCACCAGAGAACCGGCATAAATGATCACCGGGCAGCTGCGAATCAGCCGCTGGCCCTTGACGGTAATCAGTTCGGGGTCGCCGGGACCTGCGCCAATGAAGTAGACGGTCATCGTCGGTTCCTGTGGGGAAAAAGAGGTTGAACAGGGCTTCAGATGAAGAATGTTCATGATCAAAGGCGGGGATTATCGGTTTTTTACGCAGCGCCGGCCAATGCCAGGGTTGCCTGGGCGTATTTTTGTCGTGGAATCAGCAGTTTTGCCGGGCCCTGGGCCAGTAGTTCAGCCAGGGCCAGTGCGGCGCTTTCCGCCACGCCGTAGCAACCGGTGCGTTCAAAGGCTATTTGCGATTGATGACTGAGTTGCTGCTCATAAACGGCCAGTTGTTCACTGCTGAAATACATCAGTTCCAGGCCAAGTTGCTGAGCCAGTTCGATCAGCGCAGGTTCATCGCGCTTCGAATCGATGCTGGCCAGCGCCTTGATTTCATGACGAGCAATCTGGTGCGCCTCCAGTGCCTGATCGAGCAGCGCCAGCAACGTGCTGACGGGGCAGCCGCGCTGGCAGCCCAGGCCGACCACCAGGGTCGGCGCTGTGCTGATATCCGTCATGCGTGGTATTGACCATCGCTTTTACGACGGAACAACCAGGCGCTGATCAGGCCCAGGGCCAGCCAGAACGCCACGTTGGTCAGTTGCGAAGCGATTTTGAACCGGGTTTCCAGCGCTTCTGGAGCGAGCATCGAATGCACCTCCGGTTGTGGCGCGCCAATCACATGGGGAACGGCGAGGATCGCCGCACCCAGGACTTTCATCAGCCAGTGACGGCTGAACACGATCAGCGCGATACCGACGGCGGTGGAGGCGGCGGTACCGATCCACCACAGTTGCCGTTGTGCCAGGTCGGCGGCGGCAGTGCCTGGCAATTCAGGTGGCAGGCCGAGGGTCGGCGCGAGCACGAAGGTCGCGTAACCGGCCAGGCCCCAGAGCAGGCCCTGAGAGGTTTTGGTCGGCGCACGCAAGGTGTACAGGCCGGCCAGCATCAGGGCGAAACCGACGGCCACTACCAGGTTGCCGCCGGTGGTCGACAGCACGCGCTGCCAGCCGTCTTCCGGCTCCCAGGCTTGTGCATCGTGAGTGTGGGCAGCCGTCGCACCGTCGGCGTGTTCATGCATTTCAACCGCGGCCGGTTCGGATTTTTCGTAGGTCTCGGCCTGCAAAATCAGCGGGGCGACCCAGAAGCTTTGCAGCAGGGTCAGCAACAGGGCGGCCAGCAGCCCGGTGAAACCTGCGGTTTGCGCAATACGCTTGATCATGTCGACAGCTCTCAATGGCACGGGAACGCGGAGCTGTGACGGGTATCGTGGGCGGCGTTGTGCACCGCTTCGATGTGCGAAAAACCGGCGAAATACACCAGGCACGCGCCCAGGATCGACGCGCAGACGGCGACGGTCAGACGTTGGGTCAGGGTTGAGGTGGTGCTCGCGGCTGTGTGTTCGGCGCTGCTGATGATCGACATGGCGTTTCCCTCTGGTCTGTCAGCGGGGAATAAGAGCGCACGCAAAAAACCGCACGACCAGGCGCGCAAGGTTTCAAACAGCGCCCGCCCACCGCGGGTTTGTTGGTTCAGTGACCGTACTGGTCACTTCGTGTTGCGGGCCGGTCTCCGGGCTCACGAGGGGCAAAGGCCTGGGCCTGAACCTGAAAGCATCACCTTCCCATGCCCTGGAGGCACAGTGGATCTGACGCTTCACTCGCTTACCGTTGCGGGGGCAGCACCGGACTGACATGGCTTAAGAGTAAAGCACATGATTCACCGGTTTCCCGTTTCACCCTGTGAAGGGCACCCGTAACAAGGTGTGTAGGAGAGCATGGGCGGGGGTTGGGCGTCAATTGGCAAGGGTTCTCACTTGAGGCTGAATGATGCCCGGCTCTTTGTAGGAGCTGCCGAAGGCTGCGATCTTTTGATCTTGTTTTTAAAAGGGAAATCAAATGATCGCAGCCTTCGGCAGCTCCTACAGTGATTGACCGGTCTTCCCACCATGCGTAGCCTTGCGCTTTCGAGGTTCTTCGGCGTTTGTCGAAGCTAAGAAGGGAACGCGGTCGATGCCGCGGCTGCCCCCGCAACTGTGAACGGTGATGTTCGTTGCCACGCCACTGCAGGCTCAATCCATGAGGCCGGCGGGAAGGCGCAGCGAATGCCAGGCTCAAGGCCGGCACACCGTCAGCCAGGAGACCTGCCTCGTCACAGATTCTCACTTTCAACCGGGCGGGGTGATCCGGTGGCGAACTCTTCAGGCACGCGCGTCCGCGTTGCCGGTCGTCGTCCTGTATGCCCGCCACATTAGCCATAGGGCATCCGATGAAAACACTGGCCAAACTCCCCGTCACCATCGTCACCGGCTTTCTCGGCTCGGGCAAGACCACGCTGCTGCGGCACATGCTCGACAACGCCCAGGGTCGCCGCATCGCGGTGATCGTCAACGAATTTGGCGAGTTGGGCATCGACGGCGAAATCCTCAAGCAGTGCTCCATCGGTTGCACCGAAGAAGAAGCCAGCGGCCGTGTCTATGAGCTGGCCAACGGCTGCCTGTGCTGCACCGTCCAGGAAGAATTCTTCCCGGTGATGCGCGAGCTGGTGGCCCGTCGCGGCGATCTGGACCACATTCTCATCGAAACGTCCGGTCTGGCACTGCCCAAGCCGCTGGTGCAGGCCTTCCAGTGGCCGGAAATCCGCAGTGCCTGCACGGTGGATGCAGTGATCACCGTGGTCGACAGCCCGGCCGTGGCCGCCGGCACCTTTGCCGCGTTCCCGGATCAGGTCGACGCCCAGCGCAAACTCGACCCGAACCTGGACCATGAATCGCCGCTGCACGAACTGTTCGCCGACCAACTGGCCAGCGCTGACCTGGTGATCCTCAACAAAGCCGACCTGATCAACCCGGCGGACCTGGCCCGCGTGCGCCTGGAAGTCGCCGAGGAATTGCCGCCAGCGGTGAAAATCATCGAAGCCAGCAGCGGTCGCCTGCCGCTGGACGTGCTGATCGGCCTGGGTGCCGGCTCCGAAGAACATATCGACAGCCGTCACAGCCACCACGACCATCATCACGATGGCGACGACGATCATGACGACCACGATCACGACGCTTTCGATTCGATCTCCATCGAACTGCCGCAAGCCGACGAAAGCCTGCTGCTGGATGCGCTGACCCAACTGGTGGTCCAGCACGGCATCCTGCGCGTCAAAGGCTTCGCCGCCATTCCGAACAAGCCGATGCGCCTGCTGATCCAGGGCGTGGGCACGCGTTTCGACAAGCATTTCGACCGCCAGTGGGGTGCTGAAGAAGCGCGAGTCACCCGTCTGGTGCTGATCGGCCAGGCACTGGACGCCACTGTTCTCGAAGCGCAATTGCGCGCCGCGCTCAGCGTGTAAGCCATGCACCTGCTCAGGACCCAGCCCGGCGGTTTCGTGTCGGATGACAACATTGCCGACCTCGGACAAACCCCCGCCGAACTGGTGGTCCTGTGCAGCGGCGATTCCAGCCTGGCGCTGCTCGCCGAAGCGGCGCAGCAGTTACCCGACGATTACCCGAGCGTGCGCCTGGCCAACCCGATGCAGGTGCAGAACCATGCCTCGGTCGATTTGTACGTCGATGAAGTGCTGCGTCACGCCAAGGTGATCCTGATTTCGCTGCACGGCGGCATCGCCTATTGGCGTTACGGCATCGAGCGCCTGGTCGAGCTGTCGCAGCGCGGAGTGCAGGTAATTCTGGTGCCGGGTGATGATCGCCCGGACCCGGAGCTCAGTGACCTGAGCACCGTCGGTGCCGAGGATCGCGACCGGCTCTGGCAGTTTCTGCGCCAGGGCGGCATGGGCAACGCCCTCGATTTCTTCCGCTGCCTGGCCAACCGCTGGCTGGCCCGTGATTACACCTGGGGCGAGCCGCAAACCCTGCCACGCACGGCGATATACCATCCGCACAAACACTGCGCCGCGCTGAGCGACTGGCGGGCCGACTGGCACGCCGATCAACCGGTGGCGGCGGTGCTGTTTTACCGCTCGCATTTGCAGGCGGCGAACACCGCTTTCATTGATGTTTTTTGCCAGCGCTTGCAGGCCGCGGGGTTGAATCCGTTGCCGATTGCGCTGGCCAGCCTGAAGGAGCCTGGTTGTCTTTGCGTGGTCGAGGACTGGCTGGATGAGGCCAGCGTATCGGTGATCCTGAACACCACCGGCTTCGCCCAATCCAGTCCTGAAGCACCCCATCTGCGCCCGTTTCGCCGCAATATTCCGGTGATCCAGGCGATTTGCGCCCAGGACAACGAACCCGGTTGGCGCGCCAGCGAACAGGGGCTTGGCCCTCGTGATCTGGCGATGCACATTGCCTTGCCGGAGCTGGACGGACGCATCATCAGCCGCCCGATCAGTTTCAAGGACCTGGCGTGGCGCAGTGAGCGCAGTCAGTCGGATGTGGTCTGCTACCGGCCACAACCGGAACGCATGGATTTCGTCGCCGAGCTGGCGCGGCGTTGGGTCGATCTGGCGCGGGTGCCTAATGCTGAAAAACGCATTGCCTTGATTCTTGCCAATTACCCGACCCGCGACGGCCGCATCGGCAACGGCGTCGGCCTCGATACCCCGGCCGCCGCGCTGAATATCCTGCGGGCGCTGCATGCCGAAGATTATCCGTTGCCGGCTGAATTACCGGACAGCGGCACCGCACTGATCCAGCAGTTGCTCGGCGGCGTCAGCAACGATCTCGAAACCCTCGACCTGCGTCCGTGCCAGCAAAGCCTGGGCATGGATGATTATCTGGCGATGTTCAACGCACTGCCCAAAGCCAATCGCGCGGCTGTACTCGAACGTTGGGGCACACCGGAAAACGACCCGATGTGCCGCAGTGGACGGATGATGATCGCCGGCCTGCGTTTTGGCCTGACCTTCGTCGGCATTCAGCCAGCGCGGGGTTATCAGGTCGATCCGAGCGCGGTGTATCACGACCCGGACCTGGTGCCGCCCCACGGTTACCTGGCGTTCTACTTCTGGCTGCGCAACACCTACGGCGCCCACGGCGTGATCCACGTCGGCAAACACGGCAACCTCGAATGGCTGCCGGGCAAGGGCGTCGGGCTCTCGGAAAACTGCTGGCCGGATGCTTTGCTCGGGCCCCTGCCGAACATCTATCCGTTCATCGTCAACGACCCGGGCGAGGGCGCCCAGGCCAAGCGGCGCACCCAGGCCGTGATCATCGATCACCTGATGCCACCGCTGACCCGCGCCGAAACCTACGGCCCGCTGCGCAACCTCGAGCTGTTGGCCGACGAGTATTACGAAGCGCAACTGCTGGATCCGCGTCGTGCCCGAGAGTTGCAGCGCGACATCTTGCAACTGGTGCGCGACACCCACATCGACCGTGAACTGCAACTGGACGAACAACTCGACAGTGATGCCGACGCAGCGATCTGGTTGCCGCGACTCGACACTTATCTGTGCGATTTGAAAGAGTCGCAGATCCGCGACGGCCTGCATGTATTCGGCGAATCACCCACCGGGCGCTTGCGCATCGATACTTTGCTGGCGTTGTTGCGCATTCCACGGGGTGATGGCCGAGGCGCGCAGTCGAGTCTGCTGCGGGCATTGGCCAAGGCCTTCGGGTTGGGGTTCGATCCGCTCGATTGTGCGCTGGCCGAGCCTTGGGCCGGGCCGCGTCCCGAGCCTCTTTTGCTTATCAGCGACGAGACCTGGCGTACGGCGGGGGATACTCGCGAGCGCCTGGAACTGTTCGCCGCGCAGTTGATTTCGGACGCGTTGAATAACCCCTGTGGGAGCGGGCTTGCTCGCGAAAGCGTTGGGTCAATCGACATAAATGCTGAAGGATCAACCGCCTCGTCGGAACGCCGCCCGGAGACAAGCCCGCTCCCACAAGGGGCCGACTGGATCGAGGTGCAAGCCATCATCGACAACCTGCGCGAGGTGGTCGCTCCACGTCTGGACGCCTGCGGTCCGGCGGAAATGCGCGGATTGGTCGATGCCCTGAGCGGTCGCTTCGTCCCGGCCGGTCCCAGCGGCGCGCCGAGTCGCGGTCGCCTGGACGTGCTGCCCACCGGGCGCAATTTCTATTCGGTGGATGTGCGCAACCTGCCGACCACCACGGCGTGGCGCATCGGTTTCCAGTCGGCCAACCTGATTCTCGAACGGCACCTGCAAGACCACGGTGATCATTTGCGCCAGCTCGGCCTGTCGGTGTGGGGCACCGCGACCATGCGCACCGGCGGCGATGACATCGCCCAGGCCATGGCGCTGATGGGGGTGCGCCCGGTCTGGGCCACCGGCAGCCAGCGGGTCGATGATTTCGAGATTCTGCCGTTGAGTTTGCTCGACCGTCCGCGGGTGGACGTGACCTTGCGTGTGTCCGGTTTCTTCCGCGATGCCTTTGCCAATCTGATTCGCTTGTTCGACGCGGCGGTGCAAGCAGTGGCCGACCTCGATGAGCCGGATGACCTCAATCCGTTGTCGGCCAAGGTACGCGCCGAGCGCACAGCCCTGCTGCAGTCAGGGCTCGATGAAGACGCTGCGCGACGTCAGGCCGGCTGGCGGATTTTCGGGGCCAAGCCCGGTGCCTACGGCGCGGGTGTGCAGGGCGCCATCGACGGTCGCCTGTGGCAGAGCCGCGAGGACCTGGCCGAGGTCTACCTCAACTGGGGCGGCTACGCTTACGGCGGTTCCGACGAAGGCACCACTGCCCGCGAACAGTTCAGCCAGCGCCTGAGCCAGGTACAGGCGGTGCTGCAAAACCAGGATAACCGCGAGCACGATCTGCTCGACTCCAACGATTACTACCAGTTCCAGGGCGGTATGCTCGCGGCGGTGGAAAGCCTGAAAGGCGAGGCGGCGGCCAGCTATCATGGCGACCACAGCCAGCCGGATCTGCCGAAGATTCGCACCTTGAAGGAAGAGCTGAACCGGGTGATCCGCTCCCGGGCGGCCAATCCGAAATGGCTCGAAGGCGTTAAACGTCACGGCTACAAAGGCGCGTTCGAAATGGCCGCGACGGTCGACAACCTGTTCGCCTTCGACGCCACCACGCAGTTGATCGACGATCACCAGTACGCGTTGCTGGCCGACGCCTATTTGCTCGACCCGGACACCCGGGATTTTGTCCGTGAACACAACCCCCATGCCTTGCGCGACATGACCGAGCGCATGCTCGAGGCGCAACAACGGGGGATGTGGAAGGAGCCCGGCGAGTACCGCGAGGCGCTGGAGAATTTGTTGCTGGATATAGAAGAAGACGGCTAATCACCGCAATCCCTGTGAGATCACCGACCATGACCGAGATAAAACAATGACCGACACCCCGCATTTCCCGCTCTCCGCCGTGGTCGGCGCCGACGATTTGAAACTGGCCCTGTACCTGACCGCCATTGACCCGAAAATCGGCGGCGTGCTGATCGAAGGCCCGCGGGGCATGGCCAAGTCGACCCTGGCCCGCGGTCTGGCGGACCTGCTGGCCAGCGGTCAGTTCGTCACCTTGCCGCTGGGCGCCACCGAGGAGCGCCTGGTCGGCACCCTCGATCTCGACGCGGCGCTGGGCGAAGGTCGCGCGCAGTTTTCCCCCGGCGTACTGGCCAAGGCTGACGGTGGCGTGCTCTACGTCGACGAGGTCAATCTATTGCCTGATCACCTCGTTGATCTGCTGCTCGATGTGGCTGCCAGCGGCACCAATCTGGTCGAGCGTGACGGCATTTCCCATCGGCACTCGGCGAAATTCGTGCTGATTGGCACCATGAACCCGGAAGAGGGTGAGCTGCGTCCGCAATTGCTCGACCGATTCGGCTTGAACGTCGCCCTCGGAGGGCATACCGCGCCCGTCGAGCGCGGTCAGATCATCCGTCGTCGCCTGGATTTCGACAGCGATCCGCAAGGTTTCTGCGCCGAATGGGAGTCGGCGCAGGCGTCTCTGCGCGAACGTTGCCAGAACGCACGCAATGCACTGGCAAGCATTCCCCTCGACGACCAGGCTTTGGCACACATAACCGAACGCTGCTTTGCTGCCGGGGTCGATGGATTGCGCGCCGATCTGGTCTGGCTGCGTGCCGCACGGGCTCATGCCGCCTGGCGCGGAGCGAACGCCATCGCCGAGGAAGATATCGATGCAGTTGCCGAGTTCGCCTTGCGCCATCGTCGTCGCGAGCACTCACCACCGGCTTCTGCGCAATCCCAAGCGGCGCAATCCTCCGAGCCACAGAACGCCAACCCGGGCGAAGGACAGGGCCAATGGGGCGAGTTGCCTGCCCAGGCGCTCGCGGTCGGTGCACGACGTGAAGTGCCGAACTGGCCAAAAAAGCCCTAGGCATTCGCCTTCGCTGCGACGCGGGGGCGAATGCCAGACCCCGAGCCGGGCGCCTGGACCACGGCAAACTAGGCAAGCGTCACGCAGCCCGCAGCGGCTCGGTCAACTGGCCCGGTACCTTGCTCAATGGCCGGCCGCGTCAGCGCGACGATTTGTTGTTTCAACTGCGTACTCGTTCGCCTCATGAACTGTGGCTGGTGATCGTAGACGCTTCCGCATCGACTCGCCGTCATCAGGCATTGAGCGATGCCAAGGGCTTGCTGGCGCAGTTGTTCGACGATGCCTATCGCCAGCGTGCGCGTCTGGCCTTGCTCACGGCCAGCGGTTCTGCACCCAAGTGGCAGGTGCAGGGATTGAAGGCTTCCAGCGGATTACGCCAGTGGCTCGATGGTCTTGGCGCCGGGGGCGGTACGCCGTTGCTGGCCGCGTTGGGCGAAGCGGGGCAATGGCTTGCGGCACGGCAAAAGCGTTTTCCGGCAGAGCAGCAGCGGTTGCTGCTGGTGACCGATGGCCGGCTGAAGGACTGGCCGTTGTTGTCGACACTGGAGTGCCCGGGTTTGCTGATCGACATCGAGCGCGGGCCGATTCGGCTCGGGCGCAGCAGGGTGTTGGCGGCGCAGTTGCAGGCCGAGTATCGGCATATTGACGAACTGCTTCCTGGCTGAATTCTCCTTTGCCCGGGCCGGCCTCTTCGCGAGCAGGCTCGCTCCCACAATTGATCCGGTTGGAACACAAACTTTGTGATCACGCAATAACCCCTGTGGGAGCGAGCCTGCTCGCGAAAGCGGTGTACCAGCCAACTTCAAACTTGAATTACTTGCCCATCGCCTGCCGATACTGCCGGGTGCGCTTGCCAATGTAAAACCGGTCGAGAATCAACGCCCATAGCGCCGAGACTTCAGGTCGGGTTTTGCGCCCACGACTCAAGCGATGCAGCTGTAACTTGACCACCGCCATGCTCGCCAGCGCCGCCAGGGGCTTGCGCTTCCAGCGGATCGGCGGCAGCTGCGGATGACTGTCCTGGCCTTCGCGCCAATGCTTGACCAGGTGCGGCTCCACGGCCAGCGCAGTGCCGATACCGGCCATGGCGATGCCGCTGTCGAGCACCTGCTCGACGATTGCCAAACGCCGGATCCCGCCGGTCACCATCACCGGCATCCGCGCTGCGCTGGCCAGTTCACCGGCCATTTCCAGAAAGTACGCCTCCCGCGCCAGAGTCCGGCCGTCGCGCGCTTCGCCTTGCATGGCCGGCGCTTCGTAACTGCCACCGGAGAGCTCCAGCAGGTCGATCGCTTGTTCGTTAAGCCACAGGATCACTTGTCGCGCATCCTCGGCATCAAAACCACCGCGCTGGAAATCCGCCGAGTTGAGTTTTACCGACACGCAAAATTGCGGCGACACCGCCTGGCGAACCGCCTCGACAACGGACAACAGCAGGCGCGCACGATTTTCCAGGGCACCGCCCCATTGATCAGTGCGCCGATTGGTCAGCGGCGAAAGGAACTGGCTGAGCAGGTAGCCGTGGGCGGCGTGGATCTGCACACCGGTAAAACCGGCTTTCTCGGCCAGTGCGGCGCTGGTGGCGAAGCGTCGGATCACCTCCTGGATATCGTCCTCGCTCATGGGTTTGGGTTCGGCGAACATCTTCGAGAACTGGCCCAGATCCAGCGCAACTGCCGACGGCGCCAAGGCTTGCTGGCCGAGGTTGGCCATGGTCTGGCGGCCAGGATGGTTGAGCTGCACCCAGAAATGCGCACCGCCGGAGCGGCCGACGCTGGCCCACTGGCGGAAGCGCTCCAGGTGGCGCTCGTCTTCCAGCGCTACACCGCCGGGGCCGGTCATGGCGCGACGGTCGATCATCACGTTGCCGGTCAGCAACAGGCCGGCTTCGCCCTCGGCCCAGGCCTGATACAGGCGCAACAGCGCCTGGTCGGGCACCTGATCGGTATTGGCCAGGTTTTCTTCCATCGCGGCTTTGGCAATGCGATTGCCGATGGTCTGGCCGTTGGGCAAATTCAATGTTTGGAAGGGTGACATGCTTGACTCCTCGAAGTGATGAGCAGAGGCTAAGCTTAAAGTTAACTTTAATGTCAAGCGAACAAATGAGGCCCCTATGAAGATTGGTGAATTGGCACAGTTGAGCGGGTTGACCGCATCGCGTATCCGTTTTTACGAGTCTCAGGGCTTGATCCGCCAGGTCGAGCGTTCTTCCAACGGTTATCGGCGTTACTCGCAACAGGCGCTGCAAACCCTGCAACTCATCCAATGCGCACAACAAGCCGGTTTCAGCCTGGAAGAACTCAGGCAACTACTGCCGGATACTGTGACGGGCGCGTTCAAGCACGATGAGTTGATGGCTGGCTTGCATCGCAAGATCGAGCAGATCGAAGAGATGCAACGACACCTGGCCCATAGCAAGGCGCAGTTGCTGGGCTGGATCGACACCATTCAAGCCAGGCCCGAAGGCATGAGTTGCGATGAAAATGCTGAACGGGTGATGACGTCATTCAAGCATTAGGTCAGAACGGATTGCTCATCAGCTTACCGGCCCTCCACACGCCCGGTTGTGAACCAGATACCCGCCCTTTGTAGCCAACGGTAGCGGTCAGGGTTCCGTGCGTTTGGTAACGTTTTTTCCAGTTTGCAAGCATCCCCCTGATTCAAAACAAATTTCAATCTCGCTCACATTCCCTCCACATCCTGTGGCACACTTTCTGCTGTCTATTCCGTTGTTACATACAATGTTCCGGTATAGCGGAATAAACATCACCCTGGAGTGCTTGCCATGCATCGCCATCCTTCCTTGTTCAAAGCGTGTGTTTTTCTGTTCGCGGCTTCTGCCGCTGCCATGGGTGTAGCCCAGGCGGCGGACAGTAAGCTCGACAGCGTTCTGGCCCGCGGCAAACTGATTGTAGGCACCGGCAGCACCAATGCGCCGTGGCACTTCCAGGGCGCGGACGGCAAGTTGCAGGGTTTCGATATCGATATCGGGCACATGATCGCCAAGGGTTTGTTCAACGACCCAGGCAAGGTTGAGTACGTGGTGCAATCGTCCGATGCGCGGATTCCCAACCTGCTGACCGACAAGGTCGACATCAGTTGCCAGTTCATCACCGTGACGGCCAGCCGCGCGCAGCAAGTGGCGTTCACCCTGCCGTACTACCGCGAAGGTGTCGGCCTGCTGCTGCCGGCGAACAGCAAGTACAAGGAAATCGATGACATGAAAGCCGCCGGTGACAGTCTCACCGTGGCGGTGCTGCAAAACGTCTATGCCGAAGAACTGGTGCACCAGGCGCTGCCCAAGGCCAAGGTCGATCAGTACGACAGCGTGGACCTGATGTACCAGGCCGTGAACTCCGGCCGCGCCGACGCGGCGGCCACCGACCAGTCTTCGGTGAAGTACCTGATGGTGCAGAACCCTGGCCGTTATCGCAGCCCGGCCTACGCCTGGAGCCCGCAGACCTATGCCTGCGCGGTCAAGCGCGGCGATCAGGACTGGCTGAACTTCGTCAACACTACCCTGCATGAAGCCATGACCGGCGTTGAGTTCCCGACTTACGCGGCGTCGTTCAAGCAGTGGTTCGGTGTGGATCTGCCAACGCCGGCGATTGGCTTTCCAGTCGAATTCAAATGATCCCGTGAGAGTGGGGCGCCGATATGCGCCCCGCTCAAGGTACTGCTGACCATGAACTATCAGTTGAACTTTGCCGCCGTGTGGCGCGACTTCGACACCTTGCTGGTGGGGCTCGGTATGGGTCTTGAACTGGCCCTGGTGTCGATCGCCATCGGCTGCGTGATCGGCCTGATGATGGCGTTTGCCTTGTTGTCCAGGCATCGCGCATTGCGGGTGCTGGCGTCGGTGTATGTCACGGTGATTCGTAACACGCCGATCCTGGTGTTGATCCTGTTGATCTACTTTGCGTTGCCAAGCCTGGGGATCCGGCTGGACAAGATCCCCTCGTTCATCATCACCCTGTCGCTGTATGCCGGGGCGTACCTCACCGAAGTGTTCCGCGGCGGTTTGCTGAGCATTCCCAAGGGCCTGCGTGAAGCAGGGTTGGCCATTGGCCTGGGCGAGTGGCAGGTCAAGGCCTACGTCACCGTGCCGGTGATGCTGCGCAATGTGTTGCCGGCGCTGTCGAACAACTTCATTTCGCTGTTCAAGGACACTTCGCTGGCGGCCGCGATTGCGGTACCTGAGCTGACCTATTACGCGCGCAAGATCAATGTCGAGAGTTACCGGGTGATTGAAACCTGGCTGGTGACCACGGCGCTCTATGTGGCGGCCTGTTACCTCATTGCCATGATGCTGCGTTACCTCGAACAGCGTCTGGCGATTCGCCGATAGGAGCCCCCATGTACGAATCCCCCAGTTGGTTGCATGAGTTGTGGGTGGCGCGGGAAGTGCTGTGGCAGGGCTTTCTGACCAGTGTCCAGGTGTCGGTGCTGGCGATTTTGCTCGGCACGCTCGTAGGCGTCGTCACCGGTCTGGTGCTGACCTACGGCAAGTTCTGGATGCGCGCGCCGTTTCGTTTTTATGTCGATGTGATTCGCGGCACGCCCGTGTTCGTGCTGGTGCTGGCGTGCTTCTACATGGCGCCGGCACTGGGCTGGCAGATCAGCGCGTTCCAGGCCGGTGCACTGGGTTTGACGCTGTTCTGCGGCTCCCATGTCGCCGAGATCGTGCGCGGTGCATTGCAGGCATTGCCGCTCGGGCAGATGGAGGCGAGCAAGGCCATCGGCCTGACGTTCTACCAGGCCCTCGGTTACGTGCTGTTGCCCCAGGCGTTGCGGCAGATCCTGCCGACCTGGGTCAACTCGTCCACCGAGATCGTCAAGGCCTCGACCCTGTTGTCGGTGATCGGCGTGGCGGAATTGCTGCTCAGTACCCAGCAGATCATTGCCCGGACGTTCATGACCCTGGAGTTTTACCTGTTCGCCGGTTTCCTGTTCTTCGTCATCAACTACGGCATCGAGTTACTCGGCCGGCACATTGAAAAGCGGGTGGCTTTGCCATGACTCAGACTCCAACCAATGCACAAAACGGCCAACCGCTGCTGGACATTCGCGGCCTGCACAAGCGTTACGACCAGCTCGAAGTGCTCAAGGGCGTCGACCTGAGCATGCAGCGCGGCAACGTGGTGACGTTGATCGGCTCCAGTGGCTCGGGCAAGACCACGCTGCTGCGCTGCGTGAACATGCTTGAAGAGTTCCAGGGCGGGCAGATCCTGCTCGACGGCGAATCCATCGGTTATGACGAGGTCAACGGCAAACGCATTCGCCACGCGGAAAGAGTCATTGCCCGCCATCGTGCCATGACCGGCATGGCGTTCCAGCAGTTCAACCTGTTCCCGCACCTGACTGCATTGCAGAACGTCACCCTGGGCCTGCTCAAGGTCAAGAAGCTGCACAAGGACGAGGCCGTGGCCCTGGCCGAGAAATGGCTGGAGCGCGTTGGCCTGCTGGAACGTCGCGATCACTTTCCCGGTCAGTTGTCTGGCGGTCAGCAGCAGCGCGTGGCAATCGCCCGCGCCATCGCAATGAACCCGAGCCTGATGCTGTTCGATGAAGTGACCTCGGCCCTCGATCCGGAACTGGTGGGCGAAGTGTTGAGCGTGATCAAGGGCCTGGCCGAAGACGGCATGACCATGCTGCTGGTGACCCACGAAATGCGCTTTGCGTTCGAGGTCTCGGACAAGATCGTTTTCATGAATCAGGGGCGTATCGAAGAGCAGGGGCCACCCAAGGACCTGTTCGAACGCCCGCAGTCGCCACGACTGGCGGAATTTCTCAAAAGCACCCGTTTTTGATCCTTCAATTTTCAATCAGGAGAAACACTCATGAGCATTACTCGTTACGGCACCGGCAGCACCGCCGCTGGCGGTCAGCCTCGCCCTTTCGCCCGCGCCGTTGAAGCCGATGGCTGGCTGCACGTTTCCGGGCAGGTGCCGGCGGTGGACGGCGAGATCATTACTGGCGGCATTGTCGAACAGACCCACCAGACCATGAAGAACCTGATCGCGATTCTCGAAGAGGCAGGTTATGGCCTGGAAGACGTGGTGCGTGCTGGCGTGTGGTTGGAGGATCCGCGGGATTTCACGAGTTTCAACAAGGTCTTCTCCGAGTACTTCAAGCCTGAACATGCACCGGCGCGGGCCTGTGTGCAGGCGAACATGATGGTCGACTGCAAGGTTGAGATCGACTGCGTTGCGTACAAGAAAAAGGCCTGAACCGCGGTCGCTCTTGTAGGAGCTGCCGAAGGCTGCGATCTTTTGGCGTTTTTTATGGGGGCTGCCAAGGCAAGATCAAAAGATCGCAGCCTGCGGCAGCTCCTACGGGCGACTTTGAATGGGAACCACTGAAATGACCGAAGACACCATCAAGCGCCGGGCACGCGGTCTGGACCGGGCGTTCGATATCCTCGATTTCCTCAAGGAGATCGGCCAGCCCCTGCGTCCGAACGACATCGCCAACGGCATCGGCAGCCCCAAATCCACGGTCTACGAACTGGTGGCCTCGCTGCTGGAGCGACGGATCCTGGAGCCGGTGGGCAAGGACGGTCATGTCTACCTCGGTCGTCAGTTGTATTTTCTCGGACAGGCACACCTGCGGCATTTCGACCTGACTCGCGAGGCCGATCACGCCTTGCAGGAAATCGTCAGCCAGACCCGTGAAACCGCGCAGATGTGCCTGCTCAACGGGCGCAAGTACACCGTTGCGCTGATGAAGGAGGGGGAACGGCATTTCCGTATTTCCTCCGACATCGGCGAAAATGCGCCCATCCCCTGGACCGCATCCGGGCGGCTGTTGCTGGCGCACCTGAGCGACCAGGCAATCGTCGACCTGATCGACCACGACGACTTCATCCTGCCCGATGGCGAACGCTTGGAATTTGCGCAGTTTCTCAAGGAAATCCGTCAGGCCGGTATCGACGGCTTTTTCTCCTTCGATAGCGTCGCCGACACCTTTACCCATTGCTTCGCCGCACCGGTCAAAGACCCCAACGGCGTGGCCATTGCGACCCTGTGCATCGTCGCCCCGCGGGCCGATGCCAAGAAAAATTACAACGACTACCGCCGGGTGCTGATCGAAAGCGCCAACAGCCTGGCCCGTCGCATCAACGAATAACAGCGGCTGCCTGCGGCCGCGTGAACGAGGAGTTCGACCATGTATTCTGCCCCCAATACTGCCGCCGTGGAAAAAGGCACCGCGCCCATTGGCGCCAGCCTGGTGCGTGACGTCAGCCTGCCTGCGCTGGTACTGCACCGCGAGGCGCTGGAACACAACATTCGCTGGATGCAGGCGTTCGTCAGCGACAGCGGAGCCGAACTGGCGCCCCATGGCAAAACCAGCATGACCCCGGCGTTGTTCCGTCGCCAACTGGACGCCGGTGCCTGGGGCATCACCCTGGCCAGCGCCACGCAAACCCGTGCGGCCTACGCCCATGGTGTACGCCGGGTGCTGATGGCCAACCAGTTGGTCGGCGCGCCGAACATGGCGCTGATCGCCGACCTGCTGGCCGACCCGACGTTCGACTTCTATTGCATGGTCGATCACCCGGACAACGTCGCCGACCTCGGCGCCTATTTCGCCTCCCGCGGCGTGCGCCTGAACGTGATGATCGAATACGGCGTGGTCGGTGGTCGCTGCGGTTGCCGCAGCGAACAGGAAGTGCTCGATCTGGCCAACGCCATCGGCGCGCAACCGGCGCTGGCCCTGACCGGGATCGAAGGTTACGAAGGCGTGATCCATGGCGATCACGCGGTGACCGGTATTCGCGATTTCGCCGCATCACTGGTGCACCTGGCGGTGCAGTTGCAGGACAGCGGAGCCTTCGCCATAGCCAAACCGATCATCACCGCGTCGGGCTCGGCCTGGTATGACCTGATTGCCGAGTCCTTCGAAGCACAGAACGCCGCCGGACGTTTCCTCAGCGTGCTGCGTCCCGGCAGTTACGTGGCCCATGACCATGGCATCTACAAGGAAGCGCAGTGCTGCGTGCTCGACCGTCGCAGTGACCTGCACGAAGGCCTGCTTCCGGCACTGGAAGTGTGGGCGCACGTGCAGTCGTTGCCGGAACCGGGTTTTGCGGTGATTGCCCTGGGCAAGCGCGACGTGGCTTACGACGCCGGTTTGCCGGTGCCATTGCTGCGTTACAAGGCGGGCGTCGTGCCGGCCAAAGGCGATGATGTGAGCGCCTGCAAGGTGACTGCTGTGATGGACCAGCATGCGTTCATGACCGTGGCGCCGGGGGTTGATCTGCGGGTGGGGGACATCATTTCGTTTGGTACCTCGCACCCGTGCCTGACGTTCGACAAGTGGCGTATCGGCTGTCTGGTAGACGATCAACTGAACGTCATCGAGACCATGGAAACCTGTTTCTAAGACTGAAACCGCGGCGCGGCTTTCGCGAGCAAGCCCGCTCCCACAGGGTTTTGTGTACACCGAAGATCCAATGTGGGAGCGGGCTTGCTCGCGAAGAGGCCCTACCAGACAAAAAGAGAAACCCGCGTATGAACACTATCAACACCCTCGGCCCCGACACTCCACGCATCGCCCTGATCGGCGAGTGCATGATCGAGTTGCAGCATCGCGCCGACGGCAGCCTGCAACAAAGCTTCGGCGGCGATACCTTGAATACGGCGGTGTACCTGTCCCGGGAACTGGGAGAGGACGGCGCTGTGGATTACGTCACCGCCCTGGGCGATGACAGTTTCAGCGACGCGATGTGCCAGAGTTGGGCAGCGGAAAATATCGGGCTCGGCATGGTCCAGCGCCTGCCCGGACGCCTGCCGGGTTTGTATTGCATCCAGACTGACGCCGCCGGTGAGCGACGCTTTCTGTACTGGCGCAACGAAGCGGCCGTCCGCGATTGCTTCACTACCCCGGCTGCTGCGCCGATCCTCGCTGCGCTGCCGGATTACGATGTGCTGTATTTCAGCGGCATCACCCTGGCGGTACTCGGCGCGCAAGGTCGGGAAAAACTGCTGGAAACCCTGATCGAAGCCCGCCAGCGCGATGCACGGATCGTGTTCGACAACAACTACCGGCCACGGCTGTGGGCATCGGTCGAGGATGCCCGGGCGGCGTATCGCCATGTGCTACCGCAGGTTGATCTGGCGTTGCTGACGGTGGATGACGAGCAGGCGCTGTTTGGCTATGCCGATTGTGACGCGGTGTTTGCCGCGTATGAGCAGATCGGTACGCCGGAAGTGGTGCTCAAGCGCGGCGCCCAAGCGTGCCTGATTCGTTGTGATGGCGAGTCATTCGAGGTGCCGGCGCAGAAGGTCGAGCGGGTGGTGGACACCACGGCGGCGGGGGATTCGTTCAGCGCGGCGTATCTGGCTTCGCGGCTCAAGGGTGGCAGCCCTGCGGATGCCGCCGAGGCTGGGCATCGGTTGGCGAGCCGGGTGATTCAGGTGCCTGGGGCGCTGATTCCAAGGTAAGCGGTGAATGGCCGTTGGCTGTGCCATCGGATCGCGAGCAAGCTCGCTCCCACAGGGATTTGTGAGTTGCAATAGATTGCAGCCACACCGACTACCTCTGTGGGAGCGAGCTTGCTCGCGATGGGGGCCGAAAGCCAACCACTTAATCCCGGTAAAACACCTGCACCAAGTGATACCCGAACTTGCTCTTGATCGGCCCATGCACCACCCGCAGCGGTTTCTTGAAGATCACCGCATCGATCACGCCGACCATCTGCCCCGGCCGCACTTCACCAAGATCGCCGCCGCGCTTGCCCGATGGGCAGGTCGAATACTTCTTGGCCAGCACGTCGAACGCTTCACCCTTGGCGATGCGTTGTTTGAGCTGCTCGGCTTCTTCCGAGGTTTTCACCAGAATATGGCGGGCTTGAGCTTTCATGGGCGGTACCTTGCAACGGTGGTGGCTATGTGGGTGGCTATGTGGGGGCAGCGGGCGCGCGCGATTATGCCTCAACTCAGTCCGGTTGACTGATCATCGTGCGAATCTTGTTGGCCAGCAGGTCGATGGAAAACGGCTTGGCCACCATGTCCATGCCTTCTTCGAGGAAACCCTGGCGCTCGGCGGCGATCTCGGCGTAACCGGTCATGAATAGAACTTTCAGTTCGGGACGATGCTGGCGGGCGATTTCCGCCAGTTGGCGGCCGTTCATGCCCGGCAACCCGACGTCGGTCACCAGCAGGTCCACCCGCAGGTCCGATTCCAGCAGCGGCAGGGCGCCCTTGGCATCTTCGGCTTCATGGGCGCGGTAACCGAGCTCCTTGAGCAGGTCCAGCACCAACATGCGCACCGCCGCATCGTCCTCGACCAGCATCACGGTTTCGCCGGCAATCGCCGCCGGTGCCTCGCCGACGATGGGTGCCAGGACTTTTTCCGGTTCGGTCGAATGCAGGCGCGGCAAGTACAAGCGCACGCTGGTGCCCCGTCCGGGCAGGCTGAACAGACTGACGTGCCCCCCCGTTTGCTGGGCGAATCCGTAAATCATCGACAAGCCCAAACCGGTGCCCTGGCCGATGGGCTTGGTGGTGAAGAACGGGTCGAATGCCTTGGCCAGCACCGAGGGCGTCATGCCGGTGCCGTTATCGCTGACGGCAATCATCACGTAGTCGCCGGCCTTGACCGGCTCCAGGGTCGTGATGTCGCTGCCGTCGAGGTACACATTGGCGGTTTCGATCTGCAATTCGCCGCCATCGGGCATGGCATCCCGGGCGTTGATCACCAGGTTGAGCAAGGCGTTTTCCAGCTGGCTGAGATCAGTGCTGACCCGCCAGATGTTCTCGGCCAGTTGCAGGTTGAGTTCGATGTGGTCGCCCTTGGTACGCCTGAACAAGTCTACGAGCGAGTGAATCAGCTCGTTGGGGTTCAGCGGCTTGCGGTTGAGCGACTGACGCCGGGAGAACGCCAGCAAGCGATGGGTGAGGGCGGCGGCGCGGTTGGCCGAGGACACCGCCGCTTCCGTGAACCTGCCTATCTCGCTCGCGCGGCCGTCGGCAATGTAGCGTTGCATCAGGTCGAGGCTGCCGATGATGCCGGTGAGCATGTTGTTGAAGTCATGGGCGATGCCGCCGGTAAGCTGGCCGACCGCTTCCATTTTCTGCGCATGGCGCAAGGCGTCTTCGGCACGCTCGCGCTCGCACATCTCGTTTTGCAGACGCTCGTTGGCCTCGGCCAGTTGGCGGGTGCGGGCAGCAACCCGTTCCTCAAGGGTTTCATTGAGGTTGAGCAGGGCTTCTTCGGTCTTTTTGCGTTCGGTTTCGTCGATCACGAAGATATAGAAACCGTTCACCGCGCCATCCGGGCCGTGGCGTGGCAGGTAATTAATCAAGGCCTGGCGGATGCTGCTGTCGCGGTGTGGCGTGCTGATGCTGAAGCAGCAAGGCCGGCCGGACAGCGCCTCAGTGATGTGCGGGGCGCGCAGCGCATAGGCTTCTTCGCCGAGCACTTCAAGAATGGTTCGTCCGTAAAGCTCTTGCGGCGTCAGCCCGTACCAGTCGAGGTACGCCGCATTGTTCAGGCGAAAGCGTTCTTCGCGGTCGACGTAGCTGATCAGGATCGGCATGGCGTTGATGATCAGTTGCAGCTCGGTCTGGCTCTGGCGCAGGGCCTGTTCGGTGTGTTTGCGCTCGGTCAGGTCCAGGGCGGCGCCGAGGAAACGCATCGGCCGACCGTGGTGATCCTTGTAGCAGCGACCGCGGGCAAACACCCAGCGCATCTGGCCGTCGGTTTGCAGCAGGCGATACTCCTCGGCGTATTCGCTGCCGTGGGTGATGCAATGCTTGATGCTGCGGGCGATCAGGGCGCGGTCTTCGGGGTGTACGCCGTGCAGGTATTCACTGATCGGCAATTGACTGGCCATGGCCGGGTCGATGCCGTGCAGTTGGGCAAAATGCGCATCGGCGATGAAACGGTCCTCGCTGATGTCCCAGTCCCAGGTGCCGACCGCATCGGTGGCGGCGAGGGCCAGTTGCAGGCGTTCTTCGGTTTCACGCTGGGCCTTGAGGCTGGCCGCCGAGCGCTGTTCGAGTTCGAGGGCAATGCGCCGGCGTTCGTTGGTTTCGATGGCGGTGACCAGGATCCCGGACACCTCGGCACCTTCGTCGCGGATCGGGCTGTAGGTCAGGTCGAGCCAGAAGTCGGATTCCCGGCCTCCGCGTTGCAAGGTAAAGCGCTGCTCGCTGTAGGTTCGCACCTGACCTTGCAGGACGGCGCTGTAGATCGGGTCGGTGAAGTCTTGCAACTCTGGCCAGATCAGGTGCGTCGGTTGACCAAAGGCGTGTGGATGCTTGCTCCCGGCGAGCAGGGCGAAGCCGTCGTTGTAGATCTGCGTCAGCTGCGGGCCCCATAGCAGCAGCATCGGCATCGGTGAGTGAATGACGATGTCCACGGCGGTTCGCAGGCTTTGTGGCCAAGTGCTGGCAGCGCCCAGCGGGCTGCTGGCCCAGTCGATTCGGGCGATCAAGGCCTGGGCATCGCTGGCGGTTGGTGTTGCGTTCATCAAGGAGTCCTGCGCCAATTCGCTATAGCTGGCGTCTATTCTTGCACAGGTGACAGGCGCAGGTTGATTCGAAGGCTTGAGCGGTTACTGTGGGAGCGGGCTTGCTCGCGAAGAGGGCGTGTCAGTCAACATCTTTGTTGGCTGACCTGCCGCCTTCGCGAGCAAGCCCGCTCCCACAGTTTTTTGGAGTGTTTCAAGACTGGAGTTCGGGCCTGTTTCGGTACTGTTCCAGCGCTTCGGGATTGGCCAGCGCATCAGTGTTCTTCACCTTCTGCCCATGCACCACATTGCGCACCGCCAACTCAACGACTTTGCCACTGATGGTTCGGGGAATGTCCGTCACTGCAACAATTTTCGCCGGCACATGACGCGGCGTGGTGTTGGCGCGAATCGTCTCGCGGATCTGCTGTTGCAGCGCCTCGTCCAGCTCAAGCCCGTCGCGCAAGCGTACGAACAACACCACCCGCACGTCGTCCTGCCACTGCTGACCGATGGCCACGCTGTCGAGCACCTGCGGGATTTTTTCCACCTGACGATAGATTTCCGCCGTGCCGATGCGCACGCCACCGGGGTTGAGCACGGCATCGGAGCGACCGTGGATCATCATCCTCCCATGGGGCAGTTGTTCGGCGTAATCACCTTGGGCCCAGACGCCGGGGAACAGGCTGAAATAGGATTGGCGCAGTTTCTCGCCATCGGGATCGTTCCACAGGCCAATGGGCATCGCCGGGAAATGCCGGGTGCAGACCAGTTCGCCTTTTTCACCGATCACCGGGTGGCCTTCGTCGTTCCACACTTCGACGGCCATGCCCAGGCTCTTGCCCATGATTTCGCCGCGCCGCACGGGCGACATCGGGTTGCCGTTGACGAAGCACGAGACGATGTCGGTGCCGCCGGACATCGAGGCCAGGCACACGTCAGCCTTGAAGTCGCGATAGACGAAGTCGTAACTGTGCGGAGACAGTGCCGAGCCGGTGCAAAGCAACGTCTTGAGGCTGCCCAGGTCATGACTTTCTCGCGGCTTGATACCGCTGCTTTCCAGGGTTGCGAGGTATTTGGGGCTGGTGCCGAAGACGCTGATGCGTTCGTCGTCGATCAGGTCGATCAAACGTTGCGGCTCGGGCTGGAACGGCGAGCCGTCGTACAGCACCACGGAGCTGCCTGTCGCCAGCGCCGACACCAGCCAGTTCCACATCATCCAGCCGCAGGTGGTGTAGTAGAACAGCCGTTCACCGGGACCAAGATCGCCATGCAGGCCGTGTTCCTTGACGTGTTGCAGCAACACGCCGCCGGTGCTGTGGATGATGCATTTGGGCACGCCGGTGGTGCCGCTGGAGTAGAGGATGTACAGCGGATGGGCGAAGGGCACCGGGACGAAATCCGGTTCGCCGCCGGGTTCGTAGAAATCGTCCCACAGCGTCACGTTGGCCTGGGTACGGAATTCTTCTATGTGCGCCTGTGGCCGGGCGTAAGGCACGACGATCAATTGCTGCAGCGACGGCAGGCGCTCAAGGATTTCGTTGACCTTGGCGGTCTGGTCGATCTCCTTGCCGGCGTAGCGGTAGCCGGCGCAGCTCACCAGCACTTTCGGTTCGATCTGGCCGAAACGGTCAACCACCCCTTGGGTGCCGAAGTCCGGTGAAGAACAGGACCAGATAGCGCCAAGACTGGTGGTGGCGAGCATGGCCACCAGGGTTTGCCAGGTGTTGGGCATGCACGCGGCGACCCGGTCACCCACACCGACGCCGGCGGCGACCAAGCCATTCTGAAAACCGGCGACCTGTTCGGCCAGTTCGGCCCAGGTCAAGTGTTCACGCTGACCGTTTTCGCCAACGGCTATCACGGCGATCGCATCATCGCGACGCTGTAGCAGGTGTTCGGCAAAGTTCAGCGTTGCGCCGGGGAACCACTGGGCGCTGGGCATCCGGGGGCCTTCGAGCAGCACGGCGTCGGGTTGCTCGTGGAAGCGGATGTCGAAGAAATCGACAATGGCCTGCCAGAAGTCCGCGCGTTGATCGATGGACCACTGGTGCAGGGCAGGGTAGTCGTCGATCTTGAGGTGGTGCCGCTGATTGACGAAGCGCCGGAAGGCCTCCATGCGGGTCTTGCCAATGCGTTTGACGTCGGGTTGCCAGAGGATGTCGGACATGGTTTGCCTCTTCTTTTTTATGCCTTCACACAGGCTGATGTGGAGCAAGCTCCCTCGCCACAAAAGCAAACGACAGTCACTGCGCCAACCACCCACCATCAACATTCCACGCCGCACCGCGCACCTGGCTGCCGGCTTCGCTGCACAAGAACAACACCAGTTCACCCAGTTGCGGCGGTGTCACGAATTCCAGCGATGGTTGCTTTTCAGCGAGCAGATCGTGTTGCGCCTGCTGCGGGTCAACCCCGTTGGCGGCACGATCATCAATCTGCTTCTGCACCAGCGGCGTCAATACCCAGCCTGGGCAGATCGCGTTGCAGGTGACCTGGGTGGTCGCGGTTTCCAGTGCGACCACTTTGGTCAAGCCGATCACCCCGTGCTTGGCGGCGACATAGGCAGCCTTGCCCACCGAACCGACCAGGCCATGCACCGAGGCAATGTTGATCACCCGGCCCCAGCCCTTGGCGCGCATGCCCGGCAGGCTCAAGCGGGTGCTGTGGAACACCGACGACAGGTTGATGGCGATGATCGAATCCCAGCGCTCCACCGGGAACTCATCCACCGCGGCCACGTGTTGAATGCCAGCGTTGTTGACCAGAATGTCGACGCCGCCGAACTCGCGGTCGGCGTAGGCGATCATGTCGGCAATTTGTGCCGGATCGCTGACATCGGCCGGGTGATGGCCGACCTTGCCGCCGAACTGTTGCACCTGGGCGATCACTTGGGAGGCATCGCCGAAGCCGTTGAGGATCAGGTCGGCCCCGGCCTTGGCCAGGCTGAGGGCGATCCCCAGGCCGATGCCGCTGGTGGAGCCGGTGACCAGTGCGGTCTTGCCCGAAAGAGTCGTCATGAATACCTCACACAATGCCAGTGGCGTAGAAAGTGCCGATCACCACGAAAACCGCCAGGGTCTTGATCAGCGTAATACAGAAAATGTCTTTGTAAGCCTCGCGGTGGGTCAGCCCGGTGACCGCCAGCAGGGTAATCACCGCGCCATTGTGCGGCAGGGTGTCCATGCCGCCGCTGGCCATCGCGGCGACCCGGTGCAGTACTTCCAGCGGGATGTTCGCCGCATGGGCGGCGCTGATGAACTGCTCGGACATCGCCGCCAGCGCGATGCTCATGCCGCCCGAGGCGGAGCCGGTGATGCCGGCCAGCAGGGTCACGGTAATCGCTTCGTTGACCAGTGGATTGGGAATGCTCTTGAGCCAGTCGGCCAGCACCAGAAAGCCGGGCAAGGACGCGATCACGGCACCGAAACCATATTCCGAGGCGGTGTTCATCGCCGCCAGCAGCGCACCGCTGACCGCGCTTTTACTGCCTTCGGCCAGCTTGCGGCTGATCGCCTTGTAGCCAAACACCAGCACCATGAGGATGCCGACCAACAGCGCGGCCTGGACCGCCCAGATCGCCGTGAGCTTGGCGATTTCCGTGGTCACCGGCGCGGCCATGCCTGGCAGCGCGAGGCTGTGGGTCTTGCCGTACACCTGCGGAATCCAGTGGGTGAACAACAGGTTCATGATGCCCACCGCCAGCAGTGGCGACAGCGCCAGCCACGGGTTGGGCAGCTTGAGGTCGGCGGCGGTTTCCGGCTCGTTTCGCAAGTCCGAACCATAGCCTTCACCGGAGCGCTGGGCCTTGTTGCGCTGGCGCTGGAGAAACAGCATGCCGGCGCAGAACACGAAGATCGTGCCGATCACACCCAGCCACGGCGCGGCCCAAGCGGTGGTGTTGAAGAAGGTGCTGGGGATGATGTTCTGGATTTGTGGCGTGCCGGGCAGGGCGTCCATGGTGAACGAGAATGCACCCAGGGCAATGGTCGCCGGGATCAGCCGCTTGGGGATGTTGCTCTGGCGGAACATCTCGGCGGCAAACGGATAGACCGCGAACACCACCACAAACAACGATACGCCGCCGTAGGTCAGCAGGGCGCAGACCAGCACGATCACCAGCATCGCCTGGCGGGTGCCGAGCAGGCGAATCGCCGCCGCGACGATGGAACGCGAGAAACCGGACAGTTCGATCAGCTTGCCGAACACCGCGCCGAGCAGGAACACCGGGAAATACAGTTTGATGAAGCCGACCATTTTTTCCATGAACACCCCGGTGAAAGCGGGGGCGACGGCAGACGGGTCAGTCAGCAGGACAGCGCCGAGGGCGGCAATCGGGGCAAAGAGGATAACGCTGTAGCCACGGTAGGCAGCCAGCATCAGCAGCGCGAGCGCTGCCAAGGCAATGATCACACTCATGGTGTGTCTCCTGGGTTGTTATTTTTGTTGGGTGAAACCTGGTAGGAGAGGCGTATAGCGAGTTTTGTGCCAGATGATTAAGTTGTTGAAATATAAGGATATATTTTCAAAGTGATGAGCTTGTCAGGTGGTTTTGTCTCTGGTTTGAGACTTGCTTTGGCAGTGCTGGCCTCTTCGCGGGCAAGCCCGCTCCCACAGTTGACCGAGTTGATCAGTAGAACGCCGTCTCCTGTGGGAGCGGGCTTGCTCGCGATGGGCTTTCTATCAATGGAGATACATGTCTCTTTATGGAGACTCGGCAACTCCCAACGCCACCATCTTCTTGTACAACGTCGACCGGCCAAGCCCCAGCCGCGCCGCTGCATCAATCACCTTACCCCCGCATTGCGCGAGGGTGGACTCAATCAGTTGCCGGTCAAATCGCTCTCGCGCCGCACTGAACGTTTCATGGGCAAGCGGTTCGATGGTCAAGGGCGCCACGCGTTCCACCGGTGTGAAGGTACCAATCGCGGCGCGGATATCCGCTGTCGTCAGGCGCAAGTCATCACTGAGCAGCGCGGCCCGCTCCAGCACGTTGCGCAACTCCCGGATGTTCCCCGGCCAGGCGTGTTGACCCAACAGTTCCAGGGCTTCGTGGTGCAGTTCATGCTGGCTGCGCAGTTCTTCGAGAATGGCTTCACTGAGCGCCGGCACGTCATCCAGGCGGTCGCGCAGGGGCGGAACCTGGATCGGCAGCACGTTGAGCCGGTAGTACAAGTCGGCGCGGAATTCGCCGCGTTTGATTGCGGCCTCGAGGTCCGTTGAGGTCGCGGCGATCACACGCACATCGCTCTGGATCACTTCGTTGGAGCCCACCGGCTCGAATTCCTTTTCCTGCAACACCCGCAGCAGTTTGCTTTGCAGGGGCAGCGGCATGTCGCCGATTTCGTCGAGGAACAGCGTGCCGCCCTGGGCGATCTGCAATTTGCCGGCGCGACCCTTGCGGTCGGCACCGGTAAACGCGCCGGGGGCGGTGCCGAAGAACTCGGCTTCCAGCAACGATTCAGGGATCGCAGCGCTGTTGATGCTGACAAACGCCTTGTGCGCGCGGGGTGAAGCATTGTGGATCGCCTGGGCCAGCAACTCCTTGCCGGTGCCGGTTTCGCCGAGCAGCAGCACCGGCGATTCGGTGCTCGCACTGCGCCGGGCGCGGCGCTTGACTTCCAGGCTGGCGGCGCTGGTGCCGATGAAGTGGGCGAAGTTGTATTTTGTCTGCCGCGCCCGCAGCAGCGAGCGGGTGGAGGCCAGTTCTTCCTGCATGCTCATGTAGCGCTTGAGCATCGGCGACAGGCTGCGCAACTCGTCGAACAGGGCGAACCCGATGGCGCCGATCACCACGCCGGCATCGTCGTGAATCGGCAGGCGCATGACCACCAGTGGCTCTTTGGAGGTGTCTTGCATATCCAGCAAAATCGGCCGGCCGGTGCGCACCACCTCACGCAGCAGGCTGCCGGGGATCACGCTTTCGCAGGGCTTGCCGATCGCGACTTCGGCCGATTGCAGGCCGAAGCGCCGGGCATAGCGCTCATTCATCCAGACGATGTTGGCATCGCGGTCGACAATCACCGTGCCTTCACTCGATTGCTCGATGATTTCGAACAACGAACGGATCGCCAGCAAACGAACGCGCTGGTAGTCCTTGAGGCTTTCGGTGGTGTTCATGGGGGCTGATCCTGATTATGTATTGCCTGTGACGGCCTCTTCGCGAGCAAGCCCGCTCCCACAGTTGATCTGTGTCGTTCACAAATCCCCTGTGGGAGCGGGCTTGCCCGCGATGGCTGCGACACGGTTCAACTGCCAGGCGCGATTATGCCTGCCCCAACATCGCCGCCGCCAACAGCTCCTTGGTGTACGGATGCTGCGGTGAATCAAACACTTCATGGCTGGCGCCGCGCTCTACCACTTTGCCATCCTTGATCACGATCATGTCGTGGGCCAGGGCGCGCACCACTGCCAGGTCATGGCTGATGAACAGATAGGTCAGCCCGTATTTTTCCTGAAGCTGGCGGAGCAGGGCGACCACTTGTTTCTGCACCGTGCGGTCCAGTGCCGAGGTCGGTTCGTCCAGCAGGATCAGCGCCGGCTTCAGCACCAGCGCCCGGGCGATGGCGATGCGTTGACGCTGGCCGCCGGAGAACTCGTGGGGATAGCGATGGCGACTTTGCGGGTCAAGGCCGACTTCGCTCAGTGCCCGGATCACTTCGGCATTGCACTCTTCAGTGCTCAACTGGCTGTGCACTTCCAGGCCTTCGCTGATGATCTGCGCGACCGACATTCGCGGGCTGAGGCTACCAAAGGGGTCCTGGAACACCACCTGCATCTTCTTGCGCCACGGTCGTAGCTGTTTTTGCGTCAGGCCATCCAGCGCCTGGCCTTGAAAGCGGATACCGCCTTCGGAGTCGAGCAAACGCAGGATCGCCTGACCCAGGGTGGACTTGCCCGAACCGGACTCACCGACGATGCCCAGGGTCTTGCCGCGCTGGATATTCAGGCTGATGCCATCGACGGCCCGCAGCCAGGTCTTGCGCTGAAACAGGCCGCCACCGACGGGAAACCGCACCTGCAGGTTGTCCACTTCCAGAACGTTTTCGCGATCGTCCCGGGGCAAGGCTTCGCCCTCGGGTTCGGCGTGCAGCAATACGCAGCTGTAAGGGTGCTTCGGCTCAGTGAAAAGAACTTCGCAAGGCGCCTGTTCGACAATTTCCCCGGCCTTCATCACGCACACGCGCTGGGCGATGCTGCGCACCAGATTGAGGTCATGGCTGATCAGCAGCAGCGACATGCCCAGCCGTTGTTGCAGGGACTTGAGCAGCAACAGGATCTTGCGCTGCACCGTCACATCCAGCGCGGTGGTCGGTTCGTCTGCAATCAACAGTTCCGGTTCGCACGCCAGGGCCATGGCGATCATCACCCGCTGGCGCTGTCCGCCGGACAATTGATGGGGATAGGCCTTGAGGCGTTCCTCGGGTTTCTGGATGCCCACCAGGTGCAGCAATTCGAGGATCCGCGCTTGCGCCGCCTTGCCCGCCAGGCCTTTGTGCACCAGCAGCGTTTCGCCGATCTGCTTTTCGATGCTGTGCAGCGGGTTGAGGGAGGTCATCGGCTCCTGGAAGATCATCGCGATGCGATTGCCGCGCAGTTGTCGCAACTTGCCGGCATCGGCACCCACCAGTTCCTGGCCGCGATAGCGGATGCTGCCTGTCGTCTCGGTATCGGTTTGCGGCAGCAGTTGCAGGATCGAGTGGGCCGTCACCGACTTGCCCGAGCCCGATTCACCCACCAACGCCAGGCATTCGCCGGGGCGGATGTCCAGGCACAGATTGCGCACTACGGTCTGGCCGCTGAAGGCCACGCTGAGGTCACGGATTTCGATCAGGTTGGTCATATCAACATCCGCATCAAGATCGTGGATCAAAAGCGTCGCGCAGCGCTTCGCCAATGAATACCAGTAAAGAAAGAATCAACGCCAGGGTGAAGAATGCCGTCAGCCCCAACCACGGTGCTTGCAGGTTCTGCTTGCCCTGGCCGATCAGTTCGCCCAGGGAAGCACTGCCCGCAGGCATGCCGAAGCCGAGGAAGTCCAGTGCCGTCAGGGTGGAAATCGCCCCGGTCAGAATGAACGGCAAGTAGCTCAAGGTCGCGTTCATGGCGTTGGGCAGAATGTGCCGCACGATGACCTTGCGGTCGGTCAGGCCCAGCGCGCGCGCGGCCTTGACGTATTCCAGGTTGCGCCCGCGCAGGAACTCGGCGCGCACCACGTCCACCAGGGCCAGCCATGAAAACAGCGCCATGATCCCCAGCAGCCACCAGAAGTTCGGCTCGACGAAGCCCGACAGGATGATCAGCAGGTACAGCACCGGCAACCCGGACCACACCTCCAGCAGACGCTGGCCGAGCAAGTCCACCCAGCCGCCGTAATAGCCTTGCAGGGCCCCGGCCGCGATGCCGATCAGGGCACTGACAAAGGTCAGCATCAAGGCAAACAGGATCGACACCCGGGCACCGAAGATCACCCGGGCCAGAACGTCCCGCGCCTGGTCGTCGGTGCCCAGCCAATTGACGCTGGAGGGCGGACTGGGGGCAGGTGTGTTCAGGTCGTAGTTGGGTGTGTCGTCACTGAACGGAATAGGTGGAAACAGCAACCAACCGCCATCCTTCTCGATCAGTTTCTGCACGTAGTCGCTGCGGTAGTCGGCCTGGAACGGCAGTTGCCCGCCGAACGCCTGTTCGGTGTGGCGCTTGAAGACCGGGAAGTACCACTGGCCCTGATAGCTGACCACCAGCGGTTTGTCGTTGGCGATCAGTTCGCCGCCCAGGGTCATCAGGAACAGGCCGACAAACAGCCAGAGCGACCACCAGCCCCGACGGTTTTTCTTGAACCGCTCGAAGCGGCGACGCGCCAGCGGAGAAAGCTTGAGCATCAGGCGTTCCTCGCGGCGAAGTCGATTCGCGGGTCGACCAGGGTGTAGCAGAGGTCGCCGACCAGTTTTATCAGAAGGCCGAACAGGGTGAAGATGAACAGAGAGCCGAACACCACCGGATAGTCCCGGGATACCGCCGCTTCGTAGCTCATGCGGCCCAGGCCGTCGAGGGAGAAGATCACCTCGATCAGCAGGGAACCGGCAAAAAACACACTGATGAACGCCTGTGGAATGCCCGACACCACCAGCAGCATGGCGTTGCGGAACACGTGCCCGTAGAGCACCCGTCGTTCACTCAAGCCCTTGGCCCGGGCAGTGACCACGTACTGGCGGGTGATTTCATTGAGGAACGAGTTCTTGGTCAGGATGGTCAGTGTGGCGAAGCCGCCGATCACCAGCGAGGTCACCGGCAACACCAGATGCCAGAAGTAGTCGGCCACCTTGCCAAGGGTGGACAGCGATTCGAAGTTGTCCGAGACCAACCCGCGAACCGGAAACCAGTTCAGCGAAGTGCCGCCGGCAAAGATCACGATCAGGAACATCGCAAACAGGAACGCCGGCATGGCATAGCCGATGATGATCGCGGTACTGCTCCAGATGTCGAATTGGCTGCCATGGTGCACGGCCTTGCGGATGCCCAGGGGAATCGACACCAGATAGGTGATCAATGTCGCCCAGAGCCCGAGGGAAATGGTCACGGGCATTTTTTCGAGGATCAGGTCAGTGACGGTGGCGCCGCGGAAGAAACTCTTGCCGAAATCCAGGCGCGCGTAGCTGGTGAGCATCAGCCAGAGGCGTTCGTGTGCCGGTTTGTCGAAGCCGTACTGTTTTTCAATGTCCTTGATCAGCTGCGGATCGAGCCCGCGGCTGGACCGGGACTTGCCGCTCATGGAGTCGCCGGAACCGCCGCCTACCGCGGCGCCGCCAATGCCTTGCAGGTGCGCGATGGCCTGTTCGACCGGCCCGCCTGGCGCCGCCTGGACGATGACAAAGTTGACCAGGAGAATGATCACCAGGGTCGGAATGATCAGCAGCAGGCGCCGCAATATGTAAGCCCACATCAGTGAGGCCCTCCGGGTTTGCCACGGCTGATACGCTCGGCCGTCATCTGTTGGTTGGTCAATGGCGTGGTGCTCATCTCCCACCAGCTTTCGATGGCTTCGTCATTGCTCGCCTGTACGTTCGGGATGCCGAAGCGGTTCCACCACACCGTCGAGGTGCCCGGTGGGTAATAGTTGGGAATCCAGTAGTAATTCCATTGCAGCACCCGGTCCAGGGCATGGGCGTAATGCAGCATGTCAGCCTGGGTATTGGCGTGGATCAGCCCGGTGATCAGGGTGTCCACCGCCGGGTTCATCAACACCATGTAGTTGTTGGAACCAGGGTCGGTGGCTGCCGCCGAGCCGAAATAATTGACCAGTTCGCCCCCCGGAGAGGTAGTGACCGGGTAGCCGGTGACGATCATGTCGTAGTCGCGGCTCATCAGGCGATTGACGTACTGGGAGGAGTCGATGCGGCGGATGTTCAGGTCGATGCCGATCTGTTTCAACGTGCGTTTATAGGGCAGCAGCAGGCGGTCCATGCCGTTCTGACTGACCAGGAAGGTGAAGCTCAGCGGCTCGCCGTCGGCATTGACCAGTTGGTCGCCATCGGGTTTCCAGCCGGCCTGTTCGAGCAGGTCCAGGGCTTGCAGCTGCTTGTCGCGAATCACGCCGCTGCCGTCGGTCTTCGGTGCCTCGAATACTTTGGTGAAGACTTCGTCGGGAACCTGCCCGCGCAGCGGTTCGAGAATTGCCAGCTCACCGGCATCCGGCAGTTGCCGGGCCGCGAGATCGGTATTGGAGAAAAAGCTCTGCTGGCGGATGTACATGTCGCGCATCATCTGCCGGTTGCTCCACTCGAAGTCCCACAGCATCACCAGCGCCTGGCGCACGCGACGGTCCTGGAACATGGGTTTTTGCAGATTGAACACAAAGCCCTGGGCTGGCTGCGGCGCCTCGGTGGCGAGGTGGGCCTTTTGCAGGCGACCGTCGCTCAGGGCCGGGCTGTCGTAGCCGATGGAATAGCCGGTGGCGGAAAATTCGCGATTGTAGTCAAAGGCGCCGCCGCGCAGGACTTGGCGTGCCACGTCGGTATCGCCGAAGTACTCGATGCTGAAATGATCGAAGTTGTACAGGCCACGGCTGACCGGCAGGTCCTTGCCCCACCAGTCGGGATTGCGCTCGAAGGTGATGCTGCGCCCCGAATCGATCTTGCCGACTTTATAGGGGCCGCTGCCCAACGGCGCTTCATAGCCGCCGCCACCGGCGAAATCGCGGCTCTTCCACCAGTGTTCGGGAAACACCGGCAAGGTCGCGATATCCAGGGGCAGGGTGCGGTTTTCGTTGTTCTTGAAATCAAAGCGCACGGTCAGTGGCGATTCCACTTCGACGCTTTTGACGTCGGCGAACTGGGTACGGTAACGCAGGCTGCCTTGGGTCATCAGCAGGTCGAAGGTATAGCGTACGTCCTGGGCGGTAATCGGTTTGCCATCGGCAAAGCGCGCCTTGGGGTTGAGGTAAAAGCGCAGGGTCAAGCCGTCCTCGGAGCGCTCCATCTTCTCGGCCACCAGGCCGTACACGGTGTAAGGCTCGTCTAGGGAGCGCTGGGCCAGCGGTGAATAGAGCAAACCGTCGATCTGTGTAACGCCGATGCCTTTGTCGATGTAAGGCAAAACATGGTCGAACTGACCGATTTCGATCGCCGAGCGCCGCATCGTGCCGCCCTTGGGGGCCTGCGGGTTGGTGTAGGCGAAATGACTGAAGCCGGCAGGGTATTTCGCCGGTTCGCCATACACGGTCATTGCCGGTTGCGGTGCCGCATTCACACCCGAGGCACCCATCAGCAGGGCCACGGCCGTGAACAGCAAGGTAGGGAAAGCCAGTCGCATTGTCAGCCTTAGAGCCGGGTGGTCGTTAACGACAATTTGTACGCTAGCGGCGCGTCCCTCGCCAGCCGTATTGCGCGTCGCAAACACAACGGCCCACCAATAGGCGGGCCGTCGTGTGAATAGCTCAGGCGTCGATCAGTCCTGACGGCTGGTCACTTCCAGCAGGTGGAAACCGAACTGGGTCTTGACCGGGCCCTGGACCACGTTGAGCGGTGCGCTGAAGACCACGGTGTCGAATTCCTTGACCATCTGGCCCGGACCGAACGAACCCAGGTCACCGCCCTGGCGGCTGGATGGGCAAGTGGAGTTTGCCTTGGCAACTTCGGCGAAATCGGCGCCAGCCTCGATTTGGGTCTTGAGTTCGTTGCACTTGGCTTCGGAGGCAACAAGGATGTGACGGGCAGTGGCTTTAGCCATGGGAAAATACTCCTTTCAATACTCGATAAAGTGCTGAGCCTACCGGATTCAGTGAGCTATTTCTCCTCAAAGTTCCGTTCCACGGGGGATCCACGGCAGGTGACACCTCAAAGGCCGGCGTCCCTCAAGCGCCTGGCATGCTGGACATACAGATCAATCGGGTCGACACCTGTACGTAGTTGACCGGTCGGTTGGCCAATGGAGTCCAGATGATCCAGTGCATAGTCGGACCGGATAACCGTGCCCAGATGGGAACTGAAGCGACCGACCAAACCGTCGTTCTGCTCGCTTTCCGTAACGAAATAACCGGAAAGGGCCCGACAGAAGGCGTTGAGCGGATCGAGCGCATTGAGCCCTGCTTCGAGAACATTCGACGGCAGCACGCCGCTCCACGAGTAGTAGCGAACACCGTTGACCTGTTCGCCCCCCTTGCCACCCCAGGTGGTGGGCAGTCCTTGCGGGTATTTGTCGTTGAATGCGCCTACGCCTTCGGTGGTCAGCGCATTGAGGGCGGCTATGGCGTTTCGCGGTTGATACTGATTGTCGCTCAAGGTCGCCAGGAAGTCGGCGAACAGGGTCACCACCGTCTCGGCCACGTGTTCCGGCAGGCAGCCCGGTGTCAATGCCTTGCGCAGGAAATCGGCCAGTTCCGAACCATGGTTCGGCCCGCTGACGGAGGTGACCGACGCCACGCTGTGTGGCGCAATCGCTGCGGCATAACGTGCGGTCAGTGCGCCCTGGCTATGACCTATGAGGTTGACTTTGCGTGCACCGGTTCCTTCCAGTACCCGCTCGATCTGTGCGAGCAATTGGTCTCCGCGTACCTCGTTGTCATGGATGGCCGACAAGTGGGGGACGAACACCCTGGCTCCGGCGCTCCTCAGCGCCTGCCTGATGTCGTGAAAGAGCTCGAACTTGCCGATTCTTTCGAAGCCGAATAGGCCGTGGACCAGCAGTATTGGGTAACAAGTGCTTGCATTCCTTTGCATGTTCATACCTTTGCACAGTAGTTCGATGGGACTGCTTGGCGCTTCACTCTAAAACACTCGAGGTTGGCGCGATGTATGAAAAGTCCGCCGAAACTTGCGGAAAACGGAATAGAACAAGTGCGAATGCTCAGGAGTGGCTGAAGCCTTAGTCGGAATAGTTTGAGGACTTTTCGCGGCAATCAGCTTGCTGCTGATCAAAGACCTACTTTGCATGTATCGATTTTCCGAGCGGGCCAGAGTGAGAGGCCGACATCACGACTGCTTGCCATGAGGTTAAATAGCCGTCCAGAACCGGCCACCTGTCCGGTGTTTATTCCAGGGAATGGAGCGAATGCATGACTGTTTATGAACCCGACACCTTGAATCTCGCGCAGCAACCATTACCACCTCCCATGCTTGAGCAGGCGCAAAACGGCGTTCTGAACCCCTCTGACAAAAAAGCCGTCATCAGGGTCCAGCCTTATCCAGGCATGACCTGCGGCGACAAATTGCTGTTGAGTTGGGCTGGGTTGGATGCCGATGGCCTTGCCTGCAATCACCAGGTGGCGCGTTTTGTCAGTGAGGACCGGGTTGGCGAGGACATGATCTTTGCCGTAGGTAGCGCATATATCGCGGCACTTGAGGGTGGTTCACTCGAAGTCGGTTACTCACTCACGAGTACTCGATTATCCGGGCCCGTGCATTCCCAAAGGTTGCAACTGAGTGTCGGAGATGTGCAATCGGACCTGTTGCCAGCGACGGTGAACGATGCTGTGGGCAGAACGCTTGATCCGGATCGGGTGAAGGAAGGGGCGATCGTTACGATCAAACCCTATGCGCGCATGGCGGCGGGCGACTGGGTGTTACTGACCTGGGCGGGCGTTTCGGCCGAAGCAAGTTTCAGTGATGCACTCAAGGTCGAGTCCTTCGCTGTGGGGGACGAACTGTCGTTTTGGGTCAGTCCGGAGTGCATTGCGCTCAATCTGGGCTCCTCCGTGTCCGTCGACTATTGCGTCAAGCAAGCAGGGCAGGGGCCTCGTTATTCTGAAGTAACGGCACTGATGATTGGCATCCTGGAGCGGCGACCACTGCGAGCACCCGCTGTGCTGGAAGCCGACGAAGGTTGGGTGGATCTGCATGATGCGCAGGATGGCGTGACCGTCGTCATCGAAAACGCCAGGGCTGAAAAAGGAGAACGGATTTACCTGGAGTGCGACGGGGAGAAACTCAATCACCATGACGACCGCGAAATAACCAGGGACACCGCGGGCGAGCCGTTGGTGTTCATCGTTCCCTACCCGTTCTGGAGGGAACATCGAGACTCCGCGATCCGTGTTTCCTATTCTGTCGAGCGCCTTGACGGCACCCTACAGCAATCGGGGGTGACACTGGTTCAAGTGCAGTCCCTGATGGGGCATTGATTGCCATTTGCCCTCCAGTCTTCCCATGAAGGCCGGAGGGATTATGCTGATTATCGGACGTTTTTTATGCTCGCAGCCGAGCTGCCGCCTCAAGCAACAGTTGTTCTGTTCCGGCCCAACCGAGGCAACCATCGGTCACCGACACACCGTATTTCAATGACGAACTCAATGGCTGGCAGCCCTCGAACAAATGGCTCTCGATCATCATGCCGATCAGCGAACGATCACCTTGCAGGCGCTGTTCAAGTACATCCTTGAACACGGCTGGTTGGCGCAGCGGGTCTTTGCCGCTGTTGGCGTGACTGCAATCGACCATGATTCGAGCCGGAATCCTGAGCCTGGTCAGGTCGCTGTTCACCTGGGCGACGCTGGCGCTGTCGTAGTTTGGCCCGCGATGGCCGCCGCGCAATACCAGGTGGGTGTCCGCATTACCCGGGGTTTGAATGATCGCCGGATGTCCCTGGCTATCGACACCGAAATGGCGATGGGGATGGGCGGCGGAGCGCATGGCGTCGCTGGCGACACCGACACCGCCGTCTGTCCCGTTCTTGAAACCGACCGGCATCCCCAAGCCGCTGGCCATTTCCCGGTGGATCTGCGACTCCGTGGTCCGGGCGCCAATCGCTACCCAGCTCAACAGGTCGTCGAAGTAGCCGGCCGCCATCGGTTGCAGCAGTTCAGTGGCAACGGGCAGGCCCAGGCGGAGCATTTCGCGCATCAGCTCGCGGGACAGCGTCAAGCCGGCGGCCATGTCATCGCTGCCATCAAGGTGCGGGTCGTAGGCCAGGCCTTTCCAGCCAACCGTGGTACGGGGTTTTTCGACGTAGGCGCGCATCACCAGCAGCATTTCGTCGCTGACTTCGCCAGCGAGGCGGGAAAGATTACCGGCGTATTCGAGGGCTGACTTCGGATCGTGTATCGAGCAGGGGCCGACGATGACCAGCAGGCGGGAATCTTCACCGTTGAGGATCGCGCGAACCGCCTGGCGGTGGGCGGCGATTTGCCGGGTCAGGGCGTTGCTGAGGGGCAATTGCTGTTTGAGTTGCAATGAACTGGGCAGGCGCAGGGTCAGCGCTTCATTGGCAGGGCTCAAGGTGGACAGCGGCAGTGCAGAGACGGACGAGTTCATATTCAAGGCTTCCTGGGCTGGTGGCGGGTTCGTGCCCGCGCGCTCGGCCCTACTGGGGTGTTCGACAATTGGCCGGATTGGCTGCGTGTGTATGCTTGCCACCTGTGGGTGACCGATCGGAGGCGGCAGGCTGTCCCGAGCGGAGGGTGGTAAATCGCCAGGCGGTAAAACTGTCGTAACGGTAATAATTGGCGTAGTTCATGTTCTGAATCCTCTGAATGTCTGGTGTGTCGCTAAAAGTGTTGGGGCTGAAAAAACAAAACCCCCGGTCGGGAGGCCGACCGGGGGTTGAGAATTCTCTGGTGGCGACCCGTTTAAAGTGGGCGCCGTGTGGGTATCAGGCGCGCCAGTGGCTAAACCAATACCCAAAATAAAAGCTGACCGGAGCACAACCGTCGTTCACCCGGGCAGCCGCAACCGAGCGCAGGGCGCTGGCGGTACGAAGCTGTAAGAGGGTGTTGAACATGGTCTGTCTCCGATGGATAGGCCGAGCTTACTAGAGGCCGGTACGCAGATTCAATCAGAAAATGCTATCGGCCAACGACGGCGCTTTCTATCGCTTGAGTACCCCGAAGGTTGTGACACACTCTGCGCCCCAACAACAAATACATCGTCACAAGGACGCACCATGACGGTACTGACCCTCGCCGTGGAGCTGGAATGATGGAACGCCAATGGCGTCCGGTAACACCGGATGACCTCGAATTCGCCCGCGAACTCACCTGTAAAGGCATGCTGCGCTACTACATCGAGCATGATCTGTTGTGGCAGGACGAAGCGTTTGACGTGGCCTGGGCCGGGCGGGACAACCGTGTGATTGCATCGGGCGACAAAGTGCTGGGTTATGTCAGCCTGAGTCGTGATGCCAGAGCCTTGTATATCCGCGAATTGCATATCGTCGAAGCGTTTCGTGGGCAGGGCGCTGGATCCTGGGCGATCGATCAGGTATTGGCTCTGGCGCGCCAGGAGCGGCGCCCGGCATTGCGCCTGACGGTTTTCGAAAACAACCCGGCGCAAGCGTTGTACGAGCGCAAGGGATTGAGGGTGGTGGGCAAGGACGAGTGTTTCCTGAGGATGCAGCTGGATATCTCCGGGCTGGATCGCTGCAACACGCTTGCGACAAGCCTTTCAAGATGAATTGAAACTTTTAATCTGACGCTTTCCGCTAGGTCTGCCAGATGCTTTTTGCTAAGGTGTCTGGCAACCCAATAAGACCATATCGCGAGGTGTCTGCTTGATTAGGGTGCTAGTAGTCGATGACCATGATCTCGTTCGTACAGGCATTACACGAATGCTGGCTGACATCGATGGCCTGCAAGTAGTCGGTCAGGCCGAATCGGGTGAGGAATCCCTGATCAAGGCGCGTGAGCTGAAACCCGATGTGGTGTTGATGGACGTCAAGATGCCGGGTATCGGCGGTCTTGAAGCCACTCGCAAATTATTGCGCAGTCATCCGGATATCAAGGTCGTCGCGGTGACCGTGTGTGAAGAGGACCCGTTTCCTACGCGGCTGTTGCAGGCCGGTGCGGCAGGCTACCTGACCAAGGGGGCAGGTTTGCCGGAAATGGTCCAGGCCATCCGCCTTGTGTTTGCCGGGCAACGCTACATCAGCCCGCAAATTGCCCAGCAACTGGCGATCAAGTCCTTCCAGCCCACCAACGATTCGCCTTTCGATGCCTTGTCGGAGCGGGAAATCCAGATCGCGCTGATGATCGTCGGCTGCCAGAAAGTACAGATCATTTCCGACAAATTGTGCCTGTCCCCGAAAACCGTGAACACTTACCGTTACCGCATCTTCGAAAAGCTTTCGATCAGCAGTGATGTCGAGTTGACGCTGTTGGCGGTTCGTCATGGCATGGTCGATGCCAGCCTCTGAAAATGAACGACACCTTTGATCCGAGCGCCTTTCTGTCGACCGTTAGCGGGCGCCCAGGCGTGTACCGCATGTTCGACAGCGAAGCGCGGTTGCTCTACGTCGGCAAGGCGAAGAACCTCAAGAATCGCCTGTCGAGTTACTTTCGCAAGACCGGGCTTGCCCCCAAGACCGCCGCACTGGTAGCGCGAATCGCCCAGATCGAAACGACGATCACCGCCAACGAAACGGAAGCCTTGCTGCTTGAGCAGACGCTGATCAAGGAATGGCGCCCGCCCTACAACATCCTGCTGCGCGACGATAAATCCTACCCCTACGTCTTTCTCTCCGACGGAGAGTTTCCGCGACTGAGCATTCATCGCGGTGCGAAAAAGGCCAAGGGCAAGTACTTCGGACCTTACCCGAGCGCCGGTGCGATCCGCGAAAGCCTGAGCCTGCTGCAAAAGACGTTTTTCGTTCGCCAATGCGAAGACAGTTATTACAAGAACCGCACGCGTCCTTGCCTGCAATACCAGATCAAACGCTGCAAGGCGCCCTGCGTCGGGCTGGTGGAGCCTCAGGTGTATGCCGAAGATGTGCGCCATTCGGTGATGTTTCTTGAAGGGCGCAGCAATGCACTGACTGACGAATTGTCCGCCGGGATGGAAGAGGCGGCGATCAATCTCGAATTCGAACGAGCAGCCGAGTTGCGGGACCAGATTGCGTTACTGCGGCGGGTTCAGGATCAACAGAGCATGGAAGGCGGGACCGGGGACGTCGATGTGATTGCCGCCTTCGTCAACCCGGGCGGCGCCTGTGTTCACTTGATCAGCGTGCGGGGCGGGCGGGTACTGGGAAGCAAGAACTTCTTCCCTCAAGTCGGTATTGAAGAAGACGTTAGCGAAGTCATGGCCGCGTTTCTCGGCCAGTACTTCATCAGCAGTCCTGAACGCGACTTGCCCAGCGAGCTGATCGTCAATGTGGTCCACGATGACTTTCCCACACTGATCGCCGCCATCGACGAGCTGCGCGGTCGTGAACTGACCATCAGCCATCGCGTGCGGGGTACGCGGGCGCGCTGGCAGCAATTGGCGGTGACCAATGCCGAGCAGGCACTGAGTGCGCGCCTGGCGAATCGTCAGCACATTACGGCGCGCTTCGATGCGCTGGCCGAGGTGCTGAAGCTGGATGAGCCTCCACAGCGACTTGAGTGCTACGACATCAGTCACTCCAGCGGCGAGGCGACGGTGGCGTCCTGCGTGGTCTTCGGCCCCGAAGGCCCGATCAAGGCCGATTACCGCCGGTACAACATCGAGGGCGTTACGCCCGGCGATGACTACGCGGCGATGCATCAGGCGCTGACCCGGCGCTTCAGCAAACTGAAGGACGGGGAGGGCAAGCTGCCGGATATCCTGTTGGTGGATGGCGGCAAGGGTCAGTTGTCCATGGCCCGCGATGTGCTCGATGAATTGGCCGTGCCTGACCTGATTCTGTTGGGCGTGGCGAAAGGCGCGACACGCAAGGCCGGTTTCGAAACCCTGTACCTGAACGACGCTGCACATGAGTTCACCTTGCGCGGCGATTCTCCCGCGCTGCACCTGATCCAGCAGATTCGCGACGAAGCCCACCGGTTTGCCATTACCGGGCACCGCGCCCGACGTGGAAAAACCCGTCGGACGTCTACACTGGAAGGCGTCGCCGGCGTCGGACCCACACGTCGGCGTGATTTGTTGAAACATTTTGGTGGATTGCAGGAGCTGTCTCGTGCAAGCATCGAAGAAATTGCCAAAGCCCCCGGGATCAGTAAAAAGCTCGCAGAGTTGATTTATGCAAATCTGCACAGCGAGTAGAATGCCCCCTCACCTCGTAGCCAGTTGTGCCGATGAATATCCCTAATCTGATTACCGTTCTACGCGTTCTGCTCATACCGATCTTCATTTTGCTGTTCTACCTGCCTTACCAATGGAGTTACCTGGCCTCCGCCTCGGTCTTCGCATTCGCTGCCGCGACCGACTGGCTGGACGGGTACCTGGCCCGCCGTCTGGAACAAAGCACACCGTTCGGGGCTTTTCTCGATCCGGTTGCCGACAAGCTGATGGTTGCGGTTGCATTGGTCCTGTTGGTGCAGGAACACGGAAACCTGTGGCTCACGCTGCCGGCTGCCGTGATCATCGGTCGCGAGATTGTCGTCTCGGCACTGCGCGAATGGATGGCCGAACTGGGCGCTCGTGCCCACGTTGCCGTGTCGAACCTGGGCAAATGGAAAACCGCCGCGCAAATGCTGGCGCTGGTGATCCTGCTGGCCAATCCCAAGGATTTCAGTTTCTGGGTCTTGCTGGGCTACACCTTGCTGATGGTGTCGGCTGGCCTGACTTTGTGGTCGATGGTCCAGTACCTGCGGGCTGCCTGGCCACATCTGAAGACCGACGTTGAAAAGAAATAAAACTTTTTTGAATCAAAGGGTTGACGGGGCTTCTGGATTCTATAGAATGCGCCACACCAAGACGCGGGAATAGCTCAGTTGGTAGAGCACGACCTTGCCAAGGTCGGGGTCGCGAGTTCGAGTCTCGTTTCCCGCTCCAAGTTTGTACGCATTTGATGTCGCGCTACTGACAGCAAATGTTTTGAGGCCGAGTAGCAAAATGGTTATGCAGCGGATTGCAAATCCGCCTACGCCGGTTCGATTCCGACCTCGGCCTCCACTAATAAACAAGCTCCGTAGATCTATGATTTACGGAGCTTTTTTATTTGCAGTAGCCTGCAAGATTTAGTCTTGAAAAGGGTATTTGCGAACTTGCTTCACCGGGGCGGGATGTATATATTTCCACCTCTGCTGCACAAGCGTCAGAACTGCCGGATCGTTATCTGGCAAAACCTGGACGCTTCACCGCGCTACCGCCCGAATGGCGAAACTGGTAGACGCATGGGACTTAAAATCCCCCGCTCGTAAGGGCGTGCCGGTTCGATTCCGGCTTCGGGCACCATGAATATCAAGGGCTTGCGTGAGATACCTCATGTAGGCCCTTAGTTTTTTCCGCAATCAAAAAATCCTTTCCGTAATTCGCTACCGGCTGCCTCCCTCACGTCATCAAATCTATTCCTGAGCACGCCGGTGGTCATCGGCTGCCCGATTCCAAGACCCCCAAGCGCGTCGATCCAATCCTGTTCCCAGCCTTTCGAACCAGTCTCACATCACTCAAGACGAGCCACTCTTTGCGGCCCGACTGCTTTTGGCCCCTTGTAATCCGTAGGAAGGCCGCATCTCGTTCCTGCGCGGCGATAGCGGTGTTAAAAAATGTTATGAATAAAAAATACTTCACATAATCAGATCACTGGTAGATGATCTGCACCAGCCGGTATGACAACCTGATAACACGACAAAAACAGGATGGCCTTGATGTTCAATGAGATCCCGACTCACGTCCTGAATCACAGCGTCCCTCGGCTGGTTGGTCCGCACGGTGCTGATTCTGTCTAGCCCTATTCACAACGCGGCCAACGCCTGCGCCTCGCGGGCGGCAGTCGCTGCTTTCCACTGGAGTACCCCCATGAATAACAAGAATGTCGGTGTAGTCGGTCTGGGCGCGATGGGGCTGGGCATTGCCCGCTCGTTGTTGCGCAGCGGTTTTAATGTGCATGCCTGTGATGTGCGCACTGCCGTAACAGAACAGTTCGCCGGGGAGGGCGGTGTGGCTTGCCTGTCACCGTCGCACATGGCCGCTGAGTGTGACGTGATCATTACCGTGGTGGTCAACGCCGAGCAGACCGAGACCGTATTGTTTGGTGAGGGCGGTGCCGTGGCCTCTCTGCGGCCGGGCAGCTTGGTGATCGGCTGCGCCACAGTCGCTCCGACTTACGCCGTGGATCTTGGCCAGCGTCTGGCCGCGCTGGGCCTGCTGTATCTGGATGCACCGATTTCCGGTGGCGCGGCCAAGGCTGCCGCTGGCGAAATGACCATGATGACTTCGGGCCCGGTCGACGCCTACGCCAAGGCTGAGGCGATCCTGGCTGGCATGGCCGGCAAGGTGTATCGCCTGGGTGACGTCCATGGACTGGGTTCGAAGGTCAAGATCATCAACCAGCTTCTCGCCGGGGTGCATATTGCCGCTTCTGCCGAAGCCATGGCGCTGGGCCTGCGTGAAGGGGTCGATGCCGATGCGCTGTATGAGGTGATCACCCATAGCGCGGGTAATTCCTGGATGTTCGAAAACCGCGTGCCGCACATTCTCAAGGCGGACTACACGCCGTTGTCTGCCGTGGATATTTTCGTCAAGGACCTGGGCCTGGTGCTGGATACCGCCCGGGCCAGCAAATTCCCGCTGCCGCTGTCGGCCACCGCTCACCAGATGTTCATGCAGGCATCCAGTGCCGGTTTCGGCCGCGAGGACGACTCGGCGGTAATCAAGATTTTCCCGGGCATCGAATTGCCGACTGCCAAGCCTGAGCCTGTTTGAGGAACACCCCATGACTACCTCCACCGCACGCCCGCTGCTGGGCTGCATCGCCGACGATTTCACCGGCGCCACGGACCTGGCCAACATGCTGGTACGCGGCGGTATGCGCACCGTGCAAAGCATTGGCATCCCGAGCGCGGAAGTGGCTGCCGGGCTTGATGCCGATGCGATCGTCATTGCCCTGAAGTCGCGTACCACGCCGGTCGCCGAAGCAGTCGAGCAGTCCCTCGCCGCGCTGGCCTGGTTGCGCGAGCAAGGTTGCGAACAGATTTTTTTCAAGTATTGCTCGACGTTCGACTCCACCGCGGCCGGCAATATCGGCCAGGTCAGCGAAGCGCTGCTGGCCGCACTGGGTAGCGACTTTACCCTTGCGTGCCCGGCGTTCCCGGAAAATGGCCGGACGATCTTTCGCGGCCATCTGTTTGTGCAGGATCAACTGCTCAGCGAGTCGGGCATGCAGAACCATCCGCTGACGCCAATGACCGATGCCAATCTGGTGCGCGTGCTGCAATCGCAGACCCGTCTGAATATCGGCCTGTTGCGCTACGACACGATTGCCCGTGGCGCTGAGCAGGTGCGGGCGCGAATCGCCGAGCTGAGGGCTCAAGGTGTCGGCATGGCCATCGCTGATGCCTTGTCGGACAGCGATCTGTACACCCTCGGTACGGCCTGCGCCGATCTGCCGCTGTTGACGGGTGGTTCGGGGCTGGCCCTGGGCCTGCCGGAAAATTTCCGTCGTGCCGGCAAGCTGCGCGACCTTGATGCCTCGAAACTTCCGGCGGTGTCCGGTGGGGAAGTGGTGTTGGCCGGTAGTGCTTCGATCGCCACCAATGGACAAGTGGCTGCCTGGCTCGAAGCCGGTCGGCCAGCTTTGCGGATTGATCCGTTGGCCTTGGCGGCGGGGGAACCGGTGGTGGCGCAAGCCTTGGCCTTCGCCCGTGATAACGAGCAAACCGTATTGATCTACGCCACCAGCTCGCCGGAAGAGGTCAAGTTGGTGCAACAGCAACTAGGTGTCGAGCAGGCCGGTAGCCTGGTGGAAAACGCCTTCGGCGAAATTGCACAGGGCCTGCGCCAGACCGGTGTGCGCCGCTTCGTGATCGCCGGCGGAGAAACCTCGGGTGCTGTGGTCCAGGCGTTGGGTGTGCAGTTGCTACAGATCGGCGCGCAGATTGATCCGGGTGTACCGGCGACCGTCAGCAGTACCGAGGAACCTTTGGCGCTGGCACTCAAATCGGGCAACTTCGGTGGCCGGGATTTCTTCAGTAAAGCCTTGAACCAACTCGCCCAGGCCGGGGGTGCACAATGAGCTGCGCAATGAGCAACGAGAACGCCCTGCGCGAAGAAATCTGTGAGGTTGGCCGCAGCCTTTATGAGCGCGGTTATACCGTCGGCAGCGCCGGCAATATCAGCGCGCGCCTGGACGACGGCTGGTTGATCACGCCGACGGATGTCTGCCTCGGACGTCTCGATCCGGCAACCATCGCCAAGGTCAATCTGGCGGGTGAATGGGTGTCCGGTGACAAGCCTTCAAAGACCCTGGCGTTGCATCGCCAGGTCTACGACCGCAACCCGAATGTCGGTGGTGTGGTGCATACCCATTCCACCCATCTGGTGGCGTTGACGTTGGCCGGTGTCTGGCAGGCGAACGACATTCTGCCGCCGCTGACGCCGTATCAAGTCATGAAAGTCGGGCATATCCCGTTGATTGCCTACCAGCGACCCGGTTCGCCGAAGGTGGCCGAACAGGTCGCGCTGCTGGCCAATAGCGTTCGCGGCGTGATGCTCGAACGGCTGGGTCCGGTGGTCTGGGAGAGTTCGGTCTCCAGGGCCAGCTACGCCCTGGAAGAACTCGAGGAAACCGCTCGGCTCTGGCTGATGAGCAATCCCAAGCCTGAACCGCTCGATCAGGTGGCACTGGACGAACTGCGAGCAACCTTTGGTGCGCACTGGTAAGGCGCTGCCTTAGCACGACAGATCAATAATGCAGGCTCTGCCCGGGAGACGCACAGCGACTCTCGACGGCCCCGGCTTGCCTTAAAAAAACAATAACAACAGGAAATCCAAGCATGACTCACCTTCACTGCGGCATGTTCAGATCCAGTGGCAGTACCCTTTCATTTGCCCGGCGTGGAGGGTTTGTGAAATGAGCCCGTTAATCCTGATGATTACCGCCGGGGCAGGCATCGCGCTGTTGTTGTTCCTGGTGCTCAAGTACAAGTTCCAGCCCTTCGTGGCCTTGATGCTGGTGAGCATTCTGGTGGCGCTGGTGGCCGGGGTGAAACCGGCCGATCTGGTTGCCACCATTGAAGGCGGCATGGGCAAGACCCTGGGTCATATCGCAATCATCATTGCCCTGGGCGCGATGATCGGGCGGATCATCGAGCTTTCCGGCGGTGCCGAGGCGCTGGCCAAGACGCTGATCACCCGTTTCGGCAACCGGCGTACGCCCCTGGCGTTGACGATTGCCGGCTTCATGGTCGGGGTGCCGGTATTCTTCGAGGTCGGCGTGATCATCCTCATGCCGCTGGCCTATGGCATTGCCCGGCGTGCGCGCAAGCCGCTGTTGGTGTTTGCGTTGCCGATGTGTGCTGCGTTGTTGACCGTACACGCCTTTCTGCCGCCACACCCGGGCGCAGTGGCCGCTGCCAGCCAATTGGGCGCGGACCTGGGCCGCGTGCTGATGTTCGGGTTGCCGATCACCGCGTTCCTTTGCTATGTCGGCTACCGCGTGGCCGGGCGCATGACCCGTCGGGCGTACCCGATGACCGACGATATTCGTGCCGAGGTCTATGGCCCGCATGTCACCAACGAGGATCTGGCTGCCTGGTCCAATGGCAACGACATAAGCGCTGAGCGAGCGGCTGAAGCCGTATCCCACATGGGCCTGGAAGAGTCGACCAGCAGCATCGTTTCCAAATTGCCGCCGGCACCGGCACCAGGGTTTGGCCTGATCGTCAGCCTGATCCTGCTGCCGATCATTCTGATTCTTCTGGGGACTCTGTCTACCTCGTTGCTGCCTGCCGAATCGACTCTGCGCGGCATCATGACCGTGCTCGGTGCGCCGCTGGTAGCACTGCTGATCGACACCTTGCTGTGTGCCTGGTTGCTGGGTTCGCGTCGGGGCTGGAGCCGCACTCAGGTATCAGACGTGATCGGTTCGGCCTTGCCTGGTGTCGCAATGGTGATCCTGATTGCCGGTGCCGGTGGCGTGTTCGGCAAGGTGCTGGTGGATACCGGAATCGGCGCCGTGGTCTCCGATATGCTGCGCACCACCGGTCTGCCGGTGCTGGCCCTGGGCTTTCTGCTGACCATGCTGTTGCGCGCGGTGCAGGGCTCGACCACGGTGGCGCTGGTGACCACTGCCGGCATCATCAGCCCGCTGATTGCGACCCTCGATCTCACCCCGAACCACATGGCCCTGCTGTGTCTGGCCATGGGCGGTGGCGGGTTGGCCATGTCCCATATCAATGACGCCGGTTACTGGATCTTCACCAAGCTGTCAGGCCTGAACGTGGCCGACGGTCTGCGCACCTGGACGGTGATGACCACCTTGCTCGGCACCTTGGGTTTCTGTATTACCCTGCTGATCTGGCCCTTTGTCTAACCCTTTATCTCAGGAGCTACCATGCCTCGTTTTGCAGCCAACCTCAGCATGCTCTACCCGGAACATGAGTTTCTGGATCGCTTCGCCGCCGCTGCCGCTGACGGCTTCGAAGCGGTGGAGTATCTGTTTCCCTACGACTACAGCGCTGAAGAACTCAAGCAACGCTTGAGCGACAACGGCCTGGTGCAGGCACTGTTCAACGCGCCGCCCGGTGATTGGGCTGCGGGGGAGCGGGGCACGGTGTCGTTGCCGGGCCGGGAGAGTGAATTTCGTAGCGGTTTTGATCGTGCCCTGGATTACGCCAGCGTATTGGGCAACTCACGCATCCATGTGATGGCCGGGTTGTTGCCGTCGGAAAGCGATCGCCCGCGGCATCACGGCGTGTACCTGGAGAACCTCGCCTACGCCACCGCCCAGGCGGCCAAGGCGGGCGTCACCGTATTGCTCGAACCGATCAATACGCGAGACATGCCAGGCTTTTTCCTCAACCGCCAGGATCAGGCCCAGGCTATCTGCAAGGAAGTGGGCGCCAGCAATCTGAAGGTTCAGTTTGACTGCTACCACTGCCAAATCGTCGAGGGCGACCTGGCGACTAAACTGCGTCGCGACTTCGATGGTATCGGCCATATCCAGATCGCGGGCGTGCCGGATCGGCATGAACCGGACTTGGGGGAAGTCAATTATCCCTATCTGTTCGAGCTGATCGACCAATTGGGTTATGACGGCTGGGTAGGGTGTGAATATCGGCCGCGAGGCAATACGTCTGCCGGCTTGAAGTGGTTGCGCGACTGGAAAGCGCGGGCGCTATAGAGGAGGGTGGCGATGGGCTCCACGATGCAGGAGCCCGTCGTTTCATGCCGGTGTATTGTCAGCCGGCAACAATAGCTCGACACCCTGCTTGCGGATGCCATCGGCCGCCGCAGGGGTCAATGCGTCGTCACTGAGAATGATGTCGAACTGCTCGAGTCCGGCAATCCTGTACATGCTGAACGTGCCGTATTTCGAACTGCTGGCCACCAGCACCACTTGCGAAGCCGATTGCATCGCGGCTTGCTTGACCTCCACCTTCAGCGCCGAAGGCGTGGTGAGGCCGCGACGCAAATCCCATGAACTGGTCGATATGAACGCGATGTCGGTGACGACCTGACGCAAGGTGGCAACCGCCAGGCCGCCCACGCAGGATTGATTGGAGTGATCCAGCTGCCCGCCGGTATGAATCACCGTGACATGGGGGGCTTCGATCAGTGCCTGGACAATGCCGAAGTCATTGGTCACCACGGTCATGCCGGACAGCGCCTTGATATAGGGGACGATTTCCAGCGTGCTGGTTCCCGCGTCCAGGTAAATCGTCATGTCGGCATGCAGTAGCCGGGCAGCGAGCCTGGCCATGGCCTGCTTCTGCGGCAACTCGACCACCGCCTTGATCTGATGGCTGGGCTCACTGTGCAGCTGGCTGGCGATCCGCACCCCACCCGTTACCGAGTAAGCACGACCTTCCTGCTCCAGCAACGCGATGTCGCGGCGTATGGTCATGTGCGAGCAGTCGAACATTTCCATCAATTGATGAACGCTCAGCACCTGATGCTTGCGCAACTGTCGCAGCATCAATTCACGGCGCTGTTCAGGGATCATCGGTGCGCCGCTTTCGGCGGCGATGTCCTTTTGACTAGGCATTCGGGCTCCAGAATGAAGAAATCCGCAGACAGGAAAGGCGGGTAAACATAGTAGCGAATCTGCCGCCGGATCAGTAGCGCGACGAGGCACCGGGGCGGTTTCATGCTCCGGGCGCAGCTGCCGGAAAATTTCGACACGCTGCTTCAAAAGGGGCTTTACTGGAATAAGTCGTGCGGATTATCGAGGGCTGCATGTTCTCGGCAGCCAGTACTGGCTGGATGCCGAGTGCAAAACTACACCCGTCGAGGTTGAGGAGCAGTCCTTGCCCATGTCCCGGTTCCTCTGCGCCATGCTGTTCGCGCTGCTGCTCGTTGGCTGCGCGACCACGCGTTTGCCCCACGACTTCAGCGAGGCGATACCCGCCGGCGATTCGGCTTTCGGGCGCTCGATCCAGGCTCAGGCCGCCGCGTATGAGGGGCGCTCGGGTTTTCGCTTGCTGCCCAACAGCAGTGAAGCATTCCGGGCGCGCGCCGAGTTGATCCGCAATGCGCAAAAATCCGTCGATCTGCAGTACTACATCGTGCATAACGGTCTCAGCACCCGGGCACTGGTGCGCGAAATGTTGCTGGCTGCCGATCGCGGCGTCCGGATACGCATCTTGCTCGATGACACGGCCAGCGACGGCCAGGAAGAAGTCATCGCTACCCTGGCCGTACACCCGAACATCCATATCCGTGTGTTCAACCCTTTGCATCTGGGGCGCAGCACCGTGGTCACCCGAACCATGGGCCGTCTGCTTGATCTTTCCCAACAACACCGACGCATGCACAACAAACTGTGGCTGGCCGACAACAGCGCAGCCATCGTCGGCGGACGCAACCTGGGGGATGAATATTTCGACGCCAAGCCGGATCTGAACTTCACCGACATGGACCTGCTGTGCATCGGCCCGGTCGCCGAGCAGTTGGGGCACAGTTTCGATCAGTACTGGAACAGCGCCTTGAGCCAGCCGATCAGTGACTTCCTGCTCAACAAGCCGACAGCACAAGACTTGCTCGAGAGCCGTCAACGCCTTGAGCAATCGCTCCAGGCCTCACGTATCGAGAGCAAGGTGTTGTACAACCATCTCATGACCTACCAGACTCAACCGCAGTTCGAGACCTGGCGCAATCAGCTGATCTGGGCCCATAACAAGGCAATGTGGGACGCTCCGAGCAAGGTCCTGGCCGACGGCGAACCGGCCCGCGCGTTACTGATGGCCACGCAGTTGCGGCCTGAACTCGATGGCGTCAATAACGAGCTGATCATGATCTCAGCCTATTTCGTCCCGCAAAAGCCGGGGATGGACTATCTCCTGGGTCGTGCCGATGCCGGCGTTGATGTGCGTCTGCTGACCAACTCACTGGAAGCCACCGATGTGCCGGCGGTGCATGGCGGCTATGCACCGTATCGCAAGACTCTGCTCGAACATGGGGTGAAACTCTATGAGCTGCGGCGCCAGCCGGACGATCCCGGCCGCAGTTCTTCGTTTGGTTTCAGTGGTGGCTCGGACTCCAGCCTACACACCAAGGCCATGATCCTGGACAAGCAGAAAGTGTTCATCGGCTCATTCAATTTCGACCCGCGTTCAGTGTTCTGGAACACTGAAGTCGGAGTGCTGGTCGATAGTCCCGAACTGGCCGGCCAAGTGCGGCAGTTGGCGCTTGAGGGCATGGCGCCGGCCATGAGTTACCAGGCCCGACTGGAAAACGGCGAAGTCGTCTGGCTCACCGAGGACGACGATCGCCTGCATATCTTGCGCAAGGAGCCCGGCGGCACATGGCGCAGTTTCAAAGCATGGCTCAGCGACAAGATCGGCCTGGAGAAAATGCTCTAGATCGAAACCCGGAATAGCCCCTCTGGTCTCACGCCAACGTGTGAGCATTCAATCAGAGAGCGGGGTTTGCGTCAGGTCGCTGTGCAATAGGGACTTACAAAGAAGCCTCTCGATAAGGGTGACGCGGTCAAGCTGGATGTCTTCTGACGTTTTTGCTTGCACCTGGATGAATCAGGCTCCTTGCAGTAAACGGAGGGTACCTATGCCCTTATTTTTGAGGGTAATGAATGAAACAAGGACAAGTTTTGCTGTTGGCTTTGTTGTTTATGTTTTTGACCGGTTGCACGACTACGCCACCAAAAGATCAAGGCAATCTCTGCAGTATCTACCGTGAGTATCCCGACTGGTATGAGGACTCGCTGCAAATGCAGAGCGAATATGGGACCCCTCTGCATGTGGCCATGGCGATCATGAAGCAGGAAAGCAGCTACGTGGCGGACGCATTGCCGCCTCGTGACTACCTGCTCTGGGTGATCCCCTGGGGGCGAGTCAGTTCGGCCTACGGTTATGCGCAGGCTCAAGACCCGGTGTGGGGTGAGTACCGGGACAATACGGGCAACGGCGGTTCGCGTGACAGCTTCGACGACGCGATCATGTTTATCGGTTGGTACACCACTGGCACCCAGCGACAGCTCGGAATCTCCAAATGGGACACCTACAATCAGTATCTGGCTTATCACGAGGGGCGAGGGGGCTTCAGCCGCGATACCTATCGCAGTAAACCGTGGTTGATGCAGGTTGCCCAGAAAGTGCAAAAGCAGTCAGAGATTTACAGCGCCCAGCTCAAGCAGTGTCGCCAGGAACTGGATGATGATCGTAGCGGGTGGTTCTAGCGCGGTGTTATCGAAGATCAAGGGCTTGCAAGCGGAAGAGGATGCAAGCCCTTGTTTGTTTCTGTTCCATTATTTCTATCTTGAAAGTGGTTGCCTGATGCTTTTCAGGGCGCTGGGTCTGCCTTGCGGCGATCGCTGCCGGCCGGATTGCCAATATCGATCAGCCTTCTTTCCAGCAGTACGTTTTCCAATGCCTGGCGGTCTGACGGGTTCATCTGATGTTCTCGCTCCTTGAGTTCCAACAGGATCGGGGTCGACCACTGGCGGTAGGTTTGTTCAGCACTACGATTGAGTGACATGGGTTCCTCCTTAATCAGGCTCCTGCCAATAAAGGCGCCGCACTTCGATACGCCAAAAACCCTAGTCGACGAAGCGGGTTCCCGCCACTGCTTTACGTCGGACTGCCATTGCCCCAGATGCCCGTAGCGGCAGTGCGTTGTACGTAGTCGCCAAAGTCGCGCGCCGGGCGTCCCAGTGCCCGCTGTACGCCATCGGCCACGGGTGTGTTGCGACCGTCCAGTACGGTCGTGAAGAGATACAACACCAGATCGATCAACGCCGGGGGAAGTTGTTCCTGTTCCATTGCCTGTCGATAGGCGTCCGGCGGTACGGCCACGAATTCGATGTTGCGACCGGTGGAGCGGGCAATCTCGGTCACGGCTTGAGCAAAGGTCAACGCCCGAGGGCCGGTCAGTTCATAGAGCTGGCCGGTGTGCCTGGGTTGAGTCAGTGCAGCGACGGCACACTCGGCGATGTCTTCTGCATCGACAAAGGGCTCGGCGACCTGGCCGACGGGGAGTGCAAGTTCACCTTGCAGAATGGGTTCAAGAAAGTGTGCCTCGCTGAAGTTCTGGCAGAACCAACTGGCCCGCAGAATCGTCCAGTCAATCCCGCTGTCCTGTACGACGCGTTCGGCCTGTTCCGCTTCAACTTCGCCACGCCCGGATAACAAGACCAGTTTGCGGACGCCGCTTTTCACCGCCAGGTCGGTGAACGCCTGGATGGTTTCAAGGGCGCCCGGAACGGCGAGATCCGGTTGAAAGGAAATGTAGACGCAATGAACGCCATCGATCACGGCGTCCCAGGTTGATCGATCCTCCCAGTCGAAGGGTGAATTGGCGTCGCGGGAACCCCGGCGAACGGGCAGGCCGGCCGCTTCGAGCCGTTGTGTGATGCGCCGTCCGGTTTTGCCGGTGGCGCCGAGGACCAGCGTGATTGGTTGGGCAGCTTTCATCGCGTTCATCTCCATCGGTTAATGTGAGTGATGCTCATGTTTAAAAGATGATAGATACTCATGTTTTGCCGTCAACCCATCAGATCGAATTCCCCGACGTGTGGCATCTGCTGTTGGGCGTAGGGAGTGGCGATGCTAAGGTGAGTACATGTCACGTTTTTGATCGGGAATTCACTCGTGCGCAAAAAAACCTCTGAAACCCTCGAACAGCCTGCTGCAGAAGCGGTTCGACGCAATCCCACGCAACAGCGCAGCCGCGATCGTCAGGAGCGGATTCTGGCCATGGCCACTCAATTGATCGCGGGCAAGGGCAGCGACCAACTCAAGATGAGTGAAATCGCCGAGCGCTCCGGGATTTCGATCGGTTCCCTTTATCAGTATTTCCCCGACAAGAGTTCCGTGATCCGTACGCTGGCCGAGCGCTACAACGCGGAGAGCCGTCGTTGCATTGCAGAGGCAATGGAGGCCGTCGAGGATGCCCGGAGTTTGCAGGCCGCCTATTCGCAGTTGCTCGATCTGTATTACGAGATCGTGATGGCGACACCGGTGATGCGTGACATCTGGTCCGGCATGCAGGCCGACAAGCAGCTGTTGCAGCTGGAACTGGAGGAGAGTCGGGTTGCCGGAGCGCTGCTGTCCCAGGCCATGCTTCGCGTGTATCCCGATTGCGACAAACAACAGGTCGAGGAGTCCGCGTTTTTGATCTGGCACCTGGGCGAGGCGACCATGCGCCTGGCGGTTACTTGTGCGCCAGAGGAAGGGCGCGCACTGGTCGAGGCGTTCAAACGCATGTCCCTGCGCGAGGTCATGGAGCCGGCGCGCAAGGGCGTCGACAAGTAACGTCTCCTTCGTGACATGTGACTGGTTGACTTCACGTAAGCGGTGACGTTCGATTGGTTTTGCGCAACAAAAAATCCCGACGCCAGGCCGGGTTGAGAGAAGGGATGGAAATCCAGCAGGCAGCCAAAGGTTCGGAGACGTCAGTGTCACCGATCATGCTGCCCGAATCGGGCCTGTCCTCGCACCGCGAATCCGTGACGGATCATCTGAACCGAGGCAGAGGCCGGTCGACAGGCTGGAGAGACGACAGCGTGTGCCGGATCAGCGGCGTGTCCTTTTCGATGTCGTTCAGGCGATCACGAATTCTGAGGGCGGTGGGGTGCCCGCCTTGATGATCGACCCAGTCGGCGATTTCCTTGCAGGCTGCGGCCAGGCGCGCCTGACGGGAGTCCAGCAAGGTGAGCAGGGTGGTGATGGACTCTTTTTCGGACATGGGAGGCACCTCCGTTCAAGAAACCTGGTGTGGCAGCAAAAAGCCCGCCGGGAGCGAGCTTTCTGCCGAAAGGGTTACTGGTCCTTCAGCCTTTTCAGTATAGACCCGTTAAAAAATGCTGACACTTCTCAACTTTGTCGGGCTGTCACTTGTGATTTCGCGTTCAACTGACGGCAAACACGCACGGCGTCTTCTTCAATATCGTAGCCATCTCCGATGAAGCCTTGGGTGCGGGTATCGGCGATGCGGTACCAGACCTCGGCATCCGGTGGCAGGTGGTCATATTCACCCTCGCGGCGGCCATGAATGATGATCTTGTTGCAACGCTTCACGACGAAAATGTCTTCCATGGCGTCTCCGCAGCGGATTCGGGTTCAGTTCAACTATAGAAGCCATTGCTGATCGTGCAAAAAATAGGCAGGTCAATTCGTCGGTTCAGGCGCTGACCTCTGTCCGGTGCAGTAGGGCCTTCGGATCTACGCCAGCACCGCGACCGCTTTTATTTGCGCCCAGAGTTGCTGGCCAGGATGGACGTTCAGTTGATCACGGGAATAACGCGTGATCCGCGCCAGCAGCGGCGTGCCCGCAGCGTCCAGGCGAATCAGTACGTGGGCGGCGTTGTCGGCGTTCATTTCACTGACCACGGTGACCGGCAGGCGATTGAGAATGCTGCTATGCCCGACATTGTCCAGGCTCAGGCTCACATCCCGGGCCTGGACCTTGCAGCGCAGTGCCTGGCCCACGTCCATTGGCGTATGCGGCACACGAATGTCGAGGGCGGTGTCGGGCAGTTGCAGGCTGAGCAATTGATAGCCGGCGTCATAGGCGCTGACGCGACCTTCGATCACCACCCCGGCGTCATCCCCCATTGCCAGCGGCAAGTCGAGGCGTGCCAGGGTCTGGCCGATCGGGCCGCTGGCCAGTGCCTTGCCGTTGCTGAGCAACACGATATGGTCGGCCAGCCGCGCGACCTCATCCTGGGAGTGGCTGACGTACAGCACCGGGATGTCGAGTTCATCGTGCAGGCGCTGCAAGTAGGGAAGAATTTCACTTTTGCGTTGGGCATCCAGCGCCGCCAGGGGCTCATCCATCAACAGCAGTTTCGGGCTGGTGAGCAAGGCGCGGGCGATGCCGACACGCTGCCGCTCACCGCCCGAAAGGTGTTGTGGGTGCCGGTCCAGCAAATGGCCGATGCCCAGCAACTCGGTGGCGTGGGCCATGTCGACCCGACGCTGCGGCTTGGGAATGCGCTTGAGGCCGAATTCCAGATTGGCCAGCACCGACAGATGCGGAAACAGGCTGGCTTCCTGGAACACGTAGCCCAGTGCGCGTTTGTGCGGCGCGACGAAGATCCGGTTGTCGCTGTCTTGCCAGACTTCATCGTTGACCTGGATATAGCCTTGATCGGCCCGTTCCAGGCCGGCGATGCAGCGCAGGCAAGTGGTCTTGCCCGAGCCGGAGTGGCCGTAAAGCGCCGTGACGCCACGGCCCGGCAGTTGCAGATCGACGTCCAGGGCGAAGCCCGAATAACGCAGGTTCAGACGCATTTGAATCATCGATCAGCTCCAACCCGCTTTGGTTTTACGGCTGGAATACAGCGCCAGCAAGACGACAAACGAGAACACCAGCATCGCCCCGGCCAGCCAGTGGGCCTGGGCATATTCCATGGCTTCGACGTGATCGTAGATCTGCACCGAGACCACGCGGGTCTTCTCAGGGATGTTGCCGCCGATCATCAACACTACGCCGAACTCGCCAACGGTGTGGGCGAAGCCGAGAATGGCCGCGGTAATGAAGCCGGGGCGGGCCAAGGGCAGGGTCACGCTGAAAAAGGTGTCCCAGGGATTGGCCCGCAAGGTCGCGGCCACTTCGAGCGGGCGCGTGCCAATCGCGGAAAAAGCGTTTTGCAGCGGCTGGACCACGAACGGCATCGAATACAACACCGAACCGATGACCAGCCCCGCAAAGCTGAACGTGAGGGTGCCAAGGCCGAGTGACTGGGTGAGCTGGCCCAGGAACCCGTGAGGGCCGAGCGCCAGCAACAGATAGAAACCAATCACCGTCGGTGGCAGCACTAGGGGCAGGGCGACTATCGCCCCGACCGGGCCGCGCAACCAGGAGCGGGTGCGCGACAGCCATAGCGCAATCGGAGTGCCGACAATCAGCAGGATGACGGTCGTCAGGGACGCCAGTTTCAGGGTCAGCCAGATGGCGGAAAAATCGGCACTCGATAGCGACATTTAGACTTCGTAACCGTAGGACTTGATGACAGCTGCCGCTTTCGGCCCCTTGAGGTAGTCAACCAGTGCCTTGGCGGCCGGGTTGTCCTTGCCCTTGTTGAGAATCACCGCGTCTTGCTTGATCGGGTCGTGCAGGCTGGCGGGAACGATCCAGGCCGAACCACTGGTGATCTTGCCGTCCTTGTAGATCTGCGACAGGGCGACAAAACCCAGCTCGGCGTTGCCGGTGGAGACGAACTGATAGGCCTGGGTGATGTTCTGGCCTTCAACGATCTTGTCCTTGACCTTGTCGGTCAGGCCTTCTTTTGCCAACACCTGGGTCGCCGCCAGGCCATAAGGCGCGGCTTTCGGGTTGGCGATGGACAGGTGCTGGTAGGCGTTCTTTTTCAGTACATCGCCCTTGGCATCGACGTAGCCTTCCTTGGCCGACCACAGCGCCAGGGTACCGACCGCGTAGGTGAAGCGCGAACCCTTGACGGCGTCGCCTTCGGCTTCGAGTTTTTTCGGGGTGCTGTCGTCTGCCGAGAGGAACACTTCGAACGGCGCACCGTTTTTGATCTGGGTGTAGAACTGGCCGGTGGCACCAAAGGAGGTGACCAGTTTATGCCCGGTGTCTTTCTCGAAATCAGCGGCGATGGCCTGGATGGGCGCGGTGAAGTTGGCGGCGACAGCGACCTGGACTTCGTCCGCCTGGGCTGAACCGAAGGCGAATACGGCGAGAAGGCTCGCCAGGCAGGTCGGGGCAAAACGTGAGGCACGAATGGTCATGAAACGGCTCCGTTAAAGGCAATTGAGGCAGGGGTAAATCGTTATGTACATAAATATATAGCGAATTGCCTTTGAACGGAATGTGTCGCCGTGAAATTGTATACAATTTTAACGAAACTGATGCTCAGGAGCGACCTAGCAGCCTCGCTAATCCTTCTTCAGCCAGTTTTCGAGTCAGTGCCTCGCTGGTCAAATCGACGCCGAGGGTAAATGCCTGACCGGCCCAGAGGTTGCTGAAGTCCGCTTCACCTTTGGCCCGCAACGGCATCAGCGCGCCACCGGCAAGGGGGAAGGCCGGGGCCTTGGCGCTCATGGGGCCCAGTTCACGCATCACCCGATTGAGGATGCCCCGGGCCGGGCGACCGGTGAACACGTTGGTGACGGCCGTCTCGCTTTCCCTGGCGGTGCGCAAGGCTTTGTGATGGGACGGGCTGACCTTGGCCTCTGGGGTGAACAGGTACGCCGTACCCACCTGCACCGCCGAAGCACCGAGCATGAAGGCCGCGGCGACGCCTCGGGCGTCAGCGATGCCGCCGGCGGCAATCACCGGCACTTTCACCGCATCGACGACTTGGGGCACCAGGGCGAAAGTCCCCACCTGACTGCTCAGGTCATCGCTGAGAAACATCCCGCGATGGCCCCCGGCCTCGTAGCCCATGGCAATGACTGCATCGCAGCCATGCTGCTCAAGCCACACGGCTTCTGCGACGGTGGTGGCCGAGGACAGCACCTTCGCACCAGTGGCCTTGACCCGGTCGAGCAAGGATTTTTCGGGCAGGCCAAAATGAAAGCTCACCACTTCAGGGCGAAACGCTTCGACCACTTCGCAGGCGGCGTTATCGAACGGCGCCCGGTTGGACACCGGTGTTGGCGCATCGAAGTCGATGCCGAGCTCCTGGTAGTAGGATTGCAGCAGGTTTTTCCAGTCCTGTGCGCGTTGCTCATCCGGAGCTGGAGGCTGATGACAGAAGAAGTTGACGTTGATCGGGCGCCGGGTGTGTTGGCGGATGGTTTTGAGCTCTTCGCGCAGTTGATCCGTGCTGAGCATCGCCGCTGGCATCGAGCCGAGCCCGCCGGCATTGCAGGTGGCAATCACCATGGACGAGTTTGTGGCACCGGCCATCGGCCCTTGAATGATCGGCAGTTCGATCCCGAGCAGGTCAAGAATGCGGGTATCTGGCCATTGGTTCATGTGCTGTGTTCTCCGACGTTGGATCCGGGCAGGGACGGTAGAACAGGATTTGTAACGCAACGACTGGCGCAAGGCCAGTCGTCTTTTCAGCGGGTAAGGCTTTAGCGTCGGTGGAAGCCGCCACCCCCGAAGGAGTGATTCATGAACCGGGACGAGTCGTGATAACTGTTGAAGCGATCATTACCGAAGGAGCGCGCATCGTATTCCCGGTTGAGATTCTGGACCTGTGCCGTGTTGGCCGAATCGAGACGGGTTGCACCGCCCTGGACCATCGATTGCCAGCCGCTATCGGTCCTCTTGTAAACGTTGCCATCATGGCCGGCGTACACGTTGTCGCCGACATGCGCCACGCCGCCGTTGCGATCATGGATACCACCGTACTGGGTGGTGTTGCCGGTAGTGGGGTTGTAGACGGCCCCGCGATTGGCGGAGACCTGAGTGCCGGTGCGGCCATTGCCGGCCGTCACGTGCTGGCCGGCAATGGCCCCGCCGTCAGGGCCGACGGCCACACCGCTGCGGCCAGCGGCATAGTTGCCGTTGTAGACGTTATGTACCGCGCCACGCTGGCCTGCCGCGGCAATGCCAGTGCGCGAGTTGTAGGAGGCGCCAACCTGGCCTGCCCAGCGATTGCCGGTCCAGGCGTTGTAACCGCCGCCGTAGCGGCTGACCGAAGCGCGGTCGCCCCATTGGCGGTAAATGTTGCCGGTCGTGCCGGCCCAGCCACCGGGGCCCCAGGCGACCGCGCCGCCATGATAGCCGTAAGCGGCACCGCCCCAAGGCATTGGCGCGGGGTACAGATGCGGCCCCCAGGCGTAACCCCAGCCGTAATTGCCCCACCACGGATAGGCGCCCCAGCCCCAACCCACGGCGACCGTGCTGCCGCCCCAACTCCAGCCGAAACCGAAGCCGAAGGTCCAGCCTGTCCAGGGGGTGTAGCGAATCGCCACGCCAAAGCCATAGGTCACTGGCGGGCCGTACCAGACACTGCCCACCCACGGCGTATAGGGATAACCGGTGCCATACACCACCACACCGCTGTCAGGGTCCAGCGTCGAACCCTGGTACCCCGGCGTGTAACCGACGACAACCGTATCGCCACTGGCTTCGTAGACTTTCACATAAGTGACGTAGTGCATCGGTGAACTGGGGGGAATCGAATAGATCACCGCGGGCACTGAAGAGGCGACCGTCCAGGGGCCTTGCACCGAAGTGGCAACGAACCAGATACCGTTCTCCACCGCATACAAGCTTTGTGCATCGACCATGATGATCGGCATCGGGCTGTTGACCACGTATTGCAGGGGCGTGCCTTTGATGGCCTTGAGTTGCGGCTCGCCATCAAAGGTCGGCTTGCTCATTTTCACCTGGCTTTTCTTGATCGCCGAGGTCTGCGGAATGGTCGCTGCAATCGCCGCTTCCTTGGCCTGGGGCGTGCCGGCCACCGAGGCTTTTACGTTTTCCTTGGGGCTGTCATCGGAAATGTTGGCGAAGTCCGCTGGCAACTTGTCTGCGCCGACAAAGGTCCAGGGGCCTTTCATGTCACCGGCGCGGAACCAGCGCCCCGAGATCAGCACGTAGCTGTCCTGGTCACCGATTTCCTTGAAAATATGCCCGGTGGTGTTGGTCACATACAGCAGCTTGGTGTTCTGGATCGGCTGCCATTGTGGCGCGCCGTCAGTGACGATCAGCTCGGTCGGTACCGTGGCGATATAAATCTGCGGAATCGGCGGCTTGGCCAGCGTCGGTATCTTGTCCTTTGGATCGCTCTGACCTGTCAGCAGGTCAACCTGGCGACCCTGGATCGCGGCCTTCTTGGCTTTCTCCAGATCGGCCGAAGGCGAGGGCAGTGGCGCATACTGCCCGCCCAGGTTGTCCGCCACCATCCAGCCATCGAACACGTGCAGGTAATTTTTGCCCTGTGCATCCTTGAGCAGCAACGGCCGGGTGTTGATCACCCGCTGCAGTGAGGTGCCGTCAACGGGGCGATAGGCAGGCTCGCCATCGATGTACACCAGCAGCGCGGGCACCTCGGACGAAATAATGGTCGGCGGGGTATTTTCCAGCGGCTCGCTGCCGGACTTTTGCTCGGCGGCGATGACGCCGAGCGCGGCTTCGAGTTGGTCCAGGGAAATGGTTTTCGTGCGGTTCTCGGCGTCTTGCTTTACCGCTGCGACCCAGCTGTCAGCCTTGGTGGCGCTGTCAGGGAAATCGGCATTGGTGATGGTGTACTGATCGAGCGCCACCCAGCGGGTGGCCTTGTCGACCAGGGTATGGGCGCTGAACTGCACGATGCCGTAGGTGGATTTGCCATCGGTGTCCGTGGCCTCCACGGCAGCCCGCGCATTCAGGGTGTAACCGTCCCAACTGTCCAGTTGTGGCTGGTAGATGGTCAATTTGGTGTCGCCGGCAGCCAGCACCTGTGGCCAGCTGGGGGAGGTGGTCGCCTGATTTTCGGGAGGTTGGGCGGGTGGCTCTGGTGTGGCCTGGACGCCGCTGAGCGGAATCATGCAGAGCATCAGTAAAACGGTGAGTAAACGCAGTTGAGGCATTGTCAGCTCCATCGACAAGACAGTTTGTTGCGGCACTTCAGGGTTGCGAAAAGCATAGCTGCCGTTAATCAAAACGCCCGGCGGTTTGCCTGATTGGCTTAAAGTCGGGTACGGCAATCCATTGCCATGTGTTATTTGAAATGCTCCACCACCCGACTGATTCCATTGAGAGGCCGTAATGTTCAAAGGCATTTTGATCGACAAAGACGACAGCGGTTACCGGGCCACACTGCAAGAGATCCAGGACGATCAGCTACCCGAGGGCGATGTCACGGTGCGTGTTGCCTACAGCACGCTGAACTTCAAGGATGGCCTGGCGATTACCGGCAGCAGTCCGGTGGTGCGCAAATTCCCGATGGTGCCGGGCATCGACCTGGCCGGTGTCGTCGAAGTCAGCGGGCATCCGGACTATAAGGTCGGTGACGCAGTCCTGCTCAATGGCTGGGGCGTGGGTGAAGGGCATTGGGGTGGTCTGGCACAGAAGGCACGTTTGAACGGTGACTGGCTGATCCCGCTGCCGAAGGCATTCACTGCCGCCCAGGCGATGGCCATCGGTACGGCGGGCTACACGGCCATGCTGTGCATCCTGGCGCTGGAGCACAACGGCGTGACGCCCGGGCAGGGCGAAGTTCTGGTGACCGGCGCCAACGGTGGCGTCGGCAGTTTCGCCATCGCCTTGCTGAGCAGGCTCGGCTACCGAGTGGTCGCGTCCACCGGACGGACCTCGGAGCACGACTACCTGAAGCAACTGGGCGCCAGCGAAATCATCGATCGCGCCACCTTGTCCGAGCCGGGCAAGCCGTTGGCCAAGGAGCGCTGGGCGGCCGTCATCGACTCGGTCGGCAGCCACACCCTGGCCAACGCGTGCGCCGGCACCAAGGCCAATGGCACCGTCGCGGCCTGCGGTCTGGCCCAGGGCATGGACTTTCCGGCATCCGTTGCGCCGTTCATCTTGCGCGGCGTGACCCTGGCCGGCATCAACAGCGTGACCCAGCCCAAAGCCAAGCGGGTGGAAGCCTGGAATCGCCTGGCCAAGGATCTGGACTTCACCCTGTTGCCGTTGATCAGTCACGAAATCGGCTTGAGCGAAGCCATCGAAGCTGCGCCACGCTTGCTGGCCGGGCAGTTGCGTGGGCGCGTGGTGGTGGATGTGAATCGCTGATCACTGCGACTCGCGCTCCAGCAACTGCCGTTTGCGCTCGACACCCCAGCGATAGCCCGACAGATTGCCATCGCTGCGCACCACGCGATGGCAAGGGATCGCAACGGCCAGGCTGTTCGCAGCGCAGGCCTGAGCCACGGCGCGAACGGCTTTTGGTTGACCGATACGCTGGGCGACATCGGCGTAGCTGGCAGTGCTGCCCACGGGAATCTCCCGCAGCGCTTGCCAGACACGCTCCTGAAACGCCGTGCCGCGTACGTCCAGCGGCAAGTCAAGGCCAATGGCCGGTGCCTCGATAAAGCCGACGACCCTGGCAATCAATTGCTCGAATTCATGATCGGCACCTATCAGGTTGGCGCGGCGGAATTTGTCTTGCAGATCGCACACCAGTTGATGCGGATCATCCCCCAGCAGGATCGCGCAGACCCCGCGTTCGCTCTGCGCCACCAGAATCGCTCCCAGCGAACACTGGCCGACGGCAAAACGAATGTCGTTGTTTTGACCGGCGGCTCGGTAGTCCCCGGGTTTCATTCCGAGCAACTGGTCTGCCGCTTCATAGAACCGGCTGTTGGAGTTGAAGCCGGCGTCATACAGGGCATCGGTCACCGAGCCGCCGTCCGCCAGTCGCTCGCGTACCTTGCGTGAACGATGGGCATCGGCGTAGCCCTTGGGCGTCAGGCCGGTGACGGCTTTGAACACGCGATGGAAGTGGAAGCTGCTCAGGCCCGCAGCCTCGGCCAATTCGCCCAGGGCGGGCAGTGTTTGCGCGCTTTCGATCTGGCGGCACGCGGCGGCCACGGTGGCGGCATGTTGCGCGGCGAGTTCGCTCTGATCCTTCGTCGCGCGCTTGCTCGGACGATAACCCGCGGCACGGGCCTGTTCGGCGCTATCGAAGAATTCGACATTCTGTGGCTTGGGCAAGCGCGCGAGGCTGCTGGGATTGCAGTAGATGCCTGTGGTCTTCACGGCATAGACAAACTGCCCGTCAGCCTTGGGATCGCGGGCGACCACGGCGGCCCAGCGCGGATCGTTTTCGATGGTGATCTTGGTCGATTGGGTTGTCATGGCGTCACGTCCATTGAGGGGTTGCCTGCACATTAACCATGGGGCAATTCCCACACACTCCGGCGCTTGCGGTCAAATTCGAAGTCTTTATCCGGCGGTACGGAAGGTGAAGTTGATGCGTTGCTCGCCCAGTTTCGGATGATGGCCGTCCTTGATCGGCAGCACACCGTGATAACGCAGGCGATCCACGCCACCCCAGACCACGATGTCGCCATGGAGCAGGGGAATGCGCTGAGTTTTGTCGCTGCGTGCAAAGCCGCCGAACAGAAACATCGCCGGCAAACCCAGAGACACCGAAACGATGGGGGCTGCGTAGGAATGTTCGTCCTTGTCCTGATGCAATGACATTTTTGCCCCGGGGATGTATCGATTGATCAGGCAGGAGTCCGGTGCAAAATCGGCGAAACCCGCTGCCTGTGCCGCCGCTTGCGCCAATAGAAAAAACACTTCGGGCATCATGGGCCAGGGCTTGCCTGTTTGTGGATCGTCGCGGGTGTACCGATAACCGCTGCGGTCAGTGGTCCAGCCGAATGTGCCACAACTGCTCAGGGCAACCGACATGGTGAAACCGCCGGGTGTGACCATCTGCCGAAACGGTGCGGCCGCCAGCACTTCTTCCAGGGCAGGCAGCAAACGCTCAAGCCAGGGCAGGGCGAAGCCTCTCAGTACGTAGGACTGTTCACCAATCTGCTCGCGCCTGGGCTGTTGCTCGGGTTCAGTGTCGGCAAACAGATCGAAAGTCAGCGGGTTCATGGGCTCATGACGCATCGTGAAAGATGATTCCAAGGGTATGCCGTTTGCCGCTGTGCAGGCGACTCACGCCGTGTCGCAGGCTCACGCGGTAGTAACCGCGAGTCCCTTTGACCGGCCGTTGGTTGACCGCAAAGATCACCCCGTCACCTTGCTTCAGGCCGATGACCATCGGGCGTGACTGCATGCGCGGGCGCTGTTCAGTCAGGACAAACTCACCGCCGGTGAAGTCTTGATCCGGGTCTGACAGCAGAATCGCCACTTGCAGCGGGAAAACGTGCTCACCGTATAGATCCTGATGCAAACAGTTGTAGTCCTGCGGACCATATTGCAGCAACAAGGGTGTCGGACGGTTCTGACCAGCGGCATGGCAGCGATCGAGGAAGGCTGGAAGGGTTTCAGGAAAACGCACCGGCAAGCCCATCTGCTCATGCCAGCGATTGGCGATGGGCACCAGTCGTGGGTAGAGCGCGCTGCGCAAGCGGGCCACCAGTTCCGGCAGCGGGTAGCTGAAGTACTTGTACTCGCCTCGGCCGAACCCATGGCGAGCCATCACCACGTGGGAGCGAAACAGTTCGGTTCGAGGGTACAAGGCGCTGACCTGCCCGCAAGCCTTGTGGCTCAGCAATGACGGGATGACGGCGTAACCGTCCTGATCAAGTTGCTGCTCCAGCCGGGGCCAGTCCAGCCTGTCCAGATATTGCTCGCTCATTGCCGGGCCTCTTGTTGTTGAGGTGGCCAGTCTGCAAGGCAAGGATGAAGCTGGCACTCCGCTGCTTGCGGTCGAACTGCGAGCGGGAGCCGACGTCCATTGTCGCTCCGGATCGTGTTACAGCGCTTTGCTGACGCTGATTTCGCTGATGACGTCGTCCTGCCCATGAATGGCATCCAGCGCCGCCCTGGCTTCTTCCGGGGTGCCGTTTTCAAGCTGGGCAAACTCGAAGCGGCGCTCACCGTTGAGTTTGTATTTGATGACGTACTTGGTCGTTTGGGCCACGGTTGTATCTGCCTGTCTTGTGTTTCGGGTTCGCTGATCAGCTCAGTTTCGTGCTGGAACGGCGAATGATTTTGATCGAGTGCGTCAGGGTGGGTTTGCGCGTCACGCTGATAGCCCGGCGGTTGACGGTGTCGATCGTGATGTTCCAGAAGCCGGTGCTAGGGGCCGTGATGCGGGCCGGAAACGTGTCGAATGCACCGCCGTGATAGGTGTGACGGCCGCCATTCTTGAAGCTGCGGAAGTTGGCGTCGTTCATCAAGCGGATGTTGCACATTTGGGAGCATTGAATGACGACGATGTCGTCTTCATTGAGGTGCTCGCGCTGATGGATAAATTTCATGGGGCGCCTCCAGAAGGGCTTTTTCTACAAAATCAAAACGATAGCATGGGCGATTGGCGCAGTTTATCAGCCCGAACGCGTTATTATCCGGCCGCTTTGACAATTAAAAATGCTTATTTCACATTTGATGAGCGATAAAGCAGTTCGTCTCGGAGAAAAATCGCAGTTGCGCTGTCCGAGGGTCTTTATCGGAGGTTTTGTATGAAGTGGGGTTTGTGGTTGTTGCCGATGGCATTGACGATCAGTGGTTGCGCGAACGTCTCGGAAATCAACGAGTCCTTGCCGACGATGAACGTGATTTCCGGCAAGAAGCCCCATGAATACGCGCAATGCCTGAGCGAAAAACTGGCCGACAGCCGTGGTGCCTTGCAGATCCAGCCGCACAAGAATGGCTTGCGCGTGATCGTGCCGCTCAAGTTTTCCGCGGGGCCGTCAGCCGTGTTTGACATTGAAGAGCGCTCCGGCGGCAGCAGCATCAAGCTGCACGAGAGCATGTCCAATGTCCCGGTGCGGCCTAAGGATGTACAGAATGCTGCCAACGAGTGCATTTCCGGCTGATAGACTATCGACCATCAGCACCGATGCCGCCCAAGCCCTGCTTTGGCGGCATCGTTATTTCTGGAGTCGAATATGAAGCGAGAGCAGGTCCGGGAGCGCCACGCAGAGGGTTTGATCTCTGCCACCCATGTGATTCAGAACCCGGCGGAGCTGGGGGAATGGATCGTGTTTTTCAAGAAAAGCGCCGGGCGCAGCTATTTCCTGGTGGATGACAATGATGAAGTCGAGTCCTTCAGCCGCCTTGATGATCTGATCGATACCGTGCGCGGGCTTGGAATAAAGTTCGCCGAAATCCACATGTAGGGCGTGGCGCCTTACCTGCAGACCACCACGACGTTGCGGCTCTTGTAGTTGCCGACGTCGGCGCCGAGGGTCTTTTCGCTCTCCTTGAGCGCGGGGGTGCCATCGGTCCCGACAATCTTGTAGCCGGTGCCCGCGCAGGAGGCATCGGCCTTTTCGTAGCACGCAGCCCAGGAGTTGGCTTCCCCGGAGCAGTCAATCGACAGACCTTGCTCTCCGTTGGCCAGGTAGGTCTGTTCCGACGTTGCGCAGCCGCTCAGGGCCAATACCGTTAGCAAAGGCAAAATTTTATTCATGGCTTGATCATCGTCAGGGGGGTGGTCTAAGGCTGAGACAGCGCCAGTATCAAAAGGTTATAGCTAAAGGCCACTTCTTTTTCGTTATTCATAAAAAAGCCCTGCGCCATGGCAGGGCTTTTCCCATCGGGCGTCGATCAGCTCTTGTCCTTGCCGCGTCGCTTGGGTTCCGGGTGCTCAAGCTCCAGCACCGAGGCCACTTCGATTGCCAGGGCTTCGGAAGGGAAAGGTCCGGCGATATTTTCACCGGCGACACTGGCCACCCACCATTGACCGTCTTTCACCTTACTGATCAGGAATCCGTTGACGCTTTTTGCTTCCGACATCTATTTGCCTCGTTGTCTGGTTCAATCGCGCCATGATACCGCCAAACGCACTCAACGGGTGCCGATGGGCGTATGGTGATGGGTTCCGGGCGGTAGAAAACCGTGCATTTGCGCAAGTCTCTGCTATGCATAAGAGGCTGTGCAGCGACCTGCGCACTCTCGCAGGGAACTATCGGCAGGAATATTTCTCTATGTTGACATCGGTTAGCCAGCGCGGGGCATTGTAAGGTGCACGCCGCCTGATTAGACTGCGCCGAAACTCGTACACACAGCCCTTTCAAGGACTTATATGATCAAGAAATGCTTGTTCCCAGCAGCCGGTTACGGTACTCGCTTCCTGCCAGCGACTAAAGCCATGCCCAAAGAAATGCTGCCGGTGGTGAACAAGCCACTGATCCAGTACGGCGTCGAAGAAGCACTGGATGCCGGCTTGACCGAAATCTCCATCGTCACCGGTCGCGGCAAGCGCGCCCTGGAAGACCACTTCGACATCAGCTACGAGCTGGAAAACCAGATCAAGGGCACCGACAAGGAGAAATACCTGGTCGGCATCCGCAAGCTGCTCGACGAGTGCTCGTTCTCCTACACCCGTCAGACCGAAATGAAAGGCCTGGGCCACGCGATCCTCACCGGCCGTCCACTGATCGGTGACGAACCGTTCGCAGTGGTACTGGCGGACGACCTGTGCGTCAACCTCGAAGGCGACGGCGTACTGACCCAGATGGTCAAGCTGTACAAGCAGTTCCGCTGCTCGATCGTGGCCATCCAGGAAGTCGATCCTTCAGAGACCAACAAGTACGGCGTAATCGCCGGCGAGATGATCCGCGACGACATCTACCGCGTACACAGCATGGTTGAAAAGCCAAAGCCGGAAGACGCACCGTCGAACCTGGCCATCATCGGCCGCTACATCCTGACCCCGGACATCTTCGACCTGATCGAACAGACCGAGCCAGGCAAGGGTGGTGAAATCCAGATCACCGACGCCCTGATGAAACAGGCCCAGAACGGCTGCGTGATGGCCTACAAGTTCAAGGGCAAGCGCTTCGACTGCGGCGGCGCCGAAGGCTACATCGACGCGACCAACTTCTGCTTCGAGAACTTCTACAAGACGGGCAAGGCGTACTGATCGCTTTCGACCTGACTGTATTGAAAAGCCACCTTCGGGTGGCTTTTTCATTTTCAGGCCCCATATCGATTGCAGCGCTTGCCCAACAAATGTCCGCAGGTATGCTGGTCACCTGCCGAGGAGATTGAAAATGGCCTACGATTTTGACCTTTATGTGATTGGTGCCGGTTCTGGCGGTGTGCGAGCTGCGCGGTTTGCCGCCGGGTTCGGTGCGAAAGTGGCCGTGGCCGAGAGCCGCTATCTGGGCGGGACCTGTGTGAACGTCGGCTGCGTTCCGAAAAAATTGCTGGTCTACGGTGCGCACTTCGCCGAAGACTTCGAGCAGGCTTCCGGTTTTGGCTGGGGTCTGGATGAAGCACAGTTCGACTGGGCGACTTTGATCGCCAACAAGGACCGCGAGATCAATCGCCTCAATGGCATTTATCGCAACCTGCTGGTCAACAGTGGCGTGACCTTGCATGAAGGTCACGCGAAGATCATCGACCCGCATCAGGTCGAGATCAATGGCGAGCGCTTTACCGCCAGAAATATCCTGATCGCTACCGGCGGCTGGCCGCAGATTCCGGAGATCCCGGGGCACGAGCATGCCATCAGTTCCAATCAGGCGTTCTTCCTCAAAGAACTGCCCAAGCGGGTGTTGGTGGTGGGCGGTGGCTACATTGCGGTTGAGTTCGCCGGGATCTTCCACGGCCTCGGTGCGCAGACCACGCTGCTGTATCGCGGTGAATTGTTCCTGCGCGGCTTCGACGGTTCCGTGCGCAAGCATTTGCAGGAAGAATTGACCAAGCGCGGCATGGGCCTGCAATTCAACGCGGACATCGAGCGCATCGAGAAGCAGGCCGATGGCAGCCTGAAAGTCACGCTCAAGGATGGTCGCCAGCTGGAAGCCGATTGCGTGTTCTACGCCACGGGTCGTCGTCCGATGCTGGACAATCTGGGGCTGGAAAACACCGGGGTCAAACTCGACAAGAAAGGCTTCGTCGAGGTCGATGAGCTGTATCAAACCGCCGAGCCATCGATCCTCGCGCTGGGTGATGTGATTGGTCGTGTTCAGCTGACTCCGGTGGCCCTGGCTGAAGGCATGGCGGTGGCACGGCGCCTGTTTAAGCCAGAGCAGTATCGCCCGGTGGATTACAAGATGATCCCGACGGCGGTGTTCAGCCTGCCGAACATCGGCACCGTCGGTTTGACTGAGGAAGAGGCTCGCGAAGCCGGCCACGAGGTGCAGATCTTCGAAAGCCGCTTCCGGCCGATGAAGCTGACTCTGACCGAATGTCAGGAGCGTACGCTGATGAAGCTGGTGGTAGACGCCAGGACTGACAAGGTGTTGGGTTGCCATATGGTCGGCCCGGACGCCGGTGAAATCGTCCAGGGCCTGGCGATTGCCTTGAAGGCCGGCGCCACCAAGCGCGACTTCGACGAAACCATCGGGGTACACCCGACGGCCGCCGAAGAGTTCGTCACCATGCGTACGCCGGTCGCCGGTTAATCGTCCTTCGCTGCGTCTGCCGCTGCCGCAAGGGTCGCGGCCAGACGTACGCGCTCTTCAAGATCCGTCCGGGTCTTGGCCAAATCCATTTCCAGTGACCTGTTGAGCTGCGACTGCTCATCGACGTTCTGTTTGAGTGCCTGGCTTTCCAACAGGGCGACGCGCAGGCGTTCCTGGAGGAGGGTGCGCTCGCCGTCGACGCGAGTGGTCTGTTCCAGCAACTGATCCTGGCGGGTATTGCTTTGCTTGAGCTGTTCTTGCAGCAGGCTCAGCTCGCGCAGCGTGCCGCGGTTTTCAGTCAGCAAGCGTTCATTGTCACGGTGCAATTGGGTGATTTCATCCTGGCGTACCAGTGCGCTTTGTTGTGCCTGGCGCAGTTCCATCTGTAGCTGTTGCACTTGGCCTTCATGGCGACTCATTTCCTGTTCGCGCTGTTCCTTGACCGCATTGCGGTAGTGCTCCAGCGCGTCGCGGGTGTGCAGGTGTTTTTCCTCAAGGGAGCGGATCTGCTCGTCCTTGTCTTTCAAGCGCAATTCGAAATCGGCCAGCGCCTGGTTCAAGCCGGCGTTGCGGGTTTGCTCCGTTTGCAATATGGCGCGGGTTTCTTGCAGGGCCTCGGATTCCTGAGTCAGCGCCAGGCTTTGAAATTCGTATTGCTGGTTCAGTTCGCTGTTGGCCTCTTGCGCTTCGCCGAGTTGATTATCCAGCGCCTTGCGTTGTTCCTCGTACTGCGTACGCGCCTGGTCGATGGGTTCTTGCGCCTGCTCCTTGAGTCTTTGTGCGAGCCGTGTCACCAGCGCCATCAGTTCGTCGTCAATCGGTTCCGTCGGCGCTTCGACAGGTTCGACCCTGTCATCGAGTTCCTTGAGGTAGCGATGGATCGTGGTTTTCGAGCCGGTATTGCCCATCTCGATGCGTACTGCATCGATGCTGGGGTTTTCGCCGCGGGCGAGGATCGCCAACCGAGCGGCTTGAACCACCGCTTTATTTACACCGCCGCGTGCCATGAGATCTCCCGGGTTTTAATGATGTGGTACGTACCACGTAAATACACATTGTACCATTCAATCCATAAAGTTAAATACTGAATGCTATTAACACGGGATATACTGGTATTACCCCGTGTGATACACCCAATACCGGTTTTTGACCCGTCAAAGCGGTATGAATTCAAGAGTTGACCCCATGACCGAGCTGGATCGTTACCTGCAAGCCGCGACTCGCGACAACACCCGTCGCAGCTATCGCGCAGCGATCGAACACTTCGAAGTCACATGGGGCGGTTTTCTGCCGGCCACCGGCGACAGCGTGGCACGCTACCTGGTGGCCCATGCCGGTGTGTTGTCGATCAATACGCTGAAACTGCGTTTGTCGGCATTGGCGCAGTGGCACAACAGCCAGGGTTTTGCCGATCCCACCAAGGCGCCAGTGGTGCGCAAGGTGTTCAAGGGCATTCGTGCGCTGCACCCGGCCCAGGAAAAACAAGCCGAACCCTTGCAGCTTCAACATCTGGAGCAGGTAGTCAGTTGTCTGGAGCAAGAAGTGCAAGTCGCCAGGGCCACAGGCGACCGACCGGGTTTGCTGCGGGCCAGGCGCGACATGGCCTTGATCCTGTTGGGCTTCTGGCGCGGCTTTCGCAGTGATGAGTTGTGCCGGCTTCAGGTGGAACATGTGCAAGCCAGCGCCGGTTCCGGCATCAGCCTCTATCTGCCGCGCAGCAAGAGTGATCGCGACAACCTCGGCAAGACCTATCAGACACCGGCTTTGCAACGCTTATGTCCAGTGCAGGCTTATATCGACTGGATTACCGAGGCGGCATTGGTGCGTGGGCCGGTGTTCCGTGGCATCGACCGCTGGGGGCATCTGGGCGAGGAGGGATTGCACGCCAACAGCGTGATTCCGTTATTGCGTCAGGCGTTGGCGCGGGCAGGTATCGCCGGCGAGCTTTACACCAGTCACTCCTTGCGTCGCGGTTTTGCCACCTGGGCGCATCAGAGTGGCTGGGATTTGAAGTCGTTGATGAGCTATGTGGGCTGGAAGGACATGAAGTCGGCCATGCGTTACATCGAAGCCAGTCCGTTCCTCGGCATGGCGCGCATCACCGAAAAGCCGGTGTCACCCTAGATACCGTTTTCTTCTATTAATACCGCTGGCTAATAGCCAAAGCCAATCAGCAGCATCAGGTTTGCCAATGAGCCAACCGTCCGTCGAGTGGGTAAAGTTCTCTCCATCAACTTCTTAACCCCTGACGGAGAGTCAACGATGCCTATCATCAACAGCCAAGTTAAACCGTTCAAAGCTGATGCATTCAAAAATGGCGACTTCGTAAAAGTCTCGGACGCTGACCTGAAAGGCAAGTGGTCTGTGGTGTTCTTCTACCCGGCCGACTTCACCTTCGTCTGCCCGACCGAGCTGGAAGACCTGGCTGACAACTACGACGCATTCCAGAAACTGGGCGTCGAGATCTACAGCGTTTCCACCGACACTCACTTCGCCCACGCTGCCTGGCACAACACTTCGCCAGCCATCGGCAAGATCCAGTACACCATGATCGGCGACCCGACCCACGCCATCTCCCGCAACTTCGACGTGCTGATCGAAGAAGCTGGCCTGGCTGACCGTGGCACCTTCGTGATCAACCCGGAAGGCCAGATCAAGATCGTAGAACTGAACGACGGCGGTGTAGGCCGTGATGCTTCCGAGCTGCTGCGCAAGATCAAGGCTGCCCAGTACGTCGCTGCTCACCCAGGCCAGGTTTGCCCGGCCAAGTGGAAAGAAGGCGAGGCCACTCTGGCGCCGTCCCTGGACCTGGTCGGCAAGATCTAAGTCTGTGACGCGCTTCATCAGGGCGGACTTCCGCACCTTCTAAGCAAGCTGCACCGCCCAATAAAAACGCCCGGGCGAGATTCGCTCGGGCGTTTTTTTGTCTCAAGAATTCAAGGAAATCGCCCGTATGTTGGACACCAATCTTAAAGCCCAGTTGAAATCGTACCTGGAACGGGTCACCCAGCCGATCGAGATCGTTGCTTCCCTCGACGACGGTGCGAAATCCCGGGAAATGCTCGAACTGCTGAAAGATGTTGCCAGTCTTTCCAGCCAGATTACTTTGCTCGATAACGGCGACGATGCACGCAAACCGTCGTTCTCGATCAACCGCCCGGGCGCCGATATCAGCCTGCGTTTCGCCGGCATCCCGATGGGCCACGAATTCACGTCCTTGGTGCTGGCCTTGCTGCAAGTCGGCGGCCACCCTTCGAAAGCCAGCGCTGAAGTGATCGAACAGATCCGCTCGCTCAAGGGCGAGTTCAGCTTCGAGACTTACTTCTCGCTGTCCTGCCAGAACTGCCCGGACGTAGTCCAGGCGCTGAACCTGATGGCGGTACTGAACCCGAACATTCGCCACGTCGCCATCGACGGCGCGCTGTTCCAGGCCGAAGTCGATGAGCGCCAGATCATGGCGGTCCCAAGCATTTACCTCAACGGTGTGAACTTCGGCCAGGGCCGCATGGGCCTGGAAGAAATCCTCGCCAAAATCGACACCAGCGGCATCGAACGCCAGGCCGAGAAGATCAGCGCCAAGGATGCCTTTGACGTGCTGGTGGTCGGCGGTGGCCCGGCCGGTGCTTCGGCGGCAATCTATGCAGCGCGTAAAGGTATCCGCACCGGTGTCGCGGCCGAACGTTTTGGTGGGCAGGTGCTGGACACTATGGCCATCGAGAACTTTATCTCGGTGCAGGAAACCGAAGGGCCGAAGCTGGCCGTGGCCCTGGAAGAGCACGTCAAGCAGTACGACGTGGATATCATGAATCTGCAACGCGCAGACAAATTGATCACTGGCAAAGAAGGTCAGTTGCACGAAGTCCACTTCGCCAGCGGCGCGAAGCTCAAGGCCAGGACCGTGATCCTCGCAACCGGTGCGCGGTGGCGTGAAATGAACGTGCCGGGCGAACAGCAATACCGCAACAAGGGCGTGGCGTACTGCCCGCACTGCGACGGCCCGCTGTTCAAGGGCAAGCGTGTGGCGGTGATTGGTGGCGGCAACTCCGGCGTCGAAGCGGCCATCGACCTGGCCGGTATCGTGTCCCATGTTACGCTGCTGGAGTTCGATGTGCAGTTGCGAGCCGATGCGGTGTTGCAACGCAAGTTGCACAGCCTGCCGAACGTCACCGTGATCACCAGTGCGCAAACCACTGAAGTCACCGGCGACGGCCAGAAGGTCAACGGCCTGCGCTACAAGGATCGTCAGAGCAACGAGTTGCACAGTGTGGAACTGGAAGGGATCTTTGTGCAGATCGGTCTGCTGCCCAACACCGATTGGCTCAAAGGCACCATCGAGTTGTCGCCCCGTGGCGAGATCATCGTCGACGCTCGCGGTGAAACGTCGGTGCCGGGTGTTTTTGCCGCCGGTGACGTGACGACCGTGCCGTACAAGCAGATCGTGATCGCCGTGGGCGAGGGCGCGAAGGCTTCCCTCAGTGCTTTCGATCACTTGATCCGGTCTTCCGCTCCGGCATAAACCCTGGCGCTGAAAACACAAAACCCCATGAGTGATCATGGGGTTTTTTATGGATCAAAAGATCGCAGCCTGCGGCAGCTCCTACACCAATCTCTGTAGGAGCTGCCGCAGGCTGCGATCTTTTGATTTTGCTTTATAGCGGAGCCGGCTGAATGATCTCGACCCAGTAGGCGTCCGGGTCCTTGATGAACGCCAGGCTCTTCATGCGGCCATCGCTCAAGCGTTTCTGGAAATCGCAGCCCAGTGCTTCAAAGCGCTCGCAGGCGGCGACGATGTCCGGCACCGAGATGCAGATGTGGCCGAAACCGCGGGGGTCGGTGTTGCCGTTGTGGTAGGCGAAATCCGCATCGTGCTCGGTGCCGTGGTTGTGGGTCAGCTCCAGGATGCCGGGGATCGATTTCATCCACTCGGTGCGCGCCGCGGCGTCGGCCGGGATCTGGTTCTTGTCTACCAGCGCCAGGAAATACAGGCTGAACTCGGCTTCCGGGAAATCGCGTTTTTCCACCAGGGTAAAACCCAGGATGCGTGTGTAGAAGTCCAGGGACTTGGTGATGTCCTTGACCCGCAGCATGGTGTGGTTGAAGACGAATTTCTGTGTAGCGGCGTCCGGTTGAGCGGTGACGCCGGGGAAGGTGTTCAATTCGTGCAGGCTCATGGGCCCTCCGGGAAATATGTGGGCTAACGAATGACGACAATGATACGCAAGGGTTCGGACATCACCAAACCCAAACAGTCGGCTATTGCCTGACAGCCGGCATGGGCCCAGACTTTATGGCTTGATCCTTGAGTGCCCATTGCAATGATTCGATTTCGTAACCTGCTGTTCATCCTGCTAAGCGTGTTTTCGCTGGCTGGCGTTGCTCGCGCCGATGCGCCAGTAGTGACCTGGCCACAAGGCTGGCAGGTCGAAGAAGTGCCTGAATCGGCGCCGGGGGTCAGCCGCCAGCGGGCGGTGAAAAATGATCAGGATGGATCGCCGCTCATGGTGATGGAACTGACCATGAGCCCGGTGCAAAGTGATCACCAGGTAAACCTCGAGGGCGTATTGCTGGAGATGCGCAAGTCGGTTCAAAAAGACTTCTTTCAGGGCGGGTATCAAAGTGTCTGCACGCGCATTCATTCGACTACGTTGAGTCGATTGGTCGCGCTGGAAACAACCTGCACCATCACGCAAAACGGCAGGCATGTGCTTTCGCAAACATTGGTGGCCGCGGTGGATGCCGATAAGGCCTATGTTCTTTCCTACGCAGGGCAGGCCGAGGCTTATAAGGCGAGCCAGGATGAAATAGACGCTGCCCGTAACAGCTTGAAACTTTAGTAAGCGACAGTGCTTTTCGATGCATGAAGAAAATTTTAGATATCCAAATGGATTAAGCAGAAAGTTGGTGGCAGTCAGGTAATTGTGCGGTGTCCGCCTTCGGGTTTTAGATGGCCCATGAAAAAGCCCTGCATGAGCAGGGCTTTTTTGTCGCCGCGAGAGTTAGCCGCGCAGCCAGGAATCAACGGTGGCTGCACCGTACTGTTCTTTCCAGGCTTTCAGGCCGCGGTGGTTGCCGCCCTTGGTTTCAATCAGCTCGCCGGTGTGCGGGTTCTGATAAACCTTGACCACGCGGGCGCGGCGGGTTTTAGGTGCTGCCTGCTGCAGGCCGGATTTTGCCGGGTTAGGGTCGAGAATGGCGATGATGTCGCGCAGGCTCTTGCCATAGGTTTTCATCAAACCCTGGAGCTTCTCTTCGAATTCGATTTCTTTCTTGAGCCCGGCATCGTTCTTCAGGGATTCCAACTGCTTGAGCTGTTCTTGAAGGGCCTTTTCGGCTGCACGAAATTCAGCGAGTCTGGACAATATCTTTACTCCAATAGTGTGTTTGGCTGATACCAACCGCAAACAAAGCTATAAGCCAAGAGCCTTGAAGCGACTCGGTGATAGTGGCTCACCTGCCAATTTAGCGCAGGCATGAAAAATTGTAGTAGTTAATTGACCAAGAGTAAATCCTGTCTTTTTCTTCATGTAACGTCAGTAGTGTTTTGATTCAAATTGGTGCGGCTAATCGTTTGTTTTGGCGATTAAATTTGCGAGTTAATGGTCTCTTAATGCACTAATGAATTCCGCGCCGGGCATGGGTTTGCCGAACAGATAACCTTGCAGGAAGTTGACCTGGTGAGCGCTCAGGTAATCACTCTGCTCGCGGGTTTCGACACCTTCGGCCACCAGTGCAAGGTCGAGTTTGACCGCCAGTTCGATGATGCTGTCGAGGATGTGGCTCGACAGTGTGTCGACGCCGATCATGGCGACAAAACTCTGGTCGATTTTCAGAAAATCGACATTGAATTGCCGCAGGTAGCCAAGGCTTGAGTGGCCCGTGCCGAAGTCGTCGATGGCGATTTTCACGTCCAGTTCGCGAAGTTGCTCGAACAGTTGCAGGGTAATGGCCGTGGGCTCGATCAGTTCACGCTCGGTCAGTTCCAGTACCAGATGGATCGACCCCGGCTCGAACGCATCGAGAAACTCGCGGCAATCCTTGACCAGTTCCAGGTCCTGGCAATGGCTGGCGGTGATGTTGATGCCAATGTGAAGCGGCTTGTTGAAGCTGGCCGATTGCGGTGCGAGCAGGGCGGCGGTTTGTCGCATCAGCGAGCGGGTCATCGGTACGATCAGCCCGGAGTGCTCGGCAAACGGAATGAACAGATCCGGACGCACCAGGCCTTCCTTCGGATGTTGCCAGCGCATCAGCACTTCAGCGCCGGACCAGCTTTTGTTGTCGCCATGCACCACGGGCTGGAAATACGGAATGAACTCTTTAGCCTCCAGTGCCCGCTGCATTTCAAAGGTGGGTGACGATGAGCGCTTTTGCAGGAAGTGACCAATTGCCCCGGCAATCACACCGAAGAAAATCAGCAGGCTGAACAGCGGCGGATATTCGCTGCTCATGTATCGCCAGGTTTCGCCTTTGGGGAAACCCGCTTCCACGGCAAAAGCATAGTGCCCGGAGGTCAAGCGACTTTGCGCAACGGGCAACTCAGGCGCGGCGCCGGTATGAAACTTGCCGTCGGCGGACAACCAGTCCGGGCCAACTTGCAGCAACAGCAAGGTCTTGCGACCGATCAGGCGCAGGATATTGCTCAAGTGATAACCATCGAGGGTCGTCAGCGCGCCTTTTTTTCCTTCGCTCAGGCGGTACACCAGCAAGGCGGTGTTGGGCGTTACCGGATTGCCGTTCATGAGCCATAAGGCGCCCTGGGTGTAGTCACCGGGGTTGACCGTCTCCTGGTAGTCGCCAAACAGAGAGCTGCAATAGAGGTTGTTGTCCCACACCAGATTGGTGGAACGCACGAAGGGGCGGCGGGTGACCTGCTCGCGCAGCGCCAGTTTGACGTCAGCGCAACTTTGGCCCGCCAGCGGCAGCAATTCACGGGCGGCCTGGGCGGTGTTGTCGAGCATCAGGTCGAACTGGCGAATCGCTTCTTCGGCGGTTTGTTCGGTCTCTTGTTTAAGCGCACGCCCAGCTTGCATGTAAAGAATGGCGGCCCCCAGCAGCACCGGGAGCAAGCCACTGATCAGGGTGACGGCAATTCTTGTGCGGCGACTGCGGGTTTTGGCTTTCAGTGGCATTCGCGAGTCCTGTCACGAAGAAGTAAGGCTCTCGGATACTGGCAGGGCAATACGCCTCCCAAAAAGAGTTCGGGTATGGGCCATGATAGTTGGCCGTTGGCGGTTATGCCGCTCAACGCAAGTCAAGGCTTTCGGCCAGCTTGATAAAGGCCAGTGTCGCAGGTGATGCCTGGCGTCGATCGAGCACCGCCAGGCCGACCTGGCGCAACACCACCGGCGACAGCGGTTTTTTCACCCAGCGGCGGTCAATCTGATCGGGCAATGAACCTTCGGCAACCACCGTCACTGCATCGCCACGAGCGACGACATCCAGGGTGCTGATCAACTGCGAGCAGCGATAACGGATATTGGGCGTCAGTCGGGCCACCGTGAACAGGCGTGAAACCAGATCCGAAGAACCGGCCTCGGTCAGCACGAACGGGAAATCGCACAGGTCCTTCAGGCTCAGGCTGTCGTGAACTGCCAGCGGGTGGGCGGCGGGCAGCAGTGCGACCATCTGGTCTTCGATCAGCGCGACCGTGTCGAAACGTTCCTCGGGTAACACCACAAAGCCGATGTCGATCCGTCGTTCCTCCAGCCACTGGAGCACCTGGCGGTCGGGGCCTTCGTCGATATGCACCTCGATGCCGGGATGGGCGGCGCGGTACTGTTGCAGAATCAACGGCAGTAATTTGATCGATGAGGTCGGGCCGAAGGAGCCGATGCGCAGCGTGCCGCGTTTCATGCCCCTTGCATCGGCCGCTTCCTGGCGCAGCGTGTTGGCCAGGCCTAGCATCGCCCGGGCGCGCAGCAACAACTGCTGGCCAATGTCGCTCAGTTCGACCCGGGATTGATGGCGGCGCAACAGTTCGACACCCAACTCCAGTTCCAGGGACTTCAACGCATGGGACACCGCCGATTGGGAAATGCCCAGGCGATTGGCTGCCGCGGTGAAACCGTGGAGTTCGGCCACCAGGGAGAAAATCTCCAGTTGAGTGAGGGTCATGAGTGTTTACTCATTTTACGATGACTGGGTATTAGCTGAATGATACGGCATCTCTCCAACATCCGGCCCTGGAATCTCATGACGATCTGCGAGCAAAGCCTGTCAAAACCCTCGGATCTGCCGGTGTATCTGAAGCTGGCGGCGGTCACCATGGTGTGGGGTGGCACCTTCGTCGCCGGGCGCTATCTGGCCGGCGACCTCAGCCCGCTGCTGGCTGCCAGCCTGCGGTTTCTGCTGGCCAGCGTGGCGTTGCTGCTGTTTATACGCATGGCGCGGACGCCGCTGGCCAGGCCCAGCCCCCGGCAATGGTTGCAACTGTCATTGCTTGGCTTCTTCGGGATCTTCTTTTACAACCTGTGCTTCTTTTATGGTCTGCATTACATCAGCGCTTCACGGGCGTCCTTGATCGTGGCGCTGAATCCGGCGGTGATCGGCCTGGCTTCCTGGCTGCTGTTCAAGGAGCGTTTGAACCGGGCCAAAGTCGTCGGCATTGCGATCTGCATGGCGGGTGCGAGCATGGTGATCGTCAGTCGCGACCCGCAACTACTGGCCGGCGATGCCGACGCCTGGCTTGGCGACTTGTTGATTTTCGGCTGCGTCCTCGGCTGGGGTGTCTACTCGCTGTGCTCCAAAGAGCTGAACCACAGCCTGGGACCGGTGCAAACCGTGACCTGGTCGATCCTGCTGGGCACCGTCATGCTCTGGATCACCTGCATCGTGCGCGGTGAGGTCAGTGTCGCCGCGATCGCCCAGCTCGGTGCGCAGCAATGGTTGAGCCTTTTGTACCTGGGCGTGCTGGGATCGGCGCTGGCGTACATCGGCTACTACGACGGCATTCGCAAAATCGGCGCGACCCGTTCCGGGGTGTTCATTGCCTTGAACCCGTTGACGGCGGTGATCCTTGGCGCGCTGCTGCTGGATGAGCCGCTGACGCTGGCCATGTGCCTGGGTGGCGGGCTGATACTGGCGGGGATTTTCCTCTGCAACAAACCCCTTGCGCGGGCATGGAAAAAGGGGATTTGATACAGAAGGCGGACAAACTGATTTACGCTGTGTAGAATCGGGTTACGCATACAATAATAATCGTCTTCTGGCAGCAGAAGCCTCGCCCGCAAGAGCCTTGGGTCGATAATGAAGATATTCGGGTTTCAACTGATCTACGGTGACTTTCTCGCCCGCAGTGTGCGGGGCATCTCCTGTGCGCCACCCACCGGTCTCAGCATTGCTTACAACTAACCTTTGTTAATTGATAAAAAAATGATGAGGCGCCGACCATGGCAGATTTATACGAAAACCCAATGGGCCTGATGGGCTTTGAATTCATCGAACTCGCATCGCCGACCCCGAACACCCTGGAGCCGATCTTCGAGATCATGGGCTTCACCAAGGTGGCGACCCACCGTTCCAAGGACGTGCACCTGTATCGCCAGGGCGCGATCAACCTGATCCTCAACAACGAACCTCACAGCGTGGCCTCGTACTTCGCGGCTGAGCACGGTCCGTCGGTGTGCGGCATGGCGTTTCGCGTCAAGGATTCGCAAAAAGCCTACAAGCGTGCCCTGGAACTCGGCGCCCAGCCGATCCACATCGAAACCGGCCCGATGGAACTGAACCTGCCGGCGATCAAAGGCATCGGTGGCGCGCCGCTGTACCTGATCGACCGTTTCGGCGAAGGCAGCTCGATCTATGACATCGACTTCGTGTTCATCGAAGGCGTCGACCGCCATCCGGTCGGTGCCGGCCTGAAGATCATCGATCACCTGACCCACAACGTGTATCGCGGTCGCATGGCCTACTGGGCCAACTTCTACGAGAAGCTGTTCAACTTCCGCGAAATCCGCTACTTCGACATCAAGGGCGAATACACCGGCCTGACCTCCAAGGCGATGACCGCGCCGGACGGCATGATCCGTATCCCGTTGAACGAAGAATCGTCCAAGGGCGCCGGGCAGATCGAAGAGTTCCTGATGCAGTTCAACGGCGAGGGCATCCAGCACGTTGCGTTCCTGTCCGAAGACCTGATCAAGACCTGGGATCACCTGAAAAAAATCGGCATGCGCTTCATGACCGCGCCGCCGGAGACCTACTACGAAATGCTCGAAGGCCGTTTGCCGAACCACGGCGAGCCGGTGGACCAACTGCAGGCGCGGGGCATTTTGCTGGACGGATCGTCCGAGTCGGGCGACAAGCGTCTGCTGCTGCAGATCTTCTCGGAAACCCTGATGGGGCCGGTGTTCTTCGAGTTCATCCAGCGCAAGGGCGACGACGGTTTCGGCGAAGGCAACTTCAAGGCGCTGTTCGAATCCATTGAGCGTGACCAGGTTCGTCGTGGTGTGTTGTCCACGGACTGATCCAATGTAAAAAACCGGTCGTTGGCCGGTTTTTTTTGATCAAAAGATCGCAGCCTTCGGCAGCTCCTACATGGTTTGCATTCCCTGTAGGAGCTGCCGAAGGCTGCGATCTTTTGCATTAACGTCTGCGCTGGCGTACCAGATGCTTGAACCCTTCAAACACCAGCACCAGCACAGCCATCCAGATCGGGATATATGTCAGCCACTCACCGGACTTGATGCTTTCCCCCAACAGCAACGCCACGCCCAGCAGCAACACCGGTTCGACGTAGCTCAACAAGCCGAACAGGCTGAACGGCAGCAGGCGACTGGCAATGATGTAGATCACCAATGCCGACGCACTGATCACGCCGAGCATCGGGATCAACAGCGACAACCATGGATGCTGTTCAAACACACCGAACCCCTGCGCGCCGCTTTGAACAAACCAGAACGCCACCGGCAGGGTCAATGCCATGTCCAGCCACAAGCCGCCGAGGTTGTCCGCCGCCAGCCGTTTGCGCAGGATGAAGTAGGTTGGATAGCCAATGCAGACCAGCAAGGTCGCCCAGGAAAAACCACCGACCTGATACACCTCGTTGACCACCCCGAGGCAGGCGAACACCACGGCAACTTTTTGCAGGTAGGACAGGCGTTCGCCGTAGGCCAGGCGGCCGGTCAGGACCATGGTCAGCGGCAACAGGAAATAGCCGAGGGATACGTCGAGGCTGTAGCCGTTCAACGGCGCCCACATGAACAGCCACAACTGCACGCCGAGCAGGGCAGAGGAGGCGACCAGCGCGCCCATCAGTTTCGGATTGGCCTTGGCGCGCCGAACGATCTCCAGCACTCGCTTCCATTCCCCGGACACCACCATGAACACGGTCATGCACGGGACGGTCAGCAGCATGCGCCAACCGAAGATTTCCACGCCGCTCAAGGGGGTGAGCAGCGACGTGTAGTAATACATGACGGCAAACAGCACCGAGGCTGAAACCGATAGAGCGATACCTTTAGACAAGCTGTCCTCGCGTGATTTTGAGTGAGAGTGAAACGGGCGCAGAGGATACGTGGTTTTTCAGACGAATATTGACCGATCAATCAACACGGACCCTGTGGGAGCGGGCTTGCTCGCGAAAGCGATTTTCCAGCCAACATCAACGTTGAATGTTAAGCCGCCTTCGCGAGCAAGCCCGCTCCCACATTGGTTTGCTGTTTCTTCAGTTATTGCGCGGTGTACGCCCCGACACAAAATGGCTCACATCATTGAACCCCTGTGTCGACGCATGCCCCGGCGTCACCAGCGAATCGATGAATGCCTCGTCCTCGGCCGTGATCTTCACCGCCTGCGCCTTAGTGTAGGCGTCCCACTGCGCTTCGGTGCGCGGCCCGACAATGGCCGAGGTCACGGCGCTGTTGTTCAGCACCCAGGCAATCGCGAACTCGACGATGCCGACGCCGCGCTGCCGGGTGTACTGCTGGATCTGCTGGGCGATGCGCAAGGACTCGACGCGCCATTCGGTTTCCAGGATGCGTTTGTCCTGGCGCCCGGCCCGGCTGTTGGCGTCCGGTTTCACATCCGGCGCGTACTTGCCGCTGAGCACTCCGCGCGCCAGCGGGCTGTAGGGCACCACGCCAAGGCCGTAGTTTTGTGCCGCGGTGATTTGCTCGGTTTCAGCCTGGCGGTTGACGATGTTGTACAGCGGCTGGCTGATCACCGGCCGGTCAACACCCAGCTTGTCGGCCACGCGGATGACTTCGGCGATGCGCCAGCCACGGTAGTTGGACAGGCCCCAGTAACGGATTTTGCCTTGGCGGATCAAGTCGCCGATGGCCGATACCGTGACCTCCAGCGGCGTGTTGTGGTCTTCGCGGTGCAGGTAATAGATGTCGAGGTAGTCGGTGCCCAGGCGCGTCAGGCTGGCATCGATGCCGTTGAACAGATGCTTGCGGCTCAGGCCGCTGCGGTTGGGGACGCCGTCCACGGGACCGAAGCCGACCTTGGTGGCCAGCACCCATTCATGGCGGCGGCTGGCGATGGCCTCGCCGACGATTTCCTCGGAATGGCCGTTGGTGTAGACGTCGGCGGTGTCGATGAAGTTGATGCCCTGGTCCCAGGCCTTGTCGATGATTCGCAGGGAATCTTCGGCGCTGGTCTGTTCGCCGAACATCATGGTGCCCAGGGTCAGGGTGGATACCTGCAGACCCGAATGACCCAGCATGCGGTAGCTCATGAGCAAATCCTTTTACCAGTGGGAAAGGCTCAATCAGATACCAGAACAACTGCAGGGATCAAACTGAAATATCGAACACCGCAGATCAAACTGTGGGAGCGAGCTTGCTCGCGATGGCTGAGTGTCAGTCAACAAAGATGTTGAATGTTAAACCGCAATCGCGAGCAAGCTCGCTCCCACAGGGATTTGTGTTGATCAGGCGCGCAGCGTGCGGGTCATGCGCAACGCCAGCAAACTGCCGCAGACAATCACACCCGCCAGCAGGTACAGCGCCGCATCGGTCGAGCCGGTGCTGTCCTTGACCCAACCCACCAGGTACGGGCTGAGGAAGCCGGCCATCTGCCCCATGGAGTTGATCAGCGCCAGGCCGCCGGCCGCGGCACCCGCACTGAGCAGGGCGGTCGGCATCGGCCAGAACATCGGCAGGCCGGTGAGGGCGCCCATGGTGGCGATGGTCAGGCCGAGAATCGCGATGGCCGGGTTGGCGGCGAAGTTCACCGCGATCAGCAGCCCCAACGCCCCCATCAGCATCGGCACCACCAAATGCCAGCGACGTTCCTGGCGCAGGTCCGCCGAACGGCCCACCATCAGCATGAACACCGCAGCCAGCAGGTACGGAATCGCGCTGAGCCAGCCGATCACCAGGTTATCGCTGAAGCCCAGGTTCTTGATGATCGACGGCAGCCAGAAGTTGATCGCATACACGCCACTCTGGATGCAGAAATAGATCAGGCCGAAGGCCCAGATCGCCGGGTTCTTGAACACCGCCAGCAGCGAATCGGTCGTGGTCTTCGGCTTGTTCGCCAGATCTTCGGCGTGGTCGGCTTCCAGCACCGAACGCTCGAACGGGGTCAGCCACTTGGCGTTGGCATAGCTGTCGCTGAGCAGGAAGTAAGCCAGCGCACCGAGGATCACGGTGGGAATGCCTTGCAGCAGGAACATCCACTGCCAGCCCGCCAAACCACCTTGGCCGGCGGCGAAGTGGTTGAGAATCCAGCCGGAGAACGGGCTGCCGAGCAGGCCGGATACCGGGATCGCCGACATGAACAGCGCCATGATGCGGCCACGGCGGAAGGTCGGGAACCACTGCGAGAGGTACAACACCACGCCCGGGAAGAACCCGGCTTCGGCCGCGCCGGTGAACAGGCGCAGGGTATAGAACTCGGTCGGCGTGGTGACGAACAGCAGGCAGGTCGACAGGGTGCCCCAGGCAATCATCATCAGCGCTATCCAGCGCCGCGGGCCGAATTTGGTCAGGGCCAGGTTGCTTGGTACGCCGCACAGCACGTAACCGATAAAGAAGATGCCGGCGCCGAGGCCGTATACGGTTTCGCTGAACTTCAGCGCGTCGAGCATCTGCAGTTTGGCAAACCCAACGTTTACCCGGTCGAGGTAGTTGAACAGGTAGCAGATGAAAATGAAGGGGATCAAACGCAGGGTAATGCGCTTGTAGACGGCGTTTTTGTCGTCAGCGATGGCGTCGGACGCTACGGCGCTCTGTGTCATGGCGGCTCTCTCTTTATTATGATTTTTTGCGATGCAAAGGGTAACGTTGATCGCCCCCAGAGTCTCGACCACCCTCAGGGTGGCTGTCTTTGTGCCTGAGCACAGGGTTTGCAACCAAGGCCTGTGCGGGTGAACAACCCGTTTCATCACTGTCTTCAAGGATCACTTGCATGTTCGAACTCGATCACGACCTGGCCCAGGACATCGTCGACCGGGCGATGGCTATCCTGCCGTACAACGTCAACGTCATGGACAGCCAGGGCTTGATCCTGGGCAGCGGCGAGCCGGAGCGGGTCAACACCCGGCATGAAGGCGCGCAACTGGTCCTGGCCAATGGCCGGGTGGTGGAGATCGATGCGCAGACGGCGATTCATCTCAAGGGCGTGCAGCCGGGCATCAACCTGCCGCTGATGCTGGACCAGCGCCTGATCGGCGTACTGGGCATCACCGGCGAACCCGAGCAACTGCGCACCTACGCCGAGCTGGTGCGCATGACCGCCGAAATGCTGGTAGGCCAGCGCAACCAGCAGGCCGAACAGCAATGGCGGCGCCAGCGCTGTGATGATCTGCTGGCGTTGTTGCTCAGCGAAGCCGGGGATGCTCCGCGCCTGGTCGATGAAGCGCAGCAGTTGGGCCTCAAGCCTCAAATGACCCGGGTGCCGTACCTGTTCGAACTGGGCCTTGAGCACGCGCCAGGGCAAACCGTCGAGGCCCTCAGCGCCTGGTTGACGAGCCGTCACCCCGACAGTTGGTGCGTGAGCTCGGCCAAGACCTCGTTACTCTGGTGCCGGCCGGCCAATCAGTCGGTCGAGAATGAGCGCTTGCTGGACAAACTCGACGGTCTGGGCTGGAACATCCTGCGCATTGCCGTGGGAGGGCAGGCCGATGGTCTTTCGGGCTTGCGGCGCTGCTATCGCCGGGTCGGTGACTTGCTGGCCTACGGGCGCGAGGTGTTGCCACGCTCTCGATTGCTGACGCTCAACCGCTATCGGCTGCCGGTGATGCTCTGGCGCCACCGCAACGACGACGCCCTCGACGAATTGCTCAATCCGTTGCGCAAGGTCATTGCCAAGGACAACAACGGCCAGTTGCTGGCAACCCTGCGCAGCTGGTGCGAACACGACGGCCAGAGCCAGGCCTGCGCCGATGCACTGGGCATCCATCGCAACAGCCTGCGCTATCGCATGGAGCGGATTGCCGAGCTGAGCGGGGTTGATCCGTTGCGACTGGACGGCATGCTGGCATTGTATCTGGGGGTGCAACTGCTGCCCCAGACAGACGCGAACCCCTGAACCACACACATTCCCTGTGGGAGCGAGCTTGCTCGCGATAGCGGTGTGTCAGTCCGCATTGATGTCGCTGACACGCCGCCTTCGCGAGCAAGCCCGCTCCCACAGGTATCGCGTCTGCCACGTGGTTTGTGGAAATGAACAATAATCCTCAACACCGCTTGTGCAGTGGCCCGGCGTTATTGTTCATGGCGGCTGGCAGCATGTGGGCATTGGAACTGGAGAATTCCCATGAAAATCGTGATCGCCCCCGACTCGTTCAAGGACAGCCTCAGCGCCCAAGGCGTGGCCGATGCCATTGCATTGGGATTGGCGCAGGTCTGGCCTGATGCCCAACTGATCAAATGCCCGATGGCCGACGGCGGGGAAGGGACTGTCGAGTCGATCCTGGCCGCGTGCGAAGGCCAGCAGCGCCGCACCCTGGTTCGCGGGCCGCTGGGGGCCACAGTGGAAGCTGCCTGGGGCTGGTTGCCCCAGAGCCACACCGCGATCATCGAAATGGCCGAGGCCAGCGGTTTGCAATTGGTGCCGGTGGCGCAACGGGATGCGTGCATCAGCAGCACCTTCGGGACCGGGCAATTGATCCGCGCCGCGCTGGATGCCGGTGCACAACGGGTGATCCTGGCGATTGGCGGCAGTGCAACCAATGACGGCGGTGCCGGTGCCTTGCAGGCGTTGGGTGTGAAATTGCTCGACGCCCAGGGGCAGGCCCTTTCACCGGGTGGCCTTGCCCTTGCGCAGGTGGCCCGCGTCGACCTGAGCGACATCGATCCGCGTCTGGCCCAAGTGCGCTTCGACATCGCCGCCGACGTCAACAACCCGCTGTGCGGCCCCCACGGTGCCTCGGCGATTTTCGGCCCGCAAAAAGGCGCCTCGCCCGTGCAGGTCGAGCTACTGGACCGCGCCCTGGGGCACTTTGCCGACCATTGCGCGCAAGCCTTGAACAACGACGTGCGCGACGAGCCGGGCAGTGGCGCGGCGGGTGGCCTGGGGTTTGCCGCCAAGGCGTTCCTCGGTGCGCAATTCAAGGCCGGGGTCGAGGTGGTTGCCGAACTCGTGGGCCTGGCCGACGCCGTTGCAGGGGCCGATCTGGTGATCACCGGTGAAGGGCGTTTCGATGCGCAAACCCTGCGCGGCAAGACGCCCTTTGGTGTGGCGCGGGTCGCCCGGGAACACGGCGTGCCGGTCATCGTCATCGCCGGCACGTTGGGCGACGGTTATCAGGCGCTTTATGAGCATGGCGTCGACGCTGCGTTTGCCCTGGCGAGCGGGCCGATGACCCTGGAACAGGCCTGTGCCGAGGCGCCGCGTTTGTTGCGCGAGCGGGCGACCGATGTGGCGCGGGTCTGGCGGGTGGCCAGCCGCTGATCTTTTGAACACCTCCAATCCCACAGGTTTTGAGTTTTGGCGGACTACTCAGGCGGGTCAATCTGATCCAGCACCCGGTTCGCCGTGATCTCCGCCAGCATCACGCTGTTCTTAAACGCCTTTAAACGGGCACCCACGGCTGGCGTGTTTCGCGATTTGAGATAGGGTTGAGGCAAGGAATACGCGCCACAGGAGAACGCCATGCGCTACTCAGCCTTGACCCAACGAATCGCCGGTGACGGAGCGGCGGCCTGGCAGATTCACGATCGAGCGCTGGCGCTGCGCGAGCAGGGTGTCGATGTCTTACTGTTGTCGATCGGCGACCCGGATTTCGACACCCCACAACCCATCGTGGATGCGGCCATCGACAGCTTGCTGGCCGGCGACACCCACTACCCGGCGGTACGCGGCAGCCAGGGCTTGCGCGACAGCATCGCCCGGCATCATCGCCAGCGCAGTGGCCAGGCAGTGGATGCGCAGCATGTGATCGTATTCCCCGGGGCGCAGTGCGCGGTGTATTCGGTCGTGCAATGCCTGCTCGACCCGGGGGACGAAGTGCTCGTCGCCGAACCGATGTACGTGACCTACGAAGGCGTGTTCGGCGCCTGCGGGGCGAAAGTGGTGCCGGTGCCGGTGCGTTCGCAGAACGGCTTTCGGGTCGATCCGGCGGATGTCGCGGCACTGATCACGCCGAACACCCGCGCGATGTTGCTCAACAGCCCGAACAACCCCTCCGGCGCCAGCCTGCCAATGAAGAGCTGGAAAGAGCTGGCCGAATTATGCGTTCGTCATGACCTGTGGTTGATCAGCGACGAGGTGTACAGCGAACTGCTGTTCGAGGGCGAACACATCAGCCCCGCGAGTTTGCCGGGCATGGCCGAACGCACGGCAACCATCAACAGCCTGTCGAAATCCCACGCCATGAGTGGCTGGCGAGTGGGTTGGGTGATCGGGCCGCAATCCCTGTGTGAACATTTGGTGAATCTGTCGTTGTGCATGCTGTTCGGCATTCCGGATTTCATCCAGAACGCCGCGCAATTGGCGCTGGATGAAAACCTGCCGCACGTGGCGCAGATGCGTGAGGAATATCGCCAGCGTCGCGACCTGGTGTGCGCCAGTCTGGATCTGTGCCCTGGCATCCGGGCGATTCGCCCCGATGGCGGTATGTTCGTGATGGTCGACGTGCGCCAGACCGGGTTGTCGGCCCAGCATTTCGCCGAGCGGCTGCTGGACGGTTATGGCGTGTCGGTGCTGGCCGGCGAAGCCTTCGGGCCGAGTGCGGCGGGGCACATTCGCATCGGCCTGGTGGTGGACCGGCCGAAGCTGGCGGACGCCTGTCGACGTATTTCCCTGTGTGTGACGGACTTGCTCGAGGGGCGGCGAGCCTGAAGTTTTTGGCACGGTCTTGAGGCCTTCTTCACCGATTTTAACCCTGCGCCACCCATCCTTCCTGCGCAGGGAATCGCCCCCCACCTGTCAACTTTGACAGTATCGCTTTTTTTTTCATGAGCGTTTAATCCGCCCAAGGTCAGTTTGGCTTGCTGCGCTGAAGCATTGTTATGGCTTGCCCGCAACGCCCACGCTGTTGACCGACGGATCAGCCGTAGCACTGCCTATGGCTCAAATGGCGTGACAGGAGGGTAAGAGCATGTCGATCGATCAGAAAATCCGGGCGCAACAGGAAGCGAACAGCGCCTATCTGAAAATGCGCTCCGAGTATCGGGCAAAGCTTGCCGACATGGAGTTGATTATTGACGCGGACGCTTATGCGGACCCCGCAACCAAGCTCCTCCACGGGCCAAGACTGAAGGACAATAATGGGCTCAAGGTCAAGGTCCCGGAGTGGGTAAACAAGGCGCCAATCGCTGGTATGGAAGAAACAGTCGAACTGCAGATCGACCCTGGTTCAGGCACCTATTTAACAGCGGCAACTAAGGTGTTCACGATGCCAATCGATGGTGGCACCTACCCCGAGATCTTTCCGTTTGAAATGCTCATCCCGACCAATACGCTGCCGGATGACGCAACATGCCGCCTGCGCTACAAACTGACTGATTTTGCGGGGGACGAATTTGACTCCTTGGACACCACGGTCATTTGCGATCGGCTGCCGCCTTATAAACACGATGCACCCAAGGCGCCGGAATTTGCCGGGGACTACCTGGACGATACGTCGCTACCGGCCGGTGGCAAGTTGCCCATGACCATCCCTGGCTACGCGGATTGGCAAGCCACTGATCAAATTGCCGTGTACCTGGTTGATGAAGACAACATCCCGGACGACCCTACCACTACTCCCCCGATATATACAGGGCAGGCGCCCGCACCGGGCATCACCGACAGTACAGTCGAAATTGACGCAGACAAGATCCGCGCGTTTGGCGATGCCAAAGCGCTGGTTACCTATGCCTTGCGCGATAAAGCGCTCAACGACAGCCCGCCGGCGCTTTACAAAAAAGTCGGCCTCACGTTCGGCCCGTTGCCCACCAACCTGACCGCACCGCGTGTGCCGCAAGCCAACCCCGGTCCCTTGAACATGCGTCATGTTGCTGACGGTGTGAGTGCATGGATCTTGAAGTATGACAACGCCAAAGGCGGGGACCGCATTCGCTTGCAGTGGGGAGCCCAGGTCCTGGCCGATCACGCGCTGGGTAGTAATCCGCCCGCCGATATTGAAATACAAGTGCTGCCCAAGAAACTGATGCTTGAGGACTATGGACGGAACACGACAGGGGTGAAATCAACGCCGGTGAGCTACCACGTTGTTCGCCAGGGACGCTTGTTCGGTCCTGTGAGTGACAATTTTAACGTCAACTTCGAGGTGGCTCCGCCATGGCCCGATCCCTGGCCGCCGGTAGACTGGCCCAACCCGATCCACCCGGGCCTGCTCAAAGGTAACGTCAAGAACTTCGATGGAACCCGGACCGATGAACTGACCCGGGACGACAAGGACAAGGACGCCACCTTCCACTTCGATTGGTACAGCGAGGCGGTGAATGGCCACATCATCGACTTTTACTGGAACGGCGAGCGTGTGGTCGAGGCTCAGGTCACCTTTGACGATTCCGACCCGGAGCATGTACCGGGCGGCCCTTTCGATGTCGACATTCCCTGGTCGTACATCAAGAAAGGCGGCAACGGTGATCTGGTGCCCGTCCACTACCAGGTGAGCGCTGCGGGCCTGGTGAACGATCTGTACTCGCCAACAACGAATGTCTTGGTCAAGGCGATTAGATTGGAACTGCCCCCTGCGAGTTTTCCCACGATTCCCGATCCCGACGGCCTCCCGCGTTGTGACGCTCTGGAGAGCGATGGATCGCTCAAGGCCGATATACCGGACCTGACCGGTGTGCTTAAGGCGGGGGAAAAGATCAGTGTCGTCGTCACACCCATGAGAGGTAACCTGGGCACCCCCGAGGATCCGATTACCGACGCGGAGTTCAAGGCTGACTTTACGCTCAATACCACCACGTTCCCGGTGACGGGGTTCACGTTTCTGGTGCAGCCGTACGATAAACATATCCAGCCGCTTTACGACGAGAACCCCAATCGTCTAGGTCGCCTGAAGATTCAGTATTTCTTCAATGATGGCATCGAAGACATTGGGTCGGAGCCGTGGATCGTTCGTACAGCGTTCAGCGAACCAAATGGTCCATGCACGATCCCGCGCCCCTAGCTTGATTATGCCGGGTCGGCACGGACTGCTTCGGTTCGTATCGACCCGGACGCCAGGGGCAGGTTTATTCACGTTCAAACCAAACGGCCCGTTGAGCAGTGCCAGGCGTTTCAGGATTAATCCTACATACCGGAAGCAGGCATTTACTTAGGATCGCCGTCCCTAAACTGCCCGACCCGATTCAACGGCATCCTGTCGGCGCGAATTTACAGTCCGTTGGTGTATTCAGGAGCAACCCTATGCGACTCATTCATTCATTTCCCGTCACACCGCTTGCGTACTGGTTAAAACTGGCCATGTTGACGCCACTATTCCTGATTGCTCCAAGCGCGCTGGCGGACTTGATTGATGGCCGCAGCAGAACCATCGACGGCTCTGTTGCGCCTGATGAGTATCGACTGATCAACGCGGCCAGCCTGACGGCGAATGGCGCCACCACCCGGGAAATTAACGCACAAACCGGTTCGAAGGTGACGCTCAACGGCACGGCGGTCAATGCAACGGGTGCCGCCAATGGCGTCCGGTTGTCCGGGAGCGAGGCGACCATTGCCAATAAAAGCAGAGTGGTCAGCACCAGTACCGGGTTGAGTCTGATACGTACTGTAACGTCAGCCTCGAGTGCGACGGTCAGCGACAGTGAAATCATCGGTGGCAACCGTGGCGCCACTGTCAGCCCCGACAGCCAACTGACACTGCAATCCGGTGCACGCATCATCGGTACCAATGCGGGCAGCATCGGTATCGAAGCGTTTGGCAGCAGAATATCTGCCTCCGACAGCACCATCATGGGTGGGCTCAACGGGGTCAGGCTGTTCAGCAATGATTTGGTTACCGACGATGCGCTGGTTTTGAACAACAGCCATGTCGAAGGTGTCAGTGGCTCGGCGATCGTCATACAAGGCGTGGGCCAGACCAACACCGAGCAGGTCAATATTGAGGTCAACAATGGTTCCACGCTCAAAGGTGGCAACGGCATTTTGCTGGAGGTGCTCAATGGCGCGGCGGCCAACTTCGCGGTCAACAACAGCCACCTCGTCGGCGATATCGTCGTGGCCGACGGCAGCAGCGCCGAAGTGCTGCTGGACCGCGGCGCCACCCTGACCGGGCGCCTGGAAAACGTCGAGAACCTGACCGTCAACAACGATGCGCGTTGGGTGATGGTCGGTGACGGCAGTGTCGAAAACCTTTCGCTCAACGGCGGTGGCGTCCAGTTCGGCAACCCGGGGCAGTATTTCAATCTCTCCGTGGAAACCCTGTCGGGTACGGGGGGAACGTTCCATATGCACAACGACTTCACCACCGGGCAGGTGGATACCCTGACCGTGTCTGGCAATGCCACCGGCAACCATCTTGTCGCCCTCGACAGCCAGGGCACTGAACCGGTAGGGGCAGGCTCCAAGGCCGTGGTGCATATCGGCTCGGGTGACGCCACTTTCGCCCTGGCCGGTGGCGCCGTGGACCTCGGGGCGTTTTCCTACGACCTGATCAAGCAAGGCGGCAACGACTGGGTCCTGGACACGGCCACACGGGCGATCAGCCCCGGTACACAGTCGGTCATGGCGTTGTTCAACGCGGCCCCGACGGTCTGGTACGGCGAACTCAGCACGTTGCGCACCCGCATGGGCGAAGTGCGCATGGATCAGGGCAAGGCCGGTGGCTGGGTCCGTGCCTACGGCAATAAATACAACGTGAGCGACAGTGCCGGCGTGGCCTACAAGCAAACCCAGCAGGGCATTTCGTTCGGTGCCGATGCGCCGCTGCCCATGGGCGACGGGCAATGGCTGGTCGGTGTGTTGGGTGGTTACAGCCAGTCCGACCTGGACATGAGCCGTGGCACCACTGGTGAAGTCGACAGCTACTACCTGGGCGCCTACACCACCTGGCTGGATGCGCAGAGCGGTTATTACTTCGACGGTGTCGTCAAATACAACCGGTTCCAGAACGAATCCGACGTTCAACTCAGCGACGGCAAGAAAACCAAGGGCAATTACGACACTGACGGCATCGGTGCGTCGCTGGAGTTTGGGCGAAACATCAAGCTGGCGGATGACTACTTTGTCGAGCCCTACGCTCAACTGTCCGGTGTGATGATCGATGGCGCCGATTACGACCTCGACAACGGCCTCGCGGCCAAAGGTGATCGCGTGCATTCCTTGCTGGGTAAAGTCGGTACCACGGTGGGTCGCAACTTTACCTGGGCGCAAGGCAAAACGGTTCAGCCGTACCTGCGTGCCGCCTATGTGCACGAGTTTGCCAAGAACAGCGATGTCGAGGTCAATGACAACCGTTTCAGTACCGACCTTTCGGGTTCTCGTGGCGAGTTGGGAGCGGGCGTGGCCATGGCCGTGACTGACAAGGTGTCGATGCACGTCGATCTCGATTACAGCAACGGCGACAAGATAGAACAGCCTTGGGGCTTCAACATGGGCGCGCGCTATAGCTGGTAAACATTTGGCTTGATCTCGACCCGTCTGTAGGCCAATGCACTACCGGTTCAATGTTCTTTTCATGAGGCAAAGAAGGGAAACCTCTCGGGTTTTTTCTTCTTTGTTTTTTTCGAGGAGTTTTGTTCATGGTCAAGTCCAGAAGTGCCCGTGTTTCCCCCATTCCGGAAATGCCCAAGCCCGAGATCGACGGGCTACTGCCGGATGTACCGGGTGGTGAAACCAATCTGTTGCCGGAAGCATTGACCCATACCGATCTGAAAGTCTGGTTTACCGTACCGTTAAACTCCCATCCCGAGGTGGCAGAGGAAACCGTCGAGCTGTTCGTTGACGGCAGCCAGGATGCCTTGGTGACTCGTCGGTGGAATCAGCCGATCGAAGACTCGGATCGTTACCTCGAAGTGCCCCAGGCCTGGCTACGCAATAACGATGGGGAACACCTGTTTCATTACAGGGTGACGATTTTCAACGGCTCGACAGCGGATTCTTTCGAACTGCCGATGACACTTGATACACAGCCTCCCTTGCTTGTAACCGGCAGCACGTTGAATTTTCCCTCTGAAATCCTGCCCCCCAACACACTCACCGCCCGATACCTTGAGCAAAATAATGATGAGGTAAAGGCGGCCCTGCCTTTTTATACAACGCCACATCCTTGGGACTGCATCACCTGGTATTGGGGGGAAACCCGGGGCAACCTGAGTAAGGGGGGCGTCATTGAACTTGATGACAAAAACTACATGCAACCGGTGGTTCTCACGATTGAGGGGCAGTTGATCCGGGATCGAGGGGATGGCCCTCGTTATGTGTGGTATGAGGTGCACGACCGTGCAGGTAACGTGAGTCGACCGCCTTCCGATCCGGTTGAACTGGACGTTGCCGCGACTCCGATACCCCGTAATTTGCCTTGGCCTACCGTTGAGAAAGCATCGGGTGCGGGAGAGCAACAGACGCTGGATCCGTTGCTGGCCACGACAGGAGTTGTTGTGGAAATCCTGGAAGACGCAGTGATTTATCCGGGCGAACGAGTGTGGGTGCAGTGGGGGGAGCCCGGAACCCTGGGCGCTCGCCGGATTGAGCAGGCCATCTCTCCGGGACAGCGCCGCTATCAGGTCGACATGCAGGCAGTGGCCGCTCACATCGGCAAGACCTTATCAGTGCAATACGGCGTCATTGACGAACAGGGCGGGGAGCATTTCTCCAGCCGCCTCCAGCTTCAAGTTCAAACCATTCCGAGCAATCGCTTCGAGGCCGTTCGATGTGACGGGCTGACCGGTGGCAATCTTCGCTATAGCGCGGTTGCACCCGCGGGAGCCAGGTTGACGCTGGCTAAATGGGTTTTAATCACGAAGGATCAATGGATCTTGATCACCATGACGGGGGTCGGTACATCGGGGGATCTGGTGCACGAAACGGTCAGAAAACGTCAGCTCACGGATGACGAAGTCCGGGACGGGATTGGTTTCAGTACCGATATCAGGGTCCCCAAGACATTCCTGAATACGTTGCGGCGCAACACGCCTTTAACGGGCAAGGTCTATTTGAGCTTTGATGGCGGACAAACATGGCCGCCTTTGGCCGCGCCCAACTTCCCCCTGCTGCAATTGACCTTCGTTGACTAGCCGTCAGTAATCCCGGCCCCGTATCAACGGGGCCGGGTTCGCGCTATTTGTAGGTCAGCGTGAAGTTCAAGGCACCTTTGGCGTCGCCCGGCTTGACGTTCGCGCTTGACTCTATCTGGTAAAAGCGTGCGGCAAAGTCGAGCACGGTGTCACCGGTGGTGATCTGCTGTATCGGGACTTCCGTATTGAGCTCCACGGGTGTCGACCTGTCCCCTCTGAGCAGTTGAATACCGATGCCTTTGGCACTGGAGGCCGGCGTCAGGCTGAACACACCGGGAATTGCCGGGATGACAGGTGATGACCCGCCACTACCCTCGAAGCGGAGATTGGCGGTGGCGATGTTGGTGTCGGTGTCGTCGGCGACGCAGGCACTCAAGGTGATGTTGAACGCAACGGCGCTGGTGACATGACCAGGGCCGGTAAAGTCGGCAAGGTTCCAGTCACCCAGTTGTACCGGGTCGGCACTGACTTTGTTGCTGCCGCAATGAGCCTGGATGACCGTGCCGCTCAGCCCGACCCGAAAGCTCTTGCCCGGGATGCTCGAAAAGGCGCCGCTAAACAGTTCCTGTCCGTTCAGTGTTTGTGGGCCGGGGGCAATGGTCCCCGTCTTGATCAGCGTGATGTAGCTTTCAAGGTTGGAGAAGTTCAGCAGCGCTGATCCCATTGCACGCTGATGGTGGGCGCTGAAGGGAACCGTGGAATCTCCCGTGTCAGGGGTGAATGCGTTCGTTGCCAGGCCATCGAACGGGAAGCCCAGTACGAACCTGGCTCCGACGCCTGGAATGTTGGTGGGCAACAGCGTATGCACCGCTCCGAATGTACCGCTTCCGGAAGGCAGACCCTGAACAGGCGGCACGCTGGTTTGTGCGTTGAAGGTCAGGCGAACACTGCCATCGTTATCACAGATAATGTTGCGCCCTTCATTGTTGGCGGTGCGTTTGAACTGTCGGCTGCCGATAATGCTACCGACTGTGGCATCCCGGGGGACGTAAACGCTCCCAAGGTCCTGAACGAACGTCATTGTCCCGCTCCCGCTGGGGCCCCATTCGCAGGTATTGCTGGCCGCCGCGGCAAGATGCACTTGGCACCCGGCCGCGAGCCCCAGCAGCCCGGTCAAGCAGTGTAAGGAACGTTTCATATTGTTTCTCTCGAGTGGGGCAGGCAGGCAGTCAGGGGCTTTGCCCTTGGCGTATATTTCGATTTGGCAGTGGTCAGCGACATGTCAACTCCTGCATTCGGTAGCCTTGCGCCTGATCCATTTGTTGGGGGTCGATGTGCAACTGGCATTGAGGATCTACGTGCTCGCCCCAACTCACATTCACCACCTGGGGCTCGGCGCTGGTCGAGAGCAAGACCTGGCCGGCCTGACCCACCATGCCGATGACCGTGCCTTTTTCATCGGCCAGCTGTGCGCCGAACGGCAACGTTTGACCACTGGCGGTTCGCCCTGTGATGAGCAGGCGGGTGACGGTCCGCGCGGGGAAGGAGGCCTTGACCACGGCGCCGCGCCTTGGCACGACCTGGGCGGTTCCGTTATCGATTTCTACTTCGGGGCCCAACTGATCGGTTTGCAGCACCAGTTGATTGGTCCGATAGGGGCGCAGGTATGGCGCGAGGGCATAGCCGCGTTCATTGGTCTTGACGCCGACGGCATTCAATACGCCGACACCGGCAATGCCGGGTACCTCCACCAGCGCGGTAGTCTCGCCCAGGTAAGGTCCGGCCTCGACACCATCGGCATGCAGCAGTAACGCGCCGCTGGCATTGAGGGAAACGTTACGGTAGTCCTGGCCTTGGGTCAGGCCGGCGCCAAGGCTGCCGAAGGGGGCCTGATAACCGAGCGACAGCGCAGCCGATTGCCCACTGTCCTCATGGCTGACCGATGCCTGGTAATTGAGGCGGTTTTGATCGGTGCTGCCGCTGAGGGTAGCGCGCTGGGTAAAATACTCGCCATTTTTCTGGGCGTCGAACGTTGCATTGGCTGAGTGGCCGAAATCCAGCGGCATCGTGACGCTCAAGCCGACCTGCCGGTCGTTGCCTCTGGACGAGTTGAGCGATTGTGACGCGAACAGGTTCAAACCGACGCCTTGGAACTGGGTGCTGGCGTTGAGTTGGTATTGCCGCTGTGTATGGCTGCTTTGCCAATAGTCCTGCTGTGACAGCGTCAGGCTCAAGGCACTGCTGGTGCCGATGTTCTGGTAGATCGAGGCTTCCAGCCGGCTGCGGCGGCTGCCGTACCAATGGGAGTCATGGCTTCGCTGGCGGACGGCTTCATCGAAGTCTCGATAGCCTTCGGTAGAGTAGCGGTAGCCGGCAAAACGCAGATTGGTGTTGGAGGCGAATGACTTGCCGTATTTCAGCGCATAACTCATGCCTTGGACCTGTGACGAATCGAGCGTACCGATATCGGCACTGGAGTGCGTGAGGTCCAGGGACAGGGCGCCGAACCTGCCTAGATTCCGGGCTGCCCCAACAGTCCCGGCCCGGTAGAAATCGCTGGCCATCAGGCCGCCATACAACGTCGAGTGCCACCCCGTTCCCATGGCCAGGGTGCCTTGCCAGAGCAATGGCTGCTCGAGATTCTGCGCGCCGTTGTAACGACCCAGGGCGGCGCTATAACGCCATACGCCCTCGCGCAGCAGATTACCGACGCTGGCAAAGGATTGAGTAAAGCGCCTGACCTGACCATCGGCCTCCGTCAGTACGATCTCCAGTTCGCCACTTCCGCCGTTGGTGCTCAGGTCATCGATTTCATACGGGCCGGGGCTGACATAGGTGGTGTAGATGGGATATCCGTTCTGGAAAATTTCAAGTTTGGCACGTGTTTGCGCGACGCCGCGGATCACCGGTGCGTACCCTTGCAGGACATCTGGCAGCATGCCCATGTCCGAACCGATCAACGCGCCCTTGATGGGCAGGCTTCTGAATACGTCGCCGCTGGTGAAGGTTTCGCCCAGTGTCAGGTTGGCGTGGGTGCCGGGCAGGTCGCGTTGCGCATAGGCATAGGCACGGGCCCATTCACGCTTGCCGTCGTCGTTCTGGCGCAACGATTGGTTACTGCGCAAGCGCCAGGGTCCCAGATTGATGCCGCTGTTGAGATACAGATCATCGGTGTTTTGCCGGCCGCGATAACGGTTGGTGCCTTGCTGCGCCGTCGCCTGATAGTTGACAAATGCGGCATTGATGCCGTGGTCCCAACGTTCGGGGTCGATCTGACCGTGCACATCACGGCGCATGGCGATATGCGGGATGGAAATTGCCAGTAACAGCTGACTGCCATCAAAGTCGATTTCGGCGCCGGGGATCATTGCCTGTAGATCGACGCAACGGGTTGTCAGTCGCTCGGGTTCGGCGATGCTGTCGAGCCGTACACCCATCTGACCCAGCAGTTCGGCGCTCAGGCAGGGCGTCAGTTGATTGCCCTGGGGGCTGAGGATGAACTCGATTTCTCGTTGGTCGAAGTACGTCAGGTTGACTTGAATATCGACCAGATAGCGCCCCGGTCCCAGGTCGTGTGTTTGAGCCAGGGCCTGTAGCGCTTGCTGGCCCGCGCTGCTTGCATGATCCGGGCTCTGGCGCATGAAGCCTGATTGAAATTCAACAAGGGGGGCTGCCTGTGCGAGCCTCGGCTCAGCGAGCGTGGCGCCGCTGTAGCCCACCACAAGCACGTGAACAAGGTGCAGCCGCGGCGTGCGTCGGCACTCAAAGGATAGGGGGATGGTCATGGTCGGGGGCGCACTGTCTCAAGGGGTAATCTGAACGGGCAGGTTCAGCGGTGCGGAATTACCGCCGTAATCGTTGATGGCCGAGAACTCGACCTGCAGGCCCTTCGAAGGCACTGAGCCCGACAACACAAAGGTCTGCCGCGACAGTGGCGCCACCATTTCGGCTTTCTCGACTAGGTGGCTGTGGTCATTACCCTTGATGGCAATGCCGGCAAACGTCACGTGGAAAGGTGTCGGGTTGAACACCTCCAGTTGCGTTTTACCGTCGGCCCGGCGGATGGACCATTGCAGGTCCTTGAGCCGGGCCATGGGGTTGTCCTTGAGCTGGCTTGGGCGATAAAACAGCTTGATTCGGGTGCGCAGGGCGATGTTCAGGACATTGCCCGCCTCTGGATTGGCCTGCGGAATTTCCTGAACATTGAAGTAAAACAAGGATTCCCGATCTGTCGGCAGATCGTTCGGCAGGCCATTGATCTGGACTTGTTGCTCCTTGCCGGGGTTGAGCCGGAACAAGGGCGGGGAAGGCATGAACGGCACCGCCGTGGTTGCATCATCGGCGGCGGTGTTGACCCAGGTTTGCACGGCGTAAATCTGTTTGCTGGGGTTGGCGACTATCAATGATGTATTGCGTTTGTTGCTCTCGAACACCACACGCGTGCCGCTGAGTGTCAAGGCGGCCTGGGCGGCGGGAATGCTGGTCGCCAGCATGATTGCAGACATGCAGACGCCAAGGGCGGGCCGGGAAGCGGCCGCCTGCTTGATCAAACCGAACATGGTTCATTACCTTTTTTCAGGTGTAAGCGACTGCTGGACAGCGCTTGGTGCCCTCCCTGGCGATGTGGGTGGCAAAGGAGGGCTGGGGGAGGGTGGGGATTAGTTGATGTCGACGACGAACTGTATGTCTGCCGAGGCTACGCCAGCCAAAACAGCTAAAGCCGTGGAGCGGTAGTACGCGTCAAACCGCAGGTCGGTCGAGCCGGTGTCATTGAGGTCGTATTCGGCCGAGGCGCTACCCGGAGCGATTGGGGTGCCGGTTCTGTCCTTGAGCACGATAACGACGTTCTTGGCGCCGTCCTGGGTGGGGGTTATGGCAAAGTAACTGTTGGTAGGGTCGGGGGTGCCGTTGAACTTCACGCTAGCCTTGCTGGCCGCGGTGATGAGGCAGCCTGCATTGTCCGGCACGCGCAGCGCAAAGCTCTTGCCCCCGCGTTCCTGACCGGACTGGGTAAAACGGCTGGCTTCAATGCTGCCCATTTTTACCTGGTTGCCAATGGAGCCGTCCGCCGGGTTGACGATTTCAATCGGGCAGGAACCGGAAGTGATCTGGCCCTCGAAGTTGATGGTGCCGGTGTTGGCGAATGCCGAAGTGCCGGCCACGCCTGCAGCCAGGCCGAGGGAAAGTGCGAGTAGCGACTTTTTCAAAATATGAGTCCTTTTATTTACACAGTGCCGGCGTTCCAAAGGTCGAGACGCCGCCGTTATTGCACTGTTTAGCGTGGGGTAAGTTGGGGGAGTGCAGTGTGTCTCGATGGGGGGGATTCTAGGAGGCGGGAAGGGGGGAGGGATATGAGAGAACTCTCAGTTGAATTTGTGTTGAAATTGATTTGAGGGAGGTGTTTAAAGTTGTTTGTGGAGGGGGGAGTTAAGAGGGTGAAACTAAGGGAGCGTGCAACCTGTAAGTGGTTGCACGCTCGTGTGAGAGACTTGAGGTTAGTGGTGGGGGCTAAAAATAAGTAAATTATTTTCGAGTTGGACCATCTGTCGTAAAAATCTTATTCGGGAGATTTACAACCCATTTGCCATCTACCTTGTGGGATTTATTGAAAATATCCGGAACCGAGTTGTGTCGTGATATGGGGTGGGTGGGTGGGTTGTTGGAGTTTGTTGGTCTATTATCCTCAAAACTGTATACGCTGCTACCTATTGAATTACGGCGGACAATATTATTGGTGATATTTGGATCTGGAACTGGAGCGAGTTCGGGAATAGAAGGGTTGTATATGGAGCTTTGAGTGCTTCCCCCATGTTGGCTATTAAGTACGTTGTTATCTAATGAAGTTCTTCTTTCGTTTGTGGGAGGATTACGCGGGTCGTTTGAGTCAGAAGTGTTACTTCCCCGTCGAGTTGGTGAGGGGCTAGGTTCATCGGGGTTGTCCGGCTTGCCCCTGCTAAAAAACGCGGCCCCGCTAATTAACCCCCCAAGGATTGTAAGACCTGAGCCAATGTAAAAAGCTGTTTCATCGTCAGCAATAGTTCCGTACGTGGCGACACCGGCCCCTATCGATGTAATGATTGCACCGATCACCAATGCAGCGAAAACCCATCCGGCGGCGGGAACAAAGATGGCGGCGGCGATTGCAGCTGCGGCAATGGCAACAAAACCAAGAACACTGACTATTTTTCCAAGTAACGATGTCCCTTTAGGTTGTTCGATGGGATCGATGTATCCGGGGTTATCCGGGCGCTTGTAAGCTGCACGATGGCCGCTCGGATCACGGAAGGTAGTGGGGTTCCCCAGGCAATAGGCATAAGGGTTGAGCCCTCCCGAGCCAAACGGGCTGAACGAATCAGGACTGTGAAAGCGCATCAGGTTCGGGTTGTAGGCACGATAGCCGCGACCCAGCAAGTACCAGTCAATGACCTCCTCGCATACCTCGCTATTGAACGCCAGCAGACTGCGCATTTCGCCTTCGCTGCTGCTGCGTACACCGTAGGCGTTGTAGACCGCCGTGTTGACACCCGATTGCAAGCATTCGCCAATGACATTCGGACTGCCGTCCGTCATCAGCAGCATCGTCTGGGCGTGATCATCCACTTGCTGCTGACCCAGTGGGCGATTGCCTTCGAACAGGTAGTGTATGTACGTCGTATCCTGGCGTGTGTGGCTGAGGCTGTAGCCCTGGTAAAAACGCAGCGTTTCGCTTTCGTTGCCTCGACGCACACCCACCAGATGGTTGTGCCCGTCATAGCGGTAGGTCATCAGGGTCTGCTGCCCTGTCGAGTCCTTGACGGCAATCAGGCGGCCCTGGTTGTCGTAGACCATGCGCCTGTTGGCTTCGTCATTGAGCATATGGCCGTTGGCGTCGTACTCGAATGTCTGGCTGGGGGAATAGCCGCCGGCAGTGTAGGTGTGAGTGATTTTCTTCAGCTGACAAGGATCATTGGGGCGGTCGGGTAAGTCTTCATCGATATAGAAGAATCGCGCGACATCGCTGAGCCCGTTTTCGAATTGCGTGACCACGCGTTGAACATTGTCCAGCGCATCAAACGTGAACACCTGGCTGACGATCGAGTTGCCATAAGCATCCTGCGGCAGGTGTTTTTGGGCGCCCGAGCACTTGTGATGCACCAGTCGGTTGCGCTGGTCATACACGAACTCTTCGGTGAGCAGGCTGCGCCCGTCCGCACTGAGGTGGCGACTTTTGAGCTGGTTGTCGCCCTGCCAGGTCTGGGTGATGGTGCAGGGCGCTTGATGGCTGACATTCAGGATACGTTCAACTTCGCGGCCCTGAGTGTCGTATTGCACATCAGCGACCAGCGTGACTCCGGTGACATCGTTTCGGCTGGTGGTGCGTTGAACCTGCCCCAGCGCATTGTACTCGAAGTCGGCTTTCAACTTGCCCTGGGTGACCGAACTCACTCGTCCGCATTCGTCATAGGTGTGCACGGTATCCAGGCCATCGGTGACGCTGCGACTGAGCTGCCGCCCCAGGAGGGAGTTGACGTAGTGGGTCTCCATCGTATTGTCGTCTGTATCGGTCCAGCTTTCATGTTCCAGTTGGCCACCAGGGGTATAGCGGTAAGCACGAAGACCCTGGTTATTGGTGGCTTTGACGATGCCCCCGGTCCTGGGGTCATAGACGTATGTCGCCGGCTGATCTTCGCCTGCTTTGATGGTTGTCGGCTGCCGGGTCAGTTCGGGCTTGTATGTATAGTCGAACGTTTGCAGCGGAGTGATGCGCTGGCTTGGCTGCATTTGCGAACCGGTATAACGATATTGCTCGATTCGCGGTTTTTCCGGGTCGCCGACGCTCACTTCAGTCAGGCGCAGGAGACTGTCAAACTTTTGCTGGCCGACCGTCACTTCGGGGGCAGAATTGGGTTTGACGTTCAAGCGGGTGACCTGCTGATCAATACTTTGCTCTGCGAACTCTCGCTGGATTACGGTACCGTCGGCGAGTGTAGTTGCCTTTACACGATTCCACGCATCGTAGGCAAAGTGTGTCGAGCGCTCGATGTCATCGTACAGCTCGTCTTGTTGTACGCAATTGCTCTTGCCGTCGTAGTGAAAGCGAACGACTCCAACGGTGGGCAATCCGGCATCCTTCAGCAGTCGCTTGAGGTGCTCTTCCACCGAGCGCGCGGGCTCCTGGCGGCATAGATCGATCAATGGCTGCGCGTCCAGTTGTTCAAGACGGTCAAACTTGGCGAAATCGTTGTACTCGCCCCCTGTCAGGTTACTGATAGTGATTGTTGACTGAGGGCCCGCTGTTTCCAGCCAGCTGTATTCGATCGGCCCCTTCCTGCCAAAAGGCGACCACATGAGCTTGCTCACGCTACTGTCTGGATTAATGGTACGGCAGACAACGCCCCAGGCGTCGTACTCGAACTGTTGGCGCAACGGGATGGATTGTTCTTCGAGCCAGTCGTAGCGGGTTTCTCCGACACGGTTGTCCAGCGCATCGTAGTTGGCCGCAAAAACCTGCCGAGGTGTTTCTGTTTTCTCAGCGTAATCCTGGTAAATCACTCGCCCCTGACCGTCGAAACGGGTGCAGCTCGTCACGCCACTGATTTCCGTGACGCTTTGTGACGCCTGTTGGCCGTCTGCGGATGTCAGGCTGTAGGTGTAGATGCGCTCGCCTTTAACATCTGGAAAAGACGGTGAGACGATTTCCCTGGTCACCCGACCCAGCGCGTCAAACTGACGTTGCAGCTCTACGCCGTCGAGGTCAGTGGAGAGCACCGTTTCTCCAGTGATTAGCGAGTTTTGCTGCGACATCGCTTTCTCGATACCGTCAAAACCGACGAACAATTCAGTGGTTTTCAGCACGGTTTCTCCAGCCAGTGCGCTGGTCAGCCTTTCGTATTGATAGGAGGTCGTGCTGGTCTTGCCATTGAGGGTGGTTTGCTGAGTGACCGGGCGCCCGTGCAGGAACGCATCGCCGGGCAGTTCGTGGTAGCTGCGCCGGGTCTCTTGCAAGAGCGTTTCGTTGCTACCGTCGACCTGCACCAGGGTCTCGCTCTCGATCGCCAGCCAGTCTTGCAGGCCGCTGCCGGTCAACGGCTGGTGCGCGGCGTAGCGCAAGCGCGTGCGCAGTGTCGGGGCACCCGCCGCGCCGTCGGGCGAAGGCGTCACCACGGTGTCTTTGAGGTTGCGCACAAAGCGGTCTGGCGGGCAACCGTCCTCGCCTTCCTTGGGGTAGTAGGTGTAGGTGGTCTTGATGCCGTTGGGCTCGACCTGTTCGGTCTGGTTGCCATACACGTCGTAGGCGCTCAGGGCGGCCTCGTCGCGGTACTGGGTGGCGTCGTTGGCGATCTCCCAACTGGTGGTGACTTTCCTTGGCAACTGGAATTGCGCGACCTGCTGCTCGAACGGGATGTCCTGGGCGTAGTACTCGGTCTTGATCCGTTTGACGCACTGTTGCTGGGTGGTTTTTTCTTCGGTCAGCAAGTGGAAGCGGTTGAAGGTGCGCTCGACCTGGCGAACCACCGTGGTGCCATCCATCAGGCTGGCGATGCTGCCGTACTCATAGCTGGATGCCACCTTGTACAAGGGGTCCATGCCGTCTTCCCAACTGACGCTGGCCCCGGCCCCGAGGAAATTACGGGCCGTGTAGCTGTAGTCGACCTGGATCATCGGCTGGCCGAAGCCGGGGTAGCTGCGATGACGGGTGACCCGCGGCAGGTTGGGACGGCTGACACCGCCGGGATAAGGGTGCCCGGTGTCGGCATAGTCGATGGTTTCACGGCCGCCGACCGGCGTCTTGACTTCGTGCAGGCACAGAATGCCGCGGATCGGCCCGTTGCCATAAGCAAAGCGCCAGGACGCCTTGTCGGCGGTGGGCAAGACGATGCTGGTGACCCAGCCGCTGGCGTTGAGGTTCATCTCATAACGCGCCAGCGGACCGCCGCCGGGGCCGTCGTTGGGGCGGGCGAGCACCTCGACCAGGGTATCGTTGGGGCGGTTGATGCGCAGCAATTCGCCTTGGGCATCGCTGATGCTTTGCAGGCGCTGGCCGCCGCGGAAAGATGCATACACCAGTGTGATGCGATGGCCGGCCGCCGAGTAGATCTCGACGGGCAAGGCCACCCGGTCATCGCTGCTGCCGCCAACCTGCAGCACCTCGACCAGCCCGGACTTGTGCAGCACGCGGTAGCGGCCATTGCCCAGATTTTCGAAATGGAAACTGTCGAGTTTCTTTTCCTTGATGTCCGGGGTGGCACCGCTACCGGTGACCTTGTAAGTCTCCCCGGTGCTCAGGGCCAGGATGCTGTTGTGCGGGGTGAACTGCGTGAGATTGAGGTTCCAGCCCAGGCCATAGCCGGAGTCCAAGGTGTTGATCGGGTTGAAGCCAAGGCTCACGGGAAACGCCGGACCGCCCAGCCAGTTGCTCTTGACCTCGGGGAAGTCGATGGCGACGGTGTATTGCCCGGTGCGCGGGTCGACAGCGCCTTGCAAGCTGCTCATGAAGCCAAAGGCCTGGGAGTGCACGGCTTTGGAAGTGGTCATTTAATGATCCTCAAATATTTACTTGGTTAGAGTCTTCAAGGTGTTGTCGTTGAGGAAGGTGGTGCTGCTGAAGTGGTGATTCTGACGCAGGAAATTTTGTCCCTGTCGCCATCTGCGGATGTAGCTAAATCGACCATTTGCAAGCCGGGCTCAATAATCTGATTCTCTTTGAAGGTCCCGAGATACTCGATTTCTATAATTGAAGTGTTAGTTTGTTTTTTGATTGTTTTTAAACTAAACCATGGAGCTTCGCTGTCTAGGTTCCAGCAGTTCCTGTTATTGGTGATAAGAATTGTGGAGGCTGAAGGTACTTCCGCCAATTGGATTGTACGAGCTTTGTCGTTCCAGTCTTTACATGGTGCGGGGTCGTTAACAAAAGAATAAGATTTTGATTGGCCCGGCTCAGGCACAGGCAAACTGCAAATCGCATTATCCTTGTCTCTAAGTATGACCGTGCCTGTTGCTGATACGGCGGCACCAGAATATATAAGGCCGCTCGCCAGCAATAACCCGAAAGTAACTGCTTTCATATTTCTCATGAGGGAAATCTCGTCGTGGGTGATATTCCAGCCTGACGTTATCATCGAACGATCGACCTGGAACCTAGCAGTTCTGTTAGTTGTTTGTGTTTTCGAAGGTGGCGTACATTCGAGAGTTGGCTTGCCCGTCAGCCCATGAAGTTCTGGTTTCTGAGCAGGGTTAAACGCCGAACAGCAGCGATATCAGCAGGTTGCCTGCGCAAATTGAATGCTAAGTTAAAAGCAGTGCCGGCACGTAAAATATGCAAGTGTATCGCTAAAGATGGTAATAACAACCTAGCAGTTCTGTTAGTGGTCGGTTCGGTGGTTTTGGCGTTAATGTGAAGTTCAGGTTTTTATTGAATTCATATAACCAAGGAGCTGAAAATGGCGGACTTGAATCCCCGTCCTGTGATCAAGGATCTACAGCCTGGCGACTGGATTGATCTGGACCAGCTGGGCACCGACCCATTGCTGACCTATATCAAGTACCCCAATATAGCCATCAACGACGTGCTGTGGCCGAACTGGCGAGGGTGTGGTGCAAACGGTGAGGTGGCTGACCATTCCAACTCCCGTGTGAATGTAACGACTGAGGGAGGCTACACACCGCAACTCGGCATGCCCGTGCTGGTACCCAATGATCTGCTCAAGCAATTAAATCAAGGGTGGGCGTTTTATTCGTACGCCATCGGTTCGCCTGGAGATCCTAACGTTCGAGGTCCCGAGTCCCAGCGCCAGTTTTGCTATGTGGGCAAACGGGCGGGCCAAAGCAGTCGTTTGCCAGTTGCGCAGATAAAGGAGTCCCATGATCTGGCACTGGACCCCGACGCGGTAAGTTCAGTGGGTGCTACGGCCGTGGTACCACCTTATCGGGCCATGAGTGTCGGGGATAAGGTCATCTTTACGTGGCAAGGGTATTATCAAGACTCCCCGGAACCTGCCTATCGGGAAACCAAAGTACTGAAAGCCGAGGATCTTGGTCAGCCACTGACATTCACCGTCCCGTATACCGAGGTCATTGGTATTAAGGATGAACATGCCGACATCAGCTACCGCGTCGAGTATGTAGACGGAGCGGGTCTGTCGAGTGACTCCGATCAGCAAACCCTGCAAATAGTAGCGCCGATTTCTTCTCCACTCCCTGTTATTACGATCAAGAACTACGCAGGTGGCCCGATTAATCCTGGTCATTATCCTGACGGATTGGTGCTGCAGGTCAAACCTGTTTATGCCGACATTCATGAGGGTGACTGGGTGCTGGTGTACTGGAAGGGTAGCGACAAGAACAGGAGTGTCACCAAGGCGCAGCGAGTCGATCGTTCCACATTGGACAGCGGCCTCATCGAGTTTCTGATCGAACCCCGTTGGCTGACGGACAATAGCAACGCCCAGGTAACTGTTGGCTTCCAGTTTGCGCGCGAAGGCGCTGCACTATCGGCTGAGCCACTGCAAGTGGATATCAGCAAACCGTTGTACCTTCCTGCGCCCATTGTCGAGGGCGTCACACCCGAAGCGGGGGAAAACAACGGGCGCCTGGAAGCGAATACCAGTGGCATCTACGTCAGCGTTCCTGACCCGGCAGAGGTCGGTTCGGGCAAGGTGGAACTGCATTGGCAAGGCCACCCGAATGGGGGGCGCCATATCGCGCCGACGCCCGTGGGAGGTAGCGGAAAAAGGTATTTGATCCCAGCCTCCGCCATCGCCGCCAACATGTCGACGCTCGAGCAGGCACGTTTTCCAGTGTTTTACCATGTGTTCCCACCCGGTGATTCAGTGGGCGAAGATTCTGAATACTTTAATCTGCGCATCACGCCATTACCGGCGTCGCGCTATCCATTTACGACGTCTCCACATATTCTCGACAACAAAATGTCGTTGTTCTCCGTGCCTATCGGCGGTGCGGATCTGGAACTTCACTCTTCGCCACCCCAGGATGCCTGGCCATTCATGGCCAAAGGACAAATATTGACCATGGAGGTCACGGGTGTAACCCAGAGCGGTAGTACATCGCATTTTGTGCGCGAAGCACAGCCCGTTACTGAGGATGAACTCCGGAACAAAAAAATAACGGCGAAGTTGCCCAAGGCGTTTCTCAATACGCTCAAGCTCAATGAGCCTTTTACATTAAAGGCAAAAGTCAGTTTTGATGGTGGTGAGACCTATTTCCAATTCAGGGGTAGCACGCCGACGCTTGTCGCTTGACGAACGCTGTTGCCAATCGGCGAACGCAATGTAAGCCAAAGGATATTTATCGTGGAAACCAATAACGTTGAAAATTTGTTGAACTGGCTGAAAGTGCAACCCCGGACACTCGGCTGGGGTGCCGTCATGGCCTATGGGCGCAGCGAAACCAATAAAGTGTTACTGCAGGAGTACATCGAGCGCTTTAGTACCAGTAATTATTTGAGGCCGATTACCGAAGAGATTACGGATAATACAACGCCGACGCAGAAAGAGTTTTTGCACAATTATCAAATGGACGCGCCACGCCTGTCGTTCCAGGGTTCCACTCTGCAGAAGTCCGCTGCCAAGTTGACCATGCAAGTGGTCGGCGGCTCACACCTGACGTTCAGCAAGCCGGCAGGCTTCCCGCAGTGGAGTGTCACCAAAATTGCCCAGGAAGATGTGCTGGATGGACCACAATTGCTGTTTGATATCGACCTCCTGGCGGCAACTGGCTCGGTGACGTCTGCCGGGCGGGTGGAACTGGATATCTCGAAGGGTACCAATTATCGATTGACCTATGTGCAAACCGAACACTTGCGCAAGGTGGCTGGCCAGCGCATGCAGGAGATCTTCAGGCCCTTGCCGGACGACCAGAAGATCTTCGTGTTGAACGAACTGAAGTTCGAACCGGATCAATTCTTGAAACCCGATAAATTTGTTATTCGCACGCATAACAAAAAGGACTCGGGTGCCGCGTTGTTGGCGGGTGAGGATGAGGGGGAGGGCTCGGTACTGGTATTTGTTGCGATGCAGGGCGATGCCAACGGGACTTTGCCTGTTGATAATGCGGATTTGAAGTATTTGTTGCCGGATGGTTCCACCGCGACGATATTGCTGGGTCACGAGTTTACTTTCAAGAAACTATTTGATGTTGCACTACAAAAATTAGGTAATGCAACCGAGATAAAGTACGAAGTAGTGCGCTCGCCTGATGGTAAGAGAATTGTAAAAATAATTGGGCTAAGTGGTCAAAGAGTTAGACGCGTAGAGGAAGGACCTCTTGTGATAGGAGGGGTGGAGTATAGGTCCCCATTGACAAGTGCTGTTGTGCATACGGGTGATGCATCGGATTACTTTGAAATGAGTATTTCGCAGGATAAGTTCTTTACCTTGCATTGGAAGGAGTTTCTTCAGCCGCTGACTCTGAATTGGACGGGAGGAAATACTGGTAACGTGTACGGGAGATGGGATCTCACGTACGATTTTGAATATGGCATTGGGGAAAATCATGAGTTTATTATCAGTGGGAGTTCTAAAAATAGCAACCTTTTGGTACTTGACGCTTATAGTACAGTAACTCCAGGCCATAGACTTGCTGTAGAACAGGCCTACACTGGTTGGCTGCAAAAATTGTTCGACGAAGGAATTGATGACTTTCTCAGCGCTGTGGAAAATATCAATGTATTCACGCTTAACAGTCTCTTGTTCCGAAGTGCTAACGCGGTAAAATTTGAGGAAGTTCATTACCCCGCCGACCTGGCCCTCTTCGGCCACGTCGGCCCCACCCAAACCGCCTTCGCCATCACTCAGCTGGAACCCGTAATCGGCCACAGCGAAACCCTGCAGTTCGCCACCGAACCACCCCGCACCGGTTTGTCCTGGAAAGTCGAGAACATCCTCGGCGAAACCGTTCCCGTAGGTGCCATCAATGCCTCTTCGGGACGTTACACCGCCCCGACGGCCGCCCAACTTCAAGGCAGCTTCGTCCGGGTGAGGGTCACAGCCAGTGCAGGCGGCCATACCAGCTCGGCATTGGTCACCGTGATGCGCCGAGGCATTACCGTCAACCCGATGATCCAGATTGCAACCGCCGGCGACCCGATGGCCCTGGACGTCTCAGCCGGCGCCGTGGACGGCGGGGAGTTGACCTGGTCCATTGAAGATCCTTCGTCGGGTGCGGTGGTGAGGCCGAACCCGGCCGAGGGAGGGGACCACAGCTACGTGCCGGGCTCCCCGCAAGCCGGAAAGGCGCCCACGGTCGACACCCTCGTTGTTCATAACCCACGGACAAAACTGAGTGAGACCGCGCGCGTCATGGTCCTGCATCGACCGGCCCTCCTTAGCGTGGTGGTCGTTGACAAACCCGGGTTGCCGGAACACCAGATCCAACTGGCAATCATGGGAGAGAACGGCCCGATTGATCCAGGATCGTGGAAGGAGTCATGGCAGGTGCTGCTGGGTAGCGAATCGGCACAAATCAATGCCACAACCGGGCTGCTCACCGTAAACCCTGCGGGGCCGGACAAATTCGTGGCGATCACTGTTTTAGCGCCCCCTGCACGCCCCGGGGGAGCTGACGATGACGGTTACATCATCCTGCCATTGCCCTTGTTCAGTGTGCCGGAAACCCTCCGGATGTTGGGTGCAAATGGTCAGTAATCGGTTGTTCACTGATTTGACGAACGCTGTTGCCAATCGGCGAACGCAATGTAAGCCAAAGGATATTTATCGTGGAAACCAATAACGTTGAAAATTTGTTGGACTGGCTGAAAGTACAACCCCGGACACTCGGCTGGGGTGCCGTCATGGCCTATGGGCGCAGCGAAACCAATAAAGTGTTACTGCAGGAGTACATCGAGCGCTTTAGTACCAGTAATTATTTGAGGCCGATTACCAAAGAGATTACGGATAATACAACACCGACGCAGAAAGAGTTTTTGCACAATTATCAAATGGACGCGCCACGCCTGTCGTTCCAAGGTTCCACTCTGCAGAAGTCCGCTGCCAAGTTGACCATGCAAGTGGTCGGCGGCTCACACCTGACGTTCAGCAAGCCGGCAGGCTTCCCGCAGTGGAGTGTCACCAAAATTGCCCAGGAAGATGTGCTGGATGGACCACAATTGCTGTTTGATATCGACCTCCTGGCGGCAACCGGCTCGGTGACGTCTGCCGGGCGGGTGGAACTGGATATCTCGAAGGGTACCAATTATCGATTGACCTATGTGCAGACCGAACACTTGCGCAAGGTGGCTGGCCAGCGCATGCAGGAGATCTTCAGGCCCTTGCCGGACGACCAGAAGATCTTCGTGTTGAACGAACTGAAGTTCGAGCCGGATCAATTCTTGAAACCCGATAAATTTGTTATTCGCACGCATAACAAAAAGGACTCGGGTGCCGCGTTGTTGGCGGGTGAGGATGAGGGGGAGGGCTCGGTACTGGTATTTGTTGCGATGCAGGGTGATGCCAACGGGACTTTGCCTGTTGATAATGCGGATTTGAAGTATTTGTTGCCGGATGGTCATTCGGCGACTGTGATTTTGAAGGATGAAATTGTAAAGCAGAAAGTAATGATTGAGGGTATGCAAGGGGTTAATCAGTATCCGGAAGAGTTTAAGTTTACAGATATAATTCAGGATGAAATTTTTTACGGAATTCGTGGTCGGTCAGGAGGGCTAAAAGTGCCTCTTGGGGTGGTTTCAACGCCAAGATTTGACATCGACATCCCCTTTGTGTACATGGACTTTTACAATCCGGGTATTCCTGATTTCCCTTTTCCGTTCGATGCTCACTTCTCTTTTGTAACGCCTGGTTACAGGTATACATTTACCGACCCAGATTTTTACATTAAATATTGTTGCTTATTAGTGGTGGGGGTAAAGAATATCCAGTCGACTGTGACTAAGTTAAACGGCCAGGCAGTCTCGATGGCTGGTGTGTTTGGATTGGGGTACAGTACAAGCCTTGGTTTTGATCTTGTGATTGAAAACGGGCAGTTAATTTTTAGACCGCGCCCTGTTGATCCTGAGTTGGACGAAGCATATGAAGTCCATCCTGGAGAAGTTTTTTCAGAAATTGAAGCTGTCCGTGAAGATTTATCTCTGATTGTGCCTGAAATCAAGATTGCACTGAGATCCGCTGTTCATGCCGCTTATGAGAAATTTAGTTCATCGTTACCGGTGTTTGACATATTTACACTCAATAGCCTCTTGTTTCGCGGTGGGAACTCGATAAACCTTGAAGTCGCTCATATTCCCCGGGATATGGCCCTCTTCGGCCACGTCGGCCCCACCCAAACCGCGTTCGCCATCACTCAGCTGGAACCCGTAATCGGCCACAGCGAAACCCTGCAGTTCGCCATCGAACCGCCGCGCACCGGTTTGACCTGGAAAGTCGAGAACATCCTCGGCGAAACCGTTCCCGTAGGTGCCATCAATGCCTCTTCGGGACGTTACACCGCCCCGACGGCCGCCCAACTTCAAGGCAGCTTCGTCCGGGTGAGGGTCACAGCCAGTGCAGGCGGCCATACCAGCTCGGCATTGGTCACCGTGATGCGCCGAGGCATTACCGTCAACCCGATGATCCAGATTGCAACCGCCGGCGACCCGATGGCCCTGGACGTCTCAGCCGGTGCCGTGGACGGCGGGGAGTTGACCTGGTCCATTGAAGATCCTTCGTCGGGTGCGGTGGTGAGGCCGAACCCGGCCGAGGGAGGGGACCACAGCTACGTGCCGGGCTCCCCGCAAGCCGGAAAGGCGCCCACGGTCGACACCCTCGTTGTTCATAACCCACGGACAAAACTGAGTGAGACCGCGCGGGTCATGGTCCTGCATCGACCGGCCCTCCTTAGCGTGGTGGTCGTTGACAAACCCGGGTTGCCGGAACACCAGATCCAACTGGCAATCATGGGCGAGGATGGCCCGATTGATCCAGGATCGTGGAAGGAGTCATGGCAGGTGCTGTTGGGAAGCGAATCAGCACAAATCAATGCCACAACCGGGCTGCTCACCGTAAACCCTGCGGGGCCGGACAAGTTCGTGGCGATCACTGTTTTAGCGCCCCCTGCACGCCCCGGGGGAGCTGACGATGACGGTTACATCATCCTGCCATTGCCCTTGTTCAGTGTGCCGGAAACCCTCCGGATGCTGGGTGCAAATGGTCAGTAATCGCTTGTTCACTGATAGTAAGGAGATTGGTCATGTCTGTTAATCCACTGGAAGGTTTGTTGACCCGGATGAGAAGGGGAACAATCACACACGGCTGGGGAGCGGTGGTGGCGTTCGGCCGGGCTCAGCTTAACCGCCTGCTGCAAGAACAATACCTTGGCTGGTTGCACGAGGGTCGTTTTATTCCGCCCATCAGCGGTGAGGTATTCACGGACGACCGGACCGAGTCCATGAAGCTGGACAATTTGATCCTGGGCATGCCTGTCCTGTCATTTGCTTCGGCATCGCTCAATCAGTCCTTCGTGACATTGACCATGAACATTGTCGCAGGGGCTTACACGGCCATCAGTCGTCCAGTGGGTGGTGCTGCGCAACGGTTGTTGTCCGGCTTCAGTATCACCGAAGACATGGGCTACAAGATCCAGATGAAGGTAAGCCTGAACCAGATCGTAGGAGAAGTGGATAAACGAGGTCGGGTGACGATTGATGTGGCAAGCGACCCTGCAATGACCTGCAACCTGGGAGGGTTGCCAGGCGTCCAGAAAGTTGTGGCGGCTTTCATTCAAAGCCGCTTGACGGTGTTGCCAGAAGACCAGCGAATTTTCGAGCTGGGGCTATTTGATCTCAGTGGAAACAACCCGTTGAGCCCGACCCATTTCCATATTCGGACACAGAAAGCACCGGGTAGCGACAATCCAGACGATGGTGCCGTGCTGGTGTTCGTTCGCCTGAAAATCAATGATGAAAACGGCACTATGCCTATTGAGGGCAGTGACTTCCCTTACTTGGTCCCGGACGATCAGGCCGCTGGGAGCGCTTTGTACTCGGCTTCACTGGTGTTGAGCAAAGACTGGATCGAGTTGCTCGACGATGTGCAACTCGATGTGCTCAAGAACCTGTTGTTGCCCGGCGAAAATCTTTTTGTAGAAAGCACCAACGGGCGGCATACCCCGCATGATCTGTTGGTACTGGGTAATATCAAGCCAAGCCCCGAGAGCGTGACCATCGAACCGTCTTTCATCAATCTCAAAGCCGGCAAGACCCAGGCATTTACCGCGCACAAGAGTGATGGAGGGACGGTCAGTGCCCAGTGGCGCGTCAGCAACCCCGTCAGTCCGCTCTCCGTTGGCAGCGTTACGCCAACCGGCGGTGTCTATACGTCGCCGGCTCCCTCACGGATCGGCAAGGAACAACAGCCCGTTGTCGTGACTGCGCAGTATGTAATGGGGGGCGTGCAACAGACGAGTTCGGCATTTGTGCTTGGCGTGTTCGAAAGCATGAGCATTTCTCCGCGTATTTGCACCAGCGCAGTAGGGACCAGCGCAGCACCTATTGAACTGGTTGCAAACACGCTGGGTGGGGGGACGTTGCAGTGGCCCACACTGATGCCGGAGGAAGGTACGCTCAGGGTGGTCGATAACAACCACGCCATTTACACACCACCCGAAGGCCTCACCGAGCAGTTGGCACTGCAGACCATCAGAGTCACTGATTCGCTGACCAAGGAAACCATAGACGCGACAATTGTATTGATGAAGTCAGCCCACACGCTGCCGGTCGATCCACCCTATGTCGCGGCGATATCTGCTGCGACTCCGATCCAGCTCTACGCCGATCTGGACCCCATGGATGCGCGATGGACTGTTATCGGCGAAGGCGAAGTGGATGAAAACGGTCTGTTTATGCCGCCGGCGCAACCGACTTCCCGAGTCAGCGTGGTGAGGTGCTCCTATCTGGTTAACGGTTCGGTCAGGGCCAGCGGCCTGAGCATCATCCAGCTCTCCGAACAAGTCATGCCTGAACCCACCTGGTTGGAACTTCAGGAGTTTTCAATCGTTACCCCCGAGAATGGGGTTGATCGATGCTTCAGCAATGGTCTTCAACAGATCCCTGTGATCATCAAGATCGAGACCAAGCCTGTGACGATCGACGGTCAGCAGGTTTATATACCGGTCAGCGACGCTAACCTGTCGACCCTGCGGCTGGTGGACAAATTATCCAACGCTCCCGTTCCCTTTGTTCATGTTGCCCAAGAGGGCATTGAGTACGGTAGTGGTGTTTCATGGGCTGCCAGTAAAAAAAGAAATCGTTTCAAGCTGTATTCCGCGACGGCGGCGGCACCGGTCAACTCACCGGCATTACCTACACCCCAGAATAATGGCGTGCGTTACCGTGAACTCTGGATTCATCTTGCCGCTGAAAGCAGTCGGACTTTTTATGCGCAGTTCACTTCAGATCATGGTATTCAGAATTCTACTGATGAGAAAACCGAGGGTTTTGAAGTCACGGTTCAGGGCATGAGGCCACCAATACCGGCGACCGATCATTATAAGGTAGTGCGCGAGCGTGCATGGAATGATCCGGATGGCCACGATCATCCGCCAACAGATATGTACCCTGAAATGGATTATTTCAGCTATTACCGTCAGTCCATTGACTATTGGCGATTAAGTTATCAGCGGTTGGGCGCTTATCCGGTGCTATTTTCGACCTCGGTTTTCGAAAATAATGTTTCGACAATTCAGTGGGAAAGTGAGTTGATCGATGAAACATACTTCAGTTATACCGGTAGCGCCTTTAATCCGGCCAATTTTGAAAATAGTGATAGCCCCGCTCCGGAAGGGTTGTCTTTTGATTCTTATCTCTGGGGGATGATGAGACATTACAATAAAAAGCTGACAGCGTCTTTCTCAGGTGACAAGCAGCCTTCCCCTGGCGAGTTGATTGTCAGTTTGCATCGAACGGATGATGTGAAATATTGGTATGACGGATTGGCAAATGGCGATAAGCGAAAGTTATACCGTAAGCACTTGGATCCTGGGCTGAAAGTTGTATTGATAGATGAAGAGGGTAATCGTCATTCGCTATCGATTGCTTTTGAGTCAGCCTCTCAAGAAAACAGCCGTAATAAATTGATTATCAATCGTGTTTAACTGATCTTCTTTATCTTTAAAAAGCGTTAGTCAACTTTGAATGACTTTTATGGGTGTCGGGTCTACCAAATAAGTAGGCCCGACGACTGCTTGTTGTCGAAGCATTAACGGTTTTAATTTCAGTTTATTTATAAGGTAGGTATGAAATGACCACTTCCAGTGCCGTGCATTCCCAAGCCTTTGGCTTCATGAGTTACTTGCAAGGCGGTGTCGACCCGCGCACCGGGCAATACACCGTCGCCATCGACTTCCCCGAGGTCAAGAGCAACTGGCTGGGCGGTCCGGCGTTTCCCGTGAGCCTTGGCTTCAACCCGATCAACACCCTGGACTCCGGCTATGGCCTGGGCTGGAACCTCAACCTCACGCAATTTACCCCGCATGACAGTATCCTGGCCCTGAGCACCGGGGAGACTTACAAGGTCACCGGTAGCGGCGCCACCCCGGACATCAAGGAAAAGAAACTCGACAGTTTCCATTTCGAAAACCTGGGCAATGGCCGCTACCGTTTGCTGCACAAGTCCGGGCTGGTCGAGGTGCTGCAGGTTGGCGGCAGCAGCAATGAGCAGGTGGCCTTGCCCGTCGAGATCTACTCGGCGGCCGGCCATCGCATCACACTGGTGTATGCGTCTTTCCGCGGCGGCCAGCGCCTGCAAAGCATCAGCGATGCCCAAGGCGAATTGCTGCGCATCAACCGCCCCAACGATACCCTGGTCGAGGTGCTCGCCCGCCCCAACGACGGCCCCGGCGGCGGTCCGCTGGCGCGTTATGAGATGAACCTCAACGCCAGTGGCTGGGTCACCAGCATCGTCTTGCCCACCGCCGACAAGGCGTCCTGGCGCTTTGCTTATGGCAACGGGCCGATCCGCGGCATTCTGTGCCTGCACGAAGTCAAGACGCCGGTCGGCGGCCGTGAAACCATCGACTATGCCGACACCGGGCACCCTTATCCCGGCGGTGTCAGCCGTCCCAACCTGCCGCGGGTCACCCGTCATCGCAGCTACCCCGGCTTCGGCCAGCCGATGATCCAGGTCGACTACAGCTACACGGCCCGTAATTTCCTCGGGGCCGGGGCCAGCGTCAGTTGGGAAGACGGCATGGACCCCTTGTACAAGGTGGCATCCAGCTATGAGTACGGCAGCATCGCCAGCCTGATGGATGGCACCACGGTGGTTCGCCAGGTCGAGCGCACCTTCAACCGCTTCCACTTGCTGACCGAAGAAAAAACCACCCAGCAACAGTGCGTCAAACGGATCAAGACCGAGTACTACGCCCAGGACATCCCGTTCGAGCAGCAGGTCGCGCAATTCCAGTTGCCAAGGAAAGTCACCACCAGTTGGGAGGTCGCCAACGACGCCACCCAGTACCGCGACGAGGCCGCCCTGAGCGCCTACGACGTGTATGGCAACCAGACCGAACAGGTCGAGCCCAACGGCATCAAGACCACCTACACCTATTACCCCAAGGCCGGCGAGGACGGTTGCCCGCCAGACCGCTTTGTGCGCAACCTCAAAGACACCGTGGTGACGCCTTCGCCCGACGGCGCGGCGGGTGCCCCGACACTGCGCACGCGCTTGCGCTACGCCGCGCACCAGCCATTGACCGGCAGCGGCCTGCAAGACTGGCTGGCGATCGAGAGCGAAACCCTGGTGCACATCGACGGCAGCAACGAAACCCTCCTGCAAGAGACCCGGCGCAGCTACCACGAACTGCCCGGCGATGCGTTCCTGCACGGCCGCCCGGTCACTCAGCAAACCACCCTCAATGGCAAGACCAACACGACCGCCTACGCATACGAAAGGCTGACCAGTGCGCTGGCTGGAGAAGCCGTGCTGCAAACCACTGAAACCTTCAGAGGCTTTGATGATGTACCCGGCACAATGGAAGTCCGAAAAACCATCATCAGTGAAGACTCATTGCTTCACGGGCAGCCATTGCTGAGCCGAGACGACAATGAAGTGCGAATTCGCTACACCTACGACTCACTGATTCGGGTAGTCAGTGAAACCGTCGCCCCAGGCGAAGCGGAATTCGAAGCCACGCGCCAGTACGAGTACTTCCTGACATCCCTGGATGGACAGCAGGCCAGTCAGGTGGTGACCGATGTCAAAGGGGTGAAGACCCGCAGTCTTGTCGATGGCCTCAGCCGCCCGGTGTACGAAGAACGCCAGGATGCGGACAATCCGCTGCGCGCAGCGGAGTATCGGCAAACATGGGCGGCACGTTACGACCTGTTCGAGAATATGATCGAGGAAACTCAATACGACTGGAGGGGAGCACAACAGGTCGCACTGTCCAGCAAGCTGGAATATGACGCGTGGGGCATGCAGTGCAGTGTCACGGGTCCGGACGGCGTGAAGGTCCATGAGCGCATCAACCCGATTGGTAGCGCTCAGTGGAAGGGGCCGATCCAGAGCAGTTGGAGCGAGGGAGCAGACAAGATCAGCGGCAAGACGCTGACGTACCTGAATTTGTTCGAAAAGCCGGATCGTGTCGAGCGGTTCGAGACTGACGAAACGCTGGTCAGCAAGCACCAATATGGCTATGACGGGCTGGGACGCACCGTCGAGGAAACCGATGCCCGCGATGCCACCACGCAATACGGGTACGATGCGTTTGACCGGATGATCACCAATATTCTGCCCGGCGGCGCTGTTGTACAACGTCGCTACGCCGAACACAGTTCTGAAGATTTGCCGACGCAAATCAGCGTTGACGGTATCGTACTTGGCGAGCAAGCGTTCGATGGCCTGGATCGCATGAGCGAGTCAGTCACAGGGGGGCGCCGGCAACGCTTTACCTATAAACCGGGGCAGTCTCGTCCGGCGACAGTCATCACTCCCGGCAATCAGGAGATTACCTACGATTATCAACCGCAACTGGGCGAGGAACCCAGCATGCGACGCCTGCCTGATAAAGAGCCTGCTGAATACGTGCGCGACGGTAAAAATGCGCGGCTGGTCAGTTGCAAGGAAGAAGGGCTGGAGTTGACGCGCCAATACTTCACCACCGGTGAGGTGAAAAGCGAGTCACGGATTCAGAATGGCAATGTCGACATCATGCACTACGACTACAGTCGCCAGGGCCTGTTGCTGAACTACACCGACGTACTTGAGCAGACCCAGTCCTATATCTATGACGTGGCAGGGCGCCTGGAACAGACCCGGCTGGGCACCACCTCTTCAAACTTTACGTATGACAGCCTGGGGCAACCGAGCACGATCAGTACTCAGGACAGCGCCAGTGGGCAACATGTGACCATCAGCCTGGAGCACGATGGATTGGGGCGCGAGACAACACGCACCTTCGATCTCAACGGCATCGAGCAACAACTGACGCAGGTCTATAACGAAGTCGACCTGTTGATGCGCAGAACGCTGCGCGAAGGCCCGACGCTGCTGCGTGATGAAACCTATGAATATGATCCGCGCGGGCGCCTGGTGTTTTATCAGTGCGAGGGCAGCCAGCCGCCAGTGGATCCATACGGGAAAGCCATTATCAGTCAGCTGTTCAGGTTCGACGCCATGGATAACCTGACTCGTGTAACCACAACCTATCAGGGCCCCGGTGGCACCAGAAGTACCAACGTCGCCGTTTACAGTTACACGGGTGTCGACCCGGCCCAACTGTCAAAAGTGACCAACTCGGCCTCGGAAGACGGGTATCCCGCGGTCATCGAACTTGAGTATGACGAGAAGGGCAATTTGATTCGTGATGAACAAGGTCGAGCGCTGGAATACGATGCGCTGAGCCGCTTGATCAGTGTCAGCGCCTTGCCGGGCGAAACGCCGAGTGGCTATCGCTACGATCCGTTGGACACCTTGTCCGGGGTCGACAGTGGCAATGGGGAGCAGCAGCGTTTTTATCAGGGCGGCGAACTGACCAGTCTTAAACAGGGTGGCAACAGCACAAGCTTCCTGCGCGGCGATGGAGTTGTGCTCGCCGAGCACCAGGCAGGTGCAAACCCAAAGTCGTTGATGCTGGTCGCTGATCAGAAAAATACGTTACTGAGTGAACTCGCCAGCGGCAGGGCCAGTCACGTTGCGTTTACGCCCTATGGTCATCCCAGTGCGCAACCGCCGGTGAGCGCGGGTTTGGGTTACAACGGCGAGTTCAGCGAGCCGCAAACGGGTTGGCAACTGCTGGGTAATGGGTACCGCGCCTACAACCCTCGGTTGAAGAAGTTTCATAGCCCGGACAGTTTAAGTCCCTTTGGGGAGGGGGGGTGAATGCGTATGCGTATTGTGAGGGGGAGCCGGTTTTGAGTGCGGATCCGGATGGGCATTCGATTGTGAGCTATTTTCAGGGGTATAGAACAAGCAGTGCGAAGGCTTTCAACAAAGGTGTGCCAACAGCTTTTTTGAAAAACTCTAAAGCTGGTGCAGCATCGGTTCGCCCGCTCCGCAGCAAAGATGTTGTTCGGTTGAAAAAAATGGTCAGGTTGCGTGTACGGCAGCAAGAAATAGTTAAAAAGGATGTGCAGCGGTGGTCCGAAGATCCAGAGTATGTAGCGAATTACAATAAAAAACATATTAATAGTAACTTTGCAGCTGATATGGGCACGCATTTAGCAAGTGCGGAGACTGATGTGAGTAATGCTCTGAGTTTGCATAAGTTCGCGCAAAATAATGTCGGGAAACTAGGCATTAGCAAAGAGTCGTCATTGGATTTAAAAAATGAAGCGCTCGAGTACGACAAGATTGTTGACGCTATCCGGAGGGAAAAGGCTGAACTGTATCTTCAATATCAACAAGATAAGGCGTATCTAGCTAATCGGACGAATGCTCTTGGCGGAGGCAAATCAAAATCTATTAAGCGAAAACATCAAAAACCTATCTATGGGAGATAAGCAACAGCGCGTATTTATCTGACCGACCAAATTGGATGGCGTCGAAAGTGCTAGCCGCCATCCAGTTTTTTGCCAGCCATTACATGTTAACCATGGCGAATTGTCAGGCTGATTAATAACAAACCCTCACCCCAACCCACTCACCCGCGCAAACTCAACCAACCCACCGTCATGGTCAAGTCCCAACTTGTCCATGGCGGTTCTTTTTTGGCGGCTGATGGTTTTTTCGCTGCGGTTCAACTGCGCGGCAATCTGCCGGCCGGAGAATCCCTGGACAAACAGCCTCACCACCTCCAGTTCGCGCTCGGAAAGGCTGGCCAGCGGCAGGCGTGTGCCACTGGCGGGCAAGGCGTGGGTTTCCAAAAGGGTGGCAAAGGTTGGACACACGTACAGACGCCCTTTAGCCACCACTTGTACGGCCCGCTTCAGTTCGCTCAAGGGGCTGCGCTTGTCGAACAAACCACCCACGCCGGTGTTGAGCAGCGCTTGCAGCAGCGAAGGGTTACGCAGCGTGGTCATCACGATCATCGGGATATGGCCGAAGTGGCGCTTGAGGTAACCCATCAAGGCCAGTCCATCGGGCAAGCCCGCGTAGGGCATTGAGTAGTCGCTGATCAGCAGGTCGCAGGGGGTGTGCTGCAAAAGCCCGATCAGCTCTTTGGCGTTATGGGCTTTGGCCACGATCGTGAGCGCCGGTGGCGTCGGCGTGGACAGGGCGAGTTCGGCTCCCGCCAGCACTACCGGGTGATCGTCCGCGAGGATGATGCGTAGCGGGCTGCCAGGGCGGTGCCCGTACGATACGGGCGTATCGTCACAGGCACTGTCGCTGGAGGTTGAAGACGTTGAGCAATGAGGCGTTTGATGCGGGTTCATGAAATGTCTCAACAGAGGGCGATGACACGCGGACCGCTGTGGAGACACTGGCTCAAGGCATATGAATCAAACCCTGTTCCAGCGCCATGGCCATGGCGATCCAGCGTGACCTCACACCAAATTTTCGGCGGATGTTGCAAAAGTGATAATTCACACCGGCCTCGGTGCAACTGACGATCTGGCCGATCTCCCAGGACGACTTGCCGGCGGCGCTCCACTGCAGGATTTCCTTTTCCCGGGTGGTGAGTTTGATCGCTTGCGGTGGCTTGCTCTCCCGGGGCACGAAGTTGACAGCAGTTGGCGATGATCGAACTGACACGGAATTGGTGCGATACATAATTGAATCTCCCATTCATCATCATTGACGGCGTGGGCTCGGCGGAATCCTCCTACTGCATGAAGGTGTGGTTCGCGCGGCCGTCCTACAGACACCGATATAGAGCTGTAGGCACGACTCCCTTATAGCGCGATAAAACCCTCATGGAACCTGTCAGAAATTACAGGTGGCCGACTTTAGTCGAGAATCGGCGAAAACACTGTCGGCTAATGCAGCCTGATTTGTAGGAGACATCGCCGTGTTCATGAAGCCTACGTACCTGGTGGTAATTTTTTGATTGGACGGGCTTTTTTGTCGCGGACACCGGCGGGTGTGCGGAAAAAAGCACGGGCAAAAAAAGCCGATAGGCACTGTCCTATCCAGCGTGCGGCGTATTGCCCGTCCGTCGAATTGAACGCCTGGCAGCTGCCTGCCAGTGATCTGGAATGGCTTTGGGTTACCTGTAGCAGAAAAAGCCAGGCGTTCCACTAACAGTTCTGTCAGCGGTGCCGTGACGGCAAGCAATATCTAATGGCAGGCATAAAAACCATTGCCTGAGGACTGTGCTGTGGACGACCGTGAACTGCCGCAACTGGCATATGTTGCTCTTCCGGTCGCGATTTCTGCGACCCCGCAATCAGAGTCGTCCATCAGTGTCATTTGGGGTTACATGGCCGGCGGCGGGCACACCGGTACTCGATTGCAGTGGGAGACAGAAGGGGGGATGGTCGGCGGGTTCGATGTCCCGATCAGTTCATTAAGCTATGTCATCACCGGCCTCAATCCTGATACTCGATACACGATAAAAGCCTTCGGGCTCAAGGGTAGCGAGGTCTCTCCCGGCAGCAAGGATGCGCAGGCCACCACCAAACCCGCATCCTCGTTGCCGGCCAGCCCGACGAATCTCGCCGCAGTGCCTACGAAGGACACCATCTCATTGACCTGGTCCGGCCCCGCGAACGCCTCCATCTACAAGCTCAGCTATGGCCGGGCACCCAGTGGACCGGTGATTCGCAACCAAACAACCATGAGCATGGCGTACACGTTCAATGGATTGAGCGCGGGCACCTTGTATTACTTTGAAGTTCGTTCATCCAACAATGTCGGCGACTCGGCTCCGGCGCGCATAACCCAACAGACGTTGCAGGTGCCCGCAGTGCCTGGGGGGCTGCGAGCGACTCCCTCTATTTCAGCGATGGCCGTGGAGTGGTCTGCCTCCATCGGTGCGGTCTACTATGTGATCCGTTTTGGCGTAGAGCCCGGTGGTCCCGTGACGTCGCTGACCACGCAGCTATTGCGGCATCCGCTGGAAAACCTGATCAAAAATACGCTTTATTTTATCGAGGTCAGCGCTCGTAACCACAACGGTGAGTCATCCCCGGCACGCATCACCCAGAAGACCCTTGATGGCCCGCCACTGCCTCCCAAACCTGGCAGCCTGCACGTCGTTACCACCCATGATGCTGTCAGTATCGTTTGGGGCCCGCCGCAATCAGCCGGTTACCTGGTCAGCATCGGAATCGAAACTGCGCAACGCGAGATCTTCGCGAGAGAAGCCACGCCGTACATGAACCATCGCTTTCAAGGCCTGCGTCCCGACACTCGATATTTCATTGAGGTGCGTGCAACCAATGCCAGTGGTGAATCCGAACCCTTCCTGGCCAGTGCGTCGACCTCCACTTTTCAGGCCCCTCAAGACCTGTCCGTCGATGGACTCACTGATGATTCAGCGCGCTTGAGCTGGCGTGCGAATGCGGATTACACGACACAGACGCAATATGAGATTTATCTGGGCAATCAGCTTCTGACGACGCAAACCGAAAGCACCTGCCGGATCACCGGGCTGATCGAGGCGAGCGGGTATGAAGCCAAGGTGCGGGCCAAAGGCATCGGGAAATACGGCTTGGGCGACTATTTCTCCGGGTTCGTGTCGAAGCGATTCAACACGCCGGCCTACGATGGCGTCCGCATCTGCGCGCCCGGAAACTTGAGGGGCACTCGCAACACCGCCACAACCGTGTTGCTCAGTTGGGACGATTCCTACGCAATGTGCGATTTGTGTCCCAATGCCGTGGGCTATGAGGTATCCGGTGCCGGCATCGAGACCATCAACGTGGCGCGACCGCCGTACGAAATATCCGGCTTGAGCGCCGATCGCCAGTACCGGTTTTCGGTTCGGGCGCGTGCAGGCGGGAACAACGTTTCGTCGCCAGCCGATTGTTTGATCGGTGCGTGTCCCGACACGCCATCCTCTTTGCAAGTTACCGGCATTACTGGCACCGGCGCAACGCTGGCATGGTCGATTCCGGCCGGCAACGTGGCCGTGGACGATTACCTGGTTGCCTGCGATGGTTCGTTCGTTGGTGCAACCCGTGAAATGGCATACACCTTCTCGCTGTTGGAACCCACAAAGACTTACCGCGTGGAGGTCCGGGCGCGCAGTGGAACAGGAGGACTGTCTGCCCCGGCGACCGCGACATTCGCCACAGGCGATACATCAAATTCACCGCGCAATCTGCACGTCACGGCTAATGAAAGCCGCCGGGTCTCCATTGCCTGGGACGCGCCATTGGGTCCTTCGCCGATTGGCTACCGGGTGAGCGTGCTGTTGATATCAACCGACGTTACCCAGCCAGAACACACCCTGTTCAACCTGATCCCCGGATTTCCACTTAACGTCGCCGTGTGCAGTCGTTTTGCAGCAGACGTTGTGTCGGATTGGGTGTATGTCCAGGTCTTGCCGAAACCCTAGTGTGAGGCCTGGCTTTTAAGATCACGCCAATACGCTCAACCACGCCGAACCCAGTAGCAACAGCGCCATGAGGCCATTGAAGCGTTGCATCGCGCGGGGTGAGCGCAACCAACGGCTGGAACCCGCACCGAGCAACGCCCAAACCCCGAGACAGGGCAGCGAGACCAGGAAAAACGTCAGGGACAGGTACAGCACATGCACAAACCGGTCTTCACCCACCCCGGCAAACACACTGACCACCGCCAGCGCCATCATCCAGGTTTTCGGGTTGATCCATTGCAGGCCGGCCGCACCCAGCAAACCGAGGCGCTGCCCGGCCTGCGCAGTGGCAATGGCAACGGCAGGGGCGCGATAGATTTGCCAGGCCAGATAACTCAGCCATGCCACGCCAGCCCACTGCATGAGCGTTTGCAGCAGCGGCCATTGAGTCAATGAAGAGCCGGCACCTGTACCCACCAAAAGCACAAGCATCGCGGCGCTGGCACAAGCGCCAAGGATGATCGGAACCGCAGCGGCCAGACCGAATCGGGCGCTGTTGCTCAACACCAGGATATTGGTCGGGCCGGGGGTGATCGAGGCGACAAAGGCGAACAGCAGAAAGGGCAGCAAGGTAGGGAAAGTGGAAAGCATCGCAGGCAGACTCCGGTGAAGATCAGTACGTTGATCTTCACAATCGCCGGTATTACCTGTCTGGAAGATTTGAGCAGCGCTTGCGGTACAACGCCGGCGTCAGGCCGTAGGCGCGCATGAACCAACGGCCCAGATGGCTCTGATCGGCAAAGCCCAATGTCATCGCCACAGCCGCCGGTTGCTCACCACGGGCCAGCATCCGCCGCGCCGTGGCCAGGCGCAATTGCACCAGATACGCGTGAGGCGCCATGCCATAGGCAGCCTTGAACGCGCGGGTCAGGCGGAAGCGGTCGACGCCGGTGATGGCCGCCAGTTGATCGAGGCCGATGTCGTATTGCGCGTTGGCATGCAGGTATTCCCGGGCTTTCTGCGCCACCCGTGGCAGACGCGGATCCTGGCCGTCACGGGCGCGCCAGTGCAAGTGGCTGGTGAGGCGTTCGAGCAATCCGTCGAGGGCGGTCTGGCGGACGATCTTCAGTTCACCGCGATGCAGGGTTTCAAACGCCAGGCTGGTGGCCTGGGCCAGACGCGCATCGCTGGCCAGGGTGGCGGCGAAGCTCAGCTGGCTGTTGTCGGGGGCGTGATCGAATACGGCGCCGAGTTCGCGCTGCAACCACTGCGGGTCGAGGTACAGCATGCGGTAGGTAAAGCCGTCGGCGGTCGGCGCTTCGCCGTCATGGATGTCACCGGGTTCCAGCAGAAATACCTTGCCCGGCGTGCTCTGGTGCCTGGCCCGTCGGCAATTGAATTGCTGCACCCCTTGCTCGGTGACGCCCACCAGATAGCTGTCATGCCAGTGCGGGTCATAGGCGTGGCCTTCGAAATGCGCGCGCAGGGTCTCGATGCCGGTGTCGGCATCCTGGGCCAGGTCGATCCAGTTGTGAGCGCTCATGGGGCACCTGCGAAACGGTTTGCCGGGCTATTTAACGCCTTGACCGAGGGCCATGCCTAGAACGTTTGTGCAGTCATCAGCCGAACAGGCCGGCGGCGATGTTGATCGAGAACCCGAGAATGGCAGTGTTGAACACAAAACCGATCAACGACTGCGCCAGCACGATCTTGCGCATGTCCCGGGTGGCGACGCCGACATCCGAGGTTTGCACCGCCACGCCGATGGTGAACGAGAAGTACAGGAAGTCCCAGTAGTTGGGCGTCGTCAGACCTTCGGCAAAGCGCAGCGCCGGCTCCTTGCCGTCCCAGATGTAATAGAGGCGGGCGTAATGCAGGCTGAAGATCACCCCGATCAGCAGCCATGAACCGATGACGGTCAGCGCGGTGAAGCCGTAATGCAAAAGCTTGCGTGTGGTTTCCAGGTCTTTGCTGCCGGCCAGTTCGAAGGTGATCGTCGCCAGGCTGGCCAGTGCCGCAATGCACACCAGCGCCAGCACCAGCCCGGCGTTTTCGTCTTCGATTTCGGCGATGCGTTTCACGTCAGGCGCTTTCGAACGCACGGTGAGCCAGAGCATCCGCAGCAGGTAGATCCAGACGCCGGCATTCCAGCCGATGAGGACCTTGCTGATGGGCGAATCGGCCGGAACCAGAATGCCCACCGCGATGCCCAGGAGGATGGCGGCGGACAGGCGAGGGTGGGTGCGGGGGAGGAGGGACATGGAGACTCGACGGGTTGGGGCTGTGCAATCACCTTAGCCCAGGTGACCACAATCTTGAAATCACTGAGGCCTCCTGTGGGAGCGAGCTTGCTCGCGATGGCTGTGTGTCAGTCGACGATGATGTTGACTGATAGTCCGCTATCGCGAGCAAGCTCGCTCCCACAGGGATTGGTGTTTGGTCAGGTAGTTTTGTGGCGCTTGCGCACCAGCCTCATCACCACCACAAAAAACACCGGTACGAACACCACGGCCAGCGTCGCCGTGATCATCCCGCCGATCACCCCGGTGCCGATGGCCTGCTGGCTCGCCGAACTGGCTCCGGTCGCGATCGCCAGCGGCACCACGCCAAGGATGAACGCCAGGGAGGTCATGACAATCGGCCGCAACCGCAGGCGTGCCGCTTGCAGGGTGGCGTCGATCAGGTCGTGGCCTTCGTCGTACAGGCTCTTGGCGAACTCGATGATCAGGATCGCGTTCTTCGCCGACAGGCCGATGATGGTGATCAGCCCGACTTTGAAGAACACGTCGTTGGGCATCCCGCGCAAGGTCACGGCCAGCACCGCGCCGAGCACACCCAGCGGCACCACCAGCAGCACCGAGGTCGGGATCGACCAGCTCTCGTACAACGCTGCCAGGCACAGGAACACGATCAGCAGCGACAGCCCCAGCAGGATCGGCGCCTGACTGCCGGACAAACGTTCCTGCAACGACAACCCGGTCCATTCCTGGCCCAGGCCTGCCGGGCCTTGCGCCACCAAGCGCTCGATCTCGGCCATGGCCTCACCGGTGCTGTGGCCCGGGGTCGGTTCACCGGAAATGCTGATCGCCGGGTAGCCGTTGTAGCGGGTCAACTGCGCCGGGCCCTGAGTCCACCTGGCCTGCACGAAGGCCGACAAGGGCACCATTTTTTCGTGGGTGTTGCGCACGTGGATCTTCAGCAGGTCTTCCACCTGGCTGCGCTGGTCGCCCTCGGCCTGCACCACCACGCGCTGCATCCGCCCCTGATTGGGAAAGTCGTTGATGTAGGCCGAGCCCACGGCCGTGGACAGCACGTTGCCGACGTCGGCAAAGGACACCCCCAGCGCGTTGGCCTGTTTGCGGTCGACCACCAGTTGCACCTGCGGTGCCTCGGCCAGGGCGCTTTCGCGCACGTTCATCAGGATCGGGCTTTTTTCGGCGGCCGCGAGTAACTCGGTGCGGGCTTCCATCAACCGCTCATGGCCAAGACCACCGCGATCCTGCAGGCGGAACTCGAATCCGCTGGACGTACCCAGGCCATCCACGGGCGGCGGCAGCACGGCAAACGTCACCGCATCCTTGATCTGGCTGAGGGCGACGTTGGCCCGGTCGGCAATAGAACCGGCCGAATCGTCGCTACCCCGCTCGGACCAGTCTTTGAGCGTGCTGAACGCCAGCGCCGCATTCTGCCCGCTGCCGGAGAAGCTGAAACCGAGAATCACCACGCTGTCGCGAATGCCCGGTTCACCGGCGTTGTGCGCTTCAACCTGCTCGGCCACCTGCACCGTGCGATTCTTGCTTGCACCCGGAGGCAACTGGATGTCGGTGATGGTGTAGCCCTGGTCTTCCACCGGCAGGAACGAGGAGGGCAGACGACTGAAGGCCAGGCCCAGACCGATCAGCAGCACGCCGTAGATCAGCAGGTAGCGCCCGGTGCGTTTCAACGCGTAGGCCACCCAGCCCTGATAACGGTCGGTCAGTTGCTCGAAGCGGCGGTTGAACCAGCCGAAGAACCCGGTCTTTTCATGGTGCTCGCCTTTGGCAATCGGCTTGAGCAAAGTCGCGCAAAGAGCCGGGGTCAAGGTCAGGGCGAGGAATGCCGAGAACAGGATCGAGGTGGCCATCGACAGCGAGAACTGCTGGTAAATCACCCCGACCGAGCCCTGCATGAACGCCATCGGAATGAACACCGCGACCAGCACCAGGGTGATGCCGATGATGGCCCCGGTGATCTGCTGCATGGCCTTGCGCGTGGCTTCCTTGGGCGACAGGCCCTCGGTGGCCATGATGCGCTCGACGTTCTCCACCACCACGATGGCGTCGTCCACCAGAATGCCGATGGCCAGCACCATACCGAACATGGTCAGCACGTTGATCGAAAACCCCAGCGCCAGCATCGTCGCAAAGGTGCCCATCAGCGCCACCGGCACCACCAGCGTCGGAATCAGCGTGTAGCGGATGTTCTGCAGGAACAGGAACATCACCGCGAACACCAGCAGCATCGCCTCAAAGAGGGTGTAGACCACCTTGGTGATCGAAACCTTGACGAAAGGCGAGGTGTCGTACGGGATCGAGTACTCGACGTTCGCCGGGAAATAGCGCTTGAGTTCGTCCATCTTCGCCCGCACCAGGGTCGCGGTGTTCAGCGCGTTGGCACCGGGCGACAGTTGCACGGCGACAGCGGTGGACGGCTTGCCGTTGAGGCGCGTGGAAAACTGGTATTCCTGGCTACCGATCTCGACCCGCGCCACATCGCTGATGCGCACGGTCGAGCCGTCCGGGTTGGCCTTGAGGACGATGTCGGCAAACTCTTCGGGGGTCGACAACTGGCCCTTGACCAGAATGGTCGCGGTGATTTCCTGGGTGGTACGGGTCGGCAGATCGCCGATGCTGCCCGCCGACACCTGGGCGTTTTGCGCGACGATGGCGGTGTTGACGTCCGCCGGCGTCAGGTTGAAGGCGAGCAGTTTCTGCGGGTCGATCCAGATCCGCATCGCCCGTTCGGCGCCGTACAGCTGCGCCTTGCCGACGCCGTCCAGACGTTTGACCTCGTTCATCACGTTGCGCGCCAGGTAATCGCTGAGCGCTACGTCGTCGAGTTTGCCGTCGCTGGAGGTCAGGGTGATCAACAGCAGGAAACCGGAGGAGACTTTCTCCACCTGCAAACCTTGCTGGATGACCGCTTGCGGCAGGCGTGACTCCACGGCTTTCAGCCGGTTCTGCACATCCACCTGGGCCAGTTCCGGGTTGGTGCCCGGTTGGAAGGTGGCCTTGACGGTGGCGCTGCCCAGGCTGCTCTGGGATTCGAAATACAACAGGTGATCGGCGCCGTTGAGCTCTTCCTCGATCAGGCTGACCACGCTCTCGTCCACGGTTTGCGCCGAAGCGCCCGGATACACGGCGTAGATTTCGATTTGTGGCGGCGCAACATCCGGGTATTGCGCCACCGGCAGTTGCGGAATGGCCAGCGCACCGGCCAGCAGGATGAACAGGGCAACCACCCAGGCGAACACCGGGCGGTCGATAAAGAACTGCGGCATAAAAAAGCGTCCTGCTTACTGACCAGTCGCCTGGGCAAGGGGAAGAGGGGTGTCGTCGATCTGCACTTTCTCGCCGGGGCGGGCGTGCTGCAGGCCCTCGATGACGATGCGGTCGCCTGCCTTCAGGCCGCCGGTGACGATCCAGCGATCGTTCTGCACGGCGCCCAGTTCGACCGGTTGCTGCCCGACCCGCTGTTCGGCGTCGAGCAGCAGCACCTGGGCGATGCCGGCGCTGTCGCGCTGGATGGCCCGTTGCGGCACGCTGATACCCTGCTGGTTGACCGCTTGTTCCAGGCGTACGCGCACGAAGCTGCCGGGCAGCAAGTCGAGGTCGGGGTTGGGGAACTCGCTGCGCAGGATGATCTGGCCGGTGCCCGGGTCGACGGTGATGTCGCTGAACAGCATTTTGCCCGGCAGCGGGTAGAGGCTGCCGTCATCCTGAATCAGCGTGGCCTTGGCCTGATCCTGGCCGACCTGCTGCAACTGGCCGGAACGGAAGGCGCGGCGCAGTTCGTTGAGTTCGCGGGTGGACTGGGTCAGGTCGGCATGAATCGGGTTCAATTGCTGAATCAGCGCCAGCGGCGTGGTTTCGTTCTGCCCGACCAGTGCGCCTTCGGTGACCAGCGCGCGACCGATACGCCCGGAAATCGGTGCGGTGACGGTGGCGTAACCGAGGTTCAACCGGGCGCGTTCCACCGCAGCCTTGTTGCCGGCGACGTCGGCGGCGGCCTGCAGTGCGTTGGCCCGGGCGTTGTCGTAGTCCTGGCCGCTGATGGCCTTGTCGTCGATCAACCGGGCGTAGCGCTGTTCCTGCAATCTGGCCTGGAACGCATTGGCTTCGGCTTTGCGCAACGCCGCTTCGGCGCTGTCCAGGTCAGCCTTGAACGGCGCCGGGTCGATGCGGAACAACACATCGCCCTGTTTCACATCATTGCCTTCACGGAAGGTGCGCTGCAAGACCACGCCAGCCACGCGGGCACGCACTTCGGCCATGCGCGGCGCGGCAATCCGCCCGCTCAGTTCGCTGCTGATGGTCAGTGGCCGCGCTTCGATGGTTTCGATGCGAACCGTGGCCAGTGGCGCCTGTTCCTCGGCATTCGAGGACTTGTCACACGCGCCCAGTGTCAACGCCAGTGCAATCAGGCTGAGCCTGGCAAGCAGATTCTTCGACATGTAATACCCCAATAAAGACCCCAGCATCCTACTGGGCGACGGCGAGAGTAGCGGTGAAGCTTTGTTGGTGCTGTGTGAAATTGTGTAAGGGTTTTACTCAGAGACGAGTGAGGGCGTATATCCTTCAGTCCTTGATTTCTATTGCACCAGATAGATTGCTATCGCGAGCAAGCTCGCTCCCACAGGGATTTGATGTGAACACAAATGTTGTGAACACCACCGACCACTGTGGGAGCGAGCTTGCTCGCGATGGCGGCGTATCTGGCGCCACAGCTCTTTCTGGAAACACCCCATGCCCAACATCCTCCTGGTCGAAGACGACACCGCCCTCGCCGAACTGATTGCCAGCTACCTGGAACGCAACGGTTATTCCGTCAGCGTGATCGGTCGCGGTGACCATGTGCGCGAACGTGCGCGGCTCAATCCGCCGGACCTGGTGATCCTCGACCTGATGCTGCCCGGCCTCGACGGCCTGCAAGTCTGTCGCCTGCTGCGCGCCGATTCGGCGACCTTGCCGATCCTGATGCTCACCGCCCGCGACGACAGCCACGACCAGGTCCTGGGCCTGGAAATGGGGGCCGACGACTACGTCACCAAACCCTGCGAGCCGCGGGTGCTGCTGGCCCGGGTGCGGACCTTGCTGCGCCGCAGCAGCCTCAGCGAGCCGCAGACCGCCAACGACCGCATTCTGATGGGCAACCTGTGCATCGACTTGTCCGAGCGCACCGTGACCTGGCGCGAGCAGTTGGTCGAGCTGTCCAGCGGCGAGTACAACCTGCTGGTAGTGCTGGCCCGGCATGCCGGTGAAGTGCTGAGCCGCGACCAGATCCTGCAACGCCTGCGCGGTATCGAATTCAACGGCACCGACCGTTCGGTGGACGTGGCGATTTCCAAGCTGCGACGCAAGTTCGACGACCACGCCGGCGAGGCGCGCAAGATCAAGACCGTGTGGGGCAAGGGTTACCTGTTCAGTCGATCCGAGTGGGAATGCTGAGCCGATGTTCAGAATCCTCTTTCGTTTGTACCTGGTGACCATCGTCTCTTTCAGCGCGGCGATCTATCTGGTGCCGGACCTGGTGGTCAAGGTGTTCCAGGAGCGCTTTGTCACCTACAACCTCGATTACTCGCGAGGGCTGCAAACGCTGATCGTCAAACAGTTCCACGGGGTCCCGGCCGAACAGTGGCCGACCCTGGCCGCTGAAATGGACAAGGACTTCTCTCCTCTGCACATCGTGCTCAGCAGCAATGACGACAGCAGCCTGACGCCTGATGAACAGCAGCGCTTGCGCCGCGGCGAGAACGTCGTGCGCGTGGGCGACTGGGGCTGGCGCACGCTGGCGGTCGCGCCGCTGAATGAGCGCACCGTGGTGCAAATGGTCGTGCCACCGGATCCGCTGGACGTCAACCTGTTGTACTGGAGCATCAACGTCCTGATCGGCGCGACCATGCTCGCGTGCCTGTTGCTGTGGCTGCGCCCGCACTGGCGTGATCTGGAGCGCCTCAAGGGCGCGGCCGAACGCTTTGGCAAGGGCCACCTGGGCGAGCGCACGCAAATCTCCCCGAGTTCCAACATCGGCAGCCTGGCCAGTGTGTTCGACACCATGGCCGGCGACATCGAGAACCTGCTCAACCAGCAGCGGGACTTGCTCAATGCGGTGTCCCACGAGTTGCGCACGCCGCTGACGCGCCTGGATTTCGGCCTGGCGCTGGCCCTGTCCGACGACTTGCCGGCGGCCAGCCGCGAGCGCCTGCAAAGCCTGGTGGCGCACATTCGGGAACTCGATGAGCTGGTACTGGAGCTGCTGTCCTACAGTCGCCTGCAAAACCCGGCGCGTCTGCCGGAGCAGGTCGAAGTGTCGCTGGATGAATTCATCGACAGCATTCTCGGCAGCGTCGACGAGGAAATGGAGTCCCCGGAAATCGTCATCGACGTGCTGCTCCACGGCCAGTTCGAACGCTTCAGCCTGGACCCACGCCTGACCGCCCGCGCCTTGCAAAACCTGCTGCGCAACGCCATGCGCTACTGCGAGAAACGTATTCAGATCGGTGTGCAGGTCTATGCCAGCGGCTGTGAAATCTGGGTCGACGATGACGGCATCGGCATTCCGGACGACGAGCGCGAGCGGATCTTCGAACCCTTCTACCGCCTCGACCGCAGCCGCGACCGCGCCACGGGTGGGTTTGGTCTGGGGCTGGCGATCAGCCGCCGGGCGTTGGAAGCACAGGGAGGCACGCTGACGGTGGAAGCCTCGCCGCTGGGCGGGGCGCGGTTTCGCTTGTGGTTGCCGGCTTCGGCCTGACGCGCTTCGCAGGCGCTGCCGCAGCGCCTGCGTTGAGCCAGGGTTTCTCAGGTACTGAGGCGACTACGCAACAGCTTCGCCATCTCCTCCAGATCCACCATCGGCTGATGCCCGATCAGCATCCAGGCGTGTTCCATGTCAGCCCAATACACGATATTCAGCTCGCGTCGCTGTTCCCGGGCGAAATGGCGGCTGCCGCTGTTGGAGCGGGTAACGCACAGCGCCATGGGGCCGTGCGCCGGATCGAGGTAGGTGATCTGGGCGATGGGCGCACCGTCGTACTCAAGGATTTGCGCGCGCTTGAACTCGGCACGGGGCAGGCTCAGTTTTGCCGGCGCGAGGTTGAGGCCAAGACGCGCATCGATGGTGCGCAGTTGTGCCCGTTGGGCGGCTTCATCGCCGGGCAGGTGATCCAGGGTTTCCGGCACGTAGAGCGCCATGTAATCGGCCACCAGGCCGCGCCAGTTGTGTGTCTGCTGGCTCGCTTGCCAGCCGAGGAACAAACGGTCCGCCAGTACGCCACCGGCCAGCAACCCGGCCGCGGCGGCGAGGAACCAGCGTCGATTGAGCCCGGGGCGGGCGGGTGAGGGCAGCGTGGCGAGCATGGCTTGCAGGCGATCCACCGGAGCCTGTCGGGCCAGCTCATCATAGGCTTCCTTGAACGGCAGGCTGCTGCGATCCAACCATTGCAGGCGCAGGCCGAGCATCGGGTCGGCATTGATGGCCGCGTCGATGCGCGCGCGCTGCTCGGTATCGAGTTGGTTGTCGAGGTAAGCCACCAGTTGTTCGTCCGAGGGTATCGTGTTCATCAATGTTCTCCTCGGTTAGGGGTGGGCACCGTGTGCAACGGTGGGTATTCGGCCAGTTTCGCCCGAGCGGCGGCCAGGCGACTCATGACCGTGCCGATGGGTACTTGCAGCACCTCGGCGACTTCGCGGTAGGACAAGCCTTCGACGTAGGCGAGAAACACCGTTTCGCGCTGGGCCTCGGGCAAGGCATCGACGCGGCGGATGACCTGTGCCGCCAATACATGGGTCTGGGCCACGGATTCACCATCGAACGACAAGGCCTGATCGGCGTCTACCTGGCCCTGACCCTGGCGCACCCGCCGGGCACGGACTTCATTGAGCCAGATCGAATGCAGAATGCTCAGCAGCCAGTGGTCCATGCGTGTTCCCGACACGTATTGCCCGGCCCGTTCCAGCGCCCGCACGCAGGTGGCTTGCACCAGGTCATCGGCGACATGCCGTTGCCGGGACAACAGCAGGCCGTAGCGCCATAAACGCGCCAGATGCTGGTTCAGTTCCGTTCGTATTGCCTGATCGCTGGCGATGGCGACCTCCGTCCGCTCGGGTTGTCAGGTTTTCGATGAGCCATTGATGGCTTCGACCAGGTCCTGGTACTCCTCGCATTGAGTACTGCCACAGATGGATTCGATCTGCCGCAGTTGCTCCTGTGCAAGATCCAGTCGGCCTTTGATCACATAGGCCTCGCCGAGGTACTCGCGGACCTGCGCATATTGCGGGTCGAGTTTCACCGATTGCAGGTAATAGCCGATGCCTTCGTCGGTACGTCCCAGTTTACGCGTGGCGTAGCCGCGATAGTTCAACGCTTTTGCGGTATTTGGCTGTTTCAGCGTATCGAGCAGGGCCAGGGCTTCTTCGTAACGCCCGTCCTTGGCCAGTCGATAGGCATAGTTGGTGCGGTCTTCGTCCGGCACCAGGCTGCTGGTCTGCCGCACGCAACGCTTGGATTTGCTGTCGAACACCTGACCTTTTGGGCAGTTGGGCCTGATGGGCGCGTCGTCGTCCCCGCCACCACCGTTGGCCAGGGCGAGGGAGCCGGACAACGCAACGCTCAGCAACAGTGGGGGCATCAGGACAGCAAAGCGAATATTCATGGGCGTTGCTCCACAGATTCATGGGTTTCGGATCAGGTCGCGCCTCGCCAGATGCAGCGCATGGGTGATGTGATGAGAACACCGCAGCAGGAGCAATTATTCGTTACGTACTGGCGGTGATTTCAAGGAAAGCTCATAGCGCAGCGTTGTGTGCGCTGAAGATCCCTGTGGGGGCGGTATCAGCCCAACAGACGTATCGGAGCGCCCGTCGACCAGGCCTGAACATCCTCGATCATTTGCGAGAAAAACAGCTGGTAGTTCTGCTGACTCACGTACCCGACATGGGGCGTCGCCAATACATTGTCCAGGGTCCGGAACGGATGGTGGGCGGGCAGCGGCTCCTGCTCGAAGACATCCAGGGCGGCGCCGGCCAGCCGTTGTTTCTGCAGCGCCTTGATCAGTGCCGCTTCATCGACAATGGGACCGCGAGCGGTGTTCACCAGCAACGCCGTGGGTTTCATCCAGCCAAGGGCTTGTGCGTCCACCAGACCGCGACTGCGCTCGCTGAGCACCAGGTGCACCGACAGCACGTCGGCCTGTTCGAACAGTTCCTGCTTGCTGACACAGGTCACACCGACCTGGGCCGCACGTTCGGCGGTGAGATTTTCACTCCAGGCGATGACGCGCATGCCGAACACCTGACCGAACTGCGCGACACGCTGGCCGATGCTGCCCAGACCGAGGATGGCCAGTGTCTTGCCATGCAGGTCGCCACCCAGGCCTTGTTGCCATTGGCCGGCGCGCAGGGCATTGGCTTCGACCACCAGGTTGCGGGTCGCGGCCATGATCAGCGCCCAGGTCAGTTCCGGCGCGGCATGTTTGTAGCTGTCGGTGCCGCTGACCGAAATGCCCAGCGCAGCGGCGGCTTTCAGGTCCAGGGCGGCATTGCGCATGCCGCCGGTCACCAGCAGTTTGAGTTTCGGCAGGCGGCGCAGCAGGTCTTCATCGAAACGGGTGCGCTCGCGCATCACGCAGATCACCTCGAACCCGGCCAGGCGCTCGGCCAGGGTCTGGTTGTCGGCGGGGTAGTCATGGAGAAAACTCACCTGGCCGACGCTGTCCAGCGCCGACCAGTCCACCACATCCCGCGCCACATCCTGCCAATCATCAAGCACTGCAATCTGCACAGGCATCAGCCTTTCCTCTTCAACGTACGGGGTTGGTCTTGTTCAGCCAGGCGAGCAGGGCCTGGTGGAATTGTGCCGGTTCTTCCATCTGTGGCGCATGGCCCATGCCAGGGAATTCGACCAGCGTGGACTGGGGTATCAACCTGGCCACTTGTTTGCCGAGGACGTCGTAGTGCCCGATCTTCGCCTTGACCTCGGGCGGGGCGATGTCACTGCCGATGGCGGTGGTGTCGGACGTTCCGATCAACAGCAGGGTCGGCATCTTCAGGTTGTGGAATTCGTAGTACACCGGTTGGGTGAAGATCATGTCGTAGATCAGCGCCGAGTTCCACGCGACTTGCGTATGCCCCGGGCCTTTGTTCAGGCCGGCGAGCATGTCGACCCAGCGATCGAATTCCGGCTTCCAGCGACCGCCGTAATAGGTGGTGCGTTCGTAGTTGCGGATACCCTCGGCGCTGAGCTTGAGTTCGCGTTCATACCATTGGTCAACCGTGCGGTAGGGCACGCCGAGGGCTTTCCAGTCTTCCAGGCCGATGGGGTTGACCAGCGCCAGTTGCTCGACCTGTTCGGAGTATTGCAAGGCATAGCGAGTGGCGAGCATGCCGCCGGTGGAGTGCCCCAGCAGCGTGGCTTTCTGGATGCCCAGCGCCTTGAGCAATTGCTGGGTGTTCGTTGCCAGTTGCTGGAAGCTGTACTGATAGTGCGCTGGTTTGCTGGAGGTGCAGAAGCCGATCTGGTCCGGGGCGATGACCCGATAGCCGGCGTCGCTGAGGGCTTTGATCGAGCTGTCCCAGGTGGCGCCGCAGAAATTCTTGCCGTGCATCAGCACCACGCTGCGACCATTGGCCTTGCCGAGGGCAGCGACGTCCATGTAACCCATTTGCAGGGATTGGCCCTGGGATTCAAAAGCGAAGTGCTTGAGGGCGTAGGGGTAGTCGAAACCTTGCAACTCGGGGCCATATTCCGGTCCTTCGGCGTGGGCGATGACGGGCAGGGCGGCGGTCAGTAAAAGGCCGGGTAACCAGCGGGAAAAGGGGCGCGACATATGAGGGCTCCATGGTAAATCCGCCGATGCTGGATTGATTCGATTAGGGCGGCATTAAACACAGGCAACCGCCGCCCTTGATGGTTCAACCCATCCAGCCCAAAGTCGCCACGGCCAGCACGCCGTAGCGGGCACCTTTGGCCAGGGTGACGATCAGCAGGAAGCGCCCCAGTGGCTCGCGCATGACCCCGGCGACCAGCGTCAGCGGATCGCCGATCACCGGCAGCCAACTGAGCAGCAATGACCAATGGCCGTAGCGTTGGTAATGAAGCCGGGCTTTCTCCAGGTTTCGGGGGCTCACCGGAAACCAGCGTCGGTTTCGGAACCGCTCGATCCCGCGTCCCAGCCACCAGTTAAGCAGCGAGCCGAGAACGTTACCGAACGTTGCCACCGCCAGCAGTGCCCAGAGCCAATATCGATCGCTGAGCAGCAGTCCGACCAGCACCGCTTCGGATTGCAACGGCAGCAGCGTCGCGGCACCGAATGCCGCGAAAAACAGCCCGAGGTACGCGCCGGACATCAATGGGCGGGATAGTCCGCAACCACCACGTCAGTGCCGTCCTTTTTCAGGCCGATGACCTGGTAAGCATCGCTCATGCCGTCCATTTCCATGCCGGGCGAACCCATGGGCATGCCGGGGGCCGCGACGCCCAGCAGATCGTCGCGCTTGCTCAAGGCCAGGACCTGGTCGGCCGGGACATGACCTTCAACGAATTTGCCGTTGATCAACGCGGTGTGGCAAGACGCCAGGCGTGGCGCTACCCCGTGCTGTTGCTTGAACTCGCTCATGTTGGCTTCGACGTGGTCATCGACCTTGAAACCATTGGCCTCCAGGTGGGTGATCCATTTTTTGCAGCAACCACAATTGGCGTCGCGATGAACCTCGATCGGAATGAGGTCGGCGGCCTGGGCCAGGGAGGACATGAACAGGGCGCTCAGGGCGATCAGGCGCAGAGGGTTTCGCATGGGATTCGTCTCGGCTAACGGGCAAAAAAACGCATTCTGACCATTTTTTCCGGTCAGGCATTCAAGGTGTGTTTCGAATTGCTACAAAAATCCGCCGTTCGATGATGGTAGATCAATGCTGTCAGGTAGATGAGGGGCACATTACAAAATCGTCAGGATGGGCCAGGCAGGGAGGCGGCCCGTTGCGCTTATCGAACGGGCCGGCGAACCTTAGCGGTCGAGAAGTTTCATGACTTCTTCCGCGAAATCAACCGGGCTTTTCAGCGCGCGGATTCAGGCCGTTGAACCGCTGTCAGCGATGTGGGTAGTAACCTGGTCCGCCATGGTTGTCATAGTGATCGTGGTGCCAGCCCCCGTGGGGGAAAACAATGCATCCGCTCAGGGTCAGGATGGCCAGCAGGGGAATCAGCAATGTGATTCGACGCAACATTTGAAAGTCCTCATGGTTATCGCCGCAATGAAGCTAAAACTCTTCATCGGCTGTAACATGAGACCCCGCTTGTAGCCGCTTATCCCCGAAACAGGGTAAGCGCTTGGCATGGGCGTCGATACAAACCGGATACATTTTCAGATTCAGGAACCCGCAATGACTCAGTCGCAACGTTTGAAATACTCGATTCTGATCTCTCTGATGGTGCTGGGGATCATGTTTGGCCTTTCCTGGTTGCAGAACACCGGCGTCATCAGCGAAAAACTGTTCCAGTACATCGCCATTGGCGTGGCGGTGGTCGTGGTGGTCATCAATGGCGTGATGCGCCGCAAGGTCAAGCCCTGATCATTCGATCATCGGTTGCGCAGGATGGCAGCAGCCTGTGGATGCAGGCTGTAGCTCTTGTCGGGATTGAGGACAATCACGCCTTCACTGTACAAGCGCTTTAGCACTTCACGCACGCTGAGAAAGGACAGGGGAATATCCAGGTCCAGCAATTGGCTGTGCACGCCGCGCACGCCAAGGCTGCGGTCGTTTTCGGCGGCCGTCAGCAGGGCGTCGATGACTTTCAGGCGGATCAGACTGGTTCGAAGGCCAAAGCTTTTGAGCAGGATCCGGATCCGCTCGTTGCCGTGGCGTTCGATACGCGGCTCGAATACGCCGACTCCCATGGAAGTACCCTTTGGCGCGTTGCTACCGTCCGTTGGCAGTTGCGAGTTGTACATTGCAAAACTCCTTTCAGAGCCTGATCAGGAAAAAATGGGCGCTCTTACAAGTCTAGACGTATGAGCAGCCCGAATCATGAAGGCTCGAATGTAGAAAATTTGTCGCCGTCGCGTTATCAACCTGTCAGATCATGGGTCGTTGCGCAGTAAATCCCTAAATTTTTGTGGTGAGCTTCGTCCCTACAGGGAGGCCCGGCGCGCGTGGATATGCGCAGCTAGTGGCCATCGTTTTTTCGATCAGGAGCGAGCGTGATTATTTCCAGCCAGTTAACCAGGTTGAGCCTGGTGGGTGTGACTCTGGGGCTGAGCCTTGCGGCAAGCGCGAGCGGCACGCCTGCGCAAACGAGCGCGGACATCCGCCGAACCGGTTTCGGCGTGCCACACATCCGCGCCGATAATGAGCGCGGGCTCGGCTACGGCATCGGCTATGTCTACGCCCAGGATAACCTGTGCCTGCTGGCCAACGAGATCACTACGGTCAACGGCGAACGTTCGCGGTACTTCGGGCCGGATCAGTTCACCGTCGAAGAGCGGGAAAACCTGGTCAGCGATGTGTTTTTCACCTGGCTGAACACCCCGCAAGCCATCGCCGGTTTCTGGCAGGCCCAGACCCCCGAAGTGCGTGAACTGGTCGAAGGCTATGTGGCGGGGTACAACCGCTCCTTGAGCGAGCGTCGCACCCAGGGTTTGCCATCGCAATGCCAGGGCGATTGGGTGCGCGACATCACCACGTCGGATCTGGTCAAGCTGACCCGGCGCCTGTTGGTCGAAGGTGGCGTCGGCCAGTTCGCCGAAGCCCTGGCCGGTGCCAAGCCACCCCAAGCCGTGGCCCAGGCGTCGAACGCACAGGCGGCGTTCCAGGTGGCCGCCACGCGGATGCAGCGCTTTGCCCTGGACCGGGGCAGCAACGCCGTTGCGGTCGGTAGCGAGCGCTCCTTCAACGGACGCGGCATGTTGCTGGCCAATCCGCACTTTCCGTGGGTGGGCGGCATGCGTTTTTACCAGATGCACCTGACCATTCCCGGCAAACTGGACGTGATGGGCGCAGCATTGCCCGGCCTGCCGCTGATCAACATCGGCTTCAATCAACATCTGGCCTGGACCCACACCGTGGATTCGTCCAGGCATTTCACGCTGTATCGCCTGCAACTCGATCCCAAGGATTCGACCCGCTACCTGCTCGACGGCCAGTCCTTGCCGATGGACAAGCAGACCGTGACCGTCAACGTCAGGCAGGCGGACGGGCAGGTCCGGGCGATTCCCCACGAGGTCTACAGTTCGAAGTTCGGTCCGGTGGTGCAATGGCCGGGAAAACTGGATTGGGATCGTCAATACGCCTACAGCCTGCGCGACGCCAATCTGGATAACGACCGCGTTCTGCAGCAGTGGTACGCGATGAACCGCGCTGAAAACCTCAAGGATTTCCAGGCCTCGGTGCACAGGATCCAGGGCATTCCGTGGGTCAACACGCTGGCGGCGGACGACCAGGGGCAGACGCTGTACATGAACCTCTCGGTGGTGCCCAACGTCAGCCTCGACAAGCTGGCGCAATGCAGCGATCCACGAGTGGGCTTGCAGATGATCATTCTCGACGGCTCCAATAGCGCCTGTGCCTGGGACATCGACCCGCAGGCGCCACAACAGGGTATCTATGCGTCGGACAAGTTGCCGCAATTGCTGCGCAAGGATTTTGTCCAGCACTCCAACGACTCGGCATGGATGGTCAACCCGGCGCAACCGCTGACCGGCTATTCGCCGTTGATCAGCCAGGACAGCCAGCCATTGGGGCTGCGTTCACGCTTTGCCCTGGAGCGTTTGAGCACGCTGGCCAAGGCCGGCAAGGTCGGGGCAGCGGACTTGCAACGCATGGTCATGGACGATCAGGTTTATCAGGCGAATCTAATGATGCCGGACCTGCTGCAATTCTGCGCGGCGGATCTCGGTGCCGATGCAAAAACGCTTGCGCCACTGTGCGCCAGCCTCAAGGCCTGGGACCGCAACGCCAACCTGGGCAGCGGTCTGGGTTTTGTGCACTTCCAGAATGTCATGGAGGCGTTGGAGTCAGTGCCGGACCTATGGCGCGTGGCATTCGATCCGCAGGATCCGCAACATACGCCGCGCGGGCTGGCGGTCGATCACCCGCAGGTGGCGAAGGCGCTACGGGTGGCGATGCTGGCTTCAGCTGAACAGGTCAAGGCGGCAGGCCTCAAGCCGGACAGTCGTTGGGGCGATATCCAGGTGGTCAGCAGCGGCGGACAACAGACGCCGATCCACGGCGGACCTGGTGCGCTGGGGGTCTACAACGCCATCCAGAGCGTGCCGCGCAGCGATGGCAAGCGCGAAGTGGTCAGCGGCACGAGTTACCTGCAAGTGGTGACCTTCGACGAAAACGGACCGCAGGCCAAAGGGCTTCTGGCGTTCTCGTTGTCCAGCGACCCGGCGTCGAAGTATTCACGGGACCAGACGCAGGCCTTTTCCAGGAAGCAATGGAGCGTGCTGCCTTTCACCGAGCAACAGATCCTGTCCGATCCGGACTATCAGGTGCAGACGATCCGCCAGCAGGATGCCAAGGTGGTCGCGCAGTAAGGAATGGAGATTTGCATGGACGCTGAAGGCCGCACCCGCAAGGGTGGCGGCCTTTTCAGCTTTTCGGGGATGACTGCGGAATCGCGTTGACCACCAGATTGCCGTTCTGGTTGCGGGTGAGGTAGACCGGCAGGACCCGCGGCAAGGACTTCACCAGGCCGTTGATCTCCTTGATGTTGTAAATGCCGCCGATATGGATCGAGCCGGTGCTGTGGTCAGCCACCATCAACGGTTTGTCCAGGTAGCGATTGATCAATGGCAGCGCATCGCTCAGGGCCAGATCGTCGAGCACCAGCTTGCCCTGGCGCCAGGCCAGCGAGCTGTCATTGTCATAGGTCTGGCTGATGCGGGGGGTGAAGTCGCCGTGGCGATAACTGGCCTGCATCGCCGGGTCCAGGCGCAAACCGTCGCCTTGCAGGTCGGCGTTGCTGCTGACCAGTACCGAACCCTCGATCAGGTTCACCTTGACCTGGTCTTCATACATCCAGACGTTGAATTGGGTTCCGGTCACGCGAATCCGGCCTTCGGCGGCCTTGACCACGAAAGGGTGACGGGTGTCATGGCTGACCCTGAAGAACGCTTCGCCTTTTTCCAGTGTGACTTGCCGCTGATCCTTGTAGTTGCTGTACGTCAGCTCGCTGCCCAGGTTCAGTTCTACCTGGCTGCCGTCCTTCAAGGTGACCGTTCGAACATTGTCGGACGCTTCGAAATGCTGGTACGCGTTCGGAACCCAGCCCAGGTGCCAGCCGCCATAACCGGCCAAAGGCAGTGCCAGGGCACATACCGCCGCTGCAATAGCCAGGCGGCGCCACGGGTTTTCGGCTTGGAAGCGAACCAGCGGCACGACGGGCGCGGGACGGGGCAAGTCGCCGGCGACTTCCCAGATCTCCAGCATCGCTTCGTACTCGAAGGCATGGAGCGGATGCGCATCACGCCATTGCTCGAACGCCTGGCGCTCTTGCTCGGTGCAGTCATTGGCGTGCAGACGCATGCACCAGTGCGCAGCGGCATCGGTGATGGCGTCGTATTCGGCTTCCGAGAGCGTGTGGTCGGTCATTGGCCCTTCCTGATTTCCTGCATTCTAACCTTGGGGGAAGCCTGCGAGAACATCAGTCATGGCATTTAACTATCAATGTATGGTTTTTTTTCAACGCTTCGCCTCTGGAACACCTGCTGTCGGGTAGCAGTATCCACAGGGCGCGTGAAAAAAAGATCAAATCAAACACCGTTGCAGCGCGCAGATTCGGGGATCTGCGCACTGGTACGCATTACCGCTGTCGACCGGACCTGCGACCAGGGTTGCGCGATCACGGGGGTGGCAACCGGTTGAGCAACGGCTTCGCCGGTTGCCTGGGCGCTTTCGGCCCATCCTTCAAGCGACAACCGGCCCAATGACACGATTTGTGCCGCACCGGCAATAAAATCGCGCAATGCGCTCGTCCAGTGGTGGTCCTGCAGGGCTTCGGCTGAGTTTTTGGCGTCCTTGTAGGCCTTCCAAAGAAACTGCACATACACGAGCTTGCCCGGCAGCAGGCCTGAAATGCACTCGATGCCGGAGCCGAACAGGTGTTTGACGGCCTCCCAGTCAGACTGAGCGGTAGCGTTCTCATCGACCCTGAGCGAAAGGTTGACAGTTCGCACGCCGCACGTTGTTAATCGGCGGGTCTTTGTACGCTGTTGTTCCCTCCAATAATCAGTCTGGAGCTTCAGATGTCTGCGCCACACGATCACGCCTCTACCGCAGTCTCGTCACACCTGTCACTCGAAGCGCTGAGCGCTTTGCTGGAGAAGATTTTTCTGCGTCACGGCACGTCGGCCGACGTTGCCCGGGTGCTGGCGCAAAACTGCGCCGGTGCCGAGCGCGACGGCGCGCACAGTCACGGGGTATTCCGCATTCCAGGTTATGTTTCGACGCTGCAAAGCGGCTGGGTCAATGGCCAGGCCGTTCCGGTGGTCGAAGATGTGGCTTCAGGGTTTGTGCGGGTCGACGCCAAAAACGGTTTTGCGCAACCGGCCCTGGCGGCGGCACGCGAACTGCTGGTGCAGAAAGCCCGAAGTGCCGGCATCGCGGTGCTGGCGATTCGCAACTCGCACCATTTCGCGGCCTTGTGGCCGGATGTCGAGCCTTTCGCAGATGAAGGCCTCGTGGCATTGAGCGTGGTCAACAGCATGACCTGCGTGGTGCCCCACGGTGCCGACCGGCCGCTGTTCGGCACCAACCCGATTGCCTTCGCTGCGCCACGGGCCGATGGCGCGCCGATTGTCTTCGACCTGGCCACCAGCGCCATTGCCCATGGCGATGTGCAAATTGCCGCCCGCGAGGGTGAACGCTTGCCGGAAGGGATGGGCGTGGACAGCCTCGGCCAGCCGACCACGGACCCGAAGGCGATTCTCGAGGGCGGCGCGCTGCTGCCTTTCGGCGGGCACAAGGGCTCGGCGTTGTCGATGATGGTCGAGTTGCTCGCGGCGGCACTGACTGGCGGCAATTTTTCCTTCGAGTTCGACTGGAAGAACCACCCTGGCGCCAAGACGCCCTGGACTGGCCAGTTGCTTATCGTGATCGATCCGGACAAAGCGGCGGGGCAGAGTTTTGCCGAGCGCAGCCAGGAACTGGTGCGGCAAATGCACGGTGTCGGCCTGAAGCGTTTGCCGGGGGATCGGCGTCATCATCAGCGCGCGAAGTCGCAGGTCAATGGCATTGAACTGGATGCCCGGACGCTGGCGAATCTGCGGGAGCTGGCGGGGGAGTGATCCTTTAGATGCGCCGCAACCCCCTGTGGGAGCGGGCTTGCTCGCGAAGGCGTCGTGTCAGCCAATATCCAAGTTGCTGACACACCGCTTTCGCGAGCAAGCCCGCTCCCACAGGGTTCAGTGTTTGCCAGTGTTTATCGACGCCCCAACAACAACCCCACCACCAGGCCAAACCCGGCGGAAATCGCCACGGTTTGCCATGGATGCCCGCCGATATAGGTTTCAGTGGCCTCGACCGCGGGCAGGGTGCGGTCGCGTACGCTGCTCACCGAATCCCTGGCCTGCTGGAGTTTCAGGGCGATTTGTCCGCGAAGGGTCTCCGCTTCTTCCCCGACCAGCGAGGCGCTGCTTTTCAGCAGCTTTTCCGACTCTTCGATCAGCGATTGAAGCTCGCTGAAGGCTTGATCCTTGATTTGATCTTCGGCGGCTTGCGCGGCGGTTTTGCGGGCCATTGAAGTACTCCTTGCAGGTAAGTGGACAGTGAATAATGGAGTCTGCCGTCGTCGGAAAAGTTGCAGCTATTTTGCCCGGGGAGGCCATCTTGCTGAAAAACCGGCGCAGGACCTTTCGTCCTACAGTGTAAGATGTCGCCTATTTTACGCAGCAGGAAATTCCCATGAGCTTCAATCTGGCCGACAAACCCCTCGCCGAGCGCGCTGCGCTTGAAGACGAGAAATCCCGTCTGTTCGAACTCTGGCAAAACAACCTGGGCAAAGCCAAGGGTGAGGCCGCGCGGTTGTTCGGCGAACGGGCCAAGCGCAAAGGCAAGTGGGCGGAATGGGTGCGCGCCGAACTGGACGGCATGTCGCCCCCGGAATACGCCAACATGGTGCGCAGTGAAGTCAATCGCCTGATGGCGGCAAACAAATAACATCGGCCGTCAGGCGAAGCTCGCGACGATCGCCTCGCGCACTTTCAACACCACCGGGTCGAGTTGGGTGCTGGTCCGCCAGCCCAGTTCGATCGGGTAGCGCGGCAAAGCCAAGGGGCAGGGCAGCAGCGCCAACCCGCTGAGCGTTGCAATGCTTTGGGCGGCATGGGCCGGAATGGTCGCCACGGCCCGGCTGCCTTTGAGCAAATGCGGCAACGCGGCAAAATGCGTGGTCGAGGCGCACACCCTCCGGCTCAGCCCCAGCGCCGCCAATCCTTCATCGGTAATCCCGATAAAGCCGCCGGACGACACCAGTATGTGTTCGCGGGCCACAAATTCCTCAAGACCGATGCTCTGCTGGCCCTCGACCAGGCTCGACGGGTCCACCAGGCACAGATAACCACCTTCCCCCAGCACCTGACGGCTGAGCAGCCGCTCGGCAAACCCGCCCGCGGTAATCGCCAGGTCAATGCTGCGCTCCATCAGCGCCTGGGCGACGATCTGGCTGTGGGTCTGGCGGAAAATCAGCCGCAGTTTCGGCGCGCCACGGGCGATTTCTTCGATCAGCCGTCGGCCGTAGGCAATCTCGAAATCATCCGACATTCCCACGGTGACCGAACGACCTTCGTAATGATCAGCAGCCGGATCGACCATCGCCAGGCTCTGCCGGCATTTGTTCAGGGCATCGCTGACCACCGGTTTGAGCTGGTTGGCCTTGAGCGAGGGGGCCAAGCCGCGCCCGGTGCGCACGAACAGCTGGTCGCCATACACCTCGCGCAACCGACGCAAGGCCGCGCTGACGGCCGATTGCGTCACGCCCAGGCGCAATGCGGCGCGACTGGCACTGGATTCTTCGTGCAGTGCTTCGAAGACTTTGAGCAGGTTGAGGTCGACGTCGGTGATATTCATTTGATTCATATCATTCAGCAGTGAATCGGTCTTTATTGATGATTGCCTGACGCCGGAGAATGAGCAACACCTGATGTGGATGGAGTTTGCGAAATGCCTAAATCAATCGTTGCGGCCCTGCAGATCGGCGCCTTGCCTGGTGGCAAGGCTGAAACCCTGGAACAGATCCTGTCCTATGAAAACGCGATCATCGAATCCGGCGCCGGGTTGGTGGTGATGCCGGAAGCGTTGTTGGGCGGTTATCCCAAAGGCGAGGGCTTTGGCACCCAAATGGGCTATCGCCTGCCGCAAGGGCGCGAAGCCTTTGCCCGCTATTTTGCCAATGCCATCGACGTACCCGGCGCAGAAACCGAGGCGCTGGCGGCGCTGTCCGCACGCACCGGGGCCAATCTGGTGATCGGCGTGATCGAGCGCGCCGGCAGCACGTTGCACTGCACCGCGCTGTACTTCGATCCGCAGGCCGGGCTGGTGGCCAAACACCGCAAGCTGATGCCCACCGGCACCGAACGGCTGATCTGGGGCAAGGGCGATGGCTCGACCTTGCCGGTGATCGACAGCCAGGTCGGGCGCGTCGGTGCGCTGGTGTGCTGGGAAAACATGATGCCGCTGCTGCGCACGGCGATGTACGCCAAGGGCGTGGAGGTGTGGTGCGCGCCGACCGTGGACGAGCGGGAGATGTGGCAAGTCAGCATGCGCCACATCGCCCATGAGGGGCGTTGTTTCGTGGTCAGTGCCTGTCAGGTCCAGGCATCGCCGCAGGCCTTGGGCCTGGACATCGCCAACTGGCCGTCAGATCGGCCGTTGATCGCCGGCGGCAGCGTGATCGTCGGTCCCATGGGCGACATCCTCGCCGGCCCGTTGCGCGACAGCGCCGGTTTGCTCACCGCACAAATCGATACGGACGACCTGGTACGCGCCCGCTACGACTTTGACGTGGTCGGCCACTATGCCCGGCCGGATGTGTTCGAACTGACCGTGGACGAACGCGCCAAACCCGGGGTGCGCTTCACCTCCTGATGCCCTGCGGGCTTTGGCCAAAGCAGTCAGACAACTTGATAGCTTTGACCATTGCCCGGTAACCCGCGCAGAGCGAGTATTTCCCTGTTGATTACGGTTCCCCCCAACCTAATAAAAAACACAGTGGGATTCTGGCAATGCGCGATTACTTGTCTGCTACTTCTCAGTTCAATTATCAGCACACCGTCGATGCCGCACTCGCAGGCGATCTGACGGCCCTCAACGCCTGTGTCGAATGCTGTGACCGGCACGCCTTGCCGGGTCGCATCGCGCTGTTCTGGGAAGGCCGCGACGGCACCGGTGCGACGTACACCTTCACCGACTTGCAGGACAAGGCCGCGCGGTTCGCCAACTACCTGCTGGCCCAGGGCGTGAAGAAAGGCGACAAGGTCGCCGGCCTGTTGCCACGCAATATCGAACTCTTGATCACCGTGTTCGCCACCTGGCGCATCGGCGCGGTGTATCAACCGCTGTTTACCGCATTCGGCCCCAAGGCCATCGAGCACCGCCTGGGCTGCTCTGGCGCCAAAGTGGTGGTGACCGATGCAGTGAACCGGCCGAAACTCGCCGAAGTCGCCGATTGCCCGACCATCGTTACCGTCACCGGCCCCAAAGGGCAGGGCCTGGTGCATGGCGATTTCAGTTTCTGGGCCGAACTGGCCAACTATTCCTCCGACTGTGAACCAGTGCTGCTGACCGGCGAAGATCCGTTCCTGCTGATGTTCACCTCGGGCACCACCGGCCCGTCGAAAGCGCTGTCGGTGCCGCTCAAGGCCATTGTTGCGTTCCAGGGCTACACCCGCGATGCAGTGGATCTGCGCCCGGAAGACGCCTTCTGGAACGTCGCCGATCCGGGTTGGGCCTACGGCATTTATTTCGGTGTCACCGGACCGATGTCCATGGGCCATCCGATCACCTTTTACGATGGCCCGTTCACCCTCGAAAGCACCTGCCGGGTGATCAACAAGTACGGGATCACCAACCTCACCGGTTCGCCGACGGCCTACCGCTTGCTGATTGCCGGCGGCGATGAATTCGCCAAGTCGATCAAGGGCAAGCTGCGTATCGTCAGCAGCGCCGGCGAGCCGCTGAACCCGGAAGTGATCCGCTGGTTCGCCGACAACCTCGACGTGGTCATCCACGATCATTACGGCCAGACCGAACTGGGCATGGTGCTGTGCAACCACCACGGCCTTGAGCACCCGATTCATATGGGCGCCGCCGGTTTTGCCTCGCCGGGGCACCGCATCGTGGTGCTCGACGAAGAGTACAAGGAACTCGGCGTTGGCCAGCCGGGCATCCTGGCCATCGACCGCAGTCAATCGCCGATGTACTGGTTCGCCGGCTACGAAGGCGGGCCGACCAAGGCCTTTGTCGGCAACTACTACCTGAGTGGCGACACCGTGGAGTGGAACCCGGACGGCAGCATCAGCTTCGTCGGTCGCAGCGATGACGTGATCACCACCTCCGGCTACCGGGTTGGCCCGTTCGACGTGGAAAGTGCCCTGATCGAACACCCGGCCGTGGTCGAGGCCGCCGTGGTCGGCAAGCCCGATCCGGAGCGCACCGAACTGGTCAAGGCGTTCGTCGTGCTCAGCGCGCAATACCGCGCCGCCCCCGAGTTGGCCGAAGAGCTGCGCCAACACGTGCGCAAGCGTCTGGCGGCGCACTCGTACCCCCGTGAAATCGAATTTGTCAGCGAATTGCCGAAAACCCCCAGCGGCAAATTGCAGCGCTTTATCTTGCGCAACCAGGAAATCGCCAAGGCTCAAGAGGCCGCGGCGAAGAACCTTCCAGCTTGAATCCAGGGAAATAATGATGCAGATCCAGAACAAGATTTTTATCGTCACCGGTGGCGCTTCCGGCCTCGGTGCCGCCACCGCCGAGGTGCTGGTCGCCGCAGGCGGGAAAGTGATGTTGGTGGACATGAACGCCGAAGCCGTTGCGGCCCAGGCCCAGCGCCTTGGCGCGCACAGCGTGGTGGCGGACATCAGCAACGAAGCGGCGGCCGAAGCTGCGGTGCAGGCGACGGTCAAGGCCTTTGGCGGCCTCAATGGCCTGGTCAATTGCGCCGGCATCGTGCGTGGCGAGAAGATTCTCGGCAAGAACGGTCCGCATGCACTGGCCAGTTTCAGCCAGGTGATCAACGTCAACCTGATTGGTAGCTTCAACATGCTGCGCCTGGCGGCAGCGGCGATTGCCGAGACCGAAGCGGATGCCGATGGCGAGCGCGGCGTGATCATCAACACCGCGTCCGCTGCGGCGTATGACGGCCAGATCGGCCAGGCGGCTTACTCGGCGTCCAAGGGTGCGATTGTCAGCCTGACCTTGCCGGCGGCCCGTGAGCTGGCGCGTTTCGGCATTCGTGTCATGACGATCGCCCCGGGCATCTTCGAGACGCCGATGATGGCCGGCATGACCCAGGAGGTCCGCGACTCCCTGGCCGCCGGCGTGCCATTCCCGCCGCGTTTGGGCAAACCGAGCGAGTATGCCGGGCTGGTCAAGCATATTATTGAAAACAGCATGCTCAATGGCGAGGTGATCCGTCTCGACGGTGCCTTGCGCATGGCCGCCAAGTAAGGAGGATTTGTCATGACTATCTCCAACGATCCAATCGTTATCGTCAGCGCCGTCCGCACCCCGATGGGTGGTTTCCAGGGCGAACTGAAAAGCCTGACCGCGCCGCAACTCGGTGCGGCCGCCATCAAGGCCGCCGTCGAACGTGCCGGCGTTGCCAGTGATACCGTCGACGAAGTGTTGTTCGGCTGCGTACTGCCGGCAGGCCTTGGCCAGGCCCCTGCGCGTCAAGCGGCGCTGGGCGCGGGGCTGGATAAATCGACCCGCTGCACCACCCTGAACAAGATGTGCGGTTCCGGCATGGAAGCGGCGATTCTGGCCCATGACATGCTGGTAGCGGGCAGTGCCGACGTGGTGGTCGCCGGTGGCATGGAAAGCATGTCCAACGCGCCCTATCTGCTGGACCGCGCCCGTGCCGGCTACCGCATGGGCCATGGCCGGGTGCAGGACTCGATGTTCCTCGACGGCCTCGAAGACGCCTACGACAAGGGCCGCCTGATGGGCACCTTCGCCGAAGAGTGCGCCGAAACCAACCGCTTCAGCCGTGAAGCCCAGGACGCGTTCGCCATTGCCTCGACCACTCGCGCGCAGCAGGCGATCAAGGACGGCAGCTTCAAGGACGAAATCGTCCCGCTGACCGTGACCGTCGGCAAAGAGCAGGTGGTGATCAGCAATGACGAGCAGCCGCCTAAAGCCCGGCTGGACAAGATCGCTTCGTTGAAGCCGGCGTTCCGCGAAGGCGGCACGGTGACCGCGGCCAACTCCAGTTCGATCTCCGACGGTGCGGCGGCATTGGTGCTGATGCGCCAGTCGCAGGCACAGAAGCAAGGCCTGAAACCGCTGGCGGTGATCCATGGCCACGCCGCGTTCGCCGACACCCCGGGTCTGTTTCCAGTGGCGCCAATCGGTGCAATCAAGAAATTGATGAAGAAAACCGGCTGGTCGCTCAATGACGTCGATCTGGTGGAAGTCAACGAAGCCTTCGCCGTGGTCGGCATGGCCGCGATGACGCATCTGGAAATCCCCCACGAGAAGCTCAACGTGCACGGCGGTGCTTGCGCCCTCGGTCACCCGATCGGCGCCTCCGGTGCGCGGATTCTGGTGACCCTGCTTTCGGCCCTGCGCCAGAAAGGCTTGAAACGCGGCGTTGCAGCGATTTGTATCGGCGGCGGTGAAGCGACGGCCATGGCCGTGGAATGTCTCTACTGAAACTGACGCCAATCCCATGTGGGAGCGGGCTTGCTCGCGAAAGCGGTGTGTCATCCGACGATGATGTCGACTGACACGGCCTCTTCGCGAGCAAGCCCGCTCCCACAGGGTTCTGCCTCGTAACCAGATTCAAGGATTCACCATGATCCCCAATGACGACCAACAACAAATCCGCGACATGGCCCGGGACTTTGCCCAGGAACGGCTAAAACCGTTCGCCGCCGAGTGGGACCGTGAGCATCGCTTTCCCAAGGAAGCCATCGGCGAGATGGCCGGGCTGGGCTTCTTCGGCATGCTGGTGCCGGAGCAGTGGGGCGGATGCGATACCGGTTACCTGGCTTACGCCATGGCCCTGGAAGAAATCGCCGCCGGCGATGGCGCCTGCTCGACCATCATGAGCGTGCATAACTCCGTGGGCTGTGTGCCGATCCTCAACTACGGCACCGATGAGCAGAAAGAGCGCTTCCTCAAACCGCTGGCCAGCGGTGCGATGCTCGGCGCTTTCGCCCTGACCGAACCCCAGGCCGGTTCCGACGCCAGCGGCTTGAAAACCCGTGCGCGCCTGGAAGGCGATCATTACGTGCTCAACGGCTGCAAGCAATTCATCACCTCCGGGCAGAATGCCGGGGTGGTGATTGTGTTTGCAGTGACCGATCCGAGCGCTGGCAAACGCGGCATCAGCGCCTTTATCGTGCCGACCGATTCGCCGGGCTACACCGTTGCGCGGGTCGAAGACAAGCTCGGCCAGCATGCGTCCGACACCTGCCAGATCCTCTTCGAAGAGGTGAAGGTGCCGGTGGCCAACCGTTTGGGCGAGGAGGGCGAAGGCTACAGGATTGCCCTGGCCAACCTTGAAGGTGGTCGCGTCGGCATCGCTTCGCAATCGGTGGGCATGGCCCGCGCCGCGTTCGAAGCGGCGCGAGACTACGCCCGTGAGCGCCAGAGTTTCGGCAAACCGATCATCGAGCACCAGGCCGTGGCCTTCCGCCTGGCGGACATGGCGACCCAAATCGCCGTGGCGCGGCAAATGGTGCACTACGCCGCCGCCCTGCGTGACAGCGGCAAGCCAGCCCTGGTCGAAGCCTCTATGGCCAAGTTGTTCGCCTCGGAAATGGCCGAGAAGGTATGCTCCTCGGCGCTGCAAACCCTTGGCGGCTACGGTTACCTCAACGATTTCCCGCTGGAACGGATCTACCGCGACGTGCGGGTCTGCCAGATCTACGAAGGCACCAGCGATATTCAGCGCATGGTCATTTCGCGCAACTTATAAGAAGGAGTCCCCCTGTGAGCGACAAAGAGCTGAACTACGAAACGATTTTGCTGGAAACCCACGGCCGCGTTGGCCTGATCACCCTCAACCGTCCACAGGCGCTGAATGCGTTGAATGCGCAGATCGTCAGCGAACTTAACCAGGCCCTCGATGGCTTCGAGGCTGACTCGAACATCGGCTGCATCGTCCTGACCGGTTCGAAAAAAGCCTTCGCCGCCGGTGCCGACATCAAGGAAATGGCCGAGCTGACCTATCCGCAGATCTACATCGACGACCTGTTCAGTGACAGCGACCGCGTAGCCAACCGCCGCAAGCCGATCATCGCGGCGGTCAACGGTTTCGCTTTGGGCGGTGGCTGTGAACTGGCGCTGATGTGCGACTTCATTCTGGCCGGCGATAACGCCCGATTCGGTCAACCGGAAATCAACCTCGGCGTGTTGCCGGGCATGGGCGGCACCCAGCGCCTGACCCGTGCCGTGGGCAAGGCCAAGGCCATGGAAATGTGCCTGAGCGGCCGCTTGATCGATGCCGTGGAAGCGGAGCGTTGTGGCATCGTGGCGCGTATCGTGCCGAGCGATGAGCTGCTGGACGAAGCGCTGAAAGTTGCGACATTGATCGCCAAAAAATCGTTGCCGATTGCGATGATGGTCAAGGAAAGCGTCAACCGTGCCTTTGAAGTGAGCCTGGCCGAAGGTGTGCGCTTTGAGCGTCGGGTGTTCCATGCGGCGTTTGCGACGCAGGATCAGAAGGAAGGGATGGCGGCGTTTATTGCCAAGCGTGAGGCTGAATTCCAAGGTAAGTAATATGGTTGCATCAAAAGATCGCAGCCTTCGGCAGCTCCTACAGAGTTATGCCTACACCTGTAGGAGCTGCCGAAGGCTGCGATCTTTTGCTTTACACCAAGTAATTCTTCAGTTCGCGGGCAATCACCATCCGCTGAATCTCGCTCGACCCTTCGTAGATCTGCGTGATCCGCGCATCCCGGTAGTACTTCTCCACCGGATAGTCTTCCAGATACCCATACCCGCCATGAATCTGAATGGCGGACGAGCAGACCTTTTCCGCCATTTCCGACGCAAACAGCTTGGCTTGTGACGCCTCCGACAGGCAGGGTTTACCGGCCGTGCGCAGGCGGGCTGCGTGCAGGATCATCAGTCGCGCGGCGTTCAACTGCATGTGCATGTCGGCCAGCAAATTGGCGATGCTCTGGTGTTCATTGATCGTTTTGCCGAACTGCACACGATCACGGGAGTAGGCCAGCGCCGCTTCGAACGCCGCGCGGGCAATGCCCAGCGCCTGGGCGGCGATGCCGATGCGGCCGCCTTCGAGGTTGGACAAGGCGATGGCCAGGCCCTTGCCGCGTTCGCCCAGCAAATTGGTTTCGGGGATGGTGCAGTTGTTCAGGGTCACCGCGCAGGTGTCGGAAGCACGGATGCCCATCTTGTGTTCGGTGCGATCAACGATAAAACCTGCGGTATCGGTCGGCACCAGGAACGCCGAGATGCCACGTTTGCCCAGGTCCGGATCGGTCACGGCAAACACAATCGCCAGCTTGGCGCGCTTGCCGTTGCTGACGAACTGCTTGGCGCCATTGATCACCCACTGGCCGTCGCGCAGTTCGGCACGGGTGCGCAGGTTGTGCGCCTCGGAACCGGCCTGGGGTTCGGTCAGGCAGAAGCAGCCGATGACCTTTCCGCTGGCCAGGTCCGCCAGCCAGGTCTGTTTCTGTTCTTCGCTGCCGTAGTTGAGCACCGGCCCGCAGCCCACGGAGTTGTGGATGCTCATGAAGGCGCCGGTAGCGCCGTCGCCGGCGGAAATCTCTTCTACCGCCAGGGCGTAGGCCACGTAGTCGACATAGGTGCCGCCCCATTCCTCGGGGACCACCATGCCCAGCAGGCCCAGTTCACCCATCTTCGCCACCAGACCGTCATCGATCCAGCCGGCCTTTTCCCAGGCCTGGGCATGGGGCGCGATTTCGCCGCGGGCAAAATCCCGGGCCATGTCGCGGATCATGACTTGTTCTTCGCTCAATTCGATATCGTGCATGGCTCAGCTCTCGCTCTGGTCAAACTCGCTGAAGAAGCTCGCCACGTGTTCGGCGTCCAGCGCCTGGAGGGTGGGCGGGTTCCAGCGCGGTGTCTTGTCTTTGTCGATCAGCAAGGCGCGCACGCCTTCGATCAGGTCGCCGCGCTCGAACCACTGGCGGTCCAGGTGCAGCTCAAGGGCGAAACATTGTTCCAGCGGCAGCTCGCGTCCGCGACGGAGCATTTCCAGGGTCACGGCCATGGCCAGCGGCGAGCGGGTTTCCAGCAGGTCGGCGGTGGTGACGGCCCACTCATGGCTGTCGGCGACTGTGACCTGACGCAGTTGTTCCACAATACTCGGCACGTCGGCTTGGGCGAAGAAGTGGTCGATGGCCGGGCGCAAAGTCGCCAGTGGCGCATCGGGCAGTTGCTGCACGGCGAATTTCGCCAGTAGGCCTTGCAGGTCCTTGAGTGGCGTATCGTGCCATTCGAGCTGGTCGAGTTTCTCGTCCAGCGTGCCCAGCTTGGCGCTTTCGAGGTACCAGTCGGCCAGGCCGCAATACAGCGCATCGGCGGCGCGAATCTGTACGCCGCTGACGCCGAGGTAAATCCCCAGTTCACCGGGAATGCGCGGCAGGAAGTAACTGCCGCCGACGTCCGGGAAGTAGCCGATGCCGACTTCCGGCATGGCCAGGCGGCTTTTCTCGGTGACCACGCGCAAATCTGCGCCCTGCACCAGGCCCATGCCGCCGCCGAGGACAAAACCGTCCATCAGGGCCAGCACCGGTTTGCGGTAGTGGTGGATCGCGAGGTCGAGGGCGTATTCCTCGACGAAGAAATCTTCGTGCAGGGTGCCGCCGCTTTTGAAGCTGTCATGCAGCGAGCGAATGTCGCCGCCGGCGCAGAAGGCTTTTTCCCCGGCACCGCGCAAGACCACGGCAAGTACCTGCGGATCCTGGGCCCAGGCGTCGAGCTGGCGGTGCAGGTTGCGCACCATGTCCAGGGTCAGGGCATTGAGGCCGGCGGGGCGGTTGAGGGTCAGGTGACCAATGTGGTTGCGAACCTCGGCCAGCACTTCGTTTTGCATGGCATCCATGGACTGCGCCCCCTTCGTTGAAACCTGAGCAGTCATCACTAACTCCCTGCTTTTATTGTTCTTTATCGAGATGCTCGCGCGCGAGCGATGGCGGATCGTATCAGTGCAAATTTGCCTTGTACAACCCGGATAAGTGCAGGTTATCTGTGCATTTTTGCAGGTTGATGTCCGATATTGTTACAGCGTAGACCAAGGCGAATTCAGGCAAACGCCGCGAGCAGATCCTCTTCGAAGGCCTTCTGCGCCTCGCCGGCCACCTGCGCCCGGTGCCGGGCCAGATGAAACGCGACATCGAAACTCATGTCGCCTCGGCGCACGGCCCTGAGCAAACCCTTGTCTTCCCAACCACGGGCGAAGTGGCTGGGCAAGTAACCGACATGCTTGCCGGAAAGGATGAAGGCGAGGGTGCCTTCGACTTGTTCCGAGCGCGCCGAACACAACTTGCCCTGGAAGGGTTCGTCACTGCGCAGGAAACGGTACGGGTGATCGACCCGGTCGCAGGCCTGCAGATCCTGATCGTCGGGGGTCGGGTTGGTGAACAGCGGGTGGCCGGGGGCGCAATACAGGTGCTGGGTTTCAATGAACAATTGGCGGTAGTCAAATGCGCTTTGCACTTGCGAGAAGTAGCCGATGGCCAGGTCCAGCCGCTGTTGCAGCAGCAAGCGCTCCATTTCACCGGGCATGGCGCTGATCAGCTCGATACGCACCGACTCGTCGCGCTCACGAAAGCGCCGGATTGCCTCGGCCACCCGTTGCAGCACCGATTGGTCCAGGGCCTCGGACAGACCCAGGCGCACTTCGCCGATCAAGCGTCCGGCCACGCCGTTGGATTGGTGACGGAAGGCTTCGATGGACTCGAACAATCCACGGGTGGCGCTGAGGAGCTGTTCGCCCTTGGGCGTGATCCTGAACCCACCCTTGCCGCGACTGCATAGCCGATAGCCCAGGCGGGTTTCCAGTTTGGCCATTTGCTGGCTGATGCTTGACTGGCTCAACCCCAACTCGCCTTGGGCGGCGCTGAAGCCGCCGCACTCCACCACGCTGACAAACAGACGCAACAATTGCAGATCCAGATCGTGGAGTTGGCCGAGCATCAAACATTACTCCGTCATAAAGTCAGGTTAATTAACTTGATATTTTACCAATGTATCCGACGACGCATCCTGCAACCACTTCCTCTGGTCAGGTGTTCGTCATGGCTCCCAAGTTCAAGCTGTGTTTACCCGCGCTGTTCCTTGCCATGGCCGCATCGGCCCAGGCCGAAGACAAGGTGGTCAATCTGTACAGTTGGGCCGATTACGTTGCACCCGAAACCCTGCAACGGTTCGAACAGGAAACCGGCATCCATGTGCGTTACGACACCTTCGATTCTTCGGAAGTGCTGGAGACCAAGTTGCTCACCGGCGGCAGCGGTTATGACGTGGTGGTGCCGTCCTCCAGCGTGCTGGCCCGGGGGCTTGCCGCCGGGGCGTTGAAACCGATTCCCCACGAAGGACTCAAGGGTTACGCCAACCTCGATCCGGACTTGCTGGAAAAACTCGCCGCGGTCGACCCGGGCAACCGCTACGGCGTGCCTTATACCTGGGGCACGTTGGGATTGGGCATGAACGTCGAGGCGGTCAAGCAGCGCTTGCCGGAGGTGCCGCTCAACAGCCTGGATATGCTGTTCAAGCCCGAGTACGCGAGCAAGTTGAAGGACTGCGGCATTGCCATTCTTGACTCGCCCCAGGAGGTGATCGGACTGGCGCTGCATTACCTGGGTAAAGATCCCTACAGCACTGACAAGAGCGATCTGTCAGCCGCCGAGGCGTTGCTGCATCAGCTACAGCCGAATGTACTGTACGTCGCTACCGGGCGGCAGATCAGCGACCTGGCCAATGGCAGCGTGTGCCTGGCGCTGACCTACAACGGCGACGCGAGCATGGCCGCCGACCAGGCGCGCAAGGCCAACAAGCCCTATGAGATTGCCTACCGGATTCCCAAGGAAGGCACCCTCGTGTGGCAGGACAACCTGGCGATTCCCAAGGACGCGCCGCACCCCGAAGCCGCCCGCGCCTTTATCGAATTCATGTTGCGCCCCGAGTCCGTGGCGGCACTGACCAACACCTTGTTCTTCGCCACGGCGAATCAGGCCGCCACGCCGCTGGTGGATGAAGCGGTGCGCACCGATCCGGACATCTACCCGCTGGCCGATGTGCGGGAACGGCTGTACGCCGACCGCAGCATGAGCCTCAAGGACATGCGCCAGCGCACCCGCTTGTGGACCACTTTCCGTAGCCGCCAATAATAGAAAGGAGACATCAATGGACGTCCCGATGCAGAACGATCAAGCCATCACCCGTGACAGCCTATACGGCACGGCCGCCGAAAGTACCTACGCCGGTATCACCAGTTTCATGCGTCGACGCTACAGTCGTGACCTGCGTGGCGTTGATGTGGCCGTCAGTGGCGTACCGTTCGACACGGCCACCAGCAACCGCCCCGGCGCCCGCTTCGGACCACGGGGTATTCGCGCCGCCTCCGCCGGGATCGCCTGGGAGCGGCACTGGCCGTGGACGTTTGATCCGTTCGATCACCTGGCGGTAATCGACTACGGCGATTGCGATTTCGATTACGGCTCGCCGCAGTCGACGCCCGAAACCATCGAAGCCCACGCCGAGCACATCCTCAACGCCGGCACGGCGATGCTGACTTTCGGCGGCGATCACTTCATCACCTATCCGCTGCTCAAGGCCCATGCGCGTAAACATGGTGCGTTGTCGCTGATCCACTTCGACGCCCACAGCGACACCTGGCCGGACGAAGAGGGTAAGCGAATCGACCACGGCACCATGTTCTGGCACGCGGCCAAAGAGGGGCTGGTCGACCCGTCGCGCTCGGTACAAATCGGCTTGCGAACCACCAACGACGATCATCAAGGCTTTCAGGTGCTGGACGCGCGACAGGTGCATCGCCGTGGCTGCGAAGCGATTGTCGAGGCGATTCGCGCGCGGGTCGGCGACAACCCGGTGTACCTGACCTTCGACATCGACTGCCTCGATCCGGCATTCGCTCCGGGCACCGGAACACCGGTGTGCGGCGGCTTGAGTACGGTGCAGGCGCTGGAGATTCTCGGGGGGCTGCGCGGGATCAACCTGGTGGGCATGGACGTGGTGGAAGTGGCTCCGGCCTATGACAGCGCGGAGATCACGTCACTGGCGGCGGCGACATTGGCGATGGAAATGCTGTGTCTGTATGCGGCCAAACATAAGGTCGACCGCTAACACACAGACCAACTGTGGGAGCGGGCTTGCTCGCGAAGGCGTCGAGTCAGTCGAAATTATTGTTGAATGACACACCGCTTTCGCGAGCAAGCCCGCTCCCACAATTTTGATGGGTATCAGGCCACTGGAATGGTTGGCAAGTCCAGGATCTGACCACCGCTGAACCGTGCGGACGAACCGGAAATGGATTCGTGCGGCACGCCTTTGGCCACGTCACTGACGCCGTCCAATCGTGCCAGTTGTTCAGTACTCAACTGCACATTCAGCGCACCCAACGTGGCGTTCAGTTGCTCCCGGGTCCGGGAGCCGAGGATCGGAATCAGTGCTGTGGTCGAGCGTTTGGCCTTTTCCCGCAACCAGGCAATGGCCACGTGGGTCGGGCTGGCGCCCAGTTCTGCGGCGACATCGATCAAGGTGTCGAGCAGCGCGGTTTCGCGGGCGCTTTTTTCGGCGTGAATCAGCACCCCGAGTTTGTTCCCACGGTTGTCGCCCTCGCTGTTGCGATATTTGCCGGTCAGGAAGCCGCCACCCAGCGGCGACCACAAGGTCGCGGCCAGGCCCAGGGCTTCGGCCATCGGCAGTTGTTCACGTTCGGCGCTGCGTTCGGCGAGACTGTACTCGACCTGGATCGCAGCAATCGGCGCAAAACCACGCACCTCGGCCAGCAGGTCGGCGCGGGCGATGCGCCACGCGGGGAAGTTCGACAGCCCGGCGTAATGAATCTTGCCGGCACTGACCAGATCGTCGAACCCGCGCAGGATCTCTTCCATGGGCGTGACGCCGTCACTCATGTGCGCCCAGAACAGGTCGATGTGCTCGGTCTTCAGCCGTTTGAGGCTTTCTTCGACGGCACGCACCATGTTCTTGCGGCTGTTGCCAGTGTGGGAAATGCCGGCCGCCGGTGTAGTCCCGAGGGTGTATTTGGTGGCGATGACCAGGCGATCCCGTTCTGCGGCGATGAATTCGCTGAGCATGGCCTCGGACTGCCCGCCCTGATAGCCGTTGGCGGTATCGATGAAATTGCCACCGGCTTCCAGATAGCCATCAAAAATCCGTCTGGCTTCGTCACGCTCGGCGCCATGGCCCCAACCGGTACCGAAGTTGCCGGCGCCCAGCGCCAGTTCGGAAACACGCAAGCCGGTTTTACGACCGAAAACTTTGTAATGCATGGGATGACTCCAGAGGGATGGCGACAAGGTTTAATAGATTACCAACAGCATCTATTAAATATGATGCTAGTAATCTAACGCGTCAAGGCGCTTTTCCTTTCTGCACAAAACCGCCGATCACCGGTCACGTTTTTCATTCGCAATGGCATACTGCCGCCCATGACTATCGATTCCCCCTTAAGCGCCTGGCAGCATGCCATTGAACAAAAGGGCTTCGTCCAGGACGAGGCCCAGGAACATGCCGTGTGGGCCCTGCAAAAATGCCACGAGGCGCTGCATGAAGGCCGCGCACCCATTTCTGGCGTGTACCTGTGGGGGCCGGTGGGGCGGGGCAAGACCTGGTTGATGGACCAGTTCTACCAAAGCCTGCGGGTACCGGCTCGGCGCCAGCACTTTCACCACTTCATGAGTTGGGTGCACCAGCGCTCGTTTCAACTGACCGGCACCGCCGATCCGCTCAAGGCGTTGGCCCGTGAACTGGCCGAAGAAGTGCGCGTGCTGTGTTTCGACGAACTGTTCGTCAATGACATCGGCGACGCGATCATTCTCGGACGCCTGTTCCAGGTGATGTTCGAACAGGGCGTGGTGGTGGTCTGCACGTCCAATCTGCCGCCTGACCAGTTGTACGCCGACGGCTTCAATCGCGACCGTTTCATGCCCGCCATCGCGGCGATCAAGCAGCACATGCAGGTAATTGCGGTGGATGGCGGGGAAGACCATCGCCTGCATCCGGGGGCCGCTTCGCAACGCTACTGGGTGGCCGAGCCCGGCAGGCCCGGCGCGCTGGGTGAAGTGTTCCAGGTGTTGAGCGCAGGCCAGTCAGTCTCGAGCGAACCGATAGAGGTCGGCTACCGTTCCCTCGGGGTGGTCAAGGCCAGCCCGACGGTGCTCTGGACCCGTTACGCCGCGCTGTGCGAGCAACCCTTCGCGGCCATGGATTTCATCGCCCTGTGCGATACCTACGGCGCTATTCTGTTGAGTGACGTGCCCAACCTCAGCGCACAGAAACGCGCCGGGCGCATTGCCCGCGGCACCGAGGACGGTGTCGAGCGAGTGGACGCGGGAGATCGCGAGCTGCCGCAGTTGTCGGTGCATGACGACGGTGTGCGACGGTTCATTGCCCTGGTGGACGAGTGCTACGACCGCAAGGTGCCGCTGTACCTTGAAGCGCAAGTGCCCATGGCATCGCTTTACACCGAGGGTTATCTGGAATTCCCGTTCCGCCGCACCCTCAGTCGATTGCAGGAAATGCAACTGCAACGGTTTGCCGAAGTTTGATCGGGAGCAGCGAACATGAATCAGCCCCTGTCGCACCATTTGCTGACCATGGCCTATCAGAACGCCTGGGCCAATCACCGACTGGCCAAGGCCTGGGGTCAGTTGAGCCCGCAGGAACTGAGCGCACCCCGGGTCAGCTTCTTCCCGACGATCCGCGCCACGCTCAACCACATCCTCACCTGTGACTGGTTTTATGTGGACGCCCTGGAGCGCGAAGTGCGCGGCGACGATCCGCATCCCGATTGCCGGGTGTTTTTCAAGGAAGACGAGCCCTGTCTCACGGCGTCGGACCTGGTTGGCGAACAGGCCCACGTCGACCGCCGGCTGATCGCCTACTGCGAGCAGATGCGCGACGCCGACCTCGGTAAAGTCGTGACCATCGCCCGCGACACTCCGCAACACGACAGCCGATTGCGTCTGCTGTCCCATTTGTTTGAACACCAGATCCATCACCGCGGCCAGGTGCACGCCATGCTTAGCGGCACCGCGGTCAAGCCACCGCAACTCGACGAGTTTTTCTGCGCCGGTGAGTCGCACTTGCGCGCCGAGGATTTTGCCGAGCTGGGGTGGACGGAAGCCTTGATCTGGGGCGCTTGAGCGCCAAAGATTTTCTCGGTTGCGATTGTCGGTACCACGGTGCTCGCGCTATGGTCTGCCGGCACTTCAGCGTGAATACATGCTGGGGGCTACTTCATGTGTGATCGAGGATGGAAATGGACTCCGCAGAAATTCTTGTGCTTCAGGCCAGTTACACCAATCCGGTGCATGCCGAGGCTATTTGTCTGGTGTTGAACCACTACGCCGAGGACCCGATGGGGGGCGGCCAGCCGTTGCCGGTCAATGTACTGGAGCAACTCCCGGCAGAGCTTGCCAGACGTCCCCACGCCTTCAGTGTGCTGGCCTTTGTCGGTGGCGAGCCGGCCGGGCTGGTCAATTGCTTCGAGGGATTCTCGACCTTTGCCTGCCGGCCGCTGGTCAATGTGCACGATGTGGCGGTGGTGAAAAAATTTCGCGGCCTGGGCTTGAGCCAGAAGATGCTGCAAAAAGTCGAGGACATCGCCCGTCAGCGTGGCTGCTGCAAGCTCACCCTGGAAGTGCTGGAAGGCAATGCCGTGGCCCAGGGCTCCTATGAAAAAGCCGGTTTCGCCGCCGGCATGTTCGACCCGGCCCATGGGCGGATGCTGTTCTGGACCAAGAGTCTCTGATTCAACAGGCAAAAAAAGGGCGTCCATCAGGACGCCCGACAGTCTTCTGCGGCTTTGGAGCCGCAGTCAGCGGTCCATGGATCATTTCGGTCTGTAGGTTTCAGTCATTTGTGCGGTTTGATCGTCCGGAACCCGCAGCTCAGTGCTTTGGATAGGGTGGCCCAGGGCTTGTTGCTGGGCCAGTCGCAGGCTTTCGTAGTAATAGCGCATGCGTTCGGCTCCACCTTCGGCAAAAGCGCTGGTTGAGCCCAAGGCCATCAGGCCGGCGAGAATCATTGCGGTGCGTTTCATGGTTTGCCTCCCACTACAGATGTCGGATGCCTTTCGTCCATGAATCAATGAAGCAGTGTCGAAATGGCATTATCCGCCGATTCGGTTAAATGGGAATGAACTTCACGAGCATGAAAAAGGGGCCGGAACCGGCCCCTGAAAGGATTACTGCTGGACGACCGTCGGTGGCGTCCTGGGCTTCATCAGACTGAAGTCGATCAACGCCCGTTGCTCACGCTCATACGGGTTGCCGATCATCAATGGACGGGCCTTGAAGCTGTCGCTGACCAGGCTCTTGCTGCGATCGAGTTCGTCGAAGCTCAGGCCGGCCAGGTCCGCCCAAGTGTGGATCAGGTGCGAGCTGCTGTAAGGGCGCGAGAGATCACCGGCGAGGTTCCAGTCATGGGCTGCACGCCATTTCGGCGAAGCCCAGGCCATGAACGGAATGGTGTACATCGGTGCTGTCGGCTTGTTCTCGTTGCGCCCCAGGGTGCTGTGGCCCACGGAATCGAACACGTCTTCGCCATGGTCGGACAGGTACAGCAGGAAACCGTTGGGATCGGTCCTGGCGTAGTCCTTGATCAGGCTGGACACCACGAAATCGTTGTACAGCACGGCATTGTCGTAGCTGTTGTACGTCGGCAACTGGTCATCGCGAATACCGGCAGGCACACCTTCACGGTCCTGGAACTTGTCGAAGGTCGACGGGTAGCGGTACTGGTAGCTCATGTGCGTGCCGAGCAAATGCACGACGATGAGTTTGCGCGGTGCCCCGTCGGCCAGGGCCTTGTTGAACGGCTCGATCACGTCGCCATCGTACTGGGCGGCGTTCTGGTTGCGGTTGTTGTTCAGGTACACCTGCTCGTCGGCCTGTTCGGAGAAGGTCGTGAGCATGGTGTTGCGCTTGGTCATGGTCTGCTGGTTGGTGATCCAGAAGGTCTTGTAGCCGGCCTGTTTCATCATGCTGACCAACGATGGCGTCGACAGGTACAGGTCCGGGTTTTCTTCGTCGGCGAAGGTCAGGACCTGCTGCAGTGCCTCAATGGTGTAGGGGCGCGGGGTGATGACGTTGTCGAATACGTCCAGTTGATCCTTGAGCTTGTCCAGTTCCGGCGTGGTTGCCCGGGGATAGCCGTACAGGCTCATGCGCTGACGGTTGGTGGACTCGCCGATCACCAGCACCAGGGTCGCAGGCTGGTTGGCCATGGCGTCCTTGAGGTTGTGCAGCGGTGGAATCTTGCTGGCGCTTTCCAGCATGTCCTGCATTCCGGCCAGGGTGTCGAGGTAACGGTGATAGGCCACGGCCATCTGCCATGGCACCGCAGGTTCGATGCGGGTTTCGAACTTCTCGAAACCGGCGGCGAAACTGCCGGTGCGTTGGGTCTGCTTGATCAGCGGATAGGCGACCACGGCGAACAGGAGGGCAGTTGCCGCGACCAGCGCCTTGCCACGCGACAGGTACACCGGGCGCAGGCGTGTCCACAGGAACCAGGAAAAAGCGCTGTGGGCCAGGAACGCCGGGACCATCCACCAGGCAAAGTACTGGGTCATGTACTCGCCGGCTTCAGCCACGTTCGACTCGAACATGATGAAGATGACGCTCTGGGAAAATTCCTGCTGATAAATGAAGAAGTAACCCAGGCTCGCCATGGAACACGCCCACAGCACGACGCCGATCACGGCAGCCATGACACGGGTTTGCCGGGGGAACAGCAACATCGGCGCCAGCCAGATGGCGCTCATGACGAAGGCCTGGCGGAATCCGGTAAAGCCGGAGGTGCCAGTCAGCTGGATCAGTAGTTGGGTAATGCCGGAAAAGTACCAGAAGAAAACAAACAGCCAGACAAATCCGGCCCAATCGAAACCTGCCGCAGTCGTGTTGCTGCGTTTAAACCAAGACATTCAGCGCTCCAGCCGAGAATTCACTACCACCGCCGGGACTTGGATATCACGGACGACGAACGAGGGCCGCGCGGAATCGGGCGACCTAAACGTGTAATTGTCGTGTAACAATTGTGAAAATTCTGTGAGTTGCCAGGAGTGGCAGGGCGTGAGCCGGTGCGGAAGCAGTGCAAACAGCTCCCGCTTGAAAGGAGGGGGCGTCAGGCCAGTGGAGCGCGTTGCGTCACAGCCAGGGGCTGCGTCTGACCGGTTTGCAGCAGCAGCCGCAAGTGCGCCAGTTCCTGCTTCAACTGATCGCGTTCGTCCTTCAACTGGCGTAATTCATCACGACGGATTGTGACGTAAAGGGTTTGTGCTGGCAGTGCGGTGTGTACTGTGCCCATTGCTCACCTCGCAAATGGCGTGTCTCAACTATAGGTACGCCTCGAAATCCGGGGCTGACCTACTATCGGCGCCAATTTTGATTTCTTTTGCTCCCAAAGGGAACTTTTTTATTTTTCATGGTCGTTGTGTCTTCGGTTTGATTCCCGACGTTATCCATCAGGATCGGGCACAATGCCCGGAAACTTCACGCCAACGCTCTGGACTAACCTCATGAGTCGCGTTGGGCTATAACCTTTGACACACTTTAATTTGTAGTAGGGAGCATCAGCACATGCAACTCGGGATTATTGGACTGGGCCGCATGGGCGGCAATATTGCGCGGCGCCTGATGCTCAACGGGCACACCACCGTTGTTTACGATCGCAATACCGCCTTTGTCGAAGCCCTGGCCACAGAGGGCTCCACGGGCGTCACCGATCTGCCGGCGCTGGTCGCCGGCCTGGCCAGGCCGCGTGCGGTCTGGGTCATGCTGCCGGCCGGCGCGCCGACCGAAGAAACCATCGACACCCTGAGCACCTTGCTCGAAGCCGGCGACACCATCATCGACGGCGGTAACACCTTCTATAAGGACGATATCCGCCGGGCGAAGACCCTGTCCGAAAAAGGCCTGCACTACATCGACGTCGGTACGTCCGGCGGCGTCTGGGGCCTGGAGCGCGGTTACTGCATGATGATCGGCGGCGATGCCGAGACCGTTAAACGTCTCGACCCGCTGTTCGCGACCCTGGCCCCGGGCCTGGGCGACATTCCGCGCACCAAGGACCGCAAGTCCGACGACGATCGTGCCGAGCGTGGTTACATTCATGCAGGTCCGGCCGGTTCCGGGCACTTCGTGAAAATGATCCACAACGGCATCGAATACGGAATGATGCAGGCGTTTGCAGAAGGCTTCGACATCCTCAAGACCAAAAACAGCGAGAGCCTGCCGCAAGACCAGCGTTTCGACCTGAACGTCGCCGACATCGCCGAAGTGTGGCGCCGTGGCAGCGTGGTGTCCTCGTGGTTGCTGGACCTGACGGCCGACGCCCTGGCCAGCGATCCGAAGCTCGACGGTTTCTCCGGGGCCGTGGCCGACAGCGGTGAAGGTCAATGGACCATCGAAGCTGCCATGGAGCAAGCGGTGCCGGTGCCGGTGCTGTCGAACTCGCTGTTCTCCCGCTATCGTTCCCGTGGGCAAGGCACCTTTGGCGACAAGGTTCTCTCGGCCCAGCGCTTCGGCTTCGGCGGCCATGTGGAGACCTCGAAAAAATGACCCACGCGATCCGCAGAAAATCCAAGGCTGAACCCGCGCCGCCGACCACGCTGTTCCTGTTCGGCGCCCACGGCGATCTGGTCAAGCGCCTGCTGATGCCGGCGCTGTACAACCTCAGCCGTGACGGTTTACTCGGGAATGGACTGCGGATCATCGGCGTTGACCACAACGCCATCAGCGATGAAGGCTTCGCGAAAAAACTCGAAGACTTCATCCGCAACGAGGTGGCCACCAGGACCGGCAAGGGCGATCAAGCCCTTGACCCGGCGCTGTGGGCCAAACTCGCCAAAGGCATCAGCTACGTCCAGGGCGATTTCCTGGACGACAGCACTTATCAAGCGCTGGCGGCGAAAATCGCCGACAGCGGTACCGGCAATGCGGTGTTCTATCTGGCCACCGCGCCGCGTTTCTTCAGTGAAGTGGTGCGCCGCCTCGGCTCGGCCGGCTTGCTGGAAGAAACCCCCGAGGCCTTCAGAAGGGTGGTGATCGAAAAACCCTTCGGCTCCGACCTGCATACGGCCGAAGCCTTGAACGCTTGCCTGCTCAAGGTGATGACGGAAAAGCAGATCTATCGCATCGACCATTACCTGGGCAAGGAGACCGTGCAGAACATCCTGGTCAGTCGGTTCTCCAACAGCCTGTTCGAAGCGTTCTGGAACAATCACTACATCGACCACGTGCAGATCACCGCCGCCGAAACCGTCGGCGTGGAAACCCGTGGCAGTTTCTATGAGCACACCGGCGCGCTGCGGGATATGGTGCCCAATCACCTGTTCCAGTTGCTGGCGATGGTGGCGATGGAGCCACCCGCGGCGTTTGGTGCCGATGCGGTGCGCGGCGAGAAAGCCAAGGTGGTTGGCGCGATCAGGCCCTGGACGGTCGAGGAGGCCCGCGCCAACTCGGTGCGCGGCCAATACGCCGCCGGTGAGATCGATGGCAATGCACTGCCGGGCTATCGCCAGGAAAACAACGTCGCACCCGACAGCAATACCGAAACCTATGTGGCCCTCAAGGTCATGATCGATAACTGGCGCTGGGTAGGCGTGCCGTTCTACCTGCGAACCGGCAAGCGCATGAGCGTGCGTGACACCGAGATCGTGATTTGCTTCAAGCCCGCGCCCTATGCGCAGTTCCGCGATACCGAGGTCGATGAGCTGCAGCCGACCTATCTGCGCATTCAGATCCAGCCGAACGAAGGCATGTGGTTCGACCTGCTGGCCAAGCGTCCCGGTCAGGCCCTGAAAATGGACAACATCGAACTGGGGTTCGCCTACAAGGATTTCTTCGAGATGCAGCCGTCCACCGGCTACGAAACCTTGATCTACGATTGCCTGACGGGCGACCAGACGCTGTTCCAGCGCGCCGACAACATTGAAAACGGCTGGCGCGCCGTGCAGCCGTTCCTGGATGCCTGGCAGCAGGATTCCAGCGTGCAGAGCTATGCCGCGGGGGAAAATGGCCCAAAGGCCGGCGAAGAGTTGCTCACCCGTGACGGCCGCGTCTGGCACCGCCTCGGATAACACTTATCTCCTGTGGGGGGTTACAGCCAGTAGCTCACCGCATACCACCCGAGCAAGCCCATCACCACGGTGTACGGCAATGCCATCCAGACCATTCGCCCGTAAGACAGGCGCACCAGCGGTGCAATCGCTGAGGTCAGCAGGAACAGAAACGCTGCCTGACCGTTGGGCGTCGCCACGCTCGGCAGGTTGGTGCCGGTATTGATCGCAATGGCCAGCGTTTCGAAATGCTCACGGGTCATCTCACCCGCCATGAACGCGCGCTTCACTTCGGTGATGTAAATGGTCGCCACGAACACGTTGTCGCTGATGGCGGACAACAGGCCGTTGGCGATGAACAGCATGCCCGGTTGTTGGTCTGCCGGCAGCGTCAGCACCCAGTGGATCAGCGGGGTGAACAGTTGCTGGTCGTGGATCACCGCGACCACGGCGAAAAACACCACCAACAATGAGGTGAACGGCATGGCGTCCTTGAACGCGGTGCCCAGGCGGTGTTCGTCGGTGATGCCGGTAAAGGCGGTGATCAGCACGATCACCATCAAGCCGATCAAACCCACTTCGGCGATGTGAAACGCCAGTCCGGCAATCAGAATCAATGCGGCAGAGCCTTGCACCAGCAGCGCTGCACGTTGGCGCGTGGTGCGCTCGGCATCGTCTTCGGCGGCGTAGTTGGCCAGCACCGCACGGACGTTATCCGGCAGCAGCGTGCCGTATCCGAACCAGCGCAGCTTTTCCAGCAGGACGCAGGTTACCAGCCCGGCAACCAATACCGGCAGGGATACCGGCGCAACCTGGGTAAAGAACTCGGAGAAGTGCCAGCCCATTTCATGGCCGATCAGCAGGTTCTGCGGTTCGCCGACCAGCGTACAGACACCGCCCAGCGCGGTGCCCACGGCGCCGTGCATCAGCAGGCTGCGCAGAAAGGCGCGGAACTGTTCCAGATCGCCCTGATGCAGGGTGGGCAGATGTTGGTCGTCGCTGAACTCGCTGTCCTGACGCGGGTCGTTGCCCGAGGCGACGCGGTGATACACCGAGTAAAAGCCTACGGCGGCACTGATGATCACGGCGGTCACGGTCAAGGCATCGAGGAACGCCGACAGAAAGGCCGACAGAAAGCAGAACATCAGGGCCAGCAGGGCCTTGGAGCGGACCCCGAGCAGCAGGCGCGAGAACAGGTACAGCAACAGGTCCTTCATGAAATAGATACCGGCCACCATGAACATCAGCAGCAGGATCACCGGGAAGTTGTGCAGCAACTCGTCGTACAGCGCCTGGGGCGTGGTCATCTTCAGCAGCAGGGCTTCAATCATCAGCAGGCCGCCGGGCATCAGCGGGTAGCATTTGAGCGCCATGGCCAGGGTGAAGATGAACTCCAGCACCATTAGCCAGCCAGCAGCCACCGGGCCTGCGGTCCAGAGTACCAGGGCATTGAGGATGAGAAAGCCGACGATGCAGGCCTTGTACCAACGGGGCGAGTGCCCGAGAAAGTTGTGCGCGAACGCCTGGGCCATTGAACCGGACATCGGCTGCTCCTTGTCTTGAGAAGCGCGCAACTTGCCGTAAGCGCACCAGAAGATCAAGCGCAGGAAAAATGCCGGTGTTTATCCCTGGAAGCGAGCGATGACCGCCTTGTAGTTTCCGTGCAGCGAATAGCCTCCCACGACGATGTTGCCATCGGCTTGCGCGGCGACACAGGTGGCGGTATCCAGGCTGGGACCGAGGCGAGTACGTGTATAGCCGCTGCCTTTGCCAAAACGGCGATCGGGAAGGCCGTTGGGCAGGTATCGCCCGAGAATGAAGTCTGCTTCGACGCCGCCGATGGTGGCGCCCGCTGTTAGCACACTGCCATCGGGCTGTAACTGCGCGGCGCTCCACTGGCATCCGCTGTAACCGATTTCCCGCCGCTGCGGGTGTCCTCCGTTGCAATGAGTGTCGGGTCGGCCGTTGCTGTGCATTTTAAATGTCAGGCAGTGCATTGGCTCGCGACTGCTGCCAAAACACAGGATTTCGCCTTCGTTTTGCTGGACCACCCGGCTGACCCTGGCACCACGCCCTTGCGCCTTGAAGGTCATGAATCCATCCACGGCAAAACGGTCGTCGAGGCGACCGTCCGGGTGATAACGTGCCAGCAAGCCTTCTTCAGGGAAGTTGATCGATCCACCGACCAGGATTCGGCCATCACGTTGTATCGTCAGGCTGCCGAGCCAGGTATTCATCAGCAGGTGCCGGACCATCACGAAGCCGCGGCCGTTGAACGAGCAATCCAGCGAGCCTTCGACATCCAGTCGTATCAACATGCCAACGTGATCGGCCAGTTCGAAGTGATGGTTGGCCAGGAGCAGGATCCGGCCGTCTTGCTGTACGGCCACATCGCAGGCTTCTGCTCCCGGCACACCGGGAGGGAGCCATTTATCGCGCATGCCCAGGGACAGGCCGCCAGGCAATCGCACGACACGGCGGCCATTATCGCCAAAGCCTTGAACCAGGCGGCCATCCTGATCCAGCAATGCCAGGGCCGGGAGCGTGCGGTGCGCATTTTCGTATTGCAGGCCGGCCAGCAGGATATTGCCGTCGGGCAGGATCAGGACCTTGGTGCCCATGGCTTCGAACCCCGGTTCGAATTGCCCGATGACACTGCCTTGTTTGCCGAACGTCAGGTCTGCGCAACCATCCGCGAGCAAGCGGGCCAGGCCAAAGCGGCTGCCATCGGCCATGCCGACTTTTGCGGCTACCAGCAAGCGACCTTGCGCGTCGATCGCAACGCCATTGGCCAGGCTGAAAAGGCTGTCGGCGAAATAGACCTGGGTTTTGCCGTTGGCGGCAAACGACGTATCGAGGGCCCCGGCGTTGTTCCGGGTGGCGGGGTAGGCAAAAGCGGACTGGCTTGACATGCACCGCATCTCCTTGCGAGTCGTCCTGATCCAGAAGTTTGGGTGGCGACTTTATTAAGGAGAATATTCAATCCCTGAATGAAGGGATGCACAACGGTAAGAACCAACAGACGGAGGGTCGCTGTGTGCCACAACAGTGTCTTTTCGAACCAATGGCGAGCCTGCAAAGTATCAGGCGCATGCAAAGTTCGAATTAAACAGTCTCAAGTAGTGCGCACGATCAGAAAAACCTGCGAACTAAAGACAGGAAAAGGGCGCGGATTACCCCGGAGTAATCCGCAAAACGATTAGTGCGGCATCGACCACGACTGCAGTGTGTAACCTTCCTCGCTCAATTCGGCGCGAGCCTGTTCCAGCAGCAGTTCGAGTTGCGCAGGATCGGAATAGGCGCTGCTTGGGATCTGCTTGCGGCCAATGCTGGTGCTGGTGCGGTCGATAACGGTCAGGCTGAGTTCGCCATTACCATCTTGTGGAGCCCAGGCCACGCATTTGAATGGCTTGAATGCGCGGTCGGCAATCAGAAGTGCTTCGTTGATACGGAGCGGGGCGTTCATAGGGTCTTCTCTCTCTATGCCCAATCAAGTGATAGGCCGACGGTTGGGCTTACCGTTCAGCTGGTTACTTGTACTGATGCCCGCAACCGGGGTTTGGGTCACACACAATCAAAAGAAATTTCCACTTTATTTCACAGATTCAAGAATGAGCCTGACATTGAAAGCTGAATGAAAGGAAAGAGTCGTTAGGTGACTAACATAATCGCAACTTATAACTGGTTTTATGGCATCCCTATAGTCAAACAGTACAAGGCCCTGTCAAATTCTTGCTAATGTTACAGCCAGGTCTGCCAAATGCCTGTTTTTAATAAATTTTCGTAAATTTGGCGCCAAGGAGCAGTCATGAGCGATGCGCCTGCCTTACGACGTTTGTTAGTGGTGGACCCCTGTGACGATTGCTATCGCCTGCTCCCTGGATTGCGCGCCATCGGTTGGGACGTTGACAGCTGCACGCTGGAGAACGCCGTTGACCGACCCTGTGACGTGGGCTTGCTGCGCTTGCAGCCTTCTCACCTTGCGCACCCGGAGGCTGTCAAGGAACTGATCAGCCGCAGCGGCACCGAGTGGATAGCCGTACTCAACCAGGAAGTACTGCGACTGCAAAATGTCGGCGATTTTGTCTGTGAATGGTTTTTTGACTTTCATACCTTGCCGTTCGATGTGTCCCGGGTTCAGGTAACACTGGGCCGGGCGTTTGGCATGGCGCGGTTGCGCGGGCAGGGTACGGTCCATGTTGACCAGCCCGAGCACGAATTGCTTGGCGACAGCAAACCTGTGCGTGAACTGCGAAAACTCTTGAACAAACTGGCGCCGACCGAATCTCCAGTGTTGATTCGCGGTGAAAGCGGCACGGGCAAGGAACTGGTCGCCCGAACCCTGCACCGTCTGTCCCAGCGTCACAGCAAGCCCTTTATTGCGATCAATTGTGGCGCGATCCCCGAACACTTGATCCAGTCCGAGCTGTTTGGCCATGAGAAAGGCGCATTTACCGGCGCGCACCAACGCAAGGTCGGGCGGATAGAAGCCGCCAACGGTGGCACTCTGTTTCTCGACGAGATCGGTGACCTGCCACTGGAGTTGCAGGCCAACCTGTTGCGGTTCCTCCAGGAAAAACACATCGAGCGGGTCGGCGGCAGTCAGCCGATTGCGGTGGATGTGCGGGTTCTGGCAGCGACGAACGTCGACCTTGAAGCCGCCATCGAGAAGAAACGCTTTCGCGAAGACTTGTATTACCGCTTGAACGTACTGCAAGTGGCGACCGTTCCGCTGCGCGAGCGTCATGGCGACCTGGCGGTGCTGGCCAATCACTTCTCCCATTTCTACAGTCATGAAACCGGGCGCCGCCCACGCAGTTTCAGCGAAGACGCATTGATTGCCATGGGCAAACACGACTGGCCAGGCAATGTTCGCGAACTGGCCAACCGCGTTCGTCGCGGCCTGGTGTTGGCCGAAGGCCGGCAGATCGAGGCCCGTGATCTGGGGTTGATCAGCCAGCATACAATCGCCGCGCCGATGGGCACCCTCGAAGAATACAAGTCCCGGGCCGAACGCCAGGCGTTGTGCGATGTATTGAATCGCCACAGCGATAACCTGAGTGTCGCCGCCAAAGTACTGGGTGTGTCGCGTCCGACCTTCTACCGGTTGTTGCACAAGCACCAGATTCGTTGAACCCCGGCCGGAAACCAAAACCCCGTTGCGATTGCAATTGCAGCGGTTTTTTTTGTTCGGCTCAGAAGTAGTAAGGGAGTTTCAGGCTGAACTGGAAGTCCGGGGCATCGTCCGTCATGCCGATGGACAGGTTGGGCACGATGGTCAGGTTGTCGGTGGCCGCAATGGTCATGCCGATGTTGAAGTAACCGGCGTTGGCATCGCTGGAGACCACCGATTGCCAATCCCCGCCATCTTCCTTGAGCTTGCTTTTGCGTTGCACCAGGTCAGAGACCGAGAACGACATGCTCATCTTTTCGTTCAAGGCGAACGCGATACCGGCGCCAATCTGGAAGCTGTCGCCAATGCGTACTTTGCCCGGTGTCTTGACCGCCGGGTTGGAACTGATGTCATCGAAAGACTCTTCCATGTTGTACGTGTAGGACAGGCTGCCGAACAGCACTGCCGGATCGAACGTCTTGACCAGCGAGATCCCCGGCGTGATCGACCAGACGCCATTACCGGTAGGCAAGGATTCAGGCACGGCCAGGTTTGAGTTATCGGCCACCCGAACCAGCTTGATGCCGAACGGGTCTTTGCCGGTAGGCGCCTTGACGCGCAAGGTCACCACGGCATCCGGCGTGTTGGCCGATTCGTCGAGGAATTTATAGGCGATACCGAAGTTGACGTCACCAATGGTGGGGTCTTCCTTGACGGTATCTTCGGTCGTGACGTTTGCGGAGCCGCTATTGCCGCCACCGGACTGGTACGTGGACTCACGGTAGACCACCGGCACGTTCAAGTCGAACTGCCAGCGATTGTTGAAGTTGTAGCGGCCGGTGAGGTCAAGCGTCCAGGTGTCGGCCTTGATCCGGTCCAGATTGATGGCGCCGAGGAAGATCGAGTCCAGGGCGAGAAAACCATTGAGGACAAGTTGGCGGGTATCGTATCGGGAGTAGGTTATCCCGGTTTCGATGCTGAACTTGCCACCGCCGAAGAACCCGCTGGCCTCGTCATACAGGTTCGAAACGCTTTGCGCCGGTTGCGAGTCATTGGCCAGCGATTGTCCATAAGAGCTGCCGCTGCCCCCGGCGGCGCCCCCTGGATTGCCCTTGAGATCCGCTGGCGACTTGGCCAGGCGTTTGGGAGGGGGCGAAGCGGGCTGCTCTTCGACCTGGCGGACCCGTTGTTCGAGCACCGCCAGGGCTTTTTGCTGGACTTCGTATCGTTGTTTCAACTCCAGAAGCTCTTGTTTGAGAGCCTCTAGCTCCGGGTCAGGTGCTGCCTGCAACATCGCCGCCGGGAGTAGAGCACTCAAGCACGCAACTGCACTCAGTGATACTGATCGGTACATGAAATAAGCCGTCCATTTGTGCCCAATGGTCCAGACTCAGCGTAGTTCAATAGCCCATGGTCCGTAATGCAGCGAGTTGGTTGAGGTTGCAGTCCAATGCACCCGCACTCGGGCCATTATTGTTGAGCACTACGTTGAGTTGGGTCATGTTGTCGACCACATTGCTGCTGCCCAGCAACCGGGTGTTTTGCAGCAGCCCGCCCTGGGCGACTTGTTGCAGGCTTGTGCCCTGGTTGTTGTTGGCGGTAATGGCCATCTGAACACCGCCGCTGGTCGCGGATACGGCGACACTGCCTGCGGCATTGCTGCCGGTAATGGTTTGACCGGCTATCAGCGCCTGGCCCTGGCTCGGCACCAGCGCAGGGGCCGTGCTGGCCTCCTTGACGTTGATGGCGATGTTGTTGTTTGCGCTGTTACCGTCGCCTGCGGCCCGTGTGACCTGGGTGATGCCCCGAGAAGCGCTCAGGGCAGCGCCACCCGTCACGTTACCGCTGCCCGACCTGGACGAACCGCCATGACCGGATTGCTTGATGGTTGAAACATAGAACTCGGGCTTGACCGTTGCAGCTTGAAGCTGCATCGAGGTGGAGGCTCCGATCAGATCACCACTGGCATTGCGCCAGGTACTGCTCATGACGACGCCGAAGCTGATGACCCGCCCCGGCATCACATACCGGCCACGCAACTCGGCCAGTTCCTCGTCCTTGATTTCGATGGGTCTGAACTCATCAGCAAAACCTGAAGTGTTCGCTGCCAGACAGGCAGCGAACACCCAATACGAGGTTTTCATTTGCTGCTCCCGGAGCATCCTGCCCCCTATCATCTTGTTGGCGATTAAAAGAAGTCGCTCTGTATGAAACCAAAATCCATCAATTCAGCATCTTTGACCGGGTTGAAATTATCCATCTTGTTCTTGGCTGTCAGCGGTTCCGGTGGACTGCGTAACGCATTGGTCTTGTCGTAACCGGGACCGACGATAGCGAAGATAATGCCATTCCAGCCTTTGACAAAGTCATCATGGGCGTAGCGTTTGTGACCGAGCACCGGGTCGCCGATATAGACCCAGTTCTTGTCCGCCCGCTGCAATACCACGAAGTGCTTGTAGCCGCGAATTTCCATCAGCACCACCACCGGAATCGTCACGGCTTCGAGTCTTTCCGGCGGGATCCTGTAGCCCCGGGCGCGCATGCCGATGCGTTCTATGTAGCGCTTCATGTCCAGCATGGAAAAACCCTGGGTACGCACAAGGTCCTGGTCTGCGGTGACCAGCATGCCTTTGATGATGTGCTCCTCATCGACGTCGAGCCAATAGGCCTGGCGCAGTATCGTTGCCAGCGCGGCGGCGCCGCAGCTGAAATCGGTTTTCTGCTCGACGATGTCGCTGAACTTGCGCTCGCGCAAACTCTGTACGTGCTTGTACACCAGCACGCCGCCCGGCAGGGCGGCAACCGGCATCTGTGCAGCCTGGGTCAGGCCAGACAGGCAGAGCAGGGCGAAAAGGACAGTCTTACGCATGATCGATACGCCTTGGGACTGTGGAAAAGCCCCGTCGCCGGGGCTTTTATTGCAATCGTGATTACAGACAAGACTTGCAGCCCGCGGCGATGGACAGCGAGTTGCTTTGCTGGTTGCCCACACCAGACGATACGTTGGCTCCGCCGTTGCCGGAGAAGTTGTTCATCGAGCCCGTTATCGAAGCATTGTTGGTTACAGGGGTTTTCCAGCCTTCTGGCGTCATCACTTGCTGAGTGGTTACGCCAGCCAGACCGAGTACACCCACGGATACGAAATCAGTCTGGGTGCTGTCGTCATGGTTGGCGTTGTTGGTGACGCTCAGCCCGGACGTGCTTTGGTTGGCCGCCGCCGCCGCTAGTGCTACACGACCGCCGGAAACGGCAATCGCCAGGTTGTTTTTCTGTTGGTTGAACTCGCCGGTGGTCACGTTGATGCCGAGGTTGCCGGAACCGCTGTTGCCTGCGTTATTGAGCGTTGTGTTGTTGGTGTTGGAGTGGTTCCTGGCGGTGTTGCCGGTGCTCTTCTGAGTCGCGCTGGAGACGGCGACCGCGGTGCCGAAGATGAAGCTTTCGTCAGCCGTGGCAAGGGCGGCGGCGTTGTCTTGTTGGTTGCCGTTACCGGCTGCAACGTTGGCGCCCATGTTGCCGTTGGAGTTGTTCAGGGAGTTATCGACTCTAGCGTCGTTCCTGGTGTCCCGATTCAATACGCTGCTGTCACTGCTTTCCTGCGAGTCCAGCACGGCGGCCCCGGCGCCTGCTGTAATCTGCAGAATTTGCTCCAGCGTCGGGCCTTTAGGCTGATGGCTGTTGCCCTGTTCATTGCTCTGGCCGTTGCCTTGATCATCATCAAGAGCGCCTGCTTGTGCTGCGAATGCCATCACTGCTGCCAGAGCGAAAGCCAGAGGTTTGAGAGCAGTTGTCGGGTTCATGGTGTTTCTCCGTGCTCATTAGTTGGTCAAGTGTTGGTACTTCCCTAATCGCACTGTATCGGGGTCAGTCAGCGACCTGGATGCTCAGGGTGTTAGCCATTCGGTTCCCCACCCCGGCACTCTGGTTCACCTGGATCACTCCCCGGCTGCCGGTGAAGGCCTGGTCGCTTGTCACGACCTGGCGACTGCCGTTTGGGGCGCCAGTTGCTCCCGAGTTCGGTAACAACGCCACGTTTTGTTGAGAAAGGGCACTATCGTCGATGGCTTGCGGTGCAGCGCTGATGCTGATGCGCATGGCGTTGGCCATCTGGTTGTTCGCCCCGGCGCTCTGGTTGACGCCCAGTACGCCGTTGCCATTAGTGAAGGAGGAGCCGCCGATAGTGGCCGTCGCGTCCATCGACGGATTGGCGGGCGTGGTGATTTTCTGCCGGACGCTGGTGGTCGCACCGGCCTGGGTACCAATGGCGATCGCACGGACGTTGGCCTGCTGCTGCTGATCGCCAGCCGCCTGGTTGACGTTGAAGTTGCCGCGGTATTGGGTGCCGGAATCCTGGAGGGTGGCGTTGTTCACCGAACTGACGCCCGAATCGGCAATCACACTGGTGCAGCCGAGCAGGACTAGTAACAGCAGGGATCGACTCATCTCATTGGCCTCCCGCCATTCTGCCCAGTGAACCGAGGCCGCTGCTCATGGCGCGGTTGATGGTTCCGGAAATCGCGCCGCCACTGCCACCGCCGTGGCCGACGGACATGCCGGGCATACCGTTGGGGTTGGTGACGGCGTTGAGGCCTTGCAGGCCACCCAGGCTTTGCCCGTTGCTGTGGCGGAGGGCCGTTCCGGTGGTGACCCCGGCGATGTCGGCATCGCTGAGTTCGCCGGTGACGCGGGCCGAAGGGTTGGCATTGAGGGTGTTGGGGTTTGGATCTCTGCCGCCGCTGCGACCGATAGGGGTTGGGTGAATGGTGCGATCAAGCACGATGACGCCGTTGCCTTCGGCTTGAACGTCAAAACTGAAAACCGCGCCTGCAGCGCTCGCGATCAGCAGCAGGCACGTCAAGACTCTTTTATTGAATATCCCCACGACGCTCTTTCCTTCTCATGTGGGCTGGCTCTGGTCGGCTTTATGAAGGTGAGAGCGAAAGCTGTGCCGGTTTTTGAATATCTTGTTGATTCAATGGCTTATGGATATTGTCCGGATAGCCTTTGCCGAGAATGTTTCAAAGGTGAGACGAAACCCTGCGCAGGCAGCCCTTATTTGCGGATAAATCGCTCTGGAACAAGGGTTTCAGCGGCGTTGTATCAATGACTTAACAAATCCGATGATCCAGCGGTGAAGGGCGCTGAAACAGGCGGTTTGAGGTCGGAAGGGTGTTTCAGGATCGGACACTTTTCCCCCGGGACAGGGGGGGGATGGTGGGGAAACTGCCCCAAACGCCGGTCAGGCGCCGAGCAATCGGGTCACGGCGCTAAGCGCCTGGAGTCGGCGTTCTGCCCAATCTCCGCGCAGTACTTGAACCGGTTGTGCGTGGCGTTCAAGCCAGGCCAGGGTCTGCTCGAAAAATGCCTGGCGCTCACTCAATCGGGGTTGGCAGCGCTGGCCATCATCCGTCCATTCGACGTGTTCCGGCGACAGCAGCAAGTGCAAGTCGTAATGCCGGGCCAGTAGCGCTTGTTCGATCCAGACGGGGCAGTCGCCAAACAGGGTTTGGCTCCAGAGGATATTGCTCAGCAGGTGTGTGTCGAGGATGAGCAAAGATGGTTGTTGCGTCCGTGCTTCGTCTTCCCATGCCAATTGACCGCGGGCGATGTCCGGAATGTCGGCCAAGGTGGTGTCCCGCGGATTCTGCTCGATGAACCAGCGTACATACTCGTCGACCAGAACCCCGCCAAAACGCTGTTGCAACTCGGCCGCCAGCCAGCTTTTACCGCTGGATTCGGGACCTGTGAGTACCAGGACTTTCATGCGCGCAACGCCGGATTGGCGCGCCATTGGCGCCAGCCCTGCACGGCGATAACGGCGAACAGCCCGTACAGGGTGGCGGTCAGGTACAGGTCCTTATAGATGAACAGCCCGACGAAAATCACATCCAGGGCAATCCACAGCGGCCAGCACTGGACACGTTTTTGCGCCATCCAGACCTGCGCCACCAGGCTGAATCCGGTCAGCGCCGCATCGAGCCAGGGTTGCGCGGCGTCGGTCCAGTGGGCCATGGCTGCCCCCAGCAACAGGCTGCCGAGTGCGCCGATGGCCAGGCTCAACGCCACGGAACGGGAATCGAGCCAACTGACCTCGCGGCCGTGGGTCGTTTCACCCGCCCGTGTCCACTGCCACCAGCCGTAAAGCTGCAAGGCGGCATAGACGACTTGCAGCAACATGTCCGAATACAGCTTCACCTCAAAAAAGATCCAGCTGTACAGCAGCACCATGACCAGGCCGATGGGCCAGCACCAGGGGTTCTGTTTGACCGTCAGCCAGACGGCAATGACACCGAGGGCGGCGGCAAACAGTTCAAGCCCGGACATGGAGGTTCCTTGGTGAAATCGAAGAGGGGGCCGATTGTAACCGGATTGGCGTCGGGAATCCCGTGGCGCAGGGTGTGCTTCATTGGCGCGCGATAACGCGGCAGCGCCAATCGGACTTGTCTGATAGGATTTCGGCCCCGCGCGGGTAAACCCGGATCAGGATTGTTTTTTCACAGGATTTTTACGGTTCTGTGGTGATCCTTGATACGCGGGGCTTCAGCTACGCTGATCGCAATTCAAGCTTTGGAAAAATACTAACGGGGCATGCCGGCGCGCATAGCCTTTTGGGGGATTGATGGATCTTTGGACCGCCTTTCAGGCATTGATTCTTGGGGTTGTAGAAGGGCTGACCGAGTTCCTGCCCATTTCCAGTACCGGCCACCAGATCATCGTGGCCGACATGCTCGGCTTCGGGGGCGAGCGGGCGATGGCGTTCAACATCATTATCCAGTTGGGTGCCATCCTGGCGGTGGTATGGGAGTTTCGACGCAAGATCTTCGACGTGGTCATCGGCCTGCCGACCCAGCCGAGCGCTCGGCGGTTTACCGCGAACCTGTTGATCGCGTTCTTGCCGGCCGTGGTGTTGGGCGTGATCTTCGCCGACCTGATCCACGAGTACCTGTTCAATCCGATCACTGTGGCAGCGGCGCTGGTCGTGGGCGGGGTCGTCATGTTGTGGGCCGAGCGCCGGCAGCATGAAGTCCACGCCGAAACGGTGGATGACATCACCTGGAAAGACGCCCTGAAAGTCGGCTTCGCCCAATGCCTGGCCATGATTCCGGGCACTTCGCGTTCGGGCTCTACGATCATCGGCGGGTTACTGTTCGGCCTGTCGCGCAAGACCGCTACCGAGTTCTCGTTTTTCCTGGCGATGCCAACCATGGTCGGCGCTGCGGTGTACTCGGGCTATAAATACCGACACCTGTTTGTCCCGTCTGATTTCCCGGTGTTCGCGATCGGCTTCGTCACGGCGTTCGTCTTCGCGATGATCGCGGTCCGCGGGCTGCTCAAGTTCATTGCCAACCACAGCTATGCGGCGTTTGCCTGGTATCGCATTGTGTTCGGCCTGGTCATCCTGGCGACCTGGCAATTCGGCTGGGTCGACTGGAGCGCGGTCAAGCCGTGAGTGACTCAAGCTCGCGCAATAACCCCGGGCGTCAGCCCGGGGGACAGATCCGCCATCCGCGGCTGAAGTGGCTGGTGTTTGCAATCCTGTGCGCATTGCCGCTGTCGGGTTCGGTGTCGTCATGGCTGCACGGGGTGTCGCTGATTCCCCTGGCGGCCTACGGCATCGTCAGCGTCGTGACGTTTTTCCTGTACTGGAGCGACAAGCGCAAGGCCCGCGCCGAGCAATGGCGTACGCCGGAGAATATCCTGCATGCGCTGGAGCTCGCCGGTGGCTGGCCCGGTGCTTTGCTGGCCCAGCAAGCGTTTCGGCACAAAACCCGCAAGGTCTCGTACCAGTTGGTGTTCTGGATCATCGTGCTCATGCACCAGGTGTTCTGGATCGACCACCTGTTCCTCGGCGCACACCTGTTTGCCTTGTTCTGACAAACAAGGCTCTATAGCAACAGTCCGACTTGAGTGCGCTTGGGCAGTCTGCTGACCACCAATTGGTGGGAACGGCGCAGCAAGCCCTGTAGTTCTTCGCTGCCGAGCGGGTAGGGCGTTTCCATGATGATCCACTGGGCGCGCGCCAGATAAGGCGCCGGATGAATTCCCGGGCGGTCGCAATGACCGAGAAACAGATCCTTGTCGACCTTGAAGGCCAGGGAATCACCCCGCAGGCCCTGCAAGGCGAACATCTTGTTCCCGGCAATCGAAAACACCCGCACGCCTCCCCATTTATAGTCTTCCCGCGCTCCGGGCAGGCTAAGGCAGAGTTTCGCGACATCCTCTTCGCTCATCCGTCCGGCTTTCATAACAATCGTTCTCCACAGGCATTGAATGACTCGACCAGATGGTCAATCCAGGCGCGTACCGCCGGCATCACTCCGCGTCGATGAGGATAGACCGCTTGCAGCCAGCCACCGGGCAACGACCAGTCGGGCAACAACTGCACCAGTGAGCCGTTTTCCAGTTCCTGTTCGCAATACATCATGGGCAGCATCGTAAAGCCCAGGCCGGAGAGGGTGCTGGCCTTGCGCACGATAAAGTCATCGATGCCCAGCCGGGCCTCGAGCGCGAGTTCACAACTTTTGCCGTTTTGATCCAGCAGGCGGATGTGCACCATGCGGTCGGCTTCCAGGGCGCCGAGCACCGGCAGGCTTTTCAGATCCTCAGGATGGTTGATCTCACGGCCAACGAGGAAACCGGGACTGGCGACCATCAGCATCTGCGCCTGGCGCAGGCGGCGGGTGACCAACAGCGGGTCCTCGTCGCCCAGTTCCCGCACGCGCAGGGCCACGTCGATGCCTTCGTTCACCAGGTCGACCCGCCGGTTGAGCAACATCACCTCCAACTGGACTTGCGGAAAGCGCTCCAGAAAGTCGCTGATCACCCCCGGCAATATTTCGTGGGCCAGCCCGACGGGACAGGACACCCGCAAACGCCCGCGGGGCTCGCTGGACATGCTGGCCACGGCCTCGTCGGCCATTTCCGCCTCCAGCAGCATGGCCTGGCAGTGCCTGAGGTAACGCTCACCGACGGCAGTCAGCTTCAACTGTCGGGTGGTGCGTTGCAGCAACCGTGCGCCGAGGCGCTCTTCCAGCTCGGCGATGCGCCGTGACAATCGGGACTTGGGGATGCCCAGCAAACGCCCGGCCGCGGCGAACCCCCCGGCTTCCACGACTTTGGCGAAGTAATACAGGTCGTTGAGGTCTTGCATGGTGTGAATCCGATTGTTCTATGTGTGGGACGAACTATCGCATTGTTGCCGTCTAATCAGCTATTGGTTTCGTGTGTAGGATTAGTCCCATCTGATCGCCCTTGTGGGCGATCCTCACTTGGAGATCCCACATGAAACTGCTGCATATCGATTCGAGCATTCTGGGCGACAACTCGGCTTCCCGTCAGTTGAGCGGTGAAGTCGTCAAGGCCTGGCAAGCCGCCGAGCCAACCGCCGTGGTGACCTACCGCGACCTGGCCGCCGACGCCATCAGCCACTTTTCCGCCACCACCCTGGTCGCCGCCGGCACCACCGCTGAACTGCGCAACGCCGCACAACAGCACGAAGCCGAGCTGAGCGCCTCGACCCTGGCCGAATTCCTGGCTGCCGATGCCGTGGTGATCGCCGCACCGATGTACAACTTCACCATCCCGACTCAACTGAAAGCCTGGATTGACCGCATCGCGGTGGCCGGCCAGACCTTCCGTTATACCGAAGCCGGCCCTGAAGGCCTGTGCGGCGGCAAGAAAGTCGTGATCGTTTCGACCTCCGGCGGCATGCACGCCGGCCAGGCAACCGGTGTTGCCCACGAAGAGTATTTGAAGTTGCTGTTCGGTTTCATCGGCATCACCGATATCGAAATCGTCCGCGCCGAAGGCCTGGCTTACGGTGATGACGTGCGCAGCAAAGCCATGAGCGCTGCCCACGCACACATCAGCGAGCAGTTGTTCGCCGCTGCGTAAGGCTTGCGTAAAAGTAAGCAACCGTTCAGGTAAAGCCCAAAAAACTCTGTAATCTGGCTACGCAAGTACCAGTTACGGAGTTTTTTGTTTCTGGTCGTTTCAGATTGTGGCCCGGCTTATGCCGTCCAGGGCGTACGTCTCAAGTCCGGTAACAAGGTGGGGCATCCCATGGTGCGTCTTTGTGCAACTTTACTGATTTGCCTGCTCAGCAGCTTGAATACAGTGCACGCCGCGCCTGCACCGCATCCTCACTGGAGCGTCGGCTTCCATGAGATGACTTTTCTCGACCCGCTGGACCTGCAGCCGATGCGCGCCATCGCCTTCTATCCTTCCAGTGATCGGGAGCACACCAGCAAGCTCGAGGGTTACACCGTCGAAGCCGGGGAGGACACCAAGGTCGCCATCGGCCGGTTCCCGATGCTGATGCTGTCCCACGGAAACACCGGCACCCCCCTGGCCCTGCACGACCTTGCCACGTCACTGGCGCGCAAAGGTTTTGTCGTGGTGGCGGTGATTCACCCCGGTGACAACTCCAGGGACCACAGCCGACTCGGTACTTTGAGTAACCTGTACGGCCGGCCGATCCAGGTTTCCGAAGCCATTACCGAGACCTTGGGCGACCGTATGCTGTCGCCGTTCGTCAATGCCGACCAGGTAGGGGTCATCGGTTACTCGGCCGGTGGCGAGACCGCGTTGATTCTGTCCGGTGCGACCCCGGACCTGGATCGCCTGCGCCGTTACTGCCAGGAGCGCCCGGACGACCGCGATGCCTGCAACACCCAGGGCGAATTGATTGTCGACCGCGACGACCTGCAACCGGTAGCTGATCCTCGCGTCCACGCCTTGATGCTGATGGCGCCGTTGAGCCTGAAGTTCGGCCGCCACACCTTGGCCGACGTGCATGTGCCGGTACTGCTTTACAGCGGCGATGGCGACAAACTGGTGGCTGTCGACAAGAACGCCGCGGCACTGGCGCGCAAACTGCCGACGGCGCCTGACTTCAAGTTATTGGCCGGGGCAGGGCACTTCGTCTTCATGGCACCGTGCAATGACGAGCAGATCGTGATCATGCCCGCGCTGTGCACCGATGCCGATGGCGTCGATCGGCAAGACATTCACCGCAATCTGATCTCTGAAGCAGGAAGGTTCTTCTCGCGCACCCTGGGTAGGCCGACCCGGGCCGGGATGCAGACTGCCGATCAGTAATGCGCCAGATATCCCACAGGTTTAAGCTGTCGCGCGGCGCTTGAGCAGCAACGTCAGCCCCAGCCCCGTCACCGACAACAGTGCCGCACCGAAGAAAATCCACACATACCCCAGGTTCAACGCCACTGCGCCCATCAACGGGCCGGCGATGGCCAGCGCCAGGTCGAAAAACACCGCATAAGCACTCAGGCCCGCGCCCCGGCTGGAGTTGGGCACCTGTTTGATGGCTTCGACACCCAGCGCCGGATACACCAGGGACAGGCCGAATCCGGTCAGGCCGGCGCCAATGAGCGCGTACTCGGTCGATGGTGCCAGCCACAACAGCACCAGGCCAACTGTCTCAATGCACATGCAGGCAATGGCCGACGTGAACCCGCCAAAACGATTGATGGCGGATATGAACAGCAGCCGCGACAGAATGAAACACACGCCGAACACGGTCAGGCAGTAGGCCGCGCCGGTCCAGCCGCGATTGACGTAGTACAGGGTGATAAAGGTCGTCAGGGTGCCGTAGCCAATGGACGCCAGGCTCAGGCTCGCGCCAATCGGCGCAATGCGTCCGAACACGGCCCAGAACGGCAAACGTTCACCGCGCACCACCGGCACCGAGGGCTTGTTGCGAATCAGCAACAGTGCGGCCAGGGCCAGCAGCGACAGGGCAATGCCCAGGCTGGCGAAACCCAGTTGTTGCACCATGACCACACCCAGCGGCGCACCAATGGCAATCGCACCATAGGACGCGATGCCGTTCCAGGAGATCGACCGCGCGGTATGCTCGGCGCCGACCTGGCCCATGCACCAACTGATGGTGCCGACGCCGATCAATCCTTGTGCGATCCCCAGCAACAGGCGCCCGGCGATCAGGATCAGCAGGCTGAGCAAGGGAAAGCCCTGCAACAGGGTCGACAGCAAGGTCAGCACGCCGCTGAGCACAATCCCCGACAAGCCATAGATGATTGCGCGCTTGGTGCCAACGCTGTCGGACATCCGCCCGGCCATGGGCCGGCTGAGCAGGGTGGCGAGGTATTGCGAGCCGATGGTCAATCCGGCCACGATGGCGCTGAACCCGAGTTGTTCGTGGACATAACCCGGCAACACCGCAATCGGCAGTCCGATGCAGAGGAAGGCGATGAAGGTATAGAAAACGATGGAGACGATCTGCAGTGTGATCGCCATGGAGCTTTGCGGAGGCACTTGCTGCACAGACATGAGGGCTCGTTCGCGGACGGCGGTGGGAGACCTGCATCATGGCGCGGCGTTGCGATAAAAGAAAGCAGGCTAACGATTAAAAGATCGCAGCCTTCGGCAGCTCCTACAGGGTGTACACCATCAATTGTAGGGGCTGCCGAAGGCTGCGATCTTTTGGCCTCTAAATGCAAAAAGCCCCGTCACATGGACAGGGCTTTTCACTTGCAGCTTGCAGCTAAAGGCTTGTAGCTACCTTTAGAACACCACACCCTGACTGCGCAGGTAGTCGTCATAGGTGCCGCTGAAGTCGGTCACGCCGTTAGGGCTCAACTCGATGATGCGGGTGGCCAGGGACGATACGAACTCACGGTCGTGGCTGACGAAGATCAGCGTGCCCGGGTAGTTTTCCAGCGCCAGGTTCAGCGCTTCGATCGATTCCATGTCCAGGTGGTTGGTCGGTTCGTCCATCACCAGTACGTTCGGCTTTTGCAGGATCAGCTTGCCGAACAGCATGCGGCCTTGCTCACCACCGGAGATGACCTTGACCGACTTGAGGATCTCGTCGTTGGAGAACAGCATGCGGCCCAGGGTGCCACGGATGATCTGCTCGCCCTGAGTCCACTGGCCCATCCAGTCGAACAGGCTGACGTCGTCTTCGAAGTCATGGGCGTGGTCCTGGGCGTAGTAGCCCAGTTCCGCGCTTTCGGTCCATTTCACGGAGCCGGCGTCCGGGGTCAGCTCGCTCATCAGGGTGCGCAGCAGGGTGGTCTTGCCGATACCGTTCGGGCCGATGATCGCCACGCGCTCGCCGGCTTCGACGGTGAAGCTGAAGTTCTTGAACAGGGTCTTGCCGTCGAAGCCCTTGGACATCTGCTCGATGGTCACGGCCTGGCGGTGCAGCTTCTTGGTCTGTTCGAAACGGATGAACGGGCTCACGCGGCTCGAAGGCTTGACCTCGGCCAGCTGGATCTTGTCGATCTGCTTGGCGCGGGAAGTGGCCTGCTTGGCTTTCGAGGCGTTGGCCGAGAAGCGGCTGACGAAGGTTTGCAGTTCGGAGATCTGGGCTTTCTTCTTGGCGTTGTCCGACAGCAGTTGCTCGCGGGACTGAGTGGCCGCCGTCATGTACTCGTCGTAGTTGCCCGGGAACAGACGCAGCTCGCCGTAGTCCAGGTCAGCCATGTGAGTGCACACGCTGTTGAGGAAGTGACGGTCGTGGGAAATGATGATCATGGTGCTGTTACGCGCCTTGAGAATCGTTTCCAGCCAGCGGATGGTGTTGATGTCCAGGTGGTTGGTCGGTTCGTCGAGCAACAGCACTTCAGGATCGGAGAACAATGCCTGAGCCAGCAATACCCGCAGTTTCCAGCCCGGAGCGACTTCGGACATCGGGCCGAAATGCTGTTCCAGTGGGATACCCAGGCCCAGCAGCAGTTCGCCGGCGCGGGATTCAGCGGTGTAGCCATCCATTTCGGCGAATTCGGTTTCCAGCTCGGCCACGGCCATGCCGTCTGCTTCGCTCATTTCCGGCAGCGAATAGATGCGGTCGCGCTCGGCCTTGACCTTCCACAGCTCTTCGTGACCCATGATCACGGTGTCGATCACGGTGAATTCTTCGTAGGCGAACTGGTCCTGGCGCAATTTACCCAGGCGCACGTTCGGCTCCAGCATGACTTGGCCGCCGGACGGCTCGAGGTCGTTGCCGAGAATCTTCATGAAGGTCGACTTGCCGCAACCGTTGGCGCCGATCAGACCGTAACGGTTGCCACCGTTGAACTTGACCGAAACGTTTTCGAAGAGCGGCTTGGCGCCGAACTGCATCGTGATGTTAGCTGTAGAAATCAAAGGTTTTTCCTGCGAAGCATTCAGAGTAGCTAGGGTTGCGGCAGTACCGGTTCAGTACCCGTTTCCACTGTCCGGACCCCGGGACATTCATCCCGATCGGCAGTGGAAGATCCATCTGGCATCAAGTGGACAGCTGCATGTGGCGCGCCTGGCCCGAGTCAATGTGCGCTGAAAGGGGATTTTCCCGCTCTCAACCTGGGGGCGCGTAAAGTTTGGCGGCGATTGTACTGGTCTGGCTCTTTAAACGATAGGGCGATGAGGCCTCTGCTACGCTTTGGCGGTTTTTGCGGACACATTTTCACAGTTACAGGTTAACTATTGGTTACAAACTGTGGCTAAAATGCCATCTAACAGCTGAACGGCAACCATCGGCGTGGCTGGATGGCACCAAGGGGCCGCTGTTTCGTATTCAGCCGCTGCACAAGACCCGGGGACCGGCATGCCGGTAAAGGGCGCAGTTTGTTTACTTCCGACCTGTGACGATTTCCGTGAAACTGATCATAGCCGTTATCTACATTGTCTCTATTGCGTACGTCCACCTGCGTGGCCGGGTGCGCCATAAGCTGGGCCGCCAGTTGAGTGATCACTCGACGTTCCTGGCGCCGATCAACTGCTTTCTTTATCTGTTTTCGAAAATCCCCAACAAACCGTATCTCGATCCGGCTGATTTTCCCGACCTGAGCCCGCTGCAGGCGCATTGGGAAGAAATTCGTGCCGAAGGCCAGAACTTGCTTCACGCTGGCGAAATCAAGCGTTCGAACCAATACGATGACGTCGGTTTCAACTCGTTTTTCAAGACCGGCTGGAAGCGCTTCTATCTGAAGTGGTATGGCGATAGCCACCCGTCGGCCATGAAGCTCTGCCCGCGCACCACCGAACTGGTGCAGGGCATTGGCTCGATCAAGGCGGCGATGTTCGCCGAGTTGCCACCGGGCTCCAGACTGGTGCGCCACCGCGACCCGTATGCCGGTTCGTACCGTTATCATCTCGGGCTGGACACACCCAACGCTGACGGTTGCTACATCAATGTCGATGGCCAGAACTACCATTGGCGCGATGGCGAAGCGGTGATGTTCGATGAGACCTACATTCATTACGCAGAGAACACCACGCCGCACAATCGCATCATCTTGTTCTGCGACGTCGAGCGGCCGATGAAATATCGGTGGGCGGCGGCATTCAATCGCTGGTTCAGTCGCAATGTCATGTCGGCGGCCGGTGCACCGAACGAGGACGGAGACCGGACCGGCGGGCTCAATCGATTGTTCAGCAAGGTCTACAAGGTTCGCCTGCGCGCCAAGGAACTGAAAAAGCGCAACCGCAAGCTTTACTACCTCCAAAAGTGGTCGATCTTTGCCGGGGTGCTGGCGGTCTTCATTCTGATCTGAGCCGGGTGTTCGGGCGGCAGGCCTCATCGCGGGCGAGCCACGCTCACACAGGTTTTGAGCCAACCACAAATGTCATGAATGCCCACCGTCCATTGGGGGAGCGAGCCTGCTCGCGAAGAGGCCGGATCAACGTCGTATTACATCGTGCCGGGGAGTTTTTGGTTAACAAATCCGAACCTCGGGCGTAGCGTGGTATCGAAGTCCTTATCCACGCGGACGCAGAGAGGCACCCCATGAACCGATACGTGTTTGGCGCCATTATGCTGGCCTTGAGTGGCGTACTGGGTCCCTTGGTCCAGGCTGACGTATGTGCTTCGTTGCAGTTGGCCCAAAACCTGCCGGGCAGCACCAGCAACAATCCTTACAACAGCCCGATTCGGCGGGCTAATCCCAACAGCATGCAAGGTACTCAACCCAGTGCCCCGGCAATGCGCGGACCCAATACCGTGCCGGTCCCGCGCCCGCCGACGCTGGACAACGGTGGCATCGGCAATCGCTATCCCGACCGGACAGCGCCCACCAGCCCACCGAAATTCATTCCCAATCCACCCCCACGAGACACTGGTACCAACACCCGTTGAGTGGCAGGCATGACGTCTACCCGCTATTTTTCACCGGGCCTCATTTCCATCAGAAAAGGAATCCTGCATGTTGCGTAAAAACCTGTTGGCAACCCTCTGTGCCGGCGTATTGATCAGCGCCACGGTCCCTGTGCTTGCCGCGCCGGCCCAGACGATGAAAAGCGAAGACGGCACCCTTGAGGTCACCCCCATCGTGACGGGGCTGGAGCACCCCTGGGCCCTGGCATTCCTGCCGGATCGCAAAGGCATGCTGGTGACCGAACGGCCCGGCAACCTGCGGTTGGTGACTGCCGAAGGCAAGTTGTCTGCACCGCTCAATGGCGTACCCACGGTCTGGGCCAAGGGGCAGGGTGGATTGCTCGACGTGGCGCTGTCGCCCGACTTCAAGCAGGACCGGATGGTCTATCTGTCCTATGCCGAAGGTGGCGGTCAGGGCGACAAGGCCGGCACAGCGGTGGGCCGCGGTCGACTCTCCGACGATATGACGGCGCTCAAGGATTTCCAGGTGATCTTGCGTCAGGAGCCCAAACTCTCGGTCGGCAACCATTTTGGCTCGCGGCTGGTGTTTGATCGAGACGGCTATCTGTTCGTGACCCTGGGGGAAAACAACGACCGTCCGACCGCCCAGGACCTCGACAAGCTGCAAGGCAAAGTGGTGCGAATCTACCCGGATGGCACGGTGCCCAAGGACAACCCCTTTGTCGGCCAGGCCAACGTGCGCCCGGAGATCTGGTCCTACGGGCAGCGTAACCCGCAAGGCGCGGCGCTCAACCCGTGGAACGGCACGCTGTGGGAAAACGAACACGGCCCTCTGGGCGGCGATGAAGTCAACATCATCGAGCGCGGCAAGAATTACGGCTGGCCGCTGGCGACCCATGGCATCAACTACTCAGGTCAACCGATTCCCGAAGCCAAGGGTGAAACCGCCGAAGGCACCGTTGCCCCGAACCACGTCTGGGAAAAGTCCCCGGGCCTGAGTGGCATGGCGTTCTACGATGCCGATCGTTTCAAGGCCTGGCAGCGCAACGTGTTTATCGGCGCGTTGATCAGCCAGGAACTGATCCGCCTGGAGTTCGATGGCGACAAGGTGATCCACGAGGAGCGCTTGCTCGGGGATTTGAAAAAACGCATCCGCGATGTACGGCAGGGGCCGGATGGCTACTTGTATGTTTTGACCGATGAGGAGAACGGTGGCGTTTACAAGGTCGGGTTGAAGTTGCCGGCAGACTAAGGCATCTACAAAAACTTGCCATTGACTTGCCATCAACACCCGGCTAATTTCCAGCCATGACTTCCACCGTATTGCGCTGCCAGCCAAGCATTATTACCGCCATTCCTCATTTGGCGGGCTAGCTCACGACTGCAGCACCCAACCCGCCCTGGAGGCGGGTTTTTACTTTCTGTCTCCCGGGCCCCGAACAATGTCAGGAGACGACCATGAGTTTTACGACCGTCCAGCAAAGCCTGCTTGAACACTACGTCAAAAAAATCCTTGCCGCGCCGGTCTATGAACTGGCCGTGCGCACGCCGTTGCAACCGGCGCAGGCCTTGTCCGAAGCCTTGGGCAACCAGATCCTGCTCAAGCGCGAGGACTTGCAACCGACCTTTTCCTTCAAGATCCGCGGCGCCTACAACAAGCTGGTGCAACTGAGCGAAGCGCAAAAGGCTCGCGGCGTGGTCACGGCCTCTGCCGGCAATCATGCGCAGGGTGTGGCACTGGCGGCACGGGAACTGGGGATCAACGCCACCATCGTCATGCCCTGCACGACGCCGCAACTGAAGGTCATCGGGGTGCGCAGTCGCGGCGCCGATGCGGTGCTGTACGGCGAAAGTTTTCCGTTTGCGCTGGCCTATGCACTGGACCTGGCCTTGGAAACCGGTCGCACCTTTGTATCGCCGTTCGACGACCCGGAGGTGATCGCGGGGCAAGGCACCGTGGCCATGGAGATCCTGCGCCAGCATCAGGGGCCGCTGGACGCGATCTTCGTGCCGGTGGGCGGCGGCGGGCTGATCGCGGGTATCGCTGCTTACGTCAAATACCTGCGACCGGAAATTCGCATCATTGGCGTCGAGTCGGAATATTCCGCGTGTCTGCAAGCGGCGATGCATGCCGGCGAACGGGTTGTGCTGCCGAGCGTCGGCTCCTTCGCCGATGGGGTGGCGGTGGCGCAGATCGGCGCTTACGGTTTTGAGGTCTGCCGGTTTTGCGTCGATGACGTGGTGACGGTCAGCAACGATGAGCTTTGCGCGGCAATCAAGAATATCTACGACGATACCCGCTCGATCACCGAACCTTCCGGCGCGCTGGCGGTGGCCGGGATCAAGAAATACGTCGTGCAAACCGGTGCCTTGGGGCAGACCCTGGTGGCGATCGACTCGGGTGCCAATATCAACTTCGACAGCCTGGGGCATGTGGCCGAGCGCGCCGCGTTGAGTGGCGCCCCGGCATGACGCTTGGGCCGGTCGACAGCGGACGCCGCGAGGGTCCGCCGGATGCCGGGTTATTCCTGAACGGCTTTCTCGACCTTGGCCGATGCCGACCAGATCCGGTAGCGCACTTCGATGTCCTTGGGCACGTACAGCACGAGCGGCAGCTTGCTGTTGTAACGCAGCAGAAAGCCGTCACCGACCACCGGTACAAAACCCTGTTTGCTCGTGCCGGCCGGGCAGGCCATCAGCGTGCTCATCGGGCCAATGACATTTTCCAGGCGATAGAACGGATAACCCCAACCCTCGAGGTTCTTCTCCTCGAGAATGCCACCCAGGCGCGGGTTGTTGCAGTCGACGGTCATCGTCTTGCCGGCCAGGATCTCGACCTGGAAGTCGTTTTCCCGGGTCTGTGGCGCAAGGTGGATCACCTGGCGGGTGAACCCGCTTTCGGCCTTCGGATAAGGTGCGGTGTCTTCGAGTTTGGCGGCATGCGCCACGCCGGCAAGCCCCAGTGCGACTAGCGCTGCGCCAGCGTTAACGGTCAACGAACTCATGATGCTTCCTTGCTTGAAGTGAAGGGCGGCATTTTCACTGTCGTGTGCAGTGAATGCAAACCCGGGATGCCCAGTGTGCAAATTACAGGGGCGCCAGGGTCTATAATTGCAAATTGCATGACAGGCTTTACAGGTAACTCGTCCGGACCCTTGAATTGCCGATGAGCTGCACAACGAAGTTCAGGGTATGTTTTATGCTGTAGCTGTCCTTGAAGCTTGCCGGGATTTCAAATGAGCAAGCATTGATCGTCGAGCAGTTTCACAAAGGAGGGAGTCGCCATGTTTCTTTCTGCCTTGGAAATTCGCAATATCATCGAAAGCAGTTTTCTGCCCAAGCGCTGCCAGTGCACCCTGTCACCGGATCTGTCGATGACCGTCAAGGTCTATGCAGACGGGCAAACCGATCAGCTCGATCTATTGGTCACCGGCATCGATGCCTCCGGGCTCAATGGTTGTCGGGAAATCAACGAGTTGATTGCCCAACTGCGTTCCAGACAGCATCACGTCGAGGTCGAGCCGCACTCCATGCTGGGCAAAGCGCTCTAGCTTGCTGTTTCGAGTTCCACGGACACGCGCCGGGTCTGGAAGAACGCCAGGCCCAGCGCCAGTTCAAACCCGACCGCCAGCAAAATCCCCGGCCCGACATGACCGTTGAGCCATTCGGCAAAACCCAGCACCGCCAATCCCCAGCTACCGACGACGAAGCCGAGGCTCAGCGCATTTCGGGTTTCGCACGGGGGCGCGTTGCGAACCAGAAAAGAGAACACGCTCAACGCCCCAAACAGCACGGCGGTGCGTCGCGCGACCAATCCCACCGCGAATGAAAACTCGATGTCCCAGAACGACAATAACCATTGCGGTGTCAGGCCCCAGACCAGGCTCAGCAAAAGACATAAGGCGGCGGTAAACATCGACAGCGTGCGAAACGACAACTGCATGGCGAATCCTTGCGGGCAGAGAGGGAGGCGCTAGAGCATAGCGCCGCAACCCTCAAAGGAATACCGCCAAGTACCAAATCAGACTTTTCAGTCAGCCCTGGTTCTCGCAAGCGTCGGAAAGTTTACGATAGGAAATTTCTGCGGGTTTTCCCGTGTCATCGATGTACTTCATCTCGGCCGTCACCACTTTGCACTCCAGGGTGTCCGGCTCGGTCAGTGAAATCACTTTGCTGACATGCAATGGCATGCCGTAGTGATAGGGCACGGCTTGGGAGGTCGTGGTGTCATTGGCCTGAGCCAGGCCGGCAAACGCGGTGCAGGCGAGGGCGGCGGTAACCAGCAGGGTGCGAGTGTTCATCAGCGATCTCCGGTGCGGACGGAATGTCAGTTCGATGTGTCGCTTGTCGAACTTGCCGCACTGGGCGTCAGAACAGTCTGAGGGCGTGCGGTCCAGTGAAGTGTTGGATCGCACGGTTAAGCGAGGGTTAACCCGGCTGAACACCGCCTGTCGCGGGTACGCGATCCTGTGTATCAGTTAAGACCATCGGGCGCCTGATGGAAAGTCATCGCGAACAAGGGTGGACACAAATGCTGTGAACGACCCGCAACCCTGTGGGAGCGAGCTTGCTCGCGATGAGGTCCTCGAACTCAGTGCAGATCCAGTTGCTGCCGGTAAGGCAAATCCGGTCCGGTCTTGCTGCACGTCAACGCCGCCGCCTGCACCGCGAACTTCAGCATGCGGTCAATCTGCTCGCGGCCAAGTTGCTTCACGCCCTCCACTGAATCCATCTGCTGTTCGGTCAGCCAGGTAATCAGCGCCGCCTGAAAGGTATCGCCCGCACCCACGGTGTCGGCGATTTTTGCCGAACAGGCGGGAGCCGACCACGAACCGTGAGTCCGACTGAATACGCTCGCGCCTTCGCCACCCCGGGTCAGGAAGACCAGCTGACAGCGGTGCTGCAACCAGCCTTCGATCACCTGCGCCGGGTCCTGGCCGGGGTACAGCAGATGCAGGTCCTCGTCGCTGACCTTGATCAGGTCGGCCAGTTCCACCAGCGTCGCGATCCGATTACGCCACAGGTCGATGTCCGGCTCCGGATTCAGGCGAACGTTCGGGTCGAGGCTGATCAGGCGCTTGCCGCTTTCCCGGCGCACCAATGCCAATAGCGTGTCGGCAATCGGTTGCACCACCAGGGAGAACGAGCCGATATGCAGGCCACGCACTTCAGGCCCGAGTACCGGCAGGTGCTCCGGTTGCAATTGTCGATCCGCGCAGCCTTCGCCACGGAAGCTGTACTGCGGCGAGCCATTGGCCCCCACCGCGACCATCGCCAGGGTGGTCGGCGCGGCAAAATCCAGCAGGTAGTCCTGGCACACGCCTTCATCTTGCAACACTTGCAGCAGGCGCCGGCCCAGGTAGTCGGTGGACAACCCGGCCAACAGCGCCGCGTCCACGCCCAAGCGGCGCAAGCCCACCGCCACGTTGAACGGCGAGCCACCGGCAATGGCTTTGAAGTTCACTTTGGACGCCAGACCGCTGGCGTCGTTTTCACTGAAAAAATCGAACAGCGCTTCGCCACACACCAGGTACATAGTTTGTTCACTCTTCAATTAGGGTTGCGACTTGCTGTCGATACCGTTCATACACCTGCTGACAGGCTTGCACATTGTCGGCGACCGGCAGGGTTTCACTGGCCGGGTCGAGTTTTACGCAGCGCTCGCACAATTGCGCCAGGCTGTCTTCGCGCCCGTTCGCCCGCGATACGCACCAGGCCGCCTGAATCGCCGCGCCCAAGGCTGCAGCCTCGCTTTGTTCGGTACAGATCACCGGTGTATTCATGGTGTCGGCGACAATCTGCCGCCAGACCGCACTTTTTGACCCACCGCCGATCAGCCGAATGCTGCGGCTTTGTAAGCCATTGTGGCGCAGCTGGTCCAGTCCGTAACGCAAACCGAACGTCGTGCCTTCGACCACGGCGCGGCACAGGTTGGCCCGGGTCAGGTTGCTCATGGTCAAACCCGACAGGCTGGCGCTGGCATGGGGCAGGGCAGGCACCCGTTCGCCGTTGAAGAACGGCAGCATGCAAACGCCTTCGGCACCGATCGGCGCCTCGGCAACCAGTTCGTTGAACTGATCGATGTCGAGGTCCAGCAGGTCGCGAATCAGGCCGGTGGCATTGGTCAGGTTCATGGTGCAGATCAATGGCAACCAGCCGCCGCTGGAAGAGCAGAACGTGGCAACCGCGGCATCCGCGGCATCCGCGGCGACGTTCGGCTGATCGGCGTAGGCGTATACCGTGCCCGACGAGCCGAGGCTCATGGTGATTGCTCCGGGCTGGATGTTGCCGGTGCCGATGGCGCCCATCATGTTGTCGCCGCCACCGCTGGACACCAGTGCCCGGGGGTTGATGCCCAGGTGTTCGGCGATGCCCGGCAGAATCGTGCCGACCGCCTGGTGGGCATCGATCAATTCCGGCAGCGCGGCTTGCAGGCGTCCGCTGGGGTCGATGTCACGCAGCAATTGCAAATCCCACTGGCGCGTACTTACATTGAAATACCCGGTGCCCGAGGCATCGCCAAATTCGCTGCAACTGCGGCCGGTGAGCCAATGGTTGAGGTAGTCGTGGGGCAGCAAGATGCGGGCGATACGGGAGAACACCTCGGGATGCTGCTCTTTGGTCCATAACAGCTTGGATACGGTGTAACCCGGCGCGATGACCACGCCGAGGCGTTCCAGCGAACCCTTTTCGCCACCCAGATGGGCCAGCAGTCGGTCGTTCTCCGGGGTGGTTTCGGTATCGCACCAGAGTTTGGCCGCACGCAGGACCTTGCCCTGATCGTCGAGCAGCACCAGGCCGTGTTGCTGGCCGGATACGCCAATGCCGAGAATCGACTGGCCATCGACTTTGGCCGCGAGCAAGGCGCGACGGGTGGCGGTGGCGAAGGCTTCGACCCACTGCTGGGTGTCCTGCTCGCGGCGGCCATTGGGGCCGCTGATCAGATTGTGGCTGGCGGCTCCCTGGCCGAGCACTTCACCACTGGCCGCGTCGAGGATGATGGCCTTGGTGCCCTGGGTGCCGCAGTCGATGCCGAGGAAGAGTTCTTGGTTTGGCATAATGGATCCTTGGATCATTCAACATGGATGTCGCCTTTCATGCCGCCATCGCGGGCAAGCCCGCTCCCACAGGAAGTGCGGTGAACCCAAGATTTGTGAACAACGCGAGCCCTGTGGGAGCGGGCTTGCCCGCGAAGACGGCAGCAGCTCCACCGCAGGACTTACGCCAAAACTCGTTCCAGAGTCCGCGACACCCCGACCTCGCGCAAACTGTTGCAGCACCACTCAAACGCCGCGACAAACTCCGGCGAGCGCGCAATGGCCGTACCAAAAATCTCCTCGACCGCCAGCAAGCGCTGGGTAATCAGCGCATCGTCGGCCACAAGCGCCTGGCAGAACGCCGCCCGCGGATCCGCAATCGAGTAGGTCTCGCCATGCTCATCCACGCCCTTGAGGTACAGCGCCCACGCCGCCACCACCAACGCTGCGCGCTTGGTCTCGCGGCCATCGGCGATCAGGCGGTTGATGGTCGGTACGGTGAATTTCGGAAACTTCGACGAACCGTCCGAACACACCCGTTCAAGCTGATCGGCAATCGCCTGATTGGAAAACCGCGCCACCAGGGTGTTCTTGTATTCGGTCAAGTCGATTCCCGGCACCGCCGGCAACTGTGGCGTCACATCCAGGTCCATGTAGGCGCGCATGTAGCGCACGAACAGCGGGTCGTTCATGGTCTCATGGACGAAGCGGTAACCCTTCAGGAACCCCAGGTAGGTCAGCGCCAGATGACTGCCGTTGAGCAGCTTGATCTTCATTTCTTCGTAGGGCGTGACGTCGTCGGTGAATTGCACGCCGACCTTTTCCCAGGCCGGGCGGCCGTTGACGAACCTGTCTTCCAGCACCCATTGCGCGAAGGGTTCACAGACCACCGGCCAGGCATCGTCCACCCCATGCTGGTCCGCCAGTTGCAGGCGATGCCGAGTGCTGGTCATCGGCGTGATGCGGTCGACCATGGCGTTGGGGAAACTGACGTTGGTGTCGATCCAGTCGCGCAATTGGCCGTCGTGCAAGGCGGCGAAAGCCAACAGAGCCTTGCGGGTAACGGCGCCGTTGTACGGCAGGTTATCGCAGGACATCAGGGTGAAGGCCGCTGTGCCGGCGGCGCGGCGCCTGGCCAGTGCGGCACAGAGGAAACCGAATACGGTTTTCGGGTCATTCGGGTGCGCCAGGTCATGCTGGATCTGCGGCAAGTGCGCCATGAACTCGCCGCTGCTGTCGTCGATGCAGTAACCGCCTTCGGTGATGGTCAGCGAGACGATGCGGATCTCGGGGCTGGCCAGTTTGTCGATCAATGCCTGGGCACCGTCCTCGGCCAGCAGCATGTCACGCAGGGCGCCGATCACCCGCACTTCGGTGTCGTCGCTATCGCCGAGTTCGAACAGGGTGAACAGATAATCCTGATCCTTGAGATCGTCACGGGCGCGGCGGTCTTCAGCGCGCAGGCCGACACCGCAGATGGCCCAGTCCAGGCCTTCGCCGGTATTCATCAAGGCGTCGGTGTAGTACGCCTGATGGGCACGGTGGAAACCGCCGACGCCGATGTGCGCGATGCCTTGGCGGGTCTCGCTTAGGGCGTAGGCGGGCAGAACCACTTCAGGGGCGAGGCGGCTGAGGTTGTGGTTGTTCAGTTTCATCGCAGGCTCTCTGAAGTCAGGCAGCAACGCGCAACGGGCGGGTCAACGCCACGCCGTCGGCATCGAACAAATGGCAGTGTTGCGCATCCAGATGCAGGCTCAGGGTTTCACCGTAGCGGCTGGCCAGATCGCCGCGAACGCGCATGGTCAGCGCTTCGCCGGATGCCGTCCGGACGTGGCAAAAGGTGTCGCTGCCCAGGCGCTCGCTGACATCGGCGGTGACCTGCAGGGTGCAGTCGCCGGGTTTGGCCAGTTCCAGGTGTTCCGGGCGAATGCCCAGCGTCACCGCACTCCCGACGTTCAGATGCCTGCCGCTCAAGGGCAGGCTGATGCGGGTTCCGGCGTCCAGTTGCACTTCACAGCCCTGGTTGTCGACGCGGGTGACCTTGCCCTTGAGGAAGCCCATTTTCGGCGTGCCCAGGAAACCGGCGACGAACAGGTTGGCCGGCTGGTGATAGAGATCCAGCGGCGAACCGACCTGCTCGATCTTGCCGCCATTGAGTACGACCACTTTGTCGGCCATGGTCATCGCTTCGACCTGGTCGTGAGTCACGTAGATCATCGTGGCTTGCAGTTCTTTGTGCAGGCGCAACAGTTCCAGGCGCATCTGCACCCGCAGGGCGGCATCGAGGTTGGACAACGGTTCGTCGAACAGGAAGATTTTCGGGTTGCGCACGATGGCCCGGCCAATCGCCACGCGCTGGCGCTGGCCGCCGGACAGTTGCTTGGGCTTGCGCTCCAGCATCGGCCCCAGTTCGAGGATGCGCGCGGCTTCGCCGACCTTTTTCTCCACTTCGGCTTTCGCCACGCCGGCCAGGTCGAGGGCAAACGACATGTTCTTGCGCACGCTCATGTGCGGGTACAAGGCGTAGGTCTGGAACACCATCGCCAGGTCGCGCTTGGCCGGGCTCACTTCGGTGATGTCGCGGCCATCGAGTTCGATGGTGCCGCCGCTGACTTCCTCCAGCCCTGCAATCAGCCGCAGTAGCGTGGATTTACCGCAGCCCGACGGGCCGACGAAGACCACGAACTCCTTGTCGTTCACTTCAAGGTCAATGCCCTTGATGATGGAAAAGCCTTCGAAGCCTTTTTGCAGATTCTTGATTTTCAGGTTGGCCATGGTGATGGGCCTCCACTTTGATGTTCACATTCCCGTAGGAGCTGCCGAAGGCTGCGATCTTTTGATTTGGATTTTCAGCGGTCTGAAGCCGCCAAAAGATCGCAGGCTGCGCCAGCTCCTACAGAGGGCTGTTGCGTTCTTCATTTCACGGCGCCGAACGACAGGCCGCGCACCAGTTGTTTCTGGCTGATCCAGCCGAAGATCAGGATCGGCGCACAGGCCAGGGTCGAGACGGCCGACAACTTGGCCCAGAACAGCCCTTCGGGGCTTGAGTACGAGGCGATCAATGCGGTCAGCGGTGCGGCTTTCGAGGAGGTCAGGTTCAGCGACCAGAAGGCCTCGTTCCAGCACAGGATCAGCGACAGCAGCACCGTGGATGCCAGGCCGCCCTTGGCAATGGGCAGCAGCACCCGGAGCATTTCCTGGGCCAGCGTTGCGCCGTCCAGCCGCGCGGCTTCGAGGATGTCCTTGGGGATGTCCTTGAAGTAGGTGTAAATCATCCAGACCACGATCGGCAGGTTGATCAGCGTGTAGATGACGATCAGCGCGATCCGCGTGTCGAGCAGGCCGAAACTCTTGGCCAGCAGGTAGATCGGCATCAGCACGCCCACTGGCGGCAGCATCTTGGTCGAGAGCATCCACAGCAGCGTGCCTCTGGTGCGTTGGGTTTCGTAGAACGCCATGGAGTAGGCCGCCGGCACCGCGATCAGCAGGCACAGGGCCGTGGCGCTGAAGGAAATCACCACCGAGTTCCAGGCAAAGCTGAAATAGTCGCTGCGCTCGTTGATGTGCAGATAGTTCTCCAGCGTCGGCATGAAGATGAACTGCGGCGGCGTGGCGAAGGCATCGATTTCGGTCTTGAAACTGGTCAGTACCATCCAGAAGATCGGGAAGAAGATCACGATGGCGATGGCCCAGGCCAGCGTACCGAGCAGCAGGCTTTGCAGGCGACGGGATTGTTGAAGAGTCATGGCAGGCCTCAGGCTTTGTCGGTCAGGTTTTTGCCGATCATCCGCACCAGAATGATCGCGGCGATGTTGGCGATGACCACGGCGATCAGGCCGCCCGCCGAGGCCATGCCGACGTCGAACTGCACCAGCGCCTGGTTGTAGATCAGGTAGGCGAGGTTGGTCGAGGCGTAGCCGGGGCCGCCGTTGGTGGTGGTGAAGATTTCGGCGAACACCGAGAGCAGGAAGATGGTTTCGATCATCACCACTACCGCAATCGGTCGTGCCAGGTGTGGCAAGGTCAGGTGCCAGAAAATCGCGATGGGTCCGGCACCGTCCAGGCGCGCGGCTTCTTTCTGTTCCTGGTCGAGGGACTGCATGGCGGTCATCAGGATCAGGATCGCGAAGGGCAGCCATTGCCACGAGACAATGATGATGATCGACAGCAGCGGGTAGTGCGCCAGCCAGTCCACCGGTTGGGCGCCGAACAGCTTCCAGACGTAGGCGAGGATCCCCGACACCGGATGGAAAATCAGGTTCTTCCAGATCAGTGCACCCACCGTGGGCATGATGAAAAACGGTGAGATCAGCATCACCCGCACGATGCCGCGACCGAAAAACTCACTGGCTTCAAGCAATGCACTGATCAGCACGCCGAGCACCACACTGATCAGCAGCACGCTGCCCACCAGCAACAGCGTGTTGCTGGCGCCGGGCAGGAAGCCCGAGTCGGTGAGGAAGTAGGTAAAGTTTTCCAGGCCGACGAACTCGTTCTCGCCGGGGTTGAGCAAGTTGTAGCGAATCGTCGAGAAGTAGACGGTCATACCCAGCGGTACGATCATCCACAACAGCAGCAAGGCCACCGAAGGGCTGACCAGAAACCAACCGGGATTGGCCACTCGGCTTTTGCGCTGGGGTTGGGCAATGTCCATGTGAGCTTTGGCAGTTGATGTATTCATGGCGTTAAACCGATTGGGTACTGGCAAATGAAGATCAACTGTGGGAGCGAGCTTGCTCGCGATAGCAATCTGTCAGCCGACATCACTGTTGAATGTCATGGCCTCATCGCGAGCAAGCTCGCTCCCACAGGGAACAGGGGCAGGCTACTGCTGCTTACTTGGGATAACCCGCGCGCTTCATCTCGCGCTCGGTGGTTTGCTGGGCCGCCGCCAACGCCTGGTCGACCGTGGTCTGGCCGATCAGCGCCGCCGAGAAGGACTTGCCGACCTGGGTACCAATGCCCTGGAACTCGGGAATGGTCACCAACTGGATGCCGATGTACGGCACAGGCCTGGCGCCCGGCTTGCTCGGGTCCGCGGCCTTGAGCGATTCCAGCGTGACCCTGGCGAACGGCGCGGCGCTCATGTAAGCCTCGCTGTAGGTCGAGGCCCGGGTGCCCGGCGGCACGTTGGCGATGCCGTCTTTTTCCGCGACCAGTGCGCCGTATTCTTTGGACGTGGCCCAGGCGCTGAAGGTTTTCGCCGCGTCCTTGGCCTTGGAACTGGTCGGAATGGCCAGCGCCCAGGAGTACAACCAGGCCGAGCCCTTGTCAGTGACCTGATGCGGCGCATAGGTGAAGCCGACGTGATCGGTGACCTTGCTCTGGGACTTGTCGGTGACGAACGAGCCGGCGACGCTGGCATCGACCCAGATCGCGCATTTGCCGCTGTTGAACAACGCCAGGTTTTCATTGAAACCGTTGCTCGACGCCCCCGGCGGGCCGGATTTCTTCATGGTGTCGACATAGAAGTTCAGCGCGTTTTTCCATTCGGGACCGTTGAATTCCGGCTGCCACTTTTCATCGAACCAGCGCGCGCCATAGGCGTTGGCCACAGTGCTGATCAGCGCGATGTTCTCGCCCCAGCCAGCCTTGCCCCGCAGGCAGATGCCGTACTGTTCCTGCTCGGGTTTGTTCAGTTTGGCGGCGAATTCACCGATCTGCTCCCAGGTCGGGCGCTCGGGCATGGTCAGGCCGGCGTCCTTGAACAGGTCGGTGCGGTAGTAGGTGATCGAGCTTTCGGCGTAGAACGGTAGGGCGTACAGCGAGCCTTTGACCGACAGGCCTTCGCGCACCGACGGGAACACGTCGTCGAGGGCATAGCTGGCCGGCAAATCCTTCATCGGCTCCAGCCAGCCCTTGGCGCCCCAGAGTGCGGCTTCGTAGGTCAGCACGTCGAACTGCCCGCCCTGGGTGGCGATGTCGGTGGTCAGACGCTGGCGCAGGACGTTTTCTTCGAGGACCACCCAATTGAGCTTGATGTCAGGATGCTCGGCCTCGAAGGTTTTCGAGAGCTTTTGCATGCGGATCATGTCGCTGTTGTTGACGGTGGCGATGGTCAGGGTCTGTGCGCCAAGGCTGACGCTGCTGAGGGTCATGCAGGTGAGGGCAAGCAGGGCTTTTACCGAAGGTTGCATCGTGCACTCCTTTTCTGCACCCGGCGGGAAACAGAAGGACAGTTATTGTTTTTGTGTCTTCCTGCGGAGGGAAGAATCTGTGCTGATTACATCCTTCAATGGCAGGCGAGACAAATCATCCATCGCACCTTGATCGATACTTTTTTGCACTGAAGTTTAGAGGGGTAGACGCAGGGAAGGGCTTTTCAGCGATGGCGGGGTATTGAATCCGTACAGGTTTCAAACATAAATACAGGCCCTCTGTGGGATTTGAGGTGTGTCTTCAGCCCAGGTTTTGCTCGGTCAACCGCTGCACCACCAAGCGCCGGTAATGCGAAGGCGTCATGCCCTTGAGTTGCTGGAAGCGCCGGTTGAAGTTGGAAATATTGTTGAAGCCCGATTCGAAGCAAACATCGGTCACCGGTTTGTCGCCATCGGCCAGCAACTCGCAGGACTTGCTGATACGCAGGCGATTGACGAACTCGATGAAATTGCGCCCGGTGGCCTGCTTGAAAACCCGGCTGAAATACGTCGGTTTCATGCCCAGATGCTCGGCGACTTCCTCCAGCGTCAAGTCCCGGGCGTAATGGGCGAAGATGTAATCCACCGCGCGGTTGGTGCGGTCGATGTTGTGCTCGTCGGCCAGTTGCGGGGTCGTGGCGCCAGAGAGCAATTGGTAGTCGTCGGTAGCCGCGAGCAACTCCAGCAGAATGAAAAAGTGCCCGAGACGAGTCACACCGCTGGTGTCGGCGATGCGCTGCATCAGATCCATCGCCCTGGCGATGGTGTGCTTGCAGCGAAACTCGATACCGTACTGCGCGCGCTCAAGCAGCGGCGCCAGCGCCTTGAGTTCGGCGAACACCTGATAGCCGCTGTCGAACAACTCGTCGGTGAAGTTGACCAGCATGTCGCGCTTGGGCACCACTTCATCCTCGGCCACCTGACTGATCCAGTTGTGGGGCAGGTTGGGGCCGGTCAGGAACAGGGTTTGCGGATAGAAGTTGCCGATGTAGTCGCCGATGAACACCTTGCCGGAACTGGCGACGATCAGGTGCAGTTCGTATTCCTTGTGGAAATGCCAGCGCACCAGCGGGCAGGGGAAACCGTGCTGGCGATAGATGATGGACAAGCCGTTGTGGTCGTCCATCAACTCGTAGGAAGGATCGGTGACTCTGGCGGTGCGGGTCATGTCAGGGCGCTTGTGTTGTTATCCCGCCCAGATCATGCCTCTTGCCGCAGGGCTAACGCTACTACCGCCGGTGTGTCTGTTCGTGCAAGGCACGGCCGTAAACCGCTTTCATGCTGGTGGCGCTCCAGCAGTAACGGACGATGTCGGACTCGTCGAAAAAATCGGTGCTGATGATGCTGCAACGTGTCACCCAGTTTCCCGTGGTGTTGAACCAGTCGTTGATCTGCCGCTTGATATTCCCGGGCCCGCCCAGCAGCGAGTAGGTGGTCGCGGACAGTGACCAGAGGAAGGTTTCGTAGGGCACATCTTCCAGGGTTTGCGCGATGTAGCGTTGCAGCTCGCGGGGAGCGCTGAACGTACTTTCGTGCCATTTGTGTGGAATGCGTGGCCAGAAGTATTTATCGTCCAGACCCGGTTTATGGACCGTCGCCATGATTATCCTGCGCCACGAACTGGCTTGTTTGAGCTCTCCTACCGTTTTCAACGAATCCTCGGGGAGGACGATACGCAGGCCGAGTCGCCGGACTAGCATGTCATTGAGTTGTTTGTGGTCGAAGGACTTATCGCCATCACCCAATTGATGAAAGTCCAGCACAATGAACTCATCAGGATTGCGATCAAGAAACAGCAGTAGCGCATCGATCAACTCTTCAAGAAGGTGCCCGGATCGAAACCCGTTGTGGTGAAAGTAAAACGATGTTCCGGCGTCGTAGCCGAGGCGGATATCAAAAACCCGCGCACCATTGGCGAGTTGCCAGAGAAAAGTATCGTTCTGACAGCTTGTCCAGTTGCCGACGAGCGCTTCGTGATTGGGCGCGTTTTTATCCATGCCGCAGTTATGGACACCTGGCCAGACAATGTCGGTCAATTTCAGTTGTTCGATGCCCAGGGTTTTGCTCATCCAGAGCGGTTTGTCAAGAAAGTCTCTGTTGTTATTCATGTGTACTCCTTGTTGCTGCTTTCACTCTGTCCATTGAATAAACTATTGTCTAATGGCCGCTGTTACTTGAGGCGGGATTGGGCCTTCATTACGTTTGCCGCGCGGCAGTTGTGAACCAGGTTTGACTCTTCAAAAAAATCCACATTGATAATGCTGCAGTTGTGAATCCATGGTTTTTTTACATCGAACCAATCATTCAGTTCTTTGGGTATGCTGACCGGGCCACCCATGACGGAGTAAGCGGTGGCAGACAGAGACCATGGGAAATTTGAAGAGGGAGGGCTTGTCATGACGGTTTCAATAAAAGAATCGAGCTCTTGGACGTCAGTGATGGCGGAGCCGCTCCATTTGTGTGGAACGCTCCTGCAAAAGGCTTGTGGATCCAGGTCCGGGTGATGATCGGCCGCGATCAGTACCCGTTGAGTCCTGCTGATGCGTTTCAACTGTCCAAGCGTCTTGCGGCTGTGTTCAGCAGGAATGATGAGTTTGCCCAAACTGCGCACGAGGCGGTCACTGAACTCCTTGAAGTTAAAAGGACGATTTCCACGTTCCAGTTTGTGGAAGTCGAGGATTATGAATTCATCGGGGTTATGCACTAGAAAACTGGAGACATCCTGAGCTAGCTGAGAGAGCTCGCGATAGGATCGTACTTCGTTGTGGTGAAAGTAAAAATACAAGTAATTATTGCCATTCCTGATATTCAGGTCAAATTCAAGTCTGATGTCGAATGCTCTGGCTCCGTTCATCAGTTGATAATAAAACGAGTCGTTTTGGCAGACGGCCCAGTGCGTGGTTGGTGCCCAGATGTAGTTGCCTTTTTTGTCTGAGTCGGCGTTATGTGCGCCAGGCAAAATCAGTTCGCCGAGCGTCAAATTTTCGATGACTGGAATATTGCTCATCCAGTCGTTGAGTGTCGGCTTGTAATCGCCATGCTCGAAATTTGGTTGTATTTCGTTATTGTCGTCCATGGTGCGTCCGTGCAAGTGGAGTGGATATGGTTGTTTGTGTGCTAAATGCTTTATCGCATTTGATGGGTGGGGCTTTATAGCAACTAGAGAATAGAAAGGCCACTCTTTCGGCTTAAGCAAGAGTGGCGGGGTGTTTCTTATTGTTAATCAGTGATTTGTTGAATTTGATATATGAATATTTCGGGTGATTCATTGGTTCCGGTTTTTCGCTTCAATCCATTGCGCCATGTATTGAGTACTTTTGTGGTGGTGATGGCGCAACATGCTGCCGGTAAAGTTGTCTCGCCGAATGACAGACAGATCCCTCTGGCATTCAATCAGTCTCTGGATCAAGGCCGGGCCGTGACCGGATTTGCGGTAGCGGCTGGCAAGCAGGATTTGCCCGTGCGCCTGGGCGTCCAGCCAGCGCGTCTTGTCGTTGTGCAGTTGCACGGCATGATCGGCGAACTCGCGTGCCGAACAGGTCACTGCACCGGGCCATGCCTCTTGGCCATGCATCGCCTCGGCACCCACTGGCGTCGTCACATTCGGTGTGCCACAGAGCATCGCATCGACAATCTTGCCTTTGATTCCCGCGCCAAAACGCAGAGGTGCCATGCAGACCCGCGCCGACGACATGACTTGCAGGGCGTCTTCTGCCCAGTTCATGACATGAAAACCCTGGGCCGGGTTATGCAGGGCAGTCGCCTTGGGTGGTGTGTAGGCACCATAGATATGCAATTGAGCGCCGGGTATCTGCTCGCGAATCAGCGGCCAGATAGCGGTTTTCAACCAGAGCACGGCATCCCAGTTGGGCGCATGGCGAAAGTTACCGATATGAAGAAAGTGTGCCCGGTCTTCAAACGGAACCGGCGCACGGGTCGGAACATCGACCATCAACGGGCACCAATGCAACAGGTTGCGGGGAAACCTGAACTGCTCGACCAGCAATTCGATTTCCACTTCGGAAACCATCAGCGTCAAATCACAACGATAGAACGAGGCGATTTCGCGCTTCGCCATATCGGTATTGGCCATGTGTTCGAACTCTTCGCGCTCTGCCTGGGCGAACAGGCCGCTGAAGTCGTTGTTGTCGTCACTGGCCTTCAAACGCTCCTTGAGGCGTTGATGCCGGCCCTGCCGGAGGCTTTGCAGGTCGCAGCTTTCGAGCACGCGCAAGGCATCAGGGCAATGCTTCTCGACCCGCCAGCCGAACTGTTCCTCCATCATGAACTGATCGAACAACACGATGTCCGGCGCCAGTTCGCTGATGAATGCGTCGAAACTGCTGTTGTTCAGCTCGATGGGGACTTCGCGAATACCCAACGCCGTCAGGTCTGCGCGTTGCTCGCCGAAGCCTGCCGGGCTGCTGAACGTGATGTCCCAGCCTTGTTCCAGGAAAACCTCGAGAATCTGCATGACATGCCCGCTGGCCGCGGAAGAGCGGGGCTCGGGCCAGACGTAACCAATGACCAGGACTTTGGTTGCGCGGGGCTCAATCATGTACGGGAGTTCCTTGGGGCGAAGACAGGGCAGGGACGAAAAAGGCGCGCATTAAACCACAGCTCAGCGCAGGGTCACTCGAGAATGCATTTGACCTTGTCGCGCAACTGATCAATGGAGAAAGGTTTGCCGATCACGTGCATGTCGGCGGGCACGTCGATGCTTTCGGCATAACCGCTGGCGAACAGAATGGGCAAGTCGGGGCGTAATGTGCGGGCGAGGGTGGCCAGTTCGCGGCCGTCCATGACCGGCAGGCCAACATCAGTCATCATCAGGTCAATGTGTTGGTTCACGTCCTTGAGCGTCTCCAGCGCCTGTTCGCTGCCATCGGCTTCCAGCACCTTGAATTCCAGTTCTTCCAGTACGTCGACGATCAGCATGCGCACGATGGCATCGTCTTCGACGACGAGGATGATGGAGGCGTTGGCGGATGACATGGTCGAATTCCCGAAAAAGATTGGCATTGCCGGCCGCTGGAAATCACCGGCCTCTTGCATGAGTAAGTGGCGGATCCCGACAAGTTCCCTGCGCGATGGAAAAAGGATTGTCGGTGCAGGCCAGGCAAGGATAACGCGGGCGCAGCGCAATTAGGACCTTGCGCGCAAACATGTCAGAAAATTGGATCAATGTGCCAGTTTTGGGGCAAACTCCTTGTATTCTGACAGTTCGACAAGGCCTGCCCCATGCCCTCCGTGTCCTCGGTTGATGAGCAACGATTTCGTAAACTCCTGAGCCGCAACATCAGCCTGCCGTTGGGTCTGGGTCTCATCAGCGCCGTGTTCTTCGTGTCGCTGATCAGCTATTTACTGTCGACGATCCAGTGGGTGGAACACACCGACCGGGTGATCAATAACGCCAATGAAGCGGTCAAGCTGACCGTGGACCTGGAAACCGGAATGCGCGGTTTCCTGCTCAGTGGCGATGAACATTTCCTCGATCCCTACGAAACCGCCAAGCCGCGCATCGCCGTGGCGCTCAACACCTTGCTCGAACTGACCGACGACAACCCGGTACAGACCGATCGCTTGCTGCGGTTGCAGGCCTTGCAGCTGGAGTGGGCCAGCTACGCGCAATCGCTGATCGATTTGCAGCGCAGCAGTGGCGATTATCGCGCCGTGGTCAAGGCCGGACGCGGCAAACGCCTGACCGATGAAATTCGCAAGCAGTTCGAGGCGGTGATCGACACCGAGCAACAGTTGCGCGCATCGCGCAATGATGAAGTGCGGCGCACCACGATCATGAGCATCAGCCTCTACCTGTTGTTCATCGCCGGGGTCAGCGGGTTGCTGGCGTATGTCGGGCGCCGCGATTTGATGACCCTGTCGCGGAGCTACAGCGTCAACCTTGCCGCCCAACAGGCCAGCGCTCATCGTCTGGAGCAACAGGCCTGGCTGCGCAACGGCCAGACCGAACTGGCCGAGCAGGTGCTGGGGCAATTGAGCCTGAGCATGCTCGGTCGCAACATCCTGCAATTCTGCGCGCAGTACCTGGGCACCGCCGTGGCGGCTATTTATGTGCGCGAAGACCATGGCGGCCTCAAGCGCATCGCCACTTACGGCTTCTCTCGCGAACAGGAGGAGCGTGAACAGCAGATCTACAGCGACGAAGGCATTGTCGGCCAAGTGGCGCAACAGGCACGGCTGATTCGCCTGGACGAAGTGCCGGGGGATTATTTCAAGGTCAGCTCCGGCCTCGGCGACGGTTTGCCCCGCAGTGTGCTGGTGGTGCCAACCAGCGACGACGAGCGGGTCAATGGCGTGATCGAGTTGGGCTTTCTGCGTCCACTGACCGACCGTGACGTTGAATTGCTTGAGCTGATAGCCGGCAACATCGGCACCTCGATCGAGGCGGCACGCTATCGCCAGCGTTTGCAGGAGGTGTTGGCCGAAACCCAGCAACTCAACGAAGAACTGCAGGTTCAGCAGGAAGAGCTCAAGACCGCCAACGAAGAGCTCGAAGAGCAGTCGCGGATTCTCAAGGAGTCCCAGGCGCACCTGGAAACCCAGCAGGTGGAACTGGAGCAGACCAACGAACAACTCGCCGAGCAGGCAGAAGTACTGGCCGAGCAACGCGACGCCATGGACCTGAAGAATACCGAGCTCAATCAGGCACAGATCCAGCTCGAAGAACGCGCAGTAGAATTGCAGCGTTCGAGCAAGTACAAATCCGAATTCCTCGCCAACATGTCCCATGAACTGCGCACGCCGCTGAACAGCTCGTTGATTCTGGCCAAGCTGCTGGCGGAAAACCCGGAAGAAAACCTCACTGCCGAGCAGGTCAAGTTCGCCGAGTCGATCTACTCTGCCGGCAATGACTTGCTCCACCTGATCAACGACATTCTGGATATTTCCAAAGTCGAGGCCGGCAAGCTGGAGATCCGCCCGGAGAACACCAGCGTGGTGCGTCTGGTGGATGGCCTGCGCGGCCTGTTCCAGCCGTTGGCCACGGACAAGCAACTGGATTTCCAGGTGGATATGCAGGACGGTGCGCCGCTGATGCTGTTCACCGACCGCCAGCGCCTGGAGCAGGTCCTCAAGAATCTGTTGTCCAACGCGGTGAAATTCACTGAAAGCGGCAGCGTCAGCCTGTCCGTCGCCACGGTGCCGAATGACGGCATCGCGTTCAGCATCGGCGATTCCGGGATCGGCATCGAGGTGGATCAGCACGAAAGCATCTTCGAAGCCTTCCGTCAGGCCGATGGCACCACCAATCGGCGTTACGGCGGCACCGGGCTGGGGTTGTCGATCTCCCGTGACCTGGCGGCCTTGCTCGGCGGCTCCATCAGCGTGACCAGCACGCCGGGGCAGGGCAGTGTGTTTACCCTGGTCTTGCCACAGCAGTATGTGGAACCGGGCGAAGTGCCTGTCGAACCGATGCGAGTAGCTCCTGTGGCGGCTGCGCCGAATGTATTGCCGCCCACGTTGTCGCCACTGGTGGCCGAAGTCGACATTCCGCGTTTCGATGATGATCGCAACAAGGGGCCGTTCACCAGCCGCTGCATTCTGGTGGTGGAGGATGAGCCAAACTTTGCGCACATCCTCTACGACCTGGCCCATGAACTGGGTTATCAGTGCCTGGTGGCCCACGGCGCCGACGAAGGCTACGACCTGGCCAAGGCGTTCATTCCCGATGCGATCCTGCTGGACATGCGCCTGCCGGATCATTCCGGCCTGACCGTGCTGCAATGCCTGAAGGAACACGCCGAAACCCGGCACATCCCGGTGCACGTGATTTCGGTCGAAGACCGGGTCGAGGCGGCGATGCACATGGGCGCCATTGGCTATGCAGTCAAACCGACCACCCGCGAGGAACTCAAGGACGTGTTCGCACGCCTCGAGGCCAAGCTGACCCAGAAGGTCAAGCGCGTGCTGCTGGTCGAGGACGACGACTTGCAGCGCGACAGCATTGCCCGCCTGATCGGCGACGATGACATCGAGATCACCGCCGTTGGCCTGGCGCAGGAGGCGCTGGACCTGCTGCGCACGTCCGTCTTCGATTGCATGATCATCGACCTCAAACTGCCGGACATGCTCGGTAATGACCTGCTCAAGCGCATGTCCACCGAAGACATCTGCTCCTTTCCGCCGGTCATCGTCTATACCGGGCGCAACCTGACCCGGGATGAAGAGGCCGAACTGCGCAAGTATTCGCGTTCGATCATCATCAAGGGCGCACGCTCGCCGGAGCGGTTGCTGGATGAGGTGACGCTTTTTCTGCACAAAGTCGAATCACGGTTGTCCCATGAACGGCAGAAGATGCTCAAGGTCGCCCGCAGCCGCGACAAGGTCTTCGAAGGCCGCAAGGTGCTGCTGGTGGATGACGATGTGCGCAACATTTTCGCCCTCACCAGCGCCCTGGAGCAAAAGGGCGCAGTCGTGGTCATTGGCCGCAACGGCCGCGAAGCGATTGAACGATTGAATGAGGTGCAAGACATCGATCTGGTGTTGATGGACGTGATGATGCCGCAAATGGATGGCTTTGAAGCCACCGTTGAAATCCGCAAGGACCCACGCTGGCGCAAACTGCCGATCATCGCGGTGACGGCCAAGGCCATGAAGGACGATCAGGAGCGCTGCCTGCAGGCCGGCGCCAACGATTACCTGGCCAAGCCCATCGACCTCGATCGCCTGTTTTCGCTGATTCGTGTGTGGTTACCGAAGATGGAACGGATCTAGTGGAGCGCAATTTCTCAGTGGAGCGAAACAGCGAAATCGAACTGCGGTTGTTGATCGAGGCGATCTACCTCAAGTACAGCTACGATTTTCGCGATTACTCCGGCGCGTCGATCAAGCGCCGGGTCAACCATGCGTTGAGCCAGTTCGAGTGCAACACCATCTCGGCATTGCAGGATAAGGTCCTGCACGATCCCGTCGCGTTCATGCAACTGCTGCAATTGCTGACCATTCCGGTCAGTGAAATGTTTCGCGACCCCTCGCACTTCCTGGCCATTCGCAAGGAAGTGGTGCCGCTGCTGCGAACCTACCCCTCGATCAAGGTCTGGATCGCCGGATGCAGCACCGGTGAAGAGGTGTATTCGATGGCCATTCTGCTGCGCGAAGAGGGGCTGCTGGACCGTACGATCATCTACGCCACTGACATCAATCCGCGTTCGCTGGAAAAGGCCAAGCAAGGGATTTTCTCGATGGAGAACGTCCGCGCCTACACTGCTAATTACCAGCAGGCCGGTGGCCAGAGTTCGTTTGCCGACTACTATACGGCGGCCTATGGGTACGCGATTTTCGACAAGACACTGCGCGAGAACGTGATCTTCGCCGATCACAGCCTGGCGACGGACAGCGTATTCTCCGAAACTCAATTAATTTCATGTCGTAACGTACTGATTTACTTTAATAAAAAGCTTCAGGATCGGGCATTCGGACTGTTTCATGAGTCCCTCTGCCATCGCGGTTTTTTGGTGCTGGGCAGTAAGGAAACCCCGGATTTCTCAGCCTTCGGCGATCAGTTCGAGCCGCTGGTCAAACAAGAACGGATTTATCGAAAATCATGAACAGTGCAACAAAATTGCCGGCAATCGAAGCGATCGTGATCGGTGCCTCCGCCGGTGGCGTCGAGGCGCTGTTGAACATCCTCGGCCCGCTGCGCGAAGGCTTCGCACTGCCGATCATTGTCGTGCTGCACATGCCGGACGAGCGCCGCAGCCAGCTGGCGGACGTGTTTTCCCGCCGGGTTGCCCTGCCGGTACTGGAAGCGTGCGACAAGACCCCGGTCGAGGCCGGTACGCTGTATTTCGCCGCGCCCGGTTATCACCTGTCGGTGGAGCGGGATCGCAGCTTTTCCCTGAGCCTGGAGCCCCGAGTGCATCACTCGCGACCCGCCATCGATTACCTGTTCGAATCGGCCGCCGATGCGTACGGCGCCAATCTGGCCGCGGTATTGCTCACCGGCGCCAACCGCGATGGCGCGCGCGGGCTGGCCCAGGTCAAGCAGCGCGGTGGCCTGACCATCGTGCAGGACCCGCAGGAGGCTCAGGTCGCCACCATGCCCCAGGCCGCGCTGGATATGCAGCAGCCGGACCACATACTTCCTGTACGCGGCATCGGCCGTTTGCTTGTCGAACTGGAACGAATCGCATGCTGAGTAATATCAAGGCCAAACTGCTGATCGTGGACGATCTGCCGGAGAATCTGCTGGCGCTCGAAGCGCTGATCAAGCGTGAGGACCGCATCGTGTACAAGGCGCTGTCCGCTGACGAAGCCTTGTCCCTGCTGTTGCAACACGAATTCGCCTTGGCCATCCTCGATGTGCAGATGCCCGGCATGAATGGCTTCGAGCTGGCCGAGTTGATGCGCGGCACGGAAAAGACCAGGAATATCCCGATCGTTTTCGTCAGCGCCGCCGGGCGTGAACTGGACTATGCCTTCAAGGGCTATGAAAGCGGAGCCGTGGACTTTCTGCACAAGCCGCTGGACATCCAGGCGGTCAAGAGCAAGGTCAGTGTGTTCGTCGACCTGTATCGCCAGAGCATGGCGATGAAGGAACAAGTGCTGGCCCTTGAGCAAAGTCGCCGCGAACAGGAGACCCTGCTCAAGCAACTGCAAAATACCCAGCTGGAACTGGAACAGGCGGTGCGCGTGCGCGATGACTTCATGTCCATCGTCGCCCATGAGGTGCGCACGCCGCTCAACGGCCTGATCCTTGAGACCCAACTGCGCAAGATGCACCTGGCCCGGGACAACGCCGCCGCCTTCACCCTGGACAAGATGCACGCCATGGTCGACCGCGACGAGCGGCAGATCAAAAGCCTCATTCGCTTGATCGAAGACATGCTCGATGTCTCGCGCATTCGCACCGGCAAGTTGTCGATCCGGCCGAAGCGCGTTGACCTTTCGACGCTGGTTCGCGACGTGTTGCACAATTTTTCCCAGCAGATCGACGCCGCCGAGGCGTCCGTCTCGCTCGATGCCACGCAACCGGTGATCGGAAACTGGGACGAGTTTCGTATTGAACAGGTCATATCCAACCTGTTGACCAACGCCTTGCGCTACGGAGCCAAGAGCCCGATCTCGGTGAAGGTCTACATTGAGGGTGGCCAGGCGCTGGTGGACGTGCAGGATCAAGGGATCGGCATCAGCGAGGCAAACCAGAAGCGGATTTTCCAGCAGTTCGAGCGGGTATCGGCCAAACACGCCGTCGCCGGACTGGGCCTGGGATTGTTCATTTCAGAGCAGATTGTGGCCGCCCATGGCGGTACTATTACCGTCCAGAGCAGGATTGGCGAAGGCGCCTTGTTTCGCGTTTGTCTGCCGCTGTAGGAAAACAGCCAGATCAACGCAACCTCTGATCGACCCCACGGTCGTATCAGCAGCAATTGACCGAACAAAGGCTTCCCATGAGCGAAGATGCACAAGATGTAGTACTCGTCGTCGAGGACGATCCCTCGATTCTGATGGTGCTGTCCGCTTATCTGTCGGGCGAGGGTTATCGCGTGTTGCAGGCCGAAAACGGCGAACAGGCTTTCGAAATCCTGGCGAGCAAACCGCACCTGGACATGATGATCACCGACTTCCGCCTGCCCGGAGGAATCTCCGGCGTACAGATCGCCGAGCCCGCCGTGAAGCTGCGACCGGAACTCAAGGTGATTTTCATCAGCGGCTACGCCCAGGAAATCCGTGAGACCGACAGCCCGATCACGCGCAAGGCGCCGATCCTGGACAAACCCTTCGATCTGGATAAATTGCAGGAATTGATGCAGGACATGCTTTCGTAAGCGTTCAGACCCTGATCATCTCCCTGACCTTCGCCGTCAACAGATCGAAGGTAAACGGCTTGGTGATCATCTGCATGCCCGGATCGAGGAACCCGCCGCGCACCGCGGCGTGCTCGGCGTAGCCGGTGATGAACAGCACCCTGAGGTCGGGTCGCAGTTGCCGGCCGATTTCCGCCAGTTGCCGGCCATTCATGCCGGGCAGGCCGACATCACTGATCAGCAGGTCGATACGCTGTGCTGAATCGAGAATCGGCACCGCGCTATCGCCATCACAGGCCTCGACGTAGGCATAACCCAGATCGCTCAACACCGTGCTGACCAGCACACGCACCGCCGGATCATCCTCGACTATCAACACCGTCTCGCCATTATTGGCGAAAGGTGAATGTTCGACGTCCAATGGATGGTCCTGGGGCAGGTCTCCACCAAAGCGTGGCAGAAACAGACTCACCGTGGTGCCTTCGTCCACGACGCTGTGGATGGCGACGTGACCTCCCGACTGCTTGCTGAAACCATAGATCATTGATAACCCCAGCCCGGTGCCCTGGCCGATGGGCTTGGTGGTGAAGAAGGGGTCGAAGGCGCGGTTGATGGTGCTTTGCGGCATGCCACAGCCGGTGTCGGTCACGCTGAGCACCACGTAGTCACCCGCATCGAGATTGCTCTGGCCTTGAGTGAAGTCCTCGTCAAGGTGCTGGTTAGAGGTCGAGACCAGCAGCCTGCCGCCATCGGGCATGGCATCGCGGGCATTGATCACCAGGTTCAGCAGGGCGCTTTCCAGTTGATTGGGGTCGGCTGCGGCCACCCACAACTGCTCGTCCAGTTGCATGTCCAGACGAATGCTTTCGTTGATGCTGCGTTGCAGCAGTTCATCCATGGACATCACCAGGGCGTTCATCTCCACGGGCTTGGAGTCCAGCGACTGGCGCCGGGAAAACGCCAGCAGGCGGTGAGTCAGGCCCGCCGCGCGGTTGGCCGAAGTCACCCCCAGGTCGATCAGACCGTCCAGGTCGTCGGTTCGCCCCCGGGCCACGCGTCTACGCAACAATTCCAGGCTGCCGATGATGCCGGTGAGCATGTTGTTGAAATCATGGGCGATGCCGCCGGTGAGCTGGCCGACGGCTTCCATTTTCTGCAACTGGCGCAACGCGTCTTCGTTGTGGCGCAATTGCTCGGTACGCTCTTCCACCTGCTGCTCAAGGGTCTCGAGAGTGTTTTGCAGGCGCAACTCGCTCTGGCTCAGGTCGATCAGCCGATCCCTGGCTTCGTACTGTCGTCGCCGCCCGCGCAGGGCCGTTGTCACCAGGCTGATCAGTGTGACCGGGTGAAAAGGCCGTTCGAGGAAGGTGACGTTGCCCAATTGCGGGCCGAAGCGTGATGCCGGGTCCTGTTGCGGGCCGCCATGGCGCGTCATCAACACGATCGGCAAATCCGACCACGCGGGCTGGTGTTCGATCAGGCGGATCAGCGGTTCGAGATCAGCACCCAGCAGCGCCTCGGAAGAGATCAGCAGCAGGCCGGCACCCTGTTCCAGCTCGGCGCACAATCCCGGCAGGTCGCGACTGATCACCCCGTGGAGCCCTGCCTGTTTGAGCATCATCAAGGCAATCTGGCCGTCGCGCCCCCGCGGTGCAAGGATGATGGCGCGTTCGGGTGTCGCTTGCACGGCCTTCACGGGATATTGTCCAGCTGCCATCCAAGGGACAATCCGCCGTCGAGGATAGCGTCCAGACCTTCGATACCGGTGGCGGCCTTGGCCCGGTTCAAATCGTTGGATAGAGACAAACTAGCGTCCTCACATGGCCAGGGTCAACGAGGCAGCCGCTGCGAAGTGCCGCAACGGGCTACCTTTTCACTTGACCCTGGGCCGGGACGACGGTTCAACGAAATTTCAGTCGGGCTTAAAGCCCTTGTTGCAACGCCGGATCATCGGGGTTCATCTGTTCGAGTTGGGCCAACAGGATCTGCACGTTTTGCAGCTGCCCGCTTTCCTTCCAGTAATTGATCAGCAGCACCCGAGCCTTGCGATCGTTCGGATGGCGCTGAACGATTTCCTGCAACTGTTTCTGCGCCGCTTCGAGCTCCTGTTCACCGTGCAGCGTGGTGGCCAGGTCGTAGCGGTAATCCCGGTTATTGGGCTCAAGTTCAACGGCCTTGGACAGGCCGAGCAGGGCGAATTCGCTTTGCTCGTGATGCAGCAGCCAGAGCCCCAGGGCGTGTTGCAGGTAGGCCGAGTTGGGCTGCGCCTGCAGTTGCCTGGCCAACAGTTGCCGGGCAGCGTCGTTCTGGCCCTGTTTATCCAGCACCTCGATTTGCAGCACCAGCGCCAGCAAGTTGTCCGGCGCCAGGCGCAGGGTGTTGTCCAGCGCCTGTTGCGCCTCCTTGAGCTCGGCGTTGTGCAAGTGCAGCCGGGCCAGTTGGTATTGGTTTGCGGCGCTTTGCGGCTCGCTCTTGAGCACTTGCTCCCAGGCATCGATGGCTTGCTCCAGTGGCCCGAAATACAAACCCAGCTCATCCGGGGACAACCCCAGCAGCGCGTTGATCGCCGCCAGCCGCACGCTTTGTTCGCTGTCATCGAGCAAGGGCCCCAGCAGCAGACTGCGCTGGCCGTTCGGTACCAGGCCACTGATGCTCCTGATCGCCGCGATACGCACTTCGGGCGACTCGTTCTGCAAGTCGGCATCCGCCAACTTCAGGGCCACCGAGCTTGGATAGTTGGGCAGCTCGGCATGCAACCAGATACGCCGCTTGGGGGACAGGTCCGGACGGGCCAATTGCTGATAGAGCACCCGCGCGGCACCCGGTTGACCGGCCCGGGCAGCCGCCAGCGCTTCGCTGTAGCCATGCTGGATGGCTTCGGGAACAACCGGGGTGGTATCGCGCAGGGAAAACCACACAAGGCCGATGACGAGCAGGGCGAAGACGCTGATAAACAGAAGACGGCGGGACTTGGGCATGCAGGAATCCGGAAGCTGGCAAGCTTTTGCAAAGGCGCCAGCTTCGGTCAGGCCAGGCTTTGAGTCAAACCTTGACGACGTTCAATGGCGATTCAAACCGTTGTACAGCCCTTGCGCCGACAATCAACGGGCCTGCAGGCTGCGTCGACAGCAAAACCTCTCGAGGCACCGCAGCAGTGACTACGCTTGCTGGAGGTGAAGCGACGAGTGTTCCCATGCAAGGGTTGTTGCAGTACTTCAAGGCCATTCTCAACCCCGGGCCCGGGGTGTTGCTGTTTGCCCTGCGAACCATCGCGGCCGGGTTGTTGACCCTGTACCTGGCGTTTTTGTTCGACCTGGACCAGCCCAAGTGGTCGATCATGGCCGTGGTCATCATCAGCCAGCCACTAGGCGGCATGGTGCTGGCCCGCAGCTTTGGCCAGGTGATCGGCACCACGACGGGCGCGGCCGTGGCGGTGCTGATCATGGCGATCTTTCCCCAGGCGCCGTTGCCGTTCATCACCACCCTGGCGTTGTGGCTGGCGTTGTGCACCGCCGGTGGCACCTTGTTGCGCTATACCAGTTCCGGGGCGTTTGTCCTCAGCGGCTACACCGCCGTGGTGGTGGCCTTGCTGGCGGTGCCGGACCAGGACGGCATGTTTTTGCTGGCGGTCACCCGTGTCACCGAGACCCTGCTGGCGGTTGCCTGTGTGTGCGTGGTCAGCCTGCTCACCGCCAGGCCGGAGGCAGTGGCCCGGGATTACTTCGCCAGGATCGATCAAATCACCCGGTTGCTGGCCACCCATGCCAGCGCCGTCATCCGCACCGAAGAGAGCGAAGCCGATTTCCAGCAGCGGCAAATGCAGCTGCTGGGCCAAATCAGCGGCCTGGAGGGCGTGCGCCGACACATGTACTACGATGCCCCGCGCTTGCGCAGTGCCAACGGTCTGGTGCAACTGCTGGGCAACCAACTGGTGCTATTGACCGCGCGGCTGACCGCCTTGCGCCACCAGCGACTGTTGTTGACCGAGCGCTGGGAGGGCGAGTTGCCTGAAGAGATTCAACGGCTGCGTGCCGAAGAACTGGCCTTTCTCGATGAACTGGCGCGGGAGGGGCGTTCGCTGTCCAGTGACAAGCGCCACCATTTCACGTCGCTGCAACAACGCTTTGATGAGCTGGCCTACAGGGCCGAACAATTGACCGAGCCGCTGCCGGCCACCTTGCGCTCGCTGGCCTGGTCGCTGCGCTGGGAGCAGGCACGCCTGCTGCAGCAACTGGAGCAGATTCTGGAGTTGAGTGATGCCATCCAGAGCGGGCGACCTGCCAGCAGCGTGTATCGCGGGCGGGAAAACCCGCTGCACCTGGACTTCACCCTGGCGACCATGAATGCCGTCCGGGCTTTTTCCGCGCTGTTGATCGCTGGCCTGATCTGGATCGAAACCGGCTGGGACGGCGCCCGAGGCGGGATGGTGCTGGTGGGCATCCTTTGCTCGCTGATGTCGACGTTTCCCCGACCGCTGCTGGCGGTGCAAAGCTATGCCAGGGGATTCGGACTGGCACTGGTGGCCTCGGCGCTCCTTCAGTTCATGTTTGTGCCGATGATCAGCAATTTCGAGATGCTTGCCTTGCTGCTGGCGCCCTTGCTCTACGCCGTAGCGGTGGGGTTGGCCAGTCCACCCACCACAGGTACCGGGATTGGCCTGGGGCTTACGACCTTTCTGTTGCTCGGCCCGTTGAACGTGGGGATTGGGCAAAACACCGCCACCCAGTGGTTCGAGTTTGCCGGGGCTTATACCTGTGCGACCGTGCTGGCCTTGAGTGTCTATGCGCTGATCTTTCCGTTCATGCCGGATTTGCGCATGCGCCGGCTCCACAAAGAGAACGGCGAGCAGGTGTACGCCTTGCTGAAAACCTCGGCGAGCGATGAACAGCAGTTTGCCTTCGAGAGCCGCATGGTTGATCGCCTGACCATGATGCTGGGGCTGCTGCCGGCGACCCGGGAGGCACAGTCGCGCGAGCTGTTTCAAGTCAGCCTGGCCTGCATGGCACTGGGCATTGCCTTGAATCAGCTCAGGCAGCAGGGGCAGAACAACGCACTGCTGAGTCCGGATCTGCAAAGTCGGCTGTTTTCGACAGTCCGGGAAACGGGAAGGCTGGTCGCCGGCCGGCCCGGGGTCGAAGTGGCGCAGGTGCTTGATAGCCTGCACACACTGGGCGACGACCTGGATGCCCTGCATACCGATGTCCATGAGCACTTGTGGTCGGTGTTCCGCATGCGTGTGGCGCTGTTGATCGTGGTGTCGTTCGTTGAGCGTTATCGCAGCTACTTTCAACCCTCAGGCCTTGAAGGAGACCCTGTCCTTGCCCATTGATCTGGAAGTGGGCGGTGCCTATCTGCCCCCGATTGCCCAGGCACTGCTGCTGGGCTTGCCGATTTTCCTGCTGCTGGACTGGACGTTGCGGCGCCTCGGCGTGCTGCAGTTTGTCTGGCACGAGGCGTTGTTCGAAGGCGCGCTGTACGCCTGCGTCTGCGCCACGCTGATTCTGGTCATGGGAGCCTGAAGCCTTGAAGAACATCCTTTCCCGACTCTCGACGGTAGCGGTGGTACTGCTGGCCTTTATCCTGGGCTGGTTCGCCTGGGAGCATTACACCCGCGCGCCCTGGACCCGGGATGCCCGGGTGCGTGCCGATGTGGTGACCTTGTCCGCCGACGTTTCGGGGCGAATTGTCAGCCTGGCCGTGCAGGATAACCAGCATGTGAACAAAGGCCAGGCGCTGCTGGAGATCGATCCGGCGCGTTACACCCTGGCAGTGGAGCATGCCAAGCGCGCGGTGGAGGTGGCGAAAGCCTCGCTCGGGCAGGCCCAGGCGGCCATTATCGCCAGCGAAGCATTGCTCAAACAACGCCAGAGCGAGGAGCAACGCCGGCGCACGCTCAAGGATCGTTCGGCGATTTCCGGCGAAGAGTGGGAAAAAGCCAACACCGATGTGTCGGTGGCCCAGGCCGACTTGCTGCGTAACCAGGCCAATCTGGTGTTGGCCCAGGCCAACGTGCAACTGGCCATTGCGGCCTTGACCCAGTCCGAACTCGACTTGCAGCGTACCCATGTCGTCTCTCCGGTGACCGGCTATGTCACCAATCTGCTGACCCGGGAGGGCGACTACGCCGCTGCCGGCGGTCCATTGCTGGCGCTGGTGGACAGCGACTCGTTCTATGTCAGCGGTTACTTCGAAGAAACCAAATTGCCGCGGATCGGGGAGGGCGACCGGGTCAAGATCGAGTTGATGAGTGGCGAAACCTTCGGCGGCAAAGTGCAGAGCATTGCCTTCGCGATTGCCGACCGGGAAAACCTGCCGGGCGGGCGTCTGCTGGCCAGCATCAACCCCAGTTACACCTGGATCAAACTGGCGCAACGGGTGCCGGTGCGGATCGAGATTGATGCCGACTATGCCGGTAAAAACAACCTGAGGGCCGGGACCACGGCCACTGTGACCGTCGAAGAACACCGCTAACCCTGTAGGAGCTGCCGAAGGCTGCGATCTTTTGATCTTGATCTTCGCGGGTCAAGTACACAAAAAGGTCAAAAGATCGCAGCCTTCGGCAGCTCCTACAGGGATATGTATTGTGTGCAAAAAAAGCCCCGCGACCGAATGAGACGCAGGGCAAGGAAATTGGTTGGTTGCGGCCAACCAAAGGAGCGCTGTAAAAACCGTATTACCTGCTCGCGACCGTCTCCGGCTGCCAGCCGCCACCGAGGGCCTTGTAGATCGCGACGATGCCGCGATACAGATCGACCTCGGCCTGGGCCTGGGTGTCTTCGGCCGCCAGGCGTTCACGCTGGGCGTCGAGCAGCACCAGGAAATCGGCCGTGCCTTCGCGGTAGCGGATCTCCGCCAGGTCGGCGGCCGAGCGGCTGGACTCGCTCTGGCGAATCAGCGAGATCAGGCGCTGTTGGCGTTTGCCGTAGTCGCTGAACGCGTTTTCCGATTCTTCCAGGGCCAGCAACACTTGTTGCTCGTAGGTCGCCAGGGCGCCTTCGGCATCGGCGTCGGCGCCGCGCAAACGGGCCTTGACACTGCCCAAGTCAAACGCCGCCCAAGTGATGCTCGGGCCCAGCGCCCAGGCGTTGGCCGCCGAGGAGCCGATCTGCGAACCGCGCCCGGCGGTAAAGCCAAGGAAGCCGCTGAGGCTGACCCGCGGGAACAGATCCGCCTTGGCCACGCCGATACGTGCCGTGGCCGAGGCCAGTTGGCGTTCGGCACTGCGAATGTCTGGACGGCGTTGCAACAGTTCACCCGGATCGCCGATCGGCAAAGCCTTGGCGATCGCCGGCAGGTCTTTCGGGCTCAGGTCCACGGTCAGCTTGTCCGGACGTTCACCCAGCAGGGTGGCGATGCGGTTTTTCTGCCGGATCTGTTCGGCCTGCAGTTGCGGCACGCTGGCCTCGACCGACGCCAGTCGCGCATCGGCGCGCTCCACATCGAGCTGATCGCCGACGCCGGCATCACGCAGGCTGATGGTGATCTTGCGCGACTCCAGCTGGTTTTCCAGGTTGGCCAGGGCAATTTTCTCCCGCAGCTGCGCGCCGCGCAGTTGACCGTAGGAATCCACCAGTTCGGCAATCATGGTGACTTGCAGTTGGTACAGGTCGGCCTCGAACGCCTGTTGCTCGGCGTTGGCCGACTCCAGGTTGCGCTGGATACGACCGAACAAGTCGATTTCCCAGGCCATGTCCAGGCCCAGGTCATAGCGCTCGCTGTTGACCCGGTCGGTGGTCTGGCCCGGAATCTGGCCTTTGCCCAGGTCACTGCTGACGCGGCTGGTGATGGTCGGCATGGCGTCGTTGCTGACGTCGTCGCGGATCGCCCGTGCGGCTTTCCAGCGGGCGAAGGCGACGCGCAAGTCACGGTTGCCTTGCAGGGATTTCGTCACCAACTGGTTGAGGGTCGGGTCTTCGAACTGCTGCCACCAGATGCCTTCGAAACGCGAACGGTCAAAATTCTTCTGGCCGGCGGCGCCATCGGTGGCGGCCGTGATATTGGCCGCCTCGGTGGTTGGCGTCTTGTAGTCCGGGCCCACGGTACAGGCACTCAGGGCCAGTACCAGCAGGCTCGGCAGGAAGGCTTTCAAACTCATCAGTGCGACTCCAGCTTCAGGGCGGCCTTGGCGGCTTTGCGTGCCTGGCCGCGCTCGACAAAGTTACGGATCAGTACGTAGAACACTGGCGTCAGCAACAGACCGAAGAAGGTCACCCCGAGCATCCCGGAGAACACCGCTACACCCATGGCGTGGCGCATTTCGGCACCGGCACCGCTGGAGAACACCAGAGGCACAACACCCATGATGAACGCGAAGGAGGTCATCAGGATCGGCCGCAGACGCAGACGGCACGCTTCGAGTACCGCCGCCAGCGGGCTCAAGCCTTCCTCCTGTTTGTCCTTGGCAAATTCGACGATCAGAATCGCGTTCTTACAGGCAAGCCCCACCAATACGATCAAACCGATCTGGGTAAAGATGTTGTTGTCACCGCCAGAGGCGATCACACCGGTGATGGCCGACAGCAGGGTCATCGGTACGATCAGGATCACCGCCAGTGGCAGGCTCCAGCTTTCGTACTGGGCCGCCAGTACCAGGAACGCCAGCAGCACACAGAGCGGGAACACGAACAGCGCGGTGTTGCCGGACAGGATCTGTTGGTAGGTCAGGTCGGTCCATTCGTAGGTCATGCCGTTGGGCAGTTCTTCCTTGAGCAGTTTCTCGATGGCTTTTTCCGCCTGACCGGAGCTGTAGCCAGGGGCTGCCGCACCGTTGATTTCAGCAGTGATGAAACCGTTGTAGTGCATCACGCGATCCGGCCCCGAGGTGTCGCTGACCTTGATGAAGGTCGCCAGCGGGATCATCTCGCCCTTGTTGTTCCGTACTTTCAGCTGGCCGATCTGGTCGGATTCGAGGCGGAACTGTTGCTCGGCCTGTACGTTGACCTGATAGGTGCGACCGAAGCGGTTGAAGTCGTTGGCATACAGCGAACCCAGGTAGATCTGCAGGGTGTCGAAGATGTCGCTGACGGCCACGCCGTGGGTCTTGGCTTTCTCGCGGTCGATAGCGGCATCGACCTGGGGCACGTTCACCGTGTAGCTGGTGAACAGGCCGGCCAGTTCCGGCACGTTGTGGCTCTTGTTGATGATGTTCATGGTTTCCTTGTACAGCTCTTCGTAGCCCAGGTTGCCCCGGTCTTCGATCTGCAGGCGGAAACCACCGATGGTGCCCAGGCCTTGTACCGGCGGCGGCGGGAAGATCGCCATGTAGGCTTCCTGGATGTTCGCGTACTGGCCGTTCAAGGCACCGGCAATCGCACCGGCGGACATGCTCGGGTCTTTACGTTCGTCGAACGGTTTCAGGGTCACGAACACGATGCCGGCGTTCGGGCTGTTGGTGAAGCCGTTGATTGACAGGCCAGGGAAGGCCACCGCACTTTCCACGCCCGGCTGTTTCAGGGCCAGCTCGGACATGCGCTTGATCACGTCTTCGGTACGGTCCAGGCTCGAGGCATCCGGCAATTGTGCGAAGGCCACCAGGTATTGCTTGTCCTGGCCGGGAACGAAACCGGTCGGGGTGCTGGAGAAACCGAAGAAGGTCAGGACCATCAGGCCGGCGTACAGCAGCAGGGCGATACCGCTGGAGCGGATCACGCGGGCAACGGTGCCGACATAACCATGGCTGGCCTTTTCAAAGAAGCGGTTGAACGGACGGAACAACCAGCCACCGAAAATCTTGTCCAGCACCTTGGAGAAGCGGTCTTTCGGTGTGTCATGACCTTTGAGCAATACGGCGGCCAGTGCCGGCGACAGGGTCAGGGAGTTGAAGGCCGAGATCACCGTGGAAATCGCGATGGTCAGGGCGAACTGTTTGTAGAACTGCCCCGTCAGGCCGGAGATGAACGCCGCTGGAACGAATACCGCACAAAGCACCAGCGCCGTGGCGATGATCGGGCCGGTTACCTCGCCCATGGCTTTTTTGGTCGCTTCGACCGGGGTCAATCCGAGTTCGATGTTCCGCTCGACGTTCTCCACCACCACGATCGCATCGTCCACCACGATACCGATCGCCAGCACCAGGCCGAACAGCGACAAGGCGTTGAGCGAGAAGCCGAACAGATGCATCACGGCAAAGGTACCGATCAGCGATACCGGCACAGCGACCAATGGAATGATCGAGGCGCGCCAGGTTTGCAGGAACAGGATCACCACCAGCACCACGAGGATCAGTGCTTCGAAGAGGGTGTGAACCACCGCCTCGATGGAGCCGCGTACGAAGATCGTCGGGTCATAGACAATGCTGAAGTCCATGCCTTCGGGGAAGCTCTTCTTCAGCTCGGCCATTTTGGCCCGAACTTCGTTGGAGATTTCGATGGCGTTGGAACCCGGGCGCTGGAAGATCGGGATCGCCACTGCCGGCTGGTTGTTCAGCAGTGAGCGCAGGGCGTACTGACTGGAGCCCAGTTCGACGCGGGCGATGTCTTTGAGGCGGGTGATTTCACCGTTGTCGCCAGAGCGAATGATGATGTTCTCGAATTCTTCCTCGGAAACCAGACGGCCCTGGGTGTTGACCGACAACTGGAAGGCCGTGGCATTCGGTGCAGGAGGCGCACCCAGGGCACCGGCCGCGACCTGGCGGTTTTGCTCACGAATCGCGGTGACCACATCGGTGGCGGTCAGGTTGCGCGAAGCGGTCTTGTTCGGGTCGAGCCATACACGCAGGGAGTAATCGCCCATGCCGAACAACTGCACATCGCCGACACCGCCCAGGCGCGCCAGCTCATCCTTGATGTTGAGCAGGGCGTAGTTGGACAGGTACAGCATGTCGTAGCGTTTGTCCGGCGAGGTCAAGTGCACCACCATCGTCAGGTCGGGCGACGCCTTGTCCACGGTGATGCCAATGCGCGTCACTTCCTCGGGAAGTTTCGGCTCGGTGCGGGTCACGCGGTTCTGCACCTGCACCTGCGCGTTGTCCAGGTCAGTCCCCAGGGCAAAGGTGATGGTCAGGGTAATCTTGCCGTCAGCGGTGGACTGCGAGGACATGTACAGCATGTTCTCGACGCCGGTGATGGCTTGTTCCAGCGGCGCGGCCACGGTTTCACCGATGACCTTGGGGTTGGCACCCGGGAAGTTGGCGCGGACCACCACGGTCGGCGGCACCACTTCCGGGTATTCGCTGATCGGCAACTGGAACAGCGAGATCGCACCGGCGATCAGGATCAGCAGCGAAAGTACCGCTGCGAAGATCGGCCGCGAAATGAAGAATTGGGAAAAATTCATCGTAAAAATCCCTTAACCGCGTGGGGTCGTGGCAGCCAGTTTCACAGCCGTACCCGGCGCAACCTTGGCAGGTGCGACTTGGGGCAGGTTGCTGGCTTCCAGCGCTTGGCGTTGTTGTGCGAGTGCCGCGAGGGTTTGTTCGCTGGCCATCGGAATCACTTCAGGGGTGACCGGTGAACCAGGGCGTACCCGTTGCAGGCCCTTGACGATGATGGTGTCGTCCTTGTTCAGGCCGTTGCGCACGATGCGCAGACCTTCGATCTTCGGACCCAGCTCCACCGCGCGGTAGGCGGTCTTGTTGTCGGCATCCATCACCAATACAAACTTCTTGCCCAGGTCGGTGCCGACCGCTTCGTCATTGATCAGCATGGCGCTGTAGGTGCCGCTGCCCACCAGTTTCAGGCGTGCATACAGGCCCGGGGTGTAGCTGCCATCGCTGTTGTCGAACACGGCGCGACCACGGATGGTGCCGGTCTTCGGGTTGACCTGGTTGTCGACGAAGTTCATCACGCCCTGGTGCGGGTTGCCGTCCTCGTTGGACAGGCCCATGTAGACCGGGGTGGTGGCGCCGCGCTTGCCCTGGCGAGCGAGCTCGGTGTACTTGAGGAACACACGCTCGTCCGCGTCGAAGTAGGCGTACACCTTGTCGGTGGAGACCACGCTGGTCAGCGGAGTGGTGTCGGCTGTCACCAGGTTGCCGGCGGTGATTTCCGCACGGCTGACGCGGCCGCTGATTGGAGCAGTCACGCGAGTGAAGCTCAGGTTCAGCTTGGCCAGGTCCAGCTGCGCTTGCAGGGCACCGACGGCGGCGCGGGCTTCCTGGGCAGCGCTGGTACGCGAATCGGCCAGTTCAGCGGAAATGGCGTTGCTGGTGCGCAGGCGCTCACCGCGCTGGGCTTCGTTTTCGCTGCGGGTGGCATTGGCGCGCGATTGGGCAACCAGGGCTTCGAGGCGGCGGACCTCAGCCTGGAACGGACGCGGGTCGATCTGGAACAGCAGGTCGCCTTTCTTGACCAGGGCGCCTTCAGTGAACGCCACTTCATCGATCTGGCCGGAGACCCGTGGACGAATCTCGACGGTTTCCGGCGCTTCGAGGCGGCCGGTGAATTCGTCCCACTCGTTGACCGGTTGTTCCAGCACCTTGGCCACGCTGACCTTGGCCGCTGGCATGCTGGCGGCGGTTTCCGGGGCCTTGCCGCACGCGCTGATCACCACTACGGCCAACAGAGCCAACGGGAAGCGCAAATGTTTGAGTGACTGTTCCATGGATGCATCCGCCAATGTGTTGAGATTGGCGAATGATGCGCGGCGGGTTTGTATCTCACGAATCGAATGGGGCGAAGGTAACTATCATCCGGAATGATATAAGACCCAGGCCAGCCCTCTAGCCTGCGCCTTGCGTTCGGTTGTCATCAACTGGTTTGATGACAATTGTGTGTTGTATTGGATGCAAAAGTCAGTTGGTTTAACGAGCCCCAACTGCCTGCGCTGTGCCAATTTCGTCACCGACAATGCCCAAACCCATCAAGCCATAACGCCTCGGATAGACCACCCTGACCGGTCTGTCCAAGGAGATGACCATGATCCGACTGACCCTGATCGAAGCCCGTGAGTTGGCCGAATCGATCTTGTTGCACAACGGTTTTAATCTGGCCCATGCACAAGCGGTGGCGGCGACGGTGATTGCTGGCGAACGTGATGGCTGTGCCTCCCACGGTTTGTACCGGATTCTGGGGTGTGTGAATTCCCTGCGGGCCGGCAAGGTGTCAGCCGATGCCGAGCCACAGGTGATCGACCAGGCGCCGTCGATTGTGCGGGTGGATGCAGGCGGTGGGTTTTCGCAGTTGGCGTTTCAGGCGGGGTTGCCGTTGCTGGCGCAGAAAACCCGGGCCAACGGCATTGCGGCGTTGGCAATCAACCGCTGTGTGCATTTCTCGGCGCTGTGGGTGGAGATCGAGCAGCTGACGGCTGCCGGTCTGGTGGCACTGGCGTGTAATCCGAGCCACGCCTGGGTAGCGCCGGCTGGAGGACGACTGCCGGTGTTCGGCACCAATCCCATTGCCTTCGGTTGGCCGCGTGCGGGGCAAGATCCGTTTGTGTTCGACTTCGCCACCAGCGCGATTGCCCGTGGTGATATCGAACTGCACCGGCGGGCCGGCAAGGCGATTCCCGAAGGTTGGGGCGTCGACGCCCAAGGCCAGCCGAGCACCGACGCCAACGTGGTGCTCGACAGCGGCGCGATGCTGACGTTCGGCGGGCACAAGGGTTCGGCGCTGGCGGCGATGGTGGAGTTGATTGCCGGGCCGCTGATTGGTGACCTGACCAGTGCCGAGTCGTTGGCTTACGACGGGGGCAGCAAGTCGTCGCCGTACCATGGCGAGTTGATCATCGCCCTGGACCCTCGGCGCTTTCTGGGGGACGCCACTGAAGAACATTTGGCCCGGGCCGAAACGTTGTTCCAGGGCATTGAAGGGCAGGGCGCACGCTTACCGTCGCAACGACGTTACGCGGCGCGGGTACGCAGCCTGGTGGAAGGCGTGCAAATTCCCGAGGCGCTGTACAACGACCTCAAGGCCTTGCTTGCCTGATTGAATCAACGTGCCCGCTCCCACATTTGATTGGTGGTGATCACATATTTTGCGTAGGAGCTGCCGAAGGCTGCGATCTTTTGATGTTGATTTTCAAGATCAACAGATCGCAGCCTGCGGCAGCTCCTACAGGTATTTGTGTGGTTTTCTAGATTGAGTCGCGTTGGCTGCTGCCATCCACCAGCCGTGCAATCCCCAGCGGGTTGGCGTTTTTCAAGGCGTCGGGTAGCAAGGCGTCCGGGCAGTTCTGATAGCACACCGGACGCAGGAATCGCTCGACGGCCAGACTGCCAACCGACGTGCCACGGGCGTCGGAGGTTGCAGGGTAAGGCCCGCCATGGACCATGGCATCGCAGACTTCGACCCCGGTGGGGTAACCGTTGAACAATACCCGGCCGACTTTTTGTTCCAGCAGTATCAGCAGGTCCGCATGGGTCTGAAGATCCGATGCTTCGCCAATCAATGTCGCAGTGAGTTGCCCGTGCAAGCTGTTCAACGCCTGCCGCAGCTCAACCTTGTCCGCCACTTCAACGACAATGGTGGTCGGCCCGAACACTTCTTCCTGTAGCAGCGGATCCCCATTGAGCAGCAGGCTGACGTCGGCCTTGAACAGTTGCGGTCGCGCCTGATTGCCCTGCTGGTCGTGGCCCGCCAGGTGCGTCACACCCGGATGCTCGAGCAAGGCCCGCACCCCTTTTTCATAGCTGCCGAGGGTGCCGGCATTGAGCATGGTTTGCGCCGGTTGTTCGGCCATCAGGTTGCTTAGTCGCGCAGTGAACGCCGTCCATTCAGGGGCGCGAATACCAATGACCAACCCCGGATTGGTGCAGAACTGCCCGCAACCCTGGACCACCGATGCCACCAGTTCACCGGCGATTTTCTCGCCGCGCGCACGCAAGGCTTCGGGCAATACCAACACTGGATTGATGCTGCTCATCTCGGCGAACACCGGGATGGGTTGTTGCCGTGCGGCGGCCATGTCGCAAAGGGCACGGCCACCTTTGAGCGAGCCGGTGAAACCGACGGCCTGAATCGCCGGGTGCTTGACCAGCGCTTCACCGACACCAGCGCCGTAGATCATGTTGAACACACCCTTGGGCATGTCGGTCTGCTCGGCGGCGCGCAGGATCGCATTGGCCACGCATTCGGCGGTTGCCATGTGCCCGCTGTGGGCCTTGAACACCACCGGGCAACCGGCGGCCAGGGCCGCTGCGGTATCGCCGCCAGCAGTCGAAAAGGCCAACGGAAAATTGCTGGCGCCGAACACTGCCACCGGGCCGACGCCGATCCGGTACTGACGCAGGTCAACCCGTGGCAGCGGCTGACGCTCCGGCAGGGCACGGTCGATGCGCGCGCCATAGAAATCGCCCCGACGCAGGACCTGAGCGAACAGACGCATCTGGCCGCTGGTGCGCCCGCGCTCGCCCTGAATCCGGGCGCTGGGCAGGGCGGTCTCACGGGTCACCAGGGCAACGAACTCGTCATCCAGGGCATCCAGTTGCGCGGCGATGGCTTCAAGGAATTGCGCCCGGCGCGTCGCCGGCAAATTACGAAAGGCTGGATAGGCGACCGCAGCGGCCTGGACGGCCGCGTCGACTTCTTGGGCGGTGGCTTGCACGAAAGAGTAGGGCAGTGCTTCGCCGGTGCTGGCGTCATGGCTGTTCAGGATGATGCCGCCGACGGCGCTGCGCGCTCCGCCGATGTGGTTGTGGCCAAGGATTTCGAGCATTGAAAATCTCCGGTCTGGAAAGATAAAGGGCAAAAGATCGCAGCCTTCGGCAGCTCCTACACTGACCGTATTCACCCGGCATTAACGGATGGACACCATTTCTGTAGGAGCTGCCGAAGGCTGCGATCTTTTGAGGCACTCAAGCCAACGAATCACCCCGGCGTGGGGTGGCTGGCACGGCTGCGTCCACGCCAGCAACCCGCGCCGCCGACTCGGCATCCACCTGGCGCAATGACTTGCCACGGGTCTCGCGGGTCAGGCCGACAGCCACCACGGAAATCAGCGCGGCGCCCACCAGATACCAGGCGATCGGAGTCGAGCTGTGGTACTTGTTGAGCAAGGTGATGGCGATCAGCGGTGCCAGGGAACCGGCGAAGATCGGCGCCACCTGGTAGCACAGGGACAGAGCGGTGTAGCGTACGTGGGTCGGGAACAGTTCAGCCATCAGCGCCGAGTAAGGCGCATAAGTCATCGACTCGATGGCCAGGCCCAGGGTAATGGCGGCCATGATCAGCCAGTTGTTGCCGGTGTCCATCATCGGGAAACCGATGAAACCCCAGAACGCTGTGAGCACCGCGCCGGTCAGGTAGACCGGCTTGCGCCCGACGATGTCCGACAAATACCCCATCAACGGAATCAGGAAGAAGTGCACCAAGTGCGCGCCGAACATCAGCAGCAGAATTTCCGAAGTGTCCTTGTGCACCACCAGTTTCAGGTAGGTGATCGAAAAGGTGACCACGGTGTAATAGAGGATGTTCTCGGCAAAGCGTGCACCGATCCCCACCAGCACGGCGCGCCAGTGATGACGCAGCACTTCGACCACGCCCAGCTGTTGCTGCTTGGTCTGTGCCTGACGGGCCTGGGCTTCTTTGAAGATCGGCGCGTCATCGACGCTGGTGCGAATCCAGTAACCGATCAGCACCACCACCGCCGAGAACCAGAACGCCACGCGCCAGCCCCAAGCGAGGAATTGTTCTTCCGACAGATTCGATGACAACAGCAGCAGGGCGACCGTAGCCACCAGGTTACCGGCCGGCACCCCGGCTTGCGGCCAACTGGCCCAGAAGCCTCGGCGATTGTCGGGGCAGTGTTCGGACACCAGCAAAATCGCGCCGCCCCATTCGCCACCAAAGGCAAAGCCCTGGATCAGCCGCAGCAACACCAATAACACTGGCGCGGCATAGCCGATCTGGTCGAAGCCGGGCAGGCAGCCCATCAGGAAAGTCGTGATGCCGACCACCACCAGGCTCAGTTGCAGCAGGCGTTTGCGGCCGAACTTGTCACCGTAGTGACCGAACACCAGACCGCCCAACGGTCGAGCGAGAAAGCCGACGGCGTACAGGGCGAAAGCGGCGATGATGCCGTCGATGGGGCTGTCAGTCTGGCGGAAGAACAACTGGCCGAAGACCAGTGCGGAGGCGGTGCCGTAGAGAAAGAATTCGTACCACTCGGCAACGGTGCCGGCCATGGCGGCGGCCACTACGCGTTTGAGTCCCGAGGGGGTGGTTGCGCTTTGCGTGTGTAGAGGATTGGACATGCTGGCGTTTCCTGTAGAGGCGCAAAAACAGGCAGCCGGGCCGGGTCCGCAAAGACCCGCCCGGCAATCACTCAGAGACCGACGTCTGGCAACTCCGGACGGTTAGCCAAGGCCTTGGCCATGATCTGCTCGACGAATACGCGGTCGGCTTCCGGCAGGGCCAGGCGTGGCGGACGGGTCAAGGCGCTGCCGCGACCGGCGATGGCTTCACACAGCTTGATGCACTGCACCAGGTCGGCACGGGCATCGAGGTGCAGGATCGGCATCAGCCATTCGTAGATCGGCATGGCTTCGGCGAAACGACCGGCCTTGGCCAGGCGGAAGATGGTTTCGCCTTCTTTCGGGAACACGTTGGACATGCCCGAGACCCAACCTTCGGCACCCACGGCGATGCTTTCCAGCACCACGTCGTCGAGGCCGGCGAACAGCACGAAACGGTCACCGACTTCGTTGCGCACGTCGATGAAGCGGCGGGTGTCGCCGGAAGAATCCTTGAAGCACACCACGTTGTCGCAGTCGGCCAGGGAAATCAGGATGTCCGGGGTTACGTCGTTCTTATAGATAGGCGGGTTGTTGTAGACCATCAGCGGCACGTCGGCGTTTTTCGCCACGTAGCGGTAATGCTCGGCGGTCTCGAACGGCTTGGAACCGTAGACCAGCGCCGGCATCAGCATCACGCCATCGACGCCGACCCGGCGTACGGCATTGGCGACCTTGGCCGCTTGTATGCTGGTGAACTCGGCCACGCCGCAAATCACCGGTACGCGACCACGGGCGGCATCGACAGCGACCTCAGTCACGGCGATTTTCTCTTCGGCGGTCAGCGAGGTGTTTTCACCCACCGAGCCGCAGACCACCAGGCCCGACACGCCGTCGCGGATCACGTTGGAAATCACCTGATGGGTTTTTTCCAGGTTGATAGAGTAGTCATCGTTGAATTGAGTGGTCACCGCTGGGAAGACGCCACTCCAGTTAATGCGCTTGCTCATTGTTGCCTCCGGTTTGTTAATTGTATTTCGTATACGATATTAAAAATGACAATGCTCGGCTAGTGCTTTTTTTGGTTTTCAGGGGTTTTTACTGGCCGTTGGTCTGGGGGGGCAGGGATTGCGTGATCAGGCGCCGGGCCAAGTGTCGGACAGGCGATAGCCTTGTGGCCACGGATCGCTTGGGTCGAGCAGCAATTGATGGGTGCCGGTGATCCACGCCCGACCGGAAATGCACGGGTAAATCGCGGCGCGGCCGGCGACTTCGGTCAACGAATCAATGCGGCAGTGGAACTCGGAGCCGATAATCGAACGGCCGACAAAGCGCTCGCCAACCTGCATCAAGCCTTTGGCCTGCAACACCGCCATGCGCGCCGAGCAACCAGTGCCGGTGGGGGAGCGGTCGATCTTGCCCGGTTGAATCACCACCGCATTGGCGCCGGTGGCGATGCCGTTCTCATGGACGATCGGCGCGGCGATCTGGCAGAAGGAAATGTGCGACCACTCGGGATTCAGCGGATGCACGAAGCCCAGCTGTTCGTTGGCCGCTCGAGTGATTTTCAGCCCGACCGCTACCAGATCGGCCGCTTCATCCGGGCGGATGGAGAAACCCAGGCCTTTGGCATCGGCAATCACAAAACTGTCGCCACCATAAGCGGTGTCAACCTTCAGCGAGCCGAAGCCTTCGACTTCAATCCACGCATCCAGTCGATCAGCGAAGGACGGCACGTTTTTCACTTCCACCCGTTGCACCTTGCCATCCCGGCAGTCGGCCACGGCTTCGATCAGGCCGCCGGGCGCTTCCAGCACCAGGCGGGTTTGCGGCTCGGTCATGGGCAGGATGCCGCTGTCGAGCAATACGGTGGCGACGCACAACGAGTTGGAGCCGGACATCGGCGGGGTGTCCGCCGGTTCCATGATGATCCAGGCCATCTGCGCCCGTGGGTCCTTGGCCGGGACCAGCAGGTTGACGTGGCGGAACACGCCGCCGCGGGGTTCGTTGAGGACGAAGTTGCGCAGGGTTTCGTCCCGGGCGATCCAGCGCGACTGTTCCCACACGGTGGCGCCGGGCGGCGGGGCGACACCGCCCACGATCACGTCGCCGACTTCGCCTTCGGCGTGGCAGCTGACTACATGAATGACTTTTGATGAACGCATGGTTTGCTCCTTGTTTCGCCTGTGAAGGCCTCAGTCGCTATTTCACTGATTTCAGAAACTCTGCAGTCTCCGCATGCACCGGATTGCCAATCACCTGGTCCGGCGAACCAATCTCATGCACCAGGCCATTGCGGAAGAACGCCACACGGTCGGACACGTCCCGGGCAAAGCGGATTTCGTGGGTCACCAACACCATGGTCATGCCGTCTTCGGCGAGCATGCGCATGGTGTCCAGCACTTCACCGACCAACTGCGGGTCGAGGGCCGAGGTGGCTTCGTCAAACAGCATGTAGTCCGGTGACATGGCCAGGGCGCGGGCGATGGCCATGCGTTGTTGCTGTCCACCGGACAACTTGCCCGGGAAGGTCTTGAGCTTGTCGCCCAGACCGACGTGGGTCAGTTGCTTCACCGCCAGCTCTTCAGCTTCAGCCTTGCTTTTGCCCAGCACTTTGCGCGGCGCGAGCATGACGTTTTCCAGCACCGTCAGGTGCGGGAAGGCATTCCATTGCTGGAACACAATGCCGATTTTCTGCCGCAGGCGATTGAGGTCGGTGGCGCTGTGATGGACCTCGACGCCGTCAACGCGGATGTTGCCTTTCTGGATCGGTTCCAGGCCGTTGATGCACATCAGCAAGGTCGATTTGCCGGAGCCGGAGCCGCCGATGATCGACACCACTTCGCCCTTGTTCACCGTCAGGTTGACGCCCTTGACCACTTCGAGGTTGCCGAAGGATTTATGTACGTTGTCGATCTCAATCATTTTCTTGCCACCTTCTTTCCAGACGAGCGCCCAGGCGTGCGACCACCAGGCTCATGACGTAGTAGATAAGGCCCGCGATGCACAGCACCAGCAACGGTTCCTGGATGCGGGTGACGATGGTTTGCGAGGCGCGCAGCAGTTCGACGATGCCGATCCACATCACCAGCGCGGTGTCTTTCATTACACCGAGCACCAGGTTCAGCCAGCCGGGGAACGCCACTCGGGTGGCCATCGGCAGGACGATCCAGCGCAAGTCCTGCAAGAAGCTCAGCCCCAACGAACGGCTGGCCCGGCGCACGGTGAACGGCACCGCCAGCACGCCGGCACGCACGATCTCGGTGAAGTACGCCGCAGCGTAGACCCCCAACACAATGCAGCCGACGCTAAAGGCGCTGATGTTCAAGCCGATGATGCTTTTGAGTGAGTTGAACAGCACGAACTGGATCAGCAACGGCACGCTGCGAAACACGTCCAGCACCCAGGCCAACGGCAGGCTGGCCCGTGGCAACAAGGCCCGCAGCAGGCCGAAGAACAACCCGGCAAAGGAGCCGAGAATGATCGACCAGAACGTCAGTTGCATCGTGACCCACGCACCGTTGAGCAGGAACATCAGGTCATTCGAGGAAAAATCGGTGGAAAACATGGACAGCTCCTCAGTAACGGAACAACCGCCAGGCCATCAGCCGGGCTGCCGCGACGATCGCCTTGGCAATCAAGTAATACAGCACCGCTGCGATAGCGAAATACTCGAAGGTGCGGAAGGTTTTGACGTTGTATTCCTGGGTCACACCGGTCAGGTCATTGTTTAGCCCGACGATCACCCCCAGCGACGTCATCAACACCGCCCAGACCATCTGATTGGTCAGCGGGTAGAACACGATCCGCAGCAGTTGCGGGACGATGATCATGCGGTAGGCCTGGAAGGCACTCATGCCGAGGGAACGCGCCGCACGCACCTGCGTGTCAGGCACGGCCTTGAGGCCGCCGCGAAAGTTCTCCGCCAGATACCCGGCATTGTTGAAGGTGATCCCGGCCAGCAAGGCGAACCATGAACTGACGTGCAGGTTCAGCGAGCCGAGGCCGAAGTAGAGGATGTAGATCTGGAACAGCGACGGGGTGTTGCGGGCAATCGATACCCAACCGTTGCCGAACCCGCGCAGCAATGGGTGTTTGGCCTCGCGCATCGCCGTCAGGGCCAGGGCGATCAGCACGCCGAAGATCATCGACAGCGCGGCGGTTTCGAAGGTGACGATGGCACCGGCAAGCATGTCCGGCAGGGCGCGCAGGGCGGCGCGCCATTGGAAGCTGTAGTCAAACATGCGCAGGGCTCTCCAGTAGGGCAGCAGGTTGTAACCAGGCCGGCAAACGTCCGCTGGCCGTTGCGGTGCAGGCCGCGTCGACGCATTCGGCAAGGCTGGCGAAGTGCACCTTGCGGCCGACCAGGCCCGGTGCGTAGTGGGCGTATTTGCCCGAGTTGGTCATCAGGTTTTTAGCCGCCAGGGGGATTACGGGTTCGCCGAGCATGCACCAGCAGGTGTCGGTGACCAGGGTCGCGCCAAAAGCTTGGATCACGGCGATGTGCCCGGCCTCGCGGGCCTGCTCCAACACGGCACGGCCGCAGGTGATGGCAAGCACCACATCCGGGTGTCTTTGTCGTCCCCGGCACAGTCGCGCAAGGTGAGCGAACTCGCTGAGGGAAAAGTGCGGGTTACCCAGCGACACCACATCCACCCGGTTATCGCGAGCACTGTTGAGTTCGCGCCAACTCGACAGCAGGTCCTTCAGGCGGATTTTTTCCACGGGAATGGAAGTGTCCGCATCCAGCACCTGCGCCGGGTCAATGGCCTCCGGGGTGACCCCGGCGATGTGGAACAGTGGCGCCGCAGAGGTGGTGGCGAAGGCCGCGCCAAAGGCTTTGAGGTCGTCCAGGCTCGGCTTGCGTTTTTCCAGTCCCAGCACCAGCGGCACGCGACTGCCGGCCAGGGCACCAATGTGGTAACCCAGCAGCGGATAGAAGGCATCGTCCAGCTCACCGAGGGCAGGCAACTCGATCTGCAACCGGGCCTTGCGTTGCGCGTCCAGGTGGCAGCCGATCAGCGGGGCGCGACCGGTGAGGGCGATGCTGATGTCCAGGTAATCCGGGTATTTCAGGGTGCGTGCACCGAGCACGCTGTTGGCGTAGACCACTGCGTTGGATTCCGCCCAGACGATTTGCTCGCCAGCCTTCGGTGCAGTGTCGAGCAGGTAAGGCGCGCAGGTGAAACTGAGCTGTGCACCCATCGCCATATAGGCATCGCCCAAGGCACTGGCCGGTTCACCCAGTGCCGGGTCGATACCCAGTTCGCGCCAACGGCGCTGGTCGACGGAAATTGAATTGAGGGTGGTGGGCACTCGCACTTTTGCTCCCCATTGCACCAGTTTTCGAGCAAAGCGCAGGCTCGCCGGTCCGGTGTAAATGCAGCCGTCGATGTGTGCTTGAGTGACATCCACCAAGTGCTCGGCACCCTGCAGTTCGGCCATGCGCAGGACGATCTGCATGGCCATTTGCGCGGCCTTGCCATGCCGGCCATCGAGCAGCGCCCGATCGTGCTCGGTGAGCCTGATCGAGGCGGTGCTGCCAGTGTTTGGTAATGGGCTGTCGAGCGCCTGCCAGGCGTCGCCCGGCAGGTGAACGAACAGGCTCAGCGTTGTATTTTCGACCCGGGCGAAGGCCTGGCCGCGCAAGGCGGCGAAGGCCTCCCGACCGATGCACAGCACCGGCAGGGAACGGGCAAAAATGGTCTGCGCCACCAGCACGCCCAAGGTCAGGATCTCGTCGGCTTCGGCCAGCACCAATGCCGCCGGTGCATGGCCGTTGCTGATCAGTTCCATCAACACACTGCTGCCGGTGCACGAGCCGCGACCACTGGGAATCGCCAGCACGCGGCCGGCCAGGTGTTGGCCGCTGAGCGGGTGATGGCGGTCGATGACTTCACCCGTGCAGGGATCGACTCCGCCCCAGAAACTCAAGCCGACATCGGCGAACAGCAGGGCGCCTTGCGCGGCACCCGCCACCAGGCTGCGCCCGGTCAGAGACATTGGCCTAGGCATGCCGGACATCTCAGTAGTAGACCTGAGGCACGGTCAGGTTGGTCGGCGGGATCTCGGTGCCGACCCATTTAACGAACAGCTCCTTGTAGCGACCGGTACGCACCTGTTGGTTGACGAACAGGTTGAGGTAGTTGAGCAGGCCGAACTCGCTGCGCTTGGCACCCAGGGACACGTAGTCGATGACGTACGGGGCGTTACCGGCGACTTTCAGGTTTTTGTATTTGCCCGACTTGAGGGTGGCGGCGGCCACGGTGTTGGTGACCACGGTGGCATCGATGTGGCCTTGGGCGACGGCTAGCAGGGTATCGCTCTGCGACTGGTAGGCTCGGAAACTGCCCGAGCCCCAGTTCTTCACGTCTTTCTCCAGGGCGATGGCCTCATAGGTGCCGCTGGTGTTGCCCACTGGTTTGCCCTTGAGGTCGTCGAAGCCGTTGATGCCGGTGTCGTCGCGGGTCAGCACCACCATCTGGAAGGCAAAGTAGGGCACGGTGAGGCCAACGGTCTTGGCGCGTTCGAGGGTGTCGGAGGTGGACGCGACGATCACGTCAGCCCGCCCGGAGACCAGTGCCGGAATGCGATCCGGGAACGGCGTTTCCACCACTTCGGCCTCGACCCCGAGGATCTTCGCCAGGTCGCGGCAATAGTCCACATCGAAGCCGGCCGGCGAGTTGCTGGCATCGCGAAAGCCCATGGGCGGGAAGTCCAGGGTCACTGCGCAGCGCAGCTTGCCCGAACCGATGATGTCGTCGAGCTTGTCGGCCTGGGCAGTGGCGATAAAGGAGGTACTGAGAACAGCGCTGAGGGCTACGGCAAATGCGGGGTTTTTCATAGAGGCCTCGTTGATGTGAAGTGCTGTTGAATATCGTATTGGTGATTTCGTATACGATATTAACAATAGCAATCAGCGTGCCTATTTCCAGTCCGAGGGGTGAATTAGTTGTCAGGCCTTGGCGTAGAGGTTTTGTAGCGGTGCAACCCGAGATGCGGTGAGGCCAAGGTATTGGGGGGAGGTGTTACATATGGGAGCAGCGGTAGCTGCGGGCGCCCCTTTAAGGAACACTGGTCAATGCTGTGTGCGGCCTTGAACCACCGATGTCAGAACGATCGCTGAAGATCAAAAGATCGCAGGCTTCGCCAGCTCCTACACCGACCGCTTACAGATGCTATTAACGGACATACGCCAATTCCTGCGGAAGAAACACGACGATGATCGCGATCAGGCCGGCCGGTAGGCCGCCTCGCTTTTGCTGTTGTGGTACACGCCCCCTCGAGAGGCCGAGAGGAGGTTCTGCGTAGTGGGCAACCCGGCATGGATGCCGGGTTAGCCGCCGCCGGCCATGGATGGCCGATGGCGGCGGGCCCACGGAGCAGGACCGGAGCGAGGGCATGCCGAGCCTAAGCGAGGCACCGAACGTCAGGGGCAGAGCGCTTTGGTTACTTTCGCGCTTTTCGAAAGTGACCCGCTGTAAAAGCGGAACCGTAAGTGGCCGTTACCGCAGCAACGGATATGCCCCCAAACCTAACACTGATTATCGCGATACTGACTCGGCGACAAACTGGTCAGCGCCCGAAACTGCCGGCTGAAGGCACTGTGGTCGGTGTAACCACAGCGCAAGGCAATCTCGGTAATCGGCAACTCGGTGTGCAGTAACAACCGCGAACCTTCTTCCAGGCGCGCCTTGTGAATCATTTGCCGTGGGGTGAGCTGGAACACCCGTTTGCAGTGCCGCTCCAATTGCGCCACGGAATAGCCAGCGATGGCGGTCAGTTCGGCGAGGCTGATGGAGCGGGCGAAGTGGCGGCGGATATGGGCATCCACGGCGGCGAGTTTCTGGAACGCCGGATGGTTCGACTGCGGCGATTGCAGGTCGCGGGAAATACCGGCCAGGCCCACGATTCGACCCTGTTCATCCTTCAAGGCGAGTTTGTGGGTCAGGCACCAGATCGGCTGATTGCCATAATACAAATGCAGCTCCAGCTGATCGGCCAGTTCGCGACCGCTGGACAGCACTCGCCGATCCTGCTCGGTGTACAGCGGACCGAAGCGTTCCGGGAAGACCATTTCGGCGGTGCGCCCCAGCAGCTCGTCCCTGTGTTTGAAACCACAACGCCGGGCCAGGGTCTGGTTGACGAAGGCGTAGCGGGCCTCGCAGTCCTTGATGAAAAACACCACGTCCGACAGGGTATCGAGCAACGGCGCGATGGGCTGAAGGCTGTTCAGCAGTGTCGGCAGATCGCAAGGTTTAAAGGTGGTGAGCGAGGGATACATGGCGCTGGGGGTCTGAGGGTGACCCCCGGGATCATAGAGACTCGGCAGCGTGGCCGAAACCCCTGGCGTGGTCATCACGCTGGCGGGGTATCGTCCAGGGACATCAAGGTTTCGATCCGCGCCGGGCTGAAGGGTGGGCGCGGTGCTGAGGGCTGCCAACCAAACAAATGCTGCACTGCGCCGCCACACACCCGGCCCTGGCAGGCGCCCATGCCGCAGCGACTGGCGAGTTTGGCTTCGCGCCAGTCAGAGTGACCGGTCAATGCCGCGTAGGGCACGTCTTCGCAGCGGCAAACCAGGGTGTCGGGTTGGGCCAGGGACTTGAGTCGCGGGTCGAGGGCGAACGCGCTGTTCAGCGCCTTGGCGAAACCCTGCCAGCGCGCCCGGCGCGGCCACAATTGCCTGGCGGCTTCCAGATTGCCGACCGCAGCGTGGCCGGCAATCGCACCTTCCACCAAGGCCAGCTCACTGCCGCCGAACCCTGTGCATTCGCCCGCCGCATAATGATCGGCGCGGTTGCTGGCCTGCCAGGCATCCACCGCGATGGCTTGATTTTCGATGGTACAACCCAGTGCCTGACCCAACTGGATATTCGGAATCAACCCGAAACCACAGGCCAGCCGATCACATTCCAGTTCGACGATGTTGCCTTGTTGTTGCAGGCGCACGCCTTCCACTCGGTCGGTGCCAAGCGCCGCCAATACGTGGGTGGCGGTGCGGTAGTGGTGGTCGAACAGGCTGAACGATTGCAGCCATTTGCCGGGCCAGCGCGGCAGTTGCGCGGCGAAACCGGCGACGGCGCTGCGGCTGGCTTGTTCGGCGATGCGTTGCACATGCGCGCCATGCTGTTTGGCGGTGGCGGCACTGGCCAGTAACAGCGGGCCGCTGCCGGCGATCACCACGCGCTCGTTCTGCACCGGCAAACCGGCCTTGATCAGCGCCTGCAAACCACCCGCACCGGTGACTCCCGGCAGGGTCCAGCCGGGGAAGGGCAGCAGCAATTCACGGGCGCCGGTGCACAGAATCAGTTTGTCGTAGCCGATCAACCAGCCATGGTCGTCATCTTCCACCAGCAGTTGTTTCGCGCCGGGGTCGGCGATCACCCGAGTACCGGCGTGATGGCGGATGTTGTTGCACGACGCCAGACGCTCGCGCAGGCGCCGGGCCTGACCGGGCACGTTGGCTTGAGGTCCGTCGCGCCAGATTTGCCCGCCCGGCAGCGGGTTGTCGTCGAGCATGACAATGCGGGCGCCGCTGGGGGCGGCGGCAAGGGCGGCGCTCATCCCGGCAGGGCCAGCGCCAATGATCAACAGATCAGCGTATTCATTCATGGGCGAGTCTCCACCTGCATGCCGTCACGGCACAGGGTCTGGCAAGCCAGGCGACGCCGGCCATCGATGGTCACCCGGCATTCCTGGCAAATGCCCATGCCGCACAGCGGCGCACGGCGCTGACCGCTGACTGAGGTGCGCGTGCAGCCGTCACTGGCCAACGCCAGGGCCGCGGCGACGCTGGTGCCTTCGGCGACTTTCAGGGCGTGGCCGTCCAGCAACAATTCAGGCATAGACCGGTTCTCCAAGAAAACGCTGGGGCAGATAAGGTTCTGCGGCCAGTGGCGGGGTTTCGTTGAACAGTTGCGCCACCAGTAAATCGGCGGTGCCGGGGGCGGTGGTTACGCCCAGACCTTCGTGACCGACTGCCAGCCACAAGCCTTGACGTTGTGGATGCTGGCCCACCAGCGGCAAGCCGTCGGGGCTGGCGGCGCGCAAACCGGTCCAGGCACGGATGCCATTGAGCCGGGCCAGCCCCGGCATGTACTCGGCGGCACGCTTGAGCATTTTCGCGACCATCCAGCCTTCGACCTGCGGGTCGGTGGTGCCGAATTGCCGCGAGGCGCCGATGAACAGTTGCCCGGTGGGGCGCGGCTGGATATTGCAGGCGGTCGACGGCCCCGTGGCGTTGTGGGCACTGGTGACGTAACCCAGTTCCACCAGCGTATGGGTAACGCTGCCGGGGTAGCGGTCAGTGATCAGCAAGTGGCCTTTTTTCGGTTCGATGGGCAATTCCGGGCACAGCTCGCTGGCTTGAACACCGTTGGCCAACACCACGGCATCGGCACTCAACCAGTGACCATCATCGAGGCAGACGCGGTTGCCATCGACCGCACTGACCCGTGCCCGGCGCTGGCGGATGTTCGGTGTTTCGAGCATCCATCTGGCCGTCGCCGGGGCGTATAGAATGCCGTCGCCATTGATCAGCAAGCCGCCTTCCAGTCCTTCGCTCAGTTCCGGTTCGCGCTGGCGCAGGGCACTGGCGCCGATCAGTTCGCAAGCCACGCCCTGGGCTTGCAGGTTCAGGAATTTTCTGTGGGCCACCGCCATTTCTTCGGCATTCGCCGCCAGCCACAGCGTGCCGTTGCAGCGGTAGGCACAGCTGTCGGGCAGGTCCGCGCCCAGTTCGCGCCAGCGCTGCAACGAATATTGACTCAGGGCCAGTTCGGCGGGGTTGTCGTCGAGTACCAGCAAGTGGCCCATGCCGGCGGCGGTGGCGCCGTGCAGGCCGGCGTCCAGCACCAGCACCTGCAAGCCGCGACGGGCCAGCGCCTGGGCACAGGCGGCGCCGATAATGCCGGCGCCGATCACGATCACATCGGCCACCTGGCCCTCGTTCATGGACGAATGCCCCAGGCGAACGGGTCGTCCTGTTCGATGATCAGGCTCGCCTCGGCACTGATGAACGCGCGACCACGAATGGTCGGCACGATGCGCTCACCCTGCAGTTCGTAGGAACCCTCGAACTCGCTGCCGATGACGCTGGCCTGGCGCCAGATCTGCCCCGGTTGCAACTTGTCGTCGGCCGCCAGGCATGCCAGTTTGGCACTGGTGCCGGTGCCGCATGGCGAACGGTCATAGGCTTTGCCGGGGCAGAGCACGAAGTTGCGGCTGTCGGCGTGATCGTCATCGGCGAACAACTCGACGTGATCGATCAAGCCGCCGTCTTCACCGCGAATGCCTTGGGCTTGCAGTGCTTGCTGCACGGCGAAGGTGTAAGCGGTCAGCGCTTCGAGGTTGTCGCCGGCCACCCGCAGGCCATGCTCAGCGATCAGGAAAAACCAGTTGCCGCCCCAAGCGATATCACCGACCACTTGGCCGATGCCCGGCACCTGCACCGCCAGCGCCTTGCGATAACGGTAGGCCGGCACGTTGCGCACGCTCACCGAATGGTCTTCGTGCAGGGTTGCCTGCACCGTGCCCACCGGCGTTTCGATGCTGTGCACGCCGGGGCCGATCTTGCCCAAGTGCGCCAACGACGCCACCAGGCCGATGGTGCCGTGGCCGCACATGCCCAGATAACCGGTGTTGTTGAAGAAAATCACCCCGGCACAGGCGCCAGGGTCCACCGGCGTGCAGAGCAGGGCGCCCACCAGTACGTCACTGCCCCGTGGTTCCAGCATACAGGCGGCGCGCCATTGGTCATGCTGTTCGGCTAATACCTTGCGCCGTTCGGCCATGCTGCCAGTGCCCAGGTCAGGAAAGCCGGCGGTCACCAGGCGGGTCGGTTCGCCGCCGGTGTGGGAGTCGATCACAGAGATGCGTTTCATGGGAGGGCCACGTCCATTCGGTTGAGTGAACGCAAGAGTGGCCCGTGCGGCGGGGTGTCGGCTTGATGGATTTAGTCTGTGTCGATGACGAAATCGGCACAGCATCCGCAGCGGTCAGTGGGTGTGGGGCAGGTGCTCGAACAGGGTCGTGCAGACGCCGGCAATGTGCTCGTCCAGAAGCTTCACTGCCAGGTCCACATCCCCGGCGCGGCAGGCCGCCAGGATCTCGCGGTGTTCGTGATCGGCCCGTTCCTTACCGGCCGACAAGCTCATCTGCATGCGTAGATAACGCTCCAGCTTGTCGTTGACCGAACGGATCAGACTTACCAGAAACGGTCGCTGCGCCGGCTCGTACAGGCAGGAATGCAGCTCCCAGTTGAGCTCGGCCCAGCGCCCCACGTCGTCCTCGCCGATGAACTCCTGACAGATGCGCTCGGCACGGGCGAAGGTCTCTTCGGTCATGTTCGGAATGGCCAGGCGCAGAATCTTGTCCTCCAGCAACATCCGCACTTCGAACATCTGCGCCAGTTCCGCATCGGAAACCCGCGTGACCATCGCCCCGCGATTGCGCTGGAACATCACCAACCCTTCGGCCTCCAGCCGCTTGAGGGCTTCGCGCACCGGGATCTTGCTGACATTGAACTGGCGGGCGATGTCGTCCTGGCGGATCGGCTCATCCTCGGCAAAATGCCCGGCGACAATCGCATCCCGCAGATGACGGGTGATGATTTCCGAAGTCGAAGGCGTGTTACCAAGGTCGGGTGCGTTGAGTTTGGGTAGGTTCACGGCGGCGGTCATTTGGAGTGAGATAGCGCTAGGGTATACGAAATTCTTTTGCTGATCTTCCCCGGTTCGACGTCGGTGCACCCGTTTTCATTCAGGCCTGCGCCGCGCCCACTTCACCGTTTGCCATGGTTTTACGCTGGAAGGATTGCCCGCTGCATAGCCGATCAGGCAGCCAATCCTTCTCAGAGGCTATCCGGATCCCCGAAAAACATCTGGATCCGCGAGCGCAACCAGCGTTCACCCGGATCATTATCCTGCGATCCGCGCCAGGCCATGTGTAGTTCAAAGCTGCGCACCGGCAATGGCGGATCTTCGGCCCGAACACCGCCGGCGGCGGTCAGTGCATCAGCTGTGTAGTCCGGCACCGTAGCCACGATGTCAGTGCCAGCGAGCAGGGTACTCAACCCGTTGAACTGCGGCACGGCGAGTACCACATGCCGTTTGCGCCCGAGCTTTTCCAGTTCTTCATCGATGAAGCCGCTGAGGTCGCCGGCGAACGACACCAGTGCATGGGGGCGAGCGCAGTAATCATCCAGGCTCAACGGCCCCGGCACGGTGTCGGCGCGCAACAGCTTCGGCTGGCTGCGGCGTAGTACCTTGCGCTTGGCGTTGGCCGGCAGGTCGGTGGTGTAACTGACACCGATGGAGATCTCGCCGGATGCCAGCAACCCCGGCATCAGGATGTAGTTGACGCGGCGCACCACCAGCACAATCCCCGGCGATTCGGCACGCAGGCGCTTGAGCAGCATGGGCAGCAAGGCGAACTCGACGTCGTCCGAAAGGCCGATGCGGAACACGGCGGTACTTGTGGCAGGATCGAACTCGGCCGCACGGCTGACGGCGGTGGAAATCGAATCCAGCGCAGGCGAGAGCAGGGCGAAGATCTCGACCGCCCTGGCGGACGGCTCCATGCTGCGGCCGGTACGTACAAACAAAGGGTCATCGAACAACCCGCGCAGGCGCGAGAGCGCCGCACTGATGGCGGGCTGGCCGAGGAACAGTTTTTCCGCAGCACGGGTCACGCTGCGTTCGTGCATCAATGTTTCGAAAACGATCAACAGGTTCAGGTCGACACGACGTAGGTCATTACGATTCATCTGGAGTCCTGGCAGAGTCAGCAAGCTTGACGTGGGCGGCCATATGAGAACAATGGCCAGCAGGAATATTACGGGGAAAGGCTGGTACTCTGCACCGGGTAATTCAGTTTTTCCTACATGGGCTGCTTCGGTTTCTTACGACATTTGACGATGTTGCCGCCGCTGCGGAATCAATGACAGGCATGTCGACTATTAATAGCCACAGATAGTGTTGGGTTGAAAGCCCAGCTAGAGTTCAAGGCATTAGAGGTTCATTTGGCGAGGTTTGCGATGTCCCGCACGATCCGTTTTCACAAGTTTGGTCCAGCCGAGGTGCTCAAATGCGAAGAGCATGCGACGGCTCAGCCTGCACCGGGCGAAGTGCAGGTGCGCGTCGAAGCGATCGGCATCAGCTGGTATGACACTCTCTGGCGCCAGAACCTGGCCCCGTCCCATGCCCGTCTGCCTTCGGGCCTTGGCCAGGAGATGGCCGGTATCGTCACCGCTGTCGGTGATGGCGTCGATGACCTGGAAGTCGGTGACAAGGTCGCCAGCTTCCCGGCCCAAAGCCCGAACGACTACCCGGTCTACGGTGAGCTGATCGTTCTGCCACGCTCGGCGGTCACCCGTTATCCGGATGTGCTCAGCCCGATTGAAGCCAGCGTGCACTACACGCCGTTGTTGATTGCCTATTTCGCCTATGCCGATCTGGCTCGGGTCAAACCCGGGCAGTTTGCCCTGGTGACTGACGCGAGTCATTGCGCCGGACCTTCGTTCGTACAGCTGGGCAAGGCCTTGGGTGTTCGAGTGATCGCCGCGACCAAGACCGAGGAGGAACGTGAATACCTGCTGTCGCTGGGTGCCGAGAAAGTGATCGTCACCGAGGAAGAAGATCTGCTGATGCGGATCAACAAGATCACCGATAACCGCGGCGTGGACGTGGTGTTCGATGGTTTGGGCGGTCCGCAGATGTCGTTGCTGGGCGATGTGCTGGCACCTCGCGGCAGCCTGGTGCTGTACGGCCTGCAAGGTGGCAACCAGACGCCTTTCCCGGCCTGTGCAGCGTTCCAGAAGAACATTCAGTTCTTCGTGCACTGCATCGGCAACTTCACGGGCAAGCCGGAACTGGGCATCACCCAGGACCAGGCCGCACTGCAACGTGCCTTGCGCGACATCAATCAGCTGACCGCCGACCGCGTTCTGCTGCCGCTCAAGACCCGGGTCTTCCCGTTTGCCGAGTTTGTCGAAGCACACCGCTACATGGACGAATGCCCGTGTCGCGAACGGGTCGCGCTGCAGGTCGAACCGGCGTAATACTTGTTCAAGAGCCTGTCCAAGAGTCCGTGCCCGCACGGACTCTTTCGTTTCTGCCCCCCGCAATCCGTCGATCCGCAGACCGGTCCAGCAACTGAACTGGTTTTTGCCCGTAATCTGTAGCTTCTAATCAGCCACTAAGCCCTGATAATTGAATGATTACTTTCATCTCAAGGAATGAGTCATGGCTGGCTGTCAGGCTGCAACTTTTCACTGTGCGCTATCGGTGCAAATCTCCAAATTGGTTGGTTGTTGTTTAGTTGCCAAAAAGACAGCGACAACTTCCTTCCTTATTTCTTGTATTAAGTGTCTGTGGGACTTTGTCGGACATTTCCTAGGACTCCGGTTTAAAACGAGCAAACCCTTGCCAGTCGGGCGCTCTAGCCTCGCCTTTGTCGTTAAAACGAGGGGGTATTGCGATCGTTTCAAATGATTTCAAGAAAATTCAAGTGTTAGCATTTGGCAATAAAGTCCATGACTCCATTCGCGCCGACAGTCCAACGGGATTTGCTGTCTGCACGATATTGAACTTACGAGTATCAGGTAAATAAAGATGACCAGCATCCATGACCAAGCGATGAACTATGTCTATCAACAAGTGCTGCAGCGATTGCTGGGTTTTTTCTCCCGTGCCGAACGCACTGCATTGCAATTGTTGATTCAGCGCCTGGCAGTCGCGGCCGGGGGCATGGAGCGCATTGGCGATTACAAGGTATTGGCGATCCAGTCCGGGGCCCGAGACAACTGCTACACCCTGGCACTGTTGCGTGCTGCGCAGTTGACCATCGCCACCCGCACGCCAGCGACATTCCAGTTGCGCATCGCCTCGTTACGGTTGAACGGGGCAAGCGGCGCGGCCGTGGAAAACATGCACCGGACCAACAGCGCATTGTTTGTCTATGACGATCCCCGGGTCGAGGTGTTGATGGTCGATGATCGGGAGGTGTTGCCGTTCAACCACCTGACGCCGATCTCCGACGCCGGTCGCGAGTCCAGCCGCCTGAATCTGTTGATGATCGGCCATCGGCGGGAATGGCGCGACGGGTTCGACCTGTGGGATGACGGTTATCTGGCCACGGGAGAGTTCTACGGACAAATCGCCCGCTGGGACGCTGGTGTCGATGCCTTGCTCATCAGTGACACGCCGCGTCAGCAGAAGCAGTTCATCGAGGGTTTGAAACGTGCCGCCACCAAGGCAGGTCTCCAGCCTTCGCATACGGGCGAGGCCGGTTATGCGGGGTTGTATGCATTGCTCGATGAACTGGGCAGCGACTGTTATCACCGGTTCTACGCCGATTACGGCCAGGCCCCGTGGCGCCCGCAAGAGCGTTTCGAGACCTGTCGTCGTACGGCCTGCATCGACATTCACGACTTGCTGGTCAGCAACCTGGAAGAGCGCTGGCCGTTGCTGACTGAATTTCTCGGCTTCCAGCCAGACGAACTGTCCGCGCAGATCAGCGACAACGAATTCGTCAGCCCGTCGATCTCGGCGCACGTCAGGGGGTTGCAAGCGTGCTTCGTGCAGGGCCGTAACTACGAGTCCGGCATTGCGCAATACCTGCAACGTGCCTTGGTGATGATGCGTCGCAAGCGCTTGCCCGAGCGCTTGTGCGAGCAGGCCATCGAGCAATTCGGCAATCCGGCGACAATGACCGAACTGCGCGCCCGGGCGGCGGCCGAGGCACAAAAGAACCTCGGACTGAGCGAAGCACAACTGGTGTGCCTGCTGTTTGCGCCCTTTATCGAAAAAGGTGCGGGGCTCGAGCGTTTTCTGCGTCAGTGCCATCCGGGCATGCTGGTGGCCATGCCCGAGCTGCACAAGGCCATGCAGGGGCACCCGGTCGCCGAACAGATCATGCAATGGATGACTGATGTCAGCGGATTGCCCGTCAGCCTGATCGGCCAGCTTTACCGCATGGAGTGGACGCCCACAGGCGATGGCAGGGGGCCTGAAGCAATCATACAAAGGGCCGCGTCGCAAAATACGCCGGACGATCCTGATGCTGGCATCACGCTGGAGGATGAATGGTCAGCGGGCCACTGAACGTGGGTGGATTTTCAGCCAGTGCGGTTGGCTTTCGCCCATGAAAGGTCCACGAGAAACGGATTTCGCCTATCAGGCGGTGTATCGATACCTGGTCAGCCTGATCAACGAGTCTGAAGGGGATTCGCGCATCCGCCTGCCGTCGCTGCGGCACCTGGCGGAGCGTCTCAATGTGTCGATCTCGACCATTCAGTACGCCTATTCGCTGCTGGAGAAAGAAGGGCGGGTCTATTCGGTGGCCAAGTCCGGCTACTACGCGTTGCCGGTGTCCTCGATCAACCTGCAGGACAGCGGCAGCGATTTGCTGGAAGCGGTCTACGTCAATGCCAGGCGCCCGGGAATGCTGGTCCTGAGCACCGATGAACCGGCGTTGCTGCAACCGCTGGACAGTCCTTTGCTGCTGCTGGAGCGAGAGTTGCTGCGCCAGTATCCCCGCCAGCCGCAGTCGCCTTCGCAGCCCTGTGGCGAACTTGAATTGCGCACCGCCCTGGCAGCACGCTACACCACGTCTCCCATGCGTTACTGGCACGCCGACGATGTCTACATCGGCGCCGACCTGCGCGGTGTACTGGAAATCCTGATCGCTGTGCTGGGCTTGAAAGACGCCACGGTGGTGGTCGAATCGCCGTGCGACTGGACGATCCTGCGCTTGTTTCAAGCCGCCTGCGTGCGGGTGATCGAGTTGCCTGTGCAAGCCGATGGCGGCCTCGATCCGCAACGTCTGAAGTTGCTGCTCGATACCGAGCCGGTAAGGCTGGTGCTGCTGTCATCGGCCCTGAACATGCCCCGTGGCAGCCTGGCGCCTGACGAAAACAGGCAGGCCATTGCCCGGCTGTTGGCCGCGCATGGCAGCTGGGTGCTGGAAAACGACTGTTGTGGCGAACTCGGATTCGACCTGAACGCCGTGCGCTTTCGAGACTTGCTGGACCCCGAAAGGCTGATGGTGTTTTCCACGTTCGAGAAAATCATCGGGCCTGAGGCGCCCTATGGTTATCTGCTTTCAAGGCATTTGAGCGCTGAACTGCAACGGCATTTTCTGCTGCGTTCCTTCCGTCTCTCGCCGATTCGCCAGAAAGCCATCGCCCGCTTGTACAGCAGCGGTCGCATCGATCAACACCTGCTGGTGCTGCGCCGGCTGCTCAAGGAGCGCAAGAGTCAAATGACCCTGTTGTTGCAGGAACGATTGGGTGATGCCTTGCATTTCGTCGAGCCGCAAGGTGGTGCAACGGTCTGGGTGCGCTCGTTGCGACGGGTCAATGTCCGTCGAGTGTTCCAGCGCCTGCTGGCCCATCAAGTGGTCATTGCGCCGGGCGAGCTGTTCAGCCTCCACGGTCTGCACGGACAGCATTTGCGCCTGAGCCATAACTTCGGCGGCGATTACAACCTGGCGGCGGCACTGGGATTGCTGGGGGATGCGCTGCGCCTGGAATCAATCGAGTGAGTGAGACAAAAAATAACAACCTCCACTGCGTTGGATCGATCCCATCGCGTTGCGGTCAAACTGCCAGTAAACTGCGACCCAATTCCTGAACCACTCTATTCCAGAGGTTTTGCATGACACTCAGTCCTTTTGCGGGTAAACCGGCACCGGCACAATTGTTGGTCGACATCCCGCGACTGGTAACGGCCTATTACACCGGCCAGCCTGATGCCGCGATTTCGACCCAGCGCGTTGCCTTTGGCACGTCCGGGCACCGGGGCAGCTCGTTTGACTTGAGTTTCAACGAATGGCACGTGCTGGCGATCAGCCAGGCGATTTGCCTGTACCGCGAAGCTCAAGGCATCGATGGCCCGCTGTTTGTCGGTATCGACACCCACGCGTTGTCCACGCCGGCCGGCGCCAGTGCCCTCGAAGTGCTGGCCGCCAACGGCGTGACCGTGATGATCGCCGAAGGTGACGAGTACACGCCGACCCCGGCCATTTCCCATGCGATTCTCTGCTACAACCGCGGTCGCACCAGCGGCCTGGCGGACGGCATTGTCATCACGCCGTCCCACAACCCGCCGCAAAGCGGTGGCTACAAGTACAACCCAACCAACGGTGGCCCGGCCGATACCCACATCACCAAGTGGATCGAAGCCAAGGCCAACGAACTGCTGGCCAACAAGCTCGCTGGCGTCAAGCGCATCAGCTACGAGCAGGCACTGAAGGCCGGCACCACCCATCGTCACGACTTCCTCAACACCTATGTCGCCGACCTGATCAACGTGATCGACTTCGACGCCATCCGCGATGCCAAGCTGCGCCTGGGTGTCGATCCGTTGGGTGGTGCGGGGGTGCGCTACTGGTCGGCGATTGCCGAGCATTACCGCCTGGACCTGGACGTGGTGAACAAAGAAGTCGACCCGACCTTCCGCTTCATGACAGTCGATTGGGACGGCCAGATCCGCATGGACCCATCGTCCAGCCACGCCATGCAAGGCCTGATCGGCCTGAAAGAACGCTTTGACGTGGCGTTTGCCTGCGATCCGGACCACGACCGTCATGGCATCGTCACGCCGTCCGGTGGTTTGCTGGCGCCGAACAACTACCTCGCCGTGTCCATCAACTACCTGTTCCAGAACCGTCCGCAATGGCGCGCCGATGCCGCCGTGGGTAAAACCGTGGTCAGCAGCGGCCTGATCGATCGCGTGGCCAAGCGCCTGGATCGTCGCCTGTACGAAGTGCCGGTCGGTTTCAAATGGTTCGCCGACGGCCTGTTCGATGGATCCCTCGGTTTCGGCGGCGAAGAAAGCGCCGGTGCCTCGTTCCTGCGCAAGGACGGCAGCGTCTGGAGCACCGACAAGGACGGTTTGATTCCGGCCCTGCTGGCCGCCGAGATGACGGCCCGCACCGGTCGCGACCCGAGCCAGGCGTACCGTGCCTTGACCGACGAACTGGGTGAGCCGTTCTCGGTACGGGTCGACGCCAAGGCCAATCCGGAGCAGAAAGCGCTGTTGAGCAAACTGTCGCCGCAACAGGTCACCTCGACCCAACTGGCCGGCGAGCCGATCCAGAGCATCCTCAGCCACGCACCGGGCAATGACCAGGCCATTGGCGGTCTCAAGGTCATGACCGAGAACGGCTGGTTCGCGGCGCGTCCGTCGGGCACGGAAGACATCTACAAGATCTACGCCGAAAGCTTTGTCAGCGACGACCACCTCAAGCAACTGGTGGCCGAGGCGCAAACGCTGGTGGATGGTGCCATTTCCGCGAAGTGAGCGACGTAAGTCCTACTGGAGCTGCATATAACCCTGTGGGAGCGAGCAAGCTCGCTCCCACAGGGGGGGCGCTGCAGCCACTAAAAAGGGGCGACCAATACGGTCGCCCCTTTTTTGGATTGCACTCAGAAGATCAAGCCAGGTCCACCAGAACAATCTCGCTGTCCTCGATGGCCGTCACCCGCAGCACTTGCTCATCGGCAACCGCGACACCATCTCGAGCTTGTGCACGCAAGCCATTGACTTCAATGACCCCGGTGGCCGGCACCAGGTACGCACGACGGCCCTTGTCCAGCGGGTATTCGGCAGACTCGCCGGCCTTCAGGTTGGCCGCTACCAGCCGGGCATCGGCGCGGATGCGCAGGCTCTGATCGTCGCCTTCCTTGCCGCTGGCCAGGGTGACAAAACCTTCGCGGTTGCCCTTCGGGAACGGCTTGGCGCCCCAGGACGGGGCCAGGCCGGACTCGTTCGGGATGATCCAGATCTGGAAAATCCGGGTCGGCGTCGCTTCCAGGTTGTACTCGCTGTGGGCGATCCCGGTGCCGGCACTCATGACCTGGACGTCACCGGCTTCGGTGCGGCCCTTGTTGCCAAGGTTGTCCTGATGGGTAATGGCGCCTTCACGGACATAGGTGATGATTTCCATGTCCCGGTGCGGGTGTTGCGGGAAACCGGTGCCGGGAGCAATCACGTCGTCGTTCCAGACCCGCAGGTTGCCCCAGTTCATGCGCTTGGGATCGTAGTACTCGGCGAACGAAAAATGGTGGTGAGCATCCAACCAGCCGTGGTGAGCGCCGCCGAGCGAGTTGAAAGGTCTGAGTTCAAGCATGATCGTCTCCAGAAAAGGTTCGTCATGGGGCGATGCGCCTGGGCCACGAAGCGAGACCGGTGAGTGATGACGGCCATCATCCAACAGGCAACAATCGATAAAAAGCGTAAAAAACGCAGCATTCCCATCGAATGGATTGATATAAAACGAGCTCGAAAGTTTCTCATCCAGCTTTCACTTCATCGCATAAGCCAATGAGTCATAAGCAATTGACTAGAACTCGACGGCAAATGCAGACACCATAGCGCTCAACAGCCTCACACCCTGGAGTCAGTCCGCGTGCCGCAACACACCCCCGATCTTCCTCCTGAACTTCGCCCCCTGGCCGAGATGCCGCTGATCAAGCGATTGCTAGCCCGATTCTTCGGCTACAGCCTGACCCGCCTGCACGCACAGCATCGTGCGTCGTGGTTGCATGGCCAGGCCGACGGTTTTCGCAGCGGTCACAGCGCCGGGGTCGATTACGGCTACAAGGAAGGCAAGCTCGAAGGGCTGGAGGAGGGGCGGCAGGTCCTGCTGATCCGCGACTCGCGCTGCACTGAACACCGACCGCCGAATGTCGATGACCTGCTGTTCGACGATTGGCGCCTGCCATTGAGCGCCGAGTTGAAGAAGCGCATGAAGGCCGATGTCGCCCGCTTGTTGCCGGCCCATGCCCAACCCAGCGCCGCACAGTGGAAAATGATCTTCAGCGATACCCCGTCCACTTCGGTGATCGCGGGTGCCGGTGCAGGCAAATCCACCACCCTGGTGCTGCGTATCTTGCTGTTGACCCATTACCTGGGCTTTGAACTGAGCTCGATGACGGTGGTGACCTTCACCCGTGAGTCGCGCAAGGACTTCATCAACAAGCTGATCGAACTGTTTGCGCTCTGGGGCCGTGCGATCAGTTTCAAGGAGGCGCGGGATCTGGTGCGTACCTTTCACTCGCGAATCCTGCCGATGGTGCGCAGCCTTCCGGGCTTCGAGCGTTTGCAGGCTTTTGAAAACCTCAACCTGCGGGCCGCACAGGGTGATGAGGAGGTCGACAGCAATCCGTTCGATCTGCGCATCAACGACGCTCAACGCCAGCAGCTCAACGCCTGCTATCACCGGCTGCACAGTGACGATGAGCGTTTTCGCGGGCTGATCAAGCCATTGTCCCGGCATGCCCTGCAACTCAAGGAGCTGGAGCGCGATCACCCGGATGTGCAGAAACGCATGGGCGTTACCGAACTGGCGGCCAAACGTGATGAGGAACTGTGCGACGCCATCGAGGACCTGTGGTTTCGCGCCGGTGCCTGGCCCATCAAGGGCATCGAACCGAATCGCCAGTCGTTCGATATCAATGGTTCGACATTCCATTGCCACGGCTACATCCCGTCCCTGGATGCCTGGGTGGTGCTGGGGTTCGATCCTCGGGAAAACCCACAGGTCACGCGACCGAACGCCAAGCTGACGGTGCGTGCAGAGTGGGCAGTAAAGCGCACCCTGTTTCAAGCTTTCTGTCGTAAGCCATTGATATGGCTGGATAGTTACGAATCATCAAAGCGTGTCTTGGCCTCGCTCGCCGGCGATGCCAGCGCCGGGCCGGGCTTCGATTACAAGGTCAAGGGCGAGCTCGCTTCCGCGCCGCTGCTCGATTGCTTTGTCGCCGCCGCCGGGTTCATCGAAAACCTCGGGCTGGATGTGCCGAGCGCGGTAGGCCAGATGAGTTTCGCCAAGGACGATCCCGACCGGTTCTTCTTCGAAGCCTTGAGCCTTTACTGGCGGGCGCTGGACGATCACTTGCTGGATCAGAAGCCGCCGATCATGACCTACAACCGGATGTTCGCCCTGTTCAGCGAGCATTCTCCGGAGAACCTCAAGCTGCTCGGCGATGAACTGCTGCGGCCGCTGTCACACCTGATGATCGACGAATTCCAGGATGTCTCGCCGCAGATCGTCTCCTGGATCAGGGCCAGCCTGGCAGAGATCCGCAGTCGCGGGCCGGCCATGCACGTCGGGCGCGGAGCCCAGCGCTCCTCGCTGCTCTGTGTGGGCGATGACTGGCAGTCCATTTATGGGTGGCGCGGCAGTTCGCCGACCTACTTCATGGAGTTCAACAAGGAGTTCCCGTCGCCGAGCACCACCAAGGTCATGCTCAGCGACAACTACCGCAGCCACCAGCACATCATCGATGCCGCCGAGCACATCGTGCGTGCAGCACCGGCCATTGCCGGGAAGAAAGCCAAAGCCAGCGGTGAACCCAAGGCGTTGTTGCCGGTGAAGGTCCTCGATCGTGATGACCAGGGCATGGCCCAACGCCTGATGGAGCATTACCGAAAGGGAGATTCGATCTTGATGCTTTATCGAAAAAGTAGCGATAAGTTATTGATAGAAGAGCATATTCAGCCTGTAGTTAATGCTGATTCTAGCTTGCCGTATGAGGCTCGCAGGCTCAAGCAACTGACGTATCACAGCGCCAAGGGCCTCCAGGCCGATGCGGTGTTTTTGCTGGGCGACTGCCAGCACCTGACCAGTTCGCCTTACAAGAATCAGGTTTACCGGATGGCGGGCCTGGGCAAGGCCGGTGACAGCGAACCCTACGACAATGCCCAGAAGGACGAGATCCTGCGGCTGGCCTACGTCGGTATTACCCGCGCCGTCAGCCATTGCTACTGGTACGTCGATGCCCAAGACACCCAGGCCGCGAACATGCCCAAGGCCTCCGACCGGATCGGCAAGGGCAAGGCGTTCTTTGTCGACCATCGACAAGGCAAGGCCTCGGCCTGAATTGCAAAGATCGCAGCCTTCGGCAGCTCCTACGAATGAACGCAACCTTATGTAGGAGCTGCCGAAGGCTGCGATCTTTTGATCTTTTCTTTACCCACAAAAAAGCCCATCTGACGTGGGCTTTTTTGTGGCCGTTCAGCCTTCAGGCATAACTCCTGAACGCTTCTGGTGGAACGAAGGCTTCAAGTTCATCCTCCACCGCTTCGATTATCAGTTCTACATCCGCGGCATTCATGACGGTGGCGCACGGAATACCGGCAATGGCGATCATGGTCTCGCCAGTGGCACGATCAAAAAGACGGGCAATCATGCTGCCCGGCGCGTCCATGCTCGCCTCGAAACCCATGGGATGAAAATGCCAGCGCATCAGCTGGCAGGCGTTTGGAAATGTAACCTTGCTGAACCCTTTATTCATGTGTTGCCCGCCTTCATTATCGAGCGCGTCCGTTAGCTCATGGTAGGAGGGAAGAACCTTCATTGGTTCAACCAGTGACAGTTTTTAAAAGTAGCATCCGGATGTGAAAATAATGTGGAGTTTTCAGGTCGTTTGGCGATTGCCGGCGTTTTTTTTGATCCAGCTCACGCATATCGGCCGTTTGCGGGCACCCGCCATCATCGGTTTAGTCGTTGAAGACAAAACGGAAGTTGGGCAAGCTCGGTGTTTTTCCGTCGAGATGTCCAATGCACGCCGATGATGATGGCCCGCTGCAAACCCAGGTCACGGGCGAGACGGTCATGCGCTATCACTTGCGCTGGAAGCACCGGGATCTGGACGGCGTCATGGCGCTTTATCACCCTGAAGTGCAGTACAACGATTTCTTCCAGAACAAGGTCATGGGCCTGGCCGAGTTGCGCGATTACGTGCGCAGCAGCATGCCCCGGGATCCGGATGAGGCGCTGGAGCATTCCGACCGCATTCGACTGGACGGCAATACCGCGTTCATTCAGTACCGCATCACCCTGCGCGGCGGTGAAGGGCTGGTGTCGTTCCGCGCCAGCGAAGCGATCACCGTCAAGGACGGGCTGATCTGGCGGGTCAATGAATATGCTTCATTGGTGCACGAACAACCCGGTAGCAAAACGTCCGGCAATCAGCGCCCGGCGGTCAGCCGGCTCGGCCTGTCGCCGCGCCAATTGAGCTTCATGGCCGATGACCTGCAGCAGTATTTCCAGGGTCAACAGCCTTATCTGGACCCGGAGCTCGATCTGCAACGAGTGGCGAAGGAGTGTGGTTACAGCCGCAACCAGATTTCCTACCTGTTGAACCAGGTGCTGGGCCAGAGTTTCTATCGTTACGTCAACCAGGCGCGTCTGCAACATTTGCTTGCAGCGCTGGATGCCGCGACGCCGCCAGTGCGTATCGATGAACTGGCCTTCGCTGCCGGATTCAATTCACTGTCGGCGTTCTACAGCTGTTTCAGCCAGCACACCGGCCAGTCACCCAAGGCCTACGTCAAACAAATTTCTTTGCGTGCACGCGCGCAAGACAGCGCCTGAGCCCACGCACTAGGATCGACGCCATCGAAGTTTGAGTGGCGGAGTCTTGCATGCCGGCGTGGCGCACTATCAGTTTGTGGATGGACCAGCTCGACGAGCCGCTGTTGGCGCGTCCGGCGCTGGAGCGGGATCTTGATGTCGACGTGGCGATCATCGGCGCGGGCTACACCGGGCTCTGGACCGCGTACTACCTCAAGCAACACAAACCTGACCTGAACATTGCCATCGTAGAAGCGCAAACCGCCGGTTTCGGCGCGTCGGGGCGCAATGGTGGCTGGCTGATGGGCAATTTGCTGGGTGAAGATCGCCTGCTGGCCAAGCTGTCGGCCGAAGAACGCCGTGCCTCCTACGATTTGTTGCACAGCATTCCGGATGAAGTGGAGATTGTCCTCGAACGCGAGGGGATCGACTGCGATTACCGTAAAGGCGGGGTGCTGTATTGCGCCGCACGCTATCCGGAGCAGGAGGCCAGCCTGCGTCACTACCTGGACGATCTGCACCGCCAGGGCCTCAACGACAGCCACTATCGCTGGCTGACCCCGGAGCAACTGGCGCAACAGATCCGCGTCGCCAAACCCTACGGCGGTATCTACGCGCCGCACGTGGCAACCATTCACCCGGCCAGGCTGGTACGGGGGCTGGCCCGGGCGGTGGAGCGCCTGGGCGTCAGAATCTACGAAAACAGCCCGGTCACCCATTGGCAGTCCGGCAGCCTGCGCACGGCGAAAGCTTCGGTGCGCAGTCGCTGGGTGGTGCCGGCGGTAGAAGGCTACTCGGTCACGCTGCCGCCATTGGGGCGTTATCAGATGCCGGTGCAGAGCCTGATCGTCGCGACCGAGCCCTTGTCGGCGGCTACCTGGGACGAAATCGGCCTGAGCCGCGGCCAGGCGTTCAGCGAGGCCAGTCGCCAGGTCACCTACGGTCAGCGCACCGCAGACAACCGATTGATCTTTGGCGCCCGAGGCGGGTACCAGTTTGCCGGCAAGCTGCGCCACGACTTCGACCTGACCACTGACGAAATACAGCTGCGGCGCTACCTGTTCGGCGAACTGTTCCCGCAGTTGAAGAACGTGCAGATCACCCATTCCTGGGGCGGCAACCTGGGCATGTCCCGGCATTTCCAGCCGCACATGCTTTGCGACCGGGCCAATGGCATTGCCTTGTCTGGCGGCTATGGCGGGGAGGGCGTTGGCGCCAGCAACCTGGGAGGCCGCACGCTGGCCGACCTGATCCTTGGACGCGACACCGAACTGGTGCGCCAGCCGTGGGTCATCCCCCAGCGCGGCCTCGACGCACTGCGGGCCTGGGAACAGGAGCCGATCCGCTGGCTCGGCTACAACGCGATCATCCGCAGCTTTGTCCATGAGGACCAGACCCTGGCCAACCCGGCCACTGCGCCCTGGCGGCGCAAGCTGGCCAGCGGGGTCGCGGGTTTCATGGAAGGTTTCATGCACTAAACGGCGCGCTCTTCATCTACAGGCTACATCGACAGGTATTCCCATGAGCATCACGCAATTCAAGAACACCGCAACCCTGAAACTGGACGAATCCAATCCGGTCGCCGTGCCCCTGGGTACCCCGGTGGCCGTGGCTTCGACCACCAGCGTCGAACGCGACGACGGCGTCGAGACCGGCGTCTGGGAATGCACCCCCGGGCGCTGGCGGCGGCAGATCGTCGCCCAGGAGTTCTGCCACTTCATCCAGGGGCGCTGCACCTTCACCCCGGACGGCGGCGAGCCCCTGCACATAGAAGCCGGCGATGCACTGATGTTGCCGGCCAACAGCCTCGGCATCTGGGACATCCAGGAAACCGTGCGCAAGACCTACGTTCTGATTTTCTGAATATTCATTTTTGATCCTTTGATTGCCTGCCAACAAAAAAAACCCTACAGGAATCGACCCATGCTGCGAAAGACACTGACTCTGGCCCCGCTGATGCTGGTTGCATCGATCAGCCAGGCCGCCGAAACCGTCAAGATCTACAACTGGTCGGATTACATCGCGCCAGACACCACGAAAAACTTCCAGAAAGAAACCGGCATCGGCTTCACCTACGACGTCTACGACAGCAACGAGACCCTCGATGGCAAGTTGATGACCGGCAAATCCGGCTACGACGTGGTGTTCCCGTCCAACCACTTCATGGCCCGGCAGATTGAAGGCGGCGCGCTGAAGAAACTCGACAAGAGTCAGTTGCCGAACTGGAAGAACCTCAACCCGGTATTGCTCAAGGCATTGCAGACCAACGACCCGGGCAACGAACACGGCTTCCCGTACCTGTGGGGCAGCACCGGCATCGGCTACAACATTGCCAAGGTCAAGGCCGTGCTGGGGGACAACGCCCCGGTGGATTCCTGGGACCTGATCTTCAAGCCCGAGAACATGCAGAAGTTACAGAAATGCGGCGTGGCCATCCTCGACAACGGCCCCGAACTACTGCCGGCCGCGTTGAACTACCTTGGGTTGCCGCCTCACAGCAAGAACCCGGAAGACTACAAGAAGGCCGAAGCCCTGTTGCTGAAAGTGCGGCCGTATGTCAGCTATTTCCACTCGTCGAAGTACACCAGCGACCTGGCCAACGGCGATATCTGCGTCGCGGTCGGCTTCTCCGGCGACATCCTGCAAGCGGAAAACCGCGCCAGGGAAGCCAACAACGGCATCGACATCGGCTACTCGATTCCCAAGGAGGGCGCTGCGATCTGGTTCGACATGGTTGCCATGCCGGCCGATGCCCCGGATGAAAAGGCCGGTTACGCCTTCATGAACTACCTGCTGCGCCCGGACGTCATGGCCAGCGTCAGCAATTACGTGCATTACGCCAATGGCAACGAGACGGCCGACAGCCTGATCGACCCGGCGATCAAGAACGACACCAAGGTTTACCCAAGCCCGGAAATGATGGGCAAGCTGTTTGCGCTGGAAGCCATGCCGCTGAACATCGACCGGGTGCGTACCCGGGTCTGGAACAAGATTCGCACCGGCAGCTAAAGCGGTGAGCGGCCATCGGGACAGGACGTCCCGATGCCATCGTCATCAGCCGACCGGCTCGGCTGCGCAACTCATCTGGCCTGAACCGGGTATCTGGAAAAATACGTCATCGTCGATTTGCCAGAAGCTGTAGCTGCCTTTGTAGTCCTTGCCCGTGTACTGGGTTCCGGAATTGTTTGGCACCTGGTTCAGCGTCACCGAGGTGTTGGCCCATTTCAGGAACACCACGCCCGGCTCGACCGTAAAGAAGGTGGCGGCAACCAATGCGTTAAACCCTGCGCAACGATAAGCCAAGGGGCCTTCGGTGAGTCTGCTGGGGTCCTTGGTTCTCGCAATGGCCGAGCCCTGGCGCAGTTGGAACGCACGCTCGGCATAACTTCGCACGACGCACGCCTTGGCTTGAGTCCCGCCACCACATTGGTTACGGGACTCAAGCCAGAACCGCTGATCGATCTCGACTTTGTTAGGGCGCGGCACTGAATGTTCGTCGGTGAGCGCCAGGAGATAAAGACGATCGAGTTCCAGGTCCATGCGCGCCAGTTGAGCGTCGTGACAGATAAGCTTTTCGGCGGATGCCTGGGGCGTGGCGCAATCGAAACTGGTTTTGTACGTTGGCAAGGGCTTTGGCTTGGCCTTTTTGGCGGCTTCACACACGCTCGCCGTCACGCACGCGCTGACGGCGAGCACAGAGGCCAGAAGTGGCATGACCATTTTCATTTCGGCGTCACCTGAGTCTTTGCGTGATGCCCGTATTGCAACGCCTGTGTCGAAGCGTTGCACAGTCATTCGGTCGCACGGGGTCTATCGAGTGTAAAGCAGTGCTCGAAACCTGCCACATCGTGCCAGGAGAAACGTCAGTCTTCTTCTTCGCGAATCGTCGCCACTTCATCGGCCCTGACTTTCACCATCGCACCCGAAATGTCCTCAAACTCAAAGAACCCGTCCTTGGTTTTGGTTTTCGGTATGTCCTTGGTCAGGTATTGAGTGCCGTTCTGCAGCGTCACCACCGTTGGCGTCGAGCAACCGGCCAGCGCCAGCAGGGCCGCTGCAGCCAGGGGCAAGCCCAATGTCTTGATGTCCATGATCACCTCCCGTTCGTTTAAAGCAGCGCCATCAGCCCGAGGCTGTCACTGCACCTGTATGGCGGTTGGTGCCGCCAGTGGGCAGAAAGTTCTACTGCCCGGGGAAAATTCCGTACAGCGCCGCCATTTATCCTTTTCCGATTGCGCCACGCGGCGTGGAACTGGTATCTGTATGCATAACCAGTACCTATCGCCATGGCCCATTTCCCAGTGACCGCAAATCCCCTCGACGATCCGTTCTACTACTTGAACAACTTCATGCAAGTGCTTGATTGGCTTGAGCAACGCTTTGCCGATGTGCTGAGCGTCGAAGAGCTGCGTTTCATTAATCAGTTTAAGCGGTTGCCCCGTGAATCGCAGGCACTGCTGGTCAGAATGGTCATGCGCAAGGGCGTTCATTTCAGGGCGAGCAAACTGCATTACGAGGAAATTGGCGATACCGGCAGCGCTGTCAGGCCGCTGCTGGCGCTTGGTTGGGTCGATGAGCAAATGCCTTTGGCGGTCGAAGCGCTGTTCGAGGTGCTGCTCAAGGGTGAAATACTCCAGGCCTTTGGCCCGGTCATCGATCAACCCAAAGGCAAGAAAGCCGATTGGTTGCCAGCGCTGTGCGAGCAGTTTCCCCAGGTGCAAAGCTTCAACGACTGGTGCCCGACCCTGGACGAGCGGCTATTCAGCCTGACCATCATGCAATTGTGCGATCGCCTGCGCCTGATGTTTTTCGGCAACCTGTATCAGGACTGGTCGGAGTTCGTGTTGGCCGACCTCGGTATCTACACCTACGAAAAAGTCGAATTCTGCGCCGAGTCCCGTGGCTTGCGCAGCCGCGAAGACGTGGATGCCTGCGTCCTCCTGCACGCGTACCAGCAACAATTCGAGGCCGGTGAAGCGCTGGAGGAGGTGGCGGAGCGGATCAAGGGCCTGGCGCTGGATAATCCGTGGTTGCAACGCCGGCGCGGCAAGCTGCTGTTCCAGATGGCCCAGTACTGCGAACGCATCGCGGATTTCTCCCTGGCCCTGAGCCTGTACCGCGAATGCGCTTATCCGGGCGCGCGTGCGCGGCTGATTCGCGTGCTGGAACGCAGCGGCCAGTTCGAGCAGGCCATGGACCTGGCCGTGCAGGCCGAACAGGCAGCGGAAAGCGCCGCCGAACACCAGCAGTTGCTCCGCGTGCTGCCACGCCTGCGGCGCAAGCTCGGCGGGCCGCCCATCAAGCGGGCAGCGCCTCGGGAAATGCAGCGCCTTGACCTGCAATTGCCCAGGACAGACCCGGCGTTATCGGTGGAGTTCTACGTTCAGGCGCATCTGGCGGAGGATTCGGCACCGGTGCACTACGTGGAAAACAGCCTGGTCAATTCACTGTTTGGCCTGCTGTGCTGGCCAGCGATCTTCGCGCCGTTGCCGGGGGCGTTTTTTCACCCGTTCCAGCGCGGGCCGGTGGACCTGCTCAGCGAAGACTTCCAGGTCCGCCGGGCCGAACTGTTTCAGGCGTGCCTGGCCGAACTCGACGACGGGCGCTATCGGCAGACCATCCACGAACGGTATGCCGCCAAGTGGGGCGTGCAGTCACCGTTCGTGTTCTGGAGCGTGCTCAGCGAAGAGTTGCTGGAGCAAGCCCTCGATTGCCTTCCGGCCGAACACCTCAAGCACTGGTTCAACCGCCTCCTGCTGGACATCAAGGCCAATCGCGCCGGCATGCCGGACCTGATCCAGTTCTGGCCGCAGCAAAAGACCTACCGCATGATCGAAGTCAAAGGCCCGGGCGATCGCCTGCAGGACAACCAGTTGCGCTGGCTGGAGTTCTGCCACGAACACCAGATGCCGATCGCCGTGTGCTACGTGCAATGGGCGGAGCAGGACGATTGAGCTACAGCATTGCGGTGCGTGCGCTGTGCGAGTTCACCGCCAAGGTCGGCGACCTCGACCTGCGCTTCACACCGTCACCGACTGCGCTGGAAGGCATCGTCGGTCACCGTACGGTGGCCTCGCGGCGCAGCGACAGTTACCAGAGCGAAGTCGCCCTCGAGGGCCAGTATCAGACCTTGACGGTCAAGGGCAGGGCGGATGGCTATGACCCCGGGCAAAACTGCCTGGAGGAGGTCAAGACCTACCGCGGCGACTTGAGTAAACAACCGGCCAACCACCGTCAATTGCATTGGGCCCAGGTGAAAATCTACGGCTGGTTGATGTGCCGGAAACTGGATCTGGCACGGATCAATCTGGCTCTGGTGTACTTCGACATCGTCAGCGAAAAGGAGACCTGCCTGGTCGAGCCTTTCGACGCCACCGAGCTGCAACAATTCTTCGAACGGCATTGCGCGCGGTTCCTGCAATGGGCCGAACAGGAAGTCGCCCATCGAGAAGGGCGCAATCGGGCGGCCCAGGGCCTGGCCTTTCCCCATGCCGGTTTTCGACCGGGGCAGCGCCATCTGGCCGAATCGGTGTTCAAGGCCGTCAGCACGGGGCGCTGCCTGATGGCCCAGGCGCCCACGGGCATCGGCAAGACCCTGGGCACCTTGTTCCCCATGCTCAAGGCCCTGGCGCCGCAGCAACTGGACAAAGTGTTCTTCCTCACCGCGAAAACCCCGGGACGCCAACTGGCCCTGGACGCCGCGCAAGTGATACTTGCCAGCGCCGATGCGCCGCCGTTGCGGGTGCTGGAGATGATCGCCCGGGACAAGGCCTGCGAACACCGGGACAAAGCCTGCCACGGCGAGTCCTGTCCACTGGCCCGGGGCTTCTACGATCGCCTGCCCGCCGCACGGCAGGCGGCCAGCCAACTGAGCCTGTTGAACCAGAGCGCCTTGCGTGAGGTTGCCCTGGCGCACGATGTCTGCCCGTATTACCTGAGCCAGGAGATGGCGCGTTGGGCCGACGTGGTAGTTGCCGACTACAACTATTACTTCGATTTCAGCGCGTTGCTGTTCGGCCTGGCTCAGGCCAACAACTGGAAGGTCGCGGTGCTGGTCGACGAAGCCCACAACCTGGTGGAACGCGGCCGGCAGATGTATAGCGCCAGCCTTGATCAGGCGACCTTCAACGGCGTGCGCAAAACCGCGCCCGACGTGCTGAAAAAACCGATGCAGCGGGTCAACCGCGAGTGGAATGCCCTGCATAACGCACAAACCGGCGCCTATCAGGCTTATGACAAGGCGCCGGAAAAGCTCCTTCAGGCACTGTCATCGTGCAGCGCCAGCATCGGTGACTACCTCAACGATCACCCTCAAGGCCTGGACAGCGCGGTGCAGGGGTTTTACTTCGACATGCTGCACTTTTGCCGGGTCGCCGAACTGTTCGATGAGCAGTTCCTGTTCGACATCAGCAAGCGCGACCTCGAGCGCCAGCGCAACCTCTCGCAACTGTGCCTGCGCAATGTGGTCCCCGCCGGGTTCATCCGTCCGCGCCTGACCGCCGCGCGTAGCACGGTGCTGTTTTCCGCGACCCTCAGCCCCCGGCACTATTACGCCGATTTACTGGGAACACCGGTGGACACGGTGTGCATCGACGTCGAGTCGCCGTTTCACGCCGATCAACTGCAAGTGCACATCGTCGACCAGATCTCCACGCGGTTCGTACATCGCCAGGCGTCTCTGGAACCGATCGTGGACTTGATCGCCAGGCAGTTCTGCGAGCGCCCCGGCAATTACCTGGCGTTTTTCAGCAGTTTCGATTATTTGCAGCAGGTAGCGCAGTTGCTGGCCGAGAAACATCCGCACATCAGTCTGTGGTCGCAGTCCCGAGGCATGGGCGAAGCGCAGCGTCAGCAGTTTCTCGATCAGTTCCACGCCGACGGCCAGGGCGTCGGCTTTGCGGTGCTGGGCGGGGCCTTCGGTGAAGGCATCGATTTGCCCGGCGCCCGATTGATCGGCGCATTTATCGCCACGCTGGGGCTGGCGCAGCTCAATCCGGTGAACGAGCAACTGAAACGGCGCATGGCCGCGATTTTCGGTGCCGGTTATGACTACACCTACCTTTATCCCGGTGTGCAGAAAGTGGTGCAGGCCGCTGGACGGGTGATCCGTACGCAACAGGATCAAGGGGTGGTGATGTTGATCGACGACCGTTTTGGCGAGAGCAAGGTCAGGCAGTTGCTGCCGCGTTGGTGGGCCATAGCAGGCTTGCATCGGTTCAATCAGTCGGAGCATCACAGCATCGGGTTGTCGCCCTGTGGGAGTGAGCTTGCTCGCGATAGCGCAGGGTCAGGCAACATCATTGCCGACTGACAGGACGCCATCGCGAGCAGGCTCGCTCCCACAAGGAGATAGGCTATGGCTTGAGGGGCGGATCAGCCCTTGAGATGGCGCAAGCTGCGCTCCATCCGCGTAATGCCTTCTTCCAGCAGCGACCGTGGGCAGCCGAAGTTCAGGCGTACGAACTGCTTGCAGTCATCGCCGAAGTCCAGGCCGGCGCTCAAACCGACCTTGGCCTGTTCCAGGAAGAACTGCTGCGGGTCGTCCAGCCCCAGTGCCGTGCAATCGAGCCACGCCAGGTAGGTGCTTTGCGGCAGGTTCATGGTGATGCCCGGCAGGCGGGTGCGTACGGCCTCGGCCAGGAAGTCGCGGTTGCCTTGCAGGTAGTCCTTCAGCTCGGCCAGCCATGGCGCGGCTTCGCTGTAGGCGACGCGGGTGGCTTCCATGCCCAGCGGATTGACGCTGTCGACCATACCGCAACGGGCGTGGTTGACCTTCTCGTGCAGGTGGCGGTCCTGGATGATCATGAACGAGGTCTTCAGGCCGGCGATGTTGTAGGCCTTGCTCGCCGACATCAGCGTGATGGTGCGCTGGGCGACTTGCGGGCTCAGGGTCGCCATCGGAATGTGCTGGCGGCCGTCGAAGCACAACTCGGCGTGGATCTCGTCGGAAATGATCCAGGCACCGTGCTCAAGGCAAATGTCGGCAATGGCTTGCAGTTCTGCGCGGGGGAAGGCCTTGCCCAGCGGGTTATGCGGGTTGCTCAGCAGCAGTGCGCCACCACCTCGCAGCGACTGGCTCAGGGTATCCAGCGGCGTGGAGTAGGTGCCGTCGGCTTGCGCATCGAAATTCAGTTCGACCTTGTTCAGGCCCCAATGCCCGGGTGCATGGCGCAGCGGCGGGTAGTTCGGCACCTGCACAACGACATTCTGTGGCGCCTGCACCAGTGCCTTCAGTGCCATGTTGAAACCGGACTCGACGCCCGGCAGGAAAATCAGCTCCTGGGGCTCGACGCGCCAGGCGTATTTGTTCCAGAGGTCGGCAACGATCGCCTCGCGCAGGTCATTCTGGGCCACGCTGTAGCCGACCATCGGGTGTTCCAGTCGCTTTTGCAGGGCCTGGATAATCACCGGCGGCGCGGCGAAGTCCATGTCGGCGACCCACATCGGCAACACGTCGGCCGGATAGCGGCTCCACTTGGTACTGCCGGTGTGGTGGCGGTCGAACACCTGATCAAAATCGAAAGTCATGCGCAAATCTCATAAAGGCCGGGTTAAACATGGCTGCCATGATAAGCGCCAATCCCTGTGGGAGCGAGCCTGCTCGCGATCACTGACACCACAGGTTTTGTGTGTGCTGCAGGATTAGGGGCCGACGGTCGGCTGTCATGGTGAATTCGACAGCATTGACTACAGTTTGTAGTGTCGGCAGCCAGACTGCCCCGACCGTGGTTGTTCAAAAAAGCCCGGCCATGTACCGGGCTCCACCTGATCAGGAGTGCACGATGGATATCAGCCGTCGTCAGTTCTTCAAGGTCGCCGGTATCGGCCTTGCAGGCTCTAGCCTGGGCGCGTTGGGCATGGCCCCGACGACAGCCTTTGCCGAACAGGTGCGTCACTTCAAGCTCGCCCACACCCATGAAACCCGCAACACCTGCCCGTATTGCTCGGTCGGTTGCGGCTTGATCATGTATAGCCAGGGCGATGCGGCGAAGAATGTCGCGCAAAACATCATCCACATCGAAGGTGACGCCGACCACCCGGTCAACCGCGGTACCCTTTGCCCCAAAGGCGCAGGCCTGCTGGACTTCATTCACAGTCCCAGTCGTCTCCAGTACCCGCAGGTGCGCAAGCCTGGCACCAAGGAGTGGATACGAATCTCCTGGGATGAAGCCCTCGATCGCATCGCTGACCTGATGAAGGCCGACCGCGACGCCAACTTCATCGAGAAGAACGCCCAGGGCCAAACGGTGAACCGCTGGCTGACCACCGGTTTTCTCGCGGCGTCGGCCTCGTCCAACGAATCGGGTTATATCACCCATAAGGTGATTCGCAGTCTCGGCATGCTGGGGTTCGATAACCAGGCGCGTGTCTGACACGGTCCGACGGTGGCAAGTCTTGCCCCGACGTATGGCCGTGGTGCCATGACCAACCACTGGACCGATATCGCCAACGCGAATCTGGTTCTGGTGATGGGCGGCAACGCAGCAGAAGCGCACCCGTGCGGTTTCAAATGGGTGACGGAAGCCAAGGCGCACAACAAGGCGCGGCTGATCGTGATCGACCCGCGATTCACCCGAACCGCCTCGGTGGCCGACTATTACGCCCCGATCCGCACCGGCACCGACATTGCCTTCATGGGCGGGCTGATCAATTACTTGCTGACCGAGGACAAGATCCAGCACGAATACGTGCGGGCCTATACGGACGTGTCGTTCATCGTCAAGGCCAGCTACGGTTTCGAGGACGGGTTGTTCAGCGGTTACGACGCGAGCAAGCGCACCTACACCGACAAGTCCGGCTGGGGTTACGAAATAGGCGAGGACGGTTTCGCCAAAGTCGACCCGACCTTGCAAGACCCACGCTGCGTCTACCAATTAATGAAGCAGCATTACAGCCGCTACACCCTGGAGCTGGCCAGTCAGGTCTGCGGCATGCCCGTGGACGCGATGCAGAAAATCTGGGAAGAGATCGCCACCTGCTCGCAACCGGGCAAAACCATGACGATTCTCTACGCGCTGGGTTGGACCCAACATTCGACCGGCTCGCAGATGATCCGCAGTGCGGCCATGGTGCAACTGCTGTTGGGCAACGTCGGCATGCCGGGCGGGGGCGTCAACGCCCTGCGCGGGCACTCCAACATCCAGGGCCTGACCGACCTGGGCTTGCTGTCCAACCTGTTGCCTGGTTACCTGACCTTGCCGGCCGAGGCCGAACAGGATTACAACGCCTACATTGCCAAACGTGCACTCAAGCCGCTGCGTCCCGGGCAGATGTCCTACTGGCAGAACTACGGCAAGTTCCACGTCAGCCTGATGAAGGCCTGGTACGGCGCCAATGCCACCGCCGAGAATCACTGGGGCTACGACTGGCTGCCCAAGCTCGATATCCCCGGCTACGACATCCTGAAGATGTTCGACATGATGGGTAAGGGCGAGGTCAATGGCTACATGTGCCAGGGCTTCAACCCGATTGCCGCGTTGCCGGACAAGAACCGTGTGATGAAGGCGCTGGCCAAACTCAAGTGGCTGGTGGTGATGGACCCACTGGCTACCGAAACCTCGGAGTTCTGGCGCAACGTCGGGCCTTACAACGACGTGGAAACGGCCAACATCCAGACCGAGGTCATCCGCCTGCCCACCACCTGCTTCGCCGAAGAAAACGGTTCGCTGGTCAACAGCGGCCGCTGGCTGCAATGGCACTGGAAAGGTGCCGACGGCCCGGGGCAGGCGCGCACTGACGTGAAGATCATGAGCGAGCTGTTCTTGCGCCTGCGCAAGCGTTATCAGGCCAACGGCGGTGCCTGGGCCGAGCCGATCCTCAAGCTCAACTGGTCCTACAAAATACCTGATGATCCCACGCCGGAAGAGCTGGCCCGGGAATTCAACGGCTACGCCATCGCCGATGTCACCGACGCCTCGGGCGCGGTGGTCAAGGCCGGTCAGCAGCTGTCCGGCTTCGCCCAGCTCAAGGACGATGGCAGCACGGCGTCCGGTTGCTGGATCTTCTGCGGCAGCTGGACCGAGCAGGGCAACCTGATGGCCCGGCGTGACAACAGCGATCCTTTCGGCATGAAGCAGAACCTGGGCTGGGCCTGGGCCTGGCCGATGAACCGACGGATTCTCTACAACCGCGCCTCTTGTGACCCCCAAGGCAAACCGTGGGACGCGAACAAACGGCTGGTGTGGTGGAACGGCAAGGTCTGGACCGGCACCGACGTGCCCGACTACAAAGCCGATGCACCGCCGGAAGCCGGAATGAACCCGTTCATCATGAACCCCGAAGGGGTGGCGCGTTTCTTCGCCCTCGACAAGATGAACGAAGGGCCGTTCCCGGAACACTATGAGCCGTTCGAGACGCCCATCGGTATCAACCCGATGCACCCCAACAACAAGCAGGCGACCAGCAACCCGGCCGGGCGGATCTTCGATTCAGTTTGGGAAACCCTCGGGCAGGCCAAGGACTTCCCGTATGCGGCGACCAGCTACCGGCTGACCGAACACTTCCACTTCTGGACCAAGCATTGCCCGATCAACGCCGTTACCCAACCCGAACAATTCGTCGAAATCGGCGAGGTGCTGGCCAAGGAGAAGGGCATTGCTGCCGGTGACCGAGTAAGGGTCAGCTCCAAGCGCGGGCATATCGAAGCGGTGGCGGTGGTGACCAAGCGGATTCGTCCTCTGCAGGTCAACAATCAGGTAGTTCACCAGATCGGTATCCCCTTGCACTGGGGCTTCACCGGCGCCACCCGTCACGGCTACCTGACCAACACCCTGGTGCCGTTCCTCGGCGATGGCAACACCCAGACCCCGGAATCCAAGTCATTCCTGGTCAACGTGGAGAAAGTCTAAATGGCCAGCCAAGACATCGTCGCCCGTTCGGCCACCACCACCGTGCCATCCTCGGTACGCCAGCAGGAGGAAGTCGCCAAGCTGATCGACACCACCAAATGCATCGGCTGCAAGGCCTGCCAGGTCGCCTGCTCGGAATGGAACGAGTTGCGCGACGAGGTCGGCCATAACCATGGCACCTACGACAACCCGCAAGACCTCACCGCAGAAACCTGGACGTTGATGCGCTTCACCGAGCACGAGACCGACGCCGGCAACCTGGAATGGCTGATCCGCAAGGACGGCTGCATGCACTGCGCCGAGCCCGGTTGCCTGGCGGCATGCCCCAGCCCGGGGGCGATCATCAAGCACGCCAATGGCATCGTCGATTTCGATCAGGATCATTGCATCGGTTGCGGCTATTGCATCACCGGGTGTCCGTTCAACATCCCGCGCATTTCGCAAAAAGATCACAAGGCCTACAAATGCACCTTGTGCTCGGACCGGGTGGCGGTAGGCCTGGAACCGGCCTGCGTGAAAACCTGCCCGACCGGTGCCATCGTGTTCGGCTCCAAGGACGACATGAAGGAACATGCGGCCGAGCGCATCGTCGACCTCAAGAGCCGGGGCTTTGAAAACGCAGGCCTGTACGACCCCGAAGGCGTCGGCGGCACTCACGTGATGTACGTGTTGCACCACGCCGATACGCCAAGACTGTACGCCGGCTTGCCCGATCACCCGGCGATCAGTCCGTTGGTGGGGTTGTGGAAAGGCATCAGCAAACCCTTGGCGCTGCTGGCCATGGGCGCAGCGGTGCTGGCCGGGTTCTTCCACTACGTGCGCGTCGGCCCGCAAATCGTCGAAGAGGATGAACATCCGGAGCCGCCGGACAACGCCGTGCACGAAGTCGATCCGTCGGTGCACACCTTCGATCCCCGCGGGGAGGGCAGGCCATGAGCAACAAGACGATCCTGCGCTATACCAGCAACCAGCGCACCAATCACTGGCTGGTGGCGCTTCTGTTCCTCATGGCCGGGCTGTCCGGGTTGGCGCTGTTCCACCCGGCGCTGTTCTGGCTGAGCAACCTGTTCGGCGGCGGGCCATGGACACGCATCCTGCACCCGTTCATGGGCGTGCTGATGTTCGTGCTGTTCCTCGGCCTGGTGCTGCGCTTCTGGCGCGCCAACTACTTCATCGCCAATGATCGCCTGTGGCTCAAGCGCATCGACCGAGTGATGAAAAATGAAGAGGAGGGCGTCCCGCCTATCGGCAAATACAACCCCGGGCAGAAGCTGCTGTTCTGGACTTTACTGCTGTGCATGCTGGTGCTGTTGTTCAGCGGGCTGGTGATCTGGCGTGCGTACTTCAGCGAGTATTTCGGCATCACCGCGATACGCTGGGCGATGTTGCTGCATGCGCTGGCCGGTTTCGTGCTGATCCTGAGCATCATCGTGCACATCTATGCCGGCATCTGGATCAAGGGTTCGGTCAGCGCCATGTTGCACGGCAGGGTCAGCCGCGGTTGGGCCAGGAAACACCACGAACTCTGGTATCGCCAAGTGACTCAAGATGAGACCCGCGACGAATCTCCCGAACGACCGATCACCAAAAAGGGCTGACATTTGCCAACCATCCTGGAACCTGGAGAAATCGAAGCGGCGGCCAGTTCGCCGCCGTTTCTGTACATGACGCCGCCTAACCTGTTCAGCCTGCGCGCGCAGCGCCTGGAAACCCTGGCTGAAGGGCACCCGCTGGCCGATTACCTGCGCCTGATCGCCGGGTTGTGCCGGGTGCAGCAACAGGTGCTGGACGACCCGCCGTCAAGCGAACCCCTTGACCGACAACGCATCGAGTTGTGCCAGCAACACGGCTTGCCGCCGTTCGCGGCCGACAGCCTGGCGCGCGAAGACGATTGGCAGCTTTACCTCGATGCCTTGTTACAGCGCTATAACGCACCGCCACAATCCGCCGTGGCCGATGCCGTGGAAACCTTGCGCCTGGCCGGTGCCGGGCAACGTCGTGCCTGGGCGGTGGCGTTGGTCAGCGGCCAGTATTCGCTGGTGCCGGCAGCGCTGGTGCCGTTTCTCGGCGCGGCGCTGCAAATAGCCTGGAGCCATTGGCTGTTGAGTACGCCGAACCTGGCACTGACCGCCGGCGACAGCCTCAGCCAGTGCCCGGCCTGTGGCTCGCCGGCCATGGCCGGAGTGATCCGCCATCGCGGCAAGCACAACGGCTTGCGTTATCTGGTCTGTTCGCTGTGTGCCTGCGAGTGGCATGTGGTGCGGGTCAAGTGCGTGTATTGCGAGCAGAGCAAGGGCCTGGAATACCTCAGCCTTGAAGATGACCGCCATGCCGCCAACCAGGCGCCGTTGCGCGCCGAAATCTGCCCCGGTTGTAACTGTTATCTGAAGTTGCTCTATCTGGAGAACGATGCGGACGCCGAAGCGCTGTCGGCAGACCTGTCCAGCCTGATGCTCGACATGCGCCTGACCCAGGACGGTTATCAGCGTCTGGCACCCAATCTGTTGCTGGCGCCGGGAGACGAGTAACCGCAGCGTCTACACTCTGGCGCGAGGGTCATTCGTTTTCAGGAGCGCCAGATGTCTGCACGCAGTGCCAGCCACCCCCTGCGTCTACCTTCCATCGACAGTCTGTTGCGTCACTCGGCGTGCCAGCCGTTGGCCGAGCGCTATGGACGCGACGCCTTGCTGGGCGCCTTGCGGCAATTGCTGGATGAATTGCGCGAAGGAGTACGGCAGGGTTTGCTCGAACCTGCAGAAGTCGGCGCCGACGTGCTGGCGGGCAGGGTCGGCGAGCGATTGGCAACCCAGCATCGCAGCCAGGTGCGTCGGGTGTTCAACCTCACCGGCACGGTCTTGCACACCAACCTCGGCCGGGCGCTGTTGCCCGAAGAAGCGATTGAAGCGGTGCAAATGGCCGCGCGCTATCCGCTCAACCTCGAATTCGACCTGCGCAGCGGCAAACGCGGAGACCGCGATGACCTGATTGAAGGCTTGATCCGCGAACTCACCGGCGCCGAAGCGGTGACCGTGGTCAACAACAATGCCGCAGCGGTGCTCTTGACCCTCAACAGCCTGGGTGCGCGCAAGGAAGGGATTATTTCCCGGGGCGAACTGATTGAGATCGGCGGCGCCTTCCGCATCCCCGACATCATGGCCCGCGCCGGGGTGAAGCTGGTTGAGGTCGGCACCACCAACCGCACCCATGCCCGCGACTACGAGGCGGCCATCGGCCCGCGAAGTGGTTTGATCATGCGCGTGCATGCGAGCAACTACAGCATTCAAGGCTTCACCACGAGCGTGCCGACTGCCGAATTGGCGCAACTGGCCCACCAGCACGGTTTGCCGCTGCTCGAAGACCTTGGTAGCGGCAGCCTGCTGGACTTGACCCGCTGGGGTTTGCCGGCGGAACCGACGGTGCGTCAGGCCCTGCTGGATGGTGCGGACATCGTCACCTTCAGTGGCGACAAACTGCTCGGCGGACCACAGGCCGGGTTGATTGTCGGGCGCAAGGAACTGATCGCCAGGATCAAGAAAAACCCGCTCAAGCGGGCACTGCGGGTCGACAAAATGACCCTGGCCGCCCTGGAAGCAGTGCTGGGTTTGTACCGCAACCCGGACCGACTGGCCGAGCGCTTGCCGAGCCTGCGCCTGTTGACCCGGCCACAGGCCGATATCCTCGCTCAGGCCGAGCGTTTGCGACCAGCGCTGGCCCAAGTGCTGGGTGATGGCTGGAGCGTCAGCGCCATGCCGGCACTGGGCATGATCGGCAGCGGCAGCCAACCGGTGGCACGGCTGGCCAGTGCAGCACTGTGTCTGCGCCCGCTGACGTCCAAACGCTTGCGCGGGCGCTCCCTGTTGACGCTGGAAGAAGCCTTTCGCGCCTTGCCGATTGCGGTCCTCGGGCGCATCGACGATGACGCCCTGTGGCTGGACCTGCGGCAACTGGACGACGAACCGGCATGGTTAGCGCAGCTCGATCAATTACAGGTGGAGGGCCGGGCAGGGTGATTGTCGGCACAGCAGGGCACATCGACCATGGCAAGACGGCGCTGCTCCAGGCGTTGACCGGTCAGGCGGGTGACCGGCGCCGCGAAGAGCGTGAGCGCGGCATGACCATCGACCTCGGCTACCTGTATGCCGCGCTGGAGGCGGATGCGCAGCTGACCGGTTTCATCGACGTTCCCGGGCATGAGCGCTTCACCCACAACATGCTCGCCGGGGCGCAGGGCATCGATCTGGTGTTGCTGGTGGTGGCCGCCGATGACGGGGTGATGCCGCAAACCCGCGAGCACCTGGCGATTGTCGAGTTGCTGGGTATCCCTCGGGCACTGGTGGCGATCAGTAAGTGCGACCGGGTCGACAGCGCCCGGGTACAGGACGTGAGCGAGCAGATCCGTACCTTGCTGGCGCCCGGACCCTATGCCGATGCACCGTTGATTGCGCTGTCGAGCATGACCGGCGAGGGCATCGAAACCTTGCGCCAAGAATTGCTGCAAGCCCAGCGTGAAGTTCAGCAACGCAGTACCCAAGGTGGTTTTCGCCTGGCGATTGACCGGGCCTTCAGCGTCGCCGGGGCCGGTATCGTGGTGACCGGCACGGCGCTGTCCGGCCAGGTCGCAGTGGGCGATACCCTGCTGTTGGGACCACAAGGCAAACCGGTGCGCATTCGTGGCCTACACGCGCAAAACCAGGCCGCCGACCACGCCATTGCCGGCCAGCGCGTAGCGTTGAACCTGAGTGCCGAACGGCTGGCCCTCGAACACATCCATCGCGGCCACTGGTTACTCGCCGAAGGCCTGTATGCGCCCACCCAGCGCCTGGACATCGAAATGCAACTGCTGGCCGGCGAACCCCGGGCCTTCGAGCACTTTCAACCGGTGCATGTACACCTCGGCACCCAGGACGTCACCGGGCGAGTCGCCTTGCTGGAAGGCACCAGCCTGGCACCCGGTGGACGGATGTTCGCGCAACTGCTGCTCAACACAGCGGTGCATGCAGTGAAGGGTGATCCGCTGATCCTGCGTGACCAGAGTGCCCAGCGAACCCTGGGCGGCGGTCGGGTGCTCGACCCGTTTGCCCCTGATCGGCAACGCCGAAGCCCCGAACGCCTGGCTCAACTGGGTGCGCTGGCGAACAGTGCCGGGCTGGAAGATGTTTTGCCGGCATTGCTGGCCCATAGCGACACAGGGCTCGATCCGCAGCGCCTGGAGCGGCAGTTCAACCGACCGCGCAGCAGTTGGGTGTTGCCCGCTGACGTGCGCCTGATCGACACCCGCCAAGGCCCGTTGCTGTTCAGTGCCAGCCGTTGGGAAGCCTTGAAAGCGCCTTTAGTGGACCAGCTCGCGCGTTTCCATGAACTCGAACCGGATCAGATGGGCCCTGACCGGGACCGCCTGCGTCGATTCAGCGGCAGCACGCTGGAACGCCCGACCTTTATGAGCCTGCTCGACGAGTTGTTGGCTGGCGGCGACATCGCCAGCAGCGGACCGTGGTTGCACCTGCCCGGGCATCAGGTGCGCTTGAGCGAAGAGGACGAAGCCCTGTGGCTACAATTGCAACCGCTGTTCGACGCGGCGGAGTTTAATCCGCCCTGGGTGCGTGATCTGGGGCACGACGAAGCCACCGTCCGCGCATTGCTGCGCAAAATGGCGCGGCTGGGCTTGATGCACCAGGTGGTGCGCGATCTGTTTTACACCGACAGCATGATCCACCGATTGGCGGCTATGCTGTTGCAACTGGCGGACGCCAACCCGGTGATCCAGGTGGCGGCGTTTCGTGATGCGGTGGGCCTGGGGCGCAAGCGCAGCATCCAGATACTGGAGTACTTCGACCGTATCGGCCTGACCCGGCGCTTTGGTGATCGTCGGCAGATTCGCCTGGACAGTGCGTTGGCCCAGCGCACAGAGCACTGATTCAGATGCATGACTTCAAGGAAGGCAATCGCGCCCGGTGGCGCGGCCGGGCTTCAAACCCGGTTGGGGACGGCATCCGTTCCCGGGCAGGTTCGACTCCGGCTGCCTTCCGCCAATCAATCCTAATCCCCTGTGGGAGCGAGCCTGCTCGCGATGGCAGTTGGTCGAAGCAACACATTCGTCCACTTTTTCCACGAGGTTGTGAAATGGGTCATCAGAGATTGTGCTGCGCTTCCATCCGATCATGAAGGACCCTGATGATCGCAATTCCGTACGCAGTGATTCGAAAATAGATCATGTGCCGCTCCACACTGCAGCGCCGATAACCAGGACGGATAATGTCGCAGGCTGGCGCCTTTTTCGGGTGCTCGGCCAATTGCGCAAATGCTGAGATAAGGATGTCAATGTAGCGATTGGCCTGATCCAGGCCCCACTGGCGAGCGGTATAACTCCAGATTGCCTCAAGGTCACCCTCTGCGGCAGGCGTTAGACGATATTCAGCCATGCGCGGTTAACATTCTCTGTTTGAATGCCGCTGGATCGAATGGGCGAGGTTTTCCGCTGGATTCACCTTCCCGAAGGGCGGCACGGATCGTTTCGAGTTCAGCGCTGCGCTCCTGTTCACGACGGATCAGATCGCGAATATATTCGCTGTCGTTGGTGTAATGGCCCGCTTCTATCTGCGCTTTGATCCAGTTGTCTTGCTGGTCAGTCACAGTGATGGTTTTTCGTACGGTTCCCATGATTGGGCCTCCACGGAGATGGTCGACTGCGTGCAAATTATCATACTATTGGTGCGGTATCGAGCAATCGAGCCTCTATTGCGATCCATCCAATCCGAACAGAATTTGCAGCTTTGCGGCAAGCCCGCTCCAACAATTGAATGCATTCCAAACATTGCCGAATGCTTTCCTCAGAACCCCAGCGGGTACTGAATCACTACATATATCCGGTCTATGTCATCACCCGCCTGCGCCTCATCGGCCCGGTCCTGCATGCGGCCGGCTATCGATTATTCTGGTAATGATGCAACCGCTACCGGGCGAGGAGGGGACGCAATCATGTCTGTACAGGATCGCGAACTACTGGACCAGGTACTGACCGCCCATGGTGGCCTGGTGCGCTGGAACAGTTTCAATAAAGTCTGCGCCACGATCGTCACCGGCGGCTCGCTCTGGGGCATGAAAGGGTTGACCCAGGACAGCGCGCCACGCCAGATGACCGCGTGGCTGCATGAACAAAGAGCCTCGGTAAAACCCTTTGGCTCGCCGGAGCAATTCACGGCCTATACGCCGAACCGAATCGCCATCGAGAATACCGCGGGCAAGGTGATTGCCGAGCGCCAGGCGCCCCGGGCATCCTTCAAGGGCCATGGGGAGCACACGGCCTGGGACCCATTGCACCGCGCCTACTTCAACGGCTATGCGATGTGGTCCTACCTGACCATGCCCTTCCTGTTCACCTTGCCGGGCGTCACCTGCGAGGAAATCGAGCCCTTGCAAGAGGGCGCCGAGCTCTGGCGGCATTTGCGGGTGCACTTCCCCGACAGCATCGCAACCCACAGCGCCATCCAGGACTTCTACTTCGGCGATGACTTTCTGCTGCGCCGCCACGACTACAACGTCGATGTGAGCGGCGGCATGCCCGCTGCCCAATTGGTTGATGACTACATCGAAGCCGGCGGATTGCGCATGCCGGGCAAGCGACGAGCCTATCGGCGCAAGGCCGATGGGCAGGTCAACAAGGAGGCGTTGCTGGTGTCGATCGACCTGAGTAAGATCCATTACTCGTAGCAAAAGTCGTGTGTTGGCGTAATCCAAACGAAATGAGCGCCACCTGGGCGCTCATTTATTCACGGCATCACGGGTTACTGCTTGTGCAAATCGCCGGGTTTCCAGGCTTTGTCGAAAAACGCCTTGGTCGGGCCATACAAACGCAGGATCACGAAGAAGCCTTTGCCCGGCAGGGTGCGGATCCAGTTCTTGCCTTCACCCGGTGAATCCGGCCCGAAGTGCACGTCAATCGAACCGTCGGCATTCACCAGTGGCTTGTCCATGGCGTTCAACGACGGGAACGGCTGGCCGTTGTCCACGCCCGAGGCAGTGATCGAGTCGTACACGGTAACCGACCAGAACAACGCCGCCGGAATGCCTTTGGGCAGGTTCAGCGTGTAGGCATTGCTGCCCGAGAGGAACTCACCCTTGGCATCGACGAAGGTGGCCGGGTACTTGGCGCCGACGTTCTCCATGTTCACCGCCATACCCGGGCTGGCCGAGTAGGCATTGGTGAAGAAACCGGTGCGCGGGTCGATGTAGTTGAAGGTGTCGGCGGTGAACGTGGCGTTGCCCGGGAAGACGTTCAGCCACTTGCGGTCCGGATACCAGGTGCCGTTGGCGACGATGGTTTGCGGAGTGTAGGAAGTGGCGTGGCCCATTTTGCTCGCGGTCTTCGCGGCCTTGTCGAGCAGGTCGCGGGTCGCTGCATCCGGCTGGAACGGCTTGCCCTTGATGATGCCCAGGGCGGCAAGCATGCCACGCATTTCCATGTCCTGCGGGTCGACATATTCATGGTCGATAAAGCGCGACAGCATATCGAACGCGCTGCCATCGGTGGGGTAGAGCATGTTGACCGGGGTTTTCGAGGCGTTGGGGAACTCCATCTTCTTCGCCGTGGCTTCTTTGCCCAGCGGATAGATGCGCGTCTGCTCCATGAGCTTGACCGGTGCGTCGAGCTGTTTCGGGTCCTTGAAGAAGCCGCGCCAGAACACAAACACGTTGTAGGTGCGCGAACGGTAGGTCAGGTAGCCCGCAGGCACGTCACCCTTGTAATCCGGTGGCAGCACCAGGTACTTGGCACCCTTGCCTTTGTCCGGGCCGGGCAGGCCGACATCGCCGCACCACTGGCGACCTTCGATCTGGCCTTCGGAGCAGATCGGGCGCTGGAAGAAGTCGTCGAGAATGCCCTGCATTCCCGGCGGCACTTCAATCACCATCGGACCGTCCTGCTTCAGGTCCAGATAGCCCATGGCATAGATCACGTCGGAGTTCGGCGTAGTCACCAGCGTCTTGGCGTTGAGCCGGTCTTTCCAGATCGGCAGCACGTTGTAGCCGGCGCCGAAAGTTTTTTCCGAGCCTTCCTTCATGGCGTACATGTTCAGTGCCGGCAGTGCCCAGATGTAGGACTGCACGGCGCGCTGAAACAACAGCTCGTTCTTGAGTTGAGCCACGCCTTCCAGGGTTGGATAACCGCCGGCGAAGGGCAGGTCGGCCAGTTGTTCATAATGCGTGGCCGCCTGGGCACAGAAGCTGACCGAAACGGCCAACGCCAGTGCGGTCAGCGTTTTGCTGGCTGCGTTCATCGTCGAAGTCCTTTTCAATTGGTTTTCACTACGGCCGGTGGAGTCCAGTCGCCGTCGAGGGCGTCGGCTTGCGGCCAGTAGGCGCGGATGTACAGCGAAAATTCAGCGCCTTTGGGCGAGGGCAGCCAGTTGCTTTCCTTGTCCTTGCCCGGTGATTCGCTTTGCACGTAGATAGTCAGCGAGCCGTCAGGGTTGGTTTGCAGGGATTTGTTCTTGGTACCGATGGAGTAACGCTTGAGCTCGTTCGGCGAGAAAAAGTGCTGTTCGTTGTACAGCGTCAGCGACCAGAACCCCTTGACCGGCGGCAGCTTGCCTTTGGCGAACGTGACGCTGTAGCCGTACTGGCCGTTGAGGCGCAGGCCGTTCTCATCCAGGTCCTGGTAGAAGTATTTGGTCTCTTTCTGCTGATTGACGAATATGTTCGAGCGCGCGACGGCGGTACGGGTGAAATAGTCGGTGCCGAACGCTGCACCGTTGCTCACGGTGCTCCAGTGATTGGGCAATTGCAGGCCGTAGTTGCGGAACTGCAACAGCGGGTCGATCACTTCTTTGTCGGCCTTTTTCGCCTCGTCGATCATCGCGGCGCGTAGTTGCGGGTCGGCCTTGGCGATGGCCGCGAGGGCGGCCATTTGCCCGTAGCGGGCTTCTTCGCCCGGCAATGGCTTGGCGTCCTTGAGCAGGGCCGGCAGTTCATCGAAGAACTTTTCCGGCACTACCCATTTGGTTTCGGCATTGCCTTCAGAAGCCTGGGCCGGGAATTTCGGCAGCCTGGCCCAGTTGCGCTTCTTCATCTTGCCGTCGTATTGCGACAGCGGGTACATGTCGATGCCCGACAATGCCGGCTGCACGGCCTGGCGGTCGGCGGCGGTGTCGTCCTGGAATACCCGAGGGATCACGAACCCGGTGTTCGTGCGCGCCCGGTATACACGCTTGATGCCGGGCGGCACCTTGCCGTTCCAGTCCGGGCCGACCAGCAGGTAGAAACCCGGCTGGGTGTTATACATTTTGCCCATCTCGGCGAAGCTGTCGGAGCGCAGGTCGACCACCTGATACACCCAGAAGCGGCCGTCGAAGTCTGGTACTTGCAGCACCACTGGCTCAAGGTCCAGGGCGATGCTGCCGGCGCCGTACACCACGTCCTGGTTCGGGCAGGCCACCAGCCGCTCGGCCGGGTCGATGTAGTCGCTGAGCATCGACAGCCGATTGATCGGGGCCACGGGTACGATGCCGCCCATCAAGCCGGGCTCGGGCAGGTCCTTGAAGGCCTGGCGACGATTGAAGATGTTGGCCATCGGCCAGGCCCAGAAATACGCCTCGCGCGCCATCATGCGTACGTACGGTTCAGTTACTTTGGTGCCGGCGACAGGGCCTGAGACAGGGCTGGCGACCGGAGCGGCGCCAGTGGCTTGCGCTGCGTAACCCGGAGTACTCAATAGCGCTGCGGCTGTGAGTGTACTGGCGAAAGTCAAGGCGAAGAGGGCATGGCGCCGGGGCAAACGATTCATGAAGCGTCCTTACTTGTTGGCAGTCACCTGATGCAGGTGAGTCGCTGACAAGATAGCCCATCTTTACTCCGATGTTGTTGATGCGCATGGTGAATAATCGTCGATAGATCGACCTCAAAGATGATCGGCATCAATCACCGCCTTGGCGAACGCCTGCGGATCTTCCTGCGGCAGGTTGTGGCCGATGCCGCCGCTGATCAGCCGGAACTGGTATTTGCCGGTAAAGCGCTTGGCATAGTCTTCAGGCGCCTGGTGCGGTGCGCCGTTGGCATCACCTTCAAGGGTAATGGTCGGCACGCGGATGGACGGCGCCGTGGCCAGTTTCTGCTCCAGCGCTTCGTATCGGCTCTCGCCCTGGACCAGGCCGAGGCGCCAGCGGTAGTTGAACACGGTGATGTCGACATGGTCGGGGTTGTCCAGTGCCTTGGCACTGCGGTCGAAAGTGGCATCATCGAACGCCCATTTCGGCGAAGCCAGTTGCCAGATCAGCTTGGCGAAGTCGTGGGTGTTTCTCTCGTAACCGGCGCGTCCGCGGTCAGTGGCGAAGTAGAACTGATACCACCACTGCAATTCCGCCTTGGGTGGCAGCGGGTTCTTGCCGGCCGCCTGGTTGCCGATCAGATATCCGCTGACCGAGACCAGTGCCTTGACCCGTTCCGGCCACAGCGCCGAGACAATGTCGGCCGAACGCGCCCCCCAGTCGTAGCCACCGAGCACCGCTTGCTTGATCTTCAGGGCATCCATGAAGTCGATGACATCACTGGCCAGCGCAGCCGGTTGGCCATTGCGCAGGGTTTTGTCGGACAGGAAATGCGTATCGCCATAACCACGGGCATAGGGCATCAGCACCCGATAGCCCTTGGCAGCCAGCAACGGCGCGACCTCGTCATAGCTGTGGATGTCATACGGCCAGCCGTGCAGCAGGATCACCACCGGCCCGTTGGCCGGGCCTGTTTCAGCGTACGCCACGTCCAGCAGTCCGGCGTTGACATGCTTGAGCGGGCCGAACGGCGAGGGCGCCGCCTGGGTGGTACCGGCAGGGGGCACCGCCGGCTGCGCAGTGGCGGCCGTTTGTGCGTGGGCCGCGCCGAGTACGCCGAACAGCGTCAGCGCGAGGATCGAAGGGCCGACCAGGTGGCGGCGTGTCTTGCAGGGTTTGCTGTTGCGCAGTGCCATTTTCATGGGATCTCTCCTTTACCAGCCATGGGTCAGGGGTTCCGTCCGAGCCCCTTCAAACCTTGCTTGCATTGAAGCGCGGCAACGTATCTGGCCTGTGTCCAATCGTCGGCCGGATGAAAGTCTGTGTATCGAGGTGTCGTGCTGACACACTGTGATACACAGCGGGTCAGCAGAAACGCAGCCAGCTTTACCAATAACAGCCCATGAGGTTGCAGGAGAGGGGCTGACCATACAGTTGGCGGGCAGGGTGCCGGGCCAGGATAAAATCCAACTCGACTAAAGCACTATTTAGTCGAGTTATGTCGATAAATGCAGCGATTATGTCGTTAATATCAAAAAAGCGAGGGGCACGGCAGATGACTCAAAGCACCCTGAAAACTGGAGAAATCATCAAAGCCCTGGACCTTGAGCCCCATATCGAAGGCGGTTTCTTTCGCAGAACCTACCAATCGGACGACCAGAACATGATCCTGACGTCCGTTGGCCAACGACATTGCATGACGTCGATTTTCTATCTGTTGACCCAGGATTCTCCGATAGGCCATTTCCATCTCAACCAGTCAGACATCGTTCATTACTATCATCTGGGCGATCCGATTCAATACACGCTGATTTTTCCGGACGGCACATTGAAAACCATCGTGATGGGTCACGACGTTCTCGCCGGACAATGCTTGCAGTTGCACGTGCCCGGTGGCATCTGGAAAGCTTCGCAGGTGACGCACGGCGCGGCAGGATTCGGCTTGATCAGTGAAGCGGTTTCGCCAGGCTTTGATTTCGCGGATATGGAAATGGGTGACCGGCAAAAGCTCGGACAGCAGTTTCCCGAGCATTGGGCATTGATCGAAAAGCTGACGCGAGGATGAGGTGGTTGCTTGCTTCAAGATCTGTGTGTGTCGGGGTCAATCTGGTCATATCTCATTACGTGTAATGTATATTATGTTAAATTCTGTATTGAAGCAGATCCCCGCTTCAGGTTCTGAGGTCCAATCTCAAAAAATCGCAGCCGGCGGCAGCTGAGGCAATCGCGAAATAAAGAGACTTCACCTCGAAAAATGCTTAACTGATTGATTTTAATAGATATTACGAAAAATGTAGTGCGGGTCTCACCATCTGTTGCAACGTAATCATGAGACTGCCACGTAGCCGACAGTTGGCCTGTAAGCCTTTATTTACGAGGGTTTCAGCCGATTCCATCATTTTTGTTACTAGATCAGCGTCTATCAATTAATCGTGAGACAGCATCGTGTAACCACGCTTGCGAAATTGAGATAAAAACTAATAAATACAATCAGTTAGCTAGGTTTTAACGAAATCGCGAGACATAACCTGCAGCGTTTTTTGTGAAGATTTAACGAGACACATCTGGGCCCCAACCGCTCTGGTGGCGTAGGCAGAATTCCGCGCCAAACCAGCGCTCAGATTGCCGAAGACCAAGCCTGACGCGGGCTAGCAATATTTGCCCAAAATGTTTTTCGGAAAAACTGGGCTGAGAACTGCTCTGCACTAGACCCCTCCTGGGGCTGCGGCTTTGGCTTTCCGGACACGAAATCGTGAGATCTCACCAGTGGACTTACACCACCTGACTGCCCGCCACCCAGAAATTCCGGGCATTGGCGGGAGTGCGACGTTTTCACGATATTTAACCGTACCTACGGCGGGTAACGGAATCACGAGACTAAACGAGATTTTTTAACGAAACTACGAGCAATAACTAGAAGGTATGCGAAGAAATTACGAGACAAATTGGCGGCCTCATTCGCAACCTGGTTTTCTGTAAAAGGTGTGTCGTTCTAAATATGACCCGAGCCAGAGGTGGACGGCGCGTTGCTCCGTTCGGTTAGTGTTACTCGCGCGCCCGAATCTCCGCACGCCCAATGAATAATGATGTATTCGCAGATGCCACGTTTTCATCAGAGACGTCCGGCCCAATATCTGTAAAATAATCGGGAGACAAGTACTGGCTATTTAATGAAACTTTGAGATAAGTCTAGAAAGTTTGGGGTGGTAAGGAGCCATGGTTGCGCGATAGACACGCGCGCGATACCATCGGGCATTCTTAAATCCAAGTTGCATGAGAAGAGAGGCTGATTATGAAGAATAGGTCTCCGACTTCCGATTACTGCTATAACTGGAAGTCTCTTAATAGCACTAACTAACGTCTCTGGTGGTCATGAATGTCTCGCTCGCCGAAACCCTTATTCAATACATACGAGTCTTTCCTTGATCAGGATTTCAGTTGCAGCGAGCCAAGTACCCCGTGCGTCAAAGCTTACCTTGCTTCGTTCCCCCCTGCGCTAGGGGCTGTACGTGGTTACTTGGCTGTACGGTCTTTCCTGAGGGCATTTTCCGATAATGCTCAGACCTTCAGCTCATATCGCATCCATATTGAGCGGATGCTGTTGTGGTCATTGTTGATTAACGAGAAACCGCTGAATCAACTTAAACGCCAAGACGCCCAGGATTATTTGAATTTTTGCCGTAATCCACCTCGAGACTGGGTTGGGCCTGTGACGCGTAGCCGTTTCGTGAAAAATAATGATGCGCAGAGTACGCTCGAAGACCCTATTATCCCTAATCCTAGCTGGCGCCCATTCAACATTAAATCGTCGAAGCCGCTGATTGGCTCCGATGATCAAGAAAAAGCAATAATCGAGAACAAATACAGCGCAGCCAAAGGCACGATAAATCAAGTTTTCTCGATTTGCAGTCGCTTTTTCGAATTTATGGTTGAAGATGGTTATGCAGCGGCAAACCCTTTCCGAATGATCAAAAAGTCCGGCCGTTATAGCGAAGATGTGCAAGATGAGGGCGTTACGCGTGCATTGACGCCGCTGCAATGGAACTACGTGCTTGAAACGGCTGAAAAAATGGCGGAGTCCGAACCTGCTCGCCATGAGCGTACACTGTTTATACTTTCAACATTGTTTGCCATGTATCTACGCGTGTCTGATGTTGTCGGGCGACAAAACTGGAAGCCCTCTATGGGTGACTTCCGCCAAGACCCTGAGGGCAACTGGTGGTACCACGCCGTAGGCAAAGGTAACAAGGTCGGCAAGATTGCCGTCAGGGATGAATATATCAATCTCCATCTGAAGCGCTATCGTCGGTTCTTGGGTCTGCCCGAACTTCCTGAAATCGGTGAGACCACACCTCTGATCAAGACCCTCAGAGGACGTTCTGGCCTGTCGGATCGACAGGTACGCGCCCTCCTCCAGGTTGTCTTCGACAAGGCTCTTGAAAGTATGCGCATCGAGGGTCGTGCGGTTCACGAGATGGAAAGCTTAAAGGTGGCTTCTCTGCACTGGCTGCGCCATACCTCTGCGACCTTCGACGCGCCCTTGCGGAACGCCAAAGACCTGCAGGTCGATCTGCGTCATAGCAATCTCAGCACTACCCAGAACACGTACTACCACTCTCATGATCAAGAGCGTGCGCACTCGGTCAAGCGCTTGAGTTTACGCGACCGAGGTTGAATGCAGTCTCTGCAAGATCGTACGCGCTGAGAACAAACACCGCACCTGTATACACGTAGGGTGCGCTAATATTCGATCGGTATGCTGATTGATCCCCATGTAGACATTATGGAGGACGAACTCACGGAAGCATGGGATAGCGGACAGCTTGGCAACGCCAAGGAGAAATGATGATTGACACGAATCGTCTCTGGCAACGCGAAAGGAAACGACGCTACGCCTTGTGGGATTTAGAAAGGCTGCAGCCTGGATCTGATCGGGCTATTCAGTACCTTGCGATTCTAGATGAAATTGAGCGCGAAGATCGAGATGACCCAATTGGTGATGCAGTCGCAATGACAGTTGAGGAGCTACGAAAATGTGTCCCAGAAACCGAAATCGTGGGAGTCAGCGGATCCCACTTTGTAGTCGTGCTTGACGAGCACATACCAGAACCGTGGAAGACTCGTTTCGAAGAAGCTAGCACCGGCTCGACTCGATTGCGGCAGGGCAGTTATGCGAGAGATTGGCGCCGTTTTTTACGGATATGGGTACTTGAGATGCAGCACCTCTCAGCGCACAGGGAGATGCGCTGATGGGTACGGGCTGAAGACCTCATCATGACTCAGAATTGCAGCAAGGTAAGACTATCGCGTTTCGACTGCCGTAGATCATGCGTAAAGAGGAAGTGTTAAAATCCCCATTCTCCATTACCTGTAAGCCTCGAGCTCACCTACGCGGATCGAAAAACATGCTTCGATTGGTTGGTCATACCAAGGACGTTTCTTCTGCAATCAACGAGTTCAGATCGTCTTACCATGCGGATTTCGCGAATGTTCGAGCCGTCGCCAAACTCTATCTCGGTTCTGAACTGCCCGAGGATCATGCGCCGGTTCTGGCAGAAGCGCTTTACAGCGCACTCAGTAACTGGGGTGCCGGCTCGCGCAAGGCTCCTACCCTTCGCCTACCTCAACAGGCCGCACACAAGCTGGCAGACAAAGACCTACATCTTAAGCTTGCCACATTGAGCCGTTGCGGACTCGATTCGCTCAGCCTTGATGCCAAACGAGACCGTGTATTTACTCGCGGTACTACGTTCAAATCTTTTGATGCATTCGATATCGAGCTGCTAGACGTTCTACACACCTTGGCCGACGCCCTTTTTATCAACAACACCAATGTCACCTATCCGATGAAAGCGCTGCTTCTGATCACTGGACTGATGCCGGCACTGGATAGCCAGGTCAGGAAGGGATTGAAACGTGCTGGTATGGCGGGACTCAGTGGCACGCAGTTACTTCTGCCCAGAGATACCTCTAAGGCATTGGGGCAACGAATCTGCTGCCTTCCCTTCTACCTAGGACATTGTTGGCAGTTGAGCCAAGACGTCCTTCGCGACGCAATCGCGCAGAGTGATCATCCTGGCTTGAGCACCGAGCCTGGCCGGGTGTTCGACGTGCTGCTTTTCATGCAGCAAGAATCACATCGTGCTCCAATCCTGCAATTTGGGTGAAAAGCTTGCAGGCGCCTTGACGAAACTTAAGGGCGCCTCAAACCGTTGATCGCAAGCCGACCTATGGATCGGTGGCCTGATGGTAATACTCGCGTTGACAGTATTGCTTGGTTACAGGTCTCGCCGTTGCACCTTGTAAGAGCTTTGGAGCGCTTCAGTCAGCACCGAGCGTAGACTCTCAACGAAGCGGCATGTGAGCATCTTGAATGCATAGCCAGTTCAACCCTGGTACTGGCCAATAAGCTTTTAGCGAAGAGCGAATCCCCCATCACAAAACCAGGCACTCAAAGCGAAGCTTTCGTACGTTACTGCACGCCAGCCATTCAACTGTGCAACGCGAGCACTTTCGTAGCGGGCTTCAAGTTCTTCCCTGACGCCCTGAAGTCCTTCCCTCTGGTAAATTCCCTCTAGCTGATGACGAATGGACAGGAGCTCGTCAGCTGCCTCTGCGGAGTAGAGGTCTGCCAAGCTAAGTCCGTCGAAATGCAACCGAACACGGTTCGCAAGCTGTGGTGTCCAGACCGCAGGGGGATCGACCCGGAATTGAACCACAGCCGGAGTGCCAGGCATGACGCAGCCGTATAACCAGCGCGCACCATCAATGCTATCAAAATACGGGTGCAAAGCTGCCTCATCTGCACTCGCTGGGATGCTTGCAAGCTTCGCTTTGTTACAGCTTGCACATGCAGGGATTAAGTTGACGGGGGTTACCGCCAGAACTGGGTAATGAGCCTTGGGCAGATGATGATCAAGGGTGTCCACTTTTCGCTGAGTACAAAGGAGACATTTGGCCGAGGCATTGAATATCTTGTCATATGTAGCCCGACCTGGCGCGTTCTTACCAGCCATACGCTGGGTATACACTTTTTCCAATTCAGCCGTAGTTACACCTCCAACGGTTGAACGACGAACGATCTCATGCAATCGGTTATTGCGGGCCTTGTCGACGTAGTCGTCCGATGCCACCGTCACCTCAGTGGTTATAGCTGTCAGGCGTGCTTTCAATGCTACGTCCCGGACTCTACTGATACAGGTAGTAAAAACGTCGCCGGCATCCAACGTAGGGGGATCTATGGAATTCATTGAGTGCTCGCCTGGTTCAATACCAGCGCCCGTATCAGTGCCCTAGCCTCTCCACCTAACTCACCATCAAACTTGGCTAAAGCTTGCGCTAATGTGTCGGTACTTTGCACCGACTCCCGCAGCAGTCGATGAAAGCCAGCATCAGTCACCTCTAGGCCAAAAATCTCTCGGGTGAGAATCCCTACGTTCTCTCCAAATGTTTCAATTTCAGGCCGCTCTGCAGCCACAGAACGACCACTCCGCCTAATCTTCCACACGCAACTTTTCGGCACCTCTTGGACGACCACAGGCGAGTGGGTCGCAATGATGGCCACACCATTACGATTAACCAGCAGATCGGACAGTGATCTGACAAATGCAGAAAGCAGTGGCGGGTGAAGATGAGCTTCTGGCTCATCTAACAAGACAAGCGTGCGCTCTTCAACCGTCTCCACTAGCCTGGTGATCGTTAGTAGTACGATTTTGTGGCCAGAGCTTAATTTCCCGAACAGCTTACGGGCCGCGAATCTAATCTCCTTTTCATCCTGTGTGTCGTCGGCCAAGGATGCAACGTAGTTGGCTTTGAAAATCGGATCTGTCTCGAGCATTTGTAAAGCGCGGCGCCACCTTGAGAGTCGTGCACCTTGACTGCACACAAGGACGCTTGCGCCGAACTCTTCGGATAGCTTTTCGGGAGATTTAGGCGGCAGGGGGCTACCCTTTGCCGTTTTACCCGGCCGCTTCAGTCCGACGTAGGCACAAGGCAACCCATCCAAGCGATCTTTACGATTGGGTAGAGGCTCAAAGGGATCGAAGGCGCTAAACGTCACCGAGACAAGGTTGGCAAAAGAAGATTTATCGTCAGTCACACACTCGAAGATACCAACCTTGGTCTCATCAGGATTCTTTTCGATGATCGCTTTGGACATGTTGTTAAGCATGTGAGTCTTGCCCACGCCGTTGCGGCCGATCAACACATGAATGTTTGTAGGGGGCATAGAGTCTGGTTTGACCTCAAATGACAAGGTCGCCTGTTCAGTGGCAGGTCTCCGAACAGGGGGCGTGGTATAAACAAAGCGAAATTCATTAAGCCTGGCGCCCCCGGTCGCTAGGCGGCGAAACTGCCCTTCTACTGTTGAACGTGTTACTGACCGCAGGAGAGAAATACCTGTGACCTTCTCTTCCATGGCCCTCAAAAATCGATCAGCGTCTAGCGCGATATCCCCAAGCCCTTGAAGCACTCGGTCACGCGTATCCGTACCAAGTTTGGACAAGTTTTCGTAGTATTCATCATCTTGTCCGAGCGAGAAAAATTCATCCCCAATGTGCTCAAATTCGTCCGGCAAGTTAGGACGGCGCTGGTCTGGTTTCATACCAAATTGACCAATCTTCACGTTGCCGATTCGGTGGCGTGCTCCGTTGTCATCAAAGACGAACACTACATACTGGGTACTATAGGTAAACCAGTCATCCCAGTTATCTGTCCAGAGCAGCACCTGGCTTTTGCCAGTAGAGGGAAGGCCCGAGGCCACAGCTACAACTTTGAAATTTTCGAGCATTCACCGCCGTCCATGAGGTTTCTGATGTCAAAGAGGGCCTAAGCGAGCGGTTTAAGGCAGTTGCTCGCGGCAGGCCGATGGTTCATGCGCTCGAAGCTATCAAAATAGTGACATTTCAGTCTACTGGGCATCTTCACGGCAAAAGAGCATGAGCCGTCCATGATTAATCGAAGCTCGACGACACGCCATCCTTAGCGATGTTTTGCCGCACGACAAGGTATTGATGAGAGGACAGCGGAAGCACAACGTGGAAGGCCACATAACGTGAAGACGTGAGGTCAAGCCGGGCTTAAGCCCGAAGGAGCGATAGCCAATGTCGCTTAAGCTCCCCTATCCGACAGACCGTTGGTGAATCTCATACGAGCGCTCCCCTCTCCAGTCGACCGATAAGATCGAAGACGGCCCTCGTTTCCACCCTCGTCCCCATCATATCCAGAGGACGCTTCGAACCAAGCCCACGAACGGGCGTGCTGATCCATTCCGTTGCAGCGGCTTTATCGTTTTCGAAGAGGGATAAGGCTTCGTCAAAAAGAGTTACCAATGCAACTAGGCGGTCGCTTTCTATGGTGTTGAACCGCCCTGTTTTCTCCCTACGGGCCACCATTGTGAGTGACATGCAAATAGCTTTGGAGACAACCCCTCGCTGCACCTGCAAGAGGCTCGCTATCCGCTCGAGGTATTCGAAAGGCAGTCCTTCGTGAACTAGGTTATGAAGCCTGGTGCCGCGTGACGGCAGACCGAGGGTCATCCAAATGCTCGGTGGGATCTTGGGCTCGGGTTGGTATTCCTTGATCGATGACAGCACTTTCACCTCCATCTGAAAAACCTACCACCGAGCCGGGCCAGGTGGCCCGAACCAGCGACATCTCCAACCGTGCAGCAAACCTATAGGTTTATCCAAGTGTCGAGCCTACAAATTCAGGCTGGCAGCAGGTTTTCACCTCCAACCGTGCAATGAACCTACAGGTTTTGCCGGGCAGCGGGCCTAGAGATGCTGCTTGCCAGTAAGTCTTCACCCCCAACTGTGCAGCAAACCTATAGGTTTCGCCGGGTAACAGCGGGTCTGCATCTCCAACCGTGCAACAATCCTATAGGTTTTTCCGGGTCGCGGGCCTGCAAATACGGGCGATCAAATACAGGCGATCAGCGGGTTTTCACCTCCATCCGTGCAATGAACCTACAGGTTTACCCCAGCAAATTCTCCCCGCCGTAATCGTCGTTGTGGCACGTGCAGGCAATCCTGCTGCATCTGCAGCACGCTCGCTATCCGCTTGAGGAATTCGAAAGGTAACCGGGGCGAATGAAAAGCGCTTCAAGCACGGATGTATCCCGGTACAAGGCACCGGAATCCTGTGTACGCCGACCGCAATTTGCCGAGCGTTTCCTGGCCGAAGCAACCACCGGAATTTGGTGAGCGGCCCGGTTTACGTGGCCCGTAGCCGGCCCGAATCGAATATCGGGGGTTTTATCTCCCACCCTCCATCAGCACCATTCGCCTTCCATTCACCACTTAATGTGAGGGCCTCTAACGCAAAAGATTGTACGTTACTGGGTGGCTACACTCGAACCAGGAGATGGGCCTTCGCTGAAGGTGTAGTTGATGACGACATCATTTCTGATCAGGACATCCAGAGTTTTCTGAGTACCCGTTGTCGTAACCTTCATCGTCACGATATAGCTTTGCGCATGAGCTGAGCCGTTCGTGTATGTGTAGATCCACTTCTCGTCGGTTTCACTTACAGCACTTTTCGTGTAAGGCTCACCAAAGAGCGATTTCAGCTCCGTAGTTGTCGTCTTCCCCTTCTCTAACCTAGTCACATTTTCCGAGGAGAAGTCTCGGCCAGCGGTGTAGTGGGAAGTGGCGCAGCCCCCGAGGATGAAGCACATTCCAATTGCTACGATGAGCTTGTTCATGGTCGTCCTTGATGAAGTGAAAACTGGAGACTAACGTGCTCAGCACCAAAATGCCATTACGTAAAGGCAAGTTTTGACAGGTGGCAAGCACCCTTCGGGGTTGACGAAAGCGCCCGAAGTTACTTGGGCTTTTCCTAGGGGGTCAGGTCAAATTTTAATCGGTATAATCCACCTTATTGAGCATAGGGATGGATAGCACTGTTGGCCAAGAAGAACCGGGACGATTTCCTTCAATCTACTATCACAGTTATGCGTCAGCGAGCGGGCGAAGTTTGCTCAAACCCCGAATGCCTAGTACCTACCGCCGCTCCGTGCGGTAGTGACAAGGTCACGAGCATTGGCGTGGCGGCTCACATTCATGCGGCAGCACCTGGTGGAAAACGCTATCTCGCAGGAATGACCCGAGAAGAGCGGATACATATAGATAACGGTCTCTGGTTGTGCTCGAACTGCTCGATCATGATCGACAGGGACGTTGAAGTGTTTCCCGCAGAACGGCTTTTTGAATGGAAAGTAGCCGCTGAAAATAGGGCCACTGAGGCACTGGGCAAAAGACCCGAACGATCTGAGGATACGATAAGCAAGTTGATTGAGGCCCTGGATAACAGGCAACCTAAGCTCAGCCTCGCACAGGCAATCGCTAAAGCCCACCGTGATCAGGAAGAGTTCCTTGAGCGGCTAGATCCTCGCTTTGCTGTCACATCCCATCTTATAGATGGCAGGCCCTGCATCGAGATCAAGGCCAAGGAAACCGTAAACGTACGACTCGAAGTAAGCACGTCGCCAAGTAAAAGGTACGCAGAGGGGTTCAGGAATCTTTTCGACCATGGTAAGAAGTTTGAGATTGATCTGCTAGATGCTTCCATCCATGGTTCTGATCTTCTCTCTCACCTTTTTGCCGAAGACGCCAAGGAGGGCGGAAAGATGGTCTTTAGCCCATCAACCCGCACTGCATCTGCCCGGATCGAGCTCGTCGATCCGAAAACCAATCTGGTCGACCACGTGACAGAGGTGACTGGTGAGATTACTGCTGGCAAGAAGTCGATGCAGTTTGAGGGCAAAGCCTTTGAGGGTTTATTCACCGTTGGCTTCAATAAAAATCTTGTCGACGATGGTTCACCACAAACCATCACCATGCATATCGACCTTGATCAATGGGAGAAGCGACCACTTGCCTCCCTTCCGTACCTATCGAAGGTGGCAAAACTTTACCAACGCCTGGCAGACGGCTGGGAGCTCTCACTAATTATGGAGCACAAGGGCGACGTTGTTTTCAGTGGCACTGGTGATTTCAAAGCCTGTGCAGATGACATTCAGGTACTCAACGCCTTAATGATTTACACAACGAGAGCCCGCAGTGTTTCGATGCTGCTGCAAAAGCCGATCACCTTCACCAAAGGCATCACGTTCGACAGTCAGGAATTGACCAATCTCGAAGACATTCGCTTAATCCTAGAGAATCAAGGCCAGGTTCCAAGGGAAAATCTGACTAAGCCAATGATCGTCGATGTGATCTATGACGACAGCATCGATCAGCTTGAAATCTTGGGGGGAAACAGTCCGGGAACCTTGCGATTCATTGAAAACGAGCATGGGGCGGTTGCGGTTTTCGGTCAGGTAATCAGGCTGCCAAAAAGGGTTCTGCTTGTCGAAGGGTTTATTCCTCAGATCAAGCAGAAGAAGAGAAAGTGGAAGAACGGAGACTTCATCAAGCTGACCCTAAAGCCTATCGAAGGCTACGCTGTGACTAATCTCTACGATCAAGGTATTTGACAGAGTTGAAATCGGTGTAGGGTCAAGCTTTGCTTTGCGGATATCTGGCACCGTTCGGCGTGCAACAAACCAAACTATCGACATAGGGCACTGGAATCCTTTGTTCGCCGACCGGAATTTGGTGAGCGCTTCCTGGCCGAAGCAACCACCGGAATTTCGTGAGCGTCCCGGTTTACGTGGCCCGCAGCCGGCCAGAATCGAATACCGGGGGTTTTATCTCCCACCCGCCATCAGCAGCTTCTCTGGCACCGTTCGGTGTGCAATCGACCTCGGCACCGGAATCCTATGTACGCCGACCGAAGTATGCTGAGCGATTCCTGGCCGAAGCAACCACCGGAACTTGGTGAACGGCCCGGTTTACGTGGCCCGCAGCCGGCCAGAATCGAATATCGGGGGTTTTATCTCCCGCCCTCCATCAGCAGCATCTCTGGCACCGGATCGAAATAGGGCACCGGAATTCTGTGTACGCCGACCGGAATTTGCTGAGCGTTTCCTGGCCGAAGCAACCACCGGAGTTTGGTGTGCGGCCCGGTTTACGTGGCCTGCAGCCGGCCCGAATCGAATATCGCCCCAAACTCATCGGTGATGGCGGATGATGAATGAAACAATATCCTTTTATAGATATCTCACATGACCGCTGATCAATGGCTTATTCCGCCCCTGCCCGATTCGATTCCTCCGTCGATACTGGCGAAAGCAGACGTGCTTGTAACGAAACCAGCTTTCCTTGCCGGCCTGCTCGCACCTGAAACTGCAGCATGCTTGAGCAGACAGCTGAAGGTCTCTGACGCTGAGTACTCGAGGATCGTCGACGGGCACAACACTGACCTGGAGGTGCTGGAAGACGCAACCAACTTGGCTAGCACGCAGTCCACGTTGGGGGAAATCACTGAGCTTCGTCGACGTCTCATTGCGGCGCTAGCCCACCACTATCACCTTGTACAAACTCAACCGCTATCTGACGGTAGCGGGGCTGTGGCGAGGTTGATCGTTCATATGCATTTCGCTCAGATCGGACTGCATCCGCAGCTATGGTCGTTATCTCGCGGTATAGCTCGTAGACAGGAGGAGTATCACGCTGCGCTGGGCATAACTGGTGGCACGCAAGAGAGACAACTTGATGGTGGTTTCCAGCGAACAGACAAAGCCCTTCTCGGCTTCATCACGTTCATGCTTGATGTATGCCATGAAGAGGTCGACTACATGACTGCTGCCCTGAATCGCCGCAAGCTTCGTGTCTCTGTTACGAATGCGTTCAACACAAACTCACGCTTAACAGAGGCCGGGATCAGAGCAGAAATTGCACCAGCTTTCCTGGCGCTGTTGATCCAGGGCGCGCTTCCTCGCTCTGAGTTCAATACCTTTACTGGACTTCAGTCTGAAGCAGCAAGCAATCAAGTCGGCAGGTTGATCAACATCGGCCTGGTGGTGAGTCCGCCATCTGATCTCCTCACACTTGAGATCGCCTTACCAGACTGGTTTGTAAGGGAGCTTCTTCCGGATTTGCACGAGATTTGGTAGCTCTGATCGTCAAGATGCAGCCTGGCAGATACGACAGATGCTTCGGGCAGCATTGCCGTTCAGGGTTTACGTCGAGCCGGGCCATGAGGCCCGAAGCAGCGACATTTAGAAATGCCTCGACTAGCCACACATCGTACCTGCAGGCCCCCACGGCCCCGTCCTAATAGCTAGTAGCAAATGAGATGGCCGTCTTCGTCTATATACGGAGCATTCATCGTGGAGACAGTCGGTTGCTCGATCTGAGCCGCCAGATACCCAGCAACCCATAGCTGCTCCACCAGCCAGAACGCTTCCTCAAAGTTGAGCCGGAATGTCCTATCGTCAATGCCCAAGCATGGAAGATCGAGATCATCATCCAAAGCAATCACGAGCTTGTAATAGTCAGGCTCGCAGTGAGGAAATTCTGGGCGCCGAAAAGACCCAGATGCGCAGAACTCAAATCCTTTGTTCCTTGATTCATAAATTTGCAAGGAATCACGTTTAGTCGATAACGTTCGCGATTGGATCAATTGATACCAGGTAGCATAGGTTGCCAATCGCGATATAGATTCCGCACTACCTTCGCATATTCCGAGGTTCGAGTAGGTCAATAACATCTTCGCCAGACTTTTAGACACCTCAGCACACTGCTGCGCGGTGAAGCAATATTCGGAATCGTCAATGAGGAATGACACTTGGCCATCTATCACTTCGAGCGATGCCAAGTACTCTCCATCAGTACAACCGTGCCGCTTCATCGAGTGCTCGACCACAAAGACGACTTTGTTTTCATCAAAATTCTTAACCGTCATGAATCATCCACCAAGCAAGATCACATAAATATGTAATCGGCTCGCTGCCGATCAAACTTTAATAAAAACTAATAAATTACAGTTCACTGAACAAGCACACCCACTATCGTTCATACTGCATTTAATATAATGCAAAAGATGAAAACTCGTTATTACAGATCTGTCGATCTTCTCGCCCATGGAGCGTAGAGTTTTGAACGCTTGATCTCACCATCAACTAACGATTCAGGTAACGACTTATGCAGCCCAGCCTGTACCTAACCGAAAACCGTACACCAGCAAACCCACGGTTCAGGACAAGGCATTTCACAAAGAGCTCGAGCAGATGCGTGCAGATGCCGAAGCTGGGGTGATACACACGCCTAAGCGCGAGCCGGAGGACGGAGGCGCTCCTAGCCTTAGGCTTGATGATTATCCGGATCTGTAAACGTGCCACTGAGAACCTACAGGCGGAAACGGCTTACCAGTTCCTAACAACGGAGATCACATGTGAAAAAGCCACCTACGAAAATAACCATCGAAGAATGGGATGGTGACGGTGCAATTCGAATTCCCGATTAGGCGCTGCAGGAACTGGAGTTCGAAGACGGCGACCTGCTGTACCTGATCGAGGAGTTTGTCGGCAATACGCGCTGCCTTGTACTATCAAAAACGCCTCAAATTGCGGATCGAATAGACGAGCTCACTGAAGCTTGGACTAGCGGACAGCCAAGCAACGCCGAGGTGAAATAAAGCAGTCAATCGATGAGCCGGGCCTTAGGCCCGAAAACGCGAAAGCAACAACCCGTCTCAGAAGCTACCTTGGATGAAACGCGAAACAAACCTTAGCAGGCCTTTCTCATTGTGAAACGCTAGCGACGAGCATTTACGCCTTCATCGCAAAAACTGCGTTCATGTCATCGATGCTCACGGTGATCTTCTGCTTGCGAATCATGCCCTTCAGTCGCTCAACGGAGTACGTTGCTGCCACGATGGAGAACTGACCATTCTTTAGGTCGATGAACTCGATTTCATCCCTTGGTCGCAGGTCAAGAGAAGCTCTTACCTGGACAGGGATTGTGATTTGGCCTTGGGTCATACCCCCGCCGTTTGCCATTTCTCGACATACCCAAGAAACTCCCCATGTGGCCTACGAGCGGCACGCCAACTGTTGATGTCAGCAAGCTTGTCTCTCGTCTTAGCTGTCGTGACCACGAGTCGCCTCTTCGCGCGAGAGATGCCCACGAAGAATGTACAGCGGACTTCATGAGTGTCGTTACCCCAATATGCCTCCTGCTCCACACCGAGCAAGATGACCGAATCAAACTCAAGCCCTTTGCTCTTGTGGACGGTCAAGATCCGGATCGATTGATCATCAGACAGTTGGGAAAGGGCCTTGATCAAGTCGGGCTCCTGCTCCAGTGCCGCATCGATGTGTTTCTTAAGATCGCGGATGATTTCCTTCAAACGGTCACGAGATTCGTAATCATGGGAGAGCCCCGTCAGAAGGCTCACCCCCACCATGGACAGGAACTCTTTCAGCAAACTCCACCTCTGCGCATAGCTCTTGGCGGCCAGATCCTCGGCGGCAGATTTACGCGCCTCCTTGATGAACCTGTTCCAATCGCTTCGAACGGAGCCACCATGCTCGTCATCATCTGCAGGAATGATCCTCCGCAACAACCTTGTCCAGGCTTTCGGCTCACGCGAACCATAAAGGCATAGAAGAAAGTCCACGACCACCAAGGCAATTGGCTCAGTGGTTATGTCTTGCATCTGATTTTCGTTGCGGTACGCGATGCCCAGCGCATCAAGGGCAGAGGTCAATCGGGCTGTATAAGCCTCAGGATAGCTTCTCACCAATACTGCAATTTCGGCAGGGGCAACGCCTTCGACACTGATCCAGGTGTTGATTTGCTCTGCAAGGTTAAGGGCTTCTTCAGTGCAATCGTTGAATGCTTGTAGCAAGATTTCACCGCCTCGCCCGTCCAAGAGATCTTTGGACATTTCAGAACCTGGATCGAGGACTCTTATGAGCTCGTTCTGCAGCCTCAAAAGCTGCGGTTGCGAACGAAAGTTGCGGTAGATGTTAAGGTGGGCTGCTGCAAAATCTGCTTCAAACGTTGCGAACACGCCGTCAAGCGCGCCGGCCCATCCCATGATTTTCTGCTTAACGTCCCCAACCGCAGTAACACGGCGTGCCGTACCAACGAAGATTTTGCTGACCAGCGCGTATTGCTCGTTCGTACAGTCCTGGAACTCATCAAGGAACACGTCACTGTAGGTCTGCCTAATGGCAGTCACCGCCATCGGATAGGCGTCCAGTATTTTGAGGGCCAACGGGATGAGTAAGCCGAATTCAGTCTGTACAGGGTGTGCCTTCCCCTTATTCACAACCCGAAAGCCAGCGTCCAACGCATCATCGCCGGTGAGAACAGGGCGAAATCTCTCGATAATCCGCTTGGCGAAGCCATGGAATGTGTAGCTGTCGAAGCGGCTGGCGTATTCGGGCCCGCATCGCCGCCAAACCCGCTCTTTGAGGTTATTGCTTGCATCCACTTTGAAAGCGATTGCCAAAATCCTCTTCGGATAACGACAGGCCCCCGTGGTCAGCAAGAAGTCAGCCCGCTGGGCAAGCAGCTCAGACTTGCCGGCGCCTGGGCCGGCTGTCAACGCCACGCACCGATCGGTCTCCCTAACTGCTGCCTCCGCATTAGGTTCTAAAACGATGCCTTCGGACGACGTCCAATCACCTGGCAAAATCATTCCGACAGACCCGCAACTCTGGCGATCACAAAATCTGCCAAACGCTTCAGTGACGCCGGCATAGCTGCCGCCAGTTCCTCATCTGTAAGCTTGGAAAGCGCTTCGATATGCGACTTGGGCTTGCTGTCGAGCTTGAAGAGCTTGTGGTAGGCGACGAAGTGCTTACGCTCCTTCAATGAGTATTGAAAACGGTCGTGATGGCTATCGCCAAGCACAGACCTGGTTTGGGCCTGCTTCGGAACAACCAGGCCTTCAGGAGCCAAACCGTAGGCATGCGGATATGCCTTGAGCATCGAAAAATCCAGATCCATTGGCGCTGAAAAAAACACGCCCATAGGCTCAAGATTTGCTATGTAGGATTTGTATTTCGGATCTTTCTCAACCTGCAAAATTCCATGGGTAGGATGATTCCATATGGGTAGATTCTTTAGCTGATCGTCTGTCAGGTAAAGCTCGTCGGGGCGATGCTTCTTCAGCTCTGTGGCAACATATTTAATCCGGCCCCATCCACCGTTGTGCCGCGCCACATCCAGATCCAACAGCGTGACATAAGGGATCTTGAGGCCACTTAATAGCCTCCAGAAGTGATTGATATGGCGTCCCCCCAGAGGAGCGATGGTAATAGCTGCTTCGTCGACCAATAACCCCCTAGCAGCCAACAACCGTGGTAGCACGATCTCCTCGCTGTCCCCTTCTCCCAAGATAACCAGGCGCGAAAAATAGACCTCCGGATAGGCTTGAACGGCCTCCCTCACGAACTTGTACGCCTCGCCCTTCGTATTGGATGGCATTTGAATTGTCGTCACCACCGTGCAGCGAGATTCGTTCAACCTCAGATACCTGATGGAAGTAGGGTCAACGCGTCGGAGCATAGAAGGCGCATGAGTCGCAATGAGCGCCTGGGAGTCGGCAAATTTAGAGTCGCCTACAAGCGCTTTGAGAGACGATACGATTCGACCCAGGTAGTGAGGCGACAGGCTGTTCTCCGGCTCTTCCAATGCAACGATGGTAAAGACCGCAGGCCGAAGTTTTTCGGCGTCAAAGGAATCATCATCGCCATTGAGTACCGCTCTCCCAACAGCCTGTGAGGACAGAACCAGCGAGAGGTAAAGCATCGATTTCTGACCATCACTGAGCCTTGAGAAATCAACCAACTGCTCGCCATGGCCTGGGGAAAAGGACACTGAAAGATGGCGCAGGAGCGACTCGATTTCGTTGGCCATGAATGTCACGCTGGGTTGCGTGAAAAACTGGCCCTTATGAAGCTCTTTCCAAGTCTTGGACAGACCAGCGCTGAGGCTGAGCACCGACTCGTTCTCAGTTAGGCTTTGGGAGATATCGGTGGTGAGCTGCTGAATTGTCTCGCGTTGCTCTGACCAGTTCACCGCCCGTAGCAAACGGCCCAGCAAAGCATTTGCACCATATGCGATGTGATCGGCCGGATCACGACGTGCTGGAAGGTAGTGAACTTGGATGAAGTTTCGCTCGTCCCTGGGCACCGGGGAGGTCTCGACTGGATCGTCATCTTCATCTACGTCCAATACGTAGACGAGGCTTTGCTCAATTTCGTCATCAATGCCAATCGATGCATCTAGGCGATACCTCACGCGGGGCACACCATCCGGGACATCCAGCCGCATATGCCCAAAGTGGGTGGGGATCGTTGCGTGCTCATTCTCATCGTCACTGAGTTCAGGAAATGTGAACTCAGCCTCGATCCACAGCACTCGCTCGTCTGGAATCTCTGTTTCATCGTGTGGAACAGAGAAATCCGACTTACGTAGTCGCCGCTGATTGGGGTCAAATGAAAAGAGTCGGCAAAGCGCCTGGAGGGTTGCGGTCTTGCCAGAACCGTTGGGCCCGATCAGAAATGTGAGGTCAGACAGATCAACAGTGACTGGCTCTGCACCAAATGACTGAAAACCACAGATACGAACGAACTGAAGCTTCAAAATAGAATCCTTTCCACGTTGGGCAATCTGCGTTGAGAATATACGGATTCATCCTAAGCAGGCGCGAATTGTACCTTGGGATACGACGAGCAGTTGTTCGTAAGGTTGAGACGGTTTGATCGATAACAGCACCACACTACCATCGTTATTCAGCGCCTGAACGTTAAAGCTTCGAAGTCATTCAAGCTGGCTCAGCCGGGCCCACCGGCCCGAAGCAGCGACTTAAGGAGAAATTCATCGACACGCCACCTACTGCTGAGCCGGCCTCCCTGCAAAGACAAGCGCATTGCACCGTCATAAACTGTTTCAGTTGAAGCCCGTCCCGTTCTTGAAATCGTCTCCTTTTGCCGCTACTTGTAAGACACCAATCTCATGCACGGAAAGCAACCATGCACGCAAGATTCAGAGTGATTGAAACCACCACGCTGGACGATGGTAGCAAGCGATACAGGGTTGTCGACCTTGTACAGGGAGGCTCAGCCAGCAAGCATGGAGTGTTCAAGGTTAGGACAGAAGCAGACGCTGTTTGCTCGACACTGAATGCTGAAAATCCGAAGCAGTTGGCAGTGCGCGACGTTGCACCGCATAGCAGCTATTGAGCAGGTGCAACTGATATTGCTATAGGAGCGTCGCCTAGTGGGAAATCTGATTGGAGAGTTGGATGGTCAGCTCCTTGATGGCTTAGAGTTTTGCGCCAAAGCCTATGCATTGTTCGAGGCGCTGAGAAGAGAACCTGGTGGCATTGAGTGCCTACGGCTGAGAACCGGCGAGGATGAGAAACGTCTATTAGACGAGATTTTACCAATCTGCCGATACGTCCAGACCTACTACAGGCCCGGACGCTACATTTCCGTTCGTTGGGTCAACGGAAGACAGTCCTACGATGCTGAATTAACCCAGTCCGGAGACTACGTCACTCACGGGTACTACAAGCAGGAAGCCTTTCTCGAAATCACTAGCGCGATGCATCCAAACGAGCATTGGACATGGAAGCTTTTGAACCAAGGAAAAACAGTGTTTGCGCCCGAAGGAGTCGATGCACAAAGAGGAACACCTCTTACGTCGGAACCAGTGGTTTTCACCAACGCCGAGCATGTGCTTGGATTCGCTCCTTTTGTCGTTTCTTCTATTAGAAAAAAAATGGACATCACGTACCCAGAAAATACGTCGCTGGTCGTTCAGTGCCATCTGAATAATTTGTACGTGCCAAGCGATTGGCAATCACTCGTTTCTGAAGTTGAGCGTGCAGTAGTCGCAACGCCATTTTGCGAGGTACTTCTGATCGATAGTCTTACGCAGCGCGCGACTCCATTGGCATTGCAGGCACTTTGACTCAAGTCTTCCCTTCTTAAGTTTTTCCCCTGCTACGCTGACCTCTTCCATGGAGGAATCACAATGTCGAACGCAGACCTACTCCCTTCCCTACTCTTCAAGATCAATCAAAACCAACTCGCCCTCGAAGCCGCGATCATGGAGCTGACGCTCTGGGTCGAACAACGCGGCTCAGCAGAGGTCGCCGGCAATGTACGCGGTGCTTTGGCCACAATCAGCAAGAATGAAGAGTTCATAAACATGACGCTTGCGGTGCTGATGTCGCCGGAGTGAGTAGCTCTCGAACTTGTAGACTAGCCGGGCCCATCGGCCCGAAGGATCGACCTCCCCGTTGACGCCACTTCATACCGCAGCTTAGCTATGGGCACGCGATGACTCGAGCGCAGAATGGTTTGAACACAACCCCTCTCCTCCTGGCCGGCGAGGTTAGCCAAGTTCTGACGGACGTCTCCCTCGGCAATCGCATCATGATTCGAAGCTCCATCCAATCATGGAATGAGATCTATCATGGCCTCATACCCGTGAGGACTAGCGGTTGGCAGCTCATGCTTTTCAATGACTGTGACACCCTGGGCTACTGCTAGTACGGCGGATCGCCGATCGCAGATTCGGGGCACCCGAGCTTGGACAGCGTGCCGGAAACGATTCCGGCGATCTGTTTAATGCTTGAAAACGTAAGTATCTCGAGCATTTGTTCGTATCGTGGCGGGCCAGATGTGAAGTGGCTCGCCCGATACAGGTGAGACTTCATCAACCCTTAAGTGGATAACTTACATAGCTGCATATCAGCTGCGATATGATGGGTTCTTGAACATACGAGACCATCGCACTCAACAGAGCCATACCAATCACTGTTGAAAGGATCGCACGAATCCAACCGAAGTCATGCACTGAACGCTGCATTTTGGCGATGGCAAAGCCGATGAACATTACATAACCGATCAGCACTATATCATCTGAAGTCTTTGCCATTGTGCTTTGCTGGATTGCCGACGTGACCGCCTCGTCATAGTTGAAGGCACTACAACTCTGCGCCATTGCTTTAAATCGTGCACCCAAAGCGGGCATTTCGAATAACTTTAGTACCACCAGCCAACCCGAGACGTAAAAGAAGGTGTTAACGCTGACCAACATCTCGCGGTCACTTCCGAGTAGCCGAGATCCTATTGCGAAGCAAACCCCGTAGAACGCAACGAGGAGCCAGTTCATCATTGTCATCACGCCCGCAAACTCAAGGTTTGGAGTAATGCCTGCAGACCGAGACGCTGGCAGCCCTAGAACCCCCAAGCCAATCGCCACGAAGATGCCGAAGAGCCAGGCATTCGCGCAAACACCCTTGCGATCTCTCATGGTTGCGAAAAAGGATGAGTTCGACTGAATGAGCTCCCGCGCGTCCTGAGCGGATGCGCACAAGGCTGGCCAAATCTTCTCCAAGAAAAACCCTATTACTTTTTCCATCTTCTTATTCCTCTTAACTTCAATGGCCAGTCACCCAATAGCTGATGATCCAATCCTTGCCCTCTCATCATCGAAAAGCCGGAATTTAAAAAAGACAAGTACACGGATAGGGCATCACCTCAGTCGGTTGAACTTATAGCATCAATTTACATGAGAACCAGATCAAAGCATCTCATCTGGCTTACTTGGGCGGATGACCATAATGATCGAAATGAGAAGTTTGTACAGGCTACATTATGACGTTCTGGTGCTCTAAACGAAAAGCAATGAGGCATGCGCCAGATGTTCAAAAATGCATTACTGCCTAACGTGCGTCCTTGGGTCGAGCTACACGACATCCCCGACAGAGCGAACGGAGGCCCGACTGATCCGGGTGATTCGGGTTATTCCGGAGGCCTAGAAATCGAAGAGTCAATGTGGACGCGCGTAGCGATTACCCTGCCCTTTTTGCTCGTAAACGGTGTGCTGTTGAGCTTGATCGGTGGGTAGCAGATATGATGGCATCATTCGCAGGCCATTTTTCCGGAATCTCCATGCATTCATTTGAATTTCAACGCACCATCGAACATTTCTTCGGCGAATCCGAGAAATTTCAACCATTCATTACGGTCGTAGCTGAGCTTGCGAAAGCGGCAGATGGCATGACTGATTTTATAAAGAAGATTTCGCTCGGTGGAAGCTCACAAAACGATGGTGCAGCACACCTCCACAACCACCTTGCACGAGTACACCAAGCAACCTCCAGCATAAGTCAGCGACAATTCTTCAAGGCTCTAGAGCACTTCCAGAGCGCCCTCTCTCAGTTTCAACCTGCTCAATCGCAAAACTCAGACCTGATCCCTGACTTAAGACACGAGATTGAAAGATTTTCAGACCTTTATGATGTATTCATCACCAATGGCTCGGGCGTCAATGCTCTTCCGGTAATTCTCGCTGCTCGAGACCTGAACAACAAATTTCTGACACTGATGGGCTCACTCCAGATGGTTGATGAGTTTGTCGGCAACCATGACATTGCAGGCAGCGCCGAAGCAGCACTAGCCATTTGGTTGCCTGCACACTTCGATCTTGGGGATTTCGCCCGCCGTTTACTCGCGGTGCAGGGTCTCTACAGCGAGCTGTGCATGTTGCTTTCGGTGTCTGAGAGCGAGCATCCATTGCGCGTTTCGAAAATCGAGTCGGGAAGTTTATGGGCAAAGCTTTTCGGAGAGTCTCGAGTGATTGGCCTGCTCGTGTCTTTCGTCCAAGAAACAGCTTCGTGGATGTACCGAAATTTTACTGCAGAAGGAAAAGTCTCAGCGATCCCTTTAAAGATTGAGGCCATCGACGCCTTGCTAGGGCTTACATCCAGACTTAAAGAAGCCGGTATAAACACTTCAGAGATGGAGGCACATATCGAGAAATCTGCGTTCAAAATCTCTAGAGATCTGACCGCTCTCTTGGACGGACAGGCAAGTATTACTGTGAACGATAAAACCATTTCTGCAGGTGCCGAACTCACCAAAGCTATAAGTCAACAAGCTATGACACCCCGGATAGGCAGTTCGGGAATCGACACTCCGACCGGGGAATCGTCGCTCCTTGCATTAGATGACGCGAATGCTAACGGTAAGTAGTTATGCTGATGCCAATGCTCATTCGCTTCGACAGGTACGATAGTGATGATTGAAGCCCCTCCTCTCGCTGCCCAAGAGGTTTCCCTGGTTCTAAAGGACGTAGCACTGGGCGTGCACACGATGCACAGAGTCGGTCAGCAATCGTGGCGCGAGATCTATGAAGGCAACATGTCCGTTGAGGTCGACGGTGGCTTGTCACGCTATTCAATGACTGCAACACCCTAGATTACTGCGAAGAGTGGTCGCGGTAGGGATGGCAGTTACCTGCCACCCCCCGCACAGATCCGTACGTGCGGAACTACCGCATACGGCTCCTGCCTCAGGTACGTGACGCGAAGCGTTCTTCTGGGTAAGGATGAATGGTTCTGGGCCTTGGTATATAGAGGTCAGCAAGGCGTCCATATCGCGACCACTGAAGCCTGTTTCTCTGGCTACGTCGTTTGAGGGCTTGCCGCCATAAGCGGCAGACCGCAACTCGAAAACCATCAAGACGTAAGAGGTTTCCTGGCACAGCGTGATAGTTGAAGTATCCCCCAACAACACTGCTTAGCCATTGGCCTACAGCTTGAATAGGTTCATGTCGACGGCGATTTAGGGCGATCCTAATGGATTGTAATGTTGCACGTATTCGCTTCTTGACCGTCAGTCGCAGTATTTGAAACCCACCACTTCTGTTGGTAGTACAACAGTGCGTGAAGCCCAGGAAGTCAAATGTCTCCGGTTTACCTAAACCTCGCTTTCTACGATTTCTCGCAGCAAAACGACCAAACTCAATCAGTCGTGTTTTCGAGGCATTGAGGGACAATCCGAACCTGGCCAAGCGCTCCTGCAACTGCACCAGAAACTGCTGAGCCTCCATTGCGTCCTGAAACCCACCACACTGTCGTCCGCGTAACGCACAACGATTACATCGCCACGGGTGTGGCGCTCGCGCCACTGCCTTGCCCATAGATCCAGCACGTAGTGAAGATAGATATTCGCCAGCAATGGCGATATCACTGCGCCTTGGGGAGTCCCCTTGATCGCAGCCACCCTCCGGCCATCCTCCACAACACCCGCCTGAAGCCATTTGCAGATAAGTCCGAGCAGGCGTCGGTCTGCAACCCGGTGTCCTAGAAACATCAGCATCCATTCATGGTCGATCTCATCAAAGAACGACGTGATAGACGTTTGTGTTCAGTAGACTTCAACTCCGAGGTATCCGCCAAAGAGACGGCAGGATCGAGGTAGACGCCTCGGCGATTCAGCACCTAATATCTGGCAACACGCCATCATTCGAAAAGGAAATCATCTTGGCCTTATCTGACTCTCTTCGCCTCGCCGTACTCATCGATGCTGATAACGCGAGCTCGTCCGTCGTCAAAGAGCTCCTGGAGGAAGTAGCGAAATACGGTACCGCTACGATCAAACGTGCTTACGGCGACTGGACAACGCAAAACTTGGTTGGCTGGAAGAACCATCTGCACAAGCACGCCATCCAACCAATGCAGCAGTTCGCATACACCCAAGGAAAGAACTCCACCGACTCAGCCTTCATCATCGACGCCATGGATCTGCTGTATGCCGGCAACGTGGATGGGTTCTGCATCGTCTCAAGCGACAGTGATTTCACACGCCTGGCAACCCGGCTGCGGGAGGCAGGCAAGAAAGTCTACGGGCTCGGCGAACGCAAAACACCGGAGGCATTCATCGGCGCCTGCGACAAATTCATTTTCTTCGAAGTGCTGAAGAAACCTGCCCAAGATGAAGCACCGTTGGCCATGGATAACCTCCCTGACCTTAGAGAGATCCTTACACAAGCTATCGAAGAAAAGGCTCGAGATCACGGCTGGGCGCCGCTGGGAGCAGTAGGTGGCTACATCTCCAAAAACCATACCTCCTTCGATGCCCGTAACTATGGCTTCGCCAAGCTAGGGGCGCTTGTACGTGCTCAAGACTACATCGAAATCAAAGAAATACCGGATGGAGAAATCACACACATTCACGTGCGGCTGAACAATCACTAGCCTCAGCGCTTGCCTAGGATAAAAGCAGATTCAGAGTGATCGAAACCACGACACCAGAAAACTTCATGAGAGCCAGTGATGAATTACGTTGAGATGATTCGGCTTCAGGCCAAGCAGGTCTTTGGCAACAAAGCGAAAGCGGATATTTGGCTAAACCAACCGAAAACTGCCTTCGATGGAAGCACACCATTGGAGCTTGCTCACACTGAAGAGGGATACGAACTCGTAAAGGCTGAACTTGAGAGAGTCAGTCACGGCTACGCCTGTTAGCACGAGCCCCTTCCTTCAAAAACTGGGCTCTTCCACGGAGGAATCATAATGCCGAACGCAGACCTGCTCCCTTCCCTACTCTTCAAAATCAATCAAAACCAACTCGCCCTTGAAGCCGCGATCATGGAGCTAACACTCTGGGTGGAGCAGCGAGGCTCAGCGGAGGTTGCCGGCAACGTGCGCGGCGCTTTGGACACAATCAGCAAGAACGAAGAATTCATCAATATGACACTTGCGGTGCTGATGACACCGGAGTAATTCGTTTGCGCCAAATGATAGGTTTCGACCTAGCGGGTTAGAGAGGAGATCAGCGCGGCGAAGTTGGTCTGCGCGATCTGGCTGATGAAGCCCCCCGGCCTTGCCCTGAACTGGCCTAATGATTTTGGACACTTCCATCGGGCGCTATGATTGCGCCCAACTGGAGGCAGAATCAGTGCGAAAGTCTTACTCGACCGAATTCACAATCAATGCCGCTGAAATGATGCTAGACGCCGGAAAATCAGTTCCTGACGCATGCAAAGCACTTGGATTTGGGCACACATCGCTTCGTCGAGGGCTCGGAACGTACTAGACCGGCATCACTCGGAACTCGAGGCTTGCGCCATCTCGATCATGTGGCGAGCACCCGGAAGTAGCGCTGATCCGTCGACTACACTAATTCGATACATTTCTGCATTGAGACTTCGACCATGGCGACCAAAACCGCAATCGTATTCGCTGGCGGCGGCAGTTTGGGGGCGGTGCAGGTGGGCATGTTGCGGGCCTTGGTCGAGGCCAATGTTCGATTCGATATGGTGGTTGGCGCTTCGGTAGGCGCTATCAACGGTGCCTACTTTGCCGCAAGGCCCGATTCCGACGGCGTCGAGGCGCTCGCCGGTTTCTGGCGCGGGCTGTGTAAAACTGACATCTTTCCCCTCTCCTGGCTCGATACCTGTAGAGGACTGATCAAACAGCGTGGATTTCTGTTGCAGCCGGCGGCCTTGAACCGATTGCTGGGTCAGGCACTACCCATTCATCGTATTGAGGAGGCGGCGCTGCCCCTTCATATCGTCACCACCGACCTGCTCAGTGGTGCCGAGACCGTTCTGTCCAGTGGCGAACTCGAGCAGGCGTTACTGGCCAGCGCTGCCATCCCGTTGGTGTTCCCCTGCGTACAAATCGCCGATCAGTTCCTAGTTGACGGCGGCGTGGCAAGCAATACACCTATTTCGACTGCCGTAGCCTTGGGAGCCACCAACGTCGTGGTAATCCCCACCGGAGTGAGTTGCGCCCTAACACAACCGCCCCGAGGCTTGGTCGCCTTAGCTCTGCACACCGTCAATCTGATGAGCATGCGTCAACTGGTGAGCGACATCGAACACTTCCGCAATCTCACCAGCCTTCACATCGTCCCGCCCTTGTGCCCTGTGGATGTCTCGGTGTTCAACTTTGCACAGACCGAGTCTTTGCTGCAGCGCGCCTATAAACAGACCATCTGGTGGCTAGAAGGTGGGGGGCTCGAGCGCACCAAGGTACCGGGTGCCCTAACCATCCATTCACATGCCCATGAGCATTGAGGATGTGAATTACCTATAAAAGAGGCCCTCAACATCACTCAGTGCAATGTTGCGAGAGTACCTGGAGAGGTTGAGCATGCGCCACTTCAATGTTGACCTATTCCGGGTGTCCCGTGAGTACTACATCACTGGGAAAGCTGCGATCAATTTTCCAGCCACTGGAAGCACCACAGGCGGATGGCACTTACTACCTTACTTTGATCGAGAATCAGGCATTGCCAAGGTCTCGTTAGCTTGTATCCATTACCCGGACACCACAGGATATTTTGGTGCAACGGGGGATCTTCGATAGCACTGACCTGCTCGCTCGACGCGGATGGGCTTCAGAGGGGCGACCTCTGTTCATGGCAGATCACTGCCGGGCCGCAGCGGACATGACCGTAAGATGGGCACTTAGCGAGTTCCAACACTGCAATGTTGAGATCAACGAGTGGTTCTCGGCAGAGATGAATAGGTTGCTCGAACTCCTGGAAATTGGAAGGCCGAACCTTTGCGTTCTACGCAAGCAGGAAAAGGTAGACGCGTGCCTGCATCGCTGTCTCGGTATTAGTTTGGATCACCTCCGACTCAAGCCAATCACCTGTCGATACATATCAACGCGCCTAACTTGCGCGCTCAATATTGTGCTCCGAGCGTCTGAAAGCGTTACATCGAGCCGGGCCTTGCCCGAAGGAGTGATCCGGCATGGTCTGGTTTCGAGCTTCCTCGCCCTGAATCAGCTGTTTGTCTCGGTTACCGCAACGCGTTTGTGTACGTCAGCAAAATTCGGGTTTCATCAGCATCTCTAGCGAAAGACGATCGATAGGTCGCACTGCGCAAACGCAACGCCAGGTTCTTGAACGTGCCATTCTGGATTACATAGCGCACTTCGGTATTGCGCTCCCATTCGTTGCCCTGCCCTGTCGTGCCCGGTACTTCTGCGTTGTTGCCGGAGATGTAACGGCTCATGAAGGTAAGCCCCGGTATGCCCTCTTTTGTGAAGTCGTAATCGTAGCGGGCTTGCCAGGAACGCTCCTTGGCTTCAGCGAAGTCACCGATATGGGCGAAGTTGACCAAGTAAGCATCACAGCCCTCGATGTAAGGGAAAGCACTCTTCCCAGACATCTTCTGATAGCCGGCACTGAATTTATGACCGCCGATGGCGTAGCTGAACATGCCGTTAAGTGCCCGATTACTGATCTGCCCGCCTCTCACCTGACCTTGATCTTCGCTGGTGGAAAAACGCAAGTCGCCGCTCAAGGTGCCGGAGCCCAGTGGATGAGTTGCGAGTAGACCCAAAAAATGCTGGCTATAAACATCACTCAGGGCCGCGTAGTGATAGCTAAACTTGAGTTGCTCGGTCAGTTTCTGGTCGAAGCCTGCCAGGCTCAGGTGATCACCTGTTGCATTTCGGGAGAAACGTTTGTTTTTGTTATTCAGTGCAATGTCTTCGCGGCTCGTATCGTTACGCGCGATGACCTTCTGCAACTGACCTGCCGTCACTGTTAACCCGGTAAGTTCCTGTGAGGTAAGTAGCGCCCCCTGGAACGATTGAGGCAGGATCATTCCATCGTTGGGGCGTAGAGTCGGCAACGACGGAATCAATGTGCCAACTTTCAACTCCGTTGCTGAGACCTTTACCTTTGCGGTCAACCCCAGTTTGCTGTATTCCGACTCGGCGCGGCCGTTCGAGCCAACCGGCAGCAGACCACTGCCCGCCCGATCGGGGCTCGAATCCAGCTGCAACCCCATCATGCCGATCATATCCAAACCGAACCCGGCCATGCCCGGGGTGTAGCCCGACTCGAACTTGAGAATCAGGCCTTGAGCCCACTCCTCTCGCTTGGATTGTTGAGTGCTCGGCCCGTCTCTGAAGTCACGATTGAAATATACGTTACGGGTTTCGAACGACGCGTGGGAGTCACTTAAAAAGTCGGCCTGCACCCAAGGACTGAAACCCGCCAGCACAAGCGAACAGGCCAGCGCAGGTAAGACTTTGTGGGCGCCGGCACGAAGCAACGAAGCCATGACAACACCTTCATCGTTATCGGAGGCGAGAGCGTCCGAGGCAGAAGGCTCAGCCTCCGGCTCTAGTTCCATGAAAGGGGTATGAGGCCAGGCTGAACGCCCGGCCTCGATTCAAAATGCTCTGGCGAACAAGGCGATCATTCGTTCACCGAACAGCGTCACTGAAACGCCCAGCAGCATCACGCAGGCGCCGACAATCTTGACCGCCGCCGCAGGCCGCACCACCGTGCCCAACAAGCCGAAGTGATCGATCGCCACGGAAGACAGCAACTGCCCGGCAATGACCAGCACCAACAAGTTCGCCAGGCCGATGCGCGGTGCCAGCCACACGGTGCAGAAAATCGCACCGGCACCGAGGATGCCACCCACCAGGCGCCAGGACGGTTGGCTGGGAACAATACTGAGCGATTCAGCAAGACCTCCTCGAAAGAAAGCGATCACACCCAGCGCGATCATGCCGGTCAGGAACGAGTAAAACGCAGCGGCCATTGCGTTACCCGACATCGCACCTGCTAACTGACTGTTAACTGCCGCTTGGACTGCAATCGCGATACCGGCGATAAACGCTAACGCAAAGGAAACCAGGAACATGGCCATTGCCCCTTAGTGTGAGTGCAGAGGAGTGAACGATTCGGCGAACGGATCCGCTGTGTAACCCGCTACGTCAAACAGATACGCACGGGATTCTTCGGTGGCGACTTCCAGCTGTTGGCGATTGACGCCCAGCACCACACCGCCCTGCTTGCGGATCCGGCCCGCGATAATCACGGTATTGATGTCGCCCCGCTCCGCGGCGTGTACAACGGTGCCGAGTGCATTGTTGGACGGGTAGATGCTCAGGTTATCGGTGCGGATCAGAACGATGTCCGCTTGCTTGCCCGGTGTGATGCTGCCGATCTTCGATTCCATCCCGGCGCAGGCCGCGCCATCTACGGTGGCTGCCTTGAGCAGTTGGCGAGCGCTGACCAAATCAGAAACAGGCTGATTCCCGTGGAAACGCGCACTGTGCGCCGCTGCACGTTGCAGATAGAACGCCACGCGCATTTCTGTGAACATGTCGCCGCTGTAAGAGCTTTCGTTGTCCACGCTCAACCCGGGGTTCATGCCGTTGTCGACCGCTTTCTGCCAGGCGAATACACCGTCTTCGAGCCCGTAGTGCGCATCCGAACGTGGGCAGACGTTCACCTTCACCCCAGCGTGACGCAGGATCGACCACCCCTGATCCGGCATGCTGGTACAGTGGTTGAAGATATTGTCCGGCCCCAACAGACCCTCTTCCTGTAATGCGCCGAGCTCGGCGGCCATGCCCGCGCCAAAGAATTCGGTAACGATGTTAAGCCCCAGCTCACGAGCAACGGCCCATTGTTCCCGGTCGATCTGCGACATCATCGCCAAGGTGACCAGTGAATCCGACTCGGTGGCGTATTTGCTTTTCAGACGGCGAAGATCTCCGGGCCACTGAGCTGTCTCCCACTCGCCGGACAGAGGTGCCCCCGGTGCATGGATGGCTCGTATCCCAGCGTCCTGAAGCGCTTCGATTGCGGCGTCGGAGTGAGCGCCGCTGCGAGCGTTATGGGAGTTATCGATGATGGTAGTGATTCCGGAGTTGATACATCCGAGTGCCGTCAGCATGTTGCCGACGTACATGTCCTGAGGGCGGTAATACTTTGCAAACGAGAAGTGCGTAGCGTTGCAATAATCCTCGAGCGTAGGCGAATTGGGATTGATGCGACGCAACTGCCCCTCCCAAGCGTGACGGTGGGTATCGACTAGACCAGGAATAACGATCATGCCCTTGGCATCCATGACTTCGGCACCTTCGGTGGAGAGGTCGGTGCCGACTGAAATAATCTCAGTGCCGCGAATCAGCACATCAGCACTGGCAAAAATTACCCAGGCTGTCATCCATGGTGACTACCATTCCACCCTTGAGCAGCAGCAAACGATCGGCACCAGGCAGCGCACCGAGGGGTAAATTGATGGGGTCAAACTGCGCCTGAACTGACATGACGTCTCCTTGAGATATGCGGGCAAAATTGCCGGTAAATCGCATTGTCGGACTCAAGGGATTTATTTAGAATATCGCATTGACTTCAATCATTATGAAGAGGGCTATGCATAATGCGCGGAAGTGAGTTCGCAAATCTCAAAGCGTTTTTAGCAGTAGCTCACGAATGTAATTTCTCTCGCGCCGCGCAGTCCCTCGGCATTTCTCCTTCCGCCTTGAGTCAGACTATCAAGAACTTGGAAGAAGGATTAGGCGTGCGTTTACTCAATCGCACCACGCGAAGCGTTTCAACGACCGCTGCGGGGGGAAGGTTATTCGAACGGCTGCAAGTGGTTTTTACCGATCTAGATTCTGCGCTTGAGGAACTGAACGAGTACCGTGACACGCCAGCAGGTACGCTGCGCATCAGCGCGCCACAGGTGGCCATGCTTCACTTTATCCAGCCCATCCTGCCTGCCTTTCAGCTCGCTTATCCGAACATCAAGCTCGACCTCACCACCGACGACAGCACCACCGACATCGTTGCCCAAGGCTTCGACGCGGCCATCCGTTTGGGCGAGTTCATCGAGCAAGATATGATCGCGCTCAAGCTTAGCGAACCACTGACACAAATTGCCGTCGCCTCTCCCAAGTACCTGAAACTTCGCGGCACTCCGCAAAAACCTGTAGAGCTTCTACAGCACAGCTGCGTGAACTGGCGCCGATCGGGCGAAGCCGGCCTGTACAAATGGCGGTTTCTCAACGGCGATACGCCATTCGAATTGAGCGTGAAAGGCTCGTTGGTCGTCAGTGATTGTGCGGTGGCCTTGCAGTCCGCTGTTGATGGCCTTGGTATCACGGTATGGATTCGTGAATGGATAAAAGCTGAGCTGGACAGCGGAAAGCTGATTCCCTTGTTGGAAGAATGGTCGACCCCATTTCCAAGTTTTTACCTGTACTACCCCAGTAGTAAGCAGATGTCATCGGCATTACAAGTCTTTATTGCAACATTGCGATCACTGCACCGACCCATATAGCGTCAAGCTCTCTGATGGCAAATCACTCCTTCGATTTTCTGCATAACCGGCGTCAGAATTTTTGCAGTACGGCGAGCTCCGCTGGTAAGCTTTTGCTCAAGCGATAAACCTAGATTAATCATTATTTTATCTCGCCTGTCTTTTTTGTTCTTACTTCGCCTTCACCCCTGCCCAAAGTATAAATTCACGTAACAAAGACATCGATCACTTCTTAGAAAGAGCTGGCTAGCTATTCTTTTGGCCGGAATCATTAGTATCCCCACCTACGATCCAGCATAGAGATGTCGTAAGACATCCAAAGTTGCGAAAGATCATTCGTGACCCGCTTGCAAATTAAAAAGGTGAGAGGCGTCGGTAATATTATGCGTTACGCATCAATCTCAAAAGCGAACGCCCTCAAATTCCCAATCATACAAAAAGCCGTAACTATCTCGTACGACAAGTCTTCTTTGTTTACAAATATCTCTTCCAACTTGTTCCTCAACTCATCCTCTGCCTTCGAGACAAGCTTGTCTGTAGAGTCATTCCGTTCACCAAAATAGGCTTGCCAGTAAATCGTCGTATCTACGCACTCAATTTTCTGAAGGTAAAGACTGCTTTCTATGACACTGCGCACATGGCTATCTATCTTAGATCGCACCCCACTGATATCATAGGAAATGGTGATATGCATGTACTCCCCCCCATTTTGAGCGAGGTGCTCACCAGGCTCCCATGAGCTTTCTAATAGATCTATTTTGCGAATTGCCATGATCCCCCCATTGGAACCTTTCGGTGATTACATAGATGAAGATATTACTCTCTGCGTGAATTATGAAACATTTCCGCATAGCACTACGACTAACACGCACAGACAAATCCACGCAGATATAGCTACCAGTTGTGTTTTGAATTTAGCTCGCCGAGTGGAATCATTGGGAGGACTTCTCCCAACGATTTGCACCACCTTAATTGGTAGGGCCTAGGTATCAGACGATATCAATTACTAGTTTGCCGATAGTGTTTCCGGATTCTTGGTCGTCGTGTGCAGCATGTGCGTCAGCCAAACTGTAGTGACGTGAATCCAGCAATGGTTTCACCTTACCCTCCTCCACGAGTCGCGTAGCTTCTCGTAGAATGTCGCCATGGTGAGAGCGTCCTTCACCACTGAGCAGTGGCAGCAAAACGTAAATCCCAGAAAGCGTTACACAGCGAAGCGAGCCAGGCGCCAGATTGTGCGAACTGAACGCATAACAACTGAGCACGTGGCCGTAGGTGCGTATTGCAACAAGCGAGTCGTCCAGTGTTTGCCCGCCTACAGTGTCGTACACCACGTCGAAGCCAACACCATTGGTGTGTTCCGCGACATACTCTTCCACGGTGCTGCTGCGATAGTCGATTGCCGTTGCACCAAAGGACTCGACGATCTCACGTTTTTCAGCGGAAGCAGTAGCAAACACCTGCGCGCCATGAGCGCGTGCAATCTGCACGGCCATATGACCCACACCGCCTGCGCCGCCCTGGATCAAAATACGCTGCCCAGGCCGGACGCCGGCACGATCAACAAGACCTTCCCAGGCGGTGAGAAAAACCAACGGGATGGCAGCAGCCTCACGCATGCTCAAGTTCTTTGGCTTGAGTGCCAACATATCGGCATGTACCGCCGCGTATTCAGCAAGAGAACCTGGCAGACCGCGAATGCCACCGGTCATGCCATACACCTCATCCCCAACCTTGAAGTTTGTAACGCCCTCCCCGAGCACTTCGATTACGCCCGCCAAATCGGTGCCCAGAATCGCCGGCAATTCTGGCTCTGCGTAAGGTGCCACACCCGTGCGAATTTTGTAATCGATTGGGTTAACACCGCTCGCCATGATACGGACAAGCACTTGGCCAGGCTCTGCAACCGGCCTTGTAATTTGCATTTCGGTAAATTGACCATCGGCGTAGTCATTTAGTATCTGTGCGCGCATCTTTGGATGGTTATTCAAATCAATCTCCTTAAAGCACTCGGAATCTAAGACTCAAGTGAAGTTACTTTTTTGCCGACATAGATATCACCATGAAGCTCGGCTAGGAAATATGCGGAGGTAACAAATATGATAGGCAAGCAACCTCTCGGTAGAGAGCAAGCCCGGCTCGACGCCGGAGCGAGAGGTTCATAACCAAGCATTTAACTTAATCGAATGCTGGATTGTAAATTTAAACATAAGTCCTGGCACCGCTCAATTATTTTCAGGGCAATGGCACTCCACTTAAAATGCTACTTAGTTCCGTTTCAGAAATAAACCTTCCACCGAGCGACGCTCTGTCTCGCAAAAGGCGACGATCGGCAGCCCTATCGGCGTTTACTATTGGCCCTGCTCTATTCCGTCCAAAGGAGTTCCAAGACGGATGGCACGGCTCAAAAAAGGAAAGTATGGTGTGTCATCCCCCAACACCTAGCTCGTCCAAACATATATTCCATCTCTCAAGCAGCCAATATTCTGTTGATACGGACATGAGTGGTCACGGCTGGCAATGCTCCTCCTCGCCTGCTGTGAGATGAAGCCCCCCCGTTATTACGGCCTCAATTCTGCTTAATGCAGGCATTAGACTCTCCGCAATTTCAAACGCCTTCGCTGTTGGACGCACGCCTCTTCCCGTCCGAAGAAACAGAGGGTCGTCAAAATGCGCTCGTAACCGCGCCAGGGAGCCACTAACTGCAGGCTGCCCCACCTTCAAAAGTACTGCCGCTCGCGTAACATTTAGCTCACGATACAGCACCAAAAACGTCACCATCAGATTGAGGTCGACGTCATGAAAATTTCTCTCATTGATCGCCATAATCCTCTTTCCCCCCCTCTGAGTGAATAAAACCATGCATGGTTGTGGCAGACTGTGGAGGGGCAGTTTTTTCAGCGATTGAGAGCTACTGCCAATTTCGTAATGACTGCAATCCCAGTAAGCGCGCTTCAATCACTGAGCTTGGACATCTATAGTCTGCACCACCATAACGTAATCTGATTGTGCTCTAGGAGATGTCGCAGATAAACTGCCAAAATCGAAACGATTAGTAGTAGCACAGGAGACAATAGAGCAGTACCTTCATACTCGTCCCTACAGTACGACCCATGTTTCATTGCGGTACGAAACACTCTGTCATCATTTAAGAATGACGGCGACAAAAACCTTCATTGAAAACAATAGGCGCCATGTCACCCCTATCAGGATACCTACAAAAAGTACTATGGCGGCCCTAACTTAAACGAGATTCGGCATTCATCGAGCACCCTCTGGAAATACTTCGAGGCGTTGCGCCGGCTACGCCGGCGCAACCTTTACTGCATAAACATGATCGTTTAACCGTGGTACGAGCGACCCGCCACAATAGCGGCGGGGTCACTCGGCAACCAAGCATACGAAGGTGTTATGCAATGGAATCGACCACGCCCCCATCAACACGCAAGGCGGCTCCCGTCGTAGCAGATGCCTGCGTAGAAGCAACATAAATCACCATGTTCGCCACCTCCTCCATGCTTGATGCACGGCGGATTAGTGAACTTGGACGATGCTTCACCACAAAGGCCGCGGCCGTTTCTTCCATCGAGAGCCCTGACGCTTCTTTTTCATCCTGCAGTAACGCCTGCACCCCTTCGGAAAGCGTTGGCCCCGGCAACACCGCGTTGACAGTCACCCCCGTCCCAGCTACGCGTTTTGCCAAACCTCGTGAAACCGCGAGGTTGCTGGTTTTGGTGGTCGCATAGTGGATCATGTCCATCGGAATACACAATGCGGCCTCCGAAGATATGAAGACCACCCGCCCCCATGCACGCTCGATCATCGCCGGCAGATAGGCGCGTGATAAGCGCACCCCGGACATGACGTTGATATTGAAGAACCGAAGCCAGACATCGTCAGGTGTTTCGAAGAAGTCCTCCACACTGTAGACCCCCACGCTGTTGATCAAGATATCCACTGTTGGCACCTGCGCGACTAAGTCGGCACAACCTTGCGCAGTACCCAAATCCGCGGCCACGCCCTCAACCGTTGCCGAGGGAAATTCGGCTCGCAACTGAGTAACCGCTTTTTCTACATCACTATCCAAGAGGTCATTGATGACGACCTTCGCTCCTGCGTTGGCCAACCCCTTAGCAATGGCAAAACCAATCCCTTTGCCGGAGCCAGTGACTAAAGCTGTTTTTCCTGACAGTTCGATTTTCATAAATATCCCAGATAAAAGTAGAGGCCAAAAAGATGGCCTCTGACGTGGGGGGCTGACACTATTTCTGTTTGAAATTACACAGCTTCAGGCAACAGGATCAGCGAGCCCTGAGTGGTTCCGCTTTCCAGCGCTCGATGGGCTTCGGTCGCATCACGCAATGCAAAGCGCCCACCGATATGTATCTTCAATTGGCCGCTGAGAATCCGACCAAACACCTCGTCCGTTACACCCTGCACATTTGGGTGGTTGTTCAGATAAGGAGTCAGACCAGGAACCGAAACAGTCAGCGAGCGCATTGGCCCGAGATCCGCAATATTTACTTGCGGCAAACCTTCGGCGACCTGGCCAAGGTTGATCAGATGCCCGAATGGCTTGAGGCACTCCAAGGACTGATGGAACACCTTTCCGCCAAGACCTTCGTAAACGACATCAACGCCCTGCCCGTCAGTGAGTCGCTTTACCCCATCTACAAATGGCTCTTCTTTGTAGAGAATCACGCTCTCACAGCCGAGGCTGTAAGCTCGCTCTGCTTTCTCGCGAGAGCCAACGCTACCAATAACGCGGACACCCAACGAACTTGCCCATTGGCAAATAAGTGAGCCCAAGCCACCTGCGGCAGCGTGAACCAACACCGTCTGCCCGGCTTGCAGTGGGGCCACGCGATTGATCAACATGTGCGCAGTAGAACCCTGCAGAATGGCCGCAGCTGCAACCTCATAGCTGATGCCATCAGGTAGGTGCACCAAATAACGCTCTTCCAGATTGCGCATTCCCACGTAAGCTCCAGTCGGAGAACGCGGGTAAGCAACACGCTGGCCGACTTGGAAGCGAGTAACGCCCTCGCCCACAGCAATGACCTCACCAGCACCCTCTACACCTGGAGCTCCCGGTAATGCAGGCAAAGCGAACATGCCCCGACGGTGGTAGGTATCGAGGAAATTCACACCGATTGCATGTTGGCGAATCTGAACTTCACCAGCAGCGGGTGGAGGAACTTCGATCGAGGTGTACAGCATTTTCTCAAGGCCTCCGTACTCGTGAATCAGTATGGCCTCGGTGGTTTGTTTCGTATTCATTGAAGTTACCTGCCTGGTTAGAAAGTAAAATTTTGCAAAAGGTGCAAACACCTTTTGCGGTTGGAACGCCTACGTTAGCTGTGCCGCTGTGCCGCTGTGCCGCTGTGCCGCTGTGCGTCCAAGCGACGCGATATGTAGTCCCTTAGCTCAGGCTGCGCCATCAGTTCCATCGAGCGGCGCCACAATGCCCGTCGTCTCGTCCATGGAGTTGTTGTCATCAACGTACCAAACGGGTTGCCTTTTTCGCCGAATACCACCAACTGTTTTACGACGAGGTTTGAGTCTCCCCTTTGACATATGGTCAAACTTAGCGATAACCGTCGCGAGTCGGGCAGCCAAGCGCTTTGGCAAATTCACCACGCCGGTACACAATTTGATGCACCCGATAACCGGTATCAGACTGGACAGGAACTGCAAAGCGATCGTAATTGGCCCAGGGCGCCGCGAAGTATGTTTACCTACCCATACTTCATCGAACCTCACCTTGTCCGCATGTAAGACGCAAGCAAGCTCTTGATCATACATTTTTTGATACATCCAGCTCTTCGGGTGCGTAGGCTGCATAAACAACATAGCGAGCTTCATACATTCGCCCCTATTTTTGTCTTTCACGAGGGCGATTAATAAAGCCCTCAGATCTCATATTTACCACTATCACCGCGCAACCACTTGAAGCAATTCGTGTTTTCTTTAACATAGCACTCAATATTTCCGAAAACACCTAGTTTAATCCTGCGATAAAAATTTCCAAAAATTTACGCATCCGCTACAATATTATTCAATAGACGAGATCCGAACAGTAAAAAACAAAAAACTGAGTGAATCCATCATGGTTGACCGAATTCAAGATATGAAATTGTTCAGGCTAATTGTTCAAACAGGCTCACTTTCAGCGGCCGGTCGGCAACTAGGTCTTTCTCCAGCGGCCATGAGCGGACGCCTAAAAGCAATGGAAGACATGTACGGTTTACCTTTGCTTAATCGCAACACTCGCAGTTTGACGCCAACCGAAGAAGGCCTTTACTTTTATGAAAAAGCACTACTTATAATCGAACAGGTCGACATCCTGGATACCACAATTAAAAATGGTCAAACGGATCTCTCAGGCACTATTGGTTTGACATGTCCAACCGACCTCGGGCGACAAATAATCACTCCATTGATTGATGCTTTTATTAAGAAACATCCTCACATTAGTTTTAGATTGTTTCTGAGCGATCGTGTACTTAACTTTGTGGAATTCGGATTGGATCTCGCGATACGCTGGGGAACGCCTCCTGATAGCTCTCTCACTGCCTACCCTCTCGGTATCGACCGCCCTATGGTTTGCTGCTCTCCAACTTACATTGAAAACCATGGCACTCCTCGTCGTATTGAAGAGCTCCAGTTGCACAACTGCTTCGTCCAATTGCGCGCCGACGAACCGTTGGATCGCTGGAGCTTCATGCAAAATGGTGTTCAAACCGCTATACAGGTTAAGGGCAATCGGCTGACAGACGACGGCTCCACATTGCGAAGCTGGGCAGTGCAAGGCCTGGGAATCATTAGAAAAGGTGTCTGGGAAATAGCCGAAGATCTTGAGACCGGACGCCTTGTGCCACTGCTGGAAGAGTTTCGCTGCCCCTCCAGTGCCTTTCATTTGGTCACTAACGGCGGACGCAAGCTCCCTACTCGCGTCAGAACGTTCGTCGACTTCACCGTCGATTACTTCAAGCATCTCAATACTCCTGCGCGTCACCTTCTTGTCGCCGGTTAAATTGGAAGTGCCGAGTTCGCTTGGTCAAGCGCCCAAGGACATGAGCCGGGTCGCGGAACGCTTTTCGATCCCTTGCATGGCGCTGACCAACGCCATGCGGGTCGTTGATTTCGGAAAATTTTCACTGTATGAAGCCTCTAGAGCGATATCCGCGATCTGAGCAAAATCTTGTTCATTGGCCAGTTTTCCCGAGAGCGCGAACAACGAGGTCGGCAAACCAACCGCTTCGATAAAACCGGCGAGGTCGTCAAAAAAAGCTCTGGTGCGGCCTTCGACCCTGACTTGCACCAATACGCCATAAGCAACGTGTTCACCGTGGGTTGCATGTACCCCATGACGGGACTGAGTCAACCCGCGAGTTACAGCGTGCGCTATAGAGAGCCCACCATTCTCAAAACCTAGGCCTGACATCAACACGCAAGCCTCAACAAGCCTTTCAAAAGCTTCATCTGGCTCACCAAGCCCCATTGCAGCGAGTCCCGGCAGCGCGTTCTGCCGAATGGTGTCGAAGCACGCTCGCGCGATAACTTTGGCTAACGCAGGTGGTGTGCTACCTAACATATTGCTGCCACTTACATTCCACGCCGCCTCGGCTTCGAAAGTTTTTGCAATCGCATCACCTATGCCTGACCTCATAAAACGCAGCGGCGAATTAATGAGTAGTTTGGTATCCACGACTACCGCCATTGGACTTTCTTTCATACGCTCAATGGCAACGAGACGATGCTCGTCATCATAAACCGCATAAACTCGGGCTGTAGGCCCATCATTCGACGCAACTGTCGGCACTGAAATCATCGGGATATTTTTTGCGTCAGCCATGCCCTTGGCCATATCTATGGCTTTACCGCCTCCCAGGCCAATAACGACCGTTGTGTTCACCGGCATACGTGAACAGAGCGACTCGATCGCTGCGTAGGTGACCTCTGGGCCAATAAATATAATTTGCGGAGTCACTTCGCTACTAAATGCGGTAAGTAGTTGTGACCTGACTTTTGCAAGCACGATTTCGTCAGTAACGATTACAGCCATGCCACCCGCTTGCCTAGTAAAAAAGGGCAATCGAGATAGCACGCCTGGCCCTTGTATGTAGTCACCTGGAGCAACGAAATGAATCATACCGCCCTCCCTCTTTAAATTGGACGCGTGATACTCACCTGGTACTGGTAGTTTATCGAGCGAAATAGTCTATCGCTACGGAAGAGTTTCGCCCGATAATATCGCCACCTTAATCCTACATCGTATATAAACGTTGATAGAAGAGCATCCAGCGGATGCTCCACTGCTATAACTTATTACCGAATTTAATTCTCTTCGGCGCGGTCAGTTGCTGCTGGCTGTTCCCATGATGCGCGAAGCAAATTCACGCTCTAGCTCATACGAATCCCACAGAGAATGCTGTTCCTGATTATTCATCACAGCCTTAATTTCGTTACCCAAACGACCGGTCAACGTCGATGCAATCTCCGCCGCGAATGCCAATGCCTTTTCCAAGACGGCCGGTGCGTTGTCAGCGAGCTCCTGCACCATTCCTAGCTCGAAGGCTCGTGCGCCACTGATTGGTTTGCCCGAGAGCGTCATCGAGCGGGCTTCCCCTCGTGGTAGTGTTTCGCGCAGCATTGCGAAACCGCCATAACTGTTGACCTTAACCTCTGGAAGACCCAGGCGGGCATCTGCTGTTGCTAGTCTGATATCGCAAGCACAAGCCAAAATCAGGCCACTGCCCATAACCGCTCCGTGGAGCGCAGCGATGGCAGGCAAACGGCTTTCATGCACGGCTTTCACGGCAGCACGTACAGTAGCAATCCCACGCAACGTGTCTTCCGGAGTCAGATCTTTGAATTCGCGGACATCGTTACCGGCACAAAAGTGCTTATGGGGCTGCCCGCTGAACACAAGGGCCTTTGCACCTTGTTGCTCAGCTTCACGGATCAGGTCAGGTAACGTAGCCCAGCTGGCAAACGTCATGGCGTTAACGGGAGCGGCGTCCAAGTGAACGACGGCGATGTCGTCTGAAAATTCGAGTCGAAACATGGAGAAAACTCCTGATTAAGTAACCCTAAAAAATGAAAGTAGTCACTGTTTTAGCGACCAAACACCGGCTTGCGTTTCTCTGCGAATGCCTCGATGGCTTCGGCGTGATCAGCACTGAGGTTCGTCAAGCACTCGTACGCGGTGCCTGCATCCATATGTCCATGAGCCATCTGCCGCAATGGAATGGTGTAAGCCGCTTTCGTCCAACGAATAGCCTTGGTGGCGCCCTGCCGCAGTTTGTTGACCAGGTTTTCGACTTTGGCATCCAGTTCGCCCTCGGCGACCACGTGGCCAATGGCACCCAATCGATGCGCATCGTTGGCGCTGAGCAACTCGCCTGTCAGCAACAACTCCCGAGCCTTACCAAAACCTATTGCCTGAGGCCAAAGGAAGCCACCACCATCAGCGGCGTTGAGCCCAACACGCACATGAGGGTCGCCAATGCGGGCGCGATCGTCAGCCACCGTGATGTCACACAACAGTGCCAGGGTTGCCCCTAGGCCGACTGCATCACCGTTAATGCGGCCGATGATTGGGATTTCGCAGTCCAACATCGCGTAGACGATGCGCTTGGCTTCCCAAGTAATGATTTCGAAGCTTTCCGGATTGCGCACGCCGTCACGCATCCACTCAATGTCCCCACCTGCGCAAAATGCGCGACCAGCGCCGGTCAGTACGATGGCGGCCAAGTCACGGCGCTCACCCAGGTCGATAAAGATCCGCGACAGCGCCGTGTGTAATTCGGCGTTTACGGCATTCAGTTCATCCGGACGGTTGATGGTCAGGTAAGCAACGCGATCACGGACTTCAAGCAGCAAAGAGTTGCTCATGGCAGTTCACTCCAAATCATTCAGTTTTGTTTTCAGTTGCTAAGCCGGCCCGAAAGCCTTGTGTGGAACTTCTGTCGTTCAAGCACTCATCAACAGTGAGCGCGGATCAATACGGTGCAATTGTTCTTCAGCGTCGCCATAGACGGTGGAGGCGACCTGCAACCTGCGATAAAAATGACCAAGCTTGTACTCCTCGGTCATCGCAATACCGCCGGAGAGTTGGATCAATCGACCCACTCCGCGCAGCATGCGTCGGCCGACAAAGCTCTTCGACGCGGCAACCATCGGTGCGGCTTTCACCGGATCCTGATCCAGCTCATAACCCAGTCGCTGCATCAGGCTGATCGACAGTTGAAGATCACAAAACACGTCCGCCATCAGCTGTTGTACTGCCTGTAGACGCGACAACGCTTGTCCGAATTGCGTCCGTTGCTTGAGATAGTCCAGGGTCAACTCGAACGCACTTTCGAACGCACCAACCGAATCAGCGACCTGTCCAGCAGCGGCGAAATCGAGTGCACGTTGTCCCAACCCCGCTCCTTCCAATCCAACCCACTGCAATGGTGTTTGGTTAAAACTCACCCACCGGCTATCACGGCCGTCCAGCAATCGACCAGGCTGTACTTCAATACCGTCGGCGTCCCGGCTGACCAGGGCTAGCCGTAGGTCGTCACCTACTCGAATTGGAATCAACCAATCGGTCACGGTCACTTCATTGCCGAGCAAAAGTCCGCGCCCTGAGAGCAGCTCATTCACTTGCAAATCGAGCTTCCCTTTGGTTTGCAGTAGACCCAAACGTCGAGTACCGGTGCTAAGGCTCGCAGCCAACGCGGAGACTTTGGTGCGCTCCACATGGTTAAGTAAAAAAGGTGCAAGCAGCCAATGTTCTGACAGCGACTCCGGACGAGCCTCGCGGCCAGCCACGCGTATCAACGACAAACAATTTCTGACTGATGCACCGAAACCTTCCAGGTGTTCCGGGAGTGACAGGCCCAGCCAACCGAGAACCGCCATGTCCTCCCAGGTGCCCGCCGCTTCTTTGTGCCCTTGCTGATAGTTCGTGACCCGCTGCTCCAACGGTTGATGGTCACGATAAAAGCGCCGCATCGTATCGCTCACGGCATCAAGTGTTTCCTGATCCATGTTCGCTCCTACATGCCCAAAATTGACTTGGCGATGATGTTCTTTTGCACTTCATTGGCTCCGGCGTAGATCGTTACAACACGCCGAAACAAATGTCGATTAACCCAGCCCTTGGCCGCTGAATCCTCGGCACCAGATCCATATTCGAGCCCCAGTACCAAACCTTCAGTACCGAGTATCTGCATGGCGGTTTCGGTGATTCGTTGCTGAAGTTCCGAGCCGCGAATTTTCAACGTAGAGACCTCGGGGCCTGGAGCTTTGCCTTCAGCTTGATCCGAGAGGGCCTGGAGAACTGCAGATTGCAGCGCAATGTAGTCAACACAGAGCGACGCCAATCTGCGTGCTATACGAGGATCTTGATCCAAGGGCTTACCGTCACTATCACAGCGTTCTCGGGCCAAATCACATAACGCCAAAAGATCCCGCTTGGTTCTGGGCGCTTGGGCGTTGTTGGTACGCTCGAGGGCAAGCAAGTACTTGCCGTACGTCCAGCCCCGTCCCTCCAATCCAATAAGAGCATCACCAGGTAGTCGCACATTGTCGAAGAACACCAGGTTGACGCTGTGCCCTTCCTCCAGGGTGTGGATCGAGTGCATGTCAATGCCAAGCAATCGCATATCAACGATAAACAGTGACAATCCGGCTTGAGGTTTCACCGTGATGTCGGTGCGCGCCAGGAGGATCATGAAGTCGGCTTCGTGGCCATAGCTCAGCCATGTTTTTGAACCGTTTACGACCCACCCGTCACTGTCTCGCAGAGCAGTGGTTTTCAGCGAAGCCAGATCCGAACCGGCATCTGGTTCCGAGTAACCCTGGCACCAGTACTCCGTGCCATTGACAAGAGGCGGAAGGTAACGCTGTTGTTGAGCTAGGCTGCCAAACGCCATGAGTATCGGGCCGATCATGTAGAGGCCAAAAACGCTCAAGGACGGAGCATCTGCAATCGCGCACTCTTCCTCGAAGATGTAGCGCCGCGCTGAGTCCCAACCCGTGCCTCCGAACTCCGAAGGCCAACTCGCAGCTCCCCAGCCGCGGCTATCAAGGATGGCTTGCCACCGAGCGCTGCTAGCCCTAGGAATGTGCGAACAGGTACGTGTTTCTTCAGCCAACTCAGCTGGTAAGTTGTCACGAATAAAGGCGCGTACCTTCTCGCGAAAAGCGAGGAGCTCGGGTGTGTTTAATAGACTCATAACGCAATCTGACGAGCCATGGTTTGAACAACTCCGGGCGACAAGTCCGTAGGCGTCAGCACACTGATTTGATCACGTAGCTCACGTTTGAGTACTTTGCCCATCGGGTTTTTTGGCAACTCGGAAAGCACGTGCCATTGCCGTGGTCGTGCGAAATCGGCGAGATGCTGCGCGCAGTGTTCCGCCAGTGCTTTAAGGTCTAAGGCCTGGCCAAGACCTGAAACTACGCATGCGGCAATATCTTCGCCAAGCCCCGCATGTGGGATAGCGACAACAGCCGCCTCACTGATTCCGGGAAAGCGATAAAGCACCTCCTCGACAGAAGCGGACGAAATTTTCAGCCCACCTCGATTGATGATGTCTTTTTTGCGATCAACAAAGTGCAGCAGTCCTTCATCATCGAAGCGACCAATATCTCCCGTGTATACCCAACCATCCACGAAGGATTCAGCCGTAGCCTGTTCATTACGGTAGTATCCCAGCGCCATAGATGGGCCGCTGAACGCAATTTCACCCAGTTCACCCTGGGCCACCGGCGCGCCTTCGTCATCGACTACTCGCACCGAACAACCGGGCATGGGCTGGCCAATTGCACCCGCTTTGCGAGGCAAAAAGTGCGGAGCCAAATACGTACCTGCCGGGCCTGTTTCAGTCATACCCCAAACGTGAACCTGGTCGACCCAAGGGACTCGTTTGCTGATTTTTTCGATCACTTCGACAGGCATAACTGCCCCGCCATAACTGAAACGGCGCAACCGACTTAGGTCATAGGTGTCGCGTTGGTATTCATCGATCAGGAAGTGAATGATCGATGTCACACCGTGATATACCGTGGTCGCCTCTGTCTCGATCAAACGAAGCCGCTGAGCATTGCTCAAGGTAGCCTCCTCGAAGACCACACCGGCACCCGTCACCCAAGCAGACATACAGGCCATGCTCAGAACCGAACTGGTGAAGAACGGCCACGCTCCCTGATACTGATCACCCGATTCCAACCCGAGCGCCGCACTCATGGTTCGCCCAGCATGCAGCATGCTTCGATGGGTATGCATAACAGCCTTCGCTCGTGCCGTGGTACCAGAGGTAAACAGCAAGCAAGCCAGATCATCCGCCTTCGGTGCACTGGAAACCGAACTTGATTCAAAGGTGTCTATTGGATCAGGCCAACGCTGGTCGGCCGAGATTTCCGAAGCGTCACTTGCCCCCAATAGGAGCAACCTTGCAGATGGATAAAGCGCTTGGACGCGACCGGATTGATCCAGGGTGGTGACCACTGCAACCGGCTCCGTCAACGTCAGCGCATGATGTAACTCTTCGTCCGAGGAGCGGGTGTTGAGTGGCACAACCACCGCACCAATGTCCATGCAACCCAGCGCCGTAAGTACGCATTCACGTATCGCGTCGTTGGTCAGCAAGATGGCGACGCGTTCGCCTTGGCGAACACCCCGGGCATGAAGTAAGCGCCCCATACCCTGCATCCGCGCAACCAACTGGACGTAGCTCAATCGGTCACGTTGTCCGTGCCAGGAATGACCAGAGAACGCGAGCCGGAAAGGTTGGTTTGCCGCTTGCTGGCGCAGTAAGGCCGGAATGGTCAGACCCTGCAATGATTTGAGATTCATGGATACCCCTGATTTTCAGAAAGAACACGGGCGCAGCTTCGGGCTACGCCACTTAAGTCCCGTCACTGCGCGTCCAAAAGGGGCCCCATGTGGTCACTCAGGCGCGGCATTACGTGTTGCGCGGTCAGCTCCATCGAGCGTTTCCACAACGTTTCGTTATCCCACTCGTGGAAAGTGGTCATCAGAGTTCCGAACGGGCCGGTTAGCTCACTGAGTGCAACCAGTTGTTCGGTCACGGAATTCACATCACCGTAAATGACCATTTCTTTGAGGCAGTGCTCAATGGTCACTTCTGCATCAAGCATGTCGGGACTGGTTTTGAAGGCGCTTATCAGGCCAATAGTGCTCAAGTTTTTGACCATGAATTCAAAGCAGTAACGAACGGAGTTGCTTACATCAGCCATGTAATCCTCAGCCTGCGCCTGGGAGTCCGCAACAAATACCGATCGACCCACCTTCCAGTTACGAGCATCAGGCTTTATGCCTGCACTCTCTGCTCCTTGGATATATGCCTGCCACTGGGAGGCAACTGCGTCCTTGGTGCAGAAATAGGCCGACATTAGATCCCAGTCTTTGGCTCCAGCCAGCTTTGCAGTGCTGGACGCATGGGACATGGCTGAGGTGGCCACCCGAGGGAACGGGTTTTGGTACGGAACGGGCATGTAGCCGAGCTGCAGCTCGTGATTCACCGTATGTTGGATGCTGACCTTGTGATGGGCGGTGGCAAGGTCATAGGGAGGCATAGTGTCCCAAATGGCGCGAATCATCTCATAACAAGACAGCATCATTTCGGCCCCCAATTTGCGATCGCAGCCATAAACTTCAACATCAGAGGCCAAACCGCCAGGGCCAATTCCCATGAGGAACCGCCCTTTGGACATGTGATCGAACATCGCCACGTCGGCCGCAATACGAGCAGGATAGTGCTGAGGCAAGTTCAGCACACCCGTGCACAGTTTCATGTGTTTGGTCTGCGGAATCAGCGCGGAGAGAAACTGCAGAGCGTTAGTGATGGGTTCAGTGCGTTGTGTCGTATGTTCACCAACCCAAAGTTCATCAAATCCCACAGCATCAGCATGGACGGCGCCAGCAACATCCTGATCGTACATTTCGTGGTAGGACTGACCAGTCCGATGTAGAGGCTGCATAAACATGGCAAGTTTCATTTTTATTATCCTGCGGAAGTAATGAATACACAACTGTGAGCAACGTACATGCGCACTCGCACACGCCTGGGATACGCCACCCACTGCGAATACTGCTAATGAAGATTAGAACAACTCGTCAAAAGATCATTGGTTGTTATAAAGAGATCTGTACCGCCCCGCCATATAAAGCAACGGCTGCTCGGCGAGCTGAGTCACAACCTCAATCACATTACCAACAATGATGGTATGGGTTCCATGCTCAATTGTTTTTACGACTTCGCAAAAAATCGCTGCTTGGGCATCGGCGAGATAACGAATACCGTTAACTCCTGTTTCCCAATCACCTTCAGTGAAACGTAACTCTCGAAGATCCGCCTGACTAAAAATCTGACAGATTCTCTCATGCTGACTTTGCAGCATGTTAATGCAGAAAAAACCAGATTTTTTTATCACTGGAGAAGCGCCAGCCGTTCTATTGACACAAATCAAAACGGAAGCGGGATCCATGGACACAGAAGAGAACGCGGTAGCAGCTAAACCGTGCGGCGCATCAGCATCATCACTAGCGGTCACCAATGTAACCGAAGAGGCGAAACGACCCATCGCAGATTTAAAGCTGGCTACCATGCCGTCGCTTCCAACCTCATTTTTTAGAGTCGTAGACATTTTCTTCTACCTTATACTTGTTGTTGAAAAAAACTGTACGAGACAATTAGTACACTTCCCCTAGACACCCAGCTATTCATATTTTTCGTCGTCACCCTTCAGGAGAATTGAAAAGTTAAGGCCCTCACTCGAATAAAAAACCTGCCAACCCGCTTGTTTCATGGGCTTGAGCCACCCCCACCAACTCCATTCACTAACCCGATATAACTGATTGTCCATTTGGAGGCGCCTATCTGTATCCCTGGTAAATACAATCAAGGACTAGGGAATAAGAAACCGACTCTAATCAGGAAAATTCGAACAAATGGCAGACAAGACCGTAACGCGTCGGCTAAGCGCCTGAGAGACGCTCCCGCGGCGACTGTCTGTATCCAAGAAAGATATAATTGCACCGTGCAATTACTTTTTTTTGCCCCTTGAAAGCCACGAAATCAATACCGCCCTGGACAATCAAGGGTGAACTAAAAAACACCCGACGCTGTCTGGAACAACCTTTTCATTAACCAATCAGCTAAAAATTGCGGCGATTCTCTATCGACTCACAGAAAGCAGAACCTGTCACTTGCCTACCTATCTAATATTAAAAAACCGCCGACCTCCGACCAGCGAGCCGCTCGCCGGCAGTTGCGCAATATTATGCGACGGGATATCAATGTGTTCGCTAGGTCAATCCACAAATTTGACCTGGTGCATAAACAAAAAGATGAGACAGCGAGTCACGCTGTTCACGCCGGAGTAGCGGAAGATGCTCATATCAAAAGACAGCTCACTAACAAGCATTGGTATTCAGCAGTACCTTTTTGCCCCCCACCTAAAGCATATTCTTCTGAACGAATGCGGTCGGGGAACTTGTAGACCGCCAAATATTTCCCCATAGACGTCTTCTATTTTGTTCAATCGGGTCTACCTCAGCCGTCGATCGGTATCTGCGAGGCAAACGACGTTTGTTTAGCACGCTATTGCGTTGCCCGCAAAACAGACCACGGCATTTCCTCTGATCGCCAACACGTGAATGTGTATCAAAAAAGATAACGCACACACGAGCCATGACAAAAATAATAAAACTTAGGTCGGCGCAATGAATTCAAAAGTCAGAAGTATCAGTCCTTTGCTGTTTTTTGGTGGCATCAGTGCCCTAAGCTCCCCCCAGGCTACCACTTTATTCGAAAGTGAGACGGCATCAGCCCATCTAAACACTTCACTCTCCTATACGCTTGGTTGGCGAGCGCAGTCGCGAGACAGTGCCATCGGGAACAACTCCAACTATGATGAAAGTGACTATAAATTTAACCGCGGCGATATGGTCACCAATCGAGCTGAGGCGCTTGTCACCTTGGAAGGCAAGGCGACCCCACAGACTGCGTATCGTCTATCGGGTCTGGCGTGGAAAGACTTCGCGTACGACGATCACGTCGAATCCAATCCTGCGTATGTGGATCAAAAAAGTTATTCGGATGGCCGCTATGACAGTGGAACAAAAAAGTCCTTCTTACAGGGGGGCGAGCTTTTTGAGGCCTTCGTCACTCATGACCTTGCGATCGGACAAACTCCCTTCAATCTGAAAGCGGGCCGACTCACCGAACAGTGGGGCAACGCCAAGTTCTTCTACCTTTCCAGTATCGGCTATTCACAAAGCCCTTTCGATTACCGAAAGGCTTTTGGGACGCCGGGGCTTGATTCCAGCATGCTCTATCTCCCACGCACCCAAGTCATGGCCACCGTAGGCTTACGTCCCGATTTGTCTGTTTCTTTTCAATACATGCTTGAGTTTCGGCCTATGCGGTATGGCGAAGGCGGTACTTACCTGTCCCCACTGGACTTCGTTTTTTCCGGCCCCGACCAAGCCCCGGCACTAAACAGTGCCTTTGGCGGGCCTGTCACAGCGGGTGATGAGAATAGACCCAAGGACATCAACGATAATTTTGGTATCAAAGTCGTCTGGTCGCCGCAATGGGCACAGGGTCGTATAGGCCTGTATTACCGTCAGTTCGACGACGCCCATCCTTGGGTGCTTGCCGACTTGCATGAAGGTGGCGGTGCTCGCATCCATCAGGAATACGCAAGGAAGACAAAAATGTTCGCGGCGAGTTATGACCGAGCCATCGGCCCTGTGACTACGGGCTTCGAAGTGGCCTATCGCAAGGGCACCGCCTTGAGCAGCTCGCTCCAGAATGGGCAAGTGGGTGTTCCTTATACCAGAGGTGCGACTGGCGATTTGATCACAGCCATCATCAATGGAGTCTATTCCACTGGATCAACAGCGATGTGGGATGACGCGACAGTTATTGGTGAAGCAACCTATGCTCACTTAGTCAATGTGACGGGAAACAAATCGGTCTTCAACGGCGTAGGTTTCGACTGCGTAGCTGGCGGTTCACAGGCGGATGGTTGCGCCACCGTCAATGCCTACAACCTGGGTATTTACTTCGAGCCGCAGTGGAAAAATGTCATTTCAGGAATAGACCTCAGCGCTCCAGCATCCTTCTTCGTCGGACTTAAAGGCAATCCGGCCTTTGCTGCAGGCGGTTTTGTTGCCGAGGACTCAAAGGTTTACACGATCGGCATCAAAGCCACCTATCGCCAGTTACACTCCGCCACGCTGCAGTACAACGGGTTCCACTTCAACACCCAGCATAAACAGACCATACCGAATGTCGGGGAGGCCTATAGCGGGGGTAATGGCCCTATAGGTCTCAACGACAAAGGTTGGATCTCACTGCAGTTCAAGACATCTTTCTAAAGGCTCCATTCCAGGCCGCGACACGCGAAAAAAGTGAAGCGGCCAATTCAAGTGCATAGGCTCAGAACTGCTCGGCCTTTAACCCGTAGAGCGAGTCACTGCCCACCATGATTACGGCTTCTAGGGTCAGCACGCGCGGCAATACTCGGTCAAAGTAAAATGCAGCAGTGGCTAGTTTGGCACCGTAAAACTCCGGATCTCGGTCAAGGTTGATTTGCGCTACCATCGCCATCCTTGCCCACATATATGCATATGCCACATAACCAAACAGATGAAGATACTCAACTGAAGCGGAACCAATACGGTTGGCGTCATGGCTGGACTGTAGCTGCAACCAACGACTCACCTCTTCAAGCATCACCAATACATGGAACAATTGCCGGGCATAAAGCCCATCATTTTTGCAGAAGGTTTTGACTTCAGCCGTAAAGCTCTCCAAAGCCACACCGTCATCTGCAATGACTTTACGCCCAAGCAAATCCAGCGCCTGAACACCGTTAGTCCCCTCATAGATCTGAGCAATACGCACATCGCGTACCAGTTGCTCCTGGCCCCACTCGCGGATGTAACCGTGCCCGCCAAATACTTGCTGGCCGAGTACGCAACTCTCAAGCCCCGTATCGGTGAAAAAAGCTTTTGCCACAGGAGTCAACAAGGCCACCCGTTGGAGTGCAGCATCGCGCTCGTCAGCATCCTCGGTATACTTACTGATATCCAATTGCTGCCCGACATAGGTCGCAAAGGCACGCCCTCCTTCGGTCAAGGCACGCATGGTCAACAACATGCGACGCACATCGGGATGGACGATAATTGGATCTGCAGTTTCACCAGGCACCTGGGCACCCGTTGGTGCGCGGCCTTGGGTACGATCGCGAGCATAGTAGGCTGCGTTCCGGTATGAAGCTTCCGCGCAGCCAACACCCTGGATACCGATAGACAAGCGTTCGTAGTTCATCATCGTGAACATCGCCGATAGGCCACTGTGCTCTTTACCTACCAGATAACCGATAGCTCCCTCAAAATTCATCGTGCACGTGGCTGACGCTTTGATTCCCATCTTTTGCTCTACTGAGCCGCAGCTCACAGAGTTGGCGTCACCAAGTTGACCGTCGGCATCCACGAGAATTTTTGGTACAAGGAACAACGAAATCCCTTTGGGGCCAGCTGGCGCACCAGGAAGCCGTGCGAGTAGCAAATGGATAATGTTGTCGGTTAGATCGTGCTCGCCTCCGGTGATGAACATTTTGGAGCCAGTAACAGCGTAGCGGCCATCCCCTAACGGTTCGGCCCTGCATCGTATGATGCCAAGGTCTGTGCCTGCATGTGGCTCTGTAAGGCACATGGTTCCTGACCAGCGTCCGTTATACATCCGTGGAAGATATGTGGATTTCAACTCTTCGCTGCCATGGGCATCAATTGCCAAGCAACACCCCGCACTTAGGGACGAGTACAAACTGAAGCTGCTGTTTGCGGCGTACATCATCTCTTCAAACTGCACCGCCAACATCTTCGGCATTCCCATTCCTCCAAACTCTGGGTTGCCAGCAAGTCCGACCCAGCCGCCCTCTCGATACGTGCGGTAGGCGTCTTTGAAGCCCTTTGGCGTAGTCACCACCCCGGATTCAAAGTGGATGCCCTCTTCGTCACCACTTCGATTGAGGGGGGCAATCAGCAGCGCGGTGACTCTGGCTGCCTCGGCCAATATTGCGTCGGCGGTGTCGGCATCAACAGCCTCGGCCAAGGCGGGAAATCGAGACCAAAGCGCTGGCCCCTCAAATACTTCATGGAGAACAAAACGCATATCACGCACCGGTGCGTCGAACGTAGGCATGGTCGACCTCGTCATAGACCTGCGAACAGGTCATTAATGAACAGTTGGATTTGAATTTATTGTTTTCTCAGTCTGTCCCATCAGCCTTTTGTGCACTCACTGGTTCCGCAGACTCCGCTGAGGCGCAAATTCTGGTGGGCGGTTCACCTCGAAAGTGACCCCGGAGTATGCTGACCCACTACATCTCGATAAATGCTGAATTGGAAACAGACTGTCACTTCAAACAAGACAACAACACCGCACCGCTCTGCTAATTACCAGTGTGACCGGATCCTGTTCAAGCTATTGCTTGGCCAGTGTGGGATCCCTCGGAGCCTGCAAGAATCCCCACCCTTCCCCCAAGTCTCGGATTAGGTTGACTGTCGCTGCGGCTTGCGCCCCCTGCAATTGAACCGCTGTGCTCTGCACTTGCAGCACCGAACGCTGAGCATCCAGTACGTTGAGATATAGTCCGTCGACGCTGCACGCTTATGGCATCGAAACGGGCGGCGGCCAGCTTGGCTTCTGCCCGGGACACGCTTAGATTACTGAGGTCGCCCAACTCGTACTCTTGATGCACCAATCTCAACGCCTGCTGACGTAGGTCGACCGCCCCTTTAAGCAACTGGGTTTCGGCATCCAGTTTACGGAGAGCGAAGTAGTTCTGCGTCACGTCGGCTTGTACCGCCAGCATCACCGAATGCAACAACGCTTAGCCGCGTTCGATCTCAGCGTTGGTGGCGTCAACCGTATTGGCCACGCGGCTGAAAAAATCGACCTCATAAGATATCCCCCGCCTGCGCACGCCACATCGTTTGTTGCGCGCCATTGCCGCTGTCAGGCTGGAACTGTGAGGCCAGCGAGACTTTTCGCGGGTTGGGTCGAAACCTGCCGTCTCCGTAGGGAACAGGCCGGCGCGGGCGCTCTGGTTCTGCCCTCGCGACTCCCTCAAACGGGCAGCGGCAGCTTGCAAGTTCTGGTTGGCAGCCTAAGCCTGAGTTTTCAAGCCGTTCAATTCCGCGTCAATGAATACCACCTCGGATTACTGCTTCGGAGGGCTGGGATGTTTTCCAACTTCCTGCCACGGAGGGCTTGAGCGAGAGATCGGTATGCACCTACTTATATGCCGGCGGCATCGATAGCGGGGGCCTCTTGTAATTCGGTGTTAGAGAACACGCCGGAATGGCCAACAGCATGCTCGCGAGCATAGCTTGAACAGATTGGCTGATAAACGATTCATCATATCCTCCTAACTCGACAAGAACGGCACGTGCGTGGTGCGCAGCCATTTGCGGTTTAAACGCAGCGGCGTGAGGGCCAACCGTTGAGTCGGTATCGTCTTGGTGACCAGAACCAACTGTTGGGTCGGTTTCGTTTCGGTGACCACGGACTCCGTGCTTGTCTACCAGGTGTTCGACACCCGACAGTTTGCGCAGCAGTACATAGAACACCGGGGTCAACATCAGACCAAACAGGGACATGCCGAGCATGTCGAAGAACGCTGCAATACCAAAGGCCTGGCGTATTTCTGAACCGGAACCACTGGAAAACACCAGAGGAACGACACCGATGATGAAAGCGAACGACGTCAGATTCGGCCGCAGGCGCAGACGGGTGAAGAAGCCGAGCCATGCTTGGGCCGGTGAGTAGAACTTGATCTCCCCCAGTAGACTGATAAGCTCGCAGAAACGAGACTTTCTGTAGTTCCGGAGGCGACAATGATTGAGCGCACCGACGGCCCTATTCCGGACATTGCAGCCTTCGCCGCCGTGGCACGAACCGGCAGTTTTACCAAAGCTGCGGAAAACCTGGGCACCAGTAAATCCAACGTCGGCAAGGCCGTACAGCGACTAGAGGCTCGCCTGAGCACGCGGCTATTCCAACGCACCACCCGCGCAGTGCGTCTGACCGAAGACGGCGAAACGTACTTGGTGGCAACCCAGTCGGCGTTGGATTGTTTACGCGAGGCAGAGCAAGCTTTGGCGGCGCGTAGGGAAGAACCTATCGGTCGCGTACGCGTGGATTTGCCCGCCGGATTTGGGCGCCTGTTACTTCCTACTTTCTTACAGTTGCGGCAGCGTTATCCGAAAGTTACGTTGGAATTGAGCTTGACTGACAGCATGTCAGACGCGGTGGGCGAAGGCTGGGACATCGTGGTGCGTATCGGCGAGCTTCCCCAAGACAGCGAGATGACGGTTCGAAAATTATGCAATCTCCGCTTGGGTCTGTACGCCGCTCCCGAATATCTGCAACAACGTGGCGAACCGCAAAACGTATCAGAGTTAAGTGAACACGACGCGGTGATCTTCCGAGCCGCATCTGGTCGGTTGCGTCCCTGGACGTTACAAGATGGCAACATCGTGCGTGACATCAGCATCAACCCGGTGATGGTGTTGGCCGACGGTCATGCATTGGTGCAGTCCACCGTTCTGGGTTTCGGTATCTCGCAGATTTTTGACCACGTGGCAAAGCCCTATGTCGATACAGGAAGGTTGATACACGTGCTGCCCTTCACAGACGTCAATGGCCCACCGGTGCATGCAATGATCCCCCTAGGACAGAAAATGGGTGCAAAGACGCGCGCAGTGCTGAACTTCATCGCAGATAATTTGCGCTAACCAAAGCCGGATATTTGCTAGCGTATTATGGTGCTTCTGCAATGACAGGAACGTAATGGGGGCTTGCTTATGCATCCGATGAGGCAACGGCATAATCACTCATACCCAGCTCCCAACCGAAGTGTACATGTCGGACGATCCACAATCAGCTCACCCCGAAATGAACGACTAAGCGCCATCCCCGTTTTCTCCTCTTTGTAGCCTGGAGGCATCGATAGGGAGGGTAGTTCGTGGTTCAATGAAAGGGAGCAATTCACGATAATCAGCAGGGTAGTCAGAACAAGAAAATTTGGATGTGAACCGCTGGTCAGCACTTTCATTGCCTCTTTTCTCGAATAGGGATGAGCGTAATTAATGGCGTCGTCAACAGGTTGTTCACCATTGTGAAGCCCTGAGACTAAAGGACGATTATGAGATGCAAACACGGCGACAATTCCCTCATTCCACTCACTTGGTTTTCACGCCATTGAGCAAATTTTGGATCAAGCTGCGCAGAGGATAAACGAGGGTATTGGAGACGCTTCGTCGCGGTTGTTGCGACAATCTCTTCGGCCCATGACAGCCACTTTAACAACTGAGCAATGCTGTTCGCGTTACCTCGTGACATGCTTGAACACAACAAAAAAAGGGCCTCAGCTTTCGCCGGGCCCATTTGCGGTTGTGAAACCAATCATCAAGCAGTCGCTTGTGCCTTGTGAATAGCCACCATCTCGGCTTCATCTTTCAGAGCTTTTTGCACGGATGGGCGAGCGTCTACACGAGCTTTCCATGCCATTAGGTTTTCCAGATGACCAATCTCGGTACCAGAGCGCTCTTGCCACATGGTTGCCCATACATAAGCGTCAACAACGGAGAAGTTGTCACCAGTGAGGTAAGCCCAACCGTCCGCAAGACGTGCGTCAAGGGTGGTGTAAGCGGCAACCAATTTGGCACGAGTCCATTCAGTACCGAATTCGGTCATTAGTTTGCGCATCAGCGGGATATGTTTCTGCGCAATTTCAGTCGCAATAAAGGTCAGCAGTTGATCAATTTTGACACGATCCAAGGTGCCGCGTGCCGGGATCAGTCCTGACTCGGGATGCTGGTCGGCCAGATAGGAAGTAATAACGATTGTTTCGGTGATCTTTTCCTGCTGATCATGATCAAGGGTCAGCACAGGTACGTAAAAAAGCGGATTTACTTCGGCAAAAGAGTCGCCATTCGAAGTGGACTGATCGAACACGTCGTAGTGAACCAGCTCTGGATTCAGACCGATCTCATTTGCGATGATCTGGACGGCTTGAGAGCAGGTTTGATCGGCGATGTACAGCTTGGTCATGATTGCATTCCTCGGGAGACAGTCGTTTTCCGCGCCCTGAATCTGGGCTGGTAACCAAAGTCTGAGCCTCCCTCCGAAAATGATAAACCGCCCACAAGGATACGCTCTGTAGCTCGCTCAGATACAATCATCCCTTCGTTTTTAGAGATGCTGCTCGTCTATTAGCACTACCGGATGCCTGGTTCATTTCAGTGGAGTAAAGAAATCGCTAATTACCTGACATTGTTTTACACCACCACTGTGAGTTCACGTCCAGCCCTCTAATCGAAGAGTCGAGCGCACCAGACGCTGCTCTTCGTTCTCGATCTCCTTCAGGCTCTCGCTGATGCTCTGAATATGAGCCACAGCAGCCTTGCGCGCCTGCTCAGGCAAACGCCCTGTCACTGCGTTGTATAGGCGCGCGTGCTGTCGATCAATCTGACGTTTTTGCGCTTCTCGGTGATAGAGGTTGTTGACTGATGCGAACACCGAGCTGAGCAGCAAATCAGTTAGAGAGCCTAATGTCTGCACCAGTACCGGATTGTGCGAAGCCTCGCAAATGGCCAGGTGAAAAGCGTGATCCAGCCGCGCGTGGCCTGAAGCATCGTGCTTTTGATCATGCCCAGCCAGTAGCGCTTCATAGGCACGGGTGATCAACACAAAGTCCGCATCCGTACCACGTAAAGCCGCCAGGCGAGCAGACTCACCCTCTAACAGCGTGCGCACTTCAAAGAGGTCATACAGCGTTCGTGGTTGGGAGCTGAAAAGGTGCATCAGTGGAGACGTTGTCGGATGCCCTGATAGCTGTGCGACAAATGATCCTTTTCCCTGTTCGGTCTCGATGATCCCGCGTGCGCGGAGCAGCTTCAGACCTTCACGCAGGGCGGTGCGCGAAACTCCGAGCTTTTCTGTCAGACGCCGCTCCGAGGGCAACAGTTGGCCAGTCTTCAAAACGCCGTCGACGATAAGTCGCTCTATCCGCTCACAGACCACATCAGCCACTTGGGCAACACGCACGTCACTGGTATGACCAGTCATAACTAATTGCTCCTAACTTTCAAGCGCACTATGTAAACCATTGTTTTGATAGTTATTTATTACCCAATCACGCAATCAAACCGAAAAAAACTGGTTCGACCAGCACTTAAGAACGTAGACAGTATTCCCCTTGCCATCAATGATGCAAGCGCGCCCACATGGGCTGGCCCGTCATAACAATAAGCAAGGGATGTCTGCCCAGATATGAATATCCTTTACGACGAACGCGTTGATGGGGCTCTTCCGGCCACTAATAAACACGCGCTTTTACAGGCATTGCGTGAGCAAATGCCAGACTTGGAAATCCTTCACAGCGAGGAAGAACTCAGACCGTATGAGTGTGATGGTTTATCCGCTTACCGTACCACTCCGATGCTGGTGGTTCTGCCCCGCGAGATTGAGCAGGTTGAGACTCTACTGAGAATCTGCCATCAACACCGTGTTCCGGTGGTTCCTCGCGGTGCCGGCACTGGCCTGTCCGGTGGGGCCCTACCCCTGGAGAAAGGCGTCCTATTGGTGATGGCGCGTTTCAACAAGATTCTCGAGATCGATTCGGGTGGGAGGTTTGCACGTGCTCAACCGGGAGTACGCAACCTGGCCATTTCTCAGGCTGCCGCCCCCTATGGCTTGTATTACGCGCCAGACCCCTCCTCGCAAATCGCGTGCTCAATCGGCGGCAACGTCGCGGAAAACGCCGGGGGGGTGCACTGCCTGAAATATGGCCTGACCGTGCATAACTTGCTGAAGGTGGAAATGCTCACGGTTGACGGCGAACGCCTGACCCTGGGTTCTGACGCCTTAGACTCACCTGGCTTTGATCTACTTGCGCTCTTCACCGGCTCCGAAGGCATGCTCGGGGTTATCACCGAGGTGACAGTCAAGTTGCTACCCAAACCGCAGTCCGCCAAGGTGCTACTGGCAGCATTCGACTCCGTGGAAAAAGCGGGCCGTGCAGTAGGCGATATCATAGCCGCCGGCATCATTCCTGGTGGTTTGGAAATGATGGACAACCTGGCCATTCGCGCCGCCGAGGACTTTATCCACGCTGGTTATCCAGTAGATGCCGAAGCCATCTTACTGTGTGAACTCGACGGCGTTGAAGCTGATGTCAACGACGACTGCGAGCGCGTCCGACAAGTGCTGGAACAAGCCGGCGCCACTGAAGTGCGCCAGGCCAAAGATGAGGCCGAGCGTGTGCGTTTCTGGGCCGGACGCAAGAATGCATTTCCTGCAGTAGGTCGCCTCTCGCCGGATTATTACTGCATGGATGGCACGATCCCCCGTCGCGAACTGCCCGGCGTACTGCGAACAATTGCGGAGCTTTCCGCCGAATACGAGCTTCGGGTGGCCAACGTCTTCCATGCCGGAGACGGCAATATGCATCCGTTGATTTTGTTCGATGCCAACAAACCTGGAGAGCTCGATCGCGCCGAAGCCTTAGGCGGAAAAATCCTGGAATTGTGCGTGAAGGTCGGTGGCAGTATCACCGGTGAACACGGTGTCGGCCGCGAAAAGATCAATCAGATGTGCGCCCAGTTCAATAGCGACGAACTAACCGTTTTCCATGCGATCAAGGCGGCATTCGATCCTAGCGGCCTGCTCAATCCCGGCAAGAACATTCCAACCCTTCATCGCTGCGCGGAATTCGGTTCCATGCATGTGCACATGGGTAAGTTGCCCTTCCCTGAGCTGGAGCGTTTCTAATGACTGGTGAACATTCCAACGACGCTAGTACCTACCTTTTGCGCCAGGTTGAGCATGCTCTGCACAGCCGTACTCCATTACGTATCCAGGGCGGCAATAGCAAGGGCCATCTTGGCCGCAACGTATTAGGTCAGCTGCTTGATACTCGCACTCATCGCGGCATCATCACCTATGACCCCACCGAACTGGTGATCACCGCCCGCGCCGGTACACCGCTGGCCGAGCTGAATGCTGCTTTAGACGCCGCTGGGCAAATGCTGCCGTGTGAGCCCCCTCATGGTGATGACGGAGCGACCCTTGGTGGAATGGTCGCAGCCGGACTCTCCGGGCCACGTAGACCCTGGGCCGGATCAGTTCGCGATTATGTTCTGGGTACCCGTGTCATCACCGGCCACGGCAAGCACCTTCGCTTCGGCGGTGAGGTGATGAAGAACGTGGCGGGCTATGACCTGTCGCGCTTGATGGCGGGTAGTTTTGGTTGCCTGGGACTGTTAACTGAAGTCTCTCTCAAGGTACTGCCAAAGCCGCGACACAGTCTAAGCGTTTCACTAGAAATCAGCCGCGAAAAAGCCTTGCTGAAGCTAGCCGAATGGGGGCAGCAACCGATTCCCATCAGCGCGGCCACTCACGACGGACAAAAGCTGCACCTACGCTTAGAGGGTGGCGAAAGCTCGGTGACCGCTGCGTGTATCCGATTGGGCGGCGAGTTGCTTGACCCCCATTACTGGAACGAACTGAACGCCCATCGCCTGCCATTCTTCTCAGATATTCGTCCGCTCTGGCGCCTGTCACTGCCAACCAACACCGGCCCACTGCCCCTACATGGCGAACAATTGATTGACTGGGGTGGCGCTCAGCGCTGGCTCAAATCCAACGCAGAAGCCAAAACTATCCATGCTATCGCCACGCAGGTCGGCGGTCATGCCACCTGCTACGAAAATTGTGATCGTCCCTTCCAGCCGTTGGCAGCCTCGCTATTGCGCTATCAACGATACCTCAAGACGCAACTTGACCCGCTAGGGATATTCAACCCGGGCCGAATGTACGCAGAGATCTAATCATGCAAACAACCTTGAGCGAAAAAGCCCTGCGTCTGGAACGTGCTGAAGAAGCCGAGCGCATCTTGCGCAGTTGCGTTCATTGCGGCTTTTGTAATGCCACCTGTCCAACCTACCAAATCCTGGGCGACGAGCTGGACGGGCCGCGCGGACGAATTTACCTGATCAAGCAGGTTCTCGAAGGTAACGACGTCACAGCCAAGACACAGAAGCATCTGGATCAATGCCTGTCGTGCCGGAACTGCGAAACCACATGCCCATCCGGGGTGAAATATCACAACTTATTGGACATCGGTCGTGCCGTCGTTGACGAGGCAGTTCCTCGCAGCACCGGTCAGCGCCTGCTTCGCCAAGGCCTACGAGGCTTGCTACCGAATCCAGTGCTGTTCAAACCTCTGATGAAAATCGGAGAAATCCTGCGCCCCGTTCTACCGCAATCAGTGCAGCTGAAATTACCTCGGCGGATTACTCCGGCGAAACGCAGGCCAACTCGGCAGCTCGCACGAACCATGTTGATGCTCGAAGGGTGCGTGCAGCCGAGTCTATCCCCTAACACCAATGCCGCCGCCGCACGGGTATTGGATCGGCTGGGGATCAGTATTATGCCAATTACCCAGGCGGGCTGCTGTGGCGCAGTTGACTACCACCTCGACGCTCAGCAAGCAGGTTTGGACAGAGCTCGGCGCAACATCGATGCATGGTGGCCGGCAATCGAAAGCGGTGCCGAAGCGATCATTCAAACCGCCAGCGGTTGCGGCGCATTCGTCAAAGAGTACGGCCACCTGCTCAAGAACGACCCTCTGTACGCGCAGAAAGCCGCCCGGGTCAGCTCAATGAGCAAGGATCTCGTTGAGGTACTGCAGGAGGAACCCCTGGAACATCTTGGCGCCCGCAGTGACCTGCGTTTGGCGTTCCATTGCCCATGCACCCTTCAGCACGCCCTTAAGCTCGGCGGTGCAGTCGAAAGTGTATTGACTCGTCTGGGATTCCAACTCACGACAGTACCCGACAGTCACCTTTGCTGCGGCTCCGCAGGCACCTACTCCATTACTCAACCAGAGCTGTCGCGACAGCTGCGCGACAACAAGATGAATGCGCTGGAGAGCGGCAATCCCGATCTCATCGCAACCGCGAACATCGGTTGCCAAACCCACCTCGACGGTGCAGGCCGGACTGAGGTGCGGCACTGGATTGAAGTGCTGGAAGACGTCATTCACTCACAGGAGAGCCTATGAACAGCAAAGCCGTATTAAGCCAAAAAGAAGTCAGTCAGATTCTCGCCGCCGCGCGATCTGAGGCCCAAGCGAACCAATGGGAGGTCAGTATCGCCATCGTTGATGATGGCGGCCATCTCCTGGCTTTTGAGCGACTCGACGGTTGTGCACCGATCGGTGTCTATATCGCCACCGAGAAAGCCCGGACTTCCGCGCTCGGCCGACGCGAGTCCAAAGGCTACGAAGATATGGTGAATGGTGGCCGTAGTGCATTCCTATCCGCACCTCTGGTGACCTCCCTAGAAGGAGGCGTGCCCATCATTGTCGATGACCAAGTGATCGGTGCAATCGGAGTTTCTGGCGTCAAGGCGGATCAGGATGCACAAATCGCTAAGGCTGGCGCCCAAGCACTGAAATGAGAGAGAACGTGATGACAGATTACGCAAACCTTCATGGCCTGCAAGTCGCAGCTACTTTGCAGTCGTTTATCGAAGAAGAAGTCCTACCCGGTACCACCATAGACGCAAATACTTTCTGGAGCGGGTTTTCCGAATTAATCCAGGAATTGGCGCCCGTCAACCGCACCCTGTTGGCTGAACGTGACCGCCTGCAGCTCGAACTGGACAGCTGGCACAAAGCCAACCCTGGGCCGATTGCTGACATGCAGGCGTACCGAGCGTTCCTGACCTCCATTGGCTATCTGCAACCACAGCCCGTTGAGGTAAAAGCCAGCACTTCCAAGGTCGACAGCGAAATTAGCCAACAGGCCGGGCCACAGTTGGTGGTGCCTGCCATGAATGCGCGATACGCCTTGAATGCTGCCAATGCACGTTGGGGCTCATTGTATGACGCCCTGTATGGCAGCGACGTGATTAGCGGCGACAACGGTGCAGAGGCTGGAACCAGCTATAACCCCGTGCGTGGGGCCAAAGTGGTGGCCTATGCCAAAGCCTTTCTGGATGAAGCTCTGCCATTGGAATTAGGCTCGCACGCCGACGCCGCTTCATACCGCATCGAAGGTGCTGCATTGTCTGTAACGCTCAAAGATAATCAGTCAACTACACTGCGTCAGCCAGAAAAACTGGTCGGCTATCAAGGTGAAGCAGCCGCGCCAACAACGATCGTTCTAAAGAACAATGGATTGCACATCGAAATCCAGATTGATCCGGACAGTCCAATTGGTCGAAACGATTCTGCATCGGTGAAAGACCTGGTGGTCGAGTCGGCACTGTCGACGATCATCGACTGCGAAGACTCTGTCACCGCCGTCGATGCCGAAGACAAGGTGCTGGTTTACCGCAATTGGTTGGGTTTGATGAAGGGCGACCTGTTCGAGGATCTGGAGAAGAACGGTAAGCGTGTGACGCGTCGACTCAACCCGGATCGTGAATACACCGGTACCGATGGAGCTCCAGTTAAGCTGCACGGTCGCGCCCTGTTGCTCATTCGCAACGTCGGCCACCTAATGACCAGTTCGGCCATACTGGACGATAGCGGAAGGGAAATCCCCGAAGGTATTCTCGACGGCGTCGTCACCAGCTTGATCGCGCTGCATGATTTAAAGCGCCAAGGTAACTCGCGCACCGGCAGCATTTACATCGTCAAACCGAAAATGCACGGGCCAGCGGAAGTCGCATTCGCCGAACGCTTGTTCAGCTGTATCGAAGACCTGCTGCGGCTTGAGCGCCACACGCTGAAGATGGGCATCATGGACGAGGAGCGTCGCACGAGCGTCAATCTCAAAGCCTGCATTGCCGCGGCTGCGGCACGGGTAGCATTCATCAATACAGGCTTTCTCGACCGAACCGGCGACGAAATCCATACCGCTATGGAAGCCGGCGCCATGCTGCGCAAAGGCGAGATGAAAAGTACCGCTTGGATTCAGGCCTATGAGCGCAACAACGTGCTAGTGGGCTTGAATTGTGGGCTGCGCGGAAGAGCCCAGATCGGCAAGGGCATGTGGGCCATGCCCGACATGATGGCTGCCATGGTAGAGCAAAAAATCGCGCACCCAAAGGCGGGTGCTAATACTGCATGGGTACCCTCCCCCACGGCGGCGACTTTGCACGCATTGCACTACCACAAGGTCGACGTAGCGGCGATTCAACAAGAGCTGGAGGGGATTGACCAGGCAGCCGTCAGCAACGACCTGCTCGATGCCCTGCTGACCGTGCCGGTAGCCGTTGACGCCAAATGGACGGCGGAGCAGATCCGCGAAGAAGTCGAAAACAATGCCCAAGGTTTACTCGGATATGTGGTTCGTTGGGTGGAGCAAGGTGTGGGCTGCTCCAAGGTGCTGGACATTCATGATGTCGGCTTGATGGAAGACCGCGCCACTCTGCGCATATCCAGTCAGCATTTAGCTAACTGGCTGCGTCATGGGGTGGTAGACCAGCAACAGACGCTGGAAATACTTCAGCAAATGGCTCGCGTGGTGGATCAACAGAACGCGGGAGATCCAATCTATCGTCAGATGGCGACAGACTTCGATAACTCTGTGGCCTTCCAGGCAGCGTGTGCTCTGGTGTTTGAAGGCGCCAACCAACCGAGTGGATATACCGAGCCACTTCTCCATCGGTTCCGCGCCAAGTTCAAACGACAAAGTGAATCGGTATAGGCGGGCACTCTTAAAGTTGAAATAACTTGCAGAGACACCCCTTTAAAGCTGAGCGCTGTGTAGAGTACCTTCACCTCCAAGTCACCAGCGTGGCCAACACTGCCAGGCTGGTTGCACTTGCGCGCAACACGCCATGCCTGGCGCCCCCCCAAAAAAAAGCATGCGCGCGGGCCTAAATAACTAAATCAGAGCAGCGGGGGCAACGAGCGAACCGGGCCTGCAATCGGTCACTCAACTATCCGCGGGGAAACATTCTACCGATTACAGCCATCCATAAAAACATCGCCAATAATTCGTACTATCAAAATCAATCCCTCCACCAAAACCAACCTATAATTTCAATGTATGATTTTATATGATGGAGAGAGAGATCTCATGATCAATCTTTGTTATTGCTTTCATCGAAATCAATGCATCACCTGCACCCTATTGTCACTACTCTAGTGCCACTTCTGCGGCGACATCCTGTAAGATTTATAGTCCTAGGGTACACACGATAATAGTGACCCGGTCAAAATGGTTGCTTCAAGCCCCTAAATTAAAATCTGGCACATTAGCGATTTAAACTGGAGTATCACTAGGCACATTCGATATTTTGTGCTGCTTTCGGAATCTAAGCCATAGTTGATCCAGCGAACTCCGTGCGTCACATCACAATGATTAGACCGTTAAAAGAGAAACCGTAATGGAACGAGCCGACACTTCATTTCCAGACATCGCCGCCTTCGTTGGTGTCGCGCAGACCGGCAGCTTCACCCGAGCCGCTGAAAATCTCTCAACAAGCAAATCCAACGTCGGAAAGGCAGTTCAGCGCCTTGAGGTAAGGCTTGGTACCAAGCTTTTCCAGCGCACCACTCGCGCCGTACGCCTAACGGAAGACGGAGAGACCTATCTGAATGCTGCCATTGCTGCGCTGGATGGACTCCGAGACGCGGCCCGTGAGCTGGCAGCACGAAAAGATGAACCTATAGGGCGTGTTCGATTGGACATTCCATCCGGTTTCCGTCAATTGTTTCTTCCAACCATATCTGAGCTTCGTCAAAGGTACCCACAGGTAACGCTGGAATTGTCCATGACGGATAGGATGTCGGATGCTGTTGGTGAAGGATGGGATATCGTCGTTCGAGCTGGTGAATTACCGCAAGACAGCGAGATGACCGTCCGCAGGCTATGCAATATTACGCTCAGCCTTTACGCATCTCCCGACTACCTGACCCGTCACACGCCGATAGAGTCAGCAGCTGATCTGGTCAATCATGAGGCAATAATTTTTCGCGGCTTTAGTGGCCGATTACGACCTTGGTCGATTGCAGAAAATGGCCATATTCGGGAGTTTTCTCCGTCACCGGTTTTGATTGTATCGGATGGGCAAGCAGTGATTGATGCTACCGTCGTTGGGCTAGGTATTGCCCAGATCTACGACAAAGTGGCTCAACCCTACGTAGATTGCGGGAAACTTGTGCGCGTACTTACTGCGGTAGATTCACTTGGCCCTCCTGTCCATGCTCTCATTCCCTTAGGTAACCGGATGCCAGCAAAGACGCGGGCGGTACTGAATTACCTTGCGGATCGCCTGCGTTAGCTTGAACTCATTTCTGCAACCTTGGGATTGGCAGCCCTCATTACCCCTTAAAGACTAACCGAAAACGTAAAAAGCTCTCGGAGCAGAAGGAAGGCTTCTACTGCGAGAGCTTGAGAGCTCAAAGGTATTTCCCAGGTCAGCATCAACGCGGGCAACCTACCCAACTATTAAGCCGTCTCGCTAACACCATCATCAGCAACAGCGCGATTTTTACTCAGTAGTCCCAGCACTACAGCAGCGGAAGCTAACGTGATGATGGTCAGGATGTGCAACAAATACTGGAACGCCGAGGCATAACCTTGTACCAGACGCTCGTTAGCCAGACCTGGGACGGTGTTGATTGCGTGCACCATGTCGCCAGTAGTCACGCGGTGCGCTGTTTCTGCAATCAGCGCAGCATCGGCACTGCCAGCGACCACTTGCACCGCTTCAGACAGATTGGAATGCAACAATGAAGCAAGCGTTGCGGCAACACTCGCCAGCGCGATGCCTTCACCTGCCACACGGACAGTGTTGAAGATACCGGCAGCCATACCTGCACGTTCTTTCGGCACGACGCTGACCGAGAGACCATCCATTAAACCCCACGGCAGGCCTGCACCGATACCGATCAATAGCATTGGGACAACAAGGCCAAACTTCGGCTCGCCAACGTTGTACAGGCTCAACCAGTGCAGACCAATTGCAGCAATTAGGAAACCCACACCCGACAGGACACCGGCCGAGATAAAACGGGTCATGGAAGCAGCCAACATCGGCACCACAAGCATTGGCGCGGAAAGCGCCAGCAACAGCAAGCCCGCATCGATTTCACTCAGGCCTTCTACACCAATAAATCGTAGAGGCAACATTACTACCAGCACGATGTAGCAGTAGCAGGTACCGATCGGCAGTATTTGCACACCGATAAAACGCGGGAAACGAAACAGCGTCAAATCCAACATCGGGCGCTTAACGCGCATTTCGATCATCACAAACGCGACCAACAATATCGCCGACGCAGCCAACAGACCAACTACCAATGGGCTACCCCAACCGCTGTCTGGCGCCTGGATTACACCGAAGGTGAACAGTGCTAGAACTGCGCTGAAAGTGATGGTGCCAGGCCAGTCCAACCCCATCGCACCAGGATCACGGGTTTCACGCATGCGCGGCAGGCCAAAGACCATAGCTATAACACCAATCAACGCGGTAAAGACGAAGATCGCGCGCCAGCTAAAGGCTTCGATCAGCACACCCGCAACCAATGGGCCGAAGGCAAGACCAATACCAAAGGTTGTCCCCAACATACTGAACGCACGAGTTCGGGCATGCCCCTCAAACTCTTGCGCTAATGCAGCAGAACCACTGGCCAAAGCCGCAGCACCGGCAACACCTTGGATTGCCCGTAGGATGTCAAGCCAGAACACGGAAGGTGCCATGCTTTGTGCCACGGATGCGGCAGTAAATAGCATCATACCAATAGTGAAGAGACGCTTACGTCCATAAACGTCAGCCAAAGCACCTGCTGCCATCAGCAAACTGCCAAACGACAGCATGAATGAGTTGGTGATCCAGGTGAGAGCAACGGGGCTGCCCCCTAAATCTCGGCCGATGGCGGGCGTAGCAACAGCCCCTCCTGTAAAGCTCAATGGTAATACGAGTGCGGAAAGACAAATTGCTGCAAGAATGAGCAGTTTGTCTCTCGCCTTAGCGTCGCGATCTATTGATGTCATGATTTCACCGTTAGTGGGGTGGAGAGAGCTGCATGTACAGCATTTGAAGATCCGCACACGGGCGGGCGGCTGGCGGTCAAAGCCAGCCGTGCTGTCGTTCTTAGTTCTTCACTTTCCCGATTCCCTATGGGCATTGGCACGATACGAGCGACTGTTCGAGGCAGGTATCTGCTAGATGGTTGATCGCGGACTTTTTGAAACAGAAACACGTCCTACGATTGGGAGCAATTGTTACTTAAGGGAAGAAGCCAATAAACTCACCTTCGTGAGACACTTCGTCGCTCGGAGAGATACAATATTCCATCGCGCAAATATCTATCATTCACCCAATCTTGCTGACGAAATAATCACCACCTCTGTGAAGATTTCCCTGTGAACTAACCAGGACACAAAAAAAGCTCTCCATCACCCCAAGCGCTCCGCCTTTAAAATTCTAGTGTTTAAAACTCACTGTGTGTCGCCAGATGCAACCACAAACATCCCGCTCACACTTATATAAAAAGCACAACAGCGCACTGTCTCCCATAACGCTACACAGTGTCTCCGCCGGCTGGTTTATTAATCGCCATCTAGCGACTAGGTTGGTATTCGACTCAAGTAGCAATAGTCATTAATGACCATGCTTCATTCAATTCTGGTCACTTTGCATACACTCAAGATGAGGTATCAAGATGAATAGAAAGGCTTTGATTGTTGGAGTAACCGGCATTATCGGAAACAACCTGTCGCGACACCTGCTGGATAACGACTGGGAAGTCTTCGGGATTGCCCGCAAACCCGATGGCGTTGTCGATGGGGTCAAGCACATCGCTGCTGACCTGCTCGACGCATCGGATGTGAAGGCTGCTTTGGAGGGTGTTAATCCTACCCATGTGTTTTACACAAGCTGGAAACGCCATGAGACAGAGGCGGAAAACATCAAGGTTAACGGCTTAATGATTCGCAACCTGCTGAACGCCTTGCGAGGAAGCGAAACAGTGGAACATGTGGCCCTGGTGACAGGTCTGAAACACTTCCTTGGGCCATTCGAGGTGTATGGCAAAGGCGTAAACATCACCACGCCCTTCCGCGAAATCATGACCCGTCTCGACATTGAGAACTTCTACTATGAGCAGGAGGATGAACTGTTTGCCGCCGCTGAGCGCGAAAGGTTCACATGGACGGTTCACCGGCCGCACACCGTCATTGGCTACGCTCTCGGCAACGTAATGAACATGGGCATGACGCTCGCAACGTATGGGGCAATTTGCAAAGAAACCGGAAGACCGTTCATTTTCCCGGGCAGCAAGTCGCAATGGAGTGGTTTGACGGATGTCACCGACGCTCGCCTGCTCGCGGAACATCTTGAGTGGGCCGCGATCACCCCTGACGCTCACAACAAGCCATTGCACGTGGTCAATGGCGATACCTTCCGGTGGAGTTGGATGTGGGGGCGCATCGCAGAATGGTTCGACCTCGAAGCCGTGCCATTCGATGGCAACGGCATCTTGTTGGAAACCCAGTTGGCAGACGGTCATCAGGTATGGGGCGACATCGCTCGCAAGCATCAACTGGTGGAGGGTAAATTTGACCGCATGGCATCGCCTTGGCACACCGACGCCGACCTTGGCCGAACTTTTGAGTGCCTGACCGACATGTCTCACACTCGCGAGTTGGGCTTCACCGGATACAAAACCACCGATAAGGTGTTCTTCGATCTGTTCAACCGCCTACGCAACGAGCGCATTATTCCTTAACCCCACATAAACAAAAAAGCGTGCCCAAGGGCATGCTTTTTTTACAGCAGGGGCTGCAGTTGTCAGTGCAATTTTGGATCGCTTGATCGCGACAGGCTGATTTACCTCTGCGTGACCTCCTGAGATTTCACAGGCGAAGCATTACCCCAACCGCCTCCCAACGCGCGAATTAGGTTCACGGTTGCCGCAGCCTGTGCACCTTGCAACTGCACCGCTGCTCGACGAGATTGCAAAGCCGTACGTTCGGCGTCGATAACCGAGAGGTAGATGACATCACCTTCGGTGTACTGAGCTCGCGCTACTTTAGCGGCTCGGCCGGAAGCATCCACCGCTCGTGACTGAGTCTGGATTTGCTCTTCCAGCACGCGTAGATCAGAGAGGCTATCCTCCACCTCACGGAACGCCACCAACACCTGCTGCCGATAATTGGCTACATCTTCCTCATACTCGGCCCGTGCTTTGGCCAGGTTGCCCTCGCGCAGACCGCCATCGAAAATCGGCAGGTTCAGCGCCGTCCCGGCCAATGGGCCTAGCAGAAAGGTACGGCTGCTCCAGTGGAACAGATTACTCAGCGAGCCTGATTCGAAGCCAGCGTTGCCTGTCAGCGTCAACGACGGGAAGAAGGCAGCTTTTGCTACACCAATCCGCGAGTTGGCCGCTGCCATGGAGCGTTCAGCCGCAGCGATGTCCGGACGACGTTCTAACAGCGACGACGGCAATCCTGCAGGGATTCTGAGGTTAACCGGCTGCAATGGATTGGCCGCCATCGAGAACTCTGCCGGGGTCTTACCCATCAACACGGCAAGGCTGTGCTCAGAGGCAGCGCGCAAGCGCTTCACCGTCATGGCATCAGAACGTGCAGTCGCCAACTCGGATTCCGCCCGGGCGACGTCCAACTCGCTGATATCCCCAAACGAGTATTGCTGATGCACTAACTTCAGCGCTTGTTCCCGCAACTCGATCGCATGGGTGTATACCTCGATTTCTGCGTCCAGCTCACGCAACGCGAAATAGTTCTGCGCGACATCCGCCTGCAAGGCCAACAACACCGAGTGGTACAAGGCTTCGCTGCGTTGTGTTTCCGCGTCAGCCGCATCGACTTTGGAGGCCACGCGACCAAACAAATCGACTTCGTAGGACACACCGGCCTGGGCACGCCACATCGTTTGGCTGGCCCCTTGCCCACTATCCGACTGGAATTGCGAGGCTGGGGAAACTCTCTGTCGGGTCGGGCCGAAACCTGCGTCCACGGCTGGGAACAAAGCAGAACGAGCCGATTGATTAAGTGCCCTCGCCTCCTTCAACCGGGCAGCCGCAGCGACCAGGTTTTGGTTGGCATCCTGAGCCTGGCTTTCCAGGTGATTCAGGGCTTTGTCATTGAACACTCGCCACCACTCGCCCCTTGCGAACTCTTCCGACGGTTCAGCGGTTTTCCAGCTGCCTGCCTCTGAAGGCGTCAATGGAGACTGAGCCTTCTCCTCCTTGTAAACCTGAGGTGCCGACACTTCAGGTTCCTCGTAGATCGGTGCTAGTGAACAGCCCGCTGTCACCAACATCGTAGCCACCCACATTGACCCCAAAAGCATCCGATTCATTGCAAACACTTTCATGTCGTTCTCCTTACTTCAGGAACGCGGCTTTAGGCACGCGAGCTGACGTTTGAGTGTGATGACCATCATTCGAGTGGGACGTGTGATCTTGGCTGATGTCGAAACTGGAATTGAGATCAGCACCCAGGTGTGGGTGTTTACCGTGCTTATCTACCAGGTGCTCTACCCCAGACAGCTTGCGCAGCAACACATAGAACACAGGGGTCAACATGAGTCCGAACAGGGTCACGCCGAGCATGCCGAAGAACACCGCGATACCCATTGCTTGACGCATCTCTGATCCAGCCCCGGTGGAGAACACCAGTGGTACTACGCCCATGATGAATGCGATAGACGTCATCAGAATTGGGCGCAGCCGCAGGCGACTTGCTTCGATGGCAGCTTGCACAATGGTGCGGCCCTGCATTTCCAGTTCACGGGCGAATTCGACGATCAAGATCGCGTTCTTCGCTGACAACCCCACCAGCACCATCAAACCGATCTGGGTGAAGATATTGTTATCGCCATTGGTCAGCCACACACCTACCAGAGCAGAGAGAATGCTCATCGGTACGATCAGTATGATTGCCATCGGCAAGGTGAGGCTTTCGTACAGCGCAGCCAGTACCAGGAACACCAACAGCACGCTGATCGGGAAGACCCACAGTGCTGCATTGCCTGCCAACACCTGCTGATACGTCAAGTCAGTCCACTCGTACCTGATCCCGCGTGGAAACACTTCTTTGGCAATGCGGTCGACTGCAGCCTGGGCCTGTCCGGACGAGTAACCTGGTGCTGGGCCACCGTTGATGTCGGCGGCGGTGTAGCCGTTGTAACGTACAACCATTTCCGGCCCGTAGGTGGTGGTCACTTTAATCAGCGACGACAGCGGCACCATTTCACCCTTGTCGTTGCGAGTTTTCAGCACGCCAATATTTTCTGCGGTAGCACGGAACGGGGCATCGGCTTGCGCACGAACCTGATACACACGGCCGAAGGCGTTGAAGTCGTTGACGTACATCGAGCCCAGGTAGATCTGCAGCGTGTCGAATACATCTGTCACCGACACACCCAGCTGCTTGGCTTTGATCCGATCCAACTCAACGTTGAGCTGTGGCATGTTGATCTGAAATGTAGAGAATGCTGGGCCCAGTTCAGGAGCCTTTGCCGCTGCGGCTAGGAAGTCTTGGGTCGCCTTGTTCAGCGCCTCGTAGCCCAGAGCACCACGGTCTTCGATCATCAGTTTGAAACCGCCGACGGTTCCAAGCCCCGCCACTGGCGGTGGTGGGAATACGGCAATCGCGGCGTCCTTGATCCCGGAATATTTGGCATTCAACTGCGCAACAATGGCCGAGGCCGATTCCTCTTTGGAGCGGTACTTGGAAGGCTCAAGCACAGGGAATACCAGCGCACTGCTCGGGGAGTTGGCCAGGCTGACCGACAACCCTGGGAACTGCGGCAGGTTCTTGACCCCTGGAATGGCCAGGGCGATATCACCCATTTCACGGACGACTTTCTCGGTGCGATCGAGGGTGGCGCCGCTTGGCAGCTGTGCGATGGCGACCACGTAGTCTTTGTCCTGCGCTGGCACAAAACCGCCAGGAACAATTTTTCCCATCCAAACCGCGCCGCCGAGCAAGACGCCGTAGATCACCAGCATGACCAGTTTGCGGTTGACCACGCGGCGAACGCCATGGCCATAGCTTTCCGAACCTCGGTTGAAGACACGGTTGAAAACTTTGAAGAAGCCGCCGAACAATGCGTCCATGATCCGCGTCAAACGGTCTTTCGGCTCGTCATGTCCTTTAAGCAAAATGGCAGAAAGGGCTGGCGACAAGGTCAGCGAGTTGAACGCCGAGATCACGGTCGAGATCGCAATGGTCATCGCGAACTGTTGATAGAACTGACCGGTCAGGCCTGACATGAATGCCAGAGGTACGAATACTGCAACGAGTGTCAGCGCGATTGCGATGATCGGCCCACTGACTTCCTGCATGGCCTTGTAGGTCGCGTCGCGAGGCGTCAGTCCGTCAGCAATGTTCCGCTCGACGTTTTCCACTACCACAATGGCGTCGTCCACGACGATACCGATCGCCAACACCATGCCGAACAGAGACAACGCGTTGATGGTGTAGCCAAACCCCAGCAATAACGCAAACGTACCAATGATCGACACCGGCACAGCCAGCAACGGAATCAGCGAGGCGCGCCAGGTTTGTAGGAACAGGATGACCACCAGCACCACTAGGGCAATCGCCTCAAGCAGTGTCTGGATCACCGCGTGGATGCTGTCACGCACGAATTGGGTCGGGTCGTACTTGATGCCGTAATCGACACCGTCAGGCATGTCCTGCTTGATCTCTTCCATGACTTTGCGAACGTCATCCGAGATCTGCAACGAGTTGGCGTTAGGCTGCTGGAAGATGATCATCTGCACGGCAGGCTTGTTGTCGAGCAGCGCACGCAGGGTGTACTCGGAAGCCGCCATTTCAACGCGAGCGACATCCGCGAGGCGAGTGATCGCACCACCAGAGGACTTTAGAATGATGTCGCGAAATTCCTGCTCGGTTTTCAAACGGCCCTGGGCGTTGACGCTCAGTTGCATCGGAACGTCGGTCAGCATTGGAGCACCACCGACAATACCGGCCGCTACCTGCACGTTCTGCTCACGAATGGCTTTCACCACATCGAGGGCGGTCATGTTCAGGCGCGCGACTTTTTGCGGATCGAGCCAGATCCTCATCGAGTAATCGCCAGCGCCCCACATCACGACTTCACCAACCCCTGGAATTCGCGCCAGGCGATCCTTGACGTTGATCAGGGCGTAATTGCGCAGGTAGGTCAGGTCGTAACGCTGATTAGGCGACAGGATGCTCACGCCCATGGTCAGGGTCGGCGATGACTTGACTGTGGTCACGCCCAAGCGCTGCACATCTTCGGGCAAGCGCGGCAAGGCCTGAGCAACGCGGTTCTGCACGAACTGCTGCGCCTTGTCTGGGTCGGTGCCGAGCTTGAAGGTCACCGTGGTGGTCAACTTGCCATCGCTGTTGGCCAGCGACTGCATGTAGAGCATGTTTTCTACGCCGTTGATCTGTTCCTCGATCGGCGACGCGACTGTTTCAGCGATGACTTTCGGGTTGGCGCCAGGGTATTCAGCGCGCACCACGACCGAGGGCGGTACCACTTCAGGGTATTCGGCGGTAGGCAGTTTGGTCAGCGCAATAAGCCCCGCCAACACGACCACTACCGACAACACTCCCGCGAAAATCGGCCGGTCAATAAAGAATTTAGAGATATTCATACCGATCTTCTCTCGTTAAGCCGAAGGCTTTGCAGCGCGGCCGATGTTCGCCATCTCAACGATGTTGGCATGTACGGTGTCGTTAGGCCGTACACGTTGCACACCGCTGACGACCACACGATCACCTGCTTTTAATCCGGAGGTGATAATGCGCAGTCCCTCGTGCAGGTTGCCCAGCGTGACTTCGCGGTACTCGACAACATCACCGTGGCCAACCAACAGGACGAATTTTTTCGCCTGGTCAGTCCCTATTGCCGAGTCATTTACGAGCACAGCGTCAGTCGGCTTACCGCCACCAACCTTGATACGTGCGTATAGTCCTGGCATGAGAGCGCCATTGACGTTATCGATACGCGCACGAACTCGAATGGTTCCCGATTGTGTGTCGAGTTGGTTATCGATCGAATCGACCACGCCCGTGCGCGAATAGCCGGTTTCGTCAGCCAAGCCAAGTGATACTGGGGCAGGCTTGGTGGAAGCCTGATTCAGGTAGCGCAGATAGGTCTGTTCATCGACATCGAACGAAGCGTAGATTGGCGAAATCGATACCAAGCTGGTCAGCACAGGTGCAGCTATGCCCGCCGAAACAACGTTGCCCGCGGTCAGCTCTGCGCGAGAAACACGACCCGAGATGGGTGCCGTGATTTCGGTGTACGAGAGATTGACCTTCGCAGCGTCGAGTGCGGCCTTCGCGACCTTCACGTTGGCAATAGCTTCGCGCGAGGCATTTTGCTTTTCATCAAAATCGCGCTTTGAGATGGCGTTCGAATCGATCAGTCGCGCTGCACGAGCGGCATCGGTCGCAGTGTAAACAGCGCGGGATTCAGCAGCAGCCAATTGACCCGCCGCACGATCCACTTCCGCCAAGTAAGGGCGCTGATCAATGGTGAACAAACGATCACCTTTATTGACCAGAGCACCGTCTTTGAAATGCACAGCGACAATGGTGCCTGGAACCAGTGGACGAATGTCTACCTTGCCCACCGCCTCCAGGCGACCGGAGTAGTTCTGCCATTCGCTTACCTGCCTGAAGACGACGGTAGCGACGTCGACTTCTGCTTTATGGATTGCCGGCGCCTCAGTCGCATGAGCCGACTGAACCGGAAAAAAATGATCGCCATACTTCACGGCGATCCCGGCAGTGCCGGCCACTAAGAGCGCACTCAACGCAACGGAAAGACGTTTGTGATGGGCGATCATTTTTTTCTCCTACTTAGTAAAATTTCGTTAGAAAGGTAGTGATCGAAAAACTGCTCAGTTCTCCTGCTGCACTTCAAAAAGCCAACTGCACATATTTCTGGAGTAAAAACTATCTACCCGGAGCCTGACTAAGCGATATAACCTTCAAAAAAAGTAACTTGCTTCACGGCATTATCCCTGCCGACAGTGCTCCTATGTATTCGTCTACAACACCGTTTTCGCATAACGCATTATTAAGCTTGTGAACATAATCGGCATTCGTACCCATCGGCCCGGATGCGCCAGCAATGTGTTGACTAACTAGCTCAACACTCGCATCCTTCTCATATAATGGATGATCCGGCTCAGCTACAAATACAAGCGCCATTGTTTCAGTGCCATCATCCAGCGATAAAAGTGCCCAAACCGGACGATATGCGCCTGTGGGCATTTCACGTACCCAAAGCAATATTAATTCTTCCTGTGCGACCTGTTCAGTCAGTCGGAATGCTATGCCCTGAGTAGAGCCTCCTGGCTCTAGTGCTAACATGCGTCCCGGGGCTTCTACGGTGGCTCGTCCCGCAATTATTCGCATGCAAAAACTTCTGTGCCAACCATGTAACGTTGCGCGTTGTTGGCCCGCAAAGTTTAGAAGTGGATTCCAGAGTAATGAGCCGTAACCAAAGATCCACAAATCTCCACAAGTGGGTCGAATCGCTAGCGTTTCCTCCATGGATCGCTCGATCTGCTCTAGCGTCCACATGATTTCTCTTGGCACTTCACAAAAGTTTTCAAGGTAAGCACCGGAGGTAATTTGGTGTTTCGTCAACATCGCCACTGCCTCAGATTCTGCGCCAATTCTAGGAATCGATCCGGTTCAGCTTCCTTCCTGGAGCGCATAACGTGCGGCAGCCCAGATGCGAACCTTGTCGGCAGCCCAGTAAAAATCTGCCCATGGATAAATACTGCCGCAAGGCTACACTCCGATAAATAACGCGAATTTCTACTGTTAGTAGCTATAGAGGAGACAATCCATCGAGCAGATACCGCTTTCGCCGCACCTCGACAAAACAAGGGCCCGCTACTCCTTGTGTCATAGATAAATCGGAAGCATGACAGAGCTCTCAAATTTTTTACTCGTATTTTGAGCAATAAAAACTCGATTTTTTTCGAACACGGGAGGAGTAAATCGATTTGTAGCTCTTCTAACTATCATTGTCGAGTGTATGGTATTACTATCGCACACAACTGAGACTCAGCAACTGCCACCAGTCGCTCCCATGAGCAACTGGTGGAAGTCTGAGTTAGGCTTAGGATGTTTTCGTGCTACACACATTCACACTCAATACATGAAATACACCAGCATAAAACTCAATTTAGACCACCGGCAGGGGTGCCATCCATTTCCGTGACGAGATCGTCATTCGGATCGACAACAAAGCTATTGAAGTTAATTCGCCTCGCCATACCACTGCTTAACATGTCCATAAAACCAGCCAACTCTGGGTGATCAAAGTGCGCACGCATTTGACTTTCTGACTTCCAGTAACCGCTGACAATCCAAGAGTTTTTAGTCGCACGATTATCGGTCACTGCATAACCAACACACTCTGTACTGCTAAGCAGTGCATGGACTATCTGCGGGAGCTTCATGCAGACCTCACCCACCCATCCTGGGGCGGCATCTATTTCGACGGTATTGATTGCTGAAATTAACATCTTCAACCCTCCTACATGAGCTGCCAGAATTATGACTCCCGGCCAAACTCTCATAAATAACGCCGCAGTTATTTCACAGTTGCCACTGAAGCGACAATGCATTCCTGATGATTCGACAGCATCAAGCAATCTTCGTGTGGCCGCCCTCTACCGCTGCCAAGAGCACGGACAACAAAACCTCCAATAAAGCAGGTGTATAGCTGCGCTCCCTCGAGACCCAGAGCTTCTGAGAAAGCAATTCGACCGCGATATTTTCCCCCAGCGAGCTATCCTTTTATGTCCAACAACGTGTAATGAGAGCCCCATCTATGAAGCTCTATTTCACTCCCGAAGCCTGTTCAATGGCCCCCCATATCGTTCTGCGCGAGTTGAACCTGCCGTTTGAGTTAATCCAGGTTAACCACGCTACTAAGACCACCTCTGCGGGAGAGGATTACTGGAGCATCAATCCTCATGGATACATCGCAGCCTTGAAGCTCGATAATGGCGAGGTATTGACGGAAGGTTCGACCATTCTCGAATTTCTCGCCGACCTCAAACCAGAAGCAGGCTTGGCCCCCCCGATTGAAAGCTGGCAACGAGTGCGTCTGCGTGAGTGGCTGAGCTTCCTTTCATGCGAGCTGAACTGCGCGATGAGTCCCCTCTTCCGGGACATCCCGCAACAGGTGCGCGATCAAATCTTCACTCGCCTCTTCAGACGTATTGACTCGCTCAATGAAACGCTAAGCCAGCAGCCGTACTTACTAGGTGAGACGTTCTCCGTGGCGGATGCGTACCTCTACACGTTGTTAAGATGGCTCGCCTGGTTCTCGATAGATCTGGGGCGTTGGCCGGCTTTGGTGTCCTACCAAGAGCGTATCGGCACCCGACCTAGCGCTCAGGCTGCATTGGCTGCGGAGTTGAATGGGAAAAACCCGCGAACGCATTAAGTTCTCTCGTAGCGAACAGCAAATAAATGCCAGCATTTTTCCATCCGTGCCAGTGGCCGAACGATAGGTGCACACGCAACTCAGGTAGCGGCGCCTCCGCAAAGACCGGATGGGGATGGGGAGCAAAAGGCTTGACATGTAGAGGGTTGTTTTCACCCTCTGCACGTCAGACGCGACCTCAACGTTCAGCTGCCGAAGCGCGATCGCTTCGTGCATCAAGTCCATGGCCCATTAACGGACGCTTGAGAACGCCGCTCGTACTTCATCAACGAAAATCGCAGGCTGTTCAAAAGCTGCGAAATGGCCGCCCTTCGCCGTCCTGTTCCAGTAAATCAGATTGCTGTAAGCCTGTTCAGCCCACGCCTTCGGCGGCGTATAGATCTCTCCCGGAAACACCGATACGGCAACGGGCAGATCGAGTGGAACTGCACTGAAGTTAAGACCCGGATGCTCGGCGTACATACGCGCCGACGATGCACCGCTGTTAGTCAACCAATACAACATGATGTTGTCCAGAATCTGATCGTAGGAGAAAACACTCTCCGCTTGACCACCACTGTCGCTCCAAGATGCGAGCTTCTCGTAGATCCACGCAGCTTGGCCCACAGGGGAGTCCGCCAGAGAAAAGCCGATGGTTTCTGGACGAGTTGTCTGCAGGTCGTGGTAAGCGATACCGTCCGAGGCAAACAGCACGCACTGGTCGAGTACCTCTTGCTCTTCGGAACTCAACTCCGCTGGCAAATTGGCAGGGAGGATGAACGGCAGGTTCACATGAATAGCCGCCAAACCATCAAGCTTCTGGCGCCCCATCTCGGTCGTTACCACACTCCCCCAATCGCCACCTTGAGCAACATAGCGAGGGTAGCCAAGGCGCTGCATCAGTTCGTGCCAGGCGTTGCCGATGCGGGTGCGGTTCCACCCTTTACAAGTGGGCTTGTCGCTGAAACCGTATCCAGGAATCGACGGCAGAACCACATGGAAAGCGTCTTTCGCTTCCCCACCATGTGCAGTCGGATTAACCAACGGATCAATGGTATCGAGGAACTCGACTATAGAACCCGGCCAGCCGTGGGTCATGATCAACGGCAGGGCGTTTTCATGTGGAGATTTGATGTGCAAGAAGTGGATGCCCAAACCGTCTATTTCGGTTTTGAACTGTGGGTAGCTGTTCAAGCGATCTTCCAGTCGACGCCAGTCGTACTGGGTGCGCCAGTACTCAACCAAATCTTGTACTTTGGACAGTTGCGCACCTTGGGATTGGTCGGCAACGGTTTCTCGATCCGGCCAGCGAGTTCCATTCAGACGCCGCATCAACTCATCGAGTTCGACCTGTGGGATCTCAATTCTAAAGGGCGTCAATTGAGTGCTATCGGACATCGTGCATACCTCTGTGTCATCGTTTCATCGACAACCGTTTTGCTGTCGATTCAGTCGAGATCACTTTGCCTGTGCCGGTGGAAAGAATAAGCCCACCGGAAAGCAACGCTCTGTCGCAACAAAGGATACAAACGCCTATACGAGGCTCACACAATCAACAGAGGCTGCCACAGCAATACTCTCAAAGATGGACAGTAAAGAATCCGAACCTGCTAAGCAGGAGCGCTTCATTATTTCCACTGGGCCGGTCATGAATGATCGCCCATGTCCTGCGCAGTCCAAAGTTCCCTAGAAAATGCCGCGGGCACTGCGAGTCGTTCGACCTAACGTCTGACTTCAACCTTGTAGAAGAGGTTTTCTATCATCAGGCGACGCCGATCGGAAATGACCGCTCCCTTAATTTGACTCGCCAATCGCACATAAAACTTGCACTCTCGCTGATTGGCTAGATCAGAGATGGGACGTTCTGCTTGAAGAGAATCCTCATATTCCCGAGTGGTGTTTACCATCAATGCGGAGAAATTGTGGAGCGCTTCGGCGTCAGACTTGCGCGCCTGCTCGGTGGCAAGCGGGAAACCTTCGTTTGCGGATTAATGGCTACCCCAGGTGTTCAATTAGGCTAGTGCAAAACAGGGCTCCACAAGAAGCCAGCATTTACGTTCAGCTTCGGCGTATCACCTCCCCCCCCCAAAAAGGTCTTACGTGGCCCTGCATCGCTGCACAAAAAGGGCCCTCTCGGGCCCTTTTGTACTCAAACCAAAATCACTTGGTCAGCCAGGACTCGACAGTGTCAGAGCCATGTTCTGCTTTCCACTCTTTCAGAGTCTTGTGGTTGCCGCCTTTGGTTTCGACGACTTCGCCTGTATGCGGGTTCTTGTAGACCTTCACCTGGCGTGGCTTACGGCTGCCGGGTTTGGACTCGACGGTTGGAGCGCGACGACCAACCTTCGGATCAAGCAAGTTGATCACGTTCGGCAGGCTGTAGCCGTACTCGGCAAGCAGAGCGCGCAGCTTGGTTTCAAATTCGATTTCTTTCTTGAGGCCAGCGTCGCCTTTCAGCGCCTCTAGAGCTTGGAGTTGCTCGGCCAGGTGTTTTTCGAGCTGACGGAATTCTGCGAGTTTGGACATTGGAGAATCTCAAGGTGATTAGTTGCCTAACAGTACACCAATATAAACAGTTAAATCAGGAGTTTTGGCAGACTTCCGTTACTGCCTGCCGAAGTAAAAAGGACGCCTGTTGAGTGACCTCTTGGCTACGCGTCGTGTCGTAAACGCTGCTAAAGCTCAAACGATCCCGAGCAATAGTCGTCAGCAAGGGCGAAGGCTCAAGAGGCCAAGGCCGCGCTTGGGGAGCGTGGCCTGGTGTGCTGGGATGGTGGAGGGTACGCCCTCAACAAATATCAGGTCGCGTATGCTCCTTTTGCGTACTCCTGATTAATCTGCACTTTAGGCTTTGTTGCTAAAAAAACCGCAGTCCAAAGCTGCTCAGCTAACCACTGTGCTTCACTTCGGCTGAGACTCCAGCCAACCCAACCAAAACACATTAAGACGTATTGGCCATCTAGTCTGATCTGAAAATCATATATAGGCTCTTCACCGCCCTCAAACTCCACCACCGGCTCGGGATCAAGCAAGGCCCCTTTCATTAGGAAATTTCCACCAGTCATCACAACTTGAAGCAGATCAGATGTCTCCTGTGATCCAAACGACTCATGGCGCTCAATGAGAAAAGTCCAATGGTCGTGAGTTGTCTGGATATTAGACTTATCCTGCTTTGGGTGATTCTGATCAAACGAGTTAATTACTGCCTTGATTAGACCAGACGCTACATCATAAGCTTGCCGTGTGGTGAAGCATGCTTTGAAGTCGTCTAGGACTACACGAATGATTCGAGACGGGGTGAGTTTGACTGTCGCACGAAAATGCTCATCGGTTCCCGGAAAGGTGAAAATTTCGGTGGCCTTGAAGGTGAGGCGGGATTTCAAACGGTCGTGGTTGCTCATGGCATTCTCGAAAGATTGGCTTACTAAATCAAATTCGGCTCGATCCCGAAGAATTTTAACAATGTCAAAAATTTATTTAGTGGGTTAGCCTTCGGAGTAACCCGCCGCCCAGACTGATATAGATGCTTAAAAGAGTCGTAACGCTCTGGCTCCATCATCTCCTGACGCATTCCCCAATCTGGATTGGTCGGCACACTGGCCAAGCGCAGTGTTGCCCTACTCCTTCTGAGTGGCGACCGGCTCCGAGATCGAGGGAAGGTCTTCGGTGCACTCGCCTTTTTGACAGAGGGTGACGAAGAGAACTTCAGCCTTGCTGTATTTAAAAATCAGGTCGGTAATGCGATACGCCGCCTCCACGGCAGCTATTGTCATCAGCCGGACATCGTCGGTTGGGTTGCTGTCCGCTGCCTCTCCCTATGCGTTCACCAATTTGAGTATCTGCTCGAGTGCATGGAGCTCCGAATCAGTAAGGAGTTGTTGGCGCTGATGGGTCATTTGCTTTAGTCACTGCCAGCGGAGCGGTTGCCAGCAGTGCTGAGGCCCTTGCGTTTGGAATTGGAAGTCTAAAGGCAGTCAGTCATCTGACCAAGGATCGAATTTATCCCCGTACTTGGCGCGTAAGGCTCGATGGCGGTTGATCCGCCAGATCCATGGATCGTAGTCCTCGGGTAATGCGGCCAGTTTGTCGCTGATGATCATTTGCACCGCGTCGTCGCGCAAAAGCTGACTAGTCATCTCGCGGTATTCACCAAGCGTAGTCAAACCATAAATGGCGTGATTTTCTTTCACGTAAAGGTCGGTCATACCCACGCGCATATGGCCGTAGTCGGCTACGTCGCCGGGATAGATATCCTCCAAGCTGAGATGTCCCATATCGGTATGCGTCCGGGCATCACGTCTTGCGTGATTAAACCGGCTGCCACTTATGCGGAAGTAACTGCTCGATTTCGCTCGCCCGCTGCGTCGGCAGGCGCGTGAGAACATCCTTTAGATAGGCGTATGGGTCATGACCATTCAGTCGCGCAGACTGGATCAAACTCATGATCGCCGCAGCCCGTTTTCCGCTGCGTAGAGACCCGGCGAAGAGCCAGTTCTTGCGCCCAAGAGCCCATGGCCGGATCTGGTTCTCTGCCCAATTATTATCAATGGGTACAGCGCCGTCATCGAGGTAGCGCGACAGCGCTGCCCAGCGTTTCAGGCTGTAATCGAGTGCTCTGCTGATAGCCGAACCTTCGGGCACAAGATCACGCTGGGCGATCATCCAGGCATGCAGCCTATCCATCACGGGGACGGCTTTTTCTTGCCGTATTCGGCATCGTAAATCCGGCTCCAGGTCGCGCACTTCGCTCTCGATTTCGTACAGCAACTGGATGTAACGCAGGGCCTGCTCGGCGAGCTGGCTTTTATTCGTGGCGTGCAGTTCGAAGAACTTGCGCCGCGCATGGGCCATGCAGCCGATTTCGGTAACACCAAGTTCAAAACTGGCTTTGTAGCCGCCAAAATCATCGCAGACCAACTTACCTTTCCAGCCTTGCAGGAAGTTGCGAGCATGCTCACCGGCGCGGCTGGGGCTGAAGTCGTAGACGACAGCGGCGGTTTCGCAAAACTGGCTAGTGGCGTACGCCCAAACATAAGATCGGTGGGTTTTCTTCGAGCCCGGAGCGAGCATTTGCACGGGTGTTTCATCCGCGTGCACGACCTGCTGTCCGATCACTACGTCACGCAGGGCATCGACCAAGGGCTGCAACTGCACGCCCGTAACGCCCACCCATTGAGCCAAAGTCGAGCGTGGAATCGCCAAGCCTGCGCGACCAAAAATCGATTCCTGACGGTAAAGCGGAAGATGATCAGCGAACTTCGCGATCATGACGTAGGCAAGTAACCCGGCAGTCGGGATGCCCTTGTCGATGACCTGCGCCGGTACGGGTGCCTGGATCAGCGTTTCGCAGTCATCGCAAACCCACTTGCCACGAACATGGCGTTCAACGGTAAACACGCCCGGCGTGTAGTCCAGCTTTTCGCTGACATCTTCACCGATGCGCTTGAGTGCGCAGCCGCATGGGCAGTGGGTGTTGTCCGGTTCGTGGTGGATCAACGTGCGTGGGAATTCTGCCGGCAATGCCGTGCGCTTGGGCTTTTGCTTTTTCTCGGTCGCCGCTGGCGCTATTTGCAAGGCTTGAAGCTCGGCCTCAATCGCCGCGATATCGGTATCGATCAGGTCATCAAGCAGGCTGGCCTGCTCAGGATTCATCTGCTCGCTGCGCTTGGCAAACTTCAAACGCTTGAGTTGTGCGATCTCGTGGGTCAGCTTCTCGATCACCGTTTGATCGCGGTTGATCTTCTTGCCCATGGTTTCGACCGTCTTGCCCATGGTCTCGACTTGCGACAGCAACTGCGCAGCGAATGCACGCAGTTGGTCGGGAGTCATTTGATCGAGATTGGGCGAGAAAGTCATGCCGTGGATTTTACCAAAGCAGATCGCTTGCGGCAGTAGGCCAAGGCGCTAATTACAGCTTCTTAAAGCAGTGTGATTGCACCGCCAGCTCCAACACGTTGCCAAGGTAGGCCGAGCACCAAGGCCTGAAGTTGTTCGGTATCCAACTGCATTTCGCTGCCTGGTCGAATTCCTGGCCAGTGAAACTTGCCTTGGTTCAAGCGACGTGCAGCCAGCCAAACGCCAATTCCATCGTGTACCAGCACTTTCATCCGAGTCGCGCGGCGATTGGCAAACAGATAGGCACAGTGCGGCTTCGCCGCACCAAACACCGCGATCACCCTGGCCAGCGCCGTTTCAGTGCCGGCGCGCATATCCATGGGCTCGGTGGCGAGCCAGATGGCGTCGATGCGGATCATCGCACCAGGTCTCGAAGGAAAGCGGCGCAGGCAGCAGCACTATCGGCTGGCCAATTCACTTTGACAGTGCCGCGTGGGTGCAGAATCTCAACGCTGATATTCGATGAAGATACGTGCGCCGTTGTTTGCATAGGCAATGGGATGAATGCAGGTGGCAGCGCCGTGCTTTTCTGCGCGTGCAACCGAATCCATTTGTGGACGAGGTTTGCGTTAAGGCTGTGGCTGAGCGCGATACTGGCAATCGAAGCGCCGGGCTGGGCGCACTCTTGAATGACCTGGGCCTTGAAGGATTTGGAATAGGAACGGCGTGTTGGCTGCATGAAATACCCGCTTAAAAGGCTAGAACTGGTGCCCACTTAAATTTAAGTGCACACCATGTCTGGGCTTTGCAGGGCTAGGTAGATGACTTGGCCGGACGCATACCCATATCGAGCCCCAAGGCAAAATGTACCCGCTGGAAAGTAATGTTTGCGCTGTACATTTTCATTGTGCCGCCGGCGGAAAAGCAATCGCTATTCCGCGCGAGCGGCTAGCAGTACGGACTAAAAAATGAGGCTCTGGCCGAGGCCCTGAATACGATACAGCGCGAGAAATAGAAAACGGGGAAGCCGTAAATGCCTACAACGAAGACGTAGAAACTCACAGCGTTTTCAGCGACGACATACGGAGCTTCTGAAGCCTATCTCTCGCTACGTGGCTGTTTTTTAGCCTGCGACAACGGGCCTCAGATGAATATCGAGGGTTTCATCTCTCCCCACGTGACACGGGGCGAATTACCTGACTGATGCGAACATCGAGTTGTCTTTCCGCTTCAAGGCTGCTGCGACTCGCAACATGGGGTTCGGACGAATATCGGTAGGTTCATCTCCCACCTGGAGCGGCGTGCCGAATCAGCTGGCTAATAAGAATTTGGAGGGTTTTATCTCTCACCTCTCCATGGCCGTTTGACCCACAAACGAGGGTCTCAGGCGAATATCAGGAGATTCATCTCCGACTGTCTGGAGCGGGCCGAATCAGCTCGCTGAGACGAATACCGAGCGTTTCATCTCTCGGCTCTCCATCGCAGTTTGAGCCAGGAAAACGCGAGCATCAGATGAACATCAGGAGCTTCATCTCCCGCCAGCTGGTGCGGGATTAATCAGATGGCTGAGGCGAATATCGAGTTTCATCTCTCAGCTCCTCCCATGGCCGTTTGAGCCAGAAGACGCGGGTCTCAGACGAATATCAGCAGATTCATCTCCCGCCTGTGGAGCGGCTCGAATTAGCTAGTTCATACGAATACAGAGGGTTTTATCTCTTGGAGGCGAGGCTGTTGTCAGCAACACAAAAGCCAGTTACAGCCGTTTTATTAAACGCGTGACAGCCGCCGACCTACAGTGATTTAACAATCAACCCATCATAACGTTGCTGCATTTACCCCTCAGCAACGCTCACCTGATCGAAGCAAATCGCAAAAGCTACGCCGCCCAAAGCCTCGTAGGAAACTGCCAAGGACGTAGTTGCCATTTTGAGTCTCGAGAAGCCAGTAATCTCCCTCTTTCCATGCCCTTTGAATTTTCCCTGTTCGAATGAGGCCGCCATCTGCGGGGCGAAAAGCGTCACCTAGCCCAACGTGATCGAAAGAATCGCCAAGGCATGTGTCATTTGCGATGAAGGCATCACTGATAAACGCAGTGACCGGTACCGAATACTTTCGAGTGCTCGCTCGCCCGAGTCGACATAGCTGAAAGTCACTCAGCTCTTTACTATAAAATTCGACTTCGATGACTTCAGTCATTCAACCAATGCTCCAAACGACTCCAAAATGAATTTCCGCTTACCCGGCCGACATCGAAAAAGCAGCTCCCACAGTCGCTTCTTTTCGCTGGCCTGGGCCCCAGAGGAGGTACACGGTGTTCTTGGTTTCAAAAATACAGCCTTCAGTGAATGATTTTCCGAAGTAGCTGCGTGCCCACATGCTCGGCTCGAATCGGCCGGTGCTGTGCAGGACTACTTCGTGAGCAAACAGCGTCGCAGGAAACAGACCGAGCCTAGTCAGCTTTTCCTTTTCCTCAGGTGTCACGGTGAGGTCGATCAATATCCACTGCCGTACAATGCAAAATGCTTTTCCTGGGAATGACTTTGCTGCCAAAGAGATCAGGTCTTCCTGAGAGCCTTCCCAGCCCGGTGTCTCACCCCCTGCCCCGTAAAAGAGCTGAGAGATTTCATCCAGCGTGACCATATCAATCGCCTCATTCTTCCGCGGTAAAAACCACACTGGCGCTCCTTGCCCCCTGCTGCTTTGTACGCGAGAGAACAAGGCCGTGACGAAGGTTCATCCCTGAACCGATGCTCTCAAATCTCGATCAATAAATTCGGATCAAAACCTGTTTTTTGATTGGGGTACCCGCGTGGATTGGAAACCACACGGCAACCATTCTTGAGGAAATCGGCTGCGACGTGGGTATGCCCGTAGATCCAAAGATCCGCCTTACCCAAGAGCTCCGGCCAGTCGTTGGCATAGGCTGCAATCAGGTGCGCGGGATGATCATCACCCACGTAATCCAATGCTGGCGCATGGTGCGTAACTACAACGGTTTTGCCATCGAATGGCCTGTCCAGTTCCTTGGTGAGCCAGGCATAAGCTGCTTTAGATTTAGCGACCAAGTCATCGGGACGGAGGCGACGGTAACTCTCATCTGTTCTGATGACGGTGAAGTCGCTCATCCATTCCCACGCGACGCGCTTCGCGGCGTTAACGTCTCCAGTCGAGGTGTAATCTGTCCACGCTGTCGTGACCAAAAACCTAGTTTGGTTCAGGATCAAGGCTTCGTTTTCGAGGACGTGGACATGAGCCGCTGCTGCAGCTTTCATTTTGCGGAGCGTGCGCTCGGTGTGGCCGCCGTAAAACTCGTGATTGCCACACACGTAGATCACAGGGCACTGAAACACATCATTCGCCCAAGCCACGCCGCGTGATTTGATATCGATGTCGCCAGCAAGGATGACTAAGTCCTCGTCACTCAAGCAGGCATTGAACGGATCAAACTCGATGTGCAGATCTGAAAAAATTCTGAGTTTCATATCGTATCGGTCTCGAGTTACTCCGGATTTTTTGGCATCAATTCTGTGGAATATTCCGGAACTGTCGATGCGTTACGCTTTGGGTCTTCGTAGATGGTTTTCGCTTCCCTGAGAAGACTTGGGCCGCTCACACCACCAAAAGAGGTGCTATAAACCAAACCACACTCGACTTTGTGAAGTAACACGTACTCGCCTCTATGGTCGTAACCAGCAGTCAACTCGACCAAAGTCTCCATACGATCTAACGCGGTGGCGTTCATCCAGGGTGGGGTTATGACCTGAACGACCTCAACCGAATTGGATTCATTCCTATCCTCGAGTATACCGACCAACACAGAGGCGCTAGTCGCTAGCAATTTCTCAATGCGGTGCCCTGATCCTTCGCAGATCCGGCGTACGACTTGATACCAAGGATCCATCGATTGCCGCTCAAGCATTCTCCAAGCCGATTGCCCGTTTCCAAAAAATCCAGGCAAACGAACTGAGTAAGACTCATCTGAGATAAACATTTTTTAGATACTCGTCTGTGGTACGCACGTGCGCCACCACACTTGAATTTTCGCTTCCATGCCCATTTAACAATCAGCCCGCTGCTTCCATGACCGAAAGAAATCCCTACGCTTGCTTGATTGAGTCGCGTCAATTCATCTAATACGTTTACGATCCATCGAACTCGATTAGGTCAATGCGAGGCTCCATCGGACGCCTAGAGGCAGATACAACGGCAGCTCACGGGGCTTTCAATTGGCTTCGTCCAGAATAATAACACTAGTCGACGTTTATTTAAACACTTCGAGTGTGGCCCTATCCTCGCTTTTTAGGGGCAATCATGTCGCTCAAGAAAGAGATTGCCGCAACGATCCGGGTAATCCGGTCGGTGCGTGGGCTGGCATACGAAGACTTGGCGCCCGTCACTGCGCGCACGAACATCAGTGCCCTCGAACGTGGAAAGATCAACATCACCGTTGATAAATTGATCGAGCTTTCCGCGCCGATGAATTTCGACCCAGTGGCTCTTTTGGCCATTAGCATTTCCATGAGCAATGGCGAGCCTCCAGAAGCGGCTTTGGAACGAGCACGCGTTCAGTTGGAGAGTTTCCGATCAGAAGGAGGCCTAGGTCTTCTGGCAACGCAGATCGTTGACGAAACGCTTGTACAGCGGTCTCGGGGAAAGCCAGAAGGCTCTAAAAATGCCCAGGCTATCAAGGAGCTCAAGGCGGCAGGATTTAGCCGAAGAGAAGTGATGGAGCAGCTCGGTCTATCTAGGTCTACGGTGTATGGGCATTGGAAGGCATAAGGCAAGCAGGCATCGACCTGCCTCCTTGCTACTTTATGAAGCAATGGCGATCAGTGCCCACAGAAACGCAATCAACGTGCTCCCTGCCGAGTAGTTGCGGCTTGTTTTCGTGGTGTTCTGTTCGCCAACTGCTGAAGCAATCCCGCAATATCAGCCGAAGCGAACATTTCTTTCAGACGCTCATGGGAGTACTTCAGGCTTGGCTGGCCAGGAAGCCAAATAGCTCTAGCTATGTCTGCGCTTTTCATTAAGCCTCTCCTTTATTGTTGGCCGGAGCTTGGGCCCGTTTCGGGCCGTATGCAAAGATCTGGAGCAGCAAGCCCTTCGCCTGAAGGAGCTAGTCGGCAGCTTCCGGATTTAATCCTGGCCGAACGAAAGCCCCCCCTTTTGGGGGATTTTTTTGGATGCAAATTACGAAACACCGAGGCTGCGCGAGGTCACTGTGCGGAGATCGCCACAATTAATGCAGTTATGGGGTGGTTGTCGTCATAAATAGCGCGTAGGCGTCTTTGATGGCTTCCACATTCTTGGCACAGCCGGAATACGTTTTGCACTCTCTGGGCAGATCCGGCATCGGGATCGCCGAGTCGGGGGAACCAAGGCCGAACATATTGTGGTTGTTCAGGAAGACTTCCTTGCTGCCATCCATGGTGATGAACCAGCAATATTGTTCCAACTTCTCGCCGACAAAACGGGAAGCGCAGGCGGTGGCGACCAAGGGATTGTCGGCGGAAGACGCCAGGTTAAACTTGCCATCAGGGGCGGTCTGCGCCGTTAAGTATGGTTTCGGCAGCGCATTGACATAAATTTGTACATTGGTCTTCAAGAGTAGGGCGAAGTAGGCATCGTCCCGCTCGCTCTGTTTCTTAGACCAGGTATCCAGGGCATGCATCAGCTTCTTTGTGGAAGCTTTTTTACTCATTTTTTTATAGGCCTGATAGACAACCTCCTCGGCTTTTACTTTGTCTTCAAACACCAGCACCAGTTCTGCGACATCCTTGCCAATCTTTTGATAGATGCTCGGCAGCAGCTCCTGGAACTGCTTACTGGGGTAAAAGGACACGATGACCCCACCGAGGGGCACGCTCTCGCCGCCACGGGTGACGATGAAGATCTGTCCGCGAAAGTTCTTTTCCGCCTGCACTGGGCTCGGAGAACTGCTGTGGTCGGATGAAGTGCTGAGCTGGTTGCCATCTACCTTGAGGTACAACAGCACGGTGGTTGCGCCGAAGAGCACCATCAGTGTGCCAAATACGATCAGCAGAGCGTTTTTCATCGCTTCAATCCCCAGCATGAGCTGATTGAAGCCTAGCCAAGGATCTTAAAAAGGAGTGGCCGTCGCCGAGAAATCACGTCGGCATTGAAAGGTGTGGCGATGCTCGCCGAGAGAGGCGTTTTTTGTGGTCAAGACCTGTAGTTCTAGCGTGTCTGGATGGTGAAAACTACGCACTGCCATGCTGATCCATCTTCTGCCGTAACTGCGTGAGTTCTACAGAGAACTCTGTCAGTTGCCTCTTGGCTTGAGTCACCTCTTCAGCTGCCAGCGCTACCTCTTCTTCAAGCCGCTTGGCCTCATCACGTGATTGATCGAGCTGCTGCTTCAACATTTCCTTTGCCCCGTCCGCCTTAGCAACAGCTGTCTTCATCGAAGTGATTTCGCCCTGAGCTCATCCTGTTTGATGATGAGGGTCTGCTGAAGGTGACGTAGTTCAACCTGGACTTGCTGCACCTGCCCTTCGTGGCGGCGTTGCTCTTGATCACGCTGCTCCTTTACCGCGTTGCGGTAATGCTCAAGCGCATCCCGCGAGTGCAGGTGTTTTTCTTCCAAGGAGCGGTTCTGCTCATCTTTCTCCTGAACACGAAGCTCCAAGTCAATGCAGTTCTGACTAAGGCGTGCATTGCGGGTGATCTCAGCTTGCAGGCTTGTTTGACTGGTCTGCAACTCGGCAGTTTGAGTCTCCAGCGCGCTCCCTTGACTTTCAAACTGACGCCGCAGTGAGGTGAGCTCTGACTGCGACGCTTCTAATTTTTGCTCTAGGTCGGCTCGCTGCTGATCGAACGTCGCCTGGGCATTGCTAACGGCCGCCCCAGACTCCTCCGTCATGCGCTCGAGTACCCTCCGGCTGCAGATCCCCGAAGTACTCAGAGCCATCACCATTACCATGTAAGCAGTCTAAGGAACCCCCGCTGCGATGCTGCTTTTCATCGAGCGACTATCAAAGCTGGTTCATTCGCGTAACCGTGGCCGACAGGATCTTGAAAAGTGCTTCCAAACTGATGTTATAGGGATCGTTGATCAAAGCTAATTCATCGCGCCCCCAATCAAAAAAACAACGTAGCAAGCGGTTCTGAAACACACGCTCGTCGATCAAATTCAACTTTCGGATGTACCTCCAGTTGAGGGAGGCACGTAGCCAATCTGGCTCTAGGTACCGAGTCGAGAAATCAGGATCTACCGGCATAACGCCGGAGAAATGTCTGGCCAGCCGGGATACAGTTGAAGGCCATGAATGCTTCCCTAACTCCTGCCCTCGAATAGCGAGCAATGCTCGTTGGTAGAGATCCACACCCGGATAGCCGAATGATGACGAGTAAGTGAGGATGTGTCCGGTTCTCGCGTCTCCTACAAAGCACAGAGTCACTTGGCGTGTGTCGAAGCTCCTTGGTAATCTGACACGGATGGATGTCGTCAGATAAACAGGAAACAGATAAGTCAGCATCATTTCCTTCCGCATCGCGCTTAAACGCCTATGTCCGATGGTGCGAGTAGACCGGTCTCATACAACTCTAACTGCTGATGTAACCAGCTACCTAGCCGCGAATTTTTTTCGATGGTGCGCCATATCTGCGCGCGATCAGTGACCATATAATAGTCCGTCCCCCTTGCTGCTTTAGCATCGCAGGGTTCGATCCAACCGAGCAATAGCCCACTTAGATAAAGCGCCCTAGCTCTCGCACTGCACGACACCCTGTACACCTCGAAATACAGTTTCACATAGAAACTATGGCCATGCTTTGGAAAACAATCAGGGCCGCACCATCCCGACATATCCACATTGCGGTACGAAGAGCAGAAGCAAGGTAGAAGCATCGCCCTGATGAGAGTGAGCATAAAATTGTCCATCTGCTGGGCCACATCCCTATGGGGCGCCCGTAGCCGGAGATCCATGTACCGCCGCTGCACATCCCAAGACAGCCTCAGTAACTCTGAATCAGCCTCACATGCCAGATCATATTGGTCGAAAATCCTCACTCTATTATGGTGCGACATGAAAAGCCGGAGTCCAAAATCTTTGTTGGTGCAGTATTCCCCAGGTGCGTCTCGCAAAAGCACTCGGTGCGCAGCACAAAAGGGTTGAAGAAGATATCGCCACTCCAACTTGCACACAAAGTTGCGGGTGGCCTTCAGACCTTCTTCAAAACATGCATAACAATAAGAGCGCCGATATTGAATCGGGACTAACGGGTGCTCGCAAGGGCCGAATTTTTCGGTCAAGCGATCTCTCGCAATACCGTGGCGGCTAATGAAATATGGCAACTCCATGTTAGTCTCCAAAAAATCAGGATCGCCTGCCGCTGAAATCATTACATGCCCCCCCGTCTGGCCGCCCTCAAACTCCCCAATGCAACTCATCTCGTCATGCCTATTACACTTTCTCTGCAAAGCAACTCGAGACATCCAGGACGATAGGCTTTCTCCCTCCGAAACCTCAGGAATAGACATTGGATTGAACCTCAAATTTGATATCTTCCCTTGACATACATCTATCAATAATCTGTTGCGCGCGCTTCCCAAATAGAACTCCGAGCACATAAAAATCTTGAAGGATATCGATAACGTGATCAACCTCAAACTCTACCTCTTTGCAGAGGGTTAAAACTGAGCTGATCATGGGAACTTTTAACCGAAATTTTTTGTTATTCCAACTCCAAAAAGATTCGATTATTTCAGAGCAGCTAGAAATATTAAGTTGTCGCTTCAGCCCTACTCGGAAAAATTTTGAACTACTAATCTCTATCTGATGTTGCAACTCTGTTGAGCGTGTTGAGACAACAAAGCAGAACCGTGCGCGACAATCCGTCATTTTTTTTATCTGACCTGCGATATGCAGTAAGTCTCTATCATTTCGCACAAATAGATCCAAGTCGTCGATGGCGATCACTTTCCTGCCAGTAAGATATGAAAACTCTGCCAAGTAAGCTGGCACATCTTTCTGGGAAACGGAAGGCTCTATATATGAAAAGGCAGCACAGACTCTATCTATCAAAGTTACATCATATTCATATAAATCATACGTCACACTAACCCCAGAGAAAATAGGTTCGGACACCACAGCCCTTAAAAAGGTCGTAATGCCGCTTCCTGCAGGGCCGTCAACCAGTATCACTTGTCCACCCTCTTCGCCCTCAAAAAACTTTAGTATCTTAGAAAAAGCGATACGCCACGCCTCGCTAACATACTGGAAGCCGTGACGGCCTTCCAGTACAGTGCGAGCAACTTCCATGGAGTGCTCTAGATTCAAAATATACTCCCACTATGCTTCAGTATCTTCGGCTCGTAGGGCGAAGCTGAAGTCTTCCATGATCGATTCGATATTATCGATATGGGAATGAGTAATGTGCTCGCTCCCGTCGATGACCGCTGCCATCGCTGCACTCTGGAGAATCTTCACAATGTTGTCAGTCAAACCCAAACTTTTATCCATAATTTTCAAATACAGGATCTGGTCTTTCAGATTGGTCGATTTCTTCAAAGGCAGCCGATGGATGTAACTGGCGACAAAATTTCGGAACTCGGCGCCGTGTTGCCAACTGGCAAAATGTTTTACCGCATAGCGACGTTCCAATTGGGGATCGCGGCGAAGAACTTCCGCAGCATCTTCTACACCAAATGCGAAGACCGATAGCCCATAAATATCACTAGAAAGATTCTTCAAAAGTGACAAGTTCGCGCGTTGCTGTGCGGGCGTCAACGTCAACGCATCATGCACCTCATCGATAACAATGCCTCTGATGTTCTGCGATTGGATCCTGTTTTGTAGTTGTGGCGTAAGATTGCCACCTTGGCGTGCATTTTTGCCGACTCCAAGCCCCATCGCAACTAGAATTAAATCTCGCAGACTATAGTTGTTTGGGTTCTGATGCATGGTCACAAATATCAACTTGTCATCAGCGTATGAGTTACGCTCTTTAAGTTGATTGACCATAGCGGATTTGCCCGTGCCGCCCGCTGCCGCAATGATCATACAGGGCGCTACAATCCTGTTTTTCATTTTCATAGAGAAGTGGATCTGGCTGATAACTCGTTCCGCTGCAGGGTACGGTACCCAAAAATCGTTAGAGCACGCGATCATTCGATCTTCATCGGAAAGCTCAAAATGGTGCTGACCAGCCAAATGTACGTGCGGGTAAATAATTTCACTCACAATAGATATTTCCATTTAAATATGGTTTAAAAAATCGGATCGCCGTTACAGCCTATCTGCCATGGTAGTGCACACAAAAGTGGCCTCGAACAAGTAAGCCCCTTTCTTTAATTCTCGACATCTACATTAATGCGACACTCCTAATTAAAAATACAGACAATAAAAATCCCTGCTCGCAGAACTTGATCATGCAAGCGTTTGACGCTTTTAATTTAAGTCATAGATGGCGTTATTATGAATTATCTCATTTCAAAATTTTGGGGCAGCCGTCTGACTCGGGATATTCAAGCTAAGCTGTTGTCTCACCACCGAATCGGGGTGCTGTCGTAGATAACCGGGGACTCATCATCGCAAGCGAATCGCTGCTTACGCTGCAAGAACGATGTGACATCATAAACATTCGATTTTATCGTCGTGCCGACTCTTCCCGACTTCGGCTGTGTTTTGGGGCTGCCGGAAGTATGGGATTTTTCCGATTCAGTTGCTTTGTCGGAATTGGTCGCAACAGAGCCTAATTTAGCGTTTTGCTTTCTGTAGTCCTCCAGTCCTTTCTCACGCTTTTTCCTCGATTTCTCTTGGCGCGTAAGCTTGGATTCCTCTTTGGCAGCTTGGTGAAACTTCCCAGCCGACTGCGCCCCTGCTGTGCTCATGGTTCCATCTCGCTCTCCTCTCTGTTGACGCTGCCAACGATAAATTTCTAAGTCGGTGCTCCGGTTAAATTTGTTCCTTACGCATGGAATTTTCTCCCATTCACCATCAAACTTAACCATTACATAGCTCATATCGTAAGGGTCATATTTGACTAAAACCTTCTGTCGAACTTTACCCTTCAAGACTGATGAAGAATATTGCCTACGAAACATACCGATTCCGTCAGGGGTGATTTCCTTATCTGAGACTTCAGGATAAAAGGTATACTTAAAATGCTCATGCTGAGCTACTGGCAGGAGTCTATAAGCTGGATGCTTTTCGTAATACTTGTTCCAAGCTTGGCTAGGACTCTGATCTAATGCTGAGTGCTTCGTCTCATGATAAGCATGTATGGCATATACCATCATCTGACGAAGCCTTGTTAGCGTTATGCTGGCAGTTTTCTCACTGCTAAGTGACTTGCGTTGAACCGTGTTCGAACCAGTACTACCAGGTAGTTGGTGGATCAAATGGATCATCTGTTTGCCAATCAGGCTTTCAATGTGCCCACCCTGATGCTTCTTTCCAATCATCCTATGCTCAACCGTGATACCGAAGCCTTTCGCATTAAGAACGAAAACGTCCGACGTGAACTCCTTCGCGTTGTCGGTATGGATTGTCTCCGGCAACCCATGCATGGGCCACAAATACGCCGGTAATCCCCACCTTTCCAGCACTTCATCTTTCGGCAGGACGCAATTCTCCAATAACATGGCGACTGTCACAGCACTGGGAGGCAGGAAGGACAGGTAGAAACCAAGAATTACGCGGGTATGGATACAGATTGCCAAGCTGATGTAGGGCCGGCCAATGATTTTTGTCCGATCTTCCTCATCGACCAACAGCATATCCACGACCGTATGGTCAATCTGTACCCATTCCAACGGGCGTTTCGTTACCTTGTAGCCGGGACGAAGCTCAAAACGCTGAACGGCCGCTTCCTTCCCGTGCTTCATCTTGTAGAGAAGCTTATACGGTTGCTTTTGAATCCATCGTTTGACCGTATGGTAGCTCGGTCGCAAAATTTGTCGGTTGTCTCCCTCGGTCTGACAAGCTTTCCAGACCGCTGAATAGGTTCTCGCCTCTGGGTAGTGCTTAAGGAACATGTCCTCGATGAGCCTCTCCACGTCATTATGGATCGTATTTGCGCCGAATTTTCTTCCGCTTCGGTCAGATACAATGGCGCGGTAGCTGAGCGCCCCCTTTGTCCGTTTGAGCAATTTATAAAACTGTGACCGGCTAATCGAAAGGATTTCTAGAGCCTGCTGTAGTTCAAGTGCGCCCGCTTTGAAATCTCGAATGACCGTGTAACGATTGCTCGCCAACTCATGTCGTGCTATATCTGAGTCGAGGCTTCGTGAGTCTAAAGGGGGTGTTTCATGTAGCTTTGCGCTTTGGGATTCGTCCATTAACTTTCCTTCCATTATTTGCTCGACGTGGCACGTCATATTGCTCCGAAGAGCAGCAAGCGAGCGCACATCTGAGTCTGTACTTAGTTTTTAAAGAGCAAGGGTTGCAGCCAAAAGCAGCGCGTTACCGTCTACTAATTCTGGTATCTAAGGGCTAGCAGTGTCTAACCGAAGACCCGTATATTCGACCTAAGCGATGCCCTCGAACTTGAGCGTCGTCCGGCTTTTGGTTTGTGGTCTTTGAAGTTCCTACTCAACGTTTTCCTCCTCATTTAAATAATCTCTATTTTCTGCCAAATGGTATAATTTTCTTGCGAATTCGAAACCGAATGCATGGTCGCATCTAAGATAATTAACTTTTTCAGAGCACCTCTGAAGTCTAAAGTATTGTGCATCCGCCTGTCCTCATGTCGTGAAAGCCAATCTAGTAAAACTTTCGATAGCTCGACTTGTCAACTTTGACTTGCCGATCGAAATTCGACCGTTATCGATTTTTTTATTTATGTATGTATTGACTTAAAAGGCAATTTATACAAATTATTTTAAGACCCCAATCCCCGTAATCCGGGGCTTCTAGGATTTTTTGTTGAATATTCGACTCGAATAAATTCATCTATCACGACGATCCGATTATGACTTCCATTTTAAAAATTTGCACGATCAGGTATCGTAATCTGGCAAACAAATCGAAAAGTTCTATATAAAATTTTTTTCGCGACACCTTTCAGAATCGAGAGGAATATTTACCTATATATTGACAACTTAACGACTGAAACTGGCCAGGGGCGCTATGAACATTTAGTGTTTAATGACACCGAATGAAAGAGATCAATTTTGATAAATTGACGCAGTTACCTCGACGGCTCAGGCAGGCGACCAGGTTGTTGGCACTCGGAAAGAGGCGCGAATAAGAGCTGCTGCACTGCCTATCCTGATCAAAGTAAACCATTACCTACTGGTTGGGCTTACGCCTCCACACTGCCATCAACAGCTCAAATCGCTAGTCGCTTGTGACTTCATTGACCAATACTTGGCGTGGAACAGGTCGAGCATCACGACCAAATACAGTCAGCCTTCATATATTCGATGTAGGTGACCCAGATTTTGTTGGGCTCTCTGACATTGAACAGGAGCATGCCGCAGATTTTCCTAGTAGCCGCCGATATTGATGCGAACGCAGACTTCAACGCGCATTAACCTAGACCCGATGGTGGCCGCAGCTCTCGTCAACCTAGCGTAGGTCATCATGATCTTGCGATAGCCATAAACCCACCGCTTTCCAACCAGGAATGCATGATCAAAATGAGCAATTGTTGATCGTGGCTCGGGCACTTGATTCGGATAGCCACGCATAGTAGCCGCTGGGATGAACCTGCGACGTCAGACGAAGCCGTAAGACGGAGTAGTCACCTGCAAGCCTTGATAAAGGCGTACTTCTGCTGCACTCATTGGCAAAGTACGGGACGGCCTTTTTAAGATGTCTCGCTCCTCCGTCACCCGCTTTAGCACAGCACGTAAGCGGCGAAGTTCAGCGCTCTGATCGTCCTCCCGAAGGTGCTGCTCCTGGGGCGTGGTGTAGTGCTTAATTCAGGCATAGAGGCTGTACACGGACGCACCCAATCGTGCCGCCACCTCCGAAACAGGAAGTTACTTTGCGGTCACTTGGTTGACCACCTGGATTTTGAATTCTTCGGGATAACGCTGGTTGCTCATGGCACCTCCTAATGAGCCTCACTTTAAGGCTTGGAGGTGTCTACGAAACCAGGGGCGATTCAGGGGGCGTTAAAAATCATGTCAAACAATCGCGAGACTTTTTTGTAGTGCGGAGAGACAATGGCGAGAATTATCCGAAGAAATGGCTCTCTTCGTGAGACAAAACCAGAAAAAGTCTCAAGGTTAGTGCATTGGGGGGCTGAAATCCCCGGAATTCAGGGCTTAGGCAATGTCTCATGATTTCGCGACTGCCTCAGCAGCTCCATTCACGGCGCTCACCTCTAAAACGAGATGAACGCGGACATGCAGGAGCTGCCGCCGGCTGGGATCTTGTTCTGTTCGTTATCTAAGCCGCTGACTGTTGCAAGGCAGGCACTGCCAGACTCACCGCCCGCACCGAAGCCCCTGCACTCAAGCCCAACGCCTTGGCGACTTGAGCGTCGACAATCAGCGTACCGGCTGCAACTCGCGCCGCTGCCGCAGTGATCCGGCAATCGGCAAACTGACGGTTATGAATCAAGTAAGTCGCCGCGTGCTCACCCGGTGTGCCAATGCTCAGTTGCAGCACCTGGCTATCGCGCACCGCACGAATATCCCCGGTGGCGCACTCGATCAGCGGACCACCGTCGAAGATATCGATGTAGTCTCGATGCTCAAAACCTTCTGCCTTGAGCATACCCAGCGCCGGCTCTGTGCTGGGGTGAACCCTTCCGATGACCGTTCGTGCCCCCTCCGGCAACAGGCAGGTTGGCAGCGGAAACTTGGGCATCAGTTCCGCGATGAAGGTCTTGTTGCCCAGCCCTGTAAGGTAGTCGGCATCGGCAAAATCCATCTTGAAGAAGTGCCGTCCCAGGCCTTCCCAGAACGGTGAAACACCCTCTTCATCCGAATAACCGCGCATTTCCGCAATAACCTTGTCACCGAAGCGATCGCGAAACTCCGCCAGAAACAGGAAACGCGCCTTCGACAACAAACGACCATTCAGACCACTGCGGTGATCGGCGTGTAAAAACAGTGAACACAGCTCGGAATGGCCGGTCATGTCGTTGCCTAGAAACAACGTTGGCAGCTGTTGATTGATACCCAGGTTTTTCGACGCCGCGACGAACAGGCCCAAGCGGTAGTTGTACCAGGGCTCCCGCAGGCCGACAGCACCCGCCAGGGCACAGATACCCACCGCTTTATTGTGTTCGTTCTCCAGCACAAACAGGTAATCGGCATCGGCGCGCTCGGCTTCGCCGGCGAAGGTTTTGGCCGCCCATTCCAGGCGCTGGCGCAGTCGTGACGCATCAGCCGGCAAGGTGGTCAATCCGGTGCCGGCACTATGGGCCAAGGCCAGCAGAGCCGGCAGATCGTCAGGCGTTGCAGGGCGGATGATCATCGCACTTGTTCCTGGGTGGACGAATGCTTGGGCAGGAACACCTCGGCCAGCATGCAGCGCGCGCTGCCGCCACCGATGCGCTCGATGGTGTCGATGTTCACCGGCAACGGCGTGGTGTGGGTTTCGATCAAGCGACGCTGATCGGCGTCCAGCGATTGCCAGGCTGTGCGCGACATCACCAGCAGCGGCTCGCCCGCTGCGTTGTGCACTTGCAGCATGTTGCCGGCAAAGGACTCCAACTGTGCCCAGTTCAAATCAATGAGCTGTTTGTCGCTGGTTTCGAGCCGTTTACGCAACGCCGCACGCTCGTCCGGATGGGCTACCGACGCCAGGCAAACCACCGCCAGGCGGGTGCCGACGCTCATCATGACGTTAGTGTGATAAATCGGCACGCCCTGGCGGTCCACCGCGTTGAACGCACACAGTTCATAGCCCAGATGGGTGACCAACTGATCCAGTGCCCGGGCGTGGGTGCGGGTCGAGTACCCGGCGTAGCAGATCCGCTGTTGCCGATCCAGGACCATGCTGCCAGTGCCCTCCAGGAATACCTCCTGCTCTTCGAGGCTGGACAGGTCCAGCAACTGCTCGACCCGGTATTCACCCAGCAACCCGTCGAGTACACCTTTGTCCCGCTCCAGGCGCCGGTTGTGGCCTTGCATCGGATACAGGACCAAGGTGCCATCCGGGTGGCTGCTCCACCAGTTGTTGGGGAAGATCGAGTCCGGGGTATACGGCGCTTCGCGATCGTTGTGCACCAGGACTTCAACGCCGTGCCGACGCAACGCGGCGACATAGCCATCGAACTCGGCAAGGGCCTTGAGTTGTACGTCTTCGGCAACTGTTGCCGGACGCTGGAAACGGTTGTTCGCCGCCGTGTCCTGATTGAAGGAGAAACGTGTCGGGCGAATCATTAATACCGTATTGGTGGTTTGCATGGGCACAGACTCAATGAGGGGCGAGAGAGGCTCATTGTCTGTTTCGAAGCGGGAAAAACCCGGTTGATGACGGCTTTTACGCAGATGAAAACGGCTGAAGATTCTGACCCCTTCAGCCGATTCGGTGAACGACACAAATCAAATGTGGGAGCGGGCTTGCTCGCGAAGGCGATGTGTCAGTCGACATTGATGTTGGATGACACTCCGCCTTCGCGAGCAAGCCCGCTCCCACAGGTTGTACGTCGTTCGATGCCTATTCCATCGTGGTCTTGACCATCGCCAGCTCCGGGTGGCTGACGAGTTTGTCGATGTGCAAATCCGGGTCGTCAAACCAGACTTCGGTCAACACCCGGTAATGCTCCATGTCACGGCAGCGCATGCGCAGGCTGTAATCGAACGCGCCGCTGATCAGACGACATTCCAGCACCTGCGGGCAGGCGCGGACCTTGGCTTCGAAGGCCTTTTGCGCCGCGCGTCCGCTCTGGTTCGACAACGCCACCAGCACCAGCAATGACAAGCCCGGCGTCAGTTTCTTCTCATCGAGAATCGCGCCATAGCCGCGAATGACCCCTAGCTGTTCCAACTTGCGCACTCGTTCCAGACACGGCCTGGGGGTCAGGTGTACGCGTTCGGACAACTTTTGATAGGTGATGCGCCCTTCGTGGCGCAACACTTCAATGATTGCCTGATCGATACGATCAAGCACGATCGACAGATCGCGGATATCCGCCATGTACGCCTTGCCTCACTTCAAACGACCCGATAGAAATTGCTGCAAACGTTCACTGTTTGGCCGGTCGAGTATCGTAGCATCACCCTGCTCCTCGACCCGCCCCTGATGCAAGAACAACACCTGGCTTGAGACCTGCCGGGCAAACCCCATTTCGTGGGTCACCATCAACATGGTCCGGCCTTCTTCGGCCAGCGCCTGAATCACCTTCAGCACTTCACCCACCAGTTCCGGATCGAGCGCCGAGGTTGGCTCGTCAAACAACAGGATTTCGGGTTCCACCGCCAGGGCACGGGCGATCGCCACCCGTTGTTGTTGCCCGCCCGACAGAAACGCCGGGTACTGATCGGCCACCCGTTGCGGCAAGCCGACTTTGTCCAGATACGCCCGCGCGCTCTCCTCGGCGGCCTTGCGACTCATGCCCAGGACTCGACACGGCGCCAGCACGATGTTCTCCAGCACGGTCAGGTGACTCCACAGGTTGAAATGCTGGAACACCATCGCCAGTCGCGTACGCAAACGCTGCAACTGTTTTGGATTGGCAACGCGCATGCCACCAACGCCCTGACGGGTGAGAACTCGCTCGCCATCCAGAGCAATGGCGCCTTCGTCCGCCCGTTCCAGAAAGTTGATGCAGCGCAGCATGGTGCTTTTGCCCGAACCGCTCGCGCCGATCATGCTCACCACGTCCCCTGCCCTCGCGTTTAACGAGACGCCCTTGAGCACTTCATTGTCACCAAAACGTTTGTACAGATTTTCAACCGTGAGTTTGTACATGCGAATACTCCTGGAGCGGCACACTTATCGGCGCCGCTCTGGATAAAGAATGGAAGTCAGTGGGCCGGGCCGAGAAAGCTCAGCCAGCGTTTCTCAGCCAGGCGGAACGCACCGACCAGCCCGAACGACAGCACGAGGTACAGCAGACCGGCAATGCCGAAGGCCTGAAACGTCATGAAGGTCGCGGCATTGGCGTCCCGGGCGATTTTCAGGATGTCCGGAATCGTTGCGGTGAACGCCACTGAAGTCGCGTGCAACATCAGTATCACTTCGTTGCTGTAGTAAGGCAGCGCGCGGCGCAGCGCCGAAGGCAGGATCAGTTGCAGATACAGGCGCCAGCCACTCAGGCCATAAGCATGTGCCGCTTCGATTTCACCGTAGGGAATGCTGCGGATCGCTCCGGCGAAAATTTCCACGGTGTAGGCGCAGGTGTTGAGGGTGAACGCCAGCAAGGTGCAATTCATTGCGTCGCGGAAAAACGCTTCGAGCAATGGCTGCGAACGGACCACAGCAATGCCGTAGATCCCGCTGTAGCAAATCAGCAACTGGATATACAACGGCGTGCCGCGAAAGATGTAGGTAAACAGCTGAACCGGCCAACGCAAAACGCCCCAGCGCGAGACGCGCAAGATCGCCAGGGGCAACGACAGGAAAAAGCCCATGGCAATACTCGCCACCAACAGCCACAGGGTCATGGCCAACCCGGTGAGGGTCTCGCCGTCGCTGAACAGAAAGGGCCTCCAGTATTCGGCAATCAACTCGATCATCGCGCCATCCCCCGCACACCCTGGTTGTAGCGCCGCTCCAGCACGCGCAAGACATAGTTCGAAGCGCTGGTGATCAGCAGGTAAAGCGCTGCGGCCAGCAGCAGGAAATCAAGCATATTGAACGTGCTTTTGCCGGCCTCCTGCGCGACTTTGACCAGGTCCGACAAACCGATGATCGATACCAGCGCCGTGGCCTTGAGCAGCACCAGCCAGTTATTGCCCAGGCTTGGCAAGGCGAAACGCATCATTTGCGGGAACACCACGAAACGGAAGCGCTGCCAACGGTTCAGACCAAAGCACGCCGCGGCTTCCTGCTGCCCGCGTGGCACACTCAGAATCGCCCCGCGAAAGGTCTCGGTGAAATACGCCCCGTAGATAAAACCAAGGGTGATGATGCCGGCCACGAATGGGTCGATTTCCATGTAGGGCCAGCCCATGGACTCGGTCAGGGCGCTGAGCCAGCCTTGCAGGCTGTAGAAAATCAGCAGCATCAACACCAGGTCGGGCACGCCACGGATCAGTGTCGTGTAAATGGTCGCCGGCAGATTCAACAGCTTCAGCGGCGACAGCTTGGCCGCCGCGCCGAGCAGTCCCAGCGCCATGCTCACCAGAAGCGCGAGTGCCGACAGTTTGAGGGTGACCCAGGTGCCGTGCAGCAACAAAGGGCCATAGCCTTGCAGGGCCGAAAGATCGACCCCCAGAACATTCAGGAAGGAATTCACGCCAGTCACCTGTCTTGATGCGCCCCGCTCGCTGCAACACAGCGACCGGGGCGCGAGGATCAGTTGTTGTAGAGGTCCAGGTCACCGAAGTGTTTCTGCTGGATCTGCGCGTAGATACCCTTGTCGTGCAGGGCCTTGATGGCGGCATTGAGCATGCCTTTGAGCTCTTCGTTGTCCTTGCGCACACCAATGGCGATTTCTGCCGGCACCAACGGGTCGCTGATGCCTTCACTGTTGTGGAAGTCCGCCCCTTGTGGCGAGGTCAGGAAACTCATCTGCGCTTGCAGCTTGTCCTGGATCGACGCATCGAGACGGCCAAATACCAGGTCGGCATAGACCTGATCCTGATTCTGATAGGCCCGCAGTTTCACCCCGCCCGGCGCCAGTTTGGCCTTGGCGTAGGTTTCCTGAATCGTGCCCTGCATGTAACCGATGGTTTTGCCGCGCAGCGACTCGGCGGTAGGCAGCAGTCCGGAATCCTTGCGGGTAACGATGGCGGTCGGTCCGGCGTACAGGCGATCGGTAAAGTCGATCTGTTTTTTACGCGCGTCGGTAACGGTCATCGAAGATTCGATGGCATCGAACTTGCCGGCCTTGAGCCCCGGAATCAGCCCGTCGAAATCATTGCTGACCCACACGCAGGTCAGCTTCAGCTCGGCACATATTGCATTGCCCAGATCCACGCCGAAGCCCTGGACCCCACCATCGGCCGTGGTGGATTCAAAGGGTGGGTAGCTTGGGTTGACGCCAAATCGCAGCTCCTTCCATTCCTTGGCACTGGCGCCCGTGGTGCAGCACAGCAACGCGAGTGCCGGCAAAGTCAGCCATTTGATGTTCATTTTCTTGAGTCCCGGATTATTTGGATTTATCGCGATCCGGCGCCTGCGTCGGACCACACTTTTTGACAGGGGCAGAGAGTCGATGCGGTTTTCACCGCAGCCGTTTTTGTTGTTGTTATCGACTGGAAGCAGCCAGTCGTCGGAGTTGCACTCCATTTCAAGCAGCGATCAACAAGCGCTTGAAACGGACCGTCAGAATGCCAATTGCCGGGAGGGTGCTGGTGTCGTAACCCCACGTTCAAACAGCGTGCCTGTGCTGAACGAAGGGCTTTCACAGCCGATTCTGTCGTCTGCCGTAAGTCACTGTTTCTCCACTTAAAGGGAGCGGCACAGGAAGTGTGATTGTCTTTGAGGCCGTCTACTTCATCTGCATAGCGATGCGTCGTGAAGCACATTGCGCTTGAGCCGCGCGAGCGAGGTGCGACTGGTCAGTGTCTCCCGGCCGATTCCGCTGTGCGCCCTCTGTTTTTCGACTTCTCTCGCTGTGTCCAGGGTCGGTATTGGCCGAAATCCTCTCTCCATTGCCTCGACAATAGGTCGGTAGCAAATACATGGACCACCTCCTGAGTCTCAGCCGCCAAAGCGCAAGGTAGTCCAGACCGGCACACCAAAAAAACGCCCAAAGGAACCCAATATGACCCGTTACATTGACGTCAATGATCTGAGCCGTCTCGTCCAGGAAAAAGGCTTGCCCCGTTGCCTGATCGAAATGGCCGAGTACATCCGTCAAGACTACGTACGCTGGCCGGATTTCGAAAAATGCGCGCGCCTGGCGAACCACTCACCCGAGGGCGTCATCGAGCTTATGCCTGTGTCTGATGCCTCGCTCTACGCCTTCAAGTATGTCAACGGACATCCGAAGAACACCCACAACGGCATGCTGACGGTCATGGCGTTTGGTGCACTGGGAGACGTCGATACCGGCAAACCTGTTTTACTGAGTGAAATGACGCTGACTACCGCCATTCGCACCGCTGCCACTTCTGCACTCGCGGCCCGCTACCTCGCCCGACCGGACAGTCGCCGAATGGCACTTATCGGCAACGGCTCACAGAGCGAGTTCCAGGCCCTGGCATTCCATACATTGCTCGGCATTACTGAAGTCAGTCTCTACGACATCGATCCTGCCGCGACGGCGAAGCTGGTAGCCAACCTGCGGGCCTACCCCGCCTTACAGGTGACGGTTGCCAATAGCGTCGCGCAAGCGGTACATGGCGCCGATATCGTGACCACGGTCACGGCCGACAAAGCCTACGCAACGATTTTAACCCCTGAGATGATCGAGCCCGGGATGCACCTCAACGCAGTGGGCGGCGACTGTCCCGGCAAGACCGAACTGCACCGGGACATCGTGGAGCGTGCGCGGGTCATGGTTGAGTACGAACCACAAAGCCGCATTGAAGGCGAAATTCAGCAGATGCCCGTCGACTCACCGGTTATCGAGTTCTGGAAAGTCATCAATGGTCAGACTCAAGGTCGCCAGCATGCCGAGGAAGTCACCCTGTTTGACTCGGTCGGCTTCGCCATCGAGGACTACTCCGCCTTGCGCTATGTGCTGGATGTTGCAAGAACGCTCAACATTGGCAGCGACATTCAACTGGTGCCGGAGTTGCAGGATCCCAAGAACCTGTTCTCGCTGCTGCAGCCTTCAGCAACTGACGATGTAAGGCTTCGGGCCTGACTCTACCGGCACTTCAACGCGTTCACCTGGCGGCCCCTTCGGCTGCCAGGCGCAACCCTGAACAATCCCTCGGTCGTTTGAGCCTTTTTTACAGCGCCATCCGCTGCGCGAGCCGCCCGGTCCAATTCGACCTCGCTACCCGAGCGGGCGTCAACAAAGCGTTATTTTTTCGAAACATCTCATAACCGCTAATCAGTTTGATCTGTTTTTTGACGCCTCACCGATATGCGGTCACAACTTTTGCGCTCCGTTGGGTCATAACACGGTAGCTGCCGATGGAATATTGGCATCTGCCGAGGTTTTCGCCTGATACGGAGCTAAGCTCATGATTTTCAATGTAAAAGATTTTGGCGCCAAAGGAGATGGCCTCACTGACGACACGGCGGCGATTCAAAATGCAATTGATGCGGCCGCCGCTGCAGGCGGGGGGCAGGTGTACATGCCGACCGGAACTTATATCGTTTCGGGAGGTGAGGAGCCCTCCGACGGCTGCCTGATGCTCAAGAGCAACGTCTACCTGTACGGCGACGGCATGGGCGCAACCACCGTCAAGGTGGCTGACGGCTCCGACACCAAGATCACCGGAGTCATCCGCTCCGCCTATGGCGAGCAAACCCACGACTTCGGTGTCAGCAACCTCACCATCGACGGCAACCGTGACAACACCACGGGCAAGATCGACGGTTGGTTCAACGGCTACATTCCCGGCGAAGCGGGCTACGACTCCAACGTCACCCTCGACAGCGTCGAGATCAAGGATTGCTCCGGGTACGGTTTCGACCCCCACGAGCAGACCGTGAACATGGTCATCAAGAACAGCGTGTCCCACGGCAACGGCCTGGACGGTTTCGTTGCCGACTTCCTCAGCGACAGCACCTTCGAAAACAACGTCGCCTACGACAACGACCGGCACGGTTTCAACATCGTTACCAGCACCCACGACTTCACGCTCACCAATAACGTTGCCTACAACAATGGCGGCACTGGCATCGTCGTGCAGCGCGGCAGTGAGGACATCCCCTCCCCCAGCAACATCACCATCACCGGAGGCGAGGTGTACGGCAACGGCGCCGAAGGGGTGCTGATCAAACTGTCCAGCGAGGTGACCGTCAGTGGCGTCGACATTCACGACAACGCCGGCGCCGGGGTGCGCATCTACGGCAGCAACCACGTCGAGATCATCGACAACACGCTCAACAACAATTCCCTGGGCAACCCCGTCCCGGAGATCATCATCCAGTCCTACGACGACACCCTGGGCGTGTCCGGCAAGTACTTCAACGGCAGCGATAACACCATCCAGGGCAACCTCATCAGCGGCAGCGACCTGTCGACCTACGGCGTTGCAGAGCGCAATGAAGACGGCACCGATCGCAATGCCATTATTGGCAACATCATCAGTCACACCAGCAACGGCGCCACGCTGATCTATGGCGACGGCAGCTACTTCAGCGCCACGGTGCCGATGACCATCGTGCAAGGTACGGCTGGCAACGACACCCTGCCGGGCAGCGCCGCCAGCGAGATTTTCTTCGGCGGTGCCGGCAACGACACTATCAATGGCGGGGCCGGTGGCGACATTCTGGTGGGGGGTGCTGGCATCGACAAACTCACCGGCGGTACCGGCGCCGATACGTTCCGTGTCGTCGCTCAGTCCGACAGTTACCGCAACGCAACCACAAGCTTCGATGACACCCTCACCGACTTCGACGTCACCCAGGACAAGATCGACCTCGCCGGCCTCGGTTTCACAGGCCTGGGCAATGGCCGTGGCGGCACCCTGCAGGTCAGCTACAGCGCCAGCAGCAACCGCACCTACATCAAGGACTACGATGCCGATGCCAGCGGCAATCGCTTCGAATTGATTCTCTCGGGTAACTTCACCAGTACCCTGACCGCCAGCCACTTCATCTTCAATCGTGTGATCACCGGCACCAGCGCCAGCGACTCGCTGCTGGGTAGCGATTCGGCCGACACCCTGCTAGGCCTGGCGGGTAACGACAGCCTCAGTGGCGGCGCTGGCGACGACAAGCTAGACGGCGGTGCCGGACGCGACTCGCTGTACGGCGGCGCCGGTGCCGACACCTTCCGCTACAGCAACGCGCTCGACAGCTACCGCGACTACGACACCGGTGGTATCACGGCCACCGACACGATTTATGACTTCACCGCGGGCGTCGACAAGATCGATGTTTCGGGCCTGGGCTTGCTCGGTCTCGGCGATGGCAGCAATGACACGTTGTACATCACCCTCAACGCGGCCGGCGACAAGACCTACATCAAGTCCGCCGAAGCGGATACCGATGGCAATCGTTTTGAAATCGCGCTCATCGGCAACTACCTCAACACCCTGACCGCCAGCGACTTCGTGTTCGGCGAGAGCGCCCAGCAGGACATCCTCTACCTGCCCACCCTCGGCCAATCCAATGCGCGCCTGCTGCGCATGACCGAGGACGACGGTCAGTCCGGCACCTCTATGCTGGTCAACGACCTGGACCGCTACACCCCCTATGACGTGCGCAGCCAGTTCACCGATGCCAATGGCAACGGCATCGACATCGCGGTGGGCGGCAGCACGGTCACCGGCCTGTCGACGCTCAGCGCCGGGGAACTCGAGTTGTGCTGGTGGCTGACCGACACCAACCAACCCGGGGCCGCGTTGTTGCGCGCCGTGACGCTGCTGCGGAACCAGCTCAGCGAACTGCAATCGATCAATAACGTCACCATGGGCATCATTTGGGGCCAGGGCGAGGAAGCTGCCCAGGAGATCGCCCGCGCCACGGACAAAGCCGCGGCAGCAGCGGCGTACAAGGCCGCGACCCTGAAGGTGTTTGATTACCTGCATGCCCAGTTCGGCAACTTCAGCGTGTACATGATGGAAACCGGTCACTACGATCAGGACGCGGCGCGTGCCCGTGGTTATTCGCAAGAGAAGATTGCCTCCATCGTCGAGGGGGCTGGCTATGTCCGCGCCGCCCAGGAAGCCATCGCCGCCGAGCGCACCGACGTCAAGCTCGCGGTGGACTACACCGACCTCCCCTTGCGCCACGAAGTCGATCCGCTGGCGTATCCCGACGACGTCTGGCACCTGCACGAGGAATCGGCGGAGATCGTCGGCCAGCGTTTGGCCGACTACATTGCCGGTGACCTTGGCTTCCAGGGCGACCCCAGCGACAACAACAGCGTGCAGGACATTTTCGACAACGCCCGGAACATGATTTCCGGCACCAACCAGGCGGATACCCTGGTGGGCAGTTCGGGCAACGACACACTGGATGGATCCCTTGGCGCCGACACCATGACCGGTGGCAATGGCAACGATATCTATGTGGTCGACAACGCGTTCGACCGCGTGGTGGAAACCAGCACCTCGACCTCGCAGATCGATACGGTGCAAGCCTCGGTCAGCTGGACCCTGGGCGCCAATCTCGAAAACCTGGTGCTCACCGGCGTGTCGGACATCAACGGCACCGGCAATGAGCGGCACAACTTCATCACCGGCAATGCCGCCAGTAACGTACTCGACGGTGCCGCAGGGGCCGACAGCATGAGCGGCGGCGATGGCAACGACACCTATTATGTCGACAACGCCGATGACACCGTGATCGAGACCAACAGCAATGCGGTGCCAGGAGGAGTCGACAGTGTGTACAGCAGTCTGGCGGCCTATACCCTCGGCAACAACGTCGAGCATCTGTATATCGACAGCGCTGGTGCCGCCAATGGCACGGGCAATGCGCTAGACAACACGCTGTTCGCCGGTGCCGGCAACAACGTGCTGGACGGGCGCGATGGCATTGACACGGTGTCCTTTGAGCGCACCTTGTCCGGCGTTACCGTAAACCTCTCGACCTCCGCGCAACAAAACACCACGGGTTCCGGGCTCGATACCTTGAAGTTCTGCGAAAACCTCACGGGAAGCGCCTACGCCGACAGTCTCTCGGGCAACAGCGCCGCGAACGTTTTGAACGGTGGTGCGGGCAACGATACGCTGGTGGGCGGTTCGGGCGATGACCGGCTGATCGGCAGCGCAGGCACCGACAACCTCACCGGTGGCACTGGCGCAGATACCTTCGCGTTCAGTGCGATGTCGGACATGGGCGTCGGGGCTTTGCGCGATGTGATCAACGGTTTCAAGAGCACCGAGGGCGATCATCTGGATTTCACCGGCCTTGACGCCAACCCGCTGACCGCCGCTGTCGACGCCTTCACCTTCATCGCCAGCAACGCCTTTGACCCTGCCAATGCCACCGGCCAACTGCGCTTTGCCGATGGCATTCTCCAGGGCAGTGTCAACGCCGACGCCACCCCCGAGTTCGAAATCCAACTGGTGGGCGTCCAGCAGCTGCACGCCAGCGATTTCACAACCTTGGGTTAAGCCCACACCCTGCGGGAGCGGGCTCGCCCTGATGCCGGTCAGTCAAGGGTGATACTGAACCTGCAGGCGTAAGCAATCAGATGCGCAAGTGCGCACTCATGTAGTCAATGAAAACGCGCAACTTGGGCGAGGCATAACGGCTGGCTGGCCACAGCATCCAGAAGACGACCTGACGGTCAATGTAATCATCCAGCACTGTGACCAGTTGGCCGCTTTCCAGCGCTTCGCGCACCAGGAAAGTCGGTAGAAAGGCAATGCCCCTGCCCCGGATTGCGGCATAGGCAAGAGGCTCGATCGTGTTCGACGTCATCGTGGCGGGCAGCACCAATTCAGCCTCGGAGGCTTCGAGCCGCAGCGGCCAACGCTCCAGCTTTCCCGTTGCGGGGAATTTGTGTTGCAGGCACAAATGACGTTCCAGTTCACGCGGATAAGTGGGTACACCCTGCCGCTTGAGATACGCGGGCGACGCCACCAGCACATGTGCGCAGGAACCCAGGCGGCGCGCGGTCAAGCGAGAATCGTTTTGCTCGCCGGTCCGAATCACCGCGTCGAACCCCTCCTCGATCACATCGACCATGCGGTCGCAAAAATCGATATCCAGTTCGACTTCCGGATACCGCTCCATGAACCCGTCAAAGGCCGGCATCATCAGGTCGCCCAGTAGCGGCGTGCCCACGCGAAGTCGTCCTCGTGGACTGCCAGCCAGGCCTGACAGTTCGGACTCGGCAGCGGTGACCTCGCTGAGGATGCGCCGGCATCGCTCAAGGAACAGGGTGCCCTCGGCCGTCAGCGTGATACTGCGTGTGCTGCGATGAAACAGCCGCACATGCAAGCGCTCCTCCATGCGGGCGATGGTTTTACCCACGGTCGAGGACGACACCCCCAACTGGCGGGCGGACTCGGTAAAGCTGCGCGTTTCGGCAACCTGCACGAAAATTGAGATGCCATTCAGACTTTCCATCACTTTTCCTGCCTGCTCCGGTAGACCCCCGCCAACAAGACGGGATTACGGAAAAAACATCCGAAATGTTCGGCATCGCGGGATATTTTTCTCCGCGAATTTTACGCCTACATTGGCCCCATCCCACCACTGATAGGTATCGTTGTCATGTCCAGATTGCATACGAGCATCCAGATAGGCCCACACCGGATTTCCCATCGCGTCGTTCTGGCGCCACTTACCCGTATGCGTGCCGAGCCGGGCGCAATCCCTGGCCAGTTGATGGCCGAGTACTACAGCCAACGTACCACCGCCGGTGGCCTGCTGATCGGCGAGGCCACTATCGCCGCCGCCAATGGTAATGGCTACCTCGGTGCTCCCGGTCTGTATGACGACAGCCAGATCGCCGGCTGGAAGCTCGTGACCGATGCGGTTCATGCCAAGGGCGGCAAAATCTTTCTGCAGCTCTATCATGCGGGGCGCCAGTCCAATGTCCTCTTGCAACCGGGCGGCGCCCAACCAGTGGCCCCTTCCGTCGTGGACCACGGCGGCCTCGCCTTCACCGAGACCGGCTGGACCCCCGGCTCCCCGGCGCGCGAACTGACCGTCACTGAAATCCGCGACCTGGTAGAAAGCTTCCGCGCCGCGGCCGAACGCGGTATCGCAGCCGGATTCGACGGAGTGGAACTGCACTCGGCCAACGGCTACCTGTTCGATCAATTCCTCCAGGACGGCAGCAACAAACGTACGGATATCTACGGTGGCTCGTTCGAGAACCGCAGCCGGTTCCTGCTCGAAGCAGTAGAAGCGGTGATCTCCGTCTGGGGCAGCAATCGGGTGGCGGTGCGCCTGGGGCCGAGCGGCAATTTCGGCGATATGTCCGACAGCGACCCCATTGGCCTGTTCACCTATGTCGCGCGCGAACTGAACAAGCTCGACCTCGCCTATCTGCACCTGATCGAGCCGCGCATCCTGGGTGTCGCCGAAGACGAGCGCCGCGACCAGAATCCGGTGGCGTCCCAACTCATCCGCCAGCACTACAAGGGCACCCTTATCGCGGCGGGCGGCTTCTCCGGTGAATCGGCCAACGCGATCCTTGAGGCCGGCGATGCAGACCTGGTCGCGTTCGGCCGCCACTTCATCGCCAACCCTGACTTGCCGGAGCGCCTGCGCAACGGCTGGCCGCTGAACCCGTACGACCGCGAGTCGTTCTTCGGTGGCACGGAAGCGGGTTACACGGACTATCCTTTCCATACCGAAGTTGCGTGATCATTTGCACCACTGGTAACTGGGGTCATAGTGCCCCAGCTGCCTCCCCTCAAAAAAAACACTCACCCAAGCAGCGATGCGCCAGCTTACTGTCCGTTTCACCGTAGCTTTTGCCAGCGGGGGCATTCTGACTGTTGGAGGGAGCTAACGCATGAAGGACCTTTTCTCCTACAGGCTTTTCACAAGGGTGGCGCGACTGGGCAGCTTTTCGGCCGCGGCACGCGAAGTGGGTCTTTCTCAATCCCAGGTCTCCAGGATTATCGCCGAGCTCGAAGCCGATCTCGGCACCCTGCTGCTGGCGAGATCGACACGTGCCGTCGTACCAACTGAAGCTGGGGCGGACTTTCTGGCTCGCATGGAACCCATCCTCGCCGCGGTGGAAGAAGCCGAGCAAAGCGTTCGCGGTGGCCTGGAGTTGCGTGGAGACCAGGACCATTGAGCTCGATGCGCACTTCTCGACCGACGAAAACGAGGGCGCTGTCGCAGCGGCAACGGCCGGGTTGGGGATCACCTCGACAACGGCATGGGCGTGTCGACGGGAGCTCGAAAGCGGTGAACTCGTCGCGCTGCTCACCGATTGGGAGACTGAATCCGTACCTGTTCATGCCTACTTCCCCCACGGCTCGCGGACCCGCAGAGCCGGCCGCGCCCTGATCGAACACCTTATCGCCAGCCTGCTTGACGATGCCGGCGGTGCTTATGCATCCGACGCATAGAAGATAGCCAGCCACAGCGTCTACTCCTATCCCGCCGAAGCTGCCAATTTAGCGACATACCCCGCGACGCAGCGGTCGAGCTGATCGACCTGGCAGCGTGGCGGACGCCCAGACTTTTCCGTTCAAGGAAATCCCTCATGCGCAAGACTGGCAACACGATCTTCATCACTGGCGGCGGCTCCGGCATCGGTCAAGGCCTGGCCGAAGCCTTCCACAAACTGGGCAATCGAGTGATCATCTCCGGACGGCGCAAGGAGAGACTGCAGCAAACACTCGACGCCAACCCCGGCATGGCCGCCATCGAACTCGACATCAACGACACGGCCAGCATCCAGGCAGCCGCGCAACAGCTCATCGCCAATGACCCTGAGCTCAATGTGCTGATCAACAATGCCGGCATCATGCTGCTCGATCATGCAGAAGGTCCGGTGGACGATGAGCTTGCCCTCTCGACCGTCACCACAAACCTGCTGGGTCCGATCCGCATGACCTCGGCGCTGGTCGAGCATCTGAAGGCCAAGCCGGATGCGGTCATCGTCAACGTCTCCTCGGTGCTCGGCTTCGTGCCAATGGCCGTGACGGCGGTCTATTCGGCGACCAAGGCAGCGTTGCACTCCTACACCTTGTCACAGCGCTACCTGCTGCGCGAACACGGCGTCCAGGTGGTCGAGATCGCACCACCATGGGTACGTACCGAGTTGCTCGACAGCAGCGAAGAGGAACGCGCCATTCCCCTCGACCAGTTCATCACAGAAGCGATGAAACAGTTCGAAAGCGGTGCCGACGAAATCCTCGTCGCTCCGGCCGAAGCCATGCGCGCCAATCCTGGCCCGAACGAGCATGCCTGGGTGAACGCGTTCAACGACATGATTGCAAACGGACCGGCTTTCGGCTGAGACCACAAGGCGATATTGGGCGGCCCTGCAGCCGCCGACCTTTTACATTGCAAGCAGGATCAGACCATGACTTCACGTACCCCCGCCGAGAACAAGGCCATCGTCCTCGAAGGCTTCGCAACCCTGTTCAATCGCAAGGATCTGGCTGCGGCCGAACGCTTCTGGTCACCCTCCTATATCCAGCACAGTGCCCATGTGCCCCCTGGTCGCAAGGGTCTGTTCGAACTGGTCGCCGCAGGATCGCCCGATATGCTTTACGAATGCCAGCTGGCGGTAGCTGAAGGCGACTTCGTCATGTTGCACGGTCGCTTCACTGGCCTCGGCCAACCGGCGAACTGGGTCGTGGTCGATATCCTGCGCCTTGAGGACGGCGTGCTGGTCGAGCACTGGGATGTGATTCAGGACGAGGCGAGGCGCGAAGGTTCCGCCGGCGGGTACCCTATGTTTGGGGATCAGTTCCCAGGCTAATGTTCCATACCACCTCGCCTGGCGTTCTGATTTACCAACCTCAAGCACTGTGCGCAGCCAAACAAGCGCATGAACCGGACTTTTTCGTCTAACGTCATTGGATGCGTTTGCATGATCCACTTCCTCTGAAAATGGAGTTCGACGATGAAAACAATCGCTTCCTGGCTGACGATTACGCTTTTTGGTCTGGTGCTTGGCGGCTGTGCCGCTGTGGGCGCCGGGAGCGGGGGCGCTGGCGAGATGGAAATTCGCTCGGGGAAAATCGAGCAGATTACACAGACCCAGATGCAGACCAATCACGATAGCGGCGTCGGTGCCATAATGGGGGGTATTGGCGGTCTGGCCCTGGGAAGCCTGATCGGCCAGGGTACCGGCCGGGATGTGGCCATGGTCGCCGGTGCCCTCGCGGGTGCGGCAGGCGGCAACTACGTCGAAAAGAAAAAATATGATCAGCCCGTGGACGCACAGCAGATCATCGTTCGCACCCAGAGCGGCGTACTGGTTCAGGTGACCCAGCCGATCAACCCGGTGCTGAGAAAAGGCATGAACGTGTATGTCGAGGGTGCCGGAAACGAAGCGCGGGTGGTGCCACAAAGCTAGGGGTGGCTACCGGATGTTGCGCAGCGGACAAATGAGCCGTCGTCACTTGCTGCGCAACATCATCATGTCGAGCAAGTTCGGTTGACACTCAATGACTGATGCACGACCTCAGGCCAGTTGCTGGCACCCCATGGATCTATGCGTCCTGTGGACCTAAACTGTGTGGTCCCTGCCCTCCTCGCCGATTGTTGAACGGGTTTCATGACTGAGCATGCCAAGTACCATCACGTGTCCGAAGTACCTGGCCTGGTGCTGGGGTCCGCACGTTTTGCGGATGTCGGCTTCGATCGTCATTACCACCTCGATTTCCACATCGGCTTTGTCACCGAAGGCATCCAGCGTCATCGATCGAAGGGCGAGTCGTTTCTTTTAGGTCCGGGAAGTGTTGCCCTGATGCCGCCGGGTGAAATCCACGATGGGATGTCCGAGGGCGGCGGCGCTTATACGCTCAAGACATTCCGTCTGTCCCAGGCGTTGGTCGCAAGCCTGTGCGAAGAGATCAGCGGTCAACCGAAGGAGCTTGAATTGGCCGGTGTGTTGCTCGAAGACCCCGGGCTTACTGGCAACCTGCTCGGGCTGCACGAAGCGATGCAGCAGGCCATTGGCCCCGGCAGCCTCGCGGTGCAGACGCAATGGTTCACCCTGCTTGAACACCTGTTGAGCCAGTCACGGGCGATCAAGCCCGAAACGATTACCGGCACACTATCGCCCCTGCAATGGTCTCGCGTCAGGGACTATTGTTTCAGCCACATCGATCAGCGAATCACCCTCGATGATCTCGCCGGACTCTGTGGGCTGGGCCGCTTCCCGTTTCTCAAGCAGTTCAAGCGGACCATCGGCATGACGCCCCACGCGTGGCTGCTTCGCCTGCGTCTCGAACGGGCCTGTGGCCTGCTGTCTGGCAGCGAGCAACCGATCATCGATGTCGCCCACGCCGTCGGCTTTTACGATCAAAGCCATTTCAACCGCGCCTTTCGGCAGGCATTCGGCGTCGCGCCATCGCGCTACAGGACTTAGTCCGTCGTCCACCAGGCGACCGTCAATTTTTTACAAGCGCAACAACCTTCCCTCTCCATAGGATGCGCCAATCCGGGCGAAACACCTTCGCCTGGGCAGCCGAGAACTGGATGATGAACGGTGAGACAAACAGACCGCCCGCGCTGGGCTTTTCAAGTGACAACATCGCCGGTGCATCGCCGGAGGTGGCACAAGCCCTCGTCAAACACAGCACGGGCCAGGCGAGTCCCTATGGCACCGACGAGTTGACGGCGCAGGTCCAGCGCAAGTTCTGCGAGATCTTCGAACGTGACGTTGATGTGTTACTCGTACCCACCGGCACCGCCGCCAACGCCCTGTGCCTGAGCGCGATGACGCCACCCTGGGGCAACATCTACTGCCATCCGGCCAGCCATATCAACAACGATGAATGCGGCGCGCCGGAGTTCTTTTCCAACGGCGCGAAGCTGATGACCGTCGACGGCCCGGCGGCCAAGCTGGATATCGTCCGACTGCGCGAGCGCACTCGCGACAAAGTCGGCGACGTACACACGACCCAGCCCGCCTGCGTCAGCATCACCCAGGCCACTGAAGTCGGCAGCATCTACACCCTGGACGAAATCGCAGCCATTGGCGACGTCTGCAAGTCCTCATCCCTGGGACTGCATATGGATGGGTCGCGCTTTGCCAACGCCCTTGTGTCGCTTGGCTGCACTCCGGCCGAGATGACGTGGAAGGCCGGCGTGGATGCGCTGTCGTTCGGTGCCACCAAGAACGGCGTGCTGGCGGCGGAAGCCATCGTCCTGTTCAACACCTCCCTCGCCACCGAGATGAGTTACCGGCGCAAGCGCGCAGGCCATCTCTCTTCCAAGATGCGTTTTCTGTCGGCGCAGATCGATGCGTACCTGACCGACGATCTCTGGCTGCGCAATGCACGCAAGGCCAACGCTGCCGCCCAGCGACTGGCGCAGGGACTTGCCGGCCTGAGCGGGGTTGAGGTGCTCGGCGGTACCGAGGCGAACATCCTGTTTTGTCGGTTGGACTCGGCAATGATCGATGCGCTGCTAAAGGCCGGGTTCGGGTTCTATCACGATCGTTGGGGACCGAACGTCGTTCGCTTTGTCACCTCGTTCGCCACCACCGCCGAGGATGTCGATCACCTGTTGAACCAGGCAAGACGTGCTGTTGACCGGCCACAAGAACGATAGTCGATGGCAGGTGGCGGCTGTGCTTGCTCTGGTTCCAATTCGCAGCCGCCACTACAGCGCTCGGCTTCTAAGGCTCGCGAAAAAGAACGATTCAGAACGGGCTGGCCGTTGGACGGACAATCAGTTCACTGACGTCCACATCGGCAGGCTGCTCGATGGCATACGCGATAGCGCGAGCAACGGCCATTGCAGGGATGGCGATCTTGCGGAACTCGCGCATCTCGGCCCGCCCGCCTTCATCGGAAATGCTCTCGGCCAATTCGGACTCGGTCACGCCGGGCGAAATCACCGTGACACGAATGTCCCCGCCGACCTCCTGACGCAATCCTTCCGAGATGGCGCGCACTGCAAACTTGGTCGCGCAGTAGACCGATGCCGTGGGGCTGACGGTGTAGGCGCCAATCGACGCGATATTGATGAACTGGCCTGATCGCTGTTTTTGCATCAAGGGCAAACCGGCCGCGATACCATGCAAGACGCCGCGAATATTGACGTCGATCATCTGATCCCATTCGGCGACCTTCAGTGCCTCGAGTTTCGACAGCGGCATCACCCCGGCGTTATTGACGATCACATCGACCCGGCCATGCAGGTCCAGGGCAAAATCGACAAACCCTTGAACATCGGCTCGCCGGGTGACATCCAACGCCTGAAAGTGGGCACTTCCACCGCTGGCGTTGATCTCGGCACAGAGTATTTCGAGGCGCTCCGTACGACGTGCGCCGAGTACGACATGCGCGCCCTTGCTGGCTAACAGACGTGCGGTCGCTTCGCCTATACCGCTGCTCGCGCCCGTGATCAGAACGACTTTTTTCGAGATGTTCGACATGACCCTGATTCCTCACTTGAGTGCCTGGTGACGCGAGAGCGGTGTCTCGCTGCCAGTCCAGAGTAGGGATAATGCCGGTCAGCCAGTTAGTCAGATCCTTCCGACAACTTGCCTGATCCTGTCGGGGATCGTGCCAGGTATCAACGACGGCGCTTCATTTTTGAATTCGCCGAGCGCGGCAGGAAACTTCACGGATACCCGGTTAATATTGGCCGATACGTTCGAGGAAACAGGCATGAAAATCGGCGTCATCTCCGACACCCACGGCTTGCTCCGCCCCGAAGCCATTGCCGCCCTGCAAGGCTGTGATCGCATCCTTCACGCGGGCGACATCGGCAGCGCGGCGATCCTCGACCAATTGGCCGCAATCGCGCCGGTGGATGCGGTGCGTGGCAACAATGACCTGGACGCACCCTGGGCGCGGGAGTTGCCCGATTGTCTGCGCCTGGAGCTCAACGGCTGGACGGTTCTGCTGGTGCATGACATCGCCGACGTGGCGGCCGATCCTGATGACGGTATCAAGCTGGTGATCACCGGTCATTCGCACAAACCGTGCATCGACTGGCGCGGTGAACGGCTGTTCCTGAATCCAGGCAGCGCCGGACGTCGCCGCTTCAAATTGCCTGTCACCCTGGCGTTGCTGGAAGTGGTTGGGCAGTCAATCGAACCGCAGCTGGTGTCGCTGCTCGACTGACTCGCCCTTCAACCGTTCGATTCACGACTCGTCGGCAACCACCCTCACTCGGTGGCAGTCGGACGGTCCAAGTTTTTGACCGCTCAAGGAGCGAACTTCAATCGGCATCAGGGACTGGCCGTACTCATTGTCCAGCAACACCGAACGGGTCTCGTCCCGCGTGAACAGGAACCGTTCGCCCCACTGCCTCATACTGACCACCACTGGAAAGATCTCCCGTCCTTTTTCCGTCAGGACGTATTCCTTGTAGGCACTTCCATCCGACGCAGGTTGAACGTCGAACACACCGACCTCAACCAGCGTCTTCAGGCGCGATGCCAGAATGTTCCTGGCCACCCCCAGGCTTTTTTGAAATTCGCTGAATCGGCGAATGCCGTCAAATGCGTCGCGAATGATCATGAGCGACCAACGATCCCCAATGGCTTCCAGTGTTCGTGCTACCGGGCATTCGCTGCCTTGCGATGAAGGGTCTACGACCATCGTGTTTACCTTTTGGATAAGGACAGCCAGGTCTGTCGTCTGGCCTTGAGCAACGTGGTTGCAATTTGAAACCTGATTCGATAACAATTGAATCAGGTTGCTAATTGAAACCAGTTTAGCGCCACGGAGGCTCACGTGAAAGCAGATACCGATTCAGCCACCCATCCTTTCGTCGCGCAGACTTCGGGGCTTTCTGCGCAACTCACGTTTCTGTTTTCTGTCACCTGTGCGCTTGCCGTCGCCAACGTCTACTTCGCACAACCCTTGCTCGATTCAATGGCCCGGAGCCTGGATGTTGCCCCATCAATGATCGGGTTTGTGGTGACGGCGACTCAAGTCGGTTACGCGCTGGGGTTGCTGTTCATCGTCCCTCTGGGCGACTTGTTGAACCGTAAAGGGCTGATTTTGACGCAAATGCTGCTGTCTGCGATTGCGCTGGCGGGAGTCGGCGCCGCACAGCAATGGCTGACTCTGTTGGGGACCATGATCGCTGTGGGTTTGCTGGCAGTGATGGTTCAAGTGCTGGTGGCCTGCACCGCCGCGCTGGCAACGCCGTCACAGCGCGGCCAGGCTGTGGGGACCGTCACCAGCGGCATTGTCCTGGGCATTCTTCTGGCGCGGTTCACCTCCGGGCTGATCGCCGATCTGGCGGGCTGGCGCGCCGTGTATTTCGTTTCCTCGGGATTGATGCTGACCCTCGCTGCGGTGTTCTGGAAAGTCTTGCCTCCCGCAGCGACGCCACGCAGTCGATACACCTACCCGGCACTCATCCGCTCGCTCTTCATGCTGTTCATGACCGAACCGGTGTTGCGAACCAGAGGCCTGTTGGCCTTGCTGATCTTTGCCGCTTTTTCCGTGCTATGGACATCCATGGTGCTGCCGCTGAGCGCCCCACCGCTGTCGCTATCACACACGGTCATCGGCCTGTTTGGCCTGGCGGGCGTCGCCGGCGCCCTTGCTGCCAGAAGATCCGGTCGCTGGGCCGACCAGGGGCTGGGGCAACGCGTCACCGGCATTTCGCTGGCGATCCTGACGCTGTCCTGGCTGCCCATCGCCTTTGCACAAACATCACTGATCGCGCTGGTTGGCGGGGTGGTCTTGCTCGACTTCGCGGTGCAAGCCGTACACGTCACCAACCAGAGCCTGATTTTCGCGGCCCGGCCCGACGCGCAAAGTCGCATGGTCGGCGCCTACATGTGCTTTTACTCGGTGGGCAGCGCGCTGGGTGCCGCCGCCGCGACGCAGGTGTATGCGCTATGGGGCTGGATTGCCGTCAGCCTGCTGGGCGCCTTGATCAGTGCGACTGCCCTGGTGCTGTGGTTTCTCACATTTCATTTCTCAACGAACCATCAAGGAAGATCCCTATGAAAGCCCGGACTGCTCGGTTCTGTCACGATGTTCAATGAGAACCTGTCGCTCAATAAAATCATTGCAGTTGTTTTTAAGTACGCTGCCCTTCAGTAAATCCCCGCCCGCACCGAGCGCCTGACCTCAGCCTGTATGGCATAAGCCGGCGCCTCTACCGCATTGAAATCCTGCGTATACCGTTGGGCAAATCCCAGCACCCCCCACTCCTGATACTGCTGCACATGTTTGAGTTCGTGAGCCCAGAGCGCGATGTCCTGTTCTGCGGATTGCGCGTCCCGGAACAGGATGATGTCGATCAGCGTCACGGCACCGACATCGGGGTTTTGCAGCATGGCGGTGGCGGCGTTGAATTGGCCGTCGTCGATGATTTTGTAGCGCGCGGTATCGAGGACTCCGGGCTCGTACCAATGCAGCAGCTGCTCGCGGATGTGCGGTGGAATGGGTTGGGTGCCGGCGTTCGCTGTTTCAGCACGGGCCTGGGTCAGCCACAACGCCAGGGCAGGCGCCGCGATCTGGTCGATGCCATCAGGCACCACGTCCGGCAGGCAGATGCAGCCATCCAGGCACACTGGCTTCTCGCCAGCCGGGCAGTCGTTGGTCTGGGCCGGCACTTCAAGCGCCAGGCAAAGAATCAGCAGCGCCAGCAGGCGCGTGATGATGGGCGACATTGGACTCTCCAGGTCGCGGACAGTGGTGAACCCCTAGCGACCGAGCAGTGAACTGGCCAACAGTGCCTTCAAGCTCATCGGCTTGGCAAAATGATAACCCTGGGCCTGCCCTGCCCCGATTTCACGCAGCAACTCCAGCGTCGCTTGATCCTCGACGCCTTCGGCCACCACACTCAGGTCCAGCGATTCGGCCATCCGTACAATCGCCCGGACGATCGCGCGACTGCGGGGGCTGGTGGTCAGTTCGAAGATAAACGACTTGTCGATTTTCAAGCCGCTGAAACGGTATTGATGCACATAGCTCAGGGATGAAAACCCTGCGCCGAAGTCATCGAGCACCACTGACATGCCGTTGTCGGCCAGTTGTTGCATGGTCTGTCGGGCAATCGCGGGCTCGGCTACCAGTGCCCCTTCGGTCAACTCCAGGCAGATTCGCGATGGCGAAACCCGGTGCTGCGCCAACAGTGCCAGCACCTCACCGGCGAATTCGGGACGGGTCATGCTGTAGCTGGAGCAATTGACATGCACCGGTGGCCAGTCGGCGTGTTCGGGCTGTGCGAGGATTGCGGCAATGCTGGCGAGCATGTACAGGTCCAGTCGACCGATCAGGCGCAACCCCTCGACATCCGGCAGGAACTCGCCCGGTGCGATCACCCGGCCGCCCGGCTGGTGCCAGCGGATCAGCGCTTCAAGGGCCAACAGTTCGCCGGTGTCGACGCTGACGATCGGCTGGAAATACGGCAGCAGTTCGTCGGTGCGTTTGAGTGCGTTGCGCAAGGCCCCTTCTCGCTCGACCTGGTCCGAGACTTCACGGCGCACTTCCTGGTTGAACACCGCGTAGCTGTCGCGCCCGGCACTCTTGACCCGGTACATCGCCGCATCGGCATCGCGCAGCAAGTCAGCGGGCTCGTGATGGAACTGACTGTCGGCGCTGACGATGCCGATACTGCAGGACGAAAAAACCTCATGGCCATTGATGAAGAACGGCAGGTCGAATGCCACCAGGATCCGTTCGGCGATTTCAATCACCACCTCCAGCGACGCCTCGGGCGCCAGCACCGAAAACTCGTCGCCCCCCAGGCGCGCCAACATGTCGGTGTCGCGCAGGCAACCGCGCAAACGGTGGGCGGCCTGCATCAACAGCAGGTCGCCAAAATGGTGGCCGAGGCTGTCGTTGACCATCTTGAAGCGGTCGAGGTCGATGAACATCACCGCCAGGGGCCCGGCTTCGCGGCCGAACCGCAACCAGGCCAGGTTGAGGCGCTGCTGCAGATAGGTGCGATTGGGTAGCCCGGTCAGCGCATCGTGAGAGTTTTCGTGCTGCAACTTGGCATTGGCGTGATCGAGTTCGCGGGTGCGGCTCTGCACCCGGGCTTCGAGCTTGAGGTTGGCGGCATGAATCGCTTCGGCGGCCGTGCGTCGCGACAACGCCGTGTCTATGTGCCGCGACACGAAGGTCAGCAGTTCCTGGTCGCGCAGGGTATAGCGCACCTGCGAGGTATAGCTTTGCACCGCCAGCACACCGCGCACCACGTCGTCTTCGAACAAGGGAATGCCCAGCCAGGAGAAGGAGCGCACAGACTCATGGGCAATTTCGATTTCACCTTGCGCGGACAATCGTTCAGCCTCCACGACGTCAATCAGGCAGGGGCGGCGCTGACGGATGACGTACTCGGTCAAGCCCCGGCGCCCTCGGCGTGCCGCCGGGCAGGTCGTCTGCCGTTCATCCACATAATAGGGAAACGTCACTTCGCCGGTCGCGTCGGCAAACAGCGCAATGTAGAAGTTCTGCGCGAACAGCAGCTCACCGACGATGCCGTGCAGGGTCCGGAACAACTCGGCCATGTCACCCGGCTGGCTCGACAGTTCTGCAATCTGGAACAGCGCGCTTTGCAGATGTTCGGCACGCTCTCGGTCTGTGACTTCCTGGCGCAATGCGTCGTTGACTGCCGAAAGCTCCAGGGTGCGACGCAACACCGTTTCTTCCAGGTCCTCCCGGTGCAGAATCCGGTCCAGCGCCATGGCCACGTGGCGGGCGACCACCAGGAACAGCGCGCGGTCTTCAGCGCTGTAGACACGAGAAACGTCGTAGACCTGCATCGCCAGCATGCCAAACACCTCGTCCGAGGCATTTTTCAACGGTGCGCCCATCCAGAACTCGGGACGATCACCCACGCAGTGGAAACGGTTCTCGACCTGGGCCGCGAGAATACCGGCGGCATCGATCAACAACGGCTGGCCGGTGGTCAACACCTGGCCCGTCAGCGACAGGCGCGAGGGGTCAAGGTATTCGTAGTTTTCGGACTCCAGGGCATCAACGTCGATGATGTCGACGTAATACGGGTAGTCGATCTTGCCAGTGTGCGGGTTATACAACGCGAGATAGAAGTTCTCGGCGTCGATCAGGCTGGCCAGCAGCCGGTGAGCCCCCACCAGGAACTCTGACCGGTCACGGGTCGAGCTGGCCAGATAGGTAATTTCATACAGCACACGCTGAGTGATCTGCGCACGGGCCAGGGTATTGGTCTGTAGCTCAATGCCCAGGCGCTGGGCAAGTTCAGCAAGCGCCGGTTCTGCAGCATCGGCGACCGGCGCGAGCAGCCAACCGAGCTCACTTTCGCCCCTGCCGGTGGGCCAGCGATGCAGGTTCGAAGCCAGGCAAAAGGCTTCAAACTCGTCATTCGCAACGCTTGAAGGCCAGTGTCCCCGTGGGTCGCCCTGACCAACCCGATGCAACTGTTCACCGGCGCGGTAAAACACCCACGCGGTGGTGTGGGCCCAGTTGCGCGCCGAATCCAGCAGTTGTCCGATCCTGTCCTCGTTGCCGGGGCAAGACACGCCGACAGTATCCGGGTTCCCTGGGGGGTGAAATGCGGCAACTGCGTCATTGCTCGATTGCCGCGGAGAGCCGGTCAATGTACGAAAACTCATCAGCGCTCCCTGAGCCAAAACGGCTGAAACTCACTGGCTGATTGCTTGCAATGTGCCATTTGGCTTTCCGTTTAAAGCTTATGGCGGCTTTTTTCAATGATTTTATTCACTTTAGTGCCAGGTATGAGACGGGCCACTAATTATTCGCGGTGTGTAGTCCAGACCTGGCTTCCATCGCTCGAAGTCAACGTATCAATCGTCGTTGTCATCGCGATCACGGTAGCGACGGTGATCGCGATCATAGTCACTGCGATCATAGCCACGACGATCATAGTCACGGTCATAACCTCGGTCATCGTCCCCTCTCTGGTCGTAACCACGTCGATGGTCATGATCGTGATATCGCCCGTACCGTTCTCCGTCATCCCAATGCGGGCCGCAGCCTCCCAACAAGACGGCGCTGGAAATGGCCACGATCAAGATTACTGCGCGATTCATAAAAACGTCCTAAACGTCGGAGGTATGGAAGGGGCATGGCTGCTCGAAACTTTCATCCGGGCAGTGTTCAGCCATGGCTATGACCATTCGGTAACCCGATGATTCCTCTGTTAAATACAAACAAGTGATGGTCACTCTCCCCATCGAATGCCCGCCGAGACAGCCCGGGCCTGTCATCAATAGCCAAGGGGCTGTCGTCGAATGAAAAGCGCCCCTGATATGGGGGCTATCTAATGGCAGTACTGAAAAGGTCTCTGGCGAAGAGCAGACGTAAGCGACTGCTGCGCCTGAGTCACGAGTTGCCTGGTACGCCAGGCAGGAGAATAACAATATGAAATTCGTGAAAAGTCTTCTGGCTGCTGTACCCCTCATGGCGCTGGCCATCGATGCCCAAGCCTATGTATCGAGCCAGGAAGCCGCCCGGCTGGGCACCAGCCTGACGTGGGTGGGAGCCGAAAAGGCCGGTAATGCCGACGGCTCCATTCCGCCCTACAACGGTGGCCTGACCACGGCCCCTTCCAGTTTCAAGACCGGCGACAGCATGCGCCCGGACCCCTTTGCGGGCGAAAAACCGCTGCTGGTGATCAACGGCAGGAACGTCGACGCGTACAAAGGCATGCTGACCGCCACCACAGTGGCGTTGGCCAAGCGCTACCCCGACTTTCGCATCGACGTCTATCCGACCCACCGCACCGCATCGCTGCCACAGGCGATACTGGACAACAGCCGCAAGAATGCCACCAACGCCAGGTCCCTCAACGGCGGGATTGCCATCGACAATGTGATGCCCGGGGTGCCTTTCCCGATCCCGCAATCCGGCGCCGAAGCGATGTGGAATTTCCTGCTGCGCTACCAGGGCGTCAACATCCATTCCAAGTACGACTCCTGGAGCGTCGACACGGCGGGCGTACCGAGCCTGGCGGTCACCGGCGAGGCATTCATCTCCTTCCCGATCTACGAGAACCTGTCGAAGCCGTTCAACAGCTCCGACATCTACTATCAGTTGAAACTGTCCTATACCGGACCTGCGCGCCGAGCCGGCGAGTCGATCATGCTCAAGAACGCCACCAACCCGACGCAGTTCCCTGGCCGCGCCTGGCAGTACATGCCTGCCCAGCGCCGGGTCAAACAGATTTCGATCCTGGCCTACGACACCCCCAACCCCGGTACCGCCCGTGCGCTCGAGCTGTACGACTGGACGCTGGTCGGCAAGCAGGAAATGATCGTGCCCTACAACACGTACAAACTTACCTACGCTCGCGCTGCCAAGTCGCTGACCACGCCCAACTTCATTGCCCCGGACTTCGTACGCTGGGAAAAGCACCGGGTCTACGTCGTGGAGGGCAACCTCAAGCCTGGGGCGAAGCACATCTACCAGAAGCGCCGCTTCTACCTGGATGAAGACACCTGGGCCGCGGTGGCCTCCGATCAGTACGACACCCGTGGCCAGCTATACCGTGGCTCCTTCGCGTTCTTCAGCCAGAGCTACGACCAGCAGGTCCCGGACGCCACTCCTTTCATGACTTACGACCTGTCGAAAGGCACCTATAACATCAATGGCGTGGTGGGCCCGCATGGCGGTATCCGCTACATCGAGCCGCTATCGACGGCGCAGTGGGTGCCAGAGTCCATGGCGGGTGCTGGTATCCGCTAGGTCCGTAACGACTTTCGAGACGGCAGAAATCGTCCCGAAGTAGCCGGTCAAATGTAACGAGGGGATCTGGTCATTCAAAGCCGCGAAGCGGCTTCGACTTGAAGGAAGGGGTCGACCACGTCTACGCAGTCCGACCTGAATCAGCTCTCAGAGGCGATCGTTGACTCGTCACTGGTTTGTGCAGCCAGCTTCAATCGGTCCGCTTTACTGATGTAGGTCGACTTGCTCTTCGGTGCCAATTTGGCACTGGCCTTTTTGGCCTTAGCCTTGAACAGCTGCTTTAGTTTCTTTTGACGGTTCATGTTGTTCTACTCAGCCTGTAATTCTTGAATGATATCAGCTTGAGACATTTAACCGATTCAACTTTGCGGCTCCATGATCCTGAGCCAGGGCCAGCGAGCCTGATAACTTCTCGCCTTCTGATCGAACAGCTCTGGCTTGGAATTTTTTGGATTGATCCGAAGTAACCCGTGCTCTGTGTCGGCCAGGCCGTTGGGCGCATAGATCTCGCCAGTTTCGATGTCCAGGCCAATGCAGGTGCCGGCAACCAGGTAGCGATCAATCCCGTCTTTTGCCGACTCAAGCCTTGGATAATCCCCGCCAAAGCGCTGGCCGTACCACAAGTGGACGCGAGCCTGATTCTTGATCTCAATGTTCACGTCGAGGTCCTGGAACAGACGCTGACCTGATTGGATGACCTCATTCTCTGCTTCCCACGACAGGTCATCATCGAAGTAAAAGACGTCGTAATCCTTCACGCCCCACTCTGGCGGTCGCTGAGCCTGATGATTCCAGACGGCCTGGAACAGGCAACCGGCCGTGAGCAGGCATTGGTTCAAACCGAGCTCAGGCAAGCGAGTGGAAATTTCTACGTTTACCGGATTGGTCATTGCGATCCTGACCAGGCTTTCGACAGTCAATGTCATTTTCGTCCCTTCTGATTGATCTGATCCTGGCGACCGACAATACCTCGACGCTTTTCAGATTTGCGAAAAAATCGCCCGTTTCTCTCCCTCGGCCAATCTGGCGCGAATCCTGCCTCATTCAACGGCATGAAGTCGGTACTGACTATGTGGGTGACACTTTTGAAGTGAACCACCTCAGGGCCAACCCCGATAATCGATAGCTTACTGACGAATTGTCGAGGTCAAGCATGACGAACGCAACTATGGAACAAGTCAGCCCGCAAACGCTGAGAAGAGTGATTGTGGCCGCCGGCATCGGCAATTTCGTCGAGTGGTTCGACTTTGCCGTCTACGGTTTTCTGGCCACGACCATCGCCCAGCAATTCTTCCCCAGCGGCGATGCCAGTGCCGCGCTGCTCAAGACCTTTGCGGTATTCGCCGTGGCCTTTGCGTTTCGGCCCCTTGGCGGGATTTTCTTCGGCATGCTGGGCGACAGGATCGGCCGCAAGCGTACCCTCGCGATGACCATTCTGCTGATGGCCGGTGCCACGACCTTGATCGGTCTGCTGCCTACTTATGCGGCGATCGGGGTCATGGCGCCGATCCTTCTGTCCCTGATCCGTTGCGCCCAAGGCTTTTCCGCCGGCGGAGAATACGCAGGCGCCTGTGCCTACCTGATGGAGCACGCACCGAGTGATAAACGCGCCTGGTACGGCAGCTTCATTCCGGTGTCGACATTTTCCGCCTTTGCCGCAGCCGCCGTGGTGGCCTACGCGCTCGAGGCGTCATTGCCGGCCGAAGCAATGGGGAGCTGGGGCTGGCGCCTGCCGTTCCTGATTGCCGCGCCCCTGGGCCTGGTGGGGCTTTACCTGCGCTGGAAGCTCGATGAGACACCGGCATTCCAGGCGGTGACGCAGGAACATGCTGTCGCACACTTTCCACTCAAGGAAACCTTGCGCAACCATGGTGCGGCAATCTGTTGCCTGGGCGCTTTTGTGTCACTCACGGCACTTTCGTTTTACATGTTCACCACCTACTTCGCGACCTACCTGCAAGTCGCCGGTGGCCTGAGTCGCGCAACAGCCTTGCTGGTGTCACTGATTGCATTGCTGTTCGCTGCGGCAATCTGCCCGCTGGCCGGGCTGTATTCGGACCGGGTCGGACGGCGAATCACGGTGATGACCGCTTGTGCGCTGTTGATCGTGGTCGTGTATCCATCGTTCCTGATGGCCAGCTCCGGGTCGTTCGCCGCGTCCATCGTCGGCGTCATGCTCCTGGCGATTGGCGCGGTGTTGTGTGGCGTGGTGACCGCGGCCTTGCTCTCGGAAACCTTCCCTACCCGTACTCGATACACCGCCTCGGCTATCACCTACAACATGGCGTACACCCTTTTCGGCGGCACCGCGCCGCTGGTGGCGACGTGGCTGATCAGCACCACCGGCAGCAACCTGTCGCCGGCGTTCTACCTGATTGCGATTGCATTGCTCGCATTGGCGGGCGGGCTGGCATTACCGGAGACTTCAAGGATTTCCCTGCATGACGTTGCGGCGCAGGAGAAAGCCGAAGGCTTGGGCGCATCCGCCTGAAAACACGAAACGAGCCGGCAGAACAGGCAGCAATCGGCCACAATGTGGCCCAGCCGCGACACCCCATCACCGAAACGGGGGTTGGGTATCGCTTCATTCCTTGCCGGACTGTTCGCGCGCGTAAAGCGTCACTGAGGCGCGCAGCTTGTTGCCGCCGAAAACACACATCTTGTCGAACGCCTTGTGACTGACGGGTAGATGCTGGCAGTCGAGTGCCTGACGGTGCTGACTGTGATCGATGTCCGGGTCATGCAGGTAGACGAAGTCTTCATCGTAGTCAGTGACAATGACCCAGTGCGGGGCTTTGGAGCGGGTCAGACGGTAGCTGCTGATCAACACCAGGGGCTGACCACCGGCCTTCAGCGTGAGCGCCAGATCCAGCTGGTTGCTGCTGACATGCTCCACATCGCTGTGCCGAAGTTCCATGCAGAACTCTTCGTGTACCAGGCGAATGACCTCCTTTTTATGTTCGTCGCGCACCCCGTCGAGAAATAGCGGGCCGGCGATACTGACCTGCAGGCGCACTCGAAACCCTCGGCGCCAGGCCGCCAATGCCAATCCTTGGGGACTGCACCCGCCGTGTCCCGACGTCATGAACACCGTCGTGGCTTCACGCCAGATTTGCAGTTCGTCCCTGCGCTCGATCAAACGATCGGGTTGCAACGCCCTCATGGCCATCAAGAGGCACGCCGGGCCGCAGGTAAACTCAGTGGTTTGTTGGTAGTAAGGCACCTGGAATTCACGGCTTTCGCGATGTTGCAGAATGCGCTTCTCCAAACGCAACGCATGCGCATGGTCTTCGTAATAGTCGTGAACCACAGCGAAACGTCGGTAACCGTTACGCTCATAAAGACTGATAGCGACGGGATTATCCGGGCGCACTTCCAGTCGCAGGTAGGCGCAGTCGTGAGCGCGAGCGCAATCTTCCGCCTGATCCAACAGCTGTTTTCCAAGACCGAGGCCGCGACTGTGGGTGGCGATAGCGATTGAATACAGACGCGCCAAAGAGGTGCCACGGTGAAACAGGACCAGACAGTAGCCCATCAGTTGGCTCCCGTTCTGCGCAACGATCAGGCTGGCATGGGCTCGGCTGATCATCCACTGGAAACTGCGCGGAGTCAGTCGATCAGAGGTAAAGCATTGGTTCTCCAGTTCCAGCAGAGACTTCAGATCATCCTGTGTAGCATTGCGAAATAACAGACTCATGGCCCCACCGTAAAAGTTGCGTAACGAAACGAGACTTTTTAAAAGTACCGTGCTTAATAGATAAGGACTTGTTCTCCAACGGACCTTTTCATATGTCAGCGGTACAGGGTGGCTTGCGTGAAGTATCAGAGCAAAATCGGTTAGCGGCAATATCAAACCTGACTTATTTACCGGAGGCACCGGGAAGATCCAGCCAGGTGATTATTATTGTTGAACGAAAAGAAGACTGGGCCTCTTACTTCCCATCAGAGGATGTGATGAGTGCGCAGGAGTACCTGGAACAGCCTCTTGAAATCGAAGCCGGCAAGCGCGTCCAGGTTATTAATCTGTGCCGAAGCTACAAGTATCTGGGGCACGGGTATTACTGTTCACTGCTGGCAGAAGCACGCGGCCATAAAGTTATTCCGTCTGTGCGTACTATCAGCGAACTTACCAAAAAATCACTGTATGGCCTGGCGCTGGATGATCTGGGCAAAACACTGGACAAAGCACTGAACAACCATATTTACAGTAATACCGAAGGATTCACGCTTACCTTGTACTTCGGTAAAACCAACCTTGAACCATTACAGGATCTGGCGCGGCAAATCTTTGAAATCTTCCCATGCCCGATCCTCCTGGTAGAGTTCCGTAAAAGTAATAGTTGGCGGATCGACGGAATAAAGTCCGGCGTCTTGCAAAAGTTGCGCGAAGACCAGGAAGATCAGTTTTCCAACTCGCTGGACAGCTTCAGCCGCAAGATATGGCGTATGCCACGTTCACCCCGCGTGGCCCGCTACGACCTGGCCATTTTGCATGACTCGCAAGAAGCGCTGCCGCCTTCCAATGCCAAGGCCCTGGAGAATTTTATCCGGGTCGGCAAAGGCTTGGGTATTGATGTCGATCTGATCGAAAAGAAAGACTATTCACGAGTCGCCGAGTATGACGCCCTGTTGATTCGCGAAACCACCAGCGTGGATAACCACACCTATCGCTTCGCCAAGAAGGCGGAAAGCGAAGGTCTGGTAGTGATGGACGATCCCGCTTCAATCCTGCGCTGTACCAATAAGGTTTACCTGACTGATCTACTCAAAAGCCATCAATTGGGTATGCCGGCAACCGAGATTCTCTACAAGGAACGACCGGAAGACTTCGAGCGAGTGGGTGAACGCCTGGGCTTCCCATTAGTGCTGAAGATTCCCGATGGCTGCTTTTCCCGGGGCGTAATCAAGGTCGAAAGCCAACAGGTACTGCTCGAAGCCACCGCTGAGCTATTCGAACACTCTGTGCTGCTACTGGCTCAGGAGTTCTTTTACACCGAGTACGACTGGCGCATTGGCGTGCTCAACCGCAAACCGATTTTCGCCTGCCAGTACTTCATGTCCAAAGGTCACTGGCAGATCTACAACCACAAAGCCAAGGGCCAGGACATCAACGGCGAATGCCGCACGCTGGCGGTTCACGAAGCTCCCCGGGCGGTGGTCGAACTGGCGGTGAAGACAGCCAACCTCATTGGTGATGGTTTGTACGGGGTCGACCTGAAACAGTCGGGGGATAAGGTGGTGGTAATCGAGGTCAATGACAACCCGAACATGGACGCGGGCATCGAAGACGCTTACTTGCAGGACGACCTGTATTGCCTGGTTCTGGAAGAGTTCATTCGCCGTCTCGAGCTGAAACGTCGTGGCCAGGCGTGGTAAACGCATGCTCCGATACCAGCTTGCATGACACTGATTTTTCCAAGTCGATAACGCCATAGGTCAGACGTGATCAAGAGTTTTCAACTCGCCAATGGGGCGCTGGTATCGGTTGAACACCTCGATACCGATGTGATGTTGTTCAGTAATCCCGATGCGGCAGAACGGGATCTATTGCGCAGCGATTTCAAACTGGATGATCACGCGCTGGCTTCGGCGCTGGACCCGGACGAAGTTTCACGCATCGAATTCCATCCGGATAACCTGTTCTTGATCTGGAAGCGTCCAGAGAGTTACTCGGGCGGAGATAGCCTGGCCTTCGAGGTCTCGTCGTTCGGCTTGCTGTTCTCTCAATCACGCTTGCTGGTAATCGCGACTGACGATTCCCAGTTGAGTGGCCTGGGGCAGCGGCTCCCCTTGCACACACCGCAGGATGTGCTGCTGGACATACTGTTCAACAATCTCCACCACTACCTGGGTCACCTCAAAGTGATCAAGATGGTGGCTCGCGAGTTGCAGCAGAAGTTCAACGCCTCGATGGAGAATCGGCATCTGATCCAGATGTTTAATCTGAGCGAAAGCCTGATCTATTACATCAATGCGATTCACAGCAATGGTGCTGTCCTGACCCGGCTGCGCAATCATGCAGAAAAAGAGCACTTCAGCGTCGAGGCGATCGCGCTGATCGACGATCTGATCATCGAGAACACCCAGTGCAACAAACAGGCGGAAATCTACTCCAGAGTGTTTGCCGGCTTGATCGATGCACGCGGCAACTTGATGAACAACACCATGAACAACCTGCTGCGCAAACTGACGTTGATCAATGTGGTGTTCCTGCCTCTCAACCTGATTGCCAGTATTGGTGGCATGTCAGAGTTCAGCATGATGACTTCCGCCGTCCCCTGGTGGGTTGCCTATCCGCTTTTTCTCACGGGAATGCTGGTTGCAGGGGGCCTGATGGTCCTCGCGCTCAAGCGTCTGACGCGGGGTTCATCCAGCATGAATGGTCCGCATTGAACGCGGCGGCTTCGAACTTCTCGCGCCGCCCCCTGCCCCCTCGGATACTCGATGACTCTTTACATCTCAACCTGTGTGCCCAGCTCAATCACCCGATTCAACGGCAACTTGAAGTACCTCAGGTTGCTATTGGCGTTCTTCAGCAAAAACGCGAACAGGCCTTCTCGCCAGCGGGCCATACCTATTCGTTTGGTCGGGATCACCGTCTCTCGGCTGAGGAAATAGGTCGTGCGCATTGGACTGAAATCCAGCTCAGACAAATGACAGAGACTCAACGCCAAGGGGACATCGGGCTCCTCGATAAAGCCAAAGTGCAGACTGACCCGGAAGAAGCCTTCACCATAGGCCTCAACCTCGAACCGCCGTTCAGCACTCACGCGAGGGCTGTCTTCAGACACTACTGTGAGCAATACCACTTGCTCATGCAAAACCTGGTTATGCAGCAGGTTGTGCAAAAGTGCATGAGGAACAGCATCGGCCCTGGCCGTCAGAAACACCGCCGTGCCTTGCACTCGATGGGGAGGTTGCGTACGGATGCTGCCGATGAACAGCGGTAGAGGCAGCGCGGTTTCATCCAGCCGTTCAACAATGATCTTGCGGCCCCGTTTCCAGGTGGTCATCAAAATGAACAGGCCAATACCGGCAATCACCGGGAACGCACCGCCCTGGAAAATCTTTGGTGCGTTGGCCGCGAAGTACAGGCCATCGACCAGCAAAAATCCCAGCAACATTGGAATGGCCAACCAGCGCGGAGTTTTCCATAGGAGCAGGACCACCGCCGAGGACAGGATTGTTGTGATCAACATGGTCCCCGTCACCGCGACACCATAGGCTGCGGCCAACGCACTGGACGACTCGAAACCGATGACCAGCAGAACAACACCGACCATCAATGCCCAGTTAACCGTGCCAATGTAAATCTGTCCCTGCTCCTGACTGGAGGTGTGCTGGATAAACATGCGGGGGACATACCCAAGCTGGATGGCCTGGTGAGTCAGGGAAAATGCGCCGGAGATCACGGCTTGAGAAGCGATGATGGTCGCCAGTGTGGAGAGTGCGACCATCGGCAGCAGGGCCCAGCCCGGTGCGAGCAAATAAAATGGATTGCGCACCGCCTCCGGATTCTCGAGGATCAAGGCACCTTGGCCAAAATAATTGAGTACCAGTCCTGGCAACACCAATATGAACCACGCGCGGGCAATGGGCTTGCGACCGAAGTGCCCCATGTCGGCATACAGTGCTTCGGCGCCCGTCAGCGCGAGTACCACTGCACCAAGGATGGCCACACCGATTCCCGGATGAGCGATAAAGAAATGCGCTCCCCAGTATGGATTGAGCGCTTGCAGTACTTCCGGCCGCTGCAAAATCCCGTAGATCCCCAGCGCACCCAGCACTACAAACCACAGCACCATCACTGGGCCGAACAAGATACCGATGCGTGCCGTACCGTGTTTCTGTATCAAGAACAGCGCCACCAGCACGATCACTGACAAGGGCACAACCCAGTGCTCGATTCCGTCAAACGCCAGCTGTAGTCCTTCAACCGCAGAGAGCACCGAAATAGCCGGGGTAATCATGCTGTCCCCGTAAAAAAGTGCCGCACCGAAGAGGCCAAGCAGAACGAGTATTTTACTCATGTGCGGATAAGGTGTGGCCGCGCGGCGGGCTAACGCCGTCAACGCCATGATGCCGCCTTCGCCCTGATTGTTGGCACGCAGAATAAACAGCACGTATTTGATCGAGACCACCCAGATCAGCGACCAAAAGATCAACGACAGAATGCCCAGCACGCCGTCGTGATTGGCCTGAACGCCGTAGTGGCCGGAAAAGACTTCTTTCAGCGTGTAGAGGGGGCTGGTACCAATGTCCCCGTAAACCACTCCAACGGCGGCGACGAGCAAGCCCACTCCTGACGTTCTGGATGGGGAATCTGCATGCGCACTGGTCACATTTTCACTCAAGGGTCGCTTCTCTCAAATTGCGGGGGGAGAAAGTTCACGCCATCCTTGGGCGATACATTGCCAGCGTCATTAGAAACGCAGACGCATGGACGGTCTGAAAAATCGCGGCCAGTATCGTTGCGGACAAAACCGCCTACCGTAAAGAATGCGTAAAAATTAAACGGTGAGCGGACTCGCGAAGAAGTCGGCCGCCAGTGGCCCGATGACGCGTGCGAATGCGCGCGCTCTGGAAGGCCGCCCGCAGGCGGCCTTTGATTCACGATGGCATCAGGGCAATGCATAGACCCTGAACAGTCTCTTCACGGTAAGGTTGCTCCCGCCCAGATACTGGTCGTAGGCCTTTTCTACAAAGCCCGAGTAATAGGCTTCACTCAGGGCCGTATCGACCAGCAAGCGGAAGTCTTCGTCGTTGCGATCCACGATCATCGCCACCGGCGAGTACTCGAAGATGCGGTCCAGGATCATCAGGTTTTTGGCCGCACCTTCCTTGGCGATTTCGTTGCGCAGCAGCATGCGTTCGGAGAAGAAGGCATCGGCCTTGCCCTCGGCGACCAGCTTGACGCCTTCGTCGTTGTTGGCCACGGTCACCAGCGAGGCGATCACGTTGAGCAGACGCATCTGCTCGCGAATCCAGTCTTCGGTCACGCCCCCTTCCAGGGTCGCGTAGGTTTGGTTGGCCAGGCCGTTGTTGATGCTGGCACGCCAGGTCGGGCCGGCATTGGCGACCTTGCCATTGAGCACATTGAGCAAGGGTTCGCCAGCATCGTTGCGCACCACCACCGAGAGGCCGGCGGTGTAGACCGGTATGGAGTAGCTGATCATCTTGCGCCGTTCCAGGGTAGGCGCTGTCGGCGTGCAGAGGATATCAACCTTGCCCTGGCTCACGGCACTGACCTGGTCCGAAACCGTTACGGGCTGATAGTGCACTTGCAGGTCAGGCAGGCCCAGTTCGCTCTTGAGCTTGTCAGCGACTTTCAGGCACAGGTCGATGGCATAACCGCTGGCCTTGTCGCCCTCCTGTTTGCTGAAAGGGGCCAGGTCAGGCAGGTAGCCCAGGGTAAAGGTGTGGCTGCTGCGCACGCGTTCGAGGGTGTTGGCTCCGGCCACTAGCGGCAGCGTCGAGAGTGCGAAGGCCAGCAGCAGTCTGGTGGTTGTGGCAAATGGTACGTTCATGTCCGGTTTCCCCGTATGCAGATGTCTGTGCAGTCCTGTTGGCCACGCCTAAGGGTTTGCGGCCCTGGCCTGGTTGGCCGCTGGCGCTTCGGTGAAGCGCTTGGCGAGGAATCCATAGAGCAGGTAGCCGACAGCGAGCACCAGGGTGCCGCCCATCACTGCATCCTTGCCGCAGGCATACAGGGCGTACAAGGAGTACGTTATGGCAATCAGCAAGACCACCAGGTTACGCGAGTATATGGCCGACGAGACCCCGGCCTTGTGCATGATCACCAACAGGCCGGTCATCGCCGTTATATAGGGGATCAGGTTGGTGACCGCCGCCAGGCTGACCAGCTTGCTGAACTGGGCGGCGGCATCGGGCGAGATGGTCGACAGGGCCATGAGGGTCTGCAGCACGCCGCAGACAATCATGCCGACGACGGGCGCATTCATCGAGTTGACCTTGCTGAACAGCTTGAGGAACAGGTTCTGGTCAGCCGTCATCTTGGCCGTTTGCGCCAGGGTGAATTGCCAGCCCAGCAGCGAGCCGACACAGGCCATGACCGCCAGCGCCATGACGATATTGCCCACCATCGGGCTGAACATCGTGGCGTAGACCAACGCGAAGGGCGCCGAGGATTTGGCCAGTTCGTCATTGGGAATGATGCCCTGGATGACGGTGGTCGACAGCACATAGACCACGGCGGCCCCCAGGGTGCCGAACAGGCAGGCCAGCGGCACATTGCGCTTGGGGTTTTCCACGGCATCAGTGGCCTGGGCCGCCGATTCCATGCCCAGGAAGGCCCACAGGGTCAGGGGTATGGCTTTGCCGATGGCTTCGGAAATCGGCAGGCTGTTGGGGTTCCAGGCGGCGGCCAGCACATCGGGCTTGAACCAGAACCAGCCGATGATGCTCAGGCCCGCGACCGGAATGATCACCCCCCACACCGTGAACGCACCGATCTTGCCGGTAATGCCAGGGCCACCGAAGTTGGCGAAGGTGGTCAGCCAGATCAGCCCGATCGTGCCGACGCACAATGGAATGGCACCCGTGCCCAGCCAGGGCACGAAGGCCGTCATGTAGCCCACCGCCGAAATGGCCACGGCCACGTTGGCGATGGCCAGTGACAGGAAGTACAGGTACGAGCAGAGGAAAAACCCCGACTTTGAATGAGCTTCTTCGGTGTAGGCGGACAAGCCGCCGGAGCGCGGACAGAAGACCCCGCACTGGGCAAAGCAGTAGGCGATGGCCATCGAACCGATCGCCGTGAAGATCCATGACAGCAGCGAGACGGCACCCAGTTGAGCCATGTTGGTGGGCAACATGATGATGCCCGAGCCCATCATGTTGACCGTTACCAGCGTCGTGAGCCCCATCAGACCCATTTTCTTGCTTGAATCAGCCATCGCAAACTCCTTGCCTTTTGCAGAGTTTTGAACCTGGGTCTGACGACGTGCAGCACGCGGCCGGACAGGGGCTAATGCTTATTGCTTGACCACATGAACTTTGTAGGTTGGGCGCTCTGACCCGTGCAGCATCAGGCCTTGAGCACGTACCCATACGCCCGGGTACGACCGCCCTCCTGCTTCAGGTACACCCCCTGCAACTCCGGGGTGAAACCGGGCAAGCGGTTGATGCCTTCTTCCAGGGCCAGGAAGTACTTGAGCACCGCGCCGCCCCAGATCTCCCCGGGCACCACGCACAGCACACCCGGTGGATACGGCAACGCGCCTTCGGCGGCGATACGCCCGTCGGCCTCCGCCAGCGCCACCAGTTCGACGTTGCCGCGGATGTACTCGATCTGCGCTTGCTGCGGGTTCATGGCCTTTTTCGGGAAGTGCTCCTTGCGGAACATGTCCTTCTGCAACTGCTGCACGTTGTGATGGCGGTACAGGTCGTGCATTTCCTGGCAGAGCTGGCGAATGGTGTAGTTTCGATAGCGTTCCTGATGCTGCGCGTAGATGGCCGGCAGCACCCGGCTCATCGGCGCGTCATCGCTGATGAAGCGTTCGAAACGGGCGATTTGCGCGGCCAGGTGAGTCATCTTCGCCCAGTCTTCGGCCGGGGTGAGCAGGAACAGGATCGAGTTGAGGTCGCACTTTTCCGGGACGATGCCGTTCTCGCGCAGGAAGTTGGCGAGGATGCCGGCGTGAATCCCGAAGTCGGTGTAGCTGCCGTCCACCGGGTCGATGCCCGGCGTGGTGAACAGCAACTTGCACGGGTCGATGAAGTACTGCTTCTCGGCGTAGCCGGCAAAGGCGTGCCAGCGATCCTTCGGATGGAACTCGAAGAAGCGGATGTCGTTGGCGATTTCTTCCGTCGGATAGTCTTCCCACGCGCGGCCTTCAATGGTGTGCGGCACGAACGGGCGGACCATGGTGCAGGCTTCGAGGATCAACTTGCGCGCTTCGATGCCGAACTTCACGCAGTCTTCCCACAGGCGCAGGCCGCTACGGCCCGAGTGAATGCGCGCATTCACATCCAGCGAGGCGAACAGCGGGTAGAAGGGGCTGGTGGAGGCCTGGGCCATGAACGCGTTGTTGAGCCGGTGATGGTTGCAATAGCGCGCCTGGCCTTTGATGTGGCGGTCCTTCTTGTGCACCTGGGAAGCCTGGGAAAAACCGGCCTGCTGCTTGTGCACCGACTGGGTGACAAAGATGCCCGGGTCGTTCTCGTCGAGATCGAGCAACAGCGGCGAGCAGTCTTTCATCATCGGGATGAACTGCTCATAGCCGACCCACGCCGAGTCGAACAGGATGTAGTCGCACAGCTTGCCGATGCGGTCGACCACTTGCCGGGCGTTGTAGATGGTGCCGTCGTAGGTGCCCAACTGAATGATCGCCAGGCGGAACGGCCGTGGCAGCTGCGCCTTGTCCGGGGCGACTTCGGCGATCAGTTCGCGCAGGTAGTCTTCTTCGAAACAGTGGGCGTCGATGCCGCCGATGAAGCCGTAGGGGTTGCGCGCGGTTTCCAGATAGACCGGCGTGGCACCGGCCTGCAACAGCGCGCCCTGGTGGTTGGATTTGTGGTTGTTGCGGTCGAACAGCACCAGGTCACCGGGGGTCAACAGGGCGTTGGTCACCACTTTGTTCGAGGCCGAGGTGCCGTTGAGCACGAAGTAGGTTTTGTCCGCATTGAACACTTGCGCGGCGTGTTTCTGCGCCAGCAGCGCCGGGCCTTCGTGGATCAGCAAGTCGCCGAGCTTGACGTCGGCGTTGCACATGTCGGCGCGAAACAGCGTCTCGCCGAAGAAGTCGAAAAACTGCCGACCCGCCGGGTGCTTGCGAAAGAACTGGCCGCCCTGGTGACCGGGGCAGGCAAAGGTGGCGTTGGCCGCCTCGGTGTAGTGCTTGAGCGCATCGAAGAACGGCGGCAGCAGGCTTTCTTCATAGGCCTTGGCGGCGGTTTCCAGTTGGTTGCCGTGGTATTCGGCATTATTGCTGGATAAGTCGAAGACACCATTGACCTGCAAGATGACATCCTGCAGTTGCTTGTAGATCGCCAGGGAGCGATTGCTGCGGCCCTGAGAGGCCACCAGGAAGATCGGGATGTCGAAACCGGTACGCTTGATGGCATCCAGCGCCCCGGCTGCCAAATCATCTTTCGAGAGTACGGCGACAGCGACATCGGTAAAGTCAGTCTGGTCGAGCCGGACGATTTCACGGGAATTACGAAAGCAAGCTCGAACCGCATCGCTGGCAGCGATTTTCAAAGCGTTCATAACCAGAATCTCTCGGTCTGTCTGACGTTGAAGTTCCTGGGACGAGTATTTGTGGAGGCATCATGTCCCGGGGTCAGGAGCGATTGCCCTATTGGGTATAGTTCATTTTTACTAATTGTTACTTCTTGCTGAATTTATTTCCTTGACCTTGTTTTTGCGTGGTTCATGGCAATGAAACACCCCATCGGTTGCCTCCAACCTTTGGGGTGCTGCTCATCCAGCCATCAACTGCGCCCTGCGGAACCTGTAACGGGCAGGTTCCCGAGCAGCTTGAGCCCGGTACTCTTCACGAACGTCTCATAGTCCATCGGCTTCTCGATCCGGGTTTCTGCGTTAGGCAGCACGTAGGCCCAGGCACGTTTGGACGATGCGTCGTACACCAGCTTGAACAGGCGGGTCGGCACCCAGACCTGGTTGTCGCCGATGGTCGAGTGACCCGGGTCAAAGAGCGGACCGGTAAAGACAAACACGTTGCCATCGGCGCGCTTGGCAAACTTGCGGACATCAGACTCGACCTTGCTCCAGATCTTCCGGTTGTTGGTCGGGTCTTGCGGCACCATGTTCGACAGCGCAAAGGATTGGGCCATTGCCTTGGGGTTCGGCGCATCGGCTGCCGGGGATTGATGGCCACGGTCCACGGCCGGATGCTGGCTGCGGTAGTCGCTCAACTCGGCGCGCCCACTCTTGGGAATGCGTGGGTCCGGGTAGAACTGGTTGGTGCGCTCCTCCCCTTTGGCATCCTGCAACTGGGCCGCATTCAGGCGTTCGACCACCACCAGCGGGGTCTTGCTGGTTTGCGAGTACAGCACCGCGAAGTTGTCGGAACACAGCGCCAGGGGTTTCATGGAGGCAGGCACTGTGGCCGTGTTGATCGGTTTCGCTGCCGGGAACAGGTCTGCGCAGCCGTCAAACGAAGCCTGTTTCTGTTTGCTTGAATAGAGGTCCAGGGCCGCGTTCTGGCTGATCGAGCCGGAGCGGGATGTTTGTTCATGTTGCGCGGTGGGTGGCTTGAGGATGTCCAGCAGACTGCGGGCTTGCGCCCCGGTCGAGAGCAAAACAAGGGCCGACAGCCCAACTGCAATTTTGCGTAGGTACATGGGTTAAATCTTCGAATGGAATTGAGGGATAAACGTACGGCGAGGCCCGATTCACGGAACCCGGTGGAGGGCGTTGCTGATTATGTGGCGGCGATCATGCTTGCGCTGTCCTTGATCAAGTTACCGATGTGGGGCCGGTCGGTTCGACCGCTGAGAGTCGTGCGGGGTGTATGGACCATGACAAGATCGGTTAGTGCAATGGCGTACTCGACAGCCATATTATTGTGACGCTGTGGTGGATGACTTATCCAGCACCCCTCGATACCCTTTCGCACCCGGGTGCCTGACGGCAGTTCAGGCCAAACCACATTTCTTCCAGACGAACCAAAAATGAAATCCTCCGCAGGTTTGCTGTTGTCAGGTATCGAGCTGGACCGTGCCAGTTCCATCCCCTTGTACCGCCAACTCTACTTGCAGATTCGCAAACAGATTCTCAGCGGCAGGATTCAGGGCGGCGTGCGCCTGCCTTCTACCCGGACCCTGAGCAAGGAACTGCAGCTGTCGCGAATCAGCATTCTCAATGCGTTCGATCAACTGATTGCCGAGGGTTTCCTGACGTCGCGGACCGGGGCCGGGACCTATGTCGGCCATGAATGGGAAAGCCGCGGTATCGATGACGATGAGCACAAGCGCCAGCCTCCTCGCCTGTCCGACCTGAGCCAGTCCATGCTGTCATTGCGCAGCGATCATTTCCGTGGCGTTTCCTATGCCGACTGGGCGACCGGCAGCCCGACCTCGTTCCTGCCCAGTCACAGCGCCTACGATGCGTTCCCGCAATCGGTCTGGAAGCGGCTGTTGAACCGCCACCTGCACAAGCCGACCAAGGCCATGCTCGGCTATGGCGAACTACAGGGATTGCTGGCCCTGCGCGAGGCGATTGCCGAGTACGTCTTCGATGCCCGTGGCATTGATTGCAGCGCCGATCAGGTGGTCATCGTTTCCGGGGCCCAGCAAGCCTTCAACCTGCTGGGCATGCTGTTGCTCAATCCGCAGGACAGCTTCTGGATGGAGGATCCGGGGCATATCGCGGCGCGCATTGCGCTCCAGGCCCAAGGTGGCCGGGTCGTGCCGTTGCGTATCGACGAACAGGGGATCGATGTCCGGCAAGGCCTGGCCCTGTGTCCTGACGCCCGCCTGGTGTTTACCACTCCTTCTCGCCAGCATCCCCTGGGCGTCACCATGAGTTATGGGCGACGCCAGGAACTCATCGACTGGGCCGCGCAGAATCAAAGCTGGATCATCGAGGACGACTGCGACAGCGAGTTTCGCTACAACGGTCGCCCCCTGCCGGCACTCTATGCCATGGACCAATGGGCCCGGGTCATCTACGCCGGAACCTTCAGCAAGGTGCTCTTCCCCTCGCTACGACTGGGTTACGTGATACTGCCGAACGCCTTGATCGAACCCTTCTGCACCCTGCGTGCGGTCATGGATCGCAGCCCGCCTACCCTGCTCCAGGCCGTCACGGCGGACTTCATGCGCGAAGGCCACTTTCTCGGCCATATTCGTCGAATGCGTGCCCTGTACCAGGCTCGCCAGCAGGCACTGGTCGAACAACTGCAGAAACGCCTGGGGACTTTCTTCAGGATCACGCCGGTGGAAGCCGGCATGCACCTGATCGCCTGGTTACCCGCGCATCTCGATGACGACGCCCTGGCCAGGGAACTCGGCCAGCATGGCATTCATACCTATCCCCTGAGCGACTACTGCGTCGAACATGTCTTACCGCCGGCGCTGCTGATCGGCTTTGCCAGCACCCCTGAGGACCAGGCCGAAGCGCGTGTCGAAGCGCTGGTGCAGGCCCTGGACAAAATGGGCTACCTGCAGCCGGCCACTTGACCCAAGGCAAGTGGTCTTATGATTTAACTGATAATGGATCTATCGAGAGTTCCTGACTGGCGCGATAAAGGCTGCGCCGGTAGACCCGGTGTCTGAACCAGGAACGACTCGAATGAACAATAAGATCCAGGAACGATTCAACGCCTTGCTCAGCCATAAGGCTGTCGAGGCCGAGGCTCCCCCCCTACTGACCGAGGCACTGGCCCGCCAGTTGCTCGACCGACTGGCGCAACTGCGCCTGTTTGCCCATGCCTATCCCTTGCTGACCAACCTGACCCACGGCCGTGTCACCCCTGGCGACCTGCTGGATTTTGCCTATCGCCACGAACTGCAGGGCCTGAGCCTGCACTTGCTCGACGGTGAGGAAAACAGCCTGAGTCAAATGACAGCCGCGCAGCTTCAGGCGTTCGCTGCCAAGGCCCATGCACTCGGGCTGGACGTGCATCTGGAAATCAGCAGCACCCTGAAAAAGGATGTCGATCAAGTGATCGCCATTGCCAAGGCGCTGGGTACCCGCAACATCCGTGTCTACTCACGCTACGAAGGGGCGCTGTCCCGGGTCATGGACGTGATCGAGTCAGACCTGCACTACCTCGCACAACAGGCAGACAAGCACGACCTGTTCTTCGACTTCGAGCAGCATGAAGAACTCAAGAGCGCCGAGATCGCGCAATTGCTGAGTCGGCTGAACCACCCTCGCCTGCACGCCCTGTTCGACTTCGGCAACATGATCAACGCCTGCGAACAGCCCCTGGCGGCACTGCGCGCCTTGGCGCCGCACATACGCCAGACCCACCTCAAGGGCGTGCGCATCGTGCCTGAGCAAAACGGCTTCGGGCATTACGGCGTGCTGCAAGGCTGTGCCGAAGACGACCTGCCCAACGCACGCATGTTGTTCGAATTGCTGATGCTCGGCGAATCAACCCCGCAGGTGATCGCCTTCATTCTTGAGCAGGAAAACCACTACGTCGCCCCGGCGTTCCGCCAGTTCGACGAAGCCGCCGACCCGTTCATTGCGTACCGGGAAATGAGTGACACCGCGCTGCCGGAAGGCTTCTCGCTGGAGCGAATGCTGGCCGATGAGCACCGCTGGGCAAACAACCAGGTGGCCTACGTACGAGGTCTGCTGGCCGAGTTCCGCACCCTGGCCGAGTTGACCCTGGCCCAATGCCCTAACGCCTGAACCTGACGTGCCCATCGGCACTGCCTACCCAACTACGCCTGGAGAACAATAATGACATCCCAAGACAAGGCCAAATGGCTCAGATTCCTGATACTCATCCTCGGTGGCGGCACCATCTACAAGCTGGCGAATCTCAAAGACGCCTTCTACATCCCCATGCAAGAATTCATGGGGCTGTCCCACACTGAAATCGGCGTGCTGCTGAGCGCCAACGCCATCATCGCCACCGCGCTGTTCGTGGTGGGCGGCATGCTCGCCGACCGGTACGACACGCGCAAGCTGATCCCCCTCGGCCTGATCGGTACCGGCGGCCTCGGGCTTTACCTGGCGACCTTTCCGCCCTTCAGTAATCTGCTGGTGGTGTTCTGCCTGCTGGCCGTGTGTGCCGACTGCCTCTTTTGGCCTTCGCTGCTCAAAGCCATCCGCAACCTGGGCGACGATAAGGAACAGGGTCGCCTGTTCGGCCTGCTCGAAGGCGGGCGTGGCGTCATCGATACTCTGGTCGCCTTCTCTGCGCTGGGCGTCTTCGTCGCCATGGGCTCCGGTGAAAACGGCCTGAAATCGGCGATCCTTTTCTACTCGGTCATCGACATTCTTGCCGGCACCCTGACCTGGCTGCTGCTCAAGAGCGGCAAAACCCAGTCGACCGTCAAGCCAAAGAACGGGTTGTCCAACCTGCTCGAGGCCATCAAGGTGCCGGGCATCTGGCTGGTCAGCCTCAACGTGTTCATGGTCTACATCGTGTACTGCGGCCTGACCTATTTCATTCCCTACCTCAAGGAAATGTACGAACTGCCCGTGGCCCTGGTGGGCGCCTACGGCATCATCAACCAGTACTTCCTCAAGATCCTGGGCGGCCCTGCCGGTGGCTTCATCGCCGACAAACAGTTCAAGAGTTCCAGCCGCTATCTGAAGTGGGCATTCCTGGCGTTGTTGCCGCTGATGGGCGTCATCATGCTCATCCCGAAAAGCCCGGATTACATCTACGCAGGCATGGCGGCCACCCTCTCCTTCGCGCTGATTGTGTTTTCCATGCGCGGCGTGTTCTGGGCACCCATGGGTGAAGTCGGCATTCCCCAGCACATCACCGGTTCAGCCTTCGGGATCGGTTGCCTGATCGGCTATGCGCCGGGCATGTTCGCCTACGTCATCTATGGCGCAATCCTTGACCACTTCCCGGGTCAACAGGGCTACAACTACGTGTTCTCGTTGATGAGCGTGTTGGCCATTGTCGGGTTCATGGTGTCCAGCCTGCTGTATCAAGCGGTGCGCAAAAACGCCACGATCACTGGCAAGGTCAGCGCCGCGCAAGCCTGAACATAGGTGGGTGTACGCGCTGCGGCGGTAACCGAAGCCTCTCGGTTATCGCCGCACTGCGCCGTCATCAAAATGCGAAATCGGCCTCGTCCATGGCCATCAGGCAATGGGCTCCGCCCTGCAGGCTTTCGCGGTGGCCACTGGCACGGGGCAGCACCCGGCGCCAGTAAAAGTCCGCCGCTTGCAGCTTGGCCCGATAGAACCCGGGTTCGTCGGTGCCTGCATCCAGTGCGGCCTGGGCACGCACAGCCGCCTGCAACCACAGCCCGCCCACCAGCACGTAAGCGCTGTACGCCAGGAAGTCCACCGACATGGCGCCGATTTCCTGCACATCACGCTGGCAGGCCTCGACCACCTCGGCACCCAGTTCACGCCACTCGGCGAGACGCTGCTGCATGGCCTCGGCCATTTCCCTCAGCGCTGCTTGCGAGCCGGCCGCGTCGACATGCACGACCAGTTCATCGATCAGGGCGCCCAACTCGGTGGCGCCATCGCCCAGCACCTTGCGCCGAAGCAGATCCAGCGCCTGGATACCGTTGGTACCCTCGTATAGCTGAGTGATGCGGCTGTCGCGCATCAACTGCTCCATGCCCCACTCGCGGATGTAACCGTGGCCGCCGTACAACTGAACGCCCAGGCTGGCGACTTCCTGGCCGACATCGGTGAAGAAGGCCTTGACGATCGGAATCAGCAGCGCCGCCCGACGACTTGCCTTCTGGCGCGCCTCGGGTTGCGGGTCGCCGTGTTCGAGGTCCAGTTGCAGGGCGGTGTAGGCCGCGAGCAAGCGGCAGCCTTCGCTCAAGGTTTTTTGCGTCAGCAGCATGCGGCGAACATCGGGGTGCACGATGATCGGGTCGGCACTCTTGTCCGGCGCCACCGGACCGCTGATGGCCCGCGACTGCAGGCGCTCGCGGGCATAGGCGAGACCACCCTGGAAGGCGGCCTCGGCGATGCCCAGTCCCTGCAGGCCAACCTGGAAGCGTGCATCGTTCATCATGGTGAACATGCAGGCCAGCCCCTGATTTGCTTCACCGATCAACCAGCCTTGTGCGCCGTCGAAATTCATCACGCAGGTGGACGCACCCTTGATGCCCATCTTGTGTTCCAGTGCGCCACAGCTCAGCGAATTGCGCAGCCCCGGTGTCCCATCGGCCGCGGCAATGAACTTGGGCACCAGGAACAGGCTGATGCCCTTCACCCCGGCCGGTGCATCCGGCAAACGGGCAAGGACCAGGTGAATGATGTTGGCGGTCAGGTCCTGCTCGCCGCCGCTGATGAAAATCTTGCTGCCGCTGACCTGATAGCTGCCGTCGGCTTGAGGCTGGGCACGGGTGCGCAACAGGGCAAGGTCGGTACCGGCCTGGGGCTCGGTGAGGCACATGGTGCCGGACCATTCACCGCTGACCATTTTTTCCAGATAAGCCTGTTTGAGCGCCTCGCTGCCATGGCGATGCAGAGCCAGCACCGCGCCTTCGGTGAGGCCGGAATAAATGCGAAAGGACAATGAGGCGGCCATCAGCATTTCGTGGAAACTGGCCGAAATCAGCTGCGGGAAACCCTGGCCGGCGAACTCCAGCGGTCCGGTCATGCTCGCCCAGCCGTTATCGACGTACTGCCGATAGGCGTCGCGAAACCCCTGGGGCGTGGTGACGTGGCCGTCGATCAGCTGACAGCCCTGCTCGTCACTGTTGCGGTTCAGCGGTGCGACTACTTCGGCGGCGAAGCGGGCAGCTTCTTCGAGGACGCCGTCGATGGTTTCCCGGTCCAGGCCGTTGTTCAAGCGTTCGCAATGGCCGCTGACATCGAACAGTTCGTGGAGCACAAAACGCATGTCGCGCAGGGGAGCTTGATACTTCATTGCGGGCCTCATGGGTTGGCTGAGTGGAAAAGATTGCCGTCACCCTAAGCAGGCGCCTACTATTTTTGAAATTTCATTTTCATATGCCTGGTATTTGTAATTTGAATTTAAAAAGCTTCGATCTGAATTTGCTCCGGGTACTCGATATGCTGCTGCGCGAACAGAACGTGTCGCGAGCGGCCGAGCGCCTGGCACTCAGCCAGCCCACCGTCAGCAATGCCCTCGCCCGCCTGCGTTCACTGTTCGACGACCCCTTGCTGGTGCGGGTTGGCCGCCACATGCAACCCACCTCCCGGGCGCTGGCGCTTGAAGGGCCGATTCGCGCGGCCTTGCAACAGATCGAACAGACACTCAATGCCGGGGAATCCTTCGACCCACGCCTGAGCCAGCAGCAGGTGCGCATCGCCCTGACCGACTTTGTCGAACAGCTGTGCATGCCGCCCTTGCTGGCGCGCCTGGGAGAACTGGCGCCAAACCTGCGTATCGACGTTGCTCACCTCGCCCCCAGCCTTCCTGCCGAGTTGCTGGATCGGGGTGAACTGGACATGGTCCTGGGACGCTTCGAAGAAGTGCCGGCGCGTTTCACCCGCCGGGCGTGGCACAGCGAAACCCTGCGACTGGCGGTGCGCAAACAGCATCCGCTGGCACACGACACACTCACGCTGGATGACTTCCTGGGGCTGCGCCATCTCTGGGTGAGTGGCGGCCAGTCGCGCGGCATGGTCGACCAATGGCTGGGCAAGCAAGGCCTGTCGCGGAAAATCGTCTACACCACACCCAACTACCTGCAGGCGGCGCACCTGGTCGCCCATTCAGACTTGAGTGTCGTCCTGCCGACCCAGTTGGCCAATCAATTCGCGCAGTTGTTGCCGCTGCAGGTGTTTGAATTGCCCTTCGACGTCGGCTCGTTCCACCTCGAACTGGTGTATCTGGCGCAACGCCAACATGAGCCGGCACTGGCGTGGCTGATCGAGCAAATCCTGGCCGTGCAGCCGGCTTGAACGGACGCCCGGCATAACGCCTTGCCTGAGCCAGCACCAGGGGGTTGCCGAAGTGATTTTTCGGTTGCGCCAGACAACATCAGGCACAACGTCAAAAGCGACGAATTTCCAACGTAGCGCGTAACCCTCCAGGGCTGCGGTTCTCCAGTTTGATCCGCCCACCAAAGCGATCGGCAATGGCCTTGACGATGGTCAGCCCCAACCCTGCACCCTGGTCATTTCCGCGGCTGTAGAAACGCTCGAAAAGCCGATCGCGATCCTGCTCATTGATGCCCGGCCCCTCATCCTCGACAGACAGTTCGTAGCTGGTTTCCTTTTCGACCAGCCTTACAGTGATGACTCCGTTCTGGGGGGAGAAATTCGCCGCATTGGTCACCAGGTTGTTCAAGGCAATATCGATCGCGGCCGGGTCGACTCTCGCAAGGCTGATGTCGTCGCTGACATCAAAAACCAGTTCAAGCCCCTTGCTCAGCAACCAGGGCGTCAACTGAACCAGGCTGCCGCGAACGGTGCTGGCCAGATCAATAGGTGCAGGCGGTTCAGTCCCTGCTCCAGGCTCAATACGAGCCATCGTCAGCAATTGATTGACCAGTCGGCTGGTACGGTCAACGCCGGCAATCAGGAATTCGAGCGATGCGCGACGATTCTCTTCACTCCCCGCCTCCATCAGGTTTTGCGCGTGGATCCTGAGCACGGCCAGGGGTGTACGCATTTCGTGGGCGGCGTCGGCGATAAAGCGTCGCTCGCGCCCCATGACTTCCTGAATTTGCGCGAGCATGCGATTGAGGGCTGCCTGCATGGGCTCAAGCTCAGTGGGTAGCGGCGTCAATTGCAAGGGTTCGAGTGAGCCGGGCTTCCGGGCCCGCAGCGTTGCAGCCATATTGACCAGCGGTTTCAATCCCCAGCCGATGGCCAACCAGATCATGGCGGCCAGCAACAGACTCCCCAGGATATTGGGCCACAGCGTGTGGCGTACGATCCGGTCCACCAGGTCCATTCGCACGTCGTCCCGTTCACCCACCCAGATGCGCAGGTTGCTCTGCTTGTCTTCAAGCAGGAAGGCGCGCCAATGCCGGTTGTTCAGGTCAACTACATCGCTGAAACCTGGTTTGACCGCAGGTGTGCTGAAGGACGGAGAACTGGCCGTATGTACCAGCACTTCGTTCCTGGCGTTCCAGACCTGAAACGCAATCTTCGTTTCATACGGATGCCCCTCGGCCCCGGGTGTCGCCTCGTTGAGGGCCTGGTTGAAAGCCTTGTACAGATCCGCATGGTCCTTGCTCACCATGGGCATACGCATGACGCCTTGCAGCAGGCGAGCGTTCTGGGCCAGATGGGCATCATAGACTTCGGCGATTTCGTGGTTGCTGTCGTGCAGATTGAACACACTGATCACGGCCAGTCCGGCGAGCATCAGGCCGATGATCAGGACCAGGGTACGACGCCGGATCGAGCTCATCGACGCTCCTCCACCAGGTAACCGATACCACGGACGGTGCGGATCAGATCGGTGGAGAATTTCTTGCGCAGGTGATGGATGTGCACTTCCAGGGTGTTGCTTTCGGCCTCCTCGTTCCAGCCGTACAGCAACTGCATCAGATGATCGCGAGTCATTACCCGGCCCGGTGGCGAAAGCAGTTCGTGGAGCAACTGGTATTCCTTGGGTGTCAGGGCCACCGGCTCGCCTTTGTAGCTGACTTGCTGGGTGCCGGGGTTCAGGCTGATACCGGCGTGCTCGATCAGCGATTGTCCACGCCCGGCGCTGCGCCGAAGCAACGCACGTATGCGCGCCTTCAATTCTGCCAGGTCGAAAGGCTTGATCAGGTAGTCATCGGCGCCGGCATCCAGGCCGGCGATGCGGTCTTCGGTGGCATCGCGCGCGGTCAGGATCAACACCGGCAGGTTGGAACCACTGTCGCGCAAGCGCCTCAGCACTTCGAGGCCGTCCATGCGTGGCAGGCCAAGGTCGAGCACCGCCAGATCGAAGATTTCACTGAGCAACGAGTGCAAGGCGCTGTTGCCGTCCTGCAACCAGTCGACGGTATAACCTTCACGGCCGAGGGCCTGATGAATGCCCTCGCCGAGCGCCACGTCATCCTCTATGAGTAATAAACGCACAGGGTCTCCTGTCAGCCGAGTTTCTTGTTCACGTCCACCAACAGCGTCTCGATCTCCTTGCGGCGCCCGGCATCAGCGCTCTCGCGGCCAGGTCGAGGCGCAGCCAGCAAGGCTTTTTGCAGCGCTGCCCTAGCTTCGACATAACGCTTCTGACGGTAGAGGTGATCGCCCCAGAAGTACAGGCTATCAATGCCGTTGGGGTTCATTTGCAATGCCAGCTTGAGCAACTGCTCGGCCTTGTCCGAATCGCCGAAACCGATGGGCCAACCCGGTACGCGGTCATAGAGTGCCCCCAGGCTGGTATAGGCTGAACCTTGCAGGGCCTTGGGGTCCAGCGTAAGCGCTTTTTCCAGGTCAGCTTTGGCATCCTTGACCTTGCTCAGCGCACCCAGCCCTCCCTGGGCGCCTGCCCAGCTACTGGTGACAATGCCAGACCAGATCCAGGCCTCAGCCACCGTTTGGCGTTCCTGCTTGAAGCTCGAAGCCTGGGCGGCCAGTTTTTCAAAAGCGTCGGTTCGTTGCCCTTCGGGCAACTCGTACTGAATGTGCGCCCAGCTTTGCTGGATACCGTTGAGACGCTGCTGGTCGGCAGCATCCAGTGCCCAGACACTCTGGCTCAATGCGCCGAGCAGCAGGCAAGCGATGATCTTTTTCATGGTTCGAGATTCTCCTGGTCGGGTTTCTGGCTCAGGCGGCGGATCAGTGGCAATTGTTTACGTAAACCACGGTCCACCAGATGGGGCAGGAGGCTGTTCAGGCGTACAAAAAAACGTTCAGGCCAGCCCAGGTACAAGTCGCGACGTTCACCGGCAATGGCGTGAATGACCGCAGCCGCCACGGTTTGCGGATCGTCGACATTGGCTTTGAGCGCATCGTTCAGCGCCTGGGCTGCCGGGCTGTTCATGCTGGTACGGGTCGCTCGCGGGGCGACGTAAAGCACGCTGACCCGCGTGTCCGCCAGCTCCCGGCGCAATGCTTCAGAGAACCCGCGCAGGGCGAACTTGGTGGCGCAGTAACTGGCGTAGCCGGGGTAGCCAATGGAGCCATAGGTCGAACCGACGTTCACCACCATGGCACTGTCGGCTTGCTTGAGCAGAGGCAACATCAGTTTTGTCAGGCACATCGGCGCACTGATGTTCACCGCGAGCATCGAATTGATCTCACTGTCGTCCAATTGTTCGAGCATGGCGAAATGGTTGACCCCGGCGGCATTGATCAGCAGGTTGATGCCGCCGATGCCCTGGGCCCGCGCCAGTACCTCGCGGCGGTCGGTGAGCAGCGTCAGGTCCGCACGGACCCAACTCAGGTTACCGGGATAAAGCTCAAGCAGCGGCACCAAGGGTTCCCGATGCCGAGCAACCGCCAGCACCTGGGCACCACTGGCGCACAGTGCGGTGGCGATGGCCAGGCCGATGCCGCCGCTGGCACCGGTCAACACGACGCGAGCTTCAGACAGGCGCATGCAGGTTCTCCCCGTTACGCGGCAAGCCACGAAACATATCGGCGTAGAGCCGGTACACCACTTTGGAGGCGTGAATGACGGCGGCCTGGTCGCCCGGGTCATCCAGACTGTTCATCAGCCGACGGTAGGTCTGCATATGTTCGATATCCAGCGAGCCGTGGGAGCTGAGGTAGCTGAAGGCGCTTTCCGGCAAGTCCAGGCGCTGGCGAATGCTGCCGGCGGCGTGTGTGGCCAAGGCGATGCTCGTGCCTTCGAGTACATTGACCATGCCAAACAATCCCACCGGATTGTCCCTGGCAATCAGGTCGTAGAGGAAGCTGACCATCAACTCGATCGGCAATGACGGGCGCCCGTCGCGTACAGCGTCCCTGTCACCGCCGCAGGCTTGAATGTCATCGAGTACCCATTGTTCGTGGCCGTATTCGTCCTCGATGTATTCACATACCGCTTTGCGCAGCCATTCCAGACGTGGTGGCAGGCGCGCACCGCAGGCCATCATCAACGGCACGGTATGGCGCACGTGGTAATAGGCCTGTGCCAGAAAGTCCCGATAACTTTCCAGGCTGACATCGCCCTGCAGTGCATCACGGATGATCGGCAGGTTGAACAACTCATTGCGTTCTTGCTCAGTGGCTTGTTGCAGCGTGTCAAAAAAACTCATGGTGCGGATTCCTCGGAAAATGCAGATTCGGTGAGTTGCCCCCGGTAGCGTTCGACGATGGCATCGCGGCGGGGCCGGCCATTGGCGGTGAGCAAGCCGTTGCCGGGAGTGAAGGGTTGGTCGAGCCGGCTCCAGTGATGGACCTGGGCGTACTCGGGCAACGCCTTGTTGGCCTGGGCCACCGCGGCGGCCAGTTGTTCGTCGGTACAGTCCGGGCGATGGGGCCAGAGCAACGCATGGTTGTGAGGCATCGCCTCGCCATAGACGAAGGCCTGGGCGACAGGCCCGCGCTGGGTCAATTCGGCTTCCACCCACTCGGGGTTTACGTTGCGTCCGAAACTGGTGACGAATTGATGTTTCTTGCGTCCCTTGAGGTAGAGAAAACCCTCAGCGTCGAACTCGCCGAGATCGCCGCTGGGCCACCACTGGGCGGTGTGCGGCGCCTCTCCCAGATAGCCCAGCAAGGTTGAACCCTTGATCAGCACTTCGCCGTCGTCCGCCAGGCGAATCTCCACATGGGGCAATGGCCGTCCGACACTGCCGGGGCGCCGTGCTTGCGGGCGATTGAGGCACACCACGGATGCGCATTCCGACAGTCCGTAACCCTCGTAAACCGGTACACCCACGCGTTGAGCGCGATGCAGTAGATCTTCGCTGACCCGGGCACCGCCCACGGCGGCAAAACGCAGGTGCTGTGGGTCGAAAGCCTTCTGCTCGGCAGCACTGACCAGCATCAGCAACAACTGCGGCACCAGAATCAGGCTCTGGGGCGATCGGCTGGCCAGGCAACCCAACAGTTTCGGCACATCCACACCGCTGGCGCCTTGAATCCCCAGGGTTTTCTGGCTGGGCAGGCTCAAAGTTGCGCCGGCATACAGCGCGGCGTAACAACCGATGTTCTCCAGCAAAATGGCCAGCGGCAGCAGCGCCAAGTGGTGTTGCGGGTCGGTGGGTTTGCTGGCCAGATCCAGCTCGCGAGCGACCCGCAGAATGCTGTCGGCACTCAAGCACACGCCCTTGGGTGTGCCTGTGGTGCCCGAGGTGAAGGTCAACTTGGCGGTGCCTTCAGGCATCCGGTTCGGGCCACTGAACGTGCGGTGCCAGAACTCGCCACACGTCTGATATCCAGCCGCTTGCAGTTCGTCGTGCAGTTGCGGTTCGGCAATGACGTGTTCGGCCTGGCTCTGCTCCAGGCAATGCTTGCGTTGCGCCGGACTGAAAAAAGGCGGCAAGGCCACGCAGCTCAACCCCTCGAACAACGCGGCCAGGTCCCACAACATGGCTTCGACACCATTGTCCAGCGCCAGGGCGACCACCTTGACCCGCTCATCGCGCAGGCGCTGCTGGCGATAAATGACCTCGGCATACAGCGTGGCGTAGTCCAGCTTCAGATGATCGCCCCACAACGCAATGGCATTGTTTTTTTGCTCCGCATGATGACGCAGGGTCTGTTTGAAACGCTCCATTTCAGGCGACATGGCAGGCCCCTTCAATAGAGGTTGGCAAGCCCAGGCGACTGAACAGGCCAATGTTGCGCAAATGAATGAATCCGGAGCGGATATTGCCGACGTGAACCCACGGTTTGCTTTCGTAGTAACTGCCCCAGGCGTGGCGGTCGTCGCCCAGACGCGCCGGGTCGGCAGCACACAGCGTCACGGGCTTCAAGCCAAGGCGATGAAAGCTGTTGACCAGCCCCAGGTTCCCGGTGAAGGCGACCCACTCCAGCCCCCCCATGGCGAGCAGGTAGGTCATCGCGATGATGCTCATCCGTGCGCTTCCGGTGTCGCTGGCAGCCAGGTTGCCTACCTCGACGATGGCTGACCGGCCTACTGGGTGGTCGGCCGCGGCACTGATCAGCGGATCAATCGCCTCGTCCAGGTAACCTTCCAGAAACAGCGGCCCGGCGCTCGCCAGACGTAACCCGACCACCGCACAAAGCGCGCCGGACGCATCGCTCATGCCAAACAGCTCCGGCATGAAATGGCGAATATCGGCACCGTGGGCCTTACGAAAACGTTGCTGGATAAAGGCTTCGAAGGCGCACCGTTGCGGAGCGTCCGGCAAGGCCCTGACGAGATACATCTGTTGTGCTTCGGCCAGGCCAAAGTGCAGCGGCAACTGAACGTTCCAGTTGAAATCGGACATTGAAAAACATCTCCCCCGGATCTATTGGGGAGAAGTATCAAAGGCATTTCTTAACGAAGTCTGAAGGTGACAAAACGATTGTCGCCTTGGGTGACAGTCCGTCATGACATGTCATGACCTCCTTCAGGAACGGACTTTGGCCAACAAATACGGGGTTTAAAGGACGAATGGTCGAGAGGCGTCAAGCGCGGGGAATTGCCGGGAGCTTGCAGCCACTACAGGCTTTTCAGGCAGGCACGTTCGTCGCGGTGAAGTGAACTTCACTTTCATCGCGTGCCACATTAGGTCCCTGTCAGGCGAACTTCAGTAGAGGTAAAGCCTTATGAGCATGGCCACAATTGTCAGTGCCGTGATTTCCAGTCTTGCACCCAGTGTCTTCGACCAGAACAGCCTGCAAGAACCCGGCGCGCATGTCTCAGCCGTCGATTACCACTACGGAATGGAAATCGATGTGAAACAGGTGCTGCAGCGCACCGATACATCCGACAAGACCGGCGTGGTACCAGTGACTGTGGTCTACCTGGACAGCCAGGGCGAGGTTCACAAGATCCGTTTCCTCGAATGGGGTGGAAGCCCCGCCGACCCTACCAGCATTGCCTGATCCGCTCGCCGAATGGGTTCCAGGCCAAGCTTGCGCGGCGCAGGCCGGAACCCCCGACTGGTTGGCCACGAGAGACTCGTGGCGCGGATGGTCCGGGAGCAAGCCTGAAGGCGCCGCAACGCGCGGCATTCATCCGGACTACAACGTGTAGGAAACACCGACCTGCACCGTTCTCGGTGCCCCTGGATAGGCGTAAACGTTGCCGAATGCGCCCTCCTCATAGTCTTCGTCCGTCAGGTTCTTCACATCCAGGTTGAGCCTGATCCTGTCGTTCACCTTGTAGTAGCCCAGCAGGTCGACAACGGTGTAGCTGCCCATCGAAAACGCCGTGTTGGCCGTCTGCCCGGCACGCTCATCGACGTACTTGAGCCCGGTGCCAAGCCCCAGCCCCTTGAGCGCGCCATCCTGGAACTCGTAGACGTTGAGCAGGCTGAAGCTGTTTTGCGGAATGTTCATCAGCCGGGTGCCGGACTTGATGACGTTGTCCTTGGTCACTTCGGCATCGACATAGGCGTAACCGCCAATCACCCGCCATTGCGGGGAAAGGTTGCCAGCGATGTTCAGGTCGAAACCACGGCTGCGCACCTCGCCTGCCGCCACGCTGAACGTGGAGTCCACAGGATCGGTGGTGAGTACGTTGCGCTTTTCGATCTGGTAGATCGCCGCGTCGACACTCAATTGACTGTCCAGCGCTTCCCACTTGATACCCAGCTCATAGGATTTGCCCTTTTCCGGTTCGAAACCACCGCCCTGGCGACTGGCACCGGTATTGGGCTTGAACGAGCGAGCCGTATCGGCATAGATCGCCACGGTGTCGGTGAGGTCATAGGTCACCCCAACGCGCGGGGTCACCGCGTTGTCGCTGGCCTCCCAGCTTCTGCCACCCGGCACAAAGGTTTGGTAATCATGCTCGAAGCGCTCGAAACGGGCCCCGGCCAATACTCTCAAACGCTCGGTCAAGGCCACCTGATCCTGGACGAATGCCGCGTAGGTCTTGAGGTTTTCCTGGTCGTTGGTCGGGGTACGGGTCAAGGCTGGACGCGGCTGGCCATACACCGGGTTGAAGATATCGATCGGGTAGGCACTCACGGCCCCGCTGGAGCGCTGGATGATCGACTGGTAGTCGTAATCCTCGTACTCGACGCCGGTCAGCAGGGTGTGATCGAAACCACCTGCGGTGAAATGTCCGGTGAGGTTGAGCTGGGTATCCTTGTCCGTCCACTCCAGCTTGCGGTAGTTGAAGTTACGGCCCAGGGTGCGCCCGTCCGCGGCCACACCGTTGGCTTCGACTGCATTCCCCTCGAGGGTGCCGTCGAGCCATTGGAATCCGCCGCCCAACGTCCAGTTATCGCTCAGCAGATGCTCGAATCGTAGCTGCGCCATGTTGTTGTCGTTGTGCAATTTGCCAACGTCTTTTTCGCCGAAGAAGGTGTCGCGCGAGGCTGTGCCGATCTGGTTTGGAAAGCGCGTCAGGCCGCGGTCGAGCGGGTGATTGTTGCGCATGAAGTCGCCTTCGAAAATCACCTTGGTGTCGTCGGTGGCCTGCCAGGACAGCACCGGGGTCACGCCGTAACGTTCGGTTTCGACATGATCGCGGAAGGTATCACCGCCCTCGCCCACCACGTTCAGGCGATAGGCCAGACGGCCCTCTTCGTCCAACGGGCCGGAGGCGTCCAGCGTGCCACGCTTCATGCCCTGGTCGTCGAGTTGGCTACCCAGGGTCACAGTGGGCACGGCCAGGGGTTGTTTGGAGATGACGTTGAAGGTGCCACCCGGATCGCCTCGGCCATAGAGCATGGTCGCCGGCCCTCGCAGTACTTCCAGCCGCTCGATGGTGTTGGCATCGGGCATGTTCGGATAGCCACGGTTGATCGGGAATCCGTTGCGATAGAACTCCCCGGTGGTAAAGCCACGCACGGTAAAGGTGGTCAGGCCCTGGCCGCCGAAATTGTTGGCCCGCCCCACCCCGCCGGCGTAATCGAGGGCGTCCTGCAGTCGGGTGGCACTGATGTCTTCCACGACATCCCTGGTGACCACACTGATGGACTGTGGCGTTTCGTGGATCGAAGTGTCGGTGCGCGTGGCGCTGGCCGAACGCGTCGCGCGATAGCCGTCAACTGGCCCCAGGGCGGTTTCAAAGTCTGCTGTGCCAACGATGTCAGTCGCTTGCAACTCCAGACTGGATTTATCGGTAGTTGCTTGCTCCGCCCAAGAGGAAGCGGAAAACGCCTGAAGCACGCAGATAGACACCAGAGTACGACGCATCTAGGAAACCTTGTGGAAATAGCCAAATGGGACGGCATACATGCCAATAAATCGCGGCGCATGGTATACCGTATCACTATGTTTTGATACGTATTCTCATTTGTATTTTCTGAACGCGACCTGCTCCATTTCAACTCGTGATGGTTCAAGCCTCCCTGGCGTAATCAAAAAGGGCCCCGAAGGGCCCTTAGTACTCAAACCAGATCCACTGGGTCAGCCAGGCCGCGAGTTACACTCGTGAAGCTTGGTCAAGGCCGGGCAGCAAGGGACTGCTCGTTGCCGATGAATGGGCATGAACCACCTCCGCCCGCACTTCCTCGGGCTTTTGCTCCTCGATCTCACCATTGAGTGCCTTGTGCATCTTGACGGTGTCCAGCGCCCCGACCCATTTGGCGATCGCCATGGTGCCCACACCATTGCCGATGGTATTGGTGATTGCCCGCGCTTCCGACATGAACCGGTCGACGCCCAGCAGCAACACCATGCCCGCCACCGGTATGGTGCCCAGGGAAGACAAGGTGGCGGCCAGAATGATGAACCCGGAACCGGTGACACCTGCCGAGCCTTTGGAGGTGAACATCAGCACCGCCAGCACGATCAGTTGATCGGTCAGGGTCAGCGGCGTGTTGGTGGCCTGGGCAATGAATATCGCGGCAATGGTGTAGTAGATCGCTTGCCCGTCCGGGTTGAAGGTCAGGCCGGAGGGAATGATCATCCCGGCGACGGGTTTGGACACACCAGCCTTCTCCATTTTGGAAATCATCTGTGGCAGCACCGACTCCGAAGAACTGGTACCCAGCACGGTGAACAATTCTTCCTTGATGAACTTCAAGAACTTCCACAGGCTGAAGCCGCTGTAGCGGCAGATCGGGCCGAGGACGAAGATCACGAACACGGCACAGGTGAGATAGACGCAAGCCATCAACTTGCCCAGGGAGAACAGCGAGCCGAAGCCATACTTGCCGATCGTGAAGGCGATGGCACCAAATGCGCCGATCGGTGCCAGGCGCATGACCATGTTGACGATGCGGAACATACCCTGCATCAGGCTATCCAGCGTATCGACGAATGCCTTGCCCCGTGGCCCTACATGAGCCAGGGCAATACCCAACAGAATGGAAAACAGCAGGATCTGCAGCACATTGCCCTTGGCGAAGGCATCCACGATGGTGTCAGGGATGATGTTCATGACGAAGTCCATGAACGATGCATGTTTCACCGCCGTGGTGTAGGTGGCCAGGCTGGAAGTGTCCAGGGTGGCGACATCGATGTTCATGCCGGCACCGGGTTTGAACACATCGACCACCACCAGGCCGACCACCAGCGCCAGGGTCGAGACCACCTCGAAATAGAGCAAGGCCCGAAAGCCCACACGCCCCAGTTCCTTCATGTTTTCCATGCGGGCAATCCCTGTGACCACGGTCAGGAAGATCACCGGAGCGAGGAGCATCTTGATCAATTTGATGAAGGCATCGCCCAAGGGTTTGAGCGCAGCGCCGGTTTCGGGAACGAACACCCCGACGATGGCGCCGAGGATCACGGCGATCAGCACTTGCACATAGAGTTTGCCGAATATTCTTTTCATGACAGGGCCCTGATTTTTTATTGTTGTCAGGAAATGCCAAGGAGTCAGATCAACTGACCTGCCCCTTGGCGTTGTGCCGCAGTACTGCCTGGAAGCGCTGTATAAATCAGCGGTTGATCAATGCGATGACCGCATCCGTGATCTGGCGGGTGGTGGCGTTGCCGCCAAGATCCGGGGTATGCAAACCACTTTCGGTCACCGCTTCGATCGCGGACATCAACTGCTTGGCGCTGGCATGTTCGCCGAGATGCTCGAGCATCATTGCCGCCGTCCAGAACGTCGCGATCGGGTTGGCCACACCCTTGCCGGTGATGTCGAAAGCCGAGCCGTGGATCGGTTCGAACATCGACGGGAACTGGCGTGACGGGTTGAGGTTGGCGGTCGGTGCGATGCCCAGGCTGCCGGACAGTGCCGCGGCCAGGTCAGACAGGATGTCGGCGTGCAGGTTGGTGGCGACGATCACATCCAGCGTCGACGGTTTGAGCACCATGCGCGTGGTCACCGCATCGACCAGTTCCTTGTCGATCCTGACGTCCGGGAAATCCTTGGCCACTTCGTAGAAAATCTCGTCCCACAACACCATGCCATGACGCTGGGCGTTGGACTTGGTGACCATGGTCAGGTGCTTGCGCGGACGACTGCGCGCCAGTTCGAAAGCGAAACGGTGAATGCGCTCGACGCCGGCACGGGTGAATACCGAGACTTCGGTGGCGACCTCTTCCGGCAGGCCACGGTGTACACGACCACCGTTGCCGGAGTACTCACCTTCGGAGTTTTCCCGCACCACCACCCAGTCAATTTGATCGCCGTTGTGCAGCGGGCTTTTCACCCCAGGCAGTACCCTGGCAGGACGCACGTTGGCGTATTGGTCGAAGCCCTGGCAAATCGGCAGGCGCAAACCCCAGAGTGAAATGTGGTCCGGCACGTTGAGCGCGCCCACTGCACCGAAGAAGATGGCATCGAAGGTTTTCAGTTCTTCCAGGCCACCTTCGGGAATGTAGTAGCCGTTTTTCAGGTAGTTATCCGAGTTCCAGTCGAAGTGTTTGAAATCCAGCTGGAAGCCGGACTTTTTCGACAGGGCTTGCAGCACCTCGACGCCAGCGGCAATCACTTCGACACCGATGCCATCACCTGGAACCGCTGCAATCTTGTATGCGCTCATGGTCAACTCCACTCTCGTAAGTTTCTTGTTGTGCCTGTCGAACGGGCTGTTCAATCAGGGTGTGAGCGGAGTATATGTAGTGAACAAATAGGTGTGAGTTACTCATAATCACTACATAAATAACTTTGAGTTACGAATGAGCCAGACCCTGGATTTGTCGTTTTTCTACCTCTTGGCCAATAAAGGCAGTCTCGCCGCGACCGCACGGGAACTGGGTATCACGCCGCCGGCGGTCAGCAAGCGTCTCACCGCGCTGGAGGCCCGACTGGGCATCCGCCTGGTCAATCGCACCACGCGCTCCATGAGCCTGACCTCGGAAGGTGAACTGCTGTTTTCCCACGCCGCCCGAATCCTGACGCAGATCGATGAGGTCGAGCAGTTGATCCACAGCAGTCGGGCTACCCCCAAAGGCCTGATTCGGGTCAACGCGTCGCTGGGATTCGGTCGCCGATACATCGGCCCTGCCCTGGGTGCATTCTTCGCCCAGTACCCAGAGGTAGAGGTGCAGCTGGAAATCAGCGATCACCCCCTGGACCTGACGACCCATGGGTTTGACCTGGGCATACGCTTCGGTACCCTGCCGGACGCCGCCTTCCATGCACGCAAGATCGCGTCCAATCGCCGTCTTCTATGCGCTTCGCCGCTGTACCTGGAAAAGCATGGTGTGCCGCAACGCCTGACAGACCTGCAGCAACACAACTGCATCTTTCTCAGGCAAAACGAAACGCCCTACGGTGTGTGGAGTTTCACCAACGGGGGGCGCACGCAAAACATCAAGGTCCGTGGCGCACTGGGCTGCAACGACGGCGAAGTGGCCCTGAATTGGGCGCTTGAAGGCTACGGCATTCTGTTGCGGGCCGAATGGGACATCGCCCGATACGTGCGCAGCGGCCGCTTGCGACTGGTGCTGGAAGACCAGACCCCGACACGCGCCGACGTTTATGCGGTGTACCCGCAACAGCTACACCTGTCAGCCCGTGTGCGCAGCCTGATCGATTTCCTGGTCGAGCGTTTCAGGCACATTGACCACCTGGATGAAACGGCAGGCCTGCACGACTGAACAGCCTGGGCCCGCAGCCGCTTCGGCCAATAGCGAACACCGATGAAGTCGGTGCGAATGACAGCAGTCAGCCATCGATACATTCAGAAAGTGGCCACGTCTCTTAACCCGGACACCCCGCACAATTGCACCCGGTATTGGGGGATATTCCCCGTCATCGGGGCTTTCATCCTGGCTGCTCATACGCCTGCTTGAAGCCAGCAGACAAGGGGAACGCGGCGTAGAGCCATCAGTCACCTCCTGTCACTTTCGGCGGGAAATATGCATCGTTCCCATCCCGGCTCGAAATCAAACGTTTCGCCAGCCGGGCCAGGAGCAGTGGCTCGTTGCCGATGTATTGCCACGCGCTCCGAGGAACCCGTCAGAGGTGATTGCGATGAAACTGGATACCGGAAGGTTGAATCCTAGTCCATTGTTCAAAACCAGGCTGGCGCTGAGTATCTCTGCTGCCGTGATCATGTTGGGGCTGGGCTTGTCCCAGACCCAGGCAGTGCCCCTCGACAACACCGACCCACCGCCTCCTACCGACCCATCGGCGTTCACCAATCCGCCCGCCGACCCCGATGCCGCATTGCGGGACTTGCTCAAGCTGCCTCCCGCAAACGTCGGCGCTTTTGACTTACCCAATGGAGTCGTCGGTAACCGCCAGACCCCCTTGGTCGACAATGTGCTGCCACCCGACCTGCAACCCAGCTTCAACATCCCCACTAACGGTAATGCCAGCCCGGTGTTCGGGGTTCAACCGTTCTCCCAGAAGCTTGAACTGTTCGAGGAATTCGGCTCGAACAAACTGGATGCGACCGACCCGCCATCACCCGTTCCGTTTCCGGTTCCGACGCTGGGCCCCGCACCGGCGCAAGATCCATTGAACGTGGCGCGTAGCGGCCCGTCGCCGGCTGCGCTGGACGCCTTTCTCAGGGAGCCAGCCTTGACGCCCTTCCCGACAGAATTCTCCAATGTACTGGACCGCAACCCCTGGAAGGCGCAGATCGAGCTTTTCCTCAACCGCCGAGTCGATTCGCCCGCAGAAGGCCGGCCACCGGGAAAAGGCTGGTCGCACCAGCGTTTCAATGAGTTTTTCCCGCGCGACGCCTTCAAGACTGTGCAAGCAGGCGCACACGTCAACAGCGGCCTACGTGATCGGATGCAACGGCATAACTACGCCGTGGGGGAATTTGCGCCAGGCGGGCTCTATCACAATCCCAACGGCAACCCGGCCAACGAGGGCACCACCAAGGGCATTCAAGTGCAGTTTCACCCCAACTTCCCTGTCCAGGACCATAATGCGTTGTGGACATTCGACGGCACCTTTCCGCCAAAACTGCTTCTAGTACGCTATGGCCAGGCGATGCTGATGCGTCATTACGATGCCTTGCCCATTGACCCATCGGCCAACCGGGGCTTTGGCCTGCACACCATCACCACCCATGAACATAACGGCCACTCGCCCGCGGAAAGCGACGGCTTTGCCAACGCGTTCTTCTTCCCGGGCCAGTACTACGACTATCGCTGGCCGATCCAGTTGGCCGGTTACGACAGCATCAACACCACTGCGCAGGACCCACGGGCAGCGTTCCCGTGCGACCCCGGTGAAATCCTTTTCGTCAACGACGCCACCCCCGGCTTCAAGACCTGCGACAACGGCACCATCAAGATCCGAGGCGACTGGCGCGAAACCATGAGCAGCCACTGGTTCCACGACCACATGCTCGATTTCACCGCGCAGAATGTCTACAAGGGCAATGCCACGATGATGAACTACTACAGCGCCGTGGACCGTGGCAACGAGTCGGTCGACGACGGGGTCAACCTGCGCTTGGCCAGCGGTTCGGGACTGGGGTGGGGTAACCGCGACTATGACGTCAACCTGACGATCGCCGACAAGGCCTGGGACCAGGCCGGCCAATTGTGGTTCAACCCCTTCAACACCGACGGTTTTCTCGGTGACCAGATGCTGACCAACTGGGAGTACAAGCCCTTCCTGGATGTACGTGCCCGCCGCTACCGTTTCCGCATTCTCAACGGATCGGTGTCTCGCTACTTCAAGCTGGCGGTGGTGCGTCAGGTCAATGGTAATGGTGGGGAGTTTCCTGGCCCGAACAGCTCCGGGGTTTCATACAACCGGGTGCCGTTCCACATGATTGCCAACGACGGCAATATCATGGAGCACGCGGTGCCGTTCGATGGCAGCCTGGACCTCGATGGCGACGGCGACACGCAGGACCACAATGCCATTCTGCCGATACAGGGCATTTCCGAACGCTATGACATCGTCGTCGACTTCGCGACAAACGGCATCAACCTGGGTGACAAGATTTTCTTCGTCAACATCGAGGAGCATGAAAACGGCAAGCGTCCCGAACGTGACATTCCATTGGCGGATGTACTCTCCGGCAAGTACCTGCCCGTTGTCCGGCAAACCAGCCACGGGCCACAGTGGGTCAACGGTGACCCGGGCGTGGGCCTGTTCCTGCAACTGAACGTCCAGCCTTACACCGGCCAGGATGTCAGCATGAATCCGGTCGACTTCGAGCCCGCCAAGCCTGGCAAGCCCGAGGGCAAGTTCATGATCCCCCTGCCCTTGAACCGTGATGACCCTGCCGATATCGCCCGGCTTGCCCAGGCGCGGCACCGCACCTTTATCTTTGGCCGCTCCAATGGCACGGATTTCAAGCCCTGGACGATCAAGACCGATGGCGGCGAAGGTTTCACCATGGACCCGCGCCGGATTTCAGCCGCGCCACAACTGGCCACTGGCCCGACGCCGGCGGGGTTCAAGGGTGAAGGCACACTGGAAGTCTGGAAGATCGAGAACGGCGGCAATGGCTGGAGTCACCCGGTGCATGTGCATTTCGAGGAAGGGATCATTCTCACTCGAGGTGGAAAACCACCACCAGAATGGGAAAAAGGCGCGCGCAAGGATATCTACAATGTAGGCCGCCATCCCGAGAGCCTCGACAATGTCGAAATGGCCATACGCATCCGTGAGTTTGCCGGTACCTACATGGAGCACTGCCACAACACACAGCATGAGGACACGGCGATGCTGCTGCGCTGGGACTCCGAGCACCCGGGCCAGTTCCAATTGATGCCCACGCCATTGCCCAGCTGGGACGGCGTGAAATTCGTGGCCTCGGTTGCGTTACCGACATTCCGTACGGGAGATGGCGTCGGGCCACAGGTCGAGGTCGACAATGACCAGGAAGATAGCAGTGGCAGCGGCAGCGGCAGCGGCAGCGGCAGTAACGGTAGCGGCAGCGGAGGCAGCGGAGGCAGCGGAGGCAAAGGCTAGCGTCGTCTATCAAACGGCTGGTCATGTCGTCAGCAAACGCAAAGAACCGCTTGCATGATCGTTTCAATCCCAAAGCCGCCTGTCATCACGGTCGGCTTTGGGTCGTTTTCGGCCCTTCGCGACGGATAGCCCCCTAGCCAGAAGTGGACACTCAGAAACTCAACCGCGCACCAGGTAGGCCCCTGAGGGAACCCGATATCGCAGCTTCTTGCATTTGCCGGGTGCGGGCTGATGCCCCGGCGAACGATCAGGAAACCAGATTCGGCATTTGCCCGGAGGCGGCATATGTCCGCGGGGAATCTCAACCTCAACGTACGCCCGCTCTGGTTCGACATTAGCCATTTGTAATTTTCCTTCGGGCCTGGCTCTGCCAGCCGTCGGCGCATCCGAAACCCGATCTGTCTCTGCGCTAGCGAAGTTGCCAGCGTCGCGCCCAGTGTCCGGAGTGGATTGCTCAACAACCGCCATTTCCGCTTCGCGGCGCCTTTGGGTCTCCGCTTCACGCCCCTTCTGCACTGCGATCAGGTCCTCTTTGGCATTGGGTGGGGTACCCGAAGCCTGGGCCTGCTGCGCCGCCTGGATCAGTTGGAAGTTGCGGTTGCGTAACTCGACATTGCGACCAACCCGCATGTTCGAGCGCGCCGCCAGGGTTTCAGCCTGCTGGTACTGCCCCTGCTGAAGACGCAACACACCGAGGTAATGCAGCGTCGCGGGATTGTTCGGCTGGATATGCAGGGCACGCTCCAGCGTGGCGGCGGCTTGGTCCAGTTGGCCATTTTCATACTGCCGCGAGGCGGTTTCGATCAGGGTGGTTGATGCGCTGTTGCTTTGCGCGGGCGCTCTTCGCTCGGCAGCAACCGAACAAAACGACGCGACGGCGCAGAACGCCAGGATGAGACCCGACAGAAAACTCTTGGTTGGCATCAGGGGGGCGAACTCGACTGATCTCGGACGGCACTTAAGTAAAACAGGCCAAAGCGCTGTTCGGCATCTGCGATACGGGGCCCCAATTGACCTGACCAGTACCCTGAAGTTCCCGCTGCAACGGCCACCGTAACCGGGACTTTACCGCCCACAAACCCCATCGCGGATTTGTTCGCGATGGGGTCTGCAACCCCGTAGCAACGTGCGGCCAGCAGCAGCAACAGCATCATGTCATCAGGATAAAGTCCGCCTGATCGATACCTGCACTGTTAACACCGACAAGGCGAATAGTGTCCACTCCGATCCCGATCACTGTGTCCGCCCCGTCAGCCGCAATGCTCACGTTGGCAGCGAACGTCTCGCTGCTGATCCCCAGCCCCGCGATATTGAGCAAGTCCTGCCCTGTGGCCGGATCGATATCGAAGTCCTGGATCGAGTCGTTGCCGAACCCTGGCGCAGCAAACATGAAGGTATCGTTGCCGAAGCCGCCGTTGAGTGTGTCGTTACCCAGCCCGCCGAAGAACAGATCATCACCCGCACCACCGACCAGAATGTCGTTGGCCTGGCCGCCCAGCATCGTATGGTTAGCCGACGCTGCATCGTAGGCCAGCTCACTGCCGCTGCCCTCGGCGTTCGCCTGCAAACCCGCCGCCGCGTATTGGCCATTCATCGCGAGCTGCGCCACATGCGCACCGTCGCTCACGCTCAGCATGCCGCCGGTGCCTGTGTCATTCGCTGCATAGGTGATCTGCGTATTGGCGCCGAACGCAACATCGCCAAAGTCCAGCTTGTCGCCCGAGGCAAAACCGCTGACGCTGCCACTGAACGTCGTCGACACATCAAGCTTGAGCGTGCCTGCCGCGCCGCTGTCGAACGTCACATGCTGATCGGAGGCAGCACCGAATTCCAGTATCGCCGAACCGCTGATTGTCGCGCTTCCCGCGCCACTGGCATCTGCGTGGATGATGATGTTGCCATCGTTCGCCCACAGGCTGCCGCTGTTGACGAGCGCACTTTCAATCACCAATCCGCCGCTGCCGCTGGCTTGCAGCACACCCGTGTTGGTGACGGCGCTGCTGCCGGTATCGATCACCAACGCATTGACGCCGCTGGCAAGGATCAGGCCGGAGTTGACCAGCATCATCTGCCCCGCTCCCAACTGGCCGGCACCCGAGATGGTGTTGTTGGCATTGGTGAGCACCGTGTCGGCGCTGCCGCCGAAAATCACGTTTTGCTCGTTGTCGGATAGCAGCACCTGGCCGCCACCGGTCAAGGTCGCGCCACGGAACAGAATCTCAAGGTTGGTCGCGCTGCCGGTGGAGCCGAGCTCGATGGTGCCGCTGTTATGGATGCTGCCACCGAACGGCATGATCGCGCCGTCGGCAATGGTGAGGGTACCGGCGTTGTTGGTGATCGGGTCCACATCGAACTGGAAGTTCGCTTCGCTCAAGTTCGCTGCATCGACACCTTTCAGGGTGATCGTCTGGCCGGAGCTTATGCTGACCAGTGCATTGCCATTGGCGTCGTTAGTGATGCTCAAGTCAGCAAAACCGGTGACACCCGTGAAGCCGATCATGTCGATCTTGTCTGCCATGGCATCGAAACTGTAGATCTGATTGTTGCCGATCGGCTGGGCGAAGACGAAGGTGTCGGCACCGGACGAACCGGTCAGGTTGTCGTCAGCGGACAAGGCGAAGATCGGCGTGCCGGGGGCAAAGGCCTCGACGTTATTGAATACATAGGAACTGCCCACACTGCCGTCGGCGTTAGTCCAGGTCATGTTGATGTGGAGTACCGCAGCGCCCGCGAAGCCTTCTGGTGTTGTCACGGTCAATGCTCCGGGATCGCTGGTCTGCACGGTCCAGGTGCCGTCGCCGTTGTTGATTCCGGCGTTTAGAGTCCAATTTGACGGAACGTCGGCAATTGTGACAACAAAGCTATCGCTCAGGCCTGCCGATGGATCAGCAATCGCAAGGTTTATTGCTTCTCCGGACACTCCCGCAGGGTAAGTCAGGTTAATGCTTGTTGCAGCACTAACGTTGCCTGCCGCGTCCATAGCCGTGACAAATAGCGTCTTGGCACCCGTAAACTTGCCAGTCAAATCAATATTGGCGAATTGACCGCCGGTATTGGTCGTTCCGGTCCCAATTTCTGTGTCGCCGGCGCCAAACACGCCATTGCCATTGTCCAGGTAAACCTTAATGAATGAATTAGCTTCGGCGCTCCCTGAAAGCTTATGGTTTGTACCGGAGTTGTTGTAAGTCAGCCCAGTCGGTGACGCTGGCGGTGTTGTATCAATCGGAGTTTCAACGACGTTCTGCACGTTTACCGTAATCGTCTGCGTATCGATTCCGCCACTGGCGTCGGCCACCTGAACATCCACAACGTAGGCGTTGTCGCCATCGGTACCACCGACATCCTGGGGATTCTCGTAATCGGGCGCCGAATTGAACGTCAGCACCCCGCTCGAACTGATCGAGAACTTGCTGAAGTCCGTCCCGGCCGTATTCAGGAGCGAGTAGCTCAGCGTCTGCGCCGGCAGATCAGCATCGGTCGCCGCCACCGTCGTGACCGCCGTGGTGTTCTCCGCCACGTTGATCGAAGCCGTCGCACCACCGCCGTTGGAGGTGATCACCGGGGAGTTATCGTTGACTCCCGTCACGGTTACCGCGATCGCCTGGTCGTCAAACAGCGTGCCGTCCGACGCCCGCACAATCACGTCATAAACGTTGTTCGCTCCCGAATCAGTCGGCGCTTCAAAGTTGGGCGCAGAGACAAAGCTCAGTACGCCTGTGCCTGAAGCGATCGAGAACTTCGCGGCATCCGCTCCGCCGAAGATGCTGTAGCTCAGCGTTTGCGCCGGCAGATCAGCATCGGTCGCCGCCACCGTCGTGACCGCCGTGGTGTTCTCCGCCACATTGATCGAAGCCGTCGCACCGCCACCGTTGGAAGTGATCGTCGGTGAGTCGTTGCTGCCGGCGATATGCACGGTGACCGAAGTGAGGGTGCCGTCGGCACTGCTCACCGCGAAGGTGTCGGTGTAGGTGGTGCCGGCGGCGAACTCGTTGTGGGCGGAGTTGGCGACGTAGGTCCAGGCACCGCCGGTGCCGATGGAGAACTGGCCGTAGCTGCCGGCGGTGTTGGACTGCGCCTGGAAGCTTTCCGGGCTGTCGATATCGCTAATGGTCAGGCTGCCGCCGGTGGTCAGCGGAGCATTGGTTTCGCTCAGCGTAACGCTGGCCGAGGACAGCACGGCGGCGTCGTTGCTGCCGGTGACGGTGATAGTCACCAGTTGGGTGTCGACACCGCCGAGGCCATCGCTGACCTGCACCGTAAACACATCCGCATGACTCTCGCCCGCCTTCAGTGACTGCACCGCACTGGCGACACCGTCGGTGCCATTGGCCAGGGTGTAAGTCCATTGGCCGGTGCTGTCGACGGCGATCGAGCCATAGGTTCCAGTTGGCGAACCATTGATGGTCCAACTGGCGGTGGCATTGTGATCGATGTCGGTCGAGCTGAACTGGCCATTCACGCTGAGTATGGTGTCTTCCTGCACCGCGCCGGCAGCATTGCCGGTCGCGAAACTGAGCACGGGTGCGTCGTTGCTGCCGCTGACGGTGATGGTCACTAGCTGGGTGTCCACGCCGCCCAGGCCGTCGCTGACCTGAACTGTAAACACCTCATCATGACTCTCGCCCGCCTTCAGCGACTGCACCGCGCTGGCGACACCGTCGGTGCCATTGGCCAGCGTGTAGATCCACTTGCCGGTGTTGTCGACTTCGATCGCGCCGTAGATGCCGGTGGACGAGCCATTGATGGACCAGGTCGCCGTGGCATCGTGATCGATGTCGGTCGAGCTGAACTGGCCGCTGACGCTGAGCTTGGTGTCTTCCTGCACCGCGCCGGCCTCGTTGCCGGTCGCGAAGCTGAGCACGGGCGCGTCGTTGCTGCCGCTGACGGTAATCGTCACCAGCTGGGTGTCCACGCCACCCAGGCCGTCGCTGACTTGCACCGTAAACACATCCTCATGACTCTCGCCCGCCTTCAGCGACTGCACCGCACTGGCGGCACCGTCGGTGCCATTGGCCAGCGTGTAGGTCCACTTGCCGGTGTTGTCGACTTCGATCGCGCCGTAGATGCCGGTGGACGGGCCATTGATGGTCCAGGTCGCCGAGGCATCGTGATCGATGTCGGTCGAGCTGAACTGGCCATTCACGCTGAGCGCGGTGTCTTCCTGCACCGCGCCGGCAGCATTGCCTGTCGCGAAGCTGAGCACGGGCGCGTCGTTGCTGCCGCTGACGGTAATCGTCACCAGCTGCGTGTCGACGCCAGCCAGGCCATCGCTGACCTGCACGCTGAACACTTCATCGTGACTCTCGCCGGCCTTCAGCGATTGCACGGCACTGGCAACGCCATCGGTGCCATTGGCCAGCGTGTAGATCCACTTGCCGGTGTTGTCGACTTCGATCGCGCCGTAGATGCCGGTGGACGAGCCATTGATGGACCAGGTCGCCGTGGCATCGTGATCGATGTCGGCCGAGCTGAACTGGCCATTCACGCTGAGCGCGGTGTCTTCCTGCACCGCGCCGGCCTCGTTGCCGGTTGCGAAACTGAGCACTGGTGCATCGTTGGTGCCGGTCAGGGTGATCGTCACCGTCTGCGGTGCCGAGGTCGCATTGCCCGTGCTGCTGTCGTCGGTGGCCACCACGGTGTAGGAGAAGCTGATGGTTTCACCGGTGCTTAGGAAGTCCAGGTTCTGGTTGCTGCTGTAGGTCCAGCCGGTCTGATCGACCGAGAAACCGGCGACCAGCGCCGCGGCTTGCGCCGCACCGAGGGTGCCGCCGCTCCAGACGAGGTCGTTGTTGGCGGTCTGGCTGACCGTCACCGCGTCATTGCTGTCCAGATCGGCGAAGCTCAGCGTACCGCTGTCGCTCAGTGTGGCTGCGTCGTTGCCTTCGTTCATCGCCCCGGTCGTGTCGTCGATGGTCAACGTCGGCTGGTCGTTGGTGCCGGTCAGGGTGATCGTCACCGTCTGAGGTGCCGAAGCGGCGTTGCCCGTACCGCTGTCGTCGCTGGCCAGCACGGTGTAGGAGAAGCTGATGGTTTCACCGGTGCTTAGGAAGTCCAGGTTCTGGTTGCTGCTGTAGGTCCAGCCGGTCTGATCGACCGAGAAACCGGCGACCAGCGCAGCGGCTTGCGCCGCACCGAGGGTGCCGCCACTCCAGACGAGGTCGTTGTTGGCGCTCTGGCTGACCGTCACCGCGTCATTGCTGTCCAGATCGGCGAAGCTCAGCGTACCGCTGTCGCTCAGCGTGGCTGCGCCGGTGCCTTCGTTGATCGCCCCGGTCGTGTCGTCGATGGTCAGCGTTGGCTGGTCGTTGGTGCCGGTCAGGGTGATCGTTACCGTCTGCGCTGCCGAGACCGCGTTGCCCGTACCGCTGTCATCAGTGGCCACCACGGTGTAGGAGAAGCTGATGGTTTCACCGGCGCTCAGGAAGTCCAGGTTCTCGCTGCTGCTGTAGGTCCAGCCGGCCTGATCGACCGAGAAACCGGCCACCAGTGCTGCGGCCTGCGCCGCACCGAGGGTGCCGCCACTCCAGACGAGGTCGTTGTTGGCGCTCTGGCTGACCGTCACCGCGTCATTGCTGTCCAGATCGGCGAAGCTCAGCGTACCGCTGTCGCTCAGCGTGGCCGCGCCGTTGCCTTCGTTCATCGCCCCGGTCGTGTCGTCGATGGTCAGTGTCGGCTGGTCGTTGGTGCCGGTCAGGGTGATCGTCACGTCCTTGGTCACCGTCGCCCCGAAGTCGTCGGTCAGTGTCACCGTGAACACTTCGGTCTTGGTCTGGCCCGCGGCCAGGTACTGCGCCGCGCTGTTGTTCAGCGTATAGGTCCAGCCCACGCTACCCGCCGCGTCGCCGGTGACATTGGCTACCAGCGTACCCAGCGCACCGGACGGCGCGCTCACGCTGGCCACATGTGCGTCATCGGCCAGGTCCACGTCGCCGAAGGCGAAGCTGCCGCTGACCACTGGGTTGCCGTCTTCGGTCACCGCAGCGCTTTCGATTTCTGCCGCCGTCAACGTCGGCGCGTCGTTGGTGCCGGTCAGGGTGATCGTCACGTCCTTGGTCACCGTCGCCCCGAAGTCGTCGGTCAGCGTCACCGTGAACACTTCGGTCTTGGTCTGGCCCTCGGCCAGGTACTGCGCCGCGCTGTTGTTCAACGTATAGGTCCAGCCCACACTGCCCGCCGCGTCGCCCGTGCTCTCGTCGCTGACATTGGTCACCAGCGTACCCAGCGCACCGGCCGGCGCGCTCACGCTGGCCACATGCGCGTCATCGGCCAGGTCCACGTCACCGAAGGCAAAGCTGCCGCTGGCCACCGTGGTGCCGTCTTCGGCCACCGCAGCGCTTTCGATTTCTGCCGCCGTCAACGTCGGCGCGTCGTTGGTGCCGGTCAGGGTGATCGTCACTTCCTTGGTCACCGTCGCCCCGAAATCGTCGGTCAGTGTCACCGTGAACACTTCGGTCTTGGTCTGGCCCGCGGCCAGGTACTGCGCCGCGCTGTTGTTCAGCGTATAGGTCCAGCCCACGCTACCCGCCGCGTCGCCGGTGACATTGACCACCAGCGTACCCAGCGCACCGGACGGCGCGCTCACGCTGGCCACATGCGCGTCATCGGTCAGGTCCACGTCGCCGAAGGCAAAGCTGCCGCTGGCCACCGTGGTGCCGTCTTCGGCCACCGCACCGCTTTCGATTTCTGCCGCCGTCACCGTCGGCGCGTCATTGGTGCCGGTGATCGTGATGGTCACATTCTGCGTAACCGACGAACCATGGCCATCGCTGATGGTGACCAGGTAAGTTTCGGTTGCTGTCTGTCCCTGGGCCAGGTACTGCGCCGCCGCATTGCTCAGGTTGTACGTCCATTGCACCGAACCGTTGGCCGCGTTCGCTGCTTCGCTTACCGCCGAGAGCTCGAACGTACCAAGATGCGTAGCGTTGCCCCCCGCCGACGCGAACGTCGCCGTGTGCGCGTCGCTCAGGTCGACGTCATTGAAGGTAATCGTGCCGCTGGTCGTCAGCGAGTCGGTCGTGCTCGCAGTGGTGTCGGCGTCTTCGGTCACCATGCCGGCCTGCGCGCCGAGGCTGAGCGTCACACAATCATTCTCGCCCGAAAAACGCACTGTCGCGGTGGCCCAACTGAGCGTTCCGTTGCCCAGACGCATCGCATAGGTAAAGCTGTCCGTCAGGAACTCGCCAGTCGCAAGCGCCTGGAGTTTTGCCTTGAAAGCAGTGGTTAAAGTAGCGTCGTCGTAGCCGACCTTGCCGTCCGAGGTGATCCAGATCTTTGCACCATTCAAACTGGTGTCAGAACTCGTCGCCTCAGCCCCCACCGTATCCTGGGTCAGGAGGTCGGCCGGAGCATAAACCTTGGTGGCAGTAGGATCGCTCACCGCATTGTCGAGTGACCAGAGTGTCTTCGCGTTACCGCCGAGGTCATTGGACATGACGTCCCAATACCTGACCCCCAACAGATTTTCAGTGGTGGTAAGTACGTCATCCTTCGCCTGCGGCGTGTTGGAAAACGAGGTAACGGTTCCGCCGCTGGTAGTTGTAGTGCTAGCCATGTCTTTCTCCCTAAGAAGTCACCCTGAGCAAAAAGCCGCTGTGGTCCGCTGACAGCCACAAGCCGATTCTTCCTCAACCCACGAACACTTCACTCCACCGGTACCAGCCGGCTGGCCAGCAGCTTCACACCCACCCCCGCCCTGCCGCCCTGCGGCTCAATGCGCACGATTTGCCCTTGCGCCTTGAACTTCATGGGGCCGCCGGGAGTGTCGAACTCGATCTCGAAGTCAATCAAGCTACCCACCTGCTGCTCGCTATCGGTTTCGAAATACAAACCGGAGGCGCTGATGTCACGGGTGACACCGTTGCCCCCGCCGATCAGTTGCAGCGACAGGGTGACTTGTTCACGGGGCTCAATTCGGTGTGTGTCTTTCATGGTTGCAGTCTAAAAACGACCGCTGTGTTTTACATGAGTGCGCTATCCCTTTTTTCTGGGAGTCAATCACCCATGAAAACAGTGTTTTACGGGACAAATGTCATGGGAGGGGGTGCCTGAAGCGCTATAGAAAAAGCCAGGATCTGCAACGATTGCTATCATGATCAGCTAACACAACCGCCTAAAGAGGCAGCGAGCCGCATGCCAATTCAAGTCCTGTTAGTAGCTCTACCGCTCGTGGCCTGGGGCCTTGAGCGTCTGGTGGAAAGCGCTCAACCGAAGTTGATGTTGGCGGGTTCGACGGCGTCGGTGGCGCAATACCTGCTTTCGCTGCACCTATACACACCAGATGTGGTGGTATTGGACCTGGACAGCGAGGACTGTATCGAGTCGCTGGCCGAACTGCACAGCCGGACCAAAGCCAAGATTCTGGTAGTGACAGGGTCGAGCGACGAGGCACTGCATGACCGTGCGGTGCTGGCGGGCGCACGTGGCGTGGTGGATAAGCGGGAATCGGCATCCGCATCAACCTTGCTCAAAGCCATAGAAAAAGTGCATGAAGGCGAACTCTGGATTGACCGCAATGCGACCAGCCGTATCTTCCTTGAACTGGCGCGCAAAAAAAACGAGCGCGATATAGACCCGGAGCAACACAAAATCGCCAAGCTGACGCGCCGCGAGCAGCAAACCATTGCGTCGCTGGCCAGCGACCCCTCTGCCCCTGGCAAGTTGGTGGCCGAGAAACTGCACATCAGCGAGCACACGCTGCGCAACCATTTGACATCGATCTACAGCAAGCTGGGCCTGACGAACCGCGTAGATCTCTACGCCTACGCGCACAAGCATGGGCTTTCCACAGGCGACTGAGGACTGCGGCAACACGCCCGACCTACCCCACCCATCTCCTGCATTGGGCCACAGTGGGAGGCACCACTTCATTCCAATCGGTGGCGACCAGACTCTCGCAACAGGTTGTTGCAAGCCATACGCCGGGAATCGGATTGCGAGCGATAGGCACGACATGCCAATGGGGGTTAGCTGAATGTTGACAGACAGTTATCGGCCAGAAGCAATGGGATGGACTCCTCCTCACCTCGGCATCTTGAGTGCCAGACTGAAAGTGCGAACCACAGTCAACAGTGAGAAGGAGTCCACATATGAAGCTTATGCGCATTGGGGTCGACCTGGCCAAGAACGTGTTTCAGATCCACGGCGTGGATTGTCATGAGCGGCCAGTCTGGCGACAACGTTTACCTCGTGATCGCTGGCTGCAAACGGTGCTGGAGAAGATCGAACCGGGCTGTGAGATCGGCATGGAAAGTTGTAGCGGTGCGCACCATTGGGCGCGGCAACTACAAGCACGTGGATTTCGGGTGAGGCTGATTGCGCCGCAGTTCGTCAAACCGTACGTCAAGAGCAACAAGAACGACGCCAACGATGCCGAGGCGATCTGCGAAGCGATGAGTCGCCCCAGCATGCGCTTCGTCGCCGTCAAGACCATCGAACAACAAGATATCCAGGCGACGCATCGCATCCGGGCCGGCTTGATCGAACAGCGGACGGCCAAAGCCAATCAGATTCGTGGGCTGATCGCCGAGTACGGCCTCGTTGCGCCGAAGGAAATACTGATGCTGCGTCGCGCAATACCGTGCTGGTTGGAAGATGCAGATAACGGTTTGACGGCACGCTTTCGTCGTCTTCTGAATGGCTTGTGGGACGACCTGCGCGTACTTGATGAACGCGTGAGCGAACTCGATGGCGAGATATCTACGATCGCGGCAAGTGAGCCAACGGCCGTCCGTTTGCAACAGCTGCGTGGTGTCGGCCCGATGATTGCCACCGCGCTCGTTGCTGCCATCGGTGATGCCAGTCAGTTTGCTAATGGCCGACAGTTGGCCGCTTCGCTGGGACTGACGCCGAAGCAGCACAGCTCCGGTGGTAAAGATCGGCTACTTGGCATCAGCAAACGTGGCGATGCTTATCTGCGAACACTGATGATCCACGGTGCGCGCTCGGCCCTGCGTACAGCCAAATCCAAAGACGATCGGCTCAGCCAGTGGGCTGTTCGTTTGGCCGAGCGATCACATCCCAATGTGGCCGCTATCGCGCTGGCCAACAAAACCGCACGCATGGCTTGGGCGATGCTGCGCAACGGGACCGATTACCAACCGGATCGGGCTGCGGCCTGATCTACCAAACCGTCACGTCCAGCGAGTAAACAAACCGTCTACCCAGATTGCTAAGCAACCCGAACGATGGCAAACCGGTCGAACCGGCGTCGGCAAAACCCTCAAATGTCCAGGTGCGTAAAGCACGTAGAAGCGATTGGGAGCCGACGCGCGAATAGCCCATCATGGCCCTGCATCGAATCGATGCCGAAGTCAGAGGCCGAATATACGTGTGCAGTCGGCACGGGGGCCAAAGCGAAGGGGCTTGCAATGAGGAGGAGTCCATATACGGACATTCGAGGCGTATTAAACGCCTGTTCCGGAGAGTTGTCGTTTCGCAGCCAACATCTCTACCCACCTTCGATTAACCTGCTCAGCGCCCTGCTCAGTCTTGCAGCGACTCGTGACAGCGCTGCCATGGTGTGTCAAGGCGGTTACTGGCAGCCGATGTTCAGCGTGTTGCCGCGCCGGTTTCTATCTGGGCTCGTGCAAGGGTGGAATGCCGGAGAGCGCAGCCTGCAGAAAGCCTTGTCCTGCGAAGGTGTGGCCGGGCTGGAATGCCCGGATGGCGATACTCGCTGAGTAACTTCAACACCCCCTAGGCCCTGCAAGGCTGAGCGCCTCTTCAAATCATAGGTAGTCTTCATAGACGCGCATTTGATAGGTCAGGCTTTTCAACAACTGAGGATCAAACGACAGTTGGAAAAGGCTCTTTGGCAAGCGCTGCGGTGACTCGATCACGCTTGCCGATATCCGCCCTGTGTTCGCATCGCGCCAGGTCGCGCTAAGCCGATGCCCCCCTGGAACGGTTTCAACCCTCAACCACACCTGGCCACGCACGTCGCTGGCGCCGACGGCACCCTGTTGCGTCAGCAGGCGGTCCTTGTCTCGAAGCGTTAGTTGCAGCGTCGCCAGTTCGTAACCTTGGTCATTGACCTGGAAGAACGAGACCACCCTGGCCAACCAATCAGGTGAAAGTGGCCGATGTCGGATAATCGCACCAATCACGCGTGGCTCATCGAGCCAGCGGCCGGGCTCGACCAGCGCCGCGTAGCCTCCATCCAACTCGAGCGCCAAGCGTCTGGAACCTAACAGATCAGTCAGGCGAATGCCTGCCCCCAGCAGCACGCTATCACCGATCAGGGCGCTGATATCCTCCAGCGGCAACTCACCAGTGCTTGGCAAGATTCCACCCAGGCCTCCCACCAGTTCCAGAAGATCGGACTGCCACAGCTCTGGCTTTGTCTGGCGCAGGAACTGTGCATATTCGTTCACCGCCGCATAAGACCCTGTCTTCTGCGCGATATAGAGCGCCAGCTTGGAGCGATAGTAACGGTCCACCTTGCCCACATTGGCTTGGGCGAACGCCAAGGCCATAGGATCTTCGAACAGTTTGAGGTTATCGAATGCCAGCATTTTCATAGACCAAACGTTATCTGCGTCAGCGATGAGGGTGCGCGAGAACGGTAGGAAAGCACGGTCTAATTTCAGCCGCTCCAGCAGCAACACCCGCTTGTGCTGGCTCAAAGATGAGTCGTTTACCAGTTGGGCAAGGGCTTTACCGGTTGGGTCCTCCATCCAGGCCGGTGCGAACAGCCCACGACTACGGGTAATGATGGTCAACGCGTCGGAGAACTGCCCGACGTCCGATGAGGGATCTTGAAGGATCACGAGTAGACGCTGCCGCTCAGCTTCTGTCAGAGACAATGAACCATTGCGCCCATCCAGACGCTCACGCGCGAAACGCACCATGTAGGCGTCCAGCAGCGCTTGGGTGCGCATTGCATCAAGCGCCTTGCTTTCATCGCTATCACCGTCCTCGAAGCGTAACCACCGATCAACCTTGTTCGTGAAGGTGTTCGTCAGGCTGTCGGCAAGGTTCTTGTAGCCAAAGAATGCTCCCACGGCCAATGCCAGGGTGATGAAGGTTCCGACCGCGAGAATCCACTGCTTGATGTGATGAAGAATCGACAGTGTCTTCTCAATGGCCCGCTCGGAGACCTTCGCCTCGGCATTGCCGATCTGGCTCTGGACTTCGTGGAGCAGACGAGCGCTGGACGCCTTGAGCTCTTGCAACTCCAGGTGGAGGGCCCGGTTTTGCTCAAGCGCCTCGGCACGCAGTTGCGCCGCTGCCTTATCCAGGTGCAGGGAAATGAGGTCCTTGGTAGCAGACAACAGCATTCTTCCTTATATATTCGGAGCGACCAATAATTCCATATCCACCGCTCTATTGACATCCTGTAACCAGCAGCAGTTATTCAGTGCCGGCGGGGGAGTGAATCGCCCCGGAGTGTCTAGACACATCGAACGGCTGCTTTTGGCCGATTTCTGCCTGAGGCCAGGGGGCAGCAATCGACCCTAAGCGGCCTGTCATGTCAGGCATCAATCGGTAAAAAAACAGTCACTCCCTTATAGTTACACACCTATATGACCGGTGATTAAGCTACTCGGCCTTTTTACCGGAAGTCACGAGTTCAATCGGATCCGTTATGTAGAACAAACAGGTAGATATGCAGGGTGAGGTTCAATCTGCCTGTACCGATCAACTAAGATTTTTCGCTGGCGGATCACGTTGAGGGTAAACATGCGGAGCCTCGATTCTCTCCTTGAGCTTGGCAGCAAAGTCGTGAGCACTTTTTTCATGCCGAAACTGAACTCGTCTGATGCCAAAACATACAGACCAAAGAGCTTTGCTTTGACTGGATAGGTACTCGATTTTCACTGACATGATCATGTCTCCAAGGCGCGATCCAAGGGTTAAAAGTGGATTTCAGCGGTCTTGAGGCCCAAGTCTCGAAGCTCGGCGATCAGGTCATCCAGATGCCCGAAGGACTCGACTTCCTCGTTGTCATCAACCAAGAAATAACTTCTCCCGGCGTCCTTCTTGAAAAACACGATCCACTCCTTGGGGTTGGTCGGGTTTGCGATCACATGGGTGTCAAAGGTCACGCCTTCGGCGTGTTTGCTTTTCACAGCTTTACGATTCATATCAGTCACCACGCTACACGCGCTCTCAAGATTCTCTATTTGCAGTGCATGCCCGCCCAGCTCCATCTGAACTTTCTCTATAAACATTTCCAGCCGCCCGAAGCGGTGGATCAAGGGCATTTCAATTATCACTGTATGTTAATATTATGCACATGCATCCACTGAGGAGCTAGCCATGATTGCGATAGGTGAGGCATGGAAGGCGGGGTTGTTGGGGCGAGAGCATTGGCTCCGCAATTTGGTGTCTGGCGTGATCGTCGGGGTCGTGGCGCTCCCTCTAGCAATGGCGTTTGCCATTGCATCTGGCGTCAAACCTGAGCAAGGCATCTACACCGCAATCATCGGTGGCCTGCTGGTTTCGCTCTTTGGGGGAAGCCGCTTGCAGATTGCCGGGCCGACAGGTGCGTTCATCGTGATTCTGGCGGGAGTCACGGCCGAGCATGGTGTTGACGGTCTGCAAATCGCCACGATGATGGCAGGTGCCATGTTGTTATTGCTGGGGATGGCCCGGCTCGGTGCAATCATCAAGTTTATCCCCGATCCGGTGATCGTCGGATTCACCGCAGGCATCGGCGTGATCATCTGGGTCGGACAGTGGAAAGACTTTTTCGGTTTACCGAAGATCAGTGGAGAGCATTTCCATGAAAAGTTCTGGCATTTGCTCCAGGCGCTCCCGGATCTTCATATGGCCACAACCCTGCTGGCTGTTCTTAGTCTTTTCCTGGTCATCACCGCGTCCAAAATTCCCGGACTCAAACGGGTACCTGGCCCATTAGTCGCAATGGCGGTAGCTACAGCGATACAGTCAACCTTTCATTTCGAGGGGGTAGCCACGATTGGCAGTGCATTTGGGGGCATACCTCAAGGCCTTCCAACGTTGAGCCTGCCTGAAATCACGTTGTCTCGCGTCATCGATTTGATTGGTCCGGCGTTCACTATCGCCATGCTAGGAGCAATCGAATCGCTGCTGTCCGCAATGGTGGCCGATGGCATGGCGGGCACTAAGCACGATTCCAATCAGGAACTGATCGGTCAGGGAGTGGCTAATCTGGTCACGCCATTGTTTGGTGGCTTTGCAGCTACCGGAGCCATTGCCCGTACTGCAACCAATATCCGTAACGGCGGCACGAGCCCGCTGGCCGGCATTACGCACGCGGTCACGTTGGTGCTTATTATTCTGTTTCTGGCACCTCTGGCCTCAAACATCCCACTGTGCGCTCTGGCCGCCATTCTTTTCGTGGTCGCGTACAACATGAGCGAGTTGAAGCACTTCAAACGCATGGTCCAGCGGGCCCCACGCGCAGACGTAGCTATTCTGCTCATCACTTTCAGCCTCACAGTGTTCAGTGACCTGGTGATCGCCGTGAATATCGGTGTCATTCTTGCGATGCTGCACTTCATGCGCCGCATGGCCTCATCTGTGGAGGTGCAACAGGTAATCGAGCACGAGCTTGAAGAAGAGCTGAGGGCCAATGGGCACACTCGCCTGCCGCCAGGGACATTGATCTATACGATTGAAGGGCCATTGTTCTTTGGCGCGGCTGAGACCTTCGAGCGAGTCTTGGCACAGACCCATACCGATCCACGTCTGCTGATTATTCGCTTGAAGCGTGTACCGTTTATGGATATCACTGGCTTGCAGGTGCTGGAGGAGGTCATTCAGCAACTGCACAAGCGCAATATCGTGGTGAAACTCTGCGAAGCGAACACGAAGGTGCTCAACAAGCTCGATAGGGTGGGTATCTTGCAAGAAATCGGCACGGAGCATTACCACGCCGACTTCAACACCGCGCTGGCTAAAGCGGTCAGCCTCGCAGAGAGTCCGTCGACCCTTTAGAGGCTTGCTGCCCGTGTCAGGTTATGACTTGGTACTGGCGGCATGCTTACTTTTGGTCGAATAGGTGGCACCGTGGGTGTCCAGGTAGTCACGAATCAGTTGACGGACCACCTGAGAAGGCGTCAGGTCTTGTGCTGCACAGAGTTCCTCGAAGGCTTTTTTCTTGACGGGATCAATGAGCACAGTGAGGCGTGCAGTCTTGCTTTCCATGGGGTATTCAATCGCTCAAGTCGCTAGATGTTAATCAAATTGTAATTGCCTTGTCCGGTGCTGTCACTGTGCTGCTCGTTACTTCGACTTTACTCACAAGAAAAGATTTGGCTCTCACGGTGGGTGATGAGGCGGATCTGCTTCGACTCAGCGTGGATAATCCCCATCCGCGAGGAAGGGAGCAAATTTATTCTAAGCTAGCCGACTGCCTGCAACGGGTAGACTGTGGGCAGTCACGAGCGACCGGATATGGCCGTTCTCAGCCCATCATGGTTACAACGCGTGCTGGTCAAACCCGATGCAATCGGGCGGTCAGAACGAATGCAAATGAATGCTCAGATCGAATTAAAACGGGTGGACAAGTGTGCCGAACATACTACTTGCGGCGAATCTGGCAGGTATCGGGCTTGTGGTCTTGAATCCATGGATCGCACCCAGGCCCATCGACCGAGGAACCCCCATGTTTGTTGAACATCTGGACGTACTGATCATCGGCGCCGGCCTGTCCGGCGTCGGTGCTGCCTACCACTTGATGCAGCAGTGCTCCGGCAAGAGCTTCGCCGTCCTCGAAGGGCGTTCCGCTCTCGGCGGCACCTGGGACCTGTTCCGCTACCCGGGCATCCGCTCCGACTCGGACATGTACACCCTCGGCTACAACTTCAAGCCCTGGAGCGACCCGCAGGCCATCGCCGACGGCCCGTCGATCCGCAGCTATATCGAGCAAACGGCGCGGGAAAACGGCATCGACCGCAAAATCCGTTACCAGCACAAAGTGCTCAAGGCCGACTGGTGCACCGACAGCGCGACCTGGACCCTGGAAGTGCAGCGCGGCGACGAGCCAGAGCCGCTGCGGCTCAGCTGCCAGCACCTGCTGATGTGTACCGGCTACTACCGCTACGAAGCCGGCTACACCCCCGATTTCCCCGGCCGCGAACAGTTCAAGGGCGAACTGATCCATCCCCAGCTGTGGCCCGAGAATTTCGATTACACCGGCAAAAAAGTGGTGGTGATCGGCAGCGGCGCCACCGCCGTCACCCTGGTGCCGGCGATGACCGACAAGGCCAGGCACGTCACCATGCTGCAACGCTCGCCCTCCTACGTGATCAACCTGCCCAAGGAAGACGCGGTCTCCAACGTCCTGCGGCGCTTCCTGCCGGAAAAATGGGTTTACCGCTTGGCGCGCGGGCGCAACGTGGCCCTGCAGATGGTCTTTTTCTACCTCTCCAAAGCCTTCCCCGACCAGGTACGCAAGGCGCTGCTGGACAAGGCCCGGCGCCAACTCGGCCAGGGTTTCGACATGCGCCATTTCAGCCCGAGCTATAAACCGTGGGACGAACGCGTCTGCGCGGTGCCCGACGGCGACCTGTTCAAGGTATTGCGCCAAGGCAAGGCTTCGGTGGTTACCGACCATATTGACACCTTTACCGAAACCGGCATCCGCTTGAAGTCTGGCCAAATGCTCGAAGCCGACGTCATCATCACTGCCACCGGCCTGGACCTGGTGTTGTTCGGCGGTATGCAAGTGGCGGTGGACGGCAAACCCTTCGATGCCGCGCAGAGCATGGGCTACCGCGGCATCATGCTGCGCGACCTGCCCAACGCCGCAGTGGTGCTCGGCTACACCAACGCCAGCTGGACGCTCAAGACCGACCTCTCCAGCGAATACTTCTGCCGCCTGATCAACCACATGGACGCCATCAGCATGCGCCAGTGCACGCCGTGCAACACCACCGGCGAGGTCAAGACAGCCCCCTTCCTCAACCTGAACTCCGGCTACATCCAGCGCGTAGCGCACAAGCTCCCCAGCCAGGGCGACCGCGCACCGTGGAAGCTGTACCAGAACTACGTCCTCGACCTCGTCCTGTTGCGCTTCGGCAAAGTCGAGGATGGCTACCTGGTGTTTTCCTCGCCGAAGGGGCAGCCATAACCGCGAGCTGCGCTGTTGGTTCCCACACTCCGCGTGGTAACCCAACCGTTCTACGGCTACTACCCCATGTCTGCCTCAGGCGGCAGTTCTGCGACGGTATCTGCATTTTCACCTACTGCCGCATCCATACGTTCACCTCTGCGCTCTGCCCCTGATCAAGAGCTACTGCTGCGAGCGTAGACCGGGAATTTATGGACGAGCTATAAAACTCTTAGTTCAAAATGCTATCACGGCATTTTATGTTTAGAGCCGATCATTGCTCGTCCGCTGCACTTCTACACCGCCATCGTCAGCGACCACGGGCGCCTGATGAACTTCTACATCTACGCCGACAACGGCAACCGCCCGATACCCACTGGCAACAGCGGCGGTTCCTCGACAACGGACCACGACAGCTCCACCGCAACCGCCATGGCCAACGGGCTGATGTTGCAGGCCTACCAGAACCTGATGCCGCTCTTCTGGGCAATCGCCTGGGCCTGCTCCGATCCGCTCGACGGCCCGGGATATAGTTCTTACTCGACACTCACCATTCCCGAAGCGCCCGAGGGCACCTATGTCGAGGGGACGTATTACGAGTTCGCGATCATCTGGAGCAGCAGTGGCATTATCAAAAGCTATCCGACGCCGGCGATGATGACGGACCTCACCGGCACACTGAACGTCAACCTGATGGACATCATGGCGCGGACCGATCCCTGGCTCGGTGTCGCCTCCTGGTTTGGCTGGTTCCTTGGCACCCAGGTCAACTTGCAAGGCCCCTATACGCGCTGATCCGTCATCGCTGCCCCCAACGACGCGGCGGCCGCGCCGTTGGGGATCTAATTCGCCATGGTAATAGCGCGAGTTACTGGATGCGGTCGCTGTCCGGGACGCGTTGCCTGTTCGATGACGGTAATGACATGTTCATTCTTTGTAGTAGGCGCTAACGTCGTCGAGTTTCAACTTCGCGGGTACCGTCCGCTTCGCCGTCTCGGATCCGGTCGACAGGGGTACGCTCTGCGTGACGTTAGCCATCCGGGTGATTTCCACCTGCACTTTATCCTTGCCGAGCAGATAGTCGGCCAGTTTCTGGGAAAACGGCCAGTAGTTCAGATCGGCCATCAGGGTCAGCGGCCCGACGGCGTCGGCCGGCACCAGGAAGGAGAACTCCCCGATATCGTAGCCCTTGGGCAGAATGCGGTTGTCCGAGAGAATCTGCGTGGCATTCCAGACCTCGACGTCCAGCGGGTTGCCATCCTTGTCGCCGATGTGCACCTTGAAATTTCGCGTGTTGACCTCGGTCTTGCCGTCCTTGATCGAACCCAGGCGATAGATCTCGCGACCATTGGCATCCTGTACCCGAAAATCGATCCACATTTCCCGACCCTCGGGAAAGCCGGTCGGCAGCTTGTGCCCGGCGCCGACGTTGGTCACTTTGACCGCTACCGAGGTGTATTGCCCGGGCGTCATGGCTGCCGGCACTTGCTCGAACTTTATGTCGCCGGCGCTCGCGAGCATGTCCCGTGCGCGTTGCGCGCCCTCCTCCTGACCGAGATGCTGGAGCATCATCGCATTGGCTCCGCTGAACCAATGCGAGGCGACCGACTCGCGGTCTGGCCCCATGATCGCGGCCTTGCCCGCAAAACCCGGCATGTGGCAGCTCTGGCAGGTCACATTGTTGAGGCTGTAGGTGCTCTCCTGCCATTCGTCATAGGTGCGCTCCACCGCCACGCTGCTGAAGGGGTGCGTGACGTTGTGGCAGGTGCCGCAAAAGTCCGAGCGCGTGTGCAGGGCGGAATACACGGTGTCGTGATAAGGCGAAACGGCATCCCTGCGCGGGCCGAACTTGGTCGGTTTACCGTTCGCTCGAGGACTCAGGACATAGGCGCCGTTATCGAGGCCCGTGCGGGCACTGATGTTGTGGCAGGTCTCGCAATCGACACCGGGCATCGGATGATTCTTCGCACTGTCTTCAATCGAAGAGCGGTTGACTTGCGAAGTGATCTGCCCGGTCGTGAGACCGATCGGGGTATGGCAGCCGGTGCAGAAGTTATCGACCTTGCCCTCGGTGGCCGTACTCGCACGCTTGAGCAAGGCCCGATAGATGGGTTCATCCCAGGCCTGGGACATCATCGATGAACGCCACTGCCTGTAGATCTCCGTATGGCAAGCACCACAGACCTGGGCATTGTCGAAGTCCTTCACATTCAAGACCAGGTTGCCGGTGGTATTGGCCCGATGGGGAAAGAACGGCATCCCGCCAATCACATGCATGAGCCTGGAGCGCGCCGGCTCCACCCACTTATCGTTACTTTGACTGTCATTGCCCTGAGGTTCGTCTGCCGCAACCAGCGTGGTCGTCAGCAGGCAAACCAGCAAGCACAACAGACGGCGCAGCAGCACTACCTTGGAGTGGTTCATAACGACTTCCCCTGGACAGTTGCAGAGGATGACCGCAGCACTTCCATTGAGTCGCCAGGGGTATTTCGTGATGCAACCCGACGGTCACATCAATCACTCAATGGGGGTACTTGCAGCTCCACGGCGTCCCGACACCTTTCATGAACGGGATAGCCTCGCTCAGCAATTACCCTGCCATCGATGTGACAATATTTGTCGACATACCTGAACGCCCCGCAAACATTGCTCGGAATTTGAAATGCCTGAGCTGATGCAGACGCTAATCCTGCTGGGGAATCGCGCCCACTAGCGGGGGGAGTTCACTCCGAAAGCGGGGAGATTCAGATCAAGGGCCAGTCCTGCGGTACAACCGCCGCACAACATCCGATAGCCGAACTGCTCCCCCGGATTTAATGAGCCGCTCAGATCTGAACCATCACCTGGGCCGCCAACTCCATCGCTGCAACCTGCTTAACTTATGCACCTGTCGGTTCGATGGCCGGATGCGCCCATGCAGGAATGACCGGCGCCGGCAGCCTCTCGCGGCCGTCCAGGGTGAAGACCGGCAACCCGTGAACCAGGGGAAAGTGCAGGCTGTGGGTGATCAGTCCGGTTCGGTCGCGAGCAGGTAAATGGCACAACGCCAATGCGCTTTCCACCAGGTATTCGACGGGCTCGGTCGGGTAGTCGTCGGGGATATAGCGCCCGCCACCCGGGGTACGAATCGCGGTGCTCGGCCCCACGGTGTTCACCGCAATATTGTCGGCCTCAAGCTCAGCCGCCAGGCTCTGGGTGAAGCGGTTTATGGCCGCCTTGACCGCGGCATAGACGGAAATCCCGCCGAATCGTTCGAAATCGCCATAGGGGCGCAGCGGTGGCAGAGCTGTAACCGATCCCAGGTTCAGAATCCAGCCGCCACCCCGAGCCCGCATCAAGGGTATTGCGGCCTGGCTCAGCGCGAATGGCACCCGCAAATAATGATCGAGCGTGCGCTCGAACACACTGAACTTCATCGTTTCAACGTCGCAGTACTCGGCGAAACCCGCGTTGTTGACGAGGATATCCAGGCCGCCCGCGACGGCAACGGCGCGAGCGACCAAGGTGTCGCGCTCGGCGGGTAGTTCCAGGTCGGCCGCCAATGGAATGGCCTGGCCGCCGGAGCGCCTGATCAGTTCGACCGTCTCGGCCAATGTCCCCGGCAGGCTGGCCGTCTGCTCAAGGCTGCGTGCGCTCACCACCACGGTCGCCCCTTCTGCCGTGAAACGCTGGGCGATGGCGCGGCCGATACCCCGGCTGGCACCGGTGACCAGGGCAACCTTCCCGGCCAGTTTTAGAGATGTTTGAGTCATGGGTACTCCTTGGGATCAAGTCGAGTGCAAAGCCATCCCCGTATCGAGCCGATGGCTTTGCTGTTGCGTGAAGATCAGTGTCCGGCCCGGGCCGCCGCTTCCGCGGTGAACATCGCCGGCGTCCAGTCCTTGCCGGCGTTGAGCAACGGCGCACCCCGTTCGTTCGGCACGTTGTCGATCAGGTAGGCACCGGAGATCAGGTCCTGGTGAGCGGCGATGCCCCAGTACGGCGTTTGTGTTTCGTAGGCCCACATCCAGTTGCCCAACACCGTGCGCCACAGCTGGCCGCGACCGTCGTACTGGTCTGTCATCACCGCCGACCAGGTGTCCTCGTTGATGTAAAACACGCGCTTGGAATACTGATGACGGAAGCCTTCCTTGAGCGTGGCTTCCAGCACCCACACACGTTGCAGTTCAAAGCGCATGTAGTCGGTATTGATGTGGCCCTTGTATTTGGCCAGGTCAGCCATTTTCACATCGCTCTGATTGGTGCTGTAGGCGTTCCAGGGAATGTAGATTTCCTTCTTGCCGACGATCTTCCAGTCGTAGCGCTCAGGCGAGCCGTTGAACATGTGGTGTTCGTCCACCACCCGGAAACCACCGACGCCCAAGGGCATGTCAAAACCAAACGAAGGCGCCTGTCGAACCCGTCGTGTTCCGGGGTTGTAGAGGTACACGTCACGCGGGCTTTCCTTGTAGTTGAAGGACTCCAGCGAGACGTTCACGCTGCCCTTGTCGCGCAGCGGCAGGATGGTTTTGGTCAGCGACAGTGCATTGAGCCTGCCGTACTTTGCGCCGGCATCGGCGGTATCGCGCATGACCCCGGGGTCACTGCGCAGCCCGAGGAATCTGGACAGGGTTTCACCCCATGCCAGATTGCCATCCGGGTACACAACCAGTTCCTGGGTGGTGACTTCCGTGGTGTAAGGCTGGGCACCGGTGTTGTTGATGTTCCACAACAGTTCCAGGCCGGTTTTCGGGATAGGGAACGGACTTGATCCAGTGACCGCTGCCAGGCCCAATCCATCGTCGACCAGTTGTGCCGTGACCGCGTTTTTCTTGAACGCTGTACACACCCACTGCGCAAAGTCGAAATCGCGATGGCTGGTGTAGACCGGGATGTGGAAGGTATCAGGGTACTTCGTCAGCAAGGCCTTCTGGCCATCGGTGAGCTTGTCGGCGTACTGCGACATGTTCCTGGCGGTAATGTCGAACAGCGGTTTTTCGGCGGCGTAAGGGTTCGGCCAGAAATGCCCGGTGCCCTCGTATTTCACGGTGTCGGGCTTGCCTACCCACTTGCCGGAAAAAGCCGGGATCGTGCCCTCGGCATTACCGGCACGTTCCGCGCCAGCGCAGGTCAGTTCGTGCCCAAGCCTGGCCGCTTCTTCGGGAGAAACCTTGGCCCAGGCCGATGGACTCAACGCGGTCAGAACACCGACAGCGAGCAGACTTGCACGGAAAATCGAAGCCTTCATCACATGCTCTCCTGATGGATCTTATAAGTTGTATTTGAAGTTAATCGCCACGAAATCGCGGTCGGCCAGCGGCTTTTCCAACGGGTCTGCCGAGCCGAGATAGGCGTTGTAGGTCACACCCACCTGGAAGTTGTTCAGGTACTTGAACACGCCACCGAGGCTGGCGCGTGAGTCCCCGTCTCCGCCGAAACCAAAGGAGCTGACAGCGGACTGATTGAAGGAGCGGCCATAGGTGAAGGGCACGTCCATGTCCCAGCCCACGAAAACGTTGGGGTACGTCAGGGTGACGTTGAACTGGCCAAATTGGGCGTTGCGATCGTAGGCCAGACTGGAGAGTCCACCCTCGTCGACGTCGTTGACGTGGACCGCGCCAAGCTCGCCGGAAAAACTCGCTTGAGGTGAAATCCAGGTATTACCCCAGGTTTTCAGCGCCGACACTTGCACCTGAGTGGCGTTGCCGCGAGAGACACCGGTTTTGGTCACCAGCGGCGTGCCGTCCTTGTAGCTGACCTCGCCGGACACCTGCCAGTCGCCCAGCCGGGTGGAGAGGCTGGCGCCGGTCAGGTCGATGTCTTCAAAGTATTTGAGGTGATAGCTCAGCGTCGCAAAATCGGTGATCACACTGGGGGTGCGATCGTGGTAGCGCAGGCGGTACACCCCCACTTCGGTAAACGGCGTGACCTTGTAGCGAGCACCGACGCCCCACTCCCCGCCATCACGGGCATTTTCGCTCGGCCCTCGGGTCAGCGCCCCACCATTGCTGACCAGTGTCGCGAGATCACCGGGCGCCAACCGTATGAAATCAGAGCCCGGCCCGATCATGTCGGCATAGGAAAAATAGTCGCCTCCGGGTGACAACTCATAAGGATGATTTTTGAATTGGGTATAGCCAAGCAGGGTCAAGTCATTGATCGTGAACTTGCCGGAGGCTTGCAGTTCTGGCAGCAGGACTTCCTTGATCTCGGTGCCTGGAATGTTGGTCTTGGTGGCATCGACGGGGCCCTGCACCCCGGAGATGCCGGAGATGTAGAGGCTTTCACCCCAGGCGACAACTTGATTGCCCAGGCGCAGGTCAAGGTAGCCATTGTCGCCGACGGTCTGGGTCGTGTAGGCATAGGCGTCGAGCAGGCGTGTGCGCGTGCCGCTACGATCTTGCGCCTGGGAGGTGAAATGATCGACCGCGCCCAGTTTGTTGATCGTCGCGGCCGAGTTGTTGTCGTTGGAACTGTTGTAGGCAAAATCGTAGAAGGTCGAGCCCCGCAGCAGGACACCATTGTCACCCTTGTGAATGTTCAGTTCGCCAAGGGCGCTGACGCGATTGTTGAAGAAGTTGCCGCGGTCAAAGTTGCGATCTCCGTCATCACCGTTGATGTTGCCCAGCAGCTTGTCGGACTGCTTTTGCGTCCGGGTGTTGAGGGCATAGTTAAGCGTCGTGAGGTAATCCGCTTCGATCCCGTCACCAAACTCGAATGTTCCTGCCTGTACGGATGGCAACGCAAACGTGGTCAAGGCACACGTCACGCAGCTCAGTTTGAAACGGCGCGACAGCATGCGACGCCTGTTCTCAGGTTTTGTATCGTTCATCTAGACAGCTCCACTGGGACATTCTTGTGAGTTGTTGTTGTCCTGTATCAACCGTGATCTGCTTTTTTTTGGCGCAGCGACGCCCACGGTCAGGACGCCATTGCGCTACCGGAAAAAGGTGTTGTCGGAGGAGGTTTTTTGTAGCGTGTCGCCCGGCTAGCGAGCGACGGGTGTTCGTGTCCGTGCAGCAGAAGCCGTGTGCCGGCGGCCCACGTTCAGCCAACAGGCCAACGCCGGTAGCAACAGCACCGCCGCAAACACATTGACCAGGAACATGAAGGCCAACAGCAGGCCCATGTCCGCTTGAAACTTGAGGGGGGAAAAGGCCCAGGTCGCCACGCCAATCGACATGGTCACAGCAGTGAACACCGCGGCAGTGCCACGCTGGCGAAAGGCTTCATAAAAGGCCGTGCGCAAATCCTGCCCTGCCCGTTCGAGCTGATGTTCGACCCGTTCGAACAGATAGATCCCGTAGTCCACCCCTACCCCGACGCCCAGGGCTACCACAGGTAGCGTCGCCACTTTCAGACCGATCCCCAACAGGGCCATCAAGGCATTGCACAGCACCGATACCACCGCCAGCGGCGCAATGATGCACAACACCGCCTTCCAGGAGCGAAAGGTCAAAAAGCACATCAGGGTGATTGCACTGAAGATCGCTACGAGCATTTCGACTTCAGCTTTTTCGACGGCTTCATTGGTCGCCGCCATCACCCCGGCGTTGCCGCCCGCCAGTTGGAAGGCCTGGTCGACGCGAAATCCCGTAGCGGCATCATCGTGCGCTTGCAGGGCGATGTAGCGCTTGATCTCCCGGGTCAGGTGGCCAAGTGTCGCGCCCTCGTGGTTCCGGGTGTAGATCAACACCTGCATGGCCGAACAACCCTGGGTGTTCATGCCCATGTCCGGGTTGTAGGCCTCGGCACCTTGTTGCAGGGCCTGGCTGCTGCGTGGCAAGGCCGACCAGCGCGGATTGCCTTCGTTGTTGGCGGTGATGCCGACCTTGGCCAGGTCCGGCACACTGACCACTGACTGCACACCCGGCACACCGCGCAAAAAGGTGGCGAACTTGTCCACGGCGTTCATCACGTCGTAGTGCAGGCAGGCGTCATCGCCAGCGAATTGTTTCGCTTCGACCACCACCGTCAGCACGTCCACGCCAATCGCGTAGCGGTCGACGATGCTGTGGCTGTCGACGTTGTACCGCGAGCCGTCGCGCAATTCCGGTGCGCCGCTGCCGATGTCCCCGACCACCAGTTTGCGCGACTCGACAATGCCCACCGCCAACAGGCACAGGGACACACCGATCACCAAAAGCGCCGGCCCCGGTCGGGTCACAGTGGACAGCGCCCACCAGAACGGATGGCGCCCGCCCGCGGTAACCCTGGCACGCCGCGCGGAATCTTCCAGGCGCATGTTCGACAGCAGGATCGGCAGCAGCATCTTGTTGGTGACGATCATCAGCAACACGCCCAGGCACGCCATGATCCCCAACTCACGGACGCTGTCGATCTGAATGCGCATGATCACCGCAAATCCCAAGGCGTTGGCCAGCAACGCCAGGGCGCCGGGCACGAAGATACGGCGGAAGCAGCTGTGGGCTGCCGTCAGCGAATCGGCACCGGCCAACACTTCAAGTTTCCAGGCGTTGGTCATCTGTACGGCATGAGAAACACCGATGGAAAAGATCAGGAACGGCACCAGGATCGACATCGGATCGATGCCAAAGCCGATCAATGGCAGCAACCCGAGCAACCAGACCACTGGCAGCAGCGCCACGGTCAGCGCCAGCAGGGTCAAGCGCAGGGAGCGACAGTAGAAAAACAGCAACACCGTGGTGATGACAAAGGCCACCAGGAAGAAGGTGAAGACGCTGGACAGGCCGCTGATGATGTCGCCGATCAGTACCGGAAAACCGATGACGTTTACCTCGATCTGCTCGCTGGCGTACTTGTCCCGGATCTTGTCCAGGGCTGCGGCGACTTCGGCGTAATCCACCTTGCGCCCGGTTTGCGGATTGATTTCCTGCAGATCGGCACGTATCAGGGCGCCCTTCAAATCGTTCTGCACCAGCCGGCCGATCACCCCGGATCGCGCTACGTTGCGTCGCACCACGTCCAGGTCCGCCGGGCTGCCGTTGAAACGCGCGGGTACCACCACGTCGCCGTAGAAGCCCTGCTCGGTCACTTCGACATAGCGGGTGTCCGGAGTGAACAGGGACGACACCCGGGTACGCTCGACCCCCGGGATGAAAAACACCTCATCGCTTGCCGCATGCAGCGCCTTGAGGAACACCGGGTTGTAGATGTCACCCTCGCCCTTCCAGCGCAGGTTGAACAACACCCGGTTGGCCCCCGGAAACGCATCCAGGTACTGGACGAATGTCTGCATGTAAGGGTGTTGCAGGGGGATCATTTTGTAGAACCCGGGATCGAGCTTGATCCGTGTTGCCGTGCCGGCGAACACCACGGTCAGGACGACGAACAGCGGCAGCAACCAACGTCGGTGAGCCATCAAAAGGTCGGCGCAACGGTCGACCAGCAGCGTTTTATTGTTATTCATTAGAGTGCTCGCATCCGTCAGTGATTCGACGTTGCCAAGGGGAGGTTTTCGAAGGTGATACCCTGCTGCCCGGTGTAGATCAGGCGCCCGTCAGCGGTCTGGCCCACACTGGAGAAACTGGGCCCGCCACCGGCGTGCAGCAACTGGAAGGATTCACCGCGATCGGCTGAAACGATGACCACGCCACCCTCCCCGACCAGCACCACCTGGCCATCGCGGGTCAGCGTGCCGCCGTATAGCGCCCGTTCCGTGCCCGACTCGATCGCTGTCCAGGACTGACCAAAATCGCTGCTGCGAAACACCTTGCCGCGCATGCCATAGGCCAGCCAGTCGTTGCCCGACAAGGCAACCAGGCCGAACAGGCTGCCCGTGTAAAAACCGCTCAGGCGGGTCCAGTTCTGCCCACCATCGGTGGAGCGCGCGGCCAGGCCGCTTTCGCCGACCAGCATCATCCTGTCGGGACCGCTGCCGGCCACGCCATACAGATGCCGATCCCCAAGTCCGACGTTGCGCTTTTGCCAGGTTCGGCCCTGGTCGGTCGAAAGACGGAAATCGCCAAAACTGCCAATGGCGAAGAACGGACCGGCGGGGTTTCCCCAGACGCTCATCAAGGCATTGCCGGCTTCACCGTCGAAATTCGCTTCTTTCCAGGTTTGCCCGTCGTCCTCACTGCGCAAGATCCAGCTGTCGTGTCCGACCGCCAGGGCCAGGGTCTTGCTGGCAACGAACGCATGCGTCAGGGTCGAGCCACGCGGCGGGCTGACGGTGGCCTCGTCCCATTGCCGGCCTGCATCCCGGCTGACGAACAAGTGGCCCAACTCGCCGGCAGCCACCAGGTTGGCACCCGCTTGAGCCACGCCGTTGATCAGCATCTGCTGGGGTTGCACACGGGTCGGCGCCACTGTCGGGGTGGGTCGCGGCAGAAACGAGGCGACCGAACCCACGGCCACCATGCCAACCAGACACAGGCCCAGCCAGGTTCGCGATTGGCCGCACCGGGCCCCCGGTGCGGCACCGATGTTCAGCTCGACCGGGGTTTGCCGGTTGCTGACCGGCGCACGGCATTGCTGTTCACTGCCCATACCTGCTGCTCCTGATGCCTGTTCGATTGACACCAGTAGAGCCGCGCTGCGCAGGGGCAGCCATCGTCCATTTAGACGATAGCTTCGGCTAGGCGCTGTTGGTATTCGCGCGATAACGGCTGGGGGCTTGACCGGTCCAATCCTGGAAGGCACGGCGAAATGCCGCCTCGCTGCTGAAGCCCAGATGGTCGGCAATCCGGCTGATGGTCCAGTCGGTGTCGCGCAAGCAGCGCTGTGCCGACTCGCACAGGCACAGCCTGCGCAGTTGCTGGTAGCTGGCACCTTCGGCCGCCAGATGGCGGCGCAGGGTAGGCTCGCTGAAGCCCAGCGCCGTGGCAATCTCGCCCAGTGTCGGCAACGCCTGCGCGTGGCTCAGCGCAGCTTCGATAAACCCGCGAACCTGTTGCGTGACAGACACCACGCTCGGTGCGGCGCCAACCAGGCGAAAGGGAAAGTCCACCAGGAACGCGGCCAGCTCGACAGGCTGGCGGATCACCGGGCGCGTGAGCAGGCCGGCCTCGAAGCTGAAGCCGTAGGTGCGTTTGCCGACCGCGACCGGCGCGTCGAACAGGCCGAGAAACGGCATGGCATCTTCGCGCTTGGGATGGGCCAGAAACACGCTGTCCACCTGCAGAGTCTTGCCCGTCAGCCAGGCGAACAGTTGCAAGTAGCAAAACAGCCCGGTCAGATCGACCAGGCAGGCGGCCGAGCTGCGTTTTCGCCGTAGGGAGTCCATGTGGAAAACGGCCTGTTCGCCGCGCCTCTCCAGGCTCAGCTTGCCGGCACGGGGCTGCAGCATTGCGCAGAATTCGGCGGCGCAATCGATGGCCTCGCCGAGGGTGCTGCAACTGAGCAGGCAGCGGCACATCAGGTCCACTTCCTGCTTGCGCATCGGTGGATGACTCTCACCCTTGGCCACCTGGGCTTCCAGCTGCTCGATGGCCTCACGAAACAGCTTCACGAAGCCATCGGCCGAGAGCGCGCGGTCTGCGCCGCGCTTGCCGGCGCCGGGCAGGCTATTGCGCTGCAATTCGTCGAGCAATCGAGTGCTCAGCCCATGGGGTACCCGAACGGCCTGTGGTGATCGCAAAACCATCGTCCAATTCTCATATTGATCGGTGCAGTAGCGGTTACTGATTGATCCGGTGACGGTGCTGCAAAAAAACGTGTGGATTAATGGCGTCCGACCCAAACGAATCATCGGAGCGCGCAAAAAATGACTTTCGCCATCACCCGTTTGCCGGCTCATGTCAGCCTGACGCCGGATCACAGTACAGGCAAGCCATGATCCAGATACTCGACGAAATCCTCCTCGACGCCGAACAACTGCCCGCATTGCTGACCTTGCTGGACCAGCGCTACCTGCCCACTGCAGGCCCCCGCGGGCTGACGTTGCTGCAACGCTGGGTTTCGCCCCCCGTTGCCGTGCCTGGCGAGCGCAACCGGCTCTGGTTGCTGTGGCAAGTGCCCGACGTGTGGGGCTACTACGGCATGCGCCTGGGCGCCGGCGCCGAAGTGCTGGCGTTCTGGGCCGACGTGGACAAGCTCAGTTTGCATCGTCAGCGGCATGTGTTGGGCGATGCCGATCAACCGTTGGCCAGCCCAGAGGTGGCGCAGCATGTGGAATGAAACCGTGCAGCTTTACCTCAACCCCGGTGTCGCGCCCGAGGCGCTGCAGGATGAACTGCGGCAACACCTGAAAAACCTGCCCGGCCTCAGCCACTTCCAGCTGGGCCGCAACCTTGAAGGCAGCTGGGGCGCAGGCGACTTCACCCTGGACTTGTCCTTTATCAGCGACACCCACCAGGCGAACACCGCCGAAAGCCTGGCACGCTTGCCTGCCCTTGCACGCGTCGACCGCCTGGCGTACCAGCGAATTGGCGGTGGCCAGCGTGCCGTGGGCCTGGAAAACGGTATCTGGCGCACCTTGTTGCTGCGCGTCCGCCCGGAGCAGGACCCAGCACTTGTAGTGGCGCTGGAACGTGACCTGCTGCGCATGCCGGCATACATCGCGAGCATCGGCAACTGGCAGTTGAGCCGCGTTTGCTCGGACAGCACCTGGACGCACGTCTGGCAGCAGGAGTTCGCCGGCGTCGAGGGGCTGTTGGGTGAGTACCTGACCCATCCGTTCCATTGGGCTTGGGTCGATCGCTGGTTCGATCCGGAGTTTCCCGAATGGACCGTGGAAGCGATTGCCCATGCTTTCTGCGCGCAGACAACCAGCCTCCTGATGCTGCCTGTTAATAGAAAGGCATTGCAATGACTGGTGCATCACAACGTCGCGGCCCCACCACCCTATTTTATAAAACGACTCCAGAGAGAGGAACAACGATGCGCGCCATAGTGATAGATCGCCTGGGCGGTTCCGAGGTTTTGCAGCTGTCCCGAGTCCAGCGGCCCGAGCCAGGGCCGGGAGAAGTATTGATTCGTGTCCATTGCGCAGGCGTCAATCCGGCGGACTGGAAATGTCGCCAAGGCAATCTCAGCCACTTCATCACCTATAACTTTCCTTTTGTCCTGGGCTTCGACCTGGCCGGGACAGTCGCGCAAACCGGTGAAGGGGTTTCAGGCTTTCCCGAGGGCACACGGGTTTTTGCCCAGAGTGATGTCGGAGCCGGAAAGTGGGGATCCTATGCCGAGTTCGTCTGTGTTTCCCGGGACTCGGTGGTGCAGATGCCCGAAAGCCTCGACTTCGCCCAGGCGGCGGCAGTGCCGACGCCCGCCTTGGCGGCCTGGGCCGGGTTGTTCGAGGATGGCGGCCTGGAAAAAGGTCAAAGGGTATTGATCCACGGCGGTGGCGGTGCCGTCGGCAACTTCGCGATCCAGTTCGCGAAAGACGCTGGAGCGCAGGTCGCAGCGACCTGTGGCGCCACTAATCGCAGCTACGTCGAGTCCCTGGGGTGTGAACTGAGCATTGACTACCGCACACAGAATATTCTTGCCGCCATCCGCCAGTGGTCTGCCGACGGAGTGGACCTGATACTCGATTGCGTCGGGTGCGGGAGTTTGCCTGACGGTCTGGACCTGCTGCGGCCGGGTGGCATGCTGGTCTCGATACTGACGCTGGCCGAGGGAGATACCGGCCCGGATCACGTTGGCGCAGCACAGCGTGGCCTGCGTACTGCGGTGACCTACAGCAAAATGCCCAGCGGTGCGCCTTTGGGCAAAATCGCCGCCTTGCTGGCAAGCGCCCGGGTCCAGCCACCACGCATTGAAGTGCTGCCGCTGGAACAGGCAGCAAAAGCCCACGATCTGCTGCAGAGTGGCAACGCCAAAGTGAAGATGGTTCTGCAGGTTGCAGAATAAAGAAGGGTTTCTGCGCGTAGTGCATCTCGCAAATCCGGGGCCTCTCGCTTTATTGGGTACGACTTACTCTCTGTCTTTGGTCGACCGGATGAGACTGCCCCGTAACTTCACAATCGCCTTCTGCATCTGCACAAAGTCGTCGGGATCAAGTCCGGTTTGCGGGAAGCCGTCTTCGGTCAGGCCTTCGCGCAGTTTTCGCCCCTCTTTGGTGAGACTGATCCGCACCTGGCGTTCGTCTTCCGGGTCGCGCTGGCGCAGCAGATAACCCATCGCTTCCAGCTTCTTCAGGATCGGCGTAAGGGTATTGGATTCGAGAAACAGCTTTTCGCCGAGGCTGCCAACGGTCTGGTTGTCTTCCTCCCACAGAGCAACCAGGGTGATGTATTGCGTATAGGTCAGGCCGAGCCGTTCGAGCATCGGCTTGTAGGCCTTGCCGAAGGCCAGGTTGGTGGAATAGACCGCAAAACACAGGAACTCGGAGAGTTTGAGATCCAGGGCGGATGTCTTGTCGGTGTTTTTCATGGACGTTCTCTTGGGCCGATCTGGTGAGGCTGAAACTATACGTCGTACGCGATGGTATCGGTAGTGCGCATAAACACCGACGGCCGGCTCACCGGGAAGATCCCCGGTGAGCCGGCCGTGCAGTGGGTTATGCAGTCAGGACGTTGATGTCGACATCAATGTTGCCGCGTGTGGCCTTGGAGTAAGGGCAGATTGCATCGGCGCTGTGGGCCAACTCGGTCGCCACTCCCTGGTCCAGCCCCGGCACCCGCAAGGTCAGTCGGGCCTGGAGGAAGTAAGCCGCGCCGGTCTGGCCCAGGTCCACTTCAATGTCGACGGCCGTGTCGGTCGGCAGTGTCACTTTCATCTGTTGGGCGGCCAGCCCCACCGCTGCGATGTAGCAGGCCGACCACGCTCCGGCGAACAGTTGCTCGGCTTTTGGGTGCGGCTGGACAGCGGTGAGCACGTGTGCCGGTGTGTCGCTGCCGGGGGACGACAGCACGATGTCGAGGTTGCCGTTATGGCCGCGCGAGGTGTTGCCTGCACTGTTATGAGTGGTGTGGGTTTTGCCGCTGGCCAGTACTTTTTCGATCTTGCTCATGATGGTTCTCTCGGGATTACAGTGAGTTATGTTCGCATGCGCTTGTATCGCATGCGATTTTTGTGATGCATCCGCGCATCACGCCGTAATCACGTTCAGGGCAACGTCGATATTGCCGCGTGTGGCTTTGGAGTAAGGGCAGATGGAATCGGCAATGTGTGCCAGTTCGGTCGCGACATCGTGTGCCAGCCCTGGCACTCGCAGGGTCAGTCGGGCCTGAAGGAAATAGGCCAGACCAGTCTGGCCCAGGTCCACTTCGATGTCGACGGCCATATCCCCCGGCAACACGATATTGCGTTCCTGGGCCACCAGCCCCACTGCCGCGGTGTAACAGGCAGACCAGGCCCCGGCAAACAGTTGCTCGGCTTTCGGGTGTGGCTGTGTGGCGGTAAAGACGTGGGCCGGTTCGGCAGAACCAGGAGACGACAGTTCGATATCGAGGTTGCCGTTGTGACCGCCGACACCGCTGTGAGTGGTGTGGGTTTTGCCGGTTGCCAGTACTTTTTCGATCTTGCTCATGGGGATTTCCTCAGGATTTAATATTTCGTACGATCTTATCGCATACGATACTTGTGACACTTAAAAAGACAACGTTCATCAATTGGCCTGTGCAATGATCCAGTTGTTGCCGTTTTGGCCATGGGAAGCGTGAGCGGTCGAGATAAAGATTGTGCGGCGGCTTCCGGTGTTCATGGCTGAGTCTCCAAACGGCAAGGGTTGTTGTCACTTCTTATCGCTTTCGATTAGATCGTATGCGATGGATGAATATTCTACCAAAGCCCCAATGATGTCAAAGCCTGTTTTATGCCTTGGCGATGAGCGGTAGACGCGAGGTCAACCCCGCTACCCTCCCCCTTGCCGAACGCATGATGGGGTTCTCACCGTCTGGGCCTTTGGTTACGCGCTTCGGATCGCTTTCACACACAACGATCAATTCTTTGGCGCTGAAATGAAATGGACGTATTTCACTCGAAAAAAAACCGGCCAATCGAGCCGGTTTTTTTGACTTCCTGATACCCGCACGATCGAGTAGGAGGCGGATTTACATCCGCCGTCCTCTCACCGTACGTACGGTTCCGTATACGGCGGTTCAGGCTATACGGCTAAGCCGGTTGATCGTATCCAGTATCGAGACCAGTCCAAGTCGATCCCACAGCTTCTTCGGCAACGCCTGATTCATATGCGATGCTCCCGAGTTCCACCATGGACCTCGGCCATTGAGCGCGGATTTGCGGGCGCGCGCTTCGCTCAGCCCCAGACGCATCAGGTTGCGCACCCTCGTAAAGGGCTGCTTCCATTGGCGCCAAATGACACAACGAAGCTTATGCCGTATCCAGCCGTCGAACTCTTCCAGCGGCCGCTTGCTCTGGCTCAGTTTGAAATAGCTGCTCCAGCCGCGCAGCACAGGATTCAGTCGCTCAACCGTACTGGACAGCTTGCGCCCTTCTGCGTTGCGCATCAGCTCTCGGAGTCTGTCTCGCAGACGCCGCAGACTGAGGGTCGCCACCCGAAGTTTCGGCTGTTGGTGCCAGCTCATCCCGTAACCCAGGTAGTCACAGACCCAAGGCCTCGCCACGCGGCTCTTTTCCCGATTAAGGGTCAGTTTTAAGCGCCGGTTCAGGAATTGCTCAACGCTGACCATCACTCGTTCGCCAGCCCGCTGACTACGTACATAAATGTTCGCATCATCGGCATAACGCACGAAACGGTGACCCCGTCGTTCCAGCTCACGGTCGAGTTCGTTGAGCAGGATGTTCGACAGTAATGGCGAGAGCGGGCCGCCTTGCGGTGTCCCTTCCGGCCGTCGGCTGGCGATCCCGCCCGACATCACGCCGGCCTCGAGATAACGGCGAATGAGCCTGAGCACCTGTTTGTCTTCAACTTGACGCTGCACATGGGCCATCAACACATCGTGGTTGACCCGATCAAAGAACTTCTCCAGATCGAGCTCCACGCACCAGCGGTAACCCGCCGCTACATGGCCGCGGGCTGTTTCGATAGCTTGGTGGGCGCTTCTGCCCGGACGAAAACCGTAGCTGTAGTCCGAGAACAGCGGATCAAAGATCGGCGTGAGCTGTTGCAGCAGCGCCTGCTGGATCAGGCGATCCACGACGCTGGGGATGCCCAACTGGCGGGTTCCGCCTTTGGGTTTGGGAATGTCGACGGCACGCACACCTTGCGGGTGATACTCATCGGCCAGCAACCGGACCTTGAGGGTCGGCCAATACTGTTTCACGTAGCCCGCCAATTCGTCGACCGTCATGCCATCGGCACCCGGCGCACCCTTGTTGCTGACCACGCGGTGATACGCACGCTTGAGGTTGGCCGGTGCAAGCACCCGTGCCATCAGCGTGTCCGGCTCCGCTTTCGTCCACGCCACAGACGCCGCCGATGCCTGTGCACTGCCAGCCGTCGCCCGCGGATTCTGTCCGGAACTAGGGGTCACAGTTCTCCCTCGGAGAAATTTCTGCTTTTCGACATTCGACGAGACTCTGACGCCTACTGGCGGCATAACCTGTTCGGCCCTTGGTGACGGGGTTATTCGTCACTTACTACGGCTTCGGCTGACTTCTGCTCGTTCATCCCGGCGCCTAACGACGCTCGGTAACACACGGTCAAACGTGCAGATCTCCCAGGGTAATTCGCGCGACCTTCCTGCTTATGCCTGTCGGATCTACGTCGTAGCGCTCCGTGCAAGTATTGGGCTTTGACGATTTGGGCCGTCTTACCCCGCTACGCCGCCTCATCCGCTTCCTGTTCGTCAGGCCAGCATTTTGCCTAAGGCTTCCTTCAGATTCGCGGTCGCCCGCGACACCCTTGCCTCTGGCTAACACTTCCCCTTGCCGGGTGTGTAGAGGACTTTCACCTCCAAGTCACCAGCGAGGCCACCACAGCCAAGCTGGTTGCGCTTGCGCGCAACGCGCCATGCCTGGCGCACCACAAAAAACCCCCTCACAAGGAGGGGGTCTGATGTTTCAAAGGTTCAGACGGTTTCAACCGTCCTTTCCCGGACTCTCGTCAGCTCAGCGCAGCGCAGGAATACCCGCAAACAGCCACGAAGTCTCTTGAACCGGAGTTGCTTCGTTACGCTTACGCGCCCACTGGGTCAGTGCCACCATCATCGCAAAGCCGAGCACGATCAACACCGGATAGGCCATCAGCAACTCGGTCAGCGAATACTTCCAGGCCAGCGGTCGACCGACACCGAGCATGGCGGCATACAGCCAGGACACGCCCGACAGTGCGCCAGAGAACAGGGCAAACATTCGCACATTGATCTGGAGATCAAGCAGCGAACCGGCCTTCAGCATTGCCGGCAATACATAGCGGTGCAACAACATGCCGTTGAACGTCAGCAGCAATACAATAATAACTTTGGCTTGAAGTTTCGGATTGGCAAAATAGGTCATGCCTTTTTCAAGGTAATCAATACCTATAATCGCAGCTCCGGTGACCCACAAGAATATCAACGCATTGGCAACAGACTTCTGAAGACTGGCCATATGTTCATTGTCGTGACCCGACGACACGCGACCTTTCAACAAGTCCTTTACCATTGCCGCATCGCTGGCAAACACCAGGCCAATAGCTACGCAGCAAGCCAACAGATGAACGTACACAACGCCTAAACGCAAAAACTCCATGGATTCTTTCTGGCCGATCAGGCCGATCATTGTATTAATATCCAAGACTACATCTCCACTTATAGCAGCAGTGCAAATTGACCATGCCCCAGGCATGCGAATTATTGATTCGCACCTGCAAGGTCAAGTTGGCAAAGATTGAAGCAATTAAAAAATTTGGTATTACAAGAGAGAGCGACTCGCCCAGCGAGTCAGTGATGACGGCATACTATCACTCCAGGTCTCAGGTAAAAAAAATCCCCATGTGCATTCCATTCAATGCAGATGAGGTATACGTCCATTTTTCTAGTGAGTGCAGCGCGTCCCGAAGGATTCGCCTGCTGGAAAATCAGAGCCCAGCATATCCCGATCGTTCAATTTTTGAGCAAAAACATCGACAAACGGTACCGTTTCCAGCACCTGGGGACACCTGCCTGTTTGGCTGAAACCCGCGTCGCTACGCCGCTGAATCGTTTCTTGTTCCACGCCGAAAAAAAATCCGCTTTTGCGCTGAACTTTCGTCGCCAGACCCGACCAGCGGTTCAATTTCCTACCTGTCACCGGCAAGTTCGAGTCGCTGCAGTCATCCGAAAACCACTTCGAATCGAGCGCACATTCAGTACTGGCAATACGGCATCCAGGATCGGAACTGCTACGCTTGAAAAACAGCTTCGACAACATTCCAGGATGCCAGTGCACGCGCGCCCCGGGGGCTGATGGAACAGTCGCATTACCAGATCCTGTGCCCGAGCGAGTCAGACTTCGTTGAGCAAAGGAGTGGACATGCCCCCCCGCAAAAGCAAATCTGCCGACGGCTTGGCAAAATCGTCGGACGGCACCGGTGACGAGTCGGTCTTTCTCTCGCGCAAGGAGCGTCTGTTTGCCGGTGAGCAACTACGCGAACGCCTGCCGCATTCGGTTCACGCCGAATGGAAACCACCGAGCAAACACCGCGACCCTATCGCACTCCTCGAAGAGTCCAACCGCTATCGACTGCCCAACCTGGTGCCGCTGCGCTACGGGCGCATGCTGCGCAGTCCATTCACCTTTTTACGCGGCTCCGCAGGGTTGATGGCGCACGACCTGGCCACGACCCCAACCACTGGCGTAAAGGTACAGGCCTGCGGGGATTGTCACCTGATGAACTTCGGGTTGTTCGCGACACCTGAGCGCAACCTGATTTTTGACATCAACGACTTCGACGAAACGCTCCCGGCCCCCTGGGAATGGGATGTCAAACGCCTGGCGATCAGTTTTGCCGTGGCCGCGCGCGATAACCGACTCAACGATAAAGAAGCACGGTGCATTGCCGTCAAATGCGCTTGCGCTTACCGCGAGGGCCTGCGCAAATTCTCGAAAATGGGCCCGCTGGATGTCTGGTATGACCGCCTGGATGCCCAAACGATCATCGATATGGCGCCCAATGCCGAGATCAAGAAGATTCGCGAGCAAGTGATCGCAAAGGCCAGGTTGCGCCTCGGTGATTACCTCTATCCCAAGATCAGCAGCGAAGTTGGCGGGCGGCGGCGACTGATCGATCAGCCGCCCTTGCTTTTTCATGTGTATGAAAAGGGCTTCAAGCAGCGAGTCCGTATCGCTCTGCGTGATTATCGACTGTCGCTACCCCATGAACGGCGCGTGCTCTTCGATCGTTATCGCCTCGAAGACATTGCGGTCAAAGCTGTCGGGATCGGGAGCGTGGGGACCTATTGTTTCGTCGGGCTGTTCTTTTCTGCGGAAAACCACCCCTTGCTCCTGCAATTCAAGGAAGCCTGTCCCTCGGTGTTGGCACCCTATGCAGGCACCAGCGACTACGAGAACCAGGGGCAGCGTGTGGTCACGGGACAGCGACTGATGCAGTCCTCCAGCGACATCTTTCTGGGCTGGACACGCGGGCAAAATGGCCGGCATTTCTTTGTGCGCCAGTTGCGGGACATGAAAATGTCAGCGCCCATCGAAGGCGTTTCCGCCGCACGGATGAAGATGTACGCCGAATGGTGTGGTCATACCCTCGCCCGTGCCCACGCCAAATCCGGGGATGCGGCGCTCATCAGTGGCTACCTGGGCAAGCTGGACTCCTTCGACCAGGCCGTCGGCAAGTTCTCCATCGCCTATGCCAATCAAAATGCGAAAGATCATGCCGCGCTGATAGCTGCAGAAAAATCAGGGCGGATCCATGCACTCAGAGAGGAAGAGTGATGAGGCGGATCCTTCGCTCTTGGGTGATTCCGGGTCAGTCAGCGGGCACGGGAGCCACAAGGACTCCCGTGTCTGTTCAGCGGATGGGTCATACCGCAGATCAGCGCCCTTCCAGCTTTTTCACGACCTCGTCGGTGGTCATCAGGCCGTTGGCGATGTAGCGGAAATTGACCAGCGCGCTCCCGTATCCGTCGCCATCAGGCAGCTTCGGGCCAGCGACGGCGTCACGTACGACAACCACCTCGAAACCGCGCTCCAGAAACTCGCGAAGGTGCGATTCGACGCACAGATTGGACGCCATGCCGGCCAGGATGATTTTGTCGACCCGCTGCTTGCGCAACTGCAGCATCAGGTCGTTGCTTTGCGGGCCATACAACTTGTGCGGTGAGGCGACGAGGGTCTTGCCGTCTTCGATGAAGGGTTTGAACTCCTTCATGAAGTCGGCACCCGAATTGCGGAATCCATCCAGCGTCAGGGCGCCCTTGCGGTCGAACATACCCAGCTTGTGCTGAACGCTCTCCGCCGGCGCTTCAAACTCCCACTGATGATCGTGGGGATAGTAGTAGTGCGGCGAGATCGCTACGGTCGCTCCGGCCTGTTTGAACGCCGTGAACAGCCGGGTCAGATTCGGCACCAGGTTCTGCTCGGTAACGCTCTGGCCGAAGACTGACCATCCAGCACCCTCCGGGCTCATGAAGTCGATCTGTGGGTCGATCACGACCAGTGCGGTTCGACTGGCATCCCATTGAAAGGTGGAGGCCGGCAGCGCCGGTTTGGCTGGATCGGCGTAAGGGTTCTCGGCGGCGACGCCGATGCCGGACGCCATCAGGATCGCCCCCAGCAAGGTGGCGCAGGAGATGAGTCTGGCGGGATGAATTCGGTTGAAGGTCATGTTGCACGTCCGCAATGTGGGGGTGGTGCATTTACGGTACGGCGAGAAGACCGCACGAAATGGACATATATCCCTGGATTTCGGCCGACTAGTTCGGGCACCTCGCACGAGCCGCTTGAGCTCAATGCTCCCCGTGACCTTCCCGACAGCAAGCGCGTACCATGGCCCCAATCAGACTTTGGATGTTCCGTGCATGCAGCGTCACATATGCTTCCTGGTCTACCCGGGCTTCGTATTGCTTGATCTGAGTGGCCCGCTCGAAGCCTTCTCCAACGCCAATCGTGCGCGCCCTCCCGGTTATCGATTCACAGTCGCTTCCCTTGAAGGCGGTTTGATCAGCGCTTCGAGCGGACTGCAAGTCGCGACCGACGCCTTGCAGGTGGTCGAACACCTGGACACGCTGATCATCGTCGGCGCCCCCACCGCGCCGATCGATGACAGGATGCTGCCGATGGCAGCGGCGATACGGCAGATGTCCCCGCGCGCTCGCCGCACTGCCAGCGTCTGCACCGGTGCCTTCCTGCTGGCCGAGAGCGGCCTGCTCGACGGTCGTGTCGCGACCACGCACTGGAACTACGCGCCGCAATTGCAGGCACGCTATCCGTCACTGCGCGTGGACGGAGATCGAATCTGGACCGAAGACGGGAATGTCTGGACGTCCGCCGGCATGTCAGCGGGCATCGACATGGCCCTGGCGATGATCGAGCAGGACCTGGGCAAGGACGTGTCACGCTCCGTCGCGCGCATGCTGGTCGTCTACTATCGGCGACCCGGTGGCCAGTATCAGTTCTCTTCGCTGCTGGATTTCGACCCAGGCTCGGATCGGATCCGCACGGTGTTGAGCTATGTGCGCGATCATCTGCGTGATGATCTGTCGGTCGAACGCCTGGCAGACGTCGCACATATGAGCGTGCGCCAGTTTGGCCGCGTGTTCGCGGCATCGGTCGGGGTGACGCCGGCGAAAGCTATCGAGCGCCTGCGTATCGAGTCGGCGCGGCCACTGGTCGAGGACGGCCTGCAGACATTCGAAGAGATTGCCAGGTGCTTCGGATTCGGCGATGCCGACCACATGCTTCGCAGCTTCGTGCGAGTCGTGGGGCGCACGCCACAGGAACTGCGTCGCAGCGCCCGTCAGGCCAAAGGCAATGGGTCCGGGAAAAAGGTCGATCCATCGCCCGAGTAAGCGAAGACTCGTACAAATCCCGGACCTGGCTCAAGCCAGCAACTCGGTAATCCACCGGGCCTGCCGCGCGATGTCCTGCACCGTCTCCTCGGGCACGGCCTGCTGCGCCTGGGCAAAGTGGCTCAGGGTCTTCTGTTTCTGGCGCAACTTGCGCTGCCACTTGACCAGGAACGCCGGACTGCGGGCCTGCATCTGCAACGGGCCGAAGTACAGCTCTTGGGCGGTGTAGATCACCGGTCCGGCGCACTCGGCGACGATGATTTCGTAGTCGAATCGATTTTCCCGCAGCACTTCCTCGCAGAGGATGCGGTAGCCATTGTCCATCAGCCATTGGCGCAGTGGCTGCTCGCCACCGTTGGGTTGCAGGATCAGGCGCTCCTGACCGCTCAGGTACGCCTTGCCGCTGTCGAGGATGTCGCGGATGGTTTCGCCGCCCATGCCGCAGAGGCTGACTGCTGTAATTCCATCTCCCGGCTCGATTGCCGCCAGGCCGTTGGCCAGGCGCACGGTGACTTGCGAGTCCAGGCCGTTCTCGCGAACGGTGCGGTTGGCCGCGTGGAACGGCGTCAACGCCACCTCGCCGGCCACCGCCGCCGCGATGGCGCCCCGGCGCATCAATGCTACCGGCAGGTAGCCGTGATCCGAACCGATATCGGCCAGGCGCGCACCGGCTGGCACATGTGCTGCCACGCGCTCCAGGCGCATGGACAATGTCTGTTCGTTCAACTGCGGCCCCTTTTCACCACGAACGCCCGGCGCCTTCGGCCGGATCGGGGCGTGATTCTGTCGGGCAATGCCGTGCATTTCAAATTTATGTGACCAGAGTCATGGCCCCCTTCACGCAATCACTCGCGCATACACCGATCTGTCGACGTTGCCACCGGACAGAATCACCCCCACCCTTTTTCCCGACATGGCTTCACGCTCCGAGATGAGCGCTGCCAACGCCGACGCACCGGCCCCTTCGGCAAGGTTATGGGTATCGGTGTAATACACACGCATGGCTTCGGCGATCTGTTCATCGCTGACCGATACGATCCGCGCCGCACCTGCCGCGTAGACGGCAAAGGCTTCGGGAATCGGCTTGCGCACGGCCAGGCCGTCGGCAAAGGTGTTGGCCGAGACGGTTTCGCATATCGCGCCAGCGTCAAACGACAACTGTGCAGCCGCCGCCTCCGTGGAAACCACGCCAACCACCTCTGTTTCCAGGCCCAGCGCGTCGCGGGCGGCGATCACCCCGCAAATCCCCGACCCACAGCCAATCGGTACATAAACGGTGTCCAGGTCCGGCGCTGCATTGAACAGCTCCAGCGCATAAGTGGCGACGCCTTTGACCAATTCTGTGTGAAACGGCGGAACCAGGAACAGGTCATGCGCTTGCGCCAGGCGGGCAGCCTCTTCGCGGGCATCATCGAAATCGCGGCCATACTCGACCACTTCAGCGCCAAAGCCGCGCATGGCGTTGTTCTTTTCTACCGAGTTACCTTCCGGCACGACGATCAACGCCTGCAAACCCAGTGTGCTAGCCGCCAGCGCCAGGCTCTGGCCATGATTGCCGCGGGTAGCGCTGACAATGCCCCTCGCGCCCGGGTGCTCGCGCTTGAGCCAGTGCATGAACGTGATACCGCCGCGCACTTTGAAAGCGCCGGTAGGCGTGTGATTTTCGTGCTTGACCCACACCGTGCAACCCAACCGCTGAGCCAGCAAGGGCCAAGGGTACTGGGCGGTGGCGGGCATGACCTGGTAAACGTGGCGAGCGGCTTGTTCGATATCTTCGCGAGTCAGTCTGTGCATGAGAGGTCCCCCTGAGGTTTTGCCCAGTCTGTACAACGGCGCAGTACTCCGGCTTTCAAAAAACTGACCTGACTTTTGTCCCCTCTCTTCACTACTATGGTGTCCATGAGTCATCGAAATCGCCCGCCGCCACCACTGCTGTCCGAACCGGTCCGTCGTATCGAGGCCGGCCCCTGGGCGATCGAATTGCTCCCCGGTTGCGCCTACGCGACCCGCTATGTCGCGACCCAGGCGGGAATCGGCTTCGCCTTCGACAGCCAGCGAGGCCTGCACGCCATCGGCAGCGACCGAATACGCCCCTTCGATGCCGTGCCCAACGGCCTGGCGTTTGTCCCCGTCGGGTGTGACGTGTTGTCCGAATCACCCCAGGGCGGTGAATACCTGCGGGTGATTCGCACCGACGGTATGGCGTTGGTAGGGGATCGTGCCTTCAACAATCGCATCGACCGACAGGCCACTGCCCTCGCGTGGCGAATGCGCGCCGCGCTGTTGCTGGCCTCCGTGGAGGACGATTGGGAAGCCTGGGCACTGGCATTGTCCGAGCGGGCGACGGGTAGCGAAGCGGTGTCGACTGCACCCCTTGGCTCGATAACCGGCAGCCGGATGCGCTTGCTCGATGAGTTCATCGATGCAGGCCTCGAAGGCCCTTTAAGCGTACCGGCGATGGCGGGCCTGCTTGGATTGTCCGAAGGGTATTTCATGCGGGCCTTCAAAAACGCCACCGGTAAAAGCCCGCACAGTTACCTGATCGACCGACGTCTCGCCAAGGCCCGCGCCCTGATGCGCGATTCGACCGCCACCCTGACGGAGATCGCCTACGCCTGCGGTTTCAACTCCCAGGCGCACATGGCGACCACCTTCAAGCAACGCCTTGGTGTGAGTCCGGCGCAGCTGCGTCAGTCTTTGGGGTTACGTTAGCGCCTGGTTATCAGCCGGCTTTCGCCGGTTCATGAGACAGCCTTACTTGAGGGGCCAATCAAGTAGGTGAAAGCGCGCATAAGGAAAACGCACTCGATCCCGACTCAACTACAGGGCCATGTTTTGTCATGACCCTGAGTTGTGTTTGCAGAATTGTTTACCAGCGCATGCCTTTAAACGGGTTCCATCCCTGTTCGCCCTTTTGTTCCTTGAGGTAGTAGGCGTAGTTGGTCGAAAGGGCATAAACCAGATTGAAAGCGAAGCCCACGCCAAAGTTGACCTGCTTGGCGTAGCCAAAGTCGACCAGTGCGTATACCGCGTCCAGAGCGAAGGAAATTGCAACCATGAGCGCAATCAGCGTCAGGTTCTTTTTCCACAGTCCCAGCACAAACAGGTAAATCGGCCCGAAGAAGAACGCAATGATGTTTGCGTTGATGCTCATCTTCTGTTTCAGGGGAAGTTGCTGCAGTGCCGGTTTGTAACCCGGTGCATTGGGCGCACCATGAGCATCGAAGAACGCAAAACGCGCCTGCCATTTTGCGCTGTACTTGCTGCTGCCTTGCACTTGATCTGTAGTGTTCATTCGATAAGTCCTTTAGTCCCTGAATGGTGTGTTACTTCCAGATATCCTTGGAGTTGCTCCATGCCTGGCCTGGCAGGCATGTCGAGTGGCCACCAGGACAGCCTATGGAAGCGATTTCCGAAGTAAAGTTCCCATGCAAAACCGATTTTTTACACACCCGTTACAGTTTCCGGCGCAAATGTGCTGCATTCGGCCAGGCACGGCCTTTCAGGCAATGTTGAAAATACTCTGGAACCCAGGGAATCGAACGGTGTCGCAGCGGTCCAACACGCGGCAGGACAATGGGCGCGAGACGCCCAACGTATCGTCTGCCGACCGCCATTGCCCAGGGGAGAACCCATTGTCAGCTGTATTTTTGCGTCAGGTTTTCCGGTTAGCGATCGTGCTCTTTTGCGCAGGCACCTCGTCCTCGGTTTTCGCCTGCCCGGCCGGGCAGTCCCAGGTCTGCATGGTCGCTTGTTTTTGTGCTCCAGGTTCCGAAGAGGAAGCTGGATCGATCTTCGACGACATGAACCAGATGGCGGCCTCTGGATTACAGAACTGGATCGTGCAATCGCGCAACTCCGCGGCAACGGGCGATATCCGGCCAATCCCGCTGAATATCCGGGCCCAGCTCGAACCCTTCTATGACATTCAAGTGCTCGATTCGGCGCGCTACAAGGTCGGCGATGATGTGGAGCTGAACGCCGCACATACCATGCTGCAGAATCCCGATGTACGTGCGGTCACCCTGATAGACATCATCGTCTTTCGAAATGCCGATGATGCACTTAACGATGTCGCGTTGTGGGCGCATGAGTTGAAGCACGTGCAGCAGTACCAGCAATGGGGCGATCGCGAGTTTGCCACTCGTTATACCCGTGATTACGATGCCGTCGAGGCGCCTGCCTACGAGATTCAAGCCCAGGTCTCCAGAACGCTGCGAGCCAGCCAGGCTCGGGCAGAATTGCCTCGGCTTCCTTGAGTTCAAAGGGTCAAGCCTGGTCAGGTAAACATGCAGAGGTGGCACCGGCCCCTCTCATGCTGATTGTCTGCGCCAGGTGCCGGGGGATGTGCCGAACTGGCGTTTGAATGCACGACTGAACGCGGCTTCGGAGTCGTAGCCAACGGCAAAGCCGATTTGCGCCACATTGCCGCGGCCTTCGCGCAGGTGTTGAGCCGCCACGTGCATGCGCCACAGCGTCAGGTATTGCATCGGTGGCTGTCCGACCAATGCCGTGAAACGCTCGGCGAATACCGAGCGCGACATGCCCACCTCAAGCGCCAGGGCTTCTGCCGTCCAGCCCTCGGTTGGACGAGCATGCAGTAGCGCCAGTGCGCGCCCAATATGGGGATCGCGCAAACCCGCCAGCCACCCGCGCCGCTCAGCGGGAAGGCTGGCGACATACTGACCGACGGCTTCGACGAACAGCAGCTCCGATAGCTTGGCGATGACCGTTGTCGAGCCGACGCGTCCCGCCGCGATTTCACTGACAGCAAAACGGAATGAGCTTTCGATCCAGGTGCCCGAAGCTGTCGCCCGCAGGTCCAGTTTCAATAAGGAAGGCAGCGACGAAAGCAGCGGACTGAAGGGGGTTTCCGAACCGAGGAACCCGCACAGCAACTGCGTGGCCTCGCCGCCCCCGCCGTACTTGATCCGTGAAATGCCGCCGACTTCTGGCGGCTGGATGACTTCTCTGGCCGGCATGGGCGCAATGCTCAGGTCGCTGCCAAAGGAATGGGCGTCGTTGCGGGGAAGCAGAACGAGTTCGCCTGCCCCTACCTCGATGGCGGCACCACCGCCGATTTGAATTTGCATGCGCCCAGAGGCGACAAAGTGCGACGCAATGATGTGTCGAGGTGCCGCCAGGAACGGCTTGCAATCATCCGCCGAGATTCTGCCATTGATGCACCAGGGCGCAGTGAGCTCCGCCTCGAGGAAGACCCCTCCCGACAGCCGAATCACACGCAAGACATCAGAAAGCGCATCCAACACTTGACCGCCCTCCTTTCCGGAGTCCGGAGCAGGTTTTCAGGCGCACCGGTCATTCACCGCCCGAACTGCGACGCCTAGATTAGCACCAACGCGGACTCAGCGATCGAGATTGTCCCCAGAGGTTTCACCTGAGGTCATTGGCTCCGACGTCACCCGAAATTGCCCTATTCCAACTCAACCAGGGCAGCAGGAGATCCATATGAACAGCGTCGTTACTCTACCCGGCTCAGCGACAGGCAACACCGCCCGTTATGCGCAAATGGTCAGATCTTCGAAAAAGACCGAATGGCAGATCGATCGCGATCTGCTCCAGGACCGCCGTTTCGACTTCTCGCGCAAATTCCTCCCCGACGGACTGTCGCAGGTCGACCGCCTGACCTTTCTCGATGGGGCCGAGGCGCGCCTGCTCAGTCAGGTCCAGGGCCGGACCTATGCGTACATCTTTGGCCTGGTCGAGCGTTTCATCAGTGCCAAGATGCTCGATCAGGGTCGCGCCCATGTATTTGACAATCAACTGGCGCTTGAAGCGCTGGTGCGTTTTTCCAACGACGAGATCAAGCATCAGGAACTGTTCCGGCGCATGGAGACGATGATGAGTTCCAGATTGCCAGCGGGATATCGTCAGGTTGCCGATCCAAACGAGGTGGCGCGCGCGGTACTGGCGGCCAGTACCTGGTCGGTGCTGGCGCTGACCTGTCATATCGAGCTGTTCGTTCAGGCGCACTACGTGCAAAGCATCGCCCCGCGCGAGGACCTGTGCCCGTTGTTCAAGGATGTCTTCAAGTTTCACTGGAAGGATGAAAGCCGGCACGTCGTACTCGATGAACTGGAGTGGCGGGACGAGCACGCGAAACTCACCCCGCCCGAGCGCGACCAGGCAGTGAATGACCTGATTGCGCTGGTGGCGGCCGTCGACGCAATCCTGCAGGCACAAGCGGCAGCCGATGCCGACTACTTCATCAGTAATGCTTCACGATCGTTCAGTTTCGATGAAACGGCGCAAATCAAGGCCAGCGTACTGAGCGCCTACCGCTGGCAATACATTATCTCGGGCGTGCAGCATCCACACTTCGGCCGTTTGCTGACGCAGATGACAACGCCCGCACAGATGTCCCGGATTCAGACTGCGCTGGCACCCATCATGAGCTGACCGACAGCGTGCGACCGACTGCTCGTCGGTCGCACTGCGGGATGACGTGCTGATAATGATCTATCGAGGATGGCGGCCATGACGATACCGATGTGGATGCTGCTCGGGTTTGCGACCTGGACCTTGCTGCTGTTGATGGCTACCGTCGGGGTTTATCGCTGGGTAGGGATCCTGTTCTCCAGTGTTCCGATCGCCTCTTTCCGCAGCGATCGGCTCGAAGGCGAAGATTGGTATAGGCGCGGGACCAGGGCACACGCCAACTGTGTGGAAAACCTGCCTGTCTTTGGCGTCATCGTATTCGTGATTACAGCCCTCGATGTCAATGGCGCTGCAGTGAACTACTTGTCCACGCTCGTCCTGATCGCTCGCGTGTGCCAGTCACTGGTTCACGTATCCCATGAGCAAACCAATGCATTCGTGGCGGTTCGGTTTACTTTCTTTAGCGTTCAGTTGGTGTGTTTTCTCGCGCTCATTGTCATAGCCGCTTGTCATGGCATATGAGTATGTGCCCGTTAGTCCTCAAAACGCCCCGTGCTGTCTCGATCGCGTTCGTAGTGTCGGGTGAGCGCGAACGCCGGCAACCAGGCCTCGCGGCGCACGGTCCAGCTCTCGTAGGTTGGCGTCAACTGGTCAGGGGCATCCAGGGAGCCGAGGTTCACTTCGATTTCGTCTGCGCTGCGTGAGAACACCGACGAACCGCACTGCGGACAGAAATGCCGCCCGGCGTAGTCACGGGTTTCGCCCTCGATTGTCACGGCATCCTGATGAAATATCGCGGACGCGTGGAACAGTGCCCCATGATGCTTGCGGCAGTCGAGACAGTGACAAACGCCAACCCGGAACGGGCGCCCCGAGGCGACAAGGTGCACCTTGCCGCACAAACAACCGCCAGTGTATCGGTCCATGGGGTGTCTCCTCCAGGCCGTCCGAATCGGCGTATCAGCGTGGAAACAGTAACGTCACGGCGGCGCGAAAGCCCCAGCCTTGCGGGCCGTCTTCCGGACTGTCGAGCCAGTAGCGCGGGCCGGCCTGGACCGTCAGCGGTTGACCGCCGATCCTCAGCAGTTGGGTGACCGTGAGGTTGACCGGTACCGACCATTCGCGCGATTGCCAATTGTAGGTCGACTCGGTGTTCACCCCGTAGGTCGTGTACGTATGGGTGGTGTACGAGAGGAAGGGTTGCAGGAAGGTCTGGTTGACCTTTTCCTTGTCATCCGGCGGGCTGTCGTCCAGGCCCCAGATATGGTTGGCCAGAATGCCTCGGGTCCAGCCATTGGACTGTTTCAACGCCACCGCCGTCGGGCCGATGCCCCACTGCTCGCTGCTGAGCAATTCGTCACTGCCGGTCGGTATCAACATCGCAGGGCCGGCACCGAGTATCCAGCCACTGTCCGTGGGCCTGGTCGGCGAGAAGAAAAAACTCTGCGTGATGTCGCCGCTGCCGGATTTGTCCGCCGCGCCATTGGGGGCCAGGCCGTGCTGGTCGATGATCGGCAGAATGGTCCGGGAAATGAGGTTCCAGTCTTCGTTCAAGGCAAACGGCAGCACAGGCTGGATATTGGTGACGCTGTGCATGCCCTCCCCGGTCGGCCCCATCTTCTGATCCCAGTTGTACTGCACCGGCAGGCTGTACATCGCCGCGACCGGGTTGAGGGCTTTCTTCGCCAACTCCGCCGAATCGTCGGCCTGAGCCACCGGGATGAAGCCCAACGCAACGACGAGTGTCGATGCGGTACCCATCCATCGTTCTTTCACATCCATTCTCAATCACCTGTAGACGCCAAAACCGGCGTTGCAAAGGGTTAGCGTAGGCAACTGTGATCGATGTGCAATTTTTCCTGGCCGCGTGTTTAACAGTTTTTGAGAGTTATTGATTCGGATTATCCCGCCGCTACAGGCAGCATTCGGCCCGCATTGACCGGCGTGCAAGCACCTGCTTTGCGTAACCGACCGGCGAGTACCAGTGCCTGAATACAAGGTGCCCGGACCAATGCCCGGGGCACGGTCGGAACCCGAATGACAACTTTCATCACTTGAGAACCAAACACATGGGCATGTCGAATAAATGGATTGCGGGTATTGCTTTGAGCTGTGTATTTCAGGTCGGCTGTGTCTCGAAAGTGGCGCAGCAAGAGCAATACTCGGGCTTCCTGGGCAATTACCAGGGCCTGGAGGAGCAAACTACGCCGAGTGAGCAGAAAGTATTGCGCTGGGTATCGCCAGGGTTCGATCCTCGCGCGTACTCCACTGTGGTGTTCCGGCAGATGGAACTGTATCCATCGCCGCAGCCGACTGCACGCGTCAGCCTGAAGACCCTGCAAGACCTGCAATTGATGGCCAGCAACAGCGTCAAGACCGCCTTTGCCCGCCGCTATGCGGTCGTCCCTTATCCGCAGCTGGCGCCAACCGATTCGCGGTCGCTGATCCTGCAGGCGGCGATCACTCACGTCAGCGCCAACAATGAAGGCATGCACTGGTATGAGGTCGTTCCAATCGGCGCCATTGTCGGGGCGACACAAGCAGCCACCGGGCATCGGGATCAGACCGCCGAGATGTACATCGAAGCCAACCTGATCGACGCCAAGACCGGTATGCCGGTCGCGAAGATCGTGCGCAAGGTATTCGGCGAGACCATCAAGAATGCCGAGCAACCGATTGTTGCCAATGACTTCAAGGTTGCACTCAAAGGCATGACAGACGATATGCAGGCCCTCCTCCTCAAGCGTTGACGCTCAGGCAAACCCCATCGCAAGCAGACCGGCATGGGGTTTCAATGTGATACCCCGCCGCGTTTTCCCTCTGACAAACCGTTAGCCGTGCCAACGCCTGACGCGAGACTCAATGATGAAAATTCCGGCCCATACCCTGGCGATCCTGATGCTGTTTCTGAGCACCAGCACCCTGGCGGCGACAGTGATTCCCCTCAAAGGTCAGACCTCCCAGACCATCCAGCAGGACACCAGTGCCTGCCAATCCCAGGCCAACGCGCAACATCCGGTGCAAAGCACCGTGCCATCCGGTGGCCGGGTCAAGGGCGCCGCAACCGCCGCGGTCGCCGGGGCGGCCGCGGCAGAAGTTCGGGGTCGCCAACATGAAAACGTCTATGACCAGATCGACGACGATACCAAGCAAGACTATCGCCAGAACCGCGCACACAGCGCCGCGGCTGCCGGCGCCGTCGTGGGGGGCTCCAGGCAACGCCAGGAACGCCGGCAGGATCTGAGTGAGAGCGAACAAAGCCTCACCGCAAACAACTCCGTCTACAGCAGTTGCCTACAACAACGTGGCTACGATGTCCTGCCTTGATCGGCGGCGACGATGGCCTTAAGTGTTTGTGTCCCTGTCGTTTTACTCCGCTCAAAAAAAGCCCCGAGCCCTTCATGAAAGGACTCGGGGCAAAGCCGTAGAACGAGAGGTGAGGATCGTTTACGCCGCGATAAACAAACCATGACCGCGATGTGCGTCAACGCTCCTCGAGAGCCATTTAAATCGGTAACGCCCCTGGTTCAAAGCTAATAAGAATCAAAAATAATCTTCAACAAGCCAGGCGCACAAAGACACCATCATTGATTTGTATCCTGATAGTTCAGGCTGCAATTGAAGCCTGTCGCAACAGCGAAGTTAGTTCATTCAGGCGTGGCTGCGCGCAAACCCACCTGCCCGAGCTTGCAGTTTTCGGATAGCGCAGTTAATCCATTCCAAGCATTATTCATGGTGTCCAAATCGAAAACCATGGGTCATCCAGCAATGCTTTTCCTTTGCATGATTGAACTGATACCTCCGACAGTCAGGGCTGTTTGCCGCACGGCACGCCTCTGAAACGAGCCATTCCAGCATTGTAAATGCGACACACAGTGCACCTTCCGCCTGGCCCTCATCTTCGTTCACTTCCCAGACCAGAATGTACCGAGCCAAATCCGGCCCCTATACTCAGGCCAGCACCGCCTGAACGGAAGATTTCTATGAGCTACACCTTCAAGTTGAAAAATGGCGCCGTGGCGGTATTCGACCCGGACAGCGCCATGCTTTCCATTACAACACCCCATGGAGATGTACAGAATTCCACGTTAGGGAGAGCTGAGTCGCGCCTGTTGGATCTGCTGCTCATGGAGCCAGGTGTCACCAAAAGCCGCGATGAAATCATCGACTACACCTGGAATGACCGCGTGGTTGCCTCCGGCAGTTTGAACCAAACGGTTTTCTCACTACGTAATATTCTCAATGACAGTCGGGATCACGAGATTTTGATGACTGTTCCTCGACGAGGATATTGCTTCAACCGGCAATGTGTAGTCGATGCAGAAGCTGATGTACCCGCACCCCGAGAAGAAACAGCACAGCCACCCGCGCCCGTCACTGAGCAACTACCGCCACCGGGTGGTGATGAATTATTGGTACCTTCAGGTAAAAGCAGTAAATCCACCCGCATTACAAAGGCCCAGCTGATCGCTTATGTCGTTACGCTGGCAGTCGTTGCCTTTACTATTTTTCAGTTCGACTTCGACGCGCCAAAAATTGAAATTTCCAGTATCGACAAGAATGGACTGGTCATACACGCCGTGGGCAGCGATCTTGCCGAGGCTCAAGCGCTGATGGAGTTGTCGGCCAAACAAACTGAACAGCTACCACCAAACCTGAAGGGCCAGGTCTGGATCAACCTGTATAAAGCCAATTATTCCGTTTCGTGCATCCGCCAGGATCAAAGCACTGCAAATCTGCAATTGAACAGCAGCGAAAGAGACCTCGCCTTGATGATTCGTCAATGTCTGGAAGTCACCTTATGAAGTTTGAAATTCCGCAAGCCGTTCACTGGCCTCTTATAGGTTTGATCAATGCACTGTGCATTTTTTCCCTTTTTTACTCTCCTTCGCATTACATGGAAAATATCAGCTACCAGACAAAGTCCCGACAATGGCTGGAGGATCTCAACCAACTCAACACCGAAGAGTACCTCACTATCGGGCATGGTCGACTCACCGGGACCACGCTGGAAAGCCTGAATGGAAAAATCCGCAACGCGACCATCTCGGCCAATATAATCGGAGAAAGCAATACACACGTCGAGATCAAAGTCAGCAATATCAAACTCAGCCAGGACAATGAGCTTTTTGCCATTGAAAAGACCCCTGACCTGTTCTTCAGACGGCAATACGTCTTGCAAGAAGGCGCCATTCTAAACTACGAGTTGATCCCGACCCAGGATAAAAACGCCGTGTGTTTTTACATCCATGAACTTGGCCGCTTGCGCTGCATGAACCATTGATCGACCTTCCGCAGCGACTCGACACCCGCCTGGCACAGGTTCATATCAAAGAAATCATCAAACAAAAATAACACTTATTGATTTGAATCAAACGTCTCTCCTGCCAAAAATCCCTCGCCGATAATCCTTGGAATCGAGCCTGCTTGATTCTCGCCCGGGACAATGCCCTATACAGGAGAGTCAAGTGAAAACCATGCATTTCCTGCGAACCCATAAATCGACGACTTTCGGATTCCTCACGGTCCTGTTTCTGTCTGCCATGCCACTTTATTCGTTGGCGCACGACGAGCGCTCCGTCGAAAGCACGACCATTGAATATTATGAAATTGAAACAAGCCCGGATGACAGCCAGAAACTGTCGCATCTGAAAATTCACAGTGAGAATGAGTATCAAACGGACGAGCAAAACAGTGATTCTGCTCTCCCTGCCCCACCACAAAGTGATACCGGCATGAGCTACGCCAATTCGCTCATACAGCTTTGAGGAGCGTGGTATTCGCAGGGGCAAGCGCTGACTGGCCTCTTCCGGCGACCTGGTAAATATGAGTTATTGACTTTGGCAGGCACCATCGAAGTGAGATTGTTTGCAGCCCAAGTCGTGGCAGAGATACAGCTGACATTCTGCTCTGCCTGAATAAACTGTTAATAAGGAATCGCCTCGATGCTACTGAAAAACTTCGTCACCGTGTCGTTTGGTTTATTGCTTTCCCTCAAGGCCATGGCCGACGACAAGGGCGTCTACAGTGCCAAATTGACGAGTGTCGAAACCAACAAGAAGGTCCCAAGTACCGTGAAAAATGGCTATCAGGTAAAAACCGGTTATCGTATTGACGACTTTTACTCCTTTACAGCAGCCGCCATTGACCCGATGAAACCCCAATCGCAGATCTTCAGTTCGAAAATCGATCCGCGCAATGTTCAACACATGGACGACTCACCGTTGGACAACAAGTACGCATTTTCGGCGGAGCTGGAACTGATCCGGGGACTCTGACAACCCGTTCAAAGCCGATGGAAACGGGGTCGAACTCACCGACAGAAAGAACGCCCAATCGCGTATCTTCTCCATGACTGCCCGTCAGGCTTGACCCTAATCATTTAACAGATGAGCCTTAAATTTCATGAGTATCGCACCGCCCGACGAGATCTTTCATTTGTCTTCTGCCTTGCCGAGCCTACTGAATAGAACAATAGGCAAATGGGAAATGAGCCTTATCCCGATTGAGCAGGAAGCGTGCATTCGGCAACACAAACTGTTTCACAGCCCGGAACTGCAGTGCAGTCGCCTTGAGTTCGACTCATCCGTGACCCTGGTCAGCTCTGTCCCTGCCGGATTCGTGACATTCGCCATCTCCCTGGCTCCGATTGGTCGTCCCGTTGTAAACGATCACAAACTACGGCCTAACGAAGTCATCGTATTGCACAGTGATGAATCAGTGCATTACACCTGCGAACCGAATGAAACCCTGTTTACCATCACCACGACACTGGAAAACTATAACCGGTGCCGCCAACATCACTCCGTCATAGATATCCTTGCAAACCGGACAAACCACAGTTATCAGGTTGAAAACTTTCAATTCATACAGTCGGCCATTCAAACCATCAACGCTTGCTGTGTCGACATCAACGACGCGGCTTCAGCACAACGGCGCGAAGCAGAGGGACCAGCGATCGAAAGTGCGGTACTCGCCTCTCTATTGCAATCGTTGACACCCGCAGGCGGTGTCAGCCGCAAAGTCCCGACAAGAAGAAAGGTGGCGATTCAAGCCATACAGTACATCCATGAAAACACAAAAAAAACGCTCACTATAAAGTCGCTCGTAAGGCAACTTGAAACTACCACTCGCACCCTGCATTTTGGCTTTATTGAAACGTTCGGCATGTCGCCAATCGCTTATATCAGAAACTTGAGACTCGCAAGCGCCCGACGCGACCTGATCAATAAAACGTGGCCCACCGTCACAGAAACCGCGATGTTCTGGAACTTTCATCATTTGGGCCGGTTTTCCAAGGCGTATCAGATGGCTTACGGAGAGACGCCGTCGGAAACGGCCAGGCGCAACTCAGCCAGGCCAAGGAACACGACCTCACCCGTTTACAATCAGGTCGCCGGGGATAGAAATTATCGTTAACAGGCATTTATCAATGCCCCGTAAATGATGATTAATGATTTTTCTTGATTAACTACAGCTATCCACAATTGCTTATTTGCCTACTCAAGGAGATAAGCATGCATCATCGAGTAAACACACTGCCACTCAAGCAGAAAATCGCACTGTGCATTGCCGTCTATGCAAGCGGCATCTTATTGGCCTGGGTAATTGACTGGTACTGAAGCCGTTTAATCCGCGACTACAGGATGCACAGTGAAATAATGATACCTCGGGGTTTTTCGATGTTTGCCGCATATAAAGCGTTACGTGGAAGGCACGCAGTCACTGTCTGTCTGATTGCTGCAGCGGGCTGGGCCGCATGGCTCTGCGCTGGTGGACTGGCAGACCAATTCATTGCACGGAAGTTGAATAACGTTTATGCCGATCTGCGTGCTGCTCAAGTGGAGCCCAATGCGCAGATCGACAAAGTACTGGAAACCCTCGGCGATCTTGATCGTTCGGGTCAGGAATGCTCCGTCGAGCAATACTCACAACTGGCTGACCTGGTCAAGAACCTGCGATTTGTTGATCAAGCGGCGGTCCAGTTGCCCAATGGCAAGATCTGTTCCTCCTACGGACAAGAACTCTCGTCGATACTGGCCGGTAGCGAGAAACGCAAGTTCTCCGTTGGAAAGCGAACCTACTGGGTAGATGCTGGCCACAGGGTTTCTGCGGACACCGATTTTATCATTGTGTCGGAACAGTCAACCTACGTCTGGGCAAACAAGAAGATCCTGCTCGACAATTTGAAGTTTCCCGAGGACCTGCAACTGGACCTCATCGGCCCCGGCGGCGCATTGCCCATTGCCTCCACGGGCCACAAACCGCTGACGATGCGCAAGCCGTTCCACCTGGAAGAACTGGTTACCTCGGCAGACAAGGTCCTGATCGCCTTTGCGGGCAACCGAAATGAACTGATCGCTGTCATTTCTCTTCCGCTGAGCTACCTGACAAGTCTCAAATTCAAATTATTCATTGGCCTTGTGTGCGTGTTCGCAGCGCTGCTCTTGCTCGCAAGGTGTATTCAACGACATTACACCTCTACTGCCGTACGGCTGCGCAATGCCCTTAAAGCCAACACGCTGGGGGTTCACTACCAGCCTATCGTCAATTTGACGACGGGCTATCTGGTGGGCGCCGAATCACTTTCTCACTGGAACGACAACGGCACCCAGGTGCCTGCGGATGTTTTCATTGCGGTGGCGGAGAAGTCTGACTTGATCCGCAAACTTACGCGCTCGGTGATTCGACAAGTGGCGGAGGATTACAGCACCTACCTTTGGGCCTGCAAGGACTTCTACATTACGGTCAATCTTTGCGCCCAGGATATTCAGGACCCGAGCTTCCCGGACTATGTGGCCAGCGTGCTGGCAACCTACAACATGCCTGTGTCCGCCATGGCCTTTGAAATCACCGAAAGGACCATGCTCGATCAGAAGCCTGCCGCCATGCAATTGCGACGGCTTCGAGCGTGCGGACACCGCATTGCCGTGGACGACTTCGGCACCGGCTATTCCAACCTCTCGCTCCTCGACTCAGTGCCTTTCGACATTCTGAAAATAGATCGCTCATTCATCGCAGACGACAAGATTGCGGCCAAGGACGCCCTGTGGCGCCACATTGCGCAGTTGGCCAAGTCGCTAAGGCTCAAGGTCGTAGCCGAAGGTGTCGAGAGTCAGGAGCAACTGCCGCATCTGGTTTCGGAGGGAGTTCTATTGGCGCAAGGCTGGTTGTTCTCCAAAGCGCTGCCCATTCAAGCGTTGGCAAGACGCTACTTTCAATGCCCGGCAAACATCCCGCCCTACGACCCAAAAATATCAATCAATGACTTCTATTAACCCCTCATGGCCCCTCAAATGCTCGCCGAACCCTAACACCAGACAACCCTGTACAAGGACTCCACCACACATGCTACTTCGAAACCTTGGCTTCGCTTCACTGCTATCGCTGCTGTCTTTTCAGGCGCTCGCTGATGACAAAGGTTTATATCTTGGAGCTGGCGTAAGCAGCATACAGACCGACGAATCCAGACTGGACGACGACGACACCAGCTACAAGGTTTATGCCGGGTATCGCGTCAATAGCTACCTGGCCTTCGAGGGTGCCTACGTCGATCTCGGTCAATTCAAGGACAAGAATGTCGATTTCGATGGTAAATCGGCTCAGGCTGCCGCCCACGTCGGCTTTCCGCTGGGCGATCGGGTGCGGGTATTCGGCAGTGTCGGTGCTCACGCCTGGGACGCCGACGGCAATGCCACCGACGACGATACCGGGGTTGACCTGACCTACGGTGTTGGCGTCGAAGTCGATGTTTTTCGCAACATCGGCCTGCGCGCTGAATACGAAGTCCTGGAGGTCGGAGAGATCGACCTGAATCAGACGACCGCATCCGCCTACATGCTTTTCTGACACCGCTGCAACTGAGCGACCTTGCCGGTCGCTCAACGCCCTCCCTCCCCGCATAGTTCCAAAAAGCCACTTACCCCCAAATTCCCGGAGTCCTTCCCGGGAATTTTGAACAGTCCTCTAACACGCTGGAAAAGCTACAGAAACGTCCTACGCTCCATGAGTCCAGTAGTGGGCTTGGTATCAATGGATTGTTAACCGCGTAGGCAGAGGGCCTCACTATGCAAGGGTCAGGGCATCCACGTTTCGGCTCCCATTTGCGTCCGCAACGCCAGGCGCTTGCGCTGGAACCAAGGATTCTTTTCGACGGTGCGGCCGCTTCGGCGGCGGCCGATCAGCAGCATACGGACCCGACCGCCACGCCTGCAGCGGTTGACGCCCCCGTTCCTCATGCGACCCCGACCGAAGGCCGTGCCGCCACAGAGCAGGCGCCATCGGCGGCGCGCAGCCTGCTGGTGCTCGACAGCCGTATCGAAAACCGCGATCAACTGCTGGCCCAATTGCCGGGCAACGTCACCGCCATAGAGGTCAACGCCGGCGAGGATGGCCTGGCGGCTATTTCCGCGGCGCTGGCGCAACTGGGCAAAGTCGAATCGATCCAGGTCATGTCCCATGGCGCCGCCGGGCAATTCACCCTGGGCAATCGCACCATCACCTCGGACAACGTCGACCAACTCGGGCAGACCCTCGGACAATGGCGCAACAACCTGACCCAGGGCGCGGATATCCAGCTCTATGGTTGCGACATCGGCGCGGGTACGGCCGGCAATACACTGGTCACCGAACTGGCCCGCTGGACCGGCGCCGATGTGGCCGCTTCCAGCAATGACACCGGCAGCACCCGGGCCGGCGGTGACTGGACACTGGAAACCAAAGTCGGCGATATCGACAAGAGCATCGCGATCAGCAGTGCCGCCATGGCCAGTTTCGACGGTTTGCTGGCCGATGCCGCACCCACCGCGAGCCTGCCCGTCGCCGGCAGCAATGTTTTGCTGGGTGACAACTTCTCGTTTACCGTGAACTTCAGCAACACATCCACCCAGACCGGCTTTGCACCCTTCATCAACCTGGCGCTACCGACCACCGGCCGGGACGGTAATGACGGCGTGAACTTCATATCCGCCAGTTACCTTGGCCAAAACCTGGTCAGCCACCTGGTGACGTTCGATGCGTCGGGCAACGCCACCCACCCTTTGGCGAAAGACGCCAACGGCAATTTCCTTGTCATCAACGCGTCGACCTACGGCATGCGCGCTGGCGACACCCTGGTGGTCATTGAACTGCCCTTTGCCAGCGTCACCAACGCACAACCCGTCATCCCGGTACAGATCAACGCCAGTCTCAGCAACCTGGCCGACACCAGTTTTTCCAATGGCACCCCGGACCTGACCCTGCGCACCAGCGGCGGCTTTGAGTTCGGTAACGACGCCCTGGACAACCCGACCAACGATCCCAGCCTGATTCAGGCCGGTACCGCCGCATTTGTGGTGCATCCGACGGTCATCACCTTCGATGAAACCCTGAGCACACCGGAGGGTGAAACTGCGACCGGGCCGAACTATGGCCGTACCTTGACCCTATCCGTGACCCCGGCCCCGGGCCAGACGCTGTCCAACGTCGTGGTGACCCAGCCGTTACCGGACAATGTTCAAGTCACCGCCATTACCCCCGGCCCCGGTGGTCGCCTGACCTCCATTACCCTGCACGATGGCACGGTGGTCACCAATGCGGCACAAATCGCCGTGCTGATCGCCGCCGACGAAGTGTTCATCGACTCGTTTTCCGTGACCTACGACAGCCTGACGGCCCAGACCGATACCGTGGTCGCGTTCTATGTGCCAGAGGTCGACGCCAACGGCCTGCCGGTCATCAACCCGGTAACCGGCGACGCGGTGACCATCACCCTCGACGCCCCAGGTGCGTCCGGTCAATGGGTGCCGCTCGACCCACGGGACCTCACCGCGCCGAACACCACCATCGATTTCAGCGGCTCCGGCGTCACCACGCAATTCATCGCCAAATCGATCACGCTGCTCAAGACCGTCACCGTGCAGACGGATATCGGCCACAGCGGCATCACCCCCGGCGACACCTTGCAGTACAACCTGAACCTGGCCGTCTCCGACTACTTCGCTTTCGGCAAAGACGCCTTCAACGCAGGTCAGCTGATCATTCGCGATCAGCTCAGTGACGGCCAGACACTGACCGGCACCCCGGCCATGACTGTCACAATCAACGGCGTCACGCAGAACATTACCCTGGTCACCACCGTCGTCAACAATGCCGACGGCAGCACATCGATGGCGTTCGACATTGCCCAGTCGTTGCGTAATTCGTTTGCCCTGCGTGGCTGGCTCAATGGCGACCTGGCGTTTGACCAGCAGCTTCAAGGCGCGATGCTGGCGGTGCTCAGCTATTCGGCCATCGTCGGCCAGACCTACAAACCGCCTTCCGGCAACCCGCAGCCGGAAATCAATGAAGGCGACGAGCTGGGTAACACTGCGGTGGTCGATGGCACTCTGCTGCAAGATCCCCTCAACCTCACCGGCCAGAGCGAAACCGATGGTTCGGCGACCACCAGCGTGATCCCGACCAGCGTCGTCGATATCAGCCTGGTCGAGGTCAATAACGGTACCCCGCCGGCCAGCGGTGAGCTGCGCCCTGGCGATGAAGTGACGTTCCAGCTCAGCTACGACCTGGTCACCGGTGATTACGAACAGTTCAAGCTAACGGCCTATCTGCCATTGCCATTGTTCAACGTGACCGGCGTGACCTGGGCCACGGGCAGCGATGTCGGCCAATGGCAACTCGGTCCTGGCAACACCAATGCCGGCGGCGTGGTCAGCGTCACCAGTGCCAACGGCAACTCGGTGGTCTTCGATTTCGGCAGCTTCACCACGGCCGACACCACCGGCAGCCGCATCGTCATCCGTTTTACCGTGCGCGTGGGCGACCAGCCCTTTGCCGACCAACGCTCGCTGGACGTACTGGCGCAATCGAGCCAGCAAACCACCCTCACCGACCTTACGCTGATTTCCTCTGATGTCGCGGTGATCGTGTCCGTGGCCGAGCCGGTGCTGAATATCAAACACGGCGTGGTTTCCGGCACCAACGGCACTGTCAGCAACACCACCGGCAGCTGGAACCCCCCGGGCAGCACCGGCGTGCCCTTCAATGGCAGTGTCACCAGCCTGGCGGCCGTAGACGGCAATATCATCAATATCGACGGCGGCGATCGGCTGCGCCTGGTCACCGCCATTGAAAACAGCGGCGGTGGCGGCGCCTTCGATGTCAGCACCAGCATCACCCTGCCGACCGGATTGAGCTTCGTCGGCGGCAGTCTGGCGGCAGCGAACCTGCAGATCTACCGGGGTGACGGCACACTGCTGGTGCTGGGTACCGACTACAGCGTGAGCGGCAACCAGATCACCTTCCTTGACGCTGGCGGCCAGGCCACACTCCTCGCCGGGCGTAGCAGCACCGCCGCCGACACCAGCGGCGCCAATCTGGTGGTGATCAGCTACGACGTAGCGGTCAGCAATACCATCGAGGCCAGCCGTACCCTGCAATCCACCGCGACCCTGAGCAACTATGCCAGCGTCAACGGCGGCACCGATTTCACGCCGGCCGACCTGACCGACCTCGCCAACCAGCAAGTCGCCGCGCCGGTCATTCGCAAAGTGTTTGCCGATGGCACACTGGACAATGGCGACTCCAGTGCCAGCCACACCACCGGCAGCGACCTGGTGATCGGCGAAAGCATGCGCTACGACATCGTGATCACCCTGCCTGAAGGCAGCACGCAAAACCTGCGCATCGACGACCTGATCCCGCCGGGCATGCGCCTGGATACCTCGTTCAACGGCGGCCTGGGTTACCAGATCATCACCACCCGCACTGGCAGTGGCGCCCTGGGTGCTGACTTCGCCGGCAGCGTGCTGGTCAGTGGCTTCGGCGGACAGGGCGGCACATTGGGTAGCGATGGCGTGGATGCGCGCTGGACCTTCAGCGTGTCGAGCGTGTCGGCGGACAACCGGACCGGCAACAACACCTTCGTGATACGCCTGCAACTGGTGGCCAACAACGTCATCGGCAACCAGGCCAACGTGTCCCGGCAAAACAACGCGCAATTGATCTACAGCGACCCGGACACCAACACCGCCAACGGCAATGTCGCGGTGGATCGCACGGTCGCAGTCACCGGCGGTCGACCTACGGTGATCGTCCGTGAACCCACCCTGCAGATAAGCCAGGCACTGACGACAACCACCGGCAACGGCGGCTATGACCAGGGCGACACCGTCAGCTTCACGATCACCATCAGCAACGGTAACGCCGCCAGCGACTTCACGGCCTTCGACATCAGCTTTCTCGATAACCTGCCGACCCAGCTCAGCAACATCACGCTGGTTGGCGTGCTGTACCAGAACGGCGCCACCAACAACGGCGGCGTGGGTTTCGAGATCGTTGGCGGCCAGTTGCGCACCGCCGACGGCGCCAATATCGACATTGCCAAGGGTGGCAGCATCGTCTTGCAGGTGACCGGCGTGGTCAATGCCACGGCAGCGGCCACGTCCAACTTCGCCAACGTGGCAACGGTGCAATGGACCAGCCTGGATGGCACCCAGGGCGGCGAGCGCACCGGGGTCAATGGCCTGATCAACGGCGGCACGCTCAACGACTACCGCAATGCTTCGACCCTGCTGGTGCCCGTGGCGCAGTCCATTGAAATCTCCCGGGTCGGCGGTTTGCCCGACACGGCGACCCCGGCCCCGACCACGACCGCTGTGGAACAGGTGACCATCGGCGAAGTGATTCGCTACCGGGTGGTGGTATTGGTGCCCGAGGGCAACAACCCCAATTATCAGATCCAGATCACCCTGGCCAACGGCCTGCAGTTCATTTCACCGGACGCCCTGGTGAATGCGTTGCGCATTGCCTTCATTTCCAACGGCGGGCTGACCAGCGACGCCAACCTGATCGTCGGCGGTACGCTCGACATCAACGGCAACGAGAACAGTCCCCAAGCCTTGCCGATCACTCCCGACCTGTCTGGCCTGGCACCCACCGGCGTGTTCGACCCCAGCCGGCTGACCGTCGTGACCAATCCCGACGGCAGCCAGGTCGTGACCTTCAACCTCGGCAACGTGGTCAACAGCGCCGACGACGATGATCTGGAAGGCATCGCCATCGAGTTCAACGTGCGGGTCAGCAACACCGCCAGTAACATCAGCGGCGCTCAACTGGCGGTCTCGGCCCACGAAATCGTCAACGGCGCGGGCCGTGCCAACAGCGACACGGTTTTCGAACGCATCGTCGAACCGAGCTTCGGTGGCCTGGACAAACAGATCGTCGCGTTCGACCCCAACCCGAGCGGCACCACCGGCAGCGCCACGGTGCAGCTGAGTTTCACCCAGAACGGCGGCCTGCCGGCATTCGATACGCAAGTCGGCGACAGCTTTGCCGGTGGCAGCAACTACACCTTGCTCAGCGTCACCCTCAACGGCACCAGCTTCGGCCCCGGCAACCTTCCTGCCGGCGTGAGCTTCAGCACCACCGGCGGATTGAGTGTCAACTTCGATCAACTGGACGTGGGCGCACAGATTCAGGTGCGCTATCAGGTTACCCTGCCCAATGCCTCGATAGTCGCCAGCAGTAACGCCACCCTGACCTGGAGCAGCCTGCCGGAAGACTTCACCAGCTGGGGCGGCAACTTTGTCGGCATCGATGGGACGGCGAACGGTGAACGCACCGGCAGTACCGTCGGCCCGAACCAGTACATCCTGCGCGACAACGCCGGGCTCGGCGTCATAACCGGCACCCTGTGGAACGACACCGCCTCGCCAACCGCCAGCGCCACGCCCGACGGCGCCGGACTGGCCGGGCAGACCGTCACCCTGACCTGGGCCGGCGCCGACAGTTTGCTCAACACCAGCGCCGACAACCTGACATTCACCACGGTCACCGACGCCAACGGCCAGTACCACTTTGGCGTGCTGCCCCTGGGCGTGTTCCGCATTGATGTTCCGGCCGGACTGGTCAGCTATCCACAGCCGCTGGGCGATTTGCGCGTGCGGGTCGACACCGATGCCGGCACGCTCGGACAGATCACCATCACCCTGGGCGACGCCGCCACACAGGCGGCCAATGCCGGTTATGTCGAACAGAACGACGCACCGGTCAACACCCTGCCCGGCACCCAGAACGGCCAGGAGGATGTGCCGCTGAGCATCGGCGGCATCAGCGTCGCCGACGTCGACGCCAACCGCGACCCGAATGTCGCCGGCCGCAATCTGAGCGTGACCTTGAGTGTGCTCAACGGCACGTTGTTCCTCGGTGCAACCGTTCCAGGCGTGACGGTGACCGGGGCCAATACGGCCACCCTGTCCCTGACCGGTACCCTCGCCAACCTCAACACGGCGCTGGCCAGCCTACGCTATCTGGGCAACCTGAACTTCAATGGCAGCGACACCCTGACCGTGGTCAGTAACGACCAGGGCAACTATGGCGATGCCAATGGCTCTGGCCTGCCCGGCACTGCTGCCGATGCCCTGAGCGACACCGACACCCTGCAAATCATCCTCGCCCCGGTCAACGACCCTCCGATTGCGGTCGATGACAGTGCCATCGCCGTTGAAGCGGGCGGCACCAATAACACGGTCATCGGGGTCGACCCAAGGGGCAATCTGCTGGTCAACGATACCGATGTCGATATCGCCACCAACGCCGACCGGTTGCACGTGCTGTCGGTCGGCCCGGGCGCCGGCATTCAGACGCCGATCGTCGGCGTGGTGGTGATCAACGGCCAGTTCGGACAGTTGCTGGTCGGCAGCAATGGCTCCTACGAATACATCGTCGATAACAACAATGCCGCCGTACAGGCCCTGCGCCTGTCGGGCCAGACCCTGACCGATCGTTTCGATTACATTGCCAGTGACCTGGCCGGTGCCACCTCTACAGCCACCCTGACCGTGACCATCGAGGGGGCCAACGACACGCCGGTGGGCGTGGATGACAATGACGTTGCCGTCGAAGCCGGAGGCGTGTTCAACACCACCCCGGGCAGCGACGCGGTCGGCAACGTGTTGACCAATGACACCGATGTGGACAGCACCGTCAATGGCGAAACCAGGACCGTGACCGGTATCCGTCCGGTCCCGGAAGTGATTGCAGCTTCTTTCACGCCTGTTACCGCCGCCACCAGCGTCGTCGGTCTGTACGGGACCCTGACCATCAACCCCGATGGCACTTATCGCTACGTGGTCGATAACAACAACACCAGGGTTCAGCGCCTGAGCGCCGGTGAGCAACTGGTTGATTTCTTCAGCTACCGGGTCACCGATACCGGCGGGCTCGACGACGTCGCGCAATTGCGCATCGTCGTGCAAGGGGCCAATGACAACCCGGTGGCCAGTGATGACCAGGCTGAAGCCCAGGCGGCTTCCACCAACAACAATGCCAGCGAAAGCAATCCGAGTGGCAACGTCGTGCAGTTCCCGAGTCGCCCCGGACTTGTCGATAATGGTATCGATGATGACGTCGACGCGGCTGACCAACCCAGCAGCCAGTTGCTGGTCAATGGGGTGATCAATAAAAGCGAAGCGACTTACAACCCGGCCGTCGATGTCCTGAGTGGCGTCGCCACCGGCACTACCTCAGCCGACGGCACGGTGGTGACCGGTCTGTTCGGCACTTTGCGCATCGGCGCCGATGGCTCGTATTTCTACGATGTCGACAGTACCAACACCAGTGTCCAGGCACTCGCCGCGGGACAGACCCTGACCGAATTCTTCACCTACCGGATCACCGATACCAATGGACTGACCGACACCGCACAACTGGTCATCACCGTGCATGGCGTCAACGACCCACCCGTGTCGCAAAACGTGATTGCCATTGCCACTGAAAAAGGCGGCCTGGACAACGGCACCGCTGGCCGCGATCCGTCCGGCGATGCCACGGCCAATGACTTCGACCCCGATGGCGACCCGTTGACAGTGATCTTGATCAAGCCCGGTGAAGAGGCTGGTGCAGGCACGCCAATCGCCGTCAATGCGGGTGGCACGGTGATAGTTGGCCAGTACGGAACGCTGACGATTTTTCCAAACGGCAGCTACAGCTACGCGCTCGACAATGGCAATGCGGATGTCCAGGCGTTGCGCCGTGGCAGCGATCTACTGCTGGAGCGCTTCACCTACACCGTCAGCGACAACGTCAGCCCTGCGCCGGAAACCGACTCGGCGGAAATCATCGTGCTGATCCGTGGCCAGAACGACAACCCGGTCGCCACCGATGACACCTCCATCGCCATTGAATCCGGTGGCACCAATAACAATCAGCCCGGCCAGGACCCGATAGGCAATGTGCTGGACAACGACACCGACGTCGACGGTGGCGAGGTGCCCGCCGACCTGCCCGCCCACGACTATGGCGAGACCCGCGCCGTGTCCTCGGTGCGCACCGGCAACGAAGCCGCAACCGGCACAGCCGGCGCCCTGGGCAGCGAACTGCGCGGTACCTATGGCTGGCTGACCCTCAATGCCGACGGCAGCTACAGCTACCGGCTCGACAACAGCATGGCCGAGGTCCAGGCGTTGCGGTTCGGCGAAAGGCTGGTGGACGCCTTCAGCTACACAGTGATCGATGCCAGCGGCGCCGAAGATCGCGCGACCTTGAACATCGATATTCGCGGTCGCGACGACACGCCGCTTCCGCGCAACGATATCAATATCGCCTTCGAAGCGGGCGGGCTGAACAACGGCACACAGGGAACCAACCCTTCCGGTAACGTGCTGCTCAATGACACCGACGTCGACGGCAATACCGAAAGGCTCAGCGTGACCGGATTCAACGAGGGGACTTCCATCGGCGTGCTCGGCAGCGGTCTGGTCGGCAAGTTCGGCACCCTGACGTTGAACGCCGACGGGACCTTCAGTTATCTGGTGGACAACAACAACCTGCGGGTCCAGGCCCTGCGCACGCCTTTTGACGTGCTGACAGAAACCTTCACCTATCAGGTCCGCGATCTCTTTGGTGCCAGCAACACGGCCACGCTGACCATCATCATCCGCGGCGCCAACGACAACCCGCTGGCGGCAGACGACAGCACGGTGGCCGTCGAGGCTGGCGGCACCGCCAATGCCACTCCGGGGCTGAACCCTACCGGGAACGTCCTGGCCAACGACCGCGACGTCGACGCCAATGACAGCAAGACCGTCACCGATATCCGGGGAGGCAGCGAAACCGCTGCGGGCACCTTCACCACGGTCGGCACCACACAGACCCTCGATGGCCTGTACGGCACCCTGACCATCAACGCCGATGGCACCTACAGTTATGTGATCAACAATAACCTGGCCGCTATCCAGGCACTGAAGCCCGGTGATTCGCTGGTGGAAACCTTCACCTACCGGATGCGCGACACCGCCGGCGCCACCGATGTCGCCCAACTGAACATCCGCATCGACGGTGCCTGGGATGCCCCGGTGGCGACCAACGACGTAGCACTCGCCGTCGCCGATGACGGCAATGGCAACAGCATCAACCCGACCCGCAACGTGTTGCCCAACGACACCGATGTCGATCAGGGCGACAGCCTGCAAATCACCGGTATCCGCTTCGGCACTGAAGCGGCGGGCGGCACCCTGGACGCCGTCGATCCAGGCACCGACAACACCAACGGCACCTTGATCAATGGACTCTACGGGCAACTGATCATCGGTGCCGACGGCAATTACACCTACGTCGTCGACTCCAGCAACCCCACGGTACTGGCGCTGGGACCGCTGCAATTTCTCAATGAGCGCTTCACCTATCAGGTCACCGACCTTGGCGGGCAAAGCGATCTGGCGGAAATTCACATCATCATCCGCGGGCGCAACTCGGCACCGGTGGCCGGCGGCGATGCATCGACGGCTGTCGAAGCCGGTGGCCTCAACAACAGCCAGAGCGGCATCGACCCCACGGGCAATGTGCTCGGCAATGACACCGATGCCGAAGGCGACGCCCTCAACGTATCGGCGATTCGTACCGGCGGGCTTGCCGACACCGGCACCGGCGGCACCGTGGGTACTGTGTTGCGCGGGCTTTATGGTGATCTGGTGATCAATGCCGACGGCAGCTACACCTACACCGTCGATAACAGCCTCGCGGTGGTCCAGGCCCTGCGTCAAAGCGGCCAGACCCTGACGGACGTCTTCAGCTACACCCTGTCCGACGTCTTCGGTGCCAGCAGCCAGGCCGAATTGCGCATCACCGTCGATGGCCGCAATGACACCCCCATTGCCCGGGACAACAACTCTGTCGCCGTCGAAGCGGGCGGCGTGGCCAATGGCACGCCGGGCAGCAACGCCACGGGCAACGTGCTGGCCAACGATGGTGATGTCGATGGCGTGGCCAATGGCGAAAGCAAGCAGGTGCTGAGCGTCACCGGCGAAAACGGCCAGTCCGCCAGCGCAGGGCAAGTGCTGGCCGGGCACTACGGACAAATGATCATCAACGCCGACGGCAGCTACACCTACCTGATCGACAACAGCAACCCGGTGGTGCAAGCGCTACGCACGGCGGGCGAAACCCTCAGCGAGACCTTCACCTACCGCATGACCGACACCGCCGGGGTCACCTCGGATGCGCGCCTGACCGTGGTTATCCAGGGGGCCGACGACAACCCGGTGGCGCAAAACGACAGCGCGGTTGCCAGCGACCAGACACCGGCACCGCAAGTGACCGGCAATGTGTTGCCCAATGACAGTGACGTGGATGGCAACGATCACCTGCAAGTGGTCGCGATACGCACCGGGGCCGAGAACGGCACAGGCACGGCGGGCGTGATCGGCCAGCCGATCCGCGGCCTCTACGGCACCTTGGTGCTCAACGCCGATGGCAGCTACACCTACACCATCGATCAGAGCAATCCACAAGTGCTGGCAGCCGCCGGTCTTGGGCAGGTGCTTCGTGATGTCTTTACCTACACCATCAATGATCTGAGCGGAGCCAGCGATCAGGCGGAACTGGTGATTCTTCTGGACATTGCCACACCGTTTATCCCGGCACCGGAAGGCAATCACTTCGATCGTGACCCCGACCGCCAGAGCAGCAGCCTGCTTATCCCCGATCCGGTGCCGGCAATCTTCGTGACACCGGTGGTCGAGCGCAACGCCCGGTTGAATGAACTCTCCAGCTGGAACGCCGATGGCAGCAACTTGCGCATCAGTTCCAGCGGCGAGTTCACCAGCGATTCGCTGGGCAATGGACTGGGGTTGGTACCCGGCCAGTTCGTCGCCGAAGCCGTGCGCGACAGCCGGCTCGACAGTGAACTGGAAATGGCCTGGATTCTCGGACGACATGGCCGCGTCGGCCTGAGTGCCGATGGCCTGCTGCCTGATCCATCGTTGTTTGTCGTCGATCCCGCGGGCATGACCCACGGCCCGGCCCAGGGCGAAAAAGCCCAAGAACCACGCCCGGCCCGGGGGTTCAGCGCGCAGGTACGCAATGCCGCCCAGCGTCTGCACCCGACCAATCGGGGCAGTTGATGCGACCGAACAGAAAAAAACTCAAAGAGCACAAAGGATTGAAAATGCCGATACATGCGACGAGGTTCATCAGTTCCGCCATCGTTTCTGCATTGCTGCTCAGTGCCTGTTCGTCACTGGAGCCCAAGCCCGCCACCGACGAAGAGAACCGGCAGCGCATCCTCGCCGATCAATCGCGCATGTATTCCGGACAGGAGCCGGTCACCGCGCCCATCAACTTTTATGAAGCGGCCGCCCGGGCGTTGAAATACAACCTCGACTACCGCCTCAAACTCATGGAAAGCGCCCTGGCGTCGGACCTGCGCGATGTCTCCAGCCATGAGATGTTGCCCAAGCTGGTGGCCTCGGCCGGTTATGCCGGGCGTAACAACGATTCGGGCGGTACCTCCATCGGTATCGAAGACCGCCAGGTCAGCTTGCGTCCGTCGACCTCCGAGGAGCGCTATCGCGAGCTGTATGGCCTGGGCCTGAGCTGGAGCCTGCTGGATTTCGGCGTGGCCTATTACCGCACCCAGCAAAAGTCCGATCAGATCCTCATGGCCGAGGAGCGTCGGCGCAAAGTCGCGCAGAACGTCTTGCAGGATGTGCGCAACGCCTACTGGCGCGCCCTCGGCGCGCAACGGCTGATGCCCGAAGTGGACAAGCTGCTGATGCGCACCCACACCGCGCTGACCTCCGCCCGTGAAGCCGAAACACGTGGCCTGTTGCCACGCCAGGAGATCCTCGCCTACCAGCGCGCCCTGCTCGACTCCATCTACCTGCTGACTGTGCGCCGCCAGGACCTGGAATTCGCCCAGGCCGAACTCGCCGCGCTGATGTCATTGCCGCCGGGCTCGAAAATGATCCTGGCTGACATGCCGGATCCACCGCTGCCGGAAGTGCGTCAGAGCATGGCGCAGCTGGAGCAACTGTCTCTGGAACACCGCCCGGAAATCATGGAAGAGTGGTATCGCAAGCGGGTCAACCAGAAAGACCTGGACATTGCCAAGGCACAGTTGTGGCCTAACGTCACCGCGGATTTCGGCTACCGGTACGATACCAACAAGTACCTCTACAACAGCGACTGGAACGCCACCGGGCTGCAAGTCTCGATGAACCTGCTGCGCCTGCTGCAATTGCCATCGCTCAATGCCGCGCAAAAATCCCAGAGCGAAACCGACGACAACCGCCGGGTGGCGCTGTCCATGGCGATCCTGACCCAGGTGCGGGTCGGCACCCTGCGCTATCAACTGGCGCGCCAGGAAGTGGAGTTCACCGAAGACAGCCTGCGGGTCGACCGCAGCCTGCTCGACTACGCCCAGGCGGCGAAAACCGGCGCCCTGGGTTCCGAGCTTGAGGTGATCCGCTCCGAAGGTCGCTACCTGCTGTCGCGCTACCAGCGTGAAGCGGCGTTCTCCAGTGCCCAGGCGGCGTGGGGTCGCTTGTACAACTCCGTAGGGCTGGACGTCCTGCCGGATGAAATCTCCAAACACGACGTCAAGACCCTGGCCCGGGAAATCCAGCGCACCTTGAACGAACAGGAACAGCAACGTCTGCTCATCACCCAGCAAGGAACGCCGAATGTGCAAAACCGCCCTTGAGTCCCGTATCGGGGCCCTGTTGTTGGCCTGTCTGATCCTGCCCGTCAACGCCGATGACACACCGTCGGCCCCCACCCTCGATAGCGCCAGTGCCATTCGCGTGTTGCTGGCCGCTGAACTGGAAACCACCCTGTCGAGCCAGATGAGCGGCACCCTGGGCGAGATGAAAACCGGTTTCGGCGAGCATGTCGCCAAAGCCGAAGTGCTCGCCCGTTTCAACTGCAACGAAGCCGAGGCCCGCAGTAAAGTGGCGGCCGCCGAACTGGCCATGGCCAGGCAGAACCTGGAGGCGAAAAAACAGCTGCGTCAACTCAACGCGGTGGGCGACATCGAAGTCTCCATGGCCAACACCGAGGTGCAGAAAGCCGACGGCGCGCGCGCCATGGGCGTGGCCCAGAGCGGCTACTGCCAGGTGCTGGCGCCGTTTTCCGGGCGTATCGCCAAGGTCTACGTCAAACCGTTCCAGACCGTCACCGCCGGTACGCCACTGTTCGATCTGGTCAGCGACGGCGCCTTGAAAGTCCGGCTCAACGTACCTTCCAATCTGCTCAAGACCCTCAAGCCCGGCTTGGCGCTGCAAGTGAGCATTCATGAAACCGGCAAGACCTACCCAGCCCATGTCAGCGCCATCAACTCGCGGGTCGATGCGGTGGCCCAGACGGTCGAACTCGAAGCCCGGCTCGACCAGAAATACCCCGACCTGATGGCGGGCATGAGCGGCACGGCGCGGTTCAACCAGGAAACGGCCCAGCAAAACAATGCAGTGCAAAACAGTGCCCAGCCATGACCATGAACGAGCCGCTGCCCCACTCTCACCTGCTGCTGGAACTCGATGCCCTGCGGGACAAGGCAATCGCCGCCGACTCGCTCAATGCCCTGGCGTTCAGCATGGCCAACGATCTGTACCCGCTGTTGCCGTTTCATCAGGCGCTGGTCTTTGCCCAACGGGAATCGTCGCTGGAGCTGCTGAACGTTTCCGGGCTGTCACGCCCCAGCGAAGATTCGCCGTACCTGGTCTGGCTGCGCCGGGCCAGTCGCTGGATCGCCACTCAGGTTGCCGATGGCGAACCGGTGTGGCTGACACCAGACACCACCACCCCGCCGCCGGACGTCGTCGAAGGCTGGAGCGAATGGTGGCCGTCGGGCCTCTGGTGCATTCCGGTCCAGGACCGTGAAGGGCAACGCCTGGGCCTGTTGGTGTTGCTGCTGGAGCAAGCGCCGCCGGCCGTGTTGTGGCAGCACCTCAAAGGCCTGGTCAATACCTGGGGCTACTGCTGGGCCGCGCTGACCCGGCATCGGCGCCTCGGCCGCTGGCGCCCCAACCGCAAGCAACTGCTATTGGGCCTGATCGTGCTCGGGGCCTTGTTGTTACTGCCAGTGCGGCAAACCGCACTGGCCCCGACGGAGATCGTGTCGCGCCAGGCGCAAATCATCAGTTCACCCATCGACGGCGTGATCGAGCAGATCCAGGTGCGCCCCAACCAACCGGTGGAAACCGGTACACCGCTGTTCTCCCTGGACGAAACCACCCTGCGCAGCCGCGCCGAAGTATTGGGCAAGGAAGTGGCGGTAGCCGATGCCGAGTTGCAGGCGGCCAGCCAGCGGGCGTTCGATAACCCACAAAGCAAAAGCGAGCTGACCCTGCTCCAGGGCCGGGCCCAGCAACGCCGGGCCGAACTGGCGGCGGTGCAGGCCCAACTCAAGCGCACCAAGGTCCTGTCACCGCGCGGTGGCGTGGCGGTGTTCAGTGACCCCAACGACTGGCTGGGCAAACCGGTGGTCACCGGCGAACGCATCATGCAAGTGGCCGACCCGAGCCAACCGGCCATGCTGATCCAGCTGGCGGTGGCCGATGCCATCGCCCTCGAGCCCGGGGCGCAAGTGACGCTGTTTCTCACGGCGTACCCGCTGACCCCGCTCAAGGGTCAAATCCTCGAAACCAGTTACCAGGCGCGCCCCAGCGATGAAGGCGTGGTCGCCTATCGTCTGCTGGCAAGCATCGAGGGTGCGCCGGAGCATGCGCGCCTGGGCCTGCACGGCACCGCCAAACTCTACGGCGGCCGTGTGATGCTCGGTTACTACTTGCTGCGCCGGCCGCTAGCGACGCTGCGGGCGTGGAGTGGCTGGTAATGCTCGATCCCGCTGACTTGCCCCTGCCGCCCTTGCGCGAAGACCTGCGCCTGAGCGAAGCCGCCAACGGCAGCAACGGCGAACCGGCCTGGGTGATCCAGGACACGGTGATCAACCGTTTTTACCGCATCGGCTGGCTGGAGTTCGAGTGTCTGCTGCGCTGGGGGCAGTCGCCCCGGCAGATCAGCGAACAAATTTCTGAAGGCACCGCGCTCAAACCGGATGTCGAACAGATCCTCGACTTCCGCCAGTTCCTCGAACAGCACCAACTGCTGCGCGCCGGCCCCGCGGCCCTCGAACGGCTAAAGGACAAGGACGAGGCAGGCAGTTGGCTGAGTTGGCGCTGGTGGTTGCACCATTACCTGTTCTTCCGCATTCCGTTGCTGCGTCCGCAACAGCCGTTGCAACACTTGGCCCGCGCGCTGGGCTGGCTGTTTCACCCGCTCACGGGCCTGCTGGTGTTTGCCCTGAGCCTGTGGGGGGTGATTCTGGTCCTGCAGCAATGGGATGTCTTTACCCACGCCGTGGTCGAGTCGTTTTCCACCGAGGGCCTGTTCAGCTTCGCCCTGGCGCTGATCGTCGCCAAAACCCTGCATGAGCTGGGGCACGCACTGGTGGCGACGCGCCTGGGCTTGCGGGTCGGGCACATGGGCATCGCCTTCGTGGTGTTGTGGCCGATGCTCTACACCGATACGGGCGAGAGCTGGAAACTCAGTCGTTCGCGCCAACGCCTGGCGATTGCCTCGGCCGGTATCGTCACCGAGTTGTCCCTGGCCGGGTTGTCGACCCTGGGCTGGGCGCTGTGTGATCCAGGCCCGCTGCGCAATGCCCTGCTGTACCTGGCGACCACCAGCTGGCTGCTGTCACTGGCGCTCAATGCCAGCCCGTTCATGCGTTTTGACGGCTACTTCATCCTCTCCGACCTGCTGGACTTTCCCAACCTGCACGAGCGCGCCTCGGCCCTGGCGCGGGTCACCCTGCGCCGTAATCTGCTGGGTTTGCCGGAAGACTGGCCGGAAGCGTTCCCGACCGGGCAACGCCGACTGCTGGTGACGTTCGCGATCTTCACCTGGCTGTATCGGCTGGTACTGTTCCTGGGGATTGCCCTGGCGGTCTACCTGTTCTTCTTCAAACTGCTGGGGATCATCCTGTTCATGGTCGAATTGTCCTGGTTCATCGCCATGCCGGTGGTGCGCGAATTGAATCATTGGTGGCAACACCGCGCAGGCATCCCCAGCCGGCGCAAACTTGTGTTCTACGGCGTGCTGGCGCTGATTGTCGCCGGGCTGGCGATCCCTTGGCACAGCCAGATCGACGCGGTCGGCGTAGCCCGTGCCGAACACCAGTTGCGCGTCTATGCACCCTACCCGGCGCGCCTGCAATCGATTCATGCCGAAGGCCCCGTCAATGCCGGCGAAACCCTGATCGTGCTCGACGAACCGGACATTGCCTCGCGCCTGCAAAGCAGCGAAGCCAATGCCCGCAGCTATGAGGCGCGCCTGTCAGGATTGTTGGCCGACCCCGGCGGACTGCAGGAAGACGCCGTCACCCGCCAACGCCTGAATGTGCAATTCGAAGAAGCCCGGGCCGCACGCTCGGAGATCGCCCGGCTTAACCTGCAAACATCCTTCGCCGGGCTCTGGCTGGACGTCAATCCGGACTGGAAAGCCGGCCAGTGGGTAGGTCGCCAGGAATCCCTGGGCATGTTGATCGACCCGCGCAGCTGGCAAGTGGACGCCTATGTCGCCCAGGATCAGGTGCATCGCATGGTCACCGGCGACCCCGTGCGCTTTTACCCGGACGGCCAGACCACCCCGCTCACTGGCCGCGTCCTGGTGATCGGCAGCACCCGCGCCAGCCAACTGTCGCACCGCATGCTGTCCTCACGCTTCGGCGGCCCGGTGCCGACCACCTCGGCGGAACACGCACTGATCCCCAGCGCAGCAGTGTTCCAGGTACTGATTCAACTCGACGAACCCTTGCCGAGCCTGCGGGAAACCAGGGGGCATCTGAAGATCGAAGGGGAACGGCGCAGCTTGCTGGCTGATGGTGCGACGCATTTGATGGCGGTGTTGATGAGGGAAAGCGGTTTTTGAGAAACAAGGCGCCTATGAAAATCTGTAGGAGCTGCCGCAGGCTGCGATCTTTTGATCCTGGAAAACAAAATCAAAAGATCGCAGCCTTCGGCAGCTCCTACCCTGCCACCACAAACACAATGATCGGCCCACACACCGCCAGCAACACATTGGAAATCGCATAACACACGGTAAAACCGATCACCGGGGTGTTGCTGCCGGACTGTTCGATAATCTTGTTCATCGACGCCGCTTCGGTCTGTGCACCGGCCAGGGCACCGAACAGGATCATCGGGTGCAGGCGCAGCACATAGCGGCCGAAGTACAGCGCCACCAGCGGCGGCACTATGGTGACCACGGCGCCGGACAGCAGCAATGCCAGGCCTTGTTCCTTCATCGCGGCAAAAGCCGCGGGACCGGCCAGCAGGCCGACCACCGCTCCGAACGCGGTCAAGCCGAACTCGGAAAAAGCCCATTGTGCGGCGGGCGGCAACGCGCCGATTTCCGGGTGGCGCGAGTTGTACCAGCCAATCACCAGCGCGGCGACCAACACCCCGCCACCGATGCCCAGTTCCACGGGGATCATCCCGATATGGGTCGACAACAGCCCCAGCAACGAGCCCAGCACCATGCCAAGGGTGTGCACGGCGATGTCGCTCTTGTAGTTGTTCTCGCGAATCCGCCCTAACCGCTTGGCCACAGCTTCGACACTGGCGGTGCGGCCGGTCAGGGTAATCACGTCGCCTCGACGCAGCACGGTGTTGGGCAGCAAGGGCAACTCGTAGCCCTGGCGGGTGATGGTATTGATGAAGCAGCCCAGGCGCCTGGCGCTTTCCATCCGGCTTTTCGCCTGATGGATCGTCTTGCCGGCGAACTCAGGCGAGGTCACGACGATGTCCACCTCGCGGGTCGGGAAAGACAAGGATTCGGCATGATCGATTTCCGGCCCGATCCATTGGGTGAGCGTGCCCACGGCTTCGCGTAAGGCATAGACCCCGACGATATCCCCGGCCATCAGCGTGAAAGCTTCGTCACGCTCGATGACTGTTCCCGCACGCACCACGCGCTCAATGGTCAGCGACTCATACTGTTTCTCCACATCGGCAATGCGCTGCCCATTCGCCGAACCATTGGCGGCCACCTGATGGGCACGCACGACAATGCGGGTGTACGGCACGGTGATCGCATCTTCTTCCTTGGCGATGCCCAGTTCCAGTTCCAGCTCCCGTGCCGACGCCTTGAGGTCCACGCCCAGCAGCTTCGGGGCAATGCTGCCGACGAAGACGATCAGGCCGATGGTGCCGAACAGGTACGTGATCGCGTAGGCAATCGCCATGTGGCTGTTGAGTTGGGCCCTGGCCGCGGTGTCGATCGACAGTTGATTGATGGCGCTGGTGGCGGTACCCATGATCGCCGTATCGGTCAGTGCGCCGGCGCCGAGCCCGGCGGTGAAACCGGCGTCGAAATCGAAGAGCGCATTCATCAGCAGGATCGCCGCCAGCGCCGTACCGCACAGCACCACGCTCAACACCACCAGTTTCAGCGTGCCGCGATTGAGGCTGCCGAAAAACTCCGGCCCGCTCTTGAAGCCGACCGCGTAGATGAACATCACGAAAAATACCGACTTCAATCCGGTCGGCACTTCCAGCCCGATCTGGCCGATCAGCAGCCCCATCAACAGCGCACCGGCTACGGAACCGAGGTGAAAACTGCCGATGTGGATGCGGCCGATGAACACGCCCAGGGCAATGGCCAGGAACACCGCGATTTCCGGGTCAGTTCGCAGGGCGTGGAGAATGAACTCAAGCATGGTGCGAACTCCCTTTCAAGCGTAATCAGGATTCCTTCGTTTCTTGCGCGGGGGCCGGGTACCACTTGTCCCTGGGCACCCATTTCTCTTGTTGCGGATCGCCCAGATAGTGCGGCGACATGATCTGCACGCCGTACTCGTTGAACACATCCTGGATGTTGGCGTGCAGCATGCTCAGCAGCACGGCGCGCGGCCGAGGCTGGCTGGGAATGGCCTGGGCCACCAGGCGGTATTCCGGGTAGAAGTCCGACAATGCCGTCTGGAACACCTGGGCCGGCGGCACTTCGAGAATCCCCGGCGTGCGTTTCGCGGCCTCCAGCAACATCGCCTCCACCTGCCGCCACGGCGTGTCGTAGCCGATGGTCACGATGGTGTCGACCACGTAGCCGGGGCCTTGTACCACTCGCGAGTAGTTCTTGGTGACGGTGCCGGTGATCATCGAGTTGGGCAGGGTCAGCACCTCGCCCAGGCCGGTGCGAATGCTGGTGGTGAACATACCCAGTTCGGTCACCGTGCCTTCGTAGTCGCCGATGCGCACGAATTCGCCGGGGCGCAGGGTTCGGGTGTAGGTCAGGATCAACCCCGCCGCCGCCTGGCCCACCACGCTGGTAGCGCCCAGGGAAATCATCAGGCCGATCAATACCGACAAGCCTTTGAAGGCATCGGTACCGGCACCCGGCAGGTACGGATAGGCCATGGCCAGGGCAAATAGCCAGATCGCCAGGGACGTCAGGCGTTGGGTCGGTTGCAGGGTTTCATGGTTGAGCCAGCTGAGGGTTCCCGGTGCAGCCATGCGCCGCAGTATCCGGCGCATGAACGCGGTTGCGCCGCGGGCGATGAAGAAGATCGCCAGCGCCACGCCCAACCCGGGTATGGCGCCGACGATCCCTTGCAGCAGATAGCCGCCGAGTTCCAGCAGATAGTTGTTGAGGCTTTCGCCCCAGGGACGGGTATAGGGAAAGCGCGACAGCACAAAACCCAGCCATTCGTACGTCAGCAGCAACACGAGGAACCAACGCACCAGCTCCAGCAGCCGGCTGGCCAACGGATACAGGTAATTGGCGTCGACCAGCGGAACCCGTCCGACTTTCAGGGCCTGGGTGTGCCGATGCATCAGTTCGGGCAGTTTCTTCAGCACTCTGCGCCGCAGGTACGACATGCCGAACAGCAGCGCGATGTAAATGCCGGTGGCGATCAACGCGGCGACCACGGAGCGCAGGATCAACTGCAGGCTGCGGGCTTCCCGGGTTTCGGCGACGACCTGGCGCAGTTTGCCGGCCGCCGCTTCGGCGGCCTGCTGTACCGAGTCGTATTCAGTCTCGTCGAAATCCTTGGGCGAAACGATAAAGGCGCGCCGGCTGCCCAGCAGCACCATGTAGCTTTTCATGATCGGATCGATGGAGACATTGAGATCGTCGGCGTCGTCCAGCGCTTCACCGATCACCGCTTTCGCCCGTTTGACCCGCGAGGCCGGGGCTTCTCCGAGGATGGTCGCGCGAAACACCATGATGCTGCGGTTGGCCACTTTCAATTCAACGGGAGCATCAACCACTTTCGGCGCATCTTCGGCCCACAGTTGCACCGACCAGAACATCCCGAAAACAGTAAACATTACAGCGAGCAGCCTGCTCCGCATGTGCCAGATCCTTACTTCACAAAATTCAAATCGAGGGTACGTAGCGCAGCGTAGTTCACCGATGAACGGTTGTCAGATTTGTGCTACAGGCAGTTTCCTTATCCGTCTGATTCCTTGAAACAGCGAACTCAAGCCCCAGAAGTTGTGCGCTTGACCGGATTCTCGAAACATTGAAGATCCCTGTGGGAGCGAGCTTGCTCGCGATAGCGGTGGATCAGGCACCGGGATGTCGAATGTGCCGCCGCCATCGCGAGCAGGCTCACTCCCACAGTGTGCTCCGTACCTGACTCAAGGGTTGACCTGATAACCCTTGCCCTGCAAACAACTGCTGTAAGCCGACGCGGTGTTTGCCTGTGTGGTTTTCTCGTCCGCCCGACGTTCCTGGCGCTGACGTGAACCACCGACCACCATCCCGGCCGCCGCCGTCTCCTTGGCGCGGTTCTGGCGATAGTCCTGTTTCCTGTCATCGTCGACGCGATCATAAGCATCGTCGTGCTGATTGCCGCGCACCTGGGCAGCCGTCGCGCCAGCGGCCGCCCCCACAGCGGCACCCTTGACCCTCCCGCCGGAAGACGAGGAAGACGTCGAGGTGCTCTGGCTGGCGGCGATGCTGTTGCATTCGTTGATGTCGGCCTGGGTTTGTTGCGAACTTTGCCCTTTCATCGGCACCACCGATTGTGCCCAAAGCGGGGCACTCAAAACCGATAAGGCAAGGCACAGGCTAAGCGATGAAAACCTTCTCATGATGACCTCCGACAGGCTTGCCACAATGGGCAAGCCTTGGGGCGACTGGCGGATGGCAAGCGACGTCATGCGTCGCCCTGCCGATCGGGTGGAGCAACTGAAAAGTGTAGTTCAATGGCCCCGCAGAGAAGGACTTCCGAACAAGCGGAGGGTGTTTTGTAGGAGTGAGCCTGCTCGCTCCTACAGGTTTACTGGTGATGTGCGGTTACTCCGGCGGATCGAGCTGATCCAGCGCCCGGTTCACCGCCAGCTCTCCGAGCATGATCACTTGCGCAATCCCCAGCAGCGCGTTGCGGCTTGTTCCTTGCAGATGATCCACCAGATCGTTGGCCATGACATGGGCCGATGCCAGCGATTCACAGGCATGCACCAACAGGGTTTCGGTACAGAGTTCGGGGTTGACGATGAACATCGTGCTAGGTGCGCGTGGCGTGGCCATGATGCCGGGGCCGGGGTTGAGGTAATGATCGAGGGCACGCTCGGCGGCTTCGTGGAGTTTTTGGGAGTCGAGGCTTTCGTACGGGGATGTCGGATCGGTGTCCGGGGGATTGGGTGTGACTTTGAACATGGACGTAACTCCTGGATGTAGATGAGGAGCCATCAACCTTCGCTACCAAACGATGGGTGGCGGCCATACGCGGGTTGGTAGACCGGCATCCAGGACCCGGCGCATCCGAAGATGCCCTGCGCATGGCCACCATTAAGCAGAGCAAAAAAGCTCTGCAAAGCGTGGTGCCCTGCGACTGGATAACCGGGCTACCAAACCCGATCGCTGTTGTTTTCCAGCGACCGGCCAACGATAAAACCCGCCTCCAAGACGCACAAGCCGGCGGATTCTGGCGTAGCTGTAGGCAAAGACGCAAGCCGTCGTAGCTTGCGGGAAGTAACGCTGACAGCCGTTAAACAGATTTCGCACAGCAAGCTGCAGAACATCTGGCACACACCAAAAAACCTGTGGGAGCGAGCTTGCTCGCGATGGCCTCAGTACAACCCGCGCAGCTTTCGGCCCCCGCCTATCAGTTCTGCTAGTACCCGCCAAAAGCAATTGAACCCAAATTCAGGCATTCACGTCCATGAGAGTTGGAGTCGCCATGTCTTCCCCTCAAAAAGTCCTGATTTGCCGTTATCGCTATGATCCTCTGGATCGCCTCACCAGCCACACTCAGTCCGATACCCCGGAACGTCATCGTTTCTACTGCAAAAGCCGCCTGGCCACCGAGGTACAGGGTGCGGTCGGACACTCAATCGTCCAGCACGATGACTTGTTGCTGGCGCAACATCAGCGCCAGAACGGAGTGCTCGAACCCACCCTGCTAGCCACGGACCTGCAACGCTCGGTGCTGAACACGCTCAAGAGCGGCCGGCAACCACAACCCATCGCCTACTCCCCCTACGGCCATCGCCCCGCCGAAAGCGGCCTGACCAGTTTGCTGGGGTTCAACGGTGAACGGCCGGATCCGGTGACTGGGCATTATTTGTTGGGGAATGGGTATCGGGCGTTTAATCCGGTTTTGATGCGGTTTAACAGCCCGGATAGTTTGAGTCCGTTTGGGAAGGGCGGATTGAATTCGTATGCGTACTGCAAGGGGGATCCAGCCAATCTCACCGATCCTTCCGGCCATGCTTTCGAGTTTATGAAACACCCCGTTCAAAGCTTCATGAAATACATGAACAAAGCGAAACTTAACAAGGAAATCGACAATGTAGTTTCGAAAATGATAACCGAGCGCACTCAACTCTCCCAGTTAATCCCCAAAGAAACAACTAATGAGCAAGTCGAATTAATTTACCAAAGGCACCCAACAGGACTAAAGATTGACGACCCCGGATCACTTACAAGCCTCGCATTGAAGGCTACTCCACCGATTGAAACCTTAAAAATAACTCCCGGCATAATTAATCGCGACTTAGTCCGAGAGGTATTTTTTATTTCTTTACTAGATGACCCAATAACGAACAACAAGGCATTCAGAAACATGCATAGTTATTTCAGCAGCCCTTTTTGGAACGAGCGGTACGGAGATCAACTGCCATCGGTGATTGCATACGCCGAACAAACCAACCTCAAACTCCTTGAGATCGCAGAAAAGCAATCGGATCGATTGCGCACGGTGAGCAAAATCATAAGAGATGCCTATGCGCGTAAAGCTCGTGTTTCTTAATCTGAGCACCAACAACATCATAAAGTCGGGCTAGTGTTTGAAATTGGGTCTGCGGCGCACCGCAGACCTCGTCTATGGAAAATTTAACAGCTAAGCGGATACAACCGCTCATCAAACTCCGCCAACTTCGGAAACACCAGCGGCTGATCATCACTCAGATGCTTCAACCGCTGCCCGTAATCAACCAGAAATTGCTGGCGCGCTTCCTCGCTGATGTACGGCACATGCCAGGCCACAAACGGTTCCAGCACATCAAACCCGACATATGCCAGCGTCCCGCGCAAAATCGGCCGCAGCATGTCCTCCAACGGGCCATGAATCGCGCCCTCGCCAAACATGTGTTCACGCCCGCCCAGGGTCAGGGTCACCAGCGCCTTCTTGCCGGCCAGACCACCCTGATCATAGAAACGCTTGCCGCCATAGCAGATACCGGACACCAACACCCGATCAATCCAGCCCTTGAGCATGGCCGGGGTGGAGAACCAGAAGATCGGGAAGTTGAGGATCAGCAGGTCGGCCCACAGCAGCTTGTCCAGTTCCGCCTGGATGTCCGGCGCCAGTGACTGGCTCTTCACGCCCAGGCGTTGTTCCAGGGCATAGACCAGGTACTCGGGGTTTTCCCGATTCGAGAAGTCCGCGTCGCTGGCCACCGGGTTCCAGTTCATTTTGTACAGGTCGCTGACCTGCACTTCGTGGCCCTGGGCTTCGAGGCTGGCGACGGCCTGGTCACGCAGCGCGGCGGTGAAGGATTGCGGCTCCGGATGGGCGTGGACGATCAGTACTTTCATGGTGATTCCTTAGACTTTTTCCAGCGAATCGGTTGAAGGTGTGGAGTAGCAACATCGTGGTTGATGAACAGTTTGAATCGCCAACCGTCACACCTGGATCGCCTTCACTTCGACGAACTCGTTCAGCCCCTCCTCACCCCATTCGCGACCGTTACCCGATTGTTTGTAGCCACCGAACGGCGCCTGATAATTGAACGCCGCGCCATTGAGAAAGCACTGACCGGCGCGCATCTGCCGCCCCAGGTGCAAGGCGCGCTCGGCACTGCCGGCCCAGACGCCGCTGGACAGGCCGAACGGCGAGTCGTTGGCGATCTGTATCGCTTGCGCTTCATCGGTATAGGGAATCAGGCACAGCACCGGGCCGAAGATTTCTTCCTGGGCAATGCGCATGCGGTTGTCGACATCGGCGAACAGCGTCGGGCTGACATAGAACCCGCGCTCGAACGTTGATGGCGTGTCACCGCCGCACAGCAGTCGTGCGCCTTCCTGTTGGCCGACCTTGATGTAGTCGAGCACGGTGCGTTTTTGCCCGGCCGAACACATCGGGCCGAGGAAGCTTTGCGGGTCGAGGGGATCGCCCATGCGCAGGCTCAGGGTTTCGGCCAGCGCCAGTTCGACGGCCTCGGCGTAACGGCTGGCCGGCAGCAGCATGCGGGTCAGCGCGGTGCAGGTCTGGCCGGAGTTGATCATCACGTCCTGCACGCCGTAGCGCACGGCCGCTGCCAGATCGGCATCCTCGGCGATCAGCAGCGGCGACTTGCCGCCCAGTTCCAGGCACACCCGTTTGACCGATGGCGCCGCCGCTTGCGCGACTCGCACCCCGGCGCCGGTGGAGCCGGTGAACGACACCATGTCCACGTCCGGGTGCTTAGCCAAGGCTTCACCGACTTTCGAGCCCGGTCCGCTGACCAGGTTGAACACCCCGGCTGGCAGGCCGATGTCCTCGATCATTTGCGCCAACAGGAAGGCATGCAGCGGGGTCTCCTGGCTCGGCTTGACCACCACCGTGCAACCGGCGGCCAGGGCTGGAGCGAGTTTGCCGATCAACTGGTGCAACGGGTAATTCCATGGGTTGATGAACGCGCAGACACCCACGGCCTCGCGGATCACCAGCGAATTGCCGACTTCGCGAACCTCGTCCATGAGATGAGCCAATTCGACGTACTGCTCAAGGCCAGTGATCGGTCCGTCGACCTGCACCGAGCGGCACCATTGCACCGGCATGCCCAGTTCCGTGGTGATGACCGCGGCCATCTCATCGGCACGATTGCGCAGTTGATCGGCCAGTGCGCGGATGTAACCGGCACGCACGCTGGACGGTGTGCGCGACCATGAAGCGAAGGCCCTGCGTGCAGCCGCAACGGCGTTTTCGACATCCAGTTCATCGCCCAGAGGAACGCTGCCGCAGACTTCCTCGGTGGCCGGGTTGATCACCTCGGCGATGCCCTGCCCCGACGGGGTTTGCCAGCGGCCATCAATAAACAGTGTCTTGTGATTAAGCATGAACCTTTGCCTCCATCAGTTCTTGAGCACAACGGGCAATGCGCTGGCAGGCATCGCGCAGCGGTTCGGCGCCGACCACCAGACCGAGGCGAATATGCCCCGCTGCGCTCGGACCAAAGGCCTCGCCCGCCAAGACCGACACACCGTGGCGATCCAGCAGACGGTCGGCAAACGCCTGGGCGCTGAGCCCGGTCTGGCGGATGTCGAGCATCACGAACATCCCGCCATCGGGTTTCAACGCCCGCACGCCGGGGCAATCGGCCAGGCTGTCGCACACCAGGTCGCGACGCTGGCGATAGGCTTCGCGCATGGCCTCGAGTTCCGGCAGGTTGCTTTCCAGGGCCACCACGGCGGCGTCCTGAATGAAGTCCGGCGAGCCGTAGAGCATGCACAACGCGAGGTTTTCCAGGTGCGCGGCCAAGGATGGCGGGGCCACCACCCAGCCGACGCGCCAGCCGGTCATGGCGTGGGATTTCGACAGGCTGTTGAGGGTCGCGGTGCGCTCGGCCATGCCCGGCAGGCTCGCCGGGCTGACGTGTTCGCCTTCAAACAGCAGTTCGCTGTAGACCTCATCGGAAATCAGCCACAGGTCGTGGGCGATGCACAGTTCGGCCAAGGCTTGCCAGGTGCTACGCGGAAGACTTGCGCCAGACGGGTTGTGCGGGCTGTTCAGTGCCAGCGCCCGGGTGCGCGGGGTGATGCGCGCGGCGACGTCTTCGGGCAACACGCGAAAGCCGTTTTCCGAGCGCACCGGCACCGGCACCACCACGGCGCCGCAAGCCCCGAACACCGCTTCGTAGGTGACGTACATCGGTTCGGCGACGATCACTTCGTCACCTGGATTGAGCACGCATTGGGCCACGCTGAACAGCGCACATTGCGCCCCTGCCAGTACGGTGACCTGATCCGCCGAAACGGATTGGCCGCTGCGTTGCTGATGACGCCTGGCAATGGCTTCACGCAGGGCACGCTTGCCGCGCACCTCGGCGTAGTGAGTGTTGCCGCTCAGCAGGCTGTCGATGGCGCCCTGCACGATAGGCTGTGGCGTGTCGAAATCCGGATCGCCCACGGACAACAGCAGAATGTCTTCGCCTTGCTCGCGCAGTGCCAGGGCGCGGTAGTGGATATCCCACGCGGCGGCACCGTCACCGGCGATTCGTTGAGTCAGATCGGAAAAGCGCATGGCTTCATCCCCTTGAAATGCAGATCAATGCGCACAGGCATGTTTGAGTTCGATCAGGGTCACGCCGTTACGCTTAAAGCCTTGGCGCAGGTCGGTCTGCAACTCGGCCAGGCTTTGCGGCTCAGTCACGGTGCAGCCGAACGCGCGAGCGAGGGCGGCGAAATCCGGGTTGCGCGGCAGCACGCCGATGGGTTCGATATCCAGGCCGAGCATGTCGTCGCGGATCTGCCCCAGGGCGTCGTTGTTCCACAGCAGCACCACCAGCGGGCTGTCCAGTTCTTCAACAGCCGTGGCCAGTTCCTGGGCGGTGTAGAGGAAACCACCGTCGCCCACCAGCACCAGGCCCGGCCGCTGCGGCGCGCCGAATTTGGCGCCGATGCCGGCCGGCAGGCCGTATCCCAAGGTGCCGTAGCCGGTCGGGTGCAGCCAGCTGCGAATTGCGAGGCTGTCGAAGGCGTAGTTGCCGGTGTAGGCCAGTTGGGTCATGTCGGTGCTGATGAATGCGTTGTCCGGCAGCTCTGCAGCGATACGGTCGAGAATCGATTGATGGATCGACTGCAACGGGCCATGGCTGGCCTTGACTGCTTCGCGCAGGGCGGCGACCGAGGCAATCGCAGCGCTGGCATCGCGCACATCAGACGGCAGACGCTCAAGCACACCGCTGAGGGTTTGTTGTGCATCGCCGTGCAAGGCAACCGCGCACGGGTAGAAGTCATTGAACTTGCGCGGGTCGATGTCGATGCGCAGCAGTTCGCCATTGAGCGGCAGGCGTTCGCGCCAGAAGTCGGTGTCGGCCATTTCAGTGCCGACCGCGAGCACCACGTCGGCCTCGGCGATCAGGTTCCAGCCCGGTTCTACGCACAGGGATGAGCCGGCGTTGAGCGGCGCATCCGGCGGCAGCAGGCCTTTGCCGGCGACGCTGGTGAACAGCGGCGCGGCGAGCCGGGTGCTGATGTCTTGCAGCTGCGAAACGGCATTCAGCGCACCACCACCGGCGATGATCATCGGTCGCTTGGCAGCGTTGAGTCTGGCCACGGCTTGATCGATGGCGGTGGCGGATGCCGGGCCGCGACCCGGGCGACGCACCACCTCATTGCTCCAGTCACGGGCAATCGGCGCCGACAGCACGTCCAGCGGCACCGAGATGTGCACCGGGCGCGGGCGCTCGCTGTCGAACACCGCGTAGGCACGGGCGATCAGTTCCGGCAGGTCTTCGGCGGTCAGCGCCACTGCGGAGAACGCAGTGATCGGCGCGGTCATCGCCCGTTGATCCTGGCACTCGTGCAGGCTGCCCCAGCCCTTGCCCAGGCTGGCGCTGTGGTTGACGCTGGAAATCACCAGCATCGGAATCGAGTCGGCGTAGGCCTGGCCGATGCCGGTGGCGGCATTGGTCACGCCGGGGCCGGTGATGACGAAGCACACACCGGGTTTGCCGCTGACCCGGGCATAGCCGTCGGCCATGAAACTGGCGCCCTGCTCATGGCGGGTCAGCACGTGGCGGATGCCGCTGCCGGGCAAGCCGCGGTACAGCTCCAGGGTATGTACGCCGGGGATGCCGAACACGGTATCGACGCCGTAGTTGGCCAACAGACGCACCAGGGCCTGGCCACCGGTCAAGGTTTTGCTTTGCATATTCATGTCCTCACTCGTGGCCGAGGCGAATCAACGCATCGACCGCAGTCGTGCCTTGGGCACCGACCAACAATGGGTTCACATCGAGTTCCAGCAGGTGTGCGGCGTTCTCGCAGGCGTAGTCGGCCACCGCGCGGATGGCGGTCACCAAGGCGTCCAGGTCCGCAGATTCGCGACCACGGAAACCTTGCAGCAACGGTGCGCTGCGCAGGCTGAGCAAGGCATTGCGGATCGCGCCGTCGGTGGTCGGCAGCAGCAGGCTGCGACTGTCCTTGAGCAACTCCACGAGAATGCCGCCGGCACCGATCACCAGGGCGAGGCCGAAATCGTTTTCGCGCTTGATGCCGACAATCAGTTCAGCCAGTGGCGGCTTGGCCATCGGTTCGAGCAACAGTTGATCGAAGTCTACGCCCGGGGCGTAAGCGGCAATGCTGCCGCGCATCTTCTCCAGTGCAGCACTCAATGCCGCGCCATCCTTGAGGTTCAGCGCCACGGCGCCAGCCTCGGTCTTGTGTGGCAGTTGAGCGCTGACCGCTTTGAGTACCAGCGGATAGCCCAACGCTTCGGCGTCCTTCAGGGCCTTGTCCGGGGTGCTCAAAACGCCGTTGGGCGTCGGCAGGCCAAAGGCTTTTAACGCCTGTTTGGAATCCCACTCATTGAGCAAACGCCCCTCGCCTTCCAGCACATGCGGGCACAACGGCACCAGCGCCGATTCGCCCAGCGCCAGCAACACCTGGCGGTTGCGTTGATAACCGGCGATGCGACCCCAGGCGGCCAAGCCGTCTTCAACGCCTTGCAACGCCGCAACACCTTGCGCATGCAGACGCTCGCGGGCATGGGCCGGCAGCAGCTCGGGGAAGGCCGAGGTGACAAAACCGGTCTTGCCGTGGCGTTGCAGTGCCGCGCAGTACAACTCCAGCAGCAGGTCGCATTCCTTGCGCTCGCCGGTGAACTCCGACGGGTAGTCGAGCACCAGCATCGCCGCGTCGGCTTCGGTGCGCAGCGCGCTGTCGAGCATGCGGTTCAAGGCTTCGCCGTCGCCCCAGATCGCCGTGGTGAAATCCAGCGGGTTGACCAGGTTGGCGTAGGTCGGCAGCACTTGCGCGAGCTCGCCGACCTGCCCTTGATCGAGTTTCGGCAGGCCCAGGTCGTTGCGTTCGGCGTAGTCGGCAATCAACCCGGCGTCGCCGCCGGAACAGGCCAGCGCAATCAGGCTGTTGCCCGCTGGCAGGTTGCCGCAGGCGGCGGCCTTTAGGGTTTCGACAAAACTCACCGGGCCGCTGACGCGAATCACCCCAAGACGGTCGAACACCGCGTCATACAGCGCATCGGAGCCGGACAGCGAACTGGTGTGACTCAGGGCCAGTTCGGCGCCGATCTGCGACACGCCGGTTTTCAGGGCGATGATCGGGATGCCCTTCTCCAGCGCCTTGTGCGCAGCGCGGGCAAAACCCGGAACGTTCTTCAAGCCTTCGAGGTGCAGGCCGATGGCAGTAACACGCGGCTCGTCGAGCAACACGTCCATCAGTTCAGCCACGCCCAGTTGCGCCTGATTGCCCACCGAGGCCATGTAGGCCACCGGTAGCGAGCGGTCGCTCATGGACAGGTTGTAGGCGAAGTTGCCGCTCTGGGTCAGCACCGCCACGCCCTTCTCCACCGCTTTGCCGCCATGGGCCACTGGCCACAGCGCGGAGCTGTGCAGGTAGTCGAGCAGGCCGTAGCAGTTGGGGCCGAGCAAGGCCATGTCGCCAGCGGCCTTGAGCAGTTGCTGTTGCAGGGCCTGGCCTTCGGCGCCGGTTTCAGCGAAGCCGGAGGCGTAGCAGATCGCGCCGCCCGCGCCGATGGCGGCCAGTTCGGCGACGCAAGTCAGCGTCAGTTCGCGGTTGGTGGCGATGAATACCGCGTCCGGGCCGCAAGGCAGCTCGGCAACGCTGCGCACGCACGGCACGCCTTCAAGGCTGTCGTGCTGCGGATTGACCAGCCACATTTGCCCTTGGTAGCCGCCCTCGGCACAGCGCTTGAGGGCGCGGGCCATGCTGCGGCCGCCGACGAACGCCACGTGTTGCGGCGCGAGCATGCGTTTGAGGTTGTCACGAATGGTTTGGGACATGGGAATTCTCCAGACCGATCAGCGCAGCAGCGGCCGCAGCAGCTCGCGGGAAATGATGTGGCGCTGGATTTCCGAAGTGCCTTCCCAGATCCGTTCGATCCGCGCGTTGCGCCAGATGCGCTCCACCGGACCTTCGTCCATCAGGCCCATGCCGCCGAAAATCTGCACCGCTTCATCGGCGGTACGCCCGAGCACTTCGCTGGCGAACAGCTTGGCCATGCCGGCCTCGCCATCGGTCATGGTGCCCTGGTCCATTTTCCAGGCGGTGTGCAGGGTCAGCAGTTCGGCGGCGCGGATTTGCGTGGCCATGTCGGCCAGTTTGAACGACACGCCCTGGTAAGTACCGATGGGTTGGCCGAATTGCTTGCGGTCCGCCGCCCATTGCAAGGACACGTCCAGTGCGCGCTGGGCCTGACCCACGCAGTTGGCCGCGACCATTACGCGCCCGGCGGTCAGCCAGGCGTTGGCCACCTCCCAACCCTTGCCGACTTCGCCCAGCACTTTGCTGGCCGGCACGCGGCAGTCGTCGAAAAACATTTCGAAGGTGTGATAACCCCGGTTGCTCACGCACTTCGGTCCACGGCGAATGGTCATGCCCGGGGTGTTGCCGTCGACCAGGAACGAAGTTACGGCGTTACGCTTTTTGCCGTTGTGTTCGTAGGTGTCGGTCACGGCGAAGACGATGGCGAAATCGGCATGACCGGCGTGGCTGATGAAATGCTTGCTGCCGTTGAGAATGAAGTCGTCGCCTTCACGCACGGCGCGGGTCTTGATTGCATTGGCATCGGAACCGGCACCCGGCTCGGTCAGGGCGAAGCAGTCGATTTTCTCGCCCTGGATGCACGGCAACAGGTAATCGTTGATCTGGTCGCCGGTGCAGGCCATGAGGATTTTCGACGGCCGTGCGACGAACACGTGCAGTGCCCAGGACACCTTGGACAGTTCACGCTCGATCAGCGCCTGGGACAGGTAGTCCAGGCCTCCACCACCCACTTCTTCGGGCATGTTGAAGGCGTAGAACCCGGCGGCGATCGCCTTGCCGCGAATCTGCGCCGCCAGTTCCGGGGAGACCTCGTCGGCGCGGTCGACTTGCTCTTCATAGGGCAGCAGTTCCTTCTCGACGAAGCTGCGTACCGAGTCCACCAACATTTCTTGTTCTTGGGTCAGTTGGAAATTCATGCTGCTACCTGTTGTTCGTGTTCTGGGAGATGGAGAGGAATCAACGACCGATGAAGCGTGCCGGGCGTTTTTCCATGGCGGCGCGCAGGGCTTCGTTGCCGTCTTCGCTACGACCGCAGAGCAAACCGGCGGCGAGCTCGGCTTGCAGTTGTTCCGCCAGGCTGCGTTCGGCGCCTTCACGCATGAGTTTTTTGGTCTGGGCGAAGGCAAAGGTCGGGCCGGCGGCCAGGCGTGCGGCCAATTCGCTGGTGACCGTCAGCAGTTGATCGTCGGCACAGACATCGCCGACCAGACCGGCGTCGAGGGCACGGTCAGCACTCCACAGTTCATCGAGGAACAGCAGGCGCTTGGCCTTTTCGCTGCCGATCAGCCGTGGCAGGTGCCAACTGGCGCCGGCGTCCGGCGAGTACGCCATGCTGGTGTAGCCGGCCTTGAAGCGCGCCGATTGCCCGGCGATGCGCAGGTCGCAGCACAGGGTCAGGTCCATCCCTGCGCCGACGGCGGTACCGTTGATGGCAGCGATGGTAGGTTTTTCCAGGCTGTGCAGGCGGGTCATCAGGGCGTGGGCGGTTTCGGTCCAGCCATAGGTTTCCAGCGAACCCCGGGCTTCGGCATCGGCCCATTCATTGAGGTCGGCACCGGCGCAGAAGCTGCGGCCGCTGCCGGTGAGCACCACCACGCGCACCGCTGGGTCGGCGTTGTAAGCGTCGAGCAGGCCGTGCAGGTTTTTCAGCGTCGGAATGTCCAGCGCATTGCGCTGGGCAGTGCGATTGAGGGTGATCCAGGCAACGCCTGCTTCGACCTGACTGAGCAGCGACGATTGAGTGGTCATGGGAATCCTCGAATTATTGTGATTGGTCTGAGGTGATGCGACTTGAGGCCATACTAAACGAGTGTTCAGTAAGGCGGCAATCGGCGGGGGAATGGGCTGTAACAAGCTCATAATTTCAATAACACATTGGTTTTATTGAATTATTTCTAGATGCGCGAGCGTAAGTCGTTAGCGCTGTTACAACTTCGAACAACTGGTGACACGTGGTATGTCGCAGCTTTCCCATCCACCACAAAACAACTGTGGGAGCGGGCTTGCTCGCGAAGAGGCCCTGTCAGTCAACATTGATGGTGACTGACAGGGCCTCTTCGCGAGCAAGCCCGCTCCCACAGGGGACGGTGTTTAGTTCAAGGGATCAGGCAGTCGGCAAGCTCGGCGCCAATACGCCCTGACGCTTGCGATGGATCAGGAAGTACGCGCCATAGCACAGTGCAATGAATCCAAAGCCCCAATACAGTGACGGACGCTGGGTTTCATCCAGGGCCAGGAATACGAACAGCGAGCAGCACAGCGTGATGCACATCAGCGGCAGCACCGGGAACCACGGCGCGCGGTATTTCAGGTCGCTGAGTTTGCCGCCGTCACGCAAGTACGCCTTGCGAAACTTGTACTGCGCCAGTGCGATGACAATCCAGGTCACGGTGCCGGACATGCCGCTCACCGCCATCAGCACCATGAACAGGGTGTCGGCGGCGACGAAGCTGGTCATCAGCGACACCAGCGCGAAGCACAGGGTGATGCTCAAGGCGCGCAGCGGTACGCCACGCTTGCTCAAATGCGACAGGCTTTTCGGCGCCATGCCGGTTTTCGACATCGCCCACAGGATGCGCGTCGAGGCATACAGGCCGGAGTTGCCCACCGAGAGGATCGCGGTGAGGATCACGAAGTTCATCAGGTCGGCGGCGTAGGGAATGCCGACCATGTCGAACACTTGCACGAACGGGCTTTCCATCAGGCCCGCCTGCTGCCACGGCACAATGGCCGACAGCACGATGATCGCCAGCACGTAGAAGATCAGCACGCGGAACACCACGTTGCGCACGGCACGGGGAATACTTTTTTCCGGCTGATCGGTTTCACCGGCGGCCACGCCCATGATCTCGCAACCCTGGAACGCGTAGACCACGGTCATCATCACCGCGAACACCGCCGACAGGCCGTTGGGGAACAACGAATCGCCGATCAGGTTGGTCGCCATCGGTGCCGGTGCGCCGCTGCTCAGGGGCATCACGCCGAAGATCACCAGCACGCCGACCACGATGAAACCGAGAATCGCCGCGACCTTGATCCCCGAGAACCAGTATTCGGCTTCACCAAAGGCGCGGGTCGCCATGGCATTGATACCGAACAGCACCACCACGAACAGCGCCGACCAGTACCAGATCGGCACCTCCGGGAACCAGCGGGTCATCAGCATGCCGGCGGCGGTGAATTCCAGGCCCACGGTGGTGGCCCAACTCATCCAGTACACCCAGCCGATCATGAACCCGGTGGCCGGGCCGATGTATTTGGTGGCGTGGGTCTGGAACGAACCGGACACCGGCATCTGCACCGACAGTTCACCCAGGCAGACCATCACCAGGTACATCAGGAAACCCGCGACCAGGTAAGCCAGGATCGCCCCCACCGGGCCGCCCTGATTGATGGTCACGCCGGAGCCCATGAACAACCCGGTGCCGATGACGCCGCCCAGGGACAGCATGAAAATGTGCCTGCTCTTCAGGGCGCGGGTCAGCTGGATGCCTTTATGATCAGTGCTGCGATCAGTGTTTTCGTTCATGTCGGCACCTCAGCAGTCAGTGAGGTGTACAGCGCGCGACAGGACGTCACGGCGCAGGGAGGGATCAGCTTTACGGCAATTCATTATTATTATCTCCAATAAGCTTCGAAGACCGCGCTGCGGCGGTTGCGTCGATTATTGGAAAGCCATGTAAGTTCGCGTTGACCGTAAAGATCGAAGTTGTACAAAGTCGTAACAAACTTGTACGTCAGCTCTGCAACAGGCCTTTGAGGGTATCGAGCGAGTGCTGCAATTGCTCATCGAGCGTGGGGCTCATGCGCTGGATCGCCGATTCATCGTTTGCCAGCGCCAAGGTCTCCAGCGTCCTTAACGTGGCAGCCAAGGCCCGAAAACCCAGGGAATCGCAACTACCGGCCAGGCGGTGAGCCAGTTGCGCGACCTCTGTGCAGTCGTCGGCGGCCATGGCTTCATGCAGCGCATCGCGGTGTTGCAGGATCGAGTCACGCAGTACCGCCAGCAAACCCTGGACCTTTTGCGCACCGAGCAAGCTGCGATGGGTCTGCAACAGCGGCCAGTCCATTGCCTCATCGCTCGGCAGCGACTCGGCCACAGGCGCCTGCCCTTCCAGCACCTGGCGCAGGTTTTCCAGCTTCAAGGGCTTGGCCAGGACACCGTCCATGCCGGCCTCCAGATAACCGCGCACCAGTGCCGGCTGCACGCTGGCTGTCAGGGCGAAAATGCGCGTATGGCGGTTCGGCCCGTCGCTGAGGCGGATCTGCCGGCACAGCTCGACACCGCTGATGCCCGGCAGATGCACGTCCAGCAGCATCAGATCGAAAACCTGCGCCTTGCAGTGCTCCAGTGCCTGCTCCGCCTCTTCGGCCAACCACACCCGGTGGCCGTCCCGTTGCAGCAAGCCCTTGGCCACTTCGCGGTTGAGCGCCACGTCCTCGACCACCAGGATGTTCAGTGCCGGCCCCGCCGCCCGCACCGGCGGGGCCTCAGTCACGCCGCTGGCCGGCTGCAAGGACAGCTCGAACCAGAAGCAACTGCCGCGCCCCTCTTCACTGTCCACGCCGATGCAGCCGCCCATTTGCTCCACCAGATGTTTACAGATTGCCAACCCCAACCCCGTGCCACCAAAACGTTGCGCGACTTCTTCGCTGGCTTGGGTGAAACGCTCGAAAATCTTCGCCTGCATCGCCGGGGCAATGCCGATGCCGTCGTCCGTGACACTGACCCGCAGCCGCTGCCCGGTCTGCTCGCCCGTTTCGGTGAGAAGCGCCACCTCGACGCTGACTTCGCCGCCTTCGGTGAACTTGATCGCGTTGGCCAGCAGGTTGCTCAGCACCTGACGCAGGAACTGCTCGGCGCCGTGGTGATGCTCGGCAATCCGCTGATCGATGCGGCAACTGAGGATCGTGTCGTTGTTCAGCGCTCGCGGTTCCAACAATGTCAGCACTTCGTCGAGCAACTGGCGCAACGAGAAATCCACCGGTTCGGGATGGCTGACGCCCTCCTCCAGCTTGGCGAAATACAGCACTTCGTTGAGGATCGTCAGCAAGCCTTCGCCAGCCTTGTGCAAGGCATCCAGGCGTTTGCCGTCCTGGGCATCCAGACGCGCGCCGCGTAGCAATTCGGCCATGCCGAGAATGCCATTGAGGGGCGTGCGCAGTTCGTGGCTCATGGTCGCAAGGAACCGCGACTTGGCGAGGTTGGCCGCTTCCGCCTCGTCTTTGGCACGCATCAGGCTGGCGGTGCGGCGCTCGACCATTTTCAGCAGCTCGTCACGGTTGTCCTGCAAGGCCAGGCGATCGGTTTCCCGACGCTCGATGTCCCGCAGGATCGCCCGGCGCATGTCGTCCAGCGCATGGGCCACGGTGTCGATTTCGTCGCTGCCACGACGCTTGTCCAGATGCAGAGGTTCGTGCCACTCACCGGCGGCGATGCGCCGTGCAAACTCGGCCATGACTTTCAGGTGCCGGGTCACCAGTCGATAAAACAAGCCAGACAGAGCCACGGCCAAGCCGCAGAGGAACACCGCCATCCACAACAGGCTGGTCAAACCGGTAGCGTATAGACGCTGGTACACCGCCCCCAGATCCGTACTGACTTCCAGCTCGCCAAGGTTGCGCAAAGGACCGGACGGCGGCTGATAGTCCAGGACAAAGCGCTCGATGCGCAGCGGCCCCGTGGGGTGCGGATTGCCCTGTACCAGGTCGAAATCGGCGCTGGTCAAGTGCACCCGCGCGACATCGGAGAAGTCCACCAGCCCGCGCAACTGCACGTTCAACTGTTCCTGGTTCAAGTCCCAGAGGCTGCGTTCCAGGCTGGCCAGGTAGCCGGCGCGGATCAGCTCCATGCGCGAATCGATGTCGCGCATTTCCCGTCGATACTCGATGTACAGTTGCACGCTGCTGGCCAGCACAGTGAAGCACAGGCTGAACAACAGAATGAACAGCAACAGGCGTCGCAGCAGTCCACCGGGACGGGCGCGAATCATTGCGCATCTGCCGGCAGGTTGATCATGTCGCGGTAGGTCACTTCGCTTTCGTTGAGCCAGCGCTCGATATCACCGGCATCGACCATGCGCTGCAACTGCGCATTGATCTCGGGCATGCGAGTGGCCAAGGGCGAGCGCCGCGACACGGCAACCCGCAAATAGTCCACATTCAACGCCTTGGGCAAGGCGACGATGTCCTGGCCGCCGGGCAGGTTTTCCACGTACAGCTGGCCAGTGCGTCGCTCCTGGGTGATGAAATCGATGCGCCCGCGAATCAGCTTGCCGAAGTTCTGGTGGCTGTCGGAAACCCATTCGATATTGTTGTTGCGCGCAACCATGCGATCGAACTCCACGCCGTAGCTCTCGCCGAACAACAGGCCGCCACGGTAACGGGCCAGGTCGTCCAGTTGTTCGAATTTCACCGGGTGCTGGCGGTTGACGAACAACGCCACTTCTTCACGCAATACCGGCACCGTCGAGAACAGCATGCTTTGCTCCCGTTGCGCGGTGCTGTAGGCCAGCACCACATCGACCCGGCCTTCGGCGGCGTCCAGCAGGCAGCGTTTCCAGTTGCCCAGCACCACCATCTCGACCTCGTAACCCAACTGCCCAAACAGGTTTTTCACCACGTTCGGCGCCAGGCCGCGCACCTGCTTGCCGTCGCTCCAGGAGACCGGCGGGTACACCGGGTAATCGCAATAGCGAACCTTGTCCGCCGCGACGGCATGGCCGGCCACCAGCAGCGCCAGCAGGCAAAGCCATCGCGCCATCAGGTTCAGGCCGCCACGCTGGCGGTGAACAGGTAACCGGCGCCGTGAATGGTGATGATCAACTGCGGTTCGGCCGGATCGTCGTGCAACTTGCGGCGCAGGCGCCCGACCAGCACATCGATGGAGCGGTCGTTGGGCACCCATTCGCGGTTGCGGATCTGGTCCATCAACTGGTCGCGGCTGAGGGTGTGGCCGCTGTTGCGCAGGAACACGCTGAGCAACTGGTATTCGCCGTGGGTCAGCAGGGTTTCGCTGCCGGACGGGTCGATCAGGCGACGGCGGTCGGTGTCCAGCGCCCAGTCGGCGAACTGCTTGACTGGCTTGGCCGTCGCGACGGCCGGCGCTGGCGTTTGCGCATGACGGACCCGGCGAATCAGGTTTTTCGCCCGGGACACCAGTTCCCTTGGATTGAGGGGTTTGATCACGTAGTCATCAGCGCCGCATTCGAGGCCGACGATGCGGTCGATTTCGTCGTTGCGCCCGGTGATCAGGATGATCCCGACTTCCGAACGCACCCGCAGCTCGCGGGTCAGGGTCAGGCCGTCCTTGCCCGGCAGGCGAATGTCGAGCATCACCAGGTCGACGCTCTGGCTCGCCAGGAAGGTTTCCGCCAGTTCTGCCGTGGCGGCGCAATGGACGTCGTAGCCTTCCTGGGACAGGTAGGCGTGCAGCAGATCGCGAATCAGCGGATCGTCATCGACGATCAATACCCGAGGAGTCATCGCTTGGTGTCCGGCATAGGCCCGAAGGCCAGTTTCTTATTAGAGTGTTTTCCTGCATCGGCGCCAGAGAGTATCGATTGCTGAACGACTGATCAACAGTCGCTCGTCTGCACGCAGAAGCGCTGGCGTCCGCCGGCCTGCAAACCATCGACCCAGGCCTCGCAAATCTGGATGCCCTGCTCCGGGGTGAAGGTGCCGGGGTTCAGCCCGGACTCCAGCCACAAGCCGTCGAGCAAGGCGCTGAGGCTGATGGCGGCGAGGTCGGCGTCGAAGTTTTCCCAGCCTTCCTCCCGGGCCAGTTCCGCCAGCACCTTGCGCAGGATGCCGCGATACTCGCCATAGGAATGATCGTGGGCTTGGTTGATGGCCTCGGCGGTTTTCACCGCGCCCCAGAACGCCAGCCACGCATCGATCAGTTGCGGATCGAGCAGCTCGGCGGAAAACGATCCGCGGAAAAACGCCGACAGCCGTTCTCTGGCATTCGGCGCCGCTTGCTCCATGGCGTCGCGCAGCAAGGTCATGACCCGCCCGGTGATCGCCATGTAGGCCTCGGCCACCAGTTCATCCTTGCCGGAATAGTGATGGCTGATCAGCCCCACCGAGACCCCGGCCTCAGCAGATATCTTGCGGATCGACGCGCCCTGGAAGCCGTGACGCTTGAGGCACACCAGCGTCGCCTCGATCAGGTTGGCTTTGCGCAACTCCGGTTCCATGCGGGAAAAACGGGCTTCCTGGTTCATGGGCGACACGCTCCTTGGTTCAATCGTTTAGGCCTGTGCGGGTTAGCGGCGGGCTGAACGACTGTACAGCAAGAGCGGGCCAATTCTCCAGTCAGTTGCCAGTCTGGTAGACCGTGGCGCCTGCTTCGCGAGCAAGCCCGCTCCCACAGGGTTAACGGGTGTACGCAAGATCTGCGAACAACCCAAACCACTGTGGGAGCGAGCTTGCTCGCGATGACGTCAGTCCATACAACACAAAATCCGGATCAGTCGCGGTAACCCGGCGCCACACGATCCAGCATTCGCAACAACGCCGCCCAGGCCAGTTGCATGGCATCCGGATCACTCAGCTCACCCTCCTCCAACGGTCGACCCGGATCATTGAACTGGCGCTCGGTATGCGCGCAGACCTCGTCCGACGGCAGAACAACTTCACCGGCGGCTTGGGCGGCCAACTGGATTTCACAGGCCTTTTCCAGGTAATACATGCGCAGGAACGCCTGGCTCACCGTCTCGCCGACGGTCAGCAAACCATGGTTGCGCAGCATCAGTACCGGCTTGTCGCCCAGGTCCGCCACCAGCCTTTTTTGCTCGCTCAGGTCCAGCGCCACGCCCTCGTAGTCGTGGTAGGCAACACGGCCATAGAACTCCATGGAAATCTGGTTCACCGGCAACAACCCGCACTTCAACGCCGCCACCGCGCAACCGGATCTGGTGTGGGTGTGCAGCACGCATTGCGCATCTTCGCGGGCGCCGTGGATGGCGCTGTGGATCACGAAGCCGGCCGGGTTGATCGGGAACGGCGACGGCTCCACGGCGTGGCCATCGAGGTCAATCTTCACCAGATTGGACGCGGTGATTTCATCGAACATCAGCCCGTAGGAGTTGATCAGAAAGTGATGCTCCGGCCCCGGAATGCGCACCGAGATGTGGGTGAAGATCAGATCGGTCATGCGAAAGTGCGCAATCAAACGGTAACAGGCCGCCAGTTCCTCGCGCAGGCGCTGCTCGATGGCGCTGCGCTCGGGGGCCAGGTGAGTGGCGATTTTGTTCATTGTCGTGGTTTCTCCAGGCTGATCGGCTGGGCAGACAGTAAGGCTGGACGCTTGGACACGTCCAGCCGTCCGTGTTTATTTGCTGGCCCAGGCGTTGAAGCGCTCTTCGAGCTCTTCGCCATGATCGACCCAGAAACCGACGTTCATCGACAGTGCGCCCTTGAGGTTCTGCGGCGCCGTGGGCACCCATTGCGCCAGTTTGTCGTCCAGCCGTGCGGCGGCCTGGGTGTTGGTCGGGCCGTAGGGGATCTGCTGCACGTAGTTGACCTGTGCGTCCGGCTGGTTGGCGAAGGCAATAAAGCGCTTGGCCTGATCCACATGTCTGGAGCCTTTGATGATCGCCCAGTAATCCATGCCGTACAGGCTGCCAGGCCAGACCAGACCCAGGTGGCTGCCCTTCTGCGCGGCGTCGGCGATGCGTCCGCTGTAGGTCGAGGTCATCACCACATCGCCGGCGGTGAGCCATTGTGGCGGTTGCGCGCCCGCCTCCCACCACTGGATGTAAGGCTTGAGTTCAGTGAGTTTGGCGAATGCCCGGTCCACACCCTGTGGGGTGCTGAGTACCTTGTAGACGTCTTCGGTTTTCACTCCGTCCGCCAGCAAGGCGAACTCCAGGTTGTACACCGCGCGTTTGCGCAGCCCACGCTTGCCGGGGGTTTTCTTCACGTCCCAAAAATCTGCCCACGAGGTCGGGGCCTGGGCCAGTTTGTCGGTGTCGTAGGCAATCGCCACGCTCCACACCAGCGCCGCAGACCCGCATTCCTGCGCCGCTTCGGGGATCAACTGGTCGGCGTGGCCCAGGCGGATCCAGTCCAGGCGCTCATACATGCCTTCCTCGCAGCCGCGCATCAGGTCCGGGCCTTCGATCTGCACCACGTCCCAGTCGACGTTGCCGGTGTCGACCATCACTTTGATTTTCGCCATTTCGCCGTTGTATTCACTCTGGATCACCTTGCTTTGATCCACGGCGGCGAAGGGTTGAAAGAACGCCACGTCCTGGGCTTTTTGTCCGGCTCCGCCGTATCCGACCACCACCATGTCCGATGCTGCCTGAGCGCTGCCCAGGCCTATGGCCACGGACAACACCAAGGGATAAAAACCGTGCTTGAGCGTGTGCGATTTCATCAGTGGTTCCTCTTGCAGGTGCCACGGGACCCAAGGCCCGCGCAGCCCTTTTTATTGTTGTGAGGTTCGGCCCAGGAGCGGGCTCGAGACGAAATTACTGCAAGGCGCAGTAAAAAAACAAGTTGATTTTTTACTGAAGGTAAATTTCTATAGCGCAATAATAACAACGCCGAAACCCGGCCTTTCGGCTTCAGCCTGCCAGGAGTACCCGCCCCATGCCGACCTCGACACCCGCCTTCGCGCACCTGTTCGAACCCCTGGAGATCCGTGGCAAGCGCCTGAAGAACCGCATCATGTCCAGCGGACACGACACCTCGATGCCCACCAACAACCTGGTCAATGAACAATTGATCGCCTATCACCGGGCGCGCGCCGAAGGCGGTGCCGGGCTGATCGTGCTGCAAGTGGCCGGCGTGCATGACAGTGCGCGCTACACCTCCCACGTGCTGATGGCCACCGACGATGCGTGCATCGAGGGCTACCGCAAACTGGCGCAAACCTGCCACGCCCACGGCACGGTGGTGTTGTCCCAGGTGTTTCATCCGGGGCGGGAGATCATGGAGTCCAGCGATGGCTTGCTGGCGGTGGCCTACTCCGCATCGTCAGTGCCCAACGAACGCTTCCGGGTGATGCCCCGCGCGCTGGACCAGGCGATGATCGACGAGATCGTCGCCGGTTATGCCGCTGCCGCCCGCCGCCTGCATCAGGCAGGCATCGATGGCGTCGAGGTCGTGGCCAGCCACGGTTACCTGCCGGCGCAATTCATCAATCCGCGGGTCAACCGGCGTACCGATGGCTACAACGGCGGGCTGGAGCAGCGTTTGCGCTTTCTGCGCGAGGTCATAGCCGCTGTGCGCGAGGCGACCGACGAGCAGTTCATCGTCGGCCTGCGCATCTCCGCCGACGAGCGCGACCCGGAAGGCCTGACCGAAGACGAATCCCTGGCCGCCGTGCAGTCACTGCAAGCTCAGCTCGATTACGTGCACATCGTCGCCGGTACCTCGGCTTCCCTTGGCGGCGCGGTGCACATCGTGCCGCCGATGGCGATCGAAGCAGCGTACCTGGCTAAAGAAGCCGGCACGTTCAAGGCCAGTCTGAACATTCCGTTGTTCGTTACCGGGCGCATCAACCAGCCCCAGGAAGCCGAGCTGATTCTGGCTCGCGGCCAGGCCGATGTGTGCGGCATGACCCGGGCGCTGATCTGCGACCCGCAAATGCCCAACAAGACCGACACCGGCCGCGTCGAAGACGTGCGGGCGTGCATTGCCTGCAATCAGGCGTGCATCGGCCACTTCCACAAGGGCTTGCCGATTTCCTGCATCCAGCACCCGGAAACCGGGCGCGAGCTGATCTTCGGCGAACGCCGACAAGCGCCACAGCGCAAACGCATCATGATCGCCGGCGGTGGTCCGGCCGGGATGAAAGCCGCCACCGTCGCGGCCCAGCGCGGGCATGAGGTGACGTTGTACGAAGCCAGCTCGCAACTGGGCGGTCAGGTGTTGCTCGCGCAACTGCTGCCACGGCGCAGCGAATTCGGTGGTGCGTGCACCAACCTGCAACGGGAAATGGAACTGGCCGGCGTGCGCGTGGTGCGCAACACCCGAGTCGACCGGGCACTGGTGGAGCAGGAAAAACCGGACGTGGTGATCGTCGCTACCGGAGCCGAGCCGTACTGGCCGCCCTTCGAGCGCGGTGGCGAGTTGCAGGTGGTGGACGCCTGGCAAGTGCTGCGCGATGAAGTACAGGTCGGCCGTTCGGTGGTGGTGGTCGACTGGCGCTGCGACTGGATCGGCCCCGGTATCGCCGAGCGCCTGGTTCGCGCCGGGCACCAGGTGCAACTGGCGGTCAACGGCACCCATTGCGGGGAAAACCTGCCGCTGTACGTGCGAGATCAACTGGCCGGCGAGCTGCATAAGCTGGGCGTGCCGATCACGCCGTACGCGCGGTTGTATGGCTGCGATGACAACACGGTGTACCTGCAACACACTGCCAGTGGCGAACCGATGCTGATGGAGAACATCGATACGCTGGTGCTGTGCCAGGGCCATCAACCGGTGGATACCCTGGGCACAGAGTTGCAAGGGCTGGTGGAGTTTCGTCGCATCGGCGACTGCCTGGCGCCACGTACCGCCGAAGAAGCGATTTATGAAGGCCTGAAAGTCGCGTGGGAGCTTTAAGGCTGTTTATACTCCGGGGCTTTACATTCAAATGATCGCTCTCTGTAGGAGCTGCCGCAGGCTGCGATCTTTTGATTTTGCTTTTCAAAAACAAGATCAAAAGATCGCAGCCTGCGGCAGCTCCTACCAGGGCGTAGCGTAGCCCCCGGTTCGGAATTTTCCATGAGCAACAACAGCAAGACCCCGCCCGCATCAGGCAGCGCCGAACCGCATTTTCTCGGCACGCGCATTCGCGGCCTGCGCAAGCGCCGGGGCATGACCCTGGCGGAACTGGCGCAACAGAGCGAACTCACCGCCGGCTACATCAGCCAGCTGGAACGCAACCTCGCCTACCCGTCGATTCCGGCGCTGTTCAACATTGCCCGCAGCCTCGGCGTCACCATCCAGTGGTTCTTCGCCAGTGAAGCGGTCACCGCGCCCGAAGACGATGGTGTCGTGGTGCGCAAGAACAGCCGTCTGAACGTGCATTACGAAGACGGCATCGTCGACCAGTTGCTGACGCCGCAAGCCAACCGCCAACTGGAAATGCTCCACTCGCGTTTCCCGCCTGGCACCTACAGCCAGCAAAGCTACAGCCACGACGGTGAAGAAGCCGGCTACTTGCTCTCGGGGAGTTTCGAGTTGTGGGTCGGCGAGCGCCACTTCCAGCTTAATGAAGGCGACAGCTTCAGCTTTTCCAGCCAGGAGCCGCACCGCTACGGCAACCCCGGCGATGTCGATGCGGTGGTGATCTGGGTGATTACGCCGCCGACGTTCTAACGTCGGCGGCGACCGCTTGACTGAGTGGTACTCGCACGCTTGAGGGTGTCGCTCGGCAGCTCGTTGAACAACGCGCGGTAGCTGCTGGAAAACCGCCCCAGATGCCAGAACGACCAATGCATCGCCACCTCGGCCACGGTGGTTTGCGTCGGCGTGCGGCTCAGCAGTTCGCGACGCGCGCTGTTGAGTCGGCGCAGGCGCAGCCACTGGGTCGGCGACATGCCGGTGTAGGTCTTGAACGCATGCTGCAACTGGCGCAGTGAAACCCCCGCGACCTGGGACAACTCCAGCAGGTTGAGGTGTTCTTCCGGGGTGTCCGCCGCCCATTCCCCTACCCGCTTCATGATCGACCGCTCCCCGGCCCGACGCTGCAGGGACCCCTGGTCGAGGCCGACACAGGCGTTGTCGAGGATGAACAGGCAATCTTCCAGCAGTTGCTGGGTCAGCGCTTCGCGGCTCGGTGGATCGAAGGTCTGCGACAGCCGCGTCAAGGTCCCGCTGAGCCAACGGCAGAACAGCGCGTTCTGCTGGGAGTTGAGCGGTGCCATGAACAGCCCTTCGAGCCTGGCGATGTCGAGGCTGTGGCGCTTTACAAACTCCGGCCCGAACACCACGGCGATTTCCTGGTAGTTCTCCGGGGTGATCCAGATGTTGCGGCTTTCGCCATTCAACACGTACAGCGCGTTGTCGCCGCGATCGAAACAGAACGACAACGAACCCTGGGGCGCGCTGAAATTCTGCTCGACCCGGGTGTTCATCGACTCTTCGTAAATCTCCACGCCCTGCAGATCCAGATAACGCACCCTACCCGCGAAATGCCCCGGCGACATCTGCTGGTATTGCTGCACCCAGCCCGGCGTGGCGCGGATTTGCTCGGCGACATCGGCGGTGTTGAACGCTTGGACCTGGAGGGAATTGGAACCTGTCATGGGGCGACCTTACGCACTCTTTTGGTGCGCTTTGTGCTGCTTAAAGTGGATAGATGGAACTGCAAGGCTCGCACAAGATAGTCGTCAACGCGCTACAGGGGAAGTGTCCGGCGGATGAAACCGGTCTCTCCTGGCGTTAATAAAACCAATAACGAGGTCTTTATGAATGTCCCTTTCGATCAGCTGTTCACTTGGCTGAAAGATCACAAGATTACCGAAGTCGAGTGCGTCGTCAGCGACCTGACCGGCATTGCACGCGGCAAAATTGCACCGACCAACAAGTTCCTGCATGAGCGAGGCATGCGCCTGCCGGAAAGTGTCCTTCTGCAAACGGTAACCGGGGACTTTGTCGACGACGACATCTACTACGACCTGCTCGACCCGGCCGATATCGACATGGTCTGCAAGCCGGACGCCGACGCTGTCTACGTGGTGCCATGGGCCATCGAGCCGACCGCCATCGTGATCCACGACACTTTCGACAAGTTCGGCAACCCGATCGAACTGTCGCCGCGCAACGTGCTGAAGAAAGTCCTGCAGTTGTACACCGACAAAGGCTGGCGGCCGATTGTCGCGCCGGAAATGGAGTTCTACCTGACCCAGCGTTGCGAAGACCCGGACCTGCCGCTCAAGGCGCCGATGGGCCGTTCGGGCCGCGCCGAAAGCGGTCGTCAGTCGTTCTCCATTGACGCGGCCAACGAATTCGACCCGCTGTTCGAAGACGTCTACGACTGGTGCGAACTGCAAGGTCTGGACCTCGACACGCTGATCCACGAAGACGGCCCGGCGCAGATGGAAATCAACTTCCGTCACGGCAACGCCCTGGACCTGGCCGACCAGATCACCGTGTTCAAGCGCACCATGCGTGAGGCGGCGCTCAAGCACAACGTGGCGGCAACCTTCATGGCCAAGCCGGTCGGCGACGAGCCTGGCAGCGCCATGCACATTCACCAGAGCGTGGTGGACATTGCCACCGGCCAGCCGATCTTCGCCGATGCCGATGGCAACATGAGCGAGCTGTTCCTGCATCACATTGGTGGCCTGCAGAAGTACATCCCGAAAGTGCTGCCGATGTTCGCGCCGAACGTCAACTCGTTCCGCCGCTTCCTGCCGGACACCTCGGCACCGGTGAACGTCGAATGGGGCGAAGAAAACCGCACCGTCGGCCTGCGCGTGCCAACCTCAAGCCCCGACGCCATGCGCGTCGAGAACCGTCTGCCGGGCGCTGACGCCAACCCGTACCTGGCCATCGCCGCCAGCCTGCTGTGTGGTTACCTGGGCATGGTCGAGCGCATCGAGCCGAGCGCTGCGGTACAGGGCCGCGCCTATGAGCGTCGCAACCTGCGCCTGCCGATCACCATCGAGGACGCCCTGACGCAAATGGAAGAGTGCGACACCATCAGCCGTTACCTGGGCAGCAAGTTCGTGCGGGGCTATGTTGCGGTCAAACGCGCCGAGCACGAGAACTTCAAACGGGTGATCAGTTCGTGGGAGCGTGAGTTCCTGATGCTCAGCGTCTAAGGCCCCAGCTCCCCCAGGCATCACACATTCCCTGTGAGAGCGGGCTTGCTCGCGAAGGCGGCCTGTCAGTCAACGATGATGTTGAATGTACCGGCCTCTTCGCGAGCAAGCCCGCTCCCACAGGAGGCAAGTGATCACCAAAGAATCACCTGAAGAATCCAATAATTCCAAGAAGGTATCGACATGCGTCTATTGAAATCCGTGGTCCCGGCCGCACTGGCGGTTCTGTTCAGCGCCGTTGCCCAGGCCCAACCCCAGGTCAGCGTCTACAACTGGACCGACTACATCGGCGAAACCACCCTCGCCGACTTCCAGGCCAAGACCGGGATCAAGGTGATCTACGACGTATTCGATTCCAACGAAACCCTGGAAGGCAAACTGCTTGCCGGTCGTACCGGGTATGACGTGGTGGTGCCGTCCAACCACTTCCTCGCCCGCCAGGTGAAGGCTGGCGCGTTTCTCAAGCTCGATCGCGAACAACTACCGAATTTCAAGAACCTCGACCCGAAACTGCTGGCGCTGCTGGAAAAAAACGATCCGGGCAACTCGCACTCGGTACCGTACCTGTGGGGCACCAACGGCATCGGCTATAACGTCGACAAGGTCAAGGCTGTGCTGGGCATCGACCAGATCGACTCCTGGGCCGTGCTGTTCGAACCGGAAAACATCAAGAAGCTCAGCGCCTGCGGCGTGTCGATGATGGACTCGGCGGACGAAGTGTTCCCGGCGATGCTCAACTACATGGGCATGGACCCGCGCAGCGAAAACCCCGAGGACTTCAAGAAGGCCGAAGCCAAGCTGCTGCAGATCCGCCCCTACATCACCTACTTCCACTCCTCCAAGTACGTCTCGGACCTGGCCAACGGCGACATCTGCGTGGCGTTCGGTTACTCGGGTGACGTGTTCCAGGCCGCCAACCGTGCCAAGGAAGCCAAGAACGGCGTGAACATCGCCTACGCCATTCCCAAGGAAGGCGCCAACCTGTGGTTCGATCTGCTGGCCATCCCCGCCGACGCCGGCAATCCGAAAGAAGCCCACGCCTTCATCAACTACCTGCTGGACCCGCAAGTGATTGCCAAGGTCAGTGAGTCGGTCGGCTACGCCAACCCGAACCCGGCCGCCAAGCAGTACATGGACCCTGAGCTGGTCAGCAACCCCGAGGTTTATCCGTCCCAGGAAGTCCTCGACAAACTCTACATCTCCACCACGCCGCCGCAGTCGATCATGCGCCTGATGACCCGCTCGTGGAGCAAAGTGAAGTCCAACAAATGAATCAGTACACCAAGGAACACACCCACTCCTATTACGCAGCGTCCGCCAAGGGCATGAGGCAGCGTCCCGCGCTGGCTTCAGACCTTACGGCCGATGTCTGCGTGGTCGGTGCGGGTTTCACCGGCATCAACACTGCCATCGAACTGGCCCAGCGTGGCCTCTCGGTAGTCCTGCTGGAAGCCCGGCGAGTTGGCTGGGGCGCCAGCGGGCGCAACGGTGGTCAGTTGATTCGTGGTATCGGCCATGACGTCAGCGGTTTCGCCAAGCACATCGGCGCCGATGGCGTGCAATACCTGGAACACGCCGGGACCGAGTCGGTGCAAGTCGTGGCCAACCGGATCCGCGAGCACGGCATCGATTGCGACCTGAGCTGGGGCTTCTGCGAACTGGCCAATACCCCGGCCCAGTTCAAGGCGTTCAAGGCCGAGCAGGCGGAGCTGATTGAATCCGGCTACGCCTTTGAAACCCGACTGGTCGCGCCGCAGCAGATTCGTGAACAGGTGGTGAACTCCGGTGTGTATGCCGGTGGCCTGGTGGACATGGGCTCGGGGCATTTGCATCCGCTGAACCTGGTCCTTGGCGAAGCGCAAGTTGCCGAGTCCCTTGGGGTGCAGATTTTCGAACAGAGCCCGGTGCTGGAGTTGATCCATGGCAGCACGGTGCAGGTTCGTTGTGCTGGTGGCACGGTGCGCGCCGACACGTTGGTGCTCGCCTGCAACGCGCACCTCGAAGAGCTCGAACCGAAGCTCAGCGGCAAGGTGCTCCCGGCGGGCAGCTACATCATCGCCACCGAGCCATTGTCGGAAGACGCAGCCAAAAAACTGATCCCGCACAACGTCGCGCTGTGCGACCAGAAGGTCGGCCTGGATTACTACCGGCTCTCGGCTGACCGGCGTTTGCTGTTCGGCGGTGCCTGCCACTACTCCGGGCGCGATCCTTCGGACATCAGCGCCTACATGCGCCCGCAGATGCTCAAGGTGTTCCCGCAACTGGCCGATGTGCGCATCGATTATCAGTGGGGCGGCAAGATCGGCATCTCGGCCAACCGCTTCCCCCAGGTCGGGCGCCTGAGCCAGCACCCGAACGTGTTCTACGCCCAGGGCTACTCCGGCCATGGCCTGAACGTGACCCACTGGTGCGCAAAGTTGTTGGGCGAAGCGATCCATGCCGGCCACAGCAAAGGCTTCGACGTGTTCAGCGCCGTGCCGCACATGACCTTCCCCGGCGGACGCGCCCTGCGTTCGCCGTTGCTGGCCCTTGGCATGTTCTGGTATCGGATGCGGGAAGTGCTCGGTTGACCGGGTAGCCGTGGCGAGGGAGTTCCCCCGCCTGGCTGACAGAAATGCAGCGGTCTTGAGCAAGACCGCTGCCGCACCGCTAGTTAGGCACCGGGATATTGACGCCCTCCTTCTGCAAGCTTTCCCGTATCGACTGGAATTTCTGGTACTTGGACAACTCGATCGGCCCGTCATAGCCCATGCTTTGCAGCTTGCGTGGCGGGTATTTGATGTAGGTCTGCATCAGCTTGTTGATCGCCTGGCTGATCGGCACCATGGTCCAGGTGCGCTCGGTGACGTTACTCATGAATATGTCGTAGCGCTCCTGTGGATCTTGCAGCAAGTCAAAGACTTGCGGTACGACCGCCACGTACTTCGACTCCCCTTTCCAGCCCAGGTTGGTGTCCACGGCCAGGCCGCCGGTCGGTACACCATTGTCGCCACGCAGGTTGAACACGGCCTTGTAGTTGCCTACGCGGGCCGCCCCCGGCGACAACTCGTTTTCGGTGAAGTAGAACCACTCTTTACGTGGGTCGGGGCCCGTGCCGGTTATCACCGGGGTCATGTCATAGCTGTCGAAATAGATCGGCTGACCTTCGCGATCCTTCTCCGGCAACTTGATGCCGGCCACCGAGGCGAAGGTCGCCATCAGGTCGAGTCCGCCGAGAACGTCGTGGTTCTTGGCATTGGGTTTGATTTTTCCGGGCCAGGTCATGATTGCAGGGACCCGGTTACCGCCCTCGCGTACGGTGCCCTTGGTGCCACGAAATGGCGTGTAGCCAGCGTCCGGATAAACGTCCTGCCAGGCGCCGTTGTCGGTGGTGTAGACCACCAGCGTGTTCTTATCCAGGCCCAGCGCCTTGAGCTTGTCCATGATACGACCGATGCGCGTATCCAGTTCGACCACCGAGTCGGCGTACTTGGACTTGGAGATCGACTTGTGAACGAACTCCGGTGCCGGCAGGTTCGGCTGGTGCACTTTCATGAAGTTGACGTTGATGAAGAACGGCTTGTCGGATTTGGCGGCGGTGTCGAGGAATTCCAGCGCGGCTTTTTCGACATAACCATCAAAGTAGGGAATCCCGACAACACCGGGTTTGCCGTCGATGACCGGCGTATCAACATACTGGCCGTTGATCTTGAACTCTTCGACGGCCTTTTCTCCCGCTTTGCCCGAGAGTGCGCCCTTGGTCACCTTGGCAAACATCGCCCGGGTTTCCGGGTCCATGTCGGGGAACCAGGTCGGGTCGGCGTAAGTGTAGGCATTGAGGTGATAGAGGCCGACGTACTTCATCACGTCATAACCCTGGGCATTGGGCAACGCATAGTCGGCTTCACCCAGGTGCCACTTGCCAGTGAAATAGGTCTCGTAACCGCCGGTCTTGAGCACCGAGGCCAGTGTCCACTCGGCGGCGGGCAAACCACCGCCCTGGCCCTGGAAGGCCACGGTGGTCATGCCGCTGCGATTGGGGATGCGCCCGGTCTGCATGGCGGCTCGCCCTGGCGTGCAGCTCGGTTGTGCGTAGAACGAGTAAAAAGTTGTGCCCTCAGCGGCCAGTTCGTCGATGCTGGGTGTCGGCATGCCGCGGCCGACGCCGCCACCATAAGGGCCCAGATCGCCGTACCCGGTATCGTCGGACACGATGAACAGGATATTGGGCTTTTCTGTTTGTGCAGCCTGGGCCATGCCGTTAAGCGCTATCAGTAATGAACCTGCAATGTAAAACCTTGAGCGATGCGAGAGTCTTTTCATGGCGACCTTCCTTTATCGGGACGGATCCTTGTGGTCGGCTACCTGTTTTCAAGTAGTTTGTGACCGGACCCTGGTGAGTTACCCCCAAACCATGCCCTCTGGTTAGTTCAAGGCGTTCAACTGACCAGGCAATTGAATTCCTGTAGCTACTCAAGGCACCCGAGTCAGCGTAGTACGGTTATTTTCATAACGCGCATTGCAGGCAGAAGAATACAAAGTCGTTCGTCGCTTGCTTCCCATGTAATTTCGTGTGTCGATTCATCCCCTACGGCGGATAGTGCTCAGGTTGCAACTTTCGATTTGCTCAATTGCGAGTCACCTCTATATTGAGGGGGTGCTCTGAACTTCCTGCCTTCTGTTGAGCTTGACCCATGGCAACTACTGATCAGCTGATCATCTGCGAGCACTGCGACAGCGTGTACCAAAAAGCAACGCTCGCCAAACACCAAAAAACCCTGTGTACGCGCTGCGGCGGCGTACTTCAGCGCTATAACGGCCTGACAGTGGAACAGCGTCTGGCGTTGACCTTCACGGCGTTGATGCTGTGGATATTCGCCAATTTCTATCCGGTGATGAGCATCAACCTCAAAGGCGTGAAGAACAGTGCGACGCTCTGGGACTCAGTGCTGGCCCTGAGCCTGGGGCCTATCACCTTCATCGCCATGGTGGCGGCAATCGCCATGATCATCGCGCCGATTTTCCAATTGCTGCTGCTGATCTGGGTGCTGGGCTTCGCCCTCAGCGGGCGACGCTCGCCCGGATTCAGGTTCTGCATGCGCTGGCTGGAAACCCTGAGGCCCTGGAGCATGCTCGAAGTCTGCCTGCTGGGTGCCATGGTCGCGGTGATCAAACTCGCCGGACTGCTCGACGTGCTGCCCGGCATCGGGTTGTTTGCCCTGGCTGCGCTTAGCCTGATGATGATCCGCATCGCCGGACGCGACATCCGCGAACTATGGGACCTTGTATGAGCACGCCTCCTTACGCCGATGAGCTCAACCTGTGCCTGTGCCACACCTGCGGCCTGGCCTGCGACATGACTTGCGAGCCCCACGAATGCGAGCGTTGCGGTGCGCCGCTGCACCGGCGCAAAACCAATTCGTTGACCCGCACCTGGGCCTTCATGATCGCGGCCCTGGTGTTCTACATCCCCGCCAATTTGCTACCGGTGATGAACACCGAAATGGTCGGCAATGGCGCCGACAGCACGATCATGAGCGGCGTGCTGGAGTTCTGGGAGGCCGGGGCCTGGGACATCGCCTTGATCATTTTCATTGCCAGTATCGCAGTGCCGGGCATCAAGTTCGTCGCCATCACGCTGCTGCTGGTCACCGTGCAACGGGACAGCGAATGGGCACGCAAAGAACGGTCGACGCTGTACCGCTTCGTCGAGGTCATCGGTTACTGGTCGATGCTCGATGTGATCGTGGTCGCCCTGGTGGCCTCGCTGGTTAAATTCCAGGCCCTGGCCGATATCGAACCGCGCCCGGGCATTCTGTTTTTTGGTTTGGTGGTGGTATTTACCATGTTGTCGGCAATGAGTTTCGATCCACGCTTGATTTGGGATAAAGAACGGGAAACCCCACACAATGAGGAGGTCACGGATGAAGTCACAAGCCACTGACGGGCCGCAAGCCCCCGGGCAGGCGCCGATCAAGACCCGCCGCTTCAGCGTTTCGCTGGTCTGGATCGTCCCGATCGTCGCGGTGCTGGTGGGTATTTCGCTGGTGGTTCACAGCATTTTGCAGCAAGGCCCGACCATCGTTGTCACGTTCAAGACCGGGGACGGCCTGACCGCGAACAAGACCGAGGTCAAATACCGCAATGTCGTGATTGGTCATGTCTCCGATGTGGAGCTGAGCGCTGACCAGAAGAGCGTCAACGCCACCATCAAACTGGAAAAGCAGGCCGAAAGCTTTACCCGCGAAGATTCGCAGTTCTGGGTCGTGCGGCCGCGCATTGGCGCGGGCGGTGTGTCCGGTATCGATACGTTGCTGTCGGGCGATTACATCGGTGCCGATATCGGCCAGGCCAATGGCCGGGCAAAAAACTTCAAGGGCCTGGAAAACCCGCCACCCATCACCTACGGCGAGCCGGGCAAGCGTTTCACCCTGTTCACCCAGGACCTGGGGTCGCTGGATATCGGCTCTCCCGTCTACTACCGCAAGATCCCCGTGGGCCAGGTGGTGGCCTACGCGCTGGACCCGGATGGCAAGGGCGTGAACATAGAACTGTTCATCCATGCCCCCCATGACAAGTACGTCACCGAAAACACCCGTTTCTGGAACGCCAGCGGCATTGATGTGAACGTCGGCGCCAACGGTTTTGCGGTCAAGACCGAGTCGTTGTCTTCCTTGCTGGTGGGCGGCATTGCCTTCCGCGCGCCCGACTACAGCCCTGGCGATAAACCTGCTGCCGCTGAGTACGCCTACGAACTGTTCGAAGACCAACAAACCGCCCTCGCCCCGCCAAACGGCAAGCCGCAGTACCTGGCCATGCGCTTCGACCAGGCACTGCGCGGGCTCAAGGTCGATGCCCCGGTGGAATTCCTTGGCGTGGAAATCGGCAAGGTGGTGGCGGTCAATCTGGATTACGACGAGACAAAGCGTTCCTTTCCAATCAACGTCGGTATCGTGATCTACCCGCAGCGCCTGGGCCAGGCCCACATCAAAATGCTCAAGGCGCTCAAGCATGATCCCAATGACGAAGCCGCTGGCGTGCGGCTGATCGGCACCTTCATCGAAAACGGCCTGCGTGCCCAGGCCCGCACCGGCAACTTCCTGACCGGCCAGTTGTACATTGCCCTGGACTTCTACCCCAAGGCCGACAAAGTCGCCTTCGATGCAAGCGCACGCCCGGTCATGATTCCGACCATTCCCGGAAGCCTCGAACAATTGCAGGAAAAACTCGAATCCATGGTCGACAAGATCAACAAACTGCCGATCGAGCGTATCGCCGGCAATCTCGATGGCAATCTCATCGAACTGCGCAAAGGCATGATGCAATTCAACGGCAAGATCTTGCCCGGCGTGCAAACCACCTTGTCGGATGTCAGCAAGACGCTGGAAACCGCCAATTCGACCCTGCAATCGGCCAGTTCGACCCTGGCCGAGGATTCGCCGCAACGGGAAAAACTGGGGCAAACCCTGGATGAACTGGGACGCACGTCGAGATCCTTGCGTGATCTTTCGGATTACCTGGGACGGCATCCGGAATCGCTGCTTCGCGGCCGTCCGAACAATGCCGCACCCATGGATCTGCAAGGGCCACCGCGCAACTGAACACAGGAGCAACACCCATGGCTTTACCGCTGAAGTTCACCCTGGTCACCGCGATGTTGCTGCTCGCCGCCTGCCGCAGTGACCCGATTCAATTCCACACCCTGACCCCGGCCCAGGAGGGCGATCACTCAAGGACCACTGTCGGGGTGATCCAGATCGAGACGATCAGCGTGCCGCCCCAGGTCGATCGAGCGCAGATCGTCATTCGCGAGGGCAACAGTGGCCTGGCGATCCTGGAAACCCAATGGTGGGGCGCCACCCTCGTGGACGAATTGCGTAGTGCGCTGGCCGACCAACTGAGCAACAGTCCTGTGCAAGGCCGACATTCGGTGCGGGTCGATGTGCAGCGTTTTGATTCGGTCCCCGGCCAGTACGCCTTGATGGACGTGGAATGGCGCCTGCGCAGTGCCAGCACCGGCGACACGGCACGGGTGATTTGCCGCAGCGCCTTGCAAACGCCTTCGGGCGCGAGCGTCGATGACCTGGTGCTTGCCCAGCAAAACAACGTCAAACGCCTGGCCGCGCTGATCAGCCAGGCGGCCGCCAGACCACAGGCGAGTTGCCCCGCGCCCTGACCCCCTTCCCCCCGGATTAACGGCGACAAGTTTGCCGTTAATCCGTCCCTTCTCCTGCTGTAATTCCGCGCAACAGAAAAATATAACAGTTCCCAGTAACTGACTAATGAAGCGCCGTTATGCCCCCTGCAATTTTTTTACATTCCTTTCACTGAACTGACACTAGCAAAGATGTAATTTTGGCTGCAGTTAATTCTCCGAACCTGGTCTCGGCGGAATTGCTTTGTGCTGTTTCAGGTTTTGTTTAACAGCACTTCCCTTGCACGCCAATGGTGGACAAACTTGGTCAACTCCGTCTTGCGTAAACCGTCTTCGCGCCTGCCCAGATCGGTCGTGGCCATTGGTGCACTGGTCGTCGCCGTGCTGGTCAGCGGTTTTGTCCTTTGGCCGAAATCACCGACCCGCCTGGCCCAGGAGGACGCGCAAGCCCGGGCCCGATTGCTGCAACACTGGAGTGCCGGCGAGATCGCGGTGCTGGTTCGTCATACCGAGCGGTGCGACCGGTCCGGCAACCCATGCCTGGGCCCGGCTGACGGCATTACCCGTATCGGCAGTGAAGCGGCGGCCGGTGTTGGCCAAGGCCTGGCGCGCCTGGGTCTGTCGCAGACCGATATCCTGACCAGCCCCGTTACGCGCACGGTGCAGACCGCGCATTACATGTTTAACAGCGACCCACGGACCCAGGAATGGCTGGCGACCTGCGGCACGACCCTGCGTAACGATGTGGTGGCACACAAGGTGGCCCATCGCAACCTGGTGCTGGTGACCCACAGCGGTTGCATCGCTGACTTTGAAAAGCAGAGCGGCCTCAAGCAGGCGGCGAAGGACGCCGAGTACGGCAGCGCGTTGTTTGTCCGCATCGATGGCAATGGACAATTGCAAGTACTCGGTATTGTGAATGCCGAAGACTGGAACACTCTTTTACAAAAATGAAACTTTGGCCATTACGATTTGAGAACTTTGGCAATAAGTTAATTCAAAGTTGACTGAATAACACCTGAACAAAAGGCGAGAAGTATGAAAAGAACTTCTCGCCGTCCAATATCATTCCGATTTTCTCTCTAGCAAGTTCCCCATCACTCTTTAATCAGCCATCTGAGTGCCAAGGTCGAGTCATGACGACAATTCAGCCATTGCCCAAATTTGCCGACCATTCTTCCCCCCTGCACGCCCCAACGACGCCTGCCAGCGAGCGCTGGATGCTGTTGGCCCTGTTCCTGGCGTTCATCGCGTTCTACTTGCTGCCGCTGATGAGCCACGGCCTGTGGATTCCCGATGAAACCCGTTATGCCCAGGTCAGCCAGGAAATGCTGCAGGGCGGGAACTGGATCTCGCCGCGCTTCATGGGCCTGCGCTATTTCGAGAAACCCATTGCCGGGTACTGGATGATCGCCATCGGACAGGCGGTGTTTGGCGACAATCTGTTCGGGGTGCGTATCGCGTCGGCACTGAGTACCGGGCTGAGCGTATGGCTTACCTACCTGATTGCCCGCCGGTTCTGGAGCGATCCGCACAAAAGCTTTGCCTGCGCACTGTTGTACATGAGCTTCGGGCTGATTGCCGGTCAGGCCGGGTACGCCAACCTCGACCCGCAGTTCACCCTGTGGGTCAACCTGAGCCTGGTCTGCCTGTGGATCGCCATCGACAGCCGCAGCAACCGTGCCCGGCTGGGCGCCTGGGCAGTCCTGGGCATTGCCTGCGGCATGGGCTTCATGACCAAGGGCCTTCTGGCCTGGCTACTGCCGGCGGTGATCGCCCTGCCCTACATGGTCTGGCAGCGCCGCATCGGCGAGTTGTTGCGATACGGGCCACTGGCTGTTGTGGTCGCTGCGGCCGTCTGCCTGCCCTGGGCGCTGGCCATCCATCATCAGGAACCGGATTTCTGGAATTTCTTCTTCTGGAATGAGCACGTACGCCGCTTCGCCGCCGACAATGCGCAACACGCCCGCCCGTGGTGGTTCTACCTGCCGATGCTGGTGGTTTGCGCCCTGCCCTGGGCTGTGTTGTTGCCGACGACGTTCATCCAGGCCTGGAACAACAAGCACCAGCCGGTCGGCGGTTTTCTCCTACTCTGGTTGTTGCTGCCATTGGCGATTTTCAGCATGAGCAGTGGCAAGTTGCCGACCTACATCATGCCGTGCCTGTTGCCGCTGGCGCTGCTGATGGGTCACGCGCTAACCGGTCTTTTGGATCAATCCAAATCACGGACAATTCGCTTCAACGGATGGCTCAACGTTGCAATCGCCACGGCGGCCCTGATTGCCTTGCTGTACCTGCAACAGAGCAAGGAAATCTACGAGAACACCGAGATGTTCAGCCTGTCCCTGGCATTCATCGTGCTGCTGGGCTGGATCATCGCCAACGCCCTGCAAATCCTGCGTCCATTGACGTTATGGGCGATGCCGGCCCTCGGCATCTGGCTGCTGGTGGCGCTGCTTCCCGCCGCCATGCCGGGCCGGATCGTCGACAGCAAGATGCCCGACCGGTTTATCTCCGAACACCTGGACAGCCTGAACCAGGCCACCACGCTGCTGAGCAACGACCTGGGAGCGGCCTCGGCCTTGTCGTGGCTGACCAGGCGACCGGACGTTGCGCTGTACAACGTGGTCGGTGAAATGAAATACGGCCTCCAGGATCCCGCGGCGGCCTCGCGCAAGGTGACCCGGCATGACATCGGGCAATGGATGACCGAGGCGCGCAAGAAAGGCTCGGTCGGGGTGGTGATGAGGGTCAACAGCGTCGCGGAGGTTCAGGAAGTCGAGGCGTTGCCCTCCGACGGCAAGCGCTATCAGCGCGGCGACATGCAGGTCCTGATCTTCCCGCAAATCCAGCCCTGATCGCCGAGACGAAAAAAACCCGAGTGGCCCGGCCGGTCTCTAGGGTTTTTCGTTTGTGCCAGCGATCTTCGCCGATGGGGTGTTCAGCACAGCGGCAACGCCGGTACTCTTCGCGCCATTCATCGATAGCGTTTAACCACCGAGAGCCGTCAATGCCCGTTGCAGGTACGTTCCAGGGATCGAGCGTCAGAATCCTGATTTATCTCTTGTTCACGATCCAGCTTGTCTCCATGGGTGCGATGGAAATGAGCGGCCCGTTCTGGCCCCTGTACCTGCGTGGGCTGACCGACTCCGAAGCGCTGCTCAGCTTCGCCAGCATTGCCGTGTACATCGGTCCCATGCTGGGCATCATGCTCACCAGCGCGTTCTGGGGTCGCATCGGCGACCGCCATGGACACAAGCTGATGATGATCCGCGCCCTGGCCGGTTTGTCCCTGACCCAGCTTGGCCTGGCCCTGTGCAGCGATATCTGGGTCATCCTGCTGTTGCGTTTTTTGCAGGGCGCGTTCGCCGGCTACATTGCCCCGGCCCAGGCCTATGGCGTGAGCATCGAAGCACCGGCGCGGCGGGCGCGACTGTTCGCCATCCTGCAGATTTCTACCAATGTCGGTTCCTTGCTCGGTGCGGTGGTCGGCGGTCTGATCCTCGATTACGCGACGTTTTTCTGGATCAATCTCATTGCCTCGGCGCTGTGCGCGGTGTGCACCGTCGTGGCCGCAATGACCTTGCCGAATGTGCCGCCTGCACCGAAAGTGCCGGTGGCGGATGCAGCAGCGCAGTCCAATCGCTCAGGCGGTCTCTGGCGACATTCACCGCTGCTGCCTCTGTTGGGCGTCATGGGCATCCTGTTGTTGGCACGAATGCTCCCGCAAACCTCGTTCGCCCTGTATGTCAGCTCGGTTTTCCAGGTCAGCCATTCGCTGGTGGGCCTGTGCTACGGCTTGCTGGCGCTGGGTTTCATCCTGTCGGCAAGCCCATGGTCGCGGTATTTCGAAAACAGAAACCGCCAGCAGACACTGCACCGCCTCACCTACATCATCCTCGGCTGCGCCGGCCTGAGCGCGGTTGCCGCCATCACCCGCCAACCGCTTGTGTTCGTCAGCGCCTATTTCATCTGGGGTGTGCTGCTGGGGGCGACGACCCCGGTGCTGATGGCGCAGATTTCAAAAGCGGTTGGCAACGCTCAACAAGGTTATGTAATGGGAGTGGCGCAAAGCGCCCTACAACTGGCGTCCATCGCCGGCATCTCGGTCGGCGGGCTGCTCAGCCAGGTGTATGGCTTGCAGTACACCTACCTGTTCGTTTGCGCCGCCTATCTGCTGGCGTTGATTCCCATTGTCACCCTGCGCACACGCGGCACACCCGCGCCATCGGGGGAATCCGCAACGGGCGACTGACCGGACAGGACGTGCTTGCGTCAGAGGCAGACTGTCCATTAGCATTGGGAATACTTCTCAATTACAAAAAAGTCATCCATGAGCGACGCCCTCCCCGCACCCCACAACAACCACCTGGCCGTGATCGAGGCGCTGTACAGCGGCCATCACGGCTGGCTGTACGCCACGTTACGGAAAAAACTGGGCAACGCCATGGATGCGGCGGATCTGACGCAGGACACCTTCACCCGCATTCTGGCTTCGCGGGTTTCGGTCATTGAACAACCTCGGGCCTACCTCAGTTGCGTGGCCAAGGGCATCCTCGTCAATTGGTATCAGCGCAAGGCACTGGAGCGCGCCTACCTCGACGCACTGGCGTTGCTGCCCGCCCCGCAAGTGCCCTCACCCGAACTGCGATTCATCCTGCTGGAAACCCTGCATGAAATCGACGCGATGCTCGATGCCTTGCCGCCGCTGGTCAAACGGGCATTCCTGCTGTCGCAGATCAGCGGCCTGAAGTACGACGATATCGCCGGGCAACTCGGTGTTTCGTTGATCACCGTCAAACGCTACATGAAGCAAGCCTTCGTGCAGTGCCTGCTGCTGGTGGAATGAATGTCGACTTTGCGCAGTGATATCCAGCTCGATCGACAGGCCCTCGAAGAGGCCGCTGAATGGCTGATCCGCCTGGGCGAAGGCGAACTCGACGAAACCGAACGCGCCGAATGGGAATGCTGGCAGGTCAGCACGCCTGAACGCCATCGCGCCTGGGCCCGCGCCCAATTGCTGCAAACCAAGCTGGGCGGGCTGCCGCCGTCGCTGGCGATGTCGGCACTGGACCGCCCGAGCAGTCCGGCACGCCGGGTGGCGCTGGGCAAACTGGCGATGATCCTGGCAGCGTTGCCCGTGGGTTGGGGCAGCTGGAAACTGGTGGAGTCGCAACAGTGGACCGCCGATTACCGCACCGCCGTCGGCCAGCAACGCCAGCTGACCCTGGCCGACGGGTCGCAGATCACCCTGAACACCGACACCGCCATCGATGTGCTGTTTGATGCCAACCAGCGACTTATCCGATTACGCGAAGGCGAAATCCTGGTGCAGACCGCAGCCGACAGCCTGCCCCAGGCGCGGCCATTCCTGGTGAGCACCCGGCAGGGGCTGATGCAGGCCCTGGGCACCCGCTTCACCGTACGTGAACTGTCGACCCGAACCCAACTCGCGGTATTGGAGGGCGCGGTCAAGGTGCAGTTGTCCGACGCCAGTCGTGCCGCGCCCTTGATCGTCAACGCCGGAGAACGTACCGACTTTTCGTCGCGCAGCTTTGGTCAACTCAGTCCCGTCGACCGCTCCGTCAGCGCCTGGACCCAAGGCATGTTGATGGCCGACAACCTGCGGCTGGCGGATTTCGTGGTCGAACTGGCGCGTTATCGCAGCGGAATCGTGCGCTGCCATCCGGCGATTGCCGAGCTGCGGATCTCCGGCGCCTTTCCCATCCGTGAGACCCAACGCACCCTGAACATGCTGGTGCAGACCTACCCGGTCATCGCCACCGGTCATTTAAGCGGTTACTGGGTGACGCTCTACCCCGCCTGACCCTGCAAAAAAATATTGCTGCGCGGGTGATACTTTTTTTGATCTCGACTGGCAAGGAAAGGAAGAACTTCTCAATCTCGTCGATAGGGTCATCACTCCATGTTCGTTGCACGACCTCTGCGTTCGGATCGCTCACTCAAACTGGCGATCCGCAGCGCACTGCTAAGCCTTGCCCTGACCGGTGCCGCCAGCCCGTACGCCCAAGCCGCCGAGCCGGCGCAACTGGATGCCACGGCCACCCGCATCTACAACATTGCCCCTGGCCCACTCGGTACGACCCTGTCGAAATTTGCCGTGGAGGCCGGTATTGCGCTTTCGTTCCAGCCATCGCTGACCGATGGCCTGAGCAGCCCGGGCCTGTCCGGCACCTATTCGACCCAGGAAGCCATCAGCAAGCTGCTGGCTGGCAGCAATCTGCAAATCGTTGCGCGCAGCGACGGCAGCTACACCCTGGCGCGACGCACGGCTGACAGCGCGGGCACCCTGACACTGGGTGCCACCACGGTCAGCGGCACCGATGGACGCACCGACGGCTTGCCAGCGGTGTACCCGGGCGGTCAGGTCGCCCGAGGTGGCCGGCTCGGCCTGCTGGGTAACACCGATGTGATGGACGCACCTTTCAGCGTCAGCAACTACACCTCGACCCTGATGAAAGATCAACAAGCCGTGACCGTGGCTGACGTACTGGAGCGCGACTCTTCCGTGCGCTCCACCGGCCAGACCGGTGGCGTGGTGGATTCGTTCTTCATCCGTGGCTTTCCGGTGGGTGAAGGCAACCTCGGCGAACTGGCCTTCGATGGCGTGTACGGTGTCGCGCCTAACTATCGGGTGTTTACCGAGTACGCCGAGCGCATTGAAGTGATCAAGGGCCCTGGCGCGCTGCTCTACGGCATGTCGCCCAACAGCGGCATCGGCGGCGTGATCAACGTGGTGCCCAAACGCTCGCTGGACGAAGACCTGACCCGCTTCACCGCCAGCTACGCCATGAACTCCCAGGTGGGCGGGCATATCGATGTCAGCCGGCGCTTCGGCGAAGGCCGCGAATTCGGCGTGCGCATCAACGGCAGCACGGCAACCGGCGACACTGCCATCGACGAACAGTCCCGGGACGTCGATATCGGCGCCATTTCCCTGGATTACCAGGGTGAACGCCTGCGCACCTCCCTGGACCTGATCAGCCAGAAAGAAGAATTCGACGCCCCTTCGCGGCCCTTCCTGATTGCCAAGGGCGTCGACATTCCTTCCGCCGCCAACGGTCGCACCAACGTGACACAGGAATGGGGCTGGTCCGAAACCCGCGACAAGTCGGCACTGCTCAGCGGCGAGTACGACCTGAACGATGCACTGACCGTGTTCGCCCATGCCGGCGGCGGCAAATCCGATGTGTCGCGGATGTCCGACCAGACCCCGACCATCCTCAACAGCGCCGGCGACACGTCCTCGATTCCCGGTTACTACAAGTTCGAAGTCCAGCGCTACACCGTCGACGCCGGCGCCCGGCTGCGCTTCGACACCGGCCCGATCAGCCACAGCACCACCCTGCAAGCCACCCGTTACCGCGATGAATTGTCCCGCGGCATCATTTCCGGGCCACCGGTGCTGTCCAACATCTACCACCCGATCGATCGTCCAAAGCCGAACATCGCAACGCCTGCCACACCGAAAGTTTCAGAGACCGAGTTGTCCGGCGTGGCGCTGGCCGATACCCTTTCGGTCCTGGACGAGCGCGTGCAGGTCACCCTCGGTCTGCGTAACCAGAGCATCAAGTCCGACAACTACAACGCGGCCGGTTTCGTCACCACGTCCTACGACGAAAGCGAAACCACTCCGTTGTTCGGGGTGGTGGTCAAACCCTGGGACCATGTTTCGTTCTACTACAACTACATCGAGGGCCTGAGCAAAGGCGATATCGCGCCGGCCACCGCGTCGAACTCGGGGGAGATCTTCGCGCCCTACATCTCCCGGCAACAGGAAGTCGGGGTCAAGGTCGACTACGGCACCTTCACCTCGACCCTCAGCCTGTTCCAGATCAAGAAGCCGAGCGGCGAACTGGCCAACGGCGTGTTTTCGGTGCAAGGCGAGCAACGCAACCGCGGTGTGGAGTTGAATGTGTTTGGCGAAATCGCCCAGGGCACTCGCCTGCTCGGTGGCGTCACGCTGCTGGACGCCGAGCTGACCGACTCCGGCACGCCCGCCAACCGGGGCAACAAACCGGTGGGGGTGTCCGACGTCCAGGCCAACCTCTGGGCGGAATGGGACACCCCCTGGGTCGAAGGCCTGACGCTCACCAGTGGCGCGATCTATACCGGCAGCCAGTACGTCAACCAGGCCAATACCCAGGAGCTTGACGCGTGGACCCGTTTCGATGCCGGCGCGCGCTACACCACGCGTATCGCCCAGCACCCGACCACGTTCCGGGCAACCGTGCAGAACGTGTTCGACCGTGAGTACTGGTCCGGCGTGGCCTCTTACGGTGCGTTCTCCCAAGGCGCGCCGCGCACTCTGCTCATGTCGGCCACCGTCGATTTCTGAAACGCCCGGCCCCGGACAGCGGCCTGAGCCGTTGTCCGGGCTGGCCTTTGGCAAAGGTTTCAACCATGGCATCTGTACATCGACGCAGCCTCGCTGCGTTTTTGCTTGTCGGGCTTCTCATGATGGCGGCGCTTGCCCTGACGCCGCGTTCCGCCAATGCGCTCGATCAAGACCCTGCCGCCGTGACCGTGACTGACCTGCTGGGTCGCAAGGTCAAGGTTCACGTGCCGGTCAGGCGGGTCATACTCGGCGAAGGTCGCCAGTTGTACCTGGTTGCCGCGCTGGACACGCAAAACCCCATCCAGCGTATCGTCGGCTGGCGCAAGGATCTGATCCAGTCCGACCCGGATACGTACAGCGCTTACCTGCGCAAATTCCCGGACATCGCGAAAATCCCGACCTTCGGTGGCTTTGAAGACGGCACGTTCGACATCGAGCAAGCCATTTCCCAGCAACCCGATGTGATCATCCTCAACATCGAAGCGCAGCACGCCACCGAAGACGCCCGTTACATCGAGAAACTCGATGCGCTGGGCATCCCGGTGGTCTATGTCGACTTTCGCAATAACCCCATGCAAAACACCGAGCCGACCATGCGCCTGTTCGGCCAGCTGTTTGGCAAGGAAGATCGCGCCGAGGCGTTCATCGATTTTCGCAACCAGCAGATTCGCCGGGTCACCTCGCTCATCGAGGCCCGTCGGCCAACGCGACCCAACGTCTTCATCGAGCGCATCGGCGGTTACACCGACGATTGCTGCCTGAGTTTCGGCGACGAAAATTTCGGCCGTTTCGTCGAAATGGCCGGCGGCAACAACATCGCCAAGGGCATCATCCCCACGACCTTTGGCCAGTTGAACGCCGAACAGGTAGTGGTGGCCAACCCGGACCAGGTGGTGATCACCAGCGCCAACTGGCAGGCCTTTGCGCCGGGAGGACACTGGGTGGGGGTCGGGCCTGGTGCCGATCTGCAACAGGCGCGCGGCAAACTGGCGTGGTACACCCGGCGCCCGGCCTACACCGGGATCAAGGCGCAGGACGATCAGGCCTTTCACGCCATCTGGCATCAGTTCTACAACAGTCCTTACCAATTCGTGGCCATTCAGCAACTGGCCAAGTGGTTTCATCCGCAGCTGTTTGCCGACCTCGACCCTGATGCCTCGTTCCGCGAACTGCATGAGCGGTTCCTGCCGGTCCCCTACGAGCCGGGCTATTTCGTCAGTCTGAAGAACCCGGAGGTCACGCCATGAGCTCCCTCGGCGAAGCCCCTGTGGTACAGCGCGATGTCTACCGGCATCTGGTGTTGCGCAAACGCTTGATCCTCGTGGCGCTGGCTGTTTTGCTGCTGTTCAGCGTGCTGCTGGACCTGGCGCTGGGACCGGCGAGTTACAGTCTGAGTGAAGTGCTCGGCGCGCTGTTTTCGCCGGACAGCGCGCCGGCACAAGTGCGCGTGGTGATGTGGGACATTCGCCTGCCGGTGGCATTGATGGCGGTGGCGGTCGGCGCCGCGTTGTCCCTGGCCGGTGCCCAGATGCAGACCATCCTCAACAACCCCCTCGCCAGCCCTTTTACCCTGGGCATTTCCGCCGCGGCCAGCTTTGGCGCGGCCATGGGCCTGGCCTTCGGTGTCGCGCTGTTTCCCCTGGCGGCGCAATACATGGTCCCGGTCAATGCGTTCATCATGGCGATGCTCTCGGCGCTGCTGATCCACTTCCTGAGCATGCGCCGCGGCGTTACGGCCGAAACCATCGTGTTGCTGGGGATTGCGCTGGTGTTCACCTTCAACGCACTGCTGGCGCTGGTGCAGTTTTTCGCCACCGAACAAGCCGTGGCGGCCGTGGTGTTCTGGACCATGGGCAGCCTGACCAAAGCCACCTGGCCCAAACTCGGCATCATTTGCCTGGTGATCCTGATCACCCTGCCGATCTTCGCCCGGCGGGCCTGGGCGTTGACCGCCCTGCGCCTGGGCGATGACAAGGCCGCGAGTTTCGGCATCAACGTGCGCAGCCTGCGCTTCCAGACACTGATCATGGTCAGCCTGCTCGCGTCGTTTCCGGTGGCGTTTGTCGGCACCATCGGTTTTATCGGGCTGGTCGGCCCGCACATCGCGCGGATGCTGATTGGCGAAGACCAACGTTTCTTCCTGCCCGCATCGCTGTTGACCGGGGCGCTGATCCTGTCCGCCAGTTCGGTGGTCAGTAAAACCCTGATTCCGGGTGCGATCTTTCCGATCGGGGTGGTCACCTCGCTGATCGGCGTGCCGTTCTTCATTTCTCTGATTCTGGGCGGGAAGAAAAACTCATGGTGAAGATACAACTCGAGAACCTCGGTGCCCGTTACGGTCAGCGCGAGATCATTTCCGGTGTCACCACCTCGACCTTTATCGGCGGCCAGGTGGTCGCCGTGGTCGGGCCGAATGCCGCCGGTAAGTCCACCCTGTTCAAACGCATGGCTGGGCTGATCGACGGACCTGGCCGGGTGAATTTGCAAGATTCGAAAAAGGGCCCACAGGGCATCAGCTACATGCCCCAGGGTCTGAATGCCAGTGCCCGCCTGACGGTGTACGAATCGGTACTGCTGGCGCGCAAGCAACTGACTCCCGGCTGGACCGTCGACGACGACGAGTTGAAACGGGTGGACCAGATCCTCGGCGCACTAGCCATCACTGAGCTATCATTTCGCAACCTGGGTGAACTCAGCGGAGGCCAGCAGCAACTGGTCTCGATCGCGCAAACCCTGGTGCGCGAACCTGAAGTGCTGCTGATGGATGAACCCACCAGCGCCCTGGACATGCACCGTCAGGTGCAGGTACTGAACTTCATGCGCGAGCTGGCGCGAAAGCGCGAGGTGATCGTGTTCATCGCCATCCATGACCTGAATCAGGCGCTGCGCTTTGCCGATCAGGTATTGGTGATCGCCGAGGGCACGACAAAAGGCAGCGGTCCCAGCGAAGAAGTGATCACCGGGCAGATGCTGCGAGACGTCTACAAGGTCGAGGCCCGGATCGAAACATGCAGCCGGGGCCAGCGCCATATTCTGATCGACGGCATCGTTTGATCGACGAGTCGAACCACACTGGGCACAGTGCTGCTAATCTGAATGAAAATTACATGTATTAACGGTTTTTTTGACGTTATTTTCTCATTTGGATCTCTACATTTCCCGCACTTCAAAAACATGCAAATGATTCGCATTGGTTAACTGGCGTTTGAATGCGCATGACTTTCAAAAAAATGCACCAGGAGCAGCCCGCAGAATGATTCCAAAAATCCCTTCGTTCTTGAAAAAAGCCCTGCTGGCCACCGCTTTGCTGAGCGCTGGCCAGGCCTATGCCGCTGACTCCGTCGGCATCGTGGTGTACAACGCGCAACACGCAGGCCTGACCAAGGCCTGGGTCGAGGGTTTTACCCAGGAGACCGGTATTCCCGTCACCTTGCGCAACGGCGATGACACCGAGATGGGCAACCAGATCGTGCAGGAAGGCGCGGCTTCTCCGGCGGACGTATTCCTGACTGAGAACTCCCCGGCCATGGTCCTGGTCGACAACGCCGGGCTGTTTGCGCCTGTCGATAAGGCCACGCTGGAGCAGGTTGACTCCGCCTACCGCCCGGCCCACGGCAAATGGGTCGGGATTGCCGCGCGCTCCACGGTGTTCGTCTACAACCCGAGCAAACTGCCGGAAGCCGACCTGCCGAAATCGATCATGGACCTGGCTTCGTCGAGCTGGAAGGGTCGCTGGGGTGCATCGCCGGGTGGTGCTGACTTCCAGGCCATCGTCGCGGCCATCCTCGAACAAAAGGGTGAAGCCGCCACGCTGGATTGGCTCAAGGCGATGAAAACCAACTACACCAACTACCGCGGCAACAGTTCGGTACTCAAGGCGGTGAATGCCGGGCAGATCGACAGCGGCGTGATCTACCACTATTACAGCCTGGTGGATCAGTCCAAGACGGGCGAAAACAGCAAGAACACTGCCCTGCACTATTTCAAGCACAAAGACCCCGGCGCTTTTGTTAGCATCTCCGGCGGCGGCGTCCTCGCCTCCAGCAAACACCAGGAACAAGCCCAAGCGTTTCTCAAATACATTACCGGCAAGGATGGCCAGACTGTCCTGAAGAACGGCAAGTCGTTTGAATACGCCGTGGGCAAAGGCGCTGAATCCAACCCTAAATTGGTGCCTCTGAATCAACTCGATGCGCCGACTGTCGATGCTTCAAAACTCGACAGTAAAAAAGCCGTGGAGCTGATGACACAGGCCGGACTGCTCTAATTGATGCCAGAAACCCTGCCTGCGGGGGTCGCTGAGGCGACACCCGCACATTTGCGTCGACGATCCCGTGGAATCTTTGCGGGACGTGGCGGTGTATGGGTGATCGGTTTGTCGGTGCTGGTTTCATTACTGGCACTGCTACCGATCGCTTACGTTATTGGCGTGTCCCTGCAGACCGGCTGGTCAACCGTTGTGACCCTGGTGTTCCGACCTCGTGTCGGTGAACTGCTGGTCAACACCGTGTTGCTGGTGCTGCTGACGATTCCCTTATGCGTGGCGCTGGGGGTGACGCTGGCGTGGCTCACGGAACGCACGAATCTGCCGGGGCGGCGCTGGTGGTCGTTGCTGGCCACCGCGCCGCTGGCGGTGCCTGCGTTCGTTCACAGCTACGCCTGGGTCAGCCTGGTACCACCGATTCACGGCTTGTTTGCCGGCGTCCTGGTCTCGGTCATCGCCTACTTCCCGTTTCTGTATTTGCCGGTAGCGGCCACCTTGCGCCGGCTCGATCCGGCGATCGAAGACGTCGCCGAGTCCATGGGGCTCAAACCCTGGAAAGTGTTTTTCCGCGTGGTGTTGCCGCAATTGCGTCTGGCGATCTGCGGGGGCGCCTTGCTGGTCGGCCTGCACCTGCTGGCCGAATATGGCCTGTACGCCATGATCCGCTTCGACACCTTTACCACCGCGATCTTCGATCAGTTCAAATCGACCTTCAACGGTGCGGCTGCGCACATGCTGGCCAGTGTGCTGGCGCTGTGCTGCCTGGCGATGTTGACGGCCGAATCCGCGGCACGGGGCTCCGCACGTTACGCTCGAGTCGGTTCGGGAAGCGCCCGGGAGCAACGGGTCGTGCGCCTGAACCCGACCTCCACCCTGCTCTCGCTGACGCTGCAAATCGTGACCTGCGCCCTGGCCTTGGGCGTGCCCTTGATTACCCTGGGCAAGTGGCTCATCGCCGGCGGTGTGGAAGTCTGGGACATGGCCGAATTGTTGCCCGCACTGGAGCAAACCCTGCTGCTCGGCATCGCCGGCGCGGCGCTGACCACCTGCGCGGCGATCCCGATTGCCTGGCTGTCGATCCGCTACCCCGGCCGACTGCAACGGGTGCTGGAAAGCTGCAACTACATCACCAGCTCCTTACCTGGAATCATCGTCGCGCTGGCGCTGGTGACCGTCACGATCCACTTTGCCCGGCCGATCTACCAGACCACCTTTACCGTCCTGCTGGCGTACCTGTTGATGTTCTTGCCTCGCGCCCTGGTGAGCCTGCGCGCAGGCATTGCCCAGGCCCCGGTGGAACTGGAAAACATGGCCCGCAGCCTTGGCCGCTCGCCGGCCCGGGCACTGTGGCTGATCACCTTGCGCCTGGCCGCCCCGGGGGCTGCCGCCGGTGCGGCGCTGGTGTTCCTGGCGATCACCAACGAATTGACCGCCACCCTGCTGCTGGCCCCGAACGGCACGCGGACCCTGGCGATCGGGTTCTGGGCCTTGACCAGCGAAATCGATTACGCAGCCGCTGCGCCCTACGCCTTATTGATGGTTGTGCTGTCGCTTCCGTTGACCGGACTTCTTTATCACCAATCGAAAAAAACGGCTGGCCGATGAATACTCTTGAATTGAATGCCCTCTACAAGTCCTATGGCGCCCATTGCGCCCTGGACAACGTCAGCCTGTCGGTGCCCAGCGGCAGTCGCACCGTCATCGTCGGCCCTTCCGGCTCGGGCAAGACCACGTTGCTGCGGATGATTGCCGGCTTCGAGTTCCCCGATTCCGGACGCCTGTCGCTCAATGGCCAGACCCTGGTCGACGGCACCCACGAAGTGCCGGCCCATCAACGCCTGATCGGCTATGTGCCGCAGGACGGCGCACTGTTCCCGCACATGACCGTGGCGGCGAACATCGGCTTCGGTTTGTCCATCAAGGGCACTGAAAAACGGCAGCGAGTCGCCGAACTGATGGACAGCGTGGCCCTGGACGCGAAGATGGCCGGGCGCTGGCCCCATGAATTGTCCGGTGGCCAGCAACAGCGCGTGGCCCTGGCCCGAGCCCTGGCGCAACAGCCACGGCTGATGCTGCTGGACGAGCCGTTCTCGGCGCTCGATACCGGATTGCGCGCCGCGATGCGCAAGATGGTTGCGCGGCTGCTGGAGGACGCGGGCGTCACCACCATTCTGGTCACCCATGACCAGAGTGAAGCCCTGTCGTTCGCCGACCAGTTGGCGGTGATGCGTCATGGCCGACTGGTACAGTCCGGGCATCCGCTGGACCTTTACCGCTATCCCGAAGACGAACAGACTGCGCTGTTCCTGGGGGATGCCGTAGTGATGCCGGCACGTATCGAGGCCGGTTGGGCCCATTGCGACCTGGGGCGGATCCCGGTCAACAACCACCGCAACAACAGTTCGGCGCAGATCATGCTGCGTCCCGAACAACTGCAACTGGCCAGCATCCTCCCCAGCGACCCGGAAGCCAGCGGTTGCCGGGCCGTGGTCACCGATCGAGACTTCAGCGGCAACACCTGCACGCTGACGGTGGAGCTCCAGCCATTGACCCGCAACGAGCAGTCGGGCCGATCACTGCTGGTGCGCAGTTCAGGCATGTATGCCCCACCCGCCGGCAGCTCGGTTCAGGTCTCGACCATTGGCCATGCCCATGTACTGAGCGAGGTGTGATCGTTCACAGATCGAATCGATCCACCGCCCGACGCCGCTCGTTGTCATCGCGCACATCGTAGTTGGCCGTGGTCTGAATATTGCTGTGGTGCGCCAGCTTCTGTGCAATCGACAAGTCATGCTCTTCGATCACCCGGGTGATGAATGAACGCCGGAAGTCATGGGGCATGATTTTCACCCCGACCTGCGCGCCCCGTTGCCGGGCGATGTAATAAATCGCATGTTTGGTGATGCGCTCGCGGGTGATGTGGCTGCCACGGCGGATGCGGTTGAACAGAAACGGGTCGTCCGACTCACCGTCCTTGAGCAATGAACGGCGCAGCTCGAGCCAGGCTTCAAGCTTTGCGAAGGCCCAGGCCGGGGCGTACTTGATCAACTGTTTGTTGCCCTTGGCCGTCACCCGCAGGCTGCGCTCGGTGAAATCGACTTGGTCAAGCTCCAGGTTCACCGATTCGGATTTGCGCATCCCGGAACCGTACAAAATCCCGATGATCGCTGCATCCCGCAGGCCTTGCGGCCGCGGATCGGCAGCGCAGACCGCCATCAGTTCCTGGATCAGCGTGCGCCTGAGATTGCGCCCCTGGGACAGTCGTGTACCGGCCATCCCCTTCACCGTACGCATCTTCAACAGATGCTCCTGAGAGATCAGGCTCATGCGCCATGCTTCGTTCATCACCCCGCGCACCGCGTTGACATAGAGCGAAGAGGTGTTCGGTGCATAGCCGTCCGAACGCAAGGTGGCCACCAACGCAATGACGTCCTCTGGCTGCAAATTGTGCCAGGGAATTTCCTCGATATCGTGGTCTTCGAAGCCCAGGCGGTCGGCGGCATCCTGCAGCACATAACGCATGGTCAGTTGGCTGGAGGGCGCCAGTCGCGCCAGATACAGGGTGAGCGGATTGGTGAGGGGTGCGCGTGAATCAGTTACAGATAAGTCAATCAAACGAAACGGCCTTGAATGAAAACAGTTAAATGAAACAACTAATAAATAAAAAACAATGATGCAAAAGACATTACAACTGTAGGACTTTTCCCAAAAACTACCATAAACGCCGGAAGTCTGAACAGCAGCTTAATAGCTTTCAGATAAACGATTCCCCAACCGTTTTTTCATGTTCCTTTCACAAAATCGAGCATAACCTTCTGTAAGGTCAGCGCAACCCGGATAGACGTCCAACCTGCCGCCCATGGCGAAAAAAGTCAACGGATGCAGCTTTTACCTCGTCACGTTAACTATTTGTTTTATTAAGGTTTTTATTAGCGTCCAGGCTGATTTCTGGATCTCTTTCAGCCTCAAAGGCTATTTACGTTTACAGCCCATGAGTTGCCCATGAGTAAGGCGTTTCTCCCTTTCTCCCGTCCCAGTATCGGCGACGAGGAAATCGCAGCCGTAGAGCAAGTATTACGCTCTGGGTGGATCACTACCGGGCCGAAGAACCAGGCACTGGAAGAACACTTCGCCAACTATGTCGGTTGCCGACATGCCGTGGCACTTTCCTCGGCCACCGGCGGGATGCATATCACTCTGCTGGCATTGGGTGTCGGTCCCGGCGATGAAATCATAACGCCATCGCAGACCTGGGTTTCCACCGCCAACATGATCACCCTGCTGGGTGCCACGCCGGTGTTCGTCGACGTCGACCGCGACACGCTGATGGCCGACGTGGCCACTATCGAGGCTGCGATCACGCCGCGCACCAAAGCCATCATCCCGGTGCATTACGCCGGTGCGGCATTCGACCTCGACCCTCTCTACGCCCTGGCCGACAAACACGGCATCGCCGTGATCGAAGACGCCGCCCACGCCGCAGGCACTTTCTACAAAGGTCGTCACGTCGGCTCCAAAGGCACGGCAATCTTTTCGTTCCACGCGATCAAGAACATGACTTGCGCCGAGGGTGCCATGTTCGTCAGCGACGATGAAGCCCTGGCCTCCCGGGTGCGCATGCTCAAGTTTCACGGGCTCGGGGTAGATGCCTACGACCGCCTGACCCACGGCCGCAAGCCCCAGGCCCAAGTGGTCGAACCCGGCTTCAAGTACAACCTGGCCGACATCAACGCGGCCATCGCGCTGGTGCAACTGGAACGCCTGGACGAGATCAATGCCAAGCGCACTCAACTGGCCCAGACCTACCTGCGGCGTCTGGAAGGCTTGCCGGTGCAGCCCCTGGCTGTTCCCGCCCATTCGCAAAAACACGCCTGGCACCTGTTCATCCTGCGTATCGACGCCGAGCGGTGCGGGCTTGATCGCGAAGCGTTCATGAATGCCCTCCAGGAACAGAATATCGGTACCGGCATTCACTTTATTGCAACGCACCTGCACACCTACTACCGCCAACGTTTCCCCAACCTGTACCTGCCCGCCACCGAATGGAATTCGGCGCGGCTGTGTTCGATCCCGTTGTTCCCCGACATGACCGCCGATGATGTCGAGCGCGTCGTCGGCGCCATTGAAAACTGTATGGACAGAAGCCTTTGAGACCTTACCCAATCAACTTCGTTTCGATCGTCATTCCGGTCTACAACGAACAGGAAAGCCTGCCAGAGTTGCTTCTTCGCACCGAAGCAGCGTGTCAGCAATTGACCCATCCCTACGAGATCGTTCTGGTCGACGACGGCAGCCGCGATGATTCTGCGCAGATCCTGGAAGATGCCGCCTCCCGCGAAGGCAGCCCTGTAGTGGCGGTCATCCTCAACCGCAACTACGGCCAGCATGCGGCGATCATGGCCGGTTTCGAGCAGTGCAAGGGCGATGTCGTCATCACCCTGGATGCCGACCTGCAAAACCCGCCTGAAGAAATCCCGCGTCTGATTGAACAGGCCGAACTTGGCTATGACGTCGTCGCGACGGTGCGCAACAACCGCCAGGACTCCGCCCTGCGCCGCTGGCCATCGAAGCTGATCAACCTCGCCGTGCAACGTTCCACCGGTGTGGCCATGAGCGACTACGGCTGCATGCTGCGCGCCTACCGACGCACCATTGTCGACGCCATGCTTGCCTGCCGTGAACGCAGCACCTTCATTCCGATCCTGGCCAACAGCTTTGCCCGCCATACCACGGAAATTCCCGTGACCCACGCCGAGCGTGAACACGGCGATTCCAGGTACAGCCCCATGCGCCTGATCAACCTGATGTTCGACCTGGTCACCTGCATGACCACCACGCCGCTGCGACTGCTGAGCATCGTCGGCGTCGGCATGGCGACCCTGGGCATGTTGTTCGCCATAGCCTTGATCCTGCTGCGCCTGGTGTTCGGCGCCGGCTGGGCCGGTGGCGGTACCTTCGTACTGTTCGCCGTGCTGTTCGTCTTCACCGGCGGGCAATTCATCGGCATGGGCCTGCTGGGTGAATACCTGGGCCGCATGTACAGCGACGTGCGCGCACGTCCGCGCTTCTTCATTGAAAAGGTGCTGCGCAGCCAGCCCGCCGCCCCTGCTTCCGTTGTTACCGTCGACGGCCTTACTTCCACTTCTTCAGATCAGGTTCCTTCATGAGTGCAAAAGCTGTTGTGTTCGCCTATCACGATATTGGCTGCGCCGGCATCGAATCCCTGCTCTCTTCCGGTTTCGAGATCGCTGCGGTGTTCACCCACGCCGACGATCCGAAGGAGAACGCGTTCTACGGCTCCGTCGCGCAACTGTGCGCCCGCCACGGCATCGCCGTGCATGCACCGGAAGATGCCAACCATCCCCTGTGGATCGAGCGTATCGCCAAGCTCGATCCCGACTACATTTTCTCCTTCTACTACCGCAACCTGCTGAGTGAGCAGTTGCTGGCCACGGCCCGTAGAGGCGCGTTCAACCTGCACGGCTCCCTGCTGCCGCGCTATCGTGGTCGCGCACCGGCCAACTGGGTGCTGGTCAACGGCGAAACCGAGACCGGCGTGACCCTGCACCGCATGGTCAAGCGCGCCGACGCGGGCGCCATCGTTGCTCAGCAAAAGGTTGCGATCGAGCGCAGCGACACGGCGCTGAGCCTGCACGTCAAACTGCGCGCGGCGGCCTCTGACCTGCTGCGCGACACCTTGCCGGCGCTGCTCCAAGGCAGGGCCAGCGAAACACCGCAAGACGAATCCAGGGCCACGGTATTCGGCCGTCGCACCCCGGCTGACGGCAAACTGGTCTGGGCCAGGCCGGCCGAAGAACTGTTCAACCTCGTCCGCGCGGTTACCCAGCCGTACCCGGGCGCCTTCTGCGCGGTGGGCGAGCACAAGCTGATTGTCTGGAGCGCCGAAGTCGCCAAGGGCAACGAAGGCCTGGCACCGGGCCGCGTCATCAGCGTCGACCCGCTGCGCATCGCCTGCGGTCAAGACTCGCTGGTCATCAACGCCGGCCAGCGCAACGACAACGGCCTGTACCTGAGCGGCCCGCAACTGGCCAGCGAACTGGGTCTGGTGGACGGTTCCGTGCTGCGCGGTGCCGAATCCGGTCGTGCCCCGCGGCGCACCCGCGTGCTGATCCTCGGCGTCAACGGTTTCATCGGCAACCACTTGTCCGAGCGCCTGCTGAGCGACGACCGTTACGAAGTCTACGGCCTGGATATCGGTTCGGACGCCATCGACCGCCTGCGCAGCCACCCGAATTTCCACTTCGTCGAAGGCGACATCAGCATCCACTCCGAGTGGATCGAATATCACATCAAGAAGTGCGACGTGGTGCTGCCGCTGGTGGCCATCGCCACGCCAATCGAATACACCCGCAACCCGCTGCGGGTATTCGAACTGGACTTCGAAGAGAACCTGAAACTGGTTCGCTACTGCGTCAAGTACAACAAGCGCGTGATCTTCCCCTCGACGTCGGAAGTCTATGGCATGTGCCAGGACCCTAACTTCGACGAAGACAACTCCAACCTGGTGGTCGGCCCGATCAACAAGCAGCGCTGGATCTACTCGGTCTCCAAGCAATTGCTGGACCGTGTGATCTGGGCTTACGGCCAGAAGGGTCTGAACTTCACCCTGTTCCGTCCGTTCAACTGGATGGGCCCACGCCTGGACCGCCTGGACTCTGCCCGTATCGGCAGCTCCCGCGCCATTACCCAGTTGATCCTGAACCTGGTGGAAGGTACGCCGATTCGCCTGTTCGACGGCGGCGAGCAAAAACGCTGCTTCACCGACATTGCCGACGGTGTTGAAGCCCTGGCGCGGATCATCGACAACGACAACGATGTCTGCAACGGCCAGATCATCAACATCGGCAACCCGGACAACGAGGCCAGCATCCGTCAGTTGGGCGAAGAGCTGCTGCGTCAGTTCGAAGCTCACCCGCTGCGGGCCAACTTCCCTCCGTTCGCCGGTTTCCGCGACATCGAAAGCAAGGCGTTCTACGGCAACGGTTACCAGGACGTGTCCCATCGCAAGCCAAGCATCGCCAACGCCAAGCGCCTGCTGGACTGGACGCCAACCGTGGAGATGAGCGAAACCATCGCCAACACCCTGGACTTCTTCCTGCGCGAGGCCATGCTCGAAATCGCGGAGCGCCCTACAGAAGAATCATGCTGATGCAGGCCGGACTGCGGATCGATGTCGACACCTTCCGGGGTACCCGTGACGGGGTGCCCCGGCTGCTGGAAACCCTTGATGAAGCTCAGGTCAAGGCAACGTTCTTCTTCAGTGTCGGGCCGGACAACATGGGACGCCACTTGTGGCGTCTCATTCGTCCAGGGTTTCTCTGGAAAATGCTCCGCTCGAACGCAGCCAGCCTTTATGGCTGGGACATTCTGCTGGCCGGCACCGCATGGCCTGGAAAACCGATCGGCCGCGACCTGGGGCACTTGATGCGCCAGGCCCGGGATGCCGGGCATGAAGTTGGCCTGCACGCCTGGGATCACCACGGCTGGCAAGCCAATGCCGGGCGCTGGAGCGACGCACAACTGGTCGAGCAGATACGCCGTGGCGTTGACACCCTCAACGACATTCTCGGGGAAAAGATCACCTGCTCGGCCTCCGCTGGCTGGCGTGCCGACGAGCGTGTAATCGAAGCCAAGCAGGGCTTCGGCTTTCGCTACAACAGCGATTGTCGTGGCCAGAGTCTGTTCCAGCCGCGACTGGCCAATGGGCAATTGGGTACGCCGCAAATCCCGGTGGGCCTGCCGACCTTCGACGAAGTGGTCGGGCCGACCGTCGCCGCCAAGGACTTCAACACATTCATCCTGGACCGGTTCACCCCGGAAAAACTCAATGTCTACACGATCCATGCCGAGGTAGAAGGGATTCTGATGGCCAACGATTTCCGTCAACTGCTGAGCGATGCCCATCAGCGAGACATTCGTTTTCAACCCTTGGGCGACTTGTTGCCCCAGGCCCCTGGGAGTTTGCCGATCGGCCGCGTGGTACGCGGTGCGCTCGAAGGTCGCGAAGGCTGGCTGGGAGTGCAAGGCGCATGAGCAAACGCTGGGCTTTGCCGTTATTGCTGGCCATGATGGCGCTGGCGTACCTGCTGCCTTTGGGCAGTCATGGCTTATGGATTCCCGATGAAACCCGCTACGCCCAGATCAGCCAGGGCATGCTCCTGAGCGGCAACTGGGTGTCGCCGCATTTCATGGACGTGCGCTATTTCGAAAAACCCGCGGCTGGCTACTGGATGATTGCCACCGGGCAGGCGCTGTTCGGCCAGAACCTCTTCGGGGTGCGCTTTGCCTCGGCACTGAGCACCGCTCTGGGTGTACTGCTGTGCTATCTGGTCGCCCGCCGGATGTGGAACGAGCCGCGCAAGAGTTTCGCCTGCGCCGTGATCTTCATGAGCTTCACCATCATTGCGGCTATGGCGGGGTATGCCAACCTCGATCCGCAATTCACCTTCTGGGTCAACCTGAGCCTGGTGGGGTTATGGTTCGCGCTCGACAGCACGAGCCGTGGACAACGCCTGATAGCGTGGGCGGTGTTGGGCCTGGCTTGCGGCATGGGCTTCATGACCAAGGGCTTCCTGGCCTGGTTACTGCCGGTGCTGATCGCCCTGCCCTGGGTGATCTGGCAAAAACGCTGGCGTGAACTGCTGGTCTACGGCCCCGTGGCGGTCGTGGTCGCCATCGTCGTCAGCCTGCCGTGGGCACTGGCAGTACACGCCCAGGAGCCCGACTACTGGCGATTCTTCTTCTGGCACGAGCACATCCGCCGTTTTGCCGGGGACGATGCCCAGCATGACGCGCCATGGTGGTACTACCTGCCGCTGCTGGTGGGGTTCAGCATGCCGTGGGTTGCCTTGCTGCCACCCGCGCTCAAGCAAGCCTGGCAGACCCGCCGCCAGTCCAGTATCGGGTTCCTGCTGCTGTGGCTGTGGATGCCGCTGTTCTTCTTCAGCCTGAGCAAGGGCAAGTTGCCGGCCTACATCCTGCCGTGCCTGCTGCCCCTGGCGTTGTTGCTCGGCCATGCACTGGCTGACCGATTGAAGCTGGAGCAAGGTCGCGTCCTGGGCATCAACGGCCTGCTCAACCTGTTGGTGGGTGTGGTCACCCTGCTGACCCTGGTTTATCTGCAACTGAAAAAGCCGATTTACGATCATGAACTGCACAACCTGGTGTTGGTGTTCATCGGCTTGATCGGCTGGATCATGGCCAACCTGCTGCAGGCCTTCCGCCCGTTGCAGTGCTGGGCGGCCCCGGCTTTTGGCAGCCTGTTGCTCGCCGCCGTGCTGCCCGCCGGACTGCCCAACTCCGTAGTCGCCAATAAGACCCCTGACCAATTCATCCTCGATCACGCCCAGGAACTTGGCCAGAGTGCCAAATTGTTGAGCAACGACCTGGGCGCCGCGTCGGCGTTGTCGTGGCGGGTGAAGCGGCCGCAAGTGGCTTTTTTCAACACGATAGGCGAATTGAAATATGGCCTTGCCTATCCTGACTCGCTTAAGCAACGCGTCGACTCCGATCAGGTGCAACAGTGGATGCGCGACGCCCGTCAGCAAGGCTCGGTGGGGGTGGTCATGCGGGTCAAGGGCGAAGAAGAGCTGCGCGAACTTGAACAGTTGCCCAAGGAGGGCAAGCGGTATGAACAAGGCAATCTGGTGATTTTGATTATTCCTCAGGCGGCACCATGAGCCTGCTATTGCTACTGGTGGCCTGCCTGCTGACCTGCCTGGGCCAGATCGCCCAGAAATCTGCGGTAGAAAGCTGGCGCGGCCAACCTTCCGGGTGGACGGACAAACTGCGCTCGCCCTGGCTTTGGCTGGCCCTGGCCTCTTTGGGCCTGGGTCTGCTTGTGTGGTTGCTGGTACTGCAACGTATGGAAGTCGGGATTGCCTACCCGATGCTGAGCCTGAACTTCGTGCTGATCACCCTGGTGGCGCGTTTCGTGTTCCACGAAACCATCGACCGCCGCCACTGGCTGGGTGTGGCGCTGGTGATCGGCGGCGTGGCATTGCTGGGGCAACACGCATGAACCTGAGTCGCGGCATCACCTTCGCCCTGGGCAGTGTTTTGCTGGTCAGCGCCGCCCAACTGGGCATGCGCTGGAGCATGAGTCACCTGCCACAACCCGAACAATGGCTCAGCACTCCTGTCGACCTGACAGCCGTTGCCGTGGTGCTCCTGGCCATCTTCGCCTACGCCCTGTCGATGCTCTGCTGGCTCGCCGCTCTGCGGGACTTGCCCCTGGGCCGTGCCTACTCGTTGCTGAGCATCAGCTACGCCTTGGTGTACCTGCTGGCCGCCAGCCTGCCGCTGTTCAACGAAACGTTCAGCCTTGCAAAAAGCCTTGGCGTGGCATTGGTCATCCTCGGCGTCATTACCATCAATTCTCGACCTGCTCGCGCGCCCGAATCAAGGAGTGCCCCATGAAAATAAGTGTGTTTGGTAGCGGTTATGTCGGCCTGGTGCAGGCAGCGGTATTGGCGGAAGTCGGCCACGATGTGGTCTGCATGGACGTTGACGAGAATAAAGTCGAACTGCTCCAACAGGGCCACGTGAGCATATTCGAACCCGGGCTGGCCAGCCTGGTACGCGAAGGTCTTGACGCCAGGAGGTTGCAGTTCACCAGCGACGAAAAATTCGCCGTCCAGCACGGACAGGTGCTGTTCATCGCGGTCGGCACTCCGTCCCGGGACGACGGCTCGGCGGACTTGCGCTACGTGATGTCGGTGGGCGACGCCGTGGCCCGTCATCGCGAGCAACCGGCGATCCTGGTGGAAAAATCCACCGTCCCGGTCGGCACCGGCGATACTTTGCGTGCACACATCGACAAATGCCTGCTCAGCACCGGGCGCGTATTGCAGTTCGATATCGTCTCCAACCCGGAGTTCTTGAAAGAAGGTTCGGCCGTGGCCGACTGCCGACGCCCGGACCGTATCGTCATCGGCTGTGAACGCGAAGAAGTGCGTGACGTGATGCGTGACCTGTACTCGCCCTTCAACCGCAACCATGAACGCATCATGTTCATGGACCTGCGCAGCGCCGAGCTGACCAAGTACGCCGCCAACTGCATGCTGGCGACCAAGATCAGCTTCATCAACCAGATCGCCGAGCTGGCCGAACACCTGGGTGCCGACATCGAATCGATACGCCTGGGCATCGGCGCCGACTCCCGCATCGGCTATCACTTCATCTATCCCGGTTGCGGCTACGGTGGCTCATGTTTCCCCAAGGACATGCGCGCCCTGATCCACAGCGCCGAGGAGGCCCATTGCTCCAGTGACCTGCTGCAAGCGGTGGAAGCCATCAACGAGCGGCAGAAATACAAACTGTTCGAGCGCATCAACGCGTTCTACAAGGGCGACTTGCATGGCAGGACCTTTGCCTTGTGGGGCCTGGCATTCAAGCCAAACACCGACGACATGCGCGATGCGCCGAGCCGGGTGTTGCTCGAATCCTTGTGGGCCGCCGGGGCGAATGTCCGTGCGTTCGATCCGGAAGCCATGCAGGAAACCCAGAAGCTGTATCCCGATGAATCGAAGCTGATGCTCATGGGTACGCCCGAGTCGGTCTTGTCCGGCGCCGATGCACTGATCATCTGCACCGAATGGCAACAGTTCAAGGCACCGGACTTCCAGCTGATCCAGCAGCGGCTCAACACACCGGTGATCTTCGACGGCCGCAACCTGTACGACAAGGACCGTCTGGCACGCATCGGTTTCACCTACTTCCCGATCGGCCGGGGCGAGTCGAGCAAATTGCCGATTCCGTACCAGCAATGGTTTGCCGAGTCAGTGGTCGCCTGAACACCATGTTCCCTCACATCCGCCAACAGTCCCTCGCGCCGGGTGTGCACGGCTGTTGGCGCATTGCCGCCAGTGCTCAGCGGGCGCTTCGACAAGAATGACTTCGTGCTGCTGCACCTCAAGAAAATCCCGTAGCAACGACCGAGTGTCCGACTGCTAGAGTAGCGCTCACGATCAGGCTGATGCCGGCCCTATCGAATAAGGACATTCACCCCGTGACCAGCTACTCCCCCCTCATCCGCCGCCTGCTGGTCTGCTCGCTGACCATCGTCGTCAGCCGCGCGATCACCAGCCCGTTGCTCACACTGTTCGTCAGCGACAAGCTTGGCCTCAACCAGCAGGACGTTGGCTTGCTGCTCGGCATTGCAGTGTTCATCGCCACCCTGCTCTCCCTGTATGGTGGCTACATCATCGATCGATTCGAAAAACGCCGGTTGCTGATTCTTTCGATGGCGTCCAGCGCTGTCGGCCTGGTGTTGCTGACCTTTGCTGAAAACCTCTACCTGACTACCATCACCCTGATCGTCACCGAAACTGCTTCATCGCTGTTCCTCATCGGTTCGAAAGCGATCCTCAGCGACAACCTCCCGGTGGGCCAGCGCGCCAAGGCGTTTTCCTTGAGTTATACGCTGACCAACATTGGCTACGCCGTCGGGCCGATGCTCGGAGTGCTGATTGCCGGGGCCTTTGCCAGTGCACCCTTCCTGATCGCTGCGGCCATCGCCTTTTTCAGTATTTTCCTGATGACCGGGATCGCGAAGGACCCGGCGCGCTCGCCTGTCAGCGGCCAGGCGCAGAGTTTCCTCAAAACCCTGATCACCCTGAAAAACGACCGTACCCTGATCCTGTTCACCGCCGGTTGCCTGCTCAGCACCGTGGTGCACGGGCGATTTACCTTTTACCTGTCGCAGTACCTGCTGGTGACCAGCAATCCCCAGCACACCATGGAAATCATGGCCGCCCTGCTCGCCTGCAATGCCATCAGTGTGATCCTGCTGCAATACCAGATCGGGCGTTTTCTCAAGCGCGAGCAACTGCGCCAATGGATCGTGGCCGGCACCGGCCTGTTCATCCTCGGGCTGATCGGCTTCAGCCTGGCGGACAGCCTGGTGAGCTGGTGCGTGGCGATGTTTGTCTTCACCCTCGGTGAAATCATCATTTACCCGGCCGAGTTTCTTTTCGTCGACACCCTGGCGCCGGAAGAACTGCGCGGCAGCTACTACGGCGCGCAAAACCTTGCGGCCCTTGGCGGTGCGTTGAGCCCGGTGATTTGCGGCTTCATGTTGATGCACACCCCGGCGCCGACGATGTTTTATGCCTTGAGTACACTCGCGGCCCTTGGTGGTTTGCTGTGCTACACAAGCGGCCGACGGGGCGTTTTAAAGCAAAATTAATGCACTGAAAGCTCATTAATATGAATTTGTCAGTAGCTGGATTGAACGGCACACTGTGCGCGTTCCTCCCCCAACAGTTGGAACAACTTCAAGGGCTTTCTGGGTTCCCCAGCTAAGCCTTTTTTTTGCATGGATTTTTTCTGCCGGAGTTTTTCTCAGAATGCTTGCTCGCTGGTTGCCCGCCGCCATCAATACCCGCCCCACCGAATGGAGCCGTGCCGCCATCGGCATGGCCTTGGGGACACTGATGAGCGTGTGGCTCAGTAGCCAAGTGTTTAGCATCGAGGTGGCCCAGCACCTGATCGGCCCGCTGGGGGCCTCGGCGGTGCTGTTGTTTGCCGTGTCTTCGGGCGCGCTCGCCCAGCCCTGGTCGATTCTCGGCGGTTACTTGAGCGCCGGGGTGATTGCCTTGCTGGTAGCCCATGTATTGGGCCGAACCCTGGGTAGCGCTTGCCTCGCGGCGGGCATGGCGTTGATCCTGATGTGCTGGCTGCGGTGCCTGCATCCACCGGCCGGTGCATTGGCCCTGACCCTGGTGCTGGCCGATCCGGCAACCATTGCCATGGACTGGAGAGCCATCGGACCGGTGATGCTCAGCGCGGCGACGATGCTGCTCTGCGCCCTGGCCTACAACAACCTGACCCGCGTTCGTTACCCCAAGAGTGCCAGCGAACCGGTGGCCAGGATTCCTGCCGATCATCCGCCGGTCGACCGTCAGGCCATCACCGCCGAAGACCTGAAACTGGCGTTGGCCGACATGGAAGCGTTCTATGACGTCACGCCCGAAGACCTCGAACAGTTGATCCAGGCCAGCCAACTGCACGCCAAACGCCGCAGCGTTGGCGAGGTGCTTGCCCCACGGCTGTAAGTCGCTGATTTGGAGGTTCTTTTGCCGTGGCCGGGCGGTTCTGGCATCCTGCGCCTCCATTTTCTGACCCGGCCCGCCTTCTGGCACGCAAACCACCATGACCGCCTCCGAAAAAGCCCCTGCTCCACGCCACAGCGACCTGATCTACGGCCTCGATGACCGCCCGCATCTGACCGCCACCGTCTTCGCCGCCCTGCAACACGTGCTGGCAAGTTTCGTCGGCATCATCACCCCGACGCTGATCATGGGCAGTGCCCTGGGCCTGCAAAGCGAAATTCCCTACCTGATCAGCATGGCGCTGTTCGTTTCCGGCCTGGGCACCTTCGTGCAGGCGCGGCGCTTCGGTCCGGTGGGCTCGGGCCTGTTGTGCCTGCAAGGCACCAGTTTCTCGTTCATCAGTGTGATTCTCAGCGCCGGCTTCATGGTCAAGGCCCGGGGCGGCGGTACCGATGAGATTCTCTCGACCATCTTCGGCGTGTGCTTTTTTGCCGCGTTCATCGAGGTGGTGTTGAGCCAGTTCATCGGCAAACTGCGCATGCTGATCACCCCGGTGGTGACCGGCACGATCATCACGCTGATGGGCTTGTCGCTGATCAAGGTGGCGATGACCGACATCGCTGGCGGCTTCGGCGCCCCGGATCTGGGGGCGGCCAGTCACCTGGCCCTGGCGGCGCTGGTGCTGGGCACCATAGTAGTGTTGAACCGGGTGGACGTGCCGTTTCTGCGCCTGGGGGCGATTGTCATCGGCCTGACCCTGGGCTACGGGGTGGCATGGCTCATGGGCCAGGTCGATTTCAACAGCCTGCCCGAAGTACCGCTGATGAGCGTACCGGTACCGTTCAAGTACGGGTTCTCCTTCGATTGGGTGGCGTTCATTCCGGTGGCGGTGATTTTCCTCGTGTCGCCGCTAGAGGCCGCCGGCGACCTCACGGCCAACTCGATGATCTCCCGGCAACCGGTCAAAGGCCCGGTGTACATTCGCCGGATCAAGTCCGGCCTGCTCGCCGATGGCCTCAACTCGGCCATGGCCGCGGTGTTCAACAGCATGCCGATGGTGACCTTCGCCCAGAACAACGGGGTGATCCAGCTCACCGGCGTGGCCAGCCGCTACGTGGCGTTTTTCATTGCCGGATTGCTGGTGGTGCTTGGCCTGTTCCCGATGATCGGCGCGGTACTGCAACTGATGCCGAAACCGGTGCTGGGTGGCGCGGAACTGGTGATGTTCGGCACCGTCGCGGTGGCCGGGATCAAGATTCTCGCCGAGGCCGGCCTGCATCGGCGCAACATGCTGATCGTGGCGATTTCCGTCGGCATGGGCCTGGGCGTGGCCGCCGTGCCGGAAGTCTTGCGGGAACTGCCCAAGGCACTGCACAACATTTTCGAATCGCCCATCACTGTCGGTGCGCTGTGCGCTATCGTTCTTAATATCTTCCTGCCCGAGGAATTCATCGAACTGGAAGAAGACGAATTCGATCCGGAGGCCTCCGTGCTTCAGGTCATGCAGAACCCCGATGTGACCGCCAGGGATGAAACCGCAAAGGCTGCGGTGGTCGCACAGTCGAACCACTAGACGGGCTCAAGGGCTGAGCCGCTGGCGGTTCAGCCTTTTCAGATGAGAGCACGTCCATGCGCAGCCTCCACGCAGTCCTGATTTCCCTCCTGCTCTGCCTGAGCGCCTGTTCCTCGCTGCCCAATCGAGACCCGTTGAGAATCAACGTCGTGGGTGTCGAGCCCTTGCAAGGCGAGGGCATGGAAGTGCGCTTTGCCGTGAGAATCCGCGTGCAGAACCCCAATGACACCACCCTTACCTACAGCGGCGTCGCCCTGGACCTGGACATCAACGGCCAGCCCTTCGCTTCCGGCGTCACCGATGAGAGGGGTACGATCGGGCGTTTTTCCGACATAGTCGTGAGCGTGCCGGTCAGCGTTTCGGCGTTTTCGGTGATCCGCCAGACCTATGGCATCAGCCAGATGAAAACGCTCAACAACATGCCCTACGTCCTGCGCGGCAAGCTTTCGGGTGGGGTGTTCAACACGATGCGTTTCGTCGACAGTGGCACGCTCAATCTGCCAGGACCGACCACTGGCAGCCGTTAAACGCCTGCGAAGAAATGGCTATTGCGCCGCTGAATTCACTCGGTGTCATTGAGAATCAGGCTGCGGTAATGCCCCGGATTTGACCCCGACCATTTGCGAAACGCCTTGTAGAACGAGCTGACGTCAGCGAACCCCAGCCGCGTGGCGATTTCGCTGAAGCTGATCGCCGGCTCGGCCAGCCAGACAATCGCCAGCTCCTTGCGTACGCCGTCCTTGAGGCCTTGGTAGGTTTGTCCTTCTTCGGCCAGTCGGCGGCGCAAGGTTGAAGCCGACATGCACAGGCGTTGCGCCAGGGCTTCGGTTTCCGGCCAGTGTTCGGCCGGCAGGTGGCGCAGATCGTGTTTGATGCGGCTGGCCAGGCTCTGCGGATCGCGGTACTTCACCAGAATGTTCGCCGGCGCACGGGCCAGGAATCGCTCGAGTTCTTCAGGGCTGCGCTTGATGGGCAGGTCCAGGCAATCGGCGGAGAAAATCATCCGCGTGCGCGGGCGGTCGAAGCGCAGGTTCTCGGAAAACATCACCTGATAGTCATCGCAGAAATCCGGCTTCGAACAGCGCAGTTCAATGGCCAGGATCGGAATCCGCCGCCCTGCCAGCCAGCAGGCAACACCGTGCACGATCATCCAATAGGTGAAATAGGTGAAGGCCCGGCGCGGGTCCTTGTCGTCCTCCAGCAGGACGATTTCCGCCAGGCTTTGCTGGCGCACCAACTGCGCCGGCAGGTGTTCGAGGATCAACGACAGAAACCCCAGTCCGCTGGCCACTCCCGCCGCCACGTTGGGCTGGAGCATCGCGCTGCGACACAGGAACGCAAAGCTGCCGGATTTGAGTTTGCGCGGGTCCATGCCAAAGAACTCATCGTCCCCGCGCCGTGCCAGCAACCGCCACAGGCGCGCATAGGCCGTGGCCGGAACACGGGCGTCGGTGCTGCCCAGCAGTTGCGGGTCGATGCCAACCTTGCTCAACACCTCATCCGTGGCGATGCCTGGCGCGCAGCTTTGCAACAGTGCTTCACGCACCAGTTGAATGGAGATGGTGTCTTTTTCCGACATGGATCGCGGCAAGCCCTGTTCTTGTTCGAGTGGGGGGCATATTAGCCGAAACCGCTACCTCAACGCAGATCCCTTGTGGGAGCGGGCTTGCTCGCGAAAGCAGTGTGTCAGTCGCTGATGTACTGAAAGTGAAAACGCCTTCGCGAGCAAGCCCGCTCCCACACTGGATCTGCGTCGTTCACAAATGCTGTGAACAGCCCGGATTCCTGTGGGAGCGAGCTTGCTCGCGATGGCTGTGTGGCAGGCGACATGGATTTTTGAGGGTGTACATATCCGTTTCTGCGGTAACGGCGACTTAGGGTTCCGCCTTTACGGCGGGTCACTTTGAAAAGCGCAAAGTAACCAAACGCTCTTGCCCCTGACATTCGGTGCCTCGCTGTGGCTCGGCATGCCCTCGCTCCGGTACTGCTCCGTGGGCCCGCCGCCATCGGCCATCCATGGCCGGGGGTGGCTAACCCGGCATCCATGCCGGGTTGCCCACTACGCAGAACCTGCGCTCGGCCTCACGAGGGGGCGCGTACCGCAACAGCGCTCGAGGCGGCCTACCGGCCGGCCTGTTTGTTGGGTTCGTTCGTCTGTGGTGTATTTGATCGACTGACAGGCCGCTTTCGCGAGCAAGCTCGCTCCCACAGGGTTTGTGGTCGGCCACAATGTTGTGTTCGACCCCGATCACCTGTGGGAGCGAGCTTGCTCGCGATTGCTTTTCTGAGACCCACCGGGTTTACAGAATGCGATAGAGCAACCGCTCGATCCGCACGCGACTCACGCGTTTGAGGAACTTGGCCACGCCCGCCGGGTATTCGGCCAGGGTTTCCAGGTTCTGGAAATGCTCGATTCGCCGGGTGTGCTGGAAGATCTCTGCCAGCTCTTTGCGACGCGGCTCCAGCAGTTCGCCATGGGGATCATCGATCAACAAGGCGTTTTCCAGATCGAGTCGAAACGCCCGCGGGTTGAGGTTGTTGCCGGTCAGCAAGGTATAGCGCCCGTCGATCCACATGCCCTTGAGGTGGTAGGTGTTGTCACCATCACGCCACAGGTGCAGGTTCAACTGCCCGCTGTCGATGTTGCGCTGATGACGCTTGGCAAACCGGCGCAAGCTGATTTCGTACAGGTACGGCAGCGCCGAAATGACCCGGAACGGTTCGCTCGGCGGAATGTAGAAGTCGTTGGCCGTCTTGTCACCAACCACAATGTCGATCTTCACCCCACGGGCCAGCGCGCGGTTGATCTCGCGGATGATCGCCAGCGGCAGGTTGAAGTACGGAGTGCAAATGGTCAGTTGCTGCTGGGCACTGGCGATCAGTTCGCAGATCACCCGGTTCAGCGGATTGTTCTTGCCGACGCCGAGCAGCGGGCTGACGGACAAACCGGTCCTTTCGGTAGTGCCCTGCGTGGTGTCGTATGCCGCGTGCTTTAGACGGCTGCGCAAGTCACCGATGTCATTGCGCAGGCTGCGGGTGGTCGGCAGGTTCGGCAGGTCGAGGCGGTGCACCGCCTTGGACGCCACCAGGCCGTGCTGCACCAGGTGCTGCATCGAATCGGCCAGTTCACGATTGTGCAGCAGGTGATAGCGGTCGTAGCGGTACTTGTCGAACTTGTGCAGATAGACGTTGTTCAGGCTCGCGCCGCTATAGAGCACGCAGTCATCGATCACGAAGCCTTTAAGGTGCAACACACCGAACAGTTCGCGGGTTTGTACCGGGACGCCGTAGATCGGCACATCGCTGGCATGGGTGCGGGTTATTTCCTGATACCAGGCAGAGTTGCCCGGTTGCTTGCCGGCACCGATCAGGCCGCGTTGGGCGCGCAGCCAGTCGACGACCACCACCACGTCCAGTTCCGGACGCGCCAGTTTGGCCGCGTGCAAGGCATCGAGAATTTCCTGGCCGGCTTCATCCTGTTGCAGGTACAGCGCAACGATGTAAATGCGCCGGGTCGCGCTGGCGATTTTCTCCAGCAGGCAACGACGGAATTCGGCAGCGCCGGAGAGGACGCCAACGGCATCGGCCGTCAGCGGAAAACTGCGCAACTTGGGCAGCAGGGAGCGTTTGAAAAACGACGGCATAGGGCTCGCAATGGGTCGAATCCGAAGAACCCGTGAGCTTACACCATGCAAAGGTTCGGGTCTTGTTACTGTCTGTAATGTCCTCTTCGCGAGCAAGCCCGCTCCCACAGGGGACCGTATTTCAATTGTGGGAGCGAGCCTGCTCGCGATGGCATTTGCGCGGGCAGCAAAAATATTCACTTGACCAAGGAGAACGATCATTCTACTGTTTGCCACATGAACGAAATCACTAGCAATGACACACGCGACATCATTCTGGATGTCACCGAAAAGTTGATCTACAAAAGTGGCATAGCCGCCACTGGCATGGATCTTCTGGTGAAAACCGCCGGCGTCTCCAGAAAAAGCATCTACCGCTACTTCGCCAACAAGGACGATCTGGTGGTGGCCGCCCTGCAACGCCGCGACCAGCGCTGGATGCACTGGTACAGAAGCGCAGTCGGCCAGGCACAAACCCCGGCCGAGCGACTGCTCAACCTGTTTACCGTACTCAAATCGTGGTTCGCCTGCGAAGGTTTCCGCGGCTGCGCTTTCATCAACACCAGCGGTGAAACCGGCGACCCGCAGGACCCGGTGCGCCTGGTCGCCAAAGAGCATAAACAGAAGCTGCTCGACTACCTGTGCGAGCTGTGTACCGAACATGGCGCCGAGGATCCGCAGCTGCTGGCCAGACAGCTGCTGATCCTGATCGACGGTGCCATTACCGTGGCGCTTGTAATGGGTGATCACAGTGCCGCCGATAATGCGCAATGCATGGCGCGAAAGTTATTGGACCTGTAGCAACCTGATCAAGCTCGACAATTGTTTGAACATTAACTTGATACGGAGACTTTAAATGTCTAATGCCGAAGTTCGTCCGCCATTACCCCCTTTCACCCGTGAATCGGCCATTGAAAAAGTTCGCCTGGCTGAAGACGGCTGGAACTCTCGCGACCCGGAGCGTGTGTCCCTGGCCTACACCCTGGACACCCAATGGCGCAACCGCGCCGAGTTCGCCCACAACCGCGAAGAGGCCAAGGGTTTCCTGACTCGCAAATGGGCCAAGGAGCTGAACTACCGGCTGATCAAGGAGCTCTGGGCATTTACCGACAATCGCATCGCCGTGCGTTATGCCTATGAATGGCACGACGACTCGGGCAACTGGTTCCGCTCCTACGGCAACGAAAACTGGGAGTTCAACGAGGACGGCCTGATGGCCCGCCGCTTCGCCTGCATCAACGACATGCCGATCAAGGAAAGCGAGCGCAAGTTCCACTGGCCGCTGGGGCGTCGGCCTGACGATCATCCGGGGCTTTCGGGTCTTGGCTTGTAATTCAGCTTCACGCTAAACCCTGTGGGAGCGGGCTTGCTCGCGAAAGCGGTGTGTCAGCCAGCATTTATGCTGAATCTGACGGCCTCTTCGCGAGCAAGCCCGCTCCCACAATGGTTTTGTGTTGTGCAGGTGGTTAAGATGCTGCCCTTCCCCGCAGCCTCTTTCTGCACCCGCCGAATAAGCCGATCCCATGCCTTTCGAACTCAGCGTTGACCTCTCCACCCTGGCCATCCTGGCCCTTGTCGCTTTTGTTGCCGGTTTCATCGACGCCATCGCCGGTGGCGGTGGGCTGTTGACCACTCCGGCCTTGTTGACCGCCGGCCTGCCACCGCACCTGGTGCTGGGCACCAACAAGCTCAGTTCGACCTTCGGCTCGGCGATTGCCAGTTTCACCTTCTACCGGCGCAAGCTGTTCCACCCCGCACAATGGGTGCACGCCATCGTCGGCACCCTGGTCGGTGCGCTGACCGGTGCCGTGGTCGCCCATTACCTGCCGGCGGAATGGCTGAACAAAATGCTGCCGGTGATCGTCTTCGCTTGCGGTGTCTATCTCTTGTTTGGCGGCACGCCGAAAGCGCCGCTGGACAGCAACGCACCGATCAAGAAAAAGTGGCAGTCGACCCAGGGCTTCAGCCTCGGCTTCTATGACGGCGTGGCCGGTCCGGGTACGGGCGCGTTCTGGACCGTGAGCAGCCTGCTGCTCTACCCCATCGACCTGGTGAAGGCCAGCGGCGTGGCGCGCAGCATGAACTTCGTCAGCAACGCGGCGGCGCTGTCGATCTTCATCTTTTCCGGTCAGGTGGACTGGGTCATCGGCCTGTGCATGGGCTCGTCATTGATGGTCGGCGCCTTCTTCGGCGCCCGCACCGCCATCAGCGGCGGCGCGAAATTCATTCGTCCGGTGTTCATCACCGTGGTGCTGGGCCTGACCGTGCGCCTAGCCTGGCAGCACTGGTTCAGCGTGGCCTAAACGCCGGGCCACGTAGACGTCGATCAGGTAACGGGCAATCGAGCGTGACGCCGGCAACGGCGGCAGCTCGTGCACGTTGAACCACTGGGCGTCCTCGATCTCGTCTTCCTGACAGACGATCTCGCCACCGGCATATTCGGCGTGAAAGCCGAGCATCATCGAGTGCGGGAACGGCCAGCACTGGCTGCCCATGTACTGGATGTTCCTGACCTCGATGCTCACCTCTTCACGAACCTCGCGAATCAGGCAGTCCTCGGCCGATTCGCCTGGTTCGGCAAACCCCGCCAATGTGCTGTAGACACCGCTGACAAAACGCGGCGAGCGTGCCAACAGCACTTCATCGCCTCGAGTGACCAGTACGATCATGCTCGGCGAAATCCGTGGGTAGCTGCGCAGATCGCACGGTTGGCAATACATCGCCCGTTCGCGCGGCACCTGGGTCATGGCCTGACCGCAATTGCCGCAAAAGCGATGTTCACGGGCCCAGGTGCCGATCTGTGCGGCGTAACCGAGCACCTTGTAGAGCGTGTGGTCGCCTTCGAGCATGAACGCCCGCAGGCCTTTCCAGTTGCAACCCGGCAACTCGCTGTGACTACGCAATTCCAGCAGATAGACCGGCTCGCCATCAAGATGACCGATGCCATGTTCGGCAAGAATCGACAGGTCCTGGCGCTTCAGCCATTCGCGCGCGAACAGTGCGCCATTGTCATCGAACAGAAAGCCTTCGGGGCTGCGCGCGATGGCCCAGCCGCCGGGTTGATCGGTGTCCAGTACTGCGGTGGTCCAGCGAGGAATCATGGTTAATCAATCCAGAAATTCGGGTTTCTGTTTGCTCATATGGGCGGCCATGGCCACGCGCAGATCGGTGGATTGCAGCATGGCGGCGTTCCAGGTGGCGATGTATTCGAGGCCGTCATCGATGCGATGGTCACGCATGTAGCTGATCATCTCCTTGGTGCCGGTGACGGCAATCGGCGACTTGCTGGCAATTGTGTAGGCAATGCCCATGACGCCGTCGAGCAGGCTGGCGTTGTCGCTGTAGACGCGATTGACCAGGCCCATGCTCCGCGCTTCGTCGGCGCCAAACGTGCGACCAGTGTAAGCCAGTTCGCGCAGCATGCCGTCACCGATGATCCGCGGCAAGCGTTGCAACGTGCCAACGTCGGCAGCCATGCCGATGTCGATTTCCTTGATCGAGAACTGTGCACCCTCGGCGGCATAACGCATGTCGCACGCAGCAATCAGGTCGATGGCCCCCCCAAGGCAGTAACCCTGAATGGCCGCAAGCACCGGTTTGCGGCAGCTATCGACGGCATTGAACGAGGCTTGCAAGTTGAGGATCTTGCGCCGCAACAGGCGCGCATTGCGGCCCACGTCCTTGCCCAGTTCATTGGCCACACCGGCCAGCATCATCAGGTCGATACCCGAGGAGAAATGCTTTCCTGCCCCGCTGAGGACCACCACCCGCACTTCATCGGTGTCGTCGATCCACTGGAAGATCTCGACGATCTCGCTCCAGAACGCCGCGTTCATCGAGTTGATCTTCTCCGGACGGTTGATCTGCACATGGGCGATTTTATCCACCAGTTCGACGTTGAACGCAGTGTACTGAGACATGCCAATGATCCTTTTGCGGGCAAAAATGAGGCCCGAACTATAACAAGGCACCAAGGTGGGCAGTAAGGCAGCGGTTCGGCCAAATGCGGGACTCAAAAGCGCGCACCACAACGGTGCGCGCCTGATAAATCACCTCGCACATTTATGTGACTGCCCAGTGACTTTTTGAGCCAGAAACGCAAAAAAACATGCACTTCGTCGGGGCGTTTGCACCTCGATCAGGCACGTCCGTACCGCTACAAACCGATTGTCGAACAATTTTGCCATCTGCCCTTTACCGCTCTAAGTTCTGGCCTAGACTCACTTTCTCAAAGCGAAACCGGTCGGTCACAAAATGGAAAAATAGTCGAAACTTTTTCCAATCCCGATCGGTCCTCTGACAAGAAGGTGCGTTGCGACTGGTGCAATCTTTGCAACGGCTGATTCAACCCTTTTGCTTCGACGCATTGGGCAGCGCTTGCTCACTGATGCGCAGCGCGTTTGCGCCGGCCACGGGAATCGGCCATGAAACACCGTTTGCCAGACCTAAGAATTAGATCAACAACACGGGAGATTCATATGATCAGTACGGCTTTGGAAATACAGGGAGAGCGTGCTCATCAGGTCGGCGAATCGAGCGCCGTTACTGCCGCAAACACCCAACCCGTCAGCGTTCCAGGCACCAGGACCCTGACCCCGGCAGCCAAGCACAATCCGAACCGTAAGAAAGTCCTGTTCGTCACCTCGGAAATTGCCGACCTGGTGAAAACCGGTGGTCTGGGCGACGTTTCCGCGGCGCTGCCACGGGCCATGGCCCATCTGCACGATGTACGGGTGTTGATCCCCGGTTACCCGCAGGTGCTGCACAGCGAGAACCCCATCCATATCATCGGTGAGCTTGGCGGTCATGCGGCGTTGCCACCGTGCAAGATCGGGCGCATGGACATGCCCGATGGTCTGGTCATTTACGTACTGATCTGCCCCGAACTCTACGAGCGCGAAGGTTCACCTTACGGCGCCAACAACGGCCGCGACTGGCCGGACAACCATATCCGATTCGCCCGCCTGGGCCTGGCGGCCGCCGATATTGCCGCCAACCTCGCGCAGATCCACTGGTGCCCGGACCTAGTGCACGCCCACGACTGGCCAGCCGGCCTGGCCCCGGCCTACATGCACTGGCGTGGGCAGCGCACACCGACGCTGTTCACCATTCACAACCTGGCCTATCAAGGCGTGACCAGCCTGGGCTCGTGCCCCGAACTGGGCATTCCCCATCACGCGCTGCAACAGGAAGGCATGGAGTTCTACGGCAAGATGTCGTTCCTCAAGGCCGGCATGGCCTATTCGAGCCACATCACCACGGTCAGCGCGACCTACGCCCAGGAAATCACCACCCCGGATTTCGGCTGCGGCCTGGACGGTTTTCTCGCCGCCAAGACCCAGCAAGGCCTGCTCAGCGGCATTCCCAACGGCATCGATGAAAGCTGGGATGCGGCGACCGATCCGCACCTGTTCCGCCCGTTCAACATCGGCGACTGGGATGGCAAGGCCGTGAACGCCGCCCATGTCCGCGAACTGTTCGGCCTGAAAGATTCCGAAGGTCCACTGTTTGCGGTGGTTTCGCGGCTGGTTTATCAGAAAGGCCTGGACCTCACCGAAGCGGTGTCCGAGTACATTGTCAAAAACGGCGGGCAGATCGCGATCATCGGTCGCGGCGAGCCGGAAGAAGAACAGTCGATGCGCGAACTGGCCCTGCGTTTCCCCGGGCAGATCGGCGTGCGCATCGGCTTCAACGAAACCGACGCCCGGCGCATGTTCGCCGGCAGCGACTTCCTGCTGATGCCTTCGCGTTACGAGCCATGCGGCCTGAGCCAGATGTACGCCCAGCGCTTCGGCTCGTTGCCGGTGGCGCGCAATACCGGTGGCCTGGCCGACACCATCGAAAACGGCGTGACCGGTTTCCTGTTCGATGAATCCACGGTGCAGAGCTACCAGGAAGCCCTGAGCCGCGCGTTCAAGGTGTTCGCCTTTCCCGACCTGCTGCACGCGATGCGCTGCCGGGCCATGGCGGCGCCGTTCAACTGGTGCAAGGCGGTCGAACCCTACGCCGAGCTCTACGAGCAGCTTGTGGCTAAAGCATTGGGGAAATCGCACAAACAGTAAGAGGCTTTCAAGATGCCGTTACGGACCCTTGAGACCTGGCCCCACGGCGCAATCATGCTGGACGCAGAGCACACGCGATTCGCGTTGTGGGCGCCAGATGCGTTCTACGTCAGTGTCGAACTGGAAAATGGACAATCCTTGCCGTTGCTGCCCCAGGCCGACGGCTGGTTCGTGAGCAACATCCGATGCGCGGCGGGCACGCGCTACCGCTACAGCATCGACGGCGAACTGGAAGTGCCCGACCCGGCCTCCCGCGCTCAAGCCGGCGATATCGACCGGCACAGCGTGGTGGTCGATCCGCTGGCCTATGCCTGGCAACACAGTGCCTGGTTGGGACGGCCGTGGAGCGAAGCGGTGATCTACGAGTTGCATGTCGGTGCGCTCGGCGGCTTCAGTGCCGTCGAGCAGCATCTGGCACGCCTGGTCGAACTGGGTGTGACCGCGATCGAACTGATGCCCATCGCGCAGTTTCCCGGTGAGCGCAATTGGGGTTATGACGGCGTCCTGCCCTACGCGCCCCAGGCTTCATACGGTTCACCCGAGCAGCTCAAGCACTTGATCGACACCGCCCACGGCCACGGCCTGGCGGTGATTCTCGACGTGGTCTACAACCACTTCGGCCCGGACGGCAATTACCTGCATCGTTATGCCAAGGGCTTTTTTCGCGAAGACAAACACACGCCGTGGGGCGCGGCCATCGACTTGCGCCGTCGCGAAGTACGGGACTTCTTCATTGAAAATGCCTTGATGTGGCTGCTGGAATACCGTTTCGACGGTTTGCGCCTGGACGCGGTGCACGCCATCGAAGACCCGGATTTCCTCCAGGAGCTGGCACGACGGGTGCGCCAGCAGACGGGACCGGCGCGGCATGTGTGGCTGATGGTGGAGAACGAACACAACCAGGCCAGCCTGCTCGAACAGGGTTACGACGCGCAATGGAACGATGACGGCCACAACGCCCTGCATGTGTTGCTGACCGGCGAAACCGACGCTTACTACGCCGATTACGCGCAAAACCCCACCGAACAACTGGCGCGCTGCCTGAGCCAGGGTTTCGTGTTCCAGGGCCATCTCAACCGCCATGGTGTGGCGCGGGGTGAACCCAGCGGGCATCTGCCGCCCAGTGCATTCATCCTGTTTTTGCAGAACCACGACCAGATCGGCAACCGGGCGTTCGGCGAGCGCCTGCATCAACTCGCCCACCCGCAAGCGCTGCGGGCCGCCACGGTGTTGCTGCTGTTGTCGCCGATGATTCCGCTGCTGTTCATGGGCGACGAGTTTGCCGTCGAGCAACCCTTCCTGTTTTTCACCAGTCATCACGGTGAATTGGCCAAACAGGTTCGCGACGGCCGGCGCAACGAGTTCGCGGCGTTCAGCGCCTTTGCCGACCCAAACCTGCGCGAACACATTCCGGACCCGAACGATCCGCAGACGTTTGCAGCGTCCCGCCCGGTCCTGTCATCGACCGGCCATTGCGAGATACACGACCTGTATCGCCGACTGTTGCAAATCCGTCATCGGCACATCATCCCGCGCCTGCCCGGCGCCCAGGCACTGGGAGCCGATGTGCTGGGCGAAGGCGCAATCAGTGCATCCTGGCGCTTGGGCGATGGCAGCCAACTGCGCATTGACCTGAACCTCAGCGCCAGGCCCGTAGTCCACACCTCACAGACCGGTGCCACGCGGTTGTTCGAATACCCGCCACAGAGCCCCGACCTGCACGACCAAAACACCCTTGCCGCGTATTGCGCGCTCGTCAGCCTCGCCGCCGCAGCCCCCTTTGCTACCTCGTTTGGAGAGCGTCCATGAGTGATGCGCAACTGGAAATCCTGGCCAGCCGTGCCGGCCTCGCTGTCGATTGGCTCGACGCCAACGGCCGCCCGCAAAAAGTCGCGCCATCCGTGTTGCGCAACGTGCTGACCGGCCTTGGCCACCCGGCCGGCAGTGCCCAGGAAATCGATGCCAGCCTGCTGGAACTGCAAGCGGTGCAACAGACCCATCACTTGCCGCCATTGATCACCGCCGATGTCGGGGCGGGCCTGGACCTGGCGCGTTATTTCGAGCCCCAAACCCCTTGCGAAATCCACCTCGAGGACGGTTCGCGGCTCAACCTGAAACTCGACACCAACGCGGTGCTGCCGGGGCTGGTACCGGTCGGCTATCAACAGGTCAGCATCGACGGACAAAACTTCACCCTGGCCGTGGCCCCGGCCCGTTGCTACAGCGTGGCCGATGCCGTGGACAATCCGATCCCCCGCGCCTGGGGCCTGAGCGTGCAGTTGTATGGATTGCGCCGCCCCGGCGATGGCGGGTTTGGTGACACCCAGGCACTGGAGGACCTCGCCCGGGTGGCCGGTGAGCGTGGCGCCGAGGCGCTGGCGATCAGCCCGTTGCATGCGATGTTTTCCAGTGACACCCAACGCTACAGCCCGTATTCGCCGTCCAGCCGCTTATTTCTCAACAGCCTTTACTGCGCCCCCGGCACCATTCTCGGCGAACGCGCGCTGCGTACCGCCATTGATGCAACCGGACTGGCGATTGAACTCAAGGCGCTGGAAGAGCGTCCGCTGATTGACTGGCCGGCCGCCGCCGAAGCCAAGCATCGGTTGCTGCAGTCGCTGTACGAAGGTTTCGTCCAGGGTGAACACCCCTTGCACGAAGACTTCAGCAGTTTCCGTCACGCCGCCGGCGAAGCGCTGGAAAACCACTGCCGCTTCGAAGCCATCCAGGAGGCGCGCGCCGCCCGGGGTGAACACCTCGACTGGCGGCAGTGGCCCGAACCCTGGCGCAATCCGCGCAGCGCCGAACTGGCGGCCTTCGCCGAAGAGAATGCAGGGAGCATCGGTTTTTTCGCCTTCTGTCAGTGGCTGATCACGCGCTGCCTGGAGCGTGCGCAAACCGCCGCCCGCGCCAGCGGCATGAGTATCGGCCTGATCGCCGACCTGGCCGTTGGCGCCGACGGCGGCGGCAGCCAGGCCTGGAGCCGTCAGGACGAACTGCTCGCCGCCCTCACCGTTGGTGCGCCGCCGGACATTCTCAACCGCACGGGCCAGGGTTGGGGGATTTCCGCGTTCTCCCCTGAAGGCCTGGTGCGCAATGGATTCCGGGCCTTCATCGAAATGCTGCGGGCCAATTTTGCCCACTCCGGTGGCTTGCGCATCGATCACGTCATGGGCTTGCAGCGTCTGTGGGTAATCCCCAACGGCTCGCCGCCGGCGGACGGCGCTTACCTGTATTACCCGGTGGATGATCTGCTGCGTCTGCTGACCCTGGAATCCCATCGTCACCAGGCCATCGTCCTCGGTGAAGACCTCGGTACCGTACCGGACGGCCTGCGGGAGAAACTCATCGCCCGCGCGATGCTGGGCATGCGGGTATTGCTGTTCGAGCAGGACAACACCCACTTCAAGCCGATCCTCGACTGGCCGGATAATGCCCTGGCCACCACCAGCACCCATGACCTGCCCACCCTCAACGGCTGGTGGCATGGCCGCGATATCGACTGGAACGCCCGGCTCGGCATGGTCGATGCCAGCGGTGAAATCGAATGGCGCCAGCACCGCGAGCGCGAGCGCGAAGGCCTGCGCCGGGCGTTGAGCCAGGACCCGCAGAACTTTCGCGAAGAGTCCCACGAAACCGACCAGGTGCTCGATGCCAGCGTGCGCTTCCTCGGTCATACCCGGGCACCCTTGGTGCTGCTGCCCCTGGAAGATGCCCTGGGTGTCGAACAGCAAGCCAACCTGCCCGGCACCATCGACACCCACCCCAACTGGTCGCGGCGCTTGCCGGGCTACAGCGAAGCCCTGCTCGATGGCGCGGATGCCGCGCGACGCCTGGAACTGCTCGCCTGTGCGCGGCTCCAGGCGGCCGAGCGTGATCGATGACCCAAGTGCCGACCCGACCACTGCGCGCCACCTTGCGCCTGCAATTTCACAAAGGCTTCACGCTCGAAGATGCGGTGCCACTGGTGCCGTATTTCGCCCGTCTCGGCATCAGCCATGTCTACGCCTCCCCGCTGTTGCGTGCCCGCGCCGGGTCGATGCATGGCTACGACGTGGTGGACCCGACCCGGGTCAATCCGGAACTGGGCGGTGAGACGGCGCTGCGCAGCCTGGTCAGTGCCTTGCACGGGCACAACATGGGGTTGATCCTCGACGTCGTCTCCAACCACATGGCGGTCGGCGGCAGTGACAATCCCTGGTGGCTGGATTTGCTGGAGTGGGGACGCCTGAGCCCCTACGGCGAGTTTTTCGACATCCAGTGGCACTCACTCGACCCGTTGATGGAAGGCCAGTTGCTCCTGCCGTTTCTCGGTAGCGACTACGGCGTCGCGTTGCAGGACGGCACCCTGCCCCTGCGCTTCGATGCCTGGCACGGCAGCTTCCATGTCGAGCACTACGAACACCGCTTTCCGATTTGCCCCAGCGATTACGGGGAACTGCTCAGGGCCGATGCACCGCTCGATACGCAACAGGCCGAACAACTGAAAAACCTGGCCGATCGCTTCAGCACCCTGAGCTACCAGACCGACGCCCACAGCCTCGCCATACCGCTGAAAGCAGAACTTCGCGATCTGGTCAGTGACCCGGCCCTTGCCCACGCCATTGAGCAGCATCTGAACAATTACGACTCACTGACCGGCGAAGGCTTCCAGCGCCTGCACAACCTGCTGGAGCGCCAGAGCTATCGCCTCGCCAGTTGGCGCACCGCCGCCGATGACATCAACTGGCGGCGCTTCTTTGATATCAATGAACTCGGCGGGCTGCGCGTCGAGCGTCCCGCCGTGTTCGAAGCCACCCACGCGAAGATCTTCCAACTGGTGGCTGAAGGGCTGATCGACGGGTTGCGCATCGACCACATCGACGGCCTCGCCGACCCACGGGGCTACTGCCGCAAGCTGCGCCGCCGGGTGGACAGCCTGTCGGCGGGCCGCCACCTGCCCATCTACGTCGAAAAGATCCTCGGCGAAGGCGAAACCCTGCATCGCGACTGGTCGGTGGACGGCACCACCGGCTACGAATTCATGAACCAGTTGTCACTGCTGCAACAGGATCCACGGGGCGCGCAGACACTGGCCGAACTCTGGCACCGTCTCAGCGAGCGGCCCGCCGACTTCGGCCAGGAAGCACAACTGGCCCGCCAGCAAATCCTCAGCGGTTCCCTGGCCGGAGATTTCGAAAGCGTCGCCCAGGCCTTGCTGCAAATGGCCCGGGACAACCTCATGACCCGCGACCTGACCCTCGGCGCCATTCGCCGGGCCTTGCAGGCGCTGATCGTGCACTTCCCGGTGTACCGCACCTACATCAGCCCCCTTGGCCGCTCGGACCAGGACGAGATGTTTTTCCGCCAGGCCATGGACGGCGCCCGCCAAACCCTCGGCGAAGCGGACTGGCCGGTGCTCGACTGCCTGGCCGGCTGGCTCGGCGGTGAACCCTGGCGGCAGCGCCCGGCCGGTCGCGAACGCAAACGCCTGAAGCACGCCTGCGTACGTTTCCAGCAACTGACCTCGCCGACAGCGGCGAAAGCGGTGGAAGACACCGCGCTCTATCGTTCGGCGGTCCTGCTGTCGCGCAATGACGTTGGCTTCAACACCGAACAGTTCAGCGCACCGCTCGCCGACTTTCATCAGGCCTGCATCGAGCGCCTCGACACCTTCCCGGACAATCTGCTGGCCAGCGCCACCCACGACCACAAGCGCGGGGAAGATTCACGAGCGCGGCTGGCGGTACTGAGCGAGCGCAGCGGCTGGTACGCCGACCAGATCGGCCTGTGGCGCGCCCTCGCCCGGCCCTTGCGCAACGACGATCAAATGCCGTCGACGGGGGATGAATTGATTCTGTACCAGGCGACCCTCGGCAGTTGGCCGCTGGCGTTGGGGATCGATCATCCTTCGGCCCTCGAGGACTACGCAAAACGCCTCTGGCAGTGGCAACGCAAGGCCCTGCGCGAAGCCAAACTGCAAAGCAGCTGGACTGCGTCCAATGACCCTTACGAGCAAGCGACCGAGGACTTCATCCAGCGCCTGTTGCTGAGCCCCGAAGGCGAGTTGTTGCGGACCGCCCTGGCCAAGGCCGCCCGCTCGATTGCCGCCCCCGGCGCACTCAACGGTTTGGCGCAAACCTTGCTGCGCATGACCGTGCCCGGCGTACCGGATTTGTATCAGGGCAACGATTTCTGGGACTTCAGCCTGGTCGACCCGGACAACCGTCGCCCCGTGGATTACGCCAGCCGCCAGCAGGCACTGCGGCAAACGGTGGACCTGCCGGACTTGTTGCAGAACTGGCGTGACGGGCGCATCAAGCAAGCCTTGATTGCGCGCACGTTGAGCCTGCGCGCCGAGCATGCCGAGCTGTTTCGGCGTGGCACCTACCAGGCCCTGGAAGTGGTGGGCTGCGAGGCCCATCGAGTGCTGGGATTTGTCCGTGAACGGGAGGGAAAACGCGCCATCGTGATTGTGCCGATACGTTGTGCCGATCTGCTGAAAAACAGTGCCCAACCACAGGTCCACGCGCCGCTGTGGGGCGATACCCGGGTCAAATTGCCGTTCACCGTCCCTGACGAACATCTGCAGGGACTTTTTTCCGGCATCACAGTCACAAAACACAGGGAGCTGCTGATCAGCGCCGCGCTGGGGGATTTCCCGGTCAACCTCATTTTTCAAACTGCCCACACTTGAGTTCAGTTCAGGAGCATTACGATGAGTACCGACGATAAACGCATCCGCGAATTCGCCTATCAGATCTGGGAATCCGAAGGAAAACCCGAAGGTCAGGAAGCCCGCCACTGGGAGATGGCGTGCAAACTGGCGGAAGCCGAAGCCCTGGCCCCGAAAAAACCGGCCAAGGCAGCTGCGAAAACCCCAGTCAGCAAAACGGCCAACGGCAAGGCTGGCGATGCCAAGGTCGCCGCGCCAAAAACCAGGGCCAAACCGGCGGCGGCTTCGAAGGTGATCCCGCCGGGAGAAAAAGCTGTTGAGAAAAAGCCCCGGGCTGCGCGAAAACCGCCGGCGGTTTGATCCGCACGGCGTTTGACCTGATTGGGCTCGTGACGCGATCGCGTGCCCAAAAACATACCTGTGGGAGCGGGCTTGCTCGCGAAGAGGGAGTATCCGTCGACATCAATTTTGTCTGACATACCGCTTTCGCGAGCAAGCCCGCTCCCACAGGTTGCGGTGCTGATCAGCGAGTATTTTTACCCAGGAGTACCTATGACCAGTCCGAAGAAAGCCTCCGCGCCAGCCCCTCGTGCCGAAACGACACGAATCCGCGAAGGCCTGCCCTTTCCGCTGGGCGCCACCTGGGATGGCCTGGGCGTCAACTTCGCCCTGTTTTCCGCCCACGCCACCAAGGTTGAACTGTGCCTGTTCGACGACGCCGGCGAGGTGGAGCTCGAACGCATCGAACTGCCCGAATACACCGACGAGATTTTCCACGGCTACCTGCCCGACGCCCATCCGGGGCTGATCTACGGCTATCGCGTCTACGGCCCCTACGACCCGGCCAACGGCCATCGCTTCAATCCCAACAAACTGCTGATCGACCCCTACGCCAAACAACTGGTGGGCAAGCTGAAATGGTCCGAAGCACTGTTCGGTTACACCATCGGCCACCCCGACGCCGACCTCAGCTTCGATGAACGGGACAGCGCGCCCTTCGTGCCCAAATGCAAGGTCATCGACCCGGCGCACACCTGGGGCCACGATCATCGGGTCAGCGTGCCGTGGGACAAGACGATCATCTATGAAACCCATGTGCGCGGCTTCAGCATGCGTCACCCTGCCGTCCCCGAAAACCTGCGCGGCACCTTTGCCGGGTTGATGGTCGATGATGTGGTGGAGCACATCCGCAAGCTCGGCGTCTCGACCGTGGAGCTGCTGCCAATCCATGCGTTCGTCAACGACCAGCATCTGCTGCACAAGGGCATGACCAATTACTGGGGTTACAACAGCATTGCGTTCTTCGCCCCCGACCCGCGTTACCTGGCCAGTGGCAAGATTGCCGAGTTCAAGGAAATGGTTGCGCACCTGCACGAAGCCAATCTGGAGGTGATCCTCGACGTGGTCTACAACCACACCGCCGAGGGCAACGAGCAAGGCCCGACCCTGTCCATGCGCGGCATCGACAACGCGTCCTACTACCGCCTCAAGCCCGATGACAAGCGCTTCTACATCAACGATTCCGGCACCGGCAACACCCTGGACCTGAGCCACCCGTGCGTACTGCAAATGGTCACCGACTCCCTGCGCTACTGGGCCTCGGAGATGCACGTGGACGGCTTCCGCTTCGATCTGGCGACCATCCTGGGCCGTTACCACGACGGTTTCGACGAACGCCACAGCTTCCTCGTGGCCTGCCGCCAGGACCCGGTGCTGCGCCAGGTCAAACTGATCGCCGAACCCTGGGACTGCGGCCCCGGCGGTTATCAGGTGGGCAACTTTCCGCCGGGCTGGGTCGAGTGGAACGACAAATTCCGCGACACCGTGCGCGCCTTCTGGAAAGGCGACGATGGGCAACTGGCGGACTTTGCCAGCCGCCTGACCGCTTCGGGGGAGATGTTCAATCAACGTGGTCGGCGGCCTTACTCATCGGTGAACTTTGTCACCGCCCATGACGGCTTCACCCTCAACGACCTTGTGTCATACAACGACAAGCACAACGAAGCCAACGACGAAGACAATCAGGACGGCAGCAACAACAACCTGTCCTGGAACCACGGCGTCGAAGGCCCCACCGACGATCCCGACATCAACGCGCTGCGCCATCGGCAGATGCGCAATTTCTTCGCCACCCTGCTGCTGGCCCAGGGCACGCCGATGCTGGTGGCCGGCGACGAGTTCGCCCGTACCCAGGACGGCAACAACAATGCGTACTGCCAGGACAGCGAGATCGGCTGGGTCAACTGGGACCTCAGCGATGACGGCAAGGCCCTGCTCAAGTTCGTCAAACGCCTGATCAAGTTGCGCCTGACCTACCCGGTCCTGCGGCGCGGGCGTTTCCTGGTGGGCAATTACAACGAGGACATCGGCGTCAAGGACGTGACCTGGCTGGCGCCGGACGGCACGCAAATGACCACCAAGCATTGGCACGATGCGCACAATCGTTGCCTGGGCATGCTGCTCGATGGCCGCGCCCAGGAAACCGGCATTCGCCGCAAAGGCATCGACGCGACGTTGATGCTGGTGGTCAACGCGCATCACGACATCGTCAATTTCCGGCTACCGGAAGTGCCTGACGGCGGTTTCTGGACCTGCATGATCGACACCAACCAGCCGTCGATCCGTGGCCAGGAGCGCTTCGAGTTTGGCCACGAGTACTCGGTCACCGGCCGCTCGTTGCTGCTGTTCGAGTTGCAGCATGAGGAAGAAGAGTAAAAAAAACCTACAGGCATTTATGGCCACTACACCGCAGAGCGGAAAAATCATTCTGGACAGGCTCGCGGCGCGACGAATAGCGATACATGGGCAATACTCGATTCGCGGCAATCCAGGGTTTGGCTTGTCGCACCGCTATCAACGAGCCCTCACGGGTCTGCCGGGCTTGTCCCATGCACGACTGAAGGCGACGCAGAACAAGGACGTATCCACCATGAAACCCGTTTCCCTGAGCGAAGCCAGCCTGCCATCACAGATCTGGAACAGCGCCCCGCAACTGGACAGCATTCCGGTCATCAGTACCCAGTCGCTGGTGCCCACCGGCGCACGCGCAGTGCTCATTGCCCCGCACCCCGGCGATGAAGTCGTGACCTGCGGTGGCCTGCTGCAATTGCTCAGCAACCTCGGCCACCCGCTGCAATTGATCTCGATCACCGACGGCAGCGCCAGCCATCCGGGCTCTCGGCAGTGGTCGGAAAAACGCCTCAGCGTATTTCGTCCCCAGGAAAGCGTGGAAGCCATCCGCCGGCTCGGGTTGCCGATGCACAGCCTGAAGTGGATTCGTGGCGGGTTTACCGACAACGCCCTGGTGGAGCACGAAGACCAGATCGCCCAATTCATCACACGCTACCTGCGCCCCGGTGATGTGGTGTTCAGCACCTGGCGCCAGGACGGCAACGTCGACCACGACACCGTTGGCCGCGCCAGCGCCAGGGCGGCGGCCAGTACCGGGGCCACCTACAACGACGTACCGTTCTGGGCCTGGCACTGGCCGGCACGGGACCGGGAGCTGATTCCCTGGCACCGTGCCCGCAAGGTGCGCCTCGATACCTGGACGGTCGCCCGCAAGAGCCACGCCACCCATGCCTACGCCAGCCAACTGGACGGCGAACCGGCCATCGGCCTCGCACCGTCGCTGACCCGGCCACTGCTGGAGCGTATCCGTTTGCCTTATGAAATCGTGTTGGTATGAAATCATCGATTATCGGTTCGGCGCAGCCCATCGGACTGAACTGCCTGCCGTCGCATCAGTCGCATACATAAGCAGCCCTGAGTCAGAGGAGTGCAAGTGGCCAGTCATTCAAAACAGCAGGCAGCCGAATCGACACCCTTGAACACGCCCCCGGCGATTCATCGGCTTCGCGTGCTGACAGTCAACACCCATAAGGGTTTTACCGCACTCAACCGGCGTTTCGTCCTCCCCGAGTTGCGTGAAGCGGTGCGCAGTACGTCGGCAGACCTGGTGTTTCTGCAAGAAGTCGTCGGCGAGCACGACCGCCACTCCTCCCGCTACAACGATTGGCCACAAACCTCGCAATATGAATTCCTTGCCGACAGCATGTGGAGCGACTTCGCCTATGGACGCAATGCCGTCTATCCCGACGGTCATCATGGCAATGCTTTACTGTCGAAATACCCGATCCGCGAGTATCGAAACCTGGATGTTTCCATTACCGGTCCGGAACGCCGTGGCTTGCTGCATTGCGTGCTGGACGTGCCGGGGCATAGCGAAGTGCATGCCATCTGCGTTCACCTCAGCCTGCTGGAAAGCCATCGTCAGCTGCAGTTGCAATTGCTCTGTCAACTCCTCGAATCCCTGCCGGATGATGCGCCGGTGATCATTGCCGGCGACTTCAACGACTGGCAGATGCAAGGCAATGCCACCCTTGCCCGCCGCGATTACCTGCACGAAGCCTTCGAACGCCACCTTGGTCGGCCGGCCAAAACCTACCCGGCGCGGTTTCCCTTGCTGCGCCTCGATCGCATCTATCTGCGCAACGCCAGCAGCCATGAGCCACAAATACTGGGAAACAAGCCGTGGACGCACCTGTCTGACCATTTGCCGCTGGCGGTGGAAGTGCATCTGTGAATCACGGCCATTCATTGCCAGGTGCCAAGTGTGGGCGGCTACTGCACCGGCCCCTTCGCGAGCAGGCTCGCTCCCACACTGGATTGATGTCGGACTCAAAACCCGTCTGGGAGCGGGCCTGCCCGCGAATAGCAGCACCGCCGACTTCGGATCAGCCCTGTGGCCTTAACATCAACACCGCCAACGGCGGCAAATTCAGCACCAGCGACAATGCCTGGCCATGGCTCGGCACCTCTTCGGCAACCGCCCCCCCACTGTTGCCGTAGTTGGAACCGGCATAGATGGACGAATCGCTATTGAACACCTCGTTCCACTGCCCGGCAAACGGCACCCCGACGCGATAAGCCTCGCGTGGCACCGGCGTAAAGTTGGCCACCACCAGCACCGGCTCGCCGTCCTTGCTCCAGCGCATCCACGCATAAACGCTGTTGATCGCGTCATCGCCGATCAGCCATTGGAAACCCTGTGGCACATCGTCCTGCTCATGCAGCGCCGGCGCTTCGCGGTACAAGCGGTTGAGGTCGGCCACCAGTTTCTGCACCCCTTTGTGCTCGGGGTATTGCAACAGGTACCAGTCCAGTTGCTGGTCATGGTTCCACTCGCGCCACTGGCCGAATTCGCAACCCATGAACAACAGCTTTTTGCCCGGATGCGCCCACATGAAACTCAGGTAGGCCCGCAGGTTGGCGAATTTCTGCCAGCGGTCGCCGGGCATCTTGTCGATCAGCGAGTGTTTGCCGTGCACCACTTCATCGTGGGAGATCGGCAGGATGAAGCGCTCGGACCACGCATACACCAGGCCGAAACTCAGCTCGTTGTGGTGGTGGGCGCGATACACCGGGTCCTGCTGGATGTAATGCAGCGAATCGTGCATCCAGCCCATGTTCCATTTATAGGCAAAGCCCAGGCCGCCCTGTTGCGTGCCCTGGCTGACACCCGGCCATGCGGTGGATTCCTCGGCGATCACCAGCGCACCGGGCGCTTCAAGGGCCACCACGTCATTGAGGTGACGCAGGAAGTCGATGGCTTCCAGGTTCTCCCGTCCGCCATGGCGGTTCGGCACCCACTCGCCGGCCTTGCGCGAGTAATCGCGGTAGAGCATCGAGGCCACCGCATCGACCCGCAGGCCATCGACATGGAAATGCTTGAGCCAGTGCAGCGCCGACGCCAGCATGTAGCCGTGCACTTCGGTGCGACCCAGGTTGTAGATCAGCGTGTCCCAGTCCTGATGGAACCCTTCCTGCGGGTTGCCGTACTCGTACAGCGCCGTGCCGTCGAACTGGGCCAGGCCGTGGATATCGGTGGGGAAATGCGCCGGCACCCAATCGAGAATCACCCCGAGTTCGGCCTGGTGGCAGGCGTTGATGAACGCGGCGAATTGGTCCGGCGTGCCATAGCGCGCACTCGGCGCGAATTGCGACAGCAACTGATAGCCCCACGAACCGCCGAACGGGTGCTCCATGATCGGCATCAGTTCGATGTGGGTGAAGCCCAGGTCTTTGACATAGGGAATCAGCCGCTCGGTCAGTTCGGGCCAGGTGTACTGGCGGGCCACTTCACCCAGGTCGTCCAGTTCGCATTGCCACGAGCCGGCGTGCAATTCGTAGATCGACAACGGCGCCGTCACCCGCTGCCGGTCGCCCCGGGACATCATCCAGTCCTGGTCCTGCCAGTCGATGTTCAAGGGTGAGGCGACTTTCGAGGCGGTGTCCGGTGGCAGGCTGGTGGCCAGCGCCACGGGATCGGCCTTCAGCGGCAGAATGCCGTGGGCGCCGAGAATCTCGTATTTGTAGGTGTCCCCGGCTTGCAGGCGCGGGATGAACAATTCCCAGACACCGGTGGGATGACGCAGGCGCATCGGATGCCGGCGCCCGTCCCAGACGTTGAAATCGCCGACCACCGACACCCGCCGGGCATTCGGTGCCCACACGGCGAAACGCACGCCGTCGACGCCGTCCACGGTTTTCAGTTGCGCGCCCAGGCATCCGCTGAGGTCGCGGTGATTGCCTTCGGCAAACAGGTACAAATCCATTTCGCCCAACAACGGGCCGAAGCTGTAAGGATCTTCTGCGGTTTGCTCGCCGCCGGCCCAACGGGTGCGTAGCAGGTACGCTTGCGCTCGATCGAAATGCCCGACGAATAACCCCGGTGTCTGCGTGGCTTCAAGTTGACCCAGTTCTTCGTCGGAGTCCCTGGCCAGTACCTGCACACTCAGGGCGCCCGGCAGATACGCGCGAATGAATTGCCCGCCGGCACCATCAGCGTGGGGGCCGAGAATGGCGAAAGGATCGATATGCTCGGCACGTACCAATGCATCGATATCCCGCGCCCTGGGCAGCAGCGCTTCTTTGTGATGACCCTGTTCCTTGTTCGAGACACTCATGACTACTCTCCACCAAGATCGGAAAAGGGTTTAAGCCCACTCAATAATCCATATAAACCGTGCAACGGCACGGGCAACCAGGCGGGGCGATTTTCCGCCTCATAAGCCACTTCATACGCCGCCTTCTCCAGACCGAACAACGCCAGCGCGGCATCCTCGCCTTCGGGATCTTGCCATGCATGGGCAAGACTAGCTGCCGCCAGCCGATAAGCGTCGACAAATGCTTGCCGCGCCTCGTTCAAGTAGCGATCGGTGACCCGCAAGCGCGCGGCATCGGCCGCCGCGGTGTTGTCGACGCTCTGCACATTGATCGCCATCGCCGCCGCGTAATCGAAAGAACGCAGCACGCCGCTGACATCCTTGTACGGGCTGTGTCTGCCCCGCCGTTCATGCAATGGCCGGGCCGGTTCGCCTTCAAAGTCGATCAGGTAGGCATCGCCCTTGATCACCAGCACCTGCCCCAGATGCAGGTCGCCGTGTACACGAATGCGCAAGCCGCCCGCGGTCTTTTTGCCCAACGCTAGTACATGGCCGAGGATGGCTTTCCTGTTGTCCAGTAAACGGCCGACCAGGGTCTGGTCCGCCGGGTTCAGTTGATTTTTATGCTGCTTGAGCAAGTTCAGCGCGTGCTCGATTTGCACCGCGACGTCCTTGGCCGAGGCCAGCGCCTCTTTCTGCGTGGTGACCTGGGGCAAGAAGTCAGGGTTGGCACTCGGCGCCGCCAGCACCTGATGCATTTCCCCCAGGCGCTGACCGAGCATACCGGCGAAATCTTTCAGTTCGCCGAGCGCGTTGTAATGCTGTTCCTGCTCGGACACGGCGTCGGCCAGTTCATCGCGAAGCGCCCGTTCGAGGTTGTTCTGCGTCCACTCCCAGGCGTCGCCCTGATTGCTCAGATAACCTTGGGCGATCATCAGCAAATTGTCTTCGCCCGCCCCGTCCCGACGCACCACCGCACCCAGCAATGGCGAGATATTGCTGAACCCGGCTTGCGTCAGGTACGCGCTCATTTCCAGTTCCGGGTGCACGCCGCAGGCGACCTTGCGGATCAGCTTCAGCACCAGGCTGTTGCCGATCACCACCGAGCTGTTGGACTGTTCGGCGGACAGGTAACGTACCGACGACTCGGCATTGAGGCCGAGTTTTTCCAGCTCCGCGGTGGACTCGAAGCGAATGTCGCCCTCGCTGGAGGCCAACACGGTACCGGCCTGAATGCCCTGCAATACCGCATGCACAAAGGTCTCCAGGCTGAAGGCATCGGTGATCAGGCCGACCTGGCGTCCGCGCCGTACCCGCGACAAAGCCAATTGCTGCGGCAACGGCGTACCGACCTGATCCTCCGAGATAAAGCCGAACGGCAACTGGTAGCGGCTACTCTGGCCAGCGCTGGTGACATTGATCTCGCCGAACAGCACCGGATGCTGCGGGTCGCCGAACCGCACGCCATAGGCCAGATCGACCTGTTCGATGGCGGCGTCCTTGCCGGCAAACCAACGGCGATTCTGCAACCAGCTCGGCAGGATGCTTTGCTCCAGCGTGGTGCGTGACGGCGCTTCGAGCAGTTCCTCCATGCGTTTTTTCAGCACCAGCGTGGTGAAGTCCGGCAGGCTTTGTGCGGGCTCCACGTGCCAGCTCGGCATCTGGTTCTCCGCAGCAAGGCCGAACCAGTAGAAGCCATAAGGCGCCAGGGTCAGGAGGAAGTTCAGCTGGCCGATGGGCGGGAACGCGTTACCCCCGAGCATTTCCACCGGCACCATGCCGACGTAGGCCGACAGATCCAGCTCGGCGGCCTGGGCACTGCGCGACACATTGGCCACGCACAGAATGACTTCGTGCTTGCCATCCACCCCGGTGTATTCGCGGGTGTAGGCCAGAATCCGTCGGTTGCTCGGCGACAGCATCTTCAACGTACCGCGCCCGAAGGCCTTGGATTGCTTGCGCACGGCGAGCAGGCGCCGGGTCCAGTTCAGCAGCGAATGCGGGTCGCCGGCCTGGGTTTCGACGTTGACCGACAAGTAGCCATATTGCGGGTCCATGATCGGCGGCAGCACCAGGCTCGCCGGATCGGCCCGGGAGAAACCGCCGTTGCGGTCGATGGACCATTGCATCGGCGTGCGCACACCATCGCGGTCGCCGAGGTAGATGTTGTCGCCCATGCCGATCTCATCGCCGTAATACAGGGTTGGCGTGCCGGGCATGGACAGCAGCAGGCTGTTGAGCAGTTCGACCCGACGGCGATCGCGCTCCATCAGCGGCGCCAGGCGACGGCGAATCCCCAGGTTGATCCGCGCGCGACGGTCGGCGGCGTAGTAATTCCACAGGTAGTCGCGTTCCTTGTCGGTGACCATCTCCAGGGTCAGTTCATCGTGATTGCGCAGGAAGATTGCCCATTGGCAGTTGGCGGGTATATCCGGGGTCTGGCGCAGAATGTCGGTAATCGGGAAGCGATCTTCCTGGGCCAGCGCCATGTACATGCGCGGCATCAACGGGAAGTGAAAGGCCATGTGGCATTCGTCGCCGTTCAGGCCTTTCCTGTCGGTGTCGCCGAAGTACAACTGGGTGTCTTCCGGCCACTGATTGGCCTCGGCCAGCAGCATGCGGTCGGGGTAGTTGGCGTCGATTTCCGCGCGGATCTTTTTCAGGACGTCGTGGGTTTCCGGCAGGTTCTCGTTGTTGGTGCCGTCGCGCTCGATCAGGTAGGGAATGGCGTCCAGGCGCAGGCCGTCGATGCCCATGTCGAGCCAGTAACGCATCACCGACAGCACCGCTTTCATGACTTGCGGGTTATCGAAGTTCAGGTCGGGCTGGTGGGAGTAGAAACGGTGCCAGAAGTATTGGCCGGCGACCGGGTCCCAGGTCCAGTTGGACTTCTCCGTATCGAGAAAGATGATGCGGGTGCCGTCGTATTTCTGATCGTCATCGGACCACACGTAGAAGTCCCGCGCCGCCGATCCGGGTTTGGCCTTGCGCGCCCGCTGGAACCAGGCGTGCTGGTCGGAGGTGTGGTTGATGACCAGCTCGGTGATCACCCGCAGGCCGCGTTTGTGCGCCTCGGCAATGAAACGCCGGGCATCGGCCATGGTGCCGTAGTCGCTGTGTACGCCGCGGTACTCGGCGATGTCATAACCGTCGTCGCGTCGTGGCGAGGGATAGAACGGCAACAGCCAGATGGTGTTGACGCCCAGGTCGGTGATGTAGTCGAGCTTGGCGATGAGGCCGGGAAAGTCGCCAATCCCGTCGTTGTTGGAGTCGAAATACGATTTGACGTGAACTTGATAGATCACCGCGTCCTTGTACCAGAGCGGGTCCTTGATGAACGTGGCTGCCTTGGGTTTCTTCGCCATGTGAAACTCCTGGTGAATTCATCTTGGCCACAGGCTGAGAATCCTCTGTGGTGTTCTCAAGAGGCGGTAATTCTCCAAATCCCGAACGGCTGATACGCCGGGTCGATCCGCATGAATTGCTGCTTGCCGTGCCAGGTCCAGCGATGGCCATTCATCAGGTCTTCGCCATGGGTGCTGGCGTAGTCCGGCAAGCCCATTTCCCACAACGGCAACTCGAAGTTTGCCTCCTGCACGTTGTGCGGATCGAGGCTGACCGCCACCAGAATGAAATTGCTGCCGTCAGAGCTGCGTTTACCGAAGTACAGGATGTTGTCGTTCCAGGCGTTGTAGACCTTCAGGCCCAGGTGCGTGTGCAACGCCGGGTTCTGCCGGCGGATGCGGTTGAGTTGGGCGATCTCGGCAATGATATTGCCCGGCGCATTGAAGTCCCTGGGGCGAATCTCATACTTCTCGGAGTCGAGGTACTCCTCCTTGCCCGGCACCGGCGCCGACTCGCACAACTCGAAACCCGAGTACATGCCCCACAGGCCCGAGCCCATGGTCGCCAGCACGGCGCGGATGAGAAACCCGGGGCGCCCGGATTCGTGGAGGAACGCCGGGTTGATGTCCGGCGTATTGACGAAAAAATTCGGCCGGTAGCATTCGCGCCACGGCGATTCGTTGAGTTCGGTGAAGTAGGTCGCCAGTTCGGCCTTGGTGTTGCGCCAAGTGAAATAGGTGTAGCTCTGGGAGTAACCGACCTTGCCCAGGCGCGCCATCATTGCCGGAGTGGTAAAGGCTTCGGCGAGGAAGATCACTTCGGGGTACAGCGCCCGTACATCGGCGATCAGCCATTGCCAAAACGGCAACGGCTTGGTGTGCGGGTTGTCGACGCGGAAGATCTTCACGCCCTCCTCGACCCAGCCGACCACGATGTCGCGCAGTTCCACCCACAGGCTCGGAATCGCCTCGGGGGCATAGAAGTCGACGTTGACGATGTCCTGGTACTTCTTCGGCGGGTTCTCCGCGTACTTGATCGTGCCGTCCGGCCGCCAGTTGAACCAGCCGGGGTGTTGTTTGAGCCACGGATGGTCCTGGGAGCACTGGATGGCAAAATCCAGGGCGATTTCCAGGCCATGGGCCGCAGCGGCCGCCACCAGTCGGCGGAAGTCTTCGCGGCTGCCCAACTGCGAGTGAATCGCCTCGTGCCCACCCTCCTCGCTGCCAATCGCATAGGGGCTACCCGGATCATCGGGGCCCGCCGTCAGCGAATTGTTCGGGCCTTTGCGGTAGCTGCGCCCGATCGGGTGGATCGGCGGGAAATACAGCACGTCGAAACCCATGTCCTGGATCATCGCCAGCCGCGAATGCACGTCATTGAAGGTGCCATGGCGCGCCGGACTGTCGGTGATCGAACGCGGGAACAATTCATACCAACTGGCGAACTGCGCCAGTTCGCGCTCCACATCCACCGGGTACTCCGGGCTCAGGCTCAGGTAGGCGCGATGATCGACGCGGGCCATGAGGTCGGCACTACGCGGGTGCAAAAACAGTGCAATCTGCTCGGTTTCAAGCAGCCCTGACAGTTCATGGTGCAAGGCCGCCAGTTGCTCGCTGAGTTGCCCTTCGCTGCGTTCGGCGGCCTGCTGGACATGAATCCGCCCTTCCTGCAGTTCCAGGCTGACGGGCACCGCCGCCGCATGCTTCTTTTCCAACTCGTAGCAAAAACTGGCGAACTGATCGATCCAGGCTTCGATACAGAACAGATAACGGCCCTGGCTGTCGACCCGGAACTGCCCTTGCCAGCCGTTGTTCCCCAGGTCGTTCATGGCCGCGCTTTGCCAGACGTCCTCGTCTTCGGCCCGCCAGCGTACGCGAACCGCCAGCTTGTCATGCCCGTCGGCGAAGACCTTGGCCGTCACCACCACGTCCTGCCCTACCACGGCCTTTACCGCGAACTGCCCGCCTTCAAGGGTCGGCATGATGTTTTCAATGACGATACGCGGCAGCAACAACGCCTGCGACAGCGGCATGTGCGGGTTGTAGCTCAACTCAGTCGGTTTTTCAGCCGTCATCGAGCCTCTCTCCTTACGCCCCATGGACGCGCTTGTGTCTGGTCGCCACCCCGCCGGGCGATCCACCCCGGGATGAAGTCCCTTAGGTTCCGAGCGACAGCCGCCGGGAAAGTTTCATCGGCAGTTTCCGGAATCAAGTCCTTCGCGCCGCGGTCAACCAACCAGTCCACCTACTTAAGCACGACTCACGCCATGTGCCACTGGAGGCTTGAACATTGAACAATCCATTCCTGCCACGACCCCACCGCCAAAGGAAGAACCTCCAACGACGATACCGCCGGTGATTGTGAATCCTGAATGACGACAATTGGTCGTTCCTGCGTAGAAACCAGGGACGACCATAAAAATGAATGACATTTCCCAAGAACGCGTAGTACCGGTCCTGAAGCGGCAATTCTGCCCGCCCGACACTTTACGAAACTTACACCCCCCACCTTAAATAGCCATCACTCCGTCAGCCTTGAGCGTGGCCAGCCATGAAAACGATTTTTTCCAGCGTCAGCGAATTCACAAGCAAAGCTAGCGCACAGCACCACGCGCTCAACCGTGAACGACCAATCGACGGCTGGCCTTCCTTTGAAAATATTCAACTACGAACTTCTTTGCTTCGAAGCCGAACGCAACCCCTCAGAACCATCAACCAGAAGCTCAATCATCAGGGATCTGGAGAATCATCTGTTGCAGGGTGATATTGACTACAGCCAGCACGAGCTCTCACAAACGCAAAGCAACGAGCAGGAATCAGGTTGTGAAACAACCTCCGCAGACGGGGTGAATCCCTGACAGGCAGGCGCGGAGGATGGACGCCGGCACTTGAAAGCCACCGACAGTGGTTCGGTTATTTGACCCAGATTGATCCGCACCTGCCGCCGCTGTTTTGGAAAGGCCCCTGGACCCGGCAGCGGCGGCTGCTTCAAGTTGTCGCAGGCTGCTTAAACACGGCCATCTGATCCGCTTTTTAATGCAATACCTGAGTCTGTTATGCAAACAGATCGCCGCTCATAGTGCTCATGCCTGATGGAGGCTGATGAGCGAAAGACCATGAGCGAGAGAATCCCCGTCCGAACCGTAGAAACATTCGAGCCTTCGCGTGCAAAGATGAAGGCCAAATCCAGCGACAACCTGATCCATACCCGCAGCTTCACCGGGCTGTTCCGCAACCTGCGCATCAGCGGCGCCGGTTTTCTGTTCTTGCTGTTTTTCGGCACCGTGTGGTTGAACTGGGGCGGCCGTCAGGCGGTGCTCTGGGATCTTTCCGAAAGCAAATTCCATATCTTCGGCGCGACCTTCTGGCCGCAGGATTTCATTCTGCTCTCGGCGCTGTTGATCATTGCCGCGTTCGGCCTGTTTGCGATCACCGTGTTCGCGGGACGGGTCTGGTGCGGCTACACCTGCCCACAAAGTTCGTGGACCTGGATCTTCATGTGGTGCGAGAAGATCACCGAAGGCGAACGCAACCAGCGGATCAAGTTGCAGGCCGCGCCGTGGGGCCTGAACAAGCTGATGCGTCGCTCGGCCAAGCACACCTTGTGGCTGGCCATCAGCCTGCTGACCGGCCTGACGTTCGTCGGCTACTTCACACCGATCCGGCCGTTGGCTGAAGAGCTGCTGACCTTCCAGATGAGTGGCGTCAGCCTGTTCTGGGTGCTGTTTTTTACCGGCGCCACGTACATCAATGCCGGTTGGCTGCGTGAAGCGGTGTGCATGCACATGTGCCCCTATGCGCGGTTCCAGAGTGTGATGTTCGACAAGGACACACTGACCATTTCCTACGACGTGGCCCGGGGCGAAAACCGTGGCCCGCGCAAACGCGAAGTCAAACCCGCCGAGGTCGGTTTGGGCGATTGCATCGATTGCCAGTTGTGCGTACAGGTCTGCCCCACCGGCATCGACATTCGCGATGGCTTGCAGATGGAATGCATCGGTTGCGCCGCGTGCATCGACGCCTGCGACTCGATCATGGACAAAATGGGCTACGCCCCTGGATTGATCAGCTACACGTCCGAGCATCAGTTGCAGGGTGGCAAGACACACCTGTTGCGTCCACGCCTGATCGGCTACACCGCCGTGCTGCTGGTGATGATCGCCGCCCTGGTGGTGGCGCTGGTGGAACGGCCGATGGTGTCCCTCGACGTCAGCAAGGACCGGGGCCTGTTCCGCGAGAACAGCCAGGGGCAGATCGAAAACATCTACAGTCTGAAGGTGATCAACAAAACCCAGCAGCGTCAGGACTATCAATTGAGCCTGGTGGATGCCGATGATTTCCAGTTGCAGGGCAGGACCGAATTCAGCCTGGCGCCGGGGGAGATTGTCGATGTGCCGGTGTCGGTGGCGATGCTCACGGAGCGTCCGGCCAGCAGTTCACAGAGCATCGGCTTCAAGGTGGTCGACAGCGATGAGCCTGGCGTCAACAGCGTGGCGAAGAGCCGGTTTGTTGCGCCGATGAATCGCTGAGCCTTTAAGATGCAAAGCTTTAAAGATCGCAGCCTTCGGCAGCTCCTACGCACGCAAGCCGATCCATTGTAGGAGCTGCCGAAGGCTGCGATCTTGGCGGTACGACCATCCCCTTTTTCCAAATGACACCCAACCGGGCTTTTGATGAAACGCTACGAAAAATTCGCCGACGACATCGCAGAACTGATCCGCTCCGGCGTCCTGGGTCCCGGCCAGCGGGTGCCTTCGGTGCGCTACGCCAGCCAGACCTACGGCGTCAGCCCGTCGACGGTGTTCCAGGCCTATTACCTGCTGGAACGTCGCGGCCTGATCCGCGCCCGTCCGCGCTCCGGCTATTTCGTCAACGCCCATGCACCCCGGCCGTTTTCCGAGCCGGTGATCAGCAACCAGGTCAACGAGTCGACGGAAGTCGACGTCAGCGAACTGGTGTTCTCGGTGCTCGACTCGATCAAGGACCCGAACACCGTGCCCTTCGGCTCGGCGTTCCCCAGCCCGACGCTGTTTCCACTGCAACGTTTGTCCCGCTCCCTGGCCAGCGCCAGCCGCGAGATGGACCCGCGCATGGTGGTCACCGACATGTCGCCGGGTAACCCGCAACTGCGCCGGCAAATCGCCCTGCGCTACATGGTCGGCGGGCTGATGTTGCCCATGGAAGAGTTGCTGATCACCAACGGCGCCCTGGAAGCACTCAATCTGTGCCTGCAAGCGGTGACCCAACCCGGCGATCTGGTGGCCATCGAAGCCCCGGCGTTCTACGCCTGTCTGCAAGTGCTCGAACGCCTGAAACTCAAGGCTGTGGAAATTCCCGTACACCCGCGAGACGGCATCGACCTCGGCGTGCTTGAGCAAACCCTGGAGCGCCATCCGATCAAGGCCTGCTGGTGCATGACCAGCTTCCAGAACCCCATGGGCGCGACCGTGCCCGAGGCCAAGAAACAGCAGCTTGTGGAACTGTTGCGCCGCCACCAGGTGCCGCTGATCGAAGACGATGTCTACGCCGAACTCTATTACGGCCAGCAAGCACCAAAGCCGGCCAAAGCCTTTGATACCGAAGGCCTGGTGATGCATTGCGGCTCGTTCGCCAAGAGCCTGGCCCCCGGCTACCGCATCGGCTGGGTCGCCGCCGGGCGTTACGCGCAGAAAATCGAACGACTGAAACTCATGACCTCGCTGTGCGCCTCGATGCCGGCCCAGGCCGCCATCGCCGATTACCTGCAACACGGTGGCTACGACCGGCACCTGCGTAAATTGCGTCACGCGCTGGAGGATCAACAGAGCGCCATGCTCGCCGCCATCGCCCGCTATTTCCCGGCGCAAACGCGGGTCAGCCAACCGGCGGGAGGGTACTTCTTGTGGCTGGAATTGCCGGAACAGATGGATTCGTTGAAGTTGTTCCAGATGGCATTGGCCCAAGGCATCAGCATTGCCCCGGGGCCGATCTTTTCACCGACCCAGCGCTTCAGGAATTGTATTCGGCTCAATTACGGCAGCCCGTGGACCGAGGACTCGGAGAAGGCGATGGAGACATTGGGGCGGATTGTGCGGTCGTTCTGATGGTTGGATGTTGCCTGCTCTATTGCCTTCGCGAGCAAGCCCGCTCCCACAAGGGTTTATCGGTGTACACAATATCTGTGAACACTGGAGATCCACTGTGGGAGCGAGCTTGCTCGCGATGAGGCCAGCGCAAACAACGCCTGTTTCGGGAGTTAACGCCCACCACCAAGATCGACAAAAGTCCCCGTCGCATAAGAAGCCTTGTCCGACAGCAACCAGACAATCGCCTCCGCCACTTCATCCGGACGCCCGCCCCGGGCCATCGGGATTGCCGACTCCAGTTTGCTGACCCGATCCGGATCGCCGCTCAAGGCATGGAAATCGGTATAGATGAAGCCGGGGCGCACGGCATTGACCCGAATCCCCTCACCCGCCACTTCCTTGGACAGGCCGATGGTGAAGGTGTCCAGCGCGCCTTTGGACGCTGCGTAATCCACGTACTCGTTGGGCGATCCCAAACGCGAGGCGACCGACGATACGTTGACGATGCTGCCGCCCTGCCCGCCATGCCTGGGCGACATGCGCAGGATCGCGTGCTTGGCACAGAGGATCGGCGCCAGGACGTTGGTTTTCATGATCTTGAGAATGCGGAACTCGGACATCTCGTCGACCCGGGACTTTTGCCCGACCGTGCCGGCGTTGTTCACCAGCGCGGTGACCCGACCCAGTTCAGTGTCTACCCGGTGGAACAGTGCGATGACTTCGTCTTCGATGCTGACGTCGGCCCGTACTGCAATGGCTTGCGCACCGAGGGCGCGGACTTGCTCCAGCACGCCGAGTGCGGCCTTTTCGTCCGCCTGGTAGTTGATGCAGATCCGATAGCCCTGCGCGGCGGCCAACAGCGCGGTGGCGGCACCAATGCCGCGGCTACCGCCGGTGATGACGATGACTTTGTCCATGCGAGCTTTCCCCCAATCAAAGCTTAAGCGGTCGGGGGCAAGAATAACCGCCATTGGCGGTTTTTGCATGGCTTCACATCAGCTGTCATGTCATCGACATCTCGCGCCCGGCACTGGCTTTCAACTGCTCGACCAACTGCTCCCCGCGATGGATTTCCACCATGAAACCCGCGGCCGGCAGCGGATGCCCCAGCAGGTAACCCTGCAACGAATCGCAGCCGAGCTGAGTCAGGAAGTCCTGCTGCACACCCGTCTCCACACCTTCGGCGACAATGCGCAGCCCCAGCGCCTGGCCGAGGGCGACGATGGCCGAAACGATGGCAGCGTCGTCGCTATCGTGCTCCAGGTCCCGGACAAAACCGCGGTCGATCTTCAGCTCGTTGGCCGGCAGGCGCTTGAGGTACATCAAGCTCGAATAGCCGGTACCAAAATCGTCGATGGACAGGTCGACACCCATTTCCGACAGTTCCTGAAGCACCGTCATACTCGCGTCGGCATCGCTCATGGCGGTGGTCTCGGTGATTTCCAGGGTCAGGCTGTTGGCCGGAAGATGGTGCGTCGCCAGCGCCTTGGCGACGCTCTGGACCAGCCCGGCATGGCAAAACTGAATGGCCGACAGGTTCACCGCGATGCGCCAATCGGTGTAGCCCAGCACGTACCACTCGCGCATCTGGCGGCACGCTTCGTTGAGCACCCACTCGCCGATCGGAATGATCAGTCCGGTTTTTTCCGCCAGTTCGATGAATTTGTCCGGCAACAGCATCCCTTGCGTCGGGTGCTGCCAGCGCAACAAGGCCTCGGCGCCCACTGGCCGGCCATTGGCGGCGTCGAACTTGGGCTGGTAATACAGGCTGAATTCCTGCTGTTCCACGGCGTTGCGCAAGTCCTGCAGCAATTGCAGCTGTTTGCGGGCGTTGGTGTTCATCGAGACATCGAAAAAGCTGTAGCCGTTTTTACCCGCGCCCTTGGCGTGATACATCGCCGCGTCGGCGTTCATCAGCAATTCGTGGGCGGACTGCCCGTTACCCGGGTAGAGCGCGATGCCGACGCTGGCGGAAATGTGCAAATCATGTTCGGCAACCCGGAACGCGCGCGCGATCAACCCGACCTGACGGGCCGCCAGGTTCAAGGCGTCGTTCTGTTCGCTCAATTGCACCAGCAACACGAACTCATCGCCGCCGATCCGTGCCAGGGTGTCCTGGCTGCGCAAGTCTTCGCGCAGGCGCAGGGCCACTTCGCGCAACAGCAGATCACCCATATGGTGGCCGAAGGCATCGTTGACCGGTTTGAAGCCGTCCAGGTCGATGAACATCAGGGCAAAGCACCCCCCTTCTTCCCGGACCCGCGACATGGCCTGATCGATTCGATCGGCGAGCAGCGTCCGGTTCGGCAACCCGGTGAGGGTGTCGTGCAGGGCCAGTTGGGTCAGTTCACGGTTGGCCTCGGTCAGCGACTGGGCCAGGCTCGCGGTGCGCGCCTCCAGGCGTGCATCGAGGATCGAGGTCAGCAAGGCAATGCTCAGCACTGCCAACGTGGTGATCAGCACCAGGTTGTCCAGGCCATTACCGCTCAATCCATTGGCCGCTGCTCCACAAAAACTGCCGTCGGCAAAGCGCGCGGCGGCCATCCCGGTGTAGTGCATGCCGACGATGGCGATGCCCATGACCACGGCGGCACCACCACGGATCAGACGGACATAAGGCGTGTGCTGGCGCAGATGGAATGCAATCCACAATGCCGCGCCCGAAGCACCGACAGCGATCAGCAGCGAGGCGCCAAACAGCGTCGGGTCATAGTCGATGCCCGGTTGCATGCGCATGGCGGCCATGCCGGTGTAGTGCATCGCGCTGATGCCGGCGCCCATGACCAACGCGCCAAAGGCCAGTTGCCAGACCGGCAATTGCGGCTGGCTGACCAGCCACAGCGCAAAACCGCTGGAGAGCACACCGATCAGCAGCGACAACAGGGTGATGGTGCCGTCGTACCCCAGGTCGATCGGCAACTTGAACGCGAGCATGCCGATAAAGTGCATCGACCAGATGCCGATGCCCATGGCAATGGCCCCGCCCGCGGTCCACAAATGCACGGCACGGCCTTTGGCGGTGGCAATGCGTCCAGTCAGGTCGAGTGCGGTGTATGAGGCGAGAATCGCTACACAGAGCGAAATGACAACCAGGGTGGGGGAATAGCTACCGATGAGCATGGGGACTTCTCGCGAATGCCCCCCCTTATTGGTATTGATTCTTGCTGGGGGGAAAATGCGGCGATTGTACTGATTCCAAAGGAGAACGCACTCACAAAATGAGCAAAGGGCCATCAGTCCGATAAAACGCTTGTTTTAAGGTTTTACATTAACTCGCTTCAAGCTGCTGGCGCCTGCCACAAGGAAGGCGTCGAGAGCACAAAACCTGTGGGATTGCAGCGTGCGTTAGATTGCGCTATCGGTTTTCGCTCACCTCAAGCTGCCCATCCCAGCCACCTCCTAATGCGGCAATCAACTGCACGCTGGCTATCAGGCGGCTTTGCAACAGGTCCAGGTTGCTGCGCTCATTGCTCAGCGCCGCCGCCTGGGTCACCACCACATCGATGTACGCAATCAAACCGGCCTTGTACTGGTTCTGGGTCAGGCGCAACGATTCACGGGCGGCATCCAGTGCCTGTTGGCGCACGACGGCCTCGTCCTGAAGCACCTTGAGCTGCACCAGGAAGTTTTCCACTTCGCGGAAGCCGTCCAGCACGGTCTGGCGGTACTTGGCCACCGTTTCGTCATAGGCCGCTTCACTGCGGTCGACTTCCGCCGAGCGCTGGCCGCCGTCGAACAGGGTCATGGCCAATTGCGGTCCCACCGACCAGAAGCGGTTCGGCAGGCTGATCCAGTTGGAATAGGTGCTGCTGCTGTAACCGCCGTTCATGCTCAGGGTCAGGTCGGGGTAATAGGCGGCCTTGGCCACGCCGATATTGGCGTTGGCAGCCATCACCGAGCGCTCGGCCGAAGCGATGTCCGGGCGACGCTCCAGCAACTGCGAAGGCAGTGCCGGCGGTACTTGCGGCAACTGCGGGATGTCCTGGCTTTCCGCCAGGCTGAACTGCGCCGGCGGCAGGCCGATCAGCACGGCAATGGCGTTTTCGAACTGGGCGCGTTGCCAGATCAGGTCGATCATATCGGCTTCGGTGCCTTTGAGCTGTGTCTGGGCCTGGGCCACCGCGTCCTTGCCCGATACGCCTGCGCGGTACTGGTTCTCGGTCATCTTCAACGAACGCTGATAGGCCTCGACCGTGTCCTGGAGCAAGCGCTTCTGGCCATCGATCACGCGCAGTTGCAGGTAATTCTGCACCAGCTCCGACTGTTGACTCAGGCGCATGGCCGCCAGATCGGCAAAGCTTGCCTGGGCATTGGCGGTGTCAGCTTCGAGGCCACGGCGCAGCTTGCCCCACACATCCGCTTCCCAACTGACGCCCGCCTGGGCCGAGTACGTGTCGCGAATACCGCTGGACGAACTGCTCAGGCTGGAGCTGCTGCTGCCGGTGCCCTGGCTTGAACGGTTCTTGCTGACGTTCAGGTCCACCGTCGGGAAAAACGCCCCCCGTGCGCTGCGCACCAAGGCCTGGGCCTGGCGGTACTGCGCTTCGGACTGGGCGACGGTCTGGTTGGCGCTGTTGAGTTTTTCGATCAGGTCGTTGAGCTGCCGGTCGCCATACAACTCCCACCACGCGCCGCGCGCCAGGGCATCGCTCGGATTGGCCTGACGCCAGCCCTCTGCCGCCTTGTACTGCGCAGGTTCGGCGGTTTGCGGGCGCTGGTAATCCGGGCCGACGGCGCAGGCACTAAGCATCGCCACGCACAGTGACAGGCTCAACAGGCGCGAGCCTCGGGCCGTGAGCAGCGGTGCAGCCAGGTTGAAAAGCGAACGGTCAGTCATAGCGGAGTTTCCAGAGCAGCATCGGTACGCACCCCACGCCATTTATTGAAGCGATGGCGCAGTCTGTCGAGATAGAGGTAAACCACCGGGGTGGTGTAAAGCGTCAGCACCTGGCTGAAGATCAGCCCGCCGATGATGGTCAGGCCCAGCGGCTGGCGCATTTCCGCCCCTTCGGCGCGGCTCAGCAGCAACGGCAGGGCACCGAGGATCGCCGCCAGGGTGGTCATCAGGATAGGTCGCAAACGTTGCAGGCAGGCGCTGCGAATCGATTCCAGCGGGGCCATTCCCTGGTGTCGCTCCAGCTGCAACGCCAGGTCGATCATCAGGATGGCGTTTTTCTTCACTACCCCAATCAGCAGGAACAACCCGAGCAACGAGATCAGGCTGAATTCGCCACCCAGCACATAGATCGACAGCAACGCGCCGACCCCGGCCGACGGCAAGGTCGAGAGAATCGTCAGCGGGTGAATGTAGCTTTCATACAACACACCCAACACCAGATACACCGCCACCAGCGCCCCCAGAATCATCCATGGCTGACTTTTTTGAGTCGCCGCGAAAGCGTTGGCTGTGCCGGCCATTTTCGCGATCACGTCTTCCGGCAGGCCGACCTTGGCAATCGCCCGCTCGATGGCGGCACCGCCCTGCTCCACGGTCACGCCTTCGGCCATGTCGAAGGCAATGCTTTCCGAAGCAAACTGGCCTTCGTGGCTGACCCGGTCGTTTTCCAGGCTGTTTTCGTAATGGGCGATGGTCGACAGCGGAATCCGCGCGCCGTCAGCGGTGATCACCTGGACCTGCTTGAGGGTGATCGGGTCCTGGGCGTACTTCGGATTGACCTCCATCACCACCTGGTACTGGTTGAGGCTGTCGTAGATGGTCGATATCTGCCGCTGGCTGTAGGCGTTGTTCAGCACCGCCGTGACCATGTCCATGTCGACACCCAGGCGCTTGGCCTGGTCACGGTCGACGATCAGGGTCACTTGCCGCGCGCCGCGGCCTTCCCGCGCATCGATCGCCGTCAGCTCCGGCAAGGCCCTGAGCGCGGTGACGACTTTCGGATACCACTCGCGCAATGCCCCCAGATCCCCGCTCTGCAGGATGTACGAGTACTGCGAGGTGGTCTGCTCGCGACCGCCACCGAATTGCAGGTCCTGGTCCGCCATGAGCATCAGTTGTGCCCCGGGCACCTTGGGCATTTCCTTGCGCAGGCGTTCGATGACTTTCTGCGCGGAAATGCTGCGCTCCTTGATCGGCTTGAGGCGCACCAGCATGAAGGCGTTGTTGGTGCCGTTGTTGCCGCCAATGAACCCGGCGACGCTTTCTACCGCTTCATCCTTCAACACAGCCCGACGGAAAATCTCCATCTTCGGCTGCATCACGCTGAAGGACAGACCGTCGTCGCCGCGCACGAAACCGATCAGCTGGCCGGTATCCTGCTGTGGTAAAAACGTTTTATGAACAACAACATACAGCGCAATATTAACGCCAATTGTCACGAACAGACTGAACAAGGTCAGGCGCTTGTGGCGCAGCACCCAGTCGAGGCTGGTGGCGTATTTGCCGACCATCCAGTCGTTGGTCCGCCGGCTCCAGCGTTGCAGGCGGTTCTCCTGCCCCGGCGTGTGCGGCTTGAGCCAGCGGGCGCAGAGCATCGGCGTCAGGGTCAACGACACCACCAGCGAGACCACGATGGCCGCCGCCAGGGTGATGGAAAATTCGCGGAACAGGCTTTCAATGATCCCGCCCATGAACAGGATCGACAGGAACACCGCCACCAGCGACACGTTCATCGACAGCAAGGTAAAACCGACTTCCTGGGCACCCAGGTACGCCGCCCGCATCGGCCGCACGCCTTCGTCGATGTGCCGGGAAATGTTCTCCAGCACCACGATGGCATCGTCCACCACCAGCCCGGTGGCCAGGATGAGCGCCATCAGTGACAGGTTGTTCAGCGAAAAGCCGTAGAGGTACATCACGGCAAAGGTGCCAACCAGCGACACCGGCACCGCCAGGGTCGGGATCAGCGAGGCGCGGAAGTTACCGAGGAACAGGAATACCACCAGGATCACCAGCGCCACCGCGATCAGCAGGGTCATTTCCGCTTCGTGCAGCGTGGCCTTGATCACCGGCGAGCGGTCCATGGCCAGGTTCAGCTTGACGCTGGCCGGCAGCACCGCCTGCAACGCCGGCAACTGCGCCTTGATCTCATTGACCGTCTCGATGATGTTGGCGCCGGCCTGCCGGTTGATCACCAGCAGCACCGCCGCGTCATCGTTGAAGAAGCCGCTGTTGTAGCGGTCCTCGACCCCATCGCTGACCTTGGCCACGTCCTTCAGGCGCAGGGCCGCGCCACCGTTGTAGTGGATGATCAGCGACTCGTAGTCCTTGGCTTTTTCCAGCTGGTCGTTGGCCTGGACCTGCCACAACCGCTGATCGTCTTCCACCGAGCCCTTGGGCCGGCGCACGTTGGCGTTGGCGATGGTATTGCGCACATCGTCCAGGGCCACGCCGTACTGGTTCAGCGACTGCGGTTCAAGCTCGATACGTACCGCCGGCAGCGAACTGCCGCCGATCTGCACCTCGCCGACGCCCTGCACCTGGGACAGGCTCTGGGACAGGATCGTCGAGGCCAGGTCATAGAGCTGGCCTTTTTCCAGCACATCGGACGTCAGCGACAGCACCATGATCGGCGCCTGGGACGGGTTGACCTTCTTGTAGGTCGGCATGCTGCGCATCCCGCTCGGCAGCAGGGTGCGCGAGGCGTTGATGGCCGCCTGCACTTCCCGCGCCGCGCCGTTGATGTCGCGGTCGAGGTCGAATTGCAGGATCACCCGGGTCGAACCCTGGCTGGAGCGGCTGCTCATGGTGTTGACCCCGGCAATGCTGCCGAAGGAGCGCTCCAGAGGCGTGGCCACGGTCGACGCCATCACCTCGGGGCTGGCCCCGGGCAGGCTGGCCTGGACCACGATCACCGGAAAGTCCATTTGCGGCAGCGGCGACACGGGCAGTAAACCGAAGCTCACGCCGCCCAGCAGCATGATCGCCAGGCTCAGCAACATGGTCGCGACCGGGCGCTTGATGAAAGGACCGGAAAGGTTCATGGCTGCTCTACCGCTTCCACGGACTCAGGCTTGCGGCCCCAGCGCCGACCGAGACGGTCGAAATACAGGTAGATCACAGGCGTGGTGAACAGCGTCAGAATCTGACTCAGCAACAGGCCGCCGACCATCACCAGACCCAGCGGCTGGCGCAGTTCCGCGCCGGAACCCGTAGCCAGCATCAACGGCACGGCACCGAACAGCGCGGCCAGGGTGGTCATCAGAATCGGCCGGAAACGCAGCAAGGCCGCCTGATAGATCGCCGTTTGCGGGTCCATGCCCTGGTTGCGTTCGGCGTCGAGGGCGAAGTCGATCATCATGATCGCGTTCTTCTTCACAATGCCGATCAGCAGAATGATGCCGATGATCGCGATCATGCCCAGGTCGTTGCCGCTGAGGATCAACGCCAGCAAGGCGCCCACCGCCGCCGACGGCAGGGTCGAAAGAATGGTGATCGGGTGGATGTAGCTCTCATAGAGCACGCCCAGCACGATGTACATGGTCACCACCGCCGCCAGGATCAGCAGCAAGGTGCTCGACAGCGAGGCCTGGAAAGCCTCCGCCGCGCCCTGGAACTGGGTCTGCACGCCAATCGGCATGCCGATGTCCTTCTGCACCTGCTCGATGATCTCGACCGCATGCCCCAGCGCCACGCCGGGCGCCAGGTTGAAGGACATCATCACCGCCGGGAACTGGCCGATGTGGGTGATGGCCAGTTGCGCCTGACGCTCTTCGATGCGCGCCAGGCTGGACAGGCGCACCTGCCCGCCATCGGTGGTCTTGACGTGAATCTGGTTCAACGCATCCGGGCCGATCTTCTCGCCGGACTGCGATTGCAACACCACGCGGTACTGACTGGCCTGGGTGTAGATCGTGGAAATCTGCCGCTGACCGAAGGCGTCGTACAGCGCATCGGTGATGTTCGACACCGACACCCCGACCCGCGACGCCGCATCGCGGTCGATCACCAGATAGACTTGCAAGCCCTTGTCCTGCAAATCGCTGGCAACGTCGGTCAATTCCGGCCGGTCGGCCAAGGCCTCGACCAGACGCCCGCTCCACAGGCTCAGCAACGCCGAGTCCGGCGATGACATGCTGAACTGGTACTGCGTGCGGCTGACCCGGTCTTCGATGGTCAGGTCCTGCACCGGCTGCATGAACAAGCGGATGCCGACCAGTTTGTCCAGTTCCGGTTGCAGCCGGGCAATCACTTGCGTGGCGCTCAGGTCGCGGTTGTGGTGCGACTTGAGGTTGATCAGCAACCGACCGCTGTTGAGGGTCGAGTTGTCGCCATCCACGCCAATGTAGGAAGACAGACTCTCGACCGCCGGGTCGGCCAGGATGACCTTGGCCAGTTCCTGCTGGCGCTCGCTCATCGCAGCGAAGGAAATCGATTGCGGCGCTTCGGATATGCCCTGGATGACGCCGGTGTCCTGCACCGGGAAGAAGCCCTTGGGCACCACCATGTACAGGAATACCGTCAGCGCCAAAGTGCCAATGGCCACCATCAAGGTCAGCGGCTGGTGCTTGAGCACCCACTGCAATTTGCGTCCGTAGGCGGCGATCATCCAGTCTATGAACGCGCCGCTGGCACGGTAGAAGCGGCCCTGCTCTGCTTCCTTGGGTTCACGCTTGAGCAACCGCGCACACATCATCGGCGTCAGGGTCAGGGACACCACCAGGGAAATCAGGATCGCCACCGCCAGGGTGATGGCGAACTCACGGAACAAGCGCCCGACCACGTCCGCCATGAACAGCAGCGGAATCAGCACGGCGATCAGCGACAACGTCAGGGAGATCAGGGTGAACCCGATCTGCTTGGCGCCCTTGAGCGCCGCGTTCAGAGGGCTGTCGCCTTCTTCGATGTATCGGGAAATGTTCTCCAGCATGACGATCGCATCGTCCACCACGAAACCGGTGGCGATGGTCAGGGCCATCAGGGTCAGGTTGTTGACCGAGAACCCCGCCAGATACATCACGCCGAAGGTACCGATCAGCGACAGCGGCACGGCCACCGACGGAATGATCGTGGCGCTGGCGCGACGCAGGAACAGGAAGGTGACCATGACCACCAGGGCGATGGCGATCAGCAATTCGTGCTGCACGTCCTTGACCGAGGCGCGGATGGTCTGGGTGCGGTCGGTCAGCACTACCACGTCGAGACCGGCCGGCAGGTTGTCGGTGATGCTCGGCAGCAGGGCCTTGATCCGGTCCACCACCTCGATCACGTTGGCGCCGGGCTGACGCTGGATGTTCAGCAGCACGGCCTGGTTCTCGTTGGCCCACGCAGCCAGACGCTCGTTCTCGGCGCCGTCGACGATTTCCGCCACGTCCTTGAGTCGCAATGGCGCGCCGTTGGCGTAGGCCAGGATCAGGTTGGCGTAGTCCTTGGGCGACGTCAGTTGATCGTTGGCATCGAGCATCGAGACCCGGGTCGGGCCGTCGAAGTTGCCCTTGGGCTGGTTGACGTTGGAGGCGCCGATCAGGGTACGCACGTCCGATAGGTTCAGACCATTGGCAGCCAGCGCTTCCGGATTGACCTTGATGCGCACGGCCTGGCGTTGACCACCGGCAATGCTGACCATGCCGACGCCGCTGATCTGGGCAATCTTCTGCGCCATGCGCGTATCGACCAGGTCATTGAGCTTGGGCAGCAGCATGGTCTTGGAGGTGATGGCCAGGGTCAGCACCGGCGTGTCGGCCGGGTTGACCTTGTTGTACACCGGCGGCGCCGGCAGGTCCTTGGGCAACAGGTTGGTCGCGGCATTGATCGCCGCCTGCACTTGTTGCTCGGCAACGTCCATGTTGATGTCGAGGCTGAAACGCAGGGTCAGCACCGATGCGCCGCCGGAACTGGTGGAAGCCATTTGTGTCAGGCCGGGCATTTGCCCGAACTGCCGCTCAAGCGGCGCAGTCACCGCGCTGGTCATGACATCCGGGCTGGCGCCGGGGTACAGGGTCATGACGCGAATGGTCGGGTAATCGACCTGGGGCAGCGCCGACACCGGCAGCAGCCGATAGGCGATGACGCCGGCCAGGATAATGGCCAGCATGCTCAGCGTGGTGGCTACCGGGCGAAGGATGAACAGCCGCGAGAGATTCATGCGCCGCCCTTTTTCGCCTTGTCGGTGGTCGCAGGCTCAGCCGCGTTGACCGCCGACTTTCCTTGCAGGTGTTCGGTTGGCGTGGTCGGCACGTCCTGGCTGTCGTTGACCACCTCCACGTCGCTGCCGTCCTTCAGGCGGTCGGTGCCTTCCAATACGACCCGATCGCCTGCCGACAGGCCTTCGGTGACCACGGTGCTCAGGCCGTCACTGGCGCCGACTTTCAACTGACGGATCTTGACCTTCTTGTCACCGTCCAGGACATAGGCGAACGTGCCGTTGGTGCCGAACTGGATCGCGGCGGAAGGCGCCAGTACGACGTCTTTGAGGGTGTCGGCCAACAGGCGCACATTGACGAACTGGTTGGGGAACAGCGACTGATCGCGGTTCTCGTAACGGGCCTTGAATTTCAGGGTGCCGGTGGTGACGTCGATCTGGTTGTCCAGGCTCTGCAGCACGCCAGTCGCCTGTAATTTGGTATCACCGCGATCCCAGGCTTCAGCCGGCAACTTGGCGCCGCTGCGATAACGGGCAAGCACGGTGTCGAGGCTGTTTTCCGGGAGGGTGAAGGCCACGCTGATCGGTTGGGTCTGGGTGATGATCGCCAGTGCGGTGGTGTCGTTGGCCGCGACCAGGTTGCCGACGTCCAGTTGACGCAGGCCGACGCGACCGGTGATCGGTGCGCGGATCCGGGTGAATTCGAGGTTGAGCCTGGCGTCGTTGACCGCCGCCTGATTGGTCTTGACCGTGCCCTGGAACTGACCAACCAGCGCTTCGGCGGTGTCCAGGGTCTGCTTGGCAATACTGTCTTCGCGGTACAGGCCGCGATAGCGCTCGACGTCGACCTGGGCATTTTTCAGCTGCGCCTGATTCTGCAGCAAGGTGCCCTCGGCCTGAAGCAAGGCATTCTGGTACGGGCGCGGGTCGATTTCGGCGAGCAGGTCGCCGGCCTTGACCATCTGCCCTTCTTCGAAATGGATCTTGACCAGCTCACCGCCGACGCGGCTGCGGACATTGATGGTGTTCAGCGCCGTGACCGTGCCCAGCGCCTTGAAATACAGCGGGAAATCCCCCTTGACCGCCGGAGCCACGCGCACCGGTACCGGTCCGGACGCGCCACCGAATCCAGGTCGCATCCCGCCTGACCTGCCGGTTTGCCCGGCGACGGCTTTCTGCCCCGCAGCCTCTTTGGGTGCAGCGCTGCCGGGCCAGAATTTCCAGCACAGGGCGGCGATGACCAACAAGACAAGCAGGCCGAACAGCCAGCGACGAGGACTACGGGAAGCGGAGGATTGCATTGAGTGATCAACCATTGGGCGCGTGGGCTTTTTTACATGAGGCTGAACGATAAGCACTGGCGGGTCTGAAGCAAAGCGCCTTTACCGGCAATTTACCTTCGGCTTACGTAGCAGGAGATTTATCCAAGACACTGAAACACAAATGAAAACGGCCTGGACAGAGCCAGGCCGTTAACAATTGTAATGGAGCTAACTTACTTGAGAACAGCAAGTGCCGCTTCGTAGTTCGGCTCGTCAGCGATTTCGCCAACCAGTTCGCTGTGCAGCACGTTGTCGTTTTCGTCCAGAACCACGACGGCACGGGCGGTCAGGCCTTTGAGTGGGCCGTCGGCGATTGCAACGCCGTAGTTCTGGATGAACTCGGCACCGCGCAGGGTCGACAGGTTCTGTACGTTTTCCAGGCCTTCGGCGCCGCAGAAGCGGGCTTGGGCGAATGGCAGGTCAGCGGAGATGCACAGTACGACAGTGTTGGCCACGTCGCTGGCCTTGGCGTTGAACTGGCGCACGGAAGTGGCGCAGGTCGGGGTATCGACGCTTGGGAAGATGTTCAGCACTTTGCGCTTGCCGGCAAAGTCTTTCAGGGTGACGTCGGACAGATTGCCGGCAACCAGGGAAAAGGCTGGCGCCTTGGAACCGGCTTGTGGCAGTTGGCCGTTGACTTGAACCGGGTTGCCTTTAAGAGTGACTTGAGCCATGAACGGAGTCCTTCTGTACGTTGTGGTGGAGAATTTTGACGAGGCCGAAGTTAACCATGAAATTGTCCTGCGACCTATGGCCAAACATAAATTGTCATGTAACAGGGCACAAAACTGGATACAACCCACAACCCTGTGTTAGCCGAACAGGTCGGCAAAAGTACAGAGTACGCCCTCACCCGCTGCTTCCCGAGGTTCATGACGAAAGGCACACGTCATGGACGAAAACTTTTGTTAACACTCTGTCGAATTGCTCCACCGTCGTTCGACTATAAATCGAGCCACTCAACTGCAACGGAGACGAAACCATGCGATTCATGATCATCATCAAGGCCAGCCTGGATTCCGAAGCCGGCGTGATGCCCAGCCAGGAACTGCTGACGGCCATGGGCAACTACAACGAAGAACTGGTCAAGGCCGGCATCATGCTCGCGGGCGAAGGCCTGCACCCGAGCAGCAAAGGCGCACGGGTAAAGTTTTCCGGTAACAAGCACACGGTGATCGACGGTCCCTTCATCGAAACCAAGGAACTGATCGCCGGTTTCTGGTTGTGGAAAGTGAAGTCCAAAGAAGAAGCCATCGAATGGGTCAAGCGCTGCCCCAACCCGATGCCGGGCACCGAGGCCGAGATCGAGATTCGCCAGGTGTTTGAAGCTGAAGATTTTGGCGCTGAGTTCACACCGGAACTGCGCGAGCAGGAAGAGCGGGTTTGGGAGCAGGCGAAGAAGAACTGAGGTTGGCTGAACCGGCTATCGCTTCAGTTTCCTGTGGGAGCAAGCCTGCTCGCTCCCACATTGACTAGATAGTCACTTAACTTGTTCGGGCAAGCCTTTGATCCGTATTAACTTTTTAGTACACGAAATTAACGAGAAACTGCACACAAAACGAAAGAATTAATCCATTCAACTGGATAACCCGTGGTTAACTGCTAACTTAATCCGACGAGTCCTACAGGCTTGATCGGAAAGGGATTACGCAGTTATGGCTGAACATAAGGGGCCGTAGGCCCAGTCAGCCACCAGGGAACCGGGGGATTAATGTCTAAGAATTTGGGGAAGTACGCCTTTGTCTGGGTGACTTCACTCACGCCTGCTTTTTGTGCTCACGCGGATAACGCCGAGACCGCCAACAAAAGCAACAACCCGCTGAACCTGGCACCAGGTGTCAACCTGCAGGATTACTACACCCCCAAGCTGTTCGATACCAACGCTCACACCAACGATGCGCTGCTGCGCGGCGCCCTTCCGATGGCAGCCAATGACGTCATAGGCGTCCCGCAGTTGCTGCGCGTCACGCTCCCCGTCAGCACCCGTCCCGATCCGCACAACGGCTACAGCACCGGCATCGGCGACCTGAACGTATTTGATATTTTCCTGCTCAAGACCGAAGGCGTGCAGTTGGGCGTCGGCCCGCAAATCACCGCGCCGACCGCCGAGCAGGATGAGTTGGGAACCGGCAAATGGCAGGCCGGACTGTCCGCCATCGCCATCGACTCCTCGCCACGCGGACTGCTTGGCGCACTGGTGCAGTACCAGAGTTCGTTCGCCGGTGATCACGACCGTCCTCACGTGGAATCCGCCACCTTCCAGCCGTTCATCATCCACAACCTGGAAAAAGGCTGGTACCTGCGCTCCACCGGCACCTGGACGTTCGACCTGAAGAACAACACCCATTACATCCCACTCGGTTTGGGTGGCGGCAAAGCCTGGAAATCCGGGTCCAATATCCTCAATGCCTTTGTCGAGCCGCAGTGGACCGTCGCCCGCAAAGGCGACGGCTTGCCGCAATTCACGCTGTACGCCGGCATCAACGTCACCTTCGGTAAATAAGGACTTGAAAATGAACGTTGCCCTTCGCGCAGCCGGCTTCAGCCTGATGACCATGTTCGTCAGCTGCGGCGTGGGCGCCCAGGAGCTCGATACCCGCATCGGCAAAATTGCCATGGACGGCGAACTGCCGGCCCATGAATCGATTGCCAGGCTCTATGCCGAACTGGACTTCCAGCAGGCCACCCAGAGTTATCTGTGGGCCTTGCCACTGGTGTCCTACGCCCAGTGGCAGGAAGAGTTTCGCGACAAACTGGGCGCCCACAGCGGCGACCTGATGGTGCTCGACAGTTACGAAGACAAGCTCGGGGTGATCACGGCCAACGCCACCACGCCGTACATCCTCGGGTTTGTCGATCTCAACGAAACCGGGCCGCTGGTAATTGAACTGCCGCCTGGCCCGACTGCAGGTGGCGTGGGCGACTTCTGGCAGCGGGCGATCATCGACATGGGCCAGACCGGCCCGGACAAAGGCAAGGGCGGCAAGTACCTGGTATTGCCACCGGGTGCCGAGCCGCCGGCGGACGCCCATAAATACTACCTGGCCAAATCCGAAACCATGAACGTGCTGGTGGGCTTTCGCGTACTGGATCCGGACCCGGCCAAGGGCAAGGCGCTGGTCGAGCAATTCAGGATGTACCCGTACGCCAGGCGTGCGGAGTCGCCCGGGACCAGGCTGCTCTCCCCTGGCGGCAAACCCTGGTCGGGCACGCAACCCCGTGGCATGGCGTACTGGGAGCGTTTGCATCAGATCATCCAGAAAGAACCGGTCAATGAACGCGACCGTTTCTACATGGCCATGCTGGCCAGCCTGGGCATCGAGAAGGACAAGCCGTTCAACCCCAACGACAAACAACGCGCGGCCCTGGAACAGGGTGCACAGGTCGGTGAACTGATCGCCAAGGCCAACACCTTCGCCAAGCGTTTCCCCAATGCCCAATTCTGGCCGGACCGGCAATGGGACAGCGTGCTGAACATCGCCGATCCGTCCCAGCGCGTGGCCTATTACGACCAGTTGTGGGAACGCAGCGCCTGGTTCTACGAGGCGGTGACCAACACCAAAGGCATGGTCTCGAAGACCCCGGGGCTGGGCCAGACCTACCTCGGTGCCTACACCGACAACAAGGGCAACTGGCTCGATGGCGGCAAAAGCTATCGCCTGCACGTCGACGCCAACCCGCCGGCCAGGCAGTTCTGGTCGATGACCGTATACGACATCGACAGCCGCTGCCTGATCGACAACCCGCAGCGCAAGGCCGACCTGTCGTCCCGTCAGGACTTGAAGAAAAACGCCGACGGCTCGGTGGACCTGTACTTCGGCCCGACCGCGCCAAAAGGTTTCGAAGACAACTGGGTGCAAACCCTGCCGGGCAAACACTGGTTCAGCTACTTCCGTCTGTATGCGCCGACAGAAGCCTATTTCGACAAGAGCTGGAAACTCGACGACATCACGGCTGTGCAATGACGCCGGACGCTCAATAAGGGATGTATATGAATCACCGCATTTTGTTCACCGGCCTTGCACTGACCCTCAGCACCAGCGCCTGGGCCGACTTCACCGCCACGCCGGAGGAAGCCCGGGCCATCGCCAAGGAGGCCTACCTGTATGGCTTCCCGGTAGTGGAAATGTACAAGACGCTCTACACCCAGGCCGTGGACAAGAAGAGCCCGAACTTCAAGGCGCCGTTCAACCAGATCGGCAACACCGCCAAAGCCTTCACCGCCAGGGACACCGCGTTTGTCACGCCGAACGCCGACACGCCCTACTCCTTCGTCTGGATGGATTTGCGCGCCGAGCCACTGGTACTGACCCTGCCGCCCATCGAAGAGCATCGTTATTACTCGGTGCAACTGATCGACGCCTATACGCAGAACTTTGCGTACCTGGGCACCCGCAGCACCGGCAACAACGGAGGGCATTTCATGATCGCCGGGCCCAACTGGCAGGGCCAACAACCGCTGAACATCGACCGTTTGCTGCGCAGTGAAAGCAACATCGCCTATGCGCTGTACCGCACACAACTGTTCGATGAGAAGGATCTGGCCAAGGTCAAGCAGATCCAGAAGGGTTACAAGGTTGAACCCCTGAGTCATTACGACAAACATAAGGCCCCGGCCGCCGCACCGAAGATCGACTGGCCAAAACCCACGCCGACCATGAGCGAAACCCCGGACCTGTTCCGCTACCTGAATTTCATGCTGGCGTTCGCCCCGGCCCAGGACGTGGAAAAGGACCTGTTGGCGCGCTTCGCCAAGATTGGTGTGGAGGCTGGCAAGCCATTCAACGTGAACACACTCAGCGCCGAGCAGCGCAAAGCGCTGGAGGACGGCATAAGCGATGCCAAGGCCGGGTTTGCCGAGTTCAAGAAAACCAAAGTCGATACCCACGAGGTCACCAGTGGTGATTTCTTCGGCACCCGCGATCACCTCAAGGGCAATTACCTGTACCGCTATGCCGGCGCCAACATGGGGATTTTCGGCAACTCCGCCGAAGAGGCGAACTACATCGGTTATTTCGTCGACAAGAACGGCAAACCGGTCGACGCCTCGAAAAATGACTACACCCTGCATTTCGACAAGGGCGCCCTGCCCCCGGCCGATGCGTTCTGGTCCCTGACCATGTACGACGGCAAGAACAAGCTGCTGGTGGCCAACCCGCTCAATCGCTACCTGATCAACTCGCGCATGCTGCCTGACCTCAAGCTCGATGCCGATGGCGGCCTGACGCTGTACGTGCAGCACAAGGCGCCGGCCAAAGACCTGCAAAGCAATTGGCTGCCGGCACCGAACGGACCGTTCTACGGGATATTGCGTCTGTATTTGCCAAAACCGGAAGTCAGCAACGGCGAATGGAAAATGCCGCTGTTGAACCCCGTCACTCAAAAACAATAAGTGGAGTCAGTCATGATCAGGCCTTTCGTAGTGCGCCCCCTGTTGTTGGCGCTGTGCATGGTCAGCGGCAGCCCGTTGGTACTGGCGGCTGAAGGTGGTGTCGGACGGCCGATTACCGGCCAGCAAGTGTTCTCCAATGCCGGGATCGTGCCCCCGGAGCCCGGCTGGGTCATGTCCCTGACCAGCATCTGGTATGACGGTGATCTCAAGGGCAACGCCCAGGTGCCGATCGTCGGTGCCCTGAGTACCGGGCTGGACATGAAAGTGTCTTACACCATGGCCAACTTCACCCATGTCTGGGACACCGGCAAGGGCCGCTGGAATTACGCCTCGGCCATTGGCGTTCCGGTGCAGTACACCGACATCACCGCGAGTATCACCGGACCTCGCGGCAGAACCCTGGGCACCTCGGACACCGGCACCCAGTTCGCCGACATGCTGGTGACGCCGATTGCCGCCGGCTATCACTTCGACGAACTCAACCACATCTCGTTTTCGCTGCCGATCTACGTGCCGACCGGTGCCTACAACGACGATCGCCTGGCCAACCCCGGTCAGAACAATTACACCTTCATGCCGACCGTGGCGTTCACCCACCTGGACGGCAAGGGTGGCGAATTCACGCTGTCGAGCGGCCTGGAGTTCTACACCGAGAACGACGCCACCGATTATCGCAACGGCAACATCTACACCCTCGATGCGTTGTGGACCCACGGCTTTGGCAACGGTTGGAACGCCGGTATCGCCGCCGGTTACATCCAGCAGATCACCGATGACTCGGGGTCGGGTGCCGACAGCGGCTTCCGCGGACGCTCCGTGGGTGCCGGCCCGACAGTGGGCTGGACCGGCAAGTTCGCCGACGCCCAGGCCAACTTCAATGCGCGCTGGGTGCCGGAGTTCGACACCAAGAACCGCCCTGAAGGCAATGGAATCAGCGTCAACATGACCCTGGCGTTTTTCTAGGAGACCCCATGAGCACACTCGACGACCTCAACGCCCTGCAAGCCAGCATCGCCGAAGCGGTGCTCGGCCAGGACCAGGTGATCCGGCAGATGCTGGTCGGTTTGCTGGCCAACGGGCATTTGCTCCTCGAAAGCCTGCCCGGCCTGGCCAAGACCCGCACGGTCAAGTCACTGGCCGGACACCTGGACGCGAAGATGAGCCGCATCCAGTTCACCCCGGACTTGCTGCCGTCGGACATCACCGGCGCCGAGGTGCTGCATCAGGTCGAAGGCAAGAACGAAATCCGCTTCCAGCCCGGTCCGCTGTTCGGCAACCTGATCCTCGCCGACGAAATCAACCGTGCGCCGGCCAAGGTCCAGGCGGCGTTGCTCGAAGCCATGGAAGAACGCCAGATCACCGTGGCCGGCAACAGCCATGCGCTGCCGGACCTGTTCATCGTGGTCGCCACCCAGAACCCGATCGAACAGGAAGGCACGTACCCGCTGCCGGAAGCGCAGATGGACCGCTTCCTGATGAAGGTTCTGCTCGATTACCCGAGCGCGGAAAACGAAAGCCAGGTGCTGCGTCTGCTGCGCGAAGAAGAACAGGCCCTCGGCACCAAAACCGCTGCCGTGCAGGGCTTCTCCCTGTCTCAGGACGTGGTGTTCGCCGCGCGCCGTGAAGTCAGCGCCGTACACGTCTCCCCGGCCATCGACCGCTACCTGATCGACCTGATCAACGCCACTCGCCACCCGGCCGATTACGACGCCGACCTCGGGCGCTGGATCAGCATCGGCGCCAGCCCCCGCGGCGGCATCGGCCTGGATCGTTGCGCCCGGGCTGACGCCTGGTTGCAGGGTCAGGATTTCGTTTCCCCGGACAACGTCCGCGCCGTGGTGCACCCGGTGCTGCGCCATCGTCTGCAACTGAGCTACGACGCGGTGGCCGACGGCGTGAGCGCCGATCAGGTGCTCGACCGTCTGCTCGATAAAGTGGCGATTCCGGCGTGAACACCGAAGGCCTGGTGTATGTCTCTCTGGCGCAACTGATGGCCCTGGAGTTCAAGGCCCGTGACCTGAGTTTTCTGGCGCGTCAGCCCCAGGGCAGCATCCTGGCCGGCAACCATGCTTCGCGCTTGCGTGGCCGGGGCCTGAACTTCGATGAACTGCGCCGCTATCAGCCGGGGGACGATTTGCGTCACCTCGACTGGCGCGCGTCCCTGCGCACCGGCAAACCGGTGGTACGCACGTTCACCGAAGAGCGCGACCGCCCGGCGCTGATCCTCATAGACCAGCGCATGTCGATGTTCTTTGGCTCGCAACGCAGCTTCAAATCCGTCGTCGCCGCCGAACTCGGCGCCCTGGCGGCGTGGATGGTGTTCAACGCCGGCGACCGCGTCGGTGGGCTGGTCTTCAACGATCAACGCATCGACAGCATCGCCCCGCTGCGCAGCCGCAAACGGATCGAAGCACTGTGCAGCCGCATCGCCCAGCAGAACCAGGCACTCAATGCCGCCAACCCGGACGCCGAAGGCGAAGACCAGCTCGACAAGGTCCTGCAGCATTGCCTGGCCGTGGCCGGTCACGATCACCTGATCTGTATCGTCAGCGACTTTGCCGGGGCCGGCGAACGCACCTTGCAACTGATGCGGCAACTGGCGGCCCACAACGATGTGATTGCCATGCAGGTCTACGACCCGCTGGCGCTGAACCTGCCGAAAAACGGTCGCTTACTGATCACCCAGGGGCAATTGCAGGTGGAGCTGGCGGTGGATCGGCAACAGGTGCATCAGCCGCTCGGGGATTTTCTCAGCGGGCGGCTCAAGGACGTCGCTACCTTGCTGCGCCGCAGCCAGGTGCCGTTGATGATGTTCAGTACTGCCACAGAAGCCCACGAACAACTGCGTGCCGAACTGGGCAAGTTTGCCGGAGGGCGCCGATGAATCCCGCTATCCCGAGCATCGACCAACTCAAGGAAATGGCACTGCCGGCGCCGGTCAGTTATGCACCGCAAACCTGGGGTTGGTGGGCGTTGCTGGCGCTGTTGATCGTTACGCTGCTGGTGCTGGGTGCGCGGCGCTACTGGCAATGGCGGCGCGATCGTTATCGGCGCGAGGCGTTGGTGCGCCTGGAGGAACTTCAGCAGCGCAGCAATGACCTGAGCGCGTTGCGCGAGCTTCCGGAGCTGCTCAAGCGCGTGGCCCTCTCAATGCCCTCCCGACAAAACACAAAACCTGTGGGAGCGAGCTTGCTCGCGATGGCGTCGGGTCAGCCGACATCATCTTTGAATGTAATGGCCTCATCGCGAGCAAGCCCGCTCCCACAGGGGTCTCCTGCGACGTTAGGAAATGGGGATTGGCAGGCATTTTTGCAGCGGCACAGTAAACAGCCGCTACCCGTCGATTTCAGCCAACAACTGTCGCTACTGGCCTACGCCCCCGACGCAACATTGCGGGCCATGCCCACCGAGCAGCGCCAACAACTGTTCAGCACCTGCAAAACCTGGGTGGAGCGTCATCATGTGGCAGCTTGATTACCCCTGGCTGCTGATCCTGCTGCCGCTGCCGTGGTTCGGCTATCGCTACCTGCCCGATTACCGCGAGGCGCGCAGCGCCGTGCGTGTACCGTTTTTCGCGGCAATGAGCCGTGCTGTCGGCCAGGCCCCGAGCCAGGCCGGCACCCGCAGTAACCGCTGGCAATTGCTCTTGAGCCTGCTGGTCTGGACGCTCCTGCTGGTGGCGGCAAGTCGGCCGGTGTTGGTGGAAAAACCCATCGAACGCCAGCAGCCGGTGCGGGACCTGATGTTGGCCATCGACATTTCCCAGTCGATGGAAACCACCGATTTCACCGACGCCAACGGCCAGCAAATCAATCGCCTGGCCGCGGTCAAGGAAGTGGTGCACGGGTTCATCGATAAACGTAAGGACGATCGAATCGGACTGATCGTGTTCGGCACCGGTGCCTATCCGCAGGCGCCGTTGACCCTCGACCACGCGAGCCTGTCACTGCTGCTGGACGACACCGGCATCGGCATGGCCGGCCCCAACACCGCCATCGGCGACGCCATCGGCCTGAGCCTGAAACTGCTGGACCAGGCCCACGAGCAGGAAAAAGTGCTGATCCTGCTCACCGACGGCAACGACACCAGCAGCGCCATCACCCCGGATCACGCGGCCGCCATGGCTGCGGCCAAAGGCGTGGTGATTCACACCATCGGCATCGGCGACCCGAATGCCGAGGGCGAAGCCAAGGTCAACCTGCAAGGCTTGCAGGAGATTGCCCAAGCCACGCGCGGACGCTTCTTCCGCGCCGAAGACCGCAACGCCCTGGATCAGGTCTACAGCACCCTCGACAAACTCACCCCGCATCAGGTGAAAACCCTCAGCCACCAGCCCAAACGCGATCTGTTCTGGTGGCCGCTGGGCGCTGCCATCGCCCTGCTGGCGGTTTATCACCTGGGCGCCCTGCTGCTTCCACGGCTGATGCTCGCCCGTCAACGGCAGGAGGCCTGACATGGACATCAACCTCAGCGACTTCCATTTCCTGCGCCCTCTGTGGCTGTTGCTCGCGGTGTTCGGCGCATTGCTGCCATTGCTGTGGCGGCGCAACCAGGACCTGCAACGGCGCTTGCGCAGCAACATCGCCGCGCACCTGCTGCCGCATCTGCTGATCACCCCGCAAGACCGGCAACGCCTGCGTCCGGTGCATCTGGTGTGTGCGCTGTTGGTACTGGGCGCCATCGCCGCCGCCGGGCCGACCTGGGAACAGGATCGGCCGGACTTTCTGGAAAACCGTGCGCCACTGATCATCGCCGTTGACCTGTCGCCCTCCATGGACGCCAGCGACGTTCCCCCCAGTCGCCTGGAAGCGGTCAAGCACAAGCTCCACGACTTGATCCAGCGCCGCGCCGGTTCACGCAACGCCTTGATTGCCTACGCCGGCAGCGCGCATCTGGTGTTGCCCGCCACCGACGACCCGGCGCTGCTCGATACGTTCATTCAGGCCCTGAGCACCGACCTGATCAACAAACCGGGGAAAAATGTCAGCGCGGTCATCGATCAGGCCAAACGCCTGCTCGCCGCCGAGAAAACACCCGGCACCCTGCTGCTGATCACCGATGGCGCCGACACCTCGGCACTGGCCGGGCTGGACAAGCAACTGGCGGACAGTGCGCTGCAAGTGCTGATACTGGCAGCTGGCAGCAGCGACGGCGGGATCATCCGCGATGCCAGCGGCCAGCCACGCACCGACAGCAACGGTCGCCCGCAAATGGGCAGCTTCGATCAGGACGCCCTCAAGCAGCTTGCATCATCGATGGATGCCCCGCTGGGCAGCCTGACCCTCAACGATGACGATCTGGACTGGATCGAACTGCACGCCGAACAACACTTCCAGTCAGCCAGTGACGAACAGCGCGAACTGCACTGGAAAGACGCCGGTTACTGGCTGTGCTGGCCGCTGTTGCTGATAGCCTTCTTCAGCGTACGCAGGGGCTGGAGCCTGAACTGGATGGCCGCACTACTGCTGGCGGTGGGCCTGGGCCTGCAACCGGCGCCGGCACAGGCCAACGCGCTGACCGATGCCTTTTTCACCCGCGACCAGCAAGGTCGCTGGGCCTTCGAGCATGAGCACTACCCTCAGGCCGCGGCGCTGTTTGTCGATCCGTACTGGAAAGGCGTGGCCGCCTACAACGCGGCCGATTTCGACCTGGCACTGGCCAGCTTCGCGCGGCTCAATACACCACAGGCGTATTTCTACCTGGGCAACATCTACGTGCGCCGCTTCAAGTTCGATCAGGCCATCGCGTCCTATACCCAGGCGCTGAAATTGCAGCCGCAATTCCCGCAAGCCTCGGCGAACCTGGCCCTGGCCATTGCCTTGCAGAAAGACACCGAAAGCGCCGAGAAAAACACGCCAGAGGTCAAACCCGACGAAATCAAGATGGACAAGGCGCCGGGTAAAGGCCAAAGCAAAAAGGTCGAGACCCAGCAAGCGGCCTCGGATGAGCAATGGTTGCAGAACCTGACCACATCGCCGGCGAAATTCCTCAAGCAGAAATTCAGTCTGCAGGATCAGGCGGGGGCCAAGCCATGACATACAGTCTGGTAGACCGTGTCGCGGCCTTCGTCGGATCGCCGCCCGGAGACAAGCCCGCTCCCACAGGGGACTTGTTGTGCACACAAATCCAGTGTGGGAGCGGGCTTGCTCGCGAAAGGGCCCGATCAATCACCACAACACTCGGCGCCCTGCTCATTGGCCTGGTCAGCCTCAACACATTCGCCGCCGACCCTCAACTGAAAGTCCGGGCCAGCCTGCAACCCGCCACCCAGGTCATGGTCGGCAGCCTGGTCGAGTTGCAACTCGATGTCTTCACCGACACCTGGTTCACCAGCGCTCCCACCCTGCCCGACCTGAAACTGCCCGGCGCATTGGTGATGCCACCGGACGGCCATGCCCAGCACATCAACCAGACCTTCGACGGCCAATCCTTCAGCGGCATGCGCTACAGCTACCTGATCACCCCGAACCTGGCCCAGGGCTTCGACATTCCAGCACTGACGGTACAAGCCACACCGGGTCAGGCCAGCCACGCACTCAGCGCCCAGAGCCAGCCTTTGCATTTCAACGCCGCACAACCACCGGGGTTCCAGCCCGGTGAGGCGGTGCTGGTGGCCCAAGGGATGCGGTTTACCCAGAAGACCCTCAATTCGGCCACGCCGCTGAAGGTCGGTGACAGCATCACCCGGGAACTGACCTTGCAGGCCGACGGTGCCCTGGGCATGTCACTGCCGACACCGACGCTGGACGACATCAAGGGCCTGAGCCGCTACCCGAAAGCACCGCAAATCCGCAATCTGGATGACGGTCGCGGCAACTTCAATGGCGGCCAGCGCATCGACAGCGTGACCTACCAAATCGACCAGGAAGGCCACTACAGCCTGCCATCCGTCGAACTGAAATGGTGGGATGCCGGCAGCCAGCAAACCCGCACGGCCAGGGTGCCTGCCGTGACCTTCGACGCGGCGGCCAACAGCGCCTACAAGCCGGTGTTTTCAATCACCGAAGACCTGAAAAAACTCGGCCAGCAGAATCGCCTGCACCTTTCCGGGCACTGGTTCGGACTATTGGCACTGGTGTTGGCGGTGGTGGCACTCGGCTGGTTCAGTCGCCCGCTCGTACGCCGCGCGCACCTCAAGTGGCAAGCCCGACGCCGCGCCCGACACGCCGCCTGGCTCGAGTCCGCCGACTACGCGTGGCGGCAGATCCCGGCACAAATCGAAGGCAAACCGGCGCAACTCAGCGCCCTGTACCTGTGGACCCGGCGCAGCCGCCACGGCCTGAAACTGACCGGCCTCGGCCCGCGCCTGCAAACCTTCCTGCGCGACTGTTATGGCCGCGAACCGGACAAAGAGCAGGCCCTGCGCCAAATCGGGGAATCCTTGTCTACGCTGCATAGTCAGGCCGGGCGCAACAGAGAATCAGTCTCTTCTGCACTTCACCCGCTCAACCCCGTTCACGAGAAGGACTTCCCATGACGAATCCGATATCGCTACGCCATCATCGCGCATTCAGCTTCCTGTTGACTCTGGCCTTGAGCCTGCCGCTGCTGGTGCAGGCCGCCGAACCGTTGCCCTCCTGGAACGACGGGCCGTCGAAAAAGCAGATCATCGAATTCGTGCAGACAGTCACCGATCAAAACAGCAAGGACTTCGTCAAGCCCGAGGAGCGCATTGCCGTGTTCGATAACGACGGCACCTTATGGAGCGAGCAGCCGATGTACTTCGAGTTGCTGTTCGCCCTGGAGGAAGTCAAGCGCACCGCGCCGCAACACCCGGAATGGAAAACCACCCAGCCGTTCCAGGCGGTGCTGGAAAACGATCACAAGGCCCTGGCTGCCAGTGGCCTTGAGGGCATGATGAAAATTTTCGGTGCCACCCACACCGGGATGACCACCGAAGCCTTCGATGACTACGCCAAGACCTGGCTGACCCAGGCCCGTCATCCGAAAACCGGCAAGCCGTACACCGAGATGATCTTCCAGCCGATGCTGGAGATGCTCGACTACCTGCGCGGCAAGGACTTCAAGACCTACATCGTCTCCGGCGGTGACACCGGGTTCATGCGCGCCTTCGCCGAGAAGGTCTATGGCGTTCCGCCCGAGCAGGTTATCGGCACGACCTTCGTTACCACCTTTGATTACAAGGATGGCAAGGCGTCGATCCTGCGCACGCCGAAACTGGCCCACAACGACGATGGCCCGGGCAAACCGGTCAGCATCGACGCGGTGATCGGTCGTCGGCCAATCCTCGCCTTCGGCAACTCCGACGGCGACCTGCAAATGCTCCAGTGGACTGCCGCCGGACCGGGCAAACGCTTCATGGGCCTGGTGCATCACACCGACGCCAAACGCGAATGGGCTTACGACCGGCAGTCACAGATCGGTCGTCTGGACAAGGCCCTGGACGAAGCAGACAAACGCGGCTGGACGGTCGTCGACATGGCGTCCGAATGGCGTCGGATCTATCCGTTCGATGCCGCCACATCTGAGCAAGTGCAATAAAAAAAGACGTAATGCAGGACCGCAGTAAACGTTTGTCGCAGTACGCGACGCAAGTGAGCATAAGGAGCCAGTCAGATGACTCGCATACGTAAGTGGATACCGAAGCTCGCCCTTGTGGCAGCGTCGGTCATGGCAATTTCGGCAACTGCCGGGGCCGCCGAAAAACCCAACATTCTCGTGATCTTCGGCGACGATATCGGCCAGACCAACATCAGCGCCTATTCCATGGGCGTGGTCGGCTACAAGACTCCGAACATCGACCGCATCGCCAAAGAAGGCATGATGTTCACCGACTACTATGCGGAGAACAGCTGCACGGCCGGACGGTCATCGTTTATCACTGGCCAGACACCATTGCGCACCGGTTTGTCGAAAGTCGGCATCCCGGGTGCTCCGGTGGGTTTGCAAAAGCGTGACATCACCATTGCCCAGGCACTCAAGTCCCAGGGCTACGCCACCGGCCAGTTCGGCAAGAACCACTTGGGCGACAAGGATGAATACCTGCCGACCAACCACGGTTTCGACGAGTTCTTCGGCAACCTGTACCACCTCAACGCTGAAGAAGAACCCGAGCGCCCTTACTGGCCCAAGGACGACGCTGCCTTCGTCAAGGCCAACACCCCGCGTGGCGTGATCCACAGCTTCGCTGACGGCAAGATCGAAGACACCGGCCCGCTGAACACCAAGCGCATGGAAACCATCGACGACGAAACCACCGCCGCCGCACAAGCGTTCATCGAGAAACAGGCCAAGGCGGACAAACCGTTCTTCGTCTGGATGAACACCACCCGCATGCACTTGTTCACCCACGTGCGCGAGTCGATGAAGGGCCAGAGCGGCATGCCCGGCAACGATTACGCCGACGGCATGCTCGAGCACGACGGCGACGTCGGCAAACTGCTGAAAACCCTCGACGACCTGAAAATCACCGACAACACCATCGTCGTCTACACCACCGACAACGGTCCGAACCAGTTCTCCTGGCCGGACGCGGCGACCACGCCGTTCCGTAACGAGAAGAACTCCAACTGGGAAGGTGCCTACCGGGTGCCGGCGATGATTCGCTGGCCTGGCAAGATCAAGCCGGGTGAAGTGTCCAACGAGATGTTCTCGGGGCTTGACTGGTTCCCGACCTTGCTCGCGGCGGCAGGTGATGCCGAGGTGAAGGACAAACTGCTCAAGGGCTGGGCTCCAACGTCTGGCGGCAGCAATTTCAAGGTTCACCTGGACGGCTACAACCAAATGCCTTACCTGACCGGCCAACAGCCTAAAGGCGAGCGCAAGGAGTTCTACTACTTCAACGACGACGGCATGCTGGTTTCCATGCGTTTCGACAACTGGAAAGCGGTGTTCTGCGAGCAGCGTGCACCGGGTGGGTTCAAGGTCTGGAGCGAACCGTTCGTGTGCCTGCGGGTGCCGAAAATCTTCAACCTGCGCATGGACCCGTATGAACGTGCCGACGTGGTTTCCGATCAGTATTACGATTGGCAAACCAAGAACGTCTACCTGGCTGCGGTTGCCGTGGGCAAGTCGGCGGTATTCCTGCAAACCTTCATCGACTATCCACCTAGCCAGAAACCGGCCAGCTTCAGCATCGACCAGATCCGTGCTGCGGTAGACGCCAAAATCGCTGAAAAAATGAAAGCTGCACAGTAAGACCGCTGGACCACCGCTCGCCTTCACCGGCGAGCGGTACTGTTTCCGACTTGCCCGCGAAGAGGCCCGCACAGTCGCAGTTTTCTTGAATTGGAAAGGCAATCCGCAATGACCTCACGTGTCGCCAGCAAGTCGTCGGCCATACCTGCCCCTCAAGTCGCCTCCCCGGCGCTGTTGATCCCCGCCCTGTTGCTGTTTGTCTCCGGCGCCGCCGCGCTGGTGTACCAGGTGCTGTGGATCAAGCAGCTGTCGCTGGTGGTGGGCGTCGAGGTCTATGCCATCACCACCGGGATCAGCGCGTTCTTTGCCGGGCTGGCCCTGGGTGGCTTGCTGTTCGGGCGCTGGGCGGACCGGATGCAGCAACCGGTTGTGCTGTACGCCGGGCTGGAAGTGCTGGTGGCGGTGCTCGGTGTCGGCGCGACCTTCGCCATGAGCCTGGCGGCCAGCCCCTTTGCCTGGCTGGAAGAACACGTGGGTTTGCTGGCCTGGGTACTGCCGTTTGCGCTGGTGGGTATTCCCGCGCTGTTGATGGGCGGCACCCTGCCGGTGCTGGTTCGCTCCCTGGCCACTGACCCGCAACACCTGGGCAAGGCTGGCGGGCAGCTGTATGCGGCGAACACCGCCGGGGCCATTGCCGGCACCCTGCTCGCTGCGTTCTTGCTGATTGCCACCCTCGGCGTGCGCGGCAGCGCGCTGGTCGCCGCCATGCTGAACCTGCTGGCCGCCGCAGGAGCCTTGTGGTTCCAGCGCCAGCGCGTGGCACCCGTCGATACCCCGGTGAAACATCACAGTGAAAAAGCCCCCGACCGCCTGGCCCTGTGGCTGTACTCCATTGCCGGTGGCGTAGCCCTGGGCTACGAAGTGGTGTGGTCGCAATCGATCGTGCAATTCATGAGCACTCGCACCTACGCCTTTGCCGTGGTGCTGGCGACTTACCTCACCGGGTTGTTCCTGGGCAGCATGCTGCTGGCCCGTCGGGTCGATCGCCTGCGCGATCCCTGGGGCGTGTTCGGTTTGCTGATTGCCGCAGCCGGAGCGATTGCCTTGCTGGAAGTGGCGTTGCTCGGACGCTGGCTGGTGCTCGCCCAGACCCTGGCCGAATCCTGGGTATTGTCATTGGGCGGCAGTGAACTGGCGGGCATGAGCACGCGCTTTGCGGTGGCCGCCTTGAGCATCGTGTTTGTACCGACCCTGTTGCTGGGGGCTGCGTTCCCGTTGGCCCTGCGCTTGAGTGTCGGCGGCGAACAGGTGGGGCGCAACGTCGGCGAAGTCGTCGCGTTCAATACCCTTGGCGGGATTGTCGGCGTGATGCTCTGCGGCTTTGTCCTGATCCCGATGCTGGGACTGGTACGGACCCTGGGCCTGCTGGCGATGATTGCCGCCGCTGTCGCCTGCCTCGCCGTGCGCAAGGGCCATGGGGTGAAGAAAGGCCGGCGTCAGGCGGTGGTTGCCATCGGGCTGGTGTCCCTGGCACTCGCCGTATTCACGCCGGTCAACAAGCTCGCCAGCCTGCTGCCGGGTGCGCGCAATGGCACGCTGACGTTCTACGAAGAAGGCCGTGGCGGGACCGTCGCCGTGGTCACCCAGGGCAAGGGCGAAAGAGCGTTCCAGCGTTTGTACATTCAAGGCGTGTCCAATACCGGCGACGCCATGCCGTCCCTGCGCTACATGCGGATCCAGGCGTTGCTGCCCCTGTTGATCCACAACGGTGAGCCGCGCTCGGCACTGGTGATCGGTTTCGGTACCGGCATCACCGCGGGCGCCCTGACCCGCTATCCCGGCCTGGAACATCGCGTGGTCGCCGAACTGCTGCCTTCGGTGGTCAAGGCGGCCCCCTTGTTCAAGGGCAATTTCAATGCCGCGGCCGATCCGGGCGTCGATGTGCGCTTGCGTGACGGTCGCCAGGAACTGCTGCGCAATCCGCAGCGCTACGACCTGATCACCCTCGAGCCGCCTCCGCCCTCCGCTGCCGGCGTGGTCAACCTGTATTCCCGGGACTTCTACCAACTGGCCGCCAGCCGTTTGCACCAACAAGGCCTGGTCGCCCAATGGCTGCCGCTGCCGACGCAGAACATCGACGACTCGCGCTCACTGGTGCGCAGCTTCCTCGACGTGTTCCCGTACGCGACCCTGTGGACCAGCGAATTCCACGAGATGCTGCTGGTAGGCTCGATGGAGCCGATTGAACTGGATGCGGCGAAGATCAACGCGCGCTTCCAGCAGGACAGCGTTCGCAGCACCTTGCAGGATGTCGGCGTCGGTTCGGCCGCGGCATTGCTCGCCACCTGGGTGACTGACCGTGCGGGGCTTGAACGCTTCGCTGGCGATGCGCAACCGGTGACGGACGATCAGCCCAGGATCGAATACGCGCCCTGGGTTCGTTCAAAAGAGATCAGCCGCGTGCTGCCGGCCCTGCTCGACTTGCACCAGCCGCCAGCCGTGTTGAACGCCGACGCCGGGTTCATCGAGCGCATGAACACCCAGCAACAACGCCTCATGCAGTTCTATCGCGCGAGCCTGCATGCCTACGACGGAAACCGTGACGCTTGGGCCAGGGATATGCGCGAGGTGATGCGCGGGGATTCCGGGAATCCGTATTACCGGTGGTTTGTCGGGGAGTGATGTGGCGCCTGATAGATCGCCTTCGCGGGCAAGCCCGCTCCCACAGGGGACTTGTGGCGCTCACAGATCCAGTGTGGGAGCGGGCTTGCTCGCGAAGGGGCCATCAGCCTCGAAACAATGTTATTTGACACACGCCGACCATCCGACAAAGCTGCATCAAGCTTCATCACGCGCCGCAAGGCAAACGCACCTGGACCATGGAAGTCGTAATGCCGAAACATAAAAATAAAGGTGCACCCCCAAACCCTGATTCGCAACCGACCCTGATCAATCGTTACCTATTCCCTGTCACCATCGGCATCTTGCTGCTGGCCGTGGCGGGTATTGGCTGGTTTTTGCTGGGCAGTACACCGACGCCGCTCAAGCCAGTCCCCGTCAGCGCCCCTGCCGTGCAACCGGCCAAACCGCAACCGGTCGCTGTCGCGCCGGCGAAAATGGTCGATGAGCAACAATGCCAGGGTTGCCACGGCGAGCAGGTCAAGGACTGGCAAGGCTCCCATCACCAACTGGCGATGCAGCAAGCCAACGCGGACACCCTGCTCGGCGACTTCAACAACGTCATCTTCAAGGCCGAAAAAGAGACCACGGTGTTCTCGCGCAAAGGCGACGAATTCTGGGTCAACACGCCGGGAATCGATGGCAAGAATGCCGATTTCAAGGTGGCCTACACCTTTGGCATCGCCCCCTTGCAGCAATACCTGATCGAGGTCGGCGAAGGTCGCTTGCAGGCCCTCGCCGTGGCCTGGGATACCGAGAAGCATCGCTGGTTTCACCTCTATCCGGGCCAGGGCGTCACCTTCAAGAACCCGCTGCACTGGAGCAAGCCGAGCCAGAACGCCAACTTCATGTGCGTCGAGTGCCACACCACCGGTTACAAGCGCAATTTCGATGCCGCGAAAAACACCTTCGACAGCCACTGGAACAGCCTCGGCGTCGGCTGCCAGGCCTGCCATGGCCCGGCGTCCAATCACCTGGATTGGACGGCGAAGAAAACCGACCTGATCCATGCTGGCTTTGCCGTCGATCTCAAGGACAAGAACGCCACCGTCGAAATCGAAACCTGCGCCCGCTGCCACTCGCGCCGCGCGCCCCTGGACGATGGCTACACGGGCGGCAAGCGGCTGATGGACGACTACCTGCCGAGCGTCCTGACTCGCGAACTGTACGCGCTGGACGGCAAGATCAAGGACGAAGTGTTCGAACACGGCTCCTTTGCCCAGAGCAAAATGTCCGAAAAGGGCGTGCGCTGCAGCAACTGCCACAACCCCCACAGCACGCAGCTAAAGGCGCCAGGCAATGGGGTTTGCCTGCAATGCCACAACACCGCTGGCAAAACCAATGCGGAGGGCGTCGACGGCAAGGGCCTGCAAGCGAAAAACTACGATTCCGTCGAACACACTCGCCACACCATGGGCCAACCGGGTTCGCAGTGCGTGGATTGCCACATGCCCGGCAAGTTCTACATGGGCAACGACTTCCGGCACGACCACAGTTTCAGCATCCCCAACCCCGAGCGGGCGAAAAAACTGGGGACGCCTGACGCCTGCCTGACCTGTCACCAAGGCAAGGCCGGCGACAAGGTCACCGAGCAGTTCAAGCTGTGGAACACCGCCAACGCCAGCGCGGTACAGGCCCCTCGCTACGACGAAAGCCTGTGGCTGATTCGCAACGGTCAGGCCGGCGCTGCGCAGGCATTGTTCGAGCAATTGCAACGCAGCAACCTGCCGGCGATTCAACGGGCGACGCTGCTGGCCGAACTGCCGGCATACCCGAGCGAACAGGCGTTGAAACTGGCCACCAAGGACCTGAGCAATCCGGCGCCGCAAGTCCGCGAGAGCGCGGTGCGAGCGGTCAGCGCGTTCCTGCCGCCAGCGGAGCGCGCACCGTTGCTGACGCCGTTGTTGAACGACCCGGTGCGGGCTGTACGCATCGCCGTCGCCCGGGACCTGCTGAGCGTGGCACGCAATGGCCTGGGCACCGCCCAGGACAGCTGGAATGCCGCCATTGCCGAGTACGAAGCGGTGCAAAAGAGCCTGGCCGAGCGTGCCGAGGCCAACCTGAACCTGGCCATGCTCTATCAGGCCGATGGCCGCAGCACGGAAGTCGAAGCCCTGCTGCGTACCGCGCTGCAGCGCGATCCGGATTTCTACCCGGCGTTGGTCACCCTGGTGCAATGGCTGGAGGCCAACGGTCGCAGCCAGGAAGCCCATGCCCTGCTGGCGCAAAGCCTCAAGGACCACCCCGACTCAGGCCTGCTGCAACACACCCAGGGCCTGGCGCTGATTCGTGCGGGCCAGGCCGCTCAAGCCATGCCGTACCTGCGCAAGGCCGCGCAACTGGAGCCACAGAGCGGACAGTTCGGTTATGTGCTGGCGGTGGCCCTGCATGACAGCGGCAAGATTGACCAGGCGTGCGCAGAACTGGAACGGCTGTTGAAAGAACAACCGGCCAACCGCAATGCCCGCTTGTCGTTGATCCAGTACTACCTGGACAACGGCCAGGAGCCCAAGGCGCAAGTGCTGTTGCAGGGCTGGAAGAAAATGAACATGGGGGATCCGGCGTTGAAATGACCGAGGGCTGACTCGAAGGCCTCTCACGAGCAAGCCTCGCTCCTGCGAAATCAATGTGATCGCTGTAGGAGCGAGTCATCTGGCTGCGTAATAGCCAATCCATTCACTGATCCGCAGATCCCGCAACGGCGAAAATGTTGCAGGGCGCTTGATACAGGACATGCTCCGTCGTACTGCCCACCCATTTGCCCAGTCCCTTGCGATGTGCATTTCCCATGACGATCACATCGGCCCGGTGATGCGCTGCAAAGTCGGCCAGCGCTTTGCCAGGCGGCCCTTCAACGAAGTGTTGTCGCTCATTGGGCACGCCGTAGTGGTCGGCCAGTGCGATAAATGACTTTTGCAGTGACTTGCGCACATCGCTGCTGAAGCCCAGCATCGTCACTGCACCAGCACCTGCGTCGGATATATGTGTCTGCGATAGATCGTAGGCATGCAGCAGATGCAGCTCCGCGCTGCATTGCATCGACAATCCGTTCGCCGCCTGGATGATGCGGTCGTTGATGCCGGTGATCTGAGTCTCGGGTTGTGACGGATCGACTGCCGCCACTACCACCCGCGGAAGTGGGCACCTGACTTCGCTGACCAGATGCACAGCCACCGGACATTCGCGCAACAGGTGCCAATCCAGAGGCGTAATGAAAACGCGTTTGAGCGCTGACTCGTGGTGCACGTCCTTGATCACCAGATCCGGCTGCATTTCTGCCACGTGCTGAAGTATTTCTTGCAGCGCGGTTCGCGTAACAAGCACTTCAGTACTCACCGTGACCCCGCGCCCGCGGATAAGATCGGCCTCATCCTTCAGCCACTTTTCATTCTCTTGCTGACAGGCCTCACGAAAACGTGCACCTGCGCTCATCAAACCCATCAGGTTGGAATCTTCGATAAACACCGTGATGTGCAGCGCAGCGCCAGTGGCCTCGGCAATGGCGACGGCTCGCTCCAACGCCGGGGTGTGGCGCATGGCTGGACCGACTATCAGAAAAAGTCGTTGATACTGGCTCATGTAACACCTCCAAACGTTCCGGGATATCTGGCTCCCCCAGCGCACTGGCCTGTCACACCACCGACGATTTACTATCGCCTCAACTGTCTGGATCGACACTATCAATATACGCCTGGATTCGATCAATTCCCCACTTCACCGGGTCGACTTTTTCAACAGCGGCGACACTGCAAACACATTTACTTACAAATACTTCATTTGCAAAAAACCGGTCTTGCAACTATAGGTGATAAGTTATGGCCCTCGATCGGGCCAAGAGATGCCTAGCCTCACATGCGCATCAAGCTACCCAGTATTCCTGCCCTCTGTGTTTATCTCGCACTGTCCTGCCTCTTTGTGACCGCATGGTTGCTCAATCCTGGCCACACGCATTCATCCTTTGCGGTGAATCCAGTGAAGGCTGTGACCGATCAAGTGGCCAGGCCCATTTATACCAGCCGTTTCGCCTCGTCCGGGCTGGTGGACTTCGTGCACTCCTCGGCCGTAACAGCCTTGCCTGACGGTAGCTTGATGACAGCCTGGTTCGCTGGCTCTCGCGAAGGCGCAGCCGATGTGCAGGTGCGTTCCGCCCGCTTCGACGTAAAAACCGGCGAATGGGGTGCTGAACAGGTATTGGCGACTCGGAGCTCGACCCAACAGGGCACCCAAAGATACATCCGCAAGCTGGGCAATCCGGTGATTGCACTGGCACCGGATCAACGCCTGTGGTTGTTCTACGTATCCGTGTCCATGGGCGGCTGGGCCGGCAGTGCAGTCAACGTGATGGTTTCCGACGACTTCGGTGAAAATTGGTCCGCTCCGCGCCAACTGATCACGTCCCCCTTTCTGAACATCAGCACCCTGGTCCGATCCGCACCCGTGTTTCATGCCGACGGTTCCATCGGTTTACCGGTCTACCACGAATTCCTGGGCAAGTTTGCCGAATACCTCTACTTGAGCGCAGACGGTGATGTGATCGACAAATACCGCATCAGCCACGGCAAGAACTCATTGCAACCCACGGTGGTACCGCTGGATGGGCAGCGCGGCATCGCCTTGTTGCGATATGCCGGCAACACCCACCACCGTGTTCTGGCGACCCGCACTGAAGATGCCGGACAAACCTGGAGTGAACCTTATCCGCTCGACCCATCGAATCCCAATTCCTCGCTGGCGGCCGTCGCAACCCCCGAGCATGGGTTGCTGGTAGCGCTCAATGACCTGCAAGAGGGGCGCTTCAAGCTGAGCCTCTATGGTACCGACGAAAAAATGGACGATTGGCGCTCGTTGCGTGACCTGGACAAATCACCTGATCCGGAAGGCGATCCGTTTTCACCCCTGGCCTACAAAAAAATCATAGGCAATGAGTTCCGCGGTTCCAGTGGCGCGCTCCGCCAACCGCTGGAGGCGCAATTCCTGAAGAATCTCGACACACGTGTCTGTAACCCCCGAGGCTGCGAGTTTGAATATGAATATCCATATTTCATCCGCAGCCCGGACGGCATGTATCACCTGGTTTATTCCTGGAACAACACTTTCATCAAGCACGTTGCTTTCAACGATGCGTGGCTGTCCGAGCGACTCAAATGATTAACCTTTGGCAAGCCCATGTCAGCTTCGCGATGATCATCTTCCTCGTGCTGCCGTCTTTCGGTTTGAACAGGAACTGGCGTATCGCTCTGCTTGCCGCCTTGCTGGCCGCCGGCTTCATACCACTGGATGGGTTGTCGTTGGCCACGTATTTGCGCAGCCACATCGATGACCTTGCGATCACGTCACTGGTGTTCATGGCATGGGGCTGTTTACGTCGGCTGGGCTTCCTGTCGCCTGCGCGGCAGGGTAAAACCTGCATTCTGATCATGTTCGCCCTATTGGCCCTGGTGCTGTACCCGGCAACCCTTGGTCTGAGCGATCTGGATCCTTATCGGCTTGGATACAACCCGCGCCCGATGTTGATTTTCTTCGCACTGCTCACTCTGGGCCTGTTTTACCTGCGCAACAGCCTGGCCGTCGTGATGCTGGCCAGCGCGACCCTGGCCTTTATCACCGGGATAAAACCTTCGCAAAACTATTGGGATTACCTGATTGATCCGCTTCTGGGTCTGTTTTGCTGCGCGGCACTTCTGATGCTTTTCACACGCTGGACGTATGGTTACCTGAGCAAACAACTCAGCCCAGTGTGTAACGTATCCAGATCCGTTTGAGCTTCAACGACATATTTAACAGGGGAACTTGGATGGGTTGGCTGCAATCGAGACGTTTGCACTATTGGCTAGGCGCAACAGCGATTCTGTTTGCGTTGTTTGCTCTGCTACGGGTGGTGTTCTTTTTCGGCTACTCCGGTTTCGACGCTAATGCCCTGATCGACGACAAGACCGTACGGGAAACCCTGGGCATCGGCTTTCGTTTCGATCTGCGCCTGGCCATTCTGGTAATGCTGCCGTTGGCTTTGCTGGCCTGGATTCCTCGCTGGAACCTCATCACAAGCCGCTTGCTGCGCTGGATCGCACGCCTTTATATTTTCGCGGTTCCAGGTGCCCTGCTGCTGATCTACATCATCGATTTCGGGCATTACGCGTACCTGGGCGTGAGGATCAACGCCACGGTATTGCGCTTCATCGAGGATGCACAAATATCCCGTGACATGGTCTGGCAGACCTACCCGGTCATCTGGATTTCTCTGGGTTGGCTGGCAACGGTAGTGTTGGTGGCACTGGCCCTGGTGCGTCTGGAACGAGTGACGCTGGACCGCCCTCGCAAACCGATTCACCCGCTCTCTGCCACATGGGGCGGCGCGTTGATGGTCATGGTGGTATTGCTGGGCATTTTAGGCCGTGTCGAGAACATGAACCTGGAAAACCCAGTGCCATTGCGCTGGAGCGATGCCTTCTTCTCGGGCAATAACCAGACTGCCGCACTGGGGCTCAACCCGGTGATATTCCTCTATGACACGCTCAAGGTCGGCCAGTCGCGCTATGACGAAGCGCAGGTGCGCGAGCACTATTCAGTCATGGCCAACTACCTGGGCGTTGACCAGCCCGATCCGCAAACTCTTAATTTTGTTCGCCACCAGGCACCACAACCCTACAAAGTACCGGGATCACGACCGCCGAACGTGATGTTTGTCATGCTTGAATCCCTGGGCACCAGTGCCGTCGGGGCTTACGGCAACCCGATCAATCCGACACCCAATCTCGATCGCCTGGCCACGCAGAGCTGGTTCTTCGAGCACTTCTATGTGCCGGTGACAGGCACCGCAAAAACCGTATGGGCCAGTATTTCCGGGGTCCCGGACGTCACGCGTCAGGAGACTGCGACGCGTAACCCGTTGATCACCCGACAGCACTCCCTGGTCAATGCCTTCACCGGCTACGAGAAGATCTACACCATCGGCGGCAACTCCGGCTGGGCCAATATGAATGCCTTGATTCGGCAAAGCATCGACGGCGTTCGCTTGTACGAAGAGCGGGACTGGAAATCCCCGGTGGTGGATGTCTGGGGCATTTCCGATCTGGACCTGTTCAAGGAAACCGACCAGCTCCTGCAGGCACTGCCCAAGGACAAACCGTTCTTTGCGTATGTACAGACCGCCGGCAACCATCGTCCCTTCACCATTCCCAAGACCAATGATGGATTCGAGGTCAAGCACCCTACCCTCGAGGAAGTCCAGGCCGCAGGATCGCGCAGTGTCGAGCAATACAACGCCGTGCGCCTGCTGGACTTCAACATCGGACGCTTGATGGAAATCGCCAAGGCTGGCGGCTACTACGACAACACCATTTTTGTGCTGTTTGGCGACCATAACACCCGTATCGCGCAAATCCCTTTCCTGGCCCCTGCCTATGAGCAACTGGGCCTGGAAAGCAATGCGGTGCCGATGATCATCCACGCCCCGGGCTTGCTCGGAACGCGCAAGGTCCAGGAGGCGGTTGGCCTGGTGGACTTGCTGCCAACGGTGGCGGGCATGGCCGGTCTTGAGTTCCGCAACAGCGGCATGGGTCGTGATATCCAGCAGCCAGCGCCCGAGGGTGAACGCGTGGTACCGCTGGTATTGCGTGAGGGAACGTTCCCGTTGATTGCCGGCGTGACTCAACATTACATGGTGCAAATGGAGCACGACGGCAGCTCGCCAACGCTCCACGACCTTGCCTCGAAAACGCCTCTGGACAACGTGGCGGAGCAAAACCCTGAAGAGTTCAAACGCCTGGTGCAGTTGACCCGCGCCATGCATGAAACCTCAAGGTTAATGCTGTATCAGAACGTGCGACAGTAACTGCTGGCGCCAGCGAGCCCGCGCCTATGGTCCAGATAGACGCGGGTCGCCCTGACAGAAGAAATCAGCTGCGCTCGCGGGGAATCAGGCTCTGCAGCTGTTGCGCCAGAAAGTTTGCATCGAACTCAAAGGTATCCGGGTCCTTCAAGCCATTGGTCTTGCGCCACTGCCAGCCAGTGGCCGGCGGCACGCACACCAGTGACACACTGCCATAACGCGCTGCGGTAAACCCCATCACTGCAACGGAAATCTGCCCGCCGACACCCATCACATCCGGCACGAACTCCACCGGCTTGCCAGCAATCACAATGGACAGTTTTTCGCTCTTGAACGTCGATGTCTCGACTGGCACGCTCGACCCCGATGCGACATAGGCCTCACGGCTCACTTCCAGCAGATGCGGTACCAGCACCGGCTCCAGCCACTGCTGGATCTGATCGAACAGTTCAGCAATGCGCGTCGCCCATTGTGCCGATTGCGACTCGAACAGCTGTTTCTTGTGCGCTTCGCTTTCTGCGTAGTGACGAAGCATCTCGCCCAGTTGCTGTACATCGTCCATTGCGGTGGTCCTTTGGTTGAAGCAGTACTGCGGACTTTCAGAATGGCAGATGCGCGTTGCCAGCGTACGACTAAAAGTGCGAACGGTATTGGCTTGCCGATCAAACCCGAACACAGTGCCCTGCCCTTGCTCGAAACCACCGAGCTGCCTACCAAGCTGCGGTGGCGTCTGCCCTGGGCGACTGACTCAACCGGTCTTGGGCCTGCGACGCAGGCGCGCCATGCTCAAGGTATCCACCAGAACGCCGTCGCGCACGGCGTAATCACGGAACAAACCCTCGGTTTCAAAGCCGAACTTGCGGTACAGGGCAATGGCCGCTTCGTTGTCGGCATACACCGAAAGTTCGATGCGCTGCAGATTCATCCAGTTGTCGGCGATATCCAGCGCCGTTGCGAGCAGCTTCGAACCTACGCCCTTGCCCTGCCACGCCACCGCAACGCCCATGCCGAAACTGCCGGCATGGCTGCGACGAATGCGTGAGAACTGCTCCAGGCCAATGTTGCCGACGACCGTACCTTGATGCAGGGCCACCACTTTCACCAAGCGTTCGTTATCCAGCGCCAGGCGACTGCGCCAGAGTTCGCTGGACTGAAACGGCATTTGCAGGGTTTGACGGGCGATTGCCGGATCGTTGTACAGCGCCGTAATGCCTTCGATATGGGATTCGTTGAAGCGTTCGAGGGTGATGACGGGTTCGGTGGTTGGCATGGGTGAATCATCCTTGAAGCAGACATGGCCGTTCACTCTATAACGCTACCTTCGGGTGTGGCGAGAACCAATGTGGGAGCGCTCAGCTTTCGAACCACTCCCGGCGCTCGCTGAAGGTGTTTTCGATCAATTCGACGACCATCCGTACCTGCGCGTCGTCCCCGGAATCGGCATTGACCGCCATCCACACCTGACGCCGCATTGGCTGGCCAAACAGGCCCGGCAAGGCAATCAGCCCGCGGTCGAAGTGGCTCATGTAGTGTGGCAGCAGGCCGATGCAGGCACTACAACGGATCATCTCCAGCATCAGCTCCCAGGATTGCAGCTGCACCGCCCCGGCCAGGCGCTGATCCACCAATGCATTCCATGGCCGGAAGCTTTCGACCTGGATGTCCTGCCGCCATTGCACCAGGAGAAAATCGGCCAGGTCATCCAGGCATTCCGGCCTGGAAGCAACCCGCGAATAGCGCTTGGCAATGTGCGGCAGGTAATCGAGTTGCGCCAGGCGTCGGGGTTCGGTGATGGCAAAGCTCGGCCCCGGTAACGGCGACCCGGTCTCACCCAGCCACACCACCACGTCGGCGCTGACTGCCTGCAATGCCAATTCGCTGTCGAGCGTGATGATGTCCAGGCGCACGCTGGCGTTGCGCCGCAGCAGTGCAACCAGGTCACGTCCGAGAATGTCATGCAGGATCGAATCCGCCACGGCCAGGCGAATCAACGGCTGCTCGATCACCGGTAAATCGCGCTCATGGGCCAAGGCGATCAATTGTGCGTGCAAGCGCAAGCCATCACGGCTGAGGCTGAAACCATTGTCGGAAGGGTTGAACAGCGAACACTGGAGTTGCGCTTCCAGCAGCACCAGTTGTCTGCGCAGGCGGGTGGCCTTGATGTTGAGACTGCGGGCGGCCTGCATGAAGCAACCGCAACGGGCGCTGACGGTGAAACACAGCGCCAGTTCGGGTTCGATAGACGCCGCCAACTGGCGCCAGGACGCGTTTTTATCGATAGCTACACGATACTCCGCAGCCCCCTGGTGGGCGCTGGCTTCCATGAATGACATCGAGGACTCCCTGTCGATCTGACACTGACAGTTGCATCCTGCGGATCCTTCATGAACCTGCTGTGACAATGCCTCAGGCGCTGGGTGTCTGCCGAAAGCTCACGGCCAGGCGATTCCAGCTGTTGATGGTGGTGACGGCGATGGTCAGGTCGACCATTTCGCTTTCGCTGAACTGCTCCCGGGTCTGGGCGTAGACATCGTCCGGCACGTGGCTTTCGGAGAGCAAGGTGACCGCCTCGGTCCAGGCCAGCGCGGCTCTTTCCCGGGGGTTGAAAAAGTTGCTGTCGCGCCAGACCACAATGGAATACAGACGCCGGTCGCTTTCGCCCAGGCGCCGTGCATCCACCGAGTGCATGTCGGTACAAAATGCACAGCCATTGAGCTGCGAAGCACGAATCTTGATCAGGTGCAGCAGGCCCTGCTCGATGCTCAGGCTGCTGGTCAGGGCCTCCATGGCGATCATGGCTTTCATCGCCTTGGGGGACGCGCTGTAGTAATCCAGACGTGGGTTCATGGAGCGATCTCGTGCAGGCGTGAGGTGATCTTCACGGTAGTCGCTGCCGCGCCGGCATGACAGATCCAATCAGGCGATTTCCCCGGGGACCATCGCCGCCAGACCAATCGACGGTTTTTCCACTGCGCAACTTCTGTACCACAAGCGTATAGGGGTAATCTTGCGCGACGCACACGCGCCTCAACAGCCCCGGAGCCTCGCCGGTATGGAACTACATGTTGTCATCAACGGCCGCAAGGACCTGGCCAGTCAGCTGTACAACCAACTGCGCAGCGCCATCGAGTCCGGTCGCCTGGCCGCCGGGACGCAACTGCCGCCCAGCCGCTTGCTGGCCGAACAACTGGGCATTTCGCGCAAGACCATTTCCGACACTTACGCCCAACTGACCTACGAAAACTTCCTCACCGGGGTGGTCGGCAAAGGTACCTACGTCAACGCGCGCTCGTCGAAGGTGCAGCGTAAACAGAGCCATACCGAGCTAGGCGGCTTCGAGGTGATCGAGTCCTGGCGCAACCTGCCGGTGTTTCTGCGTCATCCGACCCTGGAAGGCTCGCTGCGCTACGACTTCATTGGCGGTGCCACCAGCAAGGGCCAGTTTCCCCAGGATGACTGGCGGCGCTGCACCTCCCATGCACTGCGCCAGATTGCCGGCTCCAAGGGCTTGTATAGCCTGCCCGAGGGCTTGCCGGCGCTGCGTAATGCCATTGCGCAGCACATCGCGTTCTCCCGCGGGGTCAATTGTCAGGATGAGGATGTAGTGGTGTGCAACGGTGCGCAGCAGGCGCTGGACCTGATTGCCCGGGTGCTGATCAGTCCGGGCAGCCTGGTCGCCATGGAGGACCCCGGTTACCCGCCGGCACGCCTGCTGTTCGGCACCCATGGCGCCACGGTGATTGGCGTGCCGGTTGACGCCGAAGGCATTGTGGTGGACCGGATTCCTCGCGGCACGCGCCTGATCTATGTCACCCCGTCGCACCAGTTCCCGCTGGGCATGCCCATGAGCCAGGCGCGCCGGGAAGCACTGCTGGTCAAGGCCCATGAGTTGGGCGCGATCATCATCGAGGACGACTACGACAGCGAATTCCGCTATGAAGGCCGCCCCACCGATTCCCTGCAAAGCATGGATGAACGGGGGATCGTCGCGTACGTCGGGACGTTCTCCAAAACCCTGTTGCCGGAACTGCGGCTCGGTTATGCGATCCTGCCGCCAGCGATCCTCGAGGCCGTGGTGCGCGCCAAACAGCTCACCGACCTGCACACCTCGACCCTGCCGCAATGGGCGCTGGCCAAGTTCATCGCCGAAGGCTGCCTGCTCAAGCACATCCGGCGCTGTCATGGGATCTATGCCGGGCGCCGCGAGCGGATCCTGACGCGCATGGCGGGCGATCTTTCGCCCTGGCTGGAGGCGGTGCCGTCCACCGCCGGTTTCCACATGGTGGTGATGTGCAAAGTGCCGATGGATATTCCATTGGTGATCGAACTGGCGAAAAAAGTCGAAGTCGGGCTCTATGCCATCGACAGCTTTTTCTATCAGCAAGCGCCCAGGACCGGGCTTTTCTTCGGTTTTGGCGCCATCGAAACCCTCGACATCGACATCGCCCTGGACCGTTTGCGCGACATCCTGCAGCAGGTGGCCTGACGGATTGGCCTGCGGTTTTATCCGGCGATTGGCTATTGGCGGTCCCGGGGGCCGGGCCTATCCTGCATAGGCGTTATCCCTCAATGAGCAGGATTCGTCCGGCCTGATTCAGGAGTGTGAGCAATGTCCCATGAAGTGATCAATACCGTACAGGTACAGGCCGCCGCCGGCCGCTCGGATGAACTGGGCAAGCAACTGCAGAAGATTGTCGAAACCCTGCGTGAACTTCCCGGCTGCGAATCCTATATGGTCGACCGCTGCCCCGAGGACACCAATCGCTGGACCGTTAGCGCCCACTGGCAATCGGAAGCGGCCATGCGGTCGCATTTCAACTGCCCCGAGGTCCAGGGTTTTATCAGCCTGATCGATAGCCAACTGGCCAATGCCGTGGACTTCAACAGTTTTCCGATCGTTTAACCATTTCCTGTGGTGAGGGAGCTTGCTCCCTCACCATCATTTTTTCTCCGTTGGCCCTTCTGCAATTGGTCCCCTCGCCTTCCAGAATATTGGCTGTTTAACCTCTACAGCTTGCGCACTACTGTGGTTTGCAACAACCAACCACCGCAGGTAAAGAACCATGAACATGTTGCGCTTCTGTGCTACCCCCCTTGCCGCCCTGGCCCTGATGTTTTGCGCATCGGCCTTTGCCCATGACCCCTCGGAAAAGGTCACCGTCTTGCAGGAGGAAATACTGAAGAACGTACCCGGCAAGAAAGCGCTGATGATCGAAGTCGATTACCAACCCGGTCAGTCTTCCGTCGCCCATAGACACGATGGCACCACCATGGCCTATGTCCTTTCCGGAGAAATCACCTCCCAGGTGAAGGGCCAGCCGGCGAAAACCTACAAGCCTGGAGAGTTCTGGTATGAGCCGGCGGGTTCGGAACACATGGTGTCGAAAAACGCCAGCGCAACCCAGCCGGCCAAGTTGCTGGTGTTCATGGTATTGGCCCCGGACGAGAAAGTGTTGATCCCACTGGAACACTAATGGCTGCACGTACAGCTATAAATAAAAAGGCTCGAATCGCGAATTCGGGCCTTTTTATTTCCTCACGCAATTAACCGAAGACCTTTAAACCAAACAAAACTATTGCTCACCTGACAAGTGAGGATATTGGCTATTTAAATAAATCATCCAGGGTTTAGTCTTGAGTCACCGCCGGCAGATCGCCGGCAACTTCAACTTTCGACCAAGTTGTTTCACTGGAGAAACACCATGAAACTTGCGCTTGTCAGTACGTTGACGATGACCGCTCTCTTGGCTGGCTGCTCGATTCCCACAGCACCTTCCGCGGTATCTTCACTGGACGGAGTCTTCACCGAACCGGTGGGCCGCAGCAACGCGACCCGCATTCCCAACGGCAACCAGGTGTCGCTGGGCGTCGTGTACAGTCGCAACACCCAGGCCAACCGTGCCTATCTTCAGGACTACCAGGCCAACGCCGGCACCGGTTTCGGCCAGAGCCTGCTGGTACAACCGATTCACGATGCCTATGTCGCCACCTCAAAACCCGATCTGGCAGTGGACTGGGTCAAGGCTTCGCTGCAACGCCAGTTTGGTTCAGTGACCGTTTACCCGGACATGCAAAGCCTCAGGGCTGCGAAACCGGATGTGGTGGCCATCGTCGACAGCCGCAGCCAGTTGATCACCTCACGCAGCTCGGATGTCGAGTCCAAAGTTAGCGCGGACTTCTATGATCGCAACTTCAACTACATCGCAACGGCACAAGGTCATGACGCCAAAGCGCTGAGTCCGGTATGGGCCGACTACAAGCGCAGTGAAGAGATCGTTGCCGATATCAATGAGCAACAGAATGTGCAGGTTCGGGCGCTGCAGAAGTTTGATCAGTCGCTTGACAGTATGATGACCCACCCGTCGAACAACCTTTCGGCAACTGAAACCGCAACAGACCGCAAGACCTTCTGAGCGCACAGTTATGATGATCAGCCTTGCTCTTCAAACGACGGGGCTGATCACATAGATGCAGACATGGAATCACGAGTTAGCCCTGCGAAAATATACGAAACAATTAATTAAAGCGCCACTCATCTGGCCGACATTATTCTGGGCGCCCACTCAGGGAATACAAACATTAAATAAAGGACTATTTATGAATACAAACGAAGAACGCTCATTTATCGCACACCTTACTTGCAACGGCAGTCCCATTACCTTTCTCCAGGAACTCATGTTACCGGCCCTTCTCAATAGCGAAGCGTTGCCGAAAAACATCATCACGGCTCAAAACGACTATCGTCGAGCCCCCAAATTTGTTCGTGATCCTTTCACTAACGAAATGGTTCCCGTTGGTAGTTCCATCCCAACCAAAGATACCGTGGTCGTGCATTTCGAATGCTATGACGACTATTACAATATGAAAATAGTCAGCAACCCCTATGATCAACAGTACATCAGCAAAAACGACAAGGGCGTTCTGGCGGCCCTTCCGCCCGCTGGAGGGAACACCACGTCATTCAACTTGCTGGATGCTGATTACAACATCATCACCCTCGGTGATTTGAGCTCCGACACGTCTACCGTTTACTTGAAAGCCCGTCATGCGGGGGTCATCAGAACACAAATAAATACGAACACGGACCGTTACTCGACTTTCAATGATCGCTCGGGAGACATTGTGAAATTCGAGTTAAATATTCTCAAGAGACATGCGGTCTGACCTCAACGCTCAACAGCTTTTCCTTGATGTAGCGACTTGCACTCAAACCAATCACTACCTCTTGAACAAAAAAAGCCCCGCATCTCTCAATGCGGGGCTTTTTCATTCAGCGCCTGATCAGGCAGCCGGTTCCAGCTCGGCGGCTACAGCGGCAGGCACTACCGCTTGACCGCTCAACGCCAGGTCCAGCAGTTCGCGGTTGGCCACCGCGTACATGGCGTAGTCGGTGCCGCTGGCGGCACGGATTTCCACCAGCATGACGCGCCAGCGCTCGATCATGCTCTCGTGCTGCGCCATCCACAGCGACAGGCGTGTTTCCACGTCCTGGGTGCCGTCGCCCTGTTGCAGGACCGAGATGGTGATCGCACGTTGCTGCCAGTCCACATCATCACGGAACGCTTCACGGGCCAGGGCCTGCCAGTTGTTTTCAACCGGCAGAGCGCTGATCTGTTGCATGTACCAGGTGATGTCCAGCGCACTGCCTACGGCGAAGTAGGCCTTGGCCACTTCGGCCGGATCCTGGCCAGTCACGTCGGAAGCCTCGATGATCGGCAGCAGGGTGTACAGGTGCGAAGTACCAGCCACCATGCGCGCCAGCAACTCCGGCACACCGGCTTCGACGTACGCCTGATAACGGGTCTGCCAGGTTTCGCGGATCTCGCCACTGAGCAACTCGTCGAGCTTGAGGCCCAACTCCTTCAGATGCGGACCGAAGTGCGCTACGTCACGGGCAGCGTTCTGCTCGTTGCGACGGGCACGCAGGAACCAGCGCGTAGCGCGACGGCCCAGGCGCATCAGCTCGTCCATCAGCTCCAGTTGCACGTCGGCGGAGACCTGGTAGTCCAGGTTCTCGATCTGACGGAACCAGTGCGGGAGGTGGAAAATGTCGCGCACGATCACGTAGGCGCCGGCCACGTTCGCCGGGCTCATGCCGGTCGACTCTTTGAGTCGTTGAACGAAAGTGATGCCCATGTGGTTGACCAGATCGTTGGCGATCTGGGTGCTGACGATTTCGCGCTTCAGACGGTGACGGCGCATGGCCGCGGAGAACTTGCTCACCAGCGTTGGCGGGAAAGCGGTTTCCATGTCGCGGGTCAGGTAGTCGTCGTCCGGCACCAGGGAGCCCAGCAGCTGCTCCTTGAGGTCGATCTTGCTGTACGAGATCAGCACCGACAGCTCGGCACGGGTCAGGCCATGGCCTGCCGCGATGCGCTCGTTGATGGCTTCTTCGGCCGGCAGGAACTCGATGGCGCGATCCAGCTTGCCGCGGCCTTCCAGGTCGTTCATCAGGCGCTTGTATTCGGCAATCCGCGGCAAGGCGCGACGGGCTGCCAGGGACAGGGCCTGAGTCTGCTTGTAGTTGTTGCCCAGCACCAGACCACCGACTTCGTCGGTCATGCTCGCCAGCAACTGGTTGCGTTGCTTGTCGGTCATGTCGCCGGCCTGAACCACTTCGTTCAGCAGGATCTTGATGTTCACTTCGTGGTCGGAGCAGTCCACACCACCGGCGTTGTCGATGAAGTCGGTGTTGGAACCGCCGCCATTGAGGCCGAACTCGACGCGACCCAGTTGGGTCATGCCCAGGTTACCGCCCTCGCCCACGACTTTGCAGCGCAGTTCGTTGCCGTTCACGCGCAGTGCATCGTTGGCCTTGTCGCCGACATCGGCGTGGGTTTCGCTGCTGGCCTTGACGTAAGTACCGATACCGCCGTTCCACAGCAGATCCACCGGTGCCTTGAGCAAGGCATTGAGCAGTTCGGTCGGGGTCAGCTTGTCGGCCGAGATGTCGAAGCGTTCCTGCATTTGCGGGGAAATCGCAATGCTCTTCGCGCTACGGGAGAAGATGCCGCCACCTTCGGACATCAGGCTGGTGTCGTAGTCCGACCAGGCCGAACGCGGCAGGTCGAACAGGCGCTGACGCTCGGCGAAGCTCGACGCCGGCTCAGGGTTCGGGTCGATGAAGATGTGCAGGTGGTTGAACGCTGCGACCAGTTGCAGCTTGTCGGACATCAGCAAGCCGTTACCGAACACGTCACCGGCCATGTCGCCGACGCCGACCACGGTGATGCTGTCTTCCTGGACATTGATGCCGCGCTCGCGGAAGTGGCGCTGTACGCCGACCCACGCGCCCTTGGCGGTGATGCCCATCTTCTTGTGGTCGTAACCGGCCGAACCACCGGACGCAAACGCGTCACCCAGCCAGAAGCCGTAGTCGATGGCGATGCCGTTGGCGATGTCGGAGAAGGTCGCAGTGCCCTTGTCCGCCGCTACTACCAGGTACGGGTCATCGTGGTCATGACGCACGACGTTGGCCGGTGGCACCAGGGCGCCGTCTTTCAGGTTGTCGGTGATGTCCAACAGGCCAGAAATGAAGATGCGGTAGCAGGCGATGCCCTCGGCCGCGATCTCGTCACGGCTGCCGCCCAGTGGCAGGCGACGCGGCAGGAAGCCACCCTTCGCACCCACCGGCACGATCACCGAGTTCTTCACTTGCTGGGCTTTTACCAGGCCCAGGACTTCGGTACGGAAGTCTTCTTCACGGTCGGACCAGCGCAGGCCGCCACGAGCCACGTTGCCGAAGCGCAGGTGCACGCCTTCGACGCGCGGCGAGTAAACGAAGATTTCGAACTTCGGTACCGGCTTTGGCAGCTCGGGAATCAAGTGCGGGTTGAACTTGAAGCTGAAGTACGACTTGTTATGGCCGTTGGCATCGGTCTGGTAGAAGTTGGTGCGCAGAGTGGCCTTGATCAGGTCGAGGTAGCGACGCAGGATGCGGTCTTCGTTCAGTACCTGGACGTCGTCCAGGGCGCTGTGAATCGCGTGTTCCAGGCGTTGCTGCTTGTCGTCCAGATCGTCGCCGGTCAGCTTGCGCGCCAGGTAGAAACGGGTCTTGAACAACCGGGTCAACTCGCGAGCGATGTCGGTGTGGTTGTTCAGGGTGCTGGCGATGTAGCCCAGGTCGAAGCCCAGACGGATCTGTTTCATGTAGCGGGCGTAGGCACGCAGCAGCGCCACGTCGCGCCATGGCAGGCCGGCGGTCAGCACCAGACGGTTGAACGCGTCGTTCTCGGCTTCGCCACGCACGATGTGGACAAAGGCGTCCTGCAGCGTGTCGTTGAGTTGCTGGATGTCGAGTTCCAGGCCTTCGGCGGCGGTGAACGCGAAATCGTGAATCCAGAACTCGCGGCCACTGTTGTGGCGCAGGCGATACGGGAACTCACCCAGCACGCGCAGGCCGAGGTTTTCCAGGATCGGCAGCACGTCGGACAGCGCCAGCGGGGTATCGGCGTGGTACAGCTTGCAGTGCAGCATGCGCTGGCCGGACACCTGGCCCAGCGGCTGGTAGAAGCTCATCACCAGCGGATTTTTTTCGTTGAGGCTCAGCAGGTGCTGCATGTCGACCACAGCCGAGTGGGCTGCGAAACGCTCGCGGTAACCGGCCGGGAAGCCTTTCGGGAAGTCGGCCAGCACGTTGGTGCCGTGGGCTTCACCGAAGCTTTCAATGGTCAGGGCGGCGTAGTCGTCCTGCCAGCTGCGGCAGGCCTGCACCACTTCTTTTTCCAGCAGCAGCGGGTCGATGTCGAGGCGGTTTTTCGGGTCGACGCGCAGGATCAGCTGCACGCGGGCCAGCACGGACTCGGAGAAGAAGGTCCAGAACTCGCAGTCCGAGGCTTTCAGGCGATCCATCAGCACTTGCTGGATCTTCTGGCGCACTTCGGTGGAATAGATATCACGCGGCACGTAGGCCAGGCAGTAGCAGAAACGGCCGTACGGGTCTTTGCGCAGGAACACGCGAATCTTGTTGCGTTCCTGGATCTGCACGATCGACATCACGGTGCTGAACAGCTCGTCCACCGGGGTCTGGAACAGATCGTCGCGCGGCAGCACTTCGAGTACCTGCGCCAGTTCCTTGCCCAGGTGAGCCTTGGCCTGGAAGCCGGAACGGTGTTCGATTTCCTCGACCTTGCGGCGGATGTACGGGATCACCCGCACGCTCTCGCCATACACCGACGAGGTGTACAGGCCCATGAAACGGCATTCCTTGATGACCTTGCCGTCGGCGTCAACTTCACGGATCGACACGAAATCCGGGTAAGCCGGACGATGGACACGGCTTGGGTGCGAAGCCTTGGCGAACGACAGCAGGGTCGGTTCGCGCAGGTAGTTCACGGCATAGTCTTCGATGCGCAGGTCATCGTAGGTCAGGCCGGCACGCAGCAGTTTGGTCAGGCCGAGGAAGGAGTCCTTGTCGTAGACGATATGGCCGCCATCGGCTTCATCGCTGACCACGAACTCTTCATAACCGAGGAAGGTGAAGTGGTTGCCCACCAGCCATTCCAGGAAGCTCTTGATCTCGCTCTTCTCGTCGCCATCGACGGCGAACTGGCTGTTGTCCAGCTTGGTCAGGATGTCCTGGACCTTGGCCTTCATCGGCTCGAAATCGCCGACGGCCACGCGAACTTCACCGAGCACCTGCTCCAGCTCTTTGCTCAGCACATTGAGCTCGGCGGTGTTGGCGCAGCGGTCGATTTCCAGGTACATCAGCGATTCTTGCTGAATGTCGTCGCCCTGGGTGCCTTTAGGCAGGATTTCCAGCAACTCGCCCTTGCTGCCACGACGCACGCTCAGCACGGTGGTTTGCAGGGTATGGATGCTGTAGCCGCGGCGGTTCAGCTCGGTACGCACCGAGTCCACCAGGAATGGCAGGTCGTGGTGCAGCACTTCGACCGCGGTGTGGGTCGACTGCCAGCCGTGGCGTTCGTAATCGGGGTTGTAGACGCGCACTTGCGGCTGCGCGTGATCAAAGCGCTCAAGCAGGCGCCATGCAGAAAGGGTGCAGCCAGCGAGGTCGGACAACCGACGCTGGGTCAGCTCGTCAAGGGAAATGATGCCGAAGAATTGTTCAGCGAACAGCGCCACTTGTGGCAGTGCCTGTTCACTGATGTGCTGCGCCAGTGCCGCTTGCAGTTGGTGCTGGAAGTCGGCTTTGCTGGCTGCGGTGAAGAACGCCATCTGTGGTACTCCGCTTGGGCTTGTTATTGATGGAAGCGTCGCGTGCAAAACCCCTGTTCGGGGCTACCCGTCACCCCGTTCCTGATTCTCGGGCAGAGGAAACAGGGTGACAGGTGGGTGAAGCTGGACGGGACACTCGGGTCACATTCACCTTCCGTGAATGGGCATCTGCAAAAACGACTGGGCTGCGGACAGCGCAATGTCTTTACGGGTGCTCATCCGTTGCGCAGCTTAACCAGTGCGGCAAGGCCCGTGCTTGCGGTGCTGCGACATATTCGGTCAACGGTACGCAGCTTGAGGGCGGCGCATCGAACAACACTAGCATTCGCACAGGAAAATGACGGTTTTCCGTCCGGTTTTACGGGACATCCGTACCAGAAATGACCAGCAACACTTTGCTCGGTCACGACACATCCTTTGACACTCGGACGAGCAGAAATGTGCGCGGGCTGGCAGAATCGCCCTTTGCTGCGTTTACCACGCCCGTCGAGCCAGGAATTTCCCATGAAAATGAAAACCGCCCTCTTGATCGTCAACCCTTGCGACGACGAAGAAGACAACATGGCCATGCTCTGCTGCCACAGCGACCAGGGCGAAATGTTCCTGATGAGCCGCTACCCGGATGAAGACGAGCTGGAAATCACCCTCGACGGCGAACCCTCGACCCTGGACGGCGTGAAAGTCACCCTCGGCCCTTCTCTGCTGAAGATTGAAATTGCGGCGGCGGATGCTGATGCGCTGAATGGGGATGATGTGCTGGAGATCACCTTTGATGCTGATATGGTAGATCTGGCCGAAGTGGAAGAGACCTTGCAGAACATTCTTAAAGGCACCGGGACGTACATCCGCCAGCTCTGAATATCAGCGCACCTACTGACGCCTTCGCGAGCAAGCCCGCTCCCACATTTGATCGCATTCTTACTGGAAGAACACGGTCGACTGTGGGAGCGGGCTTGCTCGCGAAGAGGCCCGAGAGAACACCGCCACCCTGTGACCTGTAGAAAATTCCTACAACGATTGCCAACCAATTCCCGCACTTTGCGCAAAATGCCGTTAGTCGGCGCCCCCCGCGATGGATTAAAGTAACGCCCCCAGCCCTGGCGTATTTCGAACGTCCTCGGCCACCCTTTTGCAGGAACAGTCATCGATGGAACATCGTGAAGCGCTGCTGGCGCTGCGAACCTTTCTTTCAACGCAGATTCTCGGCCAGGAAAAGCTCATCGAGCGCTTGCTCATCGCCCTGCTCGCCGACGGCCACATGCTGGTCGAGGGTGCTCCTGGCCTGGCCAAGACCAAGGCCATCAAAGAACTTGCCGAAGGCATCGAAGCTCAGTTCCACCGCATCCAGTTCACCCCCGACCTGTTGCCGGCCGACATTACCGGTACGGAAATCTATCGTCCGGAAACCGGCAGCTTCGTGTTCCAGCAAGGTCCGATCTTCCACAACCTGGTGTTGGCGGACGAAATCAACCGTGCCCCGGCCAAGGTTCAGTCGGCCTTGCTCGAAGCCATGGGCGAGCGGCAAGTCAGTGTCGGGCGCAGCACCTATGAGCTGTCGCCGCTATTCCTGGTGATGGCCACGCAGAACCCGATCGAGCAAGAAGGCACCTACCCGCTGCCCGAAGCCCAGCTCGACCGCTTCCTGATGCACGTGAAGATCGGTTTCCCGGACGCGACGGTTGAACGCAAGATCCTGCAACAGGCCCGTGGCGAAGCGCTCAACGGCGAAACGAAGCCTGAGCGCCGGGTTACTCAACAGACGATTTTTGTCGCACGCAAGGAAATCCTCGGTTTGTACATGGCCGACGCCGTGGAGGAATACCTGGTGCAACTGGTCATGGCCACCCGCACACCGGCCAAATTCGATCCGGAGATGGCCGAGTGGATCGCCTACGGCGCCAGCCCCCGCGGTTCGATTGCCCTGGACCGCTGTGCCCGCGCCCACGCCTGGCTGGCCGGGCGTGATTTCGTCAGCCCGGAAGACATCCAGGCCGTGCTGTTCGACGTGCTGCGCCATCGCATCATTCTGTCCTTTGAAGCCGAAGCCGCTGGCATCGATCAGGACCGTGTGGTCCAGCGGATTCTCGACGTCGTAGCCGTCGCTTGACCTCGATGAACGCCAGCCTGCCGCCCGAGCCGGGCATCCGTGTCAGCCTCGCCGACCTGATCGAGATGCGCCATCGCGTGCGCGAAGTGCAGCTGTTCTCCACGCCGAGCCAACGCAGCCCGCTGATCGGCCTGCACCATTCCAAATTGCGCGGGCGTGGCGTCGACTTCGATCAGGTACGGGTCTATCAAGCCGGCGACGATGTGCGCACCATTGACTGGCGCGTGACCGCGCGCACCCAGGAACCTCACACCAAACTGTTCCACGAAGAACGTGAGCGGCCGATTTTCATCATGGTCGAACAAAGCCGCCGGCTGTTTTTCGGCTCGGGCCTGATGTTCAAGTCGGTGCTCGCCGCCCAGGCCGCGAGCCTGATCGGCTGGGCGGCCCTGGGTCACAACGACCGGGTCGGCGGCCTGGTGTATGGCGACAATGTGCACTACGAAATCAAGCCTCGGCGCAGCAAGCAAAGCCTGCTGCAGTTGCTCAACCGGCTGGTTCGGGTCAACCAGTCGCTGACCACCGAAGGCGAGCCGGACCGCGACGCCTTTGGCATTGCCTTGCGCCGAGCGCGGGAGGTGTCACGTCCGGGCAGCCTTGTCATTGTGATTTGCGATGAACGCGCGCTATCGGAAAGCGCCGAGCAACAGTTGAGCCTGTTATCGCGCCATTGCGACCTGCTGCTGCTGCCGGTGTCCGATCCGCTGGATCACGCCCTGCCCGCTGCTGGCCTTTTACGCTTCGCCGAGCATGGCGCACAACTGGAGCTCGATACACTGAATTTCGACCTGCGCCAGGCTTACCGGGCCCAGGCCGAAGCACGCATCGCTCGCTGGGAGTTGCTCGCGCAGAAACTGCGGGTGCTGATGATGCCGTTGAGCACTCAGAGCGAGATGGTCGAGCAATTGCGCGAATACCTGAACCCACAGAAACCGGGGAAAGGTCGATGAGCAGCCTTGATCAACTGCAACCACTGATATCCCCGCCACCGGTTGAATTCTGGCCTCCGGCACCGGGTTGGTGGTTGCTGCTTCTATTGGTGCCACTGATCGGTTTGGGCCTGTGGAAGCTGCGGCGCTTTATTCCGGACAAGCGCCCAGTGGTACGTGCTGAACAACCGCTTGACCCGGTGCGCCTGGCCGCACTGGCCGAATTGGCAATGATGCCCAAACCCTACGACGGCGCGCCGGCCGGTGCCTGGCTGCAGCAACTCAACGGCCTGCTCAAGCGCCTGTGCCGCAACCATTACCCCTACAGCCAGAGCCACACCCTCAACGGCCGCAAGTGGCTGGCGTTCCTCGATAACCGCTGCCCGGCCGCCGGGCTGACCCGCTGGATGGTGCTGGTCGAAGGCGCCTACAAACCCGAATGCAAACTCGACGACAAGGCCATCGCCGGCCTGACCCAGGCCGTCGACACATGGATTCGCAAGCATGTTTGAGTTCGCCTGGCCGTGGATTTTTGCCCTGTTGCCGCTGCCGTGGCTGATGCGCATCGTATTGCCGGTGGCCGACAGTGGCGAACCGGCGCTCAAGGTCAGCTTCCTCAGCGATCTGGAAGGCCTCGCCGGACGTCGCGCCCGGGCCAACCTGCCGGCATGGCGCCAGCAGGCTCCGTTCATACTGCTGTGGCTGTTGCTGCTGGTCGCGGCGGCACGCCCGCAGTGGCTCGGCGAACCCTTGCCGATTGCCGCCAGTGGCCGCGACTTGCTGGTGGCGGTGGACGTTTCCGGCTCCATGGATTTCCCTGACATGCAGTGGCAGGACGAAGAAGTGAGCCGACTGGCGTTGGTCCAGCACCTGCTCGGCGATTTCCTCGAAAGCCGCGAAGGTGACCGGGTTGGCCTGATCCTGTTCGGTAGCCAGGCCTACCTGCAAGCCCCGCTGACCTTCGATCGCCACACCGTACGCGTCTGGCTCGACGAAGCTCGCATCGGCATTGCTGGCAAAAACACCGCCATCGGCGATGCCATCGGCCTGGGCCTCAAGCGCCTGCGCTCGCGTCCGGCAACAAGCCGCGTGCTGATTCTGGTCACCGACGGCGCCAACAATGGCGGTGAAATCGACCCGCTCACCGCTGCGCGGCTGGCGGCCAAGGAAGGGGTGAAAATCTACCCGATCGGCATCGGTGCCGATCCGGAGCAAAGCGGCTCCGTGGGCTTCCTCGGCGTCAATCCGAGCCTGGACCTTGACGAACCGTCCCTCAAAGCCATCGCCGAAGCCACCGGCGGCCAGTATTTCCGCGCCCATGATGGCAAGGAACTGCAATCGGTCAAGGACACCCTTGACCAACTGGAGCCCGTGGCCCAACAACCGACCCAGGCCCGCCCGGCCCAAGCGCTGTATTACTGGCCGCTGGCCCTGGCGCTGTGGTTGAGCATGCTGCTGCTGGCCCCCGTACTCTGGCCGGACAACCCCTTGCAACGCCTGCTTACCAAGGATCTGTTTTTGCAAACGCAATTGCTGCCCGACTGGCGCCAGCGTCTCAAACGCCTCCGTCTGCGGAGGCGCCGATGAGCGTGCTGTGGCCCTACTGGTTCCGCCCCTGGTGGCTGTTGTTGCTGCCGGTGCTTGGCTGGTTGCTCTGGCAACTCTGGCACCGCAAGAAGCGCGCCGGGCGCTGGCAGATGATCCTGCCACCGGCCTTTCACGCGGCATTGCTCAGCGGTGGCAGTGGTCGCGACAGTAAATTGCCCTGGATCGCCCTCGGTCTCGCCTGGCTGTTGACCGTGCTCGCCCTGCTGGGACCGAGCTGGCAGCGTGTCGAACAGACCAGTCAAAAGCCCGCCGATCCGCTGGTGGCGATTCTCGAACTGACCCCGGAAATGCTCGCCACCGACGTCACGCCCAACCGACTGGAACAGGCACGACGCAAGCTGCTTGACCTGCTAGAGATTCGCAGCGACGCGCAAACCGCCATCGTCGTCTACGCCGGCAGTGCCCACACGCTGGTACCGCTGTCGGATGATCTTGCCACCAGCCGCAACCTGTTGGATGTGCTGAAGCCGTCGTTGATGCCAGAGGCCGGTCATCGCGCCGATCTGGCGGTGCTCAAGGCCCTGGCGCTGCTCGATCAGGCTGCTTTGGGCGACGGCCGTATCCTGCTGGTTGGTTCGTCCCTGACCGATCAGGAGCGGCTGGGCATCCGTCGCGCGCTGAGCGGCAAATCGACGCAATTCCTGATGCTCGGCATCGGCACCGCCGAAGGCTCGCCGATCACCCAGGAAGACGGTAGCTTCCTCAAGGATGAACAAGGCGCCATTCTCGTGCCGCGCCTCGACGAGCCCGGCTTGAAAAGTTTTGCCAACGACCTGGATGGACGCTATCGCCAGGCGCGCCTGGACGATAGCGACCTGCACGCCCTTGGCCTGCTCGACGGTCCGCGCAACTTGCGCAACGACGGCCAGACCTTGCGCCTGGACACCTGGGCCGATCAGGGTTACTGGTTGCTGCTGCCACTGTTGCTGCTCGCGGCCTGCGCGGGACGTCGCGGTTGGCTGCTGTGCCTGCCGCTGCTATTGGCGCTGCCTCAACAGAGCTACGCCTTCGACCTCGCGGACCTGTGGCTGCGCCCTGATCAACAAGGCTTGCACTTACTCAAGCAGAAGCGTCCTGCAGAGGCCTCCCGACGCTTCGAAAACCATCAGTGGCAAGGCGTGGCGCTGTATGAGGCCGGCGACTACGCAGGCGCCGCCGAGCGGTTTGCCGAAGGCGACGACGCCCACGCCCACTACAATCGAGGCAATGCCCTGGCCAAAAGCGGTGAGCTGGAGGCGGCCCTGGACGCTTACGAACAGGCACTGGAACGTCAACCGGATCTGCGTCCGGCACTGACCAACAAGGCGCTGGTCGAACGTCTGCTCAAGGAGAAAAACACGCCACCCGCTCCTGAGCCAGACGCCGCCAGCAACGCCCGGCCCGAAACCGAATCGGCGGAGCCACCGCCCGGTGCCGCCGCCCAACCCTCGAGCAGCGGCGAACCGAAAACCGAGGGGCAACCGACCCGCCCGGATGAGGAACAATCACCCACCAGACCGCCGAAACCGGGGACCAACGAGGTACCGGGCAGCGAACTGGGTGACGAACAACACACCACACCACCCTTGCGCCCGGCCACCGACAGCATCGAAGGTGAACAGCGCCAGGCACTGGAGCAGTGGCTGCGGCAGATCCCGGATGACCCCGGTGAACTGCTCAGGCGCAAATTCTGGTACGAACAGCAACAACATCAGGATCAGGAAGAAACTCGATGACCCGCTTCACCGTTTTATTGCTCGCGCTGCTGCATGGCCTGTTGTTCTGCACGGTTCAGGCACAGGCAGCGGAACTGGTCGCCAGTGTTGATCGCAGTCGCCTGAGCTCGGGCGAGACGGTCGAACTGACCCTGGAATCCAGCGATGTCACCCAGTTCGGCAAACCTGACCTGACAGCGCTGGAGCCGTTGTTCGAAGTGCGCGGCACACGCCAGGTCAACCAGCTGAACACCCTGAGCGGTGAAAACCAGGCCACCACCCGCTGGATCGTCACCCTGCTGCCCCGGCAAAACGGCAGCGTGGTGATTCCGTCATTGCAACTGGGCGAACTGCAGAGCCAGCCGATCACCCTGCAAGTGGTCGAGAGCGAAACACCGGACACCCCGGACAAGCGGGCCGCGGTGTTCATTGATGCCAGCCTCGATCAAACCAGCGTCTACGTGCAGGCCCAAGCGGTCCTGACCCTGCGCATCTACCATTCGGTGTCGCTGTACGACGACAGCAGCCTGCCACCCTTGCAGATATCTGATGCACGCATCGAACAGTTGGGCGACTCACGCACCTACGAAAAGGACATCGACGGCCTGCGCCACGGCGTGATCGAAATGCGCTACGCGATCTACCCGCAACACAGTGGCGAACTGATCATTCCGGCACAGGTCTTCAACGCCGCGCTGGTCGACCCACAACCGGTACAGGACGCAGCCCAGGGGCCCAAAGCCGGCAAGCTGATGCGCGTCACCTCGGCCGAATTGCTGTTGACGGTCAAGGCCAAGCCCATCACCTATCCGGCCGATGCCCCCTGGCTGCCTGCGCGCAGCCTGACCCTGAGCGAAAGCTGGAACCCGGAACCGGATCACACCCAGGTCGGCGATTCACTGACCCGCAGCCTGACGGTGAAGGCCGAAGGCTTGTCCAGCACCCAACTGCCACCGCTGCCCGGCACCGATGTCGGCGGCCTGCGCCGCTACCCGGATCAACCGGTACTCGGCAACCAGAACAGCGAACGCGGCCTGGTCGGCAGCCGTGAAGACCGGGAAGCCCTGGTGCCGACACGGACTGGCGCCATCGAGTTGCCCACCGTCGACGTGGTCTGGTGGAACACCTTCGAAGACCATCTGGAACACAGCAGCCTGCCCGCTCGCACACTGCACGTGGCGGCCAATCCGAGCCTGGTGGTCGACACCCCGGCCGGCGCCTCACTGGTCGATGCCGGCGCCGACAGCGAAGCACTCTGGCGCTGGAAGCTCAGCACCTTGATCCTGGCCTGCACCACCCTGCTCGGCTTCGGCCTCTGGTGGCGTGGCCGCTGGCAACCGGCAGTGGCACGTGTCGTTCAAACCGGCCCGAGCCCGCGCACCGTGCTCGACGACCTCAAGCGCGCCTGCCAGGCCAACGACTCCCACGCCACCCGCCAGGCCCTCGACGCCTGGGCCCGGCAACAGCCGGAAACCCTGGCCGACATGGCCGCCCGCTTCGTGCCACTGTCCAACGCCCTCGACGGCCTGAACGGCGCGCTGTACAGCGAAACCGGCCAGTACTGGCAAGGTGACGAGTTGTGGCGGGCGATCAAGGCGATCCCGATGGCCGAACGGGTCCAGGACCCGGTCGGCGACAGTGGGTTGCCGCCGCTTTATCCCAAATAATCTAAAAGCAGCGTCAGTGTCTGACACTGGCGCTGCTTCTGTATGGAATTGCTCATGCGTCTGTTTCACACCTCCGACTGGCACCTCGGGCAGAACCTGCACGGCCAGGATCGCGATTTCGAGCACGGCTGTTTTCTCGACTGGCTGCTGCGCCAGCTGAAACTGGATCAACCGGACGTACTGTTGATCGCCGGCGATATCTTCGACACGGTCAATCCGCCGGTCAAAGCCCAGGAGCGCCTCTACGACTTCATCGTCAGCGCCCACGAACAGCAGCCGTTGCTGACCATCGTGATGATCGCCGGCAACCACGATTCCGGCTCGCGGATCGAACTGCCCGCGCCCTTGATGCGCCGCTTGCGCACCCATGCCCTCGGCCGTGTGTTGTGGCTGGATGACGGTCAACTGGACGCCGAGCGCCTGTTACTGCCCTTGCCGGATGCCAGTGGTGAAATCGCCGGCTGGTGCCTGGCGCTGCCATTCCTGCGCCCGGCGGAAGTCACCGGCGCGCATTTGGGTGACAACTACCTGCGCGGGATCGGTCAGGTGCACGAGTGGCTGATCGCAGCGGCCAACGCCAAGCGCCAGCCGGGCCAGGCACTGATCGCCATCAGCCACGCGCACATGGCCGGCGGTTCGGTGTCGGAAGACTCCGAGCGCAGCCTGATCATCGGCAATGCCGAAGCCCTGCCCGCCAGCCTGTTCGGGCCGAGCATCAGCTACGTGGCCCTCGGCCACTTGCACAAGCCGCAGAAGGTCAACGGCGAGGAGCGCATCCGCTACAGCGGCTCGCCGATTCCGCTGTCGTTCTCCGAGATCAGCTATCAGCACCAGATTCTCGACATCAAGCTCGACGGCGAAACCCTGGTCAGCGTCGAGCCGAAACTGATCCCCCGCGCGGTCAACCTGCAACGCATTGGCCCCGCGCCATTGAGCGAAATCCTGCTGCAACTGGCCGACCTGCCGAACATCGATCTGTTGGCCGACATCCAGCGCCAGCCATGGCTGGAGGTGCGGGTGCGCCTCGACGAACCGCAACCCGACCTGCGCAATCAAGTGGAAACCGCCCTGCAAGGCAAGGCCGTGCGCCTGGTGCGCATCGCCGCCGAGTACGCCGGCAACGGCGGCCGTGACGGTGCCGACGAAGGCAGCACGCTGATCGAACTGGACCAACTCACGCCTCAGGAACTGTTCAGCCGCGCCTGGCAGGACAACTACGGCAGCGAGGTCGACGAGCAGACCCTCAAGGACTTTGCCGAGCTGTTGCAGGACGTGCAGATGGAGAGCGAACAACCATGAAAATTCTCGCGATCCGCCTGAAAAACCTCGCCTCGCTAGCCGGGCCGTTTGAAATCGACTTCACCGCCGAACCCCTGGCCAGTGCCGGACTGTTCGCCATCACCGGCCCCACCGGCGCCGGCAAAAGCACCTTGCTCGATGCCCTGTGCCTGGCGCTGTTTGGCGCCGTACCGCGCCTGAACAACACCGGCCGCGACGCCAAGGTACCGGACGCCGACGGCGAAATCGCTACCGGCGACCCGCGTACCCTGCTGCGTCGCGGCACGGGTGAAGGCTATGCGGAAGTGGATTTCGTCGGTGTCGACGGTCGCCGCTACCGCGCCCGCTGGGAAGCCAATCGCGCCCGGGACAAGGCCGCCGGCAAGCTGCAGGCCAGCCGCCAGAGCTTGCGTGACATCGATCAGGATCAATTGCTCGCCAGCCAGAAAGGCGAATACAAGACCCAGCTCGAAGCCGCACTGGGCCTGAATTTCGAGCAGTTCACCCGCGCGGTGATGTTGGCGCAAAGTGAGTTCAGCGCATTCCTCAAGGCCGACGACAACGACCGCAGCGAACTGCTGGAAAAACTCACCGACACGGCGCTCTACACCCGCCTCGGTCGTCGGGCCTTCGACAAGACCAAGGAAGCCCGCGAGGCGCACAAGCTGCTGCAGGATCAGGCCAGTGGTGTGACGCCGCTGTCGCCGGAAGCCCGCGCGGAACTGGATGCGCGCTTCAACGAAACGCAGCAGCAACTCAAGACCCGACAGGCGCAACTCAAACAGCTTGAACTGCAGGACACCTGGCTCAAGGACCTGCGTCGCTTGCAGGACGAACATCTGGCCGCCAGCGAACAACTGCAATCGGCGCAGACCCACTGGGAGGCCTTGACCAGTGAACGCTTGAGGCTCACCCGCCTGGAACAGCTGGCCCCGCAACGGCACCAGTTCGCCCGTAAAGCCGAGGTCGATGCGCTGCTGACACCCTTGGCGGCGCAAATTGCCTTGCACATGCAGCAGCACGGCGAACTCGGCGAGCGCCAGACGCAGCTTGAGCAACAACTCGGCAGCGTCCGGATCGCCTTGAGCGAAACCCAACAGCGACAAGTCGACAGCGCGCCGTTGCTGCGTCAGGCCTTCGAAGCGCAAAGCACCCTCGCCCGCCTGGCCAAGGACACCGCCCTCAGCGCCGAAGCCAGGCAACAGGCGCAACAGGCCTGCACCCAGGGCCAGGGCACGATTCAGACTTTGCTCGACCAGCAAGCCCGTGGCGCCAGCGACTTGCAGCGCATCGCCACCGGGCTGGAGCAAAGCACCCATCTGGCACCGCTGAGCGATGCCTGGAATGCCTACCGCGATCGGCTGCAACAGTTGATGCTGATCGGCAATCGTCTGAATCAGGGCCAGGCCGAACTGGCCAGTCTCGAACAAAACGCTGCGAGCACCGACCAGGCACTCACCGCGCAGAAGCAGCAACTGGAGGTGCTGTTCAAGGAGGCCGGCGCCGAACCGGATGCCGTCGCCGAGCAGATCGGCATTCTGGGCAGTCTGTTGCAGGACAACCGCAAGCAACTGCGTGCCGTCGAAGACCTTGCGCGCCTGTGGGCCAGCCAGCAGGACCTGGACAAACGCGGTGCCGAGCTGCAACAACGCCAGTCCACCGCGCAGCAGGAACGCGAACGCCTGACCCAGGACGGGGTCAAGGCCAAGGCTGATCTGAGCGTTGCCGAACAGACCCTCAACGTCACGCGCGAACTGCTGGAGCGTCAGCGTCTGGCGCGCAGCGCCAGTGTCGAAGAGCTGCGCGCGCAATTGCAGGACGATCAGCCATGCCCGGTCTGCGGCAGCAACGAGCATCCCTATCATCAGCCCGAAGCCCTGCTGCAGAGCCTCGGCCGTTTTGATGAAAGCGAACAGGCCAACGCGCAGAAGGCCGTCGACCTGCTCAAGGAAAAACTCACCGACTTGCGTGCCGAAGTCGGCGGGCTGATCGCCCAGCAAAAGGAACTGCTGCAACAGCAGGAGCATCTGGCGACCCTGCAGCAAGCCCTCGCCCCGAGCCTGGAAGCGCATCCGCTGGCTGCCCAACTGCTGGGCCAGGATGCCGCCAAACGCGATGCCTGGCTCATCCAGCAAAACAGCCAGCTTAACCAGAGCATCAGCCAGGACGAGCAACGGCAGAGCGCGCTGCTCACCCTGCAACAGGATGCTGCACGCCTGACCCAACAATTGCGCCATGCCGAAACCGCACACCAGCAAGCGGCCCAGCACCTGAGCAATCAACAGCGTGAGCTGGGCAACGACCGCCAGCGCCTGGACGAAGAACTCAGCGCATTCGCCAACCTGCTGCCGGCCGAAACCCTGCAAGCGCTGCGCGTCGAACCGGCCGCGACCTTCATGCAGCTCGACCGGCAGATCGCCGAGCGCCTGGCGCAACTCGAGCAACAAAAGGAAGAACTGGCCGAGCAGCAACAGCGCCAGCAAAACCTGGAGAAGGAGCAGGACCGCCAGCAAAGCCGCGTGCAGCAATTGCAGGCCGCCGAACAGCAGTTCACCGGGCTGGCCGAGCAGCAACAGGCGAGCCAGCACACACTCGGGCAATTACTCGGCGAACACAGCAGCGCCGAGCATTGGCAGCAGCAACTGGAACAGGCCGTGGAACAGGCGCGCAGCGCCGAAGCCAGCACCGCGCAGACGCTGCAAAGCGTCCTCACGCAGTCAGTGCAAATCGCTGCCGAGCTCAAGGCCCAGCAGGAGCGCTTGCACGCACTGGAAGGCGAAGAACGTGAGCTCGCCGGCAAGATCGGCGACTGGCGCGCCCGCCATCCCGAGCTGGATAACGGCGGCCTCGAAGACCTGCTGCGCGTCGACGACACTCAGGTCAGCGAACTGCGCCAGCGCTTGCAGCACAGCGAAAAAGCCATCGAACAGGCCAGCGTCCTGGTACAGGAGCGCGACAAGCGCCTGCTGGATCATCAGGCGCAACACAACGGCAACCTCGATGCCGAGCAATTGGCCGGTGCGCTGATCGACCTGCAAAACCTCGCCACCATCAGCGAGCAACACTGCGCCGAGTTGCGCGCCGAACAGGCCGAGGACCAGCGCCGGCAGAACGCCAATCAGGCCCTGGCGCAGCAGATTGCCGATGCCTACAACGAGTATCAACGCTGGGCACGCCTGAATGCTTTGATCGGCTCCGCCACCGGCGACACCTTCCGCAAGATCGCCCAGGCCTACAACCTCGACCTGCTGGTGCACCACGCCAACGTGCAACTGCGCCAACTGGTGCGTCGCTATCGCCTCAAGCGCGGCGGCAGCATGCTCGGCTTGCTGGTGATGGACACCGAAATGGGCGACGAACTGCGCTCGGTGCATTCGCTGTCCGGTGGCGAGACCTTCCTGGTGTCGCTGGCGCTGGCCCTCGGTTTGGCGTCGATGGCGTCGAGCACGTTGAAAATCGAGTCGCTGTTCATCGACGAAGGCTTCGGCAGCCTCGATCCCGAATCCCTGCAACTGGCCATGGACGCCCTCGACGGCTTGCAGGCCCAGGGCCGCAAGGTCGCGGTGATTTCCCACGTACAGGAAATGCATGAACGGATTCCGGTGCAGATTCAGGTCCAGCGCCAGGGCAACGGCCTGAGCACCCTGGAGGTGAAATGAACACCCTGTATTCCTTCCGCCGCTGCCCGTACGCCATGCGCGCACGCATGGCCCTGCGCTACTCGGGCGTGGCCGTGGACATTATCGAAGTCAGCCTGAAGGCCAAGCCCGCCGAGATGCTCGCGCTGTCGGGCAAAGGCACGGTGCCGGTGCTCAGCGCCGATGGTCGGGTGATCGACGAAAGCCTCGACATCATGCGCTGGGCCCTGGCACAGAACGATCCGCAGGACTGGCTGCTCAAGGATGATCCTGACGCAGCGGCGCAAATCGCCCCCCTGATCGAACACAACGATCAGGTGTTCAAGGTGCACTTGAATCGCTACAAGTACGCCGAGCGTTATCCCGAGCAGCCGATGGAGGTTTATCGCGGTGAAGGCGAGGTGTTTTTGCAAAGGCTGGATGAATTGCTGGAGGGACGCGACTACTTGCTGGCCAGCCATCCAAGCCTGGCCGATGCGGCGTTGATGCCCTTCGTGCGCCAGTTCGCCCACGTCGACCGCGACTGGTTCGCGCAGACGCCGTATCGGCGTTTGCAGGATTGGTTGCAGCGGTTTCTGGAGTCGGAACTCTTTACTTCAATCATGAAGAAGTAGGCCAGGCACTTTTACGCCAACACCTTACACATCCCGATCGCCGAGCAATCCACCTGGAACGGCCCGAAAACCACGCCTTCATTCCTGATCGGCGGATTGCCGGCCAGCATCCCCTGGGCACTGGCGTTTTCGATGCTGCGGGCAATGTTGTGGTTGGCTTCGATGGCCCGTGCCACCGAGCCCGCCGAGCCCTGGCCGATCCCCAGCAGGGAGGATCCGTTGGTCATGAACGCCAGGAAGGCGATGACCCACAGTCTGTGCCCTTTCATGCGCCGACGACTCCTGCGAACTCAGCCTGATCAACGCCCGCGTTTTGCGCACGGTGTTCAAACTGGATGCCGGGATGAGCGACCTGGATCGGTGCTTCGAAGGTGGATTGCGACTGCGCTGAAAGGCTGACCAGCAGCACCATGGCAAGGTAAAGACCGATCGCCACATAGGCGCCGTGTTTGGCAGAAGTGAGAATTGCGCTGGCCATGATGTTCTCCGCAGGCATGTTTCAATGCCCACAGAATCGATCAAAAAAGCCTGGGTAACCACTCAGGGTTATCCATAGTGACCATCAACTTCATTGATCATTAAGCCAGACTATTTCAGTCTTCAATAAAACTTATCAAGCGTTCGCGAGCAGCATCCGGCTCACCCGGAACAGGCTCTGCCGCCGACAGAATGGGGGTGGAATAGAGAAAAAGAACAACCAATGCCAGACGCGTCACCATGCTGCCGATCCTTGCCGTGAGGAGGAGTCAAAAAATCAGCGTCAATTTAAACGCATGGCAATATGATATCAAGCACAACAATGACGGCAAACTGATGCTGTCGCAAATGCGTTATGCAGGAGCGACATCACTCTGATCGTTTTCAACACCTGTGTTTCAACATCAGGGTCTTCGATCATCAGTGACTTCGCTCCTGCATAAAGGCAGGGGTGAACGTTCAGGCCTGGGTTTTGTGATCCAGCGCGGCGTAGAAGTTGGCGCTCTGTTGCAGGTACTTCTGGGTGTAGCTCTGGGTGTGGGCTTTTTTGTCGCTGATTTCAACGTTGGCACTGGCTGGCAGTGCAACGGTGGCAGAAATGGCGGAAGCGGCGATGACAGAGAAGATGTTGAAGTTCATGGCGGTATTCCTCGGATTCAGTTGGCTTGCTTGCCCGGTGGGGCCGTGAAGCAAACTTAACCCTCGAGGGTTCATGCCTTGAAATGCTTTGTAGCAGTACCAGATATCAGCGTCATTGATAAAAGCAGGCAGGCCCCATCAACCGGGGCCTGCGGCTTATTGACGCAGCAGAAACCTGAGGTCGCTCGGGGCGTCCATCGGCAGTTTTTGCACGGTCTTGCCCAGCAGGCCGGTCCTGGCATCACGCTCGACGACGACAATCTGGTTGCTCTTCTGGTTGGCGATCAACAGGAATTTGCCGCTCGGATCGAGGCTGAATTCCCGCGGATGATCGCCCTCCACCGCCCGACGTTGCAGCTCACTGAGGTGGCCGGTCGCCGGATCGATGGCAAACACCAGCAGTTGATTGGCGGTGCCACGGTTGCTGACGTAGAGGAACTTGCCGTCAGCCGAAGCATGCAAGGCCGCCGCAGCCTTGTCCGAGACCGGTTGCCCGGCAGCCAGATCGACCATCTGCGTCTGTTCGAGTTGACCGTCATGGTAATCGAACACCGCCACTTGCGCGCTCATTTCCATGGTCAGCCAGGCATGTTTGCCATCAGCGCTGAACAGCAGGTGGCGCGGCCCGCTGCCCGGTGGCAGCTGCACGAATGCCGGGTTGGCCGGGGTCAACGGCAGCTCCGGGTTGGCCTTGGGGTCGAAGCGGTAGGCAAACACCTTGTCGGCGCCCAGGTCATTGGCGAACACGTATTGGCCGTCCGGCGACGGGATCGTCGAGTGCACGTGGGCCGAGGCCTGACGCTCGGGATTGACCCGGCTCGCCGGGTGGCTGCTCATCTGCACCACCGGTTTGAGCTTGCCATCGGCCGCCACCGGCAATACCGCGAGGGTGCCGCCCGGGTCTTCGGCCACCGAGTAATTGCTGACAAACAGATGGCTGCCATCGGTGCTGAGACTGGAATGGGTCGGCTCGTTGCCCAGGCTTTGCACCTGGTTTTCCAGGCTCAGCGCACGGGTCTTGGGATCGATCGCGAAACTGCTGACGCGCCCTACCGGGTCGGTCTGGCCCGGGCCGTTTTCGTTGACCACGAACAGGTGTCGCTGATCCTTCGACAGAGTCAGCCACGACGGGTTTTCGCTCTTGATCACTTGCAGGGGCCTGGCATCGATCTGCCCGGTGCTGCTGTCGAAAGCCAGGCGGTAGATGCCCTGGCTTTGACCGGCGGTGTAGGAACCCACCAGCAGTTGGACACTCTCGGCTATCGCCGTTTGTACGCCCATGGCGCCGATGCTGCCGGCCATCAACAGTGGCCAGAGGTTACGCATCGTCTTGGTCGTCAGCTTCGTTGTCACCGCTGACGACATCGCCCAGGCACACCAAACGGTGTTCACCCGAGTCACCGGTGATCAACCAGCTTTGCAACGTGGTGTCGAAGGTCGCGGCCTGGATCTGCGCCGGGGTGAACTCCCAGTGTTTGGCCGCACGGCCATCCATGCATTCAATGTGCAGGTTATCAAACTCGTCGAGGGCGAATTCGAAGGCATGCAGCCCGTCGATTTCCACCATTCCGCAGTGTTCGAGGGCATTGAGCAAGGTGTCGGTTAGGGAAGTCATGGCAATCAGTCTTTGAATGAGAAAGACGCAATGATAGCTCATAGCACCCCATTTCCCTCGGTTGGAATGACCAACCTGTGGGAGCGGGCTTGCTCGCGAATGCCGTTTATCATTCAACATCTCTGTTGGCTGACACTCCGCTTTCGCGAGCAAGCCCGCTCCCACATTTGATCTACGCCCGCCTTAAGTTCGCCCCGCGCCTGCTATCATGCGCGACACCTATTCGCACAGGACTGCGCCGCTCCCCATGGATTACCGCAAACCCTCCGACCGCAAAAGCATGCACTCGCGCATCGTCCAGGAACTGGGCATGCAGATCGTCTCGGGACGTTTCCTGCCGGACGACAAACTGCCCGCCGAAGCGCTGTTGTGCGAAGAATATGCGGTCAGCCGGCCGGTGCTGCGTGAAGCCACCCGGGTCCTGGTTGCCAAGGGCCTGGTGTATTCCCGCCCGCGGGTCGGGACCGTGGTCAAGCCGCGCAAGGACTGGCACATGCTCGATCCGGACGTGCTGCACTGGTTGATGCAAAGCAGTCCGCAGAATCAGTTCTTTGACCTGCTGACCAGCGTGCGCAGCATCATCGAACCGGCCGCTGCCGCCCTCGCCGCGCAATTCGCCACGGAAGCGGACATTGCCTCCATCGGCGAGGCCTACCAGCGTATGGAAGCCGCGCCGACGCCGGAGGCTCTGTTGCAACCGGACCTGGATTTCCACAGTCGCATCGCCGATGCCACGCACAACGACCTGCTGGCCAACCTGTGCAACATGCTCTCGGTGGCCATTGCCGAAGCCTTGAAGCATTCCAACCAGCGGCCGAACCTGCATGAACTGGCGCTGCCCCGGCACAAGGCGATCCTGACCGCCATCGAAAACCGCGATGCCCTCGGCGCGCGGCATGCGACGCTGGTGCAGCTGGACGATGCCCGCGGCGCGCTGAATGTCGTACTCGGCTCCGAGCTGTCCTGAGCGACACATCGGCCGATCGCCAGGCACGATCCGACACAACTCTCGAGTGCCCAGGTGGTAGCGGGATACCGCACTCACCTGCAACAAACTCACCATTCTGGCAGCGAAACCACACTTCTTTCGCTACAGAACGGTATCCGATATGCAGAATCAATCCTCCGTCCCGCCAGACGAAGCTCAGGGACAACCCACACACCCCGCTACCAGCGACGCCCCGGCTCAAGCGGTCGCCCGTCGATTCGCCAGCCGACCGACATTGCGCCAGGTCGCCGGACAACTGCTTCACGCCAGTATTCTGGAGCGTTACCCGCCTCTGGCCCTGGATCTGGATGTCACCCGGCTGGCCATACCCAACCGGACGGGAGGATGGGACCTCAAGCTATTGATCGACGTGGCCCTGGACTATCTGGGCAACAACACATCCCTGAATCTCACGGCAGAAATTGACGGACGCGTACACTTCCTCACCAACCGCGCTCCCTCGCGTCTGACCTACGAAGCGCAAGGGCCGAAACGTCCCGACATGGGCGTTATCCAGGAAAAAATCCAGTCATTGGCATTGACCCTGGGCACACAATTTCAAGATGCCCTGACGGCCTGCTGGAACCAGACGCACGACACCAGGGCCAGCCACTGGCAATGGCTGGGTGACCTGCTGGCAAGCGGTCTGAACAGTGCCGCGAGCCTTCTTCCCGCCGCTCAAAAAGATGACCGGGCCGCACTTTACGAACTGGCTCGATATCCCGACCGTCGTGAGCGCCAGGCCATCCCCCACCCTGACGGCTTTGTGCATGCCTATTGCCTGGAAACCTGCGTGATCCGCAACGGCGAAAGCACGTCCTTCACCACGCCGGACCTGCTGGTGGTGCAAGGAAACCGGACATTTTTGTACCGTGTTTCAGGCCGTCTGGAATCGTACCCGAGCATGGAAGCGTTCAATCAGGCCTGGGGGCGTGAGGTGGAGCGCCAGTTCATCGCCGACAAAGTCGTCATCAAGCGTTCCGAGCCCGATGGAAATATCTTCGATACTCAGGCCGCGTTGCTGCTGGAGCGTCAGTTGGAGAACCTGGATGCCATCCGGCTTCCCGCCGACCAGGGCATTCGCGCACTGGAAGAACGCTTCGCGGCCAGTACCGACCCGGCCCCTTACTTCAGCCATGCTCCGGCGCCTGGCCAGCAACCTGTCGAAAAGATACGCGCGACCCTGCCCCAATGGCTCAAGGACGCCAGCGACAGCGAGCGTGCCGAATATCGTCAATTGCTGGTCGAGCAGGCGCAATGGCAACGACAGACAGGCGGCAAGTCCTTCCTCGACGGCATCGAAAACCTGCATGATTTCACCAACAACGCCTTGCGTGATCAGTTACGCCTGGACCATCCCGATTCCGATTGCGAACCTGGCGATCTGGTGCTCAATTTCCGGGTGGCGGCTGGCGATCTGGGCAGCGGCTTCATCACCCGCGTCCCCATGACGCTGACTGAACTGGCCATCCAGAACCTGAGCGCCACGCCCTCGGGCAGCATGACCATCACGGACAAGACTGGCAAAGCCGTCCCGTCGTGGCTGACCACCGACTACATCCTGGGCGAAAAAGGTCTGTTCAGCAGTACCGAAGGGCTGATCAGCCGGGTGAACATCGGCGAACGCTACCCGCACACCCTCAAAACCCTGCTGCTCGATGACAACAGCGAATCGCAACATCGCGTAATCCTGTTTGGCCAGGCGCTCAAGGTACACCTGCCGCTTCAGGCGTTGGAACACACGATCCGCGGCGAGCACGGATTGAGCTTCCAGGGCTACCGTTACATCAAGGCCGTCTTGCACACCCATGCACCCGAGCGCGTCGTCGACGGCCAGGACATCGTCGTCCGCGCGCTTGCCTTTACCCGCAAGGCCGGCGCGGGCGCCGATGTCGTCGACAACATGTTCATCATTGAACCGCGGGACACCGCCATCGGCCCGCACATCCTGTATCGGCCCGTGTACCAGGACGCCTTGCAGCAATTCTCCAGCCGTGAAGCATTGTTCAACGCCGTTGCACAAGCCGGTCCACTGCAAGACAGCGTACTGGGCTGGTTGCCGGACAGGGCCCGGCCGATCTACAGCAATGACGGGTTCAACAGCCCCCACATCCTTCGTTTCGGCCTGGGAGACGACACCGTCCGTTGGGAAAAACCAGAGCCGGCACAGTTGGCTCAGGACTCACGCACCGAAGAAGCACCTGGTAGCCTGGCACAGGCGCTGGCCACCGGGAATCTGACGCAGTACCTCTACGCCAGCAACGCACGGGCGCTCATTGACCTGGCTGACAGAGAATCGGTTTCCAACGCCGAAAACCGCTGGGCCATCGTGCGCGAGGGCGGCTGGTTGCTGTTCAACGCCTTGCTCCTGCCGGTGCTTCGCGGCCCGGCGATGCTGGCCGGCTGGATGTTGCAGCTGGCCGTCGCCCTGAAAAGCGATGTGACGGCGCTGCACGGCAATGACCCGACGGCCCGGGAACTGGCCTGGGTCGATCTGCTGCTCAATGTCGGGTTGATCCTGTTGCATGTGTCGCCCCAACCCCATCCGCCCGAGCTTTCAACACCGGCACCCCGGCCGGCAGAGCCGCCACCGCGTCTCGTCCGCCTGCGGCGTCCACTCCAGGATGTCGCTCCTCTGACGGCCGTCATCGAGCAAGGCGTGGTCGGCTTGCCCGCAGAACCGCCGGCCGCTGACCGCACCCGGATCGATTTCATTCACTCCACCGCCAGGGATTCGTCAAGCCGGCGCCTGTTGAATGCATTGCTCGAACTCAAGGTCGCCTGGCCCGTCCCGGTTCCCGCCCCCGTTGAAATCGGCATGTTCAAGGGGCTGTACCGTATCGACCATCAATGGCATGCCTCACTGGGAGGATTGCTGTTCAAGGTCAGTATCGTTCCAGGGTTCGGCGACGTTTACATCGTTCACCCCGAAAAGCCGCTCCATCCCGGCTTCAAGCTCAAGACCGACGGACAAGGCAGATGGTCGCTGGACATGGGTCTGAAGCTGCAGGGCGGAGGCCCCAAGAATCGACTCAAAGCCAAACTGGCGGAAATAGAAAACAAACGTGAGCAAGCCACCGTTGAGGTCAACCAAATCGGTGGGAGCGTATCGACGCTGGCAAGACAGGCAAAGGATATGGACCGGCAACTGGAAGCCGCCAGAATCGCGTACGACAGCGCCGACAACGAACTGGAAACCGCCCGTATACGTCTTCGCGCATCGCCCGAGGATCAGGCCCTCCAGGGCGACCATCGGCTCAAGGCTGTTGCGCGATCCCGCAGCCGGCTGAATTTCCAGGTATTGCAGGAAAGAGATCAGGTCATTGTCGATCAGTTGATCCAGGCCCGTCGCGATTTGATCCAGGCCTATCGACAACTCAAGGACGTTGACGTGCGCTTCGAATACGAGGCAAAAGCGACCGGCGAGTACACGGCGATCCTGTCCTCCTATGGACTGAGGATCTATCGACTGGCGACCCTCTACCTGGCCAGCTTCGTTTCCGAGCAAGGCGAGTCGCTGATCGAGTTGCAACACAACAGCAATGACATCGAATCCGCCCAGCGCATGTACGACCTACTGCAAACCCTTTTTGCCGCCTCCGAGCGACATACCCAGGCAATCATCACGCAGGATGGGGTACTTACAGAGCTTGCGCAGGACTTCAAGACCGGGCCGGCACAACGCCTGAAATACCTCAAAAGCCATCCTGACCGAAGGTTTTCCAACCGGGTCACCGCCATCCTCGAATCGCTCGACGTACTCAATATCTTGAGCATTGACGCCACCGTCGAGACAAAAACCCCGCAAGAGCAGTACTTTCTCAAGGTACATGAAGACCGTCTGGGCACCATGTCAGCGCTCGAAGACTCCCATCTGGAGCTGCTGAGCACGGATGGTTTTACCTCCCGGGAGCGCAAGGACGTCCTGATCAACCTGATCAGGCACTACAAAAGACGCCTGCAAATCAACACCTCACTGCTGGAGCTTGAGTCCCCGTTGATCCGCCCCCGCTATATGTCGCTGCTGATGGAGCGTCTGGAGATCGCACGGGACAGTGCCGAGAGCGAACTGGCCGATCTGTTGCGCGAGGACGAATTTCTGCCGGTATTGCCCGGCGCCTTCAAACCCGTCAAAGCACCGTCCAAGACCAAACGGGTGTTCAAGTCACGGGATAACGGCGCCTTGGTGGGAGAGCTGGAACCGGCGAGCGCAGGCATGCCGTTTCCGACAATCGTCACCCGAAACCCGGTCACCCTCCAGGTCAGTGGACGGTTCATGGAGCACCCCAATGAAGGATGGGTGGAAATTGTCGAAGCCGCGCCGGTGCGGCCTGTGCACGCCGCGCAACCGCGTACTGTTGCCGCGCTACGCACGGAGGGGCAGCGACTGATCGACGAAATCCCGGCCATTGAGCGGTCAATCGAATTTCAGAAAAGAAAGCTCAGTGATCCGCAACGGCGGGATGAACTCAACCCCCGCGACTGGAGCGATATGCTGGAACACCAGGCCGAACGGATCGAAACCCTGGCCAGCGAACTGGAGCACGCCCAGCCAGACAACCCGCAAATCAGCAACGTGCTTGAATCATTGCGCAACACCGCCAGCGAAACCCGGCTCAAAGGCCAGCAACATTGCATCGAGGGATACAAGGCCCAACGTCCCCGACAGGAAAATATCGAGTACCTTCGCGACCACCAGGCGGTGGACATCGGGCTGGTACAGGCACTCAAGCGGACGGCTGTCAAAGACTATCTGACGGAATTCGCCATTCGGGAGAAAAACTCGGAAACGGTGCTTTGGTACGCGCATTTCCACTATGCCCAGGCGAACAGCGCGCCCTCGACCTACACCATCGCCCACCTCAAACGCCCCGAACATCGCTTCATGACCCTCAAGGATCTGATCGCCCAGGCCGGGCCGGACAACAAGGTGATCATCCGCGACCTCTACCGCCCCATTACCCCACCACGGGATCAAAGGCTGTTTCTGGACCTGTTGCCTGTTCGGTAGTCGAGTCGCCAACTGCGAAGTACGCCGCCAGAAACGCCGAAAGCCGCGCCTTTTCAGGTCGCGGCTTTCGGTGTCAGGGCAACGAAACGGTCAGTGGGCGAACAACGAATTGCCCTTCTGTCCCGCCAGTTTCTCCGGCTTGATCAGGAACCGCGCCAGTGCCGGCAACAGCCACAGCGCACCGAACATGTTCCACAGCAACATGAAGGTCAGCATCAGACCCATGTCGGCCTGGAACTTGATGGCCGAGAAGATCCAGGTGCACACGCCGATGGCCAGGCACAGGCCGGTGAACAGCACCGCCTTACCGGTGGACTTCAGCGTCTGGTAGTACGCCTCTTGCAGCGGCAAGCCGGCACGCAGGAAGCTTTCCAGGCGGCTGTAGATGTAGATGCCGTAATCCACACCAATCCCCACCCCGAGCGCCACGACCGGCAGGGTCGCCACTTTCACGCCGATGCCCATGAAGGCCATCAGGGCGTTGCCGAGTACCGAGGTCAGCACCAGCGGCAGCACGATGCACAAGGTCGCCGCCCACGAACGGAAGGTGATCATGCACATGACCGCGACGCAGATGTACACCAGGACCAGGATGGTCAGCTCGGACTTCTTGATCACCTCGTTGGTGGCCGCCTCGATCCCGGCGTTACCGGCCGCGAGGATGAACTCCAGGCCTTCCTTGTTGTTTTCCCTGGCGAACTCCTGCACTGCATGCACCGCACGATCCAGGGTCTCGGCCTTGTGATCATTGAGGAACACCAGCACCGGCGCCAGGGAGCAGCTGTTGTTGTACAGGCCGTCAGCGCGGGCAATGGAGTTGTTCAGCACATCAGGGTTACGCGACAGGGATTCCCATTTCAGGTTGCCCTCGTTCATGCCCTTGATCATTTGCTTGGACACGGTCACCAGGGAAATCGCCGACTGCACGCCCTCGGTGTTCTGCATCTTCCACATCAGCTCGTCGATTGGCGCCATGGCCTCGTAGCGCGAGCAGCCTTCGGACTTGGTCTTGACCATCACCACCAATACGTCGGAACTGGTGGAGTAGTTGTTGATGATGAAGTTGTTGTCCTTGTTGTAGCGCGAGTCCGGACGCAGCTCCGGGGCACCCTGGTCGAGGTCGCCGATTTTCAGGTTCTGGCTGTACCAGAGGCCGCCGCCAAAGGCGATCAGTGCCAGCAGAATGGAAACAGGGGCCACTTTCGCGCTGGCGAAGTTCGACAGCAGGCGCCAGAACGGATGCTCGCGAGTCGCGTCTTTCTTGCTGCGGTCGACGGCACGCTTGCTGATGCCGACATAGGAAATCGCCACCGGCAACAGGATCAGGTTGGTGAACACGATCACTGCCACGCCGATGGATGCGCCGATGGCCAGTTCACGGATCACACCGATATCGATGATCAGCAGCGTGATGAAACCCACGGCATCGGCAAGGATCGCGATCATCCCCGGCAGGAACAATTGACGGAACGTACGACGCGCTGCCGTCAGGGCGTTGTCCGCCTCGCTCGATTGCAGGGCGATCCCGTTGATCTTCTGCACGCCGTGGGAAATACCGATGGCGAAGATCAGGAACGGCACCAGCATCGAATAGGGGTCGAGCCCGAAGCCGAAGAAGTGCATCAAGCCCAGTTGCCAGACCACTGCCACCAGCGTCGTGCTCAACACGGCGACGGTACTGCGCAGGCAGTTGGTGAACCACAGCAGGAGGATCAGGGTAATGACGAAGGCGACGCCGAAGAACATCACCACCATCACCAGGCCGTCAATCAGGTCACCGACCTTCTTGGCGAAACCGACGATGTGGATCTTCACGTTCGGGTTCTGTGTTTCGAACTTGGTGCGGATCTTGTCTTCAAGCTCGTGGGAGAACTGGCGATAGTCCAGCGCCAGCAATTTGCCCTGGTCCTGCGGGTCCGGGTAGGACTCCAGCAATGGAATGTCAACGATGCTCGACTTGAAGTCGTTGGACACCAGCCGCCCGACCTGACCGGACTTGAGCACGTTGTTGCGCAACAAATCGAGGCTGGCCTGGGAGCCGTTGTAGCTTTGCGGAATCACTTCACCGCCGGCGAAGCCCTCTTCCGTCACTTCGGTCCAGCGAACGCTCGGGCTCCACAGCGACTTGAGGCCGGAACGGTCGACACCGGAGATGTAGAACACCTCGTCGTTGATCTGACGCAGGGTCTCCATGTACTCCTTGGAGAAGATGTCGCCATCGGTGGCTTCCACCGAGATCCGCACGGTGTTGCCCAGGTTCGCCAGATCGTTGCGGTGCTCCATCATCTTCTGGATGAAGGGATGCTCCAGCGGGATCATTTTTTCGAAGCTGGTGGACGGACGGATCAGCGTCGCCTGCCAGAACAGGAAAATGCTGACCAGCAGGCAGATCGTGATCACTGCCGGGCGGTTGTTGAAGATCAGGCGCTCGAGGAACGTCGCCTTGTCCTGGTGATGAGTACTTAAAGATGTCATACGCCCGCCTTGTTATTATTAGCTCGACTCATTTGCCCGCTTTTATTTGCCAAGCTCAGTGCCGTTTGGCGAAGTGACGCGAACGCCGCCCTGACCTGCCAGAACCAGATTGCCATTGCCTGTCGCCGTCACTGCCGAGACCGAAATACGGTCCGGACGGTTGACCACCTTGAAGGTTTCGCCATTGTCGCTACTGCGAATCACCGAACCGCCGTTGCCAACGATCACGATGGAACCGTCGTCGAGCAGCGTACCGCCGGACAGCCCGAACTCCAGGTCGCCACGTTCAGCCTTGAGCTCGACTTGCTCCCAGTTGCTGCCGAAATCCGTGGAACGGTAAAGGTTGCCGCGCAGACCGTAGGCCAGCAGCGTATTGGGCTGCGCCGTGCCGATCACGCCGAACAGCGAGCCTTCGTACGGACCTTCGAGTTTCTCCCAGGTCTGGCCCCAGTCCGCGGAGCGGAACATGCTGCCCTGCTCGCCGACGATGAACAGCCCGGCGTCCTTGACCGCGGCAATTGCGTTCAGGTGGTACTGGTCTTCGTTGTCGAGGCGGTCGCTGGCGTCTTCCCAATGCTTGCCACCGTCGGTGGTTTCCATCAGCGAGCCATATGCACCCACGGCAAAGCCGCTGTCGGCGTCCTTGAACCAGACATCGAGCAGCGGCGATTCGCGTGTCAGATCTTCGAACTGCTTGGTCCAGGTCGCGCCGCCGTCCTCGCTGGCGAGGATCTGCGCGTCATGGCCGACAGCCCAGCCGTGCTTGTCGTCGACGAAGAACACCGACGTCAGCAAGGACCGGGTCGGGACCTTGGCCTGAGTCCAGGTGGCGCCCTGGTCATCGGAATACAGGATGTGCCCACGATCCCCGACCGCCACCAGACGCTTGCCGGCGTGGACGACATCGAGCATCAGGCTTTTGGCAGCCTTGGCGGATTCAATTGAATAAACAACGTCGGATGCTGGCGCCGCCGCGGCCAGCGCAGGTGCCGACAGCATGGCAGAGCCCAACAGCGAGAGCGCTGTGGCCAGCAACGCGAATTTGCGTAATGCCGGCGGGCGGCAGATACCCACACCCATGACAGGCTCACTCATAGACCTTCTCCCATTATTATTGTTAGGTCATTCAACCTTTCTGGGCGCCGCAAGGGTGCGTGTCTGGACCGGTTGTTTCAGAGCATAGTCCTGAAACCCGCAATCCAGAGCCCCTTCGGAAGCTGGCCTATCCTATCGGTGTTTTTTCATGTCTGACAATCGACGCCACGTTATCTTTTGTTAACCGGGGGGGATGGGGGGTGTTCTGAATGGTTGGGTATCAGGTGGGGTGATTGGGGGTTTTGGTGATTGGTGTTCGGTGTTCGGTGTTCGGTGTACATATCCATTTCTTCGGTAACGGCCACCTATGGTTCCGCTCTTACAGCGGGTCACTTGGAAAAGCCCCAAGTAACCAAGGGCTCTTGCCCCTGACATTCGGTGCCTCGCCTAGGCTCGGCATGCCCTCGCTCCGGTCCTGCTCCGTGGGCCCGCCGCCATCGGCCATCCATGGCCGGGGGCGGCTAACCCGGCATCCATGCCGGGTTGCCCACTGCGCAGAACCTCCACTCGGCCTCACGAGGGGGCGTGTACCGCAACAGCATCCGAGGCGGCCTACCGGCCGGCCTGGTTGCTTGGTTCGTTTGTCTGTGAGGTACCTGGTCGACTGGCAGGCCGCTATCGCGAGCAAGCTCGCTCCCACAGAGGATTGGGTACATCTGCAAAATTTCGGTCGGCTGGCAGGCCGCTATCGCGAGCAAGCTCGCTCCCACAGTTGATCCGGGTATGCCTGCGAGAGATTGGTCGGCTGGCAGGCCGCCTTCGCAGGCAAGCCAGCTCCCACAGGGATTGGGGACATCTGCAAAAACCAGGTCGGCTGTCAGGCCGCCATCGCGAGCAAGCTCGCTCCCACAGAAAAGCAAAAAGCAGAGCAGCCCACACCACCGCGTCGCTTCTCACCACTCATCAGGCCGAGCGTTAGCTCGCCTGCAGCTCTTGATCTTGATCCACCCGCCCCCTCGGAAGGCTGAGCGGAGGTGTTCATCCGGGGATTGGCGCGCAGCGCCGTTCGACGCAGTCGAACTCATTGCATGTAGGTCGAAGCGAAGCCGACCGGAGGGCAATGCCCCCGGATGAATACCGCAGCGAAGGAACGCCGAGCCTAAGCGAGGGGCCGTACGTAAGGGGCGAGACCTTTTGGTTCCTTTTGGGGCGTTTGCCAAAAGGGACTCGCCGTAAGGGCGAAACCGCCAGCCGCCGTTACCGCAGGAATGGATATGTACTCAATCAACCCACGACCCTGGTCGGCCCGAAGGCCGCCAAGGTCAACAACAGACTCAGGCCAAACTCTTGCTGACCACTTCAAACACATCACTGGACAACTGCCCCGAAGCCCGAATCCGCTCCAGCTCCCCCTTCATCAAAGCCTGACGAGCGCTGTCGTACTTGCGCCAGCGAGTCAAAGGCGCCAACTGGCGAGAAGCAATCTGCGGATTGAAGCCATTCAACTCGATCACCAGATCGGCCAGGAAGCGATACCCGGAACCGTCGGCCGCGTGGAAGTTGATCAGGTTCTGCCCGGCAAACGCACCGACCAGCGCCCGCACCTTGTTCGGGTTCTTGATGTTGAACGCCGGGTGCTGCATCAACGCCTTGGTCCGCGCCAAGCCACCGGGCAACACGCTGCCGGCCTGGACGCTGAACCACTGATCCATGACCAGAGGGTTGTCCTTGAAGTGTTCGGCGAAGCTGGCCAGCGCCTTGGCCTTCTCGGCTTCGAACGGTGAATTGACCAACACGGCAAGTGCGGTCAGGCGCTCGGTCATGTTGTCGCACGCATCGAACTGCTCCAGAGTCGCAGCCACAACTTCCGGCTTGCCGCTGAGCATCAGGTACGACAGCGCAATGTTCTGCAACGCGCGGCGAGCGAAGTGCTCAGCTTCGGCCACGTACGGCGTCTGCTTGGACAGTTCGCGATTGCCCTGATAACGCAGCCACAGACCTTCGAACAACGCATCGGCCAGTTGCTTGCGGGCAAACTCGCGAGCCGTATGAATCGCTTCGACATCCGCCACTTCGCTGATTTCAGTCAGGTACGCCTCGCTTGGCAGCGACAGCATTTCGGCGACCATGGCCTGATCCAGCGACTCATCCGAGAGCACCGTGCGCAACGCAGACACCAGACGCTGATCGAGTACCAGCGCTTCGCCCTTCTGTTGCTGGCCGATCAACTCTTGCAGCACCTGCACCGACAGCTGCTGGCCGGCATCCCAGCGGTTGAAGCCGTCGCTGTCGTGCTGCATCAGGAACATCAACTGGTCGCGGTTGTACGGGAAGCTCAGTTTCACCGGCGCCGAGAAGCCGCGCAGCAATGATGGCAGCGGTTGTTCGGCGATGTCGACGAAGGTGAAGGTCTGCTCGGCTTCGGTCACGGAAATGACCCGCGAAGTGCCTTGCGCGATGGCTTCACCGGACAGACGCAGGGCAATCGCTGCCCCTTTGGAATCCAGCAGACCCAACTCGACCGGGATCACGAACGGCAGTTTTTGCACCTTGTCCGGGGTTTCCGGGCAGCTCTGGCGGAAGGTCAGGCTGTAGGTTTTCGCCGCTGCATCAAAGGACTCGCTCACCGCCAGACGCGGTGTACCCGCCTGGCTGTACCAGCGTTTGAACTGGGTCAGGTCAACGCCATTAGCGTCTTCCATGGCCTTGATGAAGTCATCGCAGGTCACGGCCTGGCCGTCGTGGCGTTCGAAGTACAGGTCACTGCCTTTGCGGAAGCCTGCGGCGCCGAGCAAGGTGTGGATCATGCCGACCACTTCCGAGCCCTTTTCATACACGGTCAGGGTGTAGAAGTTGGAAATCTCGATGAAGCTGTCCGGGCGCACGGCGTGGGCCATGGGGCCGGCGTCTTCGGCGAACTGGTGGGTGCGCAGGTACGCGACGTCCTGGATGCGCTTGACCGTGGCCGAGTTCATGTCCGAGGAGAAACCGGCATCGCGGAACACCGTGAAGCCTTCCTTGAGCGACAGCTGGAACCAGTCGCGGCAGGTCACGCGGTTGCCCGACCAGTTGTGGAAGTATTCGTGGGCGACGATCGCCTCGACCCGCTGGTGCGCGGCATCGGTGGCGGTTTCCGCCTTGGCCAGCACGGCGCTGGAGTTGAAGATGTTGAGGCCCTTGTTCTCCATGGCGCCCATGTTGAAGTCATTCACGGCGACGATCATGAAGATGTCCAGGTCGTACTCGCGACCGTAGACCTCTTCGTCCCAGCGCATGGATTTCTTCAGGCTGTTCATGGCGTGCTGGCACTTGTCGATGTTTTCCGGCTCGACGTAAATGCGCAGTGCCACGTTGCGCTCGCTCAGGGTGGTGAAGCTGTCTTCGACGCACCACAGGTCACCGGCCACCAGCGCGAACAGGTACGCCGGTTTCTTGAACGGGTCTTCCCAGGTCGCCCAGTGCCGGCCCTCTTCGCCAGGACCGGAAGCGATCGGGTTGCCGTTGGACAGCAGCACCGGATAGCTGTGTTGCTCGGCGACCACAGTGGTCGTAAACGTGCTCATCACGTCCGGGCGGTCGAGGTAATAGGTGATCTTGCGAAAGCCTTCGGCCTCGCACTGGGTGCAGAACATCGTGCCGGACTTGTACAGGCCTTCCAACGCGGTATTGGTTTCCGGGTGGATCCGGACGCTGGTATCGACCGTGAAGGTGGTGCTGGTCGGGTGCAGGGTCAGGTGATTCTCGGTCAGCTGATACTGCGCCTCGGAAAGCGCCTGGTCGGCCAGGGTGACCGACAGCAGTTCCAGCTGCTGGCCGTCCAGCACCAGCGGCGGCAGGCCCGGGCCACGCTCGGGGTTACGGCGCATCACCAGTTGCGCATGGACCAGGCTGTGGTCCTCGTACAACTCGAAGGTCAGGTGCGTTTCGTCGATCAGGTACTCGGGCGCCTGATAGTCCTTGAGGTAGATCATCTTCGGTTGTTCGGTGCGCATGCTGGAGTCCTTACTGATGCACGGCGAGCTGGTAAGCCGTGTATTTACGAATATTGATCACGCCGGTGTCGAAGATCAGGTACTGGCCCTTGACCCCCATCAGCGTGCCTTCGGCAATCGGGTTCTTGTCCAGGTTGAAGCTGACGATCTTCGCCGGGTACTGCTCGACCGGGTAACGGATTTCCAGCGGTTCGACGTCGGTCACCGGCTGGATCGCCTGCAAGCCAAATCGCTCCTGCAAACCGAGCAAGCCTTCAGCGCAGCTGTCGAACAGTTGATCGCGGACCTCGGCCAGGTTCACGGCCGCCGCATCGCCCTTGAGTAAAGCACGCCAGTTGGTCTTGTCGGCCACCTGGCTGCGGAACAGGTCTTCGACAAAACCGGACTGCTGGCGGGTCGATACGCGCATGATCGGCAACGCCTGGCTCGCACCCTGGTCGAGCCAGCGGGTCGGCAACTGGGTGGCGCGGGTAATCCCGACTTTCACCCCCGAAGAGTTGGCCAGGTACACCACGTGGTCGGTCATGCAGAACTTCTCGCCCCACTCGGGTTCCCGGCAGGTGCCGGCATCGAAGTGGCAGCGCTCCGGGCTCATGATGCACACGTCGCACTGGGCCAGCTTGGTCATGCACGGGTAGCAGTAACCCTGACTGAAACTGGTCTTGGTCTTGCGTCCGCAATGGATGCAGTGAATCGCGCCCAGGTATTCCAGGCGCACCGTGGTGCCGATCATCGGATTGACCGGGACCTCGGTTTCGCCCAGACGGAAAGCGTATTGCACGTTCGGCCCGTCCAGGCGCGCCGACATTTTGCTGATTGCACCGCGGCCAATCTCGATCAATGGATGGCATCCGACTTGAACAGGATATTGGGCACTTGAATCGACTTGGAGCTGCATTCCTGCGGGCCCATGTAGCCCGTGCGCTGGTCCTCGGGCAGGTTCTGGATTTCCCAGGCGATCATTGCCTGCAACGACAGTTTGCGTTGTTCGGCGGTGAGTTTGCCACCGTCGGACCATTTGCCGATTTCCACGGCCAGTTTCAGGCTCTCGTAGATATCGTGGGTGATGTTCTTGATCATTTCGTTAAAAGAGGACATTGGGTCTCCGTCTCTTTATTGCATGTTCTGAATTAGGCGGCCAGTTTACGGCGGTTATACAAACCGCCCAACAAACCGGTGAAGCATCCGATGAGTAACCCGCTGACGTGGGCCGCGTTGGCGATTTCGCCGAAGCCGATCATCGACACCAGCCCGGACAGGCACAGCAGCAACCACACCAGCATCATCACCAGCACGCCACGGGGCAGGCGATAGGCCGGGTTCGGTGCCAGCAGCTGGAAGATCCAGCAATGCCCGAGCAGGCCGTACAGTACGCCGGACAAACCGCCGAACAGGGTCGGGCCGCTGAAGAAATACTGGGCGAAGTTGGACACCAGGCTGAACAGCAAGGTCAGGCCGATCAGGTTGATACTGCCCTGGCGCGACTCGATGCGCCGCCCCAGCTCCCAGTACCACATGCCGTTCATCGCCAGGTGCAGGATGCCGAAGTGGATCAGCATCGGCGTGACCAGGCGCCACCACTGCCCCGCCGCCAGGCTGTCGGCCAGTGGCGTGAAGTGGATGTACTCGCCGACCACGCGGAATTCGAGGAAGGTCAGCCAGCGCATCGTTTCAAGGTTGTCGCCCAGCATGGTCACCGCGCCGACGATCATGCTCAGCAGCAATACCAGCGCGGTGGCCCTGGCGTACTTCAACTGCTCGACGAACCCCGGACGCTTGATGGTTTGCGCCACCGGAATGTCCAACTGTTGGTCGGGATCGCCCGCCGGAAAACGCTCGTACAGCGCACGCACGTCTTCGCTGATGTTGTCCGGCACCCACAGCACCTGTTCGCCAGCTTCCTCGCTGACCCGATGGGGCACTTGCATGCGCTTGAGCAGGGTGACGAACCCGCTCAAGTCCACCGCCAGGGGCAGACGCAATACCGCTACAGCACTCATTGCAGCACCTCCGGCCGCTCGACATCGACCCAGACGAATTTTTGCGGATCCAGGCGGGTTTCCTGATCCAGTCGGTAGGCAACCAGTTTGCCGTACAGCACCGCGCTGTAATCCAGACAGGCCAGGTTCGGCCGGATCGGCGCCGGCTTGCCGCTGCGCCAGTAATGGCCGACGAACAACAGCGGCTCATCGATGCCATAGCGCAGCAAACTGTTCTTTTCGGTGGACGTCAGCGGCGTCCGGGCCACGGGTTCGGGCAGTGCATCCGGCTGGAACACGATGTCGCCGTAGGTTTTCGGATCGTCTTCCCAGAACTTGGTCCGGAAGAACGAACGCACCAGGCCGTCGCCGCTGGTCATGGTCAGGCCATGGGGCAAGCGCATGTCAGTACCGCGCAGCAGCCGGTCGAATACGGTGCAGGCAAAAGAGCCCGACTCCGCCGAGGCCTGGAGAAAATGCTCGTCGATGCAGCCGTTGGGGAACAACGCCCGCAGTGGCTCGATCAGCCCGGCGTCCCAACAGGCGTGGACCACGCGAAAACGCCCGGCATCGACGAACAATGGCAGCTTATAGAACCATTGCTGGAAGTCGTGCCAGTCACCCGGATGGTGTTCGAACTGGGTCAGGGTTTCGTGCAGCAGGCGGGCATGGCGCGGCGTGTGCTCGCGCACGAACTGCTTGCCGCTGCCGGGCAGCGCCGGCGTGCTCCAGCCCAGCGCATTGAACTCGTGGTTGCCCATGATGCACAGCGCCTGACCGGCCTCGACCATGTCGTGAACGATGTGCAGCGCCTCGCGAATCCGCGGGCCGCGGTCGATGATATCGCCGACGAACACCGCCATGCGCGAGTCATGCCGCCAGACGCCACCCTGCTTGTGATAACCGAGTCGGTCGAGCAAGTGCTCCAGGGTCAGGGCGCAACCGTGCACGTCACCGATCAGGTCGTAGCTACGCGCGGGATCAAGCATCAGTCGCCTCCACCCCCCAACTTGCTGCCCCAGCCGAGCTTGGTCCGGCAGACTTCATAGTAGTTGTGGTCCAGCGGGTGGATCAGCCGCAGTTTCTGGGCTTTTTTGCTGACGGTAATGGTGTCGCCCGGCGCGCAGGTAAAGTGGTTCTGCCCGTCGCACGAAACTTGCGGGTAAATCTGCATATCCTTGGACACGACGATTTTCAGCTCACTGTTGCCATCGACCACAATCGGCCTACCCGACAAGGTATGGGGGTACATCGGCACAATCACAATAGCGTCGAGCTTGGGATGCATGATCGGCCCGCCGGCGGACAACGCGTAGGCGGTGGATCCGGTCGGCGTGGCGACGATCAGGCCGTCGGCCTTCTGGCTGCAGACGAACTGGCCGTCGATGTACAGCTCGAATTCGATCATTCGCGTGGATTTGCCGGGGTGCAGCACCACGTCGTTCAGTGCGTCGCCCTGGCCGATGGCCTCGCCGTGGCGACGGACTTCGGCCTGCAACAGGAAGCGGTTTTCCACCAGATAGTGGCCGTCCAGCACTTCGGCGACCTTGGTTTCCAGCTCATCGGGACGGATGTCGGTGAGGAAACCCAGGCTGCCACGGTTGATGCCGAGCACCGGAATATTGTGTTTGGCCAGTGCCCGGGCGGCGCCGAGCAGGCTGCCGTCACCACCGACCACGATGACCATGTCGCAGACTTCGCCGAGCATCTTGCGCGACGAGGTTTGCAAGCCGTGCCCTGGCAGCACTTCGGCGATGGTGTCTTCGAGGATCACGTGCAGGTGACGATCGAGCAGAAACCGTTTCAGTCGGCGGACGGTATCCAGCACCTGGGAACTGCCCAGGCGACCGATGATGCCGATATTGCGAAATTGCTCCATGGGGCTCCTGCGGGGATCTGTGTGACGGCGAAAACCACGATTATGGGCGAAAGCCGCTCGTAGACAAAATCCTTTCAGCTTCAAGGGTGTGCCCGGGTTTCGGGCTATGCTCGCAAGATGATGCTATTTCCGGATTTGCTCCACCTGCCCCATCAGTTACGCCATCCCGAAGTGCGTGACCTGGCGTGGGTCATCCTCGCGCCCCCCATGCTGGACGATACCCCGTGGCCGCAGCGTCACCCGTTGGCCGGCAGCGACTGGGTGCAGGCACCGGATCGGCTGGAGCATTGGCTGCGGCAGCTGGACCGGGACAGTTATGGCCTGCTGCACTGGCTGGCCCAGGCCCGGACCCGGCGCCTGGGCCTGTACTACGAACGCCTCTGGCAATTCGCCGTGCAGCATGCCCCGGGCATTGAACTGATTGCCGCCAACATGCCGATTCGCCGCGAGGGGCACACCCTGGGTGAACTGGACATGCTGCTGCGCGACCGCGACGGCGTGCATCACCTGGAACTGGCGATCAAGCTCTACCTCGGCCCGCAATCCGGCGACGGACACGACACCGCCCAATGGCTGGGCCCGGGCTGCCACGACCGGCTCGACCGCAAACTGGCGCACCTGAGCCAGCATCAATTGCCGATTTCCGCGCGCCCCGAGAGCCGCGAAGTGCTGGCGGCGCTGGATATCCAGGCGTTCAGCGCCCATTTGTGGCTGGGGGGTTACTTGCTGTATCCGTGGCCCGGGCAGGCCGCCCCGCCATTGGGTGCCCATCCTCAGCATTTGCGCGGTCGCTGGTTGCATCAAAAGGATTGGCCGGCGTTGTTGGCCCAGAGCCCGCCCGGTCGCTGGCAACCCCTGCCCCGCCACGCCTGGCTGGCGCCGGCGCATTATTCGGCGGAGCACACCTGGAACCCCGGACAGATGCAGGCGTGGCTGGATGACCTGGACCCGTTGGCGCCGGCACAACTGCTGGTGCGCCTGACGGAGAATGCCAGCGGCGACTGGGAAGAAGCCGAGCGGCTGTTTCTGGTGGCGGATCTTTGGCCGAATGTGCCGGGACAGGGTTGAGTCTTGCATTGCCTGAGTTGGCCCCTTCGCGAGCAGGCTCGCTCCCACATAATGAACATCAAACCTTCTTGTGCTGCTCGACCCATTGCCCATAGGCATTGATGAATTTTTGCAGGAACGGCTTGACCGACTCGGACAACTTGCCCGCCTCGTCGAACGCCGAACCGGCGTTCCCCAGATAGGCCTCCGGTTGCTGCATCAGCGGCACATTGAGAAACACCATGGATTGACGCAGGTTGTGGTTGGCACCAAACCCGCCGACGGCCCCCGGCGAAACACTGATAACGGCGCCCGCCTTGCCGTTCCAGACACTCTTGCCATACGGACGCGAGCCGACGTCAATCGCATTTTTCAACGGCGCCGGCACCGAACGGTTGTATTCCGGGGTTACGAACAACACCGCGTCGGATGAGCGCACCTGTTGTCGGAAAGTGCTGTAGGCTGCCGGCGGTGAAGCGCCATCGATGTCTTCGTTATAGAGCGGCAGATCGCCAATTTCGACGATGTTCAACTTGAGATTGGCCGGCGCCAGCTCTATCAGGGCCCGTGCGACCTTGCGGTTGATCGATTCCTTTCTCAAGCTGCCGACCACGACGGCGATCGTATAGACGTTGCTCATTAGAGTTTCTCGACTGTCCGATAGGAAGAGCTTGTAGTTATAGATGACGATTCAAGCAGCGGGCGACTGAAAACGCCGTCCCTGACTATTTTTTTCCTGTAGGAAAACTTACCTCGCCCAAGCACGGTCTACAGTGCCGCAAATTGAGTGATTTATCTCCAGAGGTTCTAAGCAGATGGCAGCAGTACTCGTCGGTCAGTTCCATGCAAGAGACGCGGAAGGCCGTATTTATTCGGTGCACGAGTTCCAGGACTCCACCCCGGCGGTAGACGGTTCAGGCCCTGTCACCACCTACAAGCTGGCCATTGGCGACCGTGTCAACAAGGTCGACGACAATGAATTCATGCTGGTGCAAACCGGCGTGACCATTACCCGCGAACCGCAAACCGCCAGCGTTTCATAACCCGTCGTTATGAGCAGAAGTCATATGCGCGGACTTGGGGTAGGATTCAGCCACTGACTCCTCCACCTGCTGAACATGGACTTCACGCATGCGCTTACGCCATATCGAAGTGATCCAGGCGCTCTTGCAGACAGGTCACCTGGGCACCGCCGCCGAATGGCTGCAGTTGCCGGTGGCCGAAGTCGAGCGCTTGCTGCGCGACGCCGAGGATCAGTTGGGTTTCATGCTGTTCGCCAGCGTGCGCGGACGATTGCAGGCCACCCGCGAAGCGCGGGAACTGCAGGTGGAAATTGCCCGGGTCTACGATGCGCTCGAACCGGTGCAGCGCCTGGCCAACAGCCTCAGGCAATACCTGGCGCCGCCGCTGCGCATCATCTGCACCCCGCCCCTGGCCAACCAATTGTTGCCACACAGCATCGCGGCCCTGCGCCGACGCCTGCCCGACGCCCCTTGCACACTGCTGAGCCAGCCGACCCGCGACATCGTCAGAAGCCTGCTGCTGCGTGAAAGCGATCTGGGCCTGAGCCTGCATGACCCTGATCACGCCGACCTCGATTGCCAGGTGATTGCCCAGGGCAAACTCCAGTTGCTCGCCCCCCATGGCTGGCTGCAACCGAAACAGAAATACATTTCACTGCAGGATCTGGCCGGCCAATCGATGATTGGCCTGGAGGGGCACGACCCGTTGAGCCCGGCGCTGGAAAACAAACTGCACGGCTTGCGCCCTGCCCCGGTGATTCAGACCCGGGTCCAGACGCATCAGATGATGCGCAGCATGGTCGAGGCCGGCGAAGGCCTGGCCATCGTCGACCCCTTCACCGCCCTCGGCGCCAAAACCTCGGGACTGGACGCCTGCCCGCTGGCGCCAGCGGTCCCGATCAGCCTCTACGCCCTGACCCTGAAAAACACCGAACCTTCTCCGGCGGTTCAGGCACTGTTGGCCATCGTCACGGAACAAGCCGCGGCGATGCTGACGAACTGAACGGTTTCTCCAGCGGGTTTTCGAAGAGTCGATACCAGAACAGTGCCACTTCGGCGGTGTTCGGATCGATGCCGCGATAGCGCAGGTGGTCAATCCCGCCAATCACGTAACCAGAGCGTTCATAGAGCCGGCAGGCCCCCAGGTTGTTGTTCTGGGTTTCGAGCATGATGCCCGGGAGCTTTTTCTTGCGGCTCCAGAATTGCGCCACATCCAGCAGGGCCTTGGCCACGCCATGCCGCCGGGCCGGTGCGTGCACCGCCAGTTCGTCGATATGGGCAAAGCCGTTCCAGTTGGTGCTGACCACCAGGTGCCCCACGGGCTGGTCATCCAGATACGCCATGAAAATCGCGCTGTCGGCGCCATCGCGATAGCTGCTGAATTCCTCGGGGTCGATGCCGTAGCACTTGCGATAAGGCGTGATCGGTGTGACCGGCCACTGTGCCACCGGCGCTCCTATTTGTGCCGCACCGTAGGACGCGACTTCAAAACTGAAATCACTGCCCCAGATATAGGCGGCAAAACCCTCGTCGGCAACCCGTACCGACAACCCTGGATAATTCGGATTAATAACCGGCTGCATACTGGGAAAGGTCCTCATTCCTTGATGCAATCGACGGTGTAGCACCGTCCACTGCCCTGATCTTCATGTTGCAATCCGTGCACATCAGCAACGAACCCCGGGAAACTGCTATCGAACGTGCGGGCAAACGCCAGGTAATCGATGATCGAGCGGGTTGACTCGGTAAAACGCTCGCCCGGCATGATCAGCGGAATGCCCGGTGGATACGGCACCAGCATCACCGCAGCGATCCGCCCGTCCAGCGCATCGATCGACACGGCTTCGACTTCACCCCGCACCAATTGATCATAGGCGTCCGCCGGCTTCATCGCGACTTCCGGCAGTACCGTGTACATGCGCTTGAGGTGCCTGGCGGTGGCGTTGCTGCGATAACAGGCATGCAACTGATCGCACAGATCGCGCAGCCCCATGCCCTGGTAGCGCGCGACATTCTCTTGCGCCACACAGGGCAGGCAACTGGCCAGACTGACGTTGGCGTCGTAGCTGCGCTTGAACTCCAGCAGTTCGGTAAGCAGCGTGCTCCACTTGCCCTTGGTGATGCCCATGGAGAACAACACCAGGAACGAATACAGCCCGGTCTTCTCGACCACCAGGCCACGCTCCCAGAGGAACTTACTGACCACCGCCGCCGGAATCCCGCGCTCGCTGAGGGCGCCACCGGCCGTCAATCCCGGCATCACCAGCGTGACCTTGATCGGGTCGAGCAGCACATAATCGTCGGTCACGCCGCCAAAGCCGTGCCAGTCGGCATCGGGTTGCAGCAACCAGTCCTCGGTGACGACCCGCTCGATACCTTCCGCCGACGGCGGTTGCCAGATCGAGAACCACCAGTCATCGGCAGCAATGTGCTGGCGCAAATTGGCCAGCGCCCGGCGAAAACTCAGGGCTTCGTCGAACATTTCCTGCAACAGCGAACGCCCGGCCGGTCCTTCCATCATCGCCGAAGCCACATCCAGCGAGGCGATGATGCCGTACTGCGGCGAGGTCGAGATGTGCATCATGAAAGCTTCGTTGAAGCGATCCCGATCCAGTTGCCGCGCACCGCCATCGCGCACGTGAATCATCGACGCCTGGCTGAAGGCCGCCAGCAATTTGTGGGTCGAATGGGTGGTGAACACCAGCGGGCTGTCCTCATCACGGGAGGTGCCCATGCCGTAGCGCCCGGCAAAGAACTCATGGAACGCCGCATAGGCGTACCAGGCCTCGTCAAAGTGCAACACCTCAACGCTATTGCCCAGTTGCTGCCTGATCAACTCGGCGTTGTAGCAGAGGCCGTCATAGGTCGAATTGGTCACCACCGCGAGCTTGACCTTAGGTGAACGCCCCTTGGTCAACGGACTGGCGTCGATCTTGGCCTGGATCGATTCGCGGCTGAACTCACTCAGGGGAATCGGGCCGATGATCCCCAGCTCATTACGCTCCGGACACAAGTACAGCGGAATCGCGCCGGTCATGATGATCGAGTGCAGCACCGATTTGTGGCAATTGCGATCCACCAGTACCAGGTCGTCGCGGGCGACCACCGAGTGCCAGACAATCTTGTTGGCCGTGGAGGTGCCATTGATCACGAAAAAGGTGTGATCGGCGCCGAAATTACGTGCTGCACGGGCCTCGGCTTCAGCCAGGGGGCCGGTGTGATCGAGCAAGGAGCCGAGCTCGGGCACCGACACCGAAAGATCCGAGCGCAGGGTATTTTCACCGAAAAACTGGTGAAACGCCTGCCCGACCGGACTTTTGTGATACGCCACGCCACCGCCGTGACCGGGTGTGTGCCAGGAGTAGTTGGAATCGGCCGTGTGTTGCACCAACGCCTTGAAAAACGGCGGCAGCAGGCCATCGAGGTATTTGCGCGCGGCGCGGGCCACCTGCCGGGCGAGAAAGGGCACGGTGTCCTCGAACAGGTAAAGAATGCCGCGCAACTGATTGAGCTCGGCCATGGCGTCGGCGGGCGCGTTTTCCAGGGTCACCTTTTCGCCCAGGGCGAAGATCGGCAGATCCGGTGCACGTACCCGCGCCAGACCGATCAGCTCTGCCATGTTTTGCAACAAATGGGAGTGAGTGCTGGCGTCCTCGGAGGCAATCAACATGCAGGACAGGCCATGGTAAGTCGACGCCACCAGACGTCCTTCGGTGTAGTCCACCGCCGAAACGACGCTGAACCCTTCCTGCTCCAGCTCCCGGGCAATCCCCCGCACGCGGTCGCCGGCGACGCTGTCGGCCTTGATGTCGCGATGGACAATCAGGACCGGGAATTTCAAGTCTTTGTACATGAGGCTCAGTGTCCTGAGGCGGCAGACCAGAGCCTGCCAATCACCTCAGGGTAGAGTGTTGCAGAGGATGTGGCGAGCGGGATGCCCTGAAATGGGTCACAAGGTGTCCCTTTTTTTGAAAGGGTCAAGCCTGCGCTTCAGCCTCAGCCAACTGCACCCACAACGCCGGGGCGCCCGCGGATTTGCCGATGATTTCCAGGCGCGCCGCGTGGCGGGCCAGGTCGTCTTCACTGGCGCGGATGATGCGCGTCGGCTGGCGGTCCGCCGGCAAGCGGCGAATCTCGGTGGCCGAATTGTCCGCCCCTTCACCCGAACCATTGCCATCGGAGGCGTTGCCGGCCAGGGACAGACTGGTCTGCCCACCGGTCATGGTCAGGTAGACGTCGGCGAGAATCTCGGAGTCGAGCAAGGCGCCGTGCAGTTCACGGCCGGAGTTGTCGACGCCATAGCGTTTGCACAAGGCGTCGAGGCTGTTGCGCTGCCCAGGGTGACGCTCCCGGGCCATCATCAGGGTGTCGAGGATCGAGCAGTGCTGCGTGATGTCTGCGCGGTCCTGCTGGCCCATCAGGGCGAATTCGTTGTTGATGAAGCCAACGTCGAACGCCGCGTTATGGATGATCAGCTGCGCGCCCTTGATGAACTCGAAGAACTCTTCGGCCACCTCGGCAAAACGCGGCTTGCCCACGAGGAATTCGTTGGTGATGCCGTGGACGCCGATGGCGCCCTCGTCACTTTCGCGATCGGGTTGCAGGTACACGTGAAAGTGCCGGCCCGTCAGGCGACGGCCGATCAACTCGACACAACCGATTTCAATAATCCGGTGGCCGTCGGTCACCGGCATACCGGTGGTTTCGGTGTCGAGTACAACGGATCTGGTGGCCATCAGTGCTCAGCTCTCAATCGGTCAATCGTGCAAAAGCGGCGATGTTAACACGGTCCCTGTAGGAGCTGCCGCAGGCTGCGATCTTTTGCTCTTGATCTTGAAAATCAAAGTCAAAAGATCGCAGCCTGCGGCAGCTCCTACGGCAGACATCGCGATCAGCCCTGCTTGTACCCACGCACTTCATCGACGCCACGGTTGGCCAACTGGTCGGCCCGTTCGTTGCCGTGATGGCCAATGTGTCCGCGCACCCATTTCCAGGTGACCTTGTGGCGGTTGACCTGCTCGTCGAGCAACTTCCACAGGTCAGCGTTTTTCACCGGTTCCTTCGCCGCGGTTTTCCAGCCGCGCTTCTTCCAGTTGTCCATCCACTCGTTGATGCCTTTCATCACGTACTGGGAGTCGGTCACCAGCAGCACCTCGCAGGGACGCTTGAGCTCTTCCAGGCCACGGATCGCGCCCATCAGTTCCATGCGGTTGTTGGTGGTGTTGGCTTCGCCGCCCCACAGTTCCTTTTCGACGCCCTTGCACACCAGCAGTGCGCCCCAGCCGCCAGGGCCAGGGTTGCCTTTGCAGGCGCCGTCGGTGAACAGTTCTACGCTATCGCTCATGCCAATCTATCCAGAAAATGCGCTGGCCCGCCGATCGCTGACCGACGACGCCCAAAGCCGGGACAAGCCCGGCCGCAAATGAAAAGTGTGTATTACGGTTCGATGTTGCGCCGGTTGACCTTGGCCATCGGCAACGGGATCAGCTTGCCCATTGGTTCGCGCCGCTCCTGACGGACCGGTCGCAGGCCCACCACGATCTTGCGCGCCACCAATAAATAGAAGCCGCCGCCCGACAATTGCCAGTCACCCGCCTTGCGCTCCCAACCGGCCAGGCGGGTCTGCCACGCCGGTGACGCAAGCGGCGGACGATAGCACCCGAAGCGGCGTTTCTCCAGCGCGAAGCCCAGCAGGTTCAGCCAGTCCGCGACCCGTGACGGCGAAATGCAGCGCGCCTTGTGCAGCGCATCCTGGGCAAACACATGTCGCAGACCCCAACTGCTCCAGGGGTTGATGCCGATGATCAGCAGATGCCCGCCGGGGCGTACGCTGCTTGCCGCCTCGCGAAGCAGACCGTGGGGCGACAGGCAGAAATCCAGGCCATGCTGCAGCACCACCACATCGGCGGCATGCTCGCTCAGCGGCCAGGCCTGTTCCTCACAAACGATCTCGACCCCCGGCAACGGCGCGCCAAGGCGCACGTTGCGCTGTACCTGCGGGGCCGACGGCGGTGTCTGGGCCGAGGGACCGTAATGCACCAGATAGCCACCAAAGAACCGCCCGAGCTCGTCTTCGAGCATGCGCCGCTCTTCGTCCAGCAGAAATTGCCCGAGGGGACCGGCCAGCCACTCGCGGGCGGCGCTGATCAACGCCAGCCAGTCGGGATCGGCTTGTGCGAACGCTTTATCAGTCATTGCATTCTCCAAAGCGCCAGGAAGTTCTAAGATGCGCCAATGTTTTCCGCTTGGCGAATCCGACGATGATACAGATCACTGCACTGCCCGCCTTCACCGACAACTACATCTGGTTGTTACAAGACCACGGCAGCAAGCGCTGCGCGGTCGTCGACCCGGGTGATGCAGCCCCCGTGCAAGCCTGGCTCGCAGCCAATCCGGGCTGGGCACTGAGTGATATTTTGATCACTCATCACCATCATGACCACGTCGGCGGCGTCGAACAGCTGAAAAAAGCGACGGACGCGAAAGTCTATGGTCCGGCCAGCGAAACGATCCCGGCGCGGGACGTTGCGCTCAAGGACAACGACAAGGTCAGCGTGCTCGGCTGGGACTTCGACGTCCTCGCGGTCCCTGGTCACACCCTGGGGCACATTGCCTATTACCATCACGACTTGCTGTTCTGCGGCGATACACTGTTTGCCGCCGGCTGCGGACGCTTGTTCGAAGGCACGCCACAGCAAATGTACAGCTCGCTGACACGCCTCGCCGGGTTGCCGGATGACACGCTGGTGTACTGCACCCACGAGTACACCCTCAGCAACCTGAAGTTTGCCGCGGCCGTCGAACCGAACAACCCGGACACCGCCGAACGCCTGGCCAAAGTCACCCGCCAACGGGAATCCGGGATCATGACGCTGCCCTCGACACTGGCGCTGGAAAAGCTCACAAACCCGTTTTTACGCTCCGGTGAAACATCCGTTAAAGAAAAAGCGGACGAACGGACCGGCACCGATAACTCGGCGCCCGATATGGTTTTTGCTGCGCTTCGAGCGTGGAAAGACAGGTTCTAAAGGGGCTTCTCAAGATTGCAACAATTCTGAAAGGTTGACCGCGCAGGGTGCGCTTTCTAGAATCGCCCGACATTTTTGCCCGGAACTTACTTCCAGCCAATGTCGTCACCTATTCGCAAAGCCATCAGTTCAGACGCATTGACCCGCTTGGCTCAAGCCATAGCGGTGGCTGTGTCCGCCACCCTGGCGGGCTGTTCCAGCCATGCGCCGCAGACCGATGCGGCGCACACGCAGAACATCGCCGCGCGCGCCAAGCAGAAGCCGATCTGGCTCAGCGAAAAACCCAGCCCGCAAATCCCCCAGGACGTCTGGGAGCGCATGCGCCAGGGCTTCCAGCTGCAGGACGGGCTGGGCGTCAATCCGCGCATCGAGCAACAGCGCCTGTGGTTCGCCAGCAATCCATCTTTCCTCGAAAACGCCGGCGAGCGTGGCAGCCTCTACATTCACTACATCGTCGAGCGCCTTGAAGAACGCAACATGCCGCTGGAACTGGCCCTGCTGCCAGTGATTGAGAGTGCCTACAACCCGATGGCCTATTCCCGGGCCAACGCGGTGGGTCTTTGGCAGTTCATCCCGTCCACCGGGCGTTACTTCAACCTGCGTCAAACCCGTTTCTATGATGGCCGTCGCGATATCACCGCGTCGACCACCGCCGCGCTGGATTACCTGACCCGCCTGCACGACATGTTCAACGGCGACTGGATGCTGGCCCTGGCGGCCTACAACGCCGGCGAAGGTACCGTCAGCCGGGCCATCGAACGCAACGAACGCCTCGGCCTGCCCACCGACTACTGGAACCTGCCGCTGCCCTCCGAAACCCAGGCCTATGTGCCGAAGTTGCTGGCACTGTCGCAGGTGGTAATGGCGCCGGAAGCCTACGGCGTGAACCTCAACCCGATCGCCAACGAACCGTATTTCCAGGTCGTCGAAATCAACCAGCGCATGGACCTGTCCAAGGTTGCTGAAGTCGCCAACATCGACGAAGACGAACTGTTCCAGTTGAACCCGGCCTTCAAGCAGCGCACCACCACCCTTGATGGCCCGCAACATCTGCTGGTGCCGACTTCCAAGGCGCAACTGCTGACCAGCAGCCTGCAGACCATGCGTCCTGAAGAACTGATCAGCAAGAAGTCGCTCAAGCCGGTCTTCGAAGGTGCCGACGACACCCAGGTCGCCAGCGTCAAGCGTTCCTACCGGGTCAAGCGGGGTGACAACCTCGGCTCCATCGCCAAGGCCAACAACGTTGACGTGAAGGACCTGCAACGCTGGAACAAACTGACCGGCAAGAACCTCAAGCCCGGCCAGACCCTGGTCATGCAGGACACCAGCAAACGCAGCTCCGGGCGCGTCAACACCGTGATCGCAGCCAATACCAAGAAACAGCAGACCAAGTACAAGGTCCAGCAAGGCGACTCGCTGTACATCGTGGCCAAGCGCTTCAACGTAGAGATGCAGCACCTCAAGCGCTGGAACCCGCGTGTTGGCCAGGCGCTGAAGCCTGGCCAGATGTTGACGGTGGCCAATCCGCACTAAAAAACAGCCCCTGAATTCAGGGGCTTTTTTATGCCTGCGCAGTTTTTGTGGCCCGGCCGATATTGCGCATTAAGCCCCCGTCTTTTTCCTGTCCATACAAGCTGTTACTGTACGGTCCACAAAGCCCAAGCCGCCTGGATCGGATCCCCTATTTGAAGCGTCCCCTCCTCTTCCTGATCAGCCTGGCCTTGAGCTCCACCGCAAGCGCGACGATCAGCGAAAGCCATGGTTATGCGCAGTTCGGCACGCTCAAGTACCCGGCCCGATTTACCCACTTCGACTGGGTCAACCCGCAAGCGCCCAAGGGCGGTACGTTGCGGGTCATGGCGTTTGGCACCTTCGATACGCTCAACCCCTACACCTTCAAGGGCACCAGCCCGGTCACTACGCCGAGTTTCCTGCAATACGGCATCAACGAACTCAACGAGCCGCTGATGGTCGGCACCGGGCAGTACGCACCTTCGGGTGACGAGCCCGCGTCCAGCTATGGCCTGATCGCCCAGTCGGTGGAGTACAACGAGAACCGCAGCTGGGTGGTGTTCAACCTGCGTCCCGAAGCACGCTTCCATGACGGCACGCCGATCACCGCCTACGACGTCGCGTTCTCCTATCGCATGCTGCTCAAGGAAGGCCATCCGCTGTACCGCACCAGCCTTCAGGAAGTGCAGCGAGTCGACATCCTCAACCCGCAGCGCATCCGCTTCGTGTTCAAGCGTGCCGGCAATCCGTTGCTGATCCTGCGCCTGGGTGAAATGCCAGTGCTGGCGCAGCACTACTGGAAAGGCCGCGACTTCAAGGCCACCACTTTCGAACCGCCGCTGGGCAGCGGGCCGTATCGCGTCACCTCGGTCACGCCAGGACGGCAAATTGTCTTTGAACGGGTCAAGGATTACTGGGGCAAGGACCTGGCGGTCAATCGCGGCAAGTACAACTTCGACCGCATGGAAGTCGAGTTCTACCGCGACAGCGACGTAGCTTTCGAGGCGTTCAAGGCCGGTGAATTCGACATCTACATCGAGCATCAGGCGAAGAACTGGGACAGCGGCTACAATTTCCCCGCCATACGCCGCGGTGACGTGGTCAAGGCACAGATTCCCCATCAGATCCCGACCCAGACCCAGGGCCTGTTCATGAACAGCCGTCGTCCGATTTTCTCGGACGCCAAGGTCCGTGAAGCGCTGGGGCTGATGTTCAACTTTGAATGGACCAACCGCACGCTGTTCGGCGGCGCCTACCAACGCGCCATGAGCTACTACCCCAACAGCGAGTTCTCGGCCAGCGGTTTGCCGGTCGGGCATGAATGGCTGCTGCTCAAGCCCTATCGCGAGCAGTTGCCGGCCAGGCTCTTTACCGAGCCGTTCAACCTGCCGCAAACCGACGGCCGCGGCATCCCCCGGCAGACTCTGCGCAAAGCCCTCGGCCTGCTCGCCGAAGCCGGCTGGAAGCTCAATGGCCAGCGCCTGCAAAACGCCGCCGGACAGCCGTTGCGCCTGGAACTGCTGCTGGTCAACCCGAACCTGGAACGCATTCTCCAGCCTTACGTCGAGACCCTGGCCAGCATCGGCATCGACGCGCGGCTGCGCACGGTCGATCGCGCGCAATACAAGCAGCGCCTCGACCAGTTCGATTTCGACATGATTCTGATGACCCTCAACCAGACGCTCAGCCCGGGCCTGGAACAATGGCAGTACTTTCACTCCAGCCAGGCCGGGGTCAAGGGCAGCAAGAACTTCGCCGGCATAACCAACCCGGTGGTCGACCACTTGCTTGAGCAGTTGCTGGCCGCCCAGACCCGCGATGAACAGGTCGCCGCCGGCAAGGCCCTCGACCGCGTGCTGCTGTGGCAGCACTACATCGTTCCCAACTGGTACCTCAATAATCACCGTCTGGCGTACCGCAACCGGCTCGCCTTCGTCACCACGCCGCCCTACACCCTGGGCCTGAACGCGTGGTGGCTGAAATCTTCGGAGAAAGATCAATGAGACCCATTCGTACCCTGCTCCTGCAGGCCAGCGGTCTGCTGTTCGCCGGGCTGGCCTGCGCCGCCCCGCAACATGCCGTGACCCTGTACAACGAACCGCCGAAATACCCGGCCGATTTCAAACACTTCGACTACGTGAATCCCGACGCGCCCAAGGGCGGAATCTTCCGTCAGGCCGGTTTCGGCGGCTTCGACAGCCTCAACCCGTTCATCAGCAAAGGCGTGCCGGCGGACGATATCGGCAACATCTACGACACCCTGGCCAAGCAAGGCCTGGACGAGCCGTTCACCGAGTACGGCTTGATCGCCCGGCTGATCGAGAAAGCCCCGGACAACGCTTGGGTGCGCTTTTACCTGCGCCCCGAAGCACGCTTCCATGACGGCCATCCGGTACGCGCCGAGGACGTGGTGTTCAGCTTCCAGATGCTGACCAAGGACGGCGCGCCGATGTACCGCGGCTACTACAGCGACGTGGCTGAAGTGATTGCCGAAGACCCGCTGACCGTGCTGTTCAAGTTCAAGCACACCAACAACCGGGAGCTGCCGCTGATCCTCGGCCAGTTGCCGGTGCTGCCCAAGCACTGGTGGGCCGACCGCGACTTCAACAAGGGCAACCTGGAAATCCCGCTGGGTAGTGGCCCGTACAAGGTCAGCGAAGTGAAGGCCGGACGCTCGGTGCGTTACGAGCGGGTCAAGGACTACTGGGGCAAGGACCTGCCGGTCAATCGCGGTTTCTACAACTTCGACGTGATGACCACCGATTACTACCGCGACAACACCGTCGCCCTGGAAGCGCTCAAGGCCGGGCAGTTCGACTACTGGCTGGAAATGACCGCGAAGAACTGGGCCAACGCCTACAACATTGCGGCGGTCACCGAAGGTCGACTGGTCAAGGAACAGATTCCCAACGGCAACCCCACCGGCATGCAAGGCTTCGTGTTCAATATGCGCCGCCCGGTGTTCCAGGATGTGCGTGTGCGCCAGGCCTTGTCGCTGTTGCTGGATTTCGAATGGACCAACAAGCAACTGTTCAACGGCGCCTACGCGCGCACCCGCAGTTACTTCGAGAACTCGGAAATGGCCGCCACTGGCCTGCCTGACGCCGATCAGGTGGCGATCCTCGAACCGTTCCGCAGCAAGCTGCCGCCGCAGGTGTTCAACGAAGCATTCCAGAACCCGAGCACCGACGGCAGCGGCATGATCCGCGCCCAGCAACGGCAAGCCTATCAACTGCTGCAGGAGGCCGGCTGGCGCATCGTCGATGACAAGATGGTCGACGCCACCGGCAAGCCGGTGGTCATCGAGTTCCTGTTGGCCCAGACCGAATTCGAACGGGTGCTGCTGCCGTTCAAGCGCAACCTGAGCGACCTGGGCATCGACCTGGTGATTCGCCGGGTCGACGTCTCGCAGTACATCAACCGCGTGCGCTCCCGGGACTTCGACATGATCGTCGGCAGCTTCCCGCAGTCCAACTCGCCGGGGAACGAACAGCGGGAATTCTGGATGTCGGACGCCGCCGACAAGCCCGGCAGCCGCAACTCCATGGGGCTGAAAGATCCGGTGGTCGACCAACTGGTCGAGCAACTGATCAACGCCGATTCGCGCAACAGCCTGGTGGCCCACGCCCGCGCGCTGGACCGGGTGCTGCAATGGGGCTATTACGTAATACCCAACTGGCACATCAAGACCTGGCGCGTGGCGTACTGGAACCACATCGGCCATCCAAAGGTCTCGCCTAAATACGACATCGGCACGGCCACCTGGTGGGTCAAGCCCGATATCAAGCCGGCAATAGAAGTCGAAACCACACTGCAGGCCGATCCTGCGGGCACGGAGTAATCAGATGCTGGCGTACATTTTTCGGCGACTGTTGCTGATCATTCCAACCCTGTTCGGCATCCTGCTGATCAACTTCGTGATCATCCAGGCCGCCCCGGGCGGGCCGGTGGAGCAGATGATCGCCAAGCTCGAAGGCTTCGAAGGTGCCACAAGCCGCATCGCCGGCGGCGGTGCCGAAGTCTCGGTGGCAGGCTCCGCCTATCGCGGCGCCCAGGGCCTGGACCCGGCGCTGGTCAAGGAAATCGAGCACATGTACGGCTTCGACAAATCGGCGCCGGAACGCTTGTGGATCATGGTCAAGAACTATGCGTCCCTGGATTTCGGCGACAGCTTCTTCCGCGACGCCAAGGTCATCGACCTGATCAAGGAAAAGATGCCGGTGTCGATCTCCCTCGGGCTGTGGAGCACCCTGATCATGTACCTGGTGTCGATCCCGCTGGGGATCGCCAAGGCCAAGCGGCACGGCAGCCACTTCGACGTCTGGACCAGTTCGGCAATCATCGTCGGCTACGCGATCCCGGCGTTCCTGTTCGCCATCCTGTTGATCGTGGTGTTTGCCGGCGGCAGTTACCTGGACTGGTTCCCGTTGCGCGGGCTGACCTCGAACAACTTCGATGAACTGAGCATGGGCGGCAAGATCCGCGACTACTTCTGGCACCTGGCGCTGCCGGTGACCGCGCTGGTGATCGGCAACTTCGCAACCATGACCCTGCTGACCAAGAACAGCTTCCTCGACGAGATCAACAAGCAGTACGTGATCACCGCCAGGGCCAAGGGCCTGACCAACCACCGCGTGCTGTACGGCCACGTGTTCCGCAACGCCATGCTGCTGGTGATCGCCGGTTTCCCCTCGGCCCTCATCGGCATTTTCTTCACCGGCTCGTTGCTGGTGGAGGTGATCTTCTCCCTCGACGGCCTCGGCCTGATGAGTTTCGAGGCAGCGATCAACCGCGATTACCCGGTGGTGTTCGGCACGTTGTTCATCTTCACCCTGCTCGGACTGGTGGTGAAACTGATCGGCGACCTCACCTACACCTTTGTCGATCCGCGCATCGACTTCGAAAGCCGGGAGCATTGAGATGAACCTGTCCCCTCTCAATCGCCGACGCTACGAACTGTTCAAGGCCAACAAGCGTGGCTGGTGGTCGCTGTGGCTGTTCCTGATCCTGTTCGGCGCCAGCCTGGGCGCCGAGCTGATCGCCAACGACAAGCCGCTGGTGGTGCACTACGACAACAACTGGTACTTCCCGGCGCTCAAGCGTTACCCGGAGACCACTTTCGGCGGTGAGTTTCCGCTGGAAGCCAATTACAAGAGCCCGTACATCCGCGAACTGCTCAAGGCCAAGGACGCCTGGGTGCTGTGGGCGCCGATTCCCTATAGCTACCAGAGCATCAACTACGACCTGAAAGTCCCGGCCCCGGCCCCGCCATCGACGGATAACCTGCTGGGCACCGACGATCAGGGCCGCGACGTGTTGGCCCGGGTGATCTACGGTTTCCGCATTTCGGTGCTGTTCGCCCTGACCCTGACCGTGCTCAGCTCGATCATCGGCGTGATCGCCGGGGCCTTGCAGGGTTTCTACGGCGGCTGGGTGGACCTGGCCGGGCAGCGCTTCCTGGAGATCTGGTCCGGGCTGCCGGTGTTGTACCTGCTGATCATCCTCGCCAGTTTCGTGCAACCCAATTTCTGGTGGTTGCTGGGGATCATGCTGCTGTTCTCGTGGATGAGCCTGGTGGACGTGGTGCGCGCCGAATTCCTGCGCGGGCGTAACCTGGAATACGTGCGTGCCGCCCGCGCCCTGGGCATGCAGAACGGCGCGATCATGTTCCGCCACATTTTGCCCAACGCGATGGTCTCGACCATGACCTTCATGCCGTTCATCCTCACCGGCGCCATCGGTACACTGACCGCCCTGGACTTCCTCGGCTTCGGCCTGCCGGCGGGCAGCCCGTCTTTGGGTGAACTGGTGGCCCAGGGCAAATCCAACCTGCAAGCGCCGTGGCTGGGCATCAGCGCCTTTGCCGTGCTGGCCTTGATGTTGAGTTTGCTGGTATTCATCGGCGAGTCCGCTCGCGATGCCTTCGACCCGAGGAAGTGAAATGAATCAGGAAAATCTGATCGAAGTGCGCGACCTGTCCGTCGATTTCGTCGTCGGCAATCGCTGCCAGCTGGCGGTCGAAGGTGTCAGCTTCGACATCAAGCGCGGTGAAACCCTGGCTTTGGTCGGCGAGAGCGGTTCCGGTAAATCGGTAACAGCGCATTCGATCCTGCGCCTGCTGCCCTACCCGCTCGCGCGGCATCCGTCCGGCACCATCTTGTATTCCGGGCAGAACCTGCTGGACCTGAAAGAAAAAACCATCCGCCACATTCGCGGCAACCGGATTGCGATGATCTTCCAGGAGCCGATGACCTCGCTCAATCCCCTGCACTCGATTGAAAAGCAGATCAACGAAGTGCTGGGGATCCACAAGGGCCTGACCGGCAAGGTCGCGACCAAGCGCACCCTGGAGCTGCTGGAGATGGTCGGAATCCCCGAGCCACACAAGCGCCTCAAGGCCCTGCCCCACGAATTGTCCGGCGGCCAGCGCCAGCGGGTGATGATCGCCATGGCCCTTGCCAACGAGCCGGAACTGCTGATTGCCGATGAGCCGACCACCGCGCTGGACGTGACCGTCCAGCTGAAAATCCTCGAATTGCTCAAGGAATTGCAGGCCCGTTTGGGCATGGCCCTGCTGCTGATCAGCCATGATTTGAACCTTGTGCGAAGAATTGCGCATCGCGTATGTGTCATGCAGCAAGGTTGCATCGTCGAACAGGCATCGTGCGAAGAATTGTTCCGCGCGCCGCAGCATCCGTACACTCGGGAACTGCTGGCAGCGGAGCCCGACGGCAAGCCTGCAAGCAACGTGATCGGCCCGCCCTTGCTGGCGGTCGAAGACCTGAAAGTCTGGTTTCCGATCAAGAAAGGCCTGCTCAAGCGCACGGTGGATTACGTCAAGGCGGTCGACGGGATCAATTTCAGCCTGCCCCAGGGCCAGACCCTGGGGATTGTGGGCGAAAGCGGTTCCGGCAAATCGACCCTGGGCCTGGCGATTTTGCGGTTGATCGCCAGCAAAGGCGCCATCCGCTTTGAAGGCCAGCAGCTAGACTGCCTGACGCAGCAACAGGTACGGCCGCTGCGGCGGGAGATGCAAGTGGTGTTTCAGGACCCGTTCGGCAGCCTGAGCCCGCGGATGTGCGTGAGCCAGATCGTTGGCGAGGGCCTGCGGATCCACAAGATGGGCACCGAGGCGCAACAGGAACAAGCGATCATTGCGGCACTCAAGGAGGTAGGTCTGGATCCGGAAACCCGGCACCGCTACCCCCACGAATTTTCCGGCGGGCAACGGCAGAGAATCGCCATTGCCCGGGCATTGGTGTTAAAACCGGCGTTGATTTTGCTGGACGAGCCGACTTCGGCCCTCGACCGCACGGTACAACGCCAGGTAGTGGAGCTTTTGCGTTCACTGCAAAGCAAGTACAACCTGACGTATCTGTTTATCAGCCATGACCTGGCTGTGGTGAAAGCGCTGAGCCACCAGTTGATGGTGGTCAAGCATGGCAAAGTGGTCGAACAGGGAGACGCGCAAAGCATTTTTGCCGCCCCCCAACATCCGTATACACAGCAGTTGCTGGAAGCCGCTTTTTTGGCTCCGGCCACTGCGCAATAACCTGAAAGAGGAGCAACACATGGGTTTTCTCGCCGGTAAGCGCGTACTGATCGTCGGTGTCGCCAGCAAGCTGTCCATCGCATCCGGCATCGCTGCCGCCATGCATCGCGAGGGCGCTGAGCTTGCCTTCACTTATCAGAACGACAAACTCAAGGGTCGTGTCGAAGAGTTCGCACAAGGCTGGGGTTCGAGCCCTGAGCTGTGCTTCCCGTGCGACGTGGCCAGCGATGAAGAAATCGCCAAGGTCTTCGAAGAGTTGAGCAAGAAGTGGGACGGCCTGGACTGCATCGTGCACTCCGTCGGCTTCGCACCTGGCGACCAACTGGACGGCGACTTCACCGAAGCCACCACCCGTGAAGGTTTCCGCATCTCCCACGACATCAGCGCCTACAGCTTCGTGGCCCTGGCCAAGGCCGGCCGCGAAATGATGAAAGGCCGCAACGGCAGCCTGCTGACCCTGTCGTACCTGGGCGCCGAGCGCACCATGCCGAACTACAACGTGATGGGCATGGCCAAGGCTTCCCTGGAAGCCGGTGTACGTTACCTGGCCGGCTCCCTGGGCCCGGACGGTACTCGCGTCAACTGCGTATCGGCAGGTCCCATCCGCACCCTCGCCGCTTCCGGCATCAAGAACTTCCGCAAGATGCTGGCCGCCAACGAAGCGCAAACCCCACTGCGCCGCAACGTCACCATCGACGAAGTCGGCAACGCCGGCGCCTTCCTGTGCTCGGACCTGGCGTCCGGCATCAGCGGTGAAATCATGTACGTGGACGGTGGCTTCAACACCACGGCCATGGGCAGCCTCGAAGAGTAATCTTCGGTTAGCCAATAAAAAACCCGCCTTTTGAGGGCGGGTTTTTTATATTGATATTTTAATCACGCCACGGCCCCAAGTCTTCAATACCCGTAACTTCCGCCTTAATTCTTCTTCGCACTTGCCAACTTACAGCATCGACTTCCTTACGCACTCTTTTTATTTGGTCCGCCACCTCAGTAAATACGTACTCCCCTCCCCCGTAATAAATCTCCTCCCCTGAACTACTTTTTTTTGCAAAAATCATTTTATCAAAATGCTCATAAGGAACCTCAGGCTGAATATATTTCTGCCTATGAAGATCTTCCCACCTTTGAAAATGCGGTACTTCGCTATAATTTTTTACAGATGATAAATATTTTTCATCCAAATAAACTTTATGGATATCTGTCACTCCCGAGAGATGGATAAAAGGCCTGTTCCCTACATTTTTACCCTGCTGAAAGAAAGCAGCTGCCTCACTTTCCAATTTAAAGCCCGATGCATCAGGCCCAGCGCCCCCAGAGACTCTCCGTGTTATTAGATCCATCGTGTCAGCCACTTTATAACCTACTTGCTTATAAATTTTACTTACCCGACCTTGGGGACCAGCAGCGGCCACATAAGGAGCTAACATCCTATTAGCAAGTCTATATTTGAGTCCATTAAGAAACTCACTCACGACATGCCCTGTCGGATCCGTCCGCCCAATCGGATTCCCCACACAATACGCATAAGCATTCAATCCCCCCTTTCCAAACGGACTCCAACTGTCCGGACTATTGAACCGCATCAACACCGGATTGAACGCCCTGTATCCATTACCCAGCAAATAATGCCCGGTCACGGGATCTGCCCGTTCCCCGTTGAAACCCAACAAACTACTCAAGCCGCTTTCGGCTCGATGGTGGCCATAGGGTGAGTAAGCGATGGGCTGCGGCAGATTGTCTTTCTGGAGCGTTTGCAGGACTGAACGTTGCTGATCAGTGGCCAGTAGCGCGACGTCGATTGAGTCGCCATGGCGCTGTTGTTGCCCAAGAACCTGATCACCAGACTGGAAAATGGTGTTGCGTAATGCACCCTGTATCTCGTTGGCGAGGCGACTTTTACAGTAAAACCGCTGATACACGGGGGTATTCGGTTGGGCGTGACTGGTCAGGCGATCCAGAGGATCGTAGTGATATTCGCAGAGCAGTGACCGCAGTTGAGTCAACATAGGATTGATCCATTCATTGAGTATGGATAAATCACTATCTGCCCTGTTTCGTTTATTGGGTACTAGCAGAACTGATAGGTTGAAACGGATAAGTGCGCGCAGGCACAGCGGTGAAATCATGTACATGGGCGGCGGTTTCAGCACCAAGGGCATGGGCAGCATCGAAGAGTAATCTTCGGTTAGCCCATAAAAAGATCGCAGCCTTCGGCAGCTCCTACACAGATCTCTGTAGGAGCTGCCGAAGGCTGCGATCTTTTGATTTTCAGAGCAAGCAGTTCGCAAACAACCGCTGAATCGGCTGATTACGCTGACTGTAACGCTGCAACAAGACAATCTCTCGATAGAAGGTCAGCTCGCCTAAGCGGATTACCCTGACCTTCGCCCCATGCTCAAGCCACAACCCGGCCTCCGGCAACAGGGAAATCCCCAACCCACACTCGACCATTTTCACAATGGCCTCCAGTTCATCCAGCTCCAGCGCCACCTGCACCTCGATCTGCCGTTCCCGCAGAAACCGCGTCACCAGTCGCCCGCCGAATGAATTGCGGTCGTAGCGCACATGAGGGTGCTCGGCGAGCAGTTGTAGCGGATCATCGCCGTCCAGGTCCGCCGGTACGATCAGCACGAACGGCTCGCGGCGAATTACCTGTGCGGACAATTCCTTGGGCAACTCGAACGGCGGCTTGATCAGGATCGCCAGGTCCACTTCTCCGGTGTCCACCTGACTCAACAGGTTCAGCGACACCCCGGGCACCAACTTGGGCTCCAGCAAAGGCGCCTGTTGGCGCAAGCGCACCAGCGCCTGGGGCAGCAGCCCAGTCTGGGCGGTGGCCACTGCGCCGATTTTCAGTTCGCCACGGTATTCACTGACATCGTCACTGACGGCCATGCGGCTGAAGGTTTCGAGCATTTCCCTGGCCATCGGCAACGCACGCTGCCCCGCCGCATTGAGCAGCGCCTGGCGCCCGGTGCGGTCGAACAGCCGGATGCCAAGGGCCTGTTCCAGATTGCGAATCTGCGCGCTGACCGCCGATTGCGTCAGGCCGATGTGCATGCCGGCTGCGGCGAAGGTGCCATGACGCGCCACCGCGATAAAGGTTTTCAGTTCTCGCAGCATGGCGGCCTCGATTGATCGAAATAATTTGAGCTCGACGCAAAAATTATCGTCTTTCAATCAAAAAGCACAGGGCTAAACTCGACACATTCCCACCCACACCGAGGTTCGCCTGATGCAACTGTCCCCTTTTCACCTGGCCATTCCGGTCTACGACTTGCCGGCCGCCCGACATTTCTATGGTTCAGTGTTTGGCCTGGAAGAAGGTCGTTCCAGCGAGCATTGGGTGGATTTCAATTTCTTCGGCCATCAACTGGTGATTCACCTGGCACCGAAAAACCCTGCGCAAGAAGCCGCGCACACCAATGCCGTGGATGGTCACGATGTGCCGGTGCCGCATTTTGGCGTGGTGCTCGGGATGGCCGAGTGGGAGACTCTGGCCGAGCGGTTGAAGTCACTGGGGACTCGCTTCGTGATCGAGCCGGGGATTCGTTTTCAGGGGCTGGTGGGTGAACAGGCGACGATGTTTCTGTTTGACCCTTGCGGGAATGCGCTGGAGTTCAAGGCGTTCAAGGATATCGGGCAACTGTTTGCCAAATAGGTGGTGCCTGTCAGGACTCCATCGCGAGCAGGCTCGCTCCCACAGTAGATTTGTGGCGTTCACAAAACCTGTGGTTGCGAGCCTGCTCGCGAAGAGGCCCGCCAACACAACACCGCCCTAACGGCTCATCACACGCTCGGCCGCCTCCAGCAGCTCCTCGATTGAGTCATGAACAACGGGGTCATATTCGACCTGGGTAACACTGAACCGAATGTCATAACTGCGATGCGCCGTGGCGTTGCGCTCATCGAGAATCTCATTGAGCCGTGCCTTGATCGCCGCAATCTCCACGACGCTGGAACCGGTCAGCAGCGCCACGAACCGGTCGCCGTCGAGTCGGCCGACCACATCGTTTTCACGAAAGCCGATCCGCAGGACGTCGGCGAACGTCTTGAGCGCATCGTCACCTTTGGCCCGGCCATACAGATAGCAGATGTGTTTGAATTCATCGAGGGTGAAGTACAGCAGCGCCGCCGGCGTCTCCAGCTCCTGGCAGGCGTCCAGCCCGAGTTGGGCCAGTGCGGTGAAGCCATGGCGATTGGACAGCAACGTCAACTCGTCCATGCTCGCCATCTGCACGCCTGCCAGCTCTTGCTCGGCCTGGCGAGCCAGATCGCGCAGCCGTTCACGTTCTTGCTGTGGCGTGAGCAAGGGGTTGGCTGATCGGCCCGACTTGCCCGTTTTGCCTGAGATCAACATCGTTCACTCCTTTGGCAGGTATGCACGTTAGAGTCGCCCGTACCCGCATTGACTCCCTGTTAGCGTGCCGCTGGTCAGCTACCGGCCACCGGGCACGGCCCTCCTGCATCGGCCCAGCGTTTGAACCGGGTGACGAAGATATCGTGGGGTACCGGCACCGGCGCACGATTGCCGCCGGGGTTCCAGCCCCACAGCACCAGCTTGTCGTCGCTGACGTGCTTGATCAGCGCCGCGAAATCCCGATCGCCATTGCTGGAGCGATCCTTGATCATCGCGCACAGCCGGTCGGCTGGCAGGCCAATCCAGGCCATCCGCTGCGCTGCCGGCGGAAGGCTCCAGTGCGGCGCACCCGGTGGCGCGTGGGGGCCGTAACTGGCCGGCGGATTGCTTTGGGCATGGCAGGTTGCACAGGGCAACCCGGCCGAGCCCTTGCCGTCCATGCCACGCACGACATTCATGGCGTGGGGCACGCCAGCATCGAATTGCAGCGGCGAATCCCCGGGGATGTGGCAGTTCTGGCAACGGGGGCTCTGGAAGACCTTCTGCACGGTATCGAACGCCTGCAAGGCCTCGCGGTCATCGGCGAACACATGGGATGCGTAGGCGACGAGAAAGATCAGGATCAACGCCCCAAGCAACCAGTGATGTCGTTTCATCTCACACCCCCGACAGCTGCAAGGGCAGTTCCCGCAGGCGCTGCCCGGTCAAGGCAAACACTGCGTTGGCCACCGCCGGCGCCATGGGTGGCACACCGGCCTCGCCGATACCACCGGGTTTGTCGCTGCTGGGCACGATATGCACTTCGACCACCGGCATTTCGTTGAGCCGCAGCACCTGATAGTCGTGATAGTTGGACTGCACCACCTGCCCGTCCTTGAGCGTCAGCTTGCTGTGCAAGGCGAAGCTCAGGCCAAAGGTAATGCACGACTCCATCTGCGCGGCGATGCTCTGGGGGTTGACCGCAATGCCGCAGTCCACCGCACACACCACCCGGTGCACGCGGATGGCAAGGTTGTCCTGGGACACCTCGGCCACCTGGGCCACATAACTGCCGAACGACTCATGCACCGCCACACCCAGGGCATGGCCGTCCGGCAGCGGCGCCGTCCAGTTGGCCTTCTCCACCGCGAGGTTCAGCACACCGAGGTGGCGCGGATGGTCCTTGAGCAAGGTGCGCCGATATTCCACCGGATCCTTGCCGGCCGCCGTGGCCAGCTCATCGATCAGCGACTCCATGACAAACGCGGTGTGGGTGTGCCCCACCGAACGCAGCCACAACACGCTGATGCCGGTTTTCGGTGAGTGCAGTTCGATCTGGTGATTGGCCAGTCCTTCGAGGTAAGGGCTGTCGGCCACGCCTTCGACGGAGGTCTTGTCGATCCCGTCCTTGACCATGCTCGCTTCGAGCGAGGTCCCGGCCATGATCGACTGCCCGACCATCACATGTTTCCAGGCCAGCGGCAGACCGTCGGCGCCCAGCCCGATACGCGCATGGTGCAGGAACGCCGAGCGGTAATAGCCGCCGCGGATGTCGTCTTCCCGCGCCCACACGGTTTTCACCGGTGCACCGGCGGCCTTGGCGACATACACCGCTTCGCTGACGAAATCCGAGGTCGGATTGGCCCGGCGCCCGAAGCCGCCGCCGAGAAACTCGGTATGGATCACCACCTGTTCCGGTTTGAGCCCGGTGATTTTCCCGGCGACCATCTGGTCCAGGGTCTGGAACTGGGTGCCGGTCCAGATTTCGCATTTGTCCTGGGTGATGCTCACCGTGCAGTTCAGCGGTTCCATCGGCGCGTGGGCCAGGTAAGGCACGCTGTACTCAACGTCGATTTTCCTGTTCGCTTTCGCCAGTGCAGCCTGGGTATCCCCCGCCTGGCCTGCGTTCAGGCCGGGGGTGGTGGCGAGCTTGCGGAAGCTTTCCAGCAACGCCTGGCTGTCGAGCCCGGCGTTCGGCCCCGGATTCCACTCGATTTTCAGCGCATCGCGCCCCAGCTTCGCAGCCCAGAAATGATCGGCAATCACCGCGATGCCTGTCGGCACTTGCACCACCTTGTGCACCCCCGGAATCGCCAGCGCTTCGGCGCCTTCAAAGGATTTGACGCTGCCGCCGAATGTGGGCGAACGGGCGACCATCGCGGTCATCAGCCCGTCAAACTGCACGTCCATGCCGAATTTCGCCCGGCCGGTGATTTTTTCCGGTGTGTCCAGGCGCTTGGTGGGTTTGCCGATCAGCCGCCAGTCCTTCGCGTCCTTGAGTTTGATCGAGGCCGGGTCCGGCCGTGGCAACTGCCCGGCGTCATCGGCCAACTCGCCATAGGTGGCACGGTGCTCACCGGCAATGACCACCCCCGATTCGGTACGGATCTCGGACGGCGCAACGTTGAAACGCTTGGCCGCCGCGTCGATCAGCATCAAGCGCGCCGCCGCGCCGGCCTGGCGATAGCGGTCGAACTCCATCCAGGTCGAGGTCGAGCCGCCGGTGATTTGCATCCCGCCAAAGCCAGGCAGGCCGTAATCGGCGGCTGATGCCGGGGAATGCTCGACACGGATTTTCGTCCAGTCGGCGTCCAGTTCTTCGGCGATCAGCATGGTCAGGCCGGTCCAGATGCCCTGGCCCATTTCCGAGTGGCCGAGTAACACGGTCACGCTGTTGTCGTTGCCAATGCGCAGGAAGGCGTTGGGCGCAAACACGTTGCCCTGGTTCTGGGCGCCCATGGCGAAACGGTGGGCGCCGGGCATGGCAAACGCGACCACCAGCCCACCGCCCAGCACGGCACTGCCCTTGAGAAAACCACGACGGGATAACGCGTTGATGCTGTTCATGCTCACCTCAACCCAGCTCGGCGGCGCGTTTGACCGCCGCGCGGATCCGCGGGTAAGTGCCGCAACGGCAGATGTTGCCGGACAGCGCCTGATCGATGTCGCTGTCGGTCGGTTGCGGAATTTTCGCCAGCAATGCCGCCGCCGACATGATCTGCCCGGACTGGCAGTAGCCACACTGGACCACGTCAAGTTCCGCCCAGGCCTGTTGCACCGGGTGCGAACCGTCCGCGGACAGGCCCTCGATGGTAAGAATCTTTTGCCCATGGGCCACGGCCGTGGCCGGTGTGATGCAGGAGCGCAGCGGTGCGCCATCGACGTGCACGGTGCAAGCCCCGCATTGGGCCATGCCACAGCCGAACTTGGTGCCGGTGAGGTGGGCGACATCGCGCAAGACCCAGAGCAGCGGCATGTCGGCGGGGACATCCAGCTCCTGATCCTGGCCATTGATGTTCAGGGTGAGCATGGCGCGGTTCCTCAGACTCAGGGTGATCTGAAGGGGCGTCGCTGCGGCCTTGTAAAACCTGCGCGCGCCTCGGGCTATCCCTTCAGCTAAGCGCAAATTTGCCGGCAGGCCGTGGCGCATCGACCACCGGTCATGAAAAAGCCGCCTCGAAGGGCGGCCCTGAAGGTCTTCGCTAGAGCCTCGGCCCCAATAAAATGCCGGTGTAGCGCCAGACAAAAACACCGAAAGCGCTACACCACAGCAACGCCGACAGCGCCAAACCCTGGCCGGAAAACGGCACCAGCCACACTCGAAACGCACCCGCCAGCAACAACAGGGCAAACCCTGCAACGATCGCCTTTGACGGCTGCAACAAGCGCCCGGTATGCCCCAGGCTGACCCGCGCGATCATCGCCAGAACCAACCCGCCGATACCGCCGACGGCCAGCGAATGGGTGGCCAGGCTTTGTTGCGGCATCCAGCCCAGGTGCCACAGCGCCATGGCCAGCGTCGCCACAGCCAGCCAGGCGTAAGCCAGGTACAGCGACCACAGCAGCGGCACGCGCCACAGACCACGATCATGCCAGCGCCACAATCGCAGCAGATGCAAACCGCTGATCAACGCAAACAACAGCGCCAGCCACACCCGTGGGACGTCATTCAATCCGGCGGCAAAAGACACCGCCGCCAACATCGCGCTGATCAGCAGCACCTTGCCCGGCAACGGATGGACCGCAGGCGATGCGGGCCGGTTCAAGCCGCGCTGGATAAAGAACGGAATCACCCGCCCGCCGATCACGCTCATCAGCGCGCCCACCAGCCACAAGGCAGCCAGCACGCCATGACGTTGCAGATTGGCGTCATCAACAGCAAACCCCAGCAACGTCAACGCCTGACACCCGGCCAGCAGCGTCACCATCAACAGAATCGGATAATTCTCGCGCTTGCCCGCGGCCAGCAGATCGCGCCCCAACACCCACGCCAGCAACGGCAGAAACGGAACCTGCAAGGCCAGCAGCAAGGGCGCAGGTATCGGCAGGCACCAGGCCAGCCGTGCCAGCAGCCACACCAGCACCAAGCCGATCAGCGGCCAGCCCTTGAGCCCCGGCCGACCGGTCCAGTTGGGCACCGCCGTCAGCAGGAACCCGGCAATGATGGCCGAGGCAAATCCGAAAGGCATTTCATGTCGATGCCAGGCGAGCATACCGCCCACCGGTTGCGCACCGGGCAAGCGGCCGTACAGCCACAAGGCCCAGATCGCGATGGCGAGGGCCGCGAACCCGGCCCCGGCCAGAAAGAAAGGTCGAAAGCCCAGGCTGAAGACCGGTGCAACGGCAAGCCGGCGCATCAAGCCACCACTCGGGCCGGGAATTGGCTCAGGCGATACTGGGAAAGCAGGCGCATGACATAGCCGATTTTCAACAGGGTCGGGCCGAGAATGGTCATGGCGTGCATGGTCACCAGCGCGGTGATCGCCAGATGGCCGTCGTAGAGATAGGCACCGTAAACGCCGGCCAGCAGCATTGCCAGGCCCGCGCCGAGTACACGGCTCGACCATTGAAGAACGTTCCGAGGGTTGCTGAAGAAGTTGAACATTGTGCGTACTCCTGAAGGCGTTCAGTTGTACGTTTACCTCTTCAAGTCCCGTGCCAGGTTTTTACCCCTTCAGATCCAGGCACTTGCGCGCATACGAGTCATAAAGACACACCACACAAATAGTCTTATTAACTCCATAAAAAGTCATTTTGACTACAGTAGCGCACCCCTGCGGCAATTTTCTCGATCTACGGTACGGCCAGACGACCAGAGGCTGACTACGCTGAAAGTCCGGAACATGCGTTACCTGCAGAGGAGCTGGCACCATGCTACGCGTACAAAAACTCACGCCCTGCCTGTGGTTCGACGATCAGGCCGAAGAGGCGGCGAAATTCTATTGCTCGATCTTCGACCATTCGAAAATTACTGCCATCACCCATTACGGCCACGCCGGATTCGAGTTCCACGGCCGGCCCGAGGGTTCGGTCATGACCGTCAGCTTCGAGCTCGACGGGCAGAGCTTCACCGGTCTCAACGGCGGACCGCTGTTCACCTTCAGCGAGGCGGTTTCGTTTCAGGTCAACTGCCTGAGCCAGGAAGAAGTCGACCATTACTGGGGCAACCTGTCGGCCGGTGGAACGCCCGAGGCCCAGCAATGCGGTTGGCTCAAGGACAAGTTCGGGCTGTCGTGGCAGATCGTCCCCGTCGCGATGATGGACATGATCAAGGACCCCGACACGAAGAAATCCCAACGGGCCATGCAGGCGATGATGCAGATGAAAAAACTCGATATTGCGACGTTGCAGCGCGCCTTTGACGGCGAGAGCTAATACACTCGGGCACTGACCTGCCGAGGAGTGAGCATGAAGCACGCCGTTGCCAAGAACGCCGACAAGGCCCCGCGCTTCTGGCGCGATGATGCCCTGCCCTTCATCGAAGCCCGCTCCATCGCCGACGGGCGCGAAGTCTGCTACACCCGGCACGCCCACGAGCACTTTTCCATCGGGGCGATCACCGCCGGGCGCAGCACCTATCTCCATGAGCAGTCAGCCTTCGAGGTCAGCGTCGGCACGGTGGTGCTGATGAACCCCGGCGACGTCCACGCCTGCAACCCGATCGAAGACCAACCCTGGTCGTACCTGATGCTGTACGTCGATACGCCGTGGCTGACCGATTTGCAGCATCAGCTCGGGTTCAGCGATGACGCGGCGTTTCGCCGCTTTTCCCTGACCCACACCCGGGACGCCCAGCTGTTTGCCGACCTCGCGGGTTTGTATGAGGTGCTGGTCGATCCACAGCAGGACGTGCTGCGCAAACACAGCGTGGCCGTGGAGTTCTTTACCGAGGTTCAGCTACGACTCAACCCGGCCGACCCGCCGCTGCGCGAACCCAATTTCAAGCTGGAGCGCGCGGCCGACTACATCCGCGACCACTGCACGCAAACCCTCAGGCTCGAAGACATTTGCGAGGCGGCGCAATTGTCACCGTCCTACCTGATCCGCGCTTTCAAACAGCATTACGGCATGACGCCCCACGCGTTCCTGGTGAACCGGCGCATCCAGTTCGCCCAGGATCAATTGCGCAGCGGCAAGCTGATCGCGGACGTGGCACTGGAAGCGGGGTTCGCCGATCAGGCGCATTTTCAACGGGCGTTCAAACAGCATCTGGCGGCGACACCGGGGCAGTATCGGGGGTGAATCCTTGGTGATTGCCGTTACGGCAACAACAGGTACACCGCACTCACCACCAGCAACAACGCCATGGCGCGATTGAACAGGCGCATACCCGCCGGGTTGTTCAGAAAACCGCGCAAAAACGTCCCGGCATACGCCCAACATCCGACCGATGCATAGCAGATCACCAGGTAAATCGCGGCGAACTGCCAGACCAGGCGTGCCTCGCCATCGGCGACAAACGCGCCCATGCCGGCCACGCAGGCCAGCCAGGCCTTCGGGTTGAGCCATTGCATGATGGCGCCATACAGCATCGACGGCGCCTGGGCCGACTCACTGGCCTGCACCTGCCCGTTGTCGGCCGCCAGCTTGTAGACCATGTACAACAGAAACGCCACGCCTGCCCATTGCACCACCTGGGTCAGCGCCGGCCAGCGTTGCAGCAACTCATGCAGGCCCAGGCCCATCAACACCAACAACAAGACAAACCCCAGGGTGGCCCCGGCCACGTGACGCTGGCTGGCCCGGAAGCCGAACCGTGCACCGGAACTCAACGCCACAATGTTAACCGGCCCCGGCGTGATGGAAGCGACCAGCGCAAACGCCGCCATGGACATCATCAGACTCATTGCACACCTTCTTCCATCGAATTGAACAAGGCCCTCAAGGTAAAGAGCCGAGCGGCTCGCGTATTGAAGAAAACTGCCCTGCAGCGCTATGAGTAATAGCCAACGACGTTCTTAACCTTGCCCAGGGCCACCCGCAGCGAATCCATGTCCACGGAGCCCAACGCCAGGCGTATCGCGTGCGGCACATGGGACGAAATCGCAAAGGGCTCGGCGGGCGACACCGACACCTGCTCGCGCATCAGCGCCATGGCGATCTGGTCGGCCCGGGCGTCTTCCGCCAAGGGCAGCCAGATAAAATAGGAGTTCGGGTGACTGATGATCCTGAGCCCTGCCAGCACCTCGCGGGCCAAGGCTTGCCGGGCCCGGGCGTCCGCGCGTTTTTGCGCCTCCAGTTGGCTGACGGTGCCGTCGTCGAGCCAGGCCGTGACGATGGCGGTCATCACGCCCGGAGTGTTCCAGGTGGTCGCCATGATGGTGCGTTCGAAGGCCGCGACCCATTGCGCGGGTGCGGCGATGAAACCGACGCGCAGCCCGGTGGCGACATTCTTCGACAGACCGGACACGTACACCGTCCTCTCCGGCGCCAACTCGGCCAACGGTGGCGGTACGTCTTCGGCCAGGAACGCGTAGGCCGCATCCTCGATGATCGTCAGGTCATGCTGGCGCGCAATCGCCACCAACTGCTCGCGCTGATCGAAGTCCATCACCCAGCCCAAAGGGTTGTGCAAGGTCGGCATCGAGTAGACGGCCCGTACCGATCGGCTGCGGCAGAGTTTTTCCAGCGCTGGCAGATCAGGCCCAGTATCGGTGACCGGAATCGGCAAGACTTCCAGATGCAGGGTTTCCGCCAGCGTCTTGAAACCGGGATAGGTCAACGCATCGGCGGCGATCACATCGCCGGGCTTGAGCAGCGTCATCATCGCCACCGCCAGGCCATGCTGGGCGCCGCTGACGATCAACACCTGTTCAGGCGGCACGCTCAGCCCGCGCTCAAGCAGATGGCGCGCAACCGAGGCCCGCTCGTGCAGGCGTCCCGCGTGGGGCTGGTAACGCAGGAGGGATTCCAGGTCACCGGACAACGCCAGTTGACGCAAGGCCGTGCGCAACAGGTCGGCCTGACCGGGCAACGACGGGTAGTTGAAATTCAGGTCGATCATCCCCGCCGCCACCACGTGCTGCGAGATGCCCTGCCCCGGCGGCAACGAGGTTTCCCTGACAAAGGTTCCGCGTCCGGTTTCGCCGCTGACCAGGCCCATGCCCTCCAACTCGGCATACACCCGGCTGGCGGTGACCAGTGCCAGACCGTGCTCGATTGCCAGTTGCCGGTGAGTCGGCAGGCGCGTGCCGGGCGGCAGACGCCCGGAGCGGATGTCGGCGGCAAAGGCATCCACCAGGGTCTTGTAGCGGGATCGAGGCATGTCGAGATGTATCCATGACAATTTTTTGATTGTATCAATAGTCGCTCATACGATGAGTTTCGTGCAATCAGACAATGAGCGTGAGCCAAATGGAACGGACCTCGAACCTGCAACACCGGACGCTGGAAAACAGTACCAGCGGCTGGATCAACGGCCTGATCGGCGTGGTGATCTTCAGCGGCTCGCAGCCGGCGACCCGGGTGGCGGTGCTGGAGTTTGACCCGGTGTTCCTGACGGTCGCGCGCGCGACCATCGCGGCGGTCCTGGCGCTGTGCCTGCTGTGGTTATTCAAGGAAAAACGCCCGGCGCGCCAGCAACTGATACCGCTGATCATCGTTGCCCTGGGCGTGGTCATCGGCTTTCCCCTGTTGACCGCGCTGGCGCTGCAATACGTGACGTCCGCGCACTCCATCGTCTTCGTTGGCCTGTTGCCCCTGGCGACGGCGGTGTTCGGCGTCCTGCGCGGCGGCGAGCGGCCACGGGCGGCGTTCTGGATTTTCTCGGTGCTGGGCAGCCTGCTGGTGGTCGGCTTTGCCCTGTCCCAAGGCCTGACCGCCTCCCCCCAAGGCGACATCCTGATGCTGCTGGCCATCCTCGCCTGCGGCCTGGGTTATGCCGAAGGCGCGAAGCTGTCGCGCACGCTGGGTGGCTGGCAGGTGATCAGCTGGGCGTTGGTGCTGTCGCTGCCGGTCGTGGCGGCGCTTAGCTGGACGCGCATGCCGGCTTCGTTCACCGGCATCAGCACGCCGGCCTGGTTCAGCCTGGCTTACGTCTCGCTGTTCAGCATGCTGATCGGTTTCGTGTTCTGGTATCGCGGGCTGGCCCAAGGGGGCATCGCCGCCGTTGGGCAATTGCAGCTGCTTCAGCCGTTTTTCGGGCTGACCCTGGCCGCCACCCTGCTGCATGAACATGTCAGCGTAGGCATGCTGGGTGTCACCGTCGCCGTGATCCTCTGCGTCGCCGGGGCGAAAAAGTTCGCCAGATAGCCCCGTGTACAGTGGTTTGCGCCCATGACTGTATGGGTCTGGCCAAGGGTGAGCCGTGATAAAAATAGCGCTCTTGCTACAGGAGCCCACCATGGACCTCGCCACCCTCACCCTGTTTCTGCCGGCCTGCTTCGCCCTCAACATGGCACCCGGCCCCAACAACCTGCTGTCGGTCAGCAATTCGACCCGCTATGGCTACCGCACCGCCTGTGTGGCCGGCATCGGCCGGTTGCTGGCGTTCGCCGGGATGATTGCCCTGGCCTCGGCGGGGCTGGCGGTGGTGCTGCAAACCTCCGAGCTGCTGTTCTACGCCATCAAGATCCTCGGCGCGGCCTACCTGTTCTACCTCGCCTGGCAATTGTGGCGCGCCGATCCGGGTGTCGAAAACGTGGTCACCACTGCCCCCGTGGGCACGCTGGCGCTGGCCAGGCAGGAATTCCTGGTCGCGGCCGGCAAGCCTAATGATGGGCAATGTAAAATCGTCTAATAGGCTGCTATCGGCTGACGTTCAGGCAAGTCCAGATTGCGGTTACGCCGGATGACTGCGTTGTCTCTCCGGGTAACAGGGCTTGAACAAAGCAACCAGCCCAGTCCATGCCACCACCTGATCCATCACAATCAGGAAGCGCTCGCGACGAGTTTGCTTGCGTTTTTCGGCGTACTCGGCATCGAAAAAGGTAATCTGCTTCAGGCGTCTCGGCCAGCGAGAGCGGTGCTTTTTCTTCAGATCGAATGGGGTTTGTTCAGAGTTTCCTTAGGTGAAAATCAACTAACTCAGTCGACCAACTACCTAAGCTTTAAGCAGAATAGCCACCATACTTAGCCATTGAGTTGAGCGCGCAAAAAGCGCCCACAAGAAAGCAACTCGATTCATTCCACCAAGGTCGGGGGTATCCACTCGGGCGTAGTATTTGCGCGGGCGGATAGGCGCAGGCAGGCACAGCATTGAACGCGGCAGACACTCACGCGCTTTCTTTGCCAGCAGCGCGACCAGCAAGAAGTAACGCAGTTCATCCAGCACCAAGTGTACCGGCCGCGTTACAACTCAATATAGATGCAAAGGAACAACAGCGCCAGCGCTGTGGAGTCAGCTTGCGCAGTTGCATGAGCGATCAGCCGCCGTTCCGGTTATTAATGCCAGCTCGATTCAAGCGTTAACAATCGGACTGAGCGGGCAGAATTCGATTTTAGCTGTCGCGTGCATGATGTCGGTAAGTGAGCTTCCAGTTGACGGGTGGGCAAGGGTTGGCCAGTAACGCGTACAACCCGCCCGAAGGGGCATAGGCCAAGAGCGCCCGTGCCGCCGCCCCACATAAAAACTGTACTCACGCACAGGAAGATACTCATGCACACCATTCGCAACACCTTGGTGGTGGTGGATTCGCAGCAGTCCGAGAACCTGATCCTGAATAGAGCCAAAATGATTGCCAGCGCCACCCAGTCGCACCTGCATCTGCTGGCCTGCGACAAGGGACACCACCATTCCTCCTACCTGAACGACATGCAAGCCGCCTTGGTACAGGAGGGTTATAGCGTCAGCGCCCAGCAGGCCTGGCATGGGAGTTCACACAAGACCATCATCGCCGCCCAACGGGCGCAGGGCTGTGGCCTGGTGATCAAGCAGCACCTGCCCGACACCCCGCTGATGAAGGCCCTTCTCACCCCCGAGGACTGGAAGCTACTGCGATACTGCCCCTGCCCGGTGCTTATAGTAAAAACTGCAAGACCCTGGAGCGGTGGCACCATTCTCGCGGCCATCGATGCTGGCCGCAGTGATATGGAGCATCGCGTCCTGCATTCCGGCATTGTCAGCCACGGCTACGACATCGCCGCACTGGCCGGCGGCACTCTACACATGATGAGCGCCCACCCCTACCCCATGCTTTCGGCGGCCGACCCCGTACTCCAACTCAAAGAGAGCATTCAGGCTCTCTATCGCGAACTGTGCAAGACATTCCAGGCCGAATTCGACGTCAGCGACGAACGCCTGCATATCGAGGAAGGTTCGGCCGATGTGCTGATCCCGTACATCGCGCACAAGCTCAAAGCCGTGCTCACGGTGATCGGTAGCGTAGCCCGTACCGGACTGTCCGGCGCATTGATCGGCAACACCGCCGAGATGATTCTGGACACCCTGGACAGTGACGTACTGGTGCTCAAACCGGACGACATCATTACCCATCTGGAGGAACTGGCCGCCCCATCACCCAGTACATCGGTAGATACTGCGGCATCCTCTTGGCCATATAACCACCATAATCATCGGCCACATACTTAGGAGTTAGTCAACTGCACCGGCCAACCAACTGCCTTGGCATAGCACCTCAGATCAACCATGCAGATTCACTCAGTAAGCAAGACCTGCCATCCTGCTAGTCAGCGCCAAGAAGAAGGCGAGGCCAGCCCGCACCGGAATCAGCTAGCAAACATGTCTGCTGGATGAATTGCCACGTGTTTCGTTGGCACTTGTGATCGTCGGCTTTGGGTCCAGGCTGTGTGAAAACGCACTGAATACGTCGAAAGCTGAGAGCTACGGACGTTGCCTGCGAAACCAGCAGACGGAAGCGCGAATTACCCTAGTCAGCCGCTTGATCGCCTCAAGCAGTCCCAAGATGCCGAAGATGCTCATCATTCGTTTGAGGTTGCAGGCGAGCACATGAAGGCTCATTTCGGTACTTACCCGCGGAAGTGTTTTGGTGTGGAAGTGGGTGGCTCCCATCCAGTATTTGAGCGTTACAAAAGGATGCTCAACAGTTTGACGGCGAACCTTCATCTTCCCCGGGTCAAGTTCCAACCGAACCTGCATCGCATCGATTACCGCCTCATGTTCCCAGCGCTTCACACGGCGCTCCTTACCCGTCGTACATTGCTTGTGCATTGCGCAGGACTGGCAGCCCGAGAAGTAGTAACAATGCAATAACATGCCGTCTTCCATCGACGAATGCCGCCGGGTCAGTAACTGTCCCGCAGGGCATCGATACTCGTCCGATGCAGCAACGTAGATGAAGTCCTGCTTGCCAAATCGGCCTTCGGCTTTGCTGCCCGAGATCAGGGGTTTCGGTACGAGGGTGGTGATGCCAGTCTGCTCGCAAGCAAGGATTTCCAGACCCTTGTAATAACCTCGGTCGGCTACCACCGTCAGCGACTCAGCGCCGATCTCTTCACGCGCGTGGTTCGCCATATTGCTGAGTTGCGTCCGGTCATTGCCAACATTGGTCACCTCATGGGCAATGATCAGATGGTGCTTGTCGTCGACGGCTGTTTGTACGTTATAGCCAACCGTTCCGGTGCCTCGCCCGCTCGTGGCCATTGAGCGTGCATCTGGATCGGTAAGAGAGATTTGCTGGTCTGGACTGTCATGAAGCTGCGCCTCGATGTCCTTGAGTTTCTGCATCTGCTGTTTCAGGGTTTCGATTTTTTCTTTCAGCCGCTCGGCCTTGGCCTCGGCCACTTCGGGCGTTGCCCGATACGCCGAATCCATCGCCGCCAGATAACGGTCAATGCTCTGCTCGATCTGTTGCATGCGCGCCTTCACTTTGCTCTGGGTGAAGTTACGGTCACGGTTGTTGACGGCTTTGAACTTGCTGCCATCGATGGCGATGATCGATTGAGAGAAGAGATTGAGGTTGCGACAAAGCACTACGAACTGGCGGCATACCCTGCGAATGGCTTTGCCGTTATCCTTGCGAAAGTCGGCAATGGTTTTGAAGTCTGGAGCCAAACGCCCCGTAAGCCACATCAACTCGACGTTACGCTCGGCCTCACGCTCAAGCCGGCGGCTGGACTGAATCCGATTGAGGTAGCCGTAAATATAGATCTTCAGCAAGATCGCGGGATGGTAGGCCGGACGCCCCGTTGCAGCAGGATCGACACCTTCAAACCCAAGTGCACCCAGATCGAGTTCATCGACGAAAACGTCGACCACGCGCACTGGATTTTCTTCAGCTACGTAATCGTCCAGACACTCCGGCAGCAAGGTGACTTGCGTCCGAGCCTCACCTTCAATGAATCGCTTCATGATCGCCCCCGATACGATCTCGACGATCAGAAGGTTAGACAATCACTGGCGTGTTCACACAGCCTGGACCCATAGCTGCCCGCTTCTACAAGGTTGCTGCAAGCCCCGGAGAAAATAGATCTGCCCCCTTATTGCTGGTCCCCTTATTGGTCGGACTTCCTGCTATCGCGCATGCAGCGGCTGAAATTGACCCGCTCGCATTTTCCAGGCGCGGTTGATCGGGCTCTCAGGCTTCAATGCAAGGCGCTCGGCAACCAGTGCCTCGGCAAGTGTGCGGTTGCCAAGGCGAATAGCGGCTTCGGTCAGCGTCCATGAGAAGACATCACGCTGCGCGTGACTACCGCCGAAGCGGTTGGCTTTGGCTCGTAGCGGCATCAACGACGCTATAGCCTGGGCGTAATCCCCACGACCAAACGCCACCAACCCTTCGCACGCCGGCACACCAATCTCTCTACTCATCATGGCGTTGGTACCAGTGCCAGCAGCAGCCCGCTTCAGGGTATCCAACTGCTGAGTTTGTGCACGGCTGTTTTCAGAACCCACGAATGACATCATCGCGTTCACGTCGTTAAAGGCGTAGAAGCCGTCTTCACAACGGGACTCCCATCTTTCGGCCAGTCCTTTCCACCGATCTCCAACGTCATGACCGAGCAGAGAGAGTCTCCAGAGCAGCGCTGATCCATCAAGTAGCTCAAGCGCTTGACCAAATCCACCCGCTGAAATGTCCTCATCAAAGAGACGAAACGCGCCCGCCACATCATTGGCCTCAAGGAGGAATAGCGCTTGGTGCCACCACAAATGGAAGGCAAACATGCTATTGGGAGCCCAAGCACTGGCGCTGGATGAAAGATACTTGGCCCCCTCTTCGCTACGGCCCTGCATTTCCATGACATGGGTGACGGCATGCACTGCCCAGCCATCCTGCGGGTTCAAGGCAACAGCCTCGCGCCCCTGCTCTTCGGCCTGCCGGTAATCCCCTGCCTCTTCCAGGCCAAAGGCATACATCCCTTTCACAAAGCCAAAGCCAGGAGTCTGGTTATCCCAGCGCGGCATCACACGAGCCACGCGATCACGTAGCATGTGCGAGTAACCTAGATAGAAGTCGCCCAAATGGGCGAGTTGCAGTGCCAGCAGATCGCGGGGGTGCTCCATCGAAACACGCCCCCAGGTTTCGATTGCCCGCTCCCAGTCGCCGTCGAACCAAGCGCGTACGGCATGGATATGCTGCCGCTCGCGATCATTCGCTTTCGGTGCCAACCGCTCTGCCGCGTCCAGACTTTTGAACAGCTCTGAGTCAAACGCTTTGTCGGTCGCAGTCGCAATCGCGCCAGCACGAAAGGCGTAGGCCAGCGCAAAATCCGGGTGCTGCGCGATAATTTTGTCAGCCGCCGCCAGAGGATCGGCCTGGTAGGCATGCAGCAAGTCGCAAGCGCTATCCAGAGCATCGATCGCCTCCTGCACGCCATAGGAAACAGGATTGCCACGCTTGTCGCGCTTGCTCATGGCTTCCTCCTGACCACGCCCTAAGGGCATACATGATCGAGATGTGAAGATCGCTCTCGATTGTCCCCCCGAATGTGGCTCGGAGACACTTTTCCGACGAAACGTGAATGGCTGCTTCTGGCCCAGGCTGTGTAAAAACGCCTGCATCATTTTTCAGGCCTGCGTTGCTACGTGAAATGTGCCGGAGTTCTGGTCAAATCAAGACCTGAAATTTGCGCGGGATCGCGTTATTTGACGCGATTCAGATCGCCGTTTCTGGTCGAGAACGTTTTTACACAGCCTCGGTCGAAAGCGCCCCCTCAGGTCAGGACGAAATCAAGCTGCGCCCCAGCAACCCCAAAGCCATCCTGATTTTCACCGCGTTCCTGCCGCAATTCGTCGACTCGACCCACGCCATTGCGCCGCAGTTCGTGGTGTTGGGTGCGCTGTTTCTGGTGCTGGAGTGGATTGCCATCGGCGCCTATGCCTACATGGGCCTGCACATGCGCCGCTGGTTCGCCAGGCCGTCGGGCAAGCGGATGTTCAACCGTTGCTGTGCCGGGTTGTTGTCGGCGGCGGCTTCAGTATTGCTGATGGCCAGACGCGCCTGAAGTAGATATTTTTCCCACATTGACCCGCAGTGTTCAAAGGAGCGAAATTCACTGTCGATTTTCCGGTGGAGGCCATCCATGACGCGATCTATGCTGCGCCCATGAACCTACAAAAAACGCTGCTTCCGCCCCGTGCCGAGATGGTTCGCGCCATGCTCGAGCGAGACACCTCCTACGAGGGGGTGTTCTTCACGGCGGTCAAGACCACAGGCATCTTCTGCCGTCCCGGTTGCACCGCCCGCAGCCCGAAGCCGGAGAATGTCGAGTTCTTTGCCAACGCCGAACAATGCCTGGCGGCGGGCTATCGCGCCTGCCTGCGCTGCAAACCGCTGGACACCGCCGCCAGTGCGCCGGACTGGGTGCAGACACTGTTCAAATCGGTAGACGCCGACCCGGAGCAGCGCTGGACAGACGCCCAACTACTGGCCGAAGGCATCGAACCGCTGAAACTGCGCCGCTGGTTCAAGCAGCATTTCGGCATGACCTTCCACGCCTGGCTGCGCGCCCGGCGCCTGGGCATGGCGTTGGACGGGATCAAACAGGGCGACTCCATCGACGACGTCGCCTTCGATTCCGGCTACGAGTCCCTGAGCGGATTTCGCGACGCCTTTCAAAAGTCGTTTCACATCACCCCGGGCCGCGCGGCCAACAGCGAGCCGCTGCTGTTCACTCGCCTGACCACGCCGCTGGGGCCGATGATCGCCATGGCCGAACGGCGTGGGCTGGTGCTGCTGGAGTTTCTCGACCAGGCCTCGCTGAACCCGGCGGTCGAGGCGCTGCAAAACCGTTTCGGTTATGCCGTGGCGCCGGGGCACAACGCGCATTTGCAGCAAATCGAAGAGCAATTGTCCGCGTACTTCGCCGGCACGCTCACTGAGTTCAGCGTGGCCTTGCACATGCCCGGTAGCGAGTTCTCCCGCCGGGTCTGGGCTGAACTGGCGAAGATCCCCTACGGCCGGACCACCACCTACGGCGCCATCGCGGCGAGCCTGGGCAAGCCCGGTGCCAGCCGGGCGGTGGGCCTGGCCAACGGGCATAACCGCTTATCGATTGTCGTGCCCTGCCACCGGGTGATCGGCGCCGACGGCTCGTTGACCGGCTACGCTGGAGGCCAGCCGCGCAAGGCGTTTCTGCTCAGGCTGGAAAACGCCGCGGTGCAGCTCACGGAGCAATTGGCGCTCTGATCCCCCCACAGATTTTTCATAAGGAAGGAAACTCGATGGACAGGCTCGATAATCAACTGCACCAACTGCATCAAGAAGGTTTGCTGATCCTCACCAACGTCGCCGATGCCGCCGGGGCGCGGCTGGTGGAGCAACTGGGCAACAAGGCCGTGGCCACCAGCAGCGCGGCGGTCGCCTGGGCACACGGCTATCCGGACGGCAACACCCTGCCCCTTGAGCGCCTGGTCTCGACGGTCGAGTCGATTGCCCGGGTCATTTCGGTGCCGCTGACCGTGGACATCGAGGCCGGTTATTCCGATGACCTGGAACGGGTGGCCCAGGTGGTTGACGCGGTGATCGCCGCTGGTGCGGTCGGGATCAACATCGAAGACGGTTCCTCGCCGCCGGAGTTGCTGGTACGCAAGATCGAAACCGCGCGCCAGGTGGCCGACCGACGTAACGTGAACCTGTTTATCAATGCGCGCACCGATGTCTACCTGCGGGGCCTGGTGCCCGCCGAAGACCGCGTAGCCGAAACCCTCAGGCGCGCCGCGCTGTATCAGGCGGCCGGTGCCAATGGCCTGTTTGCCGCAGGCGTTACCGCGGAGTACGAGATCAAGGCGCTGTGCCAGGGCACCTCGCTGCCACTGAATGTGCTGGGGTTCGCGGGCCTGCCGTCGCCCGAAGCACTTGAGGCACTGGGCGTACGCCGCCTGACTGCAGGTTCGGGCATCGCAGAATTCCTCTACGGCGCCATGGCCGGCATCGCCAAGAGTTTTCTGCAAACCGGCCGGTTCGATAGCCACGACCTGAAGGCTTTGACCTATGGCGAAGTGAACGCCCTGTTGAAACCGTCCGGGAAAGCCTGAGCCCATGGCCGACGGCTATCGGGCGGCCAGTGCGTTCCTGGCCGCCATCGATGAAGACTGGCGCCGCCACATCGACGCCATCGGCCCGTGCCTGCACCAGCCGCATGCGGCGCGTGACCCGTATGAGTCGCTGGTGCGGGCGATTGCCTATCAGCAACTGCACGCCAAGGCCGGCGATGCGATTGTCGGCCGGCTGCTGGCGCTGTTCGGTTCGGATTCGTTTCCCCGGCCTGAACAGATCGTCGCCACGGATTTCGACCGACTGCGCAGTTGCGGGTTTTCCGCGAGCAAGATCGCGACCATCCAGGGCATCGCCCAGGCGTCGCTGGACGGCGTGGTGCCGGATTACGCCACGGCGCTGGCCATGGACGATGAAGCGCTGATCGAACGCCTGATCACCCTGCGCGGCGTGGGTCGCTGGACCGTGGAGATGCTGCTGATCTACAGCCTGGAACGCCCGGATATCCTGCCGGCCGATGATTTTGGCGTGCGTGAAGGTTATCGACGGCTCAAAGGGCTGGAGGTGCAGCCGACGCGCAAGCAAATGATCGAGATCGGGTCGGCGTGGAGCCCTTATCGGACGGTGGCCTCCTGGTATTTGTGGCGGGTGCCCGGGCGGTAGACCGCGTTATCGTTCTTCGCGAGCAAGCCCGCTCCCACAGTTGACCGAGTTCTCAAATGGGATCGCGGTCGAATGTGGGAGCGGGCTTGCTCGCGAAGGCGTCTGCCCAGTCAATACATCACCCGAAACTGATCACAACCCCGACTTCAACCGACTGAACGCCCGGATCAACGCCCGGTTGAACGCCTTGCCATTGTCATTCTTGCTATACAACGAAGCCCTGACCGCGGCCGTCGGATACGTCCCCGGATCATTGCGAATCGCCGGGTCGACCAGATCATCCGCCGCCGTGATCGCATTGGCGTAATGGATACTGTCGGTGATCGGCGCAATCACCTCCGGGGTCATCAGATAGTCCATCAATGCCAGGCCGGCCTTCGGATGCGGCGCATCCTTGGGAATGACCATGGCGTCGAACCAGATCAGCGTGCCCTCCTTAGGAATCCGGTACTTGAGCGAATACGGCTTGCCCGCCGCCTCGGCCTGGCCCGCGGCGATGGCCACGTTGCCGTTCCACGACATCGCCACGCAGGTGTTGCCGTTGGCCAGGTCGCTGATGTTCAGGTCGTTGTCGAAGTAACGAATGTACGGCCGAATCTTCGCCAGTTGCTGCTCGGCCAGCTTCAAGTCATCGAGGTTCTGGCGGTTGATGTCCAGGCCCATGTACTTCATGACCGCCGCAAACACTTCGTTGGGATCGTTGAGCAGACTGACCCCGCAATCGGCGAATTTCGATACCACCGCCGGATCGAACAGCATCGCCCAACTGTCGGTCGGCGCGTCGGGCAGGCGCTGCTTGATCGCCTGCTCCTGGTAACCCACCCCCGTGGTGCCCCAGGCGTAAATCCCGGCATGGCGGTTGCCCGGATCGAACACCGCCATGTGCTGGCGAAACTCCTCGCCGACGCCGGCGAAATGCGGCAGTTGCTGCTTGTCGACCGTCTGCACCGCGCCACTCTCGATGGCCCGGGACAGATGCTGCCCCGCCGTCAGCACCAGATCGTAGCCACTGCGGCCGGTGAGCAGCTTGGTCTCGACGGTTTCCAGGGAGTCGAAGTGGTCGACCACCACATGGATGCCGGTTTTTGCTTCAAAATTCTTCAAGGTGTCCGGGGCCAGGTACTCGCCCCATATGTACAGGTTGACCACCGGTTTGGTGGTGTCGGCGGCCTGCACACACAGGGGTGCAAGCACCAGCAGTATTGCTTGAGTCAGTTTGTGCAGGCCCACGGTCACGCTCCTTTCTTGTTGGCGTGGGCGGCGGCGTACTGCGGCATGGTGATGCACGCGACGTTGCCGCCACCGAGGAGGATTTCCCGGGAGTTTTCGATGCCGACGATGCTGTGTTTCGGGAACAGCTCGGCCAGGGTCGCCAGCGCCACCTTGTCGTTGCGATCACCGAACAACGGCACCACGATGGAACTGTTGCCGGCGTAGTAGTTGATGTACGACGCGCAGATCTTCGTCCCGGCCTGGCGGGTATGGGTGCTGTCCTGCTGGTCCAGGCCTTCGGCTTCTTCGGCAGTCCACTCCAGTACATCCGGCTGCGGCAGCTTGTGCACGATCAACTCGCGGCCGCGACTGTCGCGGGTACTGCGCAGGATGTCGTAGGCCTCCTGATAGATTTCCCACTGCGGGTCGTCGCGATTGTCGGTCCATTGCAGCACCACCTCCCCAGGCCGCACGAAACACGCGAGGTCGTCGACATGGCCATCGGTTTCGTCGAACTTGCAGCCCCGTGGCAGCCAGATCACCTGCTCGGCGCCGAGGTAATCGGTCAGGCGACGGGTGACTTCGGCCTTGCCCAGGTGCTGGTTGCGATTGCGGTTGAGCAGGCATTGTTCGGTGGTCAGGATGCTGCCCTGGCCGTCGCTCTGGATGCCGCCAAGTTCGGCGATCAACGGTGCGCGATAGCGGTCGAAGCGTTCAATTTCGAGGATCTTGCCAGCGATCTGGTCGTCCTTGTCCCACGGATAGTACAGGCCGCCGTCGAGGCCGCCGTAGGCGTTGAATTCGAAGTCGACGCCGCGCACTTCGCCGCTCTGGTCATTGACCACAAAGCACGGGCCGCTGTCGCGGAACCAGGTGTCGTTGCAGGTCATTTCCACCACGCGCACTTGCGGCGGCAGCTGCCGGCGCGCGGTGGCGAACTGTGCCGCCGAGGCGCACACGGTGACCGGTTCGCTCATCGAAATGGCGGTGACGATCTGCACCCAGACTTTCTGCGCAGGCTTGGCCCCGTTGCGCCAGACGTCGGTGCGCTCCGGCCAACCGAGCCAGCAACCGGACTTGGCTTCGAATTCGCCGGGCAGACGGAAACCGTCCAGTTTGGGAGTAGTGTCGAGCAAGCGGGCCATGGTCAAACCTCTTCAACATGGATTGGAATGACCACAGGCTAAGGGCGTTGGCGACTGGCTCGCCAACGATGATTATTTCGGAATACTTGAATCTAACTCATCAATCGAGCAACTGATCGTTGAACCATTCCAGCATCTGCGCCACCGCCGGACGCTCCAGCCGCAGCCGCTCGCACACCAGCGCGTATTGGCCCAGCGCAGTCATACTCGAGGTGAACGGCCGTACCAGCCGCCCGCTGAGCAAATCTTCCTGGGCCGTCAGGTTGTCGCCCATGGCCACGCCCTGCCCTTGGGCCGCGGCCTCCAGCGCCAGCCCCGCATGGGCGAAATACAGTTGACGGTCGGGGCGCTGGTCGCCGGCATGGCTGGTGAGCCACGCGGTCCAGGTCTTGCCGTCCTGGTCGTCGTGCAACAGGCAGTGGCGGGCCAGGTCCTTCGGGGTTTTCAGCGTGCCCTGGTTGAACAGGCCGGGGCTGCACACCGGGAAGAACTGCAACGCCGGCAGCGGCCGGACAAAATACGCGGTACTGTCCACTGGGCCGGTGCCATAGGTGATCGCCAGGTCGATGTCTTCCCCGGGCGCCGTGGCGTCGATCGGTTGTTCGTACAGATGCAAGGTGATGTGCGGGTAGCGCGCGTAGAAATCCGTGAGCCGGCTCATCAGCCACTTTTGCGCCAGCTCGGCGGTGACCGCCAGACGTAACACCGCCAGGGATGAAGGGTCGCGCAGTTCATCACAGGCATCGCCAATCAGTTCGAAAGCCTGCTGCAAGCTCTGCATCAGGCGCCCGGCGGCCAGGGTCGGGCGAATCTGACGGCCCTCGCGCACGAACAACGGCACGCCGAGCTGCTCTTCGAGTTGGCGAATCTGGTGGCTGACCGCGCTGTCGGTGACACACAACTCAGCCGCCGCCCGACCGAAATGGGCGTGGCGGGCGGCGCATTCGAAGGTTCGCAGGGCTGCCAGGGAAGGTAGTCGTCGCATCAGGTCATGTCCCGGTTTCGAGGGGGACATGCTGACTTGGCCTTTGGTGGGCGTCCAGTGGGACCGCGTTTTCGTTCATCGTCGGAGCGCCGCCCGGAGCAAGCTCGCTCCCACAGGGGAGCGCGTCGAACACCGATTTTTCGCTCACCACAGATCCACTGTGGGAGATTCTATGTTGCAGGGGAACCCTGCAGCCTTAGATTCGGCTGGTATTCGCTCTGGTTTTTCATGAGGGCGCCTGCCATCGGTGAAGTGTTCATCGCCCGGGGCCGGGTGGTGAAGGCCGGCAAGAAGCAGGTGTTCGCCCGCGCCGAGCTGTTCGCGCAAACCGGTGATCAACTGAAACTGGTGGCGACCGGCGACGCGATCCTGGTGCCGGTCGAGTAGCCCGGACGGTCTAGGCTGTTCCGGGTACGTTCCAGACAACCGGAGATTCTCATGCAACTCGAAGGTTCCTGCCATTGCGGCGCGGTGTCGTTCAGTTTGACCTGCGCCCACCCCTACCCTTACCAGCGCTGCTACTGCTCGATCTGCCGCAAGACTCAGGGCGGTGGTGGCTATGCGATCAACCTCGGTGGCGATGCCGCCAGCCTCAAGGTTCGCGGGCGCAAGCACATCGCGATTTACCATGCGCGGCTCAAGGAAGACGGCGACAAACGCGCCCACAGCAGTACCGCCGAACGGCATTTCTGCTCGGTCTGCGGCTCGGGCCTGTGGTTGTTCAGTCCGCAGTGGCCGGAGTTGATTCACCCGTTCGCCTCGGCCATCGACACCCCGCTGCCGGTGCCGCCGGAACACACGCACCTGATGTTGGGTTCAAAGGCATCATGGGTAGAAGTCGAGGCGCAGCCCGGAGATCTACAGTTCGATGTGTACCCCGAAGAGTCCATTGCGCAATGGCATGAACGGCTGGGTTTGAGCCGTTAGCTTTTGTGTTGCTGATGGCCCCTTCGCGAGCAAGCCCGCTCCCACATTCGACCGTGATCCCATCCGAGAACTCGGTCAACTGTGGGAGCGGGCTTGCTCGCGAAGGCGTCTGCCAGAACAACACCGAATAATCAGGCCGCCGCAGGCACACCACTATGAAAACGGAACTCCACGTCCGGCGACTCGATCAGTTCCTGCTCGGCGGCGCGGACCCTGTCGATCACCTGGGCGATGTCCTTGGCGTCGCCGTACTGGTAGGCCAGTTTCAGGTAACCCTGGAAATGCCGGGCCTCGCTCTTGAGCAAACCGAAGTAGAACTTGCCCAGCTCTTCGTCCAGGTGCGGCACCAGGGCTTCGAAACGCTCGCAACTGCGGGCCTCGATGAACGCCCCCACCACCAGGGTGTCCACCAGTTTCACCGGCTCGTGACTGCGTACCACCTTGCGCAGCCCCGACGCATAGCGCCCGGCGGACAGCTGGCGCAGTTCGATCTTGCGCCGCTTCATCAGGCGCATGACCTGTTCGTGGTGCACCAGCTCTTCCCGGGCCAGGCGCGACATCATGTTGATCAGATCGACGTGTGAGTGATACTTGGCGATCAGGCTCAACGCGGTGCTGGCCGCCTTGAATTCGCAGTTCTTGTGGTCGATCAGCAGGGTTTCCTGATCGGCCAGCGCGGCCTGGATCCAGCCGTCGGGGGTGCGGCAGCCAAGGAACTCGTGAATTTCGGGAAGGATCATGGGGCTCACGGAAAAATAGGTTCAAAACGAAGGGCGCCGATTATACCGGCCTGCCCGCAGACCACCAGTCGCCAACCGTTGATATGCATCAAGTCCCCGAATCGCAGACAGCAACTATAGTTGTGCAACGCCGTGTTTTTTTCAGGAGATCGCGCACATGCAAGCCGTTCGCAGCATTCTGGTGGTCATCGACCCCGAACATTCCGAAAGCCTGGCGCTCAAACGGGCGAAGTTGATCGCCGGTGTGACCCAGGCACAGTTGCATCTGCTGGTGTGCGACCCCAAGCATGATCACAGTGGCATGTTGGGTGTGCTCAAGGCCGCTTTACTGGAAGACGGTTACAACGTCACCACTGAGCAGGCCTGGAATCAGAGCCTGCATCAAACCATCATCGATGTGCAGCAAGCCGAAGGCTGCGGTCTTGTGGTGAAGCAGCACTTTCCCGACAGCGCGCTGAAAAAGGCCCTGCTGACACCCGAGGACTGGAAATTGCTGCGCCAATGCCCTTCCCCGGTACTGCTGGTGAAAACCGCTGGCTCATGGAAAGACAAAGTGATCCTGGCAGCCGTCGACGTCGGCAACACCGACCTCGAACACCGCCACTTGCACGACACCATCATTGATCATGGCTATGACATCGCCACCCTGGCCAAGGCTCGCTTGCACGTGATCAGCGCCCACCCGTCGCCGATGCTGTCGTCGGCCGACCCGACGTTTCAACTCAGCGAAACCATCCAGGCGCGCTACCGCGAGCAATGCAAGTCGTTCCAGGCGGAATTCGACATCGACGATGATCACCTGCACATCGAGGAAGGCCCGGCGGACGTGTTGATTCCGTTCATGGTGCACAAGCTGCAGGCGGCCGTGACCGTCATCGGCACCGTGGCGCGCACCGGGTTGTCAGGGGCGTTGATCGGCAATACCGCGGAAGTGGTGCTCGATTCGGTCGAGAGCGACGTGCTGGTGCTCAAACCGATGGAAGTGGCGGATCATCTTGAGGAGATTGTCGACAAGCATTGAGATTTTTGCTGTTTGGCCGGACGCCATCGCGAGCAAGCTCGCTCCCACAGGGGATCTGTATCGTTCACAAACCTTCTGTGGGAGCGAGCTTGCTCGCGATGCTTTTAAGAGCTACCCGCCGAAGGCATCTTTCAAAAACCCCGGCGCAATGTAGCGCTGGTAATGGGCCTCGGAGAGCAGGAAAAATTCCCGATCAATGGCGTCGCGCAGTTCCGGCAGGTTCCACTCGCGAAACTCCGGCAGCAACACCATCCCGTAGGCTTCCAGGTTGTTGATCACCCGCGCGCCCCGGGCGATCAACTGGTAGGCCCAGCAATATTCCGACTGATGGGGCACGAAGCGGATCTTGCGCTGCTCCAGCTGCATTCTCAGCAGCGCAGGATCGAAAATTTCCACCTTGGCGGCCATCACCTGGGACAGCAACTGCTCAAGACGCAGCCATACCGCGCGCTTTTCTTCCTCGTTGTAACCGTTCCAGTGGATCACTTCGTGGTGGAAACGCTTGCAGCCACGGCACACCAGGTCACCGTAAACGGTGGAGCAGAGGCCGACGCAGGGTGTCTTGATGGTCTGATTGGGCATAGATAGGCAAAACGCGAAAAAGCAGGACAGGCCGGCATGTTAGCCCTTTGTCGGCCATTGATCACCCCTCAAAGTTCAGGGCCTATGGAGAATCGGGCTCTGGTGACCGCCTCCACCAAAGTCCAATAAACACTGACTTACCTTTAATTTTTTTTTGCCGTAGAATCAGCCTGCCTTTTTAGGCGCCAATGTCCGTTAGAAGCTGTTTTCAAAGCGTCACGAGCACAGTCGTTCCTTCAGAGCGGTGTTGGCGAGGGGTTTTTCCAGCGGGGAAAAGCCCAACGCCAACCCTCATCAGCTCCCGTTCTGCAGGCGTAAAACTTTGAAAGCAGCTTCTGTAAGGAATTGTCGGTAATTCTGGCTAAGTGGCTCACAACGCCATGCAGCGCATGAGTACGGCAATTTCGGGATGAGCGTCCCGGACACCCATTTGGGACCACTGATGAGGGTAATAACTGTGCTTGAAGCCTACCGCAAACATATCGAAGAGCGCGCAGCACTGGGTATCGTTCCCCAGCCGCTAAACGCCGAACAAACTGCAGGCCTGGTCGAGCTGCTGAAAAATCCCCCGGCTGGCGAAGAAGCATTCCTCGTTGACCTGATCACCAATCGCGTTCCGCCTGGAGTGGACGAAGCAGCCTATGTAAAGGCCGGCTTCCTGTCCGCCATCGCCAAAGGCGAAGCCAAATCCCCCCTGATCGACAAGAAGCGCGCTGTTGAACTGCTCGGCACCATGCAGGGCGGCTACAACATCGTGACTCTGGTTAACCTGCTGGACGACGCCGAACTGGCTCCAGTAGCTGCCGAAGAACTCAAGCACACCCTGCTGATGTTCGACGCCTTCCACGACGTCGCTGAAAAAGCCAAGAACGGTAATGTTCACGCCCAAGGCGTGCTGCAATCCTGGGCTGACGGCGAGTGGTTCGTGAAGCGCCCGACCCTGGCCGACAAGATCAGCCTGCGCGTGTTCAAGGTCACCGGCGAAACCAACACCGACGACCTGTCCCCTGCGCCTGATGCCTGGTCCCGTCCTGACATCCCGCTGCACGCCCTGGCCATGCTGAAAATGGCTCGCGACGGCATCGTGCCTGACGCACAAGGCGTCACCGGTCCGATGAAGCAGATCGAAGAAATGCGCAACGCCGGTTTCCCTATCGCCTACGTCGGTGACGTGGTCGGTACCGGTTCTTCGCGTAAATCGGCCACCAACTCGGTGCTGTGGTTCTTCGGCGACGACGTTCCTTATGTACCGAACAAGCGTGCCGGCGGTTTCTGCTTCGGCAGCAAGATCGCTCCGATCTTCTACAACACCATGGAAGATGCCGGCGCACTGCCAATCGAATTCGACGTTTCCAACATGCACATGGGCGACGTGATCGACCTGTACCCGCATGCTGGCAAAGTCTGCAAGCACGGCACCGACGAAGTCCTGACCACCTTCGAAATGAAGACCCCGGTGCTGTTGGACGAAGTTCGTGCCGGCGGCCGTATTCCGCTGATCATCGGCCGTGGCCTGACCGAAAAGGCTCGCACCGAGCTGGGCCTGGCACCTTCGGACCTGTTCAAGAAGCCTGAAGCACCGGCTGAAAGCACCAAGGGTTTCACCCTGGCGCAGAAAATGGTCGGCAAGGCTTGCGGCGTGACCGGCGTTCGTCCGGGCACCTACTGCGAACCGAAGATGACCACCGTGGGCTCCCAGGACACCACCGGTCCCATGACCCGTGACGAACTGAAAGACCTGGCGTGCCTGGGCTTCTCGACCGATCTGGTGATGCAGTCCTTCTGCCACACCGCGGCTTACCCCAAGCCGATCGACGTGACCACCCACCACACCCTGCCTGACTTCATCATGACCCGCGGCGGCGTTTCCCTGCGTCCGGGCGACGGCATCATCCACTCGTGGCTGAACCGCATGCTACTGCCAGACACCGTCGGTACCGGTGGTGACTCCCACACCCGTTTCCCGATCGGCATCTCGTTCCCGGCCGGTTCCGGTCTGGTTGCGTTCGCCGCAGCCACCGGCGTCATGCCGCTGGACATGCCTGAGTCGATCCTGGTTCGCTTCAAAGGCGAACTGCAGCCAGGCGTCACCCTGCGCGACCTGGTTCACGCCATTCCTTACTACGCGATCCAGGCTGGCCTGCTGACCGTAGAGAAGAAAGGCAAGAAGAACGCCTTCTCCGGTCGCATCCTGGAGATCGAAGGCCTGCCTAAGCTGACCGTAGAGCAAGCGTTCGAACTGTCTGACGCCTCGGCTGAACGTTCGGCTGCCGGTTGCACCATCCAGCTGTCCAAAGAGTCGATTGCCGAATACCTGCAGTCCAACATCACCCTGCTGCGCTGGATGATCGGCGAAGGCTACGGCGATGCACGTACTCTGGAACGTCGCGCTCAAGCGATGGAAGCCTGGCTGGCCAACCCTGAGCTGCTGCAAGCGGACAAAGACGCTGAATACGCTGAAATCATCGAGATCGACCTGGCCGACATCAAGGAGCCTGTGCTCTGCGCGCCGAACGACCCGGACGACGCTCGCCTGCTCTCCAGCGTTGCTGGCGAGAAGATCGACGAAGTGTTCATCGGTTCGTGCATGACCAACATCGGTCACTTCCGCGCTGCCGGCAAGTTGCTGGAACAGGTCAAGGGTCAGCTGCCAACCCGTCTGTGGCTGTCGCCGCCGACCAAGATGGACGCTCACCAGCTGACCGAAGAAGGCTACTACGGCATCTACGGCAAGGCCGGCGCGCGCATGGAAATGCCGGGCTGCTCGCTGTGCATGGGTAACCAGGCACGTGTAGAGCCGAACTCGACTGTCGTGTCGACTTCGACCCGTAACTTCCCGAACCGTCTGGGTGACGGCGCGAACGTCTACCTGGCTTCGGCCGAGCTGGCGTCCGTGGCTTCCATCCTGGGTCGCCTGCCGACCGTCGAGGAGTACATGGAATACGCTGGCAAGATCGACAGCATGGCGGCCGATGTCTACCGCTACCTGTCCTTCGACCAGATCGCCGAGTTCCGTGAAGCTGCTGCGAACGCCAACATCCCGGTCGTTCAAGCCTAACGTTGCAACGCAATGAAAAACGCCGCCCATCGTGAGATGAGCGGCGTTTTTTTATGCCTTCTGCCACAGCCCCCTACCCCTGTGGGAGCGAGCTTGCTCGCGATAGCGGTTTGTCTGTTACATCTATGTCGACTGATCCACCGCTATCGCGAGCAAGCTCGCTCCCACAGGTTATGCGCCAGCCTTCAGCGCCTGTTGCACCGCCCCGTCCACACTCAAACCACTCAGAATCACACCGCTGGATTGCACCTGCGCCAGCGCCGTTTGTGCATCGTCCTTCAGACGCGCCAGAATCAGCCGCTTGCCTTCCTGATGCACCCGCACGAAAAACTCCTGCAACGCCTCGATGCTGGTGCCATCCAGGTCGGGGGACTCCTCAAGACTGAGAATCACCGTATGAACCGGCGTTTGCGAATGCCGGATCAGACGCAAGGCACCGCCGAGAATCCGCTCGACGTTGGCAAAGAACAACGCTTCCCCCGGTCGCACAATCAACACGCCCGGCACGGCTTGCGCCGTTAGATGGCGCTGCAGGTCGACAAAGTCGTGACCGCCATCGATGCGCCCCAGAATCTGGATATCCGCCGCCGACATCTGCTTGAGCATCAGCAACACACTGATCGCCACCGCCACCAGCAAGCCGTCCAGCACCCCCAGCACCAACACCGCCCCCACGGCGCAGATCACCAGCAAGCGGTCACGGCGCCAGATGAAATAGCGTCCCAGCGGCTGCAGGCTCAAGCCCCGCCCCAGAGCATGGATGACGATGGCGGCGAGGATCGGCTCCGGGGTCAGGGCGATGTAAGGCAGCACCGTCAGGACAATGAGCAGAACCACCAGCGCCGCCACGATACCGGCTAGACGCGAAGTGGCGCCCGCCGCCTCATTGGCCGACGTCGCCGAATACCCCGCGCCCGCCGGCATGCCATGGAACAGGCCGGACAACAGGTTGGAAGCCCCCAGCACCAGCAGGTCGCGGTTCGAGGTCACCCGGTCGCGATGTTTTAGCGCATAAGAACTGATCGAGCCGTAGGACTCCGCATACAGGATCATCACCATGGCGAACGCCAATTCGCCCAGGCGCAGCCAGTCGGCAAACGGCAGTACCGGCAGCTTCGGCACCTCCAGGCTCAGGTCGATCACGCCAATCAGCTTCACGCCATAAGCCGGCAGGTCCAGCCACTGCCCCGCCGCAATGCCGAGCACCACCACCAACAAACCACCCGGCAAGCGCCGAAACCGCGCAAACAGCCATAACAAGGCCAATGCCACGGCGCCGACGCCAGCCGCCACCCAGTTCCATTGCGGCAATTGCTCCAGCAGTTGCGGCAGAAACCCCACCAGATTGGCATCGGTCAAATGCACGCCGACTACACTGGCGACCTGTTTGAGAATGATGGTCAGCGCCAGGCCAAAGGCAAAGCCGCGCAGCACCGGTTTGGCGATGAACGAAGTCACGCTGCCGAGCTTGAACAGCCCCGCTAGCAGGAAAAACGCTCCGGTCACCAGCACCAGGCCGATGGCCAGGGTCGAACGAAGCCCGGGATCGCCATTGGCCAGGGTGGCGGTCGCGGCGGCCAGCACGGCGGCGGAGGATGAAGTGGCCGAGACAATCGCAAAACGGCTGGTGCCGAACAGGCCATAACACAGCAACCCGGCGAACAAGGCGATCACCCCGGCCTGGGGCGCCAGGGCGGCGATGCTTGAATAGGCGACCGCTTCGGGCAGCAACAGGCCGGCAATCGACAGCCCTGCCAACAGGTCCTGCCAGCGATTGGGTTGCTCGATGGGATTAGCCTTTGGGGCGCTCGACAATCCAGTGTCTCCAGGCGAAAAAAAACCGCTGCACGTATCACGTGCAGCGGCCACTGTAGCTGAAAATCAAAAGATCGCAGCCTGCGGCAGCTCCTACGCAGGCCGCGAACCGCTGCGATGTGTCGGTCACCCGATCTCTGTAGGAGCTGCCGCAGGCTGCGATCTCTTGATCTTTAACCTCAGGCGGTCAGCGAGTAGATCAACGCCGTAATCGCCACCAGGCCCACCGCCGTCACGAAGACGTTGGATGCCTGACCGCGATAGCGCGCCATCGCCGGCACCTTGCGGATGGCGTACATCGGCATCAGGAACAGGATCGCCGCGATCACCGGGCCACCGAGGGTTTCGATCATGCCGAGGATGCTCGGGTTCAGCGTGGCGACGATCCAGCACACCACCAGCATGAACGCAGCGGTCATGCGGTCCAGGGCCTTGGCGGACGGACGCTTGCCGCTCTTGACGATCAGGCCCTTGAGGCCTTCGCTGGCGCCGATGTAGTGCCCCAGGAACGACTTGGAAATGGCCACGAAGGCAATCAACGGCGCCGCGAAGGCGATGGTCGGATTGCTGAAGTGGTTGGCCAGGTACGACAGGATCGACAGGTTCTGCGCCTTGGCTTCAGCCAGTTGCGCTGGCGACAGGGTCAGCACGCAACTGAAGACGAAGAACAGCACCATCACCACCATCAGCAGGTGGGCGCGGGACAGGATCTGCGAGCTGCGCTCTTCGGCGTGTTCGCCGTAACGACGCTTCTGGTCCACCGCGAAGGCCGAAATGATCGGCGAGTGGTTGAACGAGAACACCATCACCGGAATCGCCAGCCACAAGGTGTGCAGCAGTGCCGAAGGCGCAGGCACCTGGCTCGCGGTGGCCAGGATGCCGCCGTTCCAGTGCGGGACCAGATACACCGCCAGAAACAGCAGCGCGACGATGAACGGGTACACCATCAGGCTCATGGCCTTGACGATCATTTGCTCACCGCAACGCACCACCGCCAGCAGGCCAAGGATCAACACCAGTGACAGCACGGCGCGCGGTGGCGGCGTGATGTGCAGTTGGTGTTCCATGAAGCTGCCGACCGTGTTGGTCAGGGCCACGCTGTAGATCAGCAGGATCGGGAAGATCGCGAAGAAGTACAGCAAGGTGATCAGCGCGCCGGCCTTGATGCCGAAATGCTCTTCCACCACTTCAGTGATGTCGGCGCCTTCGCGACCGGACAGCACGAAACGGGTCAGCCCGCGGTGTGCGTAGAACGTCATCGGAAACGCCAGCAACGCCAGGACCAGCAGCGGCCAGAAACCGCCCAGGCCTGCGTTGATCGGCAAAAACAGGGTACCCGCACCAATCGCCGTGCCAAACAGGCCCAGCATCCAGGTGGTGTCCTGGCGATTCCAGCTCGACAGCGTCGCGGGTGTCGCTTCTACATAGCGTTCGTTAACGCTATTGGCCTGATCATTCATCCGGTGGGATCTCCACATTCCGGTCACTTGCCACCCGGCCAGGACGCGTCGGAATACCCGACAGGCGGCGTCCGGCCGAAACAGGGGCGGCATTCTGGGGGATTAGTGAGCAGAAGCAAAGACTTAGGTGAGGAACGGTGGTACCAATCGAACGATAGTGAACGACACATAACCTGTGGGAGCGGGCTTGCCCGCGAAGGCGGCGGCACATTCAGCGTTGAGGTGACTGACACACCGCTATCGCGGGCAAGCCCGCTCCCACAGGGATTTGTGCGTCTTTCAGATCCTGCACTTCATCGCAAGATGGCGTCTGCCACTTGATAAAGGTCAAACGTCATGTATTTTTAACCGACCAGCATTCCTTCTGGAGTCTTCCCATGCCACTGGTTCGCGTCGACATCAAAAAACACCGGGACCCCTCCCACGCCAAACGCATCGGGCAACTGATCTATGCCGCCATGCGCCAGACCATTGGCGTACCGGAACACGACAACTTCCAGATCCTGGCCGAACACGACGAGCAGCATTTCATCTTTGATCCCGAGTATCTGGGCATCAACCGCACCGATAACCTGGTCGTCATCCAGATCACCCTCAACGAAGGGCGAACCCTGGAGCAGAAAAAAAACCTCTACAAAACCATCGCCGAAAGCCTTAACGCAGAGATGGCGGTGCGCCTGGAGGACGTTTTCATTAATCTGGTGGAAGTGAAAAAAGAGAACTGGTCGTTCGGCAACGGGATTGCCCAATACGCCCTCTGATATTCAACCTGCAAACCGAGAGTGACCCATGCCCCGAGTTTCCCGTAAACAAGCCGACCTCAACCGCGAGACTATCGTCGAAGCCGCCACCCGGCTGTTTCGCGAACGCGGCTTGCACGGGATCAGCGTGGTCGATGTGATGGCCGCCGCGGGCCTGACCCACGGCGGTTTCTACGGGCACTTCGAATCCAAAGAGGCCCTGGCACAGGAGGCCAGCGGCCGGGCTTTCGAGCAGGCCGCGCAACGCTGGCTAGGGCGGGTGGCCGAGCATGACAGCAAGGACGCCTCCCGCCGCGCCGTGGTCGAAACCTATCTGTCCAACGAAAGCCGGGACAATCCGGGCGACAGCTGCCCGGTGGTGGCCTTTGCCGGGGACATGTGCCATGAGGCCGCCGAGAGTGGATTACGCCAAACCTATCTGCAGGGCGTGAACAACCTGCTCGATTCCCTCGGCTCGCTGCTGGACTCAGAGGACGAAGCCAGCAAGCGGCAGCAGGCGCTGGTGCAGTACTCGCTGATGTTCGGTGCGCTGATGCTGTCCCGGGCCACCCGCGGCGATCCGCTGTCGGATGAAATTCTCGAAGCTGCCCGGGCCGCCCTCACGCCGTCGAAGTAAAGCGACCGCACCCCGCGCAATGAACAGATCGCAGGCTTCGCCAGCTCCTACACTCAGCGCAGTGCCCGCCATGGCGCAGGAGCTGCCGCAGGCTGCGATCGCTGGTGGTTGCCAAGCCACCCTGAAATCAGCAATCTCAAGTGACGTTCGAGCCGATTTTTCGATGCCCACAGGGAGCCACGCATGCCTGTAACCGTTCTGGTACTGGTTGAAACCATCAATGATTACCTGCCTATCCTTGAACATCAGGGCTTTCACCTGATCCTGGCCCCGACGCCCGCCGAGCGCGCCGAAGCCATCGCCCGCCACACCGGGCAGATCGACGCCGTCCTCACCCGTGGCCCGTTGGGGCTGTATGCCGATGAAATCGCCGCCCTGCCCAACCTCAAGATCATCTGCGTGATCGGTGCCGGCTATGAACACGTCGACCTGCAGGCCGCAGCGAACCGGGGCATCACCGTCACCAATGGCGCCGGGGTCAACGCCTCGTCCGTCGCCGACCATGCCATGGCGCTGCTGCTGTCGCTGGTGCGCGACATACCCCGCTGTGATGCCGCTGTACGGCGCGGCGAGTGGCCGAAGATCATGCGCCCGTCCCTGGCCGGCAAACGCCTGGGCATCCTCGGCCTCGGCGCGGTCGGCATGGCCATCGCCAAACGCGCCAGCGCCGGTTTCGACATGAACATTTGCTACCACAATCGCCAGCATCGCAGCGATGTGTCCTACACTTTCTGCTCGACCCCGACCGACCTGGCGCGCGCCTCGGACTTCTTGATCGTCGCCACGCCCGGCGGCATGGACACCCGGCAACTGATCAATCGCCAGGTGCTCGACGCGTTAGGCCCCAACGGGTTTATCGTCAACATCGCCCGGGCCAGCGTGATTGCCACCGCCGACCTGATCGCCGCCCTGGAGCAACGCCGGATCGCCGGTGCCGCGCTGGATGTGTTCGACGCCGAACCGAAGGTGCCGGATGCACTCAAGACCCTGAACAACGTGATCCTCACCCCCCATGTCGCCGGGCTGTCCCCGGAAGCCACCCAGGGCACCGTCGAACTGGTGGGCAAGAACCTCGTGGCATTTTTCTCCGGCCAACCGGTGCTTACGCCGATTGCCTTGCCCGAGCCGATCACGCCGTACCCGGTCACCGACTAAAGGACGCCCAACAGCGTCCACAGACGACGGGATTCGGCATCGGCCGAGATCAGTTCACCCAACAGTTCACTCAGCGGTTTGTTGCCCCACTCCACCCCCCTGCGAATCAAGTAAGGGACGGGGCTGTGGGGTTCGGTGCGTGTCAGGTACTCGGCAATCAACAGTAATTGCCGATAGGCCTCGTCGCGACTCGCCGGCTCGCGAAACACCTGAGGCGTGGAAGGCACCGGCGCCAGCCCGGCCGATTCTGGCGCCGCCTGGGTTGGCGGCTCGACCGGCACCTCGGTCAACGGTCGTGGCTGCATGTCGATGAACTCCTGTACCAGTGTCAACAACGCTTCGATCACATCCTGCAAACCCCTGAAGCCCGGTGCCTGGGCGCCGAGGTAAGCATCGCTCCAGGCTTGCAGCCGTTGCAGATGCTGCAGGCTCGCCAGCAGGTTGTCCTGGTGACGTAGCCATTGGGACAGAGGTGTGGAGCGGATCAGCTCGGTGAGTTTTTGCTGTTCGCCCCGTGCTGTTTCCGCCGCTGTTTTTGCCGCCTTGCTGTCATTGACCAGTACCTGTTGCAGCTGTAATCGCCGCCACGCGTCCAGACAGTAACCTTCGAATTCACCGTGACGCGGATCGATCAGCGCCACCCGTGTCAGCAACACTTCGCTGTAGCGCCGCACCAGCCACTCCAGGGGAATGACTCGCCAGGACTGGTCGCCGTCTTCAGCCCGGGGATGAAGCTGCTCGGGGTAGCGCTCGCACAGGCCCGCGACCAGTGCGAGGCTGCCTGGCAACCCGTCCAGGCCGTCCCGATGCAACCAGGCCTCACCGAGCCAGGCGCACACCATCAAATCCTTGCTCCGTTCGAGCAGCAAGGTGGTGGTCAGCTTTTCCAGTTCGGGCCATTGCGCCCGTTTGATCGACGACTGCCAGACCCCCGTTGGCAGGCTGGTGTCGTCCTCTCGACGCAGCTCACGGGCCTGGTCGAACTCACGCTCGTAACGCAAATCCTCGCCGCAGGGTGCCTGTTCGCTGATCGGTTCGAGCAGCCGGGCAATCAGCTCCGGCAACGGTGGTGAAGTCAGGTTCACAAGCCCTCCTCCTCAGTCATGACCGTCGCAGACACAGTCGCCCTGGTTTGCATGAACGGTGAACGCGGGGCCCGGGTGGGCAACGGTGGAATGGACAGCGGCAATTTCGAGCCCTGGCTCATTAACGACACACGCACAAACATCAGCGTCTGCTCGGCCGTGCTGGTCTGTGCGGTGACCGGCAGGCGCAATGTCAGCGGAAAATCGGTGAAGTCCATGTTCGGCTGGCGCTGCACCGACTGGTGCGAACGCATCAAGCGCAGCAACGACCACGGGCCGCCGTACTCCCAACCGGCTTCGAAATCACGCACCATCAGGTTGGGCTGCAACGGATCATTGGCCGGGCGTTGCGAACCGTTCCTGGCCCAGCGCAAGGTCAACCGGACCGGCTGGCCGACCATCCAGCGCAGGTTCGGCTGAGGCTCGCCGGGGTAACTGATTTGTTGATTGCCGGCATTCAAGCCCCAGGCAATCACCTGATCGGCGCCACGCTCCTCCTCGCGATCGGTGCGCCAGCGCACGTCCATTTCAACGCCGAGGATGCCGCTCTTGTCCCGCACGAACAGCGGACCCAGCCAGGTGCTGGCCAGCTTCAAGCGGTTGAGGAAATCCTCGGCAGCCAGACGCTCAGGCGTCTGGCTCAGCTGCAACCCGGCCTGCGCCACGGGCAGTCGTTTGTCGATCAAGTCGAGGAAGTGCTGAACCCGGGCCGGGTCGGCGTCGGTGGCCTGCACGCCATTGGCGAACGGGAAGCGCTCGGCCAGGTATTGATTGAAATAGTTGGCCAGGTCGTTCCAGGCCGCCGCTGCTTGTTGCTGCTGCAAGAACTGACAGCGTTGCATCGCGCTCTGTTGCAGATCCAGGGCCCGCAGGGCCAGGGTCCCGCGCCCGCCGGACAAGCTGGCTGTCTGCAGAATTTGGGCACAGGACGTGGCGTCCATTTCAATGAAGTCGCGGCTCACCAACTGCTCGATCTGGGCCGGCGAACTGGCGGGGTTCTGGTCCTTGTACTTGAGCAGTTCATCGTTGAGCGCGCTGAATTGCATGACGCGCTCGTAATCCAGCGCCGAGAGATTCTGTTGCTGGGTCTTCAGCCACTCCAGCGCCGAGGTGCGCCGTTCGGTGATGCCGAGCATGGTATTGAATTGCTGCTTGAGGCTCAGCTTCAAATCCTGCACATCAAGGGCGCCGTACAGTTGCAGGCCGAGGTTTTTCGAGCCGTCCCACTGGCTGATCTCACTGCGCCCGCTGAACAACGGCTGCGCGGTAATCTCCTCCAGACCGCTGACCACCTGGGCCATGGCGCGACGGTTCAGCGCGTTTTGCACACGCATGGCCAGATCGTTGCGATGGACCTCGGCGAAGGCTTTTTGCAAGGCCACGGCCTGTGGCGCCAGCACGTTGAAGACATCGTCGCCACGGGGTCGGTCATTCTGGTCCTTGAGACTCAACCACATGGCCTTGGCCGCCGCCCCCTCTGCCGCCTGAAGCACCGCATCGCGATACGCCGGGGGAATGCGTGGCAGTTCTTCGGCGGCATAACTCTTGTAGCTGGCAAAATAATTCAGCGCCGTACCGAGATCGTCACCATCGACGTTCTGCCCCTGAACGGCAGCGGCGGCCTGATCCGCGCGCAAGGCGATCGCCACGAAATCCCGTTTGAACAGGGCCTGTACCGCGTTGTTCAACTGGTTGACGTGCACTTGCAAGCTCAGTTGCCCGCTGCCTTGCTGAACCAGCAAGTTGCCCCGGGCCCCGGCCTGGGCGATCCACTGATCACGAAAGCTTTGCTGCAACCTGGACGCTTGCTGATCCAGCTGTTGCTCGACCTGCGGGCCGAGCAGGCTGCTCTGGCGCACCTTGTCCATCATCTCGCGGTAACCCGGCACCAGGTCCTGGCCCTTGCCGCGACTCCAGGCCGAATTGGTCAGCCCGATCAGCGCTTGCAGGTCGTCGATCAGCGCGCGCAAGTCTTCGAGTTCCGCCAGGGAGTTGCCGCTGCCGGCCTCCAGCCGCTCAAGATGCAACTTGAGATAGCCGGCCTGACGGACGAAGTTGTCGGCCAGAAAATACTGGTCAAGCCAACGCTCCATGAGCCCGGAAAAGTTCTCCTCGATGACCGCACGTTCCATGGCCAGGTCCAGGGGCTTCAATTCACCGCCATTGGCATCGAGCAACACCCGGTTGTAAAAACCCGCACGGTGCAACGTACCGGCATTGAGGTTCAGGGACAGCGCGTTGTTGCTCAGCAACGCCAGGTCTTCGAGGGGCGCCTTGGGGTTGTTCAGCGCCTGGTTGAACCATTGATTCTGTTGCTCAAGACGTACCGCGCGCTCCACCAGGTCCTTGGCCTTGACGTAATTCTGCCATTGGGCCGGGTCTTCGCTTTCGACGTTGCCACGTCGCTCGGTGTTGCGAATGGCCTTGAGTTGCACCAGTTCGGCCTTCAGCAAGTCATGCAGCGGTTCCAGCATATGGCTCTGGGCCGTCAGGCGCAGTTGATCCTCCAGTTGCCTGTCCAGCGACGAGAACCAGGAGGTGGGAAACACCACCGAGGTGAAGCTCCAGCGCGGAGCCTTTTCCAGGACTCGCCAGAACCCCTGGACGTTGCGCCGGGTCGACTCCAGCCGATGGGACTCATCGGTGACTGCAACGTAATTCTTCTGTGCGCCTTGCAGCAGACGCGACAGTTCATGCGCATCCTTGACCGAGTCCTGCCAGACCCAGAGCATGCTGGCGGCCCAGACCACGCCGACCGCCAGCGCCACCACAGCGGTCAGTCGCTGCCAGCGCTGACGCAGGCGCAGCAAGCGGGGCACCACCTGAGCCAGACCGCGTTCGGCAACCACCCGGCTTTGCCACAATTGCCGGGCAAACGCACTCTGCTGCAACCCGTTGTCATAGGCCGAGAGCCCGTCGCAAGCGTCTTGCGAAGGCTGGTTGGCGGTGAAGTACACCCCACGAAAACGTGGCGCCTCGCCTTGAGCATTGCCCTGAAATACCGGTTCGAGCACGGTTTGCAGGTGGTGCCTCAAGGCCTCGAATTGTTCCGGCAACCCAAACAGCTCACCCTTGAGATGGCCGGACAACGCACCGATTTCAATGATCGATTCCGACAGGGCCCGATTCACCTGGTCCAGCGCCTGATCGCTCCATTGCGCCTGCCAGGCTGCTTCGGGGCCAAAGGGTGAAGACCAGCCCAACGTGCGTTCGCGGGCTTCGGCGGGGAGCGCCGAGATCAGCTCCTGAAAACCCGGCAAATCTTCCATGCCGGTAATCACCACGTACACCGGCAGGCTCAGGCCAAACCGCTGCAACAGATCGATGAAGCGCCGGCGCGCCACCAGGCCGAGGTTCGCGGCTTGCTCGGCATTGCCCAGGCGGCTGACCGGCACGGTCCAGATCACCCCGTCCAGTGGCCGTTTGCTGCGCAGGCGCAGGATCAATCCCAACAAGCGCCACCAGCCGCCGCGCTGAAGACTCATGCCCTCATCAGGCAAAAACAGCGCCTGTGGCACCACCAACACCGCGCCTTCGGGGTCCGACCACCAGCGTCCGAACCAGGCCGGTTTATCCGTCGGTTGCAAGCGCCACTGGCTGCACAACTGGGTGCCCTGGGTTTCGTCGCCGAGCATCAGCAGCCATGGAATCTGGTAACGGTCCTGAGCGCCCTGCTCCTGTTCCATATGGCGCACCGCGTTATAAAAACTGCGGATCGCCGCCCCGCTCTGGGTGCGCAACCACCAGACCGCCACCGCGATGACCACCAGCAGCACCAACAGGACGAAGACCAGCCCCACGATCCCCAGTGTGCTCATGCGTCTTGCTCCGAGGTGGCCACCGGGTCGGTGCTCTGTAAAACCGGGTCGAGCTCCTGGCGAATGTCACGCCAGAAGAACTGCCCCAGCCCGGTCAGAATCATGACCATGGCGAGAATGACCAGGCCAAGGCGAAAACCATCGGGCAACGACTGCCGCACCGGCAACTGCACCGGGGGCACTGCCGAAGGCTGCGCGAGCCGGGCGCTGACATCGGCATACTCCGCGTCGTGCTGCCAGGCAAACGTGAACAGCGCCAGGCGCAGTTTTTCATGCTGGACCTGACTCTGTTCGCCGCGCAGCCGTCCTTCAAACCCCAACACCAGGCATTGCAGATAGACATTGGCCAAATCGCGGGTGGCGGGAATCTGCTCGTCCAGCAATGTCTTGATCGCCGCCGGTAGTTTTTCACCGGCCTGACGGCTGGCGTACATCCGCGACTCCAGCGGTTTTTCTTGCCAGGCGGTCTGCCCCGGCCACGGCGTGAACAACAGCGTTTCATCGATCAAGGCGACAAAGGCATAGACCAGCGCCTTGACCTGATCGGTCGCCGCTTCGCCAACCCGGGCGAAAGCCGTGCGCCACAGACGCTGGGAAATTTGCGTCGACAGGTCGACCACCGCCTCCACCAGTGCATCGTCATCGCTGTCCCCGGGCAGCTGATTCCACTCCCGGGACCATTGCAACCAGGCTTCGCGAAATGCGCTGCTCAACGGTGCTTCGCGCAAGCCCCGTGTACCCGCCCCGGCATGCCCCTCGAACATACGACGCCCCTTCCGTGATCAGGCACTTTCACCGGCCTGTGCCACAAACAACACCACTTGCCATGGGCTGCTCGCCGGCTTGGCGGCCGGCGCGACAATCAGCAACGGCAATTGCCCGTCGAACCATTGACCCTCGGCCGTCACCACAAACAACCGCGTGTCGTCGCCAACGCTGTAGGCCACTTGCTCGTTTCGGCTCATCGCCTCATGGGGCAAACCGCTCATGCGCTGGCGACTGAGCAAGGGCACATGCGGCGCCGAGGCGATGATCGCGCCGCTCAGCCATTCGCCGGCCGCCTGTTCGCTGCTGCCGTTGGGCATGCGCAAACCGATGACCAGGCGCTGGCTCGGCTGATCGTCCGGCAGTTGAATCGAGAAGCTCTGTTTGCTGCGTTCGAACGGCAGGCTGCGATAGCCGGCGCGGATCAACTCGAGGGTTCTTTCGAGCCAGTCCAGGACCGGTTCATAGCCACGCTGCAGTTCCAGAAAATCCAGTGGGGCGAACGGTGGAACCCCGGCCAAAGGGTCCAGCGCGGACCAGGCACCAGTCAGCCCGAGCAACAAACCGTGCAATGCCTGCGGGGTGGCCAGTCGACTGTTCAGCGTACCCTCGACCTCCGGCAGGCGCGCCCAGAGCGCCGTCAGTTGTCGACGGATTTCCAGCGCATCGTCTTGATTGCCGGCCTGTTGCGCCTGGCGCAGGCGGCCGGCCAGGAACATGCATTTCTCCCGCGTCCTGGCACACAGCCCGGCCACCCGCCGACCCAACGGCGACTCGGGCAGCAGGCAAGGCGTGGGCGGTGTGTAGGGCAACGAAAGGAAACCACCGCCCTCCTTGCGGACTTTCAGCAGTGGCAAACAGATGGAGTCGGCCTTGTTCAGTTGCGTGCACAACCGCGGATTCGGACGCCACACCGTGATCGACTCGGGGTACTCACCGCTGGTCAAATCCGGCAGCGCATCGCCGATCACCGATTGCAGCCGGCCCTTGAGCGGCAGCAATTGCCCGGCTCGCCATAAGGGGCTGACGGCCAGGTACACCGTGACCGTGGCGTTTTCCGAAGTGTTGACCGCTTCGCTGACATCGAGCTCCAGCGCCGGTCCGACGCCCACTTGCAGATTGATCGGCAAACCGTCCGGCAGCGTCGCTTGCAGATCGAGCAACCGCACCAGCCCGGCACTCAATGCGCCAGGGTCGAACTCGACCCGGCTCACGCCCCAGAACCATGGATTGCAGGCCTGGGCAAAATGCGCCACCAACGCCTCGGCTCGCAGCCCTTGCAACTGAAAATGCTGGGGCAGCAATTGCATGCCCTCGTGCCAGCAAACCGCGTCAGGTAACAGGCTCATACGACTCCCTTCGACGTCTACGTCGCCGCGCAAACCAGCGGCCTGGCAATGTCTTCACTGCGGAGTATTGCTGACCAGCGTCATCTCGCGACTGTCGAACTTGAGCCAGGCATCGCTCTGGTCATCGAGCCGTAACCGGTGTGCTCCGGGAGTGTTATAGCTGGCGAAGACCAAAAGTCCAGTTGCCCGCTTGCCCCCCAGCGGGAAGGGTTGTTTGTCGATGAACTGGCCGGGGACCAGCTCCAGCCCCCAAACGGTCATCAGTTGCCGGTAGTCGCGCTGGTATTGATCGCGCTCGGCGAACCACTGCCGCGCCGTGATGCCCGACAACTGCTTGAGCAGATCCGGATCATTGACGGCGATGAAATCCACGGCAATCGGAGTGTCGTCGTTGGCCTTCGGCGCGACGTCCAGGGTCAGGTTATCGAGGTCCACCCGAGGCCCGAAAAACGAGCACCCGGCGAGGGTCAGGAACAGGGCGAATGCAAAAAAACGTGCACACAAAATGAATTTTCCTTTTCTCGGGTCGGTCCAAAATTGTTTTCGCTTGCATTTTTATAGACCTGTTCTAGCGTCTTGGATAGTTCGGTACCCCATGCCGAATGTGCAAGGTTTGTCAAAGGAACGACAGGTCCATCTGCCACCCTTTCTAACCTACGGTCCAGCAAGGGAAAGCGATGAGCGGGCCTCCCGATGCATTGCGCCCGCTCATGCATCGGAGTCAGCCAACATGGCCGAAAGTACTCAGCACAAGCTCGACAGGGTCCGCCCACCCCGGGTGCAAATCACCTACGATGTCGAAATCGGCAACGCCATCGAGAAAAAAGAACTGCCGTTGGTCGTCGGTATTCTGGCCGACCTTTCCGGCAAGCCGCTCAACCCCCTTCCCAAGCTCAATGAACGACGCTTCACCGAGATCGACCGCGACAACTTCAACGAAGTGCTCGCCTCGATTGCCCCCCGCGCCACCTTGCAAGTCACCAACACCCTCACTGGCGACGACAGCAAGCTCAACATCGAACTCAACTTCAAACACATCGACGACTTCGACCCGGTGAAGGTCGTCGAACAAGTGACCCCGCTGCGGCGCCTGTTCGAAGCGCGTCAGCGTCTGCGCGACCTGCTGACCAAGCTCGACGGTAACGATGACCTGGACAAACTGCTGCGCGACGTCATCGCCAATACCGAAGGCCTGCAAGAGATCAAGTCTGCCCGTCCGGATACCGCCGCCCCCGCAGGCGACAGCGAAGCACCGGCCGAACCGCAAGCCTGATCACTCATTCACTTAGGGAGACGTCGCCATGCCCGCTTCAGCCAGCGCCAACACCAGTGAAAGCACCACGCAAAGCCTGTCCTTGCTTGACCGCATCATCGCCGAAGGCCGCATGGCCCACGACGATAGCCAGCAGGACTATGCCCGCGACATGCTCGCGGAGTTCGCCACCCAGGTTCTCGACGAAGGCATGGCCATCGACAAGGACACCGTGGCGATGATCAACGATCGCATCAGTCAGATCGACCAGTTGATCAGCGCACAACTCAACGAGGTGCTGCACCACCCCGAGCTACAGAAAATCGAAGCCTCCTGGCGCGGCCTGCACCTGTTGGTGCAAAACACCGAAACCAGTTCCCGGTTGAAATTGCGCCTGCTCAACGTCACCCAGAAAGAACTGCAGAACGATCTGGAAAAAGCCGTCGAGTTCGACCAGAGCGCGCTGTTCAAGAAGATCTACGAAGAGGAATACGGCACTTTCGGTGGCCACCCGTTCAGCCTGCTCGTCGGCGACTACACCTTCGGCCGGCACCCGCAGGACATCGGCCTGCTGGAAAAACTGTCGAACGTCGCCGCCGCCGCCCATGCCCCGTTCATTGCCGCCGCCAGCCCCCGGTTGTTCGACATGAACAGCTTCACCGAACTGGCCGTGCCCCGTGACCTGTCGAAAGTGTTCGAGAGCCAGGAACTGATCAAGTGGCGCTCCTTCCGCGAAAGCGAAGACTCGCGCTACGTATCGCTGGTGCTGCCGCATTTCCTGCTGCGCTTGCCATACGGCCCGGACACCTCGCCGGTGGAAGGCATCAACTACGTCGAAGACGTCAACGGCAGCGACCACGGCAAATACCTGTGGGGCAACGCCGCCTGGGCCTTGTCGCAACGCATCACCGAAGCCTTCGCCAAATACGGCTGGTGCGCGGCGATTCGCGGGGCGGAAGGCGGCGGGGCGGTCGAAGGCTTGCCGGCCCACACCTTCCGCACCACCTCCGGCGACCTGTCGCTCAAGTGCCCGACCGAAGTGGCCATCACCGACCGCCGGGAAAAAGAGCTCAACGACCTGGGGTTCATCGCCCTGTGTCACAAGAAAAACAGCGACGTGGCAGTGTTCTTCGGCGGCCAGACCACCAACAAGTCCAAGCTCTATAACACCAACGAGGCCAACGCCAACGCGCGGATTTCGGCGATGTTGCCGTACGTACTCGCGGCCTCGCGTTTCGCGCATTACCTGAAAGTGATCATGCGCGACAAGGTCGGCAGTTTCATGACCCGCGACAACGTGCAGACCTACCTCAACAACTGGATCGCCGACTATGTGCTGATCAACGACAACGCGCCGCAGGAGATCAAGGCGCAGTACCCGTTGCGTGAAGCCCGGGTCGATGTGACGGAAGTCGCGGGCAAGCCGGGCGCCTACAAGGCCACGGTATTCCTGCGGCCACACTTCCAGCTTGAAGAGCTGACCGCCTCGATCCGCCTGGTGGCCACACTGCCGCCACCGGTCGCCGCCTGACCTGCCCCCGCTCCCGTCGGCCAGCCCGGCGGGAGTTCCCTGCTTATCTAGCGCGATAACCTTCAGGAGTTTCATGCGATGGATGCAATTATTCTCGACCTCGGCGGCGACATCAAAGGCGACAGTCTGCTCGAGGGCTACAAGGACAAGATCGAAGTCATGTCCTACAGCCACAACGTGGCCATGCAGGTGACCAACGACGTCAGCAACTCGGAACGGACCTCCGGCAAGCCGCACATCGGCGAATTCACGCTGACCAAATTCGTCGACAGCTCCACACCCTCCCTCAACGAATACTGCTGTGCCGGCAAGCCGATCCCGGAAGCCAAAGTCATCATCGGCCGCAACGCCGCTGAAGGCAGTGGTCAACTGATGCCGTTCATCATCTACACCCTGACCAACGTGGTGCTGTCCAACGTCAGCGTCAGCGGCGGTACGGGTGGCAAGCCCGTGGAAACCCTGTCGCTGAACTTCACCAAAATCAAATGGGAGCTGACCGCGCAGAAAGACGACGGCACCAAGGAAGGCACGGCCGCTTCGACCTGGGACATGGCCGCCAACAAGCTCGTCAAGTAACCGGGCGCATCGGCCATGGCAGGCTCCCTCCTCCCGCCGCTGTTCGAGCGACTGGCCGCAAGCGAGATCGACACGCAACACGTGTTCGACCTCCAGGACCTGCTCGACTCGGTCCGCACGGAATTGCTGCGCCTGTTCAACACCCGGCGCGGCCCTCGTGCCCTGACCTCGCCACCGAGCATTCTCGACTACGGCCTCGCTGACTGGACCGCTCTGCAACAGCAGCGTAGCGATGACCGACGGCAGTTGGCGCGGGAAGTGCGCGAGGCCATCAACCATTTCGAACCACGCCTGAAACTGGGCGAGGTTCAGGTCAATCCAGTCCCCGACCATCCGCAGCAACTGAGCATCCGTCTGCTCGGCGAACTGCGCAGCGGCCAACAGCACTGGCCCGTGGCATTTGTCATCGAGAAGGCAAGCGATGGCCTTGAGGTGCGTCATGAGCGACTCGATTGACCCGCAACTGCTTGACTACTACCAGCGGGAACTGACCTGGCTGCGCCATGCCGGCGGCATTTTCGCCGAGCGCTACCCCAAGGTGGCCAGGCGGCTGGAGTTGTCCCCCGACGAATGCCCCGACCCCCACGTCGAACGGCTGCTTGAGGGGTTCGCACTGCTGGCCGCCCGCCTGCAACGCCGGCTCGATGACGACTACGCCGAGTTCAGCGATGCCCTGCTCGAACAACTCTATCCATTGGCCATGCGCCCGCTGCCGTCCTGCGCCATCGTGCAGTTCCAGCCGGACCCGAGCAAAGGCAATCTCGACGGCGGCTACCCATTGCCTCGCGACACGCCGCTGTTCGTCACCACCGACAAAGGCGAAAGCATCCACTTTCGCACCAGTGCCCCCGTGCGTCTGTGGCCAGTGGAAATCACTGAGGCGTTGCTGCTGGGCAGCGATGAAGCCCAGGCCCTGACCGGCGTTGTCCAGGCGCGTTCGGCGTTGCGCCTGGGCTTGCGCTGCCTTGGTGACAGCCAGTGGTCAACGCTGGGCATCGAACAGTTGCGCGTCCACCTGTGTGCGTCCCCGGTGGTCAACGCCTGCCTCTACGACCTGCTCGGCGCCCATGCCGTGAAGGTCCTGGCCGGCCCCGTCGGCAGCGTGCCGAAAGCCCTTGCCGGACTGCCGCAAATCGTCGGTTTTGCCGACGATGAAGGTTTGCTGCCGGACGAGGACGGCGTGCACCCCGGCATGCGCCTGCTCGCCGAGTACTTTGCCTTCGCGGACAAATTCAACTTCTTCGACCTGCCCCTGGCGGGCGCCACCAGTGACAGTCAGGCGCTGTATCTGTACATCGTCTTCGACCGCGCCCCAAGCAACCGCCTGCATCTTCAGGCCAGCGATCTTGCACTGGGCTGCGCGCCGGTGATCAACCTGTTTCCGCGAACCTCGGAGCCACTGCGCCCGGACGGAACACGCAGCGAATACCGCCTGGTCGCCGACAGCCACCGGGAAAACAGCGTCGAGATCCATAGCATCCGGGCGATGCGTGCCACTTCCAGTCGCGGGGTTCAGCGAGTGCCGGCCTATTACGGCAGCCAACATGGCGGTGCCGATAAACAGTGCTACTGGCATGCCCGCCGTGTCAGCGGCATGACCCCCAACCGCCTTGGCACCGACCTGCTGGTGAGCCTGGTCGACACCCGATTCGACCCTTTGTCCGAGGCCGTCGACTACAGCCTCACCGCGGAACTGCTGTGCACCAATCGGCACCTGGCGCAAAGCCTGCCGGCCGGCACACCCTTAGGCTTTGAGCGTCCGGGCCCGGTGGCCTGGGCACGCCTGCGCAACCCGCCCAGCCCGCAAAGTGTGCCTCGACTGGACGGCGAGTCGCGCTGGCGGCTGGTATCGCAACTGACCCTCAATCATTTGTCGCTGGTCGAAGGGCCACAGGCGCTGGATGCACTCAAGGAAATCCTCCAGTTGCACAACCTGCGTGACGAGGCCAGCGCCTGGCGGCAAATCGAAGGTTTGCTCAGCCTCGCTTGTGAACGCGTCATCGCCCATGTCGGCGAAGACGCCTGGCGTGGCTGGCGCAATGGGCTGGAGGTGCGCCTGCAACTCGACCCGCAGCATTTCGTCGGCAGCAGCGCGGTGTTGTTTTCAGCGGTGCTTGCGCAGTTCTTTTCGCTCTATGCCACCGCTAACCGTTTCGTGCGCACGGCGCTGGTTCAATCAGACAGGGAGGTGAAGACATGGCAACCCCAAGCCGGCATGCCACTGTCCCTCTGAGCCTGAGCCAACGACTGCGTCGGGATCCCCAGGGCTTCCAGCTGTTGCAGGCGCTGTTGCTGCTCGAGCGCGAACATCCGCAAGCCGAATCCCTGGGCAGTGGCACCGCCCCGCAAGCGGAAGCACTGCGCCTGCGCGGCCCGTTGACGCCGCTGTTTGCCGCCAGCGAAATCGAAAGCCTGACCCAGGAGCCCGGCCAGCAACCGGTCCTCAGTACCCCGGTGTTTGGTCTCGGCGGTCCTGACGGCCCGCTGCCCTACGCCTATCAGGAATGGTTGCAGCAACGCGCGCGGGCCAAGGATTACGCGCCCGCTGAGTTTCTCGACCTGTTCCAGCACCGGCTGCTGAGCCTGCTGTACAAAGTGATGCGCAAGCACCGGATTGCCGTGGGGTTCACCGTACCCGGTGCGTCTGCGGTGCAGTCGCAGTTGCGGGCCCTGACCGGGTTACTGCCCAAAGCCTTGCGGGAGCGTCAGGCCGTACCCGATTGTGCCGTGCTGGCGTGCAGCGCGCTATTCGCCGACGGGCGCCGCTCCCTCGCCGGCTTTGCAGCCATCGTGCGCGAGCAATTCGAACTGCCGGTAGAACTCGGTGCCTATGAAGGTGCCTGGCGCGAGATCCCGCCCGCCAGTCGCAGCCGCATGATCCCCGGCGGCCGCAATCTGCAACTGGGGCGTACGGCAGTGGCCGGTACCCGGGTCTGGGATGAACATGCCGGCATCCGCTTGACCCTTGGCCCGCTGACCTCTGCCCAAGCGGCGCGGTTCCTGCCCGATGGCGAGTCCCACCCGGCACTGGCCAGCCTCAGCGCACTGTATTTTGGCCCGGACCTGGATTGTACCCTGGTGCTGTTGGTACGCGGCGCCGGCCCAATCAAACTCGGTCGCCAGGCACCACCACTGCTCAGCTGGAACGGCGGCCTGCAACGCCAGACCAGCCTGGCGGTGCAACGCATCGAAACCCGTCTTCGTCAGCTGGAGATCACCTGAACATGGAACTGGCCAGCCTGATCGGACGCCTCAATCCGGACAACCGCCGCGCCCTGGAGCGGGCCGCGCAACGCTGTCTGCAGCGAGGTCACCACTACGTTGAAATCGAACACCTGCTGCTGGAATTGCTGGACATCGAGGGCGGAGACTTCGCCTATCTGCTGCCGCGCTTCGGCCTGGAACGCGACGCCTTGACGGCAGAAATCAACAAAGCGCTGGAGCTCTTCAAGTCCGGCAGCACGCGCACCCCGGCATTGTCGTCGCACACCACCGGGTTGCTCGAAGACGCGGTGGTACAGGCCAGTGTGCTGGGGCTGGAGAGCATTCGCTCAGGGTTACTGCTACTTGCCTTGATCGACCGCGACGAGCGCCGCAGCCTGTTGCTCAATAGTGCTTCATCACTGTTGAAGATCCCCCGGGAGGCTTTGCGCAGCAATCTGCTGGAATGGACCGAAAACTCTCGCGAGCACGTCGGCGGTAAACGTGCGGTGAGTGCCGGCAACCCGGTGCCGAAACAGGACTCAGTGCTGGACCAATTCACCCAGGACCTGACCGCCGACGCCCACGCCGGACGCATCGACCCCATCGTCGGCCGCGACGGCGAGATTCGCCAATGCATCGACATCCTGCTGCGCCGTCGGCAGAACAATCCGATCCTGGTCGGTGCGCCGGGCGTGGGCAAAACCGCGGTGGTCGAGGGCCTGGCCCTGCGCATCGCTGCCGGCGATGTGCCGCCGTCCTTGCAGGAAGTCAGCTTGCGTGTGCTCGATCTCGGCCTGTTGCAGGCCGGCGCCGGGGTCAAGGGCGAGTTCGAACAACGCCTCAAAGGGGTGATCGACGCCGTGCGCAGCGCGGAAAAACCGATCATCTTGTTCATCGACGAAGCCCATACCCTGATCGGTGCCGGTGGCGCGGAAGGCGGCAGCGATGCGGCCAACCTTTTGAAACCGGCACTGGCCCGTGGCGAGTTACGAACCCTGGCGGCCACTACGTGGCTGGAGTACAAAAAATACTTCGAGAAAGACCCCGCTTTGGCGAGGCGTTTCCAATTGGTGCAAGTCGAGGAACCGGACGAAACCACCGCGGTGGAAATGCTCCGTGGGGTTGCCGCCAAACTCGAGCAACACCACGGCGTGCAAGTGCTCGACGCGGCGATTCACGAAGCGGTGAAACTGTCCCATCGCTACATCTCCGGACGCCAGTTGCCGGATAAAGCCATAAGCGTGCTCGACACTGCCTGCGCCCGGGTCGCCCTCGGCCAGCACGACGTGCCGCCACCGCTCGAAAGCCTGCGTCACCGCCAGAACAGCCTCAGGGATGAGGTCGAACGACTGCGCCGCGAACAGGCCACCGGGCTCGATCACCGCGAGCGCATCACCCTGCTTGAAACCGAATCCGTGGCGAATGTGCAGGCGATTCGCGAACTGGAAGTGCGCTGGAATGAAGAACGGGTTGCGGTACGCGAACTGCTGGAAACCCGCAGCGAATTGCTGACCTTGAGCGAGCGCGCCGACAGCGACAAACCGGACGAAGCCATCGACAGCCGCATCGACCATCTGGCCGCCGAACTGGTGCGCCTGGAAGCCGGGCTCGACGCCATTCGCCAGGACGATCCGCTGGTGCCGGAACAGGTCGATGCAAAAACCGTGGCAGCCGTGATCGCTGGCTGGACCGGCATCCCGGTCGGCAAAATGCTCGCCGACGAAGCCCACGCCGTGCGCACCCTCGGCCAGCGCATGGGGTTGCGCGTCATGGGCCAGAGCATCGCGCTGGGCACCATCGCCCAACGCCTGCAAGCCTACCGCGCCGGCCTCACCGACCCGCAAAAACCGGTCGGCGTGTTCCTGCTGGTCGGCCCAACCGGGGTGGGCAAAACCGAAACCGCTTACGCATTGGCCGACGCGCTATACGGCGGCGAGCGTAACCTGATCAGCATCAACCTTTCCGAATACCAGGAAGCCCACACCGTCAGCCAACTCAAAGGCGCCCCGCCCGGTTACGTCGGTTATGGCAGCGGCGGCGTACTGACTGAAGCGGTACGGCGCAAACCCTATTCGGTGGTGTTGCTCGATGAAATCGAAAAGGCGCACCCGGATGTGCTCGAAGCCTTCTACAACGTGTTCGATAAAGGCGTGATGGAAGACGGCACCGGGTTGGTGGTGGATTTCAAGAACACCGTGATGCTCGCCACCAGCAACGTGGGCGCCGAACTGTTGCTCGACACACCGGCGGCACAACTTGGAACCGATACCTTTAACGAAGCCTTGCACAAGGTACTACTGCAAGCCTTTCGCCCGGCGTTTCTCGCGCGCATGACGGTGGTGGCGTATCGACCGCTGGATGAGGCGACGCTGGAGGGGATTGTGTTGGCGAAGCTGGAGAAATTGCGCGGGCGCTACAAGGCGGCGACTGGAAAACAGTTCGAGTTCGATGCCGGGATTGTGCAGGCGGTGTTGGCTAAGTGCAGTGCTGCCGGGGCCCGGGATATCGAGAATGTTTTGATGACGCAGGTGACGGGGAAGTTGGCGGAGTGGGTGTTGGAGTGAGACATCGGCAGTGCCGCGCTTGGCCTCATTCGGTGAAAGTAGATAGTCAGGAGAAAAACCATGAATTGGGATGACTTGTGCGGGATCAACACTGAAGACGGAAAGGCGATCGACATGAACACCATATTGCACGTCGATCACAACAAGCGAGGTAAAACCGGCATGCCCGTCGGTGATGTTCTGGTCGACATGATGACCAAAGCCGACAACCTTGGCCTGGAAGCCACGCCCAAAACGACACGCTACGGGTTGGCCGATGGTATTGCGTTCCACATCGCGCAATACGTACCGGGCGGCAAGGCGCTGACCATCAAGAGCAAGTTCGTCGGCGAGAAGCGCGGCTCGGCGGTGTGTTTTGAAAACGCGCTGTACGACGACACGCTGATCGCGCAAATCAATGGTATCCAGGGCAACATCATCATTCATCAAGGCATGGCCCCCTGCAAACGCTGTCGGGCGGGTTACAAGAAACTCGCCCAGAACGGCATGCGGACCATCGTCATCTCCAGCGATACGGGATACGACAACGCCCCCAAAGACACGGTGTTCCTGTTTTCGCCCACCGGTTTGGTGTTTTACCGGCAGAAGAAGTAGCTCATAGGTGAACGCATGAGAATCGGAAGCTTCAACGTTGAAAAAAACGGCAAGTCCTCAACACTGGACAAGCAGACGCAAGTCGATTTCTTCATCCACAACTGCTGTTCCAGCAACTATTGGAACGCAGACATTGTTTTCTTGTGCGAAATACATTCAGCGCAAATCGACAACTACCGTTCGAACCTCGCGGCCATCTATCAGAACTACAGCGTGTACTCCTTCACCGGTGGCTATTCGAACGCCTACATTGTCATGGTCAAAAGTTTTGAGGCCCTTCAAGTGTGCAGCCAGGGCAGCCTGCTTGGCTTGAACAGGGATCTGATTGCCGTGGAGGCCCACGGCGTGGGAGGTTACACCGGTTATGTTTTCCTCGCGCATTTCAAGTCCGGACAGAATGGACTGACCAGAAGCCAGCTCAAGTCTTGCACAGCCCTGGGTGGAAGATGGGTCGCGACGGGCGATCTGAACCTGGACTATCAGAACGTCGGACAACTCGACACAGCGGGGCTTGCCTATGAATGCTGGGGAGGCCAACAAACTCAAAGTAAAGGAGGCATTCTCGACTGGGTCCTGGCGTCGGTGGATGTGACAGTTACTGTCGTTGACCTCACTGGGCTTGGGCATGTGTTTGATATGTCCGGCCCCGATCATCGGCCTATTCTTTTCGATGTCACCGGTTGATGGCCAACGGCGGAAGTTTCAATTGCCGCTGTCACGCTGATCCCTAGTTCCACCGAGGCTACTTCATGCCCCGCACCACCGACAGCAACACCAGCCTCTCCCTGACCGCCGCCTCGCTGTCGGCGCTTTACCCTGAGTCGCTGTCCGGCGAAGAAGCGCTCAACGCGCTCGGCTCGCAAACCCTCAATGGCCTCAACGACGGTGCCGCACTCATCCTGTCCACCGCCGTCGCCACCCACGTCACGACCACCCTGCACAACGACGCGAAAACCCGGCCCTTCGACGCGCTGGTCGCCGAAATCCGCCAGCTCCCCGCCGACGCCACTGCCGAACGCTATCAACTCGTTTTACGGCCGTGGCTGTGGTGGCTGACCCTGGCCAGCAACAACCGGGTGTTCCAGAACCTCTCCACCTCAGACATCGTCACCACGATTTTCAAGGCCCACGGCTTCACGGATTTCACGCTGAAACTCACCGGCAGCTACACCCCGCGCGAGTACTGCGTGCAGTACAGCGAAACCGACTTCGCATTCGTGTCTCGGTTGCTGGAGGAAGAAGGGATTTTCTGGTTTTTCACCCACGAGGACGGCAAACACACGCTAGTGCTGGGTGACAGTAATGATGCGTTTGTGCAGATTCCCAACGGGCCGAAAGTCAGCTATCTCGGCCAGCAGTTAGGCGAACGTGAGTTGCACGGCATTCGCTCCGGCCAAGTGTGCATGCAAGCCGTAGCCGGCGTTTATCGGGCAACAGATTACGAATTCACCACGCCGACCACTTCGCTCTACAGTCAGGCCGAAGCAGTCGCGGGGCCTCGCTCGATCTACGAGCATCCGGGCAGCTACAACGCCAAGGCCCGCGGCGATGCGTTGACCAAGCAGCGGGTTGAAGGCTTGCGCAGTCAGGAGAAGCGTTTTGTCGGCGAAAGCGACTGCCGCTGGCTGGTGCCGGGGCACTGGTTCACCCTCGCCGGCCATGATGATACGAGCCTGAATATCGATTGGGTAGTGACGGCGGTGACTCACGAAGCCAGCCACGATAACTACCGCAACCGCTTCGAAGCGATCCCCAAAGCCACGCCTTTTCGCCCGGCGCGAACAACGCCCAAACCACGCATGCACACACAAACAGCCATAGTCGTGGGCAAATCCGGCGAAGAGATCTGGACCGACGAATACGGCCGCATCAAATTGCAGTTTCCCTGGGACCGCGACGGCAAGAACGATGAAACCAGTTCGTGTTGGGTGCGAGTGGTGTTGCCCTGGAGCGGCAAGGGTTTCGGGATGCAGTTCGTCCCGCGCATCGGCCAGGAAGTGATCGTGACCTTTATCGACGGCGACCCCGATCGGCCACTGGTGACCGGTTGCGTCTACAACGGTGACAACGCCCTGCCCTATGCACTTCCGGCCAATCAGACCCAGTCCGGGATCAAGACCCAGTCGTCCAAGGGCGGCGGCGGTTTCAACGAGTTGCGTTTTGAGGACAAGAAGGACGCCGAAGAGGTGTTCCTGCAGGCGCAGAAGGATCTGAAGATCAACGTACTCAACGACACCACTGCCACCGTTGGCCATGACGAAACCCTGACGGTGCAGAACGCGCGCACGCGCACGGTGAAGGAAGGCGACGAGACCGTGACCCTGGAGAAAGGTAAACGCAGCGTGACCATCCAGACCGGCAGCGACAGCCTTGACGTGAAGGACAGCCGCACAGTGAAAGTCGGTGCCGACCAGACCCACAGCACTGGCGGCAACTACGACCACACGGTCACCGGCAACTACAGCCTGACCGTGGACGGCAACCTGACCATCAAGGTGACCGGCACCCTGACCCTGCAAAGCGGTGGCAGTTTTGCGATCAAGAGCGGTGCGGACCTCGCCGCTGAGGCCAGCACCTCGATCAGTCAGAAGGCCGGCACTTCCTTGAGCAACCAGGCCGGCACCTCGCTGGAGAACAAGGCCGGCACGACAATGATCAACGATGCCGGGATCAGCCTCACCAACAAGGGTGCCGCTTCGCAGACCGTGGATGGCGGCGGCATGCTGACCATCAAGGGCGGCCTGGTGCAGGTCAACTGACAAGGAGAACCCATGGCCATCACACCGCTGGACTTGCAGCAGAACGATAAACAGCTCAAAGGTCGCCTGCTCGATGGTCAGCTCGACGGTGCGTTGCACATCAAGGATGACGGGCGCGCACAAGCCGATTTGCACTACAGCCAGGGCGAATTGCAAGGCACTACCCTGCTCTATCACCCCAATGGCAAGGTCTCGGCGCATCTGCCGTTTGTCCGTGACAAGCTGCAGGGGATCGCCAGTTTCCATGCGCCGCAAGGCTGGCTGCAACGCAAGGCTACTTACCGCCGAGGGCTGCTGCATGGCGAGGCGTTCAATTATTTTCCCGACGGGCAACTGGCCGAGGCCGAGTTCTACCGCGATGGCGTGCGCGAGGGGCGTTATCAGCGGTTTCACCCCAACGGAAAAACCGCCGTCGAGGCGCGGTATCTCAATGGTCAGTTGCTGGAACCGGAACAGGGTTTCGCCGCCGATGGACGTCCGCTGGACGCCGAGGGTAAGCCGATCTCGAGGGCACGCTGGTGGTTCAGGCGCTGGAGTGATCCTGTCGAGGCCTGAAGCCTGAAGCCTTGTATTGGCTCAGATGACCCCATCGCGGGCAAGCCCGCTCCCACAGTGATCACTGTTGTTCACAAATACTGCATTCACAGAAGATCCCTGTGGGAGTCAGGGAATGAGCATCTGCATCTGCCCGGGCATGACAATCTTGATCACCCCGGCCCAGTTGCACATCAGGGTGCTGTTGGCATCGATGGCCGGCATGCCGCCCAGCAGCAGGGTCGGCGCCCCGCCCGGTATCCACGGCGTGGCGGTCGCCGGGATGCAGGGCATCGGTGTCAGCACACCCAACGCCGCAGCGGTGGCGGCCGCGACCGTCGGGTTGGCCAGGCTCGTGCACACACCGAAGGGCATGATGTTGACCAGCGGGATGTGATCCATGATGTTCGCCGCCGGCAGGCCAGCGGTCAGTGTGCGATTGACCGGCAGCACGTTGAGCACCGCCGGCGCCGCGCCAAAGCTGCACTGCAGGGTGGCGCTGGCACAGACTTGCGGACAGCCCATTTCAAACCTCCTTCCTGGCAACACCGTGCCCCTGAACCATAGTCCGCCGGGCGTGTTCTCGCACATCAGGAACGATGATTATCCTGCAACACGCTAACCTATAAGACCGTGCCACGCTTGTGGCACTCCTGCCTCAGCATTAGATTAGCCAATAGTTTAAGGCCTCCAGAATAAGCAGAAGGGATAAGCATGGCGCTTAACGACCAGTCCACCCGTATCCGCACCGGCGAAGAGCTCGATGCCAGCCTGATCGATCCGTACCTCAAGGCCCATATTCCGGGGCTCAGCGGTTTGCCACGGATCAGCCAGTTTCCGGGCGGTGCTTCAAACCTCACCTACTTGCTGGAATACCCCGAACAGGAATTTGTCCTGCGTCGCCCGCCCTTCGGCCACAAGGCCAAGTCGGCCCACGACATGGGCCGTGAATTCCGCATCCTCAATCAACTGCGCGACGGCTTTCCGTACTGCCCGAAAGCCTACGTGCACTGCACCGACGAATCGGTGATCGGGGCCGAGTTCTATGTCATGGAACGGGTCAACGGCATCATCCTGCGCTCGGACCTGCCGCCGGAGCTGGGCCTGGATTCGGCGAAAACCGAAGCCCTGTGCAAGAGTTTCATCGACAAGTTCGTGGAACTGCATCGCGTCGACTACAACGCCTACGGCCTGGGTGACCTGGGCAAGCCCGAAGGTTACGTGGCGCGGCAAATCAAAGGCTGGAGCGATCGCTACGAAAAGGCCCTGACCCCCGATGCGCCACAATGGGAAACGGTGAAAGCCTGGCTCAACGACAAGATGCCGGCGGACCATCCGACCTCCAGCATCGTGCACAACGACTACCGCTTCGACAACGTGATCCTCGACCCGAACAACCCGATGCAGATCATCGGCGTGCTCGACTGGGAACTGACCACCCTCGGCGACCCGCTGATGGACCTGGGCAACACCCTCGCCTACTGGATCGAAGCCGATGATCCGGCGCCGGTGCAGATGATGCGCCGCCAGCCGAGCCACGCGCCGGGCATGCTGACCCGCCGCGAGTTCGTCGACTACTACGCCGAACGCTCGGGCATCCGCATCGACAATTTCGACTTCTACTACACCTACGGCCTGTTCCGCCTGGCCGGCATCGTGCAGCAGATCTACTACCGCTTCTACCACGGCCAGACCCAGGACAAACGCTTCGCGCAGTTCATTCACATGAACAAGCTGCTGGAGCAGATGAGCTTGCAGGTCATTTCGAAATCCAGCCTCTGATCAGCGTCATCACAAGGCTTCATAACAAGGGAATCCCATGTCCAAGACTCAGTTGTTCGACCTCGACGGCAAGATCGCTTTCGTTTCCGGCGCCAGCCGTGGCATCGGTGAAGCCATTGCCAAACTGCTGGCCCAGCAAGGCGCCCACGTGATCGTGTCGAGCCGCAAGCTTGAAGGCTGCCAGCACGTCGCCGACGCCATCATCGCCGCGGGCGGCAAGGCCACCGCCGTTGCCTGCCACATCGGCGAAATGGAGCAGATCAGCCAGGTCTTCGCCGGCATCAAGGAACAGTTCGGCCGCCTGGACATCCTGGTCAACAACGCCGCGACCAACCCGCAGTTCTGCAACGTGCTGGACACCGACCTCAGCGCCTTCCAGAAAACCGTCGACGTGAACATCCGCGGCTACTTCTTCATGTCGGTCGAAGCCGGCAAGCTGATGCGCGAAAACGGCGGCGGCAGCATCATCAACGTGGCCTCGATCAACGGCGTTTCGCCGGGGATCTTCCAGGGCATCTACTCGGTGACCAAGGCGGCCGTGATCAACATGACCAAGGTGTTTGCCAAGGAATGTGCGCAGTTCGGGATTCGTTGCAATGCCTTGTTGCCGGGCCTGACCGACACCAAGTTCGCCTCGGCACTGGTGAAAAACGAAGCCATCCTGAACACCGCGTTGCAACAGATTCCGCTCAAGCGCGTGGCTGACCCAAGCGAAATGGCTGGCGCGGTGTTGTACCTGGCCAGCGATGCTTCCAGCTACACCACCGGCGTTTCGCTGAATGTGGATGGCGGGTTCCTGTCCTGATCGTCTGAACAGCACAAATCCCTGTGGGAGCGAGCTTGCTCGCGATGGCGATATCAGATTCAACATCGATGTCGACTGATACTCCGCTATCGCGAGCAAGCTCGCTCCCACAGAGTGATGCCCCCGATTTACTGCGTGACGCAACGAGTCGTGGTGGTGACTCGGGTCACCTGCCCGTCTTCAGCCCGTACATCGCCCAAAACATCGGTTTTATCCATGGCCTGGCAGGTGCGTTCAGGAGGGGGTGGAGTGACCGCTGGCGGGGGTGGCGGGCTGGCGCAGCCGCCGAGGATCGCCACGCACAATGCCAGCGACAAGGGTGAGATAACGCGTTTCCCAAGAGTTTTCATAGGTTGACCCGCGATAAGTGATAGACACATTTTTTGTGACAACAAAACTGGCGCGCAAAGTCCATGCACCTGTCAAAAAAATAAATATCTGCGAATCATTTATAGCCCAGTCCGTGACCAACACCCCTAAAAGCTGACAGTTCTTACATCACCGGATCAGGGCGTTGCAAGGAATTGCTGCCCAGTTCGTAACGCCGGTTTTCGATCAATGCGGTGATCGATAGTGCGTTTGTACCTTAACCCTGCCTCTTCGACCGGGATTCACCAAAGAACAGTCCCCGCTCCCGCGCCCAGACAATCGCCTCGCTGCGACTGTGCACATCGAGCTTGGAATACACCATCGCCACATGGTTGCGTACCGTGTTCGGCGCGACTTTCAGGCGCGCGGCGATTTCCTTGTCGGCCAGACCTTCGCAGATCAGGCCCAGCACATCGCGCTCACGGGCGGTCAGTTGCCCGGCGCTGGCCCAGTCGGTGACATCCTCCATGATCAGCACCAGCGATTCCGGCTCGCCATGGCTGTCGGCCAACACCAGACTGCGCACGCGATGGATCCAGGTACGCTCTTCGTCCGCCGTCGACGTCACTTCCACCAGCACATCGCTGAACGTCTCGCCGCGCGCCACCCGATTGATCGGGTAGCTGTCGGCCGGCACGAGGTGATTATTGCGATAACGCAGGGCAAAGCGTTTGGCATACGCCTTGGCGTTGGCGCCCAGGTCGCTGATCTGCGAGGCACCGTGCATGGCCAGCGCCGCCTCGTTGGCCCACAGGATGCTCTGGTCTGGATCGAGCAGAATCACCCCGTCGGACAAGCTGGCGATGATTTGCTGCAACTGGCGGCGATTGGTATCGGTGCTCAGGACGTCCTGGCTCATGGGCTCACCACACACGCGACGGGCCATTTTGGCCCCTGTGAAGAGTACGACCGCAGCGGTTGATGATCGTGCAGTCTGGCCAGACAACCGACGTAGGAGCTGCCGCAGGCTGCGATCTTTTCTGCATCGCCGAAACAAAACGAAAAAGCTCAGACCAACGCAACGAAAACCCTCCGCTACCGTTCAATGCTCCGCACTTTTCAAGGAGGAAAAAGGAATGCCCGTTGCCGCAAAAGGATCTCGTCTGCGCAAGGCTCGATACTCTGAATCCGGACGTATCTACCTGCTCACCGCAGTCACTCATCAACGCCAACCTGTTTTCTCGGATTTTCGTTTTGGACGCCTGCTTGTCAATCAGCTGCGCGGTGCACAGGAAAGCTCGACAGTTGCTTCCATGGCCTGGGTGGTGATGCCGGATCACCTGCATTGGTTAGTCGAGCTGAAACAAGGCACATTGGCCGAGCTGATGTGTCGCATCAAATCCAGAAGCAGCCGCTCGATCAATCTTGTGCGTGGTGATATGGGCCGTCTGTGGCAGCGTGGTTACTACGACCGTGCTTTGCGCCGGGAAGAAGACATAAAGGACGCTACCCGCTACATCGTCATGAATCCGTTGCGTGCGGGGTTGGTGAAGCGCATTGGCGATTACTCGCTGTGGGATGCCATTTGGGTTTGAAGATCGAAGATCGCAGCCTTCGGCAGCTCCTACGGGGTACACAACTCTCTGTAGGAGCTGCCGAAGGCTGCGATCTTTTTAGGCTCAGACCGCCAACTCGCCCTTCGCCACCGCCGCCGAAGCCGCCAGCATCGCCCGCAACAGCACCGCACAGCCGGCCGCCAGGTCATCCGGCGCGGCGTTTTCGATTTCGTTGTGGCTGATGCCGCCTTCGCAGGGCACGAAGATCATCCCGGCCGGGCCGAGCTCGGCGAGGAAGATCGCGTCGTGGCCTGCGCCGCTCACGATGTCCATGTGCGACAGGCCCAGGCTTTGGGCGGCGCCGCGCACTGCTTCGACGCAGCCTTTGTCGAAGTACAGCGGCGGGAAGTCGGCCGTTGGCGTGAGCTCGAAGGTCAGGCCGTGTTCGTCGCAGGTGGTTTCGATGACTTCGCGCACTTCGGCGATCATCGAGTCCAGGCGCGCCGGTTCCAGGTGCCGGAAGTCCAGGGTCATGCGCACTTCGCCGGGGATGACGTTGCGCGAGCCGGGATAGGCTTGCAGGCAACCGACGGTGCCGCAGGCATGGGGTTGATGGCTGAGGGCCGCGCGGTTGAGCGCACCGACGATCACCGCGGCACCGACCAGGGCGTCCTTGCGCAAGTGCATCGGGGTCGGGCCGGCGTGGGCTTCGACGCCGCGCAGTTTGAGGTCAAACCATTTCTGCCCGAGGGCGCCCATGACCACGCCTATGGTCTTGCGTTCGTCTTCCAGGATCGGGCCTTGCTCGATGTGAGCTTCAAAGTAGGCACCGACTTTGTGGCCGCTGACTTTGCGGGGGCCAGCGTAGCCAATTGCATTCAGTGCTTCACCCACAGTCACGCCATCGGCATCGACCTTGGCCAGGGTTTCCTCGAGGGTGAATTTTTCCGCGAACACGCCGGAACCCATCATGCACGGGGCGAAGCGCGAGCCTTCTTCGTTGGTCCAGACCACCACTTCCAGTGGCGCTTCGGTTTCGATGTTGAGGTCATTGAGGGTGCGCAACACTTCGACGCCGGCCAGCACACCGAAGCAGCCATCGAACTTGCCGCCGGTGGGCTGGGTGTCGATGTGGCTGCCGGTCATCACCGGTGGCAGGTCGGGATTTTGCCCGGGGCGACGGGCGAAGATGTTGCCGACAGCGTCGATGCTGACGGTGCAGCCGGCATCGATACACCACTTGACGAAGATGTCCCGGGCCTGGCGGTCGAGATCGGTCAGGGCCAGGCGACACACGCCGCCCTTGACCGTGGCGCCGAGCCTGGCCAGTTCCATGAGCGATTGCCACAGGCGGTCGCGGTTGATGTGCTGATGGCTGGACTGCAGAACGTCTACGGCCGCGTTCATGATGATCTCCTCAGGCTGTTCTTGTGTGTTTCTTCAGGTGTTTCGTTGGTGGATTCAAAGCCCTCATCGCGAGCAAGCTCGCTCCCACAGGTTTTGTGAACACCCGAGAACCCTGTGGGAGCGAGCCTGCTCGCGAAGAGGCCAGTCGTCACACCGGAGATTTCGCTACCGACGGATCGACTCGCATCACACTCAACCCGTAATAAATAACCCCACCCAGCGCCGAGCCGGTGAACCAGCCATAGCTGTAGAACCAGCTGAACGCATCGCTGCCCAGGGACAGTAGGGTCAACACCACCGGCACACCAAACGCGATGAACCCGCTCCAGTTCCACGCCGGATACACGTCGTCCCTGTACAAACCCGCGAGGTCCAGTTGCTGTTTCTTGATCAGGAAATAGTCCACCACCATGATCCCGGCAATTGGCCCCAGCAGGCTGGAATAGCCAAGCAACCAGTTGGAATAGACGGTTTCGAGACTGACGTCCGAGACAATCAGGCCCAGTTTTTTTAGCAGTTCATGGGCCATCAATGCCAACCCGACAAACCCGGTGAGCAATACTGCCTTGGTACGGTTGATCGCCTTGGGCGCGATGTTCTGGAAGTCATTGGTCGGCGACACGATGTTGGCTGCCGTATTGGTCGACAGGGTGGCAATGATGATCAGCGCCATGGCCAATGCGACCCACACCGGGCTCTGGATATGGCCAATCAGGGTCACCGGATCAGACACCGTCACCCCCACCAGTTTCACCGACGCGGCAGTCATTACCACACCGAGGGACGCGAACAGGAACATGGTCAGCGGCAGGCCGATGATCTGCCCGACAATCTGGTCCTTCTGGCTTTTTGCGTAGCGACTGAAGTCCGGAATGTTCAGTGACAACGTGGCCCAAAAGCCGACCATCGCCGTCAGCCCGGCGGCGAAGTAGCTGGCCACGCCGGCGCCTTCGGGACGCTTGGCCGGGATTGCCAGCAATTCGCTCATCGACACGTTGGGCATGGCCCAGACCAGCAGGCCTACGCCCACCAGCACCAGCAGCGGGGCCGACAGGGTTTCCAGCCATTTGATCGACTCGGCGCCGCGAATCACCACCCACAGGTTCAGTGCCCAGAACACCATGAAGCCGATGACCTCGCCGGTGCCGCCCAGGGATTTCCAGCCCTCGAACACCGAGCCGAGGAACAGGTGTATCGCCAGCCCGCCGAACATGGTCTGGATGCCGAACCAGCCACACGCCACCAGGGCGCGGATCAGGCACGGAATGTTGGAACCGAGCACGCCGAAGGACGAGCGCAGCAACACCGGAAAGGGAATGCCGTACTTGGTGCCGGGAAAGGCGTTAAGCGTCAGGGGAATCAGCACGATGATGTTGGCGAACAGAATCGCCAGCAGCGCTTCACCGACGCTCAGGCCGAAGTACGCGGTCAGCACGCCACCGAGGGTGTAGGTCGGCACGCAGATCGCCATGCCCACCCACAGCGCGGTGATGTGCCATTTGTTCCAGGTGCGTTCGCGCACCTTGGTCGGTGCAATGTCGTGGTTGTAACGGGGACTGTCGAGGACATCGCTGCCGGCTTCGAGCTCGAACAAGCCGTCGCGCTCGGTCACTTGCGATCTGATCTGTTGCATGGCCGCTCCACTGTTCTTTTGATTATTGTTGCTCATCAGGGGCTGGCGACATCAATAAACGTGCCGTTTACCCCGATTACGCATCGGGCAGTTCCATAAACACATTGCAACCAACTGATGTTTATCAGTTTTATTCGCTGACTCGACTATTTGTCAGGCCACTCAGGCCGAATGCCAGGCAAGTTGTCCGGACAGTCAGGACTCAAACTGGTGCGTTGATCTTTTTTCAATGGCTGCGCATCAACCATAGACCATACTCAAACAGCTGATTTCACATAGGAAATCTTGACTATTTTTCGATCCTGTCAAGTGCGTCAAAATGGTGAGCAACCTCACCATTTTGGTGATTCTTGTATTTAATCGTTAAATATCAATTAGTTAATATCAGCATAAGCTTATAAAAAATATTCTTGCCGATTCGGATAACTGCAGCTAGCGTTTAATCCTGACAGCACTGACAGGAATCAATCTGTCCGGGCTGTTTTTAAATAGAACATCTAGAACCGGCATAAACCGGTCATTGCCTGCGAGGAACTCGGAATGTCTCTGTTGATCCGTGGCGCCACCGTTGTTACCCATGATGAAAGTTATCGCGCCGATGTGTATTGCACAGACGGCGTGATCAAGGCCATCGGCGAAAATCTCGATGTACCTGCAGGCGCCGAAGTGCTCGACGGCAGCGGCCAATACCTGATGCCCGGCGGCATCGATCCGCACACCCACATGCAACTGCCCTTCATGGGCACGGTGGCCAGCGAAGATTTCTACAGCGGCACGGCGGCGGGACTGGCCGGCGGTACCACCTCGATCATCGACTTCGTGATTCCCAACCCGCAGCAATCCTTGCTCGAAGCCTTCCATCAGTGGCGCGGCTGGGCCGAGAAGTCGGCGTCGGACTACGGTTTTCATGTCGCCATCACCTGGTGGAGCGAACAGGTCCGCGAGGAAATGGCCGAGCTGGTCAGTCAGCACGGCGTCAACAGCTTCAAGCATTTCATGGCCTACAAGAACGCGATCATGGCCGCCGACGACACCCTGGTGGCGAGTTTCGAACGCTGCCTGGAACTGGGCGCGGTGCCGACCGTTCACGCGGAAAATGGTGAACTGGTGTATCACCTGCAACGCAAGCTGATGGCCCAGGGTATCACCGGGCCGGAGGCGCATCCCCTGTCGCGCCCTTCACAGGTTGAAGGCGAAGCCGCGAGCCGGGCGATCCGCATCGCCGAAACCCTCGGCACGCCGCTGTACCTGGTCCACGTCTCGACCAAGGAAGCGCTGGACGAAATCACCTACGCCCGGGGCAAGGGCCAGCCGGTCTACGGCGAAGTGCTGGCCGGGCACCTGCTGCTGGACGACAGCGTCTACCGCGATCCGGACTGGCAGACCGCCGCCGGTTACGTGATGAGCCCGCCGTTCCGCCCCCGCGGCCATCAAGAGGCACTCTGGCATGGCCTGCAATCGGGCAACCTGCACACCACCGCCACTGACCACTGCTGTTTCTGCGCCGAGCAAAAAGCCGCTGGCCGCGACGACTTCAGCAAAATCCCCAACGGCACCGCCGGCATTGAAGACCGCATGGCCGTGTTGTGGGATGAAGGGGTGAACAGCGGACGCTTTTCGATGCAGCAATTCGTCGCCCTGACGTCCACCAACACGGCGAAGATCTTCAACCTCTACCCTCGCAAAGGCGCGATTCGTGTGGGTGCCGATGCCGACCTGGTGCTGTGGGACCCGCAAGGCACACGGACCATTTCCGCCAAGACCCACCATCAGCAGGTGGACTTCAACATCTTCGAAGGCAAGACCGTGCGCGGCGTGCCCAGCCACACCATCAGCCAGGGCCGCGTGGTCTGGGCCGACGGCGACCTGCGGGCCGAGCGTGGGGCCGGGCGCTACATCGAACGGCCGGCGTATCCGGCGGTGTTTGATTTGCTGAGCAAGCGGGCTGAGTTGCACAAGCCGGTTGCTGTGAAACGCTGAAAGCGGCCTTCGGCCTATCGCGAGCAAGCTCGCTCCCACAGGTTTAATGAACACCCGAGTTCCCTGTGGGAGCGAGCTTGCTCGCGATGACGTCAGCACAGACAACACAAAAACAATGCCCATTCAGAGGCAGCACCTCAAATAACCGTGAGGCCAAAACCGTGATCAAGACCCTGGACCACCTCCCGCATCCCCAAGAGAATGCGGCCGCCCTCGCCGGCCATTTCACCGATCTGGCGCCGCCGCTCAACGAGCGCCAGGCGCACCTGGAAGCCTCGCGCTGCCTGTATTGCTACGACGCGCCCTGCGTGAATGCCTGTCCGAGCGAGATCGACATTCCCTCGTTCATCCGCAACATTGCGCAGGACAACGTGCAAGGCGCGGCGCAGAAAATCCTCTCGGCCAACATCCTCGGCGGCAGTTGCGCCCGGGTGTGCCCGACGGAAATTCTTTGCCAGCAAGCCTGCGTGCGCAACAACGCTCACGAATGCGCGCCGGTCATGATCGGCCTGTTGCAACGCTATGCCGTGGACAACGCCCACTTCAGCACGCACCCCTTCCAGCGTACTGCCGCCACCGGCAAACGCATCGCCGTGGTGGGTGCCGGTCCGGCCGGTTTGTCCTGCGCCCACCGCAGTGCCATGCACGGGCATGACGTGGTGATCTTCGAGGCGCGGGAAAAAGCTGGCGGCCTCAACGAATACGGGATCGCCAAATACAAACTGGTGGATGACTACGCGCAAAAGGAACTTGAGTTCCTCTTGGAAATCGGCGGCATCGAAATCCGCCACGGACAGAAGCTCGGGGAGAACCTGACCCTCAGCGAACTGCACCAGCAGTTCGATGCGGTGTTCCTCGGCCTCGGGCTCAATGCCAGCAAACAGCTGGGCCTGGTCCACGAAGACGCGCCCGGCCTGCTCGCCGCCACCGACTACATCCGCGAACTGCGCCAGGCCGATGACCTGAGCCAGTTGCCCCTGGCCGACCACTGCATTGTCCTCGGCGCAGGCAACACCGCCATCGACATGGCGGTGCAAATGGCCCGCCTCGGCGCCCACGATGTGAATCTGGTGTACCGCCGTGGCATCGAGGACATGGGTGCCACCCATCACGAACAGGACATTGCCAAGGCCAATCAGGTGCGGCTGATGACCTGGGCACAACCCGAAGAAGTGCTGCTCGATGACCACGGCCGGGTGCGCGGCATGCGTTTCGCCCGCACCTGCCTGGTGGAAGGTCGCCTGCAAACCACCGGTGAAACCTTCGAACTGGCCGCCGATGCGATCTTCAAGGCCATCGGCCAGGCCTTCGACGGCAGCGCCCTCAGCGATCCGCTGGCCCGCGAGCTCAAGCGTCAGGGCGAGCGTATCGAAGTCGATGAAAACCTGCGCACCAGCATCCCCGGCGTGTATGCCGGCGGTGACTGCACCAGCCTCGATCAAGACCTCACCGTGCAAGCCGTGCAGCATGGCAAGCGCGCCGCCGAGGCGATCAACGCTCAACTGATGCTCAACGTGGAGGCTGCGTAAATGGCCGATCTGTCGATTGTCTTCGCCGGCATCAAAGCACCCAATCCATTCTGGCTGGCCTCCGCGCCGCCGACCGACAAGGCCTACAACGTGGTCCGCGCCTTCGAGGCTGGCTGGGGCGGCGTGGTCTGGAAAACCCTGGGGGAAGACCCGGCGGCGGTGAATGTGTCGTCGCGCTATTCAGCGCACTTCGGGGCTAACCGGGAGGTACTGGGTTTTAACAACATCGAGTTGATCACCGACCGCTCGCTGGAGATCAACCTGCGGGAAATCACCCAGGTCAAAAAGGACTGGCCGGACCGCGCGCTGATCGTGTCCTTGATGGTGCCCTGCGTCGAAGAATCCTGGAAACACATCCTGCCGCTGGTGGAAGCCACCGGCGCTGACGGCATCGAACTGAACTTCGGCTGCCCCCACGGCATGCCGGAACGGGGCATGGGCGCGGCGGTCGGCCAGGTGCCGGAGTACGTGGAACAGGTCACCCGCTGGTGCAAGACGTATTGCTCGTTGCCGGTAATCGTCAAGCTCACGCCGAACATCACCGACATCCGCGTCGCCGCCCGCGCCGCCCACCGTGGTGGTGCCGATGCGGTGTCGTTGATCAACACCATCAACTCGATCACCAGCGTCAACCTCGAGCGCATGGTCGCCAACCCCATGGTCGGCAGCCAAAGCACCCACGGCGGTTACTGCGGCTCGGCGGTCAAGCCGATTGCCTTGAACATGGTCGCCGAAATCGCCCGCGACCCGCAGACCCAGGGCCTGCCGATCAGCGGCATCGGCGGCATCGGCAACTGGCGCGACGCCGCGGAATTCATCGCCCTGGGCAGCGGCTCGGTGCAGGTATGCACGGCGGCGATGCTGCACGGCTTCCGGATTGTCGAAGACATGAAGGACGGCTTGTCACGCTGGATGGACAGTCAGGGCTACGCCAGCATTTCGGAGTTTTCCGGGCGCGCGGTGGGCAACACCACGGACTGGAAGTACCTGGACATCAATTACCAGGTGATTGCGAAGATTGATCAGGAGGCGTGTATCGGTTGCGGTCGTTGCCATATCGCTTGTGAGGACACCTCGCACCAGGCCGTGGCCAGCCTCAAGCAAGCGGACGGCACGCATAAGTACGAAGTGATCGATGAGGAGTGCGTGGGCTGCAACCTGTGCCAGATCACCTGCCCGGTGCAGGACTGCATCGAGATGGTGCCGGTGGAAACTGGCAAGCCGTTCCTGGACTGGAATCATGATCCGAGGAATCCGTATCACGTTGCGGTTTGAGTTATAAGATCAAAAGATCGCAGCCTTCGGCAGCTCCTACAGGGGACGCATTTCTCTGTAGGAGCTGCCGAAGGCTGCGATCTTTTCTGCTTGTAAGAACTCAAGGCTCCAACCCAATCCCCCGCAAAATCACACTGGTCACCGTCTGCACCGCTCTCTCGAACTGCATGTCCGACAGCGGCTGATGATCATTGAGAATATTCACCTGATGATCGAAGTCGGCATAGTGCTGGGTCGAGGCCCAGATCATGTACAGCAGGCTCGAGGGCTCCACCGGCAGGATGCGTTTGTCATCCACCCACTGGCGGATTTTCGCTTCCTTCATCTTGGCCCAATCGTACAGGCTCGCATCCAGCGCTTCGCCGAGGGTCGGCGCGCCATGGATGATTTCGTTGGCCCAGACTTTCGAGCCATACGGCCGGCTGCGGGAATGGTTCATCTTGGCGCGGATGTAACTGCTGAGCACCACACGCGGGTCATCGAACATCTCGAAGCACAGCGCGTCCTGCTTCCAGACTTCCAGCAAGTCGAAGAGCACGGCGCTGTACAATTCGGTCTTGGTGCTGAAGTAGTAGTGCAGGTTGGAGCGCGGCAGTTGCACTTCAGCGGCGATGTCGGCCATGGCAGTGCTGCCGAAGCCCTTTTCAGCGAAGACCTTTTCTGCCCCCAGCAGGATTTTTTCGACGTTACTGCGACGAATCTCGATCTTGTGATTGCCCATGCGGATCCCCGACCACAACGTTGAGCAAGACTAGCATCCGCTCTGGACCGCGGCGACAGGGGAAATCGAAACTTCGTACAGCCGCTGTCGTAAAGCTAAACTCTGCGCACCTGGAAACTGCCTGAGGTCCCCACGATGCTGCTCAAGAAAACCCTGACCGTCGCTGCCCTGCTCGGCTCGCTGCTCGCCGCTTCTACGGTGTTTGCCCACGCCCACCTGAAAAGCCAGACACCGGCCGCCGACAGCACCGTGGCCGCGCCGGCGCAATTGCGCCTGGAGTTCTCAGAGGGTATCGAGGCCAGTTTCACCAAAGTCACCGTGACCCGGGATGGCGCACCGGTGGCGGTCAAAGCGCTGACCACCGAAGGCAGCGACAAAAAGACCCTGATCGTCACCCCGACCGCGCCGTTGACCGCCGGCGCCTACAAAGTCGAATGGCACGTCGTGTCCGTCGACACCCACAAAAGCGAAGGTGCCTATGCCTTCAAGGTTGGCCAGTAATTCATGGCGAGCGCACTGGTGCTGTGCCGCTTCCTGCATTTCATCGTGGTGCTGATGCTGTTCGGGGGCTGGTTGTTCAGGCCCTTGCTGGCAAATGGCGAAACCGCACTGGATCAGCGTCTGGCACGGACCTGCCGTTGGCTGGCCGTGGTGGCGCTGGTCAGCGGGGCCTGCTGGTTGCTGCTGATTACCGCGAGCATGGCCGGGGCCTGGGATGCGGCCTTCGATCCGTCGACCCTGCGCCTGGTGCTGAGCAATACCTTTTTCGGTCAGGTCTGGCGCTGGCATTTGCTGATCAACCTGCTGTTGCTGGTGGTGGTGTTGACACCTCTAAGCGCCAGCCTTGCGCTGCGCCTGATCCTCAGCGGCCTGCTGCTGGCCACCCTGGCCCCGGTCGGCCACGGCGCCATGCTCGATGGCACCGCAGGCCAGTTGCTGATCCTCAATCAACTCATCCACTTGATCTGCGTAGGTGCCTGGCTCGGCGGCCTGATGCTGCTGGTGATGATCTTGCGTCAACCCGATGGGCATTCGATCCGCGGGATGTTGCAGCGCTTCAGCGGCGTCGGTTACGGCCTGGTCGCCGGGCTGCTGATCACTGGACTGATCAATGTGCGGGTGCTCACCGGGGCGTTCTGGCCGACGCCGTTGTTCAGCGGGTTCGCCTTGATCCTGTTGATCAAGGCTACGTTGGTAGCGACCATGCTGGGCCTGGCGTTGTTCAATCGCTTGCGGATCGATGACTGTGAGCAGCGCCCGACAGCATTGCGTTCAAGCGTGATGCTGGAATGGCTGCTGGGACTTGGCGCGGTGGCGGCTGTTTCATTGCTGGGTACCCTGCCGCCGATGATTTCCAGCTGACAACCTAATCCCGGAACTTGGCGCCAGCATCGTCAAACCTGCCCGGTCGGCCAGGGTTGCGCTCGCTGGAACAGGGTCAATCCACCGAACTGGGCTTCACCCTGCAGTACCGGCCGCTTCAGGCAGATGCCCCCAACAATTGACTCAACACCGCTCGCAACTTGCCGGGCTTCACCGGTTTGTTCAGCAAGGGTGCATTGAGCCGCTGCAACGCGCGCCGACAATGGTCGGTGCGGTCGGCGGTAATGATCACCGCGGGAATGTCCTGGTGGAAATGCTCGCGCAAATGTCGCACCACATCACAGCCGACCACCCCGTGATCGAGGTGATAGTCCGCGAGAATCAGTTCCGGCGCCTGCCCGCGTAGCGCCGCCAGCGCAGCCTCTTCATCGGTGGCGACCAGAACCTCGCAGCCCCACTGCCCGAGCAACGCGCCCATGCTTTCGAGAATGCTCACTTCGTTGTCGATCACCAGTAAACGGCGGCCCGGCAGCGGGTTGCCGGTGCCCGGTTGTGGCGCCGCCTGGCTCACGGGCAGCGGAACCTCGTCGGATATCGGCACCTCGATGCTGAACATCGAACCCCGCCCCGGCATGGAATACACGCCGATCCTGTAGCCAAGGATCTTGGCAATGCGCTCGACAATCGCCAGCCCCAGGCCCACGCCCTTGCGGTCGGCGGCGCGGCCGACGTCCAGCTGGTTGAACTCGAGGAAGATCGAGTCGAGCCGGTCCGCGGCGATGCCACGCCCGGTGTCCCAGACCTCCAGGCGCAACATCTCGCCCCGACGCCTTGCTGCCAGCAGGATGCTGCCTTCATCGGTGTAGCGGCAGGCATTGCTGAGGAAATTGCGCAGGATCCGCGTCATCAGGCGCAAGTCGGTGTTGATGGCGTAATCGGCCATGCGCACCCGCAGGTTCAAGCCGGCCGCCTGGGTGACGGACTGGAACTCCGACACCAGCGGCCCGAGCAGTTCGTCGAGGCGGTACGACGCAACGTCCGGCTTGACTGCGGCCTGATCGAGCCGGGAAATGTCGAGCAGGTCCGTCAGCAGGTCTTCGGCCCCTTCCAGGGCCTGGTGAGTGCGTTCCACCAGCACCTGTTCGGCTTCCGGCAATTTGCGTTCGCGCAAGGTCGAAATCAGCAACCGCGCGGCGTTCAGCGGTTGCAGCAGGTCGTGGCTGGCGGCGGCGAGGTATTTGTCCTTGCTGTGATTCGCGGCCTCGGCGGCATCGCGGGCATCGCGCAAGGCCTTGGCGATCTGTTTACGCTGGGTGATCTGCTGCTGAAGGTTACGGTTGGCCTCGAGCAATTCATCGGTGCGCGCGACGACGCGCTGCTCCAGTTCGTCATTGAGTTGCTGCAGGCGTCGCTGGGCCAGCTTGCGCTCGGTGATATCGGAGACGAATCCTTCCACCAGGCCTTCCTGGCCGGGCTTGAGCAGCAGGTTCATCAATACATCCAGGTAGCTGCCATCCTTGCGCCGCAAGCGGGTTTCATAGCCGTGCAGGCTGCGCTGGTGCCGGAGGATTTCGCCGATGGTTTCCAGCTCCTGCGCGCCGTCGACGAACAGGGTGCTGCCCAGGTCAGTCAGGGAGAACAGCACCTCCTGCGGGTCCTGGTAGCCAAGCATGCGAGCCAGCGCCGGGTTGGCGGCGCGCATGCCATCGTGCAGGCTGGCCTGGAAGATCCCGTGCACCGCGTTTTCGAACAGCCACTTGTAGCGGTTACGCTCGGCTTCCAGATCGTCCAGGCGCGCGGCCAGTTCCGGGTAATGACTCTTGCGCGCCGAATGGCTGCCCAGCCCCAGCAGCCCGGCCAGGGCCCGTTGTTGCTCGTCAGAGGGCTTCGCCATAGACGACCTCGACATCACGCTGGCTGGATTCGCGCGGGTTGGTCAGGATGCATGGATCGTGCATCGCATGCTGCGACAGGAACGGAATGTCCGAGGTCCTGACGCCATGCAAACCGAGGGTTTCGTGAAAGCCGATGGCATGCTTGAGGGCGATCAGGTGTTCGACCAGGCGCCCGCAGATCTGCCGGTGATTCAGGCCTCGGCAGTCGATGCCGAAAGTCTCGGCGATCACCTTGAAACGGTCCGGCGCCGAGTTGTAATTGAAGGCCACCACGTGCTCGACCAGCACCGCGTTGCACAAGCCATGGGGCAGATCGAGAAAGCCGCCGAGGCTGTGGGACATGGCATGCACGGCACCGAGGATCGCGTTGGAGAACGCCAGCCCGGCCTGCATGCTGCCGAGCATGATTTTCTCGCGCAGGGCGATGTCGGTCGGGTTGGCGATCATTTGCACCAGGTTGCCATTGATCAGGCGCATCGCCTCCAGCGCATGGGGATCGGTCAGCGGCCCGTGGCCGGTGGACACGAAGGCTTCGATGGCATGCACCAAGGCGTCGATGCCGGTACAGGCCGACAGGAACGGGTCCATGCTCAGGGTGGTTTCCGGGTCGATCAGCGAAACGTCCGGCACCACGGCCTTGCTGACGATGGAGAACTTCATGCGTTCCTGCTGGTTGGAAATGATCACGAATTGCGAGACGTCGGCCGAGGTGCCGGCAGTGGTCGGAATCAGGATCAGCGGCGGGCTGGGCACGCGGATGGTGTCCACGCCCTCGAAATCGAGAATGCTGCGGCCATGGGCAACGACGATGCCGATGCCTTTGCCGCAGTCCATCGGGCTGCCGCCACCGACGGCGACGATCACGTCGCAGTGGTTTTCCCGGTACATTTCGGCGCCGAGCATCACCTCTTCGACCCTTGGGTTCGGCGAGACATCGGAGTACAGGCAATACTGGATGCCCAGCGCTTGCAGGCTGGCTTCGACATCGGCGACCCAACCGGCGGCAATCACACCGGGGTCACTGACCACCAGCACCTTGCGCGCGCCAAAGGTCTTGGCGTAATTGCCGACACTGTGCCGGCTACCGGCACCGAAGATGATTTCAGGGGAAACGAATTTGCGCAGCTGGTTGAGACTCTGGCTCATTGGAAAGCCTGTTTTTATTGTTTTGGAAGGTAGAAACCACACTAAACCATCCAGCTGTGAATGCAATCAGACCAATGGGTAGCACTGCCTGGGGTGTACTCGCATTCGAGTTCACCACAGATCCCCTGTGGGAGCGGGCTTGCTCGCGAAGAGGCCTTAACATTCAACATTTATGTTGCCTGGCACACCGCTTTCGCGAGCAAGCCCGCTCCCACAGGGGGGTTGTGTCGCTAAAATTATCCGCGATAGATCAGCTGCGAAGCCTTCGCGTTACGCAACGTCAGATGCTCCATCCCCATCCCCAACCCCGGCGCCTCCGCTTCTTCGCGGGCCTTGAGGATCACGCCATGGTGGAGCGACTTGCTGCACACCGGGTCGGCATTGCTGGCATCGCCAGTCAGCATGAAAGCCTGGCAGCGGCAGCCGCCCAGGTCCTTGTGCTTTTCGTCGCAGGAGCGGCACGGTTCCTTCATCCAGTCATCGCCGCGAAAGCGATTGAAGCCGAACGAGTCGTTCCAGATGTGCGAGAGGCTGTGCTCGCGCACGTTGGGAAACTCTACCGGCAACTGCCGGGCGCTGTGGCAAGGCAAGGCCGTGCCGTCGGGGGTGATGTCGAGAAACAGGTTGGCCCAGCCGTTCATGCAGGTCTTGGGGCGTTCCTCGTAGTAGTCCGGGGTGACGAAGATCAGCTTGCATGGGTGGCCCTGGGCTTCAAGGCGTTCGCGGTACTCGTTGGTGATGCGCTCGGCACGCTGCAATTGCTCGCGGGTGGGCAACAGGCCGACGCGGTTGAGTTCAGCCCAGCCATAGAACTGGCAGGTGGCCAATTCGACGAAATCCGCTTCCAGCTCCAGACACAGCTCGATGATCTGCGCGATCCGGTCGATGTTGTGCCGATGGGTGACGAAGTTCAGCACCATCGGATAGCCCTGGACTTTCACCGCCCTGGCCATCGCGAGTTTCTGGGCGAAGGCCTTGCGCGAGCCGGCGAGCATGTTGTTCACCGCTTCGTCGGCGGCCTGGAAGCTGATCTGGATATGGTCCAGCCCGGCCACCTTGAAGTCCCGCACCTTCTGTTCGGTCAGGCCGATGCCGGAGGTGATCAGGTTGGTGTAGTAGCCCATGTCCCGGGCGGCCTTGATCAGTTCGGCGAGGTCCTGACGAACCAATGGCTCGCCGCCGGAAAACCCCAATTGCGCGGCGCCCATGTCCCGCGCTTCGCGGAATACGCGAATCCATTCTTGCGTGCTCAGTTCCTCGCCGTGCCGGGCAAAATCCAGTGGATTGGAGCAATAGGGGCATTGCAGCGGACAGCGGTAGGTCAACTCGGCGAGCAACCACAACGGCGGTCCGGGCAGCGTCTCACTCGATCCAGAATTGCGCATGGGCCACCTCCAGAAACGCCAGCACGTCTTCATCGATCCCAGGTACTCCGGGGAAACTGGCGCTCAATCGCTCAATGATCGCCGCCACGCTGCGCTGGCCATCTACCAGGTCGAGAATCTGTCCGGCACTGGCGTTGAGCTTGATCATGCCTTCGGGGTACAGCAGCACATGGCAGTCCTGACAGGGCTCCCATTGCAGACGAAATCCGCGACGCAAGGCCGGTGACTGCTGGCGATCGATCAGGCTCACAGGGCGATCCCCCGGTGCCAGACATTGTCGTCGGTGACCGTGTGATACGGCGGGCGCGCAAGCTCGTAGGCCATGCTCATGGCATCGAGCATGCTCCACAGCACGTCGAGTTTGAATTGCAGGATCTCCAGCATGCGTTGTTGCCCCTCGGCCGTCACGTAGTGCGCCAGGGTGATGCGCAAGCCATGCTCGACATCGCGCCGAGCCTGGCTCAGGCGCGTGCGGAAGTAGTCGTAGCCGGCGACGTCGATCCACGGGTAATGGGTCGGCCAGGCGTCGAGTCGCGACTGATGGATCTGTGGGGCAAAGAGTTCGGTCAGCGAACTACTGGCCGCTTCCTGCCAGCAGGCGCGACGGGCGAAATTGACGTAGGCGTCCACCGCGAAACGCACCCCGGGCAGCACCAGTTCCTGGGACAGAATCTGCTCGCGATCCAGCCCCACGGCCTCGCCCAGGCGCAGCCAGGCTTCGATACCGCCCTCGCTGCCGGGGACGCCGTCGTGGTCGAGAATCCGTTGCAGCCACTCCCGGCGCACGTCACGGTCCGGGCAGTTGGCGAGAATCGCGGCGTCCTTCAGGGGGATGTTGACCTGATAATAGAAGCGATTGGCGACCCAGCCCTGGATCTGCTCGCGGCTGGCGCGGCCGGCGTACATGGCTTGGTGGTAGGGATGGTGGATATGGTAATAGGCGCCCTTGGCGCGCAGGGCGGCTTCGAATTCTGTGGGGGACATGGGGCTGTCAGTCATTTTGTTCTCCGGGAACTTCTGCGGTGCCTGTACTGGCCTCATCGCGAGCAAGCTCGCTCCCACAGGGTTTGGTGTTTGCCGCGGGTCCATTGTGGGAGCGGGCTTGCTCGCGAAGGGGCCAGCCGCTACAGCTCAATACTCATGCCGTCATAAGCCACTTCAATCCCCCGCCGCTCCAGCAGCGCCCGCTCGGCCGAGTCTTCATCGAGGATCGGATTGGTGTTGTTGATGTGGATCAGCACCTTGCGCTGGCGGTTGAAACCCTCCAGCACTTCAAGCATCCCGCCGGGGCCGCTTTGTGGGAGGTGCCCCATTTCGCTGCCCAGGCTCTGGCCGACTTCGCAGATACGCATCTCGTCGTCGCGCCACAGGGTGCCGTCCAGCAACAGGCAATCGGCACGCTGCATCCAGCCCAGCACTTCATCGTCGATTCGGCCAAGGCCCGGGGCATAGAACAGCGAGGCGCCGTTGCGCAGGTCTTCAATGAACAGGCCAATGGTGTCGCCCGGTTGCGGGTTGCCGCGATTGGGCGAATACGGCGGCGCGTTGCTCACCAGGGGAATCGCGCGAAACTGCAAATGGCCGCAAGCCGGGATACTGAAAGGCTGGCGATCGAGGCCGACCGGTTGCCAGTGCAATCCGCCGTTCCAGTGCTCAAGCATGTTGAACAACGGGAAACCGCTGCTCAGGTCCTGATGCACTCGCTCGGTGCACCACACCGCATGCGGACAGCCTTCGCGCAGGCTGAGCAAACCGGTGCAATGGTCGATCTGGCTGTCGAGCAGCACGATGCCGGCGATGGCGCTGTCACGCAGGCGCCGCGCCGGTTGCATGGGCGCAAAACTCTCGAGTTGCGCGCGAATGTCCGGTGACGCGTTGCACAGCACCCACTCCACACCGTCGTCACTCAGGGCAATCGACGACTGCGTACGACGCTGTGCCCGCAGGCTGCCATTGCGCACACCGGCGCACTGGCGGCAGTTGCAGTTCCACTGCGGGAAACCACCGCCAGCGGCGGAACCGAGAACGCGGATGTGCATGGCGGATGCTCCAGAAGGCAGGCCCGGCCAACGCATCGGCTGGCCGGGTGATCAATCAACGGTTGGCGAAATACATCGTCACTTCGAAGCCAATGCGCAGATCGGTAAACGCGGGTTTAGTCCACATGGGTCATTCCTCTTCTTGTGCCCGGGTGATTCCGGTAGAGCCATTAATGCACGGGGCATCGAGTGCCCGAATGCTACTTTCGAAGGAGTTGGCGGGGTGATTTGGTAGGGGGTGTTGCAAGACTTTCAAAACACACATAACCAAAATGTGGGAGCGGGCTTGCTCGCGAAAGCGGACTGTCAGTCAACGTATTTGTTGAATGTGAAGCCGCCTTCGCGAGCAAGCCCGCTCCCATAGGTTATGCATCGTGTTTAAGGAATCAGAAGAACCCCAGCGGATTGATGTCGTAGCTCACCAGCAGGTTTTTGGTCTGCTGATAGTGATCGAGCATCATCTTGTGGTTCTCCCGACCGACGCCGGACTTCTTGTAGCCACCGAACGCGGCGTGCGCCGGGTACAGGTGGTAGCAGTTGGTCCACACACGACCGGCCTTGATCGCCCGGCCCATGCGGTAGGCGCGGTTGATGTCGCGGGTCCACAGGCCGGCGCCGAGGCCGAACTCGCTGTCGTTGGCGATGGCCAGGGCTTCGGCTTCGTCCTTGAAGGTGGTGATACCCACCACCGGGCCGAAGATTTCTTCCTGGAACACACGCATCTTGTTGTGGCCCTTGAGCAGGGTCGGCTGGATGTAGTAACCGCTGGACAGGTCGCCCTCCAGACGTTCGGCCGCGCCGCCGGTGAGCAGCTCGGCGCCCTCCTCCTGGGCAATGGTCAGGTACGAGAGGATCTTGTCGTATTGCTGCTCGGACGCCTGGGCGCCGACCATGGTCTCGGTGTCCAGCGGGTTGCCGCGCTTGATCTTGACGATCTTCTTCATCACCTCGGCCATGAACGGCTCGTAGATCGACTCCTGCACCAGCGCCCGGGACGGGCAGGTGCAGACTTCGCCCTGGTTGAAGAACGCCAGCACCAGGCCTTCGGCGGCTTTTTCGATGAATGCCGGTTCCGCGTTCATGATGTCTTCGAAGAAGATGTTTGGCGACTTGCCGCCCAGTTCGACGGTGCTCGGAATGATGTTCTCGGCGGCGCAATGCATGATGTGCGCGCCCACCGGGGTCGAGCCGGTGAAGGCGATCTTGGCGATGCGCTTGCTGGTGGCCAGGGCCTCGCCGGCTTCGCGCCCGAAACCCTGGACGATGTTCAGCACGCCTGCCGGCAGCAGGTCGGCGATGAGCTCGGCGAAGACCATGATCGACAGCGGCGTTTGCTCGGCCGGCTTGAGCACGATGCAGTTACCGGCGGCCAGGGCCGGGGCGAGTTTCCAGGCGGCCATCAGCAGCGGGAAGTTCCACGGAATGATCTGCCCGACCACGCCCAGGGGTTCGTGGAAGTGATAGGCCGTGGTCAGCTCGTTGATCTCGGCAGCCCCGCCTTCCTGGGCGCGGATGCAGCCGGCGAAGTAACGGAAGTGGTCGGCCGCCAGCGGCACGTCGGCGTTCAGGGTTTCGCGCACGGCCTTGCCGTTGTCCCAGGTTTCGGTGACCGCCAGGACCTCAAGGTTCTGCTCGATGCGATCGGCGATTTTCAGCAGCACCAGGGAGCGGTCCTGGGCCGAGGTCTTGCCCCAGGCGTCGGCAGCGGCATGCGCGGCGTCGAGGGCCTTGTCGATGTCGGCGGCGCTGGAGCGCGGGAATTCGGCGATCACTTCACCGTTGACCGGCGAGGTGTTAGTGAAGTACTCGCCATTGATCGGAGCGACAAACTCGCCACCGATGAAGTTGCCGTAGCGCGGTTTGAAGGTAATGACGGCGCCTGGGGTTCCGGGTTGTGCGTAGATCATGGTGGGCCTCTGTCTGGGTCGATGCCTGTCGCACTGACAGGCGATGAGCCGATACTAGAGAGCCCCGCGTGCCAGACAAATGCATCGTTGGCAGGAGGGGCTCTCGTTATTTGGTAGTAGGAGCTGCACAAGTCCCTGTGTGGGAGCGGGCTTGCTCGCGAAGGCGTCGTATCAGCTACAAACTTGCTGAATGACACTCCGCTTTCGCGAGCAAGCCCGCTCCCACAGGGTTATGCGGTGGAGTCAGATTAATCAGTGCTTGGCGACAAGGTCCTTGGGCAATTTGAAGGTCCAGAGCATGCCGCCCTGGTTGAAATCCTTCACCCGTTTGGCCACTTCGCCACCCCACAGCGGCACCGCGCCGCCCCAGCCGGAGAGCACCGAGACGTACTGTTCGCCGTCCATTTCCCAGGTCACGGGTGAGCCGAGCACGCCGGAGCCGGTCTGGAATTCCCAGACCTTTTCGCCGGTCTTGGCATTGAACGCCTGCAGGAAGCCTTCCGGCGTGCCGGTGAACACCAGGTTGCCCTTGGTGGTCAGCACCCCGCCCCACAGCGGCGCGTAGTTCTTGTGGCGCCAGACTTCCTTGCCGGTTTTCGGATCGATGGCCCGCAGCACGCCGATGTAGTCTTCGTTCAACGGCTTGATGGTGAAGCCGGCGCCGAGGAACGCTGCGCCTTTCTTGTAGGCGATGCCTTCGTTCCAGATGTCCATGCCCCATTCGTTGGACGGCACATAGAACAGCCCGGTGTCTTTGTTGTAAGCCATCGGCATCCAGTTTTTCGCGCCGAGGAACGCCGGCGCTACGAAGACCGAACTGCCCTTGGCTTCGGAACCCGGGGCACCGGGACGACTGGCTTCGTTGTAGATCGGCCGACCGTTCTTATCCAGGCCGGTGGCCCAGGTGATCTTGTCCACGAACGGGAAGCCACGAATGAATTTGCCGTTGGTGCGGTCCAGCACGTAGAAGAAACCGTTACGGTCGGCCGTGGCCGCCGCCTTGATCTCCTTGCCGCCTTCGCTGTAGTTGAACGACACCAGCTCGTTCACGCCGTCGTAGTCCCAACCGTCGTGGGGCGTGCTCTGGAAGTGCCACTTGATGGTGCCGTCGTCTGGATTGAGTGCCAGGCGCGATGAGGAGTAGAGGTTGTCGCCAGGGCGCAGGTGCGAGTTCCACGGTGCCGGGTTGCCGGTGCCGAACAGCAGCAGGTTGGTTTCCGGGTCGTAGTAACCGCCAAGCCAAGGCGCTGCGCCGCCGGTCTTCCACAGATCGCCCGGCCAGGTCTTGCCCGCCTCGCCGCCGGAGATGCCGTTTTCCACCGCTTTGCCGTCCTTGTAGACGTAGCCCATATGGCCTTCGACCGTTGGCCGGGTCCACAGCAGATCACCGTTTTTCGGGTCATAGGCCTCGATCTTGCCCACCACGCCGAACTCGCCACCGGCCACGCCGGTAATCAGCTTGCCGTTGATCACCAGCGGCGCGGCGCTGATCGAGTAGCCTTCCTTATGGTCGGCGACTTTCTTGCTCCAGACCACCTTGCCGGTGTCCTTGTTCAGCGCCACGAGCTTGGCGTCGAGGGTGCCGAAAATCACCAGGTCACCATACAGCGCGACGCCACGGTTGATCACGTCACAGCAGGGGCGAATGTCATCGGGCAGGCGCGCATCGTATTGCCAGAGTTTCTTGCCGGTGCGTGCATCCACGGCGAACACCCGGGAGTAGGACCCGGTCATGTACATCACGCCGTCCTTGACCATCGGCTGCGCTTGCTGGCCGCGCTGTTTTTCACCGCCGAAGGAAAACGCCCAAGCCGGTCGCAGCTCCTTGACGTTGTCGACGTTGAGAATATCCAGCGGACTGTAGCGCTGACCCTGAACGCCGAGGCCATTGGTCACGACCTGTTCCGGGTTCTTGGGGTCCTGGAGAATGTCCTGGTCGGAAACCCCGGCCAATGCCTGGCCGGACAACAGCATGGCACTGAGCAGCAGGCTCAAGACGAAGGGCTGGCGACGTGCGGGTTGGGTCATGACGGCTTCCTCTGCGGATTTTTGTTATTTCCGGAAAATTTTCCCGGTCTGGTGCAGATTCTTGAGCGCCGCCGCCCTGGCAACAATTGCCCGCAATGAGGAGATTGCTAGTTCCTTGGTACAGGTTCGGAGGAGATGAGTAGAGGATTTTGTGCCCGACACAGCCCCCCCTGTGGGAGCGGGCTTGCTCGCGAAGACGGAGTGTCAGGCGACATCGATGTCGAATGTGCCGGCCTCTTCGCGAGCAAGCCCGCTCCCACAGGGGGTCTGTGTTTACTCACTTTTGCGCGGGAGAATCCACCCGCGTCATCCGCTCACGCTCGTAGCGCGGGTACAGATGGCTGACGCTGCGGATCAGTTCGTAGCGACTCAGGTTGATCCCGGCGAAACGTTCGGGGATGGGGCTGCGGATCATCTCGGCCATCTCGCTGCCATTGGCGGCGCCGTCGCGCATCAACTGATCGAGCCAGGCCAGGTAATCACGCATTTGCTCGAAGGGTTGTGGATCGCTCGACACCGGCCCATGGCCCGGCACGACCTGCGTCCAGGGCAAGCCTTGCAGGGTGGCGATGTCCGCCAGCCACACTGCCAGGCCCGAACTGTTGGGCGTGGTCAGCGCCCGTTGATAAAACACCAGGTCCCCGGCAAACAGCACGCCGGTTTGCTGGTCGAGAATAGCCAGATCCGCGCCCGTATGCCCACCCAGGCTCAGCAGGCGCAGATCGTGATTCCCAAAACTTTTCACGCCGGGTGTCAGCGTCTGCGTCGGCAACACCACTTCGGTGCCACGCATCCAGTCGCCGACCATCCGGTACATATTCTCGGCCATGGCATCACCTTGCTGATGCAACAACTCGGTGGTGCCGGCCAAGGCGCCGATCGGTACGTCGCTGAAGGCTTGATTGCCCAGCACATGGTCCGGGTGGTGATGGGTCAGCAAGACCTCGATCACCGGTTTATCGGTGGTGGCGGCAATGGCCTTGCGCATCGCTTCGCCATAACGCTTCGACGGGCCGGTGTCGATCACCACCACTCCGCGTTCAGTGACGATAAACGCGGTGTTGACGATGTTGCCGCCGTTGGCCTTGGCGAAATTATCGGTGCTGCCTTCCAGCAGCCAGGTGTCCTGGGCGATCTGCCGAGGCATGAGTGAATATTCGAGATCGGCCAGGGCCGGCAGACTGACGCTCAGCACCATCAACAGGATCCAGCGCATGCCACGCTCCTTGAGATCAGGGGATCGACGCATCGAACTCATTGCCGCTGTTGTCCCGTAGCAGCAGGCGCGTTTGCCCTGCCCCCTCGATGTCGAAGGCCAGGTTGGGGTTTTCGCTGACCGCCGGAAACAGCTCCAGCCGGGCCAGCACTTGCTCGTTGTGGTCGCGCAGCTCGGCATGGTTGATGAAGAATTCCGGAATACCGCTGACCATGCCGTTGTCCATGGGATGGGCCACCTGCAACCGCAAACGGCTGAACTCGCCCCGGGGATAACGACCGCCGAGCACTTCGCCGATGTGCTCTTCCCAGCCCGGTTGAGTGCGCACCACGCTCGGCGCGGTGCAGCCGCCACCCGCTGCGTCGATCAGGGTCGAACCGACATGCCACACGCCGTCGCGGGTCAACACCGCCGCGCGCAAGGGCGTGGCCTGTTCGATGCGAATGCGCAACGACAGCCAGGGCAAAACCGAATCCAGCGGCTGGAAGTCGACGATTTTCGGCAACGGGTTCAGCTCTGCCCAGGCAAGGATTTTCACCACCTCGCCCTTGAACGCCCGGGCGTCGATTTCCAGCGGCACCTGCCGGGCATCTTCGGCAAACGGCGGCGCCAGCAGCTTGACCCGCTCATCGAAAACGAACGGCGCATTGCCCAGGAACTGCTGCTGATAGAAGGCCCACATCACCGATGGCACCGGGTCTTTGCCGGGATCGATAGCGCCAGCCTGTGCCGCCAGGCTTAACCAGCAGGCCAACAGACAACTCCCTCGCCATTTCATCGCCTGCTCCTTATTGATACATCTCGGGCACGTCGTAACGCAGACCGTAATGGCCGTAGATGGTCTTCACCGAGCCCTCGCGGATCAGCGCTTCCAGTGCTTCTTCCACGGCATAGGCCAGTTGCCGGTTGCTTTCGTGCACCGCCATGCCGATTTCCCAGAGCTGCTTGCCCATGTTCGGGTAGGCGTTCTGCGCCAGTGCCACTTGCGGGTCGGCCGCTTCATGGACTTGCCAGTCGATTTCGCCGCGCATGGCCATCACCGCGTCGACCTCACCGGCCTTCATCGCGGCAAACGCCTGGGGTACGCCTGGATAGTGATGGGTCTTGCCGGCGAGCATGCCGTTGAACACCGAGGTCAGGTAGAACGACGGCACGCTGTCGACTTCGACACCAATCGGGTGTTGCTCGAACACCGCGACGCTGGCGACTTTGTCCAGCCGCCGGCGGTCATAGGCCACCTGCCATTGTTCGTTCTGGTACGGACCGAACATCACCACTTGGCCGTTGACCAGTTCGCCGAACTCGTTGCGCTTCTGCGCGTAGTCACGGTCATATGGCACGCGCATCATCAGGTCGGCCAGTTGCTGGTTGTGCAAGGCACTGGCACGCCAGATGTAATCGCGCAGGTCGTCGTCGAGCTTTTCTCCCGCCGGCGCCCAGATCAGCGTCAGGCGTACGCCGAGCGCCTTGGCCAGGGCCTCGGCGAGTTCGACATCGACGCCGCGAGGCTGGCCGGCGCTTTCAAAACTGTAGGGAGCGAAGTCCTTGTAGACCGCCACCTTCAGCTCCCCGGCGGCGATCATTTCGTCGTAGTTGCGAACCTGCGCCTGCGCCGCCTGGCAGCACAGCCACAGAGCGCTGATCAACACCGCGAGCAGGCGCATGGGTCACTCCTCGACGTGCACAGTGTCCAGATAAGTGCGCACCGCCCACAGGGCTTCCTGGCTCAGGTAGTCGGCCATCTTCGGCATGTACACCCGACCGTCGCGCACCGCGCCATGGCGCACCCGCTCGGCGAACCACTCATCGCCCGACTCACCGACATCGAGCATGCGCAAGTCGGGGGCGATACCGCCGGACTTGGCTTCCAGGCCATGGCAGGCCGCGCAGTTCTGGGTGTAGGCCGAGGCGCCGATTTCCACCGCCTTGTCGTGTTCCGGGGCAGTGCGATACGGGTTCACCGCGGCCCAGCCATCGGCATCGAGTTGCACACCGGCGTCCTTGATCGGGGTCAGGCCCTGGGTGGCGACAGCCTGTGGCACCACATTGCCGTGGGCCCAGACGGAGCCTGCACTGATCAAACTGGCCACTAGCCCGGTCACGAGCAAGGCGTTGCGTTTTGTTGTCATTGTTATGCCCTCTGGATTGCACGCAAAACCTCTTGGCAGAGGCTATGGCAGCCATCTTAGAAACGGCATCGCACTCACCCCATGCTGCTTTGGTGGTCGCCACCTAGTCCCTTGGTAGTAAGGCGCTGGATGGACACCACCGGTACTTTCTGCATATTTCCTCAGCTTCACGGGCTACCTAAGCTGGCGCTACCAGTAATGGAGTGCCCTATGCGCCAGCTCATCCCTTACGCCTTGATCTACCTGCTGGCGATTGCCTGCGCCGCCGGCCTGGCCACCCAGAGCCAGGCCGCCGATGCGCCCTTGCAGGTGCGGATCGGCTACCTGGGTTATCGCCCCGACCCCGGCCCGTTGCTGTCGAACGTCATCCCCGAGCCCACCGATGCCGGGCTGCGCGGCGCCGAACTGGCGATCACCGACAGCAACAGCACCGGGCGTTTTCTCAACCACGGCTACAGCCTGGTCAGCGCCAGTGTCGACAGCTCCGAAGCCTTGCTCGAAGCGGCAAAGGTGCAGCATGAACAGGGCCTGCGCCTGTTTGTGGTGAATGCCCCCGCGACCAGCCTGCGCCAATTGAGTGCAGCACTGCCCGACAGTCTGTTGTTCAACGCCGGTAGCCCCGATGACAACCTGCGCACCACCGATTGCCTGCCGAACGTGCTGCACACCTTGCCGAGCCGGGCGATGCTTGCCGATGCACTGGCGCAGTTTCTGGTGCTGCGCAAATGGCAGCGGGCGCTGCTGATTGTCGGCCCGACGCCGGACGATCAAGCCTATGCCGCCGCCCTGCGCCGCGGGGCCAAGCGCTTTGGCTTGCAACTGGTGGCGGAAAAACCCTGGAGCTTCGATAACGACCAACGCCGCAGCGCCCAGGCCGACATGCCGCTGTTCACCCAGACCGCCGAGTACGACGTGGTACTGGTGGCCGATGAACGCGGCGACTTCGGTGAATACGTGCCCTACCAGACCTGGTACCCGCGCCCGGTCGCCGGCACCCAGGGCCTGACCCCGGCGGGCTGGCACAAGACCGTGGAGACCTACGGCGCCGCGCAGCTGCAAAAACGCTTCGAAGCCCTGACCGGGCGCTGGATGAATGACCGCGATTTCGCCGCATGGATGGCCGTGCGCAGTATTGCCAGCGCCGTGAGCAAACTGCGCCAGGCCGAGCCGATGGCGATCCGTACGCTGGAAATCAGCGACCAGTTGCCCCTCGACGGTTTCAAGGGTCGCAAGCTCAGCTATCGGCCGTGGAACGGCCAGTTGCGCCAGCCGATCCCCATTGTCCAGCCCCGGGCGCTGGTGAGTACGTCACCCCAGGACGGCTTTCTGCACCCGTTCAACGAGATGGACAGCCTGGGCTACGACAAACCCGAGGTCAGCTGCCGTTTTCCCTGACCCGATAATCACAACAACAAGGAATCCGCCATGCGCCGCACCCTGCTCTCTTGCACCTTGCTGCTCGCCGCTGGCCATGCCGTTGCCAGCACTGCCTGGGTCTCCAACGAAAAGGACAACAGCCTGAGCCTGATCGACCTGCAGACCCTGCAAGTCACCGACACCCTGCCCGTCGGCCAGCGCCCCCGCGGCCTGCTGCTGTCCCATGACAACAAGCTGCTGTACATCTGCGCCAGTGACTCGGACCGGGTCCAGGTGATGGACGTGGCCACGCGCAAGATCATCAAGGAATTGCCCTCGGGCAAAGACCCCGAGCAATTCGCCCTGCACCCGAACAATCGCTGGTTGTACGTCTCCAACGAAGACGATGCGCTGGTCACGGTGATCGACACCGAGACTTCCAAGGTGCTCGGCCAGATCAACGTCGGCGTCGAACCTGAAGGCATGGCCGTCAGCCCTGACGGCAAGTGGGCGGTCAACACCAGCGAAACCACCAACATGCTGCACTGGATCGACACCGGCACCCAGACCCTGGCCGACAGCACCCTGGTGGACCAGCGCCCGCGTTTCGTCGAGTTCTCCCCCAATGGTGCACAGCTCTGGGCCTCGGCGGAAATCGGCGGCACCGTGACCATTCTCGATGTGGCCAGCCGCACCGTGCTCAAGACCCTGAACTTCCAGATCAAGGGCGTGCACCCGGACAAGGTCCAGCCGGTCGGCATCAAGCTCAGCACCGATGGCAAGTACGGCTTCGTCGCCCTCGGCCCGGCCAATCATGTGGCGGTGATCGATGCCAAGACCTTCGAGATTCTCGATTACCTGCTGGTGGGTCGACGGGTCTGGCAGATGGCATTCACACCGGATCAGAAGCAACTGCTGGCCACCAATGGCGTCAGCGGCGATGTCTCGGTGATCGATGTCGACAGCCTCAAGGTCAGTAAATCGGTGAAGGTCGGGCGCTACCCCTGGGGCGTGGTGGTGACGCCATGAACGCCCTTGAAGTCAGCGACCTGAGTTTCGCCTACGGTGCTCGAGAGGCCTTGCGCAAGGTGAGTTTCAGCCTGGAGCCCGGGCGTTTCGCCGCGCTGCTGGGCCCCAACGGCGCGGGCAAGTCGACCCTGATTGCCCTGCTGACCCGGCTCTATGATCTGCAGCACGGCGAGATCCGCGTCGGTGGTAATTCATTGCGCAGCGCGGCACGCCCGGCACTCAGGCAATTGGGCGTGGTGTTCCAGCAAAGCACCCTGGACCTGGACCTCAGCGTCGAACAGAACTTGCGTTATCACGCCGCGCTGCACGGTTTGTCCCGGCGCCAGACCGACCTTCGGGTCGACGCCGAACTGGCCCGCCAGGCCCTGACCGACCGTCGCCGCGAACGGGTGCGTGAACTCAATGGCGGCCATCGTCGCCGGGTGGAAATTGCCCGCGCCCTGTTGCACGAGCCGCGTCTGTTGCTGCTCGACGAAGCCAGTGTCGGCCTCGACCCGGCGAGTCGCCTGGCGCTCAACCAGCACATACGCAACCTGTGTCGCGAAGAGCGCATCAGCGTGCTCTGGACCACCCACCTGCTCGACGAAGTGCAGCCCAGCGATGACTTGCTGATCCTGCATCAAGGCCGGCTGGTGGCCAGCGGACAGGCCGATGCCCTGAGCCTGGAACACGGCGGTGACCTCGGTTCGGCCTTCACCCGCCTTACGACATCAGGAGCTGCCCAATGAACGCTTACTGGCAATGTTTTAGCGGTATCGTGCTGCGCGAATGGCTGCGCTTTGTGCTGCAACGCACGCGGTTTCTCAGCGCCCTGGTGCGGCCGCTGCTGTGGCTGCTGGTGTTCGCTGCGGGTTTTCGCGCAGCGCTGGGGATCGCGATCATCGAGCCCTACGACACCTACATCCCCTATGAGGTCTACATCATTCCCGGGCTGGCCTGCATGATCCTGCTGTTCAACGGCATGCAGGGCTCACTGTCGATGGTCTACGACCGCGAGATGGGCAGCATGCGCGTGCTGCTGACCAGCCCCCTGCCCCGCACCTTTCTGCTGTGCAGCAAACTGTTGGCCACTTCGCTGATTTCGCTGTTGCAGGTGTATGCGTTCCTGGCAATTGCCTGGGTCTACGGCGTGCGGCCACCAGCCATGGGGCTGTTGCTGGCGTTGCCGGCCCTGCTGCTGGTGGCGTTGATGCTCAGCGCATTGGGCCTGTTGCTGTCGAACGCGATCCGCCAGCTGGAGAACTTTGCCGGGGTGATGAATTTCGTGATCTTCCCGCTGTTTTTCCTGTCATCGGCGCTGTATCCGCTGTGGAAGATGCGCGAGGCCAGCGAGTGGCTGTATTGGCTGTGCGCGGTGAATCCGTTTACCCATGCAGTGGAGCTGGTGCGTTTTGCCCTGTATGAACGCTTCAATCCGTTGGCACTGGCGGTGTGCACGGGGCTGACGCTGCTGTTCGCGTTGCTCGCCGTACTGACCTTCAACCCGCAGCATGCGGCCTTGCGCAAAGCCAACTAATTACCCCACAGGGGATCTTCATTGAACAGGGTGAAATTACTACTTTAGTACTGGTTTCCCTGTCTATCGTCGCATTCCCAACGCCCCCCGACTGGCATGTAATAGGTCCATAACTATAAGGACTGAACCCATGCCACGTGCCCGACGTTGCCTGTTGCGCCCTGCTCTCGCCGCCCTGTCCCTGGGCCTGCTGCTGAGCACCGCGCAGGCCGACACCGCGCTGTTCTCCACCGAGGGCTATCGCATCGGCCTGTACCGCAGCCCGACGCCCGACCAGCTGCAAGGCGCAACCATTGTCGACACCCGCGCCCTGCAAACCCTGCTCAACCAAACCCCACGCCCGGTGCTGATCGACGTCTACCGCCGTCAGTGGCTGCAAGGGCAATTCATCGAAGACCAGCCCCATGAAAACCTGCCCGGCAGCCATTGGCTGGCCAACACCGGCGACGGTGAGCTGACACCGCAATGGCAGGACTACTTCGCCGCCAACCTGAAAAAGCTGACCGCCGGCGACTCGACGCAACCGCTGGTCTTCTACTGCCGCTCCGACTGCTGGTTGAGCTGGAACGCAGTCAAACGCGCGGCCACCATGGGCTATAAGACTCTGTATTGGTATCGCGATGGCCTGGACGCCTGGCAAGCGGCCAATCTGCCGGTTTCGCCCGCCCGGCCCGAACCCTTTCCCTGAGCTTTACGCGTGCACGCAGTTGCCACACCATAATCAAAATAATGAGGTGAAAGGCCATGTACAAAATCCTGATTGCCGACGATCACCCGCTGTTTCGCGAAGCCATCCACAACGTCATCAGCGACGGTTTTGCCGGCAGCGAAGTGATGGAAACCGCCGACCTGGACAGCGCCCTGGCACTGACCCAGGAACACGACGACCTGGACCTGATCCTGCTCGACCTGAACATGCCCGGCATGCACGGCCTCAATGGCCTGATCAACCTGCGCAACGAAGCGCCGACCATTCCGGTGGTGATTGTCTCCGCCGAGCAGGACAAACAGATCGTGCTGCAAGCCATCACCTACGGCGCGGTGGGTTTCATCACCAAGTCGTCACCCCGCACCCAGATGACCGATGCGATCCAGCAGATTCTCAATGGCAATGTCTACCTGCCCCCGGACATCATCCGCACCGCCAAAAGCAGCACCCACCGGCGGATGAACGACACCCCGAGCTTCCCGCCCGAACTGCTCCAGGCCCTGACCCGCAAGCAACTGCAGGTGCTGGAACGCATGACCAAGGGCGAATCGAACAAGCAGATCGCCTACACCCTGGAAATCGCCGAGACCACGGTCAAGGCCCACGTCTCGGCGATCCTGCGCAAGCTCAACGTGCACAACCGGGTGCAAGCGATCCTGAGTGCCGGGGATATTGATTTCGGGTCTTATCTGCGGCGTTGAGTCAGCCAGACCGCGGCGCCCCTTTCGCGAGCAAGCCCGCTCCCACAAGGACAGCGATGTACCTGTGGGAGCGGGCTTGCTCGCGAAGAGGCCCGTGAGCGCACCAGAAAACTCAAGGCCGACCGAGCAAATGACTCATCGCCGTCTTCAGCTTCATCGGCCGCACCGGCTTGTGCATCAGGGTGTGACCCAGTTCGCGGATCTGCTGCTTGAGTTCATTGCTGTAGTTGGCCGTTATCATCATCGCCGGAATCGGTGAGGCACGACGGGCATTGATTCTTGCCACCGCATCGACACCGTTCTGATCGTTATCCAGGTGGTAGTCGGCAATCAGCAGATCCGCCTCGGCGTGGTAGTTGTCCACTTGCCGCGCCAGGTCCTCCTCCGACAGCGCCGTCACCACCCGACACCCCCACCCCTCCAGCAAGGTGCGCATGCCGGCACAGATGGTCGCGTCATTATCCAGCACCCATATCCGCGCACCCCGCAGGCGCTCCAGCATCGGCTCGCTCATCTGCAACGTCGGCGGCGGTTTCGGCGCAGTGGCGCTCAACGGTACTTCGACCGAGAACATCGAACCCCGGCCCGGCCACGAGCGCACATGAATGGGATGCCCGAGGATGCCGGCAATTTTCTCGACGATCGCCAGGCCCAGGCCCAGGCCGCGATCCTGATCGGGTCGCTGCACATCACCGCGCTTGAACTCCTGGAAAATCTCCTCCAGGCGATGCTCGGCAATGCCCATGCCGCTGTCCCAGACTTCGATCGTCAGGCATTGATGATGCCGCCGGCAACCGAGCACCACGCGACCGCTGTAGGTATAACGAATCGCATTGCTCAGCAGGTTGCGCAGAATCCGTGCCAGCAACTGGATGTCGCTGCGCACCAGCGCCGAACAGCCGATGAAGTGCAGCTGAAGGCCTTCACTGCGCGCCACCTGGGTGTATTCGGCGGCCAGGTTGTCCAGCAGTTCACTGAGGGCGAACGGCGCAATGTCGGCCTTGATCACCCCCGCATCGAGCTTGGAAATATCCACCAGGGTGCCGAGCAGGTTCTCCACGTCTTCCAGGGAATTGCTCACATTGCGCACCAGAATCTCGCTGGACATCGGCTCGCGCCGTTCCAGCAAGGCACTGGTAAACAGGCGCGCGGCATTCAACGGTTGCAGCAGGTCATGGCTGACGGCGGCGAGGAACTTGGTTTTCGACAGGTTGGCCTGCTCGGCTTCCTGCTTGGCCTCGCGCAAGCGTGACTCGACCAGGCGCCGCTCATCGATCTCGCGCAGCAACTGGTCGTTGAGGGTGGTCAATTCCGCCGTGCGCTCGCGTACCCGCAGCTCCAGGTTCTGATACGCCTGATGCAGCGCCTCGGCGGTGCGCCGGCGTTCGGTGATGTCGCGGATCAGCACGAAAATCCCCACCACCTCGCCACTGGCCAGACGGTTGGGCACATAGGAACGCAGCATGTAGCGCTCCTGGTTGTTGACGTTGGTTTCGGCGAACTCGAAGGTCACGCTCTCGCCGGCCAGCGCCCTGGCCACGTAGGACTCCAGCCGCTGGTAATGCTGCTCGCTGTGCACTTCGCGCAGGCTCTGGCCGAGCATCACGCCCCGGGGCCAGCAGTACCACTCTTCGTAGACCTTGTTGGTGAATTCGTAGACCAGGTCGGCATTGAGGTAGGCAATCAATGCCGGTACGTGATCGGTGATCAGGCGAATCCAGTGTTCGCTTTCACTCAGCGCCTCGGCGTGCTGGTAGCGTTCGGTGATGTCGGTGAAGGTGTTGACGAAACCGCCGGTGGGCAACGGATGGGTGCGGATTTCCAGGACCCGGCCATCGTACAGGCGCTGCTCGCATTCCCTTACCGGTCGTCCGTTGCCATCGCGACTGGCCGGGGTCAACAGGTTCAACTCGCTGTCGGCGATCACTTCGGCAAACGGGCGATGGGCCGCCACCGGCGCCAGGCCGCTCAATTCCAGGAAGCGCCGGTTCCACAATTCCAGGATGCCCTCGGCGCTGACCATCGCCACCCCTTGGGACAGGTTGTCGACCGCCCGCTGCAACAGGTGCGATTTCTGCGCCACCGCCTGCTCACGGCGCATGGTTTCGCTGAGTTTGACGTCGGTAATGTCGGTGAACAGAATCACCCGCCCCCCTTCCTGGGTCGGCCGCTCGCTGACTTGCAGCCAACGCCCGTTCTGCAGGCGGTAAAGCAGGTTTTCGTCGGCATGCCCGCGAGGCTCTTCGGTGAACAGGGCGTTGTTCATCATCAGCCGCTTGACCTCGGTCAGGCGCATGCCGGCGTTGATCCGCACCCGGCTGTTGCTCCAGAACGCCTTGAAGCGACTGTTGAACAGCACGATGCGCTGCTCGGCGTCGAACAGCACGAAGGCGTCGGAAATGCTTTCGATAGCATCGATCAGGTGTTGATGCGCGGTTTCCGCGCGCAGGCGGGCTTCGCTGAGCAAATGATTACCGGCCTTGAGTTCGGCCATGGCCTGGTTCAGGGCATCGGTGCGTTCGCGCACTTGCTCGGCCAGCACCACCGAATGCTGGAATGCCGCGTACGGATCGTTGCCGCGGGTTCCCCCGGACTCGACCCGTTCGATCAGCGCGCCATTGATGCGCTGCAGTTTGTGGTTTTCCAGGCGCAGCCTGGCCAGTTCGGCCTGCAGCTCAGCGATGTCCTGGGGCACGGCCACGGGCAATGGCAACGCCGGTGAAGGTCTGGTTGATGTGCATGCCATTGAACTGTTCTCCGTAGGTGTTGAAACCCATCACCCGTTGCTTACGCAAAAACGTTCCGATCTGATCAAGACTGCCGTCGTCTTCGAGCTCCAGACGCCGCAGGAAACAGTCGCAACCGATGGTCAGCAGCAAATCGCCCAGGCGCTCCTGCAACCCCTCGAACAGGCTCTGCAGGTTCGGCAGCATCGGCCCCGGGGTCATGGCGGTGAGGACGATGCCGTTTTCCACGGCGCAGTAGAAACTCAGGCTCAGGTCCGGATGCACCTGCTGGATGGCCCGCACGTAGTACTGCTGGTTGATCCGCACCGCCAACGGGTGCGCGGCGAAGACCCGGTGATCGAGCTGCGCCACCGGCACGCCGATGTGCCGGGCGTACTCCTCGGCAGCCGGCTCGGCATTGAGTTCGAAGACCCGGCGCAAGGTGCTGTCGGCCCCGGTGACCACCAGCTTCTCGGCGCGGGGCAGCACGTGGTGGGTGGTGAACACTTCGAAATCCAGCCAGGTATTGACCAGTACCACCACGGCCGCGCCGCTGTGGAACTCACCATCGAAGTACACATGGGTGTGGGTCAGGTAGTTATCGTCGCCGGCCGAGCCGCCGAAATGCGGAATGTCGCCCAGTGCCGCGCTCAAGGCCGCCAGGACCATCTCTTCACGGCTGGACAGGCCATCGAGCAGGGTCAGGGCAAAGCTGTTGCCCTTGATCGGGGCCAGGGTGTTGCTGCGACAGCCACTGACCAGGCGCTCGACCATTTGCTGGGCGTCGATCAGGCTGAAGTGCTCCATCTGGTCGATCAGCTCGATCGCGATGGAAAAGTGCCGGTGATCGAAACCCACCGCCGTCACGCAATTGCGCCCGTAGCCCAGCGGGGTGATTTCCCCGGCGCTGGTGCAGCCCGCCAGGCGAATGCCGCCGAAGCTTTGCTGCAAGGCCTGGCCCAGCGCCTGCAAGTCGTACTCGGCGGAACAGAAGAACAGCACGAACCCCAGGTGCGGATGCAACAACTGTCGCGCCAGTTCCTGCGCGACCTGCCGGGCATCGGTGGCCTGGGACATTGCACTGACGACGCCTTCGCTCTGCTGCATCCTTACCTCCCGCAGGTGCATGTGTATGAGGCACGAGTGTACGAAGTCTGTGGGGTGCGACGAATGCTACTTGGGTAGCGGGTAGCCGCTTCGATGGGATGAGACGGTTGGCGACCCTCACCGCGATGCGCACGGCCAGGGCCACCTCCCGGGATTACCAGGTCAGCACCGCGCCCACGGCGAAGGTGTCGGTGTCTTCGTTCTGCTCATCGGTGTCGTGGCCGTTGATTTCGAATTGGTTGTACTCGGCCACCAGCTTGAGGTTGTCGTTCACGTCATGGAACAACGCGATGCCGCGGGTCTCGTAGTCCGCGCCGCTGCCGACCACGCCGTTGCCATCGTCATTGGTCTTGCCGTAGGACAAGGCCAGGCGGTTCTTGCCCAGTTTGTAGGAGCCCTGCATCAGGTAGCCGTCGCTGTCGACGTTGCGCAGGGTCGGCTCGCCGGCATTGTTGGTGAAAAACGGGTTGATGCCCTTGGCCTGGAAGCCGGACCCGGTGAGGGACAAGCCGCCCATCTTCGCCTGCACGCCATAACCGACACCCTTGGAGGTGACGGTCTCGACCGTGGAATCGGTGTTGTCCGAGGTCTGGTAGCTGCCGTTGACCCAGCTGTAGATCTTGGCCCCGGCCAGGTCGAACTGATAGGTGACTTCGCTCTCGGTACGCGGGTTTTCCTGATAGGCCTTGCCCGTCGGGCTGCTGTCGTTGGTGTCCACCGGGTCCATGATGCCGACCGCCACGCGCAGACCGTCCATCACCGGGGTGCGATAGGTGATCTGCGAGGTCGGGAACGGATACGGGTAACCGGTGCCAATGTTGCCGAACGACACCCCGCCGCCATCCACCAGCCCCAGCGTATCGCTGACCTGGCCGTAACCGGCGAGCATTTCGTCGAGCAGGATGTTGGAACGGGCGAACAGCCCGAAGTCCTTGCCGATCAGCACTTCGCCCCATTCCGGGTTGGCCACGGTGCCGAAGAACTGCCGCACATCGATGGCGGTGTCGGTGCCGTTGGTTTGACTGTCGTTGATGGTGACCCAGAACGAGGCGCGGGCACCGAGCTTGAGATCGTCCACCTGCTTGCCCATGTTGAAGCCCAGGTAGTTGGGCAGAAAGCCCATCTTGACCCGTGACTGCCGACGGTCGAACTGATCGCCGGCGCGGTCGACATCGCTGTTCACGTAGAAGGCGTTGATGTAGCCGTCGGTGGAGAACGTGGTCTGGTCCTTGTCGTACAGCATGATATCCGCCTCGGCCACCGGGCTCAGGCCAAGGGCAGACAGGCTGGCGATGAAGGCCGGCAGAAAACGATGCGTGACGTTCTTATTGTTGTGCATGGCGCGCTCCGAAACGGGGGACTGAGTGTCGGAGGCGATTATCGAAACCAGACCGGCGGCGCCATACGCTGCCTTGGGGGTGGTTTTCAGGTGCTTTGGATGGGCCGGCGGTGCGTGACCACTATGGCGTAAGACCGCTGGTCGGCGAGGCTCGCCACTTAGGGTGTAGGCCTGTGGACCCGAGTGGCGTCCACAGGAACCGGTAGCGGCTAGGCGTTGGCCCGAAACAGCATGTAGGCGGCGACCACGACGCAGATGCTGGCAAACCCGACCTGCAACGCCCGCGCCGGCACCCGGGCACAGAGCTTACGGCCGATGATCATGCCGACGATGCTGGAGACGATAAAAGCAATGCCCGAACCGTCGATGCGCACTCCGGCCTGGAAGGCGCCAATCACGCCGATGGCCGAAATCAGGCTGATCACCATCAGCGAGGTGGCAACGATCCCGCGCATCTGCACGTCGGTCAGTTGCTTGAAGGCCGGGACGATCAGAAAGCCGCCACCCACCCCCAGCAATCCAGAGACCACGCCGGTCACTGCCCCGAGCGCGGCGAGGGTCGCAGTGCATTTGGCGGTCCAGGAAAAGCGCCCGGTCTGTTGATCGAGCATGCAGTTCTTCTGGCCCCAGTTGGCCTGACCGTGATCGCTGGGGCCCTGGTCCTTACGCTCGCGGCGCAACATCCGCCCGGCCACCACGACCATCAGCAGGCTGAACAGGATCATCAGGATTTTTTCCGGCAATTGATGGGCAAAGTAGATGCCCATCGGCGAAAACACCGCGCCCAACGCCGCGATCAGCAGCGCCGCCCGATAACGCACCAGGCCATGGCGCAAGCCGTCGATGGCACCGACCGCTGCCGCACTGCCCACCGCAAACAACGCCACCGGAGCGGCCTGGGTCATGCTCCAGCCCAACCCCAACACCAGGGCCGGGACCGCAAGGATACCGCCGCCGGCGCCAGTCAAGCCGAGCACCAGCCCCATCACTACACCAAACAGACTTGCCAGCAACATAGGGAGTTCTCAGTCGACCCTGGACACACGTGTCAGCCACTCGCGGCCCTGGAGCATGCCGTTCCAGTAGAACCACGGCAGCAGTGTCGCCTTCAGCCACCACGCCGAGCGGCGCGGTATCGTCGGGTCAAGGGGAAAGGTCGGCAGCAACTTGCCCGCGTAACCGAACTCGGCAAGGATCACCTTGCCCTTCTCCACCGTCAGCGGACAGGAACCATAGCCGTCGTACTTCAGCGGCAGCGGCTGTTGCTTGCGCAAGGCCAGCAGGTTTTCGGCCACCACCACGATCTGCTTGCGCACCGCCGCGGCGGTTTTTGCATTGGTGGTGCCGCAGATATCACCCAGCGCGAAGACGCCGGGATAACGCGGATGCTGCAGGCTGTGGGGGTCGACCTCGCACCAGCCGGCGGTGTCGGCCAGCGAACTGCGGGCGACGAAATCCGGGGCCACCTGAGGCGGCACGACATGCAGCAGGTCAAAGGTTTTGGCCTGGAGGGTGACATTGCCATCGGCATCCCTGACGTCGAACCAGGCGGTTTTCGCCGGGCCGTCGACCTTGACCAGGTTGGAGTTGAAGGCCAACCGGGCTTTGTACTTCTCGATGTACTTCATCAGCGGCGGGACAAAGGTAGCCACACCGAACAGCGCCGCACCCGCCAGATTGAATTCGACGTCGATGTTGTCCAGCACACCGGTCTTGCGCCAGTGATCGCAGGACAGGTACAGCGCCTTTTGTGGCGCGCCAGCACATTTGATCGGCATGCCCGGCTGGGTGAACAGCACCTTGCCGCCGCGCAATTTCTGCACCTGATCCCAGGTGTAGGTCGCGTGCCGGTAGCTGTAATTGGAGGTCACGCCGTGCTGGCCGAGGGTGTCCTCCAGGCCTTCGATTTTCTCCCAGGCCAGGCGCAGGCCGGGGCAGACCACCAGGTTTTGATAGCTGACCGTGCGCGCGTCACTGAGAGTGAGCTGGCGCTTGTCGGGATCGATGCCCGTCACGGCAGCCTGTAGCCAATGGGCCCCGCGCGGCATCACCGACGCCATCGGCCGCACGGTGTGTTCCACGTTGTAGGTACCGCCGCCGACCAGCGTCCAGGCCGGTTGATAGTAGTGCCGGGAGTCGGGTTCGATCACGGTGATGTTCAGATGCGGGCTACGCTTGAGCAGGCTGGCGACAAGGCCGATGCCCGCCGTGCCGCCGCCGATGACCACGATATCTGCACTGATGGATGGGCCCCAGTGTTGATCGTTCATTGCTTGTTCCTTTTGCTGCACGCAAGGATTGTTACGAGTCAAACCACAAAACCTGTGGGAGCGGGCTTGCTCGCGAAAGCGGTGGATCAGTCAATGAGGTTGTCGACTGACACTACGTCTTCGCGAGCAAGCCCGCTCCCACATTGGATTTGTGTGCTGGCCTGCATTCAAGGTTGTACCCAGCTTTTAAGCACCGCCCCGCAATAAAGCCCGGAGAGGGTTTTCATCACCTGGATCACTTCGTGACTGGCGAGACCGTAAAAAATGTACTTGCCTTCACGACGGGTGGCGACCAGTCCTTCATCGCGCAGGATCCCCAATTGCTGGGACAGGGTCGGTTGGCGCACGCCGGTCATTTTTTCCAGCTCGCCTACGTTGCGTTCGCCCTGGGTCAGCTGGCACAGGATCAACAGGCGATCCTCATTGGCCAGGGCCTTGAGCAGCGCACACGCCTTGGAGGCCGAGGCGCGCAGTTGGGCGACTTCACATTCGGTCAGACTGGATTGCATTTGCAGGATGCCTTCAACGTCACTTAAGCTGCTAACATTATGTCTTTACATAAAGTGTTGCAACCCATGGTTGACTTTCCGTCGTCCGACTTTTCTACCCCTGCACAGGTTCGTGTCCATGCCCGCGCTGATTGAAGCTTTCCTCGACCCCGCCTCCTCGACCTACAGCTACGTGGTCTACGAGGCTGACGGCGGGCAGTGTGCGATTGTCGACCCTGTACTCGATTACGACGGTGCCGCCGGGCGTACCGCGACCACCCAGGCCGACAGGATCATCGCCTTCGTCCGCGCCCGTCACTTGCAAGTGCAATGGTTGCTGGAAACCCACGCCCATGCCGATCACCTGTCCGCCGCGCCGTATCTGCGCGGGGTGCTTGGCGGCAAAATCGCCATTGGCGAGTCGATCAGCAAGGTCCAGGACGTGTTCAAGGCGCTGTTCAATCTGGAGCCTTCCTTTCGCGTCGACGGTTCCCAGTTCGATCACCTGTTCGCCCCCGACGAATCGTTCATGATCGGCAACCTCAAGGCGACCGCCCTGCACGTGCCCGGCCATACCCCGGCGGACATGGCCTACCTGATCGACGCAGATGTGATTCTGGTGGGCGATACGATGTTCATGCCCGATGTCGGCTCTGCCCGTTGTGACTTCCCCGGTGGCAATGCCAACCAGATGTTTGCCTCGATCCAGAAACTGCTGGCCTTCCCCGCCAGCGTGCGCCTGTACGTCTGCCACGACTACCCGCCCGAGGGACGCGCGTCCGAATGCATGACCACCGTCGGTGAACAGCGCAAACACAACATTCACGTACGCGACGGTATCGACGAAAACGCCTTCGTGGAAATGCGCACCCGGCGCGATGCAGGGTTGGGGATGCCGACACTGTTGCTGCCGGCGATCCAGGTGAATGTGCGGGCGGGGAATTTGCCGCCGGCCGAGAACAACGGCGTGACCTACCTGAAAATCCCGATCAACAAGCTCTAAAGCAAAGATCGCAGCCTTCGGCAGCTCCTACAGGTACACGTAGAACCCGTAGGAGCTGCCGAAGGCTGCGATCTTTTGACCTTCAATTACCCAGGGTCAACCCATTGGCCGGCAACGGCAGCGCGGTCTTGTATCGCACCTGCTTGAGCGCAAAGCTCGAACGGATGTTCGCCACCCCCGGCACCTTGGTCAGAAAGTCCATCATGAAGCGCTCCAGCGACTGGATGGTCGGCACCAGCACCCGGATCAGATAGTCCGGGTCGCCGGCCATCAGGTAGCACTCCATCACTTCGGGGCGATCGGAAATCGCCTCTTCGAAATGCTGCAACGCCTCCTCCACCTGCTTCTCCAGGCTGACGTGAATGAACACGTTCACATGCAGCCCCAGCAGGTCGGCATCGAGCAGCGTCACTTGCTCGCGAATCACCCCCAGTTCTTCCATGGCCTTGACCCGGTTGAAACACGGCGTCGGCGACAGGTTCACCGAACGCGCCAGGTCAGCGTTGGTGATGCGCGCATTCTCCTGAAGGCTGTTGAGAATGCCGATGTCGGTACGGTCCAGTTTGCGCATGAGACAAAACCACCTGTTTTTTATGTTTATGCAGGTTTTTTATCTGCAAATGATCTTCAGCGCAACGAAACAGAGAGAAATATTCTTCTTGGGCGGGCCTATGATTGTTGTAGGACAAGATTTCTTCTACCGAACGAAATCTGTCAGCTCACTACAAGAAATTCACAAGATCGAGCGTAGAAGCCATGACCCAAGCGTATGAACCGCTGCGCCTGCACGTCCCCGAACCCTCGGGCCGTCCCGGCTGTAAAACCGACTTCTCCTACCTGCATCTGACCGATGCCGGCACGGTGCGCAAACCCCAAATCGACGTTGAACCGGCTGACACGGCTGACCTGGCCCGTGGCCTGATTCGCGTGCTCGACGACCAGGGTAATGCCCTCGGTCCATGGGCCGAAGGCGTCTCTAGCGAGATCCTGCGCAAGGGCATGCGCGCCATGCTCAAGACCCGCATCTACGACAACCGCATGGTGGTCGCCCAGCGTCAGAAAAAGATGTCGTTCTATATGCAGAGCCTTGGCGAAGAAGCCATTGGCAGCGCCCAGGCCCTGGCCCTGAACATCGACGACATGTGTTTCCCGACCTACCGTCAGCAAAGCATCCTGATGGCCCGCGACGTGCCGCTGGTCGGCCTGATCTGCCAGCTGCTGTCCAACGAGCGCGATCCGCTCAAGGGACGTCAGTTGCCAATCATGTACTCGGTCAAGGAGTCCGGTTTCTTCACCATCTCCGGCAACCTCGCCACCCAGTTCGTGCAAGCCGTGGGCTGGGGCATGGCCTCGGCGATCAAGGGCGACACCAAAATCGCCTCGGCCTGGATCGGCGACGGCGCCACCGCCGAGTCGGACTTCCACACCGCCCTGACCTTCGCCCACGTGTACCGCGCGCCGGTGATCCTCAACGTGGTCAACAACCAGTGGGCGATCTCCACCTTCCAGGCGATTGCCGGTGGTGAAGCCACCACCTTCGCCGGTCGTGGCGTCGGTTGCGGCATTGCCTCCCTGCGGGTCGATGGCAACGATTTCTACGCGGTCTACGCCGCCTCTGCCTGGGCCGCCGAACGCGCCCGCCGCGGCCTCGGCCCAACCATGATCGAATGGGTCACCTACCGCGCCGGCCCGCACTCGACCTCCGATGACCCGTCCAAATACCGTCCCGCCGATGACTGGAGCCACTTCCCGCTGGGTGATCCGATTGCGCGCCTCAAACAGCACCTGATCAAGACCGGTCACTGGTCCGAAGAGGAGCACGCCGCCGTCAGCGCCGAGCTCGAAGCCGAAGTGATCGCAGCACAGAAAGAAGCCGAACAGTACGGCACCCTCGCCGGCGGCCAGATTCCGAGCGCCGCGACCATGTTCGAAGACGTCTACAAAGAGATGCCGGAGCACTTGAAGCGCCAGCGCCAAGAGTTGGGGATCTGACATGAACGATCACAACAACAATATCGAGCTGGAAACCGCCATGACCACGACCACCATGACCATGATCCAGGCCCTGCGCTCGGCCATGGATGTGATGCTTGAGCGTGATGACAACGTCGTGGTCTTCGGCCAGGACGTGGGCTACTTCGGCGGCGTGTTCCGCTGCACCGAAGGCCTGCAGAACAAGTACGGCACCTCCCGGGTGTTCGACGCGCCGATCTCCGAAAGCGGCATCGTAGGTGTCGCCGTCGGCATGGGCGCCTACGGTCTGCGTCCGGTAGCTGAAATCCAGTTCGCCGACTACGTGTACCCGGCCTCGGACCAGATCATTTCCGAAGCCGCCCGCCTGCGCTACCGCTCGGCTGGCGAGTTCACCGCACCGATGACTCTGCGCATGCCATGTGGCGGCGGCATCTACGGCGGCCAGACCCACAGCCAGAGCATCGAGGCGATGTTCACTCAGGTCTGCGGTTTGCGCACGGTGATGCCGTCCAACCCGTACGACGCCAAAGGCCTGTTGATTGCCTCCATCGAAAACGATGACCCGGTGATCTTCCTCGAGCCAAAACGCCTGTACAACGGCCCGTTCGACGGCCACCACGACCGCCCGGTAACCCCGTGGTCGAAGCACCCCGCCGCGCAAGTGCCAGACGGTTACTACACCGTGCCGCTGGATGTCGCCGCCATCACCCGTCCGGGCAAGGACGTCACCGTGCTGACCTACGGCACCACCGTGTACGTGTCGCAAGTCGCTGCTGAAGAAAGCGGCGTCGACGCCGAAGTCATCGACCTGCGCAGCCTGTGGCCGCTGGACCTGGAAACCATCGTCAAATCGGTGAAAAAGACCGGCCGTTGCGTGGTGGTGCACGAAGCCACCCGCACCTGCGGTTTCGGTGCCGAACTGGTGTCGCTGGTGCAAGAGCATTGCTTCCACCACCTGGAAGCGCCGATCGAACGCGTCACCGGTTGGGACACCCCTTACCCGCACGCGCAAGAGTGGGCGTATTTCCCAGGCCCGTCCCGAGTGGGCGCGGCGTTGAAACGGGTCATGGAGGTCTGAATGGGCACGCACGTCATTAAAATGCCGGACATTGGTGAAGGCATTGCAGAAGTTGAATTGTCGGTATGGCACGTCAAGGTCGGCGACATGGTCGTCGAAGATCAGGTACTGGCCGATGTCATGACCGACAAGGCGATGGTCGATATTCCGTCGCCGGTGCATGGCAAGGTCATTGCCCTCGGTGGCCAGCCGGGCGAAGTCATGGCGGTTGGCAGTGTGCTGATCAGCATTGAAGTCGAAGGCGCGGGCAACGTTAAGGAGTCGGCACAACCGGCTCCCGTTAAAGAAGCCCCGGTGGCCGCACCTAAAGTTGAAGCTGTGGTTGAAAGCAAACCGGTCGCTACCCCGGCGCCAAAAGTTGCCGTATGCCAGGGCCCGATGGTTGCTCGCCAGGCCGATGAGCGTCCGTTGGCCTCTCCGGCCGTGCGCAAGCATGCACTGGACCTCGGCATTCAATTGCGCCTCGTGCGTGGCACCGGCCCCGCCGGTCGCGTACTGCATGAAGACCTCGACGCCTACCTGGCCCAGGGTCAGTCGAACGCTTCGGCACCGGTGGCGGCTGCTTACGCCCAACGTACCGATGAACAGCAGATCCCGGTCATCGGCATGCGCCGCAAGATCGCCCAGCGCATGCAGGACGCCACCCAGCGTGCTGCCCACTTCAGTTATGTCGAAGAAATCGACGTCACCGCCGTGGAAGAACTGCGCGCGCATCTTAACGAAAAACACGGCGCGACCCGCGGCAAGCTGACTTTGCTGCCGTTCCTGGTCCGCGCCATGGTCGTCGCCCTGCGCGACTTCCCGCAAATGAACGCCCGCTACGACGACGAAGCCCAGGTCATCACCCGCCTCGGCGCGGTGCATGTGGGCGTCGCGACCCAGAGCGACGTTGGCCTGATGGTGCCGGTGGTGCGTCACGCCGAAGCCCGTAGCCTGTGGGACAGCGCAACGGAAATCGCTCGTCTGGCCAACGCCGCGCGCAATGGCAAGGCCAGCCGCGACGAGTTGTCCGGCTCGAGCATCACCCTGACCAGCCTCGGCGCGTTGGGCGGCATCGTCAGCACGCCGGTGCTGAACCTGCCGGAAGTGGCGATTGTCGGCGTGAACAAGATCGTCGAACGGCCAATGGTGATCAAAGGCCAGATCGTGATCCGCAAGATGATGAACCTCTCCAGCTCCTTCGATCACCGCGTGGTCGACGGCATGGATGCGGCGCTATTCATCCAGGCCATCCGTGGCTTGCTCGAACAACCCGCTACCTTGTTTGTGGACTGATTTTTGTTGGAGAGCACCATGCAAACTTTGAACACCACTCTGCTGATCATCGGCGGCGGCCCCGGCGGCTATGTGACGGCGATCCGTGCCGGCCAGCTGGGCATCCCGACCATCCTGGTGGAAGGCCAATCGTTGGGCGGCACCTGCCTGAACATCGGCTGCATTCCGTCCAAGGCACTGATTCACGTCGCCGAGCAGTTTCATCAGACACAGCACCACCATCAGCTTTCGGCCCTGGGCATCAGCGTTTCGGCGCCGACCCTCGACATCACCAAGAGCGTCGAATGGAAAGACGGCATCGTCGATCGCCTGACCACCGGCGTTGCGGCACTGCTGAAAAAGAACAAGGTCCAGGTCGTTCAAGGCTGGGCCAACGTGGTTGACGGAAAAACCGTGGATGTCGGTGACACACGCATCCAGTGCGAGCACCTGGTGCTGGCCACCGGTTCGAAAAGCGTGAACCTGCCGATGTTGCCGATTGGCGGGCCGATCATCTCGTCCACCGAAGCCCTGGCGCCGACATCCGTGCCCAAGCGCTTGATCGTGGTCGGCGGTGGTTACATCGGTCTGGAGCTGGGCATTGCCTATCGCAAGCTCGGCGCCGAGGTCAGCGTGGTGGAAGCGCAGGAACGCATCCTGCCGGCCTACGACGCCGAACTGACCCAGCCTGTGCACGACGAACTGAGAAAACTCGGCGTGAAGCTTTACTTGAAACACAGCGTGCAAGGCTTTGATTCAAAAGAAAATACTCTGCAAGTGTTGGCCCCGAACGGCGCGACCCTGAACCTGGAAACCGATCAGGTGCTGGTGGCCGTCGGTCGCAAGCCGAACACCCAGGGCTGGAACCTCGAAGCGCTGAACCTGGACATGAACGGTTCGTCGATCAAGATCGACCACCGCTGCCAGACCAGCATGCGCAACGTGTATGCCATCGGTGACCTGAGCGGCGAACCGATGCTGGCGCACCGGGCCATGGCCCAGGGCGAAATGGTCGCCGAACTGATCAGCGGTAAATCCCGCGAGTTCAACCCGACCGCCATCGCCGCCGTGTGCTTCACCGACCCGGAACTGGTGGTGGTCGGCAAGACCCCGGACGAGGCCAACGCCGCAGGTCTGGACTGCATCGTGTCGAGCTTCCCGTTCGCCGCCAATGGCCGGGCGATGACCCTGGAGTCAAAAAGCGGCTTCGTGCGGGTGGTCGCCCGTCGGGACAATCATGTGATTGTCGGCTGGCAGGCGGTGGGCGTTGGGGTGTCGGAGTTGTCGACCGCGTTCGCGCAAAGCCTGGAAATGGGCGCGCGGCTGGAAGACATCGGCGGCACCATCCATGCGCACCCGACCCTGGGTGAGGCGGTGCAGGAAGCCGCCTTGCGCGCGCTGGGGCATGCGTTGCATCTGTAAAGATCAAAAGATCGCAGCCTGCGGCAGCTCCTACAGGTGGCCGCCGATCCCGTAGGAGCTGCCGCAGGCTGCGATCTTTTCGACGAAGAACCGGGATGTTTAATAAGCAGGCTAATAAATCTGCTTCTCCCCCTATCGTCTGGGCTGCGATTTAGCCCAAGAATGAAGTATTGTTGTCCCCATCCAAAAAACGTCAGAAGCCTTGAACCGTTTCGACGGTTGTTCAGTGATAGAGGGTGTCATGGGTAACGAAAGCATCAATTGGGACAAGCTGGGTTTTGACTACATCAAGACCGACAAGCGCTATCTGTCGTACTTTCGCAACGGCGAGTGGGACAAAGGCACCCTGACCGAAGATAACGTGCTGCACATCAGCGAAGGCTCCACTGCCCTTCACTATGGCCAGCAATGCTTCGAAGGCATGAAGGCCTATCGTTGCAAGGACGGCTCGATCAACCTGTTCCGCCCGGACCAGAACGCCCTGCGCATGCAGCGCAGCTGCGCCCGCCTGCTGATGCCGCAGGTGGAAACCGAGCAGTTCATCGAAGCCTGCAAGGAAGTGGTCCGTGCCAACGAGCGTTTCATTCCGCCGTACGGCACCGGCGGCGCGCTGTACCTGCGTCCGTTCGTGATCGGCGTGGGTGACAACATCGGCGTGCGTACTGCCCCCGAGTTCATCTTCTCGATCTTCTGCATCCCGGTTGGCGCCTACTTCAAGGGCGGCCTGACCCCGCACAACTTCCTGATCTCCAGCTACGACCGCGCCGCGCCACAAGGTACCGGTGCCGCCAAGGTCGGTGGCAACTACGCCGCCAGCCTGATGCCGGGCTCCCAGGCCAAGAAGGCGCATTTCGCCGACTGCATCTACCTGGATCCGCTGACCCACACCAAGATCGAGGAAGTCGGTTCGGCCAACTTCTTCGGGATCACCCACGACAACAAGTTCGTGACCCCGAACTCGCCATCGGTCCTGCCGGGTATCACCCGTCTGTCGCTGATCGAGCTGGCCAGGTCCCGCCTGGGTCTGGATGTGGTCGAAGGCGACGTGTTCATCGACAAGCTCTCCGACTTCAAGGAAGCCGGTGCTTGCGGTACCGCTGCAGTGATCACGCCGATTGGCGGCATCAACTACAACGACCACCTGCACGTGTTCCACAGCGAAACCGAAGTCGGCCCGATCACCCAGAAGCTCTACAAAGAGCTGACCGGCGTGCAAACCGGCGACATCGAAGCGCCAGCGGGCTGGATCGTCAAGGTTTGACCTGACGCCAGACGTACAAAAGCCCCCCATCGGGTAACCGATAGGGGGCTTTTTCATGGCCGAATGAAAAGATCGCAGCCTGCGGCGGCGCCTACAATGGCTGCCCCCCAACCCTCGTAGGAGCTGCCGAAGGCTGCGATCTTTTGCCATCACGCTCAATGGGCAACTCAACCCCAAACCGCCCCGCTATCTCCTTGCGCCCCAACCCCGTCAACGCCAACGCCCGACTGTCCAGATTCTGGGTCACCCACTTGCGCTTGAGCGCCGTTTGCAGCAACGCCGCGCCCAGCGACCCGCCCAGATGTGGCCGGCGCATGCTCCAGTCCAGGCACGGGCAGGCAAAACGGCGGCGCAAGGTGCTCAAGTCCTTTACCTCGATCCCGAGCCCTTGAAACATTGCCGTACCACTGTCGCTCAAGCGATAGGCCTGTTCGTCGGTTTCCTCAAGCCAGCCCGCTTCAAGCATCCGGTCATGCAACAGCACGGCCAGGGTTCCCGCCATGTGGTCATAGCAGGTTCGGGCAAATTGCAGGCGATCCGGGGTCCGCGCCTGGAAGCCCGGCGCGGTGTTCTGGCCGATCACCATCAGTGCCTCCAGGGCCTGGGCCACGCGTTTGTCCGCCAGGCTGTAATAGCGGTGACGTCCCTGGACGTGCAGCCGCACCAGCGCCAACTCCTTGAGTTTGGCCAGGTGGGCGCTGGCGGTCGACGCGCTGACTTCGGCCACCGCCGCCAGTTCGGTGCTGGTGCGGGCGTGGCCGTCCATCAGCGAACAGAGGATTTTCGTCCGCGCAGGCTCGGCGATGGCTGCCGCCACCTGCGAGACGCCGATGTCGTGTTGTTCTGCGCTCATATTTCGCTCCCGGACGAATCAATGCCCTTTCGGACTGGAGATAGTAGCAACACTTTCCAACAACAAAAGGCTGTGACCCATGGACCCGATCATCGCTGCGACCCATGCCGATCCCTATCCCTACTACGCACAACTACGTGCCAAAGGTGGACTGGCTTTCCATCCGGAGCTCAACATGTGGGTGGCCAGCAGCGCCCGGGCGGTGGCCGCCGTGCTGGCGCATCCCGATTGCCACGTGCGCCCCGCGCAGGAGCCAGTCCCCAAGGCGATCGCCGACGGCATGGCCGGCCAGGTGTTCGGCCAATTGATGCGCATGAATGAAGGTGAACGCCAGCGTTGCCCACGGTCGGCGATTGCACCGGGGCTGGAGTTGATCGATGCGTGGGAAATCGAAGCCCTGGTCAGCGCCCGATTGATCACCGCGGATGCCGCTGGCCTGTACAACGCCATGTTTCGTGGGCCGGTGTGCGTGGTGGCGGCGTTGCTGGGGTTCACCCCGGCCCAGGGCCGCGCCATCAGCGAGCTGACGGCGGACTTCGTCGCCTGCCTGTCGCCCTTGAGTGACGCGGCACAATTGACCGCCGCCCACGCTGCCGCCGAACACTTGAGCGGTTACTCCATCGAATTGCTCGACGATCCGCACAACCACAGCCCTTTGCTGGCAGGCATCCGCCAACGTTTCGCATCCGGCGCGCCGCAAACCCTGATCGCCAACCTGATCGGCCTGTTCTCCCAGACCTTCGAGGCCACTGCCGGGCTGATCGGCAACGCCGTGCTGGCTTTGATTCAACACCCGTCGTTGCGCAGCGAATCAACCCCTGTCGAAGACCTGCTGGCCGAAGTGCAGCGCTTCGACCCACCGGTACAAAACACCCGTCGCTTCGTCGCCGCCCCCTGCGAGATTGACGGCGTGAGGCTGAACGCCACCGACATGATCCTGGTGCTGCTGGCCTCAGCCAGTCGCGACCCGCAGCTCAACGACAACCCCGATGCATTCCTGCTCGACCGCCCGAACCGGCGCAGCTTCACCTTCGGTGCAGGGCGCCATCAATGTCCGGGGCAACGCCTGGCGTTGAGCATTGCAGGCGCTACGCTAAAGCAGTATCTGGCGATGAAGCCGGCACTGGAGCAGTTGGAATGGCAATACCGCCCATCCACGAATGGACGGATTCCGCTGTTCCGAAACTGAGCGAAAACCGCTCAAGCCGTACGGTATTCGACGGTCAGGTGAGACAACTCATGGACCGGCGCCAGTCGTTCGCGAATGGCGTCGGCACTGACATTGGCCGCCGCCACCACACTGACAATCGCGGCCCGCGCCTGGGGGCCGACCTGCCAGACATGCAGATCGCTGATGCGCACATCGTCCGATGACTCCAGCAGTTCACGAATTTCATCGGCAACCTGTGTATCCGTGACATCGAGCAACACCGCAGCGCTGTCACGCATCAATCCAACGGCCCATTTCGCGATCACGATGGCGCCCACGATGCCCATCACCGGGTCCAGCCACACCCACCCCAAATAGCGCCCGGCCAGCAATGCGGCAATCGCCAGCACCGAGGTCAAGGCGTCGGCCAGCACATGGACATAGGCCGAGCGCAGGTTGTTGTCGTGATGGTGATGATGATGGCCGTGGTCATGGCTATGTCCGTGATCGTGACCATGATGACCGTGGTCGCCCGCCAGCAAAAAGGCACTGGCGATGTTCACCGCTAGCCCCACCACCGCAATCACCGTCGCTTCGGTGAATGCCACGGTCGTGGGCTGAAACAGGCGAAAGACGGATTCAGCGGCAATGCCGATCGCCACCAGCCCCAGCACCATGGCCGAGGCAAAACCCGCGAGATCCCCGACCTTGCCGGTGCCGAAGCTGTAACGTGCGTTGTTGGCATTGCGCCGGGCGAATCCATAGGCCGCCGCCGCGATGCCCAAGGCCCCGGCATGGGTGGCCATGTGAAAACCATCGGCCAGCAGCGCCATGGAACCGGTGATGTAACCGGCGGCAATTTCGCCAATCATCATCACAAACGTCAGCGCCACCACCCATAAGGTGCGTCGGGCGTTTTCATCATGGGATGCGCCGAGAAACACATGGTCGTGGGCAAAACGCGAAGCCTGGGGTGTCTGTTTCATGGGATTCAGGCCTCTACTTGGCATAACGACGGATGGCCAGCAACAAGTCTTCCACGCCCTGGGCGCGATCCTCATCGCTCAAGTCCGGATGGGCCACGTGCTCGCGGGCATGGGCGTCGATGAACTGCTCCAGCAGACCATTGACCGCGCCCCGGATGGCGGCGACCAGATGCAGGGTCTTGGCACAATCGGCGTCGGACTCAAGCGCTCGCTCTACCGCTTCCACCTGTCCGGCAATCCGTCTGACCCGCTTGATCAAGTCATCCTTGTGTTCGTGAATGTGCGACATACCTATACCCCCTACCCCTATATAGTGCGTATGTTCGCCGATAGAGCGGAGCCTGGCAAGGCACACCCCGATGACAGGTCAGCCTGACATCGGTTTTCGTCAGCCAGTCGACCGCTAAAGGTCTGGGCTCAACTCCCCAACTGCCCGACCCGCTCTGCATCCGGCCAGAACAACGCCGCCTGCCCCACCCGCACACCGTGTTGATCGATGAGCGTCCACACCTTGCCTTCATGAATCATGAAGGCATTACTCTGCCGATCCACCCGATAGCCACTGTAACCGTGAGCAATGCCATGGGCCGTGACCTGCTCCAGCAGGGTCTGGCGCACGGCGCGATCCAGTGGCGAGGCGCTGAACCGTGACGGCATGCCCAGAAACTCCGGGCGCGGGTACTTGAAGCAGGCCAGCGCCTGTTCATTGGCGTAGAAGAACAGAGGGTCGTCTTCAGTGCCGTGGGCCAGCAGACTGTAAGGCGCGTGGGCGTGCAGCCAGTGCAGGCGTTCAAGCCCGGTCAGCGACCTCGGTGCTGGCAGGTGTTCACCGGTCCAGTGCCGATAAGACTCGTCCAGTAGTTCGATGGCCGTGGCGTATTCGTTGATTGGCGACATGGGTCTCCCGGGCAATCGCGGTCAATCATCCCGCGTCAGCACTTCCAGCAATTCAATTTCGAAGATCAGGTTCGAATTCGGCGTGATCTTGCCCATGGTGCGTTCGCCATAGGCCAGGTGCGCCGGCACCAACAACTTGCGCTTGCCACCGACCTGCATGCCGATGATGCCCTGGTCCCAGCCCTTGATGACCCGCCCGGTGCCGATCACGCACTGGAAGGGTTTGCCTCGGCTGTAGGAAGAGTCGAATTCGCTGCCGTCCTCCAGCCAGCCACGGTACTGGGTGGTGATCAGTGCGCCTTTTACGGCGGCTTTTCCGTCACCCGGCTGAAGATCGATTACTTGAAGCTCGTCATTCATTGATTTCACTCGTATGCTCACTCGCCCTCAAGGGCCTGACGGGCGCCGTTTTCCCAGATTTGCCCTCGATTGGCAACCATTGCCACCTCCCGCGCGACGTTTAAAGCTGTTTGCTGAACTAAAATAATCAACAATTACCCGTACGGTTCACCGCCCTGATGGCCATCCCCGAATGATCCTGCTCTGGACCAGCCTCATCCTTGGTTCAACGACGCTCAGCCTGATCGTCGCGCTGGCCTGGCGCGAACGCTCGCTGCAAAAGCGACTGGCGGAATATCGCGCGGTCATCAACAACCTGTCCGAAAGCCAGAGCATCCACCAGGATGGCGACGCCGAGCGTTTCAAACGCAGCCAGTATTTCGCTCGTATCGGCACCTGGGATTGGGATGTCGACACCGACCGGTTGTACTGGTCAGATGCCATTTTCGGCATGTTCGGCTTCAAGATCGGCGAAGTGACGCCCTCTTACGCCCTGTTCTGCTCCTGCGTGCATCCGGATGATCGGCCCAGGGTTCGGGCCGGCGAACTGCGTTGCCTGGAAACCGGTGAAAACCATGACGAGGAATACCGCGTGGTCTGGCCCGACGGAACGATCCGCTGGCTGCGGGAAACCGGCAACGTGGTCAAGAATGACCACGACGAAACGGTCAAGATGATGGGCGTGGTTCGCGACATCACCGAAGAAAAGGCCTCGGCCAACTACCTCAAGCATCTGGCCCATTACGACCCGTTGACCGGCCTGCCCAATCGCCTCGTGCTCGAAGAGCGCCTGTCCGAAGCGCTGGAGCAGGCGCGCACCGGCGCCACGCGGGTGGCGCTGGTGTTTGTCGATCTCAATGGCTTCAAGGCCATCAACGACCGCTATGGTCATGCGGCCGGCGACCGTGTGCTGGTCACGACCGCCACACGGCTCAAGCGTATTCTGCGCGGCACCGACACCGTCGCCCGGATCGGCGGCGACGAATTCGTGGTCATCCTCCAGGACCTGCCCCAAGGCAAAAGCCTGCAAGACGAAGCGCGCACCATCTGCCAGAAAATCTTCGTCGAACTCTCCCCGCCCGTCACCATCGGCAACGACCAGCGCCACATCGGCACCAGCCTCGGCGTCGCCGTGTTCCCCGATCATGCGCCGAGCATCGACCGCTTGCTGCACATTGCCGACCTGGCGATGTATGAGGCCAAGCGCAGCGGCAACAATCAGTATCGTCTGGGCACCGAGAGCGTGGTGCGGGCACATAGCCAGTAGCACTTCGTCAGAGCCTGCTCGCGAAGGCGGCGGCCCAACTGTAAAGATCTAACTGACAGCCCACGGTAGATCTTCGGCGAGCCCAGCCTTTATCCTTGACGCCCCCGCTGTGTCGAGTTCTGGAGTTTCACCCATGCCCCATGAAGGCAACCTGCTACAAGCCGCTGTCGTATTTCTGATGGCGGCCGTGCTCATCGTTCCCTTGGCCAAGCGCCTGCAACTGGGGGCGGTGCTGGGCTACCTGTTTGCCGGGGTGATCATCGGCCCGTCGGTGCTGGGCCTGATCGACAATCCGCAAAGCGTCGCGAACATTTCCGAACTCGGCGTGGTGTTGCTGTTGTTCATCATCGGCCTGGAGCTGTCACCGCGACGCCTGTGGGTGATGCGCAAGTCCGTGTTCGGCGTGGGTCTGGCGCAAGTGTTGCTCACTGGCACGGTGATTGGCGTGGTGGCGTTGTGGCTGTTTGGCCAGCCATTGAACACCGCGATCGTCCTCGGCCTGGGCCTGGCGCTGTCGTCCACGGCGTTCGGCCTGCAGAGCCTGGCTGAACGCAAGGAACTGACCAGCCCCCACGGGCGGCTGGCGTTCGCGATCCTGTTGTTTCAGGACATCGCCGCGATCCCCTTGATCGCCATGGTGCCGTTGCTTGCCGGTGGCGATCACAGCACCACCGCCAGCGAAAACCTGAACCACGGCCTGCAAGTGCTGGCCAGCATCGCCGTGGTGGTGATCGGCGGGCGTTATCTGCTGCGACCGGTGTTTCGCGTGGTGACCAAAACCGCGCTGCCAGAAGTCTCCACCGCCACGGCGTTGCTGGTGGTGATCGGCACGGCATGGCTGATGGAGCTGGTCGGAATTTCCATGGCCCTGGGCGCCTTCCTCGCCGGCCTGCTGCTGGCGGACTCCGAGTATCGCCATGAACTGGAAGCCCAGATCGAACCGTTCAAGGGCCTGTTGCTCGGGCTGTTTTTCATCAGCGTCGGCATGGGCGCGAACCTGAGCCTGTTGCTGAGCATGCCGGTGGCGGTGCTGGGCCTGACCCTGCTGCTGATCGCGATCAAACTGCCGCTGCTGTTCCTGGTCGGTCGTCTGGCCGGGGGCTTGAAAAAGGTCAGTGCGATCCGCCTGGGCATCGTGTTGGCAGCTGGTGGTGAATTTGCCTTTGTGGTGTTCAAGATCGGGCGCGACCACGGGCTGTTCGCCACCGAACTGTATGACTTGCTGGTGCTGACCATCACCCTGTCCATGGCCGTGACGCCGCTGTTGCTGCTGCTTTGCGCACGCCTGGTCAGCCCAAAGGTGCAACCGGTGGAAGTGCCGGAGAAGTTCCGCGAAATCGATGCCGACGCGCCACGGGTGGTGATCGCCGGCATGGGTCGCATGGGCCAGATCGTTGCGCGGATTCTGCGCGCACAGAACATCAAGTTCGTGGCCCTCGACACCTCGGTGGAAACCATCGAACTGTCCCGCAGTTTTGGTGGCGTGCCGGTGTTCTACGGCGACCCGATGCGCCCGGAAATCCTCAGCGCGGCCAAGGTCGGGGAAGCCGAGTATTTCGTGATCGCCACCGACGACCCGGACACCAACATCAAGACCGCCGAACTGGTGCGCAAGCTCTACCCGCACATGAAAATCATCGCCCGCGCCCGTAACCGCCAGCATGTGCACCGGCTGATGGACGTCGGCGCCCACGCCGTGCGCGAAACCTTCCATTCGAGCCTGGAAATGAGCCGGCAAACCCTGATCGGCCTGGGATTGACCCAAGCCCAGGCGGATGCGCGGATCAAACGCTTCAAGCAGCACGACGAAGAGGTGCTTGAAGCCCAGCATGCGGTGTATGACGACGCGGTGAAAGTGATGCAGACGGCGCAGGAAGCGCGTGTCGAACTGGCCAGGTTGTTCGAGTCGGATCAACTGCAGGAGCAGGCGGGAACAAAATGAGATGAACTTGAGGGCCCCTTCGCGAGCAAGCCCGCTCCCACACTGGATCTCAGGTGCCCACAAATATTGAGCCTGGCAGAGACCCCTTGTGGGAGCGGGCTTGCTCGCGAAGAACGATAACGCGGTGTGATGGAATAACCACAAGCTCAAAGGAACCACCATGACTGACCAACCTGCCCCCGCCCTCAAGGAAATCTTCAACACCGAGCGCCTCCAGCACATCGCCAGCGAAATGACCGCGGTCTATCCTCCATTCGAGGCCAGGCGCTTCCTGAAACTGGCCCAATCCGGCCTGGCAGACCTCAGCGTCATGCAGCGCATGGCCCGAGTCAGCGAATGCCTGCACGCCGTGCTGCCCCTGGACTACGAGGCGTCACTGCAGGTGCTGCGCGCCCTCGCCCCGCGCCTGAACAGCGGCTTCGTCAGCATGTGCCTGCCGCACTACGTCGCCAGCTACGGCGCCCATGCATTCGATCAGTCGACGGACGCGCTGAAGTACTTCACCGCCTTTGGCTCTTCGGAGTTCGCAATCCGTCACTTTCTGCGCAGCGACCTCGAGCGTTCGCTCAAGCTGATGCATGCCTGGTCGCTGGATGACAACGAGCATGTGCGGCGCCTGGCCAGCGAAGGATGCCGGCCACGCCTGCCCTGGTCATTCCGGCTGGAACCCATTCAGGCCGATCCGACACTGGCCGCGAACATCCTCGACAACCTCAAGGCCGACACCAGTCTGTATGTGCGCAAGTCCGTGGCCAACCACCTCAACGACATCACCAAGGATCATCCCGACTGGGTACTGGACCTGATCGAAGGCTGGTCGCTGGACAACAGGCACACCGCATGGATCGCCAAACACGCCCTGCGCAGCCTGATCAAACAGGGCAACCAGCGGGCACTGGCGATCATCGGCGCGGGCGGCAAACCCGAAGTCGAGATCGTTGATGTGAAAGTCGAACCGCCGGTGATTGGCCTGGGAGAAAAGATCACCCTGTCGTTTGCCGTCAGATCCACGGTAAAAAGCAGCCAGCGCCTGGTGATCGACTACGCCATCGATTACGTCAAGGCCAACGGCAGCACCTCGGCGAAGGTGTTCAAACTCAAGGCGCTGACGCTGCCGGGCAACGCCGTCGAAGCCGTCAGCCGTGGCCAGCAGATCAAGGAACTCACCACCCGCCGGCATTATGCGGGGCGCCATGCGGTACATATCATGGTCAATGGTGAACGGCTGGCCAGTACGGCGTTCGAGATTCTCGTTTAAACCATTAGATCAATTGTGAATCTACCGACGCCTTCGCGAGCAAGCCCGCTCCCACATTGGAATGCGTTCCCCCCTGTGGGAGCGGGCTTGCTCGCGAAGGCGTCAGCTCAGGCACCGAGGGAAACAGCCCCCTGCAACAACCCCTGCTCCCGCTCACACAACTCCACCACATAATCCCACAACACCCGCAACCGCACCGATTTGTGCAGCTCCCGGCGGGTGCTGATCCAGTAGCTGCGCTGGATGCTTTCGTCCGGCAGCAATGGCACCAGACCGGGATCGGCACTGGCCATGTAACACGGCAGCACCGCGATCCCCAGGCCTGAGCGGGCCGCCTGTTGCTGGGCGATCACGCTGGTGCTGTGAAACACCACCTGCGGATTGCGGCAGAAGCTGTTGAGGAACATCAGTTCCTGACTGAACAGCAGGTCGTCGACATAGCCGATCCACGCATGGCGCCCAAGGTCCTCGCGACTGCGCAACGGCGGTGAGCGATCGAGATAGTCCTGGCTGGCATAGAGCGCCAGGCGATAGTCGGTGAGTTTGCGGGTGACCAGCATATCGGCGGCCGGGCGCTCGAGGTGGATGCTGATTTCCGCCTCGCGGTTGAGGATGCTGACAAAACGCGGCACCGCCACCAGTTCCACCTCCAGCCCCGGATAGCGCTCGAACAAACCGTTCATGCGACTGGCGAGGAACATGATGCCCAGTCCTTCCGTCACCCCGACGCGGATCTTGCCCAGCGGCGCGGTGGACTGGGTGATTTCCTCCTGGGCCAGCAGCGCCACGTTCTCCATCGCCTCGGCGTGTTTAAGCAGCGCCTCGCCTGCCGGGGTCATCTCGTAACCCTGGGCATGCTGGACGAACAACGCCGTGCCGAGGCTCTTTTCGATGGCCTCGATGTGCCGTGCCACGGTGGCGTGGGTGGTGTTCAGGCGACGGGCAGCCGTGAGCAAACGCCCGCTGCGCTGCAATTCGAGAAAAAACCGCAGGTCATTCCAGTCGAACATGAAGCGTCCTTGTTCGTTGCCGTTCGGGATGCTGTTTAAAAACGCACAGCGGCTGCGCAAAAACTAACATTCTTTTGACGAAAGCTAACAACTAGGATGACAGACAACAAGAACAACAACACGAGGTCAGGGATGCAGGCTTCCCTAGATGAATACGATTACATCGTGGTCGGGGCCGGGCCCGCCGGATGTCTGCTGGCCAATCGACTGTCGGCCAATGCGCAGCATCGCGTGTTGCTGCTCGAAGCCGGCGGCCGCGACAACTATGCGTGGATTCACATCCCTGTGGGCTACCTGTTCTGCATCGGCAACCCGCGCACCGACTGGTGCTTCAAGACCGAAGCGCAACCGGGTCTGCAAGGCCGCGCCCTGAGCTATCCGCGCGGCAAGGTGCTGGGCGGCTGCTCCTCGATCAACGGCATGATCTACATGCGCGGCCAGGCCGGCGACTACGACCGCTGGGCCGCCGACGGCAACCCTGGCTGGAGCTGGCAAGACGTGTTGCCGCTGTTCAAGCAGAGTGAAAACCACTTTGCCGGCGCCGCCGAATTCCACGGCGCCGCGGGCGAATGGCGGGTCGAACGCCAGCGCCTGTCATGGCCGATTCTCGATGCGTTCCGCAGTGCCGCCGAACAAAGCGGCATCGCCAGCATCGATGACTTCAACCAAGGCGACAACGAAGGTTGCGGCTATTTCCAGGTCAATCAGAAGGCCGGCATCCGCTGGAACGCGTCCAAGGCCTTTCTCAAACCGGTGCGCCAGCGTCCCAATCTCACCGTGCTGACCGGTGTCGAAGTCGACCGCGTGCTGCTGGACAATGGCCGCGCCTCAGCGGTCAGTGCCCGCTGGCAAGGCCAGGCGAAAACCTTCAAGGCACGCAAAGAGATCGTCCTGTGCGCCGGCTCGGTCGGTTCGCCCAGCATCCTGCAACGCTCCGGTATCGGCCCGCGTCCGCTGCTGGAGCGGCTGGGCATTGGCGTCGCCCATGAGCTACCCGGCGTCGGTGGCAACCTGCAGGATCATCTGCAACTGCGGCTGATCTACAAGCTGGAAAATGCCCGCACCCTGAACCAGATTGCCGGCAGCCTGTGGGGCAAGATGGGCATGGGCCTGCGCTACCTGTATGACCGCAGCGGCCCGCTGTCCATGGCGCCGAGCCAGTTGGGCGCCTTTGCCCGCTCGGGGCCGGAGCAGACGTCAGCCAACCTCGAATACCATGTGCAGCCGCTGTCGCTGGAGCGCTTTGGCGAACCACTGCATGCGTTCCCGGCGTTCACCGCATCAGTCTGCGATCTGCGTCCGCAAAGCCGTGGCCGGGTGGAAATTCGCTCGGCCGATCCGCAAGAAGCCCCGCTGATCCAACCCAATTACCTGAGCCATCCGGAGGACCTGCGGGTCGCCGCCGACGCCATTCGCCTGACCCGCCGCATCGTGGCCGCCCCGGCCCTGCGCGCCTTCAATCCGGTGGAATACCTGCCCGGCGACAGCCTGCAAAGCGAAGAACAACTGCACGAAGCCGCCGCGCGGATCGGCACCACGATTTTCCATCCGGTGGGCACCTGCCGCATGGGCAATGACGCCGACGCCGTGGTCGATGCACAACTCAAGGTCCATGGCATCCCCGGCCTGCGCATTGCCGACGCCTCGATCATGCCGCGCATCACTTCGGGCAACACCTGCTCGCCGACGTTGATGATTGCCGAGAAGGCTGCGCAGATGATCCTGGCCCCATCTGTAAACACCAACCCTGTGGGAGCGGGCTTGCTCGCGAAGACGTCGTGTCATTCAACATCAATGTGAATGATCCACCGCTTTCGCGAGCAAGCCCGCTCCCACAGGAACTTCATTAGATTCACGGACACTGAGCATTACCCCTGAAATGGAACACGCAGCACCAGTGGAACAACAAAAACAATCACTGTGAGGGATACCGGTATGTCAGAGAACGTTCAAACCCTGGAAGCCGTGCGCAGCGCGGGCACCAGCCAGGAAACCCAGAAAGTCATCTTCGCCTCGTCCCTCGGGACGGTCTTCGAGTGGTATGACTTTTTCCTCTATGGCGCCCTCGCGGCGGTGATCAGCAAGCAGTTCTTCGCCGGGGTCAACGACACCACGGCGTTTATCTTTGCGCTGATGGCCTTCGCCGCCGGCTTCATCGTCCGGCCGTTCGGCGCGCTGGTGTTCGGGCGGCTGGGGGACATGATCGGGCGCAAGTACACCTTCCTCGCCACCATCGTCCTCATGGGCCTGGCGACGTTCTGCGTCGGGTTGCTGCCGACCTACGCCAGCATCGGCATCGCCGCGCCGATCATCCTCGTGGTGCTGCGCATGCTCCAGGGCCTGGCCCTGGGCGGTGAATACGGCGGCGCCGCGACCTATGTCGCCGAGCACGCGCCCATCGGCAAGCGTGGCTTCCACACCAGCTGGATTCAATCCACCGCGACCCTGGGCCTGCTGCTGTCGCTGCTGGTGGTGCTGGGCTGCCGCTACTTCACCGGCGATCAGTTCGAAGTCTGGGGCTGGCGTATTCCGTTCCTGTTTTCCATCGTGCTGCTGGGCATCTCGACCTGGATTCGTATGAGCCTGCACGAGTCGCCGGCTTTCGTGAAAATGAAAGAAGAAGGCAAGCTGTGCAAACAGCCAATTCGCGACTCCTTCGGCAAATGGGAAAACCTCAAGGTGGTGTTGATCGCGCTGTTCAGCATCAATGCCGGACAAGCGGTGACCTTCTACGCCGCGCAATTCTATGTGCTGTTCTTCCTCACCCAGTTCCTGAAAATGGACCCGGCGGTGGCCAACGGTCTGCTGATTGTCAGCGTGACCATCGGTGCGCCGTTCTTCATTTTCTTCGGCTGGCTGTCGGACAAGGTCGGGCGTAAACCGGTGCTGATGATCGGCCTGCTGCTGGCCACCGCGCTGTACTTCCCGATCTTCAAGACCCTGGCCCACTACGCCAACCCGGCCATCGACCAGGCCAGCCGCCAGGCACCGATCACCGTGATGGCCGACCCGGCCACCTGCACCTTCCAGTTCGACCCGGTGGGCAAGGCGAAATTCGACAGCCCGTGCGACAAGGTCAAGACCTTCCTGGTCAAGCAGGGCCTGCCCTACCAGAGCGCAGCGGCCCCGGCCGGCAGTGACGTGCAGGTCAGCGTCGGTGACGTGAAGATCGATGGTTTCGACGAAGCCGCCCTGCGCGGTGCCGTGACCCTCGCCGGTTACCCGCAACAGGCGGACATGCAGCAGATCAACAAGCCGATGATCGTGGCGCTGATCGTCGCGCTGATCATCATCTCCGCGATGTGCTACGGCCCGCTGGCGGCGTTGATGGTCGAACTGTTCCCGACCCGCATCCGCTACACCTCGATGTCCCTGCCCTACCACATCGGCAACGGCTGGTTCGGCGGTTTCCTGCCGACCGTGTCGTTCGCGTTGGTGGTGTACACCGGGGACATCTTCTACGGGCTGTGGTACCCGGTGGTGATCACCGGGGTGAGCCTGGTGGTGGGGATGATTTGCCTGCGTGAGACGCGCAACGTGGATCTCGACAAGAACTGAGGTAATGCATGGCGACGAGGGAGTTGGCTCCCTCGTCGCGGCGATCAATTCCGATCAAACCTCGGCATCAAGCAACTCGAACTTCACCTGATCCGGGTAGAACGCCAGGTATCCACGGATTTGCTCCACCGACACCTTGGGATCTTCGTAACTCCACACCGCGTTGGCGCTTTCATGCCCCGGCACCTGCAGGCTGAAATAGCTGGCATCGCCCTTGTACGGGCAATAGCTGGTGTGGTCGGTGCGGGCGAAATACTTCTCGTCGATGTCCTCTCGCGGCACGTAGTACACCGGCGGGTAGTTGGCCTCCAGCAACACCAGGGCTCGCGCCGAGGCGGCCACTTGAATACCGTGAAATTTCACCAGCAGACAGCCAGGCTGCTCGGCGATGGTGATGACAGGGCTAGGACCGGAGCTTTTCATGGAAAACGTTCCTCATGACGGTGATGGACCTGCAAATCGATGTGGGAGCGTGGCTTGCCCGCGATGGGCTGCGCAGCAGCCCCAAAAAAGCTGAAACCACGATTTATCAGGTATAACCCAAGTTTTACCCTCGCGACTGCTTCGCAGCCGAACGGGAGCGACACACCAAGCTGTACATCCATACAGATAAAGATTGCTCCATCGTCCATCAAGCGCCATTCTGTGCACCCTTGGCATATTGATCGACGATGGTGGTTATGCGGCTGTACCTCTGTGAAAAACCTTCCCAGGCCAAAGACATTGCGGCAGTCCTCGGCGCCCGGCGCCGGGGCGATGGCTGCTGGCTGGGAACGGACGTCACGGTGACCTGGTGCATCGGCCACCTGCTGGAAACCGCACCGCCGGATGCCTACGACGCGCGCTACAAGCGTTGGGTGCTGGCGGACCTGCCGATCATTCCCGAAAAATGGAAAATGACCGTCAAGCCGCGTACCGCCAGCCAGTACAAGGCAGTCAAGCGCCTGCTCGGTGAAGCGTCCGAACTGATCATTGCCACGGACGCCGACCGCGAGGGCGAAATGATTGCCCGGGAACTGGTGGAGCATTGCCGCTATCGCGGGCCGATCCGCCGCCTCTGGCTGTCGGCGCTGGACGATGCGTCCATCCGCAAGGCCCTCGCGGCCCTAAAACCGGGGAACGAGACCTTCAGCCTCTATCACTCGGCCCTGGGGCGTTCCCGGGCCGACTGGCTGATCGGCATGAACATGAGTCGGCTGTTCACCTTGCTGGGGCGCCAGTCTGGCTATCAAGGCGTGTTACCGGTCGGCCGGGTGCAAACGCCGACCTTGCGCCTGGTGGTGGATCGCGATCGCAGCATCGCCGACTTTGTGCCCGTCCCCTATTGGGCCATCGACGTGCAACTGCTGCACAACGGCACCGCGTTCACCGCGCAATGGCGCGCAGCATCGGAGCTTTGCGACGATCAGGACCGCTGTCTGAATCAGGCGCTGGCGCAACAAGCGGCGGCCGCCATGAGCGGCGCGGCCAGTGCGCGGGTGATCAAGCTGCGCACCGAACGGATGCGCGAAGTGGCCCCGCTGCCGTTCGACCTGGGCACCCTGCAGGAGGTCTGCTCGAAGAAGCTCGGCCTCGGCGCCCAGGAAACCCTCGACATCGCCCAGGCGCTGTACGAAACCCACAAAGTCATCACCTATCCACGCAGTGATTGCGGCTACTTGCCCCTCAGCCAGCACAGCGAGGCACCGGCCATTCTGGCGGCGTTGCGCCAGGCCGATCCGGCGTTGAACACCTTGCACGATCACCTTGATCCGCAACGGCGCTCACGGGCCTGGAACGATGCCAAGGTCAGCGCGCACCACGGCATCATCCCCACGGCGGCGGCGAAGAACCTCGAACGCCTGGCGGGCAAACAGCGTGCGGTCTACACCCTGATCCGCGCCCGATATCTGGCGCAGTTCCTGCCCAATCACGAATACGATCGCACCCAGGCCGACTTCGACTGTGCTGGCGAGGCCCTGCGCGCTGTCGGCAAGCAGATCATCGAGTCGGGCTGGAAACGCGCCCTGCCCGAAGCACTGGCTCCGGCCAAGGGGCGCGAAGCCCCGGCACCGCAGACACTGCCCAAACTGGCCGAAGGCATCGACTGCGCAGTGGCCGGCGTGCACTTCAAGGACCTCTGGACGCAACCGCCAAAGCCGTTCACGGAAGGCGACCTGATCAAGGCCATGAAGAATGTCGCCAAACTGGTGGAAGACCCGCTGCTCAAGCAAAAACTCAAGGACACCACCGGCATCGGCACCGAAGCGACCCGTGCGTCGATCATCCAGGGCCTGCTCGACCGTGGGTACCTGGTCAAGACCGGCAAGGCCCTGGCCGCGACGCCGGCCGCGTTCAGCCTGATCGACGCCGTGCCGCGAGCCATCGCCGATCCGGGCACCACAGCGATCTGGGAACAGGCCCTGGACATGGTGCAAAGCGGGGAAATGAGCCTGGAAGAGTTCGTCACCAAACAGGCCGCCTGGATGAGCAAGCAGGTCAGTCGCTGTGCCGGGCTGAGCCTGACCATCAGCGGCCCACCGCCCGGTGGCTCCGCCGCAGCCCCCTGGAAGAAAAAACGTAAAGCCGCCCCGCGCAAAGCAGCGAGCGGCACCAAGCGCAGGGCAAAACCGGCAAGCAAAACCTGAACCCGACACCGAACCTTGTGGCCAACCATAATGAAGGGTGTACCTGCCCCGGCGTAACTGGAGCCAACCCGTATGCCTTCGATAGAACTGCACGCCGCCCAACGCGATGAACTGGAAACCATCGAGAACCTGATGCAGTTCTACACCTACGACTTCAGTGAATGGTTGCCGCTGAAACTGGGTGAATACGGTGTGTTCAACATCCTTCCCATGCCCGACTACTGGCGAAACCCGGCCACCCGACCATTCCTGATCAAGGTCGACGGTGAACTGGCCGGCTTCGTGACCGTGGATAACCAGGTCCATCTACCCGGTGCCGACTACAACATCGGCTATCTGTTTGTCAGTCGACGCTTCCGTGGCCGGGGTGTCGCGCGATTTGTCGTTTCCACCCTCTTGAGTCAATTCCCCGGTCAATGGCAGATTTTCCACATAGAGGCGAACCAGTCAGCACGCTTGTTCTGGGCCGCCGTGATGCCGGGGCTCGGCGTTGACGGGTTCACCTTGCATCAACAGCTGGTAGACGGTCATTCCTGCACTTTTTACCGCTTTGAGTGTCCGCCTTTGTCGTCCTGACCGACACGACCTCGCCCCCCGCGCTAATTCCCAACAGCTTTGTCCGACAATATGTAGTGACTGAAAATATTCACTACAAAACCGTTGACGCCTCCGATTTGCCCTTGCATGATGCAGACGTCTCCCCGATCGGGAGTACAGGCAACACGTTTGAGCAAGCTCGTCTGACCGCCGAGCTGTTTTTCCCGGATACACGCTGCCCACAAGGCAGATTGAAGAAGCTGACCTGGCCTGAACGTCCAGTACAAGGGCGAGAAGACTTGGCGAGCAATCCTCATGAAGCTTGTGGCCGACCCTGAAAACGTCGGCAGTGGCCTTAAGGTTTTCGCCGCTTCTCTTCGTTGTGACGCTATTGCGTAGCAGTTATTCAACACAACTACATGCAACAGACGCAGGACCCCGCCCGATAAGGCGGTCGAACGCTGACGTCCTGGTTTCGGTGCCAGGGATCAACTAACCGATGGGCTACCTGTATTAGCGAACCAACTTTGAAAGATCACCAATTGGTCAAGGGGCTTTATGATGAATCTGAACAATCAACCAACTATCGATGAACTGGCTCGTATCTTCGCTGCAAAGAAAGACAGCCACGACAACCATATTCTCTGGATCAGCAAGTGTGGCCAGGTTCATATCGACTGCCTGTCGCCGCACGCCCATGAAGCAGAGTTCGACCAGAACAACCAGAACCTGCTGGCCCGACTGAAGATGTACCGTCGCGGCCAGGGCTATGTCGGCAAGAAAGCCGCCGCCGACAAGGACTTCATCGGTAATGTTCTGCAAACCCTGAAGCAGGCTTGGGCCTCGATGCAGAACCAGAACGAAGTTCGGGTGATTGACCGGTTCTACTAATTGAATGAGTCATTACTGACTTATTGATAAACAAGGCCTGCTCCCGATAAGGAGCAGGCCTTTTTTATGCTGGAACGAAAACCAGATGTGGGAGCGAGCCTGCTCCCACAAGGTTCAGCGCTTGACGCCCAGATCAACCTGGGTCATGCGGCTACGAATGGTGAACACGCCATCGCCGGAGAGAATCGCACTGCGAGCAAACAGGCGCCCGCTCTCCCAGTTCGAAAGCCCCAGCTCCGGCTTGTTCAGCGCGTACTGGCCGTCGACCCAACGGGTGATGCCATTACCGACAAAAGGCGCGTTGACCGCGCTGTAGAAACGCTCCTGAGCCTCGGCACTTTCACTGATCAGCGACACCGTGAATTGCGGGCTGTAGCGATTGAACAAGGCAATGGCATCGTCCAGGTCGTCGACGATCTTCAGGCTGACTTCCGGGGTTTCTTCCCACTCCCACTCACGGCCCAATTGGTCTTCCGGCAACGGCTCGGCCTGCGCCTCGCTCTGATAGCCTTCGGCGCGGTACACCTGGACCGTTGCAGCCAGCCAGTCTTGCGGCAGGTGCGACTCGCTGCCTTCGACGATGTGCAGCTTGCAGCCCTGCCCCCGTGCGGTGCCGGCCTGCTTGAGTGCGTCGAGGAACAGCGGCACCAGTTCAGCGGCGCGGTCGCGGTGAATCAGGCAGACGTTCAGGGTGTTGCAGACCTTGCGGTCCAGGGAGTTGCGCACCACGGCGGCAAAGCGTGGGGCGTCGGCATCGGCGTTGGCGATCAGCCACGCGCCACCGGTACCGTGCAGGCTGACCGCCGTGCCGGCCTGCTGCGCGATGCTGCCCAACTGGCTGACGGCGCGACCCGAACCACGGGCCACCGCCAATGACAGGCGCCGGTCAGCGAACATCGCCCAACCGGCGGCGTGGTTGACACTTTCCACCAGCGACACCGCACCGGCCGGCAAGCCGGCATCGCTCAATGCAGGGTTCAGTGCATGGGTGACGATCGCCTGGGCGGTGCCCAACGCATCACTGCCGATGCGCAGCACGGCGGTGTTGCCGGTGCGCAATACACCGGCCGCGTCGGCAAACACATTCGGCCGGCCTTCGAAGACGAACGCGACGATGCCCAGCGGCGAGACCACTTGCTCGACCTTCCAGCCATCGTGCTCGACGCTACTGATCACCTTGCCACGGCTGGCCGCCGCATCACGCCAGGCGCGCAGGCCGGCGATCATGTCGCGACGCATGCGCTCATCGGCCAGCAACCGGGTGGTCGAGCGACCGCGCGCCTTGGCCCGTTCGATGTCGGCGAGGTTGGCGGCTTCGATCAAGGCCCAGCATTCCGCGGTTTCCAGGCGCTGGGCAAACAGGTCGAAGAAGGCGCTGACCGCCTGGTCAGACACCGCCGACAGCGCGGTAAACGCCGCCTGGGCGCGCTCGATCGCAACGTTGGCCGCTTGCTGGTCCGCCACGGGGATCAGCAGCAACTCGCCACTGACCTGCTCCACCAGCAGGTGGTCACCGGGCTGGAAGCGTTGCGCCAGTTCGGGGCTGACGACAGTGACACGATTACCGGCGAAAGGGATTGGCGTGCCAGCGACTAGACGTTCGAGCGCGAGAGACATGAAGCAGTATCACCATGCTGTGGGCGGCCGGAAAATGTATAGCAATTTCCCTGGAGCGTCACGCTTCGCACCGGTGATCCCCTGTGGGAGCGGGCTTGCTCGCGAATACGGTACTTCAGCCACGTTGATGGTGCCTGACACACCGTATTCGTCGGAACGCCGCCCGGAGCAAGCCCGCTCCCACCCTGGTTGTGCATTGGATGAAAAAAACCATGGTTACGTATCTCAATGTATACAGCCCCGCCCCAGACACACCCCGCACTCAAAACCCCGCCACAACGACACACCGCAGATACACCCCGTTGATGAAATACGCCTGTCGATTGGCCACGCCGATCAAAGCGCTCAACTCACGGGGCATGCCGTTGCCCCGCCGCCCTGACCTGAAAGAGAGCAACGTCCATGAGCACCTCCATTTCTTCGGCCGTCAAAGGCCTGCACCTGAACCTCGACCGTGCCGGCGGCTGGGTTGCCCCCTTGGCGCTGCGGGTGTTCCTCGCCTGGGAATTCCTCGAGTCCGGCCTGGAAAAATTCAACGGCGAGAATTGGTTCGCCGATATCCAGGCACGCTTCCCGTTTCCGTTCGACCGCCTTCCAGCGACGCTGAACTGGGAACTGTCGATGTGGGCCGAACTGATCTTCGCCTTGGCCTTGCTGGTGGGCCTGGGCACACGTTTTTCGGCGCTGAGCCTGATGGTGGTGACCCTCGTCGCAACCGCCGCCGTCCATTGGCCCGCCGACTGGCACAGTCTCAGCGAACTCGCCCAAGGCTATGCCATCAGCAACAAGGGTTACGGCAACTTCAAGCTGCCCTTGATCTACCTTGTGGCCCTCACCCCGCTGCTGCTGTCGGGAGCCGGCAAGTTCAGCATCGATGCGCTGCTGGCTCGTTTCATCTGGCGTCGCTGAAACGAAAGCTGCAAGGCGGACAAACAAAAAGGGGACTTCCATGAAGTCCCCTTTTTGTTTGCCCGGAACTAACCCATCACTTCTTCCAGCCCGGTCTGTTCGGCCAGCTTCGGATGCGCGCTGCGTTCATGCACATGGGATTGCGGGGTGCGGTCGATCAGCAGGCTCAGCAGTTCCGGGCGGCTGTAGTGGCCGCGGGAATCCATCATGCGTTTGCGCTTGTCGATCAGGCTCATGTCGAGATCAACAATCACCTCGCCCTCACCTTCCTGCAACGAACCCAGGACCGTGCCATCCGGGCTGATGATCGCGGTATAGCAACCGCCGGAAATCGGGCCGATGGCGCAACCGGTGTCGGCCATGATCTGCGCCTGTTGTTCGGGGTACAGCCACGCCGTCGAGTTGACCACAAAACACGCGGCCTCCAGGGCATGCTGGCGAATGCTGACTTCCATTTGCGCGGCGAACAGGGGACCGGCAAACGACCCCGGGTACATCGCCGCATGGATCTGTTCGCCATCGGCCATCAAGGCATAACGGGCCAGCGGGTTGAAGTGCTCCCAGCAGGCCAGTTGCCCGATGCGCCCTACCGCGCTGTCGATGGCCCGCAGACCGGAGCCGTCGCCCATGCCCCAGATCATGCGCTCGTGGTAGGTCGGGGAAATCTTGCGGCGATACTGGATCAGCGAGCCGTCGGCATCGAACAGCAACTGCGTGTTGTACAGCGTGCCGCCATCGCGCTCGTTGACGCCGATGGACACGACCATCCCCGTTTGCCTGGCCGCAGCGCCGATGGCATCGGTGGCGTCCGAAGGCACGGTGACCGCCTGATCCAGCAGCTTGAGGTGTTCGGCGGCCATTTCGAACGGCGACTGTACGTAGGAAAAGTACGGGTAGTACGGCACCAGGGTTTCCGGGAACACGGCGAATTGCACACCCTGTTCACCGAGTTCGAGAATCTTCTGCACCACTTTGTCGACGGTGCCTTCACGGCTGTAAAGAACAGGACTGATTTGTACGGCGGCGGCTTTGACGAGGGTCATGGCGGTGATCTCATTGAGGGATACGTTTCAACGAGATCCAGATTACGACAATAATATAAAGTCCTGAATGTCATATACACCACCTTTAAAGACATCATGATTCAGCCCCGACTGGCACGCTGAATCACCTGTGGCGGCTGCCCGAACGCCCGAATAAACGCACGGCGCATACGCTCCCGATCACCAAAGCCGGTGTCCGTCGCCACCACATCGATGGAGTGCCGTCCGGTTTCCATCATCAACCGGGCCGACTCGACCCGCAGGCTTTCGATGGCCTTGGCCGGAGACTGGCCGGTTTCGGCATGAAACACCCGGCTGAATTGCCGAGGGCTGAGATTGGCCGCGCTGGCCAGTTCCTCGACCGACAACGCCGACTTGAGATTCTGCTTGGCGTAGTTCAGCGCGGCCTGTATGCGATCGGTCTTGGGGGCCAGTTCCAGCATCACCGAAAACTGCGACTGCCCGCCGGAACGCCGGTGGTACACCACCAATTGCCGCGCTACCTTGCGTGCAATGTCGACGCCCAGATCGTTCTCCACCAGCGCCAAAGCCAGGTCCACGCACGCGCTCATGCCGGCAGCCGTCCACAGGTGGCCATCGTTGATGAAGATCCGGTCTTCCTCGACCTTCACGTTCGGGTACGCCTTGCGAAAGGCCGGCACATGCGCCCAATGGGTGGTCGCCCGCCGACCGTCGAGCAAACCGGCCTCCGCCAACGCATTCGCCCCCGTGCAAATCGAGCCCAGACGCCGGGTGCCGAGACTGGCGCGGCGCAGAAACTCCAGCATGCCCGGCGTGGTCGGGCGGATCAGGTTGTCGCCCATCACCAGCAGCGTATCGAACCCGCGCTGGTCGAACGCTTCGGTCTGCACAGCAAAACCGGCGGACGTTTGCACCAGGCCACCCGGCTCGGACAGCAAGGCGATGCGGTACAACGGCTCGTCACCGGCGCTGTTGGCAAACTCGAAGGCGGCACACATGGCCAGGCCCAGAACCTGGAAACCGGGGTAAACAATGAGTCCGATCTGGTGCATGGCGATTTGACCCTAAACGTGGCATACCTGAAGTTCAGGCCAGAGACTTGTACTCTAACCCGAACAGCAGGCGCCGGACATCAGGCTGGAGCACCTCGCGCATTGGCGGATGGCGACGGATAATCAACTGGTTTTCATCTCACCGAGGAATTGAAGGATGCCGCTGACTCTTTATTTCCATCCGCTCTCGTCGTTCTGCCACAAAGCGCTGATCGCGTTCTATGAACTGGAAATCGAGTTTGAAAAAAGGATCATAGACCTGGGCAACGAGGCTGACCGGGCCGAGCTTCAGGCGCTGTGGCCAATCGGCAAGTTTCCGGTGCTGCGCGATCACGCCCGGCAAAAGGATGTGCCGGAGTCGAGTGTGATCATTGAGTACCTGGACCGGCTTCATCCCCGCCAGGCACGCCTGATTCCGGACGATTGGGAAAACGCGCTGGAGGTGCGCCTGTGGGATCGCTTTTTCGACCTGCACGTCCAGGTGCCGATGCAGAAGATCGTCGCTGACCGAATCAATGCCGCAAAAGGCGACCTGACCCGCGAACGCGCCGCACTGATGACGGCGTACGGCATGCTTGAACGTCAGCTGGCCGCAAACACCTGGGCAGCCAGCCCCGCCTTCAGCATGGCCGATTGCGCCGCCGCGCCGGCGCTGTTCTACGCGAGCACCCTCGTACCCTTTCCCGACGATCATCGCCACTTGAGTGCTTATTTCGACAGGCTGACCCAAAGACCCTCGGTCAAACGGGTGATCGACGAGGCAAGGCCGTATTTTTCCTTGTATCCGTTTGCCGAGGCCATCCCGGAGCGCTTTCGGTAGCGGTACCAGTGCGACGGGGGGGAACGGAAGGCAAAAAAACAACGAATCGACGAATAATTACCGTCGGTCGAGTGTTATCTGATTAGGCAGGAATAAAAAATGGCAGGGGCGGCTGGATTCGAACCAACGCATGGCAGGATCAAAACCTGCTGCCTTACCGCTTGGCGACGCCCCTGTATCTGTTGCGATGAGTGCCTGGCACTCGCTTTCTTGAGTGGCAACAGGACCTGTTGCCTGCTTGCGTGACGGGCTCCCTGAGGGCCGCTGCAAGAGTGGGCGCAAATTTACCAACTTTTTCCTCGCCTGGGAAGCCCCAACAAAAAAAATTGTTCGTTAAAACAGGCGCTTAGTGTTGAGCCGGATCTCGGGGAGTTATCGGCGCACATTCAGCCCGAACAGCTCTGCTACGCTTTTCTTTACTCGAATTGAATCGGGAATCGTTTATGCAACACCCTTCCCTTGCCATTTGAGGGCGCCAAAAGTGAAAGGCAAATTAATGGGGGCCGCTGCAACCCTTCTGGTACTCGGGACCGCGATTTATGGGTTGAACACCTGGGAACACATCCAGAACCAGCGACAGGAAGCGGTCTGCAAGGCCGCCCGGGAACGCCTGAATGGCTTGGAAACCCAGGCGCGAGCCCTGGCCTCCGGGTTGACGGTCGAAGCCTATGCCGAAGCCGAAAAAGCCGAGGCCGGCCAGTTGGTTTTAGCGCTCGATACGGCCAAAAATGAAGCCGAGGTCGATGCCGTCATCGACAAGCACGCCGCTGCCATCGAAGCGCAGATAACCGCCGAGGACGCAGAGGTCCAGTCCCGAGGCGAACAACCCTTCCTCGGTCAGGAACTGAAAAAGCAACGCATCCCCACTGACGTCAAACAGGAATTCAAACGCGCTGAAAAGGCCGTCGCCGACACCTGCGGATAGTGTCGACCGCCGGCTCCAGGTTTATCGCCAGCGTCCAGACTTCAGCAAAAGCAGGTTTCAAGCTGGAACAGGTGAGCGCGCCGTTGCGGCGCACTCACCGGTCACTCAGTGCGGCGCGCGCGGGATGGTCTTGAGCAGGTCTTCGGGGCTGATGTGACCGACCACGCTGCCCGGTTGCGGCAGGTTGAGGATGTGGCCCTTCATCTTGCCGATGATGTGCATTTCACAAGGCTTGCAGTCGAACTTCAGCGTCAGCACTTCATCGCCGTGGATCAATTGCATCGGTGCGACCTTGGTGCGCACGCCAGTCACGCCCTTGGCCTGTTTCGGGCACAGGTTGAAGGAGAAACGCAGGCAGTGCTTGGTGATCATCACCGGCACCTCGCCGGTTTCCTCGTGGGCCTCGTAGGCCGCGTCGATCAGCTTGACGCCATGGCGATGATAAAAGTCCCGGGCCTTCTGGTTGTAGACGTTGGCCAGGAACGACAGGTGCGAGTCCGGGTACACCGGCGGCGGCGTGGTCTCGGCCTTGCGGCTGCCACGCGGGTGGGCGGCGATCCGCGCTTCGGTCAAGGCTTCAATCACTTCACGGCGCAAGGCCTTGAGCTGCGAGTTCGGGATGAAGTACGCCTGCGGCGCGTCCAGCTTGATGTCGATGGCGTGGTACTGCGTGGTACCCAGTTGGCCGAGCAGATCCTGCAATTGCTCCAGCGCCTGCTCCGGCTTGTTGGCGGCACCGAAGGGGCCAGCCAGGGTGACGCTGGCGCTGATGCCTTCTTCGCTGGTAGCGGTCAGTTCCAGCTGCTCTTCACGCAGGCGAGCGACCCAGTTCAGGGCGATGCGACGCTCGGCGGAGGTCTTTTGCAGCGCCTGTTGCCAGTTGTGATCGAGATTGCGATTCAGCGGATGGTTGGGGCGTAGCTTGTACATCCCCTCCGGCATCTCGTTGGGCTCGACGCGATAGCGATAACGCTTCTCGCCGTCCTCCTCGAACTCGCCTTTGGGTTCGGCGATGTTGGCGCGGAAACCCACCACTTCACGCTTGACCAGCACGTTGAGGCCGTCGCCGTTTGACAGCGGTTCGTGCGTCACGACCTGCATGTCACGCTTGGCGACTTTCTCGACCACACCCACCGGCAGACCGGTGAAGGTCGGCGAGTCAAAGGCGCCGATATCGATCTTGCGGTCAGTGACGAAGTAATCGGTGCTGCCACGGTGGAAGGTTTTTTCCGGGTCGGGCAGGAAGAAGTGCGCGGTACGGCCGCTGGAGGCGCGGGCCAGGTCCGGGCGGTCTTCGAGCACGGCGTCGAGGCGCTGGCGGTAGTAGGCGGTGATGTTTTTCACATAGCCCATGTCCTTGTAGCGGCCCTCGATCTTGAACGAACGCACGCCGGCCTCGACCAGGGCGCGGATGTTGGCGCTCTGGTTGTTGTCCTTCATCGACAGCAGGTGCTTTTCGTAGGCGATTACCCCACCCTTTTCGTCCTTGAGGGTGTACGGCAGACGGCAGGCCTGGGAGCAGTCGCCACGGTTGGCGCTGCGCCCGGTTTGCGCGTGGGAAATGTTGCACTGACCGGAAAACGCCACGCACAACGCGCCATGGATAAAGAACTCGATGGCCGCGTCGGTTTCGTCGGCGATGGCGCGGATCTCCTGGAGATTCAGCTCGCGGGCCAGCACCAATTGCGAGAAACCGGCCTGATCGAGGAACTTCGCCCGCTCCAGGGTGCGGATGTCGGTCTGGGTACTGGCGTGCAGTTCGATCGGCGGAATGTCCAGCTCCATCACCCCCAGGTCCTGGACGATCAGCGCATCGACGCCGGCGTCGTACAACTGGTGGATCAGCTTGCGGGCCGGCTCCAGTTCGTTGTCGTGCAGGATGGTATTGATGGTGGTGAACACCCGGGCGTGGTAGCGACGGGCGAATTCCACCAGTTCGGCGATATCGCTCACTTCGTTGCAGGCGTTGTGGCGGGCGCCGAAGCTCGGGCCGCCGATGTAGATGGCATCGGCGCCATGCAGGATGGCCTCGCGGGCGATGGCGACATCGCGGGCAGGGCTGAGCAATTCCAGGTGATGTTTGGGCAGGGACATAATATTTTTTTAGTCAGGCTGTCACGGTCGAGGCGTGCATTGTAGCGGCGAAACGCCTGACCGGCACCCGAATGCTGCCGGGTGGCGTTTCGGGCAGGCCCGGCCTGCCTCGCTCCCACAGGGTTTTGTGTGTCGCTCCAGTCAGGCCTTGGCCGCCATCGCGGTCACTTCCACGCGCATGCCTTCCACCGCCAACGAGGCAACCCCGACAGCGGCACGCACCGGCCATGGCTTGGCGAAGTAGCGCTTGTAGACTTCGTTGAACGCGGCGCGGTCGGCCATGTCGGTGAGGTAGATGGTCAGGTGCATCACGCGGTCCATGGAACTGCCGGCGCGCTCCAGCGCGACCTTCAGCGCTTGCAGGGTGCATTCGCTTTGCAGGGTGATGTCGCCCAGCTCCAGGCTGCCGTCGGCGCGGGTGGGGATCTGGGTGGAGACCAGCACGCCGCCGAAACCGACGACGTCGGAGGAAATCGAATCCGCATCGGGATCGGGGGTAAAGGTCAGGTCGTGGTTTGCCATGAGGACTCTCTTGCTTGAAGGGGTGAGGCTGGCGCCTTTGCGCGGACAGTTTACAGGGCCATTGGCGGTCCGTCGCTAATCCAGGCCGGACGGCTGCTCGTGACCGGTGGCCTGGCGGTACTGACGCGGAGTGAAACCGGTCGATGCCTTGAACTGCCAGCGACGGCCTCGTACCGGCTGGATCGTTTCTGAGGCCCCCGATCGAGCCACACCCGGGTCATTGCAAGGGCGAGAACGTCGCGGGCAGGTAGATCGTCGAGCGCATGTCGCGCAGTTGCGGGCCGGAGTTTTCCGGCGGCCAGACGCCGTCGGCGACCGTCTGGGTGCGCACTTGCAGGCGCTGCTCCAGGGTGGTCCACGGCCAGATGTGCAGATAGCGTGGCAGTGCGCCGTCGGTGGCGTAGAACGCCGCGTAAACCGGCGAATACGATTCAGCGGTTCGCGCTTCGATGGCTTTGCTCCAGCCGTCGAGGGTGGGCTGCAACCCGCTGCTGACCAGGTCGTAGACGCGCAGTTCGTAGAATGGACCGTGCGGCCCCGCGCTCAAGGGTTCGAGGAAGGGAAACAGCGTGTAGTTTTCGATGCGCAGATCGGTGATCAACTCGTTGATGCCAAACGCCCCACCCCCCAACAGGAAACGCTCGCGCTCCGCTTGCCTCAGGTGTTCGTCGGCGTAGCCGCGCAGCACGGCGATCTGGTTCAACTGACCGATTTCCGAGGCCCAGCAGCCCATCAACACCCCGCCGACTTCCGGCTTCGCCAACTCTGCCTCGATGCGTACCAGCGCATCAGTCACTGTGCGCACCCGCACGGTAAAAGTGATCAGTTCAAATAAACGCATAGCGACTCCGCCCACCGGTTTGCCAAAAGCACACAGCCTAGGGCAGCCCCCGCCAGCGGGATATTGAGACGAACCCCATCGGCAACGGCATTTGCCGCAGTGTTCTAGGTAGTTTCTTTATTGGGATTGAAAAAGCGAAGCATCAGCTACCGGCCATTATCGGCCCAGCCGATTCAAACCTGCGAATTATCGATTTGTGCAGTGGTCCGTGGACCGCGAGCATGGCGTCACTTCCAACAACAAAAACCAAGGACCCGCCATGACCGCCCGATTTCACAATCCAGTGGATACCCGCTTCGGCTGGGGCAGCCTGCAAGAGCTTGCCGCCATCACCGAACACCAGAACGTTGCCGTCGTGACCTTTCCCGAAGCCCGTGGCCTGGGGCTGGTGGATCGCCTTCAAGCGCTGCTGGGCGACCGCCTGGTCTACGTGATCGAAGATGTCCAGCCCAATCCCGATGTCGCGCAACTTCGCGCGACCTATGAACGTTTCTGGCAAGAGGCCGGCGAATGCCATGCGGTGATTGCCGTCGGTGGCGGCAGTGCGATCGACACGGCAAAGGCGCTGATTGTCGGCACCGAGTCAGGCCGCTTCGATGAACTGCTGGCCTTGCTGGCAAGCGGTAAACCCTTCGTTCCGGTTCGCAGTAAACAGCTGATCGCGGCCCCGACCACGGCAGGCACCGGCAGTGAGGTCACGCCCTGGGCGACGATCTGGGATGCTGCCAACCACAAGAAGTACTCGCTGCATCTGGACTGCACCTGGCCGCGCGTCGCGATCATCGATCCGCAATTGATGCTCACGGTGCCGGCCAGCGTCACCGTTTCCACCGGGCTGGATGCACTGTCCCACGCACTGGAGTCGATCTGGAACATCAACGCCAATCCGCTTTCCGACACCTTCGCCATCTCTGCCATCGAGGACATCCTCGAATGCCTGCCCATGCTGCGGCGTGACCTGTCCAGCCAGGAACTGCGCTCACGAATGGCCCTCGCCGCACTCAAGGCCGGCATGGCGTTCTCCAACACCAAGACCGCACTGGCCCACTCCATTTCCTATGAGATGACCTTGCGCTACGGCCTGCCCCACGGCATTGCCTGCTCCTTCACCCTGCCACTGGTTCTGGGCCTTGCCTGGGGCCACGACGCAACGCGGGACAAGACCCTGCAACGGGTTTTCGGGCCAGACCTGGATAAAGCCCAGGCCCGTTTGCGTGCCTTCCTGCACAGCCTGGAGGTGAAAACCGAGTTCGCCGACTACGGCGTGACGGCCGAAGAGGCCCAAACCATGATCGATTTCGCCCTGCAGGGCGCACGCGGCAAGAACTTCATCGGCTCACGAGCGGCCTAGGGCTCGCCAGCCCCCAAAGACACTACACTGCCAGCGGCGTAACGAGCCGCGACGATTTCCTGCTGCACCTGAAAAAGAGTGCACCCTGCGATGCAACTCGCAGGGAACGAACAAGAATAAGGAAAAGATCATGAATCGTGCCCAAACCATGCCAGGTCTCGCCGTACACACCGCATCGTTTCGCGTCGCCCAGTGGCGCATGCTGCTGGCAGCCATGTTTTGCTATCTGTTTTTCTACACCGGACGGCAGACCTTCGGTTTCGCCATCCCGGGTATCCAGGCCGAATTCGGCTTTACCAAAGAGCACCTTGGCTGGGTATCGGCCGCCATGCTCTGGGCCTACGCCATTGGCCAGGCCATCAACGGCAACCTCGCCGACAAATTCGGTGGCCGACGCATCATGACCATGGGCGCGGTACTGTCGTGCGGCGCCAACTGGGTGACGAGCTTCGCCAGTAACTTTGCCGCGTTGATTTTGCCTTGGGGCATCAATGGCTACTTCCAGGCACTGGGCTGGGCACCGGGCAGTCGGCTGATCTCCAACTGGTGGAGCGCGGGCGAACGCGGCAAGGTCTACGGCTTCTATGTGTTCGCGGCCGGCTGCGCCTCTGTCCTGTCTTACGTGACCTCGATCGTCGTGCTGGAAGTGATGCATCTGGAGTGGCGCTGGATCTTCCGCTTGCCCGTGTTGCTCATGCTGGCGGGCGGCATCATCTTCTACCTGGTGGCCCGCGAGCGTCCGCAAGACCTGGGTTTCGAACCGCCTGCCGACACCGGTGTGGCCAACGCCGAGGACAAAAGTCATGAAGTGGCCCAGGGCGAAGTCGAAACTTCCGCGCAGCGTTACAAGGCTGTTCTGAAAAACTTTCGCCTGATCATCGCCGCCGTGTCCCTGGGTTTCCAGAACGCCGCCCGCTACGGTTTGATCGTCTGGGTGCCGGTGCACTTCCTGGGTGCCAACTGGAAGACCGGCGACAGCATGATCGATCCGAAATGGATCACCGTGGCCCTTCCCGTCGGCATGGCCATCGGTGCGCTGAGCAACGGCTGGATCTCGGACAAGCTGTTCGGCTCCAAACGGTACCTGGCGATCATGCTCTACATGTTCCTCGGCGCGGCGACCAGTATGTGGATGTGGACCCTCGCCCCCCACAGCGCAACCGGCCTTGTGGCCTTGTTCCTCTGCGGTTTCTTCGTGTACGGCCCCGCTTCCAGCTTCTGGGCGTTGTGCCCGGACCTGGTGGGCGCCAAGCGCGCCGGCACCGCGACCGGGGTGATGAACTTCTCGTCCTACCTGTTCGCCGGCCTGGCGGAACCGCTGATCGGCAGTATGCTCGACAGTACCGGCAACACCTCGCTGATCTTCATCGTGGTCACCGCTGCCTGTCTCTGCAGCGCGTCAGTGGCGCTGTTCATCAGGCGTTGATGGCCCGGCTGGACAGATTGAATCAATGGCAGCGGCTCGGGAACAGGATCGTCTATGTACCAGTACCACAAGTGGCTACGTTCATTTCATGCGGTGGCCAAGACCGGCAGCTTCACCCTCGCCGCCGAGTATTTGAGCGTCGGCCAGCCCACGGTCAGTGAGCAGGTCAATGCCCTGGAGAAGAAGTTTTCCGTGGAACTGTTCCACCGCCGCGGCCGCTTTATCGAAATGAGTGCCGCTGGGCACCAGCTCTACGCGATCACCCAGGGCCTGTTCGGCCAGGAGGATGAAGCCGTGCAATTGCTGCAAAGTTTCAAGCAACGCAAGACCGGCATGCTGCGCCTCGGCGCGGTGTCGCCGCCGATTGCCATGAACCTGACCTACGAACTGATGCAACGGCACCCGGACATCGAACTGGAAACCTCGTTCTCCCCGGAAAAAGAGACTCTGGATCGCCTGTTCAACTTCGATATCGATGTGGCGATCCTGGCCCTGTCCGAATTCGACCAGCGTTTTGACACGCAGCTTTACCGGCGCTACCCGATCATTGCCGTGGTGCGTGACGACCATCCATGGGCCCGGCAGAAAGAAGTACACGTCGAGCAGATCAGCGAAGAGAAATGGGTGCTGCGGGAAAAAAGCTCCCGTACTCGTCAACTGGTGGAGGAAAGCTGCAAGCACCTGGGCGTCGCGCTGAACTGCGTCATGCAGTTGAACAGCCGCGAGGCCATCGTGCATGCCATCGCCAAGGGTATCGGCATCGGTTTCGTCTCGGCGGTCGAGTACGCAGAAACCCCCGGCACCAAACCGATCACCTTCGTCAATCACCCGTTTTCCATCGACTACCACCTGTGCTGCCTGGGCATTCGCCGAAACCGGCCAATGATCGCGGAGCTGTTCGACTCGAGCCCGACACCGGCCACCTGATTTCGTCTCACCCTTGAGCAATCCATAGGCCTACTTCCTGGCAACAGGAGGGACGGCCTGCCCACAACAAAAAATGGAGAAATACCATGAACTACCAACAACCGACCCAACTGCAAGCCGTGGTCCTGGACTGGGCCGGCACCGTTGTCGATTTCGGCTCCTTCGCCCCCACGCAGATTTTCGTCGAAGCCTTCGCCGAATTCGGCGTCGCCGTTTCGCTGGAAGAAGCGCGGGGCCCGATGGGCATGGGCAAGTGGGATCACATCCGCACCCTGTGCAATCAACCACAGATCGCCGAACGCTACCGTGCGGTGTTTGACCGCCTGCCGAGCGATGACGATGTCACCGCACTGTACGAGCGGTTCATGCCGCTGCAGATCGAGAAAATCGCCCTGCACTCGGCCCTGATTCCCGGCGCGCTGAACACCATCGATGCCTTGCGCGACAAGGGCCTGAAAATCGGTTCCTGCTCCGGTTACCCGGCCGTGGTCATGGAAAAAGTGGTCGAGCTGGCGCGACACAATGGCTACGTGGCCGACCATGTGGTGGCCACCGACGAGGTGCCGAACGGCCGCCCCTACCCGGCCCAGGCCTTGGCCAACGTGATTGCCCTGGGGATCAGCGACGTCGCCGCTTGCGTCAAGGTCGACGACACCTGGCCCGGCATCCTCGAAGGCCGGGCCGCCGGGATGTGGACGGTGGCGCTGACCTGCTCCGGTAATGCCCTGGGCTTGACCTACGAACAATACAAGGCCCTGCCCTCCGACAGGCTGGACAGTGAGCGGGCCCGCATCGTCAAGATGTTCGAAGGCTCGCGCCCGCACTACCTGATCGACACCATCGTCGATCTGCCGGCGGTCATCGAAGACATCAATGCCCGACTGGCGCGAGGTGAAACACCGCAAGGGTCCTGAACTGATTCATGCGTCAAGCGGCCGTCCCACGGGCGGCCGCCTCACTTGAAAAAATCACTCGGCGTCTTGCCGAACTGTTTCTTGAACATGGTCGTGAACGCGCTGGGGCTGTCGTATCCCAGCTCCCCGGCGATGTCGATGATCTTCTCCCCGACGGCTATGCGTTCCAGCGCCAACAGCAGTCGCGCTTGTTGGCGCCATTGGCCGAAGGTCATGCCGGTTTCCTTGCGAAACCTGCGCTGGATGGTTTTGGCGTCGAGGCTCAAGCGGGCGCTCCAGTCCGACAAGGTCGAGCCATCCCCGGGATCAAGCTGCAACGCGCTACAAATCAGGTTGATACGCTGATCGGCGGGCTGCGGCAGGTTCAACGGCAAGGTCGGCAGGATCGTCAGTTCATCCAGGATCAGTCGCAGCACCCGGGCTTCCCGTGAGTCCGGCTCACAGGCAAAGTCGAAATCGACCGAGACCTTGATCAGCTCGCTCAACAACGCGGAAACACTCACCGCCCGGGTTTCGGCGGGCAGATCCAGGCTCGGGTCAGGGCGCACGAAAACGCTGCGCATCTTGATCGCCCCCACACAGCGAATCGAGTGCACCTCACCGCTGGGCATCCAGATGCCACGGCTCGGCGGCACCGTCCATTGGCTCTGCGCCGAGTGCACCACCATCACGCCTTCGATGGCATAGATCAGTTGGTGCTTTTCATGGGAGTGCGGTGGGATGAACCAGTTTTCCGGGTAGTCGGTCGCACTGCTGCGCACGCTCCAGCCGCCCTGGTCGATCTCCGCAAGAAATGTCTTTAATGGTTTGATCATTACGCCCTTTTTGCGATGGTACATGCCCGAGTTGCGCGAGACGGGCGCCCTTGAGGCCCCTAGGATAACGCCGAACCCTGAAATTGGCTGCGCCTTGCGTTCGCAGTTCGCGTTATTTATCCGGAAGATCGCCCATGTCGACCACCACCCTCAGTTCACCCTCACCCACCGCTTCGGTGGCCAGCCAGGCTAGCCCATTGGTCATGCGCGTCATCGGCGCCTGTGCGCTGGCGCACCTGATCAATGACCTGATCCAGGCCGTGCTGCCGTCGATCTACCCGATGCTCAAGGCCACCTATGGTCTGACCTTCACCCAGGTCGGCCTGATCACCCTGACCTTCCAGCTCACCGCTTCACTGCTGCAACCGTGGATCGGTTTCTACACCGACCGTCATCCCAAGCCCTGGCTGTTACCGGCGGGCATGGTCTGCACCCTGATCGGTATTCTGATGCTGTCGATGGTCGGCAGCTTCCCGGCGATTCTCGTGGCCTCGGCGCTGGTGGGGGTTGGCTCGTCGACCTTTCACCCGGAGACCTCGCGCGTGGCGCGCCTGGCCTCGGGCGGTCGCTATGGCCTGGCACAGTCGACCTTTCAGGTCGGTGGCAACGCCGGTAGCGCCTTCGGCCCATTGCTAGCCGCCGCGATCATCATTCCCTACGGCCAGGGCAACGTCGCCTGGTTCGGCCTGTTCGCGGTGTTCGCCATCCTCGTGCAATACGGCCTGAGCCGCTGGTACCGCAATCACCTGAACCTGTTCAAGCTCAAGCAAGGCAGCAAGGCCACCCACGGCCTGTCCAAACGACGGGTGACCTTCGCCCTGGTGGTGCTGGCGTTGCTGGTGTTCTCCAAATACTTCTACATGGCCAGCTTCACCAGTTACTTCACCTTCTACCTGATCGAGAAATTCGACCTGTCGGTGGCCAGTTCGCAGCTGTACCTGTTCCTGTTTCTTGGCGCCGTCGCGGCCGGCACATTCTTTGGTGGCCCGATCGGCGACCGGATCGGCCGCAAGCAGGTGATCTGGTTCTCGATCCTCGGCGCCGCGCCCTTCACCCTCGCCCTGCCCTACGTCGACCTGTTCTGGACAGGCGTGCTGAGCATGATCATCGGCTTCATCCTCGCCTCGGCGTTCTCGGCCATCGTGGTCTTCGCCCAGGAACTGGTGCCCGGCAACGTCGGCATGATCGCCGGGGTGTTCTTCGGCCTGATGTTCGGTTTCGGCGGGATCGGAGCCGCGCTGCTGGGGCACCTGGCGGACATCCATGGCATCGAATATGTCTACACCTTGTGTTCGTTCCTGCCGTTGCTGGGAATTCTCACCATACTGTTGCCGTCTACTGGACAACGCTCGTCGGGAGCGTGAATAGCCATCAGGAGGAACCCCCCATGAAAATCGTAATCACCAGCGTGCTCGTCGATGATCAGGCCAAGGCGCTTGCCTTCTACCGGGATGTGCTCGGTTTTGAACTCAAGCACGATATCCCCATGGGCGAACATCGCTGGCTGACGCTGACCTCTCCCGGCGATCCCGAGGGCGTCGAGCTGCTGCTGGAGCCCAATGCCCACGGCGCGGCTAAGACGTTCCAGAGCGCGATCAAGCAGGACGGCATTCCCTGCACCTTTTTCGGCGTCGAAGACGTGCAAGCCGAATATGCCCGGCTCAGCGCCGCCGGCGTGCAATTCACCCGCCCGCCGACGGTGATGGGTCCGGTCACCCTCGCGGTACTGGACGACACCTGCGGCAATCTCCTCCAGATCGTCCAGCACAACTCAACCGCCTGATCATTTCTGCTACCAACCCTGTAGCACTCGGTAACACCCGGCCCCAATGCGGTGCGTCTTTTAAACGCCTTGTCGTGCGCCACCCCGCTCTACACGGGGCCGCCCGCCATGGCGTACTTTGTGCATCCAAAGGCCATCCTCTTCTGCCTGTAGCCGCCATGCGCCCCAAGGAACTGAAACTCTGGACCACCGGTGTCGCCCACCTGCTCGACCTGCCTGCCGGGCATGGGCGGCTGGCGGGGTTGAGCCATTGGCTTCGGCAAATCTGCCTGGTCGATCATTTCGTGTTGTTTGTCTACGAAGGCAATCACCGGCCACTGGCGTTGTTCGATACGTTCTCGGCGGACAAGCGGGCGGTGTATGTCGACGACTATCAGTGCGGGCCTTACCTGCTCGATCCGTTCTACCTGGCTTGCACACGCGGGCAGGCACCGGGGCTGTGGCGTTTGCGCCAGTTCGCCCCCGACCACTTCTACCTCGGCGAGTACTTCCTGACCTATTATCAGCAAACCGGACTGGCCGAGGAAGTGGCGTTTTTCGTCGACCTCGGCGGTGGTGCCACGGCGGTATTGTCGTTGATGCGATCCAGCGCCAGCTGTGCATTCAGCCGGGACGAAATGCAATTGGTCGAGTGTGCGCAAGCGGTGGTCGAACAAGTCATCAATGAAGCCTGGCGCTTGCGTCAGGCCCAGCAACCGCGTCCGGCACAGGACCTGGACTTCAAGATCCGCGAAGCCTTCGACCACTTCGGCGCGCACATCCTCACCGGCCGCGAGCAGGAAATCGTTCAACTGTTGCTGCGCGGCCACTCCAGCGCCTCGGTCGCCGAACAACTGAACATCAGCCCCGGCACGGTGAAGATTCATCGCAAGAACATCTACGCCAAGCTGGGCATTGGCAGCCAGTCGGAGTTGCTGGGGTTGTTTATCCGGGAGTTGACGGAGGATCCGTTGCAGGCGCCCGGCCTCAAGCTGCAAGCCTGATACCTGTCGGTTAACAGAAACCCCCTGTGGGAGCGGGCTTGCTCGCGAAAGCGATATTTCAGCCGACACATAAGTTGCCTGACACACCGCCTTCGCGAGCAAGCCCGCTCCCACAGGTCTGTCGGTGATCTGGAGATTGTGGTCAGGGCGGATCAAGCTGATCCAGCGCCCGGTTCACCGCCAACTCCCCCAGCATGATCACCTGTGCAATCCCGAGCAGCGCATTGCGGCTCGTTCCTTCCAGATGATCCACCAGATCGTTGGCCATGACATTGGCCGACGCCAGCGATTCACAGGCGTGCACCAGCAAGGTTTCGGCACTGAGTTCGGGATTGACGATGAACATCGTGCTGGGTGTGCGCGGGGTGGCCATGATTGCAGGGCCGGGGTTGAGGTAGTGATCGAGGGCGCGCTCGGCGGCTTCGTGGAGTTTTTTGGAGTCGAGGCTTTCGTATGGGGATGCCGGATCGGTGTCCGGCGGGTTGGGTGTGACCTTGAACATAGTGAAACTCCTTACATCGTAAAAGGAGCCATCACTCTCACGCTACCAAACGAATGTATGGTCAGCCCACCTCCTGCAACCACGAGCGATGAGCGGTAAAGCATGCTTGCGCTAATGTATCCGGGCTCATGGTTGGCAGTTTTGCCGCCTGGCCCTTGATGAGTAGTCGCTCCTGCCTGTCCTTAAAAGGGTGCCAGCTTCGAGAGCTGCCTCGTTTACCAGGTTTTCATGCAGGGGTTGAGCTGTTTATCGTCATCATCTTGTCGTCGCAAAAGCCGGTAGGGAATTTCGATCAAGCCATGGGTTGTGCGTTGTAGCTGACTCCGCGAGCTAAAACAGCCCATACGATCCTTGCCAATTTATTGGCCAAAGCGCAGGCGACTTTATTCGGGTGCTTTCGTATCAGCAGGTCTCTGCACCAAGTCCCCAAAGCATCCGTACGTTTATCTATGTGCACAAGAACTGCACGCGAGCCTTGAATCATAAGCTTTCGAAGGTATTTATCACCGCGCTTGCTGATGTTCAAAAGGACGGTTTGGTCGCCTGTTGAATACTGCCTCGGCACCAGTCCCAGCGAAGCGGCGAAGTCTCGCGACGAGTGAAAATTGGAAGCGTCGCCGACGTCGGCCAGCAGCGCGCTAGCGATGATAGGGCCGATGCCGGGGATGCTCATCAGGCGTGTTCCCGCATCATCAGCGTCCACTTGCTCTTTGATACTCCGGTCAATCGCCTTAATCTCGTCGTTGAGCCGTTTCATCTCTTCCAGTAGATGTTCAATAAAGGACTTCAGCTGTTGCGGTAACTCTGCGGCCGGGTCGTCCAGAATTTGGTGAACCTGATTCATAGCCGCTTTTGTTGCAGGCAATGCGATCCCGAACTCAAGCAAGAACCCGTGAATGCGATTTATCGTTTGAGTCCGATGGCCTACCAACGCCTCCCGAAGACGGTGCTGGGTCGATAGCACTTGCTGTTCCACGGTTTTGATGGCGACGTAACGTGTTTTAGGACGGGATGCGGCTTCGCAGATTGCCTCAGCGTCGATGTAGTCGTTTTTGTTGCCGGTGACGTAGGGTTTTACATGCTGCGGCGCGATCAATTTCACTTGATGACCGAAGGACAAGAGCTTCCTGGCAAGCCAGTGTGAACCGCCACAAGACTCCATCGCTATGGTGCAGGGCTTCAGCCTTGCGGCAAACTCAAGCAAGCGGCTGCGATTGAATTTCTTGCGCAGTACTTCCTTGCCTTTGGCGTCGTGCCCTATGAGATGAAAAGTGCTTTTTCCAATATCCAGGCCAAGCAAGTCCAAGATGTCCATGAGAGGTCTCCGCAAGTCAGTGAGAACCCCGGTAAGTTTAGATTTACCGATGCTCCCGTACTGGGCTGACCATCTCATTAGGGTGGCGGCTGTACGCAGGTTAGCAGACCGGGGAAAAGAAGAAAGCCGGCGCGCCCAAGGGCGCCCTACGCACAACCACCATCAAATGCAGGTATGGAATACCTGCCTGACGGACACTCGTACGATCTTCAAATACCACGGGCTGCTAAACCCGATCACTGGGAAACAGTGACGCGGACCAAGTTACCGATGGCCTCCAGGGCGCACAAGCCGGCGGATTCTGGCGTACCTGTAGGCAATGACGCAAGGCGCTGTAGCTTGCAGGAAGTGACGCCTACAGCCGTTAAACATGCATTCCAGATTGATACCGCTTTCGCGAGCAAGCCCGCTCCCACAGGGGGCTTCGTCGTACACAGTATTTGTGTTCGCCGAAGATCCCTGTGGGAGCGGGCTTGCTCGCGAAGAACGATAACGCGGTCTCAATCAAGCCGCGCTGGCATGCTCAACGCGATGAAACAAGCGGTTGAAATACACCAGGCTGTCACGCGGCTCGCGCACGCCCACCTTCGTCAGCTCCACGAACATCACCGAATGCGAGCCCACTTCCTTGCACTCGCTGATGCGCCCTTCGAGCTGCACCAGGGCATCGCGCAGCACCGGCACATCGGCCGCGCCGTCGTCCCACAGGTCCCAGGCGAAGCGTTCGTCCATCGGCACCTTGGTCATGCCGGCGAAATGCCGGGCCAGTTCTTCCTGCTCGCCACACAGCACGTTGACGCACAGGTGGCCGTTGGTACGGAACACGTCGTGGGTGGCGCTGTTGCGGTTGACGCACACCAGCACGGTGGGCGGCGAGTCGGTCACCGAGCACACGGCGCTGGCGGTGATGCCGCAACGACCGCCGGGGCCGTTGGTGGTGATGATGTTCACCGCGGCAGGCAGCTGCGCCATGGCGTTGCGAAAGTCGATTTGCTGCTGGCTCAGGTCGGCCATGTCGATGCCCCTTCCTTCAGGAGGGCCACTGTCTTGCGGCCCGTAGGTGATGGAACAAGACTAAGGCTGCGGGCGCGGCACAACCATTCTGACGATCCCCATGGCGGGGTTGGCTTTCCGCTAGTCGACTAGGTGGTTTCTTTATCGCAAGGGCCGGCCACAGTGGGTATTCTGCATACTGGTTCCAGAAAGATGAGCCAATGCGTGCCGCACGTTCCCGTGCGAAAACAATAATTAGAAAACTTTCGTGGCAGCCCCGATGGAAATCCGTAAACCGATTGTTTATATCGTTGACGACGACAAGGACCTGCGAACCTCACTGGCCTGGTTGCTGGAATCGGTGAGCGTGCAGGCGCAGTGCTTTGCCGGCGCCGAAGAGTTCCTCAGCCAATACGATCCCAAGCAGCCCGCCTGCCTGGTGCTCGACGTGCGCATGCCGGAGACCAGCGGCTTCCAGTTGCAGGAAATCCTTAACCAGCGCGGCAGCACCTTGCCGACCATTTTCGTCTCGGCCCATGGCGACATTCCGATGTCGGTCACGGCGATGAAGAACGGCGCGCTGGATTTCGTCGAGAAGCCCTACAACCCGCAGCAGATGATCGACCGCATCCAGGCCGCGCTGAAGACCGCCGTGCACGCCCAGGCCGACCAGCAGCAGCGTCAGAACCTGCAAGGCAAGCTGGCACTGCTGACCAGCCGTGAGCGGGAAGTGTTGATGCTGGTGATCGATGGCAAGGCGAGCAAGGTGATTGCCCGGGACCTGAACATCAGCGTGAAGACCGTTGATGTGCACCGCACCAAGATCAAGGAAAAGATGGGCGTGAGCAGCATCGCCATGCTGGTGCGCGAGGTGCTGCATTTGCCGGTGGATGAGCCGGTGCGGCACTGAGGGACCTGCGGCGGTCATGAGGCCGCCATCGCGAGCAGGCTCGCTCCTACAGTGGTTTTGTGTTCGCTGAAGATCCCTGTAGGAGCTGCCGAAGGCTGCGATCTTTTGATTTTGCTTTAACAACAAGATCAAAAGATCGCAGCCTTCGGCAGCTCCTACGGGGGATGTGCGGTGTCAGGTCTGGCTATAGCGCTTGCGATAAGCACCCGGTGACACGCCAAAGCGCGATTTGAACGCCGACGAGAAGTAGCTCGAATCCGAGAAACCCCACGCATAACACAACGCCGAGAGCTTCTGCTCGACATCGGCGCGACGCAGGTTTTCAGCGCAGAAGTCCAGGCGGCGGTGCTTGATGTATTGCGCCACCACCAGCCCGCGTTTGGAGAACATCCGGTACAAGCCGCGCACGGAAATCCCGACTTCTCGGGCAATCAGCTCGGGGCACAGTTCTTCGTCGCTCAGGTGCGCGTCGATGAAGGCGATGATCTTGCGGAACTGCCGCTCGTGCGCGTCTGCACCGCAGTCGCGGGCGCTGATGCCCGGCAGCAGCAGGCTGGCCAGGGCATCCAGCACGGCTTCGCTTTCCTGCATGTCCAACCCGTCCTGCTGGCGGGTGTCCAGCACCAGCTTGTTGGCCATCACCGCCAGGGGGCTGCTGGCCGCGATGCGCGTGGCACAGTTGACGGCATTGAAGTGCGAACCGCGCTCGACCACCTGGCGCGGCAAAATCAGCGACAGTTGTCGGCAATCGTCGTTGTAGATCATGTCGCTCGGACGGCTGGCGTCGATCAGCGCGATGTCGCCACAGCCGAGCTGCGCGCGGTTGTCGCCCTGCTCCAGTTGTGAGCTGCCACGCATCTGGAACACCGCGTAGTAGTGGCCGTCGCTGCTGGTGCTGACGTCCTTGCTGGTGCGGTACAAATGCACGTGCGCCATGTCGACCACACTCAGGTTGATCGCACCGCTGCGAAATTCCGTCAGTTCGCCGTAGAAATCGGAGTCCAGCGCCCGGGCATCGAAACGCCCACAGGCCTGGTTCACCTGGCTCAACCAACTTTCGAACGCCTCGTTGCGCACCGTCGATGCTGTAATCATGTCCGCAAAGCCTCACGTTTTTGTTGTTATTTTTCGACCGCTTCATCGAGCGGTTCGTCAAAACGGTTGTTTCTGTAGCCATCGCCTCCCTCGACGGCCGCCGGGCGCCCATTCAACAGGCTCCGGCCCAAGCTTTCCAGCCGACCTTCGGTTAAAGGTCCAATACCAGACGAGCGGAAAGCGCCCGTGATACACAGGCACAAATCTGCTTGCTGGAGGCCTTTTCCTTGTTCGACAGACAGTTGTCGCGGTGCTCCGGCAAACCGTCCAGCACTTCGACGATGCAGGTACCGCAGATGCCTTCGCGGCACTCGGTGTCGATGTCGCAACCATGGGCCTGCAACACGTCGACCAGGCTGGCGTTGGCCGGCACTTGCAGCACCACGCCGGAACTGGCGAGTTCCACTTCGAACGTGCCGGCCGGGGCGCTGTTGGCGGCCGGGTCTGCGGCGAAGTGTTCCAGGTGAATGGCATCGTCCGAGCGACTGCGGGACGCCACTTCCACCACTTTGTTCATGAAGGGTGCCGGGCCGCAGGTGTAGACGTGGGCCGCAGCATTGGCGCGGTTCAGGCATTCGCTCAATGCGCCGTCCAGATCCGCAGGTTCAACGCCGTAGTGAAACTCCACGTTATCAGCGAAATTCGTCGCCAACAGTTCGGTAAACGCCGCGTACTGCGCCGAACGAGCGAAGTAATGCAGGCGGTATGGCTGACCGCTTTCCGCCAGTTTGTAGGCCATGCTCAGCAGCGGCGTGACACCGATACCGGCGGCGAACAGCACGTGCTCGCTGGCCGTTTCATCGAGACGGAACAGGTTGCGCGGCGCACCCATTTCCAGCTCCATGCCCTCTTCCACTTGCTCGTGCAGCGCGAGCGAGCCACCGCGCGACTGCGCTTCTTTCTTCACCGCCACCAGATACGCACGGCGATCCTGTGGCGGGCTGCACAGCGAATACTGGCGGGTCACCCCGGTCGGCCCGGTCAGGTCGACGTGGGCACCCGGTTCATAGGTGTCGAGCGGCTGGCCGTCACTGCGCACGAGGCGAAAGGAACGGATATCCAGCGCTTCGTCGACGATCCTTTCGATCTTCACCTTCATCATTGCATCACCTGAATACTTGTTTTTTGTTTTACACATCTCTTGTAGGAGCTGCCGCAGGCTGCGATCTTTTGATCTTGACCTTAAAAGATCGCAGCCTTCGGCAGCTCCTACAGGGACATTCTCTAGCCCTGAATCAGGGCTTCAGCGCATGAACAAGCCGCCGTTGACGTCCAGGCATGCACCGGTCACAGAGGTCGCGTTATCGGCGATCAGCAGCAACACGCTGTCGGCGATGAACGCCGGGTCACCAAGAGTGCCGGCCGGGATCATTTTCAGGATCTGCTCCAGACGCTCCGGAGCCACACTTTCACGCACCACCGGCAAGTCCAGCGGACCCGGCGAGATGCTGTTGACCGTCACGCCTTGGGGCGCCAGTTCACGGGCGAAGACCTTGGTCAGGGTCGCCACGCCACCCTTGGCCGCCGCGTAGTGCGCGCCGGTGGCGGTGCCGCCGTTCTGTCCGGCCAGGGACGCAATGTTGACGATGCGACCGAAGCCGCGCTCGGCGAAGTGCGCGCCGAACACCTGGCAGGCGACAAAGGTGCCCCGCAGGTTGATCGCCATCGACTCGTCGAACTCTTCCGGCGTGATGTCCATCAGCGCCGCGACTTTCGACACACCGGCGTTGTTCACCAGAATGTCGGTGCCACCCCACTGCTCAGTGAGCAGGTCGCGGGCACGCTGGAAGTCGGCCTTGTTGCGCACATCCAGCTCGATGGCCATGGCACTGGCGCCGCTGCTATCGAGTTCCAAAGCCAGTTGCCGCACGCCATCGAGGCGCACATCGGCCAGGCCGACGCGATAACCCGCCGCGTGCAGACGGCGGGCGATGCACTCGCCCAGTCCGCGCGAGGCACCCGTTACAAGGGCTACTCGACTCATGATGTAGCCCTCACAAAAGGAAGCCGAGCGCGCTCAGGCTGTCGGTGGAGTTGATCAGCCGTACCACTTTGCGCTCCAGGGTCGGCACGCCGTCGGTGAAGCGGATACGGTGGTTCAGGTCAGCCACGAACGGCGTGTGCACGCCGCGCTTGTAGGCGTACAGCAACTGCGCCGAGTTGACTTCGACGATGTCGCCCGCCGCTTCCACCAGGCGGAAACGCGAGATCGTGCGGATGGTTTTCGCCGCGTCCACCGCCGACGGCGAGTAGCCGGCGGTCAGGCGTTCGATGCGCAGGTCACGCATGCGTGCATCGTCGTAGGCGTAGTTGAGCGTTGCTTCGAAATCTTCGGTGTCCGGGTCGATCGGCACGATGTACTTGCCGCTTTCGCTCCACAGAGTCGCCCACTCGGCGTAGTTCTTGTGGTCGAGCAGTTCGGCTTCGCGCCAGATGAGTTCGATGGCCTGGGCCAACGGGCCGGAAAAACCGTTCAGGGTGTGTTGATTGCTCATTGGCTCATCATCCTTTTCCACATGTCGTAGGCACCGCGCATGCCGCCTTCGTCGGTGGCGTGGCTGACCTTGTCGCCGTTTTCAGCGGTGATTTCGCGGTTCAGGCCGCGGTTGACCAGGATTGGCGCATCGACGCCGGCATACGAACCGCGCTGCACGCGGTCCCAGGCTTCGGCATCGTCCGGGCTGCCGAAACCGAACGGGCCCTGGAAGTGTTCGTGGATGCGCATGCGTTCGCGGTTGGCGATTTCCGGGCCGCCGTCCATGCCGAGGGCGACGTGGCGAATCTCGGTTTCGCTGACCGACACCGGGCGCAGCACGCGGAAGAACGACATCGACATCGCCACGTTGGGGAACAGGTTCAGGTTGAAACCGGCGCCGTGCAGCGAGCGCACGATGCGACGGACCTGATCGGCCGGCATGGTTTTCGACAGTTCTTCAGTCACATGGGCAAAGCGCTCCTGCAACTGTTCGGTGCCGTCGTCATGATCGAGATCGACGTGCTCCGGCACCATCACCATCACGCTGTGGCCGTTGCCCAAGGAGTGGGTCACGGCTTGTTCGTCGGTCATGAACGAGAGCATTTCCGAGGTTTCTTCATCCACCGAGGACATGAACGACTTGTGCACGATCGGGAAGTGGTAACCGTCGGTGGTGTTTTCCAACTGGATCTTCCAGTTGCCCTTGAAGCTGAACTTGTGTTCGCCCTGGGTCTTGATCGGGTAACCGGCGCCCTGCTTCATGAACAGGTCCATCCAGTGTTTGGCCCCGCCGAGGAAGTCTTCCAGCGGTTCGATCTCGTCGTTGTAGCTGGCGAACACCATGCCGGCGTAGCTCTCGACGCGCAGGCTGGTCAGCGGCAGTTCGGATTTCTCCAGGATGCCTTCGTAGCCATCCGGATACGGCAGCGCACGCAGCTTGCCGTCCAGGCCATAGGACCAGCTGTGGTACGGGCAGGTGAAACCGGTGGCGTTGCCCTTGTGCTTCTCGCACACGGTGGCGCCACGGTGGCGGCAACGGTTTTCCAGCACGTTGATGTTGTTCTTCCTGTCGCGCACGACGATCACCGGGCGACGGCCGATGGTGGCGGTCTTGAAGTCGCCGCTGTTGCGCACTTCGCTTTCGTGGGCAACCCACACCCAGGTGCGGTAGAAAATCTTGTCGAGCTCGGCTTCGAACAGCGCCGGGTCGTTGTACAGCGAGACGTCGACGCGGTCGTGCTGGACCAGGTCTTCTGGGCTTTTCGACGATGCGATCAGCTGATATTCATGAGTGCTCATGCGGTTCTCCTCATGGCTTCTTTTTATGATTTTGATTTAGAGCCAAGCCGTTCACCGACCATGCTCTGTTGCAGTTGCGCGCCGAAGGCACAGACCAGTTCGTCCTGACCCTTGCGGCCAACGATTTGCAGGCCGACCTTCAGCCCGCCGCAGTCGAGTTCCACCGGAACCGTCAGGGCCGGATGGCCGCTGAGGTTGAAAGGCCGAACCAGCGGGGTCATGCCGGCCACGGCCTTGCTGCCGGCGCGGGCTTCGCTGAGGGTCGGCGGCAGGGTCGGCATTGTCGGCAGCAGCAATACGGTAAAGTCTTCCAGTGCCGCGTCCACTTGTTGGGTGAACGCTGTGCGCACGGCTTCGGCCTGGGCCAGTTCTTCGCGGGTGGTGCGGCTGGCCGCCAGCAAACGTGTCTCCACATCGGCGCCGATCAGGCCCTTGCCGGTCAGGTGGCCGAACGCCGCCCAGTTTTCGAAATTGATCACGGTCAGGCCAGCCGCGAACGCGGCTTCGAATTCGCTCAGGTGCAGGTTGCTGCGACGCCAGCCAGCGCGGTCCGCGGCAGCTCCGAGACTTGCTTGCAGATGCGCATCGCAGGCCACCTCGAGAAAGCCGACCCTGGCGCCGTCACCTGGCAGGCCTTGAACGGTAAAACCCGGGCAGATCACCTGCATCGCGGCGATCAGGTCGTCCATGCTTTTGGCGAACGGCCCGACGCAATCGAGGCTGGATTCCAGCGGATGGGCGCCGATACGGCTGACGCGACCATAAGTCGGCTTGAGCCCGGCAATGCCGCAGCACGCTGCCGGCACCCGCACCGAACCACCGGTATCGGTGCCGATGGCGATGTCCGCCAGGCCTGCCGCGACCGCCGAAGCCGAACCGCTGGACGAACCGCCAGGAACACGGTCCGGCGCTTGCGGATTGATCGGTGTGCCGGTCCAGTCGTTGATGCCGGTCACGCCGAACGCCAGTTCATGCAGGTTGGTCTTGCCGACGATCTGCCAGCCAGCGTCGAGGATCGCATCGACCACTTCGGCGTTTTTCGTCGCCGCCGGTGCATCGGCAAACGCGCGGCTGCCCGAGCGGGTCGGATGGCCGGCGATGTCGATGGAGTCCTTGATGGCGACGCGCTTGCCGTTGCCACCGAGGAGGAATTCGCTGATGAACGTACTCATGCGCCCGCTCCCAAGGTGAATAGCTCCGTATTGAACAGCCGTTGCGTGCGGAAATGTGCGATCAGCCAGACGCCGTCGACACAACGAAAATCGATGTTCAGGCGCGTGCCGAACAGCTCGTTGCGGCCATCGGCGTAGGTCGAGATCTGCTGCATGATCCATTGCCCCTGCGCCGCCTTGCCGTCGACCACAATCGACTCGCTGGTGAGGTAATGCAGGTTCAGCTTGAAGTGGTCGGACGGCGGCAGATAACCGCCGACAAACGCCGCCACCGCCTCACGCCCCTGGTGCTGACCGAAAGTCTGCGCGGTCTGGGCGCCGAGGCCTTCCCAGATCGCATCTTCGGTGAACAGTTGCGCCAACTGGCTCAGATGAATCGCCGCCCGCGGCACATCGCACAGGTCCATGTAGCGCGCCATCAAGCGGCGCACAGCACTCTCCCCTTCGAGCGTCGCCAGACGCAGCAGCAAGGCCTCGTTCATGGCTTACACCTTGGCCGCATCAGGAATGGTCAGCGGGCGGCCGATGCGCGCTTCGATCTTGGCGTAGCGCCACAGGCTGTACTGGCCGACCGGCGTGGTGCGGAACAGGTTGCAGGCGTCGATCACCGACTGGTGGCAGTCGACGTCGGCCATGATGTACACGGTCCAGGGCGAGGTGGTGGACGGGCCGACCATCAGGCGGTCGTCGTCCATCGCGCCGAGCACGGTGATGCCGGGCATGGCGCCGAGGTCACCCATCATCTGGCTGAAGCCTTTCCACACGCTCAGGCCTTCGCCGGTGGGCAGATCGAAAAAGTTCTGGGTGATGCCGATGCAGAAGACGACGCGCAACGGTTCCTGGGTAGCTTGGGACATGCTGTTGATCCTTGAAAAAGTGAAAAATCAATAGGGTTCAGATGTAGCCCGGGAACGGCGGGACGCCGAGGAACACCGAGCCTGCGCCGTCGTACAGGCCTTCGCTGAGGAAGGCGTGCTGGGTCACCACCATCGAGTCGCGCAGGTAGCGTTGCAGCGGATGGCGCAGGTAAATGGCAGTGGTGCCGGCCAGGCTGTAGGCGCTCTGCACCACCTCGGCACCGGCCTGGGACACGTGAATGGCCGACAGGCGCAGCAGGCTGGTCTGCTCCGGGGTGACCGGGTTGCCGGCCAGGATCGAGTTCCACACCTGTTCGGTGGCGTTGTAGAAGAAACCGCGGGCGGCGCTGAGCTTGGCTTCAGCCTTGGCGATCTCGATGCGCACGTAGGCGCGGTCGGACAATTTCGGCGCGCCGGTGATGCCGCTGCCGCCAGCCATGCGGCTGATTTCGTCCAGTGCGGCACGGGCCAGGCCGAGGTTGACCACCGCCAGCACTTGCGCGGCGTAGGCGATCGACGGGTAGCGAAACAGCGGTTCGTCGATAGTCGCGGCACCACCACGGATGAAGGTCCAGCGCTCATCAACGTGTTTGTCGCTCACTCGCAAGTCATGGCTGCCGGTGCCCTTGAGGCCAACCACTTCCCAGTTCTCGACGATGTCGACCTGCGCCGGGCGGAATACTGCGGTGCGCGGCTTGCCGCCGGCGGCACCGATGCCAACGCCCAACAGGTCTGCGCCTTTGCAGCCGCTGGCGAATTTCCAGGTGCCGTTGACCTGATACCCGCCTTCCACGGCCTCGGCCGGTTGCAAGGGGAACAGGCCACCGGCGAATACGAGGTCAGGGCTTTCGGCGTAGAGCTCAGCCAGGGTTTCCCGTGGCAAGGCTGCCAGGTAGACGCCGGCGCTGCCGAAGCTGGCCACCCAGCCCGCCGAGCCGTCGGCTTCGGAGATGCGCTCGATCATTTGCAGGAACAGCGAAGGTGCCAAGGCGTCGCCGCCGAAGCATTTCGGCGTGGCGGCGCGGTAGATGCCCACCTGCTTGAAGCGCTCGATCATGTCCCGAGGCACGTGGGAGCCGGCGTCGAACTCCTCGCGGCGTTGGCGGACCTCATCCAGCACTTGCTGGAATAGCTGACTCTCGACCATTGGCACGACCGGGCCGGACACAGGGTCTTGTTGCGCGACAGCTGAACGCAGCATGGGCTAGTTCTCCGTTTTGATTATTGTTAGTTGGCTACACGGCACCGCTGCCTGTAGGAGCTGCCGAAGGCTGCGATCTTTTGATCCCGACAAATCAACATCAAAAGATCGCAGCCTTCGGCAGCTCCTACAGAGAAGATGTGTGGTTGCCCTTGCATTGAGGTCCAGTGTAAAAACCGCGTCCCGGCACAACTATTGGTGCGTGCAGCCCCCTCGCTAAAGAAAACCCCTAGACCCCCACCGGTTACCTCTGAGCGCATCCCGCTGTGCGAGCAGGTATAAAACGCCATACTGCAAATCTCTGCCGCCAGGGGCCGTGCGATGTACCAGCCAAAACCGAACGACTTTTATGCGCTGATCGAAGCCATGCCGCTGTGCATCATTCTTCATGACGCGCACACCAAGGAAATTCTCTGGGCCAACGCCGCCGCCTTGGCCGCGCTGGGTTTTACCCTGGAGGAACTGACGCCGCTCAAGGCTCCGGACATGACCCGCGACGCACCGAAGTACCGGCGTTCGGTGGGCTTGCGCTGGCTGGAAGGCGCCGCGCGCACCGGGCAGCGCGCTATCGAGTGGTGCTATCGCTCCAAGCAAGGGGTGGAGATTCTTTCCGAGGCGGTGGCGACTCTGGTGCACCTGGACGGTCGCGATGTGCTGATGGTGCAGTTCCGCGACATCTCCAAAGAGGACAAGGTCAAGCGCGACCTCAAGCGTTTCGAGAGCCGGCTCAAGGCCTTCATGCAGGACCTGGCCGAAGGCGTGGCCGTACTCGGGCCAGAGGGCGATATCCGCTTTATCAGCGACTCCGGCGCGCTCTTGCTCACCAGTGAAGTGCGTCAGTTGATGGGTAAGAACTTCATGGCCTGGTGTGACGATGCTTCTCGCCAGCGCCTGCTGCAACAGCTGGCCCACGAGACACCGGAGCACGCGCCGTTCAGCGTCCACTATAAAGTGCAGCGGCGTGACGGCGAGTGGCGCTGGCATCACGCAACCTGCCGCTACATCGAGATCGAGGACGATCTGGTCGGCCACCTGCTGCTGTTCCGCGACGTGACCGAGCAGGTGCAGGCCGAAGAGGCGCGGCGGGTCAGCGAGCAGAAACTCGAGTACCTGGCGCGCTACAACGCCATGGGTGAAATGGCCGTGGCGATTGCCCACGAGTTGAGCCAGCCATTGGCGGCGACCCGCAACTTTATTGAAGGCGCGGTGATTCGCCTGGGCAACGCCGGCGAAACCGATCAAGGCGTCGCCTGGGGCTTGCAGAGCGCCGTGCGGCAGATCGAACACGCCTCGGTGATCATCAAGAGCGTGCGCGATTACGTGGTCAAACTGGAGCAGTCCGAAGAGCTGGTCGACCTTAATGAGTTGCTGCGCGAAACCCGCTACTTCATCAGCCTGCGGGCCGATCCGAGCCTGGTGCGCATGGAAATCGTCACTGCGCCCGAACCGCTGCGGGTGAGTTGCGAGAAGGTGCTGATCGGTCAGGTGATCCTCAACCTGGCCTTCAATGCCATTGAAGAAATGGCCGACCTGCCTACTGAACGGCGCTTGTTGCGTATCCATGCCAGCCGCGAAAACGACGTGGCCCTGGTGCGCATCGAAGACTGCGGTCGTGGCATCCAGACCCAGGCGCAGGAGAAGCTGTTCGACGGTTTCTTCTCGTCCAAGGTCAGCGGCAATGGCATTGGCCTGGCGCTGTGCAAGAACATCATCGGCCGCCACCGGGGCGATATCTGGGCGCAAAACCTGGAGCCGTGCGGCGCGGTGTTCAGCTTCTCCCTTCCCCTCGCTTCCCTCGTTTAAAAGCACAAGATCGCAGCCTTCGGCAGCTCCTACGGGGACCTCATTGCCCTGTAGGAGCTGCCGCAGGCTGCGATCTTTTCGCTCTTCCATACGACTGGCACAGACACACAAACACTTGGCAGGCAGGGCAATTCTCCCGATCGCGGGGCACGGCAGAATCAAAGGGTAAAAATCTGCCAAAGCACCCGCGATCCGCGTTACCAACAATTCAGGAAGTTCCCCTTATGCGAACAAACAGGATCTCCGTACAGTCAGCGCTAGGCCTGAGCCTGCTTGTACTCGGTTTGAACAGTGCCCGCGCGGACTTGCCCGCCGGTACGATTGGCCAGACCGTTCTGGCGTTTCCACCCGAAGCTCACCGCGCGTTTGTCATCGACGTCGAGTTCGACAGCTTCGTGGCTGGCCGCGTGACCGTGGTCGACCCGGACCAGAAGCGCATCCTCGGCATGGTACCGACCGGTTTTGCCGCGCCGTCGACCCTCAGTCACGACAAGAAAACCCTCTACAGTGCGGACATCTGGTATTCCCGGGGCACCCGTGGCACCCGCACCGACGTGCTCACCGCGTGGGACAGCTCGACCCTGTCGCCCGCCTGGGAAGTGCTGATTCCGAACAAGCGCGCCGAGTCGCTGACCCAGCGTTACTCGCTCAAGCCAAGCGGTGACGACAAGTTCGTCTACGTCTACAACTTCACCCCGTCGACTTCGGTGACCGTGGTCGATACCCAGGCCAAGGCCGTTGCCACGGAAATCGCCATCCCCGGTTGCGTGCTCAACTACCCGGTCGGCAACCGCCGCTTCGCCTCGCTGTGCGGCGACGGCAGCCTGCAGGTGGTGACCCTCAACGATCAGGGCCAGGAAACCGCGCGCAGCCGCACGCCGTTCTTTGATCCGAACGCGGAAAAACTGGTGGAGCGCGCGGTCAACGTCGGCGACACCTACTACTTCACCACCACGACCGGCACCGTACGCCCGGTGGATTTCGCCGGCGACGCGCCGAAGGTCCTGCCGTCCTGGTCGCTGGTTTCCGACGAGGAAAAGAAAGCCGGTTGGGCGCCGGGTGGCTGGCAGTTGATGGCCGTGGCACCGAAGCTGGACCGCCTGTACGTGCTGATGCACGACGCCCACGAACCGTTGAAGTGGGAAGACCCGAGCCCGCTGATCTGGGCGTTTGACCTCAAGACCCACAAGAAGGTGGCGACCCTGGAAGCCCCGGTTCCAGTGTGGAGCATGCAAGCCACTGGTGACGACCAGCCGTTGTTGCTCGGCACCGACGTGGAAGGCGGTTTGCAGATTTTCGATCTGAAGACCAACAAGCTCACCGGCAGCATGCCGAAAGTCGCCAAAACCGCGACTCAGGTCCTGAGCTACTAAGAGGTTCGGCCATGCACACAGATCCGATCTTCATCATAACCAGCGCCATCGCCATCGCGGTGTTGCTGGCCAGCGCCGCGACTCACAAGTTGCGCGCGCCGGTCCGCTTCGCCCGGCAACTGGCGGACTATCAACTGCTGCCCGAGGCGCTGGTGCGCCCGACGGCGCGGCTGGTGCCGCTGCTGGAACTGGCCATCGCCTTTGCCCTGCTGGTGCCGGTCAGCCGTGGTTATGCCGCGTTGAGCGCCGCCAGCCTGTTGGCGCTGTACGCCGCCGCCATCGGCATCAACCTGTGGCGCGGTCGCGCCGACATCGATTGCGGTTGTGCCGGCCCCGACCAGGCGCAGCCGCTGCGCCCGGTGTTGCTGGCACGTAACAGTGCGCTGGTGCTACTGGCGCTGGTGGCCAGCGTCGCGCCGGTTGCCCGCGACCTCAACCTGTTCGATGGCTTCGTGACCTTGGCCGCCGCCGCAGTCGCGCTGCTCATCTACGCCGCCGCCGATGGCTTGCTGGCGAACTCCCCTCTTCTGCTCAAATTGATTGGTAGGTAATCGAAATGGAAGGCTTGATTGTTTCCAACGTTCTGCTCTGGGTGCTGCTGGTGGCCGTGGCGTTTGTCGTCATGGGCCTGGTGCGGCAGATTGGCGTGCTGCACGGTCGCCTGGCGCCGGCCGGCGCGTTGATGGTCGACAAAGGCGTGGCGGTCAATGAACCCGCGCCGCAAGTCACCGCCAGCGACCGTCATGGTCGTCCGGTGAACTTCGGTTATGCCGGCGAGAAATCGCAACTGCTGTTCTTCCTCTCGCCGACCTGCCCGATCTGCAAGTCGCTGCTGCCGGCGATCAAATCCATCGCCAAGGAACAGGCCGCAAGCCTGGACGTGGTGTTCGTCAGCGATGGCGACATGGACGCCCAGCAAGCGCTGATCCGCGAACACAAACTCGAAGACGCCACCTACGTGGTCGGCCCGGAAGTGGGCATGACCTACCAGATCGGCAAGCTGCCGTACGCCGCGCTGATCGACAAGGCCGGCACCCTGCGCGCCAAGGGCCTGGTCAACTCCCGCGAGCACCTGGACAGCCTGTTCGAAGTCGAGCACCTGAAGCACGCCACGCTGCAGCAGTACCTCAATGCCCAACCGCACGCCCATGATCACGACCACAGCCACGGCCATAGCCACTGATAAGGCAGGGAGACCTTTATGAAACTGCTGGATCTGTTGTTTGAGCGTTCGTCCCGCCGTGTCGCCGACACCACGTCGCGTCGTAAGTTGCTGGCGCGCATGGGTTCGCTGATGGTGGCCGGTGCCGCCCTGCCCCTGCTGTTGCCGCTGGATCGCACCAGCAAGGCCCTGGCCGCAGAACCTGCGCAGGCTGGTGACCCGGGTGATCCGAACAGCTGCGATTACTGGCGCTACTGCTCCATCGACGGCTTTCTGTGCAGCTGCTGCGGTGGGTCGGTGACGTCCTGCCCACCGGGCACCGAAGCCTCGCAAGTGACCTGGATCGGCACCTGCCGCAACCCGGCCGACGGCAAGGACTACATCATTTCGTACAACGACTGCTGCGGTAAGCAAAGCTGCGCCCAGTGCGCCTGCACCCGTAACGACAGTGAAGAACCGGCCTATCGCCCGTTCAACAACAACGATGTGAACTGGTGCCTGGCCGCCAAATCGCACATCTATCACTGCACCGTTTCGGTCATCCGCGGCGTCGCCGTTTAAAAAAACGCGCTTTGCGCCGGTTGTTCGCGCAATCGGCGGCTTTTTTTATTTTGTCCGGCTGTTTTTTTAACTTTCGCCCGCAACAAGCAAAAGGTGCTCAGTCATGCGCAAGTTGCTACTCCTCGGTCTCATCTGCGCCCTTGGCGCCCCGCTCGCCTATGCCCGGGCCATTCCCGACCCGAACCAGCAGCACGCGCCGGGCAATGAATCACTGCAAACCCCGATTGCCCAGGCCGGTTACAGCGTCGGCGTGAACTACCAGTTGCAATGCGCCGGTTGCCACCTGGGCGACGGCACGGGTTCGGCCGCCAACGACACACCACGGATGAAAGGCTTTGTCGGCAACTTCCTGAAAGTCCCCGGTGGCCGTGAATTCCTCGTGCGGGTGCCGGGCATGTCGCAGTCGGCGCTGAACAACGCGCAACTGGCAGACCTGCTCAACTGGTTGATGCGTGAAGATGGCATGGCGGGCAACAGCCTGCCGGCTGACTATCAGCCCTACACCGCCGAAGAAGTCACGGTATTGCGCGCCAAGACCATGCTCAACCTGCCCGGCACCCGTAGCGAGTTGATCAAGGCCATGCGTGCCCAGGGCATCGCGATCGATGACGGGATGAATTACTGAGAACAACGTCCTTCAGGTTCGATCACCCGGACGATGGACTCAACGACGGTAAATAAGTAACGTAACCGGTGCTGTTTTCGAACCTGGAAAATCGAAAAGGGAGTTTGCATCGTGACCGAAGAGACAAAAACCAAAGGACCGGCTTCGTACTTTCCGTCCATTGAAAAAAAGTACGGGCAGCCGATCAGCCATTGGCTGGACCTGCTCAAGACCGTCAGCGACAAGAAACACATGGAAATAGTGGCCTGGCTCAAAACCGAACACGGTATGGGTCATGGTCACGCCAACGCGTTGGTTGCCTATCATCTGGCAGCCAGCAAAAGCGCCTAGCCACGGGTCCATCCTTCTCTGCGCTATCGGTGGTGCCGGGTAAAACCGGCTCCACCGTAAATCTTCTGTTGCCCTATCCTTTCATCCAACCCCTCTCGCCGGACATCGACCATGTCAGCCCCCGAATCCACCCTCCTCGACAGCTGGCACCACAACGCCCGGGCCTGGATCGACGCCATCCGCAGCGGCACCATCGAAAGCCGCCTCAAGGTCACCGACCAGGCCATCCTGCTGGCGGTGCTCGGTCGCCAGCCCGAGCGAGTGCTCGACCTGGGTTGCGGCGAAGGCTGGTTGTTGCGTGCGCTGGCAGACCGGGGTATCGATGCGGTTGGCGTGGACGGCGATGCGACGCTGGTGACGGCCGCGCGGGCGGCGGGCGCTGCGCCGGTGCATTTGGCGAGCTATGAACAACTGGCAGACGCGAAAGTCGACATCGGCCGCGACTACAACCTGATCTGCGCCAACTTCGCCTTGCTGCATCAAGACATCATCCCCCTGCTCGCCGCCATGAACACCCTGCTCGCCCCGGGTGGCGCGCTGGTGATCCAGACGCTGCACCCGTGGGCGGCTGCGGCGAGCGATTATCAGGATGGTTGGCGGGAAGAGACCTTCGCCGGTTTCAAGGGGCAGTGGCAAGCCATGCCGTGGTATTTCCGTACCCTGTCCAGTTGGCTGAATGCGCTGGACATGGCAGGTTTTGTGCTGGCTGGCTTGCAGGAGCCACAGCACCCGCAAAGCTCTGTGCCGCAGTCATTGCTGTTGGTGGCCGAACCGCGCCGCTGAGTGATGCAAATCCTTTGGAAGCTTGCTCGCGATAGCGGTCTGGCAGTCGCTGCATCGCTGGCTGTCATTCCGTCATCGCGAGCAAGCTCGCTCCCACAGGTTCAACGGCTGTACGCAAAATCTGCGAACCACCCAAATCAACTGTGGGAGCGAGCTTGCTCGCGATGAGGCCGGCACATTCAACATCGATGTAGCCTGACACTCAGCCTTCGCGGGCAAGCCCGCTCCTACAGGTTCAGTGGTGCCCCCACTAAAGCGTCAGGCCCATTCTTTACGCAGTTGACGTGCCGCATTGACCATGTGCACCAGCGCTGCTTCGGTTTCCGGCCAGCCGCGGGTCTTCAGGCCGCAGTCCGGGTTGACCCACAGGCGGTCGGCGGGAATACGCTTGGCGGCCTTGCGCAGCAGGTTGGCCATTTCCGAGGAGTCCGGCACCCGTGGCGAGTGGATGTCATACACGCCCGGGCCGATTTCGTTCGGGTAGGCGAAGGCTTCGAACGCGTCCAGCAGCTCCATGTCCGAGCGCGAGGTTTCGATGGTGATCACGTCGGCATCCATGGCGGCAATGGACTCGATCACATCGTTGAACTCGCTGTAGCACATGTGGGTGTGGATCTGGGTTTCGTCACGCACGCCGCTGGCGCACAGGCGGAACACTTCGGTCGCCCAGTCCAGGTAGTGCTGCCACTGCGCCTGGCGCAATGGCAGGCCTTCGCGGAACGCGGCTTCGTCGATCTGCACGATCTTGATCCCGGCGGTTTCCAGGTCGACCACTTCGTCACGGATCGCCAGCGCCAGTTGACGGGCCTGCACTTCGCGGCTCACGTCTTCACGCGGGAACGACCACATCAGCATGGTCACGGGACCGGTCAGCATGCCCTTCATCACCTTGTCGGTGAGGCCTTGGGCGTAGCGGATCCACTCCACGGTCATGGCTTTCGGACGGCTCAGGTCGCCGAAGATCACCGCAGGTTTCACACAGCGCGAACCGTAGCTCTGGACCCAGCCGAAACGGGTGAACACGTAGCCGTCGAGTTGCTCGGCGAAGTACTCGACCATGTCGTTACGCTCGGCTTCACCGTGCACTAGCACGTCCAGGCCCAAGTGTTCCTGGACTTGCACGGCGTGACGGATCTCGCTGTGCATGGCTTCGGTGTATTCGGCTTCGGTCAGCTTGCCTTGCTTGAACGACTGGCGAGCCAGACGGATCGACGCGGTTTGCGGGAACGAACCGATGGTAGTGGTCGGGAACAGCGGCAGGTTCAGGCCGGCGCGTTGCTTGGCGATACGCTGGGCAAACTGCGAGTGACGCTGACTGTCCTTGGCGGTGATGGCGGCAACCCGCGCCCGCACGGCTGGCTTGTGAATGCGTGGCGACGCAGCACGGCTTGCCTGGACTGCGCGGCTTTGAGTCAGCGCTTCAAGCACCTTCGGCGCTTCCGGCTCGTTGACCGCCTGGGCCAGCACCGCGACTTCTTCACACTTCTGCACGGCAAACGCCAGCCAGCTTTTCAGTTCGGCATCGAGCTTGTCTTCACGCCCCAGATCAACCGGGCTGTGCAGCAGCGAGCAGGATGGCGCGACCCACAGGCGATCACCCAGACGTTCTTGAGCGTGCTGCAAGATGGCCAAAGCGTTTTCCAGGTCGCAGCGCCAGACGTTACGGCCGTTGACCACGCCCAGCGACAGCACTTTGTAGGCCGGCAGGCGATCGAGGATGGTCGGGTACTGCTCAGGTGCGCGCACCAGGTCGATGTGCAGGCCGTCCACCGGCAGGTTGGCGGCCAGGCCCAGATTCTCTTCCAGCCCACCGAAGTAAGTGGCGACCAGCTTCTTCAACGGGTCGCGCTGAATCAGGTTGTAGGCCCGCTCAAAGGCGTTTTTCCAGTCCTGTGGCAGGTCGAGCACCAGGATCGGCTCGTCGATTTGCACCCACTCGACGCCCTGTGCCGCCAAGCGCTGGAAGATCTGGCCGTACAGCGGCAACAGGCGATCCAGCAGCTCCAGCTTGTCGAATTCGGCGCCCTTGGCCTTGCCCAGCCACAGATAAGTCAGCGGGCCGATGATCACCGGCTTGACGTTGTGCCCCAGTGCGCGGGCTTCTTCGACTTCCTCGAACAGCTGATCCCAACCAAGTTGGAATTGCTGATCGACGCTGAATTCAGGGACGAGGTAGTGATAGTTGGTGTCGAACCACTTGGTCATTTCCTGGGCATGCGCGCCGCCGCAGCAACTGTCGCTCACACCGCGCGCCATGCCGAACAGAGTTTGCAGGCTAGCCTTGCCATCGTGCGGGCGGAAACGCTCCGGGATCACACCGAACATCAACGAGTGGGTCAGGACCTGGTCGTACCAGGCGAAGTCGCCAACCGGCAGCAACTCGATGCCGGCCTTTTTCTGCAAGTCCCAGTGGGTCTTGCGCAGGTCGCGGCCCACGGTGCGCAGACCGGCTTCGTCGAGCTCGCCCTTCCAGAACGCCTCTTGAGCCTTTTTCAGTTCGCGGTCGCGACCAATGCGCGGAAATCCAAGGGAATGGGCCACAGCCATGTCAAATAACTCCAATGCGTTCAATGGGGCCATTGTCGACAGTGCCAGCGAGTGAGACAAACTCATTTTAATCTTGATGATCACAAGTTCTTCTCATGATCGGAGGTGCTGCGCAATCGGCGCTGGACGGACACCTGGTTCAATGCGCTCGATCCAATGTTCAACCTGCAGGTGAATACCACTGGCGTGACCGAACCGTGGCGTGTGCGTAAGCCGGGCGTCGATGGCATCATCACCCGCTACGAAGGTTTCGATGCCCGCCCCCCTCCCCTCTGATCGGCTAAGGAATAGTCCCGATGCGTACCAAAACACTGCTGGCCTGTGCCACGGCGTTCTCCCCGGACACCACAGCGCAGACCGCCGGGATCAACCAATGACGGCCATTTTTCGGCCGCGTCCGACGTTGATCTTTTTACTGCTGTTGCTGGTGCTGGTGTTCTGGCTGTCCCTGGCCCTCGGGCCGGTCAGCCTGCCGCTGGGCGATACCTTGCTGGCCGGGATGCGTCTGCTCGGGTTGCCACTTGACGGTGGTGACACGCAACAGGCGGAGCTGATCCTCGGGCAGATTCGCCTGCCGCGCAGTCTGCTCGGCATCGCCGTGGGTTCGGTACTGGCGTTGTCCGGCGTGGCGATGCAGGGGTTGTTCCGCAACCCCTTGGCCGATCCGGGTCTGGTCGGTGTTTCCGGCGGTGCGGCACTCGGTGCCGCCCTGGCCATTGTCGGCGGCAGCCTGCTCGGTGGCTTGCCGCCGGCGATCGAACCTTATCTGCTGTCGGTGAGCGCCTTCGCCGGTGGCTTGATCGTCACGGCGGTGGTGTATCGCTTCGGTCGCCGCAACGGGCAAACTGACGTTGCCACCATGCTCTTGGCGGGTGTGGCGATGACGGCCATGGCCGGTGCCGGGGTTGGTCTGTTCACCTACCTGGCTGATGACGCGACCTTGCGTACCCTGACGTTCTGGAACCTGGGCAGCCTCAACGGTGCCAGTTACCCGCGCTTGTGGCCATTGCTGATCGTCACCCTGGGCGTGGCGTTGTGGTTGCCCCGTCGGTCGGCGGCGCTCAATGCCATGCTGCTGGGTGAGTCGGAGGCCCGTCACCTGGGCTTCGACATCGAGCGGATCAAGCTTGAGCTGGTGTTGTGCACGGCACTCGGCGTCGGCGCGGCCGTCGCGGCGGCCGGCCTGATCGGTTTTATCGGCCTGGTGGTTCCGCATCTGATGCGCCTGCTGGTCGGTCCGGATCACCGGGTGTTGCTGCCCGCGTCGTTGCTGGCCGGTGCGAGCCTGCTGTTACTGGCCGATCTGGCGGCGCGCCTGCTGTTGGCGCCGGCCGAATTGCCCATCGGCATCGTGACCGCACTGATCGGCGCTCCGTTCTTTCTATATCTGTTGGTGCGAGGGCGTTCCTGATGCTGCGGGCAAACAACTTGCTGGTACGTCGTGGCAAGCGCACGGTACTGGCGAACATCGATATCGAGTTGCGCCCCGGTGAAGTGCTGGGTGTGCTCGGGCCGAATGGCGCCGGCAAAAGCACCCTGCTCTCCGCTTTATGCGGCGACCTGGCGACCAGCGAAGGCAGGGTCAGCCTCGACGAGCGTCCACTCGCCGACTGGCCGGGTCAGGAGCGGGCCAAACGCCTGGCCGTGCTGCCGCAGAGTTCGAGCCTGAACTTTGCGTTTTCGGTCAATGAAGTCGTCGGCATGGGTCGTTTGCCCCACGCCAGCGGCCGCGTGCGTGATGCCGAAATCGTCGCCGAGGCGCTCAAAGCCGCCGACGCCCTTCATCTTGCCGGACGCAGCTACCTGGCCCTGTCCGGCGGTGAACGCCAGCGCGTGCATCTGGCGCGGGTGCTCGCTCAGCTCTGGCCCGGGGCCGAAGGGCAAACCCTGCTGCTCGATGAACCGACGTCAATGCTCGATCCGCTGCACCAGCACACCATTTTGCAAGCCGTGCGCGACTTCGCCGAGCGTGGTGCCGCCGTGCTGGTGATCCTGCACGACCTCAACCTGGCCGCACGTTACTGCGATCAACTACTGTTGTTGCAACAGGGCCTGCCCCACGCCTACGGTCCACCGGCAGAGGTGCTGACCGCCGACGCGCTGGCGGCGGTGTATGGGCTGGAAGTGCTGATTCACCAACACCCGGAACGTGGCCACCCGTTGATCATCGCGCGCTGATACCGCCCCCTCCTCTGTCATCGAGGGGCAACTGTCCAAAAAGGAAAACCGATGCGCTTTGTGTTGCTCTGTGCATTCAGCCTGTTGGCTGCCTGCCAAACCCATCAGGTCACACCACTGCCGGCGCCGATCGCCCCGCAAGGCCGTGATCACACCGACCTCGGGGTCATCCGCGAACTCGCCACTGGCCGTACGCTGACGCCGCAAGAACTGGTCGAACGCCTGGCCGCCGCGCCGCGTGTTCTGGTCGGTGAACAGCACGACAACCCGGACCACCACGCCCTGCAATTGTGGCTGCTGCGCGAACTGGCGGCACAACGCGCCCAGGGCAGCCTGCTGATGGAGATGCTCAATCCCGATCAACAGGCCAGGGTCGATGCCGTGCAAACCGCGACCCGCGCGGGCCAGCCACCGGCCGATGCGTTCAAGGCGCTGGCCTGGCAGGCCAATTGGGACTGGAGTGTTTATGGCGCACTCGTCACTTACGCGTTGCGGCAACCGTATCCGCTGCTGGCGGCGAACCTGGACCGCGCGCAGATCATTCAGATCTACAAACAGCGCCCGCTACTCACGGGGCAAGCGTCCACCACCCCACAGGTGCAGGCGACCTTGCTGGACGACATCCGCGAATCCCATTGTGGCCTGCTGCCCGAAGCGCAGATGCCGGCCATGCTCGCCGTGCAGCAGCAACGTGACCGGCGCATGGCCGAACGCCTGATGGCCGCGCCGACGCCTGCGCTGCTGCTGGCCGGCGCCTTCCATGTGCGCAAGGATCTGGGGGTGCCGCTGCACCTGAAGGACCTCGGTGCCGGTGAAGGGAATGCGGTGCTGATCCTGGCCGAAGCGGGCAAGACCGTGACTGCCGAGAGTGCGGATTATGTCTGGTACACCGCCGCGCAACTGCAACAGGATCATTGCGCGAAGCTGCGTCGCTGAACTTAAGCGCGACATTGTGGCGAGGGAGCACTTTTGCCCTGGCGGCGCGACACTATGTCACGCCTCTGCGCCGGTCCAATGGTCGTATCCGCCCCTCCGGCACCGGCACAGTTTGTTAACATCCCCGCGATTTTTTCGTCTGTACAGTCATCACGCTGTCATTTCAGCCTGTTCAACAGGATGCTTTTTTTCATGAGTACTTTGTATACCCGCCGGACTGTCCTGCAAGGCATGGGCCTGTTGAGCCTGGGCCTGCTCGCCGGTTGCGACGACAGCAGCAAGCTGTCGTTCAACTACGGCAAGGACCTCAGCGACAAGATCATGGGGCGTAACTTCAAGCTCAAGAACCCTGAGGGCGAAACCAGGATGCTGGGCAGCTATCGCGGTCTGATGCCGATGGTGTTCTTCGGTTTCACCCAGTGCCCGGCCGTGTGCCCGACCACCCTGGCCCGCGCCGCCCAAGCCAAGAAATTGATGGGCCGCGATGGCGAAAGGCTTCAGGTGGTCTTCATCACCCTGGACCCTGAACGCGACACGCCAGAGTTGCTCGACAAGTACGTCAAGGCTTTCGATCCGAGTTTCGAAGCCCTGTACGGCACGCTTGAAGAAACCGCCGCCACCGCCAAGGAATTCGGCGTGTTCTTTGAAAAGGTCCCGAGCGGCGATACCTATACCCTCTCCCATACCGCGACCAGCTATGTCTTCGACTCCCGGGGCAATCTGCGCCTGGGACTGTCCGCGTCCCTGACGGCCAAAGAGTGCGCAGAAGACCTGCTCACCGTGATGGAGGTTTGCTGAAATGAATGCCCCGCAGGCTAAAAACCGCTTCGTGCAACGCTGCAAGCAACTGGCACTGGGCCTGTCCCTGGTCGGCCTGGCCCTTCAGGTATCGGCACAAACCCGGGTCGACGACGCCTGGGTCCGCGCCACCGTGGCCGGCCAGCCGTCGAGCGGCGCCTTCATGACCGTCACCGCCAGCAGCGACAGCAAGTTGCTGAGCGTGCAAACGCCCGTTGCCAAGCTGGTGCAGATTCATGAAATGAGCATGAAAGACGACGTGATGAAAATGCAGCAAGTGCAGTCCGTTGTGCTGCCGGCCGGCAAAGCGGTGAGCTTCGATCCCAATGGCTACCACATCATGCTCATGAACCTGACGGCCCAGATCAAGGAAGGCGACAAGGTGCCACTGACCCTGATCGTGGAAGACGCCAAGGGCGAAAAAGAGTCGATACAGGTTGAAGCCGTTACCAAGGCGATCGGCACCATGGACCACAGCAAGATGATGCATGACCACAGCAAGATGAATTGATTTTTTCGTAGAATCGCAACACAAAAAAAGATCGCAGCCTGCCGCAGACTGCGATCTTTTTTTGATCAGGACCTTTTCACGTCAACTCAAACGAGCTTGAGCACGACGTTGATGTTGTTGCGCGTGGCTTTCGAGTACGGGCAGTACTGGTGCCCGGTGTCGACGATTTTCTGTGCGGTTTCACGGTCCAGCCCCGGCAGGCTGACATTGAGCCGCGCCTGCAGCAGATAGCCGCCTTCATTGGTGCCCAAATCAACCTCGGCATCGACGGCCACATCCTTGGGCAGTGCCACTTTCATTTCCCTGGCCGCAACCTGCATGGCGCCGATGAAACAGGCTGACCACCCGGCAGCGAACAGTTGCTCGGGGTTAGTACCGCCACCGCCCGCGCCCGGGGACGAAAGCTTCACGTCGAGGATCCCGTCGGAGCTGCGGGACGCGCCGTCGCGCCCGCCGGTGGTGTGGGTTTGGGCGGTGTACAACACTTTATCGATCTGGCTCATGGTGACCTCCTGATTGAGTTGTAAGAAACCGGTTCTACACCCCATCGGGTCGCTGGGATGGTCAATCAATATAGACGTCGCAGCCCCACACCGCGGTCAATCCGACCGGCGCCCGCTTGTTCTTTATTTACGCGCCAACTTGTACCTGACGCAGTCCTCATAAAAGCTCTGGCGTACAGCAGTCGGCTTGAATCGCGACGGACTGTCATAAGTTTGCTCTGTAATGCCAAGAGCCATCATGCGCATCCAGGACTTGGCGAACTTGTAGATCTGGATTTTCTGGCGGGCGGCATACAAGGAAACGCCTGAAAGCTTGAGTTCTTGTGCCCTTGCAGCGGTGCCCGCGCCCCAACTACACATGTACTGATCATTGGCGGCCAGTTCTTTTGCTTGAGCCGAGTTGGCTATACCCGCAACTATTAGCGGGATTAATGCGATCCATATCTTGCGCATTTCGACCTATCTAACCAATTGAAAACCAAGTAATTTTGAAGAGAACTTTGAAACTTGGGGGCCAGCATCCTGCCTTTTCTGCAAATAAATGAAAAAGCGGGATGGGGGGGTCGTCAATTTCTTGCGAGATTTCAAACCTTTGCTATAGCTAAGGTTCTCAATCGCCAACTAAGTGAGGCAACGGAATGTCAGTCGCAAAGAAAATGAGTGTGGGGCAACTGACAATGTTGACCGCCGTCAACATGTTGGGCTCCGGCATTGTGCTGCTACCGACGAAACTCGCGGAAGTCGGTGCGATTTCGATCCTCTCCTGGCTGGTGACTGCCACCGGTTCCCTCGCTCTGGCCTACGCCTTTGCGCGATGCGGGATGCTCAGCCGCAAGACCGGCGGCATGGGCGGTTATGCCGAGTACACGTTCGGTAAAGCAGGTAACTACATCACCAACTACACCTACGGTCTCTCGCTGTTGATTGCCAACGTGGCGATCAGTATTACCGCGGTCGGCTATATCCAGGTGTTGTTCGGGATAAAACTTGATTCGCTGCAAGTAGGCCTGGCCACTATTGCCCTGTTGTGGATCACCACCTTCGCCAACTTTGGCGGCGCCAGCATTACTGGCCGGATCGGCGCGATCACGGTCTGGGGTGTGATTGCACCGGTGGTGCTGGTATCCACGGTGGGCTGGTTCTGGTTCGACAGCAGCGTTTACGCCGCTGGCTGGAATCCCCACGACAAGGGCTGGTTCGAAGCGGCAGGCGCCTCGGTGGCAATTACCCTGTGGGCCTTCCTCGGCCTGGAATCGGCTTGCGCCAACACCGACGCGGTGGAAAACCCTGAGCGCAACGTACCGATTGCAGTACTGGGCGGCACCCTGGGTGCAGCGGTGATCTACATCGTCTCCACCAACGTCATCTTCGGTATCGTCGGCAACGAAGAACTGGTCGCATCCACCGCCCCGTTCGGCCTGGTGTTCGCCAAGATGTTCACCCCGATGGTCGGCGACATCGTGATGGCGGCCATGGTGCTCGCCTGCATCGGTTCGTTGCTGGGTTGGCAGTTCACGATCGCCCAGGTGTACAAAAGCTCGGCGGACACCGGTTACTTCCTGTCGATCTTCGCCAAGGCCAACAAGGCGGGCACCCCGATTGTCGGCATGATGGTACTGCTCGCCGCACAGACCGCACTGGCCCTGCTCACCATCAGCCCCGACTTGAGCAAGCAATTCGATACCCTGGTCAACCTCGCGGTGGTGACCAACCTGGTGCCTTACATCCTGTCCATGGCCGCGCTGATGACCATGCAGAAAGTCTCCAACGTGCCGGAAGGCAAGGCACTGGCCACCAACGTCATTGCCCTGATCGCGGCGGCCTACAGCTACCTGGCGCTGTACAGTTCCGGTGAGCAGGCCCTGATGCTTGGCGGCGTGGCCACGATCTTTGGTTACACCCTGTTCGGCTTCGTCAACAACCGCCTGATCCGCCTCGAAGCACTCAACAACAGCGTACCGACGCAAACCGTCAGCGCGCAGCACCTCACTGGCGAGCCAGTGCCGGTGAACAATCTGAATAAAGCCACTATGGAGGCTCAAGCATGACGGAATATAAACACTCGCTGGGCATGCTGGCGCTACTGGTCAGCAGCCCCCCGGACAAGCGAACGGTGTTTGGCCGCGCCCTGGATCAACTGGTCCACGACGTAGAGGGACGTGGTGTCAGCGTACTGGCCTCGGAAAGCCTCACCGATGCCGCCTCGATCCTGCGCTCGGACCCTGCCATTCAATGCGTGCTCATCCGCTGGGAAATGGACACCAGCGAAGGCCACGCCGACTGCACCAAATTGCTGGTCAAGCTGCGTGAGCGCAACACGCGGGTGCCGGTGTTCCTGATCAGTGACCGTACCACCGCGTCGAGCATTCCGTTGCTGGTCATGCAACACGCCGACGACTTCATCTGGCTGCCCGAGGACACCTCCCGCTTCCTCAGCGGGCGCATCCTGGCGGCCATCGAACGCTATCGCCAGGCCGCCCTGCCGCCGATGTTCGGCGCGCTGGTGAAGTTTGCCCGCAACTATGAATACTCGTGGCACACCCCCGGCCATGCCGGCGGCACCGCGTTCCTGAAAAGCACCGCAGGCCGGGCCTTCTACGAGTTCTTCGGGGAGAACCTGCTGCGTTCCGACCTGTCGATCTCGGTTGGCGAACTCGGTTCGCTGCTCGATCACAGCGGCCCTATCGGCCAGGGCGAACGCTATGCCGCCAAGGTCTTCGGCGCCCACCGCACGTACTACGTGACCAACGGCTCGTCGATGTCCAACCGCGTCATCCTCATGGCCAGCGTCACGCGCAACCAGATAGCCCTGTGCGACCGCAATTGCCACAAGTCCGCCGAGCACGCGATGACCCTGTCCGGGGCGATTCCGACCTACCTGGTGCCGACCCGCAACCGCTACGGCATCATCGGCCCGATCCTGCCGCAGACCCTGAGCGCCGAAGGCGTGAAAGCCGCCATCGCCAACAACCCGCTGGTCAAGGAAGGCATCGACCCGACGCCGGTGCACGCCATTATCACCAACTCCACCTACGACGGCCTGACCTACAACGTCACCCGCGTCGAAGAGCTGCTGGGCGAAAGCGTGGACCGTCTGCACTTCGACGAAGCCTGGTACGGTTATGCGCGCTTCAACCCGCTGTACAGCGGACGCCATGCCATGCACGGCAACCCGGCCGATCACGACAAGTCCAAGCCAACCGTGTTCGCCACCCAGTCGACCCACAAGTTGCTGGCCGCCCTGTCCCAGGCCTCGATGATCCACGTGCGTAACGGGCGTAACCCGATCGAACATGCGCGCTTCAACGAGTCGTACATGATGCACGCCTCGACCTCGCCGAACTACGCGATCATGGCGTCCTGCGACGTCAGCTCGGCGATGATGGAAGCACCGAGTGGGCAGATACTCACCAACGAGTCGATTGAAGAAGCCATCAGCTTCCGCCAGGTTCTCTCGCGCATGCACAACGAGATGCTGGGCAAGGACGACTGGTTCTTCACCTGCTGGCAGCCGCCGACCGTACAGGTTGGCGCAGCGGCCGTGCCGTTCCATGAGGTCGACCCGGCTACGCTGAAAACCGACCCGAACTGCTGGGTCCTGCACCCGAACGCGGTATGGCACGGTTTCGGCGACATCGAAGACGGCTACTGCATGCTCGACCCGATCAAGGTCTCGGTGCTCAGCCCGGGTATGGGCGACGACGGCAGCCTGCTCGCCTCCGGTATCCCCGCTTGTGTGGTCACGGCGTACCTGGGCCGCCAGGGTATCGTGGTCGAGAAAACCACCGACTTCACCATCCTGTTCCTGTTCTCCATCGGCATCACCAAAGGCAAGTGGGGCACGCTGCTCAACGCCCTGCTCGACTTCAAGCGTGACTACGACGACAACGCCGAGCTCGAGCTGTGCCTGCCCGACCTGTACAACGCCAACCAGCATCGCTATGCCGGCATGGGCCTGAAGGATCTGGCCGACGAAATCTTCGCCGCCATGAAGAAACACAAGACCACCGCCAACATGTCCCAGGCCTTCGGCACCCTGCCAAAAGCCGAGTTCAGCCCGGTGGAGGCCTACGAAAAACTGGTGCGCAACGACATCGAGCTGGTGACGCTCAACGAAGCCGCCGGGCGTCTTGCCGCGACCGGTATCGTGCCGTATCCACCCGGCATCCCGCTGCTCATGCCGGGTGAGAACGCAGGGCCTGCGGACGGTCCGTTGCTGGCGTATCTCAAGGCACTGGAAGCCTTCGACAAATCCTTCCCCGGCTTCACCCATGACACCCACGGGATCGAAGTCGAAGATGGCGTTTATCGGATGCTGGTACTGAAATAAGTCACGCAGATTCACCGCTCCCCCTGTGGGAGCGGGCTTGCTCGCGAAGTCGTAGTATCAGTCGACGCAATTGTCGATTGACAGGACGCCTTCGCGAGCAAGCCCGCTCCCACATTTTTAGATCGCCTTCACACCAAATCCCTATGGGCAAACTCAATCACAGCGCTCTATGATTGATCCCCATGACCACCACCGCTGCGATCCGCTCACCCTGCCCGCCCGGCGCCTGCGACTGCGGGCGTGACCCGTTGCTGGAAACACCAGGGGCGGACCTGCGCATTCTGTTTCTGACCCGCAACGAAGAAAAACGCCTGATCGAACGCCTGGAGAACCTGCAGAGCCTGAGCGATCTGGAGCACCTGCAACGGCGTATGCTCGAACAGTTGGGCATCCGTGTGGACATCGCCCCCGGTTTCAACGAAGTGCGCACCATGCGCGGCATCGGCATCCAGATTGGCGAACTGCCGGGGCTGTGCCGCAAGACCCGCGCCAACATCCCCGCCGCCATCCGCCGGGCCATGGAAAAGCGCCCGGAGATCGCCTACGAACTGCTCAATGCCAACGACCTGTTGCGTGACGCCTGATGAAACCTCTTCTCGAATTCCCCCTCACCGACGAGATTCTCACCTCGTTCGCCCTGGCCATCGGGGCCGACCTGCAGGGCTACCGCAACCACATTTACCGGGTGCTGAATTTCCATGGTGCCCTGTGCGGTGCCGAAGGCCTGCCCCCGGACGCCGTACAAATCGCTGCGGCGTTTCACGACCTGGGTATCTGGACCGATGACACCCTCGACTACCTGCCGCCGTCCATTGCCCTGGCCACCGAGTACCTCGACAACCAGCAACGAGCGGAACTGAAGGATGAAGTCAGCGCGCTGATACTTGAGCATCACAAGCTGCGCCGGTATCGCGGCGCCTACGCCGACAGTGTCGAACCCTTCCGCCAGGCCGACCTGGTGGACGTGTCCCTGGGCCTGGTGCGTTTCGGCTTGCCCCGCAGCTTCATCAAAACCGTGCAGGCGACCTTTCCCGATCACGGTTTCCACGCGATGCTGATGAAGCTTTCAGCCCGGCAATTGCTCCGCTCGCCACGGCGCCCGCTGCCCATGTTGCGCTGGTGAAACAGGCACCTGTTACCCCCCTCGAAAATGCACCGGAACAGGATCGGCGGTCATACATGAATCGCGGGGCACTGCTATGCCTTCCTTGGGAGATTTTGCCGCAAGCCAGCCAGGACGGAACTGGAAACCCAAGCGTGGCCACGGCCCCGGCGCCAGCCAGGTACGCGCAGACAACAGGTGCCAATGTGCAACAGGAGGTGGCCGATGTTATTCATCGTCAGCTGGACAATCAGCCCGGACAACCGTGATGCCGCAATCGCACGTTTTCTCAAGACCGGTGGCGCACCGCCCGCAGGCGTCACCATGCACGGGCGCTGGCATGCTGTAGGGAGCTCGGCCGGTTTCGGCATTGCCGAGGCGAGTGATTTGGTGCCGATTCAGAAATGGGTGCTGGAGTGGAACGACCTGATGAGCATGGACGTGCATGCCGCATTGACCGATGAGCAAATCGCACCATTGCTGGCGGCCACTGCCGACCGGTAATGACGAAGGGAGGGCGGCGAGTATCGCTCGCCGCCCGACTTGAGCGGCTGCTTTGCCGGAACGCCATTTTGGTGCAACGTGCCTGAAACACTAACTTTCTGGCTATTCATTACTGGATATTTCGCAATTCAAACCTACGCTCATCGCGGGGGATAACGCATTTCAACGGCGGTTGGGGGCTCGTCTCGATGTACTCACGCTAGTGCGCAGGAGCTCGACATGAACCGGACAACCTTCTCCTCGATGTTTGCGATACCCCTGTTGCTGTCTGCAATGGCGTTTCCCGGCCAGACCCTGGCGGCCGACAAGGCCCCCAACATCCTGGTGATCATGGGCGACGATATCGGCTGGTCGAATATCGGAGTCTACAACCAGGGCATGATGGCCGGCAGAACCCCCAACCTCGACCAACTGGCGAATGAAGGCATGCGTTTCACCGACTATTACGCCGAAGCCAGTTGCACCGCCGGCCGCGCCAACTTCATCACCGGCGAACTGCCAATCCGTACGGGCATGACCACCGTCGGCCAGGCCGGCTCGCCCGTGGGGATTCCCGCCGAAGCCGTCACCATCGCCACCGCACTCAAGGCCATGGGTTATGCCACCGGCCAGTTCGGCAAGAACCACTTGGGTGACCTCAACCAGTTCCTGCCCACCGTCCACGGTTTCGACGAATTCTTCGGTTACCTCTATCACCTCGATGCCATGGAAGATCCGGCGCACCCCAATTATCCGAAGGAGCTGCTGGACAGTGTCGGCCCACGCAACATGGTCCACAGCTGGGCCTCCACCACCGATGACACGACCGTGATGCCGCGCTGGGGCAAGGTGGGCAAGCAGAAAATCGAAGACGCCGGCACGCTCTATCCGGAGCGGATGAAAACCGTCGACGAGGAGATTCGCGACAAGGCCTTCTCGTTCATCGACAAGGCCAAGCAGGACAACAAACCGTTCTTCGTCTGGCTCAATCCGACCCGCATGCACATCGTCACGCACCTGTCCGACAAGTACGAAGCCATGCGCAACTCGCAGAATGGCTGGTCGGAACAGGAAGCCGGCATGGCGCAGCTCGATGACATCGTTGGCGACGTCCTGGCGAAGCTGAAGAAAGACGGCATGGACGACAACACCATCGTCATTTTCACCACCGACAATGGGGCGGAAAACTTCACCTGGCCCGATGGCGGCACGACGCCGTTCGCCATGGGCAAAGGCACGGTCATGGAAGGTGGCTTCCGGGTGCCGGCGATCATTCGCTGGCCAGGCAAGGTGCCGGCCAACCAGGTGGCCAACGGCATCATGTCCGGCATGGACTGGTTCCCGACCCTGGTCGCGGCGGCGGGTAACCCGAACATCACCGCCGAACTGCTCAAAGGCAAACAATTGGGCGATACCACCTACAAAGTTCATCTGGACGGCTATGATCAAACTCCAATGATCACCGGAAAAGGTCCGTCGAACCGACATGAAGTTTTCTACTTCGGAGAAAGCTCCTTGGGTGCGGTGCGCATAGACGACTACAAATATCGCTTCATTGACCAACCGGGTGGCTGGATGGGGGCTAAAGTTGCTGTGGACGTGCCGATCCTGACCAATCTTCGACTCGACCCATTCGAGCGCATGGGCTGGCCGGAAAACCAGGCCGCGCAGGGTTCGCAACAGTACTTTGACTGGTTCAAGTTCCAGTTCTGGCGTTTCGTGTTCGTCCAGCAACAGGTGGCCAGACTGGCAGAAACGGCGATCGAATTCCCGCCGATGCAAAAAGGCGCGAGCTTCAACCTCGACTCGGTTAAAGCCAAGATCGCCGCGGCTCGGGCAGAAATGGCCAAGTAACAGCCGAATCCACGGGTGGCTGATGCAGTCCACCCGTATTCAAAATGGACAATTGCCGAGGGATTTCAATGCCAATAAAAACAGCTGCCCTGCCCGCCTCTGCGCTACTTGCCCTGTGCTGCCAGCAAGCCTGGGCCGGTGGCATCATGCTCTATGAAATCGGCACCGATAACGCCGGCCTGGCCAACGCCGGTGCCGCCGCCCGTGCCCAAGGCCCCTCGACCATCGCCAGCAACCCCGCGGGCATGAGCTTTCTACCCGGTACGCAAATCACCGCCGGCCTGCAGGTCCTGTACGGCGACCTGAGCTTCGACCGCGACGCCGGCACCAACACCCCGGGCAGCGGCAGTGGCAATGCCCTCGATCCGATCCCCGGTGGCAGCTTCTTCATCAGCCATGAACTGGACGAGCACTGGAGCGTCGGTTTCGGCCAGTACGGCGACTTCGGCCTGGCGGTCAATTACGACAACGACTGGTCCGGCCGCTACTTCGCGCAGAACGCCAGCCTGCTTGGCCTGTCGCTGGTGCCCAGCGTGGCGTATCGCTTCAACGAGCAGTGGTCGGTCGGTCTGGGTATCAAGGCCATGTACGGCATGCTTAAGGCGGACACCGCCATCGACCGCTCCCCTTTCGGCTTCACCGACCGCTCTGACGGCCAATTCAAGTACAGGGACAACACCTGGGGCTATGGCGCTAACGTGGGCGTGATCTACGCCCCGCAACCCGGCACGCGTATCGGCCTGACCTACACCAGCCAGGTCGACCTGGACTTCGAGGACCGGCTCGATGTGAAGGGAGACGGGCGCCTGCTCGAAAGAGTCAATAACACCAACACCGATCTCGACATAAAGGTGCCGCAAACCGTCACCCTGAGCCTGTTCCAGCAACTGGACCGGCAATGGGCGCTGCTGGCCTCGGCCAACTGGCAGGACTGGTCGGAGTTCGGCGACATCGCCGTAGAGGTCGACACCACGGCTTTTGGAGCGCAATCGAAAACGGTCGACGCCGGCTTCAAGGACACCTGGCACCTCTCCCTTGGCGCGCAATACCAGGCCACCGAGCAGTGGTTGTGGAACTTCGGCGTGGCCTACGACAGCAGCGCTGTCTCGGACAGCAACCGCAGTGTGGTGTTGCCGATGAACGAATCCTGGCGTATTGCCACAGGAGCCACCTATGCTCTGAACAAGGACACCGATGTCAACGTCAGTTGGGCCATGGTCTGGCTCGGCGACATGCCGGTTGAGCAGACCAAATCCGTATCGGGCGATCGAGTATCCGGTCAATTCGACAATGCCTGGATTCAAGCCTTGAGCGGGAACATGACCTGGCGATTTTGATGTCTTGTAAACAAAAGAACGAAGATTTCTTCCAAGGAGTAAACACCACTATGAATCTGTCCCGAAAACTGCTCGTCGGCGCCACGCTGGCCAGTCTGCTGCTAGGCGGTTGCACCTCGAAAGTGACGGAGAAGGAGCAATACTCAGGCTTCCTGTCCAACTACAACAACCTGCAGGAAGTGGAAACGCCGAGCGGCGGTACCGCGATGCGTTGGGTCAGCCCTTCGTGGAACCCGAATGCCTATGACACCGTGGTGTTCAACAAACTGGAGCTCTACCCGGCGCCAAAACCCGATGAGCGGGTCAACCAGCAGACGCTGACCGACATTCAGAACTACATGACCAACAAGGCCAAGGCCTCCCTGGGTCAGAAGTACCGCGTCGTGTCCAACTCCTCATCCGCACCGGCGGGCTCCCGCCCCCTGATCATGCGTGCGGCGATTACCGGGGTGAACGCCGAGAACGAAGGCATGAAGTGGTATGAAGTGGTTCCCATCGCGGCCGTAGTCGGGGCAACACAGGCCGCCACCGGTCACCGTGACCAGGAAACCACCCTGTTCATCGAAGCCGAGTTCGTCGACGCCAAGAGCAACCAGACCGTGGCCAAAGTGGTGCGCAAGGTGTTCGGCACCGAACTGAAAAACGAAAGCCAGCAGATTACCGCCAAGGACTTCAAGGCGGCGATCGACAAACTGGGTACCGACTTCCAGGCGTTCCTCAAGTAACACACTCTTGTGGCGAGGGAGCTTGCTCCCTCGCCACATGGAGTTCCTTCCTGACTCTTGCGGTCACTCCTTCATCCCCACGTTTCTGCTGCCCAAGGCGATTTAGGCCGCACCGCCCTTGGCCTGCTGTTCCAGACGCAATTGCAATTGCGGGTCGATCTGCAACGCGGCGGCCAGTTCATCCAGATAGTTGCGCTCGGCGTCCTGCTGGTCGTCCACCAGCATCACACTGGCCAGGTACATCTCCGAGGCCATGCCGGGGTCAGTGGCCGACTGCGCGACGTCATAGGCATCCAGTGGCTTGGCGACCTCGTCGTCCAGCCATTGCTGCAATTGCGGATCGTCGGTGTGACGGCCGATTTCAGTGCTGATCATCTGCTTCTCGGCGACATCGATGCGGCCATCGGCCTTGGCCGCGGCAATCAATGCCCGCAGGATCGCATGGCTGTGCTCCTCGGCCTCCGGGCCGGCCAGCAAGTCCACGGTCCGTGGCGCTTCTTGCGGGGCCGACGCCTGGCTGCGTTGCCAGGCTTGGTACGCCTGGAACGCCATCATGCCCAGGGACGCCAGCGCCGCATAATTGGTGCCGCCAGCGGAACGACTTTGCGGTGCACCGCCCATCGGCGAACCGCCGCCGAGCAAACCACCGAGCAAACCGCCCAACCCTGCGCCACCACCGCCACCACCGCCACCACTTGCACCAGCACCACCGCCCAACAAGCCGCCGAGCAATCCACCCAGGTCGCCGAGCCCGCCCTGGGCCGACGCGCCGCCGCCACCCTGTTGCGCCATCGAGCCCTGGCCGGCGCGCAGTAATTGTTCGAGCAGATCGCTGGTGTTCATGACGTTTGTCCTCTTGAAGGGCGTTTATCCAGTCAGGCAACGATAGCCCCCGCAGGCGAATGTGCCAGCACCGTTGGGCTGACCCGCCCGCGCTACCACGGATTGCGCCGGGGTATTTCTTTACGGCGCAGCTAAGATTCATAGGTGGTGAACCTTATTCCCGGATACCCGGTCGATACCTGCAACCCGACCCGGTTTGCCACCGCCCCATACGCGGGGTGATAACTGGCTTGCTTCATTCACTGGAGAACGCCCCCGTGATTTCAACCCTGTACATCGCCAGGCTCAAAGCATGGGGCGCCCATGGCTTTACCGCCACCGGCGTGGTCACCGCTTTCCTCGCCACCCTGTCCCTGCTGGAAAACCAGCCGACCCATTGCCTGCTATGGCTGGGTGTCGCCCTGATCGTCGACGGACTGGACGGTGCGCTGGCACGCAAGGTCAACGTGCAGTCAGTGTTGCCGAGCTTCGATGGCTCGATCCTCGACCTGGTGATCGACTACCTGACGTACGTGTTTATCCCGGCACTGTTCATCTATCGCTACATCCCGTTGCCGGAATACACCTTGCTGCTGAGCGTGTCGCTGATTCTGGTGTCGTCGCTGTTCTGCTTCTGCAACGTCAACATGAAGAGCACAGACAACTACTTCCAGGGTTTCCCCGCCGCCTGGAACGTGGTCGCCCTGTGCCTGTACATCATCGCCCCGTCGCCGTGGATCACCTTCGTCACGGTCATCGGCCTGGCCCTGCTGACCGTGACCCGGATGAAGTTCCTGCACCCGTTTCGCGTGCGCCGGTTCATGCCGATCAACATTGCGGTGACGGCCATCTGGTTGCTGTGCAGCCTGTCACTGGTGCTCAACCATCCGCAGATCAATCCGTTGGTGATGGGGCTGTGGCTGCTGATGTCGGCGTACTTCCTGAGCATCTGCCTGTGGCGCACGGCGCTGGAGTGGCTAGACGAATCGGGGCTCAAATAGTCATGGCGGTCCATATCGTTCAACTCGGTTCACCCCGTCGGCCCGACGAAGGCTTGCGCCTGGGCACGGTACGCCGCCCTCCCCGTGGCGTACCGAAAGCCGAATTCGCCCGTCGGGACTTTTATGATGTCTGGCAGCCGCTGCTGTCGCCCAGTGCGCAGTTGGTGGCCGAGGCCAAGGCTGCGCAAGATGCCAAGGCCTGGGAGGTGTTCCGGCGCAAGTTCAAGGCGGAGATGAGCCAGCCCGCTGCCAGTCAGTTGCTGGACCTGCTGGCCGCGTTGTCCCATCAGACGTCCCTGGCGGTGGGCTGTTATTGCGAGGATGAAGCGCATTGTCATCGGTCGGTGTTGCGCGAGTTGCTGGAAGCCCGTGGTGCCGTAGTGATTTAGATACCATGACCAACACACAACCCCTGTGGGAGCGGGCTTGCTCGCGAAAGCGGTCTTTCAGTCGAAGATGCTGTGGCTGATACACCGCTTTCGCGAGCAAGCCCGCTCCCACATTGGACTTGTGGTCACTCAACGCCGCGTGATCACCACCTCCAGATATTCACTCGGCACCACCAGCGACTTGTCGCCCGCCCGGTTCATCCGGTTGATCAGTTCGCTCAAGTCTCTCTCCAGTGCCTTGGACCCGTCCGCGGGCAGCGCGGCGAAGGCCTTGTGCACCGGCCCGTACCATTCGCGGAAGGTGTCGATGAAATGCGCCGCCGAGCGATAGCGGAAATTGAACGTGCGGCGCGTCACCTGGAGCAGGAATTCACGTTCGTCGAAATGCTCGTGCAGCCAGGCTTCGCTGCCCCAGCGTGAGGGCGGATTGGCCCCCGGAGGGGGTGGCAGGTGCTGGCCCAGGGTCTTGAACATCTGGCCGACGAATCCTTCCGGCGTCCAGTTGGCCAGACCGATCCGCCCGCCCGGGCGACAAACCCGCGCCAGCTCCGCGGCGGCCTTGGGCTGGTCCGGGGTGAACATCACACCGAAGGTCGACAGCACGGCATCAAAACTGCCGTCGGCAAAGGGCAAGGCTTCGGCATCGGCGACCTGGAAGGAGACGTTCAGGCGTTCTGCCCTCGCCCGTTCTTCACCGCGTTCGAGCAAGGCAGCGACATAGTCGGTGGACGTCACCTGGCAGCCACGGCGGGCAGCCGCGAGGGTTGCGTTGCCGTTTCCGGCGGCAACGTCGAGCACGCGTTCATCGCACAACAGGTCGCAGGCTTCGGCCAGTTGCTCGCCGACGATCTGCAGGGTGGTGCCGATCACGGCGTAGTCGCCGCTGGCCCAGGAGGCCATCTGGCGGTTTTTCAGGGCAGTCAGATCAATGGGTGTACTCATGGAATCGGTCTCTGGGTTGAAACACGAATCGGGCCTGGCGGGCATTCACTCCGCCGTTGTCGGATCAATGATGTTCATGACCTGGGAAATGCGATTGGCGGGAAAACCACTGATCCTGGCGTGCTCCTGGATCTGCGCCTCGTTCGGCGAGATGTACACGCAGTAGAGCTTGTCACCGGTGACATAGCTCTGCAGCCACTGCACCTCCGGCAACTCACGCAACGCCTGGCAGGACTTTAGCGAAGCGGCTTTCAAATCCCTTTCCGACAGACCTCCGGCGCCCTGGATCTCACGTTCGATGACGAACTTAGGCATGGCAACCTCTCTTTATTGTTGTGGATGGCAGGGCGGCACTCACCCTGTGATCAAACTATCGTCCTGACGGGCACTGGCGTCCTGTCCGATCGTCGCCTATCCCTGCCCGATCGTCCGGAGATTCCACGTTGCGCGCAGGCGCGCTCACAATCAGGAACCTCCCACGGGGAAACCCCAATGGACGCTCTGTCACAGACTCTGCGCGTCGTGCACCTGGTCGGCGCGATCTTCATCAACGCCCGGTTCACCGCACCCTGGTGCTACCAGTCGCCCAGCGCCGACACCGCCGCGCCGTTTCTGGAGCCCGATGCGGAACGGGTGGTGATCTTTCACCTGATCACCGAGGGCGAGTGCTACGTGGAATTGGGCGATGACCCGCCGCTGCTGCTGAGCGCGGGCGACGTGGTGATCTTCCCCCAGGGCGATGCCCATCGCATGTGCTCACATCCCGGATTGCCCCCGGCCACGGGTGCGCGACTGGATGCGGTGCTGGCGCGCCGCCCCCGGCAGTTGAGTTATGGCGGGGGTGGCGCGGTCACCCGGCTGGTATGCGGTTACCTGGCGTGCGACACGCGCCTGGCGGGCATGTTGCTCAAGGGCTTGCCGGCCGTGGTGCGGGTCAATGTGCGCGGTTCGGATGCCGGTATCTGGCTGGAATCCTCCGTGCGCTATGCCCTCGCCGAAGCCCGCTCGCCCCGCCCTGGCGGCGAAGGGGTATTGGCCAAACTCGCCGAAGTGCTGTTCATCGAAGTGTTGCGCCTGTACATGAACGAACAGGGCGAAGGCCGCACCGGCTGGCTGGCCGGTGTGCGCGACCGCATCGTCGGCGCCGCCCTCAACGCCTTGCACAAAAAACCCTGCCACGCCTGGACGCTGGACGAACTGGCGCGCACCGCCAGCACCTCAAGATCGGTATTGGCCGAACGCTTCCAGCAACTGGTGGGGGTGTCGCCGATGCAGTACCTGACGCAATGGCGGATGTTGCTCGCCGCCAATCTGTTACGCAGCAGCAACAGCTCATTGACGCGGATCGCCGAAGAAGTGGGCTACCAGACCGATACCGCCTTCAGCCGCGCCTTCCGCCGCGAGTACGGTGCGCCACCGGCGGCGTGGCGACGCGGTCAGGAGAAAAAAGCCATGGCCCACGAGGCAAGGCCTGTGAGCCATTGATCGAGCGGATTACGCCGCTGGCGCGCTGGCCTTGGCCTCCTCCAGCAACTGCTGAATCATCTTCTCCTGAGTGTCGTAGCTGCCTTCACCGAAGTGGGTGTAACGCACCTGCCCCTTGGCATCGATCAGGTAGTGCGCCGGCCAGTACTGGTTGTCGAAGTTGCGCCAGATCACGTAGTTGTTGTCGATCGCCACCGGGTAGGTGATGCCGTATTCCTTCACCTTGGCCTTGACGTTGTCGATGATGCGTTCAAAGCCGTATTCGGGTGTGTGCACGCCGATCACCACCAGTCCGTCCTTTTCATACTTCTTCGCCCAGTCCTTCACGTACGGCAGGGTGTGCTTGCAGTTGATGCAGTCGAAGGTCCAGAAGTCCACCAGCACCACTTTGCCTTTCAGGGCCTCGTTGCTCAGAGTCGGTGAGTTGAGCCACTCCACCGCGCCGGACAGCGAGGGCATGGCGCCCTGGGCATCGCCCATGGTGCTGTCGGCCTTGACCTTGCTGACCAGGTAATCGACGACTTTCGGCACGGCTTCCAGCACGCCTTTCTCCACACTGCTGACACCTTCCGATGAGGTGTTGGCCAGCAACAGGTCATTGGCCCCCGTTGCAATCACAGCCGCACCGGCGAGCACCGCAACCCCGGCGCCACGGCGCAACCAGCCAGTGACCGGAATCGACGGTTTCAAGCGATTGACCAAGCCGCGACCGGCGAAGATCAGGATGCCCAGGGACAACGCACTGCCGGCGCCATAAGCCACCAGCAGCAGACTGGTGCCGGCGTTCGCCCCTTGCAGCATGGCGCTGGTGAGGATCACCCCGAGGATCGGCCCGGCGCAGGGTGCCCAGAGCAGTCCGGTGGCGACGCCGATCATGATCGACGCCAGCGGCCCGGACATCTTGCGCGAGTTCGGGTCGATGCGATTGCCCAGCAGCACGAAGGGCCGCGCCAGCCAGTCACCGACCCGGGCGGAAATCAGCGACAGGGCGAACAGCACCATCACCACCAGCGCGACGTGGCGGCCGGTGTTGCTGGCCTGGATCACCCACTCGCTGCTGACCACGGCCAGGCTGGAGACCAGGGCAAAGGTCAAGACCATGCCGCCGAGGGTCAGCAGGATCGAGGAGCGTGTGCGGTCGGCCCCGGCAAACAGGAATGGCACGACCGGCAGGATGCACGGGCTGAGGACGGTCAATATGCCGCCCAGGAAAGCGATGAGTAACATGGGATCACCTAATGCAAATTAGAGGGCAACACAGGGCCACTGTGGGAGCGGGGTGTTCTCAAGCCGTCTGCTCATCCAGCAACTGCCCCTGAGGCGTGCGGCTGGAACCGTCTTGCGCCAGGAAGCCCTGGGTGCCCTTCTCTGCCACCGGTGTGAGCTGGAAGCAGGTGTTGCTGGCGCAGGCGCTTTGCTCGACAGCGGCGTTGGCATGGGCCGCCGCACCGGCGACGGTAAAAACGATGGCGGTCAGGTAACGGGAAACGTTGTTCATGATGTCCTTCCTATTTCAAATGGATCAGGCGGTGGTTGATCGCGACACTCAGTTTTCCGAGTTGCAGTTGTCAGCGAATTTGCGGTAATCCAGCACCTGGGTTTTGGACTGGGAGTCGAGGTACGTCAGCTGCGCATTCACCACGCCGCAGGAAGGCGTAGCGTCCTCGGTCAGCGACACCACTTTCCTGATGTCAAGATGGGTGCCGTAGGTGTAGGTTTTAGGCGCAACATCGGCTTCGGCACGGGCCGACAAGGTGCAGATGTTCAGGGCGGCAAACAGGCAGGCGGCGTAGATGGCCTTGGTGTTCATGGCGAGTTCCTCAAGGTTTCAACAGGTTGATCGTTGTTTGATCCGAGGCGGTCTGGCTGGCCTCGATGGAACCTATTAAAAGCCTGCGAAGTATCTCGTCTGTGTCGGGAATCGGCGTGAATCAATCGCTGCGTATCAGAACGGCGCCTGGATACACAGCAATACAAAACCGCTGGAAATCGGCTTTTTTGCCTTCGTGTGTATCCGCAGGCAAGCCAGATACACTGCAATACAAAGGGCGGCAGGCGAGCCCGCCCAGGCTCGATAGACTGTGTGGCATTCCCCATTTACCAGAGGTTTGGCCCAATGGATCACGTTGATCACATCCTCATCGTTGACGATGACCGCGAAATCCGCGAACTGGTTGGCAACTACCTGAAGAAGAACGGCCTGCGCACCACGGTCGTGGCGGATGGACGGCAGATGCGCGCCTTTCTGGAAACCACTCCGGTGGACCTGATCGTGCTGGACATCATGATGCCGGGGGACGATGGCCTGGTGCTCTGCCGCGAATTGCGCGCCGGCAAGCACAAAGCCACGCCAGTACTGATGCTCACCGCCCGCAACGATGAAACCGATCGCATCCTCGGCCTGGAAATGGGCGCCGACGACTATCTGGTCAAGCCATTCGCCGCCCGTGAACTGCTGGCGCGGATCAATGCGGTTTTGCGACGCACGCGCATGCTGCCGCCGAACCTGGTGGTGACCGAAGCCAGTCGCCTGTTGGCCTTCGGCCGTTGGCGCCTGGACACCTCGGCCCGTCACCTGCTCGATGAAGACGGCACCATGGTGGCCCTGAGCGGTGCCGAATATCGATTGCTGAGGGTGTTTCTCGACCACCCGCAACGGGTGCTCAACCGCGATCAATTGCTCAACCTGACCCAGGGCCGCGACGCCGACCTGTTCGACCGTTCCATCGATCTGCTGGTCAGTCGCCTGCGCCAGCGCTTGCTCGACGACGCTCGCGAGCCGGCCTACATCAAGACCGTGCGCAGCGAGGGCTATGTGTTTTCCCTGCCGGTGGAAATCCTGGGCGATCAATCATGACCCTGGCGCTGCATTGGCCGCGCACCCTGGCCTCGCGGCTGTCGCTGATTTTCCTGATCGGCCTGATCCTCGCCCAAGCGCTGTCCTTCGGCGCGCAGTACTACGAACGCTACGAGTCCTCGAAAAACACCATGCTCGGCAACCTGGAAACCGACGTTTCCACCTCCGTTGCCATCCTCGACCGCTTACCCGCCGATGAGCGAGCCGCTTGGCTCAAACAACTGGAGCGGCGCAATTACAGCTACATGCTCAATGAGGGTTCCTCGGGCACGCCCATCCGCACCGACATGCCCGATGCGCCCATTGCCATTGCCTCGATCAAGGACGCCATCGGCCACGATTACCCGATGACCTTTACCGACATCCCCGGGCCGAAAAAACATTTTCAAGTGCACTTGAACCTGGCGGATGGCAGCCCGCTGACCATCGACGTCCGCCCGGCGATGGTCCCGTTGTCGCCCTGGCTGCCCATCGTGTTGCTCGGGCAGCTGGCGCTGATGCTGGCCTGCTCCTGGCTGGCGGTGAGAATCGCCATCCGCCCCCTCACCCGCCTCGCCGGTGCCGTCGAAACCCTGGACCCCAATGCGCACCCGGTACTCCTGGACGAAAAAGGCCCGAGCGAAGTCGCCCACGCCGCCAGGGCCTTCAACTCGATGCAGGCACGCATCGCGGCGTACCTGAAGGAACGCATGCAATTGCTCGCGGCAATCTCCCACGACCTGCAAACCCCGATCACCCGTATGAAACTGCGCGCCGAGTTCATGGACGACTCCAGCGAAAAAGACAAACTGTGGAACGACCTGAGCGAGATGGAACACCTGGTACGCGAAGGCGTGGCCTACGCCCGCAGCATCCACGGCGCCACCGAAGAAAGCCGCCGCACCGACCTCGACTCGTTCCTCGACAGCCTGGTGTTCGACTATCAGGACGTGGGCAAGGATGTTCAGCTCACCGGCAAGAGTGCAGCCGTCATCGACACCCGACCCCACGCCTTGCGCAGGGTGCTGGTCAACCTGACAGATAACGCATTGAAATTTGCCGGTGCCGCCGAGTTGCGGGTGGAAAAACAGGCCGATGGAAATCTCTCGATCAAGATCCTCGACCGTGGCCCGGGGATCGCCGAGGAAGAACTCAAGCAAGTGATGGAACCGTTCTATCGCGTGGAAAACTCCCGCAACCGCAGCACCGGCGGCACCGGGTTGGGGCTGGCGATCGCCCAGCAACTGGCGGTCGCGATTGGCGGGGCGTTGACCTTGAGCAATCGTGAGGGTGGCGGGTTGTGTGCGGAGTTGCGATTGCCGGTATAGATGTTTTCGGTTCAGGTTCCCGGGTTTACTCGGGACTTGTGGCCACTGAAGACCCCTGTGGGAGCGAGCTTGGTCCGGGCGGCGCTCCGACGATGGCTTTGTGTCAGTCGATGAGTGTTTTGTGGGTGTACATATCCGTTGCTGCGGTAACGGCCACTTAGGGTTCCGCTCTTACAGCGGGTCACTTGGAAAAGCCCCAAGTAACCAAGGGCTCTTGCCCCTGACATTCGGTGCCTCGCCGTGGCTCGGCATGCCCTCGCTCCGGTCCTGCTCCGTGGGCCCGCCGCCATCGGCCATCCATGGCCGGGGGCGGCTAACCCGGCATCCATGCCGGGTTGCCCACTGCGCAGAACCTGCGCTCGGCCTCACGAGGGGGCGTACACCGCAACAGCGTCCGAGGCGGCCTACCGTTCTGATGCGTGCGTGTTTCCCTGTAGGAGCTGTCGAGTGCAACGAGGCTGCGATCTTTGGGCGTTATTACTTACAAACAAAATCAAAAGATCGCAGCCTTCGGCAGCTCCTACGGGGTGATACATCCGCGAAATCAGGTCGGCCGGCAGGCCGCCATCGCGAGCCAGCTCGCACCCACAGAAGAGCAAAGGCAGAGCGGCACACACCACGCTTTTCACCACTCATCAGGCCGAGCGTTAGCTCGCCTGCAGCTCTTGATCTTGATCCACCCGCCCCCTCGGGAGGCTGAGTGGAGGTGTTCATCCGGGGACTGGCGCGCAGCGCCGTTCGACGCAGTCGAACTCATTGCATGTAGGTCGAAGCGAAGCCGACCGGAGGGCAATGCCCCCGGATGAATACCGCAGCGAAGGAACCCCGAGCCTTAGCGAGGGGCCGTACGTAAGGGGCGTGACCTTTTGGTTCCTTTTGGGGCGTTTGCCAAAAGGGACTCGCCGTAAGGGCGAAACCGCCAGCCGCCGTTACCGCAGGAATGGATATGTACTCAATCAACCAACAACCTGGTCGGCCCAAAGGCCGCCAAAGTCAAAGAGGATCAAACAACCCCAACAACCCCCTCCCCATGCATCTGCCGCAACAACGCCAACCCTCTCTCCAAAAACTCAGAAGACCCTACCATCCCCGCCTCCACCGCCAATCCGTGCAACTGCTCACGCCCGGTCAACTCGGGAAACTCACCAACACGCAGCAACAACCGCCACGCCAACGGACTCAACTCAGAAAACCTCACACTCCAGTCCTCGGCGCGACGCACCAGCAACAAGGTCGGCTGAGCAGGTAAAACGTCCGGCTGGTAATCCGGTCCCAACAATTGCACCGGCCAGGCATAAGCCAATGGCCAGGCCAGCGGCGACACCCGCAAGGGCCGATCCAGCAGCAACGCGGCATCACCGCCAACCAGAGGCTCGGCGTCAGACTGCTGCAGCGCCATTTCCACCCACTCGTAATGCGCCAGTTCCACCATGAACGGCGGCCACGACCCATCGCTCAACGCCTGAGGCCCGGCCGCGAGGAACTCGACAAACTCCTGAGCGATCTCACCAAATTTCGGCGTGCGGGCGCGGTAGTCCCGCAGAAAAATCCGCACCAGCGAACGCCAGCGTTCATCACCCAGAATCTTCACCAGCACCGGAAAGGTGCCGCTAAGCAACGACGACAGATTGGCAAACACCAGATCGCGATAAACCTGTGCCCGCACCGGGTCCATTTCAGTGGGTGGCGCGTTGTGTTCAGGGTCGCGCAGGTACAGGCCCATAGTGGTTTGTTGATGCAAAAGACTCGACTTACCCACGGCTCAAACCTCCTGTTGCAGGCGGCGAATGGTCTGCAGTTCCTCCACCAGTTCAGCGAATACGGGAAAGTTGAAATCCCGCTCCAGCAAGGTCGGTTGCGCACCGAAGCGGGCATAAGCCTGGGCCAGCAACGACCACACCGCCGGTTTGACCGAAGCGCCGTGGGTGTCGATTTTCAAGGTGTCGGACTCATCGAAATGCCCGGCGATATGCATGGCCACCACCCGACCGGAATCGATGCCAGCGAGAAACGCCTGCGGATCGAAACCGTGGTTGATCGAATTGACGTAGACGTTGTTGACGTCCAGCAACAGGTCGCAATCGGCCTCGCGCAACACCGCATTGGTGAACGTCACCTCGTCTATGTCCTGTTGAGGCGCGGCGTAATAAGAGACGTTTTCCACCGCCAGGCGCCGCCCGAGAATGTCCTGGGCCTGACGAATACGCGCGGCGACGTGGTGCACCGCTTCTTCGGTAAACGGCAGCGGCAACAGGTCGTACAGGTGACCGTCATCGCTGCAGTAGCTCAGATGCTCGCTGTACAGCGGCACGTTGTAGCGATCGAGGAAGCTGCGAGCCTCATGCAGAAAACCGACGTCCAGCGGCGACGGCCCACCGAGGGACAGGGACAAGCCGTGACAGGACAACGGATAGCGTTCAGCCAGGGCGCGCAATGCCGCACCATGGGCACCGCCGATGCCGATCCAGTTTTCCGGCGCGACTTCCAGGAAGTCGAAATCGCCTGTCGGTGCGGCCTGGAGGTCTTTCATTAAACCGCGACGCAGGCCAAGCCCTGCGCTGGCCTTGGCTACGGGGGGAATGGAGGTCTGCATGGTGTCGATCTCACAAGATGTTCAAGGACGCGAGCCGGTGCCCGCCATGAGACAGAGTTAATCGAAAGGGTGTATCTGGACTGTGTTCGGCTGGGGTCTGAAGTTGCGCGGGACTGTATCGAAAGGCCGGTGAGATACAGTGAGATACATCGCACCCACAGGGTCGTGTAGCGGCAGAAAAAACATTGCTTTCGTCGCGCCAGACCGCGCGGTACAAGGCCCGGACTAAACTTACTGCACACAGGGCCCGCTTGGTGCCCTGTACATTCCCACGACCACCGCCCAGCGGCGAACGCCTCGCCAAACAATGCCCCTGGACCGTGATCCTGCTGAAGGAGCACACATGATGGACGAGGCCAGACTCAACGATTTCATGGGCAAACTGGTTAATGACATGGGCGGCGCGGCGATGCTCGCCAACGTCATTCTCGGCGAAGAACTCGGCCTGTACCGGGCGATGGCCGACAGTCAGCCAATGACCCCGGAAGCACTCGCCGCCAAAACCGGCTGCAACACCCGCCTGCTGCGTGAATGGCTCAGCGCCCATGCAGCCTCCGGCTACATGGAACACCGCGACGGCCAGTTCCGCCTGCCCGAAGAGCAGGCCATGGCTTTGGCAAACGAAGACTCACCGGTTTATGTGGCGGGCGGAATCGGCGTGGTCGCGTCGTTTTTCCATGACAAGGACAAACTGGTCAAAGCAATGCGCGGCGACGGCGCCCTACCCTGGGGCGATCACCATCCGTGCATGTTCAGCGGGACCGAACGCTTCTTCCGCCCTGGCTACAAAGCCCATTTGGTCGCCGAATGGTTGCCGGCCCTCGACGGCGTGGTGGCCAAACTGGAAGCCGGGGCCAAAGTGGCGGACATCGGCTGCGGCCATGGCGCCTCGACGGTGATCATGGCCCAGGCGTATCCGGATTCGCGCTTCGTCGGTTTCGACTACCACGCGCCCTCCGTTACCGTTGCCACCCAGCGGGCCGAAGAAGGGGGTGTATCCAGCCGGGCCAGGTTCTTCCAGGGCACGGCGAAAAGTTACCCCGGCAGCGACTACGACCTGATCTGCTATTTCGACTGCCTGCACGACATGGGCGATCCGGTGGGTGCGGCCAAACATGCCTATGAGTCGTTGAAGGACGACGGCACGGTGCTGCTGGTCGAGCCCTACGCCAACGATTTGCTCGACGACAACGTCAACCCGGTCGGACGCCTGTTCTACGCGGCGTCGACCTTCATCTGCACGCCCAACTCGCTGTCCCAGGAAGTCGGCCTCGGCCTCGGTGCCCAGGCCGGTGAAGCGCGGTTGCGCAAGGTGTTCAGCGAGGCCGGATTCACCCGTTTTCGCCGGGCCACGGAAACGCCGTTCAACCTGATTCTGGAGGCGCGTAAATAAACACCGCCGCCATCTCTGTAGGAGCGAGCTTGCTCCGGGCGGCGTTCCGACGATGGTGTGTCAGCTATATTGATGTCGACTGACACTCCATCGCGAGCAGGCTCGCTCCAACAGGTTTCCCAACATGCTCGATAGCATGATCCGCGACCAACTCGATCGCCTCCATCACTTCATGGCCGACGCGCCGTTTGCCGTGCTGACCGGTGCCGGTATCAGCACGCCCTCGGGCATCCCGGACTATCGCGACAACCAGGGCGTGCGGCGGGGCCGGCAGCCGATGATGTACCAGGAGTTTCTCTCGGCCCCGGAGTCCCGGCGACGCTATTGGGCGCGGGCGATGCTCGGCTGGCCACGGGTGCGACTGGCACAACCGAACGTGGCCCACGACACCCTGGCCCGATTGCAAGGCACGCGGCAGATCAGCGGGTTGATCACCCAGAACGTCGACACCCTGCACGACCAGGCCGGCAGCCGTGACGTGATCGAACTCCACGGCAGTTTGCACCGGGTGTTGTGCCTGGATTGCGGCCAGCGTAGTGAGCGCGATTCGATCCAGCACTTGATGGAAACACAGAACCCGTACCTGGCCGGCGTCGACGCGGTGCAAGCGCCGGACGGCGACACCTTGCTCGACCCGGCCTTCGAGGCACGTTTCCAGGTCCCCCGCTGCCCGCATTGCGCCGGGGAACGGATGAAGCCGGACGTGGTATTTTTTGGCGAGAACGTCGCACAAGCCACGGCGGCCAAGGCGATGGCGGCCGTCGAACAGGCTGCCGGGCTGTTGGTGGTCGGCTCGTCGTTGATGGCCTATTCGGCGTTTCGCTTGTGCCGGGCGGTGGTGGATCAGGGCAAGCCGTTGATTGCGATCAACCTGGGCAAGACCCGGGCCGATGAGATGCTGGATTTGAAGATAGAGGGGTCGTGCGAGCGGTTGTTGCCGTTATTGGCCGAACGCCTCTCTTCCTGATCAACACAAAACTCTGTGGGAGCGGGCTTGCTCGCGAAGAGGGCGGCACATCCAACATCTTTTTTGCCTGACCCACCGCTTTCGCGAGCAAGCCCGCTCCCACAGGTATTGTGATCAGTTTATGGAGAAACGTTGCCCAAGGTTCTCCTCTTTCAACACATCAAACATCGCCTGCGCCGCCGCCGACAGTTCTCCCCCCGGCAACGTCAGCACCCCCAGCGCCCGCTCCACCACCGGGTCACGCAAGGTAATGCAACGCGCGCCCAGTTCACGCATCTGCCCGGCACACAAGGCCGGTACCGCGCTCACGCCCAGGCCACTGGCGACCATGCGCCCGACCGTCGCCAGTTGATGGCTTTCAAACTCCACCGGCAGCTTCATGCCGCGGGCCTGCAAGTGTTCTTCGAGCATCACCCGCACCGTCGACGGACGCTGCAAGGTAATGAACGGCTCCTTGAGCAGGGTCTGCCAGTCGATGTCGTCGAGTTCGGCCAGCGCCGAATCCAGGGGCACCACCGCGACGAAACGGTCGATGTACAACGGCGTGAATTGCAGCGACGAGCTCTGGGTCGGCTCGAACGCCACCCCCAGTTCCACCTGGCGGTCACGAACCATTTCCAGCACTTGTTCGTTGATCACGTCATTGACCGTCACGTTGACATTCGGATAGCGCGCGCGGAAGGTCTTGAGGATCGGCGGCAGCAGGTTGCCGGCGAACGACGGCATCGCCGCCAGGGTCACGCGACCGCGCTGCAGGGTAAAGCGCTGGCGCAACTCATCCTCGGCATTGTCCCAGTCGGCGATCAACCGGCGCGCCAGCGGCACCAGGGATTCGCCTTCGGCGGTGAGCGCCACGTTGCGCGTGGTGCGGGTGAACAAGCGCCCGCCCAGGCCCTCCTCCAGCGCCTTGATGGTCAGGCTCAGGGCCGATTGCGACAGGTGCAGGCGCTCGCAGGCCACGGCAAAGCTCAGGCTCTGGGCCACGGCCAGAAAGGCGCGGATCTGCTTGACGGTCATACTCGATTTCTCCCGGGTATTGTAGGAGCTGCCGAAGGCTGCGATCTTTTGATCTTGATCTTGCGCCAAAAAACAAGATCAAAAGATCGCAGCCTTCGGCAGCTCCTACACACTATTGAGTTTTATCTATTAATTAACCTTAAAAATCAACTTAACAAATGAATACTCCAGCGAGACACTCCTTCCCATTCGGCTAGCCAGCCGCCCACAAAGAATAAAAGAGGTGCATATGGCAGGTTTCGACAAGCGCGTCAGTTCCTACGAGGAAGCTCTGGCAGGTCTTGAAGACGGCATGACCGTGATCGCCGGCGGCTTCGGCCTGTGCGGGATCCCGGAAAACCTGATCAACGAGATCAAGCGCAAGGGCACCCGCGATCTCACCGTGGTTTCCAACAACTGCGGCGTCGACGGTTTCGGCCTCGGCGTACTGCTGACCGACCGCCAGATCAGCAAAGTGGTGGCCTCCTACGTCGGCGAAAACAAGCTGTTCGAAGAGCAACTGCTCAAGGGCGAAATCGAAGTCACCCTGACCCCGCAAGGCACCCTCGCTGAAAAAATGCGCGCAGGCGGCGCCGGCATCCCGGCCTTCTTCACCGCCACCGGCGTTGGCACTCCAGTCGCCGAAGGCAAGGAAGTTCGCGAATTCCATGGCCGCAAGTACCTGATGGAAGAATCCATCACCGGCGACTTCGCCATCGTCAAAGGCTGGAAAGCCGACCATTTCGGTAACGTGATCTATCGCCACACCGCCCAGAACTTCAACCCGCTGGCGGCCACCGCCGGCAAGATCACCGTGGTCGAAGTCGAAGAAATCGTCGAACCCGGCGAGCTGGACCCGGCGCAGATCCACACCCCTGGCATCTACGTCGACCGGATCATCTGCGGCACGTTCGAGAAGCGCATCGAACAGCGCACCGTGCGTAAGTGATCCCCTGCCCCCGGACCGAATGAAGGAATAACGACAATGGCACTTTCCCGCGAACAAATGGCTCAACGCGTCGCCCGCGAAATGCAGGACGGCTTCTACGTAAACCTGGGCATCGGCATTCCGACCCTGGTCGCCAACTACATCCCCGAAGGCATGGAAGTCATGCTGCAGTCGGAAAACGGCCTGCTGGGCATGGGGCCGTTTCCTACCGAAGAAACCATCGATGCCGACATGATCAACGCCGGCAAGCAAACCGTGACCGCACGTACCGGCGCGTCGATCTTCTCCTCCGCCGAGTCCTTCGCGATGATCCGCGGTGGCCATGTCGACCTGACCGTGCTGGGCGCCTTTGAAGTAGACGTGCAAGGCAACATCGCCTCGTGGATGATCCCCGGCAAACTGGTCAAGGGCATGGGCGGCGCGATGGACCTGGTTGCCGGCGCCGACAACATCATCGTCATCATGACCCACGCGTCCAAGGATGGTGAGTCCAAGCTGTTGTCCCAATGCAGCCTGCCGCTGACCGGCGCCGGGTGCATCAAGCGCGTGCTGACCGACCTGGCCTACCTGGAAATCGAAAACGGCGCGTTCATTCTTAAAGAACGTGCACCGGGCGTCAGCGTCGAAGAGATCGTCGCCAAGACTGCCGGTAAACTGATCGTGCCGGACCACGTACCGGAAATGCAGTTCGCTGCCCAGTGAGGAATCATTCCATGCAAGAAGTCGTCATTGTTGCCGCCACGCGCACCGCGATCGGCAGCTTCCAGGGATCCCTGGCCAATGTGTCCGCGGTTGACCTGGGCGCTGCGGTGATCCGTCAGCTGCTGGCGCAAACCGGCCTGGATCCTGCGCAAGTCGATGAAGTGATCATGGGCCAGGTGCTGACCGCCGGCGCCGGGCAAAACCCTGCGCGCCAGGCCGCGATCAAGGCCGGCCTGCCCTTCGCCGTGCCGGCCATGACCCTGAACAAGGTCTGCGGCTCCGGTCTCAAGGCCCTGCACTTGGGCGCCCAGGCGATCCGCTGCGGCGACGCCGAGGTGATCATCGCCGGTGGCCAGGAAAACATGAGCCTGGCCAACTACGTCATGCCCGGTGCCCGCACCGGCCTGCGCATGGGCAACGGGCAAATCGTCGACACCATGATCAGCGATGGCCTGTGGGATGCGTTCAACGATTTCCACATGGGCATCACCGCCGAGAACCTGGCCGAGAAGTACAGCCTGAGCCGCGAGCAGCAGGACGCCTTCGCCGCCGCCTCGCAGCAGAAAGCCGTGGCCGCCATCGAAGCCGGGCGTTTCGTCGATGAAATCACCCCGATCCTGATCCCGCAGCGCAAGGGCGATCCGCTGTCCTTCGCCACCGACGAGCAGCCACGGGCCGGCACCACCGCCGAATCCCTGGGCAAACTCAAGCCAGCCTTCAAGAAGGACGGTTCGGTGACCGCTGGTAACGCTTCGTCGCTGAACGACGGTGCCGCGGCCGTGATCCTGATGAGCGCCGAAAAGGCCAAGGCCCTCGGCCTGCCGGTACTGGCGAAAATCGCCGCCTACGCCAACGCAGGTGTCGACCCGGCGATCATGGGCATCGGCCCGGTGTCGGCCACCCGCCGCTGCCTGGACAAGGCCGGCTGGAACATCGACCAACTGGACCTGATCGAAGCCAACGAAGCCTTCGCCGCGCAATCGCTGGCGGTGGCCAAGGACCTGGAATGGGACTTGAACAAGGTCAACGTCAACGGCGGCGCCATTGCCCTGGGTCACCCAATCGGTGCCTCGGGTTGCCGTGTGCTGGTGACCCTGCTGCATGAAATGCTCAAGCGTGACGCCAAGAAAGGCCTCGCCACCCTGTGTATCGGTGGTGGTCAGGGCGTGGCACTGGCGCTCAAGCGAGCGTAAGCCAACAGCGTTCAACAGACGGCGCGGGGACCCACGAAGATCCGTGACCGTCTGGAAAAACACCCGGTGCGATGCAAGTCGCACCGGGTTCTTTTTTGCCTGCGTTTTTTCAGGTGGACCGCGTTATCGTTCTTCGCGAGCAAGCCCGCTCCCACACTGGACCGCGCTCGTCTGGACAACCCGGTCAATTGTGGGAGCGGGCTTGCTCGCGAAGGGGCCCGACGAGTCACCCCACTGATCACCACAAACCTCGGGCCAGGCCCGGCAAAACGCAAAGTCTACGGGGCCGCGCCCAGCAACTGCTGGCGCAACTCGGGGTTGTTGGTGCGCGGATCGAGCCAGATGGCAAAAAACGCCTTGGCGAATTGCAGGTCCTGCACATCACGCAGTAACTGCTGGCCGAGAAAAAACCGCGCGCCCTGCCCCGGCAGATAGACCCCGGTCAGCCGCGTGCCGGGTTGCACGTCGACGAACGACTGCTGCATCTGCGCCTGCCAGGACGCCAGTTGCCCGGCACTGACCGAAGTGCCGGCGAGTCGCTTGATTTCCCTGACGCTGGCGTTCACCAGGTCATCACGGGAAATGCTGCGCTGGTAGATCAGCTCCAGGGCGAACGGCTGATCGCCCGCCAGGGGCCGCGAGGTACTCCAGAGCCGTGCGCTGTAGACATCGAAACCGTACTTGCGAAACTCGCCGCTGCCGAGGATTTGCGCTCCGGGCAGCGAATCCTGCCAATTGGCCAGGGCCTGGCAGCTCAGCAAGACAAGCAGCCACAGACCATGGCGCAGCGGTGTTCGTTGGCGGTTCATGGCAGATTGGCCTCATCGCGGGATGCCCAAAAAAACGTATACGCAATAGACCCTTTCGTACAATTTCCAATAATGGCTCTATTCTTGTATACAAAATGCACATACACATAAAGCAATCTATCCGATGCAATGTTACCGTTGCCACCTCACACAGGTCGGAGACGTGCGCGTGTTGATCCTCAAGTTGCTGGTGATCCCAGGCTTCCTGCTACTGATTTCCCTGGCTGGCAAACGCTGGGGGCCGAGCGTGGCCGGTTGGTTATCGGGGTTGCCGGTGGTGGTCGGGCCGATCCTGCTGTTCCTCGCCCTTGAACAAGGCCAGGCGTTCGCCGCGCAATCGGCCACCGCCGCGCTGTCGGCCATGTTCGCGATGATTGCGTTCTGCGTGACCTACGCCCAGGTCGCACAACGGGCCGGATGGCCGCTGGCGCTGGTGATCTCGCTGTCGGTCTGGGCACTGGTGGCGGTTGTCCTGTCGCTGATCCCGGCCTCCCTGGTGTTTTCGGTGTGCGCCGCCGCGACCGCGCTGCTCGCCGCACCGTACCTGTTCCCCACCGTGCAACCGGTGCTCAGTGGCCCTGCGCCGAAATCCGACAAGCTCCTGTTGCGCATGATGGCCGGTGCATTGCTCACCCTGGTCGTCACTCTGCTGGCCAGCACCGTCGGCGACCGCTGGAGCGGCCTGCTGGCGGTGTTCCCGGTATTGGGCAGCGTGATGGCGGTGTTCTCCCAGCAAACCCGTGGCCCGGCCTTTACCGCCGCGCTGTTGCGCGCCACCGCCACCGGCATGTACTCGTTCGCCGCCTTCTGCCTGGTGTTGGCCCTGGCCCTGCCGACGATGGGAATGAACGCTTTTGTGCTGGGCGTCGCGGTGTCGGTGGCCATGCTGAGCGTGACCAAGCGCCTGCTGGCGCGGCCGGCCGGCCCGGCGACGGACACTGAAGGAGCAGCCATCAAACGCTAAGCTGCATCAGGTCTTCAGGCCGGGATGATGCCCGCCCAAGATGACCGCTGGGTAGAGCACGCTGGAATGCATCACAAGCTCCATGGGATGATCGCGCCCCACCGCGCGCCCCTCCCTGGAGATTTCGATGTCATTGTTGAGTAAAAAAGCCCTTGTCCTGCTGCTGGCCGCCGCTACCGGCCTTGGGGCTTTGAATGCGCAGGCCGCCAAGGCCGCTTCCAGCGATGCGCCCGCCCAGAAAGTCTCAATGCTCGGCAGCAAGTTCACCTTCAACCTGCCCAAGGGTTTCATCGCCAACCCGCTGCCGGCCAGCCCGGACGGTGCCAGCGGCACCCTGTACAGCAATGAAACCACCAAGACGGTGGTGATCGCCGCTGAAAACACTCTGCCCAACGGTGTCAGCGTCAAGGACAACGATGGCGGGTTCCTCGACGGCACCGCAGCCGATTTCGAAGCGGCGCAACACAAATCCCTGCCCGACTACAACAAGCTCAGCGAGAAAGCCCTGACCCGAACAACCGGGCTGGGCCTGCGCCAGGTCGACGGCACTGCCACGCAAGGCGGAGGCATGACCCTCACCACCACGCTGATGGCCGCATCCGGCACTCGCATGGCGGTGATCCAGGTGATTTCCCGCCCAGGCGACATGGCGGCCCACGAAACCCTGGTCAAACAGATCGTCAGCGGGAAATAAGGCTCAGGGGTTGAGACGCTGCAACCAGGCGCTCAAGTCCTGTATCTCGTCGGCGCTGATGCTGTGACCGACACCGGGGTAGGCGTGAAACTCGGGTTCGAGTGACACGCTCTGCAACAGGCTGTTGGCTTCGGTGCCGTCGCTGAATGGCAGGCGTTTGTCCTGCTCGCCATGACCGATGAAAATCGCCAGCGACTGACGTTTTTCATCGGGCTGGAGCTCGGACTTGAGCACCGGCAGAATCCGTCCGCTCAACGCAGCAATCCCACCGAACGCCTCGGGATGCCGCAGGCCTGTTTCGTAGGACATGATCGCGCCCTGGCTGAAGCCGACCAGGAACACCTTCTCGGGTTCGGTGTGATATTTCTTCGTGGCCTGTGCGACGAAATCCAGCAGCAACTGGCCGCTGGACTTCAGATCATCGGTCTCGCCGTTGTAGGCCCCTTCGCCCTTCTTGCGGAACCACTGATAGCTGCCCGGCTCCATCACCAACGGTGCCCGCACCGACAGGTAGGTGTAGGACGCGGGCAAGTCATCCTTGATGCCGAACAGGTCCTGCTCGTTACTGCCGTAACCGTGGAGGAAAATCACCAGGGGTTGATGGTTCGAATCGGCGTTGGTCTGCGCCAGGTACTTGAGCGGCAAGTCGGTTTGCAGCGAGGTTTGGGCGTTAACGGCAGTGGATACCAGGAGCGTGAGCAGCGCGAGCATCTTCAACATGGGTCTTCCTTCACTGAATGCAGGATTCGCGCAAGAGCCTAACACTGGTCAGTAGTCAGGGACATCTCAGGCGTGGCTGATGCCGTCATCGCGAGCAAGCTCGCTCCCACAGGGGACGCATTTCCACTGTGGGAGCGAGCTTGCTCGCGATGAGGCCAGTACAGACAAAGAAAATTCCGGGATCAGTCGTTGATCAACTTCCCCACCCGAATCGGCTCGCGCCCGGCGACCTTTGCCTGCCAGCTGCCCGGCTGGGTGTAGCGCCCACGGTCGATGGCGAACAGCACACCGCTGGTGCCGGCCTGCACGGTGGTGACCTTGTCGTTCAACGGGTCGACCACCTCGAACAGCGCATCGCCCTTTTCCACCCACTCTCCGGCCTCACGCAGGAAACTCACCACGCCGTGATGCGGGGCGAACAGGTATTGGGTGCCTTCGAATGGCATGCCTTCGCAGCATTCGGCCGGTGCCGCCGGCCAGGTGCCGGAGATGAAACCCTGCTCGGCGAGGAATCCGAGGATGGCCTCGCAATTGGCCTGGGCCTGGTCGACGCGGGTGTCGCCCATGCTGCCCAGCTCCAGGGTGGTCGCCAGGTTGGCCGGGGGAATCGCCGCCGCCGGGAACGCCCTGGCCAGGCGCAACCATGGCGAAGAACAGGATTCATCGAACGAGCTGCCGCCGGAGTCTTCACACAACAACGCCACGCCGGCCTGCAAACGAGCCGCCAGGGATTGCCACTGCGGCCAGTGCTGCGGCAGCGCGTAGATGTGGATGGCCGCGTCGAAATCGCAATGCAGGTCGAGGGTGATGTCGGCGTCGCAGGCATGGCGCAGCAACAGGCGGTGCATGGCTTCCAGCTGCGATGGCGCTGCCGGCAAGCCGTCGAGGACCTGGCCCATGGTCTGACGAATCAGCGCGATGTTGGCATGGGCGTCGGTGCCCAGGCGATCACCGATCAACGCGGCCACCGGCGCACTGAGTTCGACGAACGAGCGGTTGAAGTTCTTGCCGCTGCCCAGTTCGAAACGCCCCATGTGGCTGCCTTGCAAGTGCTGGTCGAGGCCAATGGGATTGGCCACCGGCACCAGTTCGATCACACCCTTCAATTGTCCCTGTTGTTCAAGTTCGGCCAGGCGTTTCTTCAGTTCCCAGGCCGTACGCATGCCCGGCAATTCGTCGGCGTGCAGGCTGGCCTGGATGTACACCTTGCGCGTGCCCGCGCCATAACGAAATACGCTGAGGGTGCGCTCGCTGCCCAAGTGGCTCCAGGGCAGTTTATGGTCGATGCGTTGCATGGAAATACTCCGGTGTTCCGTAGGAGCTGCCGAAGGCTGCGATCTTTTGCGCTATTTCAAAAGATCAAAAGATCGCAGCCTTCGGCAGCTCCTACATTGGGAAATATGTTGGCAGGATAAATCATGAGCACAAAAAAAATGGCAACCGCGTCTAACGGTTGCCACTTTTCCAAACGGCTGGATTACTCGCCGTAAACGTCAAACTTGAAGTACTTGTCCTGCACTTGCTTGTACTTGCCGTTGGCGCGGATTTCGGTGATGGCGGTGTTGAACTTGTCCGCCAGTTCCTTATCACCCTTGCGCACGGCAATGCCTGCGCCGCCACCGAAGTATTTCGGATCGTTGTACTCAGGGCCGACGAAGGCAAAACCTTTACCGGCGTCGGTTTTCAGGAAACCGTCGTCCAGGTTGACCGAGTCGGCCAGCAGCGCGTCAATGCGGCCGGAGACCATGTCCAGGTTGGCTTCCTGCTGGGAGCCGTAACGCACCAGGACGATCCCCGCCGGTTGCAGCACTTCAGTGGCGAAGCGGTCGTGGGTACTGGCGCGCAGGACACCGACTTTCTTGCCCTTGAGTTCGGTCAGCGGGTCCTTGACGTCGCTGCCTTCCTTCATCACGAAGCGTGCCGGGGTGTGGTAGTACTTGATGGTGAAATCGACGTTCTTCTTGCGGTCGTCAGTGATGGTCATGGACGACAGGATGGCGTCGATTTTCTTGACCTTCAGCGCCGGGATCAGGCCGTCGAACTCTTGCTCGACCCAGGTGCACTTGACTTTCATCTGCTCGCACAGCGCATCGCCGATATCCACGTCGAAACCGGTGAGTTTGCCGTCAGGGGTTTTCATCGAGAATGGCGGGTAGCCGGCTTCGATACCGATGCGGATCGGCTTGGCGTCTTCGGCCACGGCGGTCAGGGACAACATCGACAGTGCCAGGGCACCGAACATCACTAGCTTCTTCATTTATAACTCCTGTGTGCGGAGGCTTTTATTGGCAGCTTCGATTGGCAGCGTTCGGTCATCGCTTCGTGAGCGGGAACCGAAGTGGCCGGCAGTCTAGAGCGGCTACAGGAGGGCAAATTACGCCGAGGCGACAAATATTTATAGAAAAGTGGCACCTGGAGGGAGGCGTCGAGGTGAACGCGCCATGACGGTGCAATGTCTGTCAGACATATCGCGATTTCAGACCAGGCCTACAGGTTTTCAGGCGTCATCCGACAGAACGGGACGACTGGCGATGCCCGGTGATTTGCGGCACATTGAGCGCCCTTGCGTTCCATCGAGAGTAGTGTGATGCCCACGTTGAACCTGATCCAGCACCACTGCGCCGAAGGTCCGGGCGCCATCGCGACCTGGGCCGAATCCCGAGGGCTGACGCTGAAGGTGTTTCGCGCCGACCTCGGCCAATTGCCGCCCGTCAGCGCCGACCCCGTGATCCTGTTGGGTGGGCCTTATGAATCCAATGCCGGTCCGGCCTGGCTGGAAGCCGAACGGCAATGGCTCAGAGGCAGTCTGGATCAGGACGCGGCTGTGTTCGCCATATGCCTGGGGGCACAGCTGCTGGCGCTGACCCTGGGCGGGAATGTACGGCGGATGGACCGGAGCGAAACCGGATGGACCACCGTGACCTTTATCGATGGGCAAACGCTGAAGGTGCTGGAGTGGCACGAAGACGCCATCGACCTGCCGCCTGCCGCGCAGCTATTGGCCAGCAGCGAGTACTGTACTCCGCAGATGTACCGCGCCGGGCCGGCGCGGCTGGGGTTGCAGTTTCATCCGGAGTGGAACGGCGAGTCGGTGGCCATGCTCAATGCGCATTTTGGCGATGAGTCGCCGTTGCCACGGGGGCCGCAGGACGATGCGGCCTACGCCGATGTGTTGGCGTGGTTGCAGGCGACACTGGATGAGTGGTGGGCGGCGGGAAATGAATAATACAGATCAAAGGATCGCAGGCTGCGCCAGCTCCTACAGGCAACGCAATCCAATGTAGGAGCTGGCGCAGCCTGCGATCTTTTTCGGTTACATCAGCACTCGCAACCGACCACGCTGCTGGCTTGCCGCTGCACCCCGGCACTCAACTCAAACCCCTCATCCAGCCACCCGGTCACGCCGCCGATCATCTCCTTGACCGGATAACCCAGGGCCGCCAGTTTCACCGCCGCCTTGTTGGCGCCGTTACAGTGAGGCCCGGCGCAATAGACTACAAACAGGCTGCTTTTCGGATAACCCGCCAGGCCTTCGGCGCTCACCAGGCGCCCGGGAATGTTGATCGCTCCCGGTACATGCCCGCGTTCGAACGCCAGCGGGCCACGAACATCCACCAGAATGAAATCGACTTCGCCTGCCTGCTGGCTGCCGTGGACGTCGGAACAATCGGTTTCGAAGGTCAGACGGTTGCTGAAATGCATCAGGGCGATGGCCGAGGGGGCGGCGGGAATTTCGCGAACCAGGCTGGTCATGGGCTGTACTCCAAAGAAGCGGTGGGTGTGGGAAGACTTTATCCGCCAGCCACTTGCGGCTACAGTGGCGCACAAGACACTCACCGGGAACTTTCCGCCAAATGCACCCAACCCCAGGAATGGTTGCGATTCTGGCCTACGACGGCCTATGCACGTTCGAGTTCGGCATTGCCGTGGAGATCTTCGGCCTGCCACGGCCTGAATTCGATTTTCCGTGGTACGAGCATCGCATCGTCGCGGTCGATCAAGGCCCGATGCGTGCCATGGGCGGCATCCAGGTCCTGGCCGATGGCGGCATGGAAATGCTCGCCGATGCCCGCACCATCATCATTCCCGGCTGGCGCGACCGCAGCGCCGCGGTGCCCGCAGAACTGATCGCCGCCCTGCGCCAGGCCCATGCGCGGGGGGCGCGGTTGCTGTCGATCTGCTCCGGTGTTTTCGTCCTCGCCGCCACCGGGTTGCTCGACGGGCACGGAGCGACCACGCACTGGCGCTATACCTCGGAACTAGCCGAGCGCTTTCCCGGCATCCTCGTGGACCCGGACGTGCTGTATGTCGATTCCGGCCAGTTGATCACCTCCGCCGGCAGCGCCGCAGGCATCGATGCCTGCCTGCATCTGGTGGCACGGGATTTCGGCACGCAGGTGGCCAATTCCGTGGCCCGGCGCCTGGTCATGTCGCCGCAACGCAGCGGTGGCCAGGCGCAATTCATTCCGACGCCAGTCAGTCCGACACCGCGCAGCGATCTTTCCCGCGTCATGCAGTGGGCACGTGAGCGTTTGCACGAGCCGCTGGAAGTGCGCGACCTGGCCAGCGAAGCCGCCATGAGCGAACGCACCTTCCTGCGCCGCTTCACCGAAGCCAGCGGCCAGTCGCCGAAAACCTGGTTGCAGCACGAACGACTGGGCCGCGCCCGCGAACTGCTGGAAAGCAGCGACCAGAACACCGAGCAGATTGCCGAACGTTGTGGTTATCGCTCGGTGGAAAGTTTCCGGGTGGCCTTTCGAACGGTGGTTGGCGTGCCGCCTTCGGTGTATCGGGAGCGGTTTGGGCGTGGGAACAGTGTTGTTCTTTGAGGGGCGTTCAAGGCTTGCGCAATAAATAGGTATCCATGATCCAGCCATTGGCCAGCCGCGCCGCCTTGCGCACCCGTTCGATTTCCTCCGCCACATCCTTGAGCTTGCCGCGGATCAGGATTTCATCTGGCGTCCCCAGATAGGCCCCCCAGTAAATCTCGGTGTCCTGATCCACCACCTGATGGTAAGCATCCTGGGCATCGAGCATCACCACCAGGCTGTCGGCATCGCTCACCTGCCCGGCCGCCAGACGTCGGCCGGTGGTGATTTCAACGGAGCGGCCAATCTGGTTGAGCGGCACTTTGTGTCGGGCCGCCAATGCCTGGACGCTGGTAATGCCGGGGATCACCTCGAACTCGAACCCACAGGTGCCTGCGGCCTGGATCGCCTGAAGGATACGGATGGTGCTGTCGTACAGCGCAGGGTCACCCCACACCAGGAAACCACCACACTGGCTGTCGGACAGTTCCTCGTTGATCAGCCGTTCGAAGGTCTGTTGTTTGGCCAGGTTCAAGTCGTCGACACTGGTCTTGTAGTCCACCTCACCGCGCACGCGCTCAGGGCTGTGGGCTTCGACAAAACGGTAATCGCGGTCGGTGATGTAGCGTTCGCAGATTTCGCGGCGCAGATCGATGAGTTTGTCTTTGCTCTGGCCCTTGTCCATGAGAAAAAAAACATCGACCTGATTCAACGCCTTCACCGCCTGCATCGTGATGTAGTCGGGGTTGCCGGCTCCTATCCCGATGACCAGGAGTTTTTTCATCACAGCAGGTCCTCGGGGTCGGTGCCCGGCAAACGCAGCCGCCAGCAACCATGGAACCGCAATTCGACAGCCGACAGGGGCTCGACGTCGATGAGGTTGGACGATGCACCCTGCAACACGTGGGTCAGCGCGGCGCGGATGACAAAGGGATGGGTAATGGCCACGATGTGCCCCGGCATCGATTGCAAGGATGTCAACCAGGCGCCCACCCGCTCGCCCAGTTGCACCAGTGGCTCACCACCGTAGGGCGCCGAAGCCGGGTCGTCCAGCCAATGCTGGAGCGCCTGGGCTTCGGTTTTTTGCAGATCGCCGATGCGTTCTCCGCCCCAACGGCCGAAGTCGCAGTCCCTCAAGGCGTCGACAATCTCCGGCGCGCTGGCGAACAGTTCAGCGGTTTGCCGGGTGCGCAACTCCGGACCACAGACAAGGCGTGGAGCGCCCTTGAACTGATTGCAACGGGAAAGCCTGAGCGTTTGCCAATCCATCTCCAGAGGCTCGTCCAAGGGAAAACGCGCCAATTTCTGTGCGACGGTTCGCGCGTGGCAAATCAGGGTTAAACGGGTTGCCTGCACCAGCAATCACTCCAGGGATGGAAAGGAACGACGGCGTCAGGTGACCGCCATCGCGCAATTGTGCCGCAACACAGCAGGCCCGGGGGGTGTTTAATTTTCCTGCTTGAAACGGATTCCTTCAGTCATTTCCCGCCAGATTTTCTGTCATGGCTGACCGCAACGCAGGCAATCACCTACAAGACTTTACGACATCGCCGTAGCCCCTTGGCACAGGCACTTCGCCCCTTTTTCGGGCACGAGCAGACCACGCGAAAATTCACTAGACAGGCAGTACGCGATGATTAAATACTCCTTTCAACGGACTGTTAAAACACTTGCCATGCTCATCCAGCAGGAGCCCGGATGCCTTTTCTCGAACACCCGATCAACGCGCCTGGCCAGGCATTGCATCCGGCTGAACCACCTGTTCCTCGTTTAATGCGGTCCATCCCAGGAAACATCCGATAAGAAAAAGAGTGGCGCCTGACAACGTTCAGACGACCACCGATTTAATGTGTGGAAAAACCGACAGTGATAGTCAGGTTCGGCTCTAGCCACCGAATCGTTTGATACAGGAGTGTCTCCATGCTGGTCTTGCGTCCAGTCGAGTTGGCCGACCTGCCCCAGTTGCAGAGGCTCGCCCGTGAAAGCCTCGTGGGCGTCACGTCCCTGCCCGACGATAGCGAACGGTTACGCGGAAAAATCCTCGATTCCTGTGCCTCGTTCGAAAAGCACGTCGAGGCTCATGGCCCGGAAAACTATTTCTTTGTACTCGAAGACCTGACGACACAGCACCTGGTCGGTTGCTCGGAAATCCTCGCCACGGCGGGGTACAACGAGCCGTTCTACAGCCTGCGCAACCGGCACTTCACCAGTGCCTCGCGGGAACTGAACATCGAGCACGGCGTACCGGCCCTGTCGTTGTGCCACGACCTCAGTGGCCACACCTTGCTGCGGGGTTTCCATATCGACGCCGCGCGGGTGCGCAGCGCGCATTCCGAACTGCTGTCGCGGGCGCGCCTGTTGTTCATCGCCGCCCACGACCGGCGTTTTTCCGACACGGTGATCACCGAGATCGTCGGCTACAGCAGTGATGAAGGCCACTCGCCATTTTGGGACGCCGTGGGCAAGCATTTCTTCGACCTGCCCTACGTCGAGGCCGAACGGCTTTGCGGCCTGCAGAACCGCACCTTTCTCGCCGAACTGATGCCGCAGTATCCGATCTACGTGCCCATGCTGCCCCAGGCGGCACAGGACTGCATCGGCAGCATCCACCCCGATGGCCAGGAAGCCTTCGATATCCTCGAACGTGAAGGCTTCGAAACCAACAGTTACATCGATCTGTTCGATGGCGGCCCGACGCTGTATGCGCGCACCTCGGGCATTCGCTCCATCGCCCACAGCCAGTGCGGCGTAGCGCAGTCTGGCCCGGTGATCGATGCCCGTGGCCGCTTTCTGGTGAGCAACGATTCCTTGAAGGATTATCGGGCCATCGTCGCCGATCTTGATTACATCCCCGGGCAACCCGTGACGCTGGACGCCGCCATGTGCGAGGCGCTGAAGGTGACCGAGGGCAGCCCCATCAGGCTGGTTGCCTTGTGAACACCTGCCAGATTCAACACCCGAGCACACGCGCACAAGGAACCGCCGCATGATTGTCCGTCCGGTCCAGATCACCGACCTGCCCGCCCTGTTCACGCTGGTGCGTCAGGCCGTTCCGGGGCTTACCAGCCTGCCGGCCGACGAAGAACGCCTGGCCCACCGGATTCGCTGGGCCCAACGCACCTTCGCCGGGCAGGTCGATCGGGCCGATGCCGATTACCTGTTCGTGCTCGAGGACGACGAGCAGCAAGTGGTGGGCGTCAGCGCCCTGACCGGTGGCGTCGGTCTGCGCGAGCCCTGGTACAACTACCGGGTCGGACTGACGGTCAGCGCTTCGGCGGACCTGGGTATCCAGCGCCAGATCCCGACCCTGTTCCTGAGCAATGAATTGACCGGGCAATCGGAAGTCTGCTCGTTGTACCTGCGCCCCGATCAGCGCCAGGGCAGCAACGGCCGTTTACTTTCCCTCGGACGCCTGTTGTTTGTGGCCGAGTTTACCCAGCTGTTCGGCAACCGGCTGATCGCCGAACTACGCGGCAGAGCCGACGAACGAGGCGGCTCGCCGTTCTGGGACAGCCTCGGCCGGCACTTTTTCAAAATGGATTTCAGCCACGCCGATCACTTGTCCGGGCTGGGCAACAAATCCTTCATCGCCGAACTGATGCCGCGCCAGCCGCTGTACACCTGCCTGCTCACCGAACAGGCCCAAGCGGTGATCGGCAAGGCCCACCCGAATACCGAACCGGCCCTGAAAATCCTCAGCGCCGAGGGTTTTGCCCACAAGGGCTACATCGATATCTTCGACGGCGGACCGGTCATCGAAGCCCCGGTTTCCGGGATCCGCACCGTGCGCGACAGCCGACCGCTGTCACTGGCCATTGGCTCGCCGGACGATAAAGCACCCCTCTGGCTGATTCACAACCGCCGCCTGGAAAACTGTCGCATTACCTGCGCCCCGGCCCGACAGATGGGCAACAGCCTGGTGGTTGATCGCCTGACCGCCAAGCGCCTGCAGCTGCAACCCGGTGACTCGGTGCGCGCCGTGCCGCTGCTTGACCAGCGGCAACAGGCCGTGGCGGCGTGACCTATCAGTTCCATCGCAGCGACGTCAATCGGCCTAACCCAGCAAATTCGTCATCATTCTCCCCCGGCGCGCGTGATAGCCTTTTATTTCTTCGGCGTTGACACTTTTGCTCAAGCCCTTCCATTCCATTGGTGGAACTCATATGTCCAGGCTTTCCCATCAAGATTTGCGCCGCAATTTTCGCCAACTGTTCGCCTCCAACGCCTGCTACCACACGGCCTCGGTGTTCGACCCGATGTCGGCCCGCATTGCCGCCGACCTGGGCTTCGAAGTCGGGATCCTCGGGGGTTCGGTCGCTTCGCTGCAAGTGCTGGGCGCCCCCGACTTTGCCCTGATCACCCTCAGCGAGTTCGCTGAACAAGCCACCCGCATCGGCCGTGTCGCCCAGTTGCCGGTGATCGCCGACGCCGACCACGGCTACGGCAACGCGCTCAATGTCATGCGCACCATTGTCGAACTCGAACGTGCCGGCGTCGCTGCGCTGACCATCGAAGACACCCTGCTGCCCGCGCAGTTCGGCCGCAAATCCACCGACCTGATCACGGTCGCCGAAGGCGTCGGCAAGATCCGCGCAGCACTCGAAGCCCGCTGCGATTCGGAAATGGCGATCATCGCCCGCACCCATGCCGGGATTCTGCCGGTGCAGGAAATCATCAGCCGCACCCGGCAATACCAGAGCGCCGGCGCCGACGGGATCTGCATGGTGGGCATCAAGGACTTCGACCATCTGGAGCAGATCGCCGAACACCTGAGCGTGCCGCTCATGCTGGTGACCTATGGCAACCCGCTGCTACGCGATGACAAGCGTCTGGCCGAACTGGGTGTGCGCGTGACCATCGACGGCCACGGCGCGTACTTCGCCGCGATCAAGGCGACCTACGACAGCCTGCGCGAGCAACGCCAGATCCTCACCCAGACATCGGACCTGAGCGCCACCGAGCTGACGCACACCTACACGCAACCCGAGGAATACATCCGCTTCGCGGAGGAGTTCATGAGCGTGAAGGAGTGACGGTTTAAACCGAGTCAAGAAGTTCGCGATAGGGCTTCCCGTTACCGCAGCAGATCACCCGATTGCGCCCGGTGGTCTTGGCTTCGTATAGCGCGTGATCGGCGTCATTGAGCCAAAGCGTCGCGTCGGCGTGGGCCGGGTTGAATGACGCCAGGCCAATGCTCAGGCTGACTTTCAGCGCCGGATTCTGCTCGTAGCCCAAGGTGGCGAAGCGATCGCGCAGGGCATCCATGACGGCGACTGCGCGGTTCAGGCGCAGGTCCGGAAGGATCACGCAGAACTCGTCACCGCCGTAGCGCCCTGCTACATCGGTCGCTCGCAGGTTCTGCTTGAGCATTTTGCTCAACTGACGCAAGACGATGTCGCCGGCAACATGGCCGTAGGTGTCGTTGATGGCTTTGAAATGGTCGATGTCGATCAGGGCGATCGCTCCACCTTTTTGCTGGCGTTTGCAACGCTGGAACTCGATCTCCAGCTGGTCCTTCCAGGTGCCATGGTTCAGCAGGCCTGTCAGGCTGTCGGTGCGGCTCAGTGCCAGCAGTTCACGCTTCTGACAGCCGAGGGTATGGGCCTGGCGGAAGCAAATCCAGCCCAGCGCCAGCGGATACAGGCACAGCAACGGCAAACAGGCATAGAGCTGCATCGCGCTGGTGGCAGGAATGAACGCCGGGGCGAAAATCTGCAGGCCAACGCCCACGCCCAGGATTTGCGCGGCTGTCCCGGCCAGCAGGAAGCGCAAGCCGCCTATGGCCACGTTGTTCATGGCCATCATGGAGATGGTGGTCGCGCTGGGCAGTGGATTGAATTGCATCGCGGCAATCCAGAAGCCGCCGAGAAAGGCATCGATCAGCAGATTGCGGTGTTCGGCATGATAGGGCGTCTTGGCCCGGCGCGCCCATTGGTAAGCCAGGTGCGGCCAGACCAGGCCATTGAACCACATGAAACCCCAGACCCAGGGCGCCGGATCGAGTGGATACATTGCCGCGCTCACACACACCAACCCCAGGGCCAACCCCAGGGTCCGCGATGTATAGAGCCTCCTGGCCAATGAAAATCCCTTTCCTCCCGTTTTTGCCATAGGGCCTCTGTACCACTCGACTAAATGCGATAACAGCCTGTGCCTTTGCGCTGGAGTCTATCAGGGCGAGATTAAATAGCCATCATTGGCTGACAGGCTGAATATCGCGACATCACGCTCACATAAAAGCAAAAGCCTCACCCCAGAAACGGCTATACATGAAAGAAGGGGTTGATCGATGACCATAAGAGGAGGCCCATGCAGACCTTTCAAGTATTGATCATCGGCAGCGGGTTTGGCGGCCAATGTGCAGCAATCAATTTGCTCAAGGCCGGCATCGACGATTTTCGCCTGCTGGAGCGGCGGGATTTCTTCGGCGGCACCTGGTGCCAGAACACCTACCCCGGCGCGGCAGTCGATGTGCCCTCGCCGCTGTACTCGCTGTCTTTTGCTCCGTATCGCTGGACGCAAATGTTCGCCGAACAGGCCGAACTGCATCGCTACACCCGCCATGTGGTGGAACACTTCGGCCTGCGGGACAAGGTAGAACTGGGCGCCAACGTCGAGCGCGTCGAATGGGACGACACCAACAAACGCTGGACGGTGTACACCGCCGACAAAGGCACGTTTTGCGCGCAGTTCCTGATCAACGCGACCGGGCCGTTGAGCCAACCAGTGGTTCCGCACTTCGACGGACAGGAACGCTTTCAAGGTAAAACGTTTCACACCAACAACTGGGATCACAGCTACGACTACCGGCAAAAACGCGTGGCCATCGTCGGCAGCGGCGCCAGTGCGGCCCAGGTCATTCCGGCTATCGCCCCGGACGTCGGGCACTTGCATGTGTTCCAGCGCACGCCCCACTGGGTATTGCCCCGGGTTGATCGCAAGTTTGGCCACTTCCAGCGCTGGCTGCTGGGGCTCAAACCCGTCTACAAGTTGCTGCGCTGGGGTATCTACTGGCAATTCGAAACCCGGGTGTTTGGTTTCAAGTATTCGAAGCCGGCCGTGCACATGGTTCAGCGCCAGGCCCTGCACTTCCTCAAACGCCAGGTGCCGGACGCCGAACTGCGGCGCAAGCTGACGCCGGACTACACCATCGGCTGCAAACGGGTGATTCTGTCCAGCACGCTGTACCCGGCACTGGCCCGCCGCAATGTAACCCTGCACAGCCGCGAGCAAGGCATCGCGGCTATCGACGAAACCGGCATCGTTACCCAGGATGGCCAGCACATCGACCTGGACCTGATCGTCTGGTCCACCGGCTACGATGCCACAGACGGGGTGATTTCCTACCCGGTAACGGGCAAAAACGGCACCCGTCTCAAGGAGGTCTGGGCGCAGTACCCACGAGCCTACCTCGGCACCGCCCTGCCCGACTTTCCCAACCTGTTCATCGTCACCGGGCCGAACACCGGCATCGGCCACACTTCGGCGCTGTTCATCATCGAATCCCAGATGAATTACATCCTCGATTGCATTCGCACCTTGAAGACTCAAGGTTTACGCAGCATCGAAGTTCGCCATGAGGCGGAACGTACCTACACTGAAATGATCCACCGGGAAATGGAACGCACCGTGTGGAAATCCGGTGGTTGCCACAGTTGGTATCAAAGCAAGAGCGGTCATGTGATTGCCATGTTTCCGGGATTCAGCTTCAGCTTTCATCGCTTGACCCGAGCGCTGAAACCCGCCGATCACATTTTGTCCTGAGCAGATAGAAGGGAGACGCGTGATGCTTTTGTTGTTCGTCGTTCTCGCAGTGTTCGTCGCCTGGAGCTGGCTGACCTACCCGGCCATCGGCTACTGGCTCTATGACTTGAGCATGGCGGCCGAGGCCAAGCTGTACCGGCTGCACAAGATCGTCGTGCCCATCCCCGAAATGACCGTCTCGACCTGGCAAGGCGGGCCGTACGAGGCCACCAGCAATGTGCTGATGCTCCATGGCTTCAGCGCCGACAAGAACCTCTGGCTGCGTTTCGCCCGGCATTTTGTCGGCAGCCATCGGGTGATCATCCCGGACATCGCCGGCCATGGCGAAACCGGCTTCAAGGCGGGCGGCGGCTACGACATCCCGCTGCAGGCCAAGCGCATGATCCAGCTGCTGGACGTGTGTGGGGTCGAGAAAGTCCATGTCATTGGCAACTCCATGGGCGGCTACATGGCGGCCTGGCTCGCGGCCACTTACCCGGAGCGCATTGCGTCCGTGGCCCTGGTCGACCCGGCCGGTGTCACCTCGCCCGAGCCCAGTGACCTTGAGCGGCATTTGGCCAAGGGCCACAACCCGTTTCTGATTCATTCGCGCGAGGAATTCAAGCGCTTCTACGCCATGACCATGGCTTCGCCGCCCTGGGTACCGAAACTGGTGCTCGATGCCGTCGCCCAACGCTATGAACAGTCCCGCGAGGAGCTGGAAGAAATCTTCCGCGAATTTCGCGCCAGCCCGCCGATGGAACCGCACCTGCCCGACATCACCGCCCCGGCGCTGTTGCTGTGGGGACGCAAGGACCGGCTGATCGATGTCAGCAGCGTGGCGGTCTGGAGCAAGGGCATCGCCGACCTGCGCGTGCATATCTGGGACGCCATCGGGCACATGCCCATGGTGGAAGCGCCATACGGTTCGGCGCGCCTGTATCGCGAGTTTTTGGCATCGCTGCGTTCGGAGAGCCCACAGGATCAACGACTGCATTAGGGGGGCGTTCTCAATTAGTTTCCCCACCGCGTTGTCGCCTTAAAGCTGGCCAGGCAAGGCGTAGGCCGCTGGGAATGGTTGTTCCCTTTCCAAGGCCTGCAACGCAGCATGGCCAGCTTTAAGGCACAACCCGAAGGGCCGGGCCTGCTGTTGTGCAGGGCTGTGTTGCTCGAAGCTGATTTGAAATGACCAAACTGCGCTTCTCGCGCCTTGCCCTGCACAACAGCAGACCCGGCGCGGTAGGGAAACTAATTGAGAACGCCCCCTGGCAGTCCTTTGCAGAATGAAGTTCGTCAGAAACTTCGTTTGTCGGCGGCGCTGAAGGCTGCGATCTTTCGTCCATCCTTTACGTCACCGCGCCAGGAATCCTGTTCATGAACCACCCGAACTTCGCCAGCCCTGACCTGATCCGCCAACGCTTCTCCAAAGCGATGTCCGACATGTACCGCGAGGAAGTGCCGCTGTACGGCGCGTTGATGGAGCTGGTGGAACAGACTAACCGTCACGTGCTGGACAGCGATGGGCAAATCCTGCGGCAGCTCACCAGCACCGGCGAAATCGAACGCCTGGACCTGGAACGTCATGGGGCGATCCGCGTCGGTACGGCCGACGAACTGGCGACCCTCGCCCGCCTGTTCGCGGTGATGGGCATGCAACCGGTGGGTTACTACGACCTGACACCGGCCGGCGTGCCGGTCCATTCCACGGCGTTTCGCGCGGTGCATGAAGCGTCGCTGCAGGTCAGCCCGTTCCGGGTATTCACCTCGCTGTTGCGCCTGGAACTGATCGAAGACCAGGAGCTGCGCGCGTTCGCCCAGTCGATGCTCGACCAGCGCTCGATCTTCACCCCCAAGGCCCTCACGCTCATCGAACGCGCCGAATCCCGGGGTGGCCTGACCGAGCAGGAAGCCCTGGAGTTCGTCGAGCAGGCACTGGAAACGTTTCGCTGGCACCACAGCGCCACCGTCACCGCCGAACAGTATCGACAGCTGAGCGCCCAGCATCGCCTGATCGCCGACGTGGTGGCGTTCAAGGGCCCGCACATCAACCACCTGACACCGCGGACCCTGGACATCGACATCGTCCAGGCGCAGATGCCGGCCCATGGCATCACCCCCAAAGCGGTGATCGAAGGCCCGCCTCGCCGCCAGTGCCCGATCCTGCTGCGCCAGACCAGCTTCAAGGCCCTGGACGAGTCGATTGCCTACACCGATCAACGCGAAGCGCGCGGCAGCCACAGTGCCCGGTTCGGCGAGATCGAACAGCGCGGTGCCGCCCTCACGCCCAAAGGCCGCGCACTCTACGACCGCTTGCTCAATGCCGCGCGGGACGAACTCAAGGACTTCCCCAACGAAGCCAACGCCGCGCGCTACAACGCCCTGATGGCGCAGCATTTCAGCGAGTTCCCTGACACCTGGGAAGGCATGCGCCAACAGGGCCTGGCTTACTTCCGCTACTTCGTGACGGAAATAGGCCTGGCGGCGGGCGACCTGAAAAACGCGCCCCTGGAAGACCTGCTCAGCGACGGTTACCTGCGGGTTGAACCACTGGTGTACGAAGATTTCCTGCCGGTCAGCGCGGCGGGGATTTTTCAGTCGAACCTGGGGGACGCGGCACAAACCCGTTACGGGGTGCATGCCAATCAGCAGGCGTTCGAACAGGCCCTGGGGCGTTCGACGATCGATGAACTGGAGCTGTACGCCGAGAGCCAGCGGCGTTCGATCGAACAGTGTTTCGCCGCGCTGGCCGATGATGTTCAAGTCAATAACAAACAAGACTGAACGACTTGTTACAACTCAATAAAAAACGGGCGACCTACAGGCCGCCCGTTTTTTTATATCCAAAACCTTCAATACAACAAATAAAGTGTTCGCCCAGTGCAATGGCCTCGGCAATCCTTGCACTGGTAAAGAGCCCTGACACTGGGCGAACGGAAAGTATTTTAGTAGAAGCGGATTAATATGTCCGTGCCGCAAAGATGAAATTTATCGACACAATGTTTAACAGGATGTCGATTTAAATACTATGCAACACGGCAGCTCAAACTCACCGGTTCGACCATTACGAGCTGATTATTCCTATACAAAACTTGCACAAGAACAATCAGCCCGTATAGAACCATTACTCGAAATCAGTGCTTGCTGGTCACCGTCAATACGTCGGTATAAACCACGTTGACGCTTTGCCCGACTTTCAAGTCCTTGAGTTTGGCCTGGACTTCAGGTCGCTTGACGTCGACGGTCTTGGACTTGCCTTCCGGGTTTTCGAAGGTCACCTGGTTTTTCTTCAGGTCGATGTGGGTGATTTTCAGCTGCACTTTCACCTGGCGGTAAGCTTCGCCGCCCGGGTTGGCGCTGCCTGGCGCTGCACGTATTTCGCCGATGGCTTCGGCGGTGCCGGGCAAACCTTTGTCAATATCGGTGTCGAGGTAGGCTGCAACGGCGCTGGTGACTGTGATGTCGACCGTATCGCCGGCCTTGAGGTTATCGAGGTTTTTCGCCTTGTCGGTCAACTGCACCGGGAACTCATTGCCCTGCGGGCCTTTCAGAACCACGGAATGGTTCGCGGCATCAACCGAAACGACTTTGGTGGAGACCTGATCAGCCACAACGACTTCGGACAACGGAATTTCGGCGGCAACCGCGCCAAAACTGGCGGCAGACAGCATGGTAGCGAGGGTGATGGCTTTGGTCAGTGCATGGCGTTTCATAGGCAGAACATTCCCTGTGATAGATGGCAACAGACGGCGTTGAAACCGGGCTCAACGCCATGTGTGCGAGTGAGCATAGACGCTGTTCTGCGAGTGGTCGCGCCGGGGCGGTGATTTTCCTTGCACGAGCGTCTAGTACCCGGTCATTTCCAGATAGCCCTGCCCTGCATGGCTGCCGCTGAGGCGCACCGGGCCTTCCCAGTATGGAATGCGCAAGTCCATCCAGGCCTGGGGATTGAGCGCGGTAATGGCGATATCGAGGTGCCTGGCTGGGATTTTGATCGACCAGCGAATGGGCATCTCGCGCCCGGCAACCCGGGCGGTGTCTTGCGGCGTGAGGCTGATGTCGCCGGCGTGCAGCAATTGTACCTGGCCCCGGGCGTCGACCCAGGTGCCGGTGAGGTAAGGCTCGCCGTCCTTGTGCCGCATGCGATACAGCATCACCTGCTCGCCGCTGTCCAGGTGCAGGGAGATCCAGTCCCAACCAGTCTGGTTGCTCGTCAGGGGCTGGCTGCTCCATTCCCGGTCGAGCCAGGCCGGGCCACTGACCTGGAAGGTCTTGCCGTCGATGTCCAGGGTGCCGCTGGCCTGGAAAAACGGCTGGCTGTAGTAGTAAGAGGCCTGACCCTGTTCGGATTTCTGGCTGAAGCCTCGGTCTCCCTGAAGCACCAGCGGACCTGTCGGGGTCAACCGCAGCCGGTAGCTGAAACGCTGGTCGCGGGCACTAAATAGCAAGTCAGCCAACGGGTCGTCGGCAGTCGCCTGGCTGCGCAATTGCCAGTCGTCGATCCATGCATTGAATGGCGCGACGCTGACACCGGCCTGACCGACGCCGCCACGGGCATATCGTTCGGCCGCGTGATGCGCCGTCGCCGACGTCACCGCCGCGTGGCCGAGCCAGATCGTCTGGTTCTGCCAACCCGCCACCTCGGGGCTGGCTTTCAACGCGCTGCGGAACAAGGTCCATTGCGCGCCGAACTCATTGCCCTGATCGTCCTTCAGGTTGGCGGTGATGTACCACCATTCGATGCGAAAGCCGTCGTGCGGGCCGTGATCCGCCGGGAAGCTGAACACTCGACCGGGCACCACCGGGGTGAACGCAGCAGCCTGGTTGCCCAGCCCGGCAAAACCCTTTTCGACCGGTTCCGGTTGATCGCAACCGCTCGCCAGCAGCGCCAGGAGCAACACGCCAGCCTTAATCTTCATGGGCAAACGTCCGCAGCAGGTCCGCCGGTTGCGTGCGGTACAAACGGTACAACGGCCAGGCCGAGGCCAGTAACGTCGCCACCAGCGCCAGCCCCATCAATTGCAACAGTTGCAATGGAAACACCCGCAACGGCAGGCGCCAGCCAAAGGCCTGCACGTTGATCACCGTGTCCAGGCACCATGCCAGGGCGATGCCCAGCGGCAACGCCAGCACCAGGGTCAATATCGCCAGCAGCCAGGTTTGCCCGAGGTTGAGCAACATCAGATGCCGACGGGTCACGCCCAGCGCCCACAGCGGCGCCAGTTGCCCGAGACGGCTCTGGCTTTGGGTCAACAGGCTGATGAACAGCGCCACCCCGGCCACGCACAGCGTCAGGCTGTTGAGGGCGGCGGTGGCGGCGAAGGTGCGTTCGAAGACTTGCGTGGACCAGCCTTTGAGCCGCGCCTGATCGACGATGCGGCTGTCCTCCAGGGTAAATCGTGCCTGCAGCGCCGTGACGAACGCCGGGATCGACGCCGGTTCGATGCGCAGGTTGAAGCGGCTCGGTGTCAGTTGCGGCCAGCCGCGCAGCAGATGGTTGATATTGACCAGAATGTGGCCCTTGGGATTGCCGTAGTCGGCGTAGATCCCGACGATCCGCGGCGACCACGGGCCGGTGGGGGTCGACAGCGTCAGGTGATCGCCCAGTTGCACGTGCAGGCGCCGGGCCAGTTGTTCGCTGAGCATCACCGCATCGTCCTTGGCCAGCCGCTCCCAAGGGTTGTCGCCCAAGGTCTCGAGCAGCGGCCAGTGCTGGCGATAGGTCGGGTGGTCGATGATCCCGGACAGGTCCGTCGGCCAGCCCTGCAACTGGATCGATACCTGCCAGTTGGGCAGCACCGCCGCCAGTTGCGGCTGCTGGTTGAGCCAACCGTGCAACTCCCGGGCCTGGGCCGGGTTCTGGGGATTGAGGTAGAGCTCGGCCGTCAGCCGTTGTTCGAGCCAATTGCTGAAGGTCTGGCGAAAGCCTGCGGTCATGCTGCCGGCGCCGATGTTCGCCGCCATGGCCAACAGCAGCGCCATCAAGGCCAGGCTCAGGGCCGGCAGTTGCTGGCGGCAATCGGCGACAAACCACTGGCCGAGCACCGAGCGACTGCGCTGCGAAACGAGATTGAGCAGAGAACTGAGCACCACCGGCAAGGCCAGCGCGGCACCGATCAACAGCGCGGCCATCAGCACGAAGCCACTGATCAGGTTGTCGCCGAAGATCAACGCCAGCAGCGCGATCACCCCAGCCAATGCCGCCACCCACCCCTGGCGTCGCAACCAGCGTGCATGGGCCTGATGCCAGGCCTGCGGGTTGGCCAGCGCCAGCAATGGCAAACGCGCCGCCCGCAGCAGGCTGTTGGCCCCGGCCAGCAACGCGCCGATCAGACTCAAGCCGATACCACTCAACCACCACGACAGGCTGAGGCTCAACTGCCCCGCCACTTCAGCGCCGTACAAGCCACGCAGGCTGGCGGCGACATCGGGCAACAGCACGCCGGCCAGCAGGTAGCCGCTGACCACCCCGGCCACACCGCCGATCAGGGCCAATCCAGCCAATTCGACGGCGAGACAAGCGATCAGCATCCGCGCACTCACACCGCAGGCACGCAGGGTTCGGAGCAGGCTTCGCCGTTGCTCCAGCGCCAGCCCGATGGCGGCGTGCACGATAAACAGGCCGACCACGAACGACAGTACCCCCAGGGCATCGAGGTTCAGGTGAAAGCTTTCGGTCAGGCGCGTCAGGTTGTTTTCTTCGCCGGCGCGCTTGAGTTGCAGCTGCCCCTTGAACGGCTCCGGCAGCGGCGCGGTGAAATCCTTCGGTAACAGCAGCCGCGACACTTGATCCGGCAACCCCAGAATCTGCTGGGCAAAACCGATGTCCACCAACAGCACGCCGGGCGCCATGTCGGCCTGCACCTGCAGCGGCGGCAGTGCCACGCCCGCCAGGTTCTGTGGCCGGTCACCTTCGCGCAAACCCAGTGCCTGCAGGGTCTGCGGCGATATCCAGGTACTGCCCGGCGGACTGAAGAAGCCGACCACCTGTTCAATCGCCAGGGCCTGCCCGGCCACCGCCGCGCCCGCCGGCAGCGACACCGGTTCGATGCCCATCAACTGCAAGCGCTGCTCTTCGTGCCCCTTGAGCGTGACCCGGCTTTGCAGCACCGGTGACACCGGCCACCCCGCGCGCCGCAGATCGATAAACCATTGCTGGGGGAACGTGCCGCCGCCGGGCGCACCGAGGCTGGCCTGGGGCTCGCCGCCGATCAACTGACTGGCGCGGGCATAGCTGTCGCGGGCCTGGCTGTTGAGTGCCTGGACGCCGGTCAACAGACCGGTGGCCAGCCACAACCCGGTCAACACACTGAAAAACTGCACCGGGTGCTGCCGCCAGTGGCTGAGCAGCGCGCGCAGGGCTTCGCCAAAGATGCCCATGTCAGCGCTCGCCCGCACCGGCCAGACGACCGCCGCACAGCAGGGCTTTTTCCGCCAGTCGCGCCGCCACGCCGGGACTGTGGGTGACCATCAACAGGCTGGTGGGGCTGTCCTCGAGCAATTCCAGCAACAACTGCAACACCTCCGCGCCGGTGGTTTCATCGAGGCTGCCGGTGGGCTCGTCGGCCAGCAGCAATGGCGGGCGCGACGCCAGCGCCCGACCCAGCGCAACCCGTTGCTGCTGGCCGCCGGACAGTTGCTCCGGGTAGCGCCGCAGCAGCTCACCCAGGCCCAGGCGCTGCACCAGGTGCGCCTGCCAGCGTGGGTCATGGCGCCCCGCCAGACGCGCCTGAATCGCCAGGTTGTCTTCGACCCGCAGGCTGCCGATCAGGTTGAATTGCTGGAACACCAGGCCGATTTCCGTACGCCGCCAGTTCGCCAGTTGCCCTTCATTCATCTGTTCCAGGCGATGCTCGCCACTGCGGATGCTGCCGCGATCGACCTTGTCCAGCCCGGCGATCAGGTGCAGCAAGGTGCTTTTGCCACTGCCCGACTCGCCCATCAGCGCCAGGCTGCTGCCGGGCCTGAGCGTCAGGTCGACGCCTTGCAGCACCGGCAGTGGTCCCTGCGGTGTGGCGTAGCTTTTGAAAACGCCATGGACTTCAAGCATGGGTCAACCTGCTGGATATGCCTGGCCCAAGGATAGCGGCCCTGAATGGTTTTTGTCCGCTGACGATCATGGCCCCGACCGGTCATCGCCCTACCCTCGAAGCTGGTCTGACCATAACGATAAAAAACGGAGACGCCATGCCTCGTTTCACCTTGAGCCCCCGTGGGCTGCTCGCTTGCCTGATCACTGCCTGCCTTGCGCAATCGGTGGTCGCCGCCGATGCACCGGTCGCAGCCAGCCCGCAAACCACGGCCAGTAACGCCGCCGTGCTGCAACAACTGCCCTTCACCGACCGCACCGACTACGAGTCGGTCACCAAGGGTCTGATCGCGCCGTTCAAAGGCCAGGTCAAGGACGCCTCGGGCAAGGTCATCTGGGATATCCAGGCCTATGACTTCCTCGCCAAGGATAAGGCCCCGGAGTCGGTCAACCCGAGCCTCTGGCGCCTGGCCCAGCTCAGCGCCCATGCCGGTTTGTTCGAAGTCAGCCCGCGTTTGTATCAGGTGCGTGGCCTTGATCTCGCCAACATGACCATCATCGAAGGCGACGACGGGCTGATCATCATCGACCCGCTGACCATGGCCGAAACCGCCAAGGCGGCGCTGGACCTGTACTACCAGAACCGTCCGCACAAACCGGTGGTGGCGGTGATCTACAGCCACACCCACGTCGACCACTTCGGTGGCGTGCGCGGGGTCATCGACGAAGCGGACGTCAAGGCCGGCAAGGTCAAGGTGTTCGCCCCCGTCGGGTTCATGGAACACGTGATGAGCGAGAACGTCTACGCCGGCAACGCCATGAGCCGCCGTGCGCAGTTCCAGTTCGGCAGCCTGCTGCCCCGTGGCGAAAAAGGCCAGGTCGATGCGGGCCTGGGCAAGAGCACGCCGAGCGGCGGCACCGTCACCCTGATCCCGCCCACCGACCTGATCGACAAGGAACTGGAAACCCGCACCATCGCCGGCCTCGACGTGGAATTCCAGTTGACCCCGGGCACCGAGGCGCCGGCGGAGATGAACCTGTACCTGCCGCAGTTGCGCGCCTTGTGCATGGCGGAAAACGCCACGCAAATGATGCACAACATCCTCACCCCCCGCGGCGCGCAAGTGCGTGACGCCAAGGCCTGGGCCGAGTACCTGGACGGCAGCCTGGCGCGTTACGGCGACAAGAGCGACGTGTTGTTCGCCCAGCACAACTGGCCGACCTGGGGCGGCGAGCGCATCCGCACCTTCCTCGCCGACCAGCGCGACATGTACGCCTTCCTCAATGACCGCACCCTGCACCTGTTGAACCAGGGCCTGACGCCCCTGGAAATCGCCGACTCGATCAAGAAACTGCCCGGCAGCCTCGATCAGAAGTGGTACACCCGTGGCTACTACGGCTCACTGAGTTTCAACACCCGGGCGGTGTATCAGCGCTACATGGGGTTCTATGACGGTAACCCGGCCAACCTCAATCCGCTGCCGCCAGTGGAAACGGCCAAGCGTTCCGTCGAAGCCATGGGCGGCGAAGCAGCGGTGCTGGGGAAAATGCAGGCGGCGATGGCCAAGGGTGAATACCGCTGGGCCGCGCAACTGGGCAATCAGGTGCTTTTCGCCAACCCGGACAACGGCGACGCCCGCAAAGCCCAGGCCCAGGCGCTGGAGCAAATGGGCTATCAAAGCGAGAACGCCACCTGGCGCAACATGTACCTGACCGGCGCCATGGAATTGCGCAACGGCGTACCACCCAATGCCGGCACTTCGGTATCGGTGGACATGGTGCGGGCCATGAGCCCGCAGATGTTCTTCGACTTCCTGGCGGTTCGCCTGGACAGTGAAAAGGCCGTAGGCCATGACCTGACCCTGAACTGGACCTTCGATGATCTGAACCAGGACTTCAACCTGACCCTGCGCAATGGCGTGTTGACCCACCGTGCCGGGCTCAACGCTCAGGCGGATGCCAGCGTGACCATGAGCAAGGCCACCCTGGAGCAGATCAGCCTCAAGCAACTGGATATCCCGACGGCGATGCAGAAAGGCCTGATCAAGTTGCAGGGCAATGGCAAGAAGCTTGGGGAGTTGATGAGCAGCCTCGATACGTTTGCGCCACAGTTCAATATCGTCACGCCTTGATACCGTCTTCGCGAGCAGGCTCGCTCCTACACTGGACCTGTGTCGTTCACAAATGCTGTGAACAGCACGGATTCCTGTGGGAGCGAGCTTGCTCGCGATGGCTTTGTGTCAGGCGATGATTGTTTTGTGGGTGTACATATCCGTTTCTGCGGTAACGGCGGCTTAGGGTTCCGCTCTTACAGCGGGTCACTTTGAAAAGCGCAAAGTAACCAAACGCTCTTGCCCCTGACATTCGGTGCCTCGCTGTGGCTCGGCATGCCCTCGCTACGGTCCTGCTCCGTGGGCCCGCCGCCATCGGCCATCCATGGCCGGGTTGCCCACTGCGCAGAACCTGCGCTCGGCCTCACGAGGGGGCGTGTACCGCAACAGCGCCCGAGGCGGCCTACCGGCCGGCCTGATTCTTTGGCCCGTACGCATTTCAAAACTGTGGGAGCGGCGGTGCGGCGATCCGACTTGCTCGCGAAGAGGCCATCAGATTCAACATCATCATTGACTGACATACCGCTTTCGCGAGCAAGCCCGCTCCCACAGGATCCCGGTCGAGCACAAATATTTTGACCGACACAAATCCCCTACTCGCGATGCGGTTCAGGCAGACACCACTTCAACCACCGGCATTCGCCAGCGTTGATTGACCACCTGCTGCCCGGGTCCATACAGGCGCAGGACCAGGCTGAACGCCCCGCTCGCCGGCGTCGGCAACCAGTTGCTCTGCTCAGGCGGAGCGGCGTTCTGCAGGATCAAGGTCAACCCACCGTCCGCATCCTTTTGCAACTGATCCCGACTGCTCAGGCAGTAACGATTGATCGGATTGGCCACCAGTTGCCGGTCCGGCAAGTCATACAAGGTCAGCGACCAGAACTCGCTGGCCGGCGGCAATTGACCCGGTGCGAAACGCAGGCGATAGCTGCGCCCACCCTGCAAGGGTTGCCCCTGATTATCCACGCGAGTGCCGGTGTAGAAGGCCTCTTCCACGCTGTTGCCGTAGATGCCGACATTCGCCGCGACAGCGCGGTTGAGGTAATTGCCGTTCAGCGCTTCGCGCGTGCCGAACAGGCCGAGGGTGGTGCGTACCTGGCTCACGGCGGTTTGCAGTTGCGCCTGGGCGTCCTGAATTCCGGCGAGCAGTGCCTGGCGCGTTGCTTGCGGCAACGTCGCCGGGTCGAAACCCTGGCCGGGCACGATGCCGATACGTGCAAAGCGTGCGCGCAAGGCTTGTTCGGACGGTTGCGTCGGGCACAGGCTGAGGATCTGGTTCAGCGCCGCGGTGAACTCCGGTCCCAACCCGGTCTTGCTGTCCCAGGGTTGCCAGTCAATGGCTGGCGCAGCCACGGGCGGTGCACTGCCGATGAATTCATGCAACGAACGCAAACCGTATTGCTGCTGCAAGGCCCGCACCGCCGGCAGGTCCTCGGCGTTTTTCAGGCCAGTTCTCCCAAGCACCATGACGATTTCGGTTTCACTGCGCAGCACGGCCTTGACGCCGTCCGGTGTCGGGCCTTGCCAGCCGGGTCCGACGATCAGGTAATTCCCCGCATCGCGACCGGTGCTGAGCACGCCGACATAGGCAAAGTTGTGGGTGTACTGGTCGACCAGTTGGAGCACGTAATAGCGGTCGTCATCGACCGCCGGCACGCTCAACACCTGGGGTTCACTGCGCAGGTCGAGCCAGGCCCAGGAGTACGGCGTGTCGTTGTTCGGCGTGTCGTTGTTCGGCGTGACGATGTCGCGGTTGTTCGGGGTAAACAACTCGCTGTAATGACGAAAGCGGTTGAAGCCGCCGACGTACTCCGGCGCGGCCGGGTTGAGCGCCTGTTTTTCCATGGTCTGGTAATGCATGAGCATGGGGTAGGCGTAAATCCACGCCTCTTTGGCAATCTGCCGAGGGTCATCGGAATCGGCGGCCAGCAACCAGCGCGGAAACATCAGGCTGCCGCCCAATACCCCCATGCCACCCAGCACCCGGCGGCGACTGAAAATCAGGTTCATGATTCGATCCTCGTTATCGTCGGCAACTGATAACTCCCGTCCAATGCCCCGCCCTTGGGCAGGTACAGGCGCAACAGCAGGTTGAACGGGCCTTGCGGCGTCGGCAGCCAGTTGCCCTGCGGCGCAGCCTTGGGCGCATCGGCTTGCAGGATCAGGGTCAAGCCGCCGTCGGCATCGTATTGTAGACCAGGGCTGCGGTCGCCCAGGGCGTAACGCTGGATCGGGTTGGCCACCAGCAACTGGGTTTTGCCGTCATACAGGGTCAGCGACCAGAACGCATTCACCGGCGGCAATTGCCCGGCCGGGAAATGCAGGCGATAGCCGTGTTGGCCGGTGAGCGCCTGCCCCTGGGCATCGTGCAACGCCATCGGATACTGCGCTTCCACCGCATCGTTGGCGTAGATGTAGCGCCAGGCGACCGCGGCACGGGTCAGATCATCGTCGCCGTATTTGCCGACGTTGGACGGCGACGGCAACCAGCCCTGCCGTTCCACCGACAGCTGGCTGGAAGCTGCGCGGACCTGTTCGCGACCGGCCTCGGCGCCTTGGGCGACGGCTTCGCTCAAGTCCGCCGGGGCCTGGAATTCGCTCCCCGGCTTCACGCCGATGGCGGCGAAACGGGCCAGTTTTTGTTGTTCGCTGGCGGTCCATTGATGCAAGGGAGCCAGCGCGTTGAAGGTGTTGAACAGAGCCTGCGCCGGCCCTTGCTTGGTGTCCGTATACGCTGGCAGTTGCAGCGCTGCCAAGGGATCAGGGGTCGCGCCGCCATTCACTTTGGACAGCGGTTGCAGGGCGTAGCCCTTCAACACTTGTGCGGCGTCTTTCTGATCCGCTTCGCCCTTGACCTCGGTCCGTCCCAACAGGAAGACCAGCCGGCTCGGCGAGCGAATCACCGCGCTGAAACCCGATGGCACTGGCCCCTTCCAGTCCGGCCCGACAATCAGGTAGCGCCCCGCCTGCTCCCCCGTGGCGCGGGTGCCGATGTAGTCGAGGTTGTCGGTGCGCATGTCCACCAGTTGGAAGCTGTAGTAGCGACCCTGCACGGCCGGCACGTCCAGCACCATTGGTTCGCTGCGCAGATCGAGCAAGGCGCGGGAATAGAAGGTGTCGTTGTTGGGCGACACCACTTTGTTGTCTTGCGGGCCGAGCAGGCGCGGTTCGCTGTAGAGGCGGTTGAACGGCAGGTTCGCGGCGATGGCGCTGAGCACCTTGTCGTGCTCGACGGTAGCGTAGGCGAAAACGTAGGCTTCCTGGGCCAGGGCTTTCGCCTGCTGTCGGTCGAGGGTTGCGGCGTGAACAGTGCCCAGGCTCGCGCCCAGGGCCAGAGCGGATATCCAGTAGCGCATGGCAGATCTCCTGTAGCAAAACATCAGCACACACAGATCCCTGTGGGAGCGGGCTTGCTCGCGAAAGCGGTGTGTCATGCAACATTGCAGTCGCCTGACACTCCCTCTTCGCGAGCAAGCCCGCTCCCACATTGGATTTGCGGTGGTTTGGCGAATGGTTACTTGGCCCAGCGCCGCAGGTCCGACGGGGTGTAGTCGTCGGTCTTGGCGGCGAAGCCCACGCGCATTGGTTCGGTCTCTTCGTTGGCCAGGCCGCCGGCGTAGTAGCGTCCGGAGATCAGGTCATAGGAGGTTTCCAGCACGTTGTAGGTGAAGCCGTGGTCGTACTGCTGGATCGCGTGCAGTTCACCGCTGCGCCACAGTTCACCGCGGCTGTCGTACTGGTCCGACTGGGCGATCTGCCAACTGTCTTCGTCCACATAGAACCGGCGCTTGGCGTAGATATGCCGCGCATCAGGCTTGAGGGTCGCCTCCACCACCCACACGCGGTGTTTCTCGTAGCGGGCCAGGTCCTGGTTGACGTGGTTGGGTTTGATCACGGCGTCGTACTTGAGGTCGCGGCTGCCGATCTTGTAGCTGTTGTAAGGGATGAACAGCTCTTGCTTGCCCACCAGTTTCCAGTCGAAACGGTCCGGTGCGCCGTTGTAGCCGTCGATGTTGTCGGCGGTGATCAGGCCGTTGCTGTAACGGGCACTGTTGTCGTAGGCGATCATCGGTGCACGACGCACGCGACGCTGGCCCGGCAGGTATTGCCAGGCCGAACGCGGCTCGGCGACCTGGTCGATCGGCTCGTGCACCAGCACCGCCTCGCCGGACAGACGCGCCGGTTCCAGCACCCGGCTCTTGAACATGAACAGGATGTTCGAGCCCGGCTCCAGCCCACCCACGGTGTCGGCGAAGTTGATCAACGACTGGTTGCGCACGTAGCTGGTAGCGCCATTTTCACGCACCAGCGCAGCGCTGCTGATGCGCTCGTAGCTGCCGCCGCGATAACGGGTCATGTGGTTCCACATCACCTCCAGGCCTTCGGTGGGCAACGGAAACGGAATGCCCCTGGCGTAGTCGTGCAAGCCGTTGCCGCCGTCGGCCATGCTGGTCTTGGCGACGTTCTCACGACTGGCCGCCAGCACCTCCTTGGGCAGGTTGGCGCTGCGATGGCTCGGGTAGATGTTCATCTTGTAGGTGTCGGGAAAACGCCTGAACAACGCGATTTGCCCGGGGCTGAGAAACTTCTGGTACTGCGCCAGGTTTTGCGCGGTGACGGTGAACAACGGTTTCTCGGCGGCATAGGGATCGCTGTAGCCGCCCTTGCTGTCGACGGTGCCGGCGTTGCTCGCCAGGCCGCCGGTCCAGGCCGGAATGCTGCCGTCGGCATTGGCTGCCATTTCCGAGCCCATGGGGGTCAGGGTCTTGCCCAGTGCCGCCGAATCGGTGCCTTTGGCCTGAGCCAGGCCCACGGTGCAGGCCAGGGCCAGCACGCACAATTGCATACGCATAACGGTTCTCCTTAAAAGTCTGCCTTGAAGCTGACGGATGCGAAATCGCGGTCGTCAAGGGTGCTGTAGTCGTTGGAACCGAAGAACGTGTTGTAGGCCAGTTCCACGCTGTAATCGTTCATGTAGACGCCGGTCAGGCTCACGCCCAGCGCCTGCTGGCCTTCCTGGAACGGCCCTTGCGGATCGTAGGAATAGCCCGAGATGTCATGCCGCCAGTTGAGGGCGGGAATCAGGTTGATGCCCGGCAACACATCGCTGTATTCGAGGCTGGCGCGCAGGCGATAACCCCACGACCAATCGGTGGCAAAGCCCTTGTCGGTGCAGTATTGGTTGGTCACGCCTGAAGCTACCGTGTTGCACGGCGTGCCGTTGCGCGGAGCGCTGCGGCCGAACGCGGCGTTACGACCCAGGCGCTCGTCCCCCAGATCGTCGATGTGCACGACCCCGGCTTCACCGAACAGACTCAGGCGCGTGGCACCCAGCACGTTGTCGATGGCCTGGGTGGCCGAACCGGTAAGCTGCCAGACGCCCTTGCGTTCCCACGCATCGAACTGGCTGCCATTGGTGGTGCTGAAGCCGGGCGGCAACTGCACCCAGGAACTGCCCCCCGGCCCGGAAATCACGGCGACGTTGACGTCGGGCGCGTTGATCGCGATCGGCATGTTCGGCCGGTAGCTCAACTCGCCGGCCAGGGAAATCCCGGTGACAGGCTCGACGCCGTTGAGGCTGATGCCGTACAGGTGAATGTTTTCCGGGAAGGCCGCCGCATAGCTCGGCCCCTGGATGCCACCGGGGAAGGTGCCGGGCAAGGCGGTGTTCCTGGCGTTAATGGTGAAATACGGCAACCGCGAGTGATAGTTGATGTAGTAGATCGCCGCTTCCGCATCGTTCAGCGCCGGGATCATCTGGCGCAAGGCGAAGCCGAACTGGCCGTTGTCGGACGGCGATTCGTTGCCCCGGGACGTGGCGAACAAACCCGCGGCCTGCATCTGTTGATCGGTCTGTACCTGACTCAGAAACAGCGGCCCGCAGCCCGGCTGGATCACATCGCTGCTGGCGAAGAAAGTGCCGCAACCGTCGAGTACGCTGGGGCGCCAGTTGTACTGGTAGAAACCTTCGAGGTTGGTGGTGTCGGTCAGGCCGAAGCTGAAGGAGATCATCTCCACCGGCAACTGGCCTTCCTTGATTTCCACGCCGGGACGGTTGAACGCCGAGATGTCCAGCGGGTTGATCACGTTGATGCCGTTCTGGATCAGCAGCGCTTCGCCCCAGGACAGCACCTGGTTACCGACCTTCACGCTCAGCGGATGCCCGGCCACCTGGAAGTCTTTCCAGACGTAGGCATCGAGCACCTCGAAGCCCTTGAATTTGGCCAGGTCGTCCCAGCCCGAATCGTCGAAATCCTTGAAGCGGCCATTGCCGGTTTCATAGGCATGGTCGTACCAGTATTTGAAACGAATGAACGCACCCTGGCCTTGGCCATCGAGACTGACATCGGTGAGGCCCTTGAAGAGTTGCGAGATGGTGTCGCCCTTCTCGAAGTTCAGCCGGTTGTCGTCGGCGCTGACGCTGGTGCCATTGGCATTCACGCCCTGGGCCTGCAAGGCGTTGGCACGGGTCATCAGGCTTTTGTCGGGATTTTGCGTCGACCAGCTGCTGCCCAGGCTCAGGCTGGTCTTGGTCGACAGGCTCCAGTCTTCGTTGATGTCAAAAGTGGTGGCGTAGGTCGGCCCCGTCAGTACGGCAAGAATCGCCAGCGCAAGGGGTTGCGGGCGAGTGTGGCCAAGCCGGTGAAGCCGCGGACGGACTCCGGCTGTGGCCGAGCGTTTTTTTATCATTATTAGGCTCCGGTCAGGTTTGCTCAGCCCGGACACGGTGCCCAACTATCGGGCGGGACACGCAAGCGATGGCCGACAAAAAATAATCATCGGGGGATCTGCGTGGCAGGCGGTTTAGGTTTTTAAGGTGTACATATCCGTTTCTGCGGCAGCGGCGGCTTATGGTTCCGCTCTTACAGCGGGTCACTTTGAAAAGCGCAAAGTAACCAAACGCTCTTGCCCCTGACATTCGGTGCCTCGCTGTGGCTCGGCATTCCCTCACGAGGGGGCGTACACCGCAACAGCGTCCGAGGCGGCCTACCGGCCGGCCTGGTTCTGATGCGTGCGTGTTTCCCTGTAGGAGCTGTCGAGTGCAACGAGGCTGCGATCTTTTGGAGTTATTACTTACAAACAAGATCAAAAGATCGCAGCCTTCGGCAGCTCCTACGGAGTAATACATCCGCGAAATCAGGTCGGCTGGCAGGCCGCCATCGCAGGCAAGCCAGCTCCCACAGAAGAGCAAAGGCAGAGCAGCGTACACAGTCGCTCTTCACCACTCATCAGGCCGAGCGTTAGCTCGCCTGCAGCTTTTGATCTTGATCCACCCGCCCCCTCGGGAGGCTGAGCGGAGGTGTTCATCCGGGGATTGGCGCGCAGCGCCGTTCGACGCAGTCGAACTCATTGCATGTAGGTCGAAGCGAAGCCGACCGGAGGGCAATGCCCCCGGATGAATGCCGGAGCGAAGGAACCCCGAGCCTCAGCGAGGGGCCGTACGTAAGGGGCGTGACCTTTTGGTTCCTTTTGGGGCGTTTGCCAAAAGGGACTCGCCGTAAGGGCGAAACCGCCAGCCGCCGTTACCGCAGCAACGGATATGTACTCAATCAACAAAGCGCTTTTCAGAGCGGCGCCATGCCCTCGACAATAATCACCTCAGCCAAAGCCACCCCCTCACGGTACCCCCTCGCCTCCTGATACAACGCCGAGTGATAACAAGCCACCGCCTGCTCATAGGACTCAAACTCAATCACCACACTGCGTTGCGGCGTAGACCGCCCTTCCATCGCCTCGCTACGCCCACCCCGCGCCAGAATCCGACCGCCATACAGGGCAAACGCCTGCGGCGCCCGCTGGGTGTATTGGCTGTATTGATCGGGGTCGGTGACATCCACATGAGCAATCCAGTACGCCTTCATAGTGACCTCTCGGTTTATTTTGTATTATGGTATACCACATTACCAATCCAACAAATACCGAGACTCCAGCATGGCCTTCAACAGCATCGAAGAAATCATCGAAGATTACCGCCTCGGCAAAATGGTCCTGCTGGTCGACGATGAAGACCGGGAAAACGAAGGCGACCTGTTGCTGGCCGCCGATTGCTGCACACCCGAGGCAATCAGCTTCATGGCCCGGGAAGCCCGGGGCCTGATCTGCCTGACCTTGACCGACGGGCACTGCAAACGCCTGGGCCTGGAGCAGATGGTGCCGAGCAACGGCAGCGTGTTCAGCACCGCCTTCACCGTGTCCATCGAGGCCGCCGTCGGCGTGACCACCGGTATCTCCGCTGCCGATCGGGCATGCACCGTGGCCGCTGCCGTCGCCGCCCATGCCGGCCCCTCCGATATCGTGCAACCGGGCCACATCTTCCCGTTGCGCGCCCGGGAAGGCGGCGTGCTGACCCGCGCCGGCCATACCGAAGCCGGCTGCGACCTGGCACGCCTGGCCGGCCATACGCCCGCCTCGGTGATCGTCGAAGTGATGAACGACGACGGCACCATGGCCCGCCGCCCGGACCTGGAAGTGTTCGCGCGCAAGCACGGGATCAGGATCGGCACCATCGCCGACCTGATCCACTATCGCCTGAGCACCGAACACACCATCGTGCGCATCGGTGAGCGTGACCTGCCGACCGTGCATGGCACCTTTCGTCTGATCACCTTTGAGGATCGCATCGAAGGCGGTGTCCACATGGCCATGGTCATGGGCGATCTGCGCCGCGAGCAACCGACACTGGTGCGCGTGCATGTGATCGATCCGTTGCGCGACCTGGTCGGTGCCGAGTACAGCGGGCCGACCAACTGGACCTTGTGGGCCGCCTTGCAGCGTGTCGCCGCCGAAGGCCACGGCGTGGTGGTGGTGCTGGCCAACCACGAATCCTCGCAGGCGTTGCTCGAACGCGTGCCGCAATTGACCCAGCCGCCCCGGCAGTTCAGCCGATCGCAGTCACGGATTTATTCGGAAGTGGGCACCGGTGCGCAGATCCTGCAGAACCTGGGCGTCGGCAAGCTGCGCCATCTTGGGCCGCCGCTGAAGTATGCGGGCTTGACCGGGTATGACCTGGAGGTGGTGGAGAGTATTCCGTTCACCGAGTGACCCTCGGTATAGCGCAACTCCCTGTGGGAGCGGGCTTGCTCGCGAAGAGGGAGTGTCAGTCGGCCCAAAGTTGTCTGACACACCGCTTTCGCGAGCAAGCCCGCTCCCACAGGGGAATGCGTCGACACTGAAAAAACCACTTTCGGCTGATAGCCGGTACGGCAAAGTGCTTGCACAAAGTTTGGAATACCATAATATGATATTCCATAGACCGGACAGTCAGCACTGACTCGACGGACCTGTTGCTCCCGATAGGCGGGCACTCCAAAGCCCCGCTCATAAACACAACAATGAGGGCGTGAAAATGGTGTTGAACAAACGTGCGACCGCGGTTCTTTTCGCGGGACTGCTGAGCGTGACCAGCCAGGCACTAATGGCGGCTGAAAGCGTCAACTTCGTGAGTTGGGGCGGCAGCACCCAGGATGCGCAGAAGCAGGCCTGGGCCGATCCGTTCAGCAAGGCCAGCGGCATCACCGTGGTGCAGGATGGTCCGACCGACTACGGCAAGCTCAAGGCCATGGTCGAGAGCGGCAACGTGCAGTGGGACGTGGTCGACGTCGAAGCCGATTTCGCCCTGCGCGCCGCCGCCGAAGGCTTGCTCGAACCCCTCGATTTCAAAGTCATTGAACGCGACAAGATCGACCCGCGCTTCGTCAGCGATCACGGCGTCGGCTCGTTCTTCTTCTCCTTCGTCCTCGGCTACAACGAAGGCAAGCTTGGCGCCAACAAGCCTCAGGACTGGTCTGCGCTGTTCGACACCAAGACCTACCCCGGCAAACGCGCTCTCTACAAATGGCCAAGCCCAGGCGTGCTGGAACTGGCGCTGCTGGCCGACGGTGTAGCGGCAGACAAGCTCTACCCGCTGGACCTGGACCGCGCGTTCAAAAAACTCGACACCATCAAGAAAGACATCGTCTGGTGGGGCGGCGGCGCGCAGTCGCAGCAGCTGCTGGCCTCCGGTGAAGCGAGCATGGGCCAGTTCTGGAACGGCCGGATTCATGCCCTGCAAGAAGACGGCGCCCCGGTCGGCGTAAGCTGGAAGCAGAACCTGGTCATGGCCGACATCCTGGTCATTCCCAAGGGTTCGAAAAACAAGGACGCGGCGATGAAGTTCCTGGCCAACGCCAGCAGCGCCAAGGGCCAGGCGGACTTTTCCAATCTGACCGCCTACGCCCCGGTCAACGTCGACAGCGTGGCACGCCTGGACTCGACGCTGGCCCCGAACCTGCCGACCGCTTACGCAAAGGATCAGATCACTCTTGATTTCGCGTACTGGGCCAAGAACGGTCCGGCCATCGCGACACGGTGGAACGAATGGCTGGTCAAATGAAAATGACGGCAACCGCGTCTCGTCCATCCACTGCCACCGGGAGCGCCACTGGCGCTGCCGGTTCGGCGCCCGCCAAGGCAGCTGTGATGACGCAATCCCCTTCCCTGGCGCAGCGCTGGCGTGGCGCGAGCAACCTGGTGCCCGCCCTGCTGTTCCTCGGCCTGTTCTTTCTCGCGCCGTTGATTGGCCTGCTGCTGCGCGGCGTGCTGGAACCGGTGCCGGGCCTGGGCAACTACGAACAGCTGTTCGCCAACTCGGCCTATGCCCGGGTCTTGCTCAACACCTTCTCGGTGGCTGGCCTTGTGACGTTGTTCAGCCTGTTGCTGGGCTTCCCGCTGGCCTGGGCGATCACCCTGGTGCCCCGCGGCTGGGGCCGCTGGATCCTGAACATCGTGCTGCTGTCGATGTGGACCAGCCTGCTCGCCCGCACCTACTCCTGGCTGGTGCTGCTGCAAGCCTCCGGGGTGATCAACAAGGCGTTGATGGCCATGGGCATCATCGATCAACCGCTGGAGATGGTACACAACCTCACCGGCGTGGTGATCGGCATGAGCTACATCATGATCCCGTTCATCGTGCTGCCATTGCAGGCAACCATGCAGGCCATCGACCCGATGATCCTGCAGGCCGGCTCCATCTGCGGCGCCAGCCCCTGGACCAACTTCTTCCGGGTGTTCCTGCCGCTGTGCCGGCCGGGGCTGTTCTCCGGCGGCCTGATGGTGTTCGTGATGTCCCTCGGTTACTACGTGACCCCGGCGCTGCTGGGCGGTGCGCAGAACATGATGCTGCCCGAGTTCATCATTCAGCAGGTGCAATCGTTCCTCAACTGGGGCCTGGCCAGCGCCGGCGCCGCGTTGCTGATCGTGATCACGCTGGTGTTGTTCTACTTCTACCTGAAGCTCCAGCCGGAATCCCCGGTTGGCGCCAGCAACGCGAGGTAAGCCGTCATGCTCCTGACCCCCAATGCCATGAGCCGGCGCATGCGCTTCGGCCTGTATGCCACCACCGGGCTGATCGGTCTGTTCCTGCTGCTGCCGATCGTGTTCATCGTGCTGCTGTCGTTCGGATCGTCGCAATGGCTAGTGTTCCCGCCACCGGGCTGGACGTTGAAGTGGTACGGCCAGTTCTTCTCCAATGCCGACTGGATGAACGCGGCCATGGCCAGCCTGAAAGTCGCGGTGTTGACCACCTTCTTCGCCGTCGCTTTGGGCCTGCCCACCGCGTTCGCCCTGGTACGTGGCCGCTTCCCCGGCCGGGAAATGCTCTACGGCCTGTTCACCCTGCCGATGATCGTGCCGCTGGTGATCATCGCCGTGGCGGTGTACGCGCTGTTCCTTAAACTGGGTTACACCGGGACCATGTTCGCCTTTGTGGTCAGCCACGTCATCGTCGCGCTGCCGTTCACCATCATTTCGATCATCAACTCGCTGAAGCTGTTCGATCAGTCGATCGAGGATGCGGCGGTGATCTGCGGTGCCTCGCGCCTGCAAGCGGTGTTCAAGGTGACCTTCCCGGCGATCCGTCCGGGCATGGTGGCCGGCGCCCTCTTCGCCTTCCTCGTCTCATGGGATGAAGTGGTGCTGAGCGTGATGATGGCCAGCCCGACCCTGCAAACCCTTCCCGTGAAAATGTGGACCACCCTGCGCCAGGACTTGACGCCCGTGATCGCCGTCGCTTCGACGCTGCTGATCGGCCTCTCGGTATTGGTCATGGTGATCGCCGCCGCTGTGCGCCGGCGCAACGAAATCAGCGCTTGAGCGCCAGGAGTACGACATGAGTGCAGTGATCAAAGATTCCGCGCAGCAAAATGACAAACCCCTGGTCAGCCTGCGTAACCTGAACAAGCACTACGGCGACTTTGCCGCCGTGGACAACATCTCGCTGGACATCAAGGACGGTGAATTTCTCACCTTCCTCGGCTCCAGCGGCTCGGGCAAAAGCACCACCCTGTCGATGCTGGCCGGCTTCGAAACCCCGAGCAGCGGCGAGATCCTGGTCAACGGCCAGTCGCTGGTGAACGTGCCGCCGCACAAACGCGACATCGGCATGGTGTTCCAGCGCTACTCGCTGTTCCCGCACCTGTCGGTGCGCGACAACATCGCCTTCCCGCTGGCCATCCGCAAACTGGCCACCGCCGAGCGCGAGCGCCGGGTCGATGCGATGCTCAAGCTGGTGCAGCTTGAGCAATTTGCCCATCGCCGCCCTTCGCAACTCTCCGGTGGCCAGCAGCAACGGGTTGCCATTGCCCGGGCGCTGGTCTATGAGCCGCGCATCCTGCTGATGGACGAACCCCTCGGTGCGCTGGACAAGAAACTGCGCGAAGACTTGCAGGATGAACTGCGTCAGCTGCATCGGCGCCTGGGCATCACCATCGTCTACGTGACCCACGATCAGGAAGAAGCCATGCGCCTGTCCCAGCGCATCGCGATTTTCAGCCACGGCAAGATCGTCGGCCTAGGCAGCGGCTATGACCTGTACCAGAACCCGCCGAACGCCTTTGTCGCCTCGTTCCTCGGCAACTCGAACTTCCTCAAGCTCAAGGCCCAGGGTAATGCGGTGGCGATCTTCGAGGGGCAGCCGCTGTCGATCCGCCTCACCGCCGGCCTGCAAACCGACCAGAACGTGCTGCTGATGGTGCGCCCGGAAAAAGCCCTGGCCCTGAGCAATGAACAAGCCGTTGCCGAACCGCTGGCCGCCGGCTGGAACGAAGTCTCGGCCAAGGTCGTGGAAGTGTTGTTTCTCGGCGAAAGCCAGACCTGCAGCGTGGTCACTGCTGGCGGCACCTCGATGACGGTCAAGGCACTGTCCGCCGCCGGCATGCCGCTCAAGGCCGGCGACCCGGTGCGGGTGCGCTGGGCCACGGCAGATGCCTGCGTCTACACCGAATGGGCCGAAAGCGACCTGAACAAGGCCGCCGGCGCTCACTGATCCATTGGCCTGCGCGCGCGGGCCACTATAATGAGTCACCCTCGGGCCACCACAACGTCGGGTTGTGGTGGCCTTTTCTCTGTCGCCTGTAAGATAAATTGGACAACAGATTCCTAAAATCCCGGTTTAATGCTAAATAGTGCTCAGTATTTTTAACACCCGACCCTGTCGTGCCACACAGTGCAACGAGAATAACGATATGAAAGTCCATTTCGAGAAAAGTGAAGTGTTTGGGACCCTCCACCTGCAAGCGGCGGTGGCAGCATGATCGAAGTTACCGAAGTTTCCATTGCCGAGCTGCGCGCCGCGCTCGAATCCGGCCAGACCACCTCGGTTGAACTGGTCCAGGCTTATCTCGCGCGGATCGACGCCTACGACGGCCCCGAAACGCCTACCGCCCTGAACGCGGTCGTGGTGCGCAACCCCGAGGCACTCGCCGAAGCGCAGGCGTCCGACGCCCGTCGCGCCAAGGGCCAGACGCTGGGAGCGCTGGACGGTATCCCTTACACCGCCAAGGACAGCTATCTGGTCAAGGGCCTCACCGCCGCTTCCGGCAGCCCGGCCTTCAAGGACCTGGTCGCCTATCGCGATGCGTTCACCATCGAACGCCTGCGCGCCGCCGGGGCGATCTGCCTGGGCAAGACCAACATGCCTCCGATGGCCAACGGCGGGATGCAACGTGGCGTCTACGGCCGCGCCGAGAGCCCGTACAACGCTGACTACCTCACCGCCCCATTCGCCTCCGGCTCGTCCAACGGCGCGGGTACTGCCACTGCTGCAAGTTTCGCGGCCTTCGGCCTGGCGGAAGAAACCTGGTCGAGCGGCCGTGGCCCGGCCTCGAACAATGGTTTGTGTGCCTACACGCCTTCGCGCGGGGTGATCTCGGTGCGCGGCAACTGGCCGTTGACCCCGACCATGGACGTGGTCGTGCCGTTTGCCCGGACCATGGCCGACCTGCTCGAAGTGCTCGACGTGGTAGTGGCCGATGACCCGGACACCCGTGGCGACCTGTGGCGCCTGCAAACTTGGGTGCCGATCCCGAGCTCGTCCTTGGTGCGCCCCAAATCCTACGCGGCGCTGGCCGCCAACAGCGAGGCACTTGCCGGCAAGAAGTTCGGCATTCCACGCATGTACATCAACGCCGACCCCGAAGCCGGCACCTCCGAAGCGCCGGGCATCGGTGGGCCGACCGGCCAGCGCATCAACACCCGTCCTTCGGTGATCGGGCTCTGGGAACAGGCGCGCAAGGCCCTCGAAGCCGCGGGCGCGGAAGTGCTCGAAGTGGACTTCCCGCTGGTCTCCAATTGCGAAGGCGATCGCCCGGGCGCGCCGACCGTGTTCAATCGCGGCATCGTCTCCAAAGAATTTTTACACCATGAACTGTGGGACCTGACCGCCTGGGCCTTCGATGACTTCCTGCAAGCCAACGGCGATCCGAAACTGAATCGTCTGGTCGATGTCGATGGCCCGCAGATCTTCCCTCACGACCCGGGCACCCTGCCCAACCGCGAGGGCGACCTGGTTGCCGGCATGGACGAATACGTGCGCATGGCCGAGCGTGGCATCACCCCGTGGGACCAGATCAGCACGATGCCGGACGGCCTGCGCGGACTGGAAAAGACCCGCAAGATCGATCTGGAAGACTGGATGGATCGCCTGGGCCTCGACGCGGTGCTGTTCCCGACGGTCGCCGATGTGGGCCCGGCGAATGCCGATGTCGATCCGCAATCGGCGGATATCGCCTGGAGCAACGGCGTATGGGTCGCCAACGGCAACCTCGCCATCCGCCACCTGGGCGTGCCAACGGTCACCGTACCGATGGGCGTAATGCCGGACATCGGCATGCCGGTCGGCCTGACGTTTGCCGGGCGCGCCTATGACGACTCGTCGCTGCTGCACCTGGCGTCGGCGTTCGAGTCGACCGGGAACAAACGCATGATCCCTCCGCGTACCCCGCCATTGGTCGCTGACAAGCGCTGACCGGTAAAACCATGGCGGCTCACTCGAGCCGCCATGGGTGGCAAATCAGGGATCAACCTGGGCCATCAGTTCCGGAATCGATTCCGGCCGCTTGGCATAACGCTGCGCCAGCACCGCACAGACCATCAGTTGAATCTGGTGGAACAGCATCAGCGGCAAGATCAGCAAGCCAATGGTGCTACCGGCAAACAACACCTGCGCCATCGGTACACCAGTCGCCAGGCTTTTCTTCGAACCGCAGAAGAGAATGGTGATGCGGTCTTCCTGGTTGAATCCGAATGCCCTGCCGAGCACGGTCGCGGCCACCAACACCAGCGCCAGAACGATGCAGCAGACCAGCACCAGCCCGACCAGATCCAGCAGCGGAATCTGCTGCCAGAGGCCTTCGATCACCGCCTCGCTGAACGCGCCGTAGACCACCAGCAAGATCGAACCCTGATCGACGAACTTCAACCAGCTCTTGTTGCGCGCCACCCAGTCGCCGATCCAGCGCCGCGCGATTTGCCCGGCAATGAACGGCAACAGCAACTGCATGCTGATCTTGAGGATGGCGTCGAGGGTCGAGGAGCCTTCGCCGTGCACATTCAGCAGCAGGGTCACCAGCAACGGCGTGAGGAAAATCCCGAACAGGCTGGACGCCGCCGCGCTGCAAATCGCCGCCGGAATGTTGCCCCGCGCCAGTGAAGTAAAGGCAATCGCCGACTGCACCGTGGCGGGTAACGCGCAGAGGTAGAGCATGCCCATGTAAAGGTCGTTGCCGATCAGCGGCGACAGCAGCGGCTTGAGCGCCAGGCCGAGCAGCGGGAACAGCACGAAGGTCAGGCTGAACACCAGCAGATGCAGGCGCCAGTGCCCGGCACCGGCGATGATCGATTCGCGGGACAGCTTGGCGCCATGCAGGAAAAACAGCAGTGCGATGGCGATGTTGGTCAGCCAGCCAAAACCGACCGCGACCTGGCCGCTGGCGGGCAGCAGGCTGGCGAGCGTCACTACGCCGATCAGGGTCAGGGTGAAGTTGTCGGGTAACAGTCGGGGGCGAGTCATGGGGTTGATCATCCGGGGGTTGCCAGTACGTGAAAGCGACTCTAACGTGACGGGGAATTACCGACTAACGCCGATGAGCCAGCTGATGCCGCCTAAAGGACATGACAAGAGTGTTCGACGCAGTATTCCCGGACTGTCCAGCCTGCCTCGACCGCTCTATGGCCGTACCGAATCGCTGCCCAATCGCGCCCTGACCCGGCGCCACAGCCACCCGTGGGTGCAGCTTTCCTATGCGATTGCGGGCGTGCTCGAAATACAGACCGGCGTCGGGCGTTTCGTGGCCCCGCCGGAGCGGGCGGTGTGGATTCCGGCGGGCATGCCGCACCGGGTGTTCAGCTCGCCGCGCACGGAAATGCGCAGCCTGTACATCGATTGCAGCGTCTCGACGTGGGCACCGCCGGGCTGTCATGTGTTGGGGGTCAGCGATTTGTTGCGCGAGTTGATCCGCGCCTTCAGTCAGATACCGGTGGAATACGATCAGGACGGGCCGCACGGTCGGTTGGCCCAGGTGATTCTGGATCAGTTGGCGCAAGCACCGCAGATCGACTTGATGCTGCCCCTGCCCCAGGACAGCCGATTGCGGCAAATCGCCCAAAGCCTGGAGTCACACCCGGAGCAACAAACCACGCTCAGTCACTGGAGCGACCAATTCGGCGTCACCGAGAAAACCCTCAGTCGCCTGTTCCTGCGTGACACCGGCCTGACCTTTCGCGCCTGGCGCCAGCGCTTGCGCCTGCTCGGCGCCCTGACGCCACTGGAGCAGGGCGAGCGCGTGACCGACGTCGCGTTGGCCTGTGGCTACGACTCGACGTCGGCGTTTATCGCTGCCTTCCGCCAGCAGTTCGGTGAGACACCGGGGGAGTTTTTTCGCTGAGCCGCACACAGAACTAACTGTGGGAGCGGGCTTGCTCGCGAAAGCGCTGGATCAGTCGACACCTGCATTGACTGACACTGCGCATTCGCGAGCAAGCCCGCTCCCACAGGGCCATGTGGTGTACACAAAATCTGTGCCCCACAGAGATCTCACTCAATTCCTCGGGGTTACTGATCGGACTTGATGCTGGTCCAGACCCGGGTGCGCACCCGCTCAAGCTTTTGCGGCAATGGCTGCACGACGTACAGCGTCTTCAAGGCCTCGCTGGTCGGTGTCAGGTTCGGGTTGCCGGTGATGTCCTTGTTGATCAGCGCCAGCGAGTCCTTGTTGGCATTCGGGTAACCGAGGAAGTCGCTGATCGGCGCGATGACTTTCGGGTCCAGCAGGTTGTTGAGGAATTCGTGGGCCTCGGCGACGTTCTTCGCGCTTTTCGGGATGGCGAAGGTGTCGAACCAGATTGGCGCGCCTTCTTTCGGCAGGCGCCAGTCGACGACCACGCCGTTGCCCGCCTCTTTGGCGCGATTGCCGAATTGATAGAAGCTGCCGGAGTAACCGATGGCCACGCAGATATCGCCGTTGGCGATGTCGGTCATGTACTTGGCTGAGTTGAAGTAGGTGACGTAGGGGCGAACCTTGAGCATCAGCGCCTTGGCTTTTTCGTAGTCATCGGGGTTCTGGCTGTTCGGGTCCAGCCCCAGGTAATGCAGGGCCAGCGGCAGGATCTCCGACGGCGAGTCGAGCATGGCGACGCCACAGGCCTTGAGCTTCTCCATGTTCTCGGGCTTGAACACCAGGTCCCAGCTGTCCACCGGCGCATTCTCGCCCAGCGCTGCCTTGACCTTGGCCGGGTTGAAGCCGATCAGCACGGTGCCGTACATGTAAGGCACGCCGTACAGGTTGCCCGGATCGTTCTTGTCCAGCAGCTTGAGCAAGGCCGGGTCCTGGTGCGACCAGTTCGGCAACTTGGACTTGTCGAGTTTCTGGAACACGCCCGCCTTGATCTGGGTTTCGATGAACTGGTTCGACGGCACCACCAGGTCGTAGCCCGAGTTGCCGGTCAGCAGCTTGGCTTCCAGGGACTCGTTGGTGTCGAAGGTGTCCCAGGTCACCTTGATCCCGGTGTCCTTGGCGAAATCCTTGGGCACGGACGGCAAGATGTAGTCCGCCCAGTTGTACACCCGCAATTCGCGCTGTTCGGCGTGCACCGCGCTGGCCAGCAGCGACAGTCCGCAAACGGTGGCGCCCAGTATGCGTTTCATTGAGTCCATGGATCGTTTCCCCAAGTGTGGCGTGAGTTCGATGGTTTTTATGTTCTGTACACGGCAGCGGCCTTGAAAATAGCCAAGGGCAAGGAAGTGAAGTTTCTGGTTGTGGTTTCAACTGGGGGTCGCCGACTCAGTCACCCGCGTCCGATTCTTGCTGACGGCGTCGCCGGTTCACAGCGTGAGGCAGGCCAAAAGGAGATCGAAATGGCCAAAATAGGTGTCCGCATTGATCAGCGGCGCCAGGCCTTTCACCGAGGGTTAGTCCAAACAGCCAGACTTCAAGGCACGCTATGACGCTCTGCGGGAGCGAGGCAAGAGCGCGAAAGTCGCGCTCATCGCCTGCAAGCGGGTCTTACTGATCAGGCTGAATGCCGTGTTGCTCGATGGCACCGAATGACGGTGACGAGTGGCACAGTGAAGACAGTTGCTCCCACAGTCGTGTTGGTTGCTCGCGGATTTTGCGGATAGCCGCGAACCCTGTGGGAGCGGGCTTGCCCGCGAAGAGGCCGGCACATTCAATATCGATATCGCCTGACAATCCGCTTTCGCGAGCAAGCCCGCTCCCACAGGGGATGTGTGTGATTACAACAACGACAAGGTGTAATTGATGATGAACCGGTTCTGATCCACGTTGCGCCCGGCATCGGTATTGGACCTGGCGTTACGCAGTGTGAACCCCACCCCCTTGAACGTGCCCGACTGCAACACGTAGTCCAGGGTCATGTCGCGCTCCCACTCGGACTGGTCACTGGCGTTTTGCGCCTTGATGTCCGTGCCCTTCAGATACACGATCGAGGCTTTCAGGCCCGGCACGCCCAAGGGCGCGAAGTCGTAGCTGTATTGGCCGAAATTCGTCTGCTCGCCGGCCCGGGCAAAGTTCTGGATCATCTTGTCGGTGGGCAGGTAGACACTGCCGCCGCCCGCCCCCTTGTCCACCAGGCTGCCCTGGTTGGGCTGGACGAAGTTGCTGCCATCGCCCACCCGTTGATGCCCCATCGACACCGCGTGCCCGCCATGGGTGTAGGTGACCATCGCAGACCAGGTGCTGTTGTCGATTTCACCGTCGTTGTCGTCGGTGTAGCCCGATACCCGATAGCCTTGCGCGCGACCGGAGGCAGAGCTGTTGGCACCGCTCGACGTGGTGCGGAAGTAGCGCAGGTCGGTGGTCAGTGAGCTTGCGCTGTCGATGGGCAATATGTGCGTCAGGCCGAGGAAGTTCTGGTTGTAGAAGTCTTCCAGTTGCGCGAAGTAATACTGGGTCTTCAGGTTCCTGGTGAGGTTGTAGTCACCACCGGCGTAGTAGAACTTGTTGCTGTCCTGGGTGCTGCCGGCGACCGACAGGCCTGTGCGGTCCGTCGAGGCGCGCCCTACCGCGTGCTCCAGCACACCGCCGGTCAACGTCAGGCCATCGATGTCGTTCGAGGTGACCTGCGCGCCGGTGAACGATTGCGGCAACACACGGGCATCGTTCGCCAGAAGGATCGGCAATTTCGGCAGCAAGGTGCCGTAGCGAAATTCAGTCCGGGCCAGGCGCATCTTCGCCGTGGGGCCGAAGCTGCTCCAGGCGGCCGCCGCGCCGTCGCCGTCAGAGGGAATCATGCCGCTACCGACGTGGCGCCCCGCTCCGCTGTCCAGCGTGATGCCGAGCAACGCCTGGGCATCGAGCCCGAACCCCACCGCGCCCTGCGTAAACCCGGACTCATAGCGCAAAACGAAACCCTGGGCCGCCTCTTCGGTTTTCGAAGGGGCTGCACTGCCATCGCGATTGTCGCTGTTGAAGTACAGGGTGCGCATCGAGAGGCTGGCCTTGCTGTCCTCCAGAAAACCATGGGCGGCGGAATCGGCGGCCTGTGCGCACACCGAACTGGTGGCCAGCCAAACTGCGGTGGGTATCGCTCGTTTGAACATAGGGTGCTCCTGGGTGTTTCTTATCGTTATTCGGAGGTTTCACCGCCAGGCAGGACCCGATTGCCGCCCACGCAACAGCGCTCAATACGGACGCGAAAACAGGCGCGCTCGCTGAGTGACATGAGTCATCGGACGTTCGAGGTGAGGGTTGACTGACTGGCTTGTGAAACTCTTAAAACATTTCGAGAGGCTATTATCAAACGCGGTGAAAGTAGTTTTCGTTGAGGGACAAGGCTTGTCGCGCAGGGGTATGGACGATCACTGTTTTTGTATATCGGTGCGGCGGATTTTCATCATACTGACATCATTGGCGGTGTTCGGTGGCTGCTTGCCTGTCCCAACAAGAGCAATGACCCATGAACGATCAAATCGAACTTTACGGCGCGAACACCGGCAACACGCTACGAGCCGCCATTGCGCTTGAAGAGGCCGGTATTGCCTACACGTCACGCTGGCTGGACCTTCATGCACGCGAGCAACTGGATCCGGCCTTCCTGGCGCTGAACCCGGCCGGGAAAGTGCCGACCCTGATCGATCATGGGACAACTCCGGTGCTGGTCATCAACCAGTCCAACGCCATCATCCAGTACGCCGACTCCATTGCCCCCGGAAAGCTGGCACCGGCGCAGCCGGGGCCTGCACGCACCCGGGTGATCGACCGCTATTTCTTTTTCGTGACCGATGTCATCGCCCCCAGCCATGCCGCCTTTTTTCTACGCCAGGCGGGGCAGGACAAGGCGGCGGCGATCATCGACCTGCGCGTGATCGAGCAACTGACTTACGCGGAAAGTTTTCTGACTGCCGGCTTCATGGCCGGAGAGCAGTTCTCCATGGCCGACATTTCGGCGTTCACCATCGTCACAGCGTTCCGTGATCGACTGGAATGGAAGGAGCTTCCGCAACTTTCGCGCTGGTTCGACTCGGTCGAAGCCAGGCCGGCGGTACAACGCGGCCTGAATGCGTTCAATCATTGCTGAGCGATTGCCGAAAACAAAAATGCCCGGCAAAGCGCCGGGCAATTTCAGACGAACACAAAGGGTTTTACCTCAATCGGTGTAGCCGAACTTCACCGAGCGGCTTTGCTGCGACTGGTTTCGCGTAGCGAGGCAGTAATACAACGGGCACGTCACCACCAGCCCCACCAGCCACGACAGGTCCGCGCCGTCCACCAGATTGGCGTACAGTCCGACGTACAGTGAAGTATTGGCGAATGGCAGCTGCACGATGATGCCGATGAAGTAGGCAATGATCGCGTGCAGGTTGAAGCGACCGTAGATACCGCCGTCAGCGCGGAAGATTGAGGCGATGTCATAGCGACGACGCTTGATCAGGTAGAAGTCGATCAGGTTGATCGAGGCCCACGGCACCAGCAACAGCGCCAGGATCAGGCCGATGAACTGCGAAATGAAATTCGCCGAGGCCCCCAGCGCCACCACGCAGCAACCCGCCAGCACGATGCTCGACAACACCACGCGCACCTTGATGCTGGGCGTCCACCGGCTGGCGAAGGTCTGGATCGAGGTGATGATCGACAGTACCGCGCCATACAGATTCAAGGCGTTGTGGCTGATGATGTTGAGCAGGAACAACACCATCAGGATCGGCCCCAGCCAACCGGTGGACTGCTTGACCGCCACCATCGCCTCGGTGCCTTCTGGGGTAGCCAGGACCGCTACGGCACCGAAGGTGAACGACAGGATCGTGCCCAGGGTCGCCCCCAGGTAAGTGGCGAAGAACGGCCGGGTGATGCCGATATCCGCCGGCAGGTAGCGCGAGTAGTCCGACACGTGCGGCGAGAAGCTGATCTGCCAGATGATACCCATGCAGGCCCCTGGGCTGACGCGAGCGCAATCACCACGCCGCCGACCATGTGCCCGAGGGCAATCGCCAGCAAACCCCAGAACAGGTTGAGGTGGAACACCTGGACCACCATGGCGCCAGTGACGATGGGCAGTGGCGCAATGTTGGTGCTGAACCGGGGGGACTCACTGGCCGCCCCTCAGATGCGAACCATATTATGGTATTCCAAACTTTAAACAAGACTGATCCGGTCTTTGAACAAGCATCTGAGCCGGCATCCTGCCCGATTCACGTCAGCGCTGGCTAGCTTAAAGCCCCGTAATCATTGGGTTCCAGACGAAAGCCGTACGTTTATCGGTTCACCTAAAAAGACCTTGCAATAGATATATTACGGTATACCATCAGACCTACAAACACATAAAAACGCGTCACACCACCCGAGGACCGCCCAATGATCGATGCCGCCATCTACAAACAAGTCATGGGTTCGTTCCCGTCCGGAGTGACCGTGATCACCACCCTGGATGACGACGGCCAAATCGTCGGCCTGACCGCCAGCGCCTTCAGCTCGCTGTCGATGGACCCGGCCCTGGTGCTGTTCTGCCCCAACTACAGTTCCGATTCCTACCCGGTCCTGATCAAGAACAAACGTTTTGCCATCCACGTGCTGTCCGGCGGCCAGCAAAACGAAGCCTATGCCTTCGCGCGCAAAGGCAAGGACAAGGCCCAGGGGATCGAGTGGACGTTGAGCGAACTGGGCAACCCGATTCTGGCCAACGCCACGGCGGTCATCGAATGTGAGTTGTGGCGCGAATATGAAGGCGGTGACCACGCCATCATGGTCGGCGCGGTGAAAAACCTGATCGTGCCACGGCAGAGCAGCGGGCCACTGGTGTATTGCCACGGCAAGATGGGCGCCCTGCCCGTTCTGGCCTGACCATTGAAAAGATCGCAGCCTTCGGCAGCTCCTACAGGGGCAAACGCATCTCGCCCGTAGGAGCTGCCGAAGGCTGCGATCTTTTGCCCCTCAATGCGTATTATGGTATACCAATAATCGACAGGCCCGCGATCGACAGGCCGACAACAAAAGATCCGAGGTAAGCGTCATGAAGTTTTCCCTGTTCGTACACATGGAACGTTGGGACGAAAGCGTCAGCCACCGCCAGTTGTTCGAAGACCTGACCGAACTGACGCTGATGGCCGAGGCCGGTGGTTTCAGCACCGTGTGGATCGGCGAACACCACTCCATGGAGTACACCATCTCGCCAAGCCCGATGCCGCTGCTGGCTTATCTGGCGGGCAAGACCACCACCATTCACCTGGGCGCCGGCACCATCATCGCGCCGTTCTGGCATCCACTGCGGGTGGCCGGTGAATGTGCGTTGCTCGACGTGATCAGCAACGGACGCATGGAAGTCGGTCTGGCCCGTGGCGCCTACCAGATCGAGTTCGATCGCATGGCCGGTGGCATGCCGGCGTCCTCTGGCGGCCAGGCGTTGCGGGAAATGGTTCCGGTGGTGCGCGCATTGTGGAACGGCGACTACGCCCATGACGGCGACATCTGGAAATTCCCGACCTCTACCAGCGTGCCCAAGCCGATCCAGCAGCCGAATCCGCCGATGTGGATCGCCGCCCGCGACCCGGACTCGCACAACTTCGCCGTGGCCAACGGCTGCAACGTCATGGTCACACCGCTGATGAAAGGCGACGAGGAAGTCCTCGACCTGAAGAACAAATTCCAGGCCGCGCTCGATAACAACCCGAACGTGCCGCGCCCGCAACTGATGGTGCTGCGTCACACCCACGTGCACACCGCCGACGATCCGCAGGGCTGGGAAGTCGGGGCCAAGGCGATCTCCAGGTTCTACCGCACCTTCGATGCCTGGTTCGGCAACAAGACCACCCCGGTCAACGGCTTCCTCGCGCCGAGCCCGGAAGAGAAATTCGCCGGTCGCCCGGAGTTCGAACTCGAGAGCCTGCACAAGACCGCCATGATCGGCACCCCGGAAGAAATCATTCCGCGCATCAAGTACTACCAGGAACTGGGGGTCGACGAATTCAGCTTCTGGTGCGATAACAGCCTGCCCCACGCGGAAAAGAAAAAATCCCTGGAGCTGTTCATCAAGCACGTGGTTCCAGCGTTCCGCTGATTCCTGTGCCAGGATGCGAGGCTGGGGACCAGCACACCTCAACTGTGGGAGCGGGCTTGCTCGCGAAAGCGGTGCCCCTGACGACATTAATGTTGGATGTGCCGGCCTCTTCGCGGGCAAGTCGGATCGCCGCACCGCCGCTCCCACAGGGATTGATGTACCGGACACACCGCGTTCGCGAGCAGGCTCGCTCCCACAAGGGTCGATTCCAATGATGACTGGTCGTCTCCCATCACTCGCCCTTCCCTCCGGCGCCGCGCGGGCTTACCTGCGCGGTGAATGGACCGCTTCGCACCTGCATTTCAAGCGCCTGCGCGCCAGCGTTTCGGCCAAGCAGAACGGCTTCTGGCAAATAGTTCACTGAGCCCACCCGAACAGCCAATCACGCACCCCGCGTCTCGCCATTGCATGGCGCGTACGGTGCTTTGTGTTTCGCCTTTGATCAGGTTTGCCCAATGAACAATAACAACGCGCTGTTGATCATCGACATGCAGCAGGAGGACGGCTTCGTCCTGGAAAACCTCGACACAGTGGTTACCCATACCGCCGCCCTGCTCGATACCGCCCGCCGTCAGCGGACGCCTGTCATTTATACCCGCCACATCAATCAGGCCGACGGCAGTGACCTGCCCCACGGCGAACCTCTGGCCGCCGACGGTGGCCCCGGCAGTTACCGCGCCGGCACCCGGCAAGTGGAAATCATCGAGTCGCTGAGGCCACAGCCCGGTGAATTGATCATCGACAAGGGCCGTTACAGTGCCTTTCACCGCACCGACCTCGATGCCCGACTCAAGGCAATGGAGGTTGAAACGCTGATCATTTGTGGCGTGCTGACCGACGTCTGCGTGCTCACCAGCGTGTTCGATGCCTTCGCCCTGGGCTATCGCGTGCGCCTGGTCAGCGATGCCTGCACCACGACCACCGAGGCCGGGCATTACTCGGCCCTGCTGATCATGGCCAACTGGGTCTACGCGCTGGAAATCCTCACAAGTGAACAGTGCCTGCGCGCCCTGCAACAACTCGACTACGTCAGCCTGATCCCCGAGCGTCCGGACCTGTTTGCCCACCAGCCCCATGAGCTGCAAAGCACCATCGCCCGCCTGCAATCCCACCTCGTCCGGACTCAGGAGTGATCACCATGCAAGTCGAAAAAAGAAGCATCGATTTCATCCCCGAGACCGAACGCCACGGCAAGCCGGGTTCGCTGTTCTATATCTGGTTCGGCGCCAACATGAACATCACCACCATCGCCTCCGGCGTGTTGCCGGTGGTGATGGGGCTCAACCTGTTCTGGAGTGCGCTGGCGATCATCATCGGCTCGTTGCTGGGGGCGATTTTCATGGCCTCCCACTCGGCCCAGGGACCGAAGCTGGGCATTCCGCAAATGATCCAGAGCCGGGCGCAATTCGGCGTGTTGGGGGCGGTATTGCCGCTGCTGTTCGTGATGCTGATCTACCTGGGCTTCTTCGTCAGCAACACCTTGCTCGCGGCCCAGGCACTGGAGTCCGTCAGCCCGCTGCCGATGTCCGGCAATATCTACCTGATTGGCGCGTTGTGCTTCGTCGTCGCGCTCTATGGCTATCGGTTGATTCACCGCTTGCAGAAGCTGCTGTCGATTCTGTCGCTGGTGGTGTTCGTGGCGGCCACGGTGCTCGCCTTGCAGTTGCCGATCCCGGCCGAACATTGGCTGCCGACAGGCTTCTCGTTGTCGAAGTTCCTGGTGGCAGTGAGCATTGCCGTGACCTGGCAACTGTCCTACGCGCCTTACGTCGCCGACTACTCACGCTACCTGCCGAGCAACACGCCGACCGCCCAGGTGTTCTGGTACAGCTACGCCGGCACGGTCAGCGGCGGCGCGTGGATGATGATTCTCGGGGCGATCCTGAGCGTCGGCATCGGCGACTTTTCCAGCAACGTCGGCGGGCATGTCGCCGGTCTGTTCGGCGCTGGCGCGGTGCTGCTGTTCGCCTTCATCGTCTACGGCCAGGTGTCGATCAACGTGTTCAACCTGTACGGCGCGTTCATGTCGACCATCACCGTGATCGAGCCGTTTGCCCGACTGAAGGTGACGCCGCGGGTACGCGGTGTGTTCATGCTACTGATCAGCCTTGTGGCCACGGCCCTGTGCACCATCAGTCAGGACGATTTCATCAGCTTCTTCCTCAACTTCATCTTCTTCATGAGCTACTTCCTGATCCCGTGGACGGCGATCAATCTGGTGGACTACTACTGCCTGCGCAAAGGCCAGTACCGGATTGACGACATCTTCGACCTGAACGGGATCTATGGGCGGGTCAACCGGATTGCCTGCGGCAGTTTCCTGCTGGCGATTGCCCTGGAAATTCCGTTCATGAACACCACGCTGTATGTCGGCCCGGTGGCCACGGCGCTGGACGGGGTGGATCTGGCGTGGATCGTCGGGTTGCTGGTGCCGGCGTTGAGTTATTACTGGCTGATGAAAATGACCGCGCGCGTCAGCGTGCCAGCGTAGTAATCACCATTTGACGGAATAAAAGATCGCAGCCTGCGGCAGCTCCTACGAATGTAAGGCGTACATCTCCGTAGGAGCTGGCGAAGCCTGCGATCTTTTGATTCTCACCTGCCGACTAAATTTCAGGCAAAAAAAATCCCAGGCAGCTGATGGACGCCTGGGATTTAAAAATGCATAAACCGTGGTGGTGAACGCGGCGCGGATATTACGGAATATTTCCGGCTGTAACAAGATATTTTTATTCACTATCCAGTTACTAATCCTTCTAACCCCTTCAATATCCACATGTTTTCTAAGGGCGACTAGAGGAACCAGCGATACTCCCTCGCGCTGATGTCATGCAGAAATGCCAGATGATCCTGACGTTTGTTTTCGCAATAGACGTCCACAAACTCCGCCCCCAAGCCTTCGCGCAGCGATGCATGAGTTTGCATGGACTGCACGGCTTCGAGCATTTCCAACGGAAAATCGATGCCACTGCCGCGGTCTTCGTTGAGCGGTGCAATCGGCTCGCGCTCCCCTTCCAGGCCTTGTTCCAGCCCTACCAGAATCGCCGCCAACGCCAGATAAGGGTTGGCATCGGCGCCCGCCAGGCGATGTTCGATGCGCAGGTTCTTGATGTCCGACTCCGGAATACGCAAGCACGCATCGCGATCCTCGAAACCCCAACTGGCGCGGGACGCCACGTTCACCGTGCCGCTCAAGCGGCGCATGGCGTTGTGGTTCGGGGCAAAAATCGGCATGCAGTGCGGCAACACATCCAGGCAACCGGCCACCGCATGGCGCAGCGCCCGCTGGCCGTTCGCCGCCAACAGGTTGTTGCCGGCCTGGTCATACAGGCTGACATGCACGTGCATGCCGCTGCCGGGGTGCTGCAGGTAGGGTTTGGCCATGAAGCTGGCGCGGTAATTGTGCTTGAGCGCCACGCCCCGGGTGCTGCGGCAGAACAGGGCGGCCCAGTCGGCGGCGCGCAGGCCGTCATCGCAATGGCCGAAGTTGATTTCGAACTGGCCCGGGCCGAGTTCGGCGGTGATCACCGTGGCATCGACGCCCTGGGCTCGCGCGGTCTCGACCATTTCATCGAGCACCGGGGCGAAGCGCGACAAGCGTTCGATGTGCATGTTCGGCTGATCGTCGGCATCGCCGGTCAACTCATCACGGGGGAACTGCGGCAAGCCGTCCTTCAAGCGGCTGTCGAACAGGTAAAACTCCAGCTCGAAGGCCACCACCGGGAAAATGCCCTTGCGCTTGAGTCGGTCCAGCACCTGCGCCAGCACTTCGCGGGGTTCGAATTCGATGGGTTTTTCGGTGCCGTCGGAGGTGATCAGCATCTGGCCCAAGGGCTGTTTTTCCCAGCTCACCAGCTTCAAGGTGCCGGGCACCAAACGGCGCTGCGCATCCGGGTCACCATCGTTGAAGCAGTAATCGCCGATCTTGAACAGTCCGCCCTGGGTGCCGAGCAGCACGCAGTTCTGCGGCAGCTTCAGTGCACTGCCGGCAGCGACTTTTTCCAGCATCTCGATCGGGTAGCGCTTGCCGTAGAAATGCCCCGGAATGTCCAGGGAGATCAGGTCGACGTAACGCACTTCGGGGTTGCAGTGGCGGAAGTTGCGAACCTCGGCCAGCAGTTCAGAGCACACAGCATCCATCGTTTTGTTCCTTGTTGTTATCAGGTGTAAACCCAAAGCACGCGGGTCAGTTGGTCGGACAGGTTGCCGTAGCGGCAGTGCGCATGGCTGGCCAGTTGAAAGCTGTCGCCGGGATGCAGGGTCACCGGTTCGTTATCGTCGAGCCACAGGGTCAGTTGCCCTTCCAGGACATAACCGCCCTGCTCCGAGCTGTCCTTCATATGCCGGTCGCCGCTGCTGGCGCCGGGCTCCAGCTGGCTTTCGAGCATCGAGAACGACGCGCGCATTTTTGGCGAAACGAGGATGTCGGTGATGCCGTCGGCGTAGTACAGCGTGCGGCGCTCGTCGGGGCGGGTGACCCAGGACAAGGCCATGGGTTTGGGCAGGCTGTAGAAATAGGTGGTCGGCACCCCCAGGGTTTCGCTGATGGCGGTCAGGTCCGCCACGGTCGGGCGCGACAGGCCGCGCTCGACCTGGGACAGAAAACCCACGGAGCGACCGATTTTGTCCGCCAGCTCCTTCAGGGTGTATTTCTTGTGTTTGCGCAGGTCCTGGATCAGGATCGCCAGCGCCGAGATTTCTTCTTGCATGTCCATCTAGAGGCTTCCAGAAAGTGTCGCTTCAAATGCTGTCGCGCAGTCGATACCAGGCCTTGCCAATGGCTTCCAGCGGCGCGGCCAGGTATTTGCCGCCGGGAAAACTGCCGTTGTTCAGGCCCTGGTACAGGGACAATTCGTCGGGCTGACCGAGTACCGCGTCGGACACCGCCCGCGCCGCGGCCAGTGTCGGCAGCACGCCATGCCCGGAATATCCCTGCATCCAGTACAGATCGCCCCGGCGGCCGATATCCGGTGTGCGTTTGAGGGTCAGGTCGATGTGGCCGCCCCAGGCAAACTCCAGCCCGACGCCGGTGAGTTGCGGGAACACGCGTTCCAGGAACGGCCGGGTCGCGGCGGCGATGTCCTTGGGCATGCCGCCCAGGTAAGTGCAACCGCCGCCGAACAGCAGGCGGTTGTCCGGAGTGCGGCGGAAATAATCGAGTACGAACTGGTTGTCGGTCACGCACACGTTGCTCGGCAGCAGCGCGGTGGCTTGATCCTTCGTGAGCGGCGCGGTCGCGACCTGATAGGTTCCGACCGGCAACACGCAACTGGCCAGCTGCGGGTCGAGTCGATCGAGGTAAGCGTTGCACGCCAGCACCAGCACATCGGCGCGAATACGACCGCGCTCGGTGGTCACCACAAACCCGTCGCCCTCCTCGCCATAGCTCAGCGCCTTGCTTTGCTCGTGGATGCGCCCACCGGCCCGCTCGATCGCATCCGCAAGGCCCAGGGCCAGTTTCAGCGGATTCAAATGCCCGCCTTCGGGATCGAACAGGCCGGCCTGATAACGCTCGCTGGCAACCCACTGCGGCAAATCGCTGCGCTCGATAAATTGCAGTTTGTCGTGGCCCCACTTGTGGCTGGCCTCGTGTTGCCATTCGGTCAGCAGGCCTACCCGACGCGGCATCACCGAGGTCCACAGATGACCGGCGCGGTAGTCGCAATCGAACTCATGACGGCCAGGCAAGTCACGCAGCTCGCGTGCGGCCCAGCGCATGCCTTCCCACAAGCGCCGCGCCCGTTCGTAACCCAGCGCCGCTTCCAGCGGTGGCATGTCGCACGACCAGCCGAGAATCGCCTGGCCGCCATTACGCCCGGACGCGGCCCAGGCCACCCGGCTGGCTTCGAGCAAGGTCACGCGCTTGCCGGCCAGCGCCAGGCGCAAAGCCGTGTGCAATCCACTGAACCCGGCCCCGATGATCAGCACTTCGGTGTCTTGTTCACCTTCCAGTGCAGCTCGATCGACCAGACGATCGGCGCAGGAATGAGCGTAGTAACTGGCGACATGCCGGGTGGATTGCTGAAACATACGGCCTCGTGAAATTTTGTATTTTTAATTTCATGAAAAAATACACGGTTAATTTCATACAGGCAAATGGCACGCAAAAAAATCCCGCCCAGGAGGACTTGGGCGGGATGTTTGATCAGACGCGTCAGCGAACGTATCAGGCAATCGGGATCAACGGATCCGCTGCGGCCCACGCGGTGTCGCGGTTCGCGGCTGGCGGGTAGATCCATTGGGTGTTGATCTGGGTTTTCAGCGACTTGGCCTCCTCCTTGACCAATTTCACCTGACGATCCCAACCCTCGGTGTACACCGCGCCCCAGGCCCCCAGGTCGAGGCAGGTCACGTACTTCGGCTGGCTGTACCGCGTCGGGTCGACACCGAGAAGCTGCGCGGCGACGTTGTTGCCGGCATGGCGGCCCAGCGAAATAGCGTGCTGACAGGTCATCAAGGCGTAGTTGCCGATCTCGTCACTGGCCGCATAGGCGACGTCGCCGGTGGCGAAAATGTCGTGTTGGCCAATGACTTTCAGGTGTGCGTCGACATGCAGACGGCCCAGGTGATCGCGTTCGGCCGGAATCTGCTCGGTCAGGGAGCTGGCGCGAACGCCGGTGGTCCAGACCACGGTTTTTGTGTCGATGCGAGCACCGTCGGACAGGGTCACGCCGTTGGCATCGACCGACACAACCGAGGCTTTCAAGTGCCATTGCACGCCGGTTGCCAGGCTGGCCTCGACGATCGATTCGGCGATTTGCTCACCCATCGAGCCGCCAATCCTGTCGCCGCGGTCAACGATGATCACATCGATGTCAGCACGGTCGCCGAGGATGGCCCGCAGGCGGCTCGGCATTTCAGTCGCCGTTTCGATCCCGGTGAAACCGCCACCGGCCACCACCACCGTGTTGCGCGCCTTGCTTTCGGGTTGATTGGCCAGCGCCTTGAGGTGGTTTTCCAGGCGTACGGCCTGTTCGATCTGATCGACGTCGAAGGCATGTTCGGCCACGCCCGGAGTGTTCGGCGAAGCCAGGCGGCTGCCGGTGGCCAGAACGAGTTTGTCGTAGCTGCAGACTTGCCGGGCCCCTGCGGCATCGACATAGCCGACCTGCTTTTGCCCGACGTCGATGGTCTGCGCCGCGCCCTTGATGAACCTGACCCCTACGGCATCGAACAGGTCGCCAATCGGTGCGGCCAGTTGGTGGGCGTTCGGCTCATAGAAGCGCGGACGCACACGCAGTTCGGCCTGAGGAGCCAACACGGTCACTTCAACGTCGTTGTGGCCGTGAATGTCGAACAGGCGCGTGGCACTCAAAGCGGTCCACATGCCACCGAAACCTGCGCCGATTACCAGAATGTGCTGCTTCATTTTTGACTCCTGGGGGAATAACCAAGTGTTGAAAATCGTTGAGGGCGTTACGGACCCCCGCCAGGTTGTGCCCGGATAAGCGCCTGCCACTGCGACCTTATAACTACGACTGTATTAATCCTAGTTAAATCCTGCAACAGGTTTTTACCGAGGGTGGCCATCGAAAACCGCGCCTCATGACCTGAACACCCCGTATTCAACGCACCACAGGAGCGTTAGCTGTCATGAAAAAAGATTGAAAGAGAAGGGATTCGTTGCCTGGCTTGCTTTCGGCTGCTAGAATTTGCGACTAATTCAGTCGGAGATTTGCATGTCTCTTTACAGCGCGGGTGTCGAATACGGCATCCACTGCCTGCTTTTTCTGGTGGGTAACGGCGGCGACTCGCGCGAAGCGAGCGTGCGCGACCTTGCCGATCTGCAAGGTGTCCCCCAGGACTATCTGGCGAAAATCTTCACCAAGCTGGCCAAGGCCAAACTGGTGGTCGCCACCGAAGGCGTGCGCGGTGGCTTCAAGCTGGCCCGGCCTGCTGACGAAATCACCTTGCTGGATATCGTCAACGCCATTGACGGCCGCAAGTCGATTTTCGATTGCCGGGAGATCCGTGGCCGTTGCGCAGTGTTTGACGGCGCACCGCCTGAATGGGCATTGGACGGACTGTGTGCGATCCATAGTGCGATGATGGTTGCGCAAAAACGCATGGAAGAGGCACTCGCCCAACAAACCATTCTCGACATCGCCAGGAAATTCGGGCGCAAGGCCCCGCCAGAATTCGGCGTCAAAGTGGAAAGCTGGATGAGCGAACGTCGGGAACGCAAAAGTGCCGCCCAGGTCAGCGAGCAAATCATCCCGACGACCAACCTTTCAGACTGATCCACACAAAAAAAACCGGATGCACGCCAGGCATCCGGTTTTTTCTAAATTGAGTCGAAAAACGGTCGGTGACCGATTTTCACCCTCTTGCGCTTACAAACAGTCGCGCACGATTTTGCGCAGGTCGCCGGACTTGGCCCAAGGTGGCCCCTGATACAGCGATACCCGGCTGCCATCCTTGTACTTAACGATATCCAGCACTTCGTCGGCCGTGATCACGCTGGGCGCGGTGATGCGGAATCCGTTGGATATCGAAACCTGGGTCGTATTCGATACTTCCTTTTGCCAGGCAGGCAACACGCACGCCGCATACTCTTTTGGCGCCTTCGCGCTGTGCTTGCTGACATTCGGCTCGCCCGGAACCAGCGACGCCGGCAACGAACACCCGCCCAGCAATGCCAACACGACTCCCCCCATCAACATCCGCATGCTGCTTCCTTTAATTTGAAATAAGAAAATGTAGCTCGCCGTCGTCCCTACAGCCATCCCTAACGATTCAGCGACTTTCATTGATATCACTTTGCCCGGTTAGTTCCTTGCGTTCAGATAAAGTAAGACAGCGTACTCTCATGTTCGCATTTATTTTCCCGACCAAAGGAAACCCCGCTGATTCAGACGAATACAACATCCGGTGCGGTAAACGGGTCTAAAATTCCGGAGTGAGGAGTTCAGGAGGTCATCATGTGGCTTAACGAATCGGAACAGGAACTTCGGCGTGATCTGCAAGGGCTTGCGTCGGATTTGCGCTGGTCGGCCGTGGAGCTTTTGCGCATCGAGCAACAATTGCGCCTGCTCGGCAACGAAGCCGACGCGCAAGCCGTTCAGAAACTCTGTGCCTTGTTTCAGGGCGATGAAGAAAAACTGTCCGGCTACGCCGAGGAAGTGAAAGCCAAGGTCATTAGCCGCAACAAGGCTCAATAGCGGGAGCGCTGCCATGAACAAGCCTCTATTCACGCTGGTCGTTGTACTGACCGCGTTGGCAGGCTGCAGCACCAACTCGATCTACCAGGATCAGCCACTGGTCGCGAAAGTCAACACCGGCATGACCCAGGAGCAGGTCCGGAAAATTGGCGGCCAGCCCCTGGCGGTCACCGACCGGACTGTCGTACCCGGCACGTGCTTTGACTACAAACTGACTCAGGCCGGCCATCAGCAGCAATACAACGTCAGCTTTGACGGCCGTGGCATGGTCGACCACAAGAGCTTCATGACCTGCGCGGAATGGAGCCACACACAACAAAAGGCCCGGGAACCCTCGCGCCCCAGCGGAGGCGGCGGCTACTAGCGTCGTTGCATCATGAAAAAGCCCCGGAGAACCGGGGCTTCGGGCATGACTTCATTTTGCTTGATGGCTTCCCGCAGGCCTGCTGGCACGCGCCCTGTATCCGGGCAACGAAGCGGCAAACGCCAGCGCTTCTTCCCGACTGGCAAACGAGCCCAGTCGGTCGCCTCGTGTGCACACCCGCCAGGGGCCATTGTTCACGCAGAGTACGTCATAACCGTTCATGTGCATTTTGTTCAGCATCGGAACACTCATAGTCACCTCCTTTTGGGCAGTGATATCAGGTTGACTTGCTTACCTTACACCCACCCTTGTCCAAAATACCGACCAGACGTCGCCATGGAAATTCCCCATTCGGGTTGCATTTGGACCCTAGCCGTTGGCCAACGCCGTCGCTGCCCTGTCGATCAATGCCGCCACTTCGGCAGGCATCGACGCCAATGACGCATGGCTGGCGTTCAAGGTCAGAATCTCCCGGGCATTGAGCCGCGCGGCCATCCATTGCTGGTTCTGTGGCGCGATCATCCGGTCTGCGGTCGAGATCTGATACCACGATGGCTTGTTCTTCCAGGCCACCGTGCCAATGGTGTCACCGAAGGTACTCGCCAGCGGCGCTTTCTGGGTGAGGCCCATGACCATTCCTTCGGTCGCTGGAAGGTCCTGACAGAAGCTTTCGTGGTAGAGCTCGGGCTTGACCCACAGGTAACCGTCGCTATCCGGCGTCAGGTTAGCCGCTGCCGCAGGCAGGTGCCGTTGAGTGATGCCGCCGGGACTTTCACCGGCGTCCGGGGCAAACGCGGCGATGTACACCAGCCCGACCACATTCGGCATATCACCCGCTTCAGTGATGACCGCGCCGCCATAGGAATGCCCCACCAGCAACACCGGCCCCGGCACCTGGGCGACCATCTTGCGCGTACGCTCGGCATCCTCGGCCAAGGACGTCAGCGGCAACTCGACGGCACGAATGTGCGTGTCGCCCCGGCCGAGCAATTTGACGATGACCTTGTTCCAGTGGGCGGCACCGCCCCAAAAACCATGGACCAGCACGATCGTGGGTTTGTTACTCATCACCATGACTCCGTTTGCCGATGGGGTTGTCTGTCGCTCGCGTCAGCCCTGATCGCCACCGCCCACGGGCATGACCATGCCGGTGATATAGGACGCTTCGTCGCTGGCCAGAAACAGAATAGCCCCCGCCTGCTCATCCAGTGTGCCGTAGCGTTTCATCAGACTGCTGTCGAGGGTCTGGTCGACGATCTGCTGGTACCAGAGTTTTTCCTGCTCACTCTGCTCGACACCGTTGCGGGGTATGCGTCGCGGCGGTGCTTCGGTGCCGCCAGGCGCCGTGGCATTGACCCGCACGCCGCGACCGGCGGTTTCGAACGCCAGACAAGCGGTCAAGGCGTTGACCCCACCCTTTGCCGCACCGTAGGGCACGCGGTTGAGGCTGCGGGTGGCGATGGAGGATACGTTGACGATCGCACCACTACCCTGCTCCAGCATGAACGGCAGCGCGGCATGGCAACACCACAAGGTCGGGAACAGCGAACGGCGAACTTCGGCCTCGATCTGCGACGCTTCATAGTGCTCGAACGGCTTGGCCCAGATTGTCCCGCCGACGTTATTGACCAGCACATCGAGACGACCGAAGCGTTCGACGGCGGTTTGCATCACCCGACTGCATTCCTCGTATTGCTCAAGGTCGGCGGTCAGGGCCAGTACCTGGGTGGTTGGCGCCAACTGCTGCTGGACTTCGAACACCAGGTCGGAGCGATCCACCAGGATCAGCTTCGCCCCTTCGGCGGCCATACGTTCGGCCACCCGCCGCCCGATGCCTTGGGCAGCGCCGGTGATCAGGGCGACTTTTTCGTGGAATCTGTTCATGAACACCTCAATATCAAATGCCCGACGACCCCCATCCGTAGGAGCGTCGCCGCAGAGAAGACTCACGCCGCGCTGGCGGCGAATTTCTCGTAGTAGAAGTTCGCCGGCGCGATGCCTTGTTCGCGAATGAACTGGCTGACGGCCTCGACCATCGGCGGCGGGCCGCACAGGTAGACGTCGACGTCGCCATCGTTCAAATGCCTGGGCTCGATGTGCTGGGTCACATAGCCCTTGAGCGGGTGCTGACTCTCGGGGCTGGCGACGCAGGCGCTGAAGGTGAAGTTGGGGATGCGCGCGGCAAAGGCTTCGAGGCGGTCGATTTCCACCAGGTCGAAATCGTGGGTCACGCCGTAGATCAGATGCAGCGGATGATCGCTGCCCTGCTCGGCGATCTTCTCCAGCATCGCGGTGAACGGCGCCAGCCCGGTGCCACCGGCCAGCAGCAGCAGCGGCCGACGGATGTCACGCAGATAGAAACTGCCCAGGGGACCGGCCAGGCTCATGCAGTCGCCGGCCTTGGCCATGCCGGTCAGGAAACTGCTCATCAGGCCGCCGGGCACGTTGCGGATCAGGAAACTGACCTCGCCATCGCGCTGCAACGAGCTGAACGAATAGGCACGGGTCTGCTCGCTGCCGGGAATCCCCAGGTTCACATATTGCCCAGGCAGGAACGCCAGCTTGCTCAGGGCTTCGCCCTTGATCGACAGCGCGATGGTGCTGTCGGACAGTTGGCGCACGGCGCTGATGGTGGCGTCGTAGTTGGCCTGACGGGTTCGGCAGACCTCGGAGGACGTCGGTACGCGCACCACGCAATCGCTTTGGGCGCGCATCTGGCAGGTCAGGACAAAACCCTGCGCGGCCTCTTCAGGGCTGAGGGCGTCTTCGATGTACTCCTCGCCCAGATCGTAGGTGCCGGCTTCGGCAAAACACTTGCAGGTACCGCAAGCGCCGTCGCGGCAGTCCAGCGGGATGTTGATGCCCTGGCGGTACGCGGCATCGGCCACGGTTTCGCCGACGTTGGCGTCAATGAACCGGGTGACGCCGTCTTCAAAGTTGAACGCGATGGAATGGGTCATGACGGCAGTCTCACAAGTGATAAACATCGATGACCTGGCGAACGTAGTCGTTCTTCAGGATCACTTTCTTGGCCTTGATGAGCGGGTTTTCACCGCGCACGTCGAGGGTGTAGAAACTGCTGCCGAAATAGCTGTCGACGGTCTTGTAGCGAAAACTCAGGGTGTGCCAGTTGAAGCGCACCTTGCACAGTCCGTCGGCCTGTTCGAGCAGCTCGATGTTGCTGATGTTGTGGGAGGTGCGGGTGTCCGGCACGCTGGCGCTGGAGCGCTCGGTCTTGATGCGGAAGATGCGGTCTTCCAGGCCCGTGCGGTTGCCGTACCAGATCAGCGAGATTTCCCGCTGCGGGTCCTCGGTCAACTCGTCGTTGTCGTCCCAGGACGGCATCCAGTACGTCGCGTCGGGGGCGTACATTTCCAGCCATTCGTCCCACTGGCGGTCATCGAGGTAGCGTGCTTCGCGATAGAGGAAATCGCGCACCGTTTCATAGGAAATGCTCATTGCACGTCCTCCACGGCGATCAGCTTCGACTGCTCGGCCTCCAGAGCCTTGAGCATGGTCTGCTGCCAGTACTTGTGTTGCAGCACGAACAGCCCTTCGTCTTCGGTGCGCACGCCACTGAGCAGCGGATGCAGATCGATTTCCTTGGCTGCCTCGTCGGCACCTTCGATCCAGTGTTCGGCGCCACGGGACATGTCGTTCCAGGTGGTGACGCTGCCCTGATAGCTGGTCTGGCAGGAGCGGAACTCCTCCAGATCGTCCGGCGTGGCCATGCCGCTGACGTTGAAGAAGTCTTCGTACTGACGAATCCGGCTCGAACGGGCGTGGTCGCTCTCGCCTTTGGGGGCGATGCAGTAGATGGTGATTTCCGTGCGGTTGACCGAGATCGGCCGGGCGATGCGGATCTGCGAGCTGAACTGATCCATCAGGTACACGTTCGGGTACAGGCACAGGTTGCGCGAGTTCTCGATCATCCAGTCGGCGCGGGCCTTGCCGAAGTCTTGCGCCAGCTCATCGCGGCGCTCGTACAGTGGACGGTCCTCGGGGTTGGCCCAACGGGTCCAGAGCAGCATGTGGCCCTTGTCGAAGGAATAGAAACCACCGCCCTGCTTGGCCCAGCTGCCGGCGCTCATGGTCGGATTGCTGTCGCCGGCCTCGCGCTGCTTGCGCTGGTTCTGGGTGGCCGCGTAGTTCCAGTGCACGGAGCTGACGTGGTAGCCGTCGGCGCCGTTCTCGGCGGTGAGCTTCCAGTTGCCTTCGTAGATGTAGCTGGAGGAGCCGCGCAGCACTTCCAGGCCATCGGCGGACTGGTCGACGATCATGTCGATGATCTTCGCCGACTCGCCCAGGTGCTCGACCAGCGGCAGCACATCGGCTTTCAGGCTGCCGAACAGGAAGCCGCGATAGGACTCGAAACGCGCGACTTTGGTCAGGTCGTGGGAGCCTTCGCAGTTGAAACTCGACGGGTAACCGGCGTTGGCCGGATCCTTGACCTTGAGCAGCTTGCCGGAATTGTTGAAGGTCCAGCCGTGGAACGGGCAGGTGTAGGAGCTCTTGTTGCCGGACTTGTGTCGGCACAGGGTCGCGCCGCGGTGGCTGCAGGCGTTGATGAAGGCGTTGAGCACACCGTCCTTGTTGCGCGCGATGAAGATCGACTGACGCCCCATGGTGGTGGTGTAGAAATCATTGATGTTGGGGATCTGGCTTTCGTGGGCCAGGTACAGCCAGTTGCCCTCGAAGATGTGTTCCATCTCAAGGTCGAACAACCGGGGGTCGGTGAACATCTCGCGTTTGCAGCGATAGAGGCCCTGCTCGGGATCGTCTTCAAGCAGGGAATGCACGTATTCGGGTCGCAGGGTCATGGCCGCCGCCTCCATTGTTATTGTTCAGGCAGGGGTCATGCTAGGACGGGGCGATGGGACGGACTATCCGCGGGGTGCAGACCATTATCCGTTTTGTGCAGATAAGCCCGTAGGAGCTGCCGAAGGCTGCGATCTGTTGATCTTGTCTTAAAAAACAAAATCAAAAGATCGCAGCCTTCGGCAGCTCCTACAGTGGATATTGATTCAGTGACGACGCTTGAGGGTATCGGACGGCAATTCGCCGAACTGCTTGCGGTAGCTGTCGGAGAACCGGCCCAGGTGCAGGAAGCCGTAGTCCATCGCCACTTCCGTGACGTTGCGCACGTTGCAGGTCGGGTCGCTCAGGCAGGCGTTGATACGTTCCAGGCGTTTCTGACGCAGGTAGTTTTTCGGCGTAAGGCCGGCATTGCGCTCGAACAGTCCGTACAACGAGCGCAGGCTCATGTGCGCCTGGCGCGCCAGTTCTTCGCTGTCGATGTCCTGCTTGAGGTTATTGGCGATGTAATCGGCAATCGCCTCGAACGTGGCCGTCTGCGAGCCCAGTTCGAGGCGGCAGACATTGGTTTTCATCAGGCTGAGCATCTTGCTGACGATGATCTGCGTGTAATGCTCCTGCACCCTGGGGATCTGCTCGGTGGATTCGGCCTCCTGGCAGATCATCGACAGCAGGTTGACGAAACCTTCCAGTTCATTGAGCTGATAACGGTTCTCCAGAAACCGCACGCCCTGCCCCGGATAGCGCCAGCGCTGCTCATCGCAGACCGATTCAAACAAGCGGGTCGGGACTTTGAGGATGAATTTTTCGCAATCGTCGGAGTACGTCAGGTCCACCGGATCGTCGGGATTGATCAGCAGCAATTCGCCGGGAGCGAAGTAGTGTTCCTGGCCGTGGCCGCGCCACAGGCAATTGCCGCGCAGCAGCACTTGCAGGTGATAAATGCTGTCCAGCGCACCGGACGTCACGCGCACACTGGCACCGTAGCTGATGCGGCACAGGTCGAGGCTGGCGAACTTGCGATGATCGAGACTGGCCAGCGGGCTGCCGGCACGGGGCATGAGAATGCAGTGGTTACCGACGTGCTGATTGACGTAGCCTGACACCGCATAAGGGTCGGCATGGTCGAATACTCTGCTGCGCTGACTCAACAGTTGAGCTTGCATCATCGGGTCACTCTCATTGTTGTTATAGGTTGCGTCGGGCCATTCTAGAACACTGCATCAATCGCTTGAGGTTTTCCAGACAGTTAACCGAAACCCTTGTGGGAGCGGGCTTGCTCGCGAAGGCGGAGTCAGCTTCAACATCAACGTTGACTGACACTCCGCTTTCGCGAGCAAGCCCGCTCCCACATGGATTTGCTATCAGTCCTCGAGTGCGCGGACCCGTTCGTGGCGCTGCTGTTCTTCAGGCTGTGCCGACGACTGCAGGGTGAAATCGAAGTCGATTTCGGCAAAGCGACCGCTCACACCATGGGCCGCCGCGCGCTGCTGATCGTCGCTGAAGGTGATCCTGGCGATCAGTTCGTCGCGGGTGGCGTAGGCGAAATCGTCGTGCAGGTATTGATCGCCATCGAGGTTGATCTGGGTAGTCAGGTGACGATGGTCCGGCGCGGAAATGAAGAAGTGCACGTGCGCCGGGCGCTGGCCGTGACGGCCCAGTTGATCGAGCAGTTGCTGGGTCGGACCGTCCGGTGGGCAGCCGTAGCCCGACGGCACGATGCTGCGGAAACGGTAGCGGCCTTCGGCGTCGGTAACGATGCGGCGACGCAGGTTGAATTCCGATTGCGTGGTGTCGAAGTACGAGTAGGTACCGCCAGTGTTGGCGTGCCAGACGTCTACCACGGCGCCGGCCAAAGGTTCGCCAGCGGTGTTGAACACGCGGCCTTGCATGAACAGGGTCACACCCGGATCGACGCCGTCATCCAGACGTGCTTCGCCTTCCGACAGCGGCGCGCCCGCCACGTACAGTGGACCTTCGATGGTGCGCGGGGTGCCGCCGGACTTGCCGGCCTGCTCGTCTTCGGCGTCCATCAGCAGGTCGAGGTAGTGCTCCAGACCGAGACCGGCCACCACCAGCCCGGCTTCCTGGCGAGCGCCCAGCACGTTGAGGTAGTTGACCGCTTTCCAGAATTCTTCCGGGGTCACGGCCAGGTCTTCGATGATGTTCACCGAATCACGCAGGATGCGGTACACCAGTGCCTTGGTCCGTGGGTCGCCAGCGTCGTTGAGCAGGCCGCTGGCCTCTTCGAGAAATTTCTGGGCTTCGGCAGTGTGGGAAATCTTGACGTTCATTTTGAAGGGTTCCTCATCTTGTAATTATTAGCGTAGCGCGCTGAACAGGCTGGGCTCAGCGGTCATCGTCACGGATGGAAGAAGGATGCCGGCACATCGCGTCGATCTCGATGGCCATGTACGGAAACAGTGGCAATTGCATCAGCAGGTCATGCAGTTCCTGAACGCTGTCGACATCGAACACGCTGTAGTTGGCGTAGTGCCCGGCGATGCGCCACAGGTGGCGCCACTTGCCTTGATCTTGCAGGCGCAGCGCCAGGGCTTTCTCGTCAGCCTTCAATTTGGCCGCCGCTTCGGGATTCATGTCGACCGGCAGGTTCACGGTCATTTTTACGTGGAACAGCATAATGCTCTCCTCAGGCTTGATGAATGGCGGTGGATGTTTTGTCGCGGCGGAAAAACGCCAGGCGTTCTTCATCCAGGCTCAGGCCCAGACCCGGGGTGTTCGGTACGTGCAGTTCGAAATCGCGATAAACCAGCGGTTCGCTGAGAATGTCTTCGGTCAGCAGCAGCGGGCCGAACAGTTCGGTGTCCCACGCCAGTTTGTTCAGGGTGACGAAGGCATGGGCCGAGGCCATGGTGCCCAGGCCACCTTCGAGCATGGTGCCGCCGTACAGGGCGATGCCGGCCGCTTCGGCGATGGAGGCGGTGCGCAATACAGCACGTGGACCACCGTTCTTGGCGATCTTCAGGGCGAATACCGAAGCCGCGCCTTCGCGGGCCAGGTTGAACGCATCTTCCACGCACTCGATGGATTCGTCGGCCATGATCGGCGCCGGGCTCATGGCGTTCAGACGGGCCATGCCGGCGCGGTTGTTGCGCGAGATCGGCTGTTCGATCAGGTCGATGCCATTGGTGCCGAGGATCCGGCAGGCCCGCAGCGCGACGGCTTCGTCCCAGGCCTGATTGACGTCGACTCGCACACTGGCGCGGTCGCCGAGGGCTTTCTTGATGGCGATGACATGGGCCAGATCGCGGTTGACCTCACCGGCGCCGATCTTCAGTTTGAAGATGCGGTGGCGGCGCTGGTCGAGCATTTTTTCCGCTTCGGCGATGTCTTTTTCGGTGTCGCCACTGGCCAGGGTCCAGGCCACCGGCAGCGCATCGCGAACACGACCGCCGAGCAATTCGCTGACCGGCAGGCCGAGGCGTTTGCCCAGGGCATCGAGCAGTGCGGTTTCGATACCGGATTTGGCGAAGGTGTTGCCGCGAATGCTGCGTTCCAGGCGCAACATGGCAGCGTTGACGTTGTTGCTGTCCTGGCCGATCAACAGCGGTGCGAAGTGCGTGTCGATGTTGGTCTTGATGCTGTCCGGGCTTTCATTGCCGTAGGCCAGGCCACCGATGGTGGTGGATTCGCCGATGCCTTCGATGCCGTCGGCGCAACGCACCCGGATGATCACCAGGGTCTGGTTCTGCATGGTGTGCATCGCCAGCTTGTGCGGGCGGATGGTCGGCAGATCGACGATGATCGTCTCGATCGACTCAATGGCTGTTGCAAGCATTTCGATACCCGTCAGGTTCTTGAAGTTCTGGAATCGATTCTCGTACGGCTTTTTTCCTGAAGCCAATATAGAATTGGTCTGACTTGATACCTTAAAGGTATGCAACTGATCTGCGTCCGGAGGTTCCATGGAACTGCGGCACCTGCGTTACTTCCAGGTATTGGCTCAAACCCTCAACTTCACCCGAGCGGCCGAGTTGCTGCACATCGCCCAGCCGCCCTTGAGCCGGCAGATCCAGCAACTGGAGGACGAACTGGGGGTGATGCTGCTCGAGCGCGGCCGACCGCTGAAGCTGACCGACGCCGGGCGGTTTTTCCATGAACACTCCACCGCCCTGCTCGAACAACTGAACAAGGTCTGCGACAACACCCGGCGTATCGGGTTGGGTGAGAAAACCTGGCTGGGTATCGGTTTTGCGCCATCGACACTGTATGGCGTACTGCCGGAACTGATCCGGCGGTTACGCAGTGGCGAGCCGCTGGAGCTGGAGCTGGGGCTTTCGGAAATGACCACCCTGCAACAGGTGCAGGCGTTGAAGGCCGGGCGCATCGACATCGGTTTCGGCCGGATCCGTATCGACGACCCGGCCATTGTCCAGACCGTGCTCACCGAAGACCGCCTGGTCGCCGCCCTGCCCGCCGGGCACCCGTTGCTCGCCGGTCCCATCAGCCTGCGGGAACTGGCCAGGGAACCCTTTGTGTTGTACCCCGGCAATCCGCGACCGAGTTACGCCGACCATGTGATTGCCCTGTTCGAGTCCTACGGCGTGCGCATCCACGTCGCGCAATGGACCAACGAACTGCAAACGGCGATCGGTCTGGTGGGGGCAGGAATCGGAGTCACGCTGGTACCGGCCTCGGTGCAGTTGCTGCACCGCGACGACATCGGCTTCACCCCGCTGCTGGAAGACAACGCCACCTCGCCGATCATACTCAGCCGACGGGTGGGCGATGTATCGCCGGGGTTGAACCATTGTTTGCGGATGATTGATGAGCTGCTGCCACCGGGAATTTAAGGCAGTAAATACCTGTGGCGAGGGAGCTTGCTCCCGCTGGGCTGCGTAGCGGCCCTATCTGCACGTTTTTAATGGGCGTTCCCGCCCCAGATCCAGTTCCAGAACCCCGGCAGCTCGACTGGCTGCGAGTCGTCGCGCACGGTTCGCGCCATCGCCGCCCGCTGTAGCGCAGCCTGATCGTCGTAAAACGGCTTGTCGGCGGTTTTCACCCCGGTCTCCCGGGCGCTGTCGAGCAAAATCTGCAGGTATTCGCGGGTATGTCGGGCGGTATAGCGGTTGAGGTCGTGGAAGGTCACCACCACCGGAATCACGCCATCGACCACCGGCAATTCACCGCGGGCAATGCGTTCGCGAACTTCGGACATCGAGCGCAGCATGTGCGACCGGCGCCGGGGGCTGGCGTTGAAGCCCCAGATCTTGCCGTCATTGGCGCTCAAGTCGGTGAGCAGTACATGCAGGCCATGCTGCTGATAAGCGGCGAAGGTACGTTTGTCGTAGTTCCAGAATGGCGGGCGCAGCAGGGTTGGCGGGGCGCCGGTAATCGCGGCGATGTCGGCGCTGCCATCGGTGAGGGCCTGCTCCAACACTGGCGGGTCAAGGGAGCGATGATTGGTGTGCCAGGGTGTCGCCGTGTGAAAGCCCAGGATATGACCTTCGGCATGTTCGCGACGCATGATGTCCCGGCCCAACTCGCTGCCACCGGCTCGCGGGGCACGGGTTTGCACGAAGAACACGGCCTTGATGTCCGGTTGCAGCGGGTTTTGCGCCAGGCTCTCTATTACCGTGACGGTCGGATTCCACCAGCTCGATGCACTGGGGCCGTCATCGAACGTCAGCAGAAACCGGATGGGGGGTTGCGCCTGCAAACGCTGCTCGGTCCGCGGAGTCATTTCGATTGGTGCGGCGATACAGCCCAGCAGACCCACGGCCAGGGCGCACACCGTCAAACACTTGAACAATCGTTTCATCTTTTGCCTTGGGCCAGACCATCAGGGTCGATACTTCAAAGGGCAAGGATCCTTCGCCCGCTCATCCGTCGTCGGCCCGCATCGAGACGACGGGCCGAGGTTGGATAGGGTACACAGGGTTTGGTTCCGGTGCTTGCCAGGCCCGTTTCGCCACGAGCAACTAAACTCAAAGCTTCGGTCGGAGCGTCTTAACCGGAGTGTCAGGCCATGTGCGGACGACTGTCGCAATACCGTGGAATCCACGACTTCGTAGCGGTGCTGAGCATCCCCGACGCACTGATCAATCACGTCGGCAACGAACCCTTGGGGCACTATAACGCCGCGCCCACTACGCAACTCGCCCTGCTGCATCTGGAGAACGAGCGGCTGCACGCCGACGCCGTGCGCTGGGGCTGGCGACCGCACTGGGCGACGGATCGCACGGAGCCGGTCAATGCCCGGGTCGAGAAAGTCGCCCACGGCCCGTACTTCCGGGCGATCTGGCCCCATCGCGCGATCTGCCCGATTGATAACTGGTTCGAATGGGTCGACGCCGGTGACGGCAACAAACAACCGTGGTTGATTCGGCGACGGAATCGGGCCCCGGCTTTCTGCGCGGCCATCGGTCAGTACCCCATCGGCGGAGCGCCTCACAGGGAGCACGACGGTTTCGTCATCCTGACGGCCGACAGCGCGGGCGGCCTGCTTGACGTGCATGACCGCCGACCGGTGGTGTTCTCGCCCGAACTGGCGCGGGAATGGCTGGACCCGGCCACGCCCAAGGAGCGAGCCGAGGAAATGGCGTTATCCCAGGGCGAGGTCAGCGATGTATTCGAGTGGTACAAGGTCGACAGGGCCGTTGGCAATGTCAGGAACCAGGGCGCCACGTTGATCAAGGAAGTTCCATGAACCTGTCGATAACGACAAAGCCCCGCTCAATGGCGGGGCTTCGTTGTATTCGCGTGCCGGTCAGAACTTGCGGTCGGGCTCTGACAGTTCCTTACCGTCGTCAGGATGCTTCCAGTCCGGTACCGAACGCTTCTGCTGTTCAATCTCTTCTTCCGTGGGTTCGTCCTCGTCTTCTTCCAGGTCCGGTTGCTTGGGTTCATTGGCCATGTTCACCTCTCTTCCTGAAGGGATCGGTCATCAACTTAAGCTTAGATCAGTTCCCCTGCCCCGCTCAAAGCCACCAGCGCAACAAAAAGAAGAAGCCCATGCTCAACAGCATGCTGAGCAACGTATTGCGCGTGTAAAGCACCAGAGCGACCGCTACCAGCGAGCTGATCAGATAGGGATTGTCCCAGTGCAGATTCAGCTGTTTTTCCGGCATGAACACAATCGGCCCGCAAATGGCGGTCAACATGCCCGGAACGGCAAACCCCAGGAACTGCCGGGCATTGCTGCTCAAGCGTAGCGGCAGTCGCGGTTCCAGAAAAACATAGCGGTTGAGGAACACCAACACGCCCATTCCGGTAATCACTGCCCAGACCATCATGTGCGGCCACCGTAGAATTTATTGCAGACAAACCCGGCGGTCATGCCCGCCAGCCCCGACAGCACCAGCGCCGAACCCCATTGCCAGTAGCTGAACAGCACCGAGCAGAACAGCGACACCGCCACGCACACCACGGTCGGCACGTTGCGTACCACCGGGGTGATCAGGGCGATGAAGGTCGCCGCGATGGAGAAATCCAGGCCCAGGTGTTCAAGACCGGGAATGCTGCTGCCGAGCACAATGCCCGCCAGGGTGAACAGGTTCCAGGCGATGTAGAACGTCAGGCCCACGCCCAGGGCGTACCAGCGGTTGAACTGCTGTTTGTCGTGCTGGCTGGTCAGGGCGAACAACTCATCGGTGAGCAAGAACCCCAGCCCTGCGCGCCAGCGCCCCGGCAAGGGCGAAATCACCGAGCGCATGCTCATCCCGTAGAGCAAATGCTGGGAGGTCAGCAGCAGTGTGGTCAGCAGGATCGAAAAAATCCCGGCCCCGCCCTTGAGCATGCCGATGGCCACCAGTTGCGCGGCGCCGGCAAATACAATGCTCGACAGGCCCTGGCCCTGCAGGGGCGTGAGGTTGGCTTCGATGGCCATGGAGCCGGCCAGCAAGCCCCAGGGCGCGGTGGCCAGGGACAACGGCATGATCGCCGCTGCACCGCGCAAAAAGGCACTGCGCGGCATGATTGAGTTGGACATAACGTTCTACAGACAGGGAAAGACCCCAGACTGTGCCAGCAGTCGCGGCCGAAGGCTTGAACAATCTTGCTCACTGATACGCGGCGTGCCATTCATCGGCTGCCCGCTTGATTCGCCAAAGTGCTAGCAACATGATGGCGCTGCATTTTCATCGAGGCAGGCCCTTCATGAGTTCAGTGGAAACCGACAGCGACGTTTATAAAACCCTGCTTGAGTCGACCCGGGCGATTCCCTGGCGCATCGACTGGAAAACCATGACGTTCAGCTACATCGGGCCACAGATCGAAGAGCTGCTGGGCTGGAAACAGCACAGCTGGGCCTCGGTCAATGACTGGGTCGAGCGCATGCACCCGGATGACCGCGACTACGTGATGGACTTCTGCGTCTCGCAATCGCGCGCCGGTATCGATCACGAGGCCGACTATCGCGCACTCACCGAAAGCGGCGAGTACGTATGGATCCGCGATGTGGTGCATGTGGTGCGCAAGGACGGTGAAATCGAGGCGCTGGTGGGTTTCATGTTCGATATCAGCGAGCGCAAGAAAACCGAAGAGCACCTGATCCGCCTGCAAAAACAGCTTGAAGAGTATTCCTTCCAGGACGGCCTGACCGGCATCGCCAACCGGCGCATGTTCGACACCGTGCTGGAACGGGAGTGGAACACGGCCCAGCGCACCGGCTTGCCGTTGTCGGTGATCGTGCTGGATATCGACTACTTCAAGCAGTACAACGACCATTACGGCCACATCAAGGGCGACGAATGCCTGCGCCGCGTCGCGCAAACCTTGTCCCTGGCGGCGAACCGGCCACGGGATTTCATCGCGCGGATCGGCGGTGAAGAGTTTGTCTGGCTGCTGCCGGAAACCGATGCCGAGTCCGCGCGGCTGGTGGCGCACAAGTGCCTGCACCTGATTCGCCAGCAGCAGATCCCCCATGAATTCTCGAACGTGTCGAAGCTGCTGAGTATCAGCCTCGGCGTCGGCACCACCCTGGCATCGATGCACGCGACGGCCCTGGAATTCGTCGAACAGGTCGACCATCTGCTCTACAAGGCCAAGCACAATGGCCGGATGCGCGCCGAGTACGCCGATTTTCGTGATTGACAAACGGCGCTCCGGCTTTTAAAACTGGGCGCCTCATTCAGGGTGTAAGCAAGCATGTCCGCAACCTTCAATCTCGACTCTTCCGTCATTGGCTTGATTGCCAAGGCGCAAGGTTGCGTTGCGCACGCCCTCAAATCGAAGAAACAGTCGCTCATGTGACCGGGGCGCGCTGTCCCGTCAGATGAGCTGACAGGACATTGAGCGCGACGGACCACCCTCCCCTTGCTTACTCTCCTTCCATGCCCCTGACGGTGCCGAAATCGGTCAACCATCAGGAGAAAGTGCATGTCAGCGTTTCAAGGTATCTGGGTTCCACTGGTCACCCCCTTCCACAATGGCGCCATCGATTTCGTCGGCTTGCGCCGGCTGGTCAGCCATCTGCTGGAAAAAGGTGTCGACGGTCTCATCGTTTGCGGCACCACCGGCGAACCGGCGGCGATGGGCAAGCATGAGCAACTGGCGGTGCTCGATGCAGTGCTGGAGCTGGTGCCGGCGCAACGGGTGGTCATGGGCCTGGCCGGTAACAACCTGACCGAGTTGTTGCAGTTCCAGAGCGAGATCCTCAAGCGCCCGGTGGCTGGCCTGCTGGTGCCGGCGCCGTATTACATCCGCCCTTCCCAGGCCGGCCTCGAGGCGTTTTTCCGCACGGTCGCCGATGCCTCCAGCGTTCCGCTGATTTTCTACGACATCCCTTACCGTACCGGCGTGGCCTTCGAACAGGCAACCTTGCTCAACATCGTCGCCCACGAGCGGATCGTTGCCATCAAGGATTGCGGCGGTAATTTTTCGAACACCCTCGCCTTGCTCAATAGCGGCCATGTCGACGTGCTGTGCGGCGAAGACAACCAGATCTTCAATGCGCTGTGCCTGGGCGCCAAAGGTGCGATTGCCGCGTCGGCGCATGTCCGTCCCGAACTGTTCGTGCAGTTGTACCGGCAGATCCGCGACAACCAATTGGCCGAGGGCCGCGCCACGTTTTTCCGTTTGCTGCCGCTGATCAACAGCCTGTTCCTGGAGCCCAACCCGGCCCCGGTGAAAACCACGCTGGCCCTGGAAGGCTTGATCGGTGACGAACTGCGCGCGCCCATGCAACGCAGCAGTGAATCGATGACCGAGCGTTTGAAGGGCGTGCTCAGGGCATTGGATCGCGACAATCGATAGAGCGCCGGCCTGCTGCCCGAGTACCATGGAGCGATTCGTTCAGCCTTCAGGGGCACCGACATGCTGTACCGAATCGCCGCCGATGGGCTGATGCTGTTTCACTTGCTGTTCATTGTGTTCGTGTTGTTCGGCGGGTTGCTGGTGCTCAAATGGCGCCACCTGATCTGGTGGCATCCGCCGGCCGCGTTGTGGGGTATGGCGGTGGAGTTCTTCCACCTGCCCTGCCCTCTGACCGACTGGGAAAACCGCATGCGCCAGGGGGCCGGGCAAACCGGCTATGACGGTGGATTCATCGAGCATTACATTTGGCCGGTGATTTACCCGACGGGCCTGACGCCGACCATTCAACTGGGTTTGGGCAGCGTGGTGTTGGTGATCAATCTGCTGGTCTATCTTCGATTGATCAAGCGATGGGCCGCCTGAATCTTCAACCACCCTGACGGTCACGCCCTGGGCTGGTGGCTGGTCCAGGGAACGGACCGGTTTGACTGAGACCCGCCCCTCAGTTGGCAATCACGCTCATGTTGCGCCCACTGGCCTTGGCCACGTACAGCGCCTTGTCTGCCGCACCAATCAGGTCGTCGGGGCGAACCTGGGACGCGGCATTGCTGGCACAGACGCCGACGCTGACGCTGACTGTGCCTTCCGGGCTGTCACTGTGGGCAATGTCGGCCTGCAGTACCGCGCGGCGGATTTTCTCCGCCACCAGAAATGCCCCCACGTAGTCGGTGCCGGGCAACACCACGGCAAATTCTTCGCCGCCATAGCGGGCGGCCAGGTCACCGGGGCGCTTGATGTTGTCGGTGATGATCGCGCTGACCTTGCGCAAACACTCATCACCGGCCAGGTGGCCGTAGCGGTCGTTGAACGGTTTGAAATGATCGACATCAATCATCAGCAGCGCCAACTCGGACTGGCTGCGTCGGGCACGGCCCATTTCGGCATCGATGAAAGCGTCGAACTGACGCCGGTTGGCCAGCCCCGTCAGCGCGTCCTTGAGGGCCAGGCCTTCGAGGTTGCGATTGACCTCCAAGAGCTTGTCCTGGGTGTCCAGCAACTCGACCTGCACCAGGTTCTGCTGCTTCATCAGCTTGATCAGCCGAAACCCCAGTACCCCGAGAAAACCCAGCAACAGTGTGACGATGCCGGCGCTGAGCAGCGTCTCCTCGCGCCAGCTGCCGAGCACTTCATCCTTGTTCAACGCGGTAAAAATGATCAGCGGATAACCCTCGACCCGGCGATACCCTATTACCCGCTCGACACCGTCGATGATCGACCTGATCGTGGCCGTACCCGCGTCGCCCTTGGGCAACAACTGGGTGAACAACGGGCTCTTGGCGAGGCTGGTGCCGATGTCCGCCTCCTTGAAGGGTCTGCGAATGACAATGGTGGCATTGTCGGCGATCAGGTTGATCACCCCGTTACTGCCCATGTCGATGCTGTCGTAGAGCTGCAGGAAATGGCTGAGGTAAATCGTCGCCAGCGCCACCCCGGCAAAGCTGCCATCGGGATGATTGACCCGGCGCGAAACCGTCACGATCCACTCACCGCTCGAACGGCTCTTGATCGACGGCCCGATGTGCGGCCCACGGCTGGGGTTATCGCGATGGAAGATGAAGTATTCGCGGTCGGAATTGTTGACACCGGTCTGGCCGGCGCCATTGGAGTTGGCGACCCACTGCCCATTTTCGTCGAAAACAAATACACCATGGAGCTGGCTCAACTCACTGCGCTGGGCGTTGAGCAATAGCGGCAGCCGGGATTTATCCACGGCGTCGTGTTCCAGACGATCGACCAGGGTAAACAGCAGCGTGTCGGCCTGCTTGATCGTGGCCTGCGCTTGCGATGCCAGGGTCTGCGCAAGGTTGGACATCGCCACTTCCTTGTCATGCAGATGGTACTGGCGTGAGCTCCAGGCTTCCCAGATCACGATAACCACCATCGACAGGCACACCGCCACCAGCAGGATCACCGCCGAGCGGACCTTGAGCCGGGGCACGGCTGGCCGGAGCATTTCAATATGATCGTGGATCGACGGTTGTCCCATGATGCTCCCTGAGGGTCTATGGCGGGCGAACTTTCCTGATCGCCGCTTTTGCTCGCGATGCCTGATCCAGGCTCGCAATGATGTTAGCCCCTGGCCGGCTTTACCGCCTCCAGCCACGCCGGATCCAGCCGCGTCTGTTCGGTATCGATGCCCAGCGCTTGCATTCGTTCCCTGTGCTGATCCATTTCGCGGATCAACTGGCCGTGGTCGCTGGAGTTGCCATCGAGCTGATGCATCTGGTTCAACCCCAAATGGTAGAAACGCAACAGCTTCATCGCAACCGGATCGCCTTCTTCCACGGCCGCCGTTACATGATGCATGACATTGGTGATGCCCATCAGGCTGCGCTTGAGTTGCCAACTATAGACCGCTGGCGCCATCCATTCCTGGTGCCAGAACACCTTGCGCATCAGCGCCGCCATCGCCAGCACCGCAACAAACACGCCACCGATATTGAAGCGCAGATTGTCGCCCCCCGGCGTGCCGAACAAAGCCACCGCCGCCGTGGACAGCACCATCGCCAGCGCCAGAAAGATCAGGGCAATGATGACCGTGCTGCGCCGTGTCTGTTGCCGGTAGGTGTCGGCGTTCATCGGCTGGATTTCGAACATTGCGTCGGGTTTCCTGAGCTTCAATGGTAAAAAGGGGTCTGAGGCAAAAAGACTGCGGGCCATTATCGCCTCTGCGCGGGATTTAGCTATGCTGGGGCTCCTTTTCATCTTTTCATCGTCAAGCAGGGGACATGGCGAGACCGCGAAGTTCGTGCCATCTTCTTTCATGAATACACATTATTCGGATGCCATTCGTAGTTGCTGTGTGAATGACATCGTTTTAAGGATCATTGAATGACCCAACGCCAAGTTATCAACGCCTCCGTCAGTCCCAAAGGCAGCCTGGAAACGCTCTCGCAACGGGAAGTCCAGCAATTGAGCGAAGCCGGTTCCGGCAGCACCTACACCCTCTTCCGCCAGTGCGCCCTGGCCATCCTCAACACCGGCGCCCATGTCGACAACGCCAAGACCATCCTCGAAGCCTACAAAGACTTTGAAATCCGCATTCACCAGCAAGACCGCGGCGTACGCCTGGAACTGCTGAACGCCCCGGCCGACGCCTTCGTCGACGGCGAAATGATCGCCAGCACCCGGGAAATGCTGTTCAGCGCCCTGCGTGACATCGTCTACACCGAAAACGAACTCGACAGCCAGCGCATCGACCTGAGCACCTCCCAGGGCATCAGCGACTACGTCTTCCACCTGCTGCGCAACGCCCGCACCCTGCGCCCCGGAGTCGAGCCGAAGATCGTGGTGTGCTGGGGCGGGCACTCGATCAATACCGAAGAATACAAATACACCAAGAAAGTCGGCCACGAACTGGGCCTGCGCAGCCTCGACGTCTGCACCGGTTGCGGCCCCGGCGTGATGAAAGGCCCGATGAAAGGCGCGACCATCGCCCACGCCAAGCAACGCATCCACGGCGGCCGCTACCTGGGCCTGACCGAACCCGGAATCATCGCCGCCGAAGCGCCGAACCCGATCGTCAACGAACTGGTGATCCTGCCGGACATCGAAAAACGCCTGGAAGCCTTCGTCCGCGTCGGCCACGGCATCATCATCTTCCCGGGCGGCGCCGGTACGGCCGAAGAGTTCCTGTACCTGCTGGGCATCCTGATGCACCCGGGCAATGAAGGCTTGCCCTTCCCGGTCATCCTCACCGGGCCGAAACACGCCGCGCCGTACCTGGAACAACTGGACGCGTTCGTCGGTGCGACCCTGGGCGACGCCGCCAAGCAGCACTACCAGATCATCATCGATGACCCGACCGAAGTGGCGCGGCAGATGACCCAGGGCCTCAAAGCGGTCAAGCAGTTCCGTCGCGAACGCAACGATGCCTTCCACTTCAACTGGCTGCTGAAAATCGACGAAGGCTTCCAGCGCCCGTTCGACCCGACCCACGAAAACATGGCCAACCTGAAACTGAGCCTCGACCTGCCGTCCCACGAACTGGCGGCCAACCTGCGCCGCGCGTTCTCCGGCATCGTCGCCGGTAACGTCAAGGACAAGGGCATTCGCCTGATCGAAGAACACGGGCCGTACCAGATCCGTGGCGACGCGGCGATCATGCAACCGCTGGACCTGCTGCTCAAAGCCTTCGTCGCCCAGCACCGCATGAAACTGCCGGGCGGCGCGGCGTATGTGCCGTGTTATCGGGTGGTGGCGTAAGACTGAGCCATGGCTATCGCGGCGCCCACACATTGGGTTCCCAGTTTTACGCGGGACTTGTGGCCACTGAAGATCCCTGTGGGAGATTCTATGTTGCAGGGGAACCCTGCAGCCTTAGATTCGGCTGGTATTCGCTCTGGTTTTTCATGAGGGCTCTTGCCCCTGACATTCGGTGCCTCGCCGTGGCTCGGCATGCCCTCGCTCCGGTCCTGCTCCGTGGGCCCGCCGCCATCGGCCATCCATGGCCGGGGGCGGCTAACCCGGCATCCATGCCGGGTTGCCCACTGCGCAGAACCGGAACGAAGCCTCACGAGGGGGCGTACACCGCAACAGCGCCCGAGGCGGCCTACCGGCCGGCCTGGTTCTGATGCGTGCGTGTTTCCCTGCAGGAGCTGTCGAGTGCAACGAGGCTGCGATCTTTGGGCGTTATTACTTACAAACAAAATCAAAAGATCGCAGCCTTCGGCAGCTCCTACGGGGTGATACATCCGCGAAATCAGGTCGGCTGGCAGGCCGCCTTCGCGAGCAAGCTCGCTCCCACAGAAGAGCAAAGGCAGGTCGGCGTACACCCTCGCTCCTCACCACTCATCAGGCCGAGCGTTAGCTCGCCTGCAGCTCTTGATCTTGATCCACCCGCCCCCTCGGAAGGCTGAGCGGAGGTGTTCATCCGGGGATTGGCGCGCAGCGCCGTTCGACGCAGTCGAACTCATTGCATGTAGGTCGAAGCGAAGCCGACCGGAGGGCAATGCCCCCGGATGAATACCGCAGCGAAGGAACCCCGAGCCTTAGCGAGGGGCCGTACGTAAGGGGCGTGAAGGGATCAACCACATAGGTAACAGAAGAGTTCAGTCACATAGGTAACACCTGATCACTTATTTCTGATTACTTTGAGCGTCAGATAAGCATCTTTGGCGTCCCTTTCATCAACGCGGCCTAGTACTACCGGCCCAAAAATGATGTCCCAAACACCCTCGCTGACGCTCTCCAATCCGACTATTTCATGTTTAAGCACATAGCCAACATAGATTCTAAGCCTCCCTTTGTTCACCACCCCGTTTGAGTCCGTCCGGTAAGCCTCAACATGGCTTGGGTATCTCATCTCCGGCAGCTTTTCCGGATAAGCCCGTAAAGAGCTTGTGTAGCGCGAGCCCGGTGTTTTCTGCCCCAGAGCCTCATGGAGACGTTCATGATTGTAGTGCTGCATGAACAGATCAAAATGTTTCTGCTGGGCTCCCCACTCAATTTCCGGCGGTCTTGGCAGTGTACTTTTCAGCGTGCGGTGCATGCGTTCATGCCGCCCGTTCTGCTCTGGTCGACCAGGTTGAATCCTTTCGTGGATGATGCCCAGACGGGCCCACCAGATGGATAGCTGTGATAAACCAGCACGCCCTCCGCTGGCAAAAGGAACGCCATTGTCCGTGCGAATACGTTCAGGCATCCCGTAAGTTCTGAACAGCCTTTCAAAAGTCGCCTTAGCGGCCTTGAAGGTCGTGCTCGGCATGCTTTCGCAGGCCAACAAGAATCGGCTGGAGTGATCCATTACCGTCAACGGGTAACACCAGACACCGTCTCCCGTCAGGTATTGACCTTTGTAATCAGCGCTCCAGAGCTGGTTTTGGCGATCGGCCTTCTGAAGCGGTTTGGGATAGACAGCGACACGCTGACGTAAACGCCGCGGCGTCACCAGCCCCGCCTTTTTTAGCACGTTGTAGATCGTGGTTTTCGAGGGTGGGGGCTGATCCGGAAAACGCTCACTTAAGGCCGTCTGAATTTTCTTCGGGCCCGGAGTGGTTTGTCCTTGGGCGCGTAGCTCAAGAATGGCCTCCTTGACGGCAAACGGCACCGCCTGAGCTTGGGAATGCCGCTTGCGACTGCATTCCGCCAAGCCATTAACGCTGTCTGCGTTGTAGCGCGCCACCCACTTGTAACCGGTTTTGCGACTGATGCTGTGAGCCGCACAGAGCTGGCTGAAGTTAAGTCGCCCGGACAAATAGTCGGCAATGAACATCACTTTCAGGTCCATAGGTTTCAGCTCTCGCCACGGCATGGTCAGATCCTCGGAATCGACCAGTGCCAGTTAAAAACTGTTACCTATGTGCTTGAACTGTTTTGTTACCTATGTGGGTGAGTCATACCGGCGAGACCTTTTGGTTCCTTTTGGGGCGTTTGCCAAAAGGGACTCGCCGTAAGGGCGAAACCGCCAGCCGCCGTTACCGCAGGAATGGATATGTACACCGTCAACAAAAGACAGGTCGGCTGTCAGGCCGCCTTCGAAAGCAAACCCACTCCCAAGGTTCAAGGCTGCAATGCCTGGGGCCCGGTGGACTGTTCTTTCGGCGGTCCGTCAGCGCCATCGAGGACAACTTTCTCGGCCACGAACTGCCAGTCCTTGTAGCTGGCCATGCCCTTGAAATCCGACCACTGGCTGGGAAAGTTGTCTTGCTTGAGCGGTTTCTGCTCGGACGGGCAGTACACACCGCTGATCCGCCCGTCGAAATCACGCATCAACTCCCATTCGCCACCCGTCATCGGCTCCGGGTACAACTGCCGCAGATGATGCCTGGCCGACGGGAAACGCTCGTCCTGCACCAGGTCCTTGAGTTCTTTCGGGTACTGGGCCATACCGGGCGAACTGCGGTAATAGCTGCGTAACGCCTCGGCATATTGCGTACCGACCCAGAGCAACTGGTTTTCGCGATCGCGGCGCGAAGCGGTGGCCCACAACTCACCGGCACTGGCCAGGCCCATGCCCAGCACGACGATCAGAAACAGCACACCCAGGTAGGTGAAGCCATCCTGGTTCGAAGGTTTACCACTCGGAATAAAGGCTGCCATCACGCGCCCTCCCGCTGGCCCCACTCTTGATATCGGCCACCCCACCCGCCACGCCATCCGGTGGCGCGACCAGGACCCAGGTGTCCTTGCGCTCGGCAATCGGGTCCAGCGGCTGGTTACGCAAGTAGCGCAGTTCGACCAGCTGTTCGATGGAATCGGGATATCGCCCGGTGTCCCCGTAATAGTGATCCAGTGCCTCGCGCATGGACGACAGGCTCTGGTGCAGGGTGGTCTCTTTGGAGGCCTCCAGGCTGCTGAAGTAGCGTGGCAAGGCGATCGTCATCAGGGTCGCGATGATTGCCATGACCACCATCAGTTCAATCAGGGTAAAACCCTTTTGCCGACGCATATGCTCACCACTCTCGGTAGGCGATGCCATTGAGACCCTTGCCGCGGGCCTTGGAATAAACGTCAAAGACATCCTGGCCCTCGCGCGGGTTCTCAGCCGAACTGTCATAGGAACGCAGGCCCCAGCCGCCCTCGTCGTCACGCTTGACGACTGCCAGCGGGTCACGGGGGATGCGCCGCAGGAAGTAGAACTTGGCGCCCTTGGGGCTGCGCGTGTCACGCACACCCTCGACCAGCACTTGCAGGTTCGGCGGGTAGCCACTGCTGTCGAGCGACTTTTCGATGTAGCCGGCGTCAACGGCGTGTTTGTAGGCGTCGATGGCATCGCGGACCTGGTACAACGCGGTCCGCAGATCCTGCTCTTTGCCCCGGCGCACCACGGTCTCGGTCAGCGGTGCGGCCATGCCGGCCAGCAGGCCGACCAGGGCGAGCGTCACCACGACTTCGACCAGGGTAAAACCGCGTTGCGAGGCGTTCATGATCAAGGTTTCCCAACGGTAACGGTGGTGGCGATCGGGGCGCTCATGGGGTTGGTCTGAACCGTGGTGCTCATCGAACGGTCCGGTGCCTGGATGTGCATGCTGGTTTCGGTACCGGTCGGGAATTCCATATCCGACGGGCTCTGGTACGGCAGATTGCGCACGATCCGCGGAGTGATCGACAGCACCAGTTCGGATTTGATGACGTCGTCCCTGTTGCTGCCGAACAGGCGACCCAGGCCGGGAATGTCGCCAAGGCCGGGAATCTTGTTGCCGGTGGCGCCGTGGTCGTTGCGCACCAGACCGGCGAGGATCTGGGTTTCGCCGTCATGCAGACGCAAGGTGGTCTGGGCGTTGCGGGTATCGACCTGGACCGGAATGGTGCCCTGAGCGGTCGGCGTCAGCGGCGTGGCGTTACTGACTTCCAGCGCGATCTTGATCGCCACTTCGTTGTTCAGGTGCACGATGGGCTGCACTTCGAGCTTCAGACCGACATCGAGGTAGGTCACGCTTTCGGTGATCACCGGGCCCTGGGTCGAAGGCACCGAGGTGGCGCTGATGATCGGCACGCGCTGACCGATGTGGATGCGCGCCTGTTCGCGGTTGCTGACCCGAATCACAGGGCTGGCCAAGGTGTTGATGTCCTTGTCCTGGGCATTGATCTTGGCCTGTGGCGATGGCGAGATCGTGATGCGGCTGGAATTGATGCCCTTGAGCTGATCGAGAAGGGTCACCGCCGACCCGTCACTGTTGACCACGCCAAAGGTGTTGGGCCATTGCAGGCCAAGGTCGAGAATGCGTTGGCGGGCGACTTCCATCACCTCCACTTCCAGCACCACTTCCGGGTTGGACTGGTCCTGCGATTGCAGGAGTTTTTCCGCCATGCGCACCGCGTCACCGGTATCGCGCATGGTCAGGGTGTTGAGGCGCTCATCGACGAACACGTCACGGGTCTTGAGCATGGTCTTGATCATGTTCAGCGCCGTGTTGGCATCGATGCTGGTCAGGTAGAAGGTGCGCATCACCAGCTCCTGGTAATCCTTGATCTTCTGCGGCGAGTCCGGGTAGATCAGCACGGTGTTTTCATTCACCACTTTCTGATGCAGCTGGTTCTGTTGCAGCAGCAGTTCCACGGCGTCTTCGATACGTACGTCACGTACGAAGATCGTGGCTTTCATGTCCGGGCGCAGGTCCTTGTCAAAAATGAAGTTCAGGCCGGCGACCTGGGACAGCACTTCGAAAATGGTCTTGAGGTTGGCATCGCGAAACTCCAGGGTCACCGGCCGGTCCAGGCGTGTGCGCAGTTGCGGGTACTGCACCACGTTGCGGCTCTGCACCAGGCGGATGCTGCCTTGCAGTTCCAGGGCGCCTTCGTTCTTCGGGTCCAGTTCGAGAATCTGTTTGACCTGGCGGTCGGCACCGTAGATGTCACCGCGACGCAGGTCGCCACGGGCCAGTTCGAGTTTCTCATCCATGCTGCGCACATAGTCGAGCTGGCGCAGGGAATCCTGGGCACGACGGTTGTTCGGTTCGATGTTCAAGACCCGGCTGTAAGTCATGCGGGCCCCGGCGAAATTACGCTGGGTGCGGTCCATGTCGGCCTGGGCCAGCAGCGCCTTCACGGCGAGGGCCCGTCCGTTGTTGAGGGCCATGTGCAGTTCGGTATCGCGAGGGTTTTCGCGCAATCCCTCTTCGATGCGCGCCAGACCGGCTTCGTACTGGCCCGATTCGATCAGGGCCGAAGCTTCATCCCTGGCGACCTGCGCCGAACTGCATGCGGCCAGCCCTGCGCAGAGACAAAGGCTCATCAGCAAACGGGATTTGTTCATTCCGTACTCCCCACAGACAAGGTCTGCGCCAAATGCAGAGGCAGGTAGACCAGACGCAGCTCCTTATCGGAAATCCGCTCGATCCGCCAGGTTTCGTCGATGACATCCCCTTTGCGCACGACGTATATTTTTTCGCCGCTCTGCAAGAACACCTGCAAGTCGGAACGGTCATCCAGCCTGCCGACAAACTGGAAGGGCAACGGTGGCGCAGTGGGGACTTGCACCACCGGAGTAACGACTACCGGTTGTTCAGTGACAGTGCCAGGGGCCGGCGCCGCAATCCAGCTGCGGGCGGCGAACAGGTCGCCTGCCGGGCTCAGGTCCTTGATCGGCGCCAGCGCAGCGGCGCCCGATGCAGCCGTCGATGCGCCAGGGATCTTGCCCTTGACCGGGGTAGCCACGGTGGCCACCGCAAGGTCGCTGTCGTCGGCCTGCCTGAAGTATTCGGGGAGCCAGGCGAGCGCTGCCGCTACACCGAAGAACGCCACCCAACCCGCCACTCGTTTGGTATTCATCATGACCTCGACAGGTAAAGGGTCATGCGGATCCGCCCGGTCAGGTCGGTATCGGCGATATTCTTGCGCGAAAGCTCCACATCCTCGAGCACCACCGCCGGCAACTGGCCGAGCAAGGCGTGCAGGAAACGTCGCAGTTGCGGGTAGCTGCCACGTACCGGCAGCAGAATCTGATAACGGGCCAGGTGCGTCTTGGGGTCCACACCCAGGGAGTATTCACCCCGGGACAAGGTGATGCGTTCCTGGGCGGCCAGGGCGTAGATCTTGTCGATGGCCACGGTGGCCTGGGGCTGGGACGGCAACTTGCTGCGGAAATCGTCGAGCTGGCGCTGCGGCACCACTGGCGCGGCCACGCTGCCATCTTCGACCTTGGCCAGGTACTCGGTGGCTTCGCGAGTCTGCTGGCTGAGGCTTTGCAGCGACTCCCAGTCCGGCAGCAACCCAACCAGGCCATAGCTCAGCGCCAGCACCAGCATGGTCATCCCTGCCAGCCCCGGAACGCCCAGGCCTTGCAGGTATTCGTGGACGATCAACTTATGGATTTGCATCGCCGATCTCCCAGGTAGCCGACAGGTTGAACTGCACCGGGTGTTCCGGCACGTTGGCGACAATTTCGTGGCTCAGCAGCGACACGTCGGACAGCTCGTCGCTGGCTTCGAGGCGGCGGTGGAAATCGAGCATGGCTTCCAGGTCCAACGCCTCGGCGCTGATCCGCACCTGCCCCTTGCGGGCGTCCGGGGTCAGGGTCAGCAGGGCAATGTTGTCCCGCGGCATGGCTTCGAGGGTGGCGAACAGGCGCTCCCAGGGGCGGCGCAACTGCTGGGAGACCTTGCGCATTTCCGCCAGGTTATGCGCCTGCTCGCGAATTTGTGCCGGGGTCAGGCTGAGCTTGCTGCCAGTATCGCCGGTGAGCACCCGCTGCGTGGTTTGCAGATGACCTTGCTGTTGTTCGGCCTCGTTGCTCAGGTGCTGTTGCACCATCAGGCAAGTCAGTGTCAGCACCACGCCACCGGCCAGCAGGCTCCAGCCCAGAGGACCTGCACGGCGGCGCGGCTGAAAGTCGAGCATCAGGGGGCGCATGTCAGGCCACCGCCCGAGACATGAGGTACAGGCAATCGCGTACGGCTGTCCGGTCTTCTTCGAGGGTGCGCAGATGCACACCGGGCACGTCGGGAGGCGAATCGATGCGCGCCGGTGCATGCAGGTAGACATTCAACGGCCGTTCGCTGGTGGAAGCCTGCAACTGGTTTTCACGACCGATCAGCGCGGTCAGCGCGGCATCGCTGTCGCTGCTGCCCACCGAACGCACCGAAGTCCAGCGCCCTTCCCGGGCCAGTAGCAACACGCTGCGTACCGGTTCTGCGACCACGAACAGGAAGTCCCCGGCCTCAAAGCTTTTATCGAAATGGTTGAACGCCGTCATCAGGTACGGCTGCACCGAACGCAGGCGCAAACCGCGAGCACTGACCAGGGCGCGCAGGCGTTCGAGCAAGTCCTGTGGCAGCGCGGTGGCGACGCGGTCGTAACCGGCGGGTTCGGCCGAGAGTACCAGGCTCCAGGGCTGCGTCGGGGCACCGTAGAGGTCTTCGAAACACAGTTGGGCGTAGCCGAGCAATTCGGTCGGGCTGCTGATCTGCTCACTCCAGGGCACCAGGCAATAGCGGCTGAAGTGCCCGGAGATCACCACGGTCAGTTCCGCCCTGGCAACGCTGTGTTCGGCGAGCAAACGATCGAGGGTATCGAGGGCCACCGTCCAGGCCTGGAAGCCTTCGTCGATGTAGCCGACGCTGCCCAGCCAGTGGGTTGCAGCGCCTTGCCGTTGCCCCAGGCCAACACCGCTGGCGCCGAGCACGGCGACAAATTGCTCACGAGATAAAAGTGACACGGTTGATCTCCTCGAGAGTCGTCCGGCCTTGTTCCACCATTTCCAGCGCCGACTCGCGCAACAGGCGCAAGCCACGTTTGCAGGCGTGCGCCTTGATTTTCGAAATGGGCTGGCGCTCGACGATCATTTGCCGCAGTTCGTCGTCCAGGTGCAGCAGCTCGGCAATCGCGCTACGCCCGCGATAACCGGTGCCACGGCAATGCCCGCAGCCCTTGCCGTGGACGAACTGGTAGTGAGCGACCTTTTGCGGATCCAGCCCCGAGACTTCCAGCTCTTCTTGTGTCGGGCTGTAAGGGCTGCTGCAGCTGGTGCAAACCAGGCGGATCAAACGCTGGGCCAGCACGGCATTGAGTGCCGAGACCAGACTGTAGGGATCGATTTCCATCTGGGTGAAACGGCCGATCACGTCGAACACGTTGTTGGCGTGGATGGTGGTGAACACCAGGTGACCGGTGAGCGCCGATTGCACGGCGATCTGCGCGGTGTCCGGGTCACGGATTTCACCGACCATGATCTTGTCCGGGTCATGCCGCAGGATCGAGCGCAGGCCCCGGGCGAAGGTCAGGCCTTTCTTCTCGTTGACGGGGATTTGCAGCACGCCCGGCAGTTGATATTCCACCGGGTCTTCAATGGTGATGATCTTGTCCACGCCGTGGTTGATCTCGGTGATCATCGCGTACAGGGTGGTGGTCTTGCCGCTACCGGTCGGCCCGGTCACCAGCACCATGCCGTAGGGTTCGGCGGCCAGCCGGCGCAGCTGGCGCAGGGTTTCTTCTTCAAAGCCCAGGGCCTGCAGTTGCACGCCGCAGACCTTGTCCGCCAGATCCTGTTTGTCGAGTACCCGCAGCACCGCGTCTTCCCCGAAAATGCTCGGCATGATCGACACCCGGAAGTCGATCTGCCGGCCGCTGATGCCGATCTTGAAGCGGCCATCCTGGGGCACGCGTTTTTCGCCGATGTCCAGTTCGGCCATGACCTTGACCCGGGAAATCACTTGCTCGGCGAATTCGTTGCCCTGGATCTTGCTGATGTTGTTGAGCACACCGTCGATCCGGTACTTGATCACCAGGCCGCTGCCGGTGGTGCCGAGGTGGATGTCGCTGGCGTGCATTTTCAGCGCGTCGTACAGGGTCGAATTGACCAGCTTGACCACAACACTGGAATCTTCGCTGATGCTGGTCAGGGACAGGCTTTGCAGGTTATCAATTTCGGCGCCGGCGTCGCTCTGGGCGTTGAGCGACTCCACCGCATGGAAGCTTTCTTCGTGACGCGCCAGGTAGGCCTTCAGGTCATCGGCATGCACCAAGTACAGCGGCGCGCCCTGCAGGCATTCATCGATCCAGGCCAGGCGTGCACTGTCGAAGGGGTCGGCGAACACACCGATGACCGCATCGTTATGACGCAGCAGGATGAATTCACGCTTGAGGCATTGGGCCAGGGTCACCCGGTCGAACACCGGGATAGAATTGAACAGGCTGTCGGTGTCGAGCACCGGGTAGTGCAGGGTTACGCCGAGGCATTGAATGAAAGGCATGGGAGCCAGTTCGCACAGTCCCCCCAGGGCGTCCAGCATCCGCTCGCCGGAACTGGTGGCCAGGGCACGGGCCTGGGCCAGTTGTTCACTGGTAAAACGAGTCGGTGCACATTCCGGTTGCGCCGGTTCTACGGCAAGGGATAGACGGTCCATGGCTTGCTCTCCAACGCCCGGGGCTTTGGGCCCTGTCGGCGCGGCGAGTCATTTCGGCGGGGGCCGGAACGTCTTGTCGCGCCACTACTCCCCGGTGAGCAATTGTTCGTCGTCTGGCGCCATGGAGGCCGATGTACTTTTTCGGCGATCTGCAAGCACCCAGCTACCGTCGTACAACTGCAGGGGGAAACTCTCGGTCCTGCTCTGGCGTCGTTCGACAAAGCCTTCGCAAGTGCCCACCCCCGCTTTGGGTTCGCGTTGCCTGCCCAGAAGATCAAGCACGGCACGGGCCAATTCCGCCAATGGAAACGGTTTGAACAGGATATGGCTGACTCCCAGCTGCCGGGCCCGATCGCAAACCTCTGCGGTTGGATGCCCTGTGATCAGCACAAAATGACACTTCCTGCTGTGGCGGACGGCATCGAGCACCTGAAAGCCTTCCATATCGGGCAAGCGGTAATCGAACACCATCACATCGGGCGCGAAATCGTCAGCTTCAACGATTCCTTGCGCACCGTCGTGGGCAATCCGGACTTCCAGTGCTTGCGCCTGCAGGTAACCCTGGAGGTTCTCCGCCAGCAACTGTTCGTCATCAACAACCAGTACTTTGTTTAACAAGGTGGACTCCTTGAAACCGCAGGTCCGGGTTTTGAACCTGACGGAGTGCGCGCCCTGACAGGACTAACGCACACTTCATGCCAGGCTGGGCGCCGGTAATTTTAGGACTTCATGTCCTTGAATTTAAAAAACAATGCCTTTTCGTACCGCAATTCCATCCCCCAAAAACGGGGAAAGCGACCTGATTGGCACTGAGCTTTTCCCCCCACTGTTGGGGAAACCCCCTATTGATCGTCAATCCGTTCGATTCGATTCGATTGCGCGAGCGCCATGGCGCCGACGCCCTCATCCCGGTTAAGCGTAGCCCTGCGGTTTCGACAGTGGAAGCGTCTGCACCGGGTGGTATCGAGTTTCATGATCGGCCTCCGGTCAGGGCGTGGCAGCAATGGGTTTATAGGGAGCGACCAGATAGAAACGCTGGTCCGGCAGATCCACCGTGACGATATGGGCACCACTCAAGCCCAGGCGCCGGCCCGGACCAAAGCTCATCAGCGGCGTCAGCCCGGTATCGAAGTCACGCAGGCCTTCCAGGGCACTGACCAGCTTCTCGCGACTGGCATTGCGCCCGGCCTGCTTCATGCCTTCGCTGAGCAGCATCATCGAACTGAACGCGCCCACTTGCAGCACCGCGTGCTGGCCGCCGAGGCCCTGATGTTCGCGCAACTGGGTCAAGGCCAGACGCCCGGCCAGGGTCCAGTCGCTGGGCACGAACGGAAAGGCCAGGAACACCCGCCGGGAAAATCCGCTGGGCACCTGCGTCAGATTGCCCGCCACCTGGTTCGAGGCGGCGAACAGGTAAGGCACCTGCCCCGCCGTTTGCAAGCGCTCGGCCAGACGACTGAAGCCGCTGCTGCTGCCCAGGTAAAACACCGAGCGCGCCCCCAAGGGAAAATCATCCCCGACCGGGTCATAGGCTTGCAGGCTCACCTTTTGCCAGGCGCGCCCCTGCAAGTACCTGCCGAGTTCCTGCGCCGCCAGCCGTTGGCCGGGTTCGTCCGGGTAGGCGATCAGCGTCGGCCCCTGAAGCACCCGCAGGCTGGCCCTGGCGTAGTCGGCCAGGGCGATCAATTGCTCGCGAAGGCCCGGCAGCGGTTCGAATATCTGCGGGCTGGCGTGGGGCGTGCCCTGTAAGGACAGCGGCCCGATCAGGGGAATGCCGGCCTGTTCCAGGCGCACGGCGAAGTTCACGTCCAATGCCGGTGCCAGCGGTGCGATCAGGGCAAACACCTGTTCTTCATCGATCAACCGGTCCAGCGCCTTTTCGGCACTGGCGCGGTCGGCGCCGGGGTCGAGGATGGTCAGGCGCAACTGCCGGCCATGAATTCCGCCTGCCTCGTTGATACGCGCCACGCAGCCGTTGAGCACCGCCGCCACCGTGATGCCCTCCTCGCCCAAGGGTCCGGAACCCGGCAACAACGTGCCCAGGTGCAGACTGTCGGGGGCCAGTCCCGGAACGCGGTCTTCGGCCAGGTGTTTGAGGTACGCCGTGAGGTTGCGTTGATCAATCATCGACAACACGAACCGTGGCATCGTCGGATCGAGCCGATTGTTGCCCGGGTCGCGCCCCTCCTGCACCGCCCGCGCCAGGGTGATTTCGCTGTAGGCCGGATAACTGCGGCCGTTGATGTGCTGCTGGCCATGGCTGCTGGCCAGTCGCGACCAGCGCAGGTCCGGCGGTCGCACCTCGCCTTCCGCGCGCCCGAGGCCATCTTCGCCATGACAACTGGCGCACGGCAGCCGGGTGGCCGGCAGCAGCATGCCCGCTGCGCCGACCCGGACCATGATCGGTTCGCCGTTGGCCGACACGCCTTCGTGGTACAAGCGTTTTCCGGCACTTTCGCTGAGGCTCAGCGGCAGTGCCTGGGCGGTGAGCGCGATGCTGCCGAAGAGCAGCAGGCCAAGGACGAGGGCAGTATTCATGGCCGTGGCTCAGCGACCGGGGCAACGGGACGGATCTTGCTCCAGCGCCTGTTCGCCGCGTCACCGACGATCAACCGGGTGGAGTGTTGCGCGGGGGTCGGCACGATCTGGCCGATGCGACTCCATACAAGGTCCATTTGCACCTTGTCGTCGGTAAGAAAAAACCAGTGGGGCCCATCGATGCCCTGTTTCAAGGTGCAAGCCTTGAGTACCGCCGGGGTGTCCCGCAGCGGATCACTGGTAAGGGAGATAAAGGTGCTGCCGTTCTGGTCCTGCAAGGGTGTGTCGGGGAAGCAGGTTTTCCTGTCGATGGCGCTCATGGCTGATGCTCCATGGCGATGGCGGTGTGCTTGGCGTGGGCGTTGCGTTCACCTCTGAGCCTCTCGACGGCCCGGGCCAGCTCCGTCGGTTCGGTGAGACCGTAGTAGCGGGTCCAGTAACGGTTGTTGCCGTCCCCCACCAGAATCAGCGGCGAGTGGTTCTCGAAGCCACCGCTGTAGGCGCCCAGGCCCTTGAGGGTGGCATCGACTGACTGTGGTGAACCGGTCAGCCAGCTCCAGCCCGGTCCCTTCTGGAAGGTGCGGGCGTAGTCGTTCAGGCGTTGCGGATCATCACGCTGCGGGTCGATGCTGATCGACACCAGTTGCACCTCGGTGCCGACCCGCGCGCCCAACTGTTTTTGCACCCTGCCCATGATCGAGGACACCACCGGGCAGACCGTGGTGCAGTTGGTGTAGATGAAGCCCATGACCACGATCTTGTTGCTCACCAGGTCTTTTTCCAGGCTGACGACCTTGCCGTTCTGGTCCAGCAGGGTCACATCGGCAAACCTGATCCGGGCGGTCTCCGGGCTGGCGGTGCTGGCCGCCATGTCGTGCCCGGTGTGTTCGTCCGCCGAGTGAGCCAGCGCCTGGTCGATACCGAAGGCCAACAGGCAGAACGTCAGCAGGCCGCGATGCGCGAATCGGTCCATGTCAGTTTCCTCTTAGTGGGTATGACCCGAACACCCGGCACGACGCCGGACAAGGGTTGGCAAGAGGCTTTGCGCGTGGGATATGCCGATCATGGACTCGGGCCTCGCTGCGGGTTATCGGGGAACACTTCTCGATAAATCGTCCGGAGCAATCCGCATGCCAAAAAAAATACGTTATTAATCAGTTTGTTATAATCACGACTTGATCGGTCGGGGGATATTCCCCACCCAATCCCCCCACTTTTTCGCCGGGGCCACCATTCCCCACTATTGGGGAAAATTCCCCGGGGGTTCGATCACAGCGGCGCATCCGCGGGCAACCCCTGCAAACGCCGATACTGGTTCAGCACACTGGGCACATAACGCTGGGTCTCGGCGAACGGCGGGACCACGTTGCCCCGGCTGAGCACCGCTTGCGGGCCGGCGTTGTAGGCCGCCACGGCGAGGCGGATATCGTTGTCGAACATCGTCATCAGGCGCTTGAGATAGCGGGCGCCGCCCTGGATGTTGGCCTTGGGGTCGTAGGCGTTGGTCACACCCATTTCTCGGGCGGTGGCGGGCATCAGTTGCATCAGCCCGCGAGCGCCCTTGGGTGAGGTGGCGCGGGCGTTGTAGCTCGATTCGGTCTTGATCACTGCGTGCAGCAGCGCCGCCGGCAGTTCGTTGGCCGTGGCCGCCGCCGCCACCAGCTCGGCATAGGGTTGCGCGGCGATCATCTGCGGTTGCTGATCGAGGCTGACCACCGCCGCATCGGGCTCACGAATCACCCGTTCATAATGGCGTCCGGGACGGTGGACATTGGACAGGACGTAGTTGCCCTTAGCGTCCACGGAAACAAACACATCGGCCTGTGCGGCGCCGGCCAAGACAAGGAGACCCAGCAACCCGGTAGTGAGTGCTTTCATTGTTATACCTCCCCTTCCCGGCCCCGAAAATTGGGGGAATTGCCCCAATGGCCAGTCGTGCACCAGCCATACGCAAGCACTGTGCCGTAAGTGAGAAGGCCCGTAGCACGGGAGGTGCGCCAGGGTCAGCAATGGTGAGCATGGCAATTGCATGCAATTACATGGCAACTACATTTGGCAACTCTGCTGCCGACTGATATGAGGTCATCATGAATCAGCGACTGTGTTATGCCCGGCGAACCCAAAGCGGGTTCACCTTGCTCGAACTGTTGGTGGTGCTGGTGGTACTGGGGCTGTTGGCCGGCATCGTGGCGCCGAAGTATTTCGCCCAACTGGGCCGCTCCGAAGTGAAAGTGGCCAAGGCGCAGATAGAAGGCTTGAGCAAGGCCCTGGACCTTTACCGCCTGGAAGTTGGCCATTACCCATCCACCGAACAAGGCTTGCAGGCGCTGGTCACCGCCCCCGCCGACGAACCGCGCTGGACCGGCCCGTACCTGCAGAAAAAACTCCCGCAGGACCCCTGGGGCCGCAACTACGCCTATCGCTATCCCGGTGAAAACAGCGAGTACGACCTGTTGTCCATGGGCAAGGACGGGCAGCCCGGTGGCGAAGGCGAGAACGCCGAAGTCACCAACTGGAACTGACGGGAATGGCGACCATGCGCTTTCACCTCAAGGCCGTTGGCAAGTCCGGTGTGGTCTCGATGACCGTCGAGGCACCGGGGCACAGCGAAGCCAGGCGCATCGCCGAAGACCAGGGCCTGCGGGTGGTCAGCCTGCACGCCGAGCGCCATTGGCGCGCGTTGCGCCTGCACAGGCGCGAGACGTTCAACCTGGTGTTGTTCAGCCAGGAACTGACCACCCTGCTCAACGCCGGCCTGCCGTTGATCGATGCGCTGGAAAGCCTCGCGGAAAAGGAAAACGCGCCACAGGCCCGCAAGACCTTGAACGAGCTGGTGCGCCTGCTTTACGAGGGCAAATCGTTTTCCCAGGCCCTGAGCCAGCTGTCGGCGGTTTTCCCGCCGCTGTACGTGGCGCTGGTCCAGTCCAGCGAGAAGACCGGCGCCGTGGGCGATGCCCTGGGCCGCTATGTCAGCTATCGCCAGCGCATGGACGAGGTTCGCCAGAAGATCATCAGCGCTTCGATCTACCCCTTGCTGTTGCTGGTGGTGGGCGGTGGCGTGGTTTTGTTTTTGATGGGGTATGTCGTACCGCGCTTCAGCCTGGTGTTTGAGGGGCTGGGGTCGAACCTGCCATGGATGTCGCAGATCCTGATGAGCAGCGGCATGTTCCTGCACACCCACCAGGGTGAATTCTTCGGTGGCTTGCTGGCCATCATCGTCGCCCTCACCCTGCTCCAGCGCCAGCCGGCCTTTCGTCGGGGGCTGGACCGCCTGATCGAAAAACTCCCCGCGGTGCACCAGCGCATCTTCATGTATGAGCTGGCGCGCTTCTACCGTTCGCTGGGGATTCTGCTGCAAGGTGGCATCCCTCTGGTCACCGCCATGGGCATGGTCCGTGGCCTGCTCACCGTAGCTTCCCGCACGCGCCTGGACCAGGCCTGCGACCGGGTGCGCGAGGGGCAATCACTCTCTGCCGCGCTGGAACTCAATCACCTGGTGACCCCCGTGTCCCTGCGCCTGCTGCGCGCTGGGGAACAGTCCGGCAACCTCGGGCAGATGATGGAGCGCAGCGCCGACTTCTACGACGAAGAAATCAGCCGCTGGATCGAATGGTTCGTGCGGCTGTTCGAACCCTTGCTGATGACCTTCATCGGCCTGTTGATCGGGGTGATCGTGATCCTGATGTACATCCCGATTTTCGAGCTGGCCTCGAGCATTCACTGACCCTTTAGTACCGGCCTGGCTGAACGCTGCATTCTTTTTCAATGTTCCCGCCGAATAAATCGGTGCGTTGAACTGTTCATTGAGTTCCCACGGAAAAAAAAGAGCAGCACATTGCAAATGTTCATCAACGTTCCAATCTGAATTAAAAGACGGAGAACGACATGCTCATCAATAAGCTTTTACTGGCAGTAGCTATTGGCGCGGTTCTGTCGGCGTCTACCGTATTGATTCCGGACAGCCTGTCCGGAGTTTCCAGTGCTCAGGCCAAGGATGGGGGTAGTGGTGGTGGAGGCGGCAGTGGCGGTGGCGGTGGCGGCGGCAGTGGTGGTGGTGGTGGTGGCGGCAGTGGTGGCGGTGGCGGTGGCGGTGGCGGTGGCGGTGGCGGCAGTCACGGTGGAAGCGGCAGTGGTGGCGGCGGCGGCGGCAGTCACGGTGGAAGCGGCAGTGGTGGCAACAGCGGCAGCGGCCACAGTGGCGACCATGGCAGCAACAGCGGCCATGGCAGTGCCAACAGCGGTTCGAGTCACTCCGGAACGGCCTCGTCCTCAGGACGCAGCGGCACCCATGATGAGCCCGGGGATGACCATGGCGTTCATCGGTCCGGTGAAGTCGGCGACGATCATGGCGTTCATGCCAATGGCGAGCCTGGGGATGACCGTGGTGTCCATGCCAACGGAGAAATCGGCGATGACCGTGGCGTGCATGCCAATGGCGAGCCTGGGGATGACCGCGGTGTCCATGCCAATGGCGAGCCCGGCGATGACCGTGGTGTCCATGCCGAGCCCGGTGATGACAAAAGGAGCTGATCCCCACTGATTCCCATGTGACACAAAACCCTGTGGGAGCGAGCTTGCTCGCTCCCACAGTGACCGATGTGAGTCAGGCAATCCGCCGCTCTACAACCCACCCTCAGACTGATCCAGTTCCTCGCGCAAGAACTCGACCAGCGCCTGCACCGGCCGCGAACTCTGCCGGTGTTGCGGATAGACCGCCGACAACGTCAGCGGCTCCGGCCGCAAATCCTCCAGCACCTCCACCAGCCGTCCATCCTTCAACGCCGAGCCGACAATGAACGTTGGCAAATACGTAATCCCCAGCCCGGCGATCGCCGCGTCCTTGAGCAATTCACCGTTGTTGACCCGCATCCGCCCGCTGACATTGACGCTCAATAGCTTGCCCTGCCCCGCAAACCGCCATTGCACCTGTCGACCATGGCCGTATGGCAGGCAGTCGTGACCGTGCAAGTCCTCTGGCTTGAGCGGTGTGCCGCGCTCGGTCAGGTACGCCGGGCTTGCGCAGTACACCCGTTCAATGGAGGCAATGCGTCGGGCGATCAGTGTCGAGTCTTCCAGTGTGCCGATGCGCAGCGCCAGGTCGTAGCCCTCACCGAGCAAATCCACGGGTCGATCGCTCAAATCCATCTCCACCGTCACGTCGCGATAGCGCTGCAAAAACACCGGCAACAGGCAGCCCAGATGCGCCAGTGCGAACGACAGCGGCGCACTCACCCGAATGGTCCCCCGTGGCTCGGTGGTCTGGCCGGCGATGCCCTGCTCCACTTGTTCGACTTCGCTGAGCAGGCGCAAGGCTGACTCGTAATAGCTCTGCCCCAGCGGCGTGACATCCAGTCGCCGGGTCGAGCGATTGAGCAAGCGCACGCCAAGGCGCTCTTCGAGTTGCATCAAGTGGCGGCTGACAAACTGCTTGGACAGCCCCAGTTGATCGGCGGCCGCCGTGAAGCTGCCGGAGTCCATGACCTGGCAAAAAATACGCATATCTTCGAAGGGGTTCATTGTCACATCCCGGTTGACAGTCAAACACTTTATAGCCGCTTTTTCCCTTCCGGGCACACCATTAATCTTCGTTCACCGCACTGAAATCACCTTCCCCGAAGGATCTGCGATCTGTTTGCTGCAAGCATTTAAATGGAGTTTCCCCATGTCCTTGCTCCTTGAGCATTTGCTTTCCCTGAGCACCCTGCTGCTGGCCATCGACGCCCTGCTCTGGCACCTCGCGCCATTCAAGCATCGCGTCAGCCGGGTTGGTGTGCGCCTGGCGCTGTTTATGCTGTTCAGCGCGGTGCTCATCAACGCCGGCGTCAGCCCGTTGCAGGCGCCCTTGTTTGCCGATGATCGCGTGGCGCAGCTGGGGGCCACGGCACTGGGGATTCTGTGGTGGCTGTACGCTGCGCGGGTGCTCACCGAAGTGATCGGCCTGGCCCTGATGCGGCGCATCGGTCACAGCGGCCGGCTGCTGCAGGATGTCATCGGCGCACTGGTGTTCCTGATTGCCGTGGTGGCCGCCGCCGGCTACGTGCTGGAACTGCCGGTGAAAGGTTTACTGGCGACCTCCGGCGTCGTCGCCATCGTGGTGGGCCTGGCATTGCAGAGCACCTTGAGCGACGTGTTCTCCGGCATCGTGCTCAACACCACCAAGCCGTACCAGGTCGATGACCGGGTTTCCATCGACGGTATTGAAGGCAAGGTGCTGGACATCGACTGGCGTGCCACCCACCTGCTGACCAGCGCCGGCAGCACGGCGGTGGTGCCGAACTCGGTGGCGGCCAAGGCGAAGATCGTCAACCTCAGCCGCCCGTTCAATATGCACGGCGTGTCGATCAGCATTCAGGTGCCCAACCACATCCGCCCGCGTCGGGTACTCGACGCCCTGGATCGTACCCTTCAGGGCAGCAGCAGTCTGCTGCTCGATCCGGCGCCGAAAGCCGTGCTCAAGGAAGCCGGTGAAACCATGTCCGAATACGTGGCCAGCGGCTTTATCGCGGAACTCGGCAAAAAGGGCGAAGTGCGCAATCAACTGTTCGACCTGGCTCATCGGCACCTCGAAGCGGCAGGCATTTCCCGGCAACCCGATGGCGTGATCGAGCCGTCGACCCGCGCACGGGCCTTGCTCGATGAAGTGAAAATCTTCCGCTCCCTGAACGCCGAGGAACGGGATCGCCTGGCCCAGAACATGGTGGCGCAGCAATACGCGGCCGGTGAGGTGGTGCTGGATCTGGATGAAGTGCCGGACAGCCTGTTCGTCATCGCCACCGGCGTGGTCAGCGCCACCGTCCCCGACGGCAACACGCAGATCGAAGCCGGGCGCATGGGGCCGAGCGAAGTCATGGGCGAACAGAGCATCCTCGCCGACACGCCGTCCCAGGCACGGTTCACTGCCATGACCTCAAGCATCATTTACCGCCTCGACAAATCCCTGACCCGCAGTTGCATGGAGCAACGACGGGGAGTCGACCGGGCGTTGAACAAGCTGCAAGCGGTGCGCCAGCAGAACAGCCGGATGGCGTTGATGGCCAAGCCGGTGGCGGTCAGGAAAGGTGGGTTTTTGAGTTGGTTGCAGAGTCGCTGAAAGAAAAAGATCGCAGCCTTCGGCAGCTCCTACAGGGAAACACATTCCGAAGTAGGAGCTGCCGAAGGCTGCGATCTTTTAAAGGCTGCGGGCCAAAGCCAGCAGCCACAACCATTACTGCGCAGTAAATTTCATGTAGCTGTTGATCAGGTTGCGATAGTTCGGCAGGCGCTCGGACAGCAGGTTGGCCAGGCCTTCCATGTCGTTGCGCCAGTCGCCTTGCAGCTCGCAGGCCACGGAGAACCAGTTCAGCAGGTGCGCACCAGCGGCCGACATGCGTGCCCAGGCCGCTTGTTGCACGGTGGTGTTGAAGGTGCCGGAAGCGTCGGTCACCACAAACACCTCAAAGCCTTCGGCAATGGCCGACAAGGTCGGGAACGCCACGCACACGTCGGTCACCACTCCAGCGATGATCAGTTGCTTGCGACCGGTGGCCTTGATCGCCTTGACGAAGTCTTCGTTGTCCCAGGCGTTGATCTGGCCCGGGCGTGCAATGAACGGCGCGTCCGGGAACTGCGCCTTGAGCTCCGGCACGATCGGGCCGTTCGGACCGCTGTCGAAACTGGTGGTGAGGATGGTCGGCAGCTTGAAGAACTTGGCGATGTCGCCCAGCGCCAGCACGTTGTTCTTGAACTCGTTGGGCGAGAAATCCTGTACCAGCGAGATCAGACCGGTCTGGTGGTCGACCAGCAAGACCACGGCATCGTCTTTGTTCAGGCGTTTGTACGGAACGTTGCTCATTGGAAACTCCTTGATGGATGGTTGTCGCAGTCAACGCCGACCTGTTGGGCCGGCGCTTTTTATAAATGGGTCAGAAGGCAAAACACGAACAGCCAAAGGCGCCCCAGAAACCGGCGAAATCGCTGACCGGCGCATTCGACAGGCGCGCCCGTTCATGACTGTGCGAATGCACCGCGCACGGGCCGCTGCAATGGTGAACCTGGGCCTGCATCGGCGACGTCGGGCGCCAGTGGCCCGGCACCTTCACCACCGGCGACCAGTCCGGCAGCACCGGCACGCTGGCCGGCCCGAGCTTCTCGAAGTCACCGGCGCCGTACACCACTTTGCCGCCGACCACGGTCAACACCGACTCGATCCACTTGATCGCCTCTTCATCGACGCTGAAAAAGTCCGCACTGAGGGCGGCGACGTCGGCCAGTTGCCCGACTTTGATCTGGCCCTTCTTGCCTTGCTCCGACGAGAACCAGGCGCTGCCGTGGGTGAACAGTTCCAGCGCCGTCAGGCGTGAAAGACCTTCGGCGTGCAACTCCATACCGCCGACGGTGCGGCCACTGACCATCCAGTACAGCGAGGTCCACGGGTTGTAGCTCGACACCCGCGTCGCGTCGGTACCGGCGCCCACCGGCACACCTTCGGCCAGCATGCGTTTGATCGGTGGCGTGGCTTCGGCCGCTTTGGCGCCGTAACGCTCGACGAAGTATTCACCCTGGAACGCCATGCGATCCTGAATCGCAATGCCGCCCCCCAGCGCCCTTACCCGCTCGATGTTCTGCGGGGTGATGGTTTCGGCGTGGTCGAAAAACCATGGCAAGCCGTTGAACGGAATATCGCGGTTGACCTTCTCGAACACGTCGAGCATGCGGCTGATGGATTCGTTGTAGGTGGCGTGCAAACGGAACGGCCAGCGTTGTTCGACGAGGTGGCGCACCACCGGCTCCAGCTCGGCTTCCATGGTTTGCGGCAGGTCCGGGCGCGGTTCGAGGAAGTCTTCGAAATCCGCCGCCGAGAACACCAGCATTTCCCCGGCGCCGTTGTGCCGCAGGAAATCGTCGCCCTGGTGCAGCTTCACGCTGCCGGTCCAGTTCTTGAAGTCGGTCAATTCTTCCTTGGGCTTCTGGGTGAACAGGTTGTAGGCGATGCGCACGGTCAGTTGCTCGTCCTTAGCCAACTGTTCGATCACCTGGTAATCGTCCGGGTAATTCTGGAAACCGCCGCCGGCATCGATGGCACTGGTCAGACCCAGGCGATTGAGTTCGCGCATGAACTGACGGGTCGAGTTGACCTGATACTCCAGCGGCAGCTTCGGCCCCTTGGCCAGGGTCGAGTACAGAATCATCGCGTTGGGCCGCGCCACCAGCATGCCGGTCGGCTCGCCGTTTGCGTCTCGCACGATCTCGCCACCCGGCGGGTTCGGCGTGTCGCGGGTGTAACCGGCGACACGCAACGCAGCACGGTTGAGCAAGGCGCGGTCGTACAGGTGCAGCACGAACACCGGCGTGTCCGGTGCCGCCTGGTTGAGCTCCGCCAGGGTCGGCATGCGCTTTTCGGCGAACTGGAATTCGTTCCAGCCACCGACCACCCGCACCCACTGCGGCGTCGGCGTGCGGTCGGCCTGCTCCTTGAGCATGCGCAAGGCATCGGCCAGTGACGGCACACCTTCCCAACGCAGTTCCAGGTTGTAGTTCAGGCCGCCACGGATCAGGTGCAAGTGCGAGTCGTTGAGCCCGGGGATCACGCAGCGGCCCTTGAGGTCGATCACCTGGGTGTTCGAGCCACGCAGGGCCATGGCTTGGGCATCGCTGCCGACCGCGACAAAACGCCCGTCGCTGATCGCCACGGCGCTGGCGAGCGGTTTCTCACGGTCAACGGTATGGAATTGACCATTGAACAGAATCAGATCGGCGTTCATCACGGTTCCTCGTGCAATGTTGAGGGAGACAGCCAGGGCGCGAACAGGCGCGTCGCCATGGGCATGAAGATGTAAACCACCGACAGCACGATGGTCAGGGTGATCAGGAACGTGGCCACCACGTAATTGGAAAGAAATGCGTTTAGCCGTAGCAGTGGCCCCCAGAGCAGCGGCACCAGCAAGGTGTGCGGCAGGATCACCAGCAGCGTCACCACGGCCTGCTTCCAGCGCGGCGGTGGCGTACCGGCCTCGGCCTGGGGCGAGAACCAGAACTCGTTGACCGGATTGACCTCGGTCTGGTCGCCATCGGCCAGCATCGGCGCGGCTTCGTTGACCAGTTCCTGGCGTTGCGGCGAATCGAGCCAGCGCTGCATCGCCTCGGTCGAGCAAAAGCGCAGCACACTGGTGTAGGTGTCGAGGCCGGCGTGCTTGCCGCGCACCACGTCCACGCCCAGGTGCCCGACGTTCTGCGCGGCCACCTTGACGATGTTGCGCAGCCAGGCTTCGTAAGGCACTTCAAAACCGGCCTTGACCCGGTGCTTGACGATCAGGGTCACCACCTCATCAGGCCCGGGACTGGCCGGCTCACGGTGATTGGATTCAGACATAACGCAAGGCTCCGGCGAAACGGACATTGAGCGCCAGCCGTCCCGGCCCGGCGATGAAAATGCTGGTGAACACGATCAGCAACAGCCAGCCGAACTGGCCTTCGAAGAGGGTCCACTGCGGATGCACGACCAACATCGACACCCACAGCAAAAACAGAATAGGCAAACACGCCAGACGCGCCAGCAACCCGGCGACGATCAGCAGCGGGCACACCACCTCGGCAAAAATCGCCAGCAGCAGCGTCAGGTTCGCGCCCAGGTGGAAAGGGTCTTCGATGTTTTGCAGCTCGGCACTGTAGTGCAGCAGCTTGGGCAAACCGTGCACCCACAACAGCAACAACCCGCCGCTGACCCGCAGGAACAGCAGCCCCCAGTCTTGCGCCCGATCATCGCGTCGCGAAGCGTCCATGGCCTACCCGCACAAATGAAAAACCACCGGCGTCGATGCGCCGGGACTGGATTCGATAGTGCCGGGACGGGTGGAGGAAAAATTGAATGTACGTGCTCTGTTTGCGGTGTGGACTGAGAACTGCCCATCGACACAGATCCCTGTGGGAGCGAACTTGCTCGCTCCCACAGGTTTATTTGTTGTTGCTTCTACCGGGTTATTCCTGCGGGTCGAGATTATCCAGCGCCCGGTTCACCGCCAGCTCGCCCAGCATGATGATCTGCGCAATCCCCAGCAGCGCGTTGCGATGAGGGCTTTGCAGAAACCCCGCAAGGTCACTGGCCATGATGCTGGCCGAGGCCAGGGATTCGCAGGCGTGGGCCAAAAGCGTTTCGGTGTTGATGTCGGGGGCGATGACAAACATCGTGCTGGGGTTGCGCGGTAGATCCGGATCTTTTGGGGGATTGGGGGTGGGTTTGCACATGGCCAAGCTCCTTGATCAATGGAGCCGCCACAGGTCGCTGCTAAACGAATTGGGTGGCGGCTGTACGCGGGTTAGCAGACCAGGGATCAAGGAACCCGGCGCACCGAAGTGCCCCACGCACAGCCACCAAATTGCAGACCGAAATGATCTTGAGGTGACACTGGCGAGCCTTGAAATTTACCGAGCTGCTAAACCCGATCGCTGAATGGGCAGCGACGCGCAGAACGTTAGAGATAAGGGCCAAGACGCACAAGCCGGCGGATTCTGGCGTAGTTGTAGGCAACGACGCAAGGCGGTGTGGCTTTCAGGAAACAAGGCTGACGGCTTTTAAACAGGGTTGTCGGAACGCGGCACATTCCCTGTGGGAGCGAGCTTGCTCGCGATGGCGGCATTACATCCGGCATTGGTGTTGACTGATCCACCGCTATCGCGAGCAGGCTCACTCCTACAGTGGATCAGCGTATGTCTGCGAGAGATTGGTCGGCTGGCAGGCCGCCTTCGCGAGCAAGCTCGCTCCCACAGGTGCTGAGTACATCTGCAAGTAATTGGTTGGCTGTCAGGCCGCCTTCGCGGGCAAGCTCGCTCCCACAGGTGCTGAGTACATCTGCAAGTAATTGGTTGGCTGGCAGGCCGCTATCGCGAGCAAGCTCGCTCCCACAGGTGCTGAGTACATCTGCAAGTAATTGGTTGGCTGGCAGGCCGCCTTCGCGAGCAAGCTCGCTCCCACAGGTGCTGAGTACATCTGCAAGTAATTGGTTGGCTGGCAGGCCGCCTTCGCGATAAAGCCCGCTCCCACAGGTGCTGAGTACATCTGCAAGTAATTGGTTGGCTGGCAGGCCGCCTTCGCGAGCAAGCCCGCTCCCACAGGTGCTGAGTACATCTGCAAGTAATTGGTCGGCTGGCAGGCCGCTTTCGCGAGCAAGCTCGCTCCCACAGGTGCTGAGTACATCTGCAAGTAATTGGTCGGCTGTCAGGCCGCCTTCGCGAGCAAGCTCGCTCCTACAGAAGAGCAAAAGCAGATCGGCGTACACCCACGCTTCTCACCACTCATCAGGCCGAGCGTTAGCTCGCCTGCAGCTTTTGATCTTGATCCACCCGCCCCCTCGGGAGGCTGAACGGAGGTGTTCATCCGGGGATTGGCGCGCAGCGCCGTTCGACGCAGTCGAACCCATTGCATGTAGGTCGAAGCGAAGCCGACCGGAGGGCAATGCCCCCGGATGAATACCGCAGCGAAGGAACGCCGAGCCTAAGCGAGGGGCCGTACGTAAGGGGCGAGACCTTTGGTTCCTTTGGGGCGTTTGCCAAAGGGACTCGCCGTAAGGGCGAAACCGCCAGCCGCCGTTACCGCAGCAACGGATATGTACTCAATCAAAAAAAGCAGCCTGGTCGGCCCAAAGGCCGCCAAGGTCACCCCCTAAGAAACATCCAAAGCCAAAGACATGAACTGACCGATCCGCGACCGCAACCACCGCTCCGCCGGATCATTGTCATGCACCCCGCTCCAGGCCATCGACAACTGCGCCGCCTCAATCTCGAACGGCGGATCCTCAGCGCGCAACCCGCAGCCCTCGACCAACGCACACGCCGCATAATCCGGCACGGTGGCAATCATCTCGGTACCGGCGAGCAACGCCCGCAACCCACTGAACTGCGGCACCCCCAGCACCACCCGACGACTACGCCCGACCTTCGCCAGGTCCAGGTCGATATTGCCGCTCAAATCCCCCGAGAACGACACCATCGCATGGGGCCGCTCGCAGTACTCATCCAGGGTCAGCGTCCCCGGCCGAGTGTCGCCGCGCAGCACTTTGCAGGGAATATCGCGCAGCTTCTTGCGCTTGGCATTGGCCGGCAGATCCGTGGTGTAACTCACGCCCACCGAGATTTCCCCCGACGCCAGCAGCGTCGGCATCAACAGGTAATTGGCCCGCCGCACGACCACGACAATGCCCGGTGCTTCCTCTTGCAACTGACGCAGCAACGGTGGAAACAAACCGAACTCGGCATCGTCCGACAGCCCGATACGGAACACATCGCAACTGGTCGCCGGATCGAATTCCTTGGCCCGGCTCACAGCCCCGGAAATGGTATCCATCGCCGGTTGCAACTCCTTGAGAATCGCCAACGCGCGCGCCGTAGGCTCCATGCCGCGACCGTTGCGCAGCAGCAACGGATCGTCGAACAGATCGCGCAAACGCCCCAGCGCGGCGCTCACCGCCGGTTGGCCCATGAACAGTTTTTCCGCGACGCGGGTCAGGTTCTTTTCGAACATCAGGGCTTCGAAAATCACCAGCAGGTTCATGTCGACGCGACGCAGATCGTTACGGTTCATTGGCACGGGTTCCTTGTGTGTGTGTTCGGCCAGGCGCGAGGATGAGGATTGTGTCTGACTTTACCCAAGACTTCCCGCGATGAACGAGGAATTAACAACGATTAACTCGCAAGCCAGAGCCTTCGGGTCCAAGAATGAAGCCTACCGACACGGACATTCGCCATGGCTCACGTTCAGCAAAATGCCGCCCCCGCGTCATTCACGCCGGTGCCAAAGAAAAACACCGGCGGTCTCAGCCCACAGCGCGAAGAACGGGTTAAACAACTGATCCTCGAACGCCTGGGCGACAGCCTGGAAGTCACCGAACTGGCACAGGCTTGCGCCCTCTCGCGCAGTCACTTCTCCCGCGCGTTCAAGTGCAGCACTGGCCTCTCGCCACAGGACTGGATTCGCCAGCAGCGCATTGCCCTGGCCAAGCAATTGATCCAGTACACCGGCCTGAGCCTCACGCAGATCAGCCTCGAATGCGGCTTCTGCGATCAGGCGCACTTCTGCCACATCTTCACCCGCAGCGAAGGCATCAACCCGTTTGCCTGGCGCTGTCAGGTGGTGCATGGCCTTAAAAGCAAAAGATCGCAGCCTTCGGCAGCTCCTACGGGCATGCACGCTAACGTGTAGGCGCTGGCGAAGCCTGCGATCTTTTGATCCGGCTTTTTAACCTTTCAAGAACGCCAACAGGTCAGCGTTGAGCTGGTCCTTGTGGGTGTCGGTCAAACCGTGAGGGGCGCCCGGGTAAATCTTCAGGGTCGAGCCCTTCACCAATTTGGCGGAAGAAACGCCCGCCGCTTCGTACGGCACGACCTGATCCGCATCGCCATGCACCACCAGGGTCGGCACGTCGAACTTCTTCAAGTCTTCGGTGAAGTCGGTTTCCGAGAATGCCTTGATGCAGTCATAGGCGTTCTTGTGGCCAGCCATCATGCCCTGCATCCAGAACCAGTCGATCATGCCCTGGGACGGTTTCGCGTCCGGTTTGTTGAAGCCGAAGAACGGGCCGCTGGCGAGGTCGATGTACAGCTGCGAACGGTCGACCAACGAGGCCTGGCGGATGCCGTCGAAGACTTCCAGCGGCAGGCCGCCGGGGTTGGCTTCGGTGTTGAGCATCTGCGGTGGCACCGCGGAAATCAGCCCGGCCTTGGCCACCCGGCCGGTGCCGTGGCGACCGATGTAACGCGCCACCTCGCCACCGCCGGTGGAGAAGCCGAACAGCACGGCGTTTTGCAGATCGAGCAGCTCGATCAACTGCGCCAGGTCGTCGGCGTAATGGTCCATGTCATTGCCCGACCACGGCTGGCTGGAGCGCCCATGACCGCGACGGTCGTGGGCGATGACCCGGTAGCCCTTGGAGGCCAGGAAGATCATCTGCGATTCCCAGCTGTCGGCGTTCAGCGGCCAGCCGTGACTGAAGACAACCGGCTGACCGGTGCCCCAGTCCTTGTAGTAGATCTCGACGCCGTCGCGGGTAGTGAAGGTGCTCATGGGTGATGCCTCCTTAACGAGGGTTGGGGGGGGTGAATCAAACCGGTAACGGGTTCATGCGATCGGCCAGGCGCGCCACCCGCTCGCCCAGGTGCGCGGCGGTGCAGCGATCCTCGGGCGGTGGGGCATCGTCGGGGGATTGCTCGACATTCGACTGGGCCATGGCGCCCAGTGAGCTGCCCAGGCGATTGAGTTGGCCGTTGAACGCGCCGGTGCTGGAGCGTGCCGGCAACAGGTCGAGGCCAACCCAGATCATCGAGTGCTGGGCGGCGAACACCGCCATCTGCAGCAAGGTGTTGAGCTTGTCGCCGCACAGGCTGCCGGAATTGGTGAAGCCCGCCGCGAGTTTGTCGCGCCAGGGCTGGGTCAGGTAGAACGCCGCCGTGGCCTCCATGAACGCCTTGAAGGCCGCCGAGGCGCTGCCCATGTAGGTCGGCGCGCCGAAGATGATGGCGTCGGCGTTGTGCAGCCGCGCCCAGTGCTCGTCCACTTCCTCGACCGGGATCAACTGGCAGGTGCTGCCCAGGTGCCGTTCCACGCCCGCGACCACGGCTTCGGCCATGACCCGGGTGTGCCCGTAGCCACTGTGATAGACCACCACCACGTTGCTCATTGCTCTTTCCTTGCGATTGGTGAACCCCTTGCATGAGAGTTTTGGCGCAGAGCGGACGCAGGACGAGTTAAACGTTGTTAATTTTCCTTGGCGCGCAAAAAGCCCCGGCAAGTCCTGCCCATCTGTCGCACCCAATGTTTTCGGGACCGACAGCCGCTGGCCGATACGCTAGAGTCAATGCCTGCCCCATCAGTCACCCGGGCGCCGCATTGCGCTGGGTAAAAAACCTGAGGAATATGCTCGAAAACCGCGTACTAGACGGATGCAGCAGGAGCGACTCGTTGACCCTTTCCCCCGAACAGGCTGTGCATTTCGGTCCCTACCGGGTCTACCCCGGCCAACGCCTGGTGATGGAGGCCGACCAGCCTTTGCGCCTGAGCCGGCGCGCCATGGACATCCTGTTGATCCTGCTTGAGCACGCCGGCAACGTGGTCAGCAAGCAGCAGTTGATCGCCCGGGTCTGGCCCAACAACGTGGTCGAAGACATCAACCTGCGGGTGCACATGGCCGCGTTGCGCAAGGCGCTCGGCGACGGTCAGGCCGGCCAGCGCTACATCGTCACCGTGGCCCAGCGCGGGTACAGCTTCGTCGCACCGCACTCACTGGAGCAGATCGAGCAACCGCCGGCGCCCGTGGCCTCCGCGCCGAGCCGGCATAACCTGCCGGTGCGCCGCACGCGCATGATCGGCCGGCAGACGCTGGTCGACAACCTGATGGAGCAACTGCCGCGCCAGCGCTTCATCACCCTCGTCGGCCCCGGTGGCATCGGCAAGACCACCGTGGCCCTGCGGGTCGCCGAACAAATGATCGGTCGCTACCGGGACGGCATTCGCCTGCTGGACCTGGCCCCGATCAACTGCCCGCTGATGATCGACGGCCACCTGGCGACGTTGCTCGAACTGGCCCTGCACGACGACGCCCCCCTGAGCGGTCTTGCCGACTGTCTGCGCGACAGGCAAATGCTGTTGGTCATCGACAACTGCGAACACCTGGTCGACGCCATCGCCCAGCTCTGCGAAAACATTCTGCGCGGTGCGCCGCACGTGCATATTCTCGCCACCAGCCGCGAGAGCCTGCGGGCCGAAGGGGAATTCGTCCAGCGCCTGGAATCACTCGACTGCCCGCCGCCCATCGCCGTCCTCGACCGCGCCCAGGCCATGACCTTTTCCGCCCTGCAACTGTTTGTCGAGCGGGCCATGGCCAGCCATGACAACTTTGAACTGACGGACGATGAACTGCCGCTGTTGATCGACATCTGCCACCGACTGGACGGCATTCCACTGGCCATCGAACTGGCGGCGGCGCAAGTGGGCAACTTCGGATTGCCCGGCTTGCTGGCGCAACTGCAAAACAGCTTCCGGGTGTTGACCCAGCCCTGCCAGACGCCCCTGGCGCGCCATCAGACCCTGCGCGCGACATTGGACTGGAGCTTCGAGCTGCTCAACGCCTGCGAAAAGACCTGCCTGCGTCGACTGAGCGTGTTTCGCGGTAGCTTCACCCTGGAGTCGGCAGCGGCGGTGATTGTCGGCGAACACATCGAACCCCGCGAAGTGTTCGGCTCGATCACCCAACTGGTCGCCAAGTCGCTGTTGAATGTGGAGGTGGGCGACGAGGATGTTTACTACCGCCTGCTCGATACCACCCGCGGCTATGCCCTGGAAAAACTCGGGCAAACCACCGACCTGCCCGGCACGCGGGAGCGCCATGCCGAGCGTTGCCTGGCGCTGATGCAACAGGCGCAGGACGACTGGGAGAAAACCTCGACCGGCCTGTGGCTCGAGCGCTATGGCCGGGCCCTGGAGGACATCCGCGCGGCCCTCGATTGGGGTTTGCACGCGCAAGGGCCGCAGGCACTGGCGATCCGCCTGGCCGCGACGTCCACGCCCCTGTGGCAGGAGTTGTCACTGCTCAAGGAGCACGGCGGTTATGTGCGCAAGGCCCTGGCTTTGCTTGAGCAGTCTGCCGAACCTTGCCCGCGCTTGCAGATGGCCCTCAAGCTGGCCCTGGGCAGTGCCTGTTACCACGCCCAAGGCGCCAGCGCCGAAACCATTGGCGCTTTTGTCAGCGCCAGAACCCTGGCCAGCCGACTCAACGATGTGGCCGGTCAGTTGCGGGCGATTTCCGGGCACCTGGCGGTCAATCTCAGCTGCGGCCAATACCAGATGGCCCTGGAACAGAGCCGGCAATTCGATCGACTGGGGCTGCATGACGACGCCCTGATGTCCCTGAGCATGCATCGATTGCGGGTGCTCGCCCTGCACTTCTGCGGCGACCAGCGACAGGCTGGGGAGCATGCCGAACAGGTGCTGCAACGCATGGCCCACAGTGGTCATCTCAACCGTTTCACCCATGGCTTTGGCGTGCAATACGACCAGAGTGTCGCGGCGCTGACCATCCACGCGCGCATCCTCTGGCTGCAAGGCCAACCGGAACAGGCCTGGCGCGCAGCCCGGCAGGCGCTGGACATCGCGCTGCAGATCAACCACGGCACGTCGATCTGCTACACCCTGGCGCTCGCCGGCTGCCTGATCGCTCACTACAACGGAGACACCCGCAGCGCCCGCGAACTCCTGCGCCTGCTGCTGCAACAGGCGCAGAAACACTCGGTGCTGCTGTTCCATGACTGGGCGCAACACTACGCGCGGGTGATCGGCGGCGCCGATGTGCAGCCAATCAGTCGGCAGAGCGTCGGTTTGATCAAGGACATCATGGTCACGCTGGATTCGACCTGTGTCGACGATGACCTGCTCGAACGTGCGCAAAGCGGTGTTTCGGACTGGAGCACGGCAGAGATTCTGCGGGCCAGGGCCACGAAATTGCTGGCAACCGATTGCCCGGTAAAAGCCGCGACGGCAGAAACCGTGCTGCTCAAGGCACTCAACGTGGCAAAAGCCCAGGGTGCACTGGCCTGGGAACTGCGCAGCGCCACCTCACTGGCGCAGTTGTGGCAGCGTCAGGGCAATCCCCAACGGGCGCATCAATTGCTGGCCCCGATCTACCAGCGCTACACCGAAGGTTTCGCCACGCCCGACTTGATGACCGTTCGCCGGCTACTCGACGAGTTGCAATGCCACCTGCCCGCCTGAAGGTCGGTGCGTCTGACTGACGTAACCGGCATAACGCGTTTCAAGGGTGCGCAACTCACCACTGAGTTCGAGTTTTTCCAGGGCGTAGGTGCGGGTGGTGTTGAGGAAGCGGTAGCGGGTCACACCGCCGCCCTGCTCCTGGGACAGCAGTGACTTGAGTGTGAGGTTGTCCAGCACCTCGATCAGCTCGGCGACCGGCAACGCGTCGCCGCTGATCACGCCTATCGCGGCGTCCTGGGTGAAGGCCATCTTGAACACCGCAAGCTGCTGCAACACGGATTGTTCCAGCGGATTCAACCGTTCGTAGCTCCAGTCCAGCGCAGCCTTGAGCGTCTGGTGCCGGGGCACGGCCGTGCGGCGACCCTGGGACAGCAACTGAAAACAGTTATCGAGTTGCGCTTGCAACCCCACCAGCGCCAGCGCATCGATTTGCGCCGCCGCCAATTCAATCGCCAGCGGCAGGCCGTCGAGGCGCCGGCAGATTTCCCGTACGGTCTTGAGGTCTTGCTCGCGCAGGGTGAACCCTTGCTGACGAGTTCGGGCACGGCTGACGAACAACTGCACCGCCGAATAGCCCATGACCTCGGCGACGCTGCGCAGCGCTGACGCCGGCGGCACCGCCAGCGGTGGCAGACGCAATAAGGTTTCGCCCGCCGCCTTGAGCGGCTCGCGGCTGGTGGCGAGGATCGACAGCCGCGGCAGCGAAGCCAGCAGTGTTTCGATCAACGTCCGGCAGCGTTCGAGCAGGTGCTCGCAGTTGTCCAGGACCAACAAGGCGTGCCGCTGCGCCAGCGCCTCGAGCGTGGTGCCGACCTCCAGCCCAAGGGTTCGGGTGAGGTGATCGGTCACTTGCGCGGGGTCATCGATCGCCGCGAGGTCCACCAGCCACACGCCGTGCCGATAGTGCTGCAACAACAGTTCGGCCACGCGCAGCGCCACGGTGGTCTTGCCGATCCCGCAAGGCCCGACCAGGGTCATGAATCGGCGCACCGGCAACTGCCGCACCAGGCTGCCGACAACCGCATCGCGCCCGGTGATCGGTGTGAGCCGCGCCGGCAGGTTGTGCAGGGGCTTTTTTACGGTCTCGCTCGGGAACGCTACGGGCTGCGGCGAATGCTGTACCGGGGCGACAAAACTGTAGCCGCGCTGGGGAATGTTGACGATGTAGCACTGGCCGTTCTGCCCGTCGCCCAGGGCTCGGCGCAGGGCGGCAATGTGTACCCGCAGGTTGATCTCTTCGACCACGGAGCGCGGCCAGACCTGCGCAATCAACTCCTCCTTGCTGACCACCGAGCCTGCGTGTTCGACCAGCACCTGCAACACGTCAAGGGCGCGACCGCCCAGGCGCAGCGGTCGATCGCCCTCCAGCACCAGTCGCTGACTGAGGTGGAAAGCGTAGGGCCCGAATTGCAGCACCGCTTCGCTGTTCAAATCGCTGAGGCTGTTCATGCGCTGTCACCCGCGGCAATCCTGGTTTCCAGCCCAGGCTCCGCACCGTCCTTGCAATGAGTTCAGCGGTATCTTGGCAGGCCTCGGTGACGGTACAACTGCCACGGGGGGAGCGTCACGGCCATTGCGGTGCGCATGACGGACATACGCGCTAGCTGAACTGCTCGCGGTATTGGGTCGGGGTCAGGCCAAGCTTTTCACTGAACAGAAAACGCATGTGCCGCACGCTGCCGAAGCCGCTTTTGAAGGCCACTGTCTTGAGCGGTAACTCGCTGGTTTCCAGCAGGTTCCTGGCGCAATCGATGCGTGCGCTTTGCAGAAACTCCATCGGCGTCATGGTCACTTCCCGGGCGAACACCCTGGCGAAATGCCGCGGGCTCATGTTGGCCAGACCGGCCATGCGCTCGATGCTGTAGGTTTCATCGAGATGTTCAAGCACATGGTTCTGCACCCGGGTAATCGCCGTTTCGTGAGGGGCCACCGCCGCCATCAAAGGGCTGAACTGCGCCTGCCCGCCCTGGCGCTTCATGACCACCAGCAACACCTTGGCCACGTCCTGGGCGACCTTTTTGCCATGGTCCTGGGCCACCACCGACAAGGCCAGGTCGATCCCGGCGGTGACGCCACCGGACGTGATCAGGTTGCGGTCCTGGACGAAGATCTGATCGGTCTCGACGCTCGCCTTTGGAAAGCCCTTGATCAGCCGCTCGGTGTAGTGCCAGTGGGTGGTGACGCGATAGCCGTCGAGCAAACCGGCATGGCCCAACACGAACGCCCCGGTGCAGATCGAGCCATAAGCGGCGGACCGGCCGACGTTGTGCCGGAGCCAGTCGAGCAATGGCGGATGCCTTTCGTTGTAGGCACCGGGTCCACCGGGCACCAATAGCAAGTCAAAACCTTCGCAGGCCTGGTCGATGTGCCGGTCAGCGTGCACGCTCACCCCGTTGGACGCCCGCAGTGCGCCGGGCTCGGTGCCGATGGTCGACAGCACATAGTGATCGTCGGGTTTCAGATAACGATTGGCGATGGAAAACACTTCCATGGGCCCGGCCATGTCGAGCAGGAGAAAGTCGGGAAACAGCACCATTGCCACGGTTTTCATGGATTGGAATTCACTGGGATCAAATAAGGTCGGTCTGTCGAGCACTGGCCCTTTGTGGGAGCGAGCTTGCTCGCGATGGCAGTATCACATTCAACAGATGAGGTGACTGGAAAATTGCTATCGCGAGCAAGCTCGCTCCCACAGGTTTCGGTGCTGTGCATTATGGCCAAGTACGACGCAAAGGTCGGAAAAGAATAGCTGATTCGCACCCACAAACTGTCAACCTGATCGAGACAGTATTTCAATTTCCATCTACTTATTGCATCTAACGGTAAATATTAACCTTCTCCTCACTCGGACAAATTCACGTCCCCACAGGAGATTTCATCATGCTGACTCTTCGCAAAGCCTCGGATCGTGGCCTGGCCAATCACGGCTGGTTGAAGTCCTTCCATACCTTTTCCTTCGCCAACTATCGCAACCCGAAAGAGCAGGGGTTTTCTGACCTGTTGGTGATCAACGACGACCGCGTCGCCGCCGGCAAAGGCTTCGGCCAGCACCCGCACCGCGACATGGAGATTTTCTCCTATGTGCTTGAAGGTGCCCTGGAACACAAGGACACCCTGGGCACCGGTTCGGTGATCCGCCCCGGCGACGTGCAACTGATGAGCGCAGGCAGCGGCGTGGCCCACAGTGAGTTCAACCACTCCGGCACCCGGCCGGTGCACTTCCTGCAGATCTGGATCGTGCCCGACGTCAGCGGCGCCAAACCGCGTTATCAGCAAGAGCATTTCAGCCCCCAGAAGAAACGCGGACGCCTGCAACTGATCATCTCGCCGGACGGCGCCAAGGGTTCACTCAAGGTGCGTCAGGATGCACGGGTGTATGCCGGCCTGATCGACGGCAAGGAAAGCGCCACCCTGGAGCTCGCCGCCAACCGCTACGCCTATGTGCACGTGGCCCGGGGCAGCGTTGAACTCAACGGTGTGTTGTTGCAGGAAGGCGACGGTGTTCGGGTTCGTGATGAACAGGTGCTGACCTTGAGCAACGGTGTGGATGCTGAAGTGCTGGTGTTCGACCTGCGCCCACAGGAACTGCCGGAAATGCCATGACAGATCCATGTGGGAGCGAGCTTGCTCGCGATTGCGGAGTGCCAGACGACATCATTGTTGAATGACACGACGCCATCGCGAGCAAGCTCGCGCCTACAGGTTATTCGCCGCTCCCGACGAACCCCGCGACAATCTCATCGATCACCGCCTGGACCCTGGCTGGCTCGCAGGACTCCTGAGGTTTCGCGATCTCTACGCTCTATTCCCCCTGATAACGGGCCCGATAGCGCCCCGGGCTTTCCCCGGTCCACTTCTTGAACGCCCGATGGAAGGCGCTGGGTTCCTGGAATCCCAGTTGCTCGGCGATATCGCTGATGCTCGCATCGCTCTGACGCAATTGCTCAAAGGCCACGCCACGGCGTACTTCGTCCTTGATCTCCTGATAGGAACAGCCTTCACGCTCCAGTTTGCGGCGGAAGGTGCTGGGGCTCAGGTGCTGTTCCAGGGCAAAGGCCTGCAACGTCGGCCACTCACTGTAATGACTGCCGCGCAAACGCTGGTGAACCTGGGATGCCAGGCCATGCTGGTTACGGAAACGGATCACCAGCCATTGCGGCGCGGTACGCAGAAACACTTTCAACGACGCGAGGTCCTGAGCCACGGGCAGGCGCAAGTAGTGGCTGGCAAATTCGATTTCGGTGCGCTCGGCACCAAAGGTCAGGTTGGGCCCCCAAAGCAGACGGTCGTCACCCAGCGACAGGCGCGAATGGCGGAAGTCCGCGCGGTCAATGGGAATGCGCCGCCCGCCCAGCCAGCACAGCAGACTGATCATCAACACCAGGAAGGTTTCTTCACCAAACCGACTGGCATCGTTGTCCGTCGAGCGGGTTTCCAGGCTGATCACCGCACGCTTGCCACGCACCGCCAGCGAGCCGCGAAAGTCGCGCAGGAACAACCCGAAGTTGGCCAGGCACTGACGCATGGCCTTGTGCAGATCGGGTTCCTGAATCAGGGCACGGCAAATCAGGGCGAAACTACCCGGCGGCATGCCATGGGAGTCGAGCCCGAAAAATTCATCGTCGAGCTCGCGGATCTGAATCAGCCACAACGCCGCAAACGCGTTGGCCGGCACCCGCGCCGTGGGTTGGTGCATGACCGCCGGATCAATGCCCGCCTGTTCGAGCACGGCCGTCACGCGCTGCGGATCATCCCTCAGCCCATGGATCATTGCCTGCACGAAATAGGCGGCAACCGAGTCCTTTTCCCGCATTGGTTCGCTTCTCTCTCATCACCCGAATGGCAAAAAACATCAGTGCCGTTGAACAGTTTTGGCATAGGACAACCGCCCTGCCGGCTCTAGACTCGCGGCAATAGTACGCCTTCGGCCGCCGTCGCGGCCAAGGTATCGCAGGGCTTGATCGAAGGATGGGAAGATGAATCTGCAAAACATCGGGGTGATCGGTGCGGGCACCATGGGCAACGGCATCGCGCAAGTCTGCGCCATGGCCGGTTTCAACGTGACCTTGCTCGACATTTCGGAAAGCGCTTTGCAAAAAGCCGTCGCAACGGTCGGCAAAAACCTGGACCGGCAGATCGCCAAGGAAACACTGACGCCAGAGCAGAAACAGGCCACCCTCGACAACATCCGCACCAGCACCGATTACAGTGTCCTGCGTGACGCGCAATTGGTCATCGAAGCGGCCACTGAAAATCTCGACCTGAAACTGCGTGTGCTGCAACAGATCGCCGCGCAGGTCAGCAACGAATGCGTCATTGCCTCCAATACCTCGTCGCTGTCGATCACCCAACTCGCCGCCAGTGTCAGCCAGCCTGAACGTTTCATCGGCCTGCACTTCTTCAACCCGGTGCCGGTGATGGGCCTGATCGAAGTCATCCGCGGCCTGCAAACCAGTGACGCGACCCACCAACTGGCGCTGGACATGGCGACCACCCTCGGCAAAACCGCGATTACCGCGGGTAACCGTCCGGGTTTCGTGGTCAACCGGATCCTGGTGCCGATGATCAACGAAGCGATCCTGGTGTTCCAGGAAGGCCTGGCCAGCGCCGAAGACATCGACGCCGGCATGCGCCTGGGCTGCAATCAGCCTATCGGCCCGTTGGCCCTGGCGGACCTGATTGGCCTGGATACCCTGCTGTCGATCCTCGAAGCCTTCTATGACGGTTTCAACGACAGCAAATATCGCCCGGCGCCGTTGCTCAAGGAAATGGTCGCCGCCGGTTACCTGGGACGCAAAACGGGGCGCGGCTTCCATGCCTATGCCTGAGCGTTGCTCGCGCTTTGCCGAGTACCGGGACAAGGTCCTGGAGCTGTTTGCCTGCAAGGGGTTCGGCCAGGTCGGCATGCGTGAACTCGCGACGTGCCTGGGGCTCTCCCCAGGCTCGCTGTATCACCATTACCCCAGCAAACAGCATCTGCTGCTCGACCTGATTGAGGAGTTCTACGAGGAACTGCTGGCCACCCTGGGGCGTATCCAGCAAAAAGCCCCGGGCAAGCGCGACAAACTCAACAGCCTGATCCGCGCCCATCTGAACCTGCATCGGGAGATGCCCTGGCATTTCCGCCTGGTGGAGCGTGACAGCGGTTGCCTGAACGAAGAGCAACAGTCTCGGGTCCGGCAATTGCGCGAGCAATACGAGCGCACGTTGCTGAGGATGCTGGGCGCGAAGTCGCGTTTCAGCGAGCAAGGCCTGCTGGCCGCCGGGCATGCCATTGGCGCCCTGCTCAACAGCGCTCCCAGCTGGCTGACGCCACATGTGCTGGACGAGCAGGAACGTGATGAGCTGCTGGAGAGCATGGTCAGCGGCGCCATCGAACGTGTGCTGGCGCCGCGGCGTGCATCGGAGGCGATAAGCCTCGCGCGTCCTATTGAAAAAACATCTAAAGAAACACAAGCTTCGACAAAGATTTAGCGCTTTGCTTGTTGGCTCGACACAATCGGAATTCGCCGAAAAAACCGGCGTCCAAACCGATGTATGTACTTGAGCACCTGGAGCCGACCATGAAAATCAATCCCTACCTTATCTTCAACGGCGACTGCAAAGCGGCCTTCACGTTCTACGCGAAGTGCCTGCAAGGCCAGAGCGAAGCCATGCTGACCTTCGGCGAAACGCCGGCCGCCGAGCATGTCCCCAAGGATCTGCACAACCTGATCATCCATACCCGCCTGATCGTGGGCGATCAGGCGATCATGGGATCGGACACCACACCGGATCGCCCCGTGGATAAAATGAGTGCCTGCTCGATTTCACTCAACGTCGACAGCATTGCCGAGGCCGAGCGGGTCTTCAATGCACTGTCGGGCGGTGGCACTGTGCAAATGCCACTGGAGACCACGTTCTGGGCGGTGCGCTTCGGCATGCTGGTCGACCGTTTTGGTGTGTCGTGGATGGTCAACTGCGAAAAAGATCAGTGAGAGGCCTTGGTCGATCGACAGTCTTCAAGGCACAAAAAAGCCCAACCTGAAAAGGTTGGGCGTTCTGGCAACTCCCGGCCTGTCTGCTACCGTCAACTAGCCACATGGATAGCAGCGAACCAGAGGAGCGAACCCACTATGCCGGCCCACGACCTGTCCTGGCCCACCCGATTCAAATGCTTGCTACTGGCCGGTGGACTGATCACCAGCCTGCTGACCCTCAATGGCTGCGCCACTGTCGATGCACAGACCACCGCCTATGTCGGCGTAGAACATCCGGCACCGACATCGCCGGACCAGGTTGTCGTGCTGCGCTCGGAGCCTCTGCGTCCACATGTGCGCCTGGGTGAAGTGCTGATCGACGCCAGCATCGATCCTGCACCGCCGATTACCGAAGTCGAACAGAAGCTGCGGGAAGAGTCCGCCAAACTCGGTGGCGACGCCGTGGTGGTCGTCTATGACCACATTCAGGCGGTGGGTGCCTATGCCAGCGGACCGCTGTGGGCTCGCGACGTGACGACCATCGAAGGACGCAAGCTCAAGGGCATCGTGATCAAGTACCAGTAGATATCTCCCCCACGGAAGAAAGCGTCAACGGAGGCTGAATTTGAATGACGTGGTGATCGCCCTCATCGTCTTCGCCTGCCTGTCCGCCAGCGCACTGCTGGGCTCGTACGTGAGGGAGCGATTACCGAGCCATCACCTGAGCGATGACTCCGTGGCGGTGGTGAAGCTGGCCACCGGCCTCATCGCAACGATGTCGGCGCTGGTCCTGGGCCTGCTCGTTTCCTCTGCCAAAGGCACATTCGATACGGCCAATGCCGAACTGGAGGGCGCGGCGGCGAAAGTCGTTCAATTCGACCGCTTGCTGGCCCGCTACGGCACCGACACCCAGGGCATCCGTACCGAGCTCAAGCACAACTACGCCGAAGTCACCCAAGTGCTCGCCTCTCGCGATCGCAGTCAGATTGCAACACTCGATAGCCCCGAAGCCATCCATCGTTCTGAAAGTCTGCAGCGCCAGGTCGAATCACTGAGTCCGGCCAACGATGATCAGCGCTCGCTCAAAGCCAAGGCATTGCAGGACATGGACACCGTGTTTGCCACCCGCTGGCTGACCCTGCTGCAGGCCAATCAATCGATTCCACCGGTGATGCTGGTGATCCTGGTGACGTGGCTGGGGATTATCTTCGGTTCGTTCGGCCTGTTTGCACCATGCAACGGCACCATTGTCGCCGTACTGCTGATGTGTGCCCTGTCGACGGGGGCAACCATCCTGCTGGTAGAGGAGCTCAATCGTCCGCTTGATGGTTTTATCTGTGTGTCGCTGGAACCGTTGGAGCACACACTGAAACGGTTGGGGCAGTAATTTCGCTTTCCTGCGGACAAAAACAAAACCCCTACCTGCATACGCAGATAGGGGTTTCGGAATTTAATCTTGACGATGACCTACTCTCACATGGGGAAACCCCACACTACCATCGGCGATGCATCGTTTCACTGCTGAGTTCGGGATGGGATCAGGTGGTTCCAACGCTCTATGGTCGTCAAGAAATTCGGGGACTGAGTCGTGGCCGGTTGGCCGCGCTTCAGCAAATTGGGTATGTGATAGCTTCGGTGTTTTGTGAGATTCGAACTTTCGGTTCGTTTCGTCTTCACACACCGCAATCTGGCTTTTAAGCGCAAATTGCTTGGGTGTTATATGGTCAAGCCTCACGGGCAATTAGTATTGGTTAGCTCAACGCCTCACAGCGCTTACACACCCAACCTATCAACGTCGTAGTCTTCGACGGCCCTTCAGGGGACTCAAGGTCCCAGTGAGATCTCATCTTGAGGCAAGTTTCCCGCTTAGATGCTTTCAGCGGTTATCTTTTCCGAACATAGCTACCCGGCAATGCCACTGGCGTGACAACCGGAACACCAGAGGTTCGTCCACTCCGGTCCTCTCGTACTAGGAGCAGCCCCTCTCAAATCTCAAACGTCCACGGCAGATAGGGACCGAACTGTCTCACGACGTTCTAAACCCAGCTCGCGTACCACTTTAAATGGCGAACAGCCATACCCTTGGGACCGGCTTCAGCCCCAGGATGTGATGAGCCGACATCGAGGTGCCAAACACCGCCGTCGATATGAACTCTTGGGCGGTATCAGCCTGTTATCCCCGGAGTACCTTTTATCCGTTGAGCGATGGCCCTTCCATACAGAACCACCGGATCACTAAGACCTACTTTCGTACCTGCTCGACGTGTCTGTCTCGCAGTCAAGCGCGCTTTTGCCTTTATACTCTACGACCGATTTCCGACCGGTCTGAGCGCACCTTCGTACTCCTCCGTTACTCTTTAGGAGGAGACCGCCCCAGTCAAACTACCCACCATACACTGTCCTCGATCCGGATAACGGACCTGAGTTAGAACCTCAAAGTTGCCAGGGTGGTATTTCAAGGTTGGCTCCACGCGAACTGGCGTCCACGCTTCAAAGCCTCCCACCTATCCTACACAAGCAAATTCAAAGTCCAGTGCAAAGCTATAGTAAAGGTTCACGGGGTCTTTCCGTCTAGCCGCGGATACACTGCATCTTCACAGCGATTTCAATTTCACTGAGTCTCGGGTGGAGACAGCGCCGCCATCGTTACGCCATTCGTGCAGGTCGGAACTTACCCGACAAGGAATTTCGCTACCTTAGGACCGTTATAGTTACGGCCGCCGTTTACCGGGGCTTCGATCAAGAGCTTCGCGTTAGCTAACCCCATCAATTAACCTTCCGGCACCGGGCAGGCGTCACACCCTATACGTCCACTTTCGTGTTTGCAGAGTGCTGTGTTTTTAATAAACAGTCGCAGCGGCCTGGTATCTTCGACCGGCGTGGGCTTACGGAGCAAGTCCTTCACCCTCACCGGCGCACCTTCTCCCGAAGTTACGGTGCCATTTTGCCTAGTTCCTTCACCCGAGTTCTCTCAAGCGCCTTGGTATTCTCTACCCAACCACCTGTGTCGGTTTGGGGTACGGTTCCTGGTTACCTGAAGCTTAGAAGCTTTTCTTGGAAGCATGGCATCAACCACTTCGTGTTCTAAAAGAACACTCGTCATCAGCTCTCGGCCTTAGAATCCCGGATTTACCTAAGATTCCAGCCTACCACCTTAAACTTGGACAACCAACGCCAAGCTGGCCTAGCCTTCTCCGTCCCTCCATCGCAATAACCAGAAGTACAGGAATATTAACCTGTTTTCCATCGACTACGCTTTTCAGCCTCGCCTTAGGGACCGACTAACCCTGCGTCGATTAACGTTGCGCAGGAAACCTTGGTCTTTCGGCGTGGGTGTTTTTCACACCCATTGTCGTTACTCATGTCAGCATTCGCACTTCTGATACCTCCAGCAAGCTTCTCAACTCACCTTCACAGGCTTACAGAACGCTCCTCTACCGCATCACCTAAGTGATACCCGTAGCTTCGGTGTATGGTTTGAGCCCCGTTACATCTTCCGCGCAGGCCGACTCGACTAGTGAGCTATTACGCTTTCTTTAAAGGGTGGCTGCTTCTAAGCCAACCTCCTAGCTGTCTAAGCCTTCCCACATCGTTTCCCACTTAACCATAACTTTGGGACCTTAGCTGACGGTCTGGGTTGTTTCCCTTTTCACGACGGACGTTAGCACCCGCCGTGTGTCTCCCATGCTCGGCACTTGTAGGTATTCGGAGTTTGCATCGGTTTGGTAAGTCGGGATGACCCCCTAGCCGAAACAGTGCTCTACCCCCTACAGTGATACATGAGGCGCTACCTAAATAGCTTTCGAGGAGAACCAGCTATCTCCGAGCTTGATTAGCCTTTCACTCCGATCCACAGGTCATCCGCTAACTTTTCAACGGTAGTCGGTTCGGTCCTCCAGTTAGTGTTACCCAACCTTCAACCTGCCCATGGATAGATCGCCCGGTTTCGGGTCTATTCCCAGCGACTAGACGCCCTATTAAGACTCGCTTTCGCTACGCCTCCCCTATTCGGTTAAGCTCGCCACTGAAAATAAGTCGCTGACCCATTATACAAAAGGTACGCAGTCACCCAACAAAGTGGGCTCCCACTGCTTGTACGCATACGGTTTCAGGATCTATTTCACTCCCCTCTCCGGGGTTCTTTTCGCCTTTCCCTCACGGTACTAGTTCACTATCGGTCAGTCAGTAGTATTTAGCCTTGGAGGATGGTCCCCCCATATTCAGACAAAGTTTCTCGTGCTCCGTCCTACTCGATTTCATGACCAAGAGATTTTCGCGTACAGGGCTATCACCCACTATGGCCGCACTTTCCAGAGCGTTCCGCTAATCTCAAAGCCACTTAAGGGCTAGTCCCCGTTCGCTCGCCACTACTAAGGGAATCTCGGTTGATTTCTTTTCCTCAGGGTACTTAGATGTTTCAGTTCCCCTGGTTCGCCTCTTGCACCTATGTATTCAGTACAAGATAACCATCTTATGATGGCTGGGTTCCCCCATTCAGACATCTCCGGATCAAAGTCTGTTTGCCGACTCCCCGAAGCTTTTCGCAGGCTACCACGTCTTTCATCGCCTCTGACTGCCAAGGCATCCACCGTATGCGCTTCTTCACTTGACCATATAACCCCAAGCAATCTGGTTATACTGTGAAGACGACATTCGCCGAAAATTCGATTGAGCTCCTAAGAGCAACTCACAAATTTTACCTTAGCCTGATCCGTTACCAGTGAAAGTAACGTTCAGTCTATCTTTCTATCACATACCCAAATTTTTAAAGAACGAACTAGTCAAAGACTAGAAATCAACATTCACCATCGCACCGATGGAATGC
>NZ_CM174420.1:1590000-2335000 GCF_057835175.1 Pseudomonas sp. GL_103 | reverse complement strand
AAGAGCTTCCTCATAGGTAGCCACAGCCCATGTCATAGCCAAAAAACAAAAAAGCACCCAAGGTGCTTTTTTGTTATCGCTATCAGCTGTACAAAGCCGCCACCCTCGCCCGCGCCATGTGCAGCTTTTTGTAGCTGTCGATCAGGCGAAGGTGCCTATCGAGCCCTTCCAGCTTCATGCTCGTCGGCGTCAGACCGTAGAAACGTACGCTGCCATCCACGGACCCTATCGCCGCGTCCATCCGCTCGTTGCCGAACATCCGGCGGAAGTTGACCTCGTAGTCGCTCAGTTCCAGATCATCGTCCAGCTGCATTTCCAGCACGACGTTCACGGCTTGATAAAACAAGCCGCGTTCGACGGTGTTGTCGTTGTATTGCAAGAAGGCTTCCACCAGATCCTTGGCCTGGTCAAACTTCTGCAAGGCGAGATAAATCAGCAGCCTCAGCTCCAGGATCGTCAACTTGCCCCAAGGCGTGTTGTCGTCGAACTCGATGCCGATCAAGGTAGTGATGTCGGTGTAATCATCCAGCTCGCTGTTTTCCAGACCTTGGGCAAGCGATCTCAGGCCGACTTTGCTCAGGCTGTGCAGATTGAGGATGTCAGCGCGGAACTGCAGCGCTTTGTTGGTGTTATCCCAGATCAAATCTTCTACCGGATAAATTTCCGAGTAATCCGGCACCAGAATGCGGCAGGCCTTGGCGCCAATGTGCTCATAGACCGCCATGTACACTTCTTTGCCCATGTCTTCGAGAATGCCGAACAAGGTCGCGGCCTCTTCGGCATTGGAGTTTTCGCCTTGACCGGAGAAATCCCACTCAACGAATTCGAAATCCGGCTTGGCACTGAAGAAGCGCCACGAGACCACGCCGCTGGAATCGATAAAGTGCTCGACGAAGTTGTTCGGCTCAGTCACCGCCTGACCTTCGAAGGTTGGCTGAGGCAGATCGTTCAGGCCTTCGAAACTGCGGCCTTGCAGCAGTTCCGTCAGGCTGCGCTCCAGCGCCACTTCCAGGCTTGGGTGCGCGCCGAACGAGGCAAACACGCCACCGGTACGCGGGTTCATCAAGGTGACGCACATCACCGGGAACTCCCCACCCAGCGACGCATCCTTGACCAGCACCGGGAAGCCCTGTTCTTCCAGGGCCTGGATACCGGCCAGGATGCCCGGGTATTTCGCCAGCACTTCCTGCGGCACATCCGGCAGGGCCATTTCGCCCTCCAGGATTTCGCGCTTGACCGCGCGCTCGAAGATCTCCGACAGGCACTGCACCTGTGCTTCGGCCAGCGTGTTGCCAGCGCTCATGCCATTGCTCAGGAACAGGTTTTCGATCAGGTTGGAGGGGAAGTACACCACCTCATTGTCCGACTGGCGCACAAACGGCAGTGAACAAATGCCACGCTGGGTGTTGCCGGAGTTGGTGTCGTACAGATGCGAGCCACGCAACTCGCCATCCCGGTCGTAAACCTTCAGGCAGTACTCGTCGAGGATTTCAGTCGGCAGTTCGTCCTTCGGACCCGGCTTGAACCAGCGCTCGTCCGGGTAATGCACAAACGCCGCGTTGGCGATGTCCTCGCCCCAGAACTGATCGTTGTAGAAGAAGTTGCAGTTGAGCCGCTCGATAAACTCGCCCAGTGCCGATGCCAGCGCGCCTTCTTTGGTCGCGCCTTTGCCGTTGGTAAAACACATTGGCGAGTGTGCATCGCGGATGTGCAGCGACCACACATTGGGAACGATATTGCGCCACGAAGCGATTTCAATCTTCATGCCCAGGTCGGCCAGGATGCCCGACATGTTGGCGATGGTTTGCTCCAGCGGCAGGTCCTTGCCCACAATGTAGGTGCCCGCTTCGCCAGTCGAGTGCGGCATCAGCAACGCCTGGGCATCGGCGTCGAGGTTTTCGACCTCTTCAATCACAAACTCAGGCCCGGTTTGCACCACCTTCTTTACCGTGCAACGGTCGATGGAGCGCAAGATCCCCTGACGGTCCTTGGCGGAGATGTCCGCCGGCAATTCGACCTGAATCTTGAAAATCTGGTTGTAGCGGTTTTCCGGATCAACAATGTTGTTCTGCGACAGGCGGATATTTTCGGTGGGGATATTGCGGGTTTCGCAATACAACTTCACGAAGTACGCCGCGCACAACGCCGACGAAGCCAGGAAGTAATCGAACGGCCCCGGCGCCGAGCCATCGCCCTTGTAGCGAATGGGTTGATCGGCAATCACCGTGAAGTCGTCGAACTTGGCCTCAAGTCGAAGGTTGTCGAGAAAGTTGACCTTGATTTCCATGCATGCTTACCAGAATAACGAGCTATACGATTTGGCCGCCATTATCCGGTTTTTCAGCACGGACCGTTAACTTTCCACTATTTTTCGACCAACACCACCCCGCGCTCCTCAAGCAAGCGCACAAACATCGTCAGGCTCTGCGACACAGTCCCCCTACGCCACACCAGCCAGGTGCGCAGATAGCGGAACGACTCCGACAACGGCCAGACGCTGACCGTCGTGCATCCAGGCATGCTTTCGAGCATGCTGCGGGGCATCAGCGCCAGGCCGGCACCGGCGCTGACGCAGGCCAGCATGCCGTGATAGGACTCCATTTCGAAAATCTTGCCGGGCACCGCCGCGCCATTGGCGAACCAGCTTTCGAAATGATGGCGATAGGAGCAGTTGGAGCGAAAAGCATAGATGTTTTCGCCATTCACATCCTTCGCCCGATGAATCGGTTCATGGTTGAGGGGTGCGATCAGGACCATTTCCTCCTCGAATGCAGGCACGCCCTCCAGCGCCGGATGCAACACCGGACCATCGACGAATGCAGCGGCCAGCCGCCCCGACAGCACCCCATCGATCATGGTCCCGGATGGCCCGGTGGACAGGTCCAGTTCGACCTTGGCGTGCTTCTGGTTATAGGCGGCCAATAACTCTGGAATACGTACCGCGGCAGTACTTTCCAGCGAACCCAGGGCGAAGGCTCCCTGGGGTTCTTCACCCGCCACTGTTGCGCGCGCCTCCTGAACCAGGTCGAGAATACGACGAGCGTAATCCAGAAAGCTCCAGCCGGCCGGCGACAGGCGTAGACGACTCTTCTCGCGGATAAACAGGTCCACACCCAGATCCAGTTCAAGCTGCTTGATTCTGGTGGTGAGATTCGATGGCACCCGGTGGATATGCTGGGCGGCCACGCTGATGCTGCCGTGCTCGGCGACAGCCTTGAAGATTTCGAGCTGAACCAGATCCAAATCATTCTCCAAACGTGAACGTTATGCTCAGTATTATTCAGTTTCCAGAAAACATATAGCCCCATACCCTGAGCACATTCCTACCTCGCAGGACGGTGCCATGACCAACGTATCCAGCCTTACCCATGCCATTTCGATCAACCCGACCACGGGCGAGCAGATCGGTCATTACCCTTTCGAATCCGATTCGGCACTACAGGCCGCGCTGACGCGGGCCGCTACCGGATTTCGCGCCTGGCGCGGTAAACCGGTTGAGCAGCGCGCGCAGCTGTTGATCAACCTCGGCCAGGCCTTGCGCAACAATGCGCAGGCCATGGCGAACATGATCACCCTGGAGATGGGTAAGCCGATTGCCCAGGCCCGCGGTGAAATTGAAAAATGCGCGCAGCTCTGCGATTGGTACGCCGAACACGGCCCCGCCATGCTTAGCCCGGAACCAACCTTGGTGGAAGGCGGCAAGGCACGCATCGAATATCGTCCCCTGGGCCCGATTCTCGCCGTGATGCCTTGGAACTTCCCCATCTGGCAAGTCCTGCGCGGCGCGGTCCCCACATTGCTCGCCGGCAATACCTTCGTGCTCAAGCACGCGCCAAACGTCATGGGCAGCGCCTACCTGCTGCTGGACGCTTTCAGGCAAGCGGATTTTCCCGAAGGTGTTTTCGAGGTCATCAACGTCACCCCGGAAGGTGTATCCAGGGCGATCGCCGATCCACGTATCGCGGCCGTCACCCTCACCGGCAGCGTGCGTGCGGGCATGGCCATCGGTGCTCAGGCCGGAGCTGCACTGAAGAAATGTGTATTGGAGCTGGGTGGTTCCGACCCATTTATCGTGCTCGACGACGCGGACCTCGATGAGGCAGTGAAAGCCGCCGTGATCGGGCGCTATCAAAACACCGGGCAAGTCTGCGCCGCCGCCAAACGCCTGATTGTCGAGCAAGGCGTTGTCGAGGAATTTACCCGCAAGTTCGTTGAAGCCACCCAACAACTGGTTGTCGGTGATCCACTGGCTACCACCACCTACATCGGCCCGATGGCTCGCTTCGACCTGCGCGACGAACTGGATCAACAGGTGCGCGACACACTGGAAGAAGGTGCGACGTTGCTGTTGGGTGGAAACAAGGCGGAAGGCCCCGGCAATTACTATGAACCCACCGTACTCGGCGACGTGACCGATCAGATGACATCATTCAAACAGGAATTGTTTGGTCCTGTGGCCTCAATCATCACGGCCCGAGACGCTGCCCATGCGCTGGAACTGGCCAATGACAGCGAGTTCGGCCTCACCGCCACGCTCTACACGCGCAATGCCGAACTTGCCCGACAGATGGCAGGCGAACTTGAAACCGGCGGCGTATTCATCAACGGCTATAGCGCCAGCGATCCGCGTGTCAGTTTTGGCGGCGTGAAGAAGAGTGGCTTTGGCCGGGAGCTCTCGCATTTCGGGGTGCGCGAATTCTGTAATGCACAGACGGTTTGGCTGGATCGGCGTTGAGGGGAGCGTAGTGCTCCAGGGATAAACCGGGGGGTATTTTTCAGACATGAAAAAGCCCAATCTTTCAGATTGGGCCAAGTCATCGGAAAATATGGTCGGAACGAAGTGATTCGAACACATCCCCTTTATTGTGATTTCGCAAAGAATCATCCGCGGCTTTCAGCGCAGGTATTGCGCACGGCTCTAGCCTTGCTGAATCAGCGACACCTCAAGACGAGCTCTGTGCCGCACTTCTTCAGCGTGCTCTCTGACAATCGCAGGAATCAAAAAGGCGTCTATCAGTAGCCAGATCCCCGTGATGATGAGCGGAAACAGAGTAAAACAGCCAATGAGTGTAATAACCAGTTGAACGGCTGCCGTTCCGGTTTTACCCAAATAGAAACGGTGACCTCCAAACCCACCCAGGAAGAACCAAAGCAGATAGGCAACGCCCGTTGATTTTTTTCCATTGGCGACTTTCTGTTCGACGAGCATTTCGGCTTGCAGGGAAGACATCGAGATCTCCTTGATCAGTTGCATCCGTGAGCAATAGACCCACAGCTGGATTGCCAAAAGATAGCATTTTGCAATCAGAAAAACACAGAGCGAGAAAACTCCTACCGCATTTCGATTCGCATCGGCCCTGAAGGTGCGCGGGAAGCCCTTCGTGTACGGAACGAAATCATTATTAGCGAAAACCTGGCGCGCGACTTCCACAATCAAAGTCTTCTCGAAATCAGACAAGACCCCGGCGAAGAGATCATCGCGCCCAACTGAAACCTGAAATCAGTTGCTGCGGCTGAGTTGAACGTTCTGGGATGTACATTCGGTGGTGCTGACAGTACCCATGAAAGCATTCATCTTCACGGCGCACTTCTCGATATTCAAGCCGTTACGTCCATCGCTTGAGATGTTGGTGACATATGGGCCAGCGGTTGTGCAGCCAGCCAAAACAGCGAGCAAGCCCAAGGCAACGACATTGAATTTCATATGAGTCCTTTCGAGCGGTGGCCTGAGCCAAATGGTTCGCCGAAAACGGCATTGAAACGTAGTCGAAAGCTTAGACCAACCCGAAAAAATCACCCACTCCCCTGTCCCATCCGGTCACGGTGAAGCAATGATTATCGCCATCGCGACGCCCCTCTACATGGCCTGGCTCATCTACAAGGGGGCGCGGCGATGACGTCAGACTCGCTTCTTCCCCTTTGCCCAGCCAGCGACCATCAAGACCAGGCCAGGAATCCAAAGGCCGGGCGCGGTGATAGCAAGACCGCAGACAACTAGCGGCAGCCCGGTTAAAAACAACGGATTTCGAAACGCCTTTTCCATAGCGACAACTCCATTAAGAATTTCTCTCATTAAACCATATAGCCTGCCAGTGAACTGCGAATAGTCACCAGCACCACTGCGCCTCACAGGGTACTCCGTCGTTGTCTCTGCTACTCGAGCGACCAGGACACACGAGGCAGTCTTCTTGCGCCGTGACCTTGGTATGAGCTGAAGATTCCACCAGAAACGCACCTACACTGAGATGTACAGCGATTGAGAGAACATGGAGCTCCACGTATGCGGACTAGCGCCCTTGTGATACTCCTTGTCAGCTATGCCGTGCTGATGGTGGTTTTTTTCAAACTAAATGCTCGAAACAATCGACGCCGCAGAGAAGGTCTTTACGAAGCCTTTGAAACTACAATGCGAGAGCATGGGATCAAATCTTTCGAGATCCTCAAGGAAAATATTTATATCGGTAACAACTTTCGGTCATCAGAACTGTACCGGGTATTGCTGGACGATTCCGGGCACTACTTTCTTTACCTGCACTCCAGCAACACACAGCCAGTTTTCATGCCGCTGACCGAGGAGCGAGCGTTACAGGCGGCACAGGGTGACATAGGAATTCAGGCATAGATCATCGCAACCGCTGCCACCAGGGACCATGAAGAAGTGGCGGGTGCCCGGCCCGGCACCGGGCTTTTTCCTACCTGCTACGCTTTTCTTAGACAAAGGAGAAGCGGCCATGCCCCTACCAGACGATCCTACCCCCGCCCTACTCAGCCGACTCAATCAGAACATCATGGCCTTGGGTTGCGCCATTGAAGAAATAGGCATTTGGATCAAACAACGCGGGTCTACGGAAGTGTCCGTCCGTATTGAGGATCATCTGGCCGTGATCACCGCAAATGCGGACTTCATAGCTGAAACTATTGCCGAGCTGATTGCCAGGTGTGAACCTGAAGAAGAGGAAGATCCCGAGGACTGAGCCCTCGGCATCGCCATGGTGGCAACTGTCGTCCAATGGGCGCCGCGTTCCCCCGAATATCTTCATACCAACAGTCACCTCTGGGGAGATTGTGTGTAACGCAACCGGGGAGGTGAACCAATAAAACGTAGCTCACCTTTAAAGCGTGCCTTACGCCCTTCATCAGATTTCCACAATCCACCTGCTAGCTTGCCGGTGAACGGCAAATAATCACCGGCACCACTGCGCCTCACAGGGTACTCCGTCGTTGTCACCGTCCATTTCCACTCCTGGGCAATTTTGCAGAAATTTTTTGGCCTCTGCGCACGAGGTCATCTGCGAACAATATTTGCGCCCATCGCATTTGACTGGAGCCGAAACAGGCTTCGGCACAGTCACGACCGTAGCGGTGATTTGGGGATTCGATAGCCGAGCCTCAGCCCAGGACTGTAATTCTGGGGAAAGCTTCCAAGCCAACAGACCAACAACAAGCACAACCAAAATCAGCTTCATCTTGATCCATCCATGATGAGAGAGCGTTTGTGTTCTCACGCTGCCTGCTTTACAGCGTAATCCACTGATCCACATACAGCCTGCCGGTGAGAGGCGGCCAACTGCTACGCGGGATGGAAAAAAGAAGAGATGCCGGGCTTCCATGAAGTGCGAGCGCTTTCGCTGCACCCGTACAACAAAGCCGGAAAGGACGGGCAGAAAATCGCGGGGGATGCCAGCGAAGGCATGGCTAAAAACTACCAACGTGACCACGAGGAAATCATCTGGTCAGAGGCAATTCCGGATCTGAATATCCGCGAAATCACCGGGTAGTTTTGCGCGAGTTTTGCGCAGGCACAAAAAAGCCGATCTATCTGATCGGCTTAAGTTTCTGATTTTACTCAGGAATAATAGTCGGGACGGAGTGATTCGAACACTCGCCCCCTAGCACCCCATCTCCTTTTTCATACTTCTTGAAAGACTCCAAAATTTCACCCCGGATTCTTCGAATCCAGTATTTACTTGAGCTCCAGCGATGTTCTGCTCTACGAGAGTCCAGTAACGTCCATCAAGAGCCGACGTTTTTGTGGGGGGAAAAGTAGGGGGAGTCCGTTTCATGGCCAAAATTACCATCAAAGAACTCGAGTCGCTGACCGCCAATGATGCCGGCCGGATCCTCCGGGAGGATGGCAATCTGGCCGGTCGAATCTCCGTCCGTAAGGACGGTGTGTCGGTCAGCTTTTTTTATCGCTATCGCTGGGGCGACCAGAACAAAGAGTACGCCTGCGGAACCTGGCCGCGCAAATCCCTGACAGACATCCGCAAGGCCCGCAACCAGGCCCGAGCGCTCATCGATGAGCAGATCAATCCCAACGAACACAAGAAAACCGTCAAGGCACAGGCATACGCCGCGGCTAACGTAGAGGCCGAACAAGTAAAAGCGGCGAAGGTGCAAACGCTGACCGTCCAGGATCTGGCCAAGGCGTGGCTGTTGGATGGCGTCGCGCGCAAAGACGGCAATGCCGAGTTGCAGCGCCGTTTTAACAAGGACCTTTTGCCAGCCCTCGGCAAGACCGCGGTGAACAATGTGTCCGAGCACGATATTCGGGCGCTGATCCGCACCGTGGTCAACCGCGGCGCTCACCGACAAGCCATCAGCTTCTTCGCCGACCTTACCCAGATGTTCAGCTGGGCTAGAAAGCGCCAACCTTGGCGGGCGTTACTGGTTGAGGGTGATCCGACTGAACTGGTCGACATCTCCCCCCTGATCCCTGCCGACTACGAAGCGGAACGAAGCCGCATCCTTTCCCCGGCGGAGCTGTTGGAACTGCACAACCGCTTCCAACAAATGACCGCCGATTACAACGCCCTCCCCGCCGGGCTAAAATACGACGGCATTCGGCCGTTAAAAAAGGAAACCCAATTCGCGCTCTGGATCAGCCTGGGCACCCTGTGCCGGATTGGCGAGTTGCTGCAGGCCGAATGGAAAAATGTCGATCTGGACCGGCAGACCTGGTTCCTCCCCAGTGAAAACGTCAAAGGCACCCGCGGCAAAAAACAGGACCACCATGTCTTCCTCTCGCCCTTCGCCCTGCATTTCTTTCAAGAACTCAAGGCCCTGACGGGCGACTCTCAGTGGTGCTTTCCGAACAAGCAGGATGATGGGCATGTGGACGTGAAAGTAGTGAGCAAGCAGGTGGGGGACCGCCAGGCCCGGTTCAAAAACCGCAAGGCTCTCTCCAGGCGGCGTCACGACGATACCCTGGTCCTTGCCGACGGCCAGAACGGTGACTGGACACCGCATGACCTACGCCGTACGGGCGCGACCATGATGCAGGCCTTGGGGGTCAGTCTGGACGTCATCGATCGCTGCCAAAATCATGTGCTGGCCGGCTCGCGGGTGAGGCGCCACTACCTGCATCACGATTATGCCGAAGAGAAGAAAAACGCCTGGCATCTGCTGGGCGACCGACTCAGCGCCGTGCTGTCCTCAACCTACGAGCATTCTCCGGCCGAATCGATGCTGTCTTTTCCAGCGTATACCACGACAGGCTCTTTACCGCCTTCTTAAGTCGGCGTCTTTAGTCTTGAGTCCTCATTGCGCAAACATCGTCGAGCACGTTCTTCAGCTTGATTTCGGCTCCATGACCGGCAGAAATCGGCCAGAAGGACGGTCGCTGGTATACCATGCGCGGATGCCATCGTCCGAGATACACCTGAGATTGTTCACGACTTTTTGCGCCCCCTCGGGTAGATGCCTCAAGGTCTACCTCGCCGAGGTTTCGAGATGCAGGATGCAGCGCGTCATAGAGTGATCGTGCTGGCGTGCCCCCTTGTTCCACTACGACCTGTTGAGCCAGACGCTCTTCTCGCTCTGCGCCGTCGACGCTCTCGAACACAGCCACCAGGTTCTCGGTACAGCCGCCGCATGCACATTCACTCAGGCGCAGTCTCACCTCTAATGTCCATGGCCTGTTCATGCAGAGCGTCGATGAGGGTGCTGGCAACGGGGGTTCTCAGCCCGTTACGTAGCAGAATGATGCCCACCGCCGGTAACTCGATCGGCACCTCCAGCGGCAAGGTGTGACCAAGGCCTACGGATTCGAGGTAATGCGCGACCTCACTCGCGACGAAACAAACGCACCCTCTTTTCCTCATGAACGTCATCGTCACCAAAAAAGAAGAGGTTTCGATAATGTCAGCTGGGGGTTGCAGCTTATGCTTGTAGAACATCTGATTCAGCTTGACCCGCGAGGATGCCCACGCTGGGGGAACGACCCAGGGAAGCGCCGCCAGATTATGCCAGGCGGGTCGGGCCACTGTGGCCAGTGGATGATCGGCGGCGACGACAACCCTCATGGGGTCGGCGTATAACGCCTCTGTTTCAAGGTCCGGAGAGCTGTAGCCCGGCTCCAGTCGGCCCACGATGAAATCGAGCTCGCCTGTGCGCAGCCTCGGCAACAGGCGCGTGAGATCACCTTCCTCGATCGACACCGTCGTCTGTGGCGAGCTGACCTTGAGGCGGCCGACAGCTCCTACCAGCAATCCAGGTGTGGCGACGACCATTGCGCCGACGCGGATACGACCGGCTCCGCCACTGGCGACTGAAGCGATGTCGTCACAGGTACGGTCAAAATCCACAAGCACCGAGCGCGCAAATCGGACAACTTGCTCGCCGTAGGCGGTCGGCCGAGTGCCTCGCGTAGAGCGGATGAATAACTCAAGTCCGAACATCTTTTCGATTTCCGCCAGCGACTTGCTGACTGCCGGTTGGGTAAGCGACAAAAATTCCGCTGACCGCCCCAAATGGCGGAACTCATCCAGCGCAACGACGAGCTGCAAATGCTTGAGCTTGAGGTTGGAGCGCAAAACTCTATCGATGTCACTCACCTGCTTTATCTCCGGCAGAAGAAGCGTATATGTCGAAACCGTTATGAAGTATGTCCACTTATTCATTGTTCAGCAATGTAACGACGATTCAGTATCGAAGAACAAAAACAATGACCGGAGACAAGCAATGCGCACTCCAAGTACCACAAAACCGCTAAGTGACGCCGTGGTGAATCAAGGCAAGAAATCCAACGCTCGTTGGGTTGTGGCAGCTCTGATGTGGTTTGCCATCGCCATCAACTATATCGATCGCACCGTTCTCTCAGTCGCAGCACCTGAGCTCGTCAAAGAATTCAGCCTGACGCCCGAGATGATGGGTATCGTCTTATCTGCTTTTTTCTGGTCCTACGCTCTGCTACAAATTCCTGCTGGCTGGGTGGCAGACAAATTCGGGCAAAAAATGGGGCTTGGCATCGCCGTAGGCTCATGGTCTCTCGCTACGGCTGCGACAGGGCTGGCGACTGGCTTTGCATCTTTGGTCGGACTGCGAGTGGCACTCGGCGTCGGTGAAGCCGGCGCTTATCCGGCCAATGCCGGGATCGCGTCCAAGTGGTTCCCGGACAAGGAACGGGCAACCATTTCGGGGCTTTTTGACAGTGCCTCGAAATTCGGCGGTGCCGTGGCGATGCCCCTCATCGTGACATTGATGATGACTTTCGACTGGCGCATGACGTTTGCAATCGTGGGCCTGACCGGCCTCGTCTGGAGCCTGATCTGGTGGTGGTACTTCTCGGACACACCAGAGAAACACAGAAGCGCCAACGCAGCCGAGGTGGAATACATCCGGGGTGGTCAGACCCAGCAGCACGGTGTTGATGCCACGATTGCGATGAAATGGTACGAACTGCTCAAGCACCGCAATATCTGGGCGATGTGCCTGGGCTTCTTCACCATCAACTACATCTCGTATTTCTTCATCACCTGGCTGCCCACTTACCTGGTGAAGGAACAGGGGATGGGCCTGCTTCAGATGGGCATGGTCGCCTCGCTTCCGCTGATTTGCGGCCTCTTCGCCGAGATTGCTGCCGGGTGGCTTTCCGACAGGGTGGTCCACAGTGGACGCCTGTCGCTCACCGCGACACGCAAACTGTTTCTCATCGTGGGTCTCTCGATGGCGCTGTGCATCGGACTGGCTCCGTTGACCACGTCGGTTGGGCTCACTGTCCTCTTGCTGTGCATCGCAAAGGCCGGCACCACCGTCGCGGCTTCGCAAGTCTGGGCTCTGCCGGGTGACGTCGCGCCGAAGAACATGACCTCGACCGTGGCCGGATTGCAGAACATGGTTGCGAACTTCGGCGGCGTACTGGGGCCGGTGATCACCGGATTCATCGTTGCCTCGACAGGGTCGTTCAAAATGGCTCTGGTCTTCTCAGCTGTGCTCGGAATGCTAGGCATCCTGAATTACGCATTCCTGCTGAAGAAGGTCGAACCCATCGTCGCGTCCAAGCCGACCGAGCCTCGGCACGCCACCACATCCTCGCAGGTGTTGAATGACCCCTATAGCCGCTGATGCCTGATGAGCTACGCAGGGATAACGCCTGCGTTTTTCCTTCTCCACCGCCGTAATCTGGACGCCAGGATTGTTTCATGACGACTACCACGACCCATGCCACTCACAAACTGATACGTCTACACGCCAACGACAACGTCCTCGTCGCTCGCCAATTGATCGGCCTTGGAGACGAGCTGCCTGAACTGGGAGTACGCGTCCGGGCGCAAGTGCCGGCCGGGCACAAGATCGCTGCGCAGGACATCATGGCCGGTGAACCCGTGCGTAAGTACGACACGATCATCGGTGTCGCTTCGCGCAATATCATCAAGGGCGAGCACGTTCATTCCCACAACATCGCACTCATCGATTTCGACCGAGACCCAGGCTTCTGTCAGGATGTGCGCCCGGTGGACTATGTAGCGCCCGATAAACGCGCTACGTTCATGGGCATCGTGCGAGCAGACGGCCGTGTTGCCACGCGCAACTTCATCGGAATCCTTTCGTCGGTAAACTGCTCGTCGACCGTGATCAAGAAGATCGCCGAACACTTCACGCCCGAGCGGCTCGCCGCCTATCCGAACGTCGATGGCGTCGTAGCATTCGCCCAGACAAGCGGGTGTGGAATGTCGTCCCCAAGTTATCATTTCGACGTGCTGCAGCGCACCATCGCCGGGTATGCCCGCCATCCCAATCTGTCGGCTGTACTGATCGTCGGACTGGGTTGCGAGCGAAACCAAGTGGCCAGCCTCGTCGATTCTCAGCACCTGGTGCCCGATCGCAATCTGCGCACGTTCGTGATGCAGGATACCGGCGGCACGCGTGCAACCATCGCTCAAGGCATTGCAGCGATCGAAGCGATGCTGCCCGAAGCCAACGATATAAAGCGTGTCCCGGTCAGTGCGGCGCACCTGAAAATCGGACTGGAATGCGGCGGCTCCGATGGTTTTTCAGGCATCACCGCCAACCCGGCATTGGGGGCTGCGATGGATATTCTAGTGCGTCATGGCGGCACGGCCATTCTGTCCGAGACACCCGAGATCCACGGTGTGGAGTTCATGCTGACGCGACGTGCGATCAGTCCCGAGGTGGGCCAGAAGCTACTGGACCGCCTGGCCTGGTGGGAAGAATACACGCGAGGTCAGAATGGCCAGTTCAATGGCGTCGTAGGCCCCGGTAATCAGGCCGGTGGTCTGGCCAATATCTTCGAAAAATCGCTGGGGTCTGCCATGAAAGGCGGCACGACACCGTTGCAGGCGGTGTACGAGTACGCCGAGCCGATTGACAAGGCCGGGTTCGTGTTCATGGATTCACCGGGCTATGACCCTGTTGCCTCAACCGGTCAAATCGCCAGCGGTGCCAACCTCATTTGCTTCACAACGGGACGGGGCTCGATGTTCGGGAGCAAGCCGGCGCCAACGATCAAACTCGCCAGCAACACCCCGATGTTCACCCGTCTGGAAGAAGACATGGACATTAATTGCGGCCTCATTCTTGACGGTGAGCTGTCGGTTGAGCAGATGGGTGAGCGCATCTTCGAGCACATCCTGGAGGCCGCTTCAGGCGCCTCGACCAAGAGCGAATTGTTGGGGCTTGGGGATCACGAGTTCGTGCCCTGGCACCTGGGCATCGTCAGCTGATCCAACCCGTTTGCACACATTCAAGGAACCTCGGCATGAGCTTGAAACTGACCCGCAACGACCTGATTCGAACGCAGAATTTCATTGGTGGCCGTTGGTGCACCAGAGATCCAGAGGCGCTGCTATCTGTCACCAACCCCGCCGACGACAGCTATATCGCCCAAGTGCCCGACAGCAACGCCATTGACGCGCGTGAAGCCGTCGATGCCGCTCATTCGGCCTTTGCAGCCTGGCGCACCACCCCTGCCAAACAGCGCGCGCAACTGATCAAACGCTGGAACGATCTGATTCTTGAGCATCAGGAGGATCTGGCCAGGCTGATATCGCTGGAGCAGGGAAAACCCATCGCAGAGGGGCGCGGCGAAGTGGTCTACGCCGCCAGCTATGTCGAGTGGTTTGCCGAGGAGGCGACGCGCTCATATGGCGATGTGATCCCGGCGCCAGTCGCGGGTCGCCGCATGATTGCAATCAAGGAACCTGTTGGCGTGGTCGCTGCGATCACGCCCTGGAATTTTCCGGCGGCGATGATTGCCCGCAAGATCGCTCCAGCACTGGCGGCAGGTTGCACCGTCGTCTGCAAGCCGGCCGAAGACACGCCACTGACGTCCCTTGCGCTTGTGCGCCTGGCTGAGGAAGCAGGCTTTCCGGCAGGAACGCTGAACATCGTCACCGCTTCGCGGGAGCGTACACCCGAAGTGGTAGACGCCTGGCTGGCTGATTCACGGGTGCGCAAGATCACCTTTACAGGGTCGACGCCAGTGGGCAAGCACCTGGCCCGAATGTCGGCCGACACATTGAAAAAGTGCTCGCTTGAACTGGGTGGTAATGCCCCATTCATTGTTTTTGACGATGCGGACCTCGACGCTGCGGTGGACGGTCTGATGGTGTCCAAGTTTCGCAATGGCGGTCAGACCTGTGTGTGCCCCAACCGGATCTATGTGCAGAGCGCTGTGCACGACCAATTCGTTGAAAAGCTGGTGGCAAGGGTCAGCGCGCTGAAAGTCGGGCCAGCCTCCCATAGCGATTCTCAGATCGGTCCGATGATCAATGCGCGAGCCGTCGACAAGATCGCTCGCCATGTGGATGACGCTGTATCAAAAGGCGCAGAAATCGCCACTGGCGGTCGACGCATCCGCGAGGGTGTCGCCGACGGCCCGAACTACTACGCGCCCACTGTGTTGATCAATGCGACCCCGCAAATGGAGCTCTGTAATGAAGAGACATTCGGCCCCGTCGCACCGATTTTCCGGTTCACGACTGAAGCGCAAGTGATTGACCTGGCCAACGACACTCCATTCGGGTTGGCGGCCTACTTTTATACCCGGGACGTCAAACGCGTCTGGCGCGTGGCCGAGGCCCTGGAATCGGGCATCGTGGGCATCAACGAAGGCGCTCTCGCCGCAGAGGCCGCACCGTTTGGGGGTGTCAAAGAGTCGGGCTATGGCCGTGAGGGTTCACGCTACGGCCTGGAGGACTACATGCACATCAAATACCTTTGTCAGGGCGCCCTGAACTAGTTCCGACAAACACAACAGAGGAGTACAGGCAATCATGGGAAATCCGTTCAAGACCGCGCTTTCGCGAGGCGATAAGGTCATCGGTCTCTGGCTTTCACTGGCCAATTCCTACAGCGCCGAAATTTGCGCCACAGCAGGCTTCCAATGGTTGCTGATCGACGGTGAACACGCGCCAAATGACGTGCGGAGCACACTTGCACAGTTGCAGGCCGTTGCGCCTTATCCGGCCCATCCAGTGGCACGCACCGTCGATGGAAATCCGGCAATGATCAAACAGATGCTCGACATCGGCGTTCAAACGTTGCTCGTACCAATGGTCGATACCGCCGAGCAAGCCATCGCTCTGGCAGCCGCTACCCGCTACCCGCCGCAAGGCACAAGAGGCGTGGGTGCAGCGGCGGCTCGTGCCTCGCGCTGGGGAGGCTACACGGACTACCTGGAGACGGCCAACGACGATGTCTGCTTGTTGGTGCAGGCTGAATCCAGGGTTGCACTCGAGAACCTTGAAGCCATTTGCGCCGTCGAAGGCGTGCACGGCATTTTCATTGGGCCGGCTGATCTGGCCGCCTCAATGGGGCATCGTGGGCATCCTGAGCACCCTGAAGTGCAGCAGGCGATCGAGAAAGCCATACGCACCATCGTTGCCAGTGGCAAAGCCGCTGGCACTCTGACAGGCGATGCCAAACTCGCACGGCACTACCTCGAACTGGGGGCCACCTTCGTCGCAGTAGGGCTCGATCTGACGCTGCTGGCACGGGCGACCCGCGGATTGGCCAACGACTTCGGTCTCGGCGCTTTATCGGCACCCCCTGCAAGTGGCGCCTCACCCTACTGACTGCTCAGGGAAAGCTGTTCCATCAAGCCGCGGCATGGGTAGGTTGCTACCACGTCGCGCCCTGGAGGCAATGTCACCCAGCCCGCCACAGTACTTCGCCTTTCACCAGAGAGGTGAATCGATCGATGAGCAGTGCTGGGTAATGAAATCGAAGATCCCGCAAGCCAGCGCCACAATCTCCTGAATCGAGCCTTCCAAACAGGAGAAGGTCAGTGCAACCCTGTCGAGCAACGACGGGGAAGTGACCGTGAGTCTCGCGCTGGAGGGGCATGGGCTGATCCTGAGATCGCGCTGGGACGTGCAGCCGGGCGACGTCATGCTCTTGTACGGATTGAGCGTCCCCTATGGGTCATTGCCAACTTGAAGCGCAACGCGCTCAGTGAACGTCGCAACAGTCATTGGCTAGGGTTAGTGAGACTGATACCACGGTAGAGAAAGTGGGCAGAAATCGGACTAGACTGCGCCCGTAACGCATATTTGAGGGAGCCAGCAACCGATTCCAGCCGGGACCCGTCGCGTCTTTTTGTATCTCATCTTAAGAGCGTCATGTATTTCTGGCTGACTTCAGCCCCCAGCGATTCTGAAAGCGGTGAATTGATCAAAGACAATCAGGTCACCCGCTCATTTTCTGTGTTTTTAGCCGCCACGGGCGCCTCGCGGCAACCATTCCCCACATTACAGGCGCATGCAGGAGGCTTTCCCGCGAATCAGCATGAGCGCGAGCCTGTTTACCCTCGACCGCAGCCGGTTCACCAGCTTTGGCGGAACGGCGCCCATGGATATGATGCTGCACCTGATCGGTCGCGATCACGGTTGCAAATTGTCTGCGGACATATCGGAGACTTTCGTCTACGAGTGCATCAACGAACAGGATCATCAGCGCGTGCCGCTCAAGCATGTACTGGACACCCATCAAACGAAACTGCAGGAAATCGTCGCGTTGATGGAGGCCAACCTCGAGGAACCGATCGATCTGGATCACCTCGTGCAAATGTGGACCTGTCACGTCTAAAGCTGGAGCGCTCGCTTCAGAAATACCTGAACTGCGCACCATCACGTTATTACCTGCGGCTACGCCTCATTCGAGCGCGGCAGTTGCTCAAGCAAACGTCGATGTCGATCATCGAGCTGACGGCCGCCTGCGGTTTTGTATTCACACCCCACTTTTCCGAATGCTATCGCGGGTACTTCGGTGTATCGCCGAGCGACGAGCGCTGCAGCTCAGGCGCCAGTCGCAAGCCCGCCATGCCTGCCATCGCTCAACCGTGATGGGTGCAACCGGTCACAGCGTTCGACCAGGCACGAAACGAATCGACATTTGCGAGCGTCCGCATGAGCCCGCGCCCCACAAACTAGATAGACGCCCCACGCCGATGCCGCCCCGGAGATTGACCGTTAACACGCCGGAACGCCACGCCAAATACCGCATCGGATAGATACCCCAGCGGAGCCGCTACGGACGAGACGCTCTCGACGCTCTCCCCCAGCACTCGACGCACGAAATACCGTGACCGTTCCGATTTTCGCAATAAACAGCTTTTCATCCGCAAATTTATAGCCGCTTCCTTCATGGACAAGCCGGTACATTAGACCTTCATGGTCCCGCAGAGCGACCGACAACAAAACCTACAGCTCGCCCAAGAAATCTGCCAACCATTCGGAGTCTTTCCATGAGCACATTGCGCACCACAGCTTTCAAACTCGCGAGCCTGGCCCTGTTAATCGGTGGCGCCACCCAGGCCATGGCCGAGGACATCACATTCGTTTCCCAGGGCGGTGCCTATCAGGAAGCACAGAGCAAGGCGATTCTCGAGCCGGCCGCGAAAAAACTCGGCCTGACGCTCAAGCAGGACAGTTCACCGAAGGCCTACCCGATCATCAAGACCCAGGTCGAAAGCGGCAAAGTCACCTGGGACGTGGTCGACTTGCCCACTGGGGATTGCATCCGGGGCGAGGCCGAAGGCCTGTTCGAGAAGCTCGACCTGTCCCTGATTCCCAACGCCGCGCAGATACCCGACAGCCTCAAGGACGAATACAGCGTCGGCTATATCAGTTACTCCACGGTGCTGGCGTATCGCACGGACGCCTTCAAAGGCGACAACGTACCCAAAACCTGGGCCGACTTCTGGGACACCAAGAAGTATCCGGGCCAGCGCTCCCTGCGCAATTTGCCGCGCCCGACCCTGGAAATCGCGTTATTGGCGGACGGTGTGCCGGTGGACAAGCTCTACCCGCTGGACGTTGATCGCGCCTTCAAGAAGCTCGAACAGATCAAGCCCGACATTGCCACTTGGTGGACATCCGGCGGGCAGTCGGCGCAACTGATCAGCGACGGCGAAGTGGACATGATTCAGGCATGGAACGGCCGTATCACTGCCGTTCAGGCCGCAGGCGCGCCGGTGGCCTTCGATTACAACCAGGGCGTACTGGAAACCAACTCACTGTGCGTACTCAAGGGTTCCCCGCATAAGGTGGCGGCGATGAAGTTCGTCAACGAAGCCATCGATGCGAAGCTCCAGGCGGTGCTGCCGATGATCATCGACTACGGCCCACTGAACCCCGAGGCGTTCAAGACCGGCGTGATCCCGGCCGAGCGCGAGGCCAAGCTGCCGTCCTCTCCCGAGAACATCTCCCGCCAGGCCCTGCTCTCGGCGCAATGGTGGGCCTCTCAGGATGGGGTCAAGGCAGAAGAGCGCTGGCTGGCCTTCGTCCAGAAAAAGTAACAGCCGATTGTCGCTACGCCGCAGGCCAAACGCCTCGGCGCAGGACATGCCGTCTGCCTCCCCGATTTCGACATAAAGCACTTCGGCGCCGGCCAATTCCACCCGCTTCGTTCGTTGGCATCCCGGTACATTAGGCCTGAGGGTCCCGCAGAGTGACCTGTGCAGACAACTCGCGCTCGCCCTAAGTACCTGCCCACCATTGGGAGTTCTTTACATGACACTATCCGAGAACCGCACCTTGCAGTCCGCGAGGACGATTGCCACCGCCAGCACTGTCCGCCAGCGCTGGATTCCCTCCAGCCCCCTACAGTGACGAGAGGTCTTTATGTCAAACGCCTATCTCGCCAAATCCATGCCCGACTCCAGCGACCAGCCTCAGCCGCCTTTGACCAGCGAAGACGCCCTGGCCCGCGAAGAACGCAAGGAACACACCTCGATGCTGTTGTTGCTCACCCCCGCGCTGGTGATGGTGGTGGTGCTGTTGATCATGCCGCTGTGCTGGCTGGCCTTGCAGTCAGTCCAGACCGAGGAAGGGTTTTCCCTGGCCAACTACATCCGGATTTTCCAGGAAACCATCTACTGGGACACCTTCGCCCTGACCTTCAAGATCAGCTTCATGGTGACCATCCTGTCGATCGTGATGGGCTTCCCCATCGCCTACGCCGCCTCGCGCCTGCAGGGTTTCTGGGCCAACCTGATCCTGATCTGCGTGATCCTGCCGTTCTGGACCAGCGTGCTGGTGCGTGCCTATGCCTGGCTGGTGTTGTTGCAACGCCGCGGGCTGGTCAACCAGACGCTGATGGACCTGGGCATCATCGACCAACCCCTGACGCTGATGCACAACACCACCGGCACAGTGATCGGCACCCTGCACGTGATGCTGCCGTTCATGGTCCTGCCGCTGTATTCGGTGATGAAGAAGATTCCCCAGGACCTCATGCAAGCCTCGGAAAGCCTGGGCGCAAAACCCTTCTACACCTTCCGCCGCGTGTTCCTGCCAATGGCTGCGCCCGGGATCATGGCCGGTTCGATCCTGGTCTTCGTCATCTGCTTGGGCTTCTTCATCACCCCTGAACTGCTCGGTGGCGGTCGCACGATCCTGGTGTCGATGCTGGTGCAACGCAACGTCGAGCTGTACCACGCATGGGGCGCCGCCAGTGCTGTCGGCCTGGTGCTGCTGTTCGTGGTGTTCCTGATTTTCTGGGGCATCAACCGCTTCATTCCCATCGAACGCATTCTGGGAGCTCGCTAAATGAACCTGCTTGCCAACCTGCGTCACCTGCGCCTGTCACACGTGCTGTTCACCGTCGTGGTCGCGGTGATCCTGCTGTACCTGATCATCCCGGTGTTGATCGTGGTACCCATGTCGTTTTCCGAAGCTCGCTTCCTGCAGTTCCCGCCCAAGCAATGGTCTTTCCATTGGTACGAGGCGTTCTTCAACAGTGTGGAGTGGATGTCGGCGGCACGGGTCAGCCTGATCACGGCATTTTTCACCATGGCGATCAGCCTGCCGATCGGCATGGCGGCCGCCTACGCCATCAACAACTCGAGCCTGAAGGTGGTGCGCACGCTGCAGATCATTCTGCTGCTGCCGATGATGGTGCCGATCATCCTGATCGCGGCCGGCGTGTTCTTCGTCTATGCCCGGGTCGGCCTGATCAGCACGCTGACCGGGCTGGTGCTGGCGCACATCATGCTCGCCCTGCCCTATGTGATCATCGCGCTGCTGGCCGGCTTGCGTAATTTCGACATGTCGCAGGAAATGGTGGCGCGCAGCCTGGGCATGAACCGCTTCCGGGCGTTCATGGCCGTGACCCTGCCGCAGATCAAGCCGAGCGTGGTGTCGGCCACGCTGTTCGCCTTCATCACCTCGCTGGATGAAACCGTGGTGGCCTTGTTCATTTCCGGTGGCGACAACCAGACTCTGACCAAGCGCATGTTCACGGCGCTGCGTGACGAGATCGATCCGACCATTGCCGCCATCAGCTCGATCCTGATCCTGGCCTCCTTGATCCTGGTGGTGATCGCAGGACGCAACAAGCAGTAATCGCTTCCGCAGAAACGCCTTTGCCCGCCTGGGCGGTGCGCCGGACATTGATGATGTCCGGCGCACCGCCCAGGCGGGCAAAGGCGTTTCCGGGGGGTCATTGCGTAGCGGTCGATCACGCGCCACCCGGCCATTTCCAGCCCCAGCACAGCCTGCCGTCACGCGCCTGATTTCAGCATCTATCACCCGTGCGCAGGCTCATCTCGGCATCGGCCACTGGACGGGGCTTTTTACAATGGACCCATCGTTCGCACCCTCGAGGCCCTGATCATGTTGAAAAACCAACTGCGTGACCCTTCCCTGCTTGTCGAACGCGCCTACGTCAACGGCGCCTGGATCGAGGCCGATGACGGCGCGACGATCGACGTGACCAACCCCGCCGATGGCAGCGTGATTGCCCGAGTCCCGGCGTTGCAGGCCGCTGAAACCCGCCGCGCAATCGAGGCCGCGCAAGCGCGCTTCAGCACCTGGCGCGAAGTGCCTGCCGCCGAACGCGCGCGCTATCTGGAGGTGTGGTTCAGCCTGATCATGGAAAACCAGGAAGACCTGGCGCTGATCATGACCACCGAACAAGGTAAACCGCTGACCGAGTCCCGCGGAGAAATCGCCTACGGCGCCAGTTTCGTCAAGTGGTTCGCCGAGGAAGCCCGGCGCATCTATGGCGACACGATTCCTTCTCCTGCCGCCGACCGGCGCATTCTGGTGCTCAAGCAACCCATAGGCGTCGTCGCGGCCATCACCCCCTGGAACTTTCCGAACGCGATGATCACCCGCAAATGTGCGCCAGCCCTGGCGGCCGGTTGCACGGTATTGGTCAAGCCATCGGAGATGACCCCGCTGTCGGCCCTGGCGCTGGCGGTACTGGCTGAACGCGCGGGCATCCCGGCCGGCGTGTTCAACGTCCTGACCGGCCTGCCTGCCGGGGTCGGCGGCGAGATGACCGCCAACCCCGATGTGCGCAAGCTGTCGTTTACCGGTTCCACCCGGATCGGTCAGTTGCTGATGAGCCAGTGCGCCGCCACTATCAAGCGCCTGAGCCTGGAACTGGGCGGCAACGCGCCGTTCATTGTCTTCGACGACGCTGACCTTGACCTGGCCATCGCCGGCGTCATGCAAAGCAAGTTCCGCAACGCCGGCCAGACCTGCGTCTGCGCCAACCGCATCCTCGTGCAGGACGGCATCTACGACCGTTTCGCCGAACGCCTGAGCGCTGCCGTGGCCCAGTTGAAAGTCGGCGACGGCCTGCAAAGCGGTGTCACCATCGGGCCATTGATCAACGCCGCCGCCGTGGACAAAGTGGCACGGCACATCAACGACGCGCTGGAGAAAGGCGCGAGCATCGCCATCGGTGGCGCTCCTCAAGGCGAGGGGCTGTATGTGCAGCCGACCGTGCTGCGCGATGCCAACGCCGACATGCTGCTGGCCACGGAAGAAACCTTCGGCCCGGTGGCTCCGCTGTTTCGCTTCAAGGATGAGGCCGAGGCTCTGACCCTGGCCAATGCCACGCCCTACGGTCTCGGCGCGTACTACTTCACCCAGGACATGCGCCGCGCCTGGCGCGTGGGTGAGCGCCTGGAGTTCGGCATGGTCGGGCTCAACACCGGGATCATCTCTATGGAGGTAGCGCCCTTCGGTGGCATGAAGCAATCGGGCACCGGCCGCGAAGGCTCCAAGTATGGGCTGGACGAGTTTCTTGAGGTCAAGGCCTGGCACATCGGCGGCCTGGACTGATCGAGGCGGCAGGCGTAAAGCAGCCTGTAGCCCCCCCACACGCGCCGGACAGCAGATCCTGTTGGTCCGGCGCCCCAAAACGGCACGAATCAGGCCTGCGCCTGTGTTCAGATAACCAGCAGGCTTATCGGGCAATCCCTGGTTCTACAGAGGACGACGCTTCATGAATTTCACTGAAGGTTTTGAATCGGTCAGCGTTAACAAGGTGTGCAAGCACTACGGCAACCTCAAGGCTTTGAACAACGTGGACCTCAAGGTCGAAGCCGGGGAATTCATGTCATTGCTGGGCCCGTCCGGTTCGGGCAAAACCACCTTGCTGAGCATTCTGGGTGGGTTCATCCGGGTCAGTTCCGGCAGCATTTTATTCGGCGAGCGCGACGTCACCCTGATGCCGCCGCACAAGCGCGAAATCGGCGTGGTGTTTCAGAACTACGCGCTGTTCCCGCACATGACCGTTGGCGAAAACGTGGCCTTTCCGCTGCGTGCCCGTGGCGAAAGCGCCAACAAAAGCCGCAACCGGGTCAAGAGCGCCCTGGCGACCGTGGAGCTGTCGGGCTATGAAGACCGCAACATCGCGGCGCTGTCTGGCGGGCAACGCCAGCGCGTGGCCCTGGCCCGCGCCATCGTCTTCGAACCCAAGCTGATCCTGATGGACGAGCCGCTGTCGGCCCTGGACAAGCAACTGCGCGAAATCATGCAAATCGAGCTGCGTGCCCTGCACAAGCGCCTGGGCGCCACCATGATCTACGTGACCCACGATCAGCGCGAAGCCCTGACCATGAGCGACCGTATCGCAATCATGCGCGGTGGCCAGCTGGTGCAGGTCGATACACCGCGCCGCCTGCACGATCACCCGGCCGATGATTTCGTCGCCAGCTTCATCGGCGAGAGCACCCTGGTGCCGCTGCAACGCAGCGCGGACAACGGCTTGACCCTGGGCAACACGGCCCTGCGTACCACCCGCCCGGTGCCGGCATCGGGGGATGTATTCCTGGCCCTGCAATCAGAAAAACTGCTGCTGGACAACGACAGTTCGGGACCGGAATGGAACCGCCTGCGTGGCCGTGTGGCCGACATCGTTTTCCAGGGCGAAAGCTTGAAAGTGTTCGTCAACCTCGAAGGCGGACCAACGGTTAGCCTGCGCCAACCCAGCCATCACGAAGGCAACCTCAGCCTGCCGCCCATTGGCGCGCCCATGATGATGCGCCTGCACCCGGAAGACACCATCGTCGTGCCACGCGCCGGGGTTTGATTCACCCAGAACATTTCGGCCCGTAGCAGCACGGCTTGTCGGCATTTGCGATGCAAGGTCCCGCCGACAAACCGTTCTGCCACGGGCCGATGTCGTTTCTGGCACAAACGATACCCGGCGCCCTGCGAAGCGAAATATTTCGTCACACCCCTGCAAAACAGTCGATCACTGCGCCCGACACCCCAAGTTCAGCGCTTGTGGTTCCGGGCAATCCTTATCCTGATGACATCACCCGCCACCTTCGGCATTCACGGAGATAGAGATGAATTCTGCACTGACTGAAAACCAACGCCTGCTGGCCTTGCGCGAACACCATGTACCGCGTGGTATCGCCACCGCCCACCCGGTTGTCGCGGCGCGCGCCCAGGGGGCCGAACTGTGGGATGTCGATGGCAAGCGTTACCTGGACTTCGTTGGCGGCATTGGCGTGCTCAACGTCGGCCATAACCATCCGAAGGTGGTCGAGGCCGTGCGTCGGCAGGTCGGCGAGATCTCCCACGCCAGCTTCCAGGTGGTGGCTTACGAGAACTACATTCAGGTGGCCGCCCGCCTGAACAAACTGATCGGCGGCGACGCCCACTACAAAAGCGTGCTGTTCACCTCCGGTGCCGAAGCCGTCGAAAACGCGGTGAAGATCGCCCGTGGCTACACCAATCGTACGGCTGTGATTTCCTTCCGCGGCGGCTTCCACGGCCGTACCCTGCTGGGCGTAACCCTGACCGGCATGAGCCAGCCCTACAAGCAGAACTTCGGCCCCTTCCCCGCCGAGATCTATCACGCCACCTACCCCAACGCCTATCGCGGTGTCAGCAGCGATCACGCGCTGGCCGAATTGGATGAGCTGTTCGCCACCGACGTGGCGCCGGACCGTGTCGCCGCGATCATCATCGAACCGGTCCAGGGCGATGGCGGCTTCCTCGCCGCGCCCAAGGAATTCCTGCAAGCCCTGCGCGCCCGCTGCACTCAGCACGGCATCGTGCTGATTCTCGACGAGATCCAGGCGGGTTTCGGCCGTACCGGCACGATGTTCGGTTTCCAGCATGCCGACATCCAGCCTGACCTGGTGACCGTCGCCAAGAGCCTGGCCGGTGGCATGCCGCTGTCTGGCGTGGTCGGTCGCGCCGAGATCATGGATGCGCCGACCCCGGGCGGCCTGGGCGGCACCTATGGTGGCAACGCCGTAGCTTGTGCCGCGGCGCTGGCCGTGCTGGACCTGTTCGAAGAGCAGGATCTGCTGGCACAGGGCGAGACACTGGCGGCACAACTGAATGAAGGGTTGCTGGCCCTGCAGAAACGTTACCCGAGAATCGGCGACGTGCGCGGCCTGGGCTTCATGCAGGCGATCGAAATGGTCGCCGACGATGCTGCCCGCAGCCCCAATGCCGCACTGGCGCAAAAGGTCATCGATGAAGCCCGGCACGCCGGTTTGCTGGTGATCAAGTGCGGTGTGCATCGCAACGTGGTGCGCTTCCTCGCGCCGCTGGTGACCACGCAGGAGCAAGTGGCAGAAGCCTTGCAGATGCTCGAAAAAGCGTTGGCCGCCGCCTGCTGAACGCAGTAACGGTAACACCCGGCCCGACCTGCCCCGGCAGTGTCGGGCCCCGGGTTGAATCATGATGGAACCGGCATGGCCTACTCAGGAGCAAGTCATGAGAGTCACCCATTACAAGGCATTGGGCCTGTCATTCGGCACGTTGGTTGACCGCGAACGGGGCATTCTCGAAGGCCTGCGACCGCTGGCAGTGCAAAGTGAATCCAGCGCCAGCGATGCGCAGTTGCTCAGCACTTACCGACAGGTGGCGCAAGAGCTTGCTAGCAGTGCACCGCAGATCAGCGCAGCCGCTTTCCACGGCCAGCTTTACCAACGTGTGGCGCAACAATTGCACGTCATTCCGGGCTGGGATGAAAGTGTGGCATTCAGTAGCTCTTCATTCCTGTGGCCGATTTTTGAAGACGCGCCCGGTGCCCTTCAGTACCTGGGCAAGTTCTACCGTTTGATACTGATCGCCCCACCCCAGGGTATCGATGTACTTGCCCTGGCACGTCGCCTGCCGGTCGAATTCGATGCGATCATCGAACCCAGCGATAAGGATTGGCACAACAGCCTGGAGAGCGAGTTGCATCGCCTGGGGCTGGAGCGTTCGGAACTGTTACCGGTGCGCAGCACGGAAAGCGATGACCCGTGGAACGAGCGGGTGGATTTTCCGGTCTGCACACTCCGTCGCGGCCATGACCAGCCGTGGAACCATTCGCCTCAGGCAATGGACGGCAAGCGCTGTGAGTACGCCAGCCTCGCTGACCTGGCCCATGCCCATCAAAAGGCATTGCACGCCTGAGTACGACGGCCCTGATTTGACATTGCGAGGACTGATCAATGGACGCTGCAACCAAGCTCGACCGTATCGACATCAACATCCTGGTCCAATTGCAGAAGGACGGGCGCATGACCAACGTCAGCCTTGCCGAAGCCGTTGGACTGTCGCCCAGCCCTTGCCTGCAACGCGTCAAACGCCTGGAGACCGCCGGGTACATCAGCGGCTATGAAGCCCACGTCAATCTGGCCAAGTTCGCCAACTCGGTGACCGTGTTCACCGAAATGACCCTCTCGGACCACAAGCGGGCCGACTTCGTGAAATTCGAATCAAGCATCCGCAACATCGACGAAGTGCTGGAGTGCCACTTGATCAGCGGCGGCTACGACTACCTGGTGCGCTTCCTGTGCAGCAGCATTCAGCACTATCAGGAGCTGATGGAATCGATCCTCGACAAGAACATCGGCATCGAGAAGTACTTCAGCTATATCGTGATCAAATCGCCCGTGGTCAAGAGCACCGTGCCACTGCGTAGCCTCGTTCGGGCGGTATAAAACAAAACCTGCAGCCGTGCGGCTTGCCGTGGATGGTGATCACAGGATCGCTATCGCTGGCAAACCGCGCGGCTGCAGATCAAGTTGACCCGGCAGCGCCCCTCCCCACTTACGACAGAATGCAGAACACCTTGCGCACGGTCTCTTCGCTGGTCCACGCATTGGTGGCGCCCTTGGGCACGATCACCGTTTCTCCCGCCCGCACATGATGGCTGTCGCCTTGCTCGGCCTGCAGGGTCACCGAACCTTCCAGGATAAACATCAGCTCGCTGTAACTCGGCTCGACCTGCTTGCGAGCGTACGCCTCGCATTGCCACAGCCCGATGCGCAGGTTACCGGCGCTGAACAGGGTTTCGCTCCAGGCTTTCGGCGTGGCGGTCAACAGCACATTGGCAGCCGGCGGATTCGTCGGTGCTAGCGGTTGGGAGAGATCGATCCTGATGGGAGCCCCGGGCATGCCAGTACTGGCTGAAAGCCCCGGAAACACCATGAACAGCCGGCGCAGTTGCCCACGATGCTGCCAGCGCAACTTGACGCCACGGGGCACGACGAAACAATCCCCCGCCGTCAGTTGCAGATCGAACCCCTCACCCTGCAAACGCAACTCGCCGGCTTCAATCACACCCAGCTCAACCCAGGGAAACGCCTCGATCAGCAGGTTCGCCCCCGTGCTGGTACTGCTGCCGGCCGCATAGCCCTGCACCGGGTCGTGGAAGTTGATGACGCGACCGGCTGCCAGTGGATCGCCCTGCAGGGCGAAGGGTGCGCAGGGCAATTGGCGATCGGTATGGGGGTGAGTGAAATGCAGAATCGGTGGCATACGCTTAACGCTCGCTCATCGGCCGATGACATCTAGGAATTGCTGCCAGCCCGCCGCCAGGCGCACGCCCGGCGCACGGAAGGCATGCAGAGGAATGGGATTGAAATGCTCGCCAGCCAGCAAGCCGAGCTCGACCTTCTCGCCCGCCGTCATGGCGGCCAGTTGCCTGCCCATCCAGGTCGACATCGCGACCCCGCCACCGTTGTAGCCAATGGCGTAGTAGCTGCGCTCATCGAGCTGCCCGGCATGGGGAAGGTAATCCAGGGTCATCGCCACCAGGCCCGACCAGCTATAGGCGATGGCCTGGTCGCGCAGAATCGGGAAAACATCGATCATGCTGCGCTGTAAAGCGTCGAACGCGCTTTGTGAGTCGTCCTTGCCGAAAGCGCCCCGCCCGCCAAAAATCAAGCGATCGCCGATGACGCGGAACCAGCGCAACATGCGCTTGGTGTCACCACACACCTGCCCGCCCGGCATGATCGCAGTGAGGATGTGCGGTGGCAGGGGCTCAGTGGCGATGATTGCACTGCGGAACGGAATCAACCGCCGATGCAGCGTATCGGTGGCGCGGGTCTGGTTGGAATAACCGTTGGTGGCGTAGATCACGTGCCTGGCACTGACCCGCCCTTGCGGCGTCTGCACGATCACCCGGTCACCTTCGCGACGGACCTGCCCGGCCGGGCTGTTGATAAAAATTTTCACGCCATGGTCGACCAGGTGGCGAGCCATGCCGCGCGCGTAATTCAAAGGATGGATACCGCCGGCCTTAGGTGTCAGCAAGCCGCCGGAAAAGATCGTCGAACCGGTCATTTCCCGCACCTGGTCGGCCGAGATCATCTGTGATGATGTGCCGCCGGTTTCGCGTTTGATCCAGTTCGCGGTGGACTCCAGTGCGCCCAGCGCATGGACGTTGTGCGCAGCAGCGATATGCCCGCCCAGATGCAGCTCGGCACCGGTCAGGCCGAGGGTGTCGACCATTTCCACCAGGCTGTCCACCGCCGCGTAACCGGTGCGGTACATCTGCAACGCGGTGTCGCGGCCAAAGCGCGACATGAGCGTGGGAAAGCCCACCCGAAACTTCGGTGACACCACGCCACCGTTACGTCCGCTGGCGCCCCATGCCAGGGTATTGGCCTCGACGATGAGTGGCTCGCGGCCACTGCGGGCAATGTGATGGGCTGCCGAGAGGCCGGTGTAACCCGCACCGATGATCACCACGTCGCACTGCCGCTCGCCTTCCAGGGATTGCAGCGCGGGTGCCGGTTGGGCGGTGGCCGCCCATAAGCTCTGAACAGTCATGCCAGCCTCTCAACTCAATAAGGATTGGCGCTCACGGCCAAGACCCGAGCGCCGTGGGGATCAACCCAGCTCTTTCTCGACCGCGTCAGCCAATTGCGCCAGCGAGGTGAAGTGGTAATGCGGCTCGGTGCGTTCCGATTCAAGGGTGCCGCCGGTGCCTTTCTGGGCAAAACGACGCTCGATCCAGCAGGTCTGGTAACCCAGGCGCATGGCCACGCCAATGTCGTGGTACTGGCTCTGGGCAACGTGCAGGATGTTTTCGAACAGGATGCCCTGGGTCGCCAGCACACCCCGGGTGTAGGCAAAGAACTGCGGATCAGGCTTCTCGAAACGCACGTCGTCAACGGTGACCCGCACGTCGAACGGTTGGTCGAGGGTTTCAGCCATGTAGTTCAAGGCCCAGATCTGCGAGTTGGTGGTGGCCACCAGCTTGAAGTGTTTGCGCAAACGCTTGAGTGCTTCGACCGAATCAGGGAACGCCGGGAAGTTCTTCACAGACTGCGCCAGGCCTTTGGCGTAGTCGTCGTTGTCCGGCAGCCCCAGTTTGGAGGCGATGACGTGGTAGCAACGCTCCAGGTCATCCGGCCACCAGCCCGAATCGCTCGAGGCGCGGGCCTCGCGATAGGCTTTGAGGATGTCGTCGTCGCTGCGGACCTTGCCCGCTTCACCCGCGACTTCGCGCACATGGGCCAGGATTCCGGCTTCGAAATCGATGAGGGTACCGACAACGTCAAACGTCAGGGCTTTGAACTGTTTGAAAGACATAGGGCGCTCCGCAGGAAAAGTCGTAAGGGTGAAACTGACTGGACAGGCCCATTATCTGCCCGCCTTCTCGCGAAATATTCTGTTTTGCCCTACCCCAGAGGCATAACCTACTGTTTTTTTACTCGACGTGCCGCACCTGTGCTCAATGGGTCGATTCCAGGGTGGCAAGCAACCCCAGATGAGGGTAAAGAGCGTCGATCCTGATCATGTCCTCGTGCATCTCTTCGATGATCCAGTCACGCACGCTTTCCACGATCGGGCGCACCGGGCGATTGGCCGGAACGACCAGGCAGCAACGCCTGGAATTGACCCGAAAGGCGTCCGTCGCCGGCACCAGCTCACCCTTGCACAGGGAGTTCGAAACCACGTTCAACCACCCCAGCGCCATGCCCTGGCCCAACAAGGCGGCCTGCACCACCACGGCATAATCGGAGAACACCAGCGCGTTGTCGGCGCGTCCCGGCGTCTCGAAAGCGGCGGCCCAACCGCGATCCTGGTTGTCCATGCTGATCAGCGTCGGCACCTGTTTCTTGCCCTTGCCCTGAACGACATCGGCCAGGTACTGGGCGTTGCACACCGGCAGGGTTATTTCCGGAATAACCAGTGTATCCATGGCTTTCAGGCTACCTGCTTCCAGATAACGCATGCCTAGGTCGACGTCCACCAGGGGGCCGCCGATCCTGCCGGACATCAATTGATAGCGCATGTCGACGGTGGGGAATCGCTGGCTGAAACGACTCATGCGCGGCATCAGCCAGTGGGTGGTGAACGCCGTGGACACCGACAGCGTCACGGTCTCGATCCCCGTCGCCCGAGCCTCGATCTCACTGATGGCCGACTCGATGGTACTGAAGCCTTCCTGCACGCGGCGGTACAAAATGCTGCCGCTTTCAGTCAGCCTCGCCCCGCCGCGAACACGCTCGAAAAGCTGCACGCCGAGGTGCTCCTCCAGACGCGACAACATGCGACTCACGGCCGGTTGGCTGACGCACAGTTCATCCGCCGCCCGGGTGAAGCTGCCACATCGAGCGGCCGCTTCGAAGACGAATAACGAGCTGGAGCTGGGGACCTTGCGACGAAGATTAGACATAACCTGAGTTTATGCCTGGCACAACTATTAGTAAATTGTCCCGAACAAAATTCCCCGCCTATTCTGGTGAGCGGCTGCGTAAGGCGGCCCACGGATATTCGGCGCGGCACTCCTCCCCTCACGAGACCCTTCCTTGCTATGAAAAACAACCTGAAGTTTTACATCGATGGCCGCTGGGTGGAGCCTCACAGCTTCGATCGCCTGCCCGTGATCAACCCTGCCACCGAACAGGCATTCTGCGAAATCGCCATGGGTGACCTGAACGATGTCGAGTCCGCCGTCATGGCCGCCCGGCGCGCCTTTTCAGCGTTCTCAAGCACTTCACCTGGGCAGCGCAAACTTCTGCTGCAACGGGTTCTGGATGTCTTCATGGCGCGCTACGACGAAATCGCCGAGGCCATCGTCCAGGAAGTCGGCGCGCCGAAAGCCTTGTCCCACGCTTGGCAAGCCGGGATCGGAAAGCGTCACCTGGAGCAACTGCTGCGCACCCTCGACACGTTCGAGTTCCAGAAATTGCGCGGCACCACACTGATTACCCATGAGCCCGTGGGCGTGGTTGCGCTGATCACCCCCTGGAACTGGCCGATCAATCAGATCGTCTGCAAGGTCGCGCCGGCCCTGGCCGCCGGTTGCACCATGGTCCTCAAGCCGAGTGAAATCGCACCGATCAATGCCTTGCTGTTTGCCGAAGTCATGCACGAAGCCGGCGTGCCGGCAGGTGTTTTCAACCTGATCAACGGTGATGGTCCGACGGTAGGCGCCGCCTTGTCTGCACATCCGCAAGTGGACATGGTTTCGTTTACCGGCTCGACCCGCGCGGGTACGGAGATCGCGCGCCTGGCCGCGCCGACGGTCAAGCGCGTACACCAGGAACTGGGCGGTAAATCGGCAAACATTTTGCTCGACGACGTCGATCTGCAAGCGGCAGTGACCTGCGGTGTAGACAGTTGCTTTGGCAATAGCGGCCAGTCCTGCAATGCGCCGACACGCATGCTGGTGCCCGCCGCGCTGCACGACCAGGCCGTGGACATTGCCCGCCGCGCCGCACAAAAACACATCGTCGGCGCTCCCGATGCAGCCGCCACGACCATGGGACCGGTGATCAGCGAGCGTCAGTACGACAGCATCCAGCGGATGATTGCCATCGGTATCGACGAAGGTGCGCAGCTGGTTTGCGGCGGGCCGGGTCGACCCGATCACCTGCCCCAGGGCTATTACGTGCAGCCGACGATCTTCGCCCAGGTCACCCAGGACATGTCCATCGCCCGCGAGGAAATTTTCGGACCAGTGCTGGTCATCCAGGCATACGTAGAGGAAGCGCAAGCGGTCAGCATGGCCAACGACAGCGTGTTTGGCCTGGCGGCCTACGTTCAATCGGCGGATCAGGCGCGAGCCCGCGACGTTGCCCTGCAGATGCGTGCCGGCAGCGTCTACATCAATTATCCGAGTTGGGATTCCGGTGCGCCGTTTGGTGGCTACAAACAATCGGGCAATGGCCGCGAATACGCCGAATGGGGGCTGGAGGCGTTTCTGGAAATCAAGGGGATTGTCGGTTGGGGGGCTTGATGCCCCCGTCCTGACAGCTCCGCCGGCCAGGTGGTTGCTACAGTTGAGCCGCCACCTTGGCCTCGCAGTCCGGCACCTTCGCCTCAGCCTTGATCAGGTCGGCCATCCGCTCGGCGATCATCAGGGTGGGGACGTTAGTGTTGGCGCAGGGAATCGAAGGCATCAGCGAGGCATCACACACACGCAGCCCTTCGACACCGATCACTCGACCGTCACCGGTGGTGACCGCCAGTGGATCATCGGCGCGCCCCATGCGGCAGGTGCCTGACGGATGCCAGGTGCCACCAACATTGCGCTGCACGAAATCGGTCAGTGCCTTATCGTCGGCGAGCAGCTTTTTCAGGGTGACCCCCTGGGTTACCAGGCCATGAATCAGCAACCCCCGCAACGGCCCGGCGACATCCAGCAGCAGGCTCAAGGCGCCGCGTTGCAGCGCATTGATCCAGCCCGGCATCGCGACCCTGGCCACCCGTGGCGAGTAGCTCGATGGAAACACCACACTGCACTCGCGGCTCAAAGCTTGCGCCGATAACGTCTGGGCCCCGAAGCGTAAAGCCTGCTTCAGACGCTCGAGGTCCCGCACATCGCCAAGCATGTCGAAGCGCACTTGCGGTTCGTCATGGGGGTCGCTGGACGTCAGACGCAGACATCCCCGGGAATAGGATTTGTTGACCCAGAAAAAGATCGTGCCCAATCGATAACCAATCGAATGCCAGCCCGATCGAGAAAGGATTGCGCCGTGCATATCACACGGCACCGTATCGGCCAGCCCGGAGGAAAAGCGCACGATGGCCTGTTCATGGTGCTCTTCGGGAAACGCCGTCCGGCCTTCGCGGTTGAGCAGCGCAGACACCGCAATCGAAGGATGCTCCATCAGGTTGGCGCCCACCCCTGGACGGTCCGCAACCGACGCAATGCCCAGCGAAGCCAGGTCATCCGCCGGACCGATCCCACTGCGCAGCAACACGGCGGGACTGTGGATCGCACCGGCACAGACGATGACCTCACGCGCCTTCAAGGACTCGACGCCCCCTTGGCTGTCGATAATCCTTGCGCCCGTCGCTCGACCGGCCTCGATCAACACCCGGTCCACCACGCAGTGGGTGCGCAGGGTCAGGTTCTTGCGCTTGCGCACCTCATCGGTCAGGTAACACACCGATGTCGGGATTCGCTCGCCCTGCTCGCTGACTCCAATGGCACCGACGAACACGCCCTCCTCCCAGGGCCCGTTCTGATCGACCTTGTGCGCAAGGCCGCGTCCGCCCAGGACCTTCATCACCCCTTTGACGAAAGGCGAAAGGCGCTGCGGTGGCGTACGCCGGATCCTTACGGGACCGTCGCTGCCATGCAGCGCCTGGTCCTGCGGCCCGCAAAAGTCGGTGTCGTTTTCCAGCTTGCGAAAGTACGGCAGGCAGGTTTGCCAGTTCCAGCCTTCGGCCCCCAGCGCTTGCCATTCGTCATAGTCGGCCGGCGCGCCACGGTTGGTCATCAGGGCGTTGATCGCCGAGCCTCCACCAAGGATCCGCGCCTGCTCATAGCGCCGCGTGACAGCGGCACGACGCCCCATCAACGCGGTCAGGCGCTGCCAGATATTACTGACATCCAGATAGGCCCGCCCCGGGTACCGGCTGCGTATCTCGGGGGGCATCGTGTGCAGGGAAATATCGCGCCCCGCCTCGATCAGGCACACCTGTTTGTCGGGGTCCTCCGAGAGCCGGGCGGCCAGCGCACACCCGGCCGACCCGCCCCCCAGAATCAGATAATCGATCATGCCGGCACCTTACTGAACGAACTTGAGCCAACGATCCTTGGCCGCAATCCCTTCGGCGGACGCCCACCACTCTTCCGACATCAGCGCTTGCCGGGCCGCGTTATCCGGCGAGCTTGGCAGTTCCTTGGCCCGCTCGGCGGTGATCTTGCCGGTGGCGAACGCTGACGGGTTACCCGGACCGTAGTCGATGTAGAGCGGCAGGTTGGCTTGCAGTTCAGGCGACACCGCTTCGTTGAGGAACTTCACGGCCGCCGCATAGTTGGGGGCATTTTTCAGGATGCACAGCTGGGTGTTTTGCAGCAGGCCGTCGTTGTAGGTGAAGGCCACGTCCGGATTGCTCTTTTGCACGGCACTGGCGCGACCGTTCCAGATCATCAGCATGTCGACTTCGCCATCGGCGAGCAATTGCGCCGACTGACCACCCGAGGTCCACCACACGGCGATGTTCGGCTTGATCTGCTCGAGACGCTTGTAGGCACGGTCGACATCCAGCGGGTAAAGCTTGTCGCGAGGCACGCCGTCGGACAGCAACGCTGCTTCCAGGGTGCTCATCGGATCGTTACGCAAGGCACGTACGCCTGGGAAGTTCTTCACGTCCCAGAATTCGGCCCAGGTCTGCGGCACTTTCTTCAGGTTTTTCTTGTTGTAGCCAATGACCGACGAATAGAACTCGTAGGCCACCGAGTACGGTGTGCGGTAGGCCGCCGGCATGCTCTGCACATTCGGCAGCTTGCTCAGGTCCAACGGTTCGATAAGCCCTTCCTTGCCTCCGCGCAAGCAGTTGGAGGGCGGTGTATCGATCACGTCCCAGACCGGTTTTTTCGCTTCGCCCTGGGCCTTGACCATCGGCCAGGCATCGGGCGCGCTGTCCTGCTTGATGGTCATGTTCAAAAGCTTGGCCGCCGGATCCAGGATAGCTTTGGTCTGGGCATCCTGGTAAGCGCCGCCTTGGGAAACAAAGGTGATTTCGTCGGCCACGGCGGGCATCGCGCACGCCACCGAAAGACCCAACAGAGAAATGACAGAACCGAACGATTGAGCAACAGACAAGGTTTTCATGGCAAATCATCCTGGACGTAGATTAATTCGGCAGCGTTAAAACCTCGACTGAACACCCTGCACCGGCGTGCGTTGCTCAGGTTTGATTTTATTGTTAGACCGAGCGGGACATTTCGACGTTACAAGAGCATGACACCACGGGGCAATGCACGAATAGTCAGGGAAGTCATAACCTCAAGTCATGCTGTTTTTCCCTGACGCCTGCCAGCGCCCTCCCGGGCCACTCGCTTACCTGAGCGCGGCGAACGGCAAGCGCCTGGCCAGCTCCTGGGCGAGGTAGCGGGCGAACTCCGAGATGCGTTGCGGAATATGCCGGCGATGCTGATAGACCACGAACACATCGGCCCTGGGCGCCTGGTAATCGCTCAGCACTGCCCGCAGGCGCCCGTTTTCAAGGTATTCCTGAACATTCCAGCGCGAACGCAGGATCAGCCCATGCCCGTCCAGGGCCAGGCGTAACGCGACTTCTCCATCGTTGCTCGACAGCGTGCCGCTGACCTTGTGCGAGTAATCCTGGCCATCCTTGCTGAAACGCCAGATCGCGTAATCACTGCCGAACTGACGCAGCACGATGCAGTTATGCCGTACCAGATCCGCCACCCCGGTCAGCTCTGGCATAGCTTCAAGGTATTGGGGAGACGCACAGAGAATGCGCGGGTTTTCCAGCAGGCGCACAGCGATCAGCCGCGAATCGGGCGGCTCGCCCATGCACACGCTCATGTCGAACTGATCATCCAGCAGGCTCGATGGCTGGCTGGACAACTCCAGGGAAAGCTCCAGCTCAGGGTGCAATCGGGCGAAGCTGGAGACCACCGGCGCCAGATGCTGCCGACCGAAACCCAGGGTGCCATTGATCCGCAAGCGCCCCTGCAAGGTCGGCTGCCGGCTGTTGAGCGCACTCTCCAGTTCTTCCAGTTGCCGCAGGATCGGCCGCCCTCCTTCCAGGTACAAGGTCCCCTCCGGCGTCAGTGACAGTCGCCGGGTGGTGCGCTGCAACAATTGCACCCCCAGACGCGCCTCAAGCTGGCTCAGGCGTTTACTCACCGCCGGCAACGACAGGCCGAGGTGCCGCGCGACTTCGGTGAGGCTGCCGCGTGTCGCCACCTGCTGGAAGAAGCTCAAGTCATCGATCATCGCCATGGATTCTTTCCCTAAAACTAAGAATGGCTTTCGCTCAAGACTAATTATTAATACAGGGTTACTGCATACACTGGCAATCAGTCCACATCAATCCCAGGAGTCGAATCCATGAGCAAAGCCCAGTACAAGATTGCAGTGATCCCCGGCGACGGCATCGGCAAGGAAGTCATGCCCGAAGGCGTGCGCGTGCTCGACGCCGTGGCGGCCAAACACGACCTGGAACTGCAATGGCACTGGTTCGATTTCGCCAGCGCCGATTACTACCTGGCCCACGGCAAAATGATGCCCGACGACTGGTTCGACCTTCTCAAGGACTACGACGCCATCTACTTCGGTGCGGTGGGCTGGCCAGACGTCGTGCCGGATCACATTTCCCTGTGGGATTCGCTGCTGCAGTTCCGTCGCGAGTTCGACCAGTACGTCAACCTGCGCCCTTGCCGCCTGATGCCGGGCGTCAAGGCCCCGCTGGCCAACCGCAAGCCCGGCGACATCGACTTCTGGGTCGTGCGGGAAAACACCGAAGGCGAATATTCCAGCGTCGGCGGCAAGATGTTCCCGGGCACCGAGCGGGAAATCGTGTTGCAGGAGACCGTCATGACCCGCGTCGGCGTCGACCGCATTCTCAAGTTCGCCTACGACCTGGCCCAGAGCCGCCCGAAGAAACACCTCACCTCCGCGACCAAATCCAACGGCATCGCGATCACCATGCCGTACTGGGATGAGCGCGTCGCCGAGATGGGCAAGAAATTCCCTGAGGTGAAGGTCGACAAGTACCACATCGACATCCTCACCGCGAACTTCGTCCTGCACCCGGACTGGTTCGACGTGGTGGTCGCCAGCAACCTGTTCGGTGACATCCTGTCCGATCTCGGCCCCGCCTGCACCGGCACCATCGGTATCGCGCCGTCAGCCAACATCAACCCGGAGCGCAACTTCCCGAGCCTGTTCGAACCGGTGCACGGATCGGCGCCGGACATCGCCGGCAAAGGCATCGCCAACCCGATCGGACAGATCTGGTGCGGCGCGATGATGCTCGAACACCTGGGCCACCCGGCGGCCGGCGCGGCGGTGCTGGCGGCCATCGAAACGGTACTGGCGATGGGGCCGGAGAACGCGCCATTGACCGCCGACATCGGCGGCAAGGGCAACACCGAAGCCCTGGGCAAGGCCATCGCCGCTGCGGTCTGAGCTGGCAAATAACGCGCAATCTTCCGTTCACGGCCCGTGATACGGGAGATTGTTGCGCGTGACTTTGGCATCGTGTGAACACCTTTCCAGCGTTTGCGAGAGACACCATGACCCTGCTGTTCAAAGTCGACGATGCCCGTGGCTGCGCCTGGAAATCGCTGTTCGAAAAACACGCGCCGGACATCGACGTGCGCTTCTGGCCGGACATCGGCAACCCGCTAGACGTACGCTACTTCGCCGCCTGGCAACCGCCACGGCAGTTGCATGAGCGCTTTCCGAATCTGGAAGTGATCTTCGCCACCTCGGCGGGAGTCGATCAATTCGACCTCGGCGAGCTGCCAGAGCACATCAAGATTGTACGCATGCTTGACCCCGGCATCGCTCAAGGCATCGTCGAGTACGCCTGCTTCGCCGTGTTGAGCCTGCATCGACAGATCCCGCTGTACCTGCATCAACAACAGGCCGGGCGCTGGCAAGACCACCTCCTGACCCCAGCAGCGCAACGTCGGATCGGCGTCATGGGCCTGGGCAACCTGGGTATTGCGGTGCTGCAGAGCTTGCGTGCGTTCAACTTCCAGTTGCATGGCTGGGCACGCTCGCTTAAGAGCATCGACGGCGTGCAATGCCATGCCGGCGACGACCAGCTCGAGCCCTTTCTCAACCAGTGCGATATCCTGATCTGCCTGCTGCCACTGACCGACGACACCCGCGGCATACTGAACGCGAGGACGCTGGCCGCACTACCAAAGGGTGCCAGCCTGATCAACCTGGGCCGGGGTGGTCATCTCAAGGAAGACGATCTACTTCAAGCGCTGGATGACGGGCAACTGAGCCACGCCATTCTCGACGTGCTCAACGAAGAACCGCCATCGCCGGATCATCGGTTCTGGCAGCACCCACATGTCTGGCTGACGCCGCACGTTGGCGCAATGACGGCACCGCAGAGCGCTTTCGAGGGATTGCTGGCCAATATCAGGCGTCATCAGGTCGGCGAATCCCTGCAAGGCTTGATCAAGCGCGATCATGGCTACTGAGGCTCCGTACAAACGCTTGGGGCGATGGTGTCCACTTACTATGATCTGCCCCCCTTAATGCTGGAGTTCGGAAGGTGACTTAGCCGGACGCTTACAGCGCAGATAGATCCCGTCATCAAGTACCGGCGTACTTTGGTCGTTCAACCAACGGGTCTTTTCCAACCCTGACCATTTCAGCCACGCATGAAAATCCAGGCCCAGTATCTTTTGCGGAAAAAACCGAATTGGCTCCCTGCTTGCCAGCACGACTTTGCTCACATGGGCCAGCTCATAAGCAATTTGAACAGCCGAGTTTGCAGCACCGACCACAACCACTCGTTGATCACCAAAGCCATCGGCATTTCGATATTCCGCGCTGTGCAAACTGCGCCCGAGAAAGCTCTGAAGCCCTTGAATATCTGGAATGAAAGGCTGATTGAACCCACCCGTGCACACGACTAGCGCCTTGGAGCAGAAGATTTCTCCATCGTCCGTTTGAAGCTGAAACAGCCCGCGCTCTCTTCGTACATGCTGTACCCAGGCGTACTGACGAATTGGCAATTTGAATGCCTTTGCATAGTCTTCCAGGTAGCGCACGACATCATCACGAAGCGGGTAATGATCGGGGTCTGCCGGGAAGCGCATGCCTGGCAATGACGAGTAAGCAACTGGAGAAAAAAAGCTTCAGACTGTCGTAGTAATTGCGCCAATTCCCTCCCGGCGACCGCTCAGCATCCAAAATAAGGAACCTGAGGCTTTGCTGCTGTAAGTGCCAACCGCACGCTAATCCTGCCTGGCCTGCGCCGATCACAATGACATCCAGGATTTCATTCATTACATTCATATATGCACACTCATGCACACTACAGAGCAAAAAAACTATCCGGACGTACCTGGGCAGCAAAATGGGGCGAGGCTTTTCATATGCTGAAGAATGGCTTCGAGGCGTGTCACCACCGCCGGACCGTCCACCTCGTAGAACATCTGCCTGCTGACCTTGGTGCCGCGGACAATACCTGCCTCTAACAGCACTTGCAGATGTCGGGAAACAACTGAGCGCTCCTGAGGTAGTGCTTCCGCAATTTCTCCGATGTCGGCGCGCCCCAATTGCATCACGCGCTTGAGCACAGCTACACGCGAAGGCTCGCAAAGCGCCTTGAAAAAAGCGCCATCGAGAGACTCGATTGCAGCGTCAATCGCGCGGGTTCGGTTAAGAGTTCGATTAGTCATGCAATCGACTATATGTGCATATTCATGCACGCGTTAACACTCCGAATTTGCACCTCGCACAGGACTAAAAGCTGTGCCATGAAGGTAACCAACTCCGCGAGAAAGCCAACAATTCAGGGTGTAACCCCATATGGTGCTGGTAAAGATTCCACCGAGAGCCAGTCGTTTTGTAGGGGTAAAAACGCCTAAAAATAAAAAGGGGTCGCGAGATAAAATCTCGCAACCCCTTGAATTATATGGTCGGGACGGAGTGATTCGAACACTCGACCCCTAGCACCCCATGCTAGTGCGCTACCGGACTGCGCTACGCCCCGACTAGGCGTGAAACCTGTTCCTCATCTCGAGGAACGCTCAAGAATATATCGCAAGCTTTTGAAAACTGGAAGTATTTAAAAGCGAGAATTTATTTCTTGAGTACCACCAGAACATCTTCCAGCTCGGCGATCATCTGGCGGATCATTTGTTTGTATTGGGTGGTGTCGTCTTTGGCTTCATCACCGGACAAACGCAGGCGCGCTCCGCCGATGGTGAACCCCTGATCGTAAAGAAGCGCGCGGATCTGCCGGATCATCAGCACGTCCTGGCGCTGATAATACCGGCGGTTTCCGCGGCGTTTGACAGGGTTGAGTTGAGGAAACTCCTGCTCCCAGTAGCGCAGCACGTGTGGTTTTACCGCACACAGCTCGCTGACTTCACCAATGGTGAAGTAGCGTTTGCCCGGGATGACGGGGAGCTCGTCGTTATGACTTGGTTCCAGCATAAGCCTCAACTCGGGCCTTCAACTTCTGCCCTGGACGAAAGGTGACCACACGGCGAGCCGTGATCGGGATTTCTTCCCCCGTTTTCGGATTGCGGCCAGGCCGCTGGCGTTTGTCCCGAAGGTCGAAATTGCCGAAACCGGACAATTTGACTTGTTCGTTGTCTTCGAGAGCGTGCCTGATTTCTTCAAAAAACAGTTCGACCAATTCCTTGGCCTCCCGTTTATTCAGGCCCAGCTCTTCATACAGACGTTCCGCCATCTCAGCTTTCGTCAGAGCCCCCATACGTCACTTCCTTAACGTGGCGTTCAACCTTTGTTCGAGCGAGGTGAGGATGTTTTGCGTTGCGGTATTCACCTCATCGTCATTAAGAGTGCGCGATGGATGCTGCCAGGTCAAGCCGACTGCGAGGCTTTTTCTATCAGGATCAATGCCTTTACCCTGATACACGTCAAATAGCCTGAGGTCTGTCAGCCATTCGCCTGCATTTTCACGGATTACGTCCAGTACAGCCGTGGCTGCAACGTCTTTGTGCGCAATCAGTGCAAGGTCACGACGCACTTCAGGAAAGCGCGATAACTCGTGGAATTTAGGCATTTTGCCCGACGCCACTTCCGCCAGAACCAACTCGAAGACGAAGACCGGACGGTCGAGACCGAGGGTTTTCGACAATTCAGGGTGGATCGCGCCAATGAAGCCGACTAGACGACCGTCACGTTCGATGCGCGCGGTTTGACCCGGGTGCAGCGCTGGGTGCTTGCCCGGCACGAAAGTGAACGCGTCCAGGGCGCCGGCGAAGCCCAGCACCGCTTCCACGTCAGCCTTGACGTCGAAGAAGTCGACGGTATCGCGACCCTGCGCCCAGCCTTCCGGCAGGCGACTGCCGCAAACAACACCCGCCAACATCGGCTCTTGCTTCAAACCTTCGAGCTGACCAACGAAACGCAGGCCGCTTTCGAACAGACGCACGCGATCCTGCTGACGATTCAGGTTGTGCTGAAGCGCCTTGACCAGACCCGGCCACAGCGACGAACGCATGGCAGCCATGTCATTGGAGATCGGATTGGCCAGCAGCAACGGTTCAACACCCGGATTAAACAGTTCGAACTGTTTCGGATCGATGAAGCTGTAGGTAATAGCTTCCTGATAACCACGGGCAACCAGCAGGCGGCGCAGTTCAGGCAGGTCACTACGGGCTTCTGCCTTGGCTTGCGGCGCCAGACGCGCTTGCGGATAACGAACGGGCAAACGGTTGTAGCCGTACAGGCGTGCCAGTTCTTCGATCAGGTCGACTTCCAGGCTGATATCGAAGCGATGGCTCGGTACGTCTACACGCCACTGCCCTGCCCCGTCGGCAGTAATGGCCAGGCCCAAGGCATTGAGCAGACGCTCCACTTCAGCCGAATCCATTTCCATACCCAGCATCTGGGTAATGCGCTGGGCACGCAGGGTGATCGGAGCAATTTTCGGCAGGTGCTGTTCGCTGACGGTCTCGATAATCGGACCCGCTTCACCACCAGTGATTTCCAGCAGCAAGCCAGTCGCGCGCTCCATGGCTTCGCGGGCCAACTGCCAGTCCACGCCACGCTCATAGCGATGGGATGCATCGGTGTGCAGGCCATAGGAACGGGCCTTGCCTGCTACGGCGATCTGGTCGAAGAAAGCGCTTTCCAGGAACACATCACGGGTGGTCGCGGAAACACCGCTGTGCTCGCCACCCATGACACCGGCGATTGCCAGTGCGCGGGAGTGGTCGGCAATCACCAGCGTATCGCTACGCAGGCTGACTTCCTGGCCGTCGAGCAGCACCAGCTTCTCGCCCTCTTCAGCCATGCGCACACGGATGCCACCGTTGATTTCGGCGAGATCGAAGGCGTGCAGCGGCTGACCCAGCTCCAGCATCACGTAGTTGGTGATGTCGACGGCAGCATCGATGCTGCGTACATCGGCACGACGCAGGCGCTCAACCATCCACAGCGGCGTAGGTCTGGACAGGTCGACGTTACGAATCACACGACCGAGGTAGCGCGGGCATGCAGCGGGCGCCAGCACTTCTACCGAACGCACTTCATCGTGCGCGGCAGGAACCGAAGCCACCACCGGACGGACCACAGGAGCGGCGTACAGTGCGCCGACTTCACGGGCCAGACCGGCCAGGGACAGGCAGTCACCGCGGTTCGGGGTCAGATCGACCTCGATGCTGGCGTCTTCCAGGTCCAGATAAACGCGGAAATCCTTGCCTACCGGCGCATCGGCCGGCAGTTCCATCAGGCCGTCATTGCCTTCACCGACCTGCAGCTCGGATTGCGAGCACAGCATGCCGTTGGACTCAACGCCACGCAGCTTGGCCTTCTTGATCTTGAAGTCGCCTGGCAGCTCGGCGCCGATCATGGCGAAAGGAATCTTCAGGCCCGGGCGCACGTTTGGCGCACCGCAAACAACCTGGAAGGTTTCCGAACCGTTGCTGACCTGGCACACGCGCAGTTTATCGGCATCCGGGTGCTGCTCGGTGCTCAGCACCTCGCCAACGACCACGCCACTGAAAACACCGGCGGCCGGCGTAACGCTATCGACCTCAAGACCGGCCATCGACAGACGAGCAACCAGCTCGTCGCGACTTACCTGCGGGCTAACCCAGCCACGCAGCCATTGTTCACTGAATTTCATCCTGCTCTCCTAAGAATTCGTTACGACTAGCGAAATTGCGCGAGGAACCGCAAGTCGTTGTCGAAGAACAGACGCAAGTCGTTCACGCCGTAACGCAGCATGGCCAGACGCTCTACGCCCATGCCGAAGGCAAAGCCCGAGAACTCTTCCGGGTCGATCCCGGACATGCGCAGCACGTTCGGGTGAACCATGCCGCAGCCCATCACTTCCAGCCAGCCGGTCTGCTTGCAGACGCGGCAGCCTTTACCGCTGCACATCACGCACTCCATGTCGACTTCAGCGGATGGCTCGGTGAACGGGAAGTACGAAGGACGGAAACGCACCGCCAGTTCCTTTTCGAAGAACACCCGCAGGAACTCTTCGATGGTGCCTTTGAGGTCGGCGAAATTGATGTCGCGATCGATCAGCAGGCCTTCGACCTGGTGGAACATCGGCGAGTGGGTGATATCGGAGTCGCTGCGGTATACGCGGCCTGGGCAGACGATGCGGATCGGCGGCTGTTTCGACTCCATGGTGCGGACCTGTACCGGCGAGGTATGGGTGCGCAACAGCATGTTCGCATTGAAATAGAAGGTGTCATGCATCGACCGGGCCGGGTGGTGGCCTGGGATGTTGAGCGCTTCGAAGTTGTGATAGTCGTCTTCGACCTCAGGGCCTTCGGCGATGCCGTAGCCAATACGGGTGAAGAACTGTTCGACGCGTTCCAGAGTGCGGGTAACCGGATGCAGACCACCGGAGGTCTGACCACGGCCAGGCAGGGTCACGTCAATGGACTCGGCAGAGAGTTTGGCAGCCAGATCGGCTTCTTCAAACAATGCCTTGCGCGCATTAAGGACCTCTGTGACACGCTCCTTGGCAACGTTGATCAGCGCACCGACCTGCGGACGCTCTTCTGCCGGCAAATTCCCCAGGGTCTTCATCACCTGAGTCAATTCACCCTTCTTGCCAAGGTAGTGAACCCGGATTTGCTCCAGGGCATTGATATCTTCAGCGCTTTGCACAGCCTCTAGAGCTTGAGAGACGAGCGCATCCAGGTTTTCCATGTACAGACTCCAGATACAAAATAGGGGAAGAGCTTGAAGGCTCTTCCCCTATTTATGACGTTTAACACCTGGCCCCACAGATGCGAGGTCGGGTGACTGTCGGGGGTACTTAAGCCAAGGTGGCTTTAGCTTTCTCGACAATCGCAGCAAACGCCGCTTTTTCGTTCACTGCCAGATCAGCCAGAACCTTACGGTCGATCTCGATGGACGCTTTTTTCAGGCCGGCGATGAAACGGCTGTAGGACAGACCGTTGATACGAGCACCAGCGTTGATACGAGCGATCCACAAAGCGCGGAACTGACGTTTTTTCTGACGACGGTCACGGTAGGCGTATTGGCCTGCCTTGATTACCGCTTGCTTGGCAACACGGAATACGCGGGAGCGTGCGCCGTAGTAGCCTTTAGCAAGTTTCAGAATTTTTTTGTGACGCTTACGGGCAATGACGCCACGCTTTACACGAGCCATGAGTTACTTCCTCTATTCTTGACTAAAATTAACGAAGGCGCAGCATGCGCTCGACTTTTGCCACGTCAGACGGATGCAGCAAGCTGCTACCGCGCAGTTGACGCTTACGCTTGGTCGACATTTTGGTCAGGATGTGGCTCTTGAAAGCGTGCTTGTGCTTGATACCGTTAGCAGTTTTCAGAAACCGCTTAGCAGCACCACTTTTGGTCTTCATTTTTGGCATGTTCGGATACTCCGCATTCAGTTGATAAACATAATCAGAAGGCCTGCCGTGCCCTGTTGATTACTTCTTCTTTTTCGGGGCGATGACCATGATCAGCTGGCGTCCTTCCATCTTAGGATGCTGTTCGACCGAACCGTACTCGAGCAAGTCACCTTCAACTCGCTTGAGGAGTTCCATCCCCAGCTCCTGGTGGGCCATCTCACGGCCGCGGAATCGCAAGGATACCTTGGCCCTGTCCCCGTCACTCAGGAAACGTACCAGGTTGCGCAGTTTTACCTGGTAATCCCCTTCCTCCGTCCCTGGACGAAACTTGATTTCTTTAACCTGAATCTGCTTCTGGTTTTTCTTGGCCGCAGCAATCTGCTTCTTCTTTTCGAAGATCGATTTGCCGTAGTCCATCAGTTTGCAAACAGGTGGTACTGCATCGGCGGAAATCTCCACCAGATCCAGCTTGGCCTCTTCAGCCTTAAGAAGCGCGTCTTCAATTGACACAATCCCAAGCTGTTCACCTTCAGCTCCAATTAACCGAACCTCGCGTGCCGAGATATTCTCGTTGATCGGGGCTTTCGGTGCAGCTCGTTTATCTTGTCTCATTTCACGCTTAATAATAATTACTCCGAATCTGGGCGACCACGCCGGGAAACCGCTTGCGCGAGAAACTCAGCGAACTGGGCGACGGGCATCGAGCCCAGGTCAGCACCTTCACGAGTACGCACAGCGACAGTCTGCATCTCGACTTCCCGATCTCCGATAACCAAGAGATAAGGAACCTTGAGCAAAGTATGCTCGCGGATTTTAAAGCCGATCTTTTCATTTCTCAAGTCAGACTTGGCACGAAACCCGCTTTCGTTGAGAGTTTTTTCCACTTCGGCGGCAAAATCAGCCTGTTTATCGGTGATATTCATCACCACTGCCTGGGTCGGAGCCAGCCACGCGGGGAATGCACCCTCGTAGTGCTCGATCAGAATTCCGACGAAACGTTCGAAGGACCCCAGGATCGCCCGGTGCAACATGACCGGGTGCTTGCGGCTGTTGTCTTCGGAGACGTATTCGGCTCCCAGACGGACAGGCAGGTTAAAATCGAGCTGCAGGGTACCACATTGCCAGACGCGACCAAGGCAATCTTTCAGCGAGAACTCGATCTTCGGACCGTAGAACGCACCCTCGCCCGGCTGCAGATCGTACGGCAGGCCCGCGCTATCAAGGGCTGCGGCCAGTGCAGCTTCGGCGCGATCCCAAAGCTCGTCGGAACCGACGCGTTTTTCCGGACGAGTGGACAGCTTCATTTCGACATCTTTAAAGCCGAAATCGGCGTAGACGTCCATGGTCAGCTTGATAAACGCGGCGGACTCGGCCTGCATCTGCTCTTCGGTGCAGAAGATGTGGGCGTCGTCCTGAGTGAACGCGCGCACGCGCATGATGCCGTGCAAGGCACCCGATGGCTCGTTACGGTGGCATGCACCGAACTCGGCCAGGCGCATCGGCAACTCGCGGTAGCTTTTCAGGCCCTGATTGAACACTTGCACGTGGCAAGGGCAGTTCATTGGTTTGATCGCGTAGTCGCGGTTTTCCGACTGGGTGGTGAACATGTTGTCGGCGTAGTTGGCCCAGTGCCCGGATTTCTCCCACAGGCTGCGGTCAACGACTTGCGGCGTCTTGATTTCCAGGTAGCCGTTGTCGCGCTGAACCTTGCGCATGTACTGCTCGAGCACCTGGTACAAGGTCCAGCCGTTCGGGTGCCAGAACACCATGCCAGGCGACTCTTCCTGGGTGTGGAACAGGCCCAGGCGCTTGCCGATCTTGCGGTGGTCGCGTTTTTCGGCTTCTTCAATGCGCTGGATATAAGCCGCCAGTTGCTTCTTGTCTGCCCATGCGGTGCCGTAGACGCGCTGCAATTGCTCGTTCTTGGCATCGCCGCGCCAGTAGGCGCCGGACAGCTTGGTCAGCTTGAAGGATTTCAGGAAGCGGGTGTTCGGCACGTGCGGACCGCGGCACATGTCGACGTATTCTTCGTGATAGTACAGGCCCATGGCCTGTTCGTTCGGCATGTCTTCGACCAGGCGCAACTTGTAGTCTTCGCCACGAGCCTTGAACACTTCGATCACTTCGGCGCGCGGAGTGACTTTCTTGATCACGTCGTAATCTTTCTCGATCAGCTGCTGCATGCGCTGTTCGATGGCCGCCAGGTCGTCCGGAGTGAAAGGACGCTCGAAGGCGATGTCGTAATAGAAACCTTCGTCGATGACCGGACCGATGACCATCTTGGCGGTCGGGTACAACTGCTTGACCGCGTGGCCAACCAGGTGGGCGCAAGAGTGGCGAATGATCTCCAGCCCCTCGTCATCCTTTGGCGTGATGATTTGCAGCGACGCGTCGCTGTCGATGATGTCGCTGGCGTCGACCAGCTTGCCATCGACCTTGCCGGCAACGGTGGCCTTGGCCAGGCCTGCACCGATGGATGCGGCGACCTCGGCTACGGAAACCGGGTGATCGAATGAACGTTGACTGCCGTCGGGAAGAGTAATAGTTGGCATGGCGCCTCCTCTCCTAGTGGTGACCCCTACCAAAGGTCACGTGGGTTGGGATGAGCCAGTACAAGATCCGGTCCAGGCCGTTCAATGACGAACGCCTGCCTTACAGCGGCAGGAGCCTTGCGGCCAACCGGGAAACCGAACCAGAGTGACTGGGATTCAAATCAGGGTTAATCGTGCATCTGCCGCCACCGGGACTGAAGGTCCGTCGGAGCCTGCAAACGCCCGAGCCACGCATGCTAGCACAGATGAACGGTTGCCACGGTGCGCAGGTTTTGCAGCAGGGCAAATTGGCTGTTTTTATGCCAGAGTGCTGAACTTGAAGCGCACTACCCCCTCAGATAACAAGATATCTGACCCACAAGGAGTATCTCAGCATGCGTCTGAATCGTTTATTCGCCGTAGTCGCCCCCGTCATTCTCCTGCTGCCACTGGCCGCCCATGCAGAATGGCCGAAAGGTGAACGAGAGAAATACATGGCTCAGTGCGTTCCTGCCGCTGCCGAGAAGATTGGTACGCCATCAGCGAAATCCCACTGCGCCTGCGGTGCCGATGCCATCAAATCGTACCCTGCCGCCGATATTCAGGCCCTGATGAACAACACGGCCAGCGACACATTGAAGCAGCAGGCACTGGGCAAAATTGCAGCCTGCAAGGCCACCAAAAAAGAGCAAAAATAAGCACGCCCCCACGCTTTCAGCCCCTGAAATACTGTTAAAAAGCTGCTGAAACAGGTCCTTTCGTACAATTTATTCAGGTTTTTCAGCTTTTTTTATCGCCTTAACTTTCGGCCGGAAGCCTTATAGAACGGGGCTTTCAGCCGCCAAAGGACACAAAGAAAACACGACTGGTTGGCAAACAGTGCGTCCGGGGGGCTCCCAAAGCGAACATTTCGACTATGATACCCGGGTGTGCCCAGTTGGCCTGAGCAGCACAGTACTACTGAAAATATATGTTTCTTGGAGATACACCATGTCTAATCGCCAAACCGGCACCGTTAAATGGTTCAACGATGAAAAAGGCTTCGGCTTCATCACTCCTCAAGGTGGCGGTGACGACCTGTTCGTACACTTCAAAGCTATCGAAAGCGACGGTTTCAAAAGCCTGAAAGAAGGCCAGACTGTTTCCTTCGTGGCTGAGAAAGGCCAAAAGGGTATGCAAGCTGCTCAAGTTCGCCCAGAGTAATTTCCAGGCGCACTAAAAAAACCCCGTCCATGTGACGGGGTTTTTTATGGGTGAAACAAAAGCCGAACGATCAGCCGCAGTTGACGCGGGTCACTACCCGGCTGGCATCGGTGTTCAGGTTCAGGCGATCGGAACGGTACTCCAGCGTCACCATATCGGTTGGCAGCAGGAACCGTGCACTTTGCGCCCCTGCGCGGGTACGCGCCTGCTCGAGCAACTGCGGCGATGCCTGTTTGCCGATGGTGAACTCGGCAGCCTTTGCCTCACAGCGACTGTGACCCGTGTCAGTCGTCGCAACATCTGTTGTTGCCGACTCCGTAGAGGGAGTGCTGCAACCGGCCAGCGTGGCAACGGCCAACAAAGTACCCAATGACGCGAGCTTCCAAGGCATGAAGCCTCCTTATTCAATGATTAGGCTGAGATCGTGCGACAACCAGACTGGCGTTTGGTTTCACAGGGAGCACTGGCACCCTGCCCATGATCCGGACGAACCGCGATTCTGCCTGAGCTCCGCCCTGCCCTTAATCATTGAATCGTGACTGAATATGAAAAACGCTCAATAGATGTCGATATAGTCGAAAGGCGGATTGGGCCAGTTCTCTTTCAAGGCATTGAAGATTTGCATGACCCAGACCTCATCGCTGGCCGCGACCCGCCCGACATAACCGGAGCCCTTGGCCCAGGTTTCGAGTCGGAACAACAACCCGTCGATATCGGTACCGCCCACGACACCCGAGGAGATGTAGGCAATGCCGCCTTTGGTGACCCGCAACTGGGTGTGCTCATCGTCACTGGCGCCGGCCAGCAACTGACGTACCGCCTCGAGGGTCAGGCCATCCGGGGAGTTCAAATCGATCTGCACAGCGCGTTCCTTGAATATTCATCAGAGACCAAGTGTCGCACAGCCCTCCTTTCCTGCCTAAGTCGAGGTGTCAAAAGCCCCGCAAAATGGTTAACTCGGCACTCAGACCTCCCCGACTTCACGAGTGCCATCATGACCACCGTAAGCATCGACGCTGACATCAAGGCCAAGTGGCAAGACGGCCACAGCTCCTACAGCCCAAGCAGCACGGAAGAGCTCGCCATTATCGGTATCGACCTGCTGGTCAGGGACCTTGGAACCGAAGCCGCCCAATCGTTCATCGAGCAGATTTTCGAGAAACATCTGTCAGACCAGAAGACCTAAACGGTTAGCGCGAGGGAGTGAAGCCCGCAGGCAAGCACTTGCGGGAGATGATGCTTACTTCAGGCGGGCCAGGCGCTCGGTCAGCAGATCGAAGAAGCCCTGGGCGTCGCCGCTTTCTACCCAAAAGGCGTTCTTTGGCGCTTTCAAGCCGTCATACCAGTCGACGATGGTTTGTCCAAAGGTCGGTCCTTCGCGGCTGTCGACCACCACGTTGACCGAGCGACCGCTGAACAATTGCGGCTTGAGCAGATAAGCGACAACCGTGGCGTCATGCACCGGACCACCTGAAATGCCGTAGTGCTCCATGTCGCCCTTGATGTACTCATTGAGAATATCGCCCACCAGGCGGCTGGCGTTGTTGTTCAGCGCGGCAATCTGATTCAGGCGCGCTTCGCTGGTAAGGATCTTGTGGGTCACATCCAGCGGCAGGTAGGTCAGCTTCACGCCACTGTTGAGCACCACTTCGGCCGCTTGCGGGTCGGCGAACAGGTTGAACTCGGCCACCGGCGTGATGTTGCCGCCGTTGAAGTGAGCACCGCCCATGACCACCACTTCCTTGATGCCCTGAACGATACCCGGCTCCTGGATCAACGCCAGGGCCAGGTTGGTCTGCGGGCCTAGCATGGCGATGGTAATGCTGTGGGGCTCGGCAGATTTCAGGGTATCGATCAGATAAGTGATGGCGCTGCCCTTGGCCAGACCTTTCCTGGGCTCATGCACGGCAATGCCCGACAACCCTTCCTTGCCATGAATGTCCTCGGCGTAGATGGGTGTGCGCATCAGGGGTTTGGGCGCCCCCGCATAGACCGGAACCTCTTCGCGCCCCGCCCACTCCCGGGCCAGTCGCGCATTACGCGAGGTCTTGTCCAGGCGAACGTTGCCGGCAACGGTGGTCAATGCCCGAACATTCAGTTCGTCCGGCGACGCCAGGGCGAACAACAGGGCAACAACGTCGTCAGCCCCTGGATCGGTGTCGATGATCAGGTCGATCTTTGGTGCCGCGTGGGCATTCGTTACGGTCATCAGGGACAAAAGCAGCAGGCTCCGGAGCAGTGGGTGCAGTTTCTGAGCATAACGATACGGGGCGCACGCCTTGTGCCGGGGACATCAAAACGCGGACAGCCCGTCAAAACGTAACGCCGGCGACCAGCACAATGTTGCAGTACGGTTGGCATTCGCCTGTACGAACAATCGCCCTGGCTTGTCGGCTCAGGACCTTGAATTGTTCATGGGTGAGCACCTCGCGCCGACCCAACGCACCTTCGCCGTTCAGGTCTTCCAGCGCGACCAGGGCCGACGGCTTTTTATCGAAGATTTCCTGAGCCAGCACATGGCTTTCGACCTGCATCTCACTGAGCACGACCTTCAAGGTGCTGACAAAATCCGGAATGCCATGGGTCAAGGCCAGGTCGATCAATTCAACGCCCGGAGGAACCGGCAGCCCCGCGTCCCCGATGACGACCCTGTCGCCATGCCCCAATGAAGCGATCAGCCGCGACAGCGCAATGTTGAGCAGGGGTGTCTTTTTCATGGAATTTTAAACGCCTGTACATCACTCAAGGCGGGAATCGACGGTTGCGCGCCAGCACGGGTGACCGACAGCGCCGCAGCCACCTGCCCAAAGCGGATCGCCTGCACCTCATCTTGACCCGCGGCCAGCGCCGCGGCGAAACCGCCCACAAACGTATCGCCGGCCGCCGTGGTATCGACCGCCTTTACCACGGGCGCGGGGAAATGCTCGAAGCGTTGACCATCGGCAAACAGCGAACCTTGCGCGCCAAGGGTGATGATCACCTTGCCGGCGCCCAGGGCTATCAGGCGGGTCGCCGCGGCTTGCGCGGTGTCCAGGGAGTCCACCGACAGTCCGCTCAGGGCCGACGCTTCGCTCTCGTTGGGAATCAGGTAATCGATGGACGCGTACCAGTCCGATGGCAACGGACGGCTAGCCGGTGCCGGATTGAGGATGACTGTCTTGCCCAGATCGCGACCGCGCTTGAGCGCATGGCCAACAGAAGCGTCGGGCACTTCCAGCTGACAGATGAGCACGTCCGCCGCCTGTATCTCCGAATCAAAACGGTCGATGGCTTCAGCGGTCAATTCACCGTTGGCGCCGGGAACGATCACGATGGTGTTCTGACTGCTGTCATCGACCACAATCAACGCCACGCCGCTGGAACCGTCAACGGTGCTCACCGCCTGGCAATCGATCTGCTCGGCCAACAGCGCCCCGCGCAGCGCCTCACCATAAGCGTCATTGCCCACGCAGCCGATCATCGACACCTGGGCTCCCAGCCGCGCCGCAGCCACGGCCTGATTGGCACCCTTGCCGCCGGAGACGGTGGTAAACGACTGACCGATCAGCGTTTCACCGCCCTTGGGCAAGCGTGGTGCCCGGGTCACCAGGTCCATGTTCAAACTGCCTATTACCACTACTTTTGCTGGCATACATTGCTACTCATCGATTCTGTTTCGGCGGCGCTTTTGATTCAGCGGCTTTCTGTTTTCAACGGCTTTTTGTTTCAACGGAATTGGGCAAACGCGCCGGTCAGCGGCGCCGTCGATTCACGTATGACGATACTCGGCGTCACGATCCGCTGATCGGTCGCCAGGCCCGGCGTGGCGATTCGCCGTAAAAGCACTTCGGCGGCCATTTCGCCGAGCTGCAGGATCGATTGCCCGACCGTGGTCAACGACGGGTAGACATATCGACTCATCTGGATATCGTCGAAGCCGATCACCGACAGCTCGCTCGGTACGCGAATATTGCGCTCGGCGGCGGCCCGCAGCACGCCGATGCCGATCATGTCGTTGGCGGCAAAAATGGCGCTAGGCGGATTGCTTTCCAGCAGAATCGCGGCGGCGCTGTAACCGCCGGTGCTGGTGAAATCGCTTTCCAGCATGCGCCCGGGAGAGACTTCGACGCCCGCCTCTTTCAAGGCCCTGCGATAACCCGCCAGACGCATCTGCGCCACACTGGTGTTTTCCGGCCCGCTGATCGTGGCGATATCCCGGTGCCCCAACTCCAGCAAGTGCCGGGTCGCCAGATACGCGCCGTATTCATGATCGATTCGCACCAGGTCCGCATCGACACCGTCCAGTCCGCGGTCGACGATCACCATGGGCGTGCGGACGCCTTTCAGACCTTGTACCAGGCCACTGTCGCCACCGGCCGAGGCGACAATCAGGCCGTCGATGCGTTTTTCCAGCAGCACGCGCAGGTAGCTGCGCTGCTTGTCCGGATTGTCGTCGGAGTTGCACAGGATGACGCAGTAACCGTTACGCTCGCAGTAATCCTCGATACCCCGGGCCAGTTCGGCGAAATACGGATTGAGACTGTTGGGCACCAACAGGCCGATGGTCGCCGTGGTCTTGGCCTTGAGCGAACGGGCCACGGCACTGGGAACGTAGTCGAGGGTCTGGATGGCCGCTTCGACCTTGATCCGGACTTCTTCACTGACCGGGCGGGTCTTGTTCACCACATGGGAAACCGTGGTGTAGGAAATGCCGGCAAGGGCTGCCACATCTTTGATAGTCGCCATGACTCAGGTCCGCCGGCTTGCGCGTTGACTGCGATAAGTATCCAGCACCACCGCCACCACGATCACCGCGCCGGTAATGATGCGTTTGGTCGGCTCGGTTGCCCCGATCTGCGCCAACCCCGCGGCCAGCACGGAAATAATCAGGACGCCAAAAAACGTGCTGATCACCGAACCGCGCCCGCCCATCAGGCTGGTGCCGCCGATTACGACGGCCGCGATCACCTGCAACTCAAGTCCTGAGCCGGCATTCGGGTCGGCGGCCTCCAGGCGAGAAATCTGGAACAACGCGGCAATACCGGCCAGCAACCCCATCAGGCTGAAGACCAGGATTTTGTATGGCTTCGGATTGATCCCCGCCAGCCGCACGGCCTCTTCGTTGGTGCCGATACCGATCAGGTAACGACCGAACACCGTGCGGGTCAACACGGCCTGGGCGACGAAAATGATCAGCAACGCGATGATGAACGACGGCGAAATGCCGAAGGCAATGGGATTGGACAACCAGGCGAACGCATCGCCGATGTAGGCCGTACGCGAACCGGTCATCTGGTACGCCACCCCGCGAGCCATTTCCAGCACGCCCAGGGACACGATGAAGGACGGAATCCGCCACGCCACCGTGATCGAGCCGGTGATGGTACCGGCGAGCGCCGCGACGGCCATGCCCAGCAACGCCGCCGGCAGCACGCCCCAGCCCCAGCCGAGAATCGCCACGCTCACGGTCGAGGCCGCCAGCGCCAGCACCGAGCCTACCGACAGGTCGATGCCACCGATGATCAACACAAAGGTCATGCCGACCGCCAGCACCATCAGGTCCGGAATCTGGTTGGCCAGGGTGCTGAAAGTATCGTACGACAGGAAGTGACTGCTCAGCACCGAGAACAGCACGATCATCGCCAACAAGGCACCCGCCAGGCCAAGATAGGTGCCCAGGCCGTAGAAGTTGCCACTGCGGTTGCCGGCGAAAGAAGCGGTTTTCATGGAAGATCCCTAGGCGCGGCTTCAAAGAGCTGCGCATCACGTTTTTGGTAGCCGGCGAAAGCAGCGGCGAGCAACTCATCCTGGGTCCAGCTGTCGCGATCGAACGTATCGATCAGGCTTCCTGCCGACAGCACACCGATCCGGTCGCAGATCAGCATCAGCTCGCGCAAGTCGCTGGAGACCACCACCAGCGCCTTGCCCTTGCGGGTCAATTCGCCGAGCAGGTTGTAGATATCGAACTTGGCGCCGACGTCGATGCCGCGGGTCGGCTCGTCAAACAGCAACACCGAGCAATCGCGCTCCAGCCAACGGCCGATGACGACTTTCTGCTGATTGCCGCCGGACAGCTCGGACACCAACTGTGCCGGACCGGAGCTGCGAATGCGCATGGCGTCGATCTGACGCTGGGCCAGGGCGCTTTCGCCATCGTTGTCGACAACACCTGCGCTGGAGATGCCGGGCATGTTGCCCAAGGCGATATTGGCGCCGATCGACTGCGTCAACAAAAGGCCTTCGCCCTTGCGATCTTCCGTGATCAACGCGATGCCATGCCCGACCGCATCCACTGGCGAGCGCACATTGATGACCTGCGCCGGTGCCCCAAGGGCAATCGTGCCGCTGTCGGCGATATCGGCACCGAAAATCAGACGCAGCAACTCGGTGCGCCCCGCGCCGATCAAACCGGAAATCCCGAAAATCTCTCCGGCACGGACTTCAAACGACACGTCGCGAACCTTGTCGGCACGGCTCAGACCCTTGACCGTCAACACCGGAGCGCCGATCTTGCGCGCCCCCATATCGATGTGTTCGCCGAGCTCTCGACCGACCATCAAGGTGACCAGTTGCTCGCTGTTGTAGTTGGCCATCGGCTCGACACAGACCAGGTTGCCATCGCGAAGCACGGCAATGCGCTGCGCGACTCGCGCCAGTTCTTCGAGGCGATGGGAGATGTAGATGATCGATACGCCGCGAGCCTGCAGGCGGGTGATCTGCTCGAACAGCATTTCGACTTCGCGAGCAGTGAGCATCGCGGTCGGCTCATCGAGAATCAGCACATGACAATCGCCAATCAGGTTGCGGGCGATCTCGACCATTTGCTGGTGGCCGATGCCCAGTTCGCCGACCAGGGTGTCCGGATCAATGGCGTCGAGCCCGACATGAGCCATGGCCTCGATGGCAGCCTTGCGCAACTGCTTGCGACTGATCCAGCCACCTTTGCTGGGCAGGTTGTCGAGAAACAGGTTTTCCGCCACCGACAGGGTCGGCAGCAGATTGAGCTCCTGCATGACCATGCGGATACCCAGCGCTTCAGCCTGAGCCCGGCTACCCGGACGATAGTCCTGCCCCTGAAACTTCATCTGGCCGGCGGTCGGCGTGACCAGCCCGCCAATAATCTTCGAAAGCGTGCTTTTGCCTGCACCGTTCTCGCCGGTCAACGCCAGCACTTCCCCGCGCATGAGCGTCAGGTCGATGCCGGTAAGAACCGGTTGGGCGTAGGTCTTGCCGATACCGCTGACCGAGAGGACAGCGTTCGGAGCGCAAACTGACATAAAAAATCTCCATGCGCTCGTCCGGCTGGACGAGCGCCGTTACGTCGCCAGAAGGCTACTTGGTGACCAGTTCTACCGGCGTTTCGATCACGCCATTGGCGCCGCCGTCGACCTTCTCGCCCTTGAGAATCTTCAATGCAGTCTCGATGCCGAACACCGCCTGCCTGGCCGCAAACTGGTCCGCGGTGGCCAGCACGCGACCGTCCTTGAGCATTGGCTGGATGGCATTGATGTTGTCGTAGCCGACCACTTGCACCTTGCCGGCCTTGCCCGCGGCGCGCACGGCAGATACCGCGCCGACCGCCATGCTGTCGTTGCCGGCCAACAAGGCCTTGGTTTGCGGGTATTCGCTGAGAATCGACGCGGCGACCTTGTTGCCCTTGTCGATCTCCCAGTCACCGGATTGCAGGGACACGACCTTGATCTGCGCCGCCTCCATCGCATCCTTGAAACCTGCGGTCCGCTGCTGGGCATTGGTGGTGGTGGACACACCTTCGATGATGCCGACTTCGTCACCGGCCTTCAGCTGTTTGGCCAGGTAGTCGCCCACCAGCCGTGCGCCCTTGCGGTTGTCCGGGCCTACGAACGGAACATTGATGTTTTTGCTTTTGACGACGGCGGGGTCCAACTGGTTGTCGATGTTGATCACGGTGATACCGGCATCGATGGCTTTCTTGATCACCGGGACCATGGCTTTGGAGTCTGCCGGTGCAATCACCAATGCATTGACCTTGGCCAGGATCATCTGCTCGACGATGCGCGTCTGGCCTGCGGTGTCGGTTTCATCCTTGATGCCGTTGGAGATGAGGTCGAATTCGCCGGAGTGATCTTTCTGGTAGGCCTTGGCGCCGTCCTCCATGGTCAGGAAGAACTCGTTGGCCAGGGATTTCATGACCAGTGCGACTTTCGGTTTTTCAGCGGTTTCAGCAAAAGCCGAAGAGACAGGCAATGCAGCGGATGCGGCAGCCAGCATAGCGACAGCGAGAAGACGTCCAGCGAATGGCAGCTTCATGGGTTCACTCCGATCTTATGATTATTGTGAGCAACGCTTGCGCTGGCGTAAGCTTCACGGCCCACCGCGATGAAAAGCCATCATTGGAGCCGCGCAAACGTTTGCGTGAACCAAACTATGCGAACCCTGCCGATATTTGTCAACGACCTGAAAAACGCTTTCAGCGATGCCTGGCGAAAAAACGGCATTCAACTCATGCCGTGGTGTTGACCACCGATCCTGTGCCAGCACCCTTGGCCAGCTCCTTGACCAGGCTCGCACTCACTTGCAGGATGGCGCCGTTGGTGTCAGCAACCTGCCCCTGTATGGCCGCTACCGCGGTGGTCTTGGCTTCCGGGGTTGGATAGGACGCCGCCTGGGCTTGCGCCAGTTGCTGCTGTTGCTCGCGCAATTGCTGCTGCAACTCCTTCAGGCGCTTGAGCAAGACCTTCACCGCAACGCTGGTGTTATCGCTGGTTTCCGATTCGGCCTGTGCGCCGGCACTCTCCCCCAGACCTACCGGGCCCGTCTTGACCTGGGTAGCGTCACTTTTCTTTGTACCCAGCGCTTGAGCAGCCGCATCAGCTGTTGCGTCGCTCAAGGCACGAAGGGTCGTGGCCGATTTGCCACCGATGGTGATGCCGGCGGCATTGGGAATGCCAACAGATAACGACATGTGAACTCCTGAAGAAAAAGATCCCTTGAAGGAGCATCGACCGGCGCGGGCGTTTCTTTAGTCGTTAGTGATGATTTGACCCGTTGAAACCTTAAACAAGACCGCGATCCGTTTCGGAGAGCCGAACGCGAAAGTTAAACATGTTCGGCATTCCGGACGCACCGCCCCCGAAACCGGCTTGGACACAAACAGCAATACCGTTACAAATCATTAACTTAAGCGTATTTTTCGATTCAGAGTATTACTGGTACAGATCCTGCTCTTCCCCTCGCACCCCCGGCGTTCAGATTCGCCCGGGGCGTATCTAGATGAACCTGCATCTGCACCGTCTCACAACTAGAAGAGAAAAATAATGACATCTGCACTCAAGACCTTTGTTCCGGGCGCCTTGGCCCTCCTGCTGCTCCTGCCCGCCGCCCTTCAGGCCAAAGAAGCCGAAACCCAACAGAAACTGGCCAACGTGGTGATCCTGGCCACCGGCGGCACCATTGCTGGCGCGGGGGCCAGCGCCGCCAACAGCGCAACCTATCAAGCGGCGAAAGTCGGCATTGAACAGTTGATCGCCGGCGTTCCAGAACTGAGCCAACTGGCTAACGTTCGCGGCGAACAGGTCATGCAAATCGCCTCCGAAAGCATCACCAACGAAAACCTGCTGCAACTGGGTCGCCGCGTAGCCGAACTGGCCGACAGCAAAGACGTCGATGGCATCGTGATCACCCACGGCACCGACACCCTGGAAGAAACGGCGTACTTCCTCAACCTGGTGGAAAAAACCGAGAAGCCGATCATCGTCGTAGGCTCCATGCGCCCAGGCACCGCGATGTCCGCCGATGGCATGCTGAACCTGTACAACGCGGTAGCCGTGGCCAGCAGCAAAGACGCGCGGGGCAAAGGCGTACTGGTGACCATGAACGATGAAATCCAGTCGGGTCGCGACGTCAGCAAAATGATCAACATCAAGACCGAAGCGTTTAAAAGCGCCTGGGGTCCGCTGGGCATGGTAGTAGAAGGCAAATCCTACTGGTTCCGCTTGCCAGCCAAGCGCCACACCATGGATTCCGAGTTCGACATCAAGACCATCAAGAGCCTGCCTGACGTAGAGATCGCCTACTCCTACGGCAACGTCAGCGATACCGCCTACAAGGCCCTGGCTCAATCGGGCGCCAAAGCCATCATCCACGCTGGCACCGGCAATGGCTCGGTATCCTCGCGAGTGGTCCCTACCCTGCAAGCCCTGCGCAAGGACGGCGTGCAGATCATTCGCTCCTCCCATGTCAACGCCGGCGGCTTTGTATTGCGCAACGCCGAACAGCCTGACGATAAATACGACTGGGTCGTGGCCCACGACCTGAACCCGCAAAAGGCCCGGATCCTGGCGATGGTCGCGCTGACCAAGACCAACGACAGCAAAGAGCTGCAACGGATGTTCTGGGAATACTGATTCGCCCTCGCCCGACCGGGTCCGGTCGGGCACTCCGTGCGCCATTCGCCAGCCTTGGCGAGTGGCTGCCGCTGGATCTTACAAAAAAATCCCTTCGCCTTACGCCAAACGGAACAAATCGCTGTCAGAGGATTTTCTTGGTTTTTAAGCAGTTGCGAAATGGCCTACAGTTAAATACTGTATGCACGTACAGCTTAATAAGGATAATTCCGTGGACACCACCTCTGCCTCTCCTGACACCTATGTACGCATGGGCTTGCGCGTTCAGAAAATCATCAACTCTCCCACCGCACAAAAGGCCAGGGCAGCGTTGATCTTCCGCCTGCCTGACGAACCGGTGGATGAATGGGAACGCTTGCTGGAAGAAATCGACGAGAACGACAACGTCACCCTCGCCTATCGCGACGATGGCGGCGTGCAGATTTTCTGGGTTGTGCCGAAGGAAGATTGAGTCGATGAGTGTCCGCTGGTCTGCTTTACTGTTTCTGTTTTTTGTCATGGGTGCGCAAGCCGACGCGCCGCGCACCTTCACCGAAGCGAAAAAGGTGGCATGGAAGCTCTACGCACCCCAGTCCACCGAGTTTTACTGTGGCTGCAAATACACCGGCAACCGGGTGAACCTTGCCGCCTGCGGTTATGTGCCCCGTAAAAATGCCAAACGCGCATCCCGCATCGAGTGGGAGCATATCGTTCCGGCCTGGCAAATCGGTCACCAACGCCAGTGCTGGCAAGAGGGAGGTCGCAAGAACTGCACCCGCTACGACCCGGTTTACCAGAAGGCCGAGGCTGACTTGCACAACCTGGTGCCCAGCATTGGCGAGGTCAATGGCGATCGCAGCAACTTCAGCTTTGGCTGGCTGCCCGAGCAGTCGGGGCAATATGGTTCCTGCCTGACCCAGGTCGACTTCAAGGCCAAGAAAGTCATGCCCCGCCCTTCCATTCGCGGCATGATCGCCCGGACCTACTTCTACATGAGCAAGCAGTATGGCTTGCGCCTGTCGAAACAGGATCGGCAACTGTACGAGGCCTGGGACAAGACCTACCCGGTACAGGCCTGGGAACGCCAACGCAACCAGAGCGTGGGGTGCGTCATGGGACGCGGCAACGAGTTCGTCGGCCCGGTCGACATGAAGGCCTGCAGCTGAATCCAGAACGGGACACCTGAAACGACAAAGGCCCCGGGGTTAAACACCCGAGGCCTTTTTTGTTTCTTCAACGTCTGCGCTACAGAACGTTATTGAGCGACTGGACGCTCAAGCACCAGCAATTCGATATTTTGTTTCTTCGAGCGAGTGAGCGCCGCGCGGACTTCATCCTGTTTGGCTTCGGCGTCGGCTTTCGAATTGAACGGCCCCATCAGGATTCGGGTATTGCCATTCTCCTTGACGACGCTGGACATGAAACTGTGCTCGATCAGCCAGCCACTCAAATCGCTGACCGCCTGAGGGGTTTCACCTCGCACTTCAAGATCCCATTGCGGACCGGACACTGGCGCGGGTACAGCCGCCATGGCCGGCTTGGGCTTCGGCGCATCCACACTGCTGCCCTCGCCACATCCCGCCAGTGCCAATATCGCGATGACCAAAACCATTTTGCGCACGGCGTTTCCCTCTAAATGCTTAAAGGGGGGGATTTTAACATCCATGAATACTCCACGAGAGCAGTAAAATGGGCTCAAAACAACGAGAATGATGGTTGCGGCCTCTGTATAGTTACGCCTTGGGAATTAATGCCACATCTGCGCGTCAGAAAGAGGCACCCAAACCGCGAGACTTCGCACTAATCTATACATACCACCGACCTCTGCACTGTCCGAATCAGGTGCCCCACAAAGCAATCAAGGAGAAGACCATGCTGATACTCACCCGCAAAGTCGGTGAAAGCATAAACATAGGTGATGACATTACGATCACCATCCTCGGCGTAAGCGGCCAGCAAGTCAGGATCGGCATCAACGCTCCGAAGGACGTTGCAGTGCATCGTGAAGAAATTTACCAGCGCATTCAGGCCGGCCTGACCGCCCCGGAAAAGCCTCAACCCTGAATCCTGTTGCAGTCAGTAGCCAGCCCGTTCAGTCCGGAATCACGGCTGGCTAAAGATTCAGCACCCCATCGCCCTGCGCTTTTGCCCCCACCCAAACCCCAGGGGCCGATACTAGCGGCAAGCTCCATCCTTTTGCTGTCAGACTTTTCTGGTTTACCCCAGGGAAGGATGCGTTCACTGCGCCATCAACCAAGCATCACGCCTCGCGCCATGCCCGTCGCCGCTACCACCATCAACAGCACCAGCAGCGCCTCTATATGACTGATCCGTGCAAACAGCTTCGCACGGCCGGTATCGATCGCCACTTTACGGGCAAGCGCTATCCGCCACTTGATCAGCGTCACCATGGGTGCGATTTCCAGCAGCAAGATCAGGACAAACAGCGTCATCTTCAGATGAAACAGCGGCTGATGCAGGTAATAGTCCGTGCCTTTCTCGTACCCGCCAAAGGCTCGCATCCCCCCACTGATCAGTAAAACGACAGCTGAAATACCCCAGATATTGTCCGCCATCAGAACACTGCGCACCTCTGCGGCCCCATCGGCCAAGCGCCGAAAAGCCGTGCCTCGAACCAACACCGCCCAGAATCCCAAGGCAAATGCCAGAAGATGAACCGCCGCCAGAAACCAGTGAGTCAGCATCGAGAAACTCCTGCCAGGTCGAAGTTGTATGAGCCTGTCAGTAGTAGCCCATGAAATAGCTGCGTGCACGGTATCTGCGGACAATGCCCGAAACACAATATGACAGACCAACTAGACTCCACTGCGCTGGTATTGAGCGTCCGTGGCAGTACCCGCCCCAACAGCAACTCACTCTCACCGCATTGAACTGAGTAAACAAAATCATGTGTGAATCATGTGATTCAAGCTCTGCTTCAAACACAACAGGCCGTCGTCGTTTTCTTCAATTTGCCGGATTGAGCGCAGGCGCCCTGCTGCTGACCGGCACACTGCCCGGCAAGATCATCCAGGCAGCCGAAAAAGCGACAGCCCCACCCAAACCACAAAACGTAATCAGTCCCGACATGGCGTTGAAAAGACTGATGGAGGGCAATGCACGATATGTAGGCGGTACTTCCACAACGCACGATTTCAAGGCAGAGCGAGAGGCCCTGGTGTCCGGCCAAAATCCGTTCGTGGCCGTGCTGAGTTGCTCTGACTCGAGGATCGCCCCGGAATATGCGTTCGACACCGCACGAGGCGATCTTTTCTCCATCCGCGTCGCGGGCAACTTCGTTACGCCGGAAGGCTTGGCCAGTCTTGAATACGGAGTTGCCGTACTGGGCGCCCCGCTGATTCTCGTACTCGGGCATGAGAGCTGCGGCGCCATCGAGGCCGGTATCAAGGCGGTCAAGGACCAGACGATTTTCCCCGGCCATATCCCGAAACTGACTGACGCACTCAAGTCGGCAGTCGAGGCAGTACTCAAACAGCCCGGGAACTTGATGGAAAACGCCACCGTGCAAAACGTCAAGAATTCGGTCAACAGCCTGAAACAGGCCTCGCCATTGCTGACTGATGCGCAGAGCAAAGGCGCGCTCAAGATCGTGGGCGGTATCTATCGCCTGGCGAGCGGCAAGGTGGAGTTGATCGTTTGATCCGCAACGTGCACGCCCCCAGCATCGGTGCATGACCCCGCATGCAAAGAGCCCAGCGCGACGGCTGGGCTCTGGTTATCTTCGGTTTTGCATCATTTTATCCGCGAGGGTTCTGGCCCTCTCGATCAATAGGTTCTGCCTGTCCTCGTGGGTAGCCCCACCCACAATCGGGGCAGTCAGATTGCTTTCGGCAATCAATGCAGCGCAGAAATATCGATCCCAGACTGCCGTGTCCACAGGTGCCTGCTTGCTCATTTGATCGGCGTTCATCGGCGGCTCCTTTTAATAAGGTCGCATTGCTAGTTTACGCCTGAATGACAAAAAATCCGGACCATCATTCACAGGCACCCGCCATTCGTCGCCTGCCAGAACACAACGAGGAATTCGCCCGTATCCGTGGCTTGAGGCTTGCTAAGATCGCCCGTAGCAGCGCCTGAACGACAGGATTCTGACGCCGCAGCCATTCAATCAATGCTTAAGGACGCCAGCGATACGCTTGGTCAGTCACCGGGAGATGTAACGTGTCAACGCTCAACGAAATCGCAATGAACCACGCGAGAATGGCCAAGGAAAAAGCAGGAAAATCGACCGAGCTGAGCGAGCGCCACCTCCAGATCGTAGGGAGCTTCGAAGTACCGTCCATTGAAGAACAGCAGAACATCCCAATGCACCTGATCGCTGGAGCACAGGAAGGCCACCATGGCCTTGCGGCTACCTTTGCCCTCTGACGTCTACTGAGGCTGGCGACGATCTGAACGATTTACTCGGTAATCATCCGGCATCCGTTCAGCAATCGTCGCGTCTTGATGGCCCGGCACAACCCTATTGATCCGGGCATCTCATCTTTCAAATACCGCGAAGTGATTGCCAGCTGGATGCAAGGTTCAGCAAATAACACGCAATGACTTGTGGATTGAAAATCCATGAACTAGACATAACCCCACAGTCCACTTCCCCAAAGATCGGTAATGATTCTTGGTACCTACTCACTTGTCCGGCTTGACGAATGGAGATGCACGTTCATGAAGAACCCACTACCGAGAGCCCTTGGCGGTACGGTGATATTGCTGGCGTCATTCATATCCACTTTCACCCACGCAGCCGATATCACTCCCGCCGAAATGAAGGCTATCGCCACGGAAGGCTACATCTACGGCCTGCCCATCGTGATGAACTACGCGATCATGTACGACTACGCCGTAGACAAAAACTCCGGGCAGTTCAAGGCGCCGTTCAACCAGATTCATAGCCTGCACCATGTCGCCACCTACATGGACACAGCTGTTATTTCGCCAAACAGCGACACACCCTATTCCATGGTATTCATGGATCTGCGCAGCGAGCCAATGGTGTTATCGGTGCCAGCGGTAGAGAAACAGCGGTATTACTCAGTACAGCTCATCGACGGCAACACCTACAACTACGGTTACATCGGCAGCCGCGCCACCGGCAACGAAGCGGGCGACTACATGGTCGTCGGACCCGACTGGAAGGGCGCGACCCCGCCGGGCATCAAGAAGGTGTTTCGTTCCGGCACGCAATTCCCCTTCGCGCTCTTTCGCACCCAGCTCTTCAACCCGACCGACCTGCCGAATGTGGTAAAGGTCCAGTCAGGCTACAAGGCACAACCGCTATCAGCCTTTCTCAAGCAACCTGCGCCACCCGCCGCGCCGGCGATCGACTTCCCGAAGATCAACACGGAACTCGCCAAGACCGGCTTCTTCAAGTATCTCGACTTTGCCTTGCAGTACGCCCCGGCCGCACCGGATGAAGTGGCGATCCGGGCGAAACTTGCCCGGATCGGCATTGGTGCCGGCAAGGACTTCAACTTCCAGGATCTGTCCGCCGAACAAAAGGCCGCAGTGGTTCAGGGCATGCAGGCCGGGCACGCGCAGGTCGAGGAAGGGATCAAGAATCTCGGCACGAAGATCAATGGCTGGAACATTGTCGGGGCCGGCGGCGACAGCGCCTTCTACAACGGCGACTGGCTGAAACGTGCTGCCGTCGCGCAAGCGGGCATCTATGCCAACGATGCCGAGGAAGCCACATATCCTCTGTCCAAAACCCTGCCCGATGGCGAGCCGCTTGACGGCAGCAAGCACAACTACTCCATCACCCTGCCCGCCGGACAATTCCCGCCAGTCAACGCCTTCTGGTCTGTGACCATGTACGACGGTAAATCACAACTGCTGATCAAAAATCCGATCAATCGCTACCTCATCAACTCGCCGATGCTGCCCGAAATGAAGAAGAATGCGGACGGCTCGTTGACACTGTACATCCAGAAGGATACGCCCGGCGCGGACAAGGAAAGCAACTGGCTGCCCGCACCGAATGATCTGATCTACCTGGTGATGCGGCTGTATTGGCCGAAGACAGAAGCGCCTTCGATCCTGCCGCCCGGCAAGGGAACCTGGAGTCCGCCCGAGATCGTCAAAGCCAATTGAGCGGACGCAGGGTCATACGTCAATTATGACCCTGTCTAGCCCTTAAACAGGTGTAAACCTTATTCAGGATGGGACACCTGCAACCAACACGGTTGTAACTGAAATAATCGAGGAGACCTTGATCTAGAGGTCTCGCTCTCATTACCAGAAAAACTAATACCATCAAATTGTAGCCCCCCCCACAGCCAACTCGGCTAACAAGCAATCGATTAACTCCCCCTTTCAAAGTCAGCCGCTATAGCGGCAAGGACGAAGTCATGCCTGAAGAAATTGTCGCGACCTTGCGAGAGCGGATCATCCAGTACGTGCGAAAGAACGAGAAAAGTGTTCGCGGCTGGTTTCCCACCTGGTGTGTTCAAGTTTCACGTCTCCGACGCCCTCGACACTGCCGTGATTCGCCGGAAACTGGAGAGGATGAAGCGTGACGGGTTGGTCGAGGCCGATCACAGCCAGAGCAACAACACCAAATGGAAGCTGACCGAAAAGCCCAGTGAGGTGGTGCAATGATCTTCGCCCCGCTCTACATGCTCTGGCTCATCTACAAGGGGCCGCGGTGAACGTAAGAGTTCACCTCGACGGTTGCCCGAGGGTTTGGGCCAGGTGCAAATCATCATCTCAATTTACGAATCACGCCAGCCGGCGAGAAAGCAAGATGATAGAGGCATGGCGGCAGCTTAAACCTGGATCAGAACGCTCGCCTGCTGCGAATCAATAGTTGGGATCAGCCCCGAGCCCTGTTGATGTGCGAGCCAGGCCCGAGTCAGCTTCACGTCGAATCGCCAGCCATGGGTTTCCATCCAAACAAGCGCTGTATGGGTAATTCGATAGTGTCCGCACTTCGTGCATGCTCTTTCCTGGTAATCATCACCAACATCGACGTCTGAAGCAGGCTCATCGCAAATTAGGCATTCCATATCTACCTCCATTGGCTGAACCCCTAACTATAGTCGATTCCCGCCCCTCCACCGCCTGGGCATTGCCCGGTAAATGGGGCGGCATGGGGCCGCGCACCGTCACGGAGTTCGGCGCCGACTGCGGCTGGGACTACGTCCTGAACTGCTTGGATCACGGGATCAGCAGCACGAAATTCAACGCCGCCATACATGCTCTGGCTCATCTACAAGGGGCCGCGCCGGCAAGGGTCCACCCCGCCAGTCACCTCAGGGGAGAGAGCGTGTACGCAACTGGCGAGGTGAACCAATAAACCGTAGCTCACCCGTTCAGCTCGCCTGACGCCCCTCATCTGATTTCACAATCCACATACCAGCCTGCCGATGAACGGCGGGCGAGGACTGCGCGTGAATATTTATCGATACACCTTCACAGCCGTTTGCCCGCATACGACCATGTGCCGGCCGGCGAGCGCCCCACCTTTCATGAGATCCGCGCCTTGGGGGCATGGCTGTACGAACAGCAGAAATTCCCACAGGAGTACATTCAGGCGCTGATGGGGCATGCAGACGAGAAGATGACAAAGCACTATCAGGAGGGGCACGACGAAAAGAAGATCGAGTACCTGGTAGTGGGCGCCGAATTGGCGTTTTGAGTGGGGGTTTTGCATAAGTTTTGCAAATCGCAGACAACAAAAAAGGGCCCACCTTTCGGTGAGCCCTTCTAGACCGCCCAGCAGAGCGGATTTTGTTTGGTAGGCGCGATTGGACTCGAACCAACGACCCCCACCATGTCAAGGTGGTGCTCTAACCAACTGAGCTACGTGCCTGCTGTGAGGCGGCATTCTACGGAATTCCGGAGGGGTGTCAACACCTTTTTTCGCGCTAACCCTATGAATATGCAAAATATTTAATTTTGCCGGTACAAAGAAGATTTTCCGGGTGGCTGGCGGGCGATTTTCAACTCGGGTAGGATCAACGCACTCGTAAAATATATTAAACAGAGGCTGCCGTATGGCTAACACTCCCTACCCAGAATCCTACTACGCCGCATCGGCCAATGCGGTTCCGCCGCGCCCGGCGTTGCAGGATGACGTGGAGACCGATGTCTGTGTGATTGGCGCCGGTTATACGGGGCTGTCCTCTGCCCTGTTTCTGCTGGAGAACGGTTTCAAGGTCACTGTGCTCGAAGCCGCCGGGGTGGGTTTCGGGGCGTCCGGGCGTAATGGCGGCCAGATCGTTAACAGCTATAGCCGCGATATCGATGTCATCGAGCGCACGGTCGGTCCCAGGCAGGCCCAGTTGCTGGGGCAGATGGCGTTCGAGGGTGGGCGAATCATTCGTGAGCGGGTCGCCAGGTACAACATCCAGTGCGACTTGAAGGACGGTGGCGTGTTCGCCGCGATGACCGCCAAGCAGATGGGTCATCTCGAATCCCAGAAGCGCCTGTGGGAGCGTTTCGGTCACACCCAGCTTGAGTTGATGGATCAACGCCGCATCCGAGAGGTGGTTGCTTGCGATCAGTACGTCGGCGGGATGCTCGACATGAGTGGCGGCCACATCCATCCGCTTAACCTGGCACTGGGTGAAGCGGCAGCGGTCGAGTCCCTGGGTGGCACGATTTACGAGCAGTCGCCCGCGGTGCGCATCGTGCGCGGCGCGAATCCGGTGGTGCACACGCCGCAGGGTAAGGTCCGGGCCAAATTCATCATCGTCGCCGGCAACGCTTATCTGGGCAACCTGGTGCCGGAACTGGCCGCCAAATCGATGCCTTGCGGCACACAGGTGATTACCACCGAGCCGTTGGGTGAAGAACTGGCGAAGACCCTGCTGCCTCAGGATTACTGTGTCGAAGATTGCAATTACTTGCTCGACTACTACCGCCTCAGCGGCGACAAGCGTCTGATTTTCGGTGGTGGCGTGGTGTATGGCGCGCGGGATCCGGCGAACATCGAAGCGATCATCCGGCCGAAGATGCTCAAGGCATTCCCGCAACTCAAGGACGTGAAGATCGATTATGCGTGGACGGGTAATTTCCTGCTGACCCTGTCGCGCCTGCCTCAGGTCGGACGGCTGGGCGACAACATCTACTATTCCCAGGGTTGCAGCGGCCATGGCGTGACTTACACGCATCTGGCGGGCAAGGTGCTGGCCGAAGCGTTACGCGGCCAGGCAGAACGTTTTGATGCGTTTGCTGACCTGCCCCACTATCCGTTCCCCGGCGGCCAGTTGCTGCGCACACCGTTTGCGGCATTGGGTGCGTGGTATTACGGATTGCGGGACAAATTCGGGTACTGACTGCTAAAACAAAAGGCCCGCTGCGATGCGGGCCTTTTGTTTAGATCTTTTGATCTTAAAGACGATCCCGTGGGATACCGCTTCGAATCCGCAGGATGTCTGCCAGCACCGCCAAAGCAATCTCTGCCGGCGTCTTGCTACCCAGGTTCAGCCCGATCGGCGCATGAATCCGCCCCAACTCGACATCCCCCAGACCACCAATACGCCGCAAGCGCTCGAAGCGCTTTTGCGAGGTCTGCATGGAGCCCATCACACCGATGTAGAACGCCTCGGTACGCACTGCCTCCATCATTGCCAGGTCATCGATACGTGGATCGTGAGTCAACGCCACCACCGCCGTGTCGCTGTGGCAACCGCCATCGGCGATAAACACCGATGGCAACTGGCGACGAATCTCCACGTTTTCCAGCTCGACGCCTTCCAGCACTTCGTCCCGCGGGTCACACAGAATCACCTCGAAGCCCAGGCCCACGGCAAACTCCGCACAGGCCTGGGCGACACTGGAGTACCCCGCCAACAGCAAGCGCTGGGCCGCGCCGACGCGCACGCGCACCCGGTCGATTTCACGCTCGATGCGTACACCCTGTTCACGATCATCGAACAGGCTGCGCGCACCGCTTTGCAGATCAACCTCGCGGATCAACCGACGCCGGCCCATCAGAGCCGACTCCAGCTCCCGCAGATGCGCTTGCACCTCGCAATCGGCATCAAGCTTCTCGACCAGCACGTCCAGCACCCCGCCACACGGCAGGCTGACACGCGAGCGTGGGTCGTCGCCTTCGCCGTAACGAACAACGCTGACCGGCTCCAGAAACGCGCCCTCGGCGACTCGCTCGAGAAAGTCTTCCTCGACACAGCCACCGGACAACGAGCCAATCCAGTGCCCCTGCGTGTTCACCGCCAGCAGCGAACCCGGTGCGCGCGGTGCCGAGCCGTAAGTGGCCAGCACCGTACACAGCCAGATGTGCTGTCCGGCCGCCGACCACTCCAGCGCCCGGCGTATCACTTGCAGATCGAGATGCTGCATATCAGTGGGCCTTGTGCTCGAGCGGCGGCGCATCGGCCCGCAACTTCTGCACGTCGTTCACTGCCAGGTCGCTCGGCTGACCGCCCCACCCCTGACGCAGGTAGTTCAGTAGATCCGTGAGTTGCGCGTCGCTCAATTTCGCGGCGAACCCCGGCATCGGTTGCATGTGTTCGAAACCGGAGAACTTCTGCTCACCGATACCGTCGTCGATCACCCGTACCAGGTTGCGCGGATCTTCCAGGCGCAGCGTGGTGTTGCCGCGCATAGCCACGGCGATGTGCGGCTTGCCCTCACCGCCCGGCGCGTGACAACCGGCGCAGACATTCAAATATTCCTGACGGCCGCGCTGGGCGCTCGGGCTCAGTTTGTCCAACGGCACTTCGGTGAGCACTTTCGCCGCAGGCGGCTGATCGCCGAGCAGGAAAGTCGCCATCGCCGCCAGATCCGGATCGCTGAGGCCCTGGGTGCTGTTGTGGAACACCGGGAACATCTCGTTGAACATCGTGCCCTGGGCACTCATGCCGTGCTTGAGGAACGAGCTCAGGTCCTGATGATTCCAGCCACGGGCTGCCAGGTCAGTGGCCAGCAGGCTTGGCGCCAGATAGCCATTGAGGATGCCGCCGGTCATGCGTTTGTCCATCTGCATCGCACCCGGCAAGCCGCGTGGGGTGTGGCATTCGCCACAGTGCCCCAGCACGTCGACCATGTACTGGCCGCGTTTCCAGGCTTCGCTCTTGGCTTCAGCCGGCTCCAGCTTCACGTCCTTGCCGTACATCATGTTCCAGCCCATCAGGCCCAGGCGCACGTTGAACGGGAAGCTCAGGCTGGTGACCGGCGCGGCGCGCTCGATCGGCTCGACGGTTTTCAGGTAGGCATGAATCGCGTCGGAATCTGCTCGCGGCATCAGGTGATAGGAGGTGTACGGCATCGCTGGATACAGGTTCGCGCCATCGCGGCGCTTGCCTTCGGTCAGCGCGGCGAAGAACTCGTCATCGTTGTACAGGCCAATGCCGTGCTCTTTGCTCGGGGTAATGTTGGTGCCGTAGATCGTGCCGAACGGCGACACGATCGGCAGACCGCCCGCGTACGGCGCGCCACCCGGTGCGGTGTGGCACGCCATGCAGTCAGCGGCACGGGCGAGGTACTCGCCTTGCTTGACCTGCGCATCATCGGCGTGAGCTGCCACCACAGGCGCAGCCAGACCAACCGCCAACGCCAGGCGGCTAAGTAGAAGCTTCATGCTTAACCCTCCTTGACCAGGCCGAGATCGGTCAGCACGTTGCGGGTGGCGCTGTAGTAGCGCACGTATCCGGTGCAACGGCAGATGTGATGACCGAGGCTGTCCTCGATGACTTTTTCCAGCTGGCTTTTGACGATCGGCTGACGCTGCAGCTTTTCCACCAACACGGTCGCGGCATTGACGAAACCCGGTGCGCAGTAGCTGCACTGGAAGGCGAATTCGTCGACGAAGCGCTGCTGGATCGGGTTCAGTTCGGTGACCTTGCCCTGCTCGTCGCGGGTCGCGTGGCCTTCGATAGTCCGAACCTTCTTGCCTTCGAAATAGTGCGCGCCGGTGATGCAGGTGCGCACTTCTTCGCTGGTGCCGTCAGGGTTGTCGACGATCACCACGCAGGCGTGGCAGATGCCCTGGCCACAGCCCAGGCGCGAACCGGTGAGGTTCTTGTACTCGTGCAGGTAGTCGATCATCGGCAGGTCATCAGGGATGTCCACCGGGCCGACGGATTGACCGTTGAGGGTCAGTTGAAGCGGACGGTTAGCCATTGAGGGCCTCCTTGATGCGTGCAGAAGTGATAGGCAGGTCGCGGACACGTTTACCGATGGCATGGGCCACGGCGTTACCGATGGCACCGACCACCGGGATCATCACCACTTCGGCGATGCCCTTGGACGGGTCGCTCGGCGACAGTGGCGGCAGGATCTCCGCCGTCTGTTTCCACACCGCGACGTGACGCGCCATCGGCAGGCGGTAACGGTTGAAGTTCCAGTCCCCCTCCCCCGGCCCGCCTTCGTACAGCGGCATCTCTTCCATCAGCGCATGGCCGATGCCCATGGCGATCCCGCCTTCGAGCTGGCCCCTGACCAGTTCTTCCACCAGCACCCGACCGCACTCGACCCACGAGTGGTGGTTGAGCACCGACACTTCGTTCGAACCCTTGTTGACCTTCACTTCCACCAACGTCGCGACCGGGCTGTAGTAAGTCACCGCCGCGTTGTTCAGCTGGGTCGCCGGGTAGGCGATGCCCTGCCGATCCAGCAAATGGAAACCGGCGCTGTTCATCTGCGCCTTCTTCGCCTTCGGTGCACCGTCGCCGTACTTCACCGCCAAGCCGTCGAGCGGCAAGCGCTCACGCACGCCGTCGATGCTGAACTCGGCCTCGGCCCAGCTCCAGCGGTTGAAACCGTGCACGGTCGCGCCGCTCACCAGGCCACGTTCGTGAACGCGCTTGGCCAGCATGGCGAATGGCAGTGGCTCCATACCGTTGGCCGTGAGCTTGCCGTCGACCCAGTGGGCGTCTTCGCGGCGCACCACGTAAGGGTTGGCCTGGCCGCCGTAAGGGCCTTGGCGCCAGATCTCCAGCGCCGCCGGCCACAGGCCGTGGTTGAACAGCACGCGCGCCGCTTCACGGGTGGCGTGGCTGAAGTAGTACGCCGAGTTGGTGGCCGACGAGGCCGAAGCGACCTTGCCGACCCAGCGTGGATTGCGCAGGAAATTGTCCTGCTCTGCCTGGCTCATGATGTACGGGTTGCCGCCACTGATCAGCTGCAACTCTTTCCATTCGGTTTCGCCGGTCTTCACTTCGTGCGCCGGAACACCGAGGAAATCGGCCACGACCATGGCCTGGGAGGTGGACATGCCGGTGCCGATTTCGATACCGATGTGGCGCAGGCTGATGCGACCTTCGGCAGTGAATTCAATGCTGGCCATCGGCGCTTCGGAACCGGTACCGAAGTCCTTCTGGCAGATGGCGAAACCCACCCCGTACCAGTTGTCCGGATCGGCGGCTTCGCGTTGCTTCTTGATCGCGTCGCGGTTTTTCCAGGTGTCGTGGACCGCCGCCTTGTCGAGAATCTCGTGCAGGCGCAAGGCACCGGCCGGGATCGCGCCCTGGGTGTTTTTCATGCCCGAGCGCAGTGCGTTCTTGCGGCGCAGCTCGATGGCATCGACACCGAGGCGACCGGCGATTTCGTCGACCATCATCTCGGTCGCCGCCATGCTCTGCAGGGTGCCGTAGCCACGCATCGACCCGGCTTCAACGGCGCGGGAGTGATAGGCCGTGACCTGCAGATCGTTCTGCGGCATGTAGTAGATCGACTGTGCCGCCGTCGCGCCCACCGCAGCCACGGACGGGCTGTAGTTGATCCGCCCGCCACCGTCGACGCTCATCTCGGAGCGGAAAATCTTGAAGCTGTGGTCGTTCTTGTCCACCGCCAACTGGTAGCGGATGTCGAACGGGTGACGCTTGATGCCGCTCTGGAACTGCTCGTAGCGGTCGTTGGCCAGGCGCACCGGCACACCGGCGCCGTACAACGCCGCCAGCGCTGCGTAGTAGACGAAAATGTTGTGGTCTTTCGAGCCGTAACCGACGGTGTAACCCGGGTGCATGTTCAGGTTGGCCAGGCCGAAACGCGACGGCGCGATCATCTTCGCGGTCTCGGTCGCGGTTTCCAGTGGGCACTGTGTCGCCACCACGAAATGCAGAGTCTTGCTCGCCGGGTCGTACCAGCCGTTGCCGTTGTCCGGCTCCAGGGCGGCCGGTTCGATCGACGGGGTCTTGTAGCGCTCGTCGAACACCAGCCAGTTGTCCGGCGGCGTATCGATCTGCTGCTTCATGCGCTCGGCGTAGAACAAGCCGCGCTCGGTCAGGTTGCCGTGCAGGTTGGGCTGGGAGTTCCACACCGGACGACGGTTTTTCAGCATCGGGAACAGAATCGAATCCTTGAGGCTGGCGAACTCGTCTTCGTCCGCCGAGGTCGCGCCGCCGACGCGCACGTAGCGGAAGCTGCCGTAAGGATCACCTTCGTAGAACGGCGCTTTCTCGCCGTAGCGGATTGCCTTGTCATTGAACTTGAGTTGGTTCTTGGCCTGACGGTAGCGCTCAAAATCGTTCCAGATCAGGATCGCCACCGGGTGCCCGATGAACATCGGCACCTTGCCGGCCGGCAACAGCGGATCCGGGGCGTGCTCCTCAGGGAACACGATACCGTCCTTGACCAGGTCTTCGGCGGTGACGATGCGGTCCGGCTGCAACTCGGCACCGAGCCACGACAGGTCGATGCCTGCAAAGATGTGGTCGGCCTTGATGGTTTTCAGCAGCATGGCGTGGCCTTGCTGCTGCGGCCAGCCCGGCATGTCCTTGGCGCGGATGTCGCGGGCAAAGACCTTGCTGCCGCAGACCTTGGACAAGGCATCGTTACGGGCGCGCGCCTTGCCATTGTTGCCGAGCCACTGCTCGGACGGCACGGTCACGCTGTTCTCCATCAAGGCGGCCAGCGCCTGGCTGCTCAATGGTGTGAGCGTCACGCTCACACCCGCTACCAGCCCGCCCTGAAGGAACGAGCGCCGGGATATATCACGGTTGGACATGGATCATCCTCTGGGCGGTTATGGGGTCCGCCCTTCTGGTTATGTTCTGGAAATCTCGAGTCTTGCAGAAGCCCTTTTGGACGATGCAAAGGGCTGTTGTTGACAGTGCAAAGCTGACCGAAAGGTTAAGTTTATAGGCTTATGCCTTCGCGGAAAACTAAAAACTGACCAAGGAATCAAAAAACCGCGACTTTTCGACGCAGCAGTTCGATGAACAACCCCAACTCCCGGCTGATGTGCTCGCCCTTGCGCAACAGCAGCCCAAATGGCGCCATCTGCACATCCAGTTCCACCGGCAGCGCCACCACCAGGCCCATTTTAAGATAGTCGCGCAATGCGGTTTCCGACAGCACCATGATCGCGTCGGTCAGCTGAATCAGTTGCTGCATGGAGTACACCGAACTGCACTCGATGATGTCTGCCGGCAACGGCAACGCCAGTCGCTGCAACGCCTGATCCAGACCGATGCGCGCCGGACTGGTTTCCGGTTGCAGGATCCAAGGCCAACCGCTGACCAGCTCCGCCATTTCCAGTTTTTTGCGCCGCGCCAGCGGGTGGCCGGCGTGCACCACCACCAGCAAGCGTTCGTTACCCAATTGCTCGAAGACGTAATGCTCACTGTCGGTGGCGGCATTGCGCCGGGCGATGGCAAGGTCGATGCGGCCCTGTTCCAGCAACTGGATCACCTGGTCGCTGGTGTCGCCCATGATGCGAATCCGTAGCTGCGGATTGAGCGACTTGATCTCGGCAATCGAATCCATCACCAGATCTGGCGCCGCGCCCATGATGGTGCCGATCGACAGGTATCCATAACCGCCCTGCTGCCGCGCCATCAGCTCCTCGGCACAACGGTCGAGGCCACTGAGGGCCGACTCGGCAAAGCGAATCAGCTCCTGACCCAGCGCTGTCGGGCGCATCCCCCGCGGCAGGCGCTCGAACAGATCGCAGCCGAACATGTCTTCAATCTCATGGAGCATGCGGGTTGCCGCCGGTTGCGACATGTTCAGGCTTTGCGAAGCGCGGTGCAGGTTCTGGCTGCTGCTGAGCGTCACCAGCATGTGCAGATGCTTGTAGCGCAGGCGATTGAGCAAGCTGCGGGAGATGGTCGGCGTGGTCATGGCGGGCCTTTTTTATCGATACCTTCAGGGTATCAGTTGTGAGCTAGATTCGATTTGTAACGCATCGATTAGCGGCCGTACAGTCTTCCCCATAAGAACAAATGCCCTACCAAAGGAAAACTGCGATGAAGACTCTACCCGCGCCTCTGCTCGCCAAAATTTCCTGGCGGCTACTCCCGTTTCTCCTGCTGATGTACATCATGGCCTTCCTCGACCGCGCCAACGTCGGGTTCGCCAAACAGGCCTTTCAAGCCGACACCAACATCAGTGATGCCGCCTTCGCCTTCGGCGCCGGCGTGTTCTTCGCCGGTTACGCACTGCTCGAAGTGCCAAGCAACCTGATCCTGCACCGCGTCGGCGCCCGTCTGTGGATGTGCCGGATCATGGTCACCTGGGGCCTGGTCTCCGCCGCCATGGTCTTCGCCCACACCGAAACCAGCTTCTACGTCCTGCGCTTCCTGCTGGGCGTGGCCGAAGCCGGGTTCTTCCCCGGCGTGATCCTCTACCTCACCTACTGGTTCCCCAGCGCCGTACGCGGCAAGGCCATGGGTTTCTTCTACTTCGGTGCGCCGCTGGCGTTCATCTTCGGCAGTCCGCTGTCCGGGATGCTGCTGGAACTGGACGGCTTTGCCGGTTTCCACGGCTGGCAGTGGCTGTTCGCCGTTGAAGGCCTGATGGCGACGGCGGTGGGCATCTGGGCCTACTGGTACCTGGACAACCGTCCGGCCGACGCCAAGTGGCTGACCGTCGAGGAACGCCAGCAAGTGCAGAGCCTGCTCGATCAGGAAGACAGCCATAAACAGAACCACGGTCGCAGCCTGCTCAACGTCATTTGCCAACCCTCGGTGCTGTACCTGTGCCTGATCTACCTGTTGATCCAGGCCAGCGTCTACGGCGTGGTGTTTTATCTGCCGAGCCAGGTCGGCGGACTGCTGGGGACCAAGGTCGGGCTGATGGTCGGCCTGGTAACGGCGATCCCGTGGATCTGCGCATTGATCGCCGCCTACCTGATCCCCGGCTACAGCGACCGCACCGGCGAACGCCGCCGCACCGCCTGCCTGACCTTGCTCATGGCCGCCGCCGGGATCGCCTGCTCGGTGACCTTCAGCAACCCACTGCTGGGGATCATCGCCCTGTGCTTTGCCGCCTCCGGCTTCATCGCCGTGCAACCGGTGTTCTGGACCTTCCCCTCCAGCTACCTCGCCGGCAGCGCCGCCGCGGCCGGGATCGCCCTGATCAACTCGTTCGGCGCCCTCGGTGGCTTCATCGCCCCGGTGCTCAAGAACTGGGCCGAAGGCGCTTTCCATTCACCGGCAGCAGGCTTGTACGTGCTGGCCGCTACCACCGTCATCGCCGCGTTGCTGGTGCTGGGCATACGCGCGCCCGGCCATAAAGCCTCGAACAAACCGGCCACCGTTTAAACCTGAGGAGTCACACCATGGGCATTCCAACCATCAAACACGTCCGCGCTTTCACTCTGCGAGGCGGCGGCGCCGATTATCACGACCAGGCCGACGGCCACTGGATCGACGATCACATTGCCACGCCGATGAGCAAATACCCCGAGTACCGCCAGAGCCGCCGCACCTTCGGCATCAACGTACTCGGCACCCTGGTAGTGGAAATCGAAGCCAGCGACGGCACCATCGGTTTTGCCGTGACCACTGGCGGCGAGCCTGCCGCCTACATCGTCGAGAAGCACCTGGCCCGTTTCCTCGAAGGCGCCCGGGTCACCGACATCGAAAAAATCTGGGACCAGATGTACCAGTCGACCCTGTATTACGGGCGCAAGGGCATCGTGATCAACACGATCTCCGGCGTCGACCTGGCGCTGTGGGACTTGCTCGGCAAGATCCGCCAGGAGCCCGTGCATCAGTTGCTCGGCGGTGCGGTGCGCGACGAGTTGCAGTTCTACGCCACCGGCGCCCGTCCGGACCTGGCGCAGAAAATGGGTTTCATCGGCGGCAAGATGCCGCTGCACCACGGCCCGGCCGAAGGCGAGGAAGGCCTGCGCAAAAATCTGGAGGAACTGGCGACCATGCGCGAACGCGTCGGCCCGGGCTTCTGGCTGATGCTCGATTGCTGGATGAGCCTGGACCTCAACTACGCCACCAAACTGGCGGTTGGCGCCCACGAATACGGCTTGAAATGGATCGAAGAAGCCCTGCCGCCGGACGATTACTGGGGCTACGCGGCCCTGCGCAACAACGTGCCCATGGGCATGCTGGTGACCACCGGCGAACACGAAGCCACCCGCTGGGGCTTCCGCATGCTGCTGGAGATGGGCTGCTGCGACATCATCCAGCCGGATGTCGGCTGGTGCGGCGGGATCACTGAACTGGTGAAGATCTCGGCCCTGGCCGACGCCCACAACGCGCTGGTCATCCCCCACGGCTCTTCGGTGTACAGCTACCACTTCGTCGCCACCCGGCATAACAGCCCGTTCGCCGAGTTCCTGATGATGGCGCCGAAGGCCGACGAAGTAGTGCCGATGTTCCACCCGCAATTGCTCGGCGAACCGGTGCCGGTCAATGGCCGCATGCGCCTGTCCGCGCTCGACCAGCCAGGTTTCGGCGTGACCCTCAACCCCGAATGCCAACTGTATCGGCCGTATAACCGCTGAGAAAGGAGTTCGACATGTACATGCCGCACAACGCGTTCAAGGCCGCACTGAACAACAGCGAAACCCGCTACGGGATCTGGGCCGGGTTCGCCACCGGCTACGCCGCCGAGATCGTCGCCACCACCGGTTACGACTGGATGCTGATCGATGGCGAGCACGCGCCCAACACCGTGCCCGGGGTACTCGCTCAGTTGCAGGCCGTGGCACCTTACTCGACTGCGCCAGTGGTGCGCGCGGTGAATGGCGATGCCAACCTGATCAAGCAACTGCTGGATATCGGCGCACAGACGCTGATGATCCCGATGGTCGAAACCGCTGAGCAGGCGCAGGCACTGGTGCGCGCCATGCGCTACCCGCCCCACGGCATACGCGGGGTCGGCGGCGGCCTGACCCGCGCCACCCGCTGGGACGGTGTGCCGGATTACCTGAATACAGCCCATGAACAACTGTGCCTGATCGTGCAGGTGGAATCGCGCACCGGCGTGGAAAACGTCGCAGCGATCGCCGCCGTCGAGGGCGTGGATGCGGTGTTTATCGGCCCGGCGGATTTGTCGATCGGCCTGGGTCATGCCGGCAACCCCGGCCACCCGGAAGTCCAGGAGCGGATTCAACACGCCGTGAACGCCACGCTGGCGGCCGGCAAGGCCTGCGGGATTCTCGCCCCCAACGAAGAAGACGCCCGCCGCTACCAGCGCTGGGGCTGCCAGTTCATTGCAGTGGCCATCGACATCAGCCTGCTGCGCCAAAGCGCCATGGCCGCCCTCGCCCGCTACCGCGAACCCGCTACCACCCAAGCGCCGTCACGCACTTACTGATCTGCCAAGGAGTCGCACCATGTCATCCGTGTCTGTTTACGAAAACTTCATCGACGGCCAGTTCGTGGCCAGCGCTGCCCACCTCGATGTGATCAACCCGGCCACCGGCGCCGTGCTGTCGAAAGTCCCGGCCTCGACCGCCGAGGACGTCGACCGCGCCCTCGCTGCCGCCCGTGCCGCGCAGAAAGACTGGGCCCGCAAACCTGCGAATGATCGCGCCGGCTACTTGCGCCGGATCGCCGCCAAACTGCGGGAAAACGTCTCGCACCTGGCACGCACTATCACCCTGGAACAAGGCAAGATCAGCGGGCTGGCGGAAGTCGAAGTCAATTTCACCGCCGACTACCTCGACTACATGGCCGAGTGGGCGCGGCGCATCGAAGGTGAAATCATCACCAGCGACCGCCAGAACGAAAACATCTTCCTGTTCCGCAAACCGCTGGGCGTGGTGGCCGGGATCCTGCCGTGGAATTTCCCGTTCTTCCTGATCGCCCGCAAGATGGCCCCAGCCCTGCTGACCGGCAACACCATCGTCATCAAGCCCAGCGAAGAAACCCCGAACAACTGCTTCGAATTTGCCCGACTGGTGGCCGAAACCGACCTGCCACCCGGCGTGTTCAACGTGGTCTGTGGCGACGGGAAGGTCGGCGCCGCCCTGAGTTCGCACAAAGGCGTGGACATGATCAGTTTCACCGGCAGCGTCGACACCGGCTCGCGGATCATGGCCGCCGCCGCGCCAAACATCACCAAGCTCAATCTGGAACTGGGCGGCAAGGCGCCGGCCATTGTGCTGGCGGATGCAGACCTCGACCTGGCGGTCAGGGCGATCCGCGATTCGCGCATCATCAACAGCGGCCAGGTGTGCAATTGCGCCGAGCGGGTGTATGTCGAGCGCAAGGTGGCGGATCAATTTATCGAGCGCATCGCAGCAGCAATGAGTGCGACCCGCTATGGCGACCCGATTGCCCAGCCCGACGTGGAGATGGGTCCGCTGATCAACCGCCAGGGGCTGGACAGCGTGAATCGCAAAGTCCGCACCGCGTTGAGCCAGGGCGCAAGCCTGATCAGTGGCGGGCAGATGGCCGATCTGCCCAATGGCTTCCACTTCCAGCCCACGGTACTTGCCGATTGCCGCGCCGACATGGAGATCATGCGCGAAGAGATTTTCGGGCCGGTGCTGCCGATCCAGATAATCGACGACCTGGACGAAGCCATCGCCCTGGCCAACGACTGCGACTATGGCCTGACTTCGTCGATCTACACCCGCGACCTGAGCAAAACCATGCAGGCGATGCGCGAACTGGATTTTGGCGAAACCTACGTCAATCGTGAGAACTTCGAAGCGATGCAGGGTTTCCACGCTGGCGTGCGCAAGTCCGGCATCGGTGGCGCGGATGGCAAACACGGGTTGTACGAATACACCCATACCCACGCGGTCTATCTGCAAGGCTGAGTGAGGTGTTCAGGCGGATTGCCAAATCGCAGACACAAAAAACCCCGGTCTTTCGACCAGGGTTTTTGCTATCGACTCGAAGTAACCAGTGGTTTCTTCGTAGCTCCAAGGCGTTCAGTGGGCCTCGGGGCAGATATGGCGCAGCGGACGGGACTCGAACCCGCGACCCCCGGCGTGACAGGCCGGTATTCTAACCGACTGAACTACCGCTGCGTATCGCTTTGAGCTGACGCTCAATTAACTCGTCTGATTAAAAGCTCCGAGACTTTTCAATCTCTCTTTTAATCTCGAATCGGGGCATGCCCGACTCGGAAAATATGGCGCAGCGGACGGGACTCGAACCCGCGACCCCCGGCGTGACAGGCCGGTATTCTAACCGACTGAACTACCGCTGCGCGTCGGTGGAGGCATTTCAGCCTACCTCTTGCTTTCGCAAGTATCTCGGAAGTGGTGGGTGATGACGGGATCGAACCGCCGACATTCTGCTTGTAAGGCAGACGCTCTCCCAGCTGAGCTAATCACCCGTTTGCATCTCCGAGGCCGCGAAATTTACGCAGGTAGCGAACCTAAGTCAATAGCAGGATTGAAGTTTTTCTGAAAAAGACAAAATTATGTATATGCAGCAAGACCGCTTTCGCGAGCAAGCCCGCTCCCACAGGGGAATGCATTCCAAATGTGGGAGCGGCGGTGCGACGATTCGACTTGCTCGCGAAAGCGGCACATTCAACATCAATCCCGGAGCTTACTCGCTGTAAATCATCTTCTTGGTCATGCCGCCATCGACCACGAATTCCTGGCCGGTGACAAACCCGGCGTTTTTCGACAGCAGCCAGGCCACCATCGCCGCGACATCCTCGACCGTCCCTACCCTGCCCGCCGGATGCTGGGCATGATCGGCTTCGCTCAATGGTTCGGCACGCCGCACCGAGGGGTCGCGCGCATCGATCCAGCCAGGACTGACAGCATTGACCCGGATCTCCGGGCCAAGGCTGATGGCCAACGCATGCGTCAGGGCCAACAAACCGCCCTTGCTCGCCGCGTAAGCCTCTGTGTCGGGTTCCGACTGCCCGGCGCGGGTCGAGGCCAGATTGACGATGGCACCGCTGTGAGCGCGCAAGTACGGTGCACAGTGCTTGGCCAGCAACATCGGCCCACTGAGGTTCACCGCCAGCACCCGATTCCAGTGGGCCAGATCGAGGCTTTCCAGGGTGATGTTGTGCGGATCGGCAACCGCTGCGTTGCATACCAGCGCATCCAGGCGCCCGAACTGGCCGAGCACCTCGGCCACGCCCAGCGCGACTTGCCCCTCGTTGGAGACATCCATGGCGATGAACCAGGCGTTATCGCCCAGCACTTTCGCCACTTTCGAACCGCGCTCCCGGTCCAGATCCGTCAGCACGACTTGCCAGCCTTCACTGATCAGCCAGGCCGAGATCCCCAGGCCAATGCCCCGCGCAGCACCGGTCACCAGCGCTACGCGGCCATTTGAGCCAGTGGTCGGCGTAGACAACTCGATCACAACGCAGCCAGACCGCGCGCCAGATCGGCTTGCAGGTCCGCCACGTCTTCCAGGCCGACCGCCACGCGGATCAGGCTGTCACGAATGCCCGCCGCTTCACGCTCCTGTGGCGCCAGGCGACCATGGGAGGTAGTGCTCGGATGGGTGATGGTGGTCTTGCTGTCGCCCAGGTTGGCGGTGATCGAAATCAGGCGCGTGGCATCGATAAAGCGCCAGGCACCCTCTTTGCCACCCTTCACCTCAAAACTGACGACCGCACCGAAACCCTTCTGCTGACGCAGCGCCAGTTCGTGCTGCGGATGGCTCTTGAGGCCGGCGTAATGGACTTTCTCGATGCCTTCCTGCTGCTCCAGCCACTCGGCCAGTTGCTGGGCGTTGGCGCAATGCGCCTTCATCCGCAGGTTCAGGGTTTCCAGGCCCTTGAGGAAGATCCAGGCGTTGAACGGGCTCAGGGTCGGCCCGGCGGTACGCAGGAAGCCAACCACCTCTTTCATCTGCTCGCTGCGGCCTGCCACGACGCCGCCCATGCAACGGCCCTGGCCATCGATGAACTTGGTGGCCGAGTGCACGACGATGTCCGCGCCCATTTTCAGCGGCTGCTGCAACGCCGGAGTGCAGAAGCAGTTGTCGACCACCAGCATCGCGCCTTTGGCGTGAGCGATTTTCGACAGTTCGGCGATGTCTACCAATTCGGCCAGCGGATTGGACGGCGACTCGACGAACAGCAATTTGGTATTGGATTTGATCGCTGCATCCCAACCGGACAAGTCCGCCAGGGCCACGTAATCGACTTCGATACCGAAACGCTTGAAGTACTTCTCGAACAGGCTGATGGTCGAGCCGAATACGCTGCGCGACACCAGCACATGATCACCGGCGCTGCACAGGCTCATCACCACGGCCATGATGGCAGCCATGCCGGTGGCGGTGGCCACGGCCTGCTCGGCGCTTTCCAGCGCGGCGATGCGCTCTTCGAACGCGCGCACAGTCGGGTTGGTGTAGCGCGAATAAACGTTGCCCGGCACTTCGCCAGCGAAGCGCGCAGCGGCGTCGGCGGCGGTACGGAACACGTAGCTGGAGGTGAAGAACATCGGATCACCGTGTTCGCCTTCCGGCGTGCGGTGCTGACCGGCGCGTACGGCCAGGGTATCGAACGCTACACCTTCGAGGTCACTGTCCAGCCGACCGGCATCCCATTCCTGACTCATGCTGTCACTCCTTGCCCTATTCTCGTAAATTAAAAGCCAGATACAAAACCGGCCCCTCAGGGCCGGTAATTACTCAGTTGTTGTACAGATCGATGATCGCACTGACTGCCTGCGTCTTGACCTTGGAGGCATCGTTGCGTGCCTGCTCGATCTTGTTCAGGTAAGCCTCGTCGACGTCGCCGGTGACGTACTGGCCGTCGAACACCGCGCAATCGAACTTGTCGATCTTGATCTTGCCGCCACCGACCGCTTCGATCAAGTCAGGCAGGTCCTGATAGATCAGCCAGTCGGCGCCGATCAGGTCAGCCACGTCCTGGGTCGAACGGTTGTGGGCGATCAGCTCGTGAGCGCTCGGCATGTCAATGCCGTAGACGTTCGGGTAGCGAACCGCTGGCGCCGCGGAGCAGAAGTAGACGTTCTTGGCGCCGGCTTCGCGGGCCATCTGGATGATCTGCTTGCACGTGGTGCCGCGAACGATGGAGTCATCCACCAGCATCACGTTCTTGCCGCGGAATTCCAGCTCGATGGCGTTGAGCTTCTGGCGTACGGATTTTTTCCGCGCGGCCTGGCCCGGCATGATGAAGGTCCGGCCGATGTAGCGGTTCTTCACGAAGCCTTCGCGGAACTTCACGCCCAGGTGGTTCGCCAGTTCCAGCGCCGCGGTGCGGCTGGTGTCCGGAATCGGGATGACCACGTCGATGTCGTGATCCGGACGCTCGCGCAGGATCTTCTCGGCCAGCTTCTCACCCATGCGCAGACGGGCCTTGTAGACCGACACGCCGTCGATGATCGAATCCGGACGCGCCAGGTAGACGTGTTCGAAGATGCACGGCGTCAGGGACGGGTTGGTCGCGCACTGACGGGTGTAGAGCTTGCCCTCTTCAGTGATGTAGACCGCTTCGCCTGGCGCCAGGTCGCGAATCAGGGTGAAGCCGAGCACGTCCAGGGAAACGCTTTCCGAGGCGATCATGTACTCGACGCCTTCGTCGGTGTGACGCTGGCCGAAAACGATCGGGCGGATGCCGTGCGGGTCGCGGAAGCCGACGATGCCGTAGCCGGTGATCATCGCCACGACGGCATAACCACCGACGCAACGGTTGTGCACGTCGGTGACGGCGGCGAACACATCTTCTTCGGTCGGCTGCAACTTGCCGCGCTGGGCCAGTTCGTGCGCGAACACGTTGAGCAGCACTTCCGAATCGGAACTGGTGTTGACGTGGCGCAGGTCAGATTCGTAAATCTCCTTGGCCAGTTGTTCAACGTTGGTCAGGTTACCGTTGTGCGCCAGGGTGATGCCGTAAGGCGAGTTGACGTAAAACGGTTGAGCTTCAGCCGAAGTCGAGCTGCCCGCGGTTGGATAACGCACATGGCCAATACCCATGTGACCGACCAGGCGCTGCATGTGACGTTGCTGGAACACGTCACGCACCAGGCCGTTGTCCTTGCGCAGGAATAACCGGCCATCATGGCTGGTCACGATACCGGCAGCGTCCTGGCCGCGGTGCTGGAGGACGGTTAGCGCGTCATACAGCGCCTGATTGACGTTCGACTTACCGACGATACCGACGATGCCACACATGCGACGCAACCCCTACTTAATGGATCTGAACTGAGCACTACTCACTGAGGCGTTTTGGCCGTCGGCAAGAGTTGCTCCTTGAACGGAATATCAGCGGGTACGCTGATTCCGCTGGCAAGCCACTGACTGCTCCACCCGAGGATCAGGTTTTTGGACCAGTCTGCAACCAATAGAAATTTTGGCACGAGCTGTGACTCTTTCCACCACCCGTCCTGCTGTACCGGCCCCAGGCTCAACAGCCCGACGGCGATGACCACCAGCAACCCGCCACGCGCGGCGCCGAAGGCCATGCCGAGGAATCGGTCGGTCCCGGAGAGCCCGGTGACGCGAACCAGTTCGCCGATAAGGTAATTGATCATTGCGCCTACGATTAAAGTGGCGACAAACATGATGGCACAGCCCGTGATTATACGTGCCGATGGCGTTTGAATGTACCCGCCGAGGTACTCGGACAGTGAGCCACCGAACATCCAGGCTACGACTCCTGCGATGATCCAGGTCAGCAGCGACAGCGCTTCTTTGACGAAGCCGCGGCTCAGACTGATCAATGCGGAGATGGCGACGATTGCTACGATCGCCCAGTCAACCCAGGTAAATGGCACAGTGCAGCCTACAGACGGATAAGGCGGCGCATTTTAGCAGAGCCCATGCTTATCGGTAAGCTGCGATTGTCAGTGCATTTCATATCGGGGCGATAGTTTTAGCCACGTTCCGGCTGAAAGCGCACCACAAACCCCTTGAGGTTCTGCTGGCGGTTCAGCAAGTCACGCAGCCGGTCGGCCTCAGCGCGCTCGATCAGCGGCCCGACAAACACCCGGTTTTTGCCGTCGGCGGTACGGATGTAGGCATTGTAACCCTGGCTGCGCAGGGTTTTCTGAAGTTTTTCCGCGCTTTCACGGTTCGACAGGCTGGCCAGTTGCACCGACCAGCTGACAGACAAACCATTGGCATCGACACGGCTTTGCGTGGTGTCCGGCTTGCCCGGTGCCGCAGTGATGGGCTGGGCAGGCGCTGTCGCAGGTTTGGCCGCCAAAGCCGGGACCGGCGCGGGTGCAGCCGACTTGGCTGCTGGCGCTGGCGCTGGAGCCGCAGTCGCTGGAACCACCGGAATAGCTGGCACCGCCGATTCCTGCTGGGCGATTTCGTCATCGCTCGGCACAGGTTCCTGAGGTAGGGCTTGTGGCTCAGGCACCACCACGGGCTCGACCTGTACCTGGGGCATCGCCGGCGCCTGCGGAGCCGCGGGCGCTTCGACCGTCACCTGGCGCTGTTCGTCCTGGCGGGAAAACAGCATCGGCAGAAAAATCACCGCCAGCGCGACCAACACCAGGGCGCCAACCATGCGCTGTTTGTATGCCTTATCCAGCAATGCCATTTGCCGCTTCCTCCGTGGAGCGCCGGGCCAGCCATTCGAGGGCCTCGGCGACACAATAAAATGATCCGAACAACAGGATTTCGTCGTCGCTCGTGGCCTGCGCGCACTGCCCTTCCAGGGCGGCCGCTACGCTGCCGTATGACGTGACCGACGCACCAAGACCTTGCAACGCATCGTGCAAATCCGCAACCGGACGCGCCCGAGGCGAATCCAGAGGTGCGACAGCCCAGTGCTGGACACTAGCATTCAATTCGCCGACAACACCACCCAGGTCTTTGTCCGCCAGCAGCCCGAACACCGCCAGACGCCTGCCGACCAGCGGGCGACTGGCCAGGCGACGAGCCAGATACTCCGCCGCATGGGGGTTATGCCCCACATCCAGCAATAGATTCAAGCGCTTGCCCTGCCACTCGATCTCACGGCGATCCAGACGACCGACCACCTTCGTTGCCCGCAGCGCCTCGATAATCTGCTCATCCACCCAAGGCAAGCCGAGCAGCAGGTACGCCTGCAATGCCAGTGCAGCGTTTTCCATCGGCAGATCGAGCAGTGGCAGGTCGCGCAGTTCAACCGCGCGCCCTTGTGCATCGACACCGCGCCATTGCCAGTTGTGATCGGTCACACCGAGGTCAAAATCGCGCCCACGCAGGAAAAACGGGCAATTGAGCTCGCGCGCCTTGTCCAGCAGAGGTTGTGGAGGATTCAGATCGCCGCAGAGCGCAGGTGCGTCCTGACGGAAAATACCGGCCTTCTCGAAGGCCACGGACTCTCGGGTATCACCCAGGTAATCCGCATGATCGACGCCAATACTGGTGACCAGCGCCATGTCGGCGTCCACCACGTTGACCGTGTCCAGACGACCGCCCAGACCGACTTCCAGCACCACCGCATCGAGCCCGGAGCGCTGGAACAGCCAGAATGCCGCCAGGGTGCCCATTTCGAAGTAAGTCAGGGAAGTGTCGCCGCGCCCGGCCTCTACCGCGGCAAAGGCCTCGCACAGCTCGGCATCCGTGGCTTCGACGCCATTGACCGTTACCCGCTCGTTGTAACGCAGCAGGTGTGGGGAGTTGTAAACCCCCACTTTCAAGCCCTGGGCCCGCAGCAGGGACGCCACGAACGCACAGGTGGAACCCTTGCCGTTGGTCCCGGTGACCGTGATCACCCGAGGCGCCGGCTTGCCCAGTCCCATGCGGGACGCTACCTGCTGCGACCGCTCCAGGCCCATGTCGATGGCCGAAGGGTGCAACTGTTCAAGGTAGGCGAGCCATTCGCCAAGGGTACGTTGGGTCATAGGCTGGCGGGTACCGGTGGAACCACGATCGGCTCGATGGGTGCAGCCACGAACTGCGGCGTCGGCAGGCCCATCATTTGCGCCAGCAGGTTACCCAGACGCGGACGCAGTTCCTGACGGTCGATGATCATATCGATGGCACCGTGCTCCAGCAGGAACTCGCTGCGCTGGAAGCCTTCCGGCAGTTTTTCACGCACGGTCTGTTCGATCACGCGCGGACCGGCAAAACCGATCAACGCCTTCGGCTCGCCGACAATCACGTCGCCCAGCATCGCCAGACTGGCGGAAACGCCGCCGTAGACCGGATCGGTCAACACGGAGATGAACGGGATGCCTTCTTCGCGCAGACGAGCCAACACCGCGGAGGTCTTGGCCATTTGCATCAGGGAAATCAGCGCTTCCTGCATCCGCGCACCGCCGGAAGCGGCGAAGCAGATCATCGGGCAACGTTTTTCCAGGGCGTAATTGGCGGCGCGAACGAAACGCTCACCGACGATGGCGCCCATCGAACCGCCCATGAAGGAAAACTCGAACGCCGAAACCACCACCGGCATGCCCAGCAAAGTACCTCTCATGGAAACCAGTGCGTCTTTTTCGCCGGTCTGCTTTTGTGCAGCGGTCAGGCGGTCCTTGTACTTCTTGCCGTCGCGGAATTTCAGACGGTCAACCGGCTCCAGGTCCGCCCCCAGCTCGGCACGGCCTTCAACATCGAGGAAGATGTCGATACGGGCGCGGGCGCCGATACGCATGTGATGGTTGCACTTGGGGCAAACGTCCAGGGTCTTTTCCAGCTCCGGACGATACAGCACAGCCTCGCAAGACGGGCATTTGTGCCAAAGACCTTCAGGCACCGAGCTCTTCTTGACCTCGGAACGCATGATCGAAGGGATCAGTTTGTCTACTAACCAGTTGCTCATGCTTTCTTTCTCCAGTACCGGCGGCCCGAACGCTCTGGTTCGCGGCCCCGTGTATGCCCTAGCGCTAAATTCATGTGTGCGAAGAGGGTTGATGGACTGCCACGGTCAGCGCGAAACATGACCTGCGTGCAACCACAAACCCTCGGATCTGCCTGCTATGTGCAGTGCATCCGCTTTGTACAGTGCAGTGGACGGCGGCAGTCTGCCAGCCGTCACATCAACAGGTGCTACCGCGTACCGCTTTGATAAATGCCTGGATCTTTGCGTGATCCTTGATGCCCTTGCTCGCCTCTACCCCGCCGCTGACATCCACGGCATAAGGCCGGACGCGGGCAATCGCTTCGGCGACGTTATCCGGCGTCAGACCGCCCGCCAGAATGATCGGCTTGCTCAAGCCTTGCGGTATCAGTGACCAGTCAAACGCCTCGCCGGTTCCTCCGGGAACGCCTTCGACATAGGTATCGAGCAGGATTGCGCTGGCACTGGCATAAGCATCACAGGCCGCGGCGATGTCATCTCCCGCCTTGACCCGCAGCGCCTTGATGTACGGGCGGTGCCAGCCTTCGCACTCGGCCGCGCTTTCATCGCCGTGAAATTGCAGCAGGTCCAGGGGCACCGCGTCGAGCAGCTCACCCAACTCGCAACGGCTCGCATTGACGAAAAGGCCCACGGTGGTCACGAACGGCGGCAGCGCCTTGATGATCGAGCGCGCCTGCTGGAACGTCACCGCACGGGGGCTTTTGGCGTAGAACACGAATCCGATGGCATCCGCCCCGGCCTCGATGGCTGCCAACGCATCCTCTATGCGGGTAATCCCACAGATCTTGCTGCGAACGGCTGACATGTCGACACAACTCCAAGACAAATCCGGGAAAGTCCCGGATGGTAACAAAAGCATTCGAGGGCGTCAGCCGCCAAGTTCCGAGAAGCCGGTCAGGAAGTGCGGACCGATGTAACGCTCGGGCAACTCGAACTCGTCACGGTACTCGACCTGAACCAGATACAAACCGAATGGATGCGCAGTCACGCCACCGGTCCGTCGAATCCGGCTCTCCAGCACCTCTTTCATCCACTCCACCGGACGCTCTCCGGCGCCAATGGTCATCAGCACACCAGCAATGTTGCGCACCATGTGATGCAGGAAGGCGCTGGCGCGAATATCCAGCACGATCATCTTGCCGTGACGGGTGACACGCAGGTGATGCAGCTCCTTGATCGGCGACTTGGCCTGGCACTGGCCGGCGCGAAAAGCGCTGAAATCATGGGTGCCAACCAGGTATTGAGCGGCCTCGGCCATGCGCTCGACGTCCAGCGGACGGTGGTTCCAGGTCACTTCTTCGTTCAGGTGCGCCGGACGGATCTGATCGTTGTAGATCACGTAGCGATAACGCCGGGCAATGGCCTTGAAGCGCGCATGGAAGTGTGCCGGCATGACCTTGGCCCAACTGACACTGACGTCGTGGGGCAAGTTGATGTTGGCGCCCATGGTCCAGGCCTTCATCGAACGCTCGACCTGGGTGTCGAAATGCACCACCTGTCCGCAGGCATGCACCCCGGCGTCGGTACGCCCGGCGCACATCAGCGAAACGGGTGAGTCGGCGACTTTGGACAGGGCGTTTTCGAGGGTTTCCTGCACGGTGAGCACCCCGGACGCCTGGCGCTGCCAGCCGCGGTAGCGCGAGCCTTTGTATTCGACGCCCAGTGCGATCCGGAAAAAGCCGTCGGCTGCCATTTCGGCGGCCGGGTTATCTATATTTGCCAAGGAGGGACAGCCTGATGATGTACCAAAGGCGGGCATTATAAGGCCGACTGGCGGGGATGCCAGAGAGATCTCCTTTGACTGTTCCGGCCTCATCGCGGGCAAGCCCGCTCCCACAGTGATTTATGTTGCCCACAAAACCTGTGGGAGCGGGCTTGCCCGCGAAGAGGCCCGAGCAAACAACATCAATTCATGGACCAAACAAAAACGGCAGCCTCAATGGGCTGCCGTTCTGTTTACAACCTACCAGACACTCAAGCCAGGCGCGAAAGCATTTCCTCGGCTTCATTCTTCTGCTCGGCACTGCCTTCGCTTACCACCTCATTGAGGATGTCGCGAGCACCGTCGCTGTCGCCCATGTCGATATAGGCCTGAGCCAGATCGAGCTTGGTAGCGGCTTCGTCAGTGCCCGAGAGGAAGTCGAAGTCATCATCGCTATCCAGCGCGGCATCAGCTTCGGTAAAAGTCGGCTCGCCGATGCTGTTGGACAGGCTCTCCAGCTCGGCGTTGACATCATCCAGCTCTGCCGCGAACGCATCCGGTGCGTCCATTTCGTCGGCCAGTGACAGATCGAAATCGGCCGGCAATTCCAGGTCATCCAGCGCGACCTCAGGAACAGCCGGGGTTTCGGCAACCGGGAAATCCTTCACGCCCTCATCCAGATCCAGCAGGAAATCGTCTTCAGCCAGGATCGTCGGCGACGGTTGCGCGCCGAGATCCAGGTCGAGATCGAAGTCCGACAGGTCGTCGAGGTTTTCCTTGATTTCAGTCTGCTGCTGCAACACCGACTCAAAACTCAGATCGTCGTCCAGCGGGAACTCTTCCAGGTCTGCCAGCGCCGCGACTTCGGGCTCCGGCGCAGGTGCAGGTGCAGGTGCCACAGGTGTAATCGCGTCCAGATCATCCAGGCTCAGGTCGAAGGCGCTGTCGAGGTCATCCTCGAACGACGCTGGCTCTGGCTCTGACGCCGGTGCTTGCGGCTCATCGAGCAACAGGTCCTTGACGTACTGTGCGTCCAGTTCGGCAGCAACGGCGGCTGCGGCGATGCCACCGGCAGCCACCAGCGCCATGGCCGGGAAGCGGCTTTTGAGTTTTTCAACCTGGGCGAAGTTGTCGCCATTGGCCACCAACTGACGTTCCTGGCCGACGAACGCATCGCGATCGCCTTGCTGGCCGTAGACTTCCATCAGTTTCAAGCGCAAGTCGCTGCGCTTGGGCTCCTGCTTGACGCCGTCCTCCAGCAACGCGGCAGCCTGGTTCAGGCGACCGGCATTGATGTACGACTGAGCCTGGCCCAGCACGTCGTCGGAACGCTCGGCAGCGGGCGCCACCAATGGCGCGGCGATCGGCGTGGTCATCACCACCGGAGCAACTACCGGCGCTGGCGCGGGAGCAGGCGTCGGGGCAGTCGCCAGCTTCACGCTCGGCAGCGGAACTTCCAGACCTTCGAAGCTGCTTTCCGGCATGTCGAGATCGGCCGAGAACGGCTGTTCTTCGGCCAGGGCACGGGCCATGCGCAGATGTTTCTCGGCTTCTTGCTGGGCTTTGCGGCGACGCGCCAGCAACAGCAGCAGGAGCAACAGAATCACCGCACCGCCACCGACCAGGCCCAGCAGCACCGGATTGGTCAGCAACTCATTGAATTTCTGATCGTCGGATGCCGCCGGTGTCGCCTCAACGGGCTTCTCGGTCGGCGCCGGAGTTGCCTCGGGCGCCGCGACCACTGGCGCAGTTTCAGCCGGAGCAGGCGCTGCGGCCGGATTGGCAGCAAGTTCGGCCGACATTGCCGGTGCTGTCGCAGCCGCTGGTGCAACCGCAGCACCCTCGGTTTGCAACTTGGCCAGTTGATTGTTCTTCAGCTCGATCAAGCGCTGTAGCTTGTCCACCTGGCTTTGCAGGTCGGTCATGCGGCTTTTCAGTTCGGCGTTATCACGACGGCTGGTGTCGAGGCTTTCCTGGGTCACCGCCAGTTTGTTGCTGAGGGCCTTGGCATCTCCGACAGCCCCTTTGCCTGGGTTCTTGCCGGACTCGGCAGACACCAGACTCAGCTTGTCGGTGGCCGCTTGCGCCGGAGCAGCATCGGTGCGAGCGCGATTGGTGGCGTCGAGCTGTTGCTGCCCTGCCCCGGGTTTTGCCACATAACGGCGACCCTGGCGCCAGGCCTTGTTCTGTGCGGCCACTTCGGCAATCGCCTTGGCTTGCGGCAGGCCCGTACTCTGTGCCTGGTCCGGCATGCGCAGCACCTGGCCTGTTTTCAGGCGGTTGATGTTGCCGTCGATAAAGGCATCCGGGTTCAACGCCTGGATGGCCAGCATGGTTTGCTGGATCGAACCGCCATTACGCGCCTTCGCGGCGATTTCCCACAGGGTATCGCGCGGCGTGGTGGTGTATTGCGACGGTTTGGTCGCACCGGTGACGGGCGCGGCTACCGTTGACGTCGGTTGCGCAGCCGCTTCAGCGGTTTGCGGCGAGAATTTGGACGGATCGAGCAGCACACTGTAGTCGCGCAGCAAACGGCCGTTCGGCCACATGACCTGAACCAGGAATTTCACCATGGGTTCGGACAGTGGCTTGCTCGAGGTCACGCGCAGGATGTTTTTGCCGCTGGCGTTGAGCACCGGGGTGAAGGTCAAGTCATTGAGAAACGCCTGGCGGTCGACACCGGCCTTGGCGAAATCGTCTGGTGAGGCCAGGCTCGGCACCACTTCGGCGGCAGTGAGATCCTTGACATCGAGCAGCTCGATTTCCGCTACCAGCGGCTGGTTGAGCGTCGATTTCAGGGTCAACTCCCCGAGCCCGAGGGCATGCGCCATACCGGAGGACAGCGCCGAGGCGGCCGCTATTGCTAACACCAGTTTGCGAACTTGAACCATTAGCTCATCCTTAGTTTGAACATTCCTCGGCCAGCGAGAAGGTATTGATAGTCGCTGCCGTAAGGCATTGCGCGCAACGGCGAGGGTCGTCGCGCGCGGTCATTTCATTGATGCCCGGCAAAGCCCCGCAGAGTGGCTCGCCTTCAGCACTCCGGCAAGCATAGGCTCGCGCGGAATCATTCGACAAATTGTTGCAAAGTATCTTTTACAGCAGGTCTTTAAGCAACAACTCGGCCAGCTGCACAGCGTTGAGCGCCGCGCCTTTGCGTACGTTATCTGACGTCAGCCACAGATTAAGTTCCGACGGGTCGTCGATACCCTGGCGAACACGACCAACGTAGACCACATCCTGCCCTACCGCATCGCCCACCGCGGTCGGGTAATCGCCGGCTTCTACCAGCTCGATGCCGGGTGCGTCTTCCAGGGCCGCATTGACTTTCCCCAGGTCGATTTCACTCGCGGACTGCAGGGTCACGCTATAGCTATCGCCAAAAAACACCGGGGCTTGAATGCAAGTGACGGAAATCTTCAATGACGGCCGCGCCATGACCTGGCGCAGCTCACGCACCAGGCGTTTTTCCAGCAGCGTATGACCTTGCTCATCCGGTTTGCCGACCTGGGCCAACAGGTTGAAGGCCATCTGCCGATCAAAGAATTTCGGCTCCAGCGGTCGTACATTCAGCAACTCGGCGGTTTGCCGGGCGAGCTCGCTCACGGCTTCGCGGCCCTGGGCCGATACCGCGAGGCTGGCGGTCAGGCTGATGCGCTGCAAATCGAGCAAATCCATCAGTGGCGCGAGTACCACCGCCAGTGTGGTGGCCGACGGGCTTGGACTGCTGACCTGAAAGGGTTTTTTCAAGCCGGCCAACACTTGGGCGTTGGCCTCAGGCACGACCTGTGGCGCCTTTTCGGCCGGCAGGGCACCGGAGAGATCGATCACCGAGCAACCGGCGTCTGTCGCCCGGGAAGCAAAACTCAACGAAACCGCCGGGCCGGCGGCAAAGAATGCCAACTGCACCTTGCTGAAGTCGAACTCATCGACCTCCCGCACCCGCACGTTCTTGCCGCGAAACGGCACCGAACTGCCGGCCGATTCGCTGCTGGCCAACAGGTGAAGGGTGCCGATCGGGAAATCGCGCTCTTCGAGAATCTGCACGAGCGTTTCGCCGACAGTACCGGTGGCGCCGATCACGGCAATATCAATGGACTGGCTCATGGTTTGACCTCTGGCGAAACGGGGGGAGCGGCACTTTACCGGGTGGGTGGCGGTTCGGCAATTTAGAACAAAAGATCGCAGCCTTCGGCAGCTCCTACAAAGGAATGCGAGCGCCTGTAGGAGCTGCCGAAGGCTGCGATCTTTTAACGGCCAATAAAAAACCCGCGCCTCTTTCAAGGCGCGGGTTCTTTCATTGCATCAATCGATCAACGCTCAAGCAGGATCCGCAGCATGCGGCGCAGCGGTTCGGCCGCGCCCCACAGCAACTGGTCGCCGACGGTGAACGCGCCGACAAATTGCGAACCCATGTTCAGCTTGCGCAGACGGCCAACCGGAATGTTCAGGGTGCCGGTGACCTTGTTCGGGCTCAGCTCCTGAATGCTGGTTTCGCGGCTGTTCGGCACCAGCTTGACCCAAGGGTTGTGCTGGCTGATCAGCCCTTCGATATCAGCGATCGGTACGTCTTTGTTCAGCTTGATGGTCAGCGCCTGGCTGTGGCAACGCATGGCGCCGATGCGCACGCAGATGCCATCGACCGGGATCGGGCTCTTGAAGCGACCGAGGATCTTGTTGGTCTCGGCCTGGGCCTTCCACTCTTCGCGGCTCTGACCGTTCGGCAGCTCCTTGTCGATCCACGGGATCAGGCTGCCGGCCAACGGTACGCCGAAGTTTTCGGTCGGGTACGCGTCGCTGCGCATGGCTTCGGCCACACGACGGTCGATGTCGAGGATCGCGCTGGCCGGATCGGCCAGTTGATCGGCAACAGCGGCGTGGGTCGCGCCCATTTGCTTGATCAGTTCACGCATGTTCTGCGCGCCGGCACCGGAGGCCGCCTGATAGGTCATGGCGCTCATCCACTCCACCAGGCCAGCTTCGAACAGGCCACCAAGGCCCATCAGCATCAGGCTGACGGTGCAGTTGCCGCCGATGTAGTTCTTGGTGCCCGCATCCAGCTGCTGATCGATCACCTTGCGGTTGACCGGATCCAGAACGATCACCGCGTCATCCTGCATGCGCAGGCTGGAAGCGGCATCGATCCAGTAACCCTGCCAGCCGGCTTCACGCAGCTTGGGGAAGACTTCGCTGGTGTAGTCGCCACCCTGGCAGGTCAGAATCACGTCGAGGGTTTTCAGCTCTTCAATGCTGTAAGCGTCCTTGAGCGGAGCAATGTCCTTGCCCACGGACGGGCCTTGGCCACCGACATTGGAAGTGGTGAAAAACACCGGCTCGATAAGATCGAAATCCTGCTCTTCCAGCATCCGCTGCATGAGCACGGAACCGACCATGCCGCGCCAACCGATCAGACCTACACGTTTCATCGCAACTACACCTTCTTGAAATGTGGACCGCTACCTTGTCTTGAATTTGGCAGCGGGCCCGAGAGATTACAGATTCCGCAGCGCGGCGACTACTGCGTCACCCATTTCCTGCGTACCGACTTTAGTGCAACCGGCCGACCAGATGTCGCCGGTGCGCAAGCCCTGATCCAGCACCAGGCTGACGGCTTTCTCGATGGCATCGGCCGCGGCCTGCTGGTTGAAGCTGTAACGCAGCATCATCGACACCGACAGAATGGTCGCCAACGGGTTGGCGATGCCTTTGCCCGCGATGTCCGGCGCCGAACCGTGGCACGGCTCGTACATGCCCTTGTTGTTGGTGTCCAGGGACGCCGACGGCAGCATGCCGATGGAACCGGTGAGCATCGAGGCCTGGTCGGACAGGATGTCGCCGAACATGTTGTCGGTGACGATCACGTCGAACTGCTTCGGTGCGCGCACCAGCTGCATCGCGGCGTTGTCGACGTACATGTGGCTCAGTTCGACTTCAGGATAATCCTTGGCCACTTGTTCGACCACTTCACGCCACAGTTGGCTGGAGGCCAGCACGTTGGCCTTGTCCACCGAGCACAGCTTCTTGCCACGGACCATGGCCATGTCGAAACCGACACGGGCGATGCGGCGGATTTCGCTTTCGCTGTACGGCAGGGTGTCGTAGGACTGACGCTCGCCGTTTTCCAGGGTGCGGGTGCCACGAGGCGCGCCGAAGTAGATGCCGCCGGTCAGTTCGCGAACGATCAGGATGTCCAGCCCGGAAACGATTTCCGGCTTCAGGCTGGAAGCCTCGGCCAGTTGCGGGTACAGGATCGCCGGACGCAGGTTGCCGAACAGGCCCAGTTGCGCACGGATTTTCAACAGGCCGCGCTCAGGGCGGATGTCACGTTCGATGGCATCCCATTTCGGGCCGCCAACGGCGCCCAGCAACACGGCGTCGGCCGCGCGGGCACGTTCCAGGGTCTCGTCGGCCAATGGCACGCCGTGCTTGTCGATGGCCGCGCCGCCGATCACGTCATGGCTCAACTCGAAGCCCAGGGCGAACTTGTCACTGGCCAGCTCCAGCACCTTGACCGCTTCGGCCATGATTTCCGGGCCAATACCGTCACCTGGGAGAATCAGAATCTGCTTGCTCATGCTTTCCTCATGTCATCAGTCGGTGCGCCCTTGGACGCACCCGGAAAAATTCTATCGTTCAGCCATCAGCACCAGTACATCGGTACTGAATGAACCATCGGCCTCAATCTCAAAATATTCGCGCACTTCATTGCCCATCGACTGCTGCAACTCGCGGATCGCCGCGCGCATCACTTCAGGTGTGCGCATGCGCTCGACCCAGCTGTTGTACTCCAGGCGCAAGCGCTGACGGGTGGTACTGCGGGTGTGCAGCCCCGCCTCGCTGACCTGGCGCAACCACTCGCCGGCGGAATAATCGCGCACATGGCTGGTGTCGCGCAGCACTTCGACGCTTTGCAGATAAGTGTCGAACAGCGGGCTACCCGGTGACAACACGTCGACGAACGCCGCCACGCCGCCCGGTTTCAGGACTCGACGCACCTCACGCAGGGCCAGGCCCAGATCACTCCAATGGTGCGCCGAATAGCGGCTGAAGACGAAATCGAATTCGCCATCGGCAAACGGCAAGCGCTCAGCGGCCCCGTTGACCGTGGTCACGTTGCTCAAGCCACGGTCGACAGCGGCAGCGGTCACCACGTCGAGCATCTGTTGCGACAGGTCGTAGGCCACCACTTCCTTCACCAATGAGGCTACGTGAAAACTCACGTGGCCGGCACCGCAGCCCAGATCCAGGACCCGGGCATCGCCCCGCCCCGCCAGCTCGGCCTGTAGCAGCGCGAATTCAGTGCCTTGAGCGTGGACGGCGCTGCTCAGGTAGGCCGAGGCCTGTTCACCGAATTGCTTCTGGACTACCTGGCTGTGTCGGGCGGTGCTGGTCATGGGGACTTCCTTTTTGGGGTTTAGCCTTGTGTCGTCTGAGCTGCCGTCTTCGCGAGCAAGCCCGCTCCCACAGGGGTTTTGTATACACCACAAATCCAATGTGGGAGCGGGCTTGCTCGCGAAGAGGCCGGCCCTGACTACAACAATCTCGGATCAATCATGCGTCGCGAAACAACCAAGGCTGGCTCGCACGATGCTTGGCTTCAAACGTCGCAATCGCATCGCCGTCCTGCAAGGTCAGGCCGATATCGTCCAGGCCGTTGAGCAGGCAGTGCTTGCGGAAGGCATCGATTTCGAAGCTCAACACCTTACCGTCAGGGCGGGTCACGGTCTGGGCTTGCAGATCGACCTGCAACTGATATCCCGGGTTGGCCTCGACCTGCTGGAACAGTTCGTCGACTTCGGCATCGCTCAAGATGATCGGCAGTAAGCCGTTCTTGAAGCTGTTGTTGAAGAAGATGTCGGCATAGCTCGGCGCGATGATGCTGCGGAAACCGTACTCTTCCAGGGCCCACGGCGCGTGTTCACGGCTGGAGCCGCAACCGAAGTTCTCACGGGCCAGCAACACGCTGGCGCCCTGGTAACGTTCGGCGTTGAGGACGAAGTCCTTGTTCAGCGGACGCCTGGAGTTGTCCTGGTAAGGCTGGCCCACATCCAGGTAGCGCCATTCATCGAACAGGTTCGGGCCAAAGCCCGTGCGCTTGATCGACTTCAAGAACTGCTTCGGAATGATCTGGTCGGTGTCGACGTTGGCACGATCCAAAGGCGCGACAAGTCCAGTGTGCTGGGTAAAAGCTTTCATGCTGTGCTCCTTTAGATCAATTCACGGACGTCGATGAAACGACCGTTCACAGCGGCGGCCGCGGCCATGGCCGGGCTGACGAGGTGGGTACGACCACCAGCGCCCTGACGGCCTTCGAAGTTACGGTTGGAGGTCGAAGCGCAGTGCTCGCCGGACTCCAAACGGTCCGGGTTCATCGCCAGACACATCGAGCAACCCGGCTCGCGCCATTCGAAACCGGCTTCGAGGAAGATCTTGTCCAGGCCTTCCGATTCAGCCTGGGCTTTAACCAGACCCGAGCCCGGCACGACGATGGCCTGCTTGATGGTCGAGGCCACTTTGCGGCCCTTGGCAATCACCGCCGCAGCACGCAGGTCTTCGATCCGCGAGTTGGTGCAGGAACCGATGAACACGCGGTCGAGCTGAATGTCGGTGATCGCCTGGTTGGCGGTCAAACCCATGTACTTCAAGGCGCGCTCGATGGAACCGCGCTTGACCAGGTCCATTTCCTTCGCAGGGTCCGGCACGTTCTGGTCCACCGCCAACACCATCTCAGGCGAAGTGCCCCAGCTGACTTGCGGCTTGATCTGGGTGGCATCGAGCTCAACTACGGTATCGAAGGTGGCGTCGGCATCGGACACCAGGTCTTTCCAGGCTTCGACGGCCAGGTCCCATTCCGCGCCTTTCGGTGCGAAAGGACGGCCCTTGACGTAAGCCACGGTTTTTTCGTCCGCGGCCACCAGGCCTACGCGAGCGCCGGCCTCGATGGACATGTTGCAGATGGTCATGCGGCCTTCGACGGACAGGTCGCGAATCGCGCTGCCGGCGAATTCGATGGCGTGGCCGTTACCGCCGGCGGTGCCGATCTTGCCAATCACGGCGAGCACGATGTCCTTGGCGGTCACGCCGAACGGCAATTGGCCTTCGACGCGCACCAGCATGTTCTTCATTTTCTTGGCGACCAGGCACTGGGTGGCGAGCACATGCTCGACCTCTGAAGTGCCGATACCGTGCGCCAATGCGCCGAATGCGCCGTGGGTCGAGGTGTGGGAGTCGCCACAGACCACGGTCATGCCCGGCAAGGTCGCGCCCTGCTCCGGGCCGATGACGTGGACGATGCCTTGGCGAACGTCGTTCATCTTGAACTCGACGATGCCGTATTCATCGCAGTTGTCATCGAGGGTCTGGACTTGCAGACGCGAGACCTGGTCAACGATGGCGTCGATGCCGCCCTTGCGCTCCGGCGTGGTCGGTACGTTGTGGTCCGGGGTCGCGATGTTGGCATCGATGCGCCATGGCTTGCGCCCGGCCAGACGCAGGCCTTCGAAGGCTTGCGGCGAGGTCACTTCGTGGATGATGTGACGATCGATGTAGATCAGCGCAGAGCCATCGTCGCGCTGCTTGACCAAATGCGAATCCCAGAGCTTGTCGTAGAGCGTTTTGCCAGCCATCAGACGGTTCCTCATCAGCTTGTTTCTATGCCCCGGGTCTTGAAGTGCTCAATAACCCTTTGGCTTGTGAGGCTGATCCTATGGGGTTACATTAAATAACTCAAATTCATATTTTTTATGCTTTGGATAACCAACTGGAATACAACCATGGACCTGGCCAACCTCAATGCTTTTATTGCCATCGCCGAGACCGGAAGCTTCTCCGGCGCCGGGGAACGGCTGCACCTGACCCAGCCTGCGATCAGCAAACGCATCGCCGGGCTGGAGCAGCAATTGAAGGTACGCCTGTTCGATCGCCTGGGGCGTGAAGTGGGCCTGACCGAAGCCGGGCGCGCCCTGCTGCCGCGGGCCTACCAGATCCTCAATGTCCTCGATGATACGCGCCGTGCGCTGACCAACCTCACGGGCGAAGTGACCGGCCGTCTGACCCTGGCCACCAGTCACCACATTGGCCTGCACCGTTTGCCGCCTTTATTAAGGGAGTTCACCCGGCGCTATCCACAGGTGGCGCTGGATATTCAGTTCCTCGATTCGGAAGTGGCCTACGAGGAAATTCTCCATGGTCGTGCCGAACTGGCGGTCATCACCCTGGCGCCGGAACCCCATGCGCTGGTCAAGGCCACCCCGGTGTGGGACGACCCGCTGGATTTCGTGGTTGCCCCGGAGCATTCGCTACTCAATAACGGCAAGGTCAGCCTGGCGGACATCGCCCGACACCCGGCGGTCTTCCCCGGCGGCAACACCTTTACCCACCACATCGTGCAGCGGCTGTTTGAAGCCCAGGGCCTGACGCCTAACATAGCCATGAGCACCAACTACCTGGAAACCATCAAGATGATGGTCTCGATCGGCCTGGCCTGGAGCGTTTTGCCGCGCACCATGCTCGATGACCAGGTGGCGCGCATACCTTTGCCGGGCATACAGCTCACTCGCCAGCTAGGCTATATCTTGCACACGGAAAGGACACTGTCGAACGCCGCGCGGGCCTTCATGGCGCTGCTGGATGCTCAACTCGATCCGCCAGGGACTCAAGGCTAAGTTGTGCTACTCCTATAGAGCCGCGAACTCCCGTGCCAAACGCCCATTCAGCCTAAGGCTTGCCAATGCCCAAATCTGTCGACCGTATTCCGCCTATGCCGCGTATACAGGCACTTGACCCGAAAAACTCCGAACAGAGCTGGGAAAGTGCCTCGCAACTGTTGGCCGCGCTCAACGGCGCGCGTCTGGGTGCCTGGTATTGGGACATCGAGCGCGGGCAGATCAGCTGGTCCCGGGGTACGCAGGCGCTGTTCGGCTTCGACCCCCGCAAACCGTTGCCACGGGATCTGGAATACCTCGACCTGCTGCCCCCGGAGGATCGCGCGAAAACCCTTCGCGCATTCCATGCGGTCATCGCTGGCGCGCCGCTGGAGCAAGCGATGCATCACCGCATCCGCTGGCCCGATGGCAGCCTGCACTGGCTGGAAATCAACGGCAGCCTGTTGCCGGACAAGCACGGCAGGCCACGGATGATCGGCGTAATCCGCGAGATTACCCACCAGCGCCAGCGCGAACAGGCGTTGAGCAGCTCGGAAAAACGCTTCGCCACCCTGTTCCACCTGTGCCCGAACATGGTCCTGCTGACCCGCCAGGAAGACGGCCTGATTTCCGAAGCCAACCAGTATTTCGAAAGCCTGTTCGGCTGGCCGGTGCAAAACGCGATCGGCCGCACCACCCTGGAGCTGGGCCTGTGGGTGCACCCCGAGCAACGGGACGAACTGGTCAAGGCCACCAAAGCCAAAGGCGACCTGGTCAGCATGGAAGTGCAGTTTCGCGCCAGCAATGGCCAGGTCCACGACGGCATCCTCAGTGCGCAAAAAGTCGAGCTCGAAGGCCAACCCTATCTGCTAAGCACTTTCCTTGACACCACCGAACGCAAAATCGCCGAACATGCCCTCAAGGACAGCCAGGAGCGCCTCGACCTGGCCCTGGATTCGGCGCAACTCGGCACCTGGGACTGGCACATTCCCAGCGGCATGCTCTACGGATCGGCACGGGCCGCCCAACTGCACGGCCTGGACGCCAAACCCTTCCACGAGTCCTTCGACGAATTCTTCGAAGGCGTGCCCGGCGAAGAACGCGACACCATGCGCGACGCTTACCGCAGTTTGCGTGAAGGCCCGGCCGGCAACTACCAATTGACCTACCGCGTGCAATTGCCCGACGGCAGCTCGCGCTATCTGGAAAGCCGTGCGCGCCTCTACCGTGATGACAACGGCGTGCCGGTGCGCATGGCCGGCACATTGCTCGACATCACCGACCAGGTGGAGCGCGAACAACGGCTGGTGGCCTCCGAAGAAAAATTCGCCACGCTGTTCCAGGTCAGCCCCGATCCGATCTGCGTCACCCGCCAGGACTCCGGCCAGTTCATTGAGATCAACTCCAGCTTCACCCAGACCTTCGGCTGGAGTACCGCCGACGTGATCGGCCGCAGCGCCGACGAAATCGGCTTGTGGGACGCCTCGGCGAAAAGCCTGCGACGGATCGAACAAGTGATCCGCGAACAGGGCCTGAACAACGTGGCCATTCTGGTCCAGCACAAGGACGGACAGACCCTGACTTGCGTGATTTCCAGCCGCCAGATCAGCGTCGGCGACCAGCCCTGCATCGTCACCACGCTGCGCGACATCACTCAGCAACAGCGCTCGGAAGCGGCGCTCAAGGCCAGTGAAGAGAAATTCGCCAAGGCCTTCCACTCCAGCCCCGATGCCATCACCATCACCGAGCGCGACACCGGACGCTACCTGGAGGTCAACGACGGTTTCTGCCGCCTGACCGGCTACCGCGCCGAGGAAGTGGTGGGCCGCACGGTGTATCAGGTCGGGATTTGGGCTGAAGAAAAACAGCGCTCGGCGCTGCTGGCCGAATTGCAGATCAAGGGCCGGGTTCATCACCAGGAGATGCTCGGGCGTAACAAGCGCGGCGAACTGCTCACCGTTGAAGTCTCGGTGGAGCCGATCACCCTCAACGAAACCGCCTGTCTGCTGCTGACCGCGCGCGACGTCAGCCTGCTGAAAAACGCCGAAGCGCAGATCCGCCACCTGGCCTACCACGACCCACTGACCAACCTGCCCAACCGCGCCTTGCTGATGGACCGCCTGAGCCAGCAGATCGCCCTGCTCAAACGGCATAACCTGCGCGGCGCGCTGATGTTCCTCGACCTCGACCACTTCAAGCACATCAACGACTCCCTCGGGCACCCGGTGGGCGATACCGTGCTGAAAATCATCACTGCGCGCCTGGAGGCCAGCGTGCGCATGGAGGACACCGTCGCGCGCCTGGGCGGTGACGAATTCGTGGTGCTGCTCAGCGGCCTCGAAGGCTCGCGCAGTGAGGTCAGCGATCAGGTTCGAGAAGTGGCCGACACCATCCGCGAACTGCTGTCCGAACCGATGTTCCTCGACGGCCAGCGCCTGCAAGTGACGCCCAGCATCGGCATTGCGCTGATCCCCGATCACGGCTCGACCCCGACCGACCTGCTCAAGCGCGCCGACATCGCGCTTTATCGCGCCAAGGACTCGGGGCGAAATACCGCGCAGATGTATCACAACACCATGCAGAAGGCCGCGAGCGAACGCCTGCGCATGGAAACCGACCTGCGCCTGGCACTTTCCCGAGGCGAGTTTCGCGTGCATTACCAACCCCAGGTCGACGCCCGGGGCGACCGCATCGTAGGCGCCGAGGCCCTGGTACGCTGGAATCATCCGGAGCTCGGCCCGCAGTCACCCAACGAGTTCATCAAGGTACTGGAAGACAGCGGACTGATTCTGGAGGTCGGCACCTGGATCCTCGACGAAGCCTGCCAGGCCTTCAAACAGTTGATCGACGACGGTCTGGTGAATCCGTACAAATTCAGCCTTTGCGTGAACATCAGCCCGCGCCAGTTCCGCCAGAACGACTTCGTCGAACGAATTGAAAACAGCCTGGCCAGCTATGGCCTGCCCTGCTCCCTGTTGAAGCTGGAAATCACCGAAGGTATCGTGATCCAGAACCTGGAAGACACCATCAGCAAAATGCGTCGCCTGAAAAAACTCGGCGTGAGCTTCGCCATGGACGACTTCGGCACCGGCTACTCCTCACTGACCTACCTCAAGCGCTTGCCGGTCGATACCCTGAAAATCGACAAGTCGTTTATCCGCGACGCCACCAGCGACCCGAACGACGCCGAGATCATCCGCGCCATCGTCGCCATGGCCCGCAGCCTGGATTTGAAGGTGATTGCCGAAGGGGTGGAAACGGCGGAGCAGCTTGAGTTCCTGCAGGGGCTGGAGTGCCACTTCTACCAAGGGTATTTGCACAGCCAGCCGTTGCCGGTGGAAGAGTTTAAAAAACTGCTTAAGTAGCGCTTTTTAGAGAGTAAGGCACAAAAAAGGCTCAGGCCGCTTCAGCCACCGGCAGCCCCAACAACCGCGAGACGTTATCCAGCTCGGTCTCACGGCGCAGCACGGTGAACAGCTCCACCGCCTCGGGATAATTGCGGGTCAGCATCGCCAGCCATTGCTTCAGGCGACCCGGCGACTGGCGTGGCGTCATCTGTGCCTTGGCTTGCAGCCAGAAGTCCTGGATCAGTGGCAGCAACTCGGACCAGGTCATCTCGACGACCTCCTCACCGGCCCGCGCCGCGGCGATCTGCCGGGCGAGATCCGGACGCGAAACCAGGCCACGACCGAGCATGATGTCTTCCACGCCGCTGATCTCGCGGCAGCGACGCCAGTCTTCGACGCTCCAGATATCGCCGTTGGCGAACACCGGCACCTTGACCACATCCTGCACCCGCGGAATCCACTCCCAGTGCGCTGGCGGCTTGTAGCCGTCGACCTTGGTCCGAGCGTGCACCACGATATGTTCGGCGCCGCCTTCGGCCAGAGCCGTGGCACACACCAGCGAACCGTCCGGGCTGTCGAAGCCCAGGCGCATCTTGGCGGTGACTGGAATGTGCGCGGGGACGGCACGACGAACGTGTTCGACGATCTGGTTGAGCAGTTCGGGCTCCTTGAGCAGGACCGCACCACCACGGGACTTGTTGACGGTCTTGGCCGGGCAGCCGAAGTTCAGGTCGATCACTTCGGAACCCAGTTCACAAGCCAGCGCGGCATTTTCCGCCAGGCACACCGGATCGGAACCGAGCAGTTGCACACGCAGCGGCACACCGGAGGCCGTCCGGGCACCGTTAAGCAACTCCGGGCCGAACTTGTGGAAATAGGCAGGTGTCAGCAACTGGTCGTTGACCCGAATGAACTCGGTCACGCACCAGTCAATACCACCCACGCGGGTCAGCACATCGCGCAGGATGTCGTCGACCAACCCCTCCATGGGCGCCAAAGCAATTTGCATGAAAAACACACTCGAGGAAAAACGTGCGGCAGTTTACTGGATTGCGCGAAGAATCTGCAGAACATCGCGACCACCTGTGGGAGCGAGCTTGCTCGCGATTCAGGCAATGCGGTTAATCAGACACACCGCGTTATCGTTCATCGCGAGCAAGCTCGCTCCCACATTGGATCAACGCCGGGCCATAGCCCTCGATAAACTCTACTGGCATGCGCTTGGGCTTGCCGGTGGACAGCTCGATGCAGACGAACGTGGTCTGCGCGCGCAATAGCGTGGTGTTGTCGCTGGGGCGGATCAGCTGGAAGTGCCGGGTCATTTTCAGGCGCTGGTCCCAATCGACGATCCAGGTCGCCAATTGCAACTCATCGTCCTCATAGGCAGCCGCCAGGTAATCGATCTCGTGCCGCACCACCGCCATCGCCCGGTCCAGCCGGCGATACTCGACCAGGTCCAGACCAAGGCGCTGGGAGTGGCGCCAGGCACAGCGCTCGAGCCAGGTCACGTAGACCGCGTTGTTCGCGTGCCCCAACCCGTCAATGTCCTCGGCGCTCACTTGCAGATCAATGATGAACGGCGTTTCCCGATCCCAGCCCATGCCCGACTCCCTGGTCAGATAATTTCGACCGGGGCAGTGTAACGGAAGCTCAGGCGGATTGGCGTGATTGCAGACTGCGCCCGGCCAGCAGTGATAACACGCCATCAATCACCTGCGGGTCAGCCAACACTCGCTGATGACCACCGTCCTTCAAACGCAACAAGCGGCTGTCGAACCAGGCTTCGTGAATCAACTGGGATTCCTTCACAGAGACAAAGTTGTCGTCTTCGGCGTGGACAATCAGGCCGGGCATCTCGAGTTGATAGTGCGCGACATCCAGCGTCGCGGCTCGCATGCCGACGTCTTGCTCGACCTGGCGAATGAACGCCGAGCGGGCCTTCGGCGGCAGCCCGACATAACGGGCGAAACCACGCAGTACGCCGAGAATCCGCGCCGGGGCGGCAATGCTGACCAGAGTTTCGGTGCGCAACCCCAACTGGACCGCGAGCATCGCACTGGCGCCGCCCATGGAGTGGCCGATGACCGCTTGCAGGGGGGGCAGTTCGGCAGCCGCCTCAAGCATGGCGCGGGCGAACAGCACCACATTCGCTTCGCTGCCCGGCGAGCGACCGTGGGCCGGCCCATCCAGGGCCACGACCGAGTAACCGGCATCGACCAGCGCGGTGATGAGGCTGGCAAACTGCGTCGGCCGCCCCTCCCAACCATGCATCAGCAACACTGCCGGGCCCTGGCCCCAGCGCAAGGCCGAGAGACCGAACCGCAGGGTGATCCGCTCGGACTTGGCCAACAGTGGCAGCTCCCAGTCACGCAGCGGCAGATCCCTTGGCGTCATGAACGCCTGTCGCATTCTGCTTGCGACCAGTTTCGGGGCAAACCAGCCCAAGGTGCCATTAACGCCACGAACCCACTTTAACGCGCTCATCGCATTCTCCTCAGACCGCAGCCTTCAGGTCAGCGCACTGCCGATTTGGCGGCGCGCAGTAATCGATCGGACAACTCTCCCGGCCCCAGCGCCCGCGCCAGAGCCAGCCCACCCACCATCAAGGCCATGTCGGCCAGGGCTTTTTCGGTTTCTTCAGGGCTGGCCGCCAACTGCGCGACCATCAATTCCACATGCTCATTGAGCGCAACACGAAACGCTTCCGGCAGCCGCCCCAGTTCGCCGACCGATGCCGGGATCGGGCAGGCCGATTCGGAGGAATCACGGTGTTTTCGCGACAGATAAAACGCCGCCACCAGCGCGCGGCGCTCTTCACCCGTCAACTCCGAGTCCATGTCGGCAATCAGGTCACGGCGGTGACCGAGCAATTGCCTGAACGCCTCGAGCATCATCGCGTCCTTGCTTTCGAAGTGTGCGTAGAAGCCGCCGACCGTCAGGCCCGCCGCGCCCATCACTTCGCCCACACTTGGCTCGGCCGGGCCGCGCTGAATCAGCGCTGCGCTGGCAGCCTTGAGGATGCGTTCGCGGGTTTGAGCTTTTTTATCGTTCATCGTTGCCTCCGAATATTACGATTGAAATATTATTCTCATAATAAATTTTAGCAAGTCATGGGCGTGACCGCTGGTCTGAAGAACAGTTTTTTTGGAAATAGAGGAATTTGGCCAAACGCCAGACAAACAAAAGGGCCATTCAATAATTGAATGACCCTTATAAAATCCCGCAGAGCGGGTAATCGTGGCGTCCCCTAGGGGACTCGAACCCCTGTTACCGCCGTGAAAGGGCGGTGTCCTAGGCCACTAGACGAAGGGGACACAAACCCTTCTATACAACTGATCAGTGCTGAGTGCTGATCGATTCAAGGCCGGTGTGGCCAGACCTTGAACTGTAAAATTGGTGGAGCTAAGCGGGATCGAACCGCTGACCTCCTGCATGCCATGCAGGCGCTCTCCCAGCTGAGCTATAGCCCCGGATTTTTCGCCTCGCGGCGGAGCGACATCTTGCAACATCGCTTCTGTAAAACTGGCGTCCCCTAGGGGACTCGAACCCCTGTTACCGCCGTGAAAGGGCGGTGTCCTAGGCCACTAGACGAAGGGGACGCAAACCCTTCTATACAACTGATCAACGCTGAGTGTTGATCGCTTCAAGGCCTGTGTGGCCAGGCCCTGAAGTGTAAATTGGTGGAGCTAGACGGGATCGAACCGTCGACCTCTTGCATGCCATGCAAGCGCTCTCCCAGCTGAGCTATAGCCCCTCATCGTTGATGTCATCGCTGAGGACGGGGCGAATCTTAAGGGCGTATCGAAAGCCTGTCAAACTTATTTTTCAAAAAATTTAAAATTTTTTGCCGACATAACAACCACTTACCGCCCTCCCCCCGGAAATCCGGGGTTTGGGGAAAGAGCGCAGGCCCGTAGGAGCTGGCGAAGCCTGCGATCTTTTCGGAGCAACCAGAAAGCAAGATCAAAAGATCGCAGCCTTCGGCAGCTCCTACACAAGGTCAAATGCTCTTAGGCGATAGCGCCCAGCAGCTTTTCCCACTCTTTGTTTTCTTTCTTTGACACGCCGCCCAGCAGGTCAATGGCCTGGCGCAGACGGAAACGGGTCAGGTCCGGCCCGAGGATTTCCATCGCATCGAGCACCGACACCGAACTGGCCTGGCCGGTGATCGCAGCGAACATCAGCGGCATGGCGTCACGCAGCTTCAACTCCAGGGACTCGACCACCGCCTGAATGGTCGCGGTGATGCTGTCCTTCTCCCACTGACGCAGGCTTTCGAGCTTCCACAGGATCAACTGCATCAACTGGCGGACCTGATCGCCCGAGAGCTTCTTGGATTCGAACAGCTTGGCATCGGGGTTCACGCCACCGGCAAAGAAGAACCCGGCCAGTGGTGCCACCTGGCTGAAGGTTTCGACCCGGCCCTGCACGTGCGGTGCGATCTTCATCATGTATTCGGAGTTGAACGCCCACTTCTGCACGCGCGTGGCGAACTCTTCCACCGGCAGGTCGCGCAGCCACTGGCCGTTGAGCCACGACAGCTTCTCGATGTCGAAGATCGGCCCGCCGAGGGACACGCGCTTGAGATCGAAGTTGTCGACCATTTCCTGCAGCGAGAACTTCTCGCGCTCGTCCGGCATCGACCAGCCCATGCGGCCCAGGTAGTTGAGCATCGCTTCCGGCATGAAGCCCATGCGCTCGTAGAAGGTCACCGAGGTCGGGTTCTTGCGCTTGGACAGCTTGCTCTTGTCCGGGTTACGCAGCAGCGGCATGTAGCACAGCTCCGGTTGTTCCCAGCCGAAGTATTCGTACAGCAGGATCAGCTTCGGTGCCGATGGTAGCCATTCTTCGCCACGCAATACGTGGGTGATGCCCATCAGGTGGTCGTCGACCACGTTGGCCAGGAAGTACGTCGGCAGGCCGTCGGTCTTCATCAGGACTTGCATGTCCATGCGGTCCCACGGGATTTCAACGTCGCCACGGAGCATGTCCGGCACCACGCAGACGCCTTCGCTCGGCACTTTCATGCGGATAACGTGGGGCTCGCCAGCCGCCAGGCGACGGGCGACTTCTTCCTTGGACAGCAGCAGCGCGCGGCCGTCGTAACGCGGGGTTTCACCGCGAGCCATCTGCTCGGCGCGCATCTGGTCCAGCTCTTCGGCGGTGCAGAAGCACGGGAAGGCATGGCCCATCTCGACCAATTGCTGGCAATACTTCTGATAAATATCGCCGCGCTCGCTTTGACGGTACGGACCGTGCGGGCCGCCGACGTCCGGGCCTTCGCTCCAGTCGATCCCCAGCCAGCGCAAAGCGTCGAAAATCTGCTGTTCGGACTCGCGGGTCGAACGCAGTTGGTCAGTGTCTTCGATCCGCAGGATGAACTCACCGCCGTGCTGCTTGGCAAAGCAATAGTTGAACAAGGCGATGTAGGCGGTACCTACGTGGGGATCCCCGGTAGGCGATGGCGCGATGCGAGTGCGGACGGTGGTCATGGCATGTCTCGAAAAGAATAAAAGCGAAGTTCAAACAAGGCGCGAATGGTAACAGGCGACACCCGCCCGGCTCCAGTGAACAGGGCATTTAAGCCAAGGTTGCGTCTGTAACGCCCGTATGGCGAGGTGAATGGCCGAATATCAGCCGATGGCATTTACCACTTATCGGCTGTATGCCAGATTTGCCTGCTGATAACTTCTCTTACAATTTCTCGACTACAGTTTGCCTCATGCCTGCCCAACTCAAGCGTCGCCTCTTCTCGTTCCTGCTGATTGTCCTATTGATTGCCGGGGGCCTGTTTGCCCATTGGCTCTTGAAGGGGCGCTTTTATGAAAGCACCGACAACGCCTATGTCCAGGGCGAGATCACCCGCGTGTCGAGCCAATTGGGCGCGCGTATCGATCGGGTGCTAGTGCAGGACAACCAGCATGTCGAGAAAGGCCAGTTGCTGATCAAACTCGAAGGCGACGACTTCCGCCTCGCTGTCGACCGCGCCAATGCCGCCCTGGCCACCCGCCAGGCCGAGCGCCTGCAAGCCCAGAGCAAACTGACCCAGCAGGCCAGCCTGATTGCCGCCAGCGAAGCGCAAGTCGCGTCCAGCCAGGCGAGCCTGGGTCGCTCGCAGATCGACCTGACCCGCGCCGAGACCTTGCGCAAACCCGGTTATGTCTCGGAAGAACGGGTGACCACCCTCTCCGCCGAATCCCACATTGCCCGCTCGCAAGTGGCCAAGGCCCAGGCCGACGCGCAAAGCCAGCGCCAGCAAGTCAACGCACTCACCGCTGAGATCAAACGCCTCGACGCGCAGATCGCCAACGCCAAAACCGACCTGGCCCAAGCCGAACTGAACCTGACCCGCAGCGAAATCCACGCGCCTATCAGCGGCCTGATCGGCCAGCGTGCAGCCCGTGAAGGCCAATACGTGCAGGCCGGCGCCTACCTGTTGTCGATCGTGCCGGACGAAGACATCTGGATTCAGGCCAATTTCAAGGAAACCCAGATTGGCCACATGCAGCCCGGACAGGAAGCCGAACTGACCTTCGACGCCTACAGCGACACCCCGATCAAGGCCCGGGTCGACAGCCTGTTCGCCGCCTCGGGTGCGCAATTCAGCCTGTTGCCGCCGGACAATGCCACGGGCAACTTCACCAAAGTCGTACAACGGATTCCGGTAAAACTGACCTTCGCCGCGGACAATCCGCTGCGCGGCAAGATCCGCCCGGGCATGTCGGTCACCGCCAAGGTGAACATCAAGGACGCCCCTGAAGATGTCACCCCCAAAGTGAGCCACAAAGACGCCCCTGACGATGGCCGGTGATCAACTGATCCGCCCGGTCGACGAACCGACCCGGCGGGACTGGATTGCGGTGATGAGCGTGATGCTCGGTGCGTTCATGGCGGTGCTGGACATCCAGATCACCAACTCCTCGCTCAAGGACATCCAGGGTGCGCTGTCGGCGACCCTGGAAGAAGGTTCGTGGATTTCCACCTCGTACCTGGTGGCGGAAATCATCATGATCCCGCTCACCGCCTGGCTCGTGCAGTTGCTGTCGGCCCGGCGCCTGGCGGTCTGGGTGTCCCTCGGATTCCTGGCCGCATCCCTGCTCTGCTCCATGGCGTGGAGCCTGGAAAGCATGATCGTGTTCCGCGCCCTTCAAGGGTTTACCGGTGGCGCGCTGATTCCGCTGGCGTTCACCCTCACCCTGATTAAGCTCCCGGAGCACCACCGCGCCAAAGGCATGGCCATGTTCGCCATGACCGCCACCTTCGCCCCCTCAATCGGCCCGACCCTCGGCGGCTGGCTGACGGAAAACTGGGGCTGGGAATACATTTTCTACATCAACATCCCACCCGGCCTGATCATGATCGCCGGCCTGATGTACGGCCTGGAGAAGAAAGAAGCCCACTGGGAATTGCTGAAAAGCACCGACTACGCCGGCATTCTCACCCTCGGCGTCGGGCTCGGTTGCTTGCAGGTGTTTCTGGAGGAAGGCCATCGCAAGGACTGGCTGGAATCGAGCCTGATCGTGACCCTGGGCAGCATCGCGCTGGTCAGCCTGATCAGCTTTGTGATCGTGCAGACCTCCAAACCCAATCCGCTGATCAACCTCGGCATCCTGCGCAATCGCAACTTTGGCTTATCGAGTATTTCCAGTGTCGGAATGGGGGTCGGGTTGTACGGCTCGATCTACCTGCTGCCGCTGTACCTGGCGCAGATCCAGAACTACAACGCCCTGCAGATTGGCGAAGTGATCATGTGGATGGGCGTGCCGCAGCTGTTCCTGATTCCGCTGGTGCCGAAGCTGATGAAGTATGTCTCGCCCAAATGGCTGTGCACCCTGGGCTTCGGGCTGTTCGGGCTGGCGAGTTTCTCTTCGGGCGTGCTGAACCCGGACTTTGCCGGGCCGCAGTTCAATCAGATCCAGATCATCCGCGCCCTGGGGCAGCCGCTGATCATGGTCACCATCTCGCTGATCGCCACCGCTTATATCCTGCCCCAGGATGCGGGATCGGCCTCGAGCCTGTTCAACATCTTGCGCAACCTTGGCGGCGCCATCGGCATCGCCCTGCTCGCCACGCTGCTGGATGCGCGGACCAAGGTTTACTTTGACTACCTGCGTGAATCCATCGTGCCGAGCAATCCGCAGGTGGCGGAGCGGATCGCCTCGCTGGCTGACCGGCTGGGCAACGAAACGGCAGCCCTGGGCAAACTCAGCGAGATCGCCCATCAGCAGGCGTCGATCATGGCCTATAACGATGCGTTTCACTTTGTCGGGATTGCGCTGGGGATCAGCATGCTGGCGGTGTTGCTGACCAGGAAGCTGCCGGAGGGGTTGAAGGCTGGGGAAGCGCATTGACTCACCACAAATCAATGTAGGAGCTGCCGAAGGCTGCGATCTCTTGACCTTGCTTCAGAAAAACAAGATCAAGAGATCGCAGCCTTCGGCAGCTCCTACAGAGGGGGACGTCAGACGGTGATCAACCGCTCCCGCAACTTGCCAATCTCATCGCGCATCTGCGCCGCGGCTTCAAACTCCAGATCACGCGCCAACGCATACATCTTCTCTTCCAGGGCTTTGATACGCTTGGCGATCTCGCCCGGCGAGCGCAATTGCGCTTCGTATTTGGCGTTTTCCTCGGCGGCCTTGGCCATGCCCTTGCGCTTCTTGCTGCGCGAACCGGGCACGGTGGCGCCCTCCATGATGTCGGCGACGTCCTTGAACACGCCTTTGGGTGTGATCCCGTTGGCCAGGTTGAAGGCGATCTGCTTGTCGCGACGACGTTCGGTTTCGCCGATGGCGCGCTCCATGGAACCGGTGATCCGGTCGGCATACAGAATCGCCCGGCCATTGAGGTTACGCGCCGCCCGGCCGATGGTCTGGATCAGCGAGCGCTCGGAACGCAGGAAACCTTCCTTGTCGGCATCGAGGATCGCCACCAGCGACACTTCCGGCATGTCCAGACCTTCACGCAACAGGTTGATGCCCACCAGCACATCGAAGGTGCCTAGGCGCAGATCGCGAATGATCTCGACCCGTTCCACGGTGTCGATGTCCGAGTGCAGATAACGCACACGCACGCCGTGATCCGCCAGATAGTCGGTCAAGTCTTCTGCCATGCGCTTGGTCAGCGTCGTGACCAACACCCGCTCCTCGACTGCGACTCGCTTGCTGATTTCCGAGAGCAAATCGTCGACCTGGGTCAGTGCCGGGCGGATCTCGATTTGCGGGTCCACCAGCCCGGTCGGGCGCACCACCATGTCAATGACGCGGCCAGCGTGTTCGGCTTCGTAGTTGCCCGGGGTCGCCGAGACGAAAATCGTCTGTGGGCTGATGCTTTCCCATTCATCGAAACGCATCGGCCGGTTGTCCAGGGCCGAAGGCAGGCGGAATCCGTATTCGACCAGGGTTTCCTTGCGCGAGCGGTCGCCCTTGTACATGGCGCCGACCTGCGGAACGCTGACATGGGATTCGTCGATCACCAGCAAGGCATCGGCCGGCAGGTAATCGTAAAGGGTTGGTGGCGCCGCGCCGGCTTCGCGGCCGGACAGATAGCGCGAGTAGTTTTCGATGCCGTTGCAGTAGCCCAGTTCGAGGATCATCTCCAGATCGAAACGGGTGCGCTGCTCCAGGCGCTGGGCTTCCACCAGCTTGTTGTTGGAGCGCAGGTATTCCAGGCGCTCCTGCAACTCGACCTTGATGCCTTCGACCGCGCCCATCAGGGTTTCCCGTGGCGTCACGTAGTGGCTCTTCGGGTAGAAAGTGAAGCGCGGCAACTTGCGAATGACTTCGCCGGTCAGCGGATCGAACGCCGACAGGCTTTCCACTTCATCGTCGAACAGCTCGATGCGGATCGCCTCGAAATCGGATTCCGCCGGGTGGATATCGATCACATCGCCGCGCACGCGGAAGGTCGCACGGGCAAAATCCATGTCGTTGCGGGTGTATTGCAGGTCGGCCAGGCGTCGCAGCAATTCGCGCTGATCGAGCCGGTCGCCGCGATCCACGTGCAACACCATCTTCAAATAGGTTTCCGGGCTGCCCAGGCCGTAGATGCAGGACACCGTGGTGACGATGATCGCGTCCTTGCGCTCCAGCAATGCCTTGGTCGCCGACAGACGCATCTGCTCGATGTGGTCGTTGATCGAGGCATCCTTCTCAATGAAGGTGTCCGAGGACGGCACGTAGGCTTCCGGCTGGTAGTAGTCGTAGTAGGAAACGAAATATTCCACCGCGTTGTTCGGGAAGAACGCCTTGAACTCCCCGTACAACTGCGCCGCCAGGGTCTTGTTCGGTGCCAGCACCAGGGTCGGGCGCTGCACCTGGGCGATCACGTTGGCGATGCTGAAGGTCTTGCCGGAGCCGGTCACACCGAGCAGCGTCTGGTGCGCCAGCCCTGCTTCGATGCCCTCGACCATCAGGCGGATGGCTTCCGGCTGATCGCCGGCGGGCTCGAAACGGGTGACTAGCTGGAATTCAGACATGAAATACCTCTGGATCACTCTTGCCGGTAAAACCGGCACGAACGAGAAAGACCGCAAACGACCGATGTCGCCCGAAGAAAAAACTGGATTGTGCTCAATGTGGAGCCGATTGCCAGCGCTTTCAAGGCAAACGTCCTACATCGCGCAAAACCTTTGCCGACGCCATTCGACTACCGGTCGAGAAATAATCGGAAAAACTTACCCGAAATGCTGATTCGCCTGTCGCCAGCCATCGCAAATGGCCTCTATACTAGCTCCCCGTTTGTGCACCGCTCTAGTGCATTCGGCTGGAGCGCGACACGTCCCTCCACACTCCATTCAGAGCCGCCGCAATAATGAGCCTGTTCTCCGCTGTCGAAATGGCACCACGCGATCCAATCCTGGGCCTCAACGAAGCATTCAACGCCGATACCCGGACCAACAAAGTCAACCTGGGAGTCGGTGTTTACTGCAACGAGGAGGGGCGAATTCCACTCCTGCGCGCCGTTGTCGAAGCCGAAACCATTCGCGCCGCTCAACACGTTTCCCGTGGCTACCTGCCAATCGATGGCATCGCCGCCTACGACCAGGCCGTGCAAAAGCTGCTGTTCGGCAATGACTCGCCGCTGATCGCTGCCGGCCGTGTGATCACCACCCAGGCCGTTGGCGGTACTGGCGCACTGAAAATCGGTGCCGACTTCCTCAAGCAACTGCTGCCGAACGCCGTCGTGGCGATCAGCGACCCGAGCTGGGAAAACCACCGCGCGCTGTTCGAAACCGCTGGTTTCCCGGTGCAGAACTACCGTTACTACGACGCCGCGACCCACGACGTGAACCGTACCGGCATGCTGGAAGACCTGAACGCGCTGCCAAACGGCTCGATCATTGTTCTGCACGCCTGCTGCCACAACCCGACCGGTGTGGACCTGAGCCCGGCGGACTGGAAAAACGTCCTGGAAGTCGTTAAAGCCAAAGGCCACGTGCCGTTCCTCGACATGGCGTATCAAGGTTTCGGCGATGGCATCGACGAAGACGCCGCCGCGGTACGCCTGTTTGCTGAATCGGGCCTGACTTTCTTCGCTTCCAGCTCGTTCTCCAAGTCGTTCTCGCTGTACGGCGAGCGCGTTGGGGCCCTGTCGATCGTCAGCGAATCGAAAGAAGAAAGCGCGCGCGTGTTGTCGCAAGTCAAACGCGTGATCCGCACCAACTACTCCAACCCGCCGACCCACGGTGCCAGCGTTGTCGCTGCGGTGCTGAACAGCCCGGAACTGCGCGCCCAGTGGGAAGCCGAACTGGCCGAAATGCGCCTGCGCATTCGTGGCATGCGCACCCAGATGGTCGACCTGCTGGCACAAAAAGCGCCTCAGCGCGATTTCAGCTTCGTCGGTCGTCAGTGCGGCATGTTCTCCTACTCCGGCCTGACGGTTGAGCAAGTTCACCGTCTGCGCAACGAGTTCGGCATCTACGCCCTGGACACCGGCCGCATCTGCGTGGCCGCGTTGAACCAGAGCAACATCAAGGTTGTGACGGACGCTATCGTCCAAGTCATCTGATTACGCCTTGACCTGAAAACGGGAAGCCACTGGCTTCCCGTTTTTTATTTGTTGCAGATTAATCTCAAAGCAGTGGCTCTGCCCTCTAAACTCCACAGGCTTGTATACACCCTGGAATTCCTGCGAGAACCCACATGAAAAACGATGACCTGCGCGCCGACCGCGATGACCTGGATGACCTGGATCACTTCACCCCCCGCGCCCCGACAAAACGCGGCAGCAACCTGGTAATGCAAGTCGCTGCTGGTGTATTCCTCGGTGGCCTGGCCCTGTGGCTGGTGCAATTGGGTGCCACGGCGCTCTACGCCAAACTGATGCTTGCCACGATTACCTTCGGCGGTTAAGCCAGTTCGGTCGCACGCTGGCTGGCAGCGTCGTCATAGGCGACATACAGCGATTCCGCGACCTGGCTCTTGATCGCTTTAGTGCTTTCCAGGCCCAGGACAAAACCTTCGGCCTTGCCGCCAGCGCGGTTCAATGCTTCAACGGTACCGGCCTGAGTGATGGCGTCGAACAACTTTTCGGCGTGGGGGCCGACACCTTTGGGCAGGCTGATCTGAGAGATGCTCATGGGCGCACCCCGTGGTGTCGAGGTGTGAGGGTCAAATGATTCATGGCGCGTACCTTTTCGGCGAATGGCCGGCAGCGCGTGTCACCACTTCCGGGTGGCCATGGTAGACCTCTGGGGCGATCCTGGTAACCGCCAATCGCCGCTAAACCACCGCCCGTCCCGATGATTCGCTCCAATTGTCATTCGATGCTTGACTTCTCTTTTTGAATCAGTAAGATACGCGCCATTCCGCGATAGCTCAGTTGGTAGAGCAAGTGACTGTTAATCACTGGGTCCCTGGTTCGAGTCCAGGTCGTGGAGCCAGACAAGGTTCCAGAGAAGGCTTTCAAAATCTCTGAAACCCCCGAAAACCCGCCTTCTGGCGGGTTTTTTCGTTTTGGCGTTCTGTCGGATTCCGGTGGATACCAGCCATTTTAAGGGTAGAGTTTGGGATAAAGGTCAGTTCGATAAAAGGGAGTACCCTTATGTCGCGCACTACTGCTCCACTCTCCGACGCCGCTTGCCGTTCGGCCAAGCCCACAGACCGCGCCTACAAGCTTTTCGACGGCGACGGCCTTTACCTTCTAGTCCAACCCAATGGCCGCAAAGGCTGGCGTCTCAGATACGTCAAACCTGATGGCCGGGAAGGACTGACCTCATTCGGCAACTACCCCATCGTTGGCCTCGCGGATGCGCGCCGCAAGCGCTTGGAGGTCAAGCGAATGCTGGCGGATGGCATTGACCCTATAGGAGCCAAGAACCAAGCCAAGACGGACGCTCTGATCAAAGGCCGCACCTTTGAAAGCGTTGCCCTCGGCTGGCACACGGAAATGTCAGCCAAGTGGGCACCGGACTATTCCAAGACAGTGATGAGTCGCCTCAAAACTCATCTCTTCCCGCTGATCGGCGCCCGCGCCATTGTCGACCTTGATACCCACGACCTTATGCGGCCCCTGGACGCGATTAAGAAGCGCGGAACGATAGATATTGCTTTAAGGGTACAAAACTACCTGCAGAGCATCATGCGCGAGGCAAAGCGCCTCCGGCTTATCACCGTAAACCCTGCTTACGACCTCGTAGGCTCGATCAAAGCCTCGCGGGTCGTCCACCGCCCCGCCTTATCCTTATCGCGCTTGCCTGAATTGCAGGAACGGATCGACACCTATAAAGGCCGCGCACTTACCCGGCTGACGGTCTTGCTGTCGCTGCACGTGTTTGTACGCTCCAGCGAGCTGCGCTTCGCCCGCTGGAGCGAGTTCGACCTCAAACGTGGCGTCTGGGAAATACCCGACACGCGACCAGCGTTGGAAGGCGTACCCTTTTCCACAAGGGGTACGAAGATGGCAGGCGATATCCATCTTGTACCCTTATCGCCGCAAGCGATCGCCCTGCTCGAGCAGATCCACGCAATCACAGGCAAATTTGACTTGGTGTTCGCAGGCGATACCAAGTCTTGGAAACCAATGTCCGAAAACACGGTGAACAGCGCGCTTCGGAAGATGGGGTACGACACCAAATCCGAGATCTGTGGGCATGGGTTTCGTTCGATGGCCTGCAGCGCACTGATCGAGTCAGGTTTGTGGACGGACACAGCCATCGAGCGGCAGATGAGCCACAAGGAACGCAACAACGTCCGCGCCGCTTACATCCACAAGGCCGAGTTCATCGAGGAGCGCAGGCTGATCATGAACTGGTGGAGTCGCTACCTTGAGGCTAATCAGCAGAAGCATGTCAGCCCACGCGAATTCGCCAATCAGACGGGTGCCAATGTCACTCGCCTAAAAGCAAAACGTGGCGCAACTGAGTAAGCGCTCGGTCCTCATATCTCAGTGATCCGTTTGTCCACGCGGGTCCATCCAAACAGGGCTGCAAAGCCGCCCTGTTTGGATGGACCTCACTTAAAAAATCTAAAGCCCACGCAATTGTCTGTGGAAAACCACTGATTTCCATTAGTGGATAATTTCATCCACAGCCGCAGAACTCCCGAAAATTCGAGCCTTGACCCTAATTCTCCACAGGCGTAGAAAAGGTCGGGCAAAGCGCTGTCGCTGACAGCAACCCAGGTAGCCAAAACCTTTAAGGCTACGCCACACCGTGGTGGTTCTCCCAAAGTGCGATTAGCGTCCGGCGGCTCGCACGGTCACTCACCGAGTGATGGATGCCCACTTCAGATCATTGCCATTGCGGCAAATACATCCCCCTACCCAACTGCCCTGCAGCAACCTATCCGCGTGGCCATTTCATTGCGCCAACCTGCGCCCGTCTCTTTCTCCCGGAAAGAGACGGGCGCTCCTACCGCTGCTGCAGCCCACCTCGTACCAGGCTTTGCGGCATTCCCCCTCGTGACAATCGGCGTGACAAACACCGAAGTCACCAGCAACAGCGATGCCGATGATGGTGCCGCAGCCCACGGAATGGACTGCACCTGACTGGCAGTCAGGTATGCCCCGGTCGTCGCTTCACTGCCTTCACCTGACTCAGGATCTCGCGGCGCTGGTCTCGTCAGCCAATGCAGCCTCCACCCGCCCACTTCCTCGGAAGTGTTCAGGAGGCCAGATCATGAGATGCCCAAGCTCCCGGTCGTAAGGAGCCGCCAGTCCCGCGTTAGTGGACAACCCTCACAGGTCGCAGGGGCCTTGATCCCTGATAACACTCAACATTCTTGGCGGGATGACGTGGGGGAAGGTTTTAAGAGTTTGGCTTCGAGAGGAATGTGATCATGGTGTTGGTCGGTAGACGGGATGGGCGCAATTTTGGCTATGGTCGGCAACTGAGCTATGCCGGGCCGCAAGCGCTAAAAGATCTGTTTGGCGGCGGGCATTACGGCACGGTGAAGGCGCACGGTGATCGCTGGCAGGCGTTCGTGCGCTGGTGTCGGTCGGAGGATGGCCCGGGATTTAATGACGCACGGCAGATTGATCGGCAGACCTTGCTGGATTACGCGGCGCATCTGCGTCACCTGGTTGAGCGCAGCGATCTCGCCATCGCTACCGCACAAAATCGACTGTCCAGCGTCAACCGAACCATGGCTGCGCTTCGCGGTGATCAATATGTGAAAGTGCCAAGTCCGAGCAATGCTTTGGGAGCGCAGCGCATCACTGTGCGCACGACAAATCCTCAAGGCCAAGATCACGAACACGTGATGCGCATCGTCGAAGCGCTCCGCGAAGAGCATCCGCGTGCCGCCGCCATCGCACAATTGGCACGTGCCACTGGCATGCGTCTGCGCGAAGCGATTCTGGCCGACCTACCGCGACTCAAGCGTGAAGCCGAACACTACGACAAGATCAACATCCAGGACGGCACCAAAGGTGGCCGCGGCGGCGTAACCGCGCCTCGTTGGATCACGCTGGATGACCATATTCGCGAAGCGCTCAGGTACGCCGAACAGATCTCACCCGACGGTAGCCGCAACCTGCTGGCACCGAACGAGAGCTACCTCGATTTCCAACGGGAAATCGTCCGCCCCGCCCGACACATCCTCCATCAGCACAACCTCAAAGGTTTCCACGAACTGAGCGCGGCTTATGCGTGCAAACGCTATGAGCAGATCACCCATCACCTAGCGCCCATCAACGGTGGCAGGTGCAGGCGCCTCGATCCACGCCTTGATCGAGAGGCACGCTTACAAATCAGCTATGAGCTGGGACACGGTCGAATCGACGTGGTATCGGCGTACATCGGTGGTCGGGTATGAATAAACCATTCGATATGGAGATCTTCTTGGCTGGGGCACTGACTGGCGCATATGCTACACGCGAACGTCACATCCGCCAGGCCAAGACTATTCAAGCAGCCATTTCTGAACGCTGGAACCGAGATAATCTATGGACATGGCAACGAAAACATCTCGTTTAGTTTTTGAACCACCACATGAACTCAAACTCGAAATCGACGCGCTACTACTACCTGCTGACCACAAACCTGATCACTCTGCGCCTAGGAAAATCCTGGAATTTTCCACGCTAGCCGAATGCCAGCAACTGCGCGCTCTGTATCCCTCACCGGCAGATTGAGCCAGCCAACGATTTGATTGGGATTAGGGTGGACCTCTTGAGCTCCTGAACCAAACCTCTGTTGTTTGATAACCTCTATGTTTTACTGATGGACTGAGGGTTGTAGCTCGAGGCTACAGGCTTCACCTGAGACGTAGAGGCTAAAGGCGGTGATAGACACTAGTCTGGTGGCGAAGCTAAGGGCTGAGAATGCAAGATTGGTTGCCTTGCTGGATGCTCATGGCATCGATTGGCGCCCGCCTGCTGAGCCAGTCAAGATAGCGATTGTCCAAGCAGAACAATCACAGCAACTCGATACTGAAGGGAAGCTTGCCCTATTCCGAAGCTTGTTTCGTGGTAGGACGGACGTTTATCCCATCCGCTGGGAAAGCAAGGCAGGCAAATCAGGATACGCACCCGCTTGCGCAAACGAATGGAGGCCTGGCGTTTGTGAGAAGCCCCGAATTAAATGTGGCGACTGCGGTAACCGCCAGCTGCTTCCGCTGACCGATGATGTGGTCTATCGCCATCTGGCGGGCGAAGTGGTCGTTGGTATCTACCCCCTACTCTCTGATGACACTTGTTATTTTTTGGCAGTCGACTTCGATGAGGCCGAATGGCGTGATGATTCCAAAGCTTTTGTGCAGTCATGCCATGAGCTGAACGTCCCGATGGCGCTGGAAATATCGCGCTCAGGCCAAGGGGCTCATGGCTGGATTTTCTTTGAGCGTAATGTTCCTGCCTGCGATGCGCGCCGCCTCGGTGCCGCAATCATCAGTCATGCCTGTGAGCGCACCCGCCAGTTGGCGCTCAGCTCCTATGATCGACTGTTTCCAAACCAGGACTATATGCCCAAAGGCGGCTTTGGAAATCTCATCGCGCTCCCTTTACAAAAGCGGGCCAGGGCCCAAAACAATAGCGTTTTTGTAGACGACTCGCTTGAGCCTCATCCTGATCAATGGGCCTTCCTGGCATCGATTCAGCGCATGAGTCCAGAAGATATCCAGCCCGTTATTATCCAGGCGATGGGTAATCGGGACCCTCTAGGGATCGCCTATATCGATGACGAAGGTGATGCAGAACCTTGGAAAGATCGTGAATCGAGATCACGTAAATTGACATGCCCGTTGCCTGCTGCTGTCAACATCACGCTGGTTAACTTAATTTACTTTGAAAAGTCGGAATTGCCACAGCCATTGGCAAACCAGCTTGTCCGGCTCGCTGCCTTTCAAAATCCCGAGTTCTACAAAGCTCAGGCCATGCGCATGTCAGTGTGGAACAAGCCAAGAATTATCGGCTGTGCCCAGAACTTCCCCAAACATATTGCGTTACCACGTGGCTGTTTGGATGCTGCGCTGGAGCTTTTAGGGGAAAACGGGGTTACCCCTATTCTTAAAGACGAACGCTTCGCGGGCGACCCCATCGACGTGAGTTTTCTCGGGACCCTGCGTTCTGACCAAGAGGCTGCTGTGAGCGCAATGCTAAGTCATGACACCGGTATCCTCTGCGCACCGACAGCTTTCGGTAAAACGGTGAGTGCTGCTGCGTTGATTGCCGCACGTGGCATTAACACGTTGGTGCTTGTGCATCGGACGGAACTGTTAAGGCAGTGGCAAGAGCGCTTGCAGGCGTTCTTGGGAGTCGGGAATGGTGTCGTTGGTACTCTTGGGGGCGGAAAAGCGAAGCTTACCGGCATCATCGACATTGCCGTAATGCAGTCGTTATCGCGAAAAGGCGAGATCAGCGATCATGTAAAAAACTACGGCCAGATCATCGTTGATGAGTGTCATCACCTATCAGCAGTGTCATTCGAGGCACTACTGAGGAGCGCGACCGCGCGGTACGTGCTGGGACTCACGGCAACCCCAGTGCGCCGAGATGGGCAGCAGCCTATTATTTTCATGCAGTGCGGACCGATCCGACATTCTGCTGCTCGGCCAGCGAATGCGCCTCATGACCTATCTGTCGTGCCTCGATTGCTGTCCAAACCAATAGTGGTCCCCGACGGCTTTGGGATTCAGGACGTTTTTCGGCATCTAGCCGACGACTCTGAGCGGACAGCCAAAATCGTCTCGGAGATTGAGCTGGCGTACAGCGAGGGTAGAAAAATTCTAGTGCTTACGGAGCGGACGGAACATGTGGATGCCCTTGAATTAGAATTGAAGCAGCGCGTGCATAACCTTTTCACGCTTCATGGGCGAGTGCCTAAGAAACAGCGCCTTTCCCGTATGCATGAGCTTGAGTCCCTTCCCCCTGATGCTCCACGGGTGCTGTTGGCAACAGGAAAACTAGTAGGTGAAGGCTTCGATCACCCGCCGTTGGACACGCTGGTGCTGGCAATGCCCATCTCATGGAAGGGAATCCTTCAGCAATATGCGGGGCGGTTGCATCGATCGCATGCCGATAAGGCCGACGTGCGAGTGATCGACTTCGTTGACGAGGGTAATGTCGCGCTGCTGAGGATGTGGGATAAGCGCCAGGCGGGTTACAGAGCGATGGGCTACCGTATGGCTGATTCCATGGCCACCATGGACCTACTCTAACTCTAACGTGGTTGACAGTTGATCATCCTATTAAGTGAGACGTGGTTCGTAGGCCTGTTCCCGCCGTGCCGATCGAAGAATTGCTAACTTGGAGGTAGCTATGTCCTCAATTGAGTTTTATGTGCCTGGTGATTATGACAGCCCTTTAACAGCCAGCGGTCGAGGTCGCACTATCGCAGCGTTTCATCTTGCGCAGGGTGACGTTGAGTTTTTGACCAAAGTTACTGAAATGCGTCGCGACGTACTTAATCGTCTCATGAGCCCTTCTGCCGTGAGCTATTGGATCGCTCAGAAATGGCTGGAGAAAGCCCGTGATGTCGGGAGGATTCAGCTTCTGCGACTCACCGCTAAGGGTTTGGTCACATGTAAAAACAGTGTCAATGGCGGAGGAAATGTACCTACAACCGCAGCGCTGGTAGCTCGGTGGAGGGCCAATATGAAACGAGGTGGCGTATCCTCGTTCACGCTAGTTTCGTTTGATCCGATCTCTGACTGAGTAGCCGCTGAGCTTTGGCCAGGTGGCTTTGTTTGTCGAGGCACATACACGCATTCAGACCAGACTGACGACACAGCGTACTTATACAGAAGTCACATCGACCGGTTGAATCCACAGCCAAAGCAGTCACTCGGATATGTTTTCCTCATCCATCACAGTATGGCCTGCGTACGCCACCTTCAGAAGCTTGCTGCCGCCGTGCTCATGGGGTATCGAAAGAACTCCAATAAAAATACGGGCTTGATTAGGATAATCGTAGGGATATGAATACTAAAAATCAGCATAATTTCATTGTAAAACAAATACTTATTTTTTTATTCGAGTCCAGGTCGTGGAGCCAGACAGCAACATCGAAAAGCCCCTGAATCGAAAGATCCAGGGGCTTTTTTGTGGCCGATGAAAAGCCAACTCCTGAAAAGCAAAAAGCCGATCTGTCTATTCGACAGATCGGCCCTTTTTCAGTCGCCGTGAACGTCAGACATGCTCACTGCTTTTAGCGTGCGCCACCCGTGGTTCCGCCACGCCGTGTTCCGATTCCAGCACCGGGATCTCCTTGCCGTCGCAATCGTGCAGTTTACCGGCGCTGAAGTAGTCCCCTTCACGCAACGCCGCCAGATCCTGATAACGCAGCACTCGCTCGGTACCGGCTGCAAACACCGATTGCTGGTCGGAGTTACCGGCGGTGAGGTGGTTGAAAGTCAGGTTCAGCACGATGGCCATGATCGCCGACGAACTGATGCCCGAATGGAAAATGGTCGCGAACCAGCTCGGGAATTGATCGTAGAAGCTCGGTGCCGCGATCGGGATCATGCCGAAGCCGATCGAGGTGGCAACGATGATCAGGTTGACGTTGTTGCGGTAATCGACCTTGGACAAGGTCCGAATGCCGCTGGCTGCGACGGTGCCGAACAGCACGATGCCGGCGCCACCCAGTACGGAGGTCGGTACGGCGGCGATGACCCGGCCCATGAACGGCAGCAGGCCGAGGAGTACCAGGAACAGACCGCCAGTGGCCACCACGTAGCGGCTCTTGATGCCGGTGACCGCCACCAGCCCAACGTTCTGTGCGAAGGCGCTTTGGGTGAAGGAACCGAAGATCGGCGCGAACATGCTCGACAGCATGTCGGCGCGCAGACCGTTGCCCAGGCGCTTGGAGTCAACCTTGGTGCCGATGATCTCACCGACGGCCAGAATGTCCGCCGAGGTCTCCACCAGCGTCACCATCACCACGATGCACATCGACAGGATCGCAGCGAAGTGGAAGGTCGGCATGCCGAAGTGGAACGGCGTCGGGAAGCCGAACATCGGGCCTTGGGTTACGGACGAGAAATCCGCCATGCCGAGGAACACCGCGATCACCGTACCGACGACCATGGCCAGCAGAATCGACAGGCGGGAGATGGTCGCACTGCCGATTTTGCTCAGCAGCAGCACCAGCATCAGCGTTACCGCCGCCAGACCGATGTTCGCCATGCTGCCGAAGTCCGGCGCATGACTGTTACCGCCCATTGCCCAGCGCGCGGCTACCGGCATCAGCGTCAGGCCGATGGTGGTAATCACGATGCCGGTCACCAGCGGCGGGAAGAACTTGGTGATACGTGAGAACACCGGGGTTATCAGTAACCCGATGAGGGACGCCGCTATCACCGCCCCCAGCACCGATTGAAACCCGCCCTCCCCGCCACTGCTGACAATCGCCACCATGGTCGCGACGCCAGAGAAGGATACGCCCTGCACCAGCGGCAATTGACAACCAAAAAACGGTAGGCCCAGGGTTTGCAGCAGCGTTGCCAGCCCCCCCGCAAACAATGAAGCAGCAATCAACAAACCGATGTCCGCCGGCGAGAGCCCGGCCGCCTGGCCGATGATCAATGGCACCGCGACGATACCGCCATACATGGTCAGAACATGTTGCAGGCCATAAGCCATATTCGCGCCGATCCCAAGATTTTCGTCCTCGGGCCGTTGGTGTGAAACATGGGGCGTTTTCATGGAGGGGGTTCCCTGGTTTTTGTTATGCGCACACTGTATGCAAGACATAGGACAAATGTCTATAGAGTTGTATACAACTTATCGGTCACAAAATGGATACTTGTCCATTTCCGCCTGATACCCACCCTCCTGGCCCCGCCAAAAACCTTTGAAATACATCCCTCGCCGCCCACACCCGCGTGCTGGCTAGTCTTTTGAATTCCTGGCGACCATCGGTAAGGCCCGCCCCTTTTTTATACATATAAAGTATGCATAATGAAGTCATTCGAAATTCAGTTCCACAAGGCCAAGAACGCAGCCAACAAGCTCAAGCACCAAGGCATCAGCCTCGCTGAGACTGAACCGGTATTCCATGACGAACGGGCGCTGACCATCGAGGACAACCGCCATGATGAACAACGCTGGATCACCCTGGGGCTGGATGCCAAAGGCCGGTTGCTGGTTGTCGTGTACACCCACCGCGATCCGGATTTCGTTCGAATCATTTCCGCGCGCGCCGCCACCAAAAGCGAGCGCCGTCAGTATCTGGAGGCATGACCGATGAAAGACGAATACGATTTCAGTAACGCCAGGCGCGGGGCCGTGGTGCCCGCCAAAGGCAAGACCCGCATTACCATCATGCTCGATGACGCTGTCATCGAAGCGGCCCGCGCACTGGCAGAACACGAGGGGTACGGCTACCAGACGGCGATCAACAATACTTTGCGCCGAGCCCTGCTCAACGAAGGCAAGACCGTACACCTGAAACAAACCCTCACCCCTGCCGAACTCAAGGGCCTGGAGCAGAAACTGGCAGAGGCCTTGCGCGAAATCCAACGGGTGATGGAGCCGGGTGTTCGCCCCTGAAACACCAAGGGCCGATCAATCGGATCAGCCCATTGCGATGTCCAGGATCAGCCAGCTATTACGGCGCTGCGATCAATCGTTCCAGAGTCCGCGCCAATTGCGCCTGTTCCGGTACGCGAATGCCGAACTCGCTGCCCAGCAGGCCAATCAATTCCTGAACATCCGTCACCTCCCGCCGCTCGCTGTCATGGCCAACCCGGTGAATCGCGAAGCTGCCATTGTTGAGCGTGCGCCGCCAGCCCTCCCCGGTGCGCGCCACCATCAACTGCTTGACGAAAGACGACTCGGGGTGGGTCGAGACGTACCAGTTGCCCACAGCGAAATCGATATCTTCCTGGCGTTGCAAGTCGAAGATGTACATCGCTCGCCATTCGCCCGCAACGTTGGCGCGCAGGGTAAAGCCGTCGACGTGCAGGTCGATGCGATACGGCTCGTGCGGGGTGGATTGCTCGGCGCGGGTATCGAGCAACAGGGGCGCGGTCGGCACCATGCCGCCGAAGCCGACGTCGGTGATGTAGCGCACGTCATTGATGATGACCAGGCTCAGGCGATGGGTCCGGGCCGTCCAGGCACCCTCCGGCTGGCCCATCACCACCCGGCCGCTGATGGCACGGGCGTCGAAACCCAAATCCTGAAGCAAGGCCAGGAACAGATTGTTGAGTTCGTAGCAGTATCCGCCACGACCATCGTGCAAGACCTTCTGCTCGATGGACGACAAGTCGATCAGCACCGGCTCGCCGGATAATGTGGTGAGGTTTTCAAACGGGAAAACGCCGGTATGGCGCAGTTGCAGTTGGCGCAAGGTTTCCAGGGTCGGTGCCGGAGGTGCATCGAAGCCCAGGCGTCGCAGATACAAAGCAAGGTCGGTCAGGCGTGGCTCGCTCATCGTTCAATCCTTTTGCACGCAAGCGGCGGATTGCTCCGCCAGTGGCCGTTATGTATACGGGATCAAGCACTGCCGCCGACAATTGATTTAGCCAATCACCTTGTGCAGATAATCAACGCCGCTTGCGCGAATCCGGTTCAATCCAGGTCAGCAGCTTCGGCAGCCGTGCGTGCAGGCTATTGACGTTGAACGAAGCGATCCGCAACTTCTTCCTGAACGGGCACTCCTAAGGATGAGGTGCCTCCCCCACTGCGACCCAGTGCCGGTTACGGTCAAGTCCGCACCACTCGTCATCCGGTCGGCACCAACCGTGTGCCCCGTCACACCAACATCAGGTAACGACTCATTCCAGGAGACGAACATGATGAATATCAAAATGACTTCGTTGCTCATGGCCGGATGGTTGTCGGCAACGTCCCTGGCCACCTTTGCGGCACCCGGCGATGGCCCTGGCGCGCCCGGTACGGCACCTGGCGCAACCCGCAACTCAACCCTGCTGCCAGACAACAACAGGCCAAGCTATCCCTCGGGCAACAACAGCAGCAGTCGCGGCCCCAGTTCGTCAAGCGGCAGCACCGGCGTCAATGGTCCGGGCAGTGGCGCGGGCGGTGGCACCGGTGCGCCCGGTGGCGGAACCGGCGGTGCTGGCGGCGGGACAGGTAGCTGGACAGGCCAAAGCCGCCAATGACCTGCCGTCATTGGCGGCTTTTGGTCCCCCGAGGCTTACATCGGCTTGACCGCCGGCGGGTTCCATTTGCCATTCAACACCTCGGCCTTCGGACCGTACAGACGCATGGTCAGGTTGAACGGCCCCTTGGGTGCCGGTAGCCAGTTGGCCTCCAGGTCCTTGCCGGGGCTTTCGTTCTGGAAATAGAGATCCAGCGAGCCATCGGCGTTGTCCTTGAACGGCATCCAGCTACTGACCGCAAAACGATTGAGTGAGTTGGCAACCTGGAACCCTTCCGGGTCATACAGGGTGATCGACCAGAAGGCGTTCACCGGCGGCGCCTCGCCCTTGTTGAAATGCAGCACGTACTTGTTTGCACCCTCGAGCGGCTTGCCGTTGCTGTCGCCGATGTTCAGCGGATAGATCGCGTCCTCGGGCAGGTTGGCACCGAGTCCCATCTGCGTAACGATTGCGCGCTTGAGGTAGTAGTTGCCGTAGACGCCCATGGTGTCGGTGTTCATCGACCAGCCATTGACCTCCCGCGCCAGGGTCGGCACTTTCCAGGTCATCAAGGCCTGCGCATCCTGGGGCACCTTTTGCAGCGCTGCCTGGATTTGCGGATCCAGCGAGTCCATGTTGAACGACTTGCCGGCTTCGATGCCGATCCGTTTGATCTGCGCCAGCATGGGCTGGTCGGTGCTGTGCGGCGGGTTCACCTTCAGCAGCTCGGCAGCGTAAGTGAAATAGTCGGCAGCCGACATGGAATCGACCTGAATCTTCGGCGGCGTTTTCATGTCCACCGCCGGGTCGACCTTCACGGTGACGGTTTCAGACTCCTTGCCCAACCGGGACAACTGCGTCACCGTGTAGCCGGCCTGGATCTTGTGCACCGCCGCGTAATCCGCCGCGCCGTCGGTCTTGGTCCGGCCGATGACCCAGACAAAGGGGGTGGGCGCCGGCAGGTGACTCATCCCGGCGGGCACCGTGCCGGCCCACCCCGGCGGCGTCACCAGAAATTGCCCGGCCTCGGTGCCCGTGGTGCGCCAGCCCGGCGAGGCGAACACGTCAGTCCACATATCCAGCATCGGCAACAGGTAGAAGCGCCCGTCGGTATCCGGCGCGGCGATCACCAGCGGTTCCTTGCTCAAGTCCAGCCAGGCAATCGAATACAAGGTATCGAAATTGGAGCGCACCACCCCTTTGAAATTGGCGGGCGGGTACTGCGGCACACTCACAAACATGTTCATCGGGCCTTTGCCGAACTCCTTGCCCGGCTCGATGTTGGTGAATTGCTTGCGGGTGACGTCCATGCTCAGCAGCGGGTAAAAATAGATGTAGGCATCCACGCCGATCGAGTGAGCTTCTTCGGCGGTGATTTTCGATTGCGCGTGGCTGGCCAGCGGGAAGATGGCAGCGGCTGCGACGGTCAGAGCAACGGCTGTCAACGCTTGGGGTATCAACATGTTGGCGATCGTCCGTGCGAGGGGGAGCCTGCCGGGTTCGGCAGCGCTAACGGAACTCTAGACGATCAATTCCGCCAGGCCCGGGAGACGGACCACCGGCAGCAAAAGCACTTCAGCGGTCGGAGCGCATCAACGCCTCGACACCGCCGGCCATCGACAACGTTGCCACGCGGTTTCGCCCCGAATGCTTGGCCTGATACAACGCCGCATCCGCCCGCTCGACAAACACGTCCATGCTGTCACGCCCCGACGGCACAAACGAATAGCAACCCAGACTGACCGTCACGCAGCCGTTGGGCGAGCCGGTGTGACTGATGTGCCTGTCGATGACGCTGCGACGAATCTGCTCGGCAATCGTCATGGCGCCATGGATGTCGGTGTCCGGCAGCAGCACCGCAAACTCTTCGCCGCCGTAGCGCACCGCCAGATCGGCCTTGCGGTGGCAACAACTCTTCAGCGCGCGTGCCACTTCGGCGAGGCAGTGATCCCCCACCACGTGGCCGTAGGTATCGTTGTAGCGCTTGAAGTAATCGATATCGAGCATGATCAGGCTCAAGGGACTCGCCTGCCGGGCGCCGCGCCCGAACTCGACGTCCAGCGCCCGCTCGAACAGTCGGCGGTTGGCCAGCCCGGTCAGGCTGTCGTGGGTGGCGATCAGCTCCAGCGCTTGCTGGGCCCTGCGCAAATCCGACTCGACCCGCTCGCCAACGCGCACCTGATGCAGGAACACCCACCCGAACAGCCCCACGCCCAGCAACACCAGGGCAACGATGAGGCTGGAGCGAAACGCCGTGTCGTACCAACCCGCGAGAATGGACTCCGTGGACGACGCAGCGGCGACCACCAGCGGATAGCCCTCCAGCTGTCGGTAACCGTACATGCGTGTCACTCCATCGATGATGGACGTGAACATCGCATTGCCGGAGGTGGCCAGAGGCAGGAACTTCTGGAAAATCTCGCTCTGGGCCAGCGACACGCCGATCTGCGCCTCTACAAAAGGTCGACGCGCCAACAAGGTGCCATCGGTCAAACCGAGAAACATCGAGCCGTTGTCGTCGAGGCTGAAGCTTTTGAAGAACTGGTCGAAGTACGACATCTTGATGCCGGCCAGCAACACGCCCTGGAAGTGCCCGTTCCTGTCGTTGACCCGCTTGGAAACCGGAATGATCCATTCGCCATTTTCCCGACTGCGGATGGCCGGGCCGATATGCGCCACCGACGATACGTTCTGCTGGTGATACTTGAAGTACTCGCGATCGGCGACGCCGGGCCCCCGGGGCAGGTTTTCAAACGAGGTCACCACCCACTGGCCTTTCTGGTCGAACAGCAGGATGCCGTGCAACTGATCCAGCGCCAGCACCCGCCGGGCGAAGGTCTGCTGCAAGCGTGGCCGCTGGTCCGGGCCGAATCCGTCGACCTGAATCCAGTCCACCAGGCTGGTCAGCACCAGGTCCGCCTTCATGAAGGTGTCTTCGGCTTGCTGCGCCATGGCCCGCGTCAGGTTCGAAGACGCCACTTGCGCCAGGCTCAGGTCGTGGCGACGGGACTGCTCCAGTTGCAGGTAGAGCAAACCGCACAGGCACAGGCACACCGTGGCAATGAACAATACCGCGGCCTTGCGCAGCGGTATGCGTTTCAATGCGACGCCAGGGGCGTGGACCGGGTCGTTAAAGCGCGTGGGCAAAAGTTCATCCTGTCGGGGGGCAAGGCACGGGCAACGACCCAACGCCCTCAGTCTTCGGGGGGCGTAGTTTACGGGGTTATCCATGCTAAATGGGTGGCCACTTGCCCAGCGGTATCACACCTGCCCGGCCTGAGCTGCAAACATGACCCAGGGCAAGCGCTGCCTGCGCGTCAACGAGCTACGATTAGACAGACCTCAATACAGGGAATCGACATGAGCAAAGCAGACGAGCTCGCCGCAAAATTGAAACAGGCACGGCTGACCAGCGCGGATCAGGCGATCGATGGCTGGCCGGGCCAGGTCTACGAATTGTATCAACGGATAGAGACCTGGCTGCTGCCCTTGACCGAAGCGGGCCTGGTCCTGCGGCGCAACCCCACCCACGTCTTCGAGAGCCACCCCGATGGCGACGCTTACGACTACGCCATCGACCAGTTGATCATCTCCGGCAACGCCCACAGCCTCACCTTTGACCCGGTTGCACGCTTCACCGCCGATGGCGAGGGGCGGGTCGAGATCCACACCACAGGCAATGAACTCGCCCTGTTGCGCACCGTGGACGAACACGGTGAAACACACTGGTGGCTACAAACGATCGAGCAGGCCACCGCGCAGCTGGATGCGGTGGCGCTGACTGAAACCGATCTGCTTGTGGTGGTGCAACAAGGGTTGGCGCTTTAGGGGATTAGCTGAATGCCAGTCTGTTGAGTGCCACAAATCCTGTAGGAGCGAGCCTGCTCGCTCCTACAGCGTCCGTGTCTATTCACTACAGTTGGTTCTGCCCCGTCACCACCAACGGTATCTCTGCGCGACGCAAGTCCAGGGCGGGCAATTTCGTAGGCTGACTCAAGCCCTGCAGCACCCTGGCATCGTAATCATAAATGTCGGGCTTGAACGTCACCCGCCCGTCATTGCTCAGGTCCACGGTCCAGTAGGCCAACAGCACCGGCACTTTCACCGGCAGCAAAACGTTCTCGGTCCTGCCATTGGCCAACTGCTTCTGGATGCCGGCGCTGTTCCAGCGCACCGGGTCGTTAAACAACAGCTCGACCAGTTGCAGCGGGTTTTCCACGCGGATGCAGCCTGAACTGGTGGCCCGGACCGTTTTGGCAAACAGCTCGCGGTGCGGCGTGTCATGCAGGTAAATCGCATAGTCGTTGGGGAAGCGGATCACCACCTGCCCCAGCGAACTGTCAGGCCCGGCATCCTGACGCAGGTGGATGCCTCGCGGATTGCTCCAGTCAACGTCCGACGGGTCGAGTACATTGCCTTCGCGATCAAGCACGCGAATCCGGTTGGCCGCCAGATAACCCGGATCGTTCTGGACTTTCGGAATCACGTCCTGCTTGAGGATGGTCGGCGGCACGGTCCAGGTCGGGTTGAACGTGATGTAGGTGATTTCGGCCTGGAACACCGGCGTACTGCGCACCGGTTTACCGACTTGCACCCGCGAACGCCAGATCGGCAGACCGTCGCGGTACATCGCCACCTTGTATCCGGCGATATCGACGATCACGAACGTGCCCTGAAGCTTGTACAACAGCCAGCGGGCGCGCTCCATGTTGACCCGCACCTGATCGATCCGCGCCTCGACCGGCACGTTCAGCGCCGCCAGCGTCACCGCCCCCGCCACGCCATCGGCCCCCAGGTATTGCTCGGTCTGATACTTCTTCACCGCGGCAATGACCTTGTCGTCGTAACCGGCTTTTTTCGACAGGTGCGCATCCAGGTAACCGCCCGCCACCAGACGCGCACGCAATTGTGCGACCGCCACCCCATCCATCCCGGGCTTGAGCGATTGCCCTTCGGTCACTTTCGGCCAGCCGCCCGCAGCGTGCACCTGGCGCAACCGGGCCAGGCCTTCACGCAAATTGCGGTAAATCACTTCCTGAGGAGGCGCATCGGCGAATGCACGCGCCACGTCATGGGCATCGAGGGCGCTAAACAGGTTGTTCATGTCCTCCCGGGCATTGCCGCCGGCAGGATCGAAATTCCAGTGAATGTCCAGCCGCGACGGATCGACTTTGCCCCGTCGCAGTTGCAGCAGCGCGGTAATGAAGGTGCGGGTCGCCGCCATGTCGAACATCGCCCGTTGCGCGGTGGAAGGCATGGCGGCCACCAGCGACTCATGGGCCTGGGCCAGTTCGGTGATGCGGAAATCCGCCGGATTCAGGCCATCGATCCGGGTGTCTTCCAGGCTTTTGAGTAATTGCGCCACGTCACGATCGTCCGTCCACGCGGCGCGATAGTTGCGATGCATATAGAAATCGAGCACCACCCGGCTGACATCCACCCGCTGATGGCGCCTGGAGGTGAGTAACGGCGGAAAGGCCGACCGCAGCGGTTCCAGCGTCGCCTGAATCGCTTGGCCGACCGCGTCGTCGGGCGCCGCGACATCGATTGCACTGCTCGCCGCAGATACCGGCTCAATCGGCGAAATTTGCCCAAACGCCGCACCGCTGATCAGAAAGCCCATAAAAAAAATGCGGCTTATGACGAATGACCTTGTTAATTGCACCATGGATAATCCTTAATCCCCCGTTTCAAACGGCTAGCTTTCCACTCGCTGCCAGCTAGACTCGAAATTATCATGATGAGACCCGACTATGGCGCTAAACCGCTTTGGCCTTTTATTTGCCATTTTACTGACGTGCCTTTCAGTAACGTCAGCCTACGCCGATTCGCTTGAAAACGCGCTGGTCAAAGCAGCACCCGGCGCCGACGCCAAAGTGATTGCCCTGGCCGTTCGTGCCACCCAATGCAGCCGCGCCCAAGGTGTCGCCCCCGCCCAAAGACTGGCGGTGATCGATTACTCCCTGCCCTCCACCGAACAACGCCTGTGGGTCTTTGATCTTAAGCGGCGCAAGTTGCTGTTTCACGAACTGGTCGCCCATGGCCGCAACAGCGGTGAAAACATGGCCACGCTGTTCTCCAACCGCAACGAAAGCCACGCCACCAGCCTCGGCCTGTTCCGCACCCAGCAAAGCTACCGCGGCCAGAACGGTTACTCGTTGCGCATGGAAGGCCTGGAGCCCGGCTTCAACGATAACGCCTTTGACCGGGCCATCGTCATTCACGGCGCGCCCTATGTCAGCCCGGTACTGGCCCGCGCCAATGGCCGCATCGGCCGCAGCCTCGGTTGCCCCGCCGTCAGGCCGGCGATTGCCCATCGCCTGATTGATTCGATGAAGGACGGGCAGTTGTTGTTTTCCTACTACCCGGACCAACGCTGGCTGAAGTCCTCTTCCTACATCAACTGCGGCGGCGACACCGTGGCCTCAAGGGAAAAGTCCACTTCAAGCCAGAAAACGACGCCCAACCTGTCAAAACTGTAATCTTCGCCTCAGTCTGCTGAAAGGCACCGCCTGCTAGCCTCATCGACAAGTTCAACAGGCTGACGGGCGGAACAGACGGCATGCACTCCCACACTTCAAGACGCACCTTCGTCAAAGGCCTGGCCATCGGCGGGCTCTTCGGCGGCCTCGGGTTATGGCGCACGCCGGCCTGGGCGATCAGCAGTCCCGGCGAACCCCAGGTGTTGGCCGGTAATGATTTCGATCTTTTCATCGGCGAATCCCCGGTCAACCTCAGCGGCAGCCCGCGCACCGCGATGACCATCAACGGCGGCATCCCCGGCCCGCTGCTGCGCTGGCGTGAAGGCGATACGGTGACGCTGCGGGTGCGCAACAGACTCAAGGACAGCACGTCCATTCACTGGCACGGCATCTTGCTGCCGGCCAACATGGATGGTGTACCGGGGCTGAGCTTCAAGGGTATCGAGCCCGGCGGCATGTACGTCTACCAGTTCACCGTGCGGCAGAACGGCACCTACTGGTATCACAGTCATTCGGGGTTTCAGGAACAATCCGGCGTCTATGGCCCGCTGGTGATCGACGCCAAGGACCCCGAGCCGTTCCAGTACGATCGCGACTACGTGGTGATGCTCAGCGACTGGACCGACGAAGACCCGGTCGGCCTGATGAAGACGCTGAAAAAACAGTCCGATTACTACAACTTCAACAAACGCACCGTGGGCGACTTCATCCACGACGTCAGCGAAAAAGGCTGGGGTTCGACCGTCGCCGATCGCAAGATGTGGGCCGAGATGAAGATGAACCCCACCGACCTGGCGGACGTCGGCGGCGCCACTTACACCTACCTGTTGAACGGCCAGGCGCCGGACTCGAACTGGACCGGGGTGTTCCGCCCGGGGGAAAAACTGCGGCTGCGCTTCATCAACGGCTCGGCCATGACCTACTTCGACGTGCGCATCCCCGGCCTGAAAATGACCGTGGTCGCCGCCGATGGCCTGCACGTCAAACCGGTGAGCGTCGACGAGTTTCGCATCGCCGTGGCGGAAACCTTCGACGTTATCGTCGAGCCGACCGAAGCGGCCTACACCCTGTTCGCCCAGGCGATGGATCGCACCGGATACGCACGGGGCACCCTGGCGGTGAAAGCGGGACAGGTTGCGCCGCTGCCGCCACTGGACCCGCGCCCCCTGGTGACCATGGATGACATGGGCATGGGCGGCATGGACCACGGCAGCATGGCGGGCATGGATCACAGCAACATGGCCATGGGCGACATGCCCGGCATGCAGTCCCACCCGGCCTCGGAAACCGACAACCCGCTGGTAGACATGCAAGCCATGTCCACCTCACCGAAACTCGACGATCCCGGCATGGGCCTGCGCAACAACGGTCGCCGCGTACTCACCTATTCCGACCTGCGCAGCACCTTCGAAGACCCGGACGGCCGCGAACCTGGCCGCACCATTGAGCTGCACCTGACCGGCCACATGGAAAAATTCGCCTGGTCGTTCAACGGCGTGAAGTTCTCCGATGCAGAGCCCCTGCGCCTCAAGTACGGCGAGCGGCTGCGGATCGTGCTGGTCAACGACACGATGATGATGCACCCCATCCACCTGCATGGAATGTGGAGCGACCTTGAAGACGAGAACGGCCAGTTCATGGTGCGCAAACACACCATCGACATGCCACCCGGCTCCCGGCGCAGCTATAGGGTCACTGCCGATGCGCTCGGCCGCTGGGCCTATCACTGCCATCTCCTGTACCACATGGAAATGGGCATGTTCCGTGAAGTTCGCGTGGAAGAATGAGGCGCACCCCATGATTCGATTCACCCCGTTTTTTTTGGCCCTCGCGACCTCGACGGCGATGGCCGCCAGCGATGACATGCAAGGCATGGATCACAGTCAGATGGACCACGGCCAGATGCAAGGCATGGACGACGGCCAGATGCAGCCCGCCGCCCCCAGCGAAAGCCGTACGCCGATCCCGGTGCTGACCGATGCCGATCGCGCTGCGGTGTATGCCGATCCCGCCGGCCACCACGTACATGACAGCACGCTCAATTCATTCTTCCTCGCCGACAAACTCGAGTGGCAGAACGCCGATGACGGCAGCACCCTGGCCTGGGATTTGTCCGGTTGGGTTGGCGGTGACATCGATCGCCTGTGGCTGCGCTCCGAAGGCGAGCGCACCAACGGCGTGACCGAGGATGCGGAAATCCAGGCCCTGTGGGGCCACGCCATTTCCCCGTGGTGGGACGTCGTCAGCGGCGTGCGCCAGGACTTCAAACCCGGCGCTCCGCAAACCTGGGCCGCGTTCGGCGTGCAGGGCATGGCGCTGTACAACTTCGAAGCCGAAGCCACGGCCTTCATTGGCGAAGGCGGCCAGAGCGCCGTGCGGCTGGAGGGCAACTACGACATCCTGCTGACCAATCGGCTGATCCTGCAGCCGACCGTCGAACTCAACGCCTACGGCAAAAACGATCCGCAACGGGGCATCGGCGCGGGGCTGTCCAACACCGAGGCAGGTTTGCGCCTGCGCTACGAAATCCGCCGGGAATTCGCGCCCTACCTCGGCGTGACCTGGAACCGCACCTACGGCAACACTGCCGACTACGCCAACGACGAAAGCGAGGACCGCAGCGAAACCCGCCTCGTGCTCGGTGTTCGGATGTGGTTCTGAACAGATTCACCCAAAACCAACAACAACCGCTTCGAGCGGTAAAGGACCTTGCATGCGCATCATCAAACCCACCGCTGTTGTTATCGCGTTGCTCAGCGGCCTGCTCATGAGCACCCTCGCTCAAGCACACCCCAAACTGCTCACCTCCACCCCAGCGGAAGGCACAGAAGGTGCGCCACCCGACAAGATCGAACTGCACTTTTCCGAAAACCTCGTCACCCAGTTTTCCGGCGCAAAACTGCTGATGACCGAAATGTCCGGCATGGCCCACGCCCCGATGCCGGTCAAGGCCAAAGTCAGCGGCGGCAGCGATCCGAAGACCATGTTCATCACCCCGACAACACCCCTGGCTGCCGGCACCTACAAGGTCGAATGGCGCGCGGTGTCGTCGGACACCCACCCGATCACCGGCAACGTCACCTTCAAAGTGAAATGATCGATGAGCGACTCGGCCAACGTCGTGCTGCGGTTTGTGTTGTATGTGGATTTGATGCTGTTGTATGGCGTGGCGCTGTTCGGGCTGTATAGCCTCAAAGAAAGGGACCGACGTTCGGGGACCGTGCTGCCCTTTCGCGGATTGTTGGCGGGTTTTGCCGGACTCGGGGCATTGTTGTCGAGCGCCGGCATGGTGCTGATGGCCAGCACCATGAGCGGCGAATCAGACGTTGCCGAGTTGCGTCCTCACATCGAGATGATGCTGTTCGAGACAGACGTCGGGGTGGCCTGGGCCGTGCGGATGATTGCGTTGGGGGTCGTAGGTTTGGCGTTGATGCTCAACCCACGCGCCCCCGGGATCAGCCTGGTGATCGCCGCCACGGCCGGCGGTATCGCCCTCGCCAGCCTGGCCTGGAGCGGGCATGGCGCCATGGACGAAGGCAGTCGCCGCTACTGGCACTTTACGGCAGACATCCTGCACCTGCTGGTGGCGGGCGTCTGGCTCGGCGCTTTGCTCGCGTTTGCCCTGATGGCTCAACCCCGGGCCCTGCAAACCGAAGCACACATACGGTTGCTGGCCGACGCGGTCAAGCGATTTGAGCTTGTCGGTGCGCTGGTCGTTGTGATCATCACCGTGACGGGCTTAGTGAACTACCTGTACATCGTCGGGCCGAAACTCGATGAGGTTTTACTCAGCCATTACGGAATTCTGCTGGCGATCAAAGTGCTGCTGTTTGCCGGGATGCTGGTGTTGGCGGCGTTGAACCGCTTTCATCTTGGCCCCTTGCTGGAACGGTCGTTGCGAGCGGGCCAATATCGCGTGGCAGCCCATGCACTTCGGCGCAGTGTGGTGGTGGAAATGGCCGCGGCGGTTTTGATTGTGGGCTTGGTGGCGTGGTTGGGGACGTTGAGTCCGGAAGTGGAATGAGCCATCTTCAGGGGGAAATCTCTGACACTTACGTACTGATTTAAACTTGGGCCAGCCAGGCCAGGGCAATGGCCAAGGCGGTGGGATCTTTGCTGGTTAGCATTTTCACCCTCCCGAGTACGAATTTTCTCTAAATCAGCCGTACGTCTCGGCGGACTTGCCAATGAGGAACTCTTGATTCAATGTAATGACAAATGTCATTACATGAGAATCTACCCCATGGCATCTATCAACATCCGTATCGATGACGACCTCAAAGCTCGCGCCTATCTCGAACTGGAAAAACTCGGCGTCACGCCCTCTGAACTGATGCGCCAGACGCTGCAATATGTGGCGGAGCGTGGTCAGTTGCCTTTCAAGCCTGTCTTGATGACTGAAGACGATGAAGCTCTATTGGCGACCGTGCGGGAACGGCTTGCATCTCCTCAACGAGTAAAAGTTTCCATAGATGACCTATAGCCTTGAGTTTGATGCCCGTGCATTGAAGGAATGGCAAAAACTTGGCGACACAGTCCGACAGCAGCTCAAAAAGAAGCTGGTGGAGATCCTGAACAATCCACGCATTGAAGCTAACCGCCTGCATGGTTTTCCCGACTGCTACAAAGTCAAACTACGTAGCAGCGGTTACCGCTTGGTCTATCAAGTGATTGACCAGGAAATTACTGTGTTTGTGGTAGCCGTGGATAAACGGGAACGTGAGCAGGTTTATCGCAAAGCGGCTGAACGTTTGAAGTAATGACGCAAGGTGGTAGCCATCTATAGGGGCGCTGATTTTTCACAGCGGTGAAAGTTTCACTACACTCTCCCCTTCAAAACCACTCCAGCACAAAAGCCCGATAACAATGACGAAAATCAAAAGAGCAATGATGCTCGGCGGCTTGCTCGCACTCTCCCTTGGCGCCCACGCAGAACCTTCGCACCTGGACAGCGTCATGCAACAGGGACAACTGCGCGTCTGCACCACCGGCGACTACAAGCCCTACACCCTCAAAGCCGAGGACGGCGAATATTCCGGCATCGACATCGCCATGGCCCGCGCCCTGGCCGACAGCCTTGGCGTCAAGGTCGAGTGGGTGCCAACCACCTGGAAAACCCTGATGCCCGACATGCTCGCCGGCAAGTGCGACATCGCCATGGGCGGCATCTCGGTCACCCTGGAACGGCAGAAAAAAGCCTTCTTCAGCAGCATCCTCGACGTCGACGGCAAAATCCCGCTGGTGCGCTGCGAAGACCAGGCGCTGTACCAAACCGTCGAACAGATCAACCAGCCAACGGTTCGCCTGGTCGAACCCGCCGGCGGCACCAACGAAGCCTTCGTCCACGCCTACCTGCCCAAGGCGCAATTGCAACTGCGCGACAACGTGAGCATCTTTCAGGAACTGCTGGATAAAAAAGCCGACGTGATGATCACCGACGCATCGGAGGCGCTGTACCAGCAGAAGCTCAAACCGGGCCTGTGCGCGGTCAACCCCACGCACTACATGCAATACGGCGAAAAAGCCTACCTGCTGCCCCGCGACGACATCACCTGGAAATTGTACGTCGATCAGTGGCTGCACCTGGCCAAGGCGTCAGGCAACTACCAGAAGATTCTGCGCCAGTGGCTGGCGGTGCCTGACGCCAAGTAACGGATCGTTTTTTCGCACAAAAAAGGGCGCTCCCATAAAGAGCGCCCTTCTTCATTGCAGGCCGCGTATCAGTCGTCGTGCAGCAAACCTGAACCGTATTCGCCGAAGCTATTGCCGAGTGCGCTGCCGTGGAAATTCATCTTGTCGGGGTTGCTGCTGGTCGGCCCCGGGCCGAAGCCGGCAGGCTGCACCGAGTCGGTCGAATAATCGCTATGGGCACTCACACCCGAACAGGCACTCAACAACAAAGCACCGGCAATCAGCGAGACTTTGACGAGGTTTGCGATCATTTTTGATTCCTGTGGGTTGAGGCGCGGGGGACATGACCTTTGGTGGTCATCCTATGCCTCACCTCAACGAAACATCATGAAACTTTTCGGCAAGTCAGCGTTGGTTCAGGAACCGTGCGCACCTGGAGATCTATCATCCCAACTGCCTTGGGGATCGACATTGTCCAAAGCTCGATTCACCAACAACTCCCCCACCACCGCCAGTTGCTGAATCGACAGCGCCAAACTGCGTGTTGAACCTTCTAGCTTGCAAGCCAGATCAGTGGTCAAGACGTTCAACGATGCAAGGGTCTCGCAGGCGTGACACAGGAGTGTTTCAGTGCCGACGTTGGGCAGAATGGTGAACACATGGCAGACGGGGTCAGCGTGATTCGGGTTTCGTAGACGCTTGCTGACAACCCGCTGAGAGTCAGCGGAGAGTTGACCAAGGTCGAGAGAATCGGAAGCTGTTGCGATTTCCGGAGGATCAGGCGTGATCTTTTTCATCGTGTGAGTTCCTAGAATTAACCAAAGGAACTGCCAGCATCACTTCCACATGATGGGGTGGCAGCTGTGCGCAGGTGTGGAAGACCGGGGATCTAGGAACCCGGCGCACCCGAAAGTGCCCCGCGCACAGCCGCCATAATTTAACAGCAGACATGAAAAAAGCGCCTGCTTAAATTCAGGTGGCGCACTGTGCGCCTAGATCTTGTGAAGGGCTTCCACACCCTTGTCGCTGAATTTGCAGCGACGCAAAAAGGCTATCCGTGTAGTTGAGGGAGTGCAATGTGGGCGATGGGGACGCGCGTTGCGGGAAATCTCTGACATTTTCGTGCTGATTTAAACAGACTTGATTACTCGTATTCGGACTCCCAAGCCCCACAATCCCAATCCTGATAAACTCCCCACCTCCCAGCCTCACCGATTCCAGATCCCCCATGTCCGTAACCACCGCCACACCCGCCCCGCTCTCCCGCCGTTTCTCCGTCGCCCCCATGATGGATTGGACCGACCGCCACTGCCGCTTCTTCCTGCGCCTATTGTCGAAAAACGCCCTGCTCTACACCGAAATGGTCACCACCGGTGCCCTGCTCAACGGCGATCACGAGCGTTTCCTGCGGCATAACGAAGCCGAGCATCCGCTCGCCCTGCAACTCGGCGGCAGTGTGCCGCTGGACCTGGCCGCGTGTGCGCGCATGGCGCAGGAGCATGGTTACGACGAGGTGAACCTGAATGTCGGCTGCCCGAGTGATCGGGTGCAGAACAATATGATCGGCGCGTGCCTGATGGGGCATCCGCAGTTGGTGGCCGATTGTGTGAAGGCGATGCGGGATGCGGTGTCGATTCCGGTGACGGTCAAGCACCGTATCGGGATCAACGGGCGGGACAGTTACGAGCAGCTGTGTGATTTCGTCGGCACGGTGCGGGATGCCGGGTGTACCAGTTTTACCGTGCATGCGCGGATTGCGATTCTGGAGGGGTTGTCGCCGAAGGAGAACCGTGACATCCCGCCCCTGCGTTATGACGTGGCGGCGCGGTTGAAGGCGGACTTTCCCGAGCTGGAGATTATCCTCAACGGCGGGATCAAGACGCTGGAGGCCTGCCACGAGCATTTGCAGACGTTCGACGGCGTGATGCTGGGCCGCGAGGCGTATCACAACCCTTATGTGATGGCAGAGGTAGACCAGCAGCTGTTCGGCAGCACGGCGCCGGTGATCACGCGTGCCGAAGCACTGGCGCAGCTGCGGCCGTATATCGCTGCACACATAGATGCGGGCGGTTCGATGCACCACATCACTCGCCATGTGCTGGGGCTGGGCACCGGGTTCCCGGGGGCGCGCAAGTTTCGGCAGTTGTTGTCGGTGGATATCCACAAGGCCAAGGACCCCCTGGCCTTGCTGGATCAAGCTGCGGAGTTGCTTGAAGGGCGTTAATGCCCGGTCGTTCTCGCCTTTTCAGCCAGGCGGTTTGACCCGCCTGGCTCGCCTGTCAGCTGGTGGCCGCCGCCGTCCAGTTCACCCAACCGAATGCCCAGGTTGCCAGGATCAACAATCCAAAGAGGATCCGGTACCACGCGAAGGCGGCGTAACTGTGGTTCGCAATGAACTTGAGCAAGCCGCGTACGGCGATCATGGCGAAAAAGAACGCTGTGACGAAGCCCAGGGCGAAAACCGGCAGGTCGCCGGTCTGGAACAGCTCCCGGTACTTGTAGCCTGAATACACCGCGGCACCGACCATGGTGGGCATCGCCAGGAAGAACGAGTACTCAGTGGCGGCCTTGCGCGACAGGCCAAACAGCAAGCCGCCGATAATGGTCGATCCGGAGCGGGAAGTGCCCGGTATCATCGCCAGGCATTGCGCGAAGCCTACCTTCAGCGCATCCGGCCAGCGCATGTCGTCGACATGGTCGACGTGCACCACGTGGTCCCTCTGCTCCGCCCACAACATGACAATGCCGCCCACGACCAATGCGACTGCCACGGTGATCGGGTTGAACAGGTAGTGATGAATCTGGTCGGCGAACAAGACACCCAGAACCACGGCCGGAAGAAAACCGATCAGCAAGTTCAGGGTGAATCGTTGTGCATTGCGTTGGGTCGGCAGTCCTTTGACGATCTCTGAAATCTTGCGGCGAAACTCCCAGACAACGGCAAGAATTGCGCCCAGCTGAATAATGATATTGAACGCCATGGCGCGTTCACCGCCAAATTCCAGCAAGTCCGCAACAATAATCTGGTGGCCCGTACTGGAGATCGGCAAAAACTCAGTCAGGCCCTCTACCGCGCCCAAGATCAACACTTTGAAAAGGGTCCAGAAATCCATCAATCCTCCGTCAGACCGTTCTTTGGGAACGATCCGTCAACTGCACTCAGATATTGAGTAGCTCAAGCAAAACAATCGAGACATCCACACCCATTACCTGATGTAGCGAGGGAGAATATGTCTTATCAAAAGACACACTCAAGCCATGTTAATAATCGTCCGAGTACGAACACCTCGAAAATATATTTAGGTATTTAGTGGAAAAAAGTCTCGCCACTCAATAAAGTGTGATCGCTCTCACACTATTTGTGTTTCTTACTGGATTCAGTACCTTGGCATGAATGGTGGCACGTAGTGGGCCAAACAGTGGCAAAAGGACATAAAAAAATAATCGCCATCGTTTCAAAATAGTGGCACAATTCCATATTGCCACCATCTAACGACGCTATTTCACTAGTTCAGTTCGCCGAGAAAATCAACTAAAAGCTTGAAAAGCTTAAGTATTGTTATAAAACTCGGGAGCCACGTCTAAAATTCGCGTAAATGTTACCAATTGTCAGTCACAGATGAGAACCGGTGCTTTAACATCCCGATGTCAGCACCTATTCGAGTCAATGCATGATGCTTACAGGGAACTTAGCGACTAGAAGCCAGCGCCAGACAAACGATGAACCCGGAGTTCTCACTCTGGGTCGTACCCGTGGCGTGGCTGAACATTTTAGAGCGCTAGTCGCAAGGCATGTGCGGACCGATATGGCACTAGAGGCCAATTCCTACACTAGTTCATTCAAGAAGAATGAACGCTCTGGTTCGTATCGCGCCATCTTCATCATCATCGACAGCCCCCAGGCCCTCGAGGAAAGCCTAGCGCTAGTGGAAAACCTGCGCACCGACAACTTGAAACCCATCATCTGCGCGGTCATCACGGGCCGAGGCACCTACAACAAGATCAAGTACTATCTTGCCGGGGCCGACTACTGTATCAAGTTCAATACCCTTTCCGATGAAAGCTCTGAGTTGCTCGCCGAGTTCTTCAGCAGTGAAGAATGGCAAAGAGATATCAATTTGATATTGGACCCTACCCGTATTTGTCTACTGGGCACCAGCAAGAAGCTGGACATCTCCTTTGCAGAAATGAAGATCCTGGAAGCCTTTGCGCAAACCAGTAACCACATACTAAGTCACGATGAAATCGCCAACATCATGGGGCTCAACACCAACTTTTATGACCCCAGGGCGTTGGAAAAATCGATCAGCCGCCTTCGTGGAAAAATCAAGGACATGTATGGCACAAACGCCATCCAGAGCATCCGGGGGCATGGTTACCGGTTGATGAGAGGTCTGATTTCAACCCCCTGACATACAGAGATGATGGCGCTTTAGCAGCAACTAAAGAGGCGATTTTCTCGACGACACAAAGATCTCGACCTCATCGGTTTTTTTGTATTTCATACCAAAGGCACTTATCGATTCCATGACCGTGGCAACATCGAACCATAACAATAAAAGTTTATTCTATAGCAGCAGATCGAGTGGAACCCATCGAGGGCCAAATTTGGGCCCAGACCCTGCCTTTCGACTACTTCCCAGGGAGTCATTGCTCCCCTGCCGATCATCTTTTAGCCAAATTTGGTGTGTACTTCAGGAGAGAGACATGGAAACTAGTACAACCCTCCCAAGGAAATACTTTGTCGTCGTGACCCACAGCACTACGTCGCAGCGTGAACTTGAGACCATCCTGTCCAGTGAGCGCTTCAACTCGTTTGGCACCTCCCAGGCACAAATGTTTATTGAAGGTGTTGCTTCGCCCTCTTCCGCTCCTGTGCTGATGGAGTTCAGCTACCCAAGCGTTTCAAGGAAAAACGTCGCGCGCAGTATCGAACATGATACACAGCGACTATTGGCCACCCTGGAATCCGAATGGCTGGCAGCACAATCGACGAATCCATTCCACAGCATGCCGGCAACAGCCGGGGCAGCCAACGACATTGCGCGAACCATCGAGGGCGACACTCCTTACAGCGAAGCCTGGCAACTCGACAAGGATCAAAGCGCATTGGTAAAAGAGGGCGTCGAGATCAGCCTGACCGGATTGGAAGCCGCGCTGGTAAAGAAAATGCTGCACCATGAAGAGCGCGTCGTCAGTCGGGACGAACTGATCCTCAGCATCGGCAGGGAACCGGAACAATATCGCGGCCTGGAAATGTGTCTGAGTCGGCTGCAAGACAAATTCAAAATGGCCAGTAACGGTGAGCGACTGTTTCGTGCAGTAAGAAATCGTGGCTATTGCCTGATCCAGGAAGTCGTGGCGTAAACACCTCCACCTTTAGCGAATAAAACAAACAGAAACAGTGCGATTACAACAATAAAAAGAGCACTCTGTTTGGTTTCAACCCCCGCGCTAGTCAGACCGCCCTCATCCCCACCCCTCCTACAATACCAAACACCACTCTAATTATTCACCTCCTTCCATTCGACCTTTTCTAACGCTCGACCTTTTCTAAAATCCTGATAGTTGGCACTTTGCCATCTTGTTAGAACTCGTCAGACAGCATCTCCGCCAATAACTTAGTCTATTGACTGACGACAGTTCGGCATATCGACGTTGTTACCTCAGGACACTCGCTACAACAACAATAACAAGTCTACTTAACAACTCGGATTTCAACTGTCGAAACCTGAATGGACGTCTTTTGGGGATATTGTATGGATCTTACTCTTAGTATCAATCGAAACACCGGCCTCAAGGGACTTACCTTTTGGGGGCAATGGGCGCTGGCACAGGGCTTTGTAGTTTCTCTGTTGTTCATACTTGCCGAGCGGCACACTGGAACGGTCGAGTTCTATTACCGAATGTGCGCAACGCTCGCCGTACTGGCCTCGGTTCCGGCTTATACGTTCAGCGGTGTGTACCGCAAAAGAGACAATTATCTGTCAGGGCTGGGACGCCTGTTCATGGGCTGGTCGATGACGATGGCGGCGCTGGCCTGCATCGCGTTTATCTGCAAGGCCGATGAACTGTTTTCCCGGCAAGTCATCCTGGGTTGGGCGGTGTACGGTTTCCTCGGCCAGGCGTTGCTGTATGCGCCGCTGCATGCGTTCTCGAAGTTCTACCAGCGGTCACGTAAAAGCGAGCATAAAACCCTGATCGTCGGCACCGGTGAACTGGCGCTGGGATTGGCGAACAAGCTGAGCGACCTCGAAAACCTGCCATTGGTGGGCCTGGTCAGCAACGGTGCCCTTCCCTCCCTGGAGCCGGGCGCACCGCGCATCGTCGGCGCCCAGGAGGACCTGCTGGAACTGATCAAGACCCATGACATCCGTCGCTTGTACATCACGCTACCCCTGTCGGAAGCGGCAAAAATCGAAGCCATGTACGTCGATTTGCTGGATGCCAACGTTGACGTGGTCTGGGTGCCGGACTTGAACAGCCTGACGCTGCTCAATCACTCGGTGAAAGTCGTGGACGGCCTGCCGGCGATCTACCTGAACGAAAGCCCGCTGACCAGCCGGCCCACTGCCGCGCTGAGTAAAAGCCTGGTGGAAAAAAGCGTGGCCCTGCTGGCCATTATCCTGCTGAGCCCGGTGTTGCTGGTCATTGCCCTGGCGGTGAAGCTCAACTCCCCTGGCCCGGTATTCTTCAAGCAGGACCGCCATGGCTGGAACGGCAAGGTGATTCAGGTCTGGAAGTTCCGTTCCATGCGTGTGCACGATGACCATGAGGTCAAGCAGGCCAGCCGTAACGACTCGCGTATCACTGCCGTCGGACGCTTCATCCGTCGCACTTCGCTGGACGAGTTGCCGCAACTGTTCAACGTGCTGCAAGGACAGATGGCACTGGTCGGCCCGCGCCCTCATGCCATTGCGCACAACAACTACTACTCCGGGAAGATTCTCGCCTACATGGCGCGCCATCGAATCAAACCGGGCATCACTGGCCTTGCGCAAATCAACGGTTGCCGTGGCGAGACAGACACCATCGACAAGATGCAGAAGCGTGTCGAGATCGACCTCAAGTACATCAACAACTGGTCGTTGTGGCTGGACCTGAAGATTCTGGTGAAGACGCCGTTCACCTTGTTGTCGAAAGACATCTACTGATGGTTTAGGGCTGCACAAGGCAACACCGCAAGGGGACGCAAGTCCCCTTTTTTGTGGCTGTGATTTGGGAGTTGGGTGTCTGCCCGGATTTCTGGATCACCAAAAGACCAGTGTGGGAGCGTGGCTTGCCCGCGAAAGCGTCGGGTCAGTCACATCAATGCTGGATGCGCTGACGCCTTCGCGAGCAAGCCCGCTCCCACAGGGGATTGGGTGCTGCCTGGATCTCCGGGTCGCCAAATGACCACTGTGGGAGCGTGGCTTGCCCGCGATGGCGTCGGGTCAGTCAACATCAATGCTGAATGTACCGACGCCATCGCTAGCAATCTCGCTCCCACAGGTTATTCGGTGATCTTCTCGAAGTTGCGATAGAACATGTCGTCGTCGCGGCTGTCGGTCATGGAGTGCAACTGGTAGCTGCGATTGAGCCGTGCACCGCCGTCCCGGGTCAGCGGCGACCAGACGAGGTTGGCGCGGCGCATGGTCGACATGCTCATCAGTTCGTCGAACGGAATGGACAGGTAAATGCCTTTGTCGAAACTACCTTCGCCGTATTGAGGGCCGGTTGCGGTGGTGATCGTTGCCCAAGCACCAAACCGAACGCCGTTGGAAAACTCCCGCGAGATATCCAGCGTGCCGCCCCAGTCGCCTGCCAGGTAACGCCCGACGCTGACGGCTGCAAGCGTATCGTAGGGCAAGTCGGTGTAGCCGGTGATGTGGCCGGTCAGCACCGAATAATCACGCAAACCAAACCCCTGGTCGAACTCCCGCTGGCGCACGTAGTTCAGGTCCGCGCCCACCGACCAGCGCTCGCCGGTCGGACGGAACAACACCTCGCCCCCGACGCCGGCAAACATCGACTCCAGGTAGCCTCCGTACACCATGCCATACAGGTCCTTGTCCAACTGCTCGGCATGACTGAACTGGAACAACGGCATGGTGACATCGGACGTGGTCATGTACTGGCGCAAGTCCGTACGCACGCGGGGCAAGCCGCTGGGTGCGTCATAGGTGAACTTGTCGAAGTTGTTGATCAGGTTGGCACTGAGCAAGCCGCTCCACCAGGTGTTGCGGTTGAAGCGGTACTCGGCGTCCGCGTCGGCGCTGAACTGATAGAGCAAGCCATCGGGGCCACCGACGTTCTGCTTGAAGCCCAAACCGACGCCATAAGCGAATGGCTGCATCGCTTCGGTGTAGAGGGTTTTCTCGTTGTGCGGCATCGCCGGATTGATTTCGGTGGTGCGGTGCAGCGTTTGCAGCGGCTCCTCGTTGTTGATCACTTCGCGGAAGGTTTGCCGAGGCACGCTGGTTTCTTCAAGCGGCAGGTCGTAGCGCTTGTTCACCACGGTGAACCAGTCGATATCTTCGTTGACGCTGTTGTCCAGAATCCGGCTCGCCCGGCCTACGGCCTTGGCCGAATGGAAGTAACGCTGCTGCTCGCCATACACGATCAACTCGGAATCGCGCTGGCTGATGCGCTCGACCTTGTACCCGGCATTTTGCTGCAGGCGCCGGGACACATCGGCCCAGTTGACCTGATCCACCCCGGGGCTTGGCGCCTTCGCTGGCAAGGGTTCAGCCGGCGGGTCGAACGTCTTCGCCGGTGCCTTGCGGCTGACGAAGTTGGTGTGGAAGGTGACGCCGAACATCGCCGTATTACCGCGTTCCCACGCTGCGCTGACGTCGATCGAGTCAGTCAGCTTGAACACCGCGCCGAGGTTGATCGGCGAGTCCTGCTTGATCTCGTTGTCCTTCGGCTCGTGCTTGTAATCGTTGCCTTCGTATTCGAGTTTCAGGCTGAGCCGGTCCCAGGGTGTCTGGTAGCTCACGCCGCCGAAAAAGGAAGGGCTGCCGCGAAAATAGGCCCCGGCGTTGACATCACCGGTACCTTCGCTGTCGGGCCGGGTCTTGAAGCGATCACTGATGTAGCCCAGCGGGTTTTCGAAGTCGCCGCGATTGCCCAGGTAACCCCAGGCAATCCCGGCGCTGAAATCAAAATTGTCGTAGCGCTTGTTGGCCACCACGAATTCACTGGAGAACAGGCCTGTACCACCGATGTCCCGGAAGCCCAAGGCCACCTCGGGCGCCCAATGGGTTTCTTCCCACAGGCGGGCCTTGAGGTCGACCGCCTTGTCCTTGTAGCTCTGGTTGCCGCTCAACGATTCGGGGCCATAGGGGCGGTTGGTGATCGCGGTGTAGCGAAACGAGCCTTCCAGCCATTCAAGTGGCTGAAGTGAAACGCTGTAGCGACTGTAGGGGTCGGTGCGGTTGGCATTCAGGCTCAACTCACCGGCCGGCGCCATGCGCGCCGTCGGCGTTTGCAACAAGCCCGCGCCACCGAAATCATTCTGGGTAATGCGTGGTTCTGCATGAGCCAGACCACACGGCAATAACAATACGGCTGCAAAACGTAAATTCAACGAACCACCTCAGCCAGCTGCGTGGCAATAAATTCGGCCAACTGCTGATTCAGTTCAGGGATAGGCGGATCAAGGTCATCATTTTTGACCGGGACCAGAATCTTGCTGCCGGCGGCAGGTATCTGCCCGCTCTCGCGATTCCAGTGGGCAATGCCGACGCGCCGGGTGACGCCGTTGGGCTGGATCAACCACAGGTAATCGGCGTCCGCATCGACCAGCGGCGTGCAGCCCTGCAGGTAATCGCGGACCTCTTGCAGCGCTTGATAGGGCAACCGACACGACTCGGCGACAGCGCCGAGCACCTCGACTTCGTTGACCCGCAACGGGTAGATGAGGCGGTCGCCGTCGTCCAGGCGAATGTTGCGGGCAAAACCGACTTCCACGGCGACCGGGTCCAGAACAGCCACCTGGCGCCCGGTGACCGGCATGCGCCTGACTTGCTCGGCCAGTCGCACCGCCAGGGCAGCGCGGCTCGGCCTGTCGAAAAGCACGGCCATGCGCTGCAGCACGTCCAGATCGAACAGCACCCCGGCCTTGAGCCGGGCCTGTTGCTCGACCAGGGACTGACGCAGCAATACGCCCGCCAACCAGTAACTCTCGGCATTGGGCTGCGCAACGCTGATCACGTCCAGCAATCGCCCGCCAGCCGGCAGCTCGACTGCCCCCGGGTTGGCAACGTCACCGGTGACGGTGACCGCTGCATGGCTGATGCCAGTGATCAGCAGCAGGCACGCCGATAGAGCCCTGACCCGCTTCACCGGGCATGCCTGCGATCAGGGGTCAGTTGCACGATCTTGACCCGCAACTGCGAGGTCAGTTGCTGCTCACTCTGCACAATGAAACCGTCAACGGGATCGACCCAGTAACGATTGGTCGCACGCAGGCCGATGGCCGGCGCGTCAATCTGCTCATCGACACGTAGCACGGCGTATTCCTTGTTGAGGATTTCCAGGGTTTCCATGGATTTGCGGGAGAAGCGACTGTTCAAGGTCACCCCGACTTCCTGGCCCTGGTAGAGATCGATCCAGCGTTGGCTGGTGTAGCCATCGGGCACTTGATGGAGGCCTTGCTTGAAGGGCGAGACGTCAGCGAGGCGCGTGCCGTCCAGATCGCCGCCCAGGCCCAGGCCGATGCTGCGCACCGCCAGACCGTCGCGCATAAGCAGAACCTGTTTGCCACCCGCGACCCAGAACTGCAGGTCGCCGCGCTCACGCACCAGCGCCAGCACGCCGGAACCGGACGGCGTGGTCAGCTTGAGCTGGGGATAACGCACATCCGCCACCTGGGCCGCCGTCACGTCCAGCTCATCCGGCCCCGACACCGCTGATTTGAGGTTGGTCATCGAAGCGACCATCAGCGGGTTACAGCCACACAACATCAAGGCCGCTATCAAGCAGACGCCAACATTCAACGTTCTCACGATCGGACCCGGCCTTAATTGCTGTTGCTGCTGACTTCACTCATGTTCTTCGCCGCGGAAGCGCCCGTACCGACAATCGCTGCCGACGGCACCAATTGGCTGACGAAGCGATTCCAGCGAGTCACGTTGGCAGGACCGACGTAGACAACGTCCTGGGGACGTACTTCAAAGTGCGTGGCCAGCGCCATGGCGGTCGGTGATTGGGCTTGCAACTGGTAGACCTTCGCCGGCTCCACATCGAGGTTTTCAACACCCCTGATCACGTACACGGCGTTACCGTTGGAGGTGGTCTGACTCAATCCACCGACCGAGCCCAGCACATCGGACAGGTTCATGGTGGCGGTCTTGAAGCTCAGTGCGCGGGGCTGGTTGACCTCACCCATGACGTAGATGCGCTTTTTGTCGTTGTACGGCAGATACAACTGATCGCCACCCTTGAGGTAGACGTTCTGCAACTCGGAATCCGGCTGGTTGAGCGTGTCGAGATTGAGCGTGTAGACCCGCCCGTTTCGCGTCAGCAACAGACCGGACAAGTCGGCACTCGCCGTATCGATGCCGGCAGAACCGAGGGCCTCGACCACACTGAGCGGGTTGGTGGAAATCGGTTGCGGACCGGCCTTCGAAACGGCGCCCGTCACCACGACTTTCTGACTGGAAAAGCGCAACACGGCGACATCCACCTGCGGTTCGGCGATGAAGGCCGACAGCCTTTCTTCGATGTCCGATCGCAGTTGCTGGACGGTTTTACCGGCCGCCTGGACCTCTTTGATAAACGGGTAGTAGAGCGTGCCATCGGCACGGACCAGGCGACCGTTGGCATCAATCTGCTGTTGCGCGCCGGAGGGTGCGGTCAGCTCCGGGTGGTCCCAGACCGTGATGTACAGGACATCGTTACTGCCGATGCGGTACTCGGCCGGGGCCGACAGCAATTCTGCCGGCACGGACTCACGCTTTTGCGTGGCCCTGTTCATGGAGATGAGCTTGGGCGTGATCGGAATGAGCTCGACCCGGCTGCTCTCACTGGCGCCCTGGCGTGTGATATCACTGGTGCTCAGGTATTGGCCGGGGGAAAACATGCAACCTTGTAAAGCGATGCTTGCCAACATTAAAAGAGAAAAACTACGAGTCATAATGGCACTACGCTATTCAAGGGCGAATCTAAAAACAAAGTCACCCGATTTGCATCGGGCGACCTTGTACTGCACCAACAGGTGTTTCAGTTAGTTGTGCGTACCGGTTGTACCCGTGGTACCTGTCGTACCCGTCGTACCGCCGTTTGCACTTCCACCACTGTTGGACGCCGCTACAGCACTGGCGACCATTGCAGTACTGGCTGCAGTGGCTTGAGTCGCCGCCACGTTACCCAATACATTGGTCGCAGTTGTAAGCGGCGCTTCTACCGCGGACGCCCAGTTGCTCAACATCGTCAACAGGGCAATTGCCATCACTTTCTTCATATCAACTCCTTTCTAACATTCAACCTGATCGAAATCGGGCATTACGTTAGAGGTGGTAGAGTTCAAGTCCGCGAAAAGTGCGAACAAGATCCGTCGTTCTTTCACAGCCTTACCCAACTGATAAAAGTCGAACGGCAGGTTTATATCTACGGGCTTGCAAAAGGCATGGCCAGTGTATTTTCCCGACGATATCTAACAACCTGACCGGAAATAACATTAGGCTAAAACGCCATCATCCCAGGTAGCCTTTGGGGTGATTCGATTGCCAGCGCCAGGTATCCGTGACCATGTCCTGCAAGTTGCGCGTGGCCTTCCAGCCCAACTCGTTCTGCGCCTTGGAAGGGTCGGCCCAGCTCTCGGCGATATCACCCGAGCGACGCGGCATCATTCGATAGGGCACCGGCTGACCGCACGCCTGCTCGAACGCCCGCAGCACTTGCAACACGCTGTAGCCATCGCCCGTGCCCAGGTTCCAGGTATGAATGCCGGTGCGCCCGGCGATGGACTGCAAGGCCTTGAGATGGCCGTCTGCCAGGTCCACGACGTGGATGTAGTCGCGTACCCCGGTTCCGTCGACCGTGGGGTAATCGTTGCCGAAGATCGACAACTCTTGCAGGCTGCCAACCGCCACCTGGCTGATGTAGGGCACCAGGTTATTCGGAATGCCACTCGGGTCTTCGCCCAGATGACCGCTGTCATGCGCGCCGATCGGGTTGAAGTAACGCAACAGCGCGATGCTCCAGCGCGGCTCGGCCAGGCTCAGGTCACGCAGCACATTTTCGACGATCAACTTGGATTGACCGTAGGGATTGGTCGGGTTGCCCGTGGGGAAGTCCTCGCGGATCGGCATCTGCTCCGGCTCGCCGTATACCGTGGCCGACGAACTGAACACCAGGCGAAACACCCCGGCAGCGGCCATCGCCTGACACAGCGTGATGCTGCCGCTGACATTAGTCTCGTAATACTCAAGCGGCTTGCGCACGCTCTCGCCCACGGCCTTGAGACCGGCAAAGTGCAGGACGGCATCGATGGCATGCTGCTGGAAAATCCGGTCCAGCAAGGCCCGATCGCACACATCACCGCGAATCATCAGCGCACTCTTGCCGCAAATGGCTTCCACCGCGTGCAATGCCGCATCGCTGCTGTTGCAAAGATTATCCAGCACAACAACTTCATAGCCCGCCTCAAGCAGTGCGAGCGTGGTGTGCGAACCGATATATCCAGCTCCACCCGTTACCAGAATTTTCATAGCGCGGTCCATAGTGGGAAAAGTGCGAAGTTGCGTGTCAAGCGCCTCTTGTTAAAGGTGTGTGCTGAACCACACAAATAAGAGCGACAACAACCCAAAACAAAATTAGTTCAACGACTGGCAATAAATATTTTTTCAGGCCAAACTGTATTGCGGGATACTTATTAGCATTCCGACGCACGCACCACTATCAACAGATACCGACTAAAAATAACCAACAACTATCAACCCGACATCTCATAACATTGTCGTGTTATCCGCACATTGCTATTTGCCACTAGTGGCCATACTCAGGTATTAAAGTAAGCCTTCAATAAACATTGAAACTTGCAATCACTCGTTATTGCGCGCACCCGTTGGCTGTGTTCCATGACTGTCCAGGATACTTTTATGATTCGTAAATGTTTGTTCCCCGCTGCCGGCTATGGCACTCGTTTCTTGCCGGCGACCAAAGCCATGCCCAAGGAAATGCTGCCGATCGTCAACAAGCCATTGATCGAGTACGCCGTCGAAGAAGCACGGGACGCCGGCCTGCAACACATGGCGATCGTCACCGGGCGGGGCAAGCGCGCGCTGGAAGACCACTTCGACATCAGCTACGAGCTGGAGCACCAGATTCGCGGCACCGAGAAAGAGAAGTTCCTGGCCGGAACCCGCGAGCTCATCGACACCTGCACCTTCTCCTACACCCGCCAGGTGGAAATGAAGGGCCTGGGCCACGCCATTCTCAGTGGCCGCCCGTTGATCGGCGACGAACCCTTCGCCGTGGTACTGGCCGATGACCTGTGCCTGAACCTGGAAGGTGATGGCGTCCTCACGCAAATGATCGAGCTCTACAAGAAATTCCGTTGCTCGATCGTGGCCATCCAGGAAGTCCCCCGCGACCAGACCCACAAGTACGGCGTGATTGCCGGCGAGCCGATCTCCGACGGGATCTACCGGGTCAACAACATGGTGGAAAAACCGGCCCCGCAGGACGCCCCGTCGAACCTGGCGATCATCGGCCGCTACATTCTGACGCCGGACATCTTTGACCTGATCGCCGACACCGAACCGGGGAAAGGCGGGGAAATCCAGATCACCGACGCGCTGATGAAACAGGCGCAGAACGGCTGTGTGCTGGCCTACAAGTTCAAGGGTTTGCGCTTCGACTGCGGCGACGCCGAGGGTTATTTGCAGGCGACCAACTTCTGCTACGAAAACGTGTACCTCAAGGGCCGCTAAGACGGCTCCAGCACCCGACGCCCACTCTTCATTCAGGCAGGCCAACCATGAACATTAAAAAGCTCTCGGCATACATTGAAATGGAGGTGGGCAACCTCGGGGTGATGTCCTCGATATCGCGACATCAGCGGTTGCCGAGCGCCAACGAGTCCTGGCTCGGCCCCACTCTGCTGGTGGAACGAATCGGTATGTTTCCGTCTTCCGGAGACATCCGCCGGCCGATGCTCGACCCCTATCCCCTCCTCGCTCACCTGAAAAGGCTTTACCGCGGGCAGGCGCTGGAAATCGATGACCGCGATGGACTGAAAGTGATTTTCAGCGACTGGCGATTCCGGGTGCGCATTTGCTGCAACGACCCGGCCATCGTCATCAACGTGGAGACCCGTTGCGCTACGCAACTGATGCCGCTTAAAACCGCAGAGTTGCTCGCTCATCTGGAGACATTCGAAAATTGCCGCAGCTCTCTGTAGGAGCTGCCGCAGGCTGCGATCTTTTGACTTGATCTGGAACTTGATCTGGAAAAACAAAATCAAAAGATCGCAGCCTGCGGCAGCTCCTACATCAAGCCCGCATCGCAGCGGTCCTGCCCGCCAACAATCCAGCGATAGAAATAATCAGCGATCACTTGCCCACCCGTGGCCGGAACCGGATGAATCTTGTCCGGGCCGATCATGGTGGCGGCATAGCGCTTGAAGTCGGCGCCGAACGCGCACTGCAGATTGGCGTAACCGAGGTGTTCCTTGCGTGCCCAGGGTTCCAGGACTTGCGCATAAGCCGACATCGGGTAAGCGCTGGAACGCGTCGTGTCCTGACGCAGGATCAGGTTGATGCTCGCCGCCGGTTGAATCTCGCGGACCATCCCCACCAATCCCTGAATGTTCTTCAGGTACTGCTCGGGCTTCACGCCAAAACCCTGGTCGTTACCGCCCAGCATGATCAGGTAGATGTCGGCGGGAATCTTCGACACCACCGTCTTCCACTGCGCCTGCCAACGGCTATCGCTGTGATAGAAGTCAGCAGACGCCGCGCCGGACGCCGCCAGCTTGGACACCCGCACGCCGCCCCGGTCGTTGCTCATCCACAGGCCGAAGAGCGTTGGCGCGCCTTTCACCACTTCCAGCCGAAACGACCAGTCTTTCGCTGCCGATTTGCCTGGCAGTGGCAGCTCCTGAACTCCTGAGCCTGCGAGCGTCAATGGCTGCCAGGATTGCGACGGTGCCCAGCGGTAGCGCACCTCATTGGATTCGCCATTGCCGAGGTAGAGCAGTTTCGCTTGGGTGACAGCCGTGTTGATGGCCGGTGTCGGGCTGGCATCGATCTGCAGCCAGGCGCCGGGCCCTCCGGTAAGGGTGCGACTGTCGGGGCTGGCCTGGCCGAGGGCGGACACTTGCCAGTCGCCGCCGAAGTACTTTTCACTGCTGCGGGTGTATTTGAAGTGCGTGCCGCCAAGCGCCGCGCCATGGTTGAAGCCGACATAGCCGGGACCGGCGAAACCCGTCTCCCCGGCCAGCCGCTGCACCAGCTTGTTCAGATAGAAATCCTGCCCGGCGCTGTAGCTGTCGCCGATCACCGAGATGGCCAGAACCTTCCCGCCCTTCCCTTCGCGCCACAGGCCAAACCGTTCGCGAGCGTCACCGACTTCGACCACTGACGCCGCAACAGGCTGGACGTCATCAATTGCCAACATGCATCGCTTCCTTCACTCGGACAAACCTCAAGTCTGGGGCACCGGGGCGACGTTTTCCGGCGGTTTTTTAGCCGCCGCACGCTCACCCAGGAACAGCACGGAGGTGAAGTTGAATCGACTGAAAACCATCGATAGAACCACCGGCCCCAGCAAGCCACACGCCAAGCCACCGAGCACCAGAAGGCTTTCGTCCTTCACGCCCAAACGCCCCAGGACAAACCGCGAAGTGGCGGCAAACAACACATGGAACAGGAAAATCCCATAGGAATACCCGCCGAGCCAGGTCAGCCACTTCGAGCGCATGTCACTGGACAGCAACGCAATGCAGGACACGCAACCCACGGTCAAACCGATCAGGCTGCGGCGATCGACGATCAACTCGCGATCCACCGCCGCCACGTACAACAGCGTCAGCGAGATCAACACAAACACCAACGGCCCGATCACCTTGAACCGTTGCTTCACCGCATCGACATTTTCCTGGCCAATCATCCCCGCCACAAAAAACGGTAGCAGGTAGATCGCGCCATTAATGCCGAACGCATCGAGCTTGAACGGAGGTAACAAAAACAGCACCGCCGCAAAGGCAAACAGCAGATACAAGCGCGTCGCCGAACGCAACAAACCACGCCACTCCAGCAGGCCGACGAAGATGAAAATGATGAACACCGCCTGCAAGAACCAGAAGTGGTTGATCGGCACCCAGAACGACAACAACGCGTCGATCACACCGACGTCCTTGTTCACACCCGGCCCCACCGCCTGCAACACGGAGAACGGAACACCGACGCAGAACAACGGCACGATCAGCCGTCGCACCTTGCCGCTGAAGAACGCGGAAAAGTCATTGCCACGGATTTTGTAGATGGAGTAGATGTAGCCGGAAATGAAGGTGAACAGCGGCATGCGCACATACACCATCGAGTCGGCGATCACCCGGAACGGCGACCCCAGGTCTATTTTCAAGCCGCCGCCCAACGGGCCGATGACGTGGTAGAGCACCAGCAGCAGGCACGCCAGGCCACGCAGGGTTTCGATCTCCAGGGACTTTTTCTTGCTCGACATAAAGCACCTGCCTCAATTCAGAATTCTTGATTCAACCTGCACCGGCTTGTTCGCCCGCAACATCAATCCCAGGCCAACGAACAACACCGGCACCACCATCGAAAAGTGCCGAGCGAAGGAGCCGAAGTCCGGTTCGAACAGGCCTTGAACCAGCAAAAATGCCAGCGGAATCGCGATCAGTTCCTTGGGTTTGGTCTGGATCGGCGCGCCCTTGTAATCGGTCGAGGTGATGACTTTGAACAGCAACAGCGCGGTCATGATCATCAACGCCACGAAGATCACCTGGCCCGGCCCGGACAGCAAAATCAGCTCCACCGGGAACGACAGCCGGAAGAAGATGATCATCGAGTCCAGTGCTTGCGAGACGAAGTCGCTGCCGCTGAGCCACGACACGATCAACGACTTGGAGCCCTCTTCGCCCGCCGTACGCAGTTCGTTGTTGCTGGCGCGAATCGACGACACCGGAAACCCGAGCGCCACCTGGATCGCCATGGCGACCGCCAGGTAGAACAGGAACAGCATCAGGAAGAAGGTGAAGCGCGAGACATACTTCTTCATCACGCAGACGCCGACCCAGGACAGTGAAAACAGAATCCAGTAGGGCCGGATCAGCACGCCGTAGATCACCGCCGAGAAGAAAAATCCGCCGCGATATTTGCGCGTCAACGAGCTGAGCAAAATGCTCAACACCGCCACTGACACAATGATTTCCTTGGTCAGGTTTTCAAGGAAGAACGAGCGAACGATGCCCCACAGACACAGCGTGCCGAAGATCGCCAGCGGCATGCGCCGGAAGACCACCACCGGAATCGCCGTGAGGAAAAAATTGCAGAACATGCCGTAGGCCCAGGCATTGGTCAGATTGATCCCGGTGGGCCGCAACAGGAATGCCGAACACTCGTAGGAAGAGCGATCCGGCGAGAACGGGTTCCAGAAATTGCAGTTGTCGGCACGGGCGTAGGACGACCACAAGGTCATGGCATCCGGGCCAGGATCGCGAGGGACCAACAGCGGCATGGCCACTGACAGAAACAACCCGGTGAACAGGATCAGGAACGATATCGACGAGTCGAGTTTCTTGCCGCGAAACTCGATGCACGGCAGCTTCAACCCCATGCCAAAGCCCCTTTCGGCCGGGTCACACGGGTCAACACGGCAATCACGCCGAGCTGCACGATGATCGCAAAAACGTTGCCCCAGGCAGCGCCGTAGATCGAATAGTGCTTGATCAGGACGTAGCTGACCGGCACCGAAACCAGCAAGCAGATCGCCGCACTGGCCAGTGACACGCGGCTGTTTTTCGAGGCAATCAAACCGCCCCAGACGATGTCGCCAATGGCACGCAGGGCGAAGGAAAAAATCAACACGCCGAGGATCGCGTTGTCCGGACGAGGAACACTCGTGGCGACGTAATCGAGCACGACATTGAAGAACAGATAAATCAGCACCGCCACCGCAGCGGACACCACCAGCGAGCGCATTACCCATTTATTGACGAACAATTGCCGGACCGTGAACGGCTGTTGATCCGCCTGAAAACGCTTGGCGAGTACCGGAATGCCAACCACCGCCACCACCGCATAGGACAGCGCCTGCAAGGTATTGGCCGCCGACCAGGCGTACACGTACTTGCCAAGGCTGGCGTAGGGTTCGATGTCGATAATCAGAAAGCGCTCGGCGTACTGACTCAACGCGATCAAGCCCGTGCCCAGATAGAACGGCAATCCGGCCTTCCACACGGTTGCCGTGGCCAGCGTCCCGCTCACCCGGCCCTTGTGCACGTTCACCACAATCAGGTAACCGGCGACGATCACCAGCACGTTGGCCACAACCCACAACCACAGCACACTGGCGATCCCGGACACCCAGCCGAGCATCATCCCGCCCACCGCCAACAGCGCCCAGAGGCCGGTCTTGATGAAAAACAGCAGCGCGCCGGCCGTGGCTTTCTGCGCGGAAAACACAAAGGAGTTGATTTCGAACGACAGGTGTTCCGTGAGCAGAACCAGCGTCACGCAGAGGATCAGCGCGGTCGTTGCCTCGACGTCCTGGAACAGCGAATAAACCAACACCGTCGCCACCGACAGCAGCAGCCCCACGGCCAGGTACAGCAGCAGGACTTTGTCGACGACCCGGCGCGAACTGCCACCGACGCTGATCAGCCGATTGATTTCGGAACTGAAACCGACGCTGTAGAACTTCGACGCAATCAACGAGGCGGCGACCACCACGCCGTAAAAACCCAGCGCCTCATAACCGAGGAAATGGGTGATCGCCAGCACCAGCAAAAACTTCGCGCCCAATGCCCCGCCGCGAAGCAGTAGCCGAAATATCATCGAACGATACCTTTGATGATGTCGTCCATGGCCACGGTTTTCGCCTCGATCTCGCGGCAGGTGTCGGTCAGGCGTTTGCCGAAACTGGACAGTGCGTTCGGCGCGTAGACCGTGTCGATGATGGTGTCGACATTAATGTCGCCGCCGTTGATCACCCAGTCTTCCACGCCCATGTCCTGATAGGCGCCAAAGCCTTTGCGCTCATAGCTGATGTGGTACGCCGGAACGCCGGACAGCAGCGATTCGATGGCGCCGTGCAGGCGCACGGAAATCACCAGGTCCGGCTGATATTTGGCCAGCGTCGCCTTCAGCGGCAGCAGGTCTTCGGTAATGCCCAATTCGCGATAGAACGCACCGTCATCATTGCCGCGAACGGCGCTCTGGACCGCGCAAACCACTTTGCTTTTGTTCTTCAAGCGCTGCAGCAGCAACTTCAAGTTGGCCACGTAGGCGACCTTCTTCTCCTTGCTCCACTCCGGCGGCTTGCGCAGCACCACACACACCGTTGCCGGCGATGACGCGCAACGGGTGAACTTGGGCTGCATGAGGATTTTGCTGGCCAACGACTGCACCGCCAGATCCGGCGCGCGGTAGACATTTTCACAGGCATCGAAAATCGCCGACGACCTGTTGTCACGCACGAACACCGCATCGGCGCTGGCGTAATGCTCGACGATCTTGCTGCTCTCGCCGTGGAACGGTCCGATGCTTTGCGGCAGGTACACCGACGGCACTTTGCTGAGGATTGCGGTTTCCAGTTGCTTGGCGTGGCCCAGTTTCAACTTGATGTGTTCGAAGGCGCTTTTGGAGCGCATGTAGCCGCCACCGACGCCGACGATCAAATCGGTTTTCTTCAACAGCTCAGCGAGACCGGCGTAGGACTGGTTGAGGAACACCGCCTGCTTGACCCGCCCCAGCCCCTTGGCCGCCATGACCGGCGCGTCAAAACGCTTGTGCGGCAAGTAGCTGAAGGACTCTGGATCGGAGGCCACGACACTGATCGAGGTGTCGTCACCAAAGTTTCGCTGGACCAGGGCAATGGCCAGATCCACGAGCAGACCGTCACCGGAGTTGGACGCACTGTAGCCATGCAAAATCGTTACGTTCATATGCTTGAGTTCTACTTAAAAAGTGGGGGCGCGATACAGGTCATAGGTCTGGCGGATCATCAACGCGGCGCTGAAGCGCTCGCGGACGATGCTGCGCCCTTCGTTGCCAAGGTCGAGCAACCGCGGCTTCTGGATTATCGTCAGCACATCGGCCAGCGCCTGGTGATCCCCGCTTGGGAAGACGTAGCCGGACACCTCGTTGGTGACCAGTTCGGGCAGCGACGTGCAGTTGCTGGCAATCACCGGCAAGCCCATGGCCATGCCCTCGAGCGGCACCATGGCAAAGCCTTCCCAGCGACTCGGGACGATCAGCGCATCGGCTTTCTGGTAAAGCACCTGGACTTCGCTCGGCGTCACCCACGGCAGGTATTCAACCCCTTCCATCGGTGGGCACTCGACCGAATCCTCGTTCACGGCACTGCCAACCACCGTCAGTTTCAGGTCACTGCGCTGGACTTTGGCGAAAGCCTTGAGCAACACGTCGAAGCCTTTCTGATAATCGAGACGGCCGACGAAGAGCAGGTGAATGGGCTCGGGACTGTTGGCTTTCGGCGCGTCATCCTTGTGATGAATGCCGTTGTAGATCAGCTTCATGCGCTTGCGCTCAATGCCGAACCGCGCGGCTTTGTCGAGTTCGTACTGGCTGACGCAGATGATCACGTCGGTGACCTTCTGCAATACCCGCTCAATCCACGCGTAGGCTTTCTGCTTGGTCGGCGAGCTTTCCATCAGGAACGAAAAGGCATGGGGGCAGTAGACGATCTTCGGCTTGCGCCAAGGTCGCAACAGCACGCACACGCAACGCCCGATGACCCCGGAAAAGGTGCTGTGCAAATGCACGACATCGGGTTTTTCCTTGAGCATCACCTGGGTCAGTCGCCAGGCGAAGCGCAGCAACGACGGCACATTGCGTCCGGTCCTGGCGAAGGTGCGGATCTGTTGCCCGGCAATCCCGTGCAGTTCCTTTTCCTGATCCTGGGGGACCAGGTAAACCAGCTCATAGCTTGCCGCGTCGCCTTCGGGCGAAGCCGAAATCGTGCGGATCACCGTCGCGACGCCACCTTTGATCGTCTCTGCCACGTGCAGTATTTTTTTCACAACTCACCCACTTCAAACATGAAAGGACAATCGCTGACACTCAGGATTTGTCGGACGCGTATTCGTAGTTGTAATAGCCGTAGCTACCGTTGCCGTAGTAGCTGGCCGCACGCTTCTCGACGCCGTTGAACACCGCGCCCTTCAACTCGATGCCGTTCTGGGCGAATCGACGAATCGTCAGTTCGATCTCTTTGGCCGGGTTCACCCCGAAGCGCGTGACAATCAGGCTGATCCCCGCGTCGCGACCGACAATCGCCGCATCCGTCACTGCCAGCAGCGGTGGCGTGTCGATGATCACCACGTCATACAGCTCGCTGAGTTGCGCCAGCAGCTCACGAAAATTGGCGTGCATCAGCAGCTCGGAAGGATTGGGCGGAACCTGCCCACGGCTGATGAAATGCAGGTTGTCGACTTCGACTTTGTTGATCGCCTGCTCGATGCTGCAGCGCTTGACCAACAGGTCCGACAAGCCATTGGTAATCGGTGTGTTCAGCGTCTTGTGCAGATGGCCTTTGCGCATGTCGGCATCGATCAGCACCACCCGCTGTCCGCTTAGCGCCATGACTGCCGCGAGGTTGGAAGAAACGAAGGTTTTGCCGACCTGTGGGCTCGGGCCGGAAATCATGATCCGGTTGTTGGTCGAATCCAGCCCGGCAAAGTGCAGGCACGTGCGCAAACTGCGGATCGACTCGATGGACAGATCCGTCGGGTTACGCAGGGCCAACAGGTACGCCGGCTTGTCCGCGCCGTCCCGGGCGCGACCTTTTTTGCTGTCCTCTTCCTGTTGCAACGCGCTGTAGGGAATCGATGCGTACACCGGCAAGCCGAGTTGCTCGATGGCCTCCGGACCTTCCAGACCCCGGCTCAGGGATTTGCGCAGCAACACCAGCGCAACGCCGAAAAAGGCGCCGAGGAAGGTGGCAATCAGAACGATCAAGGCTTTTTTCGGTTTGACCGGGCTGGTCAGGTCGACATCCGCGGTGTCGACCAATCGCACGTTGCCCACCGCCCCCGCCCGGACGATGTCCAGCTCCTGGGATTTGTTCAGCAGTTGCGTGTAGATCTGCGACGCCACTTCCACGTCGCGGGTCAGGTTCAGCAGTTCCTGTTGCGTCGCAGGCAGGTCCTGGGCCTTGCCCTCCAGCGCCTTCTGCTGCTGGGTCAATTCGCCGATCTGGGTCATCAGCGCGCGATACGCCGGATGCTGCTTGGTGAACTTGCGATCCATCTCCGCCTGTTGCATTTTCAGTTCGGAGATACGCGTATCCAGGCTGACAACCTGTTCCAGCACCGATTGGGTTTCGAGGGAAATATTGACCGTCTTGCCACGGGTTTGATAACCATTGAGCGCATCGCTAGCCTTGGCCAGGTCGCGTTTGACCTGCGGCAACTGGCCTTGCAGGAACTCCAGGCTCTGCGCCGCTTCCGCCGACGTGCGTTGCACGTTCTGCTGCACATACAACGAAGCGATTTTATTGAGGATTTTCACCGCCTCGGCCGCGTCGCTGCTGGCCAGGGCCAAACGGATGATCCCCGACTCCTTGCCTTGCTCGGAAATATCCAGCGCATCCTGGTAACTCTGGATGGTCACGATCCGTGGATTGCGCACCACTTCGAAGCGCGTGCCAGGGTTTGCCGACAACTGAGCGATCAACCCCTCTACATCGTCCTGTTTGAACGCTTCGCCAGCGACGCCTTCGGCCAGCAAGTTGTCGTTTTCATCGAACAACTGGAATCGATGTTGCTCGCCGGCGATCAACGTGAGCTTCTTGCCCAGCAGTTCTTTCGGCAGATTGAGCCGGCTGATCTCCAGACGCTCACCGCCCCAGGCGTAGCTGTTCAGGCCCAAGCGCGGTGCCGCGACACTGAACTCGGTCTCGCCGCGATAACGTCGGGCGAGAAAACCGCCAATGACCGGGAAGGTGTTGGGGGTGATGTCGATATCAAGGCGAAGATCATCGACCGTTTTGCCGATCACCGCGCGGGACTTGATGATGCCGATTTCGGTCACCGACGGCGATTGCCCGCCGAGCATGCTGTTGAGATCGGAGAACCCGAGCATGTCGTTCTTCTTCGGCTCGACCTGCACCAGCGCGTTCGCCAGGTACACGGGCGTTGCCAAAACCGCATAGGCAACGCCGGTCGCCATGAAGGCGCCGGTGAGCGCGCCGATCAACCATTTCTGGTCAATCAAAGAGCCAAATATGCCGAGAAGATCAATGCTGTCTTGATCGTTGTCACGGGTGCCGATTACTGACGGTAACTGCATAAGTCTGTTCTTACCATTCACTGATCTGAAGAATATTCATCAATGTCCGAGGCGCTGCGCCCATGAGCTAACAGCATCTTCAATCAATGCATGGGCATGAATAAAAGCGGCCTTTCCTTGACGATACGGATCCTGTATTTCTCGCTCGCTCTGCCACTTGCCGAGCAGAAACACTTTGCCCCTGGCATGAGAGGCAATCTTCAGTACTTGTTTTACATGCTCTTTTTCCATGACCAGAATCAGGTCTGATTCATTGACGATGTCCGGTGTAATTTGCCGCGCCTTAAACCCCTGGGCGTTGTGCCCGTGGTCTTCAAGAACCTGGAGGGCCGACGGTTCCATGGCCTCGCCAACCCGCGCGGCAAGGCCCGCCGAGGTGACCGTGATCGCTGAAGGGGCCAGCGCGTTACGCAGCAAAGTTTCTGCTGTCGGACTTCGGCAGATATTGCCCACGCAGACGACAAGGATCTTTCTGAACAAGGTTACTTTCCCGTGTAATATCAATATGCCAACATTTCGAGTGGGCTTTAGTGAACCCACAAGACCTTGCGGCACTGAGAAATAGATTCGCCCTGTTAATACAAGTGCATTAAGTACCACAGCCCTCAAAAGCCACCCAACCAGAATTACCGGACCAAAAATAACTGTGATTTTCCGAAACTGACTACCTGACAAAAAATAACATTCGCGCACTTGGCACCCTCGCGAGCATCCAAATGAAAGTAACGAATCAACCATTGGAAAATGTCATTACCCGCCAGGAGTGCAGGCATGAAATCAGCACGTTTCAAACGGCTCACCGCCTCAACCCTGTTAATGCTGGGTGCAGCCAGCCAGGTTGGCGCCAGTGACTTGTTCCCCCTGCTTGCCGCTAACAAAACCATCGGTGTCCAGGTGAAGATCCAGACCTTCTCCCCCACCGACGCCCAGCAGATCAAGGCCGCGGGCTTCGGATTCGTGCGCTTTGGCGTATGGACCAACAGCCTGGGCGGCGCGGCGTATCAAAAGCAGATCAGCGACGCCTTTGCCGCGGCCAAGTCCGCCGATCTGCCGGTACTGATGACCGTACGCTCGACCAAGGCGCTGACCTCCGCCCCCGACAACACCAGCGAACTCGTTGCTGCGGGCGAATCGTTCGCCAGTTCGGTGAAAGGGCTGGAGCAGTCATACGGCGCGCAGCTCGTCGCGATTGAAATATGGAACGAACCGGACCTGGCGAAGTACTGGCCAACCCGAAATATCGACACGACCTTTGTTCCGTTCATGAGTGCCCTGTGCAAGTCGCTGCAGGACAAACCGCAATCGACGCCGCTGATCGGCTTTGGCTTCGCCCGGCCACCGAGTGCGGGCACGACTTCAGCACTGGCGTTGAAGAAAATCGTCAGTGAATACCCCCGATGCCTGAGTGCGATCTCTTATCACCCCTATGGCATGTCCGGCGCGCAGATCAGCAAGGCCCAGGTGTTTATTCAGCAAAACTTCAATCTACCGGGCGTCATCAGTGAATGGGGCGTTCCCTCCCTCAGCTCAAACGGCGGGATCGAAGCGCAGGCCAGCAAAATCAGCACCTTCATCGCCGACGTCAAGAAGCTCGATATCCCGCTGACATCGATCTACGAGTGGAAAAACAGTGAAACGGGCAACAACGACCGTGAGAGAAACTTCGGTTTCCTGACCTCCGACGGCCAAGCGAAACCGGCGAAAATGGCCGTCTCGACTCAGTTGAATCCGCAGTAGGAGCTACGTCCACGGCGCGCTGACGGTCAGTTGCTTTGAACCTGTGCCGCGTTTCGGCATCGTATTCATCAATACCACGCCCCGCCTTTCAAACAACCGTTTTCAGGTTGTTGCCGCAGGGGCCGTCTATACACGTACACGCCCTTGAGTGGCTGTCAGCGCTCGGGTAATGTCATCAGACCCATAGGACAGAGCACGCCCATGACTTCCAAGCTGGAACAACTCAAACAAATGACAACCGTGGTTGCCGACACCGGCGACTTCGAAGCTATCGCTCGCGTTAAACCCGTGGACGCCACCACCAACCCTTCCCTGCTGCTCAAGGCCGCGGCCATTCCTGCGTATGCCGAGCTGCTGAACGCCAGCGTCAATGACTGCAAGGGCGATGTGGGCCTGGCCAGCGACCGTTTTGGCGTGGCCGTGGGGCAAGAAATCCTGAAAGTGATCCCGGGCCGCATTTCCACCGAAGTGGATGCGCGCCTGTCGTTCGACACCGATGCCATGTTGAAGCGTGCGCATCGCCTGATCGAGCTGTACGACAAGGCCGGTATTGGCCGCGACCGCGTGCTGATCAAGATCGCCTCCACCTGGGAAGGCATCTGCGCTGCCGAGATCCTGGAAAAGGAAGGCATCCAGACCAACCTGACCCTGCTGTTCTCCTTTGCCCAGGCGGCCGCCTGTGCCGACGCCGGGGTGTTCCTGATTTCGCCGTTCGTGGGCCGTATCTACGACTGGTACAAGAAAGCCAACGGCAACGACTACACCGGCGCGGATGATCCGGGCGTGCAGTCGGTGACGCGCATCTACAACTACTACAAGGCCAATGACTACAAGACCGTGGTCATGGGGGCGAGCTTCCGCAACCTGGGCCAGATCGAGCAACTGGCCGGCTGCGACCGCCTGACCATCAGCCCGGACCTGATCGACAAGCTGGCCGCGGATACCGGCAAGCTGGAGCGCAAACTGGCGCCAGGCCATGCCGGTGAAGCGCGCCTGAGCCTCAACGAATCGCAATTCCGCTGGCTGTCCAACGAAGATGCGATGGCGACCGAGAAACTGGCTGAAGGCATTCGTCAGTTCGCGCGGGATCAGGAGAAGCTCGAGGCATTGTTGCAGGCCAAGCTGTGATCTGAGTGGGTGTAATGCAAAAAGGGCGAACCTTCACAGGTTCGCCCTTTTTTGTATGTGTGGTGACTGTCAGGACGCCATCGCGAGCAAGCTCGCTCCTACAGGGGATCAATGGCGTTCGAGCGCATTCACCAGGTCATGGAAGGCTTCACGATTGGTGTCGTTCAGGCCCATGAGGATCTTGTGCGCTTCGAGCACCTTGATCCGCACCACTTCTTCGGACTGATCCTGGTCTGGCAGGTCGTCCAGGCATTCCGGGCATGGCACCGGCTTGTCGACGATGTTGAACACCTGCTCGAAGCCCATGGACTGCAACAGACGGGTGATGTCTTCGTGGGTGGTGACGACGGTCGGCAGCAGGCCGACCTTCTGCCGCGACAGGATCGACAGCTTGGCCAGCAGGCCAAGCGTGGTGCTGTCGATGCTGCGGGTTTCGGTCAGATCGATCACGATCGCGTTGAAATTCAACGCGCTGAAGATCCGCTCGATAGTCGCATCCAACGCCGAACACAGGGTCAGGCGAACTTCACCGACGAACTTCAGGACGAAGGTGCCATCCTGCTCGGCGAACTGGATTCTACCAGTACTCATCAAAGATTCCTGCTCAACACCAACAGGGCGATATCATCCGGCATCTCCCCTAGCGTGGCCAATCCAAAAACCTGCCGCAACCCATCCAGGGTGCCGCCCGCAGCCTTGACCCGTTGGGGCAACGCCGCCTCTTTTTCTTTGAGTGTGGGTTCTGGCAAAAGATCCAGAATGCCATCAGACATCAGCGTCAGGCTGAACGTCGGTGGCAGTTCCAGCACATGGTCTTCGTAGGTGGCTTCGTTGAAAAGGCCCACCGGCAGACCACGCCCTTCCAGATAACGAACACTGTCTGGCGTGTACAACACTGGCAACGGCAGATGACCGCCGATGCTATAGGTCAACAAACCGGTCTCCTCGTCGATGACTCCACCGACCATTGTGACGTGTTTACCCAGCTTACAACTGATCAGGCCCCGGTTGATATGACCGAGAACCTCTGAAGGCTTGAATTCCGGCAAGGTGCCGCTGCGCTTGGATTCGAACAGCAGGCGCGTGGTCATGAACTTCAACAGCACGGTGACGAAGGCTGAAGAGGCGCCGTGACCGGAAACGTCCGCCAGGTAAAAGGCGACCCGGCGCTCGTCGACCCGGAAGTAATCGACGAAATCACCCGACAGGTACAGCGACGGGATGATCTGGTGAGCAAACTTGAACTCGTCGATGGTCCAGGGGCTGACCGGCAGCATGTTCATCTGCACCTGGCGACCGGCGTTCTGGTCCTCCTGGAGCAGGTTCAGGCTGGCTTCGAGCTCGCGGTTGGCCTTCTCCAGCTTCTCGCGGTAGCGCTGGTTCTCCAGCAGCAGGCGCGCACGATCCAGGGCCCGGCGCACAGAGTGCTCGAGCACGGCCAGATCTTCGAGAGGCTTGATCAGGTAGTCCGCCGCGCCCAGGCGCAGGGCTTCGACCGCGTCGTTCATCACGCCGGCACCCGACACCACGATCACCGGGGTTTGCGGTAATCGCTCGGTCACCTGGCGGATGAGTTCGAGTCCGCCCATCTGCGGCATGCGCAGATCGCAGATGACCAAGTCGGGCTTGTCTTGCTCGAATACCTGAAGACCCTGCTGACCATTGCTGGCCTGCAAGACGCTGAAACCACTGTCTTCCAAATAGGCGGCGAGGCTCGCGCGCACTACTTCGTCATCATCGATTATCAGCAGCGTGGCACTGGTTTTTGGCATGTGGGCAAACGGCGCCAGAATTAGGTTGGCGTAGCAGGCGGGGACTTTGGCCCGGCACTGACTACTGGATTCGCTTTCTAGCCTCTCTGTCGCACCGCTTTCGGGCATTTGCCCTACACACATGTACACCAGAGGTGCCCTTCTAAGGCGCAGACGGTACTCCCATCCGCGGGGCGTTTCAAGCTCACGCCGATGGTCGCTTGACGTCTTTATTTGTCAAATCACCGAGAGTTATAAGAACAGGCAAATCCGTAACCCAATGGAAGGATCGAACCCATGAGTCAAACCGCTCGGGACTACGGCGAAAAGCGCGATTTCATTCGCATGCGGGTCTTCGCAAACAAAAAAGGCGACCTTGATGGCCGCCTTTTTCAGTTTACCGGTCGAAATCAGAAATCGTCTTCGACCTGACCGTCTTTCACCTTGAATTCGCGGTTCTGCAAGTACGCATTACGGATGAAGGTGTACTTGTCGCCGGTGATCAGCTTCTCGCTCGACAGCAGGTTGGCACGGGTGTCGACGATGTCCAGCGCGTAGAACGAGTTACGCACCGGAACGTCGTCTACGTAACGATAAGCACCGGTATAGCTGTCGACGTACTTGGACGGTGCATCACGCAAGGTGCTTGGCCCCAGCAGCGGCAGCATCACGTAAGGGCCGCTGCCGACACCCCAGTAACCCAGCGTCTGACCGAAGTCTTCGTCATTGCGCTGCAGGCCCATTCTGGTGCCGACATCAATGACGCCCAGCAAACCGAAAGTGGTGTTGAAAATGATTCGCGCGGTATCAACGCCTGCGGCGTGAGGTTTGGCCTGCAGGATATCGTTGGCCAGGTTGCGCACATCACCAATGTTCTGGAAGAAGTTGTGAACACCGTCTTCGACAAACTGCGGCGCCACGTACTGGTAGCCCTGGGCCAGGGGTTTGAGCGCGTAGGTATCGATCACGTCGTTGAACTTGTAAATCGGGCGGTTGACGCTTTCCCAAGGATCCTCTTCCGTGGCTGCCTGGGCAACGAACGGAACCAGCATCACACTGGCGCATACACAAATCCTGGCTAGATGATTGCTCCAGCGCATAGAAAAAAAACTCCTTGGTTTGTACCGGCTCGGGCACTTGGCCCAGGCAATAAGTTGGCAAGTATAAGACGTAAACGCCGTTTAACGCACTTTGCACGAGATCCACACAGACACAATCGCGCCAAGTGTGAGCGATTCACATCCATGTCATTCAACTGTCACCGTCGCCCACTAGCCTTCAGGCTATTTCAGGGACGTCCACATGCCGCTCGCCGAAGCCTTGCCCCAAACCGCACCCAGCCTGACCGCCGTACTGTTCGGCCTGAGTGGCTGCCTGGTGGATTTCGGCGCGCACACGCACCGGCACGGCAGCCACTCGGCCGAACACGCTGAGGCCACACCCGGCGCACTGGATAGCCTGCGCAGCTTGCAGCGCCAGCAAATCCCCTGCGCCTGGCTCGATGAACTGCCCCCTGCCCTCAGCCAATCCCTGGCCGCGGCGCTACCGGAATGGATCAAGCCCTCGCAACATCCAGCAACAAACAACCCATGGCCCGCCCCGAATGCCTGCTGGCAAGCCTTGATGACCCTGAACGTCGAGCGACTCGACGGCTGCGTGCTGGTGAGCGGCGAACCCCGCTTGCTGCAAGCGGGGCTCAATGCCGGGTTGTGGACCATCGGCCTGGCATCCTGCGGCTCGCTGTGCGGGCTGGCGCCCGAGCAATGGCAAGCGTTGACCCCGCAGGAGCGCGATATCAAACGCGCCAAGGCGACGATGCAACTGTTCGGTCTGGGCGTGCATTCGGTGATCGATCACCTCGGTGAACTCGACACCTGCCTGGCCGATATCAGCTTGCGTCGGCTCAAGGGCGAAAAGCCCTGACCGAGATCATGCACATTGGGCGCGAGTGGATTAATCTAAAGGTAAGCCATCGACCTTTGGCCTGCCGCCATGGTCTATGCCAGTGCCTATCGATTAAAGAAGGAAGAACGCCATGCCTGCCCGCGAACTGCAAGAACAGCTCAATGCCCTGCGCGAGCAATTGGAACAGAATCCTCCATTGTCTGAAGCCGAACGCGCCGAGCTACACGAACTGATGCAACAGATCGAGTTGAAGCTTGAACTCGAAACCAAAACCCAGGATTCCAGCCTCGCCGATGGCGTCAACCTGGCCGTGGAACGCTTCGAACTCGAACACCCTACCCTTGCCGGCACCCTGCGCAACATCGGGCAGGCCTTGGCCAACATGGGGATCTGAACCCTCCTGATGCAAAAAAGATCGCAGCCTTCGGCAGCTCCTACACCTTGAATCGTAGGAGCTGCCGAAGGCTGCGATCTTTTGTTTTTACTGACGGACCAGGCGATGGTTCGGCAATTGCACCTCTTCAGTGCTGCGGTACGGGTTGATATCCAGCCCGCCACGACGCACATAACGCGCATACACCGTCAGTTTCTCCGGCTTCAGCAACCGCTGCAGGTCAAGGAAGATCCGCTCCACACACTGCTCATGGAAGTCCGAGTGCTGGCGGAAGCTGACGATGTACTCCAGCAGACTGGCGTGATCCAGCGCCGCGCCACGGTACTCCACCGCCACGCTGCCCCAGTCCGGCTGGCTGGTGACCGGGCAGTTGGACTTGAGCAAATGACTGTGCACGCTCTCCTCGACAATGCGCGAATCATCGCAACGCAGCAGTTCCGGCCGTGGATGCTCATAGTTGCTGACGCTGATATCCAGCTCATCGATGCACACGCCCGGCAAGGCCACGACGCCTTCGCTCTCGACATCCTGGAGACTGCGAATGCGCACGCCCACCGGCTTGCCGGCAGCCGCCGACAAGTCCTTGGCCAGCGTCGCCTCAAGGCTCGCGGTATCGGCAAACGGCGTCTGGTTCAGGGAGTTGAGGTACAGCTTGAACGACTTCGACTCGATGATGTTCGGCGAATCCGCCGGAATGCTGAATTCGCCGATCGCCACCACCGGCTTGCCCGAAGGCAGGAGCCAGGACAGCTCGAAGCAGTTCCAGAAGTCCACGCCTTTATAAGGCAGGGTTTGCGCCGTCAGGCCCAGTTCCGCCCACTTCGCGGTGCGCGGGATCGGGAACAGCAAGGACGGCGTGTAGGTGGCGATGTATTCGCTGGACTTGCCCAGCGGCGAATGTTCGGCTGCGGGATGCATGGCGGAAACCTGACTGAAGAATCAGCGGATTCTATCAGCCTTTGCTCCCGCCTTTGAGTGCTTACTGACTGACAGTCAATTTGCCGACCATGCCGGCCTGGTAATGACCGGGGATATTGCAGGCAAATTCCAGATTGGTGGCCTTGCTGAAGGTCCAGGTCAGCTCGGCGGTCTTGCCCGGCTCCACCAGCACGCTGTTGGGGTCGTCATGCTTCATGCCGTGGTCCATTTTGCCGTGATCCATGCCGGCCATGTTGCCGTGGTCCATGGCCTTCATGCCGGTGGGCGTCAGCATGCCGCTCTGTTGCATCTGCAACATTTCCTGCTGGTGTTTGGCGTGCATCGCCGCATCCCCCAGGTTGAGCTCATGCAACAACTGGCCTTTATTGACCAGCACGAAGCGCACGGTTTCCCCGGCCTTGACGTCGATGGCCTGCGGCGTGAAGGACATGTCCTCCATCACCACCTCGATGCTGCGGATCGCCTTGGCCGCCGGGGCCGGCTGACCGAAATCGTAGGTATGCCCGGCGTCCGCCAACACCGGTGAACTCAGCGCCAGCAAACAAACGATTTGCGCCACGGATTTGCGTAAAAACATCGTCATACTCCAACAAGATAAGGCTCAGCATGGGCAAAACTCTAAACTGCTGCCACTGCCCGCAACCTGACAGCCAGATTACAACTTTGTCAGGTTGCCCTGTGCCAATGCTTGCCACGGTATAAAGCGTTCGTTCCACTTGCCATGAGTCGCCCATGAAACTGCTGATTGTCGAAGACCAACCGAAAACCGGCCATTACCTGCGCCAGGGCCTGGCCGAGGCCGGGTTCAACACGGAACTGGTGGCCGATGGCACTACCGGCCAGCAATTGGCCCTCAGCGGCGAATATGCCCTGCTGATTCTTGATGTGATGCTGCCGGGTCGTGATGGCTGGCAGATTCTGCAAGCGGTGCGCAGCGCCGGCCTGGACACGCCGGTACTTTTTCTGACCGCCCGTGACGCCGTGGAGGACAGGGTTCACGGCCTCGAACTGGGCGCCGATGACTATCTGGTCAAGCCGTTTGCCTTCTCCGAACTGCTGGCCCGGGTCCGCAGCCTGTTGCGTCGCGGCAGCGCCACGCCCCAGGAGACCAGCCTGCAACTGGCCGATTTGCGCCTGGACCTGATCCGGCGCCGGGTCGAACGCAGCGGCCAGCGTATCGACCTGACCGCTAAGGAATTCGCCTTGCTGGAAATGCTCCTGCGCCGTCAGGGCGAAGTTTTGCCCAAGTCGCTGATTGCGTCCCAGGTCTGGGACATGAATTTCGACAGCGACACCAATGTCATCGAGGTGGCGATCCGGCGTCTGCGCCTGAAGATCGACGATGAATTCCCCAACAAGCTGATTCACACCGTGCGCGGCATGGGTTACGTCCTTGAAGAGCGCCCCGTCTGATGCGCCGTCTCTCCTTGAGCAGCCGCCTGGCGCTGCTGTTTGCGGCGTGCACCGCCGTGGTGTCGTTGTTCGCCGGCGTGCTGTTCAGTCGCGCCAGTGAGGCGCACTTCGTTGAACTCGACCAGCAACTGCTGGACGGCAAGCTGATTGGCTTGCGTCGGGCCCTGCACGACCTTCAGTCGAGTGACAGCGAGGTGAAGCTGGCAGAGGAATTGAGTCGACAGGCTGACCTGTCCCTGCGAATCACCGGCAGCGACGGCCAGCGCTGGTATGACAGCTCGACCAACATTCCCCAGGCATTGCCGCGCCAACCCGGATTGTCGACGGTGAGCCATGAAGGCACAGATTACCGCGTGCTGAATGCGCCGCTTTTCGCGGACAAACCCGAGTCACCGCAACTGACCCTGCTGCTGGACATCACCCACCACCAACACTTCCTGCAACGCATGCAGCATTTGATCTGGCTGACCGTCGGCCTGTCAGCCCTGGCCACCGCTCTGCTGGGCGCCTGGGCGGCACGCAGCGGCTTGCGCCCGTTGCGGCGGATCAGCGCGGTGGCCAGTGGTGTTTCCGCGCAATCGCTGAACTCGCGGCTGCCTGAAGAAAACATGCCGCCGGAACTGGCGGAAATGTCCCACAACTTCAACGCCATGCTCGGACGCCTCGACGACTCGTTTCAGCGCCTGTCCGCGTTCTCCGCCGACATCGCCCATGAACTGCGCACGCCACTGTCGAACCTGCTGACCCACACCCAGGTCACCCTCACCCGCCCTCGCCCCATCGAGGACTACCGCGAAGCCCTGCACAGCAACCTCGAAGAGCTGCAATGGATGGCGCAACTGGTCAACGACATGCTCTACCTGGCGAAAGCCGATCACGGCTTGTTAATGCCCAAATGCGAGCCACTGGAACTGGCGGAGGAAGCGGATCTGCTGCTGGAGTTCTTTGCGCCATTGGCCGAAGACGCGCAGGTAAAACTGAGTCGTGACGGCACTGCCCGCATCGAAGGTGACCGCAGCATGTTGCGGCGGGCATTGTCGAACCTGCTGGACAACGCACTGCGCTTCACGCCGGCCGATGGCGAGGTTCGGGTGCGAATCGTCGATCAGCCAAAAGAACTGCGCCTGAGCGTTGAAAATACGGGCCAACCGATTTCCAAAGATCTATTGCCGCGCCTGTTTGACCGGTTTTACCGGGCCGATCCTGCGCGTCGTGAAGGCAGTAGCGAACATGCGGGACTGGGATTGGCGATCACCCAGTCGATCATCCGTGCCCATGGCGGGCAGATTCGTTGCGAATCGGAGAATGGGTGGACGCGGTTTGTGATCGAGTTGCCAAGGGAGGATTGAGGCTGGCAGTTGCGGCCCCTTCGCGGGCAAGCCCGCTCCCACAGGGATCTGCGTCGTACACAGATTATGTGAGCGGCACAAAACACTGTGGGAGCGGGCTTGCTCGCGAAGGCGGTGTAACAGCTTACGAATATCTCAACGCGTGAGCCGGCTCGATCTTCGCCGCCCGCCAGGCCGGGTAAACCGTGGCCAGGAAGCTCATGACGAAGCCCGCCGTGCAGATCAACGCCACATCCGCGCCTTGCAGCTCTGACGGCAGGTTGCTGACGAAGTACACATCGGAACTGAAGATGTGCTGCCCGCTGACCCGCTCGATCCACCCCACGATCTGGCTGACGTTCAGCGCGGCAATCACGCCCAACACCCCGCCGATCAAGGTACCGACGATGCCGATCACCGTGCCCTGCACCACGAAGATCGCCATGATCTGCCGTGGCGTGGCGCCGATGGTGCGCAGGATCGCGATGTCCGCGCCCTTGTCGTTCACCACCATGATCAGGGTCGCGATGATGTTGAACGCCGCCACCGCGACGATCATCAGCAACAGCAGGCCGATCATGGTTTTTTCCATCTTCATCGCGCTGAACAGGCTGCCCTGGGTGTGGGTCCAGTCGTCAGCCTTGTAGGCGGCGCCCAGCCCCGTGGCGATGTCGCTCGACACTTGCGGCGCGGCATACAGGTCCTTCACCGCCAGGCGCACGCTCTGCACCTGATTCGGCTCCCAGTGCTGCATCTGCGCGGCATCGGCCATGTGGATCAGCGCCATGGTGCCGTCCAGTTCGGCGCCCACCTTGAACACGCCGACCACATTCAGCCGTTGCATGCGCGGGGTAATGCCGCCCGGCGCATTGCTGACTTCCGGCACGATCAGGGTGATCTTGTCGCCGACGTTCAAGCGGAAGCGGCGCGCCGTGATCTCACCGATCACCACGCCGAATTCGCCCGGTTTCAGGGCTTCGAGGCTGCCCTGAACGATGTGCTTGGCGACGATCGACACCTGGCCTTCCAGCGCCGGGTCGACACCGCTGACCTGGATCGGCTGCATCGTGCCCTTGTAGGACAGCATGCCTTCCATCTCGGTGAACGGCACCGCCGCCGTCACTTCCGGGTTTTTCATCGCGGCCGCTGCCACGGGCTTCCAGTCATCAATCGGATTGACGCCGACGATGGTGGCGTGGGGCACCATGCCGAGGATGCGCGAGCTCATTTCGCGCTGGAAGCCGTTCATCACCGACAGCACCACGATCATCGCCAGTACGCCGAGGGCGAGGCCGATCATCGAGGTCATCGAGATGAAGGAAACAAAGCGATTGCGGCGCTTGGCGCGGGTATAGCGCGTGCCGATAAAGATCGATAACGGTCTGAACATTCGCTGGGGCACCGTATGGAAATAAATGACCCGACGCCTTTTCAGACATCGGGTTTCAGCCAATCAGATAGGAGTGAGGCAGCCTTCCTGCAAATGCAGGACGCGATCCATCTGGCGGGCCAGGTTCATGTCGTGGGTCACCACCAGGAACGCCGTGCGCATCGAGGTGCTGAGTTCCAGCATCAAGTCCTGGATCCCCTGGGCGGTGTGGGAGTCGAGGTTGCCGGTCGGCTCGTCGAGCATCACCAGGCCCGGATTGTTCACCAGGGCGCGAGCGATGGCCACGCGCTGACGCTCACCACCGGACAATTCGGCCGGCTTGTGCTCCAGGCGATGGCCCAGCCCTACCCGCTCCAGCAACGCCGTGGCACGCTGGCGCGCTTCGGGGATCGCGGTCTTGCCGATCAGCAGCGGCATGCAGACGTTTTCCAGGGCGGTGAATTCCGGCAGCAGGTGGTGGAACTGGTAAACGAAGCCGAGGGCGCGATTACGCAGCAGGCCGCGTTTCTTCTCGCTCAGCGCCGACAGTTCTTCACCGTCGAGCCAGACGCTGCCCTTGGTCGGCGTATCGAGGCCGCCCAGCAGATTGAGCAAGGTACTTTTGCCCGAGCCCGACTTGCCGACAATCGCCACACGCTCTCCCGGGTGCAACTCCAGTTGCAGGCCGGCCAACACTTCCACCGATTCCGGGCCTTCCTCGTAGGACTTGCCCAGGCTGCGGCAGCTCAAGATTGCTTTATCACTCATGCCCGACTCACTCATAACGTAGCGCCTCCGCAGGCTGGGTGCGCGCGGCACGCCAGGCTGGATACAGGGTGGCGAGGAAACTCAGGACCAACGCCGCAGAGCAGACCATCACCACGTCCTGGCTCTGCACCTGCGACGGCAGGTAATCGATGAAGTACACGTCGGCGTTGAGGAACTTGTGCCCGATCAGGCCTTCGAGGGCCGAGATCGCGGCGCTGACGTTCAGCGCGGCGAAGATCCCGACCACGGCGCCAATGGCTGTGCCGACCACGCCAATGACGGTGCCTTGCACCATGAACGTGCGCATGATCGTGCCCGGCGTGGCGCCCAGCGTGCGCAGAATCGCGATGTCACCCTTCTTGTCGTTCACCACCATCACCAGCGTGGAAATGATGTTGAACGCAGCGACGGCAACGATCAGCAGCAGCAACAGGCCGATCATGGCTTTTTCCATGCGGATCGCCTGGTACAGGTTGCCGTGGGTGCGGGTCCAGTCGCGGGCGTAGAAGCGGTCTTCACCGAGATCGCGGGCGATGCTCCACGCGGTGCGCGGTGCCTGGAACAGATCGTCGAACTTCAGGCGCAGGCCCTGGACCTGATCCGGTTTCCAGCGGTGCAGCCGGGCCAGATCCTGCAGATTGGTGACGCCAAGATAGCCATCGAGCTCACCGGCGCCGACATGGAAGATGCCGACCACGGTAAAGCGCTTCATGCGCGGGAACATCCCGGCCGGGGTCACGGTGACTTCCGGTGCGACGAAGGTCAGCTTGTCGCCAATCGCGGCACCGAGCTTGGCCGCGGCCTTGTCGCCGATGACGATGCCGAACTCACCCGGCACCAGGTCGTCGAGTTTTCCCTGGGTCATGAATTGATCGATGATCGACACCTGGCGCTCTTGCGCCGGGTCGATGGCATTGAGCAGGACTTTCGAGACCTTGCCGTTGTTGGTCAGCAAGCCCTGCATTTGCGTAAACGGCGCCACGGCCGTCACCTGCGGGTTCTGCTTGACCTTCGCGGCCAGGCTTTGCCAATCGCTGATCGCCTCGCCGGACTCGATGGTCGCGTGGGGCACCATGCCCAGCACGCGGGTGCGCATCTCATGATCGAAGCCGTTCATCACCGACAGCACCACGATCATCACGACCACGCCAAGGGCGAGCCCGATCATCGAAGTCAGGGAAATGAATGACACAAAATGATTGCGACGCTTTGCACGGGTGTAACGCGTGCCGATAAATACGAAGAGAGGTCTGAACATGTCGGGGCTTGTTCGGAGGGAAAAGGAACGTCCTTGTGGCGGGGGTCGATAACCAGCTTTACACTCAGACCACCGCCGCTACCATGGGTTCGCCATGTCGACATTAGATGAAGAAGATCGCCGCGAATACTACCGTATCGAGGATACGATCGCACTGGAAATTCGGCCCCTGTCCGCTTCTGAAGCCACAGACCAGGAAGTGTTGCAGGATGCTTCCCCGCTCTTCAACTTGCTCAGCGAACTGCACCTGAGCGAATTCGAGTCGCAACACCTGTTGCGCCAGATCAGCGAACGCGACCGCACGACCGCCGCATTCCTCAAATCCCAGAACAAACGCATCGACTTGCTGAGCCAGGTCGTCGCTCTGACAGTACTCGGGCAGATCGGCGAACCGCAGCCGGTGATCATCTCTGAAGGCGGCATCGACTTTCAGCATCCATCGCCCATTGCCGCCGGCGCGCGCCTGTCGGTCAAGCTGGTGCTGATGCCGCAAGCCCTTGGCCTGCTGCTGCGCGCTCGCGTCACCCATTGCGACCGCAAGGGCGATGGTTATGACGTCGGTACCGAGTTCGAACACCTGACCGACGCCCAGCGCCAACTGCTGGCCCGTCACATCTTGCAGAAGCAGGCCCAGGAACGACGCCTGGCCCGCGACCAACTCGAATCAGGCAATTAATTTAAGGAAGAACCGTGACCCTCATCTACGGCCATCGCGGCGCCAAGGGCGAAGCACCGGAAAACACCCTGACCAGCTTTCAGGAATGTCTCAAGCACGGCGTGCGTCGCTGCGAACTGGACCTGCACCTGTCCATGGACGGCGAGTTGATGGTCATCCACGACCCCACCCTCAAGCGCACCACTGACCGTCGCGGCAAGGTCGTCGAACACACGGCGGCCGAGCTGGTGACGTATGACGCACGCAACGGCGGCCCGGGCTGGATCAAGCCGTGCCCGATTCCGACGCTGGAACAACTGTTCGAGAAATGCGACTTCGATCACTGGCAACTGGAAGTCAAAAGCGCATCAAGGATGCGTGCCGCGACCACCGTGCTGGCGATTCGCGAAATGGTGCAGCGTCATGGCCTGATGGACAAGGTGACCATCACCTCGAGTTCCCGTGAAGTGCTCAAGGCTGCGCTGGAACTGGTGCCGGACGTGTCCCGCGGGCTGGTGGCCGAGTACGCCTGGCTCGACCCGCTGAAGGTCGCGGCCAGCTATGGCTGTGAGATTCTGGCGCTGAACTGGACCCTGTGCACGCCGGAACGCCTGCAAAGGGCGCAGCGTCAGGGGCTGCATGTGTCGGTATGGACCGTCAACGAGCCCGCGCTGATGCGCAGACTCGCCGACTTCGGCGTTGACAGCCTGATTACAGACTTTCCCGGTTTGGCCACTGCCACGCTCGAGAATTGCTGAAATCGGTCTCCCCGGCCGGCTCAGGCCACCGGCCGGAGCCCGTCAAAAAAGCCGGTTGAGGCCGTCGTATGCGGCTACCCGATAGGCTTCGGCCATGGTCGGGTAGTTGAACGTGGTGTTGACGAAGTACTTCAACGTGTTCAGTTCGCCCGGCTGATTCATGATCGCCTGACCGATGTGCACGATCTCCGACGCCTGATAACCGAAGCAGTGAACACCCAGGACTTCCAGGGTTTCACGGTGGAACAGGATCTTCAGCATGCCTTGCGGCTCGCCAGCAATCTGCGCCCGCGCCATGCTCTTGAAGAAGGCCTTGCCCACTTCGTACGGCACCTTGGCCTGGGTCAGCTCCTGCTCGTTCTTGCCGATCGAGCTGATCTCCGGAATGGTGTAGATGCCGGTCGGCACGTCATTCACAAAGCGCCAGCTGCCGTTATCGACAATGCTGCCAGCAGCCGAACGGCCCTGGTCGTGGGCGGCACTGGCCAGGCTCGGCCAGCCGATCACGTCACCGGCGCCGTAGATGTTCGGCACGCAGGTGCGGTACGCCTCGTCGACTTCGATCTGGCCACGGCTGTTGACCTTCACGCCGATGTTTTCCAGACCCAGCTGATCGGTGTTGCCGGTACGACCGTTGCACCAAAGCAAGGCGTCGGCCTTGATCTTCTTGCCGGACTTGAGGTGCAGGATCACGCCATTGTCCACGCCTTCGACGCGGTCGTAGTCTTCGTTGTGGCGAACCGTGATGTTGTTGTTGCTGAAGTGATAGCTCAACGCCTGGGAAATTTCCGAGTCGAGGAAGCTCAGCAGCTGACCACGGTTGTCCACCAATTCAACCAATACTCCCAGACCGCTGAAGATCGAAGCGTATTCGCAACCGATCACGCCGGCGCCGTAAACGATGAGTTTGCGCGGGGTGTGGCCGAGGCTGAGGATGGTGTCGCTATCGTAGATACGCGGGTGGTGGAAATCGATGTCCGCCGGGCGATAAGGACGCGAACCGGTAGCAATGATGATGTGCTTGGCCACCAGCTTCTCGACCACGCCGTTGGCGCAGACCACTTCGATGGTTTGCTCGTCGGCGAAGCTGCCGGTGCCGAAGAACACGTCGACGCGGTTACGGGCGTAGTAGCCGGTACGCGAAGCGACTTGTTTGGAGATGACTTTCTCGGCGCTTTTCAACACGTCCGGGAACGAGAACCAGCGCGGCTCACCAATGGCCCGGAACATCGGGTTGGTGTTGAATTGCATGATCTGCCGCACCGAGTGACGCAGTGCCTTGGACGGGATGGTGCCCAAGTGAGTGCAGTTGCCGCCGACCTGGCGACGGCTATCGACCATCGCCACCTTGCGCCCTGCCTTGGCGGCGTTCATTGCCGCGCCTTCCCCCGCCGGGCCGGAACCCAACACCACCACGTCGTAGTTGTAGACAGCCATGCGTACTCCTCAGAACAGGCCGCGGCACCCTCGGCACCTGCGGCTAAATCACGCCAATGCGTGGCATGAAGGAACAATTTGGGGCCAGTGCAGAACCCGGACACAGTCTATAGAAGCGTCAACGCCGCGCACATTAACCCTTGGTCGCGTCGTAGGCTACTTTTGCCTGAGCTACAACGCCAGTTTTCAATGCTCGAATCGCCGAAAACCTTCGGTTTTTTTGCCACTGAGGCGTTCAAAAGCGTGACTGCTGCGTGTGACGAAACCTGTATCGGCACGAATCACAAAAAATGCGCCGATATCGTGTTTTTCTGCGTAGTCCCAACCGCGCTCCGGGCCGAGAATCAGCAACAGCGTCGATAAGCCATCGGCCATCAACGCCGAAGGATGAATCACCGTGACCGATGCCAGGTTATGTGAGACCGGAGAACCGGTGCGGGCATCGAAGGTGTGGGAAAAACGCTGGCCGTCCTGCTCGAAATAGTTACGGTAGTCGCCGGAGGTGGACAGGCCATAGCCGTCGACAACAATGACCCGCTCGGCCACCTGCCGGTCATCCCGAGGCTCTTCCAGAGCGATGCGCCATGGCGAGCCATCAGCCTTCCTGCCGGACGCCTTGAGCTCGCCCGTGGCCTCGGCGAGGTAGTCATGGATGCCCATCGCCTCGAGTCTCGCGGCAATCGTGTCCACCGCATAACCTGCGGCGATGCTATTGAAGTCGACCTCGACGGCGGCGTCCTTGCACAACCGGTCGCCCTCGATACGCAAGTGCTGGTGACCGACGCGCTTGCGGGCTTCGGCGAGCGCTTCGGCGGTCGGGACTTTCTCCCCGCGGGCCTGCGGGCCAAACCCCCAGAGGTTCAGCAACGGCTCCACCGTCAGATCGTAGGAACCGTCGCTTTGCACTGACAGTCGCTCGCCCACGCGGACCAATTCGAGGATCGACGCCGGCATTGCCTGACAGCCGTTGGCCGGTAATGCATTGAAGCGCTCGATGTCCGAGTCGCTGCGGTAGGTCGACATTTGCCGGTCAATGTCAGCGAGGATCTGCTCGACCTGGACACGGACTTCGTCCGGCGCCGGAAGGCCGGCATGACGCACATACTTGATCGAATAAGTGCTGCCCATGGTCGGGCCGCCGAAGCTTTCGAGGGCGTCGCCGTTGCCACAGCCTGATAGTGCGCCGAGCAGCAAAAATGCCACCCCCTGCCACCTGATCAACAATTCCCGAGCTCCCCGAAACATCCCCTGACACGCCGCCAGGGCCAGCCATTATGCGATAGAACTGTGGGAGCGGGCTTGCCCGCGATGAGGCCAGTCCGAACAACACACCCCTCAACAGACAAAAGCAGCACAAACAAAAACGCCCCGACCAAGGTCGGGGCGTTTTTGTTTGTGCAGCTAAAGGCTTAGCGCGGGAATGCTGGCGGGTTTACACCGGCCATGTCTTCCATCACGCGAACCACCTGGCAGCTGTAACCGAACTCGTTGTCGTACCAAACGTACAGAACAACGCGGTTATCCTGGGTGATGGTCGCTTCCGCGTCCACTACGCCTGCGTGGCGCGAGCCAACGAAGTCGGTGGAAACCACTTCCTGGGAGCTGACGTAGTCGATCTGCTTGTGCAGATCCGAGTGCATGGCCATCTGGCGCAGGTACTCGTTGATCTCTTCGCGAGTAGTGGCCTTTTCCAGGTTCAGGTTCAGGATGGCCATCGACACGTTTGGCGTAGGAACGCGAATCGCGTTGCCGGTCAGCTTGCCCTTGAGCACTGGCAGCGCCTTGGCGGCTGCGGTGGCGGCACCGGTCTCGGTGATAACCATGTTCAGCGGCGCGGCGCGGCCACGACGGCTGCCCTTGTGGAAGTTGTCGATCAGGTTCTGGTCGTTGGTGAACGAGTGAACGGTTTCGACGTGGCCGTTGATGATGCCGTACTTGTCGTTGACTGCCTTGAGCACCGGCACGATGGCGTTGGTGGTGCAGGAAGCCGCCGAAATGATCTTGTCGTCAGGGGTGATATCGCCATGGTTGATGCCGTGCACGATGTTCTTCAGCGCGCCCTTGCCAGGTGCGGTGAGGATCACGCGGGCAGCGCCCGGGCAAGCCAGGTGCTGGCCCAGACCGTCAGCGTCACGCCATACACCGGTGTTGTCGACGATCAGAGCGTTTTCGATGCCGTACTGGGTGTAGTCGACTTCGGCCGGGCTCTTGGCGTAGATAACCTGGATCAGGTTGCCGTTGGCGGTGATGGTGTTGTTGGCTTCATCGATAGTGATGGTGCCATCGAACGGACCATGGACCGAGTCGCGGCGCAGCAGGCTGGCACGCTTGACCAGGTCGTTCTCGGCGCCCTTGCGGACAACGATGGCGCGCAGACGCAGGCCGTCGCCACCACCGGTTTTCTCGATCAGGATGCGCGCCAGCAGACGGCCGATACGACCGAAGCCGTAGAGGACAACGTCGGTGCCTTTGCGGGCCGATGCGTTTTGCTGGCCAACCACGTCAGCCAGTTCTTCACGGACGAACTGCTCGGCAGTACGGCCATTGCCTTCGGCCTTGAACTTGGCCGCCAGCTTGCCCAGGTCCACCGAAGCGGCGCCGAGCTTGAGTTCGCTCATCGCCTTGATCAGCGGGAATGTTTCGTGGACGGACAGCTCGCTTTCGTCGGACTGACGGTGACGAGCAAAGCGGTGAGCTTTGAGAATCGCAATGACTGAACGATTGATCAGGCTGCGGCCATAGATCGAGCTCACCACGTTGTTATTGCGGTAGAGCTGACCGATAAGCGGAATCATCGCTTCTGCGAGTGCTTCACGGTCGATCCATTCACCAAGACACTGGTCGGGCTTCTGAGTCACGGGAACCTTCCACATGTAGGGGCAGAAAAAAGGGGCTACATTATGCCGCCGAGTGACAACGGTAGCAATGCGCGCCCGTCGTGCTTTACGTAACAATTCGTCGTTCAAAAAAATTACGCCCCGCTCAAACCCAATAAAACCGGGGCTTTCAGCGCAGTCAATTTTTTGGAGGCCGCGCCTCGTTATCCGTAACCCTCCGTAACACTCGTTGTATTTGCCACTACATATTCAGTAATTTCGGGCAAAAAAGCGCCGAATTTTGTCTTTACCACTACATTTCACCAAACCCGTGCTTTAGACGCAGTCAGCAACTGACAGGCGGCATCGTTGACCGCTACAATTGCCGACTTTGTCGCAACGCTTGGAGCTCAACCTTCCGTGCCCGTTCTGCGTCTACCGCTTCTCCCTGCCGCGGCAGGTAAACAGCACTGGGGCAACCTGCCCGGTGCCGCCCTGAGCCTGGCCATCGCCGAGGCCGCCAGCGCTGCCAAGCGCTTTACCCTGCTGCTGACCGCCGACAGCCAAAGTGCCGAACGGCTGGAACAGGAGCTGGGTTTCTTCGCCCCGGATTTGCCCGTACTGCATTTTCCCGACTGGGAAACCCTGCCCTACGACCTGTTCTCGCCGCACCAGGACATCATTTCCCAGCGCATCGCCAGCCTGTACCGGCTGCCGGAACTGAGTCATGGCGTGCTGGTGGTGCCAATCACGACCGCCCTGCATCGCCTCGCGCCGACCAAATTCCTGCTCGGCAGCAGCCTGGTGCTGGATATCGGCCAGAAGCTCGACGTCGAGCAAATGCGCACCCGGCTTGAAGCCACGGGCTATCGCTACGTCGACACGGTGTATGAACACGGTGAGTTCACCGTTCGCGGTTCGCTGATCGATCTGTTCCCGATGGGCAGCAAGCTGCCGTATCGCATCGATCTGTTCGACGACGAAATCGAAACCCTGCGCACCTTCGACCCGGAGAACCAGCGTTCGATCGACAAAGTCGACTCGGTCAAGCTGTTGCCGGCCAAGGAATTCCCGCTGCAAAAAGAAGCGGTTACCCGCTTCAAGGCGCGGTTCCGCGAGCGCTTCGATGTCGATTTCCGCCGCTGCCCGATTTTCCAGGATTTGAGCAGCGGGATTACCCCGGCCGGTATCGAGTACTACCTGCCGCTGTTCTTCGAAGAAACCTCGACGCTGTTCGATTACCTGCCCCAGGACACCCAAGTGTTCTCGCTGCCCGGCATCGAGCAGGCCGCGGAAAACTTCTGGAACGACGTGCGCAATCGCTATGAAGAACGCCGCGTCGACCCGTCCCGTCCTTTATTACCGCCCGCCGAACTGTTCCTGCCGGTGGAAGACTGCTTCGCGCGCCTGAAGAACTGGCCGCGCGTGGTGGCCAGTCAACAGGACGTGGAAAGCGGTGGCGGTCGCGAACGCTTCCCCGCTCGCGAGTTGCCCAACCTGGCGATCGAAGCCAAAGCCACCCAACCGTTGGCGGCACTGGCGGACTTCCTCGACCAGTTCCCCGGCCGCGTGTTGTTCACCGCCGAATCGGCAGGCCGCCGCGAAGTGTTGCTGGAGCTGCTGGAACGCTTGAAGCTGCGCCCGAAAACCGTCGACAGCTGGCCGGACTTTGTCGCCGGCAAGGAACGCCTGGCGATCACCATCGCCCCGCTCGACGAAGGCTTGCTGCTCGACGACCCGGCCCTGGCCCTCGTCGCCGAAAGCCCGTTGTTCGGCCAGCGCGTGATGCAGCGCCGTCGCCGCGAAAAGCGCGCCGACGCCAACAACGATGCCGTCATCAAGAACCTCACCGAACTGCGCGAGGGTGCGCCGGTGGTGCACATCGACCACGGTGTCGGCCGCTACCTGGGCCTGGCGACCCTGGAAATCGACAGCCAGACCGCCGAATTCCTCGCCCTGGAATACGCCGAAGGCGCCAAGCTTTATGTACCGGTGGCCAACCTGCACCTGATCGCCCGCTACACCGGCAGCGACGATGCCCTGGCCCCGCTGCACCGCCTCGGTTCCGAGACCTGGCAGAAAGCCAAGCGCAAAGCCGCCGAACAGGTGCGCGACGTCGCTGCCGAACTGCTCGACATCTATGCCCGCCGCGCCGCCCGCGAAGGCTACGCTTTCGCCGATCCGAAAGCCGACTACGCCACCTTCAGCGCCGGTTTCCCGTTCGAAGAAACCCCGGACCAGCAAACCACCATCGACGCAGTGCGCGAAGACATGCTTGCGCCCAAGCCGATGGATCGCCTGGTGTGCGGCGACGTTGGCTTCGGCAAGACCGAAGTGGCGATGCGCGCCGCGTTCATCGCCGTGCATGGCGGTCGCCAGGTGGCGATCCTGGTGCCGACCACCCTGCTCGCCCAGCAGCATTACAACAGCTTCCGCGACCGCTTCGCCGACTGGCCGGTGAGCGTGGAAGTGATGAGCCGCTTCAAGTCGGCCAAGGAAGTGAATGCGGCGGTCGCGGACCTGGCTGAAGGCAGGATCGACATCGTCATCGGCACTCACAAGCTGCTGCAGGACGACGTGAAGATCAAAAACCTCGGGCTTGTGATCATCGACGAAGAACACCGTTTTGGCGTGCGCCAGAAAGAACAGCTCAAGGCCCTGCGCAGTGAAGTTGACATCCTGACCCTGACCGCCACGCCGATTCCGCGCACGCTGAACATGGCGGTGTCCGGCATGCGCGACCTGTCGATCATCGCCACGCCGCCGGCCCGTCGCCTGTCGGTCCGCACCTTTGTCATGGAGCAGAACAAGAGCACGGTCAAAGAGGCCTTGCTGCGTGAGTTGCTGCGTGGCGGCCAGGTCTACTACCTGCACAACGACGTGAAGACCATCGAGAAATGCGCCGCCGACCTCGCCGAACTGGTGCCGGAAGCACGGATCGGTATCGGTCACGGGCAGATGCGCGAACGCGATCTCGAACAGGTGATGAGCGACTTCTACCACAAGCGCTTCAACGTGCTGATCGCCTCGACCATCATCGAGACCGGCATCGACGTACCGAGCGCCAACACCATCATCATCGAGCGCGCCGACAAGTTCGGCCTGGCACAATTGCACCAGCTGCGCGGCCGGGTCGGACGCAGCCACCACCAGGCGTACGCCTACCTGCTGACGCCGCCACGCCAGCAAATCACCCCGGACGCGGAAAAGCGCCTGGAGGCGATCGCCAACACCCAGGATCTCGGCGCGGGCTTCGTGCTCGCCACCAACGACCTGGAAATCCGTGGCGCCGGCGAACTACTCGGCGACGGCCAGAGCGGGCAGATCCAGGCCGTCGGCTTCACGCTGTACATGGAAATGCTCGAGCGCGCGGTGAAATCGATCCGCAAGGGCGAGCAGCCAAACCTCGATCAACCGCTAGGCGGTGGCCCGGAAGTCAACTTGCGGGTACCGGCGTTGATTCCCGAAGACTACCTGCCGGATGTCCACGCCCGCCTGATTCTCTACAAGCGCATTGCCTCGGCCACCGACGAGGACGGCCTCAAGGATTTGCAGGTGGAGATGATCGACCGTTTCGGCCTGTTGCCGGAACCGACCAAGAACCTGATCCGTATCACTGCATTGAAATTGCAGGCCGAGCAACTGGGCATCAAGAAAGTCGATGGCGGCCCGCAAGGCGGTCGCGTCGAGTTCGCCGCACAGACGCCGGTCGACCCGCTGACCCTGATCAAACTGATCCAGAGCCAGCCAAAACGCTACAAATTCGAAGGCGCCACGATGTTCAAGTTCATGGTTCCGATGGAGCGCCCGGAAGAGCGCTTTAATACTGTAGAGGCGCTGTTCGAGCGCCTCGTTCCGAAAACTGCTTGAAGGACGCCGCATGCGCCTGTTTCGCTCACTGACCCTGCTGACCCTGTTGATGCCAGCGCTGGTCGCACCCACGGCATATGCCGATGACCTGTATCAGGTCGAAATGATTCTGGTCCGTCAAAACGCCGTGCCGGCGATTGTCAGCCGCGCCGCGCCGGAAGACTGGGCGGCTGGCGCCCAACCGGTCAGCACCGACAGCCTGCGTACGCCAAGCCTGAATGGCGAGGTGGAAAAACTCACCAGCAGCGCCGACTACACGGTGTTGTTGCACAAGGCCTGGCAACAGCCCCTCGGCGAAACGGCCAGCAAAGTGGCGGTCAGCGACGGCAAGGAACAATATGGTCAGTTCCCGATCGAGGGCACACTGAACATGAAACTGGGACGCTTTACCGACGTCGACGCCGATTTCTGGGTCAACCAGATCGATGCCAATGGCATGGTGACCGCCAGCGAGCGCTTGAAACAGGAAAGCCACACCAAGAACGGCCAGTTGAACTTCCTCGACAACGGCCACCTCGGCCTGCTGATCAAGATCACCTCACTGACCGCCCCCGCCCCCCGAGCAGCTCCCGAAGAAATTCCGGACTGATTCCCTATGTCCGCGACCCTGAGCAAACCCCTGGCACCATCCTGGGTCAGCCGATTCAAGGAACAGAGCCTGGAGCGTGGTCGCCGTTACGCGCTGGAGAATCGTGTCAGGATCGTCGAGGCCGGCGACGCCACGATCATTGCCGCCTGCGAAGGCTCTGGCGGTAACGTTTACCGTCAGACCATTCGCCTGCGCGAGTCAGCCAAGGGCACGCTGCTGATGGTCGACGCCACCTGCTCCTGCCCGGTCCACAGCAACTGCAAACATTGCGCGGCGGTGCTCCTGCAAGTACAGGAAACCCTCGACTACCCCGCTGCCGCCAAAGACGCCGAACTCCTGGAAAAACTCCAGGCAGTCCTGGAAAACCGCAACCCGAAAGCCCCGCCGCAAGTGCTGGTGGACAATGTGCAGCCCGTCCCGCGCCTGTGGCTGGCCAGTATCGAGTTCAGCGCGTTCGAGCCGCGCAACGGTCGAATGCAGCGTTACATCCAGCATCGCGCGGCGCTGTCTTTCAGTTACCTGGACGAATACGTTTGCGGGCAGAAAAACACCGACATCCTGATTCGCCAAGAAACCCAGACGCTGCGGATAAAACGCCACCCGGAAGTGGAGCAGTCCTACCGGGAACAGTTGCGAATCCTCGGCTTCAAAGTCGCCACCCGGCAAAGCAAGGCCTTGCCGGAAAGCGCCGGCGAGCTGTTCGAGATGGTCAATGACAGCGCCTGGCTGACCTTTACCCTCAATGAACTGCCGAAGCTGCGCACCCAGGGCTGGGAATTGCAGATCGACGAGGACTTCGGTTTCGACCTGACGGCGGTAGACGACTGGTACGCCACGGTCGAACAGGCACCGGAACGCGACTGGTTCGACCTGGAACTGGGGATCATCGTCAACGGCGAACGCCTGAGCCTGTTGCCGATCCTGCTCAACCTGATGCGCTCCCACACCGAAATCCTCAACCCGGAACGCCTTGCCCGACGCCGCGACGACGAGTTGATCCTGGTCAACATCCCCAATCGCCCGAACTCCGAGTACGGCCCGCTGCAAGTCGCCCTGCCCTTCGGCCGCTTGAAGCCGGTGCTGGCCACCCTCGGCGAGTTCTACCTGCATGAGCCCGGCGACACCACGCTGCGCCTGAGCAAGGCCGATGCCACGCGCCTGAACCCGCTGGAAGACATGCCACTGCTGTGGGAGGGTGGCGAACAGATCCGCACCTTTGCCCAGCGCTTGCGCGACATCAAGGACCACACGACCGCTGCCCCGGAAGGCCTGAATGCGACGCTGCGCCCGTATCAGCTTGAAGGCTTGAGCTGGATGCAATCACTGCGGCAGTTGGAAGTGGGTGGAATTCTCGCGGACGACATGGGCCTGGGCAAAACCCTACAGACACTGGCCCACGTTCTGAGCGAGAAAAACGCCGGCCGCCTCGATCGCCCGTGCATGGTGGTGATGCCGACCAGCCTGATCCCCAACTGGCTCGACGAAGCGGCGCACTTTACGCCACAGCTCAAGGTACTGGCGCTATACGGTGCCGGCCGCAAAAAGCACTTCGACAAGCTGGCTGACTACGATCTGATCCTGACCACCTATGCGCTGCTGCCCAAGGATGTCGAACGCCTGGCGGCGCAGCCCTTGCACATACTGGTGCTGGACGAAGCGCAATACATCAAGAACCCGACCAGCAAGGCCGCACAAGCTGCCCGCGAGCTCAATGCCCGGCAGCGCCTGTGCCTGAGCGGCACGCCGCTGGAAAACCATCTCGGTGAACTCTGGTCGCTGTTTCACTTCCTCCTGCCCGGCTGGCTGGGCGACGTCAAAAGCTTCAACCGCGATTACCGCGTGCCGATTGAAAAACGCACCAGCGAGGTCAGGCTCCAGCACCTCAACGGCCGGATCAAACCTTTCCTGTTGCGCCGTACCAAGGAACAGGTGGCCACCGAGTTGCCGCCGAAAACCGAAATCATCCACTGGGTCGAACTCAACGAAGCCCAGCGCGATGTGTACGAAACCATGCGCCTGGCCATGGACAAGAAAGTCCGCGACGAGATCACCCGCAAAGGCGTGGCCCGCAGCCAGATCATCATTCTCGAAGCGCTGCTGAAACTGCGTCAGGTGTGCTGCGATTTGCGCCTGGTCAACGAGGCGACCCTGCCAAGCCGTGGCAGCACGTCGGGCAAGCTCGACAGCCTGATGGAAATGCTCGAGGAATTGTTCGAGGAAGGTCGGCGGATCCTGCTGTTCTCGCAGTTCACTTCAATGCTGTCACTGATCGAAGACGAACTGAACAAACGCGGCGTGGCCTACGCCCTGCTGACCGGCCAGACCCGCGACCGCCGCACACCGGTGAAGGAATTCCAGAGCGGCAAGCGTCAGATTTTTCTGATCAGCCTGAAGGCCGGTGGCGTTGGCCTGAACCTGACCGAGGCGGACACGGTGATTCATTACGATCCGTGGTGGAACCCGGCGACGGAAAACCAGGCGACCGACCGCGCGTATCGCATCGGCCAGGAGAAGCCGGTGTTTGTCTACAAACTGATTGCGCGCGGCACGGTGGAAGAAAAGATTCAGCACCTGCAAAAGGAAAAATCCGACCTCGCGGCCGGCGTGCTGGATGGGCGCAAGGCCGGGGACTGGAAACTGCAGAACGATGATATCGAGGCGCTGTTTGCGCCGCTGCCGGAAAACCTTGAAAAGCGCTGAGATGTGCGGCGCTTTTTAGTCCGCCATCGCGAGCAAGCTCGCTCCCACAGGTTCAGTGGTGTCCGCAAAAGTTATGTTCAACGCAGACACTGTGGGAGCGAGCTTGCTCGCGATGAAGTCAACTCGGTATCAAGTGGGACTCAACCCTTGAGCACCCGCGCCAAGGTCGATTTAACCTTGCCCATGCCGTCATGCAACGCCTGCTCGATCTCGGCCATGGTGATCACCGCCGTCGACTTGCCCGCCGCCGGGTTCACCACCAGCGCCAGACAGGCGTAATCCAGTTCCAGCTCGCGGGCCAGGGCCGCTTCCGGCATACCGGTCATGCCGACGATGTCGCAGCCGTCGCGCTCCAGTCGGGCGATTTCAGCCACTGTCTCCAGGCGCGGCCCTTGAGTGCTGGCATACACGCCATGACTGCTGTAGCCCACGCCTTCCGCCGCCAATGCCGCAATCAGTTGCTGGCGCAACAGTTCGCTGTAGGGGTAGCTGAAGTCGATATGGGTGACGTGTTCCAGGTCATCGGCAAAGTAGGTGTGCTCACGACCGCTGGTGTAGTCGATCAACTGATGCGGCACGCAGAAATGCCCGGTGCCCATTGCTGCATGGATGCCGCCCACGGCGTTGACCGCCAGAATGGCTTCGGCACCGGCCTGCTTCAACGCCCAGAGGTTGGCGCGGTAATTGACCTGATGCGGCGGAAAACGATGGGGATGACCGTGACGTGCGAGGAACAGCACTTCCTTGCCGGCATACTCGCCGATCTGCACGTCAGCCGAAGGTGCGCCATAAGGCGTGTCCACTGCCAGTGACTGGCGAATGCTCAGGCCTTCGAGTTGAGTCAGGCCAGTGCCACCGATAATCGCGTAAACCGTCATAACGAACAGTCCTTAATCAATCAATTGAGCTTCTTTGAGCGCGCCGACAGCGGCCAGCCAGCGCGGGTCCTGACGGTATTCGGTGCTGGCGAACGACTGGCCGCGCATCCGCGCAATGCGCTCGGAAGGCTTGACCTTCAGACGCTGGGCAGCGCTCAGGGCCAGTTCGGCGGCCGCACGGTCGTTGCACACCAGGCCCATGTCGCAACCTGCAGTCAGCGCCGCTTCGATACGGCTGGCGGCATCGCCGACCACGTGGGCGCCCGCCATGGACAGGTCGTCACTGAAGATCACGCCATCGAACTGCAACTCGCCGCGCAGGATGTCCTGCAACCAGCGGCGGGAGAAACCCGCAGGCTGGGAATCGACTTGTGGATAAATGACGTGGGCCGGCATGACCGCGGCCAGTTGCTTGCTCAGCTTGGCAAAGGGCACCAGGTCGTTGGCGCGGATCTCGTCGAGGCTGCGTTCGTCGTTGGGGATCGCGACGTGGGAATCCGCCTCGGCCCAGCCATGGCCAGGGAAGTGCTTGCCGGTAGCAGCCATCCCGGCGCTGTTCATGCCACGAATGAATGCACCCGCGAGCAAGGCAGCGCGCTCGGGATCACCTTCGAACGAACGGGTGCCGACAACGGCGCTGCGCTGGTAATCGAGGTCCAGCACCGGGGCGAAGCTCAGGTCCAGGCCAACGGCCAACACTTCGGTCGCCATGATCCAGCCGCACTGCTCGGCCAGGTATTCGGCGTTCGGATTGTCGGCAATGGCGCGCATGGCGGGCAAGCGCACGAAACCCTGGCGCAGGCGCTGCACGCGGCCACCCTCTTGATCCACCGCCAATAGTAAATCCGGACGAATGGCTCTGATCGCCGCACTCAATTCACGCACTTGACGCGGATGCTCGATGTTGCGGGCAAAGATGATCAGGCCACCCACTTCGGGCTGGCGCAACAATTGGCGATCTTCAGCCGTCAGCCAGGTACCGGCGACGTCCACCATCAACGAGCCTTGCAAGCCAGCAGTCATAAAAATTCCTTGATAACAGTTAACCCGGCCCACACGGATTCGCCGCCAGGCACAGTGCCCGGCAGGTCGGCGATATCAATGGGAAACGGGTTCAGAACGAGAGTCGGCATGGGCGGCTAGCTTAGCGGATGTCAGCTGCCGCGCCCACCCGTGTGCGGTTAAACCTTGGCGGCAACCGGTGTCGATTTGCTACGCGGACGCAACTGGGCCGTGGCCATGGCCGTGTCGGTAACGCCGGATTCGGCACGCATGCCGGCAGCCAGGAACGGCACCATCAGGCGCATGACCTGCTCGATGGAGGTGTTCACGCCGAAATCGGTTTCGGCAATCGCGCGCAAGGCCTTGATTCCGGACATGCTGAACGCCGCCGCACCCAGCATGAAGTGCACGCGCCAGAACAGTTCGATAGGTGGAATACGCGGCGCCGCTTCGTTGACCAGCATCATGTAGCGGCGAAACACTTTACCGTACATGTCTTCCAGATAACGACGCAAGTGCCCCTGGCTCTGACTGAACGCCAGCCCCAGCAAACGCATGAAGATAGACAGGTCGTTGCCGCTGCGCGGCTGCACCACCAGCGCCTGCTCGACGAGGATTTCCAGCAACTCTTCGAGCGTCGGCTTGATTTCAGGCTTGGCCTGACGCCGCTCCAGCTCTTTATCGAGGCTGATGCAGAACGGCCCGAGGAACCGCGAGAAAACCGCTTGAATCAACGCCTTCTTCGAACCGAAGTGATAGTTCACCGCCGCCAGGTTGACACCCGCCTTGCTGGTGATCAGACGCAACGAGGTTTCGGCGAAACCTTTTTCCGCGAACAACTGCTCGGCTGCATCAAGAATGCGTTCAACGGTTTCCGACTGGGCCATGGCTACTCCGCCTGACAAACACTTGTTTGAAACATACGTTTCAGCCTGTGCATTGTCAAGTCTGGCAGTTCGTTTCGGGAATGGTCGGTCAGACATTTAACCACACAACGGCGAAGCTTCAATCCACTGACTGTTCGACCGTCCGGCGGCGACTGAAAAATGGAGCATTGCCAAGACCGACTTACTGTATATAATCCCAGTCACTGTATAAAAAAACAGAGCGATCGATATGCTAAAGCTGACGCCACGACAAGCAGAGATTCTGGCCTTCATCAAGCGCTGCCTGGAAGACAACGGGTATCCACCCACCCGTGCGGAAATCGCTCAGGAACTGGGCTTCAAGTCACCCAATGCGGCGGAAGAACACCTCAAGGCACTGGCCCGCAAGGGTGCAATCGAGATGACGCCTGGCGCCTCCCGTGGCATTCGCATCCCCGGTTTCGAAGCCAAGACCGACGACTCCACCCTGCCGATCATTGGCCGGGTCGCAGCCGGCGCCCCGATTCTTGCGCAGCAACACATCGAAGAGTCCTGCAACATCAATCCCGCCTTCTTCCATCCGCGTGCCGACTACCTGCTGCGCGTCCACGGGATGAGCATGAAGGATATCGGCATTTTCGACGGCGACCTGCTGGCGGTCCACACCACCCGCGAAGCCCGCAACGGCCAGATCGTGGTTGCGCGAATCGGCGACGAAGTGACCGTCAAGCGCTTCAAGCGTGACGGCAGCAAAGTCTGGCTGATCGCCGAGAACCCCGAGTTCGCCCCTATTGAAGTGAACCTTCAAGACCAGGAACTGGTGATCGAAGGCTTGAGTGTCGGCGTCATTCGCCGCTAAAGGAGGCACCATGCAGTTCCCACAGACATCACCACAGCAAACCCAACTGCCGTTGTTCGAAGCGTTCATGGCACAGCCATTGGCGCCGATTCTGAAAGACGTAGTCGAGTCCCCTTGGAGCGCCGAACCTGACGTTTTCAGCGAGCTGTCACTGCGTGGTGCAGCCGGGAACTGCCTGAGTCTCCTGGCGCCGATCCTCAGGGAATTGAGCCAGGACCAGGACGCACGCTGGCTGACACTGATCGCGCCGCCCGCCAGCCTGACCCAAGCCTGGCTGCGAGATGCCGGCCTCAACCGCGAGCGCATTCTGCTGCTGCAACCGCGGGGCACCCAGAGCGCCCAGCAACTGACCTGCGAAGCCCTGCGCCTGGGTCGCAGCCATACAGTGGTCAGTTGGATCAACCCGTTGAGCCCCCAATCGCGGCAACAACTGATCAGCGCCGCCCGCACCGGGGACGCTCAGAGCCTGAATATTCGACTGGGTTAACCGGCAGACAATACGCGTACTTCACCGCGCAAGGCTTCTCCAGGGACAGAGAAGCCGATGAGTAGCGACATCAAGAAAAGCGACAGACGGGGCTCAATGAAGAACCCGCGAACCCTCTTCCTTGTCGAATTCGCCTTCAACCAGGCGACCCGCCATCTGAACACCCACGCTCAACATCGCCTTGGCGACTTCCACGTGCTGCCCTTGCAGGAATGCCTTGGCGTCCTCGGAGAAATCCAAAGTAACCAGAGAACCCTCGTCCTCGGCCCTGCGCAGCTCGATACGGCCGTCTGGTAACTCGACAATTTCTAGAAAGGACGTTGGCATAAAGGACTGTTCTCCACGAAAGGCGGGGATTATATAGGCATCGGCCAGGCTTCGCTCGGGATCTTGACCAGATGCCATCCCAAAACTGTTTCTGTCAGCACTCGTTCAGGCCTTCGCGAAAGCGGATCGCCAATCCTTTCAGATTCTGACGCCAGCTCTCCAGCTCCTCCCGACTCAGCTCTTGCGGCGCTTCCTCTTCATCCAGATTGACAGCCTGGATCAGAGGCTGGGTCACGTCCCCTTTCGGCTTGTGGGGCGCGCGCGGCGGCTGAAACAGCGCAGCATGGGCGGCCAACAGCTTGGCCAGCCAGGTTTCCGGATTATTGGCCAGTTCGACCAGCTCAGCCATTTCCGGAATGGCGATGGTGTCCAGCACCTCGCGAGTCAGCAACATCTCTGCACGGGGCGCATTGGCCTGAGGCAAGCGATAGAAACCGGCGATCTCGTGACACAGGCCCAACAGCGCGCCGTACAGGTGAAACAGCGCGGATTCGCGCCCAGCCTGGATCAGCGCCAGCGAATTCATCGCCCGCCCTTCTTCAGTGCGGGCCAGCGCTTCGAGCGACAGGCCGGCGAAATAAATCTTCTGATTGGTGCGGGTATACAGTTCGTGGGCCATGACGGCAGCCTCCACAACGAAATAATTGCTTCATGCAGGTTGGACAGTGTCGTGGATCAGCCGATCCAACCGCAAGTCCAAAACAACAAAGGCCGCATGAAAACCCGAGGGTTCTCATGCGGCCTTTTCATTGCTGCGACGCTTTACGCCTTGGCAGCCGGACGCTTGTCTTCGACCGTCCACTTGCCGCCGTCGTAGAACGCTTTCCAGCCAGTCGGCTTACCGTCGACTTCGGTCTGCACGTACTGTTCCTTGGTCTTGCGACTGTAACGAATCACAGTCGGGAGGCCATCCGGATCTTTCTTCGGCGCTTCGCAGAGGAAGTGATACTTCGGATCGATCTCGTCCTTGTGCGGGATGATTTCCATCACCAGCGGAGCACGGGTCTCGCGGTTTTTCGGGAACTGGCTGGCCGCCAGGAACAGACCGGACGCACCGTCGCGCAGAATGTAGGTGTCGTTGACCTTTTCGCATTTCAGCTCAGGCATCTTCACCGGATCCATCTTCGGCGGCGCCGCATCACCGCTCTTCAGCAGCTTGCGGGTATTCTTGCAGGTGGCATTGGTGCAACCGAAGAACTTGCCGAAACGGCCGGTCTTGAGCTGCATCTCGCTACCACACTTGTCGCATTCCAGGCTCGGACCTTCATAGCCCTTGATGCGATAGGTGCCCTCTTCGATTTCGTAACCATCGCAATCCGGGTTGTTACCGCAGATGTGCAGCTTGCGCTTCTCATCGAGCAGGTAGGCATCCATCGCCGTGCTGCAGATCGGGCAGCGATGCTTGCCACGCAACACCAGCGACTCCGACTCACCCTCGTCGTCCGCAGCGATTTCGTCGCCCGGCACCAGGTTGACGGTGGCCTTGCAGCGCTCTTTCGGCGGCAGGCTGTAGCCCGAGCAGCCGAGGAACACACCGGTCGACGCGGTACGAATCTGCATCGGCCGGCCGCAGGTGGTGCACGGAATGTCAGTCATGACCGGCTGATTGGCCCGCATGCCGTGTTCCGGGCTTTCGGCTACTTCGAGTTTCTTCTTGAAGTCGCCGTAGAACTCGTCGAGCACGTTTTTCCAGTCGCGCTCGCCCTGGGCCACGTCATCGAGGTGCTCTTCCATGCCGGCGGTGAAGCCGTAGTCCATCAGGTTGGAGAAGCTCTCCGCCAGACGCTCGGTGACGATGTCGCCCATCTTTTCCGAGTAGAAACGACGGTTGTGCAGCGCCACGTAGCCGCGGTCCTGGATGGTCGAAATGATCGCCGCGTAGGTCGAAGGACGACCGATGCCGCGTTTTTCCATTTCTTTTACCAGGCTGGCTTCCGAGTAACGCGCCGGCGGCTTGGTGAAGTGCTGGGTCGGATCAAGCTTGATCAGCTTCATCGCGTCGCCCTGGGCCATGTCCGGCAGTACGTCGTCATCGCCCGGCTTGGCGATTTGCGGCATGACGCGGGTGTAACCGTCGAACTTCAGGATGCGGCCCTTGGCGCGCAGTTCGAAGTCGCCGGCACCCACAGTGACCGTGGTCGACAGGTATTGCGCCGGCAGCATCTGGCAAGCGAGGAACTGGCGCCAGATGAGCTCGTAGAGGCGCTCAGCGTCACGCTCCATGCCCGACAGCTTGCTTGGCTCGGTATTGGCGTCGGACGGACGAATCGCTTCGTGAGCCTCTTGTGCGCCTTCCTTGCTGCTGTAGACGTTCGGGGTTTCCGGCAGGTACTTCTTGCCGAACTCGCCTTCAATATAGGTACGCGCCATCGCCACGGCATCAACCGAGAGGTTGGTGGAGTCGGTACGCATGTAGGTGATGTAGCCGGCTTCGTACAAACGCTGGGCCATCATCATGGTCTTCTTCACACCGAAGCCCAGGCGGTTACTCGCGGCCTGTTGCAGGGTGGAAGTGATGAACGGCGCCGACGGCTTGCTGCTGGTCGGTTTGTCTTCGCGCTTGACGATGCTGTAGCTGGAAGCCTTGAGCTTCTCCAGCGCGGCCATGGCCTGGGCTTCGTTGAGCGGCTTGAAGGCTTCGCCTTTCTCGCGGGCCACGTCGAAACGCACGGTCGCGCCCTTTGCGGTGCCGAGGTCGGCGTGAACTTCCCAGTACTCTTCCGGGATGAACGCGCGGATTTCACGCTCGCGCTCGACCACCAGCTTCACGGCAACCGATTGCACACGACCGGCGGACAAGCCACGAGCGATCTTGGCCCACAGCAGCGGCGAAACCATGTAGCCCACGACGCGGTCGAGGAAGCGACGCGCCTGCTGGGCGTTGACGCGGTCGATATCCAGCTCGCCTGGTTTCGAGAAGGCTTCCTGAATCGCCTTCTTGGTAATTTCGTTGAACACCACGCGCTTGTAGCGGGTGTCGTCACCACCGATGGCTTCGCGCAGGTGCCAGGCAATGGCTTCCCCCTCGCGGTCCAAGTCGGTTGCGAGATAGATGGTGTCAGCATCCTTGGCGAGCCGGCGCAGCTCTTCGATGACTTTTTCCTTGCCCGGGAGGATCTCGTACTTGGCTTTCCAGCCATGGTCCGGATCGACACCCATGCGCGCGACCAGCTGCTTGCGCGCTTTTTCTTTCGGCGACAGTGCCGGCACTTCACCCGCGGCAGCCTTGCCGCGCTTGGCGGCAGGCTCTTTGCTGGCGCTAGCCGAACCGCTGGTGGGCAGGTCTCGGATATGGCCGATACTCGACTTCACCACGTATTCGTTGCCCAAATACTTGTTGATGGTCTTGGCCTTAGCCGGGGATTCCACAATGACCAGCGATTTGCCCATGGATCAGAAAATTCCTGAATTCGAGAAGTGAAAGGCGGTTGGCGCCTGACGCGGCACCGCTATATATAGTGGCAACAAGGTGAGGTCAAGCGCAGGGTTTTGCGCGCACTCAGCTTATGGCTTGGTAAAAAGGCTTTCTTCGGCCTGCACCAAAGCAAAGCGTGGCACCTGTTCGCCGTCAACTTCGACAGACTCCAGGAACATGCTCAAGGGACGCACCCAAAAGCCGTAATCGCCATACAGGGCTTGATAGAAGACCACTTCTTCTTCGGTTTCCGAATGCCGCGCAACACTGAATACGCGGTACTGCGGACCTTTGTAATGTTGGTAGAGCCCAGGTTGTATCGGCATGCTTTGGCCCTCACTCAAATTTTTTCAAAATAAAAACCAAATAAATCCGGAAAAACAAAAACCGGGGCACTTGGCCCCGGCTTCCATCAACGAGACGCTTAAACGCGTTCGAAGACGGTGGAGATGCCTTGGCCGAGACCAATGCACATGGTGGCTACCCCGAAGGTACCGCCATTCTGCTTCATCACATTGAGCAAAGTGCCGGAGATACGCGCACCGGAGCAACCGAACGGGTGGCCCAGGGCGATCGCGCCGCCGTGCAGGTTAACCTTCTCGTTCATCTTGTCGAGCACTTTCAGATCTTTCAGCACTGGCAGGGCCTGTGCGGCGAAAGCTTCGTTGAGCTCGAAGAAGTCGATGTCGGAGATGCCCAGACCCGCGCGCTTCAATGCTTTTTGTGTGGCCGGTACTGGACCATAGCCCATGATTGCCGGATCCACACCTGCCACTGCCATCGAGCGAATCACCGCCAGAGGCTGGATGCCAAGGTCCTGTGCGCGCTGCGCCGACATCACGATCATGCACGAGGCACCATCGGTGATCTGCGACGAAGTACCCGCTGTCACGGTGCCGCCCTTTGGATTGAACGCCGGCTTCAGAGCCGCCAGGCTTTCCAGGGTGGTTTCCGGACGAATGGTTTCGTCGTAGTCGAAGGTTTTCAGGAAACCGTTCTCGTCGTAGCCCTGCATCGGGATGATTTCGTCTTTGAACTTGCCTTCCACGGTCGCCTTGTGGGCGAGTTGGTGGGAGCGCACGCCGAAAGCGTCCTGTTGCTCGCGAGTGATGCCGTGCATCTTGCCCAGCATTTCCGCGGTCAGGCCCATCATGCCCGAGGCTTTCGCCGCGTACAGCGACATGTGCGGGTTCGGATCGACACCGTGCATCATGCTTACGTGGCCCATATGCTCGACGCCACCAACCACGAAAACGTCACCGTTGCCGGTCATGATCGCTTGCGCAGCAGTGTGCAGAGCGCTCATGGACGAGCCACACAGACGGCTGACGGTCTGGCCGGCCGAAGTGTGCGGGATCGGGGTCATCAGCGACGCCATGCGCGCGATGTTCCAGCCCTGTTCCAGGGTCTGGTTCACACAGCCCCAGATCACGTCTTCGACTTCGCTCGGGTCAACCTTGACGTTACGTTCCAGCAGTTTGCTGATCAGGTGCGCCGACATGTCTTCGGCACGGGTGTTGCGGTGCATGCCGCCCTTGGAGCGGCCCATCGGAGTACGACCGAAGTCGACAATCACGACGTCTCTAGGATTCAAGCTCATAAGTTCACTCTCACTCTAGTTGGGGGCGCTTAACCGAAGAAGCTCTGGCCGTTCTTGGCCATTTCGCGCAGCTTCGCGGTCGGGTGGTACAGCGCGCCCAAATCAGCGTACTGGTCAGCCAGGGCAACGAACTCTGCCACACCGAGCGAGTCGATGTAACGCAGCGCACCGCCACGGAATGGAGGGAAACCAATACCGTAGACCAGACCCATGTCGGCTTCGGCAGCGGTTTCGACGATGCCGTCTTCCAGGCAACGCACGGTTTCCAGGCACAGCGGGATCATCATCCAGTTGATGATGTCTTCGTCGGTGACTTCGCGCTGCTCGTAAACGATCGGCTTGAGCACTTCCAGTACCGAAGGATCGGCCACTTTCTTCTGCTTGCCGCGCTTGTCGGTCTCGTAGGCGTAGAAGCCCTTGCCGTTCTTCTGACCCAGGCGCTTGGCTTCGTAGAGCACGTCGACGGCCGAGCGACGGTCGTCCTTCATGCGGTCCGGGAAACCTTCAGCCATCACGTCACGACCGTGGTGACCGGTGTCGATGCCGACCACGTCCATCAGGTACGCCGGGCCCATCGGCCAGCCGAATTTTTCCATGATCTTGTCGATACGGACGAAGTCCACACCGGCGCTGACCAGCTTGGCGAAACCGCCGAAGTACGGGAACAGGACGCGGTTGACCAGGAAGCCCGGGCAGTCGTTGACGACGATCGGGTTCTTGCCCATTTTCTTGGCGTAGGCAACGGTGGTGGCAACAGCCAGCTCGCTGGACTTCTCGCCACGGATCACTTCCACCAGCGGCATCATGTGCACCGGGTTGAAAAAGTGCATGCCGACGAAGTTTTCCGGACGCTTGAGGGCCTTGGCCAGCAAGGTGATGGAAATGGTCGAGGTGTTGGACGCCAGGATGGTGTCCTCCTTGACCTTGTCTTCAACTTCAGCCAGTACCGCTTGCTTGACCTTCGGGTTCTCGACGACCGCTTCGACCACCAGGTCCACGTGACCGAAGTCGCCGTAGGACAGGGTTGGACGGATGCCATTGAGCACTTCAGCCATTTTCGCGGCGGTCATGCGACCTTTATCAACGCGGCCAACCAGCAGTTTGGCGGCTTCTGCCAGCCCCTGCTCGATACCGTGCTCGTTGATGTCCTTCATCAGGATCGGCGTGCCTTTGGAAGCCGACTGATAGGCGATACCGCCGCCCATGATGCCGGCGCCCAGTACGGCGGCCTGCTTCACGTCCTTGGCGATTTCGTCGTAGGCCTTGGCCTTTTTCTTCAGTTCCTGATCGTTCAGGAACAAGCCGATCAAGCTCTGCGCGGCAGAGGTCTTGGCCAGCTTGACGAAACCGGCAGCTTCGATTTCCAGCGCCTTGTCGCGACCGAAGTTCGCGGCTTTCTGGATGGTCTTGATCGCTTCAACCGGCGCCGGGTAGTTCGGGCCAGCCTGGCCGGCCACGAAACCCTTGGCGGTTTCGAAAGCCATCATTTGTTCGATGGCGTTCAGCTTGAGCTTTTCCAGCTTCGGCTGGCGCTTGGCCTTGTAGTCGAACTCGCCGGAGATGGCGCGCTTGATGAGTTCCAGCGCGGCGTCCTGCAGCTTCTCAGGATCAACCACTGCGTCGACGGCGCCAACTTTCAGCGCGTCTTCAGGACGGTTTTCCTTGCCGGCGGCAATCCACTCGATGGCGTTGTCGGCACCGATCAGGCGCGGCAGACGCACGGTACCGCCGAAGCCCGGGTAGATGCCCAGCTTGACTTCCGGCAGACCGATCTTGGCCTTGGTGGACATGACGCGGTAGTCCGCTGCCAGGCACATTTCCAGACCGCCACCCAACGCGATGCCGTTGATGGCAACAACAGTCGGGACGTTGAGGTCTTCGAAATCGCTGAAAATCTTGTTGGCTTCGAGGTTGCCAGCAACAAGTTCTGCATCCGGCAGCTTGAAGTTGTCGACAAATTCGGTGATGTCGGCGCCGACGATGAACACGTCCTTGCCACTGCTGACGATCACGCCCTTGATCGAAGCATCTGCCTTGATGGTGTCTACGGCCTGACGCAGTTCGTTCAGGGTTAGACGGTTGAACTTGTTGACGGACTCACCCTTGAGGTCGAACTTCAGTTCGACGATGCCACTTTCAAGAGCCTTAACCGTGATGGCTTTACCTTCGTAAATCATCAACTGATCTCCACGATATGGAAGCTGAACAGTACACGTCGGACGCAGGCGAATGGCTTGGCAGGGACGTTGATCGTCAATGCTACGCCCATTCCCCCGGCACACCCGCCAACGCGATAGTCGGGATTCTGTAGGAGCGGTCTGAAATACAAACGCTCAATTCATACGCCCGTTTGATTTGGGTACGTCACCTTCACGGAATTTCCGACAATTGTCAATCGCCCGAAACACGGGTTGAAACGCGACTTTCCGGTCATATCCGTACTGCGAAGACCTTAAACACGCCGAAACATGCAAGGTCATTCATAGAATCAATTGTTAGAAAATGCGCCCTAATTCGCTGCAGCCCGTGTTTAACAAGCTACGCTGGCGGAACCTGGGGAAAAAAGTTGAACGCTTTGGCGAATGCCCAGCGTAAGATCAGCCCACACCGTTTTACCGGCCTGCCTGGCCAACCCGCCCGATGATTTTGTCGGGCTTTTTATTGCCTGATGATTTTTACTGCTTGCGGTGTCAGGCCAGTGCCTTGAGGGTGGCATCGATCTGTTGCAACACCTCGGCCTCGCCCTTCTCGCCCCAATACAAGGCGATTATTTGCTTGTCGGCCTCGACCTTGAAGACATTGCCTGGCAATTTTTCGAAATGATCGAGCAGCGCCCGATCTTCACAGATTTCCTGCCATTGATTGACCCAGACACCCGGTGATTTTTGCCAGTAACTCCAGCACGCCGGCCGACTGCCACGTCGTGGACGATGGTACTGGGCGCAGGGGCTCGGCGGCTCCTGGCTGAGCCAGTGCGGCCACTCCTGAGGTGCCAATTGCATGGCCAGCCCGATGCGCCGGGCCTCCATCCGCAAGGCTATGCGCCCGCTCTGAACTCGCGACGGCCGCAACCATGCCAGTGGGCTCAGCACCACCAACAGGATTGACACCACTATCCAGACCGTCATATCTGTACTCCCGAATTTGAATGAGCCCATTGTGTCACTTTGGAACCAATGCGCTTGAAACCAGCCATACTTACCAATATTGCATCCCTCAGGAGGAGCACCTCATGCCCTACAACCATATTCTGGTCGCTGTAGATCTGACCGAAGAGTGCGACCCTGTGATTCACCGCGCTCGCGAACTGTCGGTGAGCAACGGTGCGAAATTGTCGCTGGTGCACATTGTCGAGCCGATGGCGATGGCCTTTGGCGGCGATGTGCCGATGGACCTGTCACAACTGCAACAGCAGCAGTTCGATCAGGCCAAGGAGCGCCTTGAACGCTTGAAGCACAAATACTCAGAGCTTGAGGGCTCCAATTGCCACCTCACCTACGGCCAGCCACGCCAGGAAATCCATCACTTCGCCAAGGAACAGCAATGCGATCTGATCGTGGTCGGCAGCCATGGCCGGCATGGCCTGGCACTGCTGCTGGGCTCCACCGCCAATGACGTGTTGCATGGCGCGCCTTGCGATGTGCTGGCGGTGCGTCTGCAGAACAAATCCTGAAGTTGTAGGTACCCCCTGTGGGAGCGAGCTTGCTCGCGATGAGGCACTGTCAGTCGATATCAATGTTGACTGACAGGCCGCCATCGCGAGCAAGCTCGCTCCCACATTGAAACCGTAACAACCTTCAAATCTTCATATGAAAAGCCCGGCGTTCATCACTGAACGCCGGGCTTTTTTTGTTACCGGATCAATCAGGCATCCAGTTCGGCCCAACGCTCGACCATGATCTCGAGCTCAGCCTGCAATTGCTCCAGCTGAGCAATCACCGCAGCGGTTTCCGCAGCAGGACGCTGATAGAAGCCGGCATCGGCCATCTGTGCCTCAACGGCGGCAATCTGCTGCTCCATGGCTTCGATCTGCCCCGGCAACGCTTCCAGCTCGCGCTGCAACTTGTAGCTGAGCTTTTTCTTCGCCACTGGCGCTTCAACGACCGCCGCAACCGGCGCAGGCTCGGCCTTCACCACCGCGGAGTTCAGGTCGGCCTTGCCGGACTTGCTCTCGGTCACGCCCAGCAGGCGCGGCGAGCCGCCCTGACGCAGCCAGTCCTGGTAGCCACCGACGTACTCGCGAACCTTCCCTTCACCTTCGAAGACCAGGGTGCTGGTAACCACGTTGTCGAGGAATGCCCGGTCGTGGCTGACCATCAGTACGGTGCCGTTGAAGGTCAGCAAGACCTCTTCGAGCAGTTCGAGGGTTTCGACGTCGAGGTCGTTGGTCGGTTCGTCGAGTACCAGCAGATTCGCCGGCTTGCTGAACAGCTTGGCCAGCAACAGACGGGCACGCTCACCGCCGGACAGTGCCTTGACCGGCGTGCGGGCACGCTGCGGGCTGAACAGGAAGTCGCCGAGGTAGCTCAGCACGTGGCGGCTCTGGCCGTCGATATCGATGAAGTCGCGACCTTCGGCCACGTTGTCGATCACGGTTTTTTCCAGGTCCAGCTGATGGCGCAACTGGTCGAAGTAGGCGACATCGATCCTGGTGCCCTCTTCCACTTTGCCGCTGGTCGGCTGCAGGCCGCTGAGCATCAGCTTCAGCAGGGTGGTCTTGCCGGTACCGTTGGCGCCGAGCAGGCCGATACGGTCGCCGCGCTGCAGCACCATGGAGAAGTCCTTGATCAGGAACGGCCCGCCCGGGTGAGCGAAGCTCACATTCTCGAGCACCATGACCTGCTTGCCGGACTTGTCGGCGGTATCCAGCTGAATGTTGGCCTTGCCGGTACGCTCACGACGCTCGCTGCGCTCGACGCGCAAGGCTTTCAGCGCACGTACGCGGCCTTCGTTACGGGTACGACGGGCCTTGATGCCCTGGCGAATCCACACTTCTTCCTGGGCCAGGCGTTTGTCGAATAGCGCGTTGGCAGTGGCTTCGGCAGCGAGTTCAGCTTCCTTGTGCACCAGGAAACTGGCGTAGTCGCCATTCCAGTCGATCAGGCCGCCGCGATCCAGTTCGAGGATGCGGGTTGCCAGGTTCTGCAGGAAAGAACGGTCGTGCGTGATGAACAGCACGGCGCCCTGGAAATCCTTCAGCGCTTCTTCAAGCCAGGCGATGGCACCGATGTCCAGGTGGTTGGTCGGTTCGTCGAGCAGCAGCAGGTCCGGCTCGGACACCAAAGCCTGGGCCAGCAGGACGCGACGACGCCAGCCGCCGGACAACTCGGCGAGGGTCTTGTCGGCCGGCAGTTGCAGGCGGCTCAAGGTGCTGTCGACGAGGGTCTGCAAGCGCCAGCCATCGCGGGCTTCGAGGTCGTGCTGGACGTGCATCAGTTTGTCCAGATCGGCGTCAGTGACGATGTTCTGGCTCAGGTGGTGATATTCGGCGAGCAAGGCGCCAACGCCGTCCAGGCCTTCGGCCACCACGTCGAACACTGTCCGCTCGTCGGCCACCGGCAATTCTTGCGGCAATTCGCCGATCTTCAGCCCGGGTGCGCGCCAAACGGAGCCGTCATCGGGCTTCTGGTCGCCCTTGACGAGCTTCATCATGCTGGACTTGCCAGTGCCGTTGCGGCCGATGATGCACACCCGCTCACCACGGGCGATCTGCCAGGACACCTTGTCCAACAACGGCATAGCGCCGAAAGCAAGGGACACATCGCTGAATTTGAGCAGGGTCATGAGCTTCTCCAAAAACCGGGCGCGCATTCTACCTGACTTGAGGCTTCAGAAGGCCGGCAATTTCACTCTCGTAGCACTCTGCATGACAAATGTTGCGAACTGACGCGGGAAGACCCGCAAAGCTTTCACCGGCTGCTGGCAAAAGGCTAAGCTACAGACAATTCAGCGCGGGCCTGGCCCGCGCTTGTCATGATTTTTCTCTGCCCGGACGTCTCATGCGCAGTCGCCTTTTCAATCTTTTATCTGTTTTTTTACTGTCTGCCGCTGCCGTTCAATCCGCCCAGGCGGTGGACTTGTCCACCCAACGCCAGTATTACGATGAAGCCAAACGCGCCTTGGCCAAGGGCGATAGCGGCCCGTATTTTCGTTACAGCCAGGCCCTCGCCGATTATCCGCTGGAACCCTACCTGGCTTACGACGAGCTGACCGCGCGGCTTAAAACCGCGAGCAACGCCGAAATCGAGAAATTCCTCGCCGAACACGGCGACCTGCCCCAGGCCAACTGGATGAAGCTGCGCTGGTTGCGCTGGCTGGCTGATCGGGGCGACTGGGCGACCTTCGTCAAGTATTACGACCCGAAAATGAACTTCACCGAACTGGACTGCCTGAATGCGCAGTACCAGATCAGCCACAACCTCAAAGCCGAAGGTTACGCCAACACTGAAAAGCTCTGGCTGACCGGTAAATCCCAGCCCGAAGCCTGCGATGCCTTGTTCGGCATGTGGGCCGCCGATGGCCAGTTGACCGAGCAAAAACGCTGGGAACGCGCGAAACTCGCCGCCCAGGCGCGCAATTACCCGCTGGCCAACAGCCTGGTCAACGGCCTGACCACCCTCGCCCCTCGCGGTCGCTTGCTGGTGGACGTGGCGCAGAAACCGGAACTGCTCAACCAGCCGTCACGCTTCACCCCGGCCGATGAAGCCATGTCCGACGTGGTCAGCCTCGGCCTGCGCCGTCTGGCTCGCCAGGACCCGGACAGGGCCATGAACCTGCTCGACGGTTATGCCAGCAGCATGCATTTCTCTCGGGATGAAAAAGTCGCGATCGCCCGGGAAATCGGGCTGACCCTCGCCAAACGTTTCGACGGCCGTGCCCTGGATGTCATGACCAAGTACGATCCGGAACTGCGCGATAACACGGTTTCCGAATGGCGCTTGCGCCTGCTCCTGCGTCTGGCGCGCTGGGACGATGCCTATCAGTTGACCCGCCGCCTGCCCCAGGACCTGGCCACCACCAACCGCTGGCGCTACTGGCAGGCCCGCAGCCTGGAGCTGGCGCAACCGCAGAATCCTGAAGCGCAGACGCTCTTTAAAAGCCTGGCCCGCGAACGCGACTTCTATGGTTTCCTCGCCGCCGACCGCTCACAGTCTCCGTACTCGCTGAACAACAAGCCGCTGGTGTTGAGCCAGGCGCTGATCAACAAAGTGCGCAACACCCCCGGCATACGTCGCGCCCTGGAGTTCCACGCTCGCGGGCAAATCGTCGACGGTCGCCGCGAGTGGTACCACGTCAGCCGCCACTTCAGCCGTGACGAGATGGTTGCCCAAGCGAAACTGGCTTACGACCTGAAATGGTATTTCCCGGCCATTCGCACCATCAGCCAGGCGCAGTATTGGGACGATCTGGATATCCGTTTCCCGATGGCCCACCGCAACACGCTGGTGCGTGAAGCGAAGAATCGCGGCCTGCATCCGAGCTGGGCGTTCGCCATCACTCGCCAGGAAAGCGCCTTCATGGAAGATGCCCGCTCCGGGGTCGGCGCCTCGGGCCTGATGCAACTGATGCCCGCCACCGCCAAGGAAACCGCACGCAAATTCAGCATCCCCTATAGCTCGCCACAGCAACTGTTCAACCCGGACAAGAACATCCAGCTCGGCGCCGCGTACCTGAGCCAGGTGCACAGCCAGTTCAACGGCAACCGCGTCCTCGCCTCCGCCGCCTACAACGCCGGCCCCGGCCGAGTGCGCCAATGGTTGCGCGGTGCGGACCACCTGAGTTTCGACGTATGGGTGGAAAGCATCCCGTTCGACGAAACACGCCAGTACGTGCAAAACGTGCTGTCGTATTCGGTGATCTATGGCGAGAAGCTCAACTCACCGCAGCCGATCGTGGATTGGCATGAGCGGTATTTCGACGATCAATGATTCAAATCGACCCGCAAAAAAAGCCCGCATCACAGATGCGGGCTTTTTATTGCTCAGAATTTCTTTGCCGCCTTGAGCCGTGCGAAGACCTGTTTTCCAAGCTGGGTCAGGCGATACTTTTGTGCCGGACTACTTGGCGACTCGGGATGGGTCATCTCTATCCATTCGACCGCTAATGCAGGCCTGAGATAGTTAGCCCGAAAGGTCGCCTTGTGCACCAATCCGATGTCAGCCATCAATTCGCTGATCTTTCGCGGACCGTTAAGATGCAGTGCAGAAAGCAACTTCTCTACTGGGTCGGTTACTGGGTCGGTTACTGGGTCGATTTCTGGCTCACCCCGTACCGCCTCCGATAGTGCAAGGCTCATGGCTTGCAACATGAACTCTACGAAAGGCGTTGATTCGGCCAAATGATCGGCCGCCGACAATGCCGCGTAGTACGCCTCCTGCTGATCCCGAATCACGGCCTCAACCGGCAAATAAGATAATACCGGGCGCCACTGACTGAGTATCAGGGTTTGCCAAAGGCGTCCCATACGTCCGTTACCGTCAGCGAAGGGATGGATGAACTCAAATTCATAATGAAAGACGCAGCTGGTAATCAGCGGATGCCAGTCCGAGGCACCAAGCCACGCCAACAAGTCATCAATCAAGTGCACAACGCGACTCGGCGGCGGCGCCATATGGATCAACTTATCGCCACGATAGATACCCACGCCGGTTCGACGAAACTGCCCGCATTCATCAATCAATCCGCCCATCAGCAATTCATGGGCACGCAGTAAATCGGTCCGGCTGCTTGGCTGCCAATCAGGCATGGCTTCGTATGCAGCAAACGCATTTCGTACTTCCTGGATTTCCCGAGGCAACCCCAGCACACGCTGCCCTGCCAGAACGGCAGTCACCTGCTCGATGCTCAGCGTATTGTTTTCGATGGCCAAAGAAGCCTGAATCGTTCGAATCCGATTGCCACGACGTAACTGAGGTGTCTGCAGGCGTTCGTCCATAGCCGTAAGCTGACCGATCTGTTCGCTGATATCGGCGATCAGCGACAACATTTTCGTCGTCAAGGTCAACGGTGGTTGATAACGGCTCATATCCTCATCCGGGCTCATAACAGAGGACGACATAATGCCCGAACCGGGCGTCATTCATCAGTAGTCATTCATGCCGCCTCATGTCCATCACTGAACTGCAACGCCGCCAGCCGCGCATACAACGCATTGCTGGCAATCAGCTCCTGATGCGTGCCCACCGCCACCAGCTTCCCCTGATCCATCACGGCGATGCGGTCGGCGTTTTTCACCGTAGCCAGGCGATGGGCGATCACCAGGGTGGTGCGGTTTTTCATCAGGCTCGGCAACGCTTGCTGGATCAGGTGTTCGCTCTGGGCGTCGAGGGCGCTGGTGGCTTCGTCGAGGAGCAGGATCGGCGCGTCCACCAGCAGCGCACGGGCAATGGCCAGGCGCTGGCGCTGGCCGCCGGACAAACCGAGACCGCCGTCCCCCAGATGAGTCTGGTAACCATTGGGCATGGCTTCGATAAAGTCATGGGCGTAAGCGATTTTTGCCGCTTCCTGTACCTCAGCCAAGGTCGCCTGCGGATTGCCGTAGCGAATGTTTTCTTCAATGCTGCCGAAAAACAGCGCCGGGGTTTGCGACACCAGGGCGAAGCAGCGGCGCAGGTCCAGCGGATCGAGTTGAGTCAACGGCACGCCATCGAGCAGGATGCGCCCCTCCGCCGGGTCGTAAAAACGCAATAGCAAGTCATACACCGTGGATTTGCCGGCCCCTGATGGCCCGACCAGCGCCAGCGTCTCACCAGCATTGACGGTCAGGCTCAACCCGTCGACAGCATAACTTTCCGGTCGCGACGGGTAGGAAAAACGCACATTGTGCAGTTGCAGTTGGCCATCGACCCGCTCCGGCAGTGTCACCGCGCCCGCCACCGGCGGCAGGATGATGTTTTCCGAACGCAGCAACTCGGCAATCCGCTCGGCCGCGCCGGCTGCCCGCTGCAACTCGCCAATCACCTCGCTCAAGGTGCCGAACGCGCTGCCGACGATCAGGCTGTAGAACACGAACGCCGCCAGCTCACCGGCGGAAATTCGCCCGGCGATGACGTCCATACCACCAACCCAGAGCATCACCCCGACCGCGCCCAGGACCAGCACGATTACCAGGGTAATCAGCCAGGCTCGCTGGAAGATGCGCTTGCGTGCGGTGTTGAACGCCTCTTCCACCGTCACGGCAAACCGGCGCTCGTCCTGGGCCTGATGGTTGTAGGCCTGCACGGTCTTGATCTGGCCCAGGGTTTCGGACACATAGCTGCCGATATCGGCAATCCGGTCCTGACTCAGGCGTGAGAGGTTACGCACCCGGCGACCGAAGATCAGGATCGGCGCGATCACCAGGGGCAAGGCAACCACCACGATGCTGGTGAGTTTGGGGTTGGTGATGAACAACAAAACGATGCCGCCGATCACCATCAGCAGATTGCGCAGAAACAATGACAGCGAAGAGCCGATGACCGATTGCAGCAGCGTAGTGTCGGCGGTCAGGCGGGACTGGATTTCCGAGCTCCGATTGTCTTCGTAAAACCCCGGGTGCAGGTAAATCAGATGATTGAACACGTTGCGTCGGATGTCGGCGACGCAGCGCTCGCCGATCCACGACACCAGGTAAAACCGTGCAAACGTACCGATCGCCAATCCCGCCACCAGCAGCATGAACAGACCAATGGACTGATTGAGCAGGTGCGGTGACTGGGTCATGAACCCCTTGTCCACCAGCAGGCGGATGCCCTGCCCCATGGACAAGGTGATGCCCGCGGTGGCGATCAACGCCAGCAAGGCGCCAAAGGCCTGCCAGCGATACGGCGCTATGAAACGACTGGCCAGGCGAATGGCACGGCGGTGACGGGCAGAGAGCATCGTAATCATCCTGGACAAGGCAGTCATTAGGGTCAGCCTATACCGCTCAATGGGGTGGCTCGCTGCAAATCACAATGAGTCAGGTTAATTATGTCCACCAACACTAGAGGCTAGACACTATTGGTCTAAAGTTCGGGTAGCCAGGCGAAGGCATTTCTGCTGGACTGGTTCTGTCCCCCCGGAAAGATCGCAGGGAGTTGTCATAGCCCGGTCACCTGGCGGTTCTACAGTAAGCTAACAACCTGATGAGGAGACAGGCCATGTCCTTGCAATACAGCAGCGATGACAAGATTCAAGTGATCCGCACGCAACCAGACCAGTCTCTGGGTTGCTCGATTATTGACGAGCAGGGTCGCGAAGTACCGATCACTGAAAAGATGATCCAGAAAGCTTGCAGCGAACTGGAAAAGCGATTGGTCAAACCTGCCGAACAAAAGTGATATAGCCACCGTCTTCTTGACCCGGCCCATTGTTGGCCGGGTTTTTTATGCCTGTTGTGCTGAATTTGTGGTGCGGCCATTCGCGAGCAAGCCCGCTCCCACACTGGTTCTTCATGCACCACAAATTCCCTGTGGGAGCGGGCTTGCTCGCGAAGGGGCCGCCACGGTCTATCAGATTGCCGTCGCCCCCAACGCCGCCACAATCCTCTGCAACTCAGGCGCATCCCCCTCGATCCGCACCTGCAACCCGTCGATCTCGCGGCGCGACGGGTATTGCTTGCGCAGCACATCGAATGCCGCACGCTGCTCGCTGACATTGCCGACAAGGCTGCGACGGAAATCCGCATCGTCGCGACGCGGGTCATACACGCCACGGCACAACATCGCCAACGCCCAGGCCGGGTCGCTTTGGGCATTGAGGGTCACCTGCGACAGCCACGGTGCCGGCAGCAAATCGCCCAGGCTGACGCGGGCCGGTTGCCCGAGGAAATCGCAATAGGCCTGATAAACCTGCGCGGTGCCCCGCTGCTTGCCGTCGAGGCTGTAACCGGCAATGTGTGGCGTTGCCAGCACGCAGAGTTCGGCCAGCGCCACGTCGACTTCAGGCTCGCCTTCCCAGACATCGAGCACCGCTTGCAGGTCTTCGCGCTCCAACAGCACGTCCCGCAGTGCCGCGTTGTTGACCACCGGCCCGCGACTGGCGTTGATCAGCCAGGTGCCGGACCGGAGCTGGTTCAGGCGCTTTTCATCGAACAAATGCCAGGTCGATTGCTGACCCTGTTTCGTCAATGGCGTGTGCAGACTGATGACGTCGCACTCGTCGATGATCTGCTCGAGGCTGACGTAGTCCCCACCTTCCGCCGCTTGCCGAGGTGGATCGCACACCAGCACGTTCCAGCCCAGGCCTTGCAAGACCTTGACCAGCCGGCCACCCACTTCGCCTGCACCGACCACGCCGTAGGTACGCCGGGTCAGGTCGACACCTTCGATTTCGGCCAGGGTCAGCAGACTGCCGAGCACATAGTCGACCACACCACGGGCATTGCAGCCCGGGGCGCTGGACCAGGTGATGCCGGCCTGCTGAAAGTAATTCAGGTCCAGATGATCGGTGCCGATGGTGCACGTACCGACAAAGCGCACCTTGCTGCCCTCGAGCAGCGCGCGATTGACGTTGGTCACCGAACGCACCAACAGCACATCGGCCTGCTCGACCGTGGCACGGTCGATGGCGCGACCCGGTACCCGGCGGATTTCACCGAAACCTCCGAAGAAGGCATCGAGCAGGGGGATATTTTCGTCGGCAACAATCAGCATGGCAGGCTCCTTTGGCGGATCGGCAGTTTAGGCGTAGATGCCTCACCGCGCCTAGCACGCCGCTCGCAGATGATTACAAATCCACAACACGGGTCTTTTCCTGACTGGCGCGTCAACGCGTAGAATGCGCGCCTGTGCATCAATACCTTTTGGACGTTTCGCCATTGAATCCTGTAATTGAGAATACCGCCGCCATAGCTCCGGCGCGGACGACGCCCGTTCGCCTGGAACTCAAAGGCCTGCTCGGCCTGGCCCTGCCCATCATGATCGCGCAACTGGCCACCACGGCCATGGGCTTCGTCGATGCGGTGATGGCCGGCCGCGTCAGCCCACGGGACCTGGCTTCGGTGGCTCTGGGCAACTCGATCTGGATTCCGGTCTACCTGTTGATGTCCGGCGTGCTGTTGGCAACCACACCCAAGGTCGCGCAACGCTTTGGCGCCGGGCAGCTTGACGAAATCGGCCCACTGGTACGCCAGGCGCTGTGGCTCGCATTGTGTGTCGGGTTGATCGGCAGTGGCCTGCTGCTCGGCGCCGAGCCGATCCTGCACTGGATGAAAGTCGACCCACAATTGATCGAGCCAAGCATGGGCTACCTGCACGGGATCGCCTTCGGCTTGCCGGGCATGGCGTTTTATTACGTGCTGCGCTGCTACAGCGATGGCATGGGTCGTACCCGTCCGAGCATGGTTATCGGCTTGTGCGGGCTACTGCTGAACATCCCGCTGAACTACACGTTGATCTATGGCCATTTCGGCGCACCGGCCCTGGGCGGCGTCGGTTGCGGCTGGGCCAGCGGCATCGTGATGTGGTTCATGGCGTTGAGCATGGCCGGCTGGACCTTCTGGGCCCCCTTCTATGCCCGCACCCGTGTGCTGGTGCGCTTCGACCGGCCGAAATGGGCCGTGATCAAGCGTCTGGTCAGCATTGGCCTGCCGATCGGTATCGCCGTGTTCGCCGAGTCCAGCATCTTCGCGGTCATCGCCCTGTTGATCGGCAGTCTCGGCTCTACCGTGGTGGCCGGGCATCAAATCGCCCTGAATATCAGCTCGTTGCTGTTCATGATTCCTTACTCGCTGGGCATGGCGGTGACCGTGCGCGTCGGCCAAGCACTGGGGGCCGGCAATCCCTGGCAGGCGCGATTCGCGGCGAAGGTCGGGCTCGGCGCCGCACTGGTGTTCGCGGCGTTCTCGGCGGCCCTGATCCTGCTCCTGCGCGAACCTATCGCCTCGATCTACACGCCTGACAAGGCCGTGATCCAGATTGCGTCGATGTTGATTGTGTATGCCGCGCTGTATCAGTTTTCCGATGCCATCCAGGTAATCTGCGCGGGCGCGCTGCGTGGGTACCAGGACACCCGGGTGACGATGATCCTGACCTTGTTCGCCTATTGGGGCATCGGCCTGCCGGTCGGCTACGTGCTGGGACTGACCGATTGGTTCGGTCCGGCCAGCGGCCCGAGCGGGCTGTGGGAAGGGTTGATTGCCGGTTTGAGCTGTGCGGCGCTGATGCTGTCGATCCGCCTGACGCTCAGTGCGCGCCGGCGGATTCGTAACAGCCGCTCGGCCGGTTGATTGCACAAACAAAAAGACCTGCTTATGCAGGTCTTTTTTTGGCTACCGTTAAACGGACTTCTTGCGAATCCAGTAGAGGTAGGTGCCCTCTTCTTCGTGCTGCGCCACCAGTTCATGGTCGAGAAACACGCAGAACTTGGGAATGTCGCGACGGGTCGACGGGTCAGTGGCGATCACCTTGAGCAGGCCGCCGGGCACCAGGTCACGGATGTGCTGGTGCAGCATCATCACCGGCTCGGGGCAGTTGAGGCCGGTGGCGTCGAGGGTGCCGTCTACCGGCGTATCAAGCATTTCACTCATGATTCACTCCTGAAACTGGCCGGCATTGTCGCGCATTGCCGGGTGTAACGTCATCTTTTGGCTAGCACCGTACCTGTGGGAGCGGGCTTGCTCGCGAAGGCGAACTGTCAGCTGACATCATTGCTGAATGACCCACCGCCTTCGCGAGCAAGCCCGCTCCCACATTGGTCCGCGTGTGTCAGCGGGACTTGGGCTTCTTCACATCCAGCCGGCGCAAATGGCAGGTCACTTCCTCGCGGTCGTGGTACAGCTGCTTGCAGCCGATCTCGACCTTGATGCCCCGGGCCTTGAAGCCATCGGCAATGCGCTCGAGCAAGCGCTTCACTTCGGCATAGCGCTGTTTCATCGGCAGCTTGAGGTTGACCACCGCCTCGCGGCAATGGCCTTCGCCGATCCACTCTTCCAGCATCGCGGCGTTGCGCGCCGGCTTCTCGACGATGTCGCAGACCATCCAGTCCACCGGTTGCTTGGGCTTGAAGGTGAAACCGTCGGCCATCAGATGTTGCACCAGACCGGTGTCCATCAGGCTTTCGGCCATCGGGCCGTTGTCGATGGCGGTCACCAGCATGCCGCGGTTGACCAGTTGCCAGGTCCAGCCACCGGGGGCGGCCCCGAGGTCAACGCCGGTCATGTCGCCGTGCAGACGCTCGTCCCACTGGTCGCGCGGGATGAAGTGGTGCCAGGCCTCTTCCAGCTTGAGGGTCGAACGGCTCGGCGCCTCGCGGGGGAACTTCAATCGCGGAATGCCCATCGGCCACATCGCCGAGTTGTTCGACTCCGCCAGGCCCATGAACACTTCGCGGCCGCTCTTGAACGTCAGCAGCAAACGCGGCTTGTGAGCATCTTCCACCAGTTTGCCGGCGGCCATCAGCGCCTTGCGCAGGTGCACTTCGAATTTCTTGCAGAAATTCGACAGCTCCTTGCCGTCGTTGGTGTCGACCATTTCCAGCCACAGGCTGCCGCACAGCGGAAAGTCCGCCATATGCGCCAGGATCACGCTGATGCGGTCGGTTTCCGGCAGATCGATGAAGATCCCCCGGGCCCACTGGCGCGGGAAGATCAGCTCGGCGAAACGTTGTCCACGCATCAGGCGCTCGGCGCCGTCTTCTTCGGTGCAGACAAACTCGGCGCAGGCAGTTGCCGCCTTGGCCTTGGCATATCCGGCCACGTTCAAGCGCGCGGCGAGGTCGGAAATCTCGGAACAGACTTCGCCTTCGAAGCCCGGCCGGCAATGCATAAAGAGGGTGTTCATTCTTACTCCTGGGCAATGGCGAGGAATTTCGGCCACTGCGCGATGCCCAGACTTGCGTTGAAGCAAAGCCTGTCACGAAAACCCGCGCATGATAGCCGACTTCGGAACCCCGGACTTAGCGATAGAGTCCGGTTATTAGCCTTAAGCACTAAAGAGGGCTAGGTTTAGTCCTCTATCCGTTCCCTCTGTCCGTAGCCGTGCGGACTCAAAGGAGTGATCGCAATGCCGTCCCTCGATAGCCTGAAAACGCTCAAGACCCTGCAAGTCGGCAACAAGACCTACCACTATTTCAGCCTGCCCGATGCCGCCAAAAGCCTGGGCGAGCTGGACAAGTTGCCGATGTCGTTGAAAGTCCTGCTGGAAAACCTGCTGCGCTGGGAGGACGAAAAAACCGTCACCGGCGCCGACCTCAAGGCACTGGCCGCGTGGCTCAAGGAGCGTCGCTCCGACCGCGAAATCCAGTACCGCCCGGCGCGGGTGCTGATGCAAGACTTCACCGGCGTACCGGCGGTGGTCGACCTGGCCGCCATGCGTGCGGCGATGGCCAAGGCCGGCGGCAATCCGCAGCGGATCAACCCGCTGTCGCCGGTGGACCTGGTGATCGACCATTCGGTGATGGTCGACAAGTTTGCCAGCAGCAGCGCCTTCGAGCAGAACGTCGACATTGAAATGCAGCGCAATGGCGAGCGCTATGCGTTCCTGCGCTGGGGCCAGAGTGCCTTCGACAACTTCAGCGTAGTGCCGCCGGGCACCGGGATCTGCCACCAGGTGAATCTTGAATACCTCGGCCGCACCGTCTGGACCAAGGACGAGGACGGCCGCACCTATGCCTTCCCCGACACCCTGGTGGGCACCGATTCCCACACCACCATGATCAACGGCCTCGGCGTGCTCGGCTGGGGCGTCGGCGGTATCGAGGCGGAAGCGGCGATGCTCGGGCAACCGGTGTCGATGCTGATTCCCGAGGTCATCGGTTTCAAACTCACCGGCAAGCTCAAGGAAGGCATCACCGCCACCGACCTGGTGCTGACCGTGACCCAGATGCTGCGCAAGAAAGGCGTGGTGGGCAAATTCGTCGAATTCTACGGCGACGGCCTCGCCGACCTGCCCCTGGCCGACCGTGCGACCATCGCCAACATGGCCCCGGAATACGGCGCCACCTGCGGTTTCTTCCCGGTGGACGACATCACGCTGGAATATCTGCGCCTGTCCGGCCGGCCCCTGGAAACGGTGCAACTGGTCGAGGCCTACAGCAAGGCCCAAGGCCTGTGGCGCCTGCCCGGCCAGGAACCCGTCTTCACCGACAGCCTGGCGCTGGACATGGGCAGCGTCGAAGCCTGCCTCGCCGGACCAAAACGTCCACAGGACCGGGTGTCGCTGCCCAACGTCGCGCAAGCGTTCAGCGACTTCACCGACCTGCAATTCAAGCCCACCAGCAAAGAAGAAGGCCGCCTGGAAAGCGAAGGCGGTGGCGGTGTTGCCGTCGGCAATGCCGATATGGCCGGCGAAGCGGATTACGATTACGAAGGCCAGACCTATCGCCTGAAAAACGGCGCTGTGGTTATTGCCGCGATCACCTCCTGCACCAACACCTCCAACCCCAGCGTGATGATGGCGGCCGGGCTGGTGGCGAAGAAGGCCGTGGAAAAAGGCCTGAAACGCAAACCCTGGGTGAAGAGCTCGCTGGCCCCCGGCTCGAAAGTGGTCACCGATTACTACAAGGCGGCCGGCCTGACCTATTACCTCGACGAATTGGGCTTTGCCCTGGTCGGCTATGGCTGCACCACCTGCATCGGCAACTCGGGACCGCTGTCGGAACCCATCGAAAAAGCCATCCAGCAAGCCGACCTCACCGTGGCCTCCGTGCTCTCGGGCAATCGCAACTTCGAAGGCCGGGTGCATCCGCTGGTGAAAACCAACTGGCTGGCCTCCCCGCCGCTGGTGGTCGCCTACGCGCTGGCCGGCACGGTGCGCACCGACCTCAGCCGCGAGCCGTTGGGCGAGGACAAGGACGGCAAACCGGTGTACCTGCGGGACATCTGGCCAAGCAGCAAGGAAATTGCCGACGCCGTGAGTCAGGTCAACACCGCCATGTTCCACAAGGAATACGCCGAAGTGTTTGCCGGTGACGCGCAATGGCAGGCGATCAAGGTTCCGCAGGCGGCGACTTATGTCTGGCAGGACGACTCGACTTACATCCAGCATCCGCCGTTCTTCGACGACATCGGCGGCCCGCCGCCCGTGGTCAAGGATGTCAGCGGCGCCAGGATCCTCGCACTGCTCGGCGACTCGGTGACCACCGACCACATCTCCCCGGCCGGCAACATCAAGGTCGACAGCCCGGCAGGGCAATACCTGCGCGACAAAGGCGTGGAACCGCGGGACTTCAACTCCTACGGCTCGCGGCGTGGCAATCATGAAGTGATGATGCGTGGCACCTTCGCGAACATTCGCATACGCAACGAAATGCTCGGCGGCGAAGAAGGCGGCAACACCCGCTACATTCCCACCGGGGAAAAAATGTCGATCTACGACGCCGCCATGCGCTATCAGGCTTCAGGCACACCGCTGGTGGTGATCGCCGGCCAGGAATACGGCACCGGTTCGAGTCGCGACTGGGCCGCCAAGGGCACCAACCTGCTGGGGGTAAAAGCGGTCGTCGCCGAAAGCTTCGAACGGATTCACCGCTCCAACCTGGTGGGCATGGGTGTGCTGCCGTTGCAGTTCAAGCTGGATCAGAACCGCAAGAGCCTGCACCTCAATGGCAGTGAAACCCTGGACATCCTCGGCTTGACCGGCGTCGAGCTGACACCACGGATGAACCTGACGCTGGTCATCACCCGCGAAGACGGCAGCAGCGAGAAGATCGAGGTGTTGTGCCGCATCGATACGCTCAATGAGGTGGAGTACTTCAAGTCCGGAGGGATTCTGCATTATGTGTTGCGGCAGTTGATTGCGGCGTAGTCATACGCCGACACAGACACCGCCTTCGGGCGGTGTTTTTGTTTGTGACCACATCCCTATAATCTCGCACTGCTTGATGTTGGCCCGACACTAGCCCCTGTGGGAGCGAGCTTGCTCGCGATAGCGGAGTGTCATTCAACATCATCTTTGAATGTTTCGCCGTCATCGCGAGCAAGCTCGCTCCCACTGGGGACTGGGGGAATCCACAGAATTTCGACACAAGGACTTTCAATGTTTGCTCTGCCAAGGACTTTTCTGGCCCTCCTCTCCCTCGGCTACTACTTGGCATTGGACTTCAGCAGTATGAGTTGGCCGGCGGCGATTTCTGTTGTTTTGCTATTGGTTTCCGGTTTTGCCGCTAGCCAGCAAACGCATCAGTTCGGTCGATACTTCGGCCATGGCCTATTCATCATTCTAGCTCTGACCCTGGCGACGCATTGGTGGCCCGGTTTCTACAACGGCCCAATCATCGCCACGCAGCGTTTCACCGACGACGCGGTGCCGTTTTCCATGTACGCGAACCTTGACAAACCCCTGATCGGTTTTTGGCTGTTACTGGTCTGCCCATGGCTTGTCGGTCGGCGCTCGCTTCGATCGATCCTGTTTGCCACCGCACTGGCGCTGCCCCTGAGTGCCGTTCTGGCCTTGGGTGGTGCGCTGTTGCTGGGTGTCGTCGCTTGGGCACCGAAGTGGCCGGATTCTGCCTGGCTGTGGCTGCTCAACAATCTGCTGCTGGTGACGCTTGTCGAGGAAGCGCTGTTTCGCGGCTACATCCAGAGCGGCCTGAGTCGCTGGCTGAAAAATCTGCGTCATGGTGAAAACTTTGCGCTGCTCCTGGCTTCGCTGATCTTTGGCCTCGCGCATACCGGTGCTGGCTGGCAATGGGTCCTGCTAGCCGGCCTGGCCGGGATCGGCTATGGCCTGGCCTACCGTTTTGGAGGACTGACAGCAGCCATCGCTACTCATTTTGGCTTGAACCTGCTGCATTTCGGCCTGTTCACCTATCCGATGCTCGCCGGCTGACGCAAGGGTCATTTTGCGACGCATCGCTGATTATCGAAAAATAATCTCAACAATCCGCCGGCCTTGCCGATACAGCACTTGAAAGCCTTGCGGATTAAAAAAGCCATGCGTAACAACCAGCCTATTACACAACGCGAGCGGACCTTCCCGGCTCAGCAACGGTTGATTTCCACCACCGATGCCAAGGGCATGATCACCTACTGTAACGACGCATTCGTCGAGATCAGCGGGTTTTCCCGAGAGGAACTGATCCGTGCACCGCACAACCTGGTCCGTCACCCCGACGTCCCGGCCGCGGTGTTCGCACACATGTGGGACACGCTGAAACAAGGCTTGCCATGGATGGGCATTGTCAAGAATCGCTGCAAGACCGGTGATCATTACTGGGTGAACGCCTATGTGACACCGGTCTTCGAAGGCAATCAGGTGATCGGTTACGAGTCGGTGCGGGTCAAGCCCACCGCCGAACAGATCCGCCGTGCCGAAGCGCTCTACCAACGCATCAACCAGGGCAAGTCGGCCATTCCCTCCTCGGATAAATGGCTGCCGATCCTGCAGGACTGGCTGCCGTTCATCCTGGTCAGCCAATTGAGCTTCATGATCGGTGCATCGCTGAACTCCCATTGGGGGTTTGCCCTGGCTGCCGGTCTTTCGGTGCCGCTGGGCCTGATGGGCCTCCAGTGGCAACAGCGTGGCCTCAAGCGTTTGCTGCGACTGGCCGAGCAGACCACTTCCGATCCGTTGATCGCACAGATGTACACCGACAGTCGCGGCGCCCAGGCGCGCCTGGAAATGTCCATCCTCAGCCAGGAAGCACGCCTGAAAACCTGCCTGACGCGCCTGCAGGACACGGCCGAACACCTGACCGATCAGGCCAGGCAATCCGATGCCCTGGCGCACAACAGCTCCAGCGGCCTGGAACGTCAACGGGTCGAGACCGAACAGGTGGCCACCGCGGTCAACCAGATGGCCGCTACCACCCAGGAAGTCGCCAGCCATGTGCAACGCACCGCCGATGCCACCCAGGAAGCCAATCGCCTGACCGGTCGTGGTCGTGACATCGCCGGGGAAACCCGCGAAGCCATCCAGCGCCTGTCGGTGGTAGTCGGTGAAACCGGCGTGACCGTGACCCAACTGGCCAAGGACAGCAACGAAATCGGCGGCGTGGTCGACGTGATCAAAGGCATCGCCGACCAGACCAACCTGCTGGCCCTGAACGCTGCCATCGAAGCGGCCCGGGCCGGCGAGATGGGTCGTGGTTTTGCGGTGGTGGCCGACGAAGTTCGTCAGCTGGCGCAACGCACCAGCGAGTCCACCGGGCAGATTCATGCGCTGATCGCCAAGCTCCAGCAAACCGCCACCACTGCCGTGCAGACCATGGAAGCAGGGCACCGTCAGGCGGAAGAAGGCGTGGCGCGGGTACTGGAAGCGGACCAGGCACTGGTGGGGATCAGCGAAGCGGTGGCCAACATCACCGACATGACCACCCAGATCGCCGCTGCGACCGAAGAGCAAAGTGCCGTGGCTGAAGAAATCAGCCGCAACATCAGCAACATATCGGCACTGGCGGACCAGACTTCGGAACAGGCACAGAACTCGGCGTTGTTGAGTGAAGAACTGACCAAGACTGCCAATACACAGTACTCGTTGGTAGAGCGGTTTAACCGCTGATAGAGGCTGGAATGACAAAAACCCGGACAGTGAGAGCTTCCGGGTTTTTTATTGATCCAGTGAAAGTGATGTTGCCTGGTAGTCCCTCATCGCGAGCAAGCTCGCTCCCACAGGGTTTTGAGCCACACCACAAATCACTGTGGGAGCGAGCTTGCTCGCGATGGGGCCATTACAGCCTGCACAAACCTCACCGAAGGAATGAAGCCACCTTCTGTGCCGCAGCCGCCAAATGCTGCTCATGGCTAAACCCCGAAGCCTTCAACGGTTTCAAGTCATGATCCCCCGCCACCAGCCAGAACACCTCGATACCCGGCGATAGCGCATAACCCTCGACCGCCTCGCGATTGCCCAACGCATCGCGCTCACCTTGCACGATCAAGGTTCGAGTTTTCAGCCCCGCCAGATGCTCAACCCGTGGCTTCTCCGGTTTACCTACCGCATAGAACGGATACCCCAGGCACACCAGCCCATCCGCGCCCAATTCATCCGCCAGCAAACTGGCCATGCGACCGCCCATGGACTTGCCGCCGATGGCCAGCGGCCCAGTGACATGGCGTCGCACCTGGGCATACACCTCGCGCCAGCATTCCAGCAGTTTCGGCGCCGGGTTCGGCGGGCGCTTGCCGCCATCGATGCGCCGCTGCGCCATGTAGGGAAACTCGAAGCGCAACACGTTGACGCCTTGCGCGGCGAGGCGTGCAGCCATGTCGCTCATCCAGTCGCTGTCCATCGGTGCGCCGGCGCCATGGGCGAGGATCAGCGTCGCCGCAGCCTTGCCAGCGGCGGCATTCCACAACCATCCATGATCACGCACGCACTGCGCCCATTGATCCCCGTCAATACCGGCCTTGTGCCCTTTGTCCATGCTTGCCTCGCTTTTAGTCTGCCTATAACTCCGGCCGAAGGGTGCACTGCCTTGCGCGAGCGCGCTCACTTCGGCTGAACCGTGGATGGGGAACCATGAACACTTCTATCAGTACCGCCTACAACTACAAGGTGGTCCGCCAATTCGCCATTATGACGGTGGTGTGGGGCATCGTCGGCATGGGGCTCGGGGTTTTTCTCGCCGCCCAGTTGGTCTGGCCCGAACTCAACTTCAATTTGCCGTGGACCAGCTTCGGCCGCTTGCGCCCGCTGCACACCAACGCTGTGATCTTCGCCTTTGGCGGCTGCGCCTTGTTCGCCAGTTCGTTGTACTCCGTACAACGGACGTGCCAAACGCGCTTATTTGCTCCCGCAGTTGCCGCGTTCTGTTTCTGGGGCTGGCAGCTTGTGATCCTGCTGGCGGCCATCAGCCTGCCGCTGGGCTACACCAGTTCCAAGGAATACGCCGAGCTGGAATGGCCGATCGACATCCTGATCACCATCGTCTGGGTCGCCTACGCCATCGTTTTCTTCGGCACGATCATGCAGCGCAAGACCAAGCACATTTATGTCGGTAACTGGTTCTTCGGTGCGTTCATCATCACCGTGGCGATCCTGCACATCGTCAACAATATGGAATTGCCGGTCAGCTTCACCAAGTCCTACTCGCTGTACTCCGGTGCCACCGACGCGATGGTGCAATGGTGGTACGGGCACAACGCCGTAGGCTTTTTCCTCACCGCCGGTTTCCTCGGGATGATGTACTACTTCGTGCCGAAACAGGCCGAGCGCCCGGTGTACTCCTATCGCCTGTCGATCGTGCACTTCTGGGCGCTGATCACCCTGTACATTTGGGCCGGCCCGCACCACTTGCATTACACCGCGCTGCCGGACTGGGCGCAGTCGCTGGGCATGGTGATGTCGCTGATCCTGCTGGCGCCGAGCTGGGGCGGGATGATCAACGGCATGATGACCCTGTCGGGCGCCTGGCATAAGTTGCGCAGCGACCCGGTCCTGCGCTTCCTCGTGGTGTCCCTGGCGTTCTACGGCATGTCGACTTTCGAAGGGCCGATGATGGCGATCAAGACGGTCAACGCCCTCTCCCACTACACCGACTGGACCATCGGCCACGTACACGCTGGCGCCTTGGGCTGGGTGGCAATGATCTCCATCGGCGCGCTGTACCACATGATCCCGAAAGTCTTCGGCCGCGAGCAGATGCACAGCATCGGTCTGATCAACGCGCACTTCTGGCTCGCCACCATCGGCACCGTTCTGTACATCGCCTCGATGTGGGTCAACGGCATCGCCCAGGGCCTGATGTGGCGTGCAGTGAACGAGGACGGCACGCTGACTTACTCCTTCGTCGAAACCCTGGTGGCCAGCCACCCTGGCTTCGTCGTTCGGCTGGTGGGCGGCGCGATCTTCCTCAGCGGCATGTTCCTGATGGCCTACAACACCTGGCGCACCGTGCGGGCCTCGCAGCCTGCCGAAGTCGCCGCTGCCGCGCAGATGGCCTGAGGAGTCCGCCATGAAACACGAAACTATCGAGAAAAACGTCGGCCTGTTGCTGCTGCTGATGATCCTGGCCGTGAGCATCGGCGGCCTGACCCAGATCGTCCCGCTGTTCTTCCAGGACGTGACCAACAAACCGGTGGAAGGCATGAAGCCCTACACCGCGCTGCAACTGGAAGGTCGCGATATCTATATCCGTGAAGGCTGCGTCGGCTGCCACTCGCAGATGATCCGCCCGTTCCGCGCCGAGACCGAACGCTACGGGCACTACTCGGTGGCCGGCGAAAGCGTCTGGGATCACCCGTTCCTGTGGGGCTCGAAACGCACCGGACCGGATCTGGCGCGGGTCGGCGCACGCTACTCGGATGACTGGCACCGCGCGCACTTGTACAACCCGCGCAACGTCGTGCCCGAGTCGAAGATGCCGGCCTACCCATGGCTGGTGGCCAACCCGGTCGACAGCAGTCATACCGAAACCAAGATCAAGGCCATGCGCACCCTGGGCGTGCCGTACACCGACGAAGACATCACCGGCGCCGTCGCTTCCCTCAAGGGCAAGAGCGAGATGGATGCACTGGTCGCCTACCTGCAAGTGCTCGGCACTGCCATCAAGAGCAAGAGGTGAGCAATGTTCATTGAAATGAGCACTGGAATGATCCGCGGCCTCGGCACCGTCGTGGTGTTCGTGGCCTTCGTCGGCCTGACGCTGTGGGTATTCAACGGCAAGCGAGGCCCGGAATTCGCCGAAGCGCGCCTGCTGCCGTTCGCCGACGAGCCACAACCCGACATCACTGAAGAATCAGCAACAAGGAGTACCCGGCCATGACCACCTTCTGGAGTACGTGGATCTGCGTACTGACCATCGGCAGCCTGATCGGCCTGACCTGGTTGCTGCTCAGCACCCGCAAGGGCGAAACCAAGGGCAGTGTCGACCAGACCATGGGCCACAGCTTCGACGGCATCGAGGAGTACGACAACCCGCTGCCGCAATGGTGGTTCATGCTGTTCGTTGGCACCCTGGTATTCGCCTTCGGTTATCTGATCCTTTATCCGGGCCTGGGCAACTGGAAAGGCATCCTCCCCGGCTACGAAAACGGCTGGACCGGCGTGCACGAATGGGAAAAGGAAATGGCCAAGGCTGACACGAAGTTCGGGCCGATCTTCGCCAAATTCGCGGCGATGCCCGTGGAAGAAGTGGCCAAGGACCCACAGGCACTGAAAATGGGCGGCCGCCTGTTTGCCTCCAACTGCTCGGTGTGCCACGGCTCGGACGCCAAGGGTGCATTCGGCTTCCCCAATCTGACCGACAGCGACTGGCGCTGGGGCGGCAACCCGGAAACCATCAAGACCACCCTCATGGGTGGCCGGATGGCGATGATGCCGGCCTGGGGTGAAGTCCTGGGTGAGGACGGTGTGAAAAACGTCGCCGCTTATGTGCGCCATGATCTGGCTGGCCTGCCGTTGCCTGCCGACAGCAAAGCCGACCTGCAAGCCGGACAGCAAGCCTTCAGCACCACCTGTGTCGCCTGCCATGGGGCTAACGGCCAGGGCACTGAAGCCATGGGCGCACCGAACCTGACGCACCCGGCCGGCTTCATTTACGGTACAAGCCTGACGCAGCTTGAACAGACGATTCGGCATGGCCGCCAGGGCCATATGCCGGCGCAGAACGAACTGCTGGGCAATGACAAGGTGCAATTGCTGGCCGCATATGTGTACAGCCTGTCCCACGGTTTGAATACCGAGCGCCTGCAGGCTGAAGACAACCGCAAATAAATCCCGACCGCTCTGCTGCCGCATTCTCCCGGATGCGGCAGTTCCCTGCCCCTTTGCGACCCATTGTCGCACCCTCGCACAGACTTTCTTTCGGATCCCTGTAATCGGGTCTAAGCTTCCCCCGATGCGGACTGGCCGGTGCCGGTTCCAGGTCGACCCTGAACGATGTGTTCGACGAATCTGCCCGATGACAGGCCGCAAAGGCTGGTAGATACCGGCTGTCGCACCAATTGCCTTCGGTCAGCCAAACGTTGCGTTTGAACACACCCCGTTACATCCGACCTGACCCCCTCGCCTGATCAGTCCGCCGGGATGTTTTGCCCGCGGGCAAATTTGTCCTTACGCGGCGCATGGAAAGGCCGCAGTATCAGCTTTTGAAAGCATTGACCCAGGTCATGGCGCGTTGCAATGACCCCTTGCTTTCTCCATACTTGCGGCCGATTTTTAATCCTAATAAAACACCCAAACCGTGGAACCTTAGAATGAGCACAGCAATCAGTCCGACTGCTTATAACTATAAGGTAGTCCGCCAGTTCGCCATCATGACGGTGGTCTGGGGGATCCTTGGCATGGGGCTCGGTGTCTTCATTGCCTCGCAACTGGTCTGGCCGGAGTTGAACTTCGGTCTGGCATGGACGAGCTTTGGACGCCTGCGCCCGTTGCACACCAACCTGGTGATTTTCGCCTTCGGTGGATGTGCACTGTTTGCCACTTCTTATTACGTCGTGCAGCGAACCTGCCAAACGCGACTGATTTCCGACAGCCTCGCCGCCTTCACCTTCTGGGGATGGCAAGCGGTGATCGTCGGCGCGATCATTACCTTGCCGATGGGTTTCACCACCACCAAGGAATACGCGGAACTGGAATGGCCCCTGGCTATTCTGCTGGCCATTGTCTGGGTCACCTACGGTCTGGTGTTCTTCGGCACCATCGTCAAGCGCAAGACCAAGCACATCTATGTGGGTAACTGGTTCTACGGCGCGTTCATCGTCGTGACCGCGATGCTGCACATCGTCAACCACATGTCGCTGCCGGTCAGCCTGTTCAAGTCCTACTCGGCCTACTCGGGTGCGACGGACGCGATGATCCAGTGGTGGTACGGCCACAACGCCGTGGGCTTCTTCCTGACCACCGGCTTCCTGGGGATGATGTACTACTTCGTGCCGAAACAGGCCGAACGTCCGATCTACTCCTATCGCCTGTCGATCGTGCACTTCTGGGCGCTGATCACCCTGTACATCTGGGCCGGTCCGCACCACCTGCACTACACCGCGCTGCCGGACTGGGCTCAGTCCCTGGGCATGGCGATGTCGATCATCCTGCTGGCTCCAAGCTGGGGCGGCATGATCAACGGCATGATGACCCTGTCGGGCGCCTGGCATAAGCTGCGCACCGACCCGATCCTGCGCTTTTTGGTGGTTTCCCTGGCGTTCTACGGCATGTCGACCTTCGAAGGTCCGATGATGGCGATCAAGACCGTGAACTCCCTGTCGCACTATACCGACTGGACCATCGGCCACGTACACGCCGGTGCCTTGGGCTGGGTTGCGATGATCTCGATCGGCGCGATCTACCACATGATCCCGAAACTGTTCGGTCGTGCGCAGATGCACAGCACCGGCCTTATCAATACCCACTTCTGGCTCGCGACCATCGGTACCGTGCTCTACATCGCCTCGATGTGGGTCAACGGCATTACCCAGGGCCTGATGTGGCGTGCAATCAACGATGACGGCACCCTCACCTACTCGTTCGTCGAAGCGCTGCAAGCCAGCCACCCGGGCTTCATCGTCCGCGCCCTGGGCGGTGCATTCTTCGCCACCGGCATGCTGTTCATGGCCTACAACGTATTCCGTACCGTACGCGCCTCGAACCCGGCTGAAGCCAAAGCCGCCGAACAGATTGCCGTAGTTGGAGCTCACTGATGAAGCATGAAGCAGTCGAGAAGAATATTGGCCTGCTGGCCTTCTTCATGGTCATCGCCGTCAGCATCGGCGGCCTGACCCAGATCGTTCCGCTGTTTTTCCAGGATGTCACCAACAAGCCGGTCGAGGGCATGAAGCCCCGCACCGCCCTTGAACTGGAAGGCCGGGACGTTTATATCGCCAACGGATGTGTCGGCTGCCACTCGCAGATGATCCGTCCGTTCCGTGCTGAAACCGAACGCTACGGCCACTACTCGGTCGCCGGTGAAAGCGTCTGGGACCACCCGTTCCTGTGGGGTTCCAAGCGTACCGGTCCGGACCTGGCCCGCGTCGGCGGTCGTTACTCCGATGACTGGCAGCGTGCGCACTTGTACAACCCGCGCAACGTAGTGCCCGAGTCGAAAATGCCGGCCTACCCGTTCCTCGTGGAAAACAAGCTCGACGGCAAAGACACCGCCAGGAAAATGGAAGTCTTGCGCACGCTCGGCGTCCCTTACACCGACGAAGACATCGCCGGCGCCAAGGATGCTGTGAAGGGCAAAACCGAAATGGACGCGCTGGTGGCCTATCTGCAAGGCCTGGGCACCATCATCAAAAGCAAACGGTGAATTGGATGGATATCGGGATGATTCGTGGCCTGGGCACCGTTGTCGTGATGGTGGCCTTCATCGGACTGGCACTGTGGGTGTTCAGTCCCAAGCGCAAGTCGGAGTTTGAAGACGCGACCTTGCTGCCTTTCGCGGATGATCCCGAAGCCATCAAGCACGTCGAGCAAGCTTCTAGGAGTAACAAAGAATGACTACATTCTGGAGTCTGTACGTCACAGTCCTCAGTCTCGGCACCATCTTCGCCCTGACCTGGCTGCTGCTGTCCACCCGCAAGGGCCAGCGCGCCGAGCAAACCGACGAGACGGTTGGTCACTCCTTCGACGGGATCGAGGAGTACGACAACCCGCTGCCGAAATGGTGGTTCATGCTGTTCGTGGGCACCATCATCTTCGCCCTCGGCTACCTGGTGCTGTACCCGGGCCTGGGCAACTGGAAAGGCCTGCTGCCGGGTTACAACTACCTCGATAACGAGAAGCAGACCGCGTTCGCCAACGGCCAGACCGGCTGGACCGGCGTTCACGAGTGGGAAAAGGAAATGGCCAGGTCGGACGCCAAGTTCGGTCCGATCTTCGCCAAGTTCGCCGCCATGCCAATCGAGGAAGTGGCCAAGGACCCACAAGCCCTGAAGATGGGTGGCCGCCTGTTCGCCTCCAACTGCTCGGTTTGCCACGGTTCCGACGCCAAGGGCGCCTACGGCTTCCCTAACCTGACCGACGCCGACTGGCGCTGGGGCGGCGACGCGCAAGCCATCAAGACCACCATCATGGGCGGTCGTCACGCGGTGATGCCTGCGTGGGCTGAAGTGATCGGCGAGCAAGGCGTGGCCGATGTGGCCGCGTTTATCCTGACCAACCTCGATGGCCGCAAGCTGCCGGAAGGCGCCAAGGCCGACCCGGTTGCCGGGCAGAAGCTGTTCGCTACCAACTGTGTGGCGTGCCACGGTCCGGAAGGCAAAGGCACCCCAGCGATGGGCGCACCTGACCTGACTCACCCGGCTGCGTTCATCTACGGTTCGAGCTTCGCTCAACTGCAGCAGACCATCCGTTACGGCCGTCAGGGCCAGATGCCTGCGCAAGAGGCAATGCAGGGTAACGACAAGGTTCACCTGCTGGCCGCTTACGTCTACAGCCTGTCTCACGGCGAGAAGGCAGCGGACGCCGAGTAAGGCAAACGCTTGAAGCAACAAAAAGAGGCCCCGCCAATGTGTATTGGCGGGGCCTTTTTTATGGCCGCTTGGCAAAAACCGATTTCACGGGCACCGTTCTGACCAATTGACGATTCTGCCAATCGTTGCTCTCAACCAGGTCGACACGCAACTGCTTACGATCTTCGGAGAAACTGGCGATCAGGTAAGTCTCCTGAGAGGCGCTGCCACTGATAAACATTGGTACACCGTTCAGGCTATACGTGTCACCGCCGTCCGAATGGTAATGACCGGCAAATATGGCTGTGACCTCGTATCGGGCGATCATGTCCCGAAAACGCTTTTCTTGCTCCCAGCCCCCCTGCATGTCACTTGGCTTATGCATGTTGATGATGATCGCATACCCCTGAACCCAAGCGGTGTGCAGATCTTTCTCGAGCCAGTCGAGCGAGCTGGTGATTTCAAATGTAGTCGGATTCAACGCATGAGATATGCGAGCTCTGTAAGTCGGCTCATTATTCAACTGAACCATATGAACCTCGCCTATATTTTTTGAGTAAGCGAGACTCCCAAAATACAACCTGCCAAGCGCTCCCCCGGTTATATCCAGATCAATTTCGTCGACTTTACCCAAGTGGTGTTCCTTGAACTCCACGATACTGCCTGCAGCGCAGCTATTACTAAAACAATCATCTACATTATTCTGATAATCATGATTACCCAGACCGTACAGGTAGTCATCACCAAAGTAATTCTTCAATGCCGAGTTAATGTAGGAACGCTGCCAGCCGTGACCAAACGCCGTCATATCGCCATTGATCATCAGGGGCACTTGCGACGGCGTGCCATGCTTGCGACGGAAGTCGGCAATACTCGCAAACTGGCTATCCACCAGCCACTTGGAACGTTCTTCAAAGTCCGCAGCAGACTCAGGCTCGCCACTGTCGGACTTTTCCGTCCATGGATATTGCGGATCAGACGCAAAAACCATATGACGAGGCATTCCTTCAATCGCTTGCACAACAGTAGACGTCGAGAACAACAACAGACAGGCAAAAGCCTTGATACTCGCATGAGAAAACATAGAATACAACTTCCATCCATAGAATTAATAACGCACGAATAAAAATTTACCCGCACCCAACTTTTAAACTATTCGACAGAAAACAAAACATCAAACAATCAGACCAGAACAGTCAAGTTAAGATATTTCCCGCACACTAAAACCATTGACATCCGCACCATCGCAAATACCGACCGATTGTTCACACTAACCGCAACAATACACTCCACGTCATCTTCAACGATTGCGCGCGCCCTTCCTGAAAACCGTCCATACTTCACAAGTCAATTGACTCAGATCACGTTTTGTTACATTCGCTACACCATTCATGATTTTTCACCAACGCGACCAAAGGTCGCACCCGCAGGCTAGAGCGACAGGCGTATCATTGCGCCACTGCAACACCCCTTTTTGACCGCGGTCGGCACGTACTGACCGAGGCATTTTTCCACTGCCGTGGGATGCAATGATGAGCAACCAGATTCCGGTACACGACGTCACTCCACCCACCAGGAACGCGAACAACAGCGTCGACCTCTACGCCGCCAGGGAAAAAATCTACACCCGCGCCTTCACCGGCCTGTTTCGCAACCTGCGGATGACCGGCGGAGCCCTGTTGTTCCTGCTGTATTTCGGCACGGTGTGGCTGAACTGGGGCGGTCATCAGGCCGTGTGGTGGAACGTGCCGGAGCGCAAGTTCTTCATTTTCGGCGCCACCTTCTGGCCTCAGGACTTCATTCTGCTGTCCGGCATGTTGATCATCGCCGCCTTCGGCCTGTTCTTCATCACCGTGTACGCAGGACGGGTCTGGTGCGGCTATACCTGCCCGCAAAGCGTCTGGACCTGGATCTTCATGTGGTGCGAAAAAGTCACCGAAGGTGACCGCAACCAGCGCATCAAGCTCGACAAGGCGCCCATGAGCGCCAACAAGTTCCTGCGCAAGTTCAGCAAACACAGCCTGTGGCTGCTGATCGGCTTCGTTACCGGCATGACCTTCGTCGGCTACTTCTCGCCAATCCGCGAACTGGTGTTCGACTTCTTCACCGGCCAGGCGGATGGCTGGTCGTACTTCTGGGTCGGTTTCTTCACCCTCGCCACTTACGGCAACGCCGGTTGGTTGCGCGAACAGGTGTGCATCTACATGTGTCCGTACGCACGCTTCCAGAGCGTGATGTTCGACAAGGACACCCTGATCGTTTCCTACGACCCGCGCCGTGGCGAAGGCCGTGGCCCGCGTAAAAAAGGCATCGACTACAAGGCTCAGGGCCTGGGCGACTGCATCGATTGCACCATGTGCGTCCAGGTCTGCCCGACCGGCATCGACATCCGCGACGGCCTGCAAATCGAATGCATCGGTTGCGCCGCCTGCATCGATGCCTGCGACGCCATCATGGACAAAATGGATTACCCGCGCGGGCTGATCAGCTACACCACCGAGCACAACCTGTCCGGGCAGAAAACCCATAAACTGCGCCCGCGCCTGATCGGCTATGCCGTGGTGCTGCTGGCGATGATCAGCCTGCTGGCGACGGCGTTCTTCATGCGTGCGCTGGTGGGCTTCGATGTCAGCAAGGACCGCGTGCTGTACCGCGAGAACGCCGAAGGCCGGATCGAAAACGTCTACAGCCTGAAAATCATGAACAAGGACCAGCGCGACCATACCTACCTGCTCGAAGCCTCCGGCCTGCCGGATCTCAAAATGCAGGGTCGACGCGAGATCAAGGTCGCGGCCGGCGAGATCGTCAGCCAGCCTGCCGAACTGTCCGTCGCGCCGGAAAAACTGCCGTCGAGCACCAACGAGGTGAAATTCATCCTCAAGGACGCCGATGACGAAAGCGTCCACATTGAAGCCAAGAGCCGGTTCATCGGCCCACAAATTCGTTGAGAGAACTGAACATGCCCGCAGCAACTGCCGCTAGTCCCTGGTACAAGCACCTCTGGCCGTGGATCATCATCGGGATCCTGGCCTGCTCGGTGACCCTGACCTTGTCCATGGTGACCATCGCGGTGAACAACCCGGACAACCTGGTCAACGACAACTACTACGAGGCCGGTAAAGGCATCAACCGCTCCCTCGACCGTGAGCTGTTGGCCCAGACCCTGAAAATGCGTGCCAGCGTTCATCTCGATGGCATGACTGGCGAGGTTGACCTGCGCCTGAGCGGCGACAGCCAGCCCGGGACCCTGGAGCTGAACCTGATCTCGCCGACCCAGCCGGAAAAGGATCGCAAGATCACCCTGACCCGCAGCGAAACCGAACAGGGCCGCTACATCGGCCAGTTGAGCGACAAGATCGAAGGCCGGCGTTTTGTCGAGTTGCTTGGCACCCAGGACGAGCACATCTGGCGCATGTTCGAAGAGGAACTGGTCGGCCATGACAAGGACCTGCTGCTGGGTGACGAACCGCTGCAAGGTGCCGAAGACCTGTAGGAGCTGCCGAAGGCTGCGATCTTTTGATCTTGCTTTTTAATTAATCCAGAAAGATCGCAGCCTCGTTTCACTCGTCAGCTCCTACGGAATATTTGATGACCACCCCACTCCCCTGCTTCCACTGCGCCCTGCCCGTCCCGGCCGGCAGCCGCTTCACCGCTGCGGTCCTCGGGCAAACCCGCGAGTTCTGCTGCCCGGGTTGCCAGGCCGTGGCCGAAGCCATTGTCGCCGGCGGCCTGGAAAGCTATTACCAGCACCGCAGCGAAGCCTCGGCCAACCCCGAAGCGCTGCCGGTGCAACTGGTGGATGAACTGGCGCTGTACGACCGTGCCGATGTGCAGCAACCCTTCGTTCGCCACGAAGGCGAACTCGCCGAAACCACACTATTGATGGAAGGCATCAGCTGCGCGGCCTGCGGCTGGCTGATCGAAAAACACCTGCGCACCTTGCCGGCCGTGGCCGAAGCGCGCCTGAACCTGTCCAACCATCGCCTGCACGTACGCTGGGCCGATGGGCAATTGCCGCTGAGCCAGGTCCTCAGCGAGCTGCGCCACATCGGTTACGCCGCGCACCCGTATCAGGCCGACCGCGCCAGCGAACAACTGGCCAGCGAAAACCGCCTGGCCCTGCGCCAGCTCGGTGTGGCCGGGCTGTTGTGGTTCCAGGCGATGATGGCAACCATGGCCACCTGGCCTGAATTCAACATCGACCTCAGCCCCGAACTGCACACCATCCTGCGCTGGGTCGCGCTGTTCCTCACCACCCCGATTGTGTTCTACAGCTGCGCGCCGTTCTTCAAAGGCGCCATGCGCGATCTGCGCACCCGCCACCTGACCATGGACGTTTCGGTGTCGCTGGCCATTGGCAGTGCCTACATCGCCGGGATCTGGACGTCGATCACCGGGGTCGGCGAACTGTATTTCGATGCCGTCGGCATGTTTGCCCTGTTCCTGCTGGCCGGGCGTTATCTGGAGCGGCGCGCCCGCGAGCGCACCGCCGCCGCCACCGCGCAGCTTGTGAATCTGTTGCCCGCCTCGTGCCTGCGATTGACAGCCGACGGCCAGAGCGAACGCATTCTGCTCAGTGAACTGCGTGTCGGCGATCAGGTGCTGGTTCATCCGGGCGCCATTCTCCCGGCTGATGGCAAGATCCTCGACGGCCAGTCGAGTGTCGACGAGTCGCTGCTGACCGGCGAATACCTGCCGCAACCACGCACCCTCGGCGACGCGGTCACCGCCGGCACCCTGAACGTCGAAGGCGCACTGACCGTCGAGGTCCAGGCCCTGGGCCAGGACACTCGCCTCTCGGCCATCGTTCGCCTGCTCGATCGTGCCCAGGCCGAAAAGCCGCGACTGGCGGAAATCGCCGACCGCGCCGCGCAATGGTTCCTGCTGTTGTCGCTGATCGCTGCCGCCGCGATTGGCCTGCTGTGGTGGGAACTGGACTCATCGCGTGCCTTCTGGATCGTGCTGGCGATGCTCGTGGCGACCTGCCCGTGCGCCTTGTCGCTGGCGACGCCGACCGCCCTCACCGCTGCCACCGGCACACTGCACAAACTCGGCCTATTGCTGACCCGTGGTCATGTGCTGGAAGGCCTGAACCAGATCGACACAGTTATTTTCGACAAGACCGGCACCCTCACCGAAGGTCGCCTGGCGCTGCGTTCGATCCGCCCCCTCGGCGCGCTCGACAGCGATCAATGCCTGAGCCTCGCCGCCGCCCTGGAAAACCGCTCCGAACACCCGATCGCCCGTGCTTTTGGTCGTGCGCCGATGGCTGCCGAAGAAGTCCACAGCACACCGGGCCTTGGCCTGGAGGGGCTGGTTGATGGGCGCCGCCTGCGCATCGGCCAACCGCGTTTCGTCTGCGAACTCAGCGGCGCCGTAGTGCCGTCGATGCCCGAAGAAGCCGGCCAATGGCTGCTGCTGGGCGACAGCCAGGGACCGCTGGCCTGGTTCGTCCTCGATGATCGCTTGCGGGCCGATGCGCCCGCGCTGTTGGCCGCGTGCAAGGCGCGGGGCTGGCGCACGCTGCTGTTGTCCGGCGACAGCTCGCCGATGGTCGCCAGCGTGGCGGCGGAACTCGGTATCGATGAAGCCCGTGGCGGTTTGCGTCCGGACGATAAACTGCAGGTCCTGCAACAATTGCACAAAGAAGGTCGCAAGGTGTTGATGCTGGGGGACGGGGTCAATGACGTGCCAGTGCTGGCAGCTGCGGATATCAGCGTCGCCATGGGCTCGGCCACCGACCTGGCGAAAACCAGTGCCGACGCCGTGCTGCTGTCCAACCGCCTCGACGCGCTGGTGCAAGCCTTCAGCCTGGCGCGGCGCACCCGCCGGGTCATTATCGAGAACCTGTTGTGGGCCGGGTTGTACAATGGCCTCATGCTGCCCTTCGCCGCCCTCGGCTGGATCACTCCGGTCTGGGCGGCGGTGGGCATGTCGATCAGTTCGTTGACCGTGGTGTTGAACGCGCTGCGCCTGACTCGCATGCCGAGCGCGCCCGCCCCCGGCACCACGCCAGAAACCCGCCCGCTGCCGGCTTGAGCCGCGCGAGCATGGAGTCCAGATGCCAGCTCTTTACGTGATGATTCCCGCTGCATTGCTGATCGTGGCCATCGCCGTCTATATCTTCTTCTGGGCGGTGGACAGCGGTCAGTACGACGACCTCGACGGCCCGGCCCACAGCATCCTGTTCGACGACCAGGACCCGAACCACACCGCCGCAGTCGATGAGGCCAGCGGCCAACCGGCCAAAACGGACGACAAGGCCCCGCCCCATGCTTGAATTGGCGCCACTGCTGGTGTCTGCGGTGATCCTCGGCTTGCTCGGCGGTGGCCATTGCCTGGGCATGTGCGGCGGCTTGATGGGCGCACTGACCCTTGCGATTCCCAAGGAACAACGCAGCCGCCGCTTTCGCCTGTTGCTGGCCTATAACCTGGGCCGGATCCTGAGCTATGCCTGCGCCGGATTGCTGATCGGCCTGGCCGGATGGGCCGTGGCCAGCAGCCCGGCGGCGATGTTCCTGCGTATCCTCGCCGGGTTGCTGCTGATTGCCATGGGCCTGTACCTGGCCGGCTGGTGGAGCGGCCTGACCCGTATCGAAAGCCTCGGTCGCGGCCTGTGGCGGCATATCCAGCCAGTCGCCAACCGATTGCTGCCGGTATCGAGCGTGCCGCGCGCGCTGCTGTTGGGCGCGCTCTGGGGCTGGCTGCCGTGTGGCCTGGTCTACAGCACCTTGCTATGGTCGGCCAGCCAGGGCAACGCGCTGGACAGCGCCTTGTTGATGCTCGCGTTCGGGCTCGGCACCTGGCCGGTGCTGCTGGCGACAGGCCTTGCCGCCGAGCGCATCACCGCACTGTTGCGCAAACGCAGCGTACGGATGGCGGGCGGATTGCTGGTGATGTTGTTCGGCATCTGGACCTTGCCGGGGCCGCATCAGCATTGGCTCATGGGGCACTGATCCACAAAAACCCATCAAAGCCAACAACCACCCTTGATGCAAATCAAGATGCCCCACCCCGCCCTCGCATAAAGTGGCTGACACTGCCAGCCTATCCGGGGGAATGCCCGCATGATGCTCGACGCCATTCGTTGGGACACCGATCTGATCCGCCGCTATGACCTGGCGGGACCACGCTACACCTCGTACCCGACCGCCGTGCAATTCAACAGCCAGGTCGGCACCTTCGACCTGTTTCATGCCCTGCGCGACAGCCGCAAGGCCCAACGCCCGTTGTCGCTGTACGTGCACGTGCCGTTCTGCGCGAACATTTGCTATTACTGCGCCTGCAACAAGGTCATCACCAAGGATCGCGGGCGGGCGCTGCCGTATTTGCAGCGCCTGGAACAGGAAATCCAGTTGATCGCCTGCCACCTCGACCCCACGCAGAAAGTCGAGCAACTGCACTTCGGTGGCGGCACGCCGACCTTTCTCAGCCACGACGAACTGCGCCAGTTGATGGCGCATCTGCGCAAACACTTCAATTTGCTGGACGACGACTCCGGCGACTACGGCATCGAGATCGACCCGCGCGAGGCCGACTGGTCGACCATGGGCCTGCTGCGGGAACTGGGTTTCAATCGGGTCAGCATCGGCCTGCAAGACCTCGACCCGGCGGTGCAACGTGCAGTCAATCGCCTGCAAAGCCTGGAAGAAACCCGCGCGGTGATCGACGCCGCCCGCACCTTGCAGTTTCGCTCGATCAATATCGACCTGATCTACGGTCTGCCGAGGCAGACGCCGGAGAATTTCGCCCGCACCGTCGAAGAGGTCATCAACCTGCAACCGGACCGGTTATCGGTGTTCAACTACGCCCACTTGCCGGAACGCTTCATGCCCCAGCGGCGCATCAACAGCAATGAACTGCCGACGCCTGCGCAGAAACTGGAAATGCTGCAGCGCACCATCGAGCAGCTGATCAGCGCCGGCTACCGCTACATCGGCATGGACCACTTCGCCCTGCCCGACGATGAGCTGGCGATTGCCCAGGAAGAATCGACCCTGCAACGCAATTTCCAGGGCTACACCACCCACGGTCATTGCGACTTGATCGGCCTCGGCGTCTCGGCAATCAGCCAGATCGGCGACCTGTACTGCCAGAACAGCAGCGACCTGACCGAGTACCAGAACGTACTTGCGTCCATGCAACTGGCCACCAGCCGCGGCCTGCTATGCAACGCCGATGACCGGCTGCGGCGCGCGGTCATCCAGCAATTGATCTGCAATTTCAGTCTCGAATACGCCGACATCGAGCAGGCCTTCAACATCGATTTCCAGGGATATTTCGGCGATCTCTGGCCCCAGTTGCAAGACATGGCCAAAGACGGGCTGATCGAACTCGATCGCGACAGGATCACCATCCTGCCCGCCGGGCGACTGTTGGTGCGCTCGGTGTGCATGGTGTTCGACGCGTACCTGGAACAACACAGTCGCCAGCGCTTTTCACGGGTAATCTAATTCTGCAAGCAAGCGCCCCAGACTGGCCTCGATATCCTATGGTGAGTTACCCTTACGTCTTATGTGTGAATTCCCACAAGGATTGAAGAAATGTCCGAGCCAGTAAAACTGCGCGCTCATAATCAAGCCCATTGCAAGGATTGCAGCCTGGCCCCTCTTTGCCTGCCACTTTCGCTGAATCTGGAAGACATGGATGCGCTGGACGAAATTGTCAAACGCGGCCGGCCGCTGAAAAAAGGCGAATTTCTGTTCCGCCAGGGCGATACCTTCGATTCTGTCTACGCAGTCCGTTCTGGCGCCCTCAAGACCTTCAGCCTGAGCGACACAGGTGAAGAACAGCTCACCGGCTTCCACCTGCCCAGCGAACTGGTCGGCCTGTCGGGCATGGACACCGAAAAGCACCCGGTGTCGGCACAAGCCCTGGAAACCACCTCGGTGTGTGAAATTCCTTTTGAACGCCTCGATGAACTGGCCCTGCAATTGCCGCAGTTGCGCCGTCAGCTGATGCGGGTGATGAGTCGCGAAATCCGTGACGACCAGCAGATGATGCTGCTGTTGTCGAAAAAGACCGCCGACGAACGCATCGCCACCTTCCTGGTCAACCTCTCGGCACGTTTCCGCGCCCGGGGTTTTTCCGCCAATCAGTTCCGCCTGAGCATGTCGCGTAACGAAATCGGCAACTACCTGGGCCTGGCGGTGGAAACCGTGTCCCGGGTCTTTACCCGCTTCCAGCAAAACGAACTGATTGCGGCAGAAGGCAAGGAAATCCGGATTATCGATCCGATCCAGCTGTGCGCCCTGGCCGGCGGCTCACTGGAAGGCTGAAACAAAACGTTGCGGCTGAGCGAAACGGTTCAGCCGCCGTTATACTGCGTCGATTGCAGCCCTGCCAGGACACCACGATGGTCTTCGACTCCTTCGACATCAAATCCCTCATCCGCCCTGTCATCGACTTCCCGAAACCGGGTGTGATCTTTCGCGACATCACCCCGCTGTTCCAGTCGCCCACGGCCCTGCGCCTGGTCATGGACAGCTTCGCCCACCGTTACGTCGAGGCTGACTTCACCCACATCGGCGCGATGGACGCTCGTGGCTTCCTGATCGGTTCGGTACTGGCCTATCAGTTGAACAAGCCGCTGGTGCTGTTCCGCAAGCAAGGCAAACTGCCGGCTGAAGTGTTGGCTGAGGGCTATGCGACCGAATACGGCGAAGCCTTCCTGGAAGTGCACGCCGACAGCCTGTGCGAAGGGGATTCGGTGGTGATGTTCGATGACCTGATCGCCACCGGCGGCACCCTGATTGCCGCCGCCAACCTGATCCGCCGCATGGGCGCCCGGGTGTATGAAGCGGCGGCGATCATCGATCTGCCGGAGCTGGGTGGCTCGCAGCGTCTGGAAGACATGGGCATTCCTACGTTCTGCCTGACGCAGTTTGCCCTTTCCGATAAGTAAGCGGCGCCTGCACGGACGCTATCGCGAGCAAGCTCGCTCCCACAGAGTTCTTTGTCATGCACAAAATTTGTGTGCGCTGTAGATCCCTGTGGGAGCGAGCTTGCTCGCGATGGCGTCAGCGGCAACACCACTAAATTCAAGATCGGTTCAAAGCCCCATCTGCTTGCTGATGATCTCGTTCATCACTTCCCGCGTCCCGCCGCCAATCGATAGGATCCGGTTGTCGCGATACAGCCGCTCCACCAGACTCTCGCGCATGTAACCCAACCCACCGAGTATCTGCACCGCATCGGTGACGATCCGGTCCGCGGTATCCGTCGCAAAATTCTTGGCCATGGAAATCTCCTTGATCACGCTCTGCCCCGCCGCCATTTTCGCCGCCTGGCGGTAAGTGAACTCCCGGGACACTTCCAGCGCGGTCGCCATCTCGGCGAGGCGATGCTTGATCACCTGAAACTTGCCGATCGGTTTGCCAAAGGCTTCGCGCTGGCGCGCCCATTTCAGGCTCTCTTCCAGCGCAAGTTGTGCGGTCATGTTGGCCATCAACGCCAGGGCCAGGCGTTCGCTCTGGAAATTGCCCATGATGCAGGCAAAGCCCATGTTCTCGGCGCCGATCAGATTTCCTACAGGCACTCGGCAATCATTGAAGAACAGTTCAGCGGTGTCTGACGCCCACCAGCCCATTTTCTTCAGCTGCCGTCCTACGGTAAAACCGGGCGTGCCCTTCTCGATCAGTAACAGGCTGATGCCACCGAAACCCGGCTCGCCCGTTCGCACTGCAACCGTGTAGAAATCCGCGCGCACGCCGCTGGTGATAAAGATCTTGCTGCCACTGACCCGGTAGAAATCGCCGTCGCGCACGGCACGGGTTTGCAGGTTGGCGACGTCGGAGCCGCCGCCAGGCTCGGTGATGGCCAGGGCGCTGATCTTCTCTCCCGACAGCACCTGGGGCAGCACACGATCCCGTACTTCGGGTCGGGCCCACTTGAGAATGGGCGGCAAGCCGATATCCAGCGACCCCAGGCCGGCAACCAGCCCGCCTGAGCCGCAGCGCATCAACTCTTCACTGGCGGCAACCTTGGCGAACAGATCCCCTTCGTGGCTGCCTCCGTAAGCCTCCGGGTAGCCGATGCCGAGAATCCCTGCCGCGCCGGCCTTGAGATAGAGCTCGCGAGGAAAGCTTTCGGCTTCTTCCCACTGCTCGATATCAGGAAGTATCTCGCGCTCGACGAAACGTCTGACGCTGTCGCGGACCAATTGGTGGCTGGGGTCGAAGTATTCCTGAAAGGCAGACATCGGCGAGCTCCACTGAAGGGGTCAGTGAAGTTAACCGAGCGCTTGCTTGGTTTTCAACAGGATTGTGAAACCGCGTCGCCTGCATCGCGAGCAAGCTCGCTCCCACATTGGTTTTGTGTGCACCGCAGAACCCCTGTGGGAGCGAGCTTGCTCGCGATGGCGTCAGCATGGACGCCACATGAACTCAGAGCGAAATCGGCTTTCGCCCCGCAAACGAATGCGCCAGCGTCCCGCCATCCACCAGCTCCAGCTCGCCACCCAGCGGTACGCCGTGGGCGATGCGCGAGGCGATCAGGCCTTTGCTGCTGAGCAATTGGGCGATGTAGTGCGCTGTGGCTTCACCTTCCACGGTCGGGTTGGTGGCCAGGATGACTTCGGCGAACGTGCCGGCCTCTTCGATTCGCGCCATCAACTGCGGAATGCCGATGGCTTCCGGCCCCAGGCCGTCGAGCGGCGACAGATGGCCCTTGAGCACGAAATAGCGCCCACGAAAACCGGTCTGCTCCACCGCATAGACGTCCATCGGGCCTTCCACCACGCAAAGCACGGTGTCGTCGCGACGGGTATCGGCGCATTGCGGGCAAAGATCATCTTCCGTCAGCGTACGGCACAAGCGGCAGTGACCGACCCCCTCCATGGCCTGGCTCAGGGCCAGCGCCAGTCGCGAGCCGCCGCTGCGGTCACGCTCGAGCAACTGCAACGCCATGCGCTGGGCGGTTTTCTGACCCACGCCTGGCAAAATTCGCAGGGCGTCGATCAGTTGGCGAATCAAAGGGCTGAAGCTCATGGTGGAAAAGTCCGACAAAACAACGAGACGCGGTTTATACCCGCGCCTCGGTTGAGCGTCAAATTGCAGCGTCAATTACTCAGTCCCGGGAAACCCGAACCACCAGTTTGCCGAAGTTGCGCCCTTCCAGCAGGCCGATAAACGCATCGGGCGCCTGTTCCAGGCCATCGACCACGTCTTCGCGGAACTTCACCTTGCCATCGCGCACCCAGGGCGCCATTGCGCTGAGGAATTCCGGCTGGCGATCACCATAGTCATCGAACACGATGAAGCCCTGGATGCGCACTCGCTTGGTCAACAGGGTGCGCTGCAACAGTGGCAGGCGATCCGGGCCGCTCGGCGCCTCATGGGCGTTATAGGACGCGATCAAGCCACACAGCGGAATCCGTGCCTTGGGATTGAGCAATGGCACCACGGCGTCGAACACCTTGCCGCCGACGTTTTCATAATAAATGTCGATGCCCTTGGGACAGGCTTGCGCCAGTTCCTCAGAAAAATCCGGGCTTCTGTGGTCGATGCAGGCGTCGAAGCCTAACTCGTCGACCACATAACGGCACTTTTTCGCACCACCCGCCACACCCACCACGCGCAGCCCCTTGATCTTCGCCACCTGGCCGACCACCGAGCCCACCGCCCCGGACGCCGCTGCGACCACCAGGGTCTCGCCGGCCTTCGGCTGACCGATGTCCATCAGGCCCATGTACGCGGTCATGCCCGGCATACCCAGTACCCCAAGGGCCATCGAAGGGCTTGGCAGCGCGGGAATCGGAATGATGCTGCGACCGTCATTGATGCTGTGGCTTTGCCAACCAGTGGCACCGACCACCAGATCGCCCTCCTGAAACTTCGGATTGAGCGAGCGCTCGACCCGGCTGACAGCGCCCCCGGTCATGACATCGCCGATTTCCACCGGCGCGGCGTAGGAAGGTGCGTCACTCATGCGTCCGCGCATGTAGGGATCCAGCGACAGGAAAACGGTCTTGAGCAGCACCTGACCGTCGGCCAGGTCCGGCAGCGCCACCCGCTCCATGCGGAAGTTTTCCGGCGTTGGCGCGCCCACCGGGCGAGAGGCCAGGACAATGCGTTGATTGAGGGTCATGGGGTCAGACATGGCAGCGTCTCCTGTGATCGATGAGGTTCAGTGATATAGGGAGCAGACCTTTGTGGCGGTATGGCGTTCGATGTTTATTCAGTTGAACCGAAGCGACTTCTTCGCGAGCAGGCGACACATACCTAACAGGCAGAAACAAAAATGCCAGGCGCTATGCCTGGCATTTTTGTAACTCATCTGCCGCCTGAAGGCGAATCAGAATGGCAGTTTCATGCCCGGCGGCAGTTGCATGCCGGCAGTCATGCTGCCCATTTTGTCCTGGCTGTTGGCTTCGATCTTGCGCACGGCATCGTTGACCGCGGATGCGATGACCGCTTCCAGCATTTCCTTGTCGTCTTCGCTCATGCCTTCGACCAGGCTCGGGTCGATGGTCACGCTCTTGACGTCATGACGACCGGTCATCACCACGGTGACCATATCGCCACCGGCCTTACCGGTGACTTCGGCGTTGGCCAGCTCTTCCTGCATCTTGGCCATTTTTTCCTGCATCTGCTGCGCCTGCTTCATCAGGCCGGCCATGCCACCTTTCATCATGGTAATCACCTCAAAAGTACTTGGATTAAAACAGCGCCTGGCCCATGCGGCCGGGCGCCTTCAGTTATTAGCCCTGAGTGACCAGGGCGTCGACAGGTTCAATAGTATCGTTACGGACCACCGCACCGAACTGCTGCATCATTTGCTGGATGAACGGATCACCGTGGATCGATTCCTCCGCCTCGCGCTGACGGTTGGCGCGGCGGCGCGAAGCCGCTTGTGCCGGAGTTTCCTGCTCGGGCTTGATCAGCTCGATGCTCAGGGTCAGCGTGCGCTGGTGATACTGGTTCAGCGCATCGTTGAGGCGACGCTGTTGCGTGGCGTTGAACAAGGCACTGTGGGCCGGGTCCAGGTGCATCAGCCAATTGTCGCCATCCACCGCGATCAGCGTGCAGTTGGCGGCGATGCTGCCGGTCATGCCGGAGATCGGCAATTTCGGGAACAGCTCCAGCCATTGCAGGGCCAGGCCGGTGGCCGGCATTGCCGCGGGCTCTGGCTCGGGCTCCGGAGCCGGGTCGGCGGCGTGCTCGCTGGCCAGTTCGTCGAGGTAACTGTAGGCCGAATCCATGTCCGGCTCGATGTAATCCTCGTCCAGCGGCGGCTCGTCGTCCAGATCCATGCCCGGCGTCGCGGCATCGACGGCGGCCACCGATGGTTCCGGGATCGGCGCGGCGGCCCACTCCGGGGCGTCCGAGACCACGCTGTCCGGCGTCGGCAACGGCATCGGCGGTAATTCGGGTTGTTCGCTGGCGGTTTCCAGCATCGGCTCCACCGCCGGTTGCTGAACGGGCGCTGGCTCGACCGGGTCATTCCACGGCAGGTCGACCACCTCTTCGACCACGACCGCTTCAACCACAGGTGCAGGCGCTGGTTCCGGCACAACGACCGGCGCAACCGGTTCCGGTGCAGGCGCTGGAGCCGCCACCGGCGCAACCGCTGCCGGTGCAACGGCCGCAGCGACTACCGGCGCAACAACCGGCGCGGCAGCCACTGAGTTTGCGGAATCAACTGTGGCCTGGCTGATCCCCACTGGCTTTAGCGGTTGCCTCGGGGCATCCGCGGTGTCTGCGGGCCGGAACGCCAGCATCCGCAGCAACACCATTTCAAAACCGCCCCGGGGATCCGGCGCCAGCGGCAGGTCGCGGCGGCCGATCAGACCCATCTGGTAGTAGAACTGCACGTCTTCGGCCGGCAACGCCTGGGCCAGTGCCAGCACGCGATCACGGTCGCCGTGACCGTTGTCGACACCTTCCGGCAAGGCCTGGGCGATGGCAACGCGGTGCAGCACATTGAGAATTTCCGAGAGCACGCCATTCCAGTCCGGGCCTTGTTCGGCCAGGTGGCGGACGGCTTCGAGCAACGCCTTGGCATCGCCTTCGATCAGCGCATGCAGGACGTCGTAGACCTGCCCGTGATCGAGGGTCCCGAGCATCGCCCGCACGTCGGCGGCCATGACCTTGCCTTCACCGAAGGCAATCGCCTGGTCGGTCAGGCTCATGGCATCACGCATCGACCCGTCGGCGGCACGGCCCAGCAGCCACAGCGCATCGTCCTCGAACGGCACGTTCTCGACACCCAGTACGTGGGTCAGGTGCTCGACGACGCGTTCGGGCGTCATGTTCTTCAGGGAGAACTGCAGGCACCGCGACAGAATCGTTGCAGGAAGTTTCTGCGGATCTGTGGTCGCCAGGATGAACTTGACGTAGGGTGGCGGCTCTTCGAGGGTTTTGAGCAGTGCGTTGAAGGAATGGCTGGAGAGCATGTGCACTTCGTCGATCAGGTAGACCTTGAAGCGCCCACGGCTCGGGGCGTACTGCACGTTGTCGAGCAATTCGCGGGTGTCTTCGACCTTGGTGCGGCTCGCGGCGTCGATCTCGATCAGGTCGACAAAGCGGCCTTCGTCGATTTCGCGACACACCGAGCACTCGCCACAGGGGGTCGAAGTGATCCCTGTCTCGCAGTTAAGGCATTTGGCAATGATCCGCGCGATGGTGGTCTTGCCGACCCCACGGGTACCGGTGAAGAGGTAGGCGTGGTGCAGCCGCTGGCTGTCCAAGGCATTGATCAGAGCCTTGAGCACATGGGTCTGGCCGACCATTTCGCGGAACGAGCGCGGACGCCATTTACGTGCAAGAACCTGATAACTCATCGAAAACCGTCGCAGCGAAGGAAGCAGAAGCGGCTAATGCTAGCGGAGCAAGGGACAAATTGCATCCGGTGCGCTCGTGTATTGTGGCTAAGCTGCACATCGGGGGCTATTAATGGAGTGTTTATGCGGCTGGCCTTGGGGGCATTGCTGTTGATCAGCCTGGACGGCGTGGCTGCGCAAGCACCGCTGCGCTTCGTGATAACCGACAGCTGGACCATGCCCATGGTGCAGCTTGAACGGGGCAAACCGACCCAGGGCATCCTGCATGACGTGATGCTCAGCCTCGCGACCCAGATCGGCGTACCGGCCGAATTCCATGTATTGCCCCGCAGGCGCATACAAAGCGCCATGGAGCAAGGCGAGGTCGATGTCCGCTGTTATGCCGCGCAATCGTGGCTGCCCGATCAGCCTGGCGATTATCTCTGGAGTATCCCGCTCTTCATTCAACCCGACGTGCTGATCACCCGGCATGCGCCGCCCGGCGCAGTCAAACCCGCCGACTTGCTACAACAGTCCATAGGCACCGTGCTGGGTTACAGCTACCCGACCCTGCAGCCGCTGTTCGACACCGGCCAACTGCAGCGCGACGACGCACGCAATCAGGAACAAGTGCTGGAAAAGCTCCTGGCCGGCCGCAATCAATATGCCGTCAGCAATCAATGGAGCCTGGACTGGTTCAATCACCGCCTGCTGCCGGAGCAGCAACTGCAAGGCGTGGCAGTGCTGCAGGAACACCGTATCGGTTGCTACGTTCGCAACGACCCACAGCTCCCGGTGCAGAACATTCTGCGCACCCTGGCGCGGATGAAGATGTCCGGGGAGATCGATGAGATTGTTCGGCTGTATACCGGTGGCGAGCCTGCAGCTGTGGATAAACCGCAAACGGCAAAAAACCGCCCCGGAGAAGATCCTGGCAGCTAGCGAAAGTCTGATTTCAGAAAGATAACGCGAGAGAACACTCGCGTGGCGTTAAGGTGGTAACCCCACCAGCCACACCCCGGCACACAATGTTCCCGCTGTGGCTGCTTCCTTCCGGATCTGACCAGGTAGCATGCAAGCATGCTCGGTAATCGTTGCAGACCTTGTGTAATAAGGGTTTCAGGCTTTTGAGGTTCCAAGATATCTACCGTGCGAACTCGCTGCACGGACAGTTAAAAACTCGGGGTGTAGCCAGCACTGTCACACTTTGCTGTAACACTTTGGTGTCACACTCATGGCCTACATTATCAAGCGCGGGGCGCTCTATTACCTCAATCTCAAGCTGCCCAAGCTCCTCTTCCCGAGGTGTAACACTTTACGTTTGAGCCTGAATATCCGGCAGCGGCAGAGCGCCCTGTTCCTCGCCGCTTCGCTCGCCCAGCAAGTCCACAACCACCTGAACGAACACCCCCTAGCAGACCTTCAGACGCTCCGTGCGTTGTGCTCGAAGTGGCGAGACGCTACCCCAACGCTGACAACCCAGACTGCTCCAAGAAAGGCACCAGCGGCCACCGTGAAGCAGAAAAGCGATGGCCCTACTCTCGCCACCTTGTCCAAGATGTATATAGAAGAAGGAAAACGTGGGGGCACGTGGCGAACCGTCAGCACCTTCGAGGTGGAACGCGCCCTGCGTGATCTGTTCGAGCTGATGGGTGATATGCCCGCTGAATCGTTCGATGTGCAGAAAGCTCGACTGCTGAAAGAACGGTTGAGCCGTTGCCCGCAATACTTCGGCCTACGTCCCGAGTACGAGGGCAAGACACTGAGACAGGTCGTCGAGTCAGGCAGCACTTACAAAACCATCACAGCGGTAACGGTAAACAACCGCCTACGCAAACTCTCTGCCTTTCTAAATTGGTGCAAGGCCAACGGCTACATCATGGACAACCCGCTGGTGGGAGTGAAGGTGATGACTGGATCAGCCAAGGAAGCGAGACTGTCCTTCGACCAACAAGACTTGTGCACTCTACTCAATCTTAATGAACTCAAGACGGAGTCCCGTAAGCATCCTTGGCGATACTGGATACCCTTGATGGGGCGCTTCACGGGTGCAAGATTGGAAGAGTTATGCCAACTGCACGTAGACGACTTCATTCAGCAACAGGGTATTCAATGCATCCGTATCGATGACAGCAGCGAAGGCCAGAATCTGAAGAACTCTAATAGCCGACGTTTGCTACCCCTCCACCCCGCCTTGTTTGAACTTGGTCTACTGCGGCATGTGGAGTCAGTCAAGGCTACCGGGGTAGATCGACTGTTCCCAGAACTTGAGCCGGTACGGGGAAAACTGGGCCATGCACCTTCCAAATGGTTCGGACGTTACAAGACAAAACGGGGGATTACGGACCCCAGGAAGACATTCCACAGCTTCAGGCATACGCTGATTGACGATCTGAGGGATGCTGGTGTGCAAGATTCACTGATCAAGCGGATCGTCGGACATGAAGACAGCTCAGTAACTTTCGGCGTCTATGGGAGCAGGACACCTTTAAAGGCGATGCAGGAAGCCCTGCACCACATCACCTGACCAGCCGAGACTGGGCGACTGGCTCACACATCAGCGTCCCATTACTGGACACCATCAACATGCATGCTCATGAGCTTACGGAGATACAGGCTCTGGACTTTAGAGGTATTGAGCACAGATTGGAAACCTATCGGAAACGCTGATAAACCTCGGTAAAACCTGCATCACTTTCTTCAAATTCCGATCACCCACTTCAGTTTCGTCTAGTGTTTACGGGGTAGATGGGTGATCTGGACTAAGCAAATGCTTTTCTCTCTCGCTGAAAAATGGTTTTCCAAACTTGACGAACGGAAAAGTCAATACCCAAGGGGTTGCTTTTTTACAGGATTCGTGTAAAATCCTCATCCTGCCTTAGAGGGCAGATACGACACCTCGAATAGCCTCTCACGAACACTGTTACGACAGCGTTTTAGAAGAGGCTTTTTGTGGCGTCGAATAATTAACTGGCACAACCCGAGGGCTTGCCTACTGAAGTGAACTAACTGAACAGGAGAATTCCCCATGAAAACGCTCGTCTCGCAATTGACCCCCGATACATCCGATACCCTCGCACTACTTTCCACTCAAGCCAAGGCCAAGCGTGGCCCCAAGCCCAAGGTGACGCACAATCCCATTGCTCATTTGATCCGTATGGCAGTTGCGGACAACATGTCTTTCATCGATGACGCGGTTATGGCTGGCCTTTACATCGCTGTAGGTGACAGTAACGGGAAGTTGAACGTACGCACACGCCATCTTCGAGAGGTGATTTGTCTGGAAATCATCTCTACAGCTGAAATTCTGCCTCGATTCTTGAGCAATACTGCTGAACCCATCTCAGAACGTACAGCCCAATATTTGGCAGCAGGAGCGCGGGTTGCTCTTGGTGGTATCGAACATTACCTTCATAGGCACCCACTCTTGAAAGCTCGTCTACAGGCTCAGTGGGACACGCAGCAACGTGACTACCGCGAATGCGACCATGGTGACTGGGGTTTCGCCTTGGATAGCAGCTTGGTTAGCAGCTTACTAACTGACTGGGACGATTCGTACTGGCAGGAAGGGGACGCTGCTTGAATTACCGCAGGATATAGATAGAGAGTAGGAGCTGGCTCACGCCATCTCCTGAATTACCGCAGGATATTAGTTAGATAGGGTGTGTCGCACTCTCAAAGGTCACTCTCAGACCGACAGGTCTAAGCTTGATACAACTCGACCATAGGTCACAGCCAACTCACCTCAAGTGTTACTGGGGAATAATAATTGATGAAAATCAATTTCCCCCAAAAATGAAATGGATCACTCTGTGTCGGTGCGACACGGGGCTACCCCTTCAACTCCGTTGATTCTCTCTGCACCGTACAATCAAGAGCGGCAAGCTCATCTGGATTGGTTTCTATTAGTTTGTTGATCTGGGTATCAATCTGTACTGCCGTACAGCATGCGCAACTAGCAGCTTTTGACCTTGATGTTCTTGGTATGCGGAGCATGACGTGTACTCCTTGTAAGCGTGGCTTAAAGGTTGACTCCACTGAAATGAAAGGGGATGAATGATATATAATATCATCCCCCTCACCCCCAAGGCTGCCGCCTTGCTGTGCAATCAGCTAAGCGGAGCTTGAGCGGGATACTATTGTTAGCTGCCGCTAACCACGCACACCAACAATCAAGATCAAAGGCAAGAGCTGGACCTGTGTAAAACTTATGTAGTGCTGGAGTACACCCGAAGGAATGCCGGCGGTCACGCCGTAGCTGAATCACTATTAAACTAGCACTTTTGTTGCATACACAGTGGAGAACCTCTCGCAACGATAAGACATATTCCAACGTATGCCGTGAGTAGTGGACTATAAGTACTACGCGATTAAAATTTAAGCTCGAAAAAACTTAGCAGTCAGCCTGTTTAATTGTGAGCCTAGAATGGAATATCGTCTGGAAACTCGTCATCTTTTTTAAAGTAGTCAACTACAATATCGTAAAGCTGAATAGTTTTTCCGTTTTCAGTTTGCACACTGGCCTTGGTTAGGAATGGCACCCTACCGTTGTCGATTTCATCGATCAACTGTGCTTCAGTGGCTTCTAGATTGACAGCAACAAGTCGTTTTTGTCGCCCTAGCAATCCAATGAGATTGGTAGCCAACCCGCCCTTATGCTTACCAGCACAAAGCTCCAACAACGTCATAAATTCAGAATAAGTTTCCACAGTGGTCTCTAAGCCTTTGGCTCTACTTTCCAAAATGAAAACTGCATTCAACAAGTGCTCGACAATCTCCAACGCTACACGAATATCTGCAACCGATGGCTGCTTAATTTCGTGCGCGGCGTCATTCCCTAGAAATCGAATTGCATGAAGTCGCTTCTTATCTCCGTTTGAAACGTGCCCTGCCTTGAACAAAGAGTCAATGCGCTTCTGGAGATTCGTCCCCGATATCTCCAAGTGATTACATACAGCCTCAATACATGCCCTGAGCCCAATACTCCCTAGGGTGTTAGCATTTTGACTCAGAGCTTTAAGGGTTTGGCGATATATATTGTTTATCAGCCTGGGAAGGAAGTGCGTCGAAGTGAGCGGTCTATGATTTTTAATTACGCTTGGGTAAACATTTATGATCACTTCGTGACGAAGCTCGCCCTCAAAATCTTCTTCGAGCTGATCAAAATCTTCGTGCTTATGTTGAAATGAATAAGTATGACAGCCCAAGCATCTTACAACGCACCAAGAGTCTAATTCGTTAGTATGCCATTCCTCTATCTTGTCAGTTGCCACGCCCATAACCTCATGGCGGGTATTGCTATTGCACTCTCGGCAATCACTGCGAAGCACACTACCCACTTCGATGAGGTTTTGATCCGTCACCTTTCACATCCTTACAAGAACTTCCGATAATAGCCTAATGCTACTCTTTGACTCATGCTCTCGTCCAGATTGTTTAGCAGCCAAGCTCGCCTATAACCTAACCTCCCCCCCAAGAAAACCCTTTCACCAACAAATTCAGTCAGAACGTCAATTTTAAGACCACTACCCGGAGAGACCGCACTCCCAGAAATTGTAGCTTTGGTGCGATTTAGCTCGACCCGGTGAGGGAGGTTTCAGCGCCTCAACTCTCGCCAAATCTGGGTTTTTACTGCATAACAGCACCACCCTGCCTCAACGCGCGCCCGACTCAGCTAGGATCAGCCCCCCCTCAAGGATGACCGCCCATGACAGTCAAGAACGAAGCCGTAGCCAATGCCCTGGAGCTGCTGATGATCAATCAGAACGGTATTGGCACTGCTATCGAAGAACTCGCCAAGTGGATCGCTGAACGCGGCTCAACGGACATTGCAGACAACGCAGTCACAGCCTTGCAAGTACTCGACCTCAACGCCGAAGGCATCACTTCTGCCATCCGTCTGCTACGTCAGGAGCAAACTTAACATATTGCTGACGACCGTCAGCAATATGTTATGATGGCGCCATCACCAACAATGGCAGGGGCGAACGATGAAACAGGTAGTGGCTTATGCGAGGGTATCGACTGACGATCAATGTCTTTCCGTAGCTGGTCAGTTCGCCGCTATCAAGATCGCCGCTGAATCCAACGGATGGGAGATTGTTGCTGAGTACACTGATCAAGGTGTATCAGGCAGTGTTGATCCAATGGAGCGCCCACAGTGCAGACTTGCCCTAGCTATGGCGAAGGGTTTGGGTTGCCCAATCGTTGTTCACCGCCTCGACCGTCTTGGCCGTGACCACGCGCACTTCGTCACTTTGCAAAAGAAGTTCAAGGTGATTGAAGCTGAAGACGTGCATGGCAGTGGTCTGGTGCGCAACATCAAATCTCTGTTGGCTGAAGAAGAGTTGATCAAGATTCGCCAACGCACTAGGGACGGATTAGCAGAGTTGAAGGTAGACGCCCTTCTAGATAACAAGAAGGGTGAAGAAGCTCGCCAGAAGATTGCACGCCGGGATGCTGGCCGTAAGGCTGCTTGGGCTGTTGGTAATGGTGCTGCTGTAAAGGCTAAGGCCATCAAGGCCAACAACCGTGCAAAGTCGTTAGAAGCTGAGTTGAAAGCCTGCTTGTACGATGGACAACCAACATTCGCCGCTATTGCCAAATGTTTGAACACTAAAGGTATCACCACCGAACGGGGAAGTGCATTCCAACCTATGACAGTGAAGCGCCTGATGGAACGCCTGAACCTGGCCCTTGTAAACCAGCCTCAGAAGCCTACAGAGACACGCTAATACAGCAATGCAGTCCTGCCTATAGCAACTGCTTCAAGCGCTCTATAATCAACTTGTAGGGTCTTCAGGGGCGCTCAGGGTTATTTCTGAAAATCAGACGTTTCCCATTGGGACGCTCGCACACCACTCATTACCTCACGCTAAAATCCCAGTCTCCAAATGGCCACCCTGTATTACTTTTTAGGCTGAAAAACTAAACTCATAAAAGACGAGGCTGAAAATTTTGGCGCGGGATTGGTTTTCGTGCAAAAAATCGTCCCTGTCTTATTAGATAATTTTGTGCGGTGTCCTTCCATCTTGGATATTCCAGTAGAAGCTTTTGTACGCCGTTGCAAAAGCTGGCATATGGCGACGGAATAGAATCTTTGGTGTTCTGTCTATCAAACCAAACCTTGCCAGTCGGTGTATTACCTCAGCTAAAGCATGAAGCGGTCTGGCAGGATCGCTATCGAAGTATGAGTAGACTTTTCCGTTTATATATACCTGCCCCTCCTTGGGCTCTCTGTGCGTAAAGTTCATTCTATTAGCGAGCTCCATGCAGCCGAGCATCCACTTTGGAAAATCTTCCTCCGTTGGTGGTAGTTCGCTTTCAGCTATATCCCTGAGTTGATCATAACGATTTCCCCAGCCTAGGATAACAGTGGAATCCGCATGCAATGAGAATGGTTTGTCAGCGTACCGGTTGCTTGGAAACATATTATCGTACAGTTCAATACGCCTAAAGAACGCTATCCCCATCTCTGCTTGAGACTCATCTAGAAGCCTGTCGAACTGTTGTTGATGTTGGATATATGTCTGTATTCGCGTGGATGCCCTGCTATCCATCGCTGTAACCCGTGCAGTATCAGCAGACCTGAACGCTGCATAGGCAGCCAATGCTGTAGCAATAGCGGCCACGATATTAAAAATGGTTCCTATATCCAGTTTCTCCTCCCAAACAAAGAACACTGCTGGCAGGTAACCAAGCTGAGCTAACAATCTTGCAAAAACAAATCCAGAGGCAAACAATCCGACACAACCAACGAGAACTACCCAGTCCTTTTTCATTTTCCAGTTATCGCCTTAACTAATTCTCTGACTCTTCTCAGCAGGAAGTACCAAGCATATGGAAGTGCGAACACTCCTAGAAGCAGCATAGCAAGTAGCTGACTCCAGAAAAAGTAATCCCCGCGCCCCAAATAGCTCTGTCTAACCTCTTTCTGTATACCTATTATATCGGGATAACCTATTAGCTCAGTAGGCTCACACACTAGAGGGACTTCCTGATATTTCTGCCACGGCCCTTTAGGCGCCCCCATCGTCTCTGTCTTGCACTTCGCAACTAGTGTATCCAGTGCAGCCTGCTGCCGCTTATCTAGAGCGTAGCCCACTGCCAGTACGATTAAACTAACCACCACACCAATGAAGAAAGTCTTTGCAGGCTTGCTCATTATTATCTACACCTGTATGTGGTAGGTGTGGAGACGCTCGCATTAGAGGAACGTCCAACCCCTGACATTATGGAAGCTGAGATAAGCTTTTAGCTGATCTTCTAACTTCAGTATATCTTCCCCCATCTCTAGATGTGCCGATATAGATTTCTCTGACATTTTCCACCCCATATCAGAGTTATGATTAGGGTCTTTCCTGAACTCTTCATGAGCCCTGACGAAAGCACCATTCTTCTGAATTTTCTTTAATGCTTCATAAATCTCATCTTTCGAATCAAACAGAAAATTTGACTCTCTATACGCATGTATAAGTTTATTCGACTTCTCCTTCAAGACATCCTTAGACTCAGAGTGGATGTTCTGATAATACTCAAGTGCAGCCAGATACACGCTAAATCTTTTGTTGTACAAGTCGAGCTTCGTTTTAGCGCTTGCAATCTTCATCTGTGACCAAGCTACGGTCAATGCAATCAATCCAACCACACCGCCCACCACACTTACAATCACTGTAACTTGTGAACCCTCCATTTTAAATCCCCGCTCTACTATTCGCACCAGCAATAACAATGATGAATGAAGCTCACTTACAAGGGTATGCATCTTGAAGTGCGGCCCATATCAAGCCAACCCTAGGTAAATTCAACAGCTTCGGATTGTCTTTTAAGTACTTAACCACAATACGCACTTGCTGATTACTCGTTACACTAGCGGGAGTACAAAACTTTGCATCATCCTTGAGGTCATCACTGAGTAAGAAAATCGTACCTTGAACCCCCTGCACTAAGCCGACACACCTACCCGCGTCAATGCCGTTAAAGTCCTTTTCTAAGTCTGCTGCCTTGATGTAGTGCTGGCACAACCTCAGTAAATCATTTCCATCATGCTTTGCGTCTGCTGCCATGACAGCCCCACTCCCCAGCATCCCAAACAGTGCAACTGCCATCAAAACTACTTTCATAATGAATTTCCCGATTACGTTAATAGCAGTTGGCGCTCACCGCCTGACCATAGGGCAAGTATCAGGCGGCAGGTAACCGAGTACACCAAAGTTTCTTGTCCTCTGCGTTTCTACCCGGCTTCCAATAAACGTCACCACTCAACTCATTGGGAACCTTGTAGACAATCTTCGTTGTGAGCTTGATGAAGGGATTTAGTGATCGCAATCGGATGCCGTACCCTTCACTCATTACAGACTCTGTGGTGTCAAATTTATAATCCTTGCCATCCTTCGTGATAAACAGACTTCCCTCAAATGGAAGTCGGCCCTCATTGTCTGTATTCTTAAAAGTGGCGTTTACCGTGAGATAACGGGCGTCAGCATCTGGCTTTACAGCGGTGTAGCGATTGCCAGTATCAATTGACTTACTGAGAGTGCAATCATTGACAGTCACGTCGAAATAGCCAACTTGCCCCTGCATACCAGCCTGCCTCTCCTCAAGCCCCTTCAGGTAAGTTGTGACATACATGTTATAGGCATTGGTCGAGGTGCTTGCCATGGCACCTACACGGCAGACACCGACGTTGTAGACATCCGTTGAGAGCTTCCGCTCTTTAAGCGCAACTCCCAATGCGGTGTTAGCCTCATCGAAGTCATGCCCCATCAGCCAGCCCATGGATTGCTTGCGGGATAGCTCCTTGAGCTTCATCAAATCAGCGTTGAACTCCTTACCCTTCCTTTGGGCGTAGAAGCCTCCTAGAACGGTGTCGTTACCAACAGCAAACCCGAGAAACTCGGCAGTCATCAACGCTTTCTGGACGGAGAAAAGGAACTCATTTTCTTCTGTCGATAGGCCGCTCCCATCAACTAAAACTTTGTCACAGTCTGGCAGCGCCTGCTTATTGGCGCCCTTCTTCGTTGCCGCAATGGACAAACCGGGTGCTACAAGACAGATCATAAGAGTGATCGCGAAGCGACTGGTACGCATTTCAAGTCCCTTTGGACGGTATTAAGTGATGGGCGAAGCGTATCCAGATGGCACGTTGCCAACAACAGATTTCACTTGGATATTAATTACGGATGACCCGAAGACATCCAGAGGGTGGAGTGCATGCTAGCGTCGAAATGACCGCGACAAACCTTAGCCCCTCCCCCGCATAGCCACGGATACTCAACAATGGCAATGCAACCTAAACAGCTTTGATGGCGAGAGAAAAATGGTCAAGGTAAGATTGCCAGCACAGTGCACCACTTAGGTGTACCTAAACGCTGTCACACTTCGAAATTTTTTACTGAGAAAGCCTTGAGAATTCAAGGACTTAGAGATAGGTGGTAACCCCACCAGCCACACCCCGGCACACAATGTTCCCGCTGTGGCTGCTTCCTTCCGGATCTGACCAGGTTCACGGGTAATCGTTGCGGGGGGACCGATGGGGTCACCATAACGACGCTCACCTGTCGGCGAGCCGCGCCATTGTACCTATCTGAAGCGAAGTTACAACCGTTGGTTTCGGAATAAAAACATGAGGGGCTTCAAGCACTTGCTATTGCGCCTCAAGCACCTCGTCCGCCCTGCCGCCCTCCTGCTGAATCACCAGGTGAATAAAGTGCAGCTTGGCAATGACGGCTGGCGGCAGGACGAATGGATAGAAATCCGGCTGCCCCATGCTGCGTGACAATTCGTTGAGCATGCCCGCCAGTTCGATCCATGCATTGACGAACGATAGGAACGCCGCGCCGCCCGGATGCAGCGGATCGTAAAGGGTTTCAGGTGGAAACGGCTGATAGTCGAAGTCCATTTCCCGGGCACTCATGCCAAACCCTAGCGCGGTGTCCACCGCATCCATCATGTGCAGGTAATGGGCCCAGGTTTCAGCCCAGTCTTCCCACGGGTGCATGGTGGCGTAGGCGCTGACGTAATGCTGCTGCCAGTCGAGCGGTGCGCCTTGCTGATAATGTCGCTTGAGGGCTTCGGCATAGCTGGCGCGCTCATCGCCGAACAATCCGCGAAAAGGCTCAATCCACTGGCTATTGGCGATCAATCGATCCCAGTAGTAATGCCCGACTTCGTGACGGAAATGCCCGAGCAGCGTGCGATAGGGTTCGTGCATTTGCACTCGCACCTGCTCGCGGTGGGCATCGTCGGCTTCCTTGATATCGAGGGTGACCAGACCATTGGCGTGTCCGGTGGTGGGCGGTTTACCTTCGAGGTCCACGCCGATGAAATCGAAGGCGAGCCCCGTCTCTTCATCGACGGTTTTGGGAATCACCTGCAACCCCAGGCTGAGCAGTTGCGCGACCAGACGCCGCTTGGCGGTTTCCACCTTGCGCCAGCGCTCGTGGTTATCGGCTATCGACAGGTCAGGAATGGTGCGGTTGAGGCAGCAGGCAATGCACAAGGCATCATGGTCATTGGCAGGCAGCAACCAGTTACAGGCCGCCGGGGAGTCGAGATTGGCGCAGCGTCGAAACAGGCCAGCCCCGGGATCGGCCTCAAGTTGCCAGGTGCCCGCCTGCACCCCCGGTTGCAGCGCAGACAAGCGACTCTGCTCCGGCTGATAACCCAACGCCGCCGAACAGGCCAGGCACTGGCTGTTGCGAAAGAACAGCGACTGCCCGCAACGACAGGGCCAGACCTTGCTGTTGCGCGAATTTTCAGCCATGAACGGCGCGGCGATGCGCGAGCTGAGTTGCTCGAAGAAAGGGTACATGGCGATCTCTCCCTGGGGCTTGCAGAGACTAGATCATTCCCGAGAGCTGATCGTTCCCGTTTTCTGTGGTGCTGCTGAAATCGCCTTCGCGAGCAAGCCCGCTCCCACATTTAACCGAGTTCTTCCTGTAGGAATCCGATCGAATGTGGGAGCGGGCTTGCTCGCGAATGGCTTCACACCGAAATATCATGCTTGCGCAGAAACTCGACAAACTCCTCTTCATCCAGCACCTTCAACCCCAGCTCATTGGCCTTGGTCAACTTCGAACCGGCACCCGGCCCTGCCACCACGCAATGGGTCTTGGCCGACACCGAACCGGCGACCTTGGCGCCGAGGCTTTCGAGTTTGTCCTTGGCGATGTCGCGGCTCATCAGCTCCAGCGAGCCGGTCAGCACCCAGGTCTGCCCGGCCAGCGGCAAACCTTCGACGACCTTCTTCTCGCTCTGCCAGTGCATGCCGAAATCGGCCAGTTGCTTCTCCGCCGCTTCGGCCAACTGGCGATTTTCCTCGAGCGCAAAGAACTCGCGCACCGAATTGGCCTGTTTTTCCGGCAGCGCCTGGCGCATATCCAGCCAGTCAGCGCCGATCACCGCCTGCAGCGAGCCGAATTTGTCCGCCAGTTTCTGCGCCCCGCCCGGCCCGACCAAGGGGATATGCAGCTTGTCGAGGAAACCACCCAGCGTGGTGCTCGCCGAAAACTCGGCACCCAACTCGCCCTGATCCTGAATTTGCAGGCCATGCCTGAGCAAATCAGCGATCACCTGCTGGTTATGCGCGTCCTCGAAGAAGCTGTGGATCTCGTACGCGACTTCCAGGCCAACATCCGGCAAGTACGTCAGCACCTGCGGCAAGGCCTGCTGCACCCGCTCCAGCGAACCCAGAGAGCGCGCCAGAACCTTGGCCGTCTCCTCGCCGACATCGGGAATCCCCAGGGCGTAGATGAACCGCGCCAGGCCCGGCTTCTTGCTGTCTTCGATGGCGCCAAGCAGGTTCTTGCTCGACAGTTCGGCAAAGCCTTCCAGATCGACGATCTGCTCGAAGGTCAGGGCGTACAGATCGGCCGGCGAGCTCACCAGGCCTTCGTCGACCAGCTGCTCGACGCTCTTCTCACCCAGGCCTTCGATGTCCATGGCGCGACGGGAAACGAAGTGAATAATCGCCTGCTTGAGTTGCGCACCACAGGCCAGACGACCGACGCAGCGATACACCGCGCCTTCGCTGACCGTTTCGCGGCCCTTGCTGCGCTTGATCAGCTGCGTGCGCTCGACATGGGAACCGCACACCGGGCACTGCTCGGGAATCTGCACCGGCCGGGCGTTTTCCGGACGGCGTTCCATGACCACTTGCACCACCTGCGGAATCACGTCACCGGCGCGGCGGATGATCACCGTGTCGCCGATCATCAAACCCAGGCGCGCGACTTCGTCCATGTTATGCAGGGTGGCGTTGGCCACCGTGACGCCCGCGACCTTGACTGGTTTCAGACGCGCCACCGGCGTCACCGCCCCGGTGCGGCCGACCTGGAATTCCACATCGAGCAGCTCGGTGAGCTCTTCCATCGCCGGGAATTTGTGGGCGATGGCCCAACGCGGTTCGCGGGCGCGGAAACCCAGTTCACGCTGGGAAGCAATGCTGTTGACCTTGAACACCACGCCGTCGATTTCATACGGCAGCGCACTGCGACGCTCACCGATGTCGCGGTAGTAGTCCAGGCACTCGGCGATGCCGTGCGCCAGTTTCAGCTCATGACTGATCGGCATGCCCCAGGCCTGGAGTTGCTGCAAATTACCGATGTGCGTATCGGCGATGTCCGCCGACACCTGGCCGATGCCGTAGCAACAGAACTCCAGCGGGCGATTGGCGGTGATCTTCGAATCCAGCTGGCGCAAACTGCCCGCCGCTGCGTTGCGCGGGTTGGCGAAGGTCTTGCCGCCGACTTCCAGTTGCGTGGCGTTGAGCCGCTCGAAACCGGCCTTGGACATGAACACTTCGCCGCGCACTTCCAGGGTCGCCGGCCAACTGGTGCCGTGCAGCTTGAGCGGGATGTTGCGCACGGTGCGCACGTTGACGCTGATGTCTTCGCCGGTGGTGCCGTCGCCACGGGTCGCGCCGCGCACCAGGATGCCATCCTGGTACAGCAGGCTGACGGCCAGGCCATCGAGCTTGGGCTCACAGCTGTACTCGACGGTTGCGCCGCCACCGAACAGATCGCCGGCCGGCAGGTCCAGGCCTTCGGTCACCCGGCGGTCGAACTCACGCATGTCGGTTTCTTCGAAGGCGTTGCCGAGGCTGAGCATCGGCACTTCGTGACGCACCTGGGTAAACGCCGACAGCGCCGCGCTGCCCACTCGCTGGGTTGGCGAGTCGCTGGTGATCAGTTCGGGATTGGCCGCTTCCAGAGCCTTGAGCTCGTTGAACAAGCGGTCGTACTCGGCGTCCGGAATGCTCGGCTCGTCGAGCACGTGGTAACGATAGTTGTGCTGATCCAGCTCAGCGCGCAGCTCTAAAATACGGTTCTTGGCGGCGGTCATGGGTGTTCTCTCATAAAGCAAAAGAGCAGCCGAGGCTGCTCATTTTTCATCTCTTCAAGAGATCGCAGCCTCGTTTCACTCGACAGCTCCTACGGCAAATCGCAATCATGTAGGAGCTGTCGAGTGAAACGAGGCTGCGATCTGTTGCTTTTATCGTTTCTGGGTCAGGGCGCGGCGTTCGAATTCCACGATGCGCTGACGGTAGTGCTCGATCGTCTGAGCGGTCAGTACGCTGCGCTGGTCGTCTTTCAATTCGCCGTTCAGCTCTTGCGACAATTTACGCGCCGCTGCCACCATCACGTCGAAAGCCTGCTTCGGATGGCGAGGGCCTGGCAGCCCCAGGAAGAAGCTCACCGCCGGAGTGCTGAAGTGGTCGATGTCGTCCAGGTCGAATACACCAGGCTTGACGGCGTTAGCCATGGAGAACAGCACTTCACCGTTGCCGGCCATGCTTTCGTGACGGTGGAAAATATCCATCTCGCCGAAACGCAAACCGCTCTCCAGAATGTTCTGCAACAGCGCCGGGCCCTTGAAGCCGGCAGCGTCGCGGCAGATCACGCTGATCACCAGCACTTCTTCAGCTTGCGGTTGTTCTTTGCCGTTGACCGCTGGCGAAGCCTTGGTGTCATCCGGGAAATCGTCGTCGCGGCGGCTGAAGCTCGGGCCGCCGTCCAGATCCAGGCTGAGGTTCATGTCGCCCTGGGAAGGCTCGCTGTGGCCACGTTTACCGCGCTTGGAGCCCGACTCGCGAGGCTCGCGGGCCGGCATGCTCACCGACGGCAGATCGTGCTCGTCCAGTTGCGGCTCTTTATGCGTGTCCAGCACGCGCGGCGGGCCCAGCAGCTCGGCGCTGGCGCTGCTGTCCTCGTCCGGCAGGTTGGACAGACTTCGATCAAGACGGAACTTCAGTTTTCCCTTGCCGCCGCGCATACGGCGCCAGCCATCGAAAAGAATACCGGCAATGACAATAATGCCGATGACGATCAGCCACTCGCGCAGACCGATTTCCATGTAATCCCGTGCCTCTATAAAAAATGCTGAAAAATAAGGGGTTTACAACCTGCAAACCGCTTTAAAACGTGGCGCCAACTCTATGTTCTGACAGGCGTTTTGCCCACGTATACGAAAAATTGACATTAAACTAGCACGACCAAAGGCAACTTTACACCGTCTACCACCTTGGCTGGCGCGAATATGTCGATTGGCCAGCAAGTCGAAGCCAGGAAAAGAGTCCTACACACCGTAAATCCCATTTCCTACAACCACGACTCAGGCATCCACCATCGCCATCGCCTCCTCGACATCCACTGCCACCAGGCGTGAACAACCGGGTTCGTGCATCGTCACACCCATCAGTTGTTCGGCCATTTCCATGGCGATCTTGTTGTGGGTGATATAGATGAACTGCACTGTCTGTGACATCTCTTTTACCAATCGCGCGTAGCGTCCAACGTTAGCGTCATCCAGTGGCGCGTCAACCTCATCGAGCATGCAGAACGGCGCCGGGTTCAATTTGAAGATCGCAAAAACCAGGGCCAATGCGGTCAGGGCTTTTTCGCCACCGGAGAGCAAATGGATGGTGCTGTTCTTCTTCCCGGGCGGCTGCGCCATGATTGTTACCCCTGTATCGAGTAAATCTTCGCCCGTCAGTTCCAAATACGCGCGGCCTCCACCGAAAACTTTTGGGAAAAGCGCCTGTAAACCGCCATTGATCTGATCAAAGGTATCTTTGAAACGGTTGCGGGTTTCCTTGTCAATCTTGCGAATCACGTTCTCAAGGGTATCGAGCGCTTCCACCAGATCGTCGTTCTGCGCATCCAGATAACGTTTACGTTCCGATTGTTGCTGGTACTCATCGATGGCCGCCAGGTTGATCGCGCCCAGACGCTGAATCCTCGCAGCGATGCGCTCGAGTTCTTCCTCGGCATCCTTCTCGCTGGCCTCGGCAGTCAATGTTGCGAGTACGCCGTGGAGATCGTAGCCGTCTTCCAGCAATTGGTCCTGCAAGGTCTTGCGGCGCACGGTCAGGGCTTGCCATTCCATGCGCTGGGTTTCGAGCTGGCTGCGAATCAACTGGGATTGTTGTTCGGCCTGGCTGCGGCGCTTCTCGGCGTCGCGCAGTTCGCGGTCGGCGTCTTCGAGGGCGATCTGCGCGGTCTTGAGTTCTTCGTCGACGGTCATGCGCTTGTCGAGCAACTCCTCGAGTTTCAGGCGCAGCTCTTCCAGCGGTGCTTCGCCCTCCTCCAGATTGAGGCTCAGTTGCTCGCGTTTTTCGGTCAGGCGCTCGGACTGCATCTCCAGACGTTCCAGCGCCTGACGCGTTGAATCGTGCTGGGCCTTGAGCGAGCCCAGACGCACCGCCAGCTGGTGGGCGTGATCCTTGTGCTGCCGCGCTTCCTGACGCACCCGGTCCAGACGCTCACGCAGGCTGTCGCGCTGGGCCAACAGCAATTCACGCTGCTCGGTGTCCTGCGCCATGCTGTCGAGGGCTTCCTGCAATTGCAGGCGCGCTTCACCGATGTTTTCGTGCTCCAGCGCTCGCTGCTCATCGAGTTCGATAAGCTCTTCGTCGAGACGGGTACGGCGCAGGGTCAATTGTTCGGCCTTGGCTTTGCCGGCGGACAATTGAGCCTTCAATTCACCTTGCTGACGTGCTTCGTCCTGCAGCAAACGGCGCAAATGTTCGCGACCGTTTTCCTGCTGACGCTGCTGCGCCCTGAGATTCTGCAGTCGGGCTTCCAGGGTTTCGACTGCGGCTTCGCGCTCTTCACGCTCAAGGCCCAGTTGCTGGATTTCCTGACCACGGGCGAGCACGCCGCTTTCCGCTTCACTGGCCCGACGCACCCGCAGAAAATGCCGTCCGACCCAGTAACCGTCACGGCTGATCAAGCTCTGCCCGGCAGCCAATTGGCCCCGCAAGGCCAAGGCCTGTTCGAGACTGTCCACCGGCTTGACCTGCCCCAGCCATGGCGACAGATCGAGCTGCGCCTCGACCTTGTCCAGCAAGCTGCCCGGCACCCGTACGCCATCACTGACCGGGGTGAGCAAGCGCAAGTCGCCTTGGGCAAAACCCGACAGATCGAAATCGTTGAAGTCATCCACCAGCACCGCTTGCAGATCGGCGCCGAGCACGGTTTCCACCGCCAGCTCCCAACCGGCCTCAACCTTCAGGCCTTCGGCCAGGCGCGGGCGATTCGCAAGATTCTGTTCGCGCAGCCATTCGGCGGTGCCGGTGCCCGGATCAAGCGCAGCTTGCTGCAAGGCTTCGAGGGAAGCCAGCCGACCGTTGAGCCGCTGTAAATCGCCTTGCGCCTGCTGTTGCGCAGTCAGCGCTTGCTGCAATTCCTGACGCAACTGCTCGAGCTTTTCGACCTGTGCTTCTTCGCTGGTCTGCAAATCCTCAAGGGTCGCTTCGGATTCGGCGAGTTGCTCGCTGAGCTCCATGATCGCCGCGTCTTCCGGGTCCGCCGAGAGCAAGGCGCGTTCTTCGCCAAGACGCTTCTGGCGATCGGCCAGACGCTCGAGGCTGGTTTCCAGTTGCTGGATCCGCGATTGCTGCACTTCGGCCTGACGGCGCGGCTCGGCGGCAGTGAGGTTGAACGTATCCCACTGCTCCTGCCAGCCGTGCATGGTGGTTTCGGATTCTTCCAGCGCGGCGGCGGCCTCTTCGGCGGCGGCGCTAGTGACTTCCTGTTCCGGGGTGAGCATGTCCAGCTCTTCGCCGAGGGTCAGCAGCAGCGTGCGGTCGTGGCCCAGGTGCGATTCGGTTTCCAGGCGTGCGCGCTCGGCCTCTTTCAGGTCATCCTGCAATTGGCGCAAACGCTGCTGGCCGTGCTGGATGCTCTGCTCGACCCGGGCAATGTCGCCGCCGACCGAGTAGAAGCGCCCCTGCACCAGGTTGAAGCGCTCCGACAGGTCGTGGTGGCCGTCACGCAGGCGCTCGATGCTTGCGTCGGCATTGCGCTGTTCGGCCACCAGGGCTTCGAAAGAAACTTCCTGGTTGCCGATGATCGCTTCACGCTGGCCGACCTGATCGTTCAGCGCCTGCCAGCGCAGGGCCGACAGCTGGGCCTTGAGCTGACGCTCCTCGCCCTTGAATTCCTGATACTTCTTGGCGGCCTCGGCCTGGCGGTGCAAGCGTTCGAGTTGACGCTCGAGTTCTTCGCGCAGGTCGGTCAGGCGCTCAAGGTTTTCGTGGGTGCGGCGGATGCGGTTTTCCGTCTCGCGCCGGCGCTCCTTGTACTTGGAGATGCCCGCGGCTTCTTCGATGAAGTTGCGCAGGTCTTCGGGCTTGGACTCGATCAGCTTGGAGATCATCCCCTGCTCAATGATCGAGTAGCTGCGCGGGCCAAGGCCGGTGCCGAGGAAAATGTCGGTGATGTCGCGACGACGGCATTTGGTGCCGTTCAGGTAATAGGTGGTCTGGCTGTCCCGGGTCACTTTGCGGCGAATGGAGATTTCCGCGTAGGCGGCGTACTCCCCGAGCAAGGTGCCGTCGGAGTTGTCGAACACCAGTTCGATGCTCGCCTGGCTCACCGGCTTGCGGCTGGTGGAGCCGTTGAAGATGACGTCGGTCATCGACTCGCCGCGCAGGTTCTTCGCCGAACTCTCGCCCATCACCCAGCGCACGGCGTCGATGATGTTCGATTTGCCGCAGCCATTGGGCCCGACCACCGCCGCCATGTTACTGGGGAAGTTCACCGTGGTCGGGTCGACGAAGGACTTGAACCCCGCCAGCTTGATGCACTTGAGCCGCAAGATCAGGCGTCCGTCAAGGCGGAGATCACCAGATCGCAACTGCGCTGGGCGTAAGCCGTCAGCACCACGCGAATCTGCGCAAAGTCACGAGCCAGCACGGCTGCGAGCAAGCGTTCGAACAGCTCGAGGAATTCGCTCATCGACGCTTTGCGCTGATCCAGCGCGAGGAAATACGCACGGCTCATGGCCGGCTGCAGATTCTCGACTGTCTCCTGCAAGTACGGGTTGTTGGCGAACGGGTACGCGGCGCGCATCACATTGAAGCTGTCGTCGACGAAAGTGCGGATGTCCTGACGCTCGTAGCTGGCGGTCAGGCGTTGCTGGATCTGCACGAACGGCGCCATGTCGGCCTGGGTTTTCCAGCCGCTGGCCACGGAGTTACCGAGCAGGATATAGAGTTCGCTCATCAGCGTGCACAGGCTCTGCACCTTGTGCGACGTGAGTTCGGTGACATGGGCGCCACGTCGCGGCAGGATCGCGATCAGGTGCCGACGCTCGAGGATCAGCAAGGCCTCGCGGACCGAACCACGGCTGACATTGAGGGCCAGCGTGACCTTCTGTTCCTGGATGCGCTCCCCGGGCTTCATTTCGCCGCGAATGATGCGTTCGGCGAGGTGGTGAGCGATTTGCTCGGCGAGGCTGTCCGGCGCCTTGAACGTCATGGTTGTCCTTCAAACTCTTTGATCTGTACAAGCGGCGCAGTGTAGCGCAATTGCTGCGTCAGGGCGGAGTGCCCGCCCGGAGGTTTTTGGCACGATTCAAGCCAATTCAAGCAAAAAGGCAGGCTAACGAACCAGCGACAATAATTAAGGAACAGGTGGTTAATCGACAAATTGCAATTTCCTGACCTTTAAGTCAGAAAATCATTGACCGAAAAGTCAGACCTGCTAAATTCAGTTCCTATCGGTTAACAACAATAATGAGTCTGCGAGGCCTTCCGTGATCCAGTTTTTACTAAACCAGGAACTCCGTAGCGAGCACGCCCTGGACCCGAACCTGACCGTGCTCAATTATCTGCGCGACCATGTGGGCAAGCCCGGCACCAAAGAAGGCTGCGCAAGCGGTGACTGCGGCGCCTGCACCGTGGTGGTCGGCGAATTGCAGACCGATGATGACGGCCGCGAACACATTCGCTATCGCAGCCTCAACTCGTGCCTGACCTTCGTGTCGTCCCTGCACGGCAAGCAACTGATCAGCGTCGAGGACCTCAAGCACAAGGGTGAACTGCACAGCGTGCAGAAAGCCATGGTCGAGTGCCACGGCTCGCAATGCGGCTTCTGCACCCCCGGTTTCGTGATGTCGCTGTTTGCCCTGCAAAAGAACAGCGATGCACCGGATCATGCCAAGGCCCACGAAGCACTGGCCGGCAATCTCTGCCGTTGCACTGGCTACCGGCCGATCCTGGAAGCCGCCGAACAGTCCTGCTGTGGCAAGCAGCCGGACCAGTTCGACGCCCGCGAGGCCGACACCATCGCGCGCCTCAAAGCCATTGCCCCGACCGATATCGGCGAACTCAACAGCGGCGACAAACGCTGCCTGGTGCCGCTGACCGTGGCCGACCTGGCCGATCTCTACGACGCTTATCCACAGGCCCGCCTGCTGGCCGGCGGTACTGACCTGGCGCTGGAAGTCACGCAGTTCCACCGCACCCTGCCGGTGATGATCTATGTCGGCAACGTCGCCGAGATGAAGCGCATCGACCGTTTTGACGATCGCCTGGAAATCGGCGCCGCCACGTCCCTGTCCGATTGCTACGAGGCCTTGAACGCCGAGTACCCGGACTTCGGTGAATTGCTGCACCGCTTCGCCTCCTTGCAGATCCGCAACCAGGGCACCCTGGGCGGCAACATCGGCAACGCCTCGCCGATTGGTGACTCGCCGCCCCTGCTGATCGCCCTCGGCGCGCAAATAGTGCTGTGCAAAGGCGAAACCCGCCGCACCCTGGCGCTGGAAGACTACTTCATCGATTACCGCGTCACGGCGCGCCAGGAAAGCGAGTTCATCGAGAAGATCATCGTGCCGCGCGCCAGCGTCGAAAAACTGTTCCGCGCCTACAAGGTCTCCAAGCGCCTGGACGATGACATCTCGGCAGTTTGCGCCGCCTTCAACATTCGTCTGGAAAACGGCGTAGTCGCTGAAGCCCGCGTCGCCTTCGGCGGCATGGCCGCCATCCCGAAACGTGCCGCAGCCTGCGAAGCCGCGCTGCTCGGCTCGCCATTCAACAACGCCACCGTTGAACGCGCCTGCGCTGCCCTGGCCGAAGACTTCACACCGCTCTCGGACTTCCGCGCCAGCAAGGAATATCGCCTGCTCAGCGCGCAGAACCTGCTGCGCAAATACTTCATCGAACTGCAAACACCGCACATCGAGACTCGGGTGACCGCTTATGTCTAATCATCACGCCGTAGAGAAGACCCAAGCCGAATTGGCTGAACTGTTCGCCAAGGACCTGAGCACCGGTGTCGGGCGCAGCGTCAAGCACGACAGCGCCGCCAAGCATGTGGCCGGTGAAGCGCAATACATCGACGATCGCCTGGAGTTTCCGAACCAGTTGCACGTTTATGCGCGCATGTCGGACCGTGCCCACGCCCGGATCATCAGCATCGACACCTCGCCCTGCTACGCCTTCGAAGGCGTGCGCATCGCCATCACCCACGAAGACGTGCCGGGCCTGAAAGACATCGGTCCGTTGCTGCCGGGCGATCCGCTGCTGGCGATCGATACCGTGCAATTCGTCGGTCAACCGGTGATCGCCGTGGCGGCGAAAGACCTGGAAACCGCGCGCAAGGCGGCCATGGCCGCGATCATCGAATACGAAGACCTGGAACCTGTTCTGGACGTGGTCGAAGCCCTGCGCAAGCGCCACTTCGTACTCGACAGCCACACCCATCAGCGCGGCGACTCGGCCACGGCGCTGGCCACTGCCGAACATCGCATCCAGGGCACGCTGCACATCGGCGGCCAGGAACACTTCTATCTGGAAACCCAGATCTCTTCGGTGATGCCGACCGAAGACGGCGGCATGATCGTCTACTGCTCCACGCAGAACCCCACCGAAGTGCAGAAGCTGGTGGCCGAAGTGCTGGACGTGTCGATGAACAAGATCGTCGTCGACATGCGTCGCATGGGCGGTGGTTTCGGCGGCAAGGAAACCCAGGCGGCGAGCCCGGCGTGCCTGTGCGCGGTGATCGCCCACCTCACCGGCCAGCCGACCAAGATGCGCCTGCCGCGGGTCGAAGACATGCTGATGACCGGCAAGCGTCACCCGTTCTATGTCGAGTACGACGTCGGCTTCGACAGCACTGGTCGCCTGCACGGCATCAACCTGGAACTGGCCGGCAACTGCGGTTGCTCGCCTGACCTGTCGGCGTCGATCGTCGACCGCGCGATGTTCCACTCGGACAACTCGTACTACCTGGGCGATGCGACCATCAACGGTCACCGCTGCAAGACCAACACCGCGTCGAACACCGCCTACCGTGGTTTCGGCGGCCCGCAAGGCATGGTCGCCATCGAAGAGGTGATGGATGCCATCGCACGCCATCTGGTCCTTGATCCGCTTGCCGTGCGCAAGGCCAACTACTACGGCAAGACCGAGCGCAACGTCACTCACTACTATCAGACCGTCGAGCACAACATGCTCGAAGAGATGACTGCGGAACTGGAAGAAAGCAGCCAGTACGCCGAGCGCCGCGAAGCGATCCGTCGCTACAACGCCAACAGCCCGATCCTGAAAAAAGGCCTGGCGCTGACCCCGGTGAAATTCGGCATTTCCTTCACCGCCAGCTTCCTCAACCAGGCCGGTGCCCTGGTGCACGTCTACACCGACGGCAGCATCCACCTCAACCACGGCGGCACCGAAATGGGCCAGGGCCTGAACACCAAGGTCGCGCAGGTCGTGGCCGAAGTGTTCCAGGTGGAAATGGACCGCGTACAGATCACCGCGACCAACACCGACAAAGTACCGAACACCTCGCCGACCGCTGCTTCCAGCGGTGCCGACCTGAACGGCAAGGCCGCACAGAACGCCGCCGAAACCATCAAGCAACGCCTGGTGGAATTCGCGGCTCGCCAGTACAAGGTCAGCGAAGAAGACGTGGAATTCCACAACGGCCACGTGCGGGTCCGCGATCACATCCTGACCTTCGAAGCACTGATCCAGCAGGCGTACTTCGCCCAGGTGTCGCTGTCGAGCACCGGCTTCTACAAGACCCCGAAAATCTACTACGACCGCAGCCAGGCTCGCGGCCGTCCATTCTACTACTTCGCCTTTGGCGCGGCGTGCTGCGAAGTGCTGGTCGACACCCTGACCGGCGAATACAAGATGCTGCGCACCGACATCCTCCACGACGTCGGCGCCTCGCTGAACCCGGCCATCGACATCGGTCAGGTCGAGGGCGGTTTCATCCAGGGCATGGGCTGGCTGACCATGGAAGAACTGGTGTGGAACAACAAGGGCAAGCTGATGACCAACGGCCCGGCCAGCTACAAGATCCCGGCCGTGGCGGACATGCCCCTGGACCTGCGGGTGAAGCTGGTGGAAAACCGCAAGAACCCGGAAGACACGGTGTTCCATTCCAAGGCCGTGGGCGAGCCGCCGTTCATGCTCGGCATCGCCTCGTGGTGTGCGATCAAGGACGCCGTGGCGAGCCTGGGCGATTACAAACATCAGCCGAAAATCGACGCCCCGGCGACCCCGGAGCGGGTGTTGTGGGGCTGTGAGCAGATGCGCCAGCTGAAGGCGGCGAAGGCTGTCGAGGCGGAGACCGAGTTGGCTTCGCTCTAAGACCGAGGTGCGGCCTTCGCGAGCAAGCCCGCTCCCACAGGGTTATGTACTGACTGATGGACCTGTACAAATCCAATGTGGGAGCGGGCTTGCTCGCGAAGAGGCCGGTACAGACAACAGAGATGTCGAGGTGAACATGTACAACTGGATCGACGCCCTCGCCGACCTGCAAAACCGGGGTGAGCCCTGCGTGCTGGTGACCATCATCGAAGAGCTCGGCTCGACGCCGCGCAACGCTGGCTCGAAGATGGTCATCAGCGCGAACCAGAGCTTCGACACCATCGGTGGCGGGCACCTGGAATACAAGGCCATGAAGATCGCCCGCGAGATGCTCGCCAGCGGCAAGCAGGATACCCATCTGGAGCGCTTCAGCCTCGGTGCCAGCCTCGGCCAGTGCTGCGGTGGCGCCACGGTATTGCTGTTCGAACCGATGGGCCAGGTTCAAGCGCAGATCGCCGTGTTCGGTGCCGGCCACGTCGGCCGCGCCCTGGTGCCGCTGCTGGCAAGCCTGCCTTGCCGGGTGCGCTGGATCGATTCGCGGGAAGATGAATTCCCCGAGCAGATCCCCCATGGCGTGCGCAAGATCGTCAGCGAAGAACCGGTGGATGAAATCGATGATCTGCCGGCCGGCAGCTATTGCATCGTGATGACCCACAACCATCAACTCGACCTCGAACTGACCGCTGCGATCCTCAAGCGCAACGACTTCGCCTACTTCGGCCTGATCGGTTCGAAGACCAAACGGGTGAAGTTCGAACATCGCCTGCGCGACCGCGGTTTCGACAACAGCGTCGTGCAACGCATGCGCTGCCCGATGGGCATCGGCGAAGTCAAAGGCAAGTTGCCTGTGGAAATCGCCATCTCCATCGCTGGCGAAATCATCGCCACCTATAACGCCAATTTCGGCCAGCAAACCTCCAGCGCCGAGCCGATTGCCAAACTGCTGCCCGCCTCGCGCCGCAGCCAAACCGCAAACTTGAAAGCCTCGAACTGAGAATCTCATGCCTTTGACTCGCAAAGCTTACCGCGCCGCCATCCTGCACAGCATCGCCGACCCAGCCATCGTGGGCATCGAAGCCTCCTACGAGTATTTCGAAGACGGCTTGCTGATTGTGGATAACGGCCAGATCAGCGCCCTGGGCCACGCCAGCGAACTGCTGCCGACCCTGCCGGCTGACGTCGAAATCACCCACTACCAGGATGCACTGATCACCCCCGGCTTCATCGACACCCACATCCACCTGCCGCAAACCGGCATGGTCGGCGCCTATGGAGAGCAGTTGCTGGACTGGCTCAACACCTACACCTTCCCGTGCGAAAGCCAGTTCGCCGACAAGGCCCACGCCGACCAGGTCGCGGACATATTCATCAAGGAACTGCTACGCAACGGCACCACCACTGCGCTGGTATTCGGCAGCGTGCACCCGCAATCGGTGAACTCGTTCTTCGAAGCCGCCGAGCAGCTAGACCTGCGGATGATCGCCGGCAAGGTGATGATGGACCGCAACGCCCCGGACTACCTGACCGACACCGCCGAATCCAGCTACGTCGAAAGCAAGGTACTGATCGAGCGCTGGCACGGCAAGGGTCGCCTGCACTACGCGGTCACCCCACGCTTCGCACCGACCAGCACCCCGGAACAGCTGACCCTGGCCGGCCAGTTGCTGACCGAATACCCGGATCTGTACATGCAGACCCACATCAGCGAAAACCTCAAGGAAATCGAGTGGGTCAAGGAGCTGTTCCCGGAGCGCAAGGGTTACCTGGACGTCTACGACCACTACCAGTTGCTCGGCGAGCGCTCGGTGTTCGCCCACGGTGTGCACCTGTGCGATGAGGAGTGCGCGCGACTGGCAGAAACCGGTTCGGCCATCTCGTTCTGCCCGACCTCGAACTTCTTCCTCGGCAGCGGCCTGTTCAACCTGCCGATGGCCGAGAAGCACAACCTCAACGTCGGTATCGGCACCGATGTCGGCGGCGGCACCAGTTTCTCGCTGCTGCAAACCCTCAACGAAGCCTACAAGGTCATGCAACTGCAAGGTGCGCGCCTGAGCCCGTTCAAGTCGCTGTACCTGGCCACCCTCGGCGGCGCCCGCGCGCTGCGCCTGGAAGACAAGATCGGCAACCTGCAACCGGGCACCGACGCCGACTTCCTGGTGCTGGACTACAACGCCACGCCGCTGCTGGGCTATCGCCTGAAGCAGGCCAATAACATCGCCGAGACGTTGTTTGTGCTGATGACCCTGGGGGATGACCGGACTGTTCAACAGACCTATGCGGCGGGGAATCTGGTGCATCAGCGCTAAGTTCTTCCGGGCATAAAAAATCCCCCGAAGCTTTTCAGCCCGGGGGATTTTTATTGCCTGAAAAAAGATCGCAGCCTTCGGCAGCTCCTACAGGCGTACGCATACCCTTGTAGGAGCTGCCGAAGGCTGCGATCTTTTTCTATCAGAGCTTCGCGGTCGATCGCCCAGGCTTTTTGGTCTGCAGCAAATGCGAGAACACCGCATGCAGATCATCCGAAGCACTTTCCTCGTCGAGGTTGAGCTTGCTGTCGATGTGATCCATGTGATGCATCATCAGGTTCACCGCCAGTTCAACGTCGCGCTTCTCGATGGCGTCGATCAACTGGGTGTGCTCGTCGTAGGAACAGTGGGAACGATTGCCGCTTTCATACTGGGCGATGATCAGCGAAGTCTGGGACACCAGGCTGCGCTGGAAGCTGATCAACGGGGCGTTTTTCGCAGCTTCGGCCAGTTTCAGGTGGAACTCGCCCGACAAGCGGATACCGGCACCACGATCGCCACGAGAGAAGCTGTCGCGTTCGTCGTTGACCATCTGGCGCAATTCGGCAATCTGCTCGGCGGTCGCGTGCTGAACGGCCAGCTCAGTGATCGCTCGCTCCACCAGACGGCGGGCCATGAACACCTGGCGGGCTTCCTCGACGCTCGGGCTGGCGACCACGGCGCCGCGATTCGGACGCAGCAACACCACGCCTTCATGGGCCAGGCGCGACAAGGCGCGGCGAATGATGGTGCGGCTGACCCCGAAAATTTCCCCCAGCGCTTCTTCGCTCAACTTGGTGCCGGGCGCCAGACGCTGCTCGAGGATGGCCTCGAAGATATGCGCGTAGACAATATCGTCCTGGGTACCGCTGCGGCCGGCTTTGCCTGCTCGCGGTTGTTTCTTTAGGGGTTGCAACTGTTCGTTCATGGGCACTCGAGTCGGAAGAACTGCGGCGAATTGACCGCGACTGTAATACGGCACAGTGGGTCGCTGGCAAGTATCGCGTAAAAAACACTGCGATTGTACACAATGGAAGGTGGCAACACGACTGTACGGCTGAATGTTGCCTCGGCTGTATTGCAACGCCTGATTACTTTTGAGTTTAGGCTTGTTCGCAGAATCCGCCTTCGTAACGAGATCCCTGTGGGAGCGAGCTTGCTCGCTCCCACAGGGATCTCGTTGCAGCGGACATCTTCATCTGTAAAAGGAACACCACCGTCATGAACGACGCCACCCACACGCAAATCCGCCCGCTGGCCGACACCTCGCCCTCGGCCATCGTCGCCGGCTTCATCGCCATGATGACCGGCTACACCAGCTCCCTGGTGCTGATGTTCCAGGCCGGGCAAGCCGCGGGCCTTAGCAGCGGGCAGATTTCTTCGTGGATCTGGGCGATTTCCATCGGCATGGCGGTGTGCTCCATTGGCCTGTCCCTGCGTTATCGCACGCCGATCACCATCGCCTGGTCGACCCCCGGCGCCGCGCTGCTGATCACCAGCCTGGGCGGCGTGAGCTACGGCGAAGCCATCGGCGCCTACATCACCTGCGCGGTGCTGGTGACGATTTGCGGGATGACCGGCAGCTTCGAACGGCTGGTGAAAAAGATTCCGGCATCCCTGGCCGCCGCCCTGCTGGCGGGGATCCTGTTCAAGATCGGCAGCGAGATTTTCGTCGCGGCGCAACACCGCACCGCCCTGGTACTGGGGATGTTTGTCAGCTATCTGGTGGTCAAACGCTTGTCGCCGCGCTATGCGGTGCTGGCTGCATTGCTGATCGGCACGGCATTGTCAGGCTTCATGGGGCTGCTGGACTTCAGCGGTTTCCACCTGGAAGTGGCCACGCCGGTCTGGACCACGCCGCACTTCTCCCTGGCCGCGACCATCAGCATCGGCATCCCGCTGTTTGTCGTCGCCATGACCTCACAAAACATGCCCGGCATCGCCGTACTGCGCGCCGATGGTTACACGGTGCCCTCCTCGCCGCTGATCACCACCACCGGTATCGCCAGTTTGCTGTTGGCACCGTTCGGCTCCCACGGGATCAACCTGGCGGCGATCAGCGCAGCGATCTGCACCGGACCCCACGCCCATGAGGATCGCAACAAACGCTACACCGCTGCGGTCTGGTGCGGGATTTTCTACGGGATCGCCGGCGTGTTCGGCGCGACGCTCGCGGCATTGTTTGCCGCGCTGCCCAAGGAACTGGTGCTGTCGATTGCGGCGCTCGCGCTGTTCGGCTCGATCATCAACGGCCTGAGCATCGCCATGAGCGAAGTGAAGGAACGTGAAGCGGCGCTGATCACCTTCATGGTCACGGCATCGGGGCTGACGCTGTTTTCCATCGGTTCGGCGTTCTGGGGGATTGTCGCGGGAGTGGTGACGCTGGTGATTCTGAACGGGCGCAAGGACTGAAATACACAAAACCGGGCATAAAAAAACGGCGACCCTTGGGTCGCCGTTTTTTTAGAACATCAAGCTACCGGATTGATCGGCTTTTCCGGGTACCAGACGTCCAGCAGCGGGCTGACTTCAACGCTGGTCAGCTCGGTGCGGCCTTTGAGCCAGGCTTCAACGGCAACGCGCTGTTCAGCGCTGACCGAGCCACGCTTCTGCAGGCAAACCAGACCGTAGTCGTCGCCGCCAACATAACCCAGACCGTTGGCTTCCATGGCTTCTTTGAGGAACGCATCGAGGAAAGCATCAATGGCTTCATCAGCCAAATCTTCTTTGAAATCCAGGTTCAGTTCGAAACCCAGCTCTTGAAATTCATCGACGCACAGTTTTTTGCGCAGACGCTGGGAACGGTTAGTCGCCATTGGAACAATCCTCTTAAGTAATAACGGGCGGCACTTTAGCAGTTTAAGCCGCCGATTGCCTGACTCTCTGGGCCACCACGCCTACCGTCGGTAAAAAAATAGCCGATTAGACGAACAGCGTACGGCACAAGCTGTGACACCTTGGGGCATAATGCCGACACTTTCATGACCATTGAGGGAATTTATCTCCATGCCCTCGTCTTATTTCCCCTCGGCTGTAGGGTTTTATTTCAGATGATCAAATCTTTGCGTCCATTGCTGTTGGCCGGCTTTCTTCTCCCCCTGGCCCTCTCCGTTTCCGCCGCCCCAATCAATACTGCGTTGTCGCCCAGCGTTGAAAAAGCCCTGAAAGCCAGCAAGTTGCAGGACAACGCCCTGTCGCTGGTGATGATCCCGCTCACCGGCCCCGGCACCGCGACGGTGTTCAACGCCGACGTGTCGGTCAACCCGGCGTCGACCATGAAACTGGTCACCACCTACGCGGCGCTGGAAATGCTCGGCCCGAACCACCAGTGGAAAACCGAGTTCTACACCGACGGCACCTTGAGTGGCGGCATTCTCAACGGCAACCTCTACCTCAAGGGTGGCGGCGATCCGAAGCTGAACATGGAAAAACTCTGGCTGCTGATGCGCGATCTGCGCGCCAATGGCGTGACCCAGGTCACCGGCGACCTGGTGCTGGATAAAACCTTCTTCGTGCAACCGCAACTGCCGGAGTTCAATGACGACGGCAACGACGAGAACAAGCCGTTCCTGGTCAAGCCCGACTCGCTGCTGGTCAACCTCAAGGCGCTACGCTTCGTCGCGCGCAATGACTCGGGCAAGGTGCTGGTCTCGGTGGAACCGCCGATTGCGAGCATCCGTATCGACAACCAGGTCAAGGCCCTCAATTCCAAGCAATGCACCGGTGGCGTGCGTTACAACCCGGTGGCACAGGCCGACGGCAGTATGACCGTGACGGTCGGCGGTCAGCTGGGCGAAGGCTGCAGTTCGCAGACTTACCTGTCGCTGCTCGACCACGCGACCTACACCGCCGGCGCCGTCCGCGCGATCTGGAAGGAACTGGGTGGCAGCATTCAGGGCAGGGATGTGCTGGCGCCTACACCGAAAGACGCCAAGGTCCTGGCCCGGGCGTTCTCGCCGGACCTGGCGGAAATCATCCGCGACATCAACAAGTACAGTAACAACACCATGGCCCAGCAGTTGTTCCTGAGCCTCGGCCAACGCTTCCGCACCGATGCCGATGGTGACGACGCCAAGGCCGCCCAGCGTGTCGTGCGTCAGTGGCTGGCGAAAAAGGGCATCACCGCACCGCACCTGGTGATGGAAAACGGCTCCGGCCTGTCCCGTGCCGAGCGCGTCAGCGCCCGGGAAATGGCCTCGATGCTCGAAGCTGCGTGGCACAGCCCGTATTCCGCCGAATACATCAGTTCGATGCCGATTGCCGGCACCGACGGCACCATGCGCAAACGCCTGAAGACCACTGCCATGCGCGGTGAAGCCCACGTCAAGACTGGCACCCTGAACACCGTGCGGGCGATTGCCGGCTTCAGTCGCGACGTCAACGGCAACACCTGGGCGGTGGTGGCGATCCTCAACGACAAGGCCCCGTTCGGCGCCTCTTCAGTGCTCGATCAGGTGCTGCTGGACCTGTACCGCCAACCGAAACTGCCGCAGACGGCTTCGGTACTTTAAGCACAACGCAGTCCCATGTGGGAGCGAGCTTGCTCGCGATTGCGACAGTTCAGTCAGCATTGATGTGACTGACAGACCGCCATCGCGAGCAAGCTCGCTCCCACAGGGTCAGTGGACTGCCCGTCTAATTCAGCTCTGCCTCAACCCGATCCCTTCCTGCCTGTTTCGCCGCGTAAACCCCCGAATCCGCGCGCAACAGCAAGGCATCGGCGCCCTCCCCGACCCGCCAACTGGCAATCCCGAAACTGGCGGTGACCGTACCGACACCTTCAATGGGTGAACTGCGCAGGCCTTGCCACAATTGCTGGGCCAACATATAGGCATGCTCGCCGCTGATATCCGGGCACAGCACCATGAACTCCTCACCGCCCAAGCGGCAGAACACATCGGTGCGACGCAGCCGGTGGCCGATCCGTTGGCACACGGCCTGCAACACCCGATCACCGATGGCATGGCCATGCAGGTCATTGATGCGCTTGAAATGGTCGATATCGAGCATGATTACCGACAAATCCCCGCCACCGCGCTCCACCCGGGCCATTTCGATGGTCAGGCGTTCCTGGAAATAACGGCGGTTGTGGATACCGGTCAGCGAATCAGTGACCGACAACGCGCGCAGTTCCTCCTCCACCCGCTTCATATCGGAAATGTCCGAGATGTAGCCGTGCCAGAGCACACCGCCACCGGGCAGTTCCTCCGGCGTGGCCTCGCCACGCACCCAGCGCAGACCGCGTTGCGGCAATTGCACGCGGTATTCCTCGCGCCAGGGGCTGAGGGTGTCGGCCGAGGCACGGATCGAGGCGCGGACACGGGTGGTGTCCTGGGGATGAATCCGGGTGAAGATCGCTTCGGCATTGTGCAGCAGCACGTCAGGTTCCAGCTCGTAGATCTCGCGAATGCCGTCGCTGGCATAGATCACGCTGAAGCGTCCGTCGAACTCCATCTTGAACTGGTAGATGCCACCGGGTACGTGGGCGCTGAGTTTCTTCAACAACAGGTCCCGCGCCGCGAGTGCCTCATGGACCCGTTTGCGTTCGGTGATGTCTATGCACACCGCCAGGTGCCCGACCCACAGGCCTTGCTCGTCGAGCACCGGAGTGGCGAGCATGTTGACCATCAAATGGCTGCCATCGCCGCGTACCAGCGTCCACTCCCGCGCCTCGTGGTCGCCCTCCGCGTCGCCTTCAACCAGCATCGCCTGGCAGGTCGGCACCGGTTTGCCATAGCGCGCGCTCAACTCTGCCGAGCGAGCAATCAGCTCCCGGGGCAGGTGCAGGTTCTCCAGGGTCATATGGCCGACCACTTCGGCACTGGTATAGCCAAGCATCTGCTCGGCACCGGCGTTGAAGGTGCTGATGACGCCGCGCAGGTCGGTGGCGATGATCGCGACCTGGGTGGCGGCATTCAGCACGCCACGCAACTGACCATGGGTGCCACGAAGTTCCAGTTCTCGATCGCGCAGTTCCTGGGTGCGTTGCTCGACCAGTTTCAACGCCCGCTGCCGCTGACTGACCAACACATACAGCAAGGCACTGAGCATCACGCTGAGCAATCCACCCAACACCACCACACTGGTCACGGAGGAATGGTTGGCCTTCACGAATGCGTCGCTGGGCTGGATATCGACTTGATAATCATGGTCGGCCATGCGCAACAGGCGCGTGGCGGACAGCTCGCTGATGGCCGGCGGGTTGGGTGACTCGAACAGCACCTCGTGCTGATCATCGATCGACAAATCGAGAATGCGCACCGAGAGATAGTCATGGCTGGCGTCCGGCAGTCCGTCCGCCAGCAACTGGCGCATGCTGATCACAGCCATGACATAACCGTAGGGCTTCGCGGCTTTGTGGTCCTGACTGTTGCGCTGTATGACCGGCGCGACCAGCAGCACGCCGCGCGCATAAGCCGGCTCGATACTCACCAGATGCATCGGTTGCGACACCGACATGCCGCCATGTTGATCGGCCCGATCGAGCGTGGCACGCCGCAGCGGCTGGGCCAGCAAGTCGTAACCGAGGGGAGCGCCGAGCTTGCTTTGCGTCTGGCTATACAGCACTGGCACGTACTCATCTCGCTCGCCGGCCAGTTGCAATTGGCCGGCGGCGTTGAGTTCTCTCAGGGTGAAGCTGCTCAAGCCTTCGTCACGCACCCGACGCTCGAACGCCGCCCGCTCGTCACGAGTGACCCGTTGGGCAAAGGAATAAGCCTGGGTTCGCAGCAACAAAGGTTGGGTGTAGCCGTCGAATTCCGCTCGGGAAACCGAATCGGAATTGGCGAAAAACCGGCGCAGGCCGTCGAGACGCTGCTCCTGATCTTCGAAACGCTCTTCGATACGGCTGTAACGTTCACTGGCCAGCAGTTGGAAACGTTGCCGCAATTGATGGTGAAACAGATTCTGCGTCGACCACGCCAGCAACCCGGTGAGCACCCCGCCGACCAGCAATATCAGCAGCGCGACCAACCAGGCCGAGGCATCTTCGCTGATAATTCCCAGGATCTTGGGGCGCACGGCGTGCAACGACATAGAACGCAACTCAAAACGCCAGGTGCGGGAAAGCCCTTTGGCCTTGAGTTGAGTTATAGCTATTAGCCACTAATTTGACCAGCACTGATGGGATCCAAGAGCCTTTAAAAATCAAGGCTCTGTGGATCCAGCCACATCAAAGTCAACGAGCCGTGATTTTCCAGGCGCGATGGATCTTGGCGTTGCGGGAAAAATCCGGATCGATGGTCTGGGCGGTGATCTCCTCGACCGCATAACGCTCGCCGAGATTGGCTTCCAGTTCGAACTTGCGGAAGTTGTTGGAGAAGTACAACACGCCGCCGGGTGCCAACCGCGCCATGGCCAGATCGATCAACTGCACCTGGTCACGCTGCACGTCGAAGACACCTTCCATGCGCTTGGAGTTGGAGAATGTCGGCGGGTCGATGAAGATCAGGTCGTACTCGTCACGACTGGCTTCGAGCCACGCCATCACATCACCCTGCTCCAGGCGGTTCTTGTCGGAAAAACCGTTCAGCGACAGGTTGCGACGCGCCCAGTCCAGATAGGTTTTCGACAGGTCGACGCTGGTGGTGCTGCGCGCGCCGCCCTTGGCCGCATGCACACTGGCCGTCGCGGTGTAGCAATACAGATTGAGGAAGCGCTTGCCGGCCGCCTCTTTCTGAATACGCATGCGCATCGGACGATGGTCGAGGAACAGACCGGTGTCGAGGTAGTCGGTGAGATTCACCAGCAGCTTGATCCCGCCTTCATTGACCTCGACGAACTTGCCCTGTGCCGCCTGGCGCTCGTACTGCTTGGTGCCGCTCTGACGCTCGCGGCGCTTGACCACCACGCGGCTCTTGTCGATGTTCAACGCCTGCGGAATCGCCGCCAGGGCATCGAACATGCGCGCCGAGGCCTTTTCCGGGTCGATGGATTTCGGCGCGGCGTATTCCTGGACGTGGACCCAATCGTGATACAGGTCGATGGCCATGGAATATTCCGGCATGTCGGCATCGTACACGCGGTAGCAGTCGATGCCTTCACGCTTGACCCACTTGCCCAGGGCCTTGAGGTTCTTTTGCAGACGGTTGGCGAACATCTGTCCGCCTTCGCTCAGCCGCGGCTGCTCGACCACCGGAGCCGGTGCCGGCGTCGGTTTGATCGGGTTGCCGTTTTTGTTGAACTTGCGTTCCTGCGGTTCGTTCGGCGCCTGATCGTAGGCGGCTTGCTCGCGCTCGACCTGGCGCTGTTCCGGAGTACGACGCTCGCCGGTGACGAACTGATCCGGCAGCACCTTGATCAGCAGCAGCTTGCACGGCAAGGCGCCGTTCCAGAACGAATACTGCTTGTGGCTGCGGATACCCATGCGCTTGCCCAGGTCTGGCGCGCCGGTGAACACCGCTGCTTCCCAGTTCAGGCAGGCCTGACGCAGGCGCTCGCCGAGGTTCTGGTAGAGGTAGAGCAGGCTCGCCTCATCGCCCAGACGCTCGCCGTACGGAGGGTTGCAGATGACCAGGCCTTTCTGGTTCTGGTCCGGGCGCGGCTCGAAAGTCGCGACTTCGCCCTGGTAGATCTTGATCCACTCGCTCAGGCCGGCACGCTCGACGTTGTTGCGGCCCGGTTGAATCAGCCGTGGATCGGCTTCGTAGCCGCGGATCCACAACGGTGTCTTGGCCAGGCCGGCCGCTGCGCGTTCGGAGGCTTCCTCGTGCAATTTTTTCCACAGCGCCGGCACGTGACCGAGCCAGGCGGTGAAACCCCACTGCTCGCGACGCAGGTTCGGTGCGATGTCGGCGGCGATCATCGCCGCTTCGACCAGGAAGGTACCGACACCGCACATCGGGTCAGCCAGTGCGCCGCCTTCGGCCGCGATACGTGGCCAGCCGGAACGGATCAGGATGGCGGCCGCGAGGTTTTCCTTGAGCGGTGCCGCACCTTGCTGCAGGCGATAGCCGCGCTGGTGCAGGCTGTGGCCCGACAGGTCGAGGGAAAGAATGGCTTCGCCACGGTCCAGGCGCAGGTGAATGCGCAGGTCCGGATTGAGCTTGTCGATGGACGGGCGGTCGCCCTGCGGGGTGCGCAGTTTGTCGACGATGGCGTCCTTGACCTTCAGCGCGCCGAAGTGGGTGTTGTCGATACCCGAGCCATGGCCGCTGAATTCGACGGCCAGGGTGCCGTCATTGAGCATGTGGTCTTGCCACTCGATGTCCAGCACGCCGTGGTACAGGTCTTCGGCGTCTTTCATCGGGAAACGCTTGAGCACCAGCAGCACGCGGTTGGCCAGGCGCGACCACAGGCACAGGCGATAAGCGGTTTCCATGGTGGCCATGCCGCGCACGGCAGAGGTGTGCTCGCGCGCTTCCTCAAGGCCAAGCCCGACGGCTTCCTCGATGAGCAGGCCTTCAAGGCCTTTTGGGCAAGTGAGGAAGAGTTCGAAACGATCGGACATGGGAATTCCAGAACCTTTAGCTGAGTGACCGGGCAACGCATTGCCGGTCCGGTTTTCAATCAGGCGCTTTTCTCGAAGAACGCCCGCGTGGCACGAAGGTGTGCCGTTCCACCCCTGCTGCCCGGGTTAAATGAGCTTAGATGCAAGGACAGATAAAAAAGTTGATGCAACAAAATGTCATAAGTCGACCCTTCGTCGAATAGTGCTTCCCGGCAACGGGAGCCATTCTCAGTAAAGGATTAAGCCCATCATCAAGCGCAGGGCCGATCATACCGGGGTTTGGCCAATAAATACGCTACAAACGCTCTGTTACTTATGGCGTTAGCACATGAATGGTTACGTCCTTATGACAAAACGATCATTCCCTCGATGTGACGCATTGGTTAGAACTCAATACAGGTTGGCGCCGCAATGACGCCAACACCTTGGCTCGTCACGCCGGCAACGAGCCCCCAACGGCAGAGTTTTTCTGCCAGACCTCAATAGAGGTCGACGCGATAAATACAGTCAACAAGTGAGGGCAACACCCTATGAGAAGACTTAAGCGTGATCCGTTGGAAAGAGCATTTTTGCGCGGATATCAATATGGCGTTGGTGGTAAATCCCGTGAGCTTTGCCCATTTACTCTACCGTCGGTACGTCAAGCCTGGATCAACGGCTGGCGAGAAGGACGCGGCGACAACTGGGACGGTATGACCGGCACTGCGGGAATCCACAGACTCAACGAACTTCACGCCGTCGGCTAATTACAGGGCACAACACTCCGACACGACAATCTGATTTGTACTGAATTAACCACGCACGTCCCATCCGGACGGCGGGCTCCGGCCCAGGGGCTCCTTTTTGGAGCCCTTTTTTATGCCTGTCCCATATCCCCCATTACCTTGTAGGAGCTGCCGAAGGCTGCGATCTTTTGACCTTGATTTCTAAAATCAAAAGATCGCAGCCTTAGGCAGCTCCTACAGGGGCTCAGCGTAGCGCTGCGATAGCGTCTACCGACTCACGAATCAGCGCCGGGCCTTTGTAGATGAAGCCCGAATAGATCTGCACCAGGCTCGCGCCTGCGGCGATTTTCTCGGCCGCGTGCTTGCCTTCGGTAATGCCGCCCGCCGCAATGATCGGCAAACGTCCGCCCAGCTCCGACGCCAGCACTTGCACGGTGTGGGTGCTCTTGTCACGAACCGGCGCGCCGGACAGACCGCCGGCTTCTTCGCCATGCTCCATGCCTTCGACGCCTACGCGGCTCAGGGTGGTGTTGGTGGCGATGACGGCATCCATCCCGGTTTCGATCAGCGCTTGCGCAACTTGTGCGGTTTCTTCGTCGCTCATGTCCGGCGCGATCTTGATCGCCAGCGGTACATGTTTGCCATGACGCAATGCCAGTTCCGCGCGGCGCTCGGCCAGATCGGCCAGCAGCTGCTTGAGCGAGTCACCGAATTGCAGGCTGCGCAGGCCCGGCGTGTTCGGCGAACTGACGTTGACCGTCACATAGCTGGCGTGGGCGTAGACCTTGTCCAGGCAGATCAGGTAGTCGTCCACGGCACGCTCGACCGGCGTATCGAAGTTCTTGCCGATGTTGATGCCCAGCACGCCTTTGTACTTGGCCGCCGCCACGCGGGCCAGCAGGTGATCGACGCCGAGGTTGTTGAAACCCATGCGGTTGATGATCGCCTCGGCTTCCGGCAAACGGAACAGACGTGGCTTCGGGTTGCCCGGCTGCGGACGCGGCGTGATGGTGCCGATTTCGACAAAACCGAAACCCAACTGGGCGAAACCATCGATGGCCGCGCCGTTCTTGTCCAGGCCGGCGGCCAGCCCCACCGGATTCGGGAAGTCCAGGCCCATGACATTCACCGGCAGCTTCGCCGGGGCCTTGCACAGCAAGCCGTTGAGCCCAAGACGCCCGCCCGCGCCGATCAGGTCCAGGGACAGATCGTGGGAGGTTTCCGGGGAAAGTTTGAACAACAGCTGACGGGCCAGGGTGTACATGGGCGGATTTGACTCGATTGGCGGCGAATTGAGGTGGCGATTATAGCCGGGCAACAGGGTGGCAAGCGAGGCGCGTGATCAAATCAACGGATAATGGCATATGCCTTGCACCACTCTGGGCACCAGCACCCATGCCAACGACCGAATGTGTGCAAAGACAATGGCGTCGTCCCCGGCCTGCTCATGCAAGAACTCGGGACGACGTTTTTTTTGCAAGGTGAACATGCGATGAACGAACCGTCAGCCGGCCCCCTGGCCTGGGTCAATGGCAGCGATGCCCCGGAAAAAACCGAAATCAATCTCGGCTTCATGGCCCTGAGCGACTGCGCCTCGGTGGTTGTCGCCGCCACCCAGGGCTTCGCCCAGCCCCACGGCTTGACCCTGAACCTCAAGCGTCAATCGTCCTGGGCCAACCTGCGGGACAAACTGGTCAGCGGCGAACTCGATGCCGCCCACAGCCTCTACGGTCTGATTTACGCCGTTCACCTGGGTATCGGTGGCGTGGCCGCGACCGACATGGCCGTGTTGATGGGCCTGAATCAGAACGGCCAGAGCATCAACCTGTCCCGCGGTTTGCAAGCGCTTGGAGTGACCAGTCCTGAAGCACTGGATCGACACGTGCACCAAACTCGCTCAAAACTCACCTTCGCCCAGACGTTTCCAACCGGCACCCACGCCATGTGGCTTTATTACTGGCTCGCCAGCCAGGGCATTCACCCACTGCTGGATGTCGACAGCGTGGTGGTACCGCCGCCGCAGATGGTCGCGCACCTGCGGGCCGGGCGTATCGACGGCTTCTGCGTCGGCGAACCCTGGTCCGCCAGCGCCGTGCAACAGGACCTCGGTTTCACCCTGGCCACGACCCAGACCATCTGGCCCGATCATCCGGAAAAGGTCCTCGGCTGCACCCGTGCGTTCGTCGAGCAATACCCCAATACCGCCCGGGTGTTGGTGATGGCGGTTCTGGAAGCCAGCCGTTTCATCGAAGAAAGCACCGAGAATCGCCGCAGTACCGCACAATTGCTCAGTGCCGCGCAGTACCTTGACGCGCCACTGGACTGCATCGAACCACGACTGCTGGGCGAATACGCCGACGGCCTTGGCCACCGCTGGCAAGACCCCCACGCGCTGAGCCTGCACGGGGATGGCGAGGTCAACCTGCCGTACCTGTCCGACGGCATGTGGTTCATGACCCAGTTCCGCCGCTGGGGCTTGTTGCGCGATGACCCGGACTATCTCGCAGTGGCCCGGCAGGTCCAGCAACTGGACCTCTACCGTGAAGCCGCCCGTGCCGTCGGCGTCGCTTCATCAGCCGAGCAAATGCGCAGCAGTCAATTGATCGACGGCAAAATCTGGGACGGCTCGGACCCGGCCGGTTATGCCCGCAGTTTCAAACTGCACGCCATGAGCGACAGCTCGCACCGATCCGCCAGCCGCTGACAGGAGACCACGAACATGCTGCGTATCCTGCTGATCAACGACACCGCCAGGAAAGTCGGACGCCTGAAGGCCGCCCTGACCGAGGCCGGATTCGAAGTGATCGATGAGTCCGGCCTGACCATCGACTTGCCCGAACGCGTCGAAACGGTGCGTCCGGATGTGATTCTGATCGATACCGAGTCACCGGGCCGTGATGTCATGGAACAAGTGGTGCTGGTGACGCGCGACCAGCCACGACCAATTGTGATGTTCACGGACGAACACGACCCCGATGTGATGCGACAGGCGATCAAGTCCGGGGTCAGCGCCTACATCGTCGAAGGCATTCACGCACAACGCCTGCAGCCGATTCTCGACGTGGCCATGGCACGCTTCGAAAGCGACCAGGCCTTGCGTGCCCAACTGCATGCCCGGGACCAGCAATTGGCCGAGCGCAAGCGCATCGAACTGGCCAAGGGACTGCTGATGAAAATGAAGGACTGCAACGAGGAAGAGGCCTACACACTGATGCGCCGCCAGGCAATGAGCCGCCAGCAGAAGCTGATTCAAGTGGCGGAGCAGATTATTGCCATGAGCGAACTGTTGGGTTGAACAACATAAAGATCGCAGCCTTCGGCAGCTCCTACGGGATGCACACATTCTCCTGTAGGAGCTGCCGAAGGCTGCGATCTTTTTGCTTTACACAAATTTCCGATATGGCACAGATCTGGCTAGGTAATCACCACAGGTAACCAACGGCGGTTGCCCCACCTACGACAAAGACGTCGCTCACCTCATTTGCCCTTGGCGGATCGGGTGGCGGCGTTTTTTCGTTTTGGCCCCACAGCACGGGGCCGGTGGTGCGGCCGTATCGGCGCCCCACCTGCAAGCTCATGACTCCTTTCGAGACTCTTCACAGCTGAGGTGCGCGATGAATTCAAGCTTCTGGAAATCCGGCCATACACCTACATTGTTCGCAGCCTTCCTCTATTTCGACCTGAGCTTCATGGTCTGGTACCTGCTCGGACCTTTGGCGGTGCAGATCGCCGCCGACTTGCACCTGACGACGCAGCAACGGGGGCTGGTGGTCGCCACGCCGATTCTGGCCGGGGCGGTGTTGCGCTTCGTGATGGGGATGCTGGCTGATCGCCTGTCGCCAAAAACCGCCGGCCTGATCGGTCAGGTCATCGTGATCTGCGCCCTGTTCGGCGCCTGGAAACTCGGTATCCACAGCTACGAGCAAGCCTTGCTGCTGGGCCTGTTCCTCGGCATGGCTGGCGCTTCCTTCGCCGTCGCCCTGCCTCTGGCCTCGCAGTGGTATCCACCGCAGCATCAAGGCAAGGCCATGGGCATCGCCGGCGCGGGTAACTCGGGCACAGTGCTCGCCGCATTGATCGCTCCGGTGCTGGCGGCGGCGTTTGGCTGGAGCAACGTGTTCGGCTTTGCCCTGATTCCGTTGATCCTGACCCTGATCGTCTTCGCCTGGCTGGCCCGCAATGCCCCCGAGCGGCCAAAAGCCAAATCCATGGCCGACTACTTCAAGGCCCTGGGTGATCGTGACAGCTGGTGGTTCATGTTTTTCTACAGCGTGACGTTCGGTGGATTCATCGGCCTGGCCAGCGCCCTGCCCGGTTATTTCAACGACCAGTACGGCCTGAATCCGGTGACTGCCGGCTACTACACCGCTGCCTGCGTGTTCGGCGGCAGCCTGATGCGCCCCTTGGGTGGCGCGCTGGCTGACCGCTTCGGCGGCATTCGGACCCTGTTGGCGATGTACACCGTCGCGGCGACCTGCATTGCCGTGGTTGGCTTCAACCTGCCGAGCTCCTACGCTGCACTGGCACTTTTCGTCTGCACGATGCTCGGTCTGGGTGCAGGCAATGGCGCGGTATTCCAGTTGGTGCCCCAGCGGTTTCGCCGGGAAATCGGCGTGATGACCGGCCTGATCGGCATGGCCGGCGGCATCGGTGGGTTTGCCCTCGCGGCCGGCATGGGCGCGATCAAGCAAAGCACCGGCAGCTATCAACTGGCGCTGTGGTTATTCGCCAGCCTCGGCGTTCTGGCCTGGTTCGGTCTGCACGGCGTGAAACGTCGCTGGAGAACCACCTGGGGTTCGGCCGCCGTGACGGCTGCGCGGGTCTGAGGCCTCAATGAGCCTGCAACTGAGTTTCGCCGAAGCCACTGCCGTCGGTCCTCGCGAGGAAAACCAGGATGCCCTGCGCTTGGTCACGCCGGCTCCGGCGCTGGCCGCGAGCAAGGGTTACCTGTTCGCGATTGCCGACGGTGTCAGCCAATGCGTCGATGGCGGTCTGGCTGCCCGTTCGACACTGCAGGCCCTGGCGCTGGATTACTACGCCACGCCGGAAACCTGGAGCGTCGCACAGGCGCTCGATCGTCTGTTGCTGGCACAAAACCGCTGGCTGCAGGCCAATGGCGGCGGACAGCCGCTGCTGACCACCCTCAGTGCGCTGGTCCTGCGTGGCCGGCGCTTTACCTTGGCCCATGTCGGCGATTGCCGGGTATATCGCTGGCACGCCGACCAATTGCAGCGAATCAGCGAGGATCACGTCTGGGACCAGCCGGGCATGCAGCATGTGCTGAAACGGGCGCTGGGGCTCGATCAACACCTGGCGCTGGACTTTCTCGACGGTGAGTTGCGTCCCGATGAAAGCTTCGTCCTGCTCAGCGACGGCGTCTGGGCCGTCCTGGGCGATACCGCCATAGCCGCGATCCTGCGCGATCAACCGGACTTGCACAGCGCTGCGCAAACCCTGGTCAATGCCGCACACCTGGCGGGCAGCCAGGACAACGCCAGCGCCCTGCTGGTGCGGGTCGATGCCCTCGGCGAAGCGAGCATTGGCGATGCGTTGATGCACTTGCAGCAATGGCCACTGCCGCCAGCCCTGAAACCGGGTCAGGCGTTCGAGGGCTGGCAGGTCGAAGGAATCGTCGCACAGAGCCAGCAATCGCTGCTTTATCGGGTTCGCGACAGCCAACAACAACCCTGGCTGCTGAAAACCCTGCCGGGCCGCCTGCACGACGATCACCAGGCCGGGCAAGCGTTACTGTCGGAAGAATGGTTTCTCAAACGCGTGGCCGGGCGACACTTTCCTGAAGTCCATGCCGCCAGCCAGCGTCAGCATTTGTACTACGTGATGCGTGAATATTCGGGCGCTACCCTGGCCCAACGACATGAACAAAGCGGCCCCTTGCCGCTGCCCCAGTGGCAGGACATCGCCGAACGCTTGCTGCGAGCGGTCGGTCTGTTGCATCGACGGCAGATTCTGCATCGCGATATCAAACCGGAAAACCTGTTGCTGGGGGACGATGGTGAGTTGCGCATGCTGGATTTCGGCCTCGCCTACTGCCCCGGTCTCTCGCAAGACCTGCCCTGGGCGCTGCCGGGTACACCCAGTTACATCGCGCCAGAAGCCTTTCGCGGCGAAGTACCGACGCCACGGCAGGACTTGTACGCCGTCGGTGTGACCTTGTATTTCCTGCTCACCGGGCACTATCCCTATGGCGAAATCGAAGCGTTCCAGCGCCCGAGGTTTGGCCTCCCGGTCAACGCCAGCCGTTACCGGCCCGACCTGCCGGACTGGATCGCCCATAGCCTGGAGCGCGCCGTGGCAGCGGCCCCCGACCAGCGTTTCGAAACGGCGGAAGAATGGCTGCTGCTGATCGAACAGGGGGAACGCCGCAGCTTGAGCGTGCGCCCCAAGCCCTTGCTCGAGCGCGAGCCGCTGAAGGTATGGCGGACATTGGCGCTGGTGTCCTTGCTGCTCAATCTGGTGCTGCTGGTAATTGCGCTCCATTAGCGGGCAATGCGCCTTGAATCGGTGCATTCCCTCACGGTTCTGCCCTTGTGAACGGTGAAAAAGCCAATAAACACGGGATTCGAGCGACTTGGCATAACCACTGCATTACCTCTTGCAACAGACATTCAGCGCAGGCTTCAACGACGAAGGTTGCACTTCCCGAGAGAACGGGACCAGGACAAAGGCGTCCTCGCTAGGCAACTAGCGGGACGCCTTTTTTTGTTTGCGCAAAATTTGTCGAGCATGGCCTGAACCCTGATGAGGCAGGCCTGAGCTCCCCGGAGAACCTGATGAAAAAACTAAAACTGGTGATGATCGGCAACGGCATGGCCGGGGTCCGGACCCTGGAAGAGCTGCTCAAACTGAGCACTGAGCTGTACGACATCACGGTCTTCGGCGCCGAACCGCACACCAACTACAACCGCATCCTGTTGTCGCCGGTGCTGGCGGGCGAACAAACCTTCGAAGAGATCGTGCTCAACGACCTGGACTGGTACCTGGAAAACAACATCAAGCTGCTGCTCAACCGCAAGGTGGTGGAGATCGACCGGGTCAAGCGCCGGGTCATTGCCGAAGACGGCAGCGAAGCCGAATACGATCGCCTGTTGATCGCCACCGGCTCGACGCCGTTCATCCTGCCCATTCCCGGCAACACCCTTGAAGGCGTGATCGGCTACCGTGACATCGCCGACACTCAGGCCATGATCGACACCGCGAAAACCCACCGTCACGCCGTGGTGATCGGCGGCGGCCTGCTCGGCCTGGAAGCCGCCAACGGCCTGATGCTGCGGGGCATGCACGTGACTGTGGTGCATATCGGCGAGTGGTTGCTGGAACGGCAACTGGACAAGACCAGCGGCCAGCTACTGCAAAGCGCGCTGGAATCTCGCGGCCTGCACTTTCGCCTGTGCGAGCAGACCCAGGCCTTGCACGACGCGGGCAACGGCCGGGTCGGCTCGGTGCAATTCAAGAACGGCGACATCATCCCCGCCGACCTGGTAGTGATGGCCGCCGGCATTCGCCCCAATACCGAACTGGCGGAGAAATCCGGCATTCCATGCAGCCGCGGGATTCTGGTCAACGACACACTGCAAACCTACGACCCACGGATCTATGCCATCGGCGAGTGTGCCAGCCACCGCGGCATTGCCTATGGCTTGGTGGCGCCGCTGTTCGAACAGGCCAAAGTCTGCGCCAACCACCTCGCCCAACTGGGGTTTGCCACCTACAAGGGTTCGGTGACCTCGACCAAATTGAAGGTTACCGGCATCGACCTGTTCTCCGCCGGCGACTTCATGGGCGGCGAAGGCACCGAGACCATCACCCTCTCGGACCCGATTGGCGGGGTCTACAAGAAACTGGTGATCAAGGATGACGTGCTGGTCGGCGCCTGCCTGTACGGCGATACGGCAGATGGCGGCTGGTATTTCCGGCAGATCCGTGAGAATCACGCCATCGGCGAGATCCGCGATCATCTGATGTTCGGCGAAAACGCTTTGGGCGACGTAGGACATCAAGGCCAGGACAAAGCCATGAGCATGGCCGACACCGCCGAAGTCTGCGGCTGCAACGGTGTGTGCAAGGGCACCATCGTCAAGGCCATTCAGGAACACGGGCTGTTCAGCGTCGACGACGTCAAGAAACACACCAAGGCTGCCAGCTCCTGCGGCTCCTGCGCCGGCCTCGTCGAACAGATCCTGATCAACACCGTGGGCGGCGCCGCGGACGTCAAACCGAAAAGCGAAAAGGCCATCTGCGGCTGCAGCGACCTCAACCACGGGCAAATCCGCCAGGCCATCCGCGAGCAGCATCTGCTGACCATCGCCGGCACCATGAGCTACCTGAACTGGCGCACACCCAACGGCTGCGCCACCTGCCGGCCGGCGCTCAACTACTACCTGATTTCCACCTGGCCAGGAGAAGCCAGGGATGATCCGCAATCGCGCCTGATCAACGAACGCGCCCACGCCAACATTCAGAAAGACGGCACCTACTCTGTAGTCCCGCGGATGTGGGGCGGCGTGACCAATCCTTCAGAGCTGCGGCGCATTGCCGACGTCGCCGACAAGTACAACGTGCCGATGGTCAAGGTCACCGGTGGCCAGCGCATCGACTTGCTGGGCATTCGCAAGCAAGACCTGCCAGGGGTGTGGAAAGACCTGGACATGCCGTCCGGCCACGCCTACGGCAAATCCATCCGCACGGTGAAAACCTGCGTCGGTAGCGAATTCTGCCGCTTTGGCACGCAGAACTCCACACAGTTGGGCATTGAACTGGAACATGACCTGTTCAACATGTGGTCGCCGCACAAGGTGAAGCTGGCTGTCTCCGGTTGCCCGCGCAACTGCTCGGAAGCCGGTATCAAGGATGTGGGAATTATCGGTGTGGACTCCGGCTGGGAGATGTACATCGGTGGCAACGGCGGGATCAAGACCGAAGTCGCGGAGTTCTTCGTCAAACTGAAAACCGCCGAAGAAGTGCGCGAATACAACGGTGCATTCCTGCAGCTCTATCGCGAAGAAGCCTTCTACCTCGAACGCACCGTGCACTACCTGCAACGGGTCGGCATGGAACATATCAAGAAAGCCGTGCTGGAAGATCCGGAGCGTCGCAAGGCGCTCAACGATCGCCTGCAATTCTCCCTGTCGTTCGAACAGGACCCGTGGAAGGAGCGCCTGGAACAGCCCCAGCTGAAAAAAGAATTCGACGTCATCCCCGTGAAAAACCTGGAGGTGCTGGCATGAACTGGCTGGATATCTGCGCACTGGAAGAGATCAATGCCCTGGGCTCACGGATCATCGCCGGACCAAAGGGAGACATCGCGATTTTTCGTACCAGCGACGACGAAGTGTTCGCCCTGGACGACCGCTGCCCGCACAAGGGCGGCCCGTTGTCCCAAGGTCTGGTCTACGGCAAGCGGGTGGCCTGCCCGTTGCACAACTGGCAAATCGACCTGCAAAGCGGCGAAGCCCTGGCCCCGGATATCGGCTGTGCCCATCACCATCTCGCCCGGGTGGAAAATGGCCGGGTGATGCTGGCCCTGCGGGATGCAGGCTGATGGACCGCCAGATCACTGCATCCACCTGCTGTTACTGCGGGGTCGGCTGCGGCGTGCTGATCGAGCACGACGGCGAGCGCATCCTCGGCGTCAGCGGCGACCCGGCGCACCCGGCCAATTTCGGCAAACTGTGCAGCAAGGGCTCGACCCTGCACCTGACCGGCGACTTGACGGCGCGGGCGCTGTACCCCGAACTGCGCCTCGGTAAAGGCCTGGCCCGCCACCGCACCGACTGGGACACCGCCCTCGATCACGCCACCAGCGTGTTTGCCGCGACCATTGCCGAACATGGCCCTGACAGCGTCGCGTTCTACATTTCCGGGCAACTGTTGACCGAGGACTACTACGCCTTCAACAAGCTGGCACGTGCCCTGGTAGGCACCAACAACATCGACAGCAATTCGCGCCTGTGCATGTCCTCGGCGGTGGTCGGCTACAAGCGCAGCCTGGGTGCCGACGCCCCGCCCTGCAGCTACGAAGACCTGGAGCTGAGCGATTGCGTGATGATCGTCGGCAGCAACATGGCCTACGCCCACCCGGTGCTGTTTCGCCGGCTGGAAGCCGCCAAATCCCGCCGGCCGCAGATGAAGGTCATCGTCATTGACCCACGTCGTACAGACACCTGCGATCTGGCTGACCTGCACCTGGCGATCTTGCCGGGCACCGACGTCGCCCTGTTCCATGGGATTTTGCATCTGCTGCTGTGGGAAGACTGGATCGATCGTGACTTCATCCGGGACCACACCGAAGGCCTGGCCGAGCTGAAAAACCTGGTGCGTGACTACACACCGCAAATGGTTTCGCAGCTCTGCGGAATCAGCCTCGGGCAATTGCAGCAATGTGCCGAATGGATCGGCACATCACCGAGCTTTCTGTCGCTGTGGTGCATGGGGCTTAACCAGTCCACCGCCGGCAGCGCGAAAAACAGTGCACTGATCAATCTGCACCTGGCCACCGGGCAGATCGGTCGTCCCGGCGCCGGACCTTTCTCCCTCACCGGTCAGCCAAATGCCATGGGCGGGCGGGAAACCGGCAGTTTGTCCAACCTGCTGCCCGGCCACCGCGATACCGCCAATCCGCAACACCGTGATCAAGTGGCGTCCTACTGGGGCGTCGAGCAACTGCCGGAAAATCCCGGGCTCACCGCAATCGAGCTGTTCGAGCAAGTGCGCAACGGCAAGATCAAGGCGTTGTGGATCGCCTGTACCAACCCCGCGCAATCCATGCCGGACCAGACAGCCGTGCGCGCAGCCTTGCAAGCCTGCCCGTTCGTGGTGTTGCAGGAAGCCTTCAGCACCACTGAAACCGCGAAGTTCGCCGACCTTCTGCTGCCCGCCGCCAGCTGGGGGGAAAAGGAAGGTTGCGTGACCAACTCCGAGCGGCGCATTTCCCACGTACGCCAGGCAATCGTCGCACCGGGTGAGGCGCGGCCGGACTGGGCAATCACCGTAGATTTCGCACAACGCCTGGAAAAACACCTGCGTCCCGGCCAAACCAGCCTGTTTGAATTTGATAATCCCGCTCAGGTCTTTGATGAATACAAACAACTGACTCAAGGTCGCGACCTGGATCTGTCCGGTATCAGCCATGCACTGATCGATCGTCTTGGCCCGCAGCAGTGGCCCTTCCCTGCAGGTGCCGTTGAAGGCACGGCACGGCTGTACGTCGACGGGGTATTTGCCACTGCCAATGGGCGCGCACAGTTCGTGGCCGATCCATACCGCGCCGCCAAAGAGCAACGCGATGCACGCTTCCCGCTGACCCTGATCACCGGCCGCCTGCGCGATCAATGGCACGGCATGAGCCGCACCGGCACCGCCGCGCAACTGTTCGGTCATGTCAGCGAAGCGGAGTTGAGCCTGCACCCGGACGAACTGCGCCGCCATCGCCTGCAGCCGGGGGATCTGGTCAGCCTGAAAAGCCGGCGCGGCGCAGTCGTCGTCGCGGTCGCCAGCGATGACAGCGTACGTCCTGGCCAGGCCTTTTTGCCGATGCATTGGGGCGACCGCTTTCTCAAGGGCGGGGTGAACAGCCTCACCCTGCCCGCATTCGATCCTTTGTCGAAACAGCCCGAACTTAAACACAGCGGCGTTCGCCTGGATCCGGTGGACTTGCCCTGGAAACTGTTCGCACTGATCGAGGGCGATGTTCAACGGCATTTTGAGACGCTACGACCGCTTTGTGAGGCGTTTTCCTACGTCAGCCTCAGCCTGGTTGGTCGTGAGCGCCCTGCCCTGCTTGTACGGGCTGCCAATACTTCAGCACCTTCGGCAGAACTGCTTAGCGAAATCGATAAAAACCTGGCGCTCGATGACGGCCCGGTGCTGGCTTACGACGATCCTCGGCGAGCCATTGGCAAGCGCGTGCGGATCGAAAATGGCCGGATCACTGCCATTCGACTGGCCGGTGAAACCCTTGCCCAACACTGGTTGCAGGGGCTGTGGCTGGAAGGTCGCGCGGACCAGCAACTGCGGCGCTGGTTGCTGGCGCCGCTGAGCGCACCACCGGGCAATCTCGACGCGCCCGTCAACGCGAACAAGATCCTGTGCAATTGCAAGAACGTCGGCCAGAACGCGATCTGCGCCGGTATCAGCCGTGGCCTGGACTTGCAGGGACTCAAGCAAGAACTGGGTTGCGGCACGCAATGCGGGTCCTGCGTTCCGGAAATCAAACGCCTGCTGGCTGCCACGGCGCAGCCAATCACCGTCTTCTCGTGAGGAAAACACTATGAGTGCAAAAGTCTGGCTGGTAGGTGCGGGCCCGGGTGATCCGGAGTTGCTCACGTTGAAAGCGGTACGCGCCTTGCGCGAGGCAGATGTTGTGCTGATCGATGACCTGGTCAATGTCGCGGTACTCGAGCATTGCCCTGGGGCGCGGATCATCCCGGTGGGCAAGCGCGGCGGCTGCCGCTCTACCCCGCAAGCGTTCATCCATCGCCTGATGCTTCGTTATGCCCGGCAGGGTAAATGTGTGGCGCGGCTCAAGGGCGGCGATCCGTGCATTTTCGGCCGCGGTGGTGAAGAGGCGCAGTGGTTGCGTGAGCGTGGGGTCGAAGCCGAGTTGGTCAACGGCATCACTGCCGGGCTGGCGGGAGCAACGCAATGCGACATTCCGCTGACTTTGCGCGGTGTCGCCCGCGGTGTCACGCTGGTCACCGCACACACCCAGGACGACAGCCAATTGAACTGGCAGGCACTGGCCCAAGGCGGAACGACGTTGGTGATTTACATGGGAGTGGCCAAGCTCGGTGAAATCCGCGAGCAGCTATTGGCCGGCGGCATGGCGACGGATACGCCCGTGGCCATGATTGAAAATGCCTCCTTGCCCCATCAACGGGAATGTCGGAGCACTCTCACAGACATGGATGAAGCTGCCTACAGATTCCAACTGAAAAGCCCTGCCATAATGGTGATCGGTGCAGTGGCAGCCTGTGCAACTCAATCGCTGTGGGAGCGTGAATTGCCTGTAATGGCGGCAGATCAGTCAGCTTAGTTTCATCTGTTTCACCAAATCGCAGACAAAGAAAAGCCCGGCCTGAGCCGGGCTTTTCAGAGCTGCGAGCTAATTACTTAGCCTGAGCTTCAACCTGCGCTTCTACGCGACGGTTAACTGCACGACCAGCGTCAGTTTTGTTGTCAGCAACTGGGCGGGATTCGCCGTAGCCAACGGACTGAACGCGGGACGACTCAACACCGTACTGGTTGGTCAGAACTTGCTTAACGGCGTTTGCACGACGCTCGGACAGTTTCTGGTTGTAAGCGTCAGGACCGACGGAGTCAGTGTGACCTTCAACAGTAGTGGTGGTGGATGGGTACTGCTTCATGAAGTCAGCCAGGTTCTTGATGTCGCCGTAGCTGTTTGGCTTGACTACCGACTTGTCGAAGTCGAACTTAACGTCCAGCTCTACACGAACGACTTCAGCAACAGCTGGGCAGCCATCAGCGTCAACAGTTACGTTGGCCGGGGTGTCCGGGCACTTGTCAACGTTGTCGCAAACGCCGTCGTTGTCGCTGTCGGAGCAAACTTCCGGAGCTGGAACTGGAGCAGCAGCAGGCTTGCTGCCGCCACCGAAGTTCACACCGATACCGACGCTAGGAGCCCACTCGGTGTTGCCCTGGTCGATGTTGTACTGAGCTTCAACGCCAGCACGGGCGTAGAAGTTGTCGGTGAAATACAGCTTGGCACCGCCGCCAACGTTGGCGAAGGTGGAACGGTTACGACCGTTCGAGCCGTTCTGGTCGATGCTCTGGTCGGAGAAACCGCCCGAGACGTAAGGACGCAGCATGTCGCCTGGGTTGTTGAAGTGGTACAGAGCGTCCAGAGCGGTGTTCGCGCCCTTAACGTTCTTGCCGTCGTTTGCACGGGCGTTGTGAACTTCGTCGTAAGCCAGACGCAGTTCAACGTCGTCTGTCAGGAAGTAACCGATAGAACCACCCGGCAGGATGCCGTCGTTCTTGAAGTTACGGTCGCTATCGAAATATTGCTTCTTTGCGTAGCCTTCGATTTCAACTGCGCCTTGGCCCTGTGCCAATGCGCCGAACGAAGTAGCGGCAATAAGAGTACCAATGGCCAAGCCCAAGGTGTTTTTCAGTTTCATCCGTTAAATCCCCATCTGGTGATTGTGAAGCAGTCCCGCAAACCGGGGGACAACTCGGCGGCAAGTCTAACAGAACTTGCCTACACGTAAGAGATATTTGCGCTGAACTAAGTTTCAGCAATGCCTGCAAATTTCTCACGCAATTTATCTAGAGCGCGTTTGTACCGCATTTTTGTTGCACTCAAACCCATATGCATGATGTCTGCGATCTCCTGAAACTCCAGCTCTGCGACAAAACGTAGCACCAGAATTTCCCGGTCAATCGGGTTCACATACACCAACCAGCGATCAAGTCCACCCTTTTCCTCAGGTTTCGGCGTCTTTTCTTCTGACGCTTCCTCGAGAGGGTCAAGACTCAATGCGTCCATCAAGCGACGCTTTCGCCGTTCCTTTCGATACTGTGTAATGCACTCGTTGTACGTGATGCTATATAGCCATGTCTTGAACTTCGATTTACCTTCAAAGTTCTTCAGGCCATACAGCACCTTCAACATGACCTCCTGACAGACATCGTCTGCGTCGCGATCGTTCCCGAGATATCGTGCACACACGTTAAATAATGTTCGCTGGTAACGCCGCATCAGTTCTTCATAGGCGCGCGTTACGTGAAACAGCTCGGAATGCGAGCGCGCGACCAACTCCTCATCAGAGAGCTCGCGGGGGTCGTAGCGCATGGATAACGATTGGGCTTTATTCAAAACAAGTCGGGCCGACAGTCAGGTCAATGTCCGCCGCAGCCAGCGTGAGCAGGCATTTTGCGGCGGCATACATTAGCAGGGTTTGCCGGGTTAGCGGCTACTCACATGCTGCTCAAGGAGGATCCGATTGGAAAGAGAGACTAGCTCACCCTCATCGGTCAGCAATGTGGTTTTAACCGTGCCGATCTCTTCGATTTGGCCTTCGACCTCGCCAACACGCACTTGTTGCCCAACCTGGTACAGCTCACGCACGTAGATTCCCGCAAGAATCTGGCCGGCAATTTCCCGGCTTCCCAACCCCATGGCCAGCGCTACCGCCAGACCAACGGTTATCAACACAATCACGATCACATGGTTCAGCAGGTCAGTCTTGACCTCCAACTGGCTGATCGCAACCGAAATACTGATGATAATCACCAGGCCCTGGGCAATCCGCCCAAGCCCTGAAGCATAGTCCAGACCCACGCCTTCTGCTGCTCCGCGCACCAGCCCGTTGGCCAGTTGCGCAAGCAAGACACCTACCAGCAACACCAGCGCCGCGCCGAACACCTTCGGCAAATACAACGCAAGCATGTCCAGCGTAGCTGAAACCCGCTCAAGGCCAAGGGATTCTGCGGCAGAAACCAGAAAAATAAGCAGAACGAACCAATAGACGATCTTGCCGATCAGGGTCGAAATAGGAACCTGCAACCCTGCGCGGGACAGCAATTTGGTCAGGCCGGTGCCGCCCATCAAGCGGTCAAGGCCCAGTTTGGCGAGCAATTTGGAAAGCAGGGTGTCGAGCAGCTTGGCCACGACAAAACCCAAAAGCAGCACGACCAGTGCGCCGAACAGGTTCGGAATGAAGTTCGCAACCTTGGTCCACAACGCAGTCATTGCAGTGACGAGGCTCTGAGTCCAGAGATCAAGTTCCATATTCAATCAGCCTTATCAGCAGTGCGAGCAGCAGGTTTACGAAGACGGGATACCGGCGCGACATGGGCCGATCCGTTATTCAGGGCGATCATCAGTGCGGGCAACCAGCGCCCCAGCAGGCTGAACAGATCACCGGCGCCGACCTGGCGGTTGGCGGTTTTCAACACACGCCCCAGGCACGCATCGTCGTCCCGGGTGGACGGTGAGGCGTTGAGCATGTCGCGTAAAGACTGTTCAAACGGATCGTGCATACGCACCTCTCGTGATGTCTGTGGGAGACGCGGTCAGTTTTGGTCGGGTCACATGGTTTCCCTCAGACCCAGCGCAAACGTCGGAACAACCACCACTGCCCCAGCGCCACCGAGACCATCACCAGGCAGGCGATCAGAAAGCCGTAAGGGCTGGCAGAGAATGGAATTCCACCGACGTTGATCCCCAAAAGTCCGGCCAGAAAACTCATCGGCAAAAAGATTCCGGTGATGATCCCGAAGCGATACATCGTGCGATTCATGCGCACGCTCAAGCGACGGTCCTCAGCCTCCAGGACCAGCCCCACCCGCTCCCGGGTCAATTCCAGCTCTTCGAGGTAGCGGGTCAGGCTGTTGTTCAATTCGTTCCAGTAGTCACCGTCGTCCTCGACGAACCAGGGCAACTTGATTCGCGTCAGTTGACCGAAAATATCCCGCTGCGGAGCAAGAAAGCGCTTCAATGCAGCCGCCCGGCGACGAATCTGCAAAACCGATCCGTGCTCAGGAGTATACCGTTCGTCGGCATCCAGCTTTTCTTCTTCCTCATCGACCACTTCCGAGAGACAGCTGACCAGATCCTGCACCTTGTTGGTGAGGTACTGCGCCATGCAAAGGATGAGTTCGGAGGCGGTTTTCGGCCCTTTGCCCTCGGACAGTTGCGCCAGCAACTCGTCAGTGGCACGCAACGGACGCAAACGCAGGGAAATGACACGCTGGGCAGAGCCGAAGATCCGCACCGACACCATGTCTTCCGGCTCGGCACCAGGGTTCAGATTGACCCCGCGCAAAAATAGCAGCAGCTCGCTGTCTGAAAGCTGTAAAAGTCGCGGGCGGGTGTTTTCTTCGAGTAACAGGTCACAGCTGAATTCGCTCAGACCGCTGGATTTGCGCAACCAGGTCCGGGTTTGCGGATGACTGCGATCCCAGTGCAGCCACAGGCTTTCATGGGCCTGCAGCTGCAAGTCATCGAGTTCAGTCCGGGCAATCGAACGCGCGCCGCCTTTACCGTCCAGCACCAGGGCATGCACCAGCCCCCATTGCGCGTTTTCTTCCTCGAACATCCGCACTCCTTTGGTCGACCAGCGCTTTATTCAGGCATTTTCAGCGGGCTGGGCGAGATGATCACGCCGTTGTTGTCCGCATAGATGTAATGGCCCGGGTGGAACGTCACGCCGGCGAAGGTCACGGCAACGTTGAGATCGCCGAGCCCGCGCCTGTCGGATTTCCTCGGGTGGCTGGCGAGGGCCTGAACGCCCAGATCGGTCTGTGCGATGATATCGACGTCACGGATGCAACCGTAGATCACCAGCCCTTCCCAACCGTTTTTCGCGGCTTTCTCGGCCAGCATGTCACCCAGCAACGCATGACGCAGGGAGCCGCCACCGTCTACCACCAGCACTTTGCCATTCCCCTTGAGCTCGACTTGCTCCTTGACCCGCGAGTTGTCTTCGAAGCACTTGATGGTCACGATTTCGCCGCCGAAGGAATCACGGCCGCCGAAATTGCTGAACATCGGTTCCAGCACCTGCACCAGTTCCGGATAGGCATCGCACAGGTCAGGCGTGAGGTAATGGATCATCGAGAAACTCCTGTGAAGAGGAAGACAGCACGAACTTCAGTGATGGCTCAGTCACGCAAAGTGACCAGAACAGCTCAATGCGTCATATCTTAGCCGCAAGCCGACCAGAGCGAAATGCCCTTGTTAGAGCATCGGGCTCAGATTGCCGCGGCAAAATCCTGTTGTGCTCCCGGCAAAGGTGTCTGCTGATCGGCCAGCCAGCGCGTCACCAAAGGCCAGACTTCAGCCTGGGCAGCCTTGCTGACGAGCATTTCCACGTGACCGAAATTGTCGCCAAAGCCCTGCTCGCGCCCCAGGTTGATGAATTGCTTGTGCTCGGAACCGAACTGTTCGAACAGCTTGCGGCACGCCCACGCCGGGTCCTGATGATCACCCGCGGCACTGACCGCCAGTACGGGCAACTTGACCTCGGCCAGGCCTGCCCACCAGTCCTTGTCAGCATCGCCGAAGCGCCCGAACAAGCCAAACCAGCGCATGCTTTCCAGGGCCAGGCCGACGGGCTCGTCCTCCGGGCCGCGCTTGAGCCTTGAGCCGGACAACTGGGCAAAACGCTTGAGAATGAAGCGACCGCTCCACTCCACCGGCGGAATCTTCAATGGCCAGTAGGTGCGGCTGACTTGTGTACCGAAAAACGCCGCCGAGGCCACGACCGGCTCACCGATGTACTCGCCACCCAGCGCTGCGGCCAGTGTAGTACCGCCCAGCGAGTGACCGATCCAGTGCGGCACCTGCCCGCTCTGTTCGCGCACGAACGCGCCAATGGCCGGCAGGTCATAGCGTGCGTAGTCGGCAACACGGTTCTTGCGGTAGTCGTGGTTACGCGGGGACAGGCCGTGACCGCGCATTTCCGGAATCCAGACGTCGAACCCCAGGCGGGCCAGGTAAGCGCCCAACCCCAGGCCCTTGGGAGAAAACCAGAACCGGCGATTGGAAAAGCTGCCGTGCAGCAGGATAACCGGCACGCCACGGGAGGATGACTCATCGGCCATGCCAAGGCGTGTCACAGCCAGTTCGACGGTGAAGTCGGGGCTGTTACCGGGTTTCAAACGATACACATCTTCGCTCAGATCACCGCGCCGTTCGGCGCTGATCAGGGCGACAGGAAATAGGTTGCTGCTGCTTTGCATAATCTCTTGCACAAAAAAGGGCGGCATCCAGATGGAGCCCGCCCTGCTTGAATCCAAAGAGGCCGGTCAATGACCGGCCTCTTCACTCATCGATCAAGCCTGCGCCTGACCCTCTGCCAGGAAGAACCAGGTTTCCAGTACGGAGTCCGGGTTCAACGAAACGCTTTCAATGCCCTGCTCCATCAGCCACTTGGCCAGGTCCGGGTGGTCCGAAGGACCCTGACCGCAGATGCCGATGTATTTGCCGGCCTTGTTGCACGCGGCAATGGCATTGGCCAGCAGCTTCTTCACCGCCGGATTACGCTCGTCGAACAGGTGGGCGATGATGCCGGAGTCACGGTCCAGGCCCAGGGTCAGCTGGGTCAGGTCGTTGGAGCCGATGGAGAAACCGTCGAAGAATTCAAGGAATTCTTCCGCCAGGATGGCGTTGGACGGCAGTTCGCACATCATGATCACGCGCAGGCCGTTCTGGCCACGGGCCAGGCCGTTTTCCGCCAGCAGATCCACCACCTGGCTCGCTTCGCCCAGGGTACGGACGAACGGCACCATGATTTCGACGTTGGTCAGGCCCATCTCGTTGCGCACGCGCTTGAGGGCGCGGCATTCGAGTTCGAAGCAGTCACGGAACGATTCGCTGATGTAACGCGACGCACCGCGGAAGCCCAGCATCGGGTTCTCTTCTTCCGGCTCGTACAACTTGCCGCCGATCAGGTTGGCGTATTCGTTGGACTTGAAGTCCGACAGGCGCACGATGACCTTTTTCGGCCAGAACGCAGCCGCCAGGGTGCTGATGCCTTCAACCAGTTTCTCGACGTAGAAGCCGACCGGATCGTCGTAACCCGCGATACGCTTGTCGACGCTTTCCTTGATATCCAGCGGCAGACCGCCGTAGTTCAGCAGTGCCTTGGGGTGCACGCCAATCATGCGGTTGATGATGAACTCCAGACGAGCCAGGCCCACACCAGCGTTCGGCAGTTGCGCGAAGTCGAAGGCGCGGTCCGGGTTGCCGACGTTCATCATGATTTTGAACGGCAGCTCCGGCATGGCATCCACGGAGTTCTTCTTGATGTCGAAGCCCAGTTCGCCTTCGAAGATGAAGCCGGTATCGCCTTCAGCACAGGAAACGGTCACGCCCTGGCCGTCTTTCAACAGCTGGGTGGCGTTGCCGCAACCTACAACCGCTGGAATACCCAGCTCACGGGCGATGATCGCCGCGTGGCAAGTACGGCCGCCACGGTTGGTGACGATGGCGCTGGCGCGCTTCATGACCGGTTCCCAGTCCGGGTCGGTCATGTCGGAAACCAGTACGTCGCCTGGCTGGACCTTGTCCATCTCGGACACGTCCTTGATGATGCGGACCTTGCCGGCGCCGATACGCTGGCCAATGGCACGGCCTTCCACCAGCACGGTGCCGGTTTCCTTCAGCAGGTAACGTTCCATGACGTTGGCCTGGGTGCGGCTCTTCACGGTTTCCGGACGGGCCTGCACGATGTACAGCTTGCCGTCGTCACCGTCCTTGGCCCACTCGATGTCCATCGGGCACTTGTAGTGCTTCTCGATGATCATCGCCTGCTTGGCCAGTTCGCTGACTTCGGCATCGGTCAGGCAGAAACGTGCGCGTTCAGCCTTGTCCACGTCGACGGTCTTGACCGAACGACCGGCCTTGGCCTCGTCGCCGTAGATCATCTTGATGGCCTTGCTGCCCAGGTTGCGGCGCAGGATGGCCGGACGACCGGCAGCCAGCGTGCCCTTGTGGACGTAGAATTCGTCCGGGTTCACGGCGCCTTGCACGACGGTTTCACCCAGGCCGTAGGCGCCGGTGATGAACACCACGTCACGGAAGCCCGATTCGGTATCGAGGGTGAACATCACGCCGGCGGTGCCGGTTTCGGAGCGGACCATGCGCTGCACGCCAGCAGACAGGGCAACCAGCTTGTGGTCGAAGCCCTGGTGCACGCGATAGGAAATGGCACGGTCGTTGAACAGCGAGGCGAACACCTCTTTGGCGGCGCGAATGACGTTTTCGACACCACGGATGTTCAGGAAGGTTTCCTGCTGGCCGGCAAAGGAAGCGTCCGGCAAGTCTTCGGCGGTGGCGGAAGAACGCACGGCCACGGCCATGTCAGGGTTGCCGGCGGACAGCGTGGCGAACGCGGTACGAATTTCGGCATTCAGTTTTTCAGGGAACTCGGCTTCCATGATCCATTGGCGAATCTGGGCACCGGTCTTGGCCAGGGCATTCACGTCATCGACGTCCAGGGCATCGAGCGCATCGTGAATCTGCTGATTCAGGCCGCTCAACTCCAGGAAATCACGATACGCCTGAGCGGTCGTGGCGAAGCCACCGGGCACCGATACACCGGCACCTGCCAGGTTGCTGATCATCTCGCCCAGGGATGCGTTCTTGCCCCCCACGTGCTCAACGTCGTCTTTGCCGAGCTTGTCGAGGGAAACTACGTACTCTACCAAGGTGATCTCTCCACTAACTGTGTTGGATAAGCTCAGAAACCGGCTGCTTAATTGAGCATTTACCGGCTATATGGCCTGGACCTGGAAAATAAGTGAGAATGCGGGCCAATGGCGGCCGGCAAATCGCGCCTATCATATCCAAGATTCGTCACTAGCTTAAGGCCCAAGGTGCAAATGAAACGATCTGCTTTCTTTATCTCCGATGGTACCGGCATTACCGCCGAAACCCTGGGTCAAAGCCTTCTGGCGCAGTTCGAAAACATTACCTTCAGCAAAGTCACGCGGCCGTACATCGACAACGTGGACAAAGCGCGGGCCATGGTACAACAAATCAACAAAGCCGCCGAAACCGACGGCTTCCGTCCGATTATCTTCGACACCATCGTCAATCAGGACATTCGTGAGATTCTCGCAACCTCGAATGGTTTCATGATCGACATTTTCTCGACGTTCCTGGCACCGCTTGAACAGGAACTGACCGAGCATTCTTCCTACACCGTGGGCAAGTCCCACTCCATCGGTGCCAACACCAATTACATGGAGCGTATCGAGGCCGTTAACTTCGCCCTCGACAACGACGACGGCGCCCGCACGCACTATTACGACAAGGCCGACCTGATACTAGTGGGCGTGTCGCGATGTGGTAAGACACCGACGTGCCTGTACATGGCGATGCAATTCGGTATCCGCGCAGCCAACTACCCGCTGACCGAAGACGACATGGAACGCCTGCAACTGCCAAACGCCCTGCGCGCCCACCAGCACAAGCTGTTCGGCCTGACCATCGACCCCGACCGCCTCACCGCAATCCGCAACGAGCGCAAGCCCAACAGCCGCTATTCGAGCTACGCCCAGTGCGAGTTCGAAGTGCGCGAGGTCGAGAACCTGTTCCGCCGCGCAAACATCCCGCACATCAACTCCACGCATTTTTCCGTGGAAGAAATCTCCGCGAAAATCCTTGTGGAGAAAGGTGTGGAGCGGCGGTTCAAGTAAACCTTTATTGCCTGTTCGGTCCTCATCGCGAGCAAGCTCGCTCCCACAGTTGATTTGTGCTCACCGCAGATCCCCTGTGGGAGCGAGCTTGCTCGCGATGAACGATAACTCGGTCTCCTAGATAACAAACAAATCCACAAACCGATTTACCGCTGTCGCCTCAAGCCTCGCCTGATCCTTGCACAGCGCGAAAATCTCCTCGCTACGCTGCCCCGCGAATCGTGTCAGCAAGTTCGCCCTGAATTTCTCCTCCAGCAACGGAATACCTTCAGCTCTACGCCGACGATGCCCAATCGGGTATTCCACGACGACGTTTTCCGTGCTCGAACCGTCCTTGAAAAACACCTGCACCGCATTGGCAATCGAGCGCTTGTCGGCCTCCAGATATTCACGGGTGTAGCGCGGCTCTTCGACGATGACCATTTTCTCGCGCAGCACATCGATGATCGGATGCGCCTTGTGGAAGTCATCTTCGTAATACTCCGCAACCAGGTTGCCGAAGGCCAGCGGCACGGCAGTCATGTACTGGATGCAGTGATCGCGGTCGGCGGCATTGGCCAGCGGGCCGACCTTGGAAATAATGCGAATCGCCGACTCATGAGTGGTAATGACGATCCGGTCGATTTCGTGCAGACGATTGCGCACTTGCGGATGCAGGGTCACCGCCGCTTCACACGCGGTTTGCGCGTGAAACTCGGCCGGGAAACTGATCTTGAACAGCACATTTTCCATCACATAACTGCCGTACGGCCGCGAAAAACTGAAGCCGCGCTTGTCTTCAGGCTTGAGTGCCAGATCACTATTGGTGTGGCTGAACAATACGTCGTAAAACCCCCACTGTTTGGCACTCAATACACCGGGAATACCCATTTCGCCGCGCATCGCCATGTCCGCCAAACGCACGCCACGACTGGACGCATCCCCCGCCGCCCAGGATTTACGAGAACCGGCATTCGGTGCATGCCGATACGTGCGCAATGCCTGACCGTCAGCAAAGGCGTGGGACAGCGCCGACAACAACTGCTCGCGATTGGCACCCATCAGCTTGGCGGTGACTGCGGTGGAGGCCACTTTCACCAGAATGACGTGATCGAGGCCGACACGGTTGAACGAGTTTTCCAGCGCGATCACACCTTGAATCTCATGGGCCATGATCATCGCTTCAAGCACTGTACGCACGGTCAGCGGTGCCACGCCATTAGCCAGGTGCTTTTGTGATAAATGGTCGGCTACCGCGAGAATACCGCCGAGGTTGTCCGACGGATGCCCCCACTCGGCCGCAAGCCAGGTGTCGTTGTAATCGAGCCAACGCACGATACAGCCGATGTCCCACGCAGCCTTGACCGGATCAAGCCGATAAGACGTGCCCGGAACCCGGGCGCCGAACGGTACAACGGTGCCTTCGACTACAGGCCCGAGATGCTTGGTGCACTCGGGAAAACGCAGGGCCAGCAAGCCGCAACCCAAGGTATCGATCAGGCAGTTGCGCGCGGTATCCAGCGCTTGCTCGGACTCAATCTTGTAGTTCAGAACGTAGTCGGCAATATCCTGCAGGACCTGGTCATAGTCGGGGCGGTTGTTCAGGTCGACGTTGGCGCTCATGTTCGATTCACTCTATGAAGTGGGTCGTTAATGGGACCTCGGTTCAGGGCAATGTAGGAGCTGCCGCAGGCTGCGATCTTTTGATCTCGATTCTAAAAAAAACAAAGTCAAAAGATCGCAGCCGGCGGCAGCTCCTACAGGGTTCGGTGCCGGATTAGAACGAGTCGCCTGGCACGCGAACGAAACCTTCCATCAACACCCGCGCACTGCGGCTCATGATGGCTTTGTTCACGGTCCAATCGCCGTTCACCTGACTGGCCTCGGCGCCGACGCGCAAGGTACCGGACGGGTGGCCGAAGCGCACCGCGTTGCGTTCGATACCGCCTGCCGCGAGGTTCACCAACGTGCCGGAAATCGCTGCGGCCGTACCGATCGCCACTGCCGCCGTACCCATCATCGCGTGGTGCAACTTGCCCATGGACAGTGCACGCACCAGCAGGTCGACATCGCCTGCGGCAATGGCTTTGCCGCTGGACGAAACGTAGTCCGCCGGCTTGGCCACGAAGGCCACTTTTGGCGTGTGTTGACGTTTGGCCGCTTCATCGATGCTGGAAATCAGGCCCATGCGCAATGCGCCGTAAGCGCGGATGGTTTCGAACATCAGCAAGGCTTTCGGATCGCCGTTGATCGCGCCCTGCAACTCGGTGCCCTTGTAGCCGATGTCTTCGGCATTGATAAAAATTGTCGGGATGCCGGCGTTGATCATGGTCGCCTTGAAGGTACCGACACCGGGTACTTCCAGGTCATCCACAAGGTTGCCGGTAGGGAACATCGAACCGCCGCCGCCCTCTTCGTCCGCTGCGGGATCGAGGAACTCGATCTGCACTTCGGCCGCCGGGAAGGTCACGCCGTCGAGTTCGAAATCGCCGGTTTCCTGTACTTCACCATTGGTGATCGGCACATGGGCGATGATGGTCTTGCCGATGTTGGCCTGCCACACGCGAACCACCGCCACGCCGTTGTGCGGGATGCGGCTGGCGTCCACCAGGCCATTGCTGACGGCGAACGAACCGACCGCCGCCGACAGGTTGCCGCAGTTGCCGCTCCAGTCCACGAAGGGCTTGTCGATGGACACCTGACCGAACAGGTAATCGACATCGTGATCGGCCTTGATGCTTTTCGACAGAATCACGGTTTTGCTGGTGCTGGAGGTCGCGCCGCCCATGCCGTCGATTTGCTTGTCGTACGGGTCGGGGCTGCCGATCACGCGCAGCAGCAACGCATCGCGGGCCGGGCCTGGGACCTGTGCCGTTTCAGGCAAATCCTTCAGGCTGAAAAACACGCCTTTGCTGGTGCCGCCGCGCATGTAGGTTGCTGGAATCTTGATCTGAGCTGCGTGAGCCATGATGCTCGTTACTCCTTACCTTGAAAACAAACGCGGGACTTGAAGTCCCGCGTCTGCACAGCTTGTTTTAGACGGCAACCGCCGATTCTTCGAGGAAGTCCTGGGCGAAGCGTTGCAGCACGCCGCCAGCCTCGTAGATCGACACTTCTTCGGCGGTGTCGAGGCGGCAGGTCACCGGCACATCGACGCGCTCGCCGTTCTTGCGATGGATCACCAGCGTCAGTTCGGCGCGCGGGGTGCGTTCGCCAATTACGTCGTAGGTTTCGCTGCCATCGATGGCCAGGGTGTGGCGGTTGGTGCCCGGCTTGAACTCCAGCGGCAACACGCCCATGCCCACCAGGTTGGTGCGGTGAATGCGCTCGAAGCCTTCGGCGGCAATCGCTTCCACACCCGCCAGACGCACGCCCTTGGCCGCCCAGTCGCGGGACGAACCCTGACCGTAGTCGGCACCGGCAATGATGATCAGCGGCTGCTTGCGATCCATGTAGGTCTCGATGGCTTCCCACATGCGCATCACTTTGCCTTCCGGCTCGACACGGGCCAGCGAACCCTGCTTGACCTTGCCGTTTTCCTGAACCATTTCGTTGAACAGTTTCGGGTTGGCGAAGGTCGCGCGCTGCGCGGTCAGGTGATCACCACGGTGAGTCGCGTAAGAGTTGAAGTCCTCTTCCGGCAGGCCCATTTTCGCCAGGTATTCGCCAGCGGCGCTGTCGAGCATGATGGCGTTGGACGGCGACAGGTGATCGGTGGTGATGTTGTCCGGCAGCACTGCCAACGGACGCATGCCCTTGAGCGGACGAGCGCCGGCCAACGCACCTTCCCAGTACGGCGGACGGCGGATGTAGGTACTCATTTCACGCCAGTCGTACAGCGGCGTAACTTTCGGGCCGGTGTCTTCGTGGATGGCGAACATCGGGATGTAGACCTGACGGAACTGCTCAGGCTTGACCGACGCCTTGACCACTGCGTCGATTTCTTCGTCGCTCGGCCAGATGTCTTTCAGGCGGATTTCCTTGCCATCCACCACCCCCAGCACATCTTTTTCGATGTCGAAACGGATGGTGCCGGCGATGGCGTAAGCGACCACCAATGGCGGCGAAGCGAGGAACGCTTGCTTGGCATACGGGTGAATCCGGCCGTCGAAGTTACGGTTGCCGCTGAGTACCGCAGTGGCGTACAGGTCGCGGTCGATGATCTCTTGCTGGATCACCGGGTCCAGTGCACCGGACATGCCGTTGCAAGTGGTGCAGGCGAAGGCCACGACGCCGAAACCGAGCTTGTCCAGCTCATCGGTCAGGCCGGCTTCATCGAGGTACAGCGCGACGGTTTTCGAACCGGGTGCCAGGGACGATTTGACCCATGGCTTGCGGGTCAGGCCGAGCTTGTTGGCGTTGCGCGCCAGCAGGCCGGCGGCGATCACGTTGCGCGGGTTGCTGGTGTTGGTGCAACTGGTGATGGCGGCAATGATTACTGCGCCGTCCGGCATTTGGCCCGGCACATCGTCCCAATGGCCGGAGATGCCTTTGGCGGCCAGATCCGACACCGCGACGCGGGCGTGCGGGTTGCTCGGGCCGGCCATGTTGCGCACCACCGAGGACAAGTCGAAGGTCAGGCCGCGCTCGTATTGCGCGCCTTTGAGGCTGTCAGCCCACAGGCCGACCTGCTTGGCGTAGTTCTCCACCAACTGCACCTGCTCGTCTTCACGGCCGGTCAGCTTGAGGTAGTCGATGGTCTGCTGGTCGATGTAGAACATCGCTGCGGTAGCGCCGTATTCCGGGGCCATGTTGGAGATGGTCGCGCGGTCGCCGAGGGTCAGCGCGGAGGCGCCTTCGCCAAAGAACTCCAGCCATGCGCCAACGACTTTTTGCTTGCGCAGGAACTCGGTCAGCGCCAGCACCATGTCGGTGGCGGTGATGCCCGGTTGCAGCTTGCCAGTCAGTTCGACGCCAACGCTTTCCGGCAGACGCATCCACGATGCGCGGCCGAGCATCACGCTTTCAGCTTCCAGACCGCCGACACCGATGGCGATCACGCCCAGTGCATCGACGTGCGGAGTGTGGCTGTCGGTGCCGACGCAAGTGTCGGGGAACGCCACGCCGTCGCGCACCTGGATCACCGGAGACATTTTCTCCAGATTGATCTGGTGCATGATCCCGTTGCCCGGCGGGATCACATCAACGTTCTTGAAGGCCTTTTTGGTCCAGTTGATGAAGTGGAAACGGTCTTCGTTGCGACGGTCTTCGATGGCGCGGTTCTTCTCGAACGCATCTGGATCGAAACCACCGCGCTCGACGGCCAGGGAGTGGTCGACGATCAGTTGGGTCGGCACCACCGGGTTGACTTGCGCAGGATCGCCGCCTTGCAGGGCGATGGCGTCACGCAGGCCGGCGAGGTCGACCAAAGCGGTCTGACCGAGAATGTCGTGGCACACCACGCGAGCAGGGAACCACGGGAAGTCGAGGTCGCGCTTGCGCTCGATGAATTGCTTCAGGGATTCGGTGAGCGTGGCCGGGTCGCAGCGACGCACAAGGTTTTCCGCCAGCACACGGGAGGTGTACGGCAGGGTGTCGTAGGCGCCAGGCTGGATCGCCTCGACCGCTGCGCGGACATCGAAGTAATCCAGGTGGCTGCCGGGCAGCGGTTTACGGAATTCAGTGTTCATCGGTCAGGACTCGGTCACGGTAGTTTCGAAAGGTGGGGCCTGGTGCCGGCACTGAACTGGACTCGGTCAAATGTGGGAGCGGGCTTGCTCGCGAAAGCGGTGTATCAGTCAACATCAATGTTGGATGTCAGTCCGTCTTCGCGAGCAAGCCCGCTCCCACAGTGGTCCCCGGTTCAGTCAGTAACCCGTGCGGTAGCCTCCACCATTCAGCGTTGTTCGATTGGTACGAACTTGCGCTGTTCAACGCCGGTGTACTCGGCGCTTGGACGGATGATGCGGTTGTTGGCACGTTGTTCGTACACGTGGGCGGCCCAGCCGGTCAGGCGCGAGCAGACGAAAATCGGTGTGAACAACTTGGTCGGGATGCCCATGAAGTGGTACGCCGAGGCATGGTAGAAGTCGGCGTTCGGGAACAGTTTCTTCTGCTCCCACATGGTCTTGTCGATGGCTTCGGAAACCGGGAACAACACCTTGTCACCCACTTCGTCAGCGAGCTTTTTCGACCAGCCCTTGATCACCTCGTTGCGCGGATCGTTGTCCTTATAGATCGCGTGACCGAAGCCCATGATCTTGTCCTTGCGCTCGAGCATGCCGAGGGTGCCCTTGATCGCGTCTTCCGGCGACGAGAAACGCTCGATCATTTCCATCGCCGCTTCGTTGGCGCCGCCGTGCAGCGGGCCGCGCAGCGAGCCGATAGCTGCGGTGATGCATGAATACAGGTCGGACAGGGTCGACGCGCAAACACGTGCGGTGAAGGTCGACGCGTTGAATTCGTGCTCCGCGTAGAGGATCAGCGAAACGTTCATCACCTTCACGTGCAGTTCGCTCGGCTTCTTGCCGTGCAGCAGGTGCAGGAAGTGGCCGCCGATGGACTGCTCGTCGCTCACGCAATCGATGCGCTTGCCTTCGTGGGTGAAGCGATACCAGTAGGTCATGATCGCCGGGAACGCGGCCAGCAGGCGGTCGGTTTTGTCGTGTTGCTCGGAGAAGTTGTTCTCCGGCTCCAGGTTGCCCAGGAACGAGCAGCCAGTACGCATCACGTCCATCGGGTGGGCGTCGGCGGGGATGCGTTCCAGCACTTCTTTCAGCGCTTGCGGCAGGTCGCGCAGCTTGCTCAGTTTGGCAACGTAGGCTGCCAGTTGCGCTTTGTTCGGCAGTTCGCCGTACAGCAGCAGGTAGGCGACTTCTTCAAACTGCGCGTCTGCCGCCAGTTCACGGACGTCATAACCACGATAGGTCAGACCGGCACCTGACTGGCCCACGGTGGACAGTGCGGTTTGCCCGGCTACCTGGCCACGGAGCCCGGCGCCACTGAGTACTTTTGCTTCGGCCATTGCTGTCTCCAATTTTTCTTGAATTTGTCAGGGAGTTCTTCGACTTACTTCTTCGCTGCGAACAACGCATCGAGCTTCTGCTCGAAGGTGTGGTAGTCGATGCGATCGTAAAGCTCCATGCGGGTCTGCATGGTGTCGATGACGTTCTGTTGCGTGCCATCGCGACGGATCGCGGTGTAGACGTTTTCTGCAGCCTTATTCATGGCGCGGAACGCCGACAGCGGGTACAGCACCAGGGATACGTCGGCAGCGGCCAGTTGCTCGGTGGTGTACAGCGGCGTCGCGCCGAACTCGGTGATGTTGGCCAGGATCGGCGCTTTCACACGGCTGGCGAACAGCTTGTACATTTCAAGCTCGGTGATGGCTTCCGGGAACACCATGTCGGCGCCGGCCTCGATGCACGCAGCAGCGCGATCCAGGGCAGACTCCAGGCCTTCCACCGCCAGGGCGTCGGTACGGGCCATGATCACGAAGCTGTCATCGGTACGCGCATCGACGGCCGCCTTGATGCGGTCGACCATTTCCTGCTGGGTCACGATTTCCTTGTTAGGACGGTGACCGCAGCGCTTGGCGCCGACCTGGTCTTCGATGTGAATCGCCGCCGCGCCAAACTTGATCATCGACTTGACGGTACGAGCGACGTTGAACGCCGAGGAACCGAAACCGGTGTCCACGTCCACCAGCAGCGGCAGGTCGCAAACATCGGTGATACGGCGCACGTCGGTCAGCACGTCATCCAGGCCGGTGATGCCCAGGTCAGGCACGCCGAGGGAGCCGGCAGCCACCCCGCCACCCGACAGGTAGATCGCCTTGAAACCGGCGCGCTTGGCCAGCAGCGCATGGTTGGCGTTGATCGCGCCGACCACTTGCAATGGATGCTCGCTGGCGACCGCATCGCGGAAACGCTGGCCTGGAGTGCTCTTGTTCAAACTCATGACTCACCTCGTTTGGCTGTCGGGTTAGCGCCGTCCTGGTAATGACGGGCGATGTTGCGTTTGGAGGCGCCGATGTGACGGCGCATCAACAACTCGGCCAGTTCACCGTCACGGTCGGCGATGGCATCGAGAATTCGGTGGTGCTCGGCGAACGCCTGGTGCGGGCGATTGGGCGTAGTGGAAAACTGGATGCGGTACATGCGCACCAGTTGATACAGCTCGCCGCAGAGCATTTGGGTCAGCGTGCGGTTACCGCTGCCCTGGATGATTCGGTAATGGAAGTCGAAATCGCCTTCCTGCTGGTAGTAGCCTCTCCCGGCCTGAAACGCCTCATCGCGTTCGTGGGTTTCCAGGACCCGACGCAGTTCGTCGATTTCTTCGAGACTCATGCGCTCGGCGGCCAGGCGACAGGCCATGCCTTCCAGGGATTCGCGGATTTCATATAGCTCAATCAGTTCGGCGTGGTTGAGCGACACCACCCGTGCGCCGACATGCGGTACGCGAACCAGCAGGCGCTGGCCTTCCAGACGGTGGATGGCCTCGCGCAACGGGCCACGGCTGATACCGTAGGTGCGCGCCAGTTCCGGTTCGGAAATCTTGCTGCCCGGCGCGATATCGCCTTTGACGATAGCCGCCTGAATGCGGCGGAAGACGTTCTCGGAAAGCGTCTCCGTATCGTCTTGCGTAGAAACCGGGGGATCGAGTTGATCCAGCATATTGTCGACACCTTGTAAGCCAATGCCGTAAAAACTAACGAATACAGGTGCATCAGTCAAAGGATAAATAGATATTGTCGACAATCGCCTGATAACCGGTTGCACCATAACGAAGCAACCCGTCTATTTATAGCCACCGGCCAGCGCTGGCGCCATCAAACCACCGTGCTAGAATGCCGCCCGCATTTGTTTGTCACATCTGCACTGCCTGTCATAAAACCCTGCCAGGCATACGAGGGAGCTTGCGCAGCGATGCCAGGGCCTTGAATCAAGTCGGACCGCTGCGCACCAGGATTTATGAGACTCAAGCCCTTCCCCACCTTCCTTTATTTCCTTTGCCTGCCCGGCTTCGCAATGGCCGGGGAAAAGACCGTGTATGGCCTCAATGAGTACGCATCGCTCAATGGCATCGATCTGGAAGTGGCGGCCAAACTCGACACCGGGGCGAAAACCGCTTCCCTGAGTGCACGGGATATCAAACGCTTCAAACGCAACGGAGAGTCGTGGGTGCGCTTTTACCTGGCCATCGACGCCGCCCATTCGCACCCGATCGAACGCCCGCTGGCCCGTGTCAGCAAGATCAAGCGCCGGGCCGGCGACTACGACCCGGAGGAAGGCAAGAAGTACACCGCCCGCCCGGTGATCGAACTGGACATCTGCATGGGCTCGGCCCTGCGCAGCATCGAAGTGAACCTGACCGACCGCAGCGCGTTCCAATATCCGCTCCTGATTGGCTCCGAAGCACTCAAGCGCTTCGATGCACTGGTTGACCCCAGCCTTAAATATGCTGCCGGCAAACCCGCCTGCACCACCGACGCTCATACCGCCGAGTAATTCAAATGCGCTCTCTTACCCTTCACCTGAAACTGCTGATCGCCATCCTGGTGGTGCTGGGCATTTCAGTTACGGCCTACCAGATCTTCGTGCTGGGCATCCCGGTGACCGAAGACGCCACCGACGACCTGTGGAACATCGACGCCAAGGTCGAGTTCGTCGCCAGTGCCAAGGACCCGGTCAAGATCCAGATGTTCGTGCCTCCGCTGAGCCGCGACTTCGTCAGCCTCAACGAGAGCTTCATCTCCAATAACTACGGCGTGGCCGTGAACCGGGTCGACGGCAACCGCAAGGTCACCTGGTCGGCACGCCGGGCCAAAGGCAACCAGACGCTGTATTACCGCCTGGTGCTGACCAAGCGTTATTCCGGCGAGAAAGCCAAGATCAAAGGCCCAACCTTCCGCGACAGCATGACCATCGAGGGCCCGGAAAAAATCGCCGCCGAAGCCCTGCTCGCACCGATTCGCCAACACTCGGCCGACGTCGAAACCTTCGTCGGCGAAGCCATCAAGCGGGTCAACAACCTCAACGACGACAACGTAAAACTGTTGCTGGCCGGCGATCCTTCCGCCGCGCACAAGGCGAAAATCGTCGAGTTGCTGCTGTCCATCGCCCACGTGCCGGTCGAGAAGGTCCACACCATCCGCCTGGTGGCCGATCAGCCGCAAATGCCGGAACTGTGGCTGCGCAGTTTCAATGGCACCGACTGGCTGTATTTCAACCCGGAAACCGGTGAACAGGGCCTGCCGAGCGACCGCCTGCTGTGGTGGACCGGCGACGAAAATCTGATCACCGTCGATGGCGGCAAGAAAGCCAACGTGACCTTCAGCCTGAACAACAGCGAAATGAACGCCATTCGCCTGGCCAAGCTGACCGACGAAAACACCGACGCCAACTTCCTCGAGTACTCGTTGTACGGCCTGCCGCTGCAAACCCAGCAGACCTTCATGATCATGGTGATGATCCCGATCGGCGTGCTGGTGATCCTGATCCTGCGCAACCTGATCGGCATCCAGACCCTGGGCACCTTCACCCCGGTGCTGATCGCCCTGGCCTTTCGTGAAACCCAGCTCGGCTTCGGTATCGTGCTGTTTACCATCATCACGGCGCTGGGCCTGTCGCTGCGCTCCTACCTTGAGCACCTGAAACTGCAAATGCTGCCGAGGCTGTCAGTGGTGCTGACATTCGTGGTGGTGCTGATTGCGGCCATCAGCCTGCTCAGCCATAAACTCGGCCTGGAACGCGGCTTGTCGGTGGCGCTGTTCCCTATGGTGATCCTGACCATGACTATCGAACGCCTGTCGATCACCTGGGAAGAGCGCGGCGGTGGCCATGCCATGAAAGTGGCCATCGGCACGCTGTTCGCCGCGTCCCTGGCGCACCTGATCATGACCGTGCCGGAACTGGTGTACTTCGTGTTCACTTTCCCGGCGATCCTGCTGATCCTGGTGGGCTTCATGCTGGCAATGGGCCGTTATCGCGGTTACCGCCTGACCGAACTGGTGCGCTTCAAGGCCTTCCTGAAAAAGGCTGACGCCTGATGTTCGGCCTCTGGAAGACCTGGAAGGCCCTGGAAACCCGGGGCATCATGGGGATCAATCGGCGCAACGCAGACTACGTGCTCAAGTACAACAAGCGCAGCCTGTACCCGATCGTCGATGACAAGATCATCACCAAGGAACGCGCCATCGCCGCCGGCATTCATGTGCCGGAACTCTATGGGGTGATTTCCACCGAGAAGGAAATCGACAATCTCGAAGAGATCATCGGCGCACGCAGTGACTTCGTGATCAAACCGGCCCAGGGCGCTGGCGGCGATGGCATCCTGGTCATCGCCGACCGCTTTGAAGGGCGTTATCGCACGGTGTCCGGCCGGATTATCAGCCATGAAGAAATCGAGCACCAGGTTTCCAGCATCCTGACCGGCCTGTACTCCCTGGGCGGTCACCGCGACCGGGCGCTGATCGAATACCGGGTGATTCCGGACCAGATCTTCAAGAGCATCAGCTATGAAGGCGTACCGGACATTCGCATCATTGTTTTGATGGGCTACCCGGTGATGGCCATGTTGCGCCTGCCGACGCGCCAGTCCAACGGCAAGGCCAACCTGCACCAGGGCGCCATCGGTGTCGGCGTGGACCTGGCCACCGGCCTGACCCTGCGCGGCACCTGGCTGAACAACATCATCAACAAACACCCGGACACCACGAACGCGGTGGATGGCGTGCAACTGCCCTACTGGGACGGTTTCATGAAACTCGCCGCTGGCTGTTATGAGTTGTGCGGCTTGGGCTACATCGGTGTCGACATGGTCCTGGACCAGGAAAAAGGCCCGCTGATTCTGGAGCTCAACGCCCGGCCTGGGCTGAATATCCAGATTGCCAATGACTGCGGCCTGACGTTGCGTACTCATGCGGTCGAGGCGCGGCTGGAAGACCTCAAGGCTCGTAGCGTGACCGAAACGGTCGAAGAGCGCATGGCGTTTGTGCAGGAGATGTTTGGGCATATTCCTGCAGTCGAAGGCTGATCTTTTGTGGCGAGGGGGCTTGCCTCCTCGCCACAAGAGTGTGCGGCCACATGCTTCTTTCCGACATCCCTCTAGGACCAAATCCTGCAGAGGACTACAATCGCCACCCCGCCTCGATGGCTGACTTCCCCCGCCCATGTTGACCTGCTCCGTACACCCGCTGCCCTATCGCGCCAACCCCGCCGAATATTTCGCGGCGATTCGCCATGCACCCGGTGCCGTCCTGCTCGACAGTGGCCGCCCCAGCGCCGACCGTGGTCGCTATGACCTGCTCAGCGCCTGGCCATTGGAGCAACTGACGGTATCGCCCGACGAAAGTGGCGACGCTTTCCTGCAACGCCTGCGCGATAACCTGACACGCCTGGGCGAAGCCAGTCTGCCGGCACCTTACGAGTTGCCGTTTGCCGGTGGGTTGATCGGCTACCTGAGTTACGACTTCGGCCGACATCTGGAGCGCCTGCCGAGCCAGGCCCGTGACGACCTGCATTTGCCCGACGCGCGTTTCGGCTTGTACGGCTGGGCATTGATCAGCGATCACCTGTCGCTGACCAGTCAATTGGTGTTCCACCCGTCCCTGCCCGACAGCGAGCGCCAGCGCCTGATCGAACTGTTCAGCCAGCCTGCACCGCAAGTGTCCGCGCCCTTCAAACTGCTCACCCCGATGACTGCCGAGTTGAGCGCTGACGAGTATCAACAGGCCATCGAGCGCATCCAGCAGTACATTCAGGCCGGCGACTGTTACCAGGTCAATTTCGCCCAACGGTTTCGCGCGCCCTGCCAGGGTGATTCGTGGGCCGCTTACTGCGCGCTGCGCGCTGCGTGCCCGACGCCTTTTTCCGGCTTCCAGAGCTTGCCTGATGGCGATGCCGTACTCAGCCTGTCGCCGGAACGCTTCGTCAAAGTCAGCCAGGGCCATGTGGAAACCCGCCCGATCAAGGGCACTCGCCCGCGGGGCCTGACGCCAGAGCAAGACGCCGCGAACGCCGCCGAATTGCTGGCCAGCCCCAAGGACCGCGCGGAAAACCTGATGATTGTCGACCTGCTGCGCAATGACCTCGGTCGCACCTGCCGCACCGGCTCGGTACGGGTGCCGGAACTGTTCAGCCTGGAAAGCTATCCGAACGTGCACCACCTGGTAAGCAGCGTCACCGGTGAACTGGCGGATGAGCGCGATGCGCTGGACCTGATCGCCGGCAGCTTCCCCGGCGGCTCGATTACCGGCGCGCCAAAGATTCGTGCCATGCAGATCATCGACGAACTGGAGCCGACCCGGCGTGGCCTGTATTGCGGTTCGTTGCTGTACCTGGACGTGCGCGGCGAGATGGACAGTTCCATCGCCATCCGCAGTTTGCTGGTCAAGGACGGGCAGGTGTGTTGCTGGGGCGGTGGCGGGATTGTTGCGGATTCGGAGTGGCAGGCTGAGTATCAGGAATCGATTACCAAGGTGAAGGTGCTGCTCGACACTTTGCAGAACCTTTAAAAGCATCGCGAGCAGGCTCGCTCCCACAGGTTCGCCGCAATACCTGTGGGAGCGGGCTTGCCCGCGAAGGCGTCAGACCAGGCGACTACAGACTCAACGTCCGGTTCGAAGCCTTGATGAACTCCTGCTTCAGCTCTTCAAACGTATGCACCGCCGGGAACTGCGGGAATTGCGCAATCACGTTGTCCGGCGCATGAAACAGAATCCCGGCATCGGCCTCGCCCAGCATTGTGGTGTCGTTGTAGGAATCCCCTGCCGCGATCACCCGGTAGTAGAGGCTCTTGAAGGCCAGGACCGACTGACGCTTGGGATCTTTCTGACGCAGTTGATAGTCAGTGACTCGCCCGCTGCCGTCAGTAATCAGACGATGGCAGAGCAAGGTAGGGAAGCCCAGCTGGCGCATCAGCGGCTGGGAGAACTCATAGAAGGTGTCCGACAGGATCACCACCTGGAAGCGCTCGCGCAGCCAGTCGACGAACTCGATGGCGCCGTCCAGCGGCTTAAGCGTGGCGATCACTTCCTGAATGTCGGAGAGCTTCAGGCCGTGCTCGTCGAGAATCCGCAGGCGCTGCTTCATCAGTACGTCGTAGTCGGGAATGTCCCGGGTGGTGGCCCTGAGGGATTCGATCCCGGTTTTTTCGGCGAAGGCGATCCAGATTTCCGGAACCAGCACACCTTCAAGATCCAGACAGGCAATTTCCACAAGACACTCCCATTTGTATTGATTATTGAGTCGAGCGAGCAAAAAGACTGCCGAACTCTAGCGACTCGGGCCTGCCTGCGCAACGCAGAGGATGCCCCGGCCCGTGCAGCTTTTTGTTACCATCGACCCCATATAGAGCGCCCAGCGCCACCGACCTGTAGGAAGCCGCCCTGATGAGCCCAACGTTCGACGTCGTGGAACTCGCCACGACCTATGCCAACAAGTCCGCCCAGGACATTCTGAAATTCGCTTTTGCCGAGTTCGGCGATGACCTGTGGATATCTTTCAGCGGCGCCGAAGACGTGGTGCTGGTGGACATGGCCTGGAAGCTGAACAAGAACGTCAAGGTGTTCAGCCTCGACACCGGCCGCCTGCACCCCGAGACCTACCGCTTCATCGATCAGGTGCGCGAGCACTACAAGATCGACATCGAACTGGTGTCGCCGGACCACACCAAACTCGAACCGTTCGTTAAGGAAAAAGGCCTGTTCAGTTTCTACAAGGACGGCCATGGCGAATGCTGCGGCATCCGCAAGATCGAACCGCTGCGCCGCAAGCTGTCCGGCGTGAAAGCCTGGGCCACCGGCCAGCGCCGGGACCAGAGCCCCGGGACCCGCAGCGCCGTCGCGGTGATGGAAATCGACACCGCGTTCTCCACCCCGGAACGCACCCTGTACAAGTTCAACCCGCTGGCGCAAATGACCAGCGAAGAGATCTGGGGCTACATCCGCATGCTGGAACTGCCGTACAACAGCCTGCACGAACGCGGTTTCATCAGCATCGGCTGCGAGCCCTGCACCCGCCCGGTACTGCCGAACCAGCACGAGCGCGAAGGCCGCTGGTGGTGGGAAGAAGCGACGCAGAAGGAGTGCGGGCTGCATGCGGGGAATATCATCAGCAAGTCGAAAGGCTGATCCCAAGCCTTGTGAAATCCCCACATTGGTCATGTGTCAGCCCTCAAAAAATGTGTACACACGAATGTCACCATCGGTGCCATTTGTGTGTGCACTTTTAGTTTCAGCGCCCCAAAAAGTTACATCTCCTTTCTCATCACCTCGCCTGCATCCCCCTCTCAAAAAATAAATACCTGTTCAATCGGTCAATTTAAATTTTCTATTTTTCAGTCATTTATCCGTTATCGATAACAAAACGAAATGAGCACTGGTTTTTATAGAATCGCGACTGGCATGGATCTGGCTTAAGTGCATACATGTTTTGTATACAATCAAATCAAAACATACACACACTTTAGATCCGCAAGCCTGAAGCGCCCTATCCCGTACAGGCTGCAGATGCCCCGTAACCAATGATATTCGCCACCCGCGACGAAGATTTGTCGAGCCAACGCTCATGCACAGTCATCGCGGCGTCGAACATCAGGAGCCTGCCGGAATGCGTACTAGTCTCTCCAATAACAACATCGCGCTGGATCTACCCTCCTCCCATTCCACCCACAATCAGGCGCATCACGCCCCCGTGGTGCTCAGTCCCCGATTGCACAACAAGGACCTGGCACCGACCAAGTCCGAAGGCCGGCGCTGGGGCCGCTACAGCATCTTTGCCCTGTGGACCAACGATGTGCACAACATTGCCAACTACTCGTTTGCCATCGGCCTGTATGCCCTTGGCCTGGGCGGCTGGCAGATCCTGTTGTCCCTGGGGATCGGCGCGGCGCTGGTTTACTTCTTCATGAACCTGTCTGGCTACATGGGCCAGAAAACCGGGGTGCCGTTTCCGGTCATCAGCCGGATCAGTTTCGGCATTCACGGTGCGCAGATTCCTGCATTGATCCGCGCCGTGATCGCCATCGCCTGGTTCGGTATCCAGACGTACCTTGCGTCCGTGGTCTTTCGCGTGTTGTTGACGGCGGTCCATCCCGGGTTCGCCGACTACGACCACGACTCGATCCTCGGCCTGTCGACCCTGGGCTGGGTGTGTTTCGTCGCGATCTGGTTCGTGCAACTGGCGATCCTTGCCTATGGCATGGAGATGGTGCGGCGCTACGAGGCGTTTGCCGGCCCGGTGATTCTGCTGACCGTCGCCGCCCTCGCCGCGTGGATGTACGCCCAGGCCGATGCGACGATTGCCTGGTCGATCCGCGAGCCGCTGACTGGCGGCGAGATGTGGCGCAACATCTTTGCCGGTGGCGCACTGTGGCTGGCGATCTACGGCACCTTGATCCTCAACTTCTGCGACTTCGCCCGATCTTCGCCGTGCCGCAAGACCATCAAGGTCGGAAATTTCTGGGGCTTGCCGGTGAATATTCTGGTGTTCGCCAGCATCACGGTCCTGCTGTGCGGCGCGCAATTTCAGATCAATGGCCGGATCATCGAAAGCCCGACCGAGATCATCGCCTCGATCCCCAACACCTTCTTCCTGGTGCTCGGCTGCCTGGCGTTCCTGATCGTCACCGTGGCGGTGAACATCATGGCCAACTTCGTCGCCCCGGCGTTCGTGCTCAGCAACCTGGCGCCCAAGTACCTGACTTTCCGCCGCGCCGGGTTGATCAGCGCGACTATCGCCGTGCTGATCCTGCCCTGGAACCTCTACAACAGTCCGCTGGTGATCGTGTATTTCCTGTCCGGCCTCGGCGCCCTGCTCGGCCCGTTGTACGGGGTGATCATGGTCGACTACTGGTTGATTCGAAAAGGCCAGGTCAACGTGCCGCAGTTGTACAGCGAAGACCCGAACGGCCCTTATTACTACAGCCGCGGGGTCAATTTGCGCGCCGTGGCGGCGTTCATTCCTGCCGCCCTGATCGCCATCGTCCTGGCCCTGGTGCCGGGGTTCCACAGCGTATCGCCGTTCTCCTGGCTGATTGGTGCCGGCATCGCCGGGATGCTCTATCTGATCATCGCCAAGCGCCAACCGCACTACGCCGATGTCAGCGGCGAAGCCATCGCGGTCGAAAACGTCAGCCATTAACTCCATGGAGGCCCGGCAATGTCGGGCCGCAGAACCATCCGCAATAAGGACTCCCCATGCGCATTCTCGTGGTCAACGTCAACACCACCGAATCCATCACCCAGGCCATCGCCCGCTCGGCGCAGGCCGTCGCGTCGCCCGGCACGGAAATCGTCGGCCTCACCCCGCACTTCGGCGCCGACTCCATCGAAGGCAACTTCGAAAGTTACCTCGCGGCCATCGCGGTCATGGACCGGGTGATGTCCTACGACCAGCCATTCGACGCCGTGATCCAGGCCGGTTACGGCGAGCACGGTCGTGAAGGCCTGCAGGAACTGCTCAATGTGCCGGTGGTGGACATCACCGATGCTGCCGCCAGCACGGCGATGCTTCTCGGCCACGCCTATTCCGTGGTCACCACCCTCGACCGTACCGTGCCGCTGATCGAAGATCGCCTCAAGCTCTCCGGCCTCTGGGATCGTTGCGCCTCGGTACGGGCCAGTGGTTTGGCAGTGCTGGAACTGGAGCACGAACCGCAGCGCGCACTGGAGGCCATCGTGCATCAGGCCGAACTGGCGGTGACCCAGGACAAGGCCGAAGTGATTTGCCTGGGCTGCGGCGGCATGGCCGGACTGGACGAGCAGATTCGCCGACGCACCGGGGTACCGGTGGTGGATGGGGTGACAGCGGCGGTGACCATTGCCGAGTCGCTGGTGCGCTTGGGCCTGTCGACGTCGAAAGTGCGAACCTATGCGACGCCGCGGCCGAAAAACATCATTGGTTGGCCGGCACGGTTTGCCCGGTAGACCGCGTTATCGTTCATCGCGAGCAGGCTCGCGATGGCCGCCCCACGGTTTCAAGACTTGCTCAAACAGCACTAAACCTCTGCCCCAACCCCCGCTCGGCAAACTGCTCAATGATGAAATCGACAAACGCCCGGGTCTTGCCGGGCAGCAGTTTGTGTTCGGCGTAATAGATGGAGGTGTAGCCGTCGTCGATGTACCAGTCCGGCAACACCCGCTGCAACCTGCCCGACTCCAGATAGCCCGAGGCAAACGGCATGCTCACCAGCGCAATGCCCAGACCCTGCGCGGCCGTGGCGCAGGCGGCCTCGGAATCGCTCATGGTCATCCGCGCCTTGAGCGTCAACGGGCTGTGTTGCTGATTGCGGTGGGTCAACTGCCAGGAGCGCACCCGACCGGTTTGCGGCGAACGGATCAGAATCCCGTCATGGTGCTTGAGGTCATCCGGCTCGCTGATCGCCGCGTGTGTCTCCAGGTAGTCCTGCGTAGCCACCAACACCCGATGCGCCGGACTCAGCCGGCGGGCCACCACGCCTTGAGGCAATTCGAAGCCGCCGCCGATTGCCGCATCAAAGCCCTGCCCGATCAGATCGACCTGGCGGTTGTCGAAGTGCCAGTCCGGGTTGATCGCCGGGAATCGCCGCAGAAACTCGCCGAGCATCGGCACAATGTACAGGCAGCCAAATACCGTCCCCATGCTGACTTTCAGGGTGCCCGCCGGCTGCCCTCCGGCGCTGGCGAGATTGGCCACGGCATTCTGGATCGTGTGCAGGCTGCCGCTGACTTCGCCGAGAAACAACTGACCGGCCTCCGTCAGGGTCAGGCTGCGAGTGCTGCGCTGGAACAACCTGACACCCAGGCGCGCCTCGAGCTTGGCAACGCTCTTGCCCACCGCCGCCGGTGTCAGACTCAAGCGACGCGCCGCTTCAGCAAAGCTGCCGACCTCGGCACTGCGCACAAAGCATTCGATACTGCTGAAGGTTTCCATAGGCGCCACTATAAACTTTTGGTTTACACAGACTATCGCAATTATGGTCTACACAGCAGGTAATCCTGAATCGATACTAGGCGCCATCAACCGGGACATCTCGCCTCGGGACTTGGAGATCGACATGACTACTCAGAACCTCAGCGGCAAAGTGGCATTGATTCAAGGTGGTTCCCGCGGTATCGGTGCCGCCATCGTCAAGCGCTTGGCCGCTGAAGGCGCGACCGTTGCCTTCACTTACGTCAGCTCCACGGCCAAGGCCGAAGAACTGCAAGACAGCATCACCGCCAAGGGCGGCAAGGCCCTGGCCATCAAGGCCGACAGCGCTGACGCCGACGCGATCCGCGGTGCCGTGTCCGCCACGGTAGAAGCCTTCGGTCGCCTGGATATCCTGGTCAACAATGCCGGCGTACTGGCGGTTGCACCGCTGGCCGAGTTCAAACTCGAAGACTTCGACCAGACCCTGGCCATCAACGTACGCAGCGTGTTCATCGCCACCCAGGCCGCCGCCAGACACATGACCGAAGGTGGTCGCATCATCAACATCGGCAGCACCAACGCCGACCGCATGCCCTTCGCCGGTGGCGGCCCGTACGCAATGAGCAAGTCGGCGCTGGTCGGCCTGACCAAAGGCCTGGCCCGTGATCTCGGTCCGCAAGGCATCACCATCAATAACGTGCAACCGGGCCCGGTCGATACCGACATGAATCCGGCCGAGGGTGACTTTGCGGAAAGCCTGATCCCGTTGATGGCCGTGGGCCGTTACGGCAAGGCCGAAGAGATCGCCAGCTTCGTCGCCTACCTCGTCAGCCCTGAAGCCGGCTACATCACGGGAGCCAGCCTGACCATCGACGGTGGTTTCGGCGCCTGATGCGTGTCAGCCAACCGCAATAACTGTGGGAGCGAGCCTGCTCGCGAAGAGGGAGTATCAGACACGTTGATGTTGTCTGAAACACCGCTTTCGCGAGCAGGCTCGCTCCCACATTTGCCAGAGTCACCCCGTCTTTTTTGCTAGGCCCACTCTAGCGCCGGCAAACCAAAAGCACTCGGCACAAACCCCTTCAGCGTACGAAGAATGCCATCAGCATGTGCGTACTTTGCGTCGGCCATTGCCGCATCCGGGATTGCAATCGCCGTCATCCCCGCCGCTTTCGCCGCGGTGACACCAAAAGGCGAATCCTCGAACACCAGGCAATCTTCCGGTGCAACCCCCAGACGCCGCGCCGCCGTCAGGAAAATATCCGGTGCCGGTTTGGCCGCGCCCACCTCGGGGTCATCGGCGGTGACGATGAAGTCGAACAAGGCGAACCAGTCGCGGTGCAAGGTGGTTTTCTGGCCGAATGACTGACTCGAAGAACTGGTGCCCACGGCAATGGGAATGTTGTTGGCCTTCAGATGCCGTACCAGCTCCTGCGCGCCAGGCATTGCCTGCGCGGTAGGAAAACGCTCGCGCATCAGCGGCTCGCGGATCACCAGAAATTCTTGCGCCGTGATCGGCAAGTCCAGCGCTTCAACCACATAGCGCGCCAAATCGCCCGCGCCCCGGCCAATGATGTTCTGTTTGATGCTCCAGTCGAACGTCCGGCCGTAACGCGCGGCAATGATGGACGTGACTTCGGTGTAGATGCCCTCTGTATCCAGCAACAAGCCGTCCATATCGAAAATCACGGCCTTGATCGGGCCGAATGCTTTCAGTGGTGCATTCATCGCATCTGATCCGTTTTCTAAGGCATCCGGGGCAGCTCAGGTACGGCCGATGCCCCATGGATTAAAGGATTCAGCAGCATAGCGAGCACCGCCGGCTCAGGGCAATGATCAAATCCCGATCGACGCCGAATGGTCCTCCGCGATTAAGCGAATTGCCCTACAGCAAGCGCCACCTTTCCCGACTTCTTTCCTTGCCGATCCCCCGCAGAGTTTCGCGCTCCACACTCCGCCAAGCGAAAGACAGCAGATGTTCGATCCCCAAGAGGTATTGGCATGCCCCGCCAGCGGTCCCCTGACACTTCGCTCCGGCAGGCATGAACGCCACGAGGACGCCTCCAGACAGGCGAAAAACCCCAACGGCTACAGTGCAGAAACCGTCGAGCGCACTGCCACCCACAACGGCACTGTGTCGATGGTTACCGGCGAAGGACTGCTGCCCCTCACCGACGGCACCCTCGACGGGATCCTGCCCTTCGACTTCACCCGTCTCTATCGCACCAGTGCCGTCGAAATCGACAGCGGCCTCGGTTTTGGCTGGAGCCATTCGCTGTCCCAGCACCTGGAACTCCACGGCGAGCAAGTGCTGTGGATCGACCCCGAAAACCGCCGCACGCCCTTTCCCCGGCCGACGGCAGAGCGCCCGGTGATCCACAACAGCCTGTCGCGGGCGGCGATTTACCTCGGCGAGGAGCCGGACGAACTGATCCTCGCCCTGGCCGGCGAGCGCGCGCGGTTCTACCACTTTCATGACGGCCGGCTCAGCGCGATCAGCGACGCCTACGGCAACCGCCTGACGGTGCAGCGGGACCGCTGTGACCGGATCCAACGCCTGGACAACGGCGCCGACCGCGCCTTGCTGCTGCGTTACGACCTCAAGCACCTGGTGGCCGTCGACTATCAGGTGTTTCAGCGCGGCGACCCCGAGGCGAACACCTGGCGCACCGAACAGACACTGGTCAACTACCGCTACGACGCCCGCCAGCGCTTGATCGAGGCAACCAACGCCGCAGGTGAAAGCGAGCGTTATGACTACGACGAGCAGCACGTCATCCTGCAACGGCAACTGGCCGGCGGCGCGAGTTTCTTCTGGGCATGGGAACGCTGCGGCAAGGCAGCCCGCTGCATCCATCATTGGGCCTCGTTTACGCAGATGGAGGCGCGTTACGCCTGGGACGATCAAGGCTGCGTGACAGTGAACAGCGCCGACGGTAGCGAAGAGGTTTACGTTCATGACAACCGCGCACGGTTGGTGCGCCAGGTCGGGCCCGACGGCGGTGAGCTGCACAGGGCCTACGACGATCAGGGCCGCCTGATCGCCGAGCAGGACGCCCTCGGCGCCGTCACCGAGTACCACTATGACGAAGCCGGCCGGCTGATCGCGCAGCTTGCGCCCGATGAGGCGCCAATGTCCTGCGACTATCGCCACGGCTTCCTGCGCACCCTCACCCGTGGTCAGGCGACGTGGACCTGTCAGCGCAATGCCCAGGGCGATATCACTGCCGTCTCCGATCCCGACGGGCAGATCACCCGCTATTTCTACGACCCGCAGGGGCGCTTGCTGACGATCCGCTTCCCCGACCAGAGCGGTCACCGGTTTGTCTGGAACGCCTTGGGGCAACTGTTGGAGGAAACCTTGCCGGACGGTGCCCAGCGCACTTTTTCCTACGATGTGCTGGGCCGGCGGATTACCCGGCAGGACGAACACGGTGCCGTCACCGGCTATGAGTGGGACGCCGTGGGGCGACTGACCAGGACCACGCTGCCCACCGGTGCCTGCCGTGTCTATCGCTACAACGCCTACAGCCAGGTCACCGCCGAAACCGACGAACTGGGACGGGTAACCCGCTACGAATACGCCGACGACCTGCACTTGGTCAGCCGTCGGATCAACCCCGACGGCAGCGCACTGAAGTACGGCTACGACCATGCGCAACTGTTGCTCACCGAGATCGAAAACGAGGTCGGCGACACCTATCGGCTGGACTACACGCCGGGCGGATTGATCCGACAGGAAACCGGCTTCGATGGCCGTCGTACCACCTATGCGCATGACTGTAATGGCCGGTTGCTGGAGAAAACCGAGTTCGGCGACGACGGTTCGCAACTCGTCACACAGTACCAACGCGACAGCGCCGGGCGCTTATTGCTCAAGACCCTGCCCGACGGGGCCAGGGTCGAGTACCACTACGACAACTTCGGGCGACTGGTCCGCGTGGATGACGGTCAGGACCATCCGCTGGCGTTCGAATACGACCGCCTGGGCCGGCTGATTACCGAGCATCAGGGCTGGGGCACCCTGCGTTACGGCTACGATGCCTGCGGTCGACTCAAGCGGCTGCGTCTGCCGGACGGCTGTGTCCTTGTCTACCACCACGCCAAGGGGGGCATCCTCACTGCCATTGATCTCAATGGCACGCGCCTGACCAGCCACCGTTGTGTCGGCGGGCGCGAACAGCAACGCCAACAGGGCCTGCTGCTCAGCGATTACGCCTACGACGAGCAAGGCCGTTTGCAGCTCCATGCCGTCAGCCAAAAGCAACGACCGCTGTACCGCCGCGAGTATGTCTACAGCGCCAAGGGCAATCTCCTGCAGATTGCCGACAGCCGTTACGGCCAACGCCACTATCAATACGATGCGCTCGACCGCCTGACCGGCGTACGCCACGCCCGCGACCCGTTCGCGGAGAACTTCAACCATGACCCGGCCGGCAACCTGCTGATCCACGGTCGTCCGGGCCCGTTCGTGCTCCAGGGCAACCGTCTGCGCCGCCACTGCAACAGCCACTACGTCTACGACGCCTTTGGCAACCTGATCCGTGAACGCCGCGGGATGCCGCGCCAGGTCACCCAATACACCTACGACAGCCAGCACCGCCTGATCAGCGTCAGCACCCCGGACGGTAAAAGTGTCAGCTACCGCTACGACGCCTTCGGCCGGCGCACCCGCAAAACCGTCGACGGCCAGACCACGCAATTCTTCTGGCAAGGCGACCAGCTCATCGCCGAAAGCGCTCCCAGGCACTACCGCAGTTACGTTTACGAACCCGGCAGCTTCCGCCCGCTGGCGCTACTCGACGGCAAGGGCCGGGCAGACGTCTGCCCGTTCTACTACCAGCTCGACCACCTTGGAACCCCGCAGGAACTGACCAGCTACGGTGGAGCCATCGTCTGGTCGGCCAAATACACCGCCCACGGCAAACTCCGCGAAGTGAGCCACGGCGACGGTGAACGACTCGAACAGCCGCTACGGTTTCAGGGGCAATACTTGGACGCCGAGAGCGGTCTGCACTACAACCGCCATCGCTACTACCATCCGGACATCGGTCGTTATCTGACGCCGGATCCGGTCAAGCTGGCCGGTGGGTTGAACCCGTATCGGTACACCCGGAACCCGACGGGGTGGGTGGATCCATTGGGGTTGGGCGGGAATTGCCCGCAGGCGAACACGCAGGGATGCTCGGCGCCACATCGGGAAAGAGGGGTAAAGGTTGATGAGGGAGAGCCTGATGCGCCCTCTCCAAAACCTTCGAATAAATACCTGTACCGCGGAGACTCACGGGAGCCACGGGAAGTTTTTGTAACCGGATTTGAACCCCTCGGACCGACGCTTTAAAGAAGCAATCGGGACCGGGCTTGCTCACTGTCGCTTCGTAATGGCTAGCTAAGCCGCGCCATCGTCCCGTTCTTCTGGATCGGCCTCGATATCGTCGTCGCTCGGAACCTGCTCCACACCTGCATCATCATCGTCCGGCGGTCGTTGGTCGCGGCTCAAGGAATCGGTAGGCGACGGCAGCGGATACTCCGGTGTTTCATCAACGTCAGGGACTTTCCGATCAGTGTTCATATCGCACCTCCCGTGTGAACTGAGGTGCAGATCACGACCTGGCGAGGACCGGGCGATGGACGCGTTCGATCAGTTGGACAACCGGTGAATCCGCCAACTCGGCTCGATCAATCTTCGTCCTCTTCCTCATCCTCAAACTCAATATTCCCCACATCGCCCAAATCATCAGCATCGTTAAGCGGCACCGTCGCATCATCCATCAGCGATCCCGGATCTTCATTGCCGGGATCGTTGATAGATGGCAGTCCGCTCGGGCCCTTTTCTTCCTTGCCTTCGCTTTTCGCAGTCATGGGATGCCTCGCTCAACTAGTGATGCTTTTTGTGGTGCTTGTTCGAGTGTTTATGACCGTTACCGGAATGGGAATGACCGCTGTCGCTCCCCAGATCATTGCCGACCGCACCGCCGGCTGCACCACCCAAGCCTGCGCCGATAGCCGATCCGGTCGAACCGCCAAGACTGTTGCCGACCACCGATCCACCCGCCGCGCCCAAACCACCGCCTACCGCCGCCTCGGTGCGACTGCGCTTGGGCGCGGCAATGGCACTACCGGCCGCTCCGCCGACACCTGCACCAATCGCTGCCCCCGTGCTGCCACCCACCTGGCCACCGACAACGTTGCCCAACACCCCACCAAGACCACCGCCTACCGCGGCATCTCCATTACCTCCCGCCAGCGCCACCTGAGAGATCAGCAATCCAAAAACAATCGCAGGCACCATCAATAGTCGAGCATTCAGGCTTCCGTTTTTTTTGCCGTTGGTTTTCGGGTTCATGGCACGCCTCGCATTCTTCCAGGGTATGGAAGATTTGAGCTGCTGCGGCGTGAAACGTTCATAAATGAAAAAGCCCGGCATCAGGCCGGGCTCTTTCCAAATCTGAATCAGGATCAGTGACGCTTGTGACCATTGGCCAGGTTGCTGCCTACGCCGCCGCCCAATGCGCCGCCCAGGCCTGCACCGATGGTGGCACCGGACTTGCCGCCGAGGCTATTGCCGATCACCGAACCACCGGCCGCGCCGACACCGCCACCGATAGCAGCGCTGGTGCGATGACCTTTTTTTGCGGCAACTGCGCTGCCCGCCGCGCCAGCGACGCCCGCACCAATCGCGGCGCCAGTGCTGCCGCCCATCTTCTGGCCGACCACGTTACCCAATGCGCCGCCCAAGCCGCCGCCCAGCGCGGCAGTGCCGTCGCCAGCCATTGCACCTTGAGCAACCAGAAGCCCCAGAACCAGAGCAGGCAGAGTTAAACGCATGACAAAAACCTCAAAAAATAGGGGTACACAAAAAGGGGGGCGAGATTGAATGCTTTTGCGCGGATAAAGTCCAGCACGCCGGTCCAACTTCGCGATTGGCGACGGTTGGACAGCGTTTAGCGAAAAGGTTTTATCGCGGACAAAAAAAAGCCCGCTGGGGAAACGGGCCAGGTGTTGCTTTCTAACGGATGAGTCGAGATTAAGGAGGGCACTGTGAAAAGTTTGTGAAAAATCACCCTTTTCAAAAAAATTGTCATAAAACTTTTCAGGCATGAAAAACCCCGCTCTATGACGGGGTCTGCCTGACGTTCGGTTACTTCCTGACCGGTGCTGTCACCTTGGGTAAAAATTTGCCCTTCAGTACCCGGCACGCCCTGGTCTTGATCTTGTCGACCTCAGTCTGGTCCTCGCCGAAACTGGCCACATACTGGGTCTGACCACACCGCACGGAGTTGTTGATCGGAAATTCTGCGCCATCGTCCTCGATATACGGATCAGCCATCTCTTCACCCCTTTCAAAAGCGCAATCGACACCGGCAAGCCCTTTGCCTGAAAGAATATCGATCGCCAAGGTTTTTCAGACTAGCCGGTCACTAACGGACCTGCCGTTCGGATTTCCCCGTCACCGACGAATGGCTTCTCACCTTTTACCTCAGCTTGACCGCCGTCCCGGTCACAAACACCACGACCATCCCACCCTTGCCGGCCGGCATGCTGATCTCATAATCAAGCCCGACCACCGCGTCCGCCTGAAGCGCCTGCGCCCGCTCCTTGATTTCATCGGTGGCCTGAATGCGTGCTTCCTTCAACGCTCGTTCCAGTGTCTGGGAGCGCCCGCCGAAAAAGTCGCGCATCCCGGCAAACACGTCGCGGACAACGTTGATCCCTTGCACCGACTCGGCGCTGACGATGTCCAGGTAGGCGGTAATTTGCCGGCCTTCGATGGAGTGGGTCGTGGTGATGATCATGGGTGTTCCTTCCTGTTCAGATATTCAGCCAATGCATCAAACGCCGGCAAAGTGACGGGATCATTGGCCGAGTTGTTGGCCACCGGATGGGATGCGTAGCGGACGATGACCATTTCGGCCTTCGGGTCGACATAGATGCGCTGACCATGGACCCCACGCGCCATGAACGCCCCGCCCTCCTTGTCCGTCACCCACCACATCGACCGGTAACTCCAGCCTTTGAGCAATGTGTACCCCGCCTTGGCGAAAGCCTGCCTATCACCGCCGCCACGGATATCGTCGATCACTGCCTCTGGCACGATCTGCTGACCGTTGAACCGACCGCCGTTACGCAACATCTCGCCAAAACGCGCCGGATCCCGTAACCCCGTATTCAGGCCACCACCGGCGAACGGCGTGCCGATGGAGTCCACGGTGAAATAACCGTCCTGCTCGGCACCCAATCGGCTCCAGATGTTCTCCGACAGCAGTTGCGCAACATTGCGGCCGGTGGCGCGGGCAATGACCCAGCCCAACACGTCGGTGTTGACGGTTTTGTAGGCAAATGCTTTGCCGTGCTGACCTTGCGGTTGCACCGTCTGCAGAAACTCGTAGTAACTGCGAGGTCCCTCATACCCCTTGGGTTTGGGCAACGGGTTGCCTGCCCGGGCATGGGCCCAGACCTCGGCATTCGGGTCCGCGTAATCCTCGCTGTATTTGAGGCCCGTGGTCATGTCGAGCACCTGCCGTACCGTGGCGCTGCCAAACGCAGAGTCCTTCAGTTCCGGTACATATTCGGATACCCGCTTGTGAGCATCGATGCGCCCCTGCGCCACCAACATGGCACCCAGCGTGCCGACCACGGACTTGGTCACTGACATCGCGGCATGCTGGCCGTCCGGCTTCAACACGCCGAAGTAACGTTCGTAGACAACTTTCCCGCGGTGCATCACCACAATGCCATCGGTGTAAGTGGCCGCGAGGGATTGCTCCCAGGTCATCGGCGCCTTGGCGCCAAGGGGGACGAAACTGATCCCGTCGATATCTTTGCGTAGTGCTATCTCCAGAAGAACCGGAGCACCCAGACCGCGTGAAACGTTGATCGTCGGCATCAGTTGCCGAAAATTCGAAACACTCCAGCGCATCGCCGGGAACTGGAAATAGCTGCCGTCTTCAAAACGCACGGTGCGATCAGCGGGGGGTGGCGAACCTGCCATCCAGCCCAGCCTGGCGGGATCGCTGGCTTCGGCGTCGGGAAAAGTTGCAGGGGCGGATGCAAGGGCCAGTGATGACATGGCAACTATCGACACAGCCGCGATGAGCCTGGCTGCGCCGCGAAAACGGGCGCGAGGATAGAGCATGATGTCGATTCCGTTCGAAGAGTTTGAGCAGTCTACAGCCGGATTGGCTTGTTCACTGTTTAAGCATGGGCCTCGCGATCAAGAACATCAGCGACCCACTGATTGATACTTTTGTGGGCTAACTGAGCTTTCACAGCAACCGTCGCGTGAAGGGCTGGGGCCAGGCGCAGACTGAGGTGGCCTGAATAGGGTTTCTGTGGAGTCCGACCTAGTTTGGCGCAAGTCTCCAGATAATCGGTGACGGCCTCTTCGAATGCGGTGCGAAGTTCTTTGACTGACTCGCCGTGAAACCCGACAACATCCTTGATGCCCGCAATGTGGCCGACGAACAGGCCGTCTTCGTCGCTGTACTCGATCCGGGCTGAGTAGCCGTTGTAGTTCATTACGTTCACGGTGTAACTCCTGCTTGTTCAAGGAAAGCCCGGGCGTCACGCACCTGGTAGGGCTTGGCTTCTTTGTCGGGGTGGGGCCGGTGAAAGGTGGCCACCACGCCATTCAGTTCAAAACGTACTCGCGAACCATTGCCTTCGATAGTTCCGGCCCCTGCAGCGCCGAACAAGGATTCGATGCGGGACCACTCCATTGTGGCCGGGGCTGATCTTGAAAATACGGCTTTGAGGGTGCTGAGTTGTTTATTATTCATGGTATTATATCATGATACCGTAAAGGGTTTAGCAACCGAGAATGCATCGCTGATGTGTGGGAGAACCCTCTAACGCACGCTTAAAAAAACGCCGCTTATCCAGAACAGGAAAGCGGCGTTTTCGTGTGGAAGAAGCGTTTTGCTTTTGCACGGCAAACAGGATATCGGGGGGACTCTCGCCGGGGTTGTAGGCAATTTCCGAGAGTTGCGTAAAGCATTACGCTTGCTGCGTTTTTAGCCGGTCACTACCTTGTTGGCCTAACTTGGGCGGGATACGTCTTCTTTTCAGACGCCAAAAACCACAAACCCCCGACTTTCTCTAGGAAAATCAGGGGTTTGTGTTTACTGAATGTGGCGGTGAAGGAGAGATTCGAACTCTCGATACAGTTTCCTGTATACACACTTTCCAGGCGTGCTCCTTAAGCCACTCGGACACTTCACCGTATCTCTTCAAACAAGTTCTGTCTGTCGAGGCGCGCTAATGTAGTCGAAAGCATTTCCGATGGCAAATATTTTTTTCAGAATTTTCATGCGGTTAACGCGATTCAGCGTTTCCGGTCGTTCCGGGCCATGGCAAACCGGCCAATCTCCGGCTTCGTGCCCTCTTCTATATAGAGGGGAATGCGCAGCAGGCACGGCGGGCTACGCTTGGCGGGCGGGCAAAGGGTGACTGGCGGGTCAGTCACGGCGCTTTACCTGGCTTGCGGCGGTGGGTAACGTCTGCCCAACTTTATTGAAAGGAATAGCGTCATGAGTGAGTTGATTTCCTACCATCTCGAAGACGGTATCGCGACCCTGACCTTGAGCAATGGCAAGGTCAACGCCATCTCTCCGGATGTGATTGCCGAGTTCAACGCTGCGCTGGATCGGGCCGTGACTGATCGTGCGGTGGTGATCATTACCGGCCAGCCGGGCATTCTCTCTGGCGGTTACGACCTGAAGGTGATGACGGCCGGCCCCAGGGAAGCCGTGGCACTGGTGACCGCCGGTTCGACCCTGGCCCGCCGCCTGCTGTCGCACCCCTTCCCGGTGATCGTGGCGTGCCCGGGGCATGCGGTGGCCAAGGGTGCGTTCCTGCTGTTGTCTGCCGACTATCGCATCGGCGTTGAAGGCGCCTTCAGCATTGGCCTGAACGAAGTGCAGATCGGCATGACCATGCACCACGCGGGCATCGAGATTGCCCGTGACCGCCTGAACAAGGTGGCGTTGCAGCGTTCGGTGGTCAACGGCGAGATGTTCAATCCACAAGGCGCCGTGGCGGCCGGTTTCCTTGATGTCGTGGTCTCGCCTGAAGAACTGCAAGGCGCGGCACTGGCGGCGGCTCGTCAGTTGAAGAAGATCAACATGACCGCGCACAAGAACACCAAATTAAAAGTGCGCAAAGCACTGCTGGAGGCCCTGGACAACGCGATCATCCAGGATCAGGAACATTTGGGCTAAGCCCGGATTTGCTTCAACGAAAAGCCCGACGGTCGTGTCGGGCTTTTTCATACATGCCGGTGTTAAACGTCTGCAAACGCTCTAGACCGCATCTGACCAAATAGTCGGAAACATCAGCTCAAACATCGGCCATCTCCCACTTCCCTGGGAGCAATTGCCGAAAACAGTGCACATCCGTACACTGCGCCACCTTTTGTCCCGGTGGGGCCTGTAAATGCTGTTTTTGTTACGTATGTCATTGATGGGCCTGCACTTTATCGCGGCAGGTGTGCTGGGGGTGATTCTCGGCCTGTGCCGGCCATTCAATCCGGACAACAGCCGCCTGTGCGCACGCCTGTACGCATGGCCGGCCATGTGTATTTTGCGTTTGCGGGTGAAGGCCGAAGTCGGGCCATTGATGGATAAACCTGACAGTTGCGTGATCATTGCCAATCACCAGTCCAACTATGACCTGTTTGTGTTTGGCAACGTGGTGCCCCGCCGTACCGTGTGCATCGGCAAAAAGAGCCTGAAATGGGTACCGCTGTTCGGGCAGTTGTTCTGGCTGGCCGGCAATGTGCTGATCGACCGTGGCAATGCGCAAAAGGCGCGCAAGTCGATGTTGACCACCACCCACACCCTGCAAAACAAAGACACCTCGATCTGGGTTTTCCCGGAAGGCACGCGCAACCTGGGTGAGGACTTGCTGCCCTTCAAGAAAGGCGCCTTTCAGATGGCCATTGCCGCCGGGGTGCCGATCGTCCCGGTGTGTGTCAGCAGTTACGTCAAACACATGCGATTGAACCGCTGGCGCAGCGGGAAAATCCTGATTCGTTCGTTGCCGGCGATTCCCACCGCCGGATTGAGCCTGGACGATATGCCCATGCTGATTGCCCAGTGCCGCGAGCAGATGCGTGAATGCATCAAATCGATGGACCGGCAACTGCAAGCCGCTTGAATGAAGCCCGCCTCGTGCGGGTTTTCTTTTGCCTGCGTGCTTTTGCCGGCGAACTCCGCAGATTTCACTGACTCTCAAGCAGCAGACAAGGCTAAGCTGAACACTGCCTGCCACGGCCTTCTTTAGTAATAGAAAGCGTCCAATAAAAGCTGCCAAAAAGTGAATCAAGATCATGGGTAGAGTTGTTGCTGCTGCGGTTTACAGCGCTGGTAAGAAAGTCACCAATATCACCCTCGACGAAGGCGCAGCCTGGGCTGCCAAACCTGGTCACTTTGTCTGGATCGGCCTCGAAGAGCCGAACGCCGAGGAACTGTATAACTTGCAACGCCAGTTCAACCTGCACGAACTGGCCATCGAAGACGCCCTGGAAAAACACAGTCGCCCGAAGCTGGAAACCTTCGGCGATGCGCTGTTCATCGTCACATATTCGCCAATACGCGAAGACGGCAAACTCAAGTTCATCGAGACGCATATCTTTGCCGGCAATGGCTACATCATTACTGCGCGCAACGGTCACTCGGCGTCCTACGCCTACGTCCGGCAGCGCTGTGAGGCACGTCCGCTGTTGCTTGAACATGGGGAAGATTTCGTACTCTATGCCATCCTCGATTTCGTGATTGAAAATTACCAGCCGATGGGCGAAGCGATCCATGCCGAGATAGATGAGCTGGAAAGCAACGTAATGTGCGGCTCGCTGAATGAGCACGATATTCAAAAGCTTCACAGTCTGCGCCGCGATGTATTGCGTTTGCGCCGGTTTGCCGCACCGATGGTGGAGATCGGTGAAGAACTGCAAAAGCTGAGATTTCCATTCATCGACAAGAACATGCGTCCGTACTTCCGCGATGTGCAGATTCATGTCACGCGGCAGATGGAGGACCTGGCGACCCTGGCGGACATTGCCAGCCAGACCATCGAGGTCGGGGTACTGCTGGAAGCCTCACGCCAGAGCGTGGTGCAGCGCAAGTTTGCCGCTTGGGCGGCGATTCTGGCGTTCCCGACGGCGGTGGCGGGGATTTACGGGATGAACTTCGAGAACATGCCAGAGTTGACTTGGCATTACGGGTATTTCGGGGTGGTGGGGTTTATTACGGTGGGTTGTGTGAGTTTGTGGGCGAGTTTCAAGAAGTCCGGGTGGTTGTAGGAGCGAGCTCGCGAAAAACCCAAGGACGCCGCTGTGTGCCTGGTTCAACGCGCTATCGTTCACGACCTTCGCGAGCAGGCTCGCTCCCACATTGATCTCTGCGACACCGAAGATCCACTGTGGGAGCGAGCCTGCTCGCGATGCTTTTAGCTTCAAACAGCGGTTGGCTTGTGCGCCACAAACCGCATCATCCACTCGGCAACCGTGGTGCCGTGGTGTTCCTGTTCCAGGCTCGCGATCCCTTTGGAGTAGACCTGCTCGCCCAGTGCCTGTTGGCGAATCTCCAGCAGGGCACGAGAATAGTCGTGGATGAATTCCGGATGCCCCTGGAAGCACAGCACCTGATCGTTGATGTGGTAGGCGGCAAACGGGCAGAAGTCGCTGGAAGCGATGACCGTGGCATTCTCCGGCAGCGACGTGACCTGATCCTGGTGGCTGATCAGTAGCGTCAATTCTTCGCGGACCGGGTTCATCCATGGCGCCTTGGCGGCCAATTTGTAGTTGTGGGTGCCGACGCCCCAGCCCTGAGTCGCACGCTCGCTCTTGCCACCGAGCAGCAACGCCAGCAACTGATGACCGAAGCAGACGCCCAGCAACTTGTCGCCGCGCTCGTAGCGGGTCAGCAGATATTTCTTGAGGGTTTCGATCCACGGGTCGCTGCCGAAAGAGTCGGCCTTGCTGCCCGTCACCAGGTAGGCGTCGAACGTCAGGTCGTCGCTTGGGTACTCACCCTGCACCACGTTGTAGACCGTGAACTCGGCGGCAATCGGCTGCTGCGAAAACAGGTGTTTGAACATCTGCCCGTAGCCCTGATATTGGTCAACCAATTCCGGACGCAGGTGGTCGGTTTCCAGAATGCAGATGCGTAACGACATAAAAAATACCTGACACGTGATGGGAATAATGCACACCCCAGAGCCTGCCTTGAAACGCTGTGACAAGGCAAGCCCCGAAATGCATCATCTCCCCCTTAGAACGCCTCCCCTTTGGCGGCCTTCTCCAGCAGCAAGGCGGGAGGCGCGAACCGCTCGCCATACTGTGTGGCCAGATACTGGGCTCGGGCCACAAAGTCCTGCACGCCGTACTGGTTGATGAACTGCAGCGCACCGCCGGTCCAGGCGGCGAAACCGATGCCGAAGATCGAGCCAACGTTGGCATCCGCCGTCGAGGTCAACACCCCCTCCTCCACACAGCGCACGGTTTCGATGGCTTGCACGAACAGCAGACGATCACGCACGTCCTTGGGCGAAATCTGCCCGTCGGCTTTCTCGAAGCGGGTTTTCAACTCAGGCCACAGGTGTTTCTGGCCGCCCGCCGGATACTCGTAGAAACCTCCACCGCCAGCCTTGCCCGGACGCTTGAACTCATTGAGCAACAAGTCAATCACGGTAAATGCCGGGTGTTCTGTCAGCGGCTTGCCTTCTGCTTGCAGGTCCTTGGCCGTTTGCAGGCGGATATGGTTCATCAGGCTGAGGGAAACTTCGTCAGAGATCGCCAGCGGTCCTACCGGCATGCCGGCCTTGCGCGCTTCAGTCTCGATCATCGCCGCGCTCACGCCCTCACCCAGCATGGCAATGCCTTCATTGGTGAAGGTGCCGAACACCCGCGACGTGAAGAAACCGCGGCTGTCATTGACCACAATCGGGGTTTTCTTGATTTGCAGGACGTAATCGAAGCCGCGGGCCAGGGTTTCATCGCTGGTGTTGGCGCCCTTGATGATTTCCACCAGCGGCATTTTTTCCACGGGGCTGAAAAAATGCAGGCCGATGAACTTGCTCTGATCGGGCACGGCACACGCCAGGCCGCTGATCGGCAAGGTCGAGGTGTTGGAGGCGATCACCGCGTCCGCGCCGACGACCTTCTGCGCCGCCAACGAGACTTTGGCCTTCAAATCCCGATCCTCGAACACGGCCTCGATGATCAGGTCACAACCGGCCAGGTCGGCATCGCTTTCGCTGGTTTGAATGCGTGACAGAACGGTGTCGCGTTGCTCGATGCTCATTTGTCCGCGAGCGACTTTCTTGTCCAGCAGCGCCGCCGAATGCGCCTTGCCCTTCTCAGCCGCCGCAAGGCTGATGTCCTTGAGCACCACCTCGATCCCCGCCGACGCGCTGACAAACGCGATACCGGCGCCCATCATTCCAGCGCCGAGCACGCCGACCTTGCGGGTGACATAGGGCGCAAAACCTTGAGGCCGCGAGCCGCCGGCATTGATTTCGTTGAGCTGAAACCAGAACGTACCGATCAGGTTCTTCGAGACCTGACCGGTGGTCAGTTCGGTGAAGTAGCGGGTTTCGATCAGGTGCGCCGTGTCGAAGTCCACCTGGGCGCCCTCGACCGCCGCACAGAGGATTTTCTCTGGCGCGGGCATCGTGCCCTGGGTTTTGCTGCGCAGGATCGACGGTGCAATCGCCAGCATCTGCGCGACTTTCGGGTTTGACGGTGTGCCACCCGGTATCTGGTAGCCCTTCACGTCCCAGCACTGCACCGCCGCCGGATTGGCCAGAATCCACGCCCGCGCCTTGGCCAACAGGTCTTCGTGATCGCTCGCCAGCGCATCGATCAATCCTGCCTGCAACGCCTGTTGTGGCCGCACCTTCTTGCCTTCAAGCAGATAAGGCAGGGCTTTTTCCAGGCCGAGCATGCGCACCATGCGCACCACGCCTCCGCCGCCTGGTAGCAGGCCGAGGGTGACTTCCGGCAGGCCGAGTTGCACCGACGGGTTGTCCAGCGCCACGCGGTGATGGCAGGCCAGGCAGATTTCCCAGCCGCCACCCAATGCAGCGCCATTGATCGCCGCGACCACCGGCTTGCCGAGGGTTTCCAGGGTGCGCAACTGGCCCTTGAGGCTCAGCACCATGTCGTAGAAGGCCTTGGCCTGAGGTTTGCCGACCTTGATCAGTTCGTTGAGATCGCCGCCAGCGAAGAAAGTCTTCTTGGCCGAGGTGATGATCACACCGGCGATGCTGTCATTGTCGGCCACCAGGCGCGCAACGCAGTCAGCCATGGCCTCGCGGTACACCGCGTTCATGGTGTTGGCGCTCTGGCCCGGCATGTCGATGGTCAGGACGACGATCTGGTCCTGGTCTTTTTCGTAACGAATGGCTTCGTTCATAACTGGATTCCTTGAAGTCCGGGCTCAGAGGCGTTCGATGATGGTGGCAATGCCCATGCCGCCACCGACACACAGGGTCGCGAGGCCGTAACGCAGGCGTCGGGCCTCCAGTTCATCGAGCAGCGTGCCGAGAATGGCGCAACCGGTGGCGCCCAGCGGGTGGCCCATGGCGATTGAGCCGCCGTTGACATTGACCTTGTCCGGATCGACGGCCATGTCCTTGATGAATTTCAACACCACCGACGCAAACGCCTCGTTGACCTCGAACAGATCGATGTCTTCGACCCGCAGCCCGGCCTTGGCCAACGCCTTGCGGGTCGCTGGCGCGGGGCCGGTGAGCATGATGGTCGGATCGGTGCTGGTGACTGCCGTGGCGACAATTCGCGCCCGGGGCTGCAAGCCTAGCGCCCGGCCCTTGGCTTCGGAGCCGATGAGCATCAGCGCCGCGCCATCGACTATTCCTGAACTGTTGCCGGGAGTGTGCACATGGTTGATCCGCTCGACATGGCTGTAGACCCGCAGCGCGGTGGCATCGAAGCCCATCTGCCCCATCATCTCGAAACTCGGCTTGAGCTTGCCCAGGCCTTCCAGGGTCGATTCGGCGCGGATGAACTCATCGTGATCGAGCAGGATGATGCCGTTCTGGTCCTGCACCGGCACCAGCGACTTGTTGAACGAACCGTCGGCCCGCGCCCGCGCAGCCTTTTGCTGGGAATGCAGCGCGTAGGCATCGACATCCTGACGGCTGAAGCCTTCAAGGGTGGCGATCAGGTCGGCACCCACGCCCTGTGGCGTGAAGTGACTGTGCAGGTTGGTCGCCGGGTCCAGCGCCCAGGCCCCGCCATCGCTGCCCATCGGCACCCGGGACATCGACTCGACACCACCGACCACCACCAGGTCTTCGAAGCCGGAACGCACTTTCATCGCGCCGAGGTTCACGGCCTCCAGCCCCGAAGCACAGAACCGGTTGATCTGTACTCCCGCCACGCAGACATCCCAATCGGCCACCTGGGCGGCGGTCTTGGCGATGTCGGAACCTTGATCGCCAATCGGTGTCACGCAGCCGAGCACCACATCATCAACCTGGCTGGTGTCCAGCGCCGTGCGCTGTTGCAGTGCGGTGAGCAAACCGGCAACCAGGTTCACCGGTTTGACGCTGTGCAAGGCGCCATCGGCCTTGCCTTTGCCACGGGGCGTGCGTAACGCGTCGAAAATCAATGCTTGGGTCATGACGTCCTCGAACCGCAGTGCAGGTGGGTAAATACCGAGTGCCCACTCTTGGCCCGAGCCGCGTTTGATTCAATGACCGCAGCGCTCACAGACGTTGACGCTCACGCTCAGACGGACGGTAGTCAGCTACCCGATTAACCGATTCACGACAGCAAGCTGTCTAGCCAACGGGCGCCAAAGAAGCTGGCAATAGGCCTCATGCCTTTTTTAAAGCGAATCGCAAGAACACCATACGAAATGGATCTAAACCAAGCGTAACGCGGGCTCTAAGGTGAACTTGTACGAAGTTGTCGTCGGGTTTTGCCGAGGCACTCGTCACTACAGGAAGTGCAACGCGCTGCCATCATGGAGCTATGCGGGCAGGCACCAGGAAATAACAAAAAAGGCGGTCAAGCCATGTTCAAACAATCGAAAGTACGTCAAGCCGGGCTCATCCTTTTCGCCACCACGCTGTTGTTGATATTGCCGAACCTGACCAAGGTCATCGGCTAATCGCGTCTAAAAGATACGGCGTCACAGTTTTTTGAATTGCCACTCTCAAAATGTGACTGGCCCGCTACCCGGGCCAGCGTGGCTGTGCCAATCTTTGCGGCACTTGCACGACATGGACGGCGATCACTTGAAAATGCTCATTCTGCTCGGGGCCATGCTGTTCGGCTCGCCCCTGTATGCCGCACAGCTGAACCTGGAGCTGGGCGCGAACAGTCGCACCTGGCAGACCGAGCAATTGCTCAAGCATCCTCAGGTTCAAACCATCAACATCAGCAACGATGTTTCCTACAAACGGGACATGAGTTACCGCGCCGTGCCGCTGTCCGTACTGCTGACCGGCATCAAGCCTGAGGACCACCTGCAAGCCGTGGCCCTGGATGGCTTTGCCGCCGAAATGACTGCGGCACCGCTGCTCAATACCCAAGGTGCACAGGCGTGGCTGGCGATTGAAGACCCGGCCAAACCCTGGCCACCGCTATCGGAAGGCAAGCCAGGCGCCGGGCCGTTCTATCTGGTCTGGAGCAATCCGCAGGCCGGCAATATCAGCCCCGAACAATGGCCGTTCCAAGTGGCGAGCATCAAACGCCTGTCGCCCGTGGCCGAGCGCTTCCCTGCCCTGCTGCCCGATCCGGCCTTGAAGGCGGATGATCCGGTGAACAAGGGATTTGCGTTGTTCCAGAAGAATTGCCTGGCCTGCCATCGACTCAATGGCGCCGGGGACGCGCAATTCGGACCGGACCTGAATATTCCGTACAACCCGACCGAGTACTTCGGCGCGGACTTCCTCAAGCGCTACATCCGCGATCCACAGAGTTTGCGCCAGTGGCCACAGGCGAAGATGCCCGGGTTCTCGGCCGAGGTGTTGCCGGACGGGGATCTGCAGATGCTGGTGGGGTATTTGCAGCATATGGTCGGGCGCAAGGTTAAGCCCTGACACACGTCCTCGTAGGAGCTGCCGCAGGCTGCGATCTTTTGATCTTTATTATCAAAATCAAAAGATCGCAGCCTGCGGCAGCTCCTACAAGGGTGATCCATCAGATTATTGCTGCTGCACTGAAATCACCGGCGCTGGCGTCGGTGAAACCAGCACCTTGGCGTGCATCTGCTCACACCCGCCGCCCCGGCGCATCCCGCGCACCGGGCAGGCATCCAGGTAATCCAGGCCCACCGCCAGTTTCAGGTGACGTTCAGGCCGGGCCAGTTCATTGGTCACGTCGAAGCTGTACCAGGCATCATCCAGCCAGGCTTCGGCCCAGGCGTGGCTGGCCAGGTGTTCGCTGTTTTCGCTGTACAGATAGCCCGACACATAACGCGCAGGAATGCCCAGGCTGCGGGTGCAAGCGAGAAACGCATGGGTATGGTCCTGACACACGCCAGAGCGTCCGGCAAAGGCCTGGGCCGCGCTGGTGTCCACTTCCGTGGAGCCCGGCGTGTAGGTCATATGCTGGTTGAGGCCATGCATCAGATCGATCAGCGCCGTGCGATCGCGGCGTTGCTTGCATTCCTTCTCGGCGAACGCCCGCAGAGCGGCGTCGGCCTCAGTCAAACGGGTGAAGCGCAGAAACGGCAGTGCCGACTGACTCTCGTGTTCGGCCTCACGCAGTTCGTCGATATCGACCTGGCCACGGGCGCCGATGATGATCGCCTCATGGGGCTCGTCCATGGTCAGCACATGCAGGATGTTGCCGAACGGATCGAGTTGCGCGCGCACCGGACGCGGCAGGTCGAGCTGCCAGCTGAGCACGTGCTGGCGCTCGCTGTCGTGGGGAGTCAGACGCAGATACTGGATGCTCGCCCGCACCTTGTCTTCGTAGTGATAGGTGGTCTCGTGGCTAATGGAAAGTCTCATGCGGCCTCCAGATAAGAACTGTGAATCGCGTTACCCAACTGGCGCACCAGCGGGATGAACTCGGTCAGCCAGGCATGCAGGCCTTCTTCGAGAATTTCATGGATGCCGGTGTAGCGCAGGCGTGCGTCCATTTCTGCCGCCAGTCGTTGTGCGGGACGTCCATTGGCCCCCGGCAATTGCGCAAGGATCTGGTCGATTTCTTCGGTGCAGGCGCGCAGGGATCGCGGTACATCGGCCCGCAGCAACAGCAATTCGGCGACATGCCGGGCGCCAGGGGCGTCGCGGTAGATTTCCGTGTAGGCCTCGAACGACGACAACGCCCGCAACAACGCGCTCCATTGGTAATACGCGTGAGCGGTGCCATCGCTGACCGCTTCGGCCTGATCGCCGGCCATTTCGTAGCGGGCATCGAGCAGGCGCAAGGTGTTGTCCGCACGCTCGATAAAGGTCCCCAGACGAATGAAACGAAACGCGTCGTTACGCATGATGGTGCCGTAGGACGCGCCCCGAAACAGGTGGGAACGTTCCTTGATCCACTCGCAGAAACGGCTCATGCCGTAGCGACTGAGACCCTGTTCGGCGATGCCGCGAATTTCCAGCCAGGTGGCGTTGATGTTTTCCCACATGTCGGCGGTGATGCGCCCACGCACCGCATGGGCGCTGGCCCGAGCGGCACCGAGGCAGCTGTAGATGCTCGCCGGGTTGGCCGCATCCAGGGCGAAGAAATGCAACAGCCGTTCGGCATGCAGTTCGCCATGGCGCTCCAGGTAATCGTCCAGGGTGCCGGTGATCAACAGCGGCATGGCCAGTTCGTGCAAACCGTCGCCGCGACCGTCCTGCGGCATCAGCGACAGCGAATAGCTGATGTCGAGCATCCGGGCGAGGTTTTCCGCGCGCTCCAGATAACGCGACATCCAATACAAATCCGAGGCAGTTCTACTTAACATGACAGGCTTCCTTTAATCCTCGACCACCCAGGTGTCCTTGGTTCCGCCGCCCTGGGAGGAGTTGACCACCAGGGAGCCTTCGCGCAGGGCGACACGGGTCAAGCCGCCGGGCACGACCCGGGTTTCACGACCCGACAGGACAAACGGCCGCAAGTCGATGTGGCGTGGCGCAATGCCGTTTTCGACAAAGGTCGGACAGGTCGATAGCGACAACGTCGGTTGCGCGATATACGCATGGGGCTTGGCGATGATCCGCGCGCGGAAGGCTTCGATTTCCGCCGCCGTCGCTGCCGGCCCCACCAGCATTCCGTACCCGCCGGAGCCCTGGGTTTCCTTGACCACCAGTTCAGGAAGATTGGCCAGCACGTGGGAAAGCTCAGACGGATTACGGCATTGCCACGTAGGAACGTTCTTCAGGATCGGCTCTTCATCGAGGTAGAAACGGATCATGTCGGTAACGAACGGATACACCGACTTGTCGTCCGCCACCCCCGTGCCTATGGCATTGGCCAGCACCACGTTGCCGGAACGGTAGGACGACAGCAGCCCAGGTACGCCGAGCATCGATTCCGGGTTGAAGGCCAGGGGATCGAGGAAGGCGTCGTCGAGGCGACGATAAATCACGTCGACCGCTTTCGGCCCGTCGGTGGTGCGCATGTAGACCTTGTCGTCACGCACGAACAGGTCCGCGCCTTCCACCAGTTCCACGCCCATTTCCCGCGCCAGGAACGCATGCTCGAAGAATGCACTGTTGAAGCGCCCCGGCGTTAGCACCACCACGCTCGGGTTATCGATGGGGCTTGAGCTTTTCAGGGTATCGAGCAACAGGTTCGGGTAATGGTCGATGGGGGCAATGCGTTGCGCCGCGAACAGCTCGGGGAACAGGCGCATCATCATTTTGCGGTCTTCGAGCATGTAGCTGACGCCGCTCGGTGTACGCAGATTGTCTTCGAGCACGTAATACGTGCCGTCGCCGTCGCGCACCAGGTCGACGCCGGAGATGTGCGAATAGATATCGCGGTGCAGATCCAGGCCCTGCATCGCCAACTGGTACTGCTCGTTGGCCAGCACCTGCTCGGCCGGAATGATGCCGGCCCTGATGATGCGCTGCTCGTGGTAAAGGTCGGCGAGGAACATGTTCAACGCCTTGACCCGCTGGATGCAGCCGCGCTCGACAATCCGCCATTCGCTGGCGGGGATGCTGCGGGGAATGGTGTCGAAGGGAATCAGGCGCTCTGTCCCTTGCTCATCACCGTAGAGCGTGAAAGTAATCCCGGCGCGATGAAACAGCAGATCGGCCTCGCGTCGCCGTTGTGCCAAAAGCTCGTCAGGCGTTTCGGCCAGCCAACGGGCAAACTCCCGATAATGCGGGCGGACCTGGCCGCCGGCATCGTACATCTCATCAAAATAGGTGCGGATCATGCCGTACTCCTTGTCACTCGGACGTCCAGACCTTCGCAAGGCCCGTGCCATCGGCATAAACGCTTAAATTTCAATCGGTTGGATAATCAAGACACACACGCCGCACCAATCCTGTGCGGTAAATGCCCCAACCTGATTGCCCCCGCTTCATTGCAAGGCGTGGTGGTCGCCTATCACCAGCATAGCCAGAGTTGATTTCACTGCCTGGCAACGGGTGCGGATAATCCAGGCATTCGCTGAAAAGCTCACCGAACTTCCCTTTTAGCCGCCTGTTTTGGGCGGTTTTTTTTGCCGTTGTCAAAATGAAAGCAAAATCAAAAGATCGCAGCCTGCGGCAGCTCCTACAGGCCTTAAATGAAAACGGCCAACCCGAAGGTCAGCCGTCATTGCTGGTTGTCACTGTTCATAAGGTTATGCGAGTCGCCCTCGTACCTCCTGTTTCACACCCCAGCCTTCGATGATGCCGCCCAGAGGCTCGACCACTGCTTCGAAACCCTGTTCGAAGTCGCCGATGTCGTCGTAGGTGGCATACATGACCTTGCACAACTCCAGCGCCCAGGCGCCATCGTCGCGCACACTGACTTGCGCATCCAGGGATTCACCACGGTGGAAATGACCTGCCGCCCTGCGTGCCCGCTCCTCGTCCGGGAAAATGGCGTAGAACTCGATGGGATGAAACCGCGAAAAGTCAAAACCGCCTTCTTTCATGCGGCGCAGCACGCTGCTGCTGATGTCTTCTTGATAGGCTGTGCTCATGAAACGTCCTCCTCAAAACGATGGATAGACTTTCCGTACTCCCTCACCCGCAACCGAACAGCGCGAGCGACGGCAATCGATGTGCCGGCGGGAAACAAGCATGGAGCTGACAAGACCAGACCTTAGCGATTCATTCGCTGATCTCGCTTGCAGAGTAGCCTCAAGATAGAGCCTCTGCCAAGGCCCGGATGTGAATGCGAGAGGTGTCGTTCAGATTGGAGTAATGCCGAGGATTTGAATGCTGTTCTGGGACTTGAGATCTTTGACGCACGCATCAGCGGTCCGCCCTTCCAGATCGTTCAGATCCAGTTCGGCGGCGACAGGAAGAAGCCGGGCCTTGATGAGCTTGGCGGCACGCTCGTAGTCCGGGCGCTCGGTGCACTCAAAGACTTCGTTGATGGTTTCGCCATGATCATCCACGAAAGTGACTTTCCACTTTTGCATTGGTGCCTCCTCGATAAAACCCATGGATGGGCTTACCTCTATCTCGACCTTGTTAGCTGGCTAATTGTTCCGCCTTGTTCCGCCGCAATTCAATGTGGGGGCGAGCCTGCTCGCGAACGCGGTGTGTCAGTTGACCTTGATTTCAACTGACCCTCCCTCTTCGCGAGCAGGCTCGCTCCCACAGGTTTGGTGCGTGGACTGAAAGATCAGTCGTTACTTGGCTTGTTCACCGCCTGCAACACGTATTGCGGCAAGGCGAAGGCGCCGATGTGGATTTCAGGATTGTAGTAGCGGGTGATGATGCCGCTGCCCGTGAAGCGCTGTTGCAGGGTTTCGCGGGACAACTTGCGATAAGCGGTATTGGTGGCGCCCCAGGCGAAGGTCATCGAGCCACCGATGTAGGTCGGCACGGCGGCCTGGTAGAAGTGCCAGTCCGGGAACAGGCTGCGCAGGCGACCGGCGGTGGTCTTCACTTCTTCGATCTGCATGAACGGCGTGCCGTTCTGGGTCACCAGGATGCCGCCTTCGTTCAGGCAGCGGTGGCAGGCCTGGTAGAAGTTTTCCGAGAACAGCACTTCCCCCGGTCCGATCGGGTCGGTGGAGTCGGAAATGATCACGTCGAACTTTTCAGTGGTGGTGGCGACGAAACGCATGCCGTCGTCGATCACCAGGTTCAGGCGTGGATCATCGAACGCGCCCTTGGAGTGGTTAGGCAGGAACTCCTTGCACATGTCGACCACGGTGCCGTCGATCTCGACCATGGTGATGTGCTCGACGCTGCGGTGCTTGGCCACTTCACGCAACATGCCGCCGTCACCGCCGCCGATGATCAGCACGCGCTTGGCGGCGCCATGGGCGAGGATCGGCACGTGGGTGAGCATTTCGTGGTAGATGAATTCGTCGGCTTCGGTGGTCTGGATCACGCCGTCCAGCGCCATCACCCGGCCCATGCGCGGGTTCTCGAAGATCACCAGGTGCTGGTGTTCGGTGCGCACTTCGTGCAGCAGTTTTTCCATGCGAAAACGCTGGCCGTAGCCTTCGTAGAGGGTTTCCAGGTAGTCGCTGGTCGGGGTGTTGCTCATGGGAAGTGCTCCGATGAATGCGGGTGGCAACGGACGGTTACCCGCCCATGATGGCCAATCGAGCGTCTCGATTGACCGGGAAAGGCGCGCATTCTACGTCGCGGAACATGACAGGTCGAATGTGGGAGCGGGCTTGCTCGCGAAAGCGGTGAATCAGTCAACATTGATAGCGACTGACACTATGCCTTCGCGAGCAAGCCCGCTCCCACAGGGTCGGTGTTGTTTGTGGGAAAACCGTCAGAGTTTGACGTTGCCCCGCGGTCCGGCGATGGCCCAGATGATCAGCCCCAGCACCGGCAACAGCGCGATCAGCAGTACCCAGAGGATTTTCATCCCGGTCTCGGCGCTGCTTTTGAACACGTTGATGATGGCCCAGATGTCCAGGACAAAAATGATCAAGGCAACCAGGCTGTTGAACGTGGAACCCATGGTGACGCTCCCAAAGAGTGGTATGCCTCCTCAGGATAGACGGTCGTCGCGAGGATTCCTTTTTATTGACAGTGTCTGGATCAGACGTGGATCGCCACTTTCAGGGCTTCCAGGGATGGCGCGGCTGCGATGCCCGCTTCTGCGCACAATTCCAGCACCCGTGGCACGTCATCGCCGTAGACCAGGACCACCTGCAACTCGTCATCGAGCAACTGGCTGAAGTTCATCAGTGTGTAGCCACCGTTTTCCTTGTTCATGCTGCTCATCTGCACCTGGATACGGTTGAGCGCGGTCAGGGCTTCGGTCTTGGCCAGTTGCTTGGGCTTGAGATTGAACTCCACACCCGGGCCGAACGAGGCGACGATCTGCGCGAACAGGTCCATGTAGGTGTCAGCCTGGAACAGCACCGTTTCCGGCAGGCTACCGACCACCACCCACTCACCCAGCGGGATCGGGAAGGTTTCGTCGTAGTTGATGTCCGGATTGACAGTCAGGAAAGCCTCGGGATCGGTGTAGGCCTGGGCCGCTTCGTCCGCGACCTTGAGGATTTCGTCTTCGCCCATGCACCCGGAGCTGATTTTGCTGATGAGTTCGACGAGTGCGGCTTTCATGGGGAGGATCCTGTAGCGAGGTGAATTTTGAGGGCGCGAAGGATACCGCAAGGATAGATTCGAATGCCCAAAAAAGATCGCAGCCTTCGGCAGCTCCTACATTGAGTGGCGTACACCTGTAGGAGCTGCCGAAGGCTGCGATCTTTTAAAGCAATCAGCCAACCAGTTTCTGCAACTGCGCAACGGTATCGGAAGCACCCATGGTTTTAGCCGCCTCCAGCGCGGTGATGCCATTGGCGTCCTTGGCTTTCGGGTCGGCGCCCTTGCTGATCAGGTAATCGACTACTTCGACGCGGTTGAACATCGCCGCCATCATCAGCGCCGTGCGGCCATCGAAGGACGAGCCTTCAACCTGGGCGCCACCGTCGACCAAGGCCTTGATTACCGCCAGGTCGCCCTTGAAGGCGGCGCCGGCAATCGGACTCTGGCCGTTGTCGTTGCGGATCTCCGGATCGGCCTTGTGCTCCAGCAGGACTTTTACCGTGTCCACATGACCGTGATAAGCGGCCAGCATCAGCAAGGTATCGCCCTTGTGGTTACGCAGGTTCGGCGGCAAACCCTTGGTCAGCAGCGCGGCCATCATCGCCGCATCGCCCTCCCGTGCCTTGTTGAATACCTGTTCGGTGAATTCAGCGGCTTCTTCGGGGGTCATCTGGCGGCTTTTGTCTGACATTGGGCACTCCCTTTTCTGTCATTCGTAAAAGCCGACAGTTTCCCGAGCGCCCCCGGCACTGTCACTTGTTTTTTCTCATGGGCCGCCATAGCCAGATTCAATAGCGATACTTGCCGCCGTGAATGTCGGACAACAACTGCTCAGTGACCTGCACGTAAGTCTGCGTTCCCGGCAGCCAGGCATAGATCGGGTCATCTCCGGTTTTACCCGGGTCGAAGGCCTCGTCCTTGAGTCGGGTCTTCTGATATTTGAACGTCCCGGTGGTCTCCATTTTCACTTTCACCCGCAGGAACAACGGCACCGCATAGGCCGGCATTTGCTCGCGGGCGAACGCCAGCAGTTCACTGAAGTCCAGGGTCGCCAGGGATTCGGCGGGAGTGATCGCCGCCATCCCGGCCCGGCCATTGGTGTTGCGGATTTCCACGCCATAGGCCACGGCTTCGGAAATGAGCGGGTGTTGCAGGAGGATGTTTTCGACCTCTGTGGTCGAGACGTTTTCGCCCTTCCAGCGGTAGGTGTCGCCCAGGCGGTCGACAAACTGCGCATGCCCAAAGCCGATGTTGCGCAACAGGTCGCCGGTGTTGAAGTAGCGGTCGCCTTTTTCGAACACATCCTGAAGCACGACCTTGGCGGTTTTCTGCGGATCGGTGTAGCCGTCAAGCGGTGCCTTGTCGTCGATTTTTGCCAGCAACAACCCCTGCTCGCCCTTGGCGACCTTGCGCATCAGGCCATTGGCCTGACGAATCGGCGCGCCACTGTCATGGTCGTACGCGACCAGCTCCCAGGACATCAGGGAAAAACCGATGGTGTTGTCGAAATTGAGAATGTTGGTGAAACCGATATTGCCGTCGCTGGCGGCGTACAACTCACAGATGTGATTCACCGCAAAGCGGGTCTTGAACTCGCTCCAGGCGCCGGGACGCAAGCCGTTGCCGATCATTTTCTTCACATCGTGCCGGCTGTCGTCGGCGCTGGGCGGTTGATCGACCAGGTAGCGGCACAGTTCGCCGACATAACCGATGGTGGTCGCCCGGTACTTGCGCGCATCGTTCCAGAACTGACTGGCGCTGAATTTGCGGCGGATGGCGAACCCGCTGGCACCACTGACGGCCGAACCCCAGCACACGCAAAGGCCCGTGGCGTGGTACAGCGGCAAGGTGCAATAGACGACATCGTCCGGGCGCATGTCCAGGGCGATCATGCCGAAGCTCGCGGAGCTGCGCATCCAGCGTCCGTGCTTGAACACGCCCGCCTTGGGCAGCCCCGTGGTGCCGGAGGTGTAGATATAAAAGCAGGGATCGTCGAAGAAAATCTGCCGGCTGCTGGCCGGGTTGTCGCTGGCGTCGTCGAGACTGACGGTCATCAGGTTGACGAACCCTTCAGGCGCGATACCGGGTTGGCGAGAGGTGTCCTGATCGGCGACGAACCAGGTTCGGTCAGCCTTGATCGACACCCGATCACGCACTGCCAGGTACGCCGGGACCAACTCTTCACCGACAATGATCGCCACCGGCGTCACCAGATTCACACTGTGCACCAGGGTGTCGCGGGTCTGGGAGGTATTGAGCAGCGCACTGATCGCGCCGACCTTGGCCACCGCCAGAATCGTCACCAGCAGTTCCGGGCGGTTCTCGATGAAGACCGCCACCACATCACCCTTGCCGATGCCTTGGCTGATCAGGTGATGGGCGATGCGATTGGCCCATTGGTTGACCTCGGAGTAACTGAGCGTTACGTCGCCTTGCAACAGCGCCAGGCCATCCGGATTACGCAACGTGGCTTGCTCGAAACTCCAACCCAAACCACACGTTTGGGTCGGGTCCTTGACGTTGGCGGCCTTCATGCCCTTCACCACCCGAGGGATGGCCTTGGCGATGGAAGGCAGCTTGCGGAGCATCATGCCCCAGGTAATCGTGTCGTTCGACGTGCGACTCATGTTGCTCCCGTTCGATCTTTTTATTGTCGGGCTGCGATGACTGAGCCCGAAAATACGTCAACGGTTCTTGAGCTGTACACGCGGTTTTTGAAATGTTTTGTATCTACGATCTTGATCCGCGATCTGTTCCGCGATTGATACAGGGCCAATCGTGAACCCCCGCACACGCAATGGTTCCATCGAATCGCCGAGCGACCGCGCAAAATGCAGGATGCACGATGGCCGTTCATGCAGAATGCACGAAAGCAAAAATCACCACTGATACTAACTTGTTGTTTTATAACGTTATTTTCAAGCAGCCAAGGCTGGCACAATCACTGCAACCCTCTCCGTATGCTTGCCATTCAAGAGCCAACGGAGCTGAAAGACATGAACCTGATTCAGGAAAAATTTTCGTCCCTGTTCTCCAACTTCGAAGTCACCACCCAGGCCCGCCCTGACGGTGGGATCCTGCTGACCCTGAGCGGCGGCGAAGGCAAAGTGTTCAAGCGCTCGATTTCCTACCAGCAATTGCACAATGGTGACCAACTGACGTGGGTGATCAGTGCGATTCGCCGCGACCTCGCCGAACAAGCCAGTGAACTGCCGCAGATTTCCATGCTGCAGAGCCAGCAACGGTTTGCGCTGCCGACCTATCACTCGCTGTAGAAAATGCGGAAAAAAATGTGGGAGCGAGCCTGCTCGCGAAAGCGGAGTGTCATTCAACGTTGATGTTGACTGACACGGCCTCTTCGCGAGCAGGCTCGCTCCCACAGGTTTTGTGGCGTTTAGAGATTAGCGGGGTTTATCCGCGCAAAGCTGTCCACGGTGATATGACCTGCCAGTTCGCCGCCCTCACGGGCCAACCCGCAGGTGGCCATCCCCGCCGTGCGCGCCGCGTCGAGTTCCTCGACGATGTCCGACAGAAACAGAATCTGCCCCGCCTCGACGTTGATGGCTTGCGTGATGTTGGCGTAGGACTGCGCCTCGCGCTTGGGGCCCGAAGTGGTATCGAAATAGCCGCTGAACAGTGGCGTCAGATCCCCCGCCTCCGAGCAACCGAAGATCAACCGCTGGGCCTGGATCGAACCGGACGAGTAAACAAACAGTTGAAAGCCGTCCTGATGCCAGCGCTTCAGCGCTTCAACGGCGTCCGGGTACACGTGGCCCTTCAACTGCCCGGCCTGATAGCCCTGTTCCCAGACCATGCCCTGCAACGCTTTCAACGGCGTGGCCTTGCGGTCTTCAGCGATCCAGCCCAACAGGATCTCGATGACCCGCTCGACGTCGGCGTCCGGTTCGTTGCTGTCGCGACGCACGGCAGCCAGTTGCTCCGCCACATCGGCGCGGTCGGCGTGCTGACGGACAAACGCCGGCAAGTGTTTGGCGGCATAGGGGAACAGCACATCGAACACAAAACTCACCGCGCTGGTGGTGCCTTCGATGTCGGTGAGAATCGCTTTGATCGGCATCGACTCAGTCCTCCAGGCGCGGGAATTGGCTGGCGATGTCTTCGCCGGTGAAATTGGCGACCCAACCTTCCGGGTTGTTGAACAGACGGATCGCGACGAAATGCGGATGTTCGCCCATGTCGAACCAGTGCTTGGTGCCGGCCGGTACCGAGATCAGGTCGTTTTTCTCGCACAGCACCGCGTAGACGTAATCGTCGATGTGCAGGGTAAACAGGCCACGGCCGGCGACGAAAAATCGTACTTCATCTTCGCCGTGGCGATGTTCGTCGAGGAACTTGGCACGCAGTTCGGCTTTTTGCGGGTGATCGCTGTTGAGGCTGATCACATCGACAGTGACGTAACCGCGCTCGGTCATCAGCTGGTCGATTTGCTCCTGGTAGGCAGCAATCACTTCATCCTGACTGGCGCCCGGCTGGATCTTCGCCGCCGCTTGCCAGCGGTCGAAGCGCACACCCTGCTCGGCCAGGGTCGAGGCGATGTCTTCGAAATGGGTCAGCACCTTGTTGGGGATTTCAGGGCTGGAGACGTGATAGACGGACAGGCTGCTCATCAGGGCAACTCCTTAACGATGCAAGATGGAGCGCGTTTTCAGCTCGCACTCGAACAAAAACTCAAAGGCCTCGATCTGTCGCAGGGCATCGCTCATGCGCGCGCCCCAGGTGTAGAGGCCATGGCCACGGATCAGGTAGCCGACGCAATCGGGATGGGCGTCCAGCCAAGGCTGCACCTTGGCGGCCAGGCGCGCAATGTCCTGGTCGTTGTCGAAAATCGGCACGCGCACCCGGGATTCGTGGGTCGTCACACCGCTGAAGGCCTTTTGCAGTTCGTAGTCTTCGAACTCGATGAAGTCTTGCGGCGTCAGGCGCGACAGCACGGTGGCGTTCACCGAGTGGGTGTGCAGCACGGCACCGATCTCCGGGCGCCAGGTGTAGAGCTGGGTGTGCAGCAGGGTTTCGGCGGACGGTTTCTTACCTGGTTCCAGGCTGTTGCCCGACAGGTCAGTGGCCAGCACGTCGTCCATGCCCAGTTGCCCCTTGTGCTTGCCGGACACGGTCAGCAAGGCTTCGGTAGGCGACAGGCGGGTCGAGTAATTGCTGCTGGTGGCCGGCGACCAGCCGCGGCCATACAGAAAACGCCCGGCGTCGATGATTTCCTGAGCGAGTTGTTCACGGGTAAGGCTCATGGCCTGTCCTCTTGCATGCGTGTGGCAATGATAACGGCAGCCGCGACGGCTGCGAGACTGGCAATACTAAATGTCCATGCCGCGCCGAGGGCATTCCAGCTGTAGCCGGAATACAACGCGCCCAACGCTCCACCGGTGCCGGCCAATGCGGCATACAGCGCCTGGCCCTGGCCTTGCTGGCGCGCACCGAAGCTACGTTGCACGAATGAAATGGCAGCGGCGTGAAAGCTGCCGAACGTCGCCGCGTGCAGCACCTGGGCAAACAGCAATACCCAAAGGAATTCGGCCAACGACCCGAGCAGCAACCAGCGCAACGCCGCCAGCAGAAAACTCGCCATCAGCACCCGGCGCAGGGAAAACCGCGCGAGGATCTTGCTCATGGCCAAGAACATCAAAACTTCGGCGACCACGCCGACCGCCCAGAGCATGCCGATCACACCACGGCTGTAACCCAGGTGCTCAAGATGCAGCGTCAAGAACGTGTAATAAGGCCCATGGCTCATCTGCATCAGCGCCACACAACCGTAAAACGCCAACACGCCGGGGCTGCGCAGTTGCTTGAGGAATCCCTCCCCCGCCACCCGGTTGCCCGGCGCCGGTTGGGCATTGGGCACCCACAGGCTGCTGAGCACGATGCCGGCCAGGATCAACACCAACGCCGCCGGGTAGATGTCCAGGCTCAGCCATTCGAACAAACGGCCCAGCGCGACCACGGTGATGATGAAACCGATCGAGCCCCACAGGCGAATCTGGCTGTAGCGCGAGGTCTGGCCCTGCAAGTGCGCCAGGGTGATGACTTCGAACTGCGGCAACACCGCGTGCCAGAAGAACGCATGCAAGGCCATGACCATCGCCAGCCAGGCGTAGGTCTTGCTGACGAAAATCAGCGAAAAGGTCAGCAGCGTGCACACCGCGCCAAAGCGCACGATGGCCAGCCGCCGACCGGTGTAGTCGCCCAGCCAGCCCCAGATGTTCGGCGCCACGCAGCGCATCAGCATCGGGATCGCCACCAACTCGCCGATGCGCGCGGCGCTGAACCCCAGGTGATCGAAGTACAGCGCCAGAAACGGCGCTGTCGAACCGAGCAAGGCGAAATAGAACAAATAGAAACTGGAAAGCCGCCAGTATGGGAGCGCCGCAGTCGCCATCAGACGGCTGCGACCATGAAGTCAACCATTTACAGCTGACCCAGCACCGGCGTGCTCACACGCACATCGGCGTTCTGCCCGCGGTGGCGCAGCAGGTGATCCATCAGCACGATGGCCATCATCGCCTCGGCAATCGGCGTGGCGCGGATGCCCACGCACGGGTCGTGACGGCCCTTGGTGATCACTTCCACCGGGTTGCCATGGATGTCGATGGAACGGCCCGGCGTGGTGATGCTCGACGTCGGCTTCAGCGCCAGGTGCGCAACGATAGGCTGACCGGAGGAAATACCGCCGAGAATGCCACCCGCGTTGTTGCTGAGGAAACCTTCCGGGGTCATTTCATCGCGGTGTTCGGTGCCACGCTGGGCGACGCTGGCGAAACCGGCGCCGATTTCCACGCCCTTGACCGCGTTGATGCTCATCAGCGCATGGGCCAGTTCGGCGTCGAGGCGGTCGAAGATCGGCTCGCCCAGGCCCGGCATCACGCCTTCGGCGACCACGGTGATTTTCGCGCCAACCGAATCCTGGTCGCGACGCAACTGGTCCATGTAGGCTTCCAGTTCCGGCACCTTGTCCGGATCCGGGCTGAAGAAGGCGTTCTGCTCGACCGAATCCCAGGTCTTGAACGGGATTTCAATCGGCCCCAGCTGGCTCATGTAGCCGCGAATGACGATGCCCTGGCTGGCCAGGTACTTCTTCGCAATCGCACCGGCCGCGACGCGCATCGCGGTTTCGCGGGCCGAGCTGCGACCGCCGCCGCGGTAGTCGCGCTCGCCGTACTTGTGGTGGTAGGTGTAGTCGGCGTGAGCCGGGCGGAACAGATCCTTGATCGCCGAGTAGTCCTTGGACTTCTGGTCGGTGTTGCGGATCAGCAGGCCGATCGGGCAGCCAGTGGTGCGGCCTTCGAACACGCCGGAGAGGATTTCGACTTCGTCGGCTTCCTGGCGCTGGGTGGTGTGGCGGCTGGTGCCGGGCTTGCGGCGGTCCAGGTCACGCTGCAGATCCTCCAGGGATATCTCCAGCCCCGGCGGGCAGCCATCGACAATGGCGACCAACGCCGGGCCATGGCTTTCGCCCGCGGTGGTGACAGTGAACAGCTTGCCGTAGGTATTGCCGGACATGCAGGACGCTCCGTGAAATGAACCTGAATACGTAATGCGCGCCAGTATACGCAGGCTACCCAAGTAGTTCATCCTCGAACCTTATGGGTGCCGGTGAGTCCAACCGGCATATTCTTGATGATGGCGCGATGATGCTGCGAGTTCTAGCCTTGAGCCTTACCCTGATTTCCGGCTTCGCCCAGGCGACTGTCCTGCAACGACCGATCACATTGGATACCGGCACCGGCGAGCTTTTCGGCTCGCTGTTACTGCCAAAATCCGATAATCGAGTGCCGGTTGTCCTGATCATTTCAGGCTCCGGTCCTACGGATCGTGACGGAAACAACGCCGACGGCGGGCGCAATGACAGCCTCAAGCGCCTGGCCTGGGTGCTGGCCAAACACAACATCGCCAGCGTGCGTTACGACAAGCGTGGCGTGGCCGCGAGCCTGGCGGCGACCCCGGATGAACGCAATCTGACGGTGGAAGCCTACGTGGCCGACGCCCAGGCCTGGGGCCGGAAACTCAAGACCGATCCGCGTTTCGGCCAGTTGATCGTGCTGGGTCACAGCGAAGGCGCCTTGATCGCCAGCCTCGCTGCGCCGGATATCGATGCCGACGCGGTGATTTCTGTCTCGGGCAGCGCAAGGCCGGTGGATCAGGTCATTCGCGAGCAACTGGGCAATCGCCTGCCGCCACCGCTGATGCTGCGCAGCAATGAATTGCTCGACAGCCTCAAGGCCGGGAAAACCGACGACAATGTGCCGCCACCCTTGCAGGTGATTTTCCGCCCGAGCGTGCAGCCTTACCTGATTTCCCTGTTCCGCCAGGACCCGGCCGCAGCGTTCGCCAGGCTGAAGATGCCGGCGCTGATCATCCAGGGCAGCAACGACATCCAGGTCGGCGTCAATGACGCAAGGCTGCTCAAGGCGGCCAAACCGGATGCCGAACTGGCGCTGATCGAGGGCATGAACCACGTCATGCGCATCGTGCCCAACGACGTCAAACGCCAACTGGCCTCCTATAAGGACCCGCAGTTGCCCCTGGCGGCGGAACTGGGCACGCGAATCCTCGGTTTTATTGACGGACTTCGCGCCAGTTAACCTCCAGTCTTGAAAAAAACGGCCGATAAGCCTTTGTCGCCAACACATTGGTTGGCGACAAGCTGAGCTTGGACAGGATCTCGCCGTTATGACTGACACCCAGACTTCACCCGACACCAGCGCTGAAAAAGACGCACCGCCAGCGGTCGAGCTGCCCTGGGCGGACGTCCACGTCGAGCACCACAAGATGCTCCGTCTGGCACCGCTGCAGACTGACCGCAACACCGGCGGGCGCCCATTGCGCTTTGTCGAATTAGGCTATGCCGAACGCAACGACAAGGAACGCAGCCTGATGCGCATGAGCATCACCCTGCCCGGCCAGCGCGTACGCAAGGAACAGAATCATCTGGACGTGTGGGTCGATCACGCCGAAAAACGCGTGCATTTCGGACCGGAAAGCGGATTGCAGATTGAACCGCTGAACCGCGGCATTGGTCGCTACATGGCGGCCCAGGGCATCAACTGGGCGAAGAAGCGCTGGCCGACCTACACCGTCGACGGCTTTGACCTGAACAACAAGGACGCGTTGAACGAAGATACCCGCCTGCGCCGCGATCATTTTTTGCGTGTGCACGGTTTCGACGTGGTGTATGCCGATGCCCAGCATTTGAAAGGCAGCGTCAAGCCGGTCAAGGTCGGCGACCTGGCTGGCGACTGGAACAGCGAAAAACTGCAGGTCGTGGAAATTCTCGAGGCGGCGCAGATGCTCCAGCAAGCCGAGCAGAACCTGGCCGAGCAGGAAGTCAAACTCAAGAAACACGAAGAGAAGGTCAGCAAGTACAAACGCGAAGACGCCGGGCTGCGATTCACCATCACCTGCCTGGTGGCGTTTGCGGTGTTTCAGGCGGGGTTGTTGATCTGGATTGCCACGCACCGGTAAATCAAAAGATCGCAGCCTTCGGCAGCTCCTACAGGTGTACTCATACCCTTGTAGGAGCTGCCGAAGGCTGCGATCTTTTGCGTTTAAAGGTCAGACGCGAGAAGCGAACAACGCCTGATGCTCCCGGCACTGCTGCGCGCTGAGCATGAACACACCATGACCACCACGCTCGAACTCCAGCCAGGCGAAGTCGACTTCCGGGTACAACGCCTCGACGTGCACCTGACTGTTGCCCACTTCGACAATCAGCAAGCCCTTCTCGGTCAGATGATCCGCCGCCTCGGCGAGCATGCGCCGCACCAGGTTCAAACCGTCATCACCGCAGGCCAGACCCAGTTCCGGTTCGTGCTGGTATTCGTCCGGCATGTCGGCGAAATCTTCCGCATCGACGTAGGGCGGGTTCGACACGATCAGGTCGAAACGTTGTCCCGGCAAGCCTTCGAAGCCGTCGCCCTGCACCGTGTACACACGCTCATCGACACCATGGCGTTCGATGTTCTGATTGGCCACTTCCAGTGCATCGAACGACAGGTCCGCCAACACCACTTCGGCATGCTGGAACTCGTAGGCGCAGGCGATGCCGATGCAACCGGAACCGGTACACAGGTCGAGAATCCGCGCCGGCTCGGTAGCCAGCCACGGGGTAAACCGGTTTTCAATCAACTCGCCGATGGGTGAGCGCGGGATCAGCACACGCTCGTCGACGATGAACGACATGCCACAGAACCAGGCCTCGCCCAGCAGATACGCGGTAGGCACCCGATCTTCGATGCGGCGCTTGAGCAAAAGCTGCAGGTGAACCAGTTCGTCCTCTTCCAGATTACAGTCGAGGTAGCTGTCGGCGATTTCCCACGGCAGGTGCAGTGCGCCCAACACCAATTGCCGGGCTTCGTCCCAGGCGTTGTCAGTGCCATGGCCGAAAAACAGATCCTCCCCATGGAAGCGGCTGACGGCCCAACGGATATGGTCACGCAGGGTGCGAAGGCGGGAAGTGATCACGACGGCAAACTCCAGAAAAATCGACGGGCGATTCTACCAGTCAAACGACGTCACGACGACGCGGGAAACTACCGATTCAAATGTAGGAGTTATCCATTTTTTCGCCAGGCTCTTGAACAAAACGTGACTATTGACAAGGCTACAGGCCAGCAACGACGGCACCTACGATCGTAGCGATTCACAGAACCGCTCAGCCAGAGGACAATGGCGCAAAAGCCCCACTCCAAGGAGCCCCAGAATGTCCGTTCCAAAAACGATGTTTCAACTCAGCGGCCGCGGTTATGCAGCGGCCAATCTGAGCCATGCCACGCTGGTCATCATCGATGCCCAGAAAGAATACCTCAGCGGTCCCCTGGCCCTGAGTGGCATGGATGAAGCTGTCGCGAACATCAAGCAATTGCTCGCCGCTGCCCGCGCCGCCGGCCGGCCGATCGTGCATGTCCGCCACCTCGGTACGCTCGGCGGGCTGTTCAACCCCCAGGGCGTAGGTGGTGAGTTCATTCCGGGCCTGGAGCCACAGAGCGATGAAACCGTCATCGGCAAATTGTTGCCAAGCGCGTTTCACGGCACCGAACTGGCAAAACGCCTGGAAGACCTCGGTGCCCTTGACCTGATCGTCTGCGGCTTCATGAGCCACTCCAGCGTCAGCACCACGGTGCGTGCCGCCAAGAACCTGGGCTTCCGCTGCACCCTGGTGGAAGACGCGTGCGCCACCCGCGACCTGCCTTACAAGGGCGGCGTGCTCAGTGCCGCGCACGTTCATCAGACGGAAATGGCGATCATGGGCGACAACTTCGCCACCCTCGCGCTGACCCGTGAACTGATCTGATCGACGCTCAATGAGCGGCCAGGAACGCCGCTCATCCGCAAAAGCCTCCCATTTGCCGTAATTGTCTTAGCCTCAGGAACATCCCGGTCAACTCCCGGTCGAAGGGCCGATACCCATTGAGGAAGGTCGGAATGAAGTTATCCGATGGTTTTGACGCTCGCCGCTTGCGGCCCAAAGGCCAAAGCAACTGGCGTTTTCGAATCGGCGCGACGTTCGCGGCGTTGCTGGCGATGTGCGGCGTGCTACTCGCCATGGCCGGTGCCGCCAGCCTGCTCGGCCACGCACCCGCCCTGGGTGAATTGAACACCAGCCGCACCGGTGCCGCCGTGATCCTGGCCATCGGCCTGTTCGTGCTGTACCTCGGTGTCTGGCTATGGCGCCGTTGCCGTCGTCGCTCGCGACAGTCGCGGGAGCTGGCCATGTCCCCGCACTTGATGAAAAAACACGACTGAGTCAGGCGTCGCGCGCGTTTTTGTCGCGCCCGATTCGCTTCGAGTTGGGTAAACTGGCCGCCCTTCGCGGAGGCTGACATGCAAGACGACGATTTTTCCCTGTTCAAAAGCGCGATCCAAGGCGTCAAGCCGATCAAGCACGATCGCGCCGAAACCGGCAAACCCAAGGCTGACCGCGCGCAGATTGCCAAGCTGCGTCAAGCGGCCACCGTACGCACCGAATCCACCACCGTCGACGGGCTGTCCGATCAGTTCGTCATCGACGTCGGCCCTGAAGACGAGCTGATGTGGGCCCGCGATGGCGTGCAGGAAAGCCAGATGCGCAAGCTCAAGGTCGGGCAGATTCCGTTCGAAGGCAGCCTCGACCTGCACGGCATGAGCGTGGAAAAGGCCCGGGAAACCCTCTGGGCGTTCCTGGCCGAAGCCACCAAATTCGAAATCCGCTGCGTGCGCGTCACCCATGGCAAGGCGGTACGCCTGGACGGCAAGCGGCCGATGATCAAAAGCCACGTCAACACCTGGCTGCGCCAGCATCCACAGGTGCTCGGCTTCACCTCGTGCCAGGCGAAACATGGTGGTGCCGGCGCGGTTTATGTGATGCTCAAACGCACCATGATGGAAGGTCGCGACGAGTAAAGCTGACGCGTCACGCTTGCAGCGTCGTGTCCGTCACCGTACCCTTGCCCTTTGCGTAAAATCCCACAGGTAGTTTCATGTCCCTGGAACAGAATTACACGGCGATCCTCGGCCAGCTCGGCGAGGACGTTTCCCGCGAAGGCCTGCTCGACACGCCAAAACGTGCCGCCAAAGCCATGCAGTACCTCTGCCGCGGCTATGAACAGACACTGGAAGAGGTCACCAACGGTGCCCTGTTCAGCTCCGACAACAGCGAAATGGTGCTGGTCAAGGACATCGAGTTGTACTCGTTGTGCGAACACCACCTGCTGCCGTTCATCGGCAAGGCTCACGTCGCCTACATCCCGAGCGGCAAGGTCCTTGGCCTGTCGAAGGTGGCGCGGATCGTCGATATGTACGCCCGTCGCCTGCAGATCCAGGAAAACCTCAGCCGCCAGATCGCCGACGCGGTCCAGCAGGTCACCGGCGCCCTGGGCGTTGCGGTGGTGATCGAGGCCAAGCACATGTGCATGATGATGCGCGGCGTGGAAAAGCAGAATTCGACGATGATCACCTCGGTGATGCTCGGTGAGTTCCGCGAGAACGCGGCCACCCGCAGCGAATTCCTCAGCCTCATCAAGTAATTCGCGGCACGAAGAAAACCGGCATTCATCGCCGGTTTTTTTTCGCCTGCAAAAAATCAGGTAAGCTGCGCGCCCTTCTTCGTTTGCACCGTGAGGCTTTCAACGTGTTCGTAAAAGCGCTTCGTGTCGGCCTTGGCCAACTGATCATCTTCATCGACTTCATTACTCGCCCAAGCAAGAAGAAGCGCCCCGCCGCTGCTCAGGCTCAGGTCGAATCCGCCGCCAAGGGTCTGACCCTGTATCAATTCCACGCCTGCCCATTCTGCGTGAAGACCCGCCGCACCCTGCGCCGCCTGAATGTGCCGGTGGCCCTTCGCGATGCGAAGAACAACGAACAGGATCGCCAGACCTTGCTGGAGCAAGGCGGCAAGATCAAGGTGCCGTGCCTGCGCATTGAAGAGAATGGCCAGACCACCTGGATGTACGAGTCCAAGGTGATCATTGATTATCTGGACAAGCGTTTCGCGGCGGCCTGATGTTTCTGAGGTGGGGCTGATGGCCCTATCGCGAGCAGGCTCGCTCCCACAGTAGAACTTTGTTGTGAACAGGATTTGTGTTCAAAACAGATCCAATGTGGGAGCGAGCCTGCTCGCGAAGGGGCCTACACCGGCACCGCAAAATTTCAGACAAAAATAAACCGGCCCTTGCGCCGGTTTATTTGTTTTCAGGCTGCTTGCGCCGCCTGCGCCTGTCGCACCACCGCCGCCAACCGCTCGAGCCCCTCATCCAGCCGCGCCGGATCAATGTGGCTGAAGTTCAACCGCAGATACCCCGGATGATTATCCGGCTCGGGGAAGAACGGTTCCCCCGGCATGAACGCCACGTCGTTGGCCAGCGCGGCGTTGAGCAAGGTGCGGGTGTCCTGCGGCTGCTTGAGTTTCAACCAGAAGAACAGCCCGCCCTGCGGCACGTTCCAGTCCGCCAGATCCGAGAAATGAGTTTCCAGCGCAGCCTGAAACGCATCCCGACGCCCCCGATAAAAATCGCGCAACTCACTGCGGTGTTGCTGATACTTCTCGCTGCCGATCCATTGCAGCGCCTGCCACTGGCCTACGCGATTGGTGTGCAAATCCGCCGACTGCTTGAGTTTCAACAGATGGGGAAACAGGTCCGGGCTGGCGATCAAGTAGCCGACACGTAAACCCGGCAACAGGGTTTTCGACACGGTCCCAGTGTAGATCCAGCTCGCCTTCTTCAAGCGGCTGACAATCGGCGTAGCGCTGCCACCGTCGAAGGTCAGCTCGCGGTAAGGCTCGTCCTCAATCAGCGTCACGCCAAATTCATCGAGCAACGCCGCCACCGCGTCGCGCTTGGTTTCGCTGTAACGCACCGCCGATGGATTCTGGAAGGTCGGGATCAGGTAGATGAAGGCCGGGCGGTGTTGTTCCAGGCGAGCGCGTAGCTCCGTCAGGTTCGGGCCGTCAGCCTCCAGCGGCACGGTCAGGCAATCGGCGCCGAACAGCTGGAAAATCTGCAACGCCGCCAGATAAGTCGGCGCCTCGAGCAGGATTTCGGTGCCCTTGTCGATGTACAGCTTGGCCGCCAGGTCGAGGGTCTGCTGTGAGCCGCTGACCACCAGCACCTGGCTTGCCTCGCATGCCACTCCCAACGCTCGCGCCTCGGTGGCCAGCGCTTCACGCAGTGCCGGCTCGCCTTCGCTCATGCCGTATTGACCCATGGAAACCGGCATCTCGGCCCAATCGACTTTTGGCAACATGGCTTCGGCCGGCAGGCCGCCGGCAAACGACATCATCTGCGGGCGCTGGGCTGCGGCGAGGATTTCACGGATCAAAGAACTTTTAAGGCGCGAGACACGTTCGGAAAAAGCCATGGGGATCACCGGTAGCGAGGCATGTGGAAAATGAGTCAAACTTGTTGACCGAAATTACGCCTCCTCGAACGGATACGTCAACATGCTTGACCTTAAAAACCCGCTTTCCCAGCAGCAGGCCATGGAAGCGTTTTTCTTCGGCTACCAGGCCTTTACCGCCAAGGCCGATGAAATGCTCGAACGTCGCGGCCTGAGTCGGGTGCATCAGCGCATCGTGTTTTTCATCGCCCGCTATCCAAACCTGAGCGTGAAGGAGCTGTTGGCGTTGCTCGGCGTGAGCAAGCAGGCGCTGAACATGCCGTTGCGGCAATTGTTGGAGATGCATCTGGTCGACAGCGTCGCGTCCGAAACCGACAAGCGTAAGCGTCTGCTGGAGTTGACTGCCGAAGGTGCGCGGTTTGAACAGGCGCTGCGCCGCGAGCAGGTGAAATTGCTGGAGCGGGTGTTTGCCGAGGCCGGGGAGACGGCGGTGAATGGGTGGCTGGCGGTGAATCTGGCGTTGGGGAAAAGTCATTCGCAGGCTGAATGAGAGTTTGTCTGATTAATGTGCATTGGCTGATCAGTCCCCTTCGCGAGCAGGCTCGCTCCCACAGTTGACCGCATTTTCATGTGGGAGCGAGCTTGCTCGCGAAGGCGTCGGAATAGGCGATATATCCCTAAAGCCAAATATTTCGTCGACAAAACCAAAAACATTATTTGCATTCTTTGTATACAAAAGCATAATCCACTTCGTGCGAGTTCCTGACCAAGCGGTCAACAAATTCGCAAGTGCCTCAAAGGGCCGCTGCCACCCTCATGGGTCCGGCCCTGGAAATAACAATAAAACTCTTGAGGAGTATTCGCTGTGGAAAGCCGCAAATCCGAAGCATCGACGCTGGATCTCTCGCCGCCATTACGCAATGGCTTGCTGGAACGTCTGTTCAAACTCAGCTTGCACGGCACCACGGTGAAGACCGAGCTGATTGCCGGACTGACAACCTTCATCACCATGGCTTACATCATTTTCGTCAACCCCAACATCATGGCCGACGCCGGGATCGATCACGGTGCGGCATTCGTCGCCACCTGCATCGCCGCGGCACTCGGTTGCCTGTTGATGGGCCTGTACGCCAACTGGCCGGTCGGCCTGGCACCAGGCATGGGGCTGAACGCGTTCTTCACCTACACCGTGGTCGGCACCATGGGCTACAACTGGGAAACCGCCCTCGGCGCGGTGTTTGTGTCCGGTGTGTTGTTCATGATCCTGACCTTCTCGCGAATCCGCGAATGGCTGCTCAACAGTATCCCGGTCAGCCTGCGCTTCGCCATGGGCGCCGGTGTGGGCCTGTTCCTGGGGCTGATCGGCCTGAAAACCGCGGGTATCGTCGTCGATAGCCCGGCCACGCTGATCAAGCTCGGCTCCCTGCGCGAACCTGGCCCACTGCTCGCCGCAGTGTGCTTCCTGATGATCGCCATCCTCAGCTATCACAAGGTGTTCGGCGCGATCCTCATCAGCATCATCACCGTGACTCTCGCCGGTTGGGGCCTTGGGCTGGTGCACTACGAGGGCATCATGTCCGCCCCGCCGAGCCTGGCTCCGACCTGGATGGCCATGAACGTTGTGGGTGTATTCAACATCAGCATGGTCAGCGTGGTACTGGCGTTCCTCTTCGTGCACATGTTCGACACCGCCGGCACCCTGATGGGCGTTGCCCAGCGTGCCAACCTGGTGGGCGCTGACGGCAAGATCGAAAACCTCTCCCGCGCCATGAAAGCCGACAGTGCTTCCAGCGTATTCGGTGCGGTAGTCGGCGTTCCGCCGGTCACCAGCTACGTGGAAAGTGCTGCAGGTGTCGCAGCGGGTGGTCGGACTGGTCTTACCGCAGTGACCGTAGGTGTGCTATTTATTGCAGCCATGTTCTTCGCACCGCTGGCCGGGATGATTCCTGCCTATGCAACCGCGGGCGCACTGATTTATGTAGCAATGCTGATGATGGGCGGCATGGCCCACATCGAATGGGACGAAGCCACCGACAGCATTCCGGCGATCGTTACCGCAATCATGATGCCGCTGACCTTCTCGGTCGCCGACGGCATCGCGCTGGGCTTCATCACCTACGTGGCGATGAAGGCCGGTACCGGCAAGCACAAGGAAATTTCGGTGAGCCTGTGGGTGCTCTGCGCGATCTTCATCGCCAAGTTCATCTTCTTGTAAGCCACACGCGGTACACGCTTGAAAACAGCCTCACCCCGTCGGGTGGGGCTTTTGTGCAAATGGAGGAAAGTGATGAGTCTGGAAACCTGGCTGCTGTTCAGCGGCGCTGCGCTGATAGTGATCCTGATCCCGGGGCCGCTGTCATTGCTGATGATCAGCAACAGCCTGAATTACGGCTTGCGCCGCTCTTACCCGGCCTTTCTTGGCGGCGTGTCCGCCTCGATCTGCCTGCTGAGTGCTTCGGCGCTGGGCCTGGGTGCGCTGCTGCTGGCTTCGGAACAGCTGTTCAGTGCCCTGAAGATTCTTGGCGCCCTTTACCTGTTCTACCTCGCCTGGCAGAGCTGGCAGCAATCGCGCCTGCCTTCCCATGGCGCTGAAGTGCCACATGCCGCGCCGGTGCCACGCTTTCGTGCACTGTTCGGGCGTGCGTTCATGCTGGGCGCCAGTAATCCAAAGGACATCCTGTTCTTCGCCGCTTTCCTGCCGCAGTTCCTGAGTGCCGAACAGCCGTTCCTGCCGCAGTTGCTGGTGATGATTGTCACTTGGACACTGCTGGATCTGGCCTGCAAGTTGGCTTACGGCCTCGGCGCCCATGGTGCCGCGCGATATCTGCGCAGTGGCAAGGGGCAGAGTTGGTTTAACCGGGTGAGTGCGGGGTTGTTCACAAGCGCCGGAGCCGCCGCGTTGCTAAACAATCACTGACACCAGAGTTATATTTCAACTTTTTACTTGGTAGCGCTGCCATCCCAACTACAAACCCATCTAAATTGGCAGCGACCTAATTTATATATAACCCACCCAATTCATCGCCCCCACCCCCACATAAACTTACTTATTGCCGGCGCTGCACTCACGCAACACTCAGCAATAATAGAAGCATGTAAGTTTCAACCAACCGATAATATAGTTGCCAACTACAGAAACAACCAGAACAAGGACGTTCTATATGACAACCGTTTTTCAGGCATCCACGCTACAGCACGATGACGCTGTAGAAATAATTGATATTGATGTACATGCAAATGAGAAAACCGCCGCAACCATAGATTTTTCGGACACCGAACACACCCAAGTTCTTTCAAATAAAAATCGACACGCCGCACAACTTAAAGTAGTGGACCAACTATTTGGCCCACTTGAAATTGGTTCCTTCTCGGTTACGAGGTCAGCACTGGATACACTAGGTGCAACTGTCGGAGGCGAGCCTCTAGATGGCAGCAGCACTTTTTTTCGCGTGCCCAAACGTTCTTTCATTAACGCGTTGCAGTTCAGTGCTAGCAATATAGAAGCCTGCATGAAATCCAGTGGAGCAGCGGACGATTACTTCCTGCCATCATTACTTTTCGAGATCGCAAGCCGGCGACCGCTCTCCGCGCCTGTATTACTTAGAGATGAAGTAACAACAGTAGAGGAATCAGGAAGCTATAGGTTCAAACTTCGAAAACTGCTCAATGGGGCACATAAACTCGATATTCGCCACGCCTACATGCCGAAGCACACACCTGGCTGGGTTAACCGGGTAAAAAGCAGCGGTATGGCGAGCACAGGGGTTGGACTTCAGGCTTTTGGTATCTACAGCGGTCTACGGGGTCTCCAGGACGCCATAAGAAACAAGGACACCTACCAAACCATCTTCAACGGCGCCAGCATTGCAATGGAATTGACTTCTGTTGCCGTTGAATTGGCAGTGGCCAGACAAGCGACCCAAATGATCAAGGCGGGTCAGCACGCATACCGGGATTTCGCGAAAACCATGATTGGCGTCCGGCTAGGTAGAGGCGGCGGATTGATCGCCGGCGCATTGACGTTACCATTCGATGTTGTTGCGGCCGTCAACTCGTTCAATGCTGCTGCCAATACGACTGGCAAGGAGGCCACCGCCCACTACGTCAGTGCGGGTTTGAGTGTCACCAGCGCCGCCATGACAATCATCCTCGGTACCGCTGCCCTGGCAGGGTTTTCGTACGCGGGTCCCATCGGGCTGGTAGCCGGACTTCTCCTGGTCGCCGGCTCGCAGATCTGGGGCGCGGTTGGCACCGTGGACGAAATCGACGATTACATCGAACTCACTACCCATGAGCGTTTGCGCACCGGCTGGTTCTCGTTTTGGGGAATCAGCCCTGACAAAAATGTGCAAGACCGTTATCTCATCGCCAAGGCGGCCTCTGAACATTCTAGGAGGCTGCGAGCGATCTCCGAAAAACTGCTCAATGGAGTATTGAAGGACAGCACCGAAGTTATTGTAAATGGCAACTTCGATGTCACAGTCAAACAGATCCCCGTAAAAACCACCAGTTGGTGGACCGGAACAGAAACCACCGAACTCGTCGACCGTCCACAAATAAACGACGGCGACGACATGATCGACGCCCGAACCGGCGTCCGAAAAGATACGCCCGGCGCTGTGTTCGGTAGTGCAGCCGAGCACAAAGGCGTTTTGTGGTTGATCGGAAAAGGCAACGATACAATTTTAGGTGTTGAGAAAAAGCCCAATTCCTTCCAGTACGGAACGGGAGTCAAAACACTTACCGGTGGTGAAAAAAATGATGAGTTTGTTTTCAGCGACTCTACCACACTGATCACGGACGGCCCGACGAACACTCTTGTTTCAACATTGAAAGGCGGCTTAGGTAGCGACACCCTGGTGATGTCCGGGGAACTTGATAATCCCCCAAAACAGCGCCTGGGCTATCACGTCGACCTGGACATTGGTCAAATGTCCATTATAACTCTGAGCCCTGACAGAAAACATCGCACAAATAACCACCACGCACTTCTTGACAGTATTGAAAACATTGAAACACTGGCCGGAGCACAAAACGAGGTCATCGGCACCGCAGGCCCGAATATAATCAAGGCGCGAGGCAACGATAGAGTTACAGCAGGGGCCGGCGATGACCAGATACATCTACTCGGTAGCATGGGAACCGCGGACGGCGGCCCCGGAAAAGATAATTACTTTATTGCGCATAAGCCCGGCAATGTTTGCCTCATTGAAGACGGGGCAGAAGAAAGTATCATTGCGCTGGATTGGCGGATGGATCTTATCAAGAGTTGGACAGTCGATAAGCTGGACTTAGTCATCATCTCATGGTTCGACTTCAGCGACACCAAAGAAAGAATCGTCATTATCAAAGACGTTTATCAAACTAACAAGGACCAGAAAACACTGCGAAACCGAAAGCAGACATTCATTACCCAGGACAATTTCCATCTGGTACCTGATCTTCCGGAAACGATTCTGACTGACGCACCGTTCGACGTTGAAGTGGTGATCACTCAGCCGGGCAGAACCTCACTTCCAGTCATTCTTTATCAACCCGATTGCTCGGTCCCGCATGACAAACATACAAACTACTATCTTTCCCCCTCGGTTGAGCACATCACATTCAGTGTAACGCAACCAAGCAAATCAGCGGTAACAACGATTTACCTCGACCTGACCAGCAACGAGTTAAGTAAAGTCGAGGCATCTTACAAAGTTGACCTGAGACACGGATCAAGATTTAAACGCATCATGTACAAAGAGTGCAGCATGAGACTGCACTTTGGTACAAAAATACTCACATTCATGAATCTTGCAAGTTCTCAAGGGACCGCCGGCTCCCATAAAATCAATGATCGACTTACTGCCCCCGTATTATTCCCGAATCATCACTTCATTCTGACCCTGAAGGATGGCACATCTTACCGCCTCATGCCGCCTAGATTGCCACTTGACGAATTCGTCAACGATAAGTTCGAGATCTCCGATCACATGTTGTTATCTCGCACAGTTCAACTACCCCTCGCCTCCAGGGCAGGTAAGTTTGCGCCTATATTGCCGCATGACAATGAAGCCCATACCTTGGGCAAGAGTGAAAAATGTGTCCGGCTAAATTCTCACCCCGAGCAAACCGCCATTGAAAGCCTGATTGGCGAGGGCTCGAAATACCTGGTGCATCTCAGCCATGACGTAACATTTCGTATTTCCACGCCTGGCGCTCTGGCCGGTGCCAGTCCACGCTTGCCGCACTCGTCCAGCTGGGAATTTGACGCAACGCAGCTGGGCAATGTCAACGTCAACCTGATCAATAACCGGTTGCACGTTGGAAGCGCTGTCATTCACCTGCCTGAATACAACAGCCCTGAAGATCTTATCGACAACATTTTTGTCATCATGCCTGACGGCATCGTGCATGTAGTAGATCTGATATTTGAAACTGTTTATATCGACGCTATTGATGCCCGATTTTTCCTTCCACCCAAGGATAATAAAGTAGAGTTACCCCCATCATTAAAATACACAAACACCGACGAAATAAAAGTTAGAAACATCGCAATGCAAGATGGATCCATCGGACAATTGAATTACCACTTAGCCGAGCGTCGCTGGATACTCGACTCCAACAAAACCCGTCCTATCGAGCTCGCAGATTTGAGCATTACCAACCATTGCCAACATCACATACCGCTATTCCAACAACTGGCAAAAAATGCGCTCAAAAAAACCCTCTCCCTAGACATGGAAGCACTTATACAGCTTCGAGAACACTGCCTGACACTGATGAAAACGAATTAATCGACACATGATTAATCCGACCTTTATCAGACTGATCACACTTACATAAATTACGCATATTTTTGAGTAAATACCCATGGCTAAACCACCGAAAAAAATTCCAACACCTGACAGCCCGGACACACACGTCATATCGACACGAACAGAAAATCAATACAGCCCGGACATTCACAACCGGCCCCATTTCGGCCGCCCCACTCCTGAACAAGGCATCGATGCCACAACCGGCAAGACCCCATTGACCTCACGGCCCAATGAAGCGACTTGGAGACCGGCTGTCGAAGTAACCGATATGAAAGATCCCGATGCCGCGTCGGTTGAGGCCGCCCGACGTGCAATCAGTTGGCCAAGAGACAAGTACGACGAATTAACCCCATTCGGTGAAAACACAGGACTTTTCTATAGTCCGGATCGGAGGATATACGCAGAAATCAGCGATGAAGGTCGTTTCATGGTTGAGCGCAACCCGCGTGGTGAATACGTGGTCCCTCTGCCGTTCGCCCCAGGCGAGCCCGGCCCGATTCTGGCAAAAATCGTAGATCAGCCACGTTGGCGCATTGATCGTCCGGGCTGGATGGTCTCCCCCCAAACGCCAGGTGATGTGCGGCCCACGGTCGATGTCGGGAGGAGTTTACAAACCATTAAACCCATACCCGAGTGGCTTGCGAATTTACTGGCAAAGGCCAGTGAAGAAGACGGAATCCGCTATGACAAATTGGGCCGAGCCTTTGTCGATACGGAGAGAGACGGCGTAACTCATGTTCGAAAGAATGCTGACGGTGACTATCAAGCAACTGACTTCAGTGAGCGGGATCCGTCCGGGCCGATAATGGAGCGGATTGAAGGAACGACGTTATGGCGCCCAAAATCCGTGACTGCAACCACAATCGCCCCCCCTGGCAGCCGCCTCCCACATGATGAGTCTGGCTCTCGGCCGGCCAAACGTCCTCGACTGGATGAGCACGGTGATTCGGACCCAATAGACTCCGAAAACCTGCCTGTTCCGCAAACTACGCCAGCGAAGGAACTCCACGAGTACTCGTGGCTACCATGGGGTCACATCAGCATACCCTCGACAGGAGAGTCCGTCTTGTTGGGTGGGCTTCATTACAGGATATTGCCGAGAGGTTCAACGAAGGCGATGCCCACATTGGACTACGTTTTCCTGCTAAACCCGGGTTTTACCAAGACGAATTTCGAAGCGTTTGAACACATGTTACTGGAAGCCCCGTGGCTGCAACCGGTCGCCACTTACCGCAAAGGCGTTGATCCGTTTGAAGTAAACCCCGGTATAAGGCGGTTTGACAAACCGTTGTCCGAATCCGTGCGTGGCGCATTCAGCACCCTTTCCGATCTTACTTGTCGGGCCGTCGCAAAAAAAATGTTCGAGCTTGCCGATAACTCGCTGTTCGCCACAACCAGCGGGCTACTGAGACTCAAAGTGGTTCTGAACCAATGGCAACAAAAACCGATCAAGTTAACGCCACCGTTCGTCCATCCAGTAAACATGCTGCCTGTGGTCGACACTATTGAGGTCGCGGGCAAAAAGTTGATCCCACTGCTTCCCGAATCCAATGGACCGTTGCAACGGCTCAATTTCGATCCTCAACGTTTTCCGACGGAGTGGAGTCACTACCTCGACACCCCGTCTGACTACAATCTCAAGCGCTTGGTCGGCGCCCTTTTGATTCGCAGTGATTACGAGGTCTTCCCCCTGACGCACGAGCACCGAGGCCCCGCACTTGTCTTCAAACGTCCTGAAGATCCCTGCGTGTACTTTCTAAAACTCGGGACAGTGCAGGGCGACAGCTTTGTCGTTACCCATGATTCTGGCAATGAACTGGCTTCCCCATTGCTGCCTTCCAGAATCGGTGATGATGCCTTTGATGCACTGACGGTGGCCAGTGTGCAAAACAATGTAACGTGGCTGATAGGCGGAGTTCACAGGACTGAGTCAGGTGAACAATCAGTATTCATTCTTAGAGAGCGCTAACTCCTCTACAAGCCTTCGCGGACAAACTGCGTAGGCCTTATTCCGGGGGTAACGATTTGTATCATTTGTCGCCCTGTACATAGACATATGTACCGCACCCGAATGTGCCGATTCAACCAAAATCCCGCTCCCGGAAGCCCAAAAAAACAAGCGGCTTTCCACGGGACACCCAGTTGAATCAGCACTTCTTCGGAGCAAATCAGAATGGCAAAACCTCCAAAAAAAACCGGTACATCCTCTTCCTCCGGAACACCTTCGCCAGGCACACGCCAATCGCCGCCGACCGCCCCCGCCGCAAACCAGCACGCCCATACCGGGCGCCGTCACCCGGCTGCGCACTTTGGAGAAACGTCATCCGATGCGCATGCATTGCAGGAAACTCCCAGCAATGCCGTTCGACTGCCTTCTATCGAAGTGAGCAACATGCATACCGAAGCCACGGATGTCGAAGCCGCTACGCTTATGATTACCTGGCCCGCCGATCAGCTCGACCAGTTGCGACCCATGGGGGATAACACCGGACTGTTCGAAAGCCCGGACGGAAGACTCTATGCCAACTTGGGAGCAGAAGGTCATTTCCAAGTGCGGCATACCGCCGATGATAGTTACCAGGTACCGTTGCCATTCTCTCCCGATTTACCGGGTCCGACTCTGGTAAAGATCGAAGGACAGCCGATTTGGCGAATCATCCCGCCCAACTGGTTGTTACAATCGGTTCCCGAGATGGGAGCGCGGACTGTCAATACCCCTCCAACGCCTCAATTGCCTACCTTCATTACGCCACATACCTCCCGCATGCTTACAGCTGCTGACAGTGCCGGTATTCGTTATGACAAGCTGAAAAAACGCTACGTGGATGTACCGGAAGGGACTGCCATGGTTTTCCGGCACCCCGATGGCGAGTATCAACTGACATCCGTCAGCGAATTACTGCCATCCGGCCCGTTCGTAGAGCAGATTCCCGGAACGATGCAATGGCGCCTGACGACTCGCCCCCTGAAACGACCTGCTACTTCGCAGTCAAGCGCCGAAGGCGAGCCTACCCCCAGCTCCAGCAAGCGCACACGCCCTGAAGAAAACCAGCACGCCTCTTCCGATGACAATTCGCGTGCCGAGAACCTGCTTGCCAATGAGTCCTAGACACTGGATTTGTCGGAACGACACACTCTTTTCAGCTTTAGGGAAAGTTGGTGACACCCAGCCCCGCATGCCATTTATCAAAAGAAAAAGAGCAAGTCAGTCAATAAGCTCAAAATGACCAACTCAAGAAAAGGGCACAACACCTGAACGAAAAAAAGCCCGCAGTGTGAGCGGGCGAAAGACCAAAGAAGCTATATGCGCAGTCGCTTCCTGGGTGCAGCTGCTGCCTGGGGGATCAGCTGCCGCGATAGGTGGAGTAGCTGTAAGGCGAAATCAACAATGGCACATGGTAGTGATCCTGCTCGGCGGAGATGCCAAAACGCAGCACCACCACATCCAGGAAGGCCGGCTCCGGCAGCTTGACGCCACGGGCGCGGTAGTAATCGCCGGCATGAAACTGAACCTGATAGACCCCGGTGCGGTAGTCATCGCCTTGCAGCAGCGGTGCATCGACACGGCCATCGCTGTTGGTTATCGCGCTGGCGACCAATTCCAGGTGCGATCCTTCAACGCGGTACAACTCGACCTTGATCGAGCTGCCCGGGCAACCGTGTGCTGCGTCCAAAACGTGTGTAGTCAAACGTCCCATTGATTCTGCGCGCCTGCCTGCGTGGAGCAGTCAGACTTCGCGCCTCCCGAAGTCAGTTGAAAAGGAGACCGCACCGATTCGGAGCACGAAAAGCTGCGGCGAGCGACTGATTAAGACACTTTTCAAAAAAATTGTACACAATAAAAACGACATTTTTCAGATTGCCCCCGCCACCTGCATATTTGCCGCCGATTTCCCGCCGAACCGCACAACCTATGAGCCCTTCAAGCAATAATTGACCAGTCAGGCAGATTTCTTGCAGGCTCACGCCAATAGCAGTAAAAGATGACAGTCGGTGAAAAATGCGAAAAATCAGGCTTACAAAGTGAATATAAAGTTGTATACAATCAGCCCATCGCTGTGACGCCAGCCTGCCATTCAATTTTCAGCTGCGTCACACCAACCGTCATCATCGAATAAGAAGGAAGCCTGCAGTGAGCGCTGACTACCCACGCGACCTGGTCGGTTACGGCAGTAACCCTCCTCACCCACACTGGCCGGGCAATGCCCGCATTGCCCTGTCGTTCGTACTCAATTACGAAGAAGGCGGCGAGCGCAACATCCTGCACGGCGACAAAGAGTCCGAGGCGTTCCTCTCGGAAATGGTTTCTGCCCAGCCGCTTCAAGGCGCGCGCAACATGAGCATGGAATCCCTTTACGAGTATGGCAGCCGTGCCGGCGTGTGGCGGATCCTGAAGCTGTTCAAGGAATTCGACATTCCCCTGACCATCTTCGCCGTGGCCATGGCCGCCCAGCGTCACCCGGACGTGATCCGCGCCATGGTCGATGCCGGCCACGAGATCTGCAGCCACGGCTATCGCTGGATCGACTACCAGTACATGGATGAAACCCAGGAACGCGAGCACATGCTCGAAGCGATCCGCATCCTCACCGAAATCACAGGCATTCGCCCGCTGGGCTGGTACACCGGCCGCACCGGCCCGAACACCCGTCGCCTGGTGATGGAAGAAGGTGGTTTCCTCTACGACTGCGACACCTACGACGACGACCTGCCCTACTGGGAACCGAACAATCCGACCGGCAAGCCGCACCTGGTGATCCCGTACACCCTGGACACCAACGACATGCGCTTCACCCAGGTCCAGGGTTTCAACAAGGGCGACGACTTCTTCGAATACCTGAAAGACGCGTTCGATGTGCTCTACGCCGAAGGCGCCGATGCACCGAAAATGCTGTCGATCGGCCTGCACTGCCGCCTGATCGGCCGTCCGGCGCGTCTGGCGTCGCTCAAGCGCTTTATCGAATACGCTAAAAGTCATGAACAGGTGTGGTTCAGCCGTCGCGTCGACATCGCGCGTCACTGGCAAGAAACCCACCCGTACACAGGGGCTGCCAAATGAGCACCTTTCAAACCGTCAAACCTTCGGCCCTGAGCCGCGACGCCTTCGTCGCCGCTTTCGCCGACATCTACGAACATTCGCCATGGGTGGCCGAGAAGGCCTACGACCTGGGCCAGGATGCCTCGATCGACCAGATCGAAACCCTGCACCAGCGCATGAGCGACATCCTGTTGAGTGCTGATCACCAAAGCCAGCTGGCTTTGATCAACGCTCACCCGGACCTGGCCGGCAAAGCCGCCGTCCAGGGCCAACTAACCGAAGCCAGCACCCATGAACAGGCTGGCGCCGGTATTCACCAATGCACGGCCGAAGAGTTCCAGCGCTTCACCGAGCTGAACGACGCCTACAAGGCCAAGTTCAAGTTTCCCTTCATCATGGCGGTAAAAGGCAGCAACCGGCATCAGATCCTCGCAGCGTTCGAAACGCGCATCCACAACCCGGTCGATACCGAGTTCAAGTGCGCGCTGGCGGAGATCAACAAGATCGCCCTGTTCCGATTACTGACCCTATAGCAAGCCTGGCCCATGTGAATTCATGAACGCCGAATTCACTCCGGGCCTTGCAAGCATCCCAAGCCACTTATTTAAAGGCAGACAAGAAGAATGAAAGCTTACGCCGTACCTTTCGAGAAGTTCGTCAACCTGGCCGATGCCCGCCTGGGCACCAAAATCATCTCGGTCACCGATGACTGGTTCGCAGACGCCAACCGTCTGTTCCAACCGACCCCGGCCGTATGGAAGGAGGGCGTGTTCGATGACAACGGCAAGTGGATGGACGGCTGGGAATCGCGCCGCAAGCGCTTCGAAGGCTTCGACAGCGCTGTGATCCGCCTGGGCGTACCGGGTTTGATCAAGGGCGTCGACATCGACACTTCATTCTTCACCGGCAACTTCCCGCCATCGGCATCCCTGGAAGCCTGCTTCCTGGCCGAAGGCGAGCCGAACGAAAACACCCAGTGGGTTGAAGTGCTGTCCGCCGTCGAGCTGCAAGGCAACAGCCACCACTACCACGAAATCAACAACGACCAGGCCTTCAGCCACCTGCGCTTCAACATCTACCCGGATGGTGGCGTGGCCCGTCTGCGCGTGTACGGCGTGCCGTTCCGTGACTGGTCGGCTACCGGCGACAACGAGCAAGTCGACCTGGCCGCAGCCCTCAACGGTGGCCGCGCCCTCGCCTGCTCCGATGAACACTTCGGTCGCATGAGCAACATCCTCAACCCGGGCCGCGGCATCAACATGGGCGATGGCTGGGAAACCGCGCGTCGTCGTACCCCGGGCAATGACTGGGTCATCGTCGCGCTGGGCCATGCCGGTGAAGTCGAGAAAGTCATCGTCGACACCCTGCACTTCAAGGGCAACTACCCGGACAGCTGCTCGATCCAGGGCGCCTTCGTGAAGGGCGGTACCGACAGCCAGATCGAAACCCAGTCGCTGTTCTGGCGCGAACTGCTGCCAAGCCAGAAGCTGGAAATGCACGCCGAACACACCTTCGCCGAGCAGATCAAGGCACTGGGCCCGATCACTCACATCCGCCTGAACGTGTTCCCGGATGGAGGTGTGAGCCGCCTGCGTGTACTGGGCAAGGTCGCTAAGTAATGCTGAGCCTGTAGGAGCTGCCGCAGGCTGCGATCTTTTGATCTTAAAAAGCAAAGTCAAAAGATCGCAGGCTTCGCCAGCTCCTACAGGGAATGCGGTAAACCGAACATACATTTGAAGAAAAGAAGAACAGCATGCGCACATTAACGATTGAACCGCTGACCAAAGAAGCCTTCGCCCCTTTCGGTGACGTGATCGAAACCGACGGCAGCGATCACTTCATGATCAACAACGGTTCGACCATGCGCTTCCATAAACTGGCTGTGGTCGAAACCGCTACGCCAGAGGACAACGCGATCATCAGCATCTTCCGCGCCGACGCGCAGGACATGCCGCTGACCGTGAGCATGCTGGAGCGCCATCCGCTGGGCAGCCAGGCTTTCATTCCGCTGCTCGGCAACCCCTTTCTGATCGTGGTCGCGCCACTTGGCGATGAACCTGTATCAGGCTTGGTCCGCGCCTTCGTCACCAACGGCAGGCAGGGCATTAATTACCATCGCGGCGTCTGGCACCACCCGGTGCTGACGATCGAAAAGCGGGATGACTTCCTGGTGGTTGATCGCAGTGGCACAGGCAATAACTGCGATGAGCATTTTTTCAAAGAGGATGAGCGTTTGATCCTCGCCCCCCACCAATAAGAGAAGGTCTGATCACTCGACAACAGAGTGACAGGCGAGAGGTAAAGACTGTGGAAGCACATCTGTTGGAATGGTTGAACCTGAGCGTGCGCTGGGTTCACATGATTACTGGCGTGGCCTGGATCGGTGCGTCGTTCTATTTCGTATGGCTGGAAAACAACCTCAACCGGGTCAACCCGAAAAGCGGTCTGGCTGGCGATTTGTGGGCAATCCACGGTGGCGGTATCTACCACCTGGAAAAATACAAACTGGCTCCACCGACCATGCCGGACAATCTGCACTGGTTCAAATGGGAAGCCTACTTCACCTGGATGTCGGGTATCGCGCTGCTGTGCGTGGTGTTCTACTCCAACCCGACCCTTTACCTGTTGGCCCCTGGCAGCAGCCTGAGCGGTCCCGAAGGCGTATTGCTGGGCCTCGGCTCGCTGTTCGTCGGTTGGTTCGTCTACTCCTTCCTGTGCGACTCGGCCCTGGGCAAACGCCCTGCCCTGCTCGGTTTCATCCTGTTCGTCCTGATCATCGGCGCGGCCTACGGCTTCAGCAAAGTGTTCAGCGGTCGGGGTGCGTACCTGCACGTCGGCGCGATCATCGGCACCATCATGGTCGGCAACGTGTTCCGCATCATCATGCCGGCACAGCGCGCTCTGGTAGCGGCGATTGCCGAGAACCGCACGCCGGACCCGGCGCTGCCGGCCAAAGGCCTGCTGCGTTCGCGCCACAACAACTACTTCACCTTGCCGGTGCTGTTCATCATGATCAGCAACCACTTCCCGAGCACCTACGGCAGCCAGTACAACTGGTTGATCCTGGCCGGGATCGCGGTACTGGCGGTGTTGGTGCGTCACTACTTCAACACCCGTCACGACAGCCACAAGTTTGCCTGGACCCTGCCGGTGGCAGCGGTGGGCATGATCTGCCTGGCTTATGTGACCGGTCCGAAGCCGATGTCCAGTGCCCCTGAAGTGGCCAACGCTCCAGCGAAAATCGAATACCAGCCGCTGCCGGAAACAGCAGTGGGCGGTGGTTTGAAACCGGCTGAAGCCAAACCTGCAGAAGCGCCTGCTGCCGCTGCGGCTCAGGCATCCAATGCCGGCCCGGGTTTCGACAAGGTGCACAGTGTGATTCAGGAACGTTGCGCGGTCTGCCACTCGGCCAAACCAACCAGCCCGTTGTTCAGCGCAGCCCCGGCCGGTGTGATGCTGGACACTCCAGAGCAAATCCGCCAGAACGCACCGCGGATTCAGGCGCAAGCCGTCACCAGCCAGATCATGCCACTGGGCAACATCACGCAGATGACCCAGCAGGAACGTGACCTGATCGGTGCCTGGATTGTGCAGGGAGCCCAGACAAACTAAGCAACAAAAAGCATCGCGGGCAAGCTCGCTCCCACAGGTTTTGCACTGTCTGTGTGGGGGCTGGCTTGCCTGCGATTGGCCGCAAAGCGGCCCACCTGATTCGAATACAGCTGCCAGCAGCATTGCAGCTGTAAATCACAAGAATAAAAAGATCCGAGGTGTTGCATGTCCGAGCTATCCGAAGCGCGCATCCCCGACGCACCCGCCATTCAGCGTTTGCCCCTCTTGCAACTGATCCTGGTCGGTTTGCAACATGTTCTGCTGATGTACGGTGGTGCCATCGCGGTACCGCTGATCATCGGACAGGCCGCTGGCCTGAGTCGTGAAGACATCGCCTTTCTGATCAACGCCGACCTGCTGGTGGCCGGCATCGCCACCATCGTCCAGTCCCTCGGCATCGGCCCCATGGGCATTCGCATGCCGGTGATGATGGGCGCCAGTTTCGCCGCCGTCGGCAGCATGGTCGCCATGGCCGGCATGCCCGGTATCGGCCTGCAAGGGATCTTCGGCGCGACCATCGCCGCCGGATTCTTCGGCATGCTCATCGCCCCGTTCATGTCCAAGGTCGTGCGCTTCTTCCCGCCACTGGTGACGGGTACGGTCATCACCTCGATCGGTTTGTCGCTGTTCCCCGTGGCCGTGAATTGGGCCGGTGGCGGTGCGAGTGCCGCTCAGTTCGGATCCCCCATTTATCTGGCCATCGCCGCACTGGTGCTGGGCACCATTCTGTTGGTGCATCGCTTCATGCGGGGTTTCTGGGTCAACATCTCTGTTCTGATCGGCATGTGCCTGGGCTACGTGCTCTGCGGCCTGATCGGCATGGTTGACCTGAGCGGCATGGATCAAGCGCCATGGCTGCAATTCGTCACCCCGCTGCATTTCGGCATGCCGAAATTCGAACTCGCGCCGATCCTCTCGATGTGCCTGGTGGTGGTGATCATTTTCGTCGAGTCCACCGGGATGTTTCTGGCGCTGGGCAAGATCACCGGCCAGGAAGTCTGCCCACGGATGCTGCGTCGCGGCTTGCTGTGCGATGCCGGCGCCTCGTTCTTCGCCGGTTTCTTCAACACCTTCACCCACTCCTCCTTCGCCCAGAACATCGGCCTGGTGCAGATGACCGGCGTGCGCTGCCGTTCGGTGACCATCGTTGCCGGCGGGTTGCTGATCGTCCTGAGCCTGCTGCCCAAAGCCGCGTTTTTGGTGGCGTCGATTCCTCCGGCAGTACTGGGCGGCGCAGCGATTGCGATGTTCGGCATGGTCGCCGCCACCGGGATCAAAATCCTGCAGGAAGCCGACATCGGTGACCGTCGCAACCAGTTGCTGGTGGCGGTGAGCATCGGCATGGGTCTGATCCCGGTCGTACGCCCGGAGTTTTTCGCCCACCTGCCCGTGTGGATGAGCCCGATCACCCACAGCGGCATCGCCATGGCCACCCTCAGCGCGCTGACGCTGAACCTGCTGTTCAACATCCTTGGTGGCGCCGAACGCGCGGCCATCAACGACTGCCACGCTCACACCCATTGATCTGACGGACAACCAAGGGGGCCTGCCTGTGGCCAGCCCCCTGGCCACAACCTGCGCCTCAAAAATAAAAACAAGAGGGAGCAACAGATGATTCGGACACAAACCAACGTGTTGTTGAGTGCTGGCCTGCTGGCCGCGAGTCAAGCCATGGCCGGCGATCTACTGCTGTGGCAGACCAACAGCCTGAGCTACCTGTACGGCAAGAACTTCGCGATCAACCCGGCGATCCAGCAGACGATAACCTTCGAACACGCCGACCGCTGGAAGTACGGCGACAACTTCCTGTTCATCGACAGCACCTACTACAACGGCGAGAAAGACCGAAACAAAGGCGTTCACGCCTATTACGGCGAGTTCAGCCCGCGCCTCTCCTTCGGCAAGATCCTCGACCGCCGTTTCGAATTCGGCCCGATCAAGGACGTGCTGCTGGCCACGACCTACGAGAACGGCGAAGACGACACCGAGGCCTACCTGATCGGTCCCGGTTTCGACCTCGCGGTACCGGGCTTCAACTTTTTCACCTTGAACTTCTATTACCGCCAGACCGAAGTCTCGCGCCCTGGCGATGATGTCTGGCAAATCAGCCCGGCCTGGTCCTACACCCTGCCACTGGGCAACTCGAACCTGTTGATCGACGGCTACATCGACTGGGTGGTGGATAACGACCAGAACGCCCGCGGCACCTATCACGCCAACCTGCACTTCAACCCGCAGATCAAATACGACCTGGGCAAAGCCCTGGGCTGGCGCGAGAAACAGGTATATGTCGGCACCGAATACAGCTACTGGAAAGACAAATACGGCGTCCAGGACAGCTCCCGTTTCAACACCAATGAAAACACCGCCAGCCTGCTGGTAAAGGTGCACTTCTAATGCTGCTCCGCAACCGTGCCCCACACCTGTCGTCGGTGCGCCGTTGCGGAGCACTTGAGACCTGGCCGAGGAGTCAGTATTCTCCGCGGCCGCCCGAATCCGGTTTAAAAAAAAGCCCGGATGTAAAACCTGACCAGAAAGCCAACTTATCCCGGCTCTGGCAGGCACCAAGGCACTCAAAAACCCCTCTCAATCGACCGCTCTTGAGCCGCCGAACGGGAGTTTTTTTGCTTTCTGAAAGCCTTGGCCCAGCTATTGCTAACAGCATTAAAGCTGACCGAATGGATGATTTTTTACCGCTACAGAAAGGCGCCACACCAGAGCGCCGACCTTAAAAAAATAACGTGGAACCACCTACTTTTTGGGAGCAACCGAATGAAACGTACGTGCACTAGCCTGATGCTGGCGGGATCGATGCTGGCCGGGGGCCAGGCCATGGCCGGCGATTTGCTGCAGTGGCAGAACAACAGCCTGACCTACCTCTATGGCAAGGACTTCCAGGTCAACCCGCGCATCCAGCAGACGGTGACCTTCGAACACGCCGATGGCTGGAAGTACGGCGACAACTTCTTCTTCATCGACAAAATCTTCTACAACGGCAAGGAAGACCACTTCGCGGGCGAGAACACCCACTACGGCGAACTCAGCCCACGCCTGTCTTTCAACAAGATCTTCGACCAGAAGTTCGAGTTCGGCCCGATCAAGGACGTGCTGCTGGCCATGACCTACGAGTTCGGTGAAGACGATACCGAGTCCTACCTGATCGGCCCTGGTTTCGACCTGGCCATCCCGGGCTTCGATTACTTCCAGCTGAACTTCTACAACCGCCACACCGAAGGCGACCGCCCGGGCGACAACATCTGGCAGGTCACGCCGGTCTGGTCCTACACCATTCCGGTGGGTGACTCGGACGTGCTGATCGACGGTTTCATGGACTGGGTGGTCGACAACGACGTCAACAGCAAAGGCGAGTACCACGCCAACCTGCACTTCAACCCGCAGGTCAAATACGACCTGGGCAAGGCGTTGAATCTGGGTGCCAAGCAGCTGTACGTGGGTGTCGAGTATGACTACTGGAAAAACAAGTACGGTATCGAAGACAGCCAGGGCTTCAAGACCGATCAGAGCGTGACCAGCTTCCTGGTCAAGGTTCACTTCTGATCATGTAGGAGCGAGCTTGCTCGCGATGGACTAGAGAGCGCCACGGGGTGTCAGGCTCCCAGCGTCATCGTTAACGTCCATCGCGAGCTTGCTCGCTCCTACATCAACCCCAGAAACCGGCACAACTCCCCGCGCTTGGCCAATGCATCCCGTCGCCCCAGTTCGATCAACTCGCTGCAATACCCCGCCTCGAACAACAGATAGCTCAGCACCCCCGCCCCGCTGGTCTTGGTCGCACCCGGCCCGCGCAGAAACAGGCGCAACGCCGCCGGCAATTCCTGGCGATGGCGCGCAGCAATCTCATCGATCGGCTGGCTCGGTGAAATCACCAATACGTCCACCGGCGCCACGCCCAAAGCGCGAGTGGGTGTACCGTCGGGCATCAGGTGACTGAACTGGTTCAGGCGCTGCAACAGCTCGATGTCGCTTTCCAGGCTGTCAATGAACGTACTGTTGAGCATGTGCCCACCGATCTGCGCCAGGGTCGGCTGCTGTCCGGTGTAGCTGCGCAACAAGGGTTGTTGCGGATCGACCCCGCGCGGGTTGCCGCTGACGCCCACCACCAACACCCGACTGGCGCCCAGATGCAGCGCCGGACTGATCGGTGCCGACTGACGCACCGCGCCATCACCGAAATACTCTTCGTCGATTTTCACCGGAGCGAACAGCAGCGGAATGGCCGAACTGGCGAGCAGGTGTTCAACGGACAAGCGAGTGGGAACGCCGATGCGTCGATGGCGCAACCAGGCATCGATCTTGCCGCCGCCCTCATAGAAGGTGACTGCCTGGCCGGACTCATAGCCGAACGCGGTGACCGCTACCGCATGCAATTGCTTCTGTGCGATCGCTTCGGCGATGCCGCCCATATGCAGCTTGTCGTTGAGCAGATCCCGCAACGGCGAACTGTTGAGCAGCGCCACCGGAACCTGGGCACCGATGCCGAGCAAACTGTGGCTGACAAAGCGGCTGGCCTGGCGGATCACCCCGGGCCAGTCGCTGCGCAATACCAGATGACTGCGAAAGCCTTGCCAGAAGGCCGTCAGGCGTTCGATGGCGTTACGAAAGTCCATTGCCCCGCTGGCGAGGCTGACGGCGTTGATCGCGCCCGCCGAGGTGCCGACGATCACCGGAAACGGATTGCGGGCCCCCGGCGGCAGCAATTCGGCAATCGCCGCCAGCACCCCGACCTGATAGGCCGCCCGAGCCCCGCCACCGGAAAGAATCAACCCTGTTACCGGTTCAACTGGACTCATCGCAACACTCCATGGTGCTTGGGAAAACGGTTACTCAACCGCGCTTGGCGTACAACTTCGCCTCGCCCGGTGGACGACTCTTGAAGCGGCGGTGGGCCCACAGGTATTGCTCGGGATGCTCGCGCAAAACGCTTTCGATCCATTGGTTGATGCGCAGGCAGTCCTCTTCTTCGGTTTCGCCGGGGAAGCCTTCGAGCGGCGCATGGATCACCAGGCGATAACCGCTGCCATCCGCCAGACGCTCCTGGGTGAACGGCACCACCAGCGCCTTGCCCAGCCGCGCAAACTTGCTCGTGGCGGTAACGGTCGCGGCCTGAATGCCGAACAGCGGCACGAAGATGCTTTGCTTGGCACCGTAGTCCTGATCCGGTGCATACCAGATCGCGCGGCCCGAGCGCAGCAATTTGAGCATGCCGCGCACGTCTTCGCGTTCCACCGCCAGCGAATCGAGGTTGTGCCGCTCGCGCCCCTGACGCTGGATGTAGTCGAACAGCGGATTCTTGTGTTCGCGGTACATGCCGTCGATGGTGTGCTGCTGACCGAGCAACGCCGCGCCGATTTCCAGCGTCGTGAAGTGCAGGGCCATCAGGATCACGCCCTTGCCTTCGCGCTGGGCCTGCTGCAAATGCTCCAGCCCTTCGATATGAGCGAGATTCGCCAGGCGCTTGCGCGACCACCACCAGCTCATCGCCATCTCAAAGAAAGCGATGCCGGTGGAGGCGAAGTTTTCCTTGAGCAGGCGTTTGCGTTCGGCGGCGGTCTTTTCAGGAAAACACAGTTCCAGATTGCGCTTGGCAATACGCCGTCTGTCGCCGGCCACGCGATACATAAATGAGCCCAGTACACGACCGATCCACAGCAGTGCCGGATATGGCAACTGGACGATCAGCCACAACAGCCCCAGGCCACACCACAGCGGCCAGAAACGTGGAGATAGAAATGCTTTTCGAAAACGCGGGCGGTCCATTAATGCTTCCGGAATGACAATGGCCGCGCATTCTACATCGTTCGACCCGGCTTGCGGCCCGCGGGCGTTCTCGTTATAAGTCTCGGCACTTTTAGTGACAAGTCGTTGTATGCCGACCATGAGCCAAACCGAACCGCTAGACCAAGATCCCGTGTTCCAGTTGAAGGGCAGCATGCTGGCCATTACGGTGCTGGAACTGGCCCGTAACGACCTCGAAAGCCTTGATCGGCAACTGGCCGCCAAGGTCGCCCAGGCGCCCAACTTCTTCAGCAACGCGCCGCTGGTACTGGCACTGGACAAACTCCCGGCCAATGAAGGCGCGGTCGATCTGCCAGGGCTGATGCGCGTCTGCCGCCAGCATGGCCTGCGTACCCTGGCGATCCGCGCCAGCCGCATCGAAGACATTGCCGCCGCCATCGCGGTCGACCTGCCGGTGCTGCCACCGTCCGGCGCCCGGGAGCGTCCACTGGACCTGACCGAAGGCGAACCGAAGAAAAAACCGGAAAAACCGCCCGAGCCGACCATCAAGCCGACGAAAATCATCACCTCGCCGGTACGCGGTGGCCAGCAGATTTATGCCCAGGGCTGCGATCTGGTGGTGATCTCCTCGGTCAGCCCGGGGGCGGAACTTCTCGCCGATGGCAACATCCATGTATACGGCCCGATGCGTGGTCGCGTGTTGGCCGGCGTCAAGGGCGACACCAAGGCGCGGATTTTCTGTCAGCAAATGAGTGCTGAACTGATTTCCATCGCCGGGCACTACAAGGTTTCCGAAGATCTGCGCCGCGACCCTCTATGGGGTTCGGGTGTGCAGGTCAGCCTGTCCGGCGACGTGTTGAACATCATTCGGCTTTAACGGATACTGCCGCATTTTCCAAGCATCTCTAAAACGTAGCGAAAACGGCTCAAACGAAGTAGGAAAAAGGCCGAAAGCAGTGTTTACCGGGGGTAAACGCCGCTCAAAACCGGATTCCAGCCAAGGCTGTCCGACTGCAGTAGTTTTTCAGGAGATGTTTTTCAGGGACTGAAAAGTCCTTCTTCCTTAGGGGTGAAACACCTTGGCCAAGATTCTCGTGGTTACATCCGGCAAGGGTGGTGTGGGTAAGACCACCACCAGCGCCGCTATCGGTACCGGCCTCGCTCTGCGCGGCCACAAAACAGTGATCGTCGACTTCGACGTGGGCTTGCGTAACCTCGACCTGATCATGGGTTGCGAGCGCCGCGTGGTGTATGACTTCGTCAACGTGGTCAACGGCGAAGCCAACCTGCAACAGGCCCTGATCAAAGACAAGCGCCTGGAAAACCTCTACGTGCTGGCCGCCAGCCAGACCCGCGACAAAGACGCGCTGACTGTCGAAGGCGTGGAAAAAGTCCTGATGCAACTCAAGGAAGACTTTGAGTTCGTGGTCTGCGACTCCCCGGCGGGCATCGAGAAAGGCGCCCACCTGGCCATGTACTTCGCCGATGAAGCGATCGTCGTGACCAACCCGGAAGTCTCCTCGGTACGTGACTCCGACCGCATGCTCGGCCTGCTGGCCAGCAAGTCCCGTCGTGCCGAACGTGGCGAAGACCCGATCAAGGAACACCTGCTGATTACCCGTTATCACCCGGAACGTGTGAGCAAAGGCGAAATGCTCGGCGTAGAAGACGTCAAGGAAATCCTTTCGGTGACCCTGCTCGGCGTGATCCCTGAATCCCAGGCGGTGCTCAAGGCATCCAACCAGGGTGTTCCGGTGATTCTCGACGACCAGAGCGATGCCGGCCAGGCCTACAGCGATACCGTTGACCGCCTGCTGGGCAAGACCGTGGATCATCGATTCCTTGATGTACAGAAGAAGGGATTCTTCGAGCGCCTGTTTGGAGGCAACTAAGCAATGAACCTTTTTGACTTCTTTCGTGCCAACAAAAAGCAAAGCACCGCGTCGGTAGCGAAAGAGCGTCTACAGATCATCGTGGCGCACGAACGCGGCCAACGCAGTACCCCGGACTACCTGCCAGCCTTGCAGAAGGAACTGGTCGAGGTGATCCGCAAGTACGTCAATATCGGGTCTGATGACGTGCATGTCGCACTGGAAAGCCAGGGCAGCTGCTCGATTCTGGAACTCAATATCACCCTGCCTGATCGCTGAGTCGATCCGCCAGGAGCCACGGCGGCTCAGGCCTTCCAGGCTTTTGTAGGAGCTGCCGCAGGCTGCGATCTTCTGATTTTGCTCTTGAAGTAAAGTCAAAAGATCGCAGCCTGCGGCAGCTCCTACCGGTCTGAAGGGTCTGAGCCGCCGTTGGCGTTTGTTACGAGGCTGTTTTAATGCCGTTGTCCAACATCCACATCATCCATCAGGATGCCGCCGTACTGGTGGTGAACAAGCCGACCCTGTTGCTCTCTGTCCCTGGCCGGGCCGATGACAACAAGGACTGCCTGATTACCCGCCTGCAGGAAAACGGCTACCCGGAAGCGCGAATCGTCCACCGGCTGGACTGGGAGACGTCCGGCATCATCCTGCTGGCCCGCGACCCAGATACCCATCGCGAGCTGTCCCGGCAATTTCACGACCGTGAAACCGAAAAGGCCTACACCGCCCTGTGCTGGGGTCAGCCGGAACTGGACAGCGGCAGCATCGACCTGCCGTTGCGCTACGACCCACCGACCAAGCCGCGCCACGTGGTCGACCATGAATTCGGCAAACATGCGCTGACCTTCTGGCGCGTGCTCGAACGTTGCGGCGACTGGTGCCGCGTCGAGCTGACACCGATCACCGGCCGTTCCCACCAGTTGCGCGTGCACATGCTCTCGATTGGCCATCCGTTGCTGGGTGACGGACTCTATGCCCATGAACAGGCTTTGGCGGCCTGGCCGCGATTGTGCCTGCACGCGAGCATGCTCAGCTTCACCCACCCGCAAAGTGGCGAGCGCCTGCGCTTCGAGTGTCCTGCGCCGTTTTAAGACGTACGTCAATCCTGTGGGAGCGAGCTTGCTCGCGATGAGGCCGGCACATCCAACATTGATGCTGGCTGACACTCCGCCATCGCGAGCAAGCTCGCTCCCACAGGGTTTTGCACACCATTCAGTGCGACGCCATTTACCAAGCCAATACGTTAAACTGGCGCCACTGCTGTCTGGAGCTACTTTATGCGCGAAGAGTTGAACCAAGGCCTGATCGATTTCCTCAAGGCCTCCCCTACCCCGTTCCATGCCACCGCCAGCCTTGTTCAGCGTCTGGAAGCGGCGGGTTATCAACGCCTCGACGAGCGCGAGCCGTGGAATACCGAAGCCAACGGTCGCTACTACGTCACCCGCAACGACTCTTCGATTGTCGCGATCAAGATGGGCCGTCATTCACCGCTGCACGGCGGCATTCGCCTGGTCGGCGCCCACACCGACAGCCCGTGCCTGCGCGTCAAGCCGCAACCGGAACTGCAACGCCAGGGCTTCTGGCAACTGGGTGTCGAAGTCTATGGCGGCGCGCTGCTGGCGCCGTGGTTCGACCGTGACCTGTCCCTGGCGGGGCGCGTAACCTTCCGTCGTGATGGTAAGGTCGAGAGCCAGTTGATCGACTTCAAGGCACCGGTCGCGATCATTCCGAACCTGGCGATTCACCTCAACCGTGAAGCCAACATGGGTTGGGCAATCAACGCCCAGACCGAACTGCCGCCGATCCTCGCGCAATTTGCCGGTGACGAACGCGTGGACTTCCGCGCAGTGCTCACCGATCAACTGGCCCGCGAACACGGTCTGAATGCCGATGTGGTGCTCGATTACGAGTTGAGTTTCTACGACACCCAAAGCGCGGCGGTCATTGGCCTGCATGGCGACTTCATCGCCGGCGCGCGCCTGGACAACCTGCTGTCGTGCTACGCCGGCCTGCAAGCGCTGCTGACGGCCGACACCGACGAAACCTGCGTGCTGGTCTGCAACGACCACGAAGAAGTCGGTTCCTGCTCGGCCTGTGGTGCCGACGGCCCGATGCTTGAGCAAACCTTGCGTCGCCTGCTGCCTGAAGGTGATGAATTCGTACGCACCATTCAGAAATCCCTGCTGGTTTCGGCTGACAACGCCCACGGCGTGCATCCGAACTACGCCGACAAGCACGACGTCAACCACGGCCCGAAACTCAACGCCGGCCCGGTGATCAAGGTCAACAGCAACCAGCGCTACGCCACCAACAGCGAAACCGCCGGGTTCTTCCGTCACCTGTGCATGGCTGAAGAAGTGCCGGTACAAAGCTTCGTGGTGCGCAGTGACATGGGCTGTGGTTCGACCATCGGCCCGATCACCGCCAGCCACCTGGGCGTGCGCACCGTGGACATCGGCCTGCCGACGTTCGCCATGCACTCGATCCGCGAACTGTGCGGCAGCCATGACCTGGCGCATCTGGTCAAGGTGCTGAGCGCGTTCTACGCCTGCCGCGAGTTGCCGTAACGCCGGTAGGAGCTGCCGCAGGCTGCGATCTTTTGATCCTGATTTTGACGCCAGGTTAATCGCCGAAGATCAGATCAAAAGATCGCAGCCTTCGGCAGCTCCTACACACATCACACCGGCCGCATCAAAAGCGGCCTAGACTTCAAGTATCACTTCGACAAGGCTGTCTCCATGATTTCGATGTCTACCTTCCACGCCATGCTGATTCCGATTCTTGCCGGAATGCTCCTGCTGGCCGTCGGCTTCAACTTTCGCGATAAAAATGCCGGTGTGTTTGCCATGTGGATCGGCATGCTGACCATTCTCGCGACCGTAGTGTTCAAGATCCTCGCCAAACTCAACGAATAATTCATCGCCCTTGGCTCGCATTGGTTTTGACGGGCTCGTACACTCGGTCGATCCGCTCCCTGCGAGGTTGACCGCCTAGTGTTCGCTCGTCTTTTTGCCCTCCCGTGTATTGTCCTCGTCTGCTTGATGACGTTGCTGTCAGTGGCGCCTGCCCAGGCGGCCGGCCTGCCAGGCCTGCTCAACAACCAGGCCAAGGCGCAGCCCGAAGCACAGGAACCGCTGGGGCAATCCCTGGACGAAGTGATCAAGTCACTGGAGAACGACCAGCAACGCAGCAAGCTGCTGGCCGACTTGAAAAAGCTCCGCGACACCACCAAACAGGCCCAGCCGATTACCGAAGAAGGCGTACTGGGCCTGATTGGCGGAACCCTGGCCAATTTCGAGAAGAAGTTTACCGGCGACGACAGTCCCCTCACGCGCTGGTCCAGTGAGTTCGATCAGGCCAGGGAAGAACTGGTGGCGCTGGCGCTGCCGGCCAATGAATGGCTGCCCATGCTGTTCGCCTTCGCCATGATCCTGATGGTCTGGAGCCTGCTGGCCGCCGGCCTGATCTGGATCAGCCACCGCGTACGGATGCGTTTCGGCCTGACCGAAGAACTGCCGCAGCATCCCAGGGCGCTGGACATGTTGCGCTTCGCGCTGCGCAAACTCGGGCCATGGCTGATCGCCCTGGTGATCACGGTCTACATGAGCTACGCCCTGCCCTCGTCCCTGGGCAAGAGCCTGGCGATGGTGCTGGCCTATGCACTGGTGGTCGGCACCTGCTTCTCGGCAATCTGCGTGATTGCCTTTTCCCTGCTCGACGGCCCACACCGCCACCGCGCCTTGTACATCCTGCGGCACCAGGCGTTTCGGCCACTGTGGCTGATCGGCAGCTTCGCCGCGTTTGGTGAAGCGCTGAGCGATCCGCAACTGGTCAACAGCCTCGGCAGCCATCTGGCCCACACCGCCGCGACGGTTGCCAATGTCCTGGCCGCGCTCTCCACGGGGCGCTTCATCCTGCGCTTCCGCCGGCCGATCGCCCACCTGATCCGCAACCAGCCGCTGTCCCGACGCCTGACCCGCCGCGCGCTCAACGACACCCTGTCGATTCTCGGCACCTTCTGGTACGTGCCGGCGCTGGTGCTGGTGGCCATCTCCCTGTTCGCGACGTTCATTTCCGCCGGCGACACCAGCACCGCCCTGCGCCAGTCGCTGATCTGTACCGTGTTGCTGGTGCTGTGCATGGTCATCAACGGCCTGGTACGCCGCCATGGCCTCAAACCCCAACGCGGTATCCGGCGCTACGCCGTGTATTCGGAACGGCTGAAAAACTTTTTCTACACCATCGTCCACCTGTTGGTGTGGCTGGCTTTCATCGAACTCGGCCTGCGGGTCTGGGGCATGTCGTTGATCCGTTTTACCGAAGGCGACGGCCACGAAGTCAGTGTCAAACTGTTCAGCCTCGCCGGCACGCTGCTGTTCGCCTGGTTGATCTGGATTCTCAGCGATACCGCGGTGCATCACGCCCTGACCCGCTCGCGCAAAGGCCTGGCCAACGCCCGCGCGCAGACGATGATGCCGCTGATCCGCAACGTGCTGTTCATAGCGATTTTTATCGTCGCGCTGATTGTCGCCCTGGCGAACATGGGCATGAACGTCACGCCACTGCTGGCCGGTGCCGGCGTGATCGGCCTGGCCATCGGTTTTGGTGCGCAGTCGCTGGTAGCCGACCTGATTACCGGGTTGTTCATCATCATCGAAGACTCCCTGGCCATCGACGACTACGTGGATGTCGGCGGCCACCTCGGCACAGTCGAAGGCCTGACCATCCGCACCGTGCGCCTGCGGGACATTGACGGCATCGTCCACACCATTCCGTTCAGTGAAATCAAAAGCATCAAGAACTACTCCCGGGAATTCGGCTACGCGATCTTCCGGGTAGCAGTGCCCGCCAGCATGGACATCGACAACGCAATCAAACTGATGCGCGAAGTCGCCCAGAAAATGCGCACCGATCCGTTACAGCGGCGCAATATCTGGTCGCCGCTGGAGTTTCAGGGGGTGGAAAGTTTCGAGTCGGGCAACGCCATCCTTCGCGCCCGGTTCAAGACCGCGCCAATCAAGCAGTGGGAGGTGTCGCGAGCGTTCAACCTGTCACTCAAGCGGCACATGGATGAAGCCGGACTGGATCTGGCGACACCGCGGATGAGTATTCAGGTGATTACTGCAGGTGGCGGCCAGCAGGAGTAGGAGCTGCCGCAGGCTGCGATCTTTTGATTTTGGCCTTTAAAGGATCGCAGCCTGCGGCAGCTCCTACAAAAGCAGCGTCAGACAACATCCACCCCGACATGAATCGCATCATGTCGCCAGAACTCCAGGTCGCAGTCGATCAGGCGTTCATGCTGGTCATAGTTGACCCGGGCAATCCGCAGGCCCGGGCTGCCCACCGACACCTTCAACGCCGCCGCCGCATCCACCGACAACGCCGTGGGCACAATCTCGAAGCGCACCCGCCCGTAGTGCAGGTCGTAATGCCGCGCATACAACTCGGTGATCGACTGATTCAAATCGAAATCGAGTATCCCGGGAAAGTATTGCGGGTTCAGATAGTGCTCCACATACAGCACCAGTCGCCCGTCGATCCGCCGTGAGCGGCAGATCTGAATCACGCTCGACAGCGCTGGCAATTGCAGCCAGGCACACACCGCCGCCGATGCCGGCTGCAATCGCGCCGAAATCACCTCGGTGGACGGCACCCGCCCCTGGGCGCTGACCATCGCGTGAAAGTGGCTGCGCTGCATGAGGTTGTAGGCCAGGCGTGGCGGCGAGACGAACCAGCCGCGACGCTCCTCGCGATAAATCTGCCCCTGTGACTCCAACTGCAACAACGCTTCACGCAAAGTGATCCGCGTGGTGCCGAACAATTCACTGAGCTTGCGCTCGGCCGGTAATTTGCTGCCGGGGGTCAACAGTCCGTGGTCGATCTGCTCCTGAAGCACTTGGCCGATGGCTGTTACCGCTTTTGTTGCCTCTTCACGCATCAACGTTTCCTTTCTGGACTAGACCAGCACCAACTCAGGGCAGAACCGCAGCGCAAACCGGCTCATTCAATAGTCTGTAAGCGTAGGCAGCGCAGATGACCGAGATGTGACAAAGCTGCCCAACGGTCGCCATTCTCTGGCCTCAACAACCTGCAATTCATCGGCCAAGTCCCTTGCCTTCCGGGGCCTTGACCATGGTCTACGCTTAGCAGGCCAGTCGCGATACCGCTGAACAAAAAGTCATTCCGGGCGACGAACGACATCAAAGTGTCATCCAGCCCCCTTAAATTGGCTCAGGTATTGCTGACCTAGACCAACACAACCGCAATCGCAGCGTTGAACACGACCCAAGGAGCTTTGGAATGAAACAGTTTTTCCTGGCATCACTGTTAGGCTCGACCATTGCAATGTGCACCGCCGCCATGGCGGCGGACACCGATCTGAAAACCCTGGAAGCCGCTGCGAAAGCGGAAGGCGCCGTCAACAGCGTCGGCATGCCCAATGACTGGGCCAACTGGGCCGGCACCTGGAAAGACCTGAGCGACAAGTACGGCCTCAAGCACATCGACACCGACATGAGCTCGGCCCAGGAAATCGCCAAGTTCGCCGCGGAAAAAGACAACGCCAGCGCCGACATCGGCGACGTCGGTGCCGCGTTCGGCCCGATCGCGGTCAAGCAAGGCGTGGTCCAGCCCTACAAGCCTTCGACCTGGGATCAGGTTCCAGCCTGGGCCAAGGACAAGGACGGCAACTGGGCACTGGCCTACACCGGCACCATCGCTTTCATCGTCAACAAGAAGTTGCTGCACGGTTCCGACGCCCCAACCAAGTGGGCTGACCTCAAGGGCGGTAAATACAAGGTCTCCATCGGCGACGTGAGCACCGCAGCCCAGGCCGCCAACGGCGTACTGGCCGCAGCACTGGCCAACGGTGGCGACGAGAAAAACCTCAAGCCTGCCCTGGATCTGTTCGCCGACATCGCCAAGCAAGGTCGCCTGTCGATGTCCAACCCGACGATTGCCACCATGGAGAAAGGCGAAATCGAAGTCGGCGTGGTCTGGGACTTCAACGGCCTGAGCTACAAGGCCAAGATGGCCAACCCGGATGACTACGTGGTGCTGATCCCGTCCGACGGCTCGGTGATCTCCGGCTACACCACCATCATCAACAAGTACGCGAAAAACCCGAATGCCGCCAAGCTGACCCGCGAATACATCTTCAGCGACGCCGGCCAGATCAACCTGGCCAAGGGCAACGCCCGTCCGATCCGTGCCGAACACCTGACCCTGCCAGCCGAGGTGCAGGCCAAACTGCTGCCTAACGAGCAGTACAAAAAGGTCACGCCGATCAAGGACGCGGACGCCTGGGAAAAGACCTCCAAGGCCCTTCCTCAGAAGTGGCAGGAAGAAGTCATCATCAATATGCAGTAACCGGGTAGATCCCCATTTCGGGATCTGATGGAGATCCAAATGTGGGAGCGGGCTTGCTCGCGAAAGCGGTGTGTCAGTCGACATCAATGCTGGATGTCGATCCGCATTCGCGAGCAAGCCCGCTCCCACAGGGGGACTGAGTTGAACCCGGCTTTTCCTGATTACTGTTTCACGGAGTCATCGCCCCTATGAAGCACAACGTCATCCTTGTCGTGCTCGACGGCCTCAACTACGAGGTCGCCCGCCACGCCATGGGGCACCTGCAGGCGTACGTCGGCGCCGGACGTGCCGCACTCTACAAACTGGAGTGCGAGTTGCCAGCCCTGTCCCGCCCGCTGTACGAATGCATCCTGACCGGCGTTGCGCCCATCGACAGCGGGATTGTCCACAACAACGTCTCGCGCCTGTCCAACCAGCGCAGCATCTATCACTACGCCACCGACGCAGGTCTTGTCACCGCGGCGGCGGCCTATCACTGGGTCAGCGAACTGTATAACCGTTCGCCCTTCGTGGCGGCCCGGGACCGTCACACCGATGACCCGCAACTGCCGATCCAGCACGGGCATTTCTACTGGAACGATCACTACCCGGACTCGCACCTGTTCGCCGACGCCGAACACCTGCGCCTGCACCATGCGCCGAACTTTTTGCTGATCCACCCGATGAACATCGACGACGCCGGGCACAAGCACGGCCTCGACACGCCGCAGTACCGCAACAGCGCCCGCTCGGCCGACATCATCCTGGCCGACTACCTGCAAGGCTGGCTCGATGCCGGTTACCAGGTGCTGGTCACCGCCGACCACGGCATGAACAACGACCGCTCCCACAATGGCCTGCTGCCGGAAGAACGTGAAGTGCCGCTGTTCGTTCTCGGTGACGCGTTCAGCTTCGACGCCGGTGCCGCGCCGAAACAGACCGAGATCTGCGGCACCGTCTGCCAGCTGCTCGGCGTGCCCCACGACAAACCGGTCTGCCGGGAGCTGTTGAAGTGAATGCCATGACCCGCAGTAAATGGCTGGCAGCCTTATGCCTGGTCCCGTTCACGCTGTTCTTCATCGTGTTCGAGATCGCACCGCTGACCTGGGTGATGATCAACAGCCTGCAATCGGAAGAATTCGGCTGGGGCCTGGCCAACTTCAGCAAAATCTTCAGCTCGAAGTTTTACCTGCAGGCCATCCAGTACAGCCTTGAGATCAGCTTCTGGTCCAGTGTGTTCGGGATCGTCATCGCAATACTGGGCGCCTACTCCCTGCGCCGGGTCGATTCGAAACTGCGCAACTTCGTCAACGCCTTCGCCAACATGACCAGCAACTTCGCCGGTGTGCCCCTGGCCTTCGCGTTCATCATTTTGCTCGGCTTCAACGGCAGCTTCACCATCATGCTCAAGCAGGCCGGAATCATTCAGGATTTCAACCTGTACTCGAAAACCGGGCTGATCATTCTCTACACCTACTTCCAGATTCCCCTCGGCGTACTGTTGCTGTACCCGGCCTTCGATGCCTTGCGCGAAGACTGGCGTGAGTCCGCTGCGCTACTCGGCGCCGACGGTTGGCAGTACTGGCGACACATCGGCTTGCCGGTGTTGACGCCGGCACTGCTGGGCACCTTCGTGATCCTGCTGGCCAACGCCCTCGGTGCCTACGCTACGGTGTATGCCTTGACCACCGGCAACTTCAACGTGCTGCCGATCCGCATCGCGGCGATGGTGTCCGGTGACATTTCCCTGGACCCGAACCTGGCCAGCGCCCTGGCCGTGGTGCTGGTGGCCTTGATGACCCTGGTGACCATCGTGCATCAGTTGCTGTTGAAGAGGAGCTACCATGTCTCGCGCTGAACTGGGGCCCACCGGTGTCTACCACCGCGTCGTGGTGTACTTGCTGTTTGCCATCCTGCTGTTGCCGCTGGCCGGCACGCTGATCTACTCGATCGCCAGCAGTTGGTCGGCGACCATCCTGCCCAGCGGTTTCACCCTCAAGTGGTACATCCAGCTGTGGAGCGATCCGCGCTTCCTGCATGCGTTCGGGCAATCGCTGCTGGTATGCGTCGGCTCGCTGATTCTTTCGGTCGTGCTGATTCTGCCGCTGCTGTTCGTAGTGCATTACCACTTCCCGAAACTCGACGCGCTGATGAACATCCTGATCCTGCTGCCCTTCGCCGTGCCACCGGTGGTGTCGTCGGTGGGGCTGTTGCAGCTCTACGGTTCCGGACCGTTCGCCATGGTCGGGACGCCCTGGATCCTGATCGGTTGCTACTTCACCGTGGCGCTGCCTTTCATGTACCGGGCGATCACCAACAACCTGCAAGCGATCAACCTGCGCGACCTGATGGACGCCGCCCAGTTGCTCGGTGCGAGCACCTTTCAAGCCGCATTCCTGGTGGTGCTGCCGAACCTGCGCAAGGGCCTGATGGTAGCGTTGCTGCTATCGTTCTCGTTCCTGTTCGGTGAGTTCGTGTTCGCCAACATCCTGGTCGGTACCCGCTACGAAACCCTGCAGGTCTATCTCAACAACATGCGCAACAGCAGCGGTCATTTCACCAGTGCGCTGGTGATTTCCTACTTCTTCTTTGTGCTGGTTCTGACCTGGATTGCCAATATCTTGAACAGGGACAAAAGCGAATGAGCTATGTCAGCGTCCAACATCTTCAGAAAAGCTTCGCGGGCACCACGGTGTTCAGCGACATCAATTGCGAAATCCAGAAAGGTGAGTTCGTCACCCTGCTCGGCCCGTCCGGTTGCGGCAAATCCACGTTGCTGCGCTGCATCGCCGGCCTGACCTCGGTGGATGGCGGCCAGATCCTGCTCGATGGCGCTGATATCGTGCCGGTGAGCCCGCAGAAACGCGGGATCGGCATGGTGTTCCAGAGCTATGCGCTGTTCCCCAACATGACCGTGGAGCAAAACGTCGCCTTCGGCCTGCGCATGCAAAAGGTCAATGCCGACGACAGCCGCAAACGCGTCGCCGAAGTGCTCAAACTGGTGGAGCTCAATGACTTTGCCGCGCGTTACCCGCATCAGCTCTCGGGGGGCCAGTGCCAACGCGTCGCCCTCGCCCGCTCCCTGGTGACCCGGCCACGCCTGTTGCTGCTCGACGAACCGCTATCGGCCCTGGACGCGCGGATTCGCAAGCATCTGCGTGAACAGATTCGTCAGATCCAGCGCGAACTGGGCCTGACCACGATTTTCGTCACACACGATCAGGAAGAAGCCCTGACCATGTCTGACCGGATTTTCCTGATGAATCAGGGAAAAATCGTACAAAGCGGCGACGCCGAAACCCTCTACACCGCACCGGTGGACGTGTTCGCCGCCGGTTTCATCGGCAACTACAACTTGCTGGATGCCGACAGCGCTTCGAAGCTGTTGCAGCGACCGATCAGCAAGCGCATCGCCATTCGCCCGGAAGCCATCGAACTGAGCCTCAATGGCGAACTGGACGCACAGATACGCAGCCACAGTCTGCTGGGCAACGTGATTCGCTACCGGGTCGAAGCCCGGGGTGTGGAATTGGTGGTGGATGTGCTGAACCGCTCGGCGGCCGACCTGCATCCCGATGGTCAGCGCCTGGCGCTTTCCATCGATCCGACGGCCCTGTGTGAGGTAGCCTGATGACTTTGCTGACGCTGAAGAGAGAACCGCACTGATGGCCCTGGCAATTTTTGATCTGGACGAAACCCTGATCCACGGCGACTGCGCCTCACTGTGGAGCGAGCAAATGGTCCGCCTCGGCTGGGTCGATGGCGAATCGTTCCTGCGTCGCGACAAGGAATTGATGGATGCCTACGGCAGGGGCCATCTGGCCATGGAGGACTACATGGCCTTCAGCCTGGAACCGTTGATTGGTCGTACGCCTGAAGAAGTCGCGCACCTGGTTGGTCCGTGGGTGGAAGACTACATCGAACCGATCATTTTCAGCGATGCCACCAAAGCCATCGCGGCGCACCGCAAGGCCGGCGAGCGGATTTTGGTGATCTCCGCTTCGGGCACCCATCTGGTCGGCCCCATCGCCGAGCGTCTGGGCATCGACGAGATTCTCGGCATCGAACTGGAAGTGACTCATGGCGTTTACACCGGCCATACCGTCGGCACCCTGACTTATCGCGAAGGCAAGATCACCCGCTTGCTGGAATGGCTGGATGCGGAAGAGGAAAACCTTGAAGGCGCGAGTTTCTATTCCGACTCGCGCAACGACCTGCCGCTGTTGCTGAAGGTGGATTTCCCCCACGTGGTCAACCCGGATCCGGTGCTGCGCGAGCAGGCTGAAAAGGCTGGCTGGCCGATCCACGACTGGAAATAACACAAGCCCCCTGTGGGAGCGGGCTTGCTCGCGAAAGCGGTGTGTCATACAACGATGTATTGACTGACTCGACGCCATCGCGAGCAAGCTCGCTCCCACAGTTTTTTGTGTTGTTAGTTCAGACTCTCGTCAATCACCAACACCACCTTCCCCGCCACGGTATTGCTCGCAAGCTCCGCAAATGCTGCCTCGGCATCCTTGATCGGGAATGTCCTGGCCAGTTGCGGGCTCAAGCGTCCCTCGGCAAACAACGGCCACACGTGCTGGCTCAGATCACTGAACAGATCCGCCTTGAATTGATCGTCACGGCTGCGCAGGGTCGAACCCAGCAACTGCACGCGCTTGGCCAGCACCTGGGCCAGATCCAGCTTGGCCTCGCGGCCGCCCATCAGACCGATCAACACCCAGCGGCCATCCTGGGCCAGCAGCTTGAGGTTCAAAGCCGCGTAATTGCCGCCCACCGGGTCGAGAATCACGTCGAACGGCCCCAGATCCCGCAGGCTCTCCAGATCGCCACTACGCACCACGCCGCCCTGGGCACCCAGCGCTTCGCAGTACGCCAGTCGCTCGGCGGAGCCGACGCTGACCCAACAGGGGTTACCGAAGGCCTTGCACAGCTGAATGGCCGCTGAACCAATTCCACTTGCCCCGGCATGCAGTAGAACCTTCTGACCCGGTTTGAGCGCAGCCAGTTGAAACAAATTCAGCCAGACTGTTGCATAAACTTCGGGCAATGCCGCCGCTTCGACCAATGACATTCCGTCGGGAACCGGCAGCACATGCCGCCCGTCGACAACCACTTCTTCGGCCATCCCGCCCCCGGCCAGCAAGGCGCATACCCGATCGCCAACCTGCCAGGACGACCCCGCGCCAACCTCGCTGATGACCCCCGAGCACTCTAGACCAAGCACTTGACTGGCCCCCGGTGGTGGCGGGTAAAGACCGGCTTTCTGCAATAAATCGGCGCGATTGAGACCCGCTGCCGACACTCGGATGCGAACTTGCCCTACATCGCATGTAGGACTCGGCTCATCAACCCACACCACTTGACCGTCAACGCCTTGCAATGCTTTCACAGTGCCTCCATAGTGAGTCTGGACTGAGCCCGAAGCTATAGCGCCGGGCTTTTTGCATTATGCGACCGGCTCCCAAAGAACCGGCGACTTCAAAGACGGCCTAATATGCGTTATCAATTGTCCCCGCGTCGAATCAGCATGAAGCATCTGTTCCCCAGCACTGCCCTCGCCCTATTCATCGGTATCGGCTTGTTGCCGATGTCGAGCAATACATTAGCAGCCAATAGCTGGGACAAGCTTCAACCCGATCGTGACGAAGTGATCGCCAGCCTGAACGTCGTGGAGTTGCTCAAGCGCCACCACTACAGCAAGCCTCCACTCGATGACGCACGCTCGGTGATCATCTACGACAGCTACCTCAAGCTGCTGGATCCGTCGCGCAGCTACTTCATGGCCAGCGACATTGCCGAATTCGACAAGTGGAAGACGCAGTTCGACGATTTCCTCAAGAGCGGCGACCTGAACGCCGGGTTCACCATCTACAAGCGCTACCTGGACCGCGTCAAGGCGCGTCTGGACTTCGCCCTTGCCGAGCTGAACAAGGGCGTCGACAAGATCGACTTCACCACCAAGGAAACCTTGCTGATCGACCGCAAGGACGCCCCTTGGCTCAAATCCACCGCAGAACTCGACGACCTGTGGCGCAAACGCGTCAAGGACGAAGTCCTGCGTCAGAAGATCGCCGGCAAGGATTCCAAGCAGATCCAGGAAACCCTGACCAAGCGCTACAAGAACCAGTTGGCGCGCCTGGACCAGACCCGCGCGGAAGACATCTTCCAGGCGTACATCAACACCTTCGCCATGTCCTACGACCCGCACACCAACTATCTGTCGCCGGATAATGCGGAGAACTTCGACATCAACATGAGCCTGTCCCTCGAGGGCATCGGTGCCGTGTTGCAGAGCGATAACGACCAGGTGAAAGTCGTGCGCCTGGTGCCGGCAGGTCCGGCGGACAAGACCAAGCAGGTTGCACCGGCCGACAAGATCATCGGCGTTGCCCAGGGCAACAAGGAAATGGTCGACGTCGTGGGCTGGCGCCTGGACGAAGTGGTCAAGCTGATCCGTGGTCCGAAGGGCACCGTGGTGCGCCTGGAAGTCATCCCGGCCAGCAATGCGCCGAACGACCAGACCACCAAGATCGTGCCGATCACCCGCGAAGCGGTGAAGCTCGAAGATCAGGCCGTGAAGAAATCGGTCTTGAACCTGAAGCAGGACGGCAAGGACTACAAGCTCGGCGTTATCGAGATCCCGGCGTTCTATCTGGACTTCAAGGCCTTCCGTGCCGGCGACCCGGATTACAAGAGCACCACCCGCGACGTCAAGAAACTGCTGACCGAGTTGCAGAAAGAGAAAGTCGACGGCGTGGTCATCGACCTGCGTAACAACGGCGGCGGTTCCTTGCAAGAGGCCACCGAACTGACCAGCCTGTTCATCGACAAAGGCCCGACCGTGCTCGTGCGTAACGCCGATGGCCGCGTCGATGTACTGGAAGATGAAAACCCGGGCGCGTTCTACAAAGGCCCGATGGCATTGCTGGTCAACCGCTTGTCCGCCTCGGCTTCGGAGATTTTTGCCGGCGCCATGCAGGACTACCACCGCGCACTGATCATCGGCGGCCAGACCTTCGGCAAAGGCACCGTACAGACCATTCAGCCGCTGAACCATGGCGAACTGAAACTGACCCTGGCCAAGTTCTACCGGGTTTCCGGGCAGAGCACCCAGCATCAGGGCGTCTTGCCGGACATCGATTACCCGTCGATCATCGACACCAAGGAAATCGGTGAAAGCGCCCTGCCGGAAGCCATGCCGTGGGACACCATCAAGGCAGCGATCAAGCCTGCGCTCGACCCGTTCAAGCCGTATATTTCGCAGCTCCAGTCCGAGCATGTCGTGCGTACGGCCAAAGATGCGGAGTTCGTGTTCATCCGCGACAAGCTGGCCCTGGCGCAGAAACTGATGACCGAGAAAACCGTCAGCCTCAATGAAGTCGAGCGTCGTGCCCAGCACGCCGACATCGAAGCCAAACAGCTGGCCATGGAAAACATCCGTCGCAAGGCCAAGGGCGAAGAACCGCTCAAAGAGCTGAAGAAAGAAGACGAGGACGCCATTGCGGCCGAGGATGACAAGACCAAACCGGAAGACGACGCCTACCTCAGCGAAACAGGGCGGATTCTGCTGGACTACCTGAAACTCAACACGGCAGTGGCCAAGCACTGAGTTTGTACAAACAACTGATGGCAATTTAATGCTGACGCCCCTGTAGCGTCATCATACAGTCATCATTCTGTCGTGAAATAAAGGGCCGGGCGTGCTCTTTTTACCAAGGGCACGCCCGGTCCTTTTTTTATTGCCAGAGATCGCCATGACCACAACCGAACAGCTGAGTGCCTTGAGCTCGATCCTGAGTCAAAGCGGTTTACACAGTCTGTTCCAACCGATCATCAGCCTCTCTGAACGACGCATCCTCGGTTACGAAGCCCTCAGTCGCGGCCCCTCCAACAGCCCGCTGCACTCCCCGGTCGCCCTGTTCGCCGTCGCCCGCCAGGCCGGACGCCTGAGCGAGCTGGAAATTGCCTGCCGCGAAAGCGCTTGCCGACGCTTCAATGAGCAGCAACTGCCTGGCATGTTGTTCCTTAACGTCTCCCCCGAGTCCCTGCTCGAAGCGGCCCATCAACCGGGGCGCACCCTGCAATTGCTGCAGGATTTCGGCATTCCGCCGAGCCAGGTGGTCATCGAGCTCACGGAACAGACGCCAACGGATGATTTCCAGCTACTGCAAACCGCCCTGCATCACTATCGGGCGATGGGGTTTTCGATTGCGCTGGATGATCTGGGAGCGGGCTATTCGAGTTTGCGCCTGTGGTCCGAGCTGCGGCCCGATTACGTGAAAATCGACCGGCATTTCATTGATGGCATTCATCAGGATGCGCTCAAGCGCGAGTTCGTCGGCTCGATCCTGCAAATTGCCAAGGCCTCGCGGGCGCAAGTCATCGCCGAAGGTATCGAGCTGGCCGAAGAACTCACGGTGCTGACCGAAATGGGCGTGGATCTGGTGCAGGGCTATCTGCTTTGCCGCCCCCAGGAACACCCGCCACGGGATGCCCGGGCATTGATGCCCCGACAGGACAGCACCGCCGTTGTACTGAGCGAAGACGGCAGCGACCTCAGCGCCCTGCTCAACGAGCTACCCGCGGTGAACCGGGACACCCCGACCGCCACGGTGCTCGAAGCCTTCCGTCGCCAGGCCAACCTGAACTCGCTGGCGGTCCTGGATGAGCAGGGTCAGCCCTGCGGCATTGTCCATCGTCATTCGCTCTCCGACGTCCTGCTCAAGCCCTTTGCCACCGACCTGTTCGCCCGCAAGCCCATCAGCCGCCTGATGAACGATGACTTCCTCGCCGTCGAGCTGAGCCAGTCGCTGCAACAGGTCAGCCGCCTGATCACCAGCCGTGCCCGCCAGCGCATCGAAGAAGATTTCATCATCACCCTCAACGGCGGTTATCTGGGGTTGGGCCGGGTGATTGACGTGCTCAAGCTGATCACGGAGCTGAAGATCCAGCAGGCCCGCTACGCCAACCCGCTGACCTTGCTCCCGGGCAACGTGCCGATCCAGCAATGCCTGACGCGGCTACTGCAACAGCGACGGGAATCGGTGATCTGCTACGTGGACATTGATAGCTTCAAACCCTTCAACGACATCTACGGCTATGGTCGCGGCGACGAAGTCCTGCTGTGCCTGGCGCAATGCCTGAACGACCGCGTCGACCCGTCCCGCGACTTCGTCGGCCACATCGGCGGCGATGATTTCCTGCTGGTGCTCGGCCCGGAAGACTGGCGCAAACGTTTGAACCAGTTGCTCGACGACTTCCAGAGCCAGTGCCGGCGCTTCTACCGCAGCGAACACCTGGAAGCCGGCTGCTTCATCGCACCCAACCGCCAGGGGCAGCGCCAGGAGTTTGCGTTGTTGTCGCTGTCGATCGGCGTGGTGCATTTGCACCCACAGGCCTGTGAACAACTCGATGCGAGCCAGTTAGCCGAGATGGCATCGCAGGCCAAGCACCATGCCAAGAATGTGCAGGGCTATAGCGTGCATGTGATTGATAGCCGGGTGGTTTCGACTGTAGATGAGGTGTTTGTTTCCGGGCATCGATAAGGGGGCTTTTCGGCATCAGTCCAATCAACGAGGCGCCGAGGAAGATTTCAGCTCTTCGAGCTTGATCGGCGCCAACGGATGCCCGGCCTTCGCCGCGATCTCCCAGAACCGCGCGGCTTCGACCGGATCCGGTGCCTTGCTCGTCGTCCCGGCCAGGGTGATCACGCCCACTTGATAGGCAGCCTTGCCATCGCCCGCCAACGCCGCCAGGCGCAACAAACGCACACCCTCCTCACGAGCGCCGAGGCCGACGCCGCGAAACGCCAGGATGTGCCCATAGAAGCTCTGGGCGCCGACATTGCCCAGGTTGGCCATGCGTGCGAACTGACCTTCGAGCCAGCGCCAGCCTCGTGGCTGACGGACAAACCATGACCAGTGAAACAGTCGGCGCGCGAGCCAGTAACCGGCCCGCGCCTTGAGTTGCAAGAACACTCAGGCCTCGGCCGATTCCGGGTATTCGTATTCGAACACCCGCACCACTTCCGAAGCATGCCAGGACGCGGCGGCAACACCGTCCGACGGCCCGGAAAAACGCCCGAGACGCTCGACACATTCAAAGAATCCGGTGCGCGGCAAGCGGCTGGCGCCCTGACTGATCACCAGCGAACTGCGCAATGGCTGCTCCGCCCTGGCATCCAGCGCCGCCAGATGCTCAAGGGCCGCCGTCAGGGTCTGCATGGCCGGGGTCGGCAGCTGCAAACGCTCCAGCAATGCCCGATACGTCAACAGATGGCGCTGGCGACGCGCCTGATCCAGTTCGCCGAGCAACCCGTCCCAATGTTGACGACTGATGCGTACGCTCACGATTCATCCCTCCACCCTGGCACCGTCAATTCCCAGGCCAGGCTGCGGCGAATCGCGGCGTCGGGCAGACGCTCGCCACTTTCGATCATGGCCAGGTAAGACGGGCTGATGCCTACCGTGCGGGCCAACGCCTCAATGGCGATGCCCTTCCCCTCGCGCAAACTGCGTAGTTGATCCAGACCCGGAAGAATCGCGTCTGGTGTCGCCGCCTGAGGCTTCGTGGCTTGAGGCGACGCTTGCTCCTTGATACCCGCTGCTTTCAGTAACGCCTGATACTGAGCCCATGGCAGAACCGCATATTCGGGCTCGCCTTCGCGTGTAATTATCTGAATATCCATCACTACCCCGTAGGACAACAACACTTAGCGAGTCGGCACTTTTCCCTAGAAGTGTAATCCTAACAGCGGCCAAGGTCGCGGGGGACATCAATCTGTGAACAGGCCGAAATCGACTCAGTGTTTTTTCGGGCCTTGGAGTTGAAGTTGCTCGGGGGTATCAGGCAGACGCTCAACCACCGCGAGCTTCTCCGGCACCTGCCGTTTGCGCCAGACGCGGAAAGCATTGAGCTCGTCGTCGAGCACTTTCATCAGCCATGCCAGTACCGCGATGTCATCGAGCATGCCAAATACTGGAATGAAATCCAGGATCGCATCCACCGGACTGAGGAAATACATCAGGCCCGCGACGACCGAAACCAGCGCCTTGGGGCTGATGGCGCGATACTCACCACGCCAGTAGGCCAGGCAGAGTGCCTGCAACAGCTTCAAGTCGTCCTTGATCTTGCCCAACCGGTTGCCCTGGCTTGCGCCTTTGCTGGCGACCGCGAACAACAGGGTCGGCAATCGACCCCGTGCCAGCAGGCGTCCGGCCAGTGGCAGGAAACGAGCGAAACTCCAGGGTGCTTTCATCATTCCTCCCGTTGAAATGTTATCCACACAAATTGTGGATAACCTTGTGAACAGAGCTGCTTTTCACCGCTGTAAGCCCCGTGTTACAAGGCCTGCGTTCAGATCGGGCGTTTTTTACTCATCAAAAAAAACCCATAATTTCATTGACTTGGCGGCCTTGTGCGACTACCGCCAACACCACTATGCCTAAGACTCCGGCCTAGAGCGTCTGTTCGTTTTGTTTACCCCTGCCGAACGCCAGATGCAACAACGCCCCGCATGAGCGAGGCGTTGTTATCGAAGCAGGCGCCGGTTACTTGGCAGCGGCGTCTTCTTTTGCCGGATCCTTGATGGCCAGCAGTTCCAGGTCGAATACCAGCACCGAGTTGGCTGGAATCGCCGGGCTTGGGCTTTGAGCGCCGTAAGCCAGGTCAGCAGGGATGTACAGCTTGTACTTCTCGCCAACGTGCATCAGCTGCAGGCCTTCGACCCAACCCGGGATCACACCGCTGACCGGCAGATCGATCGGGCTGCCGCGCTCGACGGAGCTGTCGAATACGGTGCCGTTGGTCAGCTTGCCGGTGTAGTGAACGGTCACCACGTCAGTCGCCTTTGGCTGAGGGCCATCGGCTTTCTGCACGACTTCGTACTGCAAGCCCGAAGCGGTGGTGGTCACGCCGGCTTTCTTGGCGTTTTCTTCGAGGAATTTCTTGCCGGCAGCGGCCGACTCTTCGCTCATCTTGGCCATGCGCTCTTCGGCACGCTTTTGCAGTGCGGCGAACGCCTCGACCAACTCTTCGTCTTTGAGCTTCTGCTCTTTCTTGCCGACGGCGTCTTCGATGCCCTGGGCTACAGCCTTGGAATCCAGGTCATCCATGCCTTCCTGAGCCAGGCTCTTGCCCATGTTCAGGCCAATGCCGTAGGAAGCTTTTTGCGCCGGAGTTTTCAGCTCTACGCTGGTCTGCGAATCACAACCCGCGAGTACCAGGCCAACCAGGGCTACCGCCGCCGCCAACCGATGCTGTTTCATGCTATTTCCTTGTTCATGCGCCTAAAGGGCAATCGAGTAAAGCCGCGAGCTTATCAGGCCGCCACGACCAATGGCTACCGGCATGAGAGCCGGAAACAATTGATAAGTTCAGGTGTTTAAACGCATTTCACCATTCGGCTGATGAAGCTTCTTTCATCTTGTTCCGACGCAGGCTCATTCCTGAACCTACAATATCTGGCGTAATGGCCTCTTGCCGCACCTTCAGCACTCGGGCATAACAGCATGATAATTCGACAAGGATGTTTATCTTGCGCCTCTTCTTTCGCTTGCTGGCTCTCATCGCAGTACTGCTCGGACTTGTCATGGCCGTGGTGCTTTACTACGTCGCCAACCCGAAATTGCCGGCCTGGTCGCCTGCGCAACAGGTGCATTACCTGGAGCAATGGAGCGCCGCCGATCGAGAGACCTATTACTTCACACCCCAGGGCACTCAGGTCAAAGGCTTGCGCTACGACTGGTTCACCGCCCTCGAACTGCCCTTCTCGCAACAACGCTTCGCCGCCCCCGAATACCTCGCCCGCTTCGGCTTTCTGGTGGACCCCGGCCACAAACCGACACCGAATAACCCCGGCAACCTCCCCGCTGGCTTTACCCGACACCAGAATGAGGGGAGCACGGATATGTTTCTGGATATCACCTGCGCGGCCTGCCACACCGGTGAACTGCGTTTCAAGGGCCAGGCCGTGCGTATCGATGGCGGCTCGGCGCAGCATGTGCTGCCGTCCAGTGTTCCTACACTCAAAGGCGGCAGTTTCGGACAGGCTCTGGTGGCCAGCCTCGCCTCCACTTACTACAACCCGTGGAAATTCGAGCGCTTTGCACGCAATGTGCTCGGCCAGGACTACGAGTCGCGCCACCAACAGTTGCGCAAAGATTTCAAATCTTCAATGGATACCTTCCTAAAAGTGGCCTGGAACGACACCCATCGCGGGCTTTATCCGACCGAGGAAGGCCCGGGGCGCACAGACGCCTTCGGGCGCATCGCCAACGCCAGCTTCGGTGATGCGATTTCCCCCGACAACTACCGCGTGGCCAATGCCCCGGTCGATTATCCGCAGTTGTGGGACATGTGGACGTTCGAATGGGTGCAGTGGAACGGCTCGGCGAAGCAACCGATGGCCCGCAACATCGGCGAGGCGCTGGGCGTCGGCGCCACGCTGAACTTCTTCGACAGGAACGGCCAGCCGCTGACGGGCGACGCCCGCTATCCCTCCAGTGTCCGCGTGCGCGATCTGCACCTGATCGAAGAAACCCTGCAACGACTTTCGCCGCCGGCCTGGCCGGAAGACCTGTTGGGCGCGGTCGACAAGCCCCTGGCAGCCAAGGGCCGCGCCCTGTTCGCCGAAAACTGCGCAGGTTGTCATGTACCGCGCACCAGCCAGGGCGAAGGGCGATACGTCCAGCACCTGAAAATGCTCCCGGTGGATTACATCGGCACCGACCCCGGCGCGGCCAACAACATCGCCGACCATCGCTTCGACCTGACAGCGCTGCAATGGAAGCAGGCGGAACTGGAAAAACTCGATGTCGAGCCAAAACCCGACGAACCGCTGGACCTGAGCAAGATGTCCGTGGCCAAGGGGCTGGCCTATGTCACCGCATTTGTCCAGGACCGCGCCTATCAAGACGCTAATGTCACCCCTGCCGAGCGCCCTGAAATGAACGGTTTCGGCCTGCCGATCGGTGTACGTGAAATGCGTTCGTACAAGGCCAGGCCATTGGCGGGTGTATGGGCGACAGCGCCGTTCCTGCACAACGGTTCGATCCCGAGCATTTATCAATTGCTGTCGCCTCAGGATGAGCGTGCGACCACCTTCTATAAAGGCACGTTCGAGTACGACCCGGGACAGCTGGGTTACCGCACCGAAGCCTTTGCCAATGGCTTTCTGTTCGATACGCGAATCACCGGCAACCACAACAGTGGCCATGAATTCCGTGCCGGCAAACTCGGCAATGGCGTGATCGGCCGCGGGTTGCAGCCGCAAGAACGCTGGGCACTGCTGGAATATCTGAAAGTGCTGGGCGGCCCGCTGGAAGCGCAATTGCCATGACCACAGCCGCAGTCAAAAGGACTTTCCCATGCTGATAACCCTCTGGCTGCGCCTGGGCGCCTACCTCGCCAGGCTGTTGCTGTGGTCACTGGGCCTCGGTGTGCTGGCCTGGGCCCTGGCCAGCGCCTGGTTTGCCTGGCAGCATCGCGGGCCGGTCTCGGCGCAGGAGTTGATTGCGGACGACGAAGCCGCGATGACCCGGGACATCATCCAGACCGCTGTACGCATCGTCGATCAGCACCGTGAAAGCACCCGCTACCTGCGCGACGCCCATGCCAAGGCCCACGGCTGCGTGAAGGCCGAGGTTCAGGTGCTGCCGGAACTGCCAGGCGAGCTGCGTCAGGGCGTGTTCAGCGAGCCGGGCAAAACCTGGCAAGCGACGATGCGCCTGTCCAACGGCAATGCCTACCCGCAGTTCGACAGCATCCGCGACGCCCGGGGCATGGCGATCAAACTGTTCGATGTGCCGGGCAAGCAACTGTTGAGCGACCGGCAGGGGCGAGGCGAACAGGACTTTGTGATGTTCAGCCACCCGAACTTCTTTGTCAGTAATGTCGCCGAGTACCGTCAGAACGTCGCCGCCCAGGCCGACGGTAAAAAGATGATGGCCTTCTTCCCCGGCCGGGATCCACGCGCCTGGCAGGTTCGCCACCTGTTCATTGCCCTGGCGACACTGGCCCCTGCCCCGTCGAGCCCGACCCAGACGACGTACTTTTCGGTTTCACCCTACAAATTCGGTGAAGCCAATGCGAAGTTCCGGGTCATGCCCGATCCGGACAACTGCCCGGCCTACAACCTGCCGGAACAGAATCGCAAGCTGCCGAACTTTCTGCGTAATGCGCTGAACCAACAGCTGTCGACCGACCGGGTGACGGCGTGTTTCGCCTTGCAGATCCAGCGACAGGACGCCAACAAGTACATGCCGATCGAAGACACCAGCATTGAGTGGCGCGAGAGCGATGCGCACTTCGAGACGGTGGCGCGGATCAAGGTGCCGGCGCAGGACTTCGATACACCGACGCTGAACCTGCAATGCGACAACCAGTCGTTCAATCCCTGGTTCGGCGTCGAGGCGCACCGCCCCATCGGCGGGATCAATCGCCTGCGCAAGGCCGTGTATGAAGCCGTCAGCGACTACCGACACAGGCGCAATGCCGAGCAGTAATCGGGCAGGCACAAAAAAAGCGATCCTCGGATCGCCTTATGGACTGGCCAAACGCCAGATAGCAAAAAGCCCGCACTAGGCGGGCTTTCTGTGGTGACCTGGCGTTCAGTGTTCCAGGTTACCGAATATGGCGCAGCGGACGGGACTCGAACCCGCGACCCCCGGCGTGACAGGCCGGTATTCTAACCGACTGAACTACCGCTGCGCGTAGCGTTGAAAGTGGTGGGTGATGACGGGATCGAACCGCCGACATTCTGCTTGTAAGGCAGACGCTCTCCCAGCTGAGCTAATCACCCTTTACCTTCGTTGCGGGGCACATTATGCCACAGGTTTTTATAAAGTGTTGATTTATTTGAAGTTTTTTTCAAAAAATCTAAAAACCGGTGAAACAACGCAACCCACAGGAACAACAGTCAAACTTGAGGCAGAAAAAAACCCGCCTAAGCGGGCTTTTCCGTGGTGACCTGGCGTTCAGTGTTCCAGGTTACCGAATATGGCGCAGCGGACGGGACTCGAACCCGCGACCCCCGGCGTGACAGGCCGGTATTCTAACCGACTGAACTACCGCTGCGCGTAACACTGAAAACGAATGGTGGGTGATGACGGGATCGAACCGCCGACATTCTGCTTGTAAGGCAGACGCTCTCCCAGCTGAGCTAATCACCCTTCGCTTCGGTGTGGCGCGCATTCTACGGAGCGACCCAACCTCTGGCAAGCACTTTTTAAAATAATTTTCTCAGCCCTTCCAAAGGCTTAGAGAAAGGTTGGCCTATGGCACGGCGAAGACAATAATGCCCCCCTTTGTATAAAGGAGAGACTCACCCCATGTGGTTCAAAAACCTGCTTATCTATCGCCTGACCCAAGATCTGCCTGTTGATGCCGAGGCGTTGGAAACTGCACTGGCCACCAAACTGGCGCGCCCATGTGCAAGCCAGGAGTTGACCACCTACGGTTTCGTCGCGCCGTTCGGCAAAGGCGAAGATGCGCCACTGGTACACGTCAGCGGTGACTTCCTGCTGGTGTCCGCGCGCAAGGAAGAACGTATTTTGCCGGGCAGCGTCGTGCGTGACGCGGTCAAGGAAAAGGTCGAAGAGATCGAAGCCGAGCAAATGCGCAAGGTCTATAAGAAGGAGCGCGACCAGATCAAGGATGAAATCATCCAGGCCTTCCTGCCCCGCGCCTTTATCCGCCGCTCGTCGACCTTCGCCGCCATCGCGCCGAAACAGGGCCTGATCCTGGTCAACTCGGCCAGCCCGAAACGCGCCGAAGACTTGCTGTCGACCCTGCGCGAAGTGATCGGCACCCTGCCGGTGCGCCCACTGACCGTGAAGATGTCCCCGACCGCGACCATGACCGAGTGGGTCACCACCCAGAAAGCCGCGGACGATTTCTTTGTGCTGGACGAGTGCGAACTGCGCGACACCCACGAAGACGGCGGCATCGTGCGTTGCAAGCGCCAGGACCTGACCAGCGAAGAAATCCAGCTGCACCTGAGCACCGGCAAAGTGGTCACTCAGTTGTCCCTGGCCTGGCAGGACAAACTGTCGTTCGTCCTCGACGACAAAATGGTGGTCAAGCGCCTGAAATTCGAAGACCTGCTGCAAGACCAGGCGGAACAGGACGGCGGCGACGAAGCCCTGGGCCAACTGGACGCCAGCTTCACCCTGATGATGCTGACCTTCGGCGACTTCCTGCCGGCGTTGGTTGAAGCGTTGGGTGGTGAAGAGACTCCGCAAGGCATCTGATCGCCTGAATCGTTAGCCTCTGTAAAAAGATCGCAGCCTGCGGCAGCTCCTACATCTGGAATGCGTTTCCTTGTAGGAGCTGCCGCAGGCTGCGATCTTTTTTTGCGAGCAGCGTATGCTTAGCTCCCTAACGCTTTCACATAACAAGGATCAAGCCATGCGCGCACTGGCTGCTTTGAGTCGTTTTGTCGGCAACACCTTCGCTTACTGGGTACTGATTTTCGCCGTCGTGGCGTTTCTGCAGCCGGCATGGTTCCTCGGCCTCAAGGGCGCCATCGTGCCCTTGCTGGGGCTGGTGATGTTCGGCATGGGCCTGACCCTCAAACTCGAAGACTTCGCCGAAGTCGCTCGCCATCCATGGCGCGTGGCCCTGGGCGTGGTTGCACATTTCGTGATCATGCCCGGCGTGGCGTGGTTGCTCTGCCAGGCGTTCCACTTGCCACCGGAAATCGCCGTCGGCGTGATTCTGGTCGGCTGCTGCCCGAGCGGCACTTCGTCGAACGTGATGACCTGGCTGGCCCGTGGCGACCTGGCGCTGTCGGTGGCCATCGCCGCCGTCACCACCCTCCTCGCCCCGCTGCTGACCCCAGCCCTGATCTGGCTGCTGGCCTCGGCCTGGTTGCCGGTGTCGTTCATGGAGTTGTTCTGGTCGATCCTGCAAGTGGTGCTGTTGCCGATCGTACTGGGTGTGGTTGCCCAACGGGTGCTCGGCGACAAGGTTCGCCACGCCGTGGACGTGTTGCCGCTGGTGTCAGTGGTCAGCATCGTGATCATCGTCACCGCAGTCGTCGCCGCCAGCCAGGCGAAGATCGCAGAGTCCGGTCTGTTGATCATGGCCGTGGTCATGCTGCACAACAGCTTCGGCTACCTGCTGGGATACTTCACCGGGCGCCTGTTCAAGCTGCCTCTGGCTCAGCGCAAGTCCCTGGCCCTGGAAGTCGGCATGCAGAACTCCGGGTTGGGTGCCGCGTTGGCGAGCGCACACTTCTCGCCGCTGGCGGCGGTGCCAAGTGCACTGTTCAGTGTGTGGCACAACATTTCCGGGGCATTGCTCTCTACGTATTTCCGCCGCATGAGCGAGAAACAGGATCGGGAAATGGCGGCGCAACAGGTCAGTGACTGAGTTGAAAACTTGATCCCCGGGTTAATGCTGGGCACTATATTGCCCAACGCGAGGACGACCTCGCGGCTCGATCGAGTCATTAATCAGGGGACGACCCCGTCAGACGATGGAGGTCTTCATGTCCTGGATCATTCTGTTTTTCGCCGGCCTGTTCGAAGTCGGCTGGGCCGTCGGCCTCAAGTACACCGACGGCTTCACCCGCCCGCTCCCCACCGTGTTGACCGTTGCAGCCATGGCTATCAGCCTTGGCTTGCTCGGCCTTGCAATGAAGGAGTTGCCGCTGGGTACGGCCTATGCGATCTGGACCGGTGTCGGCGCCGTTGGCACGGTGATCGCCGGGATCATCCTGTTTGGCGAATCCATGGCGCTGGTGCGGTTGGCGAGTGTGGCGTTGATCATTTCCGGGCTCGTTGGCCTGAAGGTCAGCGCTTAACTTTCAGATCGCCATCGCGAGTAGGCTCGCTCCCACAGGGATTGAAGGCGTGCCTACTGTGTGTGGCACAACACAAAACCTGTAGGAGCGAGCCTGCTCGCGAAGCGGCCCGCGCAAACAACCGCTATCTAACGGCCCCGCGCAACTCCCCCACCAACGCCTGCAACTTCACTGGCTCCGCCACTTCAACCGCCACCGCCGGCCCCGCCACCAAGGTCACCCGCGACCACAGGCGATGAAACAGTCCCTTGCCCGGATCGCGGCTGAAGAAACTCCCCCACAACCCCTGCAAGGCCAGCGGAATCACCGGCACCGGCGTCTCTTCGAGAATCCGCGTCAACCCGCCCTTGAACTCGTTGATCTCGCCATCGGCGGTCAATTTACCCTCGGGGAAGATGCACACCAGCTCCCCGTCCTTCAGATACCGGGCAATGCGCGTGAAGGCTTGTTCATATATCTGGATGTCTTCCTGGCGCCCGGCAATCGGAATCGTCCCCGCGGTACGGAAGATGAAGTTCAGCACCGGCAGGTTGTAGATCTTGTAGTACATGACAAAGCGAATCGGTCGACGTACCGCGCCACCAATCAGCAAGGCGTCGACGAATGACACGTGATTGCACACCAGCAACGCCGCGCCTTCATCGGGAATCAGCTCCAGATTGCGGTGCTCGACGCGGTACATGGAATGGCTGAGCAGCCAGATCATGAAACGCATGGTGAACTCGGGGACGATCTTGAAGATGTAGGCGTTGACGCCGATGTTCAGCAACGACACCACCAGGAACAGCTGCGGGATCGACAGCTCGGCCACACTCAGCAAGACGATCGAGACAATCGCCGACACCACCATGAACAACGCATTGAGGATGTTGTTGGCGGCAATCACCCGCGCCCGCTCGTTCTCCACGGTGCGTGACTGGATCAGCGCGTACAGCGGCACGATGTAGAAACCGCCGAAGACGCCCAGGCCGAGGATGTCGAGCAATACCAGCCAGGCGTGGCCAAAACCGAGGATATCGATCCAGCCATGGCCGGTGGCGCTGTCCGGGATTCCACCGGAATGCCACCACAGCAGCAGACCGAAAACGGTCAGGCCGAACGATCCGAACGGCACCAGGCCAATCTCGACTTTGCGCCCAGAGAGCTTCTCGCAGAGCATCGAACCCAATGCGATGCCGACCGAGAACACCGTCAGAATCAGCGTCACCACGGTTTCGTCGCCGTGCATCCATTCCTTGGCATAGGCCGGGATCTGCGTCAGGTAAATCGCCCCGACAAACCAGAACCACGAGTTGCCGACAATCGAGCGTGACACCGCCGGCGTTTGCCCCAGGCCCAGTTTCAACGTGGCCCAGGACTGGCTGAAGATGTTCCAGTTCAGGCGCATTTGCGGCGTGGCGGCCGCCGCTCGGGGAATGCTGCGACTGGCCAGGTAACCGAGCACGGCAGTGCCGATGATCGCCGCAGACACCACCGGCGCGTAATGCGCCGAAGACATCATGACCCCGGCGCCAATGGTGCCGGCAAGGATCGCCAGGAAGGTGCCCATCTCCACCAGGCCGTTGCCGCCTACCAACTCTTCTTCATGCAGGGCTTGTGGCAGGATCGAGTATTTCACCGGCCCGAACAGCGCCGAGTGGGTGCCCATGGCGAATAGCGCCACCAGCATCAACCACAGGTGATCGAACATGAAGCCGACGGCACCGACCGCCATGATGGCGATTTCCCCAAGCTTGATCAGGCGGATCAACGCGTCCTTGGCGAACTTTTCCCCGAATTGCCCAGCCAGGGCCGAGAACAGGAAAAACGGCAGGATAAACAGCAGCGCACACAGGTTGACCCAGATCGAGCGGTCACCTTCGATGGTCAGCTTGTACAAAATGGCGAGGATCAACGACTGCTTGAACACGTTGTCGTTGAACGCCCCGAGGGACTGGGTGATGAAGAACGGCAGGAAGCGCCGGGTGCGCAGCAAGGTGAACTGTGAGGGGTGACTCATCTTCCATGTGTCCCTGATGTTAGGTAGCGAGTGGCCTGGATTCTTATTGGAGTATCGAACGTCGATCCAGGCCACACATTACCCAATCTTTGCCGGTTATTTCTTCAATCCGGCAATGCACGGCGAGACAAACAGCTCGCCACGCCAGGCGCCCAGCACCGTGCGCTTGCCGACGATCAGCCACATCACCGCCAGCAACGCCACCAGCACGCAGCCAAACACACTGAAAAACGTCAGGTTCAAGGTACTGGCCAGCTTCAACGTCGCCAGAGAATAGACGCCCAACGGGAAAGTGAAGCCCCACCAGCCGAGATTGAAGGGAATGCCGGCACGCAGGTAGCGCACAGTGATCAGCAACGCCATCAGCATCCACCACAGGCCGAAGCCCCATAGAGTGATGCCGGCCACCAGACCCAATCCAGCGGCAATCTCACCGACTCCCGGCATACCGTTGGCCGCGAAAATCAGCGGTGCATCGCCGCCCAGTACCAGCATGCCCAGCGCACCGGTGCCGATCGGGCCAAGGGCCAGCCAGCTCGAGGCGGCCATGTTTTCGTGGGGCAGTTTATGCAGGGCCATGCGCAGCAACAGAATGGTCAGGATGCTGAAGGCCACCGGCAGGGAAAAGGCCCAGAGCACGTAGCTGGTCACCAGCACCACCAGTTGCGCATGAGCGTCGGCCAAATGCGGCGCCAACAGCCCCCCGCTGACAGCCGCCACCTCTGCCGCGACCACCGGCAACAACCAGACCGCTGTCATCTGGTCGATGCTGTGCTCCTGACGGGTGAACATCATGTAGGGAATCAGCACGCCGCACGCCAGCGACATGGCCACATCCAGCCACCACAGCACCTCGGCGAGGTGAATCACACCTTCGCCCCAGCGCGGCAGGCCAAACACCAGAAAGCCATTGATGATGGTCGCCAGGCCCATGGGGATGGTGCCGAAAAACATCGAAACCGTGGAGTGACCGAAAATCCGCCGCGCCTCGTCGAAAAACAGCACCCAACGCGCCGTGTATACCGCGGTAAACAGCAGGAACAGAGCGATATTGAACAGCCAGAGGGCTTCGGCAAAGGCGTGCAAGGCAGGCATGGCGACCGGCAATTGCGCCAGTGCCAACGCCAGCACGCCGGTGCCCATGGTGGCCGCGAACCAGTTGGGGGTGAACTGGCGGATCACCTCGCGGGGATGCTGCAAGTGACTGAAAGGTTTGATTCCGGGCTTGATGCTATTGGCGCATGTCATGGCGAACTCCTGTCCTCTCGTGAGGTAGAGCCCATGTTAGATCCGAATAGAATATCTATATAACGGGTAATATCTCTATATCTTATCGATATCACTTATATAGCCTCAGACACTCCCTTCCGATTCGATCACCAATATCCGGGCCGGTCCTAGCGGATGCGCCACATGCTCAGTGCCAACCGAGGCATGAAAAATGTCACCGACCTCCAGCAAAGCTTCCCGCTCCACTCCCTCTTCGCGATAACGCATCCGCACCTGGCCATCGAGCACCACGAACACTTCCTCGCCATCGTTGACGTGCCACTTGTAAGGTTGATCGGTCCAGTGCAGCCGCGTAGTGATGCCGTTCATGCTGGCGATGTCCAGCGCGGCCCAGGCACGCTCGCCAGTGAACGATTTGCTGCGGATGATCTTCATGGTCCGATCCTTCGAGTGAACTGAGTGGGTGCCAAGGCTAACCCGGATACAAGTGATGGCGGAACGTGATAAGGCCAGTCCAGACACTGAAAATCCTCCTGCGACACCCCGCCACGCCACGACCTTGGTCGACACTGACTAACGCTGGCGGTCGTGCGAGACTGTCTGTCCGGGCGCAAGCACCGGAAGTCTTTTGTCTGGAGTCCCCATGTCGCTGTCCACCGGGCTGATTGCCGTCGTCGCCCTGGCCTATATGGCCATCCTGTTCGCCATCGCCTTCTATGGCGACCGTCGCAGCGCGCCCTTGCCGCCGCGTGTGCGCGCCTGGGTGTACAGCCTGTCGCTGGCGGTCTACTGCACCAGCTGGACCTTTTTCGGCGCCGTGGGCCAGGCCGCCGAACAGCTCTGGTCGTTCCTGCCGATCTACCTCGGGCCGATCCTGTTGCTGGTCGGCGCGCCGTGGGTCCTGCAAAAAATGGTGATGATCAGCAAACAGGAAAACATCACCTCGATCGCCGACTTCATCGCCGCACGCTATGGCAAATCCCAGTCGCTGGCGGTGGTGGTGGCGCTGATTTGCCTGGTCGGTGTGTTGCCCTACATCGCGCTGCAACTCAAAGGCATCGTGCTCGGCGTGAACCTGCTGATCGGCGCCGGTGCCGACGCCATGGGCACCCGTGCCCAGGACACCGCACTGATCGTGTCGCTCGTGCTGGCGCTGTTCACCATCGTCTTCGGTACCCGCAACCTCGACGCCACGGAGCACCACCGCGGCATGGTGCTGGCCATTGCCTTCGAATCGCTGGTGAAGCTGTTCGCGTTTCTCGCCGTCGGCGCCTTCGTGACCTACGGCCTGTACGACGGTTTCGACGACCTGTTCGACCAGGCCATGCTGGCGCCGCGCCTCGAACAGTACTGGAAGGAAACCATCAACTGGCCGTCGATGGTGGTGCAGACCGGTGTGGCGATGATGGCGATCATTTGCCTGCCACGGCAGTTCCACGTGACCGTTGTCGAGAACATCGATCCTCAGGATCTGCGCCTGGCCAAATGGGTATTCCCGGCCTACCTCGCCCTCGCCGCCTTGTTTGTCGTGCCGATCGCCCTGGCCGGCCAGATGATGCTGCCCAGCTCGGTGTTGCCGGACTCGTTCGTCATCAGCCTGCCCCTGGCCCAGGCGCATCCGGCGTTGGCCCTGCTGGCGTTTATCGGTGGCGCATCGGCGGCCACCGGCATGGTGATCGTGGCCAGCGTGGCGCTGTCGACCATGGTGTCCAACGACATGCTGCTGCCCTGGCTGCTGCGTCGCAACAACGCCGAGCGTCCGTTCGAAGTGTTCCGCCAGTGGATGTTGTCGGTGCGCCGCGTCAGCATCGTGGTCATTCTGCTGCTGGCCTACGTCAGTTATCGCCTGCTGGGCTCGACCGCCAGCCTGGCGACCATTGGCCAGATCGCCTTCGCCGCCGTGACCCAACTGGCCCCCGCCATGCTCGGTGCGCTGTACTGGAAGCAAGCCAACCGCCGCGGTGTTTTCGCCGGCCTCGCCGCGGGCACCTTCCTGTGGTTCTACACCTTGATCCTGCCGATTGCCGCCCTCAGCCTCGGCCTGTCCTTGAGCACCTTCCCGGGCTTGGCCTGGTTGCACAGCAATCCACTGAACCTGCCGATCACCCCGCTGACCCAAGGCGTGGTGCTGTCGCTGGCAGGCAACTTCACGCTGTTCGCCTGGGTCTCGGTGCTGTCCCGCACCCGGGTTTCCGAGCACTGGCAGGCGGGCCGCTTCATCGGCCAGGAAATCAGCGCCCGCCCCAGCGCGCGCTCGATGCTGGCGGTGCAGATCGACGACCTGCTGCAACTGGCGGCGCGCTTCGTCGGTGAAGAACGCGCCCGTCAAAGCTTCATCCGTTTTGCCTATCGCCAGGGCAAGGGCTTCAACCCGAACCAGAACGCCGACAGTGAATGGATCGCCCATACCGAACGCTTGCTGGCCGGTGTGCTCGGCGCCTCCTCGACCCGCGCGGTGGTAAAAGCCGCCATTGAAGGCCGGGAGATGCAACTGGAGGACGTCGTGCGCATCGCCGACGAAGCCTCGGAAGTGCTGCAGTTCAACCGTGCCTTGCTGCAAGGCGCCATCGAGAACATTACCCAGGGCATCAGTGTGGTCGACCAGTCGCTGAAACTGGTGGCCTGGAACCGTCGCTATCTGGATTTGTTCAACTACCCGGATGGCCTGATCAGAGTCGGCCGGCCCATCGCCGACATCATTCGCCACAATGCCGAGCGCGGTCTGTGCGGTCCCGGCGAAGCCGAAGTGCACGTCGCGCGTCGCCTGCACTGGATGCGCCAGGGCCGCGCGCACACTTCCGAACGACTGTTCCCCAATGGCCGGGTGATCGAGCTGATCGGCAACCCGATGCCGGGCGGCGGCTTCGTCATGAGTTTTACCGACATCACCGCGTTCCGCGAAGCCGAGCAGGCGCTGACCGAAGCCAACGAAGGCCTGGAGCGACGGGTCACCGAACGGACCCACGAATTGTCGCAGCTTAACGTTGCCCTGACCGAAGCCAAAGGCACCGCCGAGGCCGCCAACCAGTCCAAGACCCGCTTCCTTGCCGCCGTCAGCCATGACTTGATGCAACCGTTGAATGCGGCGCGACTGTTCTCCGCCGCCCTCTCCCATCAGGGCGATAGTCTGTCTGGCGAAGCACAGAAACTGGTCGGGCACCTGGACAGCTCGCTGCGCTCGGCCGAGGACTTGATCAGCGACCTGCTGGACATTTCCCGCCTGGAAAACGGCAAGATCAACCCCAATCGCCAGCCATTCGCCCTCAACGAACTGTTCGACACCCTCGGTACAGAGTTCAAGGTGCTGGCGCGAGAACAAAAACTGGAGTTCCGGGTTCGCGCAAGCACGTTGCGGGTCGACAGCGACATCAAACTGCTGCGGCGGATCTTGCAGAACTTCCTGACCAACGCTTTCCGCTACGGCAAAGGGCCGGTGCTGCTGGGGGTTCGCCGGCACAAAGATCAACTGTGCCTGGAAGTCTGGGACCGTGGGCCAGGTATTCCGGAAGATAAACTGCAGGTGATTTTCGAAGAGTTCAAGCGCCTCGACAGCCACCAGACACGGGCTGAAAAAGGCCTCGGCCTGGGGCTGGCGATTGCCGACGGGCTTTGTCGCGTACTCGGTCATACCTTGCGCGTACGCTCCTGGCCGGGACGCGGTAGCGTGTTCAGCGTCAGCGTGCCGCTGGCCCGGGCGCAAACCGCAGCGCCGGTCAAGGTCGCCGAGCTCAATGGCAAGTTGCTCAATGGCGCGCAGGTGCTGTGTATCGACAACGAGGACAGCATCCTGATCGGCATGAATAGCCTGCTCAGCCGCTGGGGTTGCCAGGTGTGGACCGCGCGCAATCGCGAGGAATGCGCCGCGTTGCTTGGCGAAGGCATGCGCCCGCAATTGGCGCTGGTGGATTACCACCTCGATCATGGCGAGACCGGAACCGATTTGATGGCCTGGTTGCGCACGCAAATGGGCGAACCGGTTCCGGGGGTGGTGATCAGCGCCGATGGCCGGCCGGAGACGGTCGACCTGGTGCATGCCGCGGGGCTGGATTACCTGGCCAAACCGGTGAAACCGGCGGCGTTGCGCGCGTTGTTGAGTCGGTACATTCCGTTGTAGCGAGGATCAACTCGCCACAGGTTGCTTATTGTTTGCTCTATCTCTTAAGTGAACAGCATTACACGCTCGCCCGGGGCTATTCTGGCAACTCGACCAGCCCATCGACATCGGTCATCGCCCGCTCCAGCAAGTCCGCCGGCAGGCTCTTGCTCGCCCGTGCGCCCAGCAGCTTGAGTTGTTCACTGCGACTGACCAGGTTGCCGCGTCCCTCTGTCAGCTTGTTGCGTGCCGAACTGTAGGCCTTGTCCAGTTGCTGCAGGCGATTGCCGACCTCGTCCAGATCCTGGATGAACAGCACGAACTTGTCGTACAGCCACCCGGCCCGCTCGGCGATTTCCCGGGCATTCTGGCTCTGGCGCTCCTGCTTCCACAGGCTGTCGATCACACGCAGGGTCGCCAGCAAGGTGGTCGGGCTGACGATCACGATGTTGCGATCGAACGCCTCCTGGAACAGCGTCGGCTCAGCCTGCAGCGCGGCCGAAAACGCCGCCTCGATCGGCACGAAGAGCAACACGAAATCCAGGCTGTGCAAGCCATCGAGGCGCTTGTAATCCTTGCCGGCCAGGCCTTTGACGTGATTACGCAACGACAGCACGTGCTGCTTGATCGCGATCTGGCCGATGGCCTCGTCTTCAGCCGCGACGTATTGCTGATAGGCCGTCAGGCTGACCTTGGAATCGACCACCACCTGCTTGTCGCCCGGCAGATAAATGATCACGTCCGGCTGGAAGCGCTCGCCGTCCGGTCCCTTGAGATTGACCTGAGTCTGGTACTCGCGGCCCTTCTCCAGCCCCGCATGCTCGAGCACGCGCTCAAGGATCAGCTCGCCCCAATTGCCCTGGGTCTTCTGCCCTTTCAAGGCGCGGGTCAGGTTGGTGGCTTCATCGCTCAGGCGCAAATTCAGCTGTTGCAGGCGTTCCAGCTCCTTGGCCAGGGAGAATCGCTCGCGAGCCTCGTTCTGATAGCTTTCCTCGACACGTTTTTCGAAGGACTGGATGCGTTCCTTGAGCGGATCGAGCAACTGCCCCAGGCGCTGCTGGCTGGTTTCGGCAAAACGCTGCTCGCGCTCATCGAAAATTTTCCCCGCCAGCTCGGCGAACTGCGCGCGCAACTCGTCCCGCGAACCTTGCAGGTCGTTGAGGCGTTGCTGATGACTGTCCTGTTGCTCGCGCAATTCGGCGTTGAGCGACGCGGCCTGGGCATCCAGACGGCGCAACTCGGCTTCTTTGCCGGCGCGTTCGATATTCCACGCATGGGCGGCGTCCCGGGCGTCGTCGCGCTCGATCTGCAACAGCTCGACTTCACGACGCAGCGCAGCCAGATCAGCCTGTTTGGCGGCGTTGGCCTGGGTCAGATCAGCCGCTTCATCGCGGCTGGACTCGAGCTGGGCGTTCAATCCGTCCTGCGCCAGTTGCGCCATGGCCAGGCGTTCTTGCAGCAGCGCGACATCGGCTTGCGTGGTGCTGGCCCGACGTTGCAGTTGCCAGGTCAATACCAGCAACGGCAACGCTGCCCCTGCCAGACCCAGCAATACGCTGGTCAAGTCCATTGCCATAGCCACTCCTGCCATTCGGATAAAGCCTGAAGGTTAACCAAGGCGTCCGGTCTTGGACAGCTCAGTCTTCGATCAGCCCCAGTTCCTGTTGAGCGCGGTGATCGCCTGCCCGAGCGGCCTGACGCAACAGGTCCTGACCAATCCGGCGGTCCCGGGCATTCCCGCATTCGCGACACATCAACTGGCCGAGACGGCTTTGCGCAGCCACCACGCCTTCACGGGCCGGTTGCTTGAGCAAACGTCCGGCGATGTGTTTGACGTTACGGTTTTCGCCTAGATGCGGACTGTCCAACAGCCACTCCGCCACGCGCATGGAAAAGCGCTTGGTAGGGGCAACAGAGGGCGGTGTGGAGGAAGAGGAAACAGGGGCTGAGTGAAACTTCATAAAGCACTGTGGGGCAGATCAGAAGGCGCGCAACTTTACTCTCTTTTTCTTACAGGTAAAGCTGAAAATATCCCGGCACGCCCGTCCTAGAGCAAGCGCTCGGGACAATCCACAGAAGCTGTGGATAACTCAGTGGACAACCGCCTTCGAACCCGCTCAAAGCCCTGTGGAATGGGGCTCGCAGTCAAACTGACGATTTTTTCACCAGTAAAAAAAAGCGATGTTTTTCATTGACTTAAATTTTGGTTACAGGCAGCCATTACGCTTGAACGTGAGATGACAGCGGGGTGACAGACCGCGCAACTAATGTGCACAAGTGCCTTTGCGATGGTTATATCGACGCCCTTTTTCGGCGCATTTTTTTGTCGTGCCTGGGGATAAGCCTTGGCAAACCCGGTGCCTGGACGGCGGCATTGCTACAAACTTCGATGACCAGTGGTCGGTTTGTGTCCCGAAACAGGGCGTATCAATCCCGGGCCGCGTAGCTTTGTACGCGCCTCTGCGAAGGCAAAACAGCCCGATCGGGCACCTGCCGGGTAATTCTTTTCGCTAACACACTTCCCTTGGCCAGTTCAATCAGTTAGTATCCGCGGCGTTAGTACCAAGCTGAAAGTCAATTCTGGTCGAACAAATCCCCCCGGTCAGCCTTCCCGACGGAAGCCTCCACCGAACAAGCGGGATCGACCACCTCGATGGTTTCCAGGTAAATCTTGCGCCAACACAACCTTTGAATCGAAAGCAAAGGGTGTTGCTCCGCCTGCCTACTCTGCTCGAACCAACCTGCAAATTGATCAGGATCTTCACCCCGGGCCCAGAACCTTTGCCCTCGATGTGTTGCCTGCCCTCCTAAGTACCTACCTGCCAGCCCAAGCGCGCCAACTTATCAGCGCTTCAAACTGGCTGCTTTGTTCCAGTCGGGTTCTTCGTTCGATCAATGGTGATCGACGTTACTGGAACGTTTTAACGTTGCACGGTTCTTATCCGTGTCATTTGTAGGAACACCCAATAATGTCTACTCAAATCCACACTCAGGATGCCATTCGCACCCTAACCAACGCTTTTGCACCAATGAACTGCCTGATCATGGCCGCTCGCAAAGGCTGCTTCAGCTTCACTCTGGTCAACGAACACGGTATCGCTCGTCACAGCGAACGCCTGTACCCCGATCAATACTCCAGCGCCGAGCCGCTGCAGGCCGTGATCGAGCGTACCCGTCAGGCACTGGTTGCCTGAAACGCCAGAAAGGCTGAAAAACCCAAAAGCCCTGCCCGAAAAGCGGGGCTTTTTATTGCCTGATATTTCCCTTTCCTCGAGTCACGACTAAGCACGATCCGATATAACGGTTATAACTGGTCGCTGGAAATATTTTAAAAACAGGCCTTTACAGCGCGAATATGACACTACACTTCAACTCAAGCGGCTTGACCCGCTTGCGGCGAGCCTGAGTCGATTCACTGCTGCCAAGCCCCTTTTCAGGTATCGCCGTCCATTTCAGGTTTCGAGGGTTTTATGGGTATCGCTGCCAGCGAACTGTGCCGTTATGTGATTCGTCCGACCTTGATCTACCTCGGACGTCATAGCGCTACTGCCGAATCCCTGCTGCTGGGCATTGCCGCCAGCCAGTCCGCCCTTGGTTCCGCCCTGCATGACCGCCGTGGGCACGGCCTGTACCGCATCGCCGAGCCCCGCCACCAGGCCCTTTGGGACCATTACCTGGCCCTTGATCCGGACCGTGCAAGCCTGGTCCGCGGCCTGGCCAGCCAGCATGCGTTTCTCAGTGGCCCGCACCTCGAATTGACCGTCAACCTGCGTTACGCCACAGCCATCGCCTGGCTGCTGGTGGAAGAACAGAACACCCCCCTCCCCGCCCCTGATGATTTGCTGGGCATGGCCAGAATCTGGCGCCAGACATTTCAGCCCCAGGGACGTCTGCGTGATTTCACCTGCGCCTGGCAGACCTGTGTTTCACCGCTGAATCAGGTAGCCTGCTGACACACTTGGATCCAAAGATCGTGCAACACGCCGCGATTCTGGTCGGATTGTCCTACAAAACCGCTCTAAATCAAGGCATACAGCCTATGGCGCCGGAACGAAAATGTTGGTAATTTTCGCCCCGGTGATCACCAGGAGTTCTAATAATGAAAAAAGTAATGCTCAAAACCACCATTAGTCTCGCCGTTGCCATGGCATCCACCCAGATCTTTGCAAGTGGCTTTGCCCTCAACGAACAAAGCATCAGCGGGATGGGGTCAGGTTTTGCCGGGCGATCTTCCTCTGCCGACGACGCATCCACCATTTTTGGCAACCCTGCCGGCATGTCGCGCATCAAGCGCGAACAAGTCACCGGCGGTGTTGCGATGATCGACGCACACACTGACATCAGCCACGCAAGCTCCTCCCCGAACAACCGTGGCAGCAATGACGGCGACATGGTTCCGTTCATCGCCGTACCCATGGGTTACTACGTCAAGCCAATCGACGACCATTGGGCCTTCGGTATTGGCATATACGCCCCGTTCGGCCTGGTAACCGACTACGAAAACGGCTTTGAGGGTCGTTACTTCGGCAGCAAGAGCGAAGTCAAGATCGTCACCGTGCAACCGACTGTCAGCTACGCCTTCAACGACAAGGTTTCCATCGGTTTCGGCCCGACCATCAACCGCATCGACGGCACCTTGGAATCGAACATAACGGCCTTGCCGGCCTTGACGTCATTGCCCGATGGTCAAGTCAAGATCAAGGGTGACGACACCGCCCTGGGCTACAACATCGGCGTGCTGGTCCAAGCCACCGATAGCACCCGTGTCGGCCTGACCTACCACTCGAAAGTGAAGTACAAACTCGAGGGTAACACCAAGGTCAACTACAACCTGCTGGGCCTGGTCGGCCAGAACCCGAGCCAGAAGTACGACGCTTCGCTGGATGTGACCACGCCTGAATCGGTGGACTTTTCGGTCACTCACCAGCTCGACGACAAGTGGACTCTTTACGCCGGCAGCACCTGGACCCGCTGGAGCCGCCTGAAAGAAATCACCGTTGAAAACAAAGGTGTTCCGGCTGTTCTGAACGGCCAGTTCGGCACCATCACCGAAGAACAGAACTGGCACGACACCTGGGCTCACGCCATCGGCGCGTCCTACCAGCTGAACAAGCAATGGGTACTGCGTACCGGCCTGTCCGTTGACCAGGCACCGACCAACAACGTCGACCGTTCCCCACGCATCCCGACTGGCGATCGCACGATTTTCAGCGTGGGCGCCGGCTGGAGCCCGACCGACGACCTGACCATCGACCTGGCGTACTCGTACCTGCGCGAGGAATCGGTCAAGGTCAACGGCGACGACCATGGCCAGACCTACAACGCCAAGTATGATAACTACGCGAACGGTTTCGGTCTCGGCGCGACCTACCGCTTCTGATGATTTACGGCGAACCTGAACCACTCGCCCGCTGAATCAAAAAAAGCCCCGCCCTCTTGTACAGAGGCGGGGCTTTTTAGTGGGTGCGGATCAAGGTTGTGAAGCCAGGGCTTGCTCCACCGCTGCAATGAACTCGGGATCATCGGGCTTGGTCAGGCTGGAAAAGCTGGCAATCACCTTCCCCTTGCGATCGACCACGTATTTGTAGAAATTCCATTTTGGCGCACTGCTCTGTTCGGCCAGCACCTTGAACAGATGGGTTGCGTCGGCGCCACGTACCGACTGCGGCTCGGTCATAGTGAAAGTCACGCCATAGTTGACGTAACAAACCTTGGCGGTTTCGGCACCGTCCCTGGACTCCTGCTTGAAGTCATTGGACGGAACACCCAGCACTTCCAGCCCCTGCCCCTTGTAACGCTGATTCAGCGCCTCAAGGCTTTTGAACTGCGGGGCGAAACCGCAGAAGCTTGCAGTATTGACCACCACCAGCGGCTTACCTTCATACCGTTGGCACAGGTCGATGGATTCCTTGGCGCGCAGCTTTTGCAGTGATCCTTGCAACAGCTCCGGGCACTCGGCCGCGTAGGCCAGCTCGGTAAACGTCACTAGCAACGCGGGGACTGCAATCCAGCGCATCAGCATGTCGGTGCATCCTTGATAATTCTTCGTCAAAAGCGACGTTACTCGTCCTCGCCGCTCGCTAGCAAGCACCCATGCCCAACTGCATCAGCGCCAGCCCGCCCTGATGCCAGCCCCACCACGACAATGCCAGCAACAAGGCGCAGACGGCGGCTACAGCGATCCGCGGCCAAAGACTGTTCATATCGCACTCATTTGTGATTGCAGACGCTCTACCGGTCGCTCACGCACCGGCCAGTTGAGGGCAGCGGCCAACAGGCTCAAGAGAATTGCCACTTGCCAGATCAAGTCATAACTCCCGGTTCGGTCATACACCACCCCGCCCAACCAGCCGCCCAGAAACGAGCCGAGTTGGTGAAACAGGAAAACAATCCCACCGAGCATGGACAGGTTTCGCACACCAAACAAGGTCGCCACCGTGCCGTTGGTCAACGGCACCGTCGACAGCCACAAGAAGCCCATGGCCATGCCGAACAGGTAAGCCGTGGTGGTCGTCACCGGCGCCCACAGGAACAACGCAATGACCACCGCCCGCAGCAAGTACAGACCGGTGAGCAACCGCGGCTTGGACATGCGCCCGCCGAGCCATCCGGCGGTATAGGTGCCGAAGATGTTGAACAGGCCGATCAACGCCAGCACCGTGGTGCCGACCGTCGCCGGAAGGTGTTGATCCACCAGATAGGCCGGCAGGTGCACACCAATGAACACCACCTGGAATCCGCACACAAAAAAGCCGAACGCCAGCAGCCAGAAACCGGAATGGGAGCAGGCTTCGCGCAGCGCTTCGCCAAGGGTCTGTTCGTGGCCCAGGACGGGCAGCGGCTTGTCCTTGAGCATGCCCACCAGCGGCACGATCAACGCCACCAGCAAGCCCAGTGCCAGCAGCGCCGCGGACCAGCCAAGCCATCCGATCAAACCGAGTGTGCCGGGCAACATCGCGAACTGACCGAACGAACCGGCCGCACTGGCGATCCCCATGCCCATGCTGCGTTTTTCCGGCGGCACCGCGCGCCCGACCACCCCCAGGATCACCGAGAACGACGTACCGGACAGTCCGATGCCGATCAGCAGGCCGGCGCTCAGGGACAGGGTCAGCGCCGAGTCGGAGAGCCCCATGCAAATCAGCCCGGCCGCGTACAGGACGCCACCGACCAGCACCACCTTCGCCGCGCCGAAGCGGTCGGCCAGGGCGCCGGTGAACGGCTGTGCGAGGCCCCAGATCAGGTTTTGCAGGGCGATGGCGAAGGCAAAGACTTCACGGCCCCAGCCGAACTCGGCGCTCATCGGCGCCAGAAACAGCCCGAAGCCATGGCGAACGCCCAGCGACAACGCAAGGATCAGCGCACTCCCCAACAGAACCCAGCCGCATGTACGCCACATCGATGTCATTGTTGTTCTCCGGTAGCGGGTATATACCCGCTTATGATCGGAAAAACCGGCATCACGCCAGTTCGTCCAGCAGCTTCAATAAGGTTTCGCGCTTCTCGGCACCCAGGCGATCGATCAAGCGTTGCTGCGCGGCTTCCCAGGCCGGCAAGGCCGCCTTGAGGCGCTCTGCCCCGGCCTCGGTCAGCAGGACGATGCGGTTGCGCATGTCCTCGCCCTCGACCAGCGTCACCAGGCCATCACCCTCCAGCACCCGCAAATTGCGTCCCAGGGTGCTGCGATCCAGGCCCATGGCCTCGGCCAGGGTCGAAATGCTCGGCTGATCCAGACGTTGCAGATTGCACAGCAAAGAATACTGCGCAACGTTGATCCCGAAGCCGTCGAGAGCGCCGTCGTAGTGCCTGCTGACGCCACGGGCGGCGCGACGCAGGTTGATGCATAAACATTGGGAATCGAGCATGGTGCGTGTATATACCCGCGAGTCGGTTAAATCAAGTTACTTGAGTTTTGTTCAGTGATTGGGCGGCGTTTGGTAGATCGCTATCGCGAGCAAGCTCGCTCCCACAGAGATTTTCGGTGTGCCCACTATTGTGTCAACAAAACTGAAACCCTGTGGGAGCGGGCTTGCCCGCGAAGAGGCCAGAACATTCACCATTACGACGCTCAGACCAGTGCCAATCCAACCAACACCCCTACCTCCAGCAACTCCAGCATCGCACCCGCCGTGTCCCCTGTCGTGCCGCCCAGGCGCCGCAGCATCACCTGGCGCAGCCAGACAAACCCCAACGCCGCCAACACCACCGCCACCACACCACTCAAACCGGCGATCAACACACAAGCCAGCGCGCTGACCGCCAGCACCTGCTTGCCCGTCGAACGCGGAAGATGATCGGCCAATGCCTGGCCCAGGCCACCGGCACGCACGTACGGCGTGGTCAGGAACAAACCGAGCAACGCGCTGCGACCGATCAACGGCACGATGATCAATGCCAGTGAATGCGGCTGTTCGATCAACGCCAGCAGCGCGGTGAACTTGAGCAACAACACCAGCACCAGCGTCACCACAGCGATCGGCCCGCTGCGCGGGTCTTTCATGATGGTCAGCGTACGCTCGCGGTCGCCAAAGCCACCGAGCCAGGCATCGGCGCTGTCCGCCAGGCCATCGAGATGCAAGCCGCCGCTGAGCAGCACCCAAAGGCTCAGCAACAGCGCCGCGTGCAACAAGGTCGGCGTGCCCAGCAAAAGCCAGTTGACTGCCCACAGAATCGCGCCAAAGAGTAATCCCACCAGCGGATAAAACAGTAGCGACCGTCCCAGTTCCCGGGGCTCAGGCATGCCTGGCAGGCGAATCGGCAGGCTGCTGAGAAATTGCAGGGCGATCCAGAATGGCAGCATGGTCAGAGCACTTCCTTCAACAAGCCCGCAGGCTCCACCGTCAGCGAAAACAGCGCGCCATGCCCGACCTCAACGTTGAGCAGTTGCTCCCGCGGCAGCCCCCGCGCTTGTGCCAGCAACAAACGCATCACACCGCCATGACTGATCAGCAGAATGCGCTCACCGGCACAGGTCCCGTGCAAACGCTCCAGCGCGGCCAACACCCGTGCCGAAAAGTCTGCAACCGGCTCACCTTGAGGCGGCGTGAACGAATATGGATCGGCCCAGAACAAGCCCAGGGCCTGCTCATCGGTTTCCATCAACGCCGCCGCGCTCTGCCCTTCCCAGGTACCGAAATGCAACTCTTGCAGGTCTTTGTCCAGCTGCACCGGCACACCCAATTGCGCACCGAGTTCCTCGGCAAACCGCGCACAACGCTGCAAGGGTGAACTGACCAGTCGATCCCATGGCCCTTGCCCGACCACGGCGGCGCGCATCTGCGCCCAGCCGGTGTCGGTCAATGCATCATCAATGCTGCCGCGCAAGCCGCCGCCGAGTTCGGTTTCACCGTGACGCAACAGATCCACGCGCAAGGTCATGCCGGACGATCTGCCACGGCGGCTTCGGCGAAGGTCGCCATCTGCCCGTGCAGATCGCAAGCCAGGCGCAGCAGCGGCACAGCCAACGCCGCGCCACTGCCTTCGCCAAGCCGCAGGCCGAGATCGAGCAAGGGTTGCGCATCCAGGGTTTCCAGCACATGACGATGCCCCGGTTCGGCGCCGCGATGACCGAACAACAACCACTGACGGCAATCAGGATTCAAGCGCACCGCAACCAGTGCCGCGACGCTGCAAATGAAGCCATCCACCAGCACCGCGACACCCTCCTGGGCACACGCCAGATAGGCACCGACCAGCGCGGCAATCTCGAAGCCGCCGAGGTTGAACAGGGTCTGCAAGGCATCGCCACGCTGCGCGCCGTGCAGTGCCAGGGCGCGCTCGATCACCTGGGCTTTGTGGCTGACACCTTCGGCATTGAGCCCGGTGCCAGGCCCGGTCAAATGCACCACCGGGCAATCGAGCAGCGCGCACGCCAGGGCGCTGGCAGCGGTGGTATTACCGATGCCCATTTCGCCACCGATAAACAACTGCGCACCGCTGGTGATGGCCCGCTGCACGCTGTCACGGCCGGCCTGCAGGGCGAGTTGCCCCTGGGCCTGGGTCATGGCCGGTCCCTGTACAAAGTTTGCCGTGCCCGGGCCGACGTTCAGGTGGCGCACCCCCGGCAGGTCCAGCGACGGCGTTACCGTGCCAAGGTCAACCACCTCGAGGGATGCGCCCAGTTGCCGCGCCAATACGCTGATCGCCGCACCACCGCTGACGAAATTGAGCAGCATCTGCCCGGTCACTTCCTGGGGAAACGCCGACACGCCCTCGGCGACGACGCCGTGGTCACCGGCAAAAATCGCGATCCACACCTGCTCCAGACTTGGCTTGACCCGCCCCTGCAAACCCGCCAGTTGCACCGCCAGCGCTTCCAGCTGGCCGAGGGAGCCGGCCGGCTTGGTCAGTTGCTGTTGCCGCGCCTGGGCCTGTTCGACCACTTGGGTATCGACCGGCTTGCACGGGTTCAGCCACCAGGATTGAGTCATAACGCAGTTCCTTTCAAAGTCAGGGGCAGGCCGGCGACGGTCAGGACGACACGCTGACAACGCTCGGCCAGAGCTTGATGCAGCCAACCGGCTGCATCGACATAGCGGCGAGTCAATTCGCCCAGCGGCACGACACCCATTCCAGTCTCGTTGCTGACAAAAATGATTTCACCCGGCAGCGACGCCAGGCACTCCAGCAAGGCATCACGCTCGGCGTGCAAGCGCTCGGCATCGTCGAGCATCAGCAGATTGGTCAGCCACAGGGTCAGGCAATCCACCAGCAGGCAGCGCTCGGCACGGGCGTTTTCACGCAACACCCGGGCCAGCTCCACCGGCTCTTCGATCAATGCCCATTCGGCAGGACGACGGGCGCGGTGATGGGCCACCCGCTCGCTCATTTCTCCGTCCAGTGGCTGGCTGGTGGCGATGTAGGTCACGGCCAGAGCACTGTCGATGGCGAGTTTTTCAGCCAGGCGGCTCTTGCCGGAGCGGGCGCCGCCGAGGATCAGTTGGAGCATGGTTACATCCTTTCAAATGGGCGGTGTGGCCACTTCAGTCTTCGCGAGCAAGCCCGCTCCCACAGTTGACCGCGTTCTAATGTGGGAGCGGGCTTGCTCGCGAAGAGGCCAGAGCTTTCACCTCAGAATCCACAGAGTTCCCGCAACAGCCCGGTATCCAGATGCTTCTCCACCAGATCCGCCAGTCGCTCGATATCGCGCTCGCGCAAGCCGTGATAATCCACGTCCTGCACCTCCTGCAACCCGGCCCACCGCAGCAGCGCACTGCACGCCGCCGGCGATTCGAACAACCCGTGCAGATAGGTGCCGAAAATCTGCCCGTCAGCACTTTGCGCACCATCACAGCGGCCGTCATCCAGCTGCACGGCGGCCTGTGACAGGGCCGGTCCGGTGGTCACGCCGGCATGAATTTCATAACCCGCCACCGGCGCGTCTTCCAGCGCCAGGCGACCACGCACATTGCGCAACTGCTTCTCTTGTTCTAGCTGGGTCTGGAACGCCAGCAGCCCCAAACCGGCGCTGGAACCCGGCGCACCTTCAAGACCCAGCGGGTCATGCACCTGCTCACCAAGCATCTGCAGGCCGCCACAGATCCCCAGCAGTTTCCCGCCGTAACGCAGATGCCGGGCGATGGCGGTGTCCCAGCCATTGGCTCGCAGGTACGCGAGGTCGCTGCGCACACTTTTCGAGCCGGGAAGGATGATCAGGTCGGCGGGCGCAATCGCCTGGCCGGGGCCGATGAATTGCAGGTCCACTTGCGGATGCAGGCGCAGCGGATCGAAATCAGTGTGATTGCTGATGCGCGGCAGCACCGGCACCACCACCTTGAGCACCTGTTCGGCTTTATCGGTCTGGCGTTGATCGATGCCGTCCTCGGCCTCCAGGTGCAGGTCCATCACGTACGGCAGCACGCCGATCACCGGTTTGCCGGTGCGCTCTTCGAGCCAGTCGAGACCGGGTTGCAGCAACGCAATGTCGCCCCGGAAACGATTGATGACAAAGCCTTTGACCCGCGCCTGTTCGCTCGGCGACAGCAGTTCGAGGGTGCCTACCAGGTGGGCGAAAACCCCGCCGCGATTGATATCGGCGATCAGCAGCACCGGGCAATCCACCGCTTCGGCGAAGCCCATGTTGGCGATGTCGCCGGCCCGCAGATTGATTTCCGCCGGCGAGCCTGCACCCTCGACCATCACCAGCGGATACGCTGCGCTCAAGCGCTCGTGGGAGGCCAGTACCGCTTGCATGGCGATGGTTTTGTAGTCGTGATAGGCGACCGCATTCATGGTCGTGACGGCGCGGCCATGGATGATCACCTGGGCACCGGTGTCACTGTTGGGCTTGAGCAACACCGGGTTCATGTCGGTGTGCGGTTCAAGGTGCGCGGCCTGGGCCTGGACCGCCTGGGCGCGGCCGATCTCGCCACCGTCAGCGGTCACCGCACTGTTTAGAGCCATGTTCTGCGGCTTGAACGGCACCACCCTGACGCCCTGGCGTGTGGCCCAACGGCACAGCGCGGTCACCAGCGTGCTTTTACCGGCATCCGATGTGGTGCCCTGCACCATCAGCGTGGTCATTGGTTTTCCTTGGCGAAATCGTCGAACGCCTGCGCCAGTCGTACCCAGGCGATTTCGTCACCGGGCAAGCCGAATCGCAGGCTGCTGTTGTGGGTGAACAATCGCAGGAGAATGCCGCGCCGGGCCATGAATTCATGCAGCTCTTCGGCGCGTTCGGTGATCAGCCACTGGAACAGCGCACAGCCGCCCTGAGGCTCGAAGCCGTGTTGCTCCAGCAACGACGCAAGGCGCTCGCTGGCCTCTTCGGTGCGCACCCGTTGTCGCGTTTGCCCCTCGGTATCGCGCAGGCAGGTCTGGCCCACTACCCGGGTTGCCCCGCTCACGGCCCAGGGCCCCACTTGTTCAGCGAGCAACTTGAGCAACTTGCGCTCGGCCAGCACAAACCCCAGGCGTACACCGGCCAGGCCGAAAAACTTGCCGAAGGAGCGCAAGACGATCAGCCCGACTTGATGGGCAAACGGCGCCAGGCTCAGTTGCGGCGTGTTATCCATGAACGCTTCGTCCACCACCAGCCAGCCACCGCGCTGGGCCAGTCGCGTGTGCCAGTCGAGCAGGCGACTTGGGGTGAGGCACAGGCCCGTGGGGTTATTCGGATTGACCACCACCAGCACGTCGAAACTGTCGATAAAGAAGTCGACTTCCTGCTCCAGCACTTCACGCACGATGTAGCCGTTGCGACGCCACGCTTCGGCGTGCTCGGCGTAACACGGCGACAGCACGCCAACCTTGCCCGCCCGACGCAAGCGCGGCAGCAGTTGAATCGCCATTTGCGAGCCGGCCACCGGCAATGCCTGCAAGGTGCCGTAGTAATCACAGGCGGCCTGCTCCAGACCGTCGTCCGCCTCCGGCAAACGAGCCCAGGCCCGCAAAGGAATATCCGGCACCGGGAACGGCCATGGTGCAAGCCCCGTGGACAAGTCCAGCCAGTCGGCTTCATCTATGCCGTATTCGAGCGCCGCCTTGCGCAATCGCCCACCGTGCTCAAGCATAAAATTCGGCCCCCAGGCAGAGAATCAGCAGCCATAACCATACCCCGCGCTGGACCAATTGCCAGCCCCGGTCAATGGAGTCGGCATCCGCCGGCACGCCTTCGCCCAACTGCGGACGCTGATGCAGTTCGCCGTGATAAATCGCCGCCCCGCCCAATTCGACGCCAAGGGCGCCCGCCCCTGCCGCCATCACCGGGCCGGCGTTCGGACTGTCCCAGGTCGGGCCCTGGCTGCGCCAGCATTTCAACGCCAGCCGGGTTTTGCCCAGCAGCGCGTAAGTCAGCGCCACCAGGCGCGCAGGAATGTAATTGAGCACGTCGTCGACCTTCGCCGCCGCCCAGCCGAACCGTTCGAAGCGCTCATTGCGGTAACCCCACATCGCATCCAGCGTATTGCTCAGGCGGTAGAGCACCACCCCCGGCGCGCCGGCCACGGCAAACCAGAACAACGCCGCGAACACCGCATCGCTGCCGTTTTCCAGCACCGACTCGGTAGCGGCGCGGGCGACTTCGGTTTCATCCAGCTCGCTGGTCTGGCGACTGACCAGATAGCTCACCCGCGTGCGCGCCGCTTCCAGGTCATTACTGCGCAGGGCCTTGGCCACAGGCGTGACGTGTTCACCGAGGCTGCGCATGCCGAGGGCGCAATAGAGCGCGAGAATCTCGACGATCCAGCCGACATAAGGCGCCCAGGAAAATGCCGTGGCCAACAGCGTCAGCGGCAATACGGCGATCACCCACGCGGTGACGCCATGACTGCGCCAGCCGCGACCGCCGCCGTTGAAACGTTGTTCGATGCGCTCGGCAAATCGGCCGAACGCCACCAGCGGATGCCAGCGTTTGGGCTCACCCAGCAGCGCATCCAGCGCAACCGCGGCGACACTCAACAACGCCACACTCATCGACTCACTCCCCAATAATTTTCATACAGCAATTCATGTAGCGGACGCGCCTGCGCCCAGCCCTCGAGCACCAGCATCGGCGCCGGGTAGAACTCCCTCACCGGCCCCAGGCACAGCACGGCGAGCGGCTTGGCACCGGGCGGCAACCTCAACAGGTCCGCCAGTGCCTGTGGTTCGAACAGCGACACCCAGCCCATGCCCAGCCCTTCGGCGCGGGACGCCAGCCACAGGTTCTGGATCGCGCAGGATAACGAGGCCATGTCCATTTCCGGCAGCGTGCGGCGGCCGAAGATATGCTGCTCGCGGTCGTCCATCAGTGCGGCGACCAGTACCTCGGCGCAATCGTTGATGCCTTCGACCTTGAGCTTCATGAACTCATCGCTGCGCTTGCCGAGGGCTTCAGCGGTGCGGATGCGTTCTTCTTCCACCAGAGCCTGGATTCGCCCGCGCAAGGCGCGATCGCTGATGCGGATAAAGCGCCAAGGCTGCATCAGGCCGACACTGGGAGCCTGGTGTGCGGCCTCGAGCAGGCGCCGGAGCAATTCGGGCTCGACGGTGCCGCCGCTGAAGTGGCGCATGTCGCGGCGCTCGGCGATGGCGCGATAGACCGCTGCGCGTTCGGCTTCAGAGAATGCGTTGTCGCTCATGGCCTCTTCGCGAGCAAGCCCGCTCCCACATTTGAAGGTGAGCTGCCTGAAGAAACGCAATCCCCTGTGGGAGCGGGCTTGCTCGCGAAGGCGGCTTCAAGTTCCGGCGCAAACAGCGCGGCAATCGCCGAGGGGTTCGACGGAAAATAAAAGTGCACATAAGAGGCAGTCATTCGCCCCTCACGGTAGACCGCCTCCGCTCCGCGCCCGCCATTAGGGCTCAAGCCACGGGCAATCGGCGCCAGTTCCGTGGTGGTCAGCGAATGGTGATAGGTGTGCCCGCGCAGCGAACCTTCCGGCAGTTCCACCGCCTGCAACGCCAGCGCTGCCAGACGCTTTTGCATCACCGCATCACCGGCCAGCAAGCCAACCAGTTCGGCGCGAGCGCCCTCGACATCGGTCAGGGAATCGAGCAGATACAGCATGCCGCCACACTCGGCGAGCAAGGGCTTGCCTGCCCGGTGGTGGGCGCGGATCGCGTCGAGCATCGCAGTGTTTTGCGCCAGCGCAACATGGTGCAGCTCCGGGTAACCACCCGGCAGATACAGGCTGTCCGCCTCCGGCAACGCTCGGTCGCGGATCGGCGAGAAGAACGACAACTCGGCACCCATCGCCCGCAGCAGATCCAGGCTCGCGCCGTAGGTGAACGCAAAGGCCTCATCGCGAGCGACGGCAATGCGCACACCGGCGAGCAGCGGTTCGGCCGCGATGACATCAGGGGCGGCGAACTCGACTGCCGGCGGCAGCGCGACCTCGCAACTGTTGGCCAAGGCATCGGCGGCCGCATCGAGGCGCAGGTCGAGATCGTTCAGCTCACTGGCCTGCACCAGCCCCAGGTGCCGGCTCGGCAATTCGATCCCGGTTTCCCGGGACAGCGCGCCGTACCAGCGCAAGCCTTCAGTCAGGCTGCCTTCGAGCAGTTGCGCGTGGCGCAGCGTGCCGACACGATTGGCCAGCACGCCGGCGAACGGCAAGTCCGGCTGATAACGCGCCAGCCCCAGGGCCAGTGCGCCGAAGGTCTGGGCCATGGCGGTGCCATCGATCACACCCAGCACCGGCACACCGAAATGCCGCGCCAGATCGGCGCTCGACGGCGTACCGTCGAACAGCCCCATGACGCCTTCGATCAAAATCAGGTCGGCGTCAGCGGCGGCTTCCCACAGCAACCGGCGACTCTCCTGCTCGCCAACCATCCACATGTCCAGTTGATACACCGGCGCACCGCTGGCGCGTTCGAGAATCATCGGATCAAGAAAGTCGGGGCCGCACTTGAACACACGGACCTTGCGCCCCTGATTGCGATGCAATCGGGCCAGTGCCGCGGTGACGGTGGTCTTGCCCTGGCCAGAGGCCGGCGCGGCAATCAGTACCGCCGGACAGTGTCGAGGTTGACTCACAATTCGACGCCTTTCTGCGCTTTGATTCCGGCCTGAAAGGCGTGTTTGATCACACCCATCTCGGTGACGGTGTCAGCCATCTCGATCATTTCCGGCTTGGCGGCACGACCGGTGACCACCACGTGTTGCATCGGTGGCCGGGCCTGCAAGTCGCTTAGCACCTGATCGAGATCAAGGTAGCCGTGCTTGAGGGCGATGTTCAGCTCATCCAGCACCACCAGACCGATGGACGGATCGCGCAGCAGTTCCCGGGACACCGCCCAGGCGGCTTCGGCGGCGGCGATGTCGCGCTGGCGGTCCTGGGTTTCCCAGGTAAAGCCTTCGCCCATCACGTGGAAGCGCACCTGCTCGGGAAAGCGCCGGAAGAACAGCTCTTCGCCCGTGCTGTTGCGGCCCTTGATGAACTGCACCACGCCGCATTGCATGCCGTGCCCCATGGCGCGGGCAAGCATGCCGAAGGCCGAACTGCTCTTGCCCTTGCCGTTGCCGGTCAGCACCAGCAGCAGGCCACACTCGTTCGGGGAATTAGCGATGCGCTCGTCGATCACAGCTTTTTTGCGCTGCATGCGCGCCAGGTGGCGTTCGTCACGATCGGGGGTATCAGTCATGGGGGAGCTCTCCGTTGAGGCAGGAATAACGGCGGGCAGGCACAAGAATAGAAGGCAAAAAGCCTGGCATCGCCCACCGTGATGCCGCTGGATGAATCAGGCCGGTCTCCGGGCTCATGAGTGGCGCGGGGCCGGACCGTGCGCCTTCCCGCATCGAATCGACACAGTGGCATCACACACAGTTTTCACTCATTTACCGTTGCGGGGGCAGCGCCGGAATTGCGGGCCTTCGACCAACAGAAGGACTCACGCACCGGCTTCCCTGTTTCACTCTGTCGACCCAAGCCACAGAGCACCTGAAACAAGCCGCGAAGGTTAGAGGGTTGGGGGTGGAGCGTCAATTAAAGCCGGGCGGCCATCGACCGAATAACTGCCATCAATCAATAAACTGACGTCAATCTTGTGCCACGCTCCCAGCAGTGATATCAAAGAGCCACAACCTCACAACACAACAACAAGGGTGAGCCCATGCAAGGCATGATCATCAGCAATCCAAAGCTGGAATTCCTGCGCCCGGTGCTCGAACACTGGTTCGAATGCATCGACCGTTACAACACCGTCCGCGGTGATGGCGACACACCATACTGGCACGACGAAAAGGCCAATCTCGGACTGCTGTCCGCCGCCGCCTGGATGGCCGAGATGGTCACGCTGCAACAGACGCCAACCCGCAAGCAGACCGAAGAAGGCGAACGCAACAGCCGCGCCGACCTGCTCCTGGCGTCGTCCGAAACCCGCGCCTACATCCAGACCAGCCAGCGCTGGCCACGGGTCAACAGCCTCAACCTGAGCCAGGCCCTGCTCGACATCGTCAGCGATGCGAAGCGGCTGAGCCACGCCAGCGACCTGAAACTCGGCTGCCTGTTCGTCGCCCCGCAAAAAGCCCAGCAGGGCGCCACACCGGAAGAACTCCAGGACATGGTCGACGACCTGCAAAAGGAACACACCTGCGCTGTCGCCTGGTATTTCCCTTATGCCTACCGCAAGTTGCGCAACGAAGCCGGCAACTATCACCCCGGCATTGCGGTGCTGTTCAAGGAAGCACGCGGCTGAGGGTTGAACCATCGGACGACAACCCTTCTCTATGAATAGAACAAGGCATTCATAGGGAAGACCAGCATGCGCACGCCCCCGTTCGTTCTCGTTATCGCGCTCTGCGGAGGGCTCGCCGCTTGTGGCGAGACCTCCCGCCTGCAAGTCTCCGACGGTACCGGCCCGTCACCCCAACTACCAGAACCCAACAAGACACTGGTTCCGACCGTGAACATCGCCCCGGCCATCGGCTGGCCACAGGGTGCGAAACCCGTCGCTGCCACGGGCATTCAAGTGGCCGCTTTTGCCGAAGACCTGGATCACCCCCGCTGGCTTTATGTGCTGCCCAATGGCGATGTGCTGGTGGCGGAAACCAACGCACCACCCAAACCCGAAGACGGCAAAGGCATTCGCGGCTGGGTCATGAAGAAAGTCATGGGCCGCGCGGGGGCCGGTGTGCCCAGCGCCAACCGCATCACCTTGCTGCGCGACAAGGACCACGATGGCGTCGCGGAAACCCGCACGGTGTTTCTGCAAAACCTCAACTCGCCCTTCGGCATGACCCTGGTCGGCAATGACCTGTATGTGGCCGACACGGATCGCCTGCTGCGCTTTCACTATGAAAGTGGCGATACGCAGATCAAGTCGCCACCGATCAAGGTGGTCGACCTGCCGGGCGGCCCGCTGAACCATCACTGGACCAAAAACGTCATTGCCAGCAAGGACGGCAGCAAGCTGTACGTCACCGTGGGTTCCAACAGCAACGTCGCCGAAAACGGCATGGACAAGGAAGAAGGTCGCGCGGCGATCTGGGAAGTGGATCGCGCCACCGGCCAGCAGCGGATCTTCGCCTCCGGCCTGCGCAACCCCAACGGCATGGCGTGGGAACCGCACAGTGGCGCGCTGTGGACTGCGGTCAACGAACGGGATGAAATCGGCAGTGACCTGGTTCCGGACTACATCACTTCGGTGAAAGACGGCGCATTCTATGGCTGGCCGTACAGCTACTACGGCCAGCATGTCGATATTCGCGTCGAGCCGCAAAACCCGGACCTGGTGGCCAAGGCTATCGCCCCGGACTACGCCGTCGGCCCGCACACGGCATCACTGGGCCTGACCTTCGCTGAAAACAGCAAGCTACCGCCGCCCTTCACCCAAGGGGCATTCATCGGGCAGCACGGTTCATGGAACCGTAACCCCCACAGTGGCTACAAAGTGATTTTCGTGCCGTTCAGCGCGGGCAAACCCGTCGGCAAGCCCGTTGAAGTGCTCAGCGGATTTCTCAACGACAAGGAACAGGCCATGGGCCGCCCGGTGGGCGTGGTGATCGATCGCCAGGGTGACCTGTTGGTGGCCGATGATGTGGGGAACAAGGTGTGGCGGGTTTCGGCAGTAAAATAAATTCCAACTGCCAACATATTCCCCTGTGGGAGCGGGCTTGCTCGCGAAGGCGGTGCATCAGTCAAAATAATAGTCGACTGACAGCCTGCATTCGCGAGCAAGCCCGCTCCCACAAGGGCTTAGCGTTTGCGACAGAGTGTGAGCCCATCACCCAGCGGCAACAACGACAGATCCACCCGCACATCATCCTTCAATGCCAGGTTGAGCGCCTGGATCGCCCGGGTGTCCGCGCTCTCGGGGCTGACCTCGAGCACGCGCCCGCTCCATAGCGTGTTATCGAACACCGCCAGCCCACTGACCCGCAGCAATCCCAAGGCGTGTTCCAGATAAGCCGGGTAGTTGGCCTTGTCGGCATCGATGAACACCAGGTCGTATTGCCCGCCCTGCCCTTGTCGCTCAAGTTCGGCGAGGGTTTCCAGCGCCGGAGCCAGTCGCAGGTCAATCCGCCCGGCGAGCCCCGCTTCTTGCCAGTAGCGCCGTGCGATGGCGTTGTAGTCGCCGGGGATGTCACAGCAAATCAGCGAACCGTCAGCGGGCAATGCCGCCGCCATGCACAGCGCGCTGTAGCCGGTAAAAGTGCCGACTTCGAGCAAACGCCTGGCCCCCGTCAGCTTCACCAGCAAAGCAAGAAACTGCCCCTGCTCAGGCGCCACCTGCCAGCGTGCCATCGGCAGCGCCTGGGTCTCATCGCGCAAGCGCTTGAGCAGTGGTGTTTCGCGCAGGGAAACATCGAGCAGGTATTGGTACAGGTCGTCGTCGAGATTGAGCGTGCGAGCCGTCATGACCATCAGCTCCGGAGGTTACGGATTGCGCGCCAAATGTTCAGGTTGCAGAACACGCTTGGCGCTCAGGTAAGCTTTTTGCCAATACGCCTTGGACAGGCTATCGAGCTTCACGGTGCCGCCGGTAGCCGGCGCGTGGACGAAGCGCCCTTCTCCCACATAGATGCCAGCATGACTGACCTGGGAACCGCCATTGGTGGCGAAGAAAAGCAGGTCGCCGGTCTGCAGGCCTTCCTTGCCCACATTCGCCGCTTGCATGGAGATCATCTCGCGCGTGGTGCGCGGCAAGGCAATGCCGGCGACATCGCGATACACATAAGCGATCAAACCGCTGCAATCAAATCCGGAATCCGGCGTGTTGCCACCCCAGCGATAAGGCGTGCCCACCAGACCAAGCGCGCGAAACAGCACGTCTTCCGCTTCGGGCGAAAACGCTTGTGAGGAACCAAATACGATGGGAGCGCGAACCACCGGCGCAGGAGGCGGTGTGCGGCTGGCGCAGGCACTGAGCAGCGCTGCGAAAAACATGATTGCGAGGCGGGCCGACGTCGTCATAAGCAGAACATCCTGATCTGGCTGCGGCTTTTTCTGCGGGGAGCGCAGAAAAGAAAACCGCCTGCGTTGGACGCAGGCGGTTTGCCATCATTTGTAGATCAAGATTCTAGCGGCTACACGACAAACTTCAAGTAAGACTTTAAGTTCGCCTTACAAATTGTCCGCTTATTTACGTGCAGTGACGATTGGCGACGCGTTAGGTGCCATTGCCAGGGCGCGCTTGGCTTCTATGAAGGTCTTGCTCCAGTAGCTGTCGCCCAGGCTATCGATGCGCACACCACCGCTGCGGCGGCTGCTGGAGTGGATGAACTGGTTGTCGCCCAGATAGATCCCGGCGTGACTGACGCGACCGCGACGACCATTGGTTGCGAAGAACAGCAGGTCGCCCGGCTCAAGCTTGCTGCGCGAGACCAGCGGAGCGTCCACGTTGATCATTTCGCGGGTAGAGCGTGGCAGGTTCATGCCCGCTTCTTCGCGAAACAGGTAACCGATGAAACCACTGCAATCGAAGCCGGCTTCAGAAGTACCGCCGAAACGGTAACGGGTACCGATCAGGGACATGCCACGTTCGAGAATGCTGTCGGCCAGGACCGGAAGCTGGTAGGACTTGCCGCCAGCGAAGTCTGCGAGTTCTTTTTCGGTAGCCAGCTCTTCCTGAAAGAGAGCTGAAGACTGGGCAGTAACGGAGTTTTGAACCTGCTGCTGCGGAGCTTGCTGGGCCACCGGAGTGTGGGCGGCGCAACCGAACAACAGGGTAACGAGTGCGAGAGGCACGAGGGGTGCGAAGCGATTTAGCATGGGCACGACCGTGGCTGATAGTTGTAAAGAAGGCGAGACTATGCCCGCTATCAACCTCATTTGCAAATTCAATCGATCTTTTTGTGACTTATCCGTTTCTCGTTTACATCTAAGCGCTTAAGCCCATTTTAAACATACACGCGGCCTGCAACCTTGCAGGAAAGCGGGATTTCTGGCGCCTGAAAGATGCCGAACCGGCTAAAAGCCCCGGTTTCAGCGGGTTTACCAGCCGAGGGTTTCTTTCAAAAACGGGATTGTCAGCTTGCGCTGAGCCTGGAGGGAGGCCTGATCGAGACGCTCGAGCAACTCGAAAAGTGCGCTCATGCTGCGGGTACCGCGAGTCAGAATGAAATGCCCGACTTCATCGGTCAGATGCAAGCCGCGACGGGATGCGCGCAATTGCAGGGCCCGCAATTTGTCCTCATCGGACAGCGGGCGCATCTGGAAGATCAAGGCCAGGGTCAGGCGGGATTTGAGATCCGCCAGTTTCACCGGCAACTCACGCGGGGATGTCGACGCGGCAATCAGCAGCCGTCGGCCGCTGTCACGCAAGCGATTGAACAGATGGAACAGCGCCTCTTCCCAGTCAGCCCGCCCGGCAACCACTTGCAAATCATCCAAGCAGACCAGCTCGTACTGTTCGAGGTTGTCGAGGATTTCAATGCCGCGATCGAGCAACTCGGCCAACGGCAGATACACCGCAGGCTCCCCCAATTGCTCAAAGCGCAGGCAAGCGGCCTGCAACAGGTGCGTACGCCCTACCCCGTCCTTACCCCAAAGGTAGATCAGGCTTTCGGTCCAGCCAGCGTCGGCTTCGCACAGCCGCTCGACATAGCCGAGTGCAGCGGCATTGGCGCCTGGGTAGTAGTTGATAAAGGTGGCGTCGTCACGCAGACGCACACCTAGGGGCAGCTGAATCGGTTTCATGCTGACTGAACAGTTCCAAAGGAACCGTTAGTGGCCTCTGTGTAAAGTTTGCGAAGTTTATACCCGTGAAGCGGGCCGCACAATGCGACAGACCACAAGCAAAATCAAAGGTTTGCGTTAATGCACCGGTTTTGTGACAGATTCTTTGGCGGTGCATGTGACAGTTGGGCGACGCCAGCAGGCTGACCGGGCACGAACCGGGGCAGCCTGCCATCACCTATCGACTGCCCTTACACCTGCGGCTCGTCGGTCCTCCCGTAGATTTCAGAATCCTTATACAAATCATGCACATGGCGCACCAGCACCATGATCACCGCGGCGACCGGCAATGCCAGCAGCACACCGGTAAAGCCAAACAGCTCACCACCGGCCAGGATCGAGAAAATCACCGCCACCGGGTGCAGGCCAATCCGGTCACCGACCAGCAAGGGGGTCAACACCATACCTTCCAGCGCCTGGCCGACCATGAACACCGCGACAATGCCGAGCATCGGGTAAAGATCACCACCGAACTGGAACAGCCCCGCAAGCAGCGCCGCGCCAATGCCGATGATAAACCCCATGTACGGCACGATCGCCGCCAGACCGGCAATCAGGCCAATCAGCAGGCCCAGTTCCAACCCGACCAGCATCAGGCCAGCTGCGTAGATCACACCCAAGGCCACCATCACCAGCAACTGTCCGCGCACGAACGCCCCGAGCACTTCATGGCATTCACCCGCCAGCAACACCGCGCGCTCTTCACGATCACGGGGCAGCAGGCTGCAGACCTTGGCCATCATCAGGTCCCAATCCCGCAACAGGTAGAAGCTCACCACCGGAATCAACACCAGGTTCGCCAGCCAGCCGATCAACGCCAGCCCCGAGGCCGTGGCATGACTCAACACCACGCCGACAACATCAGTGGTCTGACTCATATGCTCACTGATGGCCGCCTTGAGCTTGTCGAACTTCCAGAAACCGTCCGACAGGCCGAACTTCGACTGCGCCCAGGGCAACGCCGTGTGCTGCAGCCAGTCGAGCATCTGTGGGGCCAGCTCATACAAACGAAACAACTGCCTGGCGAGCAACGGCACCAAGACCAACAGCAGCGCGGTGAAGATCAATGTAAACAGGGTGAATACCGCTACGACACCCCAGGTTCGGGACAGGCCTGCCTTCTCCAGCCGATCCACCAGCGGGTCGAACAGGTAGGCCAACAGCAGCGCCACCAGGAACGGCGTCAGGATCGGATGCAACAACCAGACAAACACACACAGCAGGACCACCCCACCGAGCCAGAACCAACGCCGCGTATCGGCCATGAACCACTCCATTGCTTCTATATAGAGAAAGAAAAACTACCAACGAAAACGCAGCTGCGGGATCGGGGCCGGCGCGGCGACTGGCACCGGGCTGCCGGTGGCCGACTGAACGGGCGCTACCGGGGCCGGGGCCTGCCCCGCCGGCGCTTCCTGCAACCTCGCCAGCGACAGTTGCGCACGCAGTTGATCGACGCTGCCATTGACCCGATAGAGAATCCGGTCACCCTCGACACTTTGCACACGCCCGCCAAACGGCTCCAGCAAACGCCCGAGCGACGCGTAGCGTTCAAGATTCATGCCTTGCACTTCCAGCAATTGCTCGCTCGAAGCGCCGGGCCTGGCGACAAACCGCGGCGCCAGGCGCTCGTTGACCGCCAGCATCACCGCATCGGCCACGGCGGCCTGATCGGCGCCTTGCACGCTGCCCGCTTCTTTTTTATCCCCCAGCCACAATTGCCACTTGGCTTGCCACTGCCCGCCCTCCTCCTTGGCGTGTACCGCGAGCAGGGCGTCGGCGTTGTAGCGTTCCGATGCCGCTTGCAAAGGCGCGGGATCTGCGCCCTCCAGATTCGGCGCGGTCGCGACGATCTGCTCATTCAAATCCGCCAACGGCAAGCGCAATGGCAAGCCACGGTGCTGGGCAGCCCGACGCAACGGTGCCGCGCTGGCCTGGCCGTCGCCCACCAGGCTTGAACCCTCGGTGGAATCATTCAACCACCAGCCGAGGACCGACGGCCGATTGGCCCCCCACATGGCCAGGCCGGCACGACGCAAGGCCTGCTCGGTGGTACCCGGATCGAAATCGACTTTCAGGACTTCCGGCGGCCCGGCCTCAAAGCCGTATTGGCTGATGATCTGTTGCGGGTCTTTGCGAATTGCCGCCAGCCCCGGACTTTGAGCGGCCTTGGGGTCGCCGGTCAGGCGCAACACCAATGTGTCCAGCGCACGCTGAGTCGCCTGGTCGCGTTCCTCGGGCGACTGGCCATTCACCGGCTCGCGCACCAGGTAAAGGCCTTTGACGGTTTCGGCTTGACTGACCAGGCTGACCACTGACAAACAACTCACAAGCAAGAATTTACAAAAACGCATGGAAGATTCCTGACGACAAGAGCGGCTGGAACAGACCGCATGAAGACGATCGAGCAAGACTGTGACCGTTGCCCGACGCAAAACATTCACACGCTCCGGGTAAGTTTTCGCACTGTCATAACGATAGACGGTTAATCGCGATACCTTATACAGCCATGCAGGATGCCACCGACACCGCGCATTAACGGTTTTTTTTGAACGGATATGGCCCTGCTGTCGGCCTGAGGATGGCCGCTACGGCTCAAGCCTGATAAAATCGCGCGCCTTCGCAGACCGGCAACAGCCGGGCACCCTGAAAATCGCGCATGGCCCTCGCCTTCGCCTGTTTCAGCGGTCCCGATGGACTCGGTCGTTACCCAGAAATCCCCCCCCTAAAGGCCTGGATCATGAGCAAGCAACCCTCCCTGAGCTACAAGGACGCCGGTGTAGACATCGACGCCGGTGAAGCATTGGTCGAACGCATCAAGAGCGTCGCCAAGCGCACTGCGCGCCCGGAAGTCATGGGCGGCCTGGGCGGTTTCGGCGCCCTCTGCGAAATCCCGGCCGGCTACAAGCAGCCCGTGCTGGTTTCCGGTACTGACGGCGTCGGCACCAAGCTGCGCCTGGCCCTGAACCTGAACAAGCACGACAGCATCGGCATCGACCTGGTTGCCATGTGCGTGAACGACCTGGTGGTATGCGGCGCCGAGCCGCTGTTCTTCCTCGACTACTACGCCACCGGCAAACTGAACGTCGACACCGCTGCCCAGGTTGTGACCGGCATCGGCGCTGGCTGCGAACTGTCGGGTTGCTCGCTGGTTGGCGGCGAAACCGCTGAAATGCCGGGCATGTACGAAGGCGAAGACTACGACCTGGCCGGTTTCTGCGTCGGCGTCGTGGAAAAATCCGAAATCATCGACGGCTCCAAGGTCGCTGCCGGCGATGCCCTGCTCGCCTTGCCGTCCTCCGGCCCGCACTCCAACGGCTACTCGCTGATCCGCAAGATCATCGAAGTGTCCGGCGCCGACATCGAGAACACCCAACTCGACGGCAAGCCGCTGACCGACCTGCTGATGGCCCCGACCCGTATCTACGTGAAGCCGCTGCTCAAGCTGATCAAGGAAACCGGCGCGGTCAAAGCCATGGCCCACATCACCGGTGGCGGCCTGCTGGACAACATCCCGCGCGTTCTGCCAAAAGGCGCTCAAGCCGTGGTTGACGTGGCAAGCTGGAACCGCCCGGCAGTGTTCGACTGGCTGCAAGAAAAAGGCAACGTTGACGAGAACGAAATGCACCGCGTGCTGAACTGCGGCGTGGGCATGGTCATCTGCGTGGCTCAAGAGCACGTGGAAACTGCCCTGAACGTTCTGCGCGAAGCGGGCGAGCAGCCTTGGGTCATCGGCCAGATCTCCACCGCTGCCGAAGGCGCGGCTCAGGTTGAACTGAAGAACCTCAAGGCTCATTGATGTCTCAGACCTGTGATGTGGTGGTGCTGTTGTCCGGCACCGGCAGTAACTTGCAGGCCCTGATCGACAGCACGCGGACCGGCGACAGCCCGGTCCGCATTGCTGCGGTGATCTCCAACCGCGCCGACGCCTACGGCCTGCAGCGCGCCAGTGACGCGGGTATCGACACCCGCGCCCTGGATCACAAGGCTTTCGAAGGTCGCGAGGCCTTCGACGCCGCGCTGATCGAACTGATCGACGCCTTCAACCCCAAACTCGTGGTACTGGCCGGATTCATGCGCATTCTCAGCGCTGGTTTCGTACGCCACTATCAGGGTCGCCTGCTCAATATCCATCCCTCGCTGCTACCCAAATACAAAGGGTTACACACTCATGAGCGCGCTCTGGAGGCCGGCGACACCGAGCACGGCTGCTCCGTGCACTTCGTCACCGAGGAACTCGATGGCGGACCACTGGTCGTACAGGCTGTAATACCGGTAGAGTTACAGGATTCGCCGCAGAGTCTGGCGCAGCGGGTCCATGCTCAGGAACACCTGATCTACCCGATGGCCGTACACTGGTTTGCCGAAGGTCGTCTGGCCCTCGGCGAGCAAGGTGCTTTACTGGATGGACAGCTACTCGCGGCCAGCGGCCACTTGATTCGAAACTAGGAGATTTTATGCGTCGCGCCCTGCTCTTCGCTTGCGCTCTGCTCGCCTTGCCCTTCGCCCAGGCGGCAGACCTTCAACCTTTCTCCGCCAGCTACACCGCCGACTGGAAGCAGTTGCCCATGAGTGGCACTGCCGAGCGCAACCTCGAAAAAACCAGTGATGGCAAATGGAAACTGAGTTTCAAGGCATCGATGATGATCGCCAGCCTGTCCGAGGAAAGCACCCTGACCATGGACAAGGACACGCTTCTTCCAGAGTCGTACCACTTTGAACGTGGCGGCTTGGGCAAGGCCAAGAAAGCGGATCTGGATTTCGACTGGAACACCAAGATGGTCACCGGCACCGATCGCGGCGACGCGGTCAAGGTTCCGCTGAACCGCGGCATGCTCGACAAATCCAGCTATCAACTGGCCCTGCAGCACGACGTCGCCGCCGGCAAAAAAAGCATGAGTTATCAGGTGGTCGACGGCGGTGAAGTCGATACCTATGACTTCCGCGTGCTGGGCGCTGAAAAGGTCGACACCAAGGCCGGCAAGATCGATGCGATCAAGGTTGAACGTGTACGCGACCCGACACAAAACAAACGCATCACCGTGATGTGGTTCGCCAAGGATTGGGATTACCTGCTGGTCCGACTGCAACAAGTCGAAACCGACGGCAAGGAATACAACATCATGCTCCTGGACGGTACGGTCAACGGCAAGCCAGTCAAAGGCAGCTGATCCGGATCGATACGAAAAGCCCCGCAGTCGCGGGGCTTTTTTGTGGGCTCGAAAATTGGAACACCGACAAGCGCGATGGCTCTATACCTTCAAGGTCTTTTTTGATCGAATGAGTTTTCCTGTCGCCTGCGAGGTTTGCCATGACCGTTACTGTCAACACCGTTTCTGCCGAAGGTTTACGCCACAGCGTCCAGATCGATGACCATGAACTCTTCGCCGACGCACCCGTCACGGCTGGCGGAGAGGGCTCGGCGCCGGAGCCGCACGATTATTTCGATGCCGCGCTGGGTGCCTGCAAAGCCCTGACCCTGAAGCTGTATGCCAGGAAGAAAGACATCCCGCTGACCGGTGTCGGCGTCGAGGTCAAGCGCGACAACAGCCTGGAACAGAAAGGCCAGTACGCGCTGCACGTCAAACTGACCCTCAAGGGCGTACTCACCGACGCCCAGCGCGATGAACTGCACCGCGTGGCTGATCGCTGCCCGATCCACAAGCTGATGACCACCTCTGAAGTCAGCATCGAAACGCATTTGTCCGAAGGCGCATTCAGCCAATAGCGGCAAGGGCTGCGCAAGCGGGTTATGCTCGAACGCATTACCCGCTCAGCCTGGAACGCACCATGAACACTCCGCTCGTGATCCGCCCCCGCACCGAAGATGTCGAAGGCCAGCCGATTCTGCGCCCGCTGCCATCGGCCAAGTGCCGCAGCGTCGGGCCATTCGTGTTTTTCGACCACATGCTGGAAACCCGCTATCCACCGGGCAAAGGCATGAACATCCGCCAGCATCCACACATTGGCCTGTCCACCCTCACCTACTTGTTCCAGGGGCAGATCCAGCACAAGGACAGCCTCGGTTCCGATCAAGTGGTCGGGACTGGCGACGTCAGCTGGATGACGGCCGGCAGTGCCATCGCCCACGTCGAACGCACGCCCGCGGCCCTGAGAGAAAGCGGTTTCACAATGCACGGCTTGCAGATCTGGCTGGCTTCGCCCAAGGATAAAGAACAAGGTCCGGGGCATTACAGCCACCATCCAGCGTCCACATTGCCGGTCAGCGAAAACCTGGGGGTGAAGATTCGCATGATTGCCGGGTCAGGCTTTTGCCTGGAATCGCCAGTGCCGGTGCTTTCTCCTACGCTGTACGCGGAACTGCACCTGCAAACGGCGACCACATTGCTGATTCCCACCGAGCATGAAGAACGTGCGCTGTATGTGTTGAGCGGCGAAGTGCAACTGGATGGCGAGCCGATAGAGCCGTACTCGCTGGTGGTACTGCCTGCCGGGGAGGAGATGACCCTGTTTGCTGAGAGCGACAGTCATGCCGTGTTGTTTGGCGGTGCTCCGCTGGACGGTCCACGGCGGATCAACTGGAATTTTGTCGCGAGCGATCCGGCGGCGATTGACGAAGCACGCCGGCGCTGGGCGGCCGGGGACTGGCCGACGGTGCCGGGGGAAAGTGAGCGGATCGAATTGCCCTGAAACTTTCAGCACCAGTTATGCCGCCATCGCGAGCAAGCTCGCTCCCACAGTTGACCGAGTCAGCCGCAAGAGTTGTGTACGACACCATTCCCCTGTGGGAGCGAGCTTGCTCGCGATGAGGCCGGCGAAGACACCGACCGAATCCAGGCTGAAAACAGCTATCAGCCCTTGAACACTTCATCCAGCAAATTATGCATCGACGTGAAGGCCCGGGCAGCCACCTTGGCGTCATACATCATCATGCCCGGCACGTTGGCGTGGGGGTCGGTGAACGAGTGGAACGCACCGCCGTAGCTCAGCAACTGCCAATCCACGCCCGCCGCGTTCATTTCATCTTCGAACGCCGGCAACTGCTCCTTCGGCACCAATGGATCGGAAGCACCGTGCAGCACCAGGACCTTACCCTTGATGTTTTTCGCATCAGCCGGATTCAGTGTATCCAGCGTGCCGTGGAACGATACAGCGGCCTTCACCGGAGCGCCGGTACGGGCAAACTCCAGGGCGCAGCAACCGCCGAAGCAGAAACCGAAAGTGGCCAGTTTCGAAGTATCGACAGCCACTTCACCCTGGCTTTGCAGCTGTTCGAACGCCACCTGCATGCGCTTGCGCAGCAATGGGCGGTCATTCTTCAATGGCATCATGGCCGCGCCGGCCTCGTCATTGTTCGTCGGACGAACCGATTGACCGTAAAGGTCTGCGATCAGCACCACATATCCCTTGGAGGCCACCGACCTGGCGATCTCCTCGGCACCCGCGCTGACGCCCATCCAGTTCGGCGCCATCAACAAACCCGGGCGCGGGCCTTTATGGTCGGCATCGAAGGCCAGACGGCTTTCGTAAGCCTGGCCGTCAATCTGATAGGCAACGGAACGTACAGTGATTTGGCTCATTTCTGACTCCTGATGGTTAAACCCGAGAAAGAAAAAACCCGCCGAAGCGGGTTTTCTGCAACTTAGTTAAGCCGACAACTCAACCAATAGCTTGTTCAGACGGCGCACATAAGCCGCCGGATCTTTCAAGCTGTCGCCGGCCGCCAGGGCCGCCTGATCGAAGAGGATGTGCGACAGGTCGCCGAAGCGCTCGTCGCTCTGCTCGTTGTCGAGCTTCTCGATCAGCGGGTGAGCCGGGTTGAATTCGAAAATCGGCTTCGAGTCCGGAACCTTCTGACCGCTGGCTTCCAGGATCTGGCGCATCTGCATGCCCAGGTCCTGCTCGCCGATGGCCAGGATCGCCGGCGAATCGGTCAGGCGATGGGACACCCGGACTTCCGCAACGGATTCGCCCAGCGCGGTCTTCAGACGCTCGACCAGACCTTCTTTGGCCTTGGCGACTTCTTCCGCGGCTTTCTTGTCCTCTTCCGAGTCCAGGTTGCCCAGGTCCAGGTCACCGCGCGCCACGTCGACAAAGCTCTTGCCGTCGAAGTCGCTGAGGTAGCTCATCAGCCACTCGTCGATGCGGTCGGTCAACAGCAGCACTTCGATGCCTTTCTTGCGGAAGACTTCCAGGTGCGGGCTGTTTTTGACCTGAGCGTAGGTTTCGCCGGTCAGGTAGTAGATCTTGTCCTGACCTTCCTTGGCACGCGCCAGGTACTCGGCCAGGCCAACAACCTGCTCGCCATCGTCGCCGTGGGTCGATGCGAAACGCAGCAGGCCGGCGATTTTTTCCTTGTTGGCGAAATCTTCTGCCGGGCCTTCTTTCATGACCTGACCGAAGTTTTTCCAGAAGCCCTTGTATTGCTCAGGCTCGTTCTTCGCCAGTTTTTCCAGCATGTCCAGGACACGCTTGGTCAGCGCCGACTTCATCGAGTCGATGATCGGGTCTTTCTGCAGGATTTCCCGCGACACGTTCAGCGACAGGTCGTTGGAGTCGACCACGCCCTTGATGAAGCGCAGGTACAGCGGCAGGAAGGACTCGGCCTGATCCATGACGAACACGCGCTGCACGTACAGTTTCAGGCCTTTCGGCGCTTCACGCTGGTACAGGTCGAACGGCGCACGGGTCGGCACGTACAGCAGCGAGCTGTATTCGAGCTTGCCTTCGACCTTGTTGTGGCTCCAGCTCAGCGGGTTTTCGAAATCGTGAGCGATGTGCTTGTAGAACTCCTGGTATTCCTCGTCCTTGATCTCGGTACGCGGACGGGTCCACAGGGCGCTGGCACGGTTGACGGTTTCCCACTCAACGGCCGGCTGCTCTTCGCCTTCGGTAGCTGCCACTTCTTTCGGCAACTCGATCGGCAAGGCGATGTGGTCGGAGTACTTCTTGATGATGTTGCGCAGGCGCCAGCCATCGGCGAACTCGTCTTCACCGGATTTCAGGTGCAGGACGATGCGAGTGCCGCGTTCGGCCTTGTCGATGGTCGCAACTTCGAAGTCACCTTCACCCTTGGACGACCAGTGCACACCTTCGCTGGCAGCGCTGCCGGCACGACGACTGAACACATCGACTTTGTCAGCGACGATGAAGGCGGAGTAGAAACCGACACCGAACTGGCCGATCAGGTGCGAGTCTTTCTTCTGGTCGCCGCTCAGGTGCTTCATGAAATCGGCGGTGCCGGACTTGGCGATGGTACCCAGGTGGGTGATCGCGTCTTCGCGGCTCATGCCGATACCGTTGTCTTCGAGGGTGACGGTTTTAGCGTCTTTGTCGAAGCTCACGCGGATTTTCAGTTCGGCGCCACCTTCCAGCAGCTCTGGCTTGGCCAGGGCTTCGAAACGTAACTTGTCGACAGCGTCAGAGGCGTTCGAGATCAATTCGCGAAGGAAAATTTCCTTGTTGGAATACAGCGAATGGATCATGAGATGCAGCAGCTGCTTCACCTCGGTCTGGAAGCCCAGGGTTTCCTTTTGAGTTTCCACACTCATGGTCATCAAACTCCAATCAGATGGCATAAGCCGAGACCTTGAGGGTCGACGGCGGGTTGTTCTCAGAGTTTGGGGCTGAGTTCAGGATTTCAAGGGCTCTTCGAGTTTGAAATGTGCGCGGGCCGTGGCAATGGGTTCGGCTTCGGTGCTTTGCCAGGCGGTAATCGCCACATTGGCGACCCGGCGACCCTGGCGCCAGACCTGGCATCGGGCCCAGGTATCGCGAAATTGCCCGGCTCGCAGGTAATCCAGGGAGAAGTCGATGATCTTCGGCACCCCGGGCGACCCGGTGAACACCAACAGGTGCAGCGCCGCGGCCAATTCCATGAAACCGGCGATCACACCGCCATGAATCGCCGGCAACAACGGGTTACCGATGTTGTCCTTGTTCGCTGGCAGCTTGAACAGCAACTCATCTCCCACCCGTGAACATTCGACGCCGATCAGCCGGGCATAGGGAATCAAATCCAGCAGCGAGGCGTAATCGCCCTGCTCGTGGGCTTTTTGCAACCGATCCTTCAGCGAGTCGCTCATTGCGCACCTCCGGCAACCGTGCCACCAAAACCCTTGGTGCCTTTGATGTTCTTGCCCATACGCATGAAAGTGCCCATCACATGGGCAATGGGTTGCCCGGGGTCATCCTGATAGGCGAAGCCACGGGCAAAAATCACGTCGGTGGTGACCCGATAGCACTGGGCAAAGCCGTAGACATCCTTATGTGGCTCGGCGGCGTGCATGTAGTCGATGCGCAGGTCGAGGGTCGGGCAGACTTCGAATTCCGGGAGCACGCAGAGGGTCGCCATGCCACAGGCGGTGTCCATCAGCGAGGTCAGCGCCCCGCCATGAATCACGCCGGTTTCCGGATTACCGACGATCTGCGGGCTGTAGGGCAGCACAATCGTCAGCCCTTCGTTGCTGGCGCTGTGAACGCTTAGTCCAAGTACCTGGCAATGTCGCAGCGCCGACAGAAAGCGCATCGCACGCTCAAAAACGGGGTTTTCAGCCATTTGATAAAAGCTCTTGTTTATGTCCGTACAGTGAAGTGGCGGTCCGGGTAAAAGTTCCGCACTAGAACAAACTTATATATCTGAAAGAATTAAGGAACTTAACCCTGATGCGTGGGCTCTTAATGCCAGTAGATGCTTTTCATCAGGAGAAACACCCCATGCGTAAGACTTTAGCTATTGCCTTGATGTTGACCGCTTCCCTCGGTCTCGCTGCCTGCGATAAAAAATCCGAGGACAAAGCTCAAGATGCTAACCAAAATGCTGAGCAAGCCCAGCAAAAAATGAACGAAGCTCAGGATAAAGTGAACGACGCGGCGAAAGAAAACGCCGAAGCCGCCAAAGATCAGGCTGCTCCGGCCGCTCCGGAAGCACCTAAGAACTAATACGGTTTTTAGAGTGGCAAAAGAAAACCCGCCAAGTGCGGGTTTTCTTTTGTCTTGAAAAAAGCGCTTAGAGCAAAATCGTTCGAAAAGTCGGACTAATCATCAGCAACAGCGAACAGATTAATCCCACCAGCCAAACCAGACTGCGCTGCCAGGCCAGGTCTTTCCAGTAACACACTGGATAGCCAGCGCGCGGGTACCCGATCAGGCTGCCTCTTTACTCACCTCGGCCAATGGCGCCTCTGTTGGGGTATAGACCATCACGTCGAGAACATCGGAGTGAAACTCGCGGCGATACAATACGAACACCACACCGGCACTCATCAACATGAACAGCCATGGGCTGACGAACCAGGCCAGCATGGTCATGCCGAAGTAATAAGAGCGCAGGCCAAAGTTGAACTGGTTGGCGGCCATGGAGATGACACGGGCGGCACGGGCGGCAAAGGCCTTGCGCTCCTGCTCGGACACATGGCGTTCACCGACCATCGGCGCCGAGCCGACCAGAATGGCGGCGAAGTTGTACTGGCGCATACACCAACTGAACGTGAAGAACGCATAGACAAACACCAGCGCCAGGCACAGCAACTTGATTTCCGACATGCCCTGGGACGCCTGTTGCACCATCGGGATATCCGCCAGCAAGGATACCGCCCGTTCCGAAGCCCCCAATACCGTGAGAATACCGGCCAGGATAATCAATGTACTGGAGGCGAAGAACGAAGCATTGCGCTCCAGGTTGCCGATCACGCTGGCATCGGCGATGCGGTTGTCGCGCAGCAGCATACGGCGCATCCAGTCCTCGCGATACAGGTGCAGCACACTGGCCAGACACGCGGTGTCACGGCCTTTCCATGTGGCATAGCGGGTGTACCCGCCCCAGCAGATAACGAACCAGACGGCGGCAAGAATGTGGATCAGGTTGGCTTGGATGAACGACATGCAGGTCCTTGTGATGTAAATGCGGATTACACAGACCCTTTGTGGGAGCTAGCTCGCTCCCACAAAGGGTGTTGCAGTGCTTCGACGTTAGCTCAACGGAAAAGACACCGCATCCCTCAATCGGCATAGGGGGCGTCCTTCACAGGCCGCTCCCCTGCCACACCACCCGGCATGCGGGTCCGCACCGGGCGGTTCGAGAGATTGAGGTTATGAGAGGCGCACCAGTCCCAGCCTGTCAAACCACGCTAGATCCAACACTCGATTCAGCTCAAATCGGCTGTTACGCCACCAGCTATACGAGTTGGCCGCCACTTTCCGGGCCGTTTGGCTGCTGGCTCCCAGCGCCCTCAGTTCGCGGTAGATCGTCGGTCCACGCCTCCACTGCTTAAGCTGGATCGCCCGCAATCGGTGTCGTATCCATTCGTCCAGCTCTCGCCAGATTTTCGGTGTTTGTGACAACCCAAAGTAAGTTTTCCAGCCCAAGAGATAAGGGCGTAGATTCTCGACAACTTGTCGCATACTGCGGCCACCTGAGCGGCGGGTCAGTTCGCGTATCCGTTGCTTGAACTGCTTTCGCGCCTTGATCGCCACGGCTCTTTTGACACCTTTGGGCGACGCCCAAAAGGCGTACCCAAGAAACTTGCGACCAAATGCACTCGCCACCGCACTCTTGCTCTCGTTGACGCTCAAGTGCAGCTTTCCATACAGACGCTCCAGCAAAGACATCACCCGCTGCCCAGCCTTGCGACTGCGAACATACACATTCGCATCGTCGGCATAGCGCACGAAACAATGACCTCGACGTTCAAGCTCCCGATCCACTTCGTCCAGCAGCACGTTCGCCAGCAACGGCGACAGCGGGCCGCCTTGCGGCGCCCCGCAGCGGCTTTTCTCGACCACGCCATTGATCAGCGTTCCCGCATCCAGATACGCACGGACCAGCCGGATGACCGACCGATCCGCAATCCGCTTGCGTAAACGATCAATCAAGATGTCGTGATTGACCCGGTCGAAGAACTTCTCCATATCTACATCCACCACCACTTTGCGCCCTGAAGACACGTAGCGCTGAGCCGCCAGAACGGCGTCCTGCGCACAACGTCCCGGACGAAAGCCGTAGCTGTGTTCACTGAAAGTCGGATCAAGGAGTGGCTGCAAGACTTGCAGCAGCGCTTGCTGGATCAAGCGGTCGGTGACCGTTGGAATACCCAACTCACGTTCGCCGCCGTCAGGCTTGGGGATGACCACACGCCGTACCGGACTGGGCCGGTAGACGCCCGAAAGAAGCTGTTCGCAAATCGCTGGCCACTGGGTCAGTAGATGTTCGGCCGTCTGTTCAATGTCCAGACCGTCGACCCCCGCTGCCCCTTTGTTGGCCTTGACCCGTTTCCACGCCCGTTTCAGGTTTTCTCTCGCAAAGGCCCGTTCCAGCAGCCCTTGCCCTGCGTTATCAAATTCATCTTGCGGGCGATTGACCTCGTCGCTGATGGGGCTTCTCACGGTTTCACCGCTCGCGTCCTCACATCCGCCCCGCGTTTGGCAGGCATCTGACTTCCGGTCGTTCGCATCAACATGGCCTATAACGCTTTCTCTCGTTCGGCCCTTCGTCAAAAAAAAAAAAATGACTACTACGGCCTCTGCTGACTTCTCGCTCCGGCCTGCACCGTCGCCCTTTCAGGCACAAGGCGAGATCTCCCCAGGTAAGAACGCAATCCTTCCCCGCACAACCGCCGGATTTACGCAGCCTGATCGTTGACCACAAGAGCTTCGCGATTTATGGCCCGCTCGCCCTGATCGGCTTCGCCTTGTATCCGGTTCTTGTTCATCGGCTCACGGTTTCGCTCCACGCTTCCTCCCCACACTCGGTCGCCCTCATGCAGTTGCGCTTCACTTCGTTCACTGTGGTCAGCTTACGGTGGGACTTTCACCCACAAGATCGCGCCCATGCTGGGCGCACCAAAAAAATGCCCCGTATCGATTGATACGGGGCATTTCTGTTTCTGCTCAAGACCCGCTTGTGGCGGGTCGTGAAGCGACTTAAGCCAAGGCTTCGGCGCGCTTGCCCAGCAGGCGATCGCAAACCACCGCGACCACCAGTGTCATCACCGACGGCACCAGCCAGGCCAGGCCCTGCTCGCTCAGCGGCAGGTGGGCCATTTGCGTCGGCATCCAGTCCGCCAGGCCGGCACCCTTGAGGGCGTCGATCAGGCCGAAGATGAACGACACCAGCATCACCGGGCCGAGGATACGACCCTGCTCATGCCAGAAGTCCTTGCAGAAGCTCAGCGCCACCAGAACGATGCACGGCGGGTAGATCGCGGTGAGTACCGGGATCGAGAACGCAATCAGCTTGGTCAGGCCCAGGTTGGACACCAGCAGCGAGAACGCAGCGAGGATGATCACCAGTGTCTTGTAGGACAGCGGCACCACACGGCTGAAGTACTCGGCGCAGGCGCAGGTCAGGCCGACCGCGGTCACCAGGCACGCCAGGGAGATCAGCACCGCAAGGAAGCCGCTGCCCAGCGAACCGAAGGTGTGCTGCACGTAAGCGTGCAATACCGCCGCGCCATTGGTAGCGCCAGCGGCCACTTCATGGCTGCCCGAACCGAGACGGAACAGGCTGACGTAAACCAGCGCCAGGCCCACGCCGGCAATCAGGCCGGCGATGATCGCATAACGGGTGATCAGAGCTGGCGACTCGACACCGCGGGAACGGATGGCGTTGACGATGACGATGCCGAACACCAGCGCGCCCAAGGTATCCATGGTCAGGTAACCATTGATGAATCCTTGGGAAAACGGCGCCGCCACGTATTCAGGCGTGGCTTGGCCAATGTCACCAGCCGGCAAAGCGAACGCTGCAATGCCCAGCGCGGCCAGGGCGATGATCTTCAGCGGCGCGAGGAAGCGCCCTACGGTATCCAGCAAACGGCCTGGATACAGCGAGATGAAGAACACCAGCAGGAAGTACACCGAGCTGTACAGGAACAATGCCAGCGGGCTCTCGCCGGTCAGCGGCGCCAGGCCCACTTCGAAGGATACGGTCGCGGTACGTGGCGTCGCGAACAGCGGGCCAACAGCGAGGTAACACGCCGCTGCCAGCAGGCCACCGGCGACTTTACCGATCGGGCTGCTCAAGGCATCCATTGCACCGCCGACCTTGGCCAGCGCCACAACAGTGATCACCGGCAAACCGACCGCCGTGACCAGGAAACCCAGCGCCGCCATCCAGACATTGGGCCCGGACTGCAAACCGACGATAGGCGGGAAGATGATGTTGCCAGCCCCGACGAACAGGGCAAACGTCATAAAACCAAGTGCCAGGATGTCCTGGCCTTTCAACACTTTCATTAAGGAAATACCACACTACTGAATCGGAATTTAGAGAGGGATTTCCCTATGGGTGAGGGAAATGCTGTCAGTCCGTATAAGACCGACCCTTTTAGCGCGTTGCCGCCTTGTGGGCCGCAGACGCAAAAATGGCGCGTAGCCTAACGAATTTGGCCGATAAACGCACTGTTAGAGGGCGAACTATCCGATATACGACATTTTTGTGTCGCGTTTACATACCTAAATTTCAATAAAGATCAAAAGATCGCAGCCTTCGGCAGCTCCTACAGGGGAATGCGATCTTCTGTAGGAGCTGCCGAAGGCTGCGATCTTTTGATCTTCAGAAACAACAAAGGCCACCCGAAGGTGGCCTTTGTTTGGTGAAGCGTCAGTTAAGCGCGCGGCTTACTTGACAGCCCAACCAGTCAGCTCGGCCAGGGCCTTGCCGATGTCTGCCAGCGAACGCACGGTTTTAACGCCTGCGTCTTGCAGAGCAGCGAATTTCTCGTCTGCAGTGCCTTTGCCGCCAGAGATGATTGCGCCAGCATGGCCCATGCGCTTGCCCGGAGGAGCAGTCACACCAGCGATGTAGGAAACAACCGGCTTGGTCACGTGTGCCTTGATGTAGGCAGCCGCTTCTTCTTCAGCCGAACCACCGATCTCACCGATCATCACGATCGCTTCGGTCTTCGGGTCTTCCTGGAACAGCTTCAGGATGTCGATGAAGTTCGAACCCGGGATCGGGTCACCACCGATGCCGACGCAAGTCGACTGACCGAAACCGGCGTCAGTAGTCTGCTTCACAGCTTCGTAGGTCAGGGTGCCGGAACGGGAAACGATACCGACCTTGCCTGGCAAGTGAATGTGACCTGGCATGATGCCGATCTTGCATTCGCCTGGGGTGATCACGCCTGGGCAGTTAGGGCCGATCAGGACTACGCCCAGTTCGTCGCACTTAACTTTAGCGTCCAGCATGTCCAGGGTAGGAATGCCTTCGGTGATGCACACGATCAGCTTGATGCCGCCGAAGGCAGCTTCCAGGATCGAGTCCTTGCAGAAAGGAGCCGGAACGTAGATCACGCTGGCGGTGGCGCCAGTGGCAGCTACAGCGTCTTTCACGGTGTTGAACACTGGCAGGCCCAGGTGCTCGGTGCCGCCTTTGCCTGGAGTTACACCACCAACCATCTTGGTGCCGTACTCGATGGCTTGCTGGGTGTGGAAACTACCTTGCGAACCGGTAATACCCTGGCAGATAACTTTGGTGTCTTTATTGATCAGGACGCTCATTATTTGCCCTCCGCAGCTTTGACAACTTGTTGAGCAGCGTCGGTCAGGCTGGTAGCAGCGATGATGTTCAAACCGCTTTCTGCCAGTACTTTAGCGCCCAGCTCAGCGTTGTTGCCTTCAAGGCGAACAACAACCGGGATTTTCACGCCGACTTCTTTCACAGCGCCGATGATGCCTTCGGCAATCATGTCGCAACGAACGATGCCGCCGAAGATGTTGACCAGTACTGCAGCGACGTTAGTGTCGGACAGGATGATCTTGAACGCTTCGGTAACGCGTTCCTTGGTAGCACCGCCGCCCACGTCGAGGAAGTTGGCTGGCTTGCCGCCATGCAGGTTGACGATGTCCATGGTACCCATGGCCAGGCCAGCACCGTTGACCATGCAACCGATGTTGCCTTCCAGCGCTACGTAGTTCAGTTCGAACTTGGCAGCGTGCGCTTCGCGCGGATCGTCCTGCGACGGATCGTGGAAAGTCTTCAGCTTAGGCTGACGGTACATGGCGTTGGCGTCGATGTTGATCTTGGCATCGAGGCAGTGCAGATCGCCGTCAGCCTTGATCACCAGCGGGTTCACTTCCAGCAGGGCCAGGTCGTGATCCTTGAACAGTTTGGCCAGACCTACGAAGATCTTGGCGAACTGGGCAACTTGCTTGCCTTCCAGACCCAGCTGGAATGCCAGCTCGCGACCCTGGAATGGCTGAGCGCCAACCAGTGGATCGATAGTGGCCTTCAGAATTTTTTCTGGAGTGTCGTGAGCGATTTTCTCGATGTCCACGCCACCTTCGGTGGAAGCCATGAACACGATACGACGGCTCGAACGGTCAACGACAGCGCCCAGGTACAGCTCTTTAGCGATATCAGTGCACGATTCAACCAGGATCTTGGTGACTGGCTGGCCATTGGCGTCAGTCTGGTAAGTCACCAGACGCTTGCCCAGCCACTGCTGTGCGAAGGCTTTGGCGTCTTCTTTGCTGCGAACCAGCTTTACGCCGCCCGCTTTACCGCGACCACCGGCGTGGACCTGGGCTTTGACAACCCACTCGCTGCCGCCGATTTTGTCGCAAGCTTCTGCTGCTGCTTCCGGGGTGTCTACTGCATAACCAGTGGAAACTGGCAGGCCGTATTCAGCGAACAGCTGCTTACCCTGATACTCGTGAAGATTCATGCTTTTTACCGTCTTCGTTAGGTACTGCGCATTCGGTGCTGCACTCTTTCAAGTGCCGCACCACCTGTGACTGCTGCTTGCATAGCCTTTCCGGATACCCGGTGCAGCTATGCAAGACTGCGTCCAGCGGATATTCCGCGGTGAGTCTTGCATGCAAGGCTCACGACGGGCCAAACCGCCGTGGTTTCTTATTATGTCTTAACGCTTCTTGCGGTTGGCGATGTGGATGGCGCCGCCATTCACAGCCAAAGCAGCTTCGTGCAAGGCTTCAGACAGGGTCGGATGGGAGAAAACCATCATGCCCAGGTCTTCAGCGCTGGTGCCGAATTCCATACCGATCGCGCCCTGCTGAACCAGTTCCGCAGCGCTTGGGCCAATCACGTGGACGCCCAATACGCGGTCTGTCTTGGCATCTGCGATGACCTTGACGAAACCACCGGTGTCGTTGGCAGCCATGGCACGGCCAGAGGCTGCGAACGGGAAGGTGCCGACGTTAACTTCAACGCCTTCAGCTTTCAAGGCCTGCTCGGTTTTACCGACCCATGCGATTTCCGGGTGAGTATAAATAACCGACGGGATCAGATCATAGTTCATCTGGGCCTTGTGGCCCTTGATGCGCTCGACAACCATGATGCCCTCTTCCGAGGCCTTGTGCGCCAGCATCATGCCGCGAACCACGTCGCCGATGGCGTAAACGCCCGGTACGGTGGTGGCGCAGTGATCGTCGACGTGCACGAAACCGCGCTCGTCCAGGGTCACGCCGCAGTCGGCAGCCAGCAGATCAGTGGTCACCGGACGGCGACCAACGGCTACGATCAGCTTGTCGAAAGTGATGTTTTGTTCGCCCTTGGCATCGGTGTAGTTCACCACGACTTCGTCGCCGTTCACTTTGGAACCGGTTACGCGAGCGCCCAGCTTGATGTCCAGACCCTGTTTGGTCAGGGTTTTCAGCGCTTCCTTGGAAACAGCGGCGTCGGCTGCCATCAGGAAAGTGTCCAGGGCTTCCAGGACAGTCACTTCCGCACCCAGACGCGACCAGACCGAACCCAGTTCCAGACCGATCACGCCAGCGCCGATCACGCCCAGACGCTTAGGCACGGATTGGAATTCCAGGGCGCCGGTGGAGTCAACGATCACATTCTGGTCAACCGGAGCTGGCGGAATGTCGATCGGACGCGAACCTGGAGCCAGGATGACGTTTTCGGCTTCGATGATTTCAACCGAGCCGTCAGGCTTGGTGACTTCGACTTTCTTGCCGGCCAGCAGCTTGCCGTGACCCTGGATCGAGGTCACACCGTTGGCTTTGAACAGGGTCGCAACGCCGGAGGTCAGGCCTTTGACGATGTTGGCCTTGCGGCCGACCATCGCTGGCACGTCCATGGTCACGCCAGCGTGATTGATACCGTGGATCGCGAAACCGTCCTGGGCTTCATGGAATTTCCACGAGCTGTCCAGCAGGGCCTTGGATGGAATGCAGCCGACGTTCAGGCAGGTACCGCCCAGAGCCAGTTTGCCTTCCTTGTCGGTGTACTTCTCGATGCAGGCCGTCGAAAGACCAAGCTGAGCGGCCTTGATGGCAGCCACGTAACCGCCAGGGCCCGCGCCGATCACTACTACGTCAAATTTCTGCGACATTCAAAAAATCCTCTTTAGCGAAAAGCTTCAAGCCGCGAGCGGCAAGCCGGGCTGCGGGTTTTCCGACAGCTCGAGCTTGCAGCTCATGGCTGCTTCTATCAGATATCCAGCAACAGACGAGCCGGATCTTCCAGCAGGTTCTTGATGGTCACCAGGAAGGTCACAGCTTCTTTGCCATCGATCAGACGGTGATCGTAGGACAGTGCCAGGTACATCATCGGACGGATAACGACCTGACCGTTGATGGCCATCGGACGCTGGATGATGTTGTGCATGCCCAGGATGGCTGCTTGTGGCGGGTTGACGATCGGGGTCGACATCATCGAACCGAAAGTACCACCGTTGGTGATGGTGAAAGTACCACCGGTCATTTCGTCCATCGACAGTTTGCCGTCGCGGGCTTTCTTGCCGAAGGTGGCGATGCCGCCTTCGATTTCAGCCAGGCTCATCAGTTCGGCGTTACGCAGAACCGGTACAACCAGGCCGCGATCGCTGGAAACTGCAACACCGACGTCAGCGTAGCCGTGGTAAACGATGTCGCCGCCGTCGATCGAGGCGTTGACAGCCGGGAAGCGTTTCAGCGCTTCGGTGGCCGCTTTCACGAAGAACGACATGAAGCCCAGGCGCACGCCGTTGTGGGACTTCTCGAACAGGTCCTTGTACTTCGAACGCAGGGCCATGACTTCGGTCATGTCGACTTCGTTGAAAGTGGTCAGCATCGCCATGTTCGATTGAGCTTCAACCAGACGCTTGGCCACGGTGGCACGTACGCGGGTCATCGGTACGCGCTTCTCGATGCGATCGCCAGCGGCAAACACAGGAGCAGCGGCAGCCGGAGCAGCAGCCTTGGCAGGTGCGGCAGCAGGAGCAGCTTTCTTGGCTTCGACAGCGGCAACCACGTCTTCCTTGGTTACACGACCATCTTTGCCGGTGCCTTTGACGGAAGCCAGGTTGATGCCGTTTTCTTCGGCCAGCTTGCGAGCAGCCGGAGCTGCGATAGCGTCTTCGTCAGCGCCGGCAGCTGGAGCAGCGGCAGCAGCGGCCGGAGCAGCAGCGGCAGCCGGAGCGGCAGCAGCAGCGCCGCCTTCAACGATGGAGCCCAGGACTTCGTCGGACAGAACGGTTTCGCCTTCGTTCTTGACGATAGCGCCCAGCACGCCGTCAGCGGTAGCCAGCACTTCCAGCACGACTTTGTCGGTTTCGATGTCGACGATCAGTTCGTCGCGCTTGACCGCGTCGCCCGGTTGCTTGTGCCAGGTGGCAACGGTGCCATCGGCAACCGATTCCGGGAAAGTGGGGGCTTTGATCTCGATAGCCATTGTCTGTGGTTCCTTAAATTCGGTTTCAGGTGCGCGAAGGCGTTAAACAGTAAAGGCGTCTTGCAGCAGTTTTTCCTGCTGTTCGGCGTGCATCGATGCGTAACCGCATGCTGGTGCAGCAGAAGCCTCACGGCCCGCGTACTCGAGTACGAGAGACTTGTTGAGGTTGCTGATGCTGCGACGCATGTGGTGTTGGCTGCAGTACCACGCACCCTGGTTCATCGGCTCTTCCTGGCACCAGACGGCATGTTTGACGTTGGTGTAAGGCGCCAGGACTTCTTTCAAGTCGTCCTCAGGGAATGGGTACAGCTGCTCGATACGCACGACAGCGATGTCGTCACGACCTTCGGCACGGCGTTTTTCCAGCAGGTCGTAGTAGACCTTGCCGCTACACAGAACAACGCGCTCGACCTTTTTCGGGTCTTGGGCATCGATTTCCGGGACCACGGTCTGGAACGAACCTTCGGCCAGATCTTCCAGCGTCGAGATGGCCAGCTTGTGGCGCAGCAGCGACTTCGGTGTCAGAACGATCAATGGCTTGCGTAGAGGGCGAATAACCTGACGACGCAGCAAGTGATAGATCTGTGCCGGCGTAGTCGGCACGGCTACCTGAATGTTGTGCTCGGCGCACAGCTGCAGGTAACGCTCCAGACGCGCCGAGGAGTGCTCCGGCCCCTGACCTTCATAACCGTGCGGCAGCAACATGGTCAGACCGCACAGACGGCCCCACTTGTGCTCGCCACTGGTGATGAACTGGTCGATAACCACCTGGGCACCGTTGGCGAAGTCGCCGAACTGGGCTTCCCAGATCACCAGCGCCTCAGGCGTGGTGGTCGAGTAACCGTATTCGAACGCCAGTACGGCTTCTTCGGACAGGAACGAATCGTACAGGTCGAAACGTGGCTGGCCGTTGTACAGGTTCTGCAGCGGGATGTAGGTGCCCGCGTCTTTCTGGTTGTGCAAGACAGCATGACGGTGCGAGAACGTACCGCGGCCGATGTCCTGGCCAGTCATGCGAATCGGGTGACCTTCGAACGCCAGGGTCGCGTACGCCATGGTTTCGGCGTAACCCCAGTTGATCGGCAGGCCGCCGGCTTGCATCTTCTGACGATCTTCGTAGATCTTCGCAACCTGGCGCTGAACCACGAAGCCTTCCGGGATTTCCAGCAGCTTGGCGGACAGTTCCTGCAGGGTCTTCAGATCGAAGCGAGTGTCGTGACGCGCGGTCCAGGCATGGCCCAGGTACGGACGCCAATCCACGAACAACTCTTTGTTCGGCTCTTTGACCAGGCTCTTCACCACGTGCAGACCGTTGTCCAGCGCGTTGCGGTATTCGTCGACTTTCGCCTGAACGCGTTCAGCGTCCAGCACACCGCCCTGGGTCAGACGATCGGCATACAGCTCACGGGTGGTGCGCTGTTTGGTGATCTGCTGATACATGATCGGCTGGGTGCCGCTTGGCTCGTCGGCCTCGTTGTGGCCGCGACGACGGTAGCAGACCAGGTCGATCACCACGTCACGCTTGAACTGCATGCGGTAGTCGATGGCCAGCTGGGTCACGAACAATACGGCTTCCGGATCATCACCATTCACATGGAGGATCGGCGCCTGGATCATTTTCGCAACGTCGGTAGCGTACTCGGTGGAACGCGAGTCCAGCGGGTTGCTGATGGTGAAACCGACCTGGTTGTTGATCACGATGTGCACGGTGCCGCCGGTTTTGAAACCGCGGGTCTGCGACATCTGGAAGGTTTCCATGACCACGCCCTGACCTGCGAACGCAGCGTCACCGTGGATGGAGATCGGCAGAACCTTCTCACCGGTTGGATCGTTACGACGGTCCTGACGGGCGCGAACCGAACCCTCGACCACCGGGGAAACGATTTCCAGGTGGGACGGGTTGAACGCCATGGCCAGGTGAACTTCACCGCCGGTGGTCATCACGTTGGACGAGAAGCCCTGGTGGTACTTAACGTCACCGGAACCCAGCTCGACCTTCTTCTTGCCTTCGAACTCGTCGAACAGCTCGCGCGGGTTCTTGCCGAAGGTGTTGACCAGCACGTTCAGACGGCCACGGTGGGCCATGCCGATGACGATTTCCTTGGTGCCGTAGGAACCGGAACGCTGGATCAGCTCGTCGAGCATCGGAATCAGGCTTTCGCCGCCTTCCAGACCGAAACGCTTGGTACCCGGGTATTTGGTGCCCAGGTATTTTTCCAGGCCTTCGCCGGCGGTCACGCGCTCGAGCAGGTGGCTCTTGATGTCGGCGGAGTACGTCGGACGACCGCGCACGCTTTCCAGACGCTGCTGGAACCACTGGCGCTGCTCGGAATCGGTGATATGCGTGAACTCAGCGCCGATGGTGCGGCAATATGTCTGCTGCAACGCTTCGTGAATTTCGCGTAGGCTCGCTTCCTCTTTGCCGATGAACAGGTCGCCGGCACGGAAGGTCGTATCAAGATCGGCATTGGTCAAGCCGTAATGATTGATCGACAGGTCTGCAGGTGCAGGACGCTGCCACAGCCCCAGCGGGTCAAGCTGGGCTGCCTGGTGGCCACGCATACGGTAGGCCTGGATCAATCGCAGCACTTCAACTTGCTTCTTCTCGTGCTCACTGCTCACGCTGCCGGCGGAAACCGGTTGGGCGCGGCGCTGGTTCTTTGCCAGCAAGACGAAATGATCGCGAATTGTGGAGTGCGAAACATCGGTGGCAGAGTTGCCGTCAGCAGGCAACTTCTGGAAGTAGGTGCGCCACTCTTCTGGCACAGCGTTAGGGTCGTGCAGGTAGAGCTCGTAAAGCTCTTCCACATAGGCAGCGTTACTACCGGATAGGTAGGCACTGTTCCACATGCGCTGCATCACGCTTTCTTGCATGCTTGGTCACCCTCGGTTAGGGGAACACCATCGGTGTCGACACCGAGCAAACTTGCAGAAGTCCGAATGCAGCGACCAAAACAAGCCACTAGGATCACACTGATAGTCCGGGTACCAGCCCGGATGCCCCTGCTTGTCTCATTTCTTCAAAATAAGAGCCGCAGCCTTTTAAGCTGCTGCTCAGGTTAAAACTACGGCGCCGGTTGAAGCCTGCGCCGCAGCATCTACGGGTACAGCGGGTACAGCAGCTGAATCACACGCCGCTTGAGAGCAACATGTTACGGATGTGACCGATGGCCTTAGTCGGGTTCAGGCCTTTCGGACATACGCTGACGCAGTTCATGATCCCGCGGCAGCGGAATACGCTGAACGGGTCATCCAGCGAAGCCAGACGCTCGGACGTCTTGGTGTCACGGCTGTCTGCCAGGAAGCGGTAGGCTTGCAGCAGAGCAGCCGGACCCAGGAACTTGTCCGGGTTCCACCAGAAGGACGGGCAGGAAGTCGAGCAGCAAGCGCACAGGATGCACTCGTACAGACCGTCCAGCTTTTCACGTTCTTCAGGGGACTGCAGACGCTCGATGGCCGGAGCCGGCGTGTCGTTCTGCAGGTATGGCTTAACCTTTTCGTATTGCTTGTAGAAGATGCTCATATCGACGACCAGGTCACGGATAACCGGCAAACCTGGCAGAGGACGAACGATCAACTTGTTACCTTTTACGACAGCAGACAGCGGCGTGACGCATGCCAGGCCGTTTTTGCCGTTGATGTTCATGCCGTCGGAACCGCAAACACCTTCACGGCAAGAGCGACGATAGGAGAAACCCTCGTCCTGCTCTTTGATCAGGGCCAGCACGTCCAGCACCATCAGGTCTTTACCACCGGTATCAACCTGGAATTCCTGCATGAACGGCGCGGCGTCCTGATCAGGGTTGTAACGATAAACGCTGACTTGCAACATGGCGGCCACCCTTAATAAGTCCGAATCTTAGGTTCAAAAGTCGGAACAGTCTTCGGCGAGAAGTTCACGGCACGCTTGGTCACGCGCTTGTCACCCGGGAAGTACAGGGTGTGGCACAGCCAGTTTTCGTCGTCACGGTCTTCGAAGTCTTCACGGGCGTGAGCACCACGGGACTCTTTACGTACTTCTGCAGCGATGGCGGTGGCTTCGGCCACTTCCAGCAGGTTCTGCAGTTCCAGCGCTTCGATACGTGCAGTGTTGAACGCCTGCGACTTATCGTTGATCTTCACGTTGGCGATGCGCTTGCGCAGGTCAGCCAGCTGGGCAATACCCTTCTGCATGTATTCGCCGGTACGGAATACACCGAAGTAGTTCTGCATGCAGTTTTGCAGCTCGCGACGCAGGGTAGCCACGTCTTCGCCTTCGGTACGCTCGTTCAGGGCGGACAGACGCGCCAGGGCAGCCTGGATGTCGGCGTCGGTGGCGTCGTCGTATTCGATACCGTCGGTCAGCGCCTTTTCCAGGTGCAGGCCGGCAGCACGGCCGAATACCACCAGGTCGAGCAGCGAGTTGCCGCCCAGACGGTTGGCACCGTGAACCGATACGCAAGCCACTTCACCCACTGCGAACAGACCAGGGATGATTTCATCGACGCCTTCGCCGTTCTGGGTGATTGCCTGACCGTGAATGTTGGTCGGAACACCGCCCATCATGTAGTGGCAGGTTGGAACAACCGGAACCGGAGCAACAACCGGGTCAACGTGTGCAAACGTTTTCGACAGTTCGCAGATGCCTGGCAGACGGCTGTGCAGCACTTCCTCGCCCAGGTGGTCGAGTTTGAGCATCACGTGGTCGCCGTTCGGACCGCAACCGTTGCCGGCGATGATCTCTTTAACCATCGAACGGGCAACAACGTCACGACCGGCAAGGTCTTTGGCGTTCGGAGCATAACGCTCCATGAAACGCTCGCCGTGCTTGTTGATCAGGTATCCACCTTCACCACGGCAACCTTCTGTAACCAGTACACCAGCGCCGGCGATACCGGTCGGGTGGAACTGCCACATTTCGATGTCTTGCACCGGAACGCCAGCACGCAGCGCCATGCCAACGCCGTCACCGGTGTTGATCAGGGCGTTGGTGGTCGAAGCGTAGATACGACCTGCACCGCCGGTAGCCAGTACGGTGGCCTTGGCACGGATGTAGGTGGTTTCGCCGGTTTCGATGCAGATGGCGATCACGCCGACGAACTCGCCTTCGCCGTTCTTCACCAGATCGACAGCGTAGTACTCGTTCAGGAACACGGTACCGGCTTTCAGGTTGCCCTGATAAAGGGTGTGCAGCAGAGCGTGACCGGTACGGTCGGACGCAGCGCAAGTACGCGCAGCCTGGCCGCCTTTACCGTAGTCCTTGGACTGACCGCCGAATGGACGCTGGTAGATACGACCTTGCTCGGTACGGGAGAACGGCATACCCATGTGGTCCAGCTCGTAAACGGCAGCCGGGCCTTCCTGACACATGTATTCGATAGCGTCCTGGTCACCGATGTAGTCGGAACCCTTGACGGTATCGTACATGTGCCAGCGCCAGTCATCGTTCGGGTCAGCGGACGCGATTGCGCAGGTGATGCCGCCCTGGGCGGATACAGTGTGCGAACGGGTCGGGAAAACCTTGGTGATCACGGCAGTCTTGTGACCGCCCTGTGCCAGTTGCAGCGCTGCGCGCATGCCGGCACCGCCGCCACCAATAATGATGGCGTCGAAAGAAATCGTTGGAATGTTAGCCATGACTCAGATACCCCAGAGAATCTGCACGCCCCAGACGAAGTAAGCGAACATCGCAACGCCGCATACTGCCTGGAAAAGGAAACGTATAGCGGTCGCGGACTTGCCGAACGCCATTGGCGTCAGGTAGTCGGTCGCGATGGTCCACATGCCGACCCAGGCGTGAGCGCCGAGGGCAACGAGGGCCAGGAGGCTGAAGATACGCATTCCGTTGTGGGCGAACAGTTCATGCCACTGGGCGTACTCGAGGCCAGGGTTGGCCACGATGTATCCGATCAGGAAGATGAAGTAAGCCGCGAGAACGACCGCAGACACACGTTGCGCCATCCAGTCATAGAGGCCCGAACGCGAGAGGTTCGTGACGTTAGTTACCATATCCAAACTCCTGCCAGAACGATTACCACCACGGAAACGGCGATAACGATTTTCGAGCCCAGCTTGCCGCCTTCCAGCGTCTCACCGATGCCCATGTCCATGATCAAATGGCGCACACCGGCTACCAGGTGATAAAGCAGAGCGGACAGGATGCCCCATGTCACTAGCTTGGCTAGCGGACTGGTCAGACACGCTTTCACCTGACCGAAGCCTTCCTCGGAACTCAGCGACTTGTCCAATGCGTAAAGCATGATGGCAAGGCACACGAAGAGGATGACACCGGAAATTCGGTGAAGGATGGACGTGTAAGCAGTGACTGGGAGTTTGATGGTCCTTAGGTCTAGGTTTACAGGTCGTTGGCTTTTCACGGCTTTTTTTTCACACTGAAGAGCCCCTAACAATCAGGGCAAAGTTGTTGGGGAGTGCACTGGTCAGGTAACCACCACCCAGGGATGCGACCCCCAATGAAAGCAAGCCCAAAAGCCCTTGGCGGTCGGTGGCCGAGTATAGACAGTTAGGCTACTAATGACAACGCAAACACCTAACCCAAACAGCTGATTGCGCAACTGACATAAAAGGCGTAAATGGCAGCCAATTTCGAGAAAAAAGTCCGGTTAAAGCCTTCTGGAGCAAGACTTTAGGCAAATTGACATTCGAATTTATCTCACTATAGTGGTGCGGGCCCTGCGTGGGGGGTCTGTCTGATGATTTCAAGCATAAATAGGAGGCCACATGGCTGACAAAAAAGCGCAGTTGATCATCGAGGGCGCAGCCCCCGTCGAGCTGCCCATTTTAACCGGCACCGTTGGTCCCGATGTTATCGATGTTCGGGGCCTGACGGCCACGGGCCGTTTCACCTTTGACCCAGGCTTCATGTCGACCGCCTCGTGCGAGTCGAAGATCACCTATATCGACGGCGACAACGGCATCCTGCTGCACCGCGGCTACCCGATCGAACAGCTGGCTGAAAAGTCGGACTATCTGGAAACCTGCTATCTGCTGCTCAACGGCGAACTGCCGACCGCAGAGCAGAAGGCCCAGTTCGTCAGCACCGTGAAGAACCACACCATGGTTCACGAGCAGCTGAAGACCTTCTTCAACGGCTTCCGTCGCGACGCCCACCCGATGGCCGTCATGTGCGGCGTAGTCGGCGCCCTCTCGGCGTTCTACCACGACTCCCTGGACATCAATAACCCGCAGCATCGCGAAATCTCCGCGATCCGCCTGGTTGCCAAGATGCCGACCCTGGCCGCGATGGTTTACAAGTACTCCATGGGACAACCCATGATGTACCCGCGCAACGACCTGTCGTACGCGGAAAACTTCCTGCACATGATGTTCAACACCCCGTGCGAGATCAAACCGATCAGCCCGGTACTCGCCAAGGCCATGGACCGGATCTTCATCCTCCATGCCGACCACGAGCAGAACGCTTCGACCTCCACCGTACGCCTGGCCGGCTCTTCGGGTGCCAACCCGTTCGCCTGTATCGCCGCCGGTATCGCTGCACTGTGGGGCCCTGCCCACGGCGGTGCAAACGAGGCCGTACTGACCATGCTCGATGAAATCGGCGATGTTTCGAACATCGACAAGTTCATCGCCAAGGCCAAGGACAAGAACGATCCGTTCAAACTGATGGGTTTCGGTCACCGCGTTTACAAAAACCGCGACCCGCGCGCCACGGTAATGAAGCAGACCTGCGACGAAGTGTTGAAGGAACTGGGCATCCAGAACGATCCGCAACTCGAACTGGCCATGCGCCTGGAAGAGATTGCCCTGACCGACCCGTACTTCATCGAGCGCTCGCTGTACCCGAACGTCGACTTCTACTCGGGGATCATCCTCAAGGCGATCGGCATTCCAACCAGCATGTTCACCGTGATCTTCGCCCTGGCGCGGACCGTCGGCTGGATCTCCCACTGGAAGGAAATGCTCTCCAGCCCGTACAAGATCGGCCGTCCGCGCCAGTTGTACACCGGCTACGAGTCGCGTGATATCACCAAGCTGGAAGACCGCAAGTAAGCACTGTCTTGCTGTAGGGTGTTGAGTTGTACCGGGAACGGCCTCTGCTTTTTATATAAAGAGCAGGAGGCCGTTTTTGTTTGTGCGCTTTGTCGCGTTTTTTTGATCGAGCGCATATCCGTTTCTTCGGTAACGGCCACTTAGGGTTCCGCTCTTACAGCGGGTCACTTGGAAAAGCCCCAAGTAACCAAGGGCTCTTGCCCCTGACATTCGGTGCCTCGCCGTGGCTCGGCATTCCCTCGCTCCGGTCCTGCTCCGTGGGCCCGCCGCCATCGGCCATCCATGGCCGGGGGCGGCTAACCCGGCATCCATGCCGGGTTGCCCACTGCGCAGAACCTCCACTCGGCCTCATGAGGGGGCGTGTACCGCAACAGCGCCCGAGGCGGCCTACCGGCCGGCCTGGTTGCTGGTGTGGCTCTCTGCAAAGTTTCGGTCAGCCGGCAGGCCGCCTTCGCGAGCAGGCTCGCTCCCACGGGAGAGCAAAGACAGAGCGGCGTACACCTTCGCTTTTCACCACTCATCAGGCCGAGCGTTAGCTCGCCTGCAGCTCTTGATCTTGATCCACCCGCCCCCTCGGGAGGCTGAGCGGAGGTGTTCATCCGGGGATTGGCGCGCAGCGCCGTTCGACGCAGTCGAACCCATTGCATGTAGGTCGAAGCGAAGCCGACCGGAGGGCAATGCCCCCGGATGAATACCGCAGCGAAGGAACGCCGAGCCTTAGCGAGGGGCCGTACGTAAGGGGCGAGCGTTTTTTTGGTTACTTTTTTTAGGCGCTTGTAAAAAAAGTGACTCGCCGTAAGGGCGAAACCATAGGTGGCCGTTACCGCAGGAATGGATATGTACACCCTCAAAAAACACTCCGCCCGACACAAAGCCTTCGCGAGCAGGCTCGCTCCTACAGTAAATCGGGTACATCCACGAAATTCAGGTCGATTACCGCCCAATAAAAAAATGCCCCAATCTCGCGACCAGGGCATTTCCATTCAACACAACTTAAACAATCAAACCCAAACGCTTAGTGCGAAACAGCACCACTTGCACCCAGGCCAGTCTGCGAACGAACAAACTGCGGGAAGAACAGCGCCCGCTCATTGTCAGCCGCAGTCGACTTGTCGGTAACCGAGAAGAACCAGATCCCGACAAAGGCAATCATCATCGAGAACAGCGCCGGGTATTCATACGGGAAGATAGCCTTCTCGTGATGCAGGATCTGCACCCAGATGGTCGGACCAAGCACCATCAGGCCCACAGCACTGATCAGGCCCATCCAGCCGCCGATCATCGCACCGCGAGTGGTCAGCTTCTTCCAGTACATGGAAAGCAACAGCACCGGGAAGTTGCAGCTCGCCGCGATGGAGAACGCCAGGCCCACCATGAACGCAATGTTCTGGCTCTCGAACAGGATACCCAAAGCAATTGCCAGCACCGCCAAGGCGATGGTGGTGATTTTCGAGACGCGAATCTCGTCCTTCTCGTTGGCCTTGCCCTTCTTGATCACGCTGGCGTACAGATCGTGGGACACCGCCGAAGCACCGGCCAGGGTCAGACCGGCAACCACTGCCAGAATGGTCGCGAACGCTACTGCCGAGATGAAGCCCAGGAAAATGCTGCCGCCGACCGCGTTGGCCAAGTGCACCGCCGCCATGTTGTTACCGCCCAGCAAGGCGCCTGCAGCATCTTTGAAGGCCGGGTTGGTGCTGACCAGCAGGATCGCGCCGAAGCCGATGATGAAGGTCAGGATGTAGAAGTAGCCAATGAAGCCGGTTGCGTACAACACGCTCTTGCGGGCTTCTTTTGCGTCACTCACGGTGAAGAAGCGCATCAGGATGTGCGGCAGGCCAGCGGTACCGAACATCAGCGCCAGACCGAGGGAGAACGCCGAGATCGGATCTTTCACCAGGCCGCCCGGGCTCATGATCGCTTCCGCTTTCGGGTGAACCTTGATCGCCTCGGAGAACAGCATGTTGAAGTCGAAGTTGACGTGCTTCATCACCATCAGCGCCATGAAGGAAGCACCGGACAGCAACAGCACAGCCTTGATGATCTGCACCCAGGTGGTCGCCAGCATGCCGCCGAACAACACGTACATGCACATCAGGATACCGACCAGGATCACCGCAACATGGTAATCGAGACCGAACAGCAGCTGGATCAGCTTGCCGGCACCGACCATTTGCGCGATCAGGTAGAACGCCACCACCACCAGCGAACCGCAAGCGGACAGCGAGCGGATCTGGGTTTGCCCAAGGCGATAGGACGCCACGTCGGCAAAGGTGTATTTACCCAGGTTACGCAGGCGCTCGGCGATCAGGAACAGAATGATCGGCCAGCCCACCAGGAAGCCGATCGAGTAGATCAGGCCGTCGTAGCCGGAGGTGAACACCAGGGCGGAAATACCCAGGAAGGATGCTGCCGACATGTAGTCACCGGCAATCGCCAGACCGTTCTGGAAACCGGTGATCTTGCCGCCAGCGGCGTAGTAATCGGCTGCCGACTTATTACGCTTGGAGGCCCAGTAGGTGATGCACAGGGTGGCACCGACGAAGGCGACAAACATCACGATCGCGGATACGTTGAGTGGTTGCTTCTGCACGGCACCGGTCAGGGCGTCAGCGGCCCAGGCGCCAGGTGCGAATGCTGCGATGCTCAAAAGAGCCATTAGACGGCGGATCATTGCTGAGCCTCCTTGAGAATCGCATTGTTCAGGTCGTCGAACTCGCCATTGGCGCGCCGTACGTAGATACCGGTCAGGATGAAGGCCGAGACAATCAGCCCGACACCGATCGGTATGCCCCAGGTAATCGAGGACTCAGGGCTGATTTTCGCCCCCAGCACCTGCGGCCCGTAGGCAATCAGAAGGATGAATCCGGAGTAAAGCCCTAGCATGACCGCCGAAAGAATCCAGGCGAATCGTTCCCTCTTGCTAACCAGCTCCTTGAAGCGCGGGCTGTTTTGAATCGAGAGGTAAATGCTGTCGTTCATTGTTTTTATCCTCGCAGCACAGATTTAGTTGGAACGGTATCCACTCTATGCGGCTGCGGGGCAGGTTCCAGACGACCTTAGTCTTAGAACCACATGGTGTTTTCGCCAAATTCCAGCACGCCATAAACAAGTGTGGGAGCGGGCTTGCTCGCGAAGGGGCCATAACATTCAACATTATTGTTGACTGTTACACCGCTTTCGCGAGCAAGCCCGCTCCCACAATTTAAAGCGAGGTGCCTGTTATTTAGTCCAGGCAGCCACACGCTCAGGGTGTTTGGCGATCCAATCCTTCGCCGCGGCTTCAGGTTTGGCACCATCCTGAATCGCCAGCATCACTTGGCCGATTTCATCCTTGGATTCCCACTGGAAGTTCTTCAGGAACTTGGCCACTTCCGGCGCCTTGGCTTCCAGGCCCTTGCTGCCGATGCTGTTCACGGTTTCAGCCGCGCCGTACACGCCTTTCGGGTCTTCGAGGAAGCGCAGTTTCCACTTGGCGAACATCCAGTGCGGTACCCAGCCGGTGACCGCGATGGATTCGTTCTTCTTCTCGGCACGGGTCAGCTCGGCGATCATGCCGGCGCCGGAACTGGCCTTGAGTTGATAACCGGTCAGGTCGTAGTCCTTGATCGCCTGATCGGTCTTGAGCATCACACCTGAACCGGCGTCAATGCCGACGATGCGGTTCTTGAAGGTGTCGTCGGTCTTGAGGTCGTCAATGGACTTGGCCTTGACGTACTCCGGCACGATCAGGCCGATTTTCGCGTCCTTGAAGTTCGGGCCGTAGTCGACGACCTGATCCTTGTTCTTCGTCCAGTACTCACCGTGGGTCACCGGCAGCCAGGCCGACAGCATGGCGTCGAGTTTACCGGTGGCCACGCCCTGCCACATGATCCCGGTAGCGACGGCTTGCAGCTTCACGTCATAACCGAGTTTCTGCCTGATCACTTCAGCCGCCACGTTGGTCGTGGCGACACTGTCCGACCAGCCATCGACATAACCAAGCGTCACGTCCTTGCCAGCGGCGCTTGCCACGGTCGAACTGATCGCCAGCACCAAAGCCGCACCTGCGCCCAAGAGTCGTCGCATCTTCATCGTTACTTCCCCGAAAGTGCTGCGCTCGACGGATGCCGAGTCGCTTAAACGTATTGTTATGGTGCACAGCGCCCCCATCACGCCCACCGCAAACTCGTTCGAACATCAGCGGAGTACTGACACTTGCGATAATCAACCTGACGCTCATGGCGACCTGCTCTGCCAGCGACCTCAAGGCATCGAGAAACGACATCAGAAAGCCATTAATCCTCAGCGCTACAAACACCCCCGCCAAACCGCCCGAACTTTGCATGTCAAAATCATGCAGGCCACCAAGCACGCGGCAAATGCAGGTAACATGCGCCGCTTTGTTCCCACACGGCCTGACCATGTCCGCGACCTCCCGCTTCCCTTTTGCTGCTTATCTATTCGCTTGCCTGCTCGGGCTGTTTGCCCTTGGCGGCTTCTGGTACGGCCTCGGCAAACCGGTGATCCTGCCGGACGTGGCCAGCGCCACGCACAAGCTGCAATGCGCCTCCTACACGCCATTCGACAAGGATCAATCGCCGTTTGACGTGCCATTCAACTTGCGCCCCGAGCGCATGGATGCCGACCTCGCGCTGCTGTCCAAAAGCTTCGAATGCATCCGCACCTATTCCATGACCGGCCTCGACGCCCTGCCGGACCTTGCGCGCAAGCATGGCTTGAAACTGATGATCGGCGCCTGGGTCAACAGCAACCCGGTGGACACCGAGAAAGAAGTCGACCTGCTGATCACCTCGGCCAACGCCAACCCGGATGTGGTCAGCGCGGTGATCGTCGGCAACGAAACCCTGCTGCGCAAGGAAGTCACTGGTGCGCAGTTGGTGAAGCTGATCAACAAGGTCAAGAGTCAGGTCAAACAGCCTGTCACCTACGCCGACGTCTGGGAGTTCTGGCTCAAGCATCCGGAAATCGCCCCCGCCGTGGACTTCCTGACCATCCACTTGCTGCCGTACTGGGAAGATGATCCGTCGAACATCGACGCCGCCCTGCAGCATGTGGCCGAAGTACGCCAGGTGTTCGGCAACAAGTTCGCGCCCAAGGATGTGCTGATCGGCGAAACCGGCTGGCCAAGCGAAGGTCGCCAGCGCGAAACGGCCCTTCCGAGCCGGGTCAACGAAGCCAGGTTCATTCGCGGCTTTGTCGCCATGGCCGAGCAACAGGGCTGGCATTACAACCTGATCGAAGCCTTCGACCAGCCCTGGAAACGCGCCAGTGAAGGTGCAGTCGGTGGTTACTGGGGGCTGTTCGACGCCGATCGCCAGGACAAGGGTGTGCTGGCCGGGCCAGTGACAAACGTACCGTACTGGTCGCAATGGCTGGCCGTGGGTGGCCTGATCTTCATCGGCACGTTGCTGCTCGGTGGCCGGGTCCGCACGACGCGTTCGGCACTGGTGCTGCCGCTGCTCGGTGCCTTGGCGGCGTGTTCGATTGGCGCCTGGGGCGACCTGGCACGGGTGACCACGCGCTTTACCAGTGAATGGCTATGGGTCGGACTGCTGACCGCTCTGAATCTGCTGGTGCTGGCCCATGCCGCGCTGGCATTGAGCCCTCGCCGTGGTTGGCGTGGGCGGGCTTTCAACCTGCTTGAGCGCCGTGCTGGCTGGCTGGTTGCAACGACAGGTTTCACGGCAGCCGTGATGATGCTGGAACTGGTACTCGATCCGCGTTATCGCAGCTTCCCGAGTGTTGCGTTCATCGTGCCGGCGCTGGTGTATCTGTGCCGCCCGGTGAACGTACCGCGTCGCGAGATTGCGTTGCTGACCTTCATCATCGGTGCCGGTATTGCACCGCAGTTGTACCGTGAAGGTTTGCAGAACCAGCAGGCCTGGGGTTGGGCGCTGGTGAGTGTGTTGATGGTGGCTGCGTTGTGGCGTTGCCTGCGGGTTCGCAAGGTTTAACTCTTTAGCGACCTGACTGACCTCATCGCGAGCAAGCTCGCTCCCACAAGGATCCTGTGGGAGCGAGCTTGCTCGCGATGACGGACTATCAAGCGCTACGAGAAGCCCTGACCAACCGCAACCCCGCAATCACCACCGCAAACACCGCCAGCGTGGTGTTGTACAAAGCCAGTGCCGGAAACCCGAACACCAGCGCCAGCACCGCCAGCCACCAGCCGGCCCGCCCCGGCACGACAAAGCCGATGATCGCAGCCGCCAACGCAGCCCACCCCAGGACTGCGAAGTGAATCATCAGCCCCAGGTTAGAACGCACCTGGCATTCCCAACGACTCGCCTCATCCACGCAAATGCCGACCCACTGTGCATCCTCCATGAAGCCATAACGCGCGCCATAACTGGCGGCCAGCCATACAGGCAGCAAAACAAGCAGCAGAATCACAGGCAGGCGGCGGGACATGAAACACTCCAATTGGCGAAAAACGGCGGCCAGCTTAATCGCCCAAGAGCGTTTCGCAAGCGATAACAACTGTTAACTGGTCATTCAATCGCTGCAAAGTGTATCGTCCAGCTACTATTACTTCGAAATTAAGCCTGTTTGGTGCCGAGGGTTGGCACTTTGGCGCAAATCCGGTGGTCATAGCCTGCGAAATTCATTCGGCACCTTCTTCTAAGGGATTTAGTCATGCTCCGTTCCTTGCGCTTCGCTGCCCTGTTTGGCGGCCTTATATTGAGTGCGTCCGCACTGGCGGTCGACATTGACGCTGCCAGTTACGGCTACCCCCTGACCAACCCGTTCGAGGCGACCATCGCGACCACGCCGCCGGACCTGCGTCCGGAGTTACCCCAGGACGACGACATCGATCAGGAAGTGCGCAGCGTCACCTTGCGTCCGGAACGGGCGTTCGAATTGCCGGACAATTTCTGGGCGGTCAAGAAACTCGACTACCGCATTGCCACGCAGGATCACGCCGCACCGCTGATGTTCCTGATCGCCGGCACCGGCGCACGCTATGACAGCACCCTGAACGAATACCTGAAGAAGCTCTATTACAAAGCCGGCTACCACGTGGTGCAGTTGTCATCGCCCACCAGCTATGACTTCATGAGCGCCGCATCACGCTTCGCCACGCCGGGTGTTTCCAAGGAAGACGCCGAAGATCTGTACCGGGTGATGCAGGCCGTACGGGCACAGAACCCGAAAATGCCGATCACCGATTACTACCTGACCGGGTACAGCCTGGGTGCACTGGATGCCGCTTTCGTCTCGCACCTGGACGAAACCCGCCGCAGCTTCAACTTCAAGAAAGTCCTGCTGCTCAACCCGCCGGTCAACCTCTACACCTCGATCACCAACCTCGACAAGCTGGTCCAGACCGAGGTCAAGGGCATCAACACCAGCACCACGTTCTATGAACTGGTGCTGGACAAGCTGACCCGCTACTTCCAGCAAAAGGGCTACATCGACCTCAATGACGCCCTGCTCTACGACTTCCAGCAGTCCAAGCAGCACCTGACCAACGAGCAGATGGCCATGCTGATCGGCACCTCGTTCCGCTTTTCGGCGGCCGACATTGCCTTCACTTCTGACCTGGTCAACCGTCGCGGCCTGATCACCCCACCCAAGTTCCCGATCACCGAGGGCACCAGCCTCACGCCATTCCTCAAGCGTGCGCTGCAATGCGACTTCGACTGCTACATCACCGAACAAGTGATCCCGATGTGGCGCGCCCGCACCGACGGCGGCAGCCTGCTGCAACTGATTGACCAGGTGAGCCTGTATGCGCTGAAGGACTATCTGCACGAAAGCCCGAAAATCGCTGTGATGCACAACGCCGATGACGTGATCCTCGGCCCTGGCGACCTGGGCTTCCTGCGCAAGACCTTCGGTGATCGCCTGACCGTTTACCCGTATGGCGGCCACTGCGGCAACATTAACTACCGCGTCAACAGCGACGCCATGCTGGAGTTTTTCCGTGGCTAAATATCTCCTGCTTTTCGCAGCGCTACTCTGTGCAGGCGTCGCCAATGCCGACAACAGCAAAGCCAACGCCCCCGTGGTCGTCGACAGTGATGGTTTCAAGGAACCGCTGAGCAAACTCAAATTCAACCCGGGTCTGGACCAGCGTGAGTTCGAGCGTTCAACCCTCAGCGCGCTGACCGTCTACGATCCGCTGGAAGAGTGGAACCGGCGCGTCTATCACTTCAACTACCGCTTCGATCAATGGGTGTTCCTGCCGGTGGTCAATGGTTACCGCTACGTCACCCCGAGCTTCCTGCGCACCGGCGTCAGCAACTTCTTCAACAACCTCGGCGACGTGCCGAACCTGATGAACAGCCTGCTGCAACTCAAGGGCCAGCGCTCGCTGGAAACCACCGGGCGACTGCTGCTCAACACCACCATCGGCATCGCCGGCCTGTGGGACCCGGCCACCGCCATGGGCCTGCCGCGCCAGAGCGAAGACTTCGGCCAGACCCTGGGCTTCTACGGCGTGCCGGGCGGCGCTTATTTAGTCCTGCCGATCCTCGGTCCGTCGAACCTGCGTGATACCGGCGGCCTGCTGGTGGATTACTCGGCCGAGAGTGCGATCAACTTCCTGAACGTGGCCGAAGTCAGCTCCAACCATCCGGAAGTCTTGATCCTGCGCGGCATCGACAAGCGCTACCAGACCAGCTTCCGCTATGGCCAGATGAACTCGCCGTTCGAGTACGACAAAGTGCGTTACGTGTATACCGAAGCGCGCAAGTTGCAGGTCGCCGAGTAATTCCGGCAGCTATAAATCAATGTGGGAGCGGGCTTGCTCGCGAAAGCGGTGTGTCAGACAACCTTTTTGGTGACTGACACGACCTCTTCGCGAGCAAGCCCGCTCCCACATTTGCTTTGTGTTGTCTTCAGCCTTTCAGGGCTTTCCAGACCTTGCTGACAGCCATCACGCCAACCAACACCACCGCCCCTGCGACAATCCCCGCCACGCCATTGAGCAACACCGGCACGATAAATCCGCCGCCACCCGCCGCCGCACCGACACTTTCGATCCAGTGATGCACCACCGGCACACCGTGCGTGAGGATCCCGCCGCCCACCAGAAACATCGCCGCCGTACCGATCACCGACAGGCTTTTCATCATGTACGGTGCCGCGCGCAGAATCCCGCCGCCAATGCTTTTCGCCATCTGCCCGGGTTTCTGGGTCAACCACAGGCCGAGGTCGTCGAGCTTGACGATACCCGCCACCAATCCGTACACGCCGACGGTCATGACAATGGCGATGCCCGAAAGCACGATGATTTGCTGGGTCAATGGAGCGCCGGCCACGGTGCCGAGGGTGATGGCGATGATTTCCGCCGAAAGAATGAAATCGGTGCGGATCGCGCCTTTGATCTTGTCCTTCTCGAACGCCACCAGGTCGATGGCAGGATCGGCCACGGCTTCGACCAACTGCGCATGCTCGGCGACGTCTTCGGCCTTGCTGTGCAGGAACTTGTGGGCGAGCTTCTCAAACCCTTCAAAACACAGATAGGCACCACCGACCATCAACAACGGTGTGACCAGCCACGGAATGAACGCACTGATCGCCAGCGCCGACGGCACCAGGATCAGTTTATTGATGAACGAACCCTTGGCGACCGCCCAGACCACCGGGATTTCCCGTTCGGCACGCACGCCACTGACTTGCTGGGCATTGAGTGCCAGGTCGTCGCCGAGTACGCCGGCCGTTTTCTTGGCGGCCATTTGGGTCATCAAAGACACGTCGTCCAGCACGGTCGCGATGTCGTCGATCAGCACCAGCAAACTGCTTCCTGCCATGAATCGGGTTTCCTTCTGCAATGAATGCGCAGCAGCATAGCGCGACATAAGAGCCTACGGTGCATTCTTGAGCGCCGCGCGAGGCCGGTGATACCATGCGCAACCGCCAGAACAGGCAAGGAATCACCCGGTTTATGAGCACTATCCGCGAGCGCAACAAACAACTGATCCTGCGTGCCGCCAGTGAGGAATTCGCCGACAAAGGCTTCGCTGCGACCAAAACCAGCGACATCGCAGCCAAGGCGGGATTGCCCAAGCCCAACGTCTACTACTACTTCAAATCCAAGGAGAACCTCTACCGCGAGGTTCTGGAAAGCATCATCGAGCCCATCCTGCAGGCTTCGACACCGTTCAATCCGGACGGCGAGCCCGGTGAAGTGCTCAGCGGCTACATTCGTTCGAAGATCCGCATCTCCCGCGACCTGCCTTTCGCCTCCAAGGTGTTCGCCAGCGAAATCATGCACGGCGCCCCCCACCTGAGCAGCGATCTGGTCGAGCAGCTCAATGGCCAGGCCAAACACAACATCGAGTGCATCCAGACCTGGATCGACCGCGGGCAAATCGCCCCCATCGACCCCAACCACCTGATGTTCAGCATCTGGGCCGCGACCCAGACCTACGCCGACTTCGACTGGCAAATCACCGCCATCACCGGCAAGGCACGGCTGGATGAAGAAGATTATGAAGCGGCGGCGCAGACGATTATCCGGTTGGTGCTCAAGGGGTGTGAGCCGGAGCGGTAGACCGCATCAAGGCTATTCGCGAGCAAGCCCGCTCCCACATTTGATCTCTATTCTCCTGGCGAAACTCGGTAAAATGTGGGAGCGGGCTTGCTCGCGAATGGCGGCAACCCGGTTTCAGATCAAACCCAGATCGCATCCCACAACGGATAATCACCCAGCTTCTCGACCAGTCCTGCCCGCAATGGGTTAGCCACAACATATCGAGCCAGCTTTACCAGATCGTCATCTTTTCTCAGCGCACGATCATGAAAGCTCGGTTGCCAGAGATTCCCCGTTCTGCCAGTTGCCCTATTGATTGCACGAGTACTCAAGGATTTCGCCTGGCACATCAGCTGCGCAAGCGATCCCTTTTGCAATTGAATCAGCCAATGGAAATGATCCGGCATGACCACCCATGCCAGTGTGTCGGCAAAGCCGTCATCCTGTGTTTGCCTGAATTGGTGAACAACCAGTCTGCCAAGGGTGTAATCCCTGAAAACAGGTTCTCGTTTCAGGGTATTGGCAGTCAGTAGGTAAATGCGGTTTTGCTCGGCGTAGCGGCCGATGCGCAGGCGGTGTGATGCTGACAGCTCAGGCATTCCCTTGCCCTCTCTCATGTTGAAGTCATGGAAAGGCTAGTTCAGCGACTACAGGATTGTGGGGGGAGACCTTTAGCTGGATGTGTCTGGAAGATTGCCTTCGCGAGCAAGCCCGCTCCCACACTTGATCGCTGACGTTCACAAAATTTGTGTACGCAAAAAATCCAATGTGGGAGCGGGCTTGCTCGCGAAAGCGGTAGTTCAGTCAGCGAAGATCAAGCCGCCACCCCCGCATCCGCCACCAACCCCAACGCCTCGATCGCATTGATCGCGCACTGCTCGTCGACATCCGACAGATCGCCGCTGATCCCCACCGCTCCCAGCACGTTCCCGTCCTGATCGCGAACCAGCACACCACCCGGTGCCGGCACGACGCTGCCCTGCCCCAGGCTGTTCAACGCGGCGATAAACGCCGGGCGTTGCTGGGCGTCCAGCGCCAGCAGGCGTGAACCCTTGCCCAGGGCGATGGCGCCCCAGGCTTTGCCGATGGCGACGTGCGGGCGCAGCAGGCTGGCGCCGTCTTCGCGTTGCAGGGCGATCAGATGCCCGCCGGCATCCAGTACCGCAATGGTCAAGGGTGCCGCAGAGATTGCACGCCCTGCGGTGATGGCCTCGTTGACCAGGTTGACTGCGACTTTCAAGGTTAAAGCGCTCATGGTGCCGTCCTCATTTTGTTTTTCGGAAAGTCGGTGGGCTGCGCGCTTGCGCCGCAGCCAGATGCAACAAATAGAACACAATGAATTATTTTTTTGTATACAATAATTCTCGAAAGGCGCCACATGCGACGAAAAGCCACAGCAGAACGGGCTTCCGACGAATGAAACAAGCGCTTGAGAAAATGGATTGACCTGCGCCGTCCGCCGTGAATACACTCTGCGCAAAGCCACTTGTATACAATTACAAAACGTAAAGAGGCACAAAACCATGAGCAAAATGAGAGCAATCGAAGCCGCCGTTCTGGTGATGCGCCGTGAAGGGGTCGATACCGCTTTTGGCATCCCGGGTGCCGCCATCAACCCGCTGTACTCCGCCCTGCAAAAGGTCGGCGGCATCGATCACGTACTCGCTCGCCACGTTGAAGGCGCCTCGCACATGGCCGAGGGCTACACCCGCACCAAGGCCGGCAACATCGGCGTGTGCATCGGTACTTCCGGCCCTGCCGGCACCGACATGGTCACCGGGCTCTACAGCGCTTCGGCCGACTCGATTCCAATCCTTTGCATTACCGGCCAGGCACCCCGCGCCCGTATGCACAAGGAAGACTTCCAGGCTGTCGACATCACCACCATCGTCAAGCCAGTGACCAAGTGGGCAACCACCGTCATGGAACCGGGCCAGGTGCCTTACGCGTTCCAGAAAGCCTTTTATGAAATGCGCTCCGGCCGGCCAGGCCCGGTGTTGATCGACCTGCCGTTCGACGTGCAGATGGCCGAAATCGAATTCGACATCGATGCTTACCAGCCGCTGCCATTGGCCAAGCCGAGCGCTACCCGCGTCCAGGTTGAAAAAGCCTTGGCCATGCTGGATCAGGCCGAGCGTCCATTGCTGGTCGCCGGTGGTGGCATCATCAACGCCGATGCCAGCGATCTGCTGGTCGAGTTCGCTGAGTTGACCGGCATCCCGGTCATCCCGACCCTGATGGGCTGGGGCACCATTCCGGACGATCACCCGCTGATGGTGGGCATGGTTGGCTTGCAGACCTCGCACCGCTACGGCAACGCGACCATGCTGAAATCCGACGTGGTTCTGGGTATCGGTAACCGTTGGGCCAACCGTCACACCGGTTCGGTCGACGTCTACACCGAAGGCCGCAAGTTCATTCACGTCGACATCGAAGGCACTCAGATCGGCCGCGTGTTCACGCCGGATCTGGGCATCGTTTCCGACGCCGCTGCCGCGCTGACCGTGTTCATCGAAGTCGCTCGCGAATGGCAAGCCGCCGGCAAGCTGAAGAACCGCAGCGCCTGGCTGCAAGACTGCCAGCAGCGTAAAGCCAGCCTGCAGCGCAAGACTCACTTCGACAACGTGCCGGTCAAGCCGCAACGCGTTTACGAAGAAATGAACCAGGTGTTCGGCAAAGACACCTGCTACGTCAGCACCATCGGTCTGTCGCAGATTGCCGGCGCGCAGTTCCTGCACGTCTACAAGCCGCGCCACTGGATCAACTGCGGCCAGGCAGGCCCGTTGGGCTGGACCATTCCGGCAGCACTGGGCGTGGTCAAGGCTGATCCGAACCGTAAAGTCGTGGCCCTGTCGGGGGACTATGACTTCCAGTTCATGATCGAGGAGTTGGCGGTTGGCGCGCAGTTCAAGCTGCCGTACATACATGTTGTCGTGAACAACTCGTACCTGGGCCTGATCCGTCAGGCCCAGCGCGGTTTCGACATGGACTACTGCGTGCAGCTGTCCTTCGACAACCTGAACGCGCCGGAACTCAACGGCTACGGTGTGGACCACGTCGCCGTTGCCGAAGGCCTCGGCTGCAAGGCACTGCGCGTATTCGAACCGGCTCAGATCCAGCCTGCCCTGCGCAAGGCCCAGGAGCTGATCGAAGAGTTCAAGGTTCCGGTGATCGTCGAGATCATCCTGGAGCGCGTGACCAACATTTCCATGGGTACCGAGATCAACGCCGTCAACGAATTCGAAGACCTGGCGCTGGTCGGCGACGACGCACCGACTGCGATTTCGTTGCTCGACTGATCCGCTTGATGCCCCTGTAGGAGCTGCCGCAGGCTGCGATCTTTTGATCTTTTGTTTTGAAGATCAAGATCAAAAGATCGCAGCCTTCGGCAGCTCCTACACAGGGCCATCATCATTAATTTGCAACGGGAGACCACCATGCCGCGTTTCGCAGCCAACCTGTCCATGCTGTTCACCGAACAGGACTTTCTCGCCCGTTTCGAAGCGGCCGCCAAGGCCGGCTTCAGTGGTGTCGAATACCTGTTCCCGTACGACTTCAGCTCCGCCGAAATCAAGGCCCAGCTCGACGCACACGGCCTGACCCAAGTGCTGTTCAACCTGCCGGCCGGTGACTGGGCCAAGGGCGAGCGCGGTATCGCGTGCCTGCCGGACCGGGTCGAAGAGTTCCGTGCCGGTGTCGACCTGGCCATCGCTTACGCGCAAGTGCTGGGCAACACCCAGGTCAACTGCCTGGCCGGTATTCGTCCGCAGGGCTTTGACGATGCCACCGTGGAGAAAACCTTCGTCGCTAACCTCAAGTACGCGGCCGACAAGCTGCAAGCAGCGGGCATCAAGCTGGTGATGGAAGCGATCAACACCCGTGACATTCCAGGTTTCTACCTGAACAACACGGCGCAAGCCCTGTCGATTCGCGAACAGGTCGGCAGCGCCAACCTGTTCCTGCAATACGACATCTACCACATGCAAATCATGGAAGGCGATCTGGCCCGCACCCTGCAATCGCACCTGGGCGAGATCAACCACGTGCAGCTCGCGGACAACCCGGGGCGCAACGAACCAGGTACCGGTGAAATCAACTACCGCTTCCTGTTCGAACACCTGGACCGCATCGGTTACCAGGGCTGGGTCGGCTGCGAATACAAGCCGCTGACCACCACTGAAGCGGGCCTGGGCTGGTTGAAAACCCATAACGCAATCTGATCAAACACATTTATCACTGTAGGAGCTGCCGAAGGCTGCGATCTTTTGATCTTGCTTTTATGTAGCTCTGAAAAGATCGCAGCCTTCGGCAGCTCCTACGGCTGTTTATAACAAGAGGATTTTCTCATGGCTAAAATCGGATTTATCGGCACCGGCATCATGGGCCACCCAATGGCGGCGAACCTGCAGAAAGCCGGTCACAGCCTGTTCCTGTCGGCGCACCACGACCCTGCGCCTGCCGACCTGGTCGCCGCTGGCGCCGTTGCCCTGGCGAACCCGAAAGAAGTTGCCCAGGAAGCCGAGTTCATCATCGTCATGGTGCCCGATACCCCGCAGGTCGATGACGTGCTGTTCCGTGCCGACGGCATCGCTGCCGGCGTGGGCAAAGGCAAAGTGGTCATCGACATGAGCTCGATCTCGCCGACTGCCACCAAGGCTTTCGCGGCCAAAATCAACGAAAAAGGCGCGCAATACCTCGACGCCCCGGTATCCGGCGGTGAAGTCGGCGCCAAGGCTGCGACCCTGAGCATCATGGTCGGCGGCGATGCCGACGCCTTCGAACGCGCCTTGCCGCTGTTCCAGGCCATGGGCAAGAACATCACCCTGGTCGGTGGCAACGGCGACGGTCAAACCGCCAAGGTGGCCAACCAGATCATCGTGGCCCTGAACATCCAGGCCGTGGCTGAAGCTCTGCTGTTCGCTTCGAAAAACGGTGCCGATCCAGCCAAGGTGCGTGAAGCACTGATGGGCGGTTTCGCGTCCTCGAAGATCCTCGAAGTGCACGGCGAGCGCATGATCAAGGGCACCTTCGATCCAGGCTTCCGCATCAGCCTGCACCAGAAGGACCTGAATCTGGCCCTGCAAGGCGCCAAGGAGCTGAACATCAACCTGCCGAACACCGCCAACACCCAGCAAGTGTTCAGCACCTGCGCGGCCATCGGTGGCAGCAACTGGGACCACTCGGCGCTGATCAAGGGCCTGGAACACATGGCGAACTTCTCGATTCGCAAGTAGGAGCTGCCGAAGGCTGCGATCTTTTGATCTTGATCTGACATCTCTCCGCATACAGCGTTATCCGCAACAAGATCGCAGCCTGCGGCAGCTCCTACAGGATCCGGTTCATCCCACCAAATGGGTAACCGACCCAGAGTTGCCGCAGGTTGCGTTCCCCCAATAACAAGAATTCCGGGAGCCCGCCATGTCGGTCGATCCGCAACAATTGCTGCGCGAGCTGTTTGCCACAGCCATCGACGCGGCGCATCCGCAACAAGTCCTCGAAGCCCATCTGCCTGCCGACCGCAGCGGTCGTGTAATCGTCATTGGCGCCGGCAAAGCCGCAGCCGCCATGGCACAGGTGGTCGAGCGCTGCTGGCAGGGTGAAATCTGCGGCCTGGTGGTGACCCGTTACGGTCACGGCGCACCTTGCGAAAAAATCGAAGTGGTCGAAGCCGCGCATCCGGTGCCTGATGCCGCTGGCCTGGCCGTGGCCAAGCGCGTGCTGGAACTGGTCAGCGACCTGAACGAATCCGACCGCGTGATCTTCCTGCTCTCCGGTGGTGGCTCTGCCCTCCTGGCACTGCCGGCCGAAGGCATCACCCTGGCCGACAAGCAGTCGATCAACAAAGCCCTGCTCAAATCCGGCGCGACCATCGGCGAGATGAACTGCGTGCGCAAGCACCTCTCGGCGATCAAGGGCGGCCGCCTGGGCAAAGCCTGCTGGCCTGCCACGGTCTACACCTATGCGATTTCCGATGTGCCGGGCGACCTCGCCACGGTCATCGCCTCCGGCCCTACCGTGGCCGACCCGAGCACGTCGGCCGAAGCGCTGGCGATCCTCAAACGCTACGCCATCGAGGTTCCGGCCTCGGTGCGCACCTGGCTGCAAAGCCCCGAGTCGGAGACCGTCAAACCCGGCGACCCGAGCCTGGCCCGCAGTCATTTCCAGTTGATCGCCCGTCCGCAGCAATCCCTTGAAGCGGCGGCAGTGAAATGCCGTCAGGCCGGGTTCAGTCCGCTGATCCTCGGCGACCTTGAAGGCGAATCCCGCGAGGTGGCGAAAGTCCACGCCGGCATCGCACGGCAGATCGTCCTGCATGGCCAGCCGCTGGCGGCGCCATGCGTGATTCTCTCTGGCGGTGAAACCACCGTGACCGTGCGCGGCAATGGCCGTGGCGGACGCAATGCCGAGTTCCTGCTGAGCCTGACCGACAGCCTCAAGGGCTTGCCCGGTGTCTACGCGCTGGCCGGTGACACCGACGGCATCGACGGTTCCGAAGACAACGCCGGCGCGATCATGACCCCGGACAGTTACGCCCGTGCTGCCGCCCTGGGCCTGAGCGCCAGCGACGAGTTGGACAACAACAACGGTTACGGCTACTTCGAGGCGCTGGACGCCCTGATCGTCACCGAGCCGACCCGTACCAACGTCAACGACTTCCGCGCCATTCTGATCCTTGAGAGCACTAAACATGACGCCTGATAAAAAGGTCAAAATCCTCGCCACGCTCGGCCCGGCCACCGACGGCATCGACGCCATCCGTGAGCTGGTGCTGGCCGGGGTCAACATCTTCCGCCTGAACTTCAGCCATGGCGATCACGCCGACCACGCCCAGCGTTTTCAGTGGATTCGTGAAGTCGAGCGCCAGCTCAATTATCCATTGGGCATCCTGATGGACCTGCAAGGCCCGAAACTGCGGGTCGGCAAGTTCGCCGAAGGCAAGGTGCAACTGGTACGCGGCCAGGCCTTGCGCCTGGACCTCGATGCCACGCCGGGCGATGAGCGCCGGGTCAACCTGCCCCACCCGGAAATCATCGCCGCACTGGAGCCGGGCATGGACCTGCTGCTGGACGACGGCAAGTTGCGTCTGCGGGTAGTGACCAAGTACGCCGACGCCATCGACACCACCGTGCTCAACGGCGGCGAACTGTCGGACCGCAAAGGCGTGAACGTACCGCAAGCGGTGCTCGACCTGAGCCCGCTGACCGCCAAGGATCGCCGCGACTTGACCTTCGGTCTGGAGCTCGGTGTGGACTGGGTGGCGCTGTCATTCGTGCAACGTCCCGATGACATCCGTGAAGCCCGCTCCCTGATCGGCGACAAGGCGTTCCTGATGGCCAAGATCGAGAAGCCCTCGGCCGTCGAACAACTGCGCGAGATCGCCGAACTGTGCGACGCGATCATGGTCGCCCGGGGTGACCTGGGCGTGGAAGTGCCGGCCGAAAGCGTGCCGCAGATCCAGAAGAACATCATCAGCACCTGCCGTCAGCTCGGCAAACCGGTGGTGGTGGCAACCCAGATGCTGGAGTCGATGCGCTTCTCACCGGCGCCAACCCGCGCCGAAGTCACCGATGTGGCCAATGCCGTGGCCGAAGGCGCGGACGCGGTGATGCTGTCGGCGGAAACCGCGTCCGGCGAATACCCGCTCGAAGCCGTGCAGATGATGAGCAAGATCATCCGCCAGGTGGAAAACGGTCCGGACTATCAGACTCAACTCGACGTCAGCCGACCGAAAGCCGAGGCGACTGTTTCCGACGCGATCAGCTGCGCCATTCGCCGCATCAGCAACGTGCTGCCGGTGGCGGTGCTGGTGAACTACAGCGAGTCCGGCGCTTCGAGCCTGCGTGCGGCGCGGGAGCGGCCGACGGTGCCGATCCTCAACCTGACGCCGAACCTGCAGACCGCCCGTCGCCTTAGCGTGGCGTGGGGTGTGCACTCAGTGGTCAACGATCGTCTGCGTCAGGTCGATGAAGTCTGCTCGACAGCACTGGAGATCGCACAGGCCCAGGGCATGGCACAGCGTGGCGACACGCTGTTGATCACAGCAGGTGTGCCCTTTGGCCAGCCGGGGTCGACTAACTCACTACGTATCGAGACATTGATCTAGCGCCCATACCGGCCTCTTCGCGAGCAAGCCCGCTCCCACAGTTGATCTGTGTGCACCACAGAATCAATGACTGAACAAAGATTCAATGTGGGAGCGGGCTTGCTCGCGAAGCAGGCGACACGATTCACCGGAAACACCACAGACCTCATCATGCCTGCCAACCATTTCAACACCCACTGCCCCGACTGGGCCGAAGCATTGCTCAACGGCTTCAGCCAGATCTTTCTCCAGCGCAATCCGCTGTGCGGCCTGCTGTGCGTCCTGGCCATTTTGTTCACTGCGCCCGCCTTGCTTGGCGGCGCCTTGCTCGGCGGTGTCGCCGGCCTGCTCACCGCGCAACGCCGCAACTATGCCAAGGCTGATCGTCAGGCCGGGTTGTTCAGCTACAACGGCGTGCTGCTCGGACTGTTACTGAGCCTGTATTTCCCCTGGTCGGCGATGATGCCGCCACTGATTCTGGCCGCCGGAGGCCTGAGCGCGATGGTCACCCAACAGTGGCTCAAGCGGGTCCGGTTCAGCCAATGCCTGCCGGCCTACACCGCGCCCTTCGTCGGACTGGGCTGGTTGCTGCTGTGCTTCGCCACGCCCTCGACAGAGCCGCATTTGATCGAAGTCAGCACCCTGAACATGCTCGCAGCGCCACTCAAAGGCGTTGGCCAGGTGATGTTCCTCGGTCATCCGCTGGCCGGTGCGATGATTGCCGCCGGTCTGCTGATCGCTGATCGCCGCGCCTTCTGCTGGGCGTTGTTGGCCTCTGTCGCGGGCATGGGCTGGAGCCTGTTGCACCACGATTTCTATACCGCACTGCTCGGCCTCGGTGGCTATAACGCCGTGCTGGCCGCCCTCGCCTTCAGCTCGCAGCGTCGCCAACCGTGGCTGCCATTGGTAGGCATCGGCCTGGCGCTGTTGCTGACGCCGGTGTTTGCCGCCATCGGTCTGCCCACACTGACCGCTCCGTTCATTCTTGCCGGCTGGCTGATTCGCAGCGTTGTTCAAATGTTCGGCAAAGCCACGGTCGAAAGCGCGCCTTGCGCTCCCGGGGAGAATCAACCTAGGCTGCGCTGATTTGCGGCCAAGGCGATGTGCATGAACAGCAACGACACGTGGCGTAACCGCCTGTACGTGATTATTTTCCAGACCGACACCGTTGCCGGTCGACGCTTCGACTCCACCCTGCTGCTGATCATCCTCGCCAGCCTGGTGGTGGTGATCCTGGACAGCATCGATGACGTCCACCAGAACTACGCCAGCCTGCTGGCGTACATCGAGTGGGGCTTCACGGTGATCTTCCTCGGCGAGTACATCCTGCGCCTGTACTGCTCGCCCAAGCCCCTGCGCTATGCCTTCAGTTTCTAAGGGCTGGTGGACCTGCTGGCCATCGTGCCCGGCATCCTCGCGCTGTACTACAGCGATGCCCAGTACCTGCTGATCATCCGGGTCATCCGGATGCTGCGGATCTTCCGCGTGCTCAAGCTTGGCCCGTACCTCAAGCAAGCCCACTACCTGCTCGATGCCCTGCGTGGCAGCAAGCAGAAAATCCTCGTGTTCCTGCTCAGCGTCTGCACTCTGGTCATCGTGTTCGGCACCCTGATGTATGTGGTCGAAGGCCCGCAACATGGCTTCACCAGCATTCCCAAGGGCATTTACTGGGCTATCGTGACCCTGACCACCGTCGGTTACGGCGACATCGTGCCCAAGACTGCACTGGGCCAGGTCATCTCGTCGATGGTGATGATCACCGGTTACTCGATCATTGCCGTGCCCACCGGGATTTTCACCGCCGAACTGGCCACGGCCATGCGTGGCGGCCAGCAGCATCGCGACTGCCCGGTGTGTGCCAAGGACAGCCATGAACCCGAGGCGTCGTTCTGCTCACGTTGTGGCAATGCACTGTTCAAAAAACTGGAATAAGCAAAGAGCTTTTTAATCTTTAAGGGACTAAACGAGCCCGGCTATAGTCGACACCTCGTTGATAACTAATAAATAAGCCGTAGGAGCTGCCGTAGGCTGCGATCTTTTGATCTTGAAAATCAAAGTCAAAAGATCGCAGCCTACGGCAGCTCCTACATCAAAAGGAATTCGCAGTGAAAAAACTCTTTGGCGCCTCGCTTCTCGCCGCTGGCCTGGCCCTGGGCAACATCGCCCAGGCCGCACCGACCCTGCTCAACGTTTCCTACGACGTGATGCGAGATTTCTACAAGGACTACAACACTGCGTTCCAGAAACACTGGCAAGCCGAGCACAACGAAAACATCGTCCTGCAAATGTCCTTCGGCGGCTCCAGCAAACAGGCGCGTTCGGTCATCGACGGCCTGCCGGCCGATGTCATCACCATGAACATGGCCACCGACATCAACGCCCTGGCGGACAACGGCAAACTGGTCCCGGACAACTGGGTCACGCGCCTGCCGAACAACAGCGCGCCGTTCACCTCGGCCACCGTGTTCATCGTGCGCAAGGGCAACCCGAAAGCCCTGAAAGACTGGCCTGACCTGCTCAAGGATGGCGTCCAGGTCATCGTCCCGAACCCGAAAACGTCCGGTAACGGTCGCTATACCTACCTCTCGGCCTGGGGCTACGTGCTGAAAAACGGCGGCGACGAGAACAAGGCCAAAGACTTCGTCGGCAAGCTGTTCAAGCAAGCGCCGGTGCTCGATACCGGTGGCCGTGCCGCCACCACCACCTTCATGACCAACCAGATCGGCGACGTGCTGGTGACCTTCGAGAACGAAGCGGAAATGATCGCCCGCGAGTTCGGCCGTGATCAGTTCGAAGTCATCTACCCAAGCGTTTCCGCCGAAGCCGAGCCACCGGTGTCGGTGGTCGACAAGACCGTCGACAAGAAAGGCACCCGTGCAGCGGCCGAGGAATACCTGAAGTACCTGTGGTCGCCGGAAGGCCAGGAGATTGCCGCGGCGAACTACCTGCGCCCGCGTGACCCGGCCGTGCTGGCCAAGTACACCGACCGCTTCCCGAAAGTGGACTTCCTGTCGGTGGAGAAAACCTTCGGTGACTGGCGCACAGTGCAGAAGACCCACTTCAATGATGGCGGGGTTTTCGACCAGGTCTATAGCGGTCAGTAATTACCTGAACACTGCAACTCCTGTGGGAGCGAGCTTGCTCGCGATGGCGTCATGGCAGTCAACGATGATGTTGACTGTACAAATGTCATCGCGAGCAAGCTCGCTCCCACAGTTTTTCACCTGCTGTTTCAGCTCAGGTTGCCGCAGAAAATATTCTGGTTTCCGTTGGCCGGGCTTTCACGCACAACCAACGAATACCCGCCCGCTCGAAGTGTTTCGTAGGCGACCGGTGCGCTTTTCCAGAAGTACTGGTGCGACGCCGCTGAATAGAAGCGCGCATTCGGACCGTCGTTCATGTCATAGGCCGGTTTCGCACCCAGGCTCGCACAGCTTCCCGGATAGATATAAGCCTGCAAACGGCCCGGCAAAGCACTGCCCATGCTTTCGCCACTGACCGCGAACCAGAACACCGTTGCATTACCGTCGGACATCATGATGGGCCGGGCGATATTCCCGGCATTGATGGAAGTAGCGTTCAGGGGAACGTTGGTGACCTGACGATCAGGCACCGTCGAGCACCCGGAGATCGACCCAACCGCTACCACCAACGCCAGCGAAGATACGATTTTCATCGTGATACTCCCGCTTGAAAGGACGCGTTGAAGTGATCCCCCTGTTGATTCTAGTTGTCAGGCAAATGTGGGCATTTCTTCGGATAGTCGGTCAGACCTGCAAAGACTACATCGGCGGCGTCACGCCATCCTTGCCCGCCGAGATGGATTGAGCGGTGAGCGTGCCGTCAGCGCCCTGGGTCACAAAGGTCACGATCTTCACGCCCACTTTCAACAGGCTGCGATCCGCCGGTATCAGGTTGACAAGTGAATGTATCATTCACCTCCATAGTTCTGACGCAAGGCTCTTCGACGGGCGACACACGCGTTCGTCAGTCATTCCGCAATGGAATGATTGCTATCACTCCAATCCCGCTTCCGCCGTTTCAGTCAGCCCATTAGCCTGCGCGCATTCCTTTCCGTACAGCGAGACCCGTTATGAACCCAGCGACCCAGGTGTCCCACGACACCGCGACAATGACCCGAGGCATGGTGCTGCTGTTCGCCTTCTGCTGCGGCGCGATTGTCGCCAACATCTACTACGCCCAGCCGATCATCGGCCTGATCGCTCCGGACATCGGCCTGACCAACACCATGGCCAGCCTGATCGTTTCCCTGACCCAGATCGGCTATGCGCTGGGGCTGTTTTTCCTGGTGCCGCTGGGGGATCTGCTGGAGAACCGCCGACTGATGATCATCACCACGCTGGTGGCGATTGTCAGCCTGCTGGGGGCGGCGTTCACCGATCAGCCGAACGTGTTTTTGTTGATTTCGCTGTTGGTGGGGTTCAGTTCGGTGTCGGTGCAGATCCTGATTCCACTGGCCGCGCACCTGGCGCCGGAAGAAACCCGTGGCCGTGTGGTGGGCGGGATCATGGGCGGTTTGTTGCTCGGCATTCTGCTGGCCCGGCCGGTGTCCAGCGTGGTGGCCGACCACTTCGGCTGGCGGGCGATGTTCATGATTGCCGCGGTGTTGATGGCGGCCATCAGCATCGTGCTGGCCGTGACCATTCCCAAGCGTGAACCTGATCACAGCGCGTCCTATGGCCAATTGCTGGGCTCGCTGTGGACGCTGTTGCGCAAACAACCGGTGCTGCGCCAGCGGGCGTTTTACCAGGGCTGCATGTTTGCCACCTTCAGCCTGTTCTGGACTGCCGTGCCACTGGAACTGGCACGCAATCACGGTTTGTCGCAAAGCGAGATCGCGATTTTCGCCCTGGTGGGCGCCATCGGCGCGATTGCCGCGCCCATCGCCGGACGCCTGGCCGATGCCGGTCATACCCGCATCGCGTCATTGCTGGCCCTGCTGTTCGCCAGCCTGAGTTTCATACCGGCGTTTATCCATCCGGCCTACAGCGTCATCGGCCTGGCGGTGACCGGCGTGGTGCTCGACTTCTGCGTGCAAATGAACATGGTCCTGGGCCAACGTGCGGTCTACACCCTCGACGGCAAAAGCCGCAGCCGCCTGAATGCGCTGTACATGACCAGCATCTTCATCGGCGGCGCCTTCGGCTCTTCGGTGGCCAGCGTGGTGTACGAACACGGCGGCTGGTTGTGGATCGTGATCGTCGGCAGCGCATTTCCGCTGTTGGCGTTGCTGCGGTTTTTGAGTGTTTCGCCGAAGGCTTCATTGGCGACGGCTTAAGGCCTCAAAAGCTTCGCGGGCAAGCCCGCTCCCACAGGTTTTTCGCCAACCTTGTGGGAGCGGGCTTGCCCGCGAAGGCGATCTGACTGAGACAACTTATTGCCGAACCAACTTCTCCATCGCCGCATCCGCCAGAAAGGAGGAGCGGCTTTTGACATTGTGCTCGCGCACATAGCGGTCGATGCGCTGGATCACATAGCCGGGCAGCGTGACGTTGACCTTCTCGGTCTTGCCCATGTACGGCGAGATGTCCAGTTCCAGCATGCCCCAGCCCATGTCGGCGAATTCCGGATTGCCGCGGTGCAATGCCGCCGAAGTCGGCATCGGAATCGTATCGCCGTCCGCCGCCATCTCCTGCAGCATGATGTGGGCAATTTCGACAGCTGCGTTGTAAGCCTCTTCAAAGGTATCCCCGGCGGTCACCGCACCTGGAATATCGGGGATCTGGATACCGATGGCGGTGTTCTCGTCGCCCCATTCGATACAGATTGGATATTGCATTATGGATCTCCTGCGTAACTGGCTGGCGGGCAGTAAAGCCCGGCTCGCCGCCTGATGCTCTTGACCGTCCCGATCGGTAAATCCTTTTTTGGATGAGGGACGGGAATGGTGTACGGGTTGTAAGGGTGCGTGAAGATGTGATGACTGCCAGTGACCCGGTCCAGGGTCCAACCCGCTTCCACCAACTCCTTGATCAATAGCCTGCTCTGCACCACCAGCCTCCTTGCTTGGCAAAAACAAAAATAACCCTAGAGTTATCTTTACTCAAGCACAAAAAACCGAAGTGCGACGTCCGGTTGTTTTACAGAGTGTGATGAAAGCCCTGCCATTCCCGATTACACTCAGCGTCCAGAGCCTGAAGCGATGCTGGATGCGAATCGCGGCTGACCCGTTCAAGTGCCGCCCGGCCGGCGGCATGCCCTTACAAGGAGTTGCCATGACCCGACGTACCTTTCTCATCACCGGCGCCAGCAAAGGCATTGGCCGGGCGGTGGCCGAGCACCTGGACCGGGCCGGTCATCGTGTGGTGGGCATTGCCCGCAAACCCGACCTGACGTTCCCGGGCATCCTGTTTCCGCTGGACCTGAGCGACCGCAAGCTGACCCGAGAAGTGCTGGAGGAGTTGGCCAGGGTCTACGAGTTCGATGGATTGGTGAACAACGTCGGCCTGGTGCGTGCGCAAGCGCTCGGCGAAATCGATCTGGATACCTTTGACGACGTGATGCGGGTCAATCTGCATTCGGCCTTGCAGGCCACTCAGGCGCTGTTGCCGAACATGCGCGCCAAGGGTTGGGGCCGGGTGGTCAACATCTCCAGCCTGACGGTACTCGGGATTACCCAGCGCACGGCGTATGCGGCGGCAAAGGCTGCGCTGGTCAGCTTCACCCGCTCGTGGGCGCTGGAGCTGGCGCAAAGTGGTATCACGGTAAACGCCGTGGCGCCGGGGCCGACCGAAACCGAACTGTTCCGCGCCAACAATCCGCCGGGCAGTGAAGGTGAAGCGCGGTATCTGGCCAGCGTGCCGATGGGTCGCCTGGGACAACCACAGGAAATCGCCTCGGCGATTACGTTTCTGTTGTCGGAGCAAAGCGGGTTCATCACCGGACAGACGCTGTTTGTCGATGGTGGTGCTTCGGTGGGCAAGGCTGCTTTCTAACTAACCAACACCCATCCAATGTGGGAGCGAGCTTGCTCGCAATAGCGGACTGTCAGCCACATCAATGGTGAAGGTACTGCCGTCATCGCGAGCAAGCTCGCTCCCACAATGGACTTGCGACATCCTCCAGATTTTACACAAGGACCTTCAATGGACCGCCTCGGCGCAATGGAAACCTTCGTCCTCGTGGTGGAAACCGGTTCGTTTTCCGCCGCCGCCCGGCGCTTGAGTATCGGCCAGCCGGCCGTGTCGAAAACCATCGCGCAACTCGAATCGCGGTTGGCGGTGCGGCTGTTGCTGCGTTCGACCCGGGGCCTGACGCCCACCGAGGCCGGGCTGGCCTTTTTCGAACGGGCCAGGCGCGCCATCGAAGAAGCCGACGAGGCCGATAACGCCGCACGGGGTTCCGCCAGAGGGCTCAGTGGCAACCTGCGCATCTGCGCGCCTGTCACCTTCGGCCGGCTGCACATCGTTCCGCACCTGGGGCCCTTCCTGGAGCAAAACCCGGCGCTGGACATCGACCTGATGCTCGATGATCGCAACGTCAACCTGGTGGAAGAAGGCATCGATATCGCCCTGCGCATGGGCGTGTTGAACGACTCGGGCCTGACCGCCCGCAAGATCGCCGAATGCCGGCGCATGGTACTGGGCACACCGGCCTACTTTGAAAAACACGGCGAGCCCACTTGCCCCGCCGGCCTGCGCAAGCATCAGGCCATCCTCTACACCCTCGGTGGCGGCGCCAGTTGGCAGTTCAACAAGGCCGGCGAGGAGCAGTCGGTGAACATCAGCGGCCGGATCCGCGTCAACGCCGCCGAAGGCCTGCGTGAAGCCGTGCTGGCCCATCAAGGGCTGACCATGGCCTCGCAATGGATGTTCGCGCCGGAACTGGCCGACGGTTCAGTCCGGGAAGTGATGAAGGACTGGACACTGCCGAACCTGGATCTGTGGGCGGTGTTCCCCACCGGGAGAATGGCCAGCGCCAAGGCTCGGGCGTTTATGGAGTATGTGCAGGGGTTGTTGATGAACGAGGTTTGAAAGCATCTGTTTCGTTTATTGCGATTTTCGATTAATTCGAATAGCCTGCTGGCATCGATTATTCAGAATATTGGAAACCGTCATGTCGACCGTCATTCATCCGCCAATCAATTTGCCTGAGAAGCACGAAATACAGGCCGCAATCGAGGGGCAACGCACCCTGGCTGCCTATCTCGCCACCCAGTTCGAAACTCAGCACATCCAGATATTCGATGAGCAGAACGAAGCGCACAACATCGAACTGCCCACCTCGGCACTCCGGCTGCTAGTCGATATTCTGGCGGAGCTCGCAGCCGGTAACGCAGTGAAAGTAGTCCCGGTCCATGCTGAACTGACTACGCAAGTAGCGGCGGACCTGCTCAATGTCTCACGCCCACACCTGATCAAACTGCTCGAATCCGGCGAACTGTCCTACCACAAAACCGGCAAGCACCGACGTGTGCGCTTTGCCGATTTGATGGACTATAAAAACCGGCGCGACACCGCCAGCGAGCAGGCAATGATGCTTCTCGCCGAGCAGGCACAGGCGTTAAGGACAGGATACGAGTGAGGCACACTTCATTTACCGCTGTATATGACGCTTGCGTGCTTTACCCCGCTCCCTTGAGAGACTTTCTGATGTGGCTCGCGCTCTCCGGGCGATTCAGGGCGCGATGGTCAATGGAAATACACAATGAATGGAAACGTAATCTACTGAAAAACCGCCCGGACCTGACGGTAGAGCAACTGGATCGCACATCCGGGTTAATGGATCGGGCCATACCTGACGCTTGCGTGTACGGATACGAGGAGCTGGTTGGAGGGCTGTCACTGCCAGATATGGACGACCGACATGTCCTGGCTGCTGCAATCCGTTGCAACGCCAGTGTCATCGTTACGTTCAATCACAAAGACTTTCCCGCCACAGTATTGGCGCCCTACGGAATTGAAGCTCAGCACCCTGACGAATTCGTCGATAACCTCTTTGACCTTGACCCTGCGGCAGTGGTCGCTGCCGCTCAGCGTCAACGCGAACAGCTGAAGACGCCGCCTATGGATGTTGCCCATTATCTCGACCTTCTGTTGCGCCAGGGTCTGGTTCAGTCGGTCAAGGCACTCAACGATTTTCGAGCGATGCTTTAGGTGCGCAAATGCACCCGCGCCTACAACACACACCCATCAAACCCCACCCTGACATTCGCCGGCAACTCACCCCGATGTTCCATCAGCCAGGCATCCAGGGTATGCCCGACATGGGTCAATACCGCCGACTTCGGCTGCAACTCGTCAATGCACTGCAAGGCCAGGTTCAGATCGTTGTGATTACGCGGGGCCTGGGGTTGAGGTGGCATGGAGCAATCCAGCACCAGCACATCCAGTGGTTCACGCCGCAGCCAGCTCAACGTGTCTGGCGGCAGGCCTACGGTGTCGGTCAGGTAGGCAATTCGCCGTCCTTCTCCTTCCAGCAGATAACCGAGGGTCGGTTTCGAGTGTTGCAGCGGCAACGCGGTGACGCTGAGCGCAGCGAACTGCCGGGTTTCGAAAGCGTCGAACGGTCGGCTGAAATCGAGAATGCCGGGGTGTTTGTAGAGGTCGGCCAGGCCTTCCGGGTCCACGGGACCGTGGACCGGAATCACCAGGCCCTGGCCCCAGCGCATATGCAACAGGCCCTGGGCATGATCGGCGTGGTAATGGGTCTGGAGAATGCCGTTGAAACTGCGCGGCGGGAAACGTTCGCACAGGTCAGGCAAACCACTGTCGATCAACCAGCGCTGATCACCGCACTCGATCAGCGCGCTGCACGGTCGACGCTGCAAGCGCGGATCGAGGCGGGCCACTTCGCAAGCCACACATTCGCAGCCGTAGACCGGGACTTGTCGGGCATCGCCGGTGCCCAGCAACGTCAGGCGCATGCAGCCTGGCCATCAATGCAGGCAAGCATGTGTTCCACCGTATGCTCCAGTGCCCCGGAGTTATCCAGCACATGCAGCGTTGGGTCGTTGTCGGCGAGCACACGCTGGTTGAAGCGGGCATTGCGCGCCAGCCGGGCATCAATCTCGGCCACGGACTCTCGTCCGCGCGCCAGCAAGCGCTCGCACAACACCGCCTGACTCACGGTCAGCAACAGCACCAGCACATTCGGATAGCGCTCGCGGGTTTTCTGCAAATGCCCCCGCGAGCCATTGACCAGCACGTCGTGCCCGGCGGCCAGCCAGTCGTCGATTTCCCGCGGGATGCCATAGGACAGGCCATTGGCGTGCCAGCTCAGGGCAAACGCGCCGTCTGCTTCCATTTCGGCAAACTGCTGCGGGCTGACACCGAGCGCCGCCTCGCCCACCGCTTCCGCCGAGCGTGTAATGACCCGCCGCACGATACGGCAGCCGCGTTCGGCCAACCGCGTTCGCGCCGCATCCAACAGGCTGTCCTTGCCCGAACCTGAAGGCCCGATGAGATAAATCAACCTGCCCGCCATCAAAACACCCTCTTCGCTTGTCGCCATACTTGCTGGACCACCGGCAGACCGTCCTGACTGCGCGCTTGCAGCAGATCGGCCCGCAGGCCCGGTGCAATCTCGCCACGATCGTTCAGCCCGGCGGCCCGGGCCGGATTCAGGCTGACCATGCGCACCGCTTCGGCCAGACCGATCCGCTCACTCTGCGCCGCCAGCGCGAACGCCGATTGCAGCAGGCTCGCCGGGTAGTAGTCGCTGGACAGAATATCCAGCAAACCTTCAGCGGCCAGATCGAAGGCGGCCACGTTACCCGAGTGCGACCCGCCGCGCACGATGTTCGGTGCGCCCATCAACACACTCATGCCGCGCTCCCGACAACCGCGCGCGGCCTCGACGGTGGTCGGGAACTCGGCGATGGTCATGCCGTAGCGCGCCGACTCCTCGACATGGGCCAGGGTCGCGTCATCATGGCTGGCCACCGACAGGCCAAGGGCCAGGCAGTGCTCGACGATCGCCGCGCGGTAGCGGTCGCTGTAGGTGCGCGAGTTGGCCATTTGCAGCGTGATGAATTCGTCCATCTGCGTGGTGGTCAGGTGGTATTTGCCCATGTAGTACTCACGGTACTTGGATTCCAGCACGAACTGGCGCTGACCCGGCGAGTGGTCCATCACCGACACCAATTGCACCAGCGGGTTCTCCACCAGATCGCGAAACACGCTGAGGGTGTCCGGGTGGCACAGTTCGCAGCGCAGGTGCAAACGGTGTTCGGCGCGGGTCAGCCCGGCGTCGGAGGCTTTGGAGATGGCGTCTAGCATCGCCGGCAGTTTCTGCATGCGATTGCCCTTGGGGTTCACATCGCCGATGGACACTGCATCGAACACCGTGGTGATGCCCGCCGCGATGATCTGCGCATCGTGACTGAGCACCGCCGGCACAGACGGCCAGTCCACGCCGGGACGCGGCGTCATGTGGCGCTCCAGGTTGTCGGTGTGCAGTTCCACCAGACCCGGCAGCAGGTAATCGCCATTGAGGTCCATTGCCTGGGGCAAACGGCTCGGGCCTTCGGTGACCTCGGCGATCAAACCGTCGCGCAGCACCACGGTGCCGTAGAACACACGGTCAGCGGTAACCAGTTGGGCATTGCTGAGGATCTGTTCAACGGGCATCGGCGTATTCCTCTTGGTTCACGGCGGCTGGGGTCATGTCGAGATGGCGGTCGGCAACCGCCTCGCGGGCGATGCGGTCGTGGAAGATGCCGATCAGCGCGGCACCGGCGGCTTTTGCTTCATTCATCAGTTCCAGCACCACCTGGCGATTGTTGTCGTCGAGGGAGGCCGTGGGCTCATCGAGCAACATCACCGGCCACGCCACCATGAAACCGCGGGCGATGTTGACCCGCTGCTGCTCGCCACCGGAGAAGGTGCCAGGCGCCAGTTGCCAGAGGCGTTGCGGGATGTTCAGGCGACTGAGCAATGATTCAGCTCGCGCTTGCACCTGCTCTTTCGACCAGCCACGGGCCAGCGCCGGCTCCATCACCACGTCCAGACATGCCACACGCGGGATCACCCGCAGGAACTGACTGACATAACCCAAGGTGCGCTGGCGCACTTGCAGAATGTCCCGGGGCTCGGCGCCCACCAGTTCCCGCCATTGGCCGTCGTGCTGCACACGGATGCTGCCGCCCGCCGGCAGGTAGTTGCCGTACAGGGTGCGCAACAAGGTGCTCTTGCCCGCGCCGGACTGGCCATGCAGGACCAGGCATTCGCCGGCCGCCACACTGAAATCCACTGCGCGCAGCACGTTGAGGACCACGCCGTTCTGCTGATGCAAAGTGAAGGCTTTCGAGAGGTCACGGACCTCGATCAAAGTATTCATCGCTGGGTTTTCCACTATTGAACGGGGCTTCACGGCTGCAACACCGACGACACCAGCAGTTGCGAATAAGGGTGCTGCGGATCGTCGAGGATCTGATCGGTCAGCCCGGTTTCCACCACCCGCGAACGGCGCATCACCATCAAACGGTCAGCCAGCAATCGAGCGACTGCCAGGTCGTGCGTGACAATCACCACGGCGAGGTCCAGCTCACGCACCAGTCCGCGCAGCAGGTCGAGCAAGCGCGCCTGCACCGATACATCGAGGCCACCGGTCGGCTCATCCATGAACACCAACCGTGGACTGGACACCAGGTTGCGGGCGATTTGCAGGCGCTGCTGCATGCCGCCGGAGAAGGTCCTGGGCAAGTCGTCGATGCGCTGCGGATCGATTTCCACCTGGCTCAGCCAATCGAGCCCGGCCCCACGCAGTTGCTGGTAATTGCGCACGCCCTGGGCCATCAGGCGTTCGCCGATGTTGGCCCCGGCGGACACGCCCATGCGCAAACCGTCGCGGGGGTTCTGTTCGACGAAGCCCCATTCGGTGCGCAGCAAGGTGCGGCGCTCGGCTTCACTGGCGCTGTACAGGTCCAGCCATTGGCCCTGTTTATCGCGGTAACCGATGTTTCCGCGTTGCGGTGGTAGACGACCGCTGAGCAAGGACAGCAAGGTCGACTTGCCCGAACCGGACTCTCCGACAATGCCCAGTACTTCACCGGGGTACAGATCAAAACTGACGTCCTGACAGCCTTTCTCCGGCCCATACAACAGCGACAGATCGCGCACCCGCAGCAAGGGTTCGGTGGACACGGACAATTGGTTTTTCAGCGCCTGGTTCATTGGCCCTGCTCCTGCTGGCTGACGCGCTGGGCGCAGTAATAGGTGTCGGAACAGACGAAGCTCTGGGTGCCGGCATCGTCGAGAATCAGCTCGTCGAGGAACGACTCACGGCTGCCACAAATCGCGCAGCACTCTTCCCACTTCTGCGCTTCGAAGGGGTGATCCTCAAAGTCGAGGCTGGTGACTTTGGTGTACGGCGGCACCGCGTACAGACGCTTCTCACGGCCGGCGCCGAACAGCATCAGCGCCGGGCTCATGTCGAGTTTCAGGTTGTCGAATTTAGGGATCGGCGACGGGTCCATCACGTAGCGCTCGTCGACCATTACCGGGTAGGCATAGGCCGTGGCGATGTGGCCGAAGGTGGCGATGTCTTCGTAGAGTTTGACGTGCATGACCCCGTAATCGTTGAGGGCGTGCATGGTCCGGGTCTCGGTTTCCGACGGCTCGATAAAGCGCAGTGGCTCGGGAATCGGTACCTGATAGACCATGATCTGATCAGCATGCAGAGGCGTTTCCGGGATGCGGTGACGGGTCTGGATCACCGTTGCGTCTGGCGTGCTTTCGGTGGTTGCGACGCCTGCGGTGCGGGCGAAGAAGCGGCGAATCGACACGGCGTTGGTGGTGTCGTCCGCGCCCTGGTCGATGACCTTGAGCACGTCATCGTCGCCGAGGATCGCGGCGGTCAATTGCATGCCGCCGGTGCCCCAACCGTAGGGCAACGGCATCTCGCGGCCACCGAACGGCACCTGGTACCCGGGGATCGCCACGGCCTTGAGCAAGGCGCGGCGGATCATGCGTTTGGTCTGTTCATCGAGGTAGGCGAAGTTGTACGCCGCATCGCGCACCGGTGCCTGGCTCAAGTCATTCATGGTTATGCCCCTCGGCAGGCTTGCGCAGTTTGCGGATCAGTTCCAGTTCGGCCTGGAAGTCGACGTAGTGAGGTAACTTGAGGTGCGAGACGAAGCCTGCGGCCTCGACGTTGTCGCAGTGCATCAGCACGAACTCTTCCTGCTGGGCTGGCGAGACGATCTCTTCGTTGTATTCGTCGGCGCGCAGCGCACGGTCGACCAGCGCCATGCCCATGGCCTTGCGCTCGGCGTGTCCGAAGGCCAGGCCGTAGCCGCGAGTGAACTGCGCCAGCTCCGTGGCCGAGCCGACGAACTGGTTGACCATTTCGCACTCGGTGACTTCGATGCTGCCCAGGTTGATCGGGAAGCCCAGCTCTTCAGGATCGATCCACACCTCGACTTCACCGATGCGAATTTCCCCGGCGAACGGGTGATTGCGGCCGTAACCGCGCTGGGTCGAATAACCCAGCGCCAGCAGAAAACCTTCGTCGCCACGGGCCAGAACTTGCAGGCGCTGAGCGCGATTGGCTGGCAACTCCAGCGGGTCGCGGGTGATGTCGGCCACGCTTTCGCCGTTGTCCGATTCGGTCTTGATCAGGCCTTCCTGCGCCAGCAAACCGAGGACTCGCGGACAAGGTTCGAGGCTCGCATTAGGGGTGATTTGCGGCCCCGGGTATTCGCCTTCGGCCAGCAGCGCAAAGTCCAGCAGACGATGGGTGTAATCGAAGGTCGGGCCCAGCAGTTGCCCGCCTGGTACATCCTTGAACGTGGCGGACAAGCGCCGACTCAGTTGCATGTTCTGGGTATCGATAGGCAGGCTCGGGCTGAAGCGCGGCAATGTGGTGCGGTAGGCGCGCAGCAGGAAGATCGCTTCCACCAGATCCCCCGCCGCTTGCTTGATGGCCAGCGCAGCGAGTTCTTCGTCGTACAGCGAGCCTTCACTCATCACCCGCGCCACCGCCAGCGGCAATTGCTGACGGATCTGCTCGACGCCGAGCTCCGCGACCGAGGTATCGCCCCGGCGCTTTTTCGCCAGCAGGCGGTGGGCATTGTCGATGGCCTGTTCGCCACCCTTGACGGCTACGTACATCAGGCGCGCTCCTCTGCGATGCGGGTGCTGCGGGGCAGGCCGATCAGGTCATGGCCGGCGGTGAAAAACAGGTCAAGCCCACGGGGGAATTCGTTGCGCAGTTCGCGTTCGCGCCAGAAGCCATCGGTCACCGGCAGCGCGATGCAGTGTTCGCTTTCGATGCCCGGCCCGCGCCACAGCAGCCCTGCCCCGCCGTCGAGGCTTGCCAGTTGAATGAGCAACGTGCAGGACTGGTCGGGATAACGATCGTTGCCCGTGTCGAAACCGCTCAGGTCGAGCAGATCTTCAGCAGCAAGCAAGGCGAACCGCGCGTCTTCACGCTTGGCGGTCAACGGGCAACCACAGTGGAACGCCAGGTTGGCGCGGATCAGCGGCGTGTCGAAGGACGGCGCCAGCCACAGCGGCGTGTCGACATCGAGCAGCGCCAGGCACAGTGCATAGGTCGCGGGCGCCAAGCCTTCGAGGCTCGGCGAGGCGTGCAGCGTCTGGATCAGACCGGGGCCGGCCAAGGCCTTGAGTGCAGCGCGAAATCCGCGCTGGGTATCCAGCACCGGGTCGGCGAACGCCGGTTGCAACAACTGTGCGCTCATCAGTTTTCTCCTCGCACGAGGGTGAAGAATTCGACTTTGGTGGCGGCGGTTTCCGCCTCTTTTTGTGCCCGGCGCTCAGCCTGAGCGGTCGCCAGCGACGTGATCATTTCCGCAAGCCAATAGCGCTGTTGCGCGCCCTGCAAATGCGCGTCGGCAAGGGCGGCCAGTTCGGCGTGGACCTTGTCGCGCCCCGCCAAATAGCTGTAGCCAGTACGACCGTCAGCCAAGCGCACCACGCAACGGGTCACGCTCATTTCGCCGACGTTGAACGGCGCGCCGTTACCGCCCATGCGGCCACGGACCAGGGTCATGCCGATTTCCGGGGCGCGGATCAGTTGGTACTCGACATCGCGCAAAGCGGCTTCGAAGGACTGCAATTCACTGCGGCTGGCGCGGGCCAGCACACCGATCCAGTGCTGCCGTTCGGTATGAGGAACAGGGTTGTGCATTACGTTCTCCATCAGGTGACGACCTGGTACTGGAAGCGATCCGAACGGCTGGTGGACTGGGCCAGCTCCACGGCACGGCCGTCGCGATCGCGGGAAAGGGTGAACACGCTCAGGGCCGGCAGATGCCGGGGCATCAGCAGCAACGCGGCTTCTTCGCGGTTGGGCAAACGAGCGCCGATCAGGCTCTGGGTGCGGGTCAGCGGCAGGTCCCGTTCGCGCAGGTATTGGCGCAGGGAACCGCCGTTGTAGTCGGCCAGCAGCGGCGCGTGGCTGGCACAGTAGCGATGGCGGATCAGGCTTACCGGCTGGTTGTCGAGCTTGCGCAGCGTCTGCAACTCGATCATCGGCGCCATCTCGGCAATGCCCAGATGCTGCGCCTCTTCACGGCTGGCGAAGCAGTAGCGGCGCTTGAGCAACACCGCCTCGACGCCATGCCCCTGGGCCGACAGCGACTGGCTGTAGGCACTGTCGGCGGTCATCGAATAAATCAGCGGCCGCTCCAGCACCTGGGTGCCCTTCCCCTGGCGGCGCAACAGGCTGCCTTCGAACACCAATTCATCGATGGCGCGGCGCAAGGTATGGCGGTTGACCCCGAAGCGTTCGGCCAACATCACCTCGCCCGGCAGGAAATCCCCGGCGCGGTAATCCGCCAGCTCCCGCCGCAGGATGTCGGCCAATTCGCGGTACACCGGCTCATCTTGTCTAGACAACTGCATGCTTTAAAAAAAGCGCCCGCAGGCACCCCTCCGAAAAATCAGATGAACTGCTTACGCAGGCGTTGCGAGAGGATGTCGATCAGGCTGACGACTACGATGATCACCAGCAGCACCGCGCAGGTCTGCACAAACTGGAAGGCGCGGATGTTCTCCCACAGGATCACCCCGATCCCACCGGCGCCGACCATTCCCACCACCGTCGCCGAACGCACGTTGGCCTCGAAGCGGTACAGCGCGTAGGACACCCACAGCGGCATCACTTGCGGGATGACCCCGTAGATCACCTCTTGCAAGGCACTGGCGCCGGTAGCGCGAACGCCTTCGACCGGTCCCGGATCAATCGCTTCCACGGCTTCGGCGAATAGCTTGGCGAGCACACCGGTGGTGCTGATCCACAGCGCCAGTACCCCGGCAAACGGACCCAGGCCGACGGCCACCACGAACAACATGGCAAACACCATTTCGTTGATCGAACGGAACGCATCCATCACCCGGCGCAGGGGCTGGTGAATCCACCACGGCGTGATGTTTTCCGAGCAGAGAATGCCCAGCGGCACCGAGCAGACAATCGCCAGCACCGTGCCCCACAGGGCGATTTGAACGGTGACGATCATTTCCTTGAGGTACATGCGCCATTCATGGAAGTCCGGCGGAAAGAAATCCGCGGCGAAGGTCGCCATGTTTCCCGAATCGCGGTACAGCGCCATCGGATTCATTTCGGCGCCGTGCCAGGCCCAGGCCAGCAGGACCAGGAACAGGCCCCAACCGAGGTACTGCGGCCAGGTGCGCTTGCCAACAGCTTCAGCGTGCAGAGTGGTCATGTGGTTTCTCTAAAAAAGTTATGCCTGGTGCAAAAACCTGTGGGAGCGAGCTTGCTCGCGATAGCGGTGAATCAGCCGGCATCAATGTTGAATGTGCCGCCCTCATCGCGAGCAAGCTCGCTCCCACAGTTACTGCGCCATGAATCAACCGGCGTTGGCCGCGCTCTTCTCGGCGTTGGTCTTTTCCAGCAAGGTCAGGCGCTCTTGCAACTTGGCCAGCTCGGCATCGATGTCGGCCAGTTTTTTGGCCTTGTCAGCGGCTTCCAGCTTGTCGTCGGCACTGACGGTGGTGCGTTGCTTGAACTGCTCCAGCTGGCGAATCGGCAACAACTGGTCGTCGCTGGATTTCAGGAACTTGCCCAGTTGCATACCCTTGAGCACCGCTTTCTCTTCGTCGGTGTCGCCATAGCTGAAGATGAAATCGCGGATCCTGGTTTTCTCGCTGTCGCTCAGAGCCTTGCTCCACACCAGCGGGTCGGCCGGAATCAGCGGCGACTTCCAGATCACCTTGAGCTGTGCCGCCTTGTCCGGCTGGGTGACTTCCAGGCGATCCCAGCTTTCGGTGTTGAAGGTCGCCACATCCACTTGACCCTTGGCCACGCTCAGCGCGTTGACTTCATGGCTGGAATTGAGGGTGCGCTTGAACGCAGTGGCGGCATCGACGTGGTTCTTGGCGAACACGTAGTAGCCCGGCACCAGGTAGCCCGAGGTGGAGTTCGGGTCACCGTTGCCGAAGGTCAGGTTCTTGGCGTTTTTCAGCATGTCGTCAACCGAGTTGATCGGGCTGTCCTTGCGTACGATCAGCACACTCCAGTAACCGGCGGCGCCACTGGCGGCAGCGGTCTGGGCGAAGATCTCGCCGTTGGAGCGGTCCACCGCTTCGATGGCCGCCTTGTTGCCCAGCCAGGCCACATCGACCTTGTTGAAGCGCATGCCCTGGATCAGGCCGGCATAGTCAGAGGCAAACGTGGCGTTGATCTTCAGGCCGGTCTGCTTCTGCATGTCATCCAGGAACGGCTGCCAGATGCTCTTGAGGTTTTGCGAAGACTCGGTGGACATGATGCCGAAGTTGATGGCTTTTTCTTCCGCCTGGGCGGTGCCCAATACACAGCTGGCGAGCAATGCAGCGCCAGCAAAAACGCGACCGATACGGTTCAACATGGAAAGGTTTCCTGAGGGTGAACAGTGGGGGAATCCGGGGTTGATCACACGCGCGCCAACACCAGTCGCGGCGCCGCTTCGCTGTGACGGGAAGACTCGGAACACATGAGGCTGGTGTCGATGTCGGCACCGTACAAATCGTTGAGGAATTGGCCGCTCAATTGAGAACCCGGACCGTCGAAATGAATCCGGCCGGCCTTGAGTGCCACGGCTCGCGGGCAATAACGGGTGGCGTAGTCGACTTGATGCAGGGTCACCACAACCGTCTTGCCGTCGCGGCGATTGATGTCGGCGAGGATCTCCATGACCTTGCGTGCCGACTCCGGGTCGAGGGAGGCAATCGGCTCATCCGCCAGAATCACCTCGGCCCGCTGGGTCAATGCACGGGCAATCGCCACGCGCTGTTGCTGACCACCGGACAGGGTCGAGGCCCGTTGCGCCGCCAGGTCAGCCAGGCCGACACGGTCCAGGGACTCCATGGCGAACTGCTTTTCTTCGGCATTGAACAGGCTCAAGTTGCCACGCCAGCGCGGCATGCGCCCGAGGCAGCCGAGCAGCACGTTATCGAGCACGCTCAAACGGTTGACCAGGTTGAACTGCTGGAAGATGTAGCCGATGTCGGCGCGCAGGCGGCGCACCTTGCCATTCAAACGGCCGGATGCCTGCACCTCGCGGCCCAGCACCTTGATGCTGCCGCCGTTGTTGCGGTCGCAACAGGCCAGGCCCGCGAGATGACGCAGCAAAGTGGATTTGCCGGATCCGGACGCGCCGATCAGCGCGACCATCTCACCGGCCGCGATGGTCAGTTCGAGGTCGACCAGTGCGCTTTTGCGCGCAAAGGTCTTGTTCAGGTGATCGACATGGATAGCTGCGTTCATGGGCTTCTCTGTCTGGTTGAACAGCCATCCGTGGCTGCATTTGAGTTCAACCGACTTTAGGCACGGGGCATGTCAGCCCTATGACTTGCACATGTCGCTGGATGGACCATTTGATGAAGGTTTTGTGAAAGGTTGAGCTGGAGGTTGGCGCATTTGGTCGCGGTTGCATCCGTTGTTGTGGTCACCGAAGAACCCTGTGGGAGAAACCTGTGGGAGCGAGCTTGCTCGCGATGGCTGCTTGGTAGGCGACATGGATTTTTGAGGGTGTACATATCCATTGCTGCGGTCACGGCCACTTAGGGTTCCGCCCTTACGGCGGGTCACTTTGGAAAAGCCCCAAAGTAACCAAAGGGCTCTTGCCCCTGACATTCGGTGCCTCGCTGTGGCTCGGCATGCCCTCGCTCCGGTCCTGCTCCGTGGGCCCGCCGCCATCGGCCATCCATGGCCGGGGGCGGCTAACCCGAGGCGGCCTACCGGCCGGCCTGTTTGTTGGGTTCGTTCGTCTGTGAGGTACCTGGTCGGCTGGCAGACCGTCATCGCGAGCAAGCTCGCTCCCACAGAAGAGCAAAGACAGATCGGCGTACACCCACGCTTCTAACCACTCATCAGGTCGAGCGTTAGCTCGCCTGCAGCTTTTGATCTTGATCCACCCGCCCCTTCGGGAGGCTGAGTGGAGGTGTTCATCCGGGGATTGGCGCGCAGTGCCGTTCGACGCAGTCGAACTCATTGCATGTAGGTCGAAGCGAAGCCGACCGGAGGGCAATGCCCCCGGATGAATGCCGGAGCGAAGGAACGCCGAGCCTAGGCGAGGGGCCGTACGTTCGGGGCGAGCGTTTTTTTGGTTACTTTTTTTAGGCGCTTGTAAAAAAAGTGACTCGCCGTAAGGGCGAAACCATAAGTCGCCGTTACCGAAGGAATGGATATGTACTCAGTCAAAAAAAATCAGGTCGGCTGTCAGGCCGCCATCGCGAGCAAGCTCGCTCCCACAGGGATCTGTGGTTGAAAGCACAACTTCAACGCCCACAAAAAAGACGACCCGAAGGTCGCCTCTGTGCGTTACTGCCCGAATTTCCGCCCCAGGCCACCCGGCACACCCTGGATATCAGTATCTTCCCACGGCCCGTTCGGACTGATCGACCGGCTCCAGCCGTTATCCCAGCGGTAATAGGTACGCTGGCGATAAAAGGTATTGGGCTGGTCATCAAGCACATACACCCCAAGCTTCGGATCCCAATGGCTATTCCCCCCGGGTGGTGGCGCAAAGCTCGCAGAAGTGCGTGGCAACGGCTTGGAAGGTTTGGCCGGAATGGTCGGCTTGCTCGGTACAGGCGACGTCGATGGCGTGGGGCTGGGCTGCGACGGCGGGAACGGTGCTGGTGCCTGATGTTCCGTTGGCTGCTGGACCGCACAAGCGCTTAACCCCAAAACAGCGCTGAGCAGGGCAATACGAGCAATGGCGGTCATGGTGGCGTTTCCTGTTATTTATCCGGGCTGTCGATGGTCAGTGTTTGCGGCGCGGTGGTGCTGCTGGCCAGGGGCTGGCTGCGACCGATCCATTCGCCGGCGGTCGGTTTGCCGGCACGGGAAATGCGCGCAACCAGTTGGACTTCAGGGAAGTTCGACAGTTTCAATTGCGGCATCATCGCGTCGGCATCGCCCAGTTCGACGGTCACCGGCAGGTCGGCCACGGTCAAGCGCTTGACCGCCAGCGGGGCCGGAGGGCCGGAGATCGCACGGGCGAAGATGAACACGCTGTCGCCAGGCTGGACCTTGGATTTGAGGTCCGCGGCCAGATCGACGCTGACCTTGAGCAACGCTGCGGTCTTGGCTGCCGGAGCTTGCGCAACCTTGCCGCCACTGGCCACCAGTTTCTCCGTGGCCCGGGTAATCCCGCCTTGCAGCGCTTCGCGGGACTTGTCTTCCGGCGGCAACTGCGCCAACAGGCGATTCCAGTAATCGATAGCGTCCTGATAACGCTCGCTTTCAAACGCCGCAATGCCCAGCAGGCCAAGGCTGGTGACTTCTTTCGGATCGGCCTTGAGCGCTTCGTCGGTCAGGGCCTGGACCTTGTCCGACCACTTCTTGCCATCGGCGAAGTACTGGGCCTGGGCCCATTGACCGAGCAGCTCAGGCTGGCGACCAGCCAGGCTCACGGTGCGTTCGAACATCTTCGCCGCGTCCGCCGGACGATCCTGAGCCATGTAGGTGCGACCGAGGAAATACATGCCTTCAGCGGAATCCGGCTGAGCGGCTACCGCACGCTCCAGGCGCTGGGTCATCTCTTCCATCGACTGGGGTGCCTGGGAGAATTCGCGGGTCAGTTCGACCTTGTCGCTGGCACCAAAATGCAGGTACAACCCCAGACCCAGCACCGGTACCAGAATGGCCGCCAGCAACGGCAAGGGTTTGCCCAGGCGCGACACCCGCGGCGCTTCAGCACCTTCGGTGTCCGCCAGCAACTCACGGGCGGCTTCGGCGCGACCGACGTCCATTTGCGCCGCATCGAGCACGCCCTCTTCCTGCTGAGTCTGCAACTCAGCCACGCGCTCCTGATAAAGCGCGACGTTCAGGGCGGTACGATCCTCTTCGCGCTGGGCGCGACGGCTGCGCAGCACCGGGATCAACAGAAAACTCAGGGCAACCAGAAGCAGCAGACCTGCAGCGAGCCAGAAATCAATCATTCTTGGTTTTATCCAACAGGTTGTCGAGGCGCGAGCGCTCCTCGGGAGAAAGCTCAGCCTGGGTGCCGGCGCGTTGCACGCGACGACGGCGGACGATCACCGCGATGATCACGACACCACCCAGCAGCAGGCCGGCGGGGCCGAACCAGAGCACGGCGGTCTTGGCGTTCAGTGCAGGCTTGTAGCGGACGAAGTCACCGTAGCGATCGACCATGAAGTCGATGATCTGCTGGTTGTCCTTGCCCTCGCCGAGCATGCGGAAAATCTCTTTGCGCAAGTCGGCGGCAATCGGTGCGTTGGAATCGGCGATGTCCTGATTCTGGCACTTGGGGCAACGCAGCTCCTTGGTCAGCTCGCGGAAACGCTCGCGATCTTCTTCCTTGGCGAACTCGTAGGTGTCGATGGCCGCGTGGGCCACACCCGCCAGGCTCAAGCCCAGGACAACGGCAGCGATCCAGCGCTTCATGGCTTGGCCTCGTCGACCAGCGCCTGGTACTTGCCCGCCAGTTTTTCGCGCCAGACCTGCTCGTCGATCACGCCGACGAACTTGTCACGGATGATGCCCTTGGCGTCGATGAAGAAGGTTTCCGGCGCGCCGTACACGCCGAGGTTCAGGCCCAGCGAGCCTTCGTCGTCACGAATGTCCAGCACATACGGGTTGTGGAAGTCCGTCAGCCACTTCAAGGCATCGGCGTTGGTGTCCTTGTAGTTGATGCCGTAGATCACCACGCCCTGCTGGGCCAGTTTGTTCAACACCGGGTGCTCGACCCGGCAGGAAATGCACCAGGTGCCCCAGACGTTGACCAGCGCCGGTTTGCCCAGGATGTCAGCGCGGGTCAGGGTCTTGTCGCCCTGCACCGACGGCAGGGAAAACTCCGGGAACGGCTTGTTGATCATGGCCGAAGGCAGCTCGGCCGGGCGAAGGTACAACCCACGGTAAAGGAATACAGCGACCACCAGAAAAATCGCCAATGGCAACAACATCAACCAACGCTTCATGCAGTGGCTCCCGACATGCCCAGTGCTTCGCGCACGCGGCTTTTGACCTTGACCCGATATCGCCGATCCAGCGCCGCCAGCAACCCGCCGAAGCCGGTCAGCAAACCGCCGAACCAGATCCAGCGCACGAACGGTTTGACGTGCACACGCACAGCCCAGGCGCCGTTACCCAGCGGTTCACCGAGGGCGACATAGAGGTCGCGGGTGAACCCGGCGTCGATGCCCGCTTCAGTCATCACCGAATTCTGCACGGTATAGAGGCGTTTTTCCGGGTGCAGCACGCTGACTTCCTTGCCGTTGCGGATCACCCGGACGGTGCCCTTGTCGGAGGTGAAGTTCGGGCCTTCGAAGTGCTTGGCGCCTTCGAAGACGAACTGATAGCCGCCCAAGTCCATGGATTCGCCCGGCGCCAGGCGCAGGTCGCGCTCGGCACTGTTCTGGCTCGACAGCACGACACCCAGCGCACACACGGCAATGCCCAGGTGCGCGACCTGCATGCCCCAGTAGCTGCGAGTCAGTGTCGGCAAACCTTTGATCAGGCCCTTGTGACGGGTCTTGTCGAAGATGTCACGCACGCCGGCCAGCAACACCCAGGCGGCGAGCATGAAGGTTGCGAGCACGGCCCAGTTGAAATCGCCGTAGGCGACGCCAGCCACTACCGCCAGCGCAGCGCTGCCGAGCAAGACCGGGGTGAGCATGCTCACCAGCCATTTCACCGGGGTGTCTTTCCAGCGCACGATCACGCCGACCGCCATCACCACCATCAGCAACGCCATCAACGGAATGAACAGCGCGTTGAAGTACGGCGGGCCGACGGACAGCTTGGCGCCGGTCATGGCGTCCAGAATCAGCGGGTACAAGGTGCCGAGCAGGATCATCGACGCAGCGACCACCAGTACCAGGTTGTTGCCCAGCAACAGCGTTTCCCGGGACCAGAGGTTGAAGCCCACCTGGCTCTTGACCACCGGTGCGCGCAGGGCGAACAGCGTCAGCGAACCACCGACCACGAACAGCAGGAAAATCAGGATGAACACCCCGCGCTCCGGATCGGAGGCAAAGGCATGCACCGAGGTCAGCACGCCGGAACGCACGAGGAAGGTGCCCAGCAGACTCAAGGAGAATGCGGCGATGGCCAGCAACACGGTCCAGCTCTTGAACACGCCACGTTTTTCCGTGACCGCCAACGAGTGGATCAGTGCAGTGCCCACCAGCCATGGCATGAACGAGGCGTTTTCCACCGGGTCCCAGAACCACCAGCCACCCCAGCCGAGTTCGTAGTACGCCCACCACGAACCGAGGGTGATGCCGATACCGAGGAACGCCCAGGCCACGATGGTCCACGGACGCGACCAGCGCGCCCACGCCGCATCCAGGCGACCGCCCATCAGCGCGGCGATGGCGAAGGCGAAGGCCACCGAGAAACCGACGTAGCCCATGTACAGCATCGGCGGGTGAACGATCAGGCCGATGTCTTGCAGCAGCGGGTTGAGGTCGGCACCGTCGGTGGGCATTTGCGGCAGGATGCGCTTGAACGGGTTGGAGGTCATGATCAGGAACAGCAGGAAACCGGTGCTGATCATGCCCATCACCGCCAGCACGCGGGCCAGCATGACCTGCGGCAACTGCCGGGAAAACACCGACACCGCGAAGGTCCAGCCGCCGAGAATCAAGGCCCACAACAGCAGGGAACCTTCGTGGGCACCCCATACGGCGCTGAACTTGTAGTACCACGGCAAGGCGCTGTTGGAGTTGTTGGCCACATAAGCCACGGAGAAGTCATCGACCATGAAGGCGTAGGTCAGGCAACCGAAGGCGAACAGCAAGAACGCGAACTGCCCCCACGCGGCCGGCTGGGCCAGGCTCATCCAGAAGCGGTCACCGCGCCAGGCACCGACCAATGGCACCACCGCCTGAACCAGCGCGAAACACAGCGCCAGGATCATGGCCAGGTGGCCCAATTCGGGAATGAAGATTCCAGCTGTCATCAGTTAGCCCTCTTTCGCGGGAGTAGGTGCCGACTGGCCGCTGTCTTTCAGGGCCTTGGTCACTTCCGGCGGCATGTACTTTTCATCGTGCTTGGCCAGCACTTCATCGGCCACCACCACGCCGTCAGCGTTGAGCTTGCCCAGGGCGACGATGCCCTGCCCTTCGCGGAACAGGTCCGGCAGGATGCCGCGATAAGTGATGGTCACGGACTTGTTGAAGTCGGTGACGACAAACTTCACGTCCAGCGAGTCGCCGGAGCGCTGCAAGGAACCGGCCTCGACCATGCCGCCGGCACGGATGCGCGTGTCCTGCGGGGCTTCGCCGTTGGCGATCTGGGTCGGTGTGTAAAACAGGTTGATGTTCTGCTGCAGGGCGCTCAGGGCCAGGCCGACGGCAGCGCCGACGCCGACCAGGATCGCGAGAATGATGATAAGACGCTTTTTGCGCAGCGGATTCACTTGCCGTTCTCCCGGCGCAGACGACGCGCCTCTTGTTGCAGATACCGCTTGCGGGCCAGGATCGGCGCCGCCACGTTGAGGGTCAGTACCGCCAGGCAGATGCCATAGGCTGACCAGACATACAGGCCATGATGACCCATGGCGATGAAGTCGCCGAATGAAGCAAAACTCATCGAGCGATCTCCAGGCTGTTTTCCACTTCGGCTTTGACCCAACTGGCCCGGGCTTCGCGCTTGAGCACTTCAAGACGCATGCGCAGCAACAGCACCGCGCCGAAGAAACAGTAGAAACCCAGCGCCGTCAGCAGCAATGGCAGCCACATCTCGGCGGGCATCGCCGGTTTTTCGGTGAGGGTGAAGGTCGCGCCCTGGTGCAGGGTGTTCCACCACTCCACCGAGTATTTGATGATCGGAATGTTGATCACGCCGACAATCGCCAGCACCGCACAGGCCTTGGCCGCGCTGTCACGATTGCTGATCGCGTTGCCTAGCGCAATGAGACCGAAGTACAGGAAAAGCAGGATAAGCATGGACGTAAGGCGTGCATCCCAGACCCACCACGAGCCCCAGGTCGGCTTGCCCCAGATCGCCCCGGTGACCAGCGCCACGGCGGTCATCCAGGCACCGATGGGCGCCGCGCATTGCAGGGCGACGTCGGCCAGTTTCATCTTCCACACGAGGCCGACGATGCCGCACACGGCCAGCATCACGTAGATGGACTGCGCCAGCATGGCGGCCGGGACGTGGATATAGATGATGCGGAAGCTGTTGCCCTGCTGGTAGTCCGGCGGCGCGAAGGCCAGGCCCCAGACCACGCCAACGCTGATCAGCAGCAACGCCGCGACGCTCAGCCAGGGCAGCATTTTGCCGCTGATGCCGTAAAACCATTTGGGCGAGCCAAGCTTGTGAAACCACGTCCAGTTCATACTGTTTCCATCACGGTTGCTCTTTACTGTGAAGAGCCAGGGTCTTTGCTGGTTGTTTTTTAACCAGACCTCATTATTCGCCGACGCTGATCTTCAGGCCAGCAGCTATTGCAAAAGGTGTCAGGGTTATCGCCAGGGCGGTCAGGCTGCCAAGCCACAGGAGATAACCGGTCGCCGGCATACCCTGCAAGGCAGCCTGCAAGGCGCCACTGCCAAGGATCAACACCGGGATGTACAGCGGCAGAATCAGCAGTGCGAGCAACAGGCCGCCGCGCTTCAAGCCCACCGTCAGCGCCGCGCCCACCGCACCGAGCAGGCTCAGTACTGGTGTACCGAGCAGCAACGAAAGCAGCAACACTGGCAGACAGGCGGCAGGCAAACCGAGCATCAGCGCCAGCAAGGGCGCGAGCAAAACCAGTGCCAGGCCGGAAAAAGCCCAGTGTGCCAGCACCTTGGCCAAAACCAGAAGAGCCAGGGGGTGCGGCGAAAGGACCCACTGCTCGAGGGATCCATCCTCGAAATCACTGCGGAAAAGCCCGTCCAGCGAGAGCAGGACCGATAAAAGTGCCGCGACCCAGACCAGCCCCGGAGACAAGGTTTGCAACAATTGAGACTCGGGGCCGACCGCCAGCGGGAACAGGGAAACGACGATAGCGAAGAACACCAGCGGATTGGCCAGTTCCGCCGGACGGCGGAACAGCAGACGAGCCTCGCGGGCGACCAGCAGGCCGAAAACACTCATACGGCCCAGCTCCCCAGATCGATGTCGCGATAACCGGCCGGCATCCGGCTCAGCGTGTGGTGGGTGGTCAACACCACCATACCGCCGCGTTCGCAGTGGCCGGCCAGATGAGATTCAAGCTGTGCCACGCCCTGCTTGTCGAGGGCGGTAAAGGGTTCATCGAGGATCCAGAGTGGCGGACTGTCCAGATACAGGCGCGCCAGGGCGACGCGACGCTGCTGACCGGCAGACAGGGTGTGGCAAGGCACATCCTCGAACCCGCGCAGCCCGACCGCGGCCAGCGCCTGCCAGATCGCCTCATGGGTCGCCGGATGATGCAAGGCGCACAGCCAGCTCAGGTTCTCTTCCGGGGTCAGCAAATCCTTGATCCCGGCAGCGTGGCCGATCCACAGCAGGTTGCGCGCCAGTTCGCCGCGTTGCTCGTTCAGCGGCTGGCCGTTGAGCAGCACCTGACCGGCGGTCGGCTGCATCAGCCCCGAGAGCAGGCGCAACAAGCTGGTCTTGCCGCTGCCGTTGGGGCCGCTGATTTGCATCATTTCGCCACTGGCCAGTCTCAAATCGAGATTTTCGAAGAGCAGCCGAAGGTCTCGCTCACAGGCAAGGGCAACGGTTTGCAGGACAGGACTGGTCAAGGGTTCACGGGCCTTATACGGTTCAAGTCGGCACTGGCGCGGCCGTTAAAGAGATGCAGCATAGATGCAATGACGTCTTGTTCTAGAGAGCTGCGTCAAACAATTGCAAAGTTTTCGCCATTTTGGATACAACGGCGCGGCATTATACATGCCATGCCTTACTCTAAAGAGTGCATTTTCCTCAGGTTGTGACCGCGTATGACAGGCGAAATGAACATCCTCCCGCTACCGCAAACCCTCCCGGCGACTTCGCGCCCGCAGGTGGTCAGCGGTGAGTTGCTCAAGTTGCTGACGCCGGTGGAGGGGCTGATCAGCGTCGGTCAAACCGCCCAGGCCGAAGTGTTGTCGCTCAAGCAGGCGGACCAGACTTTCCAGATGCTGCTCAAGGTCACCCTCGACAGCGGCCGCCAGACCACGGTCCAGACCACCAGTAATCAACCGCTGGCCCAGGGCACCACGCTGGTCGTCAGCCAGCCCTCGGCCGGCAACCTGGCCGTGACGGTGCAACAGGCCATTGCCTCCAACGTCGCCACCCTCACCCGCCTCGACACCGCGCAACTACCCATCGGCACCCTGCTGCAGGGCAAAGTGCTGACCTCGCAAGTGCTGCCGCAAGCGCCCGGCCAGCCCATGGTGTTTCGCTCGATGGTGGGCCTGCTCAACACCGCACTGAGCGGCAGCACCCTGAGCATCGACAGCCCGCAGCCCTTGCGCATCGGCACCTTGCTGAGCGCGCAGGTGCAGGACGCCCAGACCGTGAAATTCGTGCCCCTGAGCAGCCGACAGGAACAACTGGCGGTGACCCGGCAACTGGTTGACCAGCAAAGCCGCCAGGGATCGCTGGGCGGCTTGCTCAAGCTCCTGCAGAACCTTGCGCCCTCGGACCAGACATCCGTTGAATTGCGCAGCGCCGCTGCCCGGTTGCTCGCCGGCTTGCCGGATGTTCAACAGTTGAGCACCCCCAAGGGCTTGGCCCAGGCCCTTGCCAGCAGTGGTGTGTTTCTCGAAAGCAAACTGCTGACCGGGCAAAACCCGACGCTCGCGCCGGACATGAAAGGCGACCTGCTCAAACTGGTTGCGCAATTGAGTCCGGGCTTGCCGGCCAACACCAGCCTCGGCGCGATCATCGCCGCCAATACCCTGGCCCAGGCCATGCCGAACTTTGTCCGCAATGCCCTGGGCATGCTCGGCCAGGTCAGTGCCAAGCCGTCGCCGACCGGTTTCCCGCTGCCCGAACGCCAGTTGCAAGGCGCCGAAGGTGAAAACGACCTCGAACACCTGCTTCGCCTGGCCGCCGCCGCTGTTTCGCGTCTGCAAAGCCATCAGCTGTCGAGCCTGGAACAAACCGGCGTCACCGCCGACGGACGGCTGATGAGCACCTGGCAGCTGGAAATCCCGATGCGCAACATGCAAGACATCGTGCCGCTGCAGGTCAAGTTCCAGCGTGAAGATTCACCCGAAAAAGAACCGCCAAAGGAACGTCGCGAAGAACGCGAACCCAAACAACAGCTGTGGCGCGTCGAACTGGCCTTCGCCATGGAGCCCTTGGGGCCGCTGCAAATCCAGGCGCAACTGATCAAGGGCAGCCTTTCCGGCCAGCTCTGGGCCGAACGGCCGTACACCGCCAGCCTGATCGAAAGCAATCTGGCCGGCCTGCGTGATCGCCTGCTGTCCGCCGGCCTGAACGTCGGCGACCTCGATTGCCACCTCGGCACACCACCCCAAGGCCCGCAAACCCGCCTCGAACAACGCTGGGTCGACGAAACCGCATGAAAAACCCCAACGCCCCACGCCAGGCCATCGCCCTCAAATACGACGGCAGCCACGCCCCCACCCTCACCGCCAAGGGCGACGAAGCGCTGGCGGAAGAAATCCTGCGCATTGCCCGCGACTGCGAAGTGCCGATCTATGAAAATGCCGAGCTGGTGAGATTGCTGGCGCGGATGGAACTGGGGGACAGCATTCCGCAGGAGCTGTATCTGACGATTGCCGAGATCATTGCGTTTGCGTGGAGTTTGAAGGGGAAGTTTCCGGCGGGGATGGGTCCGGATGCGCTGATGGTGGAGAAGGACATCACCGAGCGCGGGGATGATTATTGAGCTTACGAACCCGTTATGTAGGAGCCGGTTTGCCGGCGAATGCGAACTTGAATACTGCACCGATCATTTAGCCGCCTTCTCTGGCAAGCCAGCTCCTACGAAACGCAATAGCTTGAAACTGCGACCAACAATCAAACCATTGATGAGCCCTGCCCCCAGCGCCGCCCCTGCAACCGCCGACATTTCATTGGCCAGTTCCGGGTACATGGCCGCCTGGTAACCTTCGTAATAACGCCAGGCAAAAAAGCCCCAATACACAATCAGTACCTTGATCGTACCGGGTAGAACCAGATGTTGCCCCACGCACTGCACATTGTTGTACGAGAAAAAACGCAGTGCCAGCAACCACCCCGCCAGCAATCCCAATGCATAGACTGAAAGCTGGATTGCAATTTCCTGGGAGGGATTGAGCGATGCGAGGGACAAAGCCACGAATATCACGGGTGATATCTGCAATGACCTTTTCGATACGTGGCTCCTGAAACAGGCGATGACGCCGTAGTAACTCAGAATAAAAAACACCGCATAAACCCACAGCGGTGTACCGCGCAAAATGTCGAGCATAAGCCTTCCTGGCACTGTGTATGTTTGAGCAGATCAAACTACTGATCGCTGGTTGCGATCACAAGACGGTGGGATCTGAGAATGTTATAGGCAGGAGACTACGACAGCGTAATCCCTGTCTGAGGATAGAGAGGAATGAGTCGGATCGCGGGGAAGATTGCTGCGCATTCGAGGACGCCTTCGCGAGCAAGCCCGCTCCCACATTTGGTCCTCTGTGAACACAAATTTTGAGTACGACATTGATCCAGTGTGGGAGCGGGCTTGCTCGCGAAAGCGATTTCAGCCGGATAGCAACACTCAGTTCTTGTGAAGCTTGCTCATCAACTCCGCCTCAGCCTGGGTCAAGCCACAGGACTGGGTCAGTTCGTTGACGCTGGCGCCCATCCCGACCAGTCGCGCCGCCTGGGCGAACGACAGGCTTGAGGGGTCGCGTTGTTCCAGCTGAGCGAGCTTGTCCGGCAAGGGTGCAACGATCGCCCGCAGTTCATACAGGTCTTCGCCCATGCGCACATTGCCGTTCTGGTAGTCGTCGACGTGCTTGGCCAGGTCCTTGATGCGCTGATCGCGCAGCGCATCTCCCTTGGCCTGTTGCGCGGCGATCTGCTTTTGACCGCGAATGTACGCCAGGAACATTGCCAGCGTGCCTGCCCAGAACAGGAACAGGACAATGACCGCAACCTCGAGAATCAATCAGATACTCTCCAGTTCCGACCATTCTTCTTCGCTCATCATCTTGTCGAGCTCGACCAGGATGAGCAATTCGTTGTTCTTGTTGCATACGCCTTGAATGAACTTGGCGGACTCTTCGTTACCCACGTTCGGCGCGGTTTCGATTTCCGACTGACGCAGGTAAACCACTTCGGCCACGCTGTCGACCATGATCCCGACCACCTGCTTGTCGGCTTCTATGATGACGATACGGGTGTTGTCGCTGATCTCGGCATTCATCAGGCCGAAGCGCTGGCGGGTGTCGATCACGGTGACGACGTTGCCGCGCAGGTTGATGATGCCCAGCACGTAGCTCGGGGCGCCCGGGACCGGGGCGATTTCGGTGTAGCGCAGGACTTCCTGGACGCGCATCACGTTGATGCCGTAGGTCTCGTTGTCCAGCTTGAAGGTGACCCATTGCAGGATCGGATCTTCGGAACCCTTTGCCGCCGTTGCCTTGTCATTCATACCCTGACCCCTCAAGAAACCGCCCTGGCGGTGTGTGTTCTGTGCAACGTCATCAGAGTGACGCCGCCTGTTTTGTTTATTTGACTGATGTCGGTTTGTGGCCCGGCTTGCCGCTGGACATGTGCCGGGCGCCGCCGCTGGCGATCAACTCGGCCAACGAGGCGACATCGAGCAAGGCGCACATGTGTTCAATCACCGTGCCGGCGAGCCATGGCCGCTGACCTCGGTGACTTCTCCATTTGATTTCATTCGGGTTCAGGCGCAACGAACGGCTGACCTGATGCACCGCCAGCCCCCACTCGTAGCCTTGCACCGAAATCACGTATTGCAGGCCCTGCTTGAAATCATCGCGATAACGGTCGGGCATGACCCAACGCGCGGTATCGAGCACCTTGAGGTTACCGGCCTGGCTCGGCAGGATGCCCAGGAACCACTCCGGCTGGCCGAACAACGGCGTCAGCTCGTGACCGGCCAGGGAGTAAATCGACCCCAGGCACACCAGCGGCACCGCCAGGGTCAAGCCGGCGACATCGAACAGCAGGCATTCGAAGGGCTCGGCAGCCCAGGACGGACGACCATCGGTTTCCACCGGTGGCGGCGTATTGCTCGGCGGCAGATGAACTTCAACGACTGGCGGCACCAGCGTCTGATGCTCCTCGATCTCCGGAGTCACCAGCGCTACCGGTTCTTCAATGACTGGAGTCACCAGGGTTTGCAACAGCGGCGCAAGGGTCGATACCGGCGCCAGAACGGGTTCCGGCGCTTCGACCACGGTTACGGGAGTCTTTGCCAAAGGCGCGACCACCGACGCGGCAGCCACTGCGGGTTTCTGTGCATCCCGGGCCTGCTCTTCGAGCACGGCGGCCTGGAACTCGTCCAGCACGCCCTGCTCTTCGACGACTCTCACCGCTTCGACAACCTCGGCCAGCACCTCTATCTCCGGCGCCATGTCCTCGGTTGCGTCTTGCAGCAGGTTGTCCAGATACGACTGCAACGCCAGTTGCGGGCGCGATGTGAGCTTCAATGGCCGATTCATCGGCATCCCCCTGTAGGAGCTGCCGCAGGCTGCGATCTTTTAGCGATATCAAGAGCGCCGCCAAGCAAGATCAAAAGATCGCAGCCTGCGGCAGCTCCTACGGGAATTGGGCTCATGTCACGCCACCTGCGCAACAAGCTGCGCCGCCAGCAGATGCTTGAGCAACGCGCGATAAGCCAGAACGCCACGGCTCTTGCCGTCGAACTGCGAAGGCGTCAGACCGGCGCGGCTGGCATCGCGCAGGCGCGTGTCCACCGGGATGTAGCCCTGCCAGATTTCCTCGGGGTATTTGTCGCGCAGCACGCGCAACGTTCCGAGGGACGCCTGGGTGCGTCGGTCAAACAGGGTCGGCACGATGGTGAAGGGCAATGCCTGTTTGCGTGAGCGGTTGATCATCGCCAGGGTGTTGACCATGCGTTCCAGGCCCTTGACCGCCAGGTGTTCGGTCTGCACCGGGATCACCAGTTGCTGGCTCGCCGCCAAGGCATTGACCATCAGCACGCCGAGCAGTGGCGGGCTGTCGATCACGGCGTAATCGAAGTCCTGCCACAGTTGCGCCAGGCTCTTGGCAATCACCAGGCCCAAGCCGCTCTGCCCCGGCGACTGGCGCTCAAGGGTGGCCAGCGCGGTGCTGGAGGGCAACAGGGAGATGCGTTCGTCACTGGTCGACAGCAGCAGTTGGCCCGGCAGACCTTGGGGCACGTTGCCCTTGTGCAGGAACAGGTCGTAGCTGCTGTGCTCCAGGGCGTCGGGATCGTAGCCGAAGTAGCTGGTCATCGAGCCGTGGGGGTCGAGATCGACCACGACCACGCGCTTGCCCGCCTCTGCCAGCAAACCGGCTAAAGCGATGGAGGAAGTGGTTTTACCGACACCACCCTTTTGATTGGCGACTGCCCAGACTCTCATTCGGATTGTTCCTCCCGGCCGAACGGATCGACCGAGAAATAGCTCAACGTGTTAATGCGGGTGACGGAGAATTGACGGCGTTCTCTCGTACCGGCGACTTGACCGGGGTCGGTGCAGTTTGTGTGCCAGCACGCTTCAATGCGGCATCCGGTTGCGCATGGGCGGCTCCGGTGCCGGTCAGGCTGCGGCGAACATCGAGGTTGCGCGACACCACCAGCACCACGCGACGGTTGCGGGCGCGGCCTTCAGCGGTGGCGTTGTTGGCCACCGGCTGAAACTCGCCGTAGCCCACCGAAGCCAGGCGACCGGGGTTCACCCCTTGCATCGCCAGCATGCGCACGATGCTGGCCGAGCGGGCCGAGGACAGCTCCCAGTTGGTCGGGTACTGCGCGGTGCGGATCGGTTGATCGTCGGTGAAGCCTTCGACATGGATCGGGTTGTCGAACGGCTTCAGGATCGCCGCGACCTTGTCGATAATGTTGAACGCGATGTCGCTGGGCATGGCATCGCCGCTGCCGAACAACAGGCTGGAATTGAGTTCGATCTCGACCCACAACTCGTTGCCGCGCACGGTCATCTGGTTGGAGCTGATCAGGTCACCGAACGCCGCACTGATGTCGTCGGCGATACTCTTGAGCGGATCGCTGGCGCCGGAGACGCCGGCATCGACCTGGTCACTGTCCTTGACCAGCGGCTTGGCCGGGGTCACGGTCTTCGGCCGCTCGTCACCGATGGGGATCGGCTTGAGCGAACGATCGGAATCGGTAAAGACCCCGATCAGCGCTTCGGAAATGACCTTGTACTTGCCTTCGTTGATCGACGAGATCGAGTACATCACCACGAAAAAGGCGAACAGCAAGGTGATGAAGTCGGCGTAGGAAACCAGCCAACGTTCATGGTTTACATGTTCTTCCTGATGTCGACGACGGGCCATGAGTTTATTCCCTTAATCCATGAAGCCTTGCAGCTTCAACTCAATGGAGCGTGGGTTTTCACCTTCGGCGATCGACAGGAGTCCTTCCAGCAACATTTCGCGATAACGCGACTGGCGCAACGCAATGGACTTGAGTTTGGCGGCAATCGGCAGCAGCACCAGGTTGGCACTGGCCACGCCGTAGATAGTGGCGACGAATGCCACGGCAATACCGCTGCCCAGTTGCGATGGATCAGCGAGGTTGCCCATGACATGAATCAGGCCCATGACCGCACCGATGATGCCGATGGTCGGCGCGTAACCGCCCATGCTTTCGAAGACTTTGGCCGCTTCGATGTCGCGGCTTTCCTGGGTGTAGAAATCCACTTCCAGAATGCTGCGGATCGCTTCCGGCTCGGCGCCATCCACCAGCAGTTGCAGGCCTTTGCGTGCGTAGTTGTCGGGCTCGGCGTCGGCGATGCCTTCAAGGCCCAGCAGGCCTTCCTTGCGGGCGGTCAGGCTCCAGTTCACCACGCGGTCGATTCCGCCGGCCAGGTCGACACGGGGCGGGAACAGGATCCAGGCGAGGATCTGCATGGCGCGCTTGAAGGCGCTCATCGGCGATTGCAGGAGCGCGGCGCCAATGGTGCCGCCGAGCACGATCAGCGCGGCCGGGCCGTTGGCCAGGGCGCCGAGGTGACCGCCTTCAAGGTAGTTGCCGCCGATGATCGCGACAAAGGCCATGATGATGCCAATCAGGCTTAGAACATCCATCAGATACAGGCCTCGACCAGGTGCTTGCCAATGTCGTCCAGGCTGTACACCGCGTCGGCGAGTTCGGCTTTGACGATGGCCATCGGCATGCCGTAGATCACGCAACTGGCTTCGTCCTGCGCCCAGATCGAACTGCCGCCCTGCTTGAGCAGGCGCGCGCCTTCGCGACCGTCGGCGCCCATGCCGGTCAGGACCACCGCCAGAACTTTGTCACCGAAGGTCTTGGCTGCCGAACCGAAGGTGATGTCCACGCACGGCTTGTAGTTGAGGCGTTCGTCACCCGGGAGGATTTTCACCGCACCGCGGCCATCGATCATCATCTGCTTGCCACCCGGCGCCAGCAGCGCCAGGCCCGGACGCAGGATGTCGCCATCCTCGGCTTCCTTGACGCTGATGCGGCAGAGCTTGTCCAGGCGCTCGGCGAAGGCCTTGGTGAAGGCGGCCGGCATGTGTTGGACCAGCACGATCGGCGCCGGGAAGTTGGCCGGCAATTGGGTCAAGACCCGCTGCAGGGCGACCGGGCCGCCGGTGGACGTACCGATGGCCACCAGTTTGTAGGCTTTGCGTTTCGGCGCGGGCGACGACGCGGTGGCCCCATGCGTACGGGCAGGGATCGGTGCCGGTGCCGGACGCACGGGCGCGCTGCTGCCGTAACTGCCGACGCTCGAAGGCGCAGGCATTGGAGCGGGTGCGGCCACTGGGGCCGGAGCGCTGTAAGTGCTGACGCGACGATTGCTGCGCGAGATGCTCAGAATCTTCTCGCACAGCAGTTGCTTGACCTTCTCGGGGTTGCGGGAGATGTCTTCGAAATTCTTCGGCAGGAAGTCCACCGCGCCGGCATCCAGCGCATCGAGGGTGACCCGGGCGCCTTCGTGGGTCAGCGAGGAGAACATCAGGACCGGGGTCGGGCAGCGTTGCATGATGTGCCGCACGGCGGTGATGCCGTCCATCATCGGCATCTCGTAGTCCATGGTGATCACGTCGGGCTTGAGGGCCAGCGCCTGATCAATCGCCTCTTTGCCGTTGGTCGCCGTGCCGACGACCTGGATATTGGAATCCGCTGAAAGAATTTCCGAGACGCGGCGGCGGAAAAACCCCGAATCGTCCACCACCAGGACTTTGACTGCCATAAACACTCCATTAGATGGAGCGAGGCCAGGCGCCCCGCTCCACCAGAATCAAATACGCCGTGTGGCGTAACGCTTGAGCATGCTCGGAACATCGAGAATCAGCGCGATGCGGCCGTCACCGGTGATGGTGGCGCCGGACATGCCCGGAGTTCCCTGGAGCATTTTGCCCAATGGCTTGATGACCACTTCTTCCTGGCCCACCAGTTGATCGACGACAAAGCCGATCCGCTGCGTGCCCACCGAAAGGATCACCACATGGCCCTCGCGCTGCTCTTCGTGAGCGGCGGAGCGGACCAGCCAGCGTTTGAGATAGAACAATGGCAGCGCCTTGTCCCGCACGATCACCACTTCCTGGCCGTCCACGACGTTGGTGGTCGACAGGTCGAGGTGGAAGATCTCGTTGACGTTCACCAGCGGGAACGCGAACGCCTGATTGCCCAGCATGACCATCAGCGTCGGCATGATCGCCAGGGTCAGCGGCACCTTGATGACGATCTTCGAACCCTGGCCCTTGGCCGAGTAGATGTTGATCGAACCGTTGAGCTGGGAAATCTTGGTTTTCACCACGTCCATGCCCACGCCGCGACCCGATACGTCGGAGATCTCGGTCTTGGTCGAGAAACCCGGGGCGAAGATCAGGTTGTAGCATTCGGTGTCGCTCAGACGATCGGCGGCATCCTTGTCCATCACACCGCGCTTGACCGCGATGGAGCGCAGGACATTCGGGTCCATGCCTTTACCGTCATCGGAGATCGACAGCAGGATGTGATCGCCCTCCTGCTCAGCCGCCAGGATGACCTTGCCGCCCCGGGCCTTGCCCGAGGCTTCGCGCTCTTCCGGTGATTCGATGCCGTGGTCGACCGCGTTGCGCACCAAGTGGACCAGCGGGTCGGCCAGGGCCTCGACGAGGTTCTTGTCAAGGTCGGTTTCTTCGCCGACCAGTTCCAGGTTGATCTCTTTCTTGAGCTGGCGAGCCAGGTCGCGAACCAGGCGCGGGAAGCGCCCGAAGACTTTCTTGATCGGCTGCATCCGGGTCTTCATGACCGCGGTCTGCAGGTCGGCGGTGACCACGTCGAGGTTCGACACGGCCTTGGACATGGCTTCGTCGCCGCTGTTGAGGCCCAGGCGGACCAGGCGGTTACGCACCAGCACCAACTCGCCGACCATGTTCATGATCTCGTCGAGACGCGCGGTATCGACACGCACGGTGGTCTCGGCTTCGCTCGCCGGTTTTTCCGCAGGTGGCGCGGCCGGGGCACGGGCAGCAGCCGGTGCAGCGGCGGCTGCCGGGGTTGGCGCTTCGGCTTTTGGCTCCGGTGCCCTGGCTACAGGTTTCGGCGCCGCAGCCTTGGCTGCCGGTGCCGCAACGGCAGCGTTCGAACCGTTGGCCACCGTCGCAGTGCCGACTTCGCTGAACTTGCCTTTGCCGTGCAATTCGTCGAGCAGCGCTTCGAACTCGTGATCGGAAATCAGATCGCTGCCGGCCGCCACCGCGCTTGGTGCCGCGGGTGCAGGCACAGAAGCAATGGCCGACTCCAGCGCCTCGACAGCAAAGTTACCCTTGCCGTGCAGCTGGTCGAGCAGTGCTTCGAATTCGTCGTCAGTAATATCGGAACTGTCGCCAGCCGCTTTCGGGGCTTCTGGCGCAGCCGGTGCCGGGACCACCGCGTCAACGGCGAACTGGCCCTTGCCGTGCAGTTGATCGAGCAACGACTCGAACTCGGCATCGGTGATTTCGTCGCTGCCAGCGGCATTGCTGGCGGGCGCTGGAGCAGCCGCAGGGGCCTCGGCCTGGGCCTTGACGGCGTTCAGCGAGTCCAGCAGTTGTTCGAATTCATTGTCGGTGATATCGCCCGATTCGGCTTCAGCCACAGGCGCTTCGAGCACGGCGGCGACAGGTGCAGCAGCGACCTCGTCAGCCGATTGCGGCTCGGCCAGACGGGCCAGCGCCGCGAGCAGTTCCGGTGTCGCGGCCGTGATCGGGCTGCGTTCGCGGACTTCGCTGAACATGCTGTTCACCGAGTCCAGCGCTTCGAGAACCACGTCCATCAGTTCCGAGTCGACACGACGTTCACCCTTGCGCAGGATGTCGAACACGTTCTCGGCGATGTGGCAGCACTCCACCAGCTCGTTGAGCTGGAGGAAGCCGGCGCCCCCTTTTACAGTGTGAAAACCGCGAAAAATTGCATTGAGCAGATCCGCATCATCCGGACGGCTTTCCAGCTCGACCAGTTGCTCGGACAGTTGCTCTAGAATCTCGCCGGCCTCAACCAGGAAATCCTGAAGGATCTCTTCATCGGCGCCGAAGCTCATTAAGGGGGTGCTCCTACAGGTCTAAAAACCCAAAAAACCTAAAATTCTAAAACTCTAAAATCCAAGGCTGGATAGCAAATCGTCCACATCGTCCTGACCGGACATAACGTCTTCTCTTTTATCGGCATGAATCTGCGGACCTTCACCCTGAGAGAGATGTTTTTGTGGATCTTTTTCAGCAAGCATCGCTTCACGGTCATGTTCGATGCCCGCAAAGCGGTCCACCTGACTGGCCATCAGCACGAGCTTGAGCAGGTTGCTTTCAACTTCGGTGACCAACTGGGTCACACGCTTGATCACCTGGCCTGTGAGGTCCTGGTAATCCTGGGCGAGCAGGATGTCGTTGAGGTTGCCCGACACCGCGCGATTGTCCGTGCCGCTGCGCGTCAGGAACCCGTCGACCCGCCGGGCCAGTTCACGAAATTCTTCGGCGCCGACTTCGCGACGCATGAAGCGCCCCCAGTCCGCGCTCAACACCTTGGCTTCATCGGCCAGGCCATTGACCAGTGGCGTGGCACTTTCCACCAGATCCATGGTGCGGTTGGCCGCCGCCTCGGTCAGCTTGACCACATAGCCCAGGCGCTCGGTGGCATCGGTGATCTGCGACACTTCTTCGGCTTGCGGCATGTGCGGGTCAATCTGGAAATTGACGATCGCGCTATGCAGTTCGCGAGTGAGCTTGCCCACTTCCTGATACAGGCCGCGGTCACGGGTCTGGTTGAGCTCATGGATCAATTGCACCGCGTCGCCGAACTTGCCTTTTTCAAGGCTCGCGACCAATTCGACGGCGTGTTTTTTCAGGGTCGATTCAAAATCGCCCAATGAAGTTTCGTTATTGCCCATAGCTCCCCCGTGGCGCACTCATCAACCGATGCGTTCGAAAATCTTCTCGATTTTTTCTTTCAACGCCTGGGCCGTGAAGGGCTTGACCACATAGCCGTTAACGCCAGCCTGGGCCGCTTCGATGATCTGCTCGCGCTTGGCTTCAGCGGTCACCATCAGCACCGGCAGGTGCTTGAGCTTTTCATCGGCACGCACGTGGCGCAGCAGATCGATACCGGTCATGCCAGGCATGTTCCAGTCCGTTACCAGAAAGTCGATGCTTCCGCTGTTGAGCACCGGAATGGCGGTAGTGCCATCGTCGGCCTCGACGGTGTTGGTGAACCCAAGGTCACGCAGCAGGTTCTTGATGATCCGCCGCATCGTTGAGAAGTCATCAACGATGAGGATTTTCATGTTCTTGTCCAATTCGACCTCCAAGCAGTCTTAAACGCGCCCAGCACCTGGACGCGCCATTTCAATCAATCCGGCAAAGCACTCAATGACTGTCTGGAGCACAACAGATCGCGACCGGCGCAGTTCAAAACCACACCAGCCTCGTTCGCAGTGTCCCCACACTGCCTTCAGCGCGCTCGCCACTCCCCCAAACGCCCCCGCAAGCGGGCCGCGCACTGGCTGTGTAACTGGCTGACCCGCGATTCGCTGACCCCCAGGACCTCACCGATTTCCTTGAGGTTCAGCTCCTCGTCGTAGTACAGCGCCAACACCAGTCGCTCACGCTCCGGCAAATTGGCAATCGCATCCGCCAGCGCAGCCTGGAAGCGTTCATCCTCCAGGTCGCGTGACGGCTCGAGATGAGCACTCGCGCCATCCTCGTGCAGCCCTTCGTGTTCGCCGTCCTGCAACAGGTCGTCGAAACTGAACAGCCGGCTGCCCAGGGTGTCGTTCAAAATCCCGTAGTAATCGTCGAGACTCAATTGGAGTTCGGCCGCAACTTCGTGATCTTTAGCGTCACGGCCGGTTTTCGCTTCAATCGAGCGAATGGCATCGCTGACCATGCGCGTATTGCGGTGAACCGAACGTGGCGCCCAGTCCCCCTTGCGCACTTCATCGAGCATGGCGCCGCGGATTCGTATGCCCGCGTACGTCTCGAAACTGGCGCCTTTGCTGGCGTCATATTTGGTCGACACTTCAAGCAGGCCGATCATCCCGGCCTGGATCAGGTCTTCGACCTGGACACTTGCCGGCAGACGCGCCAGCAAGTGGTAGGCAATGCGTTTAACCAGCGGCGCATAACGCTCGATCAGCTCGTACTGCGCATCGCGTGCCGACTTCTTGTAGAGGTTGTAGCCGCTGGCTGTCATAGAACAGGTCCTGCTGTCTGCTGCACGAGCCGCTCGACGAAAAACTCCAGGTGCCCGCGCGGGTTGGCAGGCAGCGGCCAGGTATCGACCTTCTGCGCGATGGCCTTGAACGCCAGCGAGCACTTGGAACGCGGGAAGGCCTCGTAGACCGCGCGCTGCTTCTGCACGGCCTTGCGCACGCTTTCGTCGTAGGGCACCGCGCCGACGTATTGCAGGGCGACGTCGAGGAAGCGATCCGTGACCTTGGTCAACTTGGCGAACAGGTTGCGTCCTTCCTGCGGGCTCTGGGCCATGTTGGCCAGGACGCGGAAGCGGTTCATGCCGTAGTCGCGGTTCAGCAACTTGATCAACGCGTAGGCGTCGGTAATCGAGGTCGGCTCGTCGCACACCACCAGCAGCACTTCCTGGGCTGCGCGGACGAAACTGACTACCGAGTCACCAATGCCCGCGGCGGTGTCGATCACCAATACGTCGAGGTTGTCGCCGATATCACTGAAGGCCTGGATCAGGCCGGCGTGTTGCGCGGGGCTCAGATGCACCATGCTCTGAGTGCCGGATGCGGCCGGAACGATACGGATGCCGCCGGGTCCCTGCAGCAATACATCGCGCAGTTCGCAGCGGCCTTCGATCACGTCGGCCAGGGTACGTTTGGGTGTCAGTCCCAGCAGAACGTCGACGTTCGCCAGTCCAAGGTCCGCGTCCAACAGCATGACGCGCCGGCCAAGTTCGGCCAAAGCCAGGGACAAGTTCACTGACACATTAGTTTTCCCGACGCCACCTTTGCCGCCGGTCACCGCGATCACCTGTACGGGATGCATGCTGCCCATGTTATTTCTTTACCTTGTCTTGCATAGACGGAGGCCACATTACTGGCTGCGCGTTCACAAACGGAACAATGCATGGCAGACCATCGATGTAGGTACAAAAACTGTTCATTTTTACCTCAGCCAACCTGCTTGGTCGGACTGTGGTAGATGTCAGCGAACATGTCAGCCATGGCTTCTTCGCTGGGTTCTTCCTGCATTTGCACGCTCACGGCGCGGCTGACCAACTGGTGACGACGCGGCAGATGCAAATCATCCGGGATCCGCGGGCCATCGGTCAGGTAAGCCACCGGCAGTTCATGACTGATGGCAAGGCTCAACACCTCACCCAGACTTGCCGTTTCATCCAGTTTAGTCAGGATGCAGCCTGCGAGCCCACAACGCTTGTAACTGTGATAAGCGGCCGTTAGAACCTGTTTCTGGCTGGTGGTTGCCAGGACCAGATAATTTTTCGAGCGGATGCCACGACCGGCCAGGCTTTCGAGCTGCATGCGCAGGGCCGGATCGCTGGCCTGCAGGCCGGCGGTATCGATCAGCACCACACGCTTGCGCAGCAATGGCTCCAGGGCCTGCACCAGGGACTGGCCCGGATCGACGTGGGTCACCGAGACATTGAGAATACGCCCCAGGGTCTTGAGCTGCTCCTGGGCACCGATGCGGAAGCTGTCCATGCTCACCAGCGCAATGTTCTGCGCGCCGTACTTGAGCACGTAGCGGGCGGCCAGCTTGGCCAGGGTGGTGGTCTTGCCCATGCCGGCAGGGCCGACCATGGCGATCACACCGCCCTCTTCCAGCGGCTCGACTTCCGGGGTAACGATCATGCGCGCCAAGTGCGCCAGCAACATGCGCCAGGCCTGACGGGGCTCTTCGATTTCTGTGATCATCGCCAGCAGGTCGCGCGACAACGGGCCGGACAGGCCGATGCGCTGCAGGCGACGCCAGAGGTTGGCCTGGTCCGGACGGCTGCCTTGCAGCTGATTCCAGGCCAGGGAGCCCAACTGGACTTCCATGAGTTCGCGCAGGCTGTTGAGTTCGAAACGCATCGAGTCGAACGCACGTGGATCCACACCACCGGACGCTGGCGCAGCGGCCGGCGCGGGGCGACGGGGTTCGGCGTAGGTCGGCTCGATCAGCGGCTCGGCGGCGGTCAACGGCAAGCCGGCGAACAACTGGCGATTGGTCGCATTGTCGCTCTCGCCATCGCCACGCAGGCTCAATTCGGCCTGGGCGGTGACGATCCGCGACTGAGTCTTGCGCAGCTCGTCTTCGAGTTCCATGTTCGGAACCCGCGGCGCCAGTGCCGACAGCTTGTAATCCAGCGCAGCCGTCAGTTCGACACCCCCGGCGATCCGGCGGTTGCCAATAATAGCCGCATCAGCGCCCAGCTCATCGCGAACCAGCTTCATGGCCTGACGCATATCGGCGGCGAAAAAACGCTTAACTTGCATAAACCACTACCTCAGCCGTTGGGCCCTACTGTCGCAACGATGGTCACTTGCTTGTTGTCAGGGATTTCCTGGTAAGCCAACACATGCAAACCCGGGACTGCGAGCCGGCCAAATCGCGAGAGCATCGCGCGAACCGGACCGGCCACCAGCAGAATCACCGGCTGACCTTGCATCTCTTGACGCTGCGCCGCGTCGATCAGCGAACGTTGCAGCTTCTCAGCCATGCTTGGCTCCAGCAGAACGCCCTCTTCCGAGCCTTGTCCTGCCTTCTGCAGACTATTGAGCAATATCTGTTCCAACCTTGGCTCCAGCGTGATCACTGGCAGCTCCGACTCAGTGCCTACAATGCTTTGGACGATTGCACGGGATACACCAACCCGCACGGCAGCCACCAGCGCGGCGGTATCTTGACTCTTGGCGGCATTGTTGGCGATCGCCTCGGCAATGCTGCGGATATCGCGCACAGGCACTTGTTCGGCCAACAGCGATTGCAGCACCTTGAGCAGCTGCGACAGCGAAACCACGCCCGGTACCAGCTCCTCGGCCAGTTTCGGCGAGCTTTTGGCCAGCAATTGCATGAGTTGCTGCACTTCTTCGTGACCGATCAGTTCACTGGAATGCTTGTAGAGTATCTGGTTCAGGTGGGTAGCCACTACTGTACTGGCATCGACCACCGTATAACCAAGGGATTGCGCCTGGGCGCGCTGGCTGATTTCGATCCAGACCGCTTCCAGGCCGAAAGCCGGATCTTTGGCGGTAATGCCGTTGAGTGTGCCGTAGACCTGCCCCGGGTTGATCGCCAGCTCGCGATCCGGGTAGATCTCCGCTTCGGCCAGGATCACCCCCATGAGGGTCAGGCGATAGGCGCTTGGCGCCAGGTCGAGGTTGTCACGGATATGCACGGTCGGCATCAGGAAGCCCAGATCCTGGGACAGCTTCTTGCGCACACCCTTGATCCGCGCCAGCAACTGGCCGCCCTGGTTGCGGTCCACCAACGGAATCAGGCGATAACCCACTTCCAGGCCGATCATGTCGATCGGCGTCACGTCATCCCAGCCAAGCTCCTTGGTTTCCTGGGCGCGGGCCGGCGACGGCAGCAACTCCTGCTGGCGCTTGACCTCTTGCAGGGCCTGCACCTTGGCGACGTTCTGCTTTTTCCAGAACAGGTAAGCGCCACCGGCCGCCAAGGCCGCCATGCTCAGGAACGAGAAGTGCGGCATGCCGGGCACCAGGCCCATGACCGCCATCATACCGGCTGCTACCGCCAGCGCCTTGGGCGAGGCGAACATCTGGCGATTGATTTGCTTGCCCATGTCTTCCGAACCGGACGCACGGGTCACCATGATCGCCGCTGCTGTCGATAACAACAGTGATGGCAATTGCGCCACCAAACCGTCACCGATGGTCAGCAGCGCATACACCTTGCCGGCGTCGCCGAAGGTCATGCCGTGCTGGAAGATACCGACCGCCATGCCGCCGATCAGGTTGATGAACAGGATCAACAGGCCGGCGATGGCGTCACCCCGTACGAATTTGCTGGCACCGTCCATGGAACCGTAGAACTCGGCTTCCTGGGCCACTTCCGAGCGGCGGGCCTTGGCCTGGGCCTGATCGATCAGGCCGGCGTTGAGGTCGGCGTCGATCGCCATTTGCTTGCCGGGCATCGCATCGAGGGTGAATCGCGCGCTCACCTCGGAAATCCGCCCCGCGCCCTTGGTCACCACGACGAAGTTGATGATCATCAAGATCGCGAAGACCACGATACCGACCACGTAGTTACCGCCGATCACCACCTCACCGAAGGCCTGGATCACCTTGCCGGCGGCGGCATGGCCGTCCTGGCCGTGGAGCATCACCACCCGCGTGGAGGCCACGTTCAACGCCAGGCGCAGCAAGGTCGCCACCAGCAGAATGGTCGGGAACACCGCGAAATCCAGCGGGCGCAAGGCGTAGACGCACACCAGCAGCACGACGATGGACAGCGCGATGTTGAAGGTGAAGAACACGTCCAGCAGGAACGGCGGCACCGGCAACATCATCATCGCCAGCATGACCAGCAGCAACAGCGGCACGCCCAGATTGCCTCGACTGAGGTCGGCAACGTTTGTGCGGGCACTGTTGATTAACTGAGAGCGATCCACCGGTTTTCCCCGTTCCTTTAAAGCAAACTTTTGACGCCTGAAGCGGGCGCGGGGTGGCTACTGCAAGAAGCTTTCCAACTTTTGCCGGGAGGGCAATTGAGGGTGTTGAGCAAGCCTGTGCGGCTTCAGAAAAAGGCTAAATTTCAAAACAACGGAGAACCCTGTGGGAGCGAGCTTGCTCGCGATGACGTCGGCACAACAAACATACCTGCCGGCTGACCCACCGCTATCGCGAGCAAGCTCGCTCCCACAGGAATTGCGGCGCTCCGGACTGCCCAACCGTCGCAGAGACTACTGAATCTATCAGTTCTGCTAGTACCCACCTGCGACTGACCGACCGATACTCAATCGCCCTCCCTTTGAGAATCTGGAGCGACCTTCATGGAATCCACACAAGCCATCCTGCGTTGCCGCTACAGCTATGACCCGCTCGATCGGCTAATCAGCCAGTTTCAACCGGATGCACCCGCTCACCAGCGTTTTTACTGCAAAAGCCGCCTGGCCACCGAAATACAGGGGGCGATCGGATACTCGGTTTTTCAGAATGACGACCTGCTGCTGGCGCAACGCAAGAACCAGGGCGGTGCCGTTGAAAGCACGTTGCTGGCGACTGACCCGCAGCGCTCGGTACTGCACACCCTGACAGCCGATCAACAGCAACACCCCATCGCTTACTCACCCTACGGCCATCGGCGAACTGAAAACGGATTGACCAGCCTCTTGGGCTTCAATGGTGAACACCCGGACCCAGTCACTGGGGGTTATCTGCTTGGAAACGGATATCGAATTTTTAATCCGGTATTAATGCGATTCAATAGCCCGGACAACTTGAGCCCATTTGGAAAAGGCGGTCTGAATTGCTACATGTATTGCGGTGGCGACCCAGTAAATCGTATAGACCCGACCGGGCATTGGTGGCTGGAACTATTAAAAAGCAAGACGAGAGGACTAACAGCTGACTTAAAATTCAACATCACTAACGCATTTGAAAGCACCCGACTAAAAGTAGAACAAGGGGGTGACATCAAATCCCAAGCTCGTATGCTAGGAGTAACAAAAGAACAACTTATGATTGACGAGGTCATGGAGCGTTATTCTGGAAGAGTCAATTCAAAAACCAGAACAATCGTAGCACTGTCCACTGCTAATGACTCGCCGGAAAAAAACGCCACATTACACAATGCCAAATTAAAATTGCTCGAGGCCGATGAGATCGTGAGTCATCTCTTAAAGCACGCGCCTGACAACCCGACGACTCAGATTCACAAAAAACGCTTACACGCAGGTAGGCAGGCACTGAAGCTAATCCCCTCCGACCCCACTAAAAAAATAGTGCCTGAAAATAACCGTATTCGAACCCCCACTCCAGCACCAATTAGCTAGTAATCATGATCATCGCCCGAGGACCATAGGCAATAAGGGATTAATAAGTAGACAATTTTATTTATAATATGCCGGGAGCAAAATCCCTTGCTCCCGGCATGCGTCCATCGTTACTACAAGAATACAGGAGCATACATACCCAGACCAGGACGAGTAGCACTGCTCCACCAGTCCCACCATGCTGTACAACAATGCCACAACCGGCAGGTTGCTTTCGCTGATACAGCTGATTTTGCACTTTACCTCCCAGAACTGCGCAAACTGAAAAAGGTCTTCGGAGTAAGTGTCAATGTCTATTTATTGATGACCAACCACGTCCATCTTTTGCTTGCTCCTGATGACACCACCTCAGACCTTGGACAGTTGATGAAAATACTTGCAGCTTGCATGACTCGCTCTCGAAACAAGCTGGAAGAGCGTTCAGGCACGCTATGGGAGAGAGGTTAAAAATTGAGCGTCGTTCAATTTGTCGCCCATCTTTTTGCAGGTAGTTGATGCATTGAGTTGAACTCCTAGAGGAAATTGCACACATCACAGGGCTTCGTATGTTAGGTCGCTGGGAAGGTAGGTCCGCAAAACACACACACTGCGAATGACTGTGCAGCATCGCAGGCTCGACAGCTGCTACAAATGCAAAACTCAGGAATCCCGCCGCAATTCCGGCGGAATCGGCAAATCATCCTTAAGCGGATCAGGTCGCTTGCCCTTACCCGCGCGATACTGGCGAATCTGATAAACGTAAGCCAACACCTGCGCAACCGCGAGATACAGCCCGCCAGGAATCTCCTGCTCAAGCTCGGTGGAGTAGTAGATCGACCGCGCCAGCGCCGGCGATTCCAGCAACAGGATCTCGTTGGCTACCGCGATCTCGCGGATCTTCAGGGCCAGGAAGTCGCTACCCTTGGCCAGTAATACCGGCGCATTACCCTTTTCCGGGTCGTACTTGAGGGCCACGGCGTAGTGCGTCGGGTTGGTGATGACCACGTCGGCCTCGGGAATGGCGGCCATCATCCGTCGCTGGGACATTTCGCGCTGCAGCTGTCGATGACCAGCAACAACAGCGGCACACCCAGATTGCCTCGACTGAGGTCGGCAATACTGCTTCGGGCACCGTTGATTAACTGAGAGCGATCCACCGGTTTTCCCCGTTCCTTTAAAGCAAACTTTTGACGCCTGAAGCAGGCGCAGGGCGGCTACCGCAAGAAGCTTTCCAACTTTTGCGCAGGGTTGAAATAGAGGTTTGCGCAGGTAAAAAGATCGCAGCCTCCGGCAGCTCCTACAGGGGATCGACGTACCCCTGTAGGAGCTGCCGGAGGCTGCGATCTTTTGATCTTCCATCCGTGAATCGCACACGCAAACCTATCAGTCCTGCTAGTACCTGCCCCTCGCAAAACCGCTGATACTCAGCGCAAGCCCTTCGACCTTTCGAGGCGTCCATACATGGCAAACCAACGCGAAATCCTGCTCTGCAAATATCACTACGATGCCCTCGACCAGCTGACAAGCAACGAACTGTCGGGCGAGCCCGAGCGCCAGCGCTTTTACTGCAAAAGCCGACTGGCCACCGAGATCCAGGGCGCGAACCGGTTTTCGGTGTTCCAGCACGATGACCAGTTGCTGGCGCAACAGCAGAGTGAGGGCGATGCATTCGATGCCACGCTGCTGGCAACCGATCAACAGCGTTCGGTGCTGCACACGCTCAGGGCCAATCATCCACGACAATCCATCACTTACTCACCCTACGGCCACCGCCCCACTGAACACGGGTTACTTAGTTTGCTCGGTTTCAACGGCGAACGACCGGACCTAGTGACCGGAAATTATCTATTGGGCAATGGATATCGGACGTTCAATCGGGTGTTGATGCGGTTTAATAGTCCAGACAGTTGGAGTCCGTTTGGCAAGGGAGGACTGAATTCGTACATGTATTGCCTGGGTGACCCTGTTAGTAGAATTGATCAAACAGGGCATTTTTCCTCCGTCATAATCAAAAGAATTTCGGCGTGGAAAAGCCAAGCAAAATACGCTATTCGTACCAAGCTCGTAACCTCCGGAAAACTCAAACCGAAATGGAACTCACGATCATTCCAATCTTTGTATGATAGAGCTATCGATGTGCTAGCTCGGAACCCTTCAGCCCTCCAACTTCAAGAAACGCCTAAAGTTATCGCTGAGCAAATAATTCAAAAAATGAGCATCTCAAAAAAGGCAAACTCCATAGAGTTCCCACGTCACTCAATGCAATCCCGCACCATTGAAAAATTAGCCAACAATAGGGAACTTACTGCAACCCCTGAAGGTACTATTGGATTATTCGAGTCATCCAACACTCGCTATTCTCTATACAGTGAACTTAGATCCGCTCTGCGGCCTGACGACGAGCCCAGGATTATCCTTTCCAGAGTCCGGGATGAAGCCCGCCGCAGGAATCGTAGCGCTGGCACTTGGATTCACGATACGAATCTCCTGTAGAGCGGGCTTGCCGATCATTCCCGAAAGATCAAAAGATCGCAGCCTGCGGCAGCTCCTACAGGGTGTACGCAATACCAGTGTAGGAGCTGCAGTAGGCTGCGATCTTTTGCTTTGGATTTATCAGGAATCGCGGCGCAGGTCCGGCGGGATCGGCAGGTCATCTATTAGCGGATCCGGCCGCTTGCCCTTGCCCGCCCGGTACTGGCGAATCTGGTAGACGTAAGCCAGCACCTGCGCAACCGCGAGATAGAGCCCGCCGGGAATTTCCTGATCAAGCTCGGTGGAGTAGTAGATCGACCGCGCCAGCGCCGGTGATTCCAGCAGCAGGATCTCGTTGGCCGCCGCGATCTCACGGATCTTCAGGGCCAGGAAGTCGCTACCCTTGGCCAACAATACTGGCGCATTACCCTTTTCCGGGTCGTACTTGAGGGCCACGGCGTAGTGGGTCGGGTTGGTGATGACCACGTCGGCCTCGGGAATGGCGGCCATCATCCGTCGCTGGGACATCTCGCGCTGCAGCTGTCGAATCCGCTGCTTGACCTCCGGCCGGCCTTCCTGGTCCTTGTGCTCGTCGCGCACTTCCTGCTTGGTCATCAGCAGTTTCTTGTGGCTTTCCCAGAGCTGCACCGGCACATCCACCACAGCGATCAGGATCAGCCCGCACGCCATCCACAGGGTGCTCCAGCCCACCACTTGCAGGCTGTGAATGATCGCCATATCCAAGGGCTCATGGGCGATGCGCAGCAGGTCATCGATGTCCGATGACAATACCGCCAGCGCCACGAACAGGATGATGATGAACTTGGCCAGGGCCTTGAGCAGTTCGATCAGCGACTTGGTCGAGAACATGCGCTTAAGGCCGGGACCGGGATTCAAGCGGCTGAATTTGGGCGCCATGGAACTCGCCGCGAACAGCCAGCCACCCAGGGAAATCGGACCGATGATGGCGGCCAGCACCAACGTGATCATCACCGGCTGGATCGACCACAGGGCAATTTGCCCCGAGCGCATCAGGTAGGTGGCCATGGAGCGCTGATCCAGAATCACTTCCCGCGGCAGCGAGAAATTGATGCGCATCAGTTCCATCATGTCCTGCGCCATGGCGCCGCCAAAAATCAGCAACGCCGAGGCACCGACCAGCATGATCGCCAGGGTGTTGAGTTCCTTGGACCGGGCTATCTCACCCTTTTCACGGGAGTCCTGCTTGCGCTTCTCCGTGGGGTCTTCTGTTTTATCCTGACCGCTTTCGCTCTCAGCCATGACTCAGCTCGCCCGCGCCATTTCACGTAACAACTGCAAGGCCTCAGTGGCCAGCGGTTGATACTGGTTGAGAATGTCCGCCAGCCCGACCCAGACAATGAACAGCCCAAGCACCAGGATCAGCGGGAAGCCGACAGAGAAAATATTCAGTTGCGGCGCCGCCCGGGTCATGACGCCAAACGCGATGTTGACCACCAGCAACGCGGTGATCGCCGGCAGCACCAGCAACAACGCCGAACCGAGCACCCAGCCGAGCTTGCCGGCCAGTTCCCAGTAGTGATTGACCATCAGGCCGCCACCCACCGGCAACGTGGTGAAACTCTCGGTGAGGACCTCGAACACCACCAGATGACCGTTCATGGACAGGAACAGCAGCGTCACCAGCATGGTGAAAAACTGCCCGATCACCGCCGTAGAAACACCATTGGTCGGGTCGACCATGGAGGCGAAGCCCATGCCCATCTGGATGGCGACGATTTGCCCGGCCACCACAAAGGCCTGGAAGAACAGCTGCAAGGAAAAACCCATCACCGCACCGATGAGAATCTGCTCGGCAATCAGCAGCAGCCCGCTCAGATCCAGGGGATTCACCGGGGGCATCGGCGGCAGGCCCGGCGCGATGACCACGGTAATGGCCAAGGCGAAATACAGGCGGATGCGCCGAGGCAGCAGGGTCGTGCCAAACACCGGCATGACCATCAGCAAGGTGCCGACGCGAAACAGCGGCAGCATGAACGTCGCCACCCAGGTGCTGATCTGCGTATCGGTCAGCGCTAGCAGTGACATGGTTTAGCCGATGACCTGAGGAATGCTGCCGTACAACTGCAGGATGTACTCCATGAAGGTCTGCACCAGCCACGGGCCGGCCACGATCAGGGTCACCAGCATCACCAGCAGGCGCGGCAGGAAGCTCAGGGTCTGTTCGTTGATCTGGGTGGCGGCCTGGAACATCGCCACCAGCAGGCCGATCAGCAGACTCGGAATCACCAGCACCGCCACCATCATGGTGGTCAGCCACAGCGCTTCCCGGAAGATATCGACCGCTACTTCCGGGGTCATGGCGAGACACCGCCGAAGCTGCTGGCCAGCGTGCCGATGATCAGCGCCCAGCCATCCACCAGCACGAACAACATGATCTTGAACGGCAGGGAGATGATCAGCGGCGAGAGCATCATCATACCCATGGCCATCAACACACTGGCCACAACCAGGTCGATGATCAGGAACGGAATGAAGATCATGAAGCCGATCTGGAACGCCGTTTTAAGCTCGGAGGTCACGAAGGCCGGCACCAGGATGGTCAACGGCGCCTGATCCGGCGTCGCGATGTCAGTGCGCTTGGACAGGCGCATGAACAGCTCCAGATCGCTGGTGCGGGTCTGGGCGAGCATGAAGTTCTTGATCGGCACCTGGGCCTTGGCGACCGCATCCTGAGCCGTCAGTTTTTCCGCCAGGTACGGCTGCAAGGCGTCCTGGTTCACCCGGTCGAACACCGGCGCCATGATGAACAGGGTCAGGAACAGCGCCATGCCGGTGAGAATCTGGTTCGACGGTGTCTGCTGCAGGCCCAGGGCCTGGCGCAGGATCGAGAAGACAATGATGATCCGGGTGAAACTGGTCATCAGCATGACAAACGCCGGGATAAAGCTCAGCGCGGTCATGATCAGCAGGATTTGCAGGCTGACCGAGTATTCCTGCGCGCCCTGCGCATTGGTGCCCAGGGTGATGGCCGGGATCGACAGCGGGTCGGCGGCGAAAGCCAGCGGCGTGGCCAGCATCAGGGTCAGCGTCAAGACGATGCGCAGCGCACCCATTACTTCTTATCCTTGTGATCTTTGCCCAGGATCTCCAGCAGGCGCTGGGCAAATTCCGGCGTCGGCTTCTCGGCACTCGGCACTTGCACCGGCTCCTTGAGCACGTGCAGCGCAGTTATGTTGCCGGGGCTCAGGCCCAACAGGATCTGCTCGTTGCCGACCTGCACCAGCATCAGACGGTCGCGAGGCCCCAGCGCGCGGGAGCCGACAATCTCGATCACCTGCCCCTTGCCGGCCGGACCGGCCTGCTGGACTCGACGCAGCAACCAGGCGAGGAAGAAGATCAACCCCAGCACCAGCAGCAGGCCGAACACCAGTTGCGTCAACTGGCCAGCCACACCGCTGCTCACCGCCGGCGCAGCGGCCGTGGTCGCCGTTGCGACCGGCTCGGCCGCCAGCACGCTGAACGGCATCGCCAACACAAACCCGAGAACCTTTTTCACTCAGCGCAGCTTCTTGATGCGTTCGCTTGGGCTGATCACGTCCGTCAGGCGGATGCCGAACTTCTCGTTGACCACCACCACTTCGCCGTGGGCGATGAGCGTGCCATTGACCAGCACGTCCAGCGGCTCGCCGGCCAGGCGATCAAGCTCGATCACCGAACCCTGGTTCAGTTGCAGCAGGTTGCGGATGTTGATGTCGGTGCTGCCCACTTCCATGGAAATCGACACCGGGATATCGAGGATCACGTCCAGGTTCGGGCCGTCGAGAGTGACCGGCTCGTTGTTTTTCGGCACGCTGCCGAACTCTTCCATTGGCAGGCGGTTGGACGCGGAATTGCCGGAGTCAGCGGCCAGCAGGGCGTCGATATCGGCCTGCCCGGCATCACCGGTTTCTTCCAGGGCTGCTGCCCACTCATCGGCCAGAGCCTGGTCGTCCTGCATGTTCATATCGTCAGCCATGATGTGTCCTCGGCGAGCAAAAATTCAGAATTCGGTTAATCGCGAATGGGTACGGGCGCCGGTCAACGGCGCTCGATCGGCTCGATCACTTGCAACGCCAGGTTGCCCTTGTGCGAGCCCATCTTGACCTTGAAGGCCGGCACGCCGTTGGCGCGCATGATCATTTCTTCCGGCATGTCGACCGGGATCACGTCCCCCGGCTGCATGTGCAGGATGTCGCGCAGGCGCAACTGACGACGAGCCACCGTCGCCCCGATCGGCACGTCGACGTCCAGCACGTCCTGGCGCAGGGCGTTGACCCAGCGCTCGTCCTGGTCGTCGAGGTCCGACTGGAAGCCGGCGTCGAGCATTTCGCGCACTGGCTCGATCATCGAGTACGGCATGGTCACGTGCAGGTCGCCGCCACCGCCATCGAGTTCGATGTGGAAGGTCGACACCACAATGGCTTCGCTCGGGCCGACGATGTTGGCCATGGCCGGGTTCACTTCCGAGTTGATGTACTCGAAGTTGACTTCCATGATCGCCTGCCAGGCTTCCTTCAGATCGACGAACGCCTGCTCCAGCACCATGCGCACCACGCGCAGTTCGGTCGGCGTGAATTCACGCCCTTCGATCTTGGCGTGGCGGCCATCGCCGCCGAAGAAGTTGTCCACCAGCTTGAACACCAGTTTGGCATCGAGGATGAACAACGCGGTGCCGCGCAGGGGTTTGATCTTGACCAGGTTGAGACTGGTCGGCACGTACAGCGAGTGCACGTATTCGCCGAACTTCATCACCTGCACGCCGCCGACCGCCACGTCAGCCGAGCGCCGCAGCATGTTGAACATGCTGATGCGGGTATAGCGGGCGAAACGTTCGTTGATCATTTCCAGGGTCGGCATGCGTCCACGGACGATGCGATCCTGGCTGGTCAGGTCGTAGCTTTTGACGGTGCCGGGTTCAGCAGCGTTATCGGTCTGTACCAGACCATCGTCGACGCCATGCAACAGCGCGTCGATCTCATCCTGGGACAGCAGGTCCTGCACGGCCATGTCGTGTTCCTACTGCAGTACGAAATTAGTGAAAAGCAACTGTTCGATCACCACTTTGCCGAGCTCTTTCTGCGCCACTTCCTGGACGCTGGCGGTGGCTTTCTGCCGCAGCATTTCCTGGCCGACCGGCGAGGCGAGGGTCGCGAAGTCCTGCCCGGAGAACAGCATCACCAGGTTATTGCGGATCACCGGCATGTGGACCTTGAGTGCATCCAGGTCCGCCTGGTTGCGCGCGAGCATGGTGATGCTCACTTGCATGTAGCGCTGGCGACCGTTCTGGTTGAAGTTGGCCACGAAAGCCGGCGCCATCGACTCGAAAATCGCTGGCTGCTTACCGACAGGAGCGGTCTGCGCCTCGACCGCGGCAGGCTTGCTCTGAGCGCTGTGCATGAAGTACCAGGTCGCCCCCACGGACACACCGATCGCCAGCAGCAGGGCCACCACGATCACGATGATCAGCTTGAGTTTGCCTTTGGTTGCGGGGTCTTTTACTACTGCTGCGTCGCTCTTCGCCATGCCAATAATCCGTCACTATTCGGGTTTTCACAGTCGCACGGCAAGGCAAGAGCAAGTGTTATGCCATGTAGGAGCGAGCCTGCTCGCGATGGCGGTGTGGCAGTCAACAAAGATGTTGAATGTTATGCCGCCATCGCGAGCAAGCTCGCTCCCACAGGGTAAGGTGTTGTGTTGGTCAGGCGTAGTAATCGACCGCGCTGGAGCCGATCACGCTGGTGGTATTGGCCGCTACTTCAGCGACGCCCGGGGTGATGTCGTCATCCATCGAGTCGAGGCGACCGCCGCTGGCACTGGTCCGTCCGCTCCGGCTTTGCCCGGCTTGTTCCTGACCTTGCTGCGAACCGCGGGACTGGTCCGAAACATTGACATCGACCTGCCCCATGCCCTGCTGCGCGAACATGTCGCGCAAGCGATGGACCTGCCCATCCAGCGCCTCACGGACGCCCGGATGCGCACTCATGAACGTGACCTGGGTCTGTTGATCGGGAACCATGTTCACCCGAATGTCCAGACGCCCGAGTTCAGCGGGCTGCAGCTGGATGTCCGCCGCCTTGAGATTGGCGCTGGACAGGTACATGACCCGGTTCACCACCTCTTCGGTCCACCCGCTCTGGTGCATGGCGATCGGCTGGTTCACCGGCAAGGCATTGGCTGTCTTCGGTGTGGCCGCCTGGGTCAGCGCTGCCAGACGGTTGGCGAAGTCATCGACACGGGTGTCGCTGCTGGCGGACTTGAGATCCTTCAGGCCGTCATCGATCAAGCCACTGAAAGCCTTGTCGTCGCCCTGGCCGGTGCTGCTCTTGTCGCCCTGAACATCCAGCATGGTTGCCATGCCGGCGGCAAAGTTTTGCGCCGACGTCTGCTCTCCGTCAGCCTGGGCTTGCACCTCTGTCGGTGCTGCCTTGGGCTGCACCTGGCTGGATGCCGATACGTGACCGCCCTGCTCCATAGCAAGGCGCACAGCCGGCAACGCGTCGAGCGGATCGATCGAGGGATCGAAATCGCCGTCGGCAGTGGCCAGCGCTGGAGCGATTGCAGCCGTAACCGTAGCGGCAACCGGCGCGTCAACGACAGGTTGCGCGGTATCGACCACGGCGGGGGCTACCGGTGCCAGTACGACGGGTTGCAATGAAGAATCAAGCGCCGGATCGAGCGGCAGGGCATCGACGACCGGAGCCGGATCGGCATCTGACGCATCATCGCCGGCGGTCTTGTCGTCAGCCTGCACCGAATGGTCGGCAGGCAAGGATTTGCCGCCATCGGCAACCACCGGTTCCCCGGCGGCAGACTTGTCGTCACCAGCGTCTTTTCTTCCGGCAACATCGCTGGTTGTGTCGTGACCCGGCTTGACCGAGGCATCCGCCAACGCATTGGGCTTGTTCTGGGCCTGGCTGGCGTAGACATGAGCGAAGCTTGCGGCCTTGCCCCCGGGCTCAGCGGTCAGCGCCGGAGGATTGGCGGAGCCAGCTTGAGTCTTGGCCTGCCTGGAGGCCTGAAGCAGAATATCGGGGGTAACGGGCATGAAACGGTCTCCGCTGCACGGGGCTCGTAAGTACAGTTGGATGAGTTGACTGCAAAGGTCGAGCCAGTTTCACTCGAAGAAGATCAAATGCAGCGTGCGCTCAGATTTTCGCCGGGCAACGCTGTCGTTCAGCTTCGTAGAGAGGCCGGATACCGGCGAACTCGCGATCGATTTCGCCGACCAGCTCCTGAACGGCGGTGTATGGCAAACTTCTGGCCTGCTGCTCAAGTTGATGGCACAGCTCGGTCAGCCTGAGGGCGCCCATATTGCTGCTGCTGCCTTTGAAGCTATGGGCGGTTTCAACGAGCAGTGCGGCACTGTCAGCTGCCCTCAAGACTTTCAGGCGCTCTTCGGAGTCAGCAAGAAAAATATCCAGCAGATCCGGATAGCCCTCTTCCATCACTTCCTGCAATGCACTCAGCACGGCGCGATCCACATGTGTGTCGTCCACTTGCTCACTCCTTGATCAAGAATGCGCGGATTATGCCAGAGCCTCCCAGATAAACTCCACGCGTGCACTTCGACCATTGTCGGTCCAGCGGGCATTACGCCCCAACTGGCGGATCAGACTGACCCCACGTCCCGACAGGCGGACGTCTTTCAAAGGTCTTGCCATCACCCGCTCGACATCGAAACCCTTGCCGCTGTCTTCGATCTGAATGGTCAGGCAACCGCCGTCGTCCGTTGGCGTCACCTGCAAATGTAACCGTACATAGCCTTCCTGCAGCTCGTCCAGCCGGGTATTGCGCTCTTGATAATACCGCGCAAACCCCGCGGCATCGCGCTTGAGGCTCGAATCCAGCCCCAGCACGCCATGCTCCAGCGCATTGGAATAGAGTTCCGCCAGCACACTGTAGAGCGCACCGCTCTGAGCCCGAAGACCATGGACCTCAAGCAACAACTGCAACAGATAGGGTAACGGATTGAAGCGCTTGAGCGTGGCGGCGCGAAACTCGAAACTTACCGACCAGTCCAGCGGGCAGGACTGGCCGCTGTCGGAGTAGACCAACGCCGGCGGAGTGATCTGTGCCGTCTCCAGCAGGCTGATTTCGACCATGCTGACATCGTCACGCGCATCTCCGCCGAAATGACGCAGCGCCTGCTCGATCTCTTCAAACAGTGCATCCGGGTGCCGATTGGCGGCAAATACCTGCTGCAATCGCTGCACGCCAAACAACTGATCATTGACGTCGCAGGTATCGATCACGCCATCGGACAGGAGAAACACCCGATCCCCGAGCGCCATGGGATACACGTCGGTACGCTCATCGAAGGATTCCGGGCTCAGCACCCCCAAAGGCAGGTGCCGCGCCGGCAGAGGCGTTCGCTCGCCACTGGCAATGCGATGCAGGTAACCGTCCGGCATGCCGCCATTCCAGACTTCCACGGAGCGACGCTGAAAACTCAGACTCAGCAACGCGGCACAGCAGAACATGTCTACCGGCAGGATGCGCTTGAGCTTGGCATTCATCTCGCGCAGGGTTTCCGCCAGGCCGTAGCCCTTGGCGGTCATCCCATAGAAGACTTCGGCCAAGGGCATCGCACCCACTGCCGCCGGCAGACCGTGGCCGGTGAAGTCGCCCAGCAGCACGTGCATATCTCCTGCCGGGGTGAACGCGGCCAGCAACAGGTCACCGTTGAACAGCGCATAGGGCGATTGCAGATAACGGATATTCGGTGCGGCATTCAGGCAGCCGGAGTGCGCCACCTTGTCGAAAACGGCCTTGGCCACGCGCTGTTCGTTGAGCAGGTAGTCGTGGTGCCGGGCGATCTGGTCACGCTGTTGCAGCACGGTGTCCTGCAAGCGCCGCAGGCGATCCATCGCCTTGATCTTGGCAGCGAGAATCACCTGGTTGTAGGGCTTTGCCAGAAAGTCGTCACCGCCGACTTCCAGGCAACGGGCCAGGGCTTCGCTTTCGGACAACGACGTGAGGAAGATGATCGGCACCAGGGTTTCCCCGGCCAGGGCCTTGATCTGCCGGGCCGCCTCGAAGCCGTCCATGACCGGCATCATCGCATCCATCAACACCAGGTGCGGTTGTTGCAGGCGAAACACCTCGACCGCTTCGGCGCCGTTGGCCGCCGTCAGCACGTCGTGCCCCTGGCGGCGCAGGATGCTCGACAGCAGCAGGCGATCGGCGGCGCTGTCCTCGGCAATCAGGATCGTCAGCGGCTCCAGTGGCTGCATGGCAATCAACTGATGTCGAACAGTTTGTCGAAGTTGGAGATGGCGAGGATTTTGCGCACGTCGGTACTGCTGTTGACGACGCGCACATCGGAGTCGTCGCCACCGGCGTGATCGCGCAGCAAAAGCAGCATGCCCAGGGCCGAACTGTCGAGGTAAGTGGCATCTTTCAGGTCGACCACGACCGCCGATAGCTGTTTATCCTCGTAGGACTGACGAAATTCCTGATGCTTGGCGAAATCGAAACGACCCTTGACCGAGATCGTCAGCTTTTGCCCGTCCTGGGACACTTCTGAAACGACTGACATTTAATGGCTTCCTTGTCTTTGGCAAACGTTTAGAAGGTTTAGCATCTGGTGGGGATGGGGGCAAGCCTGCCTGTTTTTTGAAAGCATGCTCAATAGGGGTTCTCACGCGGCAAGCGCTGGGACAATTCATCCAGCAATTTCTGTTCGCGCCGGTCTTCAAGCGCCCGCGCCTCGTCGGCATAGCGCTGAACCAGCTTGCGCAAACCTTCGACCCGGGCAAACGCCTGCTGCCAGGTCTCCCGGGCCTTGTTCAGGTTGTTCTGATGCCAGGCCAGGCTTTGCCGCTGCTGGTCGATGGCCGTGCCCAGTTGCGCGAGAAAGCCCTGATAACCCAGCAACCATTGGCCCGAGACGCCGCCGCTGCCGCGTACGATCCATTGTTCCTGATAGTCGAGACGGAAGGCTTCGAGGTCGGCGAGTTTGCTTTCGGCCAAACGTACCTGCCCCTGAAAGTGCCCCAGGCGCTGGACCGCGGTTTTCTCGGCCTTTTCGGCCATTTCCACCACTGGCGCCAGCCTTCCTGCCCGACTCAGGGCCATGACCGCTTAACCGCCCGCCGCGGGTGCGAAGATCGAAGCCAGATACGCTTCGCTTTCGCCCAGGCTGATGCTGTCGTTGAGGCCCTGGCGCAGGTATTTGACCAATTGCGGTTGCAGGGAAATCGCCAGGTCGGTCTCACGATCTCCGCCGGCGACATAGGCACCGACGCTGATCAGGTCGCGACTCTGCTGATAGCGCGACCACAATTGCTTGAAGTACTGCGCACGGGCCATGTGTTCCGGCGATACCACCGCTGGCATCACCCGGCTGATGGACGCTTCGATATCGATGGCCGGGTAATGCCCTTCCTCGGCCAGGCGCCGGGACAGCACGATGTGCCCGTCGAGCACGCCTCGTGCCGAGTCGGCAATCGGGTCCTGCTGGTCATCGCCTTCGGACAGCACGGTATAGAACGCAGTGATCGAACCACCGCCCTTCTCTGCATTGCCGGCCCGCTCCACCAGTTTCGGCAACTTGGCGAACACCGACGGCGGATAGCCCTTGGTCGCTGGAGGTTCGCCGATGGCCAGGGCGATTTCCCGCTGGGCCTGGGCGAAACGGGTCAACGAATCCATGAGCAACAGAACGTTCTTGCCCTTGTCGCGGAAATACTCGGCGATGCGCGTGCAGTACATGGCGGCGCGCAGTCGCATCAGCGGCGCATCGTCCGCCGGGGACGCCACCACCACCGAACGCTTGAGCCCTTCCTCACCGAGGATGTGCTCGATGAACTCTTTAACTTCACGACCCCGCTCACCGATCAGCCCGACGACGATGATGTCGGCCTCGGTGAAGCGCGTCATCATGCCCAACAGCACGGATTTACCGACACCGGTACCGGCGAACAGCCCGAGCCGTTGACCGCGGCCGACCGTCAACATGCCGTTGATGCAACGGATGCCCACGTCCAGCGGCTCGCTGATCGGTTCGCGCTTGAGCGGGTTGATGGTCGGGCCGTCCATCGGAACCCAGTCTTCGGCCTTCATCCCGCCCTTGCCGTCCAGCGCACGACCGGCGCCATCCAGCACCCGCCCGAGCATGCTCATGCCCATGGGCAGGCGACCAGTATCGGACAACGGCACCACTCGGGCACCGGGGGCGATGCCGGCGACACTGCCGACCGGCATCAGAAAGACCTTGCTGCCGGAGAAGCCCATCACTTCGGCTTCAACCTGCATCGGGTGATAGCTGTCGTCGTTGATGACCATGCAGCGGCTGCCCATGGCGGCGCGCAGGCCTTCGGCTTCGAGGGTCAGGCCGACCATGCGTAGCAGGCGTCCCTCAAGGATCGGCGCGCCGGCCAATTCAGTCGCCTCGGCGTAACTGCCCAGGCGCTTGGCGAAGCTGGTGCGTTCAAGGCGCATCAGGTGCATCCGGTTCTGGCGCGGCCGCAGGCTTGCTGTCGATCGGCAGTTCCAGGCTCAAGTCCGGCGCGGCCGGGTGCAAGGCCTGCTCGTGCAACTGATCGAACAACTTGTCCATCACTCGCGCGATGCGGGTCTCGACCGTGGCGTCTATGCGACTGTGCTCGGTCTCGACCCGGCAACCGCCAGGCAACAACGACTCATCCTCGACGATGCGCCAGGTTTCCTCATGACGCTCGCGCAGGGCTTTGACCTGTGCGAAGTCCTGCGGATTGATGTACAGCCGCACATTGCCCACGCCCAACGGCAAGAGCTTGAGGGCTTCGCGCATCACATGTTCGATCTGCGTCGAGTCGATGGCCAGTTCGCGCTGAATCACTTGTCTGGTGATGTGCTGCACGAGGTCGACCAGCGACTTTTCAATCTGGGTGTCCTGTTCGGCGATAGGCTCGAACAAGTGCGCCATCAACTGTTCCAGCCCGGCAAGCTTCGGTGCAAGCGCCTGTTCGGCTTCCTGGCGGACCTTGAGCGTGGTGCTATGGAAACCTTCCTTCTCACCCACCGCGAAGCCTTCGTTGTAGGCCTCCTGGCGAATGCTTTCGAGTTCTTCGAGGGTTAGTGGCTGGACTTCCTCCAGCGGCACTTCCTCCATTTCCGGCGGCTCGGGTTCAGGCTCAGGTTCCGGCTCGGGTTCCGGCGGGTCGAAGCTGGGCAGCGCCCAGGACTCGAAGCCACCGACATCCCTGGCCCGGATCAGGTCAGTGGGTGCATCATCATTCTTGACCATGGCGTTAGATCATTTCCTCGCCGCCCTTGCCGCCGAGAACGATTTCTCCGGCTTCGGCCATACGGCGGGCGATGGTGAGGATTTCCTTCTGCGCGGTTTCCACGTCGCTGACGCGCACCGGGCCCTTGGCTTCCAGGTCGTCGCGCAACAGTTCGGCCGCACGCTTGGACATGTTCTTGAAGATCTTCTCCTTGACGCCTTCGTCCGAGCCCTTGAGGGCCAGCACCAGCACATCGGAGGACACTTCGCGCAACAGCGCCTGGATGCCGCGGTCGTCGACATCGGCCAGGTTGTTGAACACGAACATGAGGTCTTCGATCTGACCGGACAGGTCTTCGTCGACTTCGCGGATCGAGTCCATGAGCTGGCCTTCGATCGAGCTGTCGAGGAAGTTCATGATGTCCGCCGCGCGCTTGATGCCACCCAGGGTGGTGCGCGAGGCATTCGAGTTGCCGGAGAACTGCTTCTCGAGAATCTGGTTGAGCTCTTTCAGGGCCGCTGGCTGCACGGTGTTCAGCGAAGACACGCGCAGGATGATGTCGAGCCGCACCTTGTGGTCGAAGTTGCCGAGCACTTCACCGGCCTGGTCCGGATCGAGATACGCCACCACGATCGCCTGGATCTGCGGGTGCTCGTAACGGATCACGTCGGCGACGGCGCGCGGCTCCATCCACTTCAGGCTGTCGAGGCCGCTGGTGTTGCCACCGAGCAGGATGCGGTCGATCAGGCCGTTAGCCTTGTCTTCGCCCAGGGCCTGGGTGAGCATCTTGCGCACATAGTCGTCGGAGCCGACGCCCAGGCTGGTCTGGTCGCCGACGATATCGACGAACTCGCTCATCACCTGCTCGACCTGCTCGCGGTGCACATTACCCATTTGGGCCATGGCCACGCCCACGCGCTGGACCTCTTTGGGGCCCATGTGGCGCAGCACCTGGGCAGCGTCGGTGGAGCCCAGGGACAGCAACAGGATTGCGGCTTTGTCGACCTTGGACAGTTTGGCGGCAACGGCTCGGTTATCACTCATCTGCGTTAATCCACTCTTTCACGACCTGGGCCACACGACCCGGATCTTCTGCCACCAGACTCTTGATTGCGTTCAACTGAGCGTCATAACCTTCGCTCGGGCTCGGCAACAGGATGCTGGTCGGGCCACCGAGGCTGACACGGTCGTTGGCCAGTTCACCGTCCAGACCGCCCATGCCACCCAACTCGACGTCGCTGCCGATACCGGCCAGCTGCTTGCCCTTGCCACCACCGGTGATGTTGTTGAGCACCGGACGCAGCACACCGAACACCAGCACCAGAATGAACAGCACACCCAGCACTTGCTTCACGATGTCCCAGAACCACGGCTGGGAGTAGAACGGAATTTCGGCAATCACTTCACCGCGCTCGGCGGAGAACGGCATGTTGATCACGCTGACGCTGTCACCACGGCTGGCATCGAAGCCGACCGCGTCCTGCACCAGGCGGGTGAAGCGCGCCAATTCATCGGCGGTCCACGGCGCACGGGTGGTTTCGCCGCTGGCCGGGTTGATCTTGACCTGATCATCGACCACCACCGACACCGACAGGCGATTCAACCGGCCCTGCTGCTGTTTGGTGTGGCTGATGGAACGGTCGAGTTCGAAGTTCTTGGTCGATTGTTGACGCTTGTCCGCCGGGTACGGTGCGAGCATCGGCTGACCGGTGGCCGGGTCCATGATTTGCTGGCCGTTGGCATCAACCAGCGGCTGGCCCGGCTGCACCATGCCGGCTGCCCCCGGAGTGCCGCCAGTGGTCTGCGGCGCAGAAGCCGGCGCTGGAGGCTGGTTGCTCAAGGCACCCGGCACGCCTTGCGGGCCATTGCTGGCGGTACGTTGTTCGTTGACCGACTGTTCGCTGCGCAATGCCGGCTGGTCCGGATTGAATTGCTCGGAAGTCGATTCGACCGCACTGAAATCCACGTCGGCCGAGACTTCGGCCTTGTAACGGTCGTTGCCCAGCACCGGCTGCAGGATGTTGTGTACGCGCTGGGTGAGCATGCTTTCCATGCGACGGCTGTAGTCGAATTGCTTGCCGGCCATGGTCAGTTCGGAGTTTTCCGCCTGATCGGAGAGCAGGTTGCCCTTCTGGTCGACCACGGTGATCTGTGACTTGCTGAGTTCGGGAACGCTGGTCGCCACCAGGTTGATGATGGCCACGACCTGACCGGGTTCGAGGGAGCGACCGGAATAGAGTTCAACCAGAACCGAAGCGCTTGGCTTGCGCTCGTCGCGCACGAACACCGAACTTTTCGGGATCGCCAGGTGCACACGGGCACCCTTGACGTTGTTCAGGCTGGAAATGGTGCGGGCCAGTTCGCCTTCGAGGCCGCGACGATAGCGGGTCGCTTCCATGAACTGGCTGGTGCCCAGTCCCTGCTCCTTGTCGAGGATTTCAAAACCGATGTTGCCGTCGCTGGGAGTGACACCAGCGCCCGCGAGCTTGAGCCGCGCACGGGACAGGTCATCGGCCTTGACCAGCAAGGCACCGGAATTGGGTTCGACGGTGTACGGGATATCGGCGGAGGCCAGGGTATCCATGACCTGCTTGGCGTCCATGCCGGCAAGGCTGCCGTACAGAGGCCGGTAGTCCGGTTGCTGGGACCACAACACCACGGCAAAACCAATTGCCACGCTCGCCGCCAGGCCGACCAACAGGCCCACCTGACGCAACATGGTCATCTCGGAGAGGTTTTCCAGGAAGGACAACCCGAACAGCGGCGGTTTGCCGTCTATTGAAGTGGCCTTGGCCGGAACGTTATCGGCGACTGCTTCTGCCATGACTCAATCTCGTCCTTTAAACCGGCATCTGCATGATGTCTTGGTAGGCCTGAACCACTTTGTTGCGCACCTGGGTCAACGCCTGGAACGACACACTGGCCTTCTGCGAGGAAATCATCACGTCCGTGAGATCGACGCCGCTTTTGCCGATTTCGAACGCACTGGCCAACTGTGTGGAAGCCTGCTGGGTGTCGTTCACTTTGTTGATGGCCTGACCGAACATGTCGGAAAAGCTGCTGCCCGTCATTTCAGGGACAGCAGTCGATTTCGGCGCAGACATGGCATCCATTTGCATGGCGCGCATATCCAGCATCAACCGATTGAATTCAATACCTTGGCTCATGGTTTCTCTCTTTGACGACCCGCAATTTTTTGACACTCACTCGGCGGGTAGTGAGGTGTTAGCAACAAGGGTGCCAGCTCCATGGCCACTTTGAACAAAAGCCCTTCTGACTGCCAATCCATTGTGGGAGCGAGCCTGCTCGCGAAGAGGGAGTGTCAGTTGACATTTATGTGCCTGACACATCGCCTTCGCGAGCAGGCTCGCTCCCACATTCAGGTCGCGAACAAAAAGGCTTCCACGTCCATGCCGGCATCGCGCATCTGCGCCAGCTTGTAGCGCAGGGTTCGCGGGCTGATACCCAGGCGCTCGGCCGCCTCTTTGCGGCGACCGCGCTCGGCGCGCAAGGTATCGATGATCATCTGGAATTCACGGCGACGCAGGTCATCGCCCAGCGCACCGGCCGACTCGGGCTGGACTTCCACAGGACGCACCGGCGCCTGCGCCAACGCAGGCAGTGGCGCACAAGCCACCGGCCCGGCCAGGCAGAAATCCTGCGGCTGGATCAAGCCACCCTGCTGCAGAATCAGCGCACGTTGAATCGCGTTGTCCAGTTCACGCACGTTACCCGGCCACGGATAACCGATCAGGCACGCCTGGGCCTCGGGGGACAATCTGGCAGCCGAATGCCTCATTTTATTGACGTGCCTGGCCAGCAGACGCTCGGCCAGCGGCAGGATGTCGGCGGTGCGCTCGCGCAACGGGCGCCAGGCCAGGGGAAAGACCGACAGGCGATAGTAAAGATCTTCGCGGAAGCGCCCCGCCGCCACCTCACCCGCCAGATCGCGATTGGTGGTGGCGACCACGCGAATATCCAGCGTGATCGGTTTGCGCGCCCCAACCCTTTCGACCTCGCGCTCTTGCAGCACGCGCAGCAGCTTGGCCTGGAGCCCGAGGGGCATTTCGGAAATTTCGTCGAGCAGAATGGTGCCGCCGTCGGCCTGTTCGAACTTGCCGGCTTGCGCGGCAATGGCGCCGGTGAAGGAACCCTTCTCGTGCCCGAACAAGGTCGCTTCGAGCATGTTGTCCGGGATCGCTGCGCAGTTGATCGCAATGAACGGCTGATTGGCACGATGAGAATGCTGATGGATGTAGCGCGCCAGCACTTCCTTGCCGGTGCCCGACTCACCCGAGATCAACACCGTGGAGTCGCTGCGTGCGACCCGCGCTGCCAATTCGAGCAACTGCGCGCTCGCCGGCTCGAATGCTATCGGCCCTTCACCCTCGGCCAGGCCGAGACTGCCCAGGGCATGCCGCCCCACCAGATCGAGCAACGCCTTGGGCTCGAATGGCTTGACCAGGTAGTCCGCCGCCCCCTGGCGCATTGCATCGACCGCACGCTCGACCGCACCGTGAGCCGTCATCAACAACACCGGCAACTGCGGCTGCCGCGCTCGCAGCAGGCCCAGCAACTGATGGCCGTTCATGCCCGGCATGTTGACGTCGCTGATCACCAGGCTGAAGGCCTCGCCGCCAACGGCAAGCAACGCCTCCTCCGCCGAGCCCACCGCCTTGTAATCGTGCCCCGCGAGCAACAGCGTATCGGCCAGCGCCTCGCGCAACGCGCGGTCGTCCTCGACCAGCAGAACCTTGATACCCATCTGTGTCACTCCGCTCCTTGAGCGCTGCTGAACAACGGCAGGATGACCTGCGCGCAGGTGCCGCGACCGAGCCGCGAGCGCAACTGCAATTGTCCCTGATGAGCACGCGCCACTGCCTTGACCACAGTCAGGCCAAGACCTGTGCCGGTAGTCTTGGTGGTAAAAAAGGGCTCGCCCAATCGCGCCAGAACGGCGGCATCGATACCGGAGCCACTGTCGCTGACACACAGGCGCAGGTTGTTGCCGCGGGTGTAGAGGTGAATCTTCAGGCGCAATTGGCCGGCACTGGCCTGAATGGCGTTCTCGATCAGATTGAGGATCGCGCCGACCAGGGTGTCGCGATTGCACAGCAACTCCCCCGAATGGCTATCGCACTGCCAGCGGATCGGCAGATCCTGTACGTGGGTCAGCGCCGCCGCTTGCAACGATTGCATCAATTGGCCTGGCGTCACGCGGTCGGTCAGCGGCAACTCGCCCCGGGCGAAGACCAGCATGTCGCGCACCTGGTGCTCCAGTTCGTGCAGGCGCTCCTTAAGACGCCCGGCAAAGCGCTGCTGGGTAGCGACCGGCAGCTCTTGCTCGGTCAAATGACTGGCATACAGCAGCGCGGCGGACAACGGTGTACGTATCTGATGAGCCAACGAAGCAACCATGCGCCCCAGCGACGACAGCCGCTCATGGCGGGCCAGTTGATCCTGCAGGTGGCGGGTTTCAGTCAGGTCGTTGAGCAACACCAACTGGCCAGGCTCGGCGTCCAGCGAGCGCGTGGCGATCGACAGGCGCCGACCATCCTTGAGGGAGACTTCATGGCCATCGTCTTCGCGCGGCGCAAAACAGCGGGCAATGACGTGGCGCCACAATTCACCTTCCAGCGGCAACCCCAGCAACTCGCACGCCGCCGGATTGGCTTCGCGCACGATGCCCTGGGCGTCGATGACGATGACACCGCCAGGTAAAAGATCGAGGAGGTTTTGCAGACGGTTGGCCAGGCGTTCCTTTTCAGCCAGCTCCTGCATGCGCTGGGCGCTGACCACCGCCAATTCACCCTTGAGCTCGGTGACCCGGGCTTCAAGCATGCTGTAGGAATCGGTCAACTGACTGGACATCTGATTGAACAGCGCAAATGCCTGCTCAAGGCCAAGCCGGCTCGCCTGCTCTACGGACGACGGTTGCCGCAAAGCATCAGGGACAGGAGACATCTGGGCGGCTTGGGGCATTGTGCTCTCTCGCTTGGCTGACCGTCAGTGAAACGGAACGTTGCGAGGGATGTAGCAATACCCGTGCCTAAAAAAAACTTCTTATAAATGAATAGGTTGAAAAACAGGCGTCAATCATCCGCCTGCTCGTCTCCATCACGACGGCTCATGCCGTACTTGCGCATCTTTTCCACCAGCGTGGTACGACGGATGCGCAGGCGCTCAGCGGCGCGGGCCACAATGCCGTTGGCATCATCCAGCGCCTGCTGGATCAGCCCCTGCTCCAGACCACCGAGGTAGTCCTTCAGGTCCAGACCTTCCGGAGGCAACATGGCATTGGCGGTAAAGTCCTGGGTATGGCCGTTGATGGCCACACGCTCTTCCAGATCACTGCGCAGGCTGTCGACCATTTGCTCGTCTTCATCGTCGACGTAGCGGAATTTCTTCGGCAACTCGACCACGCCGATCACGCCGTATGGATGCATGATCGCCATGCGCTCCACCAGGTTGGCCAGTTCGCGGACGTTGCCCGGCCAGCCGTGCCGGCACAGCGACATGATCGCCGCCGAGTTGAAACGGATCGAACCACGCTTCTCGTGCTCCATGCGCGAGATCAGCTCGTTCATCAGCAGCGGAATATCTTCGACGCGCTCACGCAGCGGCGCCATCTCGATCGGGAACACATTCAGGCGGTAGTACAGGTCTTCGCGGAAGGTGCCGATCTCGATCATGCTTTCGAGATTCTTGTGGGTCGCCGCAATGATGCGCACGTCGACGCTCTGGGTCTTGTTGCTGCCCACACGCTCGAAGGTGCGCTCCTGCAACACGCGCAGCAACTTGACCTGCATCGGCAGCGGCATGTCGCCGATTTCATCGAGGAACAGGGTGCCGCCGTTGGCCAGTTCGAATCGACCGGCGCGGCTGGTGATCGCGCCGGTGAAGGCGCCCTTCTCATGGCCGAACAATTCGCTTTCCAGCAACTCGGCCGGAATCGCCCCGCAGTTGACCGGCACGAACGGCGCTTCGCGGCGCTTGGAATGGTAATGCAGGTTGCGCGCAACCACTTCCTTGCCGGTACCGGACTCACCGAGGATCAGCACGCTGGCATCGGTATCGGCGACCTGCTGCATCATCTGGCGGACGTGTTGAATCGCCCGGCTGGTGCCGACAAGGCTGCGAAAAAGATTTGGTTCGCGATGACGACCGCGCTCGCGGGCCTGGTCGTACATCTCGCGATAGACCTGGGCACGGTGCAGCGAATCGAGCAATTTGCTGTAGCTGGGCGGCATTTCGAGGGTCGAAAGCACCCGCCGACGCTGGTCTTCCGGCAGGTCAATGGAAGAATTATCGCCCATTAACAAAACCGGAAGGAACTCATCCCATGTCGAGAGTGTCTTAAGCAAGCCCAGTAGTGCACCAGGAGCATTGACCGTCCCGATGAGGACACAGATCACTTCACGACTTGACGACAAAGAGCCGACAGCCTGCTGCCAGTCATGGCTACCGCAGGGTAAATTTTCTTCGCCAAGAAAATTTAAAATCACCGCCAGGTCGCGGCGGCGAACGCTATCGTCATCGATCAGCAGAATTTTGGTTTCACGCCACATGCAATAGCAACTTCCCTAGTCAACTCGATGCCCAAAATGCTGGGGCAAGCTAAACGCTTGCAGGCACAAATATGCCTGAAGACGACTGAAATCTGGAACAGCCACTAGTTAAGTCAAAAAACCGTGCACAGTCAAATTTATGGCGCACTATATCTGGATTAACTTGGGGTTAATTAACCAAACAGATGGTAAACCTTTGCCGCGCTCTTCGCTTGGTTGATCTGCGACATCTCATCAACTATCGCCTGACGCTCGCCCATCGTTGCCGTCAACAAATCTTTGTAGACCGCCAATAATCCCTCCAGATTGCTGCGCACCGCGTCCTCATCGATCGGCGCTTCGCTCAACACCTCATCGACACACTCACGACAAGCCGCATCCAGTTCGCCAATGGCCTCCCAGTTTTTCTCCGCCAGGGCATCGACCAGGGCTTCACGGGTTTCTTCAATCCTCTGCAGTGCTTGACTCATGACGTCATCCTCAGACCCGCAGGCCTATTGATTGGCAATTGCATCCCAACCGCTTTTCAGGGTTTCGAGCAAACCGGAAACTTCGTCGATGATCCCCGTATTGTTATTGAGGTTGGCCTCAGTCAGACGCGACGTCATGTAGGCGTACAAGCTGTCCAACTGCTCTATCGATGCAGGATCCTCTGTCTTTTCCGGATTCAGCCCGTCACGCAGGCCAATGACGATGTCAACGGCCTTACCCAACATCAACCCCTTGAGTGCGATATCACCACGCTCCAGTGCCCCCTTGGCTTGAGCCATGCGATCCAGGCCGCCCTCCATCAGCATTTGCACAAGGCGATGAGGATTGGCTTCAGAAATCTGGGCATGGGAATTGACCTTCTGATATTGGCGAAGGGCTCTCATGGGGTTCATGTTTCTACCTCGTGACAGACAACAGCTTGAAATTGGGAAGGCTCTGGTCTTTATGTCGACCGGGCGACGGAGAACTTTAACCCAGAGTCGTCACCAAAGAAAAAACCCAGGCACTGTCATTACAGCTTGCCCGGGCTTTTTTTGACCGATACGGATCAATCGTCTTTCTGATTGTTCAGCGCATTGAGCGTGGTCATGATGCTGTCACTTTGGGCACGAAGCCTGGCCACCAGACCGTCCATGGCCGTGTACTTGGCAGTCAGGCTGGCCTGCAATGCCGCGATTCGCTCATCAAGAGAATCCTGCTGTTTTTGCAGATCCGTCAGACTCTCACTCAACGACTTGGTACGTTCCGCCAGAATCCCTGTGCTCGCCTTCGCATAGCTATCAGTAGCAGTTGCCATCCGAGCCAGCAAACCGCTGCTCCCGGTGAAAATACTGCGGAGGTCCGCCGCATTGGTGGCCACAGCCTTGTCCCATTTCTTGTCGTCGATAGTCAACAAACCAGTGTCGGCAGAAGTGCTGATGCCAAACTGAGCCAACGACTTCATTGTCCCGGTACCCGATAGCGCGTTCAGCTCGCCGCGAATCGAGCTCACCAGGCTTCGCATCGTCGCATCGCCCGTCAGCGTCGCAGCAATAGAAGTACCGTCGGCCGCTTTAGTCACCTTGGTTTCAGCGTTGATCGCCTTCATCAAAGCGTTGTAGGTATCGACGAAACCTTTGACGCCGGACTTGAGCGCCGGCGTACTGGTTGTCACTGAAATGGTGGTTGGTGTGGGCGCACTGGCACCAGCAGCGGTCGGCGAAATAGACAACAACTTGATGTTAATGCCGCTGATTGCGTCAGCAATCGAGTTGCTCTTGGAGATCATTTCAGCGCCGCCATCGATGCGGTACTTCGCATCCTTCGGCGCCTCAATCACAGTTGACCCCGTATTCAGGCCCGAATTACCCGACAGCGTGAGATCCGAGCCCACTCCCATCGTTGTCGAGGTCAAAACCAGGCGCGAACCCGTTGAGTCCGTCAGAATGTTCGCGCTCAACCCGGACGTGCCAAACTGCGAGTTGATTGACTCACGCACTTGCTGCAGCGTTGCCCCGGCGGGAATGCTGAGATCGTAATTTTTGCCGGACTGCGAAATTGTCAGCGTGGTCGGTGACGTACCGCTATTGACCACAGTCGAGGCGCCACCCGCAAAAACCCGGGTGGACAACTTCGATGCCGATGCCAACTGGGTGACCAACAATGAGTAGGTGCCATTGGAAGCGCCATTACCCGTCGTGATGGTCGCGACCTTTTCATCCGAAGACGTGCTGGTCAGCCCGCTGAAGCTGTTATCCGTACCCATCGAGGTCAGAGCCCCGCGAAATGCATCAAGCGCCGCTTGAATCTTGCCGATCGATGACAGCGAGGTGGTTGCTTTCGCACTCTGAGTATTGATCTGTGCTTGCTTCGGCGCTTTTTCGGCGTTGACCAAAGACGTCACGATCGCTTGGGTATCGATGTTCGACCCAATACCGCTTACCGTTGTACCCGCCATCATCTATCTCCTTGTTCAGTGGCCGCTGCTTTCTTGACAAAGTGCGTCTCGAACGCAGACAGCAACAAAAATCATGCCAGCTCAGACCTTATCGTCAAACAACAAGCTGCTGGCATCCGACAAACTTTGCGCCAGTTTCAGTGCGGTTTCCGAAGGGATCTGGCGAATCACGTCACCTGTTTCGGTGGCAATGACCTTGACCACGACCCGACCGGTGGAATCATCAATGGTAAAATCCAGTTTGCGCTGGGCAGCCTGGACGAATTCCTGAATATCGGTCACAGCTTTTTCCAGATCGTCGCGCTTGGGCTCGGAGCCCGATGACTCAACGACTTCAGCCTTGGGCTGTTCCTGTTGGGCTATGACAATCGGCGTCGCACTCTGAGGAGCAACAGCCGGATAAGACAGGTTCAACTTGACGCTCATGTCCATGCTAAATCTCCTCAACGCGAAAAAACGAAAGGGCACGTATACGCGCCCTTCCGTCAGCTAACGAGCGCCGCTATTACTGAAGCAGCTTCAGTACAGCAGATGGCAGCTGGTTGGCTTGCGACAGGATAGCGGTCGAAGCCGACTGCAGAGTCTGTTGCTTGGTCAGTTCAGCAGTTTCAGCAGCGAAGTCCACGTCTTGCACGGTGGAGCGAGCAGCGGTGGAGTTCTTCTGGATGTTCTGCAGGTTGTCAGCAGTGGTGGTCAGACGGTTTTGGGTTGCGCCCAGACCCGAACGCACGCCGTCGATGGTGCCGATGGCCTTGTCGATCACAGCCAGCGCGTTTTGGGCTTTGGTAGCATCGGTCACGTCTGTCTGAGCGATGGTTTTCTTGGTCGACGAAACAGTCGCACCAGTGAACACATCCGAGACGCCGTTAGCGGTGTCGCTCAGCGAGTAGCCTTTGGCGGAGTCGAGGGAAACTTGACCGGTAACAACAGTCGCTGCACCAACCAGTGCAGTCGGGGTAGCGAATGCGCCGCTGCCATCTTTTGCACCAACTTTGATGTTTGCAATCGCGTTAGCGTCAGCGCCCGAGAAAGTCAGGTTTTCGCCCGAATCGGATTTTACCGAAAGGCTTTTGTTCACTTCGTCATAGTTAACGCTGATACCGAGCTTGGCTGCGTTGGACTTCAGTTGGTCTGCCAGGCCTGCCAGATCGGTGACACCGACGAAGTCAACAGTACCGCTGCTGCCCACTGCCAGCTTGAAGTTCGCCGGTGTAGCGGCGCTCACTTCCAGCTTGACTTCAGTGCTAGCAGTAGCAGTCAGACCACCAATTGCACCGTTCAGACCAGTGGCAATGTCCTTCGCCGAAGCAGCAGCACCATATGCAACAGTCTTGGTTTGGCCGTTACCAGTAACGGTGATGTTGCCGCCAGCCAAGCCAGCAGCGCTCGGTGCGATTGCCTTACTTTTGATCTGCTGCGAACCGATGTTGCTGGCTGCTACGTTTTCCAGACTCAGGTTGATGGTTTCGTTGGCGTTGGCGCCGACCTGGATAGCCTTGGTGCCGTACGAACCGTCCAGCAGCTTCTGGCCACCGAAAGTGGTGGTTTGGGAGATACGGGTCAGTTCAGCAGTCAGAGCCTGGTATTCGTCGTTGTTCGACTTACGGTCGTCAGCGCTCAGGGAGCCGGTAGCCGAAGACAGGGCCAGGGTACGCATTTTTTGCAGGATGTCGGTCGAGGCCTGCATCGCGCCTTCAGCTGTTTGCGCGATGGAGATACCATCGTTCACGTTCTTGACCGCTTGACCCAGGCCGTTGATCTGGCTGGTCAGGCGGTTAGCGATTTGCAGGCCAGCAGCGTCGTCTTTGGCGCTGTTGATACGCAGGCCGGAAGACAGGCGCTGCATGGAAGTAGCCAGGGCGCCGCCGGCTTTGTTCAGGTTACCCTGGGTGCTGATGGAGGCAATGTTGGTGTTTACGGTTAAAGCCATGACGAAATCCTCGTTGGATGGATACTGCGGCTTCCGGCCCTGGCAACCGCCTGGTGTGGCCTAGAGAACCTACGTAATAGTTATCGTCGTGAAGAGGCTTTGCTTGAGCGGTTTTTTCGAATTTTTTAGTGGCAGCTTGCCAGCCCTTTATTTTCAAGGCTTTAGAGCCAGAAAGTCGGCGTCAGAAAAACGCAAAACGCCCGGAAGTTTAAATTTCCGGGCGTTGTTTTTGTAGCGTCGATTCAGTCAATCAACCGCGATAGAGAATCGCCGAACCCCACGAGAGGCCCACGCCAAAGCCGCTGATGGCAACTCGGGTCCACTTGGAGTCGAAGACGTGATTCTGCAACAGCAGCGGAATACTCGAGGAGACCGTGTTGCCGGTTTCGAGCATGTCCTTGACGAATTTCTCCGGCTCACCTTCTTCGAAACGGCGCGCCACGGCATCGACAATGGCCGCACTGCCCTGGTGAATGCAGAAGGCATCGATGTCGCTCGCCTGCAAATTGGACTCATCCAACAACTCATGCAAATGCGCAGGAACTTTCAACAAGGCAAAGTTGAACACCTGGCGACCATTCATGAAGAACACACCGTCGCTGACCTTAAGGTGCGGCGCGCCGGAACCGTCGGTACCGAACTTCGACTTGCCCAGTTGCCAGACAGCGTTCTCGCCCATCCAGGTCGCGGTTGCGGCATCGCCAAACAGCATGGTGGTGTTACGGTCTTCCGGATCGACAATCTTGGAATATGGATCGGCAGTAATCAGCAGGCCGTTTTTCAGCCCTGCCGCTTCCATGAAACCTTTGATCGCATAGATGCCATAGACGTAGCCGGAACAGCCCAAGGAAATATCGAACGCGGCGACATGGGTCGGCAAGCCCAGCTTGTCCTGAACGATCGCGGCGGTGTGCGGCAAGCCTTCTTCATCGCCGTTCTGGGTGACGACGATCAAGCAATCGATGGATTCACGCTTGAGCTCGGGGCTAGCGGTGAACAGCGCATTGGCTGCTTCGACACACAGATCGGAAGTTTCTTGATCGGCATCCATGCGCGGCAAAAACGCAGAACCGATTTTGCCGAGAATAAAGGTTTCGTCCTTGTCGAACTTTGCACCCTGGGCGTAATTATCAATCCCGGCTGCCGGCACGTAACTCGCTATATTTTTTATGCCAATCATTATGGCTTCCCAATAATAAACAGCTGAACATCGCCGCTCGCTGAATCGAGGGCGTCTACAGTCGGGGCCCGCCCCACAGAGGAGGCATTGTCGGGGCTCAAACAGCCCGCCACCGTCACCGCCCGCAGACAGGATACAGTGAAGATGCGCGTTTTGACCGACGGGTCACTCAGAGATCGCTGCTTTATTTGATTTTGTGGTCCGGATCGCGCGCCATCCTGCTCTGCATACACCTGAAAAAAATGCAAAAAAAAGCCAGCCTCCTGTAGCAAGGGCTGGCTGCAGGCGGTCAAGACCGAATTAAAGCTTGTTGAACAGACTCAACTGGGAAACCTTTGCGAATGCCAGTTGCGCGGCTTGCAACATGGTTTGCTGCAGGGTCAGGCGGGTCAGTACTTCCGCAGGGTCAGTATCTTTGATTGAAGATTGCGTGGAAGTATTGATCAGGCCCGTGCTCTGGATCTGATCACGCTGCATATCCATTACGTTACCCCGGGCACCGATTGCGCCACGCGCAAGGTCGACCTGGTTTTTGGCATTGCTCAGGTTGGCAATGGACGACGCGAGCACACTGCCCAGATTGCGCTGAGCAGCCGGATTGCCTGAAGTAGGTATTTCAAGCACCTGACGCAGCTGACTTACGGTATCGAGTACATTCCGGGTCTGGTGTGTATTGACCGTGATATTGAACTGATCACCTGTAGCGGGGGTCGCTGGAGGTGTGCCCCCGGCGAGGGTAAAGCTGACACCGGCCGCTGTCGCCACGCCAGCTACCACTGACCCGGAGGTTACCGGTGTGCTGCTGCTGGTCAAGGGGCGGAAATACAACTCAAACGTCCCAGGCCCCGTGAATTTAAGGACCGCTCCGCCTTCAGGGAAAAAGCTCTTGTAATCGGCAGCGTTGGTCACAGAGGTTTGACCAACCTCTACCGTCGAACTGTTACCCGGAGCACGTGTGCTGGCGAAACTGTCTGGCTTTGCCGTCAACTGGAAACTGTGACCCGCGATGACCGCGTCCGCATTCGCTGGGTTATCACTTGCCTGGAACGTGATATCCAGTGCAAAGGACACCCCGCGGAAATTGATGTCGGAACCATCCTTGTTATTCGGATCGAACTTACCACCACCACTTGCCTCGGCAGTCACGTCGTTGCCTGAGGCATCAGTGATCACAAACTGTGTGCTGCTGGTGAAGGACAGTGTGTATGGCTGTCCATTGCGGAAGCTCGCATCAAACGTCGGGCCGGAACTCACCAGACCTTGAGTCAATGCCACGCGCCCGTCATCAACGGCCGGCGTGGTCATGGTTGTCGAACTGCGGGCGGCATTGATCGCCTGCTGAAAAACATCCCAACCGGTGTCGTTGAGCCCCAGCGACATCGAGTCGCCGATTTTCAGTTCCAGTTGGGTCTGGTCACCTTGATAACTGTAGGTACCGTCACTGTTGCGCAAAAATGGCTGTGTGTTACTGCTGGCGCCGGAAAAGATGTATCTGCCGTTAGCATCTTTGCTGTTCATCAGATTCAGCAACTGCTCTTCGGCCTGCCCGACTTCCTCTCCAATGGATTTGCGATCCTCGTCATTTAACGATGCACCGCCGGCACGCACCGCCAACTCGCTGACTTTTTGCAGCACAGTGTTGATACTGTCCAGCACGCTTTCTTCCTGCGCCTGAGCGGTGTTCAGCGCGTTGATATTGGAGGTGTACTGACCCAACATGGCCTTTTGCTGTTCGAGTTGCAGCAAGCGTGCCGCACCGACCGGATCATCCGCCGCAGTCTCAAGCTTGATGCCACTGCTGACCTGCTCGGCAGTCTTCATCACGTTGCTGAGGTTGCGCTGATAGTTGATAGCCGTGGTCGCGTAATACTGTGCAGTAGAAATTCGCATGTTCTACGGCTCCTTAAAGGGCATTGATCAGGGTGCTGAAAATTTCCTGCGCAGTCTTGATGATCTGCGAAGAGGCCGTGTAGTACTGCTGGAACTTGGTCAGGTTGCCAGCCTCTTCATCGAGATCGACACCGGACAGCGAGTCGCGGGCGTTTCGGGCGCCAGTCAAGATGGTATCGGTAGCCGTTGCGTCCAGTTGCCCCTGCTTGGTCAGCGAGCCGACCGTCGATACGAGACCTCCATACGCATCGGTAAAACTCACACCCGGACTGGTCGCAGTTGCACCGACTGTCGCCTTGGTTTGCAGACCGAGCAAGGCCTGGGCGTTGCGGTTGTCGGTGCTGTCGGCCGCAGTCATGGAAATGTTGAAGCTGTCCCCCGAAGCAGGGCTGCCGCTGACAGTCATTCCCACATTGAAGGTTTTGGCGTTGCCACCGGCATCGGTGTAGGGCACTGCGATACTCAGGTCGTTGTTCTGACCTGGCACGATGTTGCCGGTGCCGATGCTGTTGCCCTTGGAATCGAACACTTCATAAGCGGTGGCACTGGTCATCAGCATGCGCACGGGCATCGATGCCTTGACCGCCGTCTGCACTTCCAGGCGCTGGACCGGATCGTAGATATCCAGAGTGGTGGTCAGGTTCGGCTGGCTGACAGCACCGGTGCCGTCATTCCCCGAGGCCTTGGTGGAGGTCAGCGGTGCGGAGGTAGCCAGGGTTTTGGTATCGGTCATGACCGTGGTCATGTCCGCAGCACCACTGCGGGTCGGGGTAATCTTGAAGGAGTCCCCGACGGCGACCGAACCACTGTTCAAGCTCAGGCTGAATCCATCGATGACCGGATCGGCCGCAGGAGGCGTGGCGAAGGCGAAGTTGCCCATGTCGGTGTTATCCGACAGTCGACGCACGTTGTAGCCCGAAGCAGTGACCGTCACCTGATAATCGCTGGCTTGCAGCTTGCTGGTGTCTTTGATGGTGACATTCAGATTGCCGGACGCCGGATTGTTGTTGGCATTGGCAATACTGCGCTGGCTGATGGCCGCCACACTGTTGATGTTGTTGAACAGTGCCGCACCGAAGTTACCGCTCTGATCCAGGCCCTGCCCCAGTTGCTTGTTGACCTGATCGGCCACAACCATGGCAATACGCCCCAGGTTGTTAACCGCGGGCGTCAGGACTTCAGTGCGATAGCGCAACAATCCACCCATCTGGCCGCCGCTCATCACACCGGTGATATCGATCGACGAACTGCCTCGATCCATGATGATCGAGGAACGAGTCGGGTCGGTCGGGTCTGCCGCCACGCGCAATTTATTGACTGTGTCGCCGATAACCAACGGCTGACCGCTACCCAGGTAGATATCCAGTCGGCCGTCGGTTTCGGTGACCTGCGTGCCGACCAGTTCGTTGAGCTGACGGATGGTTTCGTTACGCTGATCCAGCAATTCATTGGGCGTTCCACCCGCACCACTGACTTCACCAATTTTTTTGTTGTAGGCCGCAACGGTCGACGCCAGTTTGTTGACCTGATCGGCCATCGAGCCCAACTGATCATTGATGTATGAACCCTGCTGCTTCAACTGCTGGGACATCGCATTGAAACGGCTGCTCAAGCCCTGGGCATTGGTCAACAAAGCCTGGCGCGAAGCGTTGTCGTTGGAGTTGCCGGACAACGTTTGCAGTGACGAGAAAAATGACTGCAGTGTCTTGGTAATACCGGTACCGCTGTCGGACAGCAACTTGTCCACTTGCGTCGCCTGCCCAAGATAAGCCTGCGCATCGCCATTGAGCGAAGTGGTGGTCTGCAATTGTGCATCAAGGTAGCTGTTATAGACCCGACGCACATCAGCCAGAGTAGTGCCAGTGCCGATGAACACATTGCCATTCTGTATAGAGCTTTTGGTGCCCTGGACAGTTTGCTGGCGCGAGTACCCGACGGTATCGACGTTGGAAATGTTGTTACCCGTAGTCACCAACGAAGCGTGACTGGCGGACAAACCCGACATCCCGATATTGAGCAAACTCATGGTTCAAACCTTATACCTTGTGCCTATAAAGGCGTGGTGGAAACGCCCGCCGCAGCGTAGTTCTGGTAACTCGTCATCTGCCTGGCTATCTGCGAAATCTTGCTCGCGTAGTTTGGATCGGTTGCGTAACCGGCTCTCTGCAACTCGCGTACAAACTGTTCTGGGTTATCGGCCGACTTCACGACATCTTGATAGCGATTGTTGGTCTGCAACAAAGTCACAAGGTCGTGGAAACTGTCCTTGTAGGAGTCGTAGGAACGGAACTCGGCCGTCTCCTTGACCATCTGCCCGTTCCTGAATTCGCTGGTGATCGCCCGCGCCGAATTGCCCTGCCAACTATTGCCGGCCTTGATGCCGAACAGGTTGTGACTGCTGCTGCCGTCCTGAGCACGCATGACCGACTTGCCCCAACCGGTTTCCAGGGCTGCCTGGGCTACCAGGTAACGTGGATCGACACCGATCCGGGCGGCGGCCTCCCTGGCCATCGGCAACATGGTGTTGACGAACTGGTCGGCGGAGCTGAAGGCTTTCTTCGCCGGCGCCAGAGGAATCTGCGCCATGGCGCGCCCGTAGATCTGCATGCCGCCAGTGGAGGATTGTTGCGCGGTCGCCAACCAGTCGCCGTTGTACAACGGTCCGGTGCCGGTGCTTGTCACGCGCTCAGGCAGCGGTGTCTTGTTGATCGTCGTGGTGGCAGCGGTCGTCGCCGAAGGCACCAGTCCGGCCAACAACCGATCAGCCAGTTTCGGCGGCAATGCCAGGCGTCGCTGATTGATCAGCGCCATGTCATTGCGATGGGCACCCTCGCCCGCCTCTTGTGGCGTATGGACCGATCGAGAAGCCCACAACGGACGCTGGCCGTTGACCCGCGACAGTGGGCCATTGATCGCCACCGTGCCTGCCGCCACCGGCGTTTGCACGGCGGCCCTGGCAGCCTCTTGCTTGGCCAGCGATGCAGCGGCCGCCTCGCCCGGCGCCAGCGGTTTGTTCTTCGACATCTGGCGCATCAGCACGTCAGCCAGGCCGATACCTCCGCCCTCGCGGGACATGGAAACCGCCAGTTGCTGGTCGTACATTTCCTGGTACTGCTTGGCCGCCGGCGTGTTCATCGGATTGTCCTGCCCCAGCGCATCGGTTGCCGAGCGCATGGACTTGAGCATCTCACCGATGAACAGCGATTCGAACTCCTGCGCCACCTTGCGCATGTTGCCGTCGCTGTTCTTGTCGCCGACCTTGAGCTGATTCAGACGATTGAGGTCCGAATAGGAGCCCGAATCGCTGCTGCTGACCAGACCGCTCTTGCGCATATCCACGATGGCCGTCCTCAGATCACGATCAGGTCGGCTTGCAGGGCGCCGGCCTGCTTCAGCGCTTCGAGGATCGCCATCAAGTCACCCGGTGCCGCGCCGACCTGGTTCACCGCCCGCACGATCTCATCGAGAGTGGTGCCTGGGCCGAACTTGAACATCGGCTTGGCTTCCTGCTGGGCGTTGACCTTCGAACGCGGCACCACCGCCGTCGTGCCATTGGACAGAGGGCCGGGCTGACTGACGATCGGGTCTTCGGTAATGGTCACAGTCAGGCTGCCGTGGGTCACGGCAGCCGGGGAAACCTTGACGTTCTGGCCGATCACGATGGTGCCGGTACGGGAGTTGATGATGACTTTCGCCACCGCCTGACCCGGATCGACTTCGAGGTTTTCCAGGATCGACAGGTAGTCGACGCGCTGGCTTGGATCGAGCGGCGCGGTCACGCGAATCGACCCGCCGTCGATGGCCTGGGCCACGCCAGGGCCGAGCATGTTGTTGATCTTGTCGACGATGCGCTTGGCGGTGGTGAAGTCGGAACGGTTGAGGTTCAGCGTCAAGCTGTTGCCCTGGTTGAAACCGCTCGGCACCGCACGCTCCACCGATGCACCGCCAGGGATGCGACCGGCCGACGGAACGTTGACGGTAATCTTCGAGCCATCTCGCCCTTCCGCATCGAAACCGCCGACCACCAGGTTGCCTTGGGCCACAGCATAGACGTTGCCATCGATACCCTTGAGTGGCGTCAGCAGCAAGGTGCCGCCGCGCAAACTCTTGGAGTTACCAATGGACGAAACGGTGATGTCGACCTGCTGACCCGGCTTGGCGAACGCCGGCAAATCGGCACTGATCGACACCGCCGCGACGTTCTTCAACTGCACGTTGCCCGAGCCCGGCGGCACCTTGATGCCGAACTGCGAGAGCATGTTGTTGAAGGTCTGCAGGGTGAACGGGGTCTGCGTCGTCTGGTCGCCGGTGCCGTTAAGCCCGACCACCAGGCCGTAGCCGATCAATTGGTTGGAACGCACGCCGGAAATGCTGGCGATGTCCTTCAGGCGCTCGGCTTGAACGTTGAACGCTGCGGACATCAGGAACGCAGCCATCATGAGACTTCTGAAATTCAACGTAGCCACCTAGAAAGGGAACAGCGGGCTGAGGAAGAAACGGTCGAACCAGCCTGGCTGACTCGCATCGGCGAACGAACCGGTGCCCGAGTAGGTGATGCGCGCATCGGCGACACGGGTCGACGACACGGTGTTGTCGGTAGAGATGTCATCGGCGCGAACCAGGCCGGCGATCCGCACCAGCTCATCGCCGGTGTTGAGGGTCATCCACTTCTCGCCGCGTACCGCGATGATGCCGTTGGGCAACACATCGGCGACGGTCACGGTGATCGAACCGGTCAGGGTGTTGCCCTGAGCCGCCTTGCTGTCACCCTTGGTCGCGCGGTCACCTTCGTAGCTGGCACTCAGGCTCAGGTCGCCATCGCCGAACGGGTTGTTGGTGGTGGCGCTACTGCCGAACAGCGAAGTCAGGCCGATGTTGGCCTTGCTGTTCTTGCCAATTTGCGAGTTGGCGTTTTTGCTGGCCTGGGTCCTTTCGTTCAGGGTGATGGTGATGATGTCACCGACCCGGAACGCCTTGCGGTCGCCGTAGAGGTTCTGTTCGAAACCGGCCTGATAGATCGAGCCGTTGTTCGCGGCCGCCGGCAATGGCGTACGCGGCAACACCGGAGCGTAGTAAGGGTCATTGGGCTTGGGCGTCGCAGGCACGCAGCCTGCGAGCGCGGTAATCCCACTCAGTGCCAGAACAGATACATAGCGATTCATGACCCTACCTCACGGTGTTGCAGGCGGCCCGATGGCCGCCACATAGACTTGATTACAGATTCTGCGTTACGAACGAGAGCATCTGGTCGGCGGTGGAGATCACCTTGGAGTTCATCTCGTAGGCGCGCTGGGTGGTGATCATGTTGACCATCTCCTCAACGGTGCTGACGTTGGACGTTTCCAGGGTGTTCTGCAGCGTGGTGCCGAAACCGGCCAGGCCCGGGGTGCCGACTTGCGGCGCGCCGCTGGCGGCGGTTTCCAGGAACAGGTTGTTGCCCACTGCCTGCAGGCCGGCGGGGTTGATGAAGTCGGCGGTTTGCAGGTTGCCGATCACCTGGGCAGCCGGGTTGCCGGCAACGGTGATGGACACGGTGCCGTCGCGGCCGACCGTGAAGGTCTGCGCTTCGTTCGGAATGACAATCGCCGGCTCCAGGGCAAAGCCGCTGGCGTTCACGATCTGGCCGTTGGAGTCCAGGTGGAACGTACCGTCACGGGTGTAGGACGTGGTGCCGTCCGGTTGCAGGATCTGGAAGAAACCGCGACCGTCGATGGCCATGTCCAGTGGCTGCTCGGTGGTTTGCAGGCTGCCGGCGGTGAAGTTTTTCTGGGTGCCGACGATGCGCACACCGGTACCCAGTTGCAGACCCGACGGCAGTTCGCTGTCCTGGGTCGACTGGGCGCCTGGCTGGCGCTTGATCTGGTAGAGCAGGTCCTGGAACTCGGCGCGGTCACGCTTGAAACCCGTGGTCGACACGTTGGCCAGGTTGTTGGAAATGGTGGTCAGGTTGGTGTCCTGGGCGGACAGACCTGTCTTGGCAACCCATAGAGCCGGAAGCATTCGATTCTCCTCGTGCGCCTGTTTTACGGCGCGACGTTCTGGTAATTAGCTGATCTGCAAGACCCGAGCCATGGCCTGGTCATCGTCTTTGGCGGTGTTCATCATCTTGATGTGCAGCTCGAACTGCTTGGACAAGGCCAGCACCGAGGTCATCTCTTCCACGGCATTGACGTTGCTCGACTCGAGGAACCCGGACACCAGCTTGACGTTGGCATCGGCCTGCGCCGGCTGACCGTCCTTGGTGTGGATCGAACCATCCAGGCCCTTGGTCATGTTCTTGAGGTCCGGGTTGACCAGCTTGATGCGGTCGACTTCAGCCATCACCCGGGGACCTTCGCCCATCGCGCGGATGCTGATGGTGCCGTCCTCGCCGACTTCGATCTGCTGCTCCGGCGGCACGGCAATCGGCCCGCCATTGCCCATGACCGGCATGCCGTTGCCGGCACGCAACACACCCAGGGCGTCAACGTTCAGGCTGCCGGTGCGCACGTAGCTTTCTCCGCCATCGGGCGTCTGTACGGCAATCCAGCCGCCGCCTTGCACGGCAACGTCGAGGTCGCGGCCGGTTTCCACCAGTGAGCCAGGGGAGAAATCCGTGGCCGGGCGTTCGGACATGGCAAACGCACGCGCCGGAAAGCTGTCACCGAACACCGGTATCGAACGGGCCTGCTCCAGGTCTTTCTGGAAGCCGTTGGTGGAGATGTTCGCGAGGTTGTTGGCATGAGCCTTTTGCGCCAGTGCATTCTGGCTGGCGCCGGTCATTGCCACATAAAGGTACTTGTCCACACTCTTTCCTCTGCCTGCCGGACGTTTGCCGTCCATTGCTGTACTGCTGAGCCATAAGCAATTTGCAGACCAACTTGTTTTCGCCGGCGCGGAGCCCGGCAAACAGGGGACTTTGGGGATTCAGAGGGGATTTGTGATTTGTGTCAGAGACGAAAAACCGGCGGTGTCATGCCGGTGGGTGGCAAGTCTTGACCTTGGGCCATGGCCACAACCGCCATCGCGAGCAGGCTCGCTCCCACAGGAATCTTCAGTGAGGCACCGATCCAGTGTGGGAGCGAGCTTGCTCGCGATGAGGCCAGCACAAACGCAGCAGGCCTCAGCTATGACTCAGTCTTTCCCACCTCATACTCGCGCAACTTGTTGGCAATGGTGGTGTGCGAAACCCCGAGCCGCTTGCCCAGTTGCCGACTGCTCGGATGCTCGGAATACAGCCGTTCCAGCACCGCCTTCTCGAAACGCCCGACGATCTCGTCCAGCCCCCCCTCCAGCGAAAAATCGCCAAGGGGCTGACGCACACCATAATCCGGCAGGCGAATGTGCTCGGCCTTGACCGTGCCGCCGTCGCACAGGGAAACCGCCTGGAACAGCACGTTCTCCAGTTGCCGCACGTTGCCCGGCCAATGGTAGTGACTGAGCCGCTCCATGGCCGCCGGGGCGAGCTTGGGCAACGAGCAACCAATCTGCCGGCTGGCCTGGTCGAGGAAGTGCTCCACCAGCGGCGTCAAACCGTCGAGGCATTCGCGCAACGGCGGGATGTGCAGCGACAACACATTCAAGCGGTGATAGAGGTCCTGGCGGAACTCGCCGCGAGCGCACAATTCGGACAGATCGACCTGGGTCGCGCAGATCACTCGCACGTCGAGGTAAACCTCTTCGTCACTGCCTACACGGCGGAAGCAACCGTCCTGCAGGAAGCGCAGCAACTTCACCTGCAAGCGCGGGCTCATTTCCCCGACGCCATCGAGAAACAGCGTACCGCCCGCCGTCAGCTCCAGCAGCCCGAGCTTGCCTTCGGCCCGCGCTCCTTCAAAGGCACCTGGGCCGTAACCGAACAATTCCGTCTCCGCCATGGACTCCGGCAGACCGGCGCAATTGAGCGCCATCAATGGCGACTGCCCTCGAGGACTGGCCAAGTGGCAGGCCCGCGCCAGCAACTCTTTGCCGGTACCGGTTTCCCCTTCGATCAACAGCGGCGCATCCAGCGGCGCCATGCGCCGCGCTTCGCGCACCACAGCGGCCATGACTTTCGAGCTTTGGAAGATGCTGTCGAAGCCACGCAATTCCTGCTTGCGCACGTTGTAGATGCGCTCGCCCACCCGGTCGGCGCGATGCAACGTCAGCACCGCACCGGCCATGGCCTCGCTGTCGTCGTGCTCCGATTGCAGCGGCGCGATGTCGGCCAGGAACACATCACCCTTGACCTTGACCCGCAGCCCGTTGATCCGCGACTTGTTGGCGCGCACCAGTTCCGGCAAATCGAAATCCTCGGCGTAGCGTGACAGGGGAATCCCTGGCACCTCGTCGACCCGCACCCCGAGCAACTGCGCCGCCGCCCGGTTGGCCGCGACGATGGAACCGCCCATGTCGATCGACAGCACCGGAAACTCCAGCGCACCGAGCAGTGCATTGAGCTCCATGTGCCGACGCTCGCTGGGCATCAGCCCTACACGCTTGACGCCAAAGACCCCGGCAATCGCTTCGAATTTCGGACGCAAGGCCTGGAACTGAATATTGATCAGGTTCGGGCAATGCAGGTAGATGGCATTGCCATGCTCACCCCCCACCTCACCGCGGGCCACGTTGATCCCGTACTCCACCAACAGATTGAGAATGTCGCGCAGGATGCCGATGCGGTTCTGGCAGTGGACTTTGATACGCATATAAAGACCCAAAAAAACGGTGAGTAAGGTGCGCAGGGATAATTTCTGCTGAGGCGCTCAGATAGTCGTCAAGATTATGTGACAGGTGGAGGACTTTTCCCACCCGCCAATCTCAACATTTGCGCACCGACGCCCAATACGTAACGAAAACTTTACGAATATCGAGGAATTTTCCTACCCGTGACGCCGGGCACCTGCTGCAACAGTGCAATCCTTGGGGTATTTCTAGGTCCATAGCAGTACATAACAAGAACGAAATCCCCTAGCAGGAGAGCAGCATGAAGCAGACGCAATACGTGGCTCGCGAGCCCGATGCGCAAGGTTTTATCGACTACCCCGCCGAAGAACACGCGGTGTGGAACACGCTGATCACTCGTCAACTGAAGGTGATCGAAGGGCGTGCGTGCCAGGAGTACCTGGACGGTATCGAAAAACTCGGTCTGCCCCACGACCGCATTCCGCAACTGGGCGAGATCAACAAGGTCCTCGGTGAAACCACCGGCTGGCAGGTTGCCCGGGTTCCCGCACTGATTCCCTTCCAGACCTTTTTCGAATTGCTGGCCAGCAAGCAGTTTCCGGTGGCGACCTTCATTCGTACCCGCGAAGAACTGGACTACCTGCAAGAGCCGGACATTTTCCACGAGATCTTCGGTCACTGCCCGCTGCTGACCAACCCGTGGTTCGCCGAGTTCACCCACACCTACGGCAAACTTGGCCTCAAGGCGACCAAGGAAGAACGCGTGTACCTGGCGCGCCTGTACTGGATGACCATCGAGTTCGGCCTGGTCGACACCCCGCAAGGCCAACGCATCTACGGCGGCGGCATCCTGTCCTCACCGAAAGAGACCGTGTATTGCCTGTCGGACGAGCCTGAGCATCAGGCGTTCGATCCGCTGGAATGCATGCGCACGCCCTACCGCATCGACATCTTGCAGCCACTGTACTTCGCGCTGCCAAATCTCAAGCGTCTGTTCGACCTCGCTCACGAAGACATCATGGGCATGGTCAAGCAAGCGATGCAGATGGGTCTGCACGCACCGAAATTTCCGCCAAAACCAAAAGCCGCGTGATCCGCCGCTTTTAGAATCAAGTGAGCCTGTCAGAAACCATCGCTTTGGATTAGCGTGGTAGCACTGAGGGCCGATTTCCCAACATTCGATTTCAGGAACACATCATGACCGCATTAACTCAAGCCCATTGCGAAGCCTGCCGCGCCGACGCCCCACAAGTCAGCGACGAAGAACTGCCGATCCTGATCAAGCAGATCCCGGACTGGAACATCGAAGTACGTGACAGCATCATGCAGCTGGAAAAGGTCTTCCTGTTCAAGAACTTCAAGCACGCCCTGGCGTTCACCAACGCCGTCGGTGAAATCTCCGAGGCCGAAGGCCACCATCCGGGCCTGCTGACCGAGTGGGGCAAAGTGACCGTGACCTGGTGGAGCCACTCGATCAAGGGCCTGCACCGCAACGACTTCATCATGGCCGCGCGCACTGACGAAGTGGCGAAGGATGCCGAGGGGCGCAAGTAATGCATTTCGACGCCATCGGTCGAGTGCCTGGCGACCCGATCCTGGGCCTGATGGAGGCCTACGCGCAGGACCCGAATCCGCGCAAGTTCGATCTGGGCGTGGGTGTCTACAAGGACGCCCAGGGCCTGACGCCGATTCTCCAGTCGGTGAAGCTTGCCGAGCAACGTCTGGTGGATCGCCAGTCCACCAAGACCTACATCGGTGGTCACGGCGAACCGGCGTTCGGCAAGGCGATCAATGAGCTGGTGCTGGGCGCCGACTCGAAGCTGATCAGCGCACAACGCGCCGGCGCCACCCAGACGCCGGGCGGCACCGGGGCCTTGCGCCTGAGCGCGGACTTCATCGCCCAGTGCCTGCCGGGGCGCGGCGTGTGGTTGAGCAACCCGACCTGGCCGATCCACGAAACGATTTTTGCGACAGCCAAGGTCAAGGTCAGCCACTACCCGTACGTGGGCAGTGACAACCGTCTCGATGTCGACGGCATGCTGGCGGCGCTCAATGAAGCGCCCAAGGGTGACGTGGTGTTGCTGCACGCCTGCTGCCACAACCCGACCGGTTTCGACCTGTCCCAGGATGACTGGCAGAGGGTGCTGGAGGTAGTACGCAAGCGCGAACTTCTGCCACTGATCGACTTCGCGTATCAAGGATTCGGCGATGGCCTGGAACAGGATGCCTGGTCGACCCGGCTGTTCGCCGCCGAGTTGCCGGAACTGCTGATCACCAGTTCCTGCTCGAAGAACTTCGGCCTGTACCGCGACCGCACCGGCGCGCTGATTGTCTGCGCGAAAACCGCCGACAAGCTCACCGACATCCGCAGCCAGCTGGCCAACATCGCCCGCAACCTGTGGTCGACGCCGCCGGATCACGGTGCGGCCGTGGTCGCGACCATCCTCGGCGACCCGGAGCTGAAAAACCTCTGGGCTGACGAAGTGGAAGCCATGCGCCTGCGTATCGCCCAACTGCGCAGCGGTCTGGTGGAAGCGCTGGCGCCTCACGGTTTGCGCGAGCGCTTTGCACACATTGGCGTGCAACGCGGGATGTTCTCCTACACCGGCCTGTCGCCTGAACAAGTGAAAAACCTGCGGGATCATCACAGCGTGTACATGGTCAGCTCGGGCCGGGCCAACGTAGCGGGGATTGATGCCACGCGCCTGGATCTGCTGGCCGAGGCGATTGCCAAGGTTTGCGAGTAACCTCCCAAACTCTGCAAATCCCCTGTGGGAGCGAGCTTGCTCGCGATAGCGGTCTATCAGTCAACATCACCGTTGAATGACACTCCGCTATCGCGAGCAGGCTTGCTCCCACATTTGTTTTGTGTCGCTCCTCCAGTCATGTCTAGACAATCCCATCCGTCGAAACAAATGGATATAAAAGTCCGTTTGTCATTTTCAGTGCTGTATCCTGCCCAGGCTTTTTTAAAGCGCGGATCTACCAGATCTATCAACAGACTTAGCGAGGAGCGCAACCATGCACGAGATTCCTAATCTCCCCTTCCCAAGCCTGCACGTACCTGAGCAGACGACCACGCAGCAAGCCGGAGCCCAACAGCCCGAGCCGAAAGAAGTCACTGACAGCCGCCAGGCTGACAGAGAAGACTGAAACACCCGCCGTACAGACCGTGTGGAAAGCGCTAACATGCGCTTTCCACACTGCCTGAAAGAGCCTTTACCCATGACCGATGAATTCAGCGAAGCGCAGGCCAGCGTCCTGATCGGCACCGCCGAGAAAATGATCGGGATCTGGAATCGCCTCTCCCCCGAGAAACAAGCCGCCTTGCTCGCCCGCTTCGGCACCCAGGAAAATGCGCTGGCCGCCCTGGTCACCACGCAACTGGTCGCTCCCGCCAAACCTGAATGACGCCGCCCGGCAAATAGTTTTACTTTTTCACAACCTGTGACTGTCCACACCGCTATCATAAGCAGCCTATCTATCCTGCTTTACCGTGGACCTTTACCCATGCCTGAAAACCAGCGCCCCCTGGCGGTCACGCTGCAAGTTGTCTCCATCGTCCTTTTCACCTTCATCGGCTACCTGAACATCGGCATCCCCCTGGCCGTATTGCCCGGTTACGTCCACAGCGACCTGGGCTTCGGCGCGGTGATCGCGGGCCTGGTGATCAGCGTGCAATACCTGGCCACCCTGCTCAGCCGCCCTTATGCCGGAAAGATCATCGACAACAAGGGCAGCAAACTGGCAGTGATGTATGGCCTGGCCGGTTGCGGCTTGAGCGGTGTGTTCATGCTGGTCTCGGCCTGGACCCAGAGCCTGCCGACCTTGAGCCTGATCAGCCTGTTGATCGGCCGCCTGGTGCTCGGCAGCGCCGAAAGCCTGGTGGGCTCGGGCTCGATTGGCTGGGGCATCGGCCGCGTCGGCGCGGCGAATACGGCCAAAGTCATCTCGTGGAACGGTATCGCCAGCTATGGCGCACTGGCTGTCGGCGCGCCCTTGGGTGTTTTACTCGTCCATCAACTGGGCTTGTGGAGCATGGGGGTGAGCATTGTTTTGCTGGCCGTGCTCGGCCTGCTGCTGGCCTGGCCGAAAACCGCCGCGCCGATCGTTGCCGGTGAGCGCCTGCCGTTCATGCATGTACTCGGGCGAGTCTTCCCCCACGGCTGCGGACTGGCCCTGGGCTCCATCGGTTTTGGCACCATCGCCACCTTCATCACCCTGTATTACGCCACGCAACACTGGGACAACGCGGTGCTGTGCCTGAGCCTGTTCGGCGCCAGCTTCATCGGCGCGCGCTTGCTGTTCGGCAACCTGATCAACCGCCTCGGCGGCTTTCGCGTGGCCATTGCCTGCCTGTCAGTGGAAACCCTGGGATTGCTGCTGCTGTGGCTGGCGCCGGATGCCCATTGGGCACTGGCGGGTGCGGCGCTGAGCGGATTCGGCTTCTCGCTGGTGTTTCCGGCACTGGGGGTTGAGGCAGTCAACCTGGTCCCGGCCTCAAGCCGTGGCGCAGCCGTCGGCGCCTATTCGCTGTTCATCGATTTGTCGCTGGGCATTACCGGACCATTGGCCGGTGCGATTGCGGCAGGATTTGGTTTTGCTTCGATTTTCCTGTTCGCTGCCCTTGCTGCGCTCAGCGGTTTGATGCTGAGCCTTTACCTGTACCGACAGGCGCCGAAGCAACGCGAAGCGCGGGACACTCCTTAGAAGTCGACCTTGCCGCGCCCGGCCTTGATGTTGCCGCGCTTGCTCTTGGACTCGAGGCGACGGGTCTTCGAGCCGAGGGTCGGCTTGGTCGGACGGCGCTTTTTCTCGACCTTGGTGGCACTGAGGATCAACTCGGTCAGCCGCAACAGCGCATCGGCGCGGTTCTGCTCCTGCGTCCGATACTGCTGGGCCTTGATGATCAACACACCGTCACTGGTGATGCGGCTGTCGCGCAGCGCCAGCAGCCGTTCCTTGTAGAACTCGGGCAAGGACGACGCAGGTATGTCGAAACGCAGGTGCACGGCACTGGAGACCTTGTTGACGTTCTGCCCACCCGCGCCCTGGGCGCGAATGGCCGTCAACTCGATCTCGGCATCCGGCAACTGCACGTTGTTGGAAATCACCAGCATGGAAAAGCGTCCGTATTCAGAACGTGCAGGATACCGCGAATGATGGACTGACTGCCGATCGAACCCTGTAGGAGCTGCCGAAGGCTGCGATCTTTTGATCTTGGCTTTGAAATGAAAAGTCAAAAGATCGCAGCCTTCGGCAGCTCCTACGTTGCGCATGACTCAGAAACAACAAACCCGGCACATGGCCGGGTTTGTTGTTTCTGCGCTCTGCGTTTACTTCGCCGCAGAGCCGGCAGCCTGCAGTGCATGTTGCGCACTGCGCTTGTTCTTGATGCCGTAGCAGACCCACATGAACACCAGCCACACCGGAATCGCATACACCGATGTCTGAATCCCCGGAATCAGCAGCATCACGCCAAGGACGAACACCACGAACGCCAGGCAGATGTAGTTGCCGTACGGGTACCACAGGGCCTTGAACAGCGGCGTCTGTTTGGTCTTGTTCATGTGCTGGCGGAACTTGAAGTGCGAGTAGCTGATCATCGCCCAGTTGATCACCAGGGTGGCCACCACCAGCGACATCAGCAGTTCCAGCGCGTTTTGCGGGATCAGGTAGTTCAGCAGTACCGCGATCAGAGTCACGGCGGCCGAGGCCAGGATCGAACGCACTGGCACGCCGCGCTTGTCGATCTTCGCCAGACCCTTCGGCGCATCGCCCTGCTCGGCCATGCCCAGCAGCATGCGGCTGTTGCAGTAGGTGCCGCTGTTGTACACCGACAGCGCCGCGGTCAGGACCACGAAGTTGAGGATGTGCGCGGCGGTGTTGCTGCCCAGCATCGAGAACACTTGCACGAACGGGCTGCCGCTATAGGAATCACCGGAGGCGTTCAGGGTGGTCAGCAAGCTGTCCCATGGCGTCAACGACAGCAGAATGACCAGGGCACCGATGTAGAAAATCAGGATCCGGTAGATCACCTGGTTGATGGCTTTCGGGATCACGGTTTTCGGCTTGTCGGCTTCGGCTGCGGTGAAACCGAGCATTTCCAGGCCACCGAAGGAAAACATGATGAAAGCCATGGCCATCACCAGACCGCTGACGCCGTTCGGGAAGAAGCCACCGTGGGACCACAGGTTGCTGACCGCCGCTTGCGGGCCGCCATTGCCGCTGACCAGCAGGTAGCTGCCCAGGGCAATCATGCCGACGATCGCCACGACCTTGATGATCGCAAACCAGAACTCGGCCTCGCCGAACACTTTGACGTTGGCCAGGTTGATCGCGTTGATCAGCACGAAGAAGGCAGCTGCGGAGACCCAGGTCGGGATGTCCGGCGCCCAGTAGTGGATGTATTTGCCGACCGCAGTCAACTCGGACATGCCCACCAGAATGTACAGAATCCAGCAGTTCCAGCCCGACAGGAAGCCGGCAAAGCCGCCCCAGTACTTGTGCGCGAAGTGGCTGAAGGAACCGGCCACCGGATCTTCGACGATCATTTCGCCCAGTTGGCGCATGATCATGAAGGCGATGAAGCCGCAGATGGCGTAGCCGAGGATCATCGACGGGCCGGCGGATTTCAGTACCCCGGCCGAGCCGAGGAACAAGCCGGTACCGATCGCGCCACCGAGGGCGATCAGTTGAATGTGGCGATTTTTCAGGCCGCGTTTCAGCTCGCCTGATTGCGGGTTTTGTCCACTCATGAAAAGGGTCTCACGCAAGGTTTGATGATGTTCAGTAGACGTTGCTGCTCAAGAAAGGCGTTAAGCGGCACCGATCAAACCCCAGCGCAGGCACCAGGAGTTCAGCGTAATTACAACGGTCATGCGTCACCTGTTTGTTTTTATCTGTGACGAAATCGAACCCGACACGCTCGTGACGCGACGGAGTGAACAAGGCGGATAGCCTTGAGGTTTGCGCAGATGCGCAGGAGGTCACAGGTAAAACGCGGCGCATTGTACACCCGTAACCCCCTGCTGCCAGACCCGCTGGACAAGCGTGTCTATGGCCGGGATTGCCTGTGTCCGCCCCGAGAGGCTCGGGCGGCTGCAAAAAATGGGTCAGACCCTTGCGGATCATCGACGGGAAAGGCAGGAAAACCGCCCCTCGCAGAGAGATGGAGATGGAATACGGCGTTCATTGCGCCTCCTTTTTGTTATGCACCTGCACGACAGGCATGGCGCGCATAACACCCTGCATGGAGCGGTGAAACAAGCGGGCCAGCGGGCTGGAAGGAGGGAGGAAGGCGCTGATTCGTAAGCGTTTTCTTACGGCATCCAGGGAATGGCGATTCCACGGGGTTAATCGGTGGATTTCGTCAGGATTTCTTTACAGCGCGTAAATTCGGGTTTCCACACTGACGCCTTCGCGAGCAAGCCCGCTCCCACAATGGATCGCATTTCGACCAAACAACTCCGTCCCCTGTGGGAGCGGGCTTGCCCGCGAAGGCGGCCTCGAAAACAACACAGAATTAAAGCCAGTCCAAAAAAAACGCCAACCCGAAGGTTGGCGTTTTTTATGAAGCGCTCTGCCGATTACTCCGGCTTACGACGACCAAAGCCCGGACGCTGGCCGGAACCGGCCGGTGCGCCGCGGCGCTTGCCCGATGGCGCATCACCGTCGACCAGTTTGATCCCCGGACGCTTCGGCGCTGGCTTGGCCGGGCGCTTGGTGTCGGCCGGGCGATCGGCTACTGGCGTACCACGACCTTCGCCACGCTCGGTACGGCCATTGGCCGGACGTGGCGTGCGCGGACCGCGTTCGCCGTCCTGACGGGCAACTGGCTTGCGCCCTGGACGCTCGCCTTCGATCTGCGGCTCGCGGCTGGCACGAGGTGCGGCAGGTGCGGCGGCTGCGCCAGTGGCCGGACGCAGGGTACGCACGCGCTCGGTCTTGGCCATCGGACGCGACGACTTGCGCTGCATCCGGTCAAGCTTGTCTTTGCTCTTGGCGTTCATCTGCGGCATCGCGACCGGCGTCAGGCCGACCTCGGCACTCAGGATGTCGACTTCGTACTGGCTCATTTCGCGCCAGCGGCCCATCGGCAGGTCGGAGTTGAGGAACACCGGGCCGAAACGCACGCGCTTCAGACGGCTGACCACCAGGCCCTGGGATTCCCACAAGCGACGAACTTCGCGGTTACGACCTTCCATCACCACGCAGTGGTACCAGTGGTTGAAACCTTCACCGCCTGGTGCCTGCTTGATGTCGGTGAACTTGGCCGGGCCATCTTCAAGGACAACGCCAGCCTTCAGACGCTCGATCATCTCGTCATCGACTTCGCCACGCACACGTACCGCGTATTCACGGTCCATTTCGTAGGAAGGGTGCATCAGGCGGTTGGCCAGCTCACCGTCGGTGGTGAACATCAGCAGACCGGTGGTGTTGATGTCCAGGCGACCGATGTTGATCCAGCGACCCTCTTTAGGGCGCGGCATCTTGTCGAACACGGTCGGACGGCCTTCCGGGTCGACACGGGTGCAGATCTCGCCGTCGGGCTTGTTGTACATGATCACGCGGCGCACCGACTCGGCGGCCTCTTCGCGCTTGATCACCTTGCCATCGATGGTGATGGCGTCGTGCATGTCGACGCGCTGGCCAAGGGTGGCGTCTTTGCCGTTGACCTTGATGCGGCCGTGGCTGATCCAGGCTTCCACGTCACGGCGCGAGCCGACGCCGATACGGGCGAGGACTTTCTGCAGTTTTTCGCCTGCTGGGCCGATTGGCTGGTCGTCTTGCTGGTCTTTGATACTCATCTGGGCACCTCCCGGTGTGGTCTGAAAACTGGGTACTTGGGCGAAGGGATCGCCGAAGGGTCGCGAATCATACGCGCATGAGGGCGTTTGCGCATCAGAGACTAGCTGATCAAGGCAGGGTTATTTGTTTTTCCGCTGGCCGGTGGCTCGCAGCTTTGCAGTGAACACAATTCCCCTGTGGGAGCGGGCTTGCTCGCGAATGCGTCAGGTCAGCCAACAAAGATGTCGCCTGACACGCCCTCTTCGCGAGCAAGCCCGCTCCCACAATGGATCTCCACAGTTCTCAAGAATCGTATCAATCTTCGAACTCGCGGCGTTCTGCTTCGATGGCTTCGGCCAGGGCCTGGGCTTCGGCTTCTTCGTCCGAAAGCTCCGGCTCGGGTTTCGGCTGTTCGAGAGCGGCAACGGCGGCCAAGAGTTTTTCCCGGGCTTCGGCAACGCCGAGGATGTCGTCGTCCTGCTCCGGTTCAATGTCCGGTTCAGGCTCGCCTTCCGGTTCAGGCTCGGGCTGTACCGCTTCGACTTCTGGTTCGCTAACAGACTGTTCCGGATCGAACTCAGGTGCCGCACCATCACGCAGCAAATCGTCGAAGTCGGTCTTGATCCCCTCCTCCATGCTGTCCAGTTCCAGCAACAGCGTGTGGAAACTGGTCTCTTCCTTGGGCTCTTCCGGCTCGGCGCTGGCATCGGCCAACTCTTGCAACCCGGCGGGGACGGGGGCATCGTCGAAGTCGAGCACCGGATCCGGTTCCAGCTCGCGCAGTTCCGCCAGCGGCGGCAGGTCGTCGAGGTTCTTCAGGTTGAAGTGATCGAGGAACGCCTTGGTGGTAGCGAACATCGCCGGTTTGCCGGGCACGTCGCGGTAGCCGACGATGCGGATCCACTCGCGCTCCATCAAGGTCTTGACGATATTGCTGTTGACCGCCACGCCCCGCACGTCTTCGATTTCGCCGCGGGTGATCGGCTGGCGATAGGCAATCAGCGCCATGGTTTCCAGCATGGCCCGGGAGTAACGCTGTGGGCGCTCTTCCCACAGACGCCCGACCCACGGCGCAAACTTCTCGCGAATTTGCAGGCGATACCCCGAGGCCACTTCCTTGAGTTCAAACGCGCGGCCATCGCAGGACTTGGCGAGAATCGTCAGGGCCTTCTTGAAGACCGGCGGTTCCGGGCGCTCGCCTTCCTCGAAGAGTTCGAACAGGCTTTCCAAAGATTGCGGCTTTCCCGAGGCCAACAGAAAGGCTTCAAGCAAGGGTGCCAGATCACGGGGTTCAGTCAGGTTCATGTTTCGACTCGTTATTCGGCTCGGGCTCGCACGTGGATCGCGGCAAATGGCTCATTCTGCACCAGCTCGACCAGTGATTCCTTGACCAATTCAAGGATCGCCATAAAGGTCACCACCACCCCCAGACGCCCTTCTTCAGCGGTGAACAGCTCGACAAACGGCACGAAACCGCCGCCCTTGAGGCGCTCCAGCACATCGCTCATGCGTTCGCGGGTCGACAGCGCCTCGCGGCTGACCTGATGGCTTTCGAACATGTCGCCACGGCGCAACACCTCGGCCATGGACAACAGCAGCTCTGACAAGCGCACGTCCGGCAACAGCTTGCGCGCCCGAGCTTCTGGGGCGTCAAGCTTGGGCACCACCACATCACGGCCAACGCGACTCAGGCCATCGATGCCTTCGGCGGCAGCCTTGAAGCGTTCATATTCCTGCAAGCGGCGGATCAGTTCGGCGCGCGGGTCTTCCTCTTCGTTTTCGACGGTTTCGGCCCGTGGCAGCAGCATCCGCGACTTGATCTCGGCCAGCATCGCGGCCATCACCAGGTATTCGGCGGCCAGCTCCAGGCGCACAGACTGCATCAATTCGACGTAGCCCATGTACTGGCGAGTGATTTCCGCCACCGGGATGTCGAGGATGTTGATGTTCTGTTTGCGGATCAGGTACAGCAGCAAGTCGAGGGGCCCTTCGAACGCCTCGAGAAAGACTTCAAGGGCATCCGGCGGGATGTACAGGTCCAGCGGCATTTCCATGACCGCCTGGCCATAGACCATGGCGAAGGGCAGCTCCTGCTGGGCTCCGGCCTGACTGTCGACGGGTTCTACTGCGGACATCTAGGCCTCGACCATGAACGGCGCAGGGTCGCCGCAACCAACGCGAATGACTTCCGGCTCGCCGTCGGCGAGGCTGATCACGGTGGACGCCTTGATCCCGCCGAAACCGCCGTCGATGATCAGATCAACCTGGTGTTCGAGCAACTGGCGCATTTCGTGCGGGTCGCTCAACGGATCTTCATCGCCAGGCATGATCAGGGTCACGCTCATCAAGGGTTCGCCCAGTTCAGCCAGCAGCGCCAGGGCAATCGGGTGGCTCGGCACACGCAGGCCGATGGTGCGTTTCTTCGGGTGCAACAACAGCCGTGGCACTTCGCGGGTGGCGTTGAGAATGAAGGTATACGGTCCCGGCAGATGGGCCTTGAGGATACGGAACGTGCCGGTGTCGATCTTGGCGAACAGGCCCAGTTGCGACAGGTCGCTGCAGATCAGCGCGAAGTTGTGTTTTTCATCCAGCTGTCGCAGGCGCCGAACGCGCTCCACGGCCACCTTGTCACCGATCTGGCAACCTATGGCGTAGGAAGAGTCCGTGGGATAAATCACCACCCCGCCCTTGCGGATGATTTCGACTGCCTGTTTGATCAGGCGCGCTTGCGGGTTTTCCGGATGAATCTGGAAAAATTGACTCACATTCTCTACCTGTTCAGACGGCGGCAATAACTGGGTCATGTTTGAATCGACACCATAGCGGCGGCAGATCCTCCGGGAGTGGCCGGTATTCACCGATCTCCGACCAGCCTCCAGGGCCATGAAAATCACTGCCGGCGCTGACCAGCAGACCGAACTCGCGGGCCAGAATGGCCAGGCTGCCCACTTGCTCGGCAGGCTGGTAACCATTGACCACTTCGATGGCGTGGCCCCCCGCTTGAATATAGTCGGCAATCAGACGACGGCGCTTGCTTCGGGTGAATTCGTAGTGCCAAGGGTGTGCCAGGCTGACCCAGGCCTTGGCTGCGCGCAGGGTTTCGACGGTTTCTTCCAGGGTCGGCCAGTGTTGCTTGACGTCGCCCAGCTTGCCGGCGCCCAGCCATTTGCGAAACGCCTCGGCGCGATCCTTGACGAAACCTTCACGCACCATCCAGTCGGCGAAATGCGGGCGGGCCGGCGCGTTACCGCTGTCGCCCAGTTCCTGCTGGATCTCCCGGGCGCCCTCCAGCGCCCCGGGCATGCCTTTCAATGCCAGTTTGCGGCTGATTTCCTCGGAGCGTAGCCAGCGGCCATCATGCAATCTGGCGATGGCCTCGACCAACGGCGCGGCGTTCACGTCAAAACCGTAGCCCAGGACATGAATGGTCGCGCCGCCCCAGGTGCAGGACAATTCGACGCCATTGACCAGTTGCATCCCCAGCGCGGTAGCCGCGTGCCGGGCCTCGTCGAGGCCCTCGAGGGTGTCGTGATCGGTCAAGGCCAAGACTCGCACGCCTTTCTCGAACGCCCGCGCCACCAGAACCGCAGGCGCCAGGGCGCCATCGGAGGCCGTGCTATGGCAGTGCAAATCAACATTCACAGGGCTTTGTAACCTCAAATCAGCTGGCGCTATCGCGCGCCCATATGTTTGTTATTATGCCGCCACATCCTGCTTCTGGCTGCCACTGTGAAACAATTCATCGATTTCATCCCGCTCCTGCTGTTTTTCATCGTCTTCAAAATCGACCCACGGGTCGTCGACATCGCCGGTCATGAGGTCACTGTAGGCGGTATCTACAGCGCCACCGCGATGCTGATCGTCAGTTCCCTGGCGGTCTACGGCACACTGTTCATCAAGCAGCGCAAGCTGGAGAAGAGCCAGTGGCTGACCCTGATCGCCTGCCTGGTCTTCGGCAGCCTGACCCTGGCGTTCCACAGCGAGACGTTCCTGAAGTGGAAAGCCCCGGTGGTCAACTGGCTGTTTGCCCTGGCATTCATCGGCAGCCACTTCGTCGGTGACAGCCTGCTGATCAAACGCATCATGGGCCACGCGCTGACCCTGCCGGAGCCGGTCTGGACGCGCCTGAACATCGCCTGGGTCGCCTTCTTCCTGTTTTGCGGTGCCGCCAACCTGTTTGTCGCGTTCACCTTCCAGAGCTACTGGGTCGACTTCAAGGTCTTCGGCAGCCTGGGCATGACCTTGCTGTTCCTGGTCGGCCAGGGCATCTACCTGTCCCGCCATCTGCACGACGCCGATACCACATCGCCTAAAACCGAGGACTGACATGCTTTACGCAATCATTGCCACAGACGTCGCCAACTCCCTGGAAGCCCGCCTGGCCGCACGGCCTGCACACCTCGAGCGCCTGCAAGTGCTCAAGGGCGAAGGTCGCATCGTATTGGCCGGCCCACACCCGGCGATCGACAGCAATGATCCGGGCGCGGCGGGTTTCACCGGCAGCCTGATCGTCGCCGAATTCGATTCCCTGAGCGCCGCCCAGGCCTGGGCCGACGCCGATCCGTACATCGCCGCAGGCGTCTACGCCAACGTTCTGGTCAAGCCGTTCAAGCAAGTCCTTCCGTAACTTTCTTCTTTCAACTGACCCAAGCGGTGAACCATATCGGTTCATCGCGTTCTCAATCGCTCATTATTCTCGTTTGCCGGCCGACAACTTTCCCAATACTCGTATTGGAACCAGGAGTCGCCATGCGCAAGGGTCCGTTGTGCCTGATGTTGGTCACGTTGTCGATCGTGGCGCCCGCCCACGGTGAGGAAAGTGTCGAGAGCGGTAATTCGACGCCGCTTTCCTTGAGCGCCGGCAGCCAGATCACCGAATTGCAGCAACGCTTGAAAGAAAGCGAACGGCAACGGGAAGATCTGAACAAACAATTGCAAACTGCCGATAGCGAACGCGAAAGCCCGCTGCTGGCCCGGTTGCGCCAGGAGAACCAGCGTTTGAAGCTGCAACTCAAGGAAGCCCAGGCCAGCAGTCCGCTGCCGCGCCTGCTGACCGACCAGCAACAATGGTTCGTCATTGGCGCCGGGGTAGCGCTATTGGCTCTGCTCTGCGGTATCTTCGCCAGTGGAGCAAGTCGAAAACGTCGACAATGGCTAAATTGAGTGAGTCATGAGCGAGCTGTTACTTATTGATGATGATCAGGAGCTGTGTGAGCTCCTGAGCAGTTGGCTGAGCCAGGAAGGGTTTCAGGTACGTGCCTGTCACGACGGCCAGAGCGCACGCCGCGCGCTGGCCGAAACCGCCCCGGCGGCCGTGGTGCTGGATGTGATGCTGCCCGACGGTAGCGGCCTGGAACTGCTCAAGCAGTTGCGCAACGATCACCCGGATTTGCCGGTGCTGATGCTCTCGGCCCGGGGCGAGCCCCTGGACCGTATCCTCGGCCTGGAACTTGGCGCCGACGATTACCTGGCCAAGCCCTGCGACCCACGGGAACTGACCGCCCGCCTGCGCGCAGTCCTGCGTCGTAGCCACCCGGCGGCGGTGTCCAGCCAGATGGAACTGGGCGACCTGTGTTTCAGTCCGGTGCGCGGCGTGGTCAGCATCGACGAACAGGAATTCACCCTCACTGTCTCCGAAAGCCGCCTGCTGGAAGCCTTGCTCAAGCAACCCGGCGAGCCCCTGGACAAACAGGAACTGGCGCAGATCGCCCTCGGCCGCAAGCTGACCCTGTACGACCGCAGCCTGGACATGCACGTCAGCAACCTGCGAAAGAAGATCGGCCCACACCCCGATGGTCGACCGCGCATCGTCGCCCTGCGTAGTCGCGGTTACTACTACAGCCTCTGAATCCAAGCACGATCTGCAATCCCCCCTGTAGGAGCTGCCGCAGGCTGCGATCTTTTGATCTTTAGCGTCATCACTCACGCCGAAAATCAAAAGATCGCAGCCTGCGGCAGCTCCTACAGGGGAATCGGAAGTTTTGTCAGGTCAGCCGAAAATCATGTTTACCAAAGCTTTACCCTCCGCTGACCGCCGCTGACCTTGATCTGCGTAATCTGTACTCATCCGGAACGTACCGGGAACGAGACAAGGAGATACACCATGCGCAAGACTCTTATCGCTCTGATGTTCGCTGCTGCCCTGCCGACCGTAGCCATGGCCATGCCTGAAGGCGCAGGCCCCATGGATGGGTCGATGGACGGTTCGCGCCACGGCGGTCAGATGCACGGCATGCACGGCAAAGGCCCTTACAGTGAACTGGACCTGAGCCGCGAACAGCGCGAGCAGATCCGCAAGATCATGGGCGAGCAGATGCACGAGCGTAAGCAACTGGTCGACAAGTACCTGGAGAAGCTCTCGCCAGCCGACCAGAAAGCCATGAAGGACGAGATGGCCGCCAACCACAAGAAGGCTGAAGCGGACGTGCGCGCCTTGCTGAAACCGGATCAACAGAAGAAATTCGACGAGATCCAGAAAAAACAGGCTGAACGCCGCGCCGAGTGGACCGAGTTCAAGGCCTGGAAAGCGCAACAACCGCAAAAGGCGCAATAATGCGCTAACCCCGGACCCAGCGGCCAAGCACCGTTGGGTCTGACACCACGCAACTTAAATGTGGGAGCGGGCTTGCTCGCGAAGGCGGAGTATCAGTCACCATATTCTTGGCTGACAAATCGCTTTCGCGAGCAAGCCCGCTCCCACATGGATTGACGTTTGTTTGAGGATTTTCCGTGCGTTCATTGTTCTGGCGTATCCTGGCCAGCTTCTGGCTGGCCATCACTTTGGTTGCAGGGCTTTCCATCCTGCTCGGGCACATGCTCAACCAGGACGCCTGGATTCTCAGCCGCCACCCGGGCCTCAACACGCTGGCCGAAGAGTGGACGCAAACCTACGAAAGCCAGGGCGAAGACGCCGCCCAGGACATTCTCCAGCAACGCAAACGCCAGTATCACATCGACGTTCAGGTGCTAAACGAAAGCGGCGATCCGGTGGTGCGCGGCACCTTCCCAAAACGTGCGGCGGCCTTTGAGGCGCGACAGAACAATGAGGACCGGCGTCTGCCGTGGCGGCGTCTGACCGATGAGTTCACCAGCAAAAAAACCGGTGACACCTTTCTGTTCATCTACCGCATTCCGCACCCGGAACTGGACGCCTGGCACCGCGAGAGCCTGCTCTGGCCGCTGAGTGCGCTGGGAATCGCCCTGGTGGTGCTGACCCTGTTCAGCCTGCTGGTGACCTTTTCCATCACTCGCCCGCTCAGCCGTCTGCGCGGAGCGGTGCATGACCTGGGACAAACCACCTATCAACAGAACAGCCTGGTCAAGCTGGCCAACCGTCGCGACGAATTCGGGGTACTGGCCAACGATTTCAACCGCATGGGCGCCCGCCTGCAAAGCCTGATTGGCAGTCAACGGCAACTGCTGCGCGATGTGTCCCACGAACTGCGCTCGCCCCTCGCCCGCCTGCGTATCGCGCTGGCACTGGCCGAACGGGCCACCCCGCAGGAACGGGAACAGCTGTGGCCGCGCCTGACCCGCGAGTGCGACCGACTGGAAGCGCTGATCAGCGAAATCCTGGTATTGGCGCGGGTCGACTCCGATAACGCCAGTGCGGAAGAGGTGGACCTGAACGCCTTGCTCAATACCCTGCAAAAGGATGCGCAACTAGGCTCGCCCGAGCAGCTCGTCCACCTCGAAGCCGAATCGCAACTGAATCTGAAGGGATGGCCGACCATGATCGAACGGGCCGTGGACAACCTGCTGCGCAATGCCCAGCGCTTCAATCCGGTGGGTGGCCTGCCGATCGAAATGCAGGCGCTGCGTCAGGGGGAGCGGATCGTCGTGACCGTGCGCGATCACGGACCGGGGGTCAGTGCCGAATATTTGAGCCAGCTCGGTGAGCCGTTCTATCGGGCCCCGGGGCAGACCGCGGCCGGACACGGCCTGGGCCTGGCCATCGCCCGGCGCGCGGCGGAGCGACATGGCGGCAGCCTGGTGCTGGCCAATCACCCGGAAGGCGGGTTCATTGCCAGCCTGGAATTGCCGTTGGTGCCGGGGGCTGTCGTACAACCTTAAGAGTAGTGATGATGTAAAAAGATCGCAGCCTCGTTGCACTCGACAGCTCCTACAGGTGTACGCATAACCCTGTAGGAGCTGTCGAGTGCAACGAGGCTGCGATCTGTTGATCTTCAGGCTTTGCCAGGCCAGGCGCTGACGAATTCGGCCAGGTCGACTTTCTCGGCCACTCGCGGGTCTTTCTGCGGCGTGCCCAGATACAGGAAAGCAATCACCTCTTCCCCCTCCGCCAAACCCAACCCCTTGGCCACATGGGCCGAGTAAGCCAGGTCACCGGTACGCCACACCGCGCCAATGCCCTGCGCATAGGCCGCGAGCAAAATCCCGTGGGCCGCACAGCCTGCCGCCAGCAACTGCTCGGACTTCGGATACTTGACGTGATCCTGCACGCGAGCGATCACAACTACCACCAACGGTGCCCGCAGCGGACCATTGCGCGCCTTGTCGATGGCCGCTTCGCCGACTTCGCTGTCTTGCAGTTTCGCTGCTTCGGCCAGCAACTCGCCCATTTGCTCACGCGCCGTGCCTTCCACCGTCAGGAAACGCCAAGGCTGCAAGTGACCGTGATCCGGGGCGCGCATGGCGGCGCCAAACAGCACCTCGCGCTGCTCGGCAGTGGGTGCAGGGTCAATCAGTCGTGGAACGGAAACACGGTTGAGCAAAGCGTCGAGAGCCTGCATCGGCCACCTCCTGAAAAATTTGTGCGGCTATTCTAGCTGTAACTGTCGCAGCAGTGCCGGTTTACATGCCCTGCCCCGCAGGTAGAATGGCGCCCTTTCCACTATCAGCCGAGCGGACCTCATGGCGTTGCCGACCTTACGGATCATTGGTTTCATCATCGGCATCTTCCTGATCACGCTGGCGATCTCAATGGTCGTGCCCATGGCCACGCTGGTCATTTTCGACCGAACCAGCGATCTGCCGTCGTTCCTCTGGGCCAGCATGATCACCTTTGTCGCCGGTTTGGCGCTGGTCATTCCGGGGCGCCCCGAACACATTCACCTGCGCCCCCGGGACATGTACCTGCTGACCGTCAGCAGTTGGCTGGTGGTGTGCATCTTCGCCGCGCTGCCGTTCCTGCTGACCCAGCACATCAGCTACACCGATTCATTCTTCGAAAGCATGTCCGGCATCACCGCCACTGGCGCAACCGTACTCAGTGGCCTGGACACCATGTCCCCCGGCATCCTGATGTGGCGCTCCCTGCTGCACTGGCTTGGCGGCATCGGCTTCATCGGCATGGCGGTGGCGATCCTGCCGCTGTTGCGCATCGGTGGCATGCGGCTGTTCCAGACCGAATCGTCGGACCGCTCGGAAAAAGTCATGCCCCGCTCGCACATGGTGGCGCGCCTGATCGTGGCGGCCTACGTCGGCATCACCATTGTCGGCAGCCTGGCGTTCTGGTGGGCCGGGATGAGCCTGTTCGATGCCATCAACCATGCGATGTCGGCGATTTCCACCGGCGGCTTCTCCACCTCCGACCAGTCTTTGGCCAAGTGGCCGCAACCGGCGGTGCATTGGGTCGCGATCGTCATCATGATTCTCGGTGCCCTGCCGTTCACCCTGTATGTCGCCACGTTGCGTGGTAACCGTCGGGCGCTGATCAAGGATGAACAGGTTCAAGGCCTGCTCGGCATGCTGCTGGTGACCTGGCTGGTGCTCGGCACCTGGTATTGGTGGACTACCCAGCTGCATTGGCTGGAGGCGTTGCGGCATGTGGCGCTGAACGTAACGTCGGTGGTGACGACGACCGGTTTCGCGCTGGGGGACTACAGCCTCTGGGGCAATTTCTCGCTGATGCTGTTCTTCTATCTGGGGTTTATCGGCGGTTGCTCCGGCTCGACCGCGGGCGGGATCAAGATTTTCCGCTTCCAGGTGGCCTATATCCTGCTCAAGGCCAACCTTAACCAGCTGATTCACCCGCGCGCGGTGATCAAGCAGAAGTACAACGGTCACCGCCTCGACGAAGAAATCGTGCGTTCGATCCTGACCTTTTCGTTCTTCTTTGCAATCACTATCTGCGTGATTGCGCTGCTGCTGTCGCTGCTCGGCGTGGACTGGATGACCGCCCTCACCGGCGCAGCCAGTACCGTGTCCGGTGTCGGCCCGGGGCTCGGCGAAACCATCGGCCCGGCGGGGAACTTCGCCACCCTGCCGGATGCCGCCAAGTGGATTCTCTCGTTCGGCATGCTGCTGGGCCGGTTGGAGATCATTACGGTGTTTGTGCTTTGTATTCCGGCATTTTGGCGTCATTGACCGCTTCAGCCGATTGCATCAGCCGCATCCGGTACTCGCCGGGTGTGGCATCGAACCAGCGGCGGAAAGCACGGAAGAAGTTGCTCGGATCGGCAAACCCCAGCAGGTAGGCAATTTCCAGCAAGGTCATGGTCGGTTGCGCCAGGTACTGCTCGGCCAGTTCGCGCCGGGTATCGTCCAGCAGCGCCTGAAAACTCGTGCCCTCTTCTTGCAAGCGCCGCTGCAAGGTTCGCTGGGACAGATGCAGCGTCTGCGCCACGGTGTCGCGCTTGGGCTCGCCTTGGGGTAGCAGGCGACACAACACCTGCCGCGCCTTGTGGGTCACGCGGCTTTCGGAAAAGCGCGCCAGGTACTCGCCGGCAAATCGATCATGCAGCAGCGCCATGGCCTCGTTGGCCGTTGGCAGCGGCGCTTCCATATCGGCGCGTTCGAAAATCAGCGCATCGTAAGGCGCGTTGAACACCAGCGGTGCATGGAAGGCTTGTTTATAGGGTTCCAGGTTGGCCGGCTCGGCACCTTGCAGCAACACTTTGCGTGGTTGCAACGTACGCCCGGTCAACCAGCTGCATAGCGCCAAGGCACAGGCCAGTGAAGCTTCGGCGCTTTGCCGGGTCGGTGGCAGATGATCGCCATGGACCGTCAGAATCAGCCCGTAGCCTTCTTCCAGCAGCTGGAAACTCAGGTCGGCACTTTCGGCGATGATCCGCTGATAGCGCACCAGACGCTGAAAGCCTTCGGCCAGGGTCTGGCTGGACATCAAGGCGTAACCGGTCACATGAAACTGCGCCGGTCGCACCACCTTGCCCATGTTAAGGCCGATGGCCGGGTTGCCGGACAGCTCGACCGCGCGCTGCCACAGCCGTGTCATGGAATCTTGCGGGAAGCGTGCGTCCGGATCATCCAGTGCCGCGTAGTCGAGCCCCAGCTGCTTGAACAGAGCCCGGCAATCCAGGCCGTCCATCTCCAGCGCTTTGACAATCCCCATCGCCCAGCTTGCAGAAGTCGTTCGTTCGCTCATGGCGTTTTCTTACATGGTGGCCGCATGCTACGGCTATTGACCGAAGGATACTAAAGTGGCGCCTATTGTCAGTGGCTGATGCCATTGATCACTCTAGACTCAATTAAGCTACCCGCAGAACAACTTGCAGCAAGAACAATAACCACAGAGATCGCTGTCGTGGAAAACGTCAAACGATTCAACAGCTTCGCTGAGTTCTATCCTTACTACCTCAGTGAGCACAGCAACAGCACCTGCCGCCGTTTACACTTTATCGGCACGACCCTGGTTATCTTGATTCTGACGCTGTCCATTGGTCGCGGAGCCTGGATGCTGTTGTGGGCTCTGCCACTGGCAGGCTACAGCTTTGCCTGGGTCGGGCATTTCTTCTTCGAGAAGAACCGCCCGGCAACCTTCCAACACCCCGTCTATAGCCTGTTCGGCGATTTTGTCATGTACCGGGACATGGTCCTGGGGCGCGTACCGTTCTAGCTGACATCCGTCACAAGAGAGTTGCCCATGAATGCCAATGCTCGCTTCACCCACATGAAGGACGGCACACAGGAAGACTGGGCGATCATCGCCGCGGACTTCAGTGCCTACGCAAGACAATTGCCTGCACGGATTGTGGCGCACCTGAAGTTGCTGGAGGGTGATTTTGGCGGCTTCCCGGTGGATCGCCTGACCCACTCCCTGCAAACCGCCACCCGCGCCTGGCGCGATGGCCGCGACGAAGAGTACGTGGTCTGCGCCCTGCTCCACGATATCGGCGACACCCTGGGTTCCTACAACCACCCGGACATCGCTGCGGCGATCCTCAAGCCGTTCGTCAGCGCCGAGAACTTGTGGATGGTGGAAAAGCACGGGATTTTCCAGGGCTACTACTTCTTCCATCACCTGGGCATGGACCGGCATCTGCGTGAGCAATTCCAGGACCATCCGCAGTACCAGGCGACCGTCGAATTCTGCGCCAGATACGATGCTGCGGCGTTTGACCCGGCGTACGACACGCTGCCGTTGAGCTTTTTCGAGCCGATGATGGAGCGCCTGTTTGCGCACCCCAGGAATTCGATCTACAAGGCGGCGATGGAAGAACATTCGCCAGCCTGACAGATCCAGCGGGACCGCTTCGCGGGCAAGCCCGCTCCCACAGGTTTATCAGGCGGTCACAAACTTTGTGCTCACCTTCGCCCACTGTGGGAGCGGGCTTGCCCGCGAAGAGGCCAGCACAGACACCGAATGATCAGGCCAACTCTGCAACCCTCGCCGCCTTCAACTGCGCCTCACGCGCCTGGGCATCCGCCAGGCGATACAACTCGATCGAGCCATCCCAGTGCTCGATCAGCGCGGTGCACGATTCCACCCAGTCGCCGCAATTGAGGTAGTCCACCTCGCCGACCTTGCGAATCTCGGCATGGTGAATATGCCCGCACACCACGCCGTGCAGCTCGCGCTTGACGCATTCATGGGCGATGGCTTCTTCAAAGTCGCTGATGAAGCTGACCGCGGTTTTCACCTTGTGCTTGAGATAGGCCGACAGCGACCAGTAGCCGTAGCCATATCGCGCACGCCAATGATTGAGCCAGCGGTTGAGGGTCAGGGTGAATTCGTAGGCCGAGTCACCGAGAAACGCCAGCCAGCGATGGTAACGGGTGATCACATCGAACTGGTCGCCATGGATTACCAGCAGATGCCGGCCGTCGGCGGTGACGTGCACGGCTTCGTCGACCAACTGGATGTTGCCCAGGATCAGCTTCGAATAGCGGCGCAGGAATTCGTCGTGGTTGCCGGTGACGTAGATCACCTCGGTGCCGCGCTTGCTCATGGTCAACAAACGACGGATGACATTCGTGTGCGCTTGCGGCCAGTACATGCCGCCGCGCAGTTTCCAGCCGTCGATGATGTCGCCGACCAGGTAGATCTTGTCTGCGTGGTAGCTCTTGAGAAACTGCGACAGGTGTTCAGCCTGGCAATCCCGGGTGCCCAAATGCACGTCGGAAATCCATAAAGTCCGTACGCGTTGTTTACGGGTGGGTTTGGCGAGCTCGGCGCTGGTCATGGGCAACCCTCTGGCAAGTTTTGCCAAGTCTGCCCCGAGCCGGTTAATGGTCCATGACAGCGTCAAGTCAGTCCTGTGACAGCGCTTGTTGGCCCGCTCGGTGTAGACTGACGCCCTGAACCGGGAGACCTGCGATGAGACCGATCCTCACGCTTCGCCAATACAGCCACGACCTGATCGTCCACAGCCACGAACACGCGCAACTGGTGTTCGGGCTTTCGGGCGCCCTGGATTTCGAGGTCGACGGCCGTGGCAGCCAGGTGGTCCAGCAGAGTTTCGTGGTGGTGCCCTCCGGAGCGCACCACGCGTGTGGCAGCGCCAATGGCAGCCGCTGCCTGGTGCTGGATGTCCCCGGCGAGCAATGGGTCGCCCAGTCGTTGGGCGATCACGCCGAGTCCAGCCGACGCCTGCTCGACAACGCCGGGCGCCTGCCCCTGGACGCCGGGCAAAGCCAATTGGTCAGTTGGCTTGCGAGCAGTCCGGTCGATGATCCGCTGATCGCCCAACAAGGCGCTGTGCTGTTGCTGGCCAGTCTCAACAACGCCAGGCCCGAGGCCATCGGCGGTCGGCGCCTGCCCTATGCGGCGCTGAATGCACACATCGATCAGTACGCGGCGTACCCGCTGCAAGTGGCCGACCTGGCCCGGGTGGCCGGCCTTTCCAGTGCCCGTTTGCATGCACGTTTCGTGGCCGAAAGCGGGCAGACGCCGATGGACTACATTCGCAGTCGACGCCTGCACATCGCGGTGGGCTTGCTGCGCAACTCGGCGCTGCCCATCGGCGAGATTGCCAGCCGTGTCGGCTACAGCTCCCAGAGTGCCTTCGCGGCGGCGGTGCTGCGCGAGTTCGGGGCATCCCCCGGAAAACTGCGGCGCGAGGCTGGCGACAAATAACGCGAGTTTGCCGACAGACTTGATGGGCCATTACGCGCTTCAATGAGGCCTCTGTTCGTTTGTCGTTAAGGATTGCAATGACTCCCCGTACCGCCCTTGGCGCCTTGCATATCGGCGCATTGATGTTCGGCCTGACCGGCGTGTTCGGCAAACTGGCTGCCGCGTCCCCGGCGATCATCGTTTTCGGCCGTGCCGCCTTTGCCGTGCTCGCGCTGGCGTTCTTTGCACGGTTCGCCAGTCAGACTCGCTGGCAGAAACTCGAGGCCGTGGACTGGCGTCGGCTGTTGCTCAGCGGCTTGTTGCTGGCCGGTCACTGGGTGAGCTTCTTCATTGCGGTGAAAGTCGCAGGCGTGGCGATTGCTACGCTCGGCTTTGCCAGCTTCCCGGCCTTTACCGTGATCCTCGAAGGGCTGATCTTCCGCGAGCGCATTCGCGCCAATGAAATTGTGCTGGTACTGCTGGTGAGTGTCGGGCTGGTGCTGGTCACGCCTGATTTTGACCTGGCCAGCGGCGCCACCACCGGCCTGCTGTGGGCTGTGGGTTCCGGTTTGTTGTTCGCCCTGCTGTCACTGACCAACCGTGCCAGTTCCGGGCGGGTCCCGCCGGTCCAAGCGGCGCTGTGCCAGAACGTGGTGGTTGCCCTGTGCCTGCTGCCGGTGGCGGCGCCTCAATTGAGCGAAGTGCGCGCCATCGACTGGCTGTGGATCGGCCTGCTGGGTGTGTTCTGTACCGGTGTCGCCCACAGCCTGTTCGTCGCCAGCCTCGCGGTGATCAAGGCACGCACTGCCGCCGTAGTGTTCGCCCTGGAGCCGGTCTACGGCATCACCGTTGCCTGGCTGCTGTTCAACGAAAACCCGACCCTGCGCATGTTACTGGGGGGCGCGCTGATCATTGTGGCAATTGTTGTGTCCAGCCGGTTCTCAAGTGGCACAAGCAAGAAAGTCGTTGCAGCCGAGGCCACGTCTCACTGAGTGCGGTCGTTGTGCCCCAGGTCGCGGTCCGGGTCGATCCGGTCGCGGACCCGCTGCTTGAGCACTTTGGCCTCGGGGAAGCCACCGTCCGCCTTGCGCTCCCAGATCTGCACGGCGTCACAGTAGATATGAAAGACCCCGCCGGTGCCCGGCACCAGGGAGACTTTGCCCAGGTCATCACCAAAGGTGCTGAGCAGTTCCTGGGCCAGCCAGGCCGCACGCAACAGCCATTGGCATTGCGTGCAATAGGTGATGATGATTTCCGGTTTGCTGACGGTCATGATGGGACCTGACTCCAGAGATTGACGACGCCGCTATGATAGCCCGACCGGAGGCTGTCGAGACGGCGGAGCGAGTTGCGCCTCCAACTCGAACCCAGGCTCGATCATGGCCAGAGCAGCCGACTGCGGGTTCTCGCTTGGGCTGATCACGTCCCAACTCGACGCCATGGACAGCTCCTCCAGATTGAGCCGGTACTCATCGTCAGTGGCGGACTCACCGGATATCGCCAGACCCGGAACCTGCGCCACGGCAGCAGCGACCGGGATGGAATGACCGCTATTGACCCGCTCAAGCTCATCGTTGGCCGGCACCGCGACTGGTTGCCTGACGGTGGGCCACGTCACTGGCTCGGCATAAAGCTCCGCCAACGGTTCCGGCTGCGACGGCAGCGCCTCTGAAGCTGCGGCCTGATGCTGCTGGCGCTGGCGGCGAACAAACCAGCCCAGCGCCAGCAACGCTATCAGCGCCGACACACCGGCAATCGGCAGCCAGCCAATCCCGGGGTTTTCAGCAATGGCGGGGGCTGGCGCCACTGCTTCGGATGCAATGGGTTGCGCTTTGACCTTCTTGAGCTCCGTCAGTTGGGTTTGCAGTTCGGCCAACTGTTTTTTCTGGTCGGCGATCAGCTCATCCTGGTCTTGAAGCTTCGCGTTGAGCTCATCGACAGTGGTTTGCAACTCGTGGTTTTGCAGGGTGCTGGCGGCCAGTTGCTCGACAGCGGGATCAACCACGGCAACATCCGCTTCTGGCATCGTCCTGGACATGGGTGACGGCACCACGACCGGTTGAACACGGGGAAATGCGGACGCCGGGGAGCTGGAAACCGCTTCATCGGCGGCGGGAACAATACCTGGCGCACCCGGCGGATCGATCAGAACCGTGTACTCGCGCAGCAATCGCCCATTAGGCTGATTGAGCTGCAAGAGAAAATTCAGGAAGGGTTCACTGACCGGTTTGCCGGAGGTCACCTGGATCACGCTGCGATTACCGCGCAGCACCGGGGTGAACTTCAGGTCGTTGAGGAAAAATGCCCGGTCGACCCCGGCACGGCTGAACTCGTCCGCCGTTGCCAGGCTCACCGACAGCTGGTTTTCCTCCAGGCCGGCGGCATCCACCAGTGCGATATCGGCACGCAGCGGTTGATTCAGCGCCGAATGCAGGGTGATTTCACCCAGGCCCAACGCAGGCGCCCATGCCGAGTAAGTGACTGCGGCACCGGCCAGCAACCACTGAGACCCACCGCGTAAAACCAATCGCCAACATTTGAGCATGAGCATCCTTGAGATCTACAGAAACCATCCGCACGGGTTCGTACATCCGTTACGAACACGATATTGCCGAGTAGTTCTTATAGTCTGCCCAATGCGGTCTCTCAAAAGCCTGGCGTTCGGTTATGCCTCAAGACTTTTCAAGGTTGCCCAGGATGTGCCCGTGAACCCGCATGCACACCTTCAAATCCGCCTCATCGACGCCTTCGAACAGTTCATGACGCAGTTGCGTGGCAATGGTTTCAATTTGTTCGATCAGGGGACGCGCCGGGGCGCAGAGCACGATTTTCTTTGCCCGACGGTCTTCCAGTACTGCCTGGCGTTGCACCAGGCCCTGGCTTTCCAGGCTGTCGAGCAAACGGGCCAGGGTCGGGCCTTCGACGCCAACGCTTTGTGCCAGCTCACGCTGGGTTGGTGCTTCTTCGAAACGGGCCAGGTGCAGCAGCACCAGCCAGCGCGCCTGGGACAAGCCCATGCCCGCCAGTCGGCGGTCCAGTTCGGCACGCCAGCCACGGGACATCTGGGCCAATTGCATGCCAAAGCGGTGTTGATCGGTTAACGGCATAAAACACTCATGATTAGACTGAAATAAATAAAAACTAATTATTAGTCAGCTAAGCATGAGCCTCGATTTGAGGCAAGGCTTGATCTGTAGTGAATCGTTACATCAGCACTACAGATGTCTCAAATCTCGAACTCCGACTGCAAGGCAGCACGAACGCAGTACAACACCCCTTCCGGCACCCTGCCCGCGAACAACGCGGCAATCTCGGAAACCGGCGGCAACTCGCCTTCGCCGTCGAGGAAGGCATCCTGCACTTCGCCCATCAGGTCTTCAGGCAGATCCAGCGCCTGTTCCAACGACAACTGCTGCTTGCCAATCGCTTCGGCCAGCATGGTGTAGACGTTCTTTTCCGAGCACTGCAACTGACCGGCGATCTGCACCGGCGTCATCCCGGCCCGCGCCAATGTGATCAGTTCGTGACGTACGTCGGCCACCGGTTTCGGCGCCTCGACCTGGCCACCGAGCACTTCGAGGAAAGCCTCGCCGTAGCGCTCCAGCTTGCGCGCGCCGACACCGCTGACCGTGGCCATTTCCGCCAGCGAGGTCGGCTGGCTGCGCAGCATCTCCAGCAAGGTCGAATCGGGGAAGATGACGTACGGCGGCACACCATGTTCTTCGGCGAGCTTGCGACGCAGGGCGCGCAAAGCTTCCCATTGTTCGCGCTCCTCGCCACGGACCAGCTGGCTCGCCTGGCTCTTGCTGCTTTTCGCCACGGTTTGCGCCTTGAGGTCGCGGCGCAACTCCAGGGTCACTTCGCCCTTGAGCAGCGGCCGGCAACTGTCGCTCAGGCGCAAGCCGCCGTAGCCTTCGAGGTCGATGTCCGCCAGGCCACGGGCCACCAGTTGGCGGAACAACGAGCGCCATTCACCCTCCGCCATCGTCTTGCCAACACCATACACCGACAGGTGCTGATGGCCGAAGCTACGGACTTTTTCGTTGTCCTTGCCCAGCAACACATCCACCAGGTGCCCGACGCCATAGCGCTGACCGGTACGGTAGATCGCCGACAGCGCCTGACGCGCCGGCTCGGTGGCATCCCAGGTCTGCACGCCGTCGACGCAGTTGTCGCAATGACCGCAAGGCTCGGGCATGTCTTCGTCGAAGTAGGCCAGCAGCGTTTGCCGCCGGCAGCGGGTTTCTTCACAGAGCGAGAGCATGGCGTCGAGCTTGTGTTGCTCCAGGCGTTTGTGGCGCTCGTCGCCTTCGGAGTTCTGCAGCATCTGCTTGAGCATCACCACATCTTGCAGGCCGTAGGCCATCCAGGCATCCGCCGGCAGGCCGTCACGGCCGCCACGACCGGTTTCCTGGTAATAGGCCTCAAGGGATTTCGGCAAATCGAGATGCGCGACAAAACGCACGTTGGGCTTGTCGATGCCCATGCCGAACGCCACCGTCGCGACCATGATCAGGCCTTCCTCGTTGAGGAAGCGTTTCTGATGGTAGGCCCGCAGATCGTTGGGCAGGCCGGCGTGATACGGCAGCGCCGGGAAGCCTTGTTCGCTGAGGAACGCGGCGACTTCCTCGACTTTCTTGCGCGACAGGCAATACACGATGCCCGCATCGCTACGGCGCTCGGCGAGGAACGCCAGCAACTGCTTGCGCGGTTGTTCCTTGGGCACGATGCGATAAAAGATGTTCGGCCGGTCGAAGCTCGACAGGAAGCGCTCGGCGTCTTGCAGGTGCAAACGGGTGACGATTTCTTCCCGGGTGCGCTTGTCGGCCGTGGCAGTCAGGGCGATGCGCGGCACGTCGGGAAACATTTCCGCCAACTGGCCCAATTGCAGGTATTCCGGGCGGAAATCGTGGCCCCATTGCGATACGCAGTGTGCTTCGTCGATGGCGAACAGGGCGATGTCCAGCCCCTGCAGGAAGGACAGCATGCGCGGCTGGACCAGACGTTCCGGCGCCAGATAGAGCATTTTCACTTCACCGCGGCGGATGCGGACGGCGAGGTCGCGCTGTTGCTCGGCGCTGAGGGTGGAGTTCAATGCGGCGGCGGCCACGCCCAGTTCTTCGAGGGTGGCGACCTGATCGTCCATCAATGCGATCAGTGGCGAGACCACCACGGCCAGGCCTTCGCGCAACAGCGCCGGGACCTGGAAGCACAGGGACTTGCCGCCGCCGGTAGGCATCAGGACCAGGGCATCGCCGCCGCTGGCCACGCGCTCAATGATTGCACCCTGGCGGCCACGGAAACTGTCGTAGCCGAAGATGTCCTTGAGGACGCGTTGAGCCTGTTCGAGCATAGAAACTCCAAAAATCACCAAAACATCCCTGCAAGGCTGGTTCAGAACCCGCGACGCTGCACCGACAAATCGTAAGTGCGCATTGCATGACGCTTCACATTTCAGCCGTGACGCCAGCAGGGCATCACAAAACGCGCGAGTATACCCGAGCCCCGTCCGGCAAAGGGCACCGCTGATAAGACTCACACAATCGGACTGTGGGAGCGGGCTTGCTCGCGAAGAGGGAGTGTCAGTCGACATTAATGCAGCCTGGCACACCGCCTTCGCGAGCAAGCCCGCTCCCACAAAGGTGCAAATATGCCGTGCGGCTGGCCCAAGTGCTCAAGAAGGCCTAGAATTCCCGCATCGAACATTCCCCAAGGTAGTCCTTTAATGTCCTTCGCTGAGCAACTAACCCGCCTGCAAGTCTTCCTCGATGCTGATGAACTGCATGACGAGGCGCTGGACTACGTGGCCGCCCACGGCTACCTCACTGCGCTGTCGATCTGTTCGGAAGTGGTCCCGGACCGTGAATGGATCGATGCTCTCTTCGCCGAAGAACCGCACTACAGCGGCGAAGCCCAGCGCGAAGAGATCGAAGCCACGCTGATCGGCCTCAAGGCCCACATCGCCCGCCAACTGGCCTCCGACGAAGAGTTCGAGCTGCCGTGCGACCTCGACCTGGGCGACGACCCGGATGATTCCGAACTGCGCGGCTGGTGCATCGGCTTCATGGAGGGCGTGTTCCTGCGCGAAGAAGCCTGGTTCGAAACCGCCGAAGACGAAGTCAGCGAAATGCTGCTGCCGATCATGGTCGGTTCGGGTCTGTTCGACGAGCAACCGGAGTTCTCCGACATTGCCGCCGACGCCAACCTGATGGACGACATGATCGTACAGATCCCGGAAGCCCTGACCGCGCTGTACCTGCTGTGCAACGCGCCAGACGAAAAACCGGCGATTCTCAAGCCTCGCCACCACTAAGGTTCTGCCTATGGACAACCCCATAGGCAACCGTCCCCTGATGTTGCGCTACGTGCTGCTGGCCATCGGTTGGCTGAGCGTGGCGCTGGGGGTGATCGGGATTTTCCTGCCGGTATTGCCCACCACCCCTTTCCTGCTACTGGCGGCCGCCTGCTTCGCCCGTAGTTCCCCGCGCTTTTATCAATGGCTGGTTGAGCATCCACGGCTTGGCCCGTGGATTCGCGACTACCTCGACGGCAACGGCATCCCGCTCAAGAGCAAGGTCTACGCCATCAGCCTGATGTGGGCGAGCATCCTGCTCTCCTGCTACCTGGTGCCGCTGCCCTGGGCACGGGGGTTCATGCTGACCAGTGCGGTGCTGGTGACCGTCTACATCCTCAAGCAGAAAACCCTGCGCAAATCCTGAAGTCTCCCATAGCCATTTGTGGCGAGCCCCGTCCGACGACCTGCCCTGCCGCGCCCAAAACACCACCTAAACTTCACAAACCTACACTCGAGCAGCCAGACATGGCCCGCAGTCTGCGTAGTCCAGGATGGCCAACGCTCCGACTTCGGCTCGGCAGCTGGTTGCTGCTGGCTGGTTTGCTACTGATCGTATTCAACGGTGTCCGGGCCGACTGGGATTTTGCGCAGATTCTGCAAACCGTTGAACAACGCTACGGCCCACTGGGGCCGGCGCGAGGTCGGATCGAGGCGTGGAGTCAAATGCTGCAAAGTGCACGCGGCGCCCCCGAACGCGAGCAGCTCAACGCGGTGAACCGCTTCTTCGATCAGCAGCTGAACTTCCAGGACGACACGCGCATCTGGCAACAGACCGATTACTGGGCCACGCCCGTCGAAGCCCTGATCAAGGGCGCCGCCGATTGCGAGGACTACGCGCTGGCGAAGTATTTCAGCCTGCGCCGGCTCGGTATTCCCAGCGAAAAATTGCGCATCACCTACGTCAAGGCCCTGAGCCAGAACCAGGCGCACATGGTGCTGACGTTCTACAGCACCCCCACGAGCGACCCACTGGTGCTGGACAACCTGATCGGCGATATCCGCCCCGCCTCCCAACGCAAAGACTTGCTACCGGTATACGCCTTCAACGCCGAAGGCCTGTACCTGCCGGGCAAAAACGGCGGCCAGCGCAGCAGCGACTCGAAAAAACTGTCACGCTGGCAGGAGGTGTTGAAAAAGATGCAGGCCGAAGGGTTCGACATCGGCGACGGCTAACCGCCTTGGCAAGGAGCGAAGCATGACACTGCGTAAACAGTTGTTCCTGGCCATCTGCCTGTTCCTGCTGGTGGCGTTCAGCGGCAGTTTTTTTGCCAGCCTGGAAAGCTCCCGCGAACAAACGCTCAGCCAACTGCGCGCCCACGCCCAGGACGCGGCCACCGCGCTAGGGCTGTCGCTGACGACACAGGTCGATGACCCGGCAATGATGGAGCTGATGGTCAGTTCGATTTTCGACAGCGGCTATTTCAGCAGCATCCGCGTCATCAGGCTCAAGGATCAGCAAACCCTGGTGGAGCGCTACGCACCGACGAAAATCGAGGGTGTACCTGACTGGTTCGTCAACCTGGTCGACCTGCGCCCGGAAGGTGGCGATGCCCTGATCATGCGCGGTTGGGAACAACTGGCACGGGTCGAAGTGCTGAGCAATCCGCAATTCGCCCTGGCCAAGCTCTGGGACAGCACCCTCGGCAGCCTGATCTGGTTGCTGTTGTGCGGGCTGTTCAGCGCCGTGATTGGAGGATGGATGCTGCGCCGGCAATTTCGCCCACTCGACAGCATGGTCCGGCAAGCCGAGGCCATCAGCAAACGCGAATTTCTCAGCCTGCCGAAACTGCCGCGCACACCGGAACTGAAACGGGTCGTGCTGGCGATGAACCAGATGGTCGAAAAGCTCAAGGCGCTGTTCGTCGAGGAGGCTGCGCGCAGCGAAAAACTGCGCGCCGAATCCTACCTGGACAGCATCACCGGCCTGGCCAACCGGCGCCTGCTCGACGAGCAACTGGCCGACCATTTACGCGTGTGCGAACAGAGCCGCGATGGCCATTTGCTGATGTTGCGAATCAACGACCTGAACGGCCTCAACCAGCGCCTGGGTGGCCAACGGACTGACGCACTGATCACTGCCGTCGGCGAATTGCTCAAGCGCCTGACTCAATTGCCGGAGCGTCGCACCTGGCTGGCGGCGCGCAATCGTGGCGGCGAATTCAGCCTGCTGACACCAGGTCTGGATGCTGAAAGTGCCGCTCGCCTGGCCGCCGATATCAGCGTCAGCCTGGAGAACCTGCGCCTGACCGGCGCCAGCGATTGCATGCCGGTCGCCCATCTGGGCGTTGTCGCCTACCACCCCGGTGAGCCGATCAGCACCGTACTCCTGCGCCTTGATCAGGCGCTGACGGAGTCCCGGCAACATCCCGAACGACCCTGGGTTCATTTGAGCCATCGTGACACGGCACCGAATCACTCCCAGCACGACTGGCGCACCTGGATCGACGATGCCTTGACCGAAGGCAAAATGCAGCTGTACTTCCAGCCCGTCGTGCAATGCGCCGACACCCGCCAGGTGCTGCATCACAAAGTGCTCGCACGCCTGCTCGACCCGCAGGGCGAGGCGATTGCCGCAGGGCATTTCCTGCCGTGGATCGAGCGTCTCGGCTGGTCGGGACGGTTCGACCTGGCGATGCTCGAAGCCACGCTGGACGACCTGGTGGTCAACCGCAGGCCCCTGGCATTGAGCCTGTCCGGGAGCACCCTGCGCGACCCGGAGCAATGGCGAACAATCCTCGACCTGCTCGACTCCCTTCCCGAACTGGCGCCGTTGTTGACCCTGGAAATCGACGAACGCCAGTTGCCATCCCCCGAAGTGCTGCAGAACCTTTGCAGCACATTGCTCAAGACCGGTTATCGCATCGGCCTGCAGCACTTTGGCGGGCGCTTCAGCCAGATCGGCAACCTCACCCAATTGGGCTTGGCGTACCTGAAAATCGATGGGGCCTACATTCGCGACATCGACGAGCAGCCTGACAAGCGGATGTTCATCGACGCGATCTTTCGCGCGACCCACAGCATTGATTTGCCGCTGATAGCGGAGATGGTCGAGACCCGTGGGGAACTGGAGGTAATCAGGGAGTTGGGTGTATTCGGGGCCATGGGGCGCTTGATCGGGGCGCCAGAGCCGATGTGATGATGGGTACATAAAGGTTCTGTAACCACTGGCCGGACATCGAGCTTTGTCCCGGGCAACAAAAAACCCGCCACCCCTTCACAGGGATAGCGGGTTTCTTAGTTGGTTTTCAGGTCACACGGTATCCACCTTCAACGAATGATCGTTGAGCATGCCGTTGATAATGGTTGCCGTGTCATGCCCGCCCGCGATCACCCCTCCCGCCCCTGGCGTTACACCATAGTGGCTGGCCAGGTCGACGCCGGCCAGGTCGATGGTCTGGTTCGGCGCGGCGCCGACCATGGCGCTGACATCGATGCTGGTCACTGTCGACGGCCCGCTGCCGGTGACGGTGAAGTGCAGGTAGTCATCCAGCGAAGCCGTGGTGCCGTTTTCCCCTTGCAGCAGTTGCGACAGGTCGAGCTTGTCGGTGCCGGGCGTGAAGTCGGTGATCACGTCATGGCCACTGTTGCCCTTGAACCACTGGAAGGTATCGGCCCCCGCTCCGCCGGTCAGGGTGTTGTTGCCCAGGCCACCGATCAGCAAGTCATCGCCGTCCCCGCCGCTGAGGATGTCGTTGCCAAGGCCGCCATTGATCACGTTGTTAGTGTTGTTGCCGGTCAGGGTGTCGTTGAAGTTCGAGCCGATGAGGTTTTCGATACCGGTCAGGGTGTCAGTGCCGGCACCGAGAGTGTTTTGCCCACCCGGCAGGCTGAGGTCGACCGTCACCCCGGCGGTGGCGTGGGCGTAACTGGCCGTGTCGATACCCGTGCCGCCATCGAGGATGTCATTGCCCGGGCCGCTGAAGAGCAAGTCATTGCCGGCGTCGCCGTGCAGCTCGTTGTTGCCGGAACCGGCGGTAAGCACATCGTTGCCGTCGCCGGCATTGATGATGTTGTTGCCCGTGCCCGCCACCAGGACGTCATCGCCGCTGGTGCCGGTGAGGGTGAGGCCGTCCTGATAGCTGATGGTCAGGTTGGCCGAGTCGCTGCCGCCGTGGTTGTCGTTGGCGGTGTAGGTGCCGTGGTAGTCCGTGGTGACGGCCTGTACCCCGGCGTAGTTTACGGTCATGGTCAGCTGATAGTTTTCCGCCGAATTCGCATCGCTGCCACTGGTGTTGGTGATGTTGGTCAGGTGGATCTGGTAAGTGCCATCCGCGCTTGCGGTGATGGTGCCGCCATCGGCGATGCTTACGAACGCCCCACCGTTGAGCGAATACTCCATCGTGACGTGCCCAGGGTCCAGGTTGTGATCGAGGTTGAGCGTCTCACCCTGTTTCAGCTTGACCGTGATGAGGTCTTCATTGTTGCCATTGGAGTTGTTCGCCGCGCCAAGATAGCCACTGACCACCAGCAGCGCCGTCATGGTCGCCGCGTTGGCCGCAAAGGCGTTGCGCACGTTGGCCAGACTCTTGTTGGCGGGGTTGTTGTTTTCACCGGCGAAGCCGATCGCGCCGGTGCCGGTGAAGTCCGCGTCCTTGGCGATCCAGCCGGTGTTGAACGAAGTCGGTGTCGCCGAGAGTTGATCGCCATTGGGGTCGGTGTCGTTGGCCAGCAACAGTTCGCCCGGCACCACGACGGTACCCGAGAGCACGTTGGTGATGACGTTATCATCGGCGGCCACTGGCGGTGCGTTCGGTATGATTTTGATCGTCAGGGTGGAGCTGGCCAGATCGCCGTCGTTGTCGCTGGCGGTGAAACCGATGTTTTCGGTGATCAACACCGACGTGGTTTTCTGCGAAATGTAGGCGTATTCACCGGTGTCGAGATTGATCTGCAAGGTGCCGCTGTTGTTGGTGGAAATGCTCAACGTGTTGTCCACGGTGTTGAACGTGCCGTGGTTGAGCCCGCCGCTGAAGTTCAGAGAACCCTGATTCGTGTTGCCGCTTGGATCGTAGGTGTACGTGGTGCCGTCCACCGTGATGGTCTTGATGAAGCCGCCATCGGCGCCGAATGCACCGCCCTCGCCCAGTAGCGAACCGGTCACAGGTGCGCCGATCACAGTACCGGACAGCACCGAGTTGAGCTGGTTGAGATCGGTCACCACCACCGCATTGGTGTCGGTGTGGCTGCTGCCGTCATAGGCCAGTGGATTGAGATTGTCATTGCTCACACCGCTGCCCAGGCCGATCGCGTAGTTCTTGATGTTGTTGGCATTGAGGAAGACTTTCAGCGCGGTCTCGTCGGCGGTGCCGATTTCCAGGCCAGTGTTGGGCTTGCCGTCGGAGAAGAAGTAGCCGACGTTTTGCGCCCCGGTGAGTTTGCCCGAGGTATTGAACGCGGTCTGCATGGTCACCACGGCCGCATCGTAGTTGGTGCCGCCGTTCGCGATGAGACCGGCCAGCAGTGTCTTGGCGGTCGCGACATCGACCCACACCGAGGTCATGTCGGTAGCGCTGCTGCTGAAGGTGACGAGCTGCACTTTCACATCGCCCAGGTCGTCGTATTTATCCAGCAAGGCACTGATGGCCTGCTTGGCCAGGGCCAGGCGCGACAGGCTCGCGCCCGACGCGTCCAATACGCCGGAAGGATCGGCCATGCTGCCGGAGACGTCGAGCACGATCAGCAGGTTGGAGTCGATCTCCACCGCCGCCACCGAGCGATCCGTTGCCACAGCCTTGGGCATGTCATCGACAATGTTGACCACGATGGTGCTGGTGCTGCTGTTGCCCAGCGCATCGGTGGCTTTGTAGGTGAAGCTTTCACTCAGGCTGTTCGGCCCGTCGTTGGCGTTCGGCGAGGTTTTCGGTGCCGAGGTCAGGGTGTAGGTGTAGCTGCCGTCGGGGTTGATCAGGATCTTCCCGTAGGTGCCGGTGGCGCTGCCGACCAGGGTGTAGGTAAGCGCGCCGCTGGCACCCGAGACCGAACCGACCAGGGTCCCGGACGCGGTTTCGCCAGTGTTGCCCGGGTCGCTGCCGGTGACGGTACCGGCGGCCAGGTCCTGCCCGTCCTTGCTCAGGTCGAGGGCTTTTTCGTAGACCGTCACGTCGCTGTCGGGGTTGGCCTTGATCGTGCTGTTGGCGACGTCGATGGTGATGGTGGTGGTGCTTTCATCGCCATCGGAATCACGCACGGTGTAGGTGAACGTGTCAGTGGCGTCCGAATCGCCGACGGAATTCTGGTTGCTGTGATACACCGCGTTGCCGTTGGCATCGAGGGTCAGGTAGCCATAGGTACCGTTGATCTGGTTGCCCAGCCCGCCGATGGCCGGGGTCAAGGTGTTGCCACCGGCACGCACGCCGACCACAGTCGCCGGACCATCGGCGCCGCTGACATCGTTGCCCAGCACACTGATGTTGACGCTGCCGCCCTCCACTACCGACGACGAGTCTGGTTTGGCGCTTGGCAGGTCATCGACGATCTTGACGTTGATCTGCCCGGTATCGCTGTCGCCATCGGTGTCGGTGGCCACGACGTTGATGTTCTCGATGAGGTTGTTGGTGCCGTTGGCCGTTGGATGGGCTTCGTTATCGTTGAGGGTGTAGCTGTAGCTGATCACGCCCTGGCTGAAACCGGTGATGGTCAGGGTGCTGCCCATTGGTGTGACGGCGGTTTGCGGGAAACCGGCGACCACGCCACCGCTGATGACCGTGATGCCACCCACAGTCAGGGTTTGCAGGCCATCGAGGGCGGCCACGGTGAAGGTGCCACTGCGGGTCAGGGCCGACGTGTCGGGGCTGGTGCCGTCGCTGAGATTTTTCTCGTAGACCGTCAGCTCACCGCCATACACGTCGAGACCGTCGAGGGTGACCTTATCGTCGTTGTTGTGGACTTTCAGCACCAGGTTGGAGGTGTTGATGTCACCGTCGGCGTCCGTGAGGGTGTAGGTGAAGGTTTCGGTGCCGCTGCCACCGCCATGCAGGTTTTTGAAGTCCGCATTATCGGGATCCAGCGTGTAGGTGTAGGTGCCGTTGGCATTCAGCACCAGGGTGCCATAGGTACCGGTGAAGGTGCCTGGGGTGACCGGGCCGGCATCCGGGCCGATGGCGACTTTATCGGCGCCGATCACGTCGTTGCCGAACACATCGCCGCTGAGGCTTGGCACTGCCTCCGAAGCGGTGCCGAGGTTGCTGTCGTTCATCGCTTTGGGCACGTCATCGACAATGTTCACCACGATGGTGCTGGTGACGATATTGCCCAACGAATCGGTGGCCTGGTAGGTAAAGGTTTCGTGCATCACGTTCGGGCCGTCATTGGCGTGCGGCGTGGTGCTCGGTGGCGTCGTCAGGGTGTAGGTGTAGGTGCCGTTGGCATTGAGCTGAATCTGCCCGTATGCCCCGACATTGCTGTCGACCAGGGCGTAGGTGATCGCGCCGACGGCTTGAGTGACCGAGCCCACCAGTGTGCCGGAAGCGGTTTCGCCAGTATTGGTCGGATCGCTGCCGGTGACGGTGCCGGCGACCAGGTCCTGGTCTTCCTGGTTCAGGTCGAGGGCTTTTTCCAGAACCGTCACGTCGTTGTCGCTGACGGCTTTCAGGTAACTGTTGTAGACGTCGATGGTGATGGTGGTGGTGCTTTCGTCACCATCGGAGTCGCGCACAGTGTAGGTGAACACATCCACCGCGCCGGGACCGCTTACTGCGTTAGGCGTGCTGTGATAAACGGCGTTGCCGTTGGCATCGAGGGTCAGGTAACCGTAGGTGCCGGCGATCTGGTCGCCGAGCCCGCCGATGGCCGAGGTTGATGTGTCGCTACCGGCACGCACACCGACCACCGCCCCAGTGACAGCCGGGCCATCGGCCCCGTCGATATCGTTGTCCAGCACATTGCCGCTGACGGTGCCGCCCTCCTGCACCGAATCCGCGTCGGGTTTGGCGCTCGGCAGGTCATCGATGATGTTGACGTTGATCTGCCCGGTCGCGCTGTCGCCATCGGTGTCGGTGGCCACGACATTGATGTTCTCGATGAGGTTGTTGGTGCCGTTGGCCGTTGGATGGGCTTCGTTATCGTTGAGGGTGTAGCTGTAGCTGATCACGCCCTGGCTGAAACCGGTGATGGTCAGGGTGCTGCCCAGTGGTGTGACGGCGGTTTGCGGGAAACCGGCGACCACGCCACCGCTGATGACCGTGATGCCGCCCACAGTCAGGGTTTGCAGGCCATCGAGGGCAGCCACGGTGAAGGTGCCGCTCTGGGTCAGGGCCGGCGTGTCGGGGCTGGTGCCGTCGCTGAGATTTTTCTCGTAGACCGTCAGTTCACCGCCATACGCGTCGAGGCCGTTGAGGGTGACCTTATCGTCGTTGTTGTAGACGTTCAGCACCAGGTTGGCGGTGCTGCTGTCACCGTCGGCGTCCGTGAGGGTGTAGGTGAAGGTTTCGGTTCCGTCGCCACCGCCGTGCAGCGCCTTGAAATCGGCATCGCTGGTGTTGAGGGTGTAGGTGTAAGTGCCGTTGGCATTCAGCACCAGGGTGCCGTAGGTGCCGGTGAAGGTGCCGGGGGTGATCGGGCCGGCGTTTTCGCCGAGCGTCACGCGGTCGGCGCCCTGCACGTCGTTGCTCAGCACGTTGCCGTTGAGGGTCAACAGGGTTTCCGAGGCGGTGCCATTGCTGTCGTCCACGCCATAGGGCCGGTCGTCGACGATGTTGACGTCGAGTGAGCCGGTCGCGGTGGTGCCATTGTCGTCGACCACGGTCACGGCGAATTGCTCAGGCAAGGTGTTGGCACCGTTGGCGGTCGGGTGCGCTTCGTTGTCGTTGAGGGTGTAGCTGTAGCTGACCACGCCGGTCGCCGCGTTGAACCCGGTGATGGTCAGGGTGCTGCCCAACGGGGTGGTGATCGATTGCGGGAAGCCGGCGGCCACGCCAGCGGTGACCACGGCAATGCCGCCGACGGTCAGGGTGGTTACACCGTCGAGAGCCGTGACGGTGAAAGTGCCATTCTGGGTCAGGTCTGGTGCGTCCGGGTTGCTGCCGTCGCTGAGGTTTTTTTCGTAAACCGTCAGTTCACCGCCATACACATTGAGACCGTTGAGGATCACCGGATTGTCGTTGTTGTGGATCTGCAGCACCAGGTTGGCGGTGCTGCTGTCACCGTCCGCATCGGTGAGGGTGTAGGTGAAGGTTTCGGTGCCGTCGCCACCACCGTGCAACGCCTTGAAATCGGCATCGCTGGTGTTCAGCGTGTAGGTGTAAGTGCCGTTGGCATTCAGCACCAGGGTGCCGTAGGTGCCGGTGAAGGTGCCGGGGGTGATCGGGCCGGCGTTTTCGCCGAGCGTTACCCGATCGGCGCCTTGCACGTCGTTGCTCAGCACGTTGCCGTTGAGGGTCAACAGGGTTTCCGAGGCGGTGCCATTGCTGTCGTCCACGCCATAGGGCCGGTCGTCGACGATGTTCACGTCGAGTGAGCCGGTGGCGGTGGTGCCGTTGTCGTCGACCACGGTCACGGCGAACTGCTCAGGCAGGGTGTTGGCACCGTTGGCGGTCGGGTGCGCTTCGTTATCGTTGAGGGTGTAGCTGTAGCTGACCACGCCGGTCGCCGCATTGAACCCGGTGATGGTCAGGGTGCTGCCCAATGGGGTGGTGAGCGATTGCGGGAAGCCGGCGGCCACACCCGCGGTGACCACGGCGATGCCGCCCACGGTCAGGGTGGTTACACCGTCGAGGGCGGCGACGGTGAAGGTGCCGTTCTGGGTCAGCGCGGTGGCATCCGGTGCGCTGCCGTCGCTGAGGTTTTTCTCGAAGACGGTCAACTCGCCTCCCTCAGCATTCAAACCGCCAATCGTGATCGGGTCATCGTTGTTGTGGATCTGCAGCACCAGGTTCGCGGTGCTGCTGTCGCCGTCCGAATCGGTGAGGGTGTAGGTGAAGGTTTCGGTGCCATTGCCGCCGCCGTGCAGGGCTTTGAAATCAGCGTCGCTGGTGTTGAGGGTGTAGGTGTAAGTGCCGTTGGCATTCAGCACCAATGTGCCGTAGGTGCCGGTGAAGGTACCGGGAGTGATCGGTCCGGCGTTTTCGCCGAGCGTCACGCGGTCGGCGCCTTGTACGTCATTGCTCAGTACATTGCCGTTGAGGGTCAGCAGGGTTTCCGAGGCGGTGCCATTGCTGTCGTCCACGCCATTGGGCAGGTCGTCGACGATGTTCACGTCGAGTGAACCGGTCGCGGTGGTGCCGTTGTCGTCGACCACGGTTACGGCGAATTGCTCAGGCAGGGTGTTGGTACCGTTGCCGGTCGGGTGGGCTTCGTTATCGTTCAATGTGTAGCTGTAGCTGACCACGCCAGTCGGCGCGTTGAAGCCGGTGATGGTCAGGGTGCTGCCCAACGGGGTGGTGATCGATTGCGGGAAGCCCGCGGCCACGCCAGCGGTGACCACGGCAATACCGCCGACGGTCAGGGCCGTAACACCGTCGAGGGCGGCGACGGTGAAGGTGCCGTTCTGGGTCAGCGCGGTAGCATCCGGTGCGCTGCCGTCGCTGAGGTTTTTCTCGAAGACGGTCAGCTCGCCGCCCTCAGCATTCAAACCGCCAATCGTGATCGGGTCATCGTTGTTGTGGATCTGCAGCACCAGGTTCGCGGTACTGCTGTCGCCGTCGGAATCGGTGAGGGTGTAGGTGAAGGTTTCGGTGCCGTCGCCACCACCGTGCAATGCCTTGAAATCCGCATCGCTGGTGTTGAGGGTGTAGGTGTAAGTGCCGTTGGCATTCAGTACCAGGGTGCCGTAGGTGCCGTTGAAGGCCCCGGGGGTGATGGGGCCGCTGTTTTCCCCGAGCGGCACCCGGTCGGCGCCTTGCACGTCGTTGCTCAGCACGTTGCCGTTGAGGGTCAGCAGGGTTTCCGAAGCGGTACTGGCGTTGCTGTCGTCCACGCCATTGGGCAGGTCGTCGACGATGCTCACGTCCAGCGAACCGGTGACAGTGGTGCCGTTGTCGTCGACCACGGTCACGGCGAACTGTTCAGGCAGGGTATTGGCGCCGTTGGCATTTGGATTGGCTTCGTTATCGACCAGGGTGTAGCTGTAGCTCACGACGCCGGTCGCCGCGTTGAACCCGGTGATGGTAAGGGTGCTGCCCAGCGGCGTGGTGATCGATTGCGGGAAGCCCGCGGCCACACCCGCGGTGACCACGGCGATGCCGCCCACGGTCAGGGTCGTGACACCGTCGAGGGCGGCGACGGTGAAGGTGCCGCTCTGGGTCAGCGCCGTGGCGTCCGGTGCGCTGCCGTCGCTGAGGTTTTTCTCGAAAACGGTCAGCTCGCCGCCCTCAGCATTCAAACCGCCAATCGTGATCGGGTCATCGTTGTTGTGGATCTGCAGCACCAGGTTGGCGGTGCTGCTGTCGCCATCGGAATCGGTGAGGGTGTAGGTGAAGGTTTCGGTGCCATTGCCACCGCCGTGCAACGCCTTGAAATCCGCATCGCTGGTGTTGAGGGTGTAGGTGTAAGTGCCGTTGGCATTCAGTACCAAAGTGCCGTAGGTGCCGGTGAAAGTCCCGGGGGTGATGGGGCCGTTGTTTTCCCCGAGCGTCACGCGGTCGGCGCCTTGCACGTCGTTGCTCAGCACGTTGCCGTTCAGCGTCAGCAGAGTTTCCGAGGCGGTGCCATTGTTGTCATCGACTGCTTGCGGCACGTCGTCGATGATGTTGATTGTCACTGTACCGGTAGTGCTGTCGCCATTGCTGTCGCTGGCCACCACGGTGACGTGTTCGACAAGACTATTGGCACCCTCGCCGCTCGCGTGGGGTTCGGCACGGTTGAGGGTGTAGCTGTAACTGACCACGCCCGTGGCCGGGTTGAAACCGGTGACGGTCAGCGTGCCGCCCAACGGGGAGGTTAGCGACTGCGGGAAACCTGCCGCCACGCCGCCGCTGATCAAGTTGATCGCGCCGATGCTGAGGCTGCTCAGCCCGTCTGGCGCATTGATGGTGAAGGTGCCGCTTCGCGTCAGCGAGCCTTCGCTCCTCGCCGAACCGTCGGCCAGGTTGGCTTCATTGACGGTCCGCTCGCCGTTCTGCTGCGACAGGCCGTCGAAGGTCACCGGATTGTTCGGCACCTGCGGAACCTCCGGCGGCACAACAGGGACTTCGGCCGCAACAACGTCATTGTCCGGATTGGCGTTCAGGCGTTCTTCGGGAAGTTCAGGAATGCCATTGAATCCGGCAGTGGGGAAGCCGATGACCGGATCGACTCGCCCGCCCACTTCTTCGAGCATGACGAAACTATGGCCACTGCCCGGGATGCCACCCGGTACACCGGTAGTCGTGGCGGGCCCGGCAGCGGTGGCTTCAGCGGTCTGGGTCGGGTCGTCGCCCGCCGCAATGGCTTTTTGCAGCTGTTCGACATCGGTCAGTTGCGCTTCGCTCGGCGTCAGCGCTTCAGGCGAGTTCACATGGGGAATCTGATTGGCGAGCAGCTGCGGTGTCATCTGCATGCTGCTGCCGCGCCCGAGGGTCAGCTCCTGGCCATTTTGCAGATGCACCGCCACCGCGCCTTCAGCGCCAGTGCTCAGTTGGTCGCCGGCGAACAGCCGGTCCCCTTCGACCAAAGCACGCCGGGAGCCGTCGCTCGCAACCGCGAACACCTGACCGATGACCTTACTGACGATACCGATGAGCGTAGCCATGTGCACTTCCTCCGCTGCCAACCGCTGTCGGCACCTTGATTGTGCGAAGAACGTGCTCATGGCTCGAGCGGGTTGCCTGGCGGATCGTGTTCCGGGTGCCGGTTTACTTGAGTAAGCCGTGGACCCGGCAACGATCTCGCCCAGCCAGTCGCTCACGGCGCTGTTTACGATTTCGGGAAAAACCCTCTGCAATCAATGGCATCGGATCCCTGTTCGCAACAACGTTGCCTGTGAGCGATGCGTAACGATCTCGAAGCACTCAAGTGACAAAAAACCGTCGCCATCAGATCGCTCGCATCCCTCCCCTCCAGCACTTCTCCGCTCTATTTCGATAAGTGGATTGGAACTTTCCTCAAACCCCGATGAGCGCCCTAGAGCCCATAAAACAAGGGCTTTCCAATTGAACAATGTGCTGGATTTCACAGAGCGCATAAGTTTTTTTTGGCATATCCGTTATGAAAAAAATTTCTTGGCTACGCTCCAGAATGTTCTTAGCTCTTTTGTTAAAGATGTGAAACAACTTTACCTATAAATATCGTCAAATAATTGGCGACTGATAAGCACCATCAGGAATCAGGGAGATGTACATGCGCCTATTAACCCCCCTCTGCAGCGCGGTTCTTTTGGCCATGGCCTGCTCGTCCCAGGCTCAGGCCATGTCGCTGACCGAAGCGATCCAGAGCACCATTGCGACCCACCCGGAACTGGCATCCCGGGTAGACAGCCGACTGTCGGCGGATGAGGACGTGAAGGTCGCCAAAGGGGGCTTTTATCCATCGGTTGATTTGAACGCCGCCTACGGGCGCGGGTACAGCGATAACACCAATACCCGGGCGTTCGGCAATCACCACACCGAAATCCTCAACTACACCCAATCGGAGTTGCGCCTGCGGCAAATGCTCTTCGACGGGTTCAACACTTCCAATGAAGTCGAACGCACCAAAGGCGTGGTCAACTCGCGAGCCTATTACGCTCAGGGTACGGCTCAGGACCTGGCCCTGCGCACCACCGAGGTTTACCTGGAAGTCCTCAAGCGCCGCGAACTGGTGACACTGGCCAAGAACAACCTGCAAGCGCACTTGCGGGTCAACGACCAGATCGGCCTGCGCACCCAACGCGGCGTGGGCAGCAACGCCGATGCCGACCAGTCCAGCGCTCGCCGGGCTCTGGCGGAAAACAACCTCGACACCGCCGAAGTCGATCTGGCCGATGCCGAGTCGAACTTCTACGCCGTTGTGGGGCGCATGCCCGATGAACTCGAAACCCCGCCGTCGATTCGCGGCGAAGTCCCTACCTCTCTGCCTGAAGCCCAGCAGAGCATGGTGGAGAACAACCCTTACCTGAAATCCGCCCAGGCCGACGTGCAATCGTCCGAAAGCCAGTACGAAGTCGCCAAGTCGCCGTTCTACCCACGCTTCGATGCCGAGGCGGCAGTCGGCGCGAACAACAACCTGCAGGGTGACGAAGGCCACGACAACGAATGGCGGGTCGGCGTGGTGATGAACTACAACCTGTTCCGCGGCGGCAGCGACAAGGCGCGCCTGGCCTCCGACTCGCACAAGATCAACCAGGCCATGGACATCCGTAACAATGCCCTGCGCCAGCTCAACGAAAACATTCACCTGGCCTGGAACGCCATGGTCAATGCCAAGAAACAAACCCCGACCGCCCGTGAATATGCCGAAACCAGCAAGCGCGTACGCATTGCCTACCAGGACCAGTTCGGCCTCGGCCAACGGACCCTGCTGGACCTGCTCGACAGTGAAAACGAGCTCTACAACGCCAACCGTCGCTACACCGAAGTGCGCTACACCGAAGAGTTCTCGATGTACCGCATCCTGGCGGACATGGGTCAGTTGTTGAGCAAGCAACGGGTCGTACTGCCCGCCGACGCGATCGCCCAGACCGAAGTGAAAAACGAAGCTCGTCTGCCTGAAATGAAGTAGTGCCCGGGAGGGTTCAATGACCAGCATGGAACCCGGCAACACCGGTATCGATCCGCGCCTGAGCTTCGATGACCCGCTTCTGGACGGTCTGTTGATCCTCTGCAAACTCCACGGCGCGACGGTCAGTCGCGCCAGCCTCAGTGCCGGGCTCCCCATGGCACATCAACGCCTGAGCCTGGACCTGCTGCCCCGTGCAGCGGCCCGGGCCGGTTTGCAGGCGCGCTTGCTGCGCCGTGACCTCAAGGACATCTGCGCGCTCAACCTGCCCGTGCTGCTGTTGCTCAACAACGGCCGCACGGCAGTCCTGCGCCGTTATGGCGAGGACGGCAAGGTGCTGATCCTGCCCAGCGAAGCCGACGGCGGCGAACAATGGCTCAGCCCCGAAGAGCTGGCCGAACACTACAGTGGCCAGGCGTTGTTTGCCCGGCCACGCCACGAACTCGAAGACTTGCGCTCGCCGCTGGTACCTCGGGTGCAGGCCTGGTTCCGCGACACGCTGAAGCTGTCGAAATGGCTGTACAGCGATGCGATCCTGGCGAGCTTCCTGATCAACCTGCTGGGCCTGATGGTGCCGCTGTTCGTGATGCAGACCTACGATCGCGTGGTGCCGAACCAGGCCACTTCGACCTTGTGGGTACTGGCGATCGGTCTGCTGATCGGCACCGCTTTCGAACTGGTGCTGCGGGTCGTGCGCGCGCACTTGCTGGATACCGCCGGCAAGAAAACCGATGTGATCCTGTCAGCCACCCTGTTCGAGCGCATCACCGGCATGGCGATGAAAGCGCGACCGGCGACCATCGGTGGCTTCGCCCAAAGCATTCATGACTTCCAGGGCCTGCGGGAATTTCTCACCGCCGTGACCCTCACCAGCCTCATCGACCTGCCCTTCTGCCTGCTGATGCTGCTGGTGATCGGCCTGCTCGGTGGCTGGCTGGTGGTGATCCCGATACTGGCGTTTCCCATCACTATCATCTTCGCCATGGTGATCCAGGTGCGCCTGCGCGATACCGTGCAGAAAAGCCTCAGCCTCGGCGCCGAACGCCAGGCACTGTTGATCGAAACCCTCAGCGGCCTGGAAACCCTCAAGGCCTGCAGCGCCGAAAGCGAACGCCAGCACAAATGGGAAAGCACTCACGGCGCCCTCACCCGCCTCGACAGCCACGCGCGCAACCTCTCGGCCCTGGCCACCAACGGCACGCTGTTCATCCAGCAACTGTCCGGCATGGCAACCATCGTCGCCGGGGTCTACAGCATCATCGCCGGCAACCTCAGTGTCGGCGCCCTGGTGGCCAGCTACATGCTCGGCAGTCGGGTACTTGCACCACTGGGCCAGATCGCCGGCCTGATCACCCGCTACCAGCAAGCGCAACTGACCATGAAAAGCACCGACGCGCTGATGGGCCTGCCCCAGGAGCGCGACGCCAGGCAACGGCCGCTGGAGCGCACCCAACTGCAAGGCGCGCTGGATGTCGTCGGCGCGACCTTCCACTACAACGGCCAGAGTTCTCCCGCCCTGGCCAATATCAGCTTCAGTGTGAAGCCCGGCGAGCGCGTCGGCATCATCGGCCGCAGCGGCTCCGGCAAAAGCACCCTGGCGCGGCTGGTAATGGGCTTCTACGAACCGGATGAAGGCCAGTTGCTGCTCGATGGCCTGGACCTTCGGCAACTGGACGTCGCCGACCTGCGCCATCAAATCGGTTACGTCGCCCACGACCTGCCGCTTCTGGCCGGCAGCCTGCGCGACAACCTGACCCTCGGCGCGCGCTACATCAGCGACTCACGCATGCTCGAAGTGGCGGAAATGACCGGCGTGACCGAGCTGGCCCGACAACACCCGCAAGGCTTCGACCGGCCCGTGGGCGAACGCGGGCAACTGTTGTCCGGCGGCCAGCGCCAGGCCGTATTGATGGCCCGGGCGATGTTGCTCGACCCGCCCATCATGCTGCTCGACGAGCCCACCAGTGCCATGGACAACAGCAGCGAAGACGTCCTGCGGCAAAAACTTCACGGCTGGGTCCAGGGCAAAACCATCCTGCTGGTCACCCACCGCACCTCGATGCTGAGCCTGGTGGACCGGTTGGTGGTACTGGACAGCGGACGGATCGTCGCCGACGGTCCGAAGGAAGCGGTCATCGATGCACTGCGCAAGGGCCGTGTCGGCTCTGCGGCCGTCTAGGAGTCCTCCATGTCTGCCGATCAAGGATCCCGTGGCTACTTCGACAGTTTCAACAAAAGTGCCGAAACCGAGTTCATGCCGGAAACCGCCGGCGCCTCGTTGCAGGACTCACCGCGCTGGTCACGAATCACCGTATGGCTGGCCGCCGCGCTGGTGGTCAGCGCAGTGGTCTGGGCCAAATTCGCCGTGTTGCAGGAAGTGACCATGGGCGAAGGCAAGGCGATTCCGTCGAGCAAGGTCCAGGTGATCCAGAACCTGGAGGGCGGCATCGTCACTGAAATTTTCGTCCGTGAAGGACAAATGGTGAACAAGGGCGACACCTTGCTGCGCCTGGATGACACCCGCTACCTGTCGAACAAGGGCGAAAGCGAAGCCGATCGCTATGCCTTGACCGCGCAAGTCGAACGGCTTTCGGCCGAAGCCGAAGGCCGGCCGTTCAAGCTGTCAGAAGAAGTGATCGCCAAGGCCCCGCAAGTGGCCGAAGACGAGCGCTCGCTGTACGAGCAACGGCAACGGCGCCTGGCCAGCGAGCAGCGCACCCTGACCGAGCAACTTCGGCAAAAAACCCAGGAGTTGGCAGAGTTCCGTTCGAAACAGGGGCAGTTCAGCTCCAGCCTGGCGTTGCTGCAACAGGAAATGAACATGTCCATGCCGCTGGTGGGCACGGGTGCGGTATCACCGGTGGAAATCCTGCGGCTCAAACGCAGCGCGGTGGAGATTCGCGGCTCATTGAACGCCACCACCCTGGCGATTCCACGGGCGGAATCGGCGATCAACGAGATCAAAAGCAAGATTGATGAATCGGAACAGACCTTCCGCTCGGAAGCCGCCAAAGAGCTGAACGAGAAACGCACCGACCTGTCAAAAATCACGGCATCGAGCATCGCCATCGACGACCGTGTGACCCGTACCACCGTGGTCTCGCCGGTGCACGGCATCATCAAGGTATTGAAGGTCAACACCATCGGCGGCGTGGTCCAGCCCGGCAGTGACATGGTGGAAATCGTGCCGCTGGAAGACAACCTGCTGATCGAAGCCAAGGTGCGGCCACAGGACGTTGCATTCCTGCATCCGGGCCAGAAAGCCATGGTCAAGTTCAGTGCCTACGACTACACCATTTACGGCGGCCTGAGCGCCAAACTGGAACTGATCGGCGCCGACACCATCACCGACGACAAAGGCAACAGCTTCTATCTGATTCAGGTCCGTACCGACAAAAACCATTTGGGCGGGGATGTGAAACCGCTGCTGATCATCCCGGGGATGGTGGCGACGGTGGACATTATTACCGGGGAGAAAACGGTGCTGGATTACTTGCTTAAACCGGTGCTCAAGGCCCGGACCGAGGCGATGCGGGAAAGGTAGTTTTCTTCAAACATCTGCTGTGATCTTACTACTGCCATCGCGAGCAAGCTCGCTCCCACAGTGTCCGCGTCGAACGCAAACCTGTGGGAGCGAGCTTGCTCGCGATGGGGCCATGACAGGCACCGACTATTTCGACCCATGGTTACGCTGGTAAGTCTCCTCCCCCATCGCCGCAATCTGCCCCTCGATCAACGCCTCGAACGGCTTCAGCAACGGCGCAAACGTCGCCGGCGCTTCGAGGGTTTCCAGCGCCTGCACAATTGCCTCCACCGTCGATAACGCCCCCGGTCCCGGCGCCTTGCGCAGGCGATAGCGGGACACGCCGCCCTCGGCCAGCGTCACCCGCGGCAACGCCACCAGCAATGGATTGAGGTGCAACATCTTGCGCGCCTTGCGCCAGGTGCCGTCGGGGACCACCAGCAACAAGGGGTCGTCTGTCGCGGCACAAGCCTGCATCGGTTGGGCCTCTTCGCCGGGAAACAGCAACCGCGCCCGATACCCCGGCTGATTCAACATCGCCGGCAAATCCTCAAACACCTCGCCGACGATCAACTCGGCATTCCTCAACCCAAGCGCCGCCAGACGCGCGGTGTTCAACGCATGATTCACTTCGCTCGGATGCTGCAACAACAGTACCCGGGTGCGGCTGTCGAGGCTCGGGATCAACGGGCACAGGCAGTGGCTTTGCGGGCGCAGGCAGCGCGGACATTGAATTCTGGACATCGTCTTTACGCCTGATTCAGTTGTGCTTTGAGCAGATCACGAAAAGTCTGGATCAGCGGCTCGCGGCTACGGCCCCGACGCACGATCATCGAGAACGGCGCCTGATAACCGAAGGTCGCCGGCAGCAACACCCGCAAGTCACCCTTGTCGGCCCAGGCCTGGGCGTAGTGCTCCGGCAGGTAGCCGATGTAGGCGCCGGACAACACCAGAATCAACTGGGCCTCCATACTTTCCACCGTCGCGGCGCTGTGCTTGAAACCGTGGCGCGCCAGTTCGGCCTGGCTCCAATAACCACGACCGACCATGCGCTGCTGGGTGATGACCTGCTCGGGAATGCGCCGCTCGTTGAACAGCGGATGCCGCGTGCTGCAATACAACCAGTGTTGTTCACGGTACAGCGGCATGTACACCAGGCCGCTCATGCGCGTGGAAAACGCGCCGATGGCGAGGTCAAGACGGTTGTCCTGCACGCCGAGTTGCAGTTCGTAGGGACTCATCACCGACAGGTGCAAATGCACGGCCGGGTGTTCCTGGCTGTAGGCGCCGATGGCTTCGGCGAACGGCAGAGCCTTGTCGCTGACGGTGGAGTCGATCACCCCGAGGTTCAAGGTACCGCGCAACTCGCCCTTGAGGGCGGCGGCGTACTGCTCGAAGCCTTCGAGTTCACCCAACAGACGCAGGGTTTCCTGATGGAACAGTTCGCCCTTGCTGGTCAGGCTGAAACCGCCACGGCCGCGATGGCACAGCACCAGGCCAAGGGCTGCTTCGAGTTGGCTCATGTAGGTGCTGATGGCCGACGTCGAGAGATTGAGCTCCTGCTGGGCGTTGGCGAACCCCTGATGGCGCACCACGCTGACGAAGATGCGCAATAGTTTCAGGTCGGGTAAAGCGTTGGCCATGGAAATGCTCCGATCTCGGGGTAACGCACACTGCTGAAGGTAATGAAGATCATTGTGGGAGCGAGCTTGCTCGCGATAGCGGTGGGTCAGTCAATATTGATGTTGACTGACACTTCCTCATCGTCGGAACGCCGCCCGGAGCAAGCTCACTCCCACAGGTACTGCACAACTCATCACATTGAAGCGTGAGGCAACAAGTCTATCCCCGCCTCCGCCATTAGTTTAGAAAAATCTGAACTAAGTATTTGCCCGTAGCGATTCTTCCCGGCCACTACATTTCGCAGAATCGGCGCCACAAGGTTCGCCCGTCCTCCCGTGAACGGCGCAACCGACATAAATAAAACAACGACGATGAGGCCCTACCCGTGGACAAGATTCTTCACCAACCACTGGGCGGCAACGAAATGCCGCGCTTCGGCGGCATCGCCACCATGATGCGACTCCCCCATTTGAATACCGCTGCCGGCCTGGACGCTGCCTTCGTAGGCGTGCCCCTGGACATCGGTACCTCGCTGCGCCCTGGCACCCGTTTCGGGCCTCGCGAAATCCGCGCCGAATCGGTGATGATCCGCCCGTACAACATGGCCACCGGTGCTGCGCCGTTCGACTCGCTGTCGGTTGCCGACATCGGCGACATCGCGATCAACACCTTCAACCTGCTGGACGCCGTACGGATCATCGAAGAATCCTACGACAACATCCTCGAACACGATGTGATCCCGCTGACCCTGGGCGGCGACCACACCATCACCCTGCCGATCCTACGTGCCATCCATAAAAAGCACGGCAAGGTCGGCCTGGTGCACATCGACGCCCACGCCGATGTGAACGACCACATGTTCGGCGAGAAGATCGCCCACGGCACCACCTTCCGCCGCGCCGTTGAAGAAGGCCTGCTGGACCCGGACCGTGTCGTGCAGATCGGTCTGCGCGCCCAGGGCTACACCGCTGACGACTTCAACTGGAGCCGCAACCAGGGCTTCCGTGTGGTTCAGGCCGAAGAGTGCTGGCACAAATCGCTGGAGCCCTTGATGGCTGAAGTCCGCGAGAAAGTCGGCGGCGGCCCGGTGTACCTGAGCTTCGACATCGACGGCATCGACCCGGCCTGGGCACCTGGCACAGGCACCCCGGAAATCGGCGGTCTGACGACCATTCAGGCGATCGAGATCGTTCGTGGCTGCCAAGGCCTCGACCTGGTCGGTTGCGATCTGGTAGAAGTCTCGCCCGCTTACGACACCACCGGCAACACCTCGCTGCTGGCCGCCAACCTGCTGTACGAAATGCTCTGCGTACTGCCTGGCGTAGTCCATCGCTGAGGATCGGTCATGAACGAACGTGATCAGGTGCTGAAAGCCGCCGCCGATCTGGTGTCCGCTTTTGCCCGTAACGATCGCGAAGCCTACTTCGGCGCGTTCAGCGCCGATGCCAGCTTCGTCTTCTACACCCTCGAACAGCCCCTGCTGTCGCGCGACGCCTATCAGGCGATGTGGGACGGCTGGCGCTCCGAGGATGGCTTCGAGGTGCTCTCGTGCACCTCAAGCAACGCTTTCGTCAGCCTGCAGGGTGACGTGGCGATATTCATCCATGACGTAGCCACCGAGTTGCGCATGCAAGGGGAGCAACACTTCAGCCAGGAGCGCGAGACGATTGTTTTCAAGAAACAAGCGTCTGGCCAAGAACAACAAGGCCTATGGCTGGCCTGCCACGAACATTTGTCCGCGATGCCGGAAGGGCTGCCAACCCCTTAGCCAACACAGGCGACGCTCACATACGATGAGCGCGCCTTTATGATCGGAGCTGATCATGAATAACAAAAACAACGAAAAAAGCCTTAGCAGCATCGAAACAAACGGGGTCGAACAGATCCCGGACAATGAGCGTGACGCCAAGCCCAGCGATCTGTTTCGCCTGATCTTCGGCGGCGCCAACACCTTTGCCACCGCCGTGCTCGGCAGTTTCCCGGTACTGTTCGGCCTGTCCTTTCAGGCTGGCGTCTGGGCGATTGTGCTGGGCGTGGTGCTCGGCTCGCTGATCCTGGCACCGATGGGCCTGTTCGGTCCCATCAACGGCACCAACAACGCCGTATCTTCCGGTGCACACTTCGGCGTACACGGGCGAATCGTCGGTTCCTTCCTGTCGCTGCTGACCGCTATCGCGTTCTTCTCGCTCTCCGTCTGGAGTTCGGGCGATGCGCTGGTGGGCGGTGCCAAACGCCTGATCGATCTGCCGGAAACCGATCTGACCCTGGGCCTGGCCTACGGTCTGTTCGCGCTGCTGGTATTGACCGTGTGCATCTATGGCTTCCGCTTCATGCTGTGGGTCAACCGCATTGCGGTGTGGGCAGCCAGCCTGCTGTTCCTGCTGGGGGTTTTCGCTTTCGCCCCTGCATTCGACAGCCAGTACGCCGGCACCGTAGCCATGGGCCAGGCCGGTTTCTGGGCTGCGTTCATCGGGGCAGCATTGGTTGCCATGAGCAACCCGATCTCCTTCGGTGCGTTCCTCGGTGACTGGTCGCGCTACATCCCGCGTGATACGCCCAAAGGCCGGATCATGGTGTCGGTGATTGCCGCGCAACTCGCCACGCTGATTCCGTTCCTGTTCGGCCTCGTCACCGCCACCATCGTAGCGGTCAAGGCACCGGACTACATCGCGGCCAACAACTATGTCGGCGGCCTGCTGGCGGTATCGCCGAGCTGGTTCTTCCTGCCGGTGTGCCTGATCGCGGTGATTGGTGGCATGTCCACCGGCACCACCTCGCTCTACGGCACCGGCCTGGACATGTCCAGCGTGTTCCCACGGGTGCTTTCGCGGGTCAAGGCCACGCTGTTGATCGGTGTGATGTCGATTGCCTTCATCTTTATCGGGCGCTTCGCGGCCAACCTGGTGCAGAGCGTGTCGACCTTCGCCGTGCTGATCATCACCTGCACCACCCCGTGGATGGTGATCATGATCATCGGCCTGCTGGTGCGTCGCGGCTTCTACTGCCCGGATGACCTGCAAGTGTTCACCCGCGGCGAGAAAGGTGGCCGCTACTGGTTCACCCACGGCTGGAACTGGCGTGGCCTGGGCGCCTGGATCCCGAGCGCGGCCGTCGGCCTGTGCTTCGTGAACCTGCCGGGTCAGTTCGTCGGGCCGCTGGGCGAAATGGCCGGTGGCATCGACATCAGCCTGCCGGTGACCCTGGGCCTGGCCTCGCTGGTGTACCTGGCGCTGCTGAGCCTGTTCCCGGAATCGAGCGCAGTGTTCGGTCCGGACGACCCTCGCAGCAAGAGCGCAAGCATCACGGCGAAACCAGAACTACGTCAGCCTGCCTGACACAGATACACCTGCTCGCGAAGACGGCGGCACATTCAACATCAATGTGACTGACAGACCGCATTCGCGAGCAGGCTCGCTCCCACAGAGAGCAGCCCCACAAAATCGCCTTTGTTCCACATAAAAAAGACAATCGGAGACACGCCATAATGGCTTTGGATTTATTCGTCGTACTCATCTACGCCGCCGCGATGCTGATACTCGGCTACTACGGCATGCGCAAGGCCAAGACCAACGAAGACTTTTTGGTCGCCGGTCGCAACCTCGGTCCGAGCCTGTACATGGGCACCATGGCTGCCACCGTCCTGGGCGGTGCGTCCACCGTGGGTACCGTGCGTCTGGGCTACGTGCATGGCATCTCCGGTTTCTGGCTGTGTGCGGCCCTGGGTTGCGGGATCGTGGCGCTGAACCTGTTCCTCGCCAAACCGCTGCTGAAGCTGAAGATCTACACCGTTACCCAGGTCCTGGAAAAACGCTACAACCCGATGGCCCGCTCGGCGAGCGCGGTGATCATGCTGGCCTACGCGCTGATGATCGGCGTGACCTCGATCCTGGCAATCGGTACCGTGCTGCAAGTGCTGTTCGGCCTGCCGTTCTGGATCTCGGTACTGCTCGGCGGCGGTGTCGTGGTGATCTACTCGGCGATCGGCGGCATGTGGTCGCTGACCCTGACCGACATCGTCCAGTTCGTGATCAAGACTGTCGGCCTGATGTTCATCCTGTTGCCGATCTGCCTGTACCGCGTCGGCGGTTGGGATGAGTTGGTGTTGAAACTGCCGGCGGCGAGCTTCAGCTTCACCACCATCGGCTGGGACACCATCATCACCTACTTCATGATCTACTTCTTCGGCATCCTGATCGGTCAGGACATCTGGCAACGGGTGTTCACCGTCAAGACCGCCAAAGTGGCTCAGGTTGCCGGTACCGCTGCCGGTATCTACTGCATCCTCTACGGCCTGGCCTGCGCCCTGATCGGCATGGCTGCACACGTACTGATCCCGGATCTGGACAACGTCAACAACGCCTTCGCCGCAATCGTGAAACTGTCCCTGCCGGACGGTATCCGTGGCCTGGTGATCGCTGCCGCACTGGCCGCCATGATGTCCACCGCCAGCGCCGGCCTGCTCGCCGCTGCCACCACCCTGACCGAAGACCTGCTGCCGAAACTGCGCGGCGGCAAACAGTCGAGCCTGGCGATCAACCGCCTGTTCACCCTGTTGACCGGCATCGTGGTACTGGGCATCGCCCTGATCGTGAACGACGTGATCAGCGCCCTGACCCTGGCCTACAACCTGTTGGTCGGCGGCATGCTGATCCCGCTGATGGGTGCGATCTTCTGGAAGCGCGCTACCACCGCCGGCGCTATCGCCAGCATGGGCATGGGCTTCGCCACCGCGCTGCTGTTCATGTTCAAGGACGGTCTGGATGCCAACACCCCGATCTACTACAGCCTCGGTGTAGGCCTGGTGAGTTTCGTGGTGGTGAGCTTGATGTCCCGCCGCTCGGCAGCAGTGGCCAGCGCCGCCTAAGCTGAACATAACGACTTGATGCTTTCTTCGACGGGTGTGGCGTCGGTTGCCACACCCGTTTTTTTTCGTCTGGAGAAAACATTTCATGAAGATTGTTTCTCGCAACCAGTGGTTCGAGGTGAAACCACTCAGCGACGGCATCCGCCTGATTCACGAGCCGTACATCCGGCCCTTCTACCGCTGCAACCTCTGGCACATCCAGGGCCGCGACAAAGACCTGCTGCTCGACAGCGGCTCGGGCCTGGTCAGCCTGCGCGAACAACTGCCGTGGATCACTGAACGGCCGCTGGTGGCCGTGGCCAGCCACTGCCATTTCGATCACATCGCCGGCCATCACGAATTCGCTGAACGACTGGTGCATCCGGCCGAGGCGGACATTCTCGCCGCGCCCGATGGCGACAACGACCTGAGCAAAGCCTTCGTCGGCGACGACATGTTCGAGGCGCACCCCGATTGCCCGCTGTGCTACGCCGAATATCGGGTCAAGGCCGCACCGGCCACGGGGTTTGTCGAAGATGGGGATGTGCTGGACCTGGGCAACCGGATGTTGCAGGTCGTGCACACACCGGGACACTCACCGGGCGGCATCTGCCTGTACGAAGCCGCCACCGAAACCTTGTTCAGCGGCGACATCATCTACGACGGCCCCCTGGTCGAAGACGCCTACCACTCCAACCTCGATGACTACGCCCGCAGCCTGCAACGCTTGCTCGCGCTATCGATCCGCACGGTGCATGGCGGGCATTTCGGCAGTTTTTCCGGGGAGCATTTGCGCAACATGATTGACCAATGGCAGCGCTCACACGGCTAAAGCCTGCTGTACTCAACGACAGGAACTGCACCGGCAGGGAGAACGACACCCACCTCCTCGAAGAACGATCATGAAAGAAGTTGCCCTTCGTGCTGTCGTACATCGCTACATCAGCCGCCTGCTGGAAGGTCGGGATGACTTCGACGACAACGCCAGCCTGGCGCAGTTGGGATTGGATAAAAATGATATCGAAGAGCTGATCTTCCATCTGGAAGATGAACTGGGTGTCACGGCGTTTACCGTGGAGGAAGACCGGATGCTCAAGACCGCCAGGACGGCGAATGATTTGAGCCGGTTCTTGCTGGAGATCGGGCGGTACTAAGGCTGTTGATCAAACGTACACGAAGCGGCAAGGGAGCTTGCTCCCTCGCCACGGGAAACCTTTCACCTGTCAGATGATATCTGCCATTACCGGCGTCGCTGCTGGCGCCGACGTTGTTCGTCATCAGTACGAACAGGCACGGGTTGCAGAGGCGGTTCGATCAAACCGAGAGCGACGCCCAGGTCATGCAGCCAGTTTTGGATTTTCTCTTTCATGGTGCCCCCTTCAGGGTAGTGCCGAGCGGCCAAAGTTCTGTAGCCCCTTCGTACAGATAATAGTCCGAAGTCCTACGCAATGCTCGCGCAAAGTCGCAATGATCTGTTACTGAATCCATCACAATCAGCCTGTGTTCAGGCAATTTCCTGTGCCCGTACTCGTGCCGGCGGAAAAACCACCTGTTGCTGCTCGATCCAGGCATTCAGGTTGGCCCCAACCATGCCCTTGCGCCACATCAGCCAGGTGGTAGCGCTGGCGAACGGTTCGGCCAACGGATGCACGGCCACACTCTCACGGCCCGGCAGACTGGCGAGCATCGACTCCGACATCAGCGCCACACCGGAACCGGCAATCACGCATGCCAGCATCCCCGGGTAGGACTCGATCTCCATCGCCCGGCCCATGGCCGCATGGTCATGGGCGAACCAGGCCTCCAGGCGCATGCGGTAGGAGCAGCCCTGGCGAAAGGTGAACACCGAACGACCTTGCACATCCAGCGCGCTGCGCACCGGCGGATGGTCGGCCTCGCTGATCAGCACCAGGCGCTCGTCGCACAAGGGCACCCCGTCGAGCCCGGCCAGTTCCAGAGGGCCATCCACCAGCGCCGCATCGAGCCGGCCGGTGAGCAGGCCTTCGAGCAGTTCACCGCTGGGCCCGGACTGTACTTGCAGGTTCACCGCCGGATACAACCGGTGGTAGTGCGCCAATAGCCCCGGAAGGTGAATCGCCGCCGTGCTGTACATGGTGCCGAGCACGAAGTCGCCCGCCGGCTGCCCACCCTGCACTGCCGCGCTGGCTTCGTCGCGCAAGGCAAACAACCTGGCGGTGTAGTCCAGCAAGACTTTTCCCGCAGGCGACAGCTGCAAACGCTGACGTTCGCGCAGGAACAGTTCGACGCCCAGTTGCTCTTCCAACTGTTTGAGCCGGGTCGACAGGTTCGACGGCACTCGATGCAGCCGTTCGGCGGCACGGGTTATGGACCCTTCTTCCGCCACCGCCTGGAAGATGCGCAATTGGCTGAACTCCACGACATTCTCCAAAAAAGAACAAGTTACTCACTATTATTCATTTTTAAAGAAAGTCAATCAGTCCTAGCCTGACGGTCATTGATCCTCCAGACGGAATCCAGACCATGTCTCCCCTGATCCGCTTATCCGCCAGTTTCGTTGCCCTGATGATGGCCATGGGCATCGGCCGTTTTGCCCTGACACCGCAGCTGCCGCACCTGCTCAGCGAAGGTCAGATCGACCTGACCGCCGCCGGGCTGATTGCCGCCGCCAACTACCTCGGGTATTTCATCGGCGCGGTGGACGCCATGTTTTCCCGGCGCCCACCGCAAGTGCGCCGGCGCTTGCTCGGCGGATTGTGGCTCTGCGTGCTGCTGACCCTGGCATCGTTCTGGGCCAATGGTTTCTGGTCGCACCTGCTGCTGCGCTTCGGCACCGGCGTGGCCAGCGCCTGGGTGCTGGTGATGATTACCGCACTGAGCCAACCGCTTGCGGCAGCGGCCGGTCGTCCTCGGCTCGGTGCGCTGGTCTTCGCCGGGCCGGGGTTGGGGATTTTTCTGACAGGTTTGTTGGCCCTGGGCTCGAATCTGCTGGGCCAGACTTCCGCCACCTTGTGGCTGGTGTACGCCGCCGCAGGGCTGGCGATGTTGCTGGGGATCCTGCCGTTCCTGCCACAACCGGGTGCCACCGCGACTGCTGCGCCCAGCGCCAGCGCCTCGGGCAATCAAGGTATCGCTCGTCTGGGCTGGATCTATGCCTTGTACGGTTTGGGCTACATCATTCCGGCGACCTTTTTGTCGCAAATGGCCAACGCGCAATTCCAAGGCCAATGGCAGGCCGACCTGTTCTGGCCATGCTTTGGCCTGGCGGCGGCAACCGGTGTAGTGCTGGTGAGTCTGCGGCGGCAAAAACCCGGCGCCACGGGTCACTGGCTGATGGCGACGTTATGGCTGCAAGCCGCTGGCGTGTTCGCCTGCCTGCTGGGCAACGGGCCAGGCCTGGCGCTGGGCGTGATCCTGTGCGGCACGCCGTTCCTGGCCTGCATGCAACTGGTGATGCAACGCTCCCGGGAACTGGCGCCCCATGCTACCCAGCGCAATGCCGGCCTGCTGACAGCCTGCTTTGCCATGGGCCAGCTCAGCGGGCCATTGCTGGCGGCGCTGAGCAGTCATTTCAGTGGCGGTTTGCAGCCGGCACTGGTGGTTGCCGGCGGCGGCTTGCTGATCGCCGGAGGTCTGTTGCTCGCGCCGGTCAGTGCTGCCCGAGGGCTTTGCGCAAACGACGGCGCAACCACTGCTCGGCGCTGACAAAAGTGATGCCCGCCAGTACCAGCACGGCACCGATGACGAAGTTCAGGCTCAGTTCCTCGCCAAGCAGCACCACACCGAACGTGACGCCGAACAACGGCGTCATGAACGAAAACACCGCGAGGTTGGCCGCCAGGTAACGGCGCAGCAGCCAGAACCAGATCAGGTAACTGAAGAACGACACGACCACGCCCTGAAACAGCACACTGGCCACCGCCACATGGGTCAGGCTGACATGGGTGATCTGGCCGCTGAGCAGCGCAATCAACAACAAGCCGAAGAAGCCGACAATCAACTGATAGAACAGCGTCAGGGTCACCGGCGCTTCTGACAGGCGCGAGGCGCGCACCACCACCGTGGTCGCGCCCCAGGCGGCACCCGCCAGCACCCCCAAGGCATCGCCCATCAACATGCGGTAATCAAGGTTGTCCCAGGACACCCCGCCGGCAAACGCGATGGCAATCCCGATAAAGGCCAGGACAATCCCCAGCCATTGCAACGGCCGCAAACGCTCACTGGGCAGTAACCAGTGCACCCCCAATGCGGTGAAGATCGGCGCGGTGTAGAGGAACACCGACATGTGCGCCGCCGTGGTCAGTTGCAGGCCTTCGGAAATGAAGAAGAACTCCAGGCCGAACAAGGCACCGGCCAACAGACCGCCACGCCAGGTCGCACCCACCTGGTTCCAGCCGCCCTTCCAGCAGATCAGCAGCCCGACCAGCAACGCCGACATACCGGATCGTCCGGCCGCCTGCATCACCGGCGCGATATCGGCCGCCGCCCACTTGATCATCACCTGCTGCACGCCCCAGACCAGGCACAACCCGACCATCACTTGCAGGGCAAACCCGTCGGTGCTGCGCCGGGTGGCGCTCACCGGAACACCTCGAAGACACAATCCATGGCAAAGACTCGGCAGTAAAAGCAAAACCCCGGCCTTCTCGTTGAAAACGAAATCACCGGGGCGAAAAATCATGTTGTCGATTATTAACCAGAAAGCCAGAAAATGCCCCTGTAGGAGCTGCCGAAGGCTGCGATCTTGATTTTTAAAGATCAAAAGCTCGCAGCCTTCGGCAGCTCCTACACGTCAGAGTGGGATCAACTGAGTTCGATGCGATCGGCATGAATGACAATCTGGCCGTTCTTGTACAACGCACCGATGGCCTTCTTGAAGTTGCCCTTGCTGACACCGAACAGGCTGCTGATCAACGCCGGATCGCTCTTGTCGCTCACCGCCAGGCTGCCGTTGTTTTCGCGCAACTTGGCGAGGATCTTCGAGTTCAGGCTGGTGGCTGCTTCCTGGCCGACCGGCTGCAGGCTCAGGCTGATCTTGCCGTCGGCGCGAACTTCCTTGATGAAGCCCTTTTCTTCTTTACCGGCGCGCATGAACTTGAAGATTTCGTTCTTGTGGATCAGGCCCCAATGCTTGTTGTTGATGATGGCCTTGAAGCCCATGTCCGTGGCTTCGGCCACCAGCAGATCCACTTCCTGGCCCGCGGTGTAATTGGCCGGGGTCTTGTCCAGGTAGCGGTCCAGGCGCGCGGTCGCGGTGATGCGACGGGTGTGCTTGTCGAGATAGACGTGCACCACCACATACTCGCCCGCGGTCATCTGACGCTTCTCTTCGGAGAACGGCAGCAACAGGTCTTTCGGCAACCCCCAGTCCAGGAATACGCCGATGCTGTTGACTTCAACAACTTTCAAACTGGCGAATTCACCGACTTGAACTTTCGGTTTTTCAGTAGTTGCGATGAGTTTGTCATCGCTGTCCAGATAAATAAAAACGTTGAGCCAGTCTTCATCTTCGGTAGGAATATCTTTTGGAATATAACGATTAGGCAGAAGGATTTCGCCATCCGCGCCACCGTCCAGATATAAACCGAAGTTAGTGTGTTTAACCACTTGCAAACTGTTGTAACGCCCGACTAAAGCCATGTCCAATACCCTCATTGCGTGGGCGGCATTCTACCCGGTTTTACGCGCTGCGTTCGGCAGCCGGCCCGGTGGCGCGAGAAAATCCTCTGAAACCCTTAATTTCCCCGGGGTTTCATCCCGCGCCTGGCCGCTCGTCAGGCCGTTCCGGGCATTTACGCCATGCCCAGGCAAGCGTGACACGGTATTTTTCCAGGCAATGTTATTAGTTAAAACAGCGGCTTAGGTGCATATTTCGAATATTGGCCGGTGACTAATTACCCCGCCCTCACGAATATGCCGAGGGGATATTTGCCAAGCAATTATCAGGTAATTCCTGTACGATGCCTGGCCAAGTTAATTTTCTACAGGTTAATGGCCGCCATGCGCGTAAAAGCATCCACCAGCAAAGCAAAGCCAGCTCCAGCCGTCGAAACCAGCGAATCGATCAACAGCCAGATCGCTGCGTTCCTCAAGTCCGGCGGTGAAATCCAGCAAATTGCCAAAGGCGTCAGCGGCCAGACGTTCGGCCCGTCCAAGCAGATCACCCTGGGCAAAAAGTAATCCCCTCGCGTCACCTGGTCCCAAAGCGCTTTGAGCTTCGAAGCGCTTGGACTGGAACCCTCGTTACTCCTCCGGCACTCCTTCAAATCCCGTAGAAATCGACGAACGGCCTTCATTGCCGATCATTCGCCGGTATCCTTGCACACGTCTGGATCAAGCGTTTCAGCGGGCCCGCCAGCCTGTCCTCGCTGTTCATGGAGTGACGCATGTTCAAACCTTTCCATCTATCGGCATTGCTCGCCAGCCTACTGGCATGCTCCGTAGCCCACGCACAAATCTTTCAGCGTGAGCTGGGTGCCTTCGACCTCAAGCTCGGCACCACCCCCACCCGCAGCATGGCCCAGGGCCTGGTCAAACCCTCGGCCGTCGGCTCGTTCCACGGTGGTCTGGACCTGAGCCACGACAGCGGTTTCTATGTGGGCCAATGGTCGCCCAGCATGGGCATCAGCCCGGGGAAAGACCTCGAGATCGACTCCTACATGGGTTTTAAACAACCCTTCGACCAAACCCTCGGCTACGAAGTGGGCCTGATCCGCTACAGCTACCCCGAAGTCACGACCCCTGACAGCCAGGAACTGTTCGGCGGCCTGACCTTGCTCGGCAGCCGTTTCGGCATCGCCTTCAGCAATGACCCGGACAAACAGAACAACACCCTGTTCGCTGACTTGAGCGGCAATCAACCGTTCGGTGTCGGCATCAGCCTGAAATACACCACCCACCAATTCAATACGCCAGTGTCGGTGGATGGCGGGTATGTAGGCAGTTTTACCGATTGGTCGCTGAAATTGTCCCGCCCGTTCATGGGCATCGACCTCGACCTGATCTACAGTGACTCCAGCCTGAGCGGCAGCGGTTGCTCGGCCTATGCCGGGCACAACAGCCAATGCGACGGGCTGGTGACGCTCAAGGCCGAACACGCGTTCTATTGATCGGCTTGAACTGCCGGGCTCCTCCCGAGTTCACATGAGAATCAGACCCCGAAGACCGGTTTTCGCAAGGATTCGCCCATGTCCCGCTGGTTCAAACATATCGCCGTTATGTTGACCGTTACCCTCGCCCTCGGCGCGTGCAGCCGCGTGGGCCTGGCCTACCGCAATCTCGATGTGATCATCCCGTGGACGCTCAGCGACTACCTGGACATGAACGGCGAGCAGAAAAGCTGGCTGGATGAACGCCTGAAGGAACACCTCAGCTGGCACTGCACCACCCAATTGCCCGGCTATCTCGACTGGCTGGACCGCCTGCAAACCATGATCGCCACCAACCAGGTCACCGATGCCGCCTTGCAGGCCCGCGCCCACGAAGCCGAACAGGCGATCGCCGAGACCGCGCGGGAAATCACCCCGTCGGCCATCGAGTTGCTGCAAGGGCTGGATGACAAGCAAGTCGCCGAAATGAACGACGCCTTTGCCAAGGACCGGCGCAAACGCCAGGAGCAATACCTCAAACCATCCCTCGACCAGCAGATCAAGGAACGCGACGCGCGCATGGAGAAGCGCCTGAACGACTGGCTCGGGCCACTGAGCACTACCCAGCAACAGCGGGTAACCACATGGTCCAACGCCCTGGGCGAGCAGAATACCCAGTGGCTTGCCAACCGGGTCCATTGGCAGAAGCAGTTCAGCGCGGCCGTTGCCCAACGCCAGAGTCCCCAATTCCCGCAACGCATCGAGACACTTCTGGTCAATCGTGAGCGGTTGTGGACGCCCGCCTATCGTCAGGCCTTTGCCAACACCGAAGCCCAGGCGCGTTCACTGTTCGTGGATCTGATGGCTGACAGCACGCCGAACCAGCGCGCACGTTTGCTGAAGAAAATTGAAGGTGTGAGGAAGGACTTCAGCGATTTGAAGTGCCTAAAAGCCGGAAAACAAGGCTGAGGACAACGCAAGACACAAGCGGGCTTGCTCGCGAAGACGTCGGCACATCCAACATGGATGTGACTGACAGATCGCTTTCGTCGGAACGCCGCCCGGACCAAGCCCGCTCCCACAAGGGTACAACGACATCTCAGGCAATCTGCGCCTTCGACGCTACCTCATCAAACGTCACCTCATCCAGCGCATCCCCCTGCTCATCCAGCACCTGCCGCGGGTGATCATTGCCGGGAATACTGCTGTCGATCAGGCTCAACAAACGCGAACCCCGCGCCGTCAAAATGTAGTTGGTGCCCGTCCCACCTTCGTCCTCCGGTCGCGGCTCGATATAGCCACGCGCCAACAGTAACTTTTCCTACTCGCCAGCCACCGTTTTCAAGTGATCAAGATTTTCGATCGGCTCGCCTTCCGCGGCCTTCTGCGCGGCATGCTGTTCGGCGTAAGGCCGCGGCGTGAAACTGTGGCCCGCACTGTTTTGCACTTCATGCAGCAAGCGCTCAATCAAATCCCAGTTGTAAGTCGTCATCCTGATTCAACCTCCGGTGCCCGTTCGATTGATGCCCGTGCAATTGCACGGGCCTTACAGGTTGTGACCGGTACGCCCGGCCGCCGTTCAGCCGGGCGTTTGCAGGCGACCGACCGGCGGCATGTCGAAATCCATGCAAGCCAAACGACTAGGCTGTGTAAGTCACCTCCCCGCCCCACGCAGGAGAAAACAACATGAACATTCAGAACCATCCCGTCGTATCGCGGGAAGAATGGCTCGCCGCCCGCAAACAGCACCTGGCCCACGAAAAAGCCTTCACCAAGGAAAGGGACAGACTCAGCGCCGAACGCCGCGCCCTGCCCTGGGTGAAAATCGACAAGGACTACCACTTCCAGGGGCCCGACGGCGAACTGAAACTGGCGGACCTGTTCGGGGGGCGCAGCCAGTTGGTCATCTACCACTTCATGTTCGCCGAGGGCTGGGATGAGGGCTGCCCCGGTTGCTCGTACCTGAGCGATCACATCGACGGCGCCAACCAGCACCTTGCCCACCATGACGTGGCCGTGGTGGCGGTTTCCCACGCACCGTTCGCCGAATTCCAGGCCTTCAAACGGCGCATGGGCTGGAAGTTCGACTGGGTATCGTCCGAAGGCTGCGATTTCAACTACGACTTTGGCGTCACCGCCCGAGCTGAAGACGTCGCCGCCGGAAAGGCTACATACAACTACGAAAAAACCGACGGCGCCGAGGAAGAACTCCCCGGTCTCAGCGTGTTTTATCGCAACGAAGCTGGCGACATCTTCCACACCTACTCCACCTACGCCCGGGGCCTGGACTTGCTGGTCGGCGCCTACAACTACCTCGACCTGACGCCCAAGGGCCGCAACGAGGAGGAGATCATGGAATGGGTGCGGCATCACGACAAATATGGGGAACAGGAGAAGTCGAGCTGCTGCCATGGTGGTTAGCCTTGAAACCGAATCGAGGCCATCGCGAGCAGGCTCGCTCCCACATTGGACTTGTGCTCGCCACGGTGCCCTGTGGGAGCGAGCCTGCTCGCGAAGAGGCCCAACCCGCCAACGCAAAAATCACAGACTGAAATCAAGGCCCAGCCAATGAACGTAACCCTCAAAACCCTGCCCCCGGCCCGCATAGCCTACCTTCGCTACACCGGCCCCTACGGCCCGGAAATCGGTACCTTCTGGCGCGAAACCGTCGCCCCGTGGATGATCGAAAACAACTTGCTCAACCGCGTGCGCTACGGCATCGGCCACGACGATCCCAGCACCACGCCAGCGCAGCATTGCCGCTACGACGCCTGCGTTGAAGTACCCGCCGACTTCGAACCCGAATACCCGTTCGCCGTCACCCACCTGCCCGGCGGCCGCTACGCCGTCGCCCACTTCAAAGGACCGGCCAGTGAAATCCCGGCGGCCTGGGGTGAGTTGTGCAGACAGTGGATGCCAGAAAGCGGATTGGCCTACGACCAGCGTCCGGGTTTCGAGCGCTACCCGGTGGAGGCTTCCTACGACGAGAATACCGGCGTAATGGAGATGGACATGTGCATCGCCATAAAAGACCAATAACCCCCAAAACCCTGTGGGAGCGAGCTTGCTCGCGCTGGCGGACTAACATCCGCTGCGTAGGTCGACTGACACACTGACATCGTCGGTTCGCTGTCCTGTGCGGCCAGCGACTCAAGGTCACCATTGACGGCAGCAAGGGTGACGTCACGGCCCGCGATGATGCCGCCGGCCGTGTTGACGAGGTTGTTCCCCGCCAGCAGGTCGAGGCGATTGCCGGCTTCGACCAGGCCGCTGTTGACCAGATCGTTGCCCGCTGTGGCCGACAGGTTGTTGCTGGCGCGCAGAGTACCGGCGTTGTTCAGGTCGTGGCCGGCGATCAGGGTCACGTCGTTGCCCTGGATCAGCGCACCGTTGGCGGCCAGGCGGTTGTTGGCGTTGGCCAGGTACAGCACCGGCACCAGCACGTCCTCGCCATTGACCTGCATGGTTTCCATCCAGACGATGTCGTGGGTGAGTGCTGCGACCTGTTCGGCGGTGAGGGATACGCCAAGCGACAGATTCAACGCCTCTTGCTGGCGATGGCGTTGTTCATCAGGTACTTGAACATGGCCTCGTCCGAGGTCAGTCCGCCGAGAAAGCGTTGACCGGTACGGGCGACCACCGCTTGCTGAATCAGGCGTTGTTCATAAAGGCCATCGCCGAGGCGCTTGGCGCTGTCGTCCGGGTCGTAACCCAAATTGGACAGCAGGTAATCCGAGCTCATGAACTGCTTGAGGTCGGTGAGCACTGGATTGGTTTCGATCAAGTATTTTTGCGGTTTGGACTGACCGCTGCTGCTGGGCAGGCCTTGCACCCGGGCGACGGTCTGGCTGGCTGCCGGGGTAATTTGCGCAATGGCAGGCGATGTCTGGCCGGGCAGCGGAGCGACGGCGGCGGGCTGACCGCTTAGGTGGAACAGACCGTACCCTGGGCGAACGTATTGCCCGCCTGCGTAAAGAACACGGCATCACCCAAACCCAACTGGCCGAACGGCTTGGCATGTCTCAACAGACTATTCAAGCCTATGAGTCCGGTAAGCGGCGCATCCAAGTAGCGGCGTTGCCAGAACTGGCCCGACTCCTTTCGACCACACTCGAAGAGCTGTTTGGTCAGCAGCAGGAAACCACTGTGCGTAAGCGTGGCCCGGCTCCGAAATGGCAACAGCAACTGGAAGCCATCGACCAGCTACCTAAGAGCCAACAGAAATTCGTTGCGCAGATGCTCGATGCCCTGATCGCTCAAGCCACGACTAAGGCGAGCGGCGAAGGAAGGGAGATTTTGCAGTAAGCAGATAAAACAACACCGGCACGGGGACGGTGTTGAACAAGCAAGATTGAGTCTACTTACTATAAATAAATTCAATTCCTAACTTCATTTCACCAACACTTAAAGATATTTCACAGCCAGTCCAGACACCCGCTCCGGCAGTTAACTTGTTGGCAATAAAATACTCACTCAACTGAACCAAAAATTCCGTCAAATCCCCTACCGCACGGCCATCTGGATCAAACCAGTTCAATTCACCAGCCCCATCAACATAGTCAAACTCGTACCTCCCTCCATCCCCTTCAGAGAAAAGCTCTGCTCTAACTATTATTTCCTGAGCATCTGACGGCCCTGCATTAACTAATAGCTGTCCTATTTTCTGATATAACTCTTGATCACTCATCAGATTCCACCTGGAGAACTCTTGAAATCAACAATCACTGGGCGACCACCATCAATAGAGTATCTGACAGTAAATCTATCGGGACGCACAGAGGAGCCTGAGTAGACTGGCTCGATTTTCACACCAACTGTCTGCCCTTGTTTTAGAGCAGATGCCCAAGTGTTCTCCATTGCCTTCCATGCGCCCTTGTTCAGGTTACCATTCATGGGAAGCAGATTCAGCCTCTCACCTGGCCCATTAAAGACACTTGCTATTAAGTGCCCCTTCATCACCACTGACTCCACATTTACCTGCGACGCATTGTTGATATGTGTTCCGATCATTCTTGGTTAGGTAGAGATTAGATTCAACTTTCTCAAGGCGAATCGAATGAACGGAAGACAGATCAGTATGACTATGGTACATGAACGTACACGCAGCGCTACCCAGACGGAAACGTTTCTAAGGGATCTTGTCCATGATGCGAGTTTGCCTGAAGCAATAAGGCTTCGTGCTAAAGGCCTACTACGCCACTACCCTCGGCGACCGATATATGGCTGGCTTGTAAGTTAGAGGAACGCCGGAAAACAGAGTTGTATCTCCTAGAGAAAAAGCATAGTCATCTGCCGCCCGCACTTGGCGTTTGGCTGGTTACCGAGTCTCTGTTTTGTGACGACAGCTCAAGTAGCGATTCTCCTCTTAGAAAATGACGTCCAGATCTTGAGGTTTTGCACTTTGAACTTGCTTCGATCTCAAGATGCAGAGCTCGACTCTTTGGATATTTATTTCTTTTTTCTACGTAGCTGGGAGGGTTTGGTACAAGCGCATAAAGCTGTGGCTCGCTTGTCACCCGCCACCAGATATGCCTCATCTTCAGCGTTGACCTCTCTGGAAATCAGCGTCAGATCCTTACACAAATAAATCCGTTCCATTTTTTCATTTTCCCCTTCTGAACCTCAACAATATTTAGATAACCATAATGATCCCATATAGCGATCTTAGGAGAGATTCCTGTGCTTCTGGACCACGGTTTTTTTAAATGATTTACAGTTAACAATTCTCGATTACTCTTGGCTTTTTAGGCCCATCCCATACTATTTTTCGATAGACCCCATTCAGCATTTTTTGATCCCTCAAAAATTCAAACACATCGGCAGGACACCAATCGTGGCCCGCGGAAAAACAAATACCTTCATCTCGTAACTTTTCAAAAAGTTTTACCTTGAAACTTTGATCGGGAGCAATCAATGACATTATGTTTTGTTCTTTGTTTAAGACAACAAACCCTAAGCCCTCTAATAGCTCAATCACAGTTTCATCTATAACTTTCACTACCACTTCCGATAATGACCCTTCAGTAACAAAAGCTCTCGCATTAAATTTTACAGGGATCATTTCACTATCACCGTAGTAATGGTTTTTACTTTCGCTGAATCAACCGTTGAAATTGATTCGATAACCATTTCCGGGCCACCTCCCGGAAGATGCTGACCTGCACCTTGAAAGTATTCATTTCCGTGCAGAGGGCTATTCGGAGACATTTCGATAATTCCGTCCACTTGGCGCACCTTGAAACCATTAATCATAGAGCCTGGCTGCAATCCCATTGCCTGCTCAAGCTGAGTTGCCTGCACTCTAGTTATAACCGTATCGCCTCCTAAATTAAGCGGCCCAGTGATATTAGAGATTGCATCCCTATCAGTTATATAGGTTCCGTTACGGCCAATAGTTGGATAGCTATCCCAACCAATAGGGCTCGCGTTGAAGCCTTGATTTCTTTCAAGCATAGCAGCCTGACGTTGGCGTGCGACTTGAACAGGATCTAGAGTGCCAACATTTTCCGCTTTTTCAAACCAAGAACCGACCTTTCCTAATACGGCTGCTAACCCTAAACCAGAGAGCTCTCCGGCCATGAATTCGCCCCACGCCTTGACGAATTCGTTCGCAGGTTGGACGCCCTCAAATCCCTGGCCTTGCGCGAGTGCTCTTGCAACCTGATCAACCTCTTCAGCTGGTGCCCCTTGGTTTTGCATGTACTCCACAAGGGTAGTTGCCGCTTGCCCATATTCGGTTAAACCCGGAGGCAGGTGATCGCCAAAATTATACTGGGTGCCGTTCTGTGCGACCCATGCCCCGGTTCTCAGGCTGTGTTCGTCCGCGCCGCTTTGTGTGGACGCGGCAAGCAACCCGACTAGCTGCGAGCTCATGCTCAGTAGACTTGGATTGCCTTGAACCAGTTTATTGAGGTCCGCTACGACGGCCTCATTAGCCCCAGCTGCCAGCGCCCCAGTCTTGAAGTCGCCACCGCTGACTTGGGCCAATAGGCCGCCGACCATGGCGTGAATCGCGATTTTCTGCAGGCTGCCGTCAGCGTAGAGGTCCTTGGTGTAGTCACCCACCGCATTAAAGCTGGCCGCCGCCAAGGTATTGAACAGCGTGTTTTGCAGGACATCACCCAAGTCACCGCCCTGGCCCATGATTCTGCTCATCGCCACCGATGTGCCGTTTTGCAAACCTTGGTTGGCCGCGAACTGACCAATCCCTTTCCAGGTACTGAGATTGGTGGTGATTTTGCCAGTGAGGGGATCGGTGCTGGTGCCGGTCCAGTCATCGAAGTAGCCAGCGGTCATGCCCGCCGTGACGCCCGCAATGGCGTACCCCTTGAGTGCGTCACGGGAGGTCACGTCTTGGATGACGGCACCGAGATTGCCCTTGTTATTGATCGTGCTCACGGTGGCAGTACCGGCTGCCGAGGTCGCCACCGCCGTCAAAGCGACGTTACCCCAACCAGCGGCGGTCGCCGCTCCGGCAGCAGAGGTGCCGGCAGCGGCCATGGCGGTGCCAGAACCAGCTGTGGCACCGGCTGTCGAGCCCAGTGCCGCGCTGGCTGCGCCGGCCGTCAACGCTGCAACGATAATCATGATCGCCAGCACAGCCCCTGCACCGAGCCCCGAGTGACTGTACTTGAAGCTGTCGTGCACCTCTTGCACCTTGCGCCAGTCGACATCCCCGCGAGCCTCGGCATCCTTGAGCCAGGCCAGGCTTGGATCGGCCTGCACCATGGCATCGATGGTCTCGCTTACCGATTTCTGATCGATCTGCTTGAGGTCGACATGCAAGCCATCGGCAGCCTTGATCGCCAGTTGGCCCTGCTGCTCCAGCGTGCTCTGGCGCAGGGTTTCGTCGGTAGCACCCTTGCCCGAGGCGGAGTTCCAGGCCAAATCGCCTTTGCTCTTCTCGTGGCTCTCCTGGTGCAGGTCCTTGACCGCTTCGAAGGTAATGCTGCCGCCGCTGTCCAGGGTCAGGTCGTTGCCGCTGTTGAGCTTGGCACCCTGGTAACGTTGATCGCCGCCGCTGACCAGGGTCAGGTCGCCGCCGCTGGTGATTGCACTGCCGATGTTTGTCACATCGGTGACTTCGTCGCGTTTCGTCTTGCTGCTACCGCCGAAGCCGCCCTTTTTCTTCATGTCGTACAGCGAGTAATCGCTGTCCTGTGCGGCCAGCAACTCAAGGTTGCCGCCCGCCACCAGGTAGGCTTCGTCGCCGGCACTGACCCGGCTGGAGAGCAGGGTCAGGTCCTGCCCGGCGCTCAGGGCGACGTTGCCGCCGGCGGTGAGGCTGGTGCCGACCTGGCTGACGTGGTCTTCCTGCGTCGTGACTTTTTTGGTTTTGCTGTACCTATGCTTCTCGTCCGCTGCCGAGGCCAACGTGAGGTTGTCCGTGGCGGCCAGGGCGATGTCGCGCTTGGCGTTGATCTGGCTGGCGATGACGCTGATGTCACGCCCCGCATTGACCGAGAGGTCACGACCGGCGCTGACGGAGCCACTCATCTGGGTGATGTTTTGCTCGAGAAAGCTGCTGCCGCTCGCAAGCTTGTTTTCGGCCTGCGCGGACACCAGGTTCACATCCCGACCGGCGTTGATCGTAGTGTCGCGGCCGCTCTGGAGCACCCCGCCGATGTTGTTGACGTCACGACCGGCCTTGATGGTCAGGTCGTTGGCGGCTTCGATGCGGGCGGCGCTATCGGCGTACGCGCGGCCGGTGCGGAAATCACCGTTGCGGGCTTGCGCGGCGGTCACGCTGCGTTCGTTGATCACGTCACCGTTGACGGCAGTCAGGGTAACGTCACGGCCCGCGATGATACCGCCGGCCTGGTTGATGAGGTTGTTGCCCGCCAGCAGGTCGAGGCGATTGCCGGCTTCGACCAGGCCGCTGTTGACCAGGTCATTGCCGGCCATGGCGGCCAGATTGTTGCTGGCGCGCAGAGTACCGGCGTTGTTCAGGTCGTGCCCGGCGATCAGGGTCACGTCGCTGCCCTGGATCAGTACCCCGTTGGGTGCCAGGCGATTGCTGGCGTGGGCCAGGTACAGCACCGGCACCAGCACGTCCTCGCCATTGACCTGCATGGTTTCCATCCAGACGATGTCGTGGGTGAGTGCGGCGACCTGTTCGGCGGTGAGGGATACGCCAAGCGACAGATTCAACGCCTCCTTGCTGGCGATGGCGTTGTTCATCAGGTACTTGAACATGGCCTCGTCCGAGGTCAGGCCGTCGAGAAAACGTTGACCGGTACGGGCGACCACCGCTTGTTGAATCAGGCGTTGTTCATACAGGCCATCGCCCAGGCGCTTGGCGCTGTCGTCAGGATCGTAGCCGAGGTTGCCCAGCAGGTAATCCGAGCTCATGAACTGCTTGAGGTCGGTGAGCACTGGATTGGTTTCGATCAAGTATTTTTGCGGTTTGGACTGACCGCTGCTGCTGGGCAGGCCTTGCACCCGGGCGACGGTCTGGCTGGCTGCCGGGGTGATTTGCGCAATGGCAGGCGATGTCTGGCCGGGCAGCGGAGCGACGGCGGCGGGCTGACCGGGCAACGGAGCAACGACACTGGACTGACCAGGCAGAGGAGCGACGGCGACGGGCTTGCCGGGCAGCGGAGCGACGGCAGCGGGCTGACCTGGCAGCGGAGCGACGGCAGCGGGCTGACCGGGCAGTGGAGCGACGGCGACGGGCTTACCGGGCAGCGGAACGACGGCGACGGGCTTACCGGGCAGCGGAGCGACGGCGGCGGGCTGACCGGGCAGCGGAGTGACGGCGGCAGGCTGACCGGGCAGCGGAGCGACGGCGGCTGCCTGACTGGATAGGTTCGCGCCGGTTATATCGCTGACCACGGTGGCAGCCGGCGCATCGGCGCTGTGCCCCGGCACGACGACGCTGCCGGCACCGCCATCGCTCGGCGCCGTGATATTGATCGACGATGCATTGCCGACAACGCCGGCACCTTGACGGGCGTCCGCGACTACCTGACGGCTGGCGAGCGAGGTCTGCGTGATATCGCTCAGTTGGATGTCGCGCACCTGAGCATCCGGCACTGCTTGGTCGCGTTGAGCCAAGGCGACACTGGCACCACCGAAGGTCCAGCTTTGTGGCGCAGCGTTGGCCTGAGTTGCCTGGGCACCGCTGCCGCCCTGCCCGCTCAGGCGGAACAGACCGTTTTGGCCGGTTGGCAGGTTGAAGCCTGGCAGTGTCAGGGGGTTGACCTGCTGTTGGGCCAGGTTGGGAGGTAGTTGGGCGTTGAGATTGACGATGGTCGGCGCGGGCTGCCCACTGACCTGGGTCGAGCCGACGCGTGATGCACCGGAACCGATGACCACCCCTTCGCGGACCACACTGTTGGTGAGATTTTGCGACGCGGTGATATTGACTGCACCACCCGCCTGCACGACCGCATTAGCGTAGGACGATGGGCTGTTGTAAGTCACCGTGGTGTCGAAGGGAATTGCGGACTGGATCGCGCCCGGTGCAGCGGTCCGTACACCATCGCCGTAATGAGGGAGCGCAAAGTCGTACCATAGGGATCCAGCAGGCACGGTGATATATACCGAACCAAACCTAATGTAGGTTTCCAGGTTTTTGCCGCCAGGGTGAGGTGCTACCTGTATTACGGATTCGGCACCGGAACTGTTCCAGAAATGGAGATTAGGCCTTGAGAAGGTCGGGTTGCTGCCGCCGACGTATCCCAATGATCCCGGATCGTAGGAAGGATCATTGGCAGCGTTGTAAGCCATGATCGAATTCCATAGATTCAGATCGGTAGTCTGTTGCCCGGCAGTAAGAGCAATAGATCGCCGCACGTTATAGTCGCCTACAGAAGCCCCTTGATTCGTAAAGGTCTGCAGGTTGAACGTGAGGTTGTTTCCTGCGCTGAGGATCGACGCCTGATTGAGAAACACCCCGCCGGTTGCCAGAAAGCTACGCCCAGCCGTCATACTGGCCGAGGCTGAATCCTGGACAATCTGCGACTGGTAGTTTTCCACCCAGACCGCATAACTGCTCAAGCCCAACGGGGCAAGAGGATCGAGCGAAGAGCAGGTGTAGCACTAGACCAACCCGCCTGTGGTCTGGAATACGTCCTTGCGGTTCTCGATGGAGCTGGACGCCAGGCTCAGGTCGCCACCACTCTCGATGGTCGCCGACACGTTGGAGATCGACGCACTCAATCCATTGTTGTCGTCCTTGGCGATGCTGACGTTGCCGAGGCCAAAGATATCCGCGTAGCGGTTGGTGAAGTTATCAGTACGCAGCGCCATGTCGTCGCCGCTGAAGATCAGGCCATTCTGGTTGAGGATGGTGGGGGCGTTGACGCGCAGGTTGGCGCCACTGCCCAGGGTGCCCTGGTTGTTCAGGTAAGCGGCATTGACGGTCAGTGCCCCGACTGAAGTGAGGCGTCCGAGGTTGGTCAGGCTGCCACTGCTACCGACGGTTCCACTGGCGCCAGCCGTGATACTCGCCACAGAGGTAAGGTCGATCTGCGCAGCACTCAGACCAAGATTGCCGACACTGCTCACGCTGCCATTGCCGCTATAAACACCGCCCAGGTTGAGGGCAAGGCTACCGCTGCTGGCAATCAACCCATCGTTGTACCAGTTGCCCCCGCTCCCCGTGAAACTGTCGGAGGCCAGGAGTTGGCCACCGGCGGTTTGGCTGAAGTTGTTGACGTTGACGTTCAGGCGCCCGGCCTGAATGACGCTGCTGTTGGTCCAGGTGTCCGCGTTTAGAGTCAGGCCGCCACGGGTGACGATGCTACCGCCCGCATTGACGACGTTGGGCATGGACAGGCCAAAAGTGCCGGTGCCGACATGCAACAGGGTGCCGCCAGTGTTAAGGAAGCTGCCGGCAGCAAGGGTCAGGTCGCTGTTGGCGCTTTCGACGGTGCCATTACGGTTATCGAACAGGCCACCGACATTGAATTGGGTCGCGCCACTGGTGCCGAGGGCACGTAGTTGGCCCGTCTGGTTGTCGATACTCGCGGCGGTGATCGCCAGGGTACTGTCGCTTTCGATGATGCCCAGGCGGTTGTTCAGAGCACCGCTCAGGGTCAGGTCGATCTGGCTGCCGGCGATCTGGCCGTCATTGCTGCCACTGTTGTCGAAGTTGTTGCCAGTGACACTGACCCGGCCCTGGGCATAGAGACCGCCATTGCGGTTGTCGAAGTCAGCGGTATGAATGATCGTATCGCCGGCTTGCGCAGCGATACGCCCACCGTAGTTGTCGATGCCGGCCAGCGCGGTCAGGTCCAGGCGCTGGGCCTGGGTGACGCCGCCCTGGTTGTTGTTGCTTGGGTCGTAGCCGTTTTTCAGCACGCCGGTGAGGTGGGCGCTGAACGCGCCTTGCAGGCTGGCCAACACGCCGCCACGGTTGTCGAGGTTGCCGGCAATGACGGTCAGGTCGCTGCCTTGGGCGATGATGCGACCGCTATGGTTGTCGATGTCACCGGCGACAGTGAGGCTCAGCGCACCCTGGCTTTGCAGTGCACCCAGGTTGTTGGCCAGGTTGGCGGCTTGTAATTGCACGCCACCATTCTTGCTGTAGATCAAGCCATCGGCGTTGTTCTGCACGGCGCCCGTAGCAGTGAGCAACAGTTGACCGTCGGCGGCCACGGTGCCGCGATTGCTGTTGTCGAGGCCGCCGGTGAGCAGGGTCAGCAGAGACTGGCTCGCCAGTTGCCCACCCCGGTTGTTGATCTGGCTCGCACCTTGAATCAGTAGCGGGCCGGCACTGGCGAGTTTGCCGTTGGTGTTGGTTAAGGCGCCGAGCAGATCGAGGTTGACCGTGCCATTGCCGATCAGGCTGCCGGCCGTGTTGTCCAGGGTGGTACCGGTGAAGCTCAAGCTCTGTTGCGCGTTGATCGCACCCGCCGCGTTACCGAGGGTCATGGCTTGCATGACCAGGGCCGCACCACTGTCGATCAGGCCGTTCTGGCCGTTGTCCAGCAGCCCGCTGACGGTCAGGGTCTGGCCAGCGCCGCTGGACAGGATGCCGCCGCTGTTATCGAGGCTGGAGGCGTTGACGCTGAGTGTATTCTGACTGACCAGTGCACCGGTGCCGCTGTTGAGCAAGGCGCCACTCAAGGTCACGCCGAGGTTGCCGCTGCGGCTGGAGAGCGTGCCGCCGTTGCGGTTATCGAGGCTGCCAGCATGGACATCCAGGCCCTGCCAACCGGAGATCAGGCCGTTCTGGTTGAGCAGTCCGCCGGTGGCATCGAGGTTCAGCAGGTTGCTGCTGATCAGTTTGCCGCTGCTGTTGTCGAAGGTGTGTCCGACCAGGGCAATGCTCTGGGTGCTGGAGACTTCGCCACTGCGGTTGTTCAGATCGCGCAGGTTGCTGATGGTCAGCGGCCCTTTGGCAGTGATCAAACCGTTGTTGTTGCTCAGGTCTCCACCGCCCAGGTCAAGCGTGATACCGGCGTCGCCCAGCAAGCGACCGCCGTTCTGGGTCAATGCACCAAGATTCAGACCGATAGTGCCTTTGGCCGACACTTCGCCGCCATTGCTGGAATCCAGGCTGTTGGCAGTCAGGCTCAATCCGCCCTGGCTGTTGATCAAACCATTGGCGCTATTGTCCAGGGTCGCCGCGTTGACCGTCAGCACCGTGCCGCCGAGTAGTTGGCCGCCCTGGTTGTTAAGGTCGGCGGAAGCGACATTGAGCGCCTGCGCCGCGTTGATCAGGCCGTTACTCTGGTTGCTCAGCAAACCATTGACGTTGAGCGCGAGGTTGCCTCGGCTGGTCAGGAGGCCGCCGCGGTTGTCCAGCGTGCCGGCGCGCGCATCAACACTGGCGCCGGCAATCATGCCGTTGACGTTGCTCAGCGCTTGATTGACGCGCAGGGTCAGGCCCTGGTTGCTCAGCAGCTTGCCGCCGCTGTTGTCGAAGTTTTGCGACGCCAGGGTAAAGGCTTGGGCGCTGGAGATTTCCCCGCTCTGGTTAGCGACGCCGTTGAGGTTTTTCAGCAGCAGAACCGGCGCATTGATCAGACCGTTCTGGTTGTTCAACTGGCCGTTGTTCAAGTCGAGGGTCAAGGCACTGTTGCTGAATAAGGTACCGTTTTGCTGGTCCAGCCCCGTGACGCTGACGGTCAGTGCATCGCTACTGCCGATGCTGCCGATGCTGCCGCCGGCCTGGTTGCTCAGGTGTGCGGCGCTCAGGTCGAGGCGACCGGCGCTGCTGACGCGGCCACTCTGGCTGTTGTCGAAGGCACCGGTTTGAATCGAGACGGGGCCTTTGCCGCTGATCCGGCCCTGCTGCCGGTTGTCGAGGCTGGCGCTGTGCAAGTCGAGGTTGGCATCGGTGACCAGTTGCCCGCCCTGATTGCTGATTGCCCCAGCGCTATTGACGCTCAAGCTACCGGCGCTGGAAAAGCTGCCTGCCGTGTTGATCAGATTGCCCACGCGCGCGCCGAGCGAACCTTCACTGCTGAACAGACCGAGGCTGTTGTCCAGCGTAGCGCCGAGGTCAACGTCGATGCTCTGCTGGCTGAGCAAGGATCCGCGGGTGTTATCCAGCCCGGTGCCGGTCACGCTCAATCCGGTCTTGCCGGAGAGTAGGCCTTTGTTGCGGTTGATGATTTGATCGACTGTCAGCAGCAGGGTGTTCTGGGCAAGAATTTGTCCATTGTCGCTGTTGTCCAGTTGCTGGCCGACCAGGGTCAGGTTGCCCTTGGTGGAGAGTTCGCCACCACGGTTGTCGACGTTGCCAACCTTGATATCCAGTGTGCCCGTCGCACCGACGAAGCCGTTCAGGCGATTGTCCAGGCGATCGCCGGTCAGGCTCAGATTACCTTGGGCGATCAGCTGCCCGCCCTGTTGTTGCAAGCTGCCAACGGTGGCGGTGACGTCTTGTTTACCGGCGATCTGGCCGAGACTGTTGTCCGTTGTGGTTGCGCTGAGCAGCAGATTGCCGTCGGCGATCAAGGTGCCGTTGTGGTTGGTGAAGCTGTTGTCAACGGCCAGGCTCAGGCCATCACGGCTGCTGATCAAACCGCCGCTGTTGTCCAGGCTGGCGCTGTGGGCGTTCAGCGCGGCAGCGGAAATGATGCCGTTGATGTTGCTCATCGTCTGCGCCAGTCGCAGCGTCAGCGCTTGATTACTGAGCAGCTTGCCGCCGCTGTTGTCGAGTGTTTGAGCGTCAACAGTAAAGGCTTGGGCGCTGGAAATTTCGCCGTTCTGGTTGGCGACAGTGTTGAGATTTTTCAGCAGCAATGCACCGGGGGCATTGATCAAGCCACCCTGGTTGTTCAACTGGCCGTGGTTCAAATCGAGGCTCAATGCGGTGTTGCTGAACAGCTCACCGCCCTGCTGGTCGAGGCCTGTGACTGTTGCAGTCAGCGCCATGGCACTGGCAATCCGGCCATGGTCCTGGTTGATCACTTGAGCAGCGCTCAGGTCCAGGGTGTTGGCACTGGTCAGGCGACCACCGTGGCTGTTGTCGAACGCGCCGGTGTTGACGCGGGTTGCGCTTTTGCCGGACAGCACGCCGCTGTTTCGGTTATCGAGGCTGGCGCTGTAGAGGGTCAGTCCGGCATCGGTGGTGATCGAGCCACCCTGATTGCTCAATATCCCGGTGGTGGTGACGTTCAAGGCACCGGCGCTGGACAGACTGCCCGCGCCGTTATTCAGGCTGGCGGTATTGACCATCAAGGCGGCTTCGCTGCTGAGCAGGCCGGCGCTGTTGTCCAGATCGCCTGAAAGGTTGAGGCTGAGGTCGTTCTGGCTGGCCAGCGTACCCCCGGCATTGTTCAGGCTAACGCCGTTGAGGCTGAGTGTGTCGCCGAACAGCAGCCCCTTGTTCTGGTTGATCAGTTTGGCGACGCTCAGGCCCAGTGCGGTGCCCGCCAGCACCTTGCCGCCGTCGCTGTTGTTCAGTTGCTGGCCATTGATGCCAACCTCGACCTGGCTGGAGATTTCGCCCGCGCGGTTGTCGATGTCACCGACATTGAGTTTCAGCGCGTTTGTCGCCCCGACCAAACCACCCTGGCGGTTATCCAGTTTGGCGCCAGTCAGCGTCAGCGTGCCTTGGGCGACCAGTTCGCCGCCCTGCTGGGTCAGCGCGTCGATGTTGGCGTTCAGGTCGCTCTGGCTGGCGATGCGACCGGCATTGTTGAGCACCACGCCTGCTTGCAGCTGTACGAGGCCTATGGCGCTGAGCAGCCCGCTCTGGTTATCCAGACGCTGGCCGGTGAAGCCGATACCGGCCTTGCTGCTGAGCAGACCTTGCTGGCGGTTGTCCAATTGATCGATGTAGAGCTGCACGTCCTTGTCGGCACGAATGACACCGCCGCGATTGTCCGACGAGCCATTGCGCAAGGTCAGCAGATTTTTGCCCGAAATACGACCACCACGGTTATCAAGGCTCAGGCTTTGCAGGTTCATCAGGCCCTTGGCCTGCACGCTGCCGCCGCTCTGGTTGTTCAGCAAACCGCCAAGACCGAGGTCAAGATTGCCGTCAGTCACGAGGCTGCCCGCCTGACTGTTATCCAGACTTGCGGCGCTGACGTTCAGCCCTTGCCCGGCCCCCAAAGTACCGGCCTGGTTATCCACGGCGCCGCTGATCATCAGGCTCAAGCGCTGATCGGCCAGCACCTGACCGCCGCCATTACCCAGGCTCATGGCTACAAGGGTGGTGTTGCCGGCGCTGGACAGTTCACCGTTCTGGTTGAGCAGCGTGCCAGCCAGTTGCAGGTTCAGGTCGGCATCGCTGCTGATGCTGCCGTTGCTGTTGTCGAGCCGAGCGGCGTGCGCCTCCACACTCGATGCCGAAATCAACCCTCTGACGTTGGTCAGTGCCTGATTGATGCGCACGGTCAAACCCTGGTCGCTGAGCAACTTGCCGTCAGTGTTGTCGAGGCTTTGCGCCGTCAGGCTGAACGCCCTGGCACTGGAAATTTCACCGCCCTGGTTGGCGACGGCATTGAGGTTTTTCAGCAGCAGTTGACCCGGTGCCGTCAGCAAACCACCCTGGTTGTTCAACTGGCCATTGCTCAAGTCCAGGGTGACATCCGTGCTGCTGAACAATTGCCCGCCCGCGTGCTGATCGAGGCCAGTGACGGTGGCGGTCAACGCCATGGCGCTGGCGATGCGGCCAGCCACGCTGTTATCCACTTGGCCGGCCGTGAGGCTGAGCGCGCCAGTGCTGGTCAGGCTCCCGCCTTGCTGGTTGGTGAACGCGCCGGTGTTGAGTACCACGCCGTTACCGGCGATGCGACCTTGCTGGCTGTTGTCGAGACTGACACTGTTCAAGGTTAGTCCGGCGTTGGTCAGCAGGGCGCCGCCCTGGTTGGCAATCGCACCGCGGCTGGTCACGCTCAATCCGCCCACGCCAGATACGCTGCCCCCCTGGTTGCCGAGGCTCGCCGCTTGCAGCGTCAGCGTGCCGTCGCCACGCAGGGTGCCCTGCGCGTTGTTCAATTGATTGGCCAGGGTCAGGTTGAGATGGCGTTTCGCGTACAGGCTGCCCGCCCCGCTGTTATCCAGCTGCCCGGCGTTGAGCTGGACATCACGCTGCCCGGCGATCACGCCATTGAGCTGATTGTTCAAGCTGTCGAGACTCAGTGCGATGTCGCCATTAGCCAGGATCTGGCCGCTGCTGCTGTTGTCCGCCTGACTGGCGCTTAATGTCAGATCGCCGATGCTCGACAGTTGGCCGTTGCGGTTGTCCAGCGAATGGGTGGTGAGTTGCAGATTGCCGCCCACATTGATCAGCCCGAACTGGTTGAGCAGTGCTCCAGCAATTTGCGCAGTCAACGCGCCCGTGCTGGTCAGCTTGCCTTGCTGATTGGTGAACGCGCCGGTGTTGAGTACCACGTCGTTACCGACGATGCGACCTTGCTGGCTGTTGTCGAGACTGCCGCTGTTCAAGGTCAGTCCGGCGTTGGTCAGCAGGGCGCCGCTCTGGTTGGCAATCGCACCGCTGCTGGTTACGGTCAATCCGCCCACGCCGGATACGCTGCCCCCATTGTTGCCGAGGCTCGCCGCTTGCAGCGTGAGCGTGCTGTCGCCACGCAGGGTGCCCTGCGCGTTGTTCAATTGATTGGCCAGGGTCAGGTTGAGATGGCGTTTCGCGTACAGGCTGCCCGCCCCGCTGTTATCCAGTTGCCCGGCGTTGAGCTGGACATCACGCTGCCCGGCGATCACGCCATTGCGCTGATTGTTCAAGCTGTCGAGGCGCAGTGCGATGTCACCGTTAGCCAGGATCTGGCCGCTGCGGTTGTCCGCCTGACTGGCGCTTAACGTCAGATCGCCGACGCTCGACAGTTGGGCGTTGCGGTTGTCCAGCGAATTGGCGGTGAGTTGCAGATTGCCGCCCACATTGATCAGCCCGAACTGATTGAGCAGTGCTCCGGCAATTTGCGCAGTCAGCGTGCCCGTGCTGGTCAGCTTGCCTTGCTGATTGGTGAACGCGCCGGTTGTGAGTACCACGTCTTTACCGGCGATGCGACCTTGCTGGCTGTTGTCGAGACTGCCGCTGTTCAAGGTCAGACCGGCGTTGGTCAGCAGGGCGCCGCCCTGGTTGAGCAGCGTGCCAGCCAGTTGCAGGCTCAGGTCGGCATCGCTGCTGATGCTGCCGTTGCTGTTGTCCAGCCGAGCGGCTCGCGCCTCCACACTCGCGGCCGAAATCAACCCTCTGACGTTGGTCAGTGCCTGGTTGATGCGTACGGTCAAACCCTGGTCGCTGAGCAGCTTGCCGTCAGTGTTGTCGAGGCTTTGCGCCGTCAGGCTGAACGCCTTGGCACTGGAAATTTCACCGCCCTGGTTGGCGACGGCATTGAGGTTTTTCAGCAGCAGTTGACCCGGTGCCGTCAGCAAACCACCCTGGTTGTTCAACTGGCCATTGCTCAAGTCCAGGGTGACATCCGTGCTGCTGAACAATTGCCCGCCCGCGTGCTGATCGAGGCCAGTGACGGTGGCGGTCAACGCCATGGCGCTGGCGATGCGGCCAGCCACGCTGTTATCCACTTGGCCGGCCGTGAGGCTGAGCGCGCCAGTGCTGGTCAGGCTCCCGCCTTGCTGGTTGGTGAACGCGCCGGTGTTGAGTACCACGCCGTTACCGGCGATGCGACCTTGCTGGCTGTTGTCGAGACTGCCGCTGTTCAAGGTTAGTCCGGCGTTGGTCAGCAGGGCGCCGCCCTGGTTGGCAATCGCACCGCGGCTGGTCACGGTCAATCCGCCCACGCCAGATACGCTGCCCCCCTGGTTGCCGAGGCTCGCCGCTTGCAGCGTCAGCGTGCCGTCGCCACGCAGGGTGCCCTGCGCGTTGTTCAATTGATTGGCCAGGGTCAGGTTGAGATGGCGTTTCGCGTACAGGCTGCCCGCCCCGCTGTTATCCAGTTGCCCGGCATTGAGCTGGACATCACGCTGCCCGGCGATCACGCCATTGAGCTGATTGTTCAAGCTGCCGAGGCTCAGTGCGATGTCGCCGTTGGCCAGGATTCGACCATTGCCGCTATTGTCCGCCTGGCTGCCGTTCAACGTTAGATTGCCAAGACTGGAGATCTCACCGTTACGATTATCCAGTGCCGGGGTACTCAGCAGCAGATTACTGCCGGAATTGATGAAGCCGATCTGATTGAGCAATGGCCCGGTAATCTGCGCAGTCAGTGCGCCAGTACTGGTCAGCTTGCCTTGCTGGTTGGTGAACGCGCCGGTTGTGAGTACCACGTCTTTACCGGCGATGCGACCTTGCTGGCTGTTGTCGAGACTGCCGCTGTTCAAGGTCAGACCGGCGTTGGTCAGCAGGGCGCCGCCCTGGTTGAGCAGCGTGCCAGCCAGTTGCAGGCTCAGGTCGGCATCGCTGCTGATGCTGCCGTTGCTGTTGTCGAGCCGAGCGGCTCGCGCCTCCACACTCGCGGCCGAAATCAACCCTCTGACGTTGGTCAGTGCCTGGTTGATGCGCACGGTCAAACCCTGGTCGCTGAGCAGCTTGCCGTCCGTGTTGTCGAGGCTTTGCGCCGTCAGGCTGAACGCCCTGGCACTGGAAATTTCACCGCCCTGGTTGGCGACGGCATTGAGGTTTTTCAGCAGCAGTTGACCCGGTGCCGTCAGCAAACCACCCTGGTTGTTCAACTGGCCATTGCTCAAGTCGAGGGTGACGTCGGTGCTGCTGAACAATTGCCCGCCCGCGTGCTGATCGAGGCCGGTGACGGTGGCGGTCAACGCCATGGCGCTGGCGATGCGGCCAGCCACGCTGTTATCCACTTGGCCGGCCGTGAGGCTGAGCGCGCCAGTGCTGGTCAGGCTCCCGCCTTGCTGGTTGGTGAACGCGCCGGTGTTGAGTACCACGCCGTTACCGGCGATGCGACCTTGCTGGCTGTTGTCGAGACTGCCGCTGTTCAAGGTCAGACCGGCGTTGGTCAGCAGGGCGCCGCCCTGGTTGGCAATCGCGCCGCTGCTGGTCACGGTCAATCCGCCCACGCCGGATACGCTACCCCCCTGGTTGCCGAGGCTCGCCGCTTGCAGCGTCAGCGTGCCATCACCACGCAGGGTGCCCTGCGCGTTGTTCAACTGATTGGCCAGGGTCAGGTTGAGATGGCGTTTCGCGTACAGGCTGCCCGCCCCGCTGTTATCCAGCTGCCCGGCGTTGAGCTGGACATCACGCTGCCCGGCGATCACGCCATTGCGCTGATTGTTCAAGCTGTCGAGGCTCAGTGCGATGTCGCCGTTAGCCAGGATCTGGCCGCTGCTGCTGTTGTCCGCCTGACTGGCGCTTAATGTCAGATCGCCGATGCTCGACAGTTGGCCGTTGCGGTTGTCCAGCGAATGGGCGGTGAGTTGCAGATTGCCGCCTGCGTTGATCAGCCCGAACTGGTTGAGCAGTGCTCCGGCAATTCGGGCGGTGAGCGCGCTGCCACTGAACAGCTTGCCTTGCTGATGGTTGTCCAACGTCCCAGCCACGTTCAGGCCCAACGTGCCTTGACTGACCAGCGAACCTTGCTGACTGTTGTCCAGTGCACCCGCGCTGATCCGCAGGTCCTGCTGGGCAAGGACGCGCCCCCCCTGATTATTCATCTGGCCACTGGCGGTGATACTCAGGCTCTGCCCGGCGCCGATCAAACCGGCAACGTTATCCAGAGCCCCCACCTGCACGGTACTGACTGTCAGGCTGGACAGTTCACCGCCGCTGTTATCCAGATACCCGGCGTTGGCATTGAGGTTGCCAGTACTGGTGATCAGGCCGCCTTGGCTGTTCAACACCTGATTGGCGGTGACGCCCAGACTCCCCTGGCTCAACACTCGACCTTTCTGACGGTTATCCAGGGTCGAGGTGGAGATTTGCGTGCTGCCTTGACCTTTCAGCGTCCCACCTTGGTTGGACAGGGTCTGGGCCACCGTGGCTTGCAGCGAACGGCTGGCGATCACGCTGCCACTGTTGGTGAGGCTCTGCGCCGCGAGGCTGATATCACCGCTGGTGTTGCGGCTGTTGTCGGCGTTGACGCCGGCTTCGATCACCGCCTGATTGCTCAGTTGCCCGCCGCTGGACAGGCTGATGCGGTCGCGGGCAGCGAGGTTTTGTTGTGTGTTGAGGTCTCCAGAGGTGGTGACTGCAAGGCTGGTGCCCGCATAAACCGACCCCTGGGCATCGAGGCTCGCGGATGTGACGTTGACTGCACCAGCGGCAGCAGTCTGGGCCAGGCTCAGATGACCATTGGCATCGATCTGGATGTCACCGCCACTGGCGGCCAGATTACCGGCCAGCTTCACCCCGACCCCAGCCTCGGTGCCGACCAGTTTGATCGTCCCGGCGTACATGCCACCCAGCGCCGAACTGTCGATGGCCAATTGTGGTTTGGCGCTGCCGTCATCGGCGCGAGCAGTAGCACTGAGAGTCTGGGCGTTGACGTCGTTGCGACCGGCCACAATCGTCAGGTTTTTCGCTTGAATCTCGGCGTTGATCTTCGCGCTGCGAGTGATGATTTCGAAGCTGTCGACGTTGTTGGCATTCAGCCCTGCGCCGTCGATGGAGACGCTGCCCTGATCCACCTGATAACGATCCACGCGCCCGTTATCCAGCACGGGTTTACCGGTGGTCAATGTCACGCGCGGGGTATTGATGAAGCCGCAGCCGTTGCAACTGATGCCATACGGGTTGGCGACAATGACTCGTGCCGATTGACCGGCCACTTCGGTGTAACCGTTGAGTTGGCTCGGGCTGCCGCCGTTGACTTCGTTGAGGATGGTCTGCGCGGCGACCCCATTGAAGTTCGGGTTGCCGACGATGATCCCGCCCAGTTGGGTGGCTTGAGTACGCGCGGTGGCGTTGTTAAGAATCACACCTTGGGTGCCGACGTTGTAATCGTGAAACTGGTTATGTGACAGCCCGCTGCCATTGGGCGTGGCGATGTTGACGATCGGCACGCCGTTGCCCGCCTGACCGAGGCTGGTGCCCGGCGTGGCTACCACGATGCCGTCGGCCTGCGCCCATATCGGTTGCCAGAACATCACGTTCGCCAACAGGAACGCCAAACCGCGCTTGGGCATGCCCCAGAAGTGCTCGCGCGATTTCACTGCAGCAGCAGGCTGGCGGCTCAGGAAGGCGTATTGGCGGGCGTCCATGTCGAAGGTCTCGGTGAGGCGAAATCAGAGAAAGAAATCGATCCGGAACCAGATCGGCGCTTCGCGCTCGGTCAGGGCGTCCGGACGTTCAAGGGAATGGGCAAAGGTCACGCTGGCGGCGAGGTGCTGGCCGCGAGCAAACACCTCCACCGAGTTGCCGGACATGCGCCCGTGTTGATTGCCGTTGTAGCGATCGTTGCGAATCACGCCCTGGTCGTAACCGAGGCTGGTGCCGTATTCAGCGAACACAGGGCGCAGCCAATCCAGGGTGACCTGCCGGCTCCAGCGCAGGTCGTTGCGCCAGTAACCGCCGCTGTCACCGGACAGGGATTGGTCCTTGTAACCACGGATCGACGACAACCCGCCGAGACTCAGGCGCTGCGGGCCGAACAGTACGTCTTCACTGCGCTGGCCGGTCATCAGGCTGCTGAAACTGAGCGACTCGCCCCACAGCTTGAACGGCTGCAAGTAGCTCGCCGTGGCGGTGTATTTGCGGTAGCGCGCGTTCGGTTCGCCGGGGCCTGCGTGATCATCGCCCTGCGCATCAAACGCACCGATACCCTCTTGCATCCCGAGGTCGAGGTTGACGAATGCGCTGCCGACTCGCCGACCGTGGTTGATCCCGAACTGTGCTTCGCTGATGCGGTTACTGCTCAGCTTGAGCTTGCTGTCTTCGATGAAGTTGTTGGTGCGCAAGTACGACAGGCCGGTGCTGAGCGAGGTCTTGCTCACGGCATCGCGATGGATCACCCGCTCAGCGTGTAGCTGATGGTTTTCGCTGTCGCCGGTCTGTTTAAAGTTGAAGCCGTTGGCTTGAGCCAACGAGCGATAGTCACTCTGGCTGTAGGTGTAACTGAAGTTCCACCAGCCCCACGGCAGGCTGTAATTGAGCAGTGCGTTGCTGGAGGTGTGCCGGTGATCGCTCACCGCATCGTGACCGCCACGCAGATTCAACTGATCGGCCAGCCCCAGCGGGCTGTCCCAATCAAACGTCGTGCCCCACTGCTGCTCGCCGGTGCTGCGCAGGCCGTCGTTGCTGCGGGACAACCCGGCGCGCCAGGGTTTTTGCGAGGAGTTTTTGACCAGTACTTCGCTGCCGCCAACGTTCTTGCCCGGCGCCAACTCCATCTGTGCCTGATTCGATGGCAAGCGGTTGAGTTGATCGACCAGTTGCTCGATTTCGCGCAGGTTGACCAACTCACCGGTTTTTCCGGGGAATGCCATGCCCAACTCTCGGTCGGACAGCTTGCTGCCCGGCGCGCCTTTCAACCCTTCGAGTTTGCCTTCGACCACCAGCACCTTCAGGTGCCCGCCGGACAAATCCTGCTGCGGCAAATAAGCACGGCTGGTGACCAGGCCTTTTGCGATGTAGTGATCGGTGATGACTTTCAGCAGTTCGTTGAGCTGAGTGACGCCCAGGCATTGGCCGATGTAAGGCTTGAGCAGACGGTTTTTTTCGCTATCGGAAAGGCTGTCGGCGCCCTTGAGTTCGATGTCTGTGATGGGGAAACAACGGGTGTCCGCAGGCGCCGCGGGTTGAACGGGTTTGGCTTCCTTACCGGGCAACTCCTTGAGTTCTTCGAGACGCCGACGTTGCTCTTCGAGCAGACGATCCTGACGTTCGCGGATGAGATCAGTGTCACCCGGGGTAGTGGCAGCATTAGCAGAGTTCAGCGGAGAAAGGCACAGCAAAGCCAGGCACAACCTCGCCACAAGGGCGGGTAAGTACATGTTCGATCCCTCGAAGCGGAAAGTGATAGCACAATAATGTGCGCAATATTAAAGAGCCATCATCCTGGCGTCAAATAATGGATCCATTCGAAAAGTATGGGGGACGAACGGTAGCGGTTAAGAGGAAGCCACCGCCAAGCGCGAGCAACTGGTTCAGGAAGTGACCAGGCTCACCGAGCAGACGACGGACAAGAAAGCCGAAAGCTGATCGTTTGAGGAATTTCGAGCAAAAAAAAAAACCGGACATTTGTCCGGTTTTTTGGTCACGCCATCGACTTACTCAGCCGCCGGCGCTTCCGGCTTGCGGCGTTTGAGCGGGGCCATGCCGTCCTTGCTGACCAGGGAATCGCTCTTCGGCCGGTTGGCGCTCTTGCGCTTGGTCGGGGTCTTGGCGGCAGTTTTCTTCTTGTCGCCCTTGGCGTCGGTCTTTTTCTTCTTCACGCCGACGGCCTTGCCCGAGGCCTTGACCTTTTTCGGTCCGCCGTAGGTGCCTTTGACTTCCTTGATGGTGCGGCGCTCGAAGCTCTGCTTGAGGTAGCGCTCGATGCTCGACATCAGGTTCCAGTCGCCATGGCAGATCAGCGAGATGGCCAGGCCATCGTTGCCGGCGCGACCGGTACGACCGATGCGGTGTACGTATTCGTCGCCGCTGCGCGGCATGTCGAAGTTGATCACCAGGTCCAGGCCGTCCACGTCCAGACCGCGTGCGGCGACGTCGGTGGCCACGAGGATTTTCACGCCGCCCTGCTTCAGACGGTCGATCGCCAGTTTGCGATCCTTCTGGTCTTTCTCGCCGTGCAGCACGAACGCTTTGTATTCCTGCGCCACCAGGCGGCCGTAGATACGGTCGGCCATGGCCCGGGTGTTGGTGAAGACGATAGCCTTCTGGTAGGTCTCGTTGGCCAGCAGCCAGTTGACGATCTGTTCTTTGTGCTGGTTGTGGTCAGCGGTGATGATCTGCTGGCGGGTGGTGTCGTTCAGCTGGCTGACCGCGTTGAGCTGCAAGTGCTCTGGGTTGTTCAGGACCTTGGCGATCATCTCGCGCAGGCCCGAACCACCGGTGGTGGCGGAGAACAGCATGGTCTGCTGACGGTTGGTGCACTCGTCCACCAGACGCTGAACGTCTTCGGCGAAGCCCATGTCGAGCATGCGGTCGGCTTCGTCGAGCACCAGTACTTCAACTTCTTTCAAGTCGAGGTTGCCGGCGTTCAGTTGCTCGATCATCCGGCCCGGAGTACCGATCAGGATGTCCGGCACCTTGCGCAGCATGGCAGCCTGGACCTTGAAGTCTTCGCCGCCGGTGATCAGGCCGGACTTGATGAAGGTGAACTGCGAGAAGCGTTCAACTTCCTTCAGGGTCTGCTGGGCCAGCTCGCGGGTCGGCAGCAGGATCAGGGTCTTGATGCTGACGCGGATTTTCGCCGGGCCGATCAGACGGTTGAGGATCGGCAAAACGAATGCAGCGGTTTTGCCGCTACCGGTTTGCGCCGTCACCCGCAGGTCACGCCCCTGGAGCGCCAGCGGGATGGCCGCGGCTTGCACAGGCGTTGGCTCGACAAATTTCAGCTCGGCCACGGCTTTGAGCAGGCGTTCGTGCAGGGCGAATTGGGAAAACACGGGTGCTACCTCGAAGAAATGCAAAAAAACAGCTGCATAGGGTAACGGTTTCGAGCGCTCAGGCCGAGTTTCTTTATACAAATGGCGGTAAACAGTTGGTTTTTTATTGCCTGATTTTTCCCGAAACGTAATACAAAGCGTCTTAAATGCTCTAATCCCCTCTCGCGCCTTACAGAAGAATCGTTTCGACCATGGATATCAAACAGCTCTGGATCAACATCCTGGACCTTTGGGGTGCCCTCGACCAGCACCCGCTCGTGCACTCCAGCCTGTCGCTGTTGCTGCTATTGGCGATTGCGCTGTTCCTCGGACGGGTGGCGCGTTACCTCATTCTGCACGCGGCAAAAATGCTCAGCCGCCAGCCAGCCCTGCACTGGGTCAATGATTTTCTACAGAACAAGGTGTTCCATCGCCTGGCGCAGATCACGCCTTCGCTGGTGCTCCAGTTCGGTCTCAATCTGGTGCCGGACCTGAGCAAAACCAGCCTGAATTTCCTCGGCAACGTCGCCCTGTCCTTCACCTTCCTGTTTCTGCTGCTGGCGGTCAGCGCCCTGCTCAACGCCCTACTGGACATCTACGCCCGCACCGAACACGCCCGCACCCGCTCGATCAAAGGCTATGTGCAACTGGCGAAAATGGTGTTGTACGTATTTGGCTCGATCATCATCGTCGCCACGCTGATCGACCGCTCGCCGCTGTTGCTGCTGTCGGGCCTGGGCGCCATGTCGGCGGTGATTCTGTTGGTCTACAAGGACACACTGCTGTCGTTCGTCGCCAGCGTGCAGTTGACCAGCAACGACATGCTGCGGGTCGGCGACTGGATCGAGATGCCACAGGTGGGCGCGGACGGCGATGTGGTGGACATCACGCTGCACACGGTCAAGGTGCAGAACTTCGACAAGACCATCGTCTCTATCCCGACCTGGCGCCTGATGTCCGAGTCGTTCAAGAACTGGCGCGGCATGCAGGCTTCCGGTGGTCGCCGGATCAAACGCAGCCTGTTCATCGACGCCAGCGGAGTACGTTTTCTGCGTGACGACGAAGAGCTGAAGCTGTCCCAGGTGCACTTGCTCACCGACTACATGACCCGCAAACAGGCCGAACTCAAGGCCTGGAACGAAGCCCAGGGCAACGTCGCGGCCATGTCGGCCAACCGCCGGCGGATGACCAACATCGGCACTTTCCGCGCCTATGCGCTGGCCTACCTGAAGAGTCACCCGGGGATCCAGCCGAACATGACCTGCATGGTGCGCCAGATGCAGACCACGGCCCAAGGCATTCCGCTGGAAATCTACTGCTTCACAGGCACCACGGCGTGGGCCGACTACGAGCGGATCCAGGGGGATATTTTCGACTACCTGCTGGCGGTGCTGCCGGAGTTTGGGTTGAGTCTTTATCAGCAGCCGAGCGGGTCGGATTTACGTGCGGGGATATTGCCGGCGGTACTGGGCGCGAGCCATATTCCCGAAGCTGAAAAGCGCAGGGTGTAACACCACAAAACCTGTGGGAGCGAGCTTGCTCGCTCCCACAGGGGGTACATCGTTTTCAGAATTTGCGGGTTACTTGACCTGCCGCTGCGGTGCCTTGTGCACCATGGTGTAGGCGTAATCCACGCCCATGCCGTACGCGCCGCTGTGTTCCAGCACCAGTTCCATCACCGCCTCGTAAGTATCCTTGTGCGCCCAGTCACGCTGGTATTCGAGCAACACTTGTTGCCAGGTCACCGGTACCGCGCCGGCCTGAATCATCCGTTGCACCGACATGTCGTGGGCTTCCTTGCTGGTGCCGCCGGAGGCGTCGGTGACGATGTACACCTCGTAGCCTTCAGCCAGGGCTTCCAATGCCGGGAAAGTCAGGCAGACCTCAGTCCACAGCGCGGCAATGATCAGCTTCTTGCGCCCGGTGGCTTTCACTGCGTCTACCAGTGCCTTGTCTTCCCAGGAGTTCATCGAAGTGCGCTCGATCGGCTTTTGATCCGGGTGCACCGCCAGCAATTCGGGCCAGATGTAACCGCTGAAGCTTTCGGTTTCGACCGAGGTGTAGATGGTCGGTACGTTGAAGATCTTCGCCGCCTTGGCCAGGCCCACGGTGTTGTTCTTCAGGGTCTGACGGTCGATGGACTGCACGCCGAAAGCCATTTGCGGCTGGTGGTCGATCAGGATCAGGGCGGAGTTGGTTGGGTTGAGCAGTTCACGAATAGACATGGCGCGTTCCTTTTGATGTCGATACTTCGAATGGGTCAGGGGTTAGTCGACGTTGCCTAAAGCGGCGTTGTTGTCGGCTTGGATGTCACTTTAGGGGCTGGCGATAAAAGGGACAATTACCTAAAATCGAGAATCATTGATTCTAAAATAGGGACAATATGGATCGCATCGAATGCATGCGCGCCTTCGTCGTCACGGTCGGCGAGAACGGCTTCGCCGCAGCCGCCCGGGCCATGGACGTGCCGCGCTCGAAAGTCAGCAAACAGATTCAGGCGCTGGAAGAAGCCATCGGCGTGCAATTGCTGCAACGCACCACCCGCAGCCTGCACCTGACCGAGGCCGGGGCCGAGTATTTCGAAGCGGCACGGGAGGTGTTGGCGGCACTGGACGAGGCCGAGCAACGCGCCCGTGACGGCATCGGCGAGTTACGCGGGGTGTTGCGGGTCAACGCACCGATGTCGTTCGGTCTTCGGCGGCTGGGGCCGTTGATTCCGCTGTTTCATGAACAGCACCCGAACATCGAGCTGCAACTGGTGCTCAGCGACCAGCAGGTCGATCCCGTGCGGGGTGGGTTTGACGTGACTATCCGCATCGCCAGCATGCCCGACTCGACCATGATCGCCCGGCAACTGGCGCCCGCACCGCGCATCATGGTGGCGTCCCCGGCTTATCTCGAGCGCGCGGGCGTTCCGCAGACTCCGCAGGATCTGCGCGCCCATCAATGCCTAAACTACGGGTATCTGCAGAGCGGTGTCAGCCTGCAACTGTGCAATGGCAAGGAAACCCAGCGGGTGAACGTCACCGGCCCACTGCATGCCAACAACGGCGACCTGCTCGCCCAGGCCGCCGAAGCTGGCATGGGCATCGCCCTGCTGCCCGACTTCATCGTAGAGGATGCGCTGGCGGCCGGGCGGCTGGTGCCGGTGCTGTGCGAATGGCAGGCCCCGGCGATCACCATCAATGCGGTGTATTCGTCGGCACGGCGGGTGCCGCAGAAGACCCGGGCGTTTATCGAGTTTCTGGTAGGGCAACTGGCGCCGAAGTGATTTTCGAAGATCACGCAATCTATTGTGGGAGCGGGCTTGCTCGCGAAGGCGTCGTGTCAGTCGATATCATTGCCACTGGACACACCGCATTCGCGAGCAAGCCCGCTCCCACAGGGTTCAGCGTGCCACCAACGAATGGCGTGCGCCCAACCGACTGATCCACACCGCCAGCAAAATCACCGAACCGCCGAGCAACAACCGCCCCAGTTCTTCATGCTGGTTCCAGATCAGCAGGTTGATCAGCAACCCCACCGGCACATGCAGGTTGTTCATCACCGCCAGCGTACCGCCGTTGACCAGGCACGCGCCCTTGTTCCACCAGTACAGCCCCAAAGCGGTCGAGACCAGGCCGAGGAACAGCAGCACGCCCCATTGCAGCGGTGCTTCGGGCAGGAAGTTCTGTTTGCCGAACAATAGAAACGCCGGCAGCGCCACGGCCAATGCGCCGAGGTAGAAGTAGCCGAAGCGACGGTAATGCGGTAGATCGCTAGGGTGGCGGGCAACCAGGTGTTTATAGAGCACCTGCCCGGCGGCGTAGGTGAAGTTGGCCAGTTGCAGCAACAGGAAACCCATGAAGAAGTCCGGGTTGATCCGGTCAAAGCGAATCACCGCCGCCCCCGCCACCGCCACCAGCGCCGCGACCAGGGCCCAGGGATTGAAGCGACGGTTGAGCGCATCTTCGATCAGGGTCACGTGCAGCGGCGTGAGGATGGTGAACAGCAACACTTCCGGCACCGTCAGTACGCGAAAGCTCAGGTACAGGCAGACGTACGTTACGCCGAACTGCAACGCGCCGATCAACAGCATGCCGCGCATGAACGCCGGCTCCACCGAGCGCCAGCGGGTCAGCGGGATGAACACCAGCCCTGCCAGCAGTACGCGTACCAGCACGGCGAAGTAACTGTCGACATGACCGGCCAGGTATTCGCCGATCAAACTGAAGGAAAACGCCTGGATCAGCGTGACAAAAAGTAGATAGCTCATGCTCGCCTCATTTCGAATGGCGGCGACGATAGCGGTTTTTGCTTTGAATCGCGATCCCCGAAAGCTGTCGGAAAACACGCAAAAACCTGTGGGAGCGAGCTTGCTCGCGATAGCGGTGGATCAGTCAACATCATTGTCGACTGACACTCCGTCATCGCGAGCAAGCTCGCTCCCACAGGTTTTTTAGGTGCCTGTTAAATCGCAGGCAAAAAAAGCCCGATCTCGCTAAAGCGTTCAATCGGGCCAGGGCACTCAGGAGCAACCAGTGCGAAGGGAGGTTCGATGCGCGTACAGGCTTGAAGGGTTGCGCCAGGTCACTAGACCATCCAGCGATTATCTGGCGATTAACCGGTCAGGCCACTTGCGAAAGCCTGGCGTTCGCCTGGTTCAGGCCTTTCTCCTGGAAGTCACCGCCCAGGTTCATGCCTTCGGCGTGGATGAACGTCACGTCGTGGATGCCGATGAAGCCCATGACCTGGCGCAGGTACGGTTCCTGGTGATCGGCGGTGCTGCCGGCATAGATGCCGCCGCGAGCCGTCAACACATAGGCACGCTTGCCGCTGAGCAGGCCTTGCGGACCGGTTTCGGTGTACTTGAAGGTCACGCCGGCACGCAGCACGTGGTCGAGCCAGGCTTTCAGGGTGCTGGGGATCGCAAAGTTGTACATGGGCGCGGCCATGACCAGTACATCGGCGGCGAGCAATTCGTCGGTCAACTGGTTGGAGCGTTCCAGGGACGCCTGTTCGATGTCGCTGCGCTGCTCGGCGGGCTTCATCCAGCCACCCAGCAGGTTGATGTCCAGGTGCGGCACCGGCTTGACGGCCAGGTCCCGGACGGTGATCTGGTCATTCGGGTGAGCGGCTTTCCACTGGCTGATGAAGGTCTGGGTCAGCTGACGGGAAACCGAGTCTTGCTGACGGGCACTGCTTTCGATGATCAGAACGCGGGACATGGGATGTAGCCTCCATCTGAGAATGCTTCAGGTCGATGGAGTGAAGGTTAAACAGAGTCATATCGATGAAAAAGCGCAAATAACTGGTATAACCCATCAAGAAATTCGTTTATAAGCAAACCATGCCCCTGTGGGAGCGAGCCTGCCCCCACAGGAGACTGCTGTCATTTCGGGGTGCAGGTCAGCTCGATGCGCAATTTGATGATGTTGCGGCTGAATTTGGCCGTGGCGTTTTTGTGTTTGCCGGCCGGTACATCGAGCTTGCGAGTGCGAGGGGCTTCCGGGCCATTGCTGAAAACCGCCTTGCAGCTCGCATCGACGTCGCCGTAGTTGGCGACCCGGATGGAGCCGATATCGCTATCGGTGTCGAAGGTTTCGTAGTCGATCTTCATTCCGTTGAGGTTCTTCTGCACATCAATCGGATAAGCAAACGCCGTCAGCGGCAGCAGCGCCAGCAGCACACAACAGAATTTTTTCATTCAGCAGCCTCCAATAAGGGCTGCCAGCTTAGGACAAGAGGAGCTCAACATGAAAGCGCCCCGCGTGACCCTCGATCAATGGCGAACGCTGCAGGCCGTGGTCGATCACGGTGGTTTCGCCCAGGCCGCCGAGGCGCTGCATCGCTCGCAATCTTCAGTCAGCTACACCGTGGCCCGCATGCAGGATCAGCTCGGCGTGCCATTGCTGCGCATCGACGGACGCAAAGCCGTGCTGACCGAAGCCGGCGGGGTGCTGTTGCGCCGTTCCCGGCAACTGGTGAAACAGGCCAGTCAACTCGAAGACCTGGCCCATCACATGGAGCAGGGCTGGGAAGCCGAAGTGCGCCTGGTGGTCGATGCCGCTTACCCAAGCGCCCGCCTCGTCCGCGCCTTGACCGCGTTCATGCCGCAAAGCCGTGGCTGCCGGGTGCGCCTGCGTGAGGAAGTGCTGTCGGGGGTGGAGGAAGTCCTGCTCGAAGGCGTGGCCGACCTGGCCATCACCGGGTTCAGCATTCCCGGTTACCTGGGCGCGGAATTGAGCGACGTCGAATTCGTCGCGGTCGCCCACCCGGAACATCCCCTGCACCGCCTCAACCGCGAACTGAGCTTCCAGGACCTGGAAAGCCAGATGCAAGTGGTGATCCGCGACTCGGGCCGCCAGCAACCACGGGACGTCGGCTGGCTCGGTGCCGAACAGCGCTGGACCGTCGGCAGCCTGGCCACCGCCGCGACCTTCGTCAGCAGCGGCCTGGGTTTTGCCTGGCTGCCCAGGCACTTGATCGAACGGGAACTCAAGGAAGGCACGCTCAAGCTGCTACCGTTGGATCAGGGCGGCAGCCGTAACCCGAGCTTTTACCTGTATTCGAACAAGGACAAACCGCTCGGGCCGGCCACGCAGATTCTCATCGAACTGCTGCGTACGTTTGACACCGCACCACTGGACGCACCGTTCGCCGCCCCCGAACAAGCCTGACACGGAGTGTATGCATGGCCTATTTCGAACACGAAGGTTGCAACCTGCACTATGAGGAATATGGCCACGGCACGCCGCTGCTGCTGGTCCATGGCCTGGGCTCCAGTACGCTGGACTGGGAAAAACAGATACCGGCACTTGCTACCCGCTACCGGGTGATCGTCCCCGATGTGCGCGGTCACGGCCGTTCGGACAAACCCCGGGAGCGCTACAGCATTGCCGGATTCAGCGCTGACCTGATTGCACTGATCGAACACCTCAATCTCGGTCCGGCACACTATGTCGGCCTGTCCATGGGCGGCATGATCGGCTTCCAACTGGGCGTGGATCAGCCGCAACTGCTCAGGAGCCTGTGCATCGTCAACAGCGCCCCCGAGGTCAAGCTGCGCAGCCGCGATGACTACTGGCAGTGGCTCAAGCGCTGGAGCCTGATGCGCGCCCTTAGCCTGGGCACCATCGGCAAGGCACTGGGCGGCAAGCTGTTCCCGAAACCCGAGCAGGCCGACTTGCGACAAAAGATGGCCGAACGCTGGGCAAAAAACGACAAACATGCTTATCTCGCCAGCTTCAATGCCATTGTCGGCTGGGGGGTCCAGGAACGACTTTCAAAGGTCACCTGTCCAACCCTCATCGTCAGCGCCGACCGTGACTACACACCGGTGGCGCTGAAGGAAAACTACGTAAAACTGCTGCCCGACGCGCGGCTGGTGGTGATCGCCGATTCACGCCACGCCACGCCGCTGGACCAGCCGGAACACTTCAACCAAACACTGCTGGAGTTTCTGGCCGCAGTCGACACCACCACTCAGGATCACTGACCCATGCTGAAAAAAATCGCCCTCGCCGCAGGCACCGTCCTGTTTGCCGCCAACCTGATGGCCGCGACGCAGGAAAAGGCACCACATGTGCTACTGGAAACCACCAACGGCCAGATCGAAATCGAACTGGACCCGGTCAAGGCCCCGATCAGCACCAAGAACTTCCTTGAGTACGTCGACAAAGGTTTCTACAACAACACGATTTTCCACCGGGTGATCCCGGGCTTCATGGTCCAGGGCGGCGGATTCACTCAACAGATGCAGCAAAAAGACACTAACGCACCGATCAAGAACGAATCGAAAAACGGCCTGCATAACGTGCGTGGCACCTTGTCCATGGCCCGTACCTCGGTGCCTGACTCAGCCACCAGCCAGTTCTTCATCAACGTCAAGGACAACGACTTCCTTGACCAGGGCGACGGCTACGCGGTGTTCGGCAAAGTGGTCAAAGGCATGGACGTGGTGGACATCATCGTCAACTCGCCAACCACCGTCCGTGGCGGCATGAAAGACGTGCCGGCGGACCCGGTGTTCATCAAGTCGGCCAAGCGCATCGACTGAGACTAAGCTGGACAAGGATGTCCGAGCCGTTGCCGGTGTTTGCCGGCAACGCTCAAAACGTTAAAAGGAGAGCCCGTACGCGGGCGAATAACCAATGCTTTATCGCCGCTTTGAAAAACTGATCGATGTTTTCCGTGAAGCACCGACGGCGTCTCCGCCGGACCGGGTTTTCCCTTTCTACACTTATTACCTCAAGCAGGTCTGGCCGAGCTTCGCCGCCCTGCTGATCGTCGGCCTGATTGGTGCATTGATCGAGGTGGCGTTGTTCAGCTACCTGAGCCGCATCATCGACCTGGCCCAGGGCACGCCGAACGTCAGTCTGTTCCAGGATCATGCCCTCGAACTGACCTGGATGGTGGTGGTTGCGCTGGTGCTGCGCCCGATTTTTGTCGGCCTGCATGACCTGCTCGTGCACCAGACCCTGAGCCCCAGCATGACCAGCATGATCCGCTGGCAGAACCACAGCTACGTGCTCAAGCAGAGCCTGAATTTCTTCCAGAACGACTTCGCCGGGCGCATCGCCCAACGCATCATGCAAACCGGCAACTCACTGCGCGATTCCGCCGTGCAGGCCGTGGATGCGTTGTGGCATGTGCTGATCTACGCCATCAGTTCGCTGGTGCTGTTCGCCGAAGCCGACTGGCGCCTGATAATCCCGCTGCTGACGTGGATCTTCGCCTTCATCGGCGCCCTCTGCTACTTCGTGCCACGGGTCAAGGATCGCTCGGTGGTGGCGTCCGATGCGCGCTCCAAACTCATGGGGCGGATTGTCGACGGCTACACCAACATCACCACCCTGAAGCTGTTCGCCCACACCAACTTCGAGCAGCAATACGCCCGCGAAGCCATCAAGGAACAGACCGAGAAGGCACAACTGGCCGGCCGCGTGGTCACCAGCATGGACGTGGTCATCACCAGCATGAACGGCCTGCTGATCGTCTGCACCACCGGCCTGGCCCTGTGGTTGTGGACGCAGTCGTTGATCAGCGTCGGGGCGATTGCCCTGGCCACCGGCCTGGTGATCCGCATCGTCAACATGTCCGGCTGGATCATGTGGGTGGTGACCGGCATCTTCGAAAACATCGGCATGGTGCAGGACGGTCTGCAGACCATTTCGCAACCGGTCAGCGTCACCGACCGCGACCAGGCCAAACCCCTGGCGGTGGCCCGTGGCGAAGTGCGCTTCGAACAGGTGGATTTCCACTACGGCAAGCAGAGCGGGATCATCGGCGACCTCAACCTGACCATCAAGGCTGGCGAGAAAATCGGCCTGATCGGCCCGTCCGGTGCCGGCAAATCGACCCTGGTGAACCTGCTGCTGCGCCTGTACGACGTCGAAGGCGGACGCATCCAGATAGACGGCCAGAACATCGCCGACGTGAGCCAGGAAAGCCTGCGCGAACGCATCGGCATGATCACCCAGGACACTTCGCTGCTGCACCGCTCGATCCGCGACAACCTGCTGTACGGCAAACCCGACGCCACCGACGCGCAACTCTGGGAAGCGGTGCACAAGGCCCGGGCTGACGGTTTCATTCCTTCGCTGTCGGACGCTGAAGGCCGCACCGGTTTCGATGCCCACGTCGGTGAGCGCGGGGTGAAACTCTCCGGCGGCCAGCGCCAGCGCATCGCCATTGCCCGTGTGTTGCTCAAGGACGCGCCGATCCTGATCATGGACGAGGCCACCTCGGCACTGGATTCGGAAGTCGAAGCGGCGATCCAGGAAAGTCTCGAAACCCTGATGCAGGGAAAAACCGTGATCGCCATCGCTCACCGACTCTCGACCATCGCCCGGATGGACCGGCTGGTGGTGCTGGAAGACGGCAAGATCGCCGAAACCGGAACCCATGCCGAGCTGCTCGCCCATGGCGGTTTGTATGCACGGTTGTGGCAACACCAGACCGGTGGGTTTGTCGGGATCGATTGATCCCCTGAACAACACACCAATCCCTGTGGGAGCGAGCTTGCTCGCGATGACGGAGTGTCAGTCGACAGTAATGTCGTCTGGTCCACCGCTATCGCGAGCAAGCTCGCTCCCACAGGGATAAGCGCCATACCGAAGATCGAATTAACCGCCAGGCCCCGTCAACAACGGGGCCTGGCGGTTTTTATGCCTGCTGGAATTCTGAAAAAACCGTGCTGTACTCACTCCAACGTTCTGGAGATGGTTCTGCAGTCCATCGGCTGGATGCTAAAGGCAGCATAATCTCGAAAGGGCACTCTCTTATGTCTCTGTTAAAACGTTCGGCTACAGAGTTGGTAGGTACGTTCTGGCTGGTGTTGGGTGGTTGCGGCAGTGCGGTGTTGGCCGCGGCTTTTCCGGAGGTGGGGATCGGTCTGCTCGGGGTGTCCTTCGCGTTTGGCCTGACCGTGCTGACCATGGCTTTCGCCATCGGCCATATTTCCGGCTGTCATCTCAATCCCGCGGTATCCCTCGGCCTGGTGGTGGGCGGGCGATTTCCGGCCAAGGAATTGCCGGCCTACATCGTTGCCCAGGTCATTGGCGGCGTGATTGCAGCCGCCCTGCTGTACTTCATTGCCAGCGGCAAACCCGGTTTCGAACTGGCGGGAGGCCTGGCGTCCAACGGCTACGGCGAACACTCCCCCGGCGGCTACTCGATGGCGGCAGGGTTTGTCTGTGAACTGGTGATGACCGCGATGTTCATCCTGATCATCCTCGGCGCCACCGACAAACGTGCACCGGCAGGACTGGCGCCGATTGCCATCGGCCTGGGGCTGACACTGATCCACCTGATCTCGATCCCGGTCACCAACACCTCGGTCAACCCGGCGCGCAGCACCGGCCCGGCGCTGATCGTCGGCGGCTGGGCGATTCAACAACTGTGGATGTTCTGGGTCGCACCGCTACTCGGCGCAGCGGTCGGCGGCGTGCTGTATCGCTGGCTGGGCAAGGAAGAAAGCTGAAACGCTGAAGATCAGCCTTGTCGATAAGGCAAGGCTGACTTCGCCTCCTCTGCATAAGACAGCACCCCCAACCGCTCCTGCTCCAGAAAGTCTTTCACCGCAGCCTTCAACCCCGGATGCCGCAAGTAGTGCCAGGAATGGGTAATGACTGGCTCGAATCCGCGAATCAGTTTGTGCTCGCCCTGGGCCCCCGCATCAAAACGCTGGAAACCGTTGGCAATGGCATAGTCCATGCCCTGGTAGAAACAGGTCTCGAAATGCAGGCGATCGAACTCTGCCAGGCATCCCCAGTAACGCCCATAAAAGCTGTCGCCCCCCACCAGACTGAACGCCATCGCCACCGGCCGTGAACCTTGCCTGGCCAGCACCACGCGAATCGACTCCGGCATGCGCTCGGCCAACAGACTGAAAAACTCCCGCGTCAGATACGGCGCTTGCCGGCGCACCGCGTAGGTATTGGCGTAGCAGGCATAGACGAAATCCCATTGCGCCTGGCTCAGTTCCCGCCCCTCCAACCATTCGAAATCGAAGCCCTGCCCGGCCACCTGCTCGCGCTCCTTGCGCATCTGTTTGCGCTTGCGCGAACTGAGCACGTCGAGGAAGTCCTGGAAATCCCGGTAGCCGCGATTCTGCCAGTGATATTGACAGCCAACGCGCTGCAGCCAGCCGGGTTGCTCGCTCAGTGCCGCGTCGGTGAACGGATCGGTGAAATTGATGTGCGCGCTGGAGAGCCCTTCAAGCTCAAGGTAGCCCGGCAGGCTTTTCAATAACTCGAAACCGTCTTCGACCGTGGCCGCCAACAGCCGCGGCCCGGTGACCGGACTGAACGGCACCGCGCTCAACAGCTTGGGGTAGTAGTCGATGCCGGCGCGTTCACAGGCATCGGCCCAGGCGTGATCGAACACGTACTCGCCATAGGAATGCCACTTGCGATAACCGGGCAGCGCGGCGATCAAACGCTCACCTTCCACATGTAATAAATGCTCGGGCTGCCAGCCGGTATGGGGTCCGACGCTGCCGCTGTCTTCCAGTGCGCTCAAAAAGGCGTGACGCAGAAAAGGCTGAGTCTCGGGCACCAGCGCGTCCCACGTCTGCGGGGCGATTTCTGACAGTTTTTGCAGGCGTTGCAACGGCATCACCATCCTCACTCTTCATGGCGTGAAAGCCCCGCGAGTATCGCCTATCGCTCTGTAATGCACACGGGCAAAACGACGACAGTGCTCTAACTCAATAGTTCACGGCGACTTTGTATCGTCATCGACATGACATCACATTGCCACCGCTCTGTAATAAACCATCGCGATACTGGCGCCTGTTTTTAGAGCGCCGGGTTATACCCGGCCACAGTTTTCCGCCCCTTATGGTCGGTTGTGTCCCGGATGGCTCTGTCATCCCCTCTCATCTTCGGAGATTGATATGCGTCTTGCTTCCACGAAAACTGCGGCGGCCTTGTGCGGTGGCCTGTTGCTGGCCATGAGTGTTCCGGCCAGTGCCGCAGTCGACGCCAAACTGCTCGACATGCTCAAGGCTAACGGCTCGATCACCAACGCGCAGTACAGCGAACTGCAAGCCGAGCTGGCCAGGGATCAGAAAGACCAGCAGATCGCCCGTCAGGCTCAGCAAGAGACCAACGAGCAAATCGCGGCCACCGCGAAGAAAACCGACACACTGAGCGCTTTCGACCAGAAACTTGCCTGGGCTGCCAAGACACAGTTCAAGGGCGACGTGCGCTTCCGTCAGGAAACCGTGCACAACGATGGCGTGCCGAACAACAAAGACCAGGATCGTCAGCGCATTCGTGCCCGCCTGGGTGCCTACACCGAAATCAACCCGCAGGTCGACACCGGTATCCGTATTGCCACCGGCAACAACGACGACGCTCGCTCCACCAACCAGAGCCTGGACAACTACTTCGACAAGAAGCAGATCTGGCTGGACCAGGGCTACGTCGACTACCACCCGGACGCGATCAAGAACCTGCACCTGGTTGGCGGCAAGATGCCGCAACAATGGGTGAGCATGGGCGACATCATCTGGGATAGCGATATCAGTCCGGAAGGTCTGGCCGTCACCTACAAGTATCCGCTGAGCGGCAGCACCGAGCTGTTCGGTAGCGCCGGTCACTACACCCTCAAGGACAACGTCGATGGTGAAGGCGTGCAGTTCAAGCACGACCTGCGCCTGTATGCTGGCCAGTTGGGTGGTCGCTTCGCCATCACCGACAGCATGAAAATGACCTTGGGCGGCAGTCTCTACGCCTACGACAACGATGACAGCAGCGCCTGCCCTACCAGCGGCACCGTCACCACGCCATGCGCACTGGCCGTCAACGGCAACAGCCCGGGCGAACAGTTCAAACTGTACGAAGGCTTTGGCCAGCTGGACTTCTCCAACCTGCCAGTACCGCTGTCGCTGTACGGTCAGTACGTCAACAACGCCGATGCCAGCAACGACCAGGACACTGGCTGGTTGGCCGGTGTCAAGACCAAGCTTTATGGCTTCGGCGTGGACTACAACTACCGCGACGTGCAGCGTAACTCTGTGGTTGGCGCCTTCACCGACTCCGACTTCGCCAACGGCTTCACCGGTTCGCGCGGCAGCAAGCTGAAAGTGAGCTACGAGCTGGACAAGAACTTCACCTTGGGTGCGACCTACTACATGGCGACCTCGGACCAGACCAACGCCAACATCAAGAAAACCGATTCGGACATCAACACCCTGCAACTGGATGCCGAAGCGAAGTTCTGATTCACCCCGCTACACGACTCGGGCAAGGATGCCTGAGCCCCTTTTACAGCCTGGCGTTGATGTATCGGTCCCCATCATCCTCCGATGCATCAGCGCGAGACTGTTTTCTCTCCCGCAATAACCTCCCGCAAAAAAAATCGCAGCCTTCGGCAGCTCCTACGCTGACCGGATTCATCGCGATATCACGTTGAAATCCTGTCCCGTAGGAGCTGCCGCAGGCTGCGATCTTTTAAGCCGCAGACTCAGCGCTTGCGCAGCAACACGCTACCAATCGAATAACCGGCACCGAACGAACTGAGCACGGCCAGCGAACCGGCAGCCAGATCGTCCTGGTTCTTGTGGAACGCAATCACGGAACCGGCGGAACTGGTATTGGCGTAGGTGTCGAGAATCACCGGCGCTTCCTGTTCGGTGGCGTCGCGACCCAGCAGTTTCTTGACGATCAGGTGGTTCATGCTGAGGTTGGCCTGGTGCAGCCAGAAGCGCTTCACGTCGCTGACGTTGAGCTGGTTCTCTTGCAGATGCTCACCGATCAGCTCGGCAACCAGCGGGCAGACTTCCTTGAACACCTTGCGGCCTTCCTGCACGAACAGTTTGTCCTTGGCACCGATGCCCTCTTCCGCCGCGCGGTTGAGGAAGCCGAAGTTGTTGCGGATGTTGTTGGAGAACTTGGTCAGCAGCTTGGTGCTGACGATGTCGAACTGGTACTTGGACGTCGCCAGGTCGGCACGCTCGATGATCACTGCGGTGGCAGCGTCGCCAAAGATGAAATGGCTGTCGCGGTCACGGAAGTTCAGGTGGCCGGTGCAGACTTCCGGGTTGACCATCAGGATGGCCCGGGCTTGGCCCTGTTGCACGCTGTTGGCGGCGGTCTGGATGCCGAAGGTTGCGGACGAGCACGCCACGTTCATGTCGAAACCGAAACCCTGGATGCCAAGCGCTTCCTGGACTTCGATGGCAATGGCCGGGTAGGCGCGCTGAAGGTTGGAGCAGGCGACGATCACGCCATCAATGTCCGCGGCGGTTTTGCCGGCGCGCTGCAAGGCTTGTTCGGCGGCGCCAATGGCCATCTGGCACAGAACCGACCACTCGTCGTTGGAGCGCTCCGGCAGGCGTGGAGCCATGCGTTGCGGGTCGAGGATGCCTTCCTTGTCCATGACAAAGCGGCTCTTGATGCCGGAGGCTTTTTCGATGAACGCGGCGCTCGACTCGGTCAATGCTTCGACTTCACCGCGCGCAATGGCATCGGCGTTGTCGGCGTTGAATTGCGCGACGTAAGTATTGAAAGACTGCACCAGCTCTTCATTGGAAATGCTGTTGGCCGGGGTGTACAGGCCGGTGCCGCTGATGACGACGTTATGCATGGTCGTGTCTCTAATCTGTTCAGGCAGAAAGCATTGGCACCGTCGTACCAATACACAAAGGGTCTATTCCCGTCCGAGGACGCAAACCTGGCATCGCTTTATTCCGACCTGCCCGAGACCGTGAAGGCTCAAAACCGCGGGGCCGGCGTTTATAGGCGCGAAGTTTGCCATAAACCTAGGGTTTTGGCCCCTTTTTGCTGGATAACCCACCAATTCCGATACCACACAATCTCTGTAGGAGCTGCCGAAGGCTGCGATCTTTCGATTTTTAAAACCAAGATCAACAGATCGCAGCCTTCGGCAGCTCCTACAGTAGATCCCAGTGGATCATGGGAGTCGCGAAGTAGTCGGGATCAGGGCTCGACCTGGCTCCACTGCTTGTTCAATCGCTTGTCAGAGATAGGCACCTTGGTCCCCAGTTGCTGCGCAAACAGAGAAACCCGGTATTCCTCCAGCCACCAGCGATACAACTCCAGCTGCGGATCGCGCTTGCCTTCCTGGGCGTGTTTGTTGGCGCGGGTCTGGTATTGCGTCCACAGGCCGGACAACTCGCCACTCCATACCCGGTCGCGCTGCACCTGGGCAGCGATTTTTTCAAAGCGCTGTTCGATCGCCTTGAGGTAACGCGGCAATTCCTTGAGCCACTGCATCGGCGTTTCCCGGACAAACCCCGGATACACCAGGTGGCTGAGCTGCTGTTTTATGTCGTTCAGGGCCACGGCTTGCGCCAGGTCGATCTTGCCCTTGAAGCGTTTTTGCAGACCATGCCAGAGCTTGAGAATTTCCAGGGTCAGCTTCGCCACTCGCTCGGCGTGCTCGGTCCAGGCGCCACGTTTGCGCTCGGCCAGGGACGCCAGACCTGCGCCGTCACGGGGCAACGGGTTTTCGCCTTCAAGGATGCAGCTGTCGAGACTGGCCAGCAGAATGTCTTCCACCAGCGCATCGACGCGTCCCATGTCGCGGTACAGCAGGCCCAATTCAGTCAGGCCCGGTAACTTGCCACGCAGGAACTTGGCAGGTTCGGCCAGTTGCTGCATCAGCAAGCGTTGCAACGCGCGGCGATGCTGGAACTCGGCCTCGGCCGGGGTCGAGAAACGCCCTTCCTTGACCGTCCCGGCCTCTTCCACCAGCGCCGGGTAGACCGTCATCGACAGCCCGGCGATCTTCTGCTGGGTTTTCTCGGCCACGGCGGCGAACACTTTCGGCTCCACCGGCTGCTGGCTCTTCGCGGTTTGCGGCACTGCCAATGCTGCCTGGCTGGCCTCGGCGAAACGCGCAGTCAGTTCGGCCAGATCGCGACCTTCACCGAGGAACTTGCCCTGGGCGTCGACGATTTCCAGATTCATGCGCAGATGGCTTTCGACCTGCTGCGCGGCTTCGGCCCAGGCTTCATCGCTGACGCGGGCACCGGTCATGCGCAGCAGCTCGCGGCCCAACGCCTGGGGCAGCGAGTCCTCGGCGAAGGTCATGCGTTGCAACGCCGCTTTGACGAAGTCCGGCACCGGCACGAAATTCTTGCGCAAGGCCTTGGGCAGGTTGCGCACCAGGGCAATGCACTTGGCTTCGATGACTCCCGGCACTAGCCATTCCAGGCGTTCCGGCGGCAGCATCGGCAACAGCGGTGCCGGCACGCGCAAGGTCACGCCGTCCCGAGGATGGTTCGGTTCGAAGTGGTAGCTGAGGGCCAATTCCAGATCGCCGATATGCAGCGTATCCGGGTAATGCTGGGCGGTGACTTCGCTGGCTTCACGGGCCAGCACGTCCTCTTCGCGCATGATCAGCAGTTGCGGATCTTTCTGGCTGTTGATCCGGTACCAACTGTCGAAGGTGGCGGTCTGGTGGATCTCCGCCGGCAGTCGCGCGTCGTAGAAGGCGTACAGGGTTTCTTCGTCGGCGAGGATATCGCGACGACGGGCCTTGGCTTCCAGTTCGTCGAGCTGTTCCAGCAATTGCTTGTTGGCCGTCAGGCACTTGGCATTGGACTGAATCTCGCCGCGCACCAGCGCTTCGCGGATGAACAACTCGCGGGACACCACCGGATCGACCGGGCCGTAATGTACCGGCCGGCGCCCGACCACGATCAACCCGAACAGAGTGATCTGCTCGAAGGCTACGACCTGGCCGCGCTTCTTCTCCCAGTGGGGTTCGAAATGGTTTTTCTTGATCAGGTGCCCGGCCAGCGGCTCGATCCAGTCGGAGTCGATCTTGGCGACCATTCGCGCATAAAGCTTGGTGGTTTCCACCAGTTCGGCAGTCATCAGCCATTGCGGGCGCTTCTTGCCGATGCCCGAGGACGGGTGAATCCAGAAGCGCCGCTGACGCGCACCGAGGTAGTCGCCGTCTTCGGTTTTCTGGCCGATCTGACTGAGCAATCCCACCAGCACCGCTTTGTGCAGTTTCGGATAGTCCGCCGGTTCTTTATTGAGGCTCAACTGCATGTCGCGGCAGATCAGGCTCAATTGGCGATGGGAGTCGCGCCACTCGCGCAGGCGCAGGTAATTAAGAAAATTCTTGCGGCACCAGTTACGCAGCGGACTGGCAGTCAGCGCCTGGCGCTGCTCTTCGAAACCGCGCCACAGATTGACCAACCCGGCGAAGTCCGAGTCAGCGTCTTTCCACTGGGCGTGAGCCTGATCCGCCGCTTGCTGACGCTCCGGCGGACGTTCGCGCGGGTCCTGGATCGACATGGCGCTGGCGACGATCAGCACTTCCTGCAAGCTGCCGAGCTTCGCCGCTTCGAGCAGCATGCGGCCCATGCGCGGGTCCACCGGCAGCCGCGCCAATTGGCGACCGAGCGGCGTCAGCTCACTGTTGCGGTCCACCGCCGAGAGTTCTTGCAGCAGGTTGTACCCGTCGCTGATGGCCTTGCCATCCGGCGGCTCGATGAACGGGAACGCGCTGACCTCGCCGAGGCGCAGGTGCAGCATCTGCAAGATGACCGCCGCGAGGTTGGTGCGCAGGATTTCCGGATCGGTAAATTCCGGGCGACCGAGGAAGTCCTCTTCGCTGTACAGGCGTACACAGATGCCCGGTTCGACCCGTCCGCACCGGCCTTTACGCTGGTTGGCGCTGGCCTGGGAAACCGCTTCGATCGGCAGGCGCTGGACCTTGGCCCGGTAGCTGTAACGGCTGATGCGCGCGGTGCCACTGTCGATCACGTAGCGAATGCCCGGCACGGTCAGCGAGGTTTCCGCGACGTTGGTCGCCAACACCACACGACGCCCAGGGTGCGACTGGAAAATCCGCTGTTGTTCGGCCGGCGACAAGCGCGCGTACAACGGCAGGATTTCGGTGTGCTTGAGCTGGGCCTTGCGCAGCATGTCGGCGGCGTCGCGAATCTCGCGTTCACCGGGCAGGAACACCAGCACGTCACCGGGACTGCGGCGTTCACTGCGCTCATAGGCGGCGATTTCATCGAGGGTGGCGAGGATCGCCTGATCCACCGTCAGGTCGTCCTCGACGCGGTTGCCCTCTTCGTCCTGCTCAAGCGTCAGCGGGCGATACCAGGTGTCCACCGGGTAGGTACGGCCGGACACCTCGACAATCGGCGCGTCATCGAAGTGCTTGGAGAAACGCTCCAGATCGATGGTCGCCGAAGTGATGATGACCTTCAGGTCGGGACGACGCGGCAGCAGGGTTTTCAGGTAGCCGAGCAGGAAGTCGATGTTGAGGCTGCGTTCGTGGGCTTCGTCGACGATGATCGTGTCGTAGCGTTCCAGGTAGCGGTCGTTCTGGGTTTCCGCCAGCAGGATGCCGTCGGTCATCAACTTGATCAGGGTGCTGGAATCGCTCTGATCCTCGAAGCGCACCTGATAGCCGACCAGCGCGCCCAGCGGAGTGCCGAGTTCTTCGGCGACCCGGCTGGCGACGCTGCGCGCAGCGATCCGGCGTGGCTGGGTGTGGCCGATCAAGCCATGCTGGCCGCGACCGATTTCCAGACAGATCTTGGGCAACTGGGTGGTTTTACCCGAACCGGTTTCGCCGGCGATGATCAGCACCTGGTGCTTTTCCAGCGCCCTCTTGATTTCGTCGCGCTTGGCGGCGATCGGCAGGCTGTCGTCGTAACGAATCACCGGCAGGCTGGCCTTGCGCGCCAGCACCTGCTCGCAGGACGCCTGCATCCGCGTCACCCACTGGCCCAGCCTGGCCTCGTCGGGTTTCTTGCGCAGCTCAAGCAACTGCCGCCGCAGCCGGTGGCGGTCGGCGAGCATGGCGTGATCGAGGTTTTTCAGCAGTTTGTCGATGGAGGGCGATTCGTCGGTCATCGGGTACGCAATTCAGTCGTCTAGTGGCGCAAGGGTGCGGATTGTCGCAGATTTTACGACCGCTGCGCGGCCGATCGCGAGCAAGCTCGCTCCCACACTGGATCTACAGCGACCACAAAATCGGGGCACACCGCAGTCAAATGTGGGAGCGAGCTTGCTCGCGATGGCGTCGGTGAGAACTACTCGTTGTCCAAACCTTTACGCCGATACGGAAACACATCAATCACCTTCCCCGCCCGAATCGCTTCCTGCAGGCTCTTCCAGTAATCGGCGTTGTACAACTCGCCATGCAACTGATCGAACAACTTGCGTTGCCCGAAATCGGCAAACAGGAATGGCGGAAACTCTTCCGGGAACACGTCCAGCGGCCCGATCGAATACCACGGTTCGGATGCCATTTCGTCTTCCGGGGTGCGCGGTAGCGGGATGTGGCGGAAGTTGGCCTCGGTGAGGAAGCAGATCTCGTCGTAGTCGTAGAACACCACGCGACCGTGACGGGTGACTCCGAAGTTCTTGAGCAGCATGTCGCCGGGAAAGATGTTGGCCGCCGCCAGTTGCTTGATCGCCAGCCCGTAGTCTTCCAGGGCCTCGCGCACCTGCGCCTCGTTGGCGTTTTCCAGGTAGAGGTTCAGCGGGGTCATGCGGCGCTCGGTCCAGCAGTGACGGATCAGCACCGTGTCACCTTCCACCGACACCGTGGAGGACGCGACTTCCAATAGTTCCTCCAGGCACGCCGGATCGAACTTGCTCAGCGGAAAACGGAAATCGGCGAACTCCTGGGTATCGGCCATGCGCCCGACCCGGTCGACGCTTTTCACCAGGCGGTACTTCTCGATCACCGTGGCACGGTCGACGTTTTTCGACGGCGAGAAACGATCCTTGATGATTTTGAACACGGTGTTGAAACCCGGCAGGGTGAACACGCTCATCACCATGCCGCGCACACCGGGGGCCATGATGAACTGGTCGTCGGTGTTGGCCAGGTGATTGATCAGCGCCCGGTAGAACTCCGACTTGCCGTGCTTGTAGAAGCCGATCGAGGTGTACAGCTCGGCAATGTGCTTGCCCGGCAGGATACGCCGCAGGAAGCCGATGAACTCCGCCGGCACCGGCACATCCACCATGAAATACGAACGGGTGAACGAGAAGATGATCGATACGTCCGCCTCATCGGTGATCAGCGCATCGATCTGGATGCCGCGACCTTCGAGGTGCAGCAATGGAATCGCCAGCGGCCATTGCTCGTCGGCGGTGTAGATGCGCCCCACCAGGTACGCGCCTTTATTACGGTACAGCACCGAGGAAAACAGCTCGACGCTCAGCTCCGGGTCCTTGCACACCCAATCCGGCAGGTTCTCGCGCAGTTGCGCTTCGAGGCGCTTCAGGTCACCGGCCAGGTCGGCGTAATCCTCGCTGAAGCGGTAGTCGGCGAAGATGCTGGAGAGCATCGCCGACAATTGGCCTTGCGGCTTGTAGGTGCGGGTTTGTGCGGCCCGGGCACGGCGCAGGCTCGGCCGGGTGGTGTGGATGAACATGCAGCCATCGCTGATCAGGTCATGGCTGAACAGCCCGCAGAAGATCGAGTTGTACCAGGTCTCGGACAGTTCATCGTCGAAGCGCAGGTCGATCAGGCTGATGTAGGCGCTCTTGACCAGCGGCCAGCAGCTGACGTCCAGGGTGTCGGCGTCAAACGCGGTGCGCAGTCGCTCTACCGTTTCACCGACCTTGTCTTCGTACAGGTTGATCCGTGCCGCCGACGCCGTCTGCGTTTCCTGCCACTTGGCCTGCTCGAAGCGGGCCCGGGCGCCGTCGGTGATCTGGCGAAAATGCTCGCGGTAATCGTCAAAGCCATCGAGGATCAAGCGGGCGATATCGGCGGCTGGCCATTGCTGCGGCATGGTGAGACCTCTGCGGGAATTCAGGAGGCTTGAGCTTAGCCAGTGAACCGGGTGCAGGAGAAGCGTAATTTTCCGGGTGAATTAAATGCCCGGTTTTCGGTTGCCATCGATCACACACTCAGCAACACTTTCGCCCCTCCCCCAAGGAAGGACCGCGCTGTGAACCCCGTCGATATTTTCCGTTTACTGTCCCTGGCGGCCATTTGGGGTGCGAGTTTTCTGTTCATGCGCATCATCGCACCGGTGATTGGCAGCATTCCAACCGCTTTTTTCCGTGTATCGATAGCCGCTGCCGGACTGCTGGTGATTCTCGGCCTGATGCGCATCAGTTGGGATTTCAAGGGCAAACTCAAGACCGTGATGCTGCTCGGGGTGATCAACTCCGGCATCCCGGCAACGCTTTATTCGGTGGCCGCGCAGGTGCTACCTGCCGGTTACTCGTCGATTTTCAACGCCACGACCCCCTTGATGGGTGTGCTGATTGGCGGCCTGTTTTTCCATGAAAGGCTCACTGGCGCCAAACTCGGCGGCGTGTTCCTGGGACTGTTCGGCGTGGGCGTGCTGACCCGTGCCGGCCCAGTGGCGTTCGACATGCAACTGCTGATGGGTGCCGTCGCCTGCCTGCTCGCGACCACCTGCTACGGATTTGCGGGGTTTCTGGCCCGTCGCTGGCTCGATCAGGCTGGTGGTCTCGACAGCCGTTTGTCGGCACTGGGCAGCATGCTCGGCGCGACGTTGTTCCTGCTACCGCTGTTCGGCTTCAGCGTGATCAGCCAGCCACCCGCGACCTGGGGCGGCTGGAGTGTCTGGCTCTCGTTGCTGGGGTTGGGCCTGGGATGCACGGCGTTTGCGTACATTGTTTACTTCCGGCTCCTGAGCTCGATTGGTCCGGTGAAATCGATGACTACGACCTTTTTGATCCCGCTGTTCGGCGTGTTGTGGGGGGCGTTGTTTCTCGATGAGCCGCTGTCGATGGCGCATATCTATGGCGGGTTGTTGATTGCGCTGGCGTTGTGGTTGGTGTTGAAGCCGGCTGCTGTGAAACCGGGCTTGCTGGCTGACCGGTAGAACTGTTGCGTTGCGGATGACGCCTTCGCAGGCCGAGCACGCGCTGGCCAAATGAAAAAGGCCCGGAGTATTGCTCCAGGCCTTCTCGGGTTTATGCAGGTTTACGGAACACAAACACCAGACCGACGATGATCAACAGCATACCGAACAAGCTCAACATCGCCAGGCGATTGCCGAAGATCAGATAGTCCATCACCACCGTGACCGCCGGCACCAGGTAAAACAGGCTGGTGACATTCACCAGATTGCCCCGGGCGATCAAGCGGTAGAGCAACAGCGTCGCCAGCACCGACACCACCAGCCCCATCCACAGCACCGGCAGGATGAAGCCGCTGCTGTGCTCGAAGTGAAACGGCTGGAAGGGTACGAAAATCCCGCACAACAACAGTCCGGCCAGATACTGCACCGGCAGTGTGCCGAGAGGGTTGTCGGTGATGCGTTTCTGCATGATCGAACCGAACGTCATGCTCGCCAGCGCCAGCAGACCGAAAAGCATCCCGGCCAGCGACATCCCGGCCAGCCCGATGCCCTGATAGACCACCATGACCAACCCGGTCAGCCCCAGGGCCAGACCGAACATCCGGCTCCAGGAACGCTGGCGCTCCATGAGCACCACGGTGAGGATCGGCTGCACGCCCATGATGGTCGCCAACACCCCGGGCGTGACTTTAAGGTTCAAGGCCAGCAGATAAAAAATCTGATACGCCCCCAACAACACCACGCCGGTGGCCATCGCAAACAGCATCGGTTTGCCGCCCTTGGGCAACTTCAGCTTGAGCAACGGCACCAGCAACACCAGACCGCATAGGGCGATGACGAAACGAAACATCAGAAAGGCGAAAGGCGACGCGTGGGCCAGCCCCCATTTGGAGAAAATCGCCCCGCTGCTCCACAGCAGAACGAACAGGCTCGTGGACGCCGCCGCGAGCGCGGACTTTTTCGAAAGGACAAACATGAAGACCACCTGTAGTCAGGCAAAAAGCCAACTCAGCAAAAAGCTGAAATTCAGTCGTTTTTTTCAGGCGGGCGCTTTTTCAGACGTGCTTGGGAACAGCACAAAGCAGCTGATCAGCCCGAAATGCCAACGCTTGGCGGTGAGACCACCGCGCACACTGGCGTGCGACTGACAGGAGGGGGGTAATGACTGATCTGCCCGGGCTGCTGTTTCCCGCACGGCACGACGCCAGCGTTGACCGCTGAATCGACTACCGCGTTGATGAGGGATGCAGGCATTGGGCTGATCTTTTTCAGGAGTAGAAAAGCAGGTCATGAACCTGCCGAGGGCTGACTATAACCAGCGCTGCACAAGAATGGCAAAGGATTACTGCGTGACACGGCTTTGTAGTGCAGGCACGTAAACTTTCAATGAATCAATGTCGCAACTTGTGATTTAATTGCTAAACAAATCGAAAACACTCGATAACACATAGTAATCAGAATACAAAAAAGCAAAATCAACATTTTGCGACAAGGAAGATATCCAGTGGCAAACCCCGATCTTCTTGGCCTCGATGCCCCGGTTGTATGGGATACGCAGCAGGCCTTTGTCCATCTCAATCGACTCAAACAAGCTGACACCAAGCGCACCGCCGAACGACGCTTGCATGAGCTTGCACTCCTGCCTGACACACTCAATGCACAAAACCTGAGCGACGAATCCGGGCGCAGTCCGACACCCTCGGTTCTGGACTGGGAGATTGAAAAGGCCCGGATCAAACGCAAGCTGGTGCTATATGCCCAGTTGCATCGCACCGCTGACGGCACGGACGTCTTGCACGCCAACGATGCCCGAGGTGCGCGCTACTGGTTGCCACTCGGGATCGAACCGGTTGACGCACAATCGCTTACCGCAGCGCTGCGTCGCCTGCAGGCCCACATCGCCAAGAGCATCGTCATCTTCCCCAGTGGTCGTCTGGTCAACGCCTGCAGGCAGACCACTGCGCCAGATCAGGTTGAGCTTGGACTGTTGGGGTACCCGGCCATACTGGACACAAGCAGCCAAATCGGTCCGGTCGATGCGTTGAAAGTGCGCACGCCCCACCTCAAGCATCTTGAAGCCGAAAGCCTGCAAATCATCCGCGAAGCGGTGGCCGAGGCGGAAAATCCCGCGATGCTGTACTCGATGGGCAAGGACAGCGCAGTGATGCTGCATCTGGCGCGCAAGGCCTTTTACCCTTCTCCACCGCCACTGCCATTGCTGCACGTCGATACGCGCTGGAAATTTCAGGAAATGTACCTCTTCCGCGACCTGATGGCGCGAGAAAGCGGTATGGACCTGCTGGTGCATATCAATCCGGAAGCCATCAGCAAGGACATCAACCCCTTTGATCATGGTTCGGCACTGCACACCGACATCACCAAGACCGAAGGCCTCAAGCAGGCGCTGGACAAATACAAGTTCGACGTGGTGTTCGGCGGCGCACGCCGCGATGAAGAAAAATCCAGGGCCAAGGAACGCATCTTTTCGTTCCGTACCCAGAGCCACCAATGGGACCCGAAACAGCAGCGCCCCGAATTGTGGAACCTCTACAACACGCGTAAAAAACCGGGCGAGAGCATTCGTGTGTTCCCGTTATCCAACTGGACCGAACTCGATATCTGGCAATACATCTACCAGGAAAACATTCCGCTGGTCCCCCTTTACTTCGCCAAGGAGCGTCCCGTTGTGGTGCGCAACGGCATGACCATCATGGTCGATGACGCCCGCATGCCCCTGTTGCCTGGCGAGAAAATCGAAGCCAGGAACATTCGCTTTCGCACCTTGGGTTGCTACCCGCTGACCGGCGCAATGGATTCGAATGCCACCACCGTGGCCGACATTTTGCTTGAGCTGCTGGACTCCAGTCATTCCGAACGACAGGGCCGAGCCATCGACAGTGACAGCTCCGCCAGCATGGAAAAGAAAAAGAAAGAAGGATACTTCTGATGGCCCCGAAAGCCTTGGTAATCGCCCCGCAACAGCCCTCGACCATTGAGGCTTACCTCGAACAGCAACAAGGCCAGGACCTGCTGCGTTTTATCACCTGCGGCAGCGTCGACGATGGCAAAAGCACCCTGATCGGTCGCCTGCTGTGGGACTCCCGGCAATTGACCGACGATCAACTGGCGACCCTGAAAAACGAATCGAAGAAATATGGCACCCAAGGTGCTGACATCGACTTTGCGTTGCTGGTCGACGGCTTGTCGGCGGAGCGTGAACAGGGCATCACGATCGATGTGGCCTACCGGTATTTCGCAACTGCCAAACGCAAATTCATCGTGGCCGATACGCCGGGGCATGAGCAATACACGCGCAACATGGTTACCGGTGCGTCCACTGCCGACGTGGCAATCATCCTTGTTGATGCGCAGCAAGGCGTCCTGACCCAGACCCGGCGACACGCCTACCTGACATCACTGATGGGCATCCGTCACGTGGCGCTGGCCGTGAACAAGATGGACCTGGTCAACTTTGATCAGGATACCTTCCAGCGTATCGTCGAAACCTTCCAGGCATTCACCCAGACGCTGGGCTTTGAGAAGATCACGGCCATTCCTGTCAGTGCGCTCAAGGGCGACAACATCACCCAGCGCTCGGCTCACACGCCGTGGTACAACGGCCCAACGCTGATGGGTTACCTGGAAACTGCGGAAATCACCGCACCGCAAGCCGAACGCCTGGTGTTTCCCGTGCAGTGGGTGAATCGACCGAACGCTTCGTTCCGCGGGTTTAGCGGCTATGTTGGCGAAGGCAAGGTCAAAGTCGGCGACGAGATCCGCGTGACCCTCTCCGGTCAAACCGCAACGGTGGCGGAAATTGTCAGCATGGACGGCTCGATGCAACAGGCCGAGCGTGGTGACGCCGTCACCTTGAAGCTCGACCGGGAAATCGATGCATCTCGCGGCGACATCATTTCACTGAGCAAGAGCCCGCTGGAAACCACGGACCAGTTTGAAGCAACGCTGGTATGGATGGACGAAGAAGCCGGGCTGCACGGCCGCAACTACGACATCAAACTCGCCTCGCAATGGGCCAGCGCCTCGATCACCACCATCAAGTACCGGGTGGACATCAACACCCTGGCCCACGACGCCAGCACCCAACTACTGCTGAACGATATCAGCGTGTGTACGCTTGCCATCAGCAAACCAATGGTCTACGACAGCTATCAACACTCGAAGACCCTTGGCAGCTTCATCCTGGTCGATCGCATCAGCAACGCTACGGTTGCCGCCGGCATGATCACCCACAGCCTGCGACGCGCGCAAAACGTGCATAAACAGGCCCTATCGATCAGCCGTGAAAACCGCGAGAAACTCAACGGCCACAAGGGCAAGGTCATCTGGTTCACCGGTCTGTCCGGTTCGGGCAAATCGACACTGGCCAACGCACTCGAAGTCGAACTGCACGCTAATGGTTATCGCACCTACCTGCTTGATGGCGACAACGTCCGCCAGGGCCTCAACAAGGATCTGGGATTTACCGACGCCGACCGCGTAGAAAACATCCGCCGAATCGCCGAAGTAGCCAAACTGATGATGGACGCCGGGATGGTGGTCATGACGGCGTTCATTTCACCGTTCAGGAGAGAGCGGCAGATGGCACGGGAACTGATCGGGGAAGATAACTTTGTCGAGGTCTACGTCAGCACTCCATTGGAGGTCTGCGAACAGCGGGATGTGAAGGGGTTGTACAAGAAGGCCCGGGCCGGGCAGTTGCCGAATTTGTCGGGGGTGGGGAGTCCGTATGAGGCGCCGCTTGCTGCTGAGATTGAAATCGTGGCTAACAGAGTAACCATCGGCGACTCTGTCTCAACCATCCTAGAAGCCGTAAAGATGAAAAACTCTGGAGAGCGATAACCGCCATTGCTCGATATACAACTCGAAACGGTTAAATGCTCTCCGATTTATCGAAAGAGGTAGAGATAAGCTACCTTTTTATCGGGGTGACTGACCCTCACTGTGCATCGGGATTAAGCTGCAGCCATGCCGAAAATCGCTCCAGCCCCTGCTCAAAATCCAGCTTGGGGGACCAGTCAAGAAACTGCCGGGCTCGCTCGATGCAGAGGACACTTTCCTGCACATCGAATGCTCTCCCGGGCAAGTACCTACGGTCTGCAACGCGCCCTGTCACTCTCTCGATTGCGTCGAGTAGCCCGTTAAGACTAAGCCCATACCCTCCACCGACGTTAAATACGCGAGTATCACCAGCCACCTCAAGAGCACTCAACAGAGCGCTGACCACATCGGCAATATGTATGTAGTCTCGTGTCACGGAACCGTCCCCCCAGATTTCGACTGGTTCGCCACGCATCACCTGACCGAGAAATACCGCAACGGCCCCTTGGCTTGCATGCGTACGCTGTCGCTCGCCAAAGGGATTAGATAGACGTAATACCGTGTAGTCTAAGCCGTAAAGAGAATGAAAAAGATGAAGATACTTCTCGATCGCCAGCTTGCTAATGCCGTAAGAGCAAACTGGATCAGTAGGGTGCATCTCGGAAATAGGCAACTGTATAGGCCGACCATAAACAGTGCCACCCGAAGATACAAAAACAATCTTCTTCAACCCAACTTTAACTGCACGACTCAACAAACGAATCGTGCCAAGGACATTACTTTCGATATCGAATATCGGATCCGCATTTGAAGACTTTGGCAGCGTAGTTGACACCAAATGATAGCAGACGTCGCACCCTTCCATCGCTTCGGCAATATCTGCCTCACTAATCAAGTCTCCTTCATAGAGTTCGAAGCGAGGATTCGAAAGGTGAGTATGGCCCAATGACGTGACGTGCGGACGATCGAAACAGCGTACTGAATACCCTTGTTCAAGCAGTTTATCTATCAAATGGGAGCCAATAAACCCTCGCCCACCCAAGACAAGACAACGCGATTTCGAGGCCACGAGACCCATATTAAAGCCACTCATTTATAATCCCCTATACGCTTCAAGGTACTATTCGCCTCTACATCGGCAAACTGCCCCAAGTAGACTTCCTCATATCTGTCTATCATTATTCCGGTATTGAATTTTTCAGCAGCAAATGGAACAGAATGCAAAAGTCGTCTGTATTTAATATCGTCATTTGCCAATCGAATAATTTTTTCACTCAACGCGTCAATATTGATATTCAAGCTATCAAGCTCGAACAACTCACCAGCCAACCCCTCTGGTGATTCAAGCATATAACGGATTGCACCGACATTACTGGCCAGTAATGGTTTTCCGCTCAGCAAGCAATCGATCAACACCAACGGAAAGCTCTCACCTTCAAACCGAGAGGGCAAAAACCCTATGTCAGAGATTGCGAAATAGTCGCGAACATTTGAACGAAAACCTAGAAAATGGATAAATTCATTAACAACCAAAGGTTTAAGGCGACTGAACTCTGGCCCTTCCCCAATTAGAAGCAGATGAATTTTACGAGCAGAGCGGACATTCGCTATTTCAACGGCTTTTATCGCCTCTTCCCAGCCCTTATCCCGAATAGCCCGCGCAACTAAACACAGTACAAAATCATCACTACCAATATTCAATTCGGTTCGTGGTACCGGTATTATCTTTTTTGCCGGCAAAGCATTATCGATTTTACAAAAATTTTTATCCTGGCGGAATTCCGAAGAAAAAGGCGCCTGATTCTTTTCAGCTGTATAGATAAAGCAATCAATCTGACGTGTCAGCAATGGCATAAGCTGGGTCAATTGAGCCGATGGCATCATTTCGTACATGCCGTGCATGGTCACAACATGTCGAATCTCGCGACTATTAATCAACAATGTCGCCAGCGATATATCGACCCAAGCATGATGAGAGTGCACCAACTCAACGCCCATATCTGCAAAAACCGCTTCAGTCAGTTCAAGTCTGCCCAATTCCAGCAACGGAACAAAATCAGACAACATCGACCGAACTCCTGGTTCAGTTGGCTGCTCCTTACAATTAAGAAGCGTCACCGCGTAGCCTCTGTCGTACAGCAGATTTGCAAGCATAATCGGAAATGTCTCGCCACCACCGGCAGCAAGCGCATAAACGCACATTACAATATTAGGCTTTCTAACTACCGCATCTCGAATTATTCTTTCTATATCATATAGCTTCTTGAACTCTTCAAGCCGATTTTCGCCTTTTTTTCTGCACCAATGCAAATACAGCTGCTTTTCCTGTCTCTCAAAATCCGCACGATCCAACTTGTACAAGCCGGCCAAATAGAGAGCCACCACTTCATGCTCTCGATAATACAGATCTTCTCTCTGCGCATTAACTGATGTATTGAGGGCATGTTGCCGATAAAAATTTGTTACTTCTGGATTATAAGCCACCAATCCGCCACGAATGATCGACAAGTAAAACACCCAGTCCCCACACATCCGTAACGCAGCCCATCGTGCATCGTCGAGTAGCGCCAGTTTCCCGGGATTCCTAAACACTGCACCGCTCACATTCGGTACAATGTTTTTCACCACCCACCCCGACTTCACCAGCGAATGAGCCGACTTCACAAAAGGGCGCGCCCATATATCAAGCATAAGATCGGACAAGTAATCTTCCGAGGTCCAAACTGTTCTGGCGGGCGCTTCCGAGACAAACTCGGTCCGCCCGAAAGCGAGTTGAACCGCCTCATTTTGAAAGCTACCGACTAAGCCCTCTAACAGATTAACTGAGCAGTAATCATCACTTTCTGCCACCCAAACAAGTTCCCCGGAAGCCAATTCCAAGCCCTTTTTCCACTGATTGAACACACCTCCTGAGTTACTTTCGTTAAATTGGCAGATGGTTTTTTCAGGGTAGCGTTCGGCATATTCGCGCAGAACCGCGAGACTCTCGTCGCTCGAGTAGTCATCCAGCAAAATCACTTCGATATTGCTATAAGTCTGGTTGTAAATCGACTCGAGCCGTTCGGATAAATAGCCGGCATGATTAAAGTTCGGAACGATGACCGAAATTTTTGGTCTGAACTCCGGGTCCAGGGATATACCCTCACCATACAAGGCCGTTTCGCTCTCTCCTTTACTACTTGCCAACCCTCCCATCAAAACATGAGCACGACGTTTGATTCCGCTAAAACCTTCCCGTCTAAACACGCCCACAACCCGACGCAAAGTCAAAAGCATCGAGCCTTGATAAAAAGACACAACCTTTGGTACTGCCCGGCAAAGATGTATAAGCGACCTTAATTTGCGACGCCAGTACCGCAAAAAACCGGCAACTTTGAAAGTCGTCATGTAAACGACGCGCGCAACAACTTCAAGCACGCGTCGGGAGCCCTTCACAATGATCCTTAACAATTGCTATCGGCCTCAATTCGAGATAACAGAATATCTCTTTGGAAAATCTCAACGTACTGCTTGGCCACAACATCAATCTTATATCTATTCGCCACTAAAGGAACAAGTTCCGACGCCTTGTTATATCTAACTTTGTCGGTGGCGAATGCAGCAATGACCGCGCCCGCCTCTTTAATTGGGACCTCCCAATCTTCTAGACCGATAACTGCCCCCGCGATATCATCTTGCGTTGAAAGCATATTTTTTATATCGCCTACAGCAGACGCAATGTAAGGCTTACCTGCAAAGAGGCAATCGACGATCGTCAGAGGGAAACTCTCAGACTTAAACGTCGTTAACATAATGCCCATATCTGCCGAAGCATAGTGGCCAACCGAGTTCTCACTGAATCCCGCCAGGTAAACAAAATCCGGTGTACCTGTTCTGCAGTACTCGTCGTAGACCGGTCCGTTTCCTACCAGGATAAGACGAATATCGCGCCCTGATAATTTGCGTGCGTATTCCACGGCCAGAATGGCTTCAGCCCACCCCTTATCGGGAATCGCACGACTAACACAGCACAAGACAAATGCTTCTTCAGGAATACCCATATGCGCACGTGGAACCGGTACTACAGCAGACGGCATCATGCCGTTTGGCAGCTTGACGAATCGCGGTGAAGACTGATCGTAGAGCGAAAATTTCGAGAACGGTCCCAGATTTTTATCAGCGGTATAGACCCAAGTAGTGACTCCACTATCAGCGGTTCTAAGTTGCGCTTCGGTAACTCCAAAAGCATCACCATGTTCAATCATGCCATGGAGCGACGCAACATGAGCACCCAGTTCATCAAATACATCTGGAACATGCAGAGGATATTTCTGAATATGCCACTGATGCGTATTTAATGCTTCCACTCCAAAGTCGCGGATGATGGTTTTCACCGCGTCGACATCAGATGTCTCGATGAGGGGGACATCGTTTCTCAGCATACGTCGAACTCCGTCTTCACGCGGATTCAACCCTGCACTCAAGAGAATAACTGACAACCCCTGCCGCTTGAATTCGTTAGCCATCCTGATGGGCAAAATTTCAGCCCCACCTGGATAGAAGCCCATTGTCGAAATCAATATATTCGGTTTCCGTTCCTCCCGCGCGCGCAATATACAATCTGGTCGGTACCATGAGAGGAATTTCTGCTCATCTCCGACAGAATGATAGTCGTAAAGCTCTTTACAGCTCTTTTGAGACTGCTCAAGCAATGCAAGTGGGACGTTATACAACTCTTGTACGGTGCGTCCGGCCAGCCCCAACTCATGATAAAAAACTTCTTTTTTATAAGTACTTTCGGCGGCACTACCTTTATATCGACGGAAGAAATTTGTCGCCTCAGTGCAGTAGGCAATCTTCCCCCCTCTAATTTGGTGAAGATAGAAGACCCAATCACCAGCTGCGGACATTGACAGCCATGCCTCATCGTCCAGCAAAGCCAACTCAACAGGGCGTTTGAACAGAACACCGCTAGCATTGGGGATAGTGTTCTTTATCCCGAGTGCTGCTTTAACTTCATTATGAGCAGTCTCGACGTAGGATGCGTTCCATTTATCCGCGCACTCCAAGTCACTCACATACATCTTGAACTCGTCGACCATTGGTACTTCGTCGACACTGACAAAGACAGACTTCGCGTAGGCGAGTAGTACTGCCTCATCTTCAAACGTATTAACAAGAACTTCCAGAAAGCGCTCATCACAATAGTCATCGCTTTCGGCGATCCAGACAAGTTCACCTGTAGCGGCTTTTATGCCTTTTGCCCACTGCCGAAAAGTACCACCCGAGTTCACATCGCTAAATAGAGTTCGCGTCGTCTCCGGGTTTGCATTCGCATATTGATTTAGCAGCGCCCGACTTTGATCCGTCGAGCAGTCATCCAGGAGAATTACTTCAATATTTTTATAGGTCTGTCCGTAGATGCTATCTAACCGACGGCGTAAAAAACGCTCATGATTGTAATTCGGAACAATCACTGAAACCTTGGGCATCGATGCGCCCGAGGCAATACCCAGAAGCGCTCTTGTCGTCTCATTCAATCGACCAAAACCGCCCTGCCTGTCAGGTTCAAGGAACAGCCCTTCGTTCCAATCATTCCAGGCATTCACGAATACAAATCGACGGTCTTCAGGATGAGCATGTTTGGCACTCAGAATTGCCGCATCAAGCCACCGACGATAATCTCTGACATGAAAACGGGAATAGATGAGTGGTCGCTCTGTTTTTTGCGCGGTGTTATCACGACCCAGCGTGACAGCGTGGTACTGCGGGCAAGAACTGACCGACTCGTTTTGACAGCGAGAAACTCCCTGCGAAGCAATAACAGTATAGGGAACGACATCTACCCCATTCTTATTCAGCGGCATGAAGCTTCCGGTTTCATCCGGAACCGGGTTAACAGGAAGATCGAGAACTGCATCGCAAAAATTCGACAGATATACTTTTGAGGTATCTGCGCCAATCAATACATTCCTGACGATCAGGAAAACTTCGCCCGCACCTTCCTTTGCAAGATCAGATCTTAACTTACCAAGAACGCGACTGGTGTATTGCGATTTACAGGACAGCGTTATGACAATTACTGGCCGGCCATCAACCTTAATGTATCGTGCATCAGTAATGGCCCGCGTGATCCTGGTGAGAAGAGTCTCAGCCATGTCATCTGAATTCAGCTCACATTGAACACAGAAACGGAAATCGATTTCTTTAAGCTTAAGAAAGAGGTCGACAGGCTCGCGTAACGCGCCACTGCCATTGTCACTCAACTCAAAGCAGAAGCCGTGTAGTCCATGCTGTTGGGCAAGCGATGTCTGGTGCTCAAGCACCTTCCCGTTGTAACTGTCATAAAACCCCAACTCGTCGTGAGGTAAAGATGGCTGGGAGCTTCCCTTGGAAGCTGGTCTACCATTACGGAGTGAAACCCAGTCAGGTGAAGAGAAAAATGCAAGCAATTTGACATCAACATCCGAAACTCCAAAACGAATGGAGTTTTCGTAGCGAGTGGCCGAATCCGGAACTGCGTGCCTTAACTCAGAAGCGCCTGCCACTACATAGTGCCAAAACGGGTTCAGGTTCGCATTGCGAATATCGCTGTAGGTAGAGAGGTAGGATTTGGTATCGAAATCATCCGATGGATTAAGACCGTCCTTCCAACCACGCTCGCAGTAGTGCCTGATTGCCTCGCTGCTCTCGATATTCAATCCTGTGTACATCGAGAGATAGAAAGACTCATCAAAACGTCCAGACTTGGCAATCGCCTCAATCTCTGCCTCAATGATTGCCATCGAAGCCGCGTCCATCGCCGTCACGTCGTTGTTGTGCTTGTGAGGCTCACAAGCCAAGTTGCCCGCTTCGACTTCGACTTCGACTTCGACTTCACGCTCGCTGGTTTCTACAGGCAAGTCGACAATCTCAAAGGCACAATCCTCAAGAGTCGTGCTGCACTCGACAGCAACCGCTTCGTTTTCGAAATCGGCAGCGGTCCCGGCAATCGAAACATTATTGTTACTTGGCGAGAGACACTCGCCCTGCACCTGCAAAAAATCCTGATCTGAAATGGAATGCTCTAAATCAGGAGTCGAAACTTGATCTTCAAACACATTCAGTGGTGGGGCTTGACGCCCTTCTTTTTTGCCCCACTTTAAATAGTGATACAGTGGATTGATGCCAGCCTGCAAGACATCGGGATTATCGAAAAGATACTGTGCTGTACTGAACGCAATGGAAGGGTTTCGGTGTTCTTTCCAGCCATAAAGAAAATAATGTGTTGCCGGCGCCATGCGTGCCGCAGACACATCAGGATAGGTGGTAACGTAGTAATCGGCGTCAAAAAAAGAACTGGCCCGGATCTGACGAATGGAGGATCTGTTCGCGAGATCTCTACGTACTCGCAGAAAGTCAGTTACTTTTCCAGTGAAGGAAGTATTCGATAACTTAGCTTTAGGCCTGAAAGTACTAACGATTTTGCGTAATGGTGCTGTCAAACGCCAGGAACGTGAGCGCAAGAGCCGACTCAATTCATGCTGCGCGGTTTCCACCTGCCATTCGGTATCCAACATAAGTCGGGCCGCATGCCCTTTCAATGTCGAAATCTCGCCCTCGTGCTCAACAAGACGCAGGCTGAGGCCTTCTAGCCCCTCATCTCGCTCTTGAATAGTATGCGACAAACGAGCAATCAGTCCGTCACGATCAACAACGATCTGCTCAAGGTGAGAAACTTGAGCCTTTTGTGTGGCAATCGTCTGACCGAGATTAGTTAATCTACGTTCGTATTCAACTGTCGATTCCTCGCTGCCACTTATTTGCCCTTCGCGCACGGCGATCAGTTGGCTGAGGTTCTCGATCTCGTCATCGCGCTCAACAGCGATGCGTTTGAGGTTCTCGACTTTAACGTCGAGTTCGGAAGCCACTTGGTTAAGCCCCTCAACCTGGCTTTGATACTCGTCAACGCTCTGGACAAGAGTACTGATCTGAATCTCGCGCTCGATAATAGCCTGATTCAAACTGGCAATCTGGATCTGATGCTCGGCAATCTCTTGGTTGATGTCGGCAATCTGGGCATCACGCTTGACAATATCGTGGTTGAGGTCGGCAATCTGGGCATCACGCTTGACAATATCGTGGTCGAGACCGGCAATCTGGGCATCACGCTTGACAATATCGTGGTCGAGACTGGCAATCTGGGTATCACGCTTGACAATATCGTGGCCGAGACCATCAATCTGTGTGTCACGCTTGACAATATCGTGGCCGAGGCCAGCAATCTGTGTGTCACGCTTGACAATATCGTGGCCGAGACCAGCAATCTGTGTGTCACGCTCGAAAACCGTGTGCTCCAGACTGGTAATTAAACTATCTCGCTCGAGCACAACCTGATTGAAATCAGCGATCTGGGTGTCACGCTGAGCAGCTACCCGATTCAAGTGCGCAAGTTGGAAGGCGTGCTCGTCCATCGCTTGATTGAGTGCTGAAATATGAGCGTCTCGTTCTACAATCGCTTGGCTGAGGTTCGTGCATTGCACATTACGCTCGCCGAGTCGTCGGTGTCGCGCCCGAACAAACTTAATTGCCTTGAATGTAATGTCGAATTGAGCTTCCGAGAAAACCTCCTTGCTTACCGGAGGTTCTTTATCATAGCCAAAGACAGTGAAGTCCTGGTCATACAGAATCTGTATCAGTTCAGAGCTACGCGGCGTCACAAACTCCGAAAGATAGGGAATCAAACTTTCATTTGCTCGACGGCCGGCGAAAGGATTTGGTATGTACTCACCCGCCCATTCAGTAAGCGCAGCACCAAGTTCTTCCGATTGTTCTATTTTGAAAATTTTGGAATAGCTAATTAAATCTGGACGAAGCAACTGTGCCTGAGGGGTCCAGTGAAGATCCCAATACGTGGGAGCCTCGCTGCTCACAAGATGCTCAAGAAAACCTTCGAAAGCTGCTGCAATGTCTGCAGATGACTTTATAGGATGATTAAAAAATTCACAACGCGTGTATGGCCCTATCTGCAAAGGCTCTTGTAGCAATAATTTTGATTGCCATGCCGAAAAAATCCGCTTATATGGATTTCGAACGACTGCAAATCGAAAGAACGAGTCCGAAGTAAGTGTACTTTCAATAATCTCAGGGGCTAAACGAATGACGTCAGGGGCCACTTTATGAAAACTATCATGAATAATCAAATCTGGATCTGATTCTCCACTATCCGTGACGGCACGCAATACTTGGACCTTCCCTTCCAAAGCAGCAAACCACCATTTAAGCGAAGTACAGGCAACTTTAGGTGTCGAGACGTAAAGAACACCATAACGCTCCGAACGATAGCTGTTAAAACGGAGATACTGAAGCAAACTATCCTTGTCCATCTGCGGCCAATCAATAAAATCAGTCATACAACCTCACAGACGCAATCATCTACTGTTCTAGATGGGCTTTTATTTGCATGTGGAAACTCAATTTCCGGGAGATCAAATCCAAGAAAATTCGCCAATGATGCCCAACCATCGCCGTCTTCCCAGCAGACCTCCAACAAGTCAGAAGGACGATCCTTAAAATACTCCCTAACAGCATCCAAATGATTCAAATAAAGCTTTATATGCTCATCTTTATGCTCGTGGGGCATTTCATGACCATATATATATTTTCTATACTCAGTAGGACCGGTACGGTCGGCATGCTGACAGAGACTTTTGAACCATGTATCAGCATCCTTTCGTTTTGTAAGGATAAATTTCGAACCTGGAAACTTTTCGTCAATCATTTTATAAATTAACGGCCAAGGCCAATCTTCAAAACTATCGTATTCAGCCACCCACTCAAGGAGCTCTGTATAACGTCCATCGCGCCACAAATTGAAAGCATCCTGACTACAGGAAATATGTTTCAACCCCCAGTGAACCATGCATTCACCGAGCGAGGTGGTTCCAGTTTTATTTAACCCAACCCCTACTATTTTCACACGCCCCCCAAATATTTCGATTATGTTGCTGTGGCCTCAGGATCGAGTCGCGCTAGCAGCGAACCGATCAACTGAAAACTACCCCACTAACTCAAATCTAATGAAGGCTCACTTGCGGAGCAGTCAACATACCCAAACGATTTTTGCTTTTCCTTAGGCGCGATACGAAACATTACTGCATCCAAAATTCGGTGAGCACAATTTGGCTCCTGGCTAGACCAAACACCTCCGCCCACAAAATACACGCCTGGCAACAAACTCATTTTGAATGAAAATTTAATGCTGAATTTACTGCCATCCTGAATCCCTTCGACATACTTTCCATCTTCAGGATATCGCTGCCCAGTGACGATTGCGCCAGACACATTTCGAATATGCAGCCCCCAGTAGATGCCGGAAAAGTCATCTAAAAAGTCTCCCGCAACCTCAAAAAAATAGGTCCCTCCCGATTCCAGGATGTTTACAACGCGGCCTTCAGCATCCTGTATTTTGATAGACTTTATTTCCGCACCTTGCACTTTGTATATTGCGGTCGTGTCGGGTACAAGCCCGGGATCAAATGCATTAAACGAAGATGTTTCAGGCCCAGAAACCGGGGCTTTTGTGCTTTCAGTAATCATCACGTCGCCTGACTGATCAGCAAGACGGTATTGATCTACTAAATCTTTATATGCTGAATCGGGCGCATAAATTAGCTTTTGATAAGCACGCACAGTCTGTGGTGCCGGACCAAACATGAGCCTGCTACCCTGATCAAGAAAGAGTGTTCTATCGCAAAACTCGATAATACTTGCCGCGGAATGTGACACAAAAAGAATGGATGTACCCTTATTCTTTAGTTCTTCAAGGCGCGCGAAGCACTTGCGTTGAAACTTTTCATCTCCTACAGCAAGTGCTTCATCCACAACAAAAATATCCGGATCAATCATCGCTTGGACAGCAAACGCCAATCGAACAATCATGCCGCTGGAGTAGTTTTTTACTGGCTGCTCAATGAATGCACCGATATCCGCAAATGCCGCGATCTCATCGAATCGAGCATCGATTTCTTCTTTTTCCAAGCCAAGTACCGAGGCGTTCATATAGACGTTTTCACGCCCGGTGAACTCTGGATTGAAGCCTGAACCCAATTCCAACAGTGCAGCAATTCGCCCTTTCGTCTGGACACTGCCATGTGTAGGGTTCAACGTGCCGCAAATCATTTGCAGCAAAGTTGACTTCCCACTGCCGTTGCGTCCTACAATTCCTACTGTCTCGCCTCGCTTAACATCAAACGACACATCCCTCAACGCCCAGAACTCGCGATAGTGCTGACCAGGTTGCATTCCTACCGAGCGTTTAAAGCGCGGTAGAAAGAACTGCTTCAGTCGGTCGCGCGGCTGCTCATATATGTGGTAGCACTTACTGAGGTTTTCTACTTTGATGGAAATTTCAGAGGACATCAGCAAACCCTTTCCGTGTTTTCTGGAACCAAGCGAAACCTAGCCAGGCGATAAAGATAGTGGCGATCCAGTAAACCCCCAACATAGAAAAGTCAGGATCTTTACCCATGAAAAGCACATCCCTTGTTTGCTCGATTACCGGCGTAAGCGGATTGAGATATAGCAAATAGCGAGTACTTTCAGGCAGCGTCGTAGCTGGATAGAAGATGGGCGACAGGAACATCATTACTGTCGTCAGAACACCGACAAACTGAGATATGTCTCTGAGGTACGTCCCTAATGAAGCAAGCAGCCAACTAACACCCAGAATAAAAAAGATGAAGGGAATAATGATAAGCGGCAAATAGAGCACTGAAGCGTGCGGCATACCATAAAAAATGCTATAGGCTACCAACCAGACACACAGACTTATTGCGCCATGGAACAGAGCCGAGTTCAGGACTACGCAAGGTAATACCTCCAACGGGAATACTACTTTTTTCACGTAGTTCACGTTGGAGAGAATTAAACTTGGCGCACGATTAATGCACTCTGCAAAGAGATTAAAAACCATTAGACCTGCGAACAATGCAAGAGCAAATTCTACCTTTGAATCGCTACCTACACCCCAACGTGCATTAAGAACCTCGCTAAAAACGAAGGTATAAACCGCCAACATCAGAAGCGGATTAAAAAACGACCATAACAAACCAAGAACGGATCCACGATAGCGTCCCAAAATCTCTCGTCTGGTAAATGCTTTGATAAGTGAGCGATTTCGCCAGAGGTTACCAATCATTTTTTCGGGTGAAGCTGAAAAGTGCTGCATCAATTAAAAACCTCAGCTGTTGCAAACAAGACACCGTGCAAATCCTTCGCAGAAATATTCGGCGGCTCGTTTATTGGCCATTTGATCGCAAGGGTCGGATCATCCCAACGAATGCAGCGTTCACATGTAGGCGCGTAATAATCAGTAGTTTTATAAAGAAAATCTGCTATTTCTGAAAGCACCACAAAACCATGGGCAAAACCTTCAGGCACCCATAGTTGTCGCTTGTTTTCAGCCGACAGAATTTCACCCACCCACTGGCCAAATGTCGGGGATGATTTACGAATGTCCACGACTACATCAAAGACTTCACCGGACACCACTCGCACCAACTTTCCCTGTGCTTGCTCAATCTGATAATGCAACCCACGCAATACGTTCTTTACCGAGCGGGAGTGGTTGTCCTGAACGAATTTAACTTCTTTGCCAATGGCCTCAGAAAACTGCGCCTCATTGAAACTTTCGAAGAAAAAACCACGCTCATCGCCAAAAACCTTGGGCTCAAACAGTACGACGTCAGGTATCGCTAGCGGAATAGCTTTCATCAGTAAATCGTCTCGCGCAGGAGGCGTTTGAGGTATTGGCCATAGCCATTTTTCATCAGTGGGGCAGCGAGCGCTTCAAGCTGCTCGGCGCTGATCCACTTCTGCCGGAAGGCGATCTCTTCGGGGCAGGCAACTTTAAGGCCCTGACGGTGCTCAAGCGTGGCGATGAAGTGGCTCGCTTCCAGCAAGGAGTCGTGAGTACCGGTGTCCAGCCAGGCGTAACCGCGACCCATGATTTCTACCGACAGGTTGCCCTGCTCCAGGTAGACACGGTTGAGGTCGGTGATTTCCAGTTCGCCACGTGGCGACGGCTTGATGTTTTTCGCGATCTCGACAACCTGGTTGTCGTAAAAATACAGGCCGGTGACAGCGTAGTTCGATTTAGGTTTGAGAGGTTTCTCCTCCAGGCTGATGGCCTTGCCCTGAGCATCGAACTCAACAACGCCATAACGCTCTGGATCATTGACGTGGTAGGCAAAAACACTGGCACCGTCCTGGCGCACCATGGCACTCGCCAGCAGCTCATTGAAATGATGGCCGTGGTAAATGTTGTCACCGAGCACCAAGGCAGCCGGGTCATTACCGATGAAGTCTTCACCGATAATGAAAGCCTGCGCCAAACCATCCGGCGATGCCTGCACTGCGTAGGAGATGTTCAGGCCCCAACGGGCGCCATCACCCAACAATTGCTCGAAACGCGGAGTATCTTGAGGAGTGGAGATAATCAGGATATCGCGGATGCCGGCCAGCATGAGCGTGCTCAGCGGGTAGTAAATCATCGGCTTGTCGTATACCGGCAGCAACTGCTTGGAGATCGCCAATGTCGCAGGATGCAGTCGAGTCCCCGAGCCGCCGGCCAGGATGATTCCTTTACGATTAAGCATAATTATTTCTCTAGTATTTCTGTGAGCATCCGTGCCACGCCGACTTGCCATTCAGGCAAGTTCAACGCAAAGGCCTTTTGCAGTTTTTGAGTATTCAAACGGGAATTGTTTGGACGTTGTGCCGGCGTTGGGTAAGCCTCTGTGCCAATAGCTCCAACCATGGCTGGAGATACCTTGAGGTTTTCACCTGCCGACTCGGCTCGTTCGAGCACAAAGCGCGCATAGCGACACCAGGTGGTTTCACCAGAGGCCGCAAGATGGTAGAGCCCACCGAGTTCCGGGCTTGCGATGGTGCTGCGAATAGCATGGGCAGTGACATCGGCCAACAGCTCTGCCCCGGTCGGTGCACCGAACTGATCGTCGATGACGTTCAAGCTGTCGCGCTCACGGGCCAGGCGCAGCATGGTCTTGGCGAAGTTGTTACCTCGTGCGGCATACACCCAACTGGTACGGAAAATCAGGTGCGAGCAGCCACTGGCCTGAATCGCCTGCTCGCCCGCCAGTTTGCTGGAGCCATAGACACTCAACGGTGCGACCGGATCACTTTCCTGCCATGGGGTATCACCGTCGCCGGCGAATACATAGTCCGTGGAGTAATGCACCAGCAAGGCATTCAGGGCCAACGTTTCCCGGGCCAGTACTGCTGGCGCTTCGGCATTCACCCGATGTGCCTGCTGTGATTCGCTTTCAGCCTTGTCGACAGCGGTATACGCCGCGGCATTGACAATTACGTCGGGCGCAAAGCGCTGTACGGTGGCAGCAAGCCCCGCCAGGTCATTCAGATCGCCACAGTAATCCGGGCTGCGGGAGTCCAGTGCGAGCAACTCGCCCAGGGGGGCAAGACTACGTTGCAGCTCCCACCCGACCTGGCCGTTTTTACCGAGCAATAGAATTTTCATGCAGTACGCCCGGCGTAGTTTTTCTCTACCCACTGAAGGTAGGCGCCCGACTGGATGTTGCTGACCCAATCCTGGTTGTCCAGGTACCACTGTACGGTTTTACGGATACCGGTTTCGAAGGTCTCTGCCGGTTTCCAGCCCAGCTCGCGCTCAAGCTTGCGAGCGTCGATGGCATAACGGCGGTCATGCCCGGGACGATCGGTCACGTAGGTGATTTGAGCGTTGTAAGGCTGACCGTCGGCGCGTGGACGCATCTCGTCGAGCAAGGCGCAGACCCTGTGCACGATGTCGAGATTAGGCTTTTCGTTCCAGCCGCCCACGTTGTAGACCTCACCCACGGTGCCGGCTTCCAGCACGCGGCGAATGGCGCTGCAGTGGTCTTTGACATACAGCCAGTCACGAATCTGCTGGCCATCCCCGTAGACAGGCAATGCCTTGCCAGCCAGTGCGTTGACGATCATCAGCGGAATGAGTTTTTCCGGGAAGTGATACGGCCCGTAGTTGTTCGAGCAGTTGGTCGTCAGTACCGGCAGGCCATAGGTGTGATGGTAGGCACGTACCAGATGGTCACTGGCGGCCTTGCTGGCCGAGTAAGGGCTGTTCGGCTCGTACTGGTGGCTTTCGCTGAACGCGGCTTCATCCTTGGCCAGCGAGCCATAGACTTCGTCGGTAGACACATGCAGAAAGCGAAACGACTGCTGCGCATCGGATGCCAGGCCCTTCCAGTAAGCGCGCACGGCTTCCAGCAAGCGGAACGTACCAACGATGTTGGTCTCAATGAAGTCTTCCGGGCCATGAATGGAGCGATCAACGTGCGACTCGGCGGCGAAGTTCAGGATCGCGCGAGGTTGATGCTCTTCCAGCAGGCGGGCCACCAGGGCGCCATCACCGATATCTCCACGCACAAATACGTGCCGCTCGTTACCGGCCAGGCTGCTGAGGTTATCCAGGTTGCCTGCATAGGTCAGCTTGTCCAGATTGACCACGGTCTCATCAGATTGAGCCAGCCAGTCCAATACGAAGTTCGCACCGATGAAGCCTGCACCGCCAGTTACTAAGATAGTCATTGATTTAGATCTTTTTCAGTAAAGTTGCGAGGATCAGCCCCAGATTTCCAGCGACCGTCTGCCGGTACAGACCGGCACGCTTGAAACCCAGAATCCTTGGTAAAAGTGGTTTGCTACGCGCCGCCTTGAATTGATCAAGCTTCACTCGATGCTCTTGGCTCAATCGATGACGCATAGATTCCAAAGCATGAATATTTTGAGTATTCCATTCGTAAAAAAGCCCCCTGAACGCCATGCGCAAGCGCTTGAGGCGTGCCAACCAACTGGAGTTGGTCCCTACAACGTTTTCATCGTGCTGGCGGTACAGCACCGTTGGGACAGGGTCATAGTGGACAGAGCCACCCGCACCGGAAATCAACTGATACGCCCACCAGTCATGCGAAGGTACATTCAGATTGTCGCCTGCTTCTTGCAGCAACGCGCGTGCGGAGTGGTTAAACACCATGGTGTTGCCACCTCCGATGTTCTGCACCAGCGCATTGGAAAAATGCGGTGCAAGAGCAAATTTGGGAGAGAAACCAAAAGGTAAACCTGACTCACAAATCAGCTCGGTACGACCACAGTAAAGAGCCGGCACACTCTCCGGGATTAACTTCAACCAGGCTATTGCCTTGTCGAGTTTATCTTGCTTCCAGATATCGTCCTGATCAGCCCACGCATAGAAGTCTGCGTGAATGTCTGCCCGACAAGTGAGCGAAAGGAAGTTTGCGACGAAGCCTCTGCGAGGCCCCCTGAAAACCTGGAGACGCCCCCCGCCCCATTGGGTGGCTGTGGCTTGAAGGATGTCCAGCGTTCGGTCCTGGGAGCCATCGTCCGAGACATAGACAATCCAGTCACAGTGAGACTGCTGCTGAAATGACTCCAGTTGCTCGGCTAAGAACGATTCTCCATTGTAGGAACACATCAGTATTGCGACTTTTTCAGTTCGGCAATCACTCAACGTGGTGCTGGCGCAAGAATCAAGAACGCTGGATCCCAAGATACCCACAAAGTTTCCTTCCGTGTACATGACGGGTGTAATGTCAGTTAGTACTTCTTTAACAAAATCAACACGATAAGGAATCGAATCATTTTCAGAGCTTGTTTAATCAGGCTGTGTGCGAGGAATCAGTACTGCACAACCGAATTCCCACGCAATATCCCAAGCAACGCTTACACCTAGCCATCAGCGGTATTTCCGCATGGCTTGGATTACGTTCTTGAGTACGACCTTCTAGGCTTTCAGCCTGATTTAGGTGGGCTTTCGAACATCTCGTATACAAACTCCATGTAAAACGAACCCCAGCCCTGGAGATACGCAAAAAACAGGCCAATAAGGCTGATGAAGCCTAAAACGACAGGAGCAATCAACGTATCCTGAGCGTAAATCCGACACAGCGTCACTTCACTGCGGACTCAGGGTGTTTACGAGGGCGAATCGTACTACAAAGCTATGAAAAAGTTCCCGTAAATAAAAAAAAGATCGCCTGTTGGCGATCTTTTCTTTTGAGCGGCTGGACAGCTAAGGCATCAACCAAACAACCATTTGGCCAGCAACCCCAGCACCACCACCGCCAAAACCGGCCGCAACACGCGGTACGCCTTGGGATTGCGCCGCTTCCATTGCTTGACCGCACCACTGAATTTATCGCTGGAGCTCTTACTCCAGGCGTAGGCTCTGTTGAAGCCTCCTACTCGCTCGTCATCAAGGTTCTGAGGGGCAGTAGCACGACCCAGCCAAGCGCTGACACTGCGATTGATGCGGGTCATGAGGCGATTGCTCAGCGGGCGTTCGATATCGCAGAACAGGATGACGCGGGTCTTTTCCGTCTCATTCTTGACCCAGTGCACGTAGGTCTCGTCGAACATCACGTCCTCACCATCGCGCCAGGCGTAAACCTGCCCGTCGACAAAGATGCGGCAATCATCGGAATTGGGGGTGGACAGGCCCAAGTGATAACGCACGGAGCCACCAAACGGATCACGATGCGGGTTGAGGTGGCTGCCGCCCGGCAGCAGGGCAAACATGGCGCCTTTGACGCTGGGAATGCTGCTGACCAGCTCCACGGTTTTCGGGCACAAGACTTCGGCAGATGGCAGCGGTTTGTCATACCACTTGAGATAGAAACGCTTCCAGCCCTTCTTGAAGAACGAGCCAAATCCGGCGTCGTTGTTCTTTGCCGCCGCGCGGATATACCCCTCGTCGAACAAGTGCATCGCTTCGTCGCGAATCATCTCCCAGTTGTCCTTGAGCACATCCAGTTCCGGGAACCTGCTGCGATCCAGATACGGTTTCGAAGGCACACCGGAAAACAGGTACATCAAGGCGTTATAGGGGGCGAACAGTGCCGAATAGTTAACGAACTGGCGCAAAACCGGCAGGCGCGCCTTGCCGCGCAAATGCACATAGAGGGTGCTGCCGAGAAACAGCAACAACAACGATGCCTTCGCGGCAACCGATAAGGTCATCAACAACTCCTTTGAAGATAAACGACACGGCACCACGTCCATTGCCCGACGTGGCTGCCCAGCATGTTAAACACTGCTGAGCCGGTGAAAACCTGCACTTTTCAACATTCAATGTTAATGAATGTGCAATAAAGTACTCATTAACATAAGGTGCCTGAACGCTGGCTGATGCAATCCATCATCAACCGGACCAGATCAATGGATCGCAACCCGCGACAACGCCTCAACCGTCACACCAGCCACGACCCGCCAATGCTTAGCACTTACTGCTGATTCTCCTGTTCGGTAAACAGATCACTGAACAGCATGCTCGACAGGTAACGTTCACCGGAATCCGGCAGGATCACGACAATGGTCTTGCCCTGCATTTCCGGGGTTTCCGCCAGCCTTACAGCCACCGCCATGGCGGCACCACAGGAAATCCCGCACAAGATTCCCTCTTCCTGCATCAAGCGCAAGGCCATGGCCTTAGACTCTTCGTCACTGACCAGCTCCACTCGATCGACGATCGACAAATCGAGGTTCTTCGGCACAAAACCGGCACCGATACCCTGGATCTTGTGCGGGCTTGGCTTGATTTCCTCACCGGCCAGGGCCTGGGTGATCACCGGCGACACTACCGGTTCCACCGCCACCGAGAGTATCGGTTTGCCCTGGGTATTCTTGATATACCGTGAAACCCCGGTGATGGTTCCACCGGTTCCGACGCCTGCCACCAGCACGTCGACCGCGCCGTCGGTATCGTTCCAGATTTCCGGGCCGGTGGTTTTTTCGTGGATGGCCGGGTTGGCCGGGTTGTCGAATTGCGCCGGCATGAAGTACTTCGACGGGTCGCCGGCAACGATTTCACCGGCTTTCTCGATGGCGCCCTTCATACCCTTGGCCGGCTCGGTCAACACCAGTTCGGCACCCAGTGCCTTGAGCACCTTGCGGCGTTCAATACTCATGGACGCCGGCATGGTCAGCATCAGTTTGTAGCCACGGGCGGCGGCTACGAAGGCCAGGCCGATGCCGGTATTGCCGGAGGTGGGCTCGACGATGGTCATGCCCGGCTTGAGTTTGCCACTGCCCTCGGCATCCCAGATCATGTTCGCGCCGATCCGGCACTTGACCGAGTAACCCGGGTTGCGCCCTTCGATCTTGGCCAGGATGGTCACACCACGCGGCGCAATGCGATTGATCTGCACCAGCGGCGTGTTGCCGATGGAGTGGGCGTTGTCAGCGAAAATGCGGCTCATGGCTGGGTCCTTAACGACAGCATTGAAATAGGGCATCAAGGTAAGCCCTCTTGCCCGCAGGCGTCCAGTCAGGTCGAACGTCCGCTTATCAGTGCAGTCAATGGCTTTAGATCGCCAGAGATTTGCCGCCATGAAACGTCGATACAGTTGGCCTCTGCGGGCCCTCATCGGCCTCGTTCTGTTGCTGATAGCGCTCCACATCGCCTTGCCCTATCTGGTGCGCGACTACCTCAATGAGCGACTGGCGAACATGGGCGACTACCGCGGCCAGATCACCGACGTGGACCCGGCCCTGTGGCGCGGGGCCTACAAAATCAACGGACTGAAAATCGTCAAGATCGATGGCAAGGTTCCGGTGCCCTTCGTCAACGCGCCGTTGATCGACCTCTCGGTCAGTTGGCATTCGCTGTGGTACGACCGGGCGGTAGTAGCCGAGGTGCGGTTCATCAATCCCGAGGTCAACTTCGTCGACGGCGGGGCCAACAAGAAAAATTCCCAGACCGGCGAGGGTACCGACTGGCGAGCACAATTAGGCAAGCTGCTGCCCATTACCCTGAACGAAGTGCGGATCAACGACGGCAAGATCAGTTTTCGCAACTTCAATTCCAAGCCCCCCGTGAACATGAATGCCACAAAAGTGGATGCCAACATCTACAACCTGACCAACGTGGTCGACACCAAAGGCAAGCGTGATGCGCGCTTCGAAGGCAAAGCCCTGCTGCTGGGGCACGCGCCACTGGAAACCACGGCGACTTTCGATCCCTTGAGCGACTTCGAAGACTTCGAGTTTCGCTTGCGCAGCACGGATATCGAACTCAAGCGTTTGAACGACTTCGCCGCGGCCTACGGCAAGTTCGACTTCAATGCCGGCCATGGCGACGTGGTGATCGAAGCATCAGCCAGCAAGGGGCGACTGACCGGCTACATCAAGCCACTGCTGCGCGATGTTGATGTGTTCAACTGGCAGCAGGATGTGGAAAGCAAGGACAAAGGACTGTTTCGCTCGATTTGGGAAGCCCTCGTCGGCGGTACCGAGACCGTGTTGAAAAACCAGGGCAAAAACCAGTTTGCGACACGGGTCGAACTCAAGGGCAACGTGCATCAAAAAGATGTCAGCGCATTCCAGGCTTTTTTACAGATTTTACGCAATGGTTTCATCCAGGCGTTCAATGCGCGGTATGAACGCCCCCAGCCGGATGCAGGCTAATTTTTGCGCGTGACGATGTACCGGCCAGTGTCTTCTGCCGCACGGGATGAATTCGTTTGCTGTTGCAGGAAGTCCCACCCCAGGCAGGCCAAGGCTAACGATCGCGGCACCGCTTCGCGACCACTGCTGTATCGGGTGATGCTACGGGTACTGACCCCCAGCGCTTCAGCCGCTTGATTTAGCGGCAACCCGGTGCGAGCACGCCAATCAATAAAGATTCGGGTGTTCTCGTCGGCTGCATTTTGCGCCAAGGCATCCAGGTAGAGAGTGTCTGCACCAATCTGGATATCAAGTTCAGGCCATTCGACACTCCAGCCATCGTCACCCAACGTTGCATACTCAAAAGCGACGCCCTGTAAAGGTTGCAGGCCTGGATAGGCATGCAGGTCGCGGCTCAAATCGAGCAGCAGCTGCTGGCCATCGATAAATGTCAGCGCCAGACGATAATCCGACAACGCTTGCACTGCCGATAGCCGTGGTCGTTTCATGGGTAGCATCGTTTCCAATCCTCCAGCAATTGGTTCTGGTGAGCTCTGACCCACTCCAGAGCTTCCCTGAGAATCAGCGGCGGCGCCTTGCCCACCATCACTTCTACAGTTTCAAGGCTCAGCATGACGTCTAGCCTGCCACCTGTCAGATGAACGTGTGGCGGTGGATGATCCTTTTCGCGCAACTGAATGCGATACGTATCTCGAAATCGGTATTTAGTAGACATGCCGGGCATGCTATCGCCAACATGGCGATAGCTCGATACTGGCCAACAGCCGAGACTGAGTCAAGATGTGACGCCCCATTCAGAGACTGAATAAGCCGTCTGCGTTCACAGTCGACCGGGCACCGCGTTATAGTCGGGGCTGACCATTTTATTGCGCCGCCGCCCTGCCTCGTTCAGGTCGGCGTTACCGTTCGAGGATTAGCAGATGAAGTTCGAAGGCACCCAGGCCTACGTCGCCACCGATGACCTGAAGCTGGCGGTCAACGCCGCCATCACCCTGGAGCGGCCATTGCTGGTCAAGGGCGAACCGGGCACCGGCAAGACCATGCTCGCCGAGCAACTGGCCGAATCCTTTGGCGCCAGGCTGATCACCTGGCACATCAAGTCCACCACCAAGGCTCACCAAGGCCTCTACGAGTACGACGCGGTCAGCCGCCTGCGCGACTCGCAACTGGGCACGGAAAAGGTTCACGACGTTCGCAACTACCTGAAAAAGGGCAAGCTCTGGGAAGCTTTCGAGTCCGAAGAGCGGGTGATCCTGCTGATCGACGAAATCGACAAGGCTGACATCGAGTTCCCCAACGACCTGCTGCAAGAACTCGACAAGATGGAGTTCTACGTTTACGAGATCGACGAGACGATCAAGGCCAAGAAACGCCCGATCATCATCATTACCTCCAACAACGAGAAAGAGTTGCCGGACGCGTTCCTGCGCCGCTGCTTCTTCCACTACATCGCCTTCCCGGACCGCGTCACGATGCAGCGGATCGTCGACGTGCATTACCCGGACATCAAGAAAGACCTGGTCAGCGAAGCGCTGGACGTGTTCTTCGACGTGCGCAAGGTGCCGGGCCTGAAGAAGAAGCCATCGACCTCCGAACTGGTGGACTGGCTGAAGCTGCTGATGGCCGACAACATCGGCGAAGCGGTGCTGCGTGAACGCGATCCGACCAAGGCCATCCCGCCGCTGGCCGGCGCGCTGGTGAAAAACGAACAGGACGTGCAACTGCTGGAGCGTCTGGCGTTCATGAGCCGTCGCGGCAGCCGATAAGGGTCAACGCCATGTTGCTCAACCTGTTCAATGAAATGCGTGCAGCCAAGGTGCCGGTTTCGGTACGCGAGCTTCTGGACCTGATCAACGCGCTGAAACAGCGCGTGACCTTCGCCGACATGGACGAGTTTTACTACCTGTCCCGGGCGATTCTGGTGAAGGACGAAAAGCATTTCGACAAGTTCGACCGAGCCTTCGGTGCCTACTTCAACGGTCTGGAAAAGCTCGACGACCACCTGCAAGCGCTGATCCCTGAAGATTGGCTGCGCAAGGAGTTCGAGCGTTCGCTGACCGACGAAGAGCGGGCGGCGATCCAGTCGCTCGGCGGCCTCGACAAGCTGATCGAAGAGTTCAAGAAACGCCTGGAAGAACAGAAGGAACGCCATGCCGGTGGCAACAAATGGATCGGCACCGGTGGCACCAGCCCGTTCGGTTCCGGTGGCTTCAACCCGGAAGGCATTCGAGTCGGCGATGCCGGCAAGCGTCAGGGCAAGGCGGCCAAGGTCTGGGACCAGCGCGAATACAAGAACCTCGACGACTCCGTTGAACTGGGCACCCGTAACATCAAGGTCGCCCTGCGGCGCTTGCGCAAGTTTGCCCGTCAGGGCGCGGCGGAAGAACTGGACATCGATGGCACCATCGACCACACCGCCAAGGATGCCGGGTTGCTGAACATCCAGATGCGGCCGGAGCGGCGCAACACCGTCAAGCTGTTGCTGCTGTTCGACATCGGCGGCTCGATGGACGCCCATGTGAAGATTTGCGAGGAGCTGTTCTCGGCCTGCAAGACCGAGTTCAAGCATCTGGAGTACTTCTACTTCCACAACTTCATTTATGAATCGGTGTGGAAGAACAACATGCGCCGCACCTCCGAGCGCACCTCGACCATGGACCTGCTGCACAAGTACGGTGCCGACTACAAAGTGATCTTCATCGGCGACGCCGCCATGGCGCCCTATGAAATCACCCAGGCGGGCGGCAGCGTCGAGCACTGGAACGAAGAAGCCGGTTACGTGTGGATGCAGCGGTTCAAGGAGAAGTACAAGAAGCTCATCTGGATCAACCCGTATCCGAAGGACACCTGGGGCTATACCTCGTCGACCAATATCGTGCGGGATTTGATCGAGGACCAGATGTATCCGCTGACCCTTCGCGGGTTGGAGGAAGGGATGCGGTTTTTGTCCAAGTAGAAATTTGTCGCCTGTGAAGGCCTCTTCGCGAGCAAGCCCGCTCCCACATTGGTTTTGTGCACGACACAGATCAAATGTGGGAGCGGGCTTGCTCGCGAAGCTTTTAGCGGTGTGTGAAGCGCTGCAAATACTCGACATGTTCACGATGAGCGACATCCTGCACCACCGGCCGCAACCGCACCCGCGCCCCCGGTAAGCACTGCGCCAATCGCGCCAGCGCCAACGGCGTCAACGCCCCCAATCGCGGATAACCACCAATGGTCTGCCGATCATTGAGCAACACAATCGGCTGCCCGTCGGGCGGCACCTGGACCGCCCCCAACGGGATACCTTCGGAAATCATCGGTTTGCCCTGGTACTGCAGCGCCGTGCCCAACAGGCGAATGCCCATCCGGTCGGCTCGGCTGTCGAGGCTCCAAACGCTGTTGAACGCATCGAACAGGCTCTGCCCGCTGAACTCGCCAATCTGCGCACCGAGCACCAGATCCAGCAATGGCTCGCCGGTGAAATCCGGCACGTATTCGCTCGGCAACTCCCGCAGCAATACCAGCGAGTTCCCCGAGTAGCTCAAGAACGCGCCATTGCCCAGCGCATGGCCCATTCCGTCCAGGCCGCCGAGTTCCTCACGGACCACCGTTGCACTGCTGCCCAGCACTTTCGGTGCATCAAACCCACCCGGCGCCGCCAGATAGGCCCGGGCGCCGAGCAACGGCCGGGTGAATTGCAAACGCTGACCTTTGTGCAACCTGAAACTGCGCCATGGCGCCAGCGCTTCGCCGTCCACCTGCGCGCCAAGATCCGCTCCAGCCAAGGCCAGCACGCATTCTTCCTCGGCAACGACGGTGAACCCGCCAAGGGTGATTTCGATCACCGGCGCATCCAGTCCGTTGCCCAGCAGCCAGTTGGCCCAGGCCATCGAACACCAATCGGCCGCTCCGCCCTGGGTCACACCCAGATGCCGCACGCCGAATCGACCGGCATCCTGCAACAGGCACAGAGCCGTACTCGCTTCAATCATCAGACGGCTCATACCTGGGCCTCCAATGGCGTATCGTCACCGCCCAGGTTAATGAATTCGGCATGGTCGACCGCTTCGAACCGTACGGTGTCGCCGGGTTGCATCAGGCTGTAGCCGTCACGGTGGCGATCGAACAATTTGGCCGGCGTGCGGCCGATCAGGTTCCAACCCCCCGGTGACACCACCGGGTAGGCCGCCGTCTGCCGTTCGGCGATGCCGACACTGCCGGCGGCAACTTTCTTGCGTGGCGTGTTCAGACGCGGCGCGGCGAGCACCTCTTCCACCAGCCCCATGAAGGCGAAGCCCGGCGCAAAGCCCAGGGCGAACACCTGATATTCACGCTCGCAGTGACGACGGATCACCTCCTCCACCGCCAAGCCGCTGCGTTGCGACAACAGGCTCAATTCCGGACCGACGCTCAAGTCGTACCACACCGGCAACACATGGCAGGTACCGCGCGTACGCGCATTGGGCGACAGATCGATCAGTGCCTGGGCAATCAACTCCCGGGCCTGGGCAGGACTCAGCGCGGTCAAGTCGTAATGCACCATCAAAGTGGTGTAGGACGGCACCAGATCGATCAGATGCCCGGCGAACGCCATGCGCAGACTTTCGCTGGCCGCCAGCATCCACGGCATGTTGGTTTCGGCAATTTCATCGAACAGGCGCACCATCAGGCAATCCAGCGCCACCACTTCTACCCGCAGCTTCATGACGCGCTCTGCCGGTTCAAGGCTTCACGGATGCGTTGCACGGCAGCGACCGAACTGGCGTTGTCGCCGTGCACGCACAGGGTATTGGCCTGCAAATGCAGGGCGCTGCCGTCGCTGGCGGTGAGCGGATCGCCACGGGCAATGATCAGCGCCTGCTCGATGATTTTTTCCGGATCGTGATGCACCGCTCCCGGCAGTTGTCGCGACACCAGTCTGCCGGCGCTGTCGTAAGCACGATCGGCGAAGGCTTCGAACCACAGGGTCACGCCGTATTCATCGCCCAGTTGTTGGGCCGCGCTGTTGTCACGGGTGGCCATCAACATCAATGGCAGGTTGCGGTCATAGGACGCCACGGCTTGCAAAACGGCGCGCAATTGCGCCGGGTTGGCCATCATGTCGTTGTACATCGCGCCATGGGGTTTGACGTAACTGACTCGCCCGCCCTGGGCCTGGCATATGCCGTCGAGGGCGCCGATCTGGTAATGCAGAATGTCTTGAAGTTCCTGGGTGGCATAGGCCATGGAGCGGCGGCCAAACCCCACCAGATCCTGATAGGCCGGATGCGCGCCAACTTGCACACCGTGGCTGAGGGCCAGGCTGACGGTCTTGCGCATGATGCTCGGGTCACCGGCGTGAAAACCGCAGGCGATGTTGGCGCAATCGATGAAGGGCATGATTTCCGCGTCCAGACCCATGGTCCAGCTGCCGAAACTCTCGCCGATGTCGCAGTTCAATAGCAGGCGGCTCACACTGAACACTCCTGTAGGCTTTATTCTTTTCAGCTGCGGGACATATCTGTAAGACAGCCCCGCAGGTTATCAGTTACTGGGTGTCGAGTTGCTTGCCACGGGTTTCCGGCAGGCTCAGGGCCGCGAGGATCACCACGCCGTAGGAAACCGCTGCAAAGGCACCGATGCCCACACTCAGCGGCACAGTCTGGCTGAGCAGGCCGATCAGCAGCGGGAACAACGCCGCCAGTGCCCGGCCGATGTTGTAGCAAAAACCCTGGCCCGAACCGCGAATGCGTGTAGGGAACAACTCGGTCAGGAATGCCCCCATGCCACTGAAGATCCCCGAGGCGAAGAAGCCAAGCGGAAAGCCCAGCCACAGCATCACGCCGTTGCTGACCGGCAGTTGGGTGTACAGCAAGACAATGGTGAACGAGCCCACGGCGAACAGGATGAAGTTCTTTTTACGTCCGAGGATGTCGGTCAAATAGGCGCTGATGACATAACCGACGTAGGACCCGACGATCACCATCGCCAGATAACCGCCGGTGCCGAGTACGCTCAAACCGCGCTCGTTTTTCAGAAACGTCGGTAGCCAGGACGTGATCGCGTAGTAGCCGCCCAAGGCGCCGGTGGTCAGCAACGAAGCGCGAATCGTGGTGAACAGCATGCCGGGGGCGAAGATCTCGTAGAACTTCGACGGGTTGCTCGGTTCCTGCTTAGCCTTGGCCTCACGGTAAATTTCTGGGTCTTTCACCAACCGGCGAACGAAGATCACGAAAATCGCCGGCACGATGCCGAGAATGAACAGAGCGCGCCAGGCGTCTTCCGGTGGCAATACCGAGAACAGCAGCGCATACAGAATCGCCGTCAGCCCCCAACCCAGCGCCCAGCCGGATTGCACCATGCCAACAGCCTTGCCACGGTCCTGGGCACGAATGACTTCGCCAATCAGCACCGCGCCGGCCGTCCACTCGCCGCCGAAACCGAAGCCCATCAGGGTCCGTGCAATCAGCAGTTGTTCGTAACTCTGGGCAAAGCCGCAGAGGAAGGTGAAGAAGGCAAACCACAGCACGGTCAGTTGTAAGGTGCGCACACGACCGATGCGGTCGGAGAGAATCCCCGCCACCCAACCGCCGATGGCCGAAGCGATCAGCGTGCTGGTGTGAATCAGCCCGGCCTGGCCGGTGGTGATGCCCCACATGGCAATCAGGGTTGGCACCACGAAGCTGAGCATCTGGGTGTCCATGCCGTCCAGGCCATAGCCGATCTTGCAGCTCCAGAAGGTGCGGCGTTCCTGCTGATTGATGTTGCGATACCAGTCGAAAGGTCCCGGACGGGACGAGGCTTTCGCAATGGCGGTGGTGTCGGGCGCACTCATGGCAAATCTCCGCGCTGATTTTATTGGTATTGTTCTGAGCCCCGACGACGCCTATCGTGGGAACCGGATGCGTCGATTTTTGGACGCGCGCGCCTGTTGCGTCCAACTAATAAAAACCCGCCTTAGACATAAGAAATCTTTATCCCATGAACCTGAAGTTTCTCGAGACCTTCGTCTGGGTCGCCCGACTCAAGAGTTTCCGCCTGACCGCCGACAAGCTCTTCACCACTCAGGCCTCGATCTCCAGCCGCATCGCAGTGCTTGAAAGTGAGCTCGGGGTAAAGCTGTTTCTGCGGGATTCGCGCGGTGTGAGCCTGACGCCCGAAGGCCTCAAGGTGCTCGATTACGCCGAGCAGATGATGGACACCATGCAGGCACTCAAGCAGTCGATCGAGACCCGCTCGAGCAAGGCCGGACGGGTGCGCATCGGCGTGATGGACACGGTGATCCACACCTGGCTCAGCCCGCTGGTGGCACAGATGACCGATCACTACCCGCTGGTGGAAATCGAGCTGGTGGCCGATACCTCGCTCAACCTCTGCGATCAGCTGCAAAAAGGCTTCCTCGATGTGATCCTGCAGACCGACCTGCTGCGCCAGGAAAGCGTGCGCAGCCTGGAACTGGCCAGTCACCCCATGGGCTGGATTGTCGCCAGCAATTCCCTGTACAACCGTGAGTATTCAGGCATCGCCGACCTGGCGAGAGAGCGGATCATTACCTACTCGAAAAACTCTCACCCGCATCAGGAAGTGCTCGCCCTGATGCAGGCCAATGGCGTGACGGCGCCACGTCTGAACTGCGTGAACTCGGTGTCGGCGATTACCCGGCTGCTGCGCGATGGCTTTGGCATCGGCGCATTGCCGCCGGTGCTGGTGGCCGAAGAACTGGCGCGCGGCGAATTGACCTTGCTGGACATCGATCAACGACCACCCGACTTGCAGGTGGTGGTGTCGTGGCGAGTGGGCGTGGAATGGGTTGAGGAGATTGTGGCGTTGTGTCAGCAGGTGCTGGAGGAGTATGCGCGGAAGGTGGGAGAGCGCTACATGGTCTTGAGCAAACCCCTGGCCAGACTCTGAAAAGGAGCTTTCCATATCACAAGAAGCAATTACTATCATTTGCATTAATATTTTGAAAATGTATTCTCTGCGCGCATTCAGCTAAACCACTGTCCAGAAGGAGTCGGACTTGATGCGCGCTTTCACGCAAAGACAGCAGCAACTGCTCTCACACTGGAGCCAAACTCTCGGCACTCCGGCCTTCCAGTTCCGCCGCATCACCCTCGACCATTTGAGCAATGCCCTGGCGCCCGCCGCGCAGCGCTGCTTCCAACGCCTGATCCAGATTACACCTTGCGCCTCATCGAGGGCGTTGCCTGGCTCAGCACCCTGACGCTGGCGGCCACGGCACTCGCTAACGAATGGCTAGGGTTTCTCGTCAGCCGGTTGCTCTAGCCGCCATCGGGATCCGCTGGGTGCGCTCATTCTCCTTCGCGCCAGCCCCCGCAATCTTGTCTACCCACACTTGTCACGACTAAGAAAAAGACCACCTCATGACCCGAACCAAACTTTCCGTGTTGATTCCGTTGCTCGGCTCCGTCAGCGCCCAGGCCTGGGCCGAGAACACCGACCAGCAACCTGGCACATTGAACATGCAAGCCACCGTCGTTTCCGCGACGCGCAGCGAAGCGACCATTGCCTCGATTCCAGGCTCGGTCCAGGTGATCGACGAACAACAGATCCGCCAACAGAGTGGCGCCGGGCGTCGGGTCTCCGACATTCTGGGGCAACTGGTTCCCGGCCTGGCGCCGTCCAGCGGCGGGATGAGCAACTTCGGCCAGACCCTGCGCGGGCGCAACATGCTGGTGTTGATCGACGGCGTGTCGCAGAACGCCACGCGTGACAACTTCCGCCAACTCAACAGCATCGCGCCGGCCAGTATCGAACGCATCGAGGTGGTTTCCGGCGCCAGCAGCATTTATGGCGCCGGTGCTTCGGGCGGCATCATCAACATCATCACCAAGCGCAACCAGGGTCAGGACCTTGCCTACAGCAGCAAACTGGGCCTGACCACCGGCAACAACCTCAACAGCAAGGGTTTCGCCTACGAGGCCTTTCAGAGTGCGACCGGGCGCAAGGATGCCCTGGACTGGTACGTGTCCGCCGACCTGACCCAGCGCAACGATCAGTACGACGGCAACGGCAATCGCATCCCTCAGGACACGTCCCAGGGCAGCAACATGGACACCGACACCTATGACCTGCAAGGTCGTTTCGGTTACGAACTGGATGCCGATAAAAAACTCAGCCTGTCGCTGCAGGACTACAAGGACCAGCAGGACACTGACTACACAAAAAACCCGAAAAACCTGCAAGAGGCCGAGGCGGTCAAAGGACTGAAACTCGACGACCAGCCCTACACCCATAACCAGGCGGCCAACCTCAACTACACCGACAACGACTTCTACGGCCAGGGCCTGCAACTGGAAAGCTACTGGCGCCGGGCCGACGCGCTGTTCTTCCCGGACCTGTCGCGGGGCAAGGCCGGGATCGCCGACAACAACAGCGTGCAGGATGTGTACGGCCTGCGTGCGGCCATCGACACGCCGTTGCCGGCCATCGGCAGCGCCACGGGCAACCTGGTCTGGGGCGCCGACTATGATCACGAACGCTCCCGCCAGCGCGGTGACCAATACACCCTCAAAGGGCTGACCTACACCAAGACCGGCACCACTTACGAGATGGGCCCGGATATCGAAACCACCACCAAGGCGCTGTTCGGGCAGATGTCCTGGGACATCGGTGACTGGACCTTGCGTGGCGGTGTGCGCCGCGAATGGATCGAAAGCGAGGTCTCCGACAGCATCGCCTACGGTCAGATCGTCCAGACCGGCGTGCGCGCCATCCTGCCCGGTGACACCCTCAAATACGACGCCACGCTCTATAACCTGGGCGCGGTCTATCACCTGAGCGAACATCAGGACGTCTTCGCCAATTACAGCCAGGGCTTTTCGCTGCCGGACATCCAGCGCTTCTTGCGGGACGTGAACAGCACCTTCGACATCCAGAGCCTCAACGCCCAGGCCATCAAGGTCGACAGCTACGAGCTGGGCTGGCGCGGTGACTGGGACCAGTGGCAGGCCGACGTCACCGTCTATGAAAACACCTCGGACGTGACCCAGTTCTACGATGCCAATAGCCGTGTCTTGCGTCTGATCAATCAGAAGGAGCGGGTTCGCGGCATCGAAAACAGCCTGACCTACCGCGCGACCGATCACTGGTCGGTGGGTGGCACCTATGCCTGGGCCAAAGGCGAGACCCAGCAGAACGGGAAATGGATCGATCTGCCGGCGACACGCATTTCACCGGCCAAGACCACGCTGTTTGTCGGCTACACCGAAGACGACTACTCCCTGCGCCTGCAAGGCATGCACCTGGCCAGTTACGACGCTGCCGCCAAGGACAACAACGGGCGCGACATCGAAGGTTATACGCTGGTGGACCTGCTCGGCTCCGTGTACTTGCCGGTCGGTCGCCTGGAAGGCGGGGTGTACAACCTCACCGACCGCACGTACGTCAACCTGTTCGCCCAGGCCAACGCCAAAGCGCCCTACCCCAACGCCGAAGGCCGTACCTTGAGCATGACCTATTCGATTGATTGGTAATCGAGCAAGGAGCCGGCTTGCCGGCTCCTTGACGTTCAAGGGTGTTACAAGCCGCGCAAATCCCGCTCTTCGATCGGCCGGCTCTGGCGCAGGCGTTTGCCACCCAACACCACCCAATCGATCAGTCGGAACAGGCACTCGATCCCGAACGACAGCAGCAACGCGCCGCTCATGCCCCAGACCATCGCCTCGGGCGTCAACAGGATCTGGTAGCTGTAGCCATTCCAGGTTTCCTTGCGGATATCCGGATCGGCGGCCAGCACCACTTGCAGGAAGCGGATGTACCACGGGCCCTGCATCGCCTGGAATTGCTTGTCCAACACCACCTGACGGGTCAACAGATTGCCCAGGCTGTCGGCATCGCTGCGAAAGATCGGGTCTTCGCTGGCGCGGTAGTGGGCCACCAAGGCCTGCATGTCACCCTTGAAGAACTGATTGGCGGTGTTCTGGAACCCGCTCAACCCGGCTTGCGCCTCGATCAGGTGCGCCTCGACCCGCTTGGCGTAATCGCTGATGAAGCCCGGTACCTGGACACCGATCAACAGGCCCGCCGCAAACAACACCAGCCGTAGATAACTGAGCAACATGCAAGGAGTCCTTATTCGGTCTGGCCCTGGCTGACGCATTCGCCGCGTCGCCACAGGCTCCATTGACCCGGTTCGTAACGGGTCCAGGTTTCGTTTTCGGTCAGGGGTTCGGTGGCGATGACGGTGACCACATCGTTAGGCGTGGTTTCGGCTTGAAAGTCGACGATCACGTCGACATCTTTCAAGCGCGCCGGGCCAAACGGTGCGCGACGGGTGATTTGCGCCAGCTTGGTCGAGCAATAGCAGAACAACCAGTCGCCGTCGCTGAGCAGGCAGTTGAATACGCCTTTGCTGCGGTATTCGGCGCACGCTGCCACCAGATCAGGCAGCAGCTCTTCGACCTCGACCGGCTCGGGGAACGCCGCACGCACACGGTTGAGCAAATCGCAGAACGCCGCTTCGCTGTCGGTATCGCCGACCGGGCGATAGAAACTGGCCACTGGCTGGAAGTCCGCCAACTGGCCGTTATGGGCGAAACACCAGTTGCGTCCCCACAGCTCACGGACAAACGGATGCGTGTTGGACAGACAGACCTTGCCGACGTTGGCCTGGCGGATGTGCCCGATCACCACTTCGCTCTTGATCGGATAGCGCTGCACCAGGTTCGCGACTTCTGACTCGCAGCTCGCCGCCGGGTCCTGGAACAGCCGCAGCCCACGGCCTTCATAGAAGGCAATACCCCAGCCATCGCGGTGCGGGCCGGTGCGTCCGCCGCGCTGCATCAGCCCGGTGAAGCTGAACACGATATCGGTCGGGACATTGGCGCTCATGCCCAATAACTCACACATGCTCGGACTCTCGCTCAATCGCAGGGGCAAGGTTACAGACGGGGTTCGACTCGCATCCGCTGAGGATTGCTCGGCACGGGCGGACGACCGTAACGATCATCGCCGGCACCGCCGAACGGTTGATCATCCTCAGGCTCGTCGGCACGGACGGCGGCTTTGCTGGCAGCCTCACGCTCCTTGCGGGCGTTGGAGGCGCGTTCGATGGGGAAACGGATCGCCACCAGCACCAGATAGAGGCCGAACGCGATCATGCCGTACATGAACAGATCGGAAATCGCCCGCCAGGCGTTGTTGCCGACCTTGAACAGCAGGTCGAGCGCGGTAATGGCGACAGCCGGTGCGACTTTGTCCTTCACCGGGTCGATGATGGTCGGGCTGAACAGCAGCACGATCATCGCCAGCCGCAATGGCTCACGCAGCCAACGCCACATCCAGCGGGTCAAGCGCATCCACACCAACAGGCAGCCCAAAGCGGCGAAGGCGTAGAGGCCCCAAGCGATCAGATAGTCGTTCTCGGTCATGGTGTCCATGGCAAGGCAGGCAAGTCGGGTAGAGACAGGCCATTACTGGCCTGCCTCCCCCTAAGAACCGTACGTGCGCCTTTCAACGCATACGGCTCAAGTCTTTAGAAAGCCCCTTGCGGAGCCGGTTTGTTCACTGTCAATCCACGGCTGTGAAGCTGTTGGTGACAAATAGGATGCAATAGTACCCGGTTATCCAGGGTGTCTCTACCGCCATGAGTGCGGTGGATAATGTGATGGTCATGCCATCCCGTTTCCTTCGTAATCGGTTGTTTGCACATCAGACACAGTCCTTTCTGGCTTTGATAGAGACTGAGAATCTGCTTGCGATACTTCAGCTTTTTCAGCATCTGTGCCGTCCGCAGCTTCTCGCCCATTTCTTCCATGGAAGGGTCGAAGGGGTTGTACTCCCCACTAACCTTCCTGTGTCGTTCGATCGGTGTACTCGCAAGCGAATACAGAGCGACCTCCTTTTTCGTCCCGTTTTCCTCCAACATCGTGGTGGCAAACACCCAACTTCTGCTTCCTTGAGTTCGGAAATACTTCTTCCCGATCCATTGCAGTGACTTGTTCGGGTGCCGCCGCTTTGCCCAACGCCATAGAGCATAAAACAACAAATTATCCATGCGGCTGTAGGCCTGCTTGGCTACTACAGGCTGGTGATACAGCGCCCAGCCTTTCAAGATGGGATTGAGCAATCGAATCAAATACTCCTGCTTCGCCATCTTGTTGGCGTCGATGACCTCCTTCACCTTGTGATAGAACGCCTTGACGTTCTTCTTACTCGGTTTGATCAGAAGCTTCCCGTCGTACTTGCGGAAATTCCAACCTAGAAAGTCAAAGCCTTCCTTTATATGGACGACACGCGTCTTCTCGAGTGACAACTGCAGCCCCCGCACTGCTAGGAACTGCTCCACCCAAGGTCTGATTTCGCTTTCCAGTACCTCTTTCGAGTTTCCAGTAATCACAAAATCATCCGCATACCGCACCACATTGATTTTCAGCTTCTTGGCCTTGGTCACACCCAGATGTTGCTTAAGTTGTGACTCCAGCCCATCCAGCACCAGATTCGCCAAGCTGGGCGAGACAATCCCGCCTTGTGGCGTACCAGCATCCGTTGCCTGTAGCTGGCCTTTATGAATCACGCCAGCCTTCAACCATTTCCGAAGAATCGCTTTGTCCGTAGGGACGTTGGCGAGCATCCAGTCATGATTAATGTGATCAAAGCAGCCTTGTATGTCCGCCTCCAGTATCCATTGGGCCGAAACCTTCTTGGATAGGCAAACAAACAACTGTCCCATCGCATCCGCCGTAGAGCGTTCGATCCTGAAGCCGTAGCTGTTCGGATCGCCCTTGGTTTCTGCAATGGGTGCCAGAGCTAGCAAATACAGCGCCTGCATAGCCCTGTCAGTCATGGTTGGGATACCCAAAGGGCGTTCCTTCCCATTCGACTTCGGAATGAACACACGCCGTAAAGGTCGTGGTTTATATCCGTGACGCTTCAACCCATTTGCCGCTTTCCATTTTGCGTCGGGTGTATCCCAGAGCACGCGGTCGACTCCCGCCGTGCGCTTACCCTGGTTTTCAGTGACTCGCCGTACGGCCAAGTATCTGGCCGATCGAGAGCGGGTCAGCATCCGTTGCAGGGCTTTCACCCTGCGCCATTTGCCTTCCCGACAAGCCTTCGCAATCCGCACCCGCATTGCCCGAACATTCCGCTGAACACGACACCAATCGATGTCATGCCATTGTTGCGGAGTGCCGGAAAGCGCAGGCACGGCCATTTGGCTGTGCTCTATCATGCTGCCTTCCTCTCAAGTTTCCCCGAGCAGAAGACGTACGCATCCCCTGACGGGAATGGACGCTCCCGTCAGGGTTGGATTAGTAGGAGGCCCAATACTGCGGGTCTCTAAGATCATTGAGACAGGTTCAGTCAGAGTTCATGCGACGAAAGACCACGCAGAAGTCTGCCCGGTTTCCCGTGAGGTAATGTCCCAACCCCTATCCGAGCCATTACAGCCCGGCTTTCGCTTTCTCTGCGATCCCATACCCGCACAGCCAACAGATCCCCTTGCGGTTCACCTGCCCGAAGGCGGCCATACGGGCTTACCACGTTCCCTGCCTGTCACACGATTGGTTTAGGGCCTGCCTTTTCACCGATGGTCCTATGACGACGTACCTCAAGCCTCTACAGAGGTATCCGACCACGTGCCTTTTGGCTCAAGCCTGACAGCAGTTTTGGCTTGTTCATAATTACGGCGTTTATCAGCAGTTCACTTACGTTACCCATACCAACCAGCCTAGCGTCTCAACCCGGCACTGCTCCGAGTATCTATGCTTTACCTCGCGGCAAAAGCACACCCTGACGGGGACTACATTGTGAGAAGAGCTTCACACCTCACCGTTACCAGTGACGCATGTCTTCCTAGGCTATCGTTGGTCGCACAACGAGTCCGCTGCCACCTTGCGAGCAAGGTAGATGGACAATGACAGACAGAGCTTTCGCTCATGTCTCCGGTTTGATGTGAGCAGGGACTGCCGAGGCAGCATGCCCAAAGAAATTGTTACCTCCTGTTTCAAAAGCAGGAGGGAACCCCAGCGGGGATTCTCTCCCGCATGGGTTTAGCCCTGAACAGGGCTGATGTGTAGTAGGCACTCCAGTACCGGAAAATCTGGTACTGCGGTCGAGCTACCGAGCGCTAATCGACCTTGAGTTTGCCACCGCCGCTGCGGCAAGTCCTTGAAGGCATTGGACTTCTGGGAGGGTTTTGTTTCTTGGGGTTGGGTACCCAAGCTCTTGGCTTCCTTTCGGAAGCCCTTCAAGATGACTCTACACCTCGAAGTCTTGGAGACACGCTACGCGTGTCGCACAGAGGCGCTTATGATAACGGCTTTTCGCCCGTCAGGCTGCATCAATGCCTGACTGTTGGGTGCTATCCAGGTTGCCAAGCCCCTATTCCGTACACTGTTCGAGAGCCCTTCATGCCCCTATCCGCCACCATTCACGACGCTCCGATCGCCCACAAGGCTGAAGGCTCCGATCCGTATGCCTGGCTGCAAGAGCGCGACACCGAGGCAGTGCTCGACTACCTGAAAGCCGAAAACAGCTATCAGGAGGCGCAAACCGCCGACCAGGCCGGATTGCGCGAAACCCTGTTCGAAGAGATCAAGGGCCGGATTCTCGAGACCGATCTGTCCCTGCCTTCACCGTGGGGCCCCTATCTGTATTACACCCGCACCACGGCAGGCGATGAGTACGCCCGGCACTACCGCTGCCCGCGTCCGGCCGATGACAGCCTGACCCTCGACGAAAGCCGCGAACAACTGCTGCTGGACCCCAACGAACTGGCCAACGGCGGTTTCTTTTCCCTGGGGGCGTTCAGCATCAGCCCGGACCATCAGCGTCTGGCCTACAGCATCGACTCCAGTGGCGAGGAGATTTACACGCTGTTCGTGAAGGAATTGTCCAACGGTCGTGTCAGTGAACTGGAATTCCAGGACTGCGACGGCAGCATGACCTGGGCCAACGACAGCCTGACGCTGTTCTTTGGCGAACTGGACGATACCCATCGCCCGCACAAGCTGTATCGCTATCGCCTGGACGGCACGGCGGCCGAAGAAGTGTTCCATGAGCCGGACGGGCGCTTCTTCATGCATTGCTACCGTTCAAGCTCCGAGCAGCAATTGCTGCTGTCCGTGGGCAGCAAGACCACCAGCGAAGCCTGGGTCCTCGACGCCAACCAGCCGCAGCAAGCCTTTACCTGCATTGCGCCACGGGTCGAGGATCATGAGTACGACGTCGACCACGGCGTACTCGACGGCCAATGGACCTGGTTCATTCGCAGCAACCGTGACGGCATCAATTTCGCCTTGTACACCGCTGTCGATACCGGCGCCGCGCCCACCGAAGCCGACTGGCAGAACCTGATCCCCCACAGCGACACGGTGATGATCGACGGCATCAGCCTGAACACCGGGGCCATGACCCTCAGCCTGCGGGTTGGCGGCTTGCCGGTCATTGAAGTTCACCCACAAGGCCTGGCGCCTTATCGCGTGCAACTGCCGGATGCGGCCTACAGCCTGCACGTGCAAAACAGCCTGGAATTCGAAAGCGACCGGATTCGCCTGCGCTACGAAGCGTTGAACCGTCCGGCGCAAATCCGCCAGCTTGAACTGGCGAGCGGCGAGCAGAAAGTCCTCAAGCAAACCCCGGTGCTCGGCCCGTTCGATGCCGACGCCTACGTCAGCCAGCGCCTGTGGGCCACTGCGCCGGACGGCACGCAAGTGCCCATCAGCCTGGTGATCAAACGCGCAGACCTGGGCAAACCCGTGCCGCTCTACCTCTACGGCTATGGTGCGTACGGCGAAAGCCTCGACCCGTGGTTTTCCCATGCGCGCCTGAGCCTGCTGGATCGCGGCATGGCGTTTGCCATTGCCCATGTGCGTGGCGGTGGTGAACTGGGGGAAGCCTGGTATCGCGCCGGCAAGCAGGAGCACAAGCACAACACCTTCAGCGACTTTATCGCCTGCGCCGAACACCTGATCGCCCAAGGCTTCACCACTGCACCGCAGCTGGCGATCAGTGGCGGCAGCGCCGGTGGCTTGCTGATCGGCGCGGTGCTAAACCAACGGCCGCAACTGTTTGGCGCCGCCATCGCCGAAGTGCCGTTCGTCGACGTTCTCAACACCATGCTCGACCCAGACCTGCCATTGACCGTGACGGAATACGACGAGTGGGGCAACCCTGAAGAACCGGACGTCCATGATCGGATCAAGGCCTACGCCCCGTACGAAAACGTCACCGCGCAAGCCTATCCGGCGACCCTGGTGATCGCCGGCTACAACGACAGCCGCGTGCAGTACTGGGAAGCGGCCAAGTGGGTGGCGAAATTGCGCGCAACCAAGACCGACAGCAATCCCCTGCTGCTCAAGACTGAACTGGGTGCCGGGCATGGCGGGATGAGCGGTCGATATCAGGGATTGCGTGACGTAGCACTCGAATATGCATTTTTGTTCAAGGTTCTGGGTATTGCCTGAGGAACTTGGGCCGATGAACCGGTCTTAATTCCGCACGCTGGTAGCCGATACAACACAAAACCCATGTGGGAGCGGGCTTGCTCGCGAAGGGGCCGTAACATTCAGCAGAGATGTTGACTGACACACCGCCTTCGCGAGCAAGCCCGCTCCCACAGGGGATTTTCGGTGAATTCAAATACGAGTCAGCAACAATCACAAAAAAGACCGTGACGACATGTCTGAACCAACCTTTCTGAACAACGAAATTCGCGACTGGCTGATGGATTGCGGCCTGTTCAATCAGCTGCTGCCGGCGGACTTCGCCGCGGCTTCGGGCTACTTCAGTATCAGCACCATTGCCCAGGGCGAGGAGATCTTCCAGGAGGGCGATGCGGGCAGTTTCATGTGCATCATCCACACCGGTCAGGTGGCGGTGCAGAAAACCACCGCTGACGGGCAGCGAGTCACCATCGCCACCTTGCGCAGCGGCCGCTCGTTCGGCGAAATGGCCGTGCTTGATGGCGAACGGCGCTCGGCCAGTTGCGTGGCCGCGAGCAACTGCCAGTTGCTCAACCTGGGCAAGGACTCGCTGGAAAAGATGCTCAACGACGCACCGAAAATCGCCGCCAAGATCATCCGCGCCCTCGCCGTGTCCCTTTCCAAACGCCTGCGCATGGCCGACGGCCAACTGCTTTCGCAGCAGGTCTAGCCGCCCGGTGACTTGGGTTTCGGCAGGTTCGGCTCAATCCCCGGCACGGGCTGATCCTTGGTCGGCGGGCTCGGCATTTCAATCGGCACCAACGGCGGACCGCTACTGCCAGGGCCGACTTTAGGCAAAGGCGCCGGGCTGATCTGCGGGTAAGGCGTGGGCGTCGCGGTGCCGGGCGAACCGGGCACCGGCGCTGGGCTGACGGGAATCGATTGCAACTGTTGAGCCTGCACTGCAGTTATCGAGAGCGCGGCCAGGGCAATGACCGTTAGAATGGTGCGCTTCATCAATGGCTCCGTTGGCCTTGTCGTCATAAACAGGCTACTCCCAACTGCGTCTGTTTGCCCTCCCGAGTTCTGCCAATTTTCTTCAAGTGAGCCCCATGAAACGTTTCGTTCTGCTGGACACCATCCCCATCCCTGAAAACGGCGGCGCCCTGTGCCTGTTCGAATACGGCGAGGATTTTGTCATCAAGATCCAGGGCGGCGACGGCGGACAATTGATGAACACGCGCATGCACGGCTCCGAAGACGCCCTGGCCGAGATCCCGTGTCGCAAGGTCGCCGGCCGACCAAATTCACGAGTGCTAATCGGCGGCCTGGGCATGGGTTTCACCCTCGCTTCGGCGCTCAAGCACTTGGGCAAGAGTGCCGAAGTGGTAGTCGCTGAATTAGTGCCTGGCGTTGTGGAATGGAATCGCGGGCCACTCGGCGAGAAAGCCGGAAACCCGCTTCAAGACCCGCGGACCGTGATTCGCATGGAGGACGTGGCCAAAGTCCTGCAGGCCGAGCCCCAGGGTTTCGATGCCATCATGCTCGACGTCGACAATGGCCCCGAAGGCCTGACCCAGAAAGCCAATAGCTGGCTGTACTCCGCCGGCGGCCTGAGCGCCTGCGCCAAGGCCCTGAGACCAAAAGGCGTACTCGCCGTCTGGTCGGCCAGTGCTGACCGGCAATTTTCCGACAAACTGAAGAAAGCGGGTTTCAAGGCCGAGGAAGTACAGGTCTTCGCCCACGGCAACAAGGGCACCCGCCACACCATCTGGATTGCCGAGAAGCTCAAGGGCTAGGCTAAACTTCACCCTATAACCGTCATCAGTCTTTCTACAAAGGTGAACCCATGAGTTCGTCCACCCCGACCAACACCTCGAAGCTGGATCGCATCCTCGCCGACAACCAGCGCGACAAGGAAATGGGCTACCGCGACAAGGCCCTGAAGATGTACCCGCACGTCTGTGGCCGCTGCGCCCGTGAGTTCTCCGGCAAGCGCCTGAGCGAACTGACCGTGCACCACCGCGACCACAACCACGACAACAACCCGCAGGACGGCTCGAACTGGGAGCTGTTGTGCCTGTACTGCCACGATAATGAACACTCGCGTTACACCGACCAGCAGTATTTCGACGAAGGCTCCCTCAGTACACCGAAAATCGCCAAGGCCACGCACAACCCGTTTGCGGCGTTGGCCGGGTTGATGAAGAAGGAAGATTAAAAGCAAAGATCGCAGCCTGCGGCAGCTCCTACATTCGATGTATACCTTGTAGGAGCTGCCGCAGGCTGCGATCTTTTGATCTTGCCTTTCAACCCCCTCGCTGCCGCCCAATCCCCGTATAATCGCGCTTTTTTCCCGAAAGGCACCCGCTCGTGGCAGACAAACGGTACAGCTGCATTGGTTTGTATAACCCCAAATCACCGGAGAACGTCGGTTCGGTGATGCGCGCCGCTGGCTGTTATGGCGTGGCGTCGGTGTTCTACACCGGCAAGCGCTATGAGCGCGCCGCCGACTTCGTCACCGATACCAAGCGCGTGCACTACGACATCCCGCTGATCGGCATCGACGACCTGAAGAAAATCCTGCCCCTCAACTGTGTGCCCGTCGCCGTGGAACTCGTCGACGGCGCCCGCCCGTTGCCGGAATATACCCACCCGGATCGCGCGCTCTACATCTTCGGCCCGGAAGACGGATCGCTGGATAAAGAAATTCGCGACTGGTGCGAAGACGTGGTCTACATTCCGACCACCGGCTGCATGAACCTGGCCGCCACAGTCAACGTCGTGCTCTACGACCGTATGTCCAAGGGGCTCAATACTCGCTCCGGGCCAAAATTCCGCTAATCGCCGCACATCCGATTGAACGAGCTGCCCGCCACGGCTGTCAGCTTGACTATCGACCCCTGAAGCCTGGAGACAGACCATGAGCGAACTCAAACGCGTCGAGCGTATCGAATCCACCCCGTTCCAGAGCCCTTCCGAGCAGAACGTGCAGGGCTGGGAACGCATTGACTCCCTGGCCGGCGGCGTGGTGATGGTGGGCAAGGGGCTGCGGCGTGGCGGGATCTTTGGCCTGATCCAGGTGGCAATCGGCGGTGTGGCCCTGGCGCGTGGAATTACCGGTCACAACTCGGCGAAAAGCCTGCTGGAGAAAGGCCGTCAGGACATGAATAACGTGCGGGCGAAAATCCAGCGGGCGGGGGAAGAACTGAGCCAGTTGAAGGCCAATGCCGAGGCGGCGACCAAAACCTCGACCGTTACCGGCAATGATTCCTTGAAATCACCGAATACCGGCGTTTGATCAGGCTTGTCCGGCGGGGCTGATGGCCCTATCGCGAGCAAGCTCGCTCCCACAGGGTCATGTGGCGTTCACAACATTTGCGTTCACCACCAATCATTGTGGGAGCGAGCTTGCTCGCGATGACGGACTCACTGAATCAACTCGGTGCTCAGTACCTTTGAAGAGCCACCGATCACGCTCTCGCTGAGTTGAACAAACGCCTGGGTATCGATATCCCCCAGCCGCATCGCCCCGCGCAACACATCATCCAGCGAACGTTTGTTATGGGTTTTCAGGCGAATCTCGCGATCCAGCTCCTGCAGCAACACCACCGCCCTGGCCACCTGAACCGCAGTGATCTGTTCACCGCGCAGCGTGGTGACTTTCTGGCTGTTCTTGACCAGGTTGCCGTGCAGGTTCTCGTAGCGCTCATCGCTCATGCCGCCAGCCCGGCGCACCAGTTCGATGGCGTAGTACTCGGCAAAGCCTTCGCTGATCCAATCACTGCGCTGGGTGCCGTTGATCCGCCCGAACATCTGGGCCAACTCGCGGACCAGGGCACTGGTGCCGCTTTCGCTGACCAACGGCAGACGGCTGTTGAGATAGATCGACTCGTGCGCCGACTGACTTCCGCGCCACATTGGGTCATTGGCCCCGACGATCAGCAGTTTGCCCGGGTGTCGCGGATACAGCGCCTGCACTTGCGGCCAGACGAAGGTCAGCAGCGTCAGCACATCCATACGGCGCATGCCCTGCCCCATCGGCGAGGCGACGGTGACTTCGGTCTCGCCCAGACGAGTACGGCGGCTGCCGAGCTGGCCCGCGAGCATCCAGCCCGTGGGCCGGTCGAACAGTCGGGCAGGGTTGTCGATACGGAATTTATTCGGGCCGATTCGTGGCCACGCGGTTTCAACGCTTTTCCAGCCACCGGGTAGTTCGAACTCAAGTCGTGAAACCAGTTCGATGCCGTCCTGTTGATCGAGCCTGGCAGCCGGCACCAGATCGTCGCCGCGCATCAACGCCCAGTTTGGCGTCATGCGCGTGTCGAAGTTGCCGCTCTTGCGCCCGTGGCTGATGTTCACACGGTAGGTCAGGCTGGCCTTGTCAGCAGTCGGGCGCCACACACCACGCGCCGCTTTGCCGGGGGTCAGTTGCCATTGGCCGTCAGCCTTGAAATCGCTGTAGTGGCTGCCGTCGCCGAGGTCGAAATCCAGGCTGCGTACCGCCGACCCCTGGGCGAGCGTCAGGCGCACTTCGGCCTGATCGCTCTGGGGTAACAGGCGCACGTGGTAATCCAGATTGACCTTGTCCGCAGCCCATGCGGGCGAATTCACGGCCAGTAATCCAAGGACCCACGCCTGCCGCCATCCCACAGCCATACACACTCCTTCGTGAAACGTTGATCGTTGGCAATCAGCCTGCGCGGAAAATCAGGTGATCTTCCCAGTCATCTTCCGGCACGCTGCCTTCGGCGAGCATGCGCCCGGACTGGGAAATCCGCTCGTGATGAACGGCATCGCGATCACCACACACCAGGTGATGCCACAACGGCAGGTCCTTGCCTTCGCTGACCAGGCGATAGCCGCAGGTCGGCGGCAGCCATTTGAATTCGTCGGCCTTGCCCGGCGTGAGCTGGATACAGTCCGGCACGGAGTCACGACGGTTGGGATAGTCCTTGCACTGGCAGGTTTTCAGGTCCAGCAGTTTGCAGGCGATGCGCGTGTAATAGACGCTGTTGTCGTCTTCGTCTTCAAGCTTTTGCAGGCAGCACAATCCACAGCCGTCGCACAGCGACTCCCATTCCTCCTGATCGAGTTGATCGAGGGTCTTGCGTATCCAGAACGGTTCTACTTTGGCGGCCATGGTTCGAGTATCGACATCAGGTGGTGAAAAGGCCGCCAGTCTAGTGCCCATGGCCCCTTGGGCCAAGCATTGGCGACTGTCGGTAGAACGGGCTTGTCAGTTTTTGCGCTGCCAAGTAGGGTTTTGCGTTGCTCCCACTTTCAAACGTAGCCAGGAATCTCTTGATGAGTGCCAACCCACGCGTTGCCGATTACGCCATTCACCCTCAGTTCACCGATCGCTGGTCGCCCCGCGCCTTCACTGGCGAAACGATTGCAGAGGAAACCCTGCTGAGCTTCTTCGAAGCCGCCCGCTGGGCACCCTCGGCCTACAACTCGCAACCCTGGCGCTTCCTTTACGCACGTCGCGACACGCCGAACTGGGAGCGTTACCTGGGCCTGCTGAACGAATTCAACCGTAGCTGGGCACAACATGCGTCGGCCCTGGTGATCGTGATCTCGAAAACCACCTTCGCCGCACCTGGCGCCACCGAAGAAACCCCGGCCCTGTGGCACACCTTCGACACCGGTTCCGCCTGGGGCCACCTGGCCTTGCAAGCGAGCCTGAGCGGCTGGCACACCCACGGCATGGCCGGCTTCGACCAGGAGCTGACCCGCAAGGAGCTGAACATTCCTGAAGGCTACGCCCTGCACGCGGCCGTCGCGGTGGGCAAGCTGGGGGACAAGGCGAGCCTGGCGGATTACCTGCAAGCCCGTGAAGAACCAAGCCCGCGTCGCCCGTTGAGTGAGTTGGCGGCTGAAGGTGATTTCACCCTCTGATAACAAAAGATCGCAGCCTGCGGCAGCTCCTACAGGTGTACACATCACCCTGCAGGAGCTGCCGCAGGCTGCGATCTTTTTTCGCTGCGCCTCAATACCCGCGATCGAAATCCACTTCCCCGCGCAACGCCTCTCCCGCCTGATACGCCCGCAGGTTCTCGACAAACAGCTTCACCATCAGCGAAGGCGAAGTCGGTGCCGAGCTGTGGCCGGTCAGCAGCAGGCCCCAGGCCGTCCAGAACGGATGACGCTGGGGCAAGGGTTCCTGACGGCACACGTCAATCACCGCGCCGGCCAGATGCCCTTCCTTCAAGGCATCCACCAGATCCGCATCGACCACCGCCACACCGCGCCCGGCGTTGATGAACAACCCGGTCGGCTTGAATTGCTTGAACAGCGCCGCGTCGTAGATATCGTGGGTTTCCGGCGTGTTCGGCAGCAGATTGACCACGTAATCGACTTCACCGACCAGCCGCGGCAGATCCGCCAGTGAACCGACTTCGATAAACGGTGCCTGTACCCGCGCGCTGCTGGCAACGCCATACAACTCGACGCCGAACGGTACGAGGAACTGCGCGACACTTTGACCGATATCACCGGTGCCGACGATCAACACTTTGCGCCCGGCCAGGCTCTGGACCTGGCGACTGTCCCATTTGCGCTCGACCTGGCTGACCAGTCGCGCCAATACTTCACGTTCGTGACCGAGCATGTACGTGAGTACGTACTCGGCCATGACCTGGCCGAAGATTCCGACTGCGCGGGTCAGCCGATAGTGCCGCGGCAAGCCATCGGCCAGCAGCGGCGTGATGCCGGCCCAGGTCGATTGCAGCCATTGCGGTTGATGGCCCTGGCGTAACAGGGTCGCCAGCAAATCTGGCTGGCCAAGCCACACCGGACAGTCGGCGGCCTGGCTGGCCAGTTCGGCGGAATCACCGCTGGTCAGCACCTCCAGGTCCGGTGCCGCCTCGCGCAACAGTTGGGCGTACACCGGGTGGTCGTGTTCAGCAATCAGGACGCGCATGCTTCAAACCTTTCAAAAACGGTGCAGACGGCCGCCGAAAGAGCGCTGCTCCGTCGATGCTGCCGTCGCTAAAATCAATCAGTGTTTCATAACCACTCTGAACAGAATCTGTGTGCCGCTCACACCGGATCGTTGCGACGCAACAATTCTTCCGGCAGGTGCTCGATGTACTCGTCTTCGGCAGGTGGCATTTGCAGGTGATAACCCTGTTTTTCGAGGTTTTCCAGCACGACCGCGATGTCCTCGCGCGACAGTTTGCGCTCGGGGCTCAGCACCAGGTCGAACGCGTGGATGGCCTTGCCGAAGGCTGCCATCAGGGGATCCGGCACGCGTTCCAGAGCATCGCTCTTGAGCACATACAGGTACATTTCGTTTCTCTTCGAGCTGCGATAGATGGAACAAATACGTTTCAAGGCTGTTCTCCGGCGGTGGCCAGGCTGTCGAGCAGCGCCTGGCCCATCAATTCGCGGCGCCAGCCACGCAGCGAATCAGGCAATTGGTAGGGACCATTGGGGAAGCCGCTCTTGAGCAGCGCTTCCAGGGTTTTCTTGCGCAGCATCAGTTCCGGCGCGATGTTCAGGCGCTCGGCTTCGGCCTGGCCTATGGCCTTCATTTGTTTGAGCAGCGCAGCGGCATCCACCGGCAATGGCTCCGGCACGGCTGGCGGCCATTGATCAGGCGACACACTGCCAGAGCGCTTGATCAGATCAAGCAGAAACTCGCCGTCCTGACGCACGGTACGCGGGTGCATGTCTTCGATTTTCGCCAGGGCGCCGAGGTTATCCGGTTGCGTACGCGCCAGCGGCCACAACGAATGCTCGCGGATAATCCGGTTGCGCGGCAGGTCGCGGACCCGGGCTTCCTTTTCGCGCCAGGCGCAGAGCTCACGCAAAACAGCGAGTTGGGCGCGGGACAGCTTCCAGGCCAGCTTGGCATCGCGATAGACCTCGTACGGATCGATCTCGCGGCGCAGGTTGGCCACCAGTTCGGCGCCGTCTTCCAGGACCCAGGCGTATTTCTCGTCAGACAGCTTTGGACGCAGCTTTACGAAGACTTCAGCCAAATGCACGGCGTCTTCGGCGGCATAGCTGATCTGGGTTTCGGAAAGCGGACGTTGCAGCCAGTCGGAACGGGTTTCCCCCTTGGGCAGGTCGATGCCGAGCACTTCCTGCACCAGTCGCGAATAGCCCATGGAAAAACCAAGGTTCAGGTAAGCGGCAGCCAACTGCGTATCGAACAGCGGCGTCGGCAGGCTGCCGGTCAGGCGTAGCAGGACTTCGAGGTCTTCGCTGCACGCGTGGACAACTTTGAGCACTGCCGGGTTTTCCAGCAAAGCGGCCAATGGCTGCCAGTTGTCGATGGTCAGCGGGTCGATCAGATAGGCGCGAACGCCATCACCGATCTGCAGCAGGCCGGCGATTGGGTAGAAGGTGTCGACCCGCATGAATTCGGTGTCGAGGGCAACGAATGGCAACTGCTGCCACTCGGCGCACAACCGTCCGAGGCTATCGTTGTCGCGAATCCAGTGAATATCGATGGCCACACGGCTCTCCCTTGAAGAATGGCGCGCAGTATATATCGCCCCCGGCGATTTCCGCGCATCCACTGAACAAGAGCGTTAGCGAAAATTACTGCGTGACATACAGAATAGTCCTACAAATCCGGGCTAGCTGGTCTTTCACAGCACCTGGACCAGTGCGAGAATCACCGTGCCCGGCCAACACCGGCCAAAAACCAGGTCGGCGGTCGTTGCGTGAAACAGAGTCAGAGGCGATCAATCCTTGGCCAACACGCCGTCGGCCACTGGACCGCGACATCCGGCAAACATGTCCAGATCCTGGTGGTAGACCTTGCTGTCGACCTCCAGCAGACCAAGCATCGAATGGAACAGGTTGTCCTGGCTCAGGGGCCTTCCACGGCTCTGTTGCAGGCAGCGGGTATCTACCGCAAACGATTTTTTGTAGCTGTCGGAAAACCAGGCAAACATCGCGACATGCTTTTGTTGCTCCGGTGCGAGCATGTAAGGCGTGCCGTGGAGGAACAAGTTGTATTCGCCCAGGGACTCGCCGTGGTCCGACAGGTACAGCATCGCGGTATCCACTTTGTCCTGGTTGCTGCGCAGCAGATCGATCAAGGTCGACAGCACATGGTCGGTATAGACCAAGGTGTTGTCGTAGCCATTGACGATACTTTCGCGACTGCAATTGTTCAGGGCATTACTCTCGCAAACCGGGGTGAAGCGCTCGAACTCTTTCGGATAACGCTTGAAGTATTCCGGACCGTGGCTGCCCATTTGGTGCAATACCAATACCGTGTCCTTGTCCAGGGTATCGATGAAATGCTGCAGCCCTTGCAGCAGGATTTCGTCGCGGCATTCACTGTTGGCGCACAGCGCCGGGTCCTTCAGATTGCTGACGTCGTCAACGGTGACGCGATCGCACGTACCTTTGCAGCCTGACTGGTTGTCACGCCAGATCACGTCGATACCCGCATGCTTGAGCACGTCCAGCAGGCCTTCTTCGTTCTTTGCCTTGCTGGCGTTGTAGTCCTTGCGCCCCATATTGGAGAACATGCAAGGCACCGATACGGCGGTCTCAGTACCGCAGGAATGCACATCGGTGAAAGCGATCAGGCCATCTTCCTTACTCAGTGTCGGAGTGGTGTCGCGGCTATAGCCAAGGATGCCGAAGTTCTCCGCCCGGGCACTTTCACCCACGACAAGAACCGTCAGGGATTTGCGCCCGTGAGTTTGCCAGGCCGGATTGCGCCGGGCATCTTCACCGATCTTGACAAAGGGCTGCCGGGCCGTCGCTACTTTCTCGCGCAAAAAACCAGCCGACGCGCCAATGTAGTTACTAGGCACCACCATCAGGCGCAACTCATGGTGATTGCGAAACAGCGAAGACAGGCCTTGATAGTTAACCAGTGCAACACCACCAATGACCGCTGCCGAGGCAAAAGTCACCAGAACTTTACTGAGTAGTTCACGGTGCCAACGACGATAATTAATCGGTGTCTTCCACAACAGCCAGGACGGTAAAACGCCGAGCAGTAAAATATAAACAAATAACTTGAGCGACAGTAAGTCACGCACTTCCGTGGCATTGGTCTCAGCAAAGTTACGCAACATGCCGGTGTCGATCAGAACACCATACTGGCTCATGAAATACACCACGCCCGCGCTGGTCATGAACAGCAGGGTCAGCACCGGCTTGAGCACCGGCCGAAATGCCAACAGGGTCAGCACAATGTTGAAGGCCGCGAAGATCATCGCCCCGAAGGCCACGCGCATGACGATGCCTTTGCCATCGGACGCGGTGATTTCGAACAGGTGCTGCCAGAGTACAAAATTGAAGCCAACTAACAAAAATGCACTGGCAATCAGTGTCACCCATTCGGGGCGCACGGCTTTAATCTTAAGCATGAGATTCGGCGGGTCCTGAAAATGAGTATCTTCGGTGAATGTGAAAATTTCATTTACCGAGACAGCTCTAATTTTAGGTAGCCAACAATCAATTTTTTGTGAAAAAGAAGCCAACAATTAGTTGGCTTATTAATCCCGCCTGACACTTTCAGACTATTTGAGAATGGTTCAGCCCTGGTTTAGCGTTGACTCAAGCCTGGTGCAAATACCAGCGCCAGTCCTGCTCACCGACCTCCCCCATGAATTGACGATATTCGGCGCGTTTCACCGCCAGGTAGACGCCGAGGAATTCGCCGCCGAAGGCTTCCCTGGCCCAATTCGAACTTTCCAGCGATCGCAAGGTGGTCAGCCAGTCTGTCGGCAACAGTTTCGTGGCCTGGGCGTAGCCATTGCCTTCCACCGGCGCACCAGGATCAAGTTGTTCGCGGATACCGCGATGAATACCGGCCAGAATCGCGGCAGCCGCCAGATAAGGATTGGCATCTGCGCCACAGATTCGATGTTCGATGTGCCGGGAATACGCCGGTCCGCCAGGGACACGCAAACTCACGGTGCGATTGTCCACGCCCCAGGTGGCCGCCAGGGGCGCATAGCTGTTGGCCTGGAATCGCCGGTAGGAGTTGGCGTTGGGGCAGAACAGCAACAGCGAATCGAGCAAGGTACTGAGCATGCCTGCGACGGCCTGCTTGAGCAGTGGCGTTCCATCCGGGGCTTCGCTGGCGAAGAGGTTGTTGCCGTCCTTGTCCGCCAGGCTCACGTGCATGTGCATCCCGGTGCCGGCCAGGTCATCGAAAGGCTTGGCCATGAAGCAGGCTGTCATGCCGTGCTTGTGCGCCACCCCCTTGACCAGACGCTTGTAGCGCACCGCTTCATCCATCGCCTGTAGCGCGTCGGAGCGGTGCTCAAGGGTGATTTCCACTTGCCCCGGCGCGTATTCGGAAATTGCCGTGCGCGCCGGTATCCCCTGGAGCTTGCAGGCGCTGTAGAGATCGGCCAGGAACGGCTCGATCTGTTCAAGCTCGCGCAAACCATAGACCTGAGTGCCGCGCGGACGCCCGCCATCGACATCCCGCGCCGGTTGAGGCCGGCCATTGCTGTCGCGTTGCTGATCCAGCAGGTAGAACTCCAATTCCGCCGCCATCACCGGGTAATAACCGTCAGCCTGCAAACCTTCGATGACTTTCGTCAGCAAATGACGAGGATCGGCAATGGTGGCAGGCATTCCCTCCGTCGGGTGCATGCTGACCTGCACGGCCGCCGTCGGAATCAGACGCCACGGCATACGCGTGAGGCTGCCGCTGATCGGGTAGGCCCGGCAGTCGATATCACCGACATCCCAGACCAGCCCGGAGTTTTCCACGTCATCGCCGTTGATGGTCAGGCCGAGGATGGTGCTCGGCAATGGCCGCCCGCTTTCATACACCGCCAGCAACTCATCACGATGCAGCAGCTTGCCCCGCGGCACTCCGTTGTTGTCGAGGATGAACAGCTCGAACATTTCAATATCCGGGTTCTGCTCCAGAAAGGTCAGGGCTTCTTGTCGGGGGGCAAACGAGGTCGTGGCACAACTCATGGGAACTCTCTTTTTCCGTGTCAGACGGGTACGCAAAAGCACCCGCACTTTAATCCCGCCATCAAGCGGAATATGTAGGAACAATCAGCGGAAAAAGCAGGAATCCGGCGGGCGCGCATGGCGGCAATGCCACAGCGCCCAAAAAGCCAGTTCAGAAGGAAGTGCAGAGAGGTTTGGCGCGGTGGCGGGCATGAATCGACGGCCAAGGCTCGACGCCCGAGCGTCGATGGATGCCTTGAGGTGGAATGCGACTGGCCAACCGTCCATAAAGAGAACCGCAGAAAACAGATGACCCGCAGCGTCACACGATGGCTTAAGTCGTTAAATCAGGATTTGAAGAACCTTGGATGTCGTCTGGCTAAACATTTGGCTGTTCAGTGGTGTCCCCTGTGGGAGTGGCTTGTATTTAATTTCTAAATACCATGCCGGACTTTCTGATTTGCCGCCTCCAGGCCTCGCGCGCCTAATCGGAACCCTTCTGTTCAAGGTCCGATCATGGAAAACACCCGAGCCACTTCCCGCCCTGCCCTCTGGCTCATGTTCAGCATTGTCCTGGTTGCCCTGAACCTGCGCCCCTCCATGGCCGCTGTCGGGCCTCTGCTCTCGGCGATTCGCGACGACATTACGCTGAACTTCAGCCAGGCTTCACTGCTGACAATGTTGCCGGTGACGGCCATGGGACTGGCGATGTTTGTCGGCCTGCGCGTCAGCCAGCGATTTGGCGACCAGCGCACGGTGGTGTTCTCGTTGCTGATCATCGGCGTGGCCACGCTTTCGCGGTTGTTCCTTGATTCAGCCGCGCAGTTGCTCCTCAGTGCGGTGCTGGCAGGTATCGGGATCGCCCTGATCCAGGCCCTGATGCCAGCGCTGATCAAATCCCGCTTCAGCGACCACGTTGCCCTGTGCATGGGGCTCTACGTCACGTCGATCATGGGCGGTGCCGCCATGGGTGCTTCCTTTGCGCCACTGGTGATGGAGCGTACCGGCAACTGGCGTATGGGCCTGGCGATCTGGGCCGTTCTCGCCGTGCTGGCATTACTGTTCTGGAGCCCCCAACGCCCAAGGATACCGACACTGGATACAAAGGCATCCAGCAAAGGTTCGTTCTTCGCCAATTCCCGCGCGTGGTTACTCGCGATTTTCTTTGGCCTGGGCACTGCGTCCTACACCTGTGTTCTGGCCTGGCTGGCGCCGTACTACGTGGAAAAGGGCTGGAGCGAACAGCACGCCGGATTGCTGCTCGGATTTCTGACCGCCATGGAAGTGCTGTCGGGTCTGCTGACGCCCGTCATCGCCAATCGCAGCCGCGACCGCCGCATCGTGCTGATGGTATTGCTGACACTGATCATCGCCGGTTTCTGCGGACTGATTCTGAGCCCACGGCATTTGAGCCTGATGTGGCCATGCCTGCTGGGGCTGGGCATTGGCGGCCTGTTCCCGATGAGCCTGATCGTATCGCTGGATCACCTGGACAATCCATTGCGCGCCGGTGGCCTGACCGCATTCGTGCAAGGCATCGGCTACTTGATCGCCGGCCTGTCGCCGCTGCTGGCGGGAGTAATCCGCGACCAGCTCGGCAGCTTTGAATGGGCCTGGTGGTCGCTGACGGCGGTCATGGCGCTGATGATGCTGATGGTTTTGCGCTTCAACCCGAGGCACTACACCCGCCATATCGATTGACCCGGAGCCTGCCATGAAAACCACCGGTTTCGCCGTCGCTCACGCCAGCATGCTGCTTTGGGCCTTGTTGATCGCCGCATCGTTTTCCGCGGCGGCGCAAGTCAGCCAGGCCATCGACCCGATCCTGCTGACAGGTTTGCGCCTGCTGTTTTGCGCCTTGGTGTTTCTGCCACTGTTGCTGCTCAAAGGCGATGCCGTCATCGCCGCCCCCGGGCTGCTTGGTCACGCCGTGCTCGGCCTGCTGCTGGCGCTGTACTTCGGTTCGCTGTTCGAAGCATTGCGCTACACCTCGGCCGTCAACACCGGGACGATGTTCACGCTGGTGCCGCTGCTGACCCTGGGTTTCGAAGCCATGCTGACACCTGACCGCCGTCTGAAACAACGGATTGTGCCGATGCTGCTCGCCGCTGCCGGGGCGGTTTTGTTGATCATGAAAGGTACGGGTCCCGGCGAGTTGCCATCGCCCTATGCATTGACGGTGTACGGCATCGGTTGTTTGGCAATGGCACTCTACGCCCCCCTCAGCCAGCGCCTGAAAGCCAATAGCCTCAAGGGACGCGGGCCGGTGCCCATGACGTTCTGGAACATGCTGTTCGGTGCGTTGTTCCTGCTGGTGTTCTGTGGATTCAGTGGCGGTTGGCGCTCGGCATCATTACTGACGCTCAACGATTTCTATTGGCTGATGTACCTGGCGGTGTTCGCCACCCTGGCGACGTTCTGGCTGCTGCACCGGGCCATAGGCGTGATCGCACCGTCCTCGGTGATTTCCTACATCTACCTGAGCACGCTGTTCATCACCTTGTTTCACTGGCTATGGGGGCGCCAGATGCCGCTGCCGCTGGAAATGGCCGGTGCGGTGCTGGTGGGTCTCGGCATGTTCGCGCTGTTGATGTCCAGCCGCCGCGCCGTGTCGGCGATGGTCCAGGGCTGACAGGGTCTTGGGCGAAACGTCCTGCAAGGCATTTTCCCTGCTCGCTCATTCCGCTAGGATAATTCACCCACCCTTGCACACGCTCAGCGCAAGGGACGCAGCGAGACGCAATGGATGCTGAACAGTAATTCGCTTAGAAAACTCGACATGCAGGACCTCATGGTGTTCGTCGCCGTGTATGAGCAGAACAGCGTCACCGACGTATCCGAGACGCTTTGCGTCAGCCAGTCCACGGTGAGTTACTGCCTGAAAAAACTGCGCACCAGTTTCGAGGACGAACTGTTCATCAATACCCGTACCGGCGGCATGCAGCCCACCGGCAAGGCCAGCGCGATGTACCCTCACGTGCTGAAAATCCTGGAAAGCATCAACCTGTGTCACGCCGGCCTACCCACGTTCGACCCGGGCCTGCAACCGGTGACCTTCAACATCTGCGCACCGGAATATTTCGAGCAATTGATCCTGCCGCGCCTGTTGAAAACCTTCGACCTCGCCGATCTTCCGGTGATGGTCAATGTGTTCAAACTCCAGGCCGATATCCCTGCCGAAGCGTTGCGCGAAGGCAGCCTCGACCTGGTGATGTGCTTCGGTCCGAACTTTCATCGCAGTCACGTCGATTTCAAATCGCAGACGCTGCTCGAAGATGACCTGGTGTGTGTGTTCGACAAGCGCGCCACGCCGGCGGAACCACGCTTGAGCCTGCAAACCTATGTCGAACGTCGACACGTGTTCCCGACACCCTGGACGTCCGCCACCAACATGGTCGACGGCTGGCTTGCGCAGCAGGCACAAAAGCGTCAGATCGTCGCACGCGCCAACAGCTACAGTGCAGCGCTAAAGCTGATTACCGGTACCGACTATGTCCTGACCCTGCCTCGGCGCATCCAGCGATTGCTGGCCAGTGCAGACACCTTCAATCACTGTGAAGCGCCTGAAGGCTTGCCGGGTTTCACCCTCGACATGCAGTGGAACCAGGGTGTTGATCAGGACAACGCCGGCACCTGGCTGCGAACGCAAGTGATGCAGGCCTGCGTCGAGCAGGAATCAGCCTGATGTTCAGTTGTTGATGGCGGTCTTGCTGTAGGAGTCGCGATCGATGTCGAGAATTTCCACGCACAACTGGACCTCAATGCTGCTCGGCCATTCACACAGTTCCTGCACTACCGCCAGCAGGCTTTCAGACATCTGTTTCTTGATCTCTGCGGAACGACCACTCAACAGCGCCAGTTTCACATGCACGAACGCCCGCTCGGCCAGTGCCGTGCCGACCTTGAACGTCTCGACCTTGACCGCGCGGCTCTTGATGTCGAATTCGGCAGCAAACTGACCGGAACCCACCAATGTATTGTTCAATCGCATCAATGCCACATCGGCATTCAGATCAGTCAGGTTGGCGGTGTATTCCATGTGCAGGTGAGGCATGAGCGGGTTCCTGTAAGTGGGTGGAGAGGTTGAACATATAACACAGCGTCGCCCTGTTCATTCAGGCTGTGGCAAAACGGCACGCTCACTCATGAACGCTTCCAGACGCGAGCGCAACCAGCGCTCGGCAGGATCGGTATCGACATGACTGAGCCAGACCATGGACAGGTCCAGGGTGGGTGTCTGGATCGGAAAGGGTTCCTTGAACAGCACTCCCGATGCAGCCATCGCCTCGGCGGTGTAGTCCGGCAGGCTGGCAATCAGGTCCGTCCCGGCAAGCAGGGCCGGCAAAGAACTGTATTGCGGCACCGAGAGCACCACCTGGCGCGTGCGGCCGATGTCCGCCAGCCACTCGTCGGCATAGCCACTGACGTTGGCGGTATGGGACACCAGCACGTGCGGCCGCGCGCAATATTCATCGAGGGTCAGCGGTGTGTCGGAGGCATCGGCGCGCAAAATGCTGGGCTGAATATGCCGCAGCAACTTGCGCTTGGCATTGGCCGGCAAGCCACGGGTCTGGCTGATACCCACCGTGATATCGCCGGACGCCAGCAAGTCGGGAATCCGCCAGTAATCGACATGCTGCACCACAAACACCACGTTGGGCGCTTCCTGGCGCAGCGCTCGCAACAATGGCGGCAACAGGCCGAACTCGACATCGTCGGACAACCCGATGCGGAACGACATCGTGCTGCTGGCCGGGTCAAAATCATGGGTCAGGCTCAAGGCCACGGACAACGAATCCAGCGCCGGCGACAGATGCCTGATGATTTCTTCGGCTCTTGCCGTCGGCTCCATGCGATGGCCAACGCGTATGAACAGCGGATCATTGAACATCGCACGCAAGCGGTTGAGCGCCGAACTGATGGTCGGCTGACCGAGAAACAGCTTCTCCGCCACCCGAGTGACATTGCGCTCGAGCATCAGCGTTTCGAATACCACCATCAGGTTGATATCCGCCTTGCGAAGTTCGTTGCGATTCATCCACTGCCCCCGATCCCTAAATCTGCTGACAGTTTAGGTAGCGGATGCGACTGCCGTCTATCCGACTCAGGTCCAACAGCCTGATGCGGGTTGAAACGAAGCTGCCCTGAACGAGCAGCTTCATCATCCTCAAACTAGATTTCCTTGATCGGGGTCTGGTGGCAGGTCCCCTTGATCAAACTGATTGCATGCAGGCAATCGGCCTTGTTGACGTACGCCTCCCCGCTGGCAATCGTTTCATGATTCCCTGCCCTCAACCGCCAACGCCATTGGCCCTTGCCAGTCAGAACAGTGCCGCCGATTTGTCTGTAAATCTCAAAATACATTGCTCGCTCCTTGCGATTACTGGTGACTGCAGATCAGTGATCTGCAGTCACCAGAATAAAGGAGGAGTTTCCAGGGCGATTACTTGCAATGTCAGGGGATATTTCGCACTGGAGACCCTGAATAATTGCGTGCGAACTTTCCCGCGGCCAAAAACAAAACCCCAACTGCTTTCGCAATTGGGGTTTCGGAATTTAATCTTGACGATGACCTACTCTCACATGGGGAAACCCCACACTACCATCGGCGATGCATCGTTTCACTGCTGAGTTCGGGATGGGATCAGGTGGTTCCAACGCTCTATGGTCGTCAAGAAATTCGGGTACTGAGTCGTGACCAGATGGCCTCGCTTCAGCAAATTGGGTATGCGATAGTTTGGTGTTTTGTGAGTATCTCGAACTTTCGGTTCGTTTCGTCTTCACACACCGCAATCTGGCTTTTAAGCGCAAATTGCTTGGGTGTTATATGGTCAAGCCTCACGGGCAATTAGTATTGGTTAGCTCAACGCCTCACAGCGCTTACACACCCAACCTATCAACGTCGTAGTCTTCGACGGCCCTTCAGGGGACTCAAGGTCCCAGTGAGATCTCATCTTGAGGCAAGTTTCCCGCTTAGATGCTTTCAGCGGTTATCTTTTCCGAACATAGCTACCCGGCAATGCCACTGGCGTGACAACCGGAACACCAGAGGTTCGTCCACTCCGGTCCTCTCGTACTAGGAGCAGCCCCTCTCAAATCTCAAACGTCCACGGCAGATAGGGACCGAACTGTCTCACGACGTTCTAAACCCAGCTCGCGTACCACTTTAAATGGCGAACAGCCATACCCTTGGGACCGGCTTCAGCCCCAGGATGTGATGAGCCGACATCGAGGTGCCAAACACCGCCGTCGATATGAACTCTTGGGCGGTATCAGCCTGTTATCCCCGGAGTACCTTTTATC
>NZ_CM174420.1:725000-1585000 GCF_057835175.1 Pseudomonas sp. GL_103 | reverse complement strand
CTGTCAGCCTATAGCGGTACGTGGCGGCCTCTAGCTTGCCCTAATTTTGCCCTAAAACTGGAGAGGCGCTACGTGGCTACCTTGCTTATGCGAGTAATTTCAGGCCTTCTTTCAGGTAACGATGCAAAACTAGATCCTTCTCAGCACAGATATGCGTCAGCTGCTCTGCTTCTCGACTTGAAAAATCATCAACCTGCGTCTGAAAAGCATGCATCACCTGGCCTTTATCGTTTTGGTCGTCAATGTAATCCCCTCGACCAACGTACATCAAAGCCACCAGCTCTACCGCCTCTGCTTGCGAGAGGGTATCTAGCTCATCAAGCAAAGCTTGCCGCGGCTTGGATGCAGGAGCCAGAATCCGCTCAATGAAATCATCGCTATCGTAAGCAACCCCAGCCTCTTTGGCCTGATCAAAATTGAAACTGGCCTCAGCAAGCTCAGCGATGTATTGGGCTTTTTCGTTTTTTAGGTGATTCATGGCCGCTCCTTAGTTACCGCTATGGGCAAGTGGTAATTGGGGCCAGAACACCGATTGCAACCTCATGGCGTAATTTTTCTTCGGCTGACCATACCCCAATTGTGCTGGAGTATTTCGGACATTGCGCCCCAACCCCGTGTGATTACGGGTTTCACCATGTATTTCGAGCGCATGCATAAATGCCTGATTGGCATTGAATGGCATCGTTTGGCATACGGTTTGCCCCATTTTTGCCCCATTTTTGCCCCACTCCCAATCTCCGCCCCCGCTAGCTCAAACTCACGCCAGGTAACCAACTCGGCTAGGGTGGTCCAATCCACCGTCCAGCCATCTGAGCACAATATTTCAGTCGCGCTGCCCTTTGCTGCGGATTCCCATAAATATTCCAGTTGGCGCTACTACCACCGCTCAAAAAAAGTTGGTATGCCGCGAAAATCTCATAAGGAATGCCGTTCGACGCGGCCCAACAATCTGCCTGGAATTCGACTTGAGAGTTGTAGGCGTAGGGGGGCAAGAGATGGTGCCCTGAAAAAACATGACCAATTTCATGAGCTCTGAAAAAGCCACACGCTGGCCCAATCTGCTGGCAAATGCTGGGATTGTAGATGATGACAGCCCCATAGAATGGGTCAGGTTTGACCATGGCGATGTCATTAAGAGAGGGGTCGGGAATTTCGGGAACTGCAATCGCTAATGAGCTGAATAGAGCAGAGAGTAGCAATATAGCAAGGCGCATTTTAACCTCCTGGTCACACGAGTTATCCTTGTTCGCGCGTAGACTGCTGCCATAAGAGTTAAGCATGGCTGGAGGAGACTGGAGGAATATGCAAAACCGTACACTTTCAAACCGGAAGCACAGCTCGATGAAATCGACTTCATTGCACCAGTGATGGATTGGACTGACCAATATAATATATCGTTATATTTCAGCATGATAAAAACCAATTCATCCTTGATTTAGCAAAAATTAAGCAGAGAAAAAAGGCAGAATCAGTCCCGGAAAAGCTATTTTTACACGAAAGTCTGTCCAATCCATGACATACCGGACTGGCATCCAAGACATGGCGCTAGAAGATTTTCAAACTAGCCAGCACCCATGATCGCTGCGTTGAAGATAAGGCTGAGCAAGGGACTTGAACCCCTTTCGTATTCACCGCATATAGCTGCAGCTCCAGCGGCCGTCAAAGTTCGCCCCGGCTCCTAATCTTCATCCCCTAGAGCCTCCTTAGACTTTCGTTGACGCGCCATCGCATAGCGCGCGTCCTTGATTAGTTCGTCATACAGGTCAAATGCGGGCTCTGATCTTCGCATTGTCAGCTGATGCTCAATTCGATTTCCTGCATCCGCCGTTGCATCCTGGCGCCGGTGAAATTGCGGTAGAGAACGTCACTGCTATCCTTGGGGTTTCTCGAAAGGAATCGACACCATGCCAAGCGATTATTCACTGTCGGATGTACTGGAAAGGCTGTTCGAAAACCAGCAGGCCCTGGAGGCGGCCATTATGGAGTTGACCCTGCTGATCGAGGAGCAGGGGGCACAGGAAGTGGGCGGAAATGTCCGTGGCGCACTGTGGAGCATGGGTGAAAACGCCGGTCATATCAAACAAGGCTTGGCTCGATTGAAGAAATTGGACATCGGTTAACCGACTGCACACCAAGGGCCCATCACCAGTCATGTCGAGGTGGATTTGAGGAACCAGTCCGGTTCATCTCACAGGCAACTATCGGCCAGGAGCGGTCATCGAGTTTCTACAAAATCCGGGGCGATTCACTCATTGCTGGACCTCTACCACAATCCCGTCCGTCAACAAGCGCTTACGGTGCTCTTCCGATATGTTGGAAAGCCCGCTGGCTGGATCGCTTAATACTACGTCACCTGTCGCTGCGCGGACCATGAAGTTGCTGGCTCCAAGATCCACGTCGACGTTTGTTTCCACGATGTATTCAGGGAGTAGGCGTTGCAGGGCTTCCACGGCCTGTCGCGTGCAAGGTTCGATAGGGGCATCGTCCAGCTTTGCTAAAAGGGCATGTTTGTCTTCTGGTGTGGCTAGCAGGTCTCCGTCATCACTATCGGTCAGATGCAGCAGGAGACGCGCGACGGCTGCTTGCTGATCGGGGTAAGTCTCTAGGCTATTCAGATGTTCCAGATGAGCCAACCATAGGTAATCGGGGTAGTAGTCGTCGTTTTGATAAAGCGCGACGGCGCCATAATCCGTCAATAGCCGAACTACACCTGGTATACCGAGCTTTTTTGCCTTCGCTGCGAAGTTATGTGTGGCATTGTCGGAAGACAATCGATACACCGAGGCTGGTGTTTCGCCTTCGAACAGAACGCTAACCGAACCTAGATTGATGATCTGTTTTCCGGCTAGGGGTGAGTGAGAGCGGACCGCTTCAAACACCTTTCCCTCCAAAATCCGCTGATGTGCAATGTCCATCCAACCATCTCCTATTGATTATCTAGATCCGATTGCCCTTGGACAGGTTGCAAGGTTCACAGAGTAATTGCAGATTTCTAACGGTGTTACTGCCACCGTGGGAAAATGGAACGATATGGTCGAAACACAACAACTTTCGAGACTCACACTGTACGCAAGCACCGCCGTCTCGTTGCCAGACTTCGCGCTGCACGACTCTGGGGATAGCCTCCCTGCGCGGAGCAACAGGCTTAGGTGCCGGCATGATTTTTATATCAACGGGGATAAGCACGCTTTCGGCGCTAGTCTCGCTTGAGGCGGTGGGGCGAGGAGCAGCGATCACCGAAGGCAACGCGGCCTTGGCGGCAAAGGCCTTGATATAAGCCAAAACATCATTCAGCTCGGCGTCAGACCTCAGTATCAACTTGAGCGCAGGGAGCCCTTTTTCCAGGCCCGCGGAAGCATGGGTACCACTATGCCGTCCTGAGTCGCCCGCGTACTCCAAGGCGATTTCCGGTACTGGTTGATCGTCTGGTGGATAAGGCAACCAAACAAACGCGGCATCTTCGCGATTGGGTTGGTCGGTCTGAATAACGACTCCAAGTCCCGCAACGTTGAAGGCGGTAACTTTTACGGTGATTCGGTCCGGGTTTCCGAACTCTTGGTGAAACCGCTCGATGACCTGATCTTTAAACACTCAACATTTTCCTTTGCCAATGAATTCGAGATTCGCTTCCAACTCGTCTGTGCACCGGTATCGCTGTAATTTAGATGAGACTTAGGCCAAGACTATACGAGCTGCCGGGGATTTCGTAGACGATGAGTTCAACCCAAACGCCTGCACCACTCGCAAAATCAAAAACTATCAAGGTTCAAGTCAGAGTCGGCCCTAGGTCTCTAGACACTGTGACCGGCAGCTTTGGGTCCAGGCTGTGTGAAAACGCATGCGCCGTTTTGAAGTCTGCGTTGCTACGTAAAATCTGCCAGCGTTTGGTTAATCAGCAGACCGGAAATTTGCGTAGGAGCGCGATTTTCGTTCCTGTCCTGACTGTAAAACCTGCTCCAAAATGTTTTCACACAGCCTGGGCCGTCTCCTGCCCTTCGCGACAGGCAGAAATCGGCCAAAAGCAATGGGATGGACCCCTCCTCACTTCGGCATCTTGAGTGCCAGACTGAAGGTGCGAACCGCAGTCAACCGTGAGAAGGAGTCCACACATGAAGCTTATGCGCATTGGGGTCGACTTGGCCAAGAACGTGTTTCAGATCCACGGCGTGGATCGTCATGAGCAGCCAGTCTGGCGGCAGCGTCTGTCTCGCGAACGCTGGCTGCAAACGGTGCTGGAGAAGATCGAACCCGGCTGTGAGATCGGCATGGAAAGTTGTAGCGGTGCGCACCATTGGGCACGGCAACTACAAGCACGTGGATTTCGGGTGAGGCTGATTGCGCCGCAGTTCGTCAAACCGTACGTCAAGAGCAACAAGAACGACGCCAACGATGCCGAGGCAATCTGCGAAGCGATGAGCCGCCCCAGCATGCGCTTCGTCGCCGTCAAGACCATCGAACAACAGGATATCCAGGCGACGCATCGCATCCGGGCCGGCTTAATCGAACAGCGGACGGCCAAAGCCAATCAGATTCGTGGGCTGATCGCCGAGTACGGCCTCGTTGCTCCGAAGGAGTTGCTGATGCTGCGTCGCGCCATACCGTGCTGGTTGGAAGAGGCGGATAACGGTTTGACGGTACGTTTTCGTCGTCTGCTGGATGGCTTGTGGGGCGACCTTCGCACACTGGATGAACGCGTGGGCGAACTCGACAGCGAGATATCGGCAATCGCGGCAAGTGAACCAACGGCCGTTCGTTTGCAGCAGCTGCGCGGGGTCGGCCCGATGATAGCCACCGCACTCGTTGCTGCCATTGGTGATGCCCGACAGTTTGCCAATGGCCGGCAGTTGGCCGCCTCGTTAGGGCTGACGCCGAGGCAACACAGCTCCGGCGGCAAGGATCGACTGCTGGGCATCAGCAAACGTGGCGATGCTTATCTGCGAACGCTGATGATCCATGGTGCACGATCGGCATTACGCACGGCCAAATTTAAAGATGACCGGCTCAGCCAGTGGGCTGTCCGTTTAGCCGAGCGCTCACATCCCAATGTCGCCGCTATCGCTTTGGCGAACAAAACTGCACGCATGGCTTGGGCGATGCTGCGCAACGGTACTGATTACCAACCGGATCGGGCAGCGGCCTGACCCATTCATCCCGGAAGAAGCCCCATACACCACGATTGCGAAGCAACCCGAGCAATGGCAAACCGGTCGAACCGGCGTCGGCAAAACCCTTTAACGTCCAGGTGCATAAAGCACGTAAAAGCGATCGGGAGCCGACGCGCGAATAGCCCATCATGGCCCTGCATCGAAACGATGCCGCAGTAAAAGGCCGAATATACGTGTGCAGTCGGCACGGGCGCCAAAGCAAAGGAGGCTTGCAATGAGGAGGAGTCCATATATGGACGATGGACACGGTGATGGCAAATGGGTAGGGTCACTGATGCCGCTTTCGACTCTAGAAGGCAGCAGGGCTTACCGTCATCCATATCGCGTTTCTCCCTGAGCAATGTCGCGTTTGCTGCGACCACCTTAAGCTAGACAAGGACTCACAGGACGACAGGAACGTTATACGACACGCCATTGCGACAAGAAACGCTACATGGCCTGTCGCCTAATAGTAGTTGGGCGTCGCAATAGACTTAGGAGAGTAAATGGAAGGGCTGAATAGCAAGCACTGCTCAAAGTGCGGCGAAGCTGTAATGCCAATGGCTGCTTTTTGCCAATCCTGTGGAGATCGACTGCCAAGCAACATCTCCTCCGCTTTTGTAGCTTCGGTGGCCGCCATTCAGCCTGGAGATCCGGCCGCGCCCGTTCAGGAGTTCCGGAAGCTTCGCGTTATGAACTGGGCCATCGTCGCGCTAATCTCAGTTGGTGCGACGATGACACTCTTTAAATCACAGACCTTCACAGGTGTATTGATTGTCGCAGCATTAATGACCTTCATAGCTGGCCCGTTCCTATTAACCGCCGTAGTGCTATCAAGAGAAACTATCTTCTTTGCCGGCATTCCAGTGGCCGCGCACAGAAGGAAACTCAAGAAAGTCGCTGTCGCGTTCAATGTCATCTTGGGCGTGTTTGGCACGCTGGGCCTAATCACGGGCATGGTTACCGGACAAATCGCGCCATTGGTGTCAGCGCTCTTTTATGTAATTCCGCCAATCCTAAACGTCCGGGCTCTGCGGGCTCTGGTCTTGCCCAGCTAAGCCGCAAACCAAAGTGACGCCACGGGGAGAAACATGAAAGAAATAATTAAGCGAAATAGTGCGTATGAACGAACTGTCAGATGATGAGTTTCACGATGCCCTGAGTTGTGAAGATCACTTAGGGATGGTTATTCGTGGCCACATTCATATTGAACATTGGGTTGATCGATTTCTGCTCTCAGCAATGCCGTGCTACGACAAGTATGCTGAAGACATCAACGCTGATTACGAAACAAAAACATTATTGTGCTGCGCATTGGGTCTTACACCAGAGCTCAAAGGGCCGCTCGCCCTGATTGGCAAGCTTCGCAACCGATTTGCTCATCGTCCAAGCTACAAGCTTACGAAGTCAGATGTAGACAATCTCTATGCTGCGCTCTCTGGCACACACCAGCAGCATTTAAAAAAGTCATACAAGGCATTGGCATTACGGTATCAACGAAAGGAAGCGTCATTTTCAAAGCTCGGGAACATTGAACGTCTAAACCTGCTGTTCATGCTGCTTCGTGCAAAACTAAAGAAAGCACATGCCCAACTCAACGAAAATGCATAACAAGTGGTTAAAATCGCTCGCTTCTCTCTGGGGCCACGCTCGCGCCGTTTAGCACAAACCTTATCAATGTCTGCAAAGGGTCGCTTTCTGCCTCTCGCGACGGGCAGAAAACGGCCAAAAGCGGACACTCAGCCCAACGTTTTTTTTCGGCCAGAAGTCGCCGGCCGGAATACCATCACGAAAAGGATTTACACTCGTTTGGCCCCGATTCAGATCGCTGTCTAGATACGGAAAATAGATTTGTGCAGATTCAAATTATTTACACCCATACAGACATGTTGCTCTCCAAGCATCCTTACCCATCGTGGAGAGAGATTCAAAATCAGTACCCTGACTACGTGACTTCGCTCGGTCCCTGGGATGAAGATACGGTTATCGAATACCTAGCAGATGAATACCCCGATCTTTCCCCTCATCCAAAAGAGCAAGTCGTTGCGTTAATTGAGGATACTGAAGAGACAAGAGTGCTTACTTTTGCCGTTTAAAAAATCTCCCTGACGACCATCCGTAAATGTTCGCGAATGACGTCCACTATGAGTCCAGGCTGTGTGAAACCGTTTTAGAGCAAGTTTGACAGTCAGAATCGGAGCAAGAATCGCGCTCCTATGTAAATTTTCGGACTTGCTGACCAACCAACAATCGGCAGATTTTACGTAGCAACGCAGACTTCAAAACAGTGAATGCGTTTTCACACAGCCTGAGTCGATTTGTGCCATCAACACAGGTCGCAATCGGCAAGAAATGGACTGTAGACAGGTAACCGCTGATATCCCTACGTTGGTCAATCCAGTAACCGCACGCTCATCCCTGCCGAGAGCATCCTGAGCCAGTATTTTAATCAGAGTAATCGGCGTCACCTGGTTGCAATCACGAAGGATCGCGATGCCAAGCCACGCCTTGATATGCTCGCAGGCGAGTGCCGCAGGATTGATTGCACTATCCACCCCAGCAGCACCCCACCTTGAAGATCAGAGCACCTTGGTGATCTGTGGCGGCCACCATGAACCATCAAGCACGGACGGCGACGCCTCCTTTGGCCAATAAATCCGGAACATGGGAATGAATCCCGTGGCCGGCGCCGGAAGCCAGTTGGACTCCTTGTCGGGGCCAGGATTGTCCTTCTGCAGATACAAGTCGATCGAGCCGTCCGCATTCGTTTTGAGCTGGTTTCGTGGACTCACCGTGTACCGATTCAACGCATTGGGGGTAAAGAAGTATTTATCGTCATACATCGTCAGTGACCAGAAGCCACTGGCGGGGGGCAATTCGCTCTTGCTCTTGAAATGAACTACATACTTGTTCCGCACGGCGTCCAGCGGCTGCCCGTCAGAATCCTTGAGTCCAACGACGTAGACCGCGTCCTTCGGTGCGTTCGCTGGGATTCCGAATGCAGCGAGCCATGCGCGCGCCATGTAGTCTGTGCCGTAGTGACCAACCTTGAGATTGAGAAGCCAGCCGTTCTTAGTTTCACCGGAACGTGCAGTGTATTCAACGATGTTTGCCCAAGCAGCCTTGGGCGCATCTTCAATCGCCTTCGCTACAGCAGGGTCAAATGCACTCAGCTTGAAATCTTGTCCGGGCACGATCCCAATCTTCGCCAACTTCGCCACCATCGGTGCATCTTCTGGCGCGGGAGGATTATTCTTCATCAAATCCGCCATCCACTGGAAGTAGGTGGCTGCATCCAGCGCGTTGACATTGTCGCGAACAGAACGCTTCATATCTAGGCTAGAATCGATCTTGCCGGCAGGTGGGTTATAGCTTTTACCCCAGGAACTCAAAGGCTGAAGCTTGTACTGGTCCTGCAGCGCCCACACTTCCTTGTAGTCCTCGGGAGTGCCGGACGAATAGGTCCGGGCAAGAATCCAGACAGTCGATGTCGGCGACTTCACCTGCTTCACGCCCTCGGGAAGCTTGCCCGTCCAGCCTGGTCCCGTGATGGCATAGCTTTGGGCCTTCTGGCCGGTGGTACGTGAGCCTGGATCGAAGATCACCGGCACCCACGCATCATAAAGCTCCCAGACATAGTAGCGATCCCCCATATCCGGCCAACTGACGATCCAAGGCTCCTTGGATACGTCGACAAACGCATTCGAATACAACGTATCCGCGTTGGGTGTATGCGTCCGGGCATCACGTCTTGCGTGATTAAACCGGCTGCCACTTATGCGGAAGTAACTGCTCGATTTCGCTCGCCCGCTGCGTCGGCAGGCGCGTGAGAACATCCTTTAGATAGGCGTATGGGTCATGACCATTCAGTCGCGCAGACTGGATCAAACTCATGATCGCCGCAGCCCGTTTTCCGCTGCGTAGAGACCCGGCGAAGAGCCAGTTCTTGCGCCCAAGAGCCCATGGCCGGATCTGGTTCTCTGCCCAATTATTATCAATGGGTACAGCGCCGTCATCGAGGTAGCGCGACAGCGCTGCCCAGCGTTTCAGGCTGTAATCGAGTGCTCTGCTGATAGCCGAACCTTCGGGCACAAGATCACGCTGGGCGATCATCCAGGCATGCAGCCTATCCATCACGGGGACGGCTTTTTCTTGCCGTATTCGGCATCGTAAATCCGGCTCCAGGTCGCGCACTTCGCTCTCGATTTCGTACAGCAACTGGATGTAACGCAGGGCCTGCTCGGCGAGCTGGCTTTTATTCGTGGCGTGCAGTTCGAAGAACTTGCGCCGCGCATGGGCCATGCAGCCGATTTCGGTAACACCAAGTTCAAAACTGGCTTTGTAGCCGCCAAAATCATCGCAGACCAACTTACCTTTCCAGCCTTGCAGGAAGTTGCGAGCATGCTCACCGGCGCGGCTGGGGCTGAAGTCGTAGACGACAGCGGCGGTTTCGCAAAACTGGCTAGTGGCGTACGCCCAAACATAAGATCGGTGGGTTTTCTTCGAGCCCGGAGCGAGCATTTGCACGGGTGTTTCATCCGCGTGCACGACCTGCTGTCCGATCACTACGTCACGCAGGGCATCGACCAAGGGCTGCAACTGCACGCCCGTAACGCCCACCCATTGAGCCAAAGTCGAGCGTGGAATCGCCAAGCCTGCGCGACCAAAAATCGATTCCTGACGGTAAAGCGGAAGATGATCAGCGAACTTCGCGATCATGACGTAGGCAAGTAACCCGGCAGTCGGGATGCCCTTGTCGATGACCTGCGCCGGTACGGGTGCCTGGATCAGCGTTTCGCAGTCATCGCAAACCCACTTGCCACGAACATGGCGTTCAACGGTAAACACGCCCGGCGTGTAGTCCAGCTTTTCGCTGACATCTTCACCGATGCGCTTGAGTGCGCAGCCGCATGGGCAGTGGGTGTTGTCCGGTTCGTGGTGGATCAACGTGCGTGGGAATTCTGCCGGCAATGCCGTGCGCTTGGGCTTTTGCTTTTTCTCGGTCGCCGCTGGCGCTATTTGCAAGGCTTGAAGCTCGGCCTCAATCGCCGCGATATCGGTATCGATCAGGTCATCAAGCAGGCTGGCCTGCTCAGGATTCATCTGCTCGCTGCGCTTGGCAAACTTCAAACGCTTGAGTTGTGCGATCTCGTGGGTCAGCTTCTCGATCACCGTTTGATCGCGGTTGATCTTCTTGCCCATGGTTTCGACCGTCTTGCCCATGGTCTCGACTTGCGACAGCAACTGCGCAGCGAATGCACGCAGTTGGTCGGGAGTCATTTGATCGAGATTGGGCGAGAAAGTCATGCCGTGGATTTTACCAAAGCAGATCGCTTGCGGCAGTAGGCCAAGGCGCTAATTACAGCTTCTTAAAGCAGTGTGATTGCACCGCCAGCTCCAACACGTTGCCAAGGTAGGCCGAGCACCAAGGCCTGAAGTTGTTCGGTATCCAACTGCATTTCGCTGCCTGGTCGAATTCCTGGCCAGTGAAACTTGCCTTGGTTCAAGCGACGTGCAGCCAGCCAAACGCCAATTCCATCGTGTACCAGCACTTTCATCCGAGTCGCGCGGCGATTGGCAAACAGATAGGCACAGTGCGGCTTCGCCGCACCAAACACCGCGATCACCCTGGCCAGCGCCGTTTCAGTGCCGGCGCGCATATCCATGGGCTCGGTGGCGAGCCAGATGGCGTCGATGCGGATCATCGCACCAGGTCTCGAAGGAAAGCGGCGCAGGCAGCAGCACTATCGGCTGGCCAATTCACTTTGACAGTGCCGCGTGGGTGCAGAATCTCAACGCTGATATTCGATGAAGATACGTGCGCCGTTGTTTGCATAGGCAATGGGATGAATGCAGGTGGCAGCGCCGTGCTTTTCTGCGCGTGCAACCGAATCCATTTGTGGACGAGGTTTGCGTTAAGGCTGTGGCTGAGCGCGATACTGGCAATCGAAGCGCCGGGCTGGGCGCACTCTTGAATGACCTGGGCCTTGAAGGATTTGGAATAGGAACGGCGTGTTGGCTGCATGAAATACCCGCTTAAAAGGCTAGAACTGGTGCCCACTTAAATTTAAGTGCACACCATGTCTGGGCTTTGCAGGGCTAGGTAGATGACTTGGCCGGACGCATACCGTTGGGTGCCGTGACGTCGCGGTAGGCCGCGGAAGGATACTCGCGCAGATTGGCGAACTGCCCCATCGGCGCACGTGTTGTGGCTGGTTTCTCGACGTTGGTTATAACCTTGCGCGACATCTCTACCGAGACCAGGGAGTAGCCGTACACATAAGCATCGATCGCGATGCCTCGGGCCTCGTCCGCGGTCAGCGCTTGGGCTGCCCCGCTACCGGCGACAAGGCTCGCCGCGAGTGCCCAGTTGGTGAGAAAACTAAACTTCATAGTTCCATATCTCCATTTCCATTTAATCGACTGGTAGCCAAAGACCTGCACACATGATGTTGTCCCAGCAACTCCTCGGCCTCTTGCCACATCGGTCGCATTGAGATCGTTGAGAAGCCAAGTTCGTCGCGCGGAGTCTGAGGAGAAACGAAAGGTACAACTGCACAAACCTTAGCGCCTCGCCAAATTCGTCTTTAGCATAAAAAATCGTTGACACAGTGTGGCTTAGGCGTAAAGCAAGAAAGTCCGGCGCATTCACTTTACTGCCCCCATCAAAAATGCATCTTGCATTTCCGGACAGTATGCGAGGTATATCGCTCAAAATTTCCAGGCACCGTTCAAGCGTAGCACATGACAATTTTCACACCGAAAGGGTGAGGCGGACCTTGCTAGCGCTGAGTCAACAACCCAAAGGTGAGCATTACTTAGGGGTTATTCTGCACCACCCTGAAGGGCTGCTTTGGGTCGGATAGCGACCACCAGCCATTGTGACTGATCCACCCTTGTCCTCCCTCAACGTGGAGGACGAGCCATGAACACCATTGCTAGATACAGCCATCAGCCTTGGAACAAGGGAAAGCTTGTCGGTCAGAAAGCCCCGCTCCGAGTCAGAGATATCTGGGCTATCCGAGTAAGACTTCAGCTTGCTGAGAAGGCGCGTGATTTGGCGCTCTTCAACTTGGCCATCGATAGCAAGCTGCGTGCCTGTGACTTAACCAAGTTGCGAGTCCGAGACATCGCCCATGGGGAACATGTGTCGTCACGGGCCATCGTGATGCAGCAAAAAACTCAGCACCCAGTGCAGTTTGAAATCACTGAGCAAACCCGAACGGTTCTGGAGGCTTGGATGCGCCAGGCGCGTCTCCGCAGCGAGGACTTCTTGTTCTCGAGCCGGTTGCACGCCTCAGACCATCTTTCCACCAGGCAATACGCTCGAATAGTCAAAGCTTGGGTGACAGCTATTGGCCTTGATCCAACCATGTACGGAACCCACACGCTAAGGAGAACCAAGGCTTCATTGATCTATCGCAGGACGAAGAACCTGAGAGCCGTCCAACTTCTCCTTGGTCATACGAAGCTTGAAAGCACTGTCAGATACTTGGGAATCGAGGTCGATGATGCCTTGGAAATGGCCGAGCAGACGGAAGTCTGACCATTCACTGCGACGGTCGATGCTAGACCGTCGCTATTCGCCCCATATCTGCCAGTCAATTGTGTCTACAAAATCAGGGGCCATTCAAATCAGAGGGCAGTCTTGCGCTGAGTAAGCTATGACTGGCGTATCCTTAAAATGGAATCTGTGATGGCTTGAGCATTAGTGTCCAGCGTTTCCATGGCCGACATCGCATTAGTGGCGACACTGCCTACTCCATTTTCTGAGAGCCACTTGGTTATTTCTTCTATCGCTGCACTTAGGGCGTGCTGGTTGTGGAGGAGCAATGTCAGAGCGTCCGCTGTGGCGATCTTGCAATCTGAGTTATCCGGCATAACGGTCGTCCTTGAGTAATGATGCCGGAAGCCTAGCTCATCTCGCCGTTGGCTTAGACTGGTGGCTAATTACCCAGGTCTACCCAGCTGTTTGCATTCAACCTGACAGTCCTTTGGAGCGAATTTGACCAGCACGCCCCCTGGTTATGACCGGCAGAGGTCGACCCAAAGCCGAATTTCGCATCCTTGAAAGCAGCCACTCGAAATGGAATCGCCTACAAGTCATTGGCTGAAATATGGATACGAGTCTCCGCGCCTGGATATACCCAGAAGCTTTACCTTGTTGCCCGAGCCATGCTGCCTGGGCACCAATCCCAGCCAGGCGCAGAATTCTAATCCGACACCGGGTATCGCAGCCCCGCGCGAGGCAAGGAACCTGACTGGAGCGATCCCAGCGCAGGTAAAAAGACCTAGCACCCAGAGAAACACGGCAAAAGCCACTAGTGCTCCTATACTTTGGTCGTCACATGACACTGGACGCTCTTGTTTCTATCCAATGTTTGCTACCTGGAGTAACTATGCATCACGGAACAGCGCCAACGGGGAAACCTCCGCAAAAACTGGACATGGTTTGGTTGGAACTGACGTCATTCTGTAATTTGGAATGCGTCCACTGCTATGCCAATTCGGGCCCTACCGGAAAACAAGCTGTAATAAGCGATGAGAAATATCGCCAACTTATAACTGAGGCAGCCCAATTAGGGTGCAGTCGGCTGCAGTTTATTGGGGGAGAGCCAACCGCGCATAAGGCCCTTCCATCGCTGATCGCCCATGCGCGGGCGTCAGGGATACGGAGTGTGGAGGTCTTTACTAACGCAACAATGATTACCGAAAAATTGTTGGAATGCTTTGTCGCCCACGATGTTAGTGTTTTGGTGTCATTCTACTCCTACGATCAAGCTGCACATGACAAGATAACCAAACACAATAAGAGTTTCCAGAAGACGGTTGATGGAATTAGACGGCTTATTTTCAACAATATTCCAACGACAGTATGCGTTATAGAGATGGATATAAACCAGGGGCATTTTCAGCATACAAAATCTTTCCTAACCAACTTGGGTGTTAATAACGTCCACTTCGACGCAATCAGGGGGGTTGGACGTGGCGTTGGCGTCAGCGGCCCGTCGAGAGATATCAATAGTGAACGCGCGGGTAAGCCTGAGTTGGCGTTCAGCGAATTGTGCGGACAGTGCGGAAACGGAAAACTAGCGATCTTGCCGGACGGGGCCGTTTCCCCATGCGTGATGGCTCGTTCTCGTACCGTTGGCTCCGCGCTTGAAACATCGCTGGATGAACTATTGGGTGGGATTCAGATGGAGCGATTTCGATCGGAACTCCGCAAACTAAAGTCCGTGGGGGAGACAGCTTCCGCAGAGGAAACTGAATTTACAAAGATCGTGCGAGTGCCAGATCAGTGCAGCCCGCACACCAACACTGAACCGATGTGTAGTCCAGGTATGCCGCAGCCAGATCAGTGCAGCCCGCACACCAACACTGAACCGATGTGCAGTCCGGCTATGCCGCAGCCAGATCAGTGCAGCCCGCACACCAACACTGAACCGATGTGCAGTCCGGCTATGCCGCAGCCAGATCAGTGCAGCCCGCACACCAACACTGAACCGATGTGCAGTCCGGCTATGCCGCAGCAAGATCAGTGCAGCCCGCACACCAACACTGAACCGATGTGCAGTCCGGCTATGCCGCAGCCAGATCAGTGCAGCCCGCACACCAACACTGAACCGATGTGCAGTCCGGCTATGCCGCAGCCAGATCAGTGCAGCCCGCACACCAACACTGAACCGATGTGCAGTCCGGCTATGCCGCAGCAAGATCAGTGCAGCCCGCACACCAACACTGAACCGATGTGCAGTCCGGCTATGCCGCAGCCAGATCAGTGCAGCCCGCACACCAACACTGAACCGATGTGCAGTCCGGCTATGCCGCAGCCAGATCAGTGCAGCCCGCACACCAACACTGAACCGATGTGCAGTCCGGGTATGCCGCAGTTGGAGCCTATCTCGCGCCTTTTCAATAATTTCGAGGTTGGTCGCGCACCAATCATTCTTGAGTCAGCTGCGTCGAACTCAGAAATATATTCGTTTCAGCTTCTGGGCAGAGAGCTGTGCGACAAACTGGTTTCGATCATTTCAAAATATAAATACCGGAAATCTGCAATCGGTAGCGGAATTTTCATGGAGAACAGAAATTCTGAGGACCTAATTGCAGATGAAGAATACGAGATATTGAAAATGAATTTCGAAAAAGCAACGATGCCCATCTTCAATAGTGTTGCGAAGACTTTGTGGTCGTGGGACTGCAACGCAATTGTCGATCTTTCATTGGTGAAATACGAAAAGGGTTGTTATTTCAAAGAGCACGTCGATGCCTACAACGGAAAAACGCAAGCAAAACGGCACATATCGTTTATTGTGTACCTTAGCGATGAATTCGAAGGAGGAGAAACATACTTCAGGCGGCAAGGGCAGACCATCTATCCAAGGCGCGGCAAAGCTGTGATGTTCCCGTCCGGCGTCACGCATCCGCATGAAGGAAGAACGGTGAAGTCAGGGACCAAATTTGCAGTAGTTGGGTGGCTCGCTCGACTTTAGAGTTTGGTCCTAAATTAAGGTGCGCGATATCAGTCACGCCATTTGGAATTGGTGATTGGATGTCCTTACAGGCTTCATCCGAAGGATGGAGCAATTGGAGTAGAACATTGATGTCTGCCATCAACCATTACATCCCGTGAAAAGTGCTTTCTTCCCCTGAATTGGAGAAACTGCGGAATGAGAAGAGTGGTGAGTACCCTTGGCTTTGGGTTCGAAGGTCAGCTTTGCGATATTTGGGTGAATGTCAGGTTATGGCCGAAAGCGGCTGTCAATGGCAAGCAGCTTTCGGCCAGAAGCGGACCTCAGAGCAGAGCCCGACTCCAGTCAGCTATGAGATCTCTCTTTCGGCGTGGCACTGCTCGCGATGCCAGTTCTGCCAGACTGACAGCTCTTTTTTATAGGTCCTCGGGCAAACTAGTCTGGGTCGAATAAACTGGATGTCACTAGGCTCTTGAGCGAACACGTAGCGATCAGCATGTTCGATGATGATCTTTCGCATCAGCCAAGCCGTCCTAGCATCAGGCGTAGTACCTCGCGACCAAACCTGGTTACCAATGCAGGTGTAGAGCAGGTGTTTCGGGCTCAAGGGTAGGAGTATGTCTCCGTTCTTTACCCCCCAACCGCCACCGAAGTCATAGTTCCTTGAATCCTGGAAGTTAAGACGTATTAGCGGATTGTCAGATGTGGGCCATGACGTGCCAGTCGGAGCATGCAAGATAGTCCACTTGTGGGCAGGTAAGCGGCTTAACGTTTTTGTTAGTAAGTGCCTCATCTGCCAAATCCACAGCCGCCTTCCTACAGTGGTTTCCGCTTTTACCTGGCCGCCGCCATCCGGTAGAGCCTCGATAGATATCTTGAAGAGCGAGTGGGCATCGCTTTCCTCCGAGGAACTACGTAGTGGCTCGTTTCGCCTAACTGCCTCTTCTATTTCCTGGACAGAGCGCTGCAGAGTCTCATCAATCAATATCTGCAGTGTCTCGTTCTGGCGATGTAAGAATTCCCTAAGGCGAGCCGGGGTTCGGACATCTAAGGCAGCCGCAAAACGCACCAGCCGTCTCCAATGCTCGGGAGACATGCGATCTTCTTGGACAACTCGACGGATAGCTTCTTCAGCAGGACTCTCAAATTCACTGTCGAGCCAGCGCTCGAATTCATCCGTCTCTTCTTGCCCCGCAAGGTAGGTATAAAGGTGCTGATGGAAAGCAATTCCTTTCAGGGATTGCTTCTTCCATAGGGGAACGTTTTCGCTTGGAACCAACAATCGATAAGTAGAAATGCGACCTTCATGCGCCCACTGTTTCAGGTAGAGCTTGGGTACGTAGTGGTTGTCTTTACGCAGCTGCTGCATGGCACATCTCGCCGTTGAAGAGAGTCAGATTCAACGCAATCATACATGCTAGGTGCAGACGCGCTGGCACCCGCCATGGGCTTATGTATAGGCACCGCTTCGGGCTAGGAGCAGATGCTAACGACTGACTGCTATTTACTGTGGATTCAACCGGTCGATGCAACAGATTGGCTAAATCGTTCAGCGGGCGTTTCGTAGTTTAGTGTTTTCCGAGGGCGGCTATTTAGCTGCCTTGCCACTTCATTGAGCGTGGCCTGCACAAGGAACACGCCTGGGCGCCCTGCATGTTGAGGGTCTGATTGATCGCGCCGAATACGAGCACCTAATTGTCCGGCGTATTTTGAGAGAAGCCTCGGGCTCTACTGCGCCTAATGATTTTTGAATAGGAGCGGCGGTAGGCATTCTTTGAACTTCAGCTGGACCGCGCTCATAGGCTTTGTGCAGTGCTCATTACCGGTAAGGATTGCTGCGAGCATACCTGTCATGGTCATCAACCCGTTTGAGCTCTGCAGGATCTGCAAGATGAGCTGGTGAGGGTAGCCCTCACTGTGCCGACGTAGCGGATGGATGCCACTGTGGACGTACGAGTTCATAGCAGACCAAGACAGGTCTTTGAACCGGACCAGCATGACCGACGCCTCAACCGGTGCTTTCTTCACGATTGCATCAACCATGTCTGAAACCTGAGGGAGCTTGTTGGCGACCCGCTCGCTTTCCACTGTCAGTGGTGCGGTGAGCTTCTGGATGGCCAGATCGGTGGCCGCGTACAGCATCCACATCGCTCTGGTGAGGGCTTCGAACTGCAAGCGCAACACCGCCATGGCAGTAGTAGGGCACCCAATACCGAACAGAGTTCGCAATGCCTGAGCGTGCTCCAGAGCGACACCGCAAGCAGCTAGGCAGGCTTCGAAGCGCTCGCCTGGGTGTGCTGGTACATTCTCGAGTAGGTGCAGGATCTCATCCTGAAGCTCTTCAGACCGGGCAAGCATTTCCTCAATTTTCATTTTTTCTTCCCTAGTGTGGATCAGATGCAAGGGGTCGCTTTCGCTTGTAGATCCAGAAGCTGCGTACGCTATTGAAAATAGTCATTTTATCGCCGTGGGCCACACGCGAACATTCAACTCCAGCGTCACATTCCCAGAGCCGATGTGCGTCGCCTTTTTGGTCAGCATGTTAGGGGCCTTCCGAGATGCCCAATTGACCTGCTGTTTTCGACACATTTTCGACAGGGTCACGCATCCATCCTATTCTTCCGGGGTGCCTAGCAGTAACCCATCACGAGGGCTGACACATGAAGCTCCAGGTAGGAATCACCGGTGAAGGTCTTAGTCTATGTTTCGGCGAGCGTCAGCGACTTGAACCATGCGCAGACGCCAATCAAGTCTCACCCAGAGGCAACTATGTCTACGCGCACTATGATGAGAAAGAAACGCCATTCTATATCGGAAAGGGGAAGGCGAGACGGGCATGGGACAACTCGCGCCATCAGCTCTGGCATCGATATGTAGAGCGCCACCTAAAAAATAAGTACACGATCCGCATACTCGCAGACAACCTCTCTCCTGCGCAGGCGGAGAATCTCGAAGATGAATGGATTGCCCAAGAGTCAGAGACATTGGTCAACTGGATCAATTTTGGACGAAAGATTGATTTCGATGCATTGAGTAAGTACCACGCACTTCGCAATGCAAACCGCGAACTCATTGTAGCGACGCGCTCATTGGAAAAATCAGACCCAGAGCTCGCTATCTCGCGCTATTACAAAGTCATTGCCGACACCGAGGCATACGCTTCACTGCAACTTGAGCGCGGATTGCTCGGCCTCTTGCTGGATGAGGAGAGGCAAGAATTTGGTTATTCGGGTGAACTGCAAGCTCTTGATCGCCTCACACTCTGCCTTACGCACCTTGGACGCGCCCTTGAAGCTCGATCTGCGACAGAGGAGTACTTTGCAAAATATCGGGCTGACCAGGAGCTTCGCCTTGCCGAGTCGATCAAGAAGCGTATTGCCAAAGCAATCCGGTCATAGCGACAACTACTGGCCGTGACGCTGATGAGAGATCACCTAATTTTGAGTAAAAGGGCCGCTGGGGCTTATGGCACACCTTCAGACTGAGGGTTTCCTGGAGTGAGTCCTAGCACAATTCATTTCATGCCGACGTCACTTCATGGCTCGGTTTAACTCCGGCCTTAGAGGCCGCACCCTACGGATCCAGCATGGCCACCGACTTTGATCTTCTTCGTACTGTGTTTGAGGCAACCCTCCACGAGTTCTTCGCACACGAGACTCAAGAGGTTCTGGAGGGCGTCAATGAGCGCAATACCTGCGGAAGGATGGCTATATATATGCAGCGAGTAGCTGATGCGCATGGGCTCAACGGTTACTTTGCCGATACTGAGTACAACAGAAAGCAGGACGGAAGGGTCAAGACCATTCTTGACCGCGATGGGAGGATCGTCACGATTAACTGCGATCTGATACTACATAGTCGAGGCCAGAAAATTGCCCAGGACAACCTCATCGCTATCGAAGTTAAGAAGCGAGAGGCCCGGAATGAAGACAAGGAGAAAGACAGAGAACGTCTTCGCGCCCTGACCAAATCAAGCTACGATGGCGTGTGGGGCTACGACGATTTCACTCTGCCTGAGCATGTCTGCGGCTACGTTCTTGGTGTCTACATCGAACTGAACCGGCAACATAGAGAATGCCTCATTGAGTATTACCGATCAGGAGAGAAATATGAGGAAAGGAGTCACACATTTTGAGTGCCTACCGACGACTAACTCTATCTCTCATAACTTTTTAGACATATCAAAACATCGCGTCCAATATTGGGTCGGAAGTGACTGTTGCGAATGACCGAAGCCGATCCAATCCTTACCTTCAAAGTATTCGGACAAGGCCTCGTTGAATCATCTACTGCTGCCCTAAATGCAAGAAAACCTTTGCTATCTAGCCTTGTAGGCACGCCTCACGAAGCTGGATAAGCAAGCCGAATATAGGAAGACGGTGTTGTGGCTCGTCGTCGAAGACTATCCGACTCTGGTCTGCTTCAGACTTGCACCTTACGGAAATTCGATGAAGAAGGAAGCAAATAGCATCGAGATTATCCACCTGTCTTTCAAACGCAGCAAATTGCTTTTGCCATTGTTGGATAGCTTCAGTGGTTAACCCGTGTAGTTCGGCGACACCTGAAAATCTGTCGTTGACTATAGCGAGCACGTTGCGTTCAGTTTGGACTCGTGAAAAGAAAGAGCCGAAGCGGTCAGCAGAAGGAGTTCTCACGTGCAACCTCAATTATGTTCTGTGTCCATGTGTATGATGACTGAATACCCTCCATTAGTGCTTCAATTGCAATAGGAGGTGCAGGTGATCCGCGTTGTGACGCGTGGCGAGCGGCAATAAGTGTTTCATAGAAATCTTTACTGCATGGTGGCGCTAGCTCAAGACGCGCCGATACCTCAAATGGTGCTAACCGGCTAAAGCAAGGGAGCCCTAGGATAGACGAGCTCAATGACATACCAACATTGCGAAGAGCAACGTACGCGATGCCTGCTTCGTACACCGGAGATTTACTTCCAAGTATGACGGATTGCTCTGCAGACCTGAGTAAATCGCTAAAGTTTATCGCATCGACTAAACCTCCTGTGTAAGGTGCTGGAGATGGGAAAGCACGCAGATAGTCTTGACGGCTTTCCCACCCAGGTATCGGACGAGCCTCTAGATGCAGATGCCAAGCGAATAAGTGCCCCTCTTTGAACATGCTCTCTAAGTAGCCACACGAATACTCCGCGAAGGTGCAATGCATAGACAGCGCGGTTGAGACTTGGGCCCTTGCGTCAGCCTGTAACCGGCTGTCCGGCGCCTTGTCGTAAACCAGCAGCACGTCGGTGTCGCTCATGGGGTCTTGGTCGCCACGTGCAACCGATCCGAAAAGGTATGCTTTAAATTTATTCATTTCCTACTCTACCTTCTGGCTATATATTTATACAGCACAGGAACAGCTAAACCTATAGATACATAGCGCAAGGTCACCGCAAGTACGGATGTGACAGGGCTTACTGAAACTTCAGAGGCACTTACAATGGGTAGGTCAACATATAGTGATGACAGAAAACAAAGGCTTTTAAAATACTGTTTAAAAAAATCACCAACAGATACGACTTCTAGATTCGTGACTTGACCTACAGCATTGAAAAAGCTCAATACAATCAGAAAAAAAATAGTCGACAATGCTAACCGAAATAGTGACTCTCCATGCCCCCAAATATATCGTTCTGCTAGAAGGCGAATGTGGTGGAAACGGGCATTTAGTCGCTCGCGCATGGAGTATTTATGATAGTAGCCCGTGCCTGCGTTTGCGATACCACGCCAATGTTCAATCTCCGTCCGAGCCTCATGGTATACGACATCTGCCTCCCACTTCGTATCGCCGATGCTGTGAGCATTTGCTCTTAAATTATGCAGCAGTTCCCAGCGTACGTTCGCGTAGGCTGGAAGGTTAGCCAGAAGTTGTGGTATTGGTAATACACAACGATGAAAATCAACATACCTGAAGTCGCAGTTCTCAAAAGTCGCAGAACGAAAAATCGATTCGTGGATGCGTGCGCCGATGAATTTGCAGTTGATAAAAACTGCCTTATGGAAGTAGCCGCGCTCGATGATGCTATATGAAAACGTGCAGTCACTATAAGTGACTTCCTTGCCCTCGATGTCGCGTAAGTGGCGCCCAGAAAAGTCTAGACGCGATAGGGTTCGTGCCGAGCCGGCACCGAGATCGTCCCGAATTATGAGGCTTTCCATGGCTACGCCGTAGGTAATTGGTCTGAGATAACACTGCGGCCCAACTATAGCAGTGCTTAAGCGATACTGATGGAGAAAAAGTGCCACTTCTTACATGAAGCACGCGGGGGAGTCGGAGAATGACGGAACGGGTCTGTTTGAACGCCCTAGCCAAAATAACGACGGCGAACGTCTGAATCTGGCAGATTTTCACTGGTTGCCAGCGGCCGCTTCACGCGTGAGGAAGTCAGTCAACCTTGATCAAGATTATCGAGGCCCGCTTTCTGATAACGTCAGCGTAATGAACTCTCCAGATACAATCCCAACAGTCGGGGGAAGGCACGTCTCTGGCAGACGGGATGGCTCAGATGGCCTGATGTGGTTACTGGTGTAAATTAATTTAAAGAATTGCACTTTGACGAGAGGTGGAGCCAAGCGACCTCTGCTGACGGTCTAAACTAGTTTCACCCTCCCAGGCAGCGCGATGTCCATGAACCTTCAACGCCTACTGCAAGCCGTAAACTCCAGCTCCGTCATCCGCTACAGCGTCAAGCTGGCGGCACTTTCGGGCGATGGATTGGTCTGTCCACCCACTTATAAGGCTGTTCCGCCGCATATCGCCATCCGGGAGGCGTTCATTAATGGGGAAAGACGCAAAGTAGTGGTGCTGGATTCGCCGCAAAGCCAATCCAACCGGATTGAGCATGCCTTGCTTGAGGCCTGTAGGGCTGGCCGCATCCACTATCCGGACATCGTCATCGAATTCCCCGGGATGAACGAGCCGAGCATCTCGGTTCTTCAGCTCTCGAATCGCATTTATGACGCATGCCTAATACACTCCGAGTTTGAAAAGCAATCTTTCTTTAAGACTGAGATCGGCAAAGCCATTAAGGAGGCTCGCCCTGATAAGGCCACTGCGCTGTTCGAACATGCACCCATCACCCTGGTTTTGGGTGGCTGGGACAGCCAGCAGAGGGGTGGGCCACGGGCAGCCAAGATCCAGCGGCTGATAACCTCGGAAATCATCGGTCTGGACGCTCAGGAGACCTCGCTGTCAGCTACCAAACTCGATATTTTGGACATCCGTGGCGAAGACCTTATTGATGCAAACTATCCAACCCACTCCCCCCAGACCAAAGAAGGCCAAGTTAAAAAGCTGAGACCAAGCAATTTGGGCTTCGGCAGTATTCCTTGTACTGGAGGCAAGCGGGCCGCGGTCATCAGTGGCGCTATCCAGACAAGCGTGCTCTCCTGCTCCGGACTGCGCAGTCTCTCCTTTCCCTGCGACAATGGTGATGTTGATCCAGAACGCAACCAAGCCGGTCGCGCCGTGCTGGCTGCCCTAGTCCTTTACGGTTTCTTCGCCCAGATGGAAGCAGGCTACCTGCTACGTTCCCGCTGCGAGCTGGTGCCTGAAGACGACGGTCAGCTGGAGCTCATCGGGCGTACCCTCAAGAACGTGACCAAAGTTCATCTGTCAGGTGACGACACTCTTGCCCTGCTCAATCAAGCCACAGAGTACGCTGCCGCATACGACCTCGGTTTCCGCTCCGAAGTCCTCACTCTCACCCCTGACGACCTCTTAGTGAAGCTGATCGAACATAGTCGCACGGCTGCACTCGCTGAGGTTGGTGAGAACAAGCCCTGAGGAGGCCATGTCTATGCTGCAACTGCAGATTGGCTTCCCAGCAGGTAGGTACTGCGCAGCGCGCATGGGTGACCCTGCTCAGCCTGAGTGGCCTCCACACCCCGCCCGAGTCTACTCGGCGCTGGTTGCAGCCGCCTATGCTGGTGGGCGACAACCGTTGGAACCTGAGCGCAGAGTTCTGGAAGTCTTGGAGCAGGCCGGGCCACCTATTCTGACCTTTCCTGAGGCTGATACGACAGCTGGGGCCGTAAGATACGTCCCGGCAAACGACGAGGGCACCTGGCTCAATAAATCACACGGCCCACTCTTTCCCTATCGGCAACCCAAGTACTTTCCTGCCGCATATCTATTGGGCGAGCCCGAGGTCATTCTAGCGTGGTCGCTTGACCTGAACACGGATGAGCTGGAGCTACTCGACCAGTTAGCTGCACGTATGACGCACCTCGGCACCTCGCACAGCTTGGTGACGGCTCGCTTCAGCTACAGCGACTTCAGTGTCGCAGACTTCTACGCCCCCACCCCCTACGGCCACGTCCCATTGAGGGTGCCTTTACCGGGTAGGCTGAAGGAGCTCGACGAACTCTACGAGGCGCGCGACGGAATCGTGCGACGGCCGCTGCCGCTGTGCGAGGAAATTGTCACTTATGCCCACATTGCGGCTAAACCGGTACAACCCCACGCATCTGCTTATGAATGGTTGGTCTTTCGCCTCAAGGGTGCTGTCTGGGGTGCCAATACTGCGCACATCCTTGGCAAGAGTCTGCGGAAAAGCATCATGTCCCGGCTGGATGCGCAGGCCCCGGCAGCCGTGCATGGTCACGACCAGGATCAACTACACGTGGCATGGATACCTCTGCCGTTTGTTGGCGACCCTCATGCCGACGGCAGGATCCTCGGGATCGGAATAGCGCTTCCAATCACCCTTACCGGACAGGAACGCACCGACACGTTCTTTGCGCTGAACGATCTTCTTACCTATTGGACACTGCCCGGCGGGCAAGAGGCAGAGCTGGAACCCGTCATTGAGGGGCCGGATACCCTACGCGCGCTGCGCCGTCAGACTTGGGCAGATATCAGCACCTGCTGGTCCACCGTAACGCCTGTGATGCTGGATCACCCACCCAAGCGGTTCGAGTCCAGCCGGGTAACCCAGGCACTGGTGGAGTCGCTAATTAATGCGGGCTTCCCTACCCCTGTGTCCGTGATGCTCAGCCAGACCAGCGACTTCGAAGGCGGGCCAGCGGTTCGCGAGATTCCTACCAAGTTGCCCCGCACACATGCCCGGGTGGTCTTCACCGAACCGGTCCAAGGACCGGTCATTGCCGGTCGCTTGAAGTACTTCGGCATGGGGCTGTTCCGGCCGACGCCATGGGAGCTCCGTTCATGAGCCTGCCCAGTTTCGAGGACTTCTACCAGGCGGTTCATAACCATCTGCCCTTCCCTTGGCAGTGTCGAGCTGCCAAGAGGCTGGCCCTCCGCACTACCTTCGCCGTCACAGTTCCCTCGGGCCTAGGCAAATCGAGCCTAGTTGATGCCGCAGTGTGGGCAGCAGCTCGCGGGGCATGGCGACGCATCATCTTCGTCATTGATCGTCGATTGGTGGTCGATGAGGTATACAAAAACGCGCAACTCATTAAGAAAAAGCTACAGCAGAGCCAGGACTCCCATCTACTTGCATTGCAGAAGCGCCTCGGTGAGATACAAGTAGTACGCCTGCGCGGCGGCGTATTCGGGGACGACGACTGGGTGCTCTATCCGGAACGCCTGAGCATCGTTCTGACCACGGTCGACCAGTTGGGCTCGCGCTTGCTGTTCCGTGGCTATGGCGTCAGCCCAAAACGCTGGCCCATGCATGCCGGTTTCTTCTCCGATGACGCCCTGATTGTGGTAGACGAGGCACACCTCAGCATGCCCTTCCTACAGACACTCAACAGTCTGAAGGAAGCTGGCGCCAATCTCGCGCTCATCCCGATGTCGGCGACGCTCAAGAGCGACTGGTCGGAAGAGACGCTTGGTCTAAAGGAGGAGGACCGCGCGCTCGATATCGTCAGACAACGGCTCTCCGCATCCAAGAGGATCCGTTTGCGCGAGGTTGGCATATCCGACAAAGAGTTCGCGAAAGAGGCACTGGCCGCCCTTCACACACTCTGCGAAAAAAGACAATCTCGCAAGGTTGCCATGGTCGTCAACCGGGTCAGCACGGCCCGCACTCTGTTCGAGTTGCTCCGCAAAAAGAAGATTGACTGCACACTCATGACCGGGCGCATTCGCCCCATCGAGCGCGACTGGCTGGTGGACAAGGTACTCCCACAGATCAAGGCGGGTCGAACTCGCAGCGCCGAGGACGAGTTATTCGTGGTTGTCGCCACACAGACGATCGAAGTGGGCGCGGACTTCGACTTCGATGCGCTCATCAGCGAATGCGCCCCCCTTTCCGCCCTGCGCCAACGCTTCGGACGACTCGACCGTCGGGGTCTGCTCGGTGAAACCCACGGCTGGATACTTCGCCGTAACTGTCATAAAGATGATCCTCACGGACAGAAAGCTGATCCAGTTTACCGTGAGGCTAGCGCACAAGCCTGGGAGTGGCTCAAAGCCAGAGCTGCCGACGCTGAGGACGTCGTCGACTTCGGACTGAATACCTTCGACAAACTACTCGCAGAAGCACCAGCCCCGACCGAAGACTGTCCCTTGGCAGCGACCCTGTTACCCAGCCACATTCACGCTCTCAGCCAGACCGGTCCATACGCGCCCAAAGTGGATCTGACAGGCTGGCTGCATGGCCCGACCAACCAAATCCCCGATGTCGTCCTAGTCTGGCGAGACGATCTGAACACTTTGCAGAAGGCATACTGGAAACGGGCCGTCAGCCTGCTACCACCGCTACTCCGTGAGGGTCTGTCCCTGCCACTAGATGAAGCTCGCGCCTTTCTCAAGGGCATGAAGTCAGCTTGCACCCTGAGCGACCTCAGCGGCAGTGGTACCAAAGAGAAAAATACTGCAAAGGAAGCCAAGCAAGTGCTGCGCTGGCGAGGCTCTGGAGACTGCGAGGTAATCCCACCGAATCTCATCCAACCGGGCGATACACTGGTACTGCCCTCCAATTATGGCGGCTGCGACCAATGGGGCTGGGCACCGAAAAACGCCTCCGAGGTTCCCGACCTCGCGGATGACTGCCAACTGGAAAAGCTCCAGGCGAGAGAGCCCCTGCGTTTCACCCTACGCCTGGTCGACGGCCACAGACTTGAGCTTGGAGCAGAAGAAGCGGCCATCTGGGCGCAAGCCAGCATCCTGCGCACCTTGCTCGGACATTCGAACGAAGAAAGTGCTGTGCAAGAGGATATGGCTGGCGCCCTGAGTAAGGCCAGTCACCTGCTGCTGAAGAAGTTACCCTCTGAGCTAAAAAATGCCCTGCAACATGCCCAAATTGAATCTCATCCCGCCGGGCTGGTAGTCCGAGGTAGGGGGATAGAGGATTTCGAAGACCACATCGAGACTGGTCGTCCGGTCAGTCTCGAACAGCATCACCATGACGTCGCTCACTGGGCCAAAAAGCTGAATCGGAACCATCCTCAGCGTGCGGCCCTAGTAGAGGCAGCGGCAATTCACGATGCCGGAAAGGCTGAGGCTCGCATGCAAAACCTGCTGTACGGTCACCCCCTGTATGCAGCACTCGGCCCCGTACTGGCCAAATCGACTCTTCGCAGTCGTGAACAGCAGCATCTGGCTTATCGGCACTCCGGTCTGCCCGAGGGTTTCCGCCATGAGTTTGCCAGTCTCGACTTCGTGCAAATCGAAGACCCATTGATCCGCCATTTGGTGGCGACGCACCACGGGCATGGTCGACCCTGGTTGAAGAACTGCAGCGACCCCACGGCTCCCGGCGCCCACTTTGCCGTTTTAGATAACCACTGGCCGCAACACTTTAGCGAGGCCCTGAGCCGGCACGGTGCCTGGCGGCTGGCCCAACTGGAGTGGCGCCTGCGCGCAGCCGACGCACGCGCCTCGATGGAAGAATCCCTTCAACAGGAAGGTGACCTGCAATGACCCAGAATCGCCCTACTCCACCTTTCCTTGACCTAATCGCGCTGCGCATCGACTCACCCCAAGGATTCCTATCGGCCCTTGGCCTGTTGCGCGTCTGCGCGCAAGACCTCAGATTGGACGTTCGCTTGTCTTGGGTGGCGAGCCATGCGCGCCTGCATGGTATCGACAGGCCAACACTGCTGGACGGCATATCCACGCACATGCGCGGCCGCTCGATGGCTCCGGAGTTCAATTTCCTGGTGTTTCAGGACGATGCCCCACTGGCGGCCCCGGTCAGTAAACTCAACTGCATCCGCCCTGAGGACTACCGTACCGCAGCTAACAACATGCGCGACAATCCGCGTGCTTTGGCCTTTCTCGCAGCATTTGCCACGGACGCGATTGACTCCAAATCCAAACCCGGTTTCGTGACGCCGAACAAGCTCGACTTTTCAGCCGGCCAACAAAAGTTCGTAGACAAAATCCGCAACCTTGCCAACGAACTTGATCCTGCACGGACAGACTTCAAGGCCCGTCTGCGCAATGCGCTTTTCGGTGGCCCTTACGAACAAATAAAGAAACTCAGCTTTGGCTGGGATCCAGTGGCAGTGAGAAGACATGCCTGTGAAGCCGCAGCCCCGACCGACAGCGATCCTCCCTGCCAGCCTTTCAGCATCTGGTTCGCGATTGAGGCATTGCCCTTGCATCCGATTCTTCCAGTCAGCCCACGCCGTGCCGAGACTACTGGCTTTAACAGGGACCACTACGATTGGCCGCAGTGGTCAGAGCCTTTGACGCTGGAAGAGGTGCGTTTGCTGCGGCAACGTCCAGTTGACAAACTCAGGGAACTCGAAGGGGTGCAGGCCATCTGGCGTTCGGCAATCACCCGATCCGGTAAATATCTCACCCTGAGTGCTGCAGAGAGAACCCCAGGCTACCGGCCAGATCCCAAAAAGCTCGCACTCGGCGCAAACGACTGAGTCTGGAGATCTGCGATGGTCTAAGCTGCTTCAGGCGGGATCACGAGATATGTCATCCTGCTCGGTTCGCGGATTCGCTGTAATACCCACAGTCCGCTTAGTTAGTTACAAGTGAAGGGGGTTACCAACTGCAAAACTGGGAATCATTGAAGTCAGAAGTCCCACGCCATCGGCCGCCCGGTGCTGTTGGTCATACCCAGCTGCAATGCTGGGCATCGTCGAAGTCAAAAGTTCCATACCAGCGGCCGCCCTGTTGGCCATACCCAGCTGCCATGCTGGGCATCGTTTGATTTAGCTCGCTACGACACTGGCGGGAACTGGTGAGGAGGTTCCCGTTCTGGTGCCGGGAAGCGGGATTGACTGCTACCTGATGTGCGTGCAAGGCCTGCGTACCGGTGACGACGTGCGTGCAGTGTTGACGCGCCCGCACAATGCCGGGTTCCACCTACTTGTGCACACCCTTTGGAAGCTGATCCCAGAGCCATGATTGGCCGTTCATGATTGTATATCCATAGCCAGCGTATTGCGTGCTCGTGCACCTTAGTGATCGAGTCGAACAAGTACTGCCCCAGCCAGTCATAGCGGACCGCGTGGCTATAGCGCTCGACATAAGCGTACTGTTGCAGATTGCTGACTAGATATTCTCGTGGCAAATGCTGGAGGAGTGCACACATTGGTGTGAGTAGCCGATCAACCCACGCCGCAATAGTGGCTAGTGCACGAAAAACGAGGTAACAAAACATGGGTATCGACTATGCGACCGAATACCCAGTTTTGAAATTTTACGCTTTTGTACTGACTACTTATCGCTTACCTGTGTGATTATTTGCTTGCTATTTATTCGTTTGTTTAAACGAGTAGCTAGAGTAGCACTGATAGCAATACCTTTTCTCAAATTCGATAATCGGCAAAAAACCCTCAATACATTGATTATATTAGAAATTATTAAAACAGCCGCAAACAGACCCGCGAAGACTTTGCCTTATAAACAAGTCACTAAGTCAACCACGAAGACTTAGCGACTTAATTTTTGAGGGTTTTCGATACGAGTTATTCCCACTTAGAAATCTTTCGCTTTTTTAGCCTTCCTTTCTCATATAAATAAATAATAATTAAATATTAATATATATATATAAGAAAGGTAGCTAAAAGTAGCGGGCAAGGCTCTGCCCTGCGGGAGCAGCTGAGCCCTTCCTGTCGGTTCCTTTCAGGCAGCCGTAAACCGTCGGCCAGCTTTTCACCGGCAGCAGTTCGTTCGTACTTCAGTCCTGCGGCTAGGGTTTCGTCGCGTTTATAGTTCACTTCAAGGACTAGGAGCGTCTGGGGGTCGCTCCTTTTCAGGTGGGGCTACCTTGTCGGGTGGGTCCAGGGGTGGATTAAGGACGGCTAATCAACGCCGCAACCACGCGCTGGATTTGCTCCAGTTCTGCGGCGGTTAATTGGCCTTTGTACTGTACCTTGCGCGCTACCCAGTCGACTCTTTTGACTTTATCGGCCAGCACCGCGCTGCGCTTGGCCCCGGCAATCGGCACCTTGAACGGATAGCCCTTGATCTGGGTCGTCATGGGCGCACAGATCATCATACCGCTCGCCCGGTTGTACCCGCCGGAGTCAGCACCACCGCAAGGCGGTGGCCGGCTTGCTCATGTCCAGCCTGCAGGCTGAACCACACCACGTCGCCCGCGTTGGGCACATAGACGCTTTTAGCTATTACCAGACCTCCTTGCCAACCGGTGGCCCCCAGTCAACCGCTTCATGGCGGTTCTCCGGGGTCACCTTGGCCAACAGCGTGGCCAGGTCCAAGGGCTCGCGCACCGGTTCGATGATCATCCGGTTGCCTTCAACCCGCACGTCGACCTCCAGGTCAAGCTCGAACACGGTGCCACCGAGCACGGACGCCGGCAGACGTAGGGCCAGACTGTTGCCCCACTTCTTGATATTGCTTTTCATAGTGGTCCCTCCGGGGCATTTGCATTCGTCGCCACACCACTGCGTATCTACAGTTGTATCTACGTGAGTGACACGGGGCAGGTCGGGCTCAGTTGAGCAGCTTGGTCACCCACACGGTGAGACCAGCCACGGTGATGAACAGGCCAATGGCGAAGGCGAGCGGATACCAGAAGGTCTCGCGGGTGAACTGCCGCGCTTCGACGTTCGGGTCGCGGGACCGACAAGCTTCATGGTCTCGGCCCGCAGCCGGACAATGTCAGCGTGGATTTTTTCGAGTTCGGCTTGGGTCAACATGCGGCTCTCCTTCTGGCCCCCATGCTTCAAGTTCGCGGCCTACCGACGGCGCTTCCAGCCATGCGGTCTCTTCTGCCGACCTCGGCACCTTCCAGTCGCAGCGGGCCAGCAGCTCGTCCAAGGTGTAGTGGGGTTTCTGCTTCGTGCGCTATCGGGGTTGTCTCCTTCTCAGGCAGGTCCGGCTCACACATGCAGGCGGACGGTCATGTCGATGCCCACGGCGCGCATCACCGCCAGCATGGTCTTCAGGGTGGGGTTGCCCTTCTCGCTGAAGGAGCGGTACAGCTGTTCGCGGGCCAGTTCGGTCATGCCCTTCGCGCGGGCGCCGAACACCCCGAAGCAGATCAGTCCCAGCAGCATCTGCCGGGCAAAGCGTAGCCGCTCGCCTTCATTGAGTGACACTCCCGCCCCGCGAACACCGTGGCCAGGCCCATAGTCGGGCTTGTCCATCAGAGACCCACCACGCGGCCCATGGCCTCCAGCGTGTGGTCGTCGCGTTTGCGGACGATGCCCAGCGAGAAGCCGGGCTTGCGCGCCTCACTGTCGGCGATGACCAGCAGGGCGAAGGCCTTACGCATCGCTTCGGCCTTGGTGATGCCGCGACGGCGAGAAATGTCGTTGAGGACCTGGTCGATCTCGTCGGACAGGTCGAGGGTCATGCGCGGCATGGGACTCTCCAGATAGGTGGAGGCGTAGTTACGCCGGTTTAGTGGAGCAGCCTGTAAATCACGGTCATGATCACGGCGATGAGACAGTAGAGCCCACTCACCACGGCCATCGGATACCAGAAGGTTTCACGGGTGAACTTGCAGGCCTCGACTGTCGGTTTCGGGACCTCGGCACTGACCTTGCGCGACTCTTCATTGCGCTGGATTGTCTGGTCGATCAACTGGCTGATCGCGGCATGGATCTTGTCCAGTTCGGCTTGGCTCAAACCGTAGGTGGCCATGGTGTTGGCTCCTCCTTCTCAGAAGGGGTTAAGAACGGCCAAACCTCCTTGCCAACTGGCGGACCCCAGTCGACCGGCGCATGCCGATTCTCTGGGGTGATGGCCGCGATCAGGGCGTCCAGATCAATCTCCGGCGTGTCCATCAGATCCCTACCACGCGGCCAACCGCTTCGAGGGTGTGATCGTCGCGTTCACGAACAATGCCCAGGGAGAAGCCGGGCTTCTTCTTCTCGGCGTAGGCCACCGCCAGCAGGGCGAACGCCCGGCGCATGGCTTCGGCCTTGGTGATGCCGCTTTGCTTGGCGATGTCGGTCAGCGCGCCGTCGATCTCGTCCGACAGGTCGAGGGTAAAACGTGGCATGGCGGATGCTCTAGTCGAGGGAATTGAGTGGAAATTTTACTGCATATTGCAGCTACTGCCGCTACTCCGTCCGACCACTGGCCTGGTGCACGCCCGTCGACCTGCGGCTGTTTGGCACCCTTGCGGCAGTTGTGGTGCAGGCGCGTGGTTTCGGCTGGCCAGACCTTGGCGTAGGTAGACCTCGCCCAACGGGTCACCGAGATCGAAGCTGGTGGTGCCATTCGTGGTCGAAGTCGCCGACGTAGAGCCGGGCGAAGACCATCAGTTCGTCCAGCACGGCGCGGCCCAGCAGCCCGCTGGCGATCGCTGGGCGCCGACCGTGTTGTTCCAGTTCGGCACAAAGGCTCAACGCGCCTCTGCGCTGTGTGTGTGTGCCCTCCCCCCGGTTCTTTCAGGTTGTACAGCGGCGGCTGTAGGTGGCTTCGACAGTCAGGGCCAGGACGCCGTAGGCGGCGAAGCAGGACCAGTCACGGAGCATAAGACATCCAATAGCTGTGGGATGCTTGGGCATGGCAGAAAAAACCGAATTCCCCCCCTCATCGTTCAGAAGTGAGCGGAACGGCTGACCGAGTCACGGCATCGGTACGGTAAAGAGCCAGTTCGCGGTAAACCGTGGCCTGCCCGACACCAAGCTGCTTGGCAATCTCGACCTTAGTCACGCCCTCCCCCGCCAGGCGCAGTATGGCCGCGCGTTTTTCCTCGTGGATTGGCTTACGTCCCTTGTATTTGCCGGCCTTCTGCGCTTTGTCGATCCCCTCGCGCTGCCGCTCCAGCATCATTTCCCGCTCAAACTGGGCAATCCCTCCTAACACGGTCAGGATTAACTTGCCGGTGGGCGTGCTGGTGTCCAGCCCCAGATTGAGAATCTTGACCTCAACCTTTTTCAGTTCCAATCGGTACAGTGTCTGCAGCAGGTCGGTGATCGAGCGAGCCAGCCGGTCGAGCTTAGTGACCACAAAGGTATCCCCCACACGGGCAAACTCAATGGCCGCTTCAAGCTGGACGCGCTGGGCCACGGACGATACCTGTTCTTTAAATATTTTTTCACAGCCACATCGTTCTAATTCGCGCAACTGGGCTTCAAAACCAGCTTCTTGTTCGATGGTTGAAGTACGTGCATAGCCTATATCCATAGGTTTTCTCCCACATATGTTTAAGACTCTGTGATAGCCCACCTCCCAAATAAATTAACCCACTTATATGAGAGGTTTAGGTAGGGCTTCGCCTGCTATCACAAGGGCCGGCTCTATTTGGAGATCGCATATCTTTTTTGTCACACTTCTGGGCCTTCACTAATGCTTAAACGATCAGATTGCCTAGGCTGGCGCGTTCCATCGCTGCCATTTTCGCTAGTAACCGCGCCTCGCAGCCTGCTACTCGAACGCAACGCTGTTAATTTCTTTCTCAGACAAACTAGTTAATTCAGTCCTTTCTTGAGCATTCTGCATTGCTTTTAGGCACCAATAAGAGCGATCCGCGAAGTGAAAACGCGCCACTACCTAACTTACATATAAAACAAAAACCCAACCACCACTCATATAAGCACAACAATCAATAGTGCGAAATATATACCTCGACACAAACTAGATTATTTAGAAATACATCAAGCACCAACAAATATATTAGATGCAAAAAATATTTAATATACCAACAACCCCACCCACGACTTTTTGCTATTGCTTATTTACAAGCACAGACATAAACCCCCTAACCACCTCCAACCAAACTTAAATCCCAATGGTACTCAGTACAAGTTTTTTCCTCCCAATCACATTCAGCACAAGTGCCCCCCAAAAAAAGGTACTCAGTACACGTTTCAATAAAAATATCACAACATATGAAAAAAAGAGTCCAGTCTGTACGCAGCTGTCAAACGCACACCCAATACCGGCACAATACCAGTAAATACTTCATGAAAATCAATACATCATTATCGACAGCCCGTAACATCCATACCCTGTATCACACAGAAACCAGCACGTCGACGAGTGGGATTTTCAGCCAAGAAGTGCCTATCCTGGCTCATCGTTTTGAGATCTTCGGCTACGCTGAAAGTATGCAAACCGACGCACCATGAAACAAGAAACCTTGGGGGGCTTCAGAATGGAAACCAACAAAAAAGTCTCTACCCGACTGAACTGGAACGCTGATGATATTGCGTTTTCAGTATTCGAGCCGGGCAGTCTTAGTTACGAGAACCTGATCAAAGAGCGAGTAACACGTGCCTTCCAGCACCAACCATCCACCCTTATCTACGATGCATTGGCTTTAAGTTACAACCAAATTAAGAAGGGAGAACTGATGCTGCTGGAGTTGCCGAATCGACCGACTATCAGCAACCTGCGCAAGACCCTTGAGGCACGCGGGCTGGACGAGAGCGACTACCGCTTGTTCCGATCAAACTGCGACGACCGCGGTCAGCGCACCCCGAAAGACAGCCGGCCTCTGCTCTTGCACCGCCTCAGTGAAAAAACAATGCGCACGGTGCAGCCTTATTTGACCATCGCGGCAAAAATGGCAGAAGAAGCCAAACAACGTGGTATTTCGCACAACTTCATGAAAGTTGAAAACCAAAAAAACCACAGCCAATAGAGAGGCTTTCGGCCTGAACATTAGAACCTGATTGATTCATTAAACAAACGACGAGGATTGATTACGAGTGACCGCCCCGCTGAAAGAGTGGCACTCAAGTTGACATCGGCTTATCCGGGCCTTTTTCCGATCCACTTTTGTTTTTGAGACGGAACCTCTGGTTTTCAGGGGTGCTATCAAAGGTAACCAAATTGACTAAACACAATCATCCCCGCACCGTCGGGGAAAGCATGACCGCGGATGATCGAATAGCGTACATCCGCAAATTCGCAAAATCCCACCGCCTGTCACACCAGGACCTCGCGCTACTCACTGGCTATTCGCAGCACAGTGTCTCCGGCTGGTTCACCGACTGCGACTCGCGGCGCCATCGGGACGTTCCGGCCAGGGCGATTGATCTCCTGCGGCTGAAACTCACCTTGGAGGAAGTCAACGGCACCACGTCGACAGGGGGGCAACGGCATGTATCACTATTATCAACGATCTGAGCACGACGCCTGGTTTCTGCTTTCCTTCAACGCTGACCAAGACCCGGTGGCGCTGGCCAAGGCGCAGGGCGCGAAGAAGCTCACCATCCTCGCCTTGAACCAGATGGTCAACGATGGCACCGAGGACGAGCTGCCGCGAAACCGCGACAAGATTACTTACCGTGGCCCCCTGTACTTCGACATTGACTGCAAGGATGACCTTGGCCAAGCCATCATCAGCGGCCAGGAACTGGTCGGCAAGCTGACCCACATGGGCGTGCCGAAAGGCTGCATCGAAATCTTTCTGTCCGGCAACAAGGGCCTGCACATTCTGATCAATGAATTGCTGTTCATTGGCCACCGCTTCATCCTGCGCCTGCCGGAAATCTACAAGGAAATGGCCCGCGAACTGTTCGTCATCGGCCTGGACTACTCGGTGTACAGCAGCGGCCGCGGCAACAGCTTCCGCATCGTCAATCAGCAGCGCTATGACGGCAATTACCGGGTGCCGGTGACGCCGGATGAACTGGCCGAGCTGACCGTTGACCGCTACCGCGAGTGGGTAAAGGCGCCGCGCACCGTCGAGGTCGACGCCCCACAAGGCCGGGTGGTATACGAGCTCAAGGCGCTGTTTGAAGAGTCCAAGAAGAGCGTCAACGCCAAGTCCAAGCGGGTGATCATTGCGTCCTCGGCGGACATGGAGGCCATCCGCCAGCCGGTCCCGACCTGCATCCAGATGCTGTGCGACAGCGAATCTCTGAAGGCCGATGCGTCCTACAACCAAGTCGCGACCCAGTTGGCTACCTACATTGTGCGCGCCGGGGTGTCGCAGACGGTGGCCGAAAGCTTGGCGGCGCGGTTGGCCAGCAGTGCCAAGTCGAGCAAGTACAACACCACCAAGTTGCGTCGCGATCACATCGAGGCGCAGATCCGCTACGTCGAACACACACCGACGTTCAGCTTTGGCTGCAACGCGATCCGCGCCCTACTCAGCAAGCGCCCATGTGAAGGCTGCGCGATCGAGGCCGGGGCCAACATGAGTGGCGATCAGGACGGCGGCCTGTGCGCCGTGGTCGAACCCGATGGCTATTACATCCGCCAGGGTGACGGCAAACGCCGCGTCAGCAACTTCACACTGGCGCCCGTCGATATGTTCATTGACGTGCCGCAGGACGGCACCAGCCCGCGCCGGGTCGCCACACGCATGAGCGTGATGAAGGACGGCAACGAGCTGGCCAAGGTCATTTTCAAAGAGGCGGCCTTTTTGAGCCGCACGGCGTTTCTGAAAGAACTGGAAGGGCTCACTGACCTGACGTTTCAGGGCACCGACCAGGAGATTCAGAAAATCAAACTCGCCATTTTTCGGGAGGCTCAGGACGTGGGCGAAATTTTCCAAGTCTACACCGCCGGGGTTCACCTCGACTTTGTCGATGACATCCCCCTGTTCACCTACGTGGAACCGGACATGTCGGTGAACACGGTGAAGGTGCGCGGCACCCACCAGTTCTTCGGCAAGCTGCAGGCCCGCCCGTATTTTGCCCACACCACCATGGCCGAGCGTGGTGATGAAAAGGTGGACCAAGCCCTGGCGCACCTGCTCAAGATCAATCAGAAACACGAGATCGGGCTGATGGTCGGTTGGATCCTCGCCGCGCATTTCAAGACCCACTTCATGCACCTGTACAGCCAGTTTCCGATCCTCTCGCTGTGGGGTAGCGCCGGCGCCGGTAAGTCACAGACTGCTGGCCTGTTCACTTGGCTCAATGGCACCGATTACATGCAGAAGGATTCCGGGGTCAGTGCACCCTCGACCTCGCCCTACGCCATGCTTGATTACCTCTCCAGCACCACGACCATCCCTCGGATCATTGAAGAGTTCAACAAATCAAAGATGAGCAGCAAGACCTATAAGGATGTGGTCGAGCGGATCAAACAAGCGTGGAACGGCGAGTCGACCCTGAAAGGCCGCCTCGGCCGCGGCTCCCTTGGGCGCACCGGCGCCGAAGCCGTGGCCATCCCGCTGTCGTCGCCGCTGATCGTGATCTCTGAACAGGAGATCGAGGTGCCTGCGATTCAGGAACGGAGCATTCGCGTACACCTGACTAAAATCAAACGGGGGAAAAGCCGGGATCATTTCCGATTGGCCAAGGCGAGCCGTAATCACTTGCGCCGCTTCGGTAAGGTAATCATGGCTAGCGCCTTGAGCACGCCGTTCGAGGACATCAAGGCACTTATGGAGAAGGCTTCCGAACTGCTGCCGCCGGAAATGGATGACCGTCCGCGCTTTTCTTTGCAGGTGGCCATCTTCGGACTGTGGAAGTTAAAGGAAGTGTGTGAGCATCTGCGTTTATTCCAGTCACTGGACACGCTTGACCCCATCATCAAGGCAATGGTTGGCCACTGCGCCAATTCCGGCGACGGTTATGTGCAGAGCGAGATTGACCTGGTGCTGCAGAAGATCGCAATCATTGTGGCGATTTCGCGCAGCGCCGATGAAGCGGCGAGCGGCACGGTGTATCTAACCGAGGGCTTACACTACACGGTAACGCCCGAATACCTGGTCCTCGACCCGGTCCTGTCCCATGCCAGCTACACGCGGTATTGCACCGTCGATGAACGCAGCGTGCCGGTAATCGACAGCGGCGCGCAGTTCGTCAAGTTGATCACCGAAGAGCCCTATTTTGTGAAGAACGCGCCGCACGCAGGTATGGGCGGTGGACGTGCGATGCTCTACCTGTCGCTCAAAGAGCTGCAGGCGAAGAACATCGACATCAGCCTGCTCGGCTGGGGAGGCGAGCATGCAATTGCCGACTTGGACTGATCACTTTGAGCAGGCCCACATCGAACGATACTCAACTTTTTCCCCACTTATGCAGCAGCAACGACTTGATTTTGCACGGCAAAAGAAGGCGTCCAATGAAAGCGTCTCGAAGCATTGGAGTAAACTGAATCTAGGAGGCAAGCCATGAGTACTGCCGAGAGACCTGAATTCCATATCACTCCAGGAGCTTGGTTCCGTCAGGAACTGTTGTACCCCATCTTTGGACTTAGCACTGAGGCTGTACGCAAGTACCGCTCTAAGGGTTTATGGTTGGAAGGTAAGCATTGGCGGTGGGATCCAGCCAACGTCATCGTTTACAACCGGGCTGCGATCGAGCGCTGGATGGAAGGCAAACCGTGACAGATAAGATGCCGACAGGTGTTGAACTGAACGGTAAGCAGCTGCGGATCTGGTTCATGCTGCATGGCCAGCGGTGCCGGGAGCCATTGCCCGGCATCGCCAAGATCAACAAGGCTTCGATCGCTTATGCCGACAACAAGCGCCGGACGATCATCACCGAAATCAAGGAGGGACGGTTCGATTATGCCGCCCACTTTCCTGACTCCGAGCGCGCAGTAATCTACTCATCCGCTGGCGGCTCAAACCTGAAGCGCACCGTGAAGGAAGGTATTGATCGATGGCTGGAAGTTCAGCGCGCCTTGAAGGCATCAAGCACCGTAGTGAACTACGTGAGCAAGGCCGCACACGTCGACAAGAAATTCGGGAAGGCTCGTATTGTCGACATCAGCAAAAGCGACATTGAGCTGTTTCAGGCACAACTGCTTAAACAAGGCCTAGCCCCCAAGACGGTAAACGATATTTTCACGGTGGTACGCGGTGTTTGGGGCGACGCTTTCGGTGACGGGATCCTAAAGACCAACCCGCTAGACAGGGTTAGCAACGTCGGATCGGATGCGGACTCTGAGCATGCAGACCCGTTCAGTCGAGACGAGATCGAGCTGATTGGCAAAGCAGATCCAACGCGCCTATCTGATTCCAGGATGATTCTGTTCAACTGCTGGGCCGGGCTTTCCCTGTCCGAGATCATTGCGCTTGCCGTGGAAGATGTCGACTTAGATGCCCGCATCGTGCACGTACGTCGGGCGTTAGTGGTTGGCGAATTCAAAGTCCCTAAAGAACGCTCCAGGGTGCGCTCAGTGGAACTGATCGACCCCGCTTTTGAGCTGATGCGAGAGATTGTCTCTGCGGCCAAGGAGGCACCCACTGTTGAGATCAAGGTGATTCAGCGCGACAACATCACCTCGAAAAACCAGAAGGTCAGGTTTCTTTTCCGAAGCTCCACCAGTGGCTTGCTCTGGAACGGCAGAACATTGAGCAACTGGTTCACCGCCCATCTAAAAAAGGCAGAAGTCAGACACAGAGGTGCCAACCAATGCCGTCACACGTTCGCCAGCCAGATGCTCTCGAGCTATGTCCCAGTCGAATGGGTGGCTAGGCAGCTCGGACATGCGGACACAACGATGGTGAAAAAACATTATGGAAGGTGGATACCGAAGGACACCAAGAGTATGGCGGGCATCGTGTCGAAAATGCTGGGGTTTAGAGCGGACTAAAGCGGTATACAGGGAGTGATTTATGCCCTAGAAATGCCCTAAAGAATATGACAGAAACGAAAAAGCCCCTGAAATGTTTAACCATTTCAGGGGCTTAGTCTTGTTCAATAATGGCGGAGAGATAGGGATTCGAACCCTAGGTACCGGTGAAGGTACAACGGATTTCGAATCCGTCCCATTCGGCCACTCTGGCATCTCTCCAACGGCGCGCATCATAACAACACTTTCGCAGGAAGCGAACCCCCTAAGCGAAATATTTCTGTGCTATCAGATGCTTGCGTCGGTTAAAGCGGTACGCCCAGACGATTGGCGACTTCTTCGTAGGCTTCGATGACGTCACCGAGGCCCTGACGGAAGCGGTCCTTGTCCATTTTCTTGCCGGTGGCCTTGTCCCACAGACGGCAGCCGTCCGGGCTGAATTCGTCGCCCAGCACGATGGAGCCATCGTGGAACACGCCGAATTCCAGCTTGAAGTCGACCAGCAGCAGGCCGGCGTCGTCGAACAGCTTGCTCAGGACTTCGTTGACCTTGAGCGACAGCTCTTTCATGCGAACCAGTTGCTCGGCGGTGCCCCAACCAAAGGCCACGACGTGGGATTCGTTGATGAACGGGTCGCCCTTGGCGTCGTCCTTCAGGAACAGTTCGAAGGTGTAAGGGTTGAGCTTCATGCCCTCCTCGACACCCAGACGCTTGACCAGGCTGCCGGCAGCGTAGTTACGCACGACGCACTCGACCGGGATCATGTCGAGCTTCTTCACCAGGCATTCGTTGTCGCCCAGCAATTTGTCGAATTGGGTCGGCACGCCGGCCGCTTCGAGCTTCTGCATGATGAAGGCGTTGAACTTGTTGTTCACCATGCCTTTGCGGTCGAGCTGTTCGATACGCTTGCCATCGAACGCCGAGGTGTCGTTGCGAAACAGCAGGATCAAACGGTTAGCGTCGTCGGTCTTGTAAACCGACTTGGCTTTGCCGCGGTAGAGTTCTTCACGTTTTTCCATGATGGGCTCCGCTTGCTAAGTAGATGGGCTAGGCGATGTGACGCCAGTCGAGCCCTGAATCTTGATCGGCCAGTTGCAGCCAGTCCGGGTCGCACCCGAGGGTGTCGACAAAACATTGCCGGGCCAGCCGCGGCAGGTTGTTCTTACTGCTCAGATGGGCCAGGACCAGGTGTTGCAGGCCTTGCCAGCCCAACTCGGACACCAGGAATGCCGCCTGGTGGTTGTTCAAATGCCCCAGCTCACCGCCCACCCGTTGCTTGAGAAAGTACGGGTAGTGACCGCGAGCAAGCATGTCACGGCAGTGATTGGACTCGATCATCAACGCATCGAGGTCCCGATAGCCGTCCAGCACCTTGTCACAATACGACCCCAGGTCGGTCAACAGGCCAAAGCGCCGTAAACCGTCACTGAAAACATATTGCGTCGGTTCCTGTGCATCGTGGGCCACGGCAATGACACCGATGCTCAAGTCGCCGATTTGCAGCTGCTCGCCGCCGGCCAGAAAGCCTGCGGATTCAATCGGTTTGCGCATCCCGCGCAAGGTCCCGCGACTGAGGTAGACAGGCAGATTGTAACGCCGAGACAGCAAACCCACGCCATGCACGTGATCGGCATGTTCGTGGGTCACGAGTATCGCGCTCAACTGCGTAGGGTTCACACCCAGGCGCAGCAGGCGTTTTTCGGTTTCCCGCAGGGAAAAACCACAATCCACCAATACGTACGTATCAGCGCTGGCTATCAGCGTGCCGTTCCCTTGACTACCGCTGCCGAGAACGGCGAAACGCATAGGATCAGCCCAGGTTGTCCTGAATCTTGCTCAACACTTTACGCGCCACATCTGCCGGCGCCACGGTGTTGATGTTTTTCTCGACGGTGACCTGGACGTTCTCGCCAACCTTGCTCAGGCGAACCTGATAACGCTCGGCGCGAGCGTCAAGCTCTTCCTTGCTCGGCGCGCTGCCGAACAGGCTGCTGAAGAAGCCTGGCTTGTCGTCTTTGCTCTCGGCTTTTTCGGCCAGGTTGATGTAGTACAGGCCCAGGCTACGGTTGATGTCTTCAACACGCCATTCGCCTTGTTCCAGCGCACGACCGACGCTCGACCAGGCACGATCCAGGTCGGTGCCGACGTTCAGCACAGGGTTGCCGCTGCCGTCTTCACTCAGGCTGACACGGCTAGGCGCGTCGAAATCACGGGAAGCCAGCATGGAGACCGAACCGCCCTTCTCGGAGATACGGCTCATGCTCGCGAGCATGTCGTCGACCAGTGCCGCGTCCAGGCCAGTGTTGACCGAACGGTTGGTGAAGGCCACGTCAGCGGTGCTGCCGGCAGGACGCTCGGCGCTGACCACGTAGACTTCACTGGTGTTGCGCTGCACGCCCGGCTCGATGCGCACCCGCACGCGGGTTTCGCTGTCTGTGCTGACGCCGGCCGCGCTCAGGCGCTTGGCCATGGCCGCGGAAAGCTCATCGGAATGCTGCCAGGTCGTGGTGAATTCACCGGTTTGCGGACGCTGCTCATCCAGACGGAAACCGTTGTCCTGGAAGAACTGAACGGCTACAGGCCAGATTTCGGCCGGTGGATTTTGCGCCAGGATCGAGCGCGAATCACCGCTCTTCTGCAGGGAGTACGGACTGGCGTCGGCCCCAGCCGTCAATGGCTGCGGACGAGGAACGATGTATTCGCCCTTGACGGTGTCATCGGCCACGTTGCGCGGGATCGGCAACAGCGGATCCAGACGCTTGGCGGTACGGACATCCGTCGGTATTTGCATCGGTGCAGTCTGTTGCGCTTCCAGGTAATCGCTACCACGGTCACGGAAATAACCTTCCGGGCCCCAGATCCATCCGCAGCCACTGGTGCTGGAGATAATCAAGGCAAGTGCGGAAAGTCCGGCCATTCGCTTCATGCGTTGTACTTCCTCAATTAAACCAGGACGCCGCACTGGCGCAGGGCCGTGCGCAGCGTTTCGTGACAAGGTGTGCTCAGCCAGGTCAACGGCAGGCGAATGCCTTCGTGCATCAGGCCCATTTCAACCAAAGCCCACTTCACCGGAATCGGGTTGGCTTCGATGAACAGGTCCTTGTGCAGCGGCATCAGTTTTTCATTGATTGCCCGCGCAGTCTCGGCATCCCCCTTGAGGGCGGCCTCGCACAGGTCGGCCATTTCACGCGGCGCGACGTTGGCGGTGACGGAGATGTTGCCCTTGCCGCCCATCAGGATCAGTTCGACCGCGGTCGGATCATCGCCGGAAAGGACGATGAAGTCCTTGCTTACGCCGTCGAGGATGGCCTTGGCGCGCTTGAGGTCGCCAGTCGCTTCCTTGATACCGATGATGTTGGGCACGGTGGAAAGGCGGATCACGGTTTCGGCCTGCATATCGCAGGAGGTGCGGCCGGGAACGTTATAGAGAATCTGCGGGATGTCGACCGATTCGGCGATGTGCTTGAAGTGCAGGTACAGGCCTTCCTGGGTCGGCTTGTTGTAGTACGGCACTACCAGCAGGCAGGCATCGGCGCCGGCTTCCTTGGCATTACGGGTCAATTCGACGGCTTCGCGGGTCGAATTGGCGCCGGTACCGGCGATCACCGGAATACGACCGTTGACCTGCTTGACTACCGCCTTGATGACGGCGATATGTTCATCGACATCAAGGGTTGCCGATTCGCCGGTGGTGCCGACGGCGACAATGGCATGGGTGCCGTTTTCAAGGTGGAAGTCCACGAGTTTGCTGAGGCTGTCCCAGTCAAGACGCCCCTGTGCATCCATGGGTGTGACCAGTGCCACCATACTGCCCGCAATCATGAAACCGCTCCTGCCGGAAAAAGAGAGCCGTAATGGTACTGGCGCCAAGATGCTTGCACAAGCGAAGTACTGTGCTGCCGCCATTCCCCTTGGCGCCGGTTTTCGCTACCCTTCAGACTTTGATCGGTACAGACAAGCTCGTGCGTCGGGTTTCAGCCTCCATTTTCGGCATCACAAGCCCTGATCCAGCGTTGCCGCCTCTCGCTCCCGCCCTGCCGGAGCACGTCGCAACCTGCCGTCTGGGGTTTTCTGAATTCGCATCCGCAGGCTCGCCCCGGCAAAACGCCCTCTAGACGTACCGACCGCTCATCGCTTTAGGAATGCTGCATGTCCACCCCCACAGTTCGCGAACAATTCCTTGTTATCAGTGCCCTCGGCGCCAACCCCATGGAGCTGACCAACGTCCTGTGCCGCGCCAGCCATGAAAACCGCTGCGCCGTTGTCACCTCTCGCCTGACCCGCCATGGCGAATGCAGTGCCCTGGTGCTGGAAATCTCCGGTAGCTGGGATGCCCTGGCACGCCTGGAAGGCAGCCTGCCTGTATTGGCCAAGCGGCATGCGTTCACGGTCAACGTGGTGCGCAGTGCGGCCCTGGAAAACCGCCCCCAGGCGCTGCCGTACGTCGCTTATGTCAGCTCGGCCTACCGCTCGGACATCATCAACGAGCTGTGCCAGTTTTTCATGGACCACAATGTCGAACTGGAAAACCTGACCTGCGACACTTATCAGGCTCCACAGACCGGCGGCACCATGCTCAACGCCACGTTTACCGTGACCTTGCCGGCCGGCGTGCAAATCAGCTGGCTGCGCGATCAGTTCCTGGATTTTGCCGACGCGCTGAACCTCGATGCCCTGATCGAACCCTGGCGCCCACAGAACCCAATGTAAGGAAGCTTTCATGGCCGTTGCCATCGACCAACCGGTTGCCGATTTCGAAGCCCCCGCCACCAGCGGGCAGACCGTCAGCCTCGCCGGCCTGAAAGGCAAGCAGGTAGTGATCTACTTCTACCCCAAGGACAGCACTCCGGGCTGCACGACCGAGGGGCAGGGCTTTCGTGATCAATACGCTGCGTTCAAGGCCGCCAATACCGAAGTGTTCGGCGTGTCTCGCGACAGCCTGAAATCCCACGAGAACTTCAGGTGCAAACAGGAATTCCCCTTTGAGCTGATCAGCGACAAGGACGAAGCCATCTGCCAGTTGTTCGACGTGATCAAGCTGAAAAAGCTCTATGGCAAGGAATACATGGGCGTGGATCGCAGCACGTTCCTGATCGACGCCAACGGCGTGCTGCGCCAGGAATGGCGCGGCGTGAAGGTGCCGGGGCATGTTGATGCCGTTTTGGCGGCGGCTCAGGCACTGAACAAGGCCTGATTTTATCAGCGCCTGTGAGGGCGCTTTCGCGAGCAAGCCCGCTCCCACATTTAGACGGTGTTTTTCTAAACAACTCGGTCAACTGTGGGAGCGGGCTTGCTCGCGAAGAGGCCATCAGCCTCACTGAAAAATAAAGGCTGACCGCTAAAGCAGCGGCGCCACCTCTGGCTCCTTGCGCGGCCACGCATCCAGCACAGCCTTGAACAGCGTCGCCAGGGGAATCGCGAAGAACACCCCCCAGAACCCCCACAACCCGCCAAACAACAGCACTGCGCAGATGATCGCCACCGGGTGCAGGTTGACCGCCTCCGAGAACAGCAATGGCACCAGCACGTTGCCATCCAGCGTCTGAATGATCCCGTAGACCGCCATCAAGTAAATGAACTGATCGCTCCAGCCCCACTGGAACAGTGCAATCAGAAACACGGGCACGGTCACCACCACGGCGCCGACGTATGGCACCACCACCGAAATCCCCACCAGCAGAGCCAGCAGCGCCGCGTAGTTGAGTTCAAGAACAACAAAGGCGATGTAGGTCACGCCACCGCAAATAAAGATTTCGATGACCTTGCCACGAATGTAGTTGGCGATCTGCCGGTTCATTTCATGGGCGACCCGGGTGATCAACGCCCGCTCACGGGGCAGGTAACCGCGCACCCACTGGCCGATCATGGCCCGATCCTTGAGGAAGAAAAACACCAGGATCGGCACCAGTACCAGGTAGATCATGATGTTCACCAGCAATGGCAGACTCGACAGCGAGAACGTCAGTGCCCACTGGCCAAACTTGCCGATTTCGCCCCGCGCCGCCTCGATGGCCTGCAGCACTTGCTCATCGGACACCAGATGCGGATAGCGCTCGGGCAGCAGCAGCAACAGTGACTGCCACTTGGCAAGCATGCCGGGCAACTCGTTGAACAGGGTGATCAGTTGATGCCACAGCAACGGCACGACCACCACGATAAACACCAGCAACAGCCCCATGAACAACGCAAAGACCAACCCCACCGCGACCCCGCCCGGCACCCGCAGGCGCTCGAGGGTCACCACCAGCCCCTGCATCAGGTACGCCAGCACCATGCCCGCGAGCACCGGTGCCAGCATACCGCCCAGAGTCAGCACGGCTGTGAACGCCAGAAACAGCAGGACAGCCAGCACCACCGCTTCTTCATCGGAGAAATAGCGCTGAATCCAGTCGCGTAACACTTTGAACATCAATAATCCTTAGGAGCAAACGCAGCCGATTTCAGGCTTTTTTCAACCAATAGCGGTAAACACCCGCGTCATCTTCTTCACGAAGCAGGGTATGACCGGCCAATCGGGCAAAGGTGCGAAAGTCGCGCTGCGAACCCGCATCGGTGGCGATGACCTTGAGTACCGCACCACTGGCCAGCCGGTTGAGCTCCATCTTGGCCTTGAGCAACGGCAACGGGCAATTCAGGCCACTGGCGTCCAGTTCAACGTCATGCTCTACAGCGTCGGTCATTGCATCACTCCGGGTCAGGTGGTTGAGTTGCCTAGAATATCTGGTCGCAACGCCGGTGTCCGGCTACAGTAAGGTCTTTGTCGACTAAGGCTTTGTGCATGACATTTTTGCGCCCTACCCTGCTGACGCTCGCTTGCCTGCTCGCCTCACCGGGCTTCGCCGACGACCTGCCGTCACTCGGCGACGCCAGTTCTGCCATTGTCTCACCGCAACAGGAATACCAGCTCGGTCGCGCCTGGCTGGCCATGTTGCGCAGTCAGGTTTCGCAGCTCAACGATCCGCAACTCAAGGATTACGTGGAATCCAGCGTTTACCGACTGGTCGAAACCAGCCAGGTCACTGACCGGCGCCTGGAATTCATCCTGATCAACAGCCCGCAGCTCAACGCCTTTGCGGCGCCGGGCGGGATCGTCGGGGTGAACGGAGGTTTGTTCCTCAACGCCCAGACCGAAGGCGAATACGCTTCGGTAATGGCGCACGAATTGGCTCACTTGTCGCAGCGCCACTTTGCCCGGGGCGTCGAAGCGCAGCAACGCATGCAAGTCCCCATGATGGCCGCATTGCTGGCCGGTATCGTGATCGCAGCCGCGGGCGCCGGTGACGCCGGGATCGCGGCCATTGCCGGTACACAGGCAGCGGCCATTCAGGAACAGCGGCGATTCTCCCGCCAGAACGAACAGGAAGCCGACCGCATCGGCATTCTCAATCTGGAAAAGGCCGGTTATGACCCCCGGTCGATGCCCAGCATGTTCGAGCGACTGGGGCGTCAGTACCGCTACGATGCCAAGCCACCGGAATTCCTGCTGACTCACCCGGTCACCGAATCGCGTATCGCCGACACCCGCAACCGCGCCGAACAGGCGCCACAGGGCGGCATCGAAGACAGCATGCGCTATCAACTGATCCGCGCGCGCGTCCAGTTGATCTATGAAGAAACCCCGGGGCTCGGCGCCAAGCGCTTCCGCGCCCAGCTCGACGAAAACCCGAAAAACGACGTGGCGCGCTACGGCCTGGCAATTGCCCAGATCAAGGGCGGTCAACTGAACGAAGCACGGGAAAACCTCAAGCTGCTGCTGGCCAAGGCACCCAACGAGATCATCTACAACCTGGCTCAGGTCGACCTGGACATCACCAACAATCGCCTGCCGGACGCCCAGTCCCGGGTTGAGCGGTTGATGGCCCAGTACCCCGGCAACTACCCACTGAACCAGATGCGCGTCGACCTGCTGCTGAAGCAGAACCGTACTGCGGATGCGGAGAAAGCCCTCGAAGGCCTGCTCAAGTCGCGTCCGGATGATCCGGACGTGTGGTATCAGGTTGCCGAGACGCGCGGCCTGTCGGGCAACATCATCGGCCTGCATCAGGCTCGTGCCGAATACTTTGCACTGGTCGGCGACTACAAGCAGGCCATTCAGCAACTGGACTTCGCCAAACGCCGGGCAGGCAGCAACTTCCCGCTGTCTTCGCGGATCGACGCACGGCAACGCGAGCTGATGGAACAGGAGCGCATGATCAAGGACATGATGGGCTGACGCCCCGGCGACAAAAGGTCCGGACACAAAAAAACCGCCTCTTTCGAGGCGGTTTTTTACTCAACCAACAACCGGGTTATTCAGCCAGCTTGAAGGTGATGAAGCTCGCACGCCCCTGACGCAGGACCCGCATCGACACCGAGCGGTTCTTTGGCAGCGCCTTGGCGATGTCCGCGAACTCCTTGGTGGAACCGATGGCCTGGTTGTTCAGGTGAGTGATCACATCACCCGGCTGCAAGCCAATCAGAGCGGCAGGACCGTCCTGCACTTCCTTGATCAGCACGCCACCCTTGAGGTCGTAGGTTTTCTTCTGTTCGTCAGTCAGTTCGACCACGGAAACACCGAGGCGATTGCTGCTGCGCTCAATGCCGGATTTTGGCAGCGCATCCAGTTCCTTGCCTTCTTCCGGAATCGCGCCGACTGTCAATTCGACGTTCTTGCGCTTGCCGTCACGAATCACTTCCAGATCGGCCTTGGTGCCAGCCTTCAACGCGCCAACGAGATGCGGCAGGTCGGCCGACATGACGATTGGCTGACCGTTCATGCTCAGGATCACGTCGCCCACTTGCAGACCACCCTTGGCAGCCGGACCATCGTCCTGGATTTGGGCAACCAGCGCACCAGCCGGTTTCTCCAGACCGAACGACTCGGCCAGGTCCTTGCTCACTTCCTGAATCACGACGCCCAGCCAGCCACGGCTGACCTTGCCACCGGATTTCAGCTGATTGGAAACATCCATGGCCACGTCGATCGGAATTGCAAACGACACGCCCATGAAGCCACCGGAGCGGGTATAGATCTGCGAGTTGATCCCGACCACCTCACCGTTCAGGTTGAACAGCGGGCCACCGGAGTTACCCGGATTGATCGGCACGTCGGTCTGGATGAACGGCACATAGTTTTCATTCGGCAGGCTGCGACCGACGGCACTGACGATGCCTTGGGTCACTGTGTGGTCAAAGCCGAATGGCGAGCCAATCGCGACAACCCATTGGCCGGCCTTCAGGTCCTGGGATCTACCGAGCTTGAGCACGGGCAGATCCTTGCCTTCGATTTTCAGCAGCGCCACGTCGGAACGTGGATCGGTACCGATCAGCTTGGCTTTCATTTCGCTGCGATCCGCCAGGCGGACGAGGATTTCGTCAGCATCGGCGATCACGTGGTTGTTGGTCAGGATATAGCCATCGGAAGAGATGATGAAACCCGAGCCCAGGGAGGTCGCCTCGCGCTGACGGTCGCGAGGTGAGCGCGATTGTGGCGGCATGCCCCGTTCGAAGAATTCGCGCAGCATCGGCGGCAAGCCTTCGAGGTCGGGCATTTGCTGGCTGACTTTGCGATCCGGCAGCTTTTGCGTGGTACTGATGTTCACGACCGCAGGCGAGGCCTGTTCGACCAGTTGCGTAAAGTCAGGCAATTCGACCGCTTGGGCGGTGACCGCCTGACCGAGCACCAGCACGGTGGCAATAATGGAAAGGTAGGACTTCAAGCGAGGTATCGACATACGGCTCCCGTTACGACGAGCATGGTTAAGCGATATGGAGCAAGGAACACCGGGAACGATACGCCGGTATTTTTGTTCCGGGAACAACAAACAAGGTCAGAGCCGAGGGGCTCTGACCTATAAGAAATTTACGGGATTTTTGCAAATTGAAATGCTCACGAAACATTTCGAATTCAGCTCACTGCTTGGTTGCAGTGGCGTCGGTGCGCATCGAAAGCGCTATCCGTTCAGCAGTACCGACCGGTATCTCGCCGACGACGGTCACCATCATGTCGCCCTGTGCCGTGGCCAGGCGCCGGGAAACCGCAACGGTCGGGCCCAACTGAGTACGGGTGTCAGTGACTGTTGCGCCATTCAACGGCTCGAGGAATACCGAAAAGCGCGTCAGGCCATCGTCATACATCAGGCTGTTGACCTGGGTCTTGGTCTGCGGATCCTTGCGAGCGGTGCTGCTGGTCAGCACGAAGCCGGGCGGCAACCAGTCGGAACGCCAGACCTGGGCAGACTTGACGGCAGAAGCCTTGTCACTCTCGAGGTTGACTGGCTTGCAATCATTACTGGCCTGCAGGTCTTTTTCGGAAGGAACGTCAGCGGTATCCAGTTGCGTGAACTGGAAGCGCTCCAACAACCGCCCCTTGTCATCCAACAACAATGACTTCAGAGGCAGGCCAGTCTCTTTATCCAGATGCAGTTCAAAACCGTAGCGGTGCTGATCGCGGGGTGTCAGCGATACAATCACCGCCGAACGCCCGGCGACACGCGACTTGCCGATGACGGCGAGGTCATACCAATTCTTGAGCTTTTGCGGATCGAGTGCACGGGCAGCGGAGTTCGGGGAGTCCCCAAGCCCTGCTATCAGTGTGCCGCTGACGCATTGGGTTTGCCCATCAATGCGAACGACTTCCTGAGCGGACCCGTCGAGCTGGATCAATCGCTCGCGGACCTTTCCATCCTGGACGAGGTGCCAGATGTTATGGGTAGAAAAACTACCGTTACGCTCGTAGACGAAAGTACCCTGAAAGCTTTGCTGTTGCTCTGCCTGGCCCAGGCGGGTCAACCAGTCCTGGGCTTCATCGGCTTGGGCTGGAACGATGAACCAGCCGCCGAGCAGAAGCGAAAGTAGAGGTATGGCGCGCATGATCCTCCTTAACGGTTTTCCAGGCTTGCGGCACGAGCGTACGGCAGAGCGCTCTCAGTGCCTTTCAGTGCAGCCTGTTGTGCGTGTTGGCGCAAGTAACCTGGCAGACGCTGATCGTGCCAGCCTGGCTGACCTTGCAATACGCCGTTGGCCATTGGGCCGGTAGCATCCGAACTCTCATTGTAGCCTGCCAGAACGGCTGGGCCTTTTACTTGAGGAGCGGCCAGTCCTGGTTGACTGGATTGCTGGGCCAGTTCGACACCGGCGATCTCATCCTGGTTGTACAGACGCACACCGGCCAGCACCGCCAGGGTCACGGAAGCTGCGACCGCCAGACGACCCAGGCTGCGCCATGGACCACGGGAGGCTTTTGCCGGTACGGCTTCGTCAGCCAGGGCAGCAGAAACAGCCGCGGCGATGTCCAGGCGTGGAAGCAGCAGATCCTTGTGCATCACTGCCCGAGCGATCTGATAACGAGCCCAGGTATCACGGGTTTCAACATCGTCACAGGCATTCAATACCCGACGCAATTCCAATTCGTCCGCTTCGTTATCCATCACTGCGGACAGCGATTCCTGCAGGGCTTCACGACTCATGGCGTTCCTCTCTTGGCTGTCGCCGCTGTCTTTAGTTTTCCTGCAACAACGGCTGCAGGGCTTTGTCGATGGCCTCCCGGGCGCGGAAGATCCGGGAGCGCACGGTGCCTACCGGACACTGCATGACGCTCGCAATGTCCTCGTAACTCAGACCATCAAACTCACGTAAAGTTAAAGCCGTACGCAAATCTTCCGGCAGTTGCTGAATGGTTCGATGGACGGTGCCTTCGATCTCATCCCGCAGCAAAGCCCGCTCTGGCGACTCGAGATCCTTGAGGCCATGATCGCCATCGTAGAACTCTGCATCCTCGGAACTGACATCGCTATCCGGCGGCCGACGGCCGCGTGAAACCAGATAGTTTTTCGCCGTGTTGATGGCGATGCGGTAAAGCCACGTATAAAACGCGCTGTCTCCGCGAAAATTTCCAAGTGCACGGTATGCCTTGATAAAGGCTTCTTGTGCCACATCCTGGGCTTCATGGGTGTCGTGCACGAAACGCACGATCAACCCGAGAATTTTGTGCTGGTATTTCAGCACTAGCAGATCGAAAGCACGCTTGTCGCCGCGCTGAACGCGTTCGACCAGTTGCTGATCCTCTTCCTGGGTTAGCATGAACACTCCTCGATGAGCTCGGAGGAGGCTTGCAGAAGTAAACCACCAGACTTGCAAACATAGACTCGGGCTTTTCGCAAAAGTTCTCCCCCTCCAGGCAAGTTTCCTGCGGGCTCTGATTTGGCACGCACGAAAAGCGCAGCACGAGTTGACCCGGCTGCGCGGATAATCTTGTCATCGGATTCTTCAGCAAGGATCGAACTGCAATCCCGCACTGAAACCGACACTGTCCCTTGTTTCAGGCAACCTTCTATTGATCTTGGCCCTTTGGCAAAAGTTCCAAATATTTATAGCCGTGCCAACCCGACATTGTGCAACCGTGAAGGGAAAAAGACTGTTAAATCGGCGATACAGTCATTCTCGCGCCCAACGGGCAAAAAAACATCCGACGAAGCGTCCGATATTTTGCGTCACGGTAGTTTCACAATGCCATGCTAGCTCGGGTATTGTGCCGCTCCCCCCCTCTATATACTAGTGGGCTGTGCGGCTGCATTGACTCGACAGTCCAGCTGCGCCACCCCCGACCCGGGTCGCTTTGAGCGGAATCCTGAAATGAGCCAACAGTTTCAACACGATGTTCTGGTAATTGGCAGCGGTGCTGCCGGCTTGAGCCTTGCGCTGACCTTGCCCGGTCATTTGCGCATTGCCGTTCTGAGCAAGGGCAACCTCGCCAATGGCTCGACTTTCTGGGCCCAGGGCGGCGTTGCGGCCGTGCTGGACGACACCGATACCGTTGAATCTCATGTCGATGACACGCTCAATGCTGGCGGCGGCCTGTGCCATGAGGACGCCGTGCGCTTCACCGTCGAGCACAGCCGGGAAGCGATTCAATGGCTGATCGACCAGGGCGTGCCCTTTACCCGCGATGAACAGTCGGGTAACGAAGATGGCGGGTTCGAGTTCCACCTCACCCGCGAAGGCGGTCACAGCCATCGGCGCATCATCCATGCCGCCGATGCCACCGGCGCTGCCATTTTCACCACCCTGCTCGACCAGGCCCGGAAACGACCGAACATCGAACTGCTGGAACAGCGGGTTGCGGTTGACCTGATCACCGAGAAACGCCTGGGGCTCGAAGGTGATCGTTGCCTCGGCGCCTATGTGCTCAATCGCGGCACCGGCGAAGTCGACACCTACGGCGCCCGCTTTGTGATCCTCGCCTCCGGTGGTGCGGCCAAGGTTTACCTCTACACCAGTAACCCTGACGGCGCCTGCGGCGATGGCATCGCCATGGCCTGGCGCTCGGGCTGCCGGGTGGCGAACCTGGAATTCAACCAGTTCCACCCTACTTGCCTGTATCACCCGCAAGCCAAGAGCTTCCTGGTCACCGAAGCCCTGCGAGGCGAAGGTGCCCACCTCAAGCTGCCCAACGGCGAGCGCTTCATGCCACGCTTCGACCCACGGGCCGAGCTGGCACCACGGGACATCGTCGCCCGGGCCATCGACCATGAAATGAAGCGACTGGGTATTGATTGCGTCTATCTGGACATCAGCCACAAGCCCGAAGCCTTCATCAAGACGCACTTCCCGACGGTGTACGAACGCTGCCTGGAATTTTCCATCGATATCACCAAACAACCGATTCCGGTGGTCCCGGCGGCGCACTACACCTGCGGCGGCGTGATGGTCGATCAGCAGGGTCGCACCGATGTACCGGGGCTGTACGCCATTGGCGAAACCAGTTTCACCGGCCTGCACGGCGCCAACCGCATGGCCAGCAACTCGCTGCTGGAATGTTTCGTTTATGCCCGCTCGGCGGCGGCAGACATTCTTGAACAGCTGCCCCGGATTTCGATGCCAGCCCCCCTTCCCGTCTGGGATGCGAGCCAGGTCACCGATTCCGATGAAGACGTGATCATTGCGCACAACTGGGATGAACTGCGGCGATTCATGTGGGACTACGTTGGCATCGTGCGCACCAACAAGCGTCTGCAACGGGCGCAACACCGCGTGCAACTGTTGCTGGATGAGATCGACGAGTTCTATAGCAACTACAAGGTCAGCCGGGATTTGATCGAACTGCGCAACCTGGCCCAGGTGGCCGAGCTGATGATTCTGTCAGCCATGGAGCGCAAGGAAAGCCGTGGCCTGCATTACACCCTCGACTACCCGGACATGTTGCCAGTCGCGCTGGACACTATTCTGGTGCCGCCCACCTACGTCGGCTGAATTTGAGCCGGACCCGCAGGCGTCGGTGCACATCCGCTGCCTGCGCATCCCGGGGCACGCAAATGGCCCGGACCCGGCGCTCGCCACGTAGTCGGAAACGCAGTACCACCACCAACGGCAGCGCCAGGCTGTCCGGTCTCAGTTGCACGGGCTGCCAACCCTTGGCCCGACTCCACAACTGCCAGCCATCGGCATCGCGCCGCAAGCCGCAAAAGGCCTGCGGGTGGGTCAGCAGGATTTGCCGGGGCAACAGCCAGACTCCGTGAGCCACGCACAGCACGACGCCGAGTGAACTGGCCCAGACCGGAATTGACAGTAAAAACAAAGAACCCAACGCGAACAGCTGGGCCAGAAGATACGCCGCCAGCAACTGCCGTGAGGCATGCCAGCGGCATTCGAACCCATTACTTGGGCTGGACACGATCCAGGATCATGCGAACCATGCGTTGCAGCTCAGGATCTTCCGATTCGCTACGTTCCATGAACCAGCCGAACATGTCCTGATCTTCGCATTCGAGCAATCTGACGTAGCAGGCGCGATCAACCTCGTTGAGGTGCCGATAAACCTCTTTCACAAACGGCACCAGCAACACGTCAAGCTCAAGCATGCCGCGGCGGCTGTGCCAGTAGAGGCGGTTCAGTTCAACATCTTCGACCATGGAGCGCTCCTCAAATAGGCCGCAAGTATACAGGCCCGAGCCCGGTCGAACAGTCGGCTTTGGTCGGGCACCGACGAGCCTTTGTTAACTACCCATTTCGAAGGCGGCCCCTTATGATGTCCTCCAGACTTTTTACCCTGCGATGACCCATGGCCGATTCTGCTTTTTTCTGCACCCTTTCTCATGAAGGCGTTCTCGCGGTCCGCGGCGCGGACGCCAGCAAATTCCTGCAAGGCCAACTGACCTGCAACCTCAACTACCTGAGCGATTCCCGGGCCAGCCTCGGTGCGCGCTGCACGCAAAAAGGCCGGATGCAGTCGAGTTTCCGCATCCTGCTCGAGGGTGACGGCGTGGTCCTGGCCATGGCCACCGAATTGCTCGAACCGCAACTGGCGGACCTGAAAAAATACGCGGTGTTTTCCAAGTCGAAACTGACCGACGAAAGTACCGCCTGGGTCCGCTTCGGCATCGACCATGGCGACGCCGCACTGGTCAGCCTCGGTCTGGACCTGCCGGCAGAAACCGACAGCATAGTGCGCAACGATGGGCTGATCGCCATCCGTGTCTCGCCTGAACGTGCCGAGCTGTGGGTCGCCGCCGGTCAAGCCGACGCGGTCAAAGGCAAGCTTTCGGCGGTACTGAGCGAAGGCGATCTCAATCAATGGCTGCTGGGTCAGGTCCGCGCAGGGATCGGCCAGGTCATGCCCGGCACCCGCGAGTTGTTCATCCCGCAGATGCTCAACCTGCAAGCGATCGGTGGCGTGAGCTTCAAGAAAGGTTGCTACACCGGGCAGGAAATCGTCGCGCGGATGCAGTACCTGGGCAAACTCAAGCGCCGCCTGTATCGCCTGCAACTGGCTGCCGGCGAACCGCCTGAACCGGGTACCCCGCTGTTTTCCCCGACCCACAGCAGCTCCATCGGCGAAGTGGTGCTGGCTGCCCACGCCGGACAGAACATTGAACTCCTGGCTGTGTTGCAAGCCGAAGCAGCAGAAAGTGGAGACATCCACCTGGGCGCGCTCGAAGGGCCGTCCTTGCAGCTGCTCGACCTGCCTTATGAACTGGACCGCGACCGCGAAATCCAGCAATAACGGCAGCACTTGGCGCGACACCTAGAGAGACTAAATGAGCGAGCTGGCGGAAAAGGTCCAACAGGATTTGGTTGAGGCCATCAATAACGATGACCTGGTTCTGCCAACGTTACCGGAAGTGGCCCTGCAGATTCGCAAGGCCGCGGAAAACCCGGAAGTCAGCGTCAGTACCCTGAGCAAAGTGATCGGCCGTGATACCGCGCTGTCGGCACGCCTGATCAAAGTGGTCAACAGCCCACTGTTGCGCGCGGCCCAGGAAGTGACCGACCTGCATACCGCGATCACCCGCCTGGGTATCAACTACAGCTGTAACCTGGCAATCGGCCTGGTCATGGAACAGATATTCCATGCCCGCTCCGACGTGGTGGAACAGAAGATGCGCGATGTCTGGCGTAAAAGCCTGGAAATCGCCGGCGTCAGCTACGCCTTGTGCCGCTGCTACACACGACTCAAGCCCGACCAGGCGGCCCTTGGCGGACTGGTGCACCAGATCGGCGTTCTGCCGATCCTGACCTACGCCGAAGATCACTATGAGTTGCTGTCCGACCCGGTCAGCCTCAACCATGTGATCGACCGGATTCATCCGCTGATCGGCGAAAAACTGCTCAAGGTATGGGATTTTCCCGACATGCTGGTGCAAGTGCCGCGGCTATACCTGAACTTCAAGCGCCAGTCTGCGCAGGTCGACTATGTGGATCTGGTGCAGGTGGCCAGCCTGTATTGCCTGCAGGACACCGATCACCCGCTCGCCCGTGCCGATGCGCTGAATGTACCGGCCTACAAGGCACTCGGAATCGACTTTGACGACAAGGCGATATGCGCCGATCTGGAAGAAACGCGCACGATGTTTTACTGATAAAGACCGCGTTGCCCCCTTCGCGAGCAAGCCCGCTCCCACATTGAACGGAGTCGCCGCAGATCAAATGTGGGAGCGGGCTTGCTCGCGAAGAGGCCTGAACAGACGCTGCATCACTCCCCCGAAATGAAACTCACCCGCACCTTCAATCCTGCGTGCTCACCGTCATGCAGGCTGATCTGCGCCAGATGCGCGCGGCAGATCTCACCGACAATCGCCAGACCCAATCCGGAACCGGCCACTTGCTGATTGCGTCGGTAAAAGCGCTCGAATACCCGATCCCGCTCTTCAAGAGGTATGCCGGGGCCATCATCTTCGACTTCCAGCACGGCGGGCGCCGAGACCCGCAGAATCACGTTGCCACCTGGCGGCGTGTGGGCCAGTGCGTTATCCACCAGATTGCTCAGCAGTTCGTTCAATAACGTCGGTTCGCCCCGCAGCCAGACCGGTTCATCCGCCTCCAGCGCCAGCGCGATACCACGCTTGTGGGCCAACGGCGCCATGGCCATGCCCAAATCCCGAGCCAACTGACTCAGGTCGAGTAACTGCGCGCCGCCTTCGGCAATCGCCCGGGCGCCATTTTCGACCCGTGCTAGGGAAAGCAACTGATTGGCCAGATGGGTCAAGCGATCAGTGCCCTGGGCGGCAGTCTCCAGCGTGCTGCGCCAGGTTTCGGGCTCGGCCGAGCGCATGCCCAGTTCCAGGCGCGCCTTGAGCGCCGCCAGCGGCGTGCGCAGTTCGTGGGCGGCATCGGCGATGAATTGCGCCTGCTTCTCGAACTGCCCGCGCAAGCGCTCGGTAAAGTGATTGAGTGCGCGCACCAACGGCCACAATTCGCGCTGCACTTCCACCAGCGGCAAGGGGCGCAGATCGTCCGGCTGGCGCTCTTCCACCGCCGTGCGCAAGCGCTCCAGCGGGCGCAACGCGGCACTCACCGCGAACCACACCAACATCAAGGCCCCACCCGCCAGCATGCCCAGGCGCAGCAAAGTATCTGTCGCCAGGCTGCGGGCCATGCTGACGCGCGCTTCATCGGTTTCCGCCACGCGAATTTCCGCCATGCCGTTCATGTTCGGCTCGCTCACGGGTTTGAGCAGGCTCACCACGCGCACGTTCTGCCCGCGGTACTGGGCGTTGTAGAAACGTGCCAGCGCCGGATAGTCATCGGTGCGCGGCGTTCCCGGCGGTGGCGCCGGCAGGTTTTCGTAACCGGAAATCAGCTTCTGATTGATGTCGTTGACCAGGTAGAAAATTCGCCCGGCACTGTCGTAGGCAAACGTATCGAGGGCCACGTAGGGCACGTCGGCACTCAGGGTGCCGTCGCGCTGGGAGACGCCGGCGGCGATGGTTCGCGCCGAGGCCAGCAGGGTCCGGTCATAGGCCGTGTCGGCAGCTTCGCGCCCGTTCCAGTAGGCACTCAAACCACTGGCCAGCATCAACACCACCAGCAACAGCGCCAGGTTCCACAGCAACCGCCAACGCAGGCTGCTGGGCTTATGCATCGCGGCTTTCCAGCAAGTAACCGAGACCACGGAAGGTCACGATGGCGACCGGCTGGCCGTCGAGTTTCTTGCGCAGGCGGTGCACATAGATTTCGATGGCATCGGGGCTGGCTTCTTCGTCGAGGCCGAATACTTGAGAAGCCAGTTGCTCCTTGCTCATCACCCGACCGGGGCGCGCGATCAGGGCTTCGAGCACGGCCTGTTCGCGGGAGGTCAGGGTCAGCAATTCTTCGCCGAGGGTGAAACGCCGGGTTTCCAGGTCGTAGGCCAGCACACCACAACGCTGAATGCGTTCACCGCCCAGCACACTGCGGCGCAACAAGGCTTTGACCCGGGCTTCGAGCTCGGTCAGTTCGAACGGCTTGGCCAGGTAGTCGTCGGCCCCAAGGTTCAGGCCGTGGACCCGATCCTTGACGTCGCTACGGGCGGTCAGCATCAACACCGGCAGGTTCTTGCCCCGCGCCCGCAAACGCGCCAGCACTTCGAAACCATCCATGCGCGGCAAGCCGACGTCGAGGATCGCCATGGCGTACTCCTCGCTGCCCAGCGCCAGGTCGGCTGCCACGCCATCGTGCAGAACGTCCACGGTCAGCCCGGTGCTTTTGAGCGCCTGGGCGACACTTTCGGCGAGCTGCAAATGGTCTTCGACGAGCAGAACACGCATGGATCTTTACCTCATTCAGGGATGGTCGACGCCATTCTTTGGCGCGGAGTTTACAGCGGCATCCGTCGCTGTGAAGCCCGAAAAATCGTGAAAGTCTTCTGAAAGGTTAGCGAAAGGTTAGCCCGTTAGAGTCTGACCACGGACAGTTTCGACTGCCGTCGCTGCAGCCACACAGCGATACGAAAAACGCCTCGAAGCGTTTTCGACAAATAAGAACAATAAACGGAGTAAGTCATCCATGCAGTCCCTGCAGACCCAGGCTATCGCGCCTGCCCGCCTCTCCCGTTTCAGCCACACTGCGCTTGCCAGCGCTGCCGCCCTTGCCGGCTTTTCACCATTGAGCCAGGCCGCATTCTTCGAAGACAGCTCGGCCACTTTCGAAACCCGCAACATGTACTTCAATCGCGATTTTCGCGACGGCACCAGCGCCCAACAGTCCAAGCGTGACGAGTGGGCCCAGGGGTTCATGCTCAATCTGAAATCAGGCTACACCGACGGCACCGTGGGGTTCGGTGTCGATGCGCTGGGCATGATGGGGGTCAAGCTCGATTCAAGCCCGGACCGTACCGGTACTGGCCTGCTGCCGACCGACGATGGGCGGGCCGTCGACGAATACTCCAAGCTCGGCCTGACCGGCAAAATGAAAATCTCCGCCAGCGAGCTGAAGATCGGCACCCTGATCCCGGAACTGCCGATCCTCAAGCCCAACGACGGGCGCATCCTGCCGCAGACCTTCGAAGGCGGCATGCTGACTTCCAAGGAGATCAAGAACCTGACCTTCACCGGCGGACGTCTGGATAAAGCCAAGGACCGCGACAGCACCGACTTCGAGGACATTGCCCTCAACAACAAGAACGGCCGTTTCGCTGGCACCGTGGCCGGCAAGCACTTTGATTTTGGCGGCATGGACTACAAGTTCACCGACAAGATCACCGGCAGCTACCACTTCGCGCAACTCGATGAAGTCTACAACCAGCATTTCCTCGGTTTGATCGCCTCGCAGCCGTTCGGCCCCGGCACCTTTGGCACCGACCTGCGGTTTGCCATCAGTGACGACCAGGGCGAAGCCCGCGGCGGCCCGATCGACAACAAATCCCTCAACGGCCTGGTGAGTTACGCCTTGAGCGGGCACAAGCTCAGCGCAGGCTACCAGCACATGTCCGGCGACAGCGCGTTCCCGTATGTGGATGGCGCCGACCCGTACCTGGTGAACTTCGTACAGATCAACGACTTTGCCGGGGCTGAAGAACGCTCCTGGCAAGCGCGTTATGACTTCGACTTCGTCACTCTTGGCGTCCCTGGCCTGACCTTCATGAGCCGTTACGTGAGCGGTGACAACATCAAGCTCAAGAACGGTGACGAAGGCAAAGAATGGGAACGCAACTCCGAGATTAAATATGTTGTACAAAGCGGCGCGCTCAAGGATGTCGCCGTGCGCCTGCGCAATGCCACCTACCGCTCCAACTACTCTGCTCGCGATGCCGATGAAGTGCGTCTGCTGGTGAGCTATAGCGTTGCCCTTTGGTAATTCAGTGCGTCAATAACAACAACTCCCAAGGAGACTTGAATGAACCTGTCAATGCGTAAACTAGCCCTCGCCGCCAGCGTCCTGCTGTTCACCGGCCAAGCGCTTGCCGAACCCAAACGCCCGGAATGCATCGCCCCGGCCTCGCCCGGCGGTGGTTTCGACCTGACCTGCAAACTGGCGCAAAGCGCGCTGATCAACGAAAAACTGCTGACCAAACCGATGCGCGTGACCTACATGCCCGGCGGTGTCGGCGCGGTGGCGTACAACGCGGTGGTCGCCCAGCGTCCGGCCGATGCTGGCACCCTGGTGGCCTGGTCCAGCGGCTCGCTGCTGAACCTGGCCCAGGGCAAGTTCGGTCGTTTCGATGAAACCAACGTGCGCTGGCTGGCCGCCGTAGGCACCAGCTATGGCGCCATCGCAGTGAAGAGCGATTCGCCCTACAAGACCCTGGACGATCTCGTGCAGGCACTGAAGAAAGATCCGAGCAAAGTGGTGATCGGTTCTGGCGGCACCGTCGGCAGCCAGGACTGGATGCAAACCGCGCTGATCGCCAAGGCCGCCGGGATCAACCCCCGTGACCTGCGTTACGTTGCCCTCGAAGGTGGCGGCGAAATCGCTACCGCCCTGCTCGGTGGTCACATCCAGGTCGGCAGCACCGACATCTCCGACTCCATGCCCCACATCCAGAGCGGCGACATGCGCCTGCTGGCGGTGTTCTCCGACAAGCGCCTGGACGAGCCGGAAATGAAGGACATTCCGACCGCCCGCGAGCAAGGCTATGACATCGTCTGGCCAGTGGTCCGTGGTTTCTACCTTGGGCCAAAAGTCAGCGATGAAGACTATGCCTGGTGGAAGGATTCCTTCGACAAACTGCTGGCCTCTCCCGAGTTCGCCAAGCTGCGCGATCAGCGTGAACTGTTCCCGTTCGCCATGACCGGCCCGGAACTGGACACCTACGTGAAGAAGCAGGTTGCGGACTACAAAGTGCTGGCCAAAGAGTTCGGCCTGATCCAGTGATCGCCTCTGTCTAGCGGCCGCGGCTCCGTTTGGCGGAGTCGCGGCACAGGAGTTCCCCATGCTCTTACAACGCATTTTTGCTTCGGTGCTGTTGCTGGCCTGTCTCAGCCTGGTGCTGATGGCCTTGCCCTACCAGGCACCTTTTTCCTACGAACCGATCGGCCCCCGCGCGTTCCCCCTGTTGATGCTGGGACTGATGGGCCTGGCCCTGGTTTACATGGTGTATCGCCCCTCGCCGATCAAACACACCGATGAAGATCCGCCGATGGATCGCGAGACCCTGACCAAGATTGGTGTCTGCGTACTGTTGCTGCTGGTCTTCGCCGGGCTGTTCGAACCGCTGGGTTTCATCCTCAGCAGCATGCTGGTTGGCATACCGATGGCTCGCCTGTACGGCGGGCGCTGGCTGCCGGGCGCGATAATCATCAGCCTGATGAGCGTCGGTCTGTACCTGCTGTTCGACAAAGTCATGGACGTGCCACTGCCTCTGGGCCTGCTCGACGTTCTGGAGAACTGATATGGATACGCTTGGTTATTTGAGTCACGGCTTCGGCGTCGCGCTAACCCCTTACAACCTGGTGACTGCACTCAGCGGCACATTGATCGGCACCGTTGTCGGCCTGCTTCCGGGGCTGGGCCCGATCAACGGCGTGGCGTTGCTGATCCCGATCGCTTTTGCGTTGGGCCTACCACCCGAGTCGGCACTGATCCTATTGGCCGCGGTTTACCTGGGTTGCGAATATGGCGGGCGGATCAGTTCGATTCTACTGAACATCCCAGGCGAAGCGTCGACCGTGATGACCACCCTCGACGGTTACCCAATGGCCCGTCAGGGGCTGGCCGGTGTAGCGTTGTCGCTGTCGGCGTGGAGTTCATTCATCGGCGCTTTCATTGCCACCTGCGGGATGGTGGTGTTTGCGCCGATACTGGCGAAATGGGCGATTGCCTTCGGTCCCGCGGAATACTTCGTACTGATGGTATTTGCGATTGTCTGCCTCGGCGGCATGGCCGGGGATCGACCGCTGAAGACATTCATCGCGGCGTTGATCGGCCTGTTCCTGTCGACCGTCGGCATTGATGCCAACAGTGGTGTGTACCGGTTCACCGGCGACAACATCCACCTCACCGACGGCATTCAGTTCGTGGTGCTGGTGCTGGGCCTGTTCTCCATCAGCGAAATTCTATTGCTGCTGGAAAAAACCCACCGTGGCCAGGAAGCCTTCCAGGCCACCGGCCGGATGATGTTCAACTTCAAGGAAGCCGCATCGGTATTTTGGGTGAACATGCGTTGCGGTGTGCTCGGCTTCATCATGGGCGTACTGCCGGGTGCCGGCGCAACGCTGGCCAGTGCCGTGGCCTACATGACCGAGAAACGCATCGCTGGCCCAAGCGGAAAATTCGGACAAGGTGACAAACGTGGCCTGGCCGCCCCGGAAACCGCCATTGGCGCAGAAGCTTGCGGTGCACTGGTACCGATGCTGACCCTCGGCGTTCCCGGTTCGGGCACCACGGCCGTGATGATCGGCGCGCTGTCGCTGTACAACATCACGCCAGGCCCACTGCTGTTTCAACAGCAACCAGACATCGTCTGGGGCCTGATCGCATCGTTGTTCATCGCTAACATCATGCTGGTGATCCTGAATATTCCGATGATCCGCATCTTCACCAAAATCCTTGCCGTGCCGAACTGGGCGCTGGTGCCGATGATCGCAATCATCACCGCCATTGGCGTGTACGCCGTGCATGCCACGACCTTCGACCTGTTCCTGATGATCGGCATCGGCATCTTCGGCTATATCCTGCGCAAGCTGGACTTCCCGTTGTCGCCGGTTTTGCTGGGTTTCATCCTCGGTGGCTTGATGGAGCAGAATCTGCGTCGGGCGCTGTCGATTTCCAACGGTTCGCTGGATATTCTCTGGTCGAGCGGTATCACCGTCGGTGTCTGGGGGTTGATCGTGGTCATGTTGCTGGTGCCGATTGTACGCATTTGGCGTAAACGTTCAGTGGCGCAACGCGTTATCGCCGATGTCTGATCGGTCCCCCTTCAAACTCTGGTGGGGAACCCCGCTGGTCGGCCTGCTGGGCGGTTACCTCGCCAGCCAGGTCGGCTGGCCTTTGCCGTGGATGGTCGGCTCGTTGCTGGCGATCATCCTAGTGCGCTGCCTGACACCCTGGCAATTGGCCGAAATCCCTGGCGGCCGCAAGTGCGGCCAGTGGATCGTCGGTATCGGTATCGGCCTGCATTTCACTCCTGTGGTGATGGAGCAGGTACTCAGTCATTTCGGTCTGATCTTCTTCGGTGCGTTGGTCACCAGCCTGTCGGCGGTCGTCGGCGTGTGGCTGATGCGCCGCACCGGTGAAGATCGCGCCACGGCGTTCTTTTCCAGCATGCCCGGTGGTTCCGGGGAGATGGTCAACCTCGGCGCCCGCAATGGTGCGGTGCTCAGCCGTGTGGCGGCGGGGCAGAGTTTGCGGGTGTTGGTGGTCGTGCTGTGCGTACCGGCAGCCTTCAAGTATTTGCTGGGTGACGGTGCACCGATTTCCCACGTCGGCAGCATCGATTGGCGCTGGCTGGCGGTGTTGTTTCCCGCTGGTGCGTTGGCGGCCTGGATCTGGGAGCGCCTGCGTCAACCCAACCCTTGGCTGTTCGGGCCCTTGCTGGTCAGCGCGGCAGTCAGCATCGGCTGGGATCTGCACATCGGTTTGCCCAATGGCGGTAGCCAGATTGGCCAATGGTTGATTGGTAGCGGTCTGGGCTGTCACTTCAACCGGCAGTTTTTCCGGCGTGCGCCATCGTTCATGGGGCGCACCTTGATCGGCACGGTGTTGACCATGCTGATCGCCACGGTGGCGGCATTGGGTTTGAGTGCGCTGACCCATCTGGATCTGCGTTCACTGACATTGGGCATGATGCCCGGCGGGATTGCCGAGATGAGCCTGACGGCGGAAACCCTGCAACTGTCGGTGCCGCTGGTGACGGCGATGCAGGTGATGCGGCTGTTGTTTGTGTTGTTTCTGGCGGAACCGTTGTTCAAGTACTGGAATCGCAATCCGGATTCAGTCTGAAAGACCGAGTCGCCTGCTTCGCGAGCAAGCCCGCTCCCACAGGGTTCGCGTGATCCTTGTGGGAGCGGGCTTGCTCGCGAAGAGGCCCTCCAAATCAACGCTTAAACCGGCGGCAACCGCCACTCGATCGGTGTCTCGCCATTCTGCTCCAGAAACTTGTTGGTCCGGCTGAAGTGCCCGCAACCGAGGAAGCCGCGATAGGCCGACAGCGGTGACGGGTGCACCGAGGTCAGCACCAGATGTTTGGTGGCATCGATCAGCTTCTGCTTGCTCTGGGCATGGGCGCCCCACAGCATGAATACCAGATGCGGTTGCTGTTGGCTGACCACTTCAATGACTCGATCCGTGAAAAACTGCCAGCCCTTGTCCTTGTGCGCATTGGCGTTGGCGCGCTCGACGGTCATGGTGGTGTTGAGCATCAGCACGCCCTGATCGGCCCAGCTCTGCAGGTAGCCATGGTTGGGGATGTCGATGTTCAGGTCGCGCTTGAGTTCTTTGTAAATGTTCACCAGCGACGGTGGCGCCGGCACGCCCGGTTGCACCGAGAAGCACAGACCATGGGCCTGGCCCGGGCCGTGATAAGGATCCTGACCGAGGATCACTACCTTGACCCTGCCCAGCGGCGTGGAATTGAGCGCGTTGAAAATCATCGGCCCCGGCGGATAGATCTCCTTGCCGGCCGCCCGCTCCTGTTGCAGGAAGTTTCGCAACTCTGCCATGTAGGGCTGGTCGAATTCGGCACGCAGTGCGTCCTTCCAGCCCGGTTCGAGTTTGATACGGTCGTCAGCGGTCATGGTTACATCCGGCAAAAACAATGGGGCGAACCCTAGGAAAGCGCATCACGCTTGTCAATTGATCTGATGCAGATCCGGCACTTTCCCACACAGCGATCATACTTAACCCTCAAATTCCCGATCGAGGTCACGATGAATCTGCACTTCGAAGAACTCACCGGCACCGACGGCGCACGCATCGGCATCGCCAGCCTGGATGCCGAAAAATCCCTGAACGCCCTGTCCCTGCCGATGATCAACGCCCTGCGCGACCGCATGGAGGCCTGGGCCAAGGACCCGCAGATCGTCTGCGTGCTGTTGCGCGGCAATGGCGCCAAGGCCTTTTGCGCCGGCGGCGAAGTGCGCAGCCTGGTGGAAGCCTGTCGCGTCCATCCGGGTGAAGTACCGCCACTGGCTGCGCAGTTTTTTGCGGCGGAATATCGCCTGGACTTCAAACTTCATACCTACCCGAAACCGCTGATCTGCTGGGGCCATGGCTATGTACTCGGCGGCGGCATGGGACTGTTGCAAGGGGCAAGCACCCGCATCGTCACGCCGAGCAGCCGCCTGGCCATGCCCGAGATCAGCATCGGCCTGTACCCGGACGTTGGCGCCAGTTGGTTTCTGTCGCGCCTGCCCGGCAAGCTCGGGTTGTTCCTGGGCCTGACCGGTGCCCACATGAACGGCCGCGACGCCATCGACCTGGACCTGGCCGATCGTTTCCTGCTCGATGAGCAGCAGCCGAAATTGATCGAAGGCCTGTTGCAATTGAACTGGCAGGAACAGACACCCATGCAGCTCAACAGCCTGCTCAAGGCCTTGCAGCAGGAAGCCGTGGCACAGATGCCCGAAGCCCAGTGGCTGCCGCGCCGCCAGCAGATCGACGAACTGCTGGATGTCAGCGACGTGCGTTGCGCCTGGAAGGCCATCAGCGCCTTGCGCGATCACACCGACCTGTTGCTGAGCCGCGCAGCCAGGACCCTGAGCGAAGGCGCGCCGCTGACCGCTCATCTGGTGTGGGAACAGATCATCCGTGCCCGCCACCTGTCGCTGGCCGAAGTCTTCCAGATGGAATACACCCTGAGCCTCAACTGCTGTCGGCATCCGGAATTCAGCGAAGGCGTACGTGCCCGGTTGATCGACAAGGACCAGAAGCCGCACTGGCACTGGCCGGACGTCAATAACGTGCCGGACGCGGTGGTAGAGGCGCATTTTCACAAGGCATGGGAAGGTCGGCATCCGTTGGCGGATTTGTCCGAATACTGAAGTCCGGGCATAAAAAATGTGGGAGCGAGCCTGCTCGCTCCCACAGGTTTTGTATTCAGTTTAATGATTAGCGGTGATTGCCCCGCCCGCTGCGATAGCCGCGCCCGTCGTGACCGCGATAGTCGTTGTTCCAGTTCCCGCGGTTACGGCCGTCCCAGCTATGGTTCTGATGCATGCGGTAGTCACCCCGCGACGGCTGATAGTAACGAGGGGCCGACTGGTAATGGCGCGAGGGTTGATACATCCGCGGCTGCGAGTAATAGCGCGACGGGTGATAGATCCGCGGCTGTGAATAATAGCGCGGTGTCGGCTGGTAATACCGCGCTGGAGGCACGTAGTACCGGGGCGGCGGTGTGTAGTAACCGCCACCATTGGAGTAGTAGGAACTCCCTCCGGCGTAATAGGTTGGCGAAGGCGAGGTATAGACCTCGGAACTGTAGTAACTGCCTCCTTCATCGTAGTAAGGCACGCACCCACCAAGGGACAATCCCAACACAGCTAGCAGAAGAATTCGACAGAGCATGGCGGCCTCCTGGACCGCGGGTAAGCCACACCAGCGACGCTGGCAGGCGACAGTCAAATGTTCGCTGACTGTCGAAACATCAGACACCGAATTCGGAATCTGGTGCGTCCGTGAAACAAGTAGAAACATCTGGCCGATGAAAGGTTTTTCATCCATTCGCGCCCTGATCAACGGTGGCCACCGCGATGTCCACCGCCATGATGCCCACCGCCGTGGCCACGGTAGTAACCATGCCCACCGTAGTAATAGGCGCGATAGCCACCGTAATAACGCGGACCGTAGTAACCGTAGTAATAGGGCGAGTAGTTGCCGGGGTAGTAATAAGATCCCCCGTAGGGGTCGGCAGGACCGGCGTAGTAGTAGCAGCCAGACAATCCAAGACCGAGCACTGCACCTAACAACAATCGACGTAACATGGCGGCCTCCGTAAAGACCTGTGACAACAGTCGGCACACACCGACTGACACCTGTTTTGACTGGCAATCCCCTGCCAAGTGCGACGTTGCACTCACCTTCTGATCAGCGGCGGACAGGTTCCAATGCGGTGCACCAGCGCACCATCACAAGGCAGTGCGCCTTTCCAATCAACACCGTCGACCTCCCTGTCCCCCACGCTAGAGCGCTCGGGCCAACTTGGCACGCCTCTCGCTTTATTAAAACCGTGCAGGAGTCACTACAGGTTCGCGGCACCACAATTTGCAATGGCTGACTAGGGTTCCGGCTCGCAATCGCGAGTGACTGGTCCGAGAGTTGGCGACCTCCAGTTGAGGTTACACGGCGGGACAAAAGCCCGGGAGACAAGCCACCGTTAGCGGTGCCGCTGCCGTCCTGTCCGTCCTTGATCAACTGGAGAACCACCATGTCCCAGCTTCGTTTACCCACCCTGCTCGCCGCTGCGTTCGCAGCCCTCGTGAGCTTCTCGCCCCAGGCTGCACAGAAAGACCACTTCAGCGTGTGCTGGACGATCTACGCCGGCTGGATGCCCTGGGAATACGCCGGCAGCCAGGGCATCGTCGACAAATGGGCGAAGAAGTACGGCATCAAGATCGATGTGGTGCAGCTCAACGACTACGTCGAATCGATCAACCAGTACACCGCCGGCCAGTTCGACGGTTGCACCATGACCAACATGGACGCGCTGACCATTCCGGCCGCCGGCGGCGTAGACAGCACCGCGCTGATCATCAGCGATTTCTCCAACGGCAACGACGGCATCGTACTCAAGGGCGAAGGCAGGAAAGTCGCCGACCTCAAGGGCATGGACGTCAACCTGGTGGAGCTCTCTGTCTCCCACTACCTGCTGGCCCGGGCCCTGGATTCGGTGGACCTCACCGAGAAAGACCTGAAAGTGGTCAACACCTCCGACGCCGATATCTCGGCCGCCTTCAACACCGATCAGGTCAACGCCGTCACCACCTGGAACCCGATGCTCTCGGACATCAAGGCCAAGCCTGCGGTGACCGAGGTGTTCAACTCCAGCCAGATCCCCGGCGAAATCATGGACATGATGGTGGTCAACTCCCAGACCCTCAAAGACAACCCGGCCCTCGGCAAGGCACTGACCGGCGCCTGGTTCGAAGTGGTCGAGCTGATGAACGCGAAAAACGCCGCCAGCAAAGCCGCCCTGGAGCACATGGCCAAGGCCTCTGGTACTGACCTGGCGGGTTTCCAGGCGCAACTGGATACCACCAAGTTGTTCGCCACCCCGAAAGAAGCCCTGGCGTTCAGCACCAGCAAGCAACTGCCGGAAACCATGCGCAAGGTCGCCGAGTTCTCCTTCCAGCACGGCTTGCTGGGTGAAGGCGCCAGGGACACCAGCGCGGTCGGCATGGCCTTCGCCAACGGCGTGACCAGCGGCGACAAGGGCAACCTCAAGCTGCGCTTCGACCCGAGTTACGTGCAGATGGCCGCCGACGCCAAGCTGTAATCAGGAGAACTGGCCATGCGCCTGATCAACCGTCACCCGGACCGCCCGAGTCGCCTGTTGCTGGTGATCCTGCCGTTCGCCCTGGTGCTGTTCGCCTACTTCATGGGCTCGGCCGAGCGACTGGCGGAAAACCCCAACGACAAGCTGCTGCCCAGCGCCATGCAGATGACCGACGCGGTGAAACGCCTGGCCTTCGTCGCCGACAGCCGCACTGGCGAATACCTGCTCTGGCAGGACACGGCGTCCAGCCTGCAGCGCCTGGCCATTGGCCTGGGCATCAGCGCCCTGGCCGGGCTGTGCCTGGGTATCGCCGCCGGTACCCTGCCGCTGTTCGGTGCGCCGTTGTCACCCTTGCTGACCGTGCTGTCGATGGTGCCACCGCTGGCGATCCTGCCGATCCTGTTCATCGTCTTTGGTTTGGGTGAGTTGTCGAAAGTGATGCTGATCGTGATCGGCATTACTCCGGCGCTGGCCCGGGACCTGGAACAGCGCGCCCGGGAAATTCCCGTGGAGTTGCTGATCAAGGCCCAGACCCTCGGCGCGTCTACCTGGACCCTGATGCTGCGGGTGGTGTTGCCGCAACTGCTGCCACGCCTGTTGATCTCGTTGCGCTTGATGCTCGGCTCGGCGTGGCTGTTCCTGATTGCCGCCGAAGCCATCGCCTCCACCGACGGCCTCGGCTACCGGATTTTCCTGGTGCGCCGCTACCTGGCGATGGACGTGATTTTGCCCTACGTGGTGTGGATCACCCTGCTCGCCTGGCTGATGGATTGGGGCCTCAAGTACCTCACCCGCCGTGCTTTTCCCTGGTATGAAGGAGCGGCCAAATGAGCTTCATCACCGTCAAAAACGTCTGGCAGCAATACGCCGATCAGGTGGTGCTCGAAGGCCTCAACCTTAACGTCAACGAAGGTGAGTTCTGCACCCTCGTGGGCGCTTCCGGTTGCGGCAAATCGACCTTCCTTCGCCTGCTGCTCGGCCAGGAACGCGCCAGTCGCGGCGAGATCCTGCTCGACGGTCAGCCCTTGGCCGGTGAGCCTGACGCCAGCCGTGGCGTGGTGTTCCAGCGCTACTCGGTGTTCCCGCATCTGAGCGTGCTGGACAACGTCGCCCTCGGCCTTGAACTGCCCCGCTCGCGTTTGCTTGGACGCCTGTTTGGCAGCGCGAAAAAAGAGGCCCGCGAACAGGCTTCGGTGCTGCTGCACAAAGTCGGCCTGGGCCACTCGCTGGACAAGTACCCGGCGCAACTCTCCGGCGGCATGCAACAACGGCTGGCCATCGCCCAGGCGCTGATCATGAAGCCGCGGGTGTTGCTGCTCGACGAACCGTTCGGCGCCCTCGACCCGGGCATCCGCAAAGACATGCACGCCTTGCTCCTGGAGTTGTGGCGCGAGACCCGACTGACAGTGTTCATGGTCACCCATGACCTGTCCGAAGGCTTCAGCCTGGGCACACGCCTGCTGGTGTTCGACAAGGTCCGCCTCGACCCGCATGCGCCCGGCCGCTATGGCGCACGCATCACCTACGACATCCCTTTGAACAGCGACCGCCGCACCCGCCGTGCCGCCGTCGACGCCCTGCCAGTGTAACTGGCGGGCTCACTTCGAACCGCTTGAGAGGGTTTTGCCCATGACTGATTCGACCCGACTGTTCCCGCCCTTCGCCGAGGAAATGCTCCCCGGCGGCGGCCATCGTTCCTTCGTGCTCAAACGCGGCCAATTGCTGCGCCTGACCGACATTCGCGGCGGCGCCAACGTCAGCCTGACGTTGCTCAACGCCAATGAAAAAACCGAACGGCTGAACCTGCCCGACAGCCTCAAGTGCCAACACACCGCCAAGCTCACCACCGGCCACTGCCTGTACTCGGACATGGGCCGCGTGCTGGCCGCCATCACTGCCGACACCTGCGGCTGGAGCGACAGCCTTGGCGGCGTGCTCTGCGCTGAAGAAGTGGCGCAAAAGTACGGCACGGGCCGCTACCAGGAACTGCGCAACGGTTTCTTCCGCAACGGTACCGACAACCTGTTGGTGGAGCTGGGCAAGTGGGGGCTGGGCCTGTCCGATCTGCTGATGACCCTCAACCTGTTCAGCCGCGTGAGCGTCGATGACGCCGGGCGCTTCCATTTCGTAGAAGGCAATTCCAAGGCTGGCGACTACATCGAGTTGTACGCGCCGATGGACACCCTGGTGGTGCTCACCGCCCTGCAGCACCCGATGGACCCGTCGCCGGAATATGCACCGAAACCCTTGAAGCTGAGCTGGATGAACGCCGACGCCAGCGTCGCCGAACACTGCCGCACCTCGCGCCCGGAGAACGAGCGCGGCTTCATCAACACCGACCGTTTGTTTGCCTGAGGATCGCTGCCATGTCACTCGCAATCGCCACCGCTCCACAGTCGCCTGAAACGGCCGTCTACCGCGCCACCATCCCCGCCGGCGAGCCCTGGCTGATGGAGGTCAAGGCCGGCCAGACCCTGCGCATCCTCGACCTTGAGGGCAATCAGGCTGTCGACACCTTGTTCTACAGCGTTGCCAACCCCAGGGAGCGCTACGACGTGCAGCGCACCCTGCGTCGGCAGAACAGCGTGTACCTGAGCACTGGCAGCGTGCTCTATTCCAACCTCGGCAAACCGATGCTGACCATCGTCGCCGACACTTGCGGGCGTCACGACACCCTGGGCGGCGCCTGTGCGCAAGAGAGCAACACCGTGCGCTACGCCCTGGAAAAACGCTACATGCACAGCTGCCGCGACAACTACCTGCGCGCCTGTGCTCACGATGGCCGCCTGGGCAAGGGCGACATCGGGCCGAACATCAACTTCTTCATGAACGTACCGGTCACCGCAGACGGCGGCCTGAGCTTCGAAGACGGCATCTCGGCACCGGGCAAGTACGTCGACCTGCGGGCCGAGATGGACGTGATCGTGCTGATCTCCAACTGCCCGCAACTGAACAACCCCTGCAACGCCTACAACCCCACCCCTGCGGAGCTGCTGGTATGGAACTGAAACTTTCGCGGTTGCGGCGTTGGTTGTTTGCCTTGTGCCAGGCCCGTTCCGGGCAGTGCCTGAAACAGTAAAAACACTGAATAACCCTGTGGGAGCGAGCTTGCTCGCGATAGCGGTGTGTCAGTCACCATCAATGTTGAAAGTGCTGACGCCATCGCGAGCAAGCTCGCTCCCACAGGGGTTCGGCGGTGATTTGAAGAAATCTGATTCTGCCACCGGGGACGACCCCGATGCCTTTCGAAAAACTGCGGGACGGCCCGCATCCCAGTCGAGGCTGATGCGCTATCGCCTCCGGGGGTTATGCCATGTTCGAAAAAGTCCTGATTGCCAACCGTGGCGCCATTGCCTGCCGCATCCTGCGGACCTTGCGGGAGCTGCAAGTGCAGGGCGTTGCCGTGTACTCCGAAGCCGATGCCGCCAGCCTGCACATCCTGCAAGCCGATGAAGCCCACAGCCTCGGTGAAGGTGCAGCGGCTGGAACTTATCTTGCGGTGGACAAGATCCTCGCCATCGCCAAGTCCAGCGGCGCCACCGCGATCCATCCCGGCTACGGCTTTCTTTCAGAAAACGCCGCATTCGCCGAAGCCTGCGAGGACGCCAACATCGCCTTCATCGGCCCGACGCCCGAACAACTGCGGGTGTTCGGCCTCAAGCACACCGCCCGCGCCCTGGCCAAACAACATGGCGTGCCGATGCTCGAAGGCACCGAACTGCTCGACAGCCTCGATGCAGCGCTGCTGGCCGGTGAACAGGTCGGCTACCCGGTGATGCTCAAGAGTACCGCCGGCGGTGGCGGCATCGGCATGCGCGTGTGCCGCAGCGCGGCCGAGTTGAGCGAATCCTTCGAAGCGGTCAAGCGTCTGGGCCAGAACAATTTCAGCGACGCCGGGGTGTTCATCGAGAAGTACATCCAGCGCGCCCGCCATCTGGAAGTGCAGGTGTTCGGCGACGGTCGCGGCGAAGTGATCGCCCTCGGCGTGCGCGACTGCTCGGTACAGCGCCGCAACCAGAAAGTCCTCGAAGAAACCCCGGCACCGAACCTGCCCGACGGCATGGCCGAAGAGCTGTGCGCGGCGGCGATCAAATTGGCCAAGGCAGTGAATTACCGCAGCGCCGGCACCGTGGAGTTTGTGTTCGACAGCGAGGCCCAGCGCTTCTATTTCCTGGAGGTGAACACCCGTTTGCAGGTGGAACACGGTGTCACCGAACAGGTGTGGGGCGTCGACCTGGTGCGCTGGATGGTGCAACTGGCGGCCGGTGACCTGCCGCCCCTGAGCGAACTGATGCAGGGTTTGCAACCGGTGGGCCATGCGATCCAGGCGCGGTTGTATGCCGAAGATCCGGGCCGCGACTTTCAACCCAGCCCGGGCTTGCTCACCGCCGTGGATTTCCCGGTAGCCAATGGCATTGAACTGCGTATCGACACCTGGGTCGAGGCTGGCTGCGAGATCCCGCCCTACTTCGACCCGATGATCGCCAAGGTCATCAGTTGGGCGCCGACTCGCGAAGAGGCCACCGCGGATCTGCATCAGGCGCTGGGGGTCAGCCTGCTCTACGGCGTGGAAACCAACCGCGACTACCTGCGGCAGATTCTGCTCGATGTGCCTTTCGCCAGCGGCCAGCCGTGGACTCGTTGCCTGGAAGGACTGGTCTATCAGGCCAACACCTTTGAAGTGCTCAGCGCCGGTACCCAGACCAGCATTCAGGACTACCCCGGGCGCCTCGGTTACTGGGCGGTTGGCGTGCCGCCATCGGGGCCGATGGACAGTCGGGCGCTGCGTCTGGGCAACCGTTTGCTGGGCAATGACGAAGGCGCGGCGGCGCTGGAAATCACCATGAGCGGGCCGTTGCTGCGCTTCAATTGCGAGACGGTGTTGGCGGTGACCGGGGCGGTGATTCCATTGCAGCTCAACGGCGAAGCTGTGCCGATGAACACTGCGCTGTTGGTCGCCGCAGGATCCACCTTGAGCCTCGGCACCATTGCCGGCGCGGGTGTGCGCAGCTATCTGTGCCTGCGTGGCGGCCTGCAAGTACCGGATTATCTGGGCAGCAAAAGCACCTTCACCCTCGGCCAGTTTGGCGGCCACGGTGGCCGCGCGTTGCGAGCCGGTGATGTGTTGCACCTGCCGGCCCTGAATGACCGCCGTGCCGGTCAGCAACTGGCTGAAGAGCAGGTCACCGAGTTGCCGGCGATTCGGCAGATCCGGGTGATCTACGGCCCCCACGGCGCCCCGGAATACTTCACGGAAAACTACATCGGCACCTTCTTCGCCACGCAGTGGGAAGTGCATTTCAACTCCAGCCGCACCGGTGTGCGCCTGATCGGGCCGAAGCCTGAGTGGGTGCGTGCCGACGGTGGTGAAGCCGGTTTGCATCCGTCGAACATCCACGACAATCCGTATGCGATCGGCGCGGTGGATTTTACCGGAGACATGCCGGTGATCCTCGGTCCGGATGGCCCGAGCCTTGGCGGGTTCGTGTGTCCGGTGACCGTGATCGAGGCGGATCTTTGGCAACTGGGGCAGCTCAAGGCTGGGGACAAGGTGCAGTTCTCCCCCGTCGACCTCAAGACTGCCCGCACCCTGGCCTTGAAATGGGATCAATGTGGGAGCGGGCTTGCTCGCGAAGAGGGCGTGTCAGTCAACATTGATGTGTCTGAAGCACCGCTTTCGCGAGCAAGCCCGCTCCCACAGGGGATGGTGTCGCCTGTTGTATTGGACATTGGGCAGGACGACACACGCCTGGTGGCAAGGCTGTCCGGCGACACCCATCTGCTGCTGGAAATCGGCGCCCCCGAACTGGACCTGGTCCTGCGCTTTCGCGCCCACGCCCTGATGCAGGCGCTGGAAAGCAAAGACCTGCACGGCGTGATCGACCTGACACCTGGCATCCGTTCCCTGCAAATCCACTATCAACCCGAACAACTGCCACTGTCCGACCTGCTCGGCATCGTTGCCGGCGAATGGGACGCCGTATGCGCCGCCAAGGACCTGCAAGTGCCCTCGCGCTTCGTGCATCTGCCACTGTCCTGGGACGACCCGGCGTGCCAATTGGCCATCGAGAAATACATGACCACGGTGCGCAAGGACGCGCCGTGGTGCCCGAGCAACCTGGAGTTCATCCGCCGCATCAACGACCTGCCGAACCTCGACGAAGTGCAGCGCACGGTGTTCGACGCCAGTTACCTGGTGATGGGCCTGGGCGACGTTTACCTCGGCGCACCGGTCGCCACCCCGCTCGACCCGCGCCATCGCCTGGTGACCACCAAGTACAACCCGGCGCGCACCTGGACCGCGGAAAACTCGGTAGGCATCGGTGGCGCCTACATGTGCGTCTACGGCATGGAAGGCCCCGGCGGCTATCAGTTTGTCGGGCGCACGTTGCAGATGTGGAACCGCTACCGCGAAGTCGCCGCGTTCGATGGCAAACCCTGGTTGCTGCGGTTTTTCGACCAGATCCGTTTCTACCCGGTCAGCGCCGATGAACTGCTGCGCATCCGCCGGGATTTCCCCCTCGGGCGCTTCGACCTGAGCATCGAGCACAGTCAGTTGAACCTGGCGGATTACCAGGCGTTCCTGGCCCGGGAAGCCGAGACCATCGAGGCGTTTCGCGATCAGCAAAAAGGCGCATTCAATGCCGAGCGCGAACGCTGGATCGCCAGTGGCCAGGCGCATTTCGACAGTGAAGAACTGGCCCCGGAGGCCACCGAAGATGCACCGCTGGAAAACGGCCAGCAGAGCGTCGACAGCCACATCGCCGGCAACCTCTGGCAGGTTCAGGTCGAGACCGGTAGCCGCGTCGAGGCCGGCGATGTGCTGGTGATCCTGGAGTCGATGAAGATGGAAATCCCCCTGCTCGCCCCGATGGCCGGCGTGGTGCGCGAGATTCGCGTGCAACCGGGTTCGGCGGTTCGCGCCGGGCAGCGCGTCGTGGTGCTGGAACTTGACTGAACCCATGTTGAAAAGGACTCATGCCATGAACATCAATCTGCAACTCGACGCCCTGCGCGGCGCTTATCGCGACGGCCGCACCACGCCACGGCAATTGCTGCTGCAACTTCGGGACAAAGCCGCGGCGCTGAACCCGGACTATCACCTGTTCATCCACTTGCTCAGTGTCGATGAACTGGAGCCTTACCTCGCCGCCCTCGACGGTCGCGACCTCGACAGCCTGCCGCTGTACGGCGTGCCGTTCGCGATCAAGGACAACATCGACCTGGCGGGCATTCCGACCACGGCGGCGTGCCCGGCATTTGCCTACGTGCCGGAGCGTTCGGCGACCATCGTCGAACAACTGCTGGCCCTCGGTGCGATTCCGTTGGGAAAAACCAACCTCGACCAGTTCGCCACGGGGCTCAACGGCAGCCGCTCACCGTACGGCGCATGCCCCAACAGCGTGTTGCCGGAGTATCCCTCGGGCGGTTCCAGCGCCGGATCGTCGCTGGCGGTGGCGCTCGGGGTCGCGAGTTTTGCGCTGGGCACAGACACCGCCGGCTCCGGGCGTGTGCCGGCGGCGTTGAACAATCTGGTCGGCCTGAAAGCCACCAAAGGCCTGATTTCGACGGCCGGCGTGGTTCCGGCCTGTCGTACGCTGGATTGCGTCACCACCTTCACCGCCACGGCGCGGGAAGCCAGTCAGTTGCTGGCGCTCACCGCGCGCCTCGACCCACGGGACGAATACAGCCGCAGCAACCCGCTGTGGAACGACGGCTCGGCGTTCGGCACACCACGCCCCTTCCGTTTCGGCGTCCCCCGTGCACAGGACCTGCAATTCTTCGGTTGCCCTGAAGGCCCGCTGTTGTTCGGTGATGCCATCGACCGCCTCAAGGCCCTGGGCGGCGAAGCGGTGGAACTGGACCTGTCGCCGTTTCTGGAGGCCGCACGCTTGCTCTATGAAGGCCCGTGGGTGGCCGAGCGCTACAGCGTGGCCGGGGAGTTGATGGCGCAAAACCCGGAGGCCGTGTTGCCGGTGATTCGCGCCGTGTTGGCCAAGGCACCCGCCGTCGACGGCGTGCAAACCTTCCGCGCCCAATATCGGCTGCAAGCGCTCAAAGCCCTGTGCGACACAGCGCTGGAAGGCCTGGACTGCGTCGTCACGCCAACCATCGGCCGTCCGGTGACGCTGGCGGAACTCGAGGCCGAACCGGTGCTGCGCAATTCGGAACTGGGCTACTACACCAACTTCATGAACCTGCTCGACTACGCCGCCGTCGCCGTGCCCAGTGCGTTCATGGACAACAGCATGCCCTGGGGCGTAACGCTGTTTGGCCGGGCCTTTACCGATCAGTATCTTCTGAGCGTGGCGGATGCCTTGCAGCGTCAGCAAGGCTTGACCGCACCGGCACCGACGACGGTTGCCCGCCATGATCGAGCGCGACTGGTGGTCTGTGGTGCGCATCTGGACGGGTTGGCGTTGAACTGGCAGCTCAAGCAGCGCGGTGCCCGGTTGGTGGAAACGACATTCAGCTCGCCGGATTATCAACTCCATGCCCTGGCCGGCGGCCCGCCGTTTCGTCCGGGCATGGTCCGCGTGAAGGATGGCGGCGTGGCGATTGCGGTGGAAGTCTGGGAGTTGCCGAGCCGTGAACTGGGTTCGTTCCTGACCGGGATTCCGGCGCCGCTGGGGCTGGGCAAGGTGCAACTGGCGGATGGTCGCTGGGAGAGCGGGTTTATCTGCGAGGCCTATGGGTTGGAGGGCGCGGTGAACATCAGCCATTTGGGAGGGTGGCGGATGTATCTGAACACACTGGGCTAAACACACTCACCCTGTGGGAGCATTTGTGGCGAGGGGGCTTGTCCCCTCGCCACAAAAGCGGTCTCACCACCCTGCAGCCCGATGACACCTTGCACAGCCTGCTGTCGCGGGCGGATCATGCGACGTATCGGGCCAAGCAAACCGGCCGTAATTGAACCTGCGTGGAAAAACCTTACTCCAGCTATGACTATTCATCATGAGCCTGCCTGACCTCTGCCCCGCCTGCGGCGCACCCAACGACTGCACCCTGGCCGACCCGCGAACCGCCGACCGCGCCTGCTGGTGCTACGGCGTCAGCATCGACCCGGCCGTGCTCCAGGCGCTGCCGGCGGAACTGCGCGACGCCTCGTGCCTGTGCCCGCGCTGCGCCGAGGTCGAGGCGCAGTTGCAAGCAGCGTCCGGGTCGATCAAGTAAGATGCGCGCCCCTTTCTTTACCGATCCTTAAGTCATGCGTGTCGACCGTTTCCTCAGCAACCTGCCGTGCTTCAACCGCAAGCAGGTGCGCCTGTTGCTGGTGGAAAAGCGCGTCAGGGTTGACGGAAAAGTCGTCGGCGACCCGCACACTGAAGTCCGCGAATTCAGCCGCGTCGAAGTCGACAATGACGTGCTGCAGGTCGGCAAGCCCCTGCGCCATTTCATGTTGCACAAGCCCGCCGGCTGCGTCAGCGCCACTCGAGATCCGCAACACCCGACCGTGCTCGATCTGATCCATGAACCGGACAAGGACGAACTGCACATCGCCGGACGCCTGGACTTCAATACCACCGGCCTGATGCTGATCACCAACGACGGCAGCTGGTCGCGACGCCTGACCCAACCGCAGACCAAACTGCCCAAGGTCTATTACGTCGAAACCGAGCAGGACATCGGCCCCGAATACGCGATCACGTTCAGCCAAGGGCTGTACTTCGCCTTCGAAGACCTCACCACGCAACCGGCCGGGCTAGAGCTGCTCGGGCCAAAATGCGCACGCCTGAGCATCGTTGAGGGCCGTTATCACCAGGTCAAGCGCATGTTCGGCCACTTCAACAACAAGGTGATGCGCCTGCACCGCGAACGCATGGGGCCGCTGGTGCTCGACGACGCGTTGAAACCGGGCGAATACCGCCCACTGAGCGATGAAGAGATCGGATCGATCTAAGCCAGCGACCGCTCAGCAGAAGTTGTCGAACAATTTACCAATGGCACTTGCGCGATGACGTGACCCCTGCTTGAATCAGGACGTCGGCCGAAATGTGACCGACGAGTCACCCCATACTTCTAAGAAACTTTTTGCCGGTAGGAACCCTTGGGTTCCGGCCTCATCCGGCAGACTGCCCGCCAATAACAATACCCGTCGACCGGACTGCAATGGATCGACATGGGCCTCTCAAATTCCAGGCGTATGCCTACCTGTCACAAAGCTCGTGCAATCTCTATTGCGCGCATACCCGCTTGCCAGGAGTCTTATGACATGAGGCCAGAAATCGCTGTGCTGGATATACAGGGTCAGTATCGGGTTTACACGGAGTTCTATCGCGCAGACGCCGCAGAGAAGACCATTATCTTGGTCAACGGCTCGATGGCCACGACTGCGTCGTTTGCACAAACCGTGAAAAACCTCCATCCGCAGTTCAACGTCGTCTGCTACGACCAGCCCTACGCGGGCCGGTCAAAAGCCCACAACCTGCATGAAAAAATGCTCACCAAGGAAATCGAAGGGCAGATCCTTCTTGAGCTGATCGACCACTTCGCCGCCGAGCACGTGCTGTCGTTTTCCTGGGGCGGTGCGGCGACCATGGTCGCGCTTTCCCAACAGCCGCGACGCATTGAAAAAGCGGTGATCAGCTCGTTCTCCCCGGAAATCAACTCGCATATGCTCGATTACCTCGAGCGCGGCGTGGATTACCTCGGCAACCGGGACGGGGACCGGGTCGGCAACCTGGTGAACAGCACCATCGGCAAACACCTGCCAACGTTATTCAAGCGCTTCAATTATCGGCACGTCAGTTCCCTGGCCGAGCATGAATACGGGCAGATGCACTTCCACATCAGCGACTTGCTGCACAGTGATCGCCAGTGCTTTTTCAAAGCCGCGCAGAAAATCAACGTGCCTGTGCTGTTTATGAACGGCGAATGGGACGAATACACAGCCGCCGATGGCGCCCGGCTGTTCGCCGGCCACGTGCAACACAGCACGTTCAGTACCATTCAGGCCACCGGCCACTTTCTCGACATGGAGCACAAAGCCGCCTGCCGAGACAGCCGTAACGCACTGATGGGCTTCCTGAAACCAGCGCAACTCGAAAGCCGACCGCGTTACCACAACGTCCAGGAACACCATGCATTGGCAAGCTGAAGTAGCGTCATCGCGAGCAAGCCCCGCCCTGCTGCGTTAAACGTATTCTGCAGGCGCGAGGCTTGCCCGCGATCGACCGTCATGCCATCCGGGCTTTTTTGTCACATCTGCGTTAAACCCGCTCCACGTAAAGAAAAACTTCAAATCCGCGGCCGTATCTGGTACAAAGTCACCGCTCTGAGCGGGTGTCGTATAATGGCATTACTCCAGCTTCCCAAGCTGATAACGAGGGTTCGATTCCCTTCACCCGCTCCAATCGAATTTTGATCTCACGTCAGGGTGGTTTTGACGGGGGATGTAAAGACAGAAAAAACCGGCCTTGATGGCCGGTTTTTTTATGGGCTGGATTTGGGGGGCGTTACCCTCATTGAATGCTTCAGCGGAATTGAAAAGACACAAAAAACCTTCCTCCCTCCGTTGTCTCAATTGCGGCTTGGCTGTAATCAACGCTCGTATCCATGCCCAGTACGATCAGATCAACGCGGAGACCGTGAAATGAGCATTAATCCTATTCGCAGCCAAGAAGACCTCACCGTTGCATTTGCTCGCGTTAAGCAGTTGTGGGGGGCTGAAATCGGCTCGCCTGAAGGTGATGAGCTGGAAATTCTGGCGCTGCTTATCGAAAAATATGAAGACGAGCATTATCCGATGCTGCCCTCAGAACAGGTTGTCTGACGGGAGATGCCAAGAAAGAAAAAACCGGTCCAAGTGGCCGGTTTTTTTGTGTGCGGGATTTGGTGATGCGCCTGCCAACGCTAGTGTTAAGGGCCCACTTTTAAAGGCCCAACGGAGATCAACGCCAGAATAAGCAACGTCCTACACGACACTGGGAAATGTCCGTAGACTTGCGCATTGCTGTGCCTTTGTCATGAGACCTATAGTCCGACCGCGCCCAAATGGCGTATCGGGTTTGGCGACTCGATGGCAAAGCACAGAAACCTCCGAGCTATCTCGGAGCGTTTCTGAACGCACTCACCTGCCTTTTTTTGGCGGCTGTGCGTGGGAGACCCCAGGGTCTACCGGTTTGCCTTGTCCCGGTTCGCCAACCCGCGTACAGCTGCCACCCATTGTTTGGCGACACTGAGTGGTAGATCACCTCGATTCAAGGAAATCACTCATGAAAGAATTCATGGCTTTAACCAGCAACGCCGACGACCTCCCCTCCCTCTACGTCAACACCACCCAACCCCTGCACTCCCTGCTCAGCACCGCCAGCTACAGAATTCGCGCCGTGACGCAGCTTCTTGAAAACCTCGCGATGCGCGGCGACCTGACCTCTGACTCAGTTGTACTCAGCGACTTCGCATTACTGTGCTGCGTGCCATTGCGCGACGGTTGCGATGTGCTGGACGTTATCGCTCGACGTATGGATGCAGAACCATCCTGACAGTCCACCCGGCGCCTTTCGGGGGCGCCCTTTGGGATTCATAACCCCACCCGCTGTGTTCACGGAGGACCATGAACATGTTTTACCCGATTGCGATTTCCATGGGCGACGACGAACATGCGTGGGGCGTGGAAGTCCCGGATGTACCTGGTTGTTTTAGCGCCGGTGAAGATCTGGAAGATGCAATAGCCATGGCTCAACAAGCCATTGAGGAGCATTTCGAAATGCTCGCCGAGAACGGTGCACCCTTCCCCTCAGCCAGCAGCGTTACCCTGCATGCAGCCAATCCAAAGTACGCAGGCTGTACGTGGGCACTGGTGGAGATCGACGTGATCGAGTGAACTGAGTGGAGCCCCTGACATGACTCAAAACAGTGGGTCAGTGTTCAGCGCTGAATGTGACACTGCCACCCAGAAACTCATATCTTTTGCGTATAGATCACCGCATGCGAGTAAAGAAGCCGTAGAGCTGCGTTGAGCCCGGCAGTTGATCCCTTATTCTCCCGGCTCACCCTTCGCCCCCGAGATCAACATGCACAATTCAGAGTTGGGAATCATGATCATTTCATTGATCGGGTTGTTCGGCTTTGCCTCGTTTACCTTTGAGTACTTGAGCGCCCGACGCTCAAAAAAGATCAAGCCGCAATGATTTTTCCAAGCTGTAAAACAGGGACAGTTGACGCTCATCAACTGTCCCTGTTTTGCATCAGCGGGTCGCAACGATAAACAGTCGCGGAAACGGCAGCAGCACCGAACCATCGGCCATTGCCGGATACGCCCGTTCGATAGCAGTCTGATATTGCTTCAGATACTGCGCCCGTTCCGCCTCATCCAGCGGATCGAGAAACGGCCGCAAGCCACTGCCCTTGAACCACTCCACCACCCCAGACGCACCACCCGCGAGCGGATGATGGTAAGTGGTGCGCCACACATCGACGCGGGTGCAACAGGCTTTGAGTATCGAGTAATAACCGCTGGCATCGGCCATTTCGGTCCTCTGCCCGGCGGCGCCTGCCAGTTTGCCGACCCATGGGCCATCAGCGGCGACTTCACGCATCAAGCGGTGCGAGTGTTCATTCAGGTTGTCAGGCATCTGGACGGCCAAGCTGCCACCAGGCGCCAGTTTGCTCACCAGCGACGGTAGCAACGTGGCGTGATCAGGCACCCACTGCAACACCGCGTTGGCGAAAATCACCTCGAACGGACCGCTGTCATTCCAGGTGTCGATGTCGGCGATGTCGAACTGCACTTGCGGCAAGCGCTTGCGAGCGGCTTCGATCATGTCGCTGGAACTGTCCAGCCCGCGCACCGTGGCATCGGCAAAACGCTCCACCAGCAACTCGGTGGAGTTACCGGGCCCACAACCGATATCGATGGCCGAGCGCACGTCCCCGGCGGGGACGGCCGCCAGCAGGTCACGGGCGGGACGGGTGCGTTCATCTTCAAAAGCGACGTACTGTTTGGCGGACCAACTCATTGCGTTCTCCTGTCGGTGTGTTGTCGTGATCTGGGCAGACAACCAGTTCACTACGATACATCGGCCAATAGGTTCTGCTCTATTCCACCTTTGGCGCGAAAATTCCTGTGGGAGCGAGCTTGCTCGCGATGGCGATTGCACAGTCAACATCGTCGTCGACTGACATGGCGCTATCGCGAGCAAGCTCGCTCCCACAGATTTTTCACCTTAACTGATCGACCTAGGCTCTATTGGCCAGTTTTTTTCGTCGCTGGACAGCAGTCTTAATCGTAATACCCGACAGTCTTCTTCAAATGATCCGAGTACTCATAAATGTCATCGACGGAATTTATTGCATGCCGGGTTTCATTCTTCTCTTCGTCAAATATGCCGATGTATTTCTGTGATCGGTTGAAGTGCAGTCGGCAGATCGGTTTGCGGTTGTTGTCGTCAAGCAGAATGCCGAAGTAACTCTGGGTGTCGCGCTGAACAATCCGCTTGGCATCAACAACCGACCGAACCACGGCCCGGACGATGTGATAGCCCTCCAGTTCTTCCAATGTCGTCAGAACCTTGTCCTCTGACTCATCTCGAACATCGGGTTGCTCAGTTTCACCGGTAGCGACCGGTAAAGAGGCGAGCGCAGGTTGGATGGCGCCACTCATTGCCGACTTGAGCCTGTCATTGATTTGCTCGTTGAGAAACTGCACCACGGCCTTTCTCGTGAGCTCATGGAACTGCTCGCGGACCTTTTGAGTAATCACCCCGTCGTAAACACGTGAAGCGAAGACTTTCACAAAATCGTCGTCCGGCTTGCTGACCTGAGAAGCAATCACCTTTTTGATTTGGCTGACGTACTTCAACTCACCTGCGGCGCTGATGATCGAATCCACATCGAATGCAGATTTGGTGAGTTTCACCAACTCTGGGACGGAATACTCGTCGATATCCAGCAGGTCGAGTTCAAGGAATGGCTTCTCGTCCATCTTGTTCGGCGCATCCAGATCAGTGAAAAACTTATAGACCTGACCGTTAGTGAGAATGGAAATTCGAGCACTGGTGACATGGAAATAGCGAAACAGTTGGGAGGCATGATTGATGTGCAGTGGCTCGCCTATTTTCTTGCACTCGATGAGGATCTGTACCTCTCCTGCCTTCATGATTGCGTAGTCAATTTTCTCCCCTTTCTTCGTTCCTATATCGCAAACGAATTCAGGTGTCACTTCCGTCGGATCGAAAACATCGTAGCCCAGTACCGTGCTGATAAAGGGCATGACAAAAGCATTCTTGGTCGCTTCTTCCGTTTGAATGGCAGCGCTCTGCAAACGAACTTTGGCAGCGAGACTTGCTAACTTTTCGAAGAATTCCATGAGTAGCCTCTTTTCGGTTTCGATCCGTGTGAACACATGCTGGCAAATTGACTGCCATTGATACTAGACACAAACCGACACAAAGGAAGAATCCCACCAAGAATTAAGATCTTGCCCACCGCCGTGCTTCATTGGGTTGCAACACCAGCCAAACTTTCATCTCGTCACCGATGCCTGAACTTCAGGTTCATCCCCTACAAAGAACACGGTCATGAAATTCGCAAAAAACGCGAAGAAACTCACCCTCTGGGTCGATAACCCCGGACGTTCCTGGAGACGCTGCGCAGGCATTACCGCGCCATGGGTGAAAACGAAGTGTTTGACCTCAATGGCCTGAACCCAACGCATAATCCCAAGCCGCATCTGGATCAGTGCTGAACAGAAAAACGGCGCGTGACTGAAGCCCCGCGCCGTTTGCGTTCAAACCTTGCGTTCAACTTTTGGCCTGCAGCGCCTTGGCCATTTGCAGATGATTTTGCAATTTAGGCAGGGTTTCTTCGGCGAATGCCTTGATTTGCGGCACGTCGGTGGTCTGCGCCTCCTGCTGCAACTGATCGATGGCTTCCTGGGTGGTCTTCACCTGACTGGCGGTATAGGCCTCGTCGTAGGTCGCCCCATCCATGACTTGTGGCATCAGGGCTTTGGCCTTTTCGACAATTTCTTCCCGGGGGGCGATCGGTATATCCAATTGTTTAGCGATTTTCGCCAAGTGCTGGTTCGCGGTGGTGCGGTCGTTGATGACGATAATGGTGTAGTCCTTGACCTCTTTGGACTCGGCTTTCTGGTGCGCCAGGCGACTTGCTTCAATATCGGCAATACCCTTTGCCGAGGCCTCGTCGATGAATTCGGCAGTCGACTGGGCAAAGACGCCGCTGGCAAACAGGCCCAGTAATGTGGCAAGACTGGTATTACATAATCGGGTGGCCATCCGGTTCATGGTCGCGCCCTCCTCTTCAAATTCAAACGGGAGCTTTCGCCCCCGCCTCTCAATCAAAACCACCGGCATCCTTTAGCGGGATTTCTGACCGCCCTTGCGGCCCATATCGGGTTTCGCCGGGTCTTTATCGACGGTCGTAGTGGTGGTTTTCCCACCCTTGCGACCGGATTCAGAGGCCTTCGTTCGATCGTTGGCAAAGTTCCCCGAGTTCGAGTTTCTTGAATCAGGCATGATTCTCTTCCTCTTGGTGGTAGTCGCGGCGAGCCGTAGCCCGCATAGAATCTGAATTTGCGCGTCCCAAAAGGTTTAGAAAATTACGTGGATGCCACGACGAACGGTGCCCGGGTTTTCAGACCAGTCGCAGGTGATGCTCGCGTTTGGCGCAGTACATCGCCTCGTCGGCATGCCGGAGCAATTGCTTCTCTTCGGTGCCGTGATCGGGGTATCGGGCGACGCCGATACTTGGCCGGATGTTCAGGCTGTGCCCGTCCAGTCGCAGGGGCTGGGCCAGGACCTGACGGATTTTCTCGACCACGATGTCGGTATCGCCCGCAGCGCGAATGCTGTGCAGCAACACCACGAACTCATCGCCGCCGATGCGTGCCACGGTGTCGGTTTCCCGCACACAGCCCTTGAGCCGGTTGGCCACCGCTTGCAGCAGCATGTCGCCGACCGCGTGGCCATGGGTGTCGTTGACTTGCTTGAAGCGGTCGAGGTCGACGTACAACAGCGCCATGCGCCCGCGGTCCTCGCGGGCCACTTGCAGCGATGCCTTGAGCCGGTCGCGCAGCAGTTCACGGTTGGGTAACTGGGTCAGTTGGTCATACTGGGCCATGTATTGCAGGCGGGCATGCAGTTGCTTGCGCTCAATGGCTGTCGCGACCTGGGCGCAGACGTATTGCAGCAGTTCCTTGTCTTGCTCGGTGTAGCGCTCGCCGCCCGGAATGCTTTTGACGATCAACGCGCCGATGGTGCCGTTTTGAGAGTTCAGCGGCACACCCAGCCAACAGGGTGCGTCCTGCTCGGTCTGCAGCATTTCGAAACCGGCAGGAGGTGGGCACTGGTCCGGGGTCAACAGGATCGGCAGCCCCGTGCGGATTACCTCGGCGCACAGGCGCCCGGTCATGGTTCCGGGTTGTTCGGGCTGTGGCTCGTGGTCATCGACGTGATAAGGGAAATTCAGCTGTGCGCAGTGCTCGTCGTACAGCGCCACGGAAAAATTCAGTGCCGGCAGCCATTCGCCGATGATCATGTGGATGCGCTTGAACAACGCCAGCAGATCCTCTGCCGCATGGGCCGCCTCGGAAATCGCATACAACGCTGCCTGCCGGGATTCGGCCTGCTTGCGTTCGGTGATGTCGCGAGCCACCGCGATGCGCAACTGATCGTCCTCGGACCAGCGTGCCGACCAGAGGATATGCACCACGCTGCCATCCTTGCGCAGGTAACGGTTTTCGAAGTTGAGCTTGGGCTCGCCGCCCATGATTTCCCGGGCGGCGTCGAGGGTGCGCTGGCGATCGCCCGGGTGCACCATATCGATCATCGCCTCGCCGATCATCTCATCGGCGCTGTAGCCGAAAATACGTTCGCACGCTGCGCTGACGAAGACGAAGCGGCCTTGTTTGTCCACCGCACAGACGGCGTCCAGCAACAGATCGATATAGCTCGCCAGCGGCGCGGAATTCCGGTTTTCCATGGTTCAGCGTGGGCGTCCCGATAATGCAGCGCTCATCAATCATCCCTGCCCCGTCAGTCTTGCATCCTTGTGATCACGTTCAAGCCTTGTTCGGCATCAGCCCCGGCAACGCATGTACCAGCGCGTTGATGGCGAATCCGATGAACATCACCCCGCACAACCGGGTGATGGCCAGTTCATGACGCTGGTACAAGCTGCGCACCCGCCGCGCACCGACAACGCCAATGAGAATAGCGTAGGCGAGCAAACCGCCAACGAAACTCAGGGCGATCAGCGCCGGCAGCATTGACCAGTTGAGCAGTTCCGCGCGGCTCGACAGCAGTGCCGTGAACGTCGCCACCGCCACCGGGTAGGCCTTGGGATTGGTCAAACCAAACAGAATGCCGTGCCAAAACGGCTGCCGCGCCGGGCCCTGCGGCGCATCAGCGCTGCTGCGGCGGGCGCGCACCGCACGCCAGCCGAGCCAGAACAGGTACAGGCCGCTGAGCACACCGAGCACGTCGAACGCGGTACTGCCGATCTCTCGCGCACCGACAATCGCGATCAGCGCCGTGCTGCACCACACCACATCACCGAACAGATGCCCGCACAGAAACCCCGCCCCGGCCCGTCGCCCATGGGCCGCGCCAATGCCGAATACCGCCAGCACACCCGGTCCCGGGGTGATGCCGTAGATAAAACCCGAGGCAAGCACGGCCATTAGCAAGGATGGGGTCATGGGGAGTCCTTTTGAACTGCTTGGTGAATGGTGGCCAGTCTATATCAGGTCATTGCCTGTCGACTGAAACATCTCGACAGACGAACGGACTGGTCCCACCTCACTGATGACGGTGTAGTATGTTGTATTACAAACCACTACATCGAGACCGCCATGTCAGTTATGTCCCTGCGCATACCAGACGAAATCGCCGATACTCTCGCGAGTCTTTCCAAAGCAACGGGCCGCAGCAAATCATTTCTGGCCGTGGATGCGCTGCGTGAATACCTGGCCCGTGAAGCGTGGCAAATCGAGGAAATTCAGAAAGCCTTGAAAGAAGCCGATGAAGGTGACTTCGCGACACAAGAAGAAGTGAACGCAATGGCTGACAAGTGGACGGCGAATGCGCGTTGAGTGGTTGCGTACGGCGTTAAAGAATCTGGATGACGAAGCCGCGTACATCGCCATCGAAAATCCAGAAGCTGCAGCAGATTTTGTCCAGACGATTCTCGCCAGTGTCGATCACCTTGCCCGATTTCCAGCGACGGGTCGTGAAGGACGCTTACCCGGTACCCGGGAATGGGTCATGCCTGATCGCCCCTATTTGATTCCCTACCGGGTTCGCCAAGGTCGGCTTCAGGTACTACGAATTTTTCATACGCGTCGCCTGCCACCGTCCAATTGGTAAAGGCCATTTTAGAAAAGTCTCTAGCGATCGATCCCCTCCCCAATCCTGCGATTCAACCAGTTCAACGCCTGATCCCCACCCCGCCGTTTATGCCACGCCAACACAAAGGTGAACGATGGAATGTGAAACGGCGGTGGCACGACAACCAATGAGGACTCATCGATATCGCGCAATCCGCGCGACGCGACGGTGAGGATCAGGTCGGTGCCGCTGATGAGCTGCGGGGCGACGCTCCAGTGCGGCAGGCTGATGGCGACACGCCGGCGCTCGCGCAATGCAGTCAAGGCGCGCTCGATCTCCGGGGTACCGCTGCCGCGCATTTCCAGCAGGACGTGGGGGCGTGCCAGATAAGTGGCCAGGTCGAGGACACCATCGGCGGGCAGGCTGTTGCGGTCCACAAGGCAGGCGTAGTGCTCATCGAACAGCGCTGTGCTGCGCAATTCGTTGGGCATTTCCGGGAATACACCGGCGGCGACATCAATGTCACCGTTGAGCACCCCTTCGAGCATGCTTTCGCGGCTGCCATGGCTGATTTGCAGGTCGATGCCCGGCGCTTCGCGGCGCAAGGTCCGGATCAGACCCGGCAAGACAATGGCGGCGCCGTAGTCGGACATCGCCAGGCGGAAGGTGCGCCGGGTGGTCGCGGGATCGAAAGCGTTCGGCGCCAGCAACGCTTGCACCTGGGCCAGGGCTTCGGCCAGCGGTGCCACCAGTTCCAGCGCTCGCGGAGTCGGTACAAGGCCGGCACCGGCGCGCACCAGCAGCGGATCGCCGAGCAGGTCACGTAAACGCGCCAGCGCATGACTGACCGCTGGCTGGCTCAAGTGCAGACGCTCGGCCGCCCGGGTCACGTGTTGCTCGCTGAGCAAGGCGTCGAGGATCACCAGCAAATTGAGGTCGATGCGTCGTAGATCATTCATCTGCTGCATGTTCTGGATAACAAAACGGAATTTAAATCTGCGCGACGAATACCCTAGAGTCCAGCAAAACCTGTTGGAGATCGATCATGAGTACGTTGCATTGGGCCGGTCTGATGGGGCTGGCGATGATCGCCGGGGCGGTGGTGCCGTTTCAGAGCGCGATCAACGTCAATCTCGGGCGCGGGTTGGGCCATCCGTTGTGGGCGACGCTCGCCTCGTTGCTGGTGAGCGTTATCGTGCTGTTGCCGATCATCGTTGCGATGCGCTTGCCATTGCCGTCACTGGCATTCATCAGCAAGGCGCCGCTTTGGGTGTGGGCCGGTGGCGCTTTTGGGGTGATCTTCATTTCCCTGGCATTGGTGCTGCTGCCCAAGCTGGGTGCCGCGGGGTTCATGGCATTGGCGCTGGCGGGGCAAGTGGTGGCGTCGTTGTTGCTGGATCATTTCGGCTGGTTTGGGTTGATGGAACGGCAGCTCACCTTGCCAAAGGTGGTTGGGGTGGTGCTGTTGATGGCCGGGGTGGTGTTGATTCAGTTCAGTGACGCGGCGCAAAAAGCGATGACAGCGACTTCTTGAAGATCAAAAGATCGCAGCCTCCGGCAGCTCCTACGGGGATGCGTGGTCCGAGCAGGCGCTGCCGAAGGCTGCGATCTTTTAAAACTTATCGAGTGTGCGCAACTTCTGCGGCAACCCCCACAGCAACAGCGCCACCGCAATCAGCGCACACACACCAATGACATACAGCGCCGGTGTGGTGCTGCCGGTCAGGTCCTTGATCCGGCCGACCATCACCGGGCTGACGATGCCGCCGAACTGGCCCAGGGTGTTGATCACCGCGATCCCGCCGGCAGCGCCCGCGCCGGCGCCGGCCAGCAGTTTCGGCGGCAGGGTCCAGAAGCTCGGGATGGAGGCGATGATCCCGGCACCGAGCAGGCCCAGCGCGACAATCAGGAAGGTCGTGTGGTTGGCGAAGATCCCTGCGCAGAAGAACCCGATCGCACCGACCGCCACCAGACCGGCGACAAACTTGCGTCGCTCGCCAGTAGCATCGGACAGGCGTCCGATCACCACCATGCTGATGGCACCGCAGATGTACGGGATGGCCGTCAGCAAGCCGATCATTACCGGACTTTCGGTGCCGGCGCTGCGGATCAGTTGCGGCGCCCAGAAATTCAAGCCGTAGGACGCTACCTGAATCAGGAAATAGATCAGGCCCAAGGTCAGGAAACCCGGAATCCGCAGCGCGGCGAGCAGCGAACCGCCACTCTTGTGCGGCTCATGCTGAGCTATGCGGCTGGCCAGCAGGGTCTTCTCCGATGGCGTCAGCCAATGAGCATCTTCGATGCGATCCTTGAGCAGGGTCAGCACCAGCAAACCGAGGCCGATGCACGGCACGCCACCGAGCAGGAACAGCCAGTGCCAGCCACGCATTTGCAGCACGCCGTCGAGGTGTTGCAACACCAGGCCGGAGAACGGCGCGCCCACCAGGCCGGCGAACGCCGACGCCAGGAACAGCATCGAGGTGATGCGTCCGCGGTAGTGCTGCGGGAACCACAACGTCAGGTAATACAACACGCCCGGGGCAAACCCCGCCTCCATCGCGCCGATCACGAAGCGCAGCACGTAGAACTGCCATTCGCTGTTAACGAACACCATGGCCGCCGTGGCCAGGCCCCAGGACATCATGATCCGGGCGATCCAGCGCCGGGCGCCGACCTTGTACAGCATCATGTTGCTGGGCACTTCGAAAATCACATAACCGACCACGAACAACCCGGCACCCAGGCCATAAGCGGTGTCGCTCAGGCTCAGGTCGGTCTGCAACTGAAACTTGGCGAAGCTGATGTTGATGCGGTCGAAAAAGGCGAACAGGTAGCAGACCATGATCAGCGGCATCAGACGCCAGGCGACTTTGCTGACCAGGGCTTTTTCTTCGTCGTGGCTAACGGCCGGGCTCGCGCCGGCCTCCAGTGCATTAAGGCTCATTGTGGTTCTCCAGGCGGACTTCCCTTGGGTGTCCGATTGTTTTTGTTGTCTGGTTGAGTGGGGCTATATGAATGCTTTTACTGTGGGAGCGGGCTTGCTCGCGAAAGCGGTCTGACATTCAGCAGTGATGTCGACTGACACTCCGTCTTCGCGAGCAAGCCCGCTCCCACAGGGTTTCGATTGGGTCAGGAAGGCACGGGGTGCAGGTCACAATTGCGCCCGGCCTTGGCCAGTTGACCGGGTACTTCATGGCCGAGCAGCGCCGGCAGTCCCCGGGACAGTTTCAGTAGCAGCGGCAAATCGATGCCGGTATGAATACCGACTTCATCGCACAGGTTCACCAGATCCTCGGTGCAGATGTTTCCCGACGCCCCCGGCGCAAACGGGCAGCCGCCGAGGCCACCGAGGGCCGCATCGAAGCGTCGGGCACCGGCCTCGTAGGCAGCCAGCACGTTGCACAGGCCAAGGCTGCGGGTATTGTGAAAATGCAGGGTCAGGTCCGTCGGAGACACCCGCTGCAGTACCCGGCGCACCAGTCGGTCGACCTGACGCGGATTGGCCATGCCCGTGGTGTCGGCCAGGGTGATGCCCTGGATGCCGAGTTCCTGATAGGCCTCGACGATTTGCAGTACGCGGTCCTCATCGATCTTGCCTTCGAACGGGCAGCCGAAGGTGGTGGCGATGCTGGCGTTGAGTCGCACGGGACTGTCGCCAACGAACTGCACAATCTCGCCGAACGCGGCCAATGAATCTTCACAGCGCATACGCATGTTCGCCAGGTTGTGGGTCTGGCTGGCGGACATCACCAGGTTCAGCTCATCGGCACGGCACGCCAGCGCCCGTTGCGCACCTTTGAGGTTGGGGATCAACGCGACGTAGATCACCCCCGGTTGCCGGGCGATGCCCTTGAACACCAGTTCGCCATCGCGCAGCGCCGGAATGGCCTTGGGCGACACGAACGAACCGGCTTCGATGCGGCCGAATCCAGCCTGCGACAGTTGATCGATCAGGGCAATCTTGTCGTCGGTTTCAACCCAGGTCGGCTCGATTTGCAAACCGTCGCGCGGGGACACTTCCTGCACGATCAGGCTGTCGGAATAATCGGTGATCATTGCACCACTCCTTCAACTTTCAGGCGTTCGATGTCCATCGCGGTCAGGCCCAATTGCGCGAGGATGCCGTCGGTGTGCTGGCCCAGCCCGGGGCCGGACCAGTTCACGCCGCCGGGTGTCTCGGAGAGTTTCGGCACGATGCCCGGCATCTTCACCGTGGCACCACCGGGCAGCTCGGCATTGAGCAGCATGTCCCGCGCCTGATAGTGCGGATCGGCGACGATGTCGGCCACCGAATAGATGCGGCCGGCCGGGACTTCGGCGGTTTCCAGGGCGGCCAGCACCTCGTCGATGGGCAGACTGCTGGTCCAGTGGGTGATGGCCGCGTCGAGCAGATTGCTCTTGGCTGCACGCCCATCGTTATGGGCGAATTCCGGCGCCTCGGCCAGATCGGGGCGGCCGATGGTTTGCATCAGGCGCTTGTAGATCGGATCGCTGTTGCCGGCGATCACCACGTAGGCGCCATCAGCCGTCAGATAGGTGTTGGACGGCGCGATACCCGGCAAGGCGCCACCGCTGCGTTCACGCACATGGCCCAGCATGTCGTATTCCGGCACCAGGCTTTCCATGACGTTGAACACGCTTTCGGCCAGGGACACATCGACGATCTGCCCGCCGCCCTGCCCGGTCTTGACCCTTAGCAGCGACATCAGCGCGCCGATCACCGCGTGCAGCGAAGCCAGGGAATCGCCAAGGCTGACGCCGACCCGCGCCGGTGGCGAACCGGGGGTGCCGGTGGTGTAGCGAATCCCACCCATGGCCTCGCCTATGGCACCGAAACCCGGACGATCGCGGTACGGACCGGTCTGGCCGTAACCGGAAATCCGCACCAGCGTCAGGTTGGGATTGAGCGCGTGCAACACGTCCCAACCGAGGCCGAGTTTCTCCAGGGCGCCGGGGCGCAGGTTTTCGATCAACACATCGGCGCTGGTCGCCAGTTGCTTGACCAGTTCAATGCCTTCGGGGGATTTGAGGTTCAGTGCCAGGGACTTCTTGTTGCGCGATTGCAGGTACCACCACAGCGAGGTGCCTTCGTGCAGCTTGCGCCATTTACGCAGGGGATCGCCCTGGCCCATGGCTTCGATCTTGATCACCTCGGCGCCGAACTCGGCCAGCATGCGCGCCGCAAACGGCGCGGCGATCAGCGTGCCGATCTCGATCACTTTGATCGCACTCAAGGGAGCAGTCATCGCGGGGTACCTCTTGTTCTTGGAATATGCGCCAAGGCTAGAGGACAGGGGGCTCGGGAATCCAACCTTCAGTTGGCAACGAGCGTTCGCCAAACGCGAACGCTCGGGGAGATTGTCGTGGCCTCAGGTCAGTCATCGCGAGCAGGCTCGCTCCCACACTGGATCTGTGTAGCGCTGAAGATCCCTGTGGGAGCGAGCTTGCTCGCGATGTGGCCGGCCCAATCAACACAAAAATATCAGGCACCCCCTCGCAAATGCTCAAACAACATCCGGCTCACCGGCGACAGCAACGCCTCATCGCGCACCACCAGAATCAACGCCCGATCGGACCATTCGTCCGTCAACGGCACCGCGTGCAAACCCAGTGCCCGGCCAAACAATTCATAAGCCTTGTGCGGCAAAATGCCGATGCCCATGTTGGCCTGGATCATCCGACACATCGCATCGAACCCCGGCACATGAATACGAACCCGCAGCACCTTGCCGGCCTGGCGCGCCGCCGCGTGGGTGCGCATGTTGATCGAACTGGCGGCATGCAAGCCAACGTAATCGCTGTCCAGCGTATCGGCGAACGCCACGCTCGACCGGCTCGCCAATGGATGGTACGGCGGCATCAACACCACCAGCTTGTCCTGGCGATACAACACGCTGTGCAGGCCCTTGATGTCACTGTCAACGGAACAGATCCCGAGGTCGGCCACTCCGTCGAGCACACCCTGAATCACCCCGGCGCTGGGGCGCTCTTCGAGGTCGGTCTTGACCTGTGGGTGACGTTCGGAAAAATCCCGCAGGTCCTCGGGCAAAAACTGAATGATCGCCGACAGGTTGGCGAGCATCCGCACGTAGCCGCGCACACCGTGGCTGTGCTCCCCCAGTTCAAGCCCCATTTTCTCGACGTTGAACAACATCTGCCGGGCATGGTGCAGCAGGGTTTCACCGGCCGGCGTCAGGGACATGCCCTTGGCCTGGCGCACGAACAGGCTGATGCCCAGCGCCTCCTCCAGCTCCATCAAGCGCTTGCTCGCCGCCGAGACTGCAATCGCTTCGCGCGAGGCGGCACGGGTCAGCGTGCCCTCTTCATGCACCGCGACAAACAGTTGCAGGGTGATCAGGTCGAGACGGCGGATCAGGCTTTTTTGCAGCATCGGGTACTCGGCGAAGTCGGCTCAGGCGAAGTCGCAGCATAACGTTCTTCGCCCGCGTCGTGCCGTGGTCCGGGCACCGGTCGTGATAAAGTCGCCGCCCACAGACCTTTTGCCGTGAGACGAAGACCGCAATGACCGATTTCCAGGATGTCGATGCTCAACTTGAAGACTGGAACGCCTTGCGCAGCACCACTTCGTTCAGTGGTTTGCTGGTGGGCAACGGAGCCAGTCGCGCCGTGTGGGACGATTTCGGCTACGAGTCGCTGTTCGAAAACGCCCGTACCGTTGAAGAAAAACCCCTGAGCCCGTCCGAGCTGAGCGTGTTCGATGCGATGCAGACCCGCAGTTTCGAGCAGGTACTGAGCGCGTTGAAAACCACCAGCCGGGTCAACAAGGCCTTGGCCGTCAGTTCCGCCGCCCCGCGCAATCGCTACTACGCGATCAAGGAAGCGCTGATCAACACCGTGCATGCGGTGCATATCCCGTGGCGGCTGGTGGTGCCTTCGACGCTGGTTACCATCAATCAGGAACTGGCCAGCTATCGCACGGTGTTCACCACCAATTACGACTTGCTCAACTACTGGGCGGTGCAACACCAGCCTGAGGCGATCAGCGATCTGTTCCAGGGCGCCGAGCCCGGTTTCGACCTGAGCGACACGGCCACCGACAAAACCCGTTTGCTGTACCTGCACGGCGGTCTCCATCTGGTGCGCAACCAGGACGGTACGGCGCGCAAGCTGATGTCGACCGAGGGCACGTTGCTGGGCAGTTTCGCCATCAACAACACGATCAAGACCCTCGACGACGTGCCGCTGTTCGTCAACGAAGGGCCGAGTGCGGACAAGCTCAAGACCATTCGCAGTTCGGATTACCTGTCGTTCTGCTACGAGCAACTACTCGGTCACGGCCAGGCGCTGTGCATCTTCGGCCATGCGCTGGGGGAGCAGGACAGCCACATCATCCATGCCTTGCGCCTGGCGAAACCACAGGTGGTGGCGATCTCGATTTACCCGCGCAGCAAGGCATTCATCCAGCACCAGAAACGGCATTACGCGAAGGTGTTTGAGGGGACGGGTGTGGAGTTGCGGTTTTTTGATTCGAAAAGCCATGCACTCGGGAGCCCCAAACTGGCGGTCCCAGTCGAAGTTTAGCAGCGACTTGTATGACGCCATCGCGAGCAAGCTCGCTCCCACAGGGGATTGCATTCCAATAATGTGGGAGCGGGCTTGCTCGCGAAGCTTTTTTTGACCTTTGTGCCTATTCTTCGCTGCTATGCACCACCACCAACAATTGCGCCTGCACCTCGCCCACCGAACGAATCCGGTGCGGCTTTTGCGCATTGAAATGCAACGCATCACCCCGGTCGAGCAATACGCGCTCGTTCATGAAGTCCACTTCCACCTGCCCTTCGTGGACGAATAAAAACTCCTCGCCCAGATGCTCCTTGAAGGTCTTGTCGGTGAATTCTGCCGGCGGGTAAATGATGAATGGCAGCAGGCTGCGTGAACTGACCTGATGGGCCAGCACCGCGTAACCCGAATTGTTGTCACTGGCACCCAAAGGTTGCCGCTCGTGGCTGCGCACCAGGCTGTAGCTGTCGAGGCTGACGTTGTCTTCAGAGAACAACTCCTCGACCTTCACATTCAGCGCCTTGGCCAGTTTCAACGCCGCCGCAATCGATGGCGTGTTCAAACCGCGTTCGACTTTCGACAGGTAACTCTTGGTCATGCCGGATTTTTCGGCCAGGGCTTCCAAGGTCACGCCAAGTTTTTTTCTTAGTAATTTCAAACGGATAGACATGTAGAGCGATTAATCCATCAAGGAGGCACGATTTGTCCTTGCCAATGACACAATGTGTCATATAGCCTCTTTAGTGTCATTTGCATTCACCGACGACTTTGCGAGAAACCGGTGAGCGGCAAACCCGACGTCCATTGAATCATCCAAAGGACACCGATATGGCCAAGACATTAGCACTGCCCAAAGAGCAACTGGTCAAGCACGCGCTGAACCAAATGCAAAATACCCTGGCGGATAATACGTGGACCGCCCGACAAAAGCTGGCCCTGACCTGCCGCATCCTGTTCGAGCACGGTCACGATTCCGGCCTTGCCGGGCAAATCACCGCCCGTGGTCCGCAACCCGGCACTTACTACACTCAGCAACTGGGCCTGGGTTTCGACGAAATCACCGCAGGCAACCTGCTGCTGGTCAACGAAGACCTGGAGGTGCTTGAAGGCCATGGCATGCCCAACCCGGCCAATCGTTTTCACAGTTGGGTGTACCGCGCCCGAGCGGATGTGAACTGCATCATTCACACCCACCCGACCCACGTAGCAGCCTTGTCGATGCTGGAGGTGCCGCTGCAGATTTCCCACATGGACCTCTGCCCGCTCTATGACGACTGTGCGTTTCTCGAAGGCTGGCCGGGCGTGCCGGTGGGTAACGAAGAAGGCGAGTTGATTGCCGGGGCACTGGGCGACAAACGGGCGATCCTGCTTTCGCACCATGGCCAATTGTCCACCGGCAGCAGCATCGAGGAAGCCTGTGTCATCGCGCAACTGATCGAACGCGCCGCGAAGCTGCAACTGCTGGCGATGAGCGCCGGGACCATCAAGCCGATCATCCCCGAGCTGGGGCGCGAAGCCCATGACTGGATTGCCCGGCCGAAACGCCACGCCGCCGCTTTCAACTACTACACCCGGCAGGTCCTGCGGCAACACGCCGATTGCCTGAACTGAACCCATTGATAGAACGGAGGGACACCATGTCCAGCGCAAACATTCACGGCATCATCGGCTACACCATCACGCCTTTTACCGCCAATGGCGAAGGCATTGACCAGGACGCCCTCGGGCGCTCCATCGACCGTCTGATCGAGGGCGGCGTTCACGCCATCGCACCGCTGGGCAGCACCGGTGAAGGTGCCTACCTGAGCGACGCGGAGTGGGATCAGGTCAGCGAATTCAGCATCAGGCACGTGGCCAAACGCGTGCCGACCGTCGTCAGCGTGTCCGACCTGACCACCGCTAAAGCGGTGCGTCGCGCGCGTTTCGCCGAAGCCCACGGCGCCGATGTGGTGATGGTGCTGCCAACGTCCTACTGGAAACTCAGCGAAGCGGAAATCCTTGCCCACTACCGCGCCATCGGCGACAGCATCGGCGTGCCGATCATGCTCTACAACAACCCGGCCACCAGCGGCACCGACATGTCGGTGGACCTGATCCTGCACATCGTCAAGGCCGTGGAAAACGTGACCATGGTCAAGGAGAGCACCGGCGACATCCAGCGCATGCACCAACTGCAACGCCTCGGCGAAGGCCAGGTGCCGTTCTACAACGGCTGCAACCCATTGGCCCTGGAGGCCTTTGCCGCCGGCGCAAAAGGCTGGTGCACCGCTGCGCCGAACCTGATCCCGCAGCTCAACCTGGATTTGTACGAAGCGGTGCTGGCCAACGATTTGCGCAAGGCACGCGAGCTGTTCTATCGGCAGTTGCCGCTGCTGGATTTCATCCTCAAGGGTGGCTTGCCGGCGACGATCAAGGCGGGTTTGCGGACGACGGGGCTGGAGGCGGGGGATCCGCGGCTGCCGGTGTTTGCGTTGGGTGAGGCGGGGCTTAGTCAGCTTCAAGGTCTGCTCAAAGCCTTACGCTGATTTCCAGCCATACACTAAAACAAAATGTGGGAGCGGGCTTGCTCGCGAAGACGGTGGAACATTCAATAAATATGCTGAATGTGACAGCCTCTTCGCGAGCAAGCCCGCTCCCACAGGGGATGTGTGTTGATCTCAAAGCACTGGCAAGGTCTTGTCCTTGACCACCTTGGACGGGCCGTTGGTTTTTACGCTGGCAATACCTTTCTCCATGGCGGCATCAGAGGAATAGGCCTCGCTGCTGCCGATGATCTCGTGGTTGCCCGCCTTGAGATTGAAATACGGGTGGCCATCCTTGGTGGTTTTCTTCTCGTACCGCTCATCCAGTTGGCTGTTGGCCTGGACCGAGGCGATGCCTTTGTCGGCGGCGGCGTGGGTGGTGTACAGCTCGCTGGTCAGAATGGTCTCGGCGTTGGCCGCCTTGAGGACAAACCTGAACTGGCCATTACTGCTTTTGCTCACTTCATACCATCCGGACATGCTGTTTCTCCTTGGCGATTGAGAGGTTTCGCGCTTCACAGTAAAGACCAAGCCGGGATTTCTGTCGCCTGCACCATCGCCATCGCGAGCAAGCTCGCTCCCACAGTAGATTTGTGTACACCAAACCTTGTGGGAGCGAGCTTGCTCGCGATGGCGTCGACACGATCTTCCTTACTTCGCCGCAGCCCGCACCACCGACAACTCCGGCGCCGACGTGCGCCGCTGGCTCAGATACCGCGTACAACTCACCCGCAGGAACGACGCGAAATTGACCACCTCGCCGCGATAGTCCATCACCTCTTCATACAGCTTGGCGATCAACTGATTGGTGGTCATGCCATCGACCTCGGCGATTTCGCTGAGGATGTCCCAGAATTGATTCTCCAGCCGCAGGGTGGTGACCACCCCGCAGATGCGCAGCGAGCGGGAGCGCGATTCGTAGAGTATCGGGTCGGCTTTGACGTACAGCTCGCACATGAACTTGTCCCTCGTTACAGCGTGATTTTGGTACCCAGCAACCCCAGGAAACCGGCCAGCCAGTTCGGGTGCGCAGGCCAGGCCGGCGCCGTGGCCAGATTGCCCTGGACATGGCCGTCCGTCACCGGAATATCGATATACGTACCGCCCGCCAGTCGCACTTCCGGAGCGCAGGCCGGATAAGCGCTGCATTCGCGACCTTCGAGAACACCCGCTGCCGCCAGCAACTGCGCGCCATGGCACACGGCAGCGATCGGCTTGCCGGCCGTGTCGAATGCGCGCACCAGCTCCAGGACTTTTTCGTTCAGGCGCAGGTACTCCGGTGCACGGCCGCCTGGAATCAACACCGCGTCATAATCGGCGGCGTTGACCTTGGCGAAATCGAAGTTGAGGGCAAACAGGTGACCGGGTTTTTCGCTGTAGGTCTGGTCGCCTTCAAAGTCATGGATCGCCGTGCGTACGGTCTGGCCGGCGGTTTTGTCCGGGCAAACGGCGTGTACCGTGTGGCCGACCATCAGCAGTGCCTGGAACGGCACCATCACTTCATAGTCTTCGACGTAATCACCAACCAGCATCAGAATTTTTTTCGCAGCCATGGGGAGGACTCCTCTGGAAGTGGGCGTGCAGGAGTATTCAAGGTAGTCCTTATCCGGTGAGGTGGGTAACAACCGGCTACTACGTGTAGGAGCTGCCGAAGGCTGCGATCTTTTGATCTTGATCTTTGGATTTATTGGATTTGTGGCGCGGCGGGTAAAAAGATCGCAGCCTGCGGCAGCTCCTACGCGTTGCTCGCATTACTCGCAACTGTACGGATAACTCTGCGCCTAGCTGTAACAGCGGCTTACACCGGGTTTATGGCTAGATAACACCACCTCCCACCCTCCACGATTCTGGTTGCCATCATGTCCTCGCGCGAAAACACCGGCATGGCCCTGGGCCTGCTCGGCGTTGTGATCTTCAGCCTCACCCTGCCCTTCACGCGGATCGTCGTGCAGGAACTGCACCCGCTGCTCAATGGCCTGGGCCGGGCACTGTTTGCGGCGGTTCCGGCGGCGTTGCTGTTGCTGTGGCATCGGGAAAAATGGCCGACCTGGAAACAGGTCAAAGGCCTGACGCTGGTGATGGCCGGGGTGATCCTCGGTTTCCCGGTGTTGTCGGCCTGGGCCATGCAAACCTTGCCGGCATCCCACGGTGCGCTGGTCAACGGTTTACAGCCGCTGTGCGTGGCGCTGTACGCCGCGTGGTTGTCCCATGAGCGGCCGTCGAAAGCTTTCTGGGCCTGCGCCGCATTGGGCAGTGCGTTGGTGCTCGGTTATGCACTGATCAGCGGTGCCGGCAGCATCCAGGCCGGTGACTTGCTGATGCTCGGCGCCATTGCAGTGGGCGGATTGGGTTACGCCGAGGGAGGCCGGCTGGCCAGGGAGATGGGCGGCTGGCAGGTGATCTGCTGGGCGCTGGTGCTGTCGACGCCGCTGTTGATCGGGCCGGTGGTGTATCTGGCGCTGCAGCATCAGGGCGAGATTTCCGCCAAGACCTGGTGGGCCTTCGGTTACGTCTCGCTGTTTTCGCAATTCATCGGCTTCTTCGCCTGGTACGCCGGGCTGGCCATGGGCGGCATTGCCCGGGTCAGTCAGATCCAGTTGCTGCAGATCTTCTTCACCATCGCCTTCTCGGCGCTGTTCTTTGGTGAACATGTGGAGCCGATTACCTGGCTGTTTGCTGGCGGGGTGATCGTGACGGTGATGCTCGGGCGCAAGACAGCGGTCATGCCGGCACGAGTAGCCACGACATAAGGAAAGATCAAAGGATCGCAGCCTTCGGCAACTCCTACAGGTGAACACCGATCGGTGTAGGAGCTGCCGCAGGCTGCGATCTTTTTTGGGTCAGCTCAAATAACCGTCAGCGCGCAGCAAGGTTTCCAGACAGTGCTCGCTGATGTGATAGAAATCCTTCAGCTCCTGAATCTTCGCCAGCAACTGGGCCGGGTCCACCGGCTCGGCGCGTTTGACCGCCAGGATCATCTTGTTCTTGTTGGTGTGGTCCAGTGAGATGAACTCGAACACCTTGGTCTCGTAGCCGCAGGCCTCAAGGAACAACGCGCGCAAACTGTCGGTGACCATCTCCGCCTGCTGGCCCAGGTGCAAGCCGTATTGCAGCATCGGCTTGAGCAAAGCCGGGCTCTGGATTTGCAGGCGGATCTGTTTGTGGCAGCACGGCGAGCACATGATGATCGAAGCGCCAGAACGGATGCCGGTGTGGATCGCATAGTCAGTGGCGATATCGCAGGCATGCAGGGCGATCATCACGTCCAGCTCGCTCGGCGCCACGCTGCGCACGTCACCGCACTTGAACACCAGGCCGGGGTGTTCAAGCCTGGCGGCGGCGGTGTTGCACAGGGTGACCATGTCTTCACGCAACTCGACGCCGGTCACCTCGCCTTCGGCCTTCAAGGTGTTGCGCAGGTAATCGTGGATGGCGAAGGTCAGGTAGCCCTTGCCCGATCCGAAGTCCGCCACACGCACCGGCTTGTCCAGCGCCAGGGGGGACGACGTCAGCGCATGGCTGAACACTTCGATGAACTTGTTGATCTGCTTCCACTTGCGCGACATCGCCGGGATCAGCTCATGCTGCTTGTTGGTCACACCCAGGTCGGCGAGAAACGGCCGGCTCAGGTCAAGAAAACGGTTTTTCTCACGGTTGTGCTCGGCCGAAGGCACTTCGCGCAATTGCTGAGGTTGGCTCTTGAACAGCGATGACTTGCCCTTTTTGCTGTATTCGAGCTGGGCTTCGTCGGTCAGCGACAACAAATGCGCATTTTTGAACGACGCCGGCAGCAGTCCGGCAATGTTCGCCACGCCTTCGGCCAGCGGCAGGTTCTTGGTGATATCGCGGGTCTTGTAGCGGTAGACAAAAGACAGGCAAGGCTGCGCCTTGACCGTTACCGGCTTGATGATGATCCGCTGCAGGTCCGTTTCATCGCCCATGTACTTGGCCAGCACCAGTTTGATGAACGCGTTGTGCTCGAGGCTGGTTTGCAGCAGGTCGATGAACTGGGCGTGATGATCCGGCGCGAGGCTGGCGGGAGTGGCGGTGACAGACATGGAAAAACGGCCTCGGCAATACGAATCGGGGGATGCCGGGTATTTTAGGGGGGACGAAGGTTTTGGGCACGGGGTAATTTTGCGCCAGGTCCCGTTCCCGCCGATCGGGACCTGAATCCAACCGTCGCTACCTCAGGGCTCCACCAGCCGAAGTTTGCGATTGGTCGGCGAGTTGATGACGAATTTGACGATCAACCCTACCGGCACCGCCCACGTCAGACCGTTGACCGGATCAGTGACCACGGCGACAGTTTCGGAACTTGCAGCCAGATCCAGACGTCGGCGATCGTTGCTGGATTTGAGTAATCCGTACGCGTGGCTGACCAGCCGCTCCGCCTGGTGCATCGGCATATCCAGACTCTGCAAATGCCTCACCGCACGGCAGAACAGCACTTGATCATCAATCACACCCTCGCCTTCATGACGGGCCAGAAACGCCTGCGCTATGGTCAATAACTCCTCATTCAAATGGGCCTGTTCATCAACCTCCTTCATGCTCAAGACTCCTGTTGCGTTTGCGCCGCCGGAGCACTCTCGGCGACAGGCCGCGCGGCGCGGCGCAAGTCAGGTCCGGCGCACGGCAGGTGCACGGCCGGATTGGGCATGCCACTGGGGGAAAGCTCATGGGTCATTTCGAACTCGGCCCGTACCGACCAGCCACAGGCCTCCGACGTACATTGCAGGTACGCCACCCGCAGGAAAATATGCCGTCCTTCGCTGGTACGTATGCGCATCCTGCTCAAGCAGTGCGGGCACACCATCTTGTAAGTACTCATACATGCTTCCCTTGGGCCATCCGGTGGTAATCGAATTGATCAAACGCAATACTGTTTGAAACACAATTCGTAAAAGACCGGTGCTGCAAATAACGTCCGCCAGACAAAAGGAAGTGCAACGGGCGGACACGTAATAGATACGAGCCAAGCTCGTAGGAAATCACCCTGATACCATTAGGAAGTTTCGACATCGTATTCTTCTGATTCATAGTTGATGATTGATTACTTACAAGAAAAAAAGTACTCATTACGCATACGTTAAGCACTCAAAAAGCATATGTCAAAAGGAAGAGGCTCAAATTGCGTAGCAAAAAATCACAAGCTGTTTTGGCCCGCCTGAAGCAAATTACGGGCACAAAAACTGACGCATCCCTGTCTTCTGCGCTACAGATCAGCCCGCAGACACTCAGTAGCTGGAAAGGCCGCGACAGCACGCCATACTCATTATGCGTAGATATTGCACAAGCTCGCGGCATCTCCCTTGACTGGTTGCTGCTGGGCGAGGGGCCGATGCTGCGGCAAACCCATGTCAACGCGTCTGCAAATGTTGCGGAAACTGCAACAACGCAGGAAAACACCATCCTTTCGCTGTGGCGATTGCTTGATGAGGATGACCGCTGCGCAATACAAAGCGCATTGGAGGAAAAGCGACGCCTGCGGGATCTGGAAATGCAACTTTCGGAAATGGCCGCTATCCTGGCAACACTTGGACACTCGAACAAAACCTGACTTGAAATCCGACGTTTCAATGCTTGAAGGCATGCCACAAAACAATAATGTTGCCACTACTGCGAACAATCATTACGCATGAAAAAACACTCACCACTGCATGCCATGGGCTCACCGGCAGGAATGTCAGCAATACATCGATGCCAGCAAGGTAAAACACTACGCCACACAAGCTGATCAATATCCTGTCGCGCCAGTTGTAACGCTGCTCGTCGCGCTGGTAACACGCCAGCCTGAACGCACTGATCAGATGAGCCACGCCCGTCACCCACACCAGAGCCGCCATCTCATGGGTCATTGCCCTCGCCCTCTGAGATGACGAAGGATGTCACCGAGGCCGGCGCCATCGATCCACTGCATGAGCTTGATGCTGATGGGAATAACCAGCAACGCGCACAGAAAGGCCGTCACACCGGCTGTCAGAAAAGGCGCCAGTGGCTGGGCGACCGGGGCAAACAGGTAACCGACACCCGCCGACAACAGCCAGGAGCCGATGCGTTGCCAGGCCTTGAAGTTGGCGCGAGTGGTCGTGACCAGCCACGCGCCAAGCGTCGCGCCGAACAGGACTTCTCCATTGATAACCGGCAACGTCGCAATACCCAACCCCACCATGAGCCCGCTGATACTGTGGTAGGTCGAGTCAGTCAGGCTCATGGATATCTCGCAACTGCAATGGTTCAACAGTGATGGCTCCCGACTCCAGCGCTTTGAACACGGCAGCGTTGCGAGATCTGACGGCGAACTTGCGGCGGATATTGGAGAAATGGAAGTTGATGGTGGATTCCGAGCAACTCTGAATCCTGGCGATCTCCCAGGACGTCTTGCCTTTGAGGCACCACTCCAAGGCTTGTGTCTCTTTCGTTGTCAGTTGCACCGGCAGAGTAAACATTGCGCTACCGGGTGCATCCTCCACCAAGGTATCCAGCGATTGTTGCGTTTTCATAAGAACTCCCTCAACACAGAACGCCCATCGCAGGGCGTGCACCATGAGAGAGATGTTGAAGACAAGCTCCGCGGCGGACAACGTTCCGGAACTGTGTCGCGGCGCATTACAAAAGCACATGAAACCCTGGCTTAACCCAGCACAACCAGACGATTCGGCAGTTCGTTGCGCACATGCGTCACCGGCACATGCACCTTGAGCAACTCTCCACAGGCCTCGACGCAACTGACAAAGCCCTGCAGCGTCTGCCCCTGTTTAACCTGCTGGGTGAACGTCGCGACTATCGCGTCCCAGTTCTTGTTGTCCAGACGACTGGAAATCCCTTCATCCACCAGGATCTCCACATAACGCTCGGCCTCGGAAACGAAAATCAGCACGCCGGTGCTGCCCTCGGTGTGGTGCAGGTTCTGCTCCAGGAACTGCCGGCGCGCCAGGTTCGAGGCGCGCCAGTGGCGCACCGAGCGCGGGATCAGATGGGTGGTGACTTTCGGCAGGCGGAACACCAGGCACAGCACAATGAAGATGGCCCATTGCACCAGCAGCAGGCTGTGCAGGGTCAGCCAACCGGTGAAGTAATGCACGATGCCCGGCACCAGCAGCGCCAGCAGGCTGGCCCACAGCAACGGGATGTACGCATAGTCGTCGGCGCGGGCCGCGAGTACGGTCACCAGTTCTGCGTCGGTCTCGCGCTCGACCCGGGCAATGGCCTCGGCCACCTTGCGTTGTTCGTGTTCAGTCAGTAATGCCATGTCGTGAAGTGCCTGCTCATTTTTATTATCACCAGCCGCCGGACGAACCGCCCCCGCCGAAACTGCCCCCGCCGCCGCTGAAGCCTCCCCCTCCACCGCCGCCGCCAAACCCACCACCGCCAAAGCCGCCCCCGGATCCACCGGAGCCGCCCCGGCCGGCGGGAAGGATACCGAGCATCTGGCACACAAAAACAGTCAGGATGAGCAACATCACCAAAAACACGAACAAACCGGGATGCCGCGCGATGAAATCGTCCCCGGGATCGCCTCTGGACTCATACGCCGTGGAGGGTTCGTCCAGGGGGTTGCCACCCAGCACTACCAGCATCGCCGCCACGCCATCACTGATGCCTTTACTGAAGTTGCCGGTCTTGAATGCCGGGGTAATGACCTGGTTGATGATCACCGAACTCTGGGCATCGGTCAGGCGATCCTCCAGGCCGTAACCGACTTCGATACGCAGCCGGCGCTCGTCCCGGGCGATGATCAGCAAGGCGCCGTTGTTTTTGTCCTTCTGCCCGATGCCCCAGTGGCGGCCGAGTTGGTAACCGAAGTCGGCGATGTCGGTGCCTTGCAAATCCGGCAAAGTCACTACCACAAGCTGCTCGCCGGTGGCTTGCTCATGGGCCTGAAGTTGTTGGCTGAGCTGCTGGCGCACCGATGGCTCGATCATCTGCGCACTGTCGACCACCCGCCCGGTCAGCGCCGGGAAGCTCAGCTCGGCCCGGGCCGTGATCGCCACCACCCACAACAACAGCAACAGGCCTGTTTTCAGGACGCGCATTGGCAACCTCTTGCGTGGTGACGCCAATTACCGCTGTTCAGAATTTGACCTCGGGAGCCTTTTCCGAACCCGGCGTGGCTTCGAAGGTCTCGCGCATCGGCAGGTCGCTGTACATCACGGTGTGCCACAGGCGACCGGGGAACGTGCGGATCTCGGTGTTGTATTTCTGCACCGCGAGGATGAAATCACGCCGGGCCACGCTGATCCGGTTCTCGGTGCCTTCCAGTTGCGACTGCAAGGCGAGGAAGTTCTGGTTGGCTTTCAGGTCCGGATAACGCTCGGAAACCACCATCAAACGGCTCAAGGCGCCGCTGAGTTGATCCTGGGCCTGTTGGTACTGCTTGAGCTTTTCCGGGTCATCCAGCGTCGAGGCATCCACCTGGATCGACGTGGCCTTGGCCCGGGCTTCGATGACGGCGGTCAGGGTTTCCTTCTCGTGGGCCGCATAGCCCTTGACGGTTTCCACCAGGTTGGGAATCAGGTCGGCGCGCCGCTGATACTGGTTCTGCACCTGGCCCCAGGCGGCCTTGGCCTGTTCGTCGAGCGTCGGGATGTTGTTGATGCCGCAGGCGGTCAGCAAAGTGGCCAGCATCAGCAGCGTGGCGACCTGCAGGCGCGAACGGTAGGTTGGACTTACATTCATCAGGCTGACGCTCCCTTGTACATTTCATGAAAAAACCGACCGTAAAACCTTCTGGGCCGGCTCTTGGGGCATAATCGCCCGCGCCTCTGGATTGCAACGGGCCGATGGGCTAAAAAGAGGCCCTGCGCGAAAACGCATCCGCCATCTGGCTGTGGTTTTTTGGCTCTGGTCTTTTGAGCCGGCACCCGAACAACAATAGACGCTCCCTAAATTTTGGCTGGCCGGCGTGTGCATCGCCGTTTGGGCCCTTGAGAAAACTATTCATGAAGAAACTGTGTTTGCTGGGCCTGTTCGTCAGTCTGGCCAGTCATAACGTATTGGCCGCCACGACGCCCGCACCCCTGGAGAACAAGGAAGCCTTCGTCAGCAACCTGATGAAGCAAATGACCCTCGATGAAAAAATCGGCCAGTTGCGCCTGATCAGCATCGGTCCGGAAATGCCGCGCGAAATGATCCGCAAGGAAATCGCGGCGGGCAACATCGGCGGTACGTTCAACTCGATCACCCGCCCGGAAAACCGGCCGATGCAGGACGCGGCCATGCGCAGCCGCCTGAAGATCCCGATGTTCTTCGCCTACGACGTGATCCACGGCCACCGCACCATTTTCCCGATCCCGCTGGCCCTGGCCTCGAGCTGGGACATGGATGCCATTGGCCTGTCCGGGCGCATTGCCGCCAAGGAAGCCGCGGCTGACAGCCTCGACATCACCTTCGCGCCGATGGTCGACATCTCCCGCGATCCGCGCTGGGGCCGTACTTCCGAAGGCTTCGGCGAAGACACCTACCTGGTGTCGCGCATTGCCGGCGTGATGGTCAAGGCGTTCCAGGGCACGGGGGCGAACGCAGCCGACAGCATCATGGCCAGCGTCAAGCACTTCGCCCTGTACGGCGCGGTCGAAGGTGGCCGTGACTACAACGTGGTCGACATGAGCCCGATCAAGATGTACCAGGACTACTTGCCACCGTACCGCGCCGCCATCGATGCCGGCGCTGGCGGGGTCATGGTCGCGCTGAACTCGATCAACGGCGTACCGGCCACCGCCAACACCTGGCTGATGAACGACCTGCTGCGCAAGGAGTGGGGCTTCAAGGGCCTGGCGGTCAGCGACCACGGGGCGATTTTCGAGCTGATCAAGCACGGCGTTGCCGCCGACGGTCGCGAAGCGGCGAAGCTGGCGATCAAGGCCGGCATCCATATGAGCATGAACGACACCCTGTACGGCAAAGAGCTGCCAGGGCTGCTGAAGGCCGGCGAGATCCAGCAGAGCGACATCGACAACGCCGTGCGTGCGGTGCTCGGCGCCAAGTACGACATGGGCCTGTTCAAGGACCCGTACCTGCGCATCGGCAAGGCCGAGGATGATCCGGTCGATACCTACGCCGACAGCCGCCTGCACCGCGCCGAGGCCCGTGATGTGGCACGCCGCAGCCAGGTGCTGCTGAAAAACCGCAACGAAACCCTGCCACTGAAGAAGACCGCGAAAATCGCCCTGGTCGGTCCGCTGGCCAAGGCGCCCATCGACATGATGGGCAGCTGGGCCGCCGCCGGTCGTCCTGCTCAATCGGTGACCCTGTTCGATGGCATGACCAACGCCCTGGGCGACAAATCGACACTGATCTACGCCCGTGGCGCCAACATCACCAGCGACCCGAAAATCCTCGGTTACCTGAACTTCCTCAACTTCGACGCCCCGGAAGTGGTGGATGACCCGCGCCCGGCGAGCGTGCTGATCGACGAAGCGGTGAAAGCGGCCAAGGATGCTGATGTGGTGGTTGCCGCCGTCGGCGAATCCCGTGGCATGTCCCACGAATCGTCGAGCCGCACCGACCTGAACATCCCGGAAAACCAGCGCGAGCTGATCCGCGCCCTGAAAGCCACCGGCAAACCGCTGGTACTGGTGTTGATGAACGGCCGCCCACTAACCATTCTCGAAGAGAAAGAACAGGCCGACGCGATCCTGGAAACCTGGTTCACCGGCACCGAGGGCGGCAACGCCATCGCCGACGTGCTGTTCGGCGACTACAACCCGTCGGGCAAACTGCCGATCAGCATCCCCCGTTCGGTAGGCCAGATTCCGACCTACTACAACCACCTGACGATTGGCCGGCCGTTCACTCCGGGCAAGCCGGGCAACTACACCTCGCAGTACTTCGATGACACCACAGGTCCCCTGTACCCGTTCGGCTATGGCCTGAGCTACACCGAGTTCAGCCTGAGCGACATGGCCCTGTCGTCGACCACGCTGAACAAGACCGGCAAGCTCGACGCCAGCGTCAAGGTGAAGAACACCGGCAAGCGTGACGGCGAAACCGTGGTGCAGCTGTACATCCAGGACGTGGCAGGCTCGATGATCCGCCCGATCAAGGAACTGAAGAACTTCCAGAAAGTATTGGTCAAGGCTGGCGAGCAGAAAGTCCTGCACTTCACCATCACCGAGGACGACCTGAAGTTCTACAACACTCAGCTCAAGTACGCGGCGGAACCGGGCAAGTTCAATGTGCAGATCGGCCTGGACTCAGAGGACGTGACGCAGCAGAGTTTTGAGTTGCTGTAACCGTTCAAACACTGCAAAAACCTGTGGGAGCGAGCTTGCTCGCGATGAGGCCATAACATTCAACATCATTGTTGACTGTCAGGCCGCCATCGCGAGCAAGCTCGCTCCCACAGTGGTTTTCAGTGTTCGGAGAATCGGCGTCAACCCCTTCGATCCAGCAGATTCACCACCACCCGATCCACCCATCCCCACACCCGTTGCTTGACTCGTTTCCACAGCGGTCGGCGCTGCCATTCCTCCAGACTGACTTGCTCACTCAACCCGAAGTCCCGTTCGAAACTCGCCGCCACCGACCGGGTCAATCCGGGGTCCAGGGCTTCCAGGTTGGCTTCCAGGTTGAAGCGCAGGTTCCAGTGATCGAAATTGCACGAGCCGATGCTCACCCAGTCATCGATCAGGACCATTTTCAAGTGCAGGAAACACGGCTGGTATTCGTAAATCGTCACCCCGGCCCTGAGCAGTCGCGGGTAGTAGCGATGCCCGGCATAGCGCACGGACGGGTGATCGGTACGGGGCCCGGTCAGCAGCAACCGCACATCGACGCCCCGGGCAGCAGCCCGTCGCAGGGAGCGGCGGACTTTCCAGGTCGGCAAAAAGTACGGCGTGGCCAGCCAGATCCGTCGCTGACCGCTGTTCAGGGCTCGCACCAGCGATTGCAGAATGTCCCGGTGTTGACGGGCGTCGGCATAGGCCACCCGGCCCATGCCCTCGCCTATGGACGGCACCCGTGGCAGACGTGGCAACCCGAAATGCGAGGCCGGTCGCCAGGCACGTCGATGGCGGTTGGCAATCCACTGACGATCGAACAGCAGTTGCCAGTCGAGCACCAGCGGCCCGGTGATTTCCACCATCACTTCGTGCCATTCGCTGACGTCTTCCCCCGGTGTCCAGAACTCGTCGGTGACACCGGTGCCGCCAACCACGGCCAGGCTCTGGTCCACCAGTAACAGCTTGCGATGATCGCGGTAGAAGTTACCGACCCAACGTCGCCAACTCAGCCGGTTGTAGAAACGCAGTTCCACCCCGGCAGCCATCAGCCGCTGGCGCAAGGTCAGCGTGAAAGCGAGGCTGCCGTAATCATCGAACAGGCAGCGCACCCGCACACCGCGCTCGGCGGCCTGAACCAATGCCTGGACCATGGCTTCGGCGCAGGCGCCCGCTTCCACCAGATACAGCTCCAGCTCGACCTGTTCTTCGGCGCGGGCAATCGCCACCAGCATGCGCGGGAAAAACTGCGGGCCATCGACCAGCAGTTCGAAGTGATTGCCTTCACGCCAGGGAAAAATCGCTCCGGCCATGTCAGCGCGCCGTGAATATCAGTACCGCACTCACCGGTACTGAAAGACTGATCGCCGACAGATCGGCCATTTTGCGCAAGGCTTCCAGCCCGGGAGCCAAATCGAAATCCTCGGCGTTGATTACCAGCGGTTCGAGGGTCACCACCTGGAAGCGCCGGTCATCGAGACGGGTCGCCAGCAGTTCGGCGTGGTACTCGTGTTGTTTGCCGTGCAGGTTGACCGTCAACGGCAGGCGCAACTCCAGCTGCGCGCCGGGAGCGAGGTCGTTGATCGGGCGCAGATCGATTTTCGTGGTGATCAAGGCGTCGGGAAACCGGTCGATCTGGAACAGTTCCTTGCGCATGCGCTCATCGCGCAACGGTATGCCGCTGTTGATCGACTCCAGCTCGACTTCGACCTGCGCCAGCCCCTCGGGATCGACCTTGCCGTGCAGCACCAGGAAGCGCTGCACTTCGGAAACATTGGCATTCTTGGTGCTGACAAACGACAGGCGCGAAGACTCGCCGTCGAGGTACCAGTCGGCGCGGGCCGACAATGCGGCGCCGGCCAGCAGCAGGAAAGTGAGGGTTTGGACGGTGGAGCGCTTGAACATAGAGACTCGTGGGGCAGATAAACCTGTGCTGAACCTTAACTGGCCTTCAGCGCATTGCAAGCCGTCTATTACTCCAAACCTGCCTTTGTGGCGAGGGGGCTTGCTCCCGCTCGGCTGCGAAGCAGTCGCAAAACCTGCAATTGCGGTTTGCCTGATGGAACCTGTTGCATGGAATTGGGAGCGCTTCGCGCTCCAGCGGGAGCAAGCTCCCTCGCCACAAAAGCCCGGTCGTTCCAGTCAGGGTTGAAGACGACAACCCTGGCGCTCGCCAATCCACACCGCGCTGTTGCTGCGGCCCATGCCGCTGACCGTGACACGCTTGCCGGCAGCATCATCGATAAAGCCGCTGGCGGGCAGCCACTGTTTCACATAACCGTGGCAGTACTCGGCGTCGTTGTTCATCACGTAGCGGCACGAACAGTATTCCTTGGCGGTGTAGGCGCTGATGATGTCAGGGAACGCCCACAGGGCCACCCGCTCGTGCCAGATCCAGCCGAGCAAGGCGATCAGCAGGATCAGCGACAGGGAACTGACTGGTCGACGGCGAATGAAACCGCTCATGGCTGCACCTTCCCGGCAAAGGCCTTGAGCGCGAGCTGGAGCAATTGGTTATGCCGATAACTGCCGTCGCGGTCATCGCCGTAGCGGACGATCACCAGCTGTTCACTGGGGATCACGTACATTGCCTGGCCCCAATGACCCAGTGCGGCGAAGGTATCGGCGGGGGCATCGGGCCAGGGTCGTGCCGCGCCCTCAACGGCTCGATTGAGCCACCACTGACCGCCGGGGACGGCATCGTCTTGATCGGCGTGATAGTGAGCGAACGGCTCGCGGTTGAACACCACCCAGTCCTTGGGCAACAGTTGCTTGTCTGCCCAGCGACCCTCGCGGGCCATCAACAGACCGACCCGGGCCAGGTCCCGTGCAGTGAGGTAGGCATAGGACGAAGCAACGAAAGTGCCCGTGGCATCGGTTTCCCAAACGGCATGACGAATGCCCAGCGGTTCGAACAGCGCAGTCCACGGATAGTCCGGATAGCGGCCGGGGCCGACGATGGTTTTCAGTGCGGCGGACAACAGGTTGCTGTCACCGCTGGAGTAGCGAAATGCCTGGCCCGGCGCCGCGTACGCATCATGGGCCGCGGTGAACGCGGCCATGTCGCGGTGACCGCGGGTGTAGAGCATGGCCACCACCGAAGACTTCAGCGGTGCGTATTCGTAGTCTTCCTGCCAATCCAGGCCCGAGGCCCAGTGCAGCAGGTCGGCCATGGTCATGTCGGGGTATTTTTGCAGGGGCGGATAAAACTTCGCCACAGGGTCGCCGAGTTTGAACAGCCCTTCGCCGTAGGCCACACCGAGGACCGTGGCCATCAGGCTCTTGCTGATCGACCAGGTCAGGTGCGGCGTCTCGGCCATCGTCGGGCCGGCGTAGCGTTCGTAGATCAACTGGCCGTCGCGGATCACCAGCAAGGCATCGGTGCGAATGCCCTGGCGAGTGGTGTCATCGCGGGATGGAAAGGCGTAGGCCTCCAGGGCTTGAAGCGCCGGACCGGTCGGCGTCGGGGCAATCGGCCATTGCTCCGCGGGCCAGTTTTCGGCCTGGGCCGTGAGGCTGAGCAACAATAGGAAAATCAGGGACAAGCCTTTGGACATGGCGGGGGCTCGGAGATTGAACCTGCTGAGCCTAGTCGAGGTTGATGACAGTTCAGAAGTTCATGTTGCCAATCAGGCCGCCATCGCGAGCAAGCTCGCTCCCACAATGGATCTTTGGTGTGAGCGAGCTCCCTGTGGGAGCGAGCTTGCTCGCGATGAGGCCAGTCAGGCCAGCGAAGATTCCGCCAATGCCTTGGCCAACCTCTTCCCCCGAGCCCCTCCCGCCAAATCCATCACCGCCTGATCCCGCTGCCACATCGCCGCCCACTCTTGAGGCCCTCCAGCCAACGCCTCATTCACCTCAGCCTTGAGCCCATCGAACTGCGCAAACAACCCGCCAAGCAACACATGCCCGGCCGGATGGGTCGGTGGCTGGCGGCTGGTTTCCGCGCACCCCGCCAGCAACCCCAGTAAACGCAATTGCAGGCCTTGTGGCCAATCGCATTCCTGGCCCACGCCATACAACCACGCTGTCATGGCGCTCAGTAAATAGATGTCTTCCAGCGTGCGGAACGGTTTGACGTACGCGTCCCAACCATCCCCCGCGAGCAATTCGCACAGCGCGTTATCCAGAAACAAGCGGCCATGGCTGATGTCCGGCATCAACGGAATCGGCGCCAGTTTTTCCACCTGCACACCCGGCTCATCGCGATAGATCACCGCCAGGCTCAAGCGTGGATTGGCGCCGGGCTCCTCGCTGCGCGCCGCCACCAGCAGCCAGTCGACGGCATGACCGGCGGTGACGAAATCCTTGCGTCCGCTCAGGCGCAAGCCGCTCAACCGGGTTTGCATGTCGGCCGGGCGCAGGCTGCGCTGTTCGGTGGCGCACAGCGCGCCCAGGCTCAATGGCGCGCTCGGCCAGAGCATGCGCAAGGCCGCCTGATACCCCACCAGAAACGCCAGCCCCGGCGTCGCCATCAACCGCCCGCCAAGCACCGCCAACTCAAACGGCGTGACCGTTCCCAACTGCTGCAACAAAGTCGCGAAACCTTCGGCCAGATCCGGGTTGGCGGGCAAGCGATCACGGCGGTTCAACAGGGTTTGCCAGGGCATAAGAGGCTCCTCGAGGGCTGTCATATAAGCATCACCAAAGCTTAATGGCGATGACACCGGGGCTACATAGCCTGACTTTGCACAACACGGCTAGACAAAGAAAGTCGATTCGCTGTAGCCCAAAGACGGGTGAGCAGCCCGCACGGAGATTCGCCATGACTCAGATCGCCCGCATCAGCGACACCGGCAACGAACGCCGCCTGCAAGCCGAACGCCTGGTGGGCGCCGAGGCATTGCAGGAGGCCCAGGCCTTGCGCTTCAACGTGTTCAGCGGCGAATTCAACGCCAGGCTCAAGGGCGCTGAACTGGGTCTGGACATGGATGACTACGACGTTCACTGCGCCCACATCGGCGTGCGTGACTTGAATACCGGGCGTCTGGTGGCGACCACCCGTTTGCTCGACCACACGGCGGCCAGCAGCCTGGGCAAGTTCTACAGCGAAGAAGAGTTCAGCCTCCACGGCCTGGTGCACCTGCAAGGCCCGATCCTGGAAATCGGTCGCACCTGCGTCGACCCGGCCTACCGCAACGGCGGCACCATTGCCGTGCTCTGGGGCGAACTGGCCGAAGTCCTGAACCAGGGCGGCTACAGCTATCTGATGGGTTGCGCGAGCATTCCGATGCAGGATGGCGGCGTGCAGGCCCACGCGATCATGCAGCGTCTGCGCGAACGCTACCTGTGCACCGAACATCTGCGCGCCGAGCCGAAAAACCCGCTGCCGAGCCTGGACATCCCGTCGAACGTGATCGCCGAAATGCCACCGTTGCTCAAGGCCTACATGCGCCTGGGCGCGAAGATCTGCGGCGAGCCATGCTGGGACGAAGACTTCCAGGTCGCCGACGTGTTCATCTTGCTCAAGCGCGACGAACTCTGCCCGCGTTACGCCAAACACTTCAAGGCGGCTGTGTAATGAGCCGGTTGCGGGTGTACGCGCGAATCGCGCGAGTGCTGGTGGTGGTGACGCTGGGCCTGGGCATGGCTAGCGTGTTCGGGGTGTTCGAGCGCCTGGGCATGGCCCATTCGATGGCGCGCCGTCAGCGCTGGTCGCGGTTTTTCATGGCCCGCCTGAGCAACGCCCTGCCCTTCGATGTGACCGTCCACGGCGAGCTGCCGAAGACCCCGATGCTCTGGGTCAGCAACCACGTGTCCTGGACCGACATCCCGCTGCTGGGGATGCTCACGCCGCTGTCGTTCCTGTCCAAGGCTGAAGTGCGCACCTGGCCGGTGGCCGGCTGGTTGGCGGCCAAGGCCGGCAGCCTGTTTATCCGCCGCGGTTCAGGCGACAGCCAGTTGATCCGCAAGCAGATGACCCGTCATCTGGAACAGGCACACCCCCTGCTGATGTTCCCGGAAGGCACCACCACCGATGGCCGTTCGCTGCGTACTTTCCACGGTCGCCTGCTGTCCGCCGCCATCGATTCCGAAGTGGCAATGCAGCCGGTGGCGATTCGTTATTTGCGTGACGGCGAGCCTTGCGCGCTAGCGCCGTTCATTGGCGACGATGATCTGCTCTCGCACCTGATGCGTCTGTTCGCCAATGACCGTGGCGGTGTGGAGATTCATCTGCTCAAGCCGATCGCTTGCGAAGGCCGGGAGCGTGCGGCACTGGCTTTCGAGGCGCAGCAGGCGGTGCAGAAGGCGTTGTTCGGGGCTGTCGTTGAACCTCAGCGAGCACCGATGCGCCCTGCCATTGCGGCGTGACGCGATCTTTGATTCACCGAAGTACCCTGTGGGAGCGGGCTTGCTCGCGAAGGCGTAGTGTCAGGGGACATTGATATCGGCTGACACACCGCTTTCGCGAGCAAGCCCGCTCCCACAGGGGTTTTATGCTGTTGGATAATTCCGGGCAAAATCCTGCAACTGCGGATAGAACAACCGAAAGTCCTCGCTCAACGGTTCATACAACCGCCGCAACTCCTGCATCGCCGCCGCCAGCTCTTCCGGCCGGGTCAGGCGTCGCGAGATCCCGCGCAACACCTGCTCCAGCACTTCGAATTCCTGATACGACCCCAACCAGTCATTGGCCACCATGTACGGCGCAATCTTCGCCAGCCGCTCCGGCAGTTGTCGTTCGCTGGACAGCACCCGGTAAACGTCCGAGGTGAACAACGCCAGGGGCCGGTCGGCATACAGCGCCCAGTCCCGGGCCAGGCAATGATCGAAAAACACGTCGAGCACGATCCCCGCATAGCGACGACGGGTCAGGGAGAAACGCGACAGCGCGACGTCCACCAGCGGATGGCGATCGGTGAACACGTCGATGCTGCGGTGCAGCTGGATAGCCCCCTCGATTTCCGGAGCGAACTGCCCTTGCAGCCGTCCCTTGACGAAATCGCCATACAGACTGCCGAGCAATTGGCCGGGACGCTGGCCACCAAGGTGAAGATGTGCGAGATAGTTCATGGGCGCAGCTTAGCACTGCCCTCTTGTCTTGTTACACTCAACATATCGTTATAACTCGATATACCGAAATGTGAGCTGGTCAGAGCCAAACCATATTTGTATATCGCGAAATACCGATTTAAAGTTCGCCTCATCGCGATATAGCGTTTTACACATCACGAGCCCACATCATGACCATCAATCTCGACGAAATAATAAAAGCCCTGGCACACCCAGTACGGCGAGAAATCCTGCACTGGCTCAAGGACCCGACCGTCGAATTTCCCGACCAGTCCCACAGTAACGAGCACGGCGTTTGCGCCGGGCAGATCGATCAACGTTGCGGCCTGTCGCAGTCCACGGTGTCCGCACACCTGGCGACCCTGCAACGCGCCGGCCTGATCAGCAGCCGTAAAGTCGGCCAGTGGCATTTCTTCAAACGCAATGAGGAAACCATCCAGGAGTTCCTCAAGACATTCAGCCAAGAGCTCTGACCCTTAACGTCAGCCAGCCGACAAGGAATTAGACATGCCCCTCTCGCTACTCATCCTGGCCTTGAGCGCCTTCGCCATCGGCACCACCGAGTTCGTCATCATGGGCCTGCTGCCCAACGTGGCCGCTGACCTCGGTGTGTCGATTCCCGGTGCCGGCTGGCTGGTGACCGGTTACGCCCTGGGCGTGGCTATTGGCGCGCCGTTCATGGCGCTGGCCACCGCCAAACTGCCGCGCAAGGCAGCCCTGGTGGCGTTGATGGGCATCTTCATTGTCGGCAACCTGCTTTGCGCAGTGGCCGGCGACTACAACGTGCTGATGTTCGCCCGTGTGGTCACCGCCCTGTGCCATGGCGCCTTCTTCGGTATCGGTTCAGTGGTAGCCGCCGGCCTGGTGCCTGCGAACAAACGCGCTTCGGCCGTGGCCCTGATGTTCACCGGCCTGACCCTGGCCAACGTCCTCGGCGTACCGCTGGGCACCGCCCTCGGTCAGGAAGCCGGCTGGCGTTCGACCTTCTGGGCCGTGACCGTGATCGGTGTGATCGCACTGATCGGTCTGATCCGCTTCCTGCCGGCCAAGCGTGATGAAGAAAAACTCGACATGCGCGCCGAACTGGCCGCACTCAAGGGCGGCGGCATCTGGCTGTCCCTGAGCATGACCGCGCTGTTCGCCGCCTCAGTGTTCACCCTGTTCACCTACGTCGCGCCGCTGCTCGGCGAAGTCACCGGCGTCTCGCCCCGCGGCGTGACCTGGACCCTGATGCTCATCGGCCTGGGCCTGACGGTCGGCAACATCATCGGCGGCAAGCTGGCCGACAAAGGCATGGCCGCGACGTTGATCGGCGTGTTCATCACCATGGCCGTGGTGTCCACCGTGCTGACCTGGACCAGCGTCGCGCTGATCCCGACCGAAATCACCCTGTTCCTCTGGGCCACCGCGTGCTTCGCCGCCGTACCCGCGCTGCAAGTGAACGTGGTGACCTTCGGCAAGGCCGCACCGAACCTGGTGTCGACCCTGAATATCGGCGCTTTCAACATCGGCAACGCCTTGGGTGCCTGGGTCGGCGGCAGCGTGATCGCCCACGGCTTCGGCCTGACCAGCGTGCCCCTCGCGGCAGCCGTACTGGCGGTACTCGCCTTGCTGGTGACCCTGATTACCTTCCGTCAGAGCGGCAATCCCGATCTGGCCCCAGCTACTTCTAACTGATCTCCAAAAGAGAGCCACTAAATGACGACTATTTTCGATCCGATCAAACTGGGCGACCTCGAGTTGGCCAACCGCATCATCATGGCGCCACTGACCCGCTGCCGCGCCGACGAAGGTCGCGTGCCCAACGCGCTGATGGCCGAGTACTACGTGCAACGTGCCTCCGCCGGCCTGATCCTCAGCGAAGCCACTTCGGTCACACCGATGGGCGTCGGCTACCCGGATACCCCGGGCATCTGGTCCAACGATCAGGTGCGTGGCTGGTCCAACGTGACCAAGGCTATCCATGGCGCGGGCGGCAAGATCTTCCTGCAACTGTGGCATGTGGGCCGCATTTCCCACGGTTTGTACCTGAACGATGAAGCCCCGGTCGCCCCAAGCGCCATCCAGCCCAAGGGCCACGTCAGCCTGGTTCGTCCCTTGGCCGACTTCCCTGTGCCGCGCGCCCTGGAAACCGCTGAAATCGCCGACATCGTCGACGCTTACCGCGTCGGTGCCGAGAACGCCAAGGCCGCCGGCTTCGATGGTGTGGAAATCCATGCCGCCAACGGCTACCTGCTCGACCAGTTCCTGCAAAGCAGCACCAACCAGCGCACCGACAACTACGGCGGCTCCCTGGAAAACCGTGCCCGCCTGCTGCTGGAAGTGACCGATGCCGCCATCGAAACCTGGGGTGCCGGCCGTGTGGGTGTGCACCTGTCGCCACGCGCCGACTTGCATGACATGGGTGACGACAACCTGGCCGAAACCTTCACCTACGTCGCTCACGAACTGGGCAAGCGTGGCATCGCCTTCATCTGCTCGCGGGAGAAAGAAGGTGCCGACAGCCTCGGCCCACAACTCAAGGAAGCCTTCGGCGGCCCTTACATTGCCAACGAACGTTTCACCAAGGACAGCGCCAACGAGTTGCTCGCCAGCGGCAAGGCCGATGCAGTCGCCTTCGGCGTACCTTTCATTGCCAACCCCGACCTGCCAGCACGCTTGCAGGCTGACGCGCCGCTGAACGAAGCGCGCCCTGAACTGTTCTATGCCAAGGGCCCGGTCGGTTACATCGACTACCCGACGCTGTAAGCAACAGCCATTGAAACGCAAAAGCCCCGACTCGAAAGAGCCGGGGCTTTTTAATACTTGACGGTTTGACACTATCCACTGTGGGAGCCGCGATCATCGGCAGGTGCTCACAGACTCAACACAAATTCCCTACAAATTACTGAGCTTGCTACCTGTCAACCTGCCGAGTGTAAGTATATAAAAGCACCCCATTGTCAAAGGGCGCGTGAAGAACTGTTCATCTTCGGCTTCAACGGTTGACACACAAGGCGCCGATTACGCATTTTGCTTTATTTGCGCAGGCTGGGGCTGAAGCGCAACAGATCCAGCCCGGTATCGACCCAACGCTCGGCTTCGACGTGCAACTCAAAACTGTCGGGGGCCAGCAGCCACTGGTACAGGATGCCATCAATATAAGCATGCAAGCTGATCGCGGCGCGGGCGGTGTCGAGGTTTTCCGGCAACTGGCCTCGATTCACGGCATTACTCAGGGCCAGGCCGATCCGCACATTGCATTCGAGGCTGGCTGACACCCGTTGTTGGCGCAGGTCGCACATTTCATCGGTGAATTCGCACTTATGAAAAAGAATCTCATTGATGCGTCGGGTTTTCGGGTCCAGCGCAATTTGATGAAACAAATGAATCAACAGCTTGCGCATGCAGCCCAGGGGATCGAGTTCGTCTTCGCTCTCGCTGGCCTTGGCCATTTCTTCCAGGGGCTCATGCAGGGTGTCGAGCATGGCCTGCACCAGATCCGCCTTGTTGCTGAAATGCCAGTAAATGGCCCCTCGAGTGACGCCGGCCAGGGTCGCAATGTCCGCCAGGGTGGTGCGCGCCACGCCCCGCTCGTAAAAGGCCTTTTCGGCCGCCACGAGAATTTGCGCGCGGGTTTCCTGAGCTTCCTCTTTGGTACGACGGACCATGGCAGTACAACCTCAATCAGGGTGCTCCAGCGATGCCTGAACATCGGCTGAATAAAAGTGGGGCGAACGTTCTGGGGGTTCGTCCCCGGCCTACAATTCCAACCTTTCAACGGCTTGTGTAACGGCGTGGGTACATAGCTTGGGTATTTACAAACAGCCATGTACGTAAGTATATTCCTTAGTAAGCTACTTATCCACTCGGCAAACATTTTTCAACCTTCCACCTTTCTAGTGCGCTCCTTGCGTGCCTGACCCGAGGATTTTCATGCAATTCAAGCCAGCTGTTACCGCTCTGGTCGCCGCCGTCGCCCTGGCATCGCTACTCAGCGGATGCAAAAAGGAAGAGGCAGCACCGGCCGCCCCACCGCCTCAGGTCGGCGTCGTGACTCTGCAACCGCAAGCTTTCACCCTGACATCCGATCTGCCCGGCCGTACCAGTGCGTTCCGCATTGCCGAAGTCCGCCCGCAGGTCAACGGCATCATTCTCAAGCGCCTGTTCAAGGAAGGCAGCGACGTCAAGGCCGGCCAGCAGCTCTATCAGATCGACCCGTCGATCTATGAAGCAACGCTCGCCAGCGCCGAGGCCAACCTGCGTTCGACCAAGTCGATTTCCGACCGCTACAAGCAACTGGTCGACGAACAAGCCGTAAGCCGTCAGGAATACGACACCGCCGTGGCCAACCGCCTGCAATCGGAAGCCGCGCTGCAAACCGCACAGATCAACGTGCGCTACACCAAGGTCTATGCCCCGCTGACCGGCCGCATCGGCCGCTCCTCGGTGACCGAAGGCGCGCTGGTGAGTAATGCCCAGGTCGATGCGATGGCGGTGATTCAGCAAATCGACCCGATCTACGTCGACGTGACGCAGTCCTCGGTCGAGCTGTTGCAACTGCGCCGTGAGCTGGAAAGCGGTCGCCTGCAAAAGGCTGGCGACAACGCAGCCTCGGTCAAGCTGACCCTGGAAGACGGCAGCGAGTACAAGCTGGACGGCAAGCTGGAGTTCTCCGAAATCTCGGTTGACCAGACCACCGGTTCCGTCACCCTGCGCGCCATTTTCCCGAACCCTGATCACACCCTTCTGCCAGGCATGTTCGTGCACGCCAAGTTGCTGGCCGGTGTGAACAGCGCGGCGATCCTGGCCCCGCAGCAAGGCGTGACCCGCGACCTCAAAGGTACGCCAACCGCACTGGTTGTCGGCCCGGACAACAAGGTCGAACTGCGTCAACTCAAGGCCAACCGCACCGTCGGCAATCAATGGCTGATCGAAGACGGCCTGAAGGCCGGCGATCGCCTGATCACCGAAGGTCTGCAATTCGTCAAACCCGGCATCGAAGTCAAGGCCAGTGAAGCGACCAACGTAGCCGCAAAGAACCCGGCACCCGCCCAGGCAGCTAATAAAGCCTCCGGCGGCAAAGGGGAGTAAACCATGTCGAAATTTTTTATCGACCGTCCGATTTTCGCCTGGGTAATTGCCCTGGTGATCATGTTGGTCGGGGCGCTATCGATCCTCCGGTTGCCGATCAACCAGTACCCGAGCATTGCACCTCCAGCGATCGCCATCTCCGTGGCCTACCCGGGTGCTTCGGCACAAACGGTTCAGGACACCGTGGTTCAGGTGATCGAGCAACAGCTCAACGGTATCGACAACCTGCGTTATGTCTCGTCGGAAAGTAACTCCGACGGCACCATGACCATTACCGCGACCTTCGAGCAAGGCACCAACTCCGACACCGCGCAGGTTCAGGTCCAGAACAAGCTGAACCTGGCCACCCCGCTGCTGCCGCAAGAAGTGCAGCAACAGGGTATCCGCGTCACCAAGGCGGTGAAGAACTTCCTGTTGGTGATCGGTGTGGTGTCGCGTGACGGCAGCATGACCAAGGACGACCTGTCCAACTACATCGTGTCGAACATGCAGGACCCGATCTCGCGGACCGCCGGTGTCGGCGACTTCCAGGTGTTCGGTTCCCAGTACGCCATGCGTATCTGGCTCGACCCGGCCAAGTTGAACAACTACAACCTGACCCCGATCGACGTCAAAACCGCCATCGCTGCGCAAAACGTCCAGGTGTCGTCCGGCCAGCTCGGCGGCCTGCCTGCCCTGCCCGACACCCAGTTGAACGCGACCATCATCGGCAAGACCCGCCTGCAGACCGCGGAGCAATTCGACAAGATCCTGCTCAAGGTCAACAAGGACGGTTCCCAGGTTCGCCTCAAAGATGTCGCCGAAGTCGGTCTGGGTGGCGAGAACTACAGCATCAACGCCCAGTTCAACGGCGCCCCGGCTTCCGGCCTGGCGGTGAAACTGGCCACCGGTGCCAACGCTCTGGATACCGCCAAGGCCCTGCGCACGACCATCGACAGCCTCAAGCCGTTCTTCCCTGAAGGGATGGAAGTGGTGTTCCCGTACGACACCACTCCGGTAGTAACGGAATCGATCCGGGGCGTGGTTCACACCCTGGTCGAAGCGGTCGCGCTGGTGTTCCTGGTGATGTTCCTGTTCCTGCAGAACTTCCGCGCCACCATCATCACCACGATGACCGTGCCGGTGGTATTGCTCGGTACATTCGGGATCCTCGCGGCAGCGGGTTTCAGCATCAACACCCTGACCATGTTCGGCATGGTGCTGGCCATCGGCTTGCTGGTGGACGACGCCATCGTCGTGGTGGAAAACGTCGAACGGGTGATGAGCGAAGAAGGCCTGTCACCCAAGGAAGCCACCAAGAAGTCCATGGGCCAGATCCAGGGCGCACTGGTCGGTATCGCCCTGGTGCTGTCGGCGGTTCTGCTGCCAATGGCGTTCTTCAGCGGTTCCACGGGCGTGATCTACAAGCAGTTCTCGATCACCATCGTCTCGGCCATGGCCCTGTCGGTACTGGTCGCGCTGATCTTCACCCCGGCGCTTTGCGCCACCATGCTCAAGCCGATCCCGAAAGGCGAGCACGGCGTACCCAAGCGCGGTTTCTTTGGCTGGTTCAACCGTAATTTCGACCGCGGCGTTCGCAGCTACGAACGCGGTGTCGGCAATATCCTGCAGCGCAAGATCCCGTATCTGCTGGCGTACCTGCTGATCGTGGTTGGCATGATCTGGCTGTTCGCCCGCATTCCAACGGCGTTCCTGCCGGAAGAAGACCAGGGTGTACTGTTCGCCCAGGTGCAGACCCCGGCCGGTTCGACGTCCCAGCGCACCCAGGTGGTCGTGGACGAAATGCGTGAATTCCTGCTGCGCCCTGGCAAGGATGGCGGCGAAGGCGACGCGGTGAACTCGGTGTTTACCGTGACCGGCTTCAACTTCGCCGGTCGTGGCCAGAGTTCGGGCATGGCGTTCATCATGCTCAGACCTTGGGACGAACGTAACGCCGACAACAATGTGTTCAAGGTGGCGGCCCGTGCCCAGCAGCACTTCTTCACCTTCCGCGATGCCATGGTGTTCGCCTTCGCGCCACCGGCGGTACTGGAGTTGGGTAACGCCACCGGTTTCGACGTGTTCCTGCAGGACCGCGCCGGTATCGGCCACGAAAAACTGATGCAAGCGCGCAACCAGTTCCTCGGCATGGCCGCACAAAGCAAGATTCTGGCCCAGGTGCGTCCGAACGGCCTGAACGACGAACCGCAATACCAGCTGGAAATCGATGACGAGAAGGCCAGTGCCCTGGGCATTACCATCGCCGACATCAACAACACCCTGTCGATTGCCCTGGGCAGTAGCTACGTCAACGACTTCATCGACCGTGGTCGGGTGAAGAAGGTGTACGTGCAAGGCCAGCCAGGCGCTCGAATGGGCCCTGAAGACCTGCAGAAGTGGTACGTACGCAACGCCACCGGCACCATGGTTCCGTTCTCGGCGTTCGCCAAGGGCGAGTGGATCTACGGTTCGCCGAAACTGGCCCGTTACAACGGCGTCGAAGCGATGGAAATCCTCGGCGCCCCGGCCCCGGGTTACTCCACCGGTGAAGCCATGGCCGAAGTCGAAGCCATCGCCAAGAAACTGCCGGCCGGTGTCGGTATTTCCTGGACCGGCCTGTCGTACGAAGAACGTCTGTCCGGTTCACAAGCGCCAGCGCTGTACGCCCTGTCGCTGCTGATGGTGTTCCTGTGTCTGGCGGCGTTGTATGAAAGCTGGTCGATTCCGATCGCGGTGATGTTGGTAGTACCGCTGGGGATCATCGGTGCACTGATGGCCACCAGCCTGCGCGGTTTGTCCAACGACGTGTACTTCCAGGTAGGCTTGTTGACGACTATCGGTCTGGCGGCGAAAAACGCCATTCTGATTGTCGAATTTGCCAAGGAACTGCACGAACAAGGGCGTAGCCTGCGCGATGCGGCGATTGAAGCCTGCCGCATGCGTCTGCGACCGATCATCATGACCTCGCTCGCCTTCGTCCTCGGTGTGGTACCACTGGCGATATCCACGGGCGCAGGTTCCGGTAGCCAGCATGCAATCGGTACCGGTGTGATCGGCGGTATGATCACGGCGACTGTGCTGGCGATCTTCTGGGTCCCGCTGTTCTTCGTCACCGTGTCGTCCATAGGCCAGCGCAAAATCGCCGACCAGGATGACGCTACTGAAACTCCTAAAGAGGCTGGCTAATGAGCAAGTCGCTACTCTCCCTGGCAGTCGCCGCCTTCGTGCTCGGTGGCTGCTCGCTGATACCTGATTATCAGCAGCCCGAAGCGCCGGTGGCGGGCCAGTACCCGCAGGGCCTGGCGTACTCGCCGGCCCAGGCACCGGCGCAAGCGGCTGCCGAGCAGGGCTGGAAGCAGTTTTTCCATGACCCGGCGCTGCAACAGCTGATCCAGGTGGCCCTGGAAAACAACCGTGACCTGCGTGTCGCGGCCCTGAACATCGATGCGTTTGCGGCTCAGTACCGCATCTCCCGTGCCGATCTGTTCCCGGCCGTCTCGGCCAACGGCAGCGGCAGCCGTCAGCGGCTTCCGGCTAATGCTTCGCAGACCGGCGAATCCGGCATCACCAGTTCCTACTCGGCAACTGTTGGCGTCAGCGCCTACGAACTCGACCTGTTCGGTCGGGTTCGCAGCCTGAACGAAGAAGCGTTGCAGAAGTACTTCGCCACTGAAGAAGGCCGTCGCAGCACGCAGATCAGCCTGGTGGCCAGCGTGGCCAATGCCTACCTGACCTGGCAGGCCGACAAGGAACTGTACAAGCTGACCCAGGACACCCTGGCCGCCTTCGAGGAGAGCTACAAGCTCACCGCCCGCAGCAACGAAGTCGGGGTCGCCTCGGCCCTGGACCTGGCGCAGTCGCGCACCTCGGTGGAAAACGCCCGTGCGCAACTGGCCAAGTACACCCGTCAGGTCGCCCAGGACGAGAACATACTGGTGCTGCTGCTCGGCACCGGTATCCCGGCCAACCTGCAAGCAGCCAAACCGCTTGACGACGACCTGCTGAGCGACGTTCCGCCCGGCCTGCCGTCGGACCTGCTGCATCGTCGTCCGGACATCCTTCAGGCCGAGTACAACCTCAAGGCCGCCAACGCCAACATCGGCGCGGCGCGGGCTGCGTTCTTCCCGAGCATCAGCCTCACGGCCAATGCGGGCACCCTGAGCCCGGACCTGTCCGGTCTGTTCAAGGGTGGTTCGGGCACCTGGTTGTTCCAGCCGCAGATCAACCTGCCGATCTTCAACGCCGGCGCCCTGAGCGCCAGCCTGGATTACTCGAAGATCCAGAAAGACATCGGCGTGGCGAACTACGAGAAGTCCATTCAAACGGCCTTCCAGGAAGTCGCCGATGGCCTGGCCGCCCGCCAGACCTACGTCCAGCAGTTGCAGGCACAGAAAGACTTCGTCAGTGCCAACCAGGACTACTACCGCCTGGCCGAGCGTCGCTACCGCATCGGTGTCGACAGCAACCTGACCTTCCTCGATGCCCAGCGTCAGCTGTTCAGTGCGCAACAGGTGCTGATCACCGACCGCCTGGCGCAGTTGGTCAGCCAGGTCAACCTGTACAAGGCCCTGGGTGGTGGCTGGAATGAACAAACGGCGAAGAACGAGCCGTTGAAAGAAGACGCGCCGAAGATGAAGTACTTCTGATAGCGCAGTGAAAACACGAAGCCCACCGATTGGTGGGCTTTTTGTTGGCTGCCTGAAAATCTGTGTTGTCCGTTATGGCCCCTTCGCGAGCAAGCCCGCTCCCACATTTAACCGGGTTTCTCCCGAAGGAATGCGGTCGAATGTGGGAGCGGGCTTGCTCGCGAAGAGGCCGGCCAACACACCACAAAACCCAAACCAATGTTACGTTCGATAATCGCCCAAAACCCGCTTTTTACGATTGAACCATCCAGTACATTCCCCGCACCATCCGAACCACAAAACCAATAACAACAGGTTCGACACCATGCCCCCGCGCCCTGCCCTCTCCGGCTGACCTGCTTCGTTTTGTGCTGATTTCGAATATTCGTCTGCAACCCCGGGTTGCGGCATCACCTCGCTTCATCCCCAAGAATTAGAGAGACCCGAGCTCATGACGTCTTCCACCGCGCAGTATTTCGTTCCCAGCCTGATCGCCGCCGCCCTGGCCAGTGCCGCCCTGCCCGCCAGCGCCGAGGAGTCGGGTTTTGTCGAAGGGGCCAAGGTCAACCTGAACCTGCGCAACTTCTACATCAACCGCAACTTCACCAACCCGACCAAGGCCCAGGGCAAGGCTGAAGAATGGACGCAGAGTTTCATCCTCGACGCCAAGTCCGGTTTCACCCAGGGCACCGTCGGGTTCGGCATGGATGTGCTCGGTTTGTATTCGGTGAAGCTCGACGGCGGCAAAGGCACCGGCGGTACCCAACTGCTGCCGCTGGATCATGACGGTCGCCCGGCAGACAACTTCGGCCGCACCAACGTGGCGTTCAAGGCCAAGCTGTCGCAGACCGAAGTCAAAGTCGGCGAGTGGATGCCGGTGCTGCCAATCCTGCGTTCGGACGACGGTCGATCGCTGCCGCAAACCTTCCGGGGCGGCCAGATCACCTCGAAGGAGATCAATGGCCTGACGCTCTACGGCGGCCAGTTCCGCCAGAACAGCCCACGGGACGACAGCAGCATGAACGACATGTCGATGACCGGCAAAGCTGCGTTCACCTCGGACCGTTTCAACTTCCAGGGCGGCGAGTACGTGTTCAACGACAAGCGCACCCAGATCGGTCTGTGGAACGCCGAGCTCAAGGACATCTACAGCCAGCAACTCATCAACCTGACCCACAACCAACCGATCGGCGACTGGACCCTGGGCGCCAACCTGGGTTTCTTCTACGGCAAGGATGACGGCAGCGCCCGGGCCGGCGAACTGGACAACAAGACCATGTATGGCCTGTTCTCGGCCAAGCACGGCGGCAACACCTTCTACGTCGGGCTGCAAAAACTCACCGGCGACAACGCCTGGATGCGGGTCAACGGCACCAGCGGCGGCACCTTGGCCAACGATAGCTACAACTCCAGCTACGACAATGCCCGGGAGAAATCCTGGCAAGTGCGCCACGACTACAACTTCACCGCCGTGGGCGTACCGGGCCTGACCCTGATGAACCGCTATATCAGCGGCGACAATGTGCACACGGGCAGCATCACCGATGGCAAGGAATGGGGACGTGAATCGGAACTGGGCTACACCGTGCAGAGCGGTGCGCTGAAAGACCTGAACCTGAAATGGCGCAACTCGACTATGCGCCGCGACTACAGCAACAACGAGTTCGATGAGAACCGCCTGATCATCAGCTATCCGATCAGCCTGCTGTAAAATCAAAAGATCGCAGCCTTCGGCAGCTCCTACAGGTGTTCACACCCTCCTGTAGGAGCTGCCGAAGGCTGCGATCTTTTTTAAGCCCTAACCTATTCCCGCGACTCAACCCCCAACTCATCCCACACCGACTCCGCCAGGTGGAACGTTGCATTGGCCGCCGGAATCCCGCAGTAGATTGCGCTCTGCATGATCACTTCCTTGATCTCGCCACGGCTGACGCCGTTGTTGGCGGCGGCGCGCAGGTGCAGTTTGAGTTCGCCTTCGCGGTTCATGCCGATCAGCATGGCGATGGTGATCAGGCTGCGGGTGTGGCGCGGCAGGCCCGGGCGGGTCCAGATGTCGCCCCAGGCGTGGCGGGTGATCATCTCCTGGAACTCCGAGTTGAACTCGGTCAGGGTGGTCAGGCTGCGGTCGACGTGGGCGTCGCCGAGGACCGCGCGACGGACTTCCATCCCCTCGTCGTAACGTTGTTTCTCATCCACAGGAATACCCTCAATCAGCCGACAGAAACGCCAGCACGCGCTCACTGAACGCATTGCCTGCCTGGACGTTGGACAAGTGCGCAGCGTAGAACTCGGCGTACTCGGCCCCGCGCACATGCTCTTGAATGAAATGCCCACCGGACGGTGGCGTCACCGCATCTTCGCTACCGGCAACCACCAGCAACGGCACCTTGATCGCAGACAACTGTTCACGGAAATCGGCATCGCGCACCGCCGCGCAGTTGGCCGCATAACCTTCGGGCGAAGTAGCCGCGAGCATGTCGGTAATCTGCTTGGCTGCCGCCGGGTTGGCTTCGGAGAAGTCCGGGGTGAACCAACGGGCAATCGACGCATCGCGCAGGGCAACCATGGCCGCCTGACCATCACGCAGCACCGTTTCGATGCGCGGGTTCCACACCGACGGATCGCCGATTTTCGCTGCGGTGTTGCACACGATCAGCTTATTCAGGCGCTCGCCGGCATTGATGCCCAGCCACTGGCCGATCAACCCGCCCATGGACAATCCGCAGAAATGCGCGCGCTCGATGTGCAAGGCATCCAGCAATGCGAGCACATCGCGGCCCAGTTGCTCGATGCTGTACGGGCCCGGTGTCACCAGCGATTGGCCGTGACCACGGGTGTCGAAACGCAGCACGCGAAAATGCTCGGAGAATGCCGGGATCTGCGCGTCCCACATGTGCAGGTCCGTGCCCAGGGAGTTGGACAGCACCAGCACCGGCGCATCGACCGGTCCATCGAGTTGGTAATGCAGTTCGCCCTCGGCGAGTTGTACAAAAGCCACAGCAAGTCTCCTTCAGGCAGTCAATGCAGAATGTTCAGCCACCGCCCGCTCGACCCAGGTTCTGGCCTGACCGAGGTAGTGGGCGGGGTCCAGCAGATGATCGAGCTCAGCCGCCGACAGTTCGGCGGTCACTTGCGGTTCGTCGCCGAGGACCGCACGCAAGTGACGTTGTTCGGCCACGGCGCGCTTGCAGCATTGTTCCAGCAGATGGTGCGCGGTATCGCGGCCGACCCGTTGCGCAAGGACGATGCTCACCGCTTCGGCGAGCACCAGGCCCTGGGTCAAATCGAGGTTGCGAGCCATGCGCTCGGCATCCACTTCCAGCCCTTGGGCGATCAACAATGCTTGATGCAGGCTGCCCGACACCAGGCAGCAAATCTCCGGCAGGGTTTCCCACTCGGCATGCCACAGGCCGAGGCTGCGCTCGTGTTCCTGGGGCATGGCGCTGAACAGCGTCGACAGCAGACCCGGCACACGCGTCGCCGCGCCGATCAGCACCGCCGCGCCCACCGGATTGCGTTTGTGCGGCATGGTCGAGGAACCGCCCTTGCCCGGCGCCGAAGGTTCGAACACTTCGGCGGCCTCGGTTTGCATCAACAGGCTGATATCGCGACCGAGTTTACCGAGACTGCCGGCGATCAAGCCAAGCGCGGCGCCAAACTCCACCACGCGATCGCGCTGGGTGTGCCACGGCTGATCAGGCAAGGTCAGTTGCAGTTCTTCGGCCAGCGCCTGGGCAATCGGCATGGCCTGTTCGCCAAGGGCTGCAAGGGTTCCGGACGCACCGCCGAATTGCAGCACCAGCAGACGCGGTTTCAGTTCGGCCAAGCGTTGGCGACTGCGGGTCACCGCCCCCAGCCAGCCAGCGATTTTCATGCCGAGGGTGACCGGCGTCGCATGCTGCAGCCAGGTGCGTCCGGCCAATGGCGTGGTCGCGTAGCGCTGGGCCTGGGACGCGAGGGTCTGCCCCAGTTGTGCCAGGTCGCTCTCGATCAATTCCAGCGCCCGGCGCAGTTGCAGCACCAGGCCGCTGTCCATCACGTCCTGGCTGGTCGCGCCCAGATGCACATAGCGCTCGGCTTCGGCATCGGTGGCCGCAATCTGTTTGCCCAGCGCCTTGACCAACGGAATCGCCGAGTTACCCGCCGTGGCAATCGCCTCGCCCAATGCCGCAAAGTCATAAAGCCCGGCGCGGCAAGCTGCTTCAATCGGCGCGACAGCACTCGACGGAATCATCCCGACCCGCGCTTCGGCCCGGGCCAGTGCTGATTCGAAATCGAGCATGGCCTGGACGCGGCCCTGATCGCAGAACACCTCACGCATATCGCGGGCCGTGAAATAGGCATCGAACAATTGATTGCCCGGTCGCTGGTTCATAAACAGTTCCTGAAGGCGCGGCCCTTTGCGACCCGCGCGTGAAGATCAAAGGTCTTGCTGCAGATACTTCGGCTGTTTCGGCAGGCGCAGGCTGAACAGGAATGCCACCGCCATCATCACCGTGACGTACCAGTAGAAGGAGTTTTCCATGCCCACGGCCTTGAGGCTCAAGGCCACATACTCCGCCGAACCACCGAAGATTGCATTCGCCACCGCATACGCCAGGCCGACACCCAGTGCACGCACTTGCGGCGGGAACATCTCGGCTTTCACCAAACCGCTGATCGAGGTGTAGAAACTGACGATCACCAGCGCCAGGGTAATCAACACAAAGGCCAGGAACGGACTGCTGACACTTTTCAGGCTCAACAGGATCGGTACGGTGAACAGCGTGCCGAGGGCGCCGAACCAGAGCATCGAGTTACGCCGGCCGATCTTGTCGGCGAGCATGCCGAAAATCGGCTGCATGCACATATAGAAGAACAGCGCGCCGGTCATGATGTAGCTGGCGGTCTTGGCCGGCATGCCAGCGGTGTTCACCAGGTACTTCTGCATGTACGTGGTGAAAGTGTAGAAAATCAGCGAACCACCGGCGGTGTATCCGAGCACGGTGATGAACGCGGCTTTATGGTCGCGAAACAACGCGCGGATACTGCCGGCGTCCTTGTTTTCGCGCATTTCCTTGCTGGTGGTTTCTTTCAGCGAACGACGCAGATACAGCGAAACCAGCGCCGCCATGGCACCCACCACGAAGGGAATCCGCCAGCCGTAGGCACGCAGGTCATCTTCGGTGAGGAACTGTTGCAGGATCACCACCAACGAAACCGCGAGCAACTGGCCGCCGATCAGGGTCACATACTGGAACGAGGCGAAGAAACCGCGCTGGCCCTTGAGCGCCACTTCACTCATATAGGTCGCGGTAGTGCCGTACTCGCCGCCCACCGACAAGCCTTGCAGCAAACGGGCGAACAGCAACAGGATCGGCGCCCAGACCCCGATGCTGTTGTAGGTCGGCAGGCAGGCGATCAGCAGCGAGCCGAAGCACATCATCAGAATCGAGATCAACATCGAATTCTTGCGTCCGTGCTTGTCCGCCAACCGCCCGAAAATCCAGCCACCAATCGGCCGCATCAGGAACCCGGCAGCGAACACGCCAGCGGTGTTGACCAACTGCACCGTGGGGTTATCGGACGGGAAAAACGCGGGTGCGAAATAGATCGCACAGAAGGCGTAGACGTAGAAGTCGAACCATTCGACCAGGTTGCCGGACGAGGCACCGACAATGGCGAAGATCCGCTTGCTGCGTTCTTCGCTCGTATAAAGGGCTATAGGCGCTGCGGGTGTTGTCATTGTTTTTTCACTCAATGGGGACTGTAAGAGTCTAGACACACTTTGCAACACTCCTGTTCCACAGATGTTTCAGCGAACACACATCCCTGTGGGAGCGGGCTTGCTCGCGAATGCGTAGTGTCAGTCGATAAAAATGTTGCCTGACATACCGCATTCGCGAGCAAGCCCGCTCCCACAAGGGGACGGTGTTCACTTAATAGTCGAAGAACACCGTCTCGGCATCGGTACCCTGCAGAATCACATTCCACTGATACACACCCGACGCATCCTGCTTGGCCAGCAACGTACCGCGACGCTCTGCCGGCACGCACTCCAGCAGCGGGTCGTTGACGTTGGCGGCTTCGCCATCAAAGTAAATCCGCGTCAGCAAGTGCTTGACCAGGCCACGGGCAAACACCAGCACCACCAGGTGCGGTGCCTGGGTCGTGCCTTTGAGCCCCTCGACCGTACCGGGCTTGATGGTGGTGAAACGAAAACGCCCTTCGGCATCCACCGGCACTCGGCCAAAACCTTCGAAGTTCGGGTCCAGGGGTTTTTCCTGGTCGTCTTCCGGGTGATCGTACTTGCCAGCGGCGTTGGCCTGCCAGACTTCCAGCATCGCGTCGTTGACGACATCGCCGTTGCCATCGACTACTTGCCCGGTGATCGCCACGCGTTCGCCCAGGGTTTGTTCGACGGTCAGGTTTTCGCGGTTCAGCCAGGTCAGGCCGATGTGGTAGTACGGCCCGACGGTGTGGGACGTGGTCGCAGTCAGCGTCATCTTATTTCTCCATCGGCGTGGCGTCGCGGCCGCGCAAAACGATGTCCCAGCGATAACCGAGGGCATAGGAAGGGATGGTTTTTTCCAGATCGAACGTGGCGATCAAGCGCTCCTTGGCGCTGGTATCGGGCACGCAGTTGTAGATCGGGTCGTACGCCAGCAACGGGTCACCCGGGAAATACATCTGTGTCACCAGGCGCGTCAGGATGCTCGGCCCGAACAGCGAGAAATGGATGTGCGCCGGGCGCCACGCGTTGTGGTGGTTACCCCACGGATAGGCGCCTGGCTTGATGGTCTGGAACTGGTACCAGCCATCGGCGTCGGTCACGGTGCGGCCGGTGCCGGTGAAATTCGGGTCCAGCGGTGCGTCGTGCAGGTCGCGGGCATGGGCGTAGCGACCGGCGGCGTTGGCCTGCCAGATCTCCACCAGAATCCCCGGCACCGGCAGACCGTTTTCATCCAGCACGCGGCCGTGGATGATGATGCGCTCACCCTGTGGCTGCCCCTCATGCTGGGCGGTCAGGTCGCTGTCCTTCTCGTTGACGCGCTCGGCGCCGATGGTCGGACCGGTAATTTCCGACAACGAATGGGGCAGGAACACCAACGGTTTCGACGGCGAGCGCAGGTTGGTGGATTGATAGGCCGGGTGCAGGTATTCCGGCTGAGTGCCCGCCTGCGGGCGACGGTAACCAGGCTTGTCAGTCATGAAACATTCCTCAGTTCTTATAAGTCTTCAGAGCGCGTCAGACGCGCTCGATCGCCAAAGCCAGACCTTGGCCGACGCCGACGCACATGGTCGCCAGACCTTTCTTGCCAGCGGTTTTTTCCAGCTGATGCAACGCGGTCAACACCAGTCGCGCGCCGCTCATGCCCAACGGGTGACCCAAGGCAATCGCGCCACCGTTCGGGTTGACCTGGGCCGCGTCGTCCGCGATCCCCAGTTCACGCAGCACCGCCAGGCCTTGGCTGGCGAAGGCTTCGTTGAGTTCGATCACGTCGAAATCGCTGACCGCCACACCGAGGCGTTCGATCAGTTTACGCACCGCCGGCACCGGGCCAATGCCCATCACCCGCGGGGCAACACCGGCGCTGGCCATGCCCAGTACTTTGGCGCGGGCAGTCAGGCCGTGCTTCTTCACCGCTTCGGCCGAAGCCAGGATCAACGCGGCGGCACCGTCGTTCACACCCGAGGCATTGCCAGCGGTGACGGTCTTGTCGGGGCCGTTGACCGGTTTCAGCTTGGTCAAGGCTTCCAGAGTGGTGTCGGCGCGAGGATGCTCGTCCTGGCTGACCACGATTTCACCCTTCTTGTGGGCTATGCGCACCTCAACGATTTCTTCGGCGAAGAACCCGGCGGCTTGCGCGGCGGCCGTGCGTTGTTGACTGCGCAGGGCGAACGCGTCCTGATCGGCGCGGGACACCTTGTAATCGTCGGCGACGTTGTCTGCGGTCTGCGGCATCGCGTCCACGCCGTACTGGGCCTTCATCAACGGGTTGATGAAACGCCAGCCGATGGTGGTGTCTTCGAGCTTCATGTTGCGCGAAAACGCGGCATCGGCCTTGCCCATCACGAACGGCGCACGGGACATCGACTCGACGCCACCGGCAATCGCCAGCTCCATCTCGCCGCTGGCGATAGCGCGGAACGCGGTGCCGATGGCATCCATGCCCGAAGCGCAGAGGCGGTTGAGGGTCACGCCGGGAATGGTTTCCGGCAGGCCGGCCAGCAACAGCGCCATACGCGCAACGTTGCGGTTGTCTTCACCGGCCTGGTTGGCGCAGCCGAGGAACACCTCGTCCACGGCATTCCAGTCCACCGATGGGTTGCGTTCCATCAAGGCCTTGATCGGCACGGCAGCCAGGTCGTCGGCACGCACCGTCGACAGGCCACCGCCGAAACGGCCGATGGGGGTACGAATCGCGTCGCAGATATAAACGTCACGCATCACGCTTCTCCGGGGGCTTGGCCGTGTGCAGCAGCGGTACGGGCTTCGAGGTCGCGCAGGGCGGTCAGTTCGACTTCAGTCGGCTCAGCAGTTTGCTCAACATGGTCGGCAAAGCGAATCGCCCAACCGGTGGCAGCAACCACTTGCTCGCGGGTCGCGCCCGGGTGCAGTGCGGTGACCACAAATTCGTGGGTGCCTTCCTCCGGTTCCATGATGCACAGGTCGGTGATGATCCCGACCGGACCGGCGCCTGGCAGGCCGAGACGCTTGCGCGAATCACCGCCCTCGCCGTGGCCGACCGAGGTAATGAAATCGAGTTTGTCGACAAAGGAGCGCGACGACTGCTTGAGGATGATCAACACGCTCTTGGCGGAACCGGCAATCTCCGGCGCGCCACCGGCACCCGGCAGGCGAACTTTCGGCGAGTGGTAATCACCGACCACGGTGGTGTTGATGTTGCCGAAACGGTCGACCTGCGCCGCGCCGAGGAAGCCGACGTCAATGCGTCCGCCCTGCAGCCAGTAGCGGAAAATCTCGCCGGTCGGGACTACGGTGTCGGCGGTTTCCGCCAGCTCACCGTCACCGATCGACAATGGCAATACACTCGGCTTGGCACCGATCGGACCCGATTCGTAGATCAGGACGACATCAGGCGAGGAAGTCAGGCGTGCCAGGTTGGCCGCTTTCGACGGCAGGCCGATGCCTACGAAACATACCGAACCGTTCTTCAGACGGCGAGCGGCGGCGACGGTCATCATTTCATTGGTGGTGTAAGTCATTACTTCGCCTCCGAAGCGGCGGCCAGTTTGGCCTGGAACTCGCTGAAGTCAGCGCTGCCGTGGATGTATTCGTTGATCCACGCGGTGAAGGTTTCACGGTCGCGGGCAATCGGGTCCCAGGCCTGGTAGAAACGGTTGTCGCGCTCGTTGTAACCGTGGGCGTAGGACGGATGCGCGCCGCCAGGTACGTGGCAAACCGCGCTCAGGGCCCAGGTTGGCAATACACAGGAGTTCATCGGTGCATTGAGGTCGTCGACGATTTCCTCAACGGTGACGATGCAGCGTTTGGCGGCCAGTGCGGCTTCTTTTTGCACGCCGAGGATGCCCCAGAGCAGCACGTTACCCTTGCGGTCGGCTTTCTGAGCGTGAATCACGGTAATGTCCGGACGTACCGAAGGCACGGCGGCCAACACTTCGCCAGTGAACGGGCAGGTAACCGATTTGATCAGCGGGTTGACCTTCGGCAAGTCGGAACCGGCGTAGGCACGCAGTACCGCAAACGGTAGGCCGGAAGCGCCGGCGACGTAGGCATTGGCCAGGTCGGCGTGGCTGTGCTCTTCGATTTCCAGCGCGTGGGGCCACTGTTTCTCTACGGCGTCACGCAGGCGATGCAGGGAGCCGACACCCGGGTTGCCGCCCCAGGAAAAAATCAACTTGCGGGCACAACCGGCACCGATCAACTGGTCGTAGATCAAGTCAGGGGTCATCCGCACCAGGGTCAGGTCTTTCTTGCCCTGGCGAATGATTTCGTGACCCGCCGCCGTCGGGATTAGGTGAGTAAAGCCTTCGAGCGCGACCGTATCGCCGTCGTTTACGAATTGCTTCACCGCGTCGTGCAGCGAAAGGATTTCAGCCATTGGGGCAGGCTCCCGTTTATTGTTAACCGACAGTGGAAGAAGGCGCCGATGCGCAGCGCCGGAATGACTGAAGGTTAAGCCCCTGCAAAACGCCAAACAATCCGATAATCGACTAACCGTTCGATTATCGAACATATTGTTGCTTGGCTATCTTTATAGGCTGCCCCCAAAAGATCGCAGCCTGCGGCAGCTCCTACGGATTTACACATTCCCCTGTAGGAGCTGCCGAAGGCTGCGATCTTTTCCTGCTACACCACTATTTCAAACCGGAATCAGGTCGCATCCGCATGACTGACCATGCCCTTGATCACCACCGCCGTCGTTGCCAGCGCCGCCGGAATCACCAGCGCCGTCAGCACTTGCTCGAAGTTCCAGCCCAGCCCCAGCAGCGTCGCACCCATCCAGGCACCAAGGATGGCGCCGAAGCGGCCGATGCCGAGCATCCACGACACGCCGGTGGCCCGCCCTTGTGTTGGATAGAACCGCGCTGCCAGTGACGGCATTGCCGATTGCGCACCGTTGACACACATCCCGGCCACCAGCACCAGGGTCGCCAGGATTGTGATGTTGCCCAGGCTCTGCCCTACCGCGTAGGCAAACACCCCGGCCAGCAGGTAGAAAGTGCCGATGACCTTGTGCGGATTGAACCGGTCCATCGCCCAGCCCACACCCACCGCGCTCAGCACACCACCAAACTGGAACAGCGCGCCGATGAAGGCGGCCTGCTCCATGCTCGCGCCGCTGTCACGCATCAGGGTCGGCAGCCAACTGGTCAGCAGGTAAACGATCACCAGGCCCATGAAGTAGGTCAGCCACAGCAGCAAGGTGCCGGTGCTGTAGGTGCCGGAGAAGATCACCGCAAACACATTGCGCGCCTTCACGGTTTTCTGTTCCGGCACGCTGAAGCTGGACGCCTGGGCCACCACCGTAGGGTCAATCGGCGCCAGTGCCTTGCGCACTTTGTCCGTACCGCGGTTGCGCACCACCAGGTAACGCGCCGACTCCGGCAGCCAGAGCAGCAAAACGACGGCGAGGATCAGCGGCAGAATCCCGCCGATCAGCAGCAGGCTGTGCCAGCCAAAGGCCGGAATGAGCTTGGCGGAGATGAAACCGCCGCCAGCCATGCCGAGGTTGAAGCCGCAGAACATACTGGTCACCAGCAGGGACTTTTTGCGCTCCGGGGTGTACTCCGACAGCAGCGTGGTGGCGTTCGGCATGCCGGCGCCCAACCCCAGGCCGGTCAGGAAGCGCAATACCAGCAGCTGATCGACATTGGTGCTGTAGGCCGAGGCCAGGCTGAAGGCACCGAACAACAGCACCGCACCGACCAGTACGACTTTTCGCCCGAAGCGGTCAGCCAGAGGGCCGGAGCCCAGTGCGCCGAAGACCATGCCGATCAATGCCGCACTCATCACCGGGCCGAGACTGGCGCGGTCGATACCCCAGTCCTGGGACAGGGCCGGGGCGATGAAACCCATGGCCGCGGTGTCGAGGCCATCGAGGAAGACAATCAGGAAACACAGGATCACCACACGCCACTGGTAGCGCGAAATGGGTTGGGCATTGATGAAGGACTGCACGTCGAGGCAGTTACCTACAGCAGACTGAGGCTGGTTCATTATTTTTATTCCACGGATCGCAGTCGAACGGTGTCAGCAGATGCTGACGAAGCCGCGACAGTAATGATCCGGAGGAAACAGCGTCAATTCGATAAACGCATCTCTGTGCGTTTATCGAACAGCTTAGGCAAACAACTGGGCGCTGAGGTCGCGGCTGGCGCTCAACAAACCGGGAAGGAAACGCTGTTCCAGTTCATTGCGACTGACCCGTCCGGCGTGAGTGCTGACATTGAGGGCCGCGACCACCTGCCCGGAAGCGTCATACACCGGGACGGCAATCGAACGCAGCCCTTGCTCGAGTTCCTGGTCGACGATGCACCAGCCTTGCAATCGTACTTCTTGCAGGCATTCGAGCAACGCCTCGGGGGTGTGGATCGTGCGGCTGGTCTTGGCCTGCAATTCGGCGTGATCGAGGTATTCGCCCAGCGACGTGTCATCCAGCGCGGCCAGCAGGATCCGCCCCATCGACGTGCAATAGGCCGGCAAGCGTCCGCCTACCGACAGGTCCACCGAAATCAGGCGCTGGGTGGTCGCCGAGCGGGCGATGTACAGAATGTCATCACCCTCCAGCGTGGCCATGTTGCAGGCCTCGTGAAGTTGTTCGCTCATGCGGTCCAGGTAAGGCTGGGCGGAAACCGCCAGCGGCGTCGATGACACATAGGCATGGCCGAGGGTCAGGACTTTGGGCAGCAGCGAATAGGTGCGGCCGTCGGTGGTGGCGTAGCCGAGTTTGATCAGGGTGTGCAGGCAACGGCGCACGGCGGCACGGGGAATTTCCGTGCGGTGGCTGATCTGGGCGATGGTCAGGTGCCGTTTGCGCTCCTGGAACGCTTGCACCACGGCCAGGCCACGGGCCAGGGACGTCATGAAATCCGGGTCGCCGGTCAGTGCCTGGATCCGTTTGGCTGGTGAGGCAACGATGGGAGGAGCCACTGAAGCGAAGGAATTGCGCATTTGATCGTTCATACAAGGTCCTTTTACCCATTCGGATCAGCGACTATTACAAAGGGCTGGCGCCTGACGCTCAAGCCCGGCCCGCCAACTCCGTGCGATTATCGAACGCTCGACCGATAATCGCAATCCACCATATGAATAACCCGATCCGCCGATGCCCGGTTTTTCGCCGACTCACGACCCCATGTTTACGTCGACTCGACACAGGACTTAATGTGGTAATCCATTTATCGTAACTTGCCTGACTTAATGGCGTCAGAAAGGCATCGTAGCAATGCGGCATCAGTCGAGGTTCTAGTTAATCGTAAAGTTGCGAGCAACAAAACAGTCACACACCAGGATCCACTTTTAACTCTTTGGAGATAGTGTTCTTCGAATCGGCCGCTATAATACAATTCAGTAGCGATTCGGTTTTTTACTTGCCGAACCCGCTGCCCGGCAATGCGATGTTCCATCGCCGTTGCCCGTTGCAAGCGCCAGATCCGCATTGCACAGCCTTGCCCGTGCGCTTGCCGAAACAGGAAACTGAAGCTACGTCAGCTGTTTATCTCTGGTGCCGTGGCCGCCTGTGACATGGAAGTATTGATCACGTTGTTGTCAAAAACGATGCCTTGACGGGCATTGCCCATTCGACGAACGTGATCAAACGATTTGATGCAGCGCGTTTTCACCAGAATTTATCCCAACTCAAACAGGTAGCACTGTGACGAAAGACGAACTGCGCGCGGAACTAGAGCGCCAGGAACAACGTTACAAGGAAGTTTACGGCGGAGAAGTCACCACTTACGCCGCTCAACCCGAACCGGAACGCAAACCCTGGCGTAAACGCGCCACCGTTCAGGATCAGGTTTTCCAGCAAGAAATTCAAAAAATGGAAAAGGAACTCAAAGCCGAAGAGCCGTGACTGCTTCGGCCTGATCCTTACAAGGGCCTGCCTCTGCACCCGCTAAAAGCGGGATGTATTGATGCTGCCTTTCGCGCCCGCTACGAGCGGGCAGCGGCCATTACCGTCGTCGAATCCGGCAGATTTCCGGTATCTGACCTATTTCTCAGATTTTTCTCACAACTGTTCAGACCCCTCTTACCGGGCCGTGAAGGTTTTGTGACAGTGTATTTTTTTCAATTGAATCAATGACTTAAAAAACGCAGCAAAACCGTGGGTTTTCAGGTGCGGCGGCAAAAAAAATCGTTGAAGAATGTTACCGATGAGCAGCTAGTGCATTGATTAGCAGTCTTTTCTGGCATAATCGCGCCCCCTTATGACCGGGTCAGAAAACCTTCATGATCGATTTATTCAGCGGACTGGATGCTTGGGTGCTTGTGAGCCTCTTGCTCGCCCTGGCCTTTGTCCTCGCCTTCGAGTTCATCAACGGCTTTCATGACACCGCTAACGCGGTGGCGACCGTTATCTACACCAAAGCCATGCCGCCTCATCTGGCGGTGTTCTTCTCCGGTGTGTTCAACTTCCTCGGCGTGCTGCTGGGCGGGGTCGGCGTGGCGTATGCCATCGTCCACCTGCTGCCGGTAGAACTGCTGATCAATGTGAACACCGGTCACGGACTGGCCATGGTGTTCTCGTTGCTCGCCGCCGCCATTACCTGGAACCTGGGCACCTGGTACTTCGGTATTCCCGCGTCCAGTTCCCACACGCTGATCGGTTCGATCCTCGGTGTCGGCCTGGCCAACGCCCTGATCAACGATATTCCGTTGGCTGACGGTGTGAACTGGCAGAAAGCGATCGATATCGGCGCCTCGCTGGTGTTCTCGCCAATGGCCGGTTTCCTGATCGCCGCGCTGATCCTGATCGGCCTTAAATGGTGGCGTCCACTGTCGAAGATGCACAAGACGCCGGAACAGCGCCGCAAGATCGACGACAAGAAGCACCCGCCGTTCTGGAATCGCCTGGTACTGGTGATCTCGGCCATGGCCGTGAGTTTCGTGCACGGTTCCAACGATGGTCAGAAAGGCATCGGCCTGATCATGCTGGTCCTGATCGGTATAGTGCCGGCCCAGTTCGTCCTCGACCTGAACAGCACGACCTATCAGATCGAGCGGACTCGCGACGCCACGCTGCACCTGAGCCAGTTCTACCAGCGTAACGCTGAAACCCTGGGTGAGTTCCTGGCCCTGGGCAAGAGCGTGGAAGGCGATCTGCCGGAGAAATTCCGTTGCAACCCGCAACAGACCGAACCGACCATCACCGCCCTGCTCGGCACCCTCAAGGGTGTAGCCGACTACCACTCGCTGCCGTCGGAAAGCCGCATCGAAGTACGTCGTTACCTGCTCTGCCTGGACGACACGGCGAAGAAAGTCAGCAAGTTGCCAACGCTCGGGGCCCGTGAAAAGGCTGACCTGGACAAGCTGCGCAAGGACCTGACCACCACCACTGAATACGCTCCGTTCTGGGTGATCCTGGCGGTCGCACTGGCCTTGGGCCTGGGCACCATGGTCGGCTGGAAACGCGTGGTACTGACCATTGGCGAGAAGATCGGCAAGCAAGGCATGACCTACTCCCAAGGCATGTCGGCGCAGATCACCACCGCCACCCTGATCGGCATGGCGAACATCTTCAGCCTGCCGGTTTCCACCACCCACGTACTGTCCTCGGGCGTGGCGGGCACCATGGTCGCCAACAAGAGCGGTCTGCAAAGCGGCACCGTCAGAACCATCCTGCTGGCCTGGGTATTGACCCTGCCAGCCACCGTGGCCCTGTCGGCCGGGTTGTTCTGGCTGGCTTCGAAGGCACTTGGCAGCTGATAAGCAGCCAAACCAGAAAAGGCGCGCTCCGCAAGGAACGCGCCTTTTTTATTGCCAAAATCTTCGCCACACCACAAATTATTGTGGGTGCGAGCTTGCTCGCGATAGCGGCCTTACAGCCAATATAGATGCTGAATGTTATGGCCTCATCGCGAGCAAGCTCGCTCCCACAGGGTTTGCGTGTATCGATAGAGTTTTACAGGCAAAAAAAAAGGCAACCGAAGTTGCCCAAAATGCCTTGCGTGCTCATTACATCCAGAAAGGACTACAGTTATTTCCTCTTGTGCGAATCCTTCCAGATAAAAAGTCCGAACCCTGCAAAAAATACAAACATGAGGCTGACAGTCAGCACTCCGGCGATCACCACGTTGTCGAAAAACATGACGCGTCTCCTGTACCTGCCCTGTTGCGATAGGGCTAAGTTAACCAAACGGGCAGGAGAGAATATTGACCAGGATCAATGTCGTTCGAGACGGGGCAAGAGGAAGGGAGAAGTTTGACCCGGATCAATGAATGCGGGGGATTTCAGCGCTTTTTCGGTTTGTTTTTCGGCTTTTTTTTGGCCTTGCCCAATGGCATGGCCTGCTCGAACGCCTGGCGAACTTCATTGAGCCGCTTGTCATTGAGGTCATGAACACGCTTGGCGCGCTCAGCATTGAGGTCAATCAGTTTGTCGTCTTGGCTCATGGCGGTCAGTGCATCGCTTGAAATGAGTTTAAGCCACCGTAGCGTTCGGCAACCCTGCGCCAATAATGCGGCCTGACAGCCGCGCTGACCAGCCTGCGTTCAAATCTCGATATCGACCCACAGCCCCTGCCGCGGCTGATCTTCCATCAGCGGCGCCACCGGCACGGTGTTGTCGGCATTGAGCTCATCCCCGGGAATCGCCAGGTGAGCCTCGGGGTCATTATCAGCCTCGTGGCGACGCCGCTCCTGCTCCTGCCTGCGGCGCTGCTCCTCGCGCAGCACTAACCCGTCCTCCTCAGGATTGCGCTTTTGCAGGTCGATCGTGCTTTCACTGGAGCTTTCCTGCACCGGCACCACCGGAGGAATATCCGGACGCTGACGGATCGGGTCGGTCTGTGAAGTGATCGGCACGGCACTCAAGGGGAGCATCGGTGGCAGCATGGTTTTCAGTCTCCTGTCAGCAGGCTGTCGGCTGCGGGGATGGCGACTTGAGCCATCGGTCGCAATCTGTGACTCATTTGGCACTCATTAGTGCACCGGGCGGCGCGTCATGCACAGGTGGGCTAACGTATGACTGTGAGTTTTTCTGAGAGTCCTTTGGCCCTGAAGCCCTCATTCCGTTAAGATAGCCCGCTTTTTCAGGTGGGAGTCAGGCAGCATGGCGCAGCAGTATCAACCGGGGCAACGCTGGATCAGTGACAGCGAAGCCGAGCTGGGTTTAGGCACCGTTCTGGCACAGGACGGCCGCTTGTTGACCGTGCTCTATCCGGCCACTGGCGACACTCGCCAGTACGCGCTAAGGAATGCGCCCCTCACTCGTGTGCGGTTTTCGCCGGGCGACTCCATCACTCACTTCGAAGGCTGGAAGCTGACCGTCCGCGAAGTCGACGACGTTGATGGCCTGCTGGTTTACCACGGCCTCAACGGGCACAACGAAGTGGTCACCCTGCCGGAAACTCAACTGTCGAACTTCATCCAGTTCCGTCTGGCCAGCGACCGTCTGTTCGCCGGCCAGATCGACCCGCTGGCCTGGTTCTCCCTGCGCTATCACACACTGGAACACACCAGCCGCCAGTTGCAGTCCTCCCTTTGGGGCTTGGGCGGCGTGCGTGCGCAACCGATCGCGCACCAGTTGCACATTGCCCGCGAAGTCGCTGACCGTATCGCGCCACGGGTTCTGCTGGCCGACGAAGTGGGCCTGGGCAAAACCATCGAAGCCGGCCTGGTGATCCATCGCCAATTGCTCTCGGGCCGCGCCAACCGCGTGCTGATCCTGGTTCCGGAAAACCTGCAGCACCAGTGGCTGGTAGAGATGCGCCGCCGCTTCAACCTGCAGGTCGCACTGTTCGACGAAGAACGCTTCATCGAAAGCGATGCCAGCAACCCCTTCGAAGACACCCAACTCGCGCTGGTCGCGCTTGAGTGGTTGGTGGACGACGAGAAGGCCCAGGACGCGCTGTTCGCGGCGGGCTGGGACTTGCTGGTGGTCGACGAAGCTCACCACCTGGTGTGGCACGAAGATCAGGTCAGCCCTGAGTATTCCCTGGTCGAGCAACTCGCCGAGACCATTCCCGGCGTGCTGCTGTTGACCGCGACCCCGGAACAACTGGGCCAGGACAGCCACTTCGCTCGTCTGCGCCTGCTCGACCCGAACCGTTTCCACGACCTGCAAGCCTTCCGCGCCGAGAGCGAAAACTATCGCCCGGTGGCCGAAGCCGTTCAGGAGTTGCTGGACAAGGGGCGCCTGTCGCCGCAAGCCCACAAGACCATCCACGGCTTCCTCGGCAACGAAGGCGAAGCCCTGCTGGCCGCCGTCAACGATGGCGACACTGAAGCCAGCGCCCGTCTGGTGCGCGAACTGCTTGACCGCCACGGCACCGGCCGCGTGCTGTTCCGCAACACCCGCGCCGCCGTGCAGGGTTTCCCGGAGCGCAAGCTGCACCCGTACCCGCTGCCGTGCCCGGACGAATACCTCGAACTGCCGCTGGGCGATCACGCCGAGCTGTACCCGGAAGTCAGCTTCCAGGCCCAACCAGACGCCAGCGAAGAAGAACGCTGGTGGAAGTTCGACCCGCGCGTCGAGTGGCTGATCGATCAACTGAAGATGCTCAAGCGCACCAAGGTACTGGTGATCTGCGCCCATGCCGAAACCGCCATGGACCTGGAAGACGCCCTGCGCGTACGTTCCGGCATCCCGGCCACGGTGTTCCATGAGGGCATGAACATCCTCGAGCGTGACCGCGCCGCCGCCTACTTCGCCGACGAAGAGTTTGGTGCGCAAGTGCTGATCTGCTCGGAAATCGGCAGTGAAGGTCGCAACTTCCAGTTCTCCCATCACCTGGTGCTGTTCGACCTGCCGTCCCACCCGGACCTGCTGGAGCAACGCATCGGTCGTCTGGACCGGATCGGCCAGAAGCACATCATCGAACTGCACGTGCCGTACCTGGAAACCAGCCCGCAAGAGCGCCTGTTCCAGTGGTACCACGAAGCGCTGAACGCATTCCTCAACACCTGCCCGACCGGCAACGCCTTGCAGCACCAGTTCGGCCCGCGCCTGCTGCCGCTGCTCGAAGAAGCCGACGATGGCGAGTGGCAAGCGCTGATCGACGAAGCCCGCACCGAGCGTGAGCGTCTGGAAGCCGAGCTGCACACCGGTCGCGACCGTCTGCTGGAGCTCAACTCCGGCGGCGCGGGCGAAGGCGATGCGCTGGTGGAAGATATCCTTGAGCAAGACGATCAGTTCGCGCTGCCGATCTACATGGAAACCCTGTTCGACGCCTTCGGCATCGACAGCGAAGACCATTCGGAAAACGCGCTGATCCTCAAGCCGAGCGAAAAAATGCTCGACGCCAGCTTCCCGCTGGGCGACGACGAAGGCGTGACCATCACTTACGACCGTAACCAGGCGCTGTCTCGCGAAGACATGCAGTTCATCACCTGGGAGCATCCGATGGTCCAGGGCGGCATGGACCTGGTGCTGTCCGGCTCCATGGGCAACACCGCCGTGGCGCTGATCAAGAACAAGGCACTCAAGCCGGGCACCGTGTTGCTGGAACTGCTGTACGTCAGCGAAGTGGTTGCCCCACGCTCACTGCAACTGGGCCGCTACCTGCCGCCGGCCGCCCTGCGCTGCCTGCTCGACACCAACGGCAACGACCTGTCGGCCCGCGTGTTGTTCGAAACCTTGAACGATCAGCTCGAAAGCGTGCCGCGTGCCAGCGCCAACAAATTCATCCAGGCCCAGCGTGACCAACTGACGCCACGGATCAACGCCGGTGAAGCGAAGATCCTGCCGCGCCACACTGAACGTGTCGCCGAGGCGCAGCGTCGCCTGGCCGCCGATACCGAGGAAGAACTGGCGCGCTTGACCGCGTTACAAGCGGTCAACCCGACCGTGCGCGACAGCGAACTGGTGGCCCTGCGCAAACAACGCGAGCAAGGCCTGGCCATGCTCGACAAGGCTGCGCTGCGACTGGAAGCGATTCGGGTGTTGGTGGCGGGTTAACAACCCTTCTCCACCGCTATAAAAAGAAGGCCCGCAGCGATGCGGGCCTTTTTGTTTACTTCAATTTCAGTAGTGCTGCTGATGGCCTCATCGCGAGCAAGCTCGCTCCCACAAGTTTAGTGTTGACCACATTACCTGTGAACAACACTAACCACTGTGGGAGCGAGCTTGCTCGCGATAGCGGTTAAGCAGTCACCGCAGAACCTTCAGGCTCACCCACCGCCACCAACCCGTCCTTCATCCGCTTGGCATCGCGCACAAAACACCGTGAAGCCAGGAACAGGAACACCACGGTGAACAACAGCGCCACCGGAATCAGGTACATCGCGTCATGCAGGCCGACTGCTTTAAACGCCTCAGTCATCTGTTCCGTCCCCGCCGCAAGCATCGCCGTGTGGGCGAAGTGATCTGACAAGGCTCCCACCACCACCGGCCCCAGGCCACCGCCCAACAGGTACAGCCCGGCAAAGAACAGCGCCATCGCCGTTGCCCGCAACCGCGGCTCGACCACATCCTGAATCGCCGTGTACACGCAGGTGTAGAAGTTGTAAGCGAACAGCCAGCCCATACTGAATACGGCGACAAATACACCGATCTCGATTCGCCCGGAATGCAGCGCCCACGCGGTGCAGACCGTCGAAATCACCAGGCTGAAGGCGGCAAACAACAGCCGCCCGTTGGCGACCCGCTGGTGAATCTTGTCCGCGATCCAGCCACCGAGGGTCAGGCCGACCAACCCGGTCACACCGACAATAACCCCGGTGGCGACCGCGGCTTCCTGCAACGGCATGAGAAAGTAGCGTTGCAGCATCGGCACCAGAAAGGAGTTACAGGCATAGGTGGCGAAGTTGAAACACAGGCCGGCCATCACCAGCCACAGGAAGGTTGGCACAGCCAGTACCCGCCGGATCGGCCGATCGATCCTTTCCTGCGAAACCTGAACGCTCTCGGCGGCGCCACGCTTCGGCTCCTTGATGAAAAACATGAAGATCGCCAGGAACAACCCGGGCACCGCCGCGATAAAGAACGGCGCGCGCCAGCTATCGAAGGCCTTGACCATCGCGCCGATGGTGAAGAACGCCAGCAACAGCCCCAATGGCAGCCCCAGCATGAAGATCCCCATGGCCCGCGCCCGGCGGTGAGCCGGAAACAAGTCGCCGATCAGCGAGTTGGCGGCCGGCGCGTAACTGGCCTCGCCGATGCCGATGCCCATGCGCACGATCAGGAAGCTCCAGAAACTGCCCACCATGCCGTTGACGGCCGTCAACCCGCTCCACACCGCCAGCCCCCAGCCCATCAGCTTGCTGCGCGAGCCGGTATCGGCCATGCGCCCCAGCGGCAAGCCGGCAATGGCGTAGACGATGGTGAATGCCGTCCCGATGATCCCCAACTGGAAATCACTGAGGTGCCATTCCATGCGAATGGGCTCGATGATGATGGCCGGGATGGTGCGGTCGAAAAAATTGAACAGGTTGGCCAGGAACAACAGGAACAGAATGCGCCAGGCATTGGCCGCTTGGGTCGAGTTCTGCATGGGTCCGTCTCTTTTATTGTTTTTGGGGCGTCAATGCCCCCGGACTTTGCAATCTAGACAGGCCGGCCGCACCTGTCTTTCATTATTCGCCAGGCTGATACCAACCCATGGGGCACACCCTGCAGGAGCTTTCGCGGGGCGGGTATTTCGCAGCCCGTCCGGTCGATGAAAAATACCTTGCAGCCCCCCTTCCCAAGCCGTTGGCGAAGCCTAGAATAGCCGCCTTGTTTCCCCCCCTGTGTCTCCACTCCTCCTTAGATAATCGCCCATGTCCGAAGTCAGTCCGTGTCTGAATTGCGGTGCCTGCTGTTCCCATTTTCGCGTGTCATTTTTCTGGGGGGAATGCGCCTCGTCCGGGGGGACGGTACCCGATGAGCTTGTCGAACAGATCAGCCCCAGTCGGGTCGCGATGCTCGGCACCGGCTGCAAACCCGTGCGTTGCACCAGCCTGGTGGGAGACGTGGGCAGTACGGTGCAGTGCTCGATTTACGAAAAACGCTCCAGCACCTGCCGGGAATTCGACGCTTCGTGGGTCGATGGCGTGGCCAATCCCGATTGCGACGCGGCCCGTGCCGCTTTCGGCTTGCCGGCCCTGCAACCCGCATTCGAGACGCCTCAGAAGCAAATCGCCTGAGCATTAGCACCAATCGCTATTAGGCTAATGTCAAAATCATTGAAAGCAATGTGCCACTACCGCTTGCACCCCACCCATGCCCTCTATACTCCAGGACATTCGCCGACGCTCCTTGCGCCGGCCTGAGGGATAACGATGGGGGCATGCTATGGAGTGGCTTGGTTTGCATTTCATTACCGAGCTACCAGAGAGTGGGCAGGTCATACTTAATTGCACACATGACCCTTTTCTGGTGCTGCTGGCTTATCTGGTCGCCTGTGTTGGCAGCTTCGCGACACTGGACATGGCCGAACGGGTTGCTCACGCTGAAAAATCCGCGTCCCAAACGCTCTGGCGCTGGGTGGGCAGCGGATGCCTGGCCGGCAGTATCTGGGCCATGCACTTCGTCGGGATGCTGGCCTTCCAGGCGCCTGTCGATCTTCACTACCAACTGCCTGTCACGCTGTTCTCGCTGACCATCGCGCTGCTCGCCGCGTGGCTGGCAATGCATACCCTCAGCCTCCCGGACTTGAGTTTGCAGCGCTGTCTAAAGGCATCGATCGGAATCGGCCTGGGTATCGCGACCATGCATTACGTGGGCATGACGGCCATGCACTCCAATGCCTCGGTCTATTACCATCCGGGCCTGTTTGCCCTTTCCATCGTGATCGCGATCGGTGCCGCGCTGGCAGCCTTGTTACTGGCATGGTATCTGCGTGACGGCGCCGGCATGCTGCATCATCTCTTCAAATACTGCGCCAGCCTGTTGCTCGGGGCGGGCATCCTCGGTATGCACCTCACGGCCATGGCCGCCTTCAACCTGGTGCTGCCCAGCGACAGCGTGCCAGCGCAAACCGGCGAACACAGCCAACTGCAACTGGCACTGACCGTGGCGGTCATGACCCTGCTGATCATCGGCAGCAGCATCAGCGCGGCACTGGCGGACAAGAGACTGCAACGCAAGGACCACGACCTGCAACGGGTCAACTCCCTGCTCAGCCAGCTGGACCAGGCGCGCATGTCGCTGCAACAGGTGGCGCACTACGACGCGCTGACCAACCTGATCAACCGCCGCGGATTCAACCAGATCTTCGCCGAAAAACTCATCGAGAAATCCAACAAAGGCGGGATGCTGGCGGTCATGTTCCTGGACATCGACCATTTCAAGCGGATCAACGACAGCCTTGGCCACGATGCCGGTGACGAACTGCTCAAAGTGCTTGCCGGGCACATCAAGAGTTCGGTTCGCAGTCACGAAGATGTGGTCGCGCGCTTCGGAGGCGACGAGTTCTGCCTGCTCATCGACCTGCATGATCGTGAAGAGGCGCGGCATATGGCCCAACGCATCATGCTGAAAATGAAGGAGCCCATCGAGCTGGCCGGCAGGCGCATGGTCATGACCACCAGCATCGGCATCAGCCTGTTTCCGGAAGACGGCAAGACCTGTGAGGAACTGTTGAAGAACGCCGACCTGGCGCTGTATCAGTCCAAGGGCAGCGGTCGCAACGGGCTGAACTTTTTCAGCGCCAACCTGAAAACCCGCGCCACACTCGAGCTGCAACTGGAAGAAGAGTTGCGCCACGCCCTGCGTGAAGACACCGGCCTGATGCTCTATTACCAGCCGATCTATGACCTCAAGACCGGTCAGGTCAGCAAGCTCGAAGCCTTGATCCGCTGGCAACACCCGGTCCACGGTTTACTCGTACCGGATCGCTTTATCGCCATCGCCGAGGCCAACGGCCTGATCGCCGAGCTGGACAACTGGGTGCTGCGCAAGGCCTGCGAGGACTTGGGCGAGTTGTCGCGCCAGGGCTGTGAAGACCTGAAGATCGCCGTGAACTGCTCGCCCCTGAACCTGGCGCGCGAAGAACTGGCCGATGAAATCGAGTACGCATTGCGGGCCTCCGGTGTGGAGCCCCACCGCCTGGAACTGGAGGTCACCGAAAACGCCTTGATGGGCAATATCGCCAACACCCTGGTGCTGCTGCGCCAGATACGCGCCCTCGGCGTTTCGCTGTCGATCGATGACTTCGGCACCGGCTACTCATCCCTGGCCTACCTCAAGCGCTTGCCGCTCAACACGCTGAAAATCGACCGTTCGTTCATCCAGGACATTCCCAAGGCGACCCAGGACATGGAGATTGTCCAGGCGATCATCGTCATGGCCCATACCCTGCACCTGCAAGTGGTCACCGAAGGGGTCGAAACCTTCGAGCAATACCAATTCCTGGAAAACCACGGCTGTGACTTCGTTCAGGGCTATCTGCTGAGCCGGCCGGTGCCACTAACCGAGTTGCTTGCGGTGCTGAACGAAATCAACCAGCGCAAGCACACCTATACCGTCACGACGCTGAGTCTGGCTCACGGTACATCTGCACTAATGTAGACGGGTCTTTTTCAAGGAAACCCTGACTCCCATGCAGGCGCATCAACTGCGCGGCCAAACCGCTGATCGGTGTCGCCGAGCCTTGTTCACGGGAAAACTTCACCGCCGTATCCAGATCCTTGAGTAACGTGCGCACGTGCCATTTGACCGGCTCGAATCGGTTTCCCGCCATCTGTGGGGCCAGGATCTGCAAGGGTTTCGAATCGGCAAAGCCGCCGGCCAGCGCTTCTGCGATCAGGCTGGCATCAACCCCGGAACGTTCCGCCAGCGCGACCACTTCGGCAATCACCAATGCATTGCAGGCGACAATCATCTGATTGCACGCCTTGGTCACCTGCCCTGCCCCGACGCCGCCCATGTGTGTCACACGCTGCCCCAGGTTCAACAGCGCAGGCCGGACCCGCTCCAGATCCAGCCAGTCACCGCCGACCATGATCGCCAGGCTTCCAGCCTCGGCACCGACCACACCACCGGACACCGGCGTGTCGAGCCAGCCCATGCCGGTTTTTGCGGCGAGATCTGCGGCCATTCCCCGCGTGGCGTTGGGCTCCAGGCTGGAAAAATCCACCAGCAGCTGGCCTTTTCCTGCCCCTTCGATAATGCCTGCCGGACCAAACACCACCTCGCGTACGACCGACGTATCCGCCAGGCACAGCATCACCACGTCAGCGTGCTGGCACAGTTCGGCCGGGCTGGCGACCTGGCGTGCACCGGCCTCCACCAGGGGCTTGCACTTGTCCGGATTGCGATTCCATACCGCCAGCGGATAACCCGCGGCCAGCAGGCGCCGGCACATCGGCAACCCCATCAGGCCGATCCCGGCAAACCCTAGCGAAGGTAGCGTTGACATCATTTTGCCTCTTCTTGATTAAAGATCACCGAATATTGGCCGATTCATCATGACTTAGGAAAGGATTCACCCCCGAGCAATGCTCAGGCTAAAGACCAAGGCATGGTCCAAGTACGCGCTGAAAAAAGACGCGATTGTATTCCGTGACGGTTCGACGACAGTGAGTCGGCCAACCAATCAGCCCAGGTAGATGGCGAACAATGACTTCTAAAAACAACCCGGCCACTGCGGTAACCGATCTGACGTTGAGCCCCGCGGCCAACAGCCCGTCATCACCGAAGCCATTGATTCAATCGCGCCCGCTGGCGACCCAGCAATACCTGTACTTCACCGAAACCAACACCGACCGCATCCTCGACAACCTCGACGGCCTGCGCGACATGGTGTTCCCGCGCGCACCGCACCTGGAAGGCGACAACGAACAGCACAGCGACCAGGAATTCCCGTCGGTGTGCCTGATCGGCCTGGGCCGCTGCGGCTCGAACATTGCGCTGGACGTGGCGGAGCTGGTGTACAACGCCCGCAAGTTCTACCTCAACGAATTCAACAACGAAGATCGCCTGTCGCCGGACAAGCGCTTTGCCGAAAAGGGCTACAGCCCGGCCCAGTGGATCCGCAACAACCTGCGCCTGGGCCAGAGCAAAAACACCAAGCCGGTGTTTCTGGTCGAGCCGCTGGTGATGCTCGGCGACCTGGACAAGGACATCGCCGGCCGCATCCGCTTCTCGCGCAAGGGCGAAAAAAGCGGCTTCCTGCGCGACTACAGCAAAATGAAAATCATGGACCTGTCGGAAGTCCACGCCGGTGGCGCCGGTAACGCGCCGATCCTTGGCCAGTACCTGGCCAAGATCATCCTGAACAAGGACACCCAGCGTTTCTCCAGCCCTGACTGGAAAATGATTCACTCGTACCTGATCGACAGCTGCGGCATCAAGGCCAACCAGTCGCGCCTGTATTTCTCGATCTTCAGTGCCGGCGGCGGTACCGGTTCGGGCATGGCCTCGGAATTCGGCCTGGCCCAGCAGCACTCGTACATGAACAAGACGTTCGACACCAAACCGATGGACGAGCACGACAGCAAGAGCGGCCACTCCTTCGTCTTCGAACCGATCTTCACCAGTGGCATCTGTGTACTGCCGAACATTTCCGATCACCGCAGTGAAATGTCCGAGGCGTTGCACATCAACGCCGGCCGCCTGCTGTGCAAATACCTGTCGGAAGAGTGGGACTTCTCCTACAATTTCGCCAACGAAGACAGCAGCGAAGCCAGCGTCATGGGCCGCATCCGCCCATGGAACGCGATGATGCTGATCTCCAACGACATCATGCGTTACGCCGAAGAGAACGATGACGGCAATATCCAGAACATTGATGTCAATGCCATGGAAAAGCATGCCAACCAGTACATCTCGCAGCAGATTTTCAACATTCTGACGGCCCAGGCGGTGACCACCGACTACGACCAGAACTATTTCCGTCGGGCCGGCATCGACATCGGCGAAACCATCCGCCTGGACGCCAACGACCTGTTCATGAGCCTGGCCGGCCCGGTGGCCATTGCCTACGCCGAGTCCGTGGTGCCGGAAACCCCGGCGCCGAGCAGCGACAAATTCAAGGTATTCGAGAAAGAGCCGCAGCGCCTGAACATCGATGACCTGTTCTTCCGTTCGATCGACCTGCCGCACTTCAACAAGGTCACCCAGGCCATCGAAGGCATCAGCCTGTTGCCGATCGAGTCCAAGCGTTATCGCGCGTCGCTGGAGCAGTACAAGAACTCGGGTTACGACGCGGCGGCCCTGCATGACCTGCACTTCTTCAAGAATTGCTCATCGGTGGTGTCGATCGTTTCCTTGCCGAAGGACTACAAGCTGTCCTACATGGATTTGAACCGGTTGAAGACTCACCTCAACAGCCTGTTCCCCAACACCACGCTCAAGCGCTACGCGCTGGTGATCGGTGCTTCGGCCAACCTGTCGCTGACCACCCTGATCGCCAAGAGCCCGTGCCTTTCGGACGATTTCCTGACGCTGATCGTGGCCTTCATCAAGCGCTGCTTCGCGAAAAACCCGTACCGCTTCGACGAGACCCTGGACAACTCGATCCTGGACTTCATCATCAACGAACAGTTCGATGAAGACCGGATCGACGAGTTGCTCAACGAATTCGAGAACCCGGCGAAGATCCTCGATACCAACTGGTACGCGATCAAGCCGATGTACGAGAAGAAGTACCGCGAGCTGATCAACGACAAGGAAAAATTCGTCTCGATCAACGACATCCGCCTGTCCCGGGATTGCGTGAAGAAATCGATCAAGTACCTGCGCGAGATCTACCGTCATCGCATCGGCAAGACCAAGGTTATTTCGTTGAATAACCATACGGGCAAGACGGCTTAACAAGACGCAAAACCGCGTCGCCCCCATCGCGAGCAAGCTCGCTCCCACAGGGATCGCATTCTTTCTGAGAGAACGCGGTCAACTGTGGGAGCGAGCTTGCTCGCGATGACGGCCTTGAACTCACTGCATATCAACATCCAGAAACAATTGAGCAGACGTTCAGTTGCCCTCCCAACTGTTCCCGTTACGTTTACGTCACCGTGAGGCTGTGGCCTTTCTCTACGGCAACATGCCATCACGCTACTCGGCTACACACTTTCCCCCCTGAAAGAAGCGCACCAATAAGGTGCGACCTTTAAGCCTGCGCTCTTTCCTGAACCAGAATCCACGGCGAAACAACCACGGCCCACAGCTGCGGATCACGCTCAAAAAGATCCAGCGCCCGCGTTTCAGACAGCTTGGCGAGCTTGTCGGCGGCCAGCCAGGCAGCCACTTTCTCCCCTTCATCCTGGGCCACGGCCTCGGCGGCGGCGATCAGATCCAGGCCAGGATCGACCCACAATAGGGCACCCTTGGCGAAGAACGGCTCCAGCTCTTTCCAGGTAATAGATGCGGTTTCACCAAGCAGCTTGGCATAGAGGGTGCTAGGTTCTTGATTCATGGGACTGTCCGGAAAAGAAATCGACGCAGATGATAACGTCGGTGGACTGGCAGAAAAACCCGGATGCAATTGAGTGACCGAAATGAAAAGCGCAGGAAAGCCAGGGAATGCACTGAATCCGGCTATAAGCCCCTCAACACCCCGCCGCAATTCTGTCTTTTACTTTCAATAAAGCGACACTTGCAGGTTTTGTCCCCCGGCGCCGCCTTCCCAGGCTGACAATCGGCGCTCTACACTGTACCGGTACAGTTGCCGAGGGGCTTTTCCGGGGAATGTCGCAGATATCTGACCCGGTTCTGCTGCTTTCGGCGCCAGGACTATAAAAACTACAACAGTAAGAGTGGAGCACTATGACTAAGGCTACTAAGCAGATTTCCAAACTGTTTGCCGCTATGGTTCTGGCCGGGGTTGCCAGCCATTCGTTCGCAGCTGACACCATCAAGATCGGCATCGCCGGCCCTAAAACCGGTCCTGTAGCCCAATACGGCGACATGCAGTTCAGTGGCGCCAAAATGGCCATCGAGCAAATCAACGCCAAGGGCGGCGTAGACGGCAAGAAACTCGTAGCCGTTGAATACGATGACGCCTGTGATCCGAAACAAGCTGTGGCAGTCGCGAACAAAGTCGTCAACGACGGCGTCAAGTTCGTGGTCGGTCACCTGTGCTCCAGCTCCACTCAGCCGGCTTCGGACATCTACGAAGACGAAGGCGTGATCATGATCACCCCGGCTGCCACCAGCCCGGACATCACCGCCCGTGGTTACAAAATGGTGTTCCGCACCATCGGTCTGGACAGCGCCCAGGGCCCTGCCGCCGGTAACTACATTGCCGATTTCGTAAAACCGAAAATCGTTGCTGTTCTGCACGACAAACAGCAATACGGTGAAGGCATCGCCAGCGCCGTGAAGAAAACCCTGGAAGGCAAAGGCGTCAAGGTTGCCGTGTTCGAAGGCATCAACGCCGGCGACAAAGACTTCTCGTCGATGATCGCCAAGCTCAAGCAAGCCAACGTCGACTTCGTCTACTACGGCGGCTACCACCCGGAGCTGGGCCTGATCCTGCGTCAATCCCAGGAAAAAGGCCTGAAAGCCAAGTTCATGGGTCCGGAAGGCGTGGGTAACGACTCCATTTCGCAGATCGCCAAGGACGCTTCCGAAGGCCTGCTGGTGACCCTGCCGAAATCCTTCGACCAGGATCCGGCCAACGTTGCCCTGGCTGATGCGTTCAAAGCCAAGAAAGAAGATCCGAGCGGTCCGTTCGTGTTCCCGGCCTACTCGGCTGTGACCGTGATCGCCGACGGCATCAAGGCTGCCAAGTCCGAAGACTCCGCCAAAGTGGCTGAAGCCATCCACGCGGGCACCTTCAAGACGCCTACCGGCGACCTGAGCTTCGACGAAAAAGGCGACCTGAAAGACTTCAAATTCGTGGTTTACGAGTGGCACTTCGGCAAACCTAAAACTGAAGCCAAGCCTCAGTAAGGCGTTGCCTGACTGACTGCCAATAAAGCCCACGGCGTGCCGTGGGCTTTGTTTTACGAACGTATTGGGCCGCGCTGGCGTGATCCGCCAGTCTCCCCACCTGAAAATCTCAAAACCGTCATCAGCGGTTCGCTGGCAAACCCCGAACTCGAAGTGGATGCAGATCCACGGGGCTCGGGCGGGAAAATGACTCCACCAGTGAAATGCGTATCAGGTTTTTAGGAGCGCTGTAATGCCTGACATCTATCACTTCTTCCAACAGCTGGTTAATGGCCTGACCATTGGCAGCACGTATGCCCTGATCGCCATCGGCTATACGATGGTTTACGGCATCATTGGAATGATCAACTTCGCCCACGGCGAGGTATACATGATTGGCTCCTACGTGGCGTTCATCGCCATCGCCGGGCTTGCCATGCTGGGACTCGACAGTGTTCCGCTGTTGATGACCGCCGCTTTCCTCGCGACCATCGTCGTCACCAGTGCCTACGGTTACAGCATCGAACGGATCGCCTACCGCCCCCTGCGCGGCAGCAACCGTCTGATCCCGCTGATTTCCGCCATCGGCATGTCGATCTTCCTGCAGAACACGGTTCTGCTGGCGCAAGACTCCAAGGACAAATCCATCTCCAACCTGATTCCGGGCAACTTTGCCTTTGGGCCAGGTGGTGCACATGAAGTGCTGATTTCCTACATGCAAATCGTGGTGTTCGTGGTGACCTTTGTCGCCATGCTCGGCCTGACGCTGTTCATCTCCCGTTCTCGCCTGGGTCGCGCCTGCCGCGCCTGTGCCGAAGACATCAAGATGGCCAACCTGCTGGGTATCAACACCAACAACATCATCGCCCTGACCTTCGTCATCGGTGCGGCGCTGGCAGCGATTGCCGCCGTCCTGCTGAGCATGCAGTACGGCGTGATCAACCCGAACGCCGGTTTCCTCGTCGGCCTCAAGGCCTTCACCGCAGCGGTGCTGGGCGGTATCGGCAGTATTCCGGGCGCCATGCTCGGCGGGCTGGTGCTGGGTGTGGCGGAAGCCTTTGGTGCCGATATATTCGGCGACCAGTACAAGGACGTCGTGGCGTTCGGTCTGCTGGTTTTGGTGCTGTTGTTCCGGCCAACCGGCCTGCTGGGCCGTCCGGAGGTTGAGAAGGTATGACTAGGAATCTTAAACAGGCGCTGTTCAGCGCTTTGCTGGTGTGGGCCGTGGCCTACCCGGTACTCGGTCTGAAGCTGACCATCGTCGGCATCAACCTCGAAGTTCATGGCACCAGCGACGCCACCCTGATCACCATCGCGGTGTGCTCGGTACTGATGTTCCTGCGGGTATTGTTCGACCAGCAGATCAGCTCGGCCTGGCGTTCTTCGCCAAGCATGCCGCTGATGCCGGCCAAGGCCAGTAACTTCCTGACCCTGCCGACCACTCAGCGCTGGATCATCATCGCGCTGATCGCCGGTGCCCTGGTCTGGCCGTTCTTCGGCTCTCGCGGTGCGGTGGATATCGCCACGCTGGTGCTGATCTACGTGATGCTCGGCCTCGGCCTGAACATCGTGGTCGGCCTGGCCGGTCTGCTCGACCTCGGTTACGTCGGCTTCTATGCCGTCGGCGCCTACAGTTATGCCCTGCTGTCGCATTACTACGGCCTGAGCTTCTGGATCTGTCTGCCGATCGCCGGGATGATGGCGGCCACTTTCGGCTTCCTGCTCGGTTTCCCGGTACTGCGCCTGCGCGGTGACTACCTGGCGATCGTGACCCTGGGCTTCGGTGAAATCATCCGTCTGTTCCTGCGTAACCTGACCGACATCACCGGCGGCCCGAACGGCATCAGCAACATCGAGAAGCCAACGTTCTTCGGCCTGACCTTCGAACGTAAAGCCGCTGAAGGCCTGCAGACGTTCCACGAGTACTTCGGCCTGGAATACAACTCGATCAACAAGGTGATTTTCCTTTACCTGGTCGCATTGTTCCTTGCGCTGTTCGCACTGTTCGTCATCAATCGCTTGCTGCGCATGCCCCTGGGTCGTGCCTGGGAAGCGCTGCGTGAAGATGAAATCGCCTGCCGTGCGTTGGGTCTGAACCCGACGATCATCAAGCTTTCAGCCTTCACCCTGGGCGCCTGCTTCGCCGGTTTCGCCGGCAGCTTCTTCGCCGCGCGTCAGGGCCTGGTGACACCGGAGTCCTTCACCTTCATCGAGTCGGCGACCATTCTCGCCATCGTCGTGTTGGGCGGCATGGGCTCGCAATTGGGCGTGGTGCTCGCAGCCACGGTGATGATCCTGTTGCCGGAAATGATGCGTGAGTTCAGTGAGTACCGCATGTTGATGTTCGGCGCCTTGATGGTGCTGATGATGATCTGGCGTCCTCAAGGTCTGCTGCCCATGCAACGCCCTCACATGGAGCTGCGCAAATGAGCCGCGAGATCCTGAAAGTAGAAAATTTGAGCATGCGCTTCGGCGGCTTGCTGGCGGTCAACGGCGTGGCCTTGAGCGTGAAGGAAAAACAGGTCGTGGCACTGATCGGCCCCAACGGCGCCGGCAAAACCACCGTGTTCAACTGCCTGACCGGCTTCTACAAGCCGAGCGGCGGCAGCATCCTGCTCGATGGCGAATCGATCGAGGGCCTGCCCGGCCACAAGATCGCCCTCAAGGGCGTGGTACGTACCTTCCAGAACGTGCGGTTGTTCAAGGACATGACGGCGGTCGAGAACCTCTTGATCGCTCAGCACCGTCACCTGAACACCAACTTCCTGGCCGGCCTGTTCAAGACCCCGGCGTTCCGCAAAAGCGAACGCGAGGCCATGGAATACGCCGAGTACTGGCTGGAAAAGGTTCACCTCAAGGAGTTCGCCAACCGCCCGGCCGGCACCCTGGCCTATGGTCAGCAACGCCGCCTGGAAATCGCTCGCTGCATGATGACCCGTCCGCGGATCCTCATGCTCGACGAACCGGCCGCCGGCCTGAACCCGAAGGAAACCGAGGACCTCAAGGCGCTGATCAGCGTGCTGCGTGAAGAGCACAACGTCACCGTGCTGCTGATCGAACACGACATGAAACTGGTCATGAGCATTTCCGACCACATCGTCGTGATCAACCAGGGCACGCCCCTGGCCAACGGCACGCCGGAACAGATCCGCGACAATCCTGAAGTGATCAAAGCCTACCTGGGGGAAGCGTAAATGCTGCAGTTCGAAAACGTTTCCACCTTCTATGGCAAGATCCAGGCCCTGCACAGCGTCAACGTCGAAGTCCGCCAGGGCGAGATCGTGACTCTGATCGGTGCCAACGGTGCCGGCAAGTCCACTCTGCTGATGACCCTGTGCGGTTCGCCGCGCGCCCACAGCGGCAGCATCCGCTACATGGGTGAGGAACTGATCGGCCAGGAATCCTCGCAGATCATGCGCAAGAGCATTGCCGTGGTGCCGGAAGGTCGTCGGGTGTTTTCCCGTTTGACCGTGGAAGAAAACCTCTCCATGGGTGGTTTCTTCACCGCCAAGGGCGATTATCAGGAACAAATGGACAAGGTTCTCGGACTTTTCCCACGCCTGAAAGAGCGCTTCGACCAGCGCGGCGGCACCATGTCCGGCGGCGAACAGCAAATGCTCGCCATCGGCCGTGCGTTGATGAGCAAGCCCAAGCTGTTGCTGCTCGACGAGCCTTCCCTGGGCCTGGCACCGATCATCATCCAGCAGATCTTCGACATCATCGAACAGCTGCGCAAGGACGGTGTGACGGTGTTCCTGGTCGAGCAGAACGCCAACCAGGCGCTGAAGATCGCTGACCGTGCCTACGTTCTGGAGAACGGCCGGGTGGTGATGCAAGGCACCGGTGAAGCACTGCTGACCGACCCGAAAGTGCGCGAAGCGTACCTCGGTGGTTGAGCCATTGCGGTAAACAAAAAACGGCCTTTGCGGGCCGTTTTTTTATGAAGGACATGCTCAGTGTAGGAGCTGCCGAAGGCTGCGATCTTTTGATCTTGCTCTTGGCTCACCACGGTCCTGAAAGTTCAAAGTCAAAAGATCGCAGCCTTCGGCAGCTCCTACAGCCGATCCAGTACCTCCCCACTGCGCTTGAACCACCCGATCAGATAATCCGCCAGTACCTGCGTACGCTTGGGCAATCCGCCCTGATACGGATGCACCAGGTACATCGGCATGCTGCGAGTCTGATAATCGCGCAGGAGCCATCGCAAACGCCCGTCGGCCAGTTCTGTTGGCAAACAGTAGGATGGCAGGCGTGCAATACCGGCACCGACCAGTGCGGCCTTCTTCAACAGGTTGTAGTGGTTGCTGGCGAAGAGCCCCGACACCCGCACCCGCAATAACTCGTGCTGCTGGTGATACAGCCATTCCTCGCGGCCGCTGTAGTGACTGTTGAGCAGACAGCGATGCTCGGCCAGCGCCTGGGGCGTTTGCGGTTCACCGTATTGCTCCAGATAAGCCGGGCTGGCACAGGTCAGCTCTTGCCACGCCAGCAGCGGACGCGCCACCAGTCGCTGGTCAATGGCCACGTCGGAACGAATCGCCAGATCGAAGCCGTCGCGAGACAGTTCGCGGTAGCTGTTATTGAGCTCCAGCTCGATCTGCACCTGGGGATACTTGGCGGAGAACTCCAGCAACAGGCCATCGAAGAAGGTTTCCCCGAGCGACACCGGCACCGTCATCCGCACCGGGCCAGCCATGTCGTCCTTCAGACGCGCCAGGGCCTGGCGCGCCCGCTCGACTTGCACCACCAGCGCCTGGGCCTGTGGCAACAACGCAGCACCGGCGGCGGTCAGGCTCAAGCGGCGGGTGGTACGTTGCAACAACACCACGGAAAACTGCGCTTCCAGCTGGCTGATGCGCTTGGACAGTTGGCCTTTGCTGCAACCGAGCTGCTGCGCCGCCAGGGTGAAACTTCCCGCTTCGATCAACACCGCGAACGCGGCGAGGTCATCCATCTCGCTCATGGATTGTTTCCATTTGAAAACCAAAGGTTGCCTATTAGTGCGCTTATCTACGGAAAAAACCACCCTAAACTGATACCTCGTTCAACCCACTACGAGGATCAGCTTTCATGAAAATTCTTTTGATCGGCGCAGGCGGCACCATCGGTTCGGCCGTCGACAAGGAACTGTCGCAACGCCATGAAATCATCCGCATCGGTCGCACCAGCGGCGACTTTCAGGTGGACATCAGTGACAGTACCTCGATTCGCAAACTGTTCGAGCAGACCGGCAAATTCGATGCACTGGTGTGTGCCGCCGGCAACGTGACCTTCGCACCACTCAGCGAGATGACCGAAGAGAGCTTTGCCCTGGGCCTGAAAGACAAGCTCATGGGCCAGGTCAATCTGCTGCTGATCGGCCGCGAGTTCGCCAACGACGGCGCTTCGTTCACCTTCACCACCGGCGTACTCAGCCACGATCCGATCTACAGCGGTGCCTCGGCAGCACTGGTCAACGGTGCACTGGACAGCTTCGTCCGCGCCGCCGCCATCGAACTGCCACGCGGTCTGCGGGTGAATTCCATCAGCCCGACTGTGCTCGTCGAAGCCATGGGCAGCTATGCCCCGTACTTCCGCGGCTACAAGCCGGTTCCTGCGGTAGATGTGGCCTTGGCCTACGCCAAAAGCGTGGAAGGCCTGCAAACAGGTCAGACCTATCACGTCGGCTGACCGTCCTTCCTGACAGACGCGTTACTGGCGAGCGATCACGCCGTTCGCCAGGCGCTCGCGCCCGAACTGTCGCAGCCACTGTTGCATCGGCCGTTCGAACCATCGATGACAGATCAGGCTGGCACCGATCAGTACCGAAAAAAACAGCAGCAACGTCCAGGGTTGATAAAAGATGCTACGCCCCGGGAAGAATTTATCCGCCAGCAGCGCGGCGATAATTTGCAGTGGGAAGTGCAGCAAATAGGCGGCGTAGCTGATATCACCCAGCCACGCCAAACGCCGGGCGACCGGTTCCAGCAACTGATGACACGCCGCAATGGCCATGATCGTCAGCGGAAACAACAGCGCAAACTTGATCAGCGGCTGATCAGCGCCAAACAGCCACCATCCCGCTGCACAACCTGTCGTTAAACAAACGCCCACCCAACGAGCGGGCGCCCGTTGCAGCAGCCACGCCAGCCACACATAACCAACGCCACCGCAGAAAAAACTGAACACGCCAAGGGTGATTTTGTACTGTGCAGGAAAGATCCAGGCCGCCACGGCGATCAACAAAAAGCTGATCAGCGCTGGAAAAGGTGAATAGCGCCACAGCAAGAAGAACGCCGCGTAGAGCAGCACTTCAACAGAGATCGACCAGGCCGGGCCGTTGAAAGACCAGCCTTGTTCCAATCCCCACGCAGGGGCGAGAAAAATGTTCAACACGCCGTGATAGACATCATTGAACGGATAAACAAAAGCGTTTCCCTCATACCCTGTGTAGACCATCTGTAGCAGCGCAACAGCGCCGAAGGTTGCCAGATACAGCGGATAGATACGGCTGAAACGCTCGATGAAAAACTGTTTTGCGGTCAGCTCTCTGCGCGCCACGGCATGACCGAACAACCAGAAAAAGATGAACCCGGACAAGCTGAAGAACAGCGCAACCGCATCGCCCCCATGCTGATAAAACAATGAGAACAGGCTGTAGAAAGGTTGCTGCCCGGTTTGCAGCGGACCCGGCACTGCCCCTTGAAAAAAGAAGTGCTGCCAGTGCCAGAACACCACCGCCAACGCCGCGATACCGCGCAGTGCATCCAATACGTACAGCCGTTTGGGGAAAACAGACAGGTGTTGGTTCATGCCAAAGTGGGCCCGATCCTGGACAAGTGCGCCACTATGCTGCGACGTCCCCGGCAACTCAATCCCTGACACACAAGCCTTGTGATCACAGGCTTGCCTGAGTAACGTGGCGGCACCTGTCAGGAGACCCCAAGATGCGTGTTGCCCGTTCCTTAGTCCTCGTTGCCCTGCTTCCGCTGTTCGCCGCTTGCCAGTTGTTCGAGGGTGAGCGGCAGAACGCCTCCCATGTCGGCCAGACACGCATGCAAGGCCAGTTGACCGCGGCGGACGGCAAACTGCTGTTCCAGCCGTGTAATCAGACAAACCGTTACGTGGTCAACGACACGGGCGGTACTAGCGTCCTGCAGCAGGCCGCAAACCTGGCGGACAAGCAGGGCAAGCTGTTTGCCGACGTGCGCGGGCGGGTTGTGGCCGGCAGCGGTGGTGACGGCCAGCTCGATCTGGAGCAGCTGTACCGCGTCGAGCGCTCGGGCAACGTGTGCGACGATCAGAATTTCAAGCTGCTGATCCTGCGCGCCGCCGGCCACACCCCGGAGTGGAGCGTGAAAGTCAGCGGCAAAGGCATGGTCCTCGAGCGGGCCGGCCAGCCGCCGTTGGCCGTGCCTTACGTCGAGGAGCAACTGGGCGATGGTCGTTTCAACCTCAGCACCGAAGCCAACAACCAGCACATCGAACTTTGGGTTGCACCGCAACGTTGCGTCGACAGCAGCACTGGCAGCATCCAGCACATGAGCGCCGAACTGCGCATCGACGGTCAGGTACAGCGCGGCTGCGGGTATTTCGGCGGATCGCGCGACGACTGATCGTTTAAGCCTCACGGGCCTGCGCCTTTGGGGCTTATAATCGCGGGCTTCAAACGCCCTGGCGCAGTTGTGCGCCCCGCGAACCGGATCCCGCCATGTTACGAATCACCGAACTCAAGTTGCCGATCGACCATCCCGAAGAAGACCTGCGCCCTGCCATCGTGCAGCGCTTAGGGCTTGCCAGCGATGACCTGCTCGATTTCACCTTGTTCAAGCGCAGCTACGATGCGCGCAAAAAGTCCTCCGAACTGTGCTTCATCTACACCATCGACCTTGAAGTTCGCGACGAGGCGTCGGTACTGCACAAGTTTGCCGATGACCGTAACGTCAGCGTGGCGCCGGATGTCAGCTACAAAGCAGTAGGCCAGGCACCGGCCGACCTGAGCGCGCGGCCGATCGTCGTCGGCTTCGGTCCGTGCGGGATTTTCGCCGGGCTGCTGCTGGCGCAAATGGGCTTCAAGCCGATCATCCTCGAGCGCGGCACCGAAGTACGCCAGCGCACCAAGGACACCTGGGGCCTGTGGCGCAAAAGCGTGCTCAACCCGGAATCCAACGTGCAGTTCGGTGAAGGTGGCGCAGGGACATTCTCCGACGGCAAGCTCTACAGCCAGATCAAGGACCCGAAATTCCTTGGCCGCAAAGTCCTGCACGAGTTCGTCAAGGCCGGTGCGCCGGAAGAAATCCTCTACGTCAGCAAGCCGCACATTGGTACGTTCCGTCTGACCGGCGTGGTGGAAAACATGCGTGAGCAGATTCGCGCCCTGGGCGGTGAAGTACGCTTCCAGCAGCGTGTCACCGACGTGTTGATCGAAGACGGCCAACTGGTCGGTGTCGAACTCAACGGCGGCGAGCAGATCCACTCGAAACACGTGATCCTCGCCCTCGGCCACAGCGCCCGCGACACCTTCCGCATGCTCCACGGCCGTGGCGTGTTCATGGAAGCCAAGCCGTTCTCGGTGGGTTTCCGCATCGAACACCCGCAGTCGCTGATCGACCGTGCGCGCCTGGGCAAGTACGCCGGCCACCCGAAACTGGGCGCCGCCGACTACAAACTGGTGCACCACGCCAAGAACGGCCGTTCGGTCTACAGCTTCTGCATGTGCCCGGGCGGCACCGTGGTGGCGGCGACTTCCGAGCCGAACCGCGTGGTCACCAACGGCATGAGCCAGTACTCGCGTAACGAGCGCAATGCCAACTCCGGTATCGTCGTCGGCATCACCCCGGAAGTCGATTATCCGGGCGGCCCGCTGGCCGGTATCGAGTTACAGGAACGCCTGGAATCTCACGCATTCGTGCTGGGCGGCAGCAACTACGAAGCGCCCGCGCAACTGGTCGGCGATTTTATCGCGGGCAAACCGTCCACCGAACTGGGCAGCGTCGAGCCTTCCTACAAGCCGGGCGTTGCCCTGGGTGATCTGGCGCTGGCACTGCCGGCATTCGCCATCGAAGCGATTCGCGAAGCCTTGCCAGCGTTCGAGAAGCAGATTCGTGGTTACTCGCTGCACGACGCGGTGCTGACCGGGATCGAGACCCGCACCTCCTCGCCGCTGCGCATTACCCGCAACGAGTCGTTGCAGAGCCTGAACGTAAAAGGCTTGTTCCCGGCCGGTGAAGGTGCCGGTTATGCGGGCGGGATTCTGTCGGCGGGTGTTGACGGGATTCGCATTGCCGAGGCTGTGGCTCGGGATATTCTCGGTATCGAGGCCTGATACCACTCTAATGTGGGAGCGGGCTTGCTCGCGAAGACGGTTTCACATCCAACATATGTGTTGGCTGATCCACCGCTTTCGCGAGCAAGCCCGCTCCCACATTTGATCTTCTGTGTGTCAGATATTGGCGCGCAGCACGCTCGCCGGCAACGGCTCACCCCGCTCCACCGTCGCCGCCACCGCAGCCATCAAACCACTCAGTTCATACCCCTGAGCCTTGAGCCAGTCCTGATCGTAATAGGTCGTGGCGTAGCGCTCGCCGCTGTCACACAGAATCGCCACCATCGACCCCGTCTCCCCCGCCGCCTTCATGTGCTGGGCGGCCATCAGTGCACCGATCAGGTTGGTCCCGCTCGACCCGCCGACATGCCGCCCCAGACGCTCCGCCAGGTAGTGCATGGCCGCCAGCGACAAGGCATCCGGCACCTTGACCATCGCGTCGATCACCTTGGGCAGAAACGACGCTTCCACCCGCGGCCGGCCAATGCCTTCGATCCGCGAGCCGTGGTCCAGTCGCAGGCTGGCATCGCCGGTCTGGTAGTAATCGAAGAACACCGAACGCTCGGCATCGGCACACAGCACGCGGGTGCAATGCTGGCGATAACGCACGTATCGGCCCAGTGTGGCCGTGGTGCCGCCGGTACCGGGGCTGGAAATCAGCCAGCTCGGCTCCGGATGCTGCTCGAAGCGCATCTGCTGAAAGATCGACTCGGCAATGTTGTTGTTCGCCCGCCAGTCGGTGGCGCGCTCGGCGTAGGTGAACTGGTCGATGAAGTGCCCGTCGTGTTCTCGAGCCAGGCGCTCGGACTCGGCGTAGATCTGGGTCGGATCGTCCACCAGGTGGCTTTGGCCACCGTAGAAGGCGATCTGTGCAATCTTTTCCTTGGACGTGGTCGCCGGCATCACCGCAATGAACGGCAAGCCCAGCATGCGCGCGAAATACGCTTCGGAAATCGCCGTCGAACCGCTGGATGCCTCAATGACCGGCGCACCGGGCTTGGGCCAGCCGTTACACAGCGCATACAGGAACAGCGAACGGGCCAGGCGGTGCTTGAGGCTGCCCGTGGGGTGGCTGGACTCATCCTTGAAGTACAACTCGATGCCTGGAAAACCCGGCAGCGGCAAGGGGATCAAGTGGGTGTCGGCGCTGCGCTGGAAATCGGCTTCGATGATCCGGATCGCTTCGCGGGACCACTGTCGGTTGTCGCTCATGATGGTTTTCTCGTTGTATCGGGCAGGAGTCGGCCTTATGACAAGGCTCATCCAACAAGCTTAGGAAAAATCCTGCGTCCAGCACAGGTACAGCTGAAATCCAATACGCCCGGCAACTGCTAGGCTCAGGTCGGTGCTGAGGGATCTCTCTGTAACGGCATATAACAAAAAAGAATATAACTTTTGTTTTAACAACTAACAGTACTTGTTAGGGTGTAACACCTTTTGAATTCACAGATGGAGAGCGACCTTGCCTCTGCGTAGCACTTTCACGCGTTTCTTTCAGTTGGAAGCTGCCAGCGGTCTGTTACTGATCGCCGCTGCCGTTCTGGCTCTGATTATCAATAACTCGCCGCTGTCGTGGCTGTACAACGGCCTGCTGGACACCCCCGTGGTGGCCCAGATCGGCGCGCTGAAAATCGCCAAGCCCTTGCTGCTGTGGATCAACGACGGCCTGATGGCGCTGTTCTTCCTGCTGATCGGCCTGGAAGTGAAGCGCGAAGTCCTCGACGGCCAGTTGTCCAAACCGTCGCAAATCGTCCTGCCCGGGGCCGCCGCCATTGGTGGCATGGTGGTGCCGGCGCTGATCTACTGGTACCTCAATCGCGACACGCCACCGGCCCTCAACGGCTGGGCAATTCCGACCGCCACCGACATCGCCTTCGCCCTTGGCGTGCTGGCGCTGCTGGGCAAACGGGTTCCGGTATCGCTGAAACTGTTCCTGATGACCCTGGCGATCATCGACGACCTCGGCGCGATCATCATCATTGCGATTTTCTACTCCGGCGCGCTGTCGACCCTGTCCCTGGCGCTGGCCGCGGCCTGTATTACAGCGCTGATCGGGATGAACCGGCTTGGCGTGGTCAAGCTCGGGCCGTACATGATCATTGGCTTGATCCTCTGGGTCTGCGTGCTCAAGAGCGGTGTCCACGCCACGCTGGCCGGCGTGACCCTGGCCTTCTGCATTCCGCTGCGCACGAAAAATGCCGAGCCTTCGCCATTGCTGACCCTGGAACACGCCCTGCATCCGTGGGTGGCCTACGGCATCCTGCCGCTGTTCGCCTTTGCCAATGCCGGCCTGTCCCTGAGCGGTGTCACCGTTGAAAGCTTCACTCACCACGTCCCCATGGGTATCGCCATCGGGCTGCTGCTGGGCAAGACTGTCGGAGTCTTCGGCCTGACCTGGCTGGCAGTGAAAACCGGTATCGCCGCCCTGCCCCAAGGCGCCAACTGGGGCCAGATACTCGGCGTGGCGATTCTCTGCGGCATTGGTTTCACGATGAGCCTGTTTGTCGGCTCGCTGGCCTTCGAGCCGGGCGTGAGTGATTTCGCCGGAATGGACCGCATGGGGATCCTGACCGGGTCGATTCTGGCAGCGCTGATCGGTTATGTGGTGACAGCGATGGCGAGTCGCAAGAACACCGCGCTGGCCTCCTGATAAGCCGCGACAACGCCTGGCAGCAATCAAGACTCACCTAGCTGAAAAACAAAAAACCCGATCAGTCACCTGATCGGGTTTTTTGTTTATCCGGTGTTTGCGCTTAGTGCGAAACGCGGCTGGTGCCACCCACGCTGGAGATGCGCACACGCTCGCCAACACGGAACACTTCGTTCGGCTGAACTTCCTGAACGTAGGCGCGCATGCTGCCATCGTCTTCGCGCACGGTGATTTCCACACCCTGGGTGCGGGTCAGGCCTTCTTCTGCGGCCGAACCGATCAGGCCGCCGGCGACTGCGCCAATGACCGCAGCAACAATACTGCCCTTGCCGCCGCCAATGGAGCTGCCGCCAACGCCGCCGACCACTGCGCCTGCAGCGCCGCCGATCGGGGTTTTGGTGCCTTCGATTTTTACCGGGCGCAATGCTTCGATGGTGCCCATGCGAACGGTCTGCACGCGACGCGCCTCGTCACGGGAATAGGAGTCACCGGTCAGGCTCGATTGGCAACCAGTGAGCAACATCGCCATCGTGGAAAAGGAAGCAACCAGCAGAACAGACTTACGCATAGCATCAACTCCAAAGAAACAGTTGTTCATTAAACTCCGCAGCTTGACGCCTGTCACGGCATCGCCCGGGTAAAATTGGTTTGATTCAGGCTCCGTTAAGGTGCCTCCACGAACTCACACAGTAGCGGCAAATTCGGAAAACTGCCCCACTGGCCAAGGATTTCAATGGACTACTTTATCATCGTCGTCACGACTGTTGCCGGTTTGTACTTCCATTGGTGGCTGTACGTGCGGATCAAACGCTGGATGGACCGCGACCTCGCGCTAGCACTGGCGGGCAAGGACGAGCAGAAAAAAGCCTTCATGCTCGAACGATTGGCGAGTGCTCAGGCGCAGAAGATCAAGCGTCGAGACCTGCCGAAGTGGCTGGAGGCCGCTGCGGCAGGCTATCCCGATCGGTAGGCTGCTCAGGGTGCCAGACGTTCAAGAGTCCAGTCGGCACCCTGCTGGCGGTAATTGAGGCGGTCGTGCAGGCGGCTTGGGCGGCCCTGCCAGAATTCGATGCGTTCCGGCAGCAGGCGATAACCGCCCCAGTGTTCCGGGCAATGCGGCTGGGTGTCGCTGAAACGTTGCTCGGTGTCCTTGAGCAGCGCTTCGAGCTCGCTACGATCGGCGATCACCCGGCTCTGCGGCGACGCCCAGGCTCCCAGGCGACTGCCCAGTGGGCGGACCTGATAATAGGCGTCGGACTCCTCAGGCGTCACCTTCACCACCCGCCCTTCGATGCGCACCTGGCGCTCCAGCGCCGGCCAGAAAAACGTCATGGCCGCGAACGGATTCGCGGCCAGATGCTGGCCCTTGGCACTTTCGTAGTTGGTGAAAAAGGTGAAGCCCAGTTCGTCCAGGCCCTTGAGCAACAGAATGCGACAGTGCGGCCGACCGTCCTGGTCAACGGTGGCCAGGGTCATGGCGTTGGCTTCCACCGGCACCTGTTCGGTTTTCACCGCGTCGGCGAACCACTGGTGGAACAGCGCAAACGGCTCGGCCGGGGCTTGTGCCTCGGTCAGGCCATCACGGGTGTAGTCACGACGCATATCAGCCAGGCCCTGGGTCATGGCGCATTCCTTTTGGTTAACGAATCACTGCTTTGCAGTATCGGTGGCGGCGACTTTCTTGTCAGCCGTGGAGGCTTTGGCTGGCGTGGTTTTCTTCACCGGCGTTGCAGTTTTCGCAGGTGTTTTCTTGGCCGGCGCTTTTTTCGCTGGCGCTTTTTTCGTCGCTGGAACAGCAGCCTTTTTAGTCGCAGGGGCCGGTGTCACAGGCTTGGCGACCGGCTTGGCGTCCGTGGCAGCAACCATGGTCACCGGTGCCGGAGCCGGCATGTTGTACTTGCTCAGCAGTGCGACCATGGTGTTTTGCGGGGTCACCAGCAGTTCCACGCGACGGTTCAACGCACGACCTTGCACGCTGTCGTTGGCTGCACGCGGCGCATCACCGCCAAGGCCGCGCAGCATCAAGCGATCACGCTGCAAACCACTGAGACGGAAAATCGCCGCAATGGACTGGGCACGCTCCTGGCTCAACTTGACGTTGGCAGCCGCAGCACCAGACGTATCGCTGTGGCCGAGGATCAACACAGCGGTCTTTGGATCGGCTTCAAGGATCTTGGCAACGCGAGTGAACGGGCCGAGCGTGACCGGCAGCAACATGGCCGGACGATCCGGGTTGAACGAGCCTTCGACCGGCGCAGTCACCACCAGCACATTTTCGCGGCGCTCGAGTTGCATGTTGCTGCCCTTGACCGCCTCGCGCAGACGCGGTTCGTAGTCGTCAAGCCAGGCCTGGGTGACTTTCGGGTCGGGCATCGGCACAACCTTGGCGGTGCTCTGCTCGCTACCGCCGAACGGCCACCACCACTTGCTGCCGCTATCGGTTTCGGCCTTGGCCTTGGCCACCGCAACCGGTTTGACTTCAGGTTTCACCTCCGGCTTGGCCACGGGCTTGCCTGCACTATCGTCGGAACTGAACGGCCAGTACCAGTGGCTGCCGCTTTCAGTCTTGGCGACAGGTGCCGTCGCGTCTTTCTGTGGAGTCTGTGCGCAACCGGTAATAGCGAAGCACAGGGCCAAGGCGAGGGTTTTATTGGATGACATTGGATATCCACAAAAATGAAGTCAAAAAAATCAGGCCACATTGGCCGGTAGAAGCAGACGCTTTGAAACTGGAAAGGCTAACGGGTTCCAGCCCTGGAACCCGATAGTCGTTTTTACAGACAAGTGGCCAGAACCCGCACCAGCTTTTGCGCGCGCGGGTCCATCAAGACGTACGGCCCCAGGGTATTTGTCACAAATCCGAAAGCCACATCGTGCTCCGGGTCGGCAAAACCGATGGAGCCGCCGGCACCCGGATGACCAAACGCCCGCGGGCCAAGGCCGAAGGTGGCATTGGCAACGTCCGGTTGATCGAGCATGCAACCCAGGCCGAAACGGGTCCGGGTCAGTAAAGTCTTGTCCTCGCCGAGGCTGTGCTCGCGGGTCAGTTCATCGAGCATTTCGCTTTCCAGCAGGCTGCCATCCAGCAGGCCGGCGTAGAACCCGGCCAGGCTGCGGGCGTTGCCATGACCATTGGCGGCCGGCTGTTGCATACGTCGCCACTCGGGTTTGTTGGTGCTGGTCATGATCGACGGCGGGTTAGTGAACGCCCGGGTCGTCATGGCCGTTGGCTCACGCATGGTCACTTGCAGCAGGCGTTGGGCGGCGGCATCGCCGACATTGCCCTTGCCCCGCGCAATATGGGCCACGCGATGGAACTCTTCGTCGGCCAGGCCGACATGGAAGTCCAGGCCCAACGGTTTGGCGACCCGCGCGACGATGGATTCACCCGGCCCGCGACCGTCGGCACGGCGCAGCAATTCGCCGATCAGCCAGCCATAGGTGATCGCCGCGTAACCGTGGCCTTCGCCCGGCGTCCACCACGGCGTTTCGGCGGCCAGGGCGTCGACCATGGTTTGCCAGTCGTAAAGGGCTTCGGGGGCCAGCAACTCGCGCAATGCCGGAAGACCGGCTTGATGGCAAAGCAGTTGGCGCAGGGTGACGGACTCTTTGCCGGCAGCGGCAAATTCGGGCCAGTAGCGCGCAACCGGGGCATCCAGTTGCAGCTTGCCTTCGGCCACCAGTTGCAGCGCTGTGACGGCGGTAAAGGTCTTGGTGCAGGAGAACAGGTTGGCGATGGTATCGCTGTGCCAGGCCTCGGCCCCGTCCTTGTCGGCAGTGCCGGCCCACAGATCGAGGACAGTTTCGCCACCGACCTGGATGCACAACGCTGCGCCACGCTCCTGGGGATCGTCGAACAGCGCCGCGAACGCCTCTCGCACCGCTTCGAACTTAAGCTCGTAATGACCCTGAATCTGCACCCGCAACTCCCCGGATTAACGCTCTACAAAGTGGTCGGCATTGTTCCAGCCCTTGAGGGTTTTGGGAACAGGGTTGGGCTGGGCGGTCGCTCTGCCATCAACTTGAAATGCAGTGGTGATGCTAATGACGCCTTCGCGAGCAGGCTCGCTCCCACAGGAGAATGAATTCCAAAGTGGGAGCGAGCCTGCTCGCGAAGAACGATGACGCGGTTTCAGGGATTAATGGCCTTTGCCGGAATGCCCACCTGCGCCCTTCCCCGGCCCCTTGCCGGCCTCGGCCTTGCGGCCGCCCTCGGCGTCGTGGCTGGCTTTGTCGACGGCGGCCGCAGCCTTCTCGGTCTCTTTGCCCAGTTGCTCGACTGTCGCCAGGTTGCTCTTGCGCACGCTGTCGACAAAACCCTGGAACGGCAGATCAGTAATGCCCACCAACCCGAAGTGACCGTTTTCACCGTCAAGCAAGCGCCCGGTGACCGGTTGATCGAGGTACTGGAACCAATGCACGCCAACAATCGACGGCTCGCTCAATGCCTGCTTGAGGAAGTTGGCGTACGCCGGACCGCGGTCTTCCTCTTTCGCCAATGGCGTGACACCGCCCCAGAACGGGCCACGATCAACCGAACCGAAATTGAACTCGGTGATCAGCACCGGTTTGTCGAGACTGCGCAGCTTGGCGAAGTCGTAGCCATCCTGGGGTTGCAGGGTGTACATGTTGAAGCTCAACACGTCGCAATACTGGGCACAGGCCTCCACGGCTTGCGGCGTGCTGATCGCGAACCGGCCACCGAGCAGCAACTGGTTCGGCGCGTGCCACTTGAGTGAGTCGGAGATGGTCTTGAAGTAAGTGTCGGCAAAGACCTTCTGGAAGTATTTGAAGTCGGCTTCGATTTCCGGGTGCTCGGCACTCGGGAGCGGCGGTACGAACCCCGGATCTTCCATCAGCTCCCAGGCTGGCAGATCAATGCCCCAGGCCTTCGACAGGCCAGCCTGATTGCGGTATTTGTCACGCAGCTGCTTGAGGAATGCACGCTTGGCCGGCACGTCGGTGGTCATTTTCAAGGTGCCGTAGGCCAGGGCATAACGGGCTTTCGGGTCGTCGCCGGGACCGGCCCAGGCCAGTTCGTTGTCGGCGTAGTAACCGATCAGCCAAGGATCGTCACGATGGTCGCGGGCAGCAATCGCCACTGCACGCTCGGTGGCCATGGCGAAACGCGGGTCGAATGGGTCGGGCATGCCGCCCCACCAGTCGGTGCCGGTGCTGATGCTGGCGTAGTCGCCGACGATCGACAGCGACAAGGTGTACGGCACGCGATCAGCATCGCCCAGTACGGGTGCGCTCCAGTTGCCGATAGTGTTGAAGCCCCAGGCCTGCAAGCGATCAAGGGTGTGAGTGGCCCAGCGCTGCTCGTCGAACAACGCCTTGCACGGTTCGGCAGTTTTTTGCTCTGCGGTTGTCGCTTCGGTCTTGGCCGCTTCGGCGACACCGGCCTTGGTATCGCTACCCTTTACGCACGGATCGCCATACAGGCGCTGCAGATTGGCACCGTAGAAGTCGTACCAGCGCCCGGCATTGTAGCCGCGCCCTTGATCGGCACCGTTGCCGCCACGGTTGTCGCCTTCGCCGTAGTGGCTGGCCAAGGTCTCGTCAGCCTTGGGCAGGGATTCGAACATCCACTCGCGACCGGCCACGTAGGTCTGGTTGACATCCGGGGCCACGGTATTGACCCCCAGGGAATAAAACGGGTGCCCCTCGGGCGTCACCAGATACCAGCGTCCGTCGCGTTTCTCGGTGCGGAAAAAGCCACTGGCCTTGAATGACGGGCCTTTGGTCAAACCACCGAACTTGTCCAGGGAGGACTTCTCGCGCTCGGCCAGCCAGGCTTTCAGTTGCAGTTGCTCCTTGCTGGCGGCGCTTTTCAATTGTTCGTCGCTGCTGATTTTTTCCGGCCATTTGTCCCGGGTCGACTGGCCGTAAGCATCCACCAACCCGCCATACACGGCTTGGCTGACCGACTCGCCGTCCTGCACACCAAAGCGTTCCAACAAGATGCTTTGCGCGGCTTTGGGCTGGTCCATCGACAAGCTCACCGACACCACCTGGCTGCGATCCAGTTCACCAGCGCTGCTGGCCAGCAACACCCGCTGACCCTCGACGGTCATCGGCATCGGCGGGCCAGCCTTCATGCCCTGGCTCAGCGGTGATGTCGCTTGCAAAGGCACCAACAGGGTTTGCGCAGGCCCCGCCGGCAGATCGACGCGGCTGACCAGTGTCTTGCCGTCGTTGCTCTGGATGGTCACATACAGGGTCAAGGCCCAGTTCATCGCGCTCTGGATCCGCAGGCTCATGACGCCCGACTGCGACCAGTCCCAGGCGCCGGTTTGCGGGGTCAGGCGCAACGTCGGTCGGGCGACCGGGTTGAACGTCACCCGGCGCAGCACCTCGCCCTCGGGGGTTTGCTCGGCGTTGGATTGTGGCAGGCTGGCGTCCTGAGTCGCCACCTGGACCACGTCGGCGGGGCGCACAAAGTTGAACAGCGTCTGCTGGCTGGCGGGGGCGGCCAACAGCGGTGTTGCGAACAGCAGGGCAAAAACAGCAGGCAACGAACGGCAAATCATGAGAACGAAATTCTCCCTAACGACCTTCAATGGGCCAGTGGAAAAGCGATGGCAGAGAGATAGACAACGCGGTGGGCAAAACTGCCCACCGGTGCTTCAGGAAATTTCTCGACGGAACGGCGGCAACGCGTTGAGGATGGCTTTGCCATAGCGCTGGGTCACCAGGCGCCGGTCGAGCAAGGTGATGGTGCCGCGGTCTTCTTCGGTGCGCAGCAAGCGACCGCAGGCCTGGACCAGCTTCAGCGAGGCGTCCGGCACGGAGATTTCCATGAACGGATTGCCGCCCCGGGCTTCGATCCACTCGGCCAGCGCCGCTTCGACCGGATCATCAGGTACCGAGAAAGGAATTTTGGCAATGACCACGTGCTCGCAATAGGCGCCGGGCAAGTCGACACCTTCGGCGAAACTCGCCAGGCCGAACAACACGCTGGAATCCCCGCCATCGACCCGCGCCTTGTGCTTGTTGAGTGTTTCCTGTTTCGACAGGTTGCCCTGGATGAACACTTGCTTGCGCCAGTCGCGGTCCAGGCCGTCGAACACGTCCTGCATCTGTTTACGCGAGGAAAACAGCACCAGCGTGCCCCGCGAGCCCTCGACCAATTCAGGCAGGTCACGAATGATCGCGGCGGTATGCGCCGCTGCATCACGGGGATCGGCGTTCAGGTTCGGCACCCGCAACACACCGGCATCGGCATGATGGAAGGGGCTTGGCACCACCGCCGTCACGGCCTTTTTCGGCAGGCCCGCACGCATGCGGAAGCGGTCGAAGGTGCCGAGGGCAGTCAGGGTCGCCGACGTCACCAGGCAGCCATAGGCCACGTTCCACAGGTTGCGGCGAAGCATTTCCGCCGCGAGGATGGGACTTGCGTTGACCTCGATATCGAACAGCGAACCACTTTCGGCCAGGGTCAGCCAGCGAGCCATGGGCGGGTTGTCTTCCGGGTCTTCGACGGTGAAGGCGGTCCACAGCTCCCAGTTGCCGGAAGAACGCGACAACAGACTGCCGAACAGTGGATACCACTCTTCGGCCTGGTTGCTGGCGATGCCGATGTTGACCTCGCCGTCCATGCCTTCCTTGAGCAACTCGGTCAGGCGGGTGAACAAATCGGTCAGCCGTGCGAAGCCTTTCTTCAGCTCGATGCCCATTTCACGCATGTGCTCGGGGATCACCCCGCCGACGAATCGGTGACGCGGGCGCTCGCGGCCTTCGACGTCTTCGCCGGGCTTGAAATCGGCAATCTGTTCGCACGCGGTGAACATGAACTGCTGCTGGGTCTTGATCTCCCGCGCCAGCTCCGGCACCTGCTCGATCAACTTGCCCAGGTCCCCCGGCAGCGGGTGCTGGGCCAGCAGTTTGGTGAGGTTCTTGGCGGTGGTTTCCAGCCAGTCGGCGGTGGAGCGCAGGCGTGTGTAATGGGCGAAGTGGCCGATGGCCTTGTCCGGCAGGTGATGGCCTTCGTCGAACACGTAGATGGTATCGCGCGGGTCCGGCAGCACGGCGCCGCCGCCCAGGGCCAGGTCGGCCAGGACCATGTCGTGATTGGTGACGATCACGTCGACTTTGCCCATGCCTTCGCGGGCCTTGTAGAAGGCGCACTGGCCGAAGTTCGGGCAATGACGGTTGGTGCACTGGCTGTGGTCGGTGGTCAGGCGCGCCCAGTCGGCGTCTTCGAGGGCGGTGGACCAACTGTCGCGGTCGCCGTCCCACTTATTGCCGGCGAGTTTCTCGATCATGCTGGTGAACAGCTTCTGGCTGGCCTCGTCGACCTCGATCTTGAATCCTTCTTCTTCGAACAACTGAGCGGTGGCGGTCTGCGCGTGACCTTCCTGGAGCAACATGTCGAGCTTGGACAGGCACATGTAGCGCCCGCGCCCCTTGGCCAGGGCGAAGCTGAAATTCAGCCCGCTATTGCGCATCAGGTCAGGCAAGTCCTTGTAGACGATCTGCTCCTGCAGGGCCACGGTCGCCGTGGCGATCACCAGGCGCTTGCCGGCGGCCTTCGCCGTAGGAATCGCCGCCAGGCTGTAGGCCACGGTCTTGCCGGTACCGGTGCCGGCTTCCACCGCGACAATCGCGGGGTCGCCACTGCGCCGGCCTTCGTCGTCGGTGTCGATGTCACCCAGGACCTTGGCAACTTCGGCGATCATCAGGCGTTGGCCGTAGCGCGGCTTGAGGCTCTTGGCTTCGAGAAAACGCGAGTAGGCGCCCTGGATCGTGGTTTTGAGTTCAGTGCTGATCATGGATTGTCGGGCGCAAAAACGCTGGATAAATTTTCAGTGGTTCGGTTTGGTCGCTATCATACCCCGCTAATGAATCCCGCGCAGAACGGAGTAACCCAATGACACCTTTTAGCCTCGTTTATAGCCTGCATGTACTGGCGGCCCTGGTCTGGGTCGGCGGCATGTTTTTCGCCTGGATGGTCCTGCGCCCCGCCGCGATCAAGGCACTTGAAGGCCCTGCCCGGTTGAAGCTGTGGGTAGAAGTGTTTCAAGGCTTTTTCCGCTGGGTCTGGGTGGCGGTGGTGCTGTTGCCGGTCAGCGGCGTGAGCATGCTGCACATGCAATTCAATGGTTTTGAAGCCGCGCCGCGCTATGTGCAGGTGATGATGGGCTTGTATGTGGTGATGACCGCACTGTTTATCCGCATTCAGGCGCTGATGCTGCCGGAACTGCGCACCGCCGTGGCCGAGCAGGATTGGCCAGCCGGGGCGGCGATACTGGGGCGGATTCGCCGGTTGGTGGGGATCAATCTGCTGGTGGGGTTGGCTTTGGTGGCGATTGCTGCGGCTCGGCCGATGTTTTGAATCTGCCGAGCTTTTGTGGCGAGGGGCAAGCCCCCTCGCCACAGGGCTCTCGGTGTTTCTTACAACCGCTGCACTGTCACCGAACCCGCCGCGCCTTCCGGCCCAGGCTGACCATCAGCCCCGGGTTTACCGCTCTTGCCGCCATCAGCCTTGTAAATCAGACAGCCCTTGGCCTTGCCACCCGCGCCCGGTTTGCCGCCTGGGCCGGCCAGGCCACCGGCACCGCCAGCCACCTGAACCTTGATCCGGTCTGCCGGGAAGTCGTGCGGCACTGCCAGCTTGACCAGCGCCCCCGGTGCTCCCGGTTGGCCATTGCTGCCATCACTGCCATCGGCACCGCGCCCCGCCTGCCCCCAGGTGCAACCCGGTTCCTGGCCGTTGGCCCCATCAAGGCCAACGAAGCCCGGTGCGCCCGCACCACCGCGAGCATCAACGATCAATTGCGCTGCGTTCAGTGTCTTGATCTGCAAATCAAGGTTGCGCCCGGATCGAGCGGCCTTCTGGTAAGTCCCGGGGGCGCCACGGGAGGTGATCTGGCTGCCTTCGGACATATCAGCGCGACGGACCTTCAGCGCCAGCGCCTGTTCCCCCGGCACGATGGCAATGCGCGCTTCACGCCCCAGATGCAATTCACCCACGGTGACTTCCGTGACGTTCGATGGAATCAGCAAGGTGCCGTAATCGGCCACTTCCAGGCGTTCCAGTTGCAGGGTGCTGGCGGTGTTGGGCAAGCGCATCAGCGAGTTGGTTTCGACACTCACCACCTGTGCGCTGGCCAATGGGCTGATGAGTGCGGCGAGCAGACAGAGTTTACGCATGGGAAGCCTTCGAAGCGGTGGGGGCTGGAATGGTTTGCAGATGGAATACGCCAAAAATGACGATCTTCAGGCGGTCAAGCCAGGGATGGGCGCGACCTCGAAGGCTGCGATAGCACAGCAACGCTTCCAGAAGATGGATGACCCCCAACAGGCCGCCGGCCAGATTGACCAACGGGTGCAGCGGAAAGACAAACGGTGTGAGCAGATTGACCAGCACTACCGACCAGAACAGCAAGGTCAGTAACCGCCCCAGCCCCCATAAGACTTTCATACGCGCCCCCGATGAGAATTATTGTTTGCGCGCACAGTAACGGCTTCCACGCGGGATAAGCCAGAGGGCAACGGAAAAATCTTCATTAGGGCCGCCGAACGGCCGTCGCAGCGATCACACCCGTCGCCCGACGGCTCTATCTCTTGGCTCAGCGGTTTATATGCAGCTCCACGCGACGGTTTTTCGCACGGCCCTCTTCTGTTTCGTTGTCGGCGATCGGTTGGCTCTTGCCCTTGCCTTCGCTGGTGACTTTGTTCGGCGCCACACCCTGGCTCAACAGGTATTCCGCCACGCTGCTGGCACGCCGTTCCGACAAGGCCTGGTTATAGGCATCCGAACCGACGCTGTCGGTATGGCCGACCACCTTGATGCTGACCACATCGGCATCCTCGAACTTGCTCATCAACGCATCCAGTTGACTCTTCGCCGTCGGGGTCAGCTCGGATTGATTGAAGACAAACAGTACATCGCTCAGAGTAATGACTTCGGATTGCGCAGGCTCGGCCTGGACACTGTCCGGGTACTGCGGCACCAGGCAACCGCGATGGTCGACCGGGGTATTGGCGGGAGTATCAGCGCAACGGTCGCGTCGGTCGAAAACGCCGTCGCCGTCTTCGTCGCCATCCTGGGCATAGCAGATCAAGCCGCCGGACAAGATACCCAGCGCCGCCCCGCCCGCGGCCCATGCACCACTCTCGATTGCGCCCAGACCACCACCGACCAGGCCGCCGATGAGGCTGCAAATTGGCCAGGTGCGTTGATTGAGGGGGGCAGTGCCATCGCTGTGGGTCGCGCAGCCGGTCAAGAGGCTGCCAAGTAGCAGAACCGGCAAGACGGTCCTTGTGAGAACGATCATATTGAAAGCTCCTGTGTCCCCGGCCAATACCGGTTACACAGGAGTAAAGACCCGCATCCGCGACTGCACAAGGCGCGGATGCGAGGGGGGCTAACGCTGGATTTTGATTTCGGTACGACGGTTCTGTGCACGACCGTCAGCGGTTTTGTTGTCCGCAACCGGCTGGCTTTCACCGGCACCGACAACCGACACGAAGTTGCTGCGAGGCACGCCTTGATCGATGAGGTATTCAACCACCGAGTGGGCGCGTTTATCCGACAGTTTCTGGTTGTAGGTGTCACTGCCCACGCTGTCGGTATGGCCGGTCACGGTCAGTTGAGCGGTAGGGGCTTCGGCTTTCAGGCGAGTGGCAATCTTGTCGAGTACCTGTTTGTCGGACGAGGTAAGCGTGGCTTTGTCAAACTGGAAGTGGACATCGCGGATGACGATGGTTTCTTCCTGGACCACAACCACTTCTTCGACTACAGGCGCTGGTGGTGGGCAACCGTTGGCATCGACCTGAACGCCTTTTGGCGTGCCTGGGCACTTGTCGCGACTATCCGGTACGCCATCGCCGTCTTCGTCGCCATCTCCGTGCACCCAGCAATAAGCCGCTGCCGTACCGCCGACGAGCAGAGCACCATACCCTGCCCATGCCGAGCTTTCGGTCGCACCGAGGCCGGCCCCCACGACACCACCAACCGCCGCACAGGTCGGCCAGTCGGTTTTCTGCAAACCTGCGCAACCAGTCAAGACACTGGTTAGCAGAACCAAGGGTAATGCTGTCCGAACTATGCTCATCTAGTTTTCTCCTGAAGGATCGGCTTAGAACCGATTCAGGTAGTAAAGACCCGAGTTTTAATCTCCGCCAGCAATAGGCCATGCTGTTTATTCGCGTATTAACGGCAGCTTGGCGCTTTTGTCGCTAGGGCGCTCTAGGCCCGAACGTTAGGGCAGGCTAGTCTTGGCAGATCTGATTGAGGATCTTTGATGATTGCAGGTATTTCTTCACGCACGCCACAACAGGCACTGGCCGCGTTACTCGACCGATATGCCCCCGCGCGCCTGTTGTTGATCGGCGCCAGCGAGTTCCCGGCGCTGGAAGCTTTCAAACTTGCTCACCCGGACAGCTGCGTCGCATTCGCTGCTCCCGGGCCGTTGCCCGACGAGTTGGCAGCCCGCCGTTTCGACCTGGCCCTGGTGGTCGATTGCCTGGAGCATTTGCCCAAGCGCGAGGGCCTGAACCTGCTGGGAGGCATCCGCAACCTCAACGCCAGCCGCATCGCCGTGCTGGCGGACCTGCCGGCCTGTGGCTGGCAGGAAACGGACTTTTTCTCCCTGGCCCTGCAAGCCAGCGAACGATTCCAGCGGGAGGAACAGGTCCTGACCCTGTTCACCTACGATCTGCTTGAATACAAACAAGTCCCCGACTGGCTCAATTCGCGCTTCTGGGCCAATCCGGAAAACTTCGGGAAATACTGGTGGTAATGCAATGAGTACATCCATTTGCCCTTGCGGCAGCGGCACCCTGCTCGACGCCTGCTGCGGTCACTACCATGCCGGACACCCGGCGCCATGCGCAGAAGCCTTGATGCGCTCACGCTACAGCGCCTATGTGCTGGGGTTGGTCGACTATCTGGTCGCCACCACCCTGCCCGCCCAACAGGCCGGCCTGGACCGTCAATCGATCAGCGACTGGAGCGCGCAAAGTACGTGGCTGGGCCTTGAGGTGGAAAGCTCCGAAGTGCTGGGCGGCCAGCCTGAACACGCCTTCGTGACCTTCACCGCGCGTTGGCACGACAGCAATGGCGAGCACAGTCATCGAGAGCGCTCATCGTTTGTGCAGAACACCGGGCGCTGGTATTTCATCGACCCGACCGTGCAGCTCAAGCTCGGGCGCAATGACCCCTGCCCGTGCGCGAGTGGGCAGAAGTTCAAGAAGTGTTGTGCGGGGTATTTCAGCAGTTAGGGCATGCGTAGACTGCCCGCCACGCAGGAGCTGTCGAAGGCTGCGATCCTTTGGGTCTAGACTGGGACTCAAGGGAGAAACACCACTATGATCATCCGCCGCGGCGCACTCTGTCTGCTCACGTTGTTCCTGACACTGGGACTCGGCGGCTGTGCATCATGGTTCGACGACGACTTGCCGGACCCCGAGGTCCATCTGGTTAAAATTGAGGTGGTCAGCGCCAAACTGCTGGAACAGAAATTCCTCCTGCACTTTCGCATCGACAACCCCAACGACAGCGACCTGACGGTGCGCAGTCTGGAGTACCGCGTTCACCTGGGTGACATACTGCTGGCCGACGGCGAGTACGAACACTGGTTCACCATCAGCCCCAGGCACAGCGCTTACTTCAAGGTGCCGATCCGCACCAACCTGTGGTCCAAGGTCCGTGAAATGGCCAAACTGCTGCAAAAATCCGATCAGCCCATTCCCTATCGTCTGGAAGGTGAACTGGAAACCGGTATATTCATCGCCCACTACGTGCACCTGGCGCGCAATGGCGTGATAATCGCTGCCGATTTAATTCCGGAGCAACACCGATGACCCAGCAACCCCATGTCCACGGCCCTGACTGCAATCACGATCATGATCATAACCATCACCAGCATGATCACGACCACGACCACGGCCATGTCCACGGCCCGAACTGCGGCCACGCTCACCAGGAACCGGTGCGCAATGCCCTGAAAGACGTCGGCCGCAACGATCCGTGCCCTTGCGGCAACGGCAAGAAATTCAAGAAGTGCCACGGCGCTTGATGCTTCGGGCGAAGGCTTGCTTCGCCTGTTGAATAGCCATCCTCTCCTGTGGGAGCGAGCTTGCTCGCGATGACGGCAGCACATCAACTATCAATGTGTCAGTCAGACCGCTATCGCGAGCAAGCTCGCTCCTACAGGTTTTTCAGTCAGCCTTTAATACACATGCGGTGCTGACCACCGTCGCATACTCGCCGTGCAAATTCCCCAGCGACATCCCATGCACCTCTTCGGCGCTATGGGCTTGGCCGAAAAAATCAGCCTTGTCGAAGGTAAAGCACGCATCCTCGGCCACCCACGTATCAAACCCCAGGTTGCCTGCGGTACGCGCCGTGGATTCCACCGAGTTGTGGGTCGCGACGCCGACGATGATCAACTGCCCGATCCCCGCCTCGCGCAACTGCGCCTCCAGCCCCGTTGAACAAAACGCATCCGGTACCTGCTTCTGGATCAAGCGTTCACCGGCCATTGGCTGAAACCGTTCCTGAAACTCCACCCCCGACTGCTGCGGCCAGAATACCGAGTCCTCCGAGCGGGACAGGTGCTGCACATGGATCACCGGCCTGGCGGTGCGCCGCCAATGGTCGAGCATTTCCAGCATGCGCGCTTCGGCCTCTGGATTATTCCTGCGGCCGAGCCTGGGATGCAGGATGCCTTTTTGTTGATCGATGATGATCAGTGCCGCGTTTGCCTTGAGCTCCATGCCGACTGTTCTCCTGGATTGTTGAGCGTGTCGCACTTCAATATCACCAGTTACGGCTGGCAAGCCACTGTTGAGGATCAAAAGATCGCAGCCTTCGGCAGCTCCTACGCGAGATCGGCGTATCTCTGTAGGAGCTGCCGAAGGCTGCGATCTTTGACAAATCCTGAAATAACCTCTTACCCCGCTTGCGCGGCCATCGCCTGCTCACTAACGTAGCGCCTTTATTGCGCGCCGCCGCCTCTACCCCCGCAGGAGCTTTGCCATGGCCTCGCCAGCCCTTACTCATTTTCTACCCCGGTTCGGCGTTGCCGCAGCAGTGGCCGGTGTGTTGAGCCTGACCGGTTGTCAGAACTTCAACGCCCAGGACACCCTCCCGCCGACCTCCGGCGTGCAACCGCTCAAGGGCCTGGCGCAGAACGTTTCGGTGCGCCGCAATGCCATGGGCATGCCGCTGATCGAAAGCAACAGCTTCCACGACGCGCTGTTCACCCTCGGTTACGTGCATGCCAGCGACCGCATCACCCAGATGGTCACCCTGCGCCTGCTGGCCCAGGGCCGTTTGGCCGAGATGCACGGTGCCGACCTGCTGGATGCCGACCGTTACATGCGGGCGGTCAACCTGAAGAAAAGTGCTGGCGAGTTGTACAAGGCTTCTTCTCCGCGCCTCAAGCGTTTCTTCGAAGTCTATGCGCGCGGGGTCAACGCCTACCTGTTCCGTTACCGCGACAAACTGCCGGCGGATCTGGCAGCCACCGGCTACAAGCCTGAATACTGGCAGCCGGAAGATTCGGCGCTGATTTTCTGCCTGCTGAACTTCAGCCAGTCGACCAACCTGCCGGAAGAAATTTCCTCGCTGGTACTGGCCCAGACCGTCACCACCGACAAACTGGCGTGGCTGACGCCGTCGGCTCCCGACGAAAAACTGCCGGCCGCCGAAAGCGAAAAACTGCAAGGCCTCAAGCTCAACGGGCAAGTGCCGGGGCTGGCCGAGCTCAGTAAGGCCACTGGCCAACTGTCGGACCTGAACCTGCTGGGCGCCACCTCGTCGAACAACTGGGCCATCGCCCCGCAACGCAGCCGCAGCGGCAAGAGCCTGCTGGCCAGTGACAGTCACGGCCCGTTGGGCGTGCCTTCGTTGTTCAGCTACGTGCAGATTCGCGCGCCGAAGTATCAGGCGTCCGGCGTGACCATCGCGGGCTTGCCAATGGTGCTTGGAGGTTTCAACGGCAAGGTGGCGTGGAGCATGACGTCCGTGATGGGCGACAATCAGGACCTGTTCCTGGAGAAGATCAAGCGCCAGGGCAACGGGCTTACCTACGAAAACGCCGGGAAGTGGCAGCCGGCGATCGTGCGCAACGAAACCTATTTCGTCAAAGGCCAGCGGCCGATTCGTGAAGCGGTGTACGAAACCCGCCATGGACCGCTGCTCAACAGCGCCCAGGGCACCACGCTGGCCAATGGTTTCGGCCTGGCCTTGCAAACGCCGAACTTCACCGACGACAAGACCCTGGACGCGTTCTTCGACCTGTCCCGCGCCCAGAGTGTCGAGAAAGCTTCGGATGCCAGCCGCGAAATCCGCGCCATCGCGCTGAACCTGGTGTTCGCCGATGCCAGCCACATCGGCTGGCAAGTCACCGGTCGTTACCCGAACCGCCGAGAAGGCGAAGGCCTGCTGCCCTCGCCGGGCTGGGAAGGTCGATACGATTGGGACGGTTACGCCGACCCGATGCTGCACCCGTACGACCAGGACCCGGCCCAGGGCTGGCTCGGCACCGCCAACCAGCGGGTCATTCCCCATGGCTACGGCATGCAATTGTCCAATTCCTGGGCCGCCCCGGAGCGCAGCGAGCGCCTGGCGGAACTGGCCGGCGCAGGCAAACACGACAGCCGCAGCCTGATCGCCATGCAATACGACCAGACCACTACCTTCGCCGCCAAGCTGAAGAAAATGTTCGAAGCGTCGGGCATGGCCCAGCCGCTCAAACAAGCCATGGACGCCTTACCGGCGGCCGATCGCGCCAAGGCACACGAAGCCTACAGCCGCTTGATGGCGTTCGACGGCAAGCTCGGCCCGACCTCCACCGATGCGGCCATCTACGAACTGTTCCTGCAGGAAAGCACGCGGCAGATCTTCCTCGATGAACTGGGCCCGGAAAGCAGCCCGGCGTGGAAAGCTTTTGTCGCCGACGGCAAGCTGTCCTACGCGGCCCAGGCCGATCATTTGCTCGGGCGTGAGGACAGCCCGTTCTGGGATGACGTGCGCACTGCGCAGAAAGAAGACAAACCGGCGATCCTCGCGCGCAGCCTCGGCGCCGCGATCAGCGCAGGCGACAGCCAGTTGGGCGGCGATCACAAAGCCTGGCAGTGGGGCAAACTGCATCGCTATGAATGGAAAAACAGCAGCAGCCAGACCGTACGCGGACCGCTACCGGCCGGTGGCGATCACACCACGCTCAACACCGCCGCCTTCGCCTGGGGCCAGGACTTCAATACCACGCTGGCGCCAGCGATGCGCTTTATCGTCGACTTCGGCCAGTCCGAACCGCTGATGGCGCAGAACGGCACCGGTCAGTCCGGCAACCCGGCCAGCCCGAACTACCTCAACAGCATCGAGCCGTGGCTCAAGGGTCAGTACATGAGCCTGCCGATGCAGCCGCAGAACTTCGACAACGCCTATGGCAAGGCGCGGTTGACGCTGACTCCAGGAAAGTAACCCAGCCCTTTACTTGCTCGCGATAGCGGTCTGACATTCAAAATAGAGGTTGAATGTTGAATCGCTATCGCGGTTGCGCTGAGCAAGGACCAGTCGTGTCACACAGTGGAGAACCTGGTGACCCTGCATAACCGGCTCTGTCAAACCGTTTTTTGTGGCGAGATGATTTGGTGCACCCATTTCCCTGCGCCCGTTTTCGTGCATAAATCTGTCTCCGGCCATTTCCAAGCACCTTTTAAAACGCTTGTTCGGCACTCTGGTTCGGAAATTGCTACTTTCAACAGGTCTTACGCTTTCCAGTAACAATAATTCTGCGCCACAAGCGCTCATATTGGTTTTTAGGGATTGAATAATGAAAAAAGCATTGCTGACCCTTTCTGCACTGGCGTTGTGCATGGCTGCTGGCTCCGCCATGGCGAAGGAGTACAAAGAACTGCGTTTCGGCGTTGACCCTTCCTACGCACCGTTCGAGTCGAAAGCGGCCGATGGCAGCCTGGTAGGCTTTGACATCGATCTGGGGAACGCGATCTGCGCCGAGCTGAAGGTCAAGTGCAAATGGGTCGAAAGCGATTTCGACGGCATGATTCCGGGTCTGAAAGCCAATAAATTCGACGGTGTGATCTCGTCGATGACCGTTACTGAAGCCCGTGAAAAAGTCATCGATTTCTCCAGCGAACTGTTCTCCGGCCCAACCGCCTACGTGTCCAAGAAAGGTTCTGGCGTGACTGAAGACGTCGCCTCGCTCAAGGGCAAGACCGTCGGCTACGAACAAGGCACTATTCAGGAAGCCTATGCCAAAGCCGTTCTGGACAAGGCCGGTGTGAAAACCCAGGCCTACGCCAACCAGGATCAGGTCTACGCCGACTTGACTTCCGGTCGTCTCGACGCAGGGATTCAGGACATGCTGCAAGCCGAACTGGGCTTCCTGAAGTCGCCACAGGGTGCCGACTACGACGTCAGCAAGCCAGTCGACAACGCTTTGCTGCCAGCCAAAACAGCCATCGGCATTAAGAAAGGTAACACCGAGCTGAAAGCACTTTTGGATAAAGGTATCAAAGCGTTACACGATGATGGCACCTACGCCACCATTCAGAAGAAACACTTTGGCGATCTGAATCTGTACAGCGGCAAATAATGCCCGGCGCCCATCTCTCGATGGGCGCTTTTTTTATCCGATCAGGTTGCTGATTTATGTTCGAAAACCTACTAGAAAATCTGGGGCTCTCTGCCTTCAGCCTCAAGGGCTTCGGTCCGCTGCTGATGCAAGGCACCTGGATGACGATCCAGTTGTCGGCGTTGTCGCTGTTGGTAGCCGTGTTGCTCGGGCTGCTCGGCGCCAGTGCCAAGCTGTCAAAAGTCAAACTGATGCGCGTGCCTGCCCAGCTCTACACCACACTCATTCGCGGCGTTCCGGACCTGGTCCTGATGCTGTTGATCTTCTACAGCCTGCAAACCTGGCTGACCTCTTTTACCGATTACATGGAATGGGAATACATCGAGATCAACCCGTTCAGTGCAGGGGTCATCACCCTGGGCTTCATCTACGGTGCGTATTTCACTGAAACCTTCCGTGGCGCGATTCTCGCTGTCCCACGGGGTCAGGTCGAAGCGGCCACCGCCTATGGCCTCAAGCGCGGCCAGCGTTTCTGGATCGTGGTGTTCCCGCAGATGATGCGTTATGCCCTGCCGGGTATCGGCAACAACTGGATGGTGATGCTCAAGGCAACGGCCCTGGTGTCGATCATCGGCCTCGCCGACCTGGTCAAGGCTGCCCAGGACGCCGGTAAGAGTACCTATCAGCTGTTTTACTTCCTGGTACTTGCCGCGCTGATCTATCTGGTGATCACCAGCGCGTCCAACTTCATCCTGCGCTGGCTCGAACGTCGTTACTCCGCCGGGACCCGGGAGGCCGTACGATGATCGAACTCCTGCAGGAATACTGGAAACCCTTCCTCTATAGCGACGGCAACAACATCACCGGCCTGGCCATGACCATGTGGCTGCTCAGCGCGTCGATCTTCATCGGTTTCATCGTGTCGATCCCGCTGTCCATCGCCCGCGTATCGCCGCACTTCTACATCCGTTGGCCGGTGCAGTTCTATACCTACCTGTTCCGTGGCACGCCGCTCTATATCCAGTTATTGATCTGTTACACCGGGATCTACAGCCTGGCCGCCATTCGGGCCCAGCCAGTACTGGACGCATTCTTTCGCGATGCGATGAACTGCACGATCCTGGCCTTCGCCTTGAACACCTGCGCCTACACCACGGAGATCTTCGCCGGGGCCATTCGCAGCATGAACCACGGTGAAGTCGAGGCCGCCAAGGCTTACGGCCTGACCGGCTGGAAACTGTATGCCTACGTGATCATGCCATCGGCCTTGCGTCGCTCGTTGCCGTACTACAGCAACGAAGTGATTCTGATGTTGCACTCGACCACCGTGGCCTTCACCGCGACCATCCCGGACATCCTGAAAGTCGCGCGGGACGCCAACTCGGCGACCTTCCTGACCTTCCAGTCGTTCGGCATCGCCGCGCTGATCTACCTGACCGTCACTTTTGCGCTGGTCGGCCTGTTCCGCCTTGCCGAACGCCGATGGCTGGCCTTCCTCGGGCCGACCCACTAGCACTCAACCTGCTTCAGGAAACAACAGATGCGCCACCTGAAACATGACCTGCTGGCCCCGCTGCCGGGGACCGCGAGACAGATCCACAGTTTTCACTTCGGCCCTCAACCGGCCAACGGCAAGATCTACATCCAGGCCTCCCTGCACGCCGACGAAATGCCCGGCATGCTGGTGGCCTGGCACCTCAAGCAACGCCTGGCGGAACTGGAAGCCGCCGGTCGCCTGCGCAGCGAAATCGTACTGGTGCCCGTCGCCAACCCGGTAGGCCTGGAACAGGTACTGATGGATGTGCCGCTGGGTCGCTACGAGTTGGAAAGCGGCCAGAACTTCAACCGCTGGTTCGTCGACCTCAGTGAGGAAGTCGGCAACGCGATCGAAGGCAAGCTCGGTGAGGATCCGCAGTACAACCTGCAACTGATCCGCAGCAACCTGCGCGATGCGCTGGCCCGGCAGACCGCCGGCACCCAATTGCAATCCCAGCGCCTGACCCTGCAACGATTGGCCTGCGATGCCGACATGGTGCTCGACCTGCATTGCGATTTCGAAGCGGTCGCTCACCTCTACACCACGCCGGATGCTTGGCCGCAGGTCGAGCCGCTGGCCCGCTACATCGGCGCCGAAGCCAGCCTGCTGGCAACCGATTCCGGCGGCCAGTCGTTCGACGAATGCTTCACCCTGCTCTGGTGGCAGTTGAAGGAGCGCTTCGGCGAGCAGTTCGATATTCCGCCGGGCAGTTTTTCGGTGACCGTCGAACTGCGCGGTCAGGGCGACGTCAATCACCCGCTGGCCAGCCTCGATTGCCAGGCACTGATCGATTACCTGATCCATTTCGGCGCGATCGCCGGCGAACCCGCGCCGCTGCCCGACCTGCCCTACCCGGCGACACCGCTGGCCGGTGTTGAGCCGGTGGCCACGCCAGTGGGCGGGCTGCTGGTGTTCACCGCGTTGCCGGGTGAATACCTTGAAGCCGGGCAACTGATTGCCGAGATCATTGATCCGGTCAACGATCTGGTCACTCCCGTTCATTGCGCCACAGCCGGGCTGATGTACGCCCGCTCGCTGCGCCGCATGGCCACTGCCGGCATGGTGATCGCCCACGTCGCGGGCACCGAAGCCTATCGCAGCGGCTATCTACTTTCGCCTTGAGGATGCATGCCCCATGTACAAACTGACCATCGAAGGCCTGCATAAAAGCTACGGCGACCATGAAGTCCTCAAAGGTGTTTCGCTCAAGGCCAGGACCGGTGACGTCATCAGCCTGATCGGCGCCAGCGGCTCGGGTAAAAGCACCTTTCTGCGTTGCATCAACTTCCTGGAACAACCCAACGACGGCGCCATGAGCCTCGACGGGCAGAACATCCGCATGATCAAGGATCGTCACGGCATGCACGTGGCCGACGACGATGAACTGCAGCGGATTCGCACCCGCCTGGCCATGGTGTTCCAGCACTTCAACCTGTGGAGCCACATGACGGTGCTGGAAAACATCACCATGGCCCCGCGCCGGGTGCTGGGGTGTGACAGGAAAGAAGCCGAGGACCGCGCCCGGCGCTACCTCGACAAAGTGGGGCTGGCCTCCCGTGTGGCGGACCAATACCCGGCCTTCCTGTCCGGCGGTCAGCAACAACGCGTAGCGATTGCCCGCGCACTGGCCATGGAGCCGGAAGTCATGCTGTTCGACGAACCGACCTCGGCGCTGGACCCGGAACTGGTGGGTGAAGTGCTCAAGGTGATCCAGGGCCTGGCCGAAGAAGGCCGGACCATGATCATGGTGACCCACGAAATGAGCTTCGCCCGCAAAGTGTCGAGCCAGGTGTTGTTTCTGCACCAGGGCCTGGTGGAGGAAGAAGGCGCGCCGGAGGACGTGCTAGGCAACCCGAAAAGCGAGCGGTTGAAGCAGTTCCTCAGCGGCAACCTGAAGTAACGACTACAGCAAAACCTGTGGGAGCGAGCCTGCTCGCGATAGCGCCGGTACAGCCAGCATTGATGCTGACTGATCGACCGCTATCGCGAGCAAGCTCGCTCCCACATTATTTTGATCTGTAGTAACTGGTAATCAGACGACAGGCGCAGGCGGCGGCTCATCCGGCAGCGTAGGCTCGCCCGGCTCATTAGGCTGTTCGTTCGGGGTATCAGGATCAGGCTGGCCGGGAATACCCCCTGCCATGCTGACGGGCGGGTGTGCCAACAAGGACCAGGCCAGAACGCCAACCTGATTGGGTTCAAACCTTGCCAGTTCGGCACTGATTCGCGGATCGATCTTCATTCGGCACTCCTGAGCGATGGCCCGACCCGCCTTGCGCGGATCGGAACAGTACACCCCATAGAGTGTACGCCCGCTCAGGAATTCCCGACATTTGTCAGACGGTTGACTCAGGTGCGCGGCAGAGTCACGCCACGCTGGCCCTGATACTTGCCGCCACGGTCCTTGTAGGACACTTCACATTCTTCGTCGGACTCAAGGAACAGCATCTGCGCCACGCCTTCGTTCGCGTAGATTTTCGCCGGCAGATTGGTGGTGTTGGAGAACTCCAGGGTCACATGGCCTTCCCACTCAGGCTCGAGCGGCGTGACGTTGACGATGATGCCGCAACGCGCGTAGGTGCTTTTGCCCAGGCAGATGGTCAATACGTTACGCGGAATGCGGAAATATTCGACGGTGCTGGCCAGGGCGAAGGAGTTCGGCGGAATGATGCACACGTCGCTATGGATGTCGACGAAGCTGCCGGCATCGAAGTTCTTCGGGTCGACGATGGCCGAATTGATGTTGGTGAACACCTTGAAATGATTAGTGCAACGCACATCGTAGCCGTAGCTCGACACGCCGTAGGAGATCACACGGCTATCGTCGCTGCCGCGCATCTGGCGCTCGACGAAAGGCTCGATCATGCCGTGTTCCTGCGCCATGCGGCGAATCCACTTGTCCGATTTGATGCTCATGGCGGGTGTCCTGAATAGCGAGGTCGAAAAATTCTGTCCGGCATCTTACCGGGCGCGCCGCCGGGTTCAAAGTCCGCGGTGCAATTCTCGCCGAACAGGCAGGAATTACCTGCTCTGGCGACGAACCGTCACACCGCCGATCCTTAAATCAGAGAAACCTGTGCAAGAAGCATTGGCACGTTCCGGAAAAAGGGTTAAGGTGGCGTCACTGTGCTGCTTGTGTCACTGAGAATCTCTACACGATATGTTGAATTTCGATCCAACCATCTACAAGAATTTTTCCTGCTCTTTGCACTCAGTCTCGGCCAGGGTTCTTCCTGAGTCGCAGTTATCTTTGTTCAAGGAGTTACACCATGTCTAATCGCCAAACCGGTACCGTTAAGTGGTTCAACGATGAAAAAGGCTTCGGCTTCATCACTCCACAATCCGGTGACGACCTGTTCGTTCACTTCAAAGCTATCCAGTCCGACGGCTTCAAAAGCCTGAAAGAAGGCCAACAGGTTTCTTTCATCGCTACCCGCGGTCAGAAAGGCATGCAAGCTGAAGAAGTTCAAGTTATCTAACTTGTACTTGCTTTAGTAAAAAGCCCCGCCCTCAACAGCGGGGCTTTTTTGTGGGCGGATGTTTTGTCCACACAAAAAAATCGCCGCCTTCGACAACTCCTGCAGGGTCAACCCGGGAGCTGTCGAAGGCGGCGATCTTTTGATGCTCTTACCAGGTCACGCCAAACCCTGCGGTGTAGCGTGTCTTGTCCAGATCCGAATCGTCGGTGCCGCTGATGATGTCGCGCTCCGCCTTCAAGTTCAGCGAAGCCCAGTCAGTCACCTTGTAGCGCAACCCCATCTCGGCATCGAGCGCGTAGTCGGCCACACCCGACAGCGGCTTGCCGACCTCACCATTGGTGAAGAACTCGACACGTTTGCCGACCAGGTAGCGGTTGTAGTCCCACTTCATGGCCAGGGCGTAGAAATTGTCATTGCTGCCATCGGAAAATTCATAGTCCGTACGGTTGATCAGCGAGCCCAGGGAGAACGCCCCGAGTTCGTTATCCCAGAACTGATAGCCGGGACCGGTTCCGACGGTGCGTTGACGGGAAAGGTCTTCAACCTTGTCGCGCTTGTAGACCAGGCGCCCCTGCCAAAACCATTGCTCGGTCAGGAATCGGTCGATGGAGTACTCCGCCCGCCAATTGTCCGTGGTCACCACGTCGTCCTGGAACTCACGGTTGTACTCACCTTCAGCGGTGTGCCGCCAGCGCCCGTGCCGCGCACTGGTCTTGAAATCGATGTCGTAGTCATCGGTGTCGTTTTCCGCCCGCTGATAATCCAGAGCGACATCGACGTTGCCTTTCCATACCAGATCCTCGACCACCGGTTTTGGCTTGAGAATCTGCTGGATGCTCGCCAGTTCAACCGTCTTCGGTGTCTCGCCGTTGGCCAGCGTGACCTTGCCGGCGTCTGCCGCTATCAGCGACTTGGCTTTCTCGCCACTGTAGGCATCCTGCTTGACCAGCAACTCCTGATCGCTGTCCAGGGTCTTGACCTGTTTCCAGTCGATCGTCACCGCACCGGCATACTCGGTCTGGATCAGCAGCTTGCCGCCATCGAACAGCGTGATCTTGCCGCTCAGCTTGTCACCGTTCTTCAACCACACGGTATCGGCCAGCAAGGGAGAGGATGCGCCAAGGACGGCGAGACACAGCAGGGATCTGGACAACATAAACAAAATACAGGCTCAGGCTTGCGAGAAAAGTCGGCATTATCCGTAGGAACAAGGCCCTGACAAGGACTGACCCGACTATTTCTGTTGAGTTCATTTCTCAACTTCCTGCGCAGGAATTACTCTACAGATGGTAAAGCAATCTTCCCCAGGACTGACGGACGTGACCGATCCAACCGAAGAACCCGAGAGTGCAGCGCAAATCCGACGCACGGCGCTTTATTTGACACTGGCCCAAGTACCCGAGGGCAAAGTCGTCAGCTACGGCCAACTGGCCGAGCTTGCAGGGCTGGGTCGCGCCGCCCGCTGGGTCGGTCGCACCCTCAGTCAACTGCCCGGCGACAGCAAGTTGCCCTGGCACCGCGTTCTGGGCGCAAACGGGCGCATCAGCCTGCCGGCGGGCAGCCCTTCGGGTGATGAGCAGCGCGCACGATTACGCATGGAGGGCATCAGTATCCTGAATAATCGTGTTGATATTCAGCGCCATGGCTGGCGTCCGGTAGAGCACAGCGGTTAGAGTGCGCGCTTTGTTTCCGTATTTCTTGAGGCAGACTCCAGCCCATGCCCCGTAAAACCTGGCGCGCCGCGCTCGCCGCTTATGCCAGCCCCTCGACACTCGTGCTGTTGCTGCTTGGTTTCGCCGCCGGCCTGCCCTACATGCTGGTGTTTTCGACACTTTCAGTCTGGCTGCGTGAAGCTGGCGTGGCTCGTGAAACCATTGGCTATGCAAGCCTGATCGGCCTGGCGTATGCCTTCAAATGGGTCTGGTCACCCTTGCTCGACCAATGGCGACTGCCATTGCTCGGTAAACTCGGTCGACGACGATCCTGGCTCGTGCTGTCCCAGGCACTGGTCATCCTCGGCCTGATCGGGATGGGTTTCTGCGACCCGCAAAAGCATTTGTCCTGGCTGATCGCCATTGCCGTTGTCGTCGCTTTCGCATCAGCGACGCAGGACATCGCGGTCGACGCCTACCGCCTGGAGATCGCCGAAGACAACCGCCAGGCTGCACTGGCCGCCAGTTACATGTCCGGTTACCGGGTCGCTGCGCTGCTGGCTACCGCAGGCGCGCTCTACTTCGCCGAAGGCTTTGGCTCCACCGGCTTCAACTACAAGCATTCGGCCTGGGCCGGCACTTACATTCTGTTCGGCGCCCTGATGGTCCCGGCACTGCTGACCAGCCTGTTCATGCGCGAACCGCCGGTGCCATTGCGCACGCAACTGCAGGCCGGTCGATACAGCTTCGTACACCAACTGGCGTCGGTCTTCGTGCTGATCGTGCTACTGGTTTCGGTGCCGGCCATGTTCACCCAGCTCTACAACACCGACTTCGCCAGCGTACTGTTCGAAGGCGTGAGCCCGGTCGACCTGCTGCTCGAAGACCGCGCGCTCCTGCGGGCCATTCTCTACATCACGCTCACCGCCCTGTGCCTCTCGGCCATGGGCCGTCGTGGCCTGGCGCCAGTGCTGACACCGGTCAACGACTTCATCCTGCGATACCGCTGGCAAGCGCTGCTGCTGCTCGGCTTGATCGCCACCTATCGGATGTCCGATACGGTCATGGGCGTGATGGCCAACGTGTTCTACATCGACCAGGGTTTCACCAAGGACCAGATCGCCAGCGTCAGTAAAATCTTCGGCCTGATCATGACCCTGGTCGGCGCCGGCATGGGCGGCCTGCTGATCGTGCGTTTCGGCATCCTGCCGATCCTGTTCATCGGCGGTGTCGCATCCGCGGCGACCAACATCCTGTTCCTGATGCTCGCCGACATGGGCCCCAACCTGAACATGCTGGTGCTGACCATCTCCCTGGACAACTTCAGCTCGGGCCTGGCGACCTCGGCGTTCGTCGCCTACCTGTCGAGCCTGACCAACCTCAAGTTCTCCGCCACCCAATACGCCCTGCTCAGCTCGATCATGCTGTTGCTGCCACGCCTGATCGGCGGCTACTCCGGGGTCATGGTGGAAAAATTCGGTTACCATGACTTCTTCCTGATCACCGCCCTGCTAGGCGTCCCGACCCTGCTGTTGATCGCCTTGCACTGGTTCCAGGAGAACCGCCGTGCAGGCCCGACACCGACACCGGAACCGGTGCAGACTCCGGTCGCCGAAGAGTCGTAGGCTCTTACGCAGGAAGAATCGCGGATGGCCGAGTGAATCGCGCCCTCCTGCCACACCACCGACCGCACGCCTGTACGCCAGCGGATCTCGCCCGTACAATGCTCCGTCATTTCTCGTCATCAGCAATCGATAACGGCCAACCATGCGCACCAGTCAATTTTTGCTCGCCACACAAAAAGAAACGCCTTCCGACGCGGTCGTGATCAGCCACCAGCTGATGCTGCGCGCCGGCATGATCCGCAAGCTCGCCTCGGGCCTGTACACCTGGCTGCCGATGGGCTTGCGGGTAATGCGCAAGGTCGAAGCCGTCGTTCGTGAAGAAATGAACGCCGCCGGCTCTCTCGAAGTGTTGATGCCGAGCACGCAACCGGCTGAGCTGTGGCAGGAATCCGGCCGCTGGGAAGAGTACGGCCCTGAATTGCTGCGCTTCAAGGATCGCCATGGTCGCGACTTCTGTGCCGGCCCGACCCACGAAGAAGTCATCACCGATCTGATGCGCAACGAATTGAGCAGCTACAAGCAGCTGCCGATCAACCTGTACCAGATCCAGACCAAATTCCGTGACGAAATCCGCCCACGCTTCGGCTTGATGCGCGGCCGCGAATTCATCATGAAGGACGCCTACTCGTTCCACGCAGACCAGTCTTCGCTGCAAGTCACCTACGACCGCATGCACCAGGCCTACTGCAACGTGTTCACCCGTCTGGGCCTGAAGTTCCGCCCTGTAGAAGCCGACAACGGCTCCATCGGCGGTGCCGGCTCCCACGAATTCCACGTGCTGGCCGAGTCCGGTGAAGACGACATCGTCTTCAGCAACGGTTCCGACTACGCGGCGAACATCGAGAAAGCCGAAGCCGTGCCCCGCGAGACCTCGCGTGCCGCACCAAGCGAAGAGCTGCGCCTGGTCGACACCCCGAACGCCAAGACCATTGCGCAACTGGTCGAAGGCTTCAACCTGCCGATCGAGAAAACCATCAAGACCCTCGTGGTGCACGCAGAAGAGAAAGGCAAGCTGATTGCCCTGATCATCCGTGGCGACCATGAGCTGAACGAAATCAAGGCCGCCAACCAGCCAGGCGTTGCCAGCCCGCTGGTCATGGCTTCGGAAAGCGAACTGCGCGAGGCCATTGGCGCCGGTGCCGGTTCCCTCGGCCCGTTGAACCTGCCGCTGCCGATCATCATCGACCGCTCGGTCGAGCTGATGAGCGACTTCGGCATCGGTGCCAACATCGATGACAAACACTACTTCGGCGTGAACTGGGAGCGCGACCTGCCTGTTCCGACCGTTGCCGACCTGCGCAACGTCGTGGCCGGCGACCCGAGCCCGGACGGCAAGGGCACCCTGGAGATCAAGCGCGGCATCGAAGTCGGGCACATCTTCCAGCTGGGCAACAAGTACAGCAAAGCGATGAAATGCGAAGTGCTGGGCGAGAACGGCAAGCCGGTCACCCTGGAAATGGGTTGCTACGGTATCGGCGTGTCCCGCGTCGTGGCGGCTGCCATCGAGCAGAACAACGACGAAAACGGGATCATCTGGAGCGACACCCTTGCGCCATTCCAGATTGCCCTGGTGCCGCTGCGCTACGAGACCGAGCAGGTTCGCGAAGCCACCGACAAGCTGTACGCGGAACTCACCGCTGCCGGCTTCGAAGTGCTGCTGGATGACCGCGACAAGAAAACCAGCCCGGGTATCAAGTTCGCGGACATGGAACTGATCGGCATTCCACACCGGATCGTGGTCAGCGACCGCGGCCTGGCCGAAGGCAACCTGGAATACAAGAGCCGTACCGAGGCCGACGCACAAGCGCTGCCGGTCGCCGACGTACTGTCCTTCCTTCAGGCCCGCATCCGCCGCTGATAGCAGATATAGAGACGTCATGTTCAAGCGAAACACCTTAGGCCTCGGTGGCGCCGCCTTGTGCGGCGCCCTGCTGGTCAGCGGCTGTGCCAATCACATGTCACAACGCAGCGAGCACGAGGAACGGGTCGAGCGCAAATTGCTCGATCACAGCCTGCAGATCGATGTCGGTGAGCCCAAGGTGCTTGAGCTGCCGCAACGGCGGGTGAAAATCCACGAGCAGAAGACTTTCGAAGTCACCGAGTACGAAGTCACTCGTCACTACGACCGCTATACGCCGTACCAACCCTGGCGGGAGATTTACGAAATCCCGCTGGGTGCGGTGGCCGTGGTGGCGGGTGTCGGTGCCAACGTGGTCAATGTGTTCGCCCTCGGCAATCTGCCGGACAGCGTGACCAAGGACTGGCTGAGCTACGGTTTCGCCGGGCTCAACCCGTTCATGAACGTGCAGTCCCACGGTCGCGCGCAGCAGAACCTGGCCGGCATTGATGAAGTCCAGCGCGACAAGCGCACGGAGTACTCAAGCCTGCCCTGGAGCGAGCGCCCGGTCGAGGTCAAGGCCGGCAAGGAAACCTTCGAACTGACCACCGACAAAAACGGCGTGTTGCGCCTGAATCTGTTGGACAACCCGTTCGCCGAACATGACATCAATCATCTGAGCCGGTTGCTGATTCGTGTCGAGGATGCCCAGGACGACGTACACAGCGACTCCTCGCTAGCCGTCAGCAGCACCTTGCGCAGCAAGCTCTATGAGGCCCACGGGCTGATTTATGACGATCTCGAAGGCGACGAAGTCAATCAGTGGGTCCACCGGGTCAAGCGCCTGTCGGAACTGGGCCTTGAAGAAGAAGCCAGCGAACTGGAACAGAGCCTGATCGAACTGACGCGCAACGATCCAGAATTGCAGACCGAATTCCTCAAGTCACTGGCCCGCAATGGCGAGCGATTGGTGGCGAATCCGGGGCTGAACTAAGAGCCAAAAGCTTCGCGAGCAGGCTCGCTCCCACACTGGATTTGTGAACACTTCAAATCCCCTGTGGGAGCGAGCCTGCTCGCGATGATGCCCTCACATTCACCACTCGACTACCGCTCAAACAACTCCATCTGCTCGAACCCGCCCCGCAAGTCCTCCAGCCGCACGCCGACACCCAACAACCGCACCGGTTTACCACCGCGATTGAAAGCCTGGGTCAGCATCAACTGATAACTGCCCAGATCCCGCCCTGCCCCGGCCTGCTCCAATGTAGTCTGGGTGAAGTCGTGGAACTTCACTTTGACGAATGGCTTGCCCGGACGATAGCTGCTGTCGATCCGCGCCATGCGGCCAGCCAGGATCTCCAGCAGCTCGGGTAACTTGTCCAGGCAACTCTTCAGGTCCGGCAGGTCAACGTCGTAGGTATTTTCAACACTGATCGACTGACGACGACTGTCGTTGTGCACCACACGGTCATCGATTCCACGGGCCAGGCTCCAGAGTCGCTCGCCAAAGCTGCCGAACTCACGCACCAGCGCCAACTTGTCCCACTCGCGCAATTGCAGGCAATCGGTGATCCCCAGTCTGCCGAGTTTGTCGGCGGTGACTTTGCCGACCCCGTGCAATTTGCTCACCGGCAAGCCACTGACAAAGTCCTCGACCTGGTCCGGAGTAATGACGAACAGGCCGTTGGGCTTTTTCCAGTCACTGGCGATCTTGGCCAGAAACTTGTTCGGCGCCACGCCCGCCGACACAGTGATATGCAACTGTTTGGAGACCCGGCGCCGGATGTCCTGGGCGATTCGCGTCGCACTGCCCGCGAAATGCGCGCTGTCCGACACATCGAGGTACGCCTCATCGAGCGAGAGCGGCTCAATGATCTCGGTGTAATCGCGAAAGATCGTGTGAATTTCCCTGGACGCTTCTCTATAGGCATCCATCCGTGGCTTGACGATGGTCAGGTCCGGGCACAACTTCAAGGCATGCCCGGAGGACATCGCCGAACGCACCCCGTACGCTCGCGCCTCATAATTACAGGTGGCGATCACCCCGCGCCGGTCCGCCGACCCACCTACCGCCAGTGGTTTACCGGCGAGGCGTGGGTCGTCGCGCATCTCGATGGCTGCATAGAAGCAGTCACAATCGACGTGGATGATCTTGCGTTGGGTCATAGCAAAGCCGTGTTCATGGCAAAGAAAAGGCGTCATGGCGTGCCGGACAAACAGTATCTCACCGACACCTGTATATAGCACCAGTAGTCTGAATGTTCTTTTCCATTCGTAGGAAGAGTCGATTGTGAATTTATTTTTTCAATCGAAAAATTACTTTCAATAGACGCGCAGGCCTTGTCCTGCCTGCCTCACAGACCGGTCGATCGCCCCTTTTGATCGCTAACCGATTGAACGGGAAGAGGTTTTATCGGAATTGGAGGTTGACACCCGAGCGCATCTCTATAGAATGAGCCACACAGACGCGGGATGGAGCAGTCTGGTAGCTCGTCGGGCTCATAACCCGAAGGTCGTCGGTTCAAATCCGGCTCCCGCAACCAAACATCAAAAAAGGCTACTCGAAAGAGTGGCCTTTTTTGTGCGCGCTCGTTTTGTAGTACCGAATGCCGGAACAAGGCCTGGACGCTCAACGATACCGAAACTGGAAATCGTTCTGATTCCGAAACTTAGGCCATCCCTGCGACCGTTTGACGCGATTCAACGTTTATTTGACCTGCTTCAGGATTAACGGTTGACACACCGGCGTATCTCTATAGAATGCCGCCACACAGACGCGGGATGGAGCAGTCTGGTAGCTCGTCGGGCTCATAACCCGAAGGTCGTCGGTTCAAATCCGGCTCCCGCAACCAAACATCAAAAAAGGCTACTCGAAAGAGTGGCCTTTTTTGTATCTGTTGAAAAAGTCCTTTCGCAACAATGACCTGTCACTGTGTAGCAAGCCGTTTGGGGAGCCCCCATGCGCCGGGTTCAGACTATGCTCTATCACAGGCTGAAGCCTTCACGACTGATAACGCGCCGTCTCCGTTGCCCGGTGATAGGCGTTGATATTTGTGATTATTTTTTTCTACAGGGATTGGTAACTTGGCTGGATACCTCCATCCTGTCGCGCACAATCCAAGAGGTGATTGATGCGCGCCAACTCGTCTGATTCACAAGACACTGTCACAGCGGAACAACCGATCAATGCCGAGCGCCTGCGCCTGCTTGATCGATTGAGCAAGTACCGTCAACCCATTGGCCTGGCGGTCACCCTGCTGCTGTTCGCGATCGCGCTGATTGCCTGTCGTCACCTGTTGAGCGAACTCGACCTTTACGCGCTGCACGACTCGATCCTCGAAGTTCCGAAACCTGCCTTGATGGGCGCACTGGGCGCCACCGTGGTGGGTTTCATCATTTTGCTCGGCTACGAATGGTCGGCCAGCCGCTATGCCGGGGTGAGCCTGGCACCGCGCGAGTTGGCGCTGGGTGGCTTCACGGCCTTTGCCATCGGCAACGCCATCGGTCTTTCAATGTTGTCGGGCGGCTCGGTCCGCTATCGCCTCTATGCCCGTCATGGCCTGGGAGCGGCTGAAGTCGCCCGCATGACGTTGTTCGCCAGCCTCTCGCTGGGTTGCGCCCTACCACCGCTGGCCGCCCTGGCGACGCTCAGCGACCTGCCAGCCGCCTCCGCCGCCCTGGGGCTCTCCGAGACGTTGCTGGGCGTGGTGGCGAGCGCCGTGCTCGTGCTGTTTGCGGTGCTGGCCATCGGTATCTACCGTCGTCGGCTGCCGGAGCAGCCTTACCCGGACAACCTGCTGGTCAGGGTCGGGCGCCGCACCTTGCGCCTGCCCGGACGTCGCCTGACGTTCCTGCAATTGATCATCACCGCCCTGGACGTAGCGGCCGCCGCGACCGTGCTCTATCTGCTGCTGCCGGAAGCACCGCCCTTCGGTGCGTTCCTTCTGGTTTACCTGCTGGCTCTGGCCGCCGGTGTGCTCAGCCATGTGCCGGGCGGTGTCGGGGTGTTCGAGGCGATTTTGCTGGCGGCGTTTTCCGAGACCCTTGGCGCTGCGCCACTGGCAGCCGCCCTGCTGCTCTATCGCTTGATCTACGTGGTCCTGCCCTTGTTGGTGGCCTGCCTGTTGTTGCTGATCAACGAAGGTCAGCGCCTGTTCCAGACACGCCAGACGTTGCGCGCAGCCTCGGGCCTGGCGGCTCCGATACTGGCGGTGCTGGTGTTCCTGTCCGGTGTTGTCCTGCTGTTCTCCGGCGCCACCCCGGAAATCGATACCCGCCTGGAACACATCGGATTTCTGATCCCCCATCGACTGGTCGATGCTTCGCACTTTGGCGCCAGCCTGGTCGGCGTGCTTTGCCTGTTGCTGGCCCAGGGGCTGCGTCGCCGACTGTCGGCCGCATGGATGCTGACCACCATTCTGCTGCTGGTCGGCGCCCTGCTCTCGCTGCTCAAAGGCTTCGACTGGGAAGAAGCCAGCCTGATGGTGCTGACGGCGAGCCTGCTCGGGGTATTTCGCCGCTCGTTCTATCGCCCCAGCCGCCTGACCGAACTGCCATTCTCGCCGCTGTATCTGGTGGCCAGCCTGTGCGTGCTCGGTGCATCGATCTGGTTGCTGCTGTTCGCCTATCAGGACGTTCCGTACAGCCACCAACTCTGGTGGCAGTTCACCCTCGACGCCGACGCCCCTCGCGGCCTGCGTTCGCTGCTCGGGGCTGCCGTGCTGCTGGTGGTGGTGTCCCTGACCTGGTTGCTGCGCACCGCGCGTCCGGTCATTCACCTGCCGACGCCCGACGAACTGGAGCGCGCCAGCAAGATCCTCATGGCATCGGCCCAACCGGATGGCGGCCTGGCCCTGACCGGTGACAAGGCGTTGCTGTTTCACCCCAATGACGAAGCGTTCCTGATGTACGCCCGTCGCGGCCGTAGTCTGGTGGCGTTGTATGACCCGATCGGTCCGGGCCAGCAACGGGCGGAAATGATCTGGCAGTTCCGCGACCTGTGCGACATCCACCATGCCCGTCCCGTGTTCTATCAAGTGCGCGCCGAGAACCTGCCGTACTACATGGACATCGGCCTGACCGCGATCAAGCTCGGCGAAGAAGCCCGGGTCGACCTCAAGCGTTTTGATCTCGAAGCCAAGGGCAAAGAGATGAAGGACCTGCGCTACACCTGGAACCGTGGCAGCCGTGACGGCCTGTCCCTGGAAATCCATGAGCCGGGCCAGGCGCCGATGGATGAGCTCAAGGTGATTTCCGATGCCTGGCTGACCGGCAAGAACGTCCGGGAGAAAGGCTTCTCGCTGGGCCGCTTCAGCGATGACTACCTCAAGCATTTCCGCATTGCAGTGATTCGTTTCGAAGGACGCCCGGTGGCGTTCGCCAACCTGCTCGAGACCTACGGCCATGACCTGGCCAGCCTCGACCTGATGCGCGCGCACCCGGATGCCCCGAAGCTGACCATGGAGTACATGATGGTCGGCCTGATTCAACATTATAAAAACCATGGATACGCGCGTTTCAGCCTGGGCATGGTGCCGTTGTCGGGGCTGCAACCCCGTCGTGGCGCACCACTTACCCAGCGCTTGGGCTCGATGGTATTCCGCCGTGGTGAGCAGCTGTACAACTTCCAGGGCTTGCGCCGCTTCAAAGACAAGTTCCAGCCTGACTGGGAACCCCGTTATATGGCCGTGCCCGCCGGACTCGATCCGCTGGTTGCGCTGGCCGACACTGCTGCCCTGATCGCGGGCGGCTTGACCGGATTGGTGAAACGCTGATGATTCAACGCTCCTTGCGGTATGTATTGGGCACACTGGTGATAGTGGCCCTGATTCTCGGTGGCGGTTTCTGGTACCTGAAACGCCCGGCACCGGAACCGACCCTCGAATTGCTGACTCCGGCCGATGGTGCGGCGATGACCCGTGTCATCCCCGGCACCACGCCACGCGCCCAGGTGCTGGTGGCGGTCAACGAAGACCAGAAACTCAGCGACAAGCAATTGATGACCCTGAGCCGCAGTGGCGCGGCGCAAATTGTCCAGGTGATCCTGCCCAAGGATTGCCTGTTGCAAAGCCGCGCCCTGCAATCGGGCCTGCGCGAACTCAAAGGCCCGGCGACCCTGGTCAGCGGCATCGGCCCTGGCGCCGTGCTGGCCTGGCGCTGGTTGTCCGAGCAGAAGAATGACAAGGCCCAGGCCGTGTCGGTGGACCTGGCACTGGAGAAACCCGGCGGCTGCACTCACCTGCTGCCGAAAAGCGCCGCCCATGGCCACTGGCTGGCGGCGTGGAACGACAACCCGGACGACACCAGCGCCGGCTTCGTGCGTGATCAACCGAACGCCGAAACCAGCATCAGCGACTACGACATCAACCTGCCGCAAGTGCTGAACAACGAACTGCGCAAGATCCTCGTCGGTGGCGACAAAGCCGCTGGCGGCCTGCAGATCCCGGTGGTCGAAGTGCCAGCGGGCCAGGCCAGGGACACCGTGACCCTGTTCCTGTCCGGTGACGGCGGCTGGCGCGACCTCGACCGCGACGTGGCGGGCGAGATGGCCAAGATCGGCTACCCGGTGGTCGGCATCGACACCCTGCGCTACTACTGGCAGCACAAGAGCCCGGAGCAAAGCGCGCTGGACCTGGCTGAACTGATGCAACACTACCGGCAGAAATGGGGCACCAAACGCTTCATCCTGACCGGTTACTCGTTCGGCGCCGACGTACTGCCGGCGATCTACAACCGCCTGGCCGAATCGGAACAGCAACGCGTCGACGCAATCATCCTGCTGGCCTTCGCCCGTACCGGCAGCTTCGAGATCGAAGTCGAAGGCTGGCTCGGCAACGCCGGCAAGGAAGCCGCCACCGGCCCGGAAATGGCCAAGCTGCCAGCTGCCAAGGTGGTGTGCATCTACGGCGAAGAAGAAACCGACGAGAGTGGCTGCACCGACAAGACGGCGGTGGGCGAAGCCATCAAGCTGCCTGGCGGCCACCACTTCGACGAGAACTACCCGGCGCTGGCCAAGCGCCTGGTGGATGTGATCGAGAAGCGGCAGGTGAAGGAAACGGCCGCTCAGGAATGATCCGGCCCCGCTGAACAAGAGCCCTCGCTACTTCAAGGTCGCGAGGGCTTTCTCATTCTAGCGTGCACCACACATCCCCTGTGGGAGCGAGCCTGCTCGCGATAGCAGACTTTCAGTCACCTTAAATGCTGAATGTCAGTCCGCCTTCGCGAGCAGGCTCGCTCCCACAAGGGATCGTCACCGGTCTCAGAAATTGCATTGAGCACAAAAAAGCCCCCGCTGCCGCAATGGCAACGGGGGCTTTTTGATGGGACTTACATCTCCACCTGCGTCCCCAACTCAATCACCCGGTTCAACGGCAGATTGAAGAAGCGCAAATTGCCGTTGGCGTTCTGCAACATGAAGGCAAACAACCCCTCGCGCCAACGGGCCATGCCTTCGAGCTTGGAGGCAATGACCGTCTCGCGGCTGAGGAAGTAGGTGGTACGCATCGGGCTGAAATCCAGTTCATCGAGGTGGCACAGTTTCAGCGCCTGCGGTACGTCCGGCTCATCGGTGAATCCGAAATGCAGGATTACGCGGAAGAAACCTTCGCCGTAGGAATCGACCTCGAAGCGCCGTTGCGGTGGCACCCGCGGGATGTCTTCGTACACCACCGTCAGCAACACCACTTGCTCGTGCAACACCTGGTTATGCAGCAGGTTGTGCAACAACGCATGGGGCACGGCATCCGCCCGCGCTGTCAGGAACACGGCGGTGCCCTGAACTCGATGGGGCGGTTGTACGGCAATGCTGCTGATAAAGATCGGCAGCGGCAATCCACCCTCATCGATGCGCTCGACCAGCAACTGCTTGCCGCGCTTCCAGGTAGTCATCAACACAAACAGCACAATACCGGCGATCACCGGGAACGCCCCGCCCTGGACGATTTTCGGCACGTTGGCGGCAAAGTACAGGCCGTCCACCAGCAGGAAACCGAGCAGCAAAGGAACTGCGAGAAGCGGTGGCCATTTCCACAACAGCAGTATCACTGCCGCCACCAGGATGGTGGTCATCAGCATGGTCCCGGTCACCGCCACACCATAGGCCGAGGCCAGGGCACCGGAGGATTCGAAGCCCAGCACCAGCAGCACCACGCCGACCATCAGCGCCCAGTTCACCGCGCCAATGTAGATCTGGCCCTGTTCTGCACTGGAGGTGTGCCGGATGTGCATGCGCGGAATGTAACCGAGCTGGATCGCCTGACGGGTCAGGGAGAACGCACCGGAAATCACCGCTTGCGAGGCAATCACCGTGGCCAGGGTCGACAGGCCGACCAGCGGGATCAATGCCCAGCTGGGTGCCAGCAGGTAGAACGGGTTGCGGGCCGCTTCCGGGTCACCCAGCAACAAGGCACCTTGACCAAAATAATTGAGCACCAGCGCCGGCAGTACCAGGAGAAACCAGGCGCGAGCAATCGGCTTGCGACCGAAGTGGCCCATGTCCGCGTACAGCGCTTCGGCACCGGTCAATGCCAGTACTACAGCGCCGAGAATTGTCACGCCCATGCCCGGGTGGTCGATGAAGAAGCGCACGCCCCACACCGGATTCATTGCCTGCAATACTTCCGGGTGTTGAAGGATGCCGTAGACGCCCAACGCGCCCAACACCAAAAACCAGGCGACCATGATCGGCCCGAACAGAATGCCGATCCGCGCCGTACCATGACTCTGGATCAGAAACAGCGCGACCAGCACCACCACCGACAGCGGCACGACCCAATGGTCGATACCTTCGAAGGCCAGCCCCAGGCCTTCAATCGCCGACAGCACGGAAATCGCCGGGGTAATCATGCTGTCGCCATAGAACAACGCCGCGCCGATCAGTCCGCAGACCACCAGCAACGTGCGCAATTTGGCGTGCCCCGCCGCCGCCCGCCGGGCCAGTGCGGTCAAGGCCATGATCCCGCCTTCGCCCTGGTTGTCGGCGCGCAGTACAAACATCATGTACTTGATCGACACGACCCAGATCAGCGACCAGAAAATGAGTGCCAGAATCCCCAGCACCCCGTCATGGTTGACCGGCACGCCATAGCCGCCGGAAAACACTTCCTTGAGGGTGTACAACGGACTGGTGCCGATATCGCCATAAACCACCCCGACTGCCGCGACCAGCATGCCGATCGGCTTCACCGCCGAATGCTCGGCACCTGCAGCCTGACTACTTGCCTGACCCATCCACCACTCCTACTTCTCAGACCCGGGCTTCTTTGAAAGAAGCACTATGCTTTGTCGTGCAGCATGCGCTGTTTTACTTCACGTTACAGACGTTTTGTTGACAGTAAAAAATCAGTAAAGCGTAACGGCGCGAAGCATAGCGCAGCACTCGTCGTATTTCCCTGCATAAAGCTGGTCAAGTGAACGACTCATCGCTAGAATTGCGCACTTTTTGATCAGAGGCGCAGTTCAAGCGCCCGTCCGTCGGTTTTGCCCTGTCCGGCAAGCGGCGTCACAAAATACCGAGGTTAGACATGTCCACCACTCCTGCGCCGGCCAATCCAAAGGTTGGCTTCGTATCCCTGGGTTGCCCCAAAGCACTGGTCGACTCCGAGCGCATCCTTACCCAGCTGCGCATGGAAGGCTATGACGTGGTGTCCACCTACCAGGACGCCGACGTCGTGGTAGTCAACACGTGCGGCTTCATCGATTCGGCCAAGGCCGAGTCCCTGGAAGTGATCGGCGAAGCCATCAAGGAAAACGGCAAGGTCATCGTGACCGGCTGCATGGGCGTCGAAGAAGGCAATATCCGCAACGTACACCCGAGCGTGCTGGCCGTGACCGGTCCGCAGCAGTACGAGCAAGTGGTCAACGCAGTGCACGAAGTCGTGCCGCCGCGCCAGGACCACAACCCGCTGATCGACCTGGTGCCGCCGCAAGGCATCAAGCTGACTCCGCGCCACTACGCCTACCTGAAGATTTCCGAAGGCTGTAACCACAGCTGCAGCTTCTGCATCATCCCGTCGATGCGCGGCAAGCTGGTCAGCCGTCCGGTGGGTGATGTGCTCGACGAGGCCCAGCGCCTGGTCAAGTCCGGTGTCAAAGAGCTGTTGGTGATCTCCCAGGACACCAGCGCCTACGGCGTCGACGTGAAGTACCGCACCGGTTTCTGGAACGGCGCGCCGGTGAAAACCCGCATGACCGAACTCTGCGAAGCCCTGAGCACCCTCGGCGTCTGGGTTCGTTTGCACTACGTTTATCCGTACCCGCACGTTGACGAGCTTATCCCGTTGATGGCCGCCGGCAAGATCCTGCCGTACCTGGACATCCCGTTCCAGCACGCCAGCCCGAAAGTGCTGAAGTCGATGAAACGCCCGGCCTTCGAAGACAAGACCCTGGCGCGGATCAAGAACTGGCGCGAAATCTGCCCGGACCTGATCATCCGTTCGACCTTCATCGTCGGCTTCCCGGGCGAGACCGAAGAAGACTTCCAGTACCTGCTGAACTGGCTGACCGAAGCCCAGCTCGACCGCGTCGGCTGCTTCCAGTACTCGCCGGTAGAAGGCGCACCGGCCAATGACCTGGACCTGGAAGTCGTCCCGGACGACGTCAAGCAGGACCGTTGGGAGCGCTTCATGGCGCACCAGCAGGCCATCAGCTCGGCACGCCTGCAAATGCGCATCGGCCGCGAGATCGAAGTGCTGGTCGATGAAGTCGACGAGCAAGGCGCGGTGGGCCGCTGCTTCTTCGATGCCCCGGAAATCGACGGCAACGTATTCATCGACAACGGCAGCAACCTCAAGCCGGGCGACAAGGTCTGGTGCAAAGTGACCGACGCCGACGAATACGATCTGTGGGCTGAGCAGATCTAAACGCAAAAAATACGCAAAGCCCCGCTCTCTTGACGAGATGCGGGGCTTTTTTACGGCTATTGTTTGAGGTTGAAAGGATTCCTATCAACCACCGCACAAGAGGCAGACGGGCATGCGTCAGCATTCGGTCATCCACACGCCGAAACTCGGCGACTATGAAGAATTGACCCGGGTCTGGGAGGCCTCGGTACGCGCCACCCACGACTTTCTGCCAGACAGCTATATCGAACTGTTGAAAAACCTGGTGCTGACTCGCTACCTCGACTCGGTGATGCTGATCTGCACCAAGGATTCGAGCCAGCGCATCACCGGGTTCGCCGGCGTCGCGGCCGGCAAGATCGAAATGCTCTTCATCGCCCCCGACCACCGCGGCCAGGGCCTGGGCAAGAAATTGTTGCGCTATGCCCTGGAACACCTGAACGCCTATGAACTGGACGTCAACGAACAGAACCCGCAAGCCCTCGGCTTTTACTTCAAGCAAGGCTTCGAGGTCATCGGTCGCTCGGAGGTCGATGGCATGGGGCAGCCGTATCCACTGCTGCACATGCGTATGCGTCAGGCTGAAAAACTCACGCGCAATGGCTGACACACCATAAATCCAAAAAAAAACATGCATTGAAATGGAACCGGGATTAACCGGCGCCAGGCAGGTACAATGCCCACCCCCTTTTTGTTACGGCCCTGACATGACTGACCCGATTCGTCTCTCCAAACGCCTCATCGAACTCGTCGGCTGTTCCCGTCGGGAGGCTGAGCTGTTCATCGAGGGCGGCTGGGTCACCGTCGACGGTGTGGTCATCGACGAGCCGCAATTCAAGGTCGACACCCAGAAAGTCGAGCTTGATCCAGAAGCCAAGGCCACCGCTCCGGAACCGGTGACCCTGCTGCTCAATGTGCCCGCCGGCATGGACGCAGACACCGCCATGGCCACCCTCGGCGCCGAGACCCTGAGCGAAGAGCACCGCTACGGCAAGCGCCCGTTGCGCGGGCACTTCCTGCGCCTGACCGCCAGCACCGACCTGCAGGCCAACGCCAGCGGTTTGCTGGTGTTCACCCAGGACTGGAAAATCCTGCGCAAACTCACCGCCGACTCCAGCAAGATCGAGCAGGAGTATGTGGTCGAGGTTGAAGGCGAGATGGTGGCCCACGGCCTGAACCGCCTGAACCACGGCCTGACCTACAAGGGCAAGGAGTTGCCGGCGGTCAAGGCCAGCTGGCAGAACGAGAACCGCCTGCGCTTTGCCATGAAGAACCCGCAACCGGGGATCATCGCCCTGCTCTGCCAGGCAGTCGGCCTAAAGGTCGTCGGTATCCGTCGCATCCGCATCGGCGGCGTGTCCATCGGCAAAGTGCCGATGGGGCAATGGCGCTACCTGTCCGGCAAAGAGAAGTTCTAAGGCTTTTCTCGCCGCCACACATTTCGGCGCCGCGCCTGGCCGCGACGCCCACAGCTGAATATCAGGACTGCACACATGATTCATAACGACGTACTGCGCAGCGTGCGCTACATGCTCGACATCAGCGACAAGAAAGTCATCGAGATCATCAAGCTCGGCGGCCTGGACGTGACCCTGCCGGACCTGCTGACCTACCTCGACAAGAAAGAGGAAGACGAGGAAGGCTTCGTACGCTGCCCGGACGAAGTCATGGCGCACTTCCTCGACGGCCTGGTGGTCTTCAAGCGCGGCAAGGACGAAAGCCGTCCGCCGCAGCCGATCGAAGTACCGGTGACCAACAACATCATCCTGAAAAAGCTGCGGGTGGCGTTCGAGCTCAAAGAAGACGACATGCACGCGATCCTCAAGGCCGCCGAGTTCCCGGTGTCCAAGCCTGAGCTGAGCGCACTGTTTCGCAAGTTCGGCCACACCAACTATCGCCCGTGCGGCGACCAGCTGCTGCGCAACTTCCTCAAGGGCCTGACCTTGCGCGTTCGCCCGCAATAAACGCCCGCTGGCCTTGAACGACATGCATGCAGTTCAAGGCCGGGCCATATGGCCCCCCATTCCGCGCAAAAATAGTGGCTCCGCTTCTGGCGGCTGACGACTAGGGTGTAAAGACCTCTGCTCTCAGGATTCGCCATGCATCCCTACTTTTCCCTGCAAGGCCGCACCGCCCTGGTGACCGGCGGCACCCGTGGTATCGGCAAGATGATCGCCAAGGCCTACGTCGAGGCTGGCGCCACCGTGTACGTCTGTGCCCGCGACGTTGAAGCCTGCCTGCAAACCGCTGACGAACTCGGAGCACTTGGCCGCTGTCGCGCCATCGCGGCGAACCTCGCCACCGAAGAGGGCGTCCTGCAACTGGCCACGCGCCTTGGCGAGCAGATCACTCATCTGGACATCCTGGTGAACAATGCCGGCACCACCTGGGGCGCACCGCTTGAGAGCTACCCGATCAAGGGCTGGGAAAAAGTCATGCAGCTCAACGTGACCTCGGTGTTCAACTGCATCCAGCAGTTCCTGCCCCTGCTGCGCAAGGCCGGTTCCGAAGCGAATCCGGCGCGGATCATCAACATCGGGTCGGTGGCGGGGATTTCATCCTTCGGCGAGCAGGCGTATGCCTACGGACCGAGCAAGGCTGCGTTGCATCAACTGTCGAGGATTCTGGCGCGGGAGCTGGTCAGCCAACACATCAACGTCAACGTGATCGCGCCGGGGCGTTTTCCGAGCAAGATGACCCAGCACATCGGCAATGATGAACAGGCGCTGGCGCAGGATACGGCGCTGATTCCAATGAAGCGTTGGGGCCGCGAGGAAGAGATGGCGGCGCTGGCGATCAGTCTGGCAAGTACCGCAGGGGCCTACATGACCGGGAATATCATTCCGCTGGATGGCGGGTTCAGCCTTTAAAAGATCGCAGCCTGCGGCAGCTCCTACGCCGAACGAATTCATCTGTAGGAGCTGCCGAAGGCTGCGATCTTTTGATCTTTGCGGCATCATGCCCTACCTGATTCCGCCTCGACCCCAAACCATGACCTACAGCGTTTCCCCCATCGGCTTCGTACGCTCCTGCTTCAAGGAGAAGTTCGCCATTCCGCGCCAACCCCAACTGGCCCCGGCCGCCCGTGGGGTGCTGGAACTGGTGGCACCCTTCGATCAAGGGGACGCGGTGCAGGGCCTGGAGCAGGTCAGCCATGTGTGGCTGCTGTTCCTGTTCCACCAGGCCCTGGAGGAAAAGCCTCGCTTGAAGGTCCGCCCTCCTCGCCTCGGAGGTAACAAGTCCATGGGCGTGTTCGCCACCCGCGCCACCCACCGCCCCAATGGCATCGGGCAGTCGGTGGTGAAACTGGACAAGGTCGAAGCCGGCCGGTTGTGGATCTCGGGCATCGATCTGCTGGACGGCACGCCGATTCTCGATATCAAACCCTACGTGCCCTACGCCGACATCATCGACACCGCCGCCAACAGCATCGCCAGCGCTGCGCCGCAATTGATTCCCGTGCAGTGGACGGACACAGCGCTACAACAGGCTCACGAGCATGCCCAGCGCCTTGCAGAGCCTTTGGTCGCGTTGATCGAGCAATGCCTGGCGCAAGATCCGCGCCCGGCCTATCAAACGCCTGCACCGGAGCGGGAATACGGCGCGCAGTTCTGGGATGTCGATGTGCGTTGGCACTATCCGACACCGGAATTGATCCGCGTCCTGGAAGTCATTCCGGCAGCCAACACGTAGGAGCTGCCGCAGGCTGCGATCTTTTGACTTTGATGTCAGATCAAAAGATCGCAGCCTTCGGCAGCTCCTACAGGAAAGCAAAAAGCCCGCATTGCCTTGAGGCAACGCGGGCTTTTCAGTGTTGCGCGCTTCTTACTTCTCGACGAACGCACGCTCGATCAGGTAATCACCCGGCTCGCGCATCCGCGGCGAAACCTTCAGGCCGAAGCTGTTGAGCACTTCGCTGGTCTCGTCGAGCATGCTCGGGCTGCCGCACAGCATGGCGCGGTCGTCCTGCGGGTTGATTGGTGGCAGACCGATGTCGCTGAACAGCTTGCCGCTGCGCATCAGATCGGTCAGGCGACCTTCGTTCTCGAACGGCTCGCGGGTCACGGTCGGGTAGTAGATCAACTTGTCACGCAGCGCGTCGCCGAAGAACTCGTTCTGCGGCAGGTGCTCGGTGATGAACTCGCGGTAAGCGACTTCGTTGACGTAACGCACGCCGTGGCACAGGATCACTTTTTCGAAACGCTCGTAGGTTTCCGGGTCCTGAATGACGCTCATGAACGGCGCCAGACCGGTACCGGTGCTGAGCAGGTACAAATGTTTGCCAGGCTTCAAGTCATCCAGTACCAGCGTGCCGGTAGGCTTCTTGCTGATGATGATCTCGTCGCCTTCCTTCAGGTGCTGCAACTGCGAGGTCAGCGGACCATCAGGCACCTTGATGCTGAAGAACTCGAGATGCTCTTCCCAGTTCGGGCTGGCAATCGAGTAAGCGCGCATAAGCGGCCGGCCGTTGGGCTGTTGCAGGCCGATCATCACGAACTGACCGTTCTCGAAGCGCAGGCCCGGATCACGGGTGCACTTGAAGCTGAACAGAGTGTCGTTCCAGTGGTGAACACTGAGGACACGCTCGTGGTTCATGTTGCTCATGTACGTGGGACTCCTGGAGATTTTGCCTGCGCCAGTGATATGCGCAATTGCATCGCATTCTAAAGGCAGAGACAATATCTGTTAAATGGATTATTAAGATAAGGGTTATCGGTTATATCGATATGCGATTTACTCTCCGTCAACTTCAAGTATTCGTCGCCGTCGCCCAGCAGGAAAGTGTGTCCCGTGCCGCGGGCCTGCTCAACCTCTCGCAATCGGCGGCGAGCACCTCGATCACCGAACTGGAGCGCCAGTGCAGCTGCCAGTTGTTCGACCGTGCCGGCAAACGGTTGAGCCTGAACGCCCTCGGTAAACAACTGTTGCCGCAAGCAGTCGCCCTGCTGGACCAGGCCAAGGAGATCGAAGACCTGCTCAACGGCAAGTCCGGTTTCGGCTCACTGGCCGTGGGCGCGACCCTGACCATCGGCAATTATCTGGCCACATTGTTGATCGGCAGCTTCATGCAGCGCCACCCGGAAAGCCAGGTGAAGCTCCATGTGCAGAACACTGCCAATATCGTGCAGCAAGTGGCCCACTATGAAATTGATCTGGGTCTAATCGAAGGCGACTGCAGCCACCCGGACATCGAAGTGCAAAGCTGGGTCGAGGACGAACTGGTGGTGTTTTGCGCCCCTCAGCATCCGCTGGCCAAGCGTGGCACGGCCACCATGGACGAGTTGAGCCACGAAGCCTGGATCTTGCGCGAACAGGGCTCGGGCACGCGGCTGACCTTCGATCAAGCCATGCGCCATCACCGCACTTCGTTAAACATCCGCCTCGAGCTTGAGCACACCGAAGCGATCAAACGCGCAGTGGAATCAGGTTTGGGGATTGGCTGCATTTCCAGGCTGGCTTTGCGCGACGCATTCCGCCGCGGCAGCCTGGTGCCTGTCGAGACGCCGGATCTGGATCTGGCGCGACAGTTTTATTTCATCTGGCATAAACAGAAATATCAGACCTCGGCGATGCGCGAGTTCCTCGATCTGTGCCGCGCCTTCACCGCCGGGGTACAGCGCAGCGACGAGATCGTGCTGCCGACGATCGCCTAGAGCAGAATCACCGCCCACACCAGGGCAATCATGCTCAATGCCACGGCCTGGGCGGCACTGCCCATGTCCTTGGCATTCTTGGACAGCGGGTGCCGCTCAAGGGAAATGCGGTCGATGGCAGCTTCCACCGCCGAGTTGAGCAACTCGACGATCAACGCCAACAGGCATACCGCAATCAACAACGCCCGCTCGACCCGGCTGACATTCAGGAAGAACGACAAGGGAATCAGGATGACGTTGAGCAATACCAATTGCCGAAAGGCGGCTTCACCGGTGAAGGCTGCGCGCAGGCCGTCCAGCGAATAACCGGAGGCGTTGAGAATTCGTTTCAGGCCGGTCTGGCCTTTGAAAGGTGACATAGAGTGGGCAACTGGCAAAAAAAGAAGTGGGAAAGCTAGTTCAACCAAAGTCAAAAAAGCGTGAATTTGCCAGCCTTTAATGACTGGAAATTGACTCAAGTTGTTGCAGGAGCAGCGCGGCCTGGGTCCGGGTCCGCACATTCAGTTTACGGAAAATCGCGGTCACGTGCGCCTTGATAGTGGCCTCGGAAACACTCAGCTCGTAGGCGATCTGCTTGTTCAGCAAGCCTTCGCAGACCATGGTCAGCACGCGGAATTGCTGCGGAGTCAGACTGGCAAGACCTTCGCTGGCCGCCTTGGCCTCATCCGAAACGCTGACCGCTTCGAACGCCTGCGGCGGCCAGAACACGTCGCCATCGAGAACCGCACGCACGGCTTTCTGGATCACACTCAAGTCGCTGGATTTGGGAATGAAGCCACTGGCGCCGAATTCACGAGACTTGACCATGATGGTCGGCTCTTCCTGGGCCGAGACCATGACCACCGGAATCTGCGGGTATTGGCCGCGCAGCAGGACCAGCCCGGAAAAACCGTAGGCCCCCGGCATATTCAGGTCCAGCAGGACCAGATCCCAGTCGGACTTTTCCGTCAGGCGGACTTCCAGTTCGGCGATGCTCGCCACCTCCACCAGACGGACATCCGGGCCAAGGCCCAGGGTCAGCGCTTGATGCAAGGCACTACGAAAAAGTGGGTGGTCATCGGCAATCAGGATTTCGTATGTGGCCATTTTTCAAATGATCCTGTTTTTCATGGGACGCCCGATGCATTCGGACCTCACCAAAGCAAGTCAAGACACAGCCACGGAGCTGCACTGACAAGGCGCGCTCAACGCAAAAAACGGCGTCGAAAATTCCGGCCGCACCCTAATCGGCGCCAAGCATGCCCAGCGAAGCCGGGGTGGTCAAGCAGCATGGCCGGTACACTTTATTGCAGCATGCGCGACAATCAGTCCATCAATGGGGCGACCGACCGGACATAGGGCATCAACTCGGCGTGCGCCGGGGTCGAAACATTCATGTCCAACTGGTGTTTGGCGTCGAGGTAATGCTGGCTGAACACATCGAAATAGGCGTCCAGCGCCGATGCCGCGGCGACATCGCCTGCAAGGTCGAGGCACAGCGCCGCCACTTCCGCCGTGCACAGATGCTCGCTGCGGGTCGAGCGGCGCAACCGGTAGCGGGAGAGTTTCTCTGGCAACAGGCTGAGGATCGGCAGTCGGTCGAAATAGGGGCTCTTGCGAAAGATTTTTCGCGCTTCGGTCCAGGTCGCATCCAACAGAATGAACAGCGGGCGCTTCGTACCATCGACGTCCACGCTGTTTGTCACGCGCTCAGGTTCGACGTACTCACCCGGAAACACCAGGTAAGGCTGCCATTGCGGGTCGGACAACAGCGCCAGCAACTTCGGATCGATCTCGGTACGGGACCAGATGAAGGCATGGTTGTCAGGCACCACGTCGGCGATCAGCCAACCGGTGTTGCTCGGTTTGAACACTTCCTTATTGGTCATGATCAGGCACACGCCGGAGCGGGTAGCGACCTGCGGGCGCCATGCGCACAGGCAGTGGCTCTCGATCACCCGGCAGTCACGGCAGCGCGTCGCGCGCCAACCGCGGGCCTGAATCGGCTTGATGCCCTCCTCCTCACGCTGATCGCGCAAGCGGGCTACGGCATTCAAGGCAAAGCGCGCGGGGGTATGACTCATAGCGGGCAACGCCCACAGAGAAGGGAAATCGACACGAAAAACACTCGACAGGGCAAAAAGTGCCAGCAGTTTACCAGACCGCCCGGCGCAAGCCTGTACCGTCCAGCCCGCCTCCCCTATAATTCGCCGCCACTGAACGCACAGCCACGTGACGGGTCCAACCCCGCATCACTGAACCAGGAGAGTTTCATGCTGCGCCTTATCGTTCCTACCGCGGCCATTTTGCTGGCGTCGTCCTTCAATGCCCAGGCTGCGTCCTTGAAAGACACGGAACTGAACAAAATGCTGCAAAACGTCGCCACCCAGAGCAGCGTCGGCACTCCTCGAGCGATCAACGAAGACATTCTCGATCAAGGCTACACCGTTGACGGCAAACAGCTGATCAACCACCTGAGCGTGCAGAGCAGCCACGCAGACAAGATGCGTGCAGACCCGAAAGCCGTGTACTTCCAGCTGGGGGCTTCTGTCTGCCGGAACGAAGGGTTTCGCAAGCTGATGGCCAAGGGCGCGATCATGCGTTACGACTTCACCGAGGTGAAGACCAACCGCCCGGTCGGCTCTGCAAGCTTCCAGGAATCGGATTGCCTGCAACCGGCCAAGAAGAAAAAGTAATCACCTGGAATTGGCGCGCCGTTGTTCATCTTCGGCGCGCAGCTCTGCCAGCAGCGCCTGCAAGTAATGTGAACGGCGTTCGCCACCGCGCAAACGCCGGCAGCACTCCTCTTCGAGACTCAAATGATGGGTCTCGGCTGATGACTTCAGCAATCGATACAGTTGCGTATCGATCTCCAGAACGACTCTGGCCATGGTTTCCCGCCTCCCTGCACTTCACTCATGTTTGAGTGATAAATCCTTGAACCGCTTGTACCGTGCGCCCTGCCGTTGACGCAAAGTTGTCGTGTGACACCTGTAACTTAGTAAATCAGAGTGCAGCACATGCGACGCGCGTTCAGACGAGCGGTGAAAGCACCTTGCAAATCGTCAATAAGCGGTTGCCAGGAAAGACTTTGTGGCGCAATGATCAAGGCAGCGCAAATCACTATGAAGGTCTAGATTTCAGGGTATCCACGTTTACTTTTTCAGGGCTGGAAAGGGGCTGGCCTTCGCTTGTCGTGTTATGCGAACGTTTCTTTCATCCAAGGGAAAACAGAGCCTGTTTGGTTGACCCGATGCCTTTCGGGTCAAGTAGGTCGCCCAGGCATGGGCCTGGGCAGACGGCGACACATGAAGTGTCGTGGCACCGACGTACATTGTCGGGCCGAGGGTTCTGTGCAGAAGGAGAAGTTGAATGCCTTACCAACCGAATGACCTCCTGAGCCGACATTTTGAAGAAAGCGGCCACGACCTCATCAGCAAGGTCGAAGAACAGCTCAAGCTGATTTCACCCAACAGCCCGAACGTCCCGATTTACCGCGACATGATCCTGACCGTGCTGCGCATGGCCCAGGAAGATCACAATCGCTGGAATGCCAAAATCACCCTGCAAGCCCTGCGCGAACTGGAACAGGCTTTCCGCGTGCTCGAACAATTCAAGGGACGGCGCAAAGTCACAGTGTTTGGCTCGGCCCGCACGCCCATGGAACATCCGCTCTACAACATGGCCCGGGAGCTCGGTGCTGCGCTGGTGCGCTCGGACATGATGGTCATTACCGGCGCCGGTGGCGGCATCATGGCCGCCGCCCATGAGGGCGCCGGCCTGACACACAGCCTGGGCTTCAACATCACCCTGCCCTTCGAGCAGCATGCCAACCCCACTGTCGACGGCACGACCAACCTGCTGCCCTTCCACTTTTTCTTCACCCGCAAGCTGTTCTTCGTCAAGGAGGCCGATGCCCTGGTGCTGTGCCCGGGTGGCTTCGGTACACTGGATGAGGCGCTGGAAGTGTTGACGTTGATCCAGACCGGCAAGAGTCCATTGGTGCCCGTGGTACTGCTCGACTCGCCGGGCGGCAAATTCTGGCAGGGCGCTCTGGACTTCATCCACCAGCAACTGGAGGAAAACCACTACATCCTGCCCACTGACATGAAGCTGGTGAAACTGGTCTACAACGTCGAAGACGCGGTAGAGCATATCAACCAGTTCTACAGCAATTTCCACTCCAGTCGCTGGCTCAAGCATCAGTTCCTGATTCGCATGAATCACACACTCAGCGACCACGCACTCGAACACATGCAGGAGGCTTTCGCCGACCTGTGCCTGAGTGATCATTTCCATCAGCACACTTACAGCGCCGAGGAACACAACGAAGCCGAATTCAGCCATCTGGCGCGGCTGGTCTTCAACTTCAACGCCCGCAATCATGGCCGCCTGCGCGAGCTTGTGGACTACATCAACCTGCCGGAAAACTGGACACAATCAAAACCCCAGGTACAACAACGCACCCGGGCGCCGTCGAAGGTTTCGTGAGGCATAAAAAAACGGCCCGCTATCGAAATAGCGGGCCGTTTCAGTTCAATCGTCCATCCCTCGACCGCTGAACAGGCGGTTGATCATTTCCATGGAGTATCCCCGATACGCCAGGAACCTGCCTTGTTTGGCTCGCTCCCGGGCGTCTGCCGGCAATTGCCCGGAGAACTTGCGCCGCCAGGTGTCGACCAGTTGCTCCTGCCAGTCGATACCACTCTCACGCAGGGCGAGTTCAATATCGGTGCGCTGCAGGCCACGCTGGCCCAACTCTTCACGAATGCGTAAAGGGCCATAACCGGAACGGGCGCGGTAGGAAACGAAACTTTCGAGATAACGGGTTTCGGACAACAACCCCTCTTCCGTCAACCGGTCGAGTGCTGTTTCGATCATTTCAGGAATGGCGCCGCGCTGACGCAGTTTACGCGTCAGCTCGACACGACCGTGCTCGCGTCGGGCGAGCAGGTCCATTGCGGTTCGCCGCACCGCGACGAGTGTATCGAGTACGGCGGTCATTGCTTCGATCAGATATCAGCGTCAGCCAGGTCGTCTTCGGTCTCTTTGACCGCAGAAGCTTTGGCGTCTGCTACCGACGAAGGGGACAGCAGCTTGTCACGCAGTTGTTTCTCCAGCTTTGCCGCGACTTCCGGGTTGTCTGCCAGGAACTTGGCCGAGTTGGCCTTGCCCTGACCGATCTTGGTACCTTCATAGGCATACCAGGCACCGGACTTCTCGACGAAACCGTGCAGAACACCCAGGTCGATCATCTCACCGTTGAGGTAGATGCCCTTGCCGTAAAGAATCTGGAACTCGGCCTGACGGAACGGCGAAGCGACCTTGTTCTTCACAACCTTGACGCGGGTTTCGCTACCGACGACCTCATCACCTTCTTTCACCGCGCCCGTACGACGGATGTCCAGACGAACCGATGCGTAGAACTTCAGTGCGTTACCACCGGTGGTGGTTTCCGGGCTACCGAACATCACGCCGATTTTCATACGGATCTGGTTGATGAAAATCACCAGGCAGTTGGCGTTCTTGATGTTACCGGTGATTTTACGCAGCGCCTGGGACATCAAACGGGCTTGCAGGCCCACGTGCATGTCACCCATTTCGCCTTCGATTTCAGCCTTTGGCACCAGGGCGGCCACGGAGTCGACGATGATCACGTCAACCGCGTTGGAACGCACCAGCATGTCGGTGATTTCCAGGGCCTGCTCGCCAGTGTCCGGCTGGGAAACCAGCAGGTCGTCGACGTTGACGCCCAGCTTGCCGGCGTATTCAGGGTCGAGGGCGTGTTCGGCGTCGACGAATGCGCAGGTCGCGCCGGCTTTTTGAGCCTGGGCGATCACGGACAAGGTCAGCGTGGTTTTACCGGAAGATTCAGGACCGTAGATTTCAACAATACGGCCTTTTGGCAGGCCGCCGATGCCGAGAGCGATGTCCAGACCCAGAGAGCCAGTGGAGATGGCCGGGATCGCCTGACGGTCCTGATCGCCCATACGCATTACGGCACCCTTGCCGAATTGACGTTCGATCTGACCCAGGGCCGCAGCCAAGGCTTTCTTCTTGTTGTCGTCCATTAAAGTCCTCACGTAATCAATAAGGCCTGACGGCCAACACCTGTATAAGTAGCCAGTATTATTCCACAGCGATTCCGGATCGCCTACCCCTGATTTGAGATTTCTGCCGCGGCATACCGCAGCAGCCCCTCTAGCGCGGCCTTCACCGTTTGTCGGCGGACGTCGTCGCGATTACCCGGGAAGTGCTGCCGCTCACAGAACACCTGGTCTCCAACGCCCCAGGCCAGCCAGACCGTGCCAACCGGCTTGTTCGCCGTTCCACCATCCGGACCGGCGATGCCACTGACCGCCACGGAGAAATACGCGCTATTTTTCTTCTGCGCCCCCCGCACCATGGCCTCGACCACCTCGCGGCTGACCGCGCCCACGGTGGTGAACAACTCCACCGGGACATCCAGTTGCAGGGTTTTCTGCCGGTTGGAGTAGGTGACATAACCGGCCTCGAACCAGGCCGAACTCCCGGGGATACGGGTGATTGCCTCGGCGATGCCTCCGCCGGTGCAGGACTCCGCCGTGGTGACGTGGGCATTGAGAACCTGCAGGCGTCTGCCGAGTTCGGCGGCGAGCTGGGTGATTTCGTTCACGGTCATCTCCTGATCGGGCGGGATGAGGTTAACCGTACACGAGCAGACCGCACTTGCAAGCGACAGGACCGATCAAAATGTAAAGAACCAAAGGCTCTGGAAAAGGCCTGTCGGGGAATCAATCTTCGACGTCACCGGACGGGGCATGACCGACCCCCATACGCTTGGCCACCCAACGCTCATACAACCCTAGAACGACGTCTGTCCCGGCCATCGCCGCTAAACAACCACCCGCACAAGCAGCCCAAATGGAAACATTGGCAGCGTGCAACAACATGATGACCGAAGCGCCGCAGATCATGCTGGAGCCAGACCGCAGGCTCAGGCGCCGGACAAGGGACCAGCCACGAACGCCCTCTTTATCGGCACGCCACATTTCACCGGTAACGCCACCGAGTATTGGCAGGCTGATGACCAGCCACAGAGGCATGTCCAGCAACGCATATTGCTCAGCGGTCATTTCATGCCTCCTTGAGTGAACGCTCACACCGCGCTCTTGACTAGATAGGCAAGCAGATTATGCATTAATGCATATACAGTCAATGCATTAACGCATTAAAAAATGATCCAATGTTTTCAGCTCGCGAAAAAAACCCGCTCCGGAAGCGGGCTTTTATCTGAACGCTGGGGTGTTAGCGGGCGTACATGCCCCACCAAAAGACATGCCCAAGGATAACAATCGGCTCCTCCTGGACTTCCTGAAAGGTGTAATCCTCGTCCGGATGCTCGTCACGATTGAAGCTACGCAAGCGAATCCCGGACGGCAGCCGATACAACTGCTTCACCCGCAATTGGCCGTTGTGATTGATTGCATAAAGGTCGCCGTCAACGATATCGCCGATGCCGCACTTGCCGGCATTGACCCCGACCGTGGCGCCGTCGCGCAATACCGGCAACATGCTGTTGCCCCGCACTGTCACGCATTTGGCCTGGTCGAACTGCACACCGTTATGGCGCAGGCTTCGCTTGCCAAAGCGCAGGCTAGAGCGCTCGCTTTCTTCGATGACGAATCTTCCTGATCCCGCGGCCAATTCAACCTCGCGAAGAAAGGGGACCGACACCTCGTCGTCATCGACAGGGGTATCGTCGTCCCACAGACTTATATCCTTGAGTTCCGAATGCACGGGAGCGCGCCCGGCATTAGCGGCAGGCGCGACGTCCACGCGGCCACGCAACTGGTCGGTACTCAAGGAGAAGTACTCGGCGATCTTCGAAATATGTTTATCCGAAGGATCGACGATCTTCCCGCTGAGAATGCGCGAGAGCGTGGATTGAGGCACGCCGGTACGACGGTGAAGCTCCGTGGGGGAGATCCCGTGGTGATCGAGCAATGCTCTTAATACGGTCGATACGTTGCGTTTTTGCATAACGTGCATAGTGCTTGTTCTTTTCGAAGAAGACAAATGCCGATTTGCATAACCCATGCATAAATTGATTTTTGCATGCCGAAAGCTGTCACCCGGCCGCGATGCCTGCGTCGGGTAGACCGCCCATGGTAACCTTGCGCCCATCGCGGAAAAGCCCGGCCATTGCCCCGCTTTTGCCCCACCTCTTTCAACGAGCTTCCTGACAATCCGATGAATAAAGCCGTCTCCGACCTGTCCTCCCACACCCCGATTGTGTTGGAGTACTACCGTAAAAAAGCCCCACAACCCCGCAAATAAAGGGCTGTAGGGCTTTTTTGACATAACGAGATTATTGTTCGCTTGGCATTAAATGGCATTGATTGGCGTATGATTTGCCCCATTTTTGCCCCATGGATTTTTAGAGAGCAGCAATTCTTTACCTAGCTCTCGCTTACCTTTATCACACATAGGAAAGGACTCACCCGATGGCTCAACCTACCTTCCCTCCAGCCGCTATTCAAAAAAACATCGAACGTCTCGATGCGCGGGTTACGGAGCTTGAAGCATTTGATGTCGATGCTTTGATTGACGGAAGAAGCCCTGAGCTAGAAGCGTTGGAAGCCGCGATCAAGGACACCCTCAACAGATGTTTTGGAGAGAAGCCGAGGACCTACATCCTTTATGAGCGGGCGGCGAGTCTTAGATACACCAGGGGGGCGGTTCGGCGCCATCCAGTAGACTACAACACGCCTACCCGGCGAAATATCGGTATTGCAATCGCACTCCTTAAACGCGCGAAAGCTGCCCTGGAAGAAGACCTTGTCGATCATCTGCATTCGATTGAAATGGGTTCATTAGCCGAGAAAGCGGCGGCAGTGCCATCCAATCGGGTTTTTGTCGTGCATGGCCATGATGAGGCTGCACTCCAGGGTCTTGCGCGCTTCCTCGAAAAGCTTGGATTGGAAGCCATTATTCTCAGAGAGCAGCCTGATCAGGGCCGCACCATTATCGAGAAATTTGAGGAAACTGCAGACGATATTGGTTTTGCAGTGGTGTTGCTGACGCCTGACGATGTAGGTGCTTCGGTGAAGGCTGAGACCCCGGACGCTCGAGCGCGGCAGAACGTGGTTTTTGAGCTGGGCTACTTTTCTGCAAAACTCGGCCGAGGCCGTGTTTGCCTGTTGCGCAAAGGTCATGTGGAAATCCCTTCAGACCTGTACGGCGTCATCTATACCGACATGGATCCTGCGGATGGCTGGAAAGCCAAACTGGTAGGTGAGCTCAAAGCCGCAAAACTGGACTTTGATGCCAACAGATTCTGGCAGTGATGACCATCAGCTGGCCGGTATTACCGTCCACCACTGACAACTTTGGATCGTTTTCCGCCTCTCCCGACAGGCAGAAAGCGGCCAAAAACGGCCACTTTTATCACTGTCCGCCTGCAGAATCGTCCCTGGGTTTTCCTTTCTACCTACTACTGCCGTGCCCCCTAAAGGCAAAGCGTTAGGTCTCCAATCCCGCTGGATAGCATCCGGATGAATGCCCCCCACATGTGGGGAATCTCATTGTTTGGGGGGGGGTTCGTCTGAAGGAAGTAGCCTTGAACGTAGTGCTACAGACTCAAGGCTTGCAGCCAAGCATCTTTCATTCAAACGGCTTGATTCTTGCTTTATTTGTTCATACGAGGTTCATGAACCTCACAACCCCCATTTGAAAACACTAAAATAAAAACAACGGTATGGGAGATGCGTCATGCGGAATCACCCTTTGATGCTAACGGTTGTCTTCTTTATTTACACCTACAGCCTCGCTTGGTGGCTTTCCGAGGCTTTCCTAGATTTTCTTTGATTCGATGGAAAAAGTTAACAGAACCTGATTCTGCTCAGCTCCGAGGGATCGTTTATGGCTAGGTTTAACAATTTTGAACGCACGGAACGGGTCGCTAGCTTCCTATAGCCAAGAGCTGCAAATCGGCTATGGCTTCAACCGGTCGACACAACAGATTGGCTTAATCGTTCAGCGGGCATTTCGTTGTTTAGTATTTTTTGAGGGGGCGATCAGGCTGAAGTAGGTTTACTACAGCCATCACCAGATCATCACTAGACCAGGGCTTGGCCAGGTACGTAGTTGAGTAGGGCACTATTGAAGCATCCAGCGCGTAGCCGGAGGTGAGAATCGTAGCGGTAGCGGGCCATTTCGCCTTAACCATCCTTATGAATTCCGCACCTTGGAGTTGACCTGGCAAAACTTGATCCACGATCACCAGTGGGCAACCGTCCGGCATGCTCCGTAGGTAGGTCAAAGCGTCATCGGCAGAGCCAAAGTCTAAGGAAAGCTGACCGATCTCGTTCAAGATATCGACGATCAACTTGCGAACTTCTGGGTCGTCCTCAACAACAACCGCCCATCCCATCACCAGCGAAAGCCTTCCCCATTCTCTGGACACGCATAGCTCCTTTATCGGGTTCGAATTCCGAAACAGGCGGAGATAACGTGTCCAGTGTAGGTGTTTTCTACGCGGCACTACGGATCCAATCAGCGGCGAAAAAAGCCATAAGTGGGCACGTTTTGAACGGTTGAGGGAGCATCGGCTTTCGGTCGTTTACAGCCCCCTGAGCTACCTTTTCGAAGCTTATGTGGGGACAGGGATTCGAACCCTTCATATGATCCTGCTGGCCGCTATAGGCCAACAAAGTCGGGGGTTTTGTCGTTGCGTTCTCGGCCTATTGCGGCCCTCGACCTGCCCTAAAAATGCCCTATAGCCACGTTATAAGAAGAAAACGTCACCGCTCAGCGGAGACCACATTGTCGTTCGAGCTGGCCTGGCGGGGCGAGCATGACGAGCCCCCCGTGCAGGTCGCGCTTGACGCGCCCCCCTAGCCGGACGGGCATGCCGCGCGGGCCGCGCGGGGCCACCGCCGCAATCTGGAGTGAAGAACACGGCATGACCATGCGAATCTCGAATCCAACCGTCAATGAACCAGCCGAGATGGGCTCCCGAATAAGCATAAATGGACTCATCAGAGATCCAGGCCACCGGCCTACCGCTATAAAGATAAATGGCAGGATTCTCCTGCTCGTCATCGAACCAGGCCACCGCCCGGCCTTGTCGATCATAGAAAGTCACATACGCCATAAGCACGCTCTCCGGCCGTTAGAAACTTGATCCAAGCATAGCTCGGCATCCAGTCCCTCACCCGGACTCTTGCCTGTTTGAAGCTTTATATGCTTTCTTCCAAATCACAGCGCAGCGTCTGTTCTCAAATGGAAGTTCACAAGAAATGGCTATCGACCCACTCCGTCAAGCAAAGTCTGAGTTATCCGCCGCGTCACGGTCCATTGAGGACATGGCATCAGCCACATCCTTTGAGGAATTTGAGGCAGGATGGCGCGCTTTTTTGACTTGCCTTGAGAAAGCTTGGACAAAGACGGAAAGAATTTGTGAGCCTCACAGGGCCCAATTCCAACCCTGGCAAGGACGATTCCAGGCGCTCCGCAAGAAAGACATGTTGCTGCGTTATTTGAAGCACGCTCGAGACGCTGACAATCACACAATTCAGGATTTAGCTGAACTCCAGCCCGGTTATACCTCAATTGATTTTGTTGGCGGAGGCGGCGGTTACATTGAATACATGGAACTAGACGCTCAGAAAGGATTAGTCGAGTATCGCGGCACCCCCGTACAGCAAACCGTGGTACCACCACAGCCTATAGCCGTCCCCGTTCAGACCTGTGGACATTGGTACAACCCTCCGACGAGCCACATGGGTAATGTTGTTCATGACTTGAACCCTTTGAACTTGGCACAGCTGGGATTGACTTTCTACGCCGACTTCGTCGACCAAGTGGAACGTAAATTTTTTCCTCGGTAGTTCATGAACGCTGTACCCCTTCCTGGACTATACAAAGCATGGAGTTCTTATGAGCGTGAAACCGATTGAATACCATATCGAAATCTACGAGGACTCCTTCCTCAATGATCCAGTTTGGAGCGTTGAAGCGCTCACCCCCTTCCCTGCTGTTTCGATTGGAGATCGATTTGAACATCAAGGATTGCTTAACGCTACCTGGACCAGAGCGCCCCAAGAAAATCAGGAATTTAGAGTTATAGATATTGATCATATCTTTTGGGATAGCGGTGACAAATTAGGTCATAAGTTGAGGGTCAAGCTGGAACTAATGGACAGCACCCAAGAGTTTTGAATTAGAGGGCTCATGGGCGAAGTCCACTGATCCGGTTCGCCGAGCCTTGGTGACTAAAACAGCCCCCCCAAAGATGCCGGGGTCCAGTTCATGATCACCAGTTCGCCACTGACCTCAGCCTTGCCATGGCGCTGGTTGGTTGTGGAATAGCGGATGTCCAGCGTTTCGACATGAAAACCCTCGAACACCCGGCGAATATCCGGGTGATCGTTGATGCTGACCATCACCTTGCCTTTGCAGCGACGCATGAAGTCGGCCATTCGTTCGTAATTCTCAAACGGAAAATCCATCCCATACCCTGCAGTCTGCCAGTACGGCGGGTCCATGTAGTGGAAAGTATGGGCGCGATCGTAGCGCTCAGCGCACTCCAGCCAGGGTAGGTTTTCGACGTAAGTACCGGACAGCCGCTGCCAGGCGGCCGAGAGATTTTCCTCGATCCGCAGCAGATTGATGGCCGGGCCGGTGGTCGCGGTACCAAAGGTCTGCGCTGTGACCTTGCCGGCAAAGGCATGGTGCTGAAGGTAGAAGAATCGCGCGGCGCGCTGGATGTCGGTGAGGGTTTCGGGGCGGGTCAGCTTCTGCCACTCGAACACCTGGCGCGAGCTGAGCGCCCATTTGAATTGGCGCACGAACTCTTCCAGGTGGTTCTGCACGACGCGGTACAGCGTTACCAAGTCGCCGTTGATGTCGTTGATGACTTCAACGGGCGCAGCCTGGGGCCGCATGAAGTAGAGCGCGGCACCGCCGGCAAAGACTTCGACGTAGCATTCGTGCGGTGGAAAAAGCGGGATGAGGCGGTCGGCCAGGCGGCGTTTGCCGCCCATCCAAGGGATGATGGGTGTGGACATAGAGAGCAAGACCTTTACTGTATGGATAAACAGGTGCTAGGCTCGCCGCGCTTCGTGCACGGAGTAAGAGCCTTGGCTGGACTTGCAGGGACGTTCTGCAGGGACGGCGGCCAGGCTGGGTGTTGACGCACCCAGCTCGGTCGCTCTTTTTTCTTTATGTTGAGGCTACGGAATCCGGAATGGCTCAGCAGTTCGTCAGCTTGATCTCGCCTAATCGTGACGCCTCAATTACTGTATATAAAAACAGTGCTCGCAAGGTGTGACCGTGGACCCGTACGAAACCGAAGACACCTCAGACTGGCTCGGCTGCCCGACTCCGCTCGAAACCTGCCAGCATCAACTCCGGATGTATGAGAACGAATTTGAGGAACTGACTCTGCAGCTGCGCCAGGCCAGGGAAAAAATCTTCAAGTTGGTCGAGATGCACACCGAAGCGGTAGGTGAACGCGATGCGCTACGCTCACAGTTGGCCACAACCAAGGCCGAGGTTTCCCGTCTCCGCGTCGAAAACTCTGAGTTATCCGGGACAGTCCGCAGCCTTATGCTCGTTTCTGATCAGCGAGATCATTTGTTTCGAGAGAACCAGAAACTGCTCATGGAGAAACGGGAGCAGAGGACACAATAGCTCGCACATGGGCTTGGCATGCCGCCAGCGCTATCAGTCCTTGGTCGCCGGCGTCGGTGATACCGATAATTCGTTGAGCATGCGCTGGGTCAAGTTGGGCTCTTGCGGCGCCATGAACCACGCCGCCGGCGCCGGTATTGGCTGACACTGAACAGCCACTGGCTGAATCCGAAGTGTCGAGGAGGACTGACAACCGCAGATCAGCAGTGGCAAGGCGATCGCGCAGGCGAGCCTGTTTCGTTTGAGCATCGCTCAGTTCCTGGTAATGAGTTTGTTCACTGGCCGACAGCCGCTGCTCGAGAGCGAGACGTTTGTCCTGTTCGGTCCGTTGCGCGGTGGTGGCGGCATTGCTGATGGTGTTCAGGTCGGACTGGTGCAGCCCGTCCTGCTCGGCCAGTTTCTTACCGTAACGCCAGTCCTGCATCTTCCACACGCCACCGGCGGTGGCCAGCACCAACAGCAGAACGCCAGCCAGTGCGACTTTCAGTGCGGCGGGGCTCATGGAACGTCCTTGAAAAAGATGTGATGGCCGAGCCTCAACGTCTCCTTGGCGCCTTTCACCCAGACCGGTGGCTTGGACATGGTGGTCGCGTAGTAATGCGTGGCGCCGCCGGTCGGATCCGGCACCTTTCCATCGATCACCTGGTCAGCGGCAATCCGCGCCTGGGCGAGCTCGCGGAACGGAATCTTTCTCGCACCACTCAGGTAGGCGAAGTTCGGATCGTTCCTGTTCCAGCAACTGAACTGGTAGGGCTTCTGGCACACGCCGGCATAGCCCTCCCCCCACCACGACTTGTCTTTGCCGTCGTGTACACGGTTGCGGATGGTACAGGCCACGGCAATCTGGCCGGCCAGGGATTCGCCGCGCGCCTCCCCCCACAACGTGCGGGCGAGGATGTCGCGGTCTTTATCGGATACGGTCATTACGTTTCTCCAGGCATTAAAAAACCCGCTCGAAGGCGGGTCTGGGGTGCGGCTATTCAGTCAGCGGTGGTGTTAAACGAAGTCCATCGGGATTAACTCGGCATAACAATTGAGCAGATCCAGTGGCCCGGCAGCGTTATGCCGAACCTGAAACGTCCAGGACTGACCAGGAACGCCGGTGGCCAGGTAGCTCACACTGAAACGATCGGTATCCGGGTTGATACCTCGCAGAAAGGTTTGCCCGGCCACCGTGACGTTCGCATTGTTGACGATGATGGTGCTGACCGTTTTTGCCGCTCCGTTCACCGCCAGCGCCCCGTTCACAACGATCAGCATGCGTGTACAACCGGCTGGCATTGTCAGCAACGTTGGCGCACTGAGGGTGAAGCCACCGACGTTATCCTCAATGACCGTGTCAAATTGAACCGGTGTCACGGCAAAGGCGTTCGGGATCGACTGCACAGCCGCACGGCGCAGACTGACGCGTTTTGCTCCAGCCAGATATGGCCGCAACCCTGAAGGGATTCGCCCATACCCCAGCCCGCCATCCGGGTTAACCGATGATGGGACCCTGATGTCTACGTGGAAGAAGTTGTAAGCCTTGTTCCCTGTCGCCGCTTCCCACGCAGCCATGTAGGCCGGAATATTGAAAGAACTCGGATTTACGATGTACGGGACTTCGGCCGGACCGAGAACATCTCGAATGATGATGTTTTGCGGAACATGCCCATCAAGAATAACGATGCCAGAGTCGGACACTCCACCAGGCCCGGCGAAGGCCCAGCCGCCTTGAATATCCACCATACTCCCCAGGAACGGGTAAGTGGTGTCTGCCGGTTTCAGGTGGTTAACGATGGCCATCCCGCCGTCTTCCCCGCCAAAACGCGATCCTCGCGACTCAACCGAGCCCCAGTTGTCGATCCACCGCGGATGAGACACGCGCCCTGCCCCAACGCCCATGGTTGGCACGCCAAACATGTTGCGCAGGATCAGGCGAGCATGCCCTGTCGTGCCGCCGTTGTTCACAAACGCTCCACCGTTGGGAGTGAAGTTGGCTTTGTCCAGGTAACACCAGGTGTTGTCGAAAAGAGCCGAGTCACAGACGTTGTTGATGATGCCGTTGCACCGCAGGAACCGGGTATCTTTCACGGACAAGTTGGCCGACATGTGCTGATACACGCCGCCAGACGTATAAGTGTGCAGGGGCTTGGAAAGACTCAGGTGATGTTCATTATGCTCAAGCTGAAACAGTGCACTGTCAGAATTAGCGTTGTGCATACTGAGTTGATGACGGCCACCGACAAAGATGAAACCTGAAACCTTCCACTGATAAGCCTCGCCGGCAAAAATATCCCGATTCGGGTCGGTCTGGGTGATGATCGACCCCTCACCCTCACAGTCGAAGTAAGCAGGAACCGCCGGCGTTCTGCTGATGGTGTAGTCGCCACGCCGAATAATAACGCGCGGTGTCGTAGCCGCGTACGAACTCGGCAGGCCCGCAAAGGTGATCAGTCGACTGGTCGTCTTGTTCGGAATATCAGCGACCATATTTTCGAACTGGACGGTATCGTCAGCGCCACCAGGAACATAGTCGGCCAGCTCAATTTCGCGCTGAACCTTGCTGTAGAGACTGCGCACAACGGTGTTGACGCCCGGAGCCTTGATCGCAACATTCTCAGCGCCCTGAGCACTCATCAGAACCTGACGAAGTGCGATGTCGCCCACAGCAGTAAGCTTCAGCTTATCTGTTGTCCAGGTTCCGGTGAGCGTCAGTGGGAGCAAGGCCTGATTGGCAACCCGGTAAAGTTCGCCGTCACGTTGCACCAACTGGGTTTGGCGCTGGACAACTACGCCCCCGGCATAGGCGAGAAAAACACTTTCATAACCCGAGTGCTGCAGCAAATTATCGAAATCATCTCTCGCCTGATCTAGAACCTGATCGATTTCCCCTCGAACCTGCTCTACGGCTGTAGCCACATCCACAGTCGAAATATCGACCAGCATCGGCGCGACATAGCCATAACGACTGATGCGAATATCGATGCGGTTGGTCGTCGAATAGAAGAACACCCGGGCGTTGGCATCAGCGCGCAAGGGGTTCTCAAGTGGAACGGCACCAGCCGAATCCGAAAACAAGACGGCGCGGGTCTGAGTACCATGGGCGAACACATCCACGGTTGCATCAGGCAATAGGGCACCGTCTTCGGCTCTTGCGGCGAAGAACTGAATGGGTTGCATAGTTGTTCTCTGTCAGGTCGTAAAGGTTATCGCCGGAGCGAAATTGAGTTGCGAGCGAACGCTGCTCCAGGTGTCATAAGCGGCAGCGCGCAAGTAGTAGGTCGTACCCGGCGCCAGGCCCGTGATCTGGCCGGCGACCGAAGCGCCCTGATAGCCAACGGTCCCCGAAATCGTCGGATCGAAGCCCGACACAGTTGAATAGACGTACATATAGCCTGCCGCGTCCGGGGCCGAGCTGGTGGCGCAGCTCACGTTCGCTGTGGTGCCCGTCACCGTTGCGGCAACGCCACTGACTGCCGGCGGCGCCGTATTGGTTACCACCACAGCCGTCACCGCCGCATTGCCCGCCGAGTTCCGCTCGATGACTTCCACGCGATAGCTTCGAACCAAAGCACCGTCCACCAGGGCGTCAGCGCGTTGATAAGTGAACGTCGTGCTGGTGGTGACGACTTCGCGCAGCAAGGCGTTGTTCGAAGCGTTGCGGATCCTGATGATGCGATCGGTGGCATTGCTCCCGGCGGTCCAGCTCACCGCGAAATACGGTGCCTCGAATGCGCCGACCAGCTGCAAACCTTGCGCCGCAGTGGGCACTACCCGGGCCGGGTTGAGGGTGATGCTGAAGGCCGTCACGTCGGCCAGATCCTGCAGGGCACGCCCGAACACGTTGAATGAGCGGAACTTCACCCATACTGTTTTGCCGATCTGATCGACCGTGTAGCTGTACTTCCAGAGCGCATCATCAAGGCGAACGAACGGGGCGCCGACCGGATGACTGAGCACGGAGGATCTGAGGCGCCCCCGTCGCAGGTACTGCAGGTTGTAAGCCCCGGCACCTGTCAGCGTTGCATCGCGATAGCTGATCAACTCACCGTTGACCCAGCACAACGTGGCCCCGCTGTCGGCCTCGGTGGTCGTTGCGGCCGTGAGCTGGCCAGCGGCTGACAACTGCACCGACAGAGCATTGGTGACGTCAGGATCCACCCCAGTAGGAAGCGGCGCGGCGAGCTGGCCAATTCGGGAGCGACCGTAAATGCTTTCGACCATCCGATAGCTGTCGCCATCCGCGCTGATCCAGACTTCACAGCCCCCCCAGTTTTCGTCGGCACCGGCCACCGCGCCCCAGACCTGTGTCTCACCGGGCAGCAACAGACTGTCGGGCGGGTTGAAGATTATCGGGACCATCACCGGGCCGGGATCGGCGTTCTGATTGCCCTGATATCCGGCCTTGCTTTGTACCGGGTAGCTCGGCGCACTGCCGATCCCCAGCAGGGCATCTTCGGCCACAACCGAAAGCTTGCCGTCCTCGTCTTCCTCGATCGACATCAGCCGGACCAGCCGGCGATCGATGTTCAGCCCGGGGTCAGTCACGGTGACCAGATCCATCGGTTCTAGCAGCACATGCTGCCAGCCCAGGGAAAACTGGTATTCGTTACGGACATACAGCTTGCGCTGGACCAGCAACTGGGCCGCGTGCGAGGCGATCGCCGTGCTGCAGATCTCGTAAGCCTTGATGGTGTCCATCGGCCGGGAGCCGAACTGCTCAATGGCCGCCTGGTCCACACCGCGCACCACGTCGGTGTTGTACTCATGATCACGATCAAGGATCTCCAGCGACACTTCGTTGTAGCTGTCGGCCTGGCTCTTGATCTTGAGCTGAATCGGCGGCGTCCCTTCTTCTGCGAGAAAGTCATCATCGGTCAGATCCGCCACCGGGGTGATATTCGGGTACCAGGTGACACCGTTGCCGGTGACAACCTGGTCACCGAAGGGGATAACCTTCATTTTCCCCGCCGACCAGACCACCTCACTGTTGGTCAACTGCAGCCAACGGGTAATGGCGTCGCTGGCCTCCGCCTGCTCATCGAGTACCGGACTGAGCAGCAGGTTTTCTGCCAAGCAGTAATCCCGATAACTGCTCATGTCGTCGATCCACTGCGGATCAAACCCCACACCATCGAGCGGGTCCATCAACAACGCCGGCAAGAAAAGCCCCGGGTTGGCGTCAGGCAATCCCGACACCTGGTAGGGACCATCAACTTCGAAGGTGTGGTTCTGCACCCCGGCGTTATCGTTGAGCAGGTATCGCGGCGAATATACATACGCCGTGCTCGAGTACGCGATCGCCTCGGCCGGATGCTTGGTTGCAAGGTAGCCCCAGACCGGCTGATCGGGCGAGCCGGTCATAAAGCTAAATCCGATCTGGGCCAGGGACGACTGTACGGCACCCCCTACCACCTTTTCCTCGAACACTTCCTTGTCACGGAAGATCCGGCGGACCGCGCTGAGCGAGCCCCGGCCGATCGCCAGAATGAGCGCTGCATAGTAGGTGTAGGTTGTGTCCTTCTGGGTCGCACCGCCGCCGCCCTTGCCGCCGGTCTTGGTCTTGGTCGTCTTGGCGACAGCCTCGAAGTCGGTGTAGTAGATCAGGTTGGGGCTGATGCGATTGCGCCCGGCCATCCAGGCGATCGGCTTGCCAGCCGCACTGCTCTGGATCTGCATGGCGTTGATGCGTGTGGCGCTGTTAGAGATCGTTGTGCTGCTGCCCCCCATCGCTGCCTCCGTAATTATCAAGTGTGTAATAGCGCACCGGCCGGCAAACAAAACGTTCTTCGCGCATGTCGGCAATTTCAACGCCGATATCGCGATAGGCATGGATGATCCGGCGATCATCGATGACCACCGCGGCGTGGCTGTAGGTGCGACCGAATTTCCAGATCGCGACGTCCCCGGGCTGGGGGCTTTCGACCTCATGGCCGTACTCGTCCAGCCAGCCCAGGTACAGCTCCTGACTTCGATGCAGGTGCCAGTCCTGCGCGTAGGCGCCCGGGTCGATCCGCGGCATCAGGCCAGCCGAATGAAACACCTCGATCAGCAACCAGGCGCAGTCGACTCCCACACCGTGGAGGTGCTGTCGGTGCTGGTAGGGTGTGCCGAGCCAATGCCGGGACTCGGCCAGCACCGCGTCACGCTGTAGCTGCTCCTGCTCAGTCATATGGACGTCTCCGCGACGGGGATGAAGGGCATGCCGCGATAGCGACCGCGGTTACCGAACTTGTTCGTGCAGGCATCCAGCGTGCGTGGGCAACCTGGATAAATCAGGAACTGATCCCCGGGTGCCGGTACCGCTGGCAGACCCAGGATCAGACTGACCACGCCATCCCCCGCCTGGCGCCGCACCGTGCGCGCAACGCCGGCATTCCCGCCGTTCACAAAACGGATAACGCCCTGATCAAACCAGCCACTGGCTGCGGAGAGATTGGTATGAATGCGCAGCGCCGTGGTGTCCGCCAACACCTGGCCAGCCGTCTCGAATAGCGAACGGTTCACCCCGCAATCCGCGCTGTACACCGTGCGCAGGCAGCCGGGCTGGTAGACGCCTTTGGGCACCTTGGTATCCAGCAACTCCAACGGTGACTTGACCTCGACGGTGGCCTGCTCGCGGTCCGCTTCGACCCCGGCCACTCGACCGATGAAACGCATCACGGTACCGACCACAGATCCGCCCCAATCCGGCATAAACGCCCGAGCGAGTGTCAGGGAAGCACCGTCAAAACCACCGCCGGCAATGAACGCAAGTACCGGCTCGCCCAGAAGCGTGTCATCCACGCCGGCATAAAAGGTCACGCTCAAGGTGTCGACCTCAATACCTCGAACGATCCGCACGCCAGTACGCTTGATCAGCGGGCCGGAGGCCGAGTAGTTCACACCGCCGGCATAGATCTGGATGCCGGCGTCGGTGTAGCGCAGCACCTGCCCGCTGGCCAGGGTAATGGTGTACAAGTCAGCCATCACGAAGCTGCGCGCCGTGGCCAAAAACTGCTGCAATTGGGGACTGGCTGCGATCATGGTTTGATGCTCGTGAAGGAGATGTTTTTCATTTCCCAGATCTTTCCGAATGGCTGCGCGCTATCCAGTGCATCTGAGTCGTAGGCACAACGGAAGAAGAATGCCCCTGTCCATTCCAGCGGCGCGCCGCTGGCCGGTGCATGGGCAAAGGTGATTTGCCCCAATTCATCGACGGTAAAGCCCGTCGCCAGCACGCCGGCAACGCTCAACCGCTCGATGTTGACGACGCCATAAATCGGCTCGACCCAATTGCCAATGGCCCGGGACAGTTGAAAGGTTCGGGTAATGCCGTCGCCGGTACCGAACCGGTGCTTGTTCACCTGGTGATCGGTGCGATCAAAGAACAGGAACTCGCCAAACTGCCCTTTTCGTTCGTTGAAGAAATTCAAGATCCGCGACCACTCGTCCAGACCTGGCCGCTTGCGAATCGCGTTGTAGTTCATCTGGAACGTCCACAGCGGCGCCGAGTAATACGCTGTCGTTCGGCGCCGACCGCTCACCGACTTCTGAACACCCGTACTCCACTCCGGCGCCTTCTTCGCCAGTAACGTTTGCCCGGGCAAATGCGGCAACACGTCATCGGCCATCACACCGCGGTCCGGAAAACCCGCAATCCAGCGTGCCGGGAAAAATGGCCCTAAAAGCATGATTACCCCTTATGCCTTGATGGCACCGTTGCGCTTGAGCTTCTGCATTTCCTCGGCGAACACTCGAGCGTTTCGACGAATGTCCGAGGGCGTCAGACGGCCGCTGTTATCGTGGTAGTGGTACCCGCCTCCACCGCCCCCCAGTTGGCCTTCACCATTCGCCGCCTGGCGGATAACGTTGGCGTACTGCTTGGGCAGAACCATTTCCTGTTCGTGAAGTTGGGTCATCGGGTTGGTACCCGCCGGGATGTCGTAGCCGCCTTCGGCAGACGCCACGTTCTTGACCAGCCCGAACACAAACGCACCGGCCGCAGCGGCCGCGGCCACGCCCAGCACAGGGCCGATGATTGGAATCGCCGACATCGCCGCGAAGGCACCGGCCATGGCCTGCCAGGCACTGGCGATGATGTTCTTGATCGTTGCCGCGCCCCAGATCGCGACTGACATCGCCGCTCCGCCCGCCTCAGCCGCGGTTCGCACGCCAACACCGGTAACCGTTGCGCCGGTTTTCGCCGTTTCGCCGAAAATCCAGGCCATCAATGGCTTGGTCACCATGTTCTCGATGAACGCGCCACCGATGCTGCTGAACAACCCAGTCATCAGCCCGCGGGCGTTCATGGTGCCGGTCAAGATTCCATTCATCGCGCCGGACCAGCTCCCGCGCAAACTATCGACCATGCCTGTCCAGTTACTCTGGGACTCGATCGTCTGCTGGCGACCGATGACGGCCAGGCTGTTACGGTGGTTCTGCTCCAAGGTTTGAATCTGCTGCTGGACCTGCTGCAGGGCGACCGGGTTGCGGTCAGGGTCCTGCTCGAGCAATGCCTTGCGCTGGACCAGCGCCTGGGCCTCGATCGCATACCGTTGTTTTTCGAACTCCGCCTGGGCCTGCAGCAGTTGCCCCTGAGTGATCAGATTGGCCTGCAGATCCAGTTGCGCCATCTGCTCCGCATGGGAAACGTCTGCCAGCCGGGCCTGCTGGTCGGCGCCGAACTGTTGCTGCTTCATGTTGGTGATCTGTTGCTGTTTCTCCCGCTCGATCGCAACCACCTCGGAGGCCGCCCGCTGGTACTCCTGAGAGTCCTGGCCATAGAGCAACCGGCTACGATCCAACGCCTGCTGAGCAATTTGCAACCGAGCGTCCATGTTGTGGCGGTACTGCTGGGCCTGGGCTTGCAGATCGGCAAACGCCTTGCCTTCGTCCTGACGGCGAAGCCCGTTCAAGGCGCCCAGGTAGTTGCGTTGCACGGTGAGCCGTTCGGAGGCGCTGAGGTCAGTCCGTTTCAGGATGCCCTGCCAGTAGTCCATTTCCTGCTGTTGCGAGAACTTCAGAAACGTCCCCTGCTCCGACTGCTGCTGCGCGTGCGCGACCTTCTGCGCATCCAGCGCTTCAGACCACTGGCTGACCCGGGACTTTGCAGGTCCCGTCGGCGCGGTCGGCGTGTCCGGGTTCGCCGCCGGCGGTGTTGTGGTTTGAATCAGGCTTTTGCGATGTTCGACGGCAGCGGCGTAGGCCTGTTCAAGCTTGGTCAGGCGGGCGATCTCAATGCCATAGGCGGTGGGAGCGACGCGCCCTTGCTGGGGAGCCTTGGTCAGCGCGGTGTCACCGCTCGCCGCCATCTCCGCGACCTTGGCTCGCTGCGCCTCGATTCGCGCCAGGCGCGAGCGCATGCCGGCGTCTACCTGATCGATCTTCGTAGAGGTCAGCTGCATGCTTTCCAGCAAGAGGCGCTCTTCCTGTAGTGAGCCCTCGAGCTGGGCCTTACCACCGCCACCCCGGGCGCCTTTGTTACCAACGTTCTCCAGCATCGTTTCCATGCGGGCGATGTTGGCGGCCACTTCCTCGACCGTGACGCCGGTCCCACTCATGGATTTGAGCAGGTTGTTGAACCAGCTGGCCGTTTCAGCCAGGTGCTTGTTCAGGCTGATGAAAGCCGGTTCGAGAATGGTCCCGATGGTGACCTTGAGTTCATTGCTCCTCGAGTCGAGCTCGGCCTGACTCCCGGTCAGCCCTTCGGCGGCCTTCTTCGCATTGCCGACCTGGGCCTCGGTCTCTTTCATGATCCCGTTGTATTCGGCCTGGATCTTCTGCGAATCGCTCAGCTTGTCACGCGTCGTGCCAACGCTCTTGGCGTACTCGTCCCACATTTTCGCAACGTTTTTCGTTACCCCGGCGTTGTCGACCAGCACCGAGTTTTCGTTCTTCAAACCCTCGGTCGCGGTCACCACCGCTTCGGACATGCTGAGGCTGGCTTGCCGGTTGAATGCCGCAGCATCCTTCAGGCGGTTGATAACCGACACCGCCTGATCGACGCTGTACCCGCGGCTCAGCAGGTTCTGCAGCGCCTTGGCCGCATCCCCGACGCTGACCAGGCCATCGGCGGCCAGTTTGTTGGCCTCATCCATGGCACGGCCGATACCGACGCCGGCATGGTTGGCCACCGCTTCCAAGCCGCGATAGGCCGCCTGCTGCTCGACCGCCGCATCCTTGCTGTCACTGACCATCTGGCCGAGCTTGAAAGCGCCGAGCCCAAACACGCCCAGAATGCCCGCGGCTACCCCGCCCAGCCCTGAGCGCATAACAGTGGCGACGCCAGCAAAGGCATCATTCACCGCCGGACCAAACTTTCCGATCTGGGCCTGACTCCCCACCATATCCGTGTTGATGGCCCGCAATTCACGGCTGAGCGTGGTGCGGGCATCACGCATATTGCGCTCGATGCTTTCGACTGCGCGGTCAAAACCCTGGGTGCCGGCAGTGAACTGGTACGCGATATTTCTATCCATGCCGGACACTCACTGTGCAAGAAATGAAAAACTCCGCCGAGGCGGAGTTCTATTGATGGTGTTACTGGAGCGGCGCGGCTGGCACGACAAAGGCATCCAGCGCGCCCCGCAAATGCGGCGGTAGTTCGTCGCGCATATCGGCTGCCAGTGCCGCCATGTTGGCTGCCAGGTCAGGTGCAGCCCCCTCCGACTGCGTGGGCTTGTATCCCAGATACCCGGCAACCAGCACATGTACAGGCGGATGGTGATGCCAGTAGTCGGTCATGTGCCCAACCATGACCATGTCCCAGTCACGCCGCAGCGTGACCGGGCTCTGACCGGTACTGGCGATCAGGTGTGCGTAGAGCTGGCCCCAGTCGAAGGGGCCACCACTTCCCCCGGTGCCGTATCCTGGACTTCCATGCCCGAGGCGTTCATCACCGCATCGAGGGCATCCCGCATGTTTCGCAGGTCCAACAAAGCGGCAACCTCGCCGCGTTCGATCTCGGGATAGTTACGACGCAATGCCGCATGCGTCGCATCGATCACGGTCGCGACGCCATCCTTGTCCATGTTGCCCGCCATCACCGAGTTGATGCGGTCCAGCAACTGTTCCAGATCACCGAGCGCCAGCGGTGGAATCACCAACACCTTCCCGGGAAACGCGAATTCGACACCCGGTATATTCACGACCGTCATTCGCTGGCACTCCAGTACGCGACCTCACCAAACTCATCGGCGTAGCCGGTGAACTCAAAGTCAGGGATGGTGTAGTCGTCCTGCTTGGTGCCGAGACCCAGCTTGTTGCTGACGAAATTCGGCACACGCACATAGATCGATTTGCCCTTGTACTTCAGGTACAGCTCACCCTGAAATACCGGCATATCGCCCATGGGCAAGTTGCGAACCGACAGGCTCTTGCCCGTCGAAACCGAGTAGCGGTAGTCGATAAACACCGGTACATCGACATCGGCCGCCGCGAAGCTGTACTCGCCCGTCGAAGCGTTGTAGGTGTACTGACCGACTGTAGGAGCGCTCAGCACCCGCTCGAAAGGCACGGCGCCGCCGCCGCGCACACCAAGATCACCCGCCAACAGACCACCAACAGGCGGCGTGACAGTGATCTTGCCGCCGACAGGCACAGGGGTCGGCGTGGTCGCGTGATGCACCAGCACCTGACCGGGCTGCAGGTTCTGGCCGAACACCAGGGCATTCCACTGCGAGAGGCTGATCTGCGCGGCTTTGGCCTTGCCGGACAGCTTGCCCTGACCGCGCGCGGCGTCGACCGCGAACTGCTCGCTACCGAACAATTCCTTGGAGTCATACGACAGATCGACCGAAGCTTCCTGCATGATGCCGAGCAGGATGGGGGTCGGTGAGGCCAGCGAGTTGCCATAGGCGTCCATCAGCGGGGTGGCATAAAACAACCCGCTGCCGAATGCAATTTGCATAATGTGTTCCTCAGTAAAAGGTAGGACCGGACGTCAGGTCGCCGGTGTTGCACAGGTAGGTGAAGCGGTAACGCACCATGCAGTTACCGGCTGTGTTGTCCCCGTCTTCCTCGATCCAATCGATGTAGAAGCGTTGAACCCGGTCCGCCTCAACAAACGCATCCTCGGCCAGCAGGACGGCATGAACCGCGACCTTGACCAGATCGGCAACCTGGTCCCAGGCCTCACCGGTGGTGGTGTTCTCCCGCGCCAGAATTTCAACTGACAGTTCGAACTGGTTGCGGTCCACCGAGTGGCTTTCGCGCTCGGTGGTTTCCAGGTCAGGATGCAGCACGATGGCCGGGGTCATGCCCCGCGTCAGCGCTTCAGTACGGCTGCGAAACACCCGGTCGCCGGCCAACGTATCGGCAGCCAAAATCAGCGCCTTCGCCTTTTCGACGATGCGTTCTTGAATCGAGGGCATGGGATTTAAACCTTGGTGAGAGAGGCCAGACTGAAAGCGCCGTCATCGATCATGCGGCGATCGCGCACCCTGAAAGTGACGCCACCGACGGTGATCAACTTGGGATTGTTGATGCCAAGGCGTTCAGCCTCGGCGGTGATAACCAGGATCTCGTAGCTGGTGGATTGACTGTTCAACCCACCCATTCCAACGATCTCGTCGGGCATATCTCGGGCCGCCAGAAAGGGTTGACCATCGATCTCCCCTCCCACGTCGAAATCTTCCAGGAAGCCCGCGAGATCCTCGTTAAGCACTGCCGCCCTCCTTGGCCTGAGCGTTTTTACGAGGGGCGCTTTCCTGAACTGGCTGGGCGACGGCTTCCACTTTCACCTCCACCAGCTGGTGACGAAAGCGTTCGGCAACGTCGGCCGGCAGTTCAATCTGGCCACCGAGTGCGGTGACCTTGTCGCCCGGGCCGCGAAAGGCCCCGGACACGACGGTGTAGGTCTTATTCGCCATCGTTGCCCCCGGCTACTTTCTCGACCTTACTCACGCGCTGCGCCAGCGCCTTGTCCGGTTCGCCAGGGATAACGATCACCTCCCCCGCCTTGAACTGAACGGCATCCAAAATGATGTAGCGCCCCTTCTTGCCCGCGATCGCCTCCAGGCTGTGCGCACGCGCAGCGGCCTGGGCAGCGGTCAGGATCAACTCACCGCTGTACAGCGTGATGGGCTGATCAACGTGATACTTCGGCATATCAATGTCCTCGATGACGTGTAGGCCCGCGGGCTTACACCAGTTGGTTCAGGACGGCGTACTGCCAGCGACCGAAGCCAACGTTGCGCCAGGTGTCGACACCGTACTGGTGGGCATCATTGTCGAACTCGTACTCCGAGCCTTCGGCCTTGGCCTTCATCACCACATCGGTTTCCTGCTGACGAATGAACGCTTTCAGGCGACCGTCGGTACGCAGGGTGACGAACTTGTCGGTCCAGGCGTTGAGGCGAACGTTGCCCACCACGCGCACCACGACGTTGTCCGGCATGACGATTTCGCTGATGTTGGTACCGCGCGGAACGCTCAACGCTGCTTGGGCAACGCTCAGCAGATTGAACGGCACCATCACCAAAAACTCGCGAGCCAGTTCGTTGATTGGCTCGCCCTGATCGTCCTTCAGGCTGGTCAGTTGAGTGACCGACTTGGCCACGGCCTGCTGAAATTCCTCAACGCTCGGGGCAGTCGGTGTGCCGTGCACCGTGGCCGGCAGGCTGGCAATGGTCGTGGTGATCTTGTTGGACTGGACACCGCTTTGGCCTTCCTGGTGGTCGGTGTCGAAGTAATACTGCCCGTCGTAGCAGACTTGGCTCTCGCCGTTGAGCAGCAGCACCGACAACAGGCGGGCCCAGTGCGCGTTGGTACGGTCGGCCAGTTCGCCCAGACGGATGCGTAGTTGACCGGTTTTGTCGCGGCGCAGTTCTTTGACCAGGACTTCGATCGTCGCTTCAAAGTGCAGATTCTCGATTTCGAGGTCAGCACTGTTGAAACCCTTGGCATGGCGCCCGCCGATCCATTCACGCAGGGTTGGCACCATGCCGATCCATGGATAGGTTTCTTTGGCCTGGTCGGAGTCGAACAGGTTGGAGACTGCATCGATCCAGGTATTGCCAACATTTTGTTCGAGCAGCTCGTAAAACGTACCGATCACGGCACGACTGGACAGTACTTCAGTACCCATGGGTGATTCTCCCGAGGAAGGATGAATTGGAAAAAATGGAGTTGCGCGGGGTGTTACGGAGCGACCGGAATGGCCTGAGCAGCGAACTTGACGATGCCAATGCCGCCACTGACGAAGCGGTGCACATGGCCGACACGGCTATTACCAGCCGCGGTCAACACGAAGGTGCCGCTGTCACTGGCGTAGACAGCCTTGCCGATGTCCGTGATCGCCAGTGCAGTGACGGCGAGCTGAACCTTGCCGTGCTCACGTGTGCGGACACGGATCGCGCCGGCGCCGCCGATGCGGTTGTCAGCGCCACGATCAGCAAAGCCGGCAAACAGATCACCAGCGGCGAGCGGTCGAGCCAGGCCGCTGGCGGCAACAATGCCGATCGCCGAGCCTTCGAAGATTTGAGCGGCGCCGGCAACGGGCAATTCGTTGATATCCCCCGTCTCGTAAGCGCGTGGGGTGTCGAGTGTAAGTGGCATAGGATTCTCCAGGGCCAGGGGTTAGAGGATTACCAGGTACTTACTTTTTTAGGACCTTGATCAGGCCTTTTTCGGAAGCCCGGCGATAGCCGTGGTAGGCCTCGAAGGTTCCGAATTCAGCGCGCAATTCCTTGTCGCTGTCCCACGTTGCTTTGGCGCGCTCTTCCAGCGGAGCGTCCGGATCTTCCTTGGTAGCCGCTGGAGCCGCTGGCGGTGTAGCGACACCCGGTACGGGCTCGGCAGCACTGCCGCGGATATCGGCCAGTGCGTTTGCGCGCTTCGATTTCTCGGCACCGATCACCTGCGCGGCAGCTTCGGCACCGCTGGTTTTGCCATCGAACTTGAGGCTGGCAATCAATTCTTCATGGCCCGGCAATCCAGCCGCCTCAACAGCCTTGATGCGGTCACACTCAGCACGGGCACCGGCTGCGTGTGCGTCATGTTCCAGGCTCGCCAGCAGCTCGGCATGGTTCGCAGCCAGGTACTCGCGGGTGATGGCCGGCTTTTCAATCGTTGGGGTCGGTGCGGTGCTGCTGCTTGGCGTGTTCATGGATAGATCTCCAGAAGAGCTGCCGTTGAATTCGGCGATAAGGTTTTCAAGGGTGGATTCACGGTCAGCCATGCCCAGTTCAACGGCATCGGAACCAATCCGCATGTCGCCCTGGCCGAAGTCGGCCAGCACGGTTTCAACACTGAGGCCGCGATAGTTGGCGACGTCCTCGACAAAGATGTCGGTCAATCGATCGACATGGGCCTGGGCCTGCGCACGGCCTGACTCGGTGCCGAAGTCCGGGCGTTTTTTGGGGCTCTGGCTGCTGACGATCTCGAAACTGCCGTCGTCGCCGTTTTTCTGCACCGTCAACACAGTGCCAATGGAGCCGACCGCGCCGGTGCGGCTCATGACGATTTCATGGGCCGCCGCGGCCATCCAGTAACCGGCGCTGGCTGCGTTGCCGGAGACGTAGGCCACCACCCGTTTGGGCGAGGCGCGGATCATTTGGCCGAACTCCGCGATGCCGCTGGCAATACCGCCGGGCGTATCCATCACCAGGATGATGGTGTCGGTTCGCGGGTCGTCCACCGCCGTGGTGAACTCCTTGGCCAGCACGTCCAGCGAGGTCGCACCCGACAGTGCTGTAAAGAGATTGGCGTAGCGGAACACCGGGCCGGTGACGGGCAACAACGCCACGTTGCCGCGCTGTGTCACCGTTCGAGTGTTCTGCAAGGGCTTGCCTTGCCGAGCCTCCAAGGCTTCTGGCCCTTCATTTTCGCGGCGGGCGATGGCGGTGATGGTCTGCAGCATGTCCGGGGTGATGGCCCAGGGCTCGCGTGACACCAGGTCGAACGCCGTCACCCGGTGCACCGGAGGTGCATCGGTTGGGTTGTCGCTCATAGTTATGTCCGTTCAGGAAGGTCGGGGTTTACGGCAGGCTCATTTTCCGGGCGCGCTGTTGGCGTGGCAGAAAGACCATCGTCAAGGCGGCGCTTTACCTCCAGCGCCCGCTGTTCGTGGTTTTCTTCCCAATCGCTGCCGTCATAGAGCATCGATTCCTTCGCCAGCGTGCTGATGCCGATATCAATACGCTTTTCCGCGGCGTTGACGTCTTTCAGCGGGTCCACCGTGCCCGGGCCATCCCCGACCCACAGCGAGCCGCAATAGGCATACCGCAATAACGGGTGGTCGAAAAAGCCCGGCGCTTCGACATCACCCTGCGCCACGGCCTCTTCCAGCCAATGCTCGTACACCGGCTGGCAGAAGTTGTGCCCCAAGAAGTCGCGACATCCCCGCACAAACTGCCAAGCCTCCATCACGGCAGCCCGGGCCGCCGTATAGCTGGCCGTGAAGTGCTTGATCAGCACCTCATAAGGCAGCTCCAGGGCCATACCGATCTGGCGCAGCATGGCCAGCACGAAAGGATCAAAGGCCATGTTCGGCCGCCCCGGTGCGGCGGTGTCGATGGAGGCGCCGTCGTCCAGCTCGGCGACGATGCCGCCGCTGAGCGAACCGTCCCAGCCACCAGAAGCGCGCCCTGCCGGACTGTCGCCGCCGACCGGCGTATTGCCCGTCGCGGCCGAGGCCAAAGGGCTGAGCTGGCCACCATTGCCGGGCTTGATGAACACCGCGAAAAACGCCGACACCACCGCCGCTTCCAACTCGGCATCGGTATAGCGATCAAGTTGCTTGAGCTTCTCGATCACCGGTGCCAGATATGGCACCCCGCGGGGCTGACCGACACGACGGCGCCGGTACAGGTGCAGCAGCACCCGGCCACCCCGCTCATTGAAGAAGGGACGCTCATCCCATTTGCGCTCCTTCACACCCAACGCACCCGGATGGCTGCGCAGGATATGCGCCTTGACGGGCGCCCCGTCCGCATCCCGTTCAATACCCGCGGTGAGTAATTCGGTGTCGGCCTTGCCGTCCGGGTTGCAGACCCGATCGCCCTCGATCAGTTGAATGCACGCTGAGTAGTGATGGCCAGGTTGAACTTTGTGCGTCAGCAGCGGGAACACATCCCCGCTGCTCAACACCGACCGCCATGCCAGCTCCTGCAGGCCGTAAAAGTTCTGCTCTCGCGTGATGTCGCAGCAGTTGGTTTCAGCCCAGGACTTGAACAGCGATTCGGTATTGCGCTGCCAGTTGCGGGCCTGCTCTTCATCCCACCCGAGGATCTGCCGATTGACCACCGACTTGAGGGCCAGACCGGTACCGACCGTTTTCGTCGTCACCGTGTTGATCGCGCCGCCGCCGATGGGGTTGTTGCGCTCCAGGTCACGACAGCGCTCGCGCAGCGTGGGCAAGTCAGGCAGCAGGTCCGCCGCAGCACTGCCCGCCGTAGGATTCCAGGCACTCAACGAGCGCTTGGCCTTGGAGGCGCCGGTGTAACCACCCAACGCGGTCATCGTCATCCGGGCATGCATCCGCTTGGCACCACGCTCCGGACTGATCCAACTGATGGCCTTGTCCAGCAGCGTCGGTTCAGGTGCTTTCGGTGCGCGGCTCATAACGGCGTGATCCCACGCAGCGTTATACCCCGAGGCCGCCCGCTGGCCAGCCGATCAACCTGGCCTTGCCAGTAGTCGATCATCCGCGTGATTTCAGCGGCATCGGCATATTCCAGCTGCCGGGTGCCGATGCGATAGCTCTGTTTTTGGCTTACCTTGATGCTTGCGTCGAGCCACGCTTGAAGCTGGCTCTGCGCCTGTTCCAGTGTGATGGCCATGGATTAATTCCTGCGTTGGGAGAGCACACGCATTGCACTGCGGCGCCCAGAAATAACTCTCCCGCCAGGTGGCGGGAGTTCAGGTGGTTCAACAGGTGCGGCCGGCGCCGGTTGTTCAACTGCTGCAGCAGGCCCAGGATCTGGATCGTGAGCCGGCTCAATCGCCGGGGGTGCATCGAAGAAAAGCGCCCCCTGCCGAATCTGGGCATCAAGCGCCGCCCAGTCGTGCTCTTGCAGCAGGTGAGTTTTCAGCGATCTGGCCGCGTGCAGTGCGTATGTTTCGCAGTCGGTGGCTTCGTTCGGCTCACCGGCCTTTTTCTGCCACACCTTGCGGTAATGATGCCGGCGGCTGGGGGCTTTCACTTCCGCCGTGATCTGCCGCCAGTAGTCCGGCCGCACCGTCTTGTAGAAGTGCATGCGGCCCGGGCCGTCTCCAGCCAGCGGCAAACGCCCCTCAATCCAGAGGTCCTTGGCTCGCGAAGTGCCGACGATGTAAGGGCGCAGGCCGTACTTCGAGGCCTTCTGCTCTTTGTCGGTGTCCACCCCCTGCCGCGGCGCGCTGAAGATTTCTTTTCGTTCATCATCCCGGCTGTTGCCTCGCTCGCTGGCCCCCTTGATCGCCATAACGCCGCGTTGTTGATGCTTACGGCAAAACGCATAGGCCGCGTCCTGGGTGACGGTACCGTCCGAGGTGTCGAGTGACACAGCGAGCACCTTCAACTTGGCGCCGCAGGCGTGGGTGATGGGAGCAAACAGCAGTTTCTCCAGGTCCAGCCACACACCCTGATCGGGCAACACCACTTCTCCGTAGATCTCGCCCCAATAGAGCAACCAGGACTCCTCCCCGCGGCCCCAAGCCCGCATGACAACCGCGAGGCGGTCATGCTGGACGTCCACTCCGGCCGTGACCACCAAGCCACCCATCGGCACGAACAGTTCGGGGTAGTCCTCGGCCCGCTCTGCCAGTTTGTCCGCTTCCGGCAGGTCGGATTTGTACTCGTAGGCCCGGCCCTGTTTCTGATTGACGAACTTGATCAGCAGCGACAGGTTGCCCATCGAGGCCTGGTGCTCGGCGTTGAGTTTCTCGCGCACGATATCGGCCAGGCTGGTGCCCGGCAGGCAGGCGTAGAGCTCGTTCAGTTCAATGAAACCGGCACGCCCGGCAAAGGGTTTGGTCGGCACCCAGCCGCAGTTCGGGTCACCGGCATCAATGGCGTTGAACACCGTGTTGCGGATGTTCTCCTTGCGCTGGTAGTCGTCCCAGATTTCCCCGCAGTGCGGGCAGGCATAGCCCGCTGTCGCCGGATCCGCACGCCCGTAGATTTCATGGGGCTGGGCTTCCTCCTCGATGTCGAGCCACTTGATGTGCGCGAAGTCCAGCACATGAGCTTGGCCGCAGGTGTGGCAGATGATCGGCAACACCCGGCAATCGGTCTGGGCCAAGCGCGCCTCGGTCTTGCTCGCGCCCTTGATCGCTGGCGTACCACCCACCAGCATTTTCGAGCCGGGGTAACGTTTGCCACGCTCTTCGAGCAGGGCGATCGCATCACCCTGCCCCTTCACATCGTCGCTGGTATCGTCTGGCTCCTCGACCACCGACAGGCCGACAGACGAAGTGGATTTGACGTTGCCGGGAGAGTTGGATGCCACCAGCTTGAGGAACCCGCCCGGAAAGGTCTTATGGTCCCAGCGGTTGCCGGAGGTGCGACTGACGTCGACCGGCATCAGCTTCGCCACTTCCGTGTTCGCCGTGACACCGAACTTGAGCTTTTCGTCGTGGAAGTTTTTGCCGTCCTTTTCCTTGGCAAACAGGATCATGATCGGACGCGGCAGGTTATGAATGAACTTGAACAGGTAGCCGATCAGGAACCAGGTCCAGCCGATCTGCGCCGCCTTCATCAGGTCAACTTCGCTGACCCGCGGATCATCCAGGGCAGCGGCAACGCCGAGAAAGTAAGGCGTGTACTGGAAGTCGTAGAGCCCGTGCAACACGCCGCTCTCCGAGGGCAGGTAAAACTCGGTACTCAGGTAATGCGCGGTCGGAATGTCACGCGGCGGGTTGAACTTCCCCGCTGCTGCCAACAAGCTCCGCGCCAAGTTTTCGCGCGTAGCCTGCAATTCGCTCGGTTGTAGGTCCAGCAACTTTGGCCACCACTGTTCGATCAATCGTGAGTTTCTGCACGTTTTCGATTTCCTGAATAATTCGCTCAAGGCCACCCAGGTATTCCCGGTTTGCGAAGCTGGCCCAGTCGGACAGCACCCGCTCAGCCTCACCGGCGGAGATCAATGAGCGCAGTTTTTCGTGATAGGCCAGCCGGCCGTTTGCCGCCTTCTGCTGCAAGTCATCGATCCGCGCTCTGTTGAGCTGTTCAAGCTGGCTGCCTCCGCGCCCCGCAGCTTTTCCCCGCAGGTCGCGGATGTAAGCCGTGCGGATCTCGTCGAGGGACGCCGTCTGCCCGTCCAGGCTCAACCCCTTGAGCACATCGCGGGCATTACGCTCACTCATGTCCAGGTGTTCGGCGATTTCACGTTGGGTTGGCATGGTCTGGTCCTGTTGCTGACAGGGAAGCGGAACCCCCTATGTCAGGTTGAATCTGCAAAAAAGTCGGGGTTCGAATTACCCCATTCTCAGGATCGCCCGGAAGGACCCATTGATCAGGGCAACATGGCCCTGCCCCACGCCCAAACCACCCCAACGCCGGGAGAAATCGAGGCCCGCCGTCATCCCCGGCCCATCTCGCGAGCCAATGCTCGTCGAAACAGTGGTTCGAACTCGGCAGCCGCCACGCGATTGGCCACACCGTAGAAGTCGAAGCGCCGCCGATAGGTCGGACGCTTGACGAAGATTAGGATGGGCCGCGCCCCGCTGCCGATGCGCTGCCAGATGCCCAGCGGCCCGGCGCCGTTGCCTGGGCGACCAACGAAGTAGTCAGGGGCATTACGATTACGTCGTTTACTGCGCGCCGTGCGGTTGGCCATGAACCCTGATACCCGCTCGGCGGCGCCCAGCGCTGACAGTATCTGCACGATCTGGCCTCGGCTGATGTTGCCATTGCCATCCATTCGAGCCCGCCGACCTGGTACCGCATACATGTCGGCAGGCATCAGGCCATAGTGGATCAGCGCCTTTTCGAACCGCTTGTGCGGACGATTGCCTCCGTCCATATGCACCGGCAAATACTTCGACGCGGGAACGCCCGCGCTGCCTTCATCCCTGACCCACGTGCGGGCGAACAACCGGGTGGCTGTGGCACTGCGCTTATAGACGGAGTTCAAGGTCCAGCGGGTGGGACGATCAAACACCCGTGCCATCTCGGCCTTCTCGGCGAGCTGTACCCGTTCAGCGGTGAACGTCAGTGCCTTGGCCGCAGCCGTTGGCACCTTGTTGCGGGCCAGCCCGCGCATGTCACGCACGATCTTGTCGATGTTGTCACGCATCTCAAGCCGCATCATTGCCAACCCCCTCAGCGATCACCATCAACCAACTTTCCAGACACGAGCCAAATTACCCGCGCTCTGGCAGACAGATCCAACGAATACCGAAAGGATGATCACCAACGGCCAGGAGTTATGCGGCATCACAAGTTGACCCTTGCCGATGTACACCACGACCGAACCTGCCGCGACCATTACCAGCCAGGCAAGACAACTCATGCTTCGGCGAAACCGGGCGCCGCGGCGGCGGAAAGTAAACAGCCGGACAAACAACGCCATGCACAACCAAAACGTCACTTGCGTGAGAACCAGCGGCACCAGTTGACTATCCATCCTGCCTCCCTTGCTGATCAGCAATGAGGCCGCGCCGCTTGATGACGGCCAGTGCGACGGTGACAACCACAACCGAAGCACCGAACGCCGCCGGCCCGGTGAACTTAAAGGGCCTGACGCCGAACAACTCAACCTCGGCCATGCCAGGGGCGAACATGTAACCCATCACGAAAGACACGAGCAGAAACAGCACCCGCTTCCATACTGGCAATTCCTCAGTCGTGGTGAAGAAGACCAACGAGCCAGCCAAGGCGCCGATCACCGCGAGCATATCCACGCCCGCCAGCAGGCCAGTTGCAGCCAATCCCACACCACCGGCCACGACAACAGTTGCCGGCTCGCTCATGCTGATTCTCCATTGCAGACACCCATCGGGCCGAAAATAAAAACCCCGCCGAAGCGGGGATAGGTGACCGGCTCAGGGAGGGCCGGGTGAAGCTGCACAGCACGTGCGAGGTCAGCGCCAAGGCGCAAATTCCATATCGTGGGGACTTTTTACCCCCTGAGTACGGAACCGAAAAGGGGCCATTTTCGGTTAACCAACTCGACGCAACTTTGACGCAACTTTGAGGAGACTTTGAGGCAAAACGCCCCGACCAGCGGTAAGCCACTTACGGGCATCGGCGCGCTCGGTCAGCACCTCCAACAGTCGCACATGCAGACTGTGTACCTGGTCGTAGTAAGTCTGCTTTGCTCGGGACTCCAACCCCAGCAGATGCAACTGCATCAGCCAGGTCGGCGCCGGATCATCGCCATATCGCAAGCCAGCCAAACACGACAACCGCTCACCCCGCTTATCCTGCCGGGAGATCTCTGACAAAGCGGCAGCGATCTCTTGTGCAACTGCATCAGGCCCTGCTCCAGCGCCGAGGATGACTCGGGACCCGGGCGTGCCGCGTGGTGCGCAACCACCCCATTCCATGATCGTTGCCATTGGGCTACCCATGCCGCCACTTTCGCCATTGAGTCGAAGTTGCTCGCCCCAGTGCTTCAGCAGTACTTCCATTGCCTCGATCATCGCCCTACTCCCCCGAAAACCGAACCCGACACAAAAAATACCAAACCCGACACAAACCCAACACAGATAGAACCCTTTAAAATCAACAGCTTTAATCGAGTTGTGTTTAGTGTGTTGGGTTTGTTGGGTATTTCTGTCCTCGCATGAAGAAAATAATCAGCCGTAGGAAACCGAACATTGAACGTCACGCATGCGCGCACGCGTAGCGAAACCCAACACACCCAACACAAAGCCCGCAAACCGCCGAAAATGAAGGCTCCAATCTGTGTGGGGTAACTGAAATCAACCCAACACACACCCGACACACCCAACACACTTTTAGAGGTAGTCATGCGGCAGCCGCCTTGATGTGGTCCCAGCTGTCCACATGCCAGCCCGCGAGCTTCGCCTTGGCCCGCCAATTTTCGACCTGCTTGCCCAGCTCGGCCGCCTTCAGTGATGGGGGCGGGGAAGCGTCCGGATCGACAGGAAAGAAGAACGCGCCAAAGCGCCGGTTGTTGCCGTCGGTCCAGGGAATGGCGCGGGTTTTATCGACCTCGGAACTGATGAACAGCGAGAACTTCGTCTGACTCATCACATGCTCTTTATTGCGCTGGCACCATTCGAGGAACAGTGAATAAAGATCAGTCGACAGACACGGTCCCCAAAGCCCCTGACCCAGCTCGCTGTACTTCCACAAATGCAGGAACGTCTGCCATCCAGCCCGACTCAAGGCCACCAGGCGCTCACGGGCATCCGTCGAGGGTGGTCGCGTCCGCTGGTTGAAGTCGCCCAGGTCGATCGACAACAACCAACCGTACAGCGCCGCAACACCACCCTGTTCCAGCTCCCGCCCGATCGCCTTTTGCCGCTCGACCGGCAAGGTTTCCATGGGCCACATCACCAGCATCCGTCGGTCACTGTCGCTGATCGGCCATGGCAAAATTTCGTTGCTCAGGAACACCGCGTTCATATGGTTGGCTTCCTCCCAACCGTTGATGAACTTCGACTCCATACGCACTGTCTTGCCGGTGATCAGGTGCTTGATCTTGCCCACCTGGTTGTAGCGCTGATCGCGACTCACGACCTCTTCAAATACCGACCACAATTTGCGACTTTGCCAGGCGTTGAAGTTGCTCTCCAGCTGCGTCTGGCCGACCGTGGCCGCGTACTGGCCGTACAACATGCCCAGTGCATCCGCGAACAGCAGGCTTTTGCCAGAGCCCTCCATGATCGAGTGCATCAGCACGGCGGTGTCCATCTTGGCACCCAAGTGCTGCAACGGGTACGCTAGCCAGCGGGTCAGCCATTGAGCCGCAGCTTCATCGTGGTTGCACAAAAACGAAATCAGCCAGCGCAGGTTAACGCAGGCTTCGTCATCCCTGACCGGTTCGAGCGGCAGGCCATCAAAGGTGTTGATGTACACCGCTGGATCCTTGCTCATGGTCGGATCAAAAACGATATGTTCGACATCCACGGTGCGCCGTTCACTGCTGTTCAGCCACAGGGGATACGTGTCGCCCAGCGCCATCTTCACCGCGCCCTCGGCAATCCGTCGCTTCTTTTCCCGATCCCAGACGTCCTTGGTGCCGTCGATGTACACGTAACGGTCTGTCGGCGGCATGCCGAACGCACCGCCCTTCTTGCCCGCCATGCGCCGCGCTTGCTCAATGTCGCGGACATGATCATCTGCAATCAACCGTTTGCCCGTGTCATCCAGCCAAGCCTTGGCGAGCGGCTTGCCCACCCGAGCTTCGAAGGCGGCCTTCTTCATCACCCGCGACTGATCGCAGTCCCACACTTGCGTGGTGCCCTCGACCAGCGCAAAACGTCGCAATAGCTGGTCAAGCGTGAGCGAGTCCCCCGCGCCCCCGTCAGGAGCCGGAGCGGCCTCGCTGACTTCGTCGGCGCCGGGGCTCGGCTCGCACTGGTCACCAGATGGGGTCGGGGGAAGGTCACGCGGATCAGGCCGCGAGGAATGCTGCATACCCATCATGCGAGCAGCGTCCTTCACCGCCTTCGACTGGTCCCCGCCGTGCTCGAGCAAACAGAACACCTCAAAAGCGTCGTTCTGATGCCCGTTCGCAAGTGGATCGGCACCATGGTGCGAATAGACTTTGCCCTCACTGATGGTCACGCCGGGCAACCCGGTGCTGCTCTGCGGGTAAAGCCACTTGCTGCCTCGCTTGATGTATCCGTGGCTACGCAGCAGCTCCTCAATGTCGTGGCAGCGGTTGAACTCATCAATTACCGACGGGCGCTGGCCCACCGCGGCTGCTGGGCGCTTGGCAACTTTCGCCGGTGGCGTGGTCGGCTTGATCGCCCAAGGGCATGCTGCTTCAGCATCGCGTTTAAAGAAGTCCCAGTTTTGCCAGACAGAAAGCAACTCATCGGTCAGCGTTGGCAATCCGTCCGCAGCGCTGGGCGGGGTTCTCCAGGTGTAAGGCTTGCCGGTACCCGGATGAATCGAAGGCGGGAACACGTCCTGTACCAGGCCAGCACGCAGTTCGAACACCGTGAAGCGCTTGTACTCTTCGGCCTTCGTGCGCGCCGCAACCTCCCCGACGCCATCGCCCTGCTCTTTCGCAGCCTTGGCTTTATCCATCAAGCCTTTGTGAATCGAACCGTCAGGGTCTTTTTCATTCGGCCACGAGAGAGAATGCCGGGTCAGCTCAATGCCTTCCGGCAGCTTGAACAGCACGCGAAAGCGCGCAGGGTTCCCCACAATGGTCGGGTACACCAACGCCATAGCATCCAGATCGACACCCAGCAGCTCATACAGCACATGCCGCGTCCACTGAACGTCGTCGACGTCCAGCGAGCAGACACGGCTCGGCCCAAGGACGACGCCGAGGTTGTGATTAGGGTTTCGTTGCCAGAATGCTTCAGCGGTGGCGGCATCGGTAATGTAGCCGCCCGGTTTGTTCCACCCCAAGCCCTTTGGGGCTTTTTCACCTGGCTCGATTGATACCAGGGCGAGATCGAAAGTGTTGATGTAACGTTTTGCCCATGTGGCGATGGCTATTCCTTTGGCCGGTTCAGTCATCGCCGAGCCTCCCGCAACCCCTGACAGTCAACACAGGTTTGGCAACCCTCAATCGACTGTTGCCGGCGTAACGGGATAGGCTCGTCGCAATCGGCACAGAACTGCGCGCTCACGCGATTCGAAGGAACACGGCGACTGCGCTGAAGAGCAACGTCGAGCAGGTATTGTGCCTGGTCATTAGCACGATCGATTTCGTCAGCCATGGTTGCGATCCTCCATCGCCTGGCGGGCACCCGCCATGATGCCGAGGATTTCGCGAATCACGTCCATGCCGCGCTGCTCCAGGTCTACGACCTCGCGCAGCTCCCAGACATTGTCGGCTGCGCCGTCGTGCATCGCCGCCACAAACTCCCCTGTCTCACCGAGCAACTTGCCAACAGCTTTCAGGGCATCGCGAGTTGCCGGTACTGGCACCGGGCGATACCACACGGCACCCGCTGGACGCATCAATGCGTCAAGCAAACGTGAGTCACCGGTCAGCCGGATCACTTCCTCAAGCTCATCAGGGTTCAGCCAGCGGCGCTCTTCATCGAGTTTGAGTTTCTTCTGGAGGGTGTCGTTGTCCAACACCATGTCAAAGGCAAGGGCGGTGATTCCGCCCTTGTAATCACGACCAGCGCGGTAAATAGCCTGGCGCAAAGGAAGGACCGGACCCGCGTCCGGCAAAAGATCTGTTCGACTCATAACCGTAAATCCCCTGTTTACGGTGTAGCCATAAGATGGGGCAAACCCTATCCTACGACCACGACCGATGTGCATGTGCTGTGTGTCGTCGTCGCTGGGCTGGGGGATTCTTTGGTGAGAGGCCCCAGCCCGGCACTTTTTAAGCAGCTTTGGAACCGCGAAGGTAAGCCCAGTCAATGTCTGCACGGAGTTGCTCGCAAGTGACTGAACCCGCCGACTCTCGCTCGATACCGACCGCCAACGCAGCGCCAGCCCGACGGTTGCCGTAAGCGACCTGCTTCAACTGGCCAACTGACGTGCCGCAACGGCCCGCGAATGCATCCAGCGCGGCTTTATCAAGACTCTTCAAATACTCGTGCAAGGTCATATGCACCTCCTTCTGAATGCCGAGATTAGCAATTGCTAATGCTTTCAGCAATAGCAAACCGTAATTTACTGTTTGCTAACGGAAAGCGATGATTGGGGAATGGATATAAAGAAAATGCGAGTTCAGGTGCTACGCGACTTGATGGGCGAAAAAACCCAGAAAGAGTTCGCCGACCAATACAACCTAGACGCCTCATACCTGTCGCAATTGCTCAATGGGCATAGATCGCTCGGCGAGAAAGCGGCTGCGAATCTTGAAGCGAAAATTGGTCTTGCCGAGGGCACGCTAACAGCGCCCTCCAGCTCGATGCGCGCCTCCACATCCAGAGCGCCGCAAACGCCAGAGAATGAAATCGTCCCAAGCAATGCCGAGTATCTCGGCCCCATTGATGTTTGGGACGACGATACCCCCTTGGATGATGACGAGGTCTACGTGCCGTTTCTTAAGGAAGTTGAACTATCCGCTGGGAGCGGCCGAACCGCAGTACATCAGTCACACAAGCAAAAACTTCGCTTTGGAAAAATGACCCTAAGGCGGCAAAACGTCCAGGCGAATGAAGCGGTCTGCGTAACTGTTAACGGCAACAGCATGGAACCCGTTCTTCCCCACGGAAGCACCGTAGGTGTTGACCAGGGCTGTACAACCATCACCGACGGAAAAATGTACGCGCTGAATCACGGCGGTCAGCTGCGAGTGAAAACGCTTTACCGGCTACCAGGTGGAGGCATCAGGATGCGTAGCTATAACCGGGAAGAGCATCCTGACGAAGAGTACAGCGCGACCGAACTGCTCAAAAACGAAATCATCGTAATCGGCAAAGTCTTCTGGTATTCCGTATTGCTGTAACCGTTCGCGTCTCAAAGAACCCGCCAAGTGCGGGTTTTTTTTTGCACATCGCAAAACTAAATTAGCATCTGCTATTGCATGTTTATTTAGCTATTGCTAATTTTGCACTCGTATCTACCTCTCACCAAAGAGTACGAGCAATGCAAACCACACAGCACAGCAGCACCCGCTGCCCCGTTTATCTACACCCGACAGCAGCGACCAACCGCGAAGCCGTAATCGCCATTCAGCAAACGACTGGCCTGCTCCTCATCACCAATGTACGCGGCAAGGCGGCAGCACAGCTCATCGCTAGCGCCGACACTTCCCCATGGGGAGGTGACGCAGCATGAAGCAACTATTGATCGGGCTTGCCGGCCGCGCACGCACCGGCAAAACCACTGCCGCCAATCACCTGGCCAACGTTCACGGTTTCCAGACCTACGCATTCGCAGACCCTCTGCGCGAAGGTTTGATGAACATCTTCAACTTGAGTCCGTGCGACTTTGACGACGATCGCAAAGAGCAGCCCATCGCCTGGCTCGGTCGATCCCCTCGCGAGCTGATGCAGTCCATGGGCACCGAATGGGGCCGCAACATGGTCCACCCAGAACTATGGCTGCTACTGGCCGAACAGAACCTCGAATTCCTAGGCCAAGCGCACGACACCGCAACCGGTTTCGTCATCAGTGATCTGCGTTTTGAGAACGAAGCCGACTTTGTCCGCAATCGTGGAGGCATCGTTATCCACGTCCTTCGAACTGACGCGGCAGAGGTCAATCCGCACGTCAGCGAAACGGGCATCGGCATTCAGGACAACGATCTGGTGCTGCACAACGAAGGCGCGCTCGACGACCTTTTCGGACAGCTCGACGAGTTTTTCGGCGCTCTAACAGCTCGCCCTAACAACGCCGCAGCCTGAGGACCGCGCCATGAATCGCACCCTGGACGAAACGGCAGCCGTACTCGGCCTCAAGCCCCGCTCCTTCCGCACCAGGTTGCGGGAGCTGGGAGTCCTCACCAACAACGGCGAGCTCGCCAGCAAACACCGCGATCGCGGTTACCTGTTCTCAGACCCACGCAGTACCTGGGTTCCTGCCATTAAGCAGTACCGCCACTACGCGGTGGTGATGGTGAAAGAAGCAGGCGTTGAATGGGTCGCCAAGAAACTGAACATCATCATTACGCACAAGGACGCCGCAGCATGAGCCAGAACGCCATTACCCAAGCCATCGGCGCACTGAAGCTGGTCCCGATGTTTCTCAACCACCCAACCGTCATCAGCCGCGCCACGCTAATTGGCGCTTCAGCCGAAGCGGTACAACTATTGGAGTCGCTGCCACCGGTCAGCGCCGAACTGGCCGAGGTATTTCGCTGTGTCGATGCCGTCATTGGCGAAGGACAAATCGCCTACGTCACGCCGACTAAATCGCCGGAATACCCCTACGGTGCCGTAGTCGCCGACCAACGCGGCAACGTCTGTGCGGCCGCCATGGGCAAAAGCAAAGAAGGCCTAGCCGAACTGATCCGCCTCAAGTTGCTGCCCCCATCGGAGGGGTTCGGGGAGGACGCTGCATGAGCAACACCCTCGACCAACTTCGGCGCCAGTTCGCAACACCGTGCCCGACGCTGGCAGCCGTACGCGAGCACTACTTCTCGCACATCCGTACCGATCGCCACCTGCTGACCGAAATCAAGAAGGGCCGCATCAAGCTCACGGTCAAGCGCCTGCACGGCTCCACCCGGGCCAAGCCGGTGGTCTACCTGCACGACCTCGCCGAATACCTCGACGCCCAAGCGTTGACAGCTGCGGCCTGATTCAACGGTGGCCCTTGCCGTTCAGGGGCAAACAACACGCACTCAATAAGGCACAGCACATGAAAGCCACAGACACGAACGACTTTTTCAACTCACTCAACGCCGGTGTGTTTGCCCAACAAATCGGCCAAGCGCTCTCGAACGTCGCGGCTGGCGTCATCGATTACGGCAAAGCGGGCGAAGTGAAGATCACCCTGAAGATGAAACAAATCGGCCAGAGCAACCAGGTTGCCATTAGCCACACCCTCGATTTCGCTCAACCCACCAAGCGCGGCAAATTGCGCGAAGACTCGACCCTGGACACACCGCTGTACCTCACACCGCAAGGTCTCACGTTGTTCCAGAACGACCCGACTTCGCAGCTTTTCAAGAGCGAAGACACGCCGGTAGTTCCGCGCTAATAGCAGCACCGCACCGCAGTACAAAATCCTCTCACCAAAAAAGGAAGCATCAATGCCACTCGCTAAAGACGCACTCGAACACATCCTGGCTCAATCCCACGCAGCCACCACCCTGCCTCCGACTCTGGTGCCCGTAACGGCTTTGCCCGCAGACGTCAAAATTCACAATCTGGAACATCTCCAGGCTCTCCGCTCGCGCTTTCGCGGAACGCTCTCCACCCACAGCCTGCGCGACTTTGCCGACTACACCATTTCCCGCAACGGTGCCGAAGCGCAGGGCTTCATCAATCAAGATGACATGAGCTGCAAAGTGTTCTTCAACCTGGGTGATGAAATCACCCCAGGTCATGCCGACGACGTGGCGATCCTGAAACTCAAGCCAACTGCCGCGTACAAGGCACTGCAAGAAATTGCCGGGAGGAAGCTCAGCCAACGGGACCTGGCAGAGTGGATCGAAGACTGGCACCTCAGCCTTGTCGCAAGCAAGGAAGGTGGCGGCACCATGCCCATCAGTGCCGCCGTCGCGAGCGTGCGCAACATCACCATCGAAGCCCGCAGTTCGGCCACCAGCAGCGAGCACAACTTCGGCGCAACCCGCAGCGCAATGGACAGCATCGAAGCCGCCAGTGCAGAAAGCCGTATCGAAGCCCTGCACTTTTCGCTGATCCCATACGAAGGCCTGGCCGTGCGCGTCTTCACCCTGAAGCTCAGCATCCTGACCGGCGATGACAAACCGACCCTCAAGCTGCGCTGGGCCGGCGAAGAACAACAAGTCGAGGAGATTGCCCAGGAGTTCAAAACGACACTCGCCAAAGAAGTCGGAGGCGCAGCGAGCCTGACCCTGGGCACCTTCAGCGCGTAACCACTCAACCCATATAGCACCATCCCGTCGCCGGCCTCTCACCAAAAATCCCGGCGGCGGGCTCTACCGAGGCACAGCACATGACAGCAATTCAAATTTGCGCCCTGATCGTTCTGATTCTGCTTTTCGCCCTCACCTATTGGGCCGGCTATCGCGGCGGTCTAATCGATGGCCGAATTGATGGCATTGACGAAAGCAAAGCTATTCAACACTCAGATGAGGCAGAAACGATCCGCAATCTGCAGCTTTCGCTTGACCAGGCCCAAGGCCACCATAAGCAATTGTATTCCCACTACGAACGCGCATTGGCTGCCTCGAAACTGGGGGAACAAGAGCGTCAAACCCTGATGGCCATCGCTGAACAACTGAGAATCGCGGCCGAGACATTCAGCGCCTTTCGCACCGGCAAAAAACTCGAACGAGACACCCTCTCGCTCCGCGATCAAGCACTCGCTATGGCAGCCCTTCTGGTGCCAACAGCACAGGAGGACGTTGCATGACCTCCTTTAAAAAACAACCCTTCGACTTCAAGACTCAATACGGACTCGGCTTCAGCGCTCAGGATGATGAGATTGTTGTCGACTTCTTCTGTGGTGGCGGCGGCGCCGGTACCGGGCTGGAGATGGGCTTGGGTCGCGCAGTGAATGTCGCGAAGAACCATAGCGCCCAAGCGATCAGCATGCACACAATCAATCACCCGGGCGCCGTGCACTACACCACCGACGTATTCGATGGCGATCCGGACACCGAATGCGGTGGCAAGGCCGTGGGTTGGTTCCACATGTCTCCAGACTGCACGCACCACAGCCAGGCCGCTGGCGGGCAGCCGCGCAAGCGGGAGATACGCAACCTGTCGTGGATCGGCCTGAAGTGGGCAGGCAAAAAGAAGCCCCGTGTTATCAGCCTGGAGAACGTGAAACAGATTCTCCAGTGGGGGCCGCTGATCGCAAAGCGCTGCAAGGTTACCGGCCGGGTGGTGACTCTCGACCTGGTACCGCATCCCACGAAGCCGAATAGCATGGTTAACCGCATCGCCGACCAGGGTGAGATCGTGCCGGTGAACAATCAGTTCCTGGTGCCCGACCCGAAACGCCGCGGGCAGACCTGGGGCGTGTTCGTTGCCGAGCTGCAGCACCTTGGCTATGTCGTTGAGTGGCGGGTGCTGAAGGCCTGCGACTACGGCGCACCGACCAGCCGCGAACGCCTGTTCATGATTGCCCGATGCGACGGCCAGCAGATCATGTGGCCAGAACCTACTCACGCAAAGAATCCGACCAAGGGCCAGAAGAAGTGGCGCACTGCCGCCGAGTGCATCGACTGGACGATCCCAAGCAAGAGCATCTTCGACCGGGCAAAGCCGCTGGCACCGGCCACCCTGCGTCGGATCGCTAAGGGTATGAAGAAGTTTGTCATCGATGCCGCTGACCCGTTCATTGTGCCGATCGCGAACTGGTCCGGCGACAGTGTGCAGTCAGCAAATGATCCGTTGCGCACCGTGACCTCATGGCCGCGCGGTGGCTCGTTCGCCATGGCCAGCCCGATCATCGCACCAGCCACGCACCAGGGCAGCGATCGGATCAACGATCCACACGCCCCGCTACCAACGGTAACCTGCGCCAATCGCGGCGAGCTGACGTTGATCAGCCCTACCCTGATCCAAACCGGCTACGGTGAACGCGCCGGTCAAGTACCGCGGGTGCCCGGGCTGGATCAACCGCTCGGCACGGTGGTCGCTGGCGGCGTGAAACACGCAGTTGCCGCTGCGCACCTGGTGAAATTCCGGTTTGCGGACGAAGGCAAAGCCCTCGATGAGCCGCTGCCGACCGTCACCAGCGGCGGCAACTACCAACGGCCGGCCGGGGCAGCCCACGCGATGGGCATTTCGACGGTGTTCATGGCCCAGATGAATGGTGGCTTCAACGCCACCGACGCCAAGAGCATCGAAGACCCGATGACCACGGTAACCAACACCGGTAGCCAGCAGCAGCTGGTGACCGCGAACCTGGTGCACCTGCGCGGCAACTGTGATGCACGGGACGCCGCCGACCCGTTACACACCATCAGCGCCGGCGGCACTCATCACGGCCTGGTCACTGCCTTCATGGAGCGTCAGTTCGGCGCCAGCGTTGGCCAGGCCATGGACGAACCGGCACCAACCATCACCGCAGGCGGTGGCGGCAAGAGTTCGCTAGTCGAGTTCCAACTCTCGCCAGAGGTTGAAGCCGGAGCGCTGCGCGTCGCAGCATTCCTCATCAGCTACTACGGCACCGAGAACGTGAGCGGCGCTGGCGAGCCAGCACCAACCATCACCACCAAAGATCGGCTGGGACTGGTCACCGTGACCATCAAGGGCACGCCGTATGTGATCGTCGACATCTGCCTGCGGATGTTGCAACCCACCGAGCTGTACAAGGCCCAGGGCTTCCCGGCCGACTACATCATCAGCCACGGTGCCGACGGCAAGCCATTCACCAAAACCCAGCAGGTGCACATGTGCGGCAACAGCGTCAGCCCTCCGCCGATGGCCGCACTGGCGCAAGCGAACGACCCATGGCGCCAAGCACAAGTGCTGAAGGAGGCTGCATGACAGCCCTTCGCCGAACAGTCCGAATCCGGAGCGGACAAATGCCGCCTCTCGATTTACAAACCATCTGCGACAAGTGCAACACGTCGCGGGCACATGGCAACCACGAACAATGCAGTAAACAGCGCCAGGCCGAGGGCATCGCGCGCCGCGCAGGGGAGAAACAGCAATGAGCCTTCCACGCTGGGTAATGATCAATCGCGCATCTGAGCTGACTGGATACAGCGAAGACGCCATTCGCCACAAAGTGAAGAACGGCACCTGGGCCCAAGGCCGCATCTGGCGCAAGACGCCAGACGGCCGCATCGCAATCAACATGACGGAGTATGACAAGTGGGCCGAGAGCGCACCGCAGGAAGCGGCCTAGAAGCAGAGCTGGCCAAGCATAAAGGGATCGAAATACACGGCGGCTACATACGCATCGTGTTCATGTGGCGGCGAATCCGCTGCCGTGAATCCCTTGGCCTCCCCGTCACCAAAGCCAATATCAAACACGCCGCCCTACTCCGGGCGGCGATCATCCACGAAATCAAGACAGACCGTTTTGATTACAGCCGGCACTTTCCCGACTCAAAGAATGCGACTAACTACAGCAATATAAAGGACGAGCGCCTGACCGCATTGATGGCCCGCTATAAGCCATTAAAGGCCGTGGACCTCACGCCGATGACCGAGGAGAAGTACGGCTATGCACTCGACATCTGTACTGAACTGCTTGGACCAGACCGACTGGCAGGAATCCTACTGCCCGAAGACATTCAGCGGCTCAGGACGCAACTGATTACCGATCGGGCACCATCTACCGCGAACCACTACTTGGCCACATTCGCGGGATTCTTGACGTGGTGTGAAAACAACAGCTACTGCCGAAAAGGGCTGGCCGCGGCATGCATACGATTCGCAATGACCGACCGCGAGCCGGACCCTCTGACCAAAGCCGAATTTCAACAGCTGCTCAACAAGGGTTGCCTGCACCCGCAGGATTCAGCGGCTATTACTCTCGCGGTTTATACCGGCCTTCGCCCAGGCGAAATGTGCGCGCTCGCAGTCGAAGATATTGACCTGACCACCGGACAGATCAACATCACTAGGGCAATCACGGCAGACGGAACCTTCAAGGTGCCCAAGACTGGAAAGCCTCGGACAGTACTTCTTATGCCGCCGGCTGTTGAGGCCTGCAAAATCCTGATGGGGTTGGTAGCCGAGCATGCGCCACGCGAGATCGAGGTGTACATGAACCGCCACGAAAGCCGCGTCGAAACCGTAACGCCGCTGCTGTCCCCAACCACGCAAGCCAGAAAGAAAATCATCAACCACTGGTTTATTCCGACATCCTGGAATACCAAGTGGGCAGCCATTCAAAAACGCTCAGCTATCCGCGCGCGCCGTCCATACCAGACTCGACACACCTACGCCTGCTGGTGCTTAACCGCTCGCGGCAACCTAGCGTTCATAGCAAAGCAAATGGGTCACAAGGACTTCACAATGTTGGTCGAGGTGTACGCCAAGTGGATGGACGATGAATCGCCAAGCGAGCTGGAACACATATGGCAAAATTTGAGGGGAATACAGCAACAAAGGTGGGAAAAATGAACAATTTTACGTCTCCCCCAGGTAACCACCCCAGCTACGCTGGGGTGGTTACCTGGGGGAGCATTTCAAGCAGAAAGGCACCTATCCCATTTATTTAGCCATACGTCAATATAATTTACAAGCATAAGAGTTAGAAAAACACAGCTCGCAAAATATAAGATCCGGACGTGCTTATAAAACAGGCGAAAAAAAGCCCGGCGTATAGCCGGGCTTTTTTTGATCGCGAATCAGCACGTCATGACGGGTTTCTCGATACCCAGCTCAGCGCACGCTTGCTTCAGGCTTTGATCAGCCTCTTGGAAACGACGTACGCGGGCTAGAGTGTAGTCACGACCACTGAGCCCGTCTTTGCGAGGGGTTGCGGCGTGCTTTGCTTGATACTCGCTAGCGCTAAAGCTTTTCATGACCTGATTCCTTTCCTTACAAGGGAATAAAGCAATCTTTGTTGCTTTGATATGTTTCTAACATGTGCTGCAAGACGTGTTTGAAGGTTGCATGCCCCGTTGAGTACGTGGCTGCATGCACTCCATTGAATCCCTGAAAATCAAGATAACGATAGAACAGGTCGTCAAACATATCTACCTGCTCACGAACGCTATCTCGGATCGTTTTGTTCTTGAAATCATCAATAAAGTGATAGTAGTCGCCATTTGGCCATCGTGGGCGGTGATACATCAGCACCGCTGGCTTCAAAGGATTAACAGAAACTACACGCCCCTCGTTTGGATCATTCGTAGGATTGATCGGATCGAGTGCGAACCACAGCCAAAGGACCGCGGCACAACTCATAGCAAATCTGCCCACCGCAATTTCAACGTCGGCGTCGGTGCGACCCAAGGCCTCAATAAGGTCCTGCAGTTGCCCCACATTACCGCCAGGGTTTGCCCGCAGATAAATACGGATCTTTTTTCCGAGCGGAGCATCCTGTAGCACCTGAATCAAAGGTCCCACCGACGCCGGATCGATACAGGAGAGCTCGATAGTCTCCCTGTCATCAGCCTGGACAACGTGCAACTGTGACACTACGGACTCAGCAGCAGTTCCATCCTGCTCGGCGATTGCACCTACTTCCATGAATGACCCTTAATTGACACGTTCTTATTGCCAATAATCATATGGCAATAGTGGCCATTTGCCACCTATATAGTCGAAAAAAGCCCGGCTTCAGCCGGGCTTATCGATCATTCCTCGCAATAAATAGGAACGACGGGATGTGCGAATCTTCGGTCATGCGGCCTTTTGATGTCAAGAAATGGATTGTGACATGTCACACTTTTCCTCAAGGTTTCATCCTGGAAACGGGTCAGAGCCCAGCACTTCACGAAACAGCGCCCATTACCGCTGGGCATGGCCGCTCCACACCCATGGTAATCTAAGACTCAACGAGCAAATTTTAAGTAGGGAAGCTCATCATTATCAGAGGTGAGTAGTGCGGGATTGAACCATGCGCCTCCGCGCTTCAAACTTACGCAATGCCGTACGAAACGCCCCATTTTTGCCCCACACTTTCGAGAGCACAGCTCTAAGCCACTGATGAATAAAGCAATTTCTGACTTATCCAGCCACACCCCGATGATGCAGCAGTACTGGCGCCTGAAAAACCAGCACCCGGACCAGCTGATGTTCTACCGCATGGGCGACTTCTACGAGATCTTCTATGAAGACGCGAAGAAGGCCGCCAAGTTGCTGGACATCACCCTGACGGCCCGCGGGCAGTCAGCCGGGCAGGCGATTCCGATGTGCGGGATTCCTTACCACGCCGCCGAGGGTTACCTGGCAAAACTGGTGAAGCTTGGCGAATCGGTGGTGATCTGCGAGCAGGTCGGCGACCCGGCCACCAGCAAAGGGCCGGTGGAGCGGCAGGTGGTGCGCATCATCACGCCGGGGACGGTGAGTGACGAGGCGCTGCTCGACGAGCGTCGGGACAACCTGATCGCCGCCGTCCTGGGTGATGAGCGCCTGTTCGGCCTGGCGGTGCTGGACATCACCAGCGGCAACTTCAGCGTGCTGGAAATCAAGGGTTGGGAAAACCTGCTGGCGGAACTGGAGCGGGTCAACCCGGTGGAGCTGCTGATCCCGGATGACTGGCCCAAGGACTTGCCGGCGGAAAAACGCCGTGGTGTGCGTCGCCGCGCGCCGTGGGATTTCGAGCGCGATTCGGCACTCAAAAGCCTGTGCCAGCAATTCTCGACCCAGGATCTCAAGGGCTTTGGCTGCGAAAACCTGACCCTGGCGATCGGCGCTGCCGGTTGCCTGCTGGCCTACGCCAAGGAAACCCAGCGCACCGCCCTGCCCCATTTGCGCAGCCTGCGCCATGAACGCCTGGACGACACCGTGGTGCTCGATGGCGCCAGCCGTCGCAACCTGGAGCTCGACACCAACCTGGCCGGGGGCCGTGACAACACCCTGCAATCGGTGGTGGACCGCTGCCAGACCGCCATGGGCAGCCGCCTGCTGACTCGCTGGCTGAATCGCCCGTTACGCGATTTGACGGTGCTGTTGGCGCGTCAGACCTCGATCACTTGCCTGCTCGACGGCTACCGCTTCGAAAGACTGCAACCGCAGCTCAAGGAAATCGGCGACATCGAGCGGATTCTTGCTCGGATCGGCCTGCGCAATGCCCGCCCCCGCGACCTCGCCCGCTTGCGTGATGCCCTCGGCGCACTGCCGGAACTGCAAGTGGCAATGACGGAGCTCGAAGCCCCGCACCTCCAGCAACTCGCCACCATCACCAGCACCTACCCGGAACTGGCGGCACTGCTGGAAAAAGCCATCATCGACAACCCGCCCGCAGTCATTCGTGACGGCGGCGTGCTGAAAACCGGCTACGACAGCGAACTCGACGAACTGCAGTCGCTCAGCGAAAACGCCGGGCAATTCCTGATCGACCTCGAAGCACGGGAAAAGGCTCGCACCGGCCTGTCACACCTGAAGGTCGGTTACAACCGTATCCACGGCTACTTCATCGAGCTGCCAAGCAAGCAGGCGGAATCGGCACCGGCCGACTATATTCGCCGCCAGACGCTAAAAGGCGCCGAGCGCTTCATTACGCCGGAACTCAAGGCGTTCGAAGACAAGGCACTGTCAGCCAAGAGCCGCGCCCTGGCCCGCGAGAAAATGCTGTATGAGGCACTGCTCGAAGATCTGATCAGCCAGCTGCCACCGCTGCAGGACACTGCCGGCGCCCTGGCCGAGCTGGACGTCTTGAGCAACCTGGCCGAACGTGCGCTGAACCTCGACCTGAACTGTCCGCACTTCGTCAGCGAGCCGTGCATGCGCATCACCCAGGGTCGTCACCCGGTGGTCGAACAAGTGCTGACCACGCCATTCGTGGCCAACGACCTGAGCCTGGACGACAACACCCGCATGCTGGTGATCACCGGTCCTAACATGGGCGGTAAATCCACCTACATGCGTCAGACCGCCTTGATCGTGCTCCTGGCGCACATCGGCAGCTTCGTGCCGGCAGCCAGTTGCGAACTGTCGCTGGTCGACCGCATCTTCACCCGGATCGGCTCCAGCGATGACCTGGCCGGCGGGCGTTCGACCTTCATGGTGGAAATGAGCGAAACCGCGAACATTCTGCACAACGCCACCGAGCGCAGCCTGGTGCTGATGGACGAAGTCGGACGCGGCACCAGCACCTTCGACGGTCTGTCCCTGGCATGGGCGGCGGCCGAACGCCTGGCGCACCTGCGTGCCTACACGCTGTTCGCCACCCACTACTTTGAACTGACCGTCCTGCCGGAAGCCCAGCCGCTGGTGGCCAACGTGCACCTCAATGCCACCGAGCACAACGAGCGCATCGTGTTCCTCCACCACGTGCTGCCCGGGCCGGCCAGCCAGAGTTATGGCCTGGCCGTTGCGCAGCTGGCAGGCGTACCGAGTGAAGTCATCACCCGTGCCCGCGAGCATTTGAGCCGCCTGGAAGATACCGCCCTGCCCCATGAAACACCGGCACCGGCCAAAGGCAAACCGGCCGCGCCGCAGCAAAGCGACCTGTTTGCCAGCCTGCCGCACCCGGTGCTGGATGACCTGGCCAAGCTCGACCTGGACGACATGACGCCACGTCGTGCTCTCGAAATGCTCTATACACTAAAGACACGGATCTAACGCAGCGGCTTGCAAGCTGTTAGAATCTCGCGCGGTTTGGGATGCTGCTGGCTAATAGCCTGGCCAGCAGACTATCGCTCCCGAACCTGGCGACCCCTACGAGAAGGGGCGCAGCAAGCCGCGCCTGAGGAGAAAATTAGAAATGACCTTCGTCGTCACCGACAACTGCATCAAGTGCAAGTACACCGACTGCGTAGAAGTCTGTCCGGTGGACTGCTTTTACGAAGGCCCGAATTTCCTGGTGATCCACCCGGATGAGTGCATCGATTGCGCGCTGTGCGAACCTGAATGCCCTGCTGTGGCTATCTTCTCCGAAGATGAGGTTCCGGCCGGCATGGAAAACTTCATCGAGCTGAACGCTGAGCTGGCCGATATCTGGCCGAACATCACCGAGAAGAAAGATTCGATGCCCGACGCTGAAGAGTGGGACGGCAAGAAAGGCAAGATCGCAGACCTCGAACGCTGATTACCCCCGCGTTCGCGAAAAAGGCCCCACAAGGGCCTTTTTGCTTTTCTGCAGGCAAAAAAAAGGGGCGGTTTGACCCGCCCACATTTTTTCCCTATTCCCTGTGTTCCTTTTCATCGTCCTGATGAATCGCGTCCTGCGATATCCATATCCCTCATCCTTGAAGGACGTGTCTGTCCATCGACACAACCTCAATACTAGAGTGTTCCCCTCCGGGATCAATCGCCCCATTGGCGCGAGATCCAGCTGTCACACATCATTAATATTAAAAAATAGCTATATAAATCATAAAGATAGTGACGCGAAGTGTTCAGCATGGACGACTGCCAGTGTGTAAAAATAACGAACACTTACGCAAGAGTAAGCCAAGGCTTACAGCACGAAACCAAAATCCCGAGGGGACTCGATCTACTGGCCAGACAATAAAATGTATGGTCAGCCCATCTCCTGCAACCCCATAGGCTGTTTTCGGTAAAACTGGCTTGCGCTAATGTATCCGGGCTCGTTGTGAGCGTTGCTGTAACAACGCTCGACCCTCGATGAGTAGCCGCTCCCTACTGTCCTGAAAAAACCCTCAGCCTCTAAAGCTGATTTTATTGCCAGGTTCTCAGTCGGGCCGTTTGCCGTTTACTGTCATCAGTCAGTGACGTCGCAAAAGCCGGTGGCAAAGCAGTACGTTCAAACGTTCGGATGTGGGTCGTACTGGCCGCCCTTGGTCAGTACCGCCCACACGATTCGCGCCAGTTTGTTCGCCAGTGCGCACGCGACGACATTGGAGTGGCGACGTCTCAGCAGCTCTCGAACCCAAGGTCCAAGGGCGTCTTCACGCTTGTCGATATGTTGCATGATGGCCCGCGCACCCTGCACCAGTAGCCGGCGTATGTGCTTATCGCCGCGTTTTGTAATCCCCAGCAGCACTGTCTTTCCGCCGGTTGAATGCTGCTTCGGCACCAACCCCAACGAAGCCGAGAAATCACGTCCGCTGCGATAATTCGATGCATCCCCTATATCCGCCAGCAGCGCGCTGGCAGTAATCGGGCCGATGCCTGGAATACTCTGCAAGCGACTCGCGGCATCGTCTTCTTCCAACTGCTGCTTCAAGTCGGACTCGATGTCCTTGATTTCATCATTAAGCTGTTGGATTTGATGATGCAGGCGTATCACTACGCCCTTGAGGCGCAATGGCACCGGGTGTTGTGGGTCATCCAGCAACGCTGGCACGCGGTGCAACGCAGTGACCCCAATAGGCAGGCTGATCCCGAACTCCAACAGAAAACCGTGGATCTGATTAGTCGCCTCGGTGCGATGGCCAATCAATGAATCACGAACACGGTGCAGGGCTGAAAGCGTTTGCTGCTCTTCGGTTTTAATCGAGCAGAAGCGCATCGCGGGGCGGCTCGCCGCCTCGCAAATCGCTTCGGCATCAATGAAGTCGTTTTTGTTGCCTTTGACGAACGGTTTGACGTACTGCGGGGCGATCAGCTTCACCTCGTGGCCCAATGCACCGATCTGTCGAGCCAGCCAGTGGGCGCCGCCGCAGGACTCCATTACCACCGTGCAGGCTGGCAGTTGGGCCAATGTGCTGAGCAACTGGCCGCGGTTGGTTTTTTTGCGCAATACCTGATGGCCTCTGGCGTCCTGGCCATGCAGGTGGAAACTGTGTTTGCCAATGTCGATACCGAGAAGTGTCATCGTGTTCATGAGAGATCCTCCGCCCGAAAACGAGAAAAGCCCTGCAAGCGTAAACCTGCAGGGCTTCTCGGTCAGGCTGACCATCTCATTAAACCCCGAGCCAGTCGGGGTTTTTCATGCCATCGCAGTGAGTGCCCTATTGGAACAGCGACTCGCTCGACAGACCATTTTTTTCCAGGATCTCGCGCAGCCGCTTCAAGCCTTCCACCTGAATCTGTCTGACTCGTTCCCGGGTCAGGCCGATTTCCAGGCCTACGTCTTCAAGGGTGCTGCTTTCATGACCGCGCAGGCCGAAGCGGCGTACAACCACCTCGCGTTGCTTGTCGGTCAGTTCCGAGAGCCACTGATCGATGCTCTGGGACAGGTCGTCGTCCTGCAACAGTTCGCATGGATCGGTTGGGCGGTCGTCAGTCAGGGTATCGAGCAGGGTTTTATCCGAATCCGGCCCCAGCGAGACGTCGACCGAAGAAACCCGCTCGTTAAGGCCCAGCATACGCTTGACCTCTCCCACCGGTTTTTCCAGCAGGTTGGCGATTTCTTCGGGTGAGGGTTCATGGTCGAGTTTTTGCGTCAGCTCCCGCGCGGCCCGCAGGTACACATTCAGCTCCTTGACCACATGGATCGGCAGCCGGATGGTCCGGGTCTGATTCATGATTGCGCGTTCGATGGTCTGGCGAATCCACCAGGTCGCGTAGGTCGAGAAGCGGAAACCGCGTTCCGGATCGAACTTCTCCACCGCCCGGATCAAGCCGAGGTTGCCCTCTTCGATCAGGTCCAGCAGCGACAACCCACGATTGACGTAACGCCGGGCGATTTTCACCACCAGCCGCAGGTTACTTTCAATCATGCGTTTACGCCCGGCCGGATCGCCACTTTGCGACAGGCGCGCAAAATGAACTTCTTCTTCGGGTGAAAGCAGGGGAGAGAAACCAATTTCATTGAGATACAGCTGCGTGGCATCAAGTGCCCGCGTGTAGTCAATGTACTTGTGCTGTTTCAAGGATGCGGAGTGTTTGGATTTGGCACGAACGGAAGGTGGAGCCGCCCCTTCATCATTCGACATCGAATCCGTATCGATGCTGCTCTCCATCAGGAGAACCTCATCGTCGATGTCAAACTCCGGCACTTCTTTACTGAGAGCCATTGTTATAGTCCTTTGGTGAGTTCGACCTCAAGCTCAAGCGGCGCCTTTCTCCCTGGCAACGCTGGAGCCTGTCCCCTCTACGCGACGGAACAGGCTGGTAAGCGATCAACGACGTGGCAGGAATTGCAGCGGATCTACAGGTTTACCTTGGCGGCGAATCTCAAAATGCAGTTTCACCCGGTCTGTACCCGTTGACCCCATTTCGGCAATTGTCTGTCCGACCTTGACCTGCTGCCCCTCCCGAACCAACAGCCTGCGGTTATGTCCGTAGGCGCTTACGTAGGTTTCACTGTGTTTGATGATTACTAATTCGCCGTAGCCCCTTAAGCCACTCCCGGCGTATACCACCGTCCCATCAGACGCAGCTAAAACAGGCTGTCCCAAATCTCCGGCGATATCAATTCCTTTATTCAAACTACCGTTTGAAGAGAATTTTCCAATCAGAATGCCATTAGATGGCCATCCCCAGCCGGTCGGGGCTGGCCCGGGAGGGGGTAATGGAGCGGGTGCAGGCTTGCTCGCGACGGACGGTACAACCGTCGTCGTGCTGGTGGTCGTACCGTTTGCCGAACGACGGATGACCGTGGTTTTACTCGACGATGAAGGCGTTGAACTGGACGAACTGACCACTGCCGTCGACGTTGAATCGGTACGACCATCAAAGCGAATCGTCTGACCCGGACGGATGGTGTAAGGCGCAGGAATGTTGTTGCGTGCCGCCAGGGCCTTGTAGTCCCAGCCGTAACGGAAGGCGATGGAGAACAGGGTGTCCTTGGGCCGAACGACGTATTGCCCGGTCGTCACGGCTGGGCGCTGAGCCGCGGCATTGTTGCGGTCCACGACACGAACATCGCTGGACTTGTTGCTGGAACAACCGACCAGCAAGGTGCTCAAGACAAGGCCAGTCACCAGGCGCTGAAAGCTCGTTTTACTCATTCGCTGCGCAATGACTGTGAGACTCACCCGCCGCTCCCTCTGTGGTGGCTGAAAATGTGAAATACCGGAGTCCGGTAATGAACTGTCGCAAGTATAACGGGCCGTGCACGCTTTACCTTTAATGTGGCGAATCGGTGTCGCGCACACGTTTGCTGCCTGACGATGAATCCCGTTTAACACAACGATGCCGCTGTAAGACAAAGGCAATCGAAGAGAATTCAGCGTGCCGAAACAAATGCTCAGGCCAGTGGCCCATTGAGCAATGGCACGAAGCGCACAGCTCCCAGGACATGCCTGGAAAAACCTTGTTCCTCGCGAATGATCAGCATCAATTGCTGGACTTCGCCGGCCCCGACCGGGATCACCATTCGGCCTCCCGGCGCTAACTGGTCAAGCAGTGCCTGGGGCACGTCGGTCGCCACTGCGGTGACGATAATCCCGTTGTACGGCGCCAGTGCCGGCCAGCCTTCCCAGCCATCACCCCAGCGGAACACCACGTTGCGCAGGTTCAGTTCGACCAGACGTTCCTTTGCCCGATCCTGCAGAACCTTGATGCGCTCGACCGAGAACACACGCTCGACCAGTTGCGACAGCACCGCCGTCTGATAACCCGACCCGGTGCCGATCTCCAGCACCTTGTCGAGGGGACCGGCCTCCAGCAGCAGCTCGCTCATGCGCGCCACCATATAAGGCTGGGAGATGGTCTGGTTGTTGCCAATCGGCAGCGCGGTGTCTTCATAGGCACGGTGCGCCAGCGCTTCGTCGACGAACAGGTGACGCGGGGTCCGGCGAATGACCTCCAGCACCCTGGCGTTGGAGATGCCTTCTTCATACAGGCGCTGGATCAGCCGCTCCCGGGTTCGCTGGGAGGTCATTCCGATGCCGCGACGCAGCATATCGTCTTGTTCGCGACCCATCAGCGCAGCCCCTCCAGCCAGCCGTCCAGACTTCTGAAGGCATCATTGAAGGTGCGATCCAGTTGTAGTGGCGTGATCGAAACATAACCCTGCATCACTGCATGGAAATCGGTACCCGGGCCACCGTCTTCGGCATCCCCGGCCGCCGCGATCCAGTAACCGGACTTGCCCCGCGGATCCACCACTTTAATCGGTGCCGCGGCCCGGGCGCGATGGCCCAGGCGGGTCAACTGGATACCGCGGATACGGTCCAGCGGCAAATTGGGAATGTTCACATTCAGTACCGTACGCGGTGGCAGATCCAGGTCAGCATGGGCTTCAACCAGTTTGCGCGCGAAATAGGCAGCTGTGGGAAGGTTCTCTACCTGGCGTGAGACCAGCGAAAAGGCAAACGAAGGGTGTTTCAGGAAACGCCCCTCAAGGGCCGCCGCCACCGTGCCGGAATACAGGACATCGTCCCCCAGGTTCGCGCCCAGGTTGATGCCGGAAACCACCATGTCCGCCGCGCGCTCCAGCAGGCCGTTGAGGCCCAGGTGCACACAATCGGTTGGCGTGCCGTTCAGGCTGATAAAGCCGTTGGCCAGGGTTTGCGGGTGCAACGGACGGTCGAGCGTCAGCGAACTGCTGGCGCCGCTCTTGTCCTGGTCCGGGGCGATAACCACGCACTCGGTGTAATCCGCCAGCGCAGCATAAAGCGCGGCGAGACCGGGTGCTGTTACCCCATCGTCGTTAGAAATCAGAATACGCATGGGCTGTCCGTCTGCCCCACCGGCACCAGATCAACAAGCTCGCGCACCAATACGGTGGCGAAGCATCCGGCCGGCAGGACGAATTCCAGTTGCAGAATGTCAGGCTCGGGATAATGCCACGTCAACCCGCCAATGGGCAGCCGCAGGATGCGACGTTCGTGGCTCATTCCGGCGTTGATCAACCAATCACGCAAATCCGCTTCGCGTGCGGCGATGGCCTGCTCCAGTTCATGGACAACGCCCGTGGCCGGCGAGTCACCTTCGCCCCACTGCGGACCGGTCGGGTGCAGATCGAGAATCGCCAGGCGCGGGTCGCTGCACTCGGCTTCGCCTGCCGGGAAAAAGCTGCGGCTGTCGGTGAACGCCAGCAGATCGCCCACCTGAGCACGCTGCCAGGTGCCGTCGGCAACTCGAGCGGCCAGCACCTGGTTGAACAGAAAACTGCGCGCCGTGGAAAGCAGACGCGAGCGCACGTTGCGCTGCTCCGGCAGGGCCTTGCGCGCGGCCCAGGCGCGAGCATCGACGACGTTGCCGCCGTCATGACCAAAACGCTGGGCGCCGAAATAATTGGGGATGCCTTGCCTGGTGATCAGTTGCAGACGTTCTTCAAGCGCGGCCTTGTCGCCGGCGAATTGCGTCAGGCGCAAGGTAAAACCGTTGGCCGAGTGGGCACCGCGTTGCAGTTTGCGCTTGTGGCGGGCGGTCTTGAGGATCTTCAGCGTATCGTTTTCCGCAGCCGACAGATCAGGGTCGGCCTTGCCCGGCAGTTGCACGCTGAACCATTGGCGAGTCAACGCCTGACGGTCCTTGAGCCCGGCATAACTGACGGTGCGCAATGGCACGCCGGCAGCCTTGGCAATCCGTCGCGCCGCTTCTTCAGTATTCAGGCCGCGCTTTTCCACCCAGATCCACAGGTGTTCACCTTCGCCGCTGAGGGGAATGTCGAGGACTTCGTCGACCTGGAAATCTTCCGCGATCGCTTTCAGGACCGCTGTACCGAGGGCCTCACCGTAAGCCCGCGGGCCGAGCAATTGCAGTTCGTTCATGCGCGCAGCAACAAGGCAACGGAGTGCACGGCAATGCCTTCTTCGCGACCGACAAAGCCGAGCTTTTCGGTGGTGGTAGCTTTCACGTTCACTTGATCCAACTCTACTTGAAGATCCGCGGCAATCAGCGCGCGCATCGATTCGATATGCGGGGCCATTTTCGGCGCCTGGGCGACGATGGTGTTATCGACGTTGCCGACTTTCCAGCCTTTGGCATGGACCAGTGCGACGACGTGACGCAACAGCGCACGGCTGTCGGCGCCCTTGAATTGCGGGTCGGTATCCGGGAAATGCTTGCCGATGTCGCCCAGCGCCGCGGCGCCGAGCAAGGCATCGCTCAAGGCGTGCAAGAGGACGTCACCGTCAGAGTGAGCGAGCAGCCCGAAGCTGTGTGCAATGCGCACGCCGCCCAGAGTGATGAAATCGCCTTCAGCGAAACGGTGCACATCATAGCCGTGGCCAATACGCATAAAAAAACGCCCCGATTTTTGTCAGGGCGTGATTCTACCTGCATTAGCCAACCAGAGCATGCGCGTGATGCCGCAAGTGCTCATCGATGAAACTGGCAATGAAGAAATAGCTGTGATCGTAGCCCGGTTGCAGGCGCAACGTCAGCGGATGACCGGCCAGTTTGGCCGCCTGCTGCAAGGCTTCCGGCTTGAGCTGGTTGGCGAGGAAATCGTCGCGATCACCCTGGTCGACCAACAGCGGCAGCTTTTCATCGGCCTCGGCAATCAACGCGCAGGCATCCCATTCGCGCCATTTCGAACGGTCCTCTCCCAGATACCGGGAGAAGGCTTTCTGCCCCCACGGGCAATCCATCGGATTGTTGATGGGCGAGAACGCCGACACCGACAGATAGCGCCCCGGATTGCGCAATGCGCAGACCAGCGCACCGTGACCGCCCATGGAGTGGCCGCTGATGCCGCGCTTGTCCGACGCAGGAAAATGGGCTTCGACCAATGTCGGCAATTCCTGCACGACATAGTCATGCATCCGATAGTGGCGCGACCAAGGCTCCTGAGTGGCATTCAGGTAAAACCCGGCGCCGAGGCCGAAGTCCCAGGCGCCATCCGGATCACCCGGCACGTCCGGACCGCGAGGACTGGTGTCCGGGGCGACGATGATCAACCCCAGCTCGGCGGCCATGCGCATGGCACCGGCCTTTTGCATGAAGTTCTCGTCGGTGCAGGTCAGGCCGGACAACCAGTACAACACCGGCAGCTTGCCGCCCTGCTCCGCCTGCGGCGGCAGGTACACGGCGAACACCATGTCGCAGCCGAGCACTTCCGAGCGATGGCGATAGCGCTTGTGCCAGCCGCCGAAGCTTTTCTGGCAGGAGATGTTTTCCAGGCTCATGGCGGACCTCAAAAATGGATGACGGAACGAATGCTTTTCCCTTCATGCATCAGGTCAAACGCCTTGTTGATATCTTCCAGGCCCATGGTGTGGGTGATGAAGGTATCCAGCGGAATCTCACCGGTCGCGGCCATTTCCACATAGCTTGGCAACTCGGTACGACCGCGCACGCCGCCGAACGCAGAACCCCGCCAGACGCGGCCAGTGACCAACTGGAACGGACGGGTCGAGATTTCCTGACCGGCACCGGCAACGCCGATGATGACCGATTCGCCCCAGCCCTTGTGGCAGCACTCCAGTGCCGCACGCATCAGTTGTACGTTGCCGATGCACTCGAAGGAAAAATCCACGCCGCCATCGGTCATGTCGACGATGACTTCCTGGATCGGGCGATCGAAGTCTTTCGGGTTCACGCAGTCGGTTGCGCCCAGCTGCTTGGCGATTTCGAATTTCGCCGGGTTGATGTCGATGGCGATGATCCGCGCAGCCTTGGCTTTCACGGCACCGATGACGGCAGAAAGACCGATGCCGCCGAGGCCGAAGATCGCCACGGTATCACCCGGTTTCACCTTGGCGGTGTTGAGCACTGCCCCGATTCCGGTGGTGACACCGCAGCCCAGCAGGCAGACTTTTTCCAGTGGCGCTTCTTTAGCGATCTTGGCCACGGAGATTTCCGGCAGCACGGTGTACTCCGAAAAAGTGGAAGTACCCATGTAGTGGAAAATCGTTTCACCCTTGTAGGAAAAACGCGAAGTCCCGTCGGGCATCAAGCCTTTGCCTTGGGTCGCGCGAATCGCCTGGCAAAGGTTGGTTTTACCCGACAGGCAGAATTTGCATTGACGACATTCAGGGGTGTACAGCGGGATCACATGATCGCCGACTGCAACGGAGGTCACGCCCTCGCCAATCGCTTCCACGATCGCACCACCTTCGTGGCCGAGAATCGACGGGAAGATGCCTTCCGGATCTGCGCCGGACAATGTGTAGGCATCGGTATGGCAAACACCGGAGGCCACCACGCGCAGCAATACTTCACCGGCCTTGGGCATGGCGACATCGACTTCAACGATTTCGAGGGGCTTCTTGGCCTCGAAGGCAACGGCGGCGCGCGACTTGATCATGATGACTCTCCAGTGAATTAAAACGAGACAGGGAGTGTAATACATGGCTCAACGATGAATAATCGATGCAAATGCAAAATATTATTGCTGTACAGGGATAATCATCGATGTCCGAAAATCGCTGGGAAGGGATCGACGAGTTTGTCGCGGTTGCCGAATGCAGCCAGTTCACCGCTGCCGCACAACGCCTGGGGGTTTCGTCTTCCCATATCAGTCGACAAATTGTACGCCTGGAAGAGCGTTTGCAGACTCGTTTGCTCTACCGCAGCACCCGTCGGGTCACGCTGACCGAGGCCGGGCAAACCTTCCTGCAACATTGCCAGCGTTTACAGGACGGCCGCGAAGAGGCGTTGCGAGCGGTGGGCGACTTGACCAGCGAACCCAAGGGCATGCTGCGCATGACCTGCGCCGTGGCTTACGGCGAGCGCTTCATCGTGCCGCTGGTGACTCGCTTCATGGGGCTGTATCCGCAACTGCGGATCGACATCGAACTGAGCAATCGCCAGCTTGACCTGGTGCACGAAGGCCTCGACCTGGCGATTCGCCTCGGGCGCTTGCAGGATTCACGGCTGGTCGCCACCCGCCTCGCGCCGCGCCGCATGTTTCTCTGTGCATCGCCCTCCTATCTTGAACGCTACGGTCGCCCGCATAGCTTGTCAGAGCTGAGTCGCCACAACTGCCTTATCGGCAGCTCGGACGTCTGGCAACTGGAACAGAACGGGCGGGAATTTTCGCAGAGAGTGCAGGGAAACTGGCGCTGCAACAGTGGCCAAGCCGTACTGGATGCCGCGCTGCAAGGCGTAGGGCTGTGTCAGTTGCCGGACTATTACGTGCTGGAGCATTTGAATAGCGGCGCGTTGATTTCGTTGTTGGAAGCACATCAACCACCGAACACGGCGGTTTGGGCACTGTATCCGCAGCAACGGCATTTGTCGCCGAAGGTGCGCAAGTTGGTGGATTTTTTGAAGGAGGGGTTGGCTCAAAGGCCGGAGTACAGGATTTAAGATCAAAAGATCGCAGCCTTCGGCAGCTCCTACAGGGATTGGGTACGACATTCTTTGCGGATCCCTCTGTAGGAGCTGCCGCAGGCTGCGATCTTTTAGTGACGATTGGCCCAACGCTGTCTCAACCATTCAAGATCTTCGGGACGCGTAACCTTGAGGTTATCGGATCGCCCTTCGATCAGGCGCGGCGCCGAACCGGCCCACTCCATCGCCGAAGCTTCGTCGGTAATAACGGCATCCGCCACCAGACTGTCAGCCAAAGCCCGATGCAACGCCCCAAGGCGGAACATCTGCGGCGTGTAGGCCTGCCAAATCACGCTGCGGTCCACGGTTTCGACGACTCGACCGTGCTTGTCGACTCGCTTGAGCGTATCCCGCGCCGGAACCGCCAGCAGTCCGCCGACGGGATCGTCAGCCAGTTCAGCCAGCAGCTTGTCCAGATCGTCACGACTGAGGTTCGGCCGTGCGGCATCGTGAACCAGTACCCAATCCTCATCATCGGCACCCTGCGCATGCAAGTGCAGCAAGGCATTGAGCACCGACCCGGAACGTTCGGCACCGCCCTCGACCCGGGCAATACGCGGATCACTGGCACATGCCAGGTTCGGCCAATAAGGATCGTCAACAGCAACACTGACCACCAAGCCTTTCAGACATGGATGATCAAGGAAACAGCCAAGGCTGTGTTCGAGAATAGTGCGCCCGCCCAGTTGCAAGTACTGCTTGGGACGGTCCGCGGCCATACGGGCACCGACGCCCGCGGCAGGAATCACGGCCCAGAAGGCCGGTAACGAATTAATCATTGGGCCAACTGGTAAAGGGTTTCACCGTCCTTGACCATACCCAACTCATGACGAGCCCGCTCTTCGACGGTCTCCATGCCCTTTTTCAACTCACTGACTTCGGCGTCCATCACCCGGTTGCGTTCCAGCAATGCCTGGTTCTCAGCCTGCTGATCCGCAATCTGCTGAGTCAACTCGGCCACTTGCGCCAGACTGCCGTTTCCCACCCACAGGCGGTACTGCAGGCCAGCCAGCAACAAAAGCAGGATGAGGAACAACCAATTGGGACTGCGCATCGAATATCGGGTATCCAGTGAAAAAAGACAGCCATGCCAAACGTGAAGCTTCTGATAGCACGAAGCCTGGAAGAACCAGGCTTGTGCATATAAGGCATCAGATTAGTGGCAAATCCATCGCTGCTGCGATTTTTCCGACACAATCCGGTGTCTTTTTATCGATTTCCGCTTAACCGCGGAACTCGCTGCGACCGTTGTACTTGGCTTTGCCGTTCAACTGCTCTTCGATACGCAGCAGTTGGTTGTACTTGGAAACACGGTCGGAACGGCACAGGGAGCCGGTCTTGATCTGGCCAGCCGAGGTGCCCACGGCCAGGTCGGCAATGGTCGAATCTTCGGTTTCGCCGGAGCGGTGCGAGATCACGGCAGTGTAACCGGCAGCCTTGGCCATCTGGATGGCTTCCAGGGTTTCGGTCAGGGTGCCGATCTGGTTGAACTTGATCAGGATCGAGTTGGCGATCTTTTTGTCGATGCCTTCTTTCAGGATCTTGGTGTTGGTCACGAACAGGTCGTCGCCTACCAGTTGGGTCTTCTCGCCGATCTTGTCGGTGAGGATCTTCCAGCCAGCCCAGTCGGACTCGTCCAGGCCATCTTCGATGGAGATGATCGGGTAACGCTCGGTCAGGCCTTTGAGGTAGTCAGCGAAACCTTCGGCGGTGAACACCTGGCCTTCGCCGGACAGGTTGTACTTGCCGTCTTCGTAGAATTCGCTGGCCGCGCAGTCCAGGGCCAGGGTCACGTCGGTGCCCAGCTTGTAACCGGCGTTGGCCACGGCTTCGGAGATCACTTTCAAAGCGTCTTCGTTGGACGCCAGGTTAGGTGCGAAACCACCTTCGTCACCCACGGCAGTGCTCAGGCCACGGGCCTTCAGTACAGCCTTGAGGTGGTGGAAAATCTCGGTACCCATGCGCAGGCCTTCCGAGAAAGACTTGGCGCCAACCGGCTGAACCATGAATTCCTGGATGTCGACGTTGTTATCGGCGTGCTCGCCGCCGTTGATGATGTTCATCATCGGAACCGGCATCGAGTAGACACCCGGGGTGCCGTTCAGGTTGGCGATGTGAGCGTACAGCGGCAGGTCCTGGTCCTGTGCTGCTGCCTTGGCCGCGGCCAGGGAAACGGCGAGGATCGCGTTGGCGCCCAGGGAACCTTTGTTTTCAGTACCGTCGAGCTTGATCATTGCCAGATCGAGCGCTTTCTGGTCGCTTGGGTCCATGCCTTTCAACAGGTCGCGGATCGGACCGTTGATGTTGGCTACGGCCTTCAGAACGCCCTTGCCCAGGTAACGGCTCTTGTCGCCATCACGCAGCTCGAGCGCTTCACGCGAGCCAGTGGAAGCACCGGACGGCGCGCAGGCACTGCCGATGATGCCGTTGTCGAGAAGCACGTCCGCTTCCACGGTGGGATTGCCACGGGAGTCGAGAACTTCACGACCTTTGATGTCGACGATTTTAGCCATTGTTGTAAACACTCCAAAGTTGACGAAAACGACGCAGCTGTAGGAAATCTTTGATCGTCGGCAAGTGAGGTGCAGCGGGCAGTCTTGCAGACGACAAGGCTCAGGCCCGAGGGCCTGAGCGTTAAATCGTGCGGTACTTTACCGGAGAATTGAGGATTACGCGGTTTCTACCGTCGGAAAACTCTTCACCAGTTCGTCCAAAGCCTTGAGCTGGGCCAGGAATGGCTCCAGTTTGTCCAGGCGCAAGGCGCAAGGACCGTCGCATTTGGCGTTGTCCGGATCCGGGTGGGCTTCCAGGAACAGGCCGGCCAGGGACTGGCTCATGCCGGCCTTCGCCAGGTCGGTGACCTGGGCGCGACGACCGCCAGCGGAATCGGAGCGACCACCAGGCATTTGCAGCGCGTGGGTCACGTCGAAGAACACCGGGTATTCGAACTGCTTCATGATGCCGAAGCCGAGCATGTCGACGACCAGGTTGTTGTAGCCGAAGCTCGAACCACGCTCGCAGAGGATCAACTGATCGTTACCCGCTTCCACGCATTTGCTCAGGATGTGTTTCATCTCCTGAGGTGCGAGGAACTGGGCTTTCTTGATGTTGATCACAGCACCGGTCTTGGCCATAGCGACCACGAGGTCGGTCTGGCGCGACAGGAAGGCCGGCAACTGGATGATGTCGCAGACTTCAGCGACGACCGCGGCCTGATCAGGCTCGTGGACGTCGGTGATGATCGGCACGCCGAAGGCTTGCTTGATGTCCTGGAAGATGCGCATGCCTTCTTCCAGGCCAGGACCACGATAGGAGGTCACAGAAGACCGGTTGGCCTTGTCGAAACTGGCCTTGAACACGTAAGGGATACCGAGCTTTTCGGTGACCTTCACATACTCTTCGCAAACCTGCATGGCCATGTCACGGCTTTCCAGCACGTTCATGCCACCGAACAGCACCATGGGCTTGTCGTTGGCAATCTCGATGTCGCCGACGCGGATGATCTTCTGTGCCATCGGGGTTACGCCTTCTTCTGGTGTTGAGTCAACGCTGCCTTGACGAAACCGCTGAACAGCGGGTGACCGTCGCGTGGCGTCGAGGTGAACTCAGGGTGGAACTGGCAAGCGACGAACCATGGGTGATCCGGAGCTTCAACCACTTCAACCAGTGCGCCATCACCGGAACGACCGGAGATTTTCAAACCAGCTTCCATGATTTGCGGCAGCAGGTTGTTGTTCACTTCGTAGCGATGACGATGACGCTCGACAATCACGTCCTTGCCGTAGCAACCGTGGACCAGGGAACCCGGCTCCAGCAGGCAATCCTGCGCGCCCAGGCGCATGGTGCCGCCCAGATCGGAAGTTTCGGTGCGGGTTTCGACAGCGCCGGTGGCATCTTCCCACTCGGTGATCAGGCCCACGACCGGGTGACCGCTTGCACGATCGAACTCGGTGGAGTTGGCGTCTTTCCAGCCCATCACGTTACGTGCGAACTCGATCACGGCCACTTGCATGCCCAGGCAGATACCCAGGTACGGAATCTTGTTTTCGCGAGCGTATTGAACGGCAGTGATCTTGCCTTCAACGCCACGCAGACCGAAGCCGCCAGGCACCAGGATGGCGTCGACGCCTTCCAGCAGCGCGGTACCCTGGTTCTCGATGTCTTCGGAATCGATGTAGCGCAGGTTGACCTTGGTACGGTTGCTGATGCCGGCGTGACTCATCGCTTCGATCAGCGACTTGTAGGCGTCCAGCAGCTCCATGTACTTGCCGACCATGGCGATGGTGACTTCGTGCTCAGGATTGAGCTTGGCGTCGACCACGGCTTCCCACTCGGACAGATCGGCACCGCCGCATTGCAGGCCGAAACGCTCGACGACGAAATCGTCCAGGCCCTGGGAGTGCAGGATGCCCGGGATCTTGTAGATGGTGTCGGCGTCTTCCAGCGCGATCACCGCACGTTCTTCAACGTTGGTGAACTGCGCGATCTTGCGACGCGACGACACATCGATCGGGTGATCGGAGCGGCAGACCAGCACGTCCGGTTGCAGGCCGATGGAACGCAGTTCCTTCACCGAGTGCTGGGTTGGCTTGGTCTTGGTTTCGCCGGCAGTGGCGATGTACGGCACCAGTGTCAGGTGCATCAGCATCGCGCGCTTGGCGCCGACTTCGAAACGCAGTTGGCGGATCGCCTCGAGGAACGGTTGCGACTCGATGTCACCCACGGTGCCGCCGATCTCGACCATTGCCACGTCAGCGTCGCCAGCACCCTTGATGATGCGGCGCTTGATTTCGTCGGTGATGTGCGGGATCACCTGGATGGTTGCACCCAGGTAGTCACCACGGCGCTCCTTGCGCAGGACGTGTTCGTAGACACGGCCGGTGGTGAAGTTGTTGTTCTGGGTCATGGTCGTGCGGATGAACCGCTCGTAGTGGCCCAGGTCCAGGTCGGTCTCGGCGCCGTCGTGGGTGACGAACACTTCACCGTGCTGGAACGGGCTCATGGTGCCCGGGTCGACGTTGATGTACGGGTCCAGCTTCAGCATGGTGACCTTAAGTCCCCGCGCCTCCAGGATGGCCGCCAGTGATGCCGATGCAATGCCTTTCCCCAATGAAGAAACAACACCGCCCGTGACGAATATGTAGCGCGTCATGAAAAACCCTAGAAGTCTGCGTTAAAGCGGTCCGAGCCGCCGGGGAAAGCGAAGGAAGGCCGAAGCCCCCGATCACCTGCATTAATCACAGTGCACCTTTCGAAAAAACCGCCGCGTTGGGACAGACCGGAAAATGAAACACCGGTTCGTTGCTCGCTACACATTTTTTGGAATCGCCCAGCAAAGACTGCTTGGTAATCGGCAACTCCTGCAATTCAGGCGAATCCACAGAAGTTGTATCAAGAAGGGAGCGTAGTCTACCGGAAAGCCCCTTTCAGCTCAAACCTTGATCTTCGTTCAGTGGCTGCCAATGCAAATGCCAGTCGCCGAGCGCACCACCATCGAGCCCCTTGAGGTTCGCTACCGCCAGCAGTTGCCCGTCTTTGTAGAGCAGCGGCAATCTGCCGCGTACGAAGGACGGTACAGCGCTTTCATTGAGCAAACGTTTCAGGTCCCGATGGCCGCGGCCTGGCAGAGCCATGACCTCTCCCCCTTCACGATAGCGGATATGCAGCGGGCCAGCGGGGAATTGGCCGCTGAGCGAAAGCACGCCGTTACCCGGGATAGCCAGTGGTAACGCCGGATCCAGCCACACCCCGGCGACCGGTAGAGGCCGCAGCCAGTGGCCGGACAGCCACCAGATCCGCCCGCCCGTCCGATGCAGTTCGCCATCGACCAACCGCCACACCGGGCAGGCATCGCCGGTGGCGTCGCGCAAATCCTCCCAACCCGACCAATGGTCAGTGTCCGGCAGGCGGGTCAGCGGTTCGAGCCAATGACTCAAGGCATTGCGCTGCCGGGCATCAGACAATTGCGCAAGCGGCGCCAGTTCAAGGGACCGCAAGCCCAGCCAGGCGAACTCAGTGGCAGAGTTGGCCTCACGCAAATCCATGTCCGCCAGTTCTTCGAGCAGTCCCTGTGCTTCAGTCAAATGCGCCGCGCTGCGGGCCATGGTCGCGACCGCTTGTGGCCAGCGCTGGATCAGCACGGGCAAGACTTGATGCCGCAGGTAATTGCGCGAGTACTGCCGATCCTGGTTCGAGGGATCTTCGATCCAACTCAAGCCATGCGCACTGGCATAAGCCTCCAGTTCAGCCCGCGTGACATCAAGCAATGGCCGCAGCAGATGCCCCTTGCCCAACGGGCGCTGACGCGGCATTGCGGACAATCCGCGCACGCCCGCTCCGCGCAACAAGCGAAACAACAGGGTTTCCGCCTGATCGTCGCGGTGCTGGGCAGTCAGCAGCACTTCGTTGGCCTGAACGGTTTCAGTGAAGGCGTGATACCGCGCATCCCGGGCTGCACGTTCAAGGCTGGCACCCGGTCGCACCTGCACGCGAACCACTTGCAGCGGCACGCCCAGCGCAGCGCACACAGCACGACAATGTTCCGGCCACGCATCGGCCACGGCTTGAAGACCGTGATGGACATGGATGGCGTTGAGCGCCGGCAGGGATTCGGTTTTGGAGAGTGTTGCCAGAAGGTGCAGCAGGACAGTGGAGTCGAGGCCGCCGGAGAAGGCGATGCGCCAGGTCGCAGCATTGCGCCACGAGGCAAGATTCAACAAGAGTCTGGCGGGCAGATCAATATTGGACCGACTCATATCCATCACCTTGCACAAATCAAATGTGGGAGCGAGCTTGCTCGCGAAGACGGTTCAACATTCAACACATTCGTTGGCTGTTATACCGCTTTCGCGAGCAGGCTCGCTCCCACACATGGGCACTGCGTGTTCGGCTTAGAGACCGTAGCTCATCAGTCGATCGTAGCGGCGCTTCAGCAGCGCGTCGTTATCGAACTTCTTCAGCATCGCCAGTTGCGAGCCAAGCTCGGCGCGGATCGATGCGGCTGCGGCGGCCGGGTCGCGGTGCGCACCGCCCAATGGCTCGCCAATCACCTTGTCCACGATGCCCAGGCCTTTGAGGCGCTCGGCGGTGATACCCATCGCTTCTGCGGCATCCGGTGCTTTCTCGGCGGTTTTCCACAGAATCGAAGCGCAACCTTCCGGCGAGATCACCGCATAGGTCGAGTATTGCAGCATGTTCAACTGGTCACAGACACCGATCGCCAACGCACCACCGGAACCACCCTCACCGATCACGGTGGCGATGATTGGGGTTTTCAGGCGGGCCATGACACGCAGGTTCCAGGCAATCGCTTCACTCTGGTTGCGCTCTTCAGCGTCGATGCCAGGGTAAGCGCCCGGGGTGTCGATGAAGGTCAGGATCGGCATTTTGAAACGTTCGGCCATTTCCATCAGGCGGCAAGCCTTGCGGTAGCCTTCCGGACGCGGCATGCCGAAGTTGCGGCGAACTTTCTCGCGCACTTCACGGCCTTTCTGGTGACCGATGATCATCACCGGCTTGTCGTCCAGACGGGCAATACCGCCAACGATGGCAGCGTCGTCCGAGAAGTGACGGTCACCGTGCAGTTCGTCGAACTCGGTGAAGATGTGTTCGATGTAGTCCAGGGTATACGGACGTTTCGGGTGACGCGCCAGACGTGCGATCTGCCAGCTGGTCAGCTTGCCGAAGATGTCTTCGGTCAGCGTTTTGCTCTTGTCCTGCAGGCGGGAGATCTCATCGCCGATATTCAGCGAATTGTCATTACCGACCAAGCGCAACTCTTCGATCTTGGCTTGCAGGTCGGCGATCGGCTGTTCGAAATCTAGAAAATTCGGGTTCATAGGCGTCCGTCTTGGGTCGAGTCCCAAGGGTTCTTGGGCCGGCCGGTTGTCTATTCGCGCCCTACCTTAAGGGACAGGCGCGTTGAGGTCGAGATTAAAAATTCAGGTCAAGGTCAGGGCAATCTGATGGCACTGACTGTCAACGGTATTGGAGGAAGACGTTGTCTCGCCCGAACTGGTCACGCAGGGCTTGAATCAACGCATCCGCCGGATCAATTCGCCAGCCTTCGCCGAACTGCAACAAGGCCTTCGCATCGGGGCTGGTGTAGTCCATGGTGATCGGGCACGCGCCGCGGTGACGCTTCAACAGTTCACCCAGCCAGCGTAGCTGATCGCCCTTGAGGTCCTTGGCATGCAACTTCAGGCGCAGGCTCTCGGCCAGATTGGTGCGCGCATCCTCCATGCTCATCACCCGCTTGACCCGCAACTTCAGGCCACCGGAGAAGTCGTCGTTGCTGACCTCGCCTTCGACCACCACCATCGCGTCGGTCTGCAACAGCGACTGCGCGGAATGGAACGCCTCGGAAAACAGCGAGGCCTCGATCCGTCCGGAGCGGTCGTCGAGGGTGATGAACCCCATCTTGTCGCCCTTTTTGTTCTTCATCACCCGCAAGGCGATGATCATCCCTGCAACAGTCTGGGTATCACGCGCCGGTTTCAGGTCGATGATCCGCTGGCGGGCAAAGCGGCGGATTTCACCTTCGTATTCGTCGATCGGGTGACCGGTCAGGTACAGGCCGAGGGTATCTTTCTCCCCTTTCAGGCGCTCCTTGAGGGTCAGCTCCTTGGCCTTGCGGTGATTGGCGTAGACGTCGGCGTCTTCTTCGACAAACAGACCGCCAAACAGGTCGGAGTGACCGCTGTCCTGGGTGCGCGCGGTCTGTTCGGCCGCCTTGATCGCTTCTTCCATGGCGGTCAGCAGCACCGCGCGATTGCGGTCGATATTGGCCTGATAGGCTTTCTGCTCATCGTGGAAATACGGCCCGAGGCGATCCAGGGCACCGCTGCGGATCAAACCGTCGAGGGTGCGCTTGTTGATACGCTTTAGGTCAACCCGGGCGCAGAAATCGAACAGATCCTTGAACGGACCGGCCAGACGCGCTTCGGTGATCGCCTCGACCGGGCCTTCACCCACACCCTTGATGGCGCCCAGGCCGTAAATGATCCGGCCTTCGTCGTTCACCGTGAACTTGAATTCGGACGTGTTCACGTCCGGCGCGTCGAGACGCAGCTTCATGGTCCGCACTTCTTCGATCAAGGTCACGACCTTGTCGGTGTTGTGCATATCCGCCGAGAGTACCGCGGCCATGAACGGCGCCGGGTAGTGGGCCTTCAGCCATGCGGTCTGGTACGACACCAGGCCATAGGCGGCGGAGTGGGATTTGTTGAAGCCGTAACCGGCGAACTTTTCCACCAGGTCGAAAATGTTACCGGCGAGGTCTGCGTCGATATTGTTGGTGGCGCAACCTTCAATGAAGCCGCCGCGCTGCTTGGCCATTTCCTCGGGTTTTTTCTTACCCATGGCTCGACGCAGCATGTCCGCACCACCGAGGGTGTAACCGGCCATGACCTGGGCAATCTGCATCACCTGTTCCTGATACAGGATGATGCCGTAAGTCGGTGCCAGTACCGGCTTGAGGCCTTCGTACTGGTAGTCCGAATGCGGATACGCCAGCTCGGCGCGACCGTGCTTACGATTGATGAAGTCGTCCACCATGCCCGATTGCAGCGGGCCCGGACGGAACAGTGCCACCAGTGCGATCAAGTCTTCCAGGCAGTCGGGCTTGAGCTTTTTGATCAGCTCCTTCATGCCCCGGGATTCAAGCTGGAACACCGCCGTGGTTTCGGCTTTTTGCAGCAAGGTGTAGGTCGGCTTGTCATCCAGAGGGATGAACGCGATATCCAGCGGCGGCTCATTGACCTTGGCGCGGTCGCGGTTGATGGTTTTCAGCGCCCAGTCGATGATCGTCAGGGTCCGCAGGCCGAGGAAGTCGAACTTCACAAGGCCGGCCGCCTCGACGTCATCCTTGTCGAACTGGGTTACCAGGCCGTCACCGGCTTCGTCGCAATAAATCGGCGAGAAGTCGGTCAGCTTGGTCGGGGCGATAACCACACCACCGGCGTGCTTGCCGACGTTACGCACAACGCCTTCGAGCTTGCGGGCCATCTCCCAGATTTCCGCTGCTTCTTCATCGACCTTGATGAAGTCGCGCAGGATCTCTTCCTGCTCGTAGGCCTTTTCCAGGGTCATGCCGACTTCGAACGGAATCATCTTCGACAGACGATCCGCCAGGCCATAGGACTTGCCCTGCACCCGCGCCACGTCACGGACCACGGCCTTCGCAGCCATGGAACCGAAGGTGATGATCTGGCTCACGGCGTTGCGGCCATACTTCTCGGCTACGTAGTCGATTACCCGGTCACGACCGTCCATGCAGAAGTCGACGTCGAAGTCGGGCATGGATACCCGTTCCGGGTTGAGGAAACGTTCGAACAGCAGGTCATATTCCAGCGGGTCGAGGTCGGTGATCTTCTGTACATAGGCCACCAGCGACCCGGCACCCGATCCACGGCCAGGACCCACCGGTACGCCGTTGCTCTTGGCCCACTGGATAAAGTCCATCACGATCAGGAAGTAACCGGGGAACCCCATCTGGATGATGATATCCAGCTCGAAATTCAGCCGGTCGACATAGACCTGACGCTTGGCTTCGTAGTCTTCGGTGGTGTCCTTGGGCAGCAGAACGCTAAGCCGCTCCTCCAGGCCGTCGAAGGACACCTTGCGGAAGTACTCGTCGATGGTCATGCCATCGGGGATCGGGAAGTTGGGCAGGAAGTGCGTGCCCAGCTTCACTTCGATGTTGCAGCGTTTGGCGATCTCGACGGTGTTTTCCAGCGCCTCGGGAATGTCGCTGAACAGCTCGGCCATTTCATCGGCGCTTTTGAGGTACTGCTGATCGCTGTAGTTCTTCGAACGCCGCGGATCGTCGAGGGCGCGACCCTCACCGATGCAAACGCGGGTTTCGTGGGCGGCGAAGTCTTCCTGCTTGATGAAGCGCACATCGTTGGTCGCCACCAGCGGCGCACCGAGCTTCTCGGCCAGGGCCACGGCGCCGTGCAATTGTTCTTCATCGTTGGGGCGGTTGGTGCGCTGGATTTCCAGATAGAAACGATCCGGGAACACTTCCATCCATTCGCGGGCCAGGGTTTCGGCCTCGGCGGGGTTGCCGCTGAGCATGGCCTGGCCGATCTCGCCTTCTTTGGCCGCCGACAGCATGATCAAGCCCGAGTTGGCTTCAGCTACCCATTCGCGCTCGATGATGATCGCGCCGTTGCGCTGACCATCGATAAAACCGCGGGAAATCAGTTCGGTAAGGTTGCGATAGCCTTCGGCGTTCATCACCAGCAGGCTGATCCGGCTCAGCGGGTTGTCCGGATCCTTGTTCGACAGCCACAGGTCGGCGCCGCAGATCGGCTTGATCCCGGCACCCATGGCGTTTTTATAGAATTTGACCAGGGAACACATGTTGTTCTGGTCGGTGACCGCTACGGCAGGCATGTTCATGCCGACCAGGGTCTTGACCAGCGGTTTGATCCGCACCAGACCGTCGACCAGGGAGTATTCAGTGTGCAGGCGTAGGTGAACGAATGAAGCCGGCATAGTGATCCTGTCTATAAACATGAAGACAACAAGGCCCGGATTGTACCGGGCCTTGGTTAAAAAAATCAGCCTCGCGACTAACTCTCGATGAGACCTTCCCGCGCCTCATATGCCAGCCGCACCGGGGCAAACGAGCGCCGGTGAATCGGGGTCGGCCCAAGCCGTGCCAGTGCTTCCAGATGAACGGGGGTCGGGTAGCCTTTGTGGCCGCCGATGCCGTAACCCGGGTAGATCAATTCGAACGCAGCCATTTCACGATCACGGCTGACCTTGGCCAGAATCGATGCGGCGGCGATGGCTGGAACCTTGCTATCGCCCTTGACCACGGCTTCGGAGCGCATCGGCAGTTTCGGGCAACGGTTGCCGTCGATCATCGCCAGCTTCGGCTGAACGTGCAGCCCCGCGACCGCGCGCTGCATGGCCAGCATGGTGGCGTGCAGGATATTCAGTTCGTCGATTTCTTCGACTTCGGCGCGAGCGATGCACCAGCTCAGGGCTTTTTCGCAGATTTCGTCGTAGAGCTTTTCGCGACGGGCTTCGGTGAGTTTCTTCGAGTCGTTCAGGCCGAGGATCGGGCGGTTCGGATCAAGGATCACTGCCGCCGTCACCACCGCGCCACAGAGCGGGCCGCGACCCACTTCATCGACACCGGCAACCAACTCTTCGATTTCAGCGACCAAGGTGAAATCCAGCCCCATCTGCATATTCGTTTTGCTCATTTTACTTGGCCGATCAGGTTCAGCACTGCATCCGCAGCCTGGTTGGAGGCATCCAGACGCAGGGTCCGGTGAATTTCATCGAAACCGCGGGTCTGCTCTTCCCCACCCTCAATCAGCGGCGACAAGGTCTGGGCCAGCGCTTCGACCGTGGCATCGTCCTGCAACAACTCGGGCACCAATAGACGCTGGGCCAACAAGTTCGGCAACGAAATGTAGGGGCTTTTCACCATGCGCTTGAGAATCCAGAACGTCAGCGGCGCTAGGCGATAGGCGACCACCATCGGTCGCTTGTACAGCAGCGCTTCAAGCGTTGCAGTGCCGGAGGCAATCAACACCGCATCGCACGCGGCCAGGGCCAGATGAGACTGCCCATCGAGCAGGGTCAGCGGCAGATCGCGACCGGCCAGCAATGCTTCGATCTGGGTCCGGCGCTGAGGACTGGCGCAAGGCATGACAAACCGCACCCCTGGGCGCAACGCCCGCAGGCGCTGCGCCGTATCGAGAAACAACGCACCAAGCCGGCCAACTTCACCGCCACGGCTGCCGGGCATCAACGCCACCAGCGGCCCGTCGGGCAAACCGAGTTCGGCCCGCGCAGCAGCACGATCGGCTTCGAGTGGAATGGCATCGGCCAGGGTATGGCCGACGAACCGCACCGGCACGCCTTTCTCTTCGTAGAATCTGGCTTCGAACGGGAACAGCGTGAGCATCAGGTCGCAGCCTTCGCGAATCTTCAGCACGCGTTTCTGCCGCCAGGCCCAGACCGACGGGCTGACGTAATGCACGGTCTTGATCCCGGCCTGGCGCAGCTTGAGTTCGATATTGAGGTTGAAGTCGGGCGCGTCGATACCGATGAACACATCGGGTTTCGCGGCGATCAGGTCGGCGACCAGCTTCTTGCGCCGCGCCAGCAGTTCGCGCAACCGGCCCAGCACTTCCACCAGGCCCATGACGGACAGACGCTCCATCGGGAAATACGAGGTCAGGCCTTCAGCCTGCATCAACGGACCACCGACACCGATGAACTCGACCGCCGGGTGGCGAGCCTTGAGCGCGCGCATGAGGCCCGCACCCAGAATGTCACCGGAAGCCTCACCCGCTACCAGCGCAATACGCAGATTGGCCATGGTTAGCGGGTGATGCCGCGAGTCGAAGACTGGATGGAGTCACGGAATACCGCTACTTCCGGGAACTGCGCAGAAGGCTCGGCCAGTTCGGCGAGTGCCTGCTCCACGGTCAGGCCCTGGCGGTACACCACCTTGTAGGCACGACGCAGCGCGTGGATCGCATCTTCGCTGAAGCCCCGACGGCGCATGCCCTCGAAGTTCATGCTCCGGGCTTCGGCAGGGTTGCCGAACACCGTGACATACGCAGGAACATCCTTGCCGATCGCCGTACCCATGCCTGAAAAGCTGTGGGCGCCAATGTGGCAATACTGGTGAACCAGGGTAAAACCGGAGAGGATCGCCCAGTCTTCCACGTGCACATGACCCGCCAGTGCGGTGTTGTTGACCAGGATGCAGTGGTTGCCGATAACGCTGTCGTGGCCGATGTGGGCATACGCCATGATCAGGTTGTGATCGCCCAGGGTCGTTTCCGAACGGTCCTGGATAGTGCCACGGTGAATCGTCACGCCTTCGCGGATGACGTTGTGATCACCGATCACCAGGCGGGTTTCCTCGCCCTTGTACTTCAGGTCAGGTGTGTCTTCGCCCACCGAGGAGAACTGGTAGATGCGATTGTGCTTACCGATTCGGGTCGGGCCCTTGAGAATTACGTGCGGCCCGATGACTGTCCCCTCGCCGATTTCCACACCTGCGCCGATGATCGACCACGGGCCGACCTCGACACCGTCAGCCAGAACAGCTGTCGGATCGATGATTGCACGAGGGTCAATCAAACTCATAGCTTGCGTTCCGCACAGATGATCTCAGCCGAGCAGACAGGCTTGCCATCGACCGAAGCCTGGCATTCGAACTTCCAGATCTGACGCTTGCAGCTGATGAACTTGGCTTCAAGGATCAGTTGATCACCCGGCAATACCGGCTGGCGGAAGCGCAGCTTGTCGGAACCGACGAAGTAATAGAGCGTGCCGTCGGCCGGTTTCACGTCAAGCATTTTGAAACCAAGGATCCCGGCAGCCTGAGCCATTGCCTCGATGATCAATACGCCCGGCATGATTGGATGCGCAGGGAAGTGACCATTGAAGAACGGTTCGTTGATGCTGACATTCTTGTAGGCGCGAATGCGCTTGCCTTCAACATCCAGCTCCACTACCCGGTCCACCAGCAGGAACGGGTAACGGTGAGGCAGGTATTCGCGAATCTCGTTGATGTCCATCATTTCGGGGGGAAGCCTATGTAAAGATTGGGGGCGCGCGACTGGCGCACGCTCCACTAGCAAATCAGGGACGCAGTCTAGCGGCTGCGCGCACTTGATATGGAAATGGTATCAGCCATCTGATGAAGCATTACCGTCAGGGGTCACTTCCCCTGCCTGCTTTTCCAGCTGTCGCAGACGTCGCGCGATGTCATCGAGCTGACGGATACGTGCCGCGCTTTTGCGCCACTCGGCTGCCGGCTGCATGGCCGTACCGGAAGAATAGGCGCCTGGCTCGGTAATCGAGTGGGTCACCATGGTCATCCCGGTAATGAAAACGTTGTCGCAAATGTCGATGTGTCCCACCAGGCCTACGCCACCGGCGAGCATGCAATGCTTGCCGATTTTGGTGCTGCCGGAGATCCCGACGCATGCCGCCATGGCGGTGTGATCGCCCACCTGAACGTTGTGGGCAATCTGAATCTGGTTATCGAGCTTCACGCCGTTACCGATGACGGTATCGGCCAACGCACCGCGATCTATAGCCGTGTTCACGCCGATTTCAACATCATCGCCGATCAGCACACCACCGATCTGGGCGATTTTCTGCCAGATACCTTTTTCATTGGCAAAGCCGAAGCCTTCGCCGCCGAGCACTGCACCCGACTGAATGACGACCCGCTTGCCGACGCGAACGTCGTGATACAAGGTCACCCGCGGCGCGAGCCAGCCCCCCTCACCCACCACGCTGCGAGCGCCGATGAAGCAATGCGCACCGACAGTCGTACCGGCTGCCACCTGTGCACCGCTTTCGATCACCACAAAAGCGCCGATACTCGCCGCCGGGTCGACAACCGCATCCGCCGCGATCACCGCCGTCGGATGAATCCCGGCCGTGGCCTTGGGCTTGGGATCGAACAGGTGAGAAACACGCGCGTAGGCTGCGTACGGATCCGGCACCACCAGCACATCCCCGGCATGACCTTCGGCGTCAGCGGCCTTGAGCAACAGGGCTGCAGCCTGACTGCCTGCCAGGTACTTGCGGTATTGGGGGTTTGCAAGAAAGCTCAACTGAGCTGGGCCAGCCTCCTGCAAGGTGGCTAGCCCAGTAATTGCTTTCTCGGGGTCGCCACGTAGCGTGGCGCCGAGGAACTCGGCCAGCTGGCCGAGCTTAATGGTCACGGTCATGGGTTACTTCAGCTGATTCATGCGCTCGATAACCTGGCGAGTGATGTCGTACTGAGGCTTGACATCAATCACTGCGCCACGCTCGAAAACCAGGTCAAAAGCACCTTTCTTGATGACTTCTTCCACAGCGCTGTCCAGTTTCGGCTTGAGCTGCTTCAGCATTTCACGGTCGGCAACGGCTTTGGCTTCGTTCAGTTCCTTGGACTGGAACTGGAAGTCACGGGCCTTTTGCTTGAATTCAAGCTCCAGACGCTCGCGCTCGCCCTGCTGCATTTTGTCGCCACCGGCCATCAGGCGATCCTGAATGCCCTTGGCGCTGGTTTCCAGCGACTTGAGCTTGGTCAACTGAGGACCGAACTTCTTCTCGGCATCCACGGCGTATTTCTTGGCCGCGTCGGACTCCAGCAGAGCCATCTGATAGTTCAGAACAGCAATTTTCATGTCGGCGAACGCCGGACCAGCGACCAGTACGCTGGCCAGGAGAACCAATTGAGTCAACTTACGCACGATGTACTCCTACAAAATTCATTGTCGTTATCTTGGGTCAGACGCTTAAAACGTCTGGCCGAGAGAGAATTGGAACACTTGGGTTTCAGCGTCATCCGGTTTCTTGACTGGCATGGCCAGGGCGAAACTCAGAGGCCCCAGTGCGGTGACCCAGGTCACTCCCACACCGACGGAACTGGCCATGTTGCTCAGACTGACATCGTTACACTGCGTGTTGGACTTCGACGCAGGGTTGGTATTGGTCGTCTGCTCGCACTTGGAGTCGAATACGTTACCCACATCCCAGAATACCGAGGTACGCAGGGATCGTTGATCCTTGACGAACGGCAGCGGGAACAGAACTTCCACACCACCCTGGATCAGGACGTTACCACCGAACGGCAGTGGATCCTGGTCCGGGTCTTCCTGCGTTCCGGCATTACCCGTTACACCCACGCCAAGACTCGGCGTACTACGAGGCCCCAGAGTGCTGTCCTTGAAGCCACGAACCGAGTTGAAACCACCAGCATAGTAGTTTTCATAGAATGGCAAGCTTTCGGTGGAACCGTAGCCGTCGCCATAACCCAATTCGGTGTGCAGGCGCATGGTGTAGTTTTCGCTCAGCGGCTGGAACAACTGACCACGGTAATCGAGTTTGAAGAACGACAAGTCGCTACCCGGCACGGTGACTTCCGCCGTCAAGCTTTGAGAATGACCACGAGTCGCCAAAACGCCTTTGTTCAGGGTGGACTCGGACCAACCGGCCGAAGCCTTGAAGTTCAGGTACTTGTCGCCTTCCTGGTTAACGAAGTCGAAGATCTCGTCGACGGTGTAAACGCCAGTCTTGATCGTGTCCTGTTGCGCATTCAGGCCGAAGGTCAGACGCGAAGTCTCGCTGATTGGATAACCGACACTCACACCGGCACCCAGGCTGTCCACGGCGTAGCTGGCGACGTCGGTATCGAGCTCATCGTAGTCAGTCGTGCGGTAGAACGCGTTGTAACCCAGGCTCACGCCGTCGGCGGTCCAGTAGGGGTCGACAAAGCCGAAGTTATAACGGGTCTGGTATTCGCTTTTGGTCAAGCCGACGCTGACCTTGTTACCGGTGCCCAGGAAGTTGTTCTGGGTGATCGAACCACCGAGGATCAAACCGGCGCTCTGGGCGAAACCGACGCTGGCGGTAATCGAACCGGAGGCTTGTTCTTCAACGCTGTAGTTGACGTCCACCTGGTCATCGACACCCGGCACGGCCGGAGTCTCAACGTTGACTTCCTTGAAGAAGCCCAGACGCTCCAGACGGGTCTTGGATTGATCGATCAGGTAGGTCGAAGCCCAGCCGCCTTCCATCTGGCGCATTTCACGACGCAGCACTTCGTCTTCGGACTTGGTATTGCCACGGAAGTTGATGCGGTTCACGTAGGCACGCTTGCCCGGATCGACCGCGAACAGGATGTCTACGGTGTGATCTTCTTCGTGCGGTTGAGGCACGCCGTTGACGTTGGCGAAGGTGTAACCCTCGTTACCCAGGCGACGAGTGATCAGTTCGGAGGTGGTGGTCATCAGCTTGCGCGAGAACACCTGGCCTTTTTGCACCAGCAGCAGGGACTTGACCTGGTCTTCAGGGACTTTCAGGTCACCGCTGAGCTTGACGTCACGAACGGTGTACTTGTCGCCTTCGTTGACGTTGACGGTGATGTAGACGTGCTTCTTGTCCGGCGTAATGGAGACCTGGGTCGAAGCGATATCCATGTTGATATAGCCACGGTCCAGGTAGTAGGAACGCAGGCGCTCCAGGTCACCGGACAGTTTCTCACGGGCGTACTTGTCGTCGTTCTTGAAGAACGACAACCAGTTGGTGGTCTTGAGTTCGAACAGGTCGATCAGGTCCTCATCAGGGAAGACCGTGTTGCCCACCACGTTGATGTGCTGGATAGCCGCAACGGTGCCTTCGTTGATGTTGACCTTCAGGCCGACGCGGTTACGCGGCTGTGGCACCACTTCGGTGTCGACGGTAGCCGAGTAGCGACCCTGGGCGACGTACTGGCGTTGCAGTTCGTTACGCACACCTTCAAGGGTGGCACGCTGGAAGATCTCGCCTTCGGCCAGACCGGATTGCTTGAGGCCCTTCATCAGGTCTTCAGTGGAGATCGCCTTGTTACCTTCGATCTCGATACTGGCGACCGACGGGCGCTCGACTACCGTAATGACCAGGACGTTGCCATCGCGGCCCAGCTGGATATCTTGAAAGAAACCGGTTTTGAACAACGCACGAGTGGATTCCACCAGGCGACGATCATCCGCCTGTTCACCGACGTTCAACGGCAAAGCACCAAAGACGCTACCCGCGGAGACCCGCTGGAGGCCATTGACGCGAATATCAGAGATAGTGAAGGACTCGGCGTGAACTTCGGCGATCATCAATACGGTGAGAACCGCAGTTAGCAGCAGACGTTTCATGAAGTCCTTTCTTATTCCAACTGGCAATAAACAAACTGCCGCAAAATGCGGCAGATTCGCAATTCAGCGAAGCGTTACAGTCGACCCAGATCATTGACCAGAGCAAGCAACATCACCCCGATCACCAAACTGATGCCGATCTGTATCCCCCAACCTTGCACCCGATCTGACAAGGGACGACCACGCACCCACTCGATCAGATAAAACAACAAATGCCCCCCATCCAGTACCGGAATGGGCAACAAATTCAGAACGCCCAAGCTAATACTCAGATAAGCAAGGAAATTCAGGAAATCAGCAATACCCGACTGGGCCGAAGCGCCCGCCACTTTAGCAATGGTTATCGGTCCACTCAAGTTTTTTACCGAGAGCTCACCGAACAACATTTTCTTCAGTGAATCGAGGGTCAGCACGCTCATGGTCCAGGTGCGTCGAGCCCCCTCGCCAATTGCTGCCAATGGCCCGTAGCTGACCTCGCGGATCATCTCCGGCGGCCAGTCGACCGCCTTCACCCCAGCCCCCAAATAACCGCTGGGTGACTTTCTCTCGCCGCGAGCGGCAAGCGTCACAGGGACGTCGATTTGAGCACCGTCGCGCTCAACCCGCAGCATGATTTTGGTATCAGGATGCTTACGGACGGTATCGACCACCTGCTGCCAGTCATCCAGCGCACGACCATCGAGCGCCAGCAACCGGTCTCCGGTCTTCAGGCCGGCAGCCTTGGCCGGCCCCTTTGGATCAAGCTCGGCCAGGACAGGCGGCAATGCCGGACGCCACGGACGAATCCCCAACGAATGGATAGGGTCGGGCTCGTCAGCCCCTTTGAGCCACTTATCCAGCGCAAGTTCACGAGGAGAATCGGTCGTGGAGCCTTGCTCGCGCACCAATATCTGCAACGAACCGCTCTCGCCCAGGCGACGCACCAGCTGCAGGTTCACCGCCGCCCAGCCGGAAGTTGCCTCGCCATCAATGGCCACGATTTCCTGGCCGGGGCTCAAACCCGCCTTGGCCGCAATACTGCCGGACTCGACAGCGCCGATGACCGGACGCACCTGCTCGCTGCCGAGCATCGCCAATGCCCAGAAGAACACTAAAGCCAGCAGGAAGTTGGCAATCGGCCCCGCCGCTACGATGGCAATGCGCTGACGAACGGATTTACGATTGAAGGACTGGTCGAGCTGATCGAGCGGTACTTCACCCTCGCGCTCGTCAAGCATCTTGACGTAGCCGCCCAACGGGATGGCGGCGACGACAAATTCGGTGCCCTGCTTGTCGCGCCAGCGCAGCAAAGGCATGCCGAAGCCTACGGAGAAGCGCAGCACCTTGACCCCACAGCGACGCGCGACCCAAAAATGGCCGAACTCGTGGAAGGTAACCAGCACACCCAGAGCGACCAGGGTGCCGACAATCATATAGAGCGCGCTCATCTACTTTCTCCGCATTCCTATCCGCTGCTGCCTGGGCCAACCATCCGCAGCATTTACCGCCCGTGACGGCTCAACCATTGTCCGGCCAGCAATCGCGCCTTCGCGTCTGCCGTGAACACTGCATCGAGATCATCCACTGCCACTACGGGCTCCAGATTCAGTACTTCCTCGATGATACTCGCGATTTCCGGGTAACGAACCCGTTCGTCGAGAAATGCCGCCACCGCCACTTCGTTCGCGGCATTGAGCATGGCTGGCGCGCTGTTACCCGCTTCGGCCGCCTGACGGGCCAGACGCAGGCAAGGGAAACGTTCTTCATCGGGCGCCTGGAAGTCCAGCCGCGCAATGGCAAACAGATCCAGCGGCGCCACACCCGAATCGATCCGCTCCGGCCAGGCCAGGGCATTGGCGATGGGCGTGCGCATGTCCGGATTACCCAGCTGCGCCAAAACAGAACCATCTACGTAGTCGACCAGCGAATGGATCACGCTTTGCGGGTGAATCACCACCTCGACCTGGGATGGCCTGGCATCGAACAGCCAGCAGGCTTCGATCAACTCAAGCCCCTTGTTCATCATGCTGGCCGAGTCCACGGAGATTTTTCGCCCCATGGACCAGTTCGGGTGAGCGCACGCCTGATCGGGAGAAACATGCGCCAGCTCAGCCAATGGCGTCTGTCGGAACGGACCGCCGGAAGCCGTCAGCAAAATCCGGCGTACGCCGACCGCCTCAAGGCCACGGGCATAATCGAGCGGCATGCACTGGAAAATCGCGTTGTGCTCACTATCGATCGGCAGCAATACCGAACCGCTCTTGCGCACCGCCTGCATGAACAGCGCGCCGGACATGACCAGCGCTTCTTTATTGGCCAGGAGGATCTTCTTGCCAGCCTCGACCGCCGCCAGTGTCGGGCGCAATCCCGCCGCACCGACGATGGCCGCCATGACCGTATCGACTTCCGGATCGGAAGCGACCTGACACAAACCTTCCTCACCCACCAGAACACGGGTCGAAAGACCCGCCGCGCGCAAATCATCCTGCAGGGTGCGGGCAACTGCGACTTCAGGCACCACGGCAAATCGCGGGACATGGCGCACGCAGAGCGCCAGCAATTCACTCAAGCGGGTGAAGCCAGTCAAGGCAAAGACCTGATATCGATCAGGGTGACGAGCGATGACGTCGAGCGTGCTGAGGCCGATCGAGCCGGTCGCCCCCAGAACGGTTATCTGTTGCGGGCGGCTCATGGCGCTGCCATCCACAGCAGCACGGCAAACAGCGGAATCGCTGCCGTCAGGCTATCGATACGATCCAGCACGCCGCCGTGACCCGGTAGCAGGTTACTGCTGTCCTTGATCCCGGATTGACGCTTGAACATGCTTTCAGTGAGATCACCCACCACCGAAATGAACACGATCAGCGCGGCACCGATCAACCCCTTGAACAGTTCGGCAACCGTCCAGTCGCGCACCAGAGCAACGATTGTGGTAATCACCAGGCTCAGCGCCAGACCGCCGTACACGCCTTCCCAGCTTTTGCCCGGACTGACCTGTGGTGCGAGCTTGCGCTTGCCGAAAGCACGACCGGAGAAGTAGGCGCCAATATCGGCACCCCAGACCAGCACCATCACCGCCATGATCAGCCAGTTACCCAGCGGGTATTGCTTGATCTGCACCAGGCCTTGCCAGGCCGGCAGGAGAATCAGCAGGCCGATCACCAACTTGGTCGCCGCATTGGACCAATGCTCGCTCGAACGCGGATAGGTCAGCACCAGATACGTTGCCACCGCCCACCACAGCACCGAAGCGCCCAATACCCAAGGCGCGAGTCCGGGCAGGATGTACATGAGGAACAGCGCCAAAGCGACCACAGCGGCATAGCCGACGCGGAACGCTTGAGCGGCGAAACCCGCCAGACGCGCCCATTCCCAGGCACCCAGGGTCACGACCAGCCCGATGAACAGTGCAAAACCGGAACCTTCAAGCAGGAAAAACCCGCACAGGGCAATCGGCAGCAGGATCAGTGCGGTGATGATTCGTTGTTTAAGCATTAAACCCGGGCTCCAGCCTCGACCTGCTCGCTCGTTTTACCGAAGCGGCGCTGGCGGGAAGCGTAATCGGCCAGCGCATTGCGCATGGCATCGTGTTTGAAGTCCGGCCAGAACAGGTCGGAGAAATACAGCTCGGCATAGGCCAGCTGCCAGAGCAGGAAATTGCTGATGCGATGCTCGCCACCGGTGCGGATACACAGGTCCGGCAACGGCAGGTCGCCCGTGGCCAGGCAGGTCTGCAGCAGATCAGGCGTGATGTCTTCCGGACGCAGGTGTCCGGCCTGGACCTCTCGTGCCAGTCGCTGCGCAGCTTGCGCGATATCCCACTGACCGCCGTAATTGGCGGCGATCTGCAGGACAAATCGATTGGCGCCAGCCGTCATGGCCTCGGCTTCACGCATGGCAGCCTGCAGCTCTGGATGAAAACGCGAGCGATCGCCAATGATGCGCAGGCTGATGTTGTTGTCGTTGAGGCGCTTGGCCTCACGACGCAGCGCCTTGAAGAACAGATCCATCAAAGCGCTGACCTCATCGGCCGGACGTTGCCAGTTCTCGCTGGAAAAGGCGAACAGGGTCAGCACTTCGACCTTGGCCTCGGCACAAACTTCAATGACGGCACGTACCGCATCCACGCCCGCTTTATGCCCGGCGACACCCGGCATAAAGCGTTTTTTCGCCCAGCGATTGTTACCATCCATGATGATCGCGACATGGCGCGGCACCGCGGACGGTGCAGACTGCTTGGTCTTTTCCATGAAAACGCGACCCTTATACGGCCATCAGGTCTTTTTCTTTCTGCGCCAGGTCCGCGTCGATTTTAGCCACGAACTTCTTGGTCAGATCGTCGATCTCGCCAGTCGCACGACGTTCTTCGTCTTCGCTGATCTCTTTTTCCTTGACCAGATCCTTGAGCTGGCTGTTGGCATCGCGACGGATGTTGCGCACTGCAACACGGGCATCTTCAGCGACGTCACGAGCCTGCTTGGTGAAGCCCTTGCGGGTTTCTTCAGTCAGGGCAGGCATGGAGATCAACAGCAGCTCGCCGAGGTTGGTCGGGTTCAGGTTCAGACCTGCGCTACCGATCGCCTTGTCGACGGCACCCAGCATGTTGCGCTCGAAAGCAACGACCTGCAGGGTACGGGCGTCCTTGACAGTGATGTTGGCCACTTGCTTGATCGGGGTGTCGGAGCCGTAGTACGGCACCATCACGCCTTCCAGGATGCTCGGGTGCGCCTGGCCGGTACGAATGCGACCGAAGTTGTGCGCCAGCGACTCCACGGACTTCTGCATGCGCTCTTGAGCGTCTTTCTTGATTTCGTTGATCATTGTTGGCCTTCCTCGATCAGGGTTCCTTCAGCGCCGCCATGTACGATGTTCAGCAGGGCGCCGGGCTTGTTCATGTTAAATACGCGTAGCGGCATCTTGTGGTCGCGGCACAGGCAAATGGCCGTCAGATCCATTACACCCAGCTTGCGATCCAGCACTTCATCGTAGGTCAGATGATCGAACTTCTCGGCATGCGGGTCTTTGAACGGGTCAGCGGTGTAGACGCCATCGACCTTGGTCGCCTTGAGCACGACATCGGCATCGATTTCGATTGCACGCAGGCAGGCTGCCGAATCCGTCGTAAAGAACGGGTTGCCGGTACCGGCCGCGAAAATCACCACGTCCTTGGAGTTCAAGTGGCGCATGGCCTTGCGACGATCGTAGTGATCGGTCACGCCAACCATGGAAATAGCGGACATCACGATGGCCGAAATGTTGGCGCGCTCAAGGGCGTCGCGCATGGCCAGGGCGTTCATCACAGTGGCCAGCATGCCCATGTGGTCGCCGGTGACACGGTCCATGCCAGCCTTGCTCAGCGCTTCACCGCGGAACAGGTTGCCACCACCGATAACCAGACCGACCTGAACACCGATGCCGACCAGTTGGCCAACTTCCAATGCCATGCGATCCAGAACTTTCGGATCGATCCCGAACTCTTCCGAGCCCATCAGGGCCTCGCCGCTAAGCTTGAGTAGAATGCGTTTATAGCGAGCCTGATAACCACTGCCCTGCTGAGCCATTGCGAATCTCTCCTGCGGCGTATTTTAAAAATTCTTTGCGAGCTGTTTACAGCTGGCGCTCACTCTAGCTTGGCGCTGCTTCAGCGCCATCGGAACATGGCTTTGTAAGCCAGTTCCAAAAGGAAACCAATTAAAAATTGGTGCCCCATCTGAAAAGAGGCTGCGCGCGTGAGCGGGCAGCCTCTTCTGGGCGACAGTCAAAAACCGTCTTATTGCTTGGCGGCAGCCAGCTGGGCAGCAACTTCTTCTGCGAAGTTGTCCACTGGCTTCTCGATGCCTTCGCCTACCTTGAAGTAAGTGAAGGAAACGATTTCAGCGCCGGCTTTCTTGGCCAGGGCACCTACGGTGACTTCCGGATTCATGACGAAAGCTTGCTCGACCAGGCTGGCTTCAGCCAGGAACTTGGTGATACGGCCGGCGATCATCTTCTCGACGATTTCAGCTGGCTTGCCTTTCATCTTGTCTTCGTTCAGGGTCAGGAAAACGCCCTTCTCGCGCTCGATGGCTTCTGGCGAAACCTGCGATGGCAGCAGGAACTCAGGGTTGCTTGCCGCCACGTGCATGGCGATCTCTTTGGCCAGCTGAACATCGCCGCCCTTGAGAACAACAGCAACACCGATCTTGTTACCGTGCAGGTAGGTGCCGACAACGTCGCCCTCTACGCGTACCAGGCGACGAATGTTGACGTTCTCGCCTACTTTGGCAACCAGTGCTTCACGAGCCGATTCCTGAGCGGCGATCAGCGGAGCTGCGTCGGTCAGTTTTTCGTCGAAGGCTTTTTCTACGCTGGCAGCAACGAAGTTCTTGAAGTCGTCTTGCAGGGCCAGGAAGTCGGTCTGCGAGTTGACTTCCAGCAGCACGGCTACCTTGTCGTCAGCCTTGATGGCGATAGCGCCTTCAGCGGCAACGTTGCCGGCTTTCTTGGCAGCCTTGATGGCGCCCGAAGCACGCATGTCATCAATGGCTTTCTCGATGTCGCCGCCAGCCTTGGTCAAGGCCTTTTTGCAGTCCATCATGCCTTCGCCAGTACGCTCGCGCAGTTCTTTGACCAACGCTGCAGTAATCTCTGCCATTTCAAAATCCTCTTGGATAGGTTTTCAACCATTCCACCCGATCGAACGGGCGATCAATTCTTCCCGAACCACCCTTGTTAGCTGCCGCACGTTACAGATAGAGCAGTGGGCGCCGACAAATGGTTTTCGAGGTGGCAAAAAGGGGGCCAAGCCCCCTTTTTGCTTACTGAGTCAACGCCAAGGCGTCAATTACTCAGCTGCAGCCTGAGTTTCTTCAGCTGCGAACTCTACAGTGCCGCCGGCAACATTGTTGCGACCACGGATAACAGCGTCAGCCATCGAACCCATGTACAGCTGGATAGCGCGGATTGCGTCATCGTTGCCTGGGATGATGTAGTCAACGCCTTCCGGGCTGCTGTTGGTATCGACTACGCCGATAACCGGGATGCCCAGCTTGTTGGCTTCGGTGATCGCGATGCGCTCGTGATCAACGTCGATAACGAACAGAGCGTCTGGCAGACCGCCCATGTCCTTGATACCACCCAAGGAACGATCCAGCTTTTCCAGGTCACGAGTGCGCATCAGCGCTTCTTTCTTGGTCAGCTTGGCGAAAGTACCGTCTTCGGCTTGCACTTCAAGGTCACGCAGACGCTTGATGGAAGCACGGATGGTTTTGAAGTTGGTCAGCATGCCGCCCAACCAGCGGTGATCGACGTACGGCGAACCGCAACGTGCTGCTTCTTCAGCAACGATCTTGCCAGCGGAACGCTTGGTGCCGACGAACAGAATCTTGTTTTTGCCCTGGGCCAGACGCTCTACGAAAGTCAGAGCTTCGTTGAACATTGGCAGGGTTTTTTCAAGGTTGATGATGTGGATCTTGTTACGCGCGCCGAAAATGTACTTGCCCATTTTCGGGTTCCAGTAACGGGTCTGGTGACCGAAGTGCACACCGGCCTTCAGCATATCGCGCATGTTGACTTGGGACATGATAGTTCCTTAATAAGTCGGGTTTGGCCTCCACGTATCCCAATGACCAACCAGCAGCATCAGCTGAAGGCACCCAGGTCATCGTGTCGACACGTGTGTGGATTTAGGCTTTACGGGACATCCCCGGAAAGCGGCGCATTTTATATCACAAGACAGGGCAAAACGGAACCCGGATTCTGAAATCCTGGCGAGCGTTTTGCTCCTTCCCTTGGAATCCGCCAAGAATGCACCATTCTATAGAGAGAAGCGATGCACACAGGCGCAGATTTGCGCTGCTCGTCTGGTAGAATCGCATTTTTCAGGGCCGCGAAGTTCGATCGCGCAACGCCCTTTCCGTTTAGAAAGCGCCGCCTGGCGCAGAGAGAGCCTGTATGACCGTCACCCTCAAAACCCCCGAGGATATCGCCAAAATGCGCATCGCCGGCAAACTGGCCGCCGATGTGCTGGAAATGATTGCCGAATACGTCAAGCCGGGCGTTACCACCGATCAACTGAACCAGATCTGCCACGACTACATCGTCAATGAGCAGAAAGCCATCCCTGCCCCGCTCAACTACAAGGGCTATCCAAAGTCGATCTGCACGTCGATCAACCATGTGGTCTGCCACGGCATCCCGAACGACAAGCCGCTGAAGGATGGCGACACCCTGAACATCGACGTCACCGTCATCAAGGACGGTTACCACGGCGACACCAGCCGCATGTTCCACGTCGGCACCGTGCCGGTCTGGGCCGAGCGCCTGTCCCAGGTGACCCAGGAGTGCATGTACAAGGCGATCGAGATCGTCAAACCCGGCTGCCGCCTGGGCGACATCGGCGAAATCATCCAGAAGCACGCGGAAAAGAACGGTTTCTCGGTGGTTCGCGAATTCTGCGGCCATGGTATCGGCAAGGTGTTCCACGAAGAGCCGCAGATCCTGCACTACGGCCGCGCTGGCACCGGCATGGAACTCAAGGCCGGCATGACCTTCACCATCGAGCCGATGATCAACCAGGGCCGCGCCGACACCAAGGTACTGGGCGACGGCTGGACCGCGATCACCAAGGACCGCAAGCTCTCGGCACAGTGGGAACACACCCTGCTGGTGACCGAAACCGGTTACGAGATCTTCACCCTGCGCGGCGATGACACCATCCCTCGCGTTTCGGCCTGATCCCGCCACCGAACCTCGCCTATAGAAAGGAAAGCCAATCGATGCCGCAGGTGGATCCCGAACTCTTCGACCGCGGCCAGTTCCAGGCTGAACTGGCCCTGAAGGCAAGCCCGATCGCGGCCTTCAAGAAGGCGATCCGCCAGGCCCGCGGGGTGCTCGACACGCGCTTTCGCGATGGCCGGGACATTCGCCGGCTGATCGAGGATCGCGCCTGGTTCGTCGATAACATCCTGCAAAAGGCCTGGGAGCAGTTCAGCTGGAGCGAGGACGCCGACATCGCGCTGGTCGCGGTCGGTGGCTACGGCCGTGGCGAATTGCACCCTTATTCCGATATCGACTTGCTGATCCTGCTGGACAGCGCCGACCACGAAGTTTTCCGCGATTCCATCGAGCGTTTTCTGACGCTGTTGTGGGACATCGGCCTGGAGGTCGGTCAGAGCGTTCGTTCGGTCGACGAGTGCGCCGTCGAGGCCCGCGCCGACCTGACGGTCGTCACCAACCTGATGGAAAGCCGCACCATCGCCGGCCCCGAGCATCTGCGCCAGCGCATGCTGGACGTCACCAACACCGGACACATGTGGCCGAGCAAGGACTTCTTTTTGGCCAAGCGTGCCGAACAAAAGGCTCGCCACCACAAGTACAACGACACCGAATACAACCTGGAACCCAACGTCAAAGGCTCACCCGGCGGCCTGCGGGATATCCAGACGATTCTGTGGGTGGCCCGTCGCGAGTACGGCACCCTGAACCTGCGGGCACTGGCCGGGGAAGGATTCCTGGTCGAGAGCGAAAACGCCTTGCTCGCCTCCTCCCAGGAGTTCCTGTGGAAGGTTCGTTATGCCCTGCACATGCTGGCTGGCCGCTCCGAAGACCGCCTGCTGTTCGATCATCAGCGCACCATTGCCGGGCTGCTGGGCTTCAAGGGCGACGACGCCAAGCAAGCCATCGAAAACTTCATGCAGCAGTATTATCGGGTGGTGATGAGCATCGCCCAGCTCAGCGACCTGATCATCCAGCACTTCGAGGAAGTCATCCTCGCACCGGAAGACGAATCACCACCGCAGCCGATCAACTCGCGATTCCAGCTGCATGACGGCTACATCGAGGCACGCAACGACAACGTTTTCCGCCGCACCCCGTTCGCCATGCTCGAAATCTTCGTGCTGATGGCCCAGCAGCCGGAAATCAAGGGCGTGCGCGCCGACACCATCCGTCTGCTGCGGGAAAACCGTCATTTGATCGATGATGATTTCCGCAACGACATCCGTAACACCAGCCTGTTCATCGAGCTGTTCAAGTGCAAGATCGGTATTCACCGCAATCTGCGCAGGATGAACCGCTACGGCATTCTCGGGCGTTATCTGCCGGAGTTCGGCTTTATCGTCGGGCAAATGCAGCACGATTTGTTTCACATCTATACGGTCGATGCGCACACCCTGAATCTGATCAAACACCTGCGCAAATTGCAGTACACCCAGGTGTCGGAAAAATTCCCGCTGGCCAGCAAACTCATGGGCAAGTTACCCAAACCCGAGTTGATCTACCTGGCCGGTCTGTACCATGACATCGGCAAGGGCCGGCATGGCGATCATTCGGATATCGGCGCCGTTGACGCCGAGGCGTTCTGCCAGCGCCATCAGCTCCCCGTGTGGGACAGCCGCCTGATCGTGTGGCTGGTGCAAAACCACCTGGTGATGTCGACCACCGCCCAGCGCAAGGACTTGTCCGACCCGCAGGTGATCCATGATTTCGCCCAGATCGTCGGTGACGAAACCCGCCTCGACTACCTGTATGTGCTGACCGTCGCCGACATCAACGCCACCAACCCGACCCTGTGGAACTCCTGGCGCGCCAGCCTGCTGCGCCAGCTCTACACCGAGACCAAGCGCGCCCTGCGTCGCGGCCTGGAGAACCCGGTGGATCGCGAAGAGCAGATCCGCCAGACCCAGAGCGCCGCCCTGGATATCCTGGTGCGCGGCGGCACCGACCCGGACGACGTCGAGCAGTTGTGGGCGCAGTTGGGTGATGACTATTTCCTGCGTCACACCGCCGGTGACGTGGCCTGGCACAGTGACGCGATCCTCCAGCAACCGGCCGACGGCGGGCCACTGGTGCTGATCAAGGAAACCACCCAGCGCGAGTTCGAAGGCGGCACGCAGATCTTCATTTATGCGCCGGACCAGCACGACTTCTTTGCCGTGACCGTGGCCGCGATGGACCAGCTCAACCTGAACATTCACGACGCCCGGGTCATCACCTCCAGCAGCCAGTTCACCCTCGACACCTATATCGTGCTCGACACCGACGGCGACTCGATTGGCGACAACCCGGCGCGGGTCAAACAGATCCGCGAGGGCCTGACCGAAGCCCTGCGCAACCCGGACGACTACCCGACCATCATCCAGCGCCGGGTACCGCGCCAGCTCAAGCATTTCGCCTTTGCACCACAGGTGACGATCCACAACGACGCCCAGCGCCCGGTGACGGTGCTGGAACTCACGGCGCCCGACCGCCCGGGCCTGCTGGCGCGGATTGGCACGATCTTCCTGGAGTTCGATCTGTCGTTGCAGAACGCCAAGATCGCCACCCTCGGCGAGCGCGTGGAAGACGTGTTCTTCATCACCGACGCCCACAACCAGCCATTGTCCGACCCGCTGCTGTGCAGCCGCCTGCAGGATGCGATCGTCGAACAACTGAGCGTCAACCAGGAACCTGATATCAAACTGTCGCGCATCAGCATCTGAATCAACACATTTCCCCTGTGGGAGCGAGCCTGCTCGCGAAAGTGGTGTGTCAGTCACTACACACCTCACTGCGATACCGCTTTCGCGAGCAAGCTCGCTCCCATATTGAACGAGGCACCCGATGAACAACGCTCTGTCCCAGCTCCAGCCCTACCCGTTCGAGAAACTCCGCGCCCTGCTCGGCAGCGTGACGCCCAACCCGGACAAGCGCCCGATCGCGCTGTCCATCGGCGAGCCAAAACACCGCTCGCCAAGCTTTGTCGCCGAGGCCCTGGCCAGCAATCTGGAAAAAATGGCTGTGTACCCGACCACACTCGGTATCCCGGAGCTGCGTGAAGCCATCGCGGCATGGTGCGAGCGGCGCTTCGATGTCCCCAAGGGCTGGATTGATCCGGCGCGCAACGTGCTGCCGGTCAACGGTACCCGCGAGGCGCTGTTCGCCTTCACCCAGACCGTGGTCAACCGTGGCGATGACGCACTGGTGGTCAGCCCGAACCCGTTCTACCAGATCTACGAAGGCGCGGCGTTCCTCGCCGGGGCCAAGCCGCATTACCTGCCATGCCTGGACGAAAACGGCTTCAACCCGGATTTCGACGCCGTATCGCCGGACATCTGGAAACGCTGCCAGATCCTGTTCCTGTGCTCGCCAGGCAACCCGACCGGTGCCTTGATCCCCGTCGAAACCCTGAAAAAACTGATCGCCCTGGCCGACGAACATGATTTCGTGATCGCCGCGGACGAGTGCTACAGCGAACTGTACTTCGACGAACAAACCCCGCCGCCAGGCCTGCTCAGCGCCTGCGCGGAACTGGGCCGCAAAGACTTCAAGCGTTGCGTGGTGTTCCACAGTTTGTCCAAGCGCTCCAACCTGCCGGGCTTGCGTTCAGGTTTTGTCGCGGGCGATGCCGACATCCTCAAAGGCTTCCTGCTTTACCGCACCTACCACGGCTGCGCGATGCCGGTTCAAACCCAACTGGCCAGCGTTGCCGCGTGGAATGACGAAGTGCACGTACGCGCCAACCGGGCGCTGTATCGCGAGAAGTTCGATGCGGTACTGGAAATCCTCAGCCCGGTCATGGACGTACAGCGGCCGGATGGCAGCTTCTACCTGTGGCCGAATGTCGCCGGTGACGACGCTACGTTCTGCCGCGACCTGTTCGAGCAGGAGCATGTGACCGTGGTACCGGGCTCTTACCTGTCGCGGGATGTCGACGGCGTCAACCCTGGGGCGGGACGTGTGCGCATGGCACTGGTTGCGCCGCTGGCGGAATGTGTCGAGGCTGCCGAACGTATTCGTGCGTTCATCCAGCGCCGGTAAGCGCCAGGTTTACTTCACCTGGCCAAGCTTGGCCTCGCTCAGATCCAGCTCCCCCAACACCTCACGCAACACGTCATCACCAATCTGGTGATGGCGGCTGAGGCTATACAACTCCAGGCGCTGCGTCCGCAGGCGCCTTCAAACGTGACAGCAGAATCACCCCGTCCGCGATGAAGATCAGCAAATCATCCTTGGTAAACGCGCCGGCTCCTGGAAGTGCCATATTTGCCGCTTAGACTGCCCGTTGACGGTTGGACCTATGTCGTACCCGGACCGCGTCAACCCCTGTGGGAGCGAGCTTGACGCCATCGCGAGCAAGCTCGCTCCCACAGGTTTTGCGTTTTAACTCAATGCCCATGGCATAATCCGTCACCTTTATATTTACGGCACCTGCAAAGGGGGCAATTCCTTGACCGTTTCAAGCAAAACGTTGCACCTTTTCGGCATCAAAGCCTGCGACACCATGAAAAAGGCGCGCACCTGGCTCGATGAACACGCTGTCAGCTATGACTTTCATGATTACAAGGCGGTCGGTATCGACCGTGAACACCTGACCCAATGGTGCAGCGAGCACGGCTGGGAAGTGGTGTTGAACCGTGCAGGCACGACCTTTCGCAAGCTCGACGACGAACGCAAAGCCGATCTCGACCAGACGAAGGCCATCGAACTGATGCTCGCACAACCCTCGATGATCAAGCGCCCGGTGCTCGATCTCGGTGACCGAACCCTGATTGGCTTCAAGCCAGATATCTACGCGGCCGCGCTCAAGTAAGCAGCCCGTTCAATTTTGTTAGAGGTATACACATGTCCACTACCCTGTTCAGCCTGGCCTTCGGCGTCGGCACTCAAAACCGTCAAGGCGCATGGCTGGAAGTGTTCTACGCCGCCCCGGTACTCAAGCCATCGGCTGAAATCCTCGCCGCTATCGCACCGATCCTGGGCTACACCGAAGGCAATCAGGCCATCGCGTTCAGCACCGCCCAGGCCTCGCAACTGGCAGAAGCGCTGAAAAGCGTCGACGCTGCCCAGGCTGCCCTGCTGACCCGCCTGGCCGAGAGCCACAAGCCGCTGGTTGCCACCTTGCTGGCTGAAGACGCCCAACTGTCGTCCACCCCTGAGGCCTACCTCAAGCTGCACCTGCTTAGCCATCGCCTGGTCAAGCCACACGGCCTGAACCTGGCAGGGATCTTCCCGTTGCTGCCAAACGTGGCCTGGACCAGCCAGGGCGCGGTCGACCTGAGCGAGCTGGCCGAACTGCAACTCGAAGCCCGCCTGCGCGGCGAGCTGCTGGAAGTGTTCTCGGTGGACAAGTTCCCGAAAATGACCGACTACGTGGTTCCGGCCGGCGTGCGTATCGCTGACGCTGCGCGTCTGCGCCTGGGCGCTTACGTGGGCGAAGGCACCACCGTGATGCACGAAGGCTTCATCAACTTCAACGCCGGCACCGAAGGCCCGGGCATGATCGAAGGCCGCGTATCCGCTGGCGTATTTGTCGGCAAGGGTTCGGACCTGGGCGGCGGTTGCTCGACCATGGGCACCCTGTCGGGCGGCGGCAACATCGTGATCAAGGTCGGCGAAGGCTGCCTGATCGGCGCCAACGCCGGTATCGGTATCCCGTTGGGCGACCGCAACACCGTCGAGTCGGGCCTGTACGTGACCGCCGGTACCAAAGTCGCGCTGCTGGACGAGAACAATCAGCTGGTTAAAGTCGTGAAGGCCCGTGAACTGGCTGGCCAAACCGACCTGCTGTTCCGTCGCAATTCGGAGACCGGTGCCGTGGAATGCAAAACCCACAAATCGGCGATCGAACTGAACGAAGCGCTGCACGCTCACAACTAAGTGCCGCAGGCACCTGTGGGAGCGAGCTTGCTCGCGATGCTTTTTGGCGGCCTTACGGACGCCATCGCGAGCAAGCTCGCTCCCACAAGGTCCGGTGTACATCCGCCCAAGTTCACAGGGCTGAACACATGATGATTCTCTCTCCCTGGCGTGCCGATTTTCCGGCCATCGCCGCCCTGCAACGGCAAGACCAGACCTATCTGGACAACGCCGCCACCACACAAAAACCTCAAGCCCTGCTCGATGCCCTGGCGCACTACTACGCCAACGGCGCGGCCAACGTGCATCGGGCGCAGCATTTGCCCGGCGCCCACGCCACCCAGGCGTTCGAGGACAGCCGTCGCAAAGTCGCGCAATGGCTCAATGCCGGCGATTGCGGGCAGATCATCTTTACCCACGGCGCGACGTCCGCGCTGAATCTCCTGGCCTATGGCCTGGAACATCTTTTCAATCCGGGCGACGAGATTGTCATCAGCGCCCTGGAGCATCACGCCAACCTGCTGCCCTGGCAGCAACTGGCGCACCGTCGCGACCTGAAACTGGTGATCCTGCCGCTGGATGCCGACGGCGTGATCGACCTTGAAGCAGCCGCCGGTTTGATCGGCCCGCGCACACGTCTGTTGGCCGTCAGCCAGTTGTCCAACGTGATTGGCGCATGGCAGCCGCTGCCTGAATTGCTGGCACTGGCCAATGCGCACAATGCCCTGACCGTGATCGACGGCGCCCAGGGCGTGGTCCATGGCCGCCACGACGTGCAAGCGCTGGGCTGCGATTTTTATGTGTTCTCCAGCCACAAGCTCTACGGCCCCGATGGCCTGGGCGTGCTGTTCGGGCGCAATACGGCGCTGCAACAACTGCGCCCCTGGCAGTTCGGCGGCGAAATGGTGCTCGATGCCAATTATCACGACGCACGCTTTCGCCCGGCACCGCTGGGTTTCGAGGCCGGGACGCCGCCGATTGCCAGTGTGATCGGCCTTGGGGCGACCCTGGATTACCTCGCCGGGCTCGATCAGGACGCCGTGTCCGCCCATGAAGCGGCACTGCATGCCTGCCTGCTCAAGGGCCTTGAGGCGCGCAACGGCATTCGCCTGCTGGGCAAGCCACAAGTGGCGCTGGCCAGTTTTACCGTCGAGGGTGTGCATAACTCCGATCTCGCGCACTTGCTGACCGAACAAGGGATCGCGGTGCGTGCTGGCCATCACTGCGCCATGCCGCTGCTCAAACGCTTTGAACTGGCCGGAGCGATTCGGGTGTCGTTGGCGCTGTACAACGACTCCGAAGACCTGGAGCGGTTCTTTGAAGCCCTGGATCAGGCGCTGGAGCTATTGCGATGAACATGCCTGCCGATGCCGTGACGGCACTGGACACCTTTCAGAAAGCGGCCGGCTGGGAACAACGCGCACGCCTGTTGATGCAATGGGGTGAGCGTCTGCCGGCCTTGAGTGATGCACAGATGTGCGATGCCAACCGGGTGCATGGCTGTGAAAGCCAGGTGTGGCTGGTGGGCGAATTGCGCGATGACCATTGGCAATTCAGCGCCAACAGTGATGCACGGTTGATTCGCGGGTTGGTGGCGTTGCTGCTGGCGCGGGTCAACGGCTTGTCGGCGGCCGAGTTGCAGCAGGTGGATTTGCCAGACTGGTTCAATCAGCTTGGGCTGGGGCGGCAGTTGTCCGAGTCCCGCAGTAATGGCTTGAATGCGGTGCTTCAGCGGATGCGGAGCCTAAGCGACGCGTAGGAGCTGCCGAAGGCTGCGATCTTTTGATCTTGCTTTTAAAAAACAAAATCAAAAGATCGCAGCCTTCGGCAGCTCCTACAGGGGGCATCGCCATTAAATTTTAGGTTTGACCCGCTCCGCCGGCCGCCGCACACCCGCGACAATCTTGTCCACAGCCTTGGTCGCCGCGACCATGCCAAACGTCGCCGTCACCATCATCACTGCGCCAAACCCGCCGGCACAGTCGAGCTTCACCCCATCACCGACAAAACTCTTCTGCAGGCAAATACTGCCGTCCGGTTTCGGATAGCGCAGTTGCTCGGTGGAAAACACGCACGGCACGCTGTAATGGCGGGTCACGGTGCGTGAGAAGCCGTAGTCGCGGCGCAGCGTGGAGCGCACTTTCGACGCCAACGGATCGTTGAACGTGCGATTGAGGTCGCAGACCTGGATCAACGTCGGGTCAATCTGCCCGCCCGCGCCGCCGGTGGTGATGATCTGGATCTTGCGCCGCTTGCACCAGGCGATCAGCGCGGCCTTGGCGTTGACGCTGTCGATGCAGTCGATCACGCAGTCGATGTTCGGCGTGATGTACTCGGCCATGGTGTCGCGGGTAACGAAGTCAGGCACCGCATGCACCGTGCAGTCCGGGTTGATCCCGCGCAGACGCTCGGCCATCACCTCGACCTTGGGCTTGCCGACGGTACTGTCCAGCGCGTGCAACTGGCGGTTGGCGTTGCTGACGCAGACGTCGTCGAGGTCGAACAGCGAAATCTCGCCCACGCCACAACGGGCCATGGCTTCCGCCGCCCAGGAACCAACACCACCGACGCCGACGATCGCCACATGGGCCGCGCGCAGGCGTTCAAGGCCTTCGATGCCATACAAACGGGCGATGCCAGCAAACCGCGGATCTTCTGTACTCATGACCATTACCCCAAAAACCGGCGCGCATTATAGGGCCGTCGGCGCCCAAGAGCATAATTGCGCTATGAACGGGCAACATCCACGAAAACTACATCGAACAAAGATTCGACCTACACGCTCTAACGAAAGAACTTAAACCGACTTGGATTGCCCAATGTCCGGCAATTCCCTGTCCGCTGTACGACCAGAGAATGCCCGGTGTAGGATGCGCGCCCCTTGGCGACCGCCAACCGTTCCTTCGTTCCACAGTCTTTGGAACCCGAAATAACTATGTCATCGCGTAAATTTGGACTCAACCTGGTCGTGGTGCTCGCCATCGCAGCCTTGTTTACCGGCTTCTGGGCGCTGATCAACCGCCCGGTCACCGCCCCCAACTGGCCTGAACAGATCTCCGGCTTCTCGTACTCGCCATTCCAGCAGGGCCAGTTCCCGCAGAAGGACCAGTACCCGACCGACGATCAAATGCGCCGCGACCTGGAGATCATGAGCAAGCTGACGGACAACATCCGCATCTACTCGGTCGATGGCACGCTGCAAAACATCCCGAAGCTGGCGGAAGAGTTCGGCTTGCGCGTGACCCTCGGGATCTGGATCAGCCCGGACCAGGAACGCAACGAACGGGAAATCACCCGCGCCATTGAAATCGCCAACTCCTCGCGCAGCGTGGTTCGCGTGGTGGTCGGCAACGAGGCGATTTACCGCAAGGAAATCACCGCCCAGGAACTCAGCGTCATGCTCGATCGCGTGCGCGCTGCCGTGAAAGTGCCGGTGACCACGTCCGAACAGTGGCACGTGTGGGAAGAACACCCGGAACTGGCCAAGCACGTCGACCTGATCGCCGCGCACATCCTGCCTTACTGGGAGTTCGTCCCGATGGACAAGGCCGGGCAGTTCGTCCTCGACCGCGCCCGCGACCTGAAAAAGCTGTTCCCGAAAAAACCACTGCTACTGTCCGAGGTGGGCTGGCCGAGCAACGGCCGCATGCGCGGTGGCGCCGATGCCTCCCCGGCGGACCAGGCGATCTACCTGCGAACCCTGGTCAACAAGCTCAACCGCCAGGGCTTCAACTACTTCGTGATCGAAGCGTTTGACCAGCCGTGGAAAGCCAGCGACGAAGGTTCCGTCGGCGCCTATTGGGGCGTGTTCAACGCCGCGCGCCAGCAGAAGTTCAACTTCGAAGGCCCGGTGGTGGCGATTCCGCAATGGCGCGTGCTGGCCATTGGTTCGGTGGTATTGGCCCTGTTGTCGCTGACCCTGCTGATGATCGACGGCTCGGCCCTGCGCCAGCGTGGCCGTACCTTCCTGACCTTCATTGCGTTCCTGTGTGGTTCGGTGCTGGTGTGGATCGGTTACGACTACAGCCAGCAATACAGCACCTGGTTCAGCCTGACAGTGGGCTTCTTGCTCGCTCTCGGTGCGCTCGGGGTGTTTATCGTGCTGCTGACAGAAGCCCATGAACTGGCCGAAGCGGTGTGGGTGCACAAGCGCCGGCGCGAGTTCCTGCCGGTGGAAGGCGACTCCAGCTACCGCCCGAAAGTGTCGATTCACGTGCCCTGCTACAACGAGCCGCCGGAGATGGTCAAACAGACCCTCAACGCCCTGGCCAACCTCGACTATCCGGACTTCGAAGTCCTGATCATCGACAACAACACCAAGGACCCGGCGGTCTGGGAACCGGTACGCGATTATTGCGAAACCCTCGGCCCGCGCTTCAAGTTCTTCCACGTGGCACCGCTGGCCGGTTTCAAGGGTGGTGCGCTGAACTACCTGATTCCGCACACCGCCAAGGATGCCGAAGTCATTGCCGTGATCGACTCGGACTACTGCGTCGACCGCAACTGGCTCAAGCACATGGTGCCGCACTTCGCCGACCCGAAAATCGCCGTGGTGCAGTCGCCGCAGGATTACCGCGACCAGAACGAAAGCACCTTCAAGAAGCTCTGCTACGCGGAATACAAGGGCTTCTTCCACATCGGCATGGTCACCCGCAACGACCGTGACGCGATCATCCAGCACGGCACCATGACCATGACCCGCCGCTCGGTGCTCGAAGAACTGGGCTGGGCCGACTGGTGCATCTGTGAAGACGCCGAACTGGGCCTGCGGGTATTCGAGAAAGGCCTGTCGGCGGCGTATTACCACACCAGCTACGGCAAGGGCCTGATGCCCGATACCTTTATCGACTTCAAGAAACAGCGTTTCCGCTGGGCCTACGGAGCGATTCAGATCATCAAGCGCCACACCGCCAGCCTGCTGCGCGGCAAGGACACCGAGCTGACCCGGGGCCAGCGTTACCACTTCCTCGCGGGCTGGTTGCCGTGGGTGGCGGACGGCATGAACATTTTCTTTACCGTCGGCGCACTGTTGTGGTCGGCGGCGATGATCATCGTGCCGCAACGGGTCGATCCGCCGCTGCTGATCTTCGCAATCCCGCCGCTGGCGCTGTTCGTGTTCAAGGTCGCCAAGATCATCTTCCTCTACCGCCGAGCGGTTGGAGTGAATTTGAAGGATGCCTTCTGCGCGGCGCTGGCCGGTCTGGCGTTGTCCCACACCATCGCCAAAGCGGTGCTGTACGGCTTCTTCACCAGCAGCATTCCGTTCTTCCGTACGCCGAAGAATGCCGACAACCACGGCTTCTGGGTGGCGATTTCCGAAGCCCGTGAAGAGATGTTCATCATGCTGCTATTGTGGGGTGCGGCGCTGGGGATCTTCCTGGTGCAGGGCCTGCCGAGCAACGACATGCGTTTCTGGGTGACCATGTTGCTGGTGCAGTCGTTGCCGTACCTGGCGGCGCTGATCATGGCGTTCCTGTCGTCGCTGCCGAAACCGACCGCCGAGCCTGAAACGGCACCTGTCGTCTAAATCTGCGCGGATGCACTAAACGGCGGCCAATGGTCGCCGTTTTGCTTTAAGATAAGCGCCATTTTGCGGGGCTTGGCGTGATATAGGTCTTACTGACCACACACAATTCCTGTGGGAGCGGGCTTGCTCGCGAATGGGTTGTAACAGTCGGGGAGTATGTTGACTGACACACCGCATTCGCGAGCAAGTCGAAGCGTCGAACCGCCGCTCCCACATTAAAGCCCATGCCCAATTTCAAGTTTTCCGGAGTTTCCCATGACGGCCCACGCCGACCTTTCGCCGACCCTCCAACTCGCCATCGACCTGATCCGCCGTCCGTCCGTGACGCCGATCGACGCCGATTGCCAGAAGCAGATGATGCAGCGCCTGGGCGATGCCGGTTTCACCCTGGAACCGATGCGCATCGAGGATGTGGATAACTTCTGGGCCACCCACGGCCAGGACGACGGTCCGGTGCTGTGCTTCGCCGGCCACACTGACGTGGTCCCGACCGGCCCGGTAACGGCCTGGCAGATCGAACCGTTCAACGCGCTGATCGACGAACACGGCATGCTCTGCGGCCGCGGCGCCGCCGACATGAAAGGCAGCCTCGCCGCCATGACCGTCGCCTCCGAGCGTTTTGTCACCGACTACCCGAATCACAAGGGCAAGGTCGCCTTCCTGATCACCAGCGACGAAGAAGGCCCGGCGCACCACGGCACCAAGGCCGTGGTTGAACGTCTGGCCGCGCGCAAGGAACGTCTGGACTGGTGCATCGTCGGCGAACCGTCGAGTACCACCCTGGTGGGTGACGTGGTCAAGAACGGCCGTCGCGGCTCCCTCGGCGCCAAGCTGACCGTGCACGGTGTGCAAGGCCACGTGGCCTACCCGCACCTGGCGAAGAACCCGATCCACCTCGCTGCCCCGGCCCTGGCCGAACTGGCTGCCGAGCACTGGGACCACGGCAACGATTTCTTCCCACCGACCAGTTTCCAGATCTCCAACGTCAACTCCGGCACCGGCGCGACCAACGTGATCCCGGGTGACCTGGTGGCGGTGTTCAACTTCCGCTTCTCCACCGAATCGACGGTCGAAGGCCTGCAAAAGCGCGTCGCCGACATCCTCGACAAGCATGGCCTGGACTGGCACATCGACTGGGCGCTGTCCGGCCTGCCGTTCCTCACCGAACCGGGCGCGCTGCTCGACGCGGTGTCGGCGAGCATCAAGGACATCACCGGTCGCGAAACAAAAGCGTCCACCAGCGGTGGCACCTCCGATGGCCGCTTCATCGCGACCATGGGCACCCAAGTGGTTGAGCTGGGCCCTGTCAACGCGACCATCCACCAGGTCAACGAACGCGTGCTGGCCGCCGATCTCGACGTGCTAACCGAGATCTACTACCAGACCCTGATCAAGTTGCTCGCCTGATGCTTGCGTGCCCGATCTGCAGTGAGCCGCTCAATGCGGTGGACAACGGCGTGGCCTGCCCCGCCGGGCATCGTTTCGACCGTGCGCGCCAGGGTTACTTGAACCTGTTGCCGGTGCAGCACAAAAACAGCCGCGACCCTGGGGATAACCAGGCAATGGTCGAAGCCCGCCGCGACTTCCTGAACGCCGGGCATTACGCCCCGGTGGCCAAGCGTCTGGCGCAGCTGGCGGCCAGTTATGCACCGCAGCACTGGCTGGACATCGGTTGTGGTGAGGGTTACTACACCGCGCAAATCGCCGAGGCACTGCCGGATGCCGAAGGTTATGCCCTGGACATCTCCCGCGAAGCGGTCAAACGCGCCTGCAAACGCAACCCGCAGCTCACCTGGTTGATCGCCAGCATGGCGCGGGTGCCGTTGGCTTCCGGCAGTTGCCAGTTCCTGGCCAGTGTCTTCAGCCCGCTGGATTGGGAAGAAGCCAAGCGCCTGCTCAGCCCCGGTGGCGGCCTGATGAAAGTCGGACCGACCAGCGGCCACCTGATGGAACTGCGCGAGCGGCTGTATGACGAAGTCCGCGAGTACATTGACGACAAGCATCTGGACCTGGTGCCGGAAGGCATGACACTGGCGCACAGCGAGACGCTAACGTTCAAGCTGACGCTGGACAAGCCGCAGGACCGCGCCAACCTGCTGGCGATGACGCCCCACGGCTGGCGTGCCAGTGCCGAGCGTCGTGCGGCGGTGATCGAGCAGCCCGAGCCGTTCGAGACCACCGTGTCAATGCGCTACGATTATTTCGTTCTTCAATAACTTTTGGTTCCGGGCAATCGCCCGAGACCGGCTAAATCCGCGAATGGATTTTTCAGACACGCAGTGAGGACATCCATGCGCCAACCCGATATCGAGATTTACCTGAAAGACGCCGACGTCGACCACAAGGCCATTTCCGCCTGGCTCGGTGCGGCATTGGGCCCGTGCACCGACTGGGTCCAGAAAGGCCAGACCTACAAGTGCAAGGCCGGCAACGTGCCAGTGACCTGGCTGCCAAAAGCCGTCGGCAAGTGGAACAGCCTGTACCTGGAAAGCGACCAGACCCCATGGGACGACGACATCGCCTGCGCCCGCGTCGCGTTTGTCGCGCTGAACGTGGAAGTGCGTTGCGCGCCGGGCACCTGGGTCGAGGAAGAAGGTGAAGAGACCGCCGATCGCTGGATTCGCATCAGCGTCGATGGTGAAGAAGAAATCACCTGGAAAACCGCTTAGAAAGCAAAAGATCGCAGCCTTCGGCAGCTCCTACAGGGTTTTGCATACACCTGTAGGAGCTGCCGAAGGCTGCGATCTTTTGATCTTAAAGGTTACAGACCTACAACATCCTCAGCCTGCAAGCCCTTCTGCCCTTCGACCACCGCATATTCAACCTGCTGGCCTTCAGTCAGCGAACGGTGCCCTTCACCGCGAATCGCGCGGTAGTGCACGAACACATCCACCCCGTCCTCGCGCTGAATGAAGCCGTAGCCCTTGGCGTCGTTGAACCACTTCACATTGCCGGTTTCGCGTGTTGCCATTTGTTCATACTCCCTTTTTATTATTGGTCGGGCTTTTCGCAGGAAAGCCTCGGGAACGTCAGCCTGCGCATACCGGTCCCATGAGGGCAACGGCGACAGAGCGCCGAGTATATGACAGACGTTAAAACTCTCAACAGGAGTTTACTTACGCGCTTTTTTGCCGATTTTCGACGAATCCGGCACACTATCGGCCTCCCAAGCAATTGCTTGGTTTTATTCACTCACGCAGAAGCCGTATGACCCGCTCCCCGTTCCGCCGTCTTGTGTTTGGCACCCTGCGCCGACTGTTGTATCTCTGGGTTCGCTCGGAGACGATCAACCAATCGTCGTTCACCCTCAACCTCGACCGCAGTCGTCCGGTGTTCTACGTCCTGCAAAACCCTTCGCTGACCGACCTCGCCGTGGTCGACACAGAGTGCAGCAAGGCCGGCCTGCCACGCCCGGTGCTGCCGGTGTCGGTGGGCAACCTGCTGGAACCTGCCGCGTTCTTCTACCTGACTCCCGATCCTGACTGGCTCGGCCGCCAGGACAAGCGCGGCGCGCCGCCGACACTGACCCGCCTGGTCAGCGCCCTGAGCCAGAACGCCGCCGAAGATGCGCAGATCATTCCGGTCAGCGTTTTCTGGGGCCAGTCGCCGGACAGCGAAAACAGCCCATGGAAACTCCTGTTCGCCGACAGCTGGGCCGTTACCGGGCGCCTGCGTCGCTTGCTGAGCGTCATCGTGCTGGGGCGCAAGACCCGCGTGCAGTTCTCCGCGCCGATCCACCTGCGCGAACTGATCGAACACAACAAGGGCCACGAACGCACCGTGCGCATGGCCCAGCGCATCCTGCGGGTGCACTTTCGTAACCTGAAGGCCGCGGTGATCGGCCCGGACATTTCCCACCGCCGCAACCTGGTCAAAGGCCTGCTCAACCAGCCACAGGTCAAACAAGCGATTCTCGACGAAGCCGAACGCGAGAACATCTCGCCGGAGAAGGCCAAAGCTCAAGCGCTGCGCTACGGCAACGAAATCACCTCGGACTACACCTACACTGCGATCCGTTTTATGGAAGTGGTGCTGAGCTGGTTCTGGAACAAAATCTACGACGGGATCAAGGTCAACCATATCGAAGGCGTGCAGAAGGTCGCCCAGGGTCACGAAGTGATCTACGTGCCGTGCCACCGCAGCCACATCGACTATCTGCTGCTGTCCTATCTACTGTTCCGCAACGGCCTGACCCCGCCGCACATTGCCGCGGGCATCAACCTGAACATGCCGGTGATCGGCGGCCTGCTGCGTCGAGGCGGTGCGTTCTTCATGCGCCGAACGTTCAAGGGCAACCCGCTCTACACCTCGGTGTTCAACGAATACCTGCACACCCTGTTCACCAAGGGCTTCCCGGTGGAGTACTTCGTCGAAGGCGGCCGTTCGCGCACCGGACGCATGCTGCAACCGAAGACCGGGATGCTGGCGATTACCCTGCGCAGCTTCCTGCGTTCGTCGCGCATGCCCATCGTCTTCGTGCCGGTGTACATCGGCTACGAGCGCGTGCTGGAAGGCCGGACCTACCTCGGCGAACTGCGCGGTGCGGCCAAGAAGAAAGAGTCGATCTTCGATATTTTCAAAGTCATCGGCGCGCTCAAACAGCGCTTCGGCCAGGTGGCGGTGAACTTCGGCGAGCCGATCAAACTGGCGGAATTCCTCGACGGCGAACAGCCGGACTGGCGCCAACAGGAACTCGGCCCGCAGTTCAGACCCGCCTGGCTCAACGAAACCACCAACCGCCTCGGCGAGAAAGTCGCCCGGCATCTGAACGAAGCGGCGGCGATCAATCCGGTAAACCTCGTCGCGCTGGCACTGCTGTCCACCACCCGACTGGCGCTGGATGACCGGGCCATGGCGCGGGTGCTGGACCTGTACCTGGCGCTGCTGCGCAAGGTCCCGTATTCGCCGCACACCACCTTGCCGGAAGGCGATGGCCGGGCGCTGATCGAGCACGTGAAGGACATGGACCTGCTCTCGGAGCAGAGCGATGCGTTGGGCAAGATCCTGTATCTGGACGAGCAGAATGCGGTCCTGATGACTTACTACCGCAACAACGTGCTGCACATCTTCGCACTGCCGGCGTTGCTGGCGAGCTTCTTCCAGAGCGCCTCGCGCATGAGCCGCGAACAGATCCTGCGCTACACCCGCGCGCTGTACCCGTACCTGCAAGCAGAGCTGTTCATTCGCTGGTCACTGGACGAACTGGATGCGGTGATCGATCAATGGCTGGAAGCCTTCGTCGAACAAGGCCTGCTGCGTTTCGAGAATGACCTGTACCTGCGTCCGGCGCCAAGCTCGCGGCATTTCGTGCTGTTGACCTTGCTGTCGAAAAGCATCGCCCAGACCTTGCAGCGCTTCTACATGACCGTGTCCCTGTTGCTCAACAGTGGCCAGAACAGCATCAGCGCCGAAGAACTGGAGGACCTGTGCACGGTCATGGCCCAGCGCCTGTCGATCCTGCATGGCCTGAACGCCCCGGAATTCTTCGACAAGAGCCTGTTCCGCCACTTCATCCAGACGATGCTCGACCTCGACGTGTTCAAGCGCGATGAAGCGGGCAAGCTGAGCTATCACGAACTGCTCGGTGAACTGGCCGAAGGCGCGGCCAAACGGGTATTGCCGGCGGAGATTCGTTTATCGATCCGGCAGGTGGCGCTGCATCGCAGTGAAGATGCGGCGGATCAGGTGCCGTCGATCGCGCCCTGAATCTCTTGGCGACGATGAAACGGAACACAGATGCTCAAGGATTTTCGTCGTTGATTTGAAGATTTCGCCTACAAGGGTTTGGCGGGGTCAACGCCTATGCTTGGCCCTCGTCATCTTCGACGAATCACTGGATAAGGAAATCAAAATGAGCAGCGAACTGGCAAAGACTATCAGCGGCAAAGTGTACTGCCCGCAAGAGATCGAGTTGGGGCCTTACTCAACGGTAAGCGTCGAACTGCTGGATGTCAGCCTGGCTGACGCACCAGCCCAAATCGCCGTGCACGTGAAGCCCAACGCAGACGTTGCAGGGTTGGACTTCACTCTGAAGTATAAGGCATCCGATGTCTTGCCCGGTCATAGTTATGCTATCAGCGCACGAATCGCCGACGGTATCGAAGTGCTGTACATGACTATTGAAAACCATCCGGTGTTGCTGGATGGCAGCTGCGTGCAACCACAGGAAGTACGGGTCGATCGTGTCTGCGTAATGCCATTTCCGAAATCGACAACTTCGTTACCCACCGATTAACAGGGTGTTGAGCGATATTGCTGGAAAAATCCGTTAAATTGTCGTTGGCGCCGGTCTTCTTCAGGCGCCAATGACAAGGATCCGCCTCATGAAAAAACTCTCTCTCCTCGGGCTTACGGTTTTGCTCGGCGCCTGCCAATCCATGCAACCTGCCCCGAAAGCCAGCCTCGACGGCGAAGTCTTCTACCTGCAACGCAGCGCCCTGCCGCCCACCGCCACCCTGAGCGTGAGCTTGCAGGACGTGTCTCTGACCGACGCACCCGCCATTGTCCTCGACGAACAGAAAGATCAGGTCAAAGGCCAGGTGCCACTGCCATTTCATCTGAGTTACGATCCGGCGCAGGTCAAACCAGGCCATCGCTACTCGGTCAGCGCGCGCATCGAAGTCGACGGCAAGCTGATGTTCATCACCACCGAAAACCATGCCGTGCAGCTTGATGGCAAGGACCCGCAACCGCTGAAAATCCGCGTCGACGCCGTTCGCTAATTCTCTTTTTTGAACAAGGAAGCTGCCATGCTCCGCCCTACCCTCCGCTTTGCCGGCCTGTGCGCAGGCTTGATGATCTGTGCCAACGCCCTGGCGCTGTCCCTCACCGACCTGTCGCAGAAAGACGCCACCGGCGGACTCAAGGACGCACTGACCCAAGGCGCGCAACTGGCCGTCAAACAACTCGGCACCCCGGGTGGCTTCAGCAACGACCCGGACGTGAAAATCGAACTGCCAGGCAAGCTGGGCAAGGTCGCAAGCAAGATGAAACAATTCGGCATGGGTGACCAGGTCGATGAACTGGAAGCCAGCATGAACAAAGCGGCGGAAACCGCCGTGACCCAGGCCCAGCCCATCCTCGTCGATGCCGTGAAGAAAATGACCGTGGAAGACGCCAAGGGCATCCTCAGCGGCGGCAACGACTCGGCCACCCAATACCTGAGCAAGACCAGCCGCGAACAGATCCGCGCCAAGTTCCTGCCGATCGTCAAGCAAGCCACCGACAAGGTTGGCCTGGCCCAGCAGTACAACTCGTTCGCCGGGCAAGCAGCGACAATGGGCGTAGTGGATGCGAAGAATGCCAACGTCGAAAACTACGTCACCGAGCAGGCGTTGAATGGCTTGTTCGAGATGATCGGCAAACAGGAAGAAACCATCCGCCAGAACCCGGCGGCTGCGGCGACCAGTTTGGCGAAGAAGGTGTTTGGTACGCTCTGAGCCGCGACACAAAACCTGTGGGAGCAGGCTTGCTCCCACAAAGGTTCAGGCCGCTGATACGGGCCTTAGGAAGAACACCCACTCCCGCCCCATCTTGCGTTTCTCGAACAGCTTCAACGCGACCAGCCCATTTAGCGTGGCCGACGCCGTGTTGTAGGAACAACCCAGATTCTCCTTCACGTTGACCGCCGTGAACTCCTTGGCCATTCCGCTCCTGGCCACTTGAAACAACGCACGTTGTTTCTCGGTGAGCTGATCGAGAAAACCACTTTCACGCAACCAGCAATCAAATTGCTGCGCATCTTCCAGACTTTTCCGATACGCCTCGGTAAAACTGCCCACAGCCCGCAACACCACCGAACACTGGAAATCGATGAAGTACGTCAGATCCAGGTCATCCGCCTCGGTATTCAAATACGACCGTCCGTACTTCAACGGCGCATTGCGCAACAAAACACTGATGGCGATGTAGCGAAACGCCGAGTAGTCATTTTTGAACATGAACCAGTAAAACAACGCGCGCGCTACCCGACCGTTGCCGTCGCGAAAAGGATGCTCGTAACCCAGGACAAAATGCAGCGCGATGGCTTTGATCAATGGATGAAGGTAGTTCGCTTGATGAGGGTTGTTGTGGGGTTGGTTGATCCACTTCGTCAGTACCTGCAAACGTGACACGAGCCCTGTTGCAGGCGGTGGCGAATGCACGGTGTTGCCCTCGCCATCCTGGACGACGACGTCATCGTTGGTCCTGTACGCTCCAGGCGAGTACTGCGAATCGTCGATCCCCTCGACGCCAACCCGATGCATGGCTGCAATCAGCTCAACGCTCAGTGGCTCGTAACGTTGCTCCCAGGCGAAGTTCATCATCTTGAAGTTACCGATGACCATTCGCTCATCCGGCGTGCGCGGCGAGCGATGACGTTTAAGCATGTCCTTGGCCTCCCGCGTCGTGGTGGCCGCACCTTCGAGCTGGCTGCTGCTGATGGCCTCGTCTTCGATCAGATCATTGAGCAAATAGCTGAAATGAGCGCGCTCGCCAATCTGGCCAGTCATGTATTCCAGCACCGCGGTTGTCGCCTGACGATCCACTACGGAAATGGCTTTTTGCGCCTGCGGCGTCAGCATGAATTTCAGCCAGCACGCCGGTTCACCCAATGGCAAAAGGTTCGAATACTGTGCAGTCCGCGCTTTCTTGACCAAGGCCCAGCACAGGTTCGAATCCAGCCCAGGCGCCCAGCGGTAGCGCAATGAATCGAACGGCAGGTAACGCCCCTGATCGTCCAGGGGCTTGAGCAAGGCGAGGTATTGCGAAAGGCGTTCCTTGTGGGGCGATCGCAACAGCCGATCAAACACCGGATCGGACCGGCCCCTCAATGTGGGTGGGTTTTTCATGGTGCTGTCTCAAACGTGCGTAAAACCGGGCTCCGAGTACAACACCTGAGCTTTTTAGCCTCAATATCAGACGGGGCCGAGATCAATGCAGGAACAATGAAGGCCCGCTGGTTGGTACAGGTTCAGCGGGCTTTTTCCTTTTGCTATTGCTATTGCTGCGGATCCAGCTGATCGAGGACGCGATTCACCGAAAGCTGCGCCAGGACAATCATCTGCTGAATGCCGAGTGCCAGATTGCAGGTTGGCCCGCTCAAGATGGACGACAATTCAGTTGCCATCACATTCGCTGAAGCAAGGGTTTCATAGGCATGGACAAGGAGGGTTTCGGAATTGACGCCTGGGCGGATGGTGAAAATTGGGCAGGGGCGGTATGAAGTTCTCGTTTGCTTTTCGGATTCGGAGGCAGAGTAATCAGGACTGTCATTGATCATTGCGAAGCTCCCAAAGTAGGCGCCTAACGACTATTCGCGGGCTTGCAGTCCCGGCCGCTGAATTGGCAGCGACGGGTAAAGGCTAGAGATCGTGCTTCCGACGGGCAAGCTGAAAGTCTTGTGGGAATGGTCTGAATGGTTGGCTTGGGCGAAAAACATTGTTGACTGTTGGGCAGCCATCGCGAGCAAGCTCGCTCCCACAATTGAGTCGGGTGCATCTGTGAGGGATTGGTTGGCTGCCAGGCCGCCTTCGCAGGCAAGTCGGATCGCCGCACCGCCGCTCCCACAATTTGACCGAGTACATTCGGTAGAAATGGGTCGGCTGACAGGCCGCCTTCGCGAGCAAGCCCGCTCCCACAGAAGAGCAAAGCAGATCGGCGTACACCCACGCTTCTCACCACTCATCAGGCCGAGCGTTAGCTCGCCTGCAGCTCTTGATCTTGATCCACCCGCCCCCTCGGAAGGCTGAGTGGAGGTGTTCATCCGGGGATTGGCGCGCAGCGCCGTTCGACGCAGTCGAACTCATTGCATGTAGGTCGAAGCGAAGCCGACCGGAGGGCAATGCCCTCGGATGAATGCCGGAGCGAAGGAACGCCGAGCCTCAGCGAGGGGCCGTACGTAAGGGGCGAGCGCTTTTGGTTACTTTTAAGGCGCTTGTTAAAAGTGACTCGCCGTAAGGGCGAAACCCTAAGTGACCGTTACCGCAGCAATGGATATGTACTCATTCACACGGCCAACAAAAATCCCCATGAACCTGGTCGGCCCGAAGGCCGCCAAGGTCAACCCCTCAAACCGACTCTTTGCGAACCCGAAACCAGGCAGCATAAAGGGCAGGCAAAAACAGCAGCGTCAACGCCGTGGCCACAATCAACCCCCCCATGATCGCCACCGCCATCGGCCCGAAAAACACACTGCGCGACAACGGAATCATCGCCAACACCGCCGCCAGCGCCGTCAGCACAATCGGCCGGAACCGCCGCACCGTCGCCTCGATGATCGCCTGCCAAGGCTTGAGCCCCGCCGCGATATCCTGCTCGATCTGATCCACCAGAATCACCGAATTACGCATGATCATCCCGGACAACGCGATAGTCCCCAGCATGGCCACGAAACCGAACGGCTGACGGAACACCAACAGAAACAGCGTCACCCCGATCAACCCCAGCGGTGCGGTCAGGAACACCATCGCCGTGCGCGAGAAACTTCGCAGCTGCAGCATCAGCAAGGTCAACACCACCACGATGAACAGCGGCACCCCGGCCTTCACCGAGTTCTGTCCGCGCGCCGAGTCTTCCACCGTGCCGCCGACATCCAGCAAGTAGCCATCCGGCAATTCAGCGCGGATCGAATCGAGGGTCGGCATGATCTGCTGCACCAGCGTCGCCGGTTGCTCCTTGCCATAGATGTCGGCGCGAACCGTCACGTTAGGCAGGCGGTTACGGTGCCAGATGATGCCCTCCTCGAAGCCGTACTCCAGGGTCGCGATCTGCGACAGCGCGACACTGCGACCGTTATCGGTCGGCACTGCCAGGCTCGGCAGCAACGACAACTCGGTGCGCTCATGCAAGGTGCCGCGCAACAGGATCTCGATCAACTCGTTGTCTTCACGGTACTGGCTGACGCTGGAACCGGTCAGGGAGCTTTGCAGGAACCTCGACAGGTTCGCCGTGCTCACGCCCAGCGCCCGCGCACGGTCCTGATCGATGTTCAGGTACACCACCTTGCTCGGCTCTTCCCAATCCAGGTGGACGTTGACCACATGCGGGTTCTCGCGAACCTTGGCTGCGACTTTGCGCGCCAGCGCCCGCACTTCCTCGATGTGCTCCCCGGTCACGCGGAACTGCACCGGATAGCCAACCGGCGGACCGTTTTCCAGGCGCGTGACCCGCGAACGCAGAGCCGGGAATTGCTCGTTGAGGGTTGAGATCAACCAGGTGCGCAGGGCTTCCCGTTCTTCGATGGTTTTCGCCAGGACGACAAACTGGGCGAAGCTCGCCGCCGGCAGTTGCTGATCCAGCGGCAGGTAGAAACGCGGCGAACCGGTACCGACATAGGCTACGTAATTGTCGATCCCGGCCTTGTCCTTGAGCAGCACTTCGAGGCGTTTGACCTCGTCGGCGGTGTTGCTCAGCGAAGCGCCTTCGGCCAGTTTCAGGTCGACCATCAACTCCAGGCGACCCGATGCCGGGAAGAACTGCTGCGGCACAAAGCGGAACAGCACGATAGAGCCAATGAACAACAGCACGGTCGCCAGGATCACGGTTTTGCGCCAGCGCACGCACCACTCCACCAGACGCCGGACGCGCTGATAAAACGGCGTGCCATACGGATCGGGCTGGCCGGCACCGTGCTTGGCGGCATGAATCTTCGCCAGGTCCGGCAGGAGTTTTTCCCCGAGGTACGGCACGAACACCACCGCGGCCACCCACGACGCCAACAGCGCGATGGTGACCACCTCGAAGATCGAACGGGTGTATTCACCAGTGCCCGATTGCGCCGTGGCAATCGGCAGGAAGCCGGCCGCGGTGATCAGCGTACCGGTGAGCATCGGGAACGCAGTACTGGTCCAGGCATAACTCGCGGCTTTGACCCGGTCGAAGCCCTGCTCCATTTTGATCGCCATCATTTCCACGGCGATGATCGCGTCGTCCACCAGCAAACCCAGGGCCAGTACCAGCGCGCCGAGGGAGATCTTGTGCAGGCCGATGCCGAGGTAATACATGCAGGCGAACGTCATCGCCAGCACCAGCGGAATCGCCAGGGCCACCACCATGCCGGTGCGCACGCCGAGGGAGAAGAAGCTCACCAGCAACACAATGGCCAGCGCCTCGACCAGCACTTGCACGAACTCGCCGACACCGGTTTTCACCGCCGCCGGTTGGTCGGAGACTTTGCGTAGCTGCATACCGGCCGGGAGGTTTTTCTGGATGCGGGCGAACTCGATTTCCAGCGCCTTGCCCAGCACCAGAATGTCACCGCCGTCCTTCATCGCCACCGCGAGGCCAATGGCGTCTTGCGCCATGAAGCGCATGCGCGGCGCCGGTGGGTCATTGAAACCACGGCGCACGTCGGCCACGTCGGAGATGCGGAAGGTGCGATCACCGACGCGGATCGGGAAGTTCTTGATCTCGTCGACCGTCTGAAAATTCCCCGTCACCCGTAGCTGCAATCGCTCGCTGCTGGTTTCGAAGAAACCTGCCGTGGACACCGCGTTCTGTTCTTCAAGGGCTTGCTGGACGACAGCCAGCGGCAAGCCGAGGGTGGCGAGCTTGACGTTGGAGAGTTCGATCCAGACTTTCTCGTCCTGCAACCCCAGCAGTTCGACCTTGCCCACATCCTTGACCCGTTGCAGCTGGATCTGGATGCGGTCGGCGTAATCCTTGAGCACGGCGTAGTCGAAGCCCTCGCCGGTCAGGGCGTAGATATTGCCGAAAGTGGTGCCGAATTCATCGTTGAAGAACGGCCCCTGAATTCCCGGCGGCAAGGTATGACGGATGTCGCTGATCTTCTTGCGCACCTGATACCAGAGCTCCGGGATCTCCACCGAGTGCATGGAGTCGCGAGCGATGAAGGTCACCTGGGATTCGCCGGGGCGAGAGAACGACACGATCCGGTCATATTCGCCGGTTTCCATCAGCTTCTTTTCGATGCGTTCGGTGACCTGGCGCGAGACTTCCTCGGCGGTCGCCCCCGGCCAGTTGGTGCGAATCACCATGGCCTTGAAGGTGAACGGCGGATCCTCGCTCTGGCCGAGCTTGGTGTAGGAAAGTGCGCCGACAACCGCCAGCAACAGCATCAGGAACAGGACGATCTGGCGATTACGCAGCGCCCATTCGGAAACGTTGAAGCGCATCGGGGCTTACTCCTTGTCCGCCAGATTGACCACGCGATTGGAGCGATCCACCGGGCGCACCTGCTGCCCTTCGAGAAGCACATGGACACCGGCGGCCACCACCCAGTCGCTGGCGTTGAGCCCTTCAAGCACCGGTACGGTTTTCTCGCCAAAGGCACCGATCCGCACCGGGGCCTTTTTCAAGGTGTTATTGGCGCTGACGATCCAGACATAGGTCACGCCGTTTTCCGCCGTCAGCGCAGACAGCGGAACGGACAATGGAACCACGTCGGCGGCCTGCACGAACACTCGGGCACTCTGGCCCAGTTCGACAGGAACCTTGCCGGAACTGAAGGCAATGCGAGCCGCGAAGGTACGCGATTTTGGATCAGCCGATGGCGACAGTTCACGGATACGCCCTTCGAATCGCTGATCGGGTTGGGTCCAGAGTTCCACCGACACCGGCTCACCGACCTTGAAGCGGCCGAAGTTCTGCTCCGGCAGGCTGATCAAGACTTCACGCTCGCCATCGGTTGCCAGTGTGAACACCGTTTGCCCGGCAGCCACGACTTGCCCGACTTCCACCAGGCGCTTGGCCACGACGCCGTCCTGCGGCGCACGCAACACGGCGTAGCTGGCCTGGTTATTGGAAACGTTGAATTCGGCTTTGATTTGCTTGAGGCGCGCTTCGCCGGAGCGGTAGAGGTTTTCGGCGTTGTCGTACTGCGAGCGGCTGACCATTTGGCGCTCCATCAGGGTCTTGTAGCGATCACGTTCGGAACGCACGAGGTTCAGGTTGGCTTCAGCGGCGGCAACCTGGGCCCGGGTGGCTTCCAGTTGCAGGCGCACGTCCTGGGGGTCGAGCTCCGCCAAGGGTTGATCGGCCTTGACCCGCTGCCCCTCCTCGACCAGTCGTCGGCTGACTTTGCCGCCGATACGGAACGCCAGGTCCGGCTCATACCGCGCGCGAACTTCACCGGGATAGCTTTCCATGGCCTGCGCCGAAGGCTCTGGCTGGACCACCATGGCCGGGCGCACGCTAACCTGCGACGCCTCTTCATGACCGCACGCAGACAATAAAAAAGCCAGGGTGACTGGCAACGCGAGGGGCAAGGCATAGCGGAACATGGTGAAGGACCTTTCGCTAATGGTGCTTTGAATAATTATACTGAGCAGTATGTTATTAATAGCAAACTCACCAGTCCAGTAATAAAAACGAATATGCCAAACAATCTTTCAGCACCTAATGGCCCAGGCAGACCCAAGGATCTGGTCAAGCGCCGGGCGATTCTCGATGCGGCCAAAGCGCTGTTTCTGAGTAAGGGTTATGCCAATACCAGCATGGATGCCGTCGCGGCCGAGGCCGGTGTGTCGAAGCTGACGGTCTATAGCCACTTCAACGACAAGGAGACATTGTTCTCCGCCGCTGTGGTGGCCAAGTGCGAGGAACAGTTGCCACCGCTGTTCTTCGAACTGCCGGAAGGCGTGGCCGTGGAAACCGTGCTGCTGAACATCGCGCGCGGTTTTCATCATCTGATCAACAGTGATGAATCAGTGAACCTGCACCGTTTGATGATGACCCTGGGCAGCCAGGACCCTAAGCTGTCGCAGATATTCTTCGAAGCCGGGCCGGAGCGCATGCTGCATGGGATGGAGCGCCTGCTGAGCAAGATCGATGAAAGTAGTGTGCTACGCATCGACAAGCCGCACAACGCGGCCGAGCACTTCTTCTGCCTGCTCAAGGGCGCCGGGAATTTCCGTTTGCTGTATGGCTGCGGAGAACCGCTGGTTGGCGAAGAGGCGGAGAGCCATGTGCGGGAAGTGGTGGGGTTGTTTATGCGGGCTTATCGGCCCTGATTAAAATAGAAAAAGTGTTGCTTGCAAAGAGATCGCAGCCTGCGGCAGCTCCTACAGGATCGGGTTCACATCGCCCGGATGTAGGAGCTGCCGAAGGCTGCGATCTGTTCAGGGCTTCAACGCTTTTTTCGGATAGATGTCATACCGACTGGACTTGCCATCCAGCGCATGACTCGGTTTCGGCCCGTCGATGCACGGCGCCTTGCGCGGACGCTTGACCACCACCCGGTGGCTGGCCAGGGCCAACGCGGCCTCAAGCAATGCCGGCGCATCCGGGTCATCGCCCACCAGCGGCCGAAACAGGCGCATTTCCTTCTTCACCAGCGCGGTTTTCTCACGGTGCGGGAACATCGGGTCAAGGTAGATCACCTGGGGCGGTTCGCCCTCCCAGTTGCGCATGACCTCGATCGAATTGCCCTTGAGCAAGCGCATGCGCGCCACGATCGGCGCCACCTCGAAATCTTCCGCGCCACGGGCCAGGCCGTCCTCCAGCAAGGCACCGATCAGCGGCTGACGCTCGATCAGGCTCATCTCGCAACCGAGGCTGGCCAGCACGAACGCGTCCTTGCCCAGCCCCGCCGTGGCGTCCAGCACCCGCGGGCGCACACCTTGGGCGACGCCAACGGCCTTGGCGATCATTTGTCCGCTGCCACCGCCGTACAACCGGCGATGGGCCGCACCGCCTTCGACGAAGTCCACCCGCACCGGGCCGGGCGCATCCGGCCCCAGCTGTTGCAACTGCAATCCCTGGTCGCCTACCTGCAAGGCAAATTCGCCGTCCGCCACTTGCATTGGCAAGCCCAGGCGCTCGGCCCATTGCTCGGCTTGTGGCTCGAAAGCCGCGTCGAGGGCCTGGACATGGATGCGGCAGGCCGCAGGTTGATCAATCATCGGAAAACACGCTCAAAAAATTAATGATCGGCAAAAACTGCCGATAACAAAACTATCGAGCATTTTGCCAGAGCTGAGCGTCGACCGAGAGAAATGTCAGACATTCAACCCACAATCACAGGTTTTATCTCGCCCTACGGCGACTACAACCTGCGAAACACCCAGGCACTGAGCGGCGTCAGCCACATCTGGCAGGATTTCTTTGCCCGAGCGCTGGCCGAACAGTCGGGTGAAGTGCTGCCGCAATCCCTGAATTTTCCACCGGTCGACCTCGAAAGTCCTGTTGAACCCACGGTCGGCAGCGACCTGCTGGCGCACATCGTGTCCCAGCGCGAGTGCGACGTGAAGGACAACGTAATCCGCCCGCCCGAGCCGCTGTTCCTGCCGATTGCCGAATTCGAAATGGACCTGGCCGACAAACCGTCCCCCCCGTTCCCCGCGGATGAAATCGTCGCTCAGCAAAAACAGCAGGACTTCGAAAGCGGCTGGGTTCGCCCGATCGTATTGAACGCCAGTCAGCCGGTGCCAGAAGCTGGCCCTGCACCGCAAGCGCGTCCGCTGCACCTGCCCATCGCCGAGTTCGAACTCGATCTGCTCGACAAGCCGTTCCCGCCGTTCTCGCCAGAAGAACGGGTGGAGCAGCAGAAACAACTCGATTTCGACAATGGCTGGGCGCGCCCAATCATCCTGCAGAACCTGCGCATCGCCGCCTGATCCTCAACCGCGCCCTCTTCCCTCAGCCTTTGAAAAACTGATTGGCCTTCTGATACGGCATCGACCGGGACGTGAAACCGAACGTGCCTGACGTCTGGATTTCTTCGGCGGCGCGGAAGAATTCACCATAGGCCGCCAATGCCAGCGCCGAGCCCACGCTAATGCGTTTGACGCCCATCTCACCCAACTGCGCGACCGTCAGCTTCAAGCCGCCCGACATCAACACATTCACCGGTTTGGGCGCCACGGCGCGCACCACCGCCAGCACATCCTCAGCGCTGCGCAGGCCGGGTGCGTAGAGCACATCGGCACCGGCCTCGGCGAATGCCTGCAAGCGGCGGATGGTGTCGGCCAGATCAGGCTTGCCGTGCAGGAAGTTTTCCGCCCGGGCAGTCAACGTAAAGTGGAACGGCAGACTGCGAGCGGCCGCCACAGCGGCTTCGATGCGCGCCACGGCGTGTTCGAAACAGTAGATCGGGCCTTCTTCGCGGCCGGTGGCATCTTCGATCGAACCACCGACGGCTCCGGCCTCTGCCGCGCGTAAGATACTTTTCGCGCAGTCGGCCGGGTTGTCGGCAAAGCCGTTTTCCAGGTCCACGGCAACCGGCAGGTCGGTGGCGGCGACAATCGCCTGAACGTTCATCAGGGTATCGTCGAGGGTCAGTCCGCCATCGGCACGACCCTGGGAAAAGGCATAACCGGCACTGGTGGTCGCCAGCGCCTCGAAGCCGAGGCTGGCGAGCATTTTCGCTGAACCGGCATCCCACGGATTGGGAATCACAAAAGCCCCGGGGCGTTCGTGAAGGGCTTTGAACGCCTGGGCTCGAAGGGTTTGCGCATCCATTGGGCAGGCTCCTGAAGAGGGAAAAGAGTCCGCCTCAGAGCAGGCCAAGTTGCTCGGCGACGGGCTCTCTGTATAGCTCAGGCAGCGCCGGCAAGCCAGGCAAACGCAGCATCAGCCGGGCGTGAAAACGCTGCGCCAGTTTCGCGGCCAGCAGGTTGTCGGCCGTGTGCAGGAAGATGTACGGAGTTCGGCCTACTTCGATCCATAACGCGATTTTCTCGACCCATGGCTCCAGGAACGCATCGTTGGCCTCAAGCGTCGGATGGCCGATAAAACGCACCTGCGGGAATTGCGTGAATGCCGCAGGGCGCGGCGGCACACGGGGTTTCTTCGATTGGGCGTGGAGCACCGAGGGCTCGGTCGAGGTGCAACTGAACAGCGCACGGGGATCGAGACAGATACGTTCGACTCCGCGATCCAGCAGCAGGCGGTTGAGCATGCGTTCGCTGTCACCCTTGGCGAAAAACTCGTCATGCCGCACTTCCACGGCCAGAGGTCGCTGCAGGGCATCGATAAACCCGGCCAGCTCAGGCAAACGTTGGGGCGTGAAGCTTTTCGACAGTTGCAACCACAACGGCGACACGCGCTCACCCAACGGGCTGAGCAATTGCAGGAAGGTTTCGGCGGCGGTCAACTGCTCGCGCAGATCGCCACCGTGGCTGATCTCCCCGGGAAACTTGGCGGTGAAGCGAAAGTGTTCGGGCATGGTCTCGGCCCAACGCTGCACGGTGCTGGCAGCCGGGCTCGCGTAGAAGGTCGTGTTGCCTTCCACGGCATTGAAAACCTGGCAATAGAGATCAAGAAAATCGGCGGGTCTGGATTCCGGCGGATACAGGTAGTCGCGCCAGGCGTTTTCGCTCCAGGACGGACAACCGAGGTAATACGGCAGCAACATCAGATGTACAGGTCGAGACCCAGCACATCCGCTTCCCAATCGACGAAACCGGCGGTGCTCAGGTAGCTGGCCAGGGCTGTCGCCACGCTTTTGCTCATGGCACGGTGGTAAATCAGGTCTTGCTGACGGGCGGGAAGATTGCTCAGTTTTTGCGCAGAGGCTTTGGCGGCGCGGGCAGCCAGTTGCTCTTCAGTCGGGAATTCCAGCTCGCCTTCGATATCAATGGCGTCGTCTTCCACCACGCGGCCTTTGCGAAGTTTGCGCTTGATGGGGTAGGACTGAGAGGAAACGCCGTCTATACGCATACGTGCATACTCGGAATCAGTGATGGCAGTTTAGTGGCGCAAAACCCACTTCGCAAACCGCCGAGTGATAACTAGAACACATAAAAGGCAAAAGGTTTAAAAGCTGAGGTTAGAAAAAGACGATTGGTGGTGCCTGGAAAAGATCGCAGCCTGCGGCAGCTCCTACAGGGAAATGCGATCTTCTGTAGGAGCTGCCGCAGGCTGCGATCTGTAAAGGCTTAACGCGCCTTGGGCGTCGCCACCTTGTCACGCAGATATACCGGCTGCGCCTCATCGGCCACGATCGCCTCGCCGCGTTCCCAGGCAAATCGCGCCAGGGTCAGCAGGTCTGCGGCGTGTGGCAACATGCCCGCGTCCTGCCCGCTCAGGCTGACAGCGATACGCTCGCCATAACCCCAACCGGTGCCCGCGCCGAACCATTCGCCGTCGGCATCGGCCGGCAATCCAGCGGACTCCGGCGGCAGTACCGCTTCCGCACCCACCAGGCACATCTCCCCGGCCGTTTCGCGGTAGCAACCCCAATACACTTCATCCATGCGTGCATCGATGGCGGCGGCGACCTGAGTGGCGCCGTGTTCGCGCAGCGCACGTTGCGCCAGCACAGCCAGGTTCGACACCGGCAGCACCGGACGATCCAGGGCAAACGCCAGGCCTTGCACCACGCCGATGGCAATGCGCACGCCAGTGAAGGCACCCGGGCCACGGCCGAACGCGATGGCATCGACCGCTTGCAGCGTGGTGCCCGCATCGGCCAGCAATTGCTTGATCATCGGCAACAGCTTTTGCGCGTGCAGGCGCGGGATCACCTCGTAATGGCTCGTGACCTTGCCGTCATGCAGCAAGGCAACGGAGCAAGCTTCAGTCGCGGTGTCCAGGGCCAGCAAGGTGCTCATCGATGTATCCACAAGAGAGATCAGAAAAAAGTGCGTCAGTATAAACAACTACGGCCCGCAAGCGGGCCGTGGATGATGCAGCGGATCAGGTTTTTCAGCTCAGGGCTGCAAGCACCTTGGCGGTGATCGCTTCAACCGAACCGACGCCTTCGATGTGGCTGTACTTCGGTTTGCCATTGGCAGCCGACAGCGTCTGGTAGAACTCCACCAGCGGCTTGGTCTGGGAGTGGTAGACCGACAGGCGATGACGCACGGTTTCTTCGGTGTCGTCCTTGCGCTGAACCAGCTCTTCACCGGTGACGTCGTCAATGCCAGCCACTTTCGGCGGGTTGTAGACGATGTGGTACACGCGGCCGCTGGCCTCGTGAACACGGCGACCGGCGATACGCTGGACGATTTCTTCGTCTTCAACGGCGATTTCAACCACGGCATCCAGTTCAACGCCGGCAGTCACCAGGGCTTCAGCCTGGGGAATGGTGCGCGGGAAGCCGTCGAACAGGAAACCGTTGGCGCAGTCGGACTGGGCGATGCGGTCTTTGACCAGTGCGATGATCAGGTCATCGGACACCAGGCCGCCGGCATCCATGATGCTCTTGGCCTTGATGCCCAGTTCGGTGCCGGCCTTGACCGCTGCACGCAACATGTCGCCGGTGGAGATTTGCGGAATGCCGAATTTTTCGGTGATGTACTTAGCCTGAGTACCTTTACCGGCCCCGGGAGCTCCCAGCAGAATGACGCGCATCGATGTGCTCCTCAATTTTTTATATGGATAACGTCAGATTCGCCTCGTGGGGCCAATCTCAAAAATAGGGTCGTGACCGCCCAAACGGTCAAAGGCTGATCAAGATACACAGCAGGCTGCGCCCACACAAGACGCCAAAAGTCGGAGAAACCGCTGCCTCTTGCGACCATTGCGCACAGTTTCCCAAGTCGCAACCCCATCATTAACTGTCGCCTGACAGCACTTTTCAACCCGTCATATGGCGGCATCCGACTCACCTGCCGGATGCCTGACCCCACGGCAAAAACCTTAGCCGGTGTTACGCAAACCGGCGGCAATCCCCGCCACAGACACCAGCAAGGCCTGTTCTACCGGGCTGCCCTGCGCCACGTCCTGCACTCTTGAACGGGCCAGCAACTCGGCCTGCAATAGATGAAGCGGGTCGAGGTAGGTGTTGCGCAAGCGGATGAACTCAAGGGTCGCTGGGCTATGTGCCAGCAGCTGCGACTGCCCGGTCAGGCCGAGAACGATGGTGCACGCCTGCGACAATAGGTCGCGTAAGTGCGCACCCAATGGCAACAGATTCGGCTCCACCAGACGCTCATCGTAGGACTGCGCAATATCGGCATCGGCCTTGGCCAGGACCATTTCGAGCATGTCGATGCGGGTGCGGAAGAACGGCCACTGCTCGCGCATTTGCCCCAGCAGTTCGCCTTCGCCACGCTCCAGCGCCTTGCTCAGGGCCGCCTCCCAACCCAGCCAGGCCGGCAGCATCAGGCGTGTCTGGGTCCAGCCGAAGATCCACGGAATCGCCCGCAGGCTTTCGATCCCCCCGGCCCGGCGCTTGGCCGGACGACTGCCCAGCGGCAAACGACCGAGTTCCTGTTCCGGCGTGGACTGGCGGAAATACTCCACGAACTGCGGGTTTTCCCGCACCACGGCGCGGTAGGCGCTGACACCATCCGCGGCCAGTTCGTCCATCAAATGGCGCCACTCAGGCGTAGGTGGCGGCGGAGGCAGCAAAGTCGCCTCCAGCACGGCGGCCAGGTACAGATTGAGATTTTGCTCGGCGATGTCCGGCAGGCCGAACTTGAATCGAATCATTTCGCCCTGTTCAGTGGTGCGGAAACGCCCCGCCACCGAACCCGGTGGCTGCGACAGGATCGCCGCATGGGCCGGGCCGCCGCCTCGCCCCACGGTGCCACCGCGACCGTGGAACAACAGCAGCTCGACTTGTTGTTCGCGGCAGATATCCACCAGGCGCTCCTGCGCCCGGTACTGCGCCCAGGCCGCCGCGGTGGTGCCGGCGTCCTTGGCCGAGTCGGAGTAGCCGATCATCACTTCCTGCGGCCCTTGCAGGCGTGCGCGATAGCCCGGCAACAGCAGCAGCTTCTCGATCACCGGCCCCGCGTTGTCGAGGTCGGCCAGGGTTTCGAACAGCGGCACCACGCGCATCGGCCGCAACACGCCGGACTCTTTGAGCAACAACTGCACGGCGAGTACATCGGAAGCCGCACCGGCCATGGAAATCACATAGGAACCGAGGGACGCCTGCGGCGCAGCGGCGATTTCCCGGCAGGTCGCCAGCACCTCGGCGGTGTCGGCAGAAGGCTTGAAGTACGTCGGCAACAGGGGACGACGATTGCTCAATTCGCGCATCAGGAAGGCGATACGCTCTTCCTCGCTCCAGTCCTCGTAGCGACCCAGGCCGAGGTAGTCGGTGATTTCGGTCATCGCCGCGGTGTGCCGCGACGAGTCCTGGCGTACATCCAGACGAACCAGGAACAGACCGAATGTCACTGCCCGCCGCAGGCAATCGAGCAGCGGCCCGTCGGCGATCACGCCCATGCCGCACTCGTGCAGGGAGTGGTAGCAAAGCTCCAGTGGATCGAGCAGTTCGCGGTTGTCTTGCAGCACGTCGGCGGGTGCCGGCGCTGGCGTCGACAACGCGGCGTGTGCCCAGTTACGCGTTGCCCGCAGGCGATCGCGCAGCTGTTTGAGCACTGCCCGGTACGGTTCGGCGCTGTCTCCCGCCTTGGCCTTCAACTCATCGCTGGCCTGCTGCATCGACAGTTCAGCGGCAAGGCGATCGACATCGCGCAGGTACAAATCGGCCGCCATCCAGCGCGCCAACAGTAAAACTTCCCGGGTAACAGCCGCCGTCACGTTCGGGTTGCCGTCGCGGTCGCCGCCCATCCACGAGGCAAAGCGAATCGGTGCCGCCTCCAGTGGCAAGCGCAGGCCGGTGGCGGCGTACAGGGCCTGATCGGCCTTGCGCAGGTAATTGGGAATGGCCTGCCACAGCGAATGCTCGATCACCGCGAAACCCCACTTGGCTTCGTCCACCGGCGTCGGGCGCGTGCGGCGGATTTCCTCGGTGTGCCAGGCTTCGGCGATCAGGCGTTGCAAGGTGGTCTTGATCTGCTCGCGCTCGGCACTGGTCAAGTCACGGTGATCCTGAGCCGCCAGTTGCGCGGCGATGGCGTCGTACTTCTGGATCAGTGTGCGGCGTGCAACTTCGGTAGGGTGCGCCGTGAGTACCAGCTCGATCTCCAGCCGGCCCAGTTGCCGGGCCAGCGCGTCGGCGCCATGTCCCTCGGCGCGCAGGCGTGCGAGCAACTCCGGCAGCACCCGGGATTCGAACGGCGCTTCCTGGGATTCCTCGCGGCGGTGAATCAACTGATATTGCTCGGCGATGTTCGCCAGGTTGAGAAACTGGTTGAACGCCCGCGCCACCGGCAGCAATTCGTCTTCGCTCAGCTGATTGAGGCTGGCGCTGAGTTCGGCGTCCATGGAGCCGCGCCGGTCAGCCTTGGCGCCCTTGCGGATCTGCTCGATCTTGTCGAGAAAACCATCGCCATATTGCTCACGAATGGTGTTGCCCAACAGCTCACCCAACAGGTGAACGTCCTCGCGCAAGCGTGCATCAATATCGGTCATCAGCAGGTCTCCAGCAAAAATCCGGGCGGCTAAGAACCTAGAGAGTGCCGCCCCAGACAGGTTCTTACAAGCAAGACGACGAAGGGCCTTTAAACCTTGCCTGTTGAGGCTAGTCTGAACGGTAAGCCGTACAACGGTTGTCACCGGCCAGTGCCGGACACTCACCCTGCCTGCCACGAGCGGGCGCGCAATGAGGTCAATATGAAAATCCGCGAGCTTGCCCACCACTGGGAAGAAAACGCCAAGGGTCGCCTGACCGACACTGGCTACTCGATTCATCTGGACGTGGAGTCTGCCGCACGCCTGGCCGCGCTCGTCGAGATGTACCCCAAGCGGCATCCCGAAGAACTGCTCGGCGATCTGATCGGCGCCGCACTGGAAGAGCTGGAAAGAAGCTTCCCGTACGTCAAAGGCACGACCGTGGTCGCCACCGATGAAGAAGGCGATCCGCTGTACGAAGACATCGGGCCGACCCCGCGTTTTCTGGCGCTGTCCCGTCGGCATTTGCATGACTTGTCGATGCCTGACGACAAACAGAAACACTGATTTTCCACAGGGGGACTTTGATAGCCACAGACTGGTTTACTGCTCCAGCTTCTGCGGTGTCTCCTGCCCCATGCAGCGCACGGCTTTTTTCTTGCTGTCGACCAGCACGCCGGTCAGGCCTTTCTGTTCCATGTCGAACAGCACCAGCACGCCATCGATGCACTGTGCCACTTGGGCGGCCGGCTCCAGGGAGACTTTGTAGTCTTCACCCGGCACGGTCTTGAGCATGGTGAATTCGTTGAGCAGCAACGCATCCTCTGGCTTGGCGAAGTGCAGGTAGCCGTACCACCACAGGGCACCGACGGTGCCGAGGATGCTGCAGATACCGGTGATGATCAGCGGGATGGCGTTACGTTCTTCACTCATTGCGGACTCTCTGGTGGTTCGGTTTCTGAATTCGGGGGTGCCGGATAGTTGGGAATTTCACCCAGGCGGCGCAGGCCGTTGAAATGTTGCGGGTCATCGAGATAACGCAGCATGACCTTGCGCCAGACCGGGTCGGCGAACGTCTGCACATGACCGCCACGGGTCAGTTGCAGCACCCGTGGCGGCGGCGCAGCTTGATACAGTCGGATGCCGTTGGAAAGAGGCACGATAGGATCGTCGATGCTGTGGTAGATCAGTTTCGGCACGTCCTTGAGTTGCGCCATGGAGTTGATCGCGCTGTCGCCGTCCGGCACCAGCCACGACAACGGCACCTGCACCGGCCAGGTCAACCATGAAGTACTCAAGGCAAACTGACCGATGCTTCGGTAACTGGCGGGCACACCGTCGAGGACAATAGCCTTCAGTTGTTTCTGCCGTTCCGGGTGCTGGACCAGGTAATGCACGGCCATCGAGCCACCGAGGCTCTGGCCGAGCAGGATCAGCGGCTTGCCTTTGACCTCCGGTGCCTGGTCGAGCCATTTGAAGGCCGCATCGATGTCCTGATAGATCGCCGGCAGGCTGGGTTCACCTTCGGACAGGCCATAACCGCGATAGTCCACAAGCAACACCTGGTAACCATTTTTCGGCAACCAAAAGCTCCCGCCCAAGTGCATGGGCAGGTTTCCGCCGTTGCCGTGCAGGTGCAGCACCGTGCCTTTGACCTCGACCCCCTTCTTCGCCGGCAGCCACCAGGCATTCAGCTTGAGACCATCGGCCGTGTTCAAGGTGACGGTGCGGTATTCGAGCCCGGCCTTTTCCGGTGTGAACAACTGGCCGGGCTCGGGGTAGAACAGCAGTGAACTGCAACCGGTCAAGGTCAGGAGAAGGCAGAGGACGCCGAGGATTCTCATCCGTTGAAACCTCGCAGCGAAGATTGGAATACATACCCCTGTGGGAGCGGGCTTGCTCGCGAATGCGGATTAACATTCAACATCTCAGTTGGCTGACACACCGCTTTCGCGAGCAAGCCCGCTCCCTCATTTGGATCTCACCAGCCTTAAAGGATGTTGGAGTAATCCGCCTCGATCCGGTCCAGGCTCAGGTGGTTGAGGAAGTTGGAGAAGCACATCCACGCCGACAGCGCGTTCAGGTCACGGAACTGATCCGGCAAATACTTCGGTGGCACCACCAGCCCTTCATCCACCAACTGGCGCAAGGTGCGCATGTCTTCCAGCGTGGTCTTGCCGCAAAACAGCAGCGGTATCTGCTCAAGCTTGCCTTTACGCACGGCCAACTGAATGTAGTTGTAAACCATGATAAAGCCCTTGAGGTAGGACAAGTCTTTGGTAAATGGCAGACCTGTCGGCACCGAGCCGCGGAAAACGCGACTGGCGTTGCTGTAGCTCTCGGGCATTTCGAAGCCTTGCTCGCGGAAGAACTCGAACACCTGCAGGAAGTCGGCGCCCTCCTCCACCATGTGAATGGCGCGGGTGCGGTTGGTCAGTTTGCGCAGACGACTCGGGTACGAGGCGAAGGTGATTATTTCCATCAGGATCGCCAGGCCTTCCTGGGTCACGGTCGACGAGGGCGGCCCCTTGGAGAGGAAGGTGCAGATCGGCTGGTTCAGGCCGTTGAGGGTGGTGCCGACATGCACCAACCCTTCATGGACTTCCAGCGCCCGCACATCGCGGTCGTTGAACATCGCGTCGGCGCGGATCTTGATGTAGTCGGCGCCCGCCGCCGCATCGGCGACGATCCCGTCGGACTCGAACACCCGAATGGTTTCCTCGGCCTCGCCGAACACCTTGTTCAAGCGGTGTTGCAGCAGGTTGACGGCATCTTTGGCGGTCAACGTCTTCGGCTCATCCTTGAGGTCGCCACGACCGTCGATGTTGTTCAGGTATTCGGACAACATCATGCCCAGGTCGGACAGCGTCGGGTCACCGGCGTGGAACGCGTCGGACGCGGCGCCGTACAACTCCTGGGAGATCAGGCCGAAATCCTCGGTGCCACGCGCTTCGAGCATGCGCACCACCATGCGGTATTCCTTGCACATGCGGCGCATGATCTGGCCGACCGGGTTGAACTGACCGAGCTGGCGGGTGATGTCGCGCTCGATGTTCTGGAACTCCAGCTTCACTTTGCTGGAATCGAACGCCAACGGCCGGTTGAGATAGTAGTCGCGATCCACCGCCGGCATTTCCTTGCCCTTGGCCTTGAGGAAACCCTTACGAATGTTGTCGTCCCACTTGACCGCATCGAGAACGCGGATCGGCGTCTGCGCCAGCACGATGCGATCGGATAAAATGCGTATCGACTGTTGGTAATCGTCCACCCGAAACTCCTGTAGAAACCTGTTTGTGCTGCTTATTTGGCTTTGGCCTGACGCTGGTAGCGTACGGCTTCGACGAACACATCGGAATTGGCCGGGTCGTCTAGGTAGGCGGCGACTTGATCCATGTGGCTGTCGATCAATACGCCATCGCCGTCGTGGGTCTGGAAGCTTTCACCGCTCAGGGCTTTTTGCTTCATGGCCTGGTTGATCTGGTCGAGGTCGAGGTTGTAGACCACCAGCTCATGCTTGTCGGTCAGTTCAAACCCGCCAATGGTGAAATGCCCGCCGAACTGCGCCGGCACCTTCGCCGACAGATACCAGCGGTTGCCATGGCGCGTCACTGTGAAGGGATAGGCCTCCCGTTCCCTGGGCCTGGTCCGGTAATAGCTGACAGCCTGATAGCGGTTGTCGCCGATGCGGGTCAGTTCGAGGTTGAGCGGTTCGCCCCAGGCATTGGTGCTGGTCCATTTACCGAGCAATCCCTTGGGCGCGGGTTCGCTGACAGGCAGCGGTTCCTTGAAGGTCACCAGACAGCCACTGAGCAGCAGGAACGACAAGGCGATCACAACGACACGCCAGGCTTTCATTCAATACTCCCTATGAACATACCGCTCCTACAGGGTTAACTCGTGCCCGGAATCACACCGACGCCAGCACCAGGTGCATGTAGCGCGTCAGGATGCCGAGCATTTCCTCTTCGGCGGCAGGCTCGTCTACGTTGAGCAGGCCCTGATATTCCATCCGGCCGATAATCGCCGTCAACACCTTGGCATCCTGATGCGGCTCGCGCGAGCCCAGCACCTGGAACAGCTGGCAAGAGCCCTGCAACAGGATTTGCTGATGCGAGCGCACCAGTTCGGCCAGGCGCGGGTTGAGCAATGCCTCCTGACGGAACGCCTGCTCGGCCATCAAATGTTCGCGGCGATTGACCAGTTGCCGGTGAACGTAATCGGTCATCAGCCGTGCAATGTCGTCCGCCAGTTTCGAGCGTGCCTGCGGGCTGCCATCGCCCCTGTCGATCATGTCGCGCAGCAGGCCCTCGTTGTTCACCCAAAGCTTGCCCATGTACGCCGCACTGCGTTCCACGTATTGGGCGAAGGTATCGGTGAGCAGGTCATCGATATCCTTGAAATAGTAAGTGGTCGCCGACAACGGCACTTGTGCCTCGGCGGCCACCGCACGGTGCCGGACCGCGCGCACGCCATCGCGCACGACAATGCGCATGGCGGCATCCAGGATTTCCTGTCGTCGCTGTTCGCTGCCCTGTCGGCTGGCCTTGCGGCCCTGGTACTGAACGCTTTCAGCGACCGCAGTGGCGATACCCGCTGCACCTTCTTGAGCTATTGCACGAATCACGACAGGTATTTCCTCTCAGATGAAAGTAACAAGTTGATACGTTTGTACCAGACAGGCAATAAAAAGCCGCCTCAAAGGCGGCTTTTTATTTGAAACACTTACGCTTGCGGCCGCATGTGCGGGAACAGGATCACGTCGCGGATCGACGGGGAGTTGGTCAGCAGCATCACCAGACGGTCGATACCGATGCCCTCACCCGCCGTTGGCGGCATGCCGTACTCCAGCGCACGAACGAAGTCGGCGTCGTAGTGCATGGCTTCGTCGTCGCCGGCGTCCTTGTCGGCCACCTGGGCCATGAAGCGCTCGGCCTGGTCTTCCGCGTCGTTCAACTCGGAGTAGGCGTTGGCGATTTCACGACCACCGATGAACAGCTCGAAACGGTCGGTGACGTTCGGGTTGTCGTCGTTGCGACGGGCCAGCGGCGACACTTCGAACGGGTACTGGGTAATGAAGTGCGGCTGCTCCAGCTTGTGCTCGACCAGCTCTTCGAAAATCATCACCTGCAGCTTGCCCAGGCCTTCGAAGCCCAGCACCTTGGCGCCGGCCTTCTTGGCGATGGCGCGAGCCCTGTCGATGTCGTTCAGATCATCGGCGGTCAGCTCAGGGTTGTACTTGAGGATCGAGTCGAACACCGACAGACGCACGAACGGCTCGCCGAAGTGAAACACCTTGTCGCCGTACGGCACGTCGGTGCTGCCCAGAACCAGCTGCGCCAGCTCGCGGAACAGTTCTTCGGTCAGGTCCATGTTGTCTTCGTAGTCGGCGTAGGCCTGGTAGAACTCCAACATGGTGAATTCAGGGTTGTGACGAGTCGAAACGCCTTCGTTACGGAAGTTGCGGTTGATCTCGAACACTTTCTCGAAGCCGCCAACAACAAGGCGCTTGAGGTACAGCTCCGGCGCGATACGCAGGAACATGCCCATGTCCAGCGCATTGTGGTGGGTTTCGAACGGCTTGGCTGCCGCGCCGCCCGGAATGGTCTGCAGCATCGGCGTTTCCACTTCCAGGAAGTCACGCTGCATCAGGAAGCTGCGGATGTGGGCGATGACTTGCGAACGCACGCGGAACGTCTGGCGCACGTCTTCGTTGACGATCAGGTCAACGTAACGCTGGCGATAGCGCTGCTCGGTGTCGGTCAGGCCGTGGTGCTTGTCCGGCAGCGGGCGCAGGGATTTGGTCAGCAGGCGCACGTTGGTCATTTCAACGTACAGGTCGCCCTTGCCGGAACGGGCCAGGGTGCCAACGGCTGCAATGATGTCGCCCATGTCCCAGGTTTTCACCGCGGCCAGGGTTTCTTCGGACAGGGTCTTGCGGTTGACGTAGACCTGGATGCGACCGGTCATGTCCTGGATCACCATGAACGAACCACGGTTGAGCATGATGCGACCGGCAACCTTGACCGGGATTGCAGCTTCTGCCAGCTCTTCCTTGGTCTTGTCCGCGTACTGTTTCTGCAGTTGTTCGCAGTAGTTTTCGCGGCGGAAGTCGTTCGGGAAGGCATTGCCCTTGGCGCGCTCGGCAGCAAGCTTTTCCTTGCGCAGGGCGATCAGGGAGTTTTCTTCCTGTTGCAGGGCTTGCGGGTCGAGTTCTAGGTCGCTCATGTCTTTAAATATTCCATCAGGTTCGTTGTCCCCAGCCTGCGGCTGGGGATCGCGGGCAAGCCCGCTCCCACAGGGATCGCGCTGTGTCAGGCGATCCGGTATTGCATTGCTTACAGCCCGGACTTCAGGCTTGCTTCCAGGTATTCGTCGATGTCGCCATCGAGCACCTTGTCACAGTCGCTGCGTTCGATGTTGGTGCGCAGATCCTTGATCCGCGAGGCATCGAGCACGTACGAACGGATCTGATGACCCCAGCCGATATCGGACTTGGTGTCTTCCAGCGCCTGGGACGCCGCGTTGCGCTTCTGTATTTCCTGCTCGTACAACCTGGCCCGCAGCATTTTCATGGCGGTGTCTTTGTTGGCGTGCTGGGAACGTTCGTTCTGGCAGCTGACCACGGTGTTGGTCGGTACGTGGGTGATACGTACGGCCGAGTCGGTGGTGTTTACGTGCTGACCACCGGCACCGGAGGAGCGATAGGTGTCGATCCGCAAGTCTGCCGGGTTGATTTCGATTTCCACCTTGTCATCGATCTCTGGCGAGACGAACACCGCGGAAAACGAGGTGTGGCGACGGTTGCCGGAGTCGAACGGGCTCTTGCGCACCAGACGGTGCACGCCGATCTCGGTTCGCAACCAGCCAAAGGCGTATTCGCCCTTGATGTGCACGGTCGCGCCCTTGATCCCGGCGACTTCACCAGCCGACAGCTCCATGATGGTCGCGTCGAAGCCGCGTTTGTCGGCCCAGCGCAGGTACATGCGCAGCAGAATGTTGGCCCAGTCCTGGGCTTCTGTGCCGCCGGAACCGGCCTGGATGTCCAGGTAGGCGTTGTTCGGGTCCATTTCATGGCTGAACATGCGGCGGAATTCCAGCTTGGCCAGACTTTCCTCGAGACGGGCCAGCTCGGCGACGACATCGCCCACTGCGCCTTCGTCGTTCTCTTCAACGGCCATGTCCAACAGGTCGCGGCAATCGGCCAGACCCGTGTTCAATTCGTCCAGGGTATCGACGATCTGCGCCAGCGCAGCGCGCTCGCGGCCCAGTTCCTGGGCGTATTCAGGTTTGTTCCAGACACTCGGATCTTCAAGCTCGCGATTGACTTCGGTCAGACGCTCATGCTTTTGATCGTAGTCAAAGATACCCCCGAATAGTTTCGGAGCGCTCGGACAGGTCCTTGATGGTGTTCAGGATCGGGTTGATTTCCATGACGGGCAGCACTCGTTGGCGAACTTTTGAAAGCCGGCGAGTATACCGGGAAACAGCCGAAAACGGCAGTCCGCTTGGCCGAAAAGACGGGGTTACAGGCGTTCTTTACAGCCATTGAGGCCATTGTGGGAGCGAGCTTGCTCGCGATGACGGCGTGTCAGTCCATGGAACTATCGACTGACACAACGCCATCGCGAGCAAGCTCGCTCCCACAGGGCTTTGCGTCGTTCAGGAAATAGGGTAGATCACTCCACACCCACCTGATTACGCCCATTGTTCTTCGCCGAATACAGCCCCTTGTCCGCCGCCAGGATCAGGTCGCGGCAGTTGCTGCCCGCTTTCGGCGTGATGGTCGACAGGCCGATGCTGATGGTCAGGCTCGAACCTTCGGTCGGCGAGTTATGCGGGATCTTCAGGGCGGCCACGGTCTGGCGCAGCTTCTCGGCCACCAGCCGTGCCCCGCCCTGGGAGGTATTGGGCAGTACCAGGGCAAACTCTTCGCCGCCATATCGGGCCGGCAGGTCCGAGGGCCGGGCGCTGGCATCCTTGATCGCCGTGGCGACCTTGCGCAGGGCTTCATCGCCCTCCAGGTGGCCGAAGCTGTCGTTGTAGGCCTTGAAGTAGTCCACGTCGATCATCAACAACGACAACTGGCTCTGCTCACGCAGCGAACGGCGCCACTCCAGTTCCATGTATTCATCGAAGTGCCGACGGTTCGACAACCCCGTCAAGCCATCGGAGTTCATCAGGCGTTGCAGCACCAGGTTGGTGTCGAGCAGTTGTTGCTGGCTGACCCGCAACGCGCGGTACGCCGCGTCCCGTTGCAGCAGGGTCATGTAGGAGCGCGAGTGATAGCGGATGCGTGCGACCAGTTCGATGTTGTCCGGCAGCTTGACCAGATAATCGTTGGCCCCGGCGGCAAAGGCCGCGCTCTTGATCAGCGGGTCTTCCTTGGTCGACAGGACGATGATCGGAATATCCTTGGTCGCCGGGTGATTGCGGTATTCGCGCACCAGGCTCAGGCCGTCCAGGCCCGGCATCACCAGATCTTGAAGAATCACCGTCGGCTTGATGCGTACCGCGTGGGCGATGGCCTGGTGCGGGTCGGCGCAGAAGTGGAAATCGATATTCTCTTCGTTCGACAGGCCGCGGCGCACGGCTTCGCCGATCATGGCCTGATCGTCCACCAGCAACACCATGGCGGCGTTTTCGTCGGTCTTGAAGTCGTCGAGTTGTAATTCAGTCATGTGCGGTCACCTGAGTACTACCTGAGCCAGGAATGAGGAAAAAGGTGCTCATTTGGCGAAAATCTCCAGCAATCGTGGTGCTATCTTGTCCAGCGGGCGAATCTCCACGGCAGCGTCGATGGCCGCAGCCGCCTTCGGCATGCCGTACACCGCGCTGCTGCTTTGGTCTTGTGCGATGGTCAGGTAGCCCTGTTCGCGCATGAGTTTAAGCCCCTGGGCGCCATCACGCCCCATGCCGGTGAGCAAAACGCCTACGGCGTCACCGTTCCAGTAACTGGCCACGCTCTCGAAGAACACATCGATGGAGGGCCGGTAGATCTCGTTGACCGGTTCGGCGGTGTAGGCCAGCGTGCCGTTTTTCAGCAAGCGAATATGATGATTGGTGCCGGCCAGCAACACCGTGCCGCTTTGCGGCGGCTCGCCTGCCTGGGCCAGGCGCACGTCGAGGCCGCTGGCGCTGCCGAGCCACTCGGCCATGCCGGCGGCAAACACCTGGTCAACGTGCTGCACCAGCACGATGGCCGGAGAGAAATCACGCGGCAGCCCCTTGAGCAAGACTTCCAGCGCTGCCGGTCCACCGGCGGATGAGCCAATGGCGATCAGGCTCTGACGAGAGCCCGAACTGCGCAACGGTGCCGGCGCCGGGCGCGGGCGGTTGCCCTTGTCGCCGATCAGCCAGACGATGTTCAGGATCTTGCGCAACAACGGCGCGGCCGCTTCCTGGGCATTGCCGGAGCCTAGGGCCGGGGTGTCGACCACGTCCAGCGCACCGTGGCCCATGGCCTCGAACACCCGGTGCACGTTCTGCTGGCGATCCACGGTGACGATGACGATGGCACACGGGGTCTCGGCCATGATTCGCCGCGTGGCCTCGACGCCATCCATTACCGGCATGATCAGGTCCATCAGAATCAGGTCCGGGGTGTCCAGCGCGCACTGGCGCACCGCCTCGGCACCATTGCCGGCGACCCAGACCACCTCGTGGGCCGGCTCGAATGCCAGGGCGCGGCGCAGGGCCTCCACCGCTATGGGCATGTCATTGACGATTGCGATCCTCATGCCCGTGCTCCTCCGATGAGCTCGACCACTGCATCGAGCAAGGCGTCGTCATGAAAACTGGCCTTGGCTAGATAATAGTCGGCCCCGGCATCCAGTCCACGGCGCCGGTCCTCGTCACGATCCTTGTAGGACACCACCATCACCGGCAGCGACTGCAGGCGATTATCCCGACGCAGCAGCGTGACCAGTTCGATGCCGTCCATGCGCGGCATATCAATGTCGGTGATCAGCAGATCGAAATCCTCCGAACGCAGCGCGTTCCAGCCGTCCATGCCGTCTACCGCAACCGCCACGTCGTAGCCGCGATTGAGCAACAGCTTGCGCTGCAACTCTCGCACGGTCAGGGAATCATCCACCACCAGAATTCGTTTGCGGGCCGCCTCGACCACCTGATTGCTGTGACGGGCAATGCGCTCCAGGCGACCTGTGTTGAGCAGCTTCTCCACCGAACGCAGCATGTCCTCGACATCGACGATCAGCACCACCGAGCCGTCGTCGAGCAGGGCCCCGGCGGAGATGTCCTGCACCTTGCCCAAGCGCTCATCCAGCGGCAGCACCACCAAGGTCCGCTCACCGATAAACCGCTCCACTGCCACGCCGTAGATGGCATCGCGCTCGCGAATCACCACGACCTTCAGGGTTTCTCCGCTGTTCTGGCTGGCCGGACGTTGCAACAGCTGACTGGCCGCCACCAGGCCGACATGCCGGCCTTCGTGCCAGAAATGCTGGCGGCCTTCGACCTGCACGATATCCGCCGGCTCCAGGTCGCACATGCGCTCGATATGAGCCAGCGGGAAGGCATAGGCTTCGTCACCGACGTCCACCACGAGGCTGCGCACCACCGACAGGGTCAGCGGCACCTCAAGGTGGAAACGACTGCCCTCGCCCGCCGTCTGCTCCAGCACCACCGCACCGCGCAACTGCCGGACCATGTGCTGCACCGCATCCAGGCCGACGCCGCGACCGGACAACTCGGTGACTGTGTCGCGCAGACTGAAACCGGGCAGGAACAGGAACGTCAGCAATTCCTCTTCGCTCAACTGCGCGGCGGTTTGTGCGGGCGACAAATTTCGTTCAACGATGCTGCGTCGGACCTTTTCCAGGTCCACGCCGTTACCGTCATCGCTCAGTTCAAGCACCAGCAAACCGGCCTGATGAGACGCGCGCAGGCGAATCAAACCTTCAGCCGGCTTGCCCGCCAGCAGGCGCTGCTCCGGGGTTTCGATGCCGTGGTCGACCGCGTTGCGCAACAGGTGAGTCAGCGGCGCTTCGAGCTTTTCCAGTACGTCGCGATCGACCTGGGTGTTTTCGCCTTCAATTTCCAGCCGCACCTGTTTGCCCAGATCGCGCCCCAGATCCCGGACCATCCGCACCTGCCCGGTCAGCACATCGGCAAAGGGCCGCATGCGACAGGCCAGCGCCGTGTCGTACAACACCTGCGCCCGCTGGCTGGCATGCCAGGCGAACTCGTCGAGTTCGGCGTTCTTTTCCATGAGCAGTTGCTGGGATTGCGCGAGCAAACGCCGCGCATCCTCAAGGGCTTCCCGGGCCTCCAGGCTCAAGGCGTGATCCTTGAGATGCACATTGAGATTCTCCAGTGCGCGCAGGCTGTTGCTCTGCATGCGCTTGAGTCGCTGCATGGTCGCCAGGTGCGGTTTGAGCCGCAGGGTTTCCACCAGGGATTTGCTCGACAGATCGAGCAGGCTGTTCAGGCGCTCGGCAGTGACACGCAGCACACGCTCGCCGTTTTCGGTGGTGCGCTTGGTCTTGCGCGGAGCTGGCGTCGATGGTGCTTCGACGACAGGCGCCGGCGGCTCGACCTTGGGCGCGGGTGCTTCGAGCTGAAGTTCGGCCATCACCGATATGGCAGGCGCAACCAACGAGGCCGTCAGGTCCGGCAACCGCGCCATCAACGCCACGTAGGCCTCGATATCCGTGGCCTCCGGGTTGTTGTTCGGTGTGGCGATGCGCATCAGCAAATCGGTGCCTTGCAGCAACGCATCGATGTGCTCGGGGCGCAGCAACAAGCGGCCTTCCTGGGCACTGACCAGGCAATCTTCCATCACATGGGCAACGCTGACCCCGGCATCGACGCCAACGATCCGCGCCGCGCCCTTGAGCGAGTGCGCCGCACGCATGCACGATTCAAGTTGATCGGCCTGGGTCGGATCGCGCTCAAGCGCCAGCAGGCCGGCGCTCAAGACCTGGGTCTGGGCTTCGGCCTCCAGGCTGAACAGTTCCAGCAAAGAGGCGTCGCGCATTTGCTCGGGGGTCATGTAAGGCTCCGGGTCACGGCGGACAGCAGCTGTTCTTCATCCAGCCAACGCAGGCTGCGACCTTTGAATTGCAACACGCCACGGGTGTATTTGGCGCTGGCCTGGGTACCCGAGCGCGACGCGGCATCGAGGGTTCGTTCGTCGATGGCGTGAATCCCGTCGACTTCGTCCACCGGCACCACCACCGGTCCACCATCGGCGGCGATGATCAGCATGCGCGGCATGACCCGCGCACCGGTGGCCACGCTGCTGGCGCCGTCGAGCCCGAGCAGCTCCACCAGCGACAGGCAGGCAACCAGCGCGCCGCGCACATTCGCCACGCCGAGCAAGGCCAGGGAACGTTGATGCGGCAACGAGTGAATCGCTTGCAGCGGCGCCACCTCGACCAGACTACGGGTCGCGAGCCCCAGCCACTCTTCCCCCAGACGGAACATCAACAGCGAGCGGGTTTTCACCTCGCTCTCGACCGAGACGGACACGGTCCCGCGATCTTCCTGCTGCAACGCATAGCGATCGAGCAAACGTGTGGCGGCCGCCGAATACACCGCACAATTGCGGCAATGAATATGCTCGCTGAGCAGCGGGCAGGATTTGTCACCGTGGATGCCAATGCGGTTCCAGCAATCGTCGATGGCCTGGGCATCCCGGGTGACGCTAAAGGTGTCGGCGGCGATCATCGTTTACGCTCACTGTCGGCGGCGCGTGCGCTGCGGGCGGCACGCTCCTGCAATCGTCTGGCACCCATCGCGTCGCCCTGGGCCAGCAACAAACCGGCCAGGTGCATCAACGCTTCAGGATGTTGCGGTTCGAGGTACAACGCCTTGCGGTAAAAACCCTGGGCTTCAAGGGTATTGCCGGCCACATCGCTGAGCAGTCCCAACCAATAAAAGACCTGGGCCACCGGCTCATGGCTGCGCAAGTAGCTTTCACATGCCGCTCGCGCCTCGGCGCTTTTGCCTTCATCGGCCAGCACGGCGATATTGGCCAGCAGCGCGGCAGTGTCGGAGCCGGAGTTGGCAGGCGCAGGCCGCAGCGGCGCAACCTGGGCAAACGGACGGCTGCGCACCGGCGCAGGCGGTGGATTGCGCAGCGGTTGCGGCACTGGCAATGGTGCAGGAACGAATACCGGCAAGGGATCAGGGTCCGCAGTCCCCTGTCGACTGAACGCGAAGGACTGTGCGATACCGATCGAGCGCATCCCCAAACGCCCCAGCAGACTGCCCTCGGCCGGACCGATAAACAGCACGCCGTCAACGTGGGTCAGGCACTTGAGCACTTCGAAGACTTGCTTCTGGGTCGGCTGGTCGAAATAGATCAGCAGGTTGCGACAAAACACGAAATCGAAGGGCGGTTCACCGGCCAGCAAGGCCGGATCCAGCAGGTTGCCGACCTGCAGGCGCACTTGCTCAAGCACGCGCTGATCGAGGCGATAGCTCTCGCCTTCGGCGATGAAATGACGGTCGCGAAACGCAATGTCGTCACCCCGAAAGGAATTCTTGCCGTACAACGCCCGCCGGGCTTTTTCCACTGACAACGGGCTGACGTCCAGGCCGTCGACCTTGAACTGGTGCGGTTTGAGCCCGGCATCGAGCAACGCCATGGCGATCGAGTACGGTTCTTCGCCAGTGGAGCACGGCAGGCTGAGAATCCGCAGTGCGCGCAGGTTGTTGATCTCGGCCAGACGCTTGCTCGCCAGATTCGCCAGGGTGACGAAGGACTCCGGATAGCGGAAGAACCAGGTTTCCGGAACGATCACCGCTTCGATCAAAGCCTGCTGCTCGTCCCGCGATCCCTGCAGGGTGCGCCAATACTCATCGGCCGAAGGTGCTTGCGCAGCGATGCTGCGCTGGCGCACCGCTCGCTCGATGATCGCCGGCCCCACGGAAGTCACGTCGAGGCCGATACGTTCTTTGAGGAAGTCAAAAAAACGCTGATCGCTGTTCATGAGCGCGCCTCCAGCAGCGCCGGATCCAGTGGCGGCGAGGGGAACAGTAAAGCGCGAACCTGATCGTCCAGCAGATCGCCGACCCGCACCCATTGCAGCAAGCCCTGCTCGTCCCTGCGGACCGGCCCGAGGTAAGGCGTCTGGCGATTGTCCAGGCCGTAGGGCTGAAAATCCGCCGGATCGCAGCGCAAGGTGTCAGTCGCCTGTTCCAGAATCAGACCGAGCAGCCGCGATTCGGCGGTTTCATCCGGGCGATAGTTGACCAGCACCAGTCGCGTACTGGTACGGGCCTGTGCAGGCGTACCAAAGGTCAGCGCGCTCAAGTCGATCACCGGCACCACCGCGCCCCGATAGGCGAACACCCCGGGGACCCATACAGGCGCATGGGCAATGGGTTTCAAGGGCAAGCGCGGCAGCACTTCAGCCACTTCGATAGCCTTCAAGGCATAGCGCTCGTTGCCGAGGCGAAACACCAGAAACAATGCATGCAGCGCCTGCTTCACGGCGGTGCGTTTGGCCGTGGGTTCGCTCATCAGACTTTGAATCGCGAAACGCCGCTGCGCAGCCCGACGGCCACCTGGCTCAGCTCGTCGATGGCGAAACTGGCCTGGCGCAGAGACTCGACGGTCTGGCTGCTGGCATCACCCAACTGCACCAGTGCGTGGTTGATCTGCTCGGCACCGGTGGCCTGGGCCTGCATGCCCTCATTGACCATCAGTACCCGCGGCGCCAACGCCTGAACCTGATGGATGATCTGCGACAACTGCTCGCCGATTTGCTGCACCTCGGACATGCCGCGGCGCACTTCTTCAGAGAACTTGTCCATGCCCATGACCCCGGCCGACACCGCCGACTGGATCTCGCGCACCATCTGTTCGATGTCGTAGGTGGCCACGGCCGTCTGATCCGCCAGGCGCCGCACTTCGGTGGCGACCACGGCAAAACCGCGGCCGTACTCACCGGCCTTTTCGGCCTCGATGGCGGCGTTGAGGGACAGGAGATTGGTCTGGTCGGCGACCTTGACGATGGTCACCACCACCTGATTGATGTTGCCGGCCTTCTCATTGAGGATCGCCAGTTTGGCGTTGACCAGATCAGCCGCGCCCATCACCGAGTGCATGGTCTCTTCCATCCGCGCCAGCCCTTGCTGCCCGGAACCGGCAAGTACCGAGGCCTGATCGGCGGCGGTGGAGACTTCGATCATCGTGCGCACCAGATCCCGCGAAGTGGCCGCAATTTCACGGGACGTCGCGCCGATTTCGGTGGTGGTGGCGGCGGTTTCGGTGGCGGTCGCTTGCTGTTGCTTGGAGGTGGCAGCAATCTCGGTCACCGAGGTGGTGACCTGCACCGAGGAACGCTGGGCCTGGGACACCAGGGACGTCAGCTCGGTCATCATGTCGTTGAAGCCGGTTTCCACGGCGCCGAATTCGTCCTTGCGCGCAAGGTTCAGACGACTGCTGAGATCGCCGGTACGCATTATTTCGAGGATCTGCACAATGCGGTTCATCGGCGCCATGATCGCGCGCATCAACAAAAGACCACACAACCCGGCACTAATGACTGCGACCAGCAACGAAATGCCCATGATCAGCTTCGCCACCGCTACCGATGAAATGATCGAGTCAGTGGCCGCCTCAGCCGCCTCCCTGTTGAACTCAATGAGTTCATCCAGCTGTTTGCGGCCGGCAGCCCATGCCGGGGTCATCTGTTCGGCGAGGATGCGACGGGCCTGTTCGAAGTCCTTTTGCTGGTAGGCATCGAGCACCTCTTCGAGCAGCTTGTCATATTGATCGTGCAGCTTTTCAAACTCCTCGAACCTTGCCCGATCATCTTTCTCGAAGATGGTACCCCGGTAGCTGGCCATCGCGCGTTGCAGCCGTTCCTCAATACCCTGGTACATATCCTTGTCAGCCTGGGTCATGCCTCGACCGCCCCCCAGCCCGATCAGTTGCTGGGTCAGCACGTAATCATCGACCCAGGCACCGCGAATCAGGGAGCTGTAGTGAATCCCGGGAACACTGTCCGAGCGCACAACGTTCTCACTGGACTCAATCGACAGTAAACGGGAATACGACACGACCACCATCAGCAACATGATGGCGATAATTACCGCAAAGCTCGCCAAAATGCGTTGGCGTAACGTCCAGTTCTTCACAGTCAATCCTCGGGGCCTGATTCGAAATGCGGGGAGTATAGCTGAGGGCGGTGTTTCATTTATAAGACGGTTGCGCACCACTTCTCATCCCGCCAAAAAAAGGCGGGATGAGCTCTGGGGGGACTGTCCGCTAATGGAGGGGATGGGTGCCAGGGGTGATTGGGCAGAAAGGGACCGTGCAATGGTCATCAAGGAATGTGTTGTGACCGAAATTGTCATCGCGAGCAATCGAGCGTCGACCGGCTGCTCGCGATGGCGGACTGAAGGTTTACAGGGAAGCCTGGCGAACCTGCTTCTCCAGCTCGGCTTTCAACCCCGGCTCGAGCTTGAGCTGGCGCGCCAGTTCGTCGAGGTAGGCCTTCTCCATGAAGTTTTCCTCGTCCACCATCATCACGCTGGCGATGTACATCTCGGCGGCGATTTCCGGGGAGCGGGCGGCGCGGGCGACATCGCTCGGGTCCAGCGGTTTATTGAGTTCGGCGTGCAGCCAGTGTTGCAGTTCCTGGTCGCTGTCGAGCCGGGTGAATTCGCCTTCGATCAAGGCACGCTCACGCTCATCGACATGACCATCAGCCTTGGCCGCGGCCACCAGCGCCTTGAGAATCGCCTGACTGTGCAGCTCGACTTGTGCGGCCGGCACGCGGTCCAGGGTTTGCGGTTCCGTAGCGGCTGCGCCGCCCTGCTGCGCCTGCCAGTTACCGTAGGCTTTATAGGCCAACACTCCCAACGCGGCGAGACCGCCGTAGACCGCGACCTTGCCCCCGACTTTACGGGCCTTTTTGCTGCCGAGCAGCAAGCCCATGGCGCCTGCCGCCAATGCCCCGCCACTCGCGCCGGAGAGCAAACTGCCGAGGGCACTGGTGCCACCGCTCGCGCCCTTTTGCTGTGGGCTGCCGGCCTTGTTCTGCAACAGATCCTGGCCGGATTTGAGTAGTTGATCGAGCAATCCACGGGTGTTCATTTACCGCCTCCACAAAACGTTTAACCTGAAACCAAGACCACCAGCCTAAAACGAAAGTGCCCACGCCCCGTGGGCGAGAGTGCTTCCAGATGTTGCATTGTCTCAGTGCGTGCATTGCCGCTTGCGCCGGCCTATCAGAAAAAAAGATATACACTCTCGCCAATCGATAAAAACAGCCCACCGGGTGCTTTCCCATGATGACCTTGCGTCAGATCCGTCACTTCATCGCCGTGGCCGAGACCGGCTCGATCTCGGCCGCCGCGCAAACCGCGTTCATTTCCCAGTCGACCCTGACTCTGGCGATCCAGCAACTGGAGGAGGAGATTGGCGTCAGCCTGTTCAGCCGCCACGCCAAGGGCATGACCCTGACCCACCAGGGGCATCAATTCCTGCGTCAGGCGCACTTGATCCTGGCCACGGTGGATAACGCCAAGCGCAGCCTGCAACAGAGCACCGACCAGGTCGCCGGGCAACTGATCGTCGGCGTGACCAGCCTGGTGGCCGGTTATTACCTGGCGGATCTGCTCACCCGTTTCCAGCGCGCCTACCCCAACGTGGAAATCCGCGTGATGGAAGATGAGCGCCCGTACATCGAGCATTTGCTGGTCAGCGGCGAGATCGATGTCGGCGTGTTGATCCTGTCCAATCTCGAAGACCGCCACGCCTTGCAGACCGAAGTGCTGACCCATTCGCCGCACCGGCTATGGCTGCCGGCCCAGCACCCGCTGCTGGAACACGACAGCATCAACCTCGCCGACGTGGCCCGCGAGCCATTGATTCAACTGAACGTCGATGAAATGGACCGCAACGCCCAGCGCATGTGGTCGGCAGCCTCCTTGCAACCGCGCATCACCCTGCGCACAGCCTCGACCGAAGCGGTGCGAAGCCTGGTGGCTGCCGGTTTGGGCGTATCGATCCAGCCCGACATGACCTATCGCCCGTGGTCACTGGAGGGCGACATCATCGAAGCACGGCCGATCGCCGACCTCAGCCAGACCCTGGATGTCGGCCTGGCGTGGCGTCGCGGCACCGCGCGGCCGGCACTGGTGGACCCGTTTCTCACGGTCGCCCGCGAACAACCCCACGGCGGGCGCAAGCCATCTATTTAATCGAACGCCACCTTCAGTATTTAGTATTTGTTGTCCTCGGGTCCGCGAACTAGTCTTGTTGCATCCAATAAAGACGGCCGGGCCCCAGTCACAGGGAGCGCTGCCATGTCTACACAACAAGCCACACAAAAAACGAGAACCCGAAAAATGGCTGGCGCGCAGACCCCGTTGTTCACCGCATTGTTGATCGATGGTGAATTGGTTGCCGGTCAAGGCTGCGTCGAGCCGATTCTCAACCCCGCCACCGGCGAAGTCCTGACCCGGATCGCCGAAGCCAGCACCGAGCAAGTCGAAGCAGCCATCCTCGCCGCCCACCGTGCCTTTGCCGGTTGGTCGCGGACCACGCCACAACAGCGTTCGAACCTGTTGCTGGAGATCGCCAACGCCATCGAAAAAAACGCCGACCTGCTGGCCCGCCTCGAATCCATGAACTGTGGCAAGCCGCTGCACCTGGCCCGTCAGGACGACCTGAATGCCACGGTCGACGTGTTCCGCTTCTTCGCCGGTGCCGTGCGTTGCCAGACCGGCCAGCTCAGCGGCGAATACCTGCTGGGCTACACCAGCATGGTCCGGCGCGATCCTATCGGGGTCGTGGCGTCGATTGCGCCGTGGAACTACCCGATCATGATGGCCGCGTGGAAAATCGCCCCGGCCCTGGCCGCCGGCAACACCCTGGTGTTCAAGCCATCGGAACACACACCGCTGTCGATCCTGGCCCTGGCCCCGGCACTCGCCGAAATCCTGCCGCGCGGTGTAATCAACATCGTTTGCGGTGGCGGCGAAGGCGTCGGCAGCCATCTGGTGAGCCATCCGAAGATCCGCATGGTGTCGCTGACGGGCGATATCGTCACCGGCCAGAAGATTCTCCAGGCCGCGTCGAAGACACTCAAACGCACCCACCTCGAACTCGGCGGCAAGGCCCCGGTGATCGTCTGCAACGATGCCGACATTCAGGCCGTGGTCGAAGGCGTACGCACCTACGGCTATTACAACGCCGGCCAGGATTGCACCGCCGCTTGCCGCATTTACGCCCAGGCCGGGATTCATGACCGTCTGGTGGCCGAGCTCGGCGCCGCCGTCAGCAGCCTGCGTTTCGCCGGAAAACGCGATGCCGACAACGAAATCGGCCCGCTGATCAGCACCCGCCAGCGTGACCGCGTGGCCAGCTTTGTCGAACGTGCCCTCGGCCAGCCGCACATCGAGCGGGTGACCGGCGCGGCGGTGCACTCCGGCGCCGGCTTCTATTACCAGCCGACCCTGCTCGCCGGTTGCAAGCAAAGTGACGAGATCGTCCAGCGCGAAGTGTTCGGGCCAGTGGTCACCGTGACTCGCTTCGATGAGCTGGAACAAGCGGTGGACTGGGCCAACGATTCGGAATACGGCCTGGCCTCGTCGGTCTGGACCCAGAACCTCGACAAGGCCATGCAGGTCGCGGCGCGCTTGCAGTACGGCTGCACCTGGATCAACAGCCACTTCATGCTGGTCAGCGAAATGCCCCATGGCGGCCTGAAACGCTCGGGCTACGGCAAAGACCTGTCCAGCGATTCGCTTCAAGACTACAGCGTGGTGCGGCACATCATGGCCCGCCATGGCGAGCATCTCTGACTACGCTAATAACAAGCCACCAACGGCATGCTTCATCACGTTCACAACTGCCCCGACCATAATTTAAAGAAGAGGGAATTCCCATGTTCGTGCACAAGACCGCACTGCTCAGTGCAATCACCACCGCGCTGCTGGCCAGCGCCAGTGTCCAGGCCGCCGAGCCGCTCAAAGCTGTCGGGGCGGGCGAAGGCCAACTGGATATTGTGGCCTGGCCCGGCTACATCGAACGTGGCGAGAGCGACAAGGCCTACGACTGGGTGACCGGTTTCGAGAAGGAAACCGGCTGCAAGGTCAACGTCAAGACCGCCGCCACCTCCGATGAAATGGTCAGCCTGATGGCCAAGGGCGGTTACGACCTGGTGACCGCGTCCGGCGACGCCTCCCTGCGCCTGATCGTCGGCAAGCGTGTGCAGCCGATCAACACCGCGTTGATCCCGAACTGGAAGAACCTCGACCCGCGCCTGAAAGATGCACCGTGGTACGTGGTCAACAAGCAGACCTACGGCACCCCGTACCAGTGGGGCCCGAACGTACTGATGTACAACACCAACGTGTTCAAGACCGCGCCCACCAGCTGGGGTGTGTTGTTCAACGCGGAAAATCTGCCGGACGGCAAGCCGAACAAGGGCCGCGTGCAGGCCTATGACGGCCCGATCTACATCGCCGACGCAGCGCTGTACCTGAAGACCGCCAAACCGGAACTGGGCATCCAGAACCCCTACGAACTGACCGAAGCCCAGTACAAGGCCGTGCTCGATCTGCTGCGCGCCCAGCAGCCGTTGATCCACCGCTACTGGCACGACACCACTGTGCAAATGAGCGACTTCAAGAACGAAGGCGTGGTCGCCTCCGGCGCCTGGCCGTATCAGGTCAACGGCCTGATGAACGAGAAGCAGCCAATCGCCTCAACCATCCCGAAAGAAGGCGCCACCGGGTGGGCCGACACCACCATGTTGCACGCCGAGGCCAAGCACCCGAACTGCGCCTACAAGTGGATGGACTGGTCGCTGCAACCGAAAGTCCAGGGTGACGTAGCTGCGTGGTTCGGCTCGCTGCCAGCAGTGCCGGCAGCGTGCCAGGGCAGTGAATTGCTCGGCGCCGAAGGTTGCAAGACCAACGGTTTCGACCAGTTCGACAAGATCGCCTTCTGGAAAACCCCGCAGGCTGAAGGCGGCAAGTTCGTGCCGTACAGCCGCTGGACCCAGGACTACATCGCGATCATGGGCGGTCGTTAAGCCCTCTTGAGATCAAAAGATCGCAGCCTTCGGCAGCTCCTACGACCGCGAGCACCGAAGATGCGGCGTCTTCTACAAATCCTGTAGGAGCTGCCGCAGGCTGCGATCTTTTCACAGCACACTCGATTCCGTTGAAAGAAAGCGCGCCTTTTTGGAGCACCGCACCATGACGCTTGCAGTCCAGTTCACCAACGTTTCCCGTCAATTCGGCGAAGTGAAAGCCGTAGACCGGGTTTCCATCGACATCCAGGACGGCGAGTTCTTCTCCATGCTGGGGCCGTCCGGCTCGGGCAAGACCACCTGTTTGCGCCTGATCGCCGGTTTTGAACAACCGAGCGCAGGCTCCATCCGAATTCATGGCGAAGAGGCCGCCGGCCTGCCGCCGTACCAGCGCGACGTGAACACCGTGTTCCAGGATTACGCGCTGTTCCCGCACATGAACGTGCGCGACAACGTCGCCTACGGTTTGAAAGTCAAAGGCATCGGCAAGGCCGAACGCCTCAAGCGCGCCGAAGAATCCCTGGAGATGGTCGCCCTCGGCGGCTACGGCGAGCGCAAGCCGGTGCAGCTCTCCGGCGGTCAGCGCCAGCGTGTGGCCCTGGCCCGCGCTTTGGTCAACCGTCCTCGCGTACTGCTGCTCGACGAACCCCTCGGCGCCCTCGACCTGAAACTGCGCGAGCAAATGCAGGGCGAGTTGAAGAAACTGCAACGTCAGCTCGGCATCACCTTCATTTTCGTGACCCACGACCAGACCGAAGCGCTGTCGATGTCCGACCGCGTGGCCGTGTTCAACAAGGGCCGCATTGAACAGGTCGATAGCCCGCGCAACCTGTACATGAAACCGGCCACCACCTTCGTGGCGGAATTCGTCGGCACCTCCAACGTGATTCGCGGCGAGCTGGCCTGGCAGCTCAGCGGCAATCCGCAGCCGTTCTCGATTCGTCCGGAACACGTGCGCTTCGCCGAAGGCCCGCTGGCCAGCCACGAAATCGAAGTCAGCGGTTTGCTGCATGACATCCAGTACCAGGGCAGCGCCACCCGCTACGAACTGAAACTGGAAAACGGCCAGACCCTGAATATCAGCCAGGCCAACATTCAGTGGATCGACAGCAGCGCGCAACACCAGACCGGGCAGCGCCTCAGCGCACGCTGGGCGCGGGAAGCAATGGTCCAGTTGCACGACACCCTTGCAGGCGGGGTGTGAGATGAGCACCTTGGCTATTTCTCAATCCTCGTCAGGCGGCTCGCCGTTGCGCAGGTTTTCCAACCTGTTGTATCGCCGGCCGAACCTGTACCTGTCGATGCTGCTGGTGCCGCCGTTGCTGTGGTTCGGCGCGATCTACCTGGGCTCGTTGCTGACGTTGCTGTGGCAAGGCTTCTACACCTTCGACGACTTCACCATGGCGGTCACCCCCGACCTGACCCTGGCGAACTTCACCGCGCTGTTCCAGCCGTCGAACTTCGACATCATCCTGCGCACCCTGGGCATGGCGATTGTGGTGTCGATTGCCAGCGCCATCGTCGCGTTCCCGATTGCCTACTACATGGCGCGCTACACCACCGGCAAGACCAAGGCGTTTTTCTACATCGCCGTGATGATGCCGATGTGGGCCAGTTACATCGTCAAGGCCTACGCCTGGACCCTGCTGCTGGCCAAGGGCGGCGTGGCGCAGTGGTTCGTGCAGCACCTGGGGCTGGAGCCGGTCCTGCAGTTCGTGCTGGGCATTCCGGGGGTTGGCGGCAGTACCTTGTCGACCTCGCACCTGGGGCGCTTCATGGTGTTCGTCTACATCTGGCTGCCGTTCATGATCCTGCCGATCCAGGCCTCGCTCGAACGCTTGCCGCCGTCGCTGCTACATGCCTCCGCCGACCTCGGCGCCAAGCCGCGCCAGACCTTCATGCAAGTGATTCTGCCGCTGTCGATCCCGGGCATTGCCGCCGGCTCGATCTTCACCTTCTCGCTGACCCTGGGCGACTTCATCGTGCCGCAACTGGTCGGCCCGCCCGGCTACTTCGTCGGCAGCATGGTGTACGCCCAGCAAGGCGCGATCGGCAACATGCCGATGGCCGCCGCCTTCACCCTGGTACCGATTGTGCTGATCGCCATTTACCTGTCCATTGTCAAACGACTGGGGGCCTTCGATGCACTCTGAGAAAGCTTCTTTTGGCCTGCGCATCGCGGCCTGGGGCGGGTTGCTGTTCCTGCACTTCCCGATCCTGATCATCTTCCTGTACGCCTTCAACACCGAAGACGCGGCGTTCAGCTTTCCACCCAAGGGTTTCACTTGGAAGTGGATCGGCGTGGCGTTCTCGCGGCCGGACGTGCTTGAGTCCATAAAGCTGTCGTTGCAGATCGCCTCGATTGCCACGCTGATCGCCATGGTGCTCGGCACATTGGCTTCGGCCGCGCTGTACCGCCGGGACTTCTTCGGTAAGCAGGGCATCTCGCTGATGCTGATCCTGCCGATTGCCCTGCCGGGGATCATCACCGGGATCGCGCTGCTGGCGACCTTCAAGACATTGGGAATCGAGCCGGGGATGTTCACCATCATCGTCGGCCACGCGACCTTCTGCGTGGTGATCGTCTACAACAACGTCATCGCCCGCTTGCGCCGTACTTCTCACAGTTTGATCGAGGCGTCGATGGACCTCGGCGCCGACGGCTGGCAGACCTTCCGCTACATCATCCTGCCGAACCTCGGCTCGGCGTTGCTGGCCGGCGGCATGCTGGCGTTTGCCCTGTCGTTCGACGAAATCATCGTCACCACCTTCACCGCCGGCCATGAACGCACCCTGCCGCTGTGGCTGCTCAACCAGCTCAGCCGCCCACGGGATGTGCCGGTGACCAACGTGGTGGCGATGCTGGTGATGATCGTGACCATGTTGCCGATTCTCGGTGCCTATTACCTGACCCGGGGTGGTGAGAGCGTTGCGGGCAGTGGTGGCAAGTAACCGACACCCCATTACCCCTGTAGGAGCTGCCGAAGGCTGCGATCTTTTGATTTTGTTTTTTTGAAGATAAAGATCAAAGGATCGCAGCCTTCGGCAGCTCCTACAGGATTCGGTTTCTACAGAGAAAAATAATTGCTTCGAAGAGGACACATGCCATGCAAACCAAACTCTTGATCAACGGCCAACTGCTCGCTGGCGAAGGCCCCGCCCAACCGGTGTTCAACCCGGCGCTGGGCCGTGTGCTGGTGGAAATCAACGAAGCCAGCGAAGCCCAGGTCGATGCTGCCGTACGCGCCGCCGACGCCGCGTTCGACAGCTGGTCGCATACCCCGCCGAAAGCGCGCTCGCTGCTGCTGCTCAAACTCGCCGATGCCATCGAAGCCCATGGCGAAGAGCTGGCCAAACTGGAATCGGACAACTGCGGCAAGCCCTACAGCGCCGCGCTGAACGACGAGATCCCGGCGATTGCCGACGTGTTCCGATTCTTCGCCGGCGCCAGCCGTTGCATGAGCGGTTCGGCTGGCGGCGAGTACCTGCCGGGCCACACCTCGATGATCCGTCGCGACCCGGTGGGCGTGATCGCCTCCATCGCGCCGTGGAACTACCCGCTGATGATGGTCGCCTGGAAAGTCGCCCCGGCCCTGGCCGCCGGCAATACCGTGGTGCTCAAGCCGTCGGAACAAACCCCGCTGACCGCCCTGCGCCTGGCTGAACTGGCGTCGGACATCTTCCCGGCCGGTGTACTCAACCTGGTGTTTGGCCGTGGTCCTACCGTCGGTAGCCCGCTGGTGACCCACCCGAAAGTGCGCATGGTGTCGCTGACCGGTTCGATTGCCACCGGTTCGAACATCATTTCCAGCACCGCCGACAGCGTCAAACGCATGCACATGGAACTGGGCGGCAAGGCTCCGGTGATCATCTTCGACGACGCCGACATCGACGCCGCCGTCGAAGGCATCCGCACCTTCGGTTTCTACAACGCAGGCCAGGACTGCACCGCCGCCTGCCGCATCTATGCCCAGGAAGGCATCTACGACAAGTTCGTGGAGAAACTCGGTGCCGCCGTCAGCAGCATCAAGTACGGCTTGCAGGATGATCCGTCGACCGAACTCGGCCCTCTGATCACCGCGCAACACCGCGACCGCGTTGCCGGTTTCGTCGAGCGGGCCATCGCCCAGCCGCACATACGGCTGATCACCGGCGGCAAGGTGGTTGAGGGCAACGGTTTCTTCTTCGAACCAACCGTGTTGGCCGATGCACAACAGGACGACGAAATCGTGCGCCGCGAAGTGTTCGGGCCAGTGGTGTCGGTGACCAAATTCGCCGATGAAGCGCAGGTGCTGGGTTGGGCCAACGATTCGGACTACGGCCTGGCCTCCTCCGTGTGGACCACCGACGTCGGCCGCGCCCATCGCCTGTCGGCACGTCTGCAATACGGCTGCACCTGGGTGAATACGCACTTCATGCTGGTCAGCGAAATGCCCCACGGCGGTCAGAAACTGTCCGGCTATGGCAAGGACATGTCCATGTACGGGCTCGAGGACTACACCGTTGTGCGGCATGTGATGTTCAAGCATTAACCGCGAAAAGATCGCAGCCTGCGGCAGCGCCTACAAAGAGCGCCGTACACCCTGTAGGAGCTGCCGCAGGCTGCGATCTTTTCAGCAGACACACGGATGATGTCAGCGATTTACACCAAGGATTCACCGCAACTCAAAAAAACAATAACCACCGATCCGGGCGGTGCCTTCAAGGCCCCGTCACGGTTTCGGACATCCGAAATCTGCCGATTTTCCGGAGCAATCACACATGAGTGCATCACCCGATCTCTCTGCAGCCCTTGCCGACAGCGATGCCGAGCAACTGCGCAAGCTGGGCTACACCTCCAACTTCAATCGCAGCATGAGCCTGTGGGAAAACTTCGCCCTGGGCTTCACCTATCTGTCTCCGGTCGTAGGGGTTTATACCCTGTTCGGCCTGTGCCTCGCCGCCGGCGGGCCACCGATGTTCTGGGCCTACTTACTGGTCGGTTGCGGCCAGTTGCTGGTGTGCCTGATCTTCGGTGAAGTGGTCTCGCAGTTCCCGATTTCCGGCGGTGTGTACCCATGGGCTCGCCGCTTGGTGGGCAAACGCTGGGCGTGGATGGTCGGCTGGATCTACTCCATCGCCCTGTGCGTGACCATCGCCGCCGTTGCTGTCGGTGCCGGTCCGTACCTCGCCGCCATGATGGGCTTTGAACCGAGCAACAACACCAACATCATCATCGCCCTGTTCCTGACGCTATTCGCCACCCTGGTCAACCTCAGCGGCACCAAAGTGCTGGCGCGGATCGCCATGTTCGGCTTCCTCTGCGAGCTGGTGGGCGCCGTGATCGTCGGCGTTTACCTGCTGATTTTCGAGCGTCATCAGCCCATCAGTGTGTTGTTCAACACCTTCGATATCAGCGTCGACGGCTCGTATCTGCCGGCCTTCCTCACCGCGTCGCTGGCGGGGATGTTCCTGTACTACGGCTTCGAGGCGTGCGGCGATGTCGCCGAAGAAACCCCGAACCCGAGCAAGAAAATCCCGGTGGCCATGCGCATGACCATCTACATCGGCGGCATCGCAGCGATGTTCGCCTGCCTGGCGCTGATCCTGGCCGTGCCGGACATGCAAGCGGTGATTAACGGCACCGACAAGGACCCGGTCACCACCATCCTCAACAACGCCTTCGGCCCGGTCGGTTCGAAAGTGGTGATGGGTGTGGTAATGATCTCCTTCATCTCCTGCGTGATCAGCCTGCAAGCGGCGGCCAGTCGTCTGCTGTATTCCTACGCTCGTGATGAAATGGTCATCGGCAGCCGAATGCTGAAGAAGATTTCCCCTACAACCCAGGTTCCGGTTGCCGCGCTGTTCGTGTCCAGTGTCCTGCCGGCACTGATCATCATCCTCGGCTTCTTCCTGCAAGACGCGGTCGCCACCATCGTCAGCTTCGCGGCCATCGGCATCTATCTGGCGTTCCAGATGATCGTGCTCGCAGCCCTGTACGCCCGCCTGAAGGGCTGGAAACCAAGCGGCAAATTCACCCTCGGCGCCTGGGGCTGGGCGGTGAACATCGGCGCGCTGGTCTATGGTGTCGGAGCCATCATCAACATGGCCTGGCCACGCACCCCGGATGCCGCGTGGTACATCAACTACGCGATGGTGCTGAGCACTGCCATCGTCATTGGTTTGGGCCTGCTCTACATGTGGATCGCCAAGCCGTATGACCACGGTACGGCACCTGCGGGGGATGCTTGGAAGGTTAGTCACTAATGAAAATCGCCCCGGGATCAAGTGCGATCTCGGGGCGAGTTCTGTCCAGTGCAAACACAGGAAATTCCTACAGGCGCAGCCTTCCTGAAAAACCCTCGTTTCCTACAACAAGTGTCGCCAGAGTAGACTTGGCGCCGCGAGCGCCTGACCGATAGGCTTTGCTCCGTCGCTGCCAAATCAGCGGCCCGGAGTCGAAGCCGGAACAAGTCAAAACGGTGCTCGTGTGCCCCCATAGAACTGTGGCTGTTTTATGCCTTCAGTTCTGCATTATGGCGGGCCGTGTGGCGCGGGCCTTTCGGCTTCCGTTTTGACCTGGAAGTGTCCCGACTTCGAACGCCACTCGGTCCGCCACCCAACCTGTCGAAGGGTTGGTGGCGACTTTCCAAGCCAAAACGGAAATCACGCCATGCCAATGCATCCCCAAAGCTCGCTTCCTCCCTATTTCGATCCCTCCGTCTTCACCCGCCACAACCGCTTCCTCCATGCCTTCATGCAAGACAGCCAAGTCTGGTTCTGCGTCCAGGATCTGGGTCGATTGATGGGCAAACCACTCAATGAACGCCTGACCCTCAAACTCGATCCCGACCAACGTCGCACTGTCTGGCTGCTCAAGGACGGCAAAACAGTCGAAACCCTGATGGTCAGTGAATCAGGCATGTACGCCTTGCTGGTTCACCACTTCGTACCGGAAAACCGCAATCTGCGTCAGTGGTTGAGCAACGAAGTCATACCCTCGCTGCGTGATGCGAAATCAGCGCCTGTGGAAAACCTGCCAAGCCTGAGTTCGTTGAATTGGGCGGGAGTTTCGGTGCCCTTGCTGCATTACCAACATCACGCCTGGGTCAAGTGGCGAGACATGCCTGAGTTGATGCAGGTGCAGCGCCCCTTCCCAATCGCTGGCACTTGCCGTTGAAGGGATGTATCAAGCCGATCAAACAGGGACAGACTTCACAGTCCGTCCCTTTGGTTTGAGTCCTCTCAAATAATTGTCCTGCTGAATGAGTTGTTTCCACATGAACGAGACTCGCAGCGCCAAACGAAACATCATCGAAATGATTCCATGTGATAGCTCGTTTGCAGAAGCGTATCTGCATAAGCTCGACCAGCAATCTGTCCGACAGCAAGCAATAGACGCTGGCATAGCCGACGCGGATGCAGGCAGGTTAACCAGCCTGGCCACCGTGAAGGCCAAATGGCTCCCACGGTAACCAGCCCTGCTCAAAACCTCGAAACACTCCTCATCGCATCCACCAGATACCTCATCGCGATCCTGTCGCTCTCCGACAGCTCCCGATAGCGTTCCACCAGTTTCATTTCCTCGCTGTTGAGCCGGCGTCTTCGTCGCCCCAGGGCCAGACACGGAAAGATTCCCAACATTTCGGTGATGCCTTGTACTTTCGACATGGACGATGTCCTTCTAAACGTCAAAGAAAACTGCAAAAAACCGCATCGCCCTCCCCCTTTTCAGCAGCCGCATCGTGCCGACTGAACCGCACCGGTCTTTCGGGCATAAACCGGTCATGTGCACAGAATAGAAATATTCCGGGCGCTGAAAAGCGGTTTTTAGAGTAATTAGTCGAAAAAAGCAGAAATGCCCTGCAAATCAGAAACCCCTGTCGGAATTGTTTCCCGACATGTCTTGTTTCATTGCCGAGCCGGCGCAGTGCCATCAATCAATTTTGCTCTGCAATCGAACGGTTTAAGCTGTCGGGCATCTGTTTAAAAGTCCGTTGCGTTTGGCCGAAGGCATGTCCGAACCGATATTTCTGATCCAGCACGTGCCAGGAACGGCGCGGGATTGTTCACGACAGGTTGTATTTATGCACCGCAGGAACTTGCTCAAAGCCTCCATGGCCATCGCGGCCTACACCGGTTTGTCCGCCACGGGCCTGTTGGCCGCCAAGGCCTGGGCCGCCAGCGGCGGCACCGCTGATGGCGAGGCCAGCGCGTTCGATTTCGAGGCGCTGAAGCTCCAGGCCAAACAGCTCGCCAGCAATCGCTACCAGGACACCAAGCAACAGTTGCCGCCGACCTTGGCGACCATGACGCCGCAGAACTTCAATGCGATCCGCTACGACGGTAATCATTCGTTGTGGAAAGAACTCAAGGGCCAACTGGACGTGCAGTTCTTCCACGTCGGCATGGGCTTCAAGCAGCCGGTGCGCATGTACAGCGTCGATCCGAAAACCCGGATGGCCCGCGAGGTGCATTTCCGCCCGTCGCTGTTCAACTATGAAAACACCACGGTCGACACCGCACAGCTCAAGGGCGACCTGGGTTTCTCCGGCTTCAAGCTGTTCAAGGCCCCGGAACTGGACAAGCACGACGTCGTGTCTTTCCTCGGCGCCAGCTATTTCCGTGCGGTGGACGCCACCGGCCAGTACGGTTTGTCGGCCCGCGGGCTGGCCATCGACACCTACGCCAAGAAACGCGAAGAATTCCCTGACTTCACCAAGTTCTGGTTCGAGACACCGAACAAGGACAGCACCCGCTTCGTGGTCTACGCCTTGCTCGACTCGCCGAGCGCCACCGGTGCCTACCGCTTCGATATCGACTGCCAGGCCGAGCGCGTGGTGATGGAGGTCGATGCCCACGTCAACGCACGTACCGCCATCGACCAGCTGGGCATTGCGCCGATGACCAGCATGTTCAGTTGCGGCACCCACGAACGCCGCATGTGCGACACCATTCACCCGCAAATCCACGATTCCGACCGCTTGGCCATGTGGCGCGGCAACGGCGAGTGGATCTGCCGCCCGCTGAACAACCCGGCGACCCTGCAATTCAATGCCTTCGCCGATACCGACCCGAAGGGCTTCGGCCTGGTGCAGACCGACCACGAGTTCGCCAGCTATCAGGACACCGTCGACTGGTACAGCCGTCGCCCGAGCCTGTGGGTAGAACCGACCACCGCATGGGGCGAAGGCTCGGTCGATCTGCTGGAGATCCCGACCACCGGCGAGACCATGGACAACATCGTCGCCTTCTGGACGCCGAAGAAACCGGTGGCTGCGGGGGATTCGCTGAACTACGGCTACAAGCTGTACTGGAGCGCACTGCCACCGGTCGGCACTCCGCTGGCGCGAGTCAATGCAACCCGTTCCGGGATGGGCGGCTTCACCGAAGGCTGGGCGCCTGGCGAGCATTACCCACCAGTCTGGGCCCGTCGTTTTGCCGTGGACTTCACCGGCGGCGGTCTGGACCGCCTGCCTGAAGGCGCGGGCATCGAGCCTGTAGTCACTTGCTCGAACGGCGAGGTCAAGGATTTCAGCGTACTCAAGCTCGATGACATCAAGGGCTACCGCATCCTGTTTGACTGGTACCCGACCAATGACAGCGTCGAGCCTGTGGAGCTGCGCCTGTTCATCCGCACCAACGACCGCACGCTGAGTGAAACCTGGTTGTACCAGTACTTCCCGCCGGCTCCCGACAAGCGCAAGTACACCTGATGATCGGGTAGCACCCTGCCACCATTCGGTTTTCCGAACGCGACCTGCGGGTCGGTTCGGTTAACCGGATCATCTCAGTGAAATCTCAACGCAAAAAATATTTAATCCCCTTATAAATCAATACTTTGATCAATTCGCACTGGTCTGGCACGAGTCATGCTCTACACTTCTTCGACGAATGTCCTTTGCGCCGACTCTCAATAGCGCTCAGGTGTTTTGCAGCACAAAAGGGCCGATGAACTGGCTCCATAAAAAAAACAATGTCGAGGAAAATTTGATGCGCATCGTTCCCCATATCCTGGGCGCAGCCATTGCTGCCGCTCTGATCAGCACGCCAGTTTTCGCCGCCGAACTCACCGGCACCCTGAAGAAGATCAAAGAGTCCGGCACCATCACCCTGGGCCATCGCGACGCTTCCATCCCGTTTTCCTACATTGCAGACGCTTCCGGCAAACCGGTCGGCTACTCCCACGACATCCAGTTGAAAGTCGTCGAAGCCATCAAAAAAGACCTGGACATGCCGAACCTCCAGGTCAAGTACAACCTGGTGACTTCGCAAACCCGTATCCCGCTGGTGCAGAACGGCACCGTGGACCTCGAGTGCGGTTCCACCACCAACAACGTCGAGCGTCAGCAGCAAGTTGACTTCTCCGTCGGCATCTTCGAAATCGGTACTCGCCTGCTGTCCAAGGCAGACTCCAAGTACAAGGATTTCCCTGACCTGGCCGGCAAGAACGTCGTGACCACCGCCGGCACCACGTCCGAGCGCATCCTCAAGTCGATGAACGCCGACAAACAGATGGGCATGAACGTCATCTCCGCCAAAGACCACGGCGAGTCGTTCCAGATGCTGGAAACCGGCCGCGCAGTGGCCTTCATGATGGACGACGCCCTGCTGGCCGGTGAAGCCGCCAAGGCCAAGAAGGCGAGCGACTGGGCCGTGACCGGCACTCCACAGTCCTACGAAATCTACGGCTGCATGGTGCGCAAAGGCGACGAGCCGTTCAAAAAGGCTGTGGATGACGCCATCAAGGCCACCTACGCATCGGGCGAGATCAACAAGATCTACGAAAAATGGTTCATGCAACCAATCCCGCCAAAAGGCCTGAACCTGAACTTCCCGATGAGCGACGAGCTCAAGGCCCTGATCGCCAAACCGACTGATAAAGCGGCTGACGACAAGAAGTCCTGATTTCTGACTAACCTTATCTCCTGAGAGGGCCCTGGCCCTTTCAGGAGGTGGTCACTTCCTGCTGGCATTTTTTGGAAACACTCGAACCGGTGGCTGTCGAGCCGGGAGCGTGTGCCTGATCGTAAAGATCGGGCGGGAACGGAGCTTCCCCCAAGCGGGCACTTGTACATCGATTGAACTGAGGGGAGACCCTAATGAATTACAACTGGGACTGGGGCGTGTTCTTCAAGTCCACCGGCGTGGGCAGCGAGACCTATTTCGACTGGTACGTGACCGGCTTGGGCTGGACCATCGGCATCGCCATCGCGGCCTGGATCATCGCCCTGACACTGGGCTCGATCCTGGGCGTCATGCGCACCGTGCCGAACCGCATCGTATCGGGCATCGCCACCTGCTACGTTGAACTCTTCCGTAACGTGCCGCTGCTGGTTCAGCTGTTCATCTGGTACTTCCTGGTACCCGACCTGCTGCCGGCGGACCTGCAAGAGTGGTACAAGCAGGATCTGAACCCGACCACCTCGGCCTTCCTCAGCGTCGTCGTGTGCCTCGGTCTGTTCACCACCGCCCGGGTTTGCGAACAGGTGCGCACCGGTATCCAGGCCCTGCCAAAAGGTCAGGAATCCGCCGCCCGCGCCATGGGATTCAAGCTGCCGCAGATCTACTGGAACGTGCTGCTGCCCCAGGCCTACCGGATCATCATTCCGCCGCTTACCTCGGAATTCTTGAACGTCTTCAAGAACACCTCCGTGGCCTCGCTGATCGGCTTGATGGAACTGCTCGCGCAGACCAAACAGACCGCCGAGTTCTCCGCCAACCTGTTCGAAGCCTTTACCCTGGCAACGCTGATCTACTTCACCCTGAACATGAGCCTGATGTTGCTGATGCGTGTGGTCGAGAAGAAAGTCGCCGTACCGGGCCTGATCTCCGTAGGGGGTAAATGATGGAATTCGACTTCTCGGGCATCATCCCGTCCCTGCCGGGCCTGTGGAACGGCATGGTCATGACCCTCAAGCTGATGGCCATGGGCGTGGTCGGCGGGATCATCCTCGGCACCCTCCTGGCGTTGATGCGTCTGTCCCACAATAAGCTGCTGTCGAATATCGCCGGCGCGTACGTCAACTATTTCCGCTCGATCCCCTTGCTGCTGGTGATCACCTGGTTCTACCTGGCGGTACCGTTCGTGCTGCGCTGGATCACTGGCGAAGACACGCCGATCGGCGCGTTCGCCTCGTGCATCGTGGCCTTCATGATGTTCGAAGCCGCGTACTTCTGCGAAATCGTCCGCGCCGGTGTGCAGTCGATTCCCAAGGGCCAGATGGGTGCTGCCCAGGCACTGGGCATGTCTTACGGGCAGATGATGCGCCTGATCATCCTGCCGCAAGCGTTCCGCAAGATGACTCCACTGCTGCTGCAACAGAGCATCATCCTGTTTCAGGACACCTCGCTGGTCTACGCCGTCGGCCTGGTGGACTTCCTCAATGCTTCGCGCGCCAGTGGCGACATCATTGGCCGCTCCAATGAGTTCCTGATTTTCGCGGGTCTCGTGTACTTCATCATCAGCTTTGCCGCCTCGCAGCTGGTCAAGCGTCTGCAAAAAAGGTTCGCCGTATGATCTCTATCAAAAGCATCAACAAGTGGTATGGGGACTTCCAGGTACTGACTGATTGCAGCACCGAGGTCAAAAAAGGCGAAGTGATCGTGGTGTGCGGGCCATCCGGTTCCGGCAAGTCGACCCTGATCAAGTGCGTCAACGCCCTGGAACCGTTCCAGAAAGGCGACATCGTGGTCGACGGCACCTCCATCGCCGACCCGAAGACCAACCTGCCGAAACTGCGTTCCCGCGTAGGCATGGTGTTCCAGCATTTCGAGCTGTTCCCGCACCTGACCATCACCGAGAACCTGACCATCGCGCAGATCAAGGTGTTGGGCCGCAGCAAGGAAGAAGCCACCAAGAAAGGCCTGCAACTGCTCGAACGCGTCGGTCTCTCGGCCCACGCCCACAAGCACCCGGGCCAATTGTCCGGCGGTCAGCAACAGCGTGTGGCGATTGCCCGTGCGCTGGCGATGGACCCGATCGTCATGCTGTTCGACGAACCGACCTCGGCGCTCGACCCGGAAATGGTCAACGAAGTGCTCGACGTGATGGTGCAACTGGCCCACGAAGGCATGACCATGATGTGCGTGACCCACGAAATGGGCTTCGCCCGTAAAGTGGCCGACCGCGTGATCTTCATGGACCAGGGCAAGATCATCGAAGACTGCAAGAAAGAAGAGTTCTTCGGCGACATCAACGCCCGTGCCGAGCGTACGCAGCACTTCCTCAACAAGATTCTGCAGCACTAAAAAGCTTCACGGTCTCCCCTGTAGGAGCTGCCGCAGGCTGCGATCTTTTGATGTTGCCTTTAACAAGCAAAGATCAAAAGATCGCAGCCTGCGGCAGCTCCTACAGGGAGTCCTCTGGGCTTGTTGTTGTGGTTGACCCAAGGCATCTGTGATGAAATGCGACCCCACTCTTTATCGCGCAGCAATGCCATCACTCGCCGTGAAACCCCGTCTGGTTCGTCATTTGTTCCTGCCCCCGCTGATCCTCGCCATGATGATCGGCCTGGGCTATATCGGCTTCTGGATCAGTGAGCACTACGGCATCCGCAGCCTCAGCGAAAACGGACAGCGCCAGCTGGAACTGCACGCCCGCGCGGTCGAAAGCGAAATCAGCAAATACACCTACCTGCCCAGCCTGCTGGAACTCGAAACCAGCGTTCCGCAGTTGCTGGCCGACCCGACCCCGGAACACCGGCAGACGGTCAACGATTACCTCGAAGGCCTGAACCGGCGCAGCCGCAGTCGGGCCATCTACGTGATGGACACCACCGGCCGCGTCATGGCCACCAGCAATTGGCGCGATGTCGACAGTTACCTGGGTGAAGACCTGTCCTTTCGCGCCTATTTCCAGAACGCCGTGCGCGGTCAGCCGGGGCGCTTCTATGGCATCGGCAGCACCAACGGCGAACCCGGTTACTACCTGGCCCATGGCCTGGAAGAACACGGCAAGATCATCGGCGTCGCGGTGGTCAAGGTCCGCCTGGAAGCCATGGAAGAGCGCTGGCAACGGGCACGCCTGGAAGCCTTCGTCAGCGACGAGAACGGCATCATCATTCTGTCCAGTGATCCGGCGCGGCGCTTGAAATCAGTGGTGCCGCTGAGCGAAGAAACCAAGGAAAAACTCGCCCGCAGCCTGCAGTACTACTGGTTCCCGCTCAACGAACTGCAGCCGCTGGCGCGGGAAACCCTGTCCGAAGGTGTGGAAAAACTCACGTTCCCGGCCAACAGCGAACTGGTGTCCGACGATGAAAACATCAGCTACCTGGCGCAAACCCGGCCGTTGAGCGATACGCCGTGGAATTTCACCCTGCTCACGCCACTCCAGGACTTGCGCCGCGAAGCGATCAATCAGGGGATCCTGGTGGCCGTGGCGTTTGCCCTCCTGGCGTTCCTGCTGATCGCCTGGAACGAGCGGCGCAAGGTGATCGCCACCCGCCTCGCGGCCCGGGAAGCCTTGCAGGAAGCCAACAATCAGCTGGAGCGTCGGATTACCGAACGCACCACCGACCTGCGCGCCAGCAACGAACGGCTCAAGGGCCAGATCCGCGAGCGCCGGCAGGCCGAAGAGACCTTGCGCCGCGCCCAGGATGAATTGGTACAGGCCGGAAAACTCGCGGCCATCGGCCAGATGTCCACCAGCATCGCCCACGAACTGAACCAGCCGCTGGCGGCGCTGCGCACCTTGTCCGGCAATACCGTGCGCTTCCTCGAACGCGGCCAGCTCGACGTGGCCAGCACCAACCTCAAGACCATCAACGAACTGATCGACCGCATGGGCCGGATCACCGCCAGCCTGCGCTCGTTCGCCCGGCGCGGGGACGACAAGGGTCAGGCCTGCCTCGGCAAAGGCGTGGACGCGGCCCTGCAATTGCTCGGTGGCCGGGTGGAAAACATTCACCTGCAACTGCACCGCGATTTCACCGATGTGCAGGTGCAGATCGACCAGACCCGCCTGGAGCAGATTCTGGTCAACCTGATCGGCAACGCCCTCGACGCCATGCAAGCGCAGCCGCAACCCGAGCTGTGGCTCGAAGGCGAAGAGTTCGATGGCAAATACCGCCTGCGCGTGCGTGACAACGGCCACGGCATCGACGCCGAAGCGCGCAAGCACCTGTTCGAACCGTTCTTCACCACCAAACCCGGCGAACAGGGCCTGGGCCTTGGCCTGACCCTTTCCGCCAGCCTCGCCGCCGCCACCGGCGGTCACCTGGGTGTCGAGCACCCGGCCAGCGGTGGTACCGCATTCGTCCTCAGTTTACCGTTGGTAAGCCCCACTCCCGCCGAGCCAATATGAACAACGACCTTAGTGTATTGATCGTCGAAGACGACCCCCATGTGCTGCTCGGCTGCCAACAGGCGCTGACCCTGGAAGACATTCCCTGCATTGGCGTGGGTAGCGCCGAAGAAGCCCTGGAGCAGGTCGGCGACAACTTCGCCGGCATTGTCGTCAGCGACATTCGCCTGCCGGGCATCGATGGCCTGGAACTGCTGACACGACTCAAGGAGCGTGATCGCAGCCTGCCGGTGGTACTGATCACCGGGCACGGCGACATCTCCATGGCCGTCGGCGCGATGCAGAAAGGCGCCTACGACTTCATGGAAAAGCCGTTCTCCCCCGAACGACTGGTGGATGTCGCCCGCCGCGCCCTGGAGCAACGCAGCCTGGCGCGAGAAGTCTCGTCGTTGCGTCGGCAACTGGCCGAACGCGATTCCCTCGAAGGGCGGATCATCGGTCGCTCGCCCGCCATGCAGAACCTGCGGGAACTGATCGCCAACGTTGCCGATACCTCGGCCAACGTGCTGATCGAAGGCGAGACCGGCACCGGCAAGGAATTGGTCGCGCGTTGCCTGCACGATTTCAGTCGGAGGCACACCAAGCAGTTCGTCGCCTTGAACTGCGGCGGCCTGCCGGAGAACCTGTTCGAAAGCGAAATATTCGGCCACGAAGCCAACGCCTTTACCGGTGCGGGCAAACGGCGGATCGGCAAGATCGAACACGCCGACGGCGGCACGCTGTTCCTCGACGAAGTGGAAAGCATGCCCCTGCCCTTGCAGATCAAATTGCTGCGGGTGTTGCAGGAACGCACTCTCGAACGCCTCGGTTCGAACCAGAGCGTAGCGGTGGATTGCCGCGTCATCGCAGCGACCAAATCCGACCTCGTCGAGTCGAGCAAGGCCGGCGAGTTCCGCAGCGACCTGTATTACCGCCTAAACGTGGTGACCTTGGAACTGCCACCGCTGCGCGAACGCCGCGAGGACATCCTGCAATTGTTCGAACACTTCTTGCAGCAGTCGTCCCTACGCTTCGACCGCTCGGTGCCGGAGTTGGACAACCAGACCGTTTCGAACCTGATGAGCCACGACTGGCCGGGTAACGTGCGTGAACTGCGCAACGTTGCCGAGCGCTTTGCCCTGGGCCTGCCGGCGTTCAAGAAAACCGGTGCCGGCGCCGGCAATCAGGGCCTGGCCTTTGCCGAAGCGGTGGAAGCGTTCGAGCGCAACCTGCTCAGCGATGCCTTGCAACGTAGCGGCGGCAACCTGACCCAGGCCAGCCAGGAACTGGGCATGGCCAAGACCACGCTGTTCGACAAAGTGAAAAAGTACGGCCTGAGCCATTGAGCAAAAACCTGATCGCCCACTACCCCTGTAGGAGCTGCCGGAGGCTGCGATCTTTTGATTTTCAAGATCCAGATCAAAAGATCGCAGCCTCCGGCGCTCCTACAGGGGATTGAGCGGTTAGAGGAGGTTGCGATCGGCCACAGGCTCGATCTGCGCCCAGTGCGAAGTGTCTTCACGGTGCTCGCGCAAGTACGGCAACACCGCCCCCAGCAACGGCGCCTTGAACGCCTCCTGGAAGCGATGGGCCAGGCCCGGAATCAAGACCAACTGACTGCCACGCAGATGCGCCGCCAGATGCACCCCGTGCATCACCGGCAGCAGCGGGTCGGCCGTGCCATGCACCACCAGCGCCGGCACCCGCAACTGATTGAGCAGGGTCACCCGGCTCGGCTCGGCAAGAATGGCCATGATCTGGCGTTTCACGCCCTCGGGATTGAACGCCCGGTCATAGGACTGCGCCGCCTGATGCAGCAGCGCCTGACGATCGTCGGTGACCATCGGGCTGCCCAATGCCGCCAACAGGTCGGCCTGCTGCTCCAGGGCCACTTCGCGGTTCGGTGCGCCGCGCCGGGACAATAACTGCACCAGCGCCGCACTCGGCGCCGGCAAGCCTTCGGCGCCGGAGGTGGTCATGATCAGGGTCAGGCTCTCGATCCGTTGCGGTGCCATGGCCGCCATGTGCTGGGCGATCATCCCGCCCATACTGGCGCCCAACACGTGGAATTGGTCGATGTGCAAGGCGTCCATCAGCCCCAGGCCATCGTCGGCCATGTCGGTCAGCGAATACGGCGACGACACCGGCAATCCGAGTTTGTAACGCAGCACTTCGAAGGTCAGGTTGGCTTCGGCCGGTGCTTGCCGCCAGGTCGACAGGCCGACATCGCGATTGTCATAGCGGATCACCCGGAACCCCTGCTGGCACAGGGCGACCACCACCTCGTCCGGCCAGTGAATCAATTGCCCGCCCAGGCCCATCACCAACAGCAAGGCCGGATCGGACGCACGGCCGATGCTCTGGTACGCCAGGCTTACCTGGGCCAGATCCACCCGTTCGGTCGGAACATTGACGTCACAACGCGAAGCCGCCATGGACGGCAGGCCGAAAAACAGCGCGGCCAACAATACGATTCGTGAAAGGAATGAAGCACCCATGAAAAAACACCAAAACGCAGAACCCCAGTAGAGCGCGAGTCTGATGAAGTTTGTTCAAGCGCGCTGCCACAGTTCCATGACAGTTTGATGAAGAGTGCCGAGCGGTCATCAGACGTCAGATTCAGCCGCGCAATAACTATGTACCACCCGCCCTTTTGACGACTGTCTCCTAATGCCCGTACCGCCGGCATGGCCCGGTCTTCTGGAGATTCATCGTCATGGTTGACGAAACCACCCCCCTGACGGCCGATTTCGGCCTTGCCTTCCCTTTGCCCGCGAACCCGGATCAAAGCCTGACTCTGAGCGCCTCGGAACGCTGGAATGATTGCTGTGAGCAGTGGCGGGCGCTTATGGCGCAAAACCCGCAGTCGCCACTCGCCAGCACCTGGTGGAATGCCCGCGCGCGCGGTACGGATCAGTCGCGCAAGGCACAGGCCAACCGCTTGTACCGCCAACATTTCGAGGCATCGAGCCAATGGGCTTTTGCCCAGGGCATTCTGCAAGCCGAACAGATCGAGACATTACAGGCGATCATCGACCCGCCCGTGCAGACAGCAACGCCTGCCACTCCACGGGTTTACGTCGAGCAAATGCAGTTCAAGGATGACAAAGGCCTGTCAATCGAACTATCGGGTGCCTTGGTCATCACCCGGGACACGCCCCAACCGGTCGCTCAATTTCTGTACTTGCCTTCCCTGCCATCCGTCTGGATGACCTTCGAGAACCGTGTCGATATGGAAAGGTGGCTGATCGAACATCAGCCGCAGATGTTCGACCAACCCCGTCTACCGACAGGCACCCTCAGGGTCTATTACACAGTGCTTGAGCGCAGCGTGCTGCAGACCAGCGCTGAATCCTTGTGGGCACGATTGCCTGTCACCCCTGCCGATCGGCCGCGTCACGAATTGATCCTGGCCCCGCCCGCCACCCTGTCGGACGCGGATACCAACGACGACGGTGTCCTGTTCGGCCAGTTGAGCCCCGATATTCCACTAGGCATCCGTCGCCAGGCACTGGCGCAACAGCGCACTGCACTGAATGCCTTGCTGGGCGAGAAGTTTCAGGGCGACCACACCGACCCGCGTCTGCAGCGTCTGCAACAGCAAATGGACGCCCTCACCAACGCCGAGCAGGCCAGCACCACCGCCGCAACCGCGCTGCTGCACAGCGACAGTGCGCAGAAAATGCTGGAACTAAACCACAAAAACCGCCCGCACTACGCCGCCCTTTACCAGGCACGCCTGGACGGCCTGCGCGCCGAAGCAGGACTGCAACTGAGCCTGAACCAGATCAGCCACGAGGAACATCAATGGCTGATCAGCGTGCTGGACGCACCGGATCAACCACGCCCGGACGGGGTGGTGGTGGCGCGCCTGGTATTGTCGATGACGGACACCGAAGGTGGCACCACCGGCACTCAAACCCGGGAACTGGACGGTGTATTGCTGTTTTCCCGGCCGTCGGCCTTGCTGCCGTCCTCGACCGAAACCCTGTTGCTCTACTGGCCCGGACGCTTCGGTGGCCTGCAACGGTTCGCCTCTCGACAGGCGCTGGAACAGACGCTGTTCAAACTGGCGGCCAACGACAGCACTCAAGCACTGCATCTGCTGCCGCTGACTGCGAACCCGTTCGAATACGCCTTGCAGAACCAGCTTCACAGCTGCGTACAAGAAGTGGCCCGGCTGCTGACCGCCAACCCGGTTCCATCTCGCGCCAGTCAACGCCAGACGGAACTGGAAAAGCTGCGCGAGCAGACCCTCGCCTGCCTGACGGCTCCTGTTCCCGCAGCCCGGGAGCTGGCGCACCAGCACATTGTCGAGCAAGTTCACAGCGGTGCGCTGGCCGCACGCTTGCCGGCGTGGCACGGCACCCTGTCCGCCGAGCAACGTGAGCGGATCAAGACGCTGCTCAAGTCCTACATCACGGCCATGAAGCGCTCCCATGAATGGCTGGAGCGCGAGTTGCCGCCCCGCGACGCCTTCAGCAAAAAGGCCATTGATGCCCACCTGAGCCAGGCGTTCGGCCTGACCCGCAACGTTGACGTGCTACTGGACGTGCCTGACTCCACCACTTGGCGCAAGGTCGTCACCGAGGGTGCGGCACCGGGAACACCCCAGGAAAATGTGCTGGTCGCCAGCGAGCAGCGCAGCAAGCTGTCCCTCGGCGACCTGGCGCAAAGCAACATTGATCAGGCGATGTCGTGGCGATTGTCGTTCATGCAAGTGGAGACCAGCGGCGGCGAGGAAACAGATCAACAGAAGCTGAAAAACGGCATCACCCCGACCTGGCTGCGCAAGATGGTCACCGAACTGGACCTGGCCGGACAGTATGAAACGCTGATCCGTGAAACCTTCCTCGGCACCTCGACCGCGCCGGCCTTCAGCAATGAATACCGCCACGAATGCCTGAGCGAACCCTGGCGCCTGATGCTGCGCCTGCAAGGCGAGTTCGCCGCGCTCGCCAAAGACATCAATGCCGATGGCCAACAGGTCCTGGACATTGCCATCGATGCCAGCAGCCGTGAAGCCTTCAGCGCCAATGGCAAACGCATCGAACTGCTGCCGGCGCACCTGACAGTCGGCGGCAGCGATACACCTGGCCAGGGGCCGAGCACCCTGTCCGGCGTGACCTTCATTGTCGAACGGATCAGTGGCCTGACCCTGCTCTACCTGCCGGACAGCCCGGACGGCGTGTTTGTGCGCCAGTTCGACAGCCTTGAGCAGGCACGAATGCGGCTGTTCAACGATTGCCTGCGAAGTTCGATGGTCACCTATCTCGCCGGACGGGCCTTGACCGGAGAGTTAGCCCGTCACGTCAGCCGAATCAACGAGGCGCGAGTGAGAAACTTCGACGGCCTGATCGGTGTCGGTACGCCTTGGCCATCCCGCACCTCCCTGGCGGCGCATCTGCTGAACGTACACATGGGCCGTTTGTTGGAGGCTCATCGAGCAACATCGCGCTCCAACGACGCTTTGTACCTGGAGCAAGTCGCCCTGAAGTCAGGTGCGATGTTCAACTACCTGAAAATGGCTGTGGGTATGCTGCCTTTCGTTGGTACGACCATCGCCCTGTACGACGCCTGGAACAGCGCCAACCTGGCGGTGGCGGCCTTCCTGCGCGGTGATGTTGGCCACGGGCTGGCCGAGGTCGAAGCGGTGCTGTTGTCATTGATCGACGCGGCCATGGATGTGCTGCCCGGCGCCGGTGCAGCACCTTCGGCAGCGCTTGCCATCACCCGCCAGCGCCAGTTGCGCGCCGTCAGCAAAAGCGTCGGCGCCCTGCGCAGTTCGACTCAGCGCCAGGCACAACGAACCCTGGAACGTTTCAAGGGCTATGAATACGAACAGATGATCTCCCTCGCCGGTCTGCAACCGGGCACCGAGGGCCTCTATCGTCAGGTGTATCGCCACGCTGACGGCCATTTCATGGTCAGCCAAGGGCGAATCTATCGCATCGAGCTGGAAGGCCAACCACCCCGCTGGCGCTTGAGCGGCACCAGCAGCCGGACCTACAAACAGCCGGTTGCCCTCGATGAATCCGGCCATTGGAACACCCACTACGCGGCATACGGCACCGTGATCGAAGGCGGCGGCGTGGGCGGTGGCACGGTGCTTGGGCACATGGCCGATGGATTGGACCCACTCTGGCCGGTCGCCATTCGCCGCTGGCTGCCACGCTGGTGGACGGATCGGGCCTTGCGTCGGCAGTTGACCCTGAAAAACACCGCCGATGCCTATACCCGGCGCCTCGATGCCCAGACCCGCAAGAACAACAGCCTGGTGCAGGGCTACTACGATATTGCGCCCGCGCAGCGCCCGGCAGCTCGCCCCGGTGTCGACCTTGCCTGCCTGGACGATATCGAAAACGCACAGGCTTTGTACCAGACCCTTGAAGAGCTGATGGTGTTGAGTCATGGCAACAATCGCGCCCAAATCATTGATATTCAAAGCCGCTGCGCCTGGATTGTCGTCGACCGCCTGGACCGCAGGATCGGCCTGGCCAGGGAGCGACTGCTGGAAAGCCTCGACCGGATCGAACAACTGATCGCCCGTTCGGACACGACACCGGTCAACGATACCTCCGCCCATTTGAAACTGATGGCCGAGCGCAAGACGGTTCGAAAAGCTTTTCTCCAGGAATTCGACCAGCAACACCAGGCCGTCGAAGCAGCCAACCAATGGTACCGCCGAATCACCCGACCCAAGCACAAAGAGATCATGGCCCAGATCATGAAGCTCTTGAACGAGTCGTACAGCGATGCCAATTACCGCTACCTGAAGGCAGCGCACGTTCTGGAAACCATCACCCACTACGACGCTGTCGACGACCTGTCGTGGACGTACTTCCACGTACAGTTGAAAAAGTCCCGCGAGAAGGTCGGACGCGCCTTGCTGACCCAACATCAGCTGCCGCAAGTACGCTCCAGCGTCGTCCAGCGCACCAGGGTTTTCGAAGATTGCCTGGACATCTACACCCAATTCCGTCGCCAGCTCGGCGCCTGGACGCTGGGCTATCCGCAGCACCTGGACTTGGAGCAAGTCACTTTGTTTCTGGATAACCTCGACCAGATGGAAACATTCGCCCGCAATGCCATCAGAAATCGATCAGCAACCCCACCTCCGACAAAAAGCACCGGAAAACAACTGTTCGAGACTGAAGACAACCGATTGCTGATTGGCGAGCCCAGTACCGATGTCGTGACTCGGCAACAGCGCTTCACCATCGAAGGGGTCGATGGCCGTACGGAAACCTGGCTGCCCCGCTCCAACGGTAAATATCACCTCAGTGAACCCGCCGTCTCCGCGCAACCGATGCTGCCGACCGATGTCAGGCCGCTGCTGACAGAAGCCAGAAAAAGGCTGGGGGCCGCGGACGCCTATACCAACAAAGTCAAAGGCTATGCACAGCAAAACATGCTGCCCGTCGACCTGGAACACATGATGAGCAGCGAAGCGGCGGAGTTGACCCTGCGCGCCCAGGCCATCGAACGCTTGTCCCCCGCCGAGGCCGTGGCGCTGCAACTGCGCACTCGGGCGGATGAAATGCTGCGCACGGGGCACACCCTGCGCATCGATCAAAGCATGAACAGCAAAACCCCGACCGAAGGTTATCTGGACTATCTGCTTGAACAGCAAGTGGTGGATATCCGCAAGGAAGGCGGTTTGCGCGACCTGGGCAAACGCCCGGACGGACGACGGGATTTCCTCCAGGAGTACGAGGTGCGCGACCTGCGCAGCGAACCGGCGCAAACCCTGTGGTACGCACACTTCCACTACACCTCGGCCAAGCCTCAGTTCAGTGACTTCGTCAAAGGCCATCTGAAACTGCCGGAACAACGCAACCTGGGCCTGCAATGGCAGAAGGACGTGGCCGCCAGTGGCGGTACGGTCGAGGCGATCTGGCGCGGCGACATCGGCAAACCGCTGGGCAACAAACACTTTTCCACACTGTGAAGCAGCAACGGCGGGGCACGCAATGTGCTCCGCCGTGCTGGTGGTCGACAGCGGCATCAACATGAGACAAACTCAACCTTTTCGATTTATCGACAAATTTTCCTCATGGAGCCCCCGGTGCTTGAAATCCGTCACCTCAAGACCCTGCACGCCCTGCGCGAAGCCGACAGCCTGGTGGATGCGGCCGATCGCCTGCACCTGACCCAGTCAGCCCTGTCCCATCAGTTCAAGGAACTGGAGGAGCGCATGGGCATGCCGCTGTTCGTGCGCAAGACCAAACCGGTGCGTTTCACCAGCGCCGGTTTGCGCCTGCTGCAACTGGCCGACGCCACCCTGCCGCTGCTGCGCGCCGCCGAGCGAGACATCAGTCGCCTGGCCGGTGGCACCGCCGGTCGTCTGCACATGGCCATCGAATGCCACAGTTGCTTCCAGTGGCTGATGCCGACCATCGACCAGTTCCGCGACGCCTGGCCGGAAGTCGAGCTGGACCTGGCCTCGGGGTTTTCCTTCGCCCCGCTGCCGGCCCTGGCCCGCGGCGACCTGGACCTGGTGGTGACCTCCGATCCGGTGGACCTGGCCGGGATCACCTATGTACCGCTGTTCACTTATGAAGCGATGCTCGCGGTGGCCAACCAGCACCGCCTGGCCAGCAAGGCCTATATCGTCCCCGAAGACTTGCTCCCGGAAACCCTGATCACCTACCCGGTGGAACGCGACCGGCTAGACATCTTCACCCGCTTCCTCGAACCCGCCGACATCGAACCGGCCCAGGTCCGCACCTCGGAACTGACGGTGATGATGATGCAACTGGTGGCCAGCGGTCGCGGCGTGTGCGGCATGCCCCATTGGGCACTGCATGAATACAGCTCGCGAGGTTATGTGAAGGCCAAGCGACTGGGTGAGAAAGGCTTGTTCGCCACGCTGTATGCGGCGATCCGCGCCGACATGCTTGATGCGCCGTACATGCGCGACTTCCTGCTGACGGCCAAGGACACGTCGTTTTCGACGCTGGACGGGGTTAGTGCTGTTCGCTGATTTCTTAATGAAGGAAAACTGTACAAATGTGGGAGCGGGCTTGCTCGCGAAGGCGGCATAACATTCAAGATTGATGTTGCCTGACCCACCGCTTTCGCGAGCAAGCCCGCTCCCACAGGGGATCAGCGGTGACTTCAGAGCTCGCGCCACATGTGGATCTTGTCGAAATAGTCCTCCCCCACCCGCACCGCCATCGGTTCAAGCCCGAACTGGACGAAACCGCAGCGCTGGTAGAGGTTGAACGCGGCATCGTTGCCGGCGGTGACGGTCAACTGGATCAGGCGCAAACCCGCGTGGTTCTGCGCCTCGGCCAATGCCGCCTGAACCAGTTGATGGCCGAGCCCGCGCTGGCGGACCTTGGCGGTCACGTACATGCCAAACAGCGTCACCTTGTGCCGGGCCTTTTCCCGTGGCTCGAACGCAAGGCCGACGATGCCGGCCAACCGGCCTTCTTCGAACGCCCCGAGCACCACGTCCAGCTTGCCGGTCAGGCGCGACTCCCACCAGCTCAGCGGCATCACCGCCCGCTCACGCACGCTCGAGGTAAAGGCCTGCGGGTGCAGGTCGTAGGCTTCGAGCATCAGCGCCCGGTAGTCCAGGGCATGGCTGGCATCCAGTCGTTCGATCCACATCCTCAGGCCATCCGTTTTTGCTCAAGCATCAAGCGCAGCGCCAGCGCCGACAACACGAAGCCCATGAAGTAGCGCTGCATCGCCAGCCAGGTCGGATTGCTGACGAACCACGAGGCGATGCCCGCGGCAAACATGGCGATCAGCAGGTTGACGCAGAAACTGACGCTGATCTGGGTCAGGCCGAGGATGATGCTCTGGCTGAACACCGAGCCGTGCTCCGGCGTGATGAACTGCGGAAACACCGACAGATAGAACACCGCGATTTTCGGGTTCAGGGCACTGGTCAGAAAGCCCATGGTGATCAGTTTGCGCGACGAATCCGGTGGCAGCTGCTGCGCCTCGAACGGCGAGCGCGCACCGGGTTTGACCGCCTGCCAGGCCAGCCACAACAGGTACAGCGCACCGGCCCACTTCAACACCTCATAGGCCATCGGCACCGCCAGGAATACCGCGGTCAAACCGGCGGCCGCAGCAAACAGGTGCACGAAGAATCCAGCAACCACCCCAAGCAGCGAGATCACCCCGGCCTTGCGGCCCTGGCAGATCGAACGGGAGATCAGGTAGATCATGTTCGGCCCCGGCGTCAGTACCATCAGCAACGCGGCAGCAGCAAAAATCAGCAGGTCTTGAAGCGGGATCATGGGCGAGGTCCTTTGCGTAATGATCAGGCGATCGCGGTCAGCGATGCTCGATAAAACGGCAGGATCAGGTCCCGTGTCAATGGCGCCAGGCTGACACCGCCGTCGGTGGCCGGGTCGATCCAGAGCACTTCTTCGATCTCCGCCGCCGGGGTGACATCCGAATGGATCTTCAGCTGAAACAGCTCGGCGTGTACGACAAAGCCCGGCTCGTTGGCGGCCGGTGCCGAGAAATGACCGAGGTAAGCGGCCTGCGCCGGGTCGATGTCCAGACCCAGTTCTTCTTCCAGCTCCCGGGCCAGGGCGTGGACCGGCAATTCATGGGGCTCGATCTTGCCGCCCGGCTGCATGAACGCCGTGGTGCCGCGCTTGCGTACCAACAGTGTGCGGCCATCAGGGCCGATCAGCAGGGCGGCGGCGATATGGATAATGCGCGGTGAAACAGCGGATGCAGATGTCATGTGTCAGCCATGGACCCTGATGGAAATCACAAGGATCCCATGTCCGACCGTCCGCCGTCATGCCTTGGCCTGAAGCAGCTGCGGCGTATCCTGCGAGACCTTCACGAAAATCCTGTACTTGCCGCTTTCCATGGCTTCGAAGGCGATCAGTTTTTCCACCAGAGGGCCGTTCAACACCTTGCCGGCATTGAGCAGAAGCATGCCGTTATCGGCGTTGAGATTGCGCGCCAGCACCATCCCGGCCATCAGTTCCCGGGTGGTCAGGACCTTGATCTGCGGATCGGCCAGGGTGATATCGCTCAGGAATGTGATGCATACCTTAATGAAATCTTCGAGCAGGTCAGGATCGTAAAGCCGTCCGGCGTACTGGCGCAGGTAGAGCAGCGCTTCGTCGCTGTTCATCTGTCGTTCGAGAATCAATCCTCGCTGCAACTCGACGAAGTCGACCGCCAGCTTCAGCAATCGCGATCCGAACGGAATGGCTTCGCCCTTGAGCCGGTCGGGGAAACCGCTGCCGTCCCAGCGTTCCTGATGGTGCAGGATCAACCGCGCCGCATCCTTCATCGGGTCCAGGGTCATCAGTAGCGATTCGCTCTGCTTCGGATAGCCACGATAACGGTCACGGTCAGTGTGCCTCAGCAGATCCGAAGGGGTGACCATCATGCTGTCGGACCAGCTCAGCTTGCCGATGTTGTACAGAGCGGCCGCCATGGTCAGGTCGCGGCTGGCGGCTTCGTCCAGCCCGTGTTCCGTGCAGTAGCCGCGCACCAGTTCGATGATCTGCCCATTGGTCTGCTTGGCCGGTGGCAGGCGCAGGTTGGCCAACAGCGAAAACACCTCGGTGCCGGTGACATAACTGTGCTTGAGCTCCTCGTAAGCCAGGTCGAGCATGTCGGCGGTCTGCTGCAATTCGGCGGTGCGGGCGGCGACGTGTTTTTCCAGTGTGCTGTTGAGCAACTTGAGCTGGTCGTTCTGCACCCGGGTCAATTGTTCCAGGCGCTGGCGCTCACGCTCCGAATGCTGGTGGTCCAGGGCCTGTCGCAGGGTCAGGAGCATTTCGTCGTCATTCCAGGGTTTGCTGATGTAGTGGTGGATCTGCCCTTCATTGATGGCTTTGATGATCGCCGAGGGGTCTGCATAACCGGTGAGCATGATCCGCATCGTTGCCGGATAGCGCTGACGGACATGGGCCAGCAACGTGGCGCCGTCCATATTGGGCATGCGTGCATCGCTCATCACCAGATCCACCGGCTGCAACGCCATGATTTCCAGCGCCTGGGCACCGCTGGTGGCCAGCAGCACCTCGTAGGGCTTGCCGCGCAACAGGCGACGCAGACTGTTGAGGATCGACTCCTCATCATCCACCAGCAAAACTTTGGGGCGATTGCTCAACATCGGTACGGATTGCTCTTCCATGGCATGGTCTCAAGCGAGTCATTGACAGTGACAGGCAGCGCGGGCTTACCGTCTTTCCTGCCTGCGCTTGAATGACAGGCTAGATGATTTTGCGCATCGCCCGCGCTAATTATTGTCTTGAGTTCTGCGGGCAAAGTGGCCAGTGGCAACTATGCTCAACGCAATGGACTGCACAACCGGCCTGCAAGCAGGCCTGTGACGAGGGAAACGGATGCGCCCGATAATTTACGCGTGTACTCCTGCGGGTACCGCCCCATGAACACCTGGCAGACGTGCATCAATCGCCGTGTGCTCATCGTCGACGACACCGCGTCGATCCATGCCGATTTCGCCAAGATACTCAGCCCGGCCACTGTCGAAGATGACAGTCTGGGACAAACCGAAAGCCTCCTGTTCGGCACCCTGTCCCCCACGCAGACACAACACTTTGAACTGGACTCGGCGTTCCAGGGCCGCGAAGCCCTGGACAAGCTCGAAGCCGCCCTGGCCGATGATCGTCCCTATGCAATGGCATTCATCGATATGCGCATGCCGCCAGGCTGGGATGGCCTGGAGACCATCGAACGGTTGTGGCAGGTCGATCCCAAACTGCAGGTGGCGCTGTGCACCGCCTACTCCGACTACTCCTGGGAGGACATCGACCAACGACTGGCGCTGAACGACCGCCTGCTGATTCTGAAGAAGCCCTTCGACGCCATTGAGATACGCCAGATGGCCAGCGCACTCACGGTCAAATGGCAAATGACCGAAGACGCCGCGCTCAAGATGAACCTGCTGGAACAAGCGGTCCAGGAACGCACCCGGGAACTGTCCGACGCCAACATCATCGTGCAGAACAGCCCGACCATCCTTTACCGGTTGCGTGGCGAGCCGTCGTTTCCGCTGATGTACATTTCCCATAACATCACACGCTACGGTCACGTTGCGGCCGACCTGCTGAACTCGGCCAACTGGGCCCAGCAACTGATCCACCCGGAAGACCAGTCCAGTGTCGATACGGCCATGGCCCGGGTGCTGGACCGGCATGCGCTGGGCGCCTCGATCGAGTTTCGCCTGCGCACCGGCCAGGGTGCATGGCGCTGGGTGGAGAACCGCTACATTCCCGTACGCGACCATGACGGTCGCCTGCTGGAAGTCGAGGGAATCATTCTCGACATTACCGAACGCCGGCTGGCCGAGGAAAAAATGGCCTTGCTCGCCCGCACGGACGGGCTCACCGGCCTGGCCAACCGCGCCACCCTGATCGAACGCCTGCATCAGGCCTTTGCTGCCGCACGTCGAGGCGCAGAGGCATTCGCGGTATTTTATCTGGACCTGGATCACTTCAAGCGGATCAACGACACCCTCGGCCACCCGGTGGGTGATCTGTTGTTGCAGGAAGTGGCCCGGCGCATCACATCCGGCGTGCGGGAAAACGATGTGGTGGCACGCCTGGGCGGGGACGAGTTCGCGATCCTGCAACTGGACGTCAGCGACCCGACCCAGTCCGCCGCCATGGCCACCAATATCCGCGATGCGCTGCTGATCCCGTACAACCTCGCCGGCAATGCCCTGCACCTTTCAGTCAGCATCGGTATCAGTAGCTACAGCGTCGCCTGTCTCGACGCCGACAGCCTGCTGAGCCAGGCGGACATGGCGCTGTACCGCGCCAAGGAAATGGGCCGCAATCAGTATCACTTCCACTCTCAGGAGATCACTCAGGAGGTGGCCGAACGCATGGCCATCGCCAATGACTTGATGACGGCCATCGAACGCGATGAACTGGCGCTGCATTACGTTCCGGAAGTGGATATGCACAGCGGCAGGATCCTGGGCATGGAAGCGCAAGTGCGCTGGTGCCATCCCCGGCGCGGCGAACTGCAGGCGTCGGCTTTCGTGCCCGCGGCGGAAAAGACCGGTGCCATCATCCCTCTCGGACGCTGGGTGCTGAATCAGGCCTGCCGGCAGATGAGCCTGTGGCGTAACGACGGAATGGCGCCCCCCGTGATGGCGATCAAACTGTCCCTGGCGCAGCTCAAGAGTGGTCCGGAGCTCATTTACGACGTGCTGCGCACCACTGCACGATGGGAGCTCGCCCCCTGGGACCTGCGTTTCGACGTGACCGAAGCGACTCTGGCGCAAACCAAGTGGACCCAGAACGATGTATTGCCGCGCCTGCGGGAGCTGGGGGTAAAGATCGCCATCGATGATTTCGGCACCGAATATTCATCATTCGATTACCTGAAAACCTACCGGGTCAATCACCTGAAGCTGAACCAATCCTTTCTCGATGGCGCGACCCAGGATGCGGCTGGCGCCAACAGCCTGCGGGCAATCGTCAACTTCGCCCGGGACCTGGGTATCGGCATCATTACTGAAGGCGTCCAGACGTCGGATCAACCCCGCACACCAGAGTCAGCCGCCCCGCTATCAAGCGCGCAAGGCCTCTACTTCAGCGAGGCCGTGAGTCCTGAACAAGCGGCCCGATTGCTCAAGGACGGGAGCATGGCTCCTCCGTCCTCCAGGGAGGATGAGGGATGAAAACACTTTCCCCCCAGACCAACCGACGTATTCTCATCATTGACGATGCACCGGCGATCCATGCCGATTTTCGCAAGATCCTCACCCCGAGCACCAGCAACGAGGTGGACCTGGACAGTCTCGAACACTCACTGTTCGGGACTCGACAATCACTGCGTCTCACCTTCCAGATAGACTCCGCCTATCAGGGCAAGGAAGCCCTGGAGCTGGTCGAACGCGCACTGGCCGATAGCCGCCCCTATGCCCTGGCATTTATCGACATGCGTATGCCGCCCGGCTGGGACGGCCTGGAAACCATTGAACACCTGTGGAATGCCGACCCGAACCTGCAAATCGCCTTGTGCACCGCCTATACCGACTACAGCTGGGAGGCCATGGCCGAACGACTGGAGTTCGGTGACCAGTTGCTGATTCTGAAAAAACCTTTCGATACCCTGGAAATCCGTCAGATGGCCAATGCCCTGACCTGGAAATGGCAGCTGGCACAGGACGCGGCGCTGAAGTTGTTGAGCCTTGAGCAGACCATCGAGGCACGGGTACACGAACTGCTCAAGGTGTCGCACCTGCTGCAGTACGACGCCCTTACAGGGCTGCCCAACAGCACATTGCTGGGTGATCGACTGAGCCAGTCGCTGGCCACTTGCCGACGCCATGACAAGCATCTGGTGGTGATGTTTCTCGGGCTGGACCGGTTCAAGCGCATCAACAACGCTCTGGGCCACCCGGCCGGGGACGAAATGCTCAAACGGGTCGGGCAACAACTGCTCAAGTACGTGCGCGAGTCCGACTCGGTCTTTCGCTATGGCGCCGACGAATTCGTGGTGATCCTCAGCGACATCAACCACCCCCAGCAGACTCGTGGCATCGCCGAAAAACTGCTGAGTGCCGTGCGCAGCCCACAGTCGATCGCCGGCCAGGAGATCAGCATCACCGCCAGCCTGGGCATCAGCGTTTATCCCGATGACGGGCTCGACGCCATCGACCTGATCAAAAAAGCCGAATCCGCCATGCGCCACATCAAGGAAAGCGGCCCAAACGACATCGGTTTTTTCATCGAAGCCATGAACCAGCGTGCCCGGGAGCAGCACAGTATCGAATCGGGCATTCGTCAGGCCCTGCAAAGGCACGAATTCGTCCTGCACTACCAACCGAAAATCGAACTGCGCAGCGGACGGGTAGTCGGTGCCGAGGCTCTGGTGCGCTGGCAAAAACCCGGGCATGGCCTGATCTATCCTTCCGAATTCATCCCCGTGGCCGAAGACAGCGGCCTGATCGTGCCACTGAGCAAGTGGGTATTGACCGAGGCCTGTCGCCAGGCACGACGCTGGCAAGTAGCCGGGCTGCCGGCGATCCGCATGTCGGTCAACACATCGGCCATCGACTTTCGTCAACGTGATTTCGTCGAAGACATCGAACAGATACTCGAACAGACGGAAATGCCCCCCTGCCTGCTGGAACTGGAGATCACCGAAGGTGTACTGATGCAGAACGTTGAGGCGACCATGACCGCGCTGAACCGGCTGAAGACGCTGGGAGTGCGGCTGGCCATCGATGACTTCGGCACCGGTTATTCCAGCTTGAGCTATCTACGCCGGTTCCCCATCGATGTGCTGAAAATCGATCAGTCGTTCATTCATGGCTTGAGCAATGAAACCAACGATGCCGCCCTGGTCAGCGCGATCATCAGTCTGGGCAAGAGCCTCGATCTGAATGTCATCGCCGAAGGCGTCGAGACCGAGGAGCAACTGGCGTTTCTCAAGGCCCATCAATGTGAGGAAGGCCAAGGTTACTACTTTAGCAAGGCCCTGCCGGCAGACGCTTTTGCGCGGCTGCTGGCCGTTGGCTGGGCAGAACAGCGAGACGACTCATGAACAGGCAGAAACGACAGTCCGGCGGTAAATTCGCGAGACGATGGCCCATGTCCCTTGTCCCCCACTCCCTTGCGATCCTGCTTTGCGGGCTCTGTGCAATCGCCGGTGCCGCGCCGCTGGACGAACCGCTCAAACCTTTGCCCGAGATACCGAAACAGAACCCCGGCCAGGTCGAACTCGGTCGCAGGCTCTTCAGTGATCCGCGCCTGTCGGTCAACAACACCCTGTCCTGCGCCAGTTGTCATCAACTGGACAAGAGCGGAGCTGACACCCGCGCACTGTCCCTCGGCTTCGATGGACAACCGGTATCGATCAACACGCCGACAGTGTTCAACGCCAGCCTCAACTTTCGCCAATTCTGGGACGGCCGCGTCGAAACGCTCGAGGCGCAAAGCAACGTCGTCATTACCAGTCCCCACGAAATGGGCAGTGACTGGAAGACCATCGTCCAGCGGATTTCCGAGGATGCAGACTACCGAGCAGGCTTCAGCGCGGCGTACCCGAATGCAGTGACCAAGGCCAACATACAGAGCGCCCTGGCCACCTACGAGCGCACCTTGCTGACGCCCGGCTCCCGTTTCGATCAATACCTGCTGGGCAATACGGACATCCTGACCCTCGAGGAGAAATACGGCTATCAGCGCTTCAAGGACTACGGCTGCATCGCCTGTCATCAGGGCGTGAACATCGGTGGCAACATGTTCCAGAAGTTCGGGGTGTTCGGTGATTACATCGCCGATCGCGGCAACCCGACCGCCGCCGACCAGGGACGGTTCAACATTACCGGTGACGAAGCGGACCGCTCGGTGTTCAAGGTCCCGAGCCTGCGCAACGTCGAGCTGACCGCCCCCTACTTTCACGACGGCTCGGCGCCCACCCTCGAAAGAGCTGTGGACGTCATGTTCCAGTATCAGTTGGGGCGCATGCCGAGCGCTGAAGACAAAGCGCTGATTGTGAAGTTTCTCAAGACGCTGACCGGCGAAAGGGCGGGCAAGTCATGAAAAGAATCTCGCGTCGTGCCAGCCTGCTGTTACTCGGGCTCGTCGCCGTGCTCCTGGCCTCGATTCTGGTTTTTCTGTACTTCAAATCCAACTCGGAACAGACCGTGACCTACTCGGAATCCCGGGATCTGATCCGCCTGATCAAACAGCAGGACGCCCAGTGGGAAAACGAGGTCCTCAAGTCCCGGGTGGCGATTTCGCATAACTACGACCCTCTGGTTTCGCCAATGAACGAGATGAACCGGCTATGGGAGCACTTCGATACCATGGAGTCAGGTCATGGGCGCAACGACTCACAGCAATGGAACGATGCCCGTGAGGCTTTTCTGCAGGCGATGCAGGAAAAGACCCACCTGGTGGAGCAGTTCAAGTCGCACAACGCCTTGCTGCGCAACTCGCTGGCCTTCCTGCCCACCGCCGAGGACGACATCCAGGCACAACTGGCCGACCTGCCTGACCTCGACAAGCTGCAAGTGCAAAACATCGCCACCGATACCTATGACCTGTTGCTCAGTGCCCTGGAGTTCGCCCAGGTCACCTCCACCGACAAAGCCGCCGACATTCAGGTGGGGCTGAGCAAACTGGCGGTCAACGCGCAACGCTTGCCTGGAGAATTTCATGACCCGATCAGGATCCTCAGCAATCACGTCGCCCTGATCCTGCGCGAGCAGCCGCTTGTCAACGCTTTGCTCGAAGATATCGAAGCGGTTCCCGTGGCGGATCGTCTGGACGACATCACCAACTTGCTCAACCAGGATCAGCAACGGGCCGAGAAAATCGACAAAAAGTACCATTTCTACCTGCTGGTGTTTTCCGGCCTGCTGGTGTTGCTGCTGATGTGGCTGGCATTTCGCCTGATCCGCAGCTTCGCCGAGATCAACCGGGTCAACAGCGCTCTGCAAACCGCCAACGACGTGCTCGAACAGCGGGTCGAGGAACGTACCCGCGAGCTCAGGAATGCCCAGAGCGAACTGCTCGCCACCGCACGCCAGGCCGGCATGGCCGAAATCGCGACCAACGTACTGCACAACGTCGGCAACGTGCTCAATAGCGTGAACATCTCTGCCGACCTGATTGCGCGAAAGCTTCGCAGCAGCAAGACCCTCGGACTGGGCAAGGCAATGCAACTGATCAACGGGCATCCGGAGGACCTTGGCCATTTCCTGACCGAGGACGACAAGGGCAAGCTACTGCCCGGTTATCTCAATCAACTTGTCGACGCCATCGCCCAGGAACAGCAGGAGATGACCGACGAACTTGGGCAGATGAGCAAGAGCGTCGACCATATCAAGGACATCGTTGCCACCCAGCAATCCTATGCCGGGGCCAACAGCATCACCGAACCGCTGTACATCGGCGAACTGCTCGAAGACGCCCTGCGCATGAATGCAGGAGCACTGACTCGGCATCACGTCACGGTGATCAAGGAATACAGCGAGGTGCCTCAGGTGATGGGGGACAAGCACCGCTTGCTGCTGATCCTGATCAACCTGATCAGCAACGCCAAGTACGCAATGTCCGACCTCAACAACCGCTCAAGGGAAATGACCCTTGGTGTGCGAATCGTCGACAACACGTTCCTGGAAATCAGTGTCAGGGATGATGGCGAAGGTATCGCCTCGGAAAACATGACGAGGATCTTTGCCCACGGTTTCACCACCCGCAAGGAAGGTCATGGTTTCGGCCTGCACAGCTGCGCGCTGGCGGCTATCGAGATGAACGGCCACCTCACCGCCCACAGCGACGGCCCAGGCCTGGGCGCGTTGTTTACCTTGCAGATACCGCTGATCGCCGTAACGGAGAACGCATGAGAGTGCTCTCGAACCGCCGCATTCTGTTGATCGACGACATGCCGTCGATTCACGACGATTTTCGCAAGATCCTCGCCCCACCCCAGGTTCACACGGCAGAACTCGACGAGATGGAGGCCGCATTGTTTGGCGAACAGGCCAAACCCGAGCGCCCGATGTTCGAACTGGATTCGGCCTATGGTGGCGAAGAAGGCCTGGGCAAACTCAACCGGGCGCTGCAGGAACAACGACCCTACGCGCTGGCGTTTGTCGATATGCGAATGCCCGACGGCTGGGACGGGGCAAAAACCATCGAACACCTGTGGCAGCAGGATCCGCAACTACAGGTAGTGGTCTGTACCGCCTACTCCGATTATTCCTGGGACGATCTGCTCAATCGTCTGAATGCCCATGACCGGCTGCTGATCCTGAAGAAACCGTTCGACAACATCGAAGTCCAGCAAATGGCCAACACCCTGCTGACCAAATGGGAAATGACCGAACGGGCCTCGCTGCAGATGCATCACCTGGAACACCTGGTGGATCAGCGCACCGCCCAGCTCAAGCATGCCAGCGAGGCCTTGCAGCGGGAAATCGACGAGCGCAAGCAACTGGAAGGCCAGTTGGTGCAATCGGAAAAGCTCGCTTCGTTGGGCCAACTGGCGGCCGGTGTCGCGCATGAGATCAACAATCCGATCGGGTTCATCTCCTCCAACCTTGGCACCCTGGACGGTTACTTTCAGCAATTGCTGACCATGCTCGACGCCTATCACAGCGCAGAACAGGTCCTGGCGGGCAGCCAGACGGCGCTGCAACTGGAGCACATTCGCGAGCAGATCGAACTTGAGTATCTGCGCGAGGACGTACCGCTGTTGATCAAGGAGTCGAAGGAGGGCATCAGCCGGGTCGGGCAGATCGTCAGGGACCTGAAAGACTTCTCCCGGATCGACAACACTCAGGAATGGCAATGGGCCAATCTGCAACAGGGCATCGAGTCGACACTGAACATCGTTGCCAGCGAACTCAAGTACAAGGCCGATGTGGTCAAGGACTATCAGGTGCTGCCGGAAATCGAGTGCCTGCCGTCGCAAATCAACCAAGTCATCATGAACCTCGTGGTCAACGCCGCGCAGGCCATGGGCCCCGAACGCGGCACCATCACCCTTCGCACCGGGACGCAGGGCGAGACGGCGTGGATCGAAATCGCCGATACAGGATCAGGCATCGCGCCCGACACCCTGCAAAAAATCTTCGATCCGTTTTTCACCACTAAACCGGTGGGCCAAGGGACAGGGCTGGGCCTGTCCCTCTCCTATGGCATCGTGAAAAAACATGGTGGCGATATTTCGGTGCGCAGCGAACTGGGGGCCGGTACGACGTTTCGTGTACAACTGCCGCTACGCCAGACCCGACCGGCCGCCTGACGGCGCCTCAGAGCGCTTCCTGGAAATCCATTTCCGGCGGCTGGCGACGGAACCCGCCGGTCAGCACCGCCAGGTACACCACGCCGATCGCCAGCCAGCTCAGGCCCAGGTAAATCGCGAGGTGATCGAGGCTGACCATCAGCCACAGGTCCGCTACCAGGCCGATGAACGGGAACAGCAGGAACAACACGAACTCGCGCAGACCTTTGTTTTCGCCACCGATCCAGTAATGGAAGATCACCGACAGGTTGACCAGGCTGAACGCCAGGAACGCGCCGAAGTTGATGAACGAGGTCGAGGTGGTGACGTCCAGTTTCAGTGCCAGCAACGCCACCACCGCGCACAGCAGGATGCTGTTGATCGGCGTGCCGAAGCGTTCGTGCAAGCTGCCGAAAAACGCTTTCGGCAACACGCCGTCGCGACCCATGGCGTACAGCAGTCGCGAACCGCTGGCCTGGGCCGACAGCCCCGAGGCGAACTGACCGACGATCAGGCCGATCAGGAAGATCGACACGAACAGGTCGCCACCGATGTTGCGGGCAATTTCATAGGCCGCCGAGTCAACGCTGTCGAACTGGAACGACGGATGAGCAATCTGCACGAAGTACGACACGCCGACGAAAATCAGCCCGCCGATCAGGGTGATCAGCATGATCGCCCGGGGAATGGTGCGGCGTGGATCGCGGGTTTCTTCGGTCAGGGTGCTGACCGCGTCGAAGCCCAGGAACGAGTAACAGGCGATGGCCGCGCCGCTCATGATCAGCGGCATCTGCATGTCGCCGTTGAAGAACGGCTTGATCGACCACAGCGGCGTGCTCGCATCGCCGCCGACGTAATGCACGCACAGCGCGACGAAGGCGATCAGCACCAGGAACTGCACCAGCATCAGCAAGGCGTTGATACCGTTGGCCAGTTTCAGGCCGACGATGTTGATCGCGCTGGTGATGCCGATGAACGCCAGTACCCAGATCCACTGCGGCACCGCCGGGAATGCGGAGTTGAGGTAAGCCGCGCCGATCAGCCAGATCGCCATGGGCAGGAACAGGTAATCGAGCAGCACCGCCCAACCGGCGATGAACCCGAGTTTCGGGCTGATGGCCTTGCGCACATAGCTGTAGGCCGAGCCGGCCACCGGGAACGCCGAGGCCATGCGCCCGTAGCTCATGGCGGTGAAGAACATCGCCACCAGCGCAGCGAGGTACGCGGCCGGCACCATGCCGGCGGTGGATTGGGCGAGGATGCCAAAGGTGCCGAGCACAATGATCGGCGTCATGTAGGCGATGCCAAACAGCACCACCGATCCTAGTGACAAGGTGCGTTGCAAACGAGCCATGAGCGACTACTCCGGATTTTATTGGATTTATGGCAGAGCCGAGTTCGGCGCAAATTACGGGGGTTGCGTTGTTGTTCTTTGGCGTTGAATCCAGTTGAAAGCCTGAAAAGATCGCAGCCTTCGGCAGCTCCTACGCCGAACGCATTTACCTGTAGGAGCTGCCGAAGGCTGCGATCTTTTGATGTTCAGTTCGAAGGAATCAGCAGCTCCCGCAGCCCACCCGCCTGCTCAACCACCTCCCCCGGCAACCTCAGCCGCTGATCATCCAGATAGCGATAATCCTGGCGCGCCGCCGTCAGTTGGTTCAGGTCCAGTTCGACTGCAAATTGCCCCTCCTCGCGTCCGGCTTCGAACAACAAGGTGCCCAGCGGATCGACCAATGCGCTGCCGCCGGCAAACACCAAACCTCCGTCACCCTCCTCCACCCGGTTAACCATCAGCGCAAACGCCTGGTTTTCCTGGGCGCGAGCCATGATCGCGGTGCGGTGGGTCGGGCCGTACGGGTCCATGTTGCCGTTGGTGACGATCAACAGTTCGGCACCCAGTTGCGCCAGGGCGCGGGCGCTTTCGGGGAATTCAATGTCGTAGCAAATCAGCAGACCCACGCGCACGCCGTTCCACAGGCAGGTGGCGTAGCGATCGCCGGCCTCGTAGACACCGCGATCCGAGGCCCACAAATGAGTCTTGCGGTATTTCAGCGCGATGCCTTCAGGAGTGATCAACAACGTGGTGTTGTAGAAACGGCCGTTGTCGTTCTCGGCCATGCCGATGGCCACGGCGATATTGCGCTCGCGGGCGGCGGCGATCACCGCGCTGACGGACGGGCCGTCCAGCGCCTCGGCCACCTCGGCCACGGACTCGGCCGAAGGGAAGCCCATCAAGTGGCCTTCGGGGAACAGGATCAGCTGCGTGTCGGCAGCGCACGCAGCCATCGCCGCCAGGGTGCGTTCGAGGTTGTATGCCGTGTCATTGTCACGGCCTGCCAATTGGGCGAGTTCGACCTTCATGGGTATTCCTTGTTATGGACCGGGCCGCAGAAAGATTGCCCGGTCGGTGTCTGTGCGCCAGTATGCGCAGCAAGCAACCGGGCGGGGAATCACGCCGCTGGGGTAACACGATAGGGGTAGATGCATGACACTCTCGTTGGACGACATCGCCTGGCACCGCTCGGTGGGGCAACTGATCGACGCCCTGGACAAGCCCAATTTCTGGACCCAGCTTGTACGCCTGCTGGACCAGTACGTGCCCTTCGACAGCTGGGTGGCGCTGCTTTTCAGTGCCGATCAGCGCCCCCAGGTGTTCGCCGAATGCCCCGGCGAAGACGGCAGCCCTGACCAGTTATTCCAGGATTACCTGCGCGGCCTGTACCTGCTCGACCCCTTCTACATCGCCTGTCGCGAGCAGTCGCGCACCGGGCTGTATCGCCTGTCGGAAGTGGCCCCGGAGCACTTCGAGCTGACCGAGTATTACCAGCGCTACTTTCGTCTGAATGTGGTGGCCGACGAAATCCAGTTCAATTGTCAGCTCGAAGGCGACCGCACGCTGTGCCTGTCCCTGGGCAGCACCCAGCGCTTCAGCGGCCAGCAGATCGCCTTGCTGTCGTTAATCCAGCCGTGGGTGCTCGGCCTGTTGCGCCAGCGTCTACCCTATGAAATCAACGAAGTCGTGGCCCTGGCCCCCGCACCGCCGCAAGCCGACTGGCGGGTGCAACTGGAGGCTTCGGTGCAGCAGCTCAAAGGCGCGCAGTTGACGGCCCGCGAGCTGGATGTCGGGCGTTTGATGCTCAGCGGTTGCTCCAGTAAAGAAATCGCCCGTAAGCTGGAAATCTCTGTCGAAACCGTGAAAGTCCACAAGAAACACATGTACAGCAAGCTGGGGATCAAATCCCAGTCCGAGCTGTTTTCGATTTTTCTCCAGGCACAAAATGCCTGAAAAGATCGCAGCCTTCGGCAGCTCCTACATGGATCGCATTCCCCTGTAGGAGCTGCCGAAGGCTGCGATCTTTAAAACTCGAGTCCGAACCCAAGGAAACCGTATGAGCCTGTCACTCCTGAGCCGCTACGCCTTCTTTGCCATCTGCGTGATCTTCACCCTCGCCAGCCTGCCATTTCTTGACTATGACTGGCTCTGGCCGATCACCGCCGTCACCGCTGTCCTCAGCCTGATCGGCCTGTTCGATCTGCTGCAAAGCCCCCACGCGGTGCGCCGCAATTACCCGATCCTGGGCAATATCCGCTACCTGGTCGAAGGCATCCGCCCGGAAATCCGCCAGTACCTGCTCGAATCCGACAGCGACGCCCTGCCCTTCTCCCGGGCCCAGCGCTCGCTGGTCTATTCCCGGGCCAAGAATGAAACCGCCGACAAACCCTTCGGCACGCTGATCGATGTGTATCAGTCGGGTTTCGAATTCATCGGCCACTCCATGCGCCCCGCTCCCTTGAGCGATCCGAGCAGTTTCCGCGTCACCGTCGGCGGCCCGCAGTGCACCCAGCCGTATTCGGCGTCGGTGTTCAACATTTCAGCCATGAGTTTCGGCTCCCTCAGCGCCAACGCCATCCGCGCCTTGAACCAGGGCGCCAAGCTCGGCAATTTCGCCCATGACACCGGCGAAGGCAGCATCAGCCCCTATCACCGGGAAAACGGTGGCGACCTGACCTGGGAACTGGGCAGCGGCTACTTCGGCTGCCGCACCAGCGACGGCCGCTTCGACCCGGAACGCTTCGCGGCGCAAGCCCGGACGCCGCAGGTGCGGATGATCGAAATCAAGATGAGCCAGGGCGCCAAGCCCGGCCACGGCGGCATCCTGCCCAAGCACAAGGTCACCCGGGAAATCGCCGAAACCCGCGGCATCCTGATGGGCGAGGACTGCGTGTCACCGTCGCGCCACACTGCGTTTTCCACGCCGATCGAAATGATGCATTTCATCGCGCAACTACGTGAGTTGTCCGGCGGTAAACCGGTGGGCTTCAAGTTCTGCCTCGGCCATCCGTGGGAGTTCATGGGCATCGCCAAGGCCATGCTGGAAACCGGCATCCTCCCGGACTTCATCGTCGTCGACGGCAAGGAAGGCGGCACCGGCGCCGCGCCCGTGGAATTCACCGACCACATCGGCGTGCCGATGCGCGAAGGCCTGCTGTTCGTGCACAACACCCTGGTGGGCCTGAACCTGCGGGACAAGATCAAGCTCGGCGCCAGCGGCAAAATCGTCAGCGCCTTCGACATCGCCAGCGTGCTGGCCATCGGCGCCGACTGGGCCAACTCGGCGCGTGGCTTCATGTTCGCCATCGGCTGCATCCAGTCGCAGAGCTGCCACACCAACAAATGCCCGACCGGCGTCGCCACCCAGGACACCCTGCGCCAGCGCGCGCTGGTGGTGCCGGACAAGGCCCAGCGCGTGTTCAACTTTCACCGCAACACCCTCAAGGCCCTGGCGGAAATGCTCGCCGCCGCCGGCCTTGAACATCCGTCGCAGTTGTCCGCCAAGCATCTGGTGCGACGCATGTCGGCGACCGAGATCAAGCTGTTCTCGCAGTTGCACGTGTTCCTCAAACCGGGGGAGTTGCTGACCGGCGAAGTGAACGGCGAGTTCTACTCGCGGATGTGGCAGATGGCCCGGGCCGACAGCTTCGAGCCCCATGACATAGCGGCGGCATGACCTCGCCACCCCGATCAAAATCCCGCGTCACCAACGCAGTGTTTTGCTCGGGGTCGGCTCCTTCATCACGATGAAACCGTAATCACCGATCAGGTAAATCCGGTAGAACTGGCTGTCCACCAGCGCCGGATAGCCCTGATACCCCACCCGCGTCGCATTGCGCCGCTCCCGCTCCGCCACCACGTTGGTGATCCCCGCTTTCGGCAGATTCTCGGCCAGCATGTAAAAGTCGGTATTGAGCAGGTAGTGCAGCACCGGCAGTTGCTTGAATGAGCCGGCCGCCGCCACTAACCAATAGTCGGAGTAACTCACCGACATATAGATCCGCCTGGCCTCGCGCAGCGACTGATGGCTGGCGATGTCGTACGCAAGACCGGCCAGCGCCGTGGACGCAAAGGTTTTCTGCACCGTCAGCACCCGGCCATAGGCGAACGACAGCGACAACATGGCCAGCAGAGGGATCATCAACAACAGTGGCAGCCGCTCATGGATCGAGGCCAGCGCCAGATGGCCCAGGTAGAACAGCAATACCAGCAGCACGGCGAAGCCCATCAAGGTGCGGGCGCCTTCGTTGAAGTCGCGGAAAAACAGCGCGACACCGGACACCAGCAGCGTCACCACCGGCAATGTCAGCAAACACATCAGTCCGATCAACAGCTTCTTTGGCCCGCCGTCCTGACGCGCCGCTACGTTCAATCCCAACCGCACCGCCCCGGCTATCGCAAGCAACAGCAACCCGCCGAACACCCAAAGCCATCCGCCATGGAATAGCAGCACGACTTTTTCCAGGACCCGGGCAATGTTGATCTGGATCTGCAATGAGGGATGCACAGTCCATTCGAGCAGCAATGTGCGATTCGAGTCCATGAACAGATAAGCACTGACGCTGTAGATCAACCCGCCGAGGATGACCTGGGCGGCTTTCCAGCCCAGCAGGTCGCGCCATGGCACCGGGGCTGTTTTATCGTTGGCGGCCCTGAGCAACTCCAGGCAACACAGGCCCAGGAACACATTCAGGCTGATCTGATACAACCCCAGCGCCAGTGTTATCAGGAACGCCGGCACCAGCCATTGCACACTACGCCACGGGTGACGAAAGGTGATGGCGTAGATCACCACCACCAGGCTCAGGGCCGTGGTGGGACCATCGTATTGATAGGACAGGTTTTGCAGGAAGAACGGGTTGTACCAGAGCGGCAACAGCACCAGGCAGCAAGCAATGGTGGGCTGGCGGAAGTAATGGAACGTCAGGCTGGTCAGCGCCGACGCCATGGCCAGCGTGGCGATCAACAAGGGCAAGGGAAAGATGTTCGGCGCGGCATGGCTGAAGGTCAGCGCGTTGTAGAACAGCTGGGCGAAGAGTCGGCCCTGTTCAGCCCAGGCCATGCCCGCTGACAGCGAGCGCCAGTTGTCATCGATGTAGGGATAATCCGCGAGGATCAACGGCAGGACATACACCAGGGTGGCGAACAGAAAAAACCGCCAGACCTGATGCCGGCTGAGCTCGCGAACGAAGAAGTCGCTGAACCGGCCCATGCTAGCGCCTGCCCCGGTCTTTACCGCCGACGATGTCCTTGATCACATAACGCGGCCGGTGCTTGGCCTCGATGTAGATGCGACCGATGTACTCGCCGAGGATGCCGATGCCGATCAGTTGCACGCCGCCGAGAAACAGTATCGCGGTCATCAGCGACGGATAGCCGGGGACGCTGTTGCCGAAGAAAATCTTGTCCAGCACCATGTACACCGCGTAAAGCACCGCGAAAATCGAAATGCCGCCACCGACGTAAGTCCACAAGCGCAGCGGCACGGTGCTGAACGAAGTCACGCCTTCCAGGGCCAGGTTCCACAGCTTCCAGCCATTGAATTTGCTGCTCCCCGCCACCCTTCCTGGCCGCTCGAACTCCACCACCACGGTGTTGAACCCGGCCCACGACAACACGCCTTTCATGAACAACTGGTGCTCGGGCAGGGACCGGATCACATCGACCACCTTGCGATCCATCAGCCGGAAGTCCCCGACGTTTTCCTCGATGCGGGTATAGGCGATGCGATTGAGCACATGGTAGAAAATCGACGCGCTGTGGCGCCTGAGGTAGCCGTCGGCGACCCGGCTGCGGCGCTTGGCGAGTACCACGTCGGCACCCTTTTGCCATTGCTCGATCAACAACGGAATGACGTTGATCGGGTCCTGCAGGTCGACATCCATCGGAATCACGGCATCGCCACTGGCGTGCTCCAGGCCGGCAAACAGTGCCGGTTCCTTGCCGAAGTTGCGCGAGAAATTGATCAGCATGACCTGATCATCCGCCTGGGCCAGTGCCGTAGCCTGTTCGGCCGTGCGATCGGAGCTGCCGTCGTTGATGAACACGATCTCGACTTCGGTATCGCCCAGCCTCAACTCCCGTCGCACCGCCTGATAAAACAGGTTGATGGACTGATCTTCGTTGAACACCGGGACAATGAGCGAGATTTTCATCGATCACGCTCGCGAAACACCACGTATTTGGAATACAGGAAACCGAACACCAGGCTCAACGCCGAAAACAGGACCACCGTGAGCAAGCCGTGCAATCGCCAGATGTCGCCAAGATGGCCGATACCCAGGCTCAATGCCCCCATGCCCAAAAGAAACAGCAGGTAACCTGCGACCGTGGCATTGGCGGCGAAGGTAAATTGCGCGTTCATGTAGAAGGAAAACGACGCAGCCACGCAAAAGGCCGCCAGGTTGCTGACCGCCTGGCTGAGGCCGGCCGCCACGCTCAACAGGAAAAAGATCTGCCAGTGGATCAAGGTGTTGGCGACCCCGATCACCGTGTAACTGGACAGCCCTTTCCACAACAGTCTCATGGGAGGCTCCCGTTTCAAGAACGTTGCACTCATTTAATTTTGAGCCTGTCTACTGTCAGAAATCGCAGGTTGACGGACCTTTCTGACCAGCGGTTGAGCCTTGGGGTAACACCCGAGACATCCGGTAATATCCCGACTTTGCAATTGCCCACGAATCAGTCCACCCTGCGCGCCGCCGATTGGGCGCGTGGCCTTTGCGCCCGCGGCCAATCCCATTTTCACTCGCTGTTACGAGTTTGCTGTCATGACGTTAGCACGCGATCACCGGATCGACTTTTTTCGTGGTCTGGCACTGATCTTCATCTTTTGGGATCACGTGCCCCACAACCCCTTGGGGCAAATCACCCTGCGTAACTTCGGTTTCAGCGATGCGGCCGAGGTTTTCGTGTTTCTGGCAGGTTACGCGGCCGTACTGGCGTACGGCAAAGTCCTGGCGCGCGAAGGTTTTCTGATCGCCTGCGTGAAAATCCTGCGCCGGGCGTGGGTGCTCTACGTGGTGCATATCTTCCTGCTGGCGATGCTGATGGGTATTGTTTTTTTCGCCAACAGCCACGTGGAAACACGGGACCTGGTGGAAGAAATGGGCATGCATCACTTCATCAGCAACCCGCAGCAGGCCCTGATCGATGAACTGCTGTTGCGCTTCAAGCCGAACCTGATGGACCCGTTGCCGCTGTACATCGTGCTGTTGGCGGGCTTGCCCCTGGTGCTGCCGCTGCTGGTGCGCCAGGCCTGGGTTGTGGTCGCGATGTCATTGGCGCTGTACCTGATGGTGCCCCTGGCTGGCTGGAACCTGGCGGCCATCAAGGACGGCGTGTGGTATTTCAACCCGGTTGCCTGGCAGTTGCTGTTTGTACTCGGCGGTGCCGCTGCGATTCACAGCCAGCGCCCGCGCCAGCCCGAGACGCGCCCATTGCTACGCCAGCCGCTGTTTGTCGGTGCGGCGCTGTATGTCGTGGTCGCAGGTGTGTTGACCGTGCTGTGGCGTTGGCCGGACATACACGATGCCGTGGTGCCGGCGAGCCTGCAAAACGTCCTGTACCCCATCAGCAAGACTGACCTTTCGCCCGTGCGCCTGCTGCACTTCCTCGCGCTGGCCTACGTCACGGCGAAACTGATTCCCGACAGCGGATGGACGCAAAACTGGCTCGCGCAGCAAAGTTGCCGCATGGGTCGTTTCTCGCTGGAGATTTTCTGTCTGGGCGTGCTGCTGGCGCCATTGGCGGATATGGTCAATGCGTTGACTGACGATGCCTTGGCCATGCAGATCTTCACGGCGCTGGTGGGTGCCGGGTTGATGGCGCTGCTGGGGGCATGGCTTGAATTCAACAAGCGGTTGAACCAGACAATCAAAAGATCGCAGCCTGCGGCAGCTCCTACAGAATCAGATCGCATTTCCCTGTAGGAGCTGCCGCAGGCTGCGATCTTTTGATCTTCAAAATCAAAAAGCCCCGATCATTTACGACCGGGGCTTTTTCATTTCAGGCGTTGGCGCTTACGAAACCGAACGCGCCGCACCTTGCGAAACATTGGTCGGTTGCAGCTTGAACACGTAGAACAGCACCGTCAGCAGCACCAGGAACGCAGGGCCCACATACAGCGCCACGCGGGTGTCCGGGAAGTACGCCATCAGGCCGACCACCAGCACCAGGAACGCCAGCGCCAGGTACGAACTGACCGGGTACAGCCACATGCGGTATTTCAGGCCGGCCGCTTCACCGGCGCTCAGGCCTTTGCGGAACTTGAGCTGGGCCAGCAGGATCATCGCCCAGGTCCAGATCGCGCCGAAGGTGGCAATCGCCGTCACCCAGACAAACACCTTTTCCGGCACCAGATAGTTGAGCAACACGCCCAACAGCAAGGCGCCAATCGACAGCAGCAATGCACGCCGTGGCACGCCGTTGTTCGAGGTCTTGGCAAAGCCGGCCGGGGCCTGGCCGTTCTGCGCCAGGCTGTAAAGCATGCGCCCGGTGCTGAAGATGCCGCCGTTGCAGGACGACAACGCAGCAGTGATCACCACGAAATTGATGATACCCGCCGCGGTCTTGATGCCCAGCCGCTCGAAAGTCATCACGAACGGACTGCCCTGGGTGCCGATTTCGTTCCACGGGTAGATCGACAGGATCACGAACAACGCACCGACGTAGAACAGCAGAATCCGCCAGAACACAGAGCCGATGGCATTGGGGATGGTCTTTTGCGGGTTCTTCGCTTCACCGGCGGTCAGACCGATCATCTCCACGCCCAGGTAGGCGAACATCACCATTTGCAGGGACATCAACACGCCTTGCACGCCGTTGGGCATGAAGCCGCCGTGGGTCCACAGGTTGGAAATCCCCAGGGCCACGCCGTCGTTGCCGAAACCGAAGGCGATGATGCCGATGCCACCGAACACCATCGCAATGATGGTGACGATCTTGATCAGGGCAAACCAGAACTCGAATTCACCGAAGGCCTTGACCGCGATCAGGTTGATCGAGCCCATGCTGATCAGTGCAGCGAGCGCCCAGATCCAGCGCGGCACATCGGGGAACCAGACGCCCATGTATACCGCCACGGCCGTGATTTCCGCGACGCAGGTCACCAGCCACAGGAACCAGTAGTTCCAGCCGGTCAGGAAGCCCGCCAGCGGGCCGAGGTAGTCTTGGGCGTAACGGCTGAACGAGCCGGCGACCGGATTGTGCACGGCCATCTCGCCGAGGGCGCGCATGATCACCAGGATCGCCAGACCGCCGATGATGTAAGACAGCATGATGGCCGGACCGGCCATTTCGATGGCCTTGGCCGAGCCCAGGAACAGGCCGACGCCGATACAGGCACCGAGTGCCATCAGGCGAATATGCCTCTCGCCGAGTTCGCGTTTAAGCGGACCGCCCTGAGCGGTCTCGCCTTGGGGCAGGTGATTGCCTACGGGCATGGGGGACAACCTCGTCTTGTTATTGGATATGACCACCGAGTGGCGAAGCGCTGACCGATAAGCCATCGCCTCCCGAACCGGTTCTGCTTCGTGGGCAGAGTCGTCTTGTAGGAAAAACCCGCAAGATCAGTGGGAAAAACGGCGCCGAGTATTGCACAACAATGGTGCATCGTCATGCCCCTGCCAAAGCCGTATTTACCCTCGAGAAAGGCTCTACTTCGGCCATTACAGACCGCCACACTTCTCCAGGTGCTATCACAACCGTGGCGAGCCCCCTCGCCACAAGTGCTTCAATCAGCCTGATTATTGGTGTGTCCGTGCATCATTTTGCCCTTCACATTTTCTTCACCCTCGCCAACCACCGTCTAAGCTTCAGTGAAGTCCGATCAATCTGCGTGAATGGATCAGTCGACTATGGGCGCTTTGTGGCAAACCGATTCGAGTAAAACCGTGGTTCCGAATGAATGTGAGGGTGAAGCGCCTATTCCTGAAAAACCCCGTCGCTCCAGGCACGGATGGGGTGCGTTCTGGCTATTGTTGTTGATAATCGCGGTTGTCGTGGGGCTGGCGGCTGCGAGGGAAATGCGTACCTCGAAGTTCCAGGCCCGGGAAGTCAGCAAGTACGCCGCGTCCCTGAACTATGAGCTCAAACCCGGACCCAGCGATGCGATTCGCTATCCAGGGGAAGGTCCGTTCGATCGGCGCCTGGGCTACAGCTCGCTGGATGAGTTCCTGCCGCGCCTGATCAAGCGCAATTTCGTCGTCGAGGCGCAAACCCGCTTTTCCCCGGCGCTGTTGAAGTACAGCGACAAGGGCCTGTTCTTGCCTTATGCCGAGAAGATCCAGGCCGGGCTGTCGATCACCGATTGCCGTGCAGCGCCGCTGTACCAGTACAACTATCCGCAACAGCTCTATTCAACCTTTGCCTCGATCCCGCCGGTGGTGGTCAACAGCCTGCTGTTCATCGAGAACCGCTTCCTGCTCGACCCCAGGCAACCGCTGGCCAACCCGGCGGTGGACTGGCCACGGTTCGGCATGGCGGCGTGGTCCCAGCTGGCCAAGATGTTGCACGTGCCCGGCCAATCCGCCGGTGGCAGTACCCTGGCCACGCAACTGGAGAAGTACCGGCACTCCCCCGATGGCTTGACGATCAATGGCGCGGAAAAGATTCGCCAGATGATTTCCGCCACCGTACGCGCCTACCAGGCCGGGCCACAAACCCTCGAAGCCCGGCAGAACGTGGTTCGCGACTACCTCAACAGCGTGCCGCTGTCGGCCGTACCGGGCCACGGTGAAGTGCACGGCATGGCTGAAGGATTGCGCGTGTGGTACGGCACCGACTTCACTCAGGCCAACGAAGCGCTGTCCAGCACCGCGACGGATCCAAAAACCATGGCGGAAAAAGGCTTGGCCCTGCGTGAGATGCTGTCGTTGATGATTGCCCAGCGCCGCCCGTCGCACTACCTGACCAAGGGTCATGATGAACTGGCCGACCTCACCGACAGCCATATTCGCCTGCTGGCGCAAAACCATGTGATCGACGCCGAGTTCGCCGCCGCCGCCCTGGCCAGCAAAGTGACCTACCGCGACTGGGCCACCCAGCCGACCATTCAACCGATTGAAACCAACAAGGGCATCAGCGTGGCGCGCAGCCGTCTGGCCGGCATGCTCAACCGCCCGCTGTATGACCTCGACCGCCTTGACCTCTCCGCCACCAGCACCCTGCAAGGCGAGTTGCAAAGCGAGGCCACCGCGTACCTGAAAAAACTGGCCGACCCTGAGTTCGCCACGCAAATCGGCCTGATCGGCGAACGCCTCCTGACCCCCACCAGCACCACCCAGGTACGCTACAGCTTCACCTTGTTCGAACTGACCCCGGACGGCTCGCGGGTTCGGGTACAGACCGACAGCACCGACCAGCCATTCGACATCAACGAAGGCAGCAAACTGGAACTGGGCTCCACCGCGAAAATGCGCGTGCTGACCACCTACCTGCAAATCATCGCTGAGCTGCACGACAAATACACCGGCATGACCGTTCCGGAACTGAAGAAAGTCGATGTGCCGGACCAGGACCGCCTGAGCCGCTGGGCGGTCGATTACCTGATCGAGAACAAGGACCGCGACCTGAAAATAATGCTCGGCGCTGCCCTGGACCGTAAATACTCCGCCAGCCCCGGCGAGGCGTTCTTCACCGGTGGCGGCCTGCACGTGTTCAACAACTTCCGCAAGGAAGACAATGGCCGGATACCGCCCCTGCGCGACGCCTTGCGCGAATCGATCAACCTGCCGTTCATTCGCCTGATGCGAGACCTGGTGCGCTACACCATCTACTCCGGCCCCAACAGCAGTGCCGAACTGCTCAAGGACGACCGCGACCCGCGGCGTCAGGAGTACCTGGCCGAATTCGCCGACCGCGAGGGCACTTCGTTCCTGCTCAAGTTCTGGAAGAAGTACAAGAACAAGGACACCCAGGACCGCCTCGACACCTTCCTCGACAGCATGCGCCCAACCCCGATCCGCATGGCCGCCGTGCACCGCTATCTGCTGCCGCAGGCCAGCCAGGAAAGCTTCAACTCCTTCGTGCGCTCGCACCTCAAGGGCGCCAAGCTCACGGAAAAACTCACCGACGAACGTCTTGTGCGGCTCTACGAATCCTACGGTCCAGGCTCCTACGACTTGCCGGACCAGGGCTTCATCGCCAAGGTCCACCCCCTGGACCTGTGGCTGATGGGCTATCTGCTCAATCACCCCGACGCCAAGTGGAGCGACATCGTCAAAGCCAGCCAGTTCGAGCGCCAGGAGGTCTACAGCTGGCTGTTCAAAAGCCGGCACAAGGGCGCCCGCGACAGTCGCATCCGCACCATGCTGGAGATCGAAGCGTTTCTCGACATCCACCAGCGCTGGCAGAAAGTCGGCTATCCGTTCGACCATCTGGTGCCGTCGCTGGCCACCGCCATCGGCAGCTCCGGCGACCGTCCGGCAGCCCTGGCCGAATTGATCGGCACCATCCTCAACGATGGCGTGCGCATGCCGACCCTGCGCATCGACAGCCTGCATTTCGCCGCGCACACCCCCTATGAAACCCAACTGATCAATGACCCCGACGTCGGCAAACGGGTGATGCCATCCGAGGTAGCGACCGCCATGCGCGAAGCCCTTTCACAGGTGGTGGATGCCGGTACGGCCAAACGCGTGGCCGGCAGTTTCAAACTGCCGGATGGCAGCCCGCTGGCCATGGGCGGCAAGACCGGTACCGGTGACAACCGCATCGAGGCCGTCGGTTCCGGCGGACGGATCCTGAGTTCGAAATCGCTCAACCGCACGGCCACCTTCGTGTTCTACATCGGCGATACCCACTTCGGCACCCTGACGGCGTTCGTGCCGGGCCGCTCGGCGGAAAGTTTTACCTTCACCTCGGCATTGCCGGTGCAGGTGCTCAAGGGTATGGCACCGATTCTGACGCCGTACCTGCAACCGGGCACCCACACGATGTGCCAGCCAACCCAGGCGACGGTCGTCCGCTAAGCATTACCAAAAGCCGGTGCCGGGGTGGCGGTAACTATTTATTTTTCACTCTTTGATTTTGGGAGGCTCTGGGCAAAAACCGCGTCCTTTCAAACCAGTTTTTGAGCTTTTTTCGGGGGCCATGCGTACCTAGTCTGTTCGCTCCATTATTGATCAACGGACGATCAGACAATGCCCAACCCCGATAAAACTCCAGACTCGCTCGCCAATGATCTGGTCGATAAAAGTATCCATTTTGAACGGGTCAAACAGGCTATCCCTTACTGGCTGAAAGAAACTTCCATCGCTCGTGTCAATGAACTGAAAGCCGACAGGGTGATCCTTCCAGACCCGCTGCGGGAAGCCACCCGGGCGCTGCAGCAACGACTGAAAAATGACATCAAGCTCAGCTGGACTGCGCAAAACCAGGTAGATCGTGCATTGAGCGAGTTGCAGGATGTCTACGCGTTTGCCCGGCCTATCCTGCAACAGGCGCTGAAGGACCGCTTCGGCGTCGACGACGATGTCGAGGAGACCTGGCTACGTTTGTATGCACCGGTGAAAACATCATGGTGGGTGCATGACTTTTCCGGCGGTACCACCAGCCGAACCATCTCGCTGCTGGACGCCGCCCTGCATAACTTTTCGCTCGACGAGTCGTTTCACCAAGACTCCGAGTTCATCACTCGCCCCAACGCTCGTGGGCACTTCCTGGTCAAACACCTCAAGCACAAACTGAGCATCGATCAGTTCAAGTCACTGTGCCGCGAACTGAACATCGGTGCCAGATACCAGCAGCATCTGAACGAGTTTTTGCTGTCGACCAACAGAGTGGCGAGCAATTACCTGCGTTACATCGTCATCCGCAGTCAGAAAAGCGCGTTGAACGTTGCGGCGCAAATGGCCCTGATGAAAAAGGACATCGACCAGGAGGCCTATGACGTCGTGCAAGGCATGCTCGACGATCGCTCACAAATGCGATGGCACGGGCAGCCCGTCAGCTATTACAACCTGTCGATGATGGACACGCGGCTGGTCGGCATTGTGCTGATCGCCCCCGATGTATTCACCGCTACAGGCACCGTCCCGGTCATGGCGTATGTTCCCCATGACCCGGAGCATCCGCTCAAGCTGTACCCGTCGACGCTGGATTTCATGGCAGAACTGACGCGCCAGCTGCGCGATGGCAGCTCCAGCAAAAGTTATCAACAGTACTTCAGCCAGTTCGTGCCCCATCAGCAACGCGGACATTTCTTTGCCGGACTCAATGACCGCCTGAGCACAATCAAATGGCAGCCGGCCCCACCTGGCACCAACTTGCCCAGTTGGCGTGAAACACCCGTGGCCAACCCCGACTTGAAGTTCAGCCTGTCGAGCGTCAAGACCGACAGAGAGACGGTTTTCAAGAATGATCTTTGGGGCTACTACTACCGACAGAAGCTCAACAAGATTCTCAACGATGGGCGGGAAATCGCGATTTCCACCGAGTACGCCGATCGCATGGCCCGCTGGGCCTGGTGGGATAACCTGGAAAAAATGCTGTCGGACATTCTCAACGTCGCGCTGCTGGTGGCCACGCCGCTTGTCCCCGGCCTGGGCGAGCTGATGCTGGCCTACACCGCCTATCAACTGACCGATGAAGTGGTCGAGGGTATCGTCGATCTGGCCGAAGGTCATTTTGCCGAGGCGGCAGAACAGACCATCAACGTGCTGGAAAGCGTCGTCCAGTTGGGCGCATTTGCGGCGGGCGGCGCAATTGGTAATGTCGCGCGGGCGAAGCTCTCGCCGTTTTTCGAAAGTCTGAAACCGGTGCAGTTGGCAAACGGTGAGACACGGCTGTGGAATCCTGACCTCAGCCCTTATCAACGAGCCGACGTGGTTTTGCCGGCGGATGCACGGCCTGATGGACAGGGTATTCACCAGCATCAGGGCCGGCGAATTTTGCGTCTGAACAATCAACACTTCGAAGTGCTGGAAGACCCGGTTACCGGGCAACAGCGCATTCGCCATCCGCAGCGGTTCGATGCCTATGCACCGACCCTGCGACACAACGGCCAGGGTGCCTGGGTCTGCGAAACGGAGACCCCGCGCGAGTGGGAAGGCACGACCCTGATGCGTCGCCTGGGCCATACGACCGATGCCTTCAGCGACACGCAACTGGAGCGGATCCGTCAGATCAGCGGTACTGAAGAGGCCGCGCTGCGCAGGATGCACATCGAGCACGCCCCGCCGCCGCCCTTGCTGACCGATACCCTGCAGCGCCTGGGGGCACCGGTGAATCCGCCTCCTGCGTTGTCCCCCGAAATGGCTGCACTGTTCAGCGATTATCCCGAACTGCCTGAACCCGTCGCGGAAAAAATCTTCGCCGGCGCCACCCCGTCGGAACTCCAGCAGATAACCCTGCACAAGCGCCTGCCCTTGCGCCTGAAAAGCCAGGCCCGGGAACTTCAGTTCGAGACCCAAGCGGTGCGCGCCGCCCACGGCCTGTACGACAACGCGCTGGTCAGTCGCGATACCGAACGCCTAGTGCTGGGCACCTTGCGCACGCAAACCGATACCTTCGGCAACCTGCGCATCGAAATCCGCCAGGGCACGCTCGACGGCGAACTGCGATGCAGCGCCGGGCCGGAAGACGCAGCACAAGTACGGATCATGGTTCGCGACGAATCCGGAAAATACGAGGTACGTGACACCGAGGATCAGCAGATCCACGCAGCCGATGATTTTCTTCCTGCCCTGCTCCAGGCCATGGGCAGGGATGGGCGCAGAGCGGTGGGATATCGAGCGGGGGATGTCGGGTTCTTCAAGCACTGGATCATCGCCAAGACCGAGACACCGAGCGAGCGCCGGGCGGTTCTGGCCACGCCACCGATACGTGCTGTGGCCGAGTACGAGACCATGCTGTTGGTACGCGGAGCCGGTACCAGCAAGTCCGGCGAAACGCTGCACGAGCGGATTCACGACCTGCACCCACACTTTAGCGACAACGAGGTCGACGCCTTTGCCCAGGCACTGATCGAAAAGGGCGAACCGATGAAACGCCTGGAGGAACAGGAAAATGATCTCGACGAACTACGCATGACTGTCGAACTCTGGGAGCACCAATTCGCCGGGCTGGATGCCGATAACCCGATACCGCTACACGGCACGCGCTTGCACATTGCCGAGCGTCTGCTCGAGTGTTTCGAGCGAAAAAACAGCGAACTCGGCAACCGTACCGATCCGGATGACTATGCGCTGGATCTGTCACGGGAGCTATCGCCCGTGGACCTGGAAGCTTCATGGCCGAAACGACCGGAACTGAAAAAACATCTGGATAAAGTCACGGTATTGAAGCTCGACAACACGCGTTTTCTGGCAACGCCGGATGGCTTGCTGCGAGACTTCCCCAACCTGCGCCAACTTAGCGCCAGACGTTGCGAGCTCAAGATTCTGCCCGACAGAATCGGCGCCATGCACCGGTTGGAGCGCTTGCAGTTGAGCGACAACGCCATTGTGCTGGATGCCGACGCAGTGCTGCGGCTCAAGCATCTCACCTATCTGGAAATACTCAGGCTCGAAGGCAACCCTCTGGCAATGGCACCGGACATTCGTCGCATGCCCAGGCTCAAAGTTGTGGCCTTGAAAAACACCGGCCTGACCACATGGCCCGTCGGCACCCTGGCCAAAAACCGACCAAGGGGTTTTCTCCTGGACCTGCGGGACAATCCCATCAGCGTAATTCCCGAGGTGGTGCCCGGAAGGCCAGACGCTTGGGTCATTGCCCGCACCCGCCTCAACGTCGGTGATTTGTCGGATATAAACCAACTGCGGTATCAGGAGATTCGTCGCTCAGTGGGATTGCCTCCCGAACCTCTGGTGATTACTCACCCGACGGACTACGGCGCCACTGCCGATGACTGGGCCGACGTACCCGGGTTGGGGATAGAAAGGATCGCCTCTTTCCGGGAACTGTCCGACGACCCTCGGTCCCATGCGTTTATCGAAGCTGTGCTCAAGCAGGAACGCTCTGCGGACTTTGCCGCTGCCGGCCCTGTTCGCCAGCAATTGGTACAGCGCATCGCACGCATGGTCGATGCCGTGTACATCGATACTCAGCTGCGCGAGCAGCTCTACACTATGGCCATCGCCCCCGTCGATTGTGCCGATGCCGGTGCGCAGTTGTTCAACAACATGGGCATTCGCGTGCTTGCGTCCGAGGCCTATTCGTACTCCACCGATCCGGCGCAGCTTCAGCGCCAACTGGTGATCCTGGCCAAAGGCGCCGCACGGTTGGAGCACGTCAACGAAATTGCCCGAGCAGACGTCGCCAGTCGTGGCGGCAACCCTGATGTCGTCGAAATCTACCTGGCATACCAGACGGGACTCGCCTCGCGGTTGAACCTGCCGTGGCAATCCGAAGGCATGTTGTACCGAACGGTTGCCGGTGTAACTGACACCATGATCGATCAGGCATACGACACGGTGCTGGCCCTGGGTGAAGGCGATGGCCTGATCAACAAGATGCTTGAACAGGATTTCTGGGAGGGTTACTTGCGTGAAAAATGGCCTGTTGAAACGCAGACGAACAAACATCTCTACCAGAGCAAATACGAGAAACTGGAGGAGCTGCGCACAACCCAGCTTCAGTGGCTCGAGTCGACGTCGGACGTTGAGAAAGCCGACCTGCGCAACCGGCTCTGGGAACTCATCAACGATCTGCCCGTTCCAGAGACCGTAGTTTTTGCCGATGAGCCCATCAGCGAAACTGACTTCGATCGTTTTCTCGTCGACCTGGGTGACGAGGAAAAACAGCTGGCTAGACAACTGACCCGAGAGGCTCTGCGCAAAGCAGGCCAATAAAGTCCAACAGCAAGCCAAAGGCAGCCTGACGCGTCAGGCTGCCGCACATCAAGGCGCAGCGGCGATGAATATCAGTTGCACATTGCCGTAGTAAACACCCGGCTTGTAGCCGCCGACAGGCACTTTCGGCACGATTTCCAAGGGAAAGCGGCCACCGGCGATTGCTTGCGCGGCGGTCAGCACTTCCCGCGGTTGTGGGTCATGGCTCAACTCCTTGCCATTGAAGCTGACGCGCAAATAAATGTTCTGATCGTCACGCCCGTTGGACAGATAAGGTTCTGCTTCCAACCGTGCTTCAATCGCGCTGGTGTCGTGCTTGACGTCGAAATTCTTGCGCAGCCCCGCCAATGTCTTCGTATGGATGTTCCACGCTAACGTCTGTTCAAGGTGTATCCAGTTCGACTCGGCCGGAATGATGTAAAACCCCAGCGTCGGGATATCCACCGACACCTCGAACGTGCGCTCCTCCCGGGCCGCAAAAGCCTGGGTACTTATCAGCGCCATCACGCTCATCCACACGGCGATGGTCGATTGCTTGATCATGTCAGGTACCTGTTGCGTCAAAAAATACCGCGAGCCAGCCAAAGTGACTCGCCCCTCCCGGTATTACTGGCTGGCGATGCGCAGCGTTTTTTTCGATGCGCCTTCCACCAGGTTGAAGCGATACTCGCGGCCGGGCTTTTTCTCGAACTCAAAGGTCTTACCGGCCAGAACGTGGTGTTTGGTGGTCGGCTCACACTCGGTTTCGTTTTTCAGCGAGCAGTTGCGAAACTCATCGATCAGCACCACGGTATTGCCGTTGTTGCGCAGCCGATAAACGCCGGGACTGTCATCGATCACGCTGTCGAAGCGGCTGTTTTTCGGTCGGACAAAAAACACCGTGCCGAACCCGGTCATCACGTTGACCCCGGCAGACAGGTTCTCTTTGTAGGCATCGCGCTCTTCACTCGACACGGCGAATTCGTCTTCTTTCTCCGGCACCACCGGCACAAAGCGCACGCGGAAATAACGCTCGGTGTCACGAACCCCCATGTGCAAAAGGCGCGTGCCCTGCATGCCTTTGGCCGGCACGATCAGTCGCGCGGGGCTGGCCATCAAGCCATCCCGACCGCTGCCGTCTGCCTGGGTCTTGACCGGAATCTCACGATGGCTGCCATCGGCGTCGTAGACGATTTCCAGGATGTTGACCTTGACGAACGCCGTACTGTCTCCACTGTTGAACACGCGCTTGAGGTAGGTGCTCTTGTCGCTTTCCAGATAGTCGTAAACGGTGCCGACGTTGATTTGCGGTCCGGCCTGAATGCCGGATGAAATCCCGCTCAGAACCAACAGTGTCCATAGACGTTTCATACCCTTGAATCTCCTGACATTGAATACAACCCCGGGACGAGCCTTCGATACACAGCCCATCAGACTTCCGAATCCCAGATCACGGTTATGTTTCCGATATAACGGGCCGCCTCACCGGATTGCACAATGGAATTTACGTAGTAAGGAGACATTTCAAAATGTAAAATACCGGGCGCCCGATCGACATAAAAACCAGGCTGAAACTGTGATCCCTCCTGCCCCAGTCCTATACGTAATGGCCGACGATGAACCGGTTGCCCGGCCAGATCCGTCAAGCCGTTCGGCAGGCTGACGCTGACCTGAACCACGGCGGTTCGCTGGGAAACAGGATCGCGAATCATGCAGTTGAACAGCAGGCTGTATTCGCATTCCAGACTCATCTTGAAGCGCGATGACGCAGAGATATTGAACGTCTGGTCCCGAAACAAACGCACAGGTTTACGCCCCGCCTGCAACCAGCTTTGCCAACCACCCGCCGGGACCAACTGGATTTTTTCGCCACCAGGGGGGATGTCGACCTTGAGGGTGTGCTGTACCTCCAGCACGAAATCCAGGGTCAGATCCGGGTCGTTCGGGATCATGACGTCACCGAAATCAAAATCGCCGCCAGGGCCGAGGCTATAACTGATGCTTCCGGTGTAGAACCCTGAAGACATCTTCAGAGGATTAGGCGTGCGCAACTCGTAAGCGAAATCCAGATAGCCATAGGTCATGCCAGGAATGACAAAGTTGGCTACTTTGGTGCAAGTCCTCTCATCCGCCACTTTCCAGAAAAAGGCATAGGTGCTTGCCCCATAAAACCCCATCCCGGTAGACACACACGGCGGCGGAGGACTTACCCAACTCGATCCTTGCCATAAATAGCGGTGCGCATCTCCTGCATCCGGGACACCGGTCAGATTGGAGGCCGTATCGCTCAATACATAATTGGACCCGATACCGGCGATTCGCAATTCGACAATTTCAGCCTCCCCCGTCTCAACATTCGTGACGGTCAACGAACGCCAGCCTCCCGGCACCTTGAACATCGCACTCCCGCGAGGATCAGCATTGGCTTGCATTGCCTTGATGGAATCGACCTTCGTCATCAAGCGCAGACTGAACGTATTGCTGTTACGACATATCTCGGGGTAGTACTCGCAGTAGCCAGTGGAAGGGGTCTGGTTGACGAACTCGTTACGTTGAGGGTTGGCGGAGTCAGGCCTGAACAACGCGTTGATCTCCAGAGCAACCGCCCCTGCCGAAGGGCTGGCAAACACTGCCAGCAGTCCCAGCCAAAAAACCTTTGGATTCATGATTGCACTCATTGATAGTTTGCGGCCTTGGCCATTCAACCCGCCGACTGACGGATGGAAGTGGCGTCGGCCAAGGTGTCCGGGCTGCAACGCAAGTCACCGATCATCAGCACGTTGTTTTCACTTCGATGCTTGTCGACATCCAGGCGGAACTGACACAACAACTGGTCCGCGTAACGCACTTCCAGGGTGGGCGAGCCGGCATTCATTTCCATGGAGAAGAATCCATCGACTTCGCTGACCCCACGGCTGGCGTGGTTGATGACGTGATGGCCCTTGAGCGGCTGTCCTTGCGGGTCGAGCAAGCGGCCGAGCACGGTCAGGGTTTTCATGACCCGGACCTGGCGGTACTCCACGCCCCCCTTGTTCAGGTGATAGCGCGTGCGTGCCGGCTCAATGCTCGCCGCCGGGACGTCGTTGCCTTCGAAGTCGAAGCTCACCGAGCTGTTTTTGTAAGCGGTGAGCGGTATGAAATTGCGTCCGGGACGCAAGGCCGCGCTACCGCCGCTGAGATCGTCGGCACGCAGCGCGATGCCGTCGATGTCGGACTCGACATCGACAATCATCCCGGCGCCGCGGCCTTGATGCTGACTGGTCAACGCCATGCGCTGCGCTCCAACGACAAGCGTGCTGTCGAGGTTCAAACCACCGGTGAAATTGTTGTTGAAGGACGAACGCTGGATGAACCCGTCGCCGTTGATGGCATCGGTGCGAAAGTTCGCCAGGCTCGACAATCCGACACCGTAGGTATCGGTGAGCGCGGTCACCGATACGCTCTGCAACACATGGTCTTGCAGGTCCTTGCGCCAACCCAGGGAGGCGTTGTTATCACGGCTGCCATCACGGGCGGTGCGGCTGCCGATGCTGCCGGAAACCTGCTGCCCCGGGCCACCGAGCGCCATGTTGATGGTCAGATCGACCCCGCGATTACGCGCATCACCACTGCTGTAGCTGCCCGGACGATCAAACAGCGAGAGCCGCCAGTTGGCATCGCTGCCGAACAGAACGGTGCGTTGCGTCCAGCCCAGGTCCACGCCGACACCTTCGACGTTGCCCTCGCTATGGGACACCCGCGCATTGAGCGAGCTTTTGCGGCTGATCCGGTGGTTCAGCGCCAGCGACGAATTGCTGGTCTGGCCGGTGAACACATTGCGCTGACGCACGCGGGTGCCATCGGGCAATGTTTCGTAGGTGTTGGTGGTGTCGAGCCAGCTGCGGTTGTGGCTGATCACCAGACTGCCGGCGCCATAGTTGTACAGGCCTTGAAAATCGGCACCAGTGCCGTGGTCTTCGGTCTGGTACAGGTTGGCGTAGAGGCTGACGCTGTTGGCCAGGCTCCAGTCGATGGAGCTGCCGTACTGCAGCTTGTCACTGATCTGGCGCGCCGACAGCCCGAGTATCACCCGTGGGTGCAGCAAGTAATTGAATGAGGCGCCCACGGTCGCATCGCCGCTGTCCTGATCATCCCAATTACTCAGCAATTTGCTTTCCTGTCCGGCAAACAGGTTGTAGCGCCAGCGCTCATCGTGGTTGCGCCAATTGTTCGGCTTGTAAATCAACTCCTGGGTGGTCGAGGTGATTTGACCGTCTTCGATCAACCGCACTTCCACTTCGTAAATGCCACCGGGCAACGGACGGGTGTCGAGGGTTTGCAAACCCGCCGGGACCGACTGGGTATTGATCAGCAAGCCGTCGCGGTAAATTTCCACGGAACCCTGTCGGTTGGCCGTGACATAAACCGGATAGACACTGGGTTTCGGACTGTCGATCGCCAGGCTGTCGGAACTGCCGAACATCACGCCCACCGCCGTATCGGGGCTGGTGCCGAACGAACGGGGCTCGCGCGTCAGGCCTTCGGAATTGGGGGTGAAGTAGCCCAGGCGGAAAAAACGGCCTTCCAGTTCGCGCTGGCTATAAAGCTCGTGCACCGCGTGGTAGGTCTTGTTGTCCGGACCGCCAAGACGGGACAGTTGCATGTTGAAGGTCTGGCTCCAGTTGCCCAGGCTGCCGCTGGCCTCCAGGCCGAAACGACCGCCCAGGTCCTGATCCTGGCCGCCATTGAGATTGAGCTGGTTACGTACCATCAGGCCGTTGCTGCCGCCCTCCGGTTGATCGTAAAAACGCTTGGCGTCACTGTCGCGCTCGGCATTTTCGGTAACGATCGACAGCAATGAATTTTCGAGGTTGTAGTGAACCGCCAGCATCTGCTCCGGGCATTGGCCTGTGCAGGTGCCCAGCGTCACTCCGGGTTTGAGAATATCGGCCCAGGTATCACGCTCACTTGCGCTGAAGCGGCTTTCGCTGGTGTCGGTGAAATCGAGCAGCGTTACCCGGTCATCACGGGACAACACAATCATCGCCTCACCCAGCGGTTGTTGATCGAGTTCGACCCGAACCGCCAAGGGAACATCGAAGAAATGCTCCTCGAACTCGGCCGGCAAGCCCTTGGCCTGTGCCAGCAAACTTCGCGGCGAGTTATCAACGGAAGTGGGCGCCGCAAATGCACTGCTACATAACAGCAGCGCAAGCGCCGCCGCGATGGGCGTCATCGGGAACATGAACGAGTTCTCTAATTACAAAGGAGTTCAAGCACGGCCGACAAACCGGAAAGTTTGCCGACCGAGAACGTTACTTAAAACAAGTAAACGGTTTGCCGTCGCCGGTATTACTTAGACGGAAGGCTCGACAACCAACATCACGACGCCGGTGTAATCGCCTGCACTAGGTTTTTGCGTGGTAACCGCACTGATCTTGAATGGCGCGCGATAACGGGTATTGGACTCTTCATCTCCAACCACTTCCTGTGAAGTGGTTGTCAGCGTTTTGCCATTGAGCTCGACTTTCAAGTCGATGCTTTTGTTACCGGCAATCAGCTTGGGGAGGCCTTCAAGTCGGGCATTGACCTTGCCGGCGGTATGAAGCACATCAAAGTGCCCATCCACGGTTCTCATGGCATTGGTAGAGGGGTTGTAGCTCATGTCCTGATCCTTGTTGACCAGATCAAAGTCAACCGGCACCGCATAGAAGTCGTCAGCATTGACAGTAGCAACCAGACTGATGGTGTGCCTGGCTTCGGTAGCGGCAAACGCCATCGAAGAACTCAGAGCCAGAACAGCCAGGGGAGCAGCGAACGCAATTTTCTTGAACATCTTTCAGTACCTGTGTTTTTAAAAGGATGAAGTGCTGAAAGCTCATACCGAGCAAAAAACTGTCACGAGCAGCCACTTGCTCAGCTGAACTTTCAACGCCGAAAGATGATCGATCAATTTATCTTTAAAGTAAGCAAGAAAGTTCCTGCAAGTGCGTAGCCGGAGTGCCACGATAGCAGAAAGAAAAAAGCGGAAATAACTATAAAATCAATGTTTGACTGTAAGAGACAGACTACAAACAGCTCCTGCCAGCAATGACACTCGAGATATTAACAAAGTAACTTCTGTAAGACCAATACCACAACCACAGTAAACAATGGAGCAAACTAGCCTATTAGAGAGTTAACACTAATTCTGGAGGTTTTACCTGTACTAATAAGCACTATTTTTTAGATTTGACCTTCAAGCCAGGGTCGACGCGGGGGGTGCCGTTGGTCGGGAGTCATTGCCAGATCGTTAAGATATATCTTAAGTTGTATCTAAACACGACGAGAGAAAGCAGAAAATGAGAGACCATCATTCCCCCCACCGCGAGCACGGCGATGGCCGCGACGGCTTCGAGAAACGTCCCCGCGAACGTAGCGGCCGCGGGCCCCGGGTGTTTGCCCCCGGCGATCTGAAGTTGTTGCTGCCGGCATTGATCGCCGAACAGCCGTGCCATGGCTACGACCTGATCCGCCAGATCGAAGGCATGTTCGAAGGCGCCTACTGCCCCAGCCCCGGCGTGATCTACCCGACCCTGACGTTCCTGGAAGAAAGCGAACTGATCCTGGGCGACGCCGAAGGCGGAAAAAAACGCTACACCATCACCGATGCCGGGCGTCTGTTCCTGCAAGAGCAAGCCGTAGCACTGGATGGTGTGCGCATGCGCATCGACGTCAGCAAGCGTTCGCTGCGCGGCCATGATCGCCCGGCGGAAATCCACGAGGCTGTGCATAACCTGCGCCACGCTCTGCAAATGCACCATGGGCGCTGGAGCCCGGACGAAATCCTGCGGGTACGTGACCTGCTCAACAACACCGCCAAAGCCATCGTCGACGGTCCCGCCGTTCAACCCGTTCAGGAGAACGCCGAATGACTGAAGTCATCGCCTCAACCATTCACCGTGTCCTGCACGACATCAAACGCCGTCGCCTGGAAGTGTTGCGCGTGGTCGACCTGACCCCGCGCATGCGCCGGATTACCTTGGGCGGCCCTGAATTGGCAGGCTTCGTGAGCCTGGGCACGGACGATCACGTCAAACTGTTGTTCCCGCAGAACGCCGAGCAGGCTGAGGCGCTGGAGACCCTGGTGCTGGGCGCCGGCAAGGACAACGGTCCGCTACCTGAAATGCGCGACTACACCCCGCGCCGCTATGACCTCGATACCCTGGAACTGGACATCGACTTCGTGCTGCACGGCGACGGCCCTGCCTCGACCTGGGCGGCGCAGGCCCAACCGGGACAGTTCCTGCACATCGGCGGGCCACGGGGTTCGATGATCGTCCCGGACATCTTCGACAGCTACTTGCTGATCGGCGACGAAACCGCCCTGCCCGCCATCGCCCGGCGCCTGGAGGGCCTGGCGGCGAATCGCCGTGCGCTGGTGATTGTCGAGGTGGAAAACGGCAAGGAGCAGCAAGTGCTGCACAGCGCGGCCGAGGTCAATGTGATCTGGGTACTGCGCGAAGGCGGCAAGGACAATCTGCTGACCATCGTGCGCCAGATCCAGGTGCCAGCCGGCAGCCTGTACGCGTGGGTGGCGACCGAGAGCAAGGTGTCGCGGCAGATTCGTCGGGTGTTGCTCGATGAGCATGGGCTGGACGAACAGTTCGTCAAGGCGGTTGGGTACTGGAAATTGGGGGACAGCGGCGAGGAGTGATCTGCTCGCGGGCCTCTTCGCGAGCAGGCTCGCTCCCACAAAGGGCGGATGTACGCAGTTCCAATGTGGGAGCGAACCTGCTGGCGATGGCGGCGCCTAAGACACTACAAACGCTGACTCTTGGTACGAGACCCAAGCCACCGATCCAGCCCGATCACCAGCAACCCAATCACCACAAACCCCGCCAACAACCCGCCGGCATTGATGAACACCTTTGGATAACCCAGTTTGTCCACATCCACGAAGGGATACGGGTAAACCGCCAGCAGATGCCCGCGCAACAGCGCATAGGCGAAATACAGCAGTGGATAAATCACCCACAGCGCGATATGCCACACGCGCAATGTGCCCTTGGGCACACAACACCACCAATACCCCAGAAACAGCAACGGCATGATGTCGTGCAACAGTTCATCGGCCAGCCATTGCCAGCCCTCGGGATGCCACAAGTGGCGCAGCAACAGGTTGTAGGCGAGGCTCACCACGGCGATGCTCACGGCAATCCCACTGCTGACCCAGGGCTGCAGGAACCAGCGGCGCGCGGCCGACTCGCGGGATGTCCATTCGCAGGTCAGCACGGTCGCCACCAGGGTGTTGCTCAGGACGGTGAAAAAGCTGAAAAAACTCACGAGCCCACCGATCAGGCTGGCACCCAGCGTCCAGCGTGAATGGAAAATCAGGTACATCTGGATGCTCAACCCCGCCCAGCCGAGCATGGCAGCCACGGCCACAAAACGACGGCGAAACGCAGACGGGTCGGCCATGTTCAAAGCGGTCGTTTGGTGCGCATCAACTTCACATACAGGCGTTCGACCTTCTCCCGCGCCCACGGGGTCTTGCGCAGGAACGTCAGGCTCGACTTGATGCTCGGGTCGCTCTTGAAGCAGCGGATATCGATGCGCTCGGCCAGCCCCGACCACTCGTAGTGTTCAACCAGCGCGTTGAGGATCTGTTCCAGCGTCACGCCATGCAACGGATCGATGTTGTGTTCGGTCATGCCGGGCCTTCGAGCAGAGTGGGAATTGGAAGCCGCGCACCTTACGTTAAATGTAGGTGAAACGGAAAAGATCGTCCGGACAAGTCCCGAGCCTGTGCAGGAAAACGCGCGGATGGCGTCACTCAAGACTGCGATCTTTTGTCACTGTTACCAAATCCGAAACGATGCATGTCAGCAAAAGCACTTTCTCTATTTGTAACAGAACATTATCCTTGCGCCCCGCCGCCTGCTGAAACGCTTCCGCTTTCGCTTCACGCCTGCTGCTTTCCGTTTATCCCCCAGAAAAAGATCAAGAACTCCGTCTCTATGCCCAACTTTAAATCCTTGCGAGACAGCGCTGTCTTTGCAACTGCTGCCCACCGAAACATCCTGCCCCTGATCGGTGGCATCACAGCGCTGGGCCTTGCCTCCTGCGTTCAGGCGGCGCCTGCCTTCGATAGCGATTCACCGTGGATGCTCGGCGACTGGAACGGCACTCGCACAGAGCTCGCGGAAAAAGGCTACGACTTCAAAGTCGATTACACCGGTGAAATGGGCAGCAATCTGCACGGCGGCTACGACCACGACCGCACCGCGCGCTACAGCGACCAGTTCGGCCTGGGCACCCACCTGGACTTGCAGAAAATCCTCGGCTGGGACGACGCCGAGTTCCAGTTGACCATCACCGAACGCAGCGGCAACAACATCAGCAACGACCGCATCAACGACCCGCGTGTCGGCGGCTTCACCTCGGCCCAGGAAGTCTGGGGCCGCGGCCAGACCTGGCGCCTGACGCAGATGTGGTACCAGCAGAAGTTCTTCGATGAAAAACTCGACATCAAGGTCGGCCGATTCGGCGAAGGCGAAGACTTCAACAGCTTCCCCTGCGACTTCCAGAACCTGGCGTTCTGCGGTTCCCAGGTCGGCAACTGGGCGGGCGACATCTGGTACAACTGGCCGGTCAGCCAGTGGGCGATGCGGGTCAAATATCACCTGACGCCAGAGCTTTATGCACAGGTCGGCGCGTACGAGCAGAACCCGTCGAACCTTGACCGCGACAACGGCTTCAAGCTCAGCGGCAGCGGCACCCAGGGCACAGTCCTGCCGGTGGAGCTGGTATGGACGCCAAAACTCAACGGCCTGCCGGGTGAGTACCGCGCCGGTTACTACTACAGCAGCGCCAGCGCCACCGACGTCTACAAGGACAGCAATGGCCAGCCTGCCGCCCTGAGTGGCGAAGCCTACCGCAGCGCGTCAAGCAAACACGGCATATGGCTGGGCCTTCAGCAGCAAGTCACCAGCCTCGCCAGCGACCACTCCCGCGGCCTGAGCCTGTTCGCCAACGGTACGATGCACGACAAGAAGACCAACGCCATCGACAACTACGTCCAGGCCGGCCTTGTCTACAAAGGCCCGTTCGACGCGCGCATCAGGGACGACATCGGCTTTGCCATGGCCCGCGTCCACGTCAACCCGGCCTTTCGCAAGAATGCCGAGGCGACCAACCAGGCCAATGTCGTCTTCGACTACGACAACCCGTCCTACCTGCCTCCCCAGGACACCGAATACAGCGCCGAACTCTATTACGGCGTGCACGTGACCCACTGGCTGACCGTGCGCCCGAACCTGCAATACATCCGCCATCCCGGTGGCGTGAACGAGGTCGATGACGCGCTGATCGGCGGGATCAAGGTCCAGTCGTCGTTCTAAAAAACACCGAAAAACCTTGTGGGACTGCATCAACCACACCCGTTTTATCTGAACCATGCCCGCACAAGATCGTCATCTACAGTGAACTTGCGCAGGACTACTTGAAATGTCACGGAGAATCACACTATGAGCACTGATAGTGCCTTGAGTCGAAGCCGTCTGTTGCCGACCCTGCTCGGCATCCTGCTTCTACTGATGGGCCTGGCCATGCTGGCCGGGGGGATCAAGCTGAGCATGCTCGGCGGCTCGCTGTATTACCTGTTGGCCGGTATCGGCATCGCGCTGAGCGGAGTGTTGCTGATCGCCGCCCGCCGCGCGGCACTGGGCCTGTACGCACTGATGCTGTTCGCCAGCACTGTTTGGGCGTTGTGGGAAGTTGGCCTGGATTGGTGGCAACTGGTGCCGCGCCTGGCGCTGTGGTTCGCCCTCGGTGTGGTGATGCTGCTGCCGTGGTTTCGTCGTCCATTGCTGATCAACGGCCCTGCCCCTATGGGTACTGGCGCCTTGAGCGTGGCCGTGGTCCTGGCCGGTGTCACCGCCGTGGCCAGCCTGTTCACCCATCCGGGCGAGACCCTCGGCGAGTTGGGTCGTGACTCGGCTGACATGAGCAGCACCGCGCCGCAAATGCCCGAAGGCGACTGGCAGGCCTATGGCCGCAGCGAATTCGGTGACCGCTACTCGCCGCTCAAGCAGATCACCCCGGCCAACGTCGGCAAGCTGCAAGAAGCCTGGCGTATCCAGACCGGCGATTTGCCAACCGCCGATGACCCGGTGGAACTGACCAACGAAAACACCCCGCTCAAGGCCAACGGCATGCTCTACGCCTGCACCGCCCATAGCAGGGTGCTGGCGCTGGACCCGGACACCGGCAAGGAACTGTGGCGTTTCGACCCGCAAATCAAGAGCCCGGTGGGCTTCAAGGGCTTCGCCCACATGACCTGCCGTGGCGTGTCCTACTACGACGAAGCGGCCTACGCCAAGTCTGAAAACGCTGCCTCTGCAGTGATTTCCGAGGCCGGCAAAGCCGTCGCCCAAGCCTGCCCGCGTCGTCTGTACCTGCCAACCGCCGATGCACGCCTGATCGCACTCAATGCCGACACCGGCAAGGTCTGCGAAGGCTTCGGTAAAAACGGTGTGGTTGACCTGACTCAAGGCATCGGACCGTTCACCCCCGGTGGCTACTACTCCACTTCGCCGGCAGCGATCACCCGTAACCTGGTGATCATGGGCGGCCACGTCACCGACAACGAGTCGACCAACGAGCCATCCGGCGTGATCCGTGCCTTTGACGTACACGACGGTCATCTGGTGTGGAACTGGGACAGCAACAATCCTGACGCGACCGAACCGCTGCCAGAGGGCGAACACTACAGCCGCAACTCGGCCAACATGTGGTCGCTGGCCAGCGTCGACGAAAAACTCGGCATGGTCTACCTGCCACTGGGCAACCAGACCCCTGACCAGTGGGGCGCAGACCGCACCCCGGGCGCAGAGAAGTTCAGTGCCGGCCTGGTCGCGCTGGACCTGGCCACCGGCAAGGTGCGCTGGAACTACCAGTTCACTCACCACGACCTGTGGGACATGGACGTCGGCAGCCAGCCAACCCTGCTGGACATGAAAACCGCCGACGGCGTGAAACCTGCGCTGATCGCCCCGACCAAACAGGGCAGCCTGTACGTCCTCGACCGTCGTGACGGCACGCCGATCATCCCGATCAAGGAAATCCCGGCTCCGCAAGGCGCCGTGAAAGGTGACCACACCGCGCCGACCCAGGCCCGTTCGGACCTGAACCTGCTGGCCCCGGAACTGACCGAAAAAGCCATGTGGGGCGCCAGCCCGTTCGACCAGATGCTGTGCCGCATCCAGTTCAAGGAACTGCGTTACGAAGGCCAGTACACCCCGCCGTCGGAACAGGGCAGCCTGATCTATCCGGGTAACGTCGGCGTCTTCAACTGGGGCGGCGTTTCGGTCGACCCGGTTCGCCAGATCCTGTTCACCAGCCCGAACTACATGGCCTTCGTCTCGAAGATGGTGCCTCGCGCCGAAGTCGCGGCCGACAGCAAGCGCGAGAGTGAAACCGCGGGCGTGCAACCGAACACGGGCGCCCCTTACGCGGTGATCATGCACCCGTTCATGTCGCCGTTCGGCGTACCGTGCCAGGCTCCGGCCTGGGGCTACGTGGCCGGCATCGACCTGACCACAAGCAAAGTCGTGTGGAAACGCAAGAACGGCACCAGCCGCGACAGCTCGCCATTGCCTATCGGCCTGCCACTCGGCGTGCCAAGCATGGGCGGCTCGATGGTGACCGCCGGCGGCGTCGGCTTCCTGAGTGGCACGCTGGATCAATACCTGCGCGCCTATGACGTCAACACCGGCAACGAACTTTGGAAATCGCGCCTGCCGGCTGGCGGTCAGGCTACGCCGATGACCTACACCGGCAAGGACGGCAAGCAGTACGTGCTGCTGGTCGTCGGTGGCCACGGCTCACTGGGCACCAAGATGGGTGACTATGTGATTGCGTACAAACTGTCCGAGTAAGTTTTAGCGGCAGTCAAAACAAAGGCGACTCCTGCGAAGGAGTCGCCTTTTTTATTATCGCCACCATCCTCTGTAGGAGCTGCCGCAGGCTGCGATCTTTTGATCTTGGAAAATCAAAAGATCGCAGCCTGCGGCAGCTCCTACAAAAGCAAAAGCGCAGAGCATCGCGCCACAATCCAGCTAACCTGTCTCTGCGCTGAACACGCCTTCGAAACACGGCGTTGCAGAAAATAACCGTTGAAACCACCGCCAACCTGCCCCATCTAAGACCCATACCCATTGCGCAGGTGCCCCCATGAGCGACCAGCAGGAATTCCCCGAAGACCCGAGTGAATACGCCGATCCGGAAAACGTTCCGCAGCACAAACCTGGCAAAGGCCTGGCCCTGCCTGGCCAGAACCTGCCGGACAAGGTCTACATCATCCCGATCCACAATCGCCCGTTCTTCCCGGCCCAGGTGCTGCCGGTCATCGTCAACGAAGAACCGTGGGCCGAGACCCTGGACCTGGTGGCCAAGTCCGAACACCATTCCCTGGCCCTGTTCTACATGGACAGCCCCCAGGAAGACCCACGCCACTTCGACACCTCGGCCCTGCCGCTCTACGGCACCCTGGTCAAGGTGCACCACGCCAGCCGCGAAAACGGCAAGCTGCAGTTCGTCGCCCAAGGCCTGACCCGCGTCCGCCTCAAGACCTGGCTCAAGCATCACCGCCCGCCGTACCTGGTGGAGGTCGAATACCCGCACCAGCCCACCGAGCCGACCGACGAGGTCAAGGCCTACGGCATGGCGCTGATCAATGCGATCAAGGAACTGCTGCCGCTCAACCCGCTGTACAGCGAAGAGCTGAAGAACTACCTCAACCGCTTCAGCCCCAACGATCCGTCACCGCTGACCGATTTCGCCGCCGCGCTCACCTCGGCCACCGGTAGTGAGCTGCAGGAAGTGCTCGACTGCGTGCCGATGCTCAAGCGCATGGAAAAAGTCCTGCCGATGCTGCGCAAGGAAGTCGAAGTCGCGCGCCTGCAAAAAGAGATTTCCGACGAAGTTAACCGCAAGATCGGTGAACATCAGCGCGAGTTCTTCCTCAAGGAGCAACTCAAGGTCATCCAGCAGGAACTGGGGCTGACCAAGGACGACCGCAGCGCCGACCTCGAACAGTTCGAGCAGCGGCTGGTGGGCAAAGTCCTGCCGGCGCAGGTGCAGAAACGCCTCGAAGAGGAAATGAACAAGCTGTCGATCCTCGAAACCGGCTCGCCGGAGTATGCGGTGACCCGCAATTACATCGACTGGGCGACCTCGGTGCCGTGGGGCGTGTACGGCGAGGACAAACTCGACCTCAAACACGCGCGCAAGGTGCTGGACAAACACCACGCCGGCCTCGACGACATCAAGGACCGCATCCTCGAATTCCTCGCGGTCGGGGCCTACAAAGGCGAGATCAGCGGTTCCATCGTATTGCTGGTGGGGCCGCCGGGCGTGGGCAAGACCAGCGTCGGCAAATCCATCGCCGAAACCCTGGGCCGGCCGTTCTACCGTTTCAGCCTCGGCGGCATGCGCGACGAAGCCGAGATCAAGGGCCATCGCCGCACCTACATCGGCGCGCAGCCGGGCAAACTGGTGCAGGCGCTGAAAGACGTCGAAGTGATGAACCCGGTGATCATGCTCGACGAAATCGACAAAATGGGCCAGAGCTACCAGGGCGACCCGGCCTCGGCGCTGCTGGAAACCCTCGATCCGGAGCAGAACGTCGAATTTCTCGACCACTATCTGGATCTGCGGATGGACCTGTCGAAAGTGCTGTTCATCTGCACCGCCAACACCCTGGACTCGATCCCCGGCCCGTTGCTGGACCGGATGGAAGTGATTCGCCTGTCGGGCTACATCACCGAAGAAAAAGTCGCCATCGCCAAGCGTCACCTGTGGCCCAAGCAGCTTGAGAAAGCCGGCGTATCCAAGGGCAGCCTGAGCATCAGCGACAGCGCGCTCAAGGCGCTGATCGACGGTTATGCCCGTGAAGCCGGCGTGCGCCAGCTGGAAAAAAACCTCGGCAAACTGGTGCGCAAAGCGGTGATGAAACTGCTCGACGAGCCGAAAGCGGTGATCAAGCTCGGCCCGAAAGACCTCGAAACGTCCCTTGGCAAACCGGTGTTCCGCAACGAGCAGGTGCTGTCGGGTGTCGGCGTGATCACTGGCCTGGCCTGGACCAGCATGGGCGGCGCGACCCTGCCGATCGAAGCCACGCGCATCCACACCCTCAACCGTGGCTTCAAGCTCACCGGGCAACTGGGTGATGTGATGAAGGAGTCGGCGGAAATCGCCTACAGCTACGTCAGCTCGCACCTGAAGTCCTATGGCGGCGATCCGAAGTTCTTCGACGAGGCCTTCGTCCACCTGCACGTGCCGGAAGGCGCCACGCCGAAAGACGGCCCGAGCGCCGGCGTGACCATGGCCAGTGCCCTGCTATCGCTGGCGCGCAACCAGCCACCGAAAAAAGGCGTGGCCATGACCGGCGAACTGACGTTGACCGGGCATGTACTGCCGATTGGCGGAGTGCGGGAAAAGGTGATTGCGGCGCGGCGGCAGAAGATTTTCGAGCTGATTCTGCCGGAGGCGAATCAGGGCAATTTCGAGGAGCTGCCGGAGTATCTGAAGGAAGGAATTACCGTGCACTTTGCCAAGCGGTTTGCGGATGTGGCGAAGGTGCTTTTCTGATGTTCCTGTAGCGACTGCACTACCGCTATCGCGAGCAAGCTCGCTCCCACAGTGGTTGGCGGTGTTCACAGAATCTGTGTTCACTGCAAATCCCTGTGCAGGCCTTGCTCCCCACAATGATCAATGCTGTTCACAAATTTTGTGTTCACTGCAAAAACCCTGTGGGAGCGAGCTTGCTCGCGATGGCGTCAGCTCTGGCACCACAGCCCAAGGCTGACTGTCACACTTTGTCTCATCTTAAGTTATGCTCGCCGTTCGTCGTGAACGCCGGAGCCCCTGACCCCATGTCCCCCATTCGCCTGTTTGTCCCCCTCGCCCTCGCCCTGCTGGCCGGATGCGCCACGCAACCTGCGCACAACGTGACCGTGGAAAGACAAAGCGAATGTCCGGTGCAGCTCAGCAACGGGCAAAACCTGATCCTGACCCTGCCGAGCAATCCGACCACGGGCTATCGCTGGGCGATCCAGGATTCCGCCGGCGGCGTGTTGCACACCCTGGGGCCGGAGGTTTATCGAAATCCGGAAGATGCCGGCATCGTCGGCGCGGCCGGGGTCTCGACCTGGCGCTTTCAGGCTTTTGCGCCCGGCACCGGACGTTTGCGCCTGACCTCGCAACAACCATGGGCGCCGGAAGTGCTGCCGGTGGATTCGTTCGACTGCGCGATCTCGGTCAACTGACCGTGGGCTGGCTGATTCTGGCGCTGATGGGCGCAGTGACCTTCCTTTATGGCCTGAGCGTGCATGCATCTCTGCTGTGCCTGCTGGTCAAGCCGCTGCCGGTGCTGGCCCTGCTCGGCTGGCTGCACGACGCACCGCCCGGCGAATATCGGCGCTGGATCAGCCTGGGGTTGATTTTCTCCCTGATCGGCGACGTGTTGCTGGCATGGCCGGGGGATTTGTTCGTGTTTGGGCTGGGCGCTTTTCTGGTCGCGCACCTGGCTTACCTCAAGGCTTATCTGAGCGATTGCCGACGCCTGGCCGTGCTGCCGCTGGTGCTGGCCCTCGGCGTCGGCGCCGTACTGCTGGGGATTTTGATTTCCAACGGCCTGGGCCCATTGCTGGTGCCCGTGATTGTCTATGGCACGGCGATCAGCGCCATGCTCTGGCGCGCTCTGGCCCGACTCGGGACCGATGTGCCCAAACGCTCGGCACTGTTGGCAGCAGCGGGGGCAGTGGCGTTTGTGTTCTCCGACAGCGTGATCGGCATCAGTCGGTTTGTGGTGCCGTTCGATGCGGCGCCGTACGTGATCATCCTCAGTTATTGGCTGGGTCAATGGGGAATTACCGCGTCGACGTTTTTTCAAAAAACCAGATAGTTTATACAAGCTCATGCCTGAAATAACCTATCAGGACTGCTAGTGGACAGAGATCTAAAGTCGCGCCGAGACTCATACAGCGCGCTGAATCTCCCCGACTCAATAACTGGCGCGCCAATAAAGGGCTCGCGATGAACATTAAAGAGCAAAACAACCTTGACAGCATCATTGAACAGCTAATTAAAAAAGGATTGGCACCAAGCAGCAGCGCAGTATCCTTACTAACTGGAAAACACATCAAAGACACCGAAATACAAGACTATCTCAACAAAGAACACTCGCCATATAAAACAGCTAAAGAACAAGCAATAGATAAATTACCCACACCTTATGACTTTTTTAACAGCCCCCTACCCAAAAACAATCTTGTAGGTAACCTCGGTGGGGAAGTGGTATTTGTACAGAACCAGACGATAACCATTCCACCACAAAGCAATTCACAGAAACTGGTTACTGGCAGAAGTGCATTATTAACATTCATCCCTTTAAGCCTGCTTGTCACCAATATCGAAGTACGCTCGCAGTTTGGCACCTTGGTGATGCGCCGCGCTGACGAGTCACGCTTTGATACAGATCAGCCGTCTGATACCGACCGCCCCAAGGTGCGCCACTCTGCCAATAGAAGGATGGTGATTTTACCCGCACACTGGATGGTGCCGGGCCTGGAGTTAACCTTCTGGTATGCCGACGATCTATTCGGAGTACTTACAGCCGACAAACTTGACTTTGGCCCACCCGCACAACTGATACTGCAAAACATCCGAATTGGCATGCTTACGCCCCCCAGAGATGAGCATAAATTCGAAGAACAACCGTTTTTAATGGGCATCGATTACTTCCAGAAGGTCCCGCTGAAAACATTAATAATCGCCCAGTACGAGGCCGTACATTTCAAAGCGGTTAGAATGCCCGATGGAGAACTTTACACCACTACCAGCAAGACTGAAGGCGGTGCGTACAGTGGCGATATGCGCCAACACATTGGCAAAGAAATGGTTTCGGTTGGAATAAATCTCGCGAATTATGGAATTCATGAATCACCCGCTTCCTCTGAAGCCAACCCACAGAATTATATGCAAATTGTCGTGCATACCAGTAGAGGTGTATACACCAATGGGATTATTGATCACGGTCTAAGCGGCGGCGGTGGCATGTGTACCCTATGGGATACTGCCGGAAACGAGTTCTCCCATGAAGTAGGACATAACTATGGCCTCGGGCACTATCCGGATGGGCCTGAGGGGTCTATTCAACAACCAGGTCCGGGATGGGGATTTGATTTTTACAGACAACGATTTATTGCCAACATCATGTGGACAAGGCCTGCCGAGGATGCGGTAATTCCGGGCTTCCCAAACTTCCGACAACCTCCGTTCGCGAGTGCGTTCAGATACAACTACGATGCAATGGCCGGAGGGGAGCCCAATGGAGCAATTTCAAGCTTCACCCATCACACAAATTATGTGTGTAAGAAAATACAGGATTTTCTTGCTGAAAAAGCAACCCTTAACTACATGAGCCCTAGCGGTTATTCGAAATGGAATAAAACCACAAAAACAATGGAACCGCACAACGCAGGATGGCCGAAACCGATACAGGTTGGCGTACCGGTAATAACTGTAGTTGGACATATCGATCCTTCAGGCGCGATACTTCCTTCTTTTCACGCGCTTCGGGGAAACTATGGCAACATTTATGCCCTCCCGGAAACAAACACACAAGCCAACGCTAACTACCTAGAGATCGCCTGCGTCAACTCAAATAAAAAAATACCATTATCCAGCGTCCCTTTGGGACAGGCAAAAATGAACAAGCTTCATATAAACATACCTCAAGACGACCCCTTGCTTAGAATCAACTATAGAAATGGCCCACTAAACGAAGATATCATTTCAACCCAAGAATTCGAACCAAATACCCTGAAAATGCCTTCCCCAATTATTATTGGTGGGGATGACTGGGAGGAAAAGATGGTTCCACACATTCCCGATTTTAATCAATGGAAGCCTGAAGACAACCCAACCCTCTCAATGAGCAAGTTCGAAGAGGAATTAGAGCTTACCTACGGACCAATCCACAATTGGTCACCTACTGAACAAAACAACCATACGCCCGGCTCGCTTTATCGCCATGTAAACCCGGACACCGGCAAACACCAATACTTCATTCTAAAACAACGAAGCTATTCCAGCTTCCCGAAAAACAGTGCAGACAATACTTGGTGGCGTTACTTGGGAGACGCCGAGTACTTTATTAAAAATACTCAATAGACAAAAACATCTACCGAAGCAGGCCCTCTTTAATTCGGCGCACCTGCCATCCGGTTTACAACGCACAGCAGCGGCATCAAAGTCGACGTACTTTGATGCCGTCGCTTCTTTACAAACACGACACCTCCAACTGTTACACTTCCCTTCGGCGCAATACACCTATCGTGTCACCCTGTGCCTAAAGCTATCGCGATGTTGACTGCGGCTAAGCTAAAATGCCGGCCTTTCCACCTAACACCGCTGGAACCGCCGTGAGCAAAGAACCCGATCGCCTTTTCGCCCAGCCTTTGGCCCAGGTGCCTGACTTCGCCTTCAACGAGGACGTGGTGCGGGTGTTCCCGGACATGATCAAGCGCTCGGTGCCAGGTTATCCGACCATTGTCGAAAACCTCGGCGTGCTCGCCGCGCAGTTCGCCCAACCCAACAGCGTGCTCTACGACCTGGGCTCGTCGCTGGGTGCCGTGACCCAGGCCCTGCGCCGGCACGTGCGCACCGACGGTTGCCGGGTGATCGCTGTGGATAACTCCGCGGCGATGGTCGAACGTTGCCGCGAGTACCTCAACGGGCAGGATTCGATGTTCCAGGAGTTGCTGCCGGTCGAGGTGATCGAAGGCGACATTCTCGCGCTGGATTTCCAGCCGGCCTCGGTGGTGGCTCTGAACTTCACCCTGCAATTCATCGCCCCCGACCAGCGCACGGCGTTGCTGTCGCGCATCCGTCAGTCGCTGTTACCCGGCGGCGCCCTGATCCTCTCGGAAAAACTGCGCTTCGAAGACGAGCAGGAACACGCATTGCTCACCGATCTGCACATCGCCTTCAAACGCGCCAACGGCTACAGCGAGCTGGAAATCGCCCAGAAGCGTAGCGCCATCGAAAACGTCATGAAGCCCGACAGCCTCGAAGAACACCGCGAACGCCTGCTGGCCGCCGGGTTCTCGAAAGTCGTGCCGTGGTTCCAGTGTCTTAACTTTGCCTCGTTGATTGCCTTGCCATGATTGATCTGTCCCCCCTCGCCCGCCGTCTGGCCGGAACTCCGCTGGCCGAATGGGCCAACACCCTGCAAGCGCAACTCGACAAGAAAATGGAGAAGGGCCATGGCGACTTGGAGCGCTGGCAAAGCGCGCTGGACGCCCTGCCGAAGATCCAGCCGAGCGAAGTCGATTTGCTCAATGGCTTGAAGCTGGACACCGATTGCGACGATGAAACCCGCGCGCAAATGCGCAGTGCATTGATGGGCCTGTCGCCGTGGCGCAAGGGGCCGTTCGACCTGTTCGGCGTGCACGTCGATACCGAATGGCGCTCGGACTGGAAGTGGTCCCGGGTATCGCCGCACCTGGACCTGAAAGGCAAACGCATCCTCGATGTCGGCTGCGGCAACGGTTATTACATGTGGCGCATGCTCGGCGCCGGCGCGGACAGCGTGATCGGTGTCGACCCGAACTGGCTGTTCTTCTGCCAGTTCCAGGCGGTGCAGCGTTACCTGTCCGAACCGAATGCCTGGCACCTGCCCTTCCCGTTCGAAGACCTGCCGCCGAACCTCGAAGGCTTCGATACAGTGTTTTCCATGGGCGTGTTCTACCACCGCCGTTCGCCCATCGAGCACTTGCTGGCGCTGAAAGATTGCCTGGTCAAGGGCGGTGAGCTGGTGCTGGAAACCCTGGTGGTCGAGGGCGACAAGCATCAGGTGCTGGTGCCGGAAGACCGCTACGCGCAGATGCGCAACGTGTGGTTCCTGCCGTCGGTGCCGGCGTTGGAATTGTGGCTGCGTCGGGCCGGGTTCACCGATGTGAAGTGCGTGGATGTGAGCACCACCACAGTCGAGGAACAGCGCGGGACGGAGTGGATGAAGTATCAATCGCTCAGTGATTTCCTCGATCCCGAGGATCACAGCAAGACCGTTGAAGGGCTGCCGGCGCCGATGCGGGCGGTGATTGTGGCGCGTAAGTAAATCCCAATCTCCCGATCAACGGAGATCAAAATGTGGGAGCGGGCTTGCTCGCGAAGAGGGAGTGTCAGTCAACATTAATGTGTCTGACCCACCGCATTCGCGAGCAAGCCCGCTCCCACATTGGGTCCGTGTTCAGTCTGCTGGTTTTGCGCGCCGGGCTTTGAAGAACTCGCTGAGCACCGCCCCGCACTCCTCCGCCAACACCCCGCCTTCATACAGCACCCGGTGATTCAAAAAGCCCTGGGTAAAGAACTGCCCCTGGCTCTGCACGATCCCCGCCTTCGGCTCCAGCGCCCCGTACACCACCCGCGCAATCCGCGAATGCACGATCAGGCCTGCGCACATGCTGCACGGCTCCAGCGTCACATACAGCGTACTACCCGGCAGACGATAGTTGCTTACGGCCTGGGCGGCGGCGCGGATTGCGACCATCTCGGCATGGGCGCTCGGGTCGCTGCTACTGATCGGGCAGTTGAAGCCGCGACCGATAATTTCCCCGTCCTGCACCAGTACCGCGCCCACAGGCACTTCGCCAAGGGCCGCGCCTTGGGCCGCCAGTGCCAGGGCCTCACGCATGAATTCGCGATCACGGCTGCGGTCGATGATAGCGACGGGACGAATCTGACGCATCACGCCACCTCGATAGCGGCCATCAGGCCAGTTTCCATGTGATCGATCACATGGCAGTGGAACATCCATACACCCGGGTTATCCGCCACCAGCGCTACCTGCGCGCGCTCGCTCTTGCCCAGCAGGTAGGTGTCGGTGAAATAGGGAATGACCTTGTGCCGGTTCGAGGCGATGACCTTGAAACTCATGCCGTGCAGGTGAATCGGGTGCTGGTACTGAGTCATGTTCTTCAATTCGAAAATGTAGCTCTTGCCCTTCTCGAGCCTGGCAATCGGGCGGTCGGCGCAGGTCTTGTCGGTGATGTCCCAGGCCTTGCCGTTGATCTGCCACAGGCTCGGAGGCTTGCCGTTGTCGACATTGACTGACACCGAGCCGACCCATTCAAAATTGAAGTTGAGTTTCTCGGCATTGGCCAGGTCCGGCTCGGCGATCGGGTTGGCCGGCAGTGCCGGCGGCCACTCGCTCGGCGCATCGGTATTGGCCACCGAACGGAACGTACCCAGGCGCACCGGGCCGTTGCGCAAAGACAACTCCTCACCGGCCGGCGGGGCCTTGATCGCCAGGCAAATGCGCATGCCCGGACCGAGCCAGTACTCCTTGCCGAGCGGTCGTGGTTCGACCGGGTTGCCGTCCAGCGCATAGATCTGCGCCTCGACGCCGGGAATGTTCAGGCGATAAGTCAGGGTGTTATCGAGGTTGAGCAGGCGTACACGGGTGATCTGCCCGGCCGGCAAGTCGATCACCGCTTGCGGCACGCCATTGATGGTCGCCAGGCGCCCCGCCGTACCGCCACGGGCCGCTTCACGGGGGATGCTGAACTCGACGAAATTACCGACGTCGTCGACATGCCAGCTCTTGAGGCTCAAGGTCTTTTCATACTTGAAACCGGTAGGCTCGCGTTCGTCGATGATCAACGGGCCGACCAGGCCACGACCGAGCTCTTCACTGCTGTTCACATGCGGGTGATACCAGTAGCTGCCAGCATCCGGCACGCGGAATTTGTAATCGAAGTACTCACCCGGCAACACCGGCAATTGCGACACGTAAGGCACACCGTCCATTTCCAGCGGCAGGCGAATGCCGTGCCAGTGAATGGTGGTGGCGACCGGCAAGTGGTTGATGAACCGCACCCGCAGCCATTCACCCTGGCGCACCCGCAATTCAGTGCCCGGCGCCGACGGGCCGAAGGCCCAGGCCTGGGTCTTGTGCCCGGCTACCAGTTCCACGTCCAGCGGCGCTGCGATCAGCTCGTAGTCGTGGCCCGCCTCGGCGTCAGCCATCTTGCCCAGCCAGTAGCGCGACGCGCCCCCCGCTCCGACACCAACGACAACAAGACCGGCCAGGCCACCGAGGATTTGGCGACGGGTAAACGACATGAACTCAACTACCTCACATGACAACGGCGGGCGCAGGCCCGGAAAAGGCGAATACGATACACCTGCAATTGCGAAACAGTAAGGGCGGCGCGGCGGATGGACGCAGGGCGGCATCGGACATACAGGCTAAAAAGGGAAGCGGTACAGCCCTGTCCCTACCCGAAATCGAATCGCAAATGGATGTAACTATGTAGTGCACATGCCCTCGACCAAATGGGCATGACCCTGGCCGGCCAGTCGAAACCGCTGTAGCGCGCGCAAAAAAGCCGTGTGAAATCACACGGCTTTTGATGTTGCAGCGCTCAGGCCATCAAGGCTGGCGCGGGATCACTCCCATCCAATGGTTTTTTTCAACTCAGGTCGATCACGATGATCTCGCAAAGATCGCCGGGTTTCAGATCCTGCGTGTTGTGAAGCTCTGATTGGGCCTTCAGTTCGTCCACCAGTGGCATGCGCGGCACTTCAGTCGGTGCACCTTTCTTGCCGCCATGCTTGCCCGCCATCGTCGACATCACGGTCTTGAGGCGATCGGGTGTCTGCTCCTCGTTGCGTTTGTTGAAGCGTTTCCACATCGCCTTGGGCGTTGCGTTCAGGCTGCCGTGATGTCCGACCTTGTAGAAATCGACGTCGTCGAGCAGTTCCGCCATGTTCGATTGGAGCGCGTAGTTCCAGTTCTCCAGTTGCGCATCACCAGGGAACAAAAGTTTCCTGGTTCCCGCTTCGAACAACAGGATGAGGCTCGTATTGTTCATGGCGTCATCCAGCGCCGTGACGATCCCGAGCAACTGATCAGCTTCCGCGTTGTCGACCCGTTCCGCGACCCAGCGCATCTCGCTTGGCAGGCGCGTCTTGCGAAACATTTCCTCTTTCGATAGATGTGGGAACAGCTTGCTGTTCGACTGCGTAGCCACCTCGCCATCCGCACCGAGAGCCACCAGGGGACTCGCACGTAACCAGTAATCGCTCGAGGCTTTCGCATACTTTTTGATCGACTTCGACTGCTGCAATGTCGGGGGGCCCAACACGTGCACCTTGATGTTCGGCAGGACTTCATCGAGAGCGACATCACAGCCGTGAAACAGATAGACGTTGCGTGTCTCATCACCGGCCATGGTCATCAGGTTCTTTACCGCGGAGAGGTTCTTGATGTTGTCCTCGCCGAGAAAGCGCAGACGGTCGGCGAACGGCCATTGGGCGCTGAAGCCCTTCTCGCTGTCAAGACGCCGCACCACCGATTCGGCGATGGCATGCATGCTTTCGAGCGAGGCAACACGCGTGTCAAACGCCTTCTTCACCGCTGCCGCATCAGTCGGGCCCGCCCAGTTCTCAGGTGCTTCGGGCGCCTCGGTCCATGGCTGCAGCACGCGATCAGGCTTCAGTGCCCGGATCACATCACCCGTACCATCGCCATTGTCAGACGTCGCGAACCCGCTGATGTGATCGGCATGCCGGTGGGTGGCGACCACGATGTCGAGCTTGCCGCCACATTGCTGCGCGATGTCGTCGGCCACGCGCTTCATGTCCGCCTCCGGATCGCTTTTCGGCATGCCGGTGCTGCCGAAATCGATCAGGATGTGCCTGGTGCTGTCGTCGCTGTAATCGAAGCGCAGAAGAAAGCAGTCGCCGAATCCGACCTGGTAGGCACGAATTGTCGCCTTGACGGGTTGCGGTCCTGCGGCGTGAGCGGTAGTGACCATGGTGTCAATCCTCCATGCGCGCCAGATGCATGTTCGAGAAGCGCATGCGCGCCTCGTCGCGTGGCATGCGCAGTTGCCCTGTATCGCGCAGGTACTCAAGGCGCCGTACTTGCCGCGCGCCATCGAGAAGGCCATTGCAGATGTGGTACTTGACGCGACCGTACTGGTCGAAGACGACGACACCACCGCCGAAGAGATCGGCCCGCGTGCGGGTCGTGAAGCCCTCGGGCAAGGGTTTGATGCCGCACTCCGACATCAGCTCGGATCCGAAGAAATGCCCGATCTGGACGTACTGACAAATCGTTTCCCGGAACGGAATGCCGTCGGGATCGACACGCAAGGCCGCGTCGATCGACTGCACTTCCGTATAGCCCTGATCGGTGATGCCAAGTGCCTCGCGGTTTTCCCAAAGGAAGCGAAAGCATTCATCAGGGTCACGCGTCAGAGCTTCGGCATTGCTGCGCGAATACTGCAGCTCATCCGGCGTCGAAAAACGCGGCCAGCATCCTTCGGTGTCAGTTTGTCCGCAGGGCGGGACGATGCCATAAGCCTCGAAGGAACTCCTGATCTGCGTGCGATAACCGAACCGGCTGTCATCCGGCACCAGCTCGCGATCCGCCGTGAGCAGCCCGGCCAGGAACTGGCCAAAATCGAGATCGGTCGGTGGACAATAGTCGATCGCGCGGATCGACATCTGCAACAACTGCGCCGCGGCCTTGGCTCCTTCCTCGACGACAGACTTGAGGTTGTAGCCACCACCTTCGAATGTGCCGAGCTGGGCGATGCGTTCGGTCCATAGTTCGACGAAGGCGCGTAGCATCGCTGCCACGAGGACTTCGCCTCGTCGGTGCGGCTCCAGCATTTCGGAGGCGTTGAGAATGTCCGGATCAGGCGCGATCTTGACTGATTGGCGCAGAGCCTCGCGTCCACCATCCGCAATGGCGCCGATCTCTGCAGCGATGCCGAGCAGGATCGACGATCGAATGACATCGCCCGTCACCTCCTCGGCAGGGATCAGCTGCATCGGCTCGCCGAGGCCCGGCAGTTTGTCATTGAAGCCCAGACCCGCTGCGACCACTTCGGGCAGCGAGAAGATCGAGAGGATCGCAACGATGTCAGCGAAGCCTTCATGGAAGGCGGCCTGGTCGGGACCAGACGGCTCCGTGTAGCGCGTACGCAGGCCGTCCAATACCGCATGCGTCGTCTCATGTGCAATGACGTCGTGGCTGAGCGCGGTGAAGACCGGCTTCATCTTGTCGTCGAAGAAGTAGCCAAACATCAGCGTCCTGTCGGGCTCTGAATAAAAGGCGTTGGCCAGCGCGAAGGCATGTGGCGCAATGTGCAGCTGATGGCCGCCGAACGACCAGCGGACGCGGCGACCGAGCGCGCGCTCGAACAGACCTAACGTGCGCATCGCGATCGCATAGCAGTTCTGGGCATGAAAATTGGGATTCGCGAGCAGGCGGGCCTGGTAGGCCTTGTCGTGCAGTGTTTCGCCGTCCTGCGGCGCGAAGGGATCGAGCAAGACATTGACGTCTTGATAGCGTTGGCAATCGGCGTAGGCGCGCCGCTCGGTCGCGTTGTAGTCGACCACCTTGATCCTGTAGCCAGTGGGGCCCCAAGCCAGGATCTCGGCGGGCAGGTCGACCTGCGCGAACACTATGGGTCCGTTATCGCTCAGGCGCAGACCGGGATCCTTGGCGATGACGGTAAGTTTACGCACGGATGGCAGAACAGTCATGGAAGCGTCCTCTTGCGAAAAAGCTACTCACAGACTTTATGCGTTGTACTGCGTGTGCATCATCTGGTTTGGGTAGAGTAGATGAACTCATGCAGGCCTGCGCCGATGTTGCCCATCAAGCCGCAGGCGCTGCCCGTTCACCCTAAGGAATTCAACGACTTAGAAATTTGGAAGCCGCAATCGATATTGTATTCACGATCATCGACAGCCCTGCCCTCCTCTAAGCCATTGATTCACATAGGTAGTACAACCACCCTCACTCCCACTCAATGGTCGCCGGCGGCTTGCTCGACACGTCGTAGGTGACGCGGGAGATGCCTTCGATTTCATTGATGATGCGGCCGCTGACGGTTTCCAGCAGTTCGTAAGGCAGGTGAGCCCAACGCGCGGTCATGAAGTCGATGGTTTCCACGGCACGCAGGGCCACGACCCAGGCGTAACGACGGCCATCGCCTACCACGCCAACCGATTTCACCGGCTGGAACACCACGAAGGCCTGGCTGACCTTGTGGTACCAGTCGGCCTTGCGCAGTTCTTCGATGAAGATGTGGTCGGCGCGACGCAGCAGGTCGGCGTATTCCTTCTTCACTTCACCGAGGATACGCACGCCCAGGCCCGGGCCCGGGAACGGGTGACGGTAGACCATGTCGTACGGCAGGCCCAGTTCCAGGCCCAGACGACGGACTTCGTCCTTGAACAGCTCGCGCAGTGGCTCAACCAGCTTGAGGTTCATTTCTTCCGGCAGGCCGCCCACGTTGTGGTGCGACTTGATCACGTGGGCCTTGCCGCTTTTCGCGCCAGCCGACTCGATCACGTCCGGGTAGATGGTGCCCTGGGCCAGGTACTTGATGTTGTCCAGCTTGCAGGATTCGGCATCGAACACGTCGATGAAGGTACGGCCGATGATCTTGCGCTTCTTCTCCGGGTCGGCTTCGCCGGCCAGGTTGCCGAGGAACTGCTCTTCGGCGTTGGCGCGGATCACCTTGACGCCCATGTTCTCGGCGAACATGGCCATTACTTGCTCGCCTTCGTGCAGGCGCAGCAGGCCGTTGTCGACGAACACGCAGGTCAGCTGGTCGCCGATGGCTTTGTGCAGCAGTGCGGCAACCACAGAGGAGTCAACGCCGCCGGACAGGCCGAGCAGTACATTGTCGGTGCCGACCTGGGCGCGAACCTGGGCGATGGCGTCTTCAGCGATTTTCGACGGCGTCCACAGTGCTTCGCACTCGCAGATGTCGAGGATGAAGCGCGACAGGATGCGACCGCCCTGCTTGGTGTGGGTCACTTCCGGGTGGAACTGCACGCCGTAGTAACGACGCTCGTCGCTGAACATGCCGGCGATCGGGCAGCTCGGGGTGCTGGCCAGGATGTGGAAGTCTTCCGGCATGCGGGTGACCTTGTCACCGTGGCTCATCCACACGTCGAGGCCGAACAGGCCATCGGCGTCGATGTGGTCTTCGATGCCGTCGAGCAGGCGGCTCTTGCCGACCACGTCAACGCGGGCATAACCGAACTCACGCAGCTCGGAACCTTCAACCTTGCCACCCAGTTGCTCGGCCATGGTCTGCATGCCGTAGCAGATACCGAAGACCGGTACGCCCAGGTCGAAGACGGCTTGCGGGCAGCGCGGGCTGTTGGCTTCGTGAACCGACTCTGGGCCGCCGGCGAGGATGACGCCTTTAGGAGCGAATTCGCGGATCGCATCTTCGTCCATGTCGAACGGATGCAGTTCGCAGTACACGCCGATTTCACGCACGCGGCGGGCGATCAGCTGGGTGTACTGGGAACCGAAGTCGAGGATCAGGATGCGGTGGGCGTGAATGTCGAGGGCCATGATTCAGTCTCGTCTAAAAAATTCGGAAACAGTCGTGATTCAGAAACAACTCGGGGCTGAATAAAACAGCCCCGGTTGCTTAGCTTGTTGCTTGAAGGCTCAACCTACGCGGTAGTTTGGCGCTTCTTTGGTGATCTGCACGTCGTGAACGTGGGATTCGGCCATGCCGGCGCCGGTGATCCGCACGAACTCAGGCTTGGTGCGCATCTCTTCGATGTCGGCACTGCCGGTGTAGCCCATCGAGGAGCGCAGGCCGCCCATCAGCTGATGGATGATCGCGCTCAGGGTGCCCTTGTACGGAACACGCCCTTCGATGCCTTCCGGAACCAGCTTCTCGGCGCCTGCCGAGGAGTCCTGGAAGTAACGGTCGGAGGAACCTTGGGCCTGGGACATGGCGCCCAGCGAACCCATGCCGCGATAAGCCTTGTACGAACGACCCTGGAACAGTTCGATCTCGCCCGGCGCTTCTTCGGTACCGGCGAACATCGAGCCCATCATCACGCAGGAAGCACCGGCCACGATGGCCTTGGACAGGTCACCGGAGAAACGGATGCCGCCGTCGGCGATCAACGGTACGCCAGTGCCTTCAAGGGCAGCGGCGACGTTGGCGATGGCACTGATTTGCGGCACACCGACACCGGCGACGATACGGGTGGTGCAGATCGAGCCAGGGCCGATACCGACCTTGACTGCGTCAGCGCCAGCTTCGGCCAGGGCCTTGGCGGCAGCGCCGGTGGCGATGTTGCCGCCGATGACCTGCACTTCAGGGAAGTTCTGCTTGACCCAGCGAACGCGGTCGATCACGCCCTTGGAGTGACCGTGAGCGGTGTCGACCACCACCACGTCAACGCCGGCGGCGACCAGTGCAGCAACGCGGTCACCGGTGTCTTTACCGGTGCCGACTGCAGCACCAACACGCAGACGACCTTGATCGTCCTTGCTGGCCAGCGGGTAAGCCTTGGCTTTTTCGATGTCGTTGACGGTCATCATGCCCTTGAGGGCGAATTTGTCGTCGACGATCAGCACGCGTTCGATGCGGTGCTTGTGCAGCAATTCACGCACATCGTTCTTGTCGGCGCCTTCCTTGACCGTGACCAGACGCTCTTTAGGCGTCATCACTTCACGGACAGTGGCTTCCAGACGGTTCTCGAAACGCACGTCACGGGAGGTGACAATGCCGACCAGGTCGCCATTGTGCAGCACCGGAACGCCGGAGATGTTGTGCATGCGGGTCAGTTCGAACAACTCGCGCACGGTGGCGTCGGCGACGATGGTGATCGGGTCCTTGACCACACCGGCTTCGTAACGCTTGACCTTGCGGACTTCGGCAGCTTGCTGCTCGATGGTCATGTTCTTGTGGATGATACCGATACCACCTTCCTGAGCCATGGCGATTGCCAGACGGGCTTCAGTGACGGTGTCCATGGCGGCGGAAACCAGTGGAATATTCAGCTCGATGCCACGGGTAAGGCGGGTCTTGAGACTGACTTCGTTAGGAAGCACCTCGGAATAACCGGGCACTAGGAGAATGTCGTCGAATGTCAGAGCTTCTTGGCTGATACGCAGCATCGCGGGGGCTCCCGAGCGGGAAAATGGAAGCGCGCCATTATAGTCAGACACCCCCTCGGGTTCAATGTAAAACTCTGTCTATTATTGGCATTACTGACATACGGAGATTGGCGCCCCCTACAACTCGACTTTCACCCAACTGACCGGCTGATCGAGCCAATCGGCGAATTCATCGATAAAGCTCTGCTTGAACCCGGCTTCGGCCCAGTTATTGAAGATGAAACCGAGGTTGGAAAAGCCGCATTCCTGCAGGAACAGGAAGCCGTTGATGTCGTCTTCATGCCCGCATTCGGGGCAGGTGAAGTTGTCGGTACGCCCCGGCATCCAGTCTTCCAGGCTTTCGAACAGGGCTTCACCGACTTCCTTGCGGCACTCGGCGCAGCCCGCCTCTTCAAGGAAACCCTTGGCTGGCGTATAGATGCAGCGCTTGGTGATGATCTCCAGGCCATTGATCGGCTCGCCGAACGGCAGGGCTTCGGGGTGCAGGACCACTGCGCGGGCACCGTCGGCGATGGCGTGGGCCATGCGATTGCCGGTGCGGCCACAGGTGGTCAGTTCTTCCTCGATGATGTTCTTGCGCACCAGCCAGCGCACGACGGCCCGGGCCCGGGGTTCGTGTACCGGCAGTGTGGAGATTTTCGGGACGATGATGCTTTGGGAATTCATGGGTACAGGCCTGAAGCTTTAATAAAGGAACTTGAGCATTCACAAATTATAGGTCGACCCGTAAAGTCGGGCCGGACCACTGAACCTGTGGGAGCGGGCTTGCTCGCGAATGCGATTTGTCAGTCAACTCATGCATCGACTGACACTCCCTCTTCGCGAGCAAGCCCGCTCCCACATGGGTTATAGACCTGCCCGAGAGAGTTTTTACAGCTCTACGACAACCGCCTGCGAAGCACGGGTCGCTTTGGCGCGGGCAGCTTCGATCGATTCGTCGCGCGCCAGGGCCACGCCCATGCGGCGCTGGCCGTTAACTTCAGGCTTGCCGAACAGGCGCAGCGCGGTATCCGGTTCACTCAGGGCAGCACCCAGGTTGGCGAAAGCGGTCTGGGTCGACTGCCCTTCCACCAGGATCACCGCCGAGGCCGAAGGCCCGAACTGACGGATCAACGGGATCGGCAGGCCGAGAATGGCCCGTGCGTGCAGGGCGAACTGCGACAAGTCCTGGGAAATCAGCGTGACCAGGCCGGTGTCGTGCGGGCGCGGCGAGACTTCGCTGAACCATACCTGATCGCCCTTGATGAACAGCTCGACGCCGAACAGACCACGTCCACCCAGGGCTTCGGTCACAGCCTTGGCGACGCGTTCGGATTCAGCCAGGGCAACCGGGCTCATGGCTTGCGGCTGCCAGGATTCCTGGTAGTCGCCCTTCTCCTGACGGTGGCCGACCGGCGCGCAGAACGTGGTGCCGCCAACGTGGCGCACGGTCAGCAGGGTGATTTCGTAATCGAAGTCGATGAAGCCTTCGATGATCACCCGACCTTTACCGGCACGGCCACCTTCCTGGGCGTAGTCCCAGGCTTTCTGCACGTCATCGACGCTGCGCAGCAGGCTCTGGCCCTTGCCCGAGGAACTCATGACCGGCTTGACCACACACGGGAAACCGAGGTCTTCGACGGCTTTGCTGTAGTCCTCGAAGGTGTCGGCGAAGTGGTACGGCGAAGTTGGCAGGTCCAGCTCTTCGGCGGCCAGGCGGCGGATACCTTCGCGGTTCATGGTCAGTTGCGCGGCGCGGGCGGTCGGGATCACGGTGAAGCCTTCAGCTTCCAGTTCCACCAGGGTCGCGGTGGCGATGGCTTCGATTTCCGGCACGATGAAGTGCGGCTTCTCGGCTTCGATCACGGCGCGCAGCGCAGCACCATCGAGCATGTTGATCACGTGGCTGCGATGCGCCACCTGCATGGCCGGCGCGTTGGCGTAGCGGTCCACGGCAATCACTTCAACGCCCAGGCGTTGCAGCTCGATCACCACTTCCTTGCCCAACTCGCCACAGCCACACATCAATACGCGGGTCGCGGTCGGCGACAATGGGGTTCCGATACGGGTCATCTGAAGGTCCTCAAGATGCGGATCATCAAGGGTCGCGTCGCCATGCGCGCTTCCCATGGGGAGAAAGCGCGGCATTTTACATGAACTTCAGCTGACGACAGCCTGTTTGCGCAGACGCCAGGCCATGATCAGCCACACGGCGGTGACCCCGGCGAACTTCGAACCCAGGGCGGTGAGGATCACCCCCGGCGTCAGGGCGTCGATCATGCCGAAAAAGATAAAGGTATCGAGGGGAATGCTCAGGGCCGAACTTATCCACAGGCGATCATGCAGCGGGCGCCTGGTGATGCTGAACACCAGCCAGTCGATGCACTCGGAAACCGCGAACGCCGTGGCGCTGGCCAGGGCGATGGACGGATCGGAGGTGACATAGGACAACACCAGCGCCACCAGCATCGCCGCGAGGGCGCCATGCCCGAATCGGGCCTGCACCATGTCGCGCAACACAAACACCAGCCCGCCCCAGGCCGACCAAATGATGTCCAGGTGCGGCGCGGTGGAAAAGGCGTAGTTGATCAGCACGACGCTGCTGATGTAGGCGATCAGGAAGAGCATGGCGTGTACAAGTACCTGTCAATTTTGTGCACAGGGTACTTCAGCTGACCACAAAGTCAAAAAGATCGCAGCCTTCGGCAGCTCCTACAAGGATCGGTGTAGGAGCTGCCGGAGGCTGCGATCTTTTGATCTTCTATTACTGACCAGGCGTTTTGCCGATCATCCACACCAACCCACTGGTCTTCGCCCGCTCATGACACAACCCCAGCACCTTGCGCCGCTCGTCGTTGTCCATGCGGCTCCAACGGGTAATCTCCTCCACCGTGCGTTGGCAACCGGTGCAAATGTCATCGTCATCCAGCGCACAAATATTCACGCAGGGCGATGCTACCGGGCGTTCGGTGGCGGTCATTGTTCCTGCTCGGCCAGGTCGCGGGCATAGCGCTGCGAGTTGTGCACGTAGTGAGCAGCGCTGGCTTCCAGCATCTTGATCTGCGGCTCGGTCAATTCGCGCACCACTTTGCCGGGCGAGCCCATGACCAGCGATCCGTCCGGAATCTCCTTGCCTTCACCGATCAGCGAGTTGGCGCCGATGATGCAGTTCTTGCCGATCTTCGCGCCATTGAGAATCACCGCATTGATGCCGATCAGGCTGTAGTCGCCGACGGTGCAGCCGTGAAGCATGGCGTTGTGGCCAATGGTCACGCCGGTGCCGATGGTCAGCGGGTAGCCCATGTCGGTGTGCATCACGGTACCGTCCTGGACGTTGCTGTTCTTGCCGATCAGGATCAATTCGTTGTCGCCGCGCAATACGGCGTTGAACCAGACGTTGGCGCCCTCTTCCAGCTTGACCTTGCCCACCAGCACGGCATTGGGTGCGACCCAGCTCTGTGGATGGGTTTCGACGCGGGCGTCGCCCAGGCGGTATTTCATTGTTTGTTCCTCAAGGCTCAGGCAGGCTTTTTGTCAGCGAAATCAGGACTCAGGCCATTCGAACGATGGCTTCAGATATTGATAAAGCTTTTGGGAGGCTGATGCAGGCTGATTTTGGCGTCATACAGCAGGTTGATCAACTCGACGATCATGATCGCCGTCAGCCCCCAGATCTTGTATTCGCCAAAGCGATAGCTCGGCACGTACCAGCTGCGGCCCTGATAATCGATGCGATGGGTATGTTCGCGGGGGTCTTTACGGAAGAACTCAAGGGGCACGCTGAACACCGCGGCGATCTCGGCATCGTTGGCCTGGTATTGGACAAAATCCGGGATCACCCCGACATAGGGCGTGACCTTGATGCCATGCAGGCTGATCAGCGGACTGAGCGGGCCGATCACCTCGACCAGCCCCGGCGGCAGGCCGATCTCTTCTTCGGCTTCACGCAGGGCGGTGAAAATCAGGTCGGGGTCTTCGGGGTCACGGCGTCCGCCGGGAAAGGCGACTTCGCCGCCATGGGTCGACAGGCCGCTGGCACGCAGGGTCAACACCAGCTCGGGCTCGTCACTGCGGGTGATGGGCACCAGCACCGCGGCCTCGGGAAAACGACGGTCGGTCTCCAGTGTGCGTGGTGTGTGGTTACTAACCCGATGCAGTAGCTCATCCAGCATGAGTGTTCTCGATCTGTGCCTTACCCGGCATCATGCACCAATCGCTGCGGCCGCCCAACCCCCGCAACCGCCCCATGTCGCGAAACGACAACTTGCCGACCGGCACTGCCGCACGCCAAGATAGGCGCAGCATTCAGGAACCCCAGCATGAAATTTTGCAGCCAGTGCGGTAACCCGGTGACCCAGCGCATTCCCGAAGGCGATTCGCGCCTGCGTTTTGTCTGCGACAGCTGTCACGCCATTCACTACCAGAACCCCAACATCGTCGCCGGCTGCGTGGCAACCTGGGGCACCAAGGTGTTGTTGTGCCGGCGGGCCATCGAGCCACGTCGCGGTTACTGGACCCTGCCCGCCGGTTTCATGGAGAACGGCGAGACCATCGAACAGGCCGCCATTCGCGAAACCGCCGAGGAAGCCTGCGCGCGAGTGCGCAACCTGAACATCTACACCCTGATCGACGTGCCACACATCAGCCAGGTGCATGTGTTCTTCCGTGCCGAGCTGGCGGACCTGGACTTTTCTGCCGGCCCCGAGAGCCTGGAAGTGCAACTATTCGACGAAGCGGACATTCCATGGGATGAGCTGGCTTTCCGCACGGTGGGCCGTACCTTAGAATGCTTCTTCGCTGACCGGCGGACCGAGGTCTATCCCGTTCGGTCTGAATCGATCCCGCCACTTGCTCAGCCTGCCATTATCTGATGTCATCCCGGCATCACTCAAAGGCGCCGAAAGACCGCCCGAACGCGGCACGAGCCTGCGACAGCTCCTGCAAAAACTTCTATACATAAATAGTCGCTGCACCTCCTGGGGAATCGTTTCAATGCGCTGGTTGCTTGCCCTGTTCTGTTTGTCGTTTGTCACGGTGTCCCAGGCTTCTGCCGTGGAAACCCTGGACGGCAAGGTCATCGAGAAGATCCTGATTCTCAAGTCTTCCCATCAATTGCAATTGATCAATGACGGCAGGCCGCTCAAAACCTATCGCATTTCCCTGGGCAAGCGTCCCAAGGGGCCCAAGCTGATGGAAGGCGACAAGCGCACCCCGGAAGGCTTCTACTGGGTCGACTGGCGCAAGATCAGCGACCGCTTCAACCTGGCGATGCACGTTTCCTACCCGAACATCAGCGACTCTGCCCGCGCCCGTCGTGAAGGCGTCGAGCCCGGCGGCATGATCATGATCCACGGCACCCCGGACAGCGAAGACACCCCGGAAGACCTGTTCCACACCCTGGACTGGACCGATGGCTGCATCGCCATGCGCAACATGGACATGCGCGAAGTCTGGAACCTGGTGCCGGACGGCACGATGATCGAAATCCGCCCGTAATCCCCCACGACCGTTGGTCGCCCTCGAAAAATAAATTCAAAAGATCGCAGCCTGCGGCAGCTCCTACAGGGTGAATACCATTTCGCTCTGCAGGCGCTGCCGCAGGCTGCGATCTTTGTCGCTTTAAAGCCAACCACTAATACCACTTCAAACCACCCCCCATTCCAACCAGCCGACAAGGCAGGTTTCCCTACACAAACAGCAAAGCTCTGGCGTTGACATGGTATTCAAGTGGTATTAGTTTTCGCCCATTCACGGGCAAAAACATTCCAATATCCGCCCCGGACACCCGCCATGAACGATCTCCAGGCCCTGCGCCCCGACGACACCCAACCCACGCCTTTGTACCTGCAACTGGCACGCAACCTGGAAGCGGCGATCCACGCCGGCCAGTGGAAAGCCGAGCAGGCGATGCCATCGGAACGCAATCTGAGCGAGACCTTGGGCATCTCCCGCGTCACCGCCCGCAAGGCGCTGGAAGTGTTGTTCGAACAAGGCCTGATCCGCCGCAACCAGGGCTCCGGCACCTTTATCACGCCGCGCCTCGAACAACCGTTGTCGCGTCTTTCCGGCTTCAGTGAAATGCTCCGCCTCAAGGGTTTCGTGCCCGGCTCGCAATGGCTGGAGCGGGAAATCACCCTGCCGACCCACGAAGAGCTGATCCGCCTCGGCCTGTCGCCCAACGACAAGGTCGCGCGCCTCAAACGCCTGCGCAAGGCCGACGACACGGTGATGGCCATCGAGATGAGCACCCTGCCCGCCTCGATCATTCCCAAGCCGCAGGCGGTGGGCGATTCCCTCTACGAGTTCCTCGACGGCATCGGCAAACCGGTGGTCCGCGCCCTGCAGCACATCCAGGCGATCAACGCCTCGGACGAGTTCGCCGCACTGGTGGGCATCGCCCCCGGCACCGCCATGTTGCTGATGACCCGGGTCGGCTACCTCGAAGACAACACGCCCATCGAAGTCACCGACACCTATTGCCGTAACGACTACTACGACTTTGTCGCAGAGCTCCGTAGATAAAGAGCTTCGAAGATAAAGAGCTGCGTCGAAAAAACACCGAGAGCCAGACATGTCCGAAGACAACATCCTCACCGCCCACGGCTGGGTTCGCGGCCGACTGGTGCACGAACACGGCAAAGTCGTGTCGATCGAAGGCCAGCCCTGCGATCCGGCGGACAATGATCTGCCGTACCTGCTGCCGGGTTTCATCGACCTGCACGTTCACGGCGGCGGCGGCAAAGACATCATGGAGGGCACGCCGGCCTTCGAAACCATCACCCGTACCCACGTGCGCTTCGGCACTACGTCGTTGCTGGCCACCACCATGACCGCACCGAGCGAAGAGATATCCAGCGTGCTCCAGGCCGTCGGCGAGTTCTGTGAGCAGCGGCCCCAAGGCTGCGCCCGGGTGCTCGGCGTACACCTCGAGGGCCCCTACATCAACCCGGGCAAACTCGGCGCGCAACCCAACTTCGCCCACACCGCGCTGATGGCCGAAGTCGAAGCGTACCTGGCGCTCGCGCCGATCCGGGTGATCACCATTGCCCCGGAAATTGCCGGTCACGATGCCTTGATCCGCGACCTCAGCAGCCGCGGCGTTCGCATGCAGATCGGCCACACCCTGGGCAGTTATGAGGAAGGCGTGGCCGCGCTGGAGGCCGGCGCCAGCAGTTTCACCCACCTCTACAACGCCATGAGCCCGCTGCATCACCGCGAACCGGGGATAGTCGGCGCAGCCCTGGCCCACGCCAAATACGCCGAACTGATTCCGGACTTGCTGCACGTGCACCCCGGCGCCATCCGCGTGGCCCTGCGTTCGATTCCGTGCCTGTATTGCGTCACCGATTCGACCGCCGCCGCCGGCATGCCCGATGGCGAGTACAAGCTCGGCAGCCACACCGTGACCAAATGCCTGGGCGGCGTGCGCCTGCCCGACGGCACCCTGGCCGGCAGCACGCTGACCATGGATCAGGCCCTGCGCAACCTGGTGAAGATCGGGCTGCCCATCGCCGAAGCCTCGCAGCGCCTGTCGCAATTCCCCGCCGACTACCTCGGCATCACCGAACGCGGGCGCCTGCAACCGGGGGCCTGGGCCGACTGCGTGCGGCTGGATCGCTCACTGAAACTGACCGCCGTCATGGTCGAAGGAGAAGACATTGACTTCAAAAATGCTTGAAGAGGCGCTGTCCTCGTTCGAGGCCGTGCAGGCCCAGTTGCAAAAACTCGACCCGCAGATGATCGAGATCGCCGGGCGCCTGCGTCGTCAGCCGCCGCAAGTGGCCATGACCGTGGCGCGCGGCAGCTCCGACCACGCCGCCAGCTACTTCGCCTACCTGACCATGCAACTGCTGGGCATCCCGGTGGCGTCGCTGCCGATGTCGGTGGTGACCATGCAACAGGCGCCATTGAAGGTCAGCGGCCAGGTGGCATTCGCCTTTTCTCAATCGGGGCAAAGCCCGGACCTGGTCAACAGCCTGCGCCTGTTGCGCAAGCGCGGTGCATTGAGCATTTCGCTGGTCAACGTCGAAGACTCGCCGCTGGAAGCCGCCTGCGAATTCAGCCTGCCGCTGTGTGCCGGCACAGAAAGCAGCGTCGCCGCGACCAAGAGCTTCATCGCCACCCTCAGCGCCAGCGCCCGGTTGATCGGCCACTGGAAAGAAGACGCCGAACTGCTCGAGGCCGGCTCTGCCTTGCCCGATGGCCTGCGCCACGCCGCGCGACAGGACTGGAGCCTGGCCATCGACGCCTTGCGCGATTGCCAGCGATTGATGGTGATCGGCCGTGGCGCCGGTTTCGCCATCGCCCAGGAAGCGGCGCTCAAGTTCAAGGAGACCTCGGCGATCCAGGCTGAAGCCTTCAGCAGTGCAGAAGTCCGTCACGGCCCGATGGCCTTGATTGGCGACAACTACCCGCTGCTGGTGTTTGCCCCACGGGGTGCCGAACAGGCCGGTTTGCTGAGCCTGGCCGCCGACATGCGCCAACGCGGCGCCCGTGTCCTGCTGGCCGCGCCGGATGACGTGCTTGAACGCGACCTGACCCTGACCCGCGCCGAACACCCGGCCCTCGACCCGATTCTGGCGATCCAGAGTTTCTACGTGATGGCCGCCGGCCTGGCCGTGGCCCGTGGCATGGACCCGGACCAGCCGCGGTACCTGAGCAAAGTGACGCGCACACACTGACGGCAAATACACCTGTAGGAGCTGTCGAGTGAAACGAGGCTGCGATCTTTTTAAAGACAAGATCAAAAGATCGCAACCTTCGGCAGCTCCTACGGGGTGGCGCGTTGATCCGAACTGTATTTTTTGATGAGACCGAGCCATGCATAACAACAATAAAGAGCTGACTTTAAGCGCCCCGCTCAGCGGCCCGGTGCTCACGCTCGCCAAAGTCCCGGACCCGGTGTTCGCCAGCGGCGCCATGGGTGACGGCATCGCCATTGATCCGCTCAACGACACACTCCACGCCCCCTGCGCCGGCGTGGTGGTGCATGTCGCCCGCACCGGTCACGCGGTAACCCTGCGTGCCGACAACGGCGCGGAATTGCTCCTGCACCTGGGGCTCGACACGGTTGAGTTGCAGGGCCAGGGCTTCTCGATGCTGGTCAAGGAAGGCGCGCGCGTCGCCAACGGCCAACCGCTGCTGCGCTACGACCTGGACAAGGTCGCGCAACAGTGCAAGAGCCTGGTCAGCCTGCTGATCCTCACCAACAGCCAGGACTTTCAGGCACGCCCCATCACGCTCAAATCGGTAAAGGTCGGCGAGCCGCTGCTGCACATCATTCGTCGACAGACGTCGAGCGCACAGGTGGATACCGAGTTTGCCGGCGCAGAGATTGTCGGTCTGGTGCGCATTGCTCACCGTGGCGGTCTGCACGCGCGGCCGGCTGCGTTGATCCGTCAGACCGCGCAAGGATTCAAAAGCAAATCGCAGCTGCATTTCGCCGGCAAATCGGCCACCTGCGACAGCCTGATCGGCCTGATGGGACTGGCCATCGGCGAGCAGGCGGAGGTCCAGGTCAGTTGCCAGGGCCCGGACGCCGAAGCCGCGCTGCAAGCCTTGCTGACCGCGTTATCCACAGCCTTGGCCGAAGACAGCCACGCCGCCGCGCCAGCCACGATTGCCCAACGCAATCGCCCCGCCGAAGCCGGCGTGTTGCACGGCGTCTGCGCGGCGCCCGGCCTGGTCGGCGGGCCGCTGTTTCGCCTGAATGCGATCAGCCTGCCGGTGGATGCCGGCCATCATGATCGGCTGCAACAACAGCAAGTGTTGGACGCGGCACGGAGCCAGGTGCGCAGTGAAATCGAGCACACGCTGGCCCTTGCGAAAAAACACAAGGACACCGCGGAAGAAGCGATTTTCGCCGCACACCTGGCGTTGCTTGAAGATCCGGCCCTGCTGGACGCCGCCAGTCAAACCGTCGCCCAGGGCACGGCCGCGACCCACGCCTGGAGCCAGGCCATCGACGTGCAATGCGAAGTCCTCCAGCAAACCGGCAGCACGCTGTTGGCCGAACGCGCCAACGACCTGCGCGACCTCAAGCAACGGGTGCTGCGCGCTTTGCTCGGCGATACCTGGCATTACGACGTGCCGGCCGGCGCCATCGTCGCGGCCCATGAACTGACACCCTCCGATTTACTGCAACTGAGCCAGCAAGGCATCGCCGGGCTGTGCATGGCCGAAGGTGGCGCGACCTCTCACGTGGCGATTCTGGCCCGGGGCAAAGGCCTGCCGTGCATGGTCGCACTGGGCTCGACGCTGCTCGATCAGCAACAGGGGCAACCGGTGGTGCTGGACGCCGACGGCGGCCGCCTCGAACTGACACCCAGCACACAGCGCCTGGCCGACGTGCGCCAGCTGCAACAGCAACAGCAACAACGCCGGGCCGAACAACAGACCCAGGCGCGCACACCCGCGCTGACCACCGATGGCCTGCGCATCGAAGTCGCCGCCAACGTGGCGTCCAGCACGGAAGCGGCAGACGCACTGGCCAATGGCGCCGACGGCGTCGGCTTGCTGCGCACCGAGTTTCTCTTCGTCGACCGCCACACCGCGCCGGACGAACAGGAACAACACCACGCCTATCAAGCGGTGCTAGATGCCATGGGTGACAAGTCGGTGATCATCCGCACCATCGACGTCGGCGGCGACAAGCAACTGGACTACCTGCCACTGCCCGCCGAGGCCAATCCGGTGCTCGGCCTGCGCGGCATTCGCCTGGCCCAGGTTCGCCCTGAGCTGCTCGACCAGCAACTGCGCGCGTTGCTGCACCTCAACCCGTTGTCACGCTGCCGGATCCTGCTGCCGATGGTCACGGAAGTCGATGAACTGCTGCACATCCGCCAGCGCCTCGACGCCCTGTGTACGGAACTGGGTCTGACACAACGCCCGGAGCTTGGCGTGATGATCGAAGTTCCGGCCGCCGCGCTGCTGGCCGAGCAACTGGCCGAACACGCGGACTTCCTGTCCATCGGCACCAACGACCTTTCGCAATACACCCTGGCCATGGACCGCGACCACGCCGGGCTCGCCGCCCGCGTCGATGCGCTGCACCCGGCACTGCTGCGGTTGATCGCCCAGACCTGCGCCGGTGCGGCGTTGCACAACCGTTGGGTGGGCGTGTGCGGTGCACTGGCGTCCGATCCGTTGGCCACGCCGGTGTTGATCGGCCTGGGGGTCAGTGAGTTGTCGGTGAGCCCGGTACAGGTCGGTGAAATCAAGGACCGCGTGCGTCATCTCGACGCCAGCGAATGCCGGCGCATCAGCCAGGGTCTGCTCAAACTGAGCAGCGCCAGCGCGGTTCGTCACGCCTGTCACCAGCATTGGCCGCTGAGCTAAAGAACAACAAGAATCCACGGAGAACCGCCATGTACCAACTTTTCATCGAAGGCCTGCAACGCCTCGGGCGCGCACTGATGCTGCCGATCGCGATCCTGCCGATTGCCGGCCTGCTGCTGCGCCTGGGCGATACCGACCTGCTGAACATCGCGATCATCCACGACGCTGGCCAGGTGATTTTCGCCAACCTGGCGATGATCTTCGCCATCGGTATCGCGGTCGGTTTCGCCAGGGACAACAACGGTACGGCGGGGCTTGCCGGGGTGATCGGCTACCTGGTGATGATCTCCACCCTCAAGGTGCTCGACCCGAGCATCAACATGGGCATGCTCGCCGGGATCGTCAGCGGCCTGATGGCCGGCGCACTGTACAACCGCTTCAAGGACATCAAGCTGCCGGAGTACCTGGCGTTCTTCGGGGGCCGGCGCTTTGTGCCGATTGTCACCGGGTTCGCCGCCGTGGGACTGGGCGTGGTGTTCGGCTACATCTGGCCGCCGATCCAGCACGGCATCAACAGCTTCGGCACGCTGATGATGGAAAGCGGCAGCTTCGGCGCGTTCGTCTTCGGCGTGTTCAACCGCCTGCTGATCGTCACCGGCCTGCACCACATCATCAATAACATGGCATGGTTCGTCTTCGGCAACTTCACCGACCCGACTACGGGCGCCCTCGTGACCGGCGATATCTCACGCTACTTCGCCGGCGACCCCAAGGGCGGCCAATTCACCACCGGCATGTTCCCGATGATGCTCTTCGGCCTGCCCGCCGCGTACCTGGCAATGTACCGCAACGCCTTGCCGGAACGACGCAAAGTCATGGGCGGGATCTTCCTGTCGATGGCCCTGACCTCGTTCCTCACTGGCGTCACCGAACCCGTCGAGTTCGCCTTCATGTTCCTTGCGCCGCTGCTCTTCTTGTTGCACGCGCTGCTGACCGGCCTGTCGTTGGCCATCACCAATCTGCTGAACATCCACCTGGGGTTCACCTTCTCCGGCGGCTTCATCGACATGATCCTTGGCTGGGGCAAGTCCACCAACGGCTGGATGGTGTTCCCGGTGGGCCTGGCGTATGCCGTGATCTATTACGTGGTGTTTGATTTCTGTATCCGCCGCTTCGACCTGAAGACACCGGGCCGCGAAACCAGCGCTGCCGCCCCGCAGGTTGCGGTGGCCGACAATGAACGCGCCGGGGCATACATCAAGGCCCTGGGCGGAGCCGAAAACCTGATCACCGTCGGCGCCTGCACCACTCGCTTGCGCCTGGACATGGTGGACCGCAACAAGGCATCGGATACCGACTTGAAAGCGCTCGGCGCCATGGCCGTGGTGCGCCCCGGCAAGGGCGGGAGTTTGCAGGTGGTGGTGGGGCCGATGGCCGATGCCATTGCCGATGAGATTCGCCTGGCAATGCCGGCGCTGGGTCGGGCCTTGGTGTCGTCACCGGCGGTAGAAATCGACGCCCCCAAACCCGCCGCCGTGGCGACACCCGAGGCGCAGCAATGGCTCAACGCCCTGGGCGGTGGCGACAATGTGCTGCAACTCGACTGCATCGCCATGACCCGCATCCGCCTGCAACTGGCCAATGGCAAGGCGTTGTCGGAATGTGATTTGAAAGCATTGGGCTGTCACGGTGTCAGCCAGTTGGAAGGTGGCATCTGGCATCTGCTGATTGGCGACAAAGCACCGAGCTTGAGTGATGCGCTGGAAGGGTTGGTCAATCGTAGTGAGGTGAGTGCCAAGGTTTAATCTACGATGCACATATTGTAGGAGCTGCCGAAGGCTGCGATCTTTTGATCTGGATCTTAAAAATAAAATCAAAAGATCGCAGCCTTCGGCAGCTCCTACAGGGGAACTCAAGGCAACAAAAAACCCGCTGAAATCACTTTCAGCGGGTTTCTCATTTAAGCAGCCAGGAAGATCAGAAATCCTCCAACCGCCACACCTCATAAGCCGGCGTCTCGTAGGGATGGCTCTGTTTCAGAGCCGCCACCACCGAGCGAATCAACTCATCCGCCACCACCAGCTCAACCTTCCATTCCTCAACCTGCTCGACCTGCCCTGCCTCGCCAATGAACGGCTGACTGCCATCCAGTGGGCGAAACTGGCCGAGGCCCAACACCTGCCATGCGCAGTGGTCGTAAGCACCGATTCGACCGCCACCGGCGGCGAATACGGCACTCTTCACGTCTTCGACGTGACTGGTTGGAACGAAAAAGCTGAGCTTGTACACGGCGCTTAGTTCACCCGCTTTTAGTTTACCCAGACCCGAGCATTACGGAACATACGCATCAGCGGTGCATCTTCGTTCCAGTCGTCCGAACGCCACGAGTTCTGCACGGCGCGGAACACTCGCTCCGGGTGCGGCATCATGATGGTCACGCGACCGTCGCGGCTGGTCAGACCGGTGATCCCGCGCGGCGAGCCGTTCGGGTTGGCCGGGTAGCTTTCGGTGACCTTGCCGTGGTTGTCGACGAAACGCATTGCCACGCAACCGGACAGATCGGCTTCCAGCAGTGCTTCTTCGCTGGAGAACTCGGCATGACCTTCACCGTGAGCAATGGCGATCGGCATGCGCGAACCGGCCATGCCTTGCAGGAAGATCGAGTTCGATTCCTGGATCTGCACCATGGCAACACGGGCTTCGAACTGCTCGGAACGGTTGCGCACGAAGTGCGGCCAGAACTCGCTGCCCGGGATCAGTTCGTGCAGGTTGGACATCATCTGGCAACCGTTGCACACGCCGAGGGTGAAGCTGTCGTTGCGTTCGAAGAAGCCCTGGAACGCATCGCGGGCACGGCTGTTGAACAGCGCGGATTTCGCCCAGCCTTCACCGGCACCCAATACGTCGCCGTAAGAGAAGCCGCCGCACGCGACCATGCCCTTGAACTCGTTCAGGTCGACACGGCCAGCCAGAATGTCGCTCATGTGCACGTCGATCGCGTTGAAACCGGCGCGGTCGAACGCAGCCGCCATTTCCACCTGACCGTTGACGCCCTGCTCACGCAGTACGGCAACCTGTGGGCGAATGCCTTTCTTGATGTAAGGCGCGGCGATGTCCTGGTTGATGTCGTAGCTCAGCTTGACGCTCAGGCCCGGGTTGTCTTCTTCCAGCAGCACGTCGAACTCTTGCTCGGCGCAGTCAGCGTTGTCACGCAGACGCTGGATCTGGTAGCTGGTCTCGGCCCACTGACGTTGCAGCAGACGACGCTGACCTTCGAACACGGTTTCGCCATTGAAGGTGATGCTGATCTCGCCGTTGTTCATCGGCTGACCGACCACCGATACGCAGTCGCCCAAACCGGCAGCGCTGAACTGCGCGAGGATGTCCGGGGTAGCGTCCTGACGAACCTGGATCACCGCACCCAGTTCTTCGTTGAACAGGATGGCGGCGATGTCAGCGGAGGTTTCCGCCAGACCGTCGAGGTTCAGGCTCAGGCCGCAGTGACCGGCGAAGGCCATTTCCACCACGCTGGTCAGCAAACCACCGTCGGAACGGTCGTGGTAAGCCAGCAGGTGGCCGTCGGCGTTGAGGCCCTGGATTACCGCGAAGAAGGCTTTCAGGTCTTCGGCGTCATCGACGTCCGGAGCCTGACTGCCGAGTTTGCCGTGAACCTGTGCCAGGATCGAGGCGCCCATGCGGTTCTGGCCGCGGCCCAGGTCGATCAGGATCAAGTCGGTGGTGCCCTTGTCCATGCGCAGTTGCGGGGTCAGGGTCTGACGGATGTCAGTCACTGGCGCGAAACCGGTCACGATCAGGGACATTGGCGAAGTGACGGACTTGTCCACGCCTTCATCGTTCCAGCGGGTGGCCATGGACATCGAGTCCTTGCCCACCGGAATGGTGATGCCCAGCTCAGGGCACAGTTCCATGCCGACCGCTTTCACGGTGTCGTACAGGCGGGCGTCTTCACCTGGGTGACCGGCTGCGGACATCCAGTTCGCCGACAGCTTGATGTCGGAGATCTTGCCGATGCGCGAAGCCGCGATGTTGGTCAGGGTTTCGCCGATGGCCATGCGGCCCGACGCCGGAGCGTCCAGCAGTGCCAGCGGAGTACGCTCGCCCATGGCCATGGCTTCACCGGTGTAGACGTCGAAGCTGGTGGCGGTGACGGCAACGTCGGCCACCGGAACCTGCCATGGGCCGACCATCTGGTCACGGGCCACGAGGCCGGTGATGGTGCGGTCGCCGATGGTGATCAGGAAGCTCTTGCTCGCCACGGCCGGGTGATGCAGGACGCGCTCGACGCAGTTGGCGATGTCGAGGGTCGACGGATCGAAATCGTCGCCCAGCTCGTTTTCACGAACCACCGAACGGTGCATGCGTGGAGCCTTGCCCAGCAACACTTCCAGTGGCATGTCCACCGGGCTGTTGCCGAAGTGGCTATCGGTGACGGTCAGTTGCGGTTCCGCAGTGGCTTCGCCGACCACAGCAAACGGGCAACGCTCACGTTCGCAGATCGCCTTGAAGCGCTCGAAGTCAGCCGGGCCGACGGCCAGGACGTAACGTTCCTGGGATTCGTTGGACCAGATTTCGTGCGGGGCCATGCCCGGCTCGTCGTTTGGAATGTTGCGCAGTTCGAAACGGCCACCGCGGTCGCCGTCGTTGACCAGTTCCGGGAAGGCGTTGGACAGACCGCCCGCACCCACGTCGTGGATGAAGCTGATCGGGTTCTTGTCGCCCAGTTGCCAGCAACGGTCGATGACTTCCTGGCAGCGACGTTCCATTTCCGGGTTTTCGCGCTGTACCGAAGCGAAGTCCAGGTCTGCCGAGCTGGTGCCGGTGGCCATGGAGGAAGCCGCGCCGCCACCCAGGCCGATCAGCATTGCCGGGCCGCCGAGCACGATCAGCTTGGAGCCGACCAGGATCTCGCCTTTCTTGACGTGTTCTTCACGGATGTTGCCCATGCCGCCAGCCAGCATGATCGGCTTGTGGTAGCCACGAACTTCGTCACCGTGCGGGGTGGTGATCGATTGTTCGAAGGTACGGAAGTAGCCGGTCAGGGCCGGACGACCGAATTCGTTGTTGAACGCAGCGCCGCCCAGCGGGCCTTCGATCATGATGTCCAGCGCGGTGACGATGCGCTCAGGCTTGCCGTACGGCACTTCCCACGGCTGTTCGAAGCCCGGGATCTGCAGGTTCGACACGGTGAAACCAGTCAGGCCAGCCTTTGGCTTGGCACCGCGACCGGTGGCGCCTTCGTCGCGGATTTCGCCACCGGAACCGGTGGATGCGCCCGGGAACGGGGCAATCGCGGTCGGGTGGTTGTGGGTTTCAACCTTCATCAGGATGTGCACCGGTTCCTGCACCGCGCCGTACTGGCGGGTCTCAGGGTCCGGGAAGAAGCGACCGGCCACGGAGCCGACGATTACCGAAGCGTTGTCCTTATAAGCCGACAGAACGCCTTCGCTGTGCATCACGTAGGTGTTCTTGATCATGCCGAACAGGCTTTTTTCCTGGCTCTGGCCGTCGATGTCCCAACTGGCGTTGAAGATCTTGTGACGGCAGTGCTCGGAGTTCGCCTGGGCGAACATCATCAGTTCGATGTCGTGCGGGTTGCGCTTCAAGCCGACGAAGGCGTTGACCAGGTAGTCGATCTCGTCTTCGGCCAGGGCCAGGCCCAGCTCGGTGTTGGCTTTTTCCAGCGCGGCGCGGCCGCCACCCAACACGTCGATGGCGGTCAGGGGTTTCGGCTCGGCGTGGCTGAACAGGCCGGCGGCCTGTTCGAGGTTGCCCAGGACGATCTGGGTCATGCGGTCGTGCAGACCGTCGGCGATCAGCTGGGCTTCAGCGTCGCTGAACTGGCCGGCCACGTAGAACGCGATGCCGCGCTCCAGGCGCTGGATTTTCGCCAGGCCACAGTTACGGGCGATGTCGCTGGCCTTGCTCGACCACGGCGAGATGGTGCCGAAACGCGGCAGCACCAGAAACAGACGACCGGTCGGTTCCTGTACCGGAACGCTTGGACCGTACTTCAGAAGGCGCGCAAGCACCTGCTGTTCGTCGCCGGTCAGGACGCCGGTAACTTCGGCGAAGTGAGCGAATTCAGCATACAGGCCACTGACAGCCGGAACCTTCTGGCTCAGTTGCTCAAGGAGTTTGCTGTGGCGAAAGGCAGAAAGGGCAGGAGCGCCGCGCAGGATCAACATCTTCGGGACAGCCTCGGGAAGGGGTGTGCTTTGAGGCCGTGCATTCTAGCCTAAACAGCCCGCGACAGCACCCGAAACGCTACGCACGGTTGCACTCGGGTGTCGATCTGTGTTTCTGCCTCGAAAGTCAGGTTAATGGGGCGTGTGACGACAGCTTATTTTTACTGTAACAAAATGCAGATAAAGCCCATTCCTGCGGGGTTTCGGCCGGTTTTGTGATCTCTAGCAGACAAGCCCCTTGCTGTCGAGATATGGCGCCCGTGGTCCTTTGCGTATACTGCGCACATGTTTTTCCCAACGGCTTTGCGTCCGCGGTACGCCAAATGGCTGATCGCAACCGGACTCTTCCTGATGCTCGGTGGCTGTGTTGATAAACCCAACACGCTCGAGCGCGTAAAGGAGGATGGTGTGCTGCGGGTGGTTACCCGAAACAGCCCAGCCACCTACTTTCAGGATCGTAACGGTGAAACCGGCTTCGAATACGAGCTGGTGAAGCGCTTCGCCGACGATCTGGGGGTCGAGCTCAAGATCGAGACCGCCGACAACCTCGATGACCTGTTCAACCAGGTCGGCAAGCCCAATGGCCCGGTGCTGGCGGCGGCCGGCCTGGTCAGCAGCGAAGAGCGCAAGAAGCAGGTGCGTTTCTCCCACTCCTATCTGGAAGTCACCCCGCAGATCATCTACCGCAACGGCCAGTCACGGCCGACCGATGCGAAGGACCTGGTGGGCAAGAAGATCATGGTGCTCAAGGGCAGCACCCACGCCGAACAACTGGCGCAGCTGAAACAGAAATTTCCCGGCATCGAATACGAAGAGTCTGACGCAGTCGAGGTCGTCGATCTCCTGCGCATGGTGGACGAAGCTCAGATCGACCTGACACTGGTCGACTCCAACGAAGTGGCGATGAACCAGGTGTACTTCACCAACATCCGGGTCGCCTTCGACCTCGGTGACGCCAGCAACCAGAGCTGGGCCGTCGCCCCGGGCGACGACAACAGCCTGCTCAACGAAATCAACGACTACCTCGACAAGGTCAAGAAGAACGGCACCCTGCAACGCCTCAAGGACCGCTACTACGGGCATGTCGACGTCCTCGGCTACATGGGCGCCACCACGTTTGCCCAACACTTGCAGCAACGCCTGCCCAAGTACGAACAGCACTTCAAGGCCTACGCCAAGAAAGAGAAAGTTGACTGGCGCCTGCTGGCGGCCATCGGGTACCAGGAGTCGTTGTGGCAACCGGCGGTTACCTCCAAGACCGGCGTGCGCGGCCTGATGATGCTGACCCAGAACACTGCGCAGGCCATGGGCGTGTCCAACCGCCTGGACCCCAGACAGAGCATCATGGGCGGCGCCAAGTACCTGGCCTACATGAAAGACCAGCTCGACGATTCGATTCAGGAGCCGGACCGTACCTGGTTTGCCCTGGCGGCCTACAACGTCGGCAGCGGCCACCTGGATGACGCACGCAAACTGGCGGCCAAGGAAGGCTTGAACCCGGACAAATGGCTGGACGTGAAGAAGATCCTGCCGCGCCTGTCGGAAAAGAAGTGGTACAGCAAAACCCGTTACGGCTACGCCCGTGGCGGCGAACCGGTGCATTTCGTGGCGAACATCCGTCGCTACTACGACATCCTGACCTGGGTCACGCAGCCGCAGCTTGAGGGCGATCAGGTCGCCGAGGGCAAACTGCTGGTTCCGGGCATCGACAAGACCAAGCCGGCGCAGGAGCCTGCACCGCTCTAAAGCAAAAGATCGCAGCCTGCGGCAGCTCCTACAGGGTTATGTGTACACCTGTAGGAGCTGCCGCAGGCTGCGATCTTTTGCTCTTATACCTTCGAGGCAGCCGCCAGAATCAGCGCCTTCATCTCCGAAACAGCCGACTTGAAGCCAACGAACAGCGCGTGGGCCACCAGCGCATGGCCGATGTTCAGCTCGTTGATGCCCTTGATCGCCGCCACGGCTTCAACGTTGTGATAGTGCAGGCCATGGCCGGCATTGACGATCAGGCCCTGGGCCAGGCCGAAGGCCACGCCATCGGCCACACGCTTGTGTTCTTCGGCGACTTCGGTCGGCGTCTCGGCATCGGCATAACGACCGGTGTGCAGTTCGATGGCCGGTGCGCCGACACGGCGGGAGGCTTCGATCTGGCGCTCATCGGCGTCAATGAACAGCGACACTTCGGAGCCGATCTTCGACAGGCGCTCGACCGCCGCCTTGATCCGAGCTTCCTGCCCCGCCACGTCCAGGCCACCTTCGGTGGTCAGCTCCTGGCGGGTTTCCGGTACCAGGCAAATGTGCGCCGGGCGGATGCGCTCGGCGAACAACATCATTTCTTCGGTGACGCCCATTTCGAAGTTCATGCGGGTTTGCAGCACGTCCTTGAGCAGCAGAACGTCGCGTTCCTGAATGTGCCGACGGTCTTCACGCAGGTGCACGGTGATGCCGTCGGCGCCCGCCTCTTCCGCGTCCAGTGCAGCCTTGACCGGGTCCGGGTAACGGGTGCCCCGGGCCTGACGCAGGGTGGCAACGTGGTCGATGTTCACGCCAAGAAGAATACGGGTGCTGGTGGTCACGGAAGCGCTCCAGAAGAAGAGAAAGTTCGGTGCACAGCATACGGTGTGATCAGGGCTTGCGAAACAGCTCGCGACTGACAAGTGGACGGCCGCCCAGGTGAACGGCCAACGCCTGGCGCATCAAGCGCTTGGCGGCAGACAGAGCGCCGGGGGCGGACCAGTCGGCCTCAGCCATGGCCAGCAGTTCGGTGCCGCTGAACAGGCCCGGTTGCAGCAGATAGACCCGCTCCAGCCCGGCATCCACTTTCAAACGGTAGAGACCGTCCGGTGCGATGGGTTGATCATGAATATCAGCAGTCAGGGAAAAACCGTAGCCGAGGTCATCGAGCAAGCGCCACTCGAAGGAGCGCAGCAAGGGCTCCAGTGGTCGACCTTCGGCCAGGGCCAGCAAGGTGGCGGCGTAATGATCGAACACCGAGGGAAGCGGATCTTCGGCGGGCAACAGGCGAATCAGCAGCTCATTGAGGTAAAGACCGCTGAACAGCGCCTCGCCAATGAGCCAGGTGGAAACCCCGGCACTTTCCATGCGCCCGACATTCTTCAGCTCGCCCTTGCCCCGGAACTCGACTTCCAGTGGCACGAACGGCCGCGCCAACGTCCCGGCCTTGCCCCGCGCACTGCGCAACACCGCCCGCAGCCGACCTTGTGGCGTGAGGAAGTCCACCAAAGCACTGTTTTCGCGATAGGCGCGGGAGTGCAGGACGTAGGCGGGTTGGGCGATGGGTTGGGACATGGAAATCGCAGATCTCAATGAAAGAATGCAGTTTTACATACAACCCAAAACCAATGTGGGAGCGGGCTTGCTCGCGAAGGCGGCGTAACAGTCAACATCACTGCTGAATGTTACATCCTCTTCGCGAGCAAGCCCGCTCCCACAGGGTTCTACGGTGCAACGCCAATCGGGTTTACAAGTCGCCGTAACCCAACGAACGCAACGCACGCTCGTCATCGGACCAGCCACCCTTAACCTTGACCCACAGGTTGAGCATGATCTTGGAGTCGAACAGCAGTTCCATGTCCTTGCGCGCTTCGGTGCCGATGCGCTTGATGCGCTCGCCCTTGTCGCCAATGATGATTTTCTTCTGGCCATCGCGCTCGACGAGGATCAAGGCATGGATGTGCAGGGTCTTGCCCTGCTGCTTGAACTCTTCGATTTCAACGGTGATCTGGTACGGCAGCTCGGCGCCCATCTGGCGCATGATTTTCTCGCGCACAAGCTCCGCGGCGAGGAAACGGCTGCTGCGGTCGGTGATCTGGTCTTCCGGGAAGAAGTGATCGTTTTCCGGCAGATGCTCGGCAATCACCCGCTCCAGTGCATCGAGGTTGTGCCCGTGCTGTGCGGAAATCGGGATGATCTGCGCATTCGGCAACTGCTCCTGCAACCAGCTCAGGTGCGGCATCAGCTCGGCTTTGTCTTCGATGCGATCGGTCTTGTTCAACGCCACGATCAGCGGGCCGGTCACGTACTGGACGCGCTCGAGAACCATCTGGTCCTCTTCGGTCCACTTGGTGCGGTCGACCACGAAGATCACCACGTCGACGTCTTTCAACGCCGCCGAAGCGGTCTTGTTCATGTAGCGGTTCAGGGCCTTCTCGCCACCCTTGTGCATACCGGGGGTGTCGACGTAGATCGCCTGCACATCGCCCTCGGTCTTGATACCGAGCATGTTGTGACGGGTGGTTTGCGGTTTGCGCGAGGTGATCGCCAGCTTCTGACCCAGGATGTGGTTCAGCAGCGTGGACTTGCCCACGTTCGGACGGCCGACGATGGCAACATAGCCACAGCGAGTTGCGTTTGTATCAGTCATTGCCATTCTCCACACCCAGGGCAATCAGTGCTGCGGCGGCCGCTACCTGTTCGGCAATACGACGACTCACACCCTGACCTCGGCTTTTTTCATTCAGTAAGATGATTTCGCATTCGACGAAGAACGTACGGCAATGCGGCTCACCCTGGATATCCACCACTTCGTAACGCGGCAGCTCACAACCACGGGACTGCAGGAACTCTTGCAGGCGGGTCTTTGGATCTTTGTTGGTGTCGACCAGCGTCAGGCCTTCGAACTCGCCGGCCAGCCAGGCAAGCACACGCTCGCGGGCCATTTCCATGCCGGCATCGAGGTAGATCGCACCGATCAGCGCTTCGAGGGCATCGGCCAGAATCGACTCGCGACGGAAACCGCCGCTTTTCAGCTCGCCCGAGCCCAGGCGCAGGTATTCACCCAGATCGAAACCACGGGCCAGTACGGCCAGGGTCTCACCTTTGACCAGACGTGCGCGCAAACGCGACAACTGGCCTTCGCGAGCCAGCGGGAAGCGCTCGAACAGCGCCTCGCCGGCGACGAAGTTGAGAATGGCGTCACCGAGGAATTCCAGGCGTTCGTTGTTACGCCCGGCAAAGCTGCGGTGAGTCAGGGCCAGGACCATCAGTTCCTGATCCTTGAAGGTGTAGCCGAGCTGACGCTCTAGACGGCTTAAGGAGACGCTCACGGTTTACCCACGCTGAGTTCGTGGCTGGATTCCACCGCCATCGCCGTAAGGCGGCGCAGGCTTGGGACAATTAAAGCTGTGTTCAAAAATAACGTCCTGAATATCATTGTTTTCATGCCTCTGGCGCCCATTGTGCCGGTTCCAGAAATGCATTCGGCGCTGTGTTCAACAGCGCCGTGTCTGATTACTTGATCAGGCCAACCCGCGAGAAATTCGGCAGGTGGCTGAGTTTGGGTTCCGGCCAGCTCATCCAGACCGCAAAGGCCTTGCCGACGATATTCTTGTCGGGAACCATGCCCAGCAGATCCTTGGGAATGTTCGGATCATCCCAGTAGCGACTGTCGTTCGAGTTGTCGCGGTTGTCGCCCATCATGAAGTAGTGCCCGGCCGGCACGGTCCACGAATGGTCCGGCATGGCGCGGTAGCGGCTCATTTCCTTGCGGATCATGTGCTCGGCCGCACCGAGTTTTTCCTTGTAGAGCTCAGCGCTGCCCAACGTGCCCGGCTCGGAGCCGACCAGTTGTTCGGCGATCGATTGACCGTTGACGAACAGGCGCTTGTCGGCGGTGTAGCGAACCGTGTCGCCCGGCAAACCAACCACACGCTTGATGTAGTTGACGTTCGGGTCGCTCGGGTAGCGGAACACCATGACATCGCCGCGCTGCGGATCACCGACTTCGATGATTTTCTTGTCGATCACCGGCAAGCGGATCCCGTAGGAAAACTTGCTCACCAGGATGAAGTCGCCGACATCCAGGGTTGGCTTCATCGAACCGGAAGGAATCTGGAACGGCTCCACCAGGAACGAACGCAGCACCAGCACGATGAACAACACCGGGAAGAACGACTTGCCGTATTCGACCAGCAGCGGTTCTTTATTCAGCTTCTCGACTACCGCCCCATCAAGCTGGCTCACGCTGCCCTGATAGGCGTTGATGGCAGACCGGCGCCGTGGCGCCAGGAACAACAGATCGAGCAACGCCAAAAGACCGCAGACGAATACGGCGATGACCAGCAACAGCGGGAAATTTAGTGACATAGGACCTAACTATCCAACCTGAGCACTGCAAGGAAGGCTTCCTGTGGAATTTCCACGTTGCCGACCTGCTTCATGCGTTTCTTACCGGCCTTTTGCTTTTCCAGCAGCTTCTTCTTACGGCTGACGTCACCACCGTAGCATTTGGCCAATACGTTCTTTCTGAGCGCCTTGACGGTTGTCCGCGCCACAATCTGCCCGCCAATGGCGGCCTGGATTGCCACGTCGAACATCTGCCGCGGAATCAGTTCTTTCATCTTCTCGGTCAACTGGCGACCTTTGTAGTGCGAGTTGTCACGGTGCACGATCAGCGCCAGGGCATCGACCTTGTCACCGTTGATCAGCACGTCCAGTTTCACCAGGCTAGCCGATTGATAACGATCGAAATGGTAGTCCAGCGAAGCATAGCCGCGGCTGGTGGATTTCAGGCGGTCGAAGAAGTCCAGGACCACTTCGTTCATCGGCAGGTCATAGGTCACTTGTACCTGGGAGCCGAGGAACAGCATGTCGACCTGTACACCACGTTTTTCGATGCACAGGGTAATGACGTTGCCCAGGTGCTCTTGCGGCACAAGAATATTGGCCCGCACGATCGGCTCACGCATGTCTTCGATGGAAGACAGGTCTGGCAGCTTGGACGGGTTATCGACGTAGATCGTCTCGCCGGTCTTGAGCAGCAGCTCGAAGATTACCGTCGGCGCCGTGGTGATCAGGTCCAGGTTGTACTCGCGCTCCAGGCGCTCCTGGATGATTTCCATGTGCAGCATGCCGAGGAACCCGCAACGGAAACCGAAGCCCAGGGCGTCGGAACTTTCCGGGGTGTACTGCAGGGACGAGTCATTGAGCGTGAGTTTTTGCAGGGCTTCGCGGAAATCTTCGAAGTCGTCGGAGCTGACCGGGAACAGACCGGCGTAAACCTGCGGCTGAATACGTTTGAAGCCTGGCAGTACATCAACGTCCGGCGTCGAGCTCAAGGTCAGGGTGTCGCCCACTGGCGCACCGTGAATGTCCTTGATGCTGGCGATGATGAAGCCCACTTCACCGGCCTTGAGGTCTGCGGTAGGGGTGTGCTTCGGGTTGAATACACCGACGCTGTCTACCAGGTGGATCTTGCCGGTGGACTTGACCAGGATCTTGTCGCCCTTCTTCACACGACCGTGGCGCACGCGTACCAGGGAAACAACGCCCAGGTAATTGTCGAACCAGGAGTCGATGATCAACGCTTGCAGCGGATCTTCGTAGTTGCCGGTCGGTGCAGGAATGGTGGCGACCAGGCGCTCGAGCACTTCGTCGACGCCCAGACCGGTCTTGGCAGAGCAAGTGACCGCGTCGGTGGCATCGATGCCGATGATTTTCTCGATTTCTTCCTTCACGCGGTCCGGATCGGCCTGTGGCAGGTCGATCTTGTTCAGCACCGGCATCACTTCCAGGCCCTGCTCGATCGCCGTGTAGCAGTTGGCAACCGACTGCGCTTCAACGCCTTGACCGGCATCGACCACCAGCAGCGCGCCTTCACAGGCGGCCAGCGAACGGCTCACCTCATAGGTGAAGTCAACGTGGCCGGGGGTGTCAATGAAGTTCAGCTGGTAGTTGATACCGTCGCGAGCCTTGTAATACAGGGTGACGCTGTGCGCCTTGATGGTGATCCCGCGTTCACGCTCAAGGTCCATGGAGTCCAGGACCTGGGCTTCCATTTCGCGCTCGGCGAGGCCGCCACACATCTGGATGAAGCGATCGGCCAGCGTCGACTTGCCATGGTCAATGTGGGCGATGATGGAGAAATTGCGGATATGACTCAAATCACTCACGGATCAACACTCAAAAAGGCTGCAGGCATAGCCCGCCGAAAAATAGCCGGGAATTGTACCTGATCCACGGCGCAAGCGTCACGTTCGCAGGTCAGACGGTGCCTACAAAAACGCCCCGGTCTTGCGACAAGGGCGTTTTTTAACGTCAAAGCAGTCGGGAAATGCCCGCCATCAGCCAGCTCGACGCAACAGCCAGAGCCCCGCGACGGCACAAATACCCGCCGGCACCAGCACCGAAAGCAACGGCGGGAAGCCGAACACCTGGCTCGAAGGCCCCAGCAGATCCTGAACGATGCGGAAGGTGAAGCCCACCAGCACGCCGGTGAACACCCGTTGACCCAGGGTCACCGAACGCAGCGGACCAAAGATGAAGGAAATCGCCATCAACACCAGAGCGGCAGTCACCAGCGGCTGCAACACCTTGACCCAAAATGCCAGCCAGTAGCGGCCGTTGTTCAGCCCCTGGTCCGCCAGATAGTGGATGTAACCCCACAGGCCGCTGATCGACAGCGACTCCGGCACCATGACCACGGTGTTCAGCAACTGCGGGCTCAACGCAACTTCCCAACGCTCTTGCGGGGTCGCAACCACTTCGGTGCTGCGCTCGTGGAACAGCGTGGTCGTGACATCCGTCAGCTGCCAGTGATCGGTGTCGAACTCGGCGCGTTTGGCGAAGCTTGCCGACAGCATGTGCCGCTCGTTGTCGAAACGATAGCGGGTCACGCCGTACAGGATGCCGTTGGGTTGCACCGAGTTGACGTGAATGAACTCATCGCCCTGGCGGTGCCACAAGCCGTGCTTGGCGCTTTGTGCATCACCGCTGCCTTGGGCCAGCGAGCGATTGGCCTGCGCCATGGTTTCGGCGGGCGGAGCGACGTACTCGCCAACCAGCACGCCGGCCAGCATCAATACCAGCATCGGCTTCATGACCGCCCAGACGATCCGGCCGATCGACACACCGGCGGCGCGCATGATGGTCAGCTCACTGTTGCTGGCCAGGCTGCCCAGGCCGATCAGGCAACCGATCAGCGCGGCCATTGGCAACATTTCGTACATCCGGCGCGGCGCAGTCAGCGCCACATAACTCAGAACATCGACCAGGGTGTAGGTATCGCTGACTTCACCCATCTCGTCGATGAAGGCAAACAGAGTCGCCAGACCAAGGATGATCCCGAGCACCGCCAGGATCGCCATGAACACGCTGCTACCAATGTAGCGATCCAGCTTAACCACGGGCCACCTCCAGCGCGCTGCGGCGACTCGCCCTCTTCAAGCGCAAGGGTTCCCAATAGAGCAAGCCCAGGCCAATGGACAGGAAAATCCCGTGCACCCACCACAAGCCGAACGCCGCGGGGATCTTGCCCTTGTCGAGGGCACCGCGGGCGGCAATCAGAATGCTCAGGTAAGCCATATAAAGAAGAATCGCCGGCAGTAATTTGAGGAATCGACCCTGACGCGGGTTGACCCGCGACAGCGGCACCGCCATCAAGGTCACGATGAACACCAGCAACGGCAGAGACATGCGCCATTGCAGCTCGGCGCGCATGCGAATGTCTTCACTGCCGATCAACGTACGGGTCGGCATCGCGTCACGGTCGGTGACTTCGTCGCTGACTTCCGGTTTTGGCAGCAACACACCGTACTCGTCGTACTTGATCGCCCGGTAGTCGGCCTGCCCCGGATTACCGTCATAGCGATAGCCGTTATCAAGGATCAGGTAGCGGTTGCCGTCCGGACGAATTTCCTGGCGCCCCGTTTGCGCCACCAGCACGGAAATCCCGCGATCCTTGTTATTGGAACTGATGTTTTTCTGCGAGATGAACACACCACCCAGATTGACGCGGTCATCGGTCATGCGCTCGGTGTAGGTGACCCGGGTGCCGTCACGCAAAGCCTGGAAGCGCCCCGGCTCCAGGGTGTCGAACTCGGTCAGGGCATCCTGCTTGTTCAGCAGCAACTGAAACTGATTGGCCCCCTGTGGCGCCAGGCTCAGGCTCAGCCACGCCACCAGGAGTGCAACCAGGGTGGCCGGGAACAGCGTCATGCAAAACAACCGCTGCTGGCTCATGCCGGTGGCCGAGAGCACGGTCATTTCGCTTTCGAGGTACAGGCGCCCGTAGGACAACAGGATCCCGAGAAACAGCCCCAGCGGCAGGATCAGCTGGAGAAACCCTGGCAGGCGAAAGCCCATGATCAGGAACAACGAGCCCGGATCCAGCAGGCCCGAGGCCGCCTGTGCGAGGTATTTGATGAAGCGACCACTCATGATGATGACCAGCAGCACGGCACTGACGGCGCTCAAGGTCAACAGGACTTCGCGGGATAGATAACGGAAGACGATCAAACCAGACACTCCAGGGTTGTCAGGCTAAGGCGGCCAAACAAGCAAACGTATCGGGCGGCCCGCAAGGCAGAGCCGCCGAAAAAAGATGGCGCATTATCCTGTGATTGGGTGCGCCTGTCACTGCGCAAGCTCAAGCAGCCTGTCAAAGCGTTGAAGATCGTACAACCGAGGGTTGTCAGCCGCCGGTAGCGAGGTTCAAACTGCGGCCTTTGTCGCCGGTCGATCCTGGCGCCTTTCTGTTTATAAGCAATCGACGCACATAAGGTGTCGGGCGCATGCGTGATAACCATCAATTCAGGGACCCGGACATGGAACTGGTTGTAAAAAGCGTCAACCCCGAAACGTTGAAGACCGCCACTCTCGTGGTCTCCGTTGGCGAAGGCCGCAAGCTCGGCGCGGTTGCCAGACAACTCGACGAACTGAGCGGCGGCGCGATCAGCGCTGTGCTCAAGCGCGGCGACCTGGCCGGCAAGGTTGGCCAGAGCCTGTTGCTGCACAGCCTGCCGAACCTCAAGGCCGAGCGCGTGCTGTTGGTGGGCGTTGGCAAGGACGACGAGCTGGGTGACCGCCCGTTCCGCAAGATCATCGCCGGTATCCTCAATACCCTCAAAGACCTGGGCGGCAGCGATGCGGTGCTGGCTCTCGACGAAGTCGTGGTCAAAGGCCGCGACAGCTATGGCAAGACCCGCCTGCTGGCCGAAACCCTGGTGGACGGCGAGTACAGCTTCGACCAGTTCAAGAGCCAGAAAGCCGAACCCCGCGCGCTGAAGAAAATCACCCTGCTGACCATCAAGGCCGCCCAGGCTGAAGTGCAACGCGCCGTGACCCACGCCACCGCCATCGCCAACGGCATGGCCTTCACCCGCAACCTGGGCAACCTGCCGCCGAACATCTGCCACCCGACCTTCCTCGGCGAGCAGGCGAAAGACCTGGGCAAGGAATTCAAGGATCTGAAAGTCGAAGTCCTCGACGAGAAGAAGATCAAGGCCCTGGGCATGGGCTCGTTCTACGCCGTCGGCCAGGGCAGCGCCCAGCCTCCGCGCCTGATCGTCATGCAATACAACGGCGGCAAGAAATCCGAGAAGCCGTACGCGCTGGTCGGCAAAGGCATCACCTTCGACACCGGCGGCATCAGCCTCAAGCCGGGCGCCGGCATGGATGAAATGAAGTACGACATGGGCGGCGCCGCCAGCGTGTTCGGTACCCTGCGTGCCGTGCTCGAACTGAAGCTGCCGATCAACCTGGTGTGCATCCTGGCCTGCGCCGAAAACATGCCGAGCGGCAACGCTTCGCGCCCGGGCGATATCGTCACCACCATGAGCGGCCAGACCGTGGAAATCCTCAACACCGACGCCGAAGGCCGTCTGGTGCTGTGCGACGCCCTGACCTACTCCGAGCGCTTCAAGCCGCAAGCGGTCATCGACATCGCCACCCTGACCGGCGCCTGCGTGGTTGCCCTGGGTTCCCACACGTCGGGCCTTCTGGGCAACAACGACGAACTGATCGACCAACTGCTGAGCGCCGGCAAGGCTGCCGACGACCGCGCCTGGCAACTGCCGCTGTTCGATGAGTACCAGGAACAGCTGGACAGCCCGTTCGCCGACATCGCCAACATTGGCGGCCCGAAGGCCGGCACCATCACCGCGGCCTGCTTCCTGTCGCGCTTCACCAAGAACCTGAACTGGGCGCACCTGGACATCGCCGGCACGGCCTGGACCAGCGGCGGCAAGGACAAGGGCGCCACTGGCCGCCCGGTTCCCCTGCTGACCCAATACCTGCTGGACCGCGCCAAAGCCTGAAACCGTTGATGGGCGGCGGCGTCACTTTCCGGTGACGCCGCTTGCCGCTCTGGAACCGCAATGACCAAAGTCGACTTCTATATCCTGCCCAGCGCCGATCCTTCGGCACGCCTGGACTTTGCCTGCAAGCTCACCGAGAAAGCCTGGCGCATGGGCCACCGCATCTACCTGCATTGCAGCGACGCGGCCCAGCGTGACGATCTCGATGCGCGGCTGTGGGCGTTCAAGGGCGAAAGCTTCGTGCCCCACGGCCCTGCCGACAGCGAACCTGAAGGTTTGATTGTCCTGGGGTTGGGCGATGACTGCGGTCAGCACCAGGATTTGCTGGTCAATCTCGACCTGAAAGTCCCGGCCTTCGCCAACAGGTTCGCCCGGGTGGCGGAAGTGGTGGTGGAAGATCCAACGATCAGAGCGGCCGCGCGGGAGAGTTTCCGTTTCTACCGCGAACAGGGCTATCCTCTGCAAGATCACCGTTTACAGCGACTCTGAGCCTTCCAATGGACACTCCAAAACCGCTGCAACAGTCCGCGCACCTGCTGGACGACCTTGAGTCGATCCGCCAATTGCTCGGCGATGACAACCTGCAACCGCCCCTGCTGACCGACACGGTCGAGGAAGGTGACCAGGAACAGATTCCCATGTTGTTCGACGCCGTGAACGAGCCTTCGCCACCCGTCGTAGCGACAACCGCGACTCCCATCGTTGAACCCGTCACCGCGGCGACGCCGGCGCCTGCCGCCAGCAAGAGCCCGGACGACTTGCTGCATCTGGACAGCGAATTGCGCGCCGCCGCGCAGTTGATCATGCAAGACGTGATCGACGATTTCGCCCCACACATCGAGACCGAAATCAAACGCCGCCTCAGTGCGCGGCTGGAGCGGTTGTTGAGCCAGTACAACGACTGAACAACTTGCGGTGGGGGCTCGCTCCCACACAAAGTGCCCCGCCACAGGTTGAATCTTCAGGTGCTCAAGTAACGCCCGATCAACGCGATCCCGCTCGCCAGAACCAGCCACGTCACCAGCCGCACGAACGCCTCGCGGGACAACCTCATGGTCAGCCGTCGACCAAACCACAGCCCCAGCACCATCGCCGGCAACAGACAAACCGCCAGCACCAGCAACGGCAAATCGGCATACACACCGGCGATTGCAAACAGGCTCAAACGTACCACCGTGCTGCAACTGATCAGCGCACTCTGGGTGGCCCGGGCCGCCTCCTTGGGCAACCGACTGTTCAAATAGATCGCATAGAGAAAGCCGCCGCTGCCAAACAACGCACCAAACATTCCGCCCACCGTCCCCATCGGCAGCGCCCAAGCGGCGGACAACTGCGCCGGACGGACCTTTATCCACAGGCTGTAGATAGCATAGGCGCTGATAAACAGCCCCATCAACAGCAGCAACAGATCGGATTTCAGGTTCAGCAGGAATATCACGCCGAGGGTGCAGCCCACCGCCATGCACGGCAGCAAGCGCAGCAGTTCCGGTTTCGCCACATCACGCCGCGAGGGCAACAAGTTGCCGAACGCCGCAACAAAATCCAGCAGCACAAGCAGCGGGACGATTTTCGACAACGGCATGAACAGAATCAGAATTGGCCCCGCCACCAGCGCGGTGCCGAAACCGGCGATGCCGAATACGATGTAGGCCAGGGCGACGCCTGCACCGATGATCAGCCAGTCCTGCGGGCCGAAGGGCCATTGATTCAACAACTCGAGCACGTACACCTTCCTTGAATATCCGTTATCCCCGTAGGAGCTGCCGAAGGCTGCGATCTTTTGCTCTTGAAAGCAAATTCAAAAGATCGCAGCCTTCGGCAGCTCCTACAAGGGATCGTGCATTCAGTTGGAAAATGCCTTTAAACTGCGCCCCATGATTAAAGATCCCTTTGCAAGACTCGGCCTGGACCGCGAAGTCCTGACCGTCAGCCAGCTCAACGGCCGCGCGCGGGTGTTGCTTGAAGACGTGTTCAGCAACATCTGGGTCGAAGGCGAAATCTCCAACCTCGCCCGCCCGGCGTCCGGCCATGTGTATTTCACCCTCAAGGACAGCGGCGCCCAAGTGCGTTGCGCGCTGTTCCGGCAGAACGCGGCACGGGTTCGCCAGGCCTTGAAGGATGGCCTGGCGGTCAAGGTCCGTGGCAAGGTCTCGCTGTTCGAGGGGCGCGGTGATTATCAGCTGATCCTCGACACCGTGGAGCCGGCCGGCGACGGCGCCTTGCGCCTGGCCTTCGATGCACTCAAGGAAAAGCTCAGCGCCGAAGGCCTGTTCAGTGCCGAACGCAAGGTGCCGCTGCCGGCGCATCCGCAACGCATCGGCATCATCAGCTCGCCCACCGGGGCGGTGATTCGCGACATCATCAGCGTGTTCCGCCGCCGTGCGCCACAGGTGCAGTTGACCCTGATCCCTACCGCCGTACAGGGCCGCGAAGCCACAGCGCAGATTGTCCGCGCCCTGAAACTGGCGGATGCCCGCGGTTTCGACGCATTGATCCTGGCCCGAGGCGGCGGTTCGCTGGAGGACCTCTGGTGCTTCAACGAAGAAGCCGTGGCCCGCGCCATAGACACTTGCGTGACGCCGATTGTCAGTGCGGTCGGCCATGAAACCGACGTGTCGATCAGCGACTTCGTGGCCGACGTGCGCGCGCCCACCCCTTCCGCTGCCGCCGAATTGCTGGCACCGGACTCCAGCGACCTGGTGCGTCGGGTCGAAAGCCTGCACCGACGGCTGGTGATGCGCATGCGTGATCGCTTGATGCGCGACCGCCTGCGCCTGGAAGGCATCTCCCGGCGCCTGCGTCATCCCGGCGAGCGTCTGCGTCAGCAAGCACAGCGCCTGGATGACCTGGACATGCGCATGCGCCGCGCGTTCGAGCGCAGCCTCAACACCCGTCGCGAACGCTTGATCCGCCTGGAAACCCGTTTGGCCGCACAACATCCGGGCCGGCAACTGGCAATGCTTCGCCAACGCCTCGACAGCCTGGCCGAACGCCTGCCGCGCGCGATCCGCGAAGGGCTGAAGAACCGTCGCCTGCAATTACACAGCCAGATGCAGACACTGCATGTAGTCAGCCCGCTGGCGACCCTCGGCCGTGGTTACAGCATTTTGCTGGACGAGCGCGGCAACGCGATCCGCAACGCCGCGCAAACCCATACCGGCCAACGCCTGAAGGCCAAACTGGGCGAAGGTGAACTGCAAGTACGGGTCGAAGACAATCACCTGACGCCTGTCACCCTTTCTCTACTGGATTGATCCATGCCGCGTTTCTTTGCTCCGTTGCTGTTGCTGCTCCTGACCTTCAACGCCCACGCCGACAGCTACATCACCCGTCAGTTGAACAAACCGGTGCCGGGCGGCGTTGCGGTGGTGGATCTTGGGACTTCCGCCCAGGCGCCAAAAGCCACTTATCAAGGCAAACCGGTGCTGGTGGTCAAGGAACAGGACAACTGGCTGGCCATTGTCGGCCTACCGCTGACGGTCAAGCCGGGGGCTCAATCGGTCAGCAGTGGCGGTCGTAATCTGAATTTTACGGTTGGCAACAAGAAATACCCGGAACAGCGCATCACCCTGAAGAACACCCAACAGGTCAATCCGGACCCGGAAAATCTCAAGCGCATCGAGCGTGAACTGGCCGAGCAGATTACCGCTTACCGCACATTCAGCCCCAACACCCCGAGCAACCTGCTGCTGGACAAACCGGTGAACGGGCCGCTGTCGAGCAAGTTCGGCGTGCGGCGCTTTTTCAACGGTGAAGAACGCAACCCCCACTCAGGCCTGGACTTCGCCGTTCCGGCCGGCACACCGATCAAGACCCCGGCCGCCGGCAAGGTGATCCTGATCGGTAACTACTTCTTCAATGGCAACACGGTGTTCGTCGACCATGGCCAGGGCTTTATCAGCATGTTCTGCCACATGTCGAAAATCGACGTGAAGGTGGGGCAGCCACTGGCCCGTGGTGACGTGGTCGGCAAAGTCGGCGCGACTGGTCGCGCGACCGGGCCGCACATGCACTGGAACATCAGCCTGAACGATGCGCGGGTCGATCCGGCTATCTTCATTGGAGCGTTTCAGCCTTGATTATTGAGTAAGGCAGCTGACGCCATCGCGAGCAAGCTCGCTCCCACAGTGTCCGTGTTCACGCAGATCCAATGTGGGAGCGAGCTTGCTCGCGATGGCAATTTCACAGGCACCGAAAGCCGTCCGGCAGTGTCACCTCATCAATTGCGCACCGCTCAAACCTCGCGCAAACAACTAAACAATCACCGCCAATCACAGCAATAAAATCTCGATAAATACCCGCTCACGAGTATTCCTCTCAATTTTTTTCGACTGCTTGCCATCTTTCCCCCTCAAGGTTAGGGTTGAAGGCATGAAAACCTCTCACACCCTCATTCAGCTCCGCCAACACAGCAGCCTGTGCCTCGTCAGTGCACGACTGCCGGGCTGAATCGTGGTGCCTCGTCCCAAGCGTTAGTCCAAGAACTTTTGATCCACCGGCAGGCCGCCTTTTTTCGGCCAACACAATAAGGATTTCCCGATGAGCATGCTCAAAGACCCGTCTTCGAAATACCGCGCGTTCCCGACCATCGACATTCCGGACCGCACCTGGCCGTCGAAAACCATCACCGCCGCGCCGATCTGGTGCAGCTCCGACCTGCGCGACGGCAACCAGTCGCTGATCGAACCGATGGACGCCGTCAAGAAGCTGCGCTTCTGGAAAACCCTGGTGCAGGTCGGCGTGAAGGAAATCGAAGCGTCGTTCCCGGCCGCCTCGCAAACCGACTTCGACTTCGTCCGCACCCTGATCGAAGGCAACCACATCCCGGACGACACCACCATCCAGGTGCTGACCCAAGGCCGTGAAGACCTGATCGAGCGCACCTTCGAATCCCTGCGCGGCGCGAAGAAAGCCATCGTTCACCTGTACAACGCGACCTCCCCTTCTTTCCGCCGCATTGTCTTCAACCAGGACAAGGACGGGGTCAAGGCCATCGCTGTGAACGCCGCCAAGCTGTTCGTCAAATACGCGGCCATGCAGCCGGACACCGAGTGGACCTTCGAATACTCGCCAGAAACCTTCAGCGCAACCGAAATGGAGTTCGCCAAGGAAGTCTGCGACGCGGTGATCGAAGTCTGGAACCCGACGCCCGAGCACAAGATGATCCTCAACCTGCCGGCCACGGTGGAATGCGCGACGCCGAACATCTATGCCGACCAGATCGAATGGTTCGGCCGTCACATCAACCGTCGTGACAGCGTGATCATCAGCCTGCACACCCACAACGACCGTGGCACTGGCGTTGCCGCCACCGAACTGGGCCTGATGGCCGGCGCCGACCGTGTCGAAGGCTGTCTGTTCGGTAACGGCGAGCGTACCGGTAACGTCGACCTCGTGACCGTGGCACTGAACCTCTACACCCAGGGCGTGAACCCTGAGCTGGACTTCTCCGACATCGACGGCGTGCGCAAAGTCGTCGAAGAGTGCAACCAGATCCAGGTACACCCGCGTCACCCGTACGTCGGCGACCTGGTGCACACCGCGTTCTCCGGCTCGCACCAGGATGCGATCCGCAAGGGCTTTGCCCAGCAGAAATCCGATGCATTGTGGGAAGTCCCATACTTGCCGATCGACCCGGCCGACATCGGCCGTAGCTACGAGGCGGTCATTCGCGTCAACAGCCAGTCGGGCAAGGGCGGCATCGCCTACCTCCTGGAACAGGAATACGGCATCAGCCTGCCGCGTCGCATGCAGATCGAGTTCAGCCAGGTCGTGCAGCGTGAAACCGACCGCCTCGGCCTGGAAATGACCGCCCAGCAGATCCACGCATTGCTGTACAGCGAGTACTTGCAGGCCAACACCCCGTACGCGCTGGTCAGCCATCGCCTGCAGGAAGAAAACGGCCACAGCGCCGTTGAAGTGGAAGTGGCCAGCCAAGGCCAGGGCGAAACCAACCTGCACTGGCGCGGCAAGGGCAACGGCGCCCTGGAAGCACTGGTGGCCGGCCTGCCGGTACCGGTGGAAATCATGGACTACAACGAGCACGCCATCGGCGCGGGCACCAATGCCAAGGCTGCGGCCTACATTGAACTGCGTGTGAACGGTGAACGTGCGGTGCATGGCGTCGGCATCGATGAAAACATCACCACCGCCAGCTTCAAGGCCCTGTTCAGCGCGCTGAACCGTTCGTTGAGCCAGCCGGAAGCGAAAGCTGCCTAAGCGTCGCTGAAATGCAAAAGGCCCCAAGGTGATTACCTTGGGGCCTTTTTTGTTTGTGCGGCTTTAAGATCAAAAGATCGCAGCCTTCGGCAGCTCCTACATTGGAATGCGATCCCCTGTAGGAGCTGCCGAAGGCTGCGATCTTTTTGGACTCACCAGAACATCAGGTGAACTCGAAGGTATCGGCATCCAGATTCGCCGGAAACCGCGTGCGATACGCCGCCAGCTCTGCCGCATCCAGCACCACCTTGAACACCCCGTCTGCCTCTCCAGCACTGAGCAGCGTCTCACCCTGGAAATCCAGCACTTGGCTGTCACCGGTATAGGCAAAGCCCTTGCCATCAGTCCCGATGCGATTGACCGCCGCCACATAGCACAGGTTTTCGATCGCCCGCGCCGGCAGCAAGCGATTCCAGTGCTGGCGCCGTGCACCTGGCCAGTTGGCGGTGTACAGCAGCAGATCGGTGTCCTGGGCGTCACGGCTCCACACCGGGAAGCGCAGGTCGTAACAAATCAGCGGTCGCACTCGCCACCCTTTGAGCTCGAACTGCACCTGGCGCTCGCCGGGGGTGTAGTGGTTATGCTCACCGGCCATGCGGAACAGGTGACGCTTGTCGTAATGCAGCACTTCGCCATCCGGGCGTGCCCACAGCAGACGATTGCGATGACTGCCGTCGGCGGCCTGGACAATGACGCTGCCGGTGATCACTGCATCAAGCTTTGCCGCCTGAACCCGCAGCCACTTGCTGGTGGGGCCGTTTTCCGCTTCGGCGAGGGCCTCGGACTCCATGGAAAAACCGGTGGTGAACATCTCCGGCAGAATGATCAGGTCGGCGCCGCGAGCCTGTTCCAGCAATGGCTCGAAATGCTCGAGGTTGGCCTGGCGGTCGTGCCAGGCCAGGGACGTCTGGATCAGCGCAACGGTCAGTTTCGGCAATGCACTCAGATCACGCATAGTTTTTCCGCCGCTTCACGCAGTGTCTCCTCACGCTTGGCAAAGCACAGCCGCACCAGGCGCTGGCCGACCGGTGGCGTCTGGTAGAACACCGAAATCGGTATGCTCGCCACGCCATGCTCGCGAGTCATCCACAGGGCCATCTCGACGTCATTGAGGTCCGGGCGGATCTGCGAGTAATCGACCAACTGGAAATAGGTGCCGGTCACCCGGGTGAAGCTGAAACGCGACGGCACCAGCAGATCGCAGAACAAATCACGCTTGGCCTGGTAGAAATCCGGCAGTTCCTCGACGTGTTCAGGATGCTCGGCCATGTAATCGGCCAAGGCATATTGCAGCGGGGTCACGCCGCAGAAACTGACGTACTGGTGCACCTTTCGCAACTCCGCCGTCAGGGCCGGTGGCGCGACCACGTAGCCGGTTTTCCAGCCAGTGACGTGGTAGGTCTTGCCGAACGAGCTGACCACGAAGGCACGCTGATACAGCTCCTCATGGGCCAGCACGCTGACGTGGGGCACACCGTCAAACACCAGGTGTTCGTAGACTTCGTCACTGATCACATAAATGTCGCGATCACGGATCAAGGCTGCCAACTGGTCGAGTTCGGCACGACTGATCAATGCGCCACTGGGGTTGTGCGGGGTGTTGAGAATGATCATCCGCGTGCGCGGGCTCAATGCATCGGCGAGCTTCTGGAAATCGATGCTGAAATCGTCGAGGCCCAGTTGCACATGCACGCAACGACCGCCGGACAGTTCCACTGAAGGTTCGTAACTGTCGTACGCCGGGTCAAACACGATGACTTCGTCACCACTGTGGATAACCGCCTGAATGGCACAGAAAATCGCCTCGGTCGCACCGGGGGTGACCGTCACTTCGCTATCGGCATCCACCTGCACGCCATAACTGCGGGCGATCTTCGCCGCGATCTGCTGACGCAACACCGGCAGCCCGGTCATTGGCGAATACTGATTATGGCCACTGGCGATATGCCGACCGACCGCATCACACAGGGCCTGCGGGGCATCGAAATCGGGGAAGCCCTGGGACAGATTGAGCGCGCCGGTCTGAGCCGCGAGCTGAGACATCTGAGTGAAGATAGTGATGCCGACATTCGGCAGCTTGCTGGTGATCATCGGTGGTTCCCTGCTCTACACCCGGCTCTACGGCGGCGCGGGGGAGTCCGAGGATAGCCCAAACGGCAGGCATGAAAAAGGGCGCCATTGGCGCCCTTTCCATCCCACGGGAAAAACCTCGATCAGCGCTTGTCGCGACGCTTCTTGTCGGCCTTCTTGTGGTGCGACATCAAGCGGCGCTTCTTGTTGACCTGACGGTCGGTGAGCGTGTTCTTGTTGCCTTCGTACGGGTTCTCGCCACCCTTGAACTCGATGCGGATCGGCGTACCGACCAGCTTCAGCACACGGCGGTACGTGTTTTCCAGGTAACGCACGTAGGACTTCGGCACCTTCTCGATCTGGTTACCGTGGATCACGATGATCGGCGGGTTCGCGCCACCGAGGTGGGCATAACGCAGCTTGATCCGGCGGCTGTTGACCATCGGCGGCTGGTGCTCGCTGACCGCGTCTTCCAGGATCTGGGTCAGGCGGCTGGTCGGCCAGCGGGTAACCGCGGACTTGAACGAGTTCTGTACCGAGGCGTAGAGGTTGCCCACGCCAGTGCCGTGCAGTGCCGAGATAAAGTGAATATCGGCAAACTCGACGAAGAACAGGCGACGCTGCAACTCGATCTTGACGAAGTCGCGCTCGCTCGGCGTCATGCCGTCCCACTTGTTGATCGCGATGACCAATGCACGACCGGCCTCGAGGGCAAAGCCCAGCAGGTTGAGGTCGTGGTCCACCACGCCTTCGCGGGCGTCCATCACGAAGATCACCACGTTGGCGTCTTTGATCGCTTGCAGGGTTTTGACCACGGAGAACTTTTCGACTTCTTCGTGGATCTTGCCGCGCTTGCGCACACCGGCGGTGTCGATCAGCGTGTACTTCTCGTCGTTACGCTCGAACGGGATGTAGATACTGTCGCGGGTGGTGCCGGGTTGGTCGTAGACGATTACCCGGTCTTCCCCGAGCATGCGGTTGACCAGGGTCGACTTGCCGACGTTCGGACGGCCGATGATCGCGATCTTGATCCCGTCTTTTTCGCTTGGGCCAGGAATGCGCTTGGCTTCCTCGCCTTCGGCGACGTCTTCTTCCTCGCCTTCTTCCAGCTCGTCGTCGTCTTTCGGGAAGTCACTCAGGGCGATTTCCAGCATCTGGGTGATGCCACGACCGTGAGCACCGGCGATCGGAATCGCATGGCCCATGCCCAGCGGAGCGAATTCGGCGCGGGCCATTTCCGGGTCGATGTTGTCGACCTTGTTGGCAACCACGTAGGAACGCTTGTTACGTTTGCGCAAATGCTCGGCGATCATCTGGTCGGCGGCGGTGAAACCGGCCTTGGCATCTACCAGGAACAGAACGACATCTGCTTCTTCGATGGCCAGCAGCGACTGCTCGGCCATCTTTTCGTCCATACCGTGCTCGTCACCGGAGATACCGCCGGTGTCGATCAGAATGTAGGAACGCCCTTGCCACTTGGCCTCACCGTACTGGCGATCACGGGTCAGACCGGACAAGTCGCCGACGATGGCGTCACGAGTCCTGGTCAGGCGGTTGAACAAGGTGGACTTGCCGACGTTCGGTCGGCCCACCAGGGCGATTACGGGAACCATGCGGCTCTCCACTTCGTTATTTCAGAAAATACAAAAGCCGCTGCGAGGCAGCGGCTGGTGCTCGGGGCAACGCTTGAAAGCGCTGCAAACCCCAGTAAACCGGGGCCGCTTGGGGGTTAAACCCCAAGCATAGTCGTTACTTGATGGTCAGGGCTTCCAGTTTGCCGCTGTTGCCATATACATAAATCGTGTCACCCACCACCAGCGGACGGGCACGCAGGCCGTCGCTGTCGATGCGCTCGCGGCCGACGAAACGACCGTCCACCTGACTCAGCAGGTGCAGGTAACCTTCCAGGTCACCGACTGCAACGTAGCTGGAGAACACTTCCGGAGCCGACAGTTGACGGCGGGCCAGCGAGTCGTTGCTCCACAAGGCTGTGGTGGAACGCTCGTCGACGCCTTCAACGGTGCCCGAAGACAGGCTCACATAAACGGTACCGAAACCCTGGGCGACACCGGAATAGCTGGAAGCATCACGCTGCCAGAGCTGACGGCCGCTTTGCAGGTCCAGAGCGGCAACGCGCCCCTGATAGCTGGCGACATACAGCGTCTCGCCCGACAGCAGCAAGCCACCGTCGATGTCGACCACGCGCTCCAGCTCCGAACGACCTTGCGGGATCGCTACGCGCTGTTCCCACACCGGTACGCCGTTGGAGATGTCCACGGCAACCACTTTACCGGTCGACAGGCCAGCCACCGCGAGGCGGTTGGTCACGATCGGCGCACTGGTACCCCGCAGGGTCAGTACCGCAGGCGTGCTGTCATAGATCCAGCGACGGTCACCGGTGGAAGCATCCAGGCCGATCAGACGATCGTCCTGGGTCTGAACCACCACGACGTCACCGTTGTTGGCTGGTGGCGCCAGTACTTCGCTGGACACGCGAGCGCGCCACTTTTCTTCACCGTTGATCGCGTCCAGGGCAACGATTTCACCCTTGATCGTACCAATGGTGACCAGACCGTAAGCTACGCCAACGGCGCCGGAGACAGGCAGCTCGAGGTCTTTCTTCCATTTGACGTCGCCGGTGTTGCGGTCCATCGCCATCAACACGCCAGTGACGTCGGCGGCATAGATGGTATCGCCATCGATGGCCGGAACCAGCATGTTGTAGGATTCGCCCTGACCGTCACCGATCGAACGACTCCACTGCTTGTGCAGAACCACTTCTTCCTTGAAGTCGACCAGTTCGGCCGGAGGCAATTCTTTTTTGCTGTTGCTGCTGCAACCCGCGGCCAACAAGGCCAGAGCCAGCAATGCTGCATGTTTCCAACGAATCACGTCACGCATCCCCTTTGGCCAGGTCGTCCAGCTTGATTTGCAGGCCACCGACCGCCGCTTCATCCGACAGTGCCGCCTTGGCTTTTTGATACGCCGCGCTCGCCTCGTCGGTACGACCCAACTGCACCAGCAGGTCGCCCTTGAGCTCTTCGCGAGTGGCCAGGAATGCCTTGTCAGCATCACCTTCGAGCAGCTTCAGTGCTTCGTCGGCCTTGTTCTGCGCGCCGAGTACCTGGGCCAGACGCTGACGGGCGATTTCGCCCAGCGCCGGGTTGGCCGGTTTGGCGACAATGGCTTTTAGCTCGGTGGCCGCGTCGTCCAGCTTGCCGCTGTCGACCGCAACCTTGGCCACGAACAGGCTGCCGTACTGCGCGTAGGCGCTGCCGCCGAACTCGCTGTTGAGCTTGCCGGCAAGATCCGAAACACGGGCCGCATCAGGCTTGCCGTCAGGCGTCAGCGTGGTTTCGAGCAATTGCTGATAGAGAATCGAGGCGCCTTGCGACTGATTGCTCTGATATTTCTGGAACGCCTGCCAGCCGAACACGATGACCAGCGCCAACAGGCCGCCAGTTACCAGGGGCTTGCCGTTGCGTGACCACCACTCCTTGAAATCCGCCAGATGTTCGTCTTCGGTACTCGACACCCCAATACTCCTTAATCGCTAATTCGGCTGTTTAGACAGCTTCAACCCTGCACGACGCAGGTGGCCAGGTGTGCTGCAAGCGCATCCCAGGCAATGCTTTGTTGTTCGCCCTGGCCACGCAGGGGTTTGAAACCTACCACTTGCTGGGCCATTTCGTCGTCACCGAGGATCAGCGCGTACAGCGCGCCGCTCTTGTCGGCCTTCTTGAACTGGCTTTTGAAACTGCCGGCGCCGGCATTCACTTGCAGGCGCAGGTTGGGCAACTGGTCACGAACGCGCTCCGCCAGGGTCAGGCCGGCCAGTTCGGCAGCTTCACCGAAGGCACAGAGGTAGACGTCGACCTGCCGGGAGATCTCTTGCGGGATCTGCTCCAGGGTTTCGAGCAACAGCACCAGGCGTTCGATGCCCATGGCAAAGCCAACACCGGCGGTCGGCTTGCCGCCCATCTGCTCCACCAGGCCGTCGTAACGGCCACCGGCACACACGGTGCCCTGGGCGCCGAGTTTGTCGGTGACCCATTCGAAAACGGTCTTGCTGTAGTAATCCAGCCCGCGAACCAGCTTCGGGTTGATCACGTAAGGAATGCCGGCGGCGTCCAGGCGAGCCTTGAGGCTCTCGAAATGCACGCGGGATTCCTCGTCGAGGTAGTCGGCCATTTTCGGCGCATCGACCAGAATCGCCTGTGTCTCGGCGTTCTTGGTGTCCAGGACCCGCAACGGGTTGGTCTTCAGGCGGCGCTGGCTGTCTTCGTCCAGTTTGTCCAGATGCCCGGACAGGAACTCGACCAGTGCTTCGCGATAACGACCACGGGATTCGCTGGTGCCCAGGCTGTTGAGCTCGAGTTTCACCGCATCGCGGATGCCCAGTTCGCCCCACAGGCGCCAGGTCAGCACGATCAGCTCGGCGTCGATGTCCGGACCGTCGAGGTTGAACACCTCCACACCGATCTGGTGGAACTGGCGATAACGGCCTTTCTGCGGACGCTCGTGGCGGAACATCGGGCCGATGTACCAGAGTTTCTGAACCTGGCCACCACCGGTGATGCCGTGCTCCAGCACCGCGCGCACACAGGCCGCCGTGCCTTCAGGGCGCAGGGTCAGGGAGTCGCCGTTGCGGTCGTCGAAGGTGTACATCTCTTTTTCGACGATGTCGGTCACTTCACCGATGGAACGCTTGAACAGTTCGGTGAACTCGACGATCGGCATGCGGATCTGCTTGTAACCGTAGTTATCCAGCAGGCGCGAAACGGTGCCTTCGAAATGACGCCACAGGGGAGTCTGCTCGGGCAGGATGTCGTTCATGCCACGAATGGCTTGCAGAGACTTGCTCACTATAAATCCTTAAATTCGTTCGGCTCTTCAGTCAGGTTCAGCCGCGCGCGATAACGGCAGCGTCAGCTTCGACCTTTTCGGCCGCTTTCTGGCGGATCAAGCGTTCAAGCTCATCCACCAGATTGTCATTCGTCAGTTTCTGCGACGGCTTGCCGTCGATGTAAATCAGGTTCGGTGTGCCGCCGGTCAAGCCGATATGGGCTTCCTTGGCCTCACCCGGCCCGTTGACCACGCAACCGATGACCGCAACATCCAGCGGCACCAAAAGGTCTTCGAGGCGCCCTTCCAGCTCGTTCATGGTCTTGACCACATCGAAGTTCTGCCGCGAGCAGCTCGGGCAGGCGATGAAGTTGATGCCACGGGAACGCAGGTGCAGGGATTTGAGAATGTCGTAGCCGACTTTCACTTCCTCGACCGGGTCGGCCGCCAACGAGATGCGAATAGTATCGCCAATCCCTTCGGCGAGCAGCATACCGAGGCCCACGGCAGATTTCACCGTGCCGGAACGCAAACCACCGGCTTCAGTGATGCCCAGGTGCAGTGGCTGGACGATTTCCTTGGCCAGCAAGCGGTAGGCTTCGACGGCCATGAACACGTCGGAAGCTTTCACGCTGACCTTGAAGTCCTGGAAATTCAGGCGTTCAAGGTGCTCGACGTGGCGCAAGGCAGACTCGACCAGCGCCGCCGGGGTCGGCTCGCCGTATTTCTTTTGCAGGTCTTTTTCCAGGGAACCGGCGTTCACGCCGATACGGATCGGGATCCCGCGGTCACGGGCGGCATCCACCACCGCACGCACACGGTCTTCGCGACCGATGTTGCCCGGGTTGATCCGCAGGCAATCGACACCCAATTCGGCTACGCGCAAAGCGATCCGGTAATCGAAGTGAATGTCGGCAACCAGGGGTACTTTGACAAGCTGCTTGATCTTGCCGAAGGCTTCGGCGGCGTCCATGTCCGGTACGGAAATCCGCACGATATCGACGCCGGCCGCTTCCAGGCGATTGATTTGCGCGACCGTGGCCGCGACATCGTTGGTGTCGCTGTTGGTCATGCTCTGCACAGCGATAGGCGCATCGCCGCCAACAGGCACGTTACCGACCCAGATCTTGCGGGATTCGCGACGTTTGATTGGAGATTCGCCGTGCATGACTTATTGACCCAACTTCAGGCGAGCAGTCTCGCCACTGGTGAACGGAGCGACATCAACCGGCTGGCCGTTGTAGCTGACCTGAGCGCCGCGGGCAAAGCCCAGACGCACGGCAAACGGTGGTTTGCCATTGACTGCCAGGCTGTCGCCTTTGCGTTTGAGACCGCTGAACAGCACCTTGCCGCTACCGTCGGTCACTTGTGTCCAGCAATCGGAGGTGAACTGCACCTGAACCTGGCCTTGACCGGCCACCGGCGCGGCTGCGGCTGCGGCTGGAGCCGGAGCGACTACCGGTGCAGTCGCCACCGGGGCCGGAACAACTGGAGTTGCCGGAACCGGAGTTGCCGGGGTCACCGGCGCTACGACAACAGGCGCGGTGGTGTGCGCGGGTGCGGCTGGCGTGGTCGGCGCTGCCGGGGCGGCTGGCGCAGTCGCTTGAGTCTCTTCTGCTGCTTCAGCCGGAGCGTTGGCCAGGGGCAGCGCAAGGGCGGTTCCGCCTTCGGATTGACCTTCCACGACGGCCTGGTCTTCCGGCTCGTCCAGCGGGTGAATCTGTGTCGTACCGTCGGCACCTTCGACTTCTACGTGCTCTGGTGCCAGACCGATCAGGTCCTTGGTGCGCATCGAGGTCTGATCCTGCCACCAGATGAAACCGCCACCGATCACCGCAACCAGCAACAGCAGGCTGACGATTCGCAAAATGGTGTGGGAAACCCGGACCGGCTCTTCGATACGACCCAGGCTGTGAACACTGCTGCCCTGGGAATCGGTACCGGTGGATTGATCGAATTGCTGGACCAGAACGGCCTGGTCCATGCCGAGCAATTTGGCATAGGCGCGAATATAACCGCGGGCAAAAGTATGCCCGGGCAGCTTGTCGAAGGCGCCGGCTTCCAGATTGCTCAGGGAAGTGGTGGTGAGGTTGAGCTTGAGGGCCACTTCGGCCAGCGACCAGCCATTGCTTTCGCGGGCCTGGCGCAAAGTCTCACCGGGATTTACGCGATTCGCTGCTACAACTTCGGGATGCGCCGCTTTCATCATTGCTCCGACAGGTATTGCTGATATTCCGGCGTACCGGGATAGAGTCTTTTTAGTTGCAGGCCTTTGCTTGCGGCCTTGTCGCGGTCTTCGAACACTTTTGCCAGCCGAATGCCGAGCAATAGACTACGTGCATTTTGTTCGGAGAGCTGGCTAAAACGGTCGTAATAGTCACGCGCGGGCACATAATGCCTGTCTTCGTAAGACAACTCAGCCATTTCCAGCAATGCACGAGGTTGTTGGCGGTTCAGGCGCAGCGCTTTTTCCAGTTGCTGCAGGGCCAGATCCCGCTGACCGAGCATTGCAGCGGTCATGCCCAGGTTCTCGAACACCCGCGAACGCTCAGGATACAGGGTATCGGCAGCGGCTTGTTCAAAGCGCTCGTAGGCTTCGTTGTAACGTTTCTGCTCGAACAAAAAACTGCCGTAGTTATTGAGGATTCGCGCATCGGCGGGACGGGAAGCCAGCGCCTTGCGAAAATGCTCGTCAGCCAGTTCCGGCTCCATCTCGGCCTGGAACACCAGCCCCAGCGCCGCGTTGGCATCAGGGTCGGAGCCATCAAGCTCCAACGCTTTCTTCAGCGGAACCTTGGCGCGCTCGGTCATGCCTTGTTGCAAATACCCGATACCGAGTTGCACGTACGCCTCACGCGCTTCATCACGGCCCTTGCTGGTCTTCATCGGGTTGTAGTCGCCCGAAAGCACGCAGCCAGCACACAGGCTGGCCAACAGCAAAAGCAGCGCAAAGCGCAGGGACATAGAGATCCTCTCTCGGTTATTGCGCGGCGTCTTGCGCTATATCGTTGTCGGCGTTGAGTTCACGCACGGCGATATAACGTTCGCTGCGACGGGTGCGATCCAGCACCTGCCCTACCAGTTGACCACAGGCCGCATCGATGTCTTCACCACGGGTGGTGCGGACGGTTACGTTGAAGCCGGCATGATGAAGCTGATCCTGGAAACGACGAATGGCGTTGTTGCTCGGGCGCTCGTAACCGGAGTGCGGGAACGGGTTGAACGGGATCAGGTTGATCTTGCACGGGATGTTCTTGAGCAGCTCGATCATTTCCACGGCGTGCTCGACCTTGTCATTGATGTCTTTGAGCAAGGTGTATTCGATGGTCAGCACGCGCTTTTCGCCGAGATTCGACATGTAGCGCTGGCACGACTCGAGCAGCATCTTAAGCGGATACTTCTTGTTGATCGGCACCAATTGGTTACGCAATGCGTCATTCGGTGCGTGCAGGGACAACGCCAGGGAGACGTCGATGTGCTTGGAGAGCTCATCGATCATCGGCACCACGCCGGAGGTCGACAGGGTCACACGGCGCTTGGAAATGCCGTAGCCCAGGTCGTCCATCATCAGATGCATGGCCGCGACGACGTTGTCGAAGTTCAGCAGCGGCTCACCCATGCCCATCATCACCACGTTGGTGATGGCACGGTCGACGGTTGCCGGGACGCTGCCAAAGGATTTGTTGGCAATCCACACCTGGCCGATGACTTCGGCGGCGGTGAGGTTGCTGTTGAAGCCTTGCTTGCCGGTGGAGCAGAAACTGCAATCCAGGGCACAGCCTGCCTGGGAGGAAACGCACAAGGTGCCGCGTTTGCCCTGGGGAATGTACACAGTCTCGACGCAGCTGCCGGACGCCACGCGCACCACCCACTTGCGGGTGCCGTCGCTGGAGATGTCCTCGCTGACCACTTCCGGACCACGGACCTCAGCAACAGCCTTGAGCTTTTCGCGCAAGACCTTGCTGACGTTCGTCATGGCATCGAAATCATCGACACCAAAGTGGTGAATCCATTTCATTACCTGACCGGCACGGAAACGCTTCTCCCCGATTGAGTCGAAGAATTTTTCCATTTCCAGCTGAGTCAGACCCAGCAGGTTAGTTTTTACAGTCGATGTAGTCATGGATTCACCTTCACTCTTAAGCCAATGCTTAGCGAGTGGTTACTTCAGTAGCTGCGAAGAAGTACGAGATTTCGCGAGCGGCAGCGGCTTCGGAGTCCGAACCGTGTACGGCGTTGGCGTCGATGGAGTCAGCGAAGTCAGCACGGATGGTGCCGGCAGCAGCTTCTTTAGGGTTGGTAGCGCCCATCAGCTCACGGTTCAGAGCGATAGCGTTTTCGCCTTCCAGAACCTGAACGACAACCGGACCGGAGATCATGAAAGCAACCAGGTCACCGAAGAAACCACGAGCGCTGTGCTCAGCGTAGAAGCCTTCGGCTTCAGCTTTGGACAGTTGCTTCAGTTTCGAAGCTACAACGCGCAGGCCAGCTTTTTCGAAACGAGTGGTGATCTCGCCGATCACGTTTTTAGCAACGGCGTCAGGCTTGATGATGGAGAAAGTACGTTGAACAGCCATGGTGTAACTCCAGAAACGGTAATTTACGAAAAATTAAACCCGCGAATTATACGCGGGTTCTCGGGTATTGCCTAACTGAGTAAAGGCCGCGACGCCTGACCTTTGTAGGAGCTGCCGAAGGCTGCGATCTTTTAATCCAGATCCCACGCTTGAGATTCAAGTGGCGCTGGTAAAGATCGCAGCCTCGCTTCGCGAGTCAGCTCCTACTCGCGTTCTTCGATCCAGTGGGCCTGAATGGCCTCCAGGATCTTTTCGCCACAATGCTCAGGCATGTCGTCGAAATCGGGCAGTTCCATCACCCATTTACGCAGATCGACGAAGTTGACCGACATAGGGTCCACGTCGGGCTTGCTTTCAGCCAGCTGGATCGCGATCTCCAGCACATCAGTCCACTTGAGTTTCATGACAATTCCTTGAATCAGTGCGCTGCTTCGGCTGCGTGGTTGAGCGAGTACTTCGGAATTTCGACGGTCAGGTCTTCAGTCCCGACTTTGGCCTGACAGCCCAGGCGCGACTGAGCTTCCAGCCCCCAAGCCTTATCAAGGTAGTCCTCTTCCAGCTCGTCGGCCTCTTCCAGCGAGTCGAAACCTTCGCGAATCAGGCAGTGACAGGTGGTGCAGGCGCAGACGCCGCCACAGGCACTTTCCATCTCGATATGGTGCTCATGGGCCAGTTCGAGGATGGACGTACCGGTCTCAGCCTCCACGACCATGCCTTCAGGGCAAAACCTTTCGTGTGGCAGAAAAATGACCTGCGGCATCGTTATTCCTCAATCTCATTCAGGTTACGCCCCGCCAGCGCGGCTTTCACCGTCGAGTCCAGGCGGCGGGCAGCAAAGGCATCGGTCACTTGCGACAGACGCTTGGTCTGCTGCTCGATGGCATAACCATCGGTACCTTTCATCAGTTCGGTCAGTTCCTGCACCTGCAGGTCGATGACCATGCGCTCATCGGCGTCGAGCAGGCGCTCGCCATCGGCCTCCAGAGCAGCCTGCACCGCTTCGATCAGGCGCTGGGCGTCGACCTGCTGCTCGCGCAGTACGCGGGCAACCTTGTCGTCATTGGCGTGCTGGAACGAATCCTTGAGCATCCTGGCGATTTCGCCGTCGGTCAGACCGTAGGACGGCTTGACCTGGATGCAGGCCTCAACGCCCGAACCCAGTTCGCGGGCAGAAACACTGAGCAGACCGTCGGCATCGACCTGGAAGGTCACGCGAATCTTCGCCGCGCCAGCCACCATCGCCGGAATGCCGCGCAATTCGAAGCGCGCCAGGGAGCGACAGTCGCTGATCAGCTCGCGCTCGCCCTGCAATACGTGGATGGCCATGGCCGACTGGCCGTCTTTATAAGTAGTGAAGTCCTGGGCGCGGGCGACGGGGATGGTGGTGTTGCGCGGAATCACCTTCTCCATCAGGCCGCCCATGGTTTCCAGCCCCAGGGACAACGGAATCACGTCCAGCAGCAACAGTTCGCCGCCGTCTCGCTTGTTGCCAGCCAATGTATCGGCCTGGATCGCAGCACCGATGGCTACCACTTGATCCGGGTCGATTTCAGTCAGCGGCTGGCGACCGAAGGCCTCGGCGACGGCTTCGCGAACGCGAGGCACGCGAGTCGAACCACCGACCATGACCACGGCGTGCACGTCTTCCAGTTCGATAGCGGAATCACGCACCGCACGACGGCAGGCTTTCAGGCTGCGAGCAACCATCGGCTCGATCAGCGCATTGAAGGCTTCGCGGGTCAGCTCGGATTTCCAGTCGCCATGGGCAACTTCAACGGCCGTCGCATTGGTCAGGGCTTCCTTGGCCGCACAGGCGGTTTGCAGCAAGTTGCGTTGAGCACCCGGATCGAGGTCGGCGGACAGGCCAGCGCTCTCGATGATCCAGCCAGCGATCGCGTGGTCGAAGTCATCGCCACCCAGGGCGCTGTCGCCACCGGTAGCCAAGACTTCGAACACACCGCCGGTCAGGCGCAGAATCGAAATATCGAAGGTGCCGCCGCCCAGGTCGTAGATCGCGACCAGGCCTTCGGCGTGCTGGTCCAGACCGTAAGCCACGGCTGCCGCGGTCGGCTCATTGAGCAAACGCAGCACGTTCAGACCGGCCAGCTTGGCCGCATCCTTGGTGGCTTGACGCTGAGCGTCGTCGAAATAAGCCGGAACGGTGATGACCGCACCCACCAATTCACCACCCAGGGTCGCTTCGGCGCGTTGACGCAGAACCTTGAGGATGTCGGCGGACACCTCGACCGGGCTTTTAGGGCCCTGGATCGTCTCGATGAACGGCATGTGCGACTCGCCATCGACAAAGCGGTATGGCAACTGATCACCAAGCTGCTTGACGTCGGACAGACCACGACCCATCAAGCGCTTGACCGACAGCACGGTGTTCAACGGATCGGTGGCGGCGGCCAGCTTGGCGGATTCACCCACCTCGACGCGATCGGCGTGGTAGCGCACGGCAGACGGCAGGATGACCCGCCCTTCTGCGTCGGCAAGAGGCTCGGAAAGACCACTGCGCAATGCAGCGACCAGCGAATTGGTAGTGCCCAAGTCGATCCCCACAGCCAGACGTCGCTGGTGCGGTTGAGGACTTTGGCCGGGTTCGGCGATCTGCAGTAGGGCCATCGTTATCAGGACTTATCTGTATATCAGGCGTGCGACCGGAGCGGCACTGGGTTAATCGTCGAGGCGCTCTTCTAACTGGCGCACTTCGTAGGTGAGCTTGTCGAGGAACTGCATGCGCCGCATCAGGCGTTCGGCCTGTTCACGGTGCGCGGCATCGTTCCAGCAAGCTGCGAAGCTTTGGTTCAGTTCATCCTGGGCAGCCTTCAGGCGACGCTTGAAGACGGCAACGCCATTGAGATCGGCGCTGTCCTGCAGGTCTTCGAGCTCTTCGCGCAACTCCATCTGTTGCAGCAGAAACTCCGGATCATGCACCGTGACCTCCAGCGGCAGCTCGCCACCATTCAAGGCGAGCAGGTAACGCGCGCGCTTGGGTGGGTTCTTGAGCGTCTGGTAGGCCTCGTTGAGGCTCGCGGATTGCTCTAGCGCCAGCCGCTGCTCACGCTCGGAAGCGTCGGCAAAGCGGTCCGGATGAACACTGCGCGCCAACTCACGGTAGCGCGTAGCCAGCTGGTCGAGGTCCAGATCGAAACTCGGTTGCAGCTCAAATAAAGCGAAATGACAAGGAGTACCCACGACAAGCCTCAGATGTTGAAGCTTTCGCCGCAGCCACATTCACCGCGTACGTTGGGGTTGTTGAACTTGAAGCCTTCGTTCAACCCTTCCTTGACGAAATCGAGCTCGGTGCCGTCCAGGTAGGCCAGACTTTTCGGGTCGATGATCACTTTTTCGCCGTGACTTTCGAACACTTGGTCCTCTGCAACCACCTCGTCGACAAACTCCAGCACGTAGGCAAGGCCGGAACAGCCCGTGGTGCGAACACCCAGACGAATCCCTTCACCTTTGCCGCGCCCGTCGAGGGAGCGCCGCACGTGTCGAGCAGCCGCTTCTGTCATGCTGATAGCCATCGGTGACTCCTTACTCGTCGCCAAAAATCAGATCAAGCCTTTCTTCTGCTTGTAATCGCGAACAGCCGCCTTGATGGCGTCTTCAGCGAGTACCGAGCAGTGAATTTTCACTGGCGGCAAGGCCAGTTCTTCAGCCAGCTGGGTGTTCTTGATGGTTTCCGCTTCGTCCAGGGTCTTGCCCTTCATCCACTCGGTGGCGAGGGAGCTGGAAGCGATAGCCGAACCGCAGCCGTAGGTCTTGAACTTGGCATCTTCGATGATGCCGGCGTCGTTGACCTTGATCTGCAGGCGCATCACGTCGCCGCACGCCGGAGCGCCGACCATGCCGGTGCCGACATCAGGGTCTTCCGCGTCCATCTTGCCGACGTTGCGCGGGTTTTCGTAGTGGTCGATGACCTTTTCGCTGTAAGCCATGATTCTCAATCCTCACTCATCAGGGCCGCTCTTGAGACCCTGTAGTTACGCTGCGTTTACCACCGCGCTGCTACAGGACCTGTATCCGGCGGCTTCTTTGTTTAGTGTGCCGCCCACTCGATTTTCGAGATATCGACGCCGTCTTTGTACATGTCCCACAGCGGCGACAGAGCGCGCAGCTTGGTTACGGCCTCGCAGACTTTCTGCGCGGCGTAGTCGATTTCTTCTTCGGTGGTGAAACGGCCGAAGGTGAAGCGGATCGAGCTGTGTGCCAGTTCGTCGTTGCGGCCCAGGGCGCGCAGTACGTACGAAGGCTCCAGCGAAGCCGAGGTGCAGGCCGAACCGGACGAAACCGCCAGGTCCTTGAGCGCCATGATCAGCGACTCGCCTTCAACGTAGTTGAAGCTCAGGTTCAGGTTGTGCGGAACGCGGGCGGTCATGCTGCCGTTGACGTACAACTCTTCCAGGTGCTCGACCTGCTTGTAGAAGCGAACGCTCAACGCCTTGATGCGCGCGTTCTCGGCAGCCATGTCTTCCTTGGCTACGCGGAAAGCCTCACCCATGCCGACGATCTGGTGGGTCGCCAGGGTGCCGGAACGCATGCCGCGTTCGTGGCCGCCACCGTGCATGGTCGCTTCGATACGTACGCGCGGCTTGCGGCTTACGTACAGGGCGCCGATGCCTTTAGGACCGTAGGTCTTGTGGGCGGAGAACGACATCATGTCGACTTTCAGCTTCGAAAGGTCGATCTCGACCTTGCCGGTGGACTGAGCGGCGTCGACGTGGAACAGGATGCCCTTGGAACGGAGCAGTTCGCCGATCGCAGCGATGTCGTTGACGGTGCCGATTTCGTTGTTCACGTGCATGACCGAAACCAGGATGGTGTCGTCGCGCAGTTCGGCTTCGATCATCTCAGGGGTCACCAGGCCATCAGTACGAGGCTCGATGTAGGTCACTTCGAAACCTTCACGCTCAAGTTGGCGCATGGTGTCCAGGACAGCCTTGTGCTCGATCTTGGTGGTGATCAGGTGTTTGCCTTTGGTGGCATAGAAATGCGCCGCACCCTTGATTGCCAGGTTGTCGGATTCGGTGGCACCGGAGGTCCAGACGATTTCACGCGGGTCGGCGTTGACCAGGTCGGCAACCTGACGACGGGCGTTTTCGACGGACTCTTCGGCTTTCCAGCCGAACACGTGGGAACGGGACGCCGGGTTACCGAAGTTTCCGTCGACCAGCAGGCATTCACTCATTTTTTGCGCAACACGCGGATCAACCGGGGTGGTCGCAGAGTAATCAAGGTAAATCGGCAATTTCATGGACTATCTCCTAAATCAGGCTGGCTGGCGTGCCGCTAGCTCTTCGGCTGTCATTCGACGGCGGACGCTTCAATCTTGTCCAGGCGTGGCGCCTTGCTGTTGCAACGGCGCTGGTCCTGACGCTGGGCTACTTCTTGCACCTCACGGCGAGTTACAAGATCAGCCAAGCTGATACCGCTCAGAAATTCGTGAATCTGCAGGCTCAGATCGCACCACAAGTGGTGAGTCAGGCAAGTGTCGCCGGAATGGCAATCACCCTGCCCTTGGCATTTGGTTGCATCGACCGATTCGTTCACCGCATCGATCACCTGGGCGACCTGGATGCCCTGCATGTCGCGGGACAACTGGTAGCCGCCGCCCGGACCGCGCACGCTGGACACCAGGTTGCTGCGGCGCAGCTTGGCGAAAAGCTGTTCGAGGTAGGACAGGGAGATGCCTTGGCGCTCGGAGATATCGGCCAGGGACACGGGCCCGTGCTGCGCGTGCAACGCCAGATCGAGCATGGCGGTCACGGCGTATCGGCCTTTTGTAGTCAGTCGCATGGACAATTACCACGGAGTTCGGAATGAGGCGAGTATGCAATTCCCGAGTATTTAAGTCAACTATTAGACCTAGTACTTTAGTCAGGTTTACCCGCAAAAGAGCGGGCGCATCATAGCAGGGTCTGCGGCCTAATGGCACACCGGTCAGCGCTCTGCCATTACCTGATTGCGACCCGTAGGAGCTGCTGCGGGCTGCGATCTTTTGATCTTCGCCCCTAAAAGAGCAAAATCAAAAGATCGCAGCCTGCGGCAGCTCCTACGCCTGGCTCTGATCCTTGTCCTTCACACACGCGAAGTCTTCTTCACGCAGCTCAGGCAGATCTTTCGCACAGTAATTGCTGCCCAGATCCTTCAATGCCCCGCACATCCCCTCCAGACGCCCATCGACCGCCTGCAGGTGATCGAGCAATTGGTTAATGGCGCGAGCCACCGGGTCAGGCATGTCTTCAGTCACACCGTAGGCATCAAAACCGATCTTCTCGGCCATGGCCTTGCGTTTGGCGTCCTGCTCTTCGTCGGGCTTGACGATGATCCGCCCCGGAATACCCACCACAGTGGCGCCCGGTGGCACTTCCTTGGTCACGACCGCATTGGAACCCACCTTGGCCCCGGCACCGACAGTGAACGGGCCGAGCACCTTCGCGCCCGCCCCGACCACCACGCCATCACCCAAGGTCGGGTGTCGCTTGCCCGTGTTCCAGCTGGTACCACCGAGAGTCACGCCCTGATAAATAGTCACGTCATCGCCAATCTCGGCGGTTTCACCGATGACGATGCCCATGCCATGGTCAATGAAGAAACGACGACCGACCTTGGCACCCGGATGAATCTCGATCCCGGTCAGCCAGCGACCGAAGTTCGACACCAGCCGCGCCAGCCACTTCAGGTCAGCGCGCCACAGCATCGCCGACAAACGGTGAATCCAGATGGCATGCATGCCGGGGTAGCAGGTCAGGACTTCAAAAGCGTTACGCGCCGCCGGGTCTCGGTGGAATACGCTCTGGATATCTTCACGCAAACGCTCGAACATCATTAATCCTTCCGCTTAAGGAGCTCACCACGGGCCGCTTTCTGGGTTTCCGTGAGGATGCCACGCAAAATATTCATTTCCGCCCGACTGACCGAGCTGCGTCCGTACAACCGGCGCAGGCGCGCCATCAAGTGCCGTGGCTTTTCCGGATCGAGGAATTCGATGGCCACCAGGGTCTGCTCCAGGTGCTCATAGAATCGCTCCAGCTCGTCCATGGTCGCAAGCTCAGCGCTTTTGACCGAAGCCACTTCTTCCTTCTCGACCTTGCTCGGCTGACCTTGGGCCGCCAGCCAGGACATGCGCACTTCATAACCCAATACCTGCACCGCCGCCCCAAGGTTCAGCGAACTGAACTCAGGGTCTGATGGGATGTGCACATGATAATGACATCGCTGCAGCTCTTCGTTGGTCAGGCCGGAATCTTCACGACCGAACACCAGGGCGATTTCCGCGCCCTGCCCGGCTTCCTCGACCACCTTCGTTCCGCATTCGCGGGGATCGAGCAGCGGCCAGGGAATGCGCCGGTCGCGGGCGCTGGTGCCGAGCACCAGGTTGCAGCCGACCAGGGCATCTTCCAAGGTGGCGACGACTTGCGCGTTTTCAAGGATGTCACCGGCACCGGAGGCACGGGCATCGGCCTCGTGATGCGGGAACACACGAGGCTCGACCAGCACCAGCCGCGACAGCCCCATGTTCTTCATGGCACGCGCAGCCCCGCCGATATTGCCCGGATGGCTGGTATTGACCAGAACGACACGAATGTTTTGCAGCAAGGGAGGCGCTCTCGAACACAATAATCGGGAGCAGAATCTTACAGCGCTAGCTACCGTTAAGCCATGAAAGCGAACGTCGTCCTTCTCCTGTAGAAACTTTCTGATAGAATGCCCGGCTTTCTTTAACAACCTTAGGTGACACATCCATGCAGCCCATGCTGAATATCGCGCTGCGCGCCGCCCGCAGCGCCAGTGAATTGATCTTCCGCTCCATCGAGCGCCTGGATACCATCAAGGTCGACGAAAAAGACGCCAAGGATTACGTATCCGAGGTGGATCGCGCCGCCGAACAGAAAATCATCGACGCCCTGCGCAAGGCCTACCCGAATCACTCGATCCTGGGTGAAGAGACCGGCATGCACGCTGGCTCCGGCATCGAAGGCGAAGAGTACCTGTGGATCATCGATCCACTGGACGGCACCACCAACTTCCTGCGCGGCATTCCTCATTTCGCTGTCAGCATCGCCTGCAAATACCGCGGTCGCCTGGAACACGCTGTTGTTCTGGACCCGGTTCGCCAGGAAGAATTCACCGCCAGCCGTGGTCGCGGCGCTCAACTGAACGGTCGTCGCCTGCGCGTCAGCGGCCGCACCAGCCTGGACGGCGCCCTGCTGGGTACCGGCTTCCCGTTCCGTGACGACCAGATGGACAACCTCGACAACTACCTGGGCATGTTCCGCGCCCTGGTTGGCCAGACCGCCGGCATCCGCCGCGCAGGTTCGGCGAGCCTGGACCTGGCCTACGTGGCCGCCGGCCGTTTCGACGCCTTCTGGGAGTCGGGCCTGTCCGAGTGGGACATGGCTGCAGGCGCCCTGCTGATCCAGGAAGCCGGCGGTTTGGTGAGCGACTTCACCGGCGGTCACGACTTCCTTGAGAAAGGCCACGTCGTTGCCGGCAACACCAAGTGCTTCAAGGCAGTTTTGACGGCGATCCAGCCGCACCTGCCGGCCTCGCTGAAGCGCTAAGCTTCCAGCGACAGAAAAAGCACCCTGCAGGGTGCTTTTTTTATGCCTGGAATTTGCCCTTCAAAACACCACAACCCCAATGTGGGAGCGGGCTTGCTCCAGGCGGCGTTCCGACGAAAGCGGTGTGTCATTCAACAAAAATGTTGGCTGATACTCCCTCTTCGCGAGCAAGCCCGCTCCCACAGGGGATTGGCGGTGATGCTTGAATCACAGGCACAAAAAAAGCACCCCGCAGGGTGCTTCTTTTTTATCCAGAGTCAGCAGATCACTGAGCCGCCTGATTCTCCGACAAGATCAACTTGCCTTCCTTATCCACCGGAATCTGGTTGCCTGGATCACGATCCATGCGCACCTTGCCTTCCTTGCCGTCCAGCGAATACCGCACGTCGTAACCTACAACCTTGTCACTGATGTCGTTGACCGTGTTACAGCGGGTCTGGGTCGTGGTGTAGGTGTCACGCTCTTGCATGCCTTCCTGCACCTTGTTGCCGGCGTAACCACCACCGACAGCACCTGCGACCGTGGCGATCTTCTTACCGGTGCCGCCACCGATCTGGTTACCCAGCAAACCACCTGCCAATGCACCGACCACCGTACCGGCGATCTGATGTTGATCTTTCACCGGCGCCTGCCGGGTGACCGCTACATCCTTGCACACTTCACGTGGAGTCTTGATTTGTGTCTTGACCGGCTCAACGGCGAGTACTTGTGCGTACTCCGGGCCGCTTTTAACCAGGCTGTAGGTGGCCACAGCACCCCCGGCAGTTACACCGACAGCACCCAGTACAGCACCAACCAGCATCGACTTGTTCACATGAACCTCCTGGACCATCACATGCGGAACGTGTCCGCGCTTCTCCCTGCCTTGGAGCACAAAAAAAGGCGCGAGTTCAACTCGCGCCTTTTTTGGACTACATCGCTTAAGGTTTTTCCCTCAAGGGCGGTCGTCGACTTCCTTCTCGGTATTGACCGGAGGAATCAGGTCTTCCGTGCTCAGGTTCAGCCAGATCAGCACCACGTTGGCGATGTAGATCGACGAGTAAGTACCCGCCAGAACACCGATGAACAGGGCGATGGAGAAGCCGAACAGGTTGTCGCCACCGAAGAACAGCAGGGCCGCGATCGCCAGCAAGGTGGAGATCGAAGTCGCCATGGTCCGCAGCAGGGTTTGCGTGGTCGAGATGTTGATGTTCTCGATCAGGCTGGCCTTGCGCAGCACACGGAAGTTCTCGCGAACCCGGTCGAATACCACGATGGTGTCGTTGAGCGAGTAACCGATGATCGCCAGTACCGCCGCCAGCACCGTCAAATCGAAGGTGATCTGGAAGAACGACAGGATACCGATGGTCACGATCACGTCGTGGATCAAGGACACGATCGCACCGACCGCGAACTTCCACTGAAAGCGGAAAGCCAGGTAGATCAGGATCCCGCCCAGCGCCATCAGCATGCCGAGGCCGCCCTGGTCGCGCAGCTCTTCACCCACCTGCGGGCCGACGAATTCGACACGCTTGACCGTCGCCGGGTTCTCGCCACCGACCTTCTGCAAGGCCTCGGCAACCTGGTGACCCAGTTGCGGGTCTTCGCCAGGCATACGCACCAGCAGGTCGGTGGTTGCACCGAAGTTCTGCACGATGGCGTCGTTATAACCGGCGCTCACCAGCTGCTCACGCACCTTGGTAACGTCAGCCGGACGCTCGTAGGTCAGCTCGATGAGCGTACCGCCGGTGAAGTCCAGGCCCCAGTTCATGCCCTTGGTAGCGACACTGAACAACGCCAGTGCGGTAAGGAACAATGTGACGCCGAACGCGAAGTTGCGAACGCCCATGAAGTTGATTGTACGTAACATGGCAGCCCCTTAAATCCACAACTTCTTGAAGTCACGACCGCCGAAGATCAGGTTGACCATCGCGCGGGTCACCATGATGGCCGTGAACATCGAGGTAAAGATCCCGAGGGACATGGTCACTGCGAAGCCCTTGACCGGGCCGGTGCCCATGGCAAAGAGGATGCCGCCGACCAGCAAGGTGGTCAGGTTGGCGTCGAGAATCGCGGTGAATGCCCGGCCGAAGCCTTCGTTGATTGCACGCTGCACGGTCATGCCGGCGGCGATCTCTTCACGGATCCGCGAGAAGATCAGCACGTTGGCGTCGACCGCCATACCCATGGTCAATACGATACCGGCGATACCCGGCAGGGTCAGCGTTGCACCCAGCAGCGACATCAGGGCCAGCAGCATCACCATGTTCACCGTCAGCGCGACGGTGGCGATGAGGCCGAAGAAGCGGTAGATGGCCATGATGAACAGCGAGACGAACAGCATGCCCCACAGCGATGCATCGATACCCTTGGTGATGTTGTCGGCACCCAGGCTCGGGCCGATGGTGCGCTCTTCAGCGAAGTACATCGGAGCGGCCAGACCACCGGCACGCAGCAGCAGCGCCAGTTCGGACGATTCGCCCTGGCCGTTCAGGCCGGTGATGCGGAACTGCGCGCCCAGCGGCGACTGAATGGTCGCCAGGCTGATGATCTTCTTCTCTTCCTTGAACGTCTGCACCGGCACGTCTTTCTCGACGCCGTTGACCACTTGCTTGACGTAAGTGGTAACCGGACGCTGCTCGATGAAGATCACCGCCATGCTGCGGCCCACGTTCGAACGGGTCGCACGGTTCATCAGCTCGCCGCCGTGACCGTCCAGACGAATGTTCACTTCCGGAGTGCCCTGCTCACCGAAACCGGCCTTGGCGTCAGTTACCTGGTCACCGGTGATGATCAGGCCACGCTCGATCAGTGCCGGAGGACGGTTGCCCTCACGGAACTCGAAGGATTCGGAAGTGGCTTTCGAAGCGCCAGGCTCAGCGGCCAGACGGAACTCGAGGTTGGCCGTCTTGCCGAGGATACGCTTGGCTTCGGCGGTGTCCTGCACGCCCGGCAGCTCAACCACGATGCGGTTGGCGCCCTGACGCTGGACGATCGGTTCGGCAACACCCAGCTCGTTGACGCGGTTACGTACCGTGGTCAAGTTCTGCTTGATGGAGTATTCGCGGATTTCCGCCAGCTTGGCCGGGGTCATCGCCAGACGCAGCACCGGTTGACCATTGAGGTCGGCCGGAACAATGTCGAAATCGTTGAAGTTCTTGCGGATCAGCGTACGGGCCTGTTCGCGAGCTGCTTCATCAGCAAAGCCCAACTGAATGGCACCGCCCAGTTGCGGCAGGCTGCGATAGCGCAGTTTCTCTTTACGCAACAGGCTCTTGACGTCGCCTTCGTAGACTTTCAGGCGCGCGTCGAGGGCTTTGTCCATGTCCACTTCCAGCAGGAAGTGCACACCACCGGACAAGTCCAGACCCAGCTTCATCGGGTGCGCAGCGAGGTTGCGCAGCCATTGCGGGGTGGTTTGTGCCAGGTTCAGTGCGACGACGTAGTCATCACCCAATGCCTTGCGCACGACGTCTTTGGCCGGCAGCTGGTCTTCAGCCTTGGTCAGGCGAATCAGACCGCCCTTGCCGCCCTCTGCCAGGGTGGCAGCCTTGACGTTGATCCCGGATTCCTTGAGCGCAGCACTCACGCGATCCAGATCAGCCTGATTGACCTGCAGCGCAGTGCTTGCACCGCTGACCTGAATGGCCGGGTCATCAGGATAAAGATTGGGAGCGGAATAAATCAGACCGACCGCCAGCACCGCCAGGATCAGAATGTATTTCCACAGAGGATATTTGTTCAGCATCACGCCGCCCGTTTATGACGCGGGGCGCCTTGCGCGCCCCGTCGATTGAAAATGAAGTTGAAACTTAGATCGCTTTGAGCGTGCCTTTTGGCAGCGTGGCGGCGATGGCGCCTTTCTGGAACTTCATTTCGACGGTGTCGGAAACTTCCAGAACGACGAAATCGTCGGCCACTTTAGTGATCTTGCCGGCGATGCCGCCGGTGGTCACAACTTCGTCGCCTTTCTGCAGGCTGCTCAGCAGGTTTTTCTGCTCTTTGGCGCGTTTGGCCTGTGGACGCCAGATCATCAGGTAGAAGATGACCAGGAAACCGACCAGGAAAATCCACTCGAAACCGCCGCCCATTGGGCCGGCAGCAGGTGCAGCGGCGTCAGCCATGGCATTAGAGATAAAAAAGCTCATTTAGCACTCCAGTTGCAAATGTTGAATCTTGGGGTCAGTAAACTCAGTCCAAAGGCGGAACAGGCAACCCGCGTTTGGCGTAGAAGGCATCGACAAAGGCGGCCAATGTACCCTGTTGAATAGCCTCGCGCAAACCAGCCATAAGCACTTGATAATGGCGCAAGTTATGGATGGTATTGAGCATGCTCCCCAGCATTTCGCCGCACTTGTCCAGGTGATGCAGATAAGCGCGGGAGAAGTTCTGGCAGGTATAGCAATCGCAGGTCGGATCGAGCGGCGAATCATCATGGCGATGGAACGCGTTTCGGATCTTCAGCACGCCGGTATCGATGAACAGATGCCCATTGCGGGCATTACGGGTTGGCATCACGCAATCGAACATGTCCACACCGCGGCGCACACCCTCAACCAAGTCTTCCGGTTTGCCAACGCCCATAAGGTAACGAGGTTTGTCAGCCGGCATCATGCCCGGCAGGTAATCCAGCACCTTGATCATCTCGTGCTTCGGCTCGCCTACCGACAGACCGCCGATGGCCAGGCCGTCGAAGCCGATCTGGTCGAGGCCTTCCAGGGAGCGCATGCGCAGGTCCTGGTGCATACCGCCCTGAACGATGCCGAACAGCGCCGCCGTGTTGTCGCCATGGGCTTCTTTCGAACGCTTGGCCCAACGCAGGGACAACTCCATGGAAATACGGGCAACGTCTTCGTCGGCCGGGTACGGCGTGCATTCGTCGAAAATCATCACGATGTCGGAGCCCAGGTCACGCTGGACCTGCATCGACTCTTCCGGGCCCATGAACACCTTGGCGCCGTCGACCGGGGAAGCGAAGGTCACGCCCTCCTCCTTGATCTTGCGCATGGCGCCCAGGCTGAACACCTGGAAACCGCCGGAGTCGGTCAGAATCGGGCCTTTCCACTGCATGAAATCGTGCAGGTCGCCGTGCTTCTTGATCACTTCCGTGCCCGGGCGCAGCCACAGGTGGAAAGTGTTGCCCAGAATGATTTCAGCGCCAGTCGCCTCGATATCCCGTGGCAGCATGCCCTTGACCGTGCCGTAGGTGCCCACCGGCATGAAAGCCGGGGTCTCGACGGTACCGCGCGGGAAGGTCAAACGACCGCGACGAGCCTTGCCATCAGTGGCCAGCAGCTCGAAAGACATACGACAGGTGCGACTCATACTGTTTCCTCTGGGCCCGATTCTTTAGGGGCAGTCGGCGCAGGATTACGCGTGATGAACATCGCATCACCGTAGCTGAAAAAGCGGTAACCGTTGTCCACGGCAGCCTTGTAGGCAGCCATGGTTTCGGGATAACCGGCGAACGCCGAAACCAGCATCAACAGCGTGGATTCGGGCAAATGGAAGTTGGTGACCAGGGCATCGACCACATGAAACGGCCGGCCCGGGAAGATGAAAATGTCGGTGTCGCCGCTGAACGGCTTGAGCACGCCATCGCGGGCGGCGCTTTCCAGGGAACGCACACTAGTAGTCCCCACCGCCACCACGCGACCACCGCGAGCACGGCAGGCGGCAACGGCATCGACCACGTCCTGGCCGACTTCCAGCCATTCGCTGTGCATGTGGTGGTCTTCGAGCTTCTCCACCCGCACCGGCTGGAACGTGCCAGCGCCGACGTGCAGGGTCACGAACGCGGTCTCGACGCCCTTGGCGGCAATCGCCTCCATCAGCACCTGATCGAAATGCAGCCCCGCCGTCGGCGCCGCCACCGCGCCCAAACGCTCGGCGTAGACAGTCTGGTAACGCTCGCGGTCGGCGCCTTCATCCGGGCGGTCTATATAAGGAGGCAGCGGCATGTGCCCGACGCGGTCGAGCAGCGGCAACACCTCCTCAGTGAACCCCAGCTCGAACAACGCATCGTGCCGCGCCAGCATCTCGGCCTCGCCACCGCCGTCGATGAGGATCTTCGACCCCGGCTTGGGCGACTTGCTGGAACGCACATGGGCCAGCACGCGATGACTGTCGAGCACCCGCTCCACCAGGATTTCCAGCTTGCCGCCGGAAGCCTTCTGGCCAAACAGCCGCGCCGGAATCACCCGGGTATTGTTGAACACCATCAAGTCGCCGGGGCGCAAATGCTCCAGCAAATCAGTGAATTGACGGTGTGCCAGGGCGCCGCTGACCCCATCCAGGGTCAACAGGCGACTATTGCGCCGCTCGGCCAGCGGATGGCGGGCGATCAGCGAATCAGGGAGCTCGAAGGTAAAGTCAGCAACGCGCATGATGGGGTTCGTCTAGCAGGGCCGGGAAGTCTAGCGGAAATATCAAAAATTCTCCATGTACCTGATTGACCAGCGGTTATCTCATCTCTATACTTCGCCGCCATTGAGCCCTGATGGCGGAATTGGTAGACGCGGCGGATTCAAAATCCGTTTTCGAAAGGAGTGGGAGTTCGAGTCTCCCTCGGGGCACCAAAATTAAGAAAGGTCTTGCTTTGCAAGGCCTTTTTTTTCGTCTGTAGAAAAGCACCTGACACCCCACCGACAACGCCCTGACAACGCGCTGCCCCGTAGGAGCTGCCGAAGGCTGCGATCTTTTGATCTTGCTTCTCTTCTGCCCTTCTCGCCGGAAGAACATTTCACAAGGATTCCCCCCATGGAATTGCACCTGGAAACCGTCGCCCTCTTCTCCCTCAAACTGGCTTATGAATCGGAAGATTCAAGCCCGATTTTGCGTGACGATCTGGTGATGGGTGATTACCAGCGGGATGTGTTTGAGTTGCTGGTGCGGCGGGGGGATGCTGAGACGATTCAGTTGAAGGTGGAAGAGTGCGTGAGATTGGCGCTGGGAGCTATCGGCGGTGCGGATAAACCGCTAGGCCGCGAGCTGAGCAAGCTAGCGCTTGAATTTGGCAAGGCCCAGACGATAGAGCAACTTTATGCACCGCTTATCACGCTTAAGGATTACTTGAAAGATATCCTTTGATTAACGGGCTCATGAGCGAGGGGAGCAGGAGTTTCGAACCCGGACCCTCCCCACACTTATAACTTTTAATTAGTTACTTTCCAAGGCCTGCCGAATTATTTTCGTCCGAGAACTTGACTCCTTTGTCACTCTAAGCTCAAGCGCTATCGGAGCCATAAGTTCAAATTTTTCAGAGTTAAAAAGCGGGGAACCCATAATTTTAGCCTTCGCCAAAAGTGCCACGTACGCACTATAACCATTAGGGTGCGATTTCAGTATTTGACCAATCACCTTCTTAGTTAACGCATTAAGCATTTTCAAGGCAACGTCAATCTCACCTAAATTATACGCCACAACTGCAAAGTTGGATTTATATATATACTGCATCGGCGCCAAGTCAATAGCAGCCTGATAGCAACTCAACGACTGCTGCCTCAGACCTAACGCATTATTAATTAGCCCCCCAAGATTAAATATTTCAGCATTTTCAACACCAAGACTTTTCAAGCGTTCAAAATCTGTATTAGCCACTTCAAAAGAACCAGCTAGCCGTAATGACTGTAAAACCTCTTTAGCTGTCTGATATCCAAAGTGCCGTACTTTAGACTCAGATTTTCGACCATGATCAGACGCAGCAAACCTAGCAAACTCAATCGCATTGCTCGAGCTAAGATTATTCTCAATATCAGCAGCACAGAATACTCCAACCACCACTCCCAACTCTGGAAGCTCTGAAGAAATATGATTCGCCAAGTCGATAACTACGCTTTCAACATAAGCTTCTTTTGGTCCTGCGATGCCAATTGAACCACGATCAAGAACCTCAATAGACCTTGCAGCATTAAATCTACTTTGCGCCTCGCTGTACAATCTTGCAAGCGCAATATTCAGCGCGGCCGTGCCATACCTCTTTAAGTACGCACCTTCGCGCGAAAACCTTACTACTACAGCAAAGGGACTGCCCCCACTTCCTGAGTTGTGCTTAACAAACTCACGCAATGATTCAATATTATTTTTCTGAAGCACATCATTGGAGGCAGGATAATACTTAGAGGAACTTGGCAGCAAATGTCCAATACTGCCTGCTGGAATGGCCTCTAAATGTGAACCCGCCTCAATATTCACTGTCACTTCATTATCTGAAGAAATGAAAGCAAACGAAACCTCGGGCTGTGCATTAAAGACCGTAATTCTCGCGCTTTCGACTCGCGGATAAAATCCGAGAGTGCGTGTTGTACGACCGTCATTAACAAAAAACTTAGTCTTCCCGGTAAATGTAGGAGGAAAAACTTTAAACTCTTGACCCATCCCAACCCCTACATTAGAGCCTATATCAATTGCTGCAACTTTTGTATTCGCATCTAGCTCAATAACACGCCCACAGTTTGAAAGTATATCATCATAAAATATTACTTGATTTCTACCAGCAGCCTTTGCTCGATACAGCGCAGTATCCGATGCTTCTAGTAAACTTGAGACAGGATCAACAGCAATCGCGGAGTTTTCCACACCAGGCGCATATAAAGCCACACCTACGCTTGTCGTTATAATTCTATCCTGTATTGGCGGTGGAGAAAGAGCGGAAAGATCTTCACCTTTACTCAACCAAACCCACTCTCTCTCTGAGGGAAGTACTTCTTCAGAAATTTGGCTTTTAAATTCGTTGGCCCACTCTTCAATTTTTTCACGTAAGGCAAAAGATTCAATGAGAATGAGAAACTCCTCGCCAGACGGATGCCCAACGAATATATTTACATCTCCAGCCGACGCCTTACAAATTCTAGTAGCTACATCATCCAAGCGTCGCCCAAAAATCTTCAGAACTTGATCACCATACAAATGCCCCCACGTATCATTTACCTGTTTAAAAAAATCGATATCTAAAGCAAGCACCGCTAAAGATTTTGGTGACTCAGCATCTTGCGCTTCGGTCTCTGAAGACTCATCCCCATTGAAATCTTGTATTGACTGTAACAACCTTTCCTTAAAAGCTTCTTTTGCAAGTAGGAACGTCAATGGATTATGAGAGACTCTATACGCATTAAATGCACCTTCTCTTATTTTATCTATTTGCGGACCACACTTAATTTTTTTTGCGCTGCGAGGCACCTTAGCAAAGGTTAAAGAAACTACTATACTCAAATCGTCAAAAAAGAACCTTGCTGTTAGGCTTTTCGAAGCGTGATAAATAGCATTAGAAGCAGAAGCCTTCATCAACTCAGCTAAAACATCAACATTTGACTCTTCTAGTCCGTCAAGCCCGCACCATTTCAAGTCAAAAAAATAATGAACTGAGACACCAACACTTTCGCGACCAAACTCCTCCTTCAGCGCCTTTTCCAAATAATTCAATTTTTCTAGTTTCAATTTTATCCACCAATAGTCGCGCTAATAAATTTTAGTAGGCAGTTACAAAATTTAGATCTGTCAACCCTCATCAACAACCGACTGTCTTCAAGCGATATATCTTGCTAAACATGTTTTTTGAGATAATGGCCTAACGCTACTGCTTCAATGCTCGGTCGTCCACCCTCACGAACGAAAACTTTTCGCTAAAAGAGTCAGTCGATTCAATTTAGTGAGGTTCAGCGTGAGCGGGGTAGTAAGGTCGAGGCGGCAGCATTTTTCGTGCTTTGGGATGGTAACGATACTTTCTAGGTTGCCGGAAAGTGGTCTGCACGATACCCTCCCACCCGTCGCTGCCAATTCAGCGACCGGGTGTGGTAACCCGAGTTATTCAAGGCGCTACAGCGCCCCAATCACGTCATCAGGCGCTTTTTTTATGCCTGCGGCGTGAGTTATGGCGGCTGTGCGTGGGACGCCCTCGGGCGTGCCGGTTTCCTTGATTCCCGGTTTACCACCCTGCGCACAGCTGTCACCCATTCGTGTGGTAACGAACGTGGCAGCTCCTCATATCAAGGAGTTGGATAATGCGCAGTATCAATCCGTTTGAAATTTGGCTTTTCTCTCTATGCGATTCCCAATCGCGTGACGCCCTCCCCCATTGCCTCTCCATCCTCGGAGGTGGCCAATGACTGAACAATCTGAACTCAAAACTATCGGCCTGACGCCGGCGATCTACTGTGCGGATCAAGCGCTGTTTCATGTCACTCGCGGCGTTCCTCTTGGCGATGCGTTATCCATGGCCTCCGATTTTCTGTTCCTGGCCAAGACGCTCACTGAAGATGCTGCTTATGCCAGAGACACTGATCGTCATGCCTGGGCTGCGCATTATCTGACTTCGATGAGTAAGGCGTTGGTGGATGATGCGGTGAAGGTGCTGACTCGGGATCGGGTTTGTGCGCCGGTGTCCAAGCGGGCGGGAGCTAAGGCTGAGGGTTAGTGGTTAAGGCCTGTGGGGTGTGGGTGGTTTGGGATGGTGGTGGCTGATTCGGCATTTATGTTGGTTGGGCTGGCGCTATCGCGAGCAAGCTCGCTCCCACAGGGATTGCGGTGAGCTGACAGGCATTATTTGGCCCAACTGGGTGGGAGGCTTGCGATGGTGGCAGCTGATTCAGCATTGATGGTGACTGGGCTGGCGCTTTCGCGGGCAAGCCCGCTCCCACAGAGATTGCGGTGGGCTGATAGGCATTATTTGGCCTGAGTGGGTGAGTGTGCTGTGATTGTGGTGCACCATCAGCATTGATGGTGGTTGGGCTGGCGCCATCGCGAGCAGGCTCGCTCCCACAGGGGGCTTTGTGTGTTGAGTGGGATTGGGGATTAGCCCCGGGGTTTCGGGGCTTTTGATCGCTCGGGTTCGAAGTAAATGCTGGGGAATCGGTTTTTGGATTTCCGGCCTCCGGGTGCTTCCAGTGGGCTTGATCGTCACCTTCTCCACAGGCAATTCGCTGTGCATAACTCCAGCAACCTTCCCTCAGCCACGGCGCCTGATGCCGCATTCTTCTAGACTCAATACAAGGTCGTAGACAGAACCAAACACGTCGCTCTGGTGCAGCCGAATCAAGGGCCGCGTGGCAATCTGGCTTTTATGCCCCTATTGAGGCGCGGCGAAGACCGTGCCGGGCACAACAAGATGCCCGCTCAGGGTGCCCTGGCCGACGGTCTGTAGATGCCACGATACCGTGACGTGGTGTGAATGCCGCAGCCGACACTTTCGGACAACCGACAACCGCCTGGTTTGTCCGTGACCGTGAGGATTGCTGAATGCCTGATGAGATGTTGCACCTGCCTGTGGTCAACAGTCTGCTGGAGCGCCATAAGGGCACCCCGGGTGCGCTGTTGCCCATTCTTCATGATATTCAGGAGCGCATCGGTTATGTCCCCGATGCCGCCGTCCCCGAGATTGCCCATGCCCTCAACCTGAGCCAGGCCGAGGTTCGTGGGGTGATCAGTTTTTACCATGACTTCCGTACCGCGCCGCCTGCGCGGCATATTTTGCGACTGTGCCGGGCCGAGTCGTGCCAGAGCCGTGGTGCCGAGCAGCTTGCCGCGCAGTTGCGCGAGCGTCTGCAACTGGACGATCACGGCAGCAGCGCCGATGGCAGCATCAGTTTGCGGCCGGTGTATTGCCTTGGTGCCTGTGCCTGTTCGCCCGCGCTGGAGCTGGATGGTCGGGTGCATGCGCGGCTCAGTGCCGAGCGTCTGGATGCGTTGCTTGATGCTTGCCTGGAGGACGCGTGATGCCGGTTTTCTATGTGCCTGGTGATTCGGTGGCCCGTGCCGTGGGTGCCGAAGAAGTTGTGGTAGCGCTTATCACCCATGCCCGGGGACGCGTTGTGCCGCTGGAGATAAAACGCACCAGCTCGCGGGGCCTTTACTGGCTGGAACCACTGCTGGAAGTGGACACGCCGCAAGGCCGTTTCGGCTTCGGTCCGCTGACGGCTGCCGATGTGCCGTCTGTACTCGAAGCACTCAAAGGCGAGCCGTTTTCTCATCCGCTGGCCTTGGGCCTTGTGGAAGAGTTGCCTTATCTGAAGACTCAACAACGCCTGCTGTTCGCCCGCGCCGGCATCACCGAGCCGCTGGACCTCGATGCATATCGGGATCATGGCGGTTTCGAGGGTTTGAAAAAAGCCATCGCCATTGGTGGCGAACAGACTGCGACTGAGGTGTTTGATTCGGGCCTGCGTGGCCGTGGCGGTGCGGCTTTCCCCGCCGGGATCAAATGGCGCACTGTGCGCGCGACCGAAGCTGCGCAAAAGTACATCGTATGCAACGCCGACGAGGGCGACTCCGGCACTTTCGCTGACCGCATGTTGATGGAAGGCGACCCCTTCTTGCTGATCGAAGGCATGGCCATTGCCGGCCTGTGCGTCGGCGCCACCTACGGCTACATCTATGTGCGTTCGGAATATCCAGATGCCGTGACCATCCTGCGCAACGCGATTCAGATTGCCCGGTCGAACGGCTACCTCGGCGCCAATGTCGGCGGCAGTGGCCTGGCCTTCGACATGGAAGTGCGCGTCGGTGCCGGTGCCTACATCTGCGGTGAAGAAACCGCGCTGCTGGACTCACTCGAAGGCAAGCGCGGGATCGTCCGCGCCAAGCCACCGATTCCGGCGTTGCAGGGCTTGTTCGGCCTGCCGACCCTGGTGCACAACGTGCTGACCCTGGCCTCGGTGCCGCTGATTCTGGCCAAGGGTGCGCAGTTCTACCGCGATTACGGCATGGGCCGTTCCCTGGGCACCATGCCTTTCCAGCTGGCAGGCAATGTGCGTCGCGGCGGTCTGGTGGAACGGGCCTTTGGCCTGACCCTGCGGGAGCTGGTGGAAGACTACGGCGGCGGGACCGCCAGTGGCCGACCGCTGAAGGCTGCGCAGGTCGGCGGCCCATTAGGCGCCTGGGTGCCACCGGGACAATTCGATACGCCGCTGGATTACGAAGCCTTCACCGCCATCGGCGCGATGCTCGGTCACGGTGGTGTGGTGGTGGCTGACGACACCTTGGACATGGCCCGCATGGCGCGTTTCGCGATGCAGTTCTGCGCCGAGGAATCCTGTGGCAAATGCACCCCATGTCGCATCGGCTCGACCCGTGGCGTCGAGGTGATCGACCGTCTGCTGGCCGCGCCTGACCAGAACAGTCGCGATGCGCAGGTGATCATCCTCAAGGACCTGTGCGACACCCTGCAATACGGTTCGCTGTGCGCGTTGGGCGGCATGACGTCTTATCCCGTGGCCAGCGCCCTCAAGCACTTCCCCGCTGACTTCGGTCTGCAAGCCTCGGAGGCCGAGCAATGATCACTCTCTTCGACCCGAAAACAGACATTGACCTGGGTACTCCGGCCCGCGACAGCCAGGTGCAAGTCACCCTGAACATCGATGGCCGCAGCATCAGCGTGCCCGAAGGCACCTCGGTGATGCGCGCCGCTGCGCTGTTGGGCACCACCATTCCCAAACTCTGTGCCACCGACAGCCTGGAAGCCTTCGGCTCCTGCCGCATGTGCCTGGTGGAGATCGACGGCATGCGCGGTTATCCGGCGTCCTGCACCACGCCGGTCAGCGAAGGCATGAGCGTGCACACCCAGACGCCCAAGCTCGCGACGCTGCGGCGCAACGTCATGGAGCTGTACATTTCCGATCACCCGCTGGACTGCCTGACCTGCTCGGCCAACGGCAACTGCGAGCTGCAAACCGTGGCCGGTCAGGTCGGCCTGCGGGAAGTGCGTTACGGCTATGAGGGCGACAACCATCTGGCCGACGTCAAGGACACGTCCAACCCCTACTTCGACTACGACCCGAGCAAGTGCATCGTCTGCAACCGCTGCGTGCGCGCCTGCGAGGAAACCCAGGGCACCTTCGCCCTGACCATTACCGGGCGCGGTTTCGAATCCCGGGTGGCCGCTGCCGGCGGCGAGAACTTCCTCGACTCGGAATGCGTGTCCTGCGGCGCCTGTGTGCAAGCCTGCCCCACCGCGACCCTGATGGAAAGAAGCGTGGTCGAACTGGGTCAACCGGAACGCAGCGTGATCACCACCTGTGCCTATTGCGGGGTGGGTTGCTCTTTCCGCGCCGAGATGAAAGGCGACCAACTGGTACGCATGGTTCCGGACAAGAACGGCCAGGCCAACCACGGCCACTCTTGCGTCAAGGGGCGCTTTGCCTGGGGCTATGCGACCCACCCGGATCGCATCACCAAGCCGATGATCCGCAAAAACATCAGCGACCCGTGGCAGGAAGTCAGCTGGGATGAAGCAGTGACCTACGCCGCCAGCGAATTCCGTCGGCTGCAGCAACAATATGGCCGTGACTCCATTGGTGGCATCACCTCCAGCCGTTGCACCAACGAAGAAACCTATCTGGTGCAAAAACTGGTGCGCGCTGCCTTCGGCAACAACAACGTCGACACCTGTGCGCGGGTCTGCCACTCGCCGACCGGCTATGGCCTGAAGCAAACGCTGGGCGAGTCCGCCGGCACCCAGAGTTTCGACTCGGTGATGCAGGCCGACGTGATCCTGGTGATGGGCGCCAACCCCAGCGACGCGCACCCGGTGTTCGCCTCCCAACTCAAACGCCGCCTGCGTGAAGGCGCGCGGCTGATTGTCATCGACCCGCGCCGCATTGATCTGGTGGATACGGTGCATGCCCGCGCCGAGTATCACCTGGCCCTGCGCCCCGGTACCAACGTCGCCATGCTCAATGCGCTGGCTCACGTGATTGTCACTGAAGGACTGCTCAACCAGGCCTTTATCGACGCCCGTTGCGAGGGCCGCGATTTCGCGATCTGGAGTGAGTTCGTCAGCCGTGCGGAAAACTCGCCGGAAGCCCTTGGCCCTGTCTGCGGCGTACCCGCTGCCGACATCCGTGCCGCTGCACGCCTGTATGCCACCGGTGGCAATGCGGCGATCTACTACGGTTTGGGCGTCACCGAACACAGCCAGGGCAGCACCTCGGTGATGGGCATCGCCAACCTGGCCATGGCCACCGGCAACATCGGCCGCGAAGGCGTGGGCGTGAACCCGTTGCGGGGGCAGAACAACGTTCAGGGCTCCTGCGACATGGGCTCCTTCCCCCATGAACTACCTGGCTACCGGCACATCTCCAACGAGGTGGTACGGGCGCAGTTCGAACAGGCCTGGAACGTCACCCTGCAACCCGACCCGGGCCTGCGCATTCCCAACATGTTCGAGTCGGCCCTGGCCGGCAGTTTCAAGGGCCTGTATTGCCAGGGCGAAGACATCGCCCAGAGCGATCCGAACACCCAGCACGTCACCGCAGCCCTGTCGGCGATGGAGTGCGTGGTGGTGCAGGACATTTTCCTCAACGAAACCGCCAAGTTCGCCCATGTGTTCCTGCCGGGCTGCTCGTTCCTGGAAAAAGACGGCACCTTCACCAACGCCGAGCGACGTATCTCCCGGGTGCGCAAGGTCATGGATCCGCTGGGCGGCAAGGCCGACTGGGAAGGCACGGTGGCCCTGGCCAATGCCTTGGGCTACCCGATGAATTACCAGCATCCATCGCAAATCATGGATGAGATCGCCAGCCTGACGCCGACCTTCACCAACGTCAGCTACGCCGAACTGGATCGCCACGGCAGTCTGCAATGGCCGTGCAACGCCGAGGCACCGGACGGCACGCCGACCATGCACATCGAAGAATTTGTGCGCGGCAAGGGGCGCTTCATGCTCACCGGCTACGTGCCCACCGAGGAGAAGGTCAACAGTCGCTACCCGCTGCTGCTGACCACCGGGCGCATCCTCAGCCAGTACAACGTCGGCGCCCAGACCCGGCGCACCGAAAACGTCGCCTGGCATGACGAAGACCGCCTGGAAATCCACCCGACCGACGCCGAGAGCCGTGGCATCAACGAAGGTGACTGGGTCGGCATCGGCAGCCGCGCCGGGCAGACCGTGCTGCGTGCGCGGATTACCGAACGGGTCGCCCCGGGCGTGGTGTACACCACCTTCCACTTCCCGGAATCGGGCGCCAACGTGATCACCACCGACAACTCCGACTGGGCCACCAACTGTCCGGAGTACAAGGTCACCGCCGTGGAAGTCAGCCGCGTCTACCACCCTTCGGAGTGGCAAAAGCGCTTCCAGGAATTCAGCGATGAACAGCATCGTCTGCTGAAGGAACGTCGGCACCCTGAGAAAGCCGAGGTGCGCAAATGAGTACTGACAACCTGATCAAGATGGCCAACCAGATCGCCCAGTACTTCGCCAACCAGCCGGACCAGCAACAGGCGGTGCTCAGCGTGCGCAATCATATGCAGATGTACTGGGCGCCGAGCATGCGCAAGGAACTGCTGGCCTGGCAGACGGAGCACCAGGGGGCGGACTTGCACCCGCTGGTGCAGGCGGCGGTGACTGGGGCGGGTTGGGAGGCTTAGTCTGGAGGATCCCGATTGAATAACTGTGGGAGCGGGCTTGCTCGCGAAGGCGTCAGTTCAGGCGACATCGATGTTGAATGTACTGGCCTCTTCGCGAGCAAGCCCGCTCCCACAGGGGGTTGTGTGTTGGCTTCACACGGTTGACCTCCCCTACTCTTCCTTCTGCCGTGACGCCGTCACGGTCACTTCAATCGCCCGGACACTGATCGCCGCGAATGTCGCGGTCATCAGTACGCCGTTGAAACCCAGCAGGATCGCCAGCACCCGTGAAACGCCCAGTTTGGGCACCAACTCTCCGTAGCCGATGGTCAGCCCCGTCACGAAGGCGAAGTAGACACCATCAAAAGGCCCCCACCCTTCCAGCTGGGCGATGATGAGGCCAAACGCAACGATCACTAACAGCAGGATCGAGAAGATCGGCCACACCACTTTGAAATAGAACCAGACGGCTTTGTAGAACTCTTTGCGGACGTTTGATGCACGGGCGAGGTTCATGGCGTGGGCTTCCTTGGGTCTGACTGGCCGGCTTTTGAATGCGCGGCGGTTCAATACCCCGTTCAGCTTGGCACAAGCGCTGAAAACTGCGACCGACGGGGCGTTATCTTTGCCGAGGACTATGACAAAGATGACGCCCCGCAAACTATCCAGAAACAGCCCACTGTTGAATTTGTTGCAGGAGCGAGCCTGCTCGCTCCTGCAACAACAGTGGCAGGTTTACCCCTCAGTTCGCTTCAGTTTCCCGGATCAGCTTCTTGTTGATCTTGCCGACGCTGGTCTTGGGGATTTCGGCGACGAACTTGAACTGCTTTGGGATCGCCCACTTGTTGATGCGCCCGCCGTCGACGAAGGCTTGCAAATGCACCTCCAGGATCTTGCGGTCGAGGTATTGCCCCGGCTCGCACACGACCATGGCCATCGGGCGTTCACCCCATTGTTCGTCGGCAATGCCCACCACGGCGACGGACATCACGCCCGGGTGTTCGCTGATCAGGCTTTCCAGTTCCAGTGAGCTGATCCACTCGCCGCCGGTCTTGATCACGTCCTTGATGCGATCCTTGATTTCCACGCCGCCCAGCTTGTCGATCGAGGCCATGTCGCCGGTGTGCAGCCAGCCGTTGTGCCACAGCTCCGCGCCTTTGTCCGGGGCTTTCAGATAGCCCTGGGTCAGCCATGGTGCGCGCACCACGATCTCGCCCAGGGACTCGCCGTCATGGGCCACATCGTTGCCGTCGGCGTCGATGATCTTCAGGTCGACCATCGGCACCGGCGTGCCGGTCTTGATGCGGATCGGCAGTTGCGCTTCGGCGGACAGCTGCAGGTCTTCGTCACGCAGGTACGTCAGGCACAGCAACGGGCAGGTCTCGGACATGCCGTAGCCGGCGTGCACCACCATGCCTTTGGCGTTGGCTTCGCTGGCCACGCCCAGGGTCAGCGCGCTGCCGCCCAAGAGCATTTTCCAGCCGTCGAAACGGGTCGCCTTGCCTTCTTCACAGTTGAGGATCATCTGCAAAATGGTCGGCACGCAGTGGGAGAAGGTCACCTTCTCTTCGCGGTACAGCTTGACCAGGCTGTTGGGCTCGTAGCGGCCGGGGTAGACCTGCTTGATGCCCATCAGGGTCGCGACATACGGCACGCCCCACGCATGCACGTGGAACATCGGCGTGATCGGCATGTACACGTCGTCGGAGCGCAGCAGCGGCTGGCCCTGATAGACGCCCAGGGTGCCGACGGCATTCAGGGTGTGCAGCACCAGTTGCCGGTGGCTGAAGTACACGCCTTTCGGGTCGCCGGTGGTGCCGGTGGTGTAGAACAGCGTGGCGACCGAGTTCTCGTCGAAATCGGGGAAGTCGTACTGGTCCGGGGCCAGGGACAGCAGGTGCTCGTATTCGCCCAGCACCGGTAGCGAGGTGGTGGTCGCCTCGTCATCGGTGAGCTGCAGGTAACCTTTTACGGTTTCCAGCCGACCGTGGATCTGCTCGACCAGGGGCAGGAAATCATCATGCACCAGCACCAGGTCATCCTCGGCGTGGTTCATGGTGAACAGCACCTGCTCCGGCGACAGGCGAATGTTCACGGTGTGCAGCACCGCGCCGATCATCGGCACGGCGAAGAAGCATTCCAGGTAACGGTGGCTGTCCCAGTCGAGCAGGGCCACGGTGTCACCGGCCTTGACCCCGGCCGCCGTCAGCGCATTGGCCAGGCGGCGAATACGCTTGTTGAGGGTCTGGTAGCTGTAGCGCAGCTTGTCGGCGTAGACGATTTCCCGGCCTGGCTGGTAGCGCACGCCGGACAGCAGCAATTGCTTGATCAGCAAGGGATAGGCATAGGCGCCGTCGGCGGGCGGAATTATTTTTGTCGCCATCATGTTTAAGGTTCCTTGTCCTTTCGATCAGAACTGATCGGCTTGCAGCTCGTAGAGGCAGTCGCTGCCGGCCTTGGCCGATGCGCTCAACGAGTGGATACGCGGCAGCAACCGGGCGAAGTAGAAACGCGCGGTGGCCAGTTTGCTGGTGTAGAAATCGTCCTCGGCATCGCCGCTCATGACGGCCTTGGCCATACGCGCCCACATGTAGGCGTACGCGGTGTAGCCGAATACATGCAGGTACTCGACCGAGGCCGCGCCGATTTCGTTCGGGTTGTTTTGTGCCCGGTCCAGCAGCCACGCGGTCAGGTCGTCGAGGGTGTCGACGGCGGCGTTCAACGGCTGGGTGAACTCGCCGAGGTCCGCGCAGGCTGTGGCGGTGAAGTTGCGGATCTCCGAAGCGAACAGACGGTAGAGCGCCCCGCCGCTGCCGACGATCTTGCGTCCGGCCAGGTCCAGCGACTGGATGCCGTTGGTGCCTTCGTAGATCTGGGTGATGCGCACGTCGCGCACCAGTTGCTCCTGGCCCCACTCACGGATGTAGCCGTGGCCGCCAAAGACCTGCTGGCCGAGGATGGTGGTTTCCAGGCCCATGTCGGTGAGGAAGGCCTTGGCCACCGGGGTCAGCAGCGATACCAGATCCTGCGCGCGCTGGCGCGTCGGGGCGTCTTCGCTGTACTTGGCGATGTCCAGTTGCAGGGCCACGTAGCTGGAGAACGCACGGCCGCCTTCGTTCAAGGCTTTCATGGTCAACAGCATGCGGCGCACGTCCGGGTGCACGATAATCGGGTCGGCCGCTTTGTCCTTGTGCCGCGCGCCGGTCGGCGCGCGGCTTTGCAGGCGGTCACGGGCGTAGGCGACGGCGTTCTGGTACGAACGCTCACCCTGTGCCAGGCCTTGAATGCCCACGCCCAGACGCTCGTAGTTCATCATGGTGAACATGGCCGCCAGGCCTTTATTCGGTGCGTCGACGATCCAGCCGGTGGCGCCGTCGAAGTTCATCACGCAGGTGGCGGAGGCCTTGATGCCCATCTTGTGTTCGATGGAGCCGCAGGACAGCGCGTTGTTTTCACCCAGCGAGCCGTCGGCGTTGACCAGCACTTTCGGCACCAGGAACAGCGAGATGCCTTTCGGCCCGGCCGGTGCATCGGGCAGGCGCGCCAGTACCAGATGGATGATGTTTTCCGTGAGGTCGTGCTCGCCACCGGTGATGAAAATCTTGCTGCCGCTGATGGTGTAGCTGCCGTCAGCCTGGGGTGCGGCCTTGGTGCGGATCAGGCCCAGGTCGGTACCGGAATGGGCTTCGGTCAGGCACATCGAACCGGTCCAGATGCCGGCGTACATGTTCGGCAAATAGGTGGCTTTCAGCTCTTCGCTGGCGTGGGCTTTGATCGACAGGCAGGCGCCAGCGGTCAGCATCGGGTACAGGCCGAACGACAGGCTGGCCGAGTTGACCATCTCTTCGACCTGGGCCGAAATCGCCTTGGGCATGCCCATGCCGCCGTACTGCGGATCACCGCCGACACCCACCCAACCGCCTTCGGCGAAGGCTTGATAGGCCTGAGCAAAACCGTCCGGGGCGGTGACCGCGCCGTCGTTCCAGGTGCAGCCCTGTTCGTCGCTGGCGCGGTTCAGTGGTGCGATCACTTCGCCGCTGATCTTGCCGGCCTCTTCGAGGATGGCGGCGGCGGTCTCTTCATCGATCACGTCGGCCAGGCCGGGCAATTGTGCCCAGAGCCGGGACACCTGGAAAACCTCGTTGAGTACGAAGCGCATGTCGCGCAGGGGAGCTTTGTAATCAGACATCTTGGCTTACTCGGAAGTGGTCACGGCATGCGACATGCCGGGACGTTCAGTGGATTCAGTGATTTCGGTTGCCGCGACAGAACCAGGCTGAGGAGCCCGTTCGCGCAGCAGGAAGTAGGACAGGGCCGGAATCAGGATCAGCGCGCCGAGCATGTTCCACAGGAACATGAAGGTCAGCAGGATGCCCATGTCGGACTGGAACTTGATCGGCGACCAGACCCAGCACACCACCCCGGCAGCCAGGGTGATGCCCACCAGCCCGACCACGCGGCCGGTGAAGGACACGGCGTTGCGGTAGGCCTGGGACAGCGGCAAGCCCTGACGCTGGAAGTGCAATTGCACACTGAGCAGATACAAGGCGTAGTCCACGCCGATGCCCACGCCGAGGGCGATCACCGGCAGGGTCGCGACTTTCACGCCGATGCCCATGGCCACCATCAAGGCTTCGCAGAGGATCGAGGTCAGCACCAGCGGCAACAGCGCCACCAGCGTGGCGCGCCAGCTGCGGAAGGTGATCAGGCAGAACAGCGTCACCGCCGCATACACGTACAGCAGCATGGTGCGGTTGGCTTCGCGGACCACGATGTTGGTCGCGGCTTCAATACCGGCAGTACCGGCGGCGAGCAGGAACTGGCGATCCGCGGTGCTGTTTTCCTTGGCGAACTTGTCGGCAATCGCCACCACGGCATCCAGGGTTTCGGCCTTGTGATCCTTGAGGAAGGTGATCACCGGCATCAGCGAGCAGTCGGTGTTGAACAGCTCCGGGGAGTTGACCGAGGCTTGCTGGGCGGCGTAGTTGAGCACGTCCTGGTTGCGCTGGATGCTATTGAGCTTTGGGTTGCCTTCGTAGGTGCCGGCGGTGATCTGGCGTACCGCGTTGACCAAGGACGCGGTCGCCTGCACGCCCGGATACTGTTGCAGCTCCCAGGCCAGGCGGTCGGCGAGCACCAGGGTCTTGTAGTTCAGGCAGCCTTCCGGCGCGGTCTTGATCATCACCGCGAACAGGTCGCTGGACAGCGCGTAATGCTGGGTGATGTAGGCGTTGTCGCGGTTGTAGCGCGAGTCGGCGCGCAACTCCGGCGCCCCGCTTTCCAGGTCGCCGATCTTCAGGTTCAGGCTGACCATGAAACCGCCAATGCCCATCAACACCGCGACCAGAACCGCGCCCGTGGCCCACTTGGCGGTGGTGAAGCGATCGAGCGCGTCCCACAGTTTGCCGAAGCCTTTGTGCTTCTCTGCGCGGTTGTCGATCTTCAGCGCACGCTCGGCGGCTTTCGCGCCCACACCGACATAGGACAGTGCCACCGGCATCAGCAACAGCGAGGTGAAGATCAGTACCGCGACACCGATGCTGGCGGTGATTGCCAGGTCCTGGATCACCGGGATATCGATCAGCATCAACACGGCGAAGCCCACGGCGTCGGCCAGCAGCGCGGTGACACCGGCGATGAACAGACGGCGGAAGGTGTAGCGCGCAGCAATCAGTTTATGGGTGCCACGGGCGATGTCCTGCATGATGCCGTTCATCTTCTGCGCCGCGTGGGACACGCCGATGGCGAAGATCAGGAACGGCACCAGCACCGAGTACGGATCGATGGCGTAGCCGAGCCAGGCGACGATGCCCAGTTGCCAGACCACCGCGATCAGCGAGCAGCCGACCACCAGCAAGGTGCTGCGCACGCAACGGGTGTAGCCGTAAATGATGATCAGCGAAGTGACCACGGCCAGGCCGAAGAACATCATCACCTGGATCAGGCCGTCGATCAGGTCGCCCATGAGTTTGGCGAAGCCGATTACCCGCACCTTGTAATGGCCGGTGCCTTCGACCCCGGATTTACGCGCAGCGCTGTCGCCGGCGTATTCGATCTTGTCGCGCAACTGCTCTTCGAGCATCTGCGAGAAGGCGTGGTAGTTGATGCGCTGGCCACCGGCGGCGGCTTTGTCCATCAGCGGCACGATCAGCATGGTCGACTTGAAGTCGCTGGCCACCAGGCTGCCGACGAGGCCAGCGCGGGAGATGTTCTGGCGCAGCTGTTCGATCTGTTCAGGCTGTCCCGAATAGGTGTCGGGCATCACCGGGCCACCCTGGAAACCGTCCTCGGTGACTTCGGTCCAGCGCACGGCCGGGCTCCACAGCGACTTCATCCACGCACGGTCGACGCCTTCGGTGAGGAACAGTTGGTCGTTGACCTGTTTGAGCACATCGAGGTATTCGGGGTCGAAAATATCGCCCTGGGTGTTCTCGACCACCACCCGCACCGAGTTGCCCAGGCCGCGCAGCGAAGCGCGGTTTTCCAGGAAGTTCTGGATGTAGGGCTGGCTCTGGGGAATCATTTTTTCGAAGCTTGGGCGCAACTCCAGGCGAGTCACGGCCATGAAGCCCAGCACCACGGTGGCGAGCGCCATCAGCAGCATGAACAGCGGGCGGTAGTTGAACACCAGCCGCTCGAGGAGGTTGCCGGAGCGCTGGTCGAAATCCCGCAGGTCGCGAATCACCGGCATGGCGTCTTGTTTGATATTGCCCATGTCTGGGTTCTCGCTCTTAGGGTTCGAGGGCTGGATCGACGGACAGCGTCCGGGCACCACGGCTGCCGGCCAGCACCAAGGCGCCAGCGGCGGACTGGGTGGCGCCGGCGACCGGGGTCGGTGCCGGTTGCTGCTTCAGATGCAACTGCGCGCCCGTCCCTTGGCTGACCAGCATCTGCCCGCCCTGGGTGAACAGGCGATAATTGCCACGGGCGTCGATCAGGCCCGCGGTGATGCTGACGTGCAGGCCGGTGTCCAGCGCAGTCCAGCTCTGGCCGCCGTCGGTGCTGCGCAACACGTTGCCGCGCAGACCGTAGATCAGCACTTCGCCGGGCTTGCCGAGCACGCCGAAAAAGCTGCCTTGATAAGGCGTCGGCACGGCATTGAAGCGTTGGGCGCTGTCGTCCCACTTGAGCAACAGGCCTTGCTCGCCAGCGATGTACACACCGTCGCCGGTGGAGGCGATGGCGTTGAGATGGAAACCCTGGGGGTTGTCGGTGCGGTCCTGGAATGGCGTCCAGGTCAGGCCACCGTCGTCGGTGCGCAGGATCAGGTTGAACACGCCGACCACGTAGCCGGTCTTGTCGTTGGCGAACCAGACGCCGAGCAGCGGTTTGTCCGCGCCCTGATCGGCTAGTCGTTGGCCTTCCATAGCCAACTGGGGCCATTGCTCATTGCCCGGTTCGGCGCTGGCCAGCGCCGTGTAATGCTTGACCAGCAAGGCGCCGATCTGACGACCGTCGAGTTGCTTTTGCCAGGTCGCGCCGGCGTCGCTGCTGTGCAGCACCACGCCGTCATTACCCACCGCCCAGCCTTGGGTGGTGGTCGGAAAATTCACCGCAGTGAGGTCGGCACTGGCCGGTACGACGGCCTGTTGCCAGTGGTTTCCCGAATCGTCGGAAAACAGAATATGGCCACGCTGGCCGACGGTAATCACCCGCCCACCGGCGCGGGTCATGCCGGACAACGGGCTGTTGATGGCCAAGGCACTGACCCTGGCGGGCAGGTCCAGCACATCGACGTAATCGGCCGCCTGGGCGATGCCCTGCGACAGGCCGAGCACAACGCCAAACGCCAGCTGCAAAATATTATTTTTATACGAACACATACTGCGTCCTCTTCGGAAAACCGCGCCGGGACACACATCGGTGTGCCTGACGTTCAAACCTGGCACCGTGCAGGTCATGCCGTTGTAGGAGCGAGCTTGCTCGCGATGGACTAGAGGGCGACGCGGGTATCCAGAAAACACGCGTTATCGTTCACGTCCATCGCGAGCAAGCTCGCTCCTACATTGCGGTTGGCTTAGCGAATACCGGCGCCGGCCAGGGATTCCGAAGACCACTGGGCCTTGGAGAGCGGCTCGATGTACTTGATGCCGCCGTAAGGGCCGACTACACCGTTGATGTTGTAGGAACCGCCGACCAGGTCGTAGATCATGAACGGCGTGGAGTCCGGAACCTGCTTGTCGTAGCTCTGGCTCAGGAAGGCAAAGGAACCGCGATAGAGCTGACCACGAGCGTCATATTGATCCGAGGCCAAAGCGGTCCAGCTGTCTTCGTCGAGGTAGAAGCGGCGCTTCTGGTAGATGTGACGGGCACCGGCCTTGAGGTTGCCTTCGACGACCCAGACGCGGTGTTTTTCCCAGCGTACGAAGTCAGGTGACAGGTGATTGGCGGTGGTCAGCGACTTCGGATCCTGCACGTAGGTCAGCTTGTAGGTGTTGTAAGGCACGATCATTTCCTGCTTGCCGACCAGTTTCCAGTCGTAGCGATCCAGTGCACCGTTGAACACGAACACGTCATCGTAAGTGCCTGCACCGGCGGTACCCGGGTTTGGCGTGTCGTAAGCCAGGCTCGGCGCCAGTTTCACTCGACGCTGCCCCGGCAAGTACTGCCAGGCGCGACGCGGTTGCTGCAACGGGTTGGCGGCGTCCTTGAGCATGATCGCCTCGCCGGCGCGGCGCGCTGGGCCGGTGTATGCCAGCTTCATCTGGTAGTACACGTCGGCGCTGCTGATCGGCTGCGAGAGGTTTTCATAGATCGGGTAGGAGATGTTCGCTTGCCCGGTGGTCGCCAGGCTAGGAACGCCGGCCGAGTCAACGTTCCAGGAGTCGTACTTGGAGCTGATGCTGACGCCTTGGTAGCGCAACAGGAAGTTCCACATCGCTTCGTTGCCCGACTGCGGAATCGGGAACGGAATGCCCGGCAGCACGTTGTCGATGGCCAGGCCACCTTCCAGGGACTTGGCGCCGCTGGCGTTCTTCACGCCGTTATCCAGAATCGCTTGAGGCAGCGACACGGTGCGGTGGGTCGGGAACACGTCGACACGGAAAGTAGGGAAACGCTTGGCCAGTTCTACCGTGGTCGCCGTGAGCATGCCCTTGTACTGATCGACGTTCTTGCCGTCGATCACCAGCACAGGTTTTTCACTGGCAAACGGATCCGGGCGCATGCTGTCGCCGGCCTTGAAGCTGGCCGGCGGCGTGGTCAAGCCACCGTTGTAGGCAGGAATGGAACCATCAGCGTTCCCGGCTTTTTCAGCCCCTACCTGTGTCAGGCTGGTGCCCAGCTTGGCAGCTTCCTGGGTTGAAACAGCAGCCTGTGCCTGAGCGGCGAAGACCATGGCCAGCGAAGCGGCCAACACGGTTTTTACAAATTTCATCTTGTTATTCTCCTGCTTGCATTGAGCAAATCAGTGGTGAATCAGAATGTAGTTTTCATCGTCAGGTACACGGCGCCACGGTCCTCAGTCGTGGCACCACCTCCGGAGAAGGACGAGTAGCCGCCGGCGTAGCAGGCGTAGTTTTCGTTGCCGCTAAAGGCGTTCGGGGTGGAGCCGTCACCACCGGTTGGGCCGGTGCTCACACCACTCTTGTTGCACTTGTCGGTTTCGCCGAAAGAGTCCACGTACTTCAGGTCGACAAAATATTTGTTGTACACAATGGCGCCCACGCCGACGGCATAGTTGCCGGTGTCCTTGGCACCGCCACCGGAGACCGGCGACACACCGTCGAGACCGACGTTGACGGACATCGGCGCGTTAAGATCGACACCCGGGAATACCTGGTACCAGGTCGGTGTGAAGTTGACGGCCAGACCCCAGTTGTCACGGGTCGGCGCGTCGATACCGCGATAGCTGCTCTTGCCTTTGTAGAGCGCCTCGTTTTCGCTATCGAGCTTGAGCAGGTTGCTGTAGTACAGCTCGGCAAGCACGGTGGCCTGATCGAACACCGGCGTTTTCGGCAGGGTCATCAGACCGTTGATCGTCCAGTGCAGGGTGTCACCGGTGGCGCTCATGCTGTCGCCGCGGCTCGGGGTGTCATAGACCACACCGGTGGCGTCCGTACGTGCAGGCAGCAGACCAAGCCCTTGACCCAGGCCCAGCGGGCTGCGGGTACTGACGATCGCCGGGATACTGGCCAGCGGCATGTTGTGACGAACGTTCAGGTCCGAACCCACGCTGATTCCACCCACGTCCTTGGACAAGCTCAGGCCAACGATCTTGATGTTGTCGGCATAGGCCAGTTGATAGGTGGCGGTGTCCAGCGAATTGAGGGTGTTGATCACCGCAGGCACTTGCCCTGCCGGACGGGTGCCGTTTGGGTTGGCCGAGGTAATGCCCCTGGCGTCCAGCCAGGCTTGCGGCAGGATTTCCGAAGTTTCGCGGTAGTAAACGCCGAGGGTGCCATCCAGCCAGGCCGGCGACCATTTGGCCATGACGCCCCAGTCGCCGCTGTCATGCGGGGTCAGGTCCTTGCCACGACGCACATTGGTCAAGGCGTTGCACGGCGCCAGGCCACAACCCAGCGGGCTGCCCGGTACCACGGCGTTGGTGTTGCCCAACAGGAACGATTGCGCGCCGAAGCCGACCAGGTCGGAACCACCGTAATAGGTACCCGCTTCCGGCAGACGCGCGGCATCCCAATTCAGGAAGTACTGGGCACCCACGGTCAGCTCGGGATTGATGGTGAACGACATCGACAACTGGTTACGCGGAACGAACAGTTCCTTGGCTTCGGTACCCGGCGACGCGGCAAGCTTGGCCAGGTCGAGGCCGGACTGGCCATAGCTGACCGAGTGCACCGGATTGAGAATGGTCTCGCCCCAGAACACGTTGTGCTGACCGGCCTTGGCGCTGAACATCGACTCCTCGCCCACTTCGGTGCTGTAGAACACGAAGGCATCGAGGATTTCGCCCGAAGGACCGCTGTAGTAGCGCTGGGCATAATTGCTCAGGTGCGAACTGCCGTTGCCGACGTTGTCACGGGTGACCCCTGCCAGTCGCGGGTCGTTGGCGATCAGGCCCGAGGTCGATCCATTGCCGTTGACGAACGGGTTGGAGTTGGAACCGGTGTTTTCATAGGCCTTGTCGTACCAGCTGGCGGCGCTGACGCGAAAGCCCATGGCGTTCTTGTAGACCACATCCATCTCGGTCAACAGGTCGATACGGTTGGTGATGTTGGTACCGGCCTTGCGGAAGTTGTAGTCGCCGTCGTTGTTGTTCGGCGTTCCCAACATGCGCTTGTCGGCGCTTTCGGTGCGCACGCCGTAGTTGTACTTGATGGTGTTATCCACCCGTACGTTCCAGTCCGGATTCCCCGTCTCGATCTCGGCCGCATGGGCCACAGGTACCGTTGCCGCAAGAATGGCTGAGGCCAGCAAGGTGCAGCGTGGAGCGGTGAAGCCGTGACTCTTATTGTTGTGCATTGCGTTGTCTCCGCCTTTTTGTCTTTGTTTTAAGCGCAGCCGCCCTCGCACAAACCTCTTCGGGTTTGCGTTTAAGGAATGAGGGCAAATGCCGGTTGGCGTACTGCCAGTCCAGCTCCTTGTACTAGCGATCCAGCTCCAGGATGAGTGCTTCAGCTTGTTGCCAGTGGCCAAATCCTGCGGCCGGATTGAGATGGCCGACATCGCCCAGATTGAGCAATTCGGCGCCCCAGCCTTCTGCCATGCGGGTGACCGCAGCAAGACTGGCCAGGTGATCGTTGGTGCTGCCGGCCACGATGCTGCGAAATGGCAGCGAGCCTTGTGGCAGAGGATTCCAGCCCTGGTTACGCAGGGTTTCGGACGATGGATAGTTTGCCGGCCAGACCGCATCGAGGTCCGGTGGCGCGGCCAGCAAAGCGCCCTTGATCGGACGGCTGTAGTGCGCCGCCCAGTGCGCGACCATCAGCACGCCGGCACTGTGGGCCACCAGAATCACGGGCCCGTCGATTTGTTCGAGTTCGTGTTGAATCGCCCGCACACGGGCCATGCAATCGAGCTTGTCGGTCTCCAGCGGCGCAACACTGCGCACGTTGCTCAGCCTGGCGGCAAGCAATGTTTGCCAATGTTCGGCCACGTGCTCGCGCAGACCTGGGACGATCAGAACGGTGGCGGCAGTTTGCAGTTTGTCCACGGTCAACACCTTCGCTTTCTCGATAACTCGACTGGCTGTTTTCGCCAGGGGCTTTTTGTAGGGTCGACATTAAAGAGCGCCCACCCGAAGCGCTTTACATTGGACGTCATGCACTTTTCTTTTGATGACAAATTGTCGGACACTTGGACAGCGCGACCACTGGTCGAAAAATCCCGCAGGTTGGCGCAAGGTCACTGTAATCAACGGATGAGCGCTGATGGCTCCATGCAGCGTAGAGGATGGGTGACCGGACAGCGTGAATTCCATCAACGACATGACAACTGTTCAACTGTTGATACGCTGGATATAGTCGCCACGCTCACGCCAATCGCCATCGGCCCAGGGAAGACTTTGCATGACCAAGCTTGTTCGCGCCGCCGTCTTGACCAACTACCTGGAGGTCACCCAGTACCTGGGTTTCAACCCGCGCGACGTGCTGGCCGCTGTCGGCCTGAGCAGGGCCCAACTGCAAGCCCCTGAACACCGTATCCAGATCGATGCCGCTGTGCGCTTGCTGGAAGACTCGGCCACCGCCAGCGGCTGCCAGACCTTCGGCCTGAGCATGGCCGAGTCGCGCCAGCTCTCGGACTTCGGCGTGGTCAGCCTGCTGCTCAGCCACCAGCGCACCCTGCGCGATGCCTTGCAGGTCGTGGTGGATTACCGGCACCTGATGAATGACTCGCTGGCCATCTTCATTGAGGAGGCCGGCAAGATGGTGATCATTCGCGAAGAGGTGGTCACCGAATCGCCGATGCCCAGCCGCCAGGCCACGGAGCTGGCCATCGGCGTGATGTTCCGGCTGTGCTCGGCCCTGCTGGGCTCACACTGGCATCCCTACAGCGTCAACTTCATGCACCAGCCGCCGGACAACCTGCACCTGCACCGCCGCCTGTTCGGCTGCAACCTGGAGTTCGGCAGCGAGTTCAACGGCATCGTTTGCCCTGACATCAGCCTCGACATGACCAACCCCAACGCCGACCCGGCCATGGCCCGCTACGCCCAGGGCTACCTCGACTCGCTGCAGAACCACGAAGGCGCCTCGATGCTGTTCGAGGTGCGCAAGGCCATCTACCTGCTGCTGCCCATGGGGCGCGCCACCATCGAGCAGGTGGCCCAGAGCCAGGGCATGAACGTGCGCACCCTGCAGCGCCGCCTCAAGGACGACAGCTGCGCCTTCAACGACGTGATCAACGACGTGCGCCGCGACCTGGTGCTGCGTTACCTGGACAACCCGAACTACTCCCTCAGCCGCATTGCCGACATGCTCGGCTACTCCATGGCAAGTTCGTTTACCCGCTGGTTCATCAGCCAGTTCGGCATGCCGCCGGCGACGTGGCGCGCGCAGAAACAAACCACTGGCAAACCCCTCGCCGGCCCGAAAGAACCCTGAATCGACAGGGCAAAAAAAAACGGCGACTGCCGGGGGCAGTCGCCGCGAAAGACCGGTGTTTGTAGCACCGGTCTGGAGCCCCACGGCATGAGGAGTCAACGCCGTGCAGCCCTGCCATAAAACGTAAGGGTGTAACGCGTTCAGAGCCCCCAGCGCAGCAGCAAGAGCACCAGCACCACCAGGAACACCGTCTCCCCGACCATCAGCAGAATCGGCTTGATCCCGACCGCCGCCAGCTCCCTGAGCCGGGTCTTCATGCCCAGGGCACTGATGGAAATCACCAGGCACCAGCGCGACAGTTCGTTGACCGATCCTTGCACCGCAGGCGCTATCCATCCGGTGCTGTTGATGCAGGCCAGAATCAGAAAGCCGACGGCGAACCACGGCAACAGCGGCGGGCGCTTGCCGGTCGGGTCGGCGCCTTGCATGCGGGTAATCATCGCCGCGGTGACGATCACCGGCAGCAGCATGGCAACGCGCATCAGCTTGACCACCGTGGCCGTGTCACCGGTCTCGGTCGACATGCTGTAGCCGGCACCGACCACCTGGGCCACGTCGTGGATCGTGGCGCCTAGAAACACGCCGGCTACCTGCGGCGACAACTCCAGCCAGTTGGCGATCATCGGATAGACGATCATCGCCAGAGTCGACAGCGCCGACACGCCAATGACCGTGAACAGTGTGGCGCGCTCTTTCTGCGGATGGTTCGGCAGCGCCGCTGCCAGTGCCAGGGCCGCCGAGGCGCCGCAGATGGCCGTCGCGCCGCCGGTGAGCATGCCGAACAGGCGCTGAAAGCCCAGGGCCTTGGCGGCGATCACAGATACGCTGATGGTCACTACCACCAGGATCACCACCAGCGCTATCGGCTTCCAGCCCAGCGCGGCCATTTGTTCCAGGGTAATGCGCATGCCCAGCAGCGCCACGCCGATGCGCAGCACCGTGCGGGCGGTGAACTCGATACCGGCCTTGCAGGGGCCGTCGTCGGCGAGAAAATTCAGGGCCATGCCCAGCAGCAAGGCAAACAGCATGACCGGCGCACCGTAGTGCTCGGACAGGAACGACGCGGCGGCCGCGACAATCAGACTGACGATAAACCCCGGTGCCAGTTCGCGCGTGCGACTGTGGATACGGGTGAGAGCAATGGCGCTCATGGCGCGGACTCCTCGGATGCGATAACGATAAACGCCTGGCCGTCGATGATCTCGACCGGGTAGTTGGTGACTTTGACCAGGGTAGAATTGAGCAGGTAGCCGCTGTGCAAATCGAAGCGCAGGCCATGGGCGCAGCATTGAATCACCCGCCCCTCTAGACGCCCGCCACACAACGAGGCGCCCTGATGCGGGCAGCTATCGTCGATGGCAAATAGCTGCCCGTCGACGTTGAACAACGCCAGGCTTTTATCTTCGAACTCGAACAGCGCCCGGCCACCGGCCTGCGGGTGCTTGCCGGCTGGCACGGGAATGCGCCGGGTCATGCTGGCTGCCGCTCGTGCTCACTTTCCTTGAGGGCTTCGTTCATGGCCGCGAGCAGCGCCTGTGCAGGTTGTGCGCCGATCACCGTCAGGCGGTTGTCGAACTTGAAGCTCGGCACGCCACTGGTCGCGCCGGGGGATCCTGCAAACGGCGTGGCATCGCCCTTCAGGCAATCGAGCACCCCGTCCGGGGCGACGCCGCAGGAGCGGGCAATGGCCAGCAAGGTCTCACGGCAACCGAGGTTTTCACGTCTCAGGAAATAAGCGGCGAACAGTCGTTCGAGCAACATTTCACACTGGCTGGCATTGCCCAGTGCGCTGGCACGCTCGAACAAACGATGGGCGTCCGCGGTGTTGGGCATCGTCTCGATACGGCTGAGGTCGATGGCCAGTCCAACCGCCCCGGCAGCCTGCTGTACCTGTTTCTGGCGCATGGTCATTGCGTCGGCATTGCCCAGGCGCTTGCGGTAGAAATCGGCGAAGGGTTCACCTTCTACCGGTATCTGGGGCAGCAACTGCACGCCGTGCCACACCGTGGTGATCTGCACATCCGGGTGACGGCTGCGAAACTGCACCTGCGCATGCTCCAGTTGGCGTTTGCCGATCAGGCACCAGGGGCAGATAAAATCGAAAAACACATCAATACGTAAACGACGACTCACAACTTCACCTCTATCCCGGCTTCACTGACAGGGTCAGGCACGCTCTGACCCTGAAGGCGGGCAATATCTTTGTGGTAATGACACTTGGCATAAAAGAACACCGCCGCCGCCGCGAGGCTGACCAGTGGTACCAGTTGAAACGCGGCATGCAGACCGATGAGGTCCGACACCCGGCCGGTGATGAACGGCCCCGGCGCCAGTCCCAGCATGTTGTTGGCCAATGTCAGCGTGGCGAAGGCGGTGCCGTGGACCGAGTAATGGGTCAGGTTGGCAACCATCGCGCCAGCGGGGCCGGTGGTGCCAGCGGCAATCAGCATGCCCAGGCAGATCAGCGCCAGCTGCAAAGGCCCCGCCGATAGCGCGAACGCCGCCGACAGCAACAGGCAGCTGCCCAGGCAAAAAGCGATGGCCAGGCTGACCTTGCGCTCCGGCGAGTTGCGACACAGCCGATCGCTGAGCATGCCGCACAGGATCATCCCGGCACCGCTGCACAGGACGATGATCGCGGCCAAGCCGCCCGCCTTGCCCGTGGGCATGTCGTAGTAGCGATTGAGGTAGCTCGGTATCCACACTATCACCGTGCCGCCGACGAACAGCTGCAAGCCGCTGCCGATGTAGGTCGCCACCACCGAACGGCTGGACCACAACGTAGACAACGGACGCTTGACCGCTGCCACCTTGTTCGCCAGCTGGGCTGCACGCTTGGGCGCAATGCGCGCTTCCTTGACGATGAGCGGATAAAGCATCGCCAGCACCAGGCCAAACAACGACATGCCGGCGAACGACCAGCGCCAGCCCAGCTTGGCGGCAATCGCACCGCCCAAAGCCATGCCCAACACCGAACCGAACATCCCGCCAGCCATGAAGGCACTGGCCAGGGTGGCGCGCATGTGTTTGGGGAACACCGAGATCACCACGGCGATGCCCACGCTGCCGTAGGCGGCTTCGCCGACGCCGACCATGAATCGCGCAATGAACATCTGCTGGTAGTCCTGGGCCAGCGCGCAACCCAGGGTCGCCACGCTCCACAGGAACGCCATCAGCGCCAGGCTCTTGACCCGGCCGAAACGGTCGGCCAGCAACGACAGGGGAAACGTCAGCAGGCCGACCATCAGGGCAACGATGCCGCTGAGCAGACCCAGCTGTCCGTCGCTCAACGCCCACTCGGTCTTGAGCAACGGGAATACCGCGTTCAGTACCTGACGCGACATGTAATCGGAAATCAACAGGCCGAACGTCAAGGCAAAGACGATCCAGGCATATTGGCGCGCAACGCCGACTCCGCCGGAGTCGTCATCGTCAGCGGCGATTGGGTGAAAGGCCATGCAGCCTCCTCAAGAGCTTTGTTTTATTTTTGTTATCAAGCGTGTAACGGTCAGGCGGACGAGAGGTCACGGCCTCTCGTCCCGACCCTCGGTTAACCGCGTTGCGGTACACCTTTCTGCCCAGCCTTGCGGTTGGGGGCCATGCCGTTGGCCAACAGGGTTTCCTCGATGGTTTCGTACTGCACGCCGATGCGGTAGATCTCGCGGGCTTCTTTGCCGGTGGCGATTTCACGGCCCAGTTCATGGGCAATGCGCACGGTTTGCTGGATCTGCGCAACCGAGCTGAAACGATCGCCCTTGTGGTCAATGATAGTGTCTTCATTGCCCACACGCGGGTGCATGCCCATGGCCATCGACATGGTGTTGAACGGCATGACGTTCTTGAGCAGCGATTCGGAGGTCACAGTAGAACCGTCCGGCGCGCGGTGGAGGAAGTTGAAGAAGTTGAACGGATTCGGACCATCGAAACCGCCACCAATGCCGATCCAGGTCAGGTTCAACGGACCTTTGTAGATGCCCCTGCGCACCAGACGCTCAAGGGTTTCCAAGGCATGCATGCCGGTCAGCTGGAAATGCGGCTGGATGCCATTGTCCATCAGACGCTTGAGGTGCTCGGCAACCCAGGCCGGGCCGGCTGGCACGGTCATTTCGCTGTAAGCAGCCTGATAGGCCGGGTTGGCCAGGGAAGTGCCTTCCAGGTATTCCGGATACAGCAGCTCCATGATGTTCATCTGGACGGTGTTGATCGCCACCGTGACCTGATCCGGTTTCGGCGTCAGCTCGGCCAGCATGTGGCGGGTGTCGTCGGACAGCCACTTGGCCGCTTCGCCATCGCTTTCCGGGGCGAAGGAAATCGAACCGCCGACCTGGATGATCATGTCTGGCACAGCTTCACGCACACCGGCGATCAACTCGTTGAACTTCGACAGACGCTTGGAACCCTTGCCGTCCAGTTCGCGCACATGCAGGTGCAGTACGGTGGCACCGGCTTCATAGCATTCGACGGCTTTCTGGACTTGCTCATCCATGGTCAGCGGGATGTCTTCCGGGAAGTCTTCAGGCATCCATTCCGGGCCGTACGGGGCCACGGTGATGACCACCTTTTCCATGTTTTCCGGGTGCAGGGAATCGTCGAAGAATTGCATGGTGTACTCCAGTTTTTATGATTGTCCCGTCCACCCGGGGTCGTGCCGGGCAGACGTGTTTACGAGTGCGAATGCTGCGAGTGCGGATGCAGGTGGCGTTCGATCAGAACGTCTTGTCGCCGATAATCCCGGCACGCTCCATCTTGCGATGGCACGGCGGGTAATCCATGACGGCGTAGTGCTGGGTACTGCGGTTGTCCCAGATGGCGATGCTGTTCGGCTTCCAGCGCCAGCGCACCTGATACTCAGGGATGTACGCCTGGCTGATCAGGTAGCGCAGCAACTCGCCGGCGCCAGGGTTGGCGTCCTGGCCGAAGCGCACCCGCTCAGGGGTGTGGTAGTTGCTGAAGTGGGTGGTGAAGGCGTTGACGAACAGCACCTTCTCGCCGGTTTCCGGATGGGTGCGCACCACCGGGTGTTCGGCGTCCGGGTACATCGCCTTGAGCGCCAGGCGTTTTTCAATCGGCATGGCGGCACCGAAGCTCGCTTCGATGCTGTGACGGGCACGCAGGTCGGCGATCTTGACCTTTACGTCTTCCGGCAAGTTCGCATAGGCCTGGACCATGTTGGTCCACATGGTGTCGCCGCCCACTGGCGGGCATTCCACGCAACGCAGCACGCAACCCATTGGTGGTGCTTCGCGCCAGGTGGCGTCGGTGTGCCAGGCGTTCTCGTAGCGGTCCATCGGCTGGTCAGGATTCTTGTAGATCCGCACCAGACCCGGATGATCCGGATCACTGCCGGCCACCGGATGATCTTCCAGCTCGCCGAAGCGTCGGGCGAAAGCCACGTGCTCGGCGCGGGTGATGTCCTGGTCACGCAGGAACACCACGCGGTGCTTGAGCAACTGGGCACGAATCTCGGCAAACAGACCGTCGTCATGCACCGCGTCGGCCAGGTTGACGCCGATCAGTTCGGCGCCAATGCTGCAGGTCAATTGTTCGACTTTCATGGCTGGCCGCTCCTTAAACGACGAAAATCGAAGAGCCGGTAGTCTTGCGCGATTCAAGGTCGCGATGGGCCTGCACGGCATCCTGCAAGGCGTAGTGCTGGTTGATCTCGATCTTGATCCGGCCGCTGCCGACGTGGTCAAACAACTCACCGGCCAGCGCGGCTTTTTCGGCCGGGTCGCTGATGTAGTTGGCCAGGGCCGGACGGGTCAGGTACAGCGAACCTTTCATCGCCAGCATCACCGGGTCGAACGCCGGGATCGGTCCGGATGCGGTACCCACGCAGACCATCAGGCCACGGGGTTTCAACGAATCCAGCGAACCCATGAAGGTGTTCTTGCCAACACTGTCGAACACCACGTTGACGCCCACGCCATCGGTCAGTTCGCGAACGCGAGCGGCGACGTCTTCATGGCTGTAATTGATCGTATGGTCGCAACCGTGAGCCCGGGCGATTTCCGCCTTTTGCTCGGTCGACACCGTGCCGATCACGTTCAGGCCCAGCAACTTGGCCCACTGCGAAACGATCAGACCGACACCGCCAGCGGCGGCATGCAACAGGATGCTGTCGCCCGGTTTGAAGTCGTAGATTCGGCGCATCAGGTACGAGGACGTCAAACCGCGCATGGTCATCGCGGCAGCGGTCTCGAAGCTGATGGTTTCCGGCAGCTTGATCAGCGGCGCGGCCGGGATCAGGCGCTCGGTGCTGTAGGCGCCGAGGGTGTTGAGGAAACCGGTGTAGGTGACGCGATCACCGACTTCGACGTTGGTGACCCCTTCACCAACGGCCTGGACTACGCCAGAGGCCTCGACGCCCATGCCGTTGGGCATCGGAATCGGGTAGGTACCGTTACGGAAATAGGTGTCGGCATAGTTCAGGCCAACCGCCACATGACGAAGGCGAACCTGACCCGGACCGGGTTCGCCGACTTCGACGTCCTCATAACGTAGAACTTCGGGACCACCGGTTTCGTAGAAGCGTACGGCTTTGGCCATTTTTCTTATTCTCCAATCTGCAATATGGGCGTGTTGCATCGAATTGCGCTGATTGGACTGTAGGACGAGGCCTGTCGGGACGCTTCTCATCAGACGACAATGGCTTTTCATTTGGTGACAGGCGGAAACGGGATCGTCTAGCCGGTCCCGCCGCCACCTGCGCTATCATCGCCCGCTTCCACGCCCCAAGAGTCTTGAACCCGGATGTCCGACACGCTGCCACTGCCCGACGATCACCAAGCCCTGCCGCCAGTCCTGGCCGGCCCGCTGTTGCGGCGTCTGGAGCCCACGCGGCTGGTGCTGTGGCTAGTGGGTTCCCGGGCGCTGACACTGACCTTGCGCTTGCAGGGCGTCGGCGATATCCGTCTCGATGCCGGGCAATGCACGGTGATTGCAGTGGGTGCCCATGCCTTTGTGCACTTGATCGATGTGCAACTCGATGGCGCCCTGCCCTGGGACGAGTCGATCGACTATGACCTGCTGATCGATGGCACAGAAAAAGGCATCGCCGACTGGGCGCCGCACCTGCTGTATGGCGATGCCCATTGCCCCAATTTCGTCCTGCGCGCACGGGTCGACCAGTTGCTGCACGGCTCTTGCCGCAAGCCTCATCACCCGGCGACAGACGGCTTGCTGTGCGTCGACCAGTTGCTGGCGCAGGAGCATGCGGCAAAGGACCGCCCGGCACTGCTGATGATGACGGGCGATCAGGTCTACGCCGACGATGTCGCGGGGCCGATGTTGCGGGCGATTCACGCCTTGATCGAGCGCCTGAGCCTGTTCGGGGAACACCTCGAAGGCGCCGTGGTCAGCGACAGCGCCAGGCTCTACGAGCATCCGGCCAGCTACTACCACCGCGCGGATCTGCTGCCGGCACTGCAAAGCAATGAAACCCTGCGCGAGCGTTTTTTCGGTGGCGCGCGCAAGCCGATTTTCACCAGCAGCAGTGCCGACAATCACCTGGTGACCTTTGCCGAAGTCATGGCCATGTACTTGTTGGTCTGGTCGCCAGTGCCCTGGACCCTGATCGCGCCCCAGGCACCGACGCTGACGCCGGAACGGCTCAAGCGCTACGCCCTTGAACAGACGCGCATCGATGCCTTCAAGGCAGGCCTTGGCAACGTCGCGCGGGCACTGGCGCATCTGCCGACGCTGATGATTTTCGACGACCACGACATCACCGATGACTGGAACCTTTCCGCGCAATGGGAGGAAACGGCCTACGGCCATCCGTTCTCCCGGCGCATCATCGGCAACGCGTTGCTGGCGTACATGTTGTGCCAGGGCTGGGGCAACAATCCGGATGCTTTCGCCGCTGTGCTGGATAAGGCTGGCGCATTGAGCGACAGCGCACGCGACCGTCACCTCGACAGCACGGTTCAGGATGACTTGATCAGTGATCTGCTGAAGTTTCAGCACTGGCATTACGTGCTGCCGACCACCCCGGCCATGGTGGTGATCGACACCCGCACCCGGCGCTGGCGTAGCGAGATGAACCTCAAGCAGCCTTCCGGTTTGCTCGACTGGGAAGCCCTGAGCGAGCTGCAACAGGAACTGCTGGACCACCCGAGTGCGATCATCGTTTCGCCGGCACCGATCTTCGGCGTCAAGCTGATTGAAACCGTGCAGCGGGTATTCAGCTGGTGCGGTTTTCCACTGCTGGTGGACGCGGAAAACTGGATGGCCCATCGCGGCGCGGCACAGGTGATCCTGAACATTTTCCGCCACTCGCGCACGCCGGGTAACTACGTGGTGCTGTCGGGCGATGTGCACTATTCCTTCGTCTACGAAGTGCTGATCCGCCACCGCAAGGCCGGGCCGCGCATCTGGCAGATCACCAGCAGCGGCATCAAGAATGAATTCCCCGCCACCCTGCTCGAGTGGTTCGACCGCCTCAACCGCTGGCTGTACTCGCCACGCTCACCGCTGAACTGGCTGACCAAGCGTCGACGCATGCGCATCGTGCCCCATGTGCCCGAACACGCCGAAGCCGGTGAGCGGCTATGGAACTCGGCGGGGATCGGCCAGGTGTACTTCAATGACCTGGGGCAGCCACAGACCATCTATCAGCACAACTCGAACGGCTCACCGAAGACCCGGATGATTGCCCCCGAGCACAGCGACTGAACCTACTGGCGATAACACGCCATGCCATTGCCCAGGTCCACCGCCAGGCAATCGCCCTTGACGTCCAGCTCCAGGGTTTTGAAGACCCCGGACAAGTCGCGCATTTGTGCGGGGTTGACGCGTTCATCCCACATCAAGTCGATTGCCCGGCTGTCTGCCGCGACATCGAACCATTGCGGGCTCTGTTCGTTGCTCAACTGCACACCGATTTTTTTCAGGGTCTTGCCCCCGGGTGCCGGCATGTGCAGTTGTTGTTGCCGCGAATCCGTCCAGCGTTGCGACGCTTGTGAACCATCATCGAACGACCAATAGATATCCACAGGCTTGATCGCCGGCGGTTCGGCAGTCACGCCGTAGAGCAGGGTCAGGATGTAGTTGCGGTCAATCTGCGCCAGCGCTTTGGGGGCGTTGCGAAAAAACTGTTGCGACTGCGTCAGGCCAAGCTCATCCGGTTTGTCATAGGTCATTTGCCCGCTCGTGCGATCAACCTTCCAGCCCAAGGAAAGGGTGCGTGTCCGGGGGGCGACGGCAAACCATTGTGGCGGTTGGTCGGCACTGCTTTGCAGGCCAACCCGGGTCAGGCTTCGCTGGTCGGAATACGGCAGGTAAAGCTGCCGGCCCACCGCGTTATTCCACAGCAATTGGGCGGCTGGCCCCTGGTTGAACTCGAACGACACCATCACCGGTGCGATGCTCGGCACGGGGCTGGAGCGGGCGTAACGCAGGTTCAGCACATAGTGGTTTTGCGCTTGCTTGAACTGGTCGCCGCCGTCGGGCTGATGCGCGTCGTGCAGGTCTGCCAGACTGTGGGTACGACTTAAATTGAACAGCAGGTTTTCAGCGGGCGGCTCGACCGCGTCACTGCTCAAGGTCAGGGTGTTGTCGACCAGCTTCCAGCGACCTTTGGCGGAGCCTTCGGCACCGGCATACTCGATCATGGCTTCAAAGGTGTTGTCCGGCGCCAGCGACAGCCTGGAGACGATTTCCCTGGCCTGCAGCGTGTAGTGCCCGGCAATGCCCGGTGATTGCGTTGCAGCATTTACGCCTGAAGCGATGCCCAACGTCATGAATAACGCAATTCGAACCCACACCTTATGGAGCTCCTTCCCCTTGAGTGAGGGTCGATTCTGTGGGTTCTCCCGGTGGGACGCCAGCGAATGAAGATGAAATTTCGCAATGCACACGAACTGGATTTGACCCGGATCCTGATCATTGGCAATTCAGGTTCTGGCAAGAGTTGGCTGGCCGAGCGAATGGCCAGGCAGTTGCAGGCGCCATGGGTCGATCTGGATTCGATTCACTGGCTGTCGGACGAACATAGTCTCGCCCGACCTCGCTCACAGGCACTGGGCTTGGCGCGGATCGCGGCCGATGAGCAGCGCTGGGTGATTGAGGGGGTTTACGGCTGGATCATCAGCGAAATCCTCCACCGCGCCACAGCGTTGATCTGGCTGTGTGTCGATGACGAGGATTGCGTCACCAACATTCGCCAACGGGAAACACAGGATGGTGAACGGTTGGTGGCATTGCTGGAGTGGGCGGGCAGCTATCGCACGCGTGAGGATTCAAGTGGATTTGCTACGCATCAGCGGTTGTTCGACGGCTTTGGCACCTCGAAGGTCCGCCTGACTGATCGGGACGAAATCACCGACTTCACTGCACAAATAACGTCCCGGTAGGAGCTGCCGAAGGCTGCGATCTTTTGATCTTGATTCTGCGGTTGCAGCTCAGCTAAAGATCAAAACAAAAAGATCGCAGCCTTCGGCAGCTCCTACGCACGCAGGTATTTCAAGCCTCTTTCACCACGCCACTCACCCCTCTGACAATCATCTCCACCTCCCGCTCATCAATGGTCAGCGGCGGTAGCAGGCGAATGGTCTTGCCCCGCGTGACGTTGATCAGCAAGCCATGATCCCGGGCGGCGATCAGGCTCAGGTCGCGGATCGGTTGCTTGAGTTCGATGCCGATCATCAGGCCCTGGCCGCGGATTTGCGAGACGTTCGGGTTGCCCGCCAGTTCTGTGCGCAATCTTTCGAGCAGGCGCGCCCCCTGAAGCCGGGCGTTTTCCAGCAGCCCTTGTTCTTCAACGATATCCAGCACGGTGCAACCGACCCGGCAGGCCAGCGGATTACCGCCAAACGTGCTGCCGTGGCTGCCCGGCGTGAAGAGTTCGGCTGCCTTGCCACGGGCCAGGCAAGCGCCGATGGGCACGCCGTTGCCCAGGCCCTTGGCCAGGGTCATGACGTCCGGGACGATGCCTTCGTGCTGGAACGCGAACCACTGGCCGGTGCGGCCGATGCCGGTCTGGATTTCATCGAGCATCAACAGCCATGAGCGCCGGTTGCACAGTTCGCGCACGGCCTTGAGATAGCCCGGTGGTGCCAGTTGCACGCCGCTTTCGCCCTGGATCGGCTCCATCAGGATCGCCACGATCCGCGAGCCAAAGGCCTGTTGCACTTTGTCCAGCGCATCAAGGTCGCCGAACGGCACTTTGACGAAATCCCCCGGCAGCTTGTTGAAACCCAGGCGCACTGCCGGGCCGTCGCTGGCTGATAAGGTGCCGAGGGTACGGCCATGGAACGCGTTCTCCATGACCACCACCAGCGGCTGCTCGATGCCCTTGTGCCAGCCATGCAGCCGGGCGATTTTCAGTGCGGTTTCGTTGGCTTCGGCCCCGGAGTTGTTGAAGAACGCCCGATCCATGCCCGCCAGCCGCGTCAGTTTCTGCGCCAGCCGTTGTTGCCAGTCGATGCTGTAGAGGTTCGAGGTGTGCAGCAGCAACCCGGCCTGTTCAGTAATGGCGGCGACGATTTTCGGGTGGGAGTGGCCGACATTGGTCACCGCCACTCCCGCGACCGCATCCAGGTATTCGCGACCGGCCTGATCCCACAGGCGAGTGCCCAGGCCCTTGTTGAAACTCAAGGCCAAGGGTTGGTAAGTGCTCATCAGGCAGGCGGCGGTCATGACATCAAGCTCCAGCAAGGGTCGGTGTTTTTGCAGTATGGTTAGCCACCCGAGCTGGATAAACACTGTAAAACTTCAATCATTTAAAAGCAGAGCTTGATAATGGATCTATTCCAGGCAATGACCGTCTACGTGAAAGTGGTGGAGACCGGCAGCATGACCGCCGCCGCCTTGCAGTGTGAAATGTCCACGACCATGGTCGGCAACCACCTCAAGGCCCTGGAGCAACGGCTGGGTGTGCGCCTGCTCAACCGCACGACACGGCGCCAGCGGCTGACCGAGTTCGGCACCGCGTATTACCAACGCTGCCTGGAAGTGCTGGGGTTGGTCGCCGATTCCGAGCGCCTGGCCGAGCAGGCGCTGGACGAACCGAGCGGCATCTTGCGCATCACCGCGCCCTTGACCTTCGGTACCGAACGCCTGGCGCCGGCACTGAGTGAGTTCAGCCGGCAAAACCCGCGGGTGAAACTCGACGTGGTCCTGACCAACCGACGCCCGGATCTGCTGGAAAACGGCCTCGATGTGGCGTTTCGCCTCGGCGCGCTGGAGCCTTCCAACCTGATCGCCCGCCCGCTGATCGACTACACCCTGACCATGTGCGCGTCACCGGAGTACCTGGCCCGGCGCGGCACACCGCAGACACCTGAAGACCTGCGACACCACGACTGCCTGTCCTTTGCCTATCCGGCCGGGGATGACTGGCAATCGGTGCAAAAGGAATGGCGCCTGGCCGGTCCCGATGGCGAAGTCAGCGTAGGGGTCGGCGGGCCGATGCTGATCAACAGTTCGGCGGGGTTGCATCAAGCGGCGCGGACCGGCATGGGCATCGTGATGATGCCCGACGCCCTGGTCGAGCAGGACCTCAAGGACGGAAAGCTGCTAGCCCTGATGCCCGATTACTGCCCGCCCAGCCGGCCGATGCACCTGGTCTATGCCCAGGATCGCCACCGTTTGCCGAAACTGCGACGTTTCGTCGAATTCGCCGTACAGAGGTGGGGCAAGCACCCGGCGGCGGAATAGGCCATACAGTCGCTGATCGCCATTCACCTCCCCGCCTTCACCAGCACCGGCTGTTCCTGATAACGATTGGGGTACAGCTGTTTCAACTGCGCGACCTTCGGCAAGTCGTTGATCACGATGTACGGATAGGTCGGATGCTCGGTCAGGAAATCCTGATGCTCCTCCTCCGCCGGGTAGAAACCGTTGAAGGTTTCCAGCTTGGTCACGATCGGCTTGTCGAAGGCATGGGCGGCGTCGAGCTGGGCGATGTAGGCCTGTGCGACCCGCTGCTGCTCAGTGCTTTTGGTAAAGATCGCCGAGCGATATTGAGTACCGGTATCCGGTCCCTGACGGTTGAGTTCTGTCGGGTTGTGCGCAACTGAAAAGTAGATCTGCAGCAAGGTGCCGTAGCTGACCTGAGCAGGATCGAAAGTGACTTCGACCGACTCCGCATGGCCGGTATTGCCGTTGCTGACGCGCTCGTATTGCGCGGTATTGGCCGCCCCGCCCGCGTAGCCGGAGACGGCGTTCTTCACGCCTTTGACATGCTGGAACACCCCTTGGACGCCCCAGAAGCAGCCGCCGGCGAACACCGCGGTTTCGCTGCGGGCCTGGGTGGTTTCGTCGAGGGCCGGCGGTGGAAGGATGACCCCCTCTTCGGCACCACCGAAGGAGAAGGCCGAGCATTGGCTGATGATGCCGGCAGCCGCCAGCCCCAGCAGGGTACGGCGCCAGGTAATGAGTGTTTTCATGGGGCGAACTCCTGAAGCGTTGGAATGTAATCAGCCGAAGGTGAAGGCGTAAGCCGACGCACCCGGATCAAGAAACTCGATGCTGAAGGTCCGGTCGGTCACGCCGCCGCTCTGGCGCACCAGTTGATACAAGCGCTGGTCCGTCACGGTGCCGCTGCCATCGGGGGCCACGTCCATGCCGTGGGCATCGCCGGGGGCCTTGCCGTCGATCAGCACCTTGAAGCGCACCGGTTTGCCGTCGGTGCCGGGGCCGAGCACCAAATGCAGATCACGGGCGTGGAAGCGATAGACGATGCGACTGGCCGGTGCACTGGCGGTGGCCCGCTCCGGGCCGACATGCCACTGGCCGTCCAGGCTCCAGTCGTTGAGGGCCAGTTGCGCCGGCGGGTTGTAGGCCGCCACCTTGTCCGGTACCAGCGCGGTTTGCGATACGAAGTGTTCCGCGCGCTGGTAGCCGACATAGGTTTCCGGCGACTGCACGGCGTCGCTGTCCGGGGCCATTTGCACACCGTCGGCCTTGGCACTGATCAGCCCGTCGGCGACCTTGGCCGCCCCTGCCTCGCGCAGCAATTGCTGGATGACCCGCTCCGACTCGGCGTACGCGCCTTCGCCGAAGTGGTGATAACGAATGCGTCCCTGGGCGTCGGCAAAGTAATGCGCTGGCCAGTACTCGTTGTTGAAGGCGCGCCAGATCTTGAACTCGTTGTCGATGGCCACCGGGTAGTTGATGCCCAGGTCTTTCATGGCCTTGGTGACGTTGCTGACGTCGCGCTCGAAGGCAAACTCCGGCGCATGCACGCCGATCACCACCAGGCCCTGATCGCGATACTTCTCGGCCCAGGCCTTCACATAGGGCAGCGAACGCAGGCAGTTGATGCAGGAGTAGGTCCAGAAATCCACCAGCACGACCTTGCCTTTCAGCGCCTGGGCATCGAGGGGTGGCGAATTGAGCCACTGCACGGCGCCGTCCAGCGGCGGCAGGTTGCCTTCGACCGGCAAGGTGACCGGGGATTTCTCGGCCACTTGCACCGCGCCACTGGAGGCCGTGTTTTGCGCCATCATCGCCCTGCTGTTACGCGGTAACTTGCCGGACAGTTTTTCCACCAGCGCTTGCTCGATACCGCCGGTCGACGCCGTGGAAAACCGCGCCAGAACCCCTGTATCCAGACCCAGGGCAATCGCCGCCACACCGGCCAGCATCGCCGCGCCCAGGCCGCGACGCAGCCATTCACCGGCACCAATCGAGCGCTTCATTGCGCTGAAGACTTTGCCACCCAGCAACAGGGCCAACGCCAAGGATGTGGCAGCACCGGCGGCATACGCCAGCAGCAAAAAGGTGGTTTGGATACTCGCGCCTTGCAGCGCCGCACCGGTCAGCAGCAAACCGAGGATCGGCCCGGCGCAGGGCGCCCACAACAGGCCGGTGGCCACGCCGATCAGGAACGAAGCACCGGGACGTGGCCGCGCATCGGCGCCCGCCGCCTCTGACAAACGACTGCCCGCCGCCACCAGCGGCCGGGTCAGGCGCTCGGCCAATTGCGGCAGCAACAACGTCAGACCGAACAGCGCCACGAACACCAGCGCCAGCCAGCGCCCGTACTGGTTGAGCTGCACCACCCAGCCACCGCCCACCGCCGCCAACGTGGCGACCAGCGCGAAGGTCAGCGCCATGCCCACCAGCAACGGCAATCCGCTTTTGACGAAGGGTTGCCCGGTGCGGGCGAAGACAAACGGCAACACCGGCAGAATGCACGGGCTGACAATCGTCAGCACACCACCGAGATAAGCGAGGACCAGCAGCCACATGGCGATTACCTGCAAAAAGTGAGTGGTAGGGAATCACACCGTCTTCGGCACGAATTTCATCGCCAGGCCGTTCATGCAGTAACGCAGGCCGGTGGGTTTCGGGCCGTCGTCGAAGACATGCCCCAGATGCCCGCCGCAGCGCCGGCAGTGGACTTCTTCGCGGACCATGCCGAACGCACGGTCCTGGCGGGTGGCCACGGCCTTGTCCAGCGGTGCCCAGAAACTCGGCCAACCGGTGCGGCTGTCGAATTTGGTCGCCGAGGAAAACAACGGCAGGTCGCAACCGGCACAGACGAAGGTGCCATCGCGGTGCTCGTTGTTCAGCGGGCTGCTGTAGGCGCGTTCGGTGCCTTCTTCGCGCAGGATGTCGTACTGCTCGTCGCTGAGGATGGCGTGCCATTCGCTGTCGCTGTGGGTCACTTCGAATGCCTCCGCTGCGCTGGCCTCGCTGATTAATGCGGTGCCTGTGGAAAACTTCGGCAACAGGCCGATCGCCAGGGTTGCCACCCCCAGTCCGCCGCTCACTAGAAGAAATTGCCGTCGTGAAAACATGCTCGTCTCCAAAAAATCAGGGGGTGTTTCATAGAACACAGCCTAGGCTTTCGGTGATCGCCAAATCCTCACGGGAAGTTAAACAATTCGTGATAACTCAGACCCCGAAAAACCCGCACAATGCGTCCATTGCGCCGAAGGATTGAGCTGTATGGAACAGACCAAACGCGTCCTGGTGGTCGAGGACGATATGCATATCGCCGACCTGATCTGCCTGCATCTTCGCGATGAGCAGTTCGAGGTGGTGCACAGCGCCGATGGCGATGAAGGCATGCGCCTGCTGCAGCAAGGCAACTGGGATGCACTGGTCCTCGACCTGATGCTGCCCGGTGTCGACGGCCTGGAAATCTGCCGCCGCGCCCGCGCCATGGCCCGCTACACGCCGATCATCATCACCAGCGCGCGCTCCAGCGAAGTGCACCGGATTCTTGGCCTGGAACTGGGTGCCGACGACTATCTGGCCAAGCCCTTTTCCATGCTCGAACTGGTGGCCCGGGTCAAGGCCCTGCTGCGCCGGGTCGATGCCATGGCGCGCAACCTGAAGATGGACGCCGGCAGCCTGCTTACCGACGGCCTGGCCATCGACCCGATCACCCGCGAAGTGTCCCTCGACGGACGGCGCCTGGACCTCACCCCCAGGGAGTTCGACTTGCTGTACTTCTTCGCCCGCCAGCCCGGCAAGGTGTTTTCGCGCATGGACCTGCTCAATGCCGTGTGGGGCTACAGCCACGAAGGCTACGAGCATACGGTCAACACCCACATCAACCGCCTGCGCGCCAAGATCGAGGCCGACCCGGCGCAACCGGTGCGCATCCTCACGGTCTGGGGTCGCGGCTACAAATTCGCCACAGGCGAGGAGCCGCAGCCATGAGGCTGACCCTGACGCAACGCCTGTCCCTGGTGTTCGCCGTGCTGCTGCTGGTGTGCTGCGGCACCTCGGCGTGGATGCAGGTGCGCTCCAACCAGATGCATGAACAGGAAGTGGTGCAAGGCTTGTCCCGGGACCTGGCGCAGCACATCGCCAGTGACACGGTGCTGATGGACACCCAGGGCCTGATGCCCAATGCCGTGCGTGACCTGTTCAGCAAACTGATGCAGGTTAACCCGAGCGTCGAGGTGTACCTGCTCGATTCCGCAGGCAAGATTGTCGGTAGCGCCGCGCCCGAGGGCCGGATCCGTCGTGAGCGCATCGACCTGGCGCCGATCCAGCGCCTGTTGCGAGGCGATGCCCTGCCGATTCTCGGCGACGACCCGCGCAGCATCGATGCGCGCAAGGTGTTCAGCGCTGCGCCGCTGAAGGTCGACGGCAAGCCGGCCGGTTATCTCTACGTAGTGTTGCTCGGCGAGGATCACGACCGCCTGGCCGAACGCGGCGCGACCAGCGCGGCGCTCAACACAGCGCTGTTGTCCATCGGCCTGGTGGCACTGCTGTGCCTGATTGCCGGTCTCACTGCGTTTGCCCTGATTACCCGGCCGTTGCGCCGCCTGACTGAAACCGTCAGCCAGTTCGACATCGATGGCGTGCCGGTCACCCCGGCCCTGCCCGTCGCGGTGGAAAAAGCCGCCAGTCACGATGAAATCGCTGTGCTCGATGCCGCGTTCCGGCAGATGCAGACCCGCCTGGGCGAGCAATGGCGCTCTTTGACCCGTCAGGACCAGGAGCGCCGCGAACTGGTGGCGAACATTTCCCACGACTTGCGCACGCCGCTGGCTTCGTTGCACGGTTATCTGGAAACCCTGTCGCTCAAGGACGCCACGCTGTCCCCTGCCGACCGCCGTCGCTACCTCGGCATCGCGCTGGACCAGAGCCGCAAGGTCGGCGGTCTGGCGCAGTCGCTGCTGGAACTGGTGCGGCTGGAACACGGCTTCGTACAGCCGGTGCTGGAACGCTTCTCCCTGACCGACCTGGCCCAGGACATCTTCCAGAAATTCGAACTCACCGCCGAAGCGCGCAAAGTCGAACTCAAGGCCACCTTCGCGCCGAATGCCTCGGCGGCCTGCGCGGACCTCGGGTTGATCGAGCGGGTGCTGACCAACCTGTTCGACAACGCCCTGCGCCATACCCCGGCCGGTGGCGAGGTCGAACTGGGCCTGCGCCCGCAAGGCTCATTCATCGAAGTCACGATCAGCGATACCGGCCCCGGCATCGCCCCGCAACTGCGCGAAGGTTTGTTCCTGCGGCCGTTCAATATCGGCGGCGCACGGCGTGATGGCGGGCTGGGGCTGCGGATTGTGCATCGCATCCTGCAATTGCATGGGCGCGAGATTCAGTTGATCGATGTGCCGGGGCGCGGGGCGACGTTCCGGTTTTCGTTGCCGATCGATGAGGAAACGGCGACTGCGTTGGCGGTGCGGTCGATGAACCTGAATACACCGCGGCAGGCGTGAAGGACGGTGGTGTCTGTCAGGGCCCCATCGCGAGCAAGCTCGCTCCCACAGGGATAACGGGTGTACGCAAGATCTGCGAACAACCCAAACTACTGTGGGAGCGAGCTTGCTCGCGATGGCGTCAGTCCATTCAACACTGGATCTGGATCAGTCGCGGTAACCCGGAGCAATGCGATCCAGCATTCTCAGCAACGCCGCCCAGGCCAGTTGCATCGCATCCGGATCATTCAGCTCACCTTCCTCCAACGGCCGCCCCGGATCATTGAACTGTCGCTCGGTATGCGCGCAAACCTCGTGCGACGGCAGTACAACTTCACCGGCAGCTTGCGCGGCCAACTGGATTTCACAGGCTTTTTCCAGGTAGTACATGCGCAGGAACGCCTGCCCTACCGTCTCGCCAACCGTCAGCAAACCATGGTTGCGCAGCATCAATACCGGCTTGTCGCCCAGGTCCGCCACCAGCCGTTGTTGCTCACTCAGGTCTAGCGCCACGCCTTCGTAGTCGTGGTAGGCAACCCGGCCATAGAACTCCATGGAAATCTGGTTCACCGGCAACAGCCCGCACTTCAACGCCGCCACTGCGCACCCGGATTTGGTGTGGGTGTGCAGCACGCACTGCGCATCTTCGCGGGCGCCATGAATGGCGCTGTGAATCACGAAACCGGCCGGGTTCACCGGGTATGGCGACAGTTCCACGGCGTGGCCATCGAGGTCGATCTTCACCAGATTCGACGCGGTGATCTCATCGAACATCAGCCCATAGGGGTTGATCAGAAAGTGATGCTCCGGCCCCGGAATGCGCACCGAGATGTGAGTGAAGATCAAATCGGTCATGCGAAAATGCGCCACCAGCCGATAACAGGCGGCAAGTTCCTCACGCAAACGTTGTTCGGTCGCAGTCATGCGTTCACCTTCACGGTGCAGGCCTCAAGCCCCTGCCCCAAGGCTTCCCAGCCGTCGAAACCACGGCGGGCGATAAACACCAGGCGTGTGGTCTTTGCCTGGGTTTCATCCGTGGCCGGCAGAAACTGACTGCGCGTGCCGACGTGTTGCAACCAGTGGGCCTTGTTGCCCTGCGCCAGCTTCACCAGCCCCTTGACCCGAAACACATCGCTGGGCAGCGCCTGCAACCAGCCACGCAATCCCTCGGCATCGAGCGCCAAGTCGCTCTGCCACAGCCAACTGCTGAACATCTCACCGTGATCGCCATCGGACACCCGTGTCAGTGGCTTCACTTTGCGCGGCTCAAGCTCCAGATCGGTGTCGAGCCACAGTGCGTCAGGCAACTGCGCCTGCACGCTTTCGTGGATTCGGGTCCGCAGGCCCAACACCTCGCGCAGCGCCTGCAACTGCGGTTCATCAACCAGGTCGGTCTTGTTCAGCAACAGCAGGTCGGCAGCCGCCACTTGCGCCCGGGCCAGCCGCGCGTACTCGCCGTCGAGTTGCAGATGACGGGTGGCGTCGACCACGGTGATGACCATGTCCAGTTGCATCTGGCTGCGCAGCTGTGGATAAGCCAGGGTCTGCACGATGCGCTGTGGATCGGACACGCCGCTGCACTCGATGACGATTCGCTCCAGCCGTGGCTGCAATTGCGCCAGGCTGCCCAGTTGCGCCAGCAGGTCTTCCTGCACGGTGCAGCAGATGCAGCCGTTTTGCAGGCTGTACACCGCGTCGGTGACTTCGGAGACGATGGCCGCATCGATGTTCAGCTCACCGAAGTCGTTGACGATCACCGCCAGCCGACTGCCTTCGGCACGGCGCACCATGCGGTTGAGTAGCGTGGTTTTACCGGCGCCGAGAAACCCCGAGACGACGGTCACGGCGATGCGTGGGGAAGTCATTCTGCCTTGCCCTCCAGCACCGGTGGTTCGCCCTGCCACACGGCCTTGAGGCCGACGGCTTCGAGCGTCGAATGGCGGTCGTAGACCAGTTGCCCTTCAACGAAGGTCAGCAGCACCTGAGTCTTGTGGATGTAGTTGCGCGCAGGCTCGGCGAACAGGTCGCGGTCGATGACGATCAGGTCCGCCGCCTTGCCCACCTGCAGGCTGCCGGTGCTGTGTTCCAGGCCCATGGCCACGGCGCCGTTGCTGGTGATCACGGTCAGCGCCTGTTCGAGGCTGATCGGGTCGCCGAAGCAGGCCGGGTCGTCGTTCCACGGGTTCTGCCGGGTGATCATGGTTTCCAGCGCCAGCCACGGGTCGATGGACGCCACCGGCCAGTCGGTGCCCATCACCGCGGTGCCACCGGCGGCGAGCACGCCTTTGAAGTCGTAGATGCGCTTGAGTCGCTCCTGACCGTAACCAGAACGCGCACCACTGGCGAATGGCGTCGGGTACCAGGCCGCCGGGGAGAATTCGGCGATGACATTCAGTTCCTTGAAGCGCGGCAGGTTGCCGGGGTGCAGCAAGGTGCTGTGGGCGCACTGGTGGCGCACACCGCTGAAACCGTTGCGACGACGGGCCTCGGCCACGGCATCGAGGAACACATCCGACGCGCCGTCGCCGGTGCAGTGGGCAATCACGCGGATGCCCTTGCGGTCCATGTCCACCACCATGTCAGTGATGTGTTCCGGGGTCAGGTTGAGCTTGCCGCGCCAGCTCGATTCCTGCGGCCATGGGGTCAGCAGGTACGAAGATTTCGGCTCCACGGTGCCGTCGAAATGGAACTTGACCGCGTTGGCGCTCAGGCGTGCGCTGCGGTAGTAGTGACGCTCGCCCGCCAGCAGTTCCCAGCGACGACGCACCGGGAAAATGTCGTCCTGCCAACTGATCGCCGCTTCGATGCGCACGGTCAGTTCGCCGCTGTCGTCCAGTTCCTTGAGGGCCTGCAAACGCTGTTCGCAGACGTGCACGTATTTGCTCGCCGTAACACCGCGCGAGCTCTGGAAATGCACGCCATCGCGATAGGCGCGGCGCAGCACGCTGACCGGGGTCGGCGGCATGGCGGCGTGGATCATCGCGTAGGCGCCGTCGATCATCAGGCCGGTGGGTTCGCCGGTCAGTTCGTCACGCTCGAAGTAACCGTTGCGCGGGTCGCTGGTGTTGCCATCGATGCCGGCCAGTTCCAGGGCCTTGGAGTTGACCATCATGGTGCCCCACATGCGGTCGAGCAGCGCCACCGGGCGGTCCGGCATGACGCTGTCGAGCCAGGCGCGGCCCGGGGTCAAGCCGGCTTCGCGGAAGGTGTAGCGCACCCAGTACTGACCGTAGATCCAGCCGTCGCCCGGATGGCTGTCGGCGTAGGCGAGGATGCTTTGGCGCAGTTGTTCCGGGGTCGGGTCTTCGATGCCGACATCGAGGTCATCGGCGTAGCGCGGCGCCAGTGCGAGGTCGGGGTGGGTGTGCATGTCGTGCAGGCCGGGCATGCAGAACGCGCCTTGCAGGTCATGCACGCGGGTGTTCGGGCCCTTGAACATCTCGATCTGGCCGAGGCTGGCGACACCGATCAACTTGCCGTCGCGGATGGCCACGGCCTCGGCCCACGGGTTGGCCGGGTCCTGTGTATAGATACGCCCATTGGCAAGGATCAGGTCGGCATAGGTCCCCTGCACGGAATGGGTAGAGGAAAAGTTATCGGACTCAGCCATGTAAGCCACCTTCGAGTTCAGGAGATTGAAAGGTCCACCGGGCGCCAGGCGGGTCGGGAACCTGAAAAACTGTTGTTGTTTTAGTCAGCAGGAAAGGTCGCGGGCAGCCCTCGTTTTGAGGGTGGGCCTGACCGGTCGATGACAATTAGCGCTAGTATTGTTGAATCAACCGATACAACAATCGATTTTTTTTGGCCTGACTGTTCGATTTACATCACCATATGGAAAGCCACCGGTGAGCGGTGTCTGCTGGCCTTTCTTCCACCTTTGAACGGGATGATTTATGCGATTTCCTTCGATGACAGCCCTTCGTGCGCTGGATGCGGTTGCCCGCACAGGCAGCGTGTCGATCGCGGCCCGTGAACTGAACCTGACCCGCAGCGCCATCAGCCACCAGATCAGCAAGCTCGAGGAATGCGTCGGCTTCGCCCTCACCGAGCGGATTGGCCGGGGCATTGGCCTGACGTACCAAGGCGAGCGCTATGCACGGGAAGTGCACGGGATTCTGTTGAATCTGCTCGATGCCGGGCAGTTGATCGACGATCAGGAAATCTCCGGCCGGCTATGCGTCAGCTGCGCGCCGGGGTTTGCCACCTATTGGTTGTGCCACCACATCGGTGCGTTTTTGCGGCAGTACCCGCAAGTGCAGTTGCAGCTGATTTCCCCGCGCACGCCGGACGACACCAACAACCCCAACGTCGACCTGTTCATCGCCTACGGGATTGGCGACTGGCCGGAAATGAATGTTGAAGAGATTGTGGCTTTGCGCTTCTTCCCGGTGTGCAGCCCACGCCTGATCAACGCCCTGGGCGGACTGAAAAACCCGCAGGAGCTCGACACTTACCCCTTGCTGCACATGACCGACTACTCGGACTGGCGCATCTGGCTGACCGCAGCCGGCGCTTCGGGGGTCAATGCGTTGAGCGGCATCCTGTTCTCCGATGCCCACTGCGCACAGTCCGCCTGCATTGCCGGCCAGGGCATCGCCATCGGCGACAACCTGATCAGCGGCGATGCGTTATCCAAGGGTTTGCTGGTGCGCCCGTTCGACATCAGCATCGATCTTCACCGTGGTTATTACCTGGCCACCGACCCGCAAAAGGCGGACCGCGCGGTGGTCCAGGCCTTCAGCAACTGGGTCAAGACGCAGCTGCAATCTTCCCGCCAGACCTGGCAAGACACCCTGTAAAACACACCCCCCATCCCACAGGGAAGTGCTCTGGTCCGGGGTTTGTATCGCCACTGGAAAACACAGCCCATTTGTTCAATAAAACTAACCAATGCGGGCAAAATAATTCCATTGATGTAGCGATACTTTTAACAATAATGAGCCCAAAGCCCATTTCGGATTCACATCCGTCCTCGTACGTCATATGGGCAATAAAAAGAGGAACCTCATTGTGTCCAGCCGTTCAGCGATCCAGCTCAGCGCTCAAGGTATCAGCCAGTATTACGGCCGTTTCGCGGCGCTGGATAACGTCGACCTCGACGTTCGCCAAGGCGAGTTTCTGACCCTGCTGGGTCCGTCCGGCTCGGGCAAGACCACCTTGCTGATGATACTGGCCGGTTTCCTCAGCCCGACCTCGGGCAAGCTGATGGAGCAAGGCGTCGACATCATCCGGCGCTCCGCCGAGAAGCGGAACTACGGCATGGTGTTCCAGGGTTATGCGCTGTTCCCGCACATGAGCGTGGCCGACAACGTGGCCTATCCGCTGCGCATCCGCAAAGTCCCGGCCGAAGAACGCAATCGCCGGGTCAAGCACATCCTTGAAGTGGTCGGCCTCGGTGCGCACATGCACAAGAGGCCCGCCGAGATGTCCGGCGGCCAGCAGCAGCGCGTGGCGATTGCCCGGGCGCTGGTGTTCGAGCCGGAACTGCTGCTGCTCGACGAGCCGCTGTCGGCGCTGGACAAGAACCTGCGCGAACAACTGCAAACCGAGTTGCAACGCATCCACCGTCAGGTCGGCACCAGTTTCGTGTTCGTCACCCACGATCAGAACGAAGCGTTGGCATTGTCCTCGCGCATCGCGATCTTCAACCACGGCAAGCTGACCCAGATAGACACTCCGGAGAACATCTACAACCGCCCCGAGAGCCGTTTCGTCGCCGAGTTCCTGGGCAAGATGAACCTGTTCCCGCTGGACAACCTGACCCGCAACGGCCAGACCGCCAGCGGCCGTTGCGGCACCAGCGTATTGCACGCCCTGGCTCCGAACGCACTGAGCGCGGCACCGATCGTGCTGGCCGTGCGCCCGGAACACATGGAACTGCACAGCGAGTGCCCGACCACGGAGGGCTACAACGTGATGCCCGCGCAACTTACCGACAAGGTCTACCAAGGCTCCAGCACCCACCTGGCGCTCAAGGTCGGCGGCGATACGCTGCCGATCAACTTGTCCGTGCCCGGCAATCACCCGGGCGCACTGATGCCCAGCGGCGCGCCGGTGTGGCTGAGCTGGCCGGTGCAGCAAAGCTTCCTGCTGCAGGCCTGACCCCAAAAAACTGCGACACAAAGCTCTCTTCCAATGACAACAAAAAGGCCAGTGTGCGCTGCCACACCCGCCGCTTGAGGACTTGTCCATGCGCCAGGATCACCAACAAGACTGCATCGAAGTGCTTATCGAAAAGACCCGTGACGGTCAGATCAACCGTCGCACCTTCATCCAGGCCATGGGCCTGCTGGCGGCGGTGCCATTGGCGTTGCGCAGCGGCATCAGCTGGTCGGCGGACAAGCCACTGGTGGTGGTCAACTGGGGCGGCGATGCCCTGAACGCGTTCCGTTCGGCGTGGACCGACACCTTCACCAAAAACACCGGTATCCAGGTGCGCATCGACGGCGCCGGCCCGACCGAAGGCGCGATCCGCTCGCAACTGGCCAGCGGTCAACCGAGCTGGGACGTGGTCGACGTCGAGAGCTACAGCGCCCTCGTGCTGGGCCGGGAAAAGATCCTGCAACCGCTGGACTACAACACCATCAAGCGCGATCAGGTGGCCCCGGCGCTGTCCTCCGATTTCGGTATCGCCAGCTACCAGTTCAGCTACGTCATGGCCTGGGACAGCGAAAAGTTCGGCGACAACGGGCCCAAGACCTGGGCCGACTTCTGGGACGTGAAGAAATTCCCCGGCAAACGCACGCTGTACAAGTGGATGAACGGCATGCTCGAAGCGGCACTGCTCGCCGACGGCGTTCCGCCTGATCAGCTCTACCCGCTGGACGTGCCACGGGCGATGAAGAAGATCGACGAGATCAAGCCTCACGTCCTGTCGTTCTGGAGCTCGGGGGCCGAGAGCCAGCAACTGATGGTCGAAGGCGAAGTGTCGGTGGGTGCGATCTGGCACACACGCGCCAAGCTGCTCAGCGAAGACACCGACAACCGCGTGCGCTGGAGCTTCGACAACGGTTTCATCAACTCCAGCAGTTGGGCGGTATTGAACGGCAACCCGGGTGGTACGCAACCGACCATGCAGTTCATCCAGCAGGCGTTGCAACCCGAAGGCCAGCTCAAGCTGTTCGAACTGCTGGGCAACGGGCCTTCCAACAGCGCCACGCAAAAGCTGATGTCGGCCAAGCAACTGGAAGCCAACTGCGCCTCCGAAGAAAACCTGAAAAAGCAGATCGCCCTCAACGCCCAGTGGTACGCCGATAACTACTCCAAAGCCCTGGAAGAGTATCTGACGCGGTTGTCCAAGTGAGCCTGTGACCATGACTACCACCCTGGCCTCAACCCTGACCCACCCCAAGCCCCGGTTCAGTTCGCCGGGCCTGGAGCGCGGCCTGCTGCTGTTTCCGCTGCCGGTGTTGCTGCTGGTCTTCTACGTGCTGCCGTTTCTCGGCGTGGTCGGCTGGAGCTTCTCGCTGCCGACACCGGGCATCGAGCAGTACCAGCGCATCGCCACGGACCCGGCGATCCACGAAATGCTCTGGCGCACCTTGCGCCTGTGCCTGACCGTCAGTGGCCTGGCCCTGATGATCGGTTATCTGCTGGCGTACTGCTGGGTGTTCAGCCCGCCGTTCTGGCAGCGGGTGGTGGAGATCTGCATCTTCATCCCGTTCTGGATTTCCGTGCTGGTGCGGGCCTTCGGCTGGCTGATCGCCCTGCGCAGCAACGGCGTGCTCAACAACGGGCTGATGGGCATGGGGCTGATCGATCAGCCGCTGCAACTGAGCCGCAATGAAATCGGCGTGGTCATCGGCATGCTCCACGTGATGATTCCTTATGCGGTATTCCCGCTGCTGTCGACCATGCGTCAACTGGACCAGCGTGTGCTCATGGCCTCCCGGGGCCTGGGTGCCGGTGCCTTGCGCACCTTCTGGCAAGTGCTGCTGCCGCAGACCCTGCCGGGCATTCTGGGTGCGTTCATCATGGTCTTCGTGTTCTGCCTGGGCTTCTTCATCACCCCGGTGCTGTTGGGTGGCGGGCAAACAGTAATGATCGCCGAATATGTGTTCCTGCAAATGTTCCAGACCAGCAACTGGGGCCTGGGGGCTGCGCTCAGCGTGGTGTTGCTGGCCCTGGTCAGCGCGCTGATCTGGGTGCTGTTGAAAATGACCCGCGTGAACCGACTGGCAGGCTGAGATCACTATGAATACCCATCGCACAAGCCTGAGTACCCGGCTGCTGGCCGTGGTCGCCATGGCCTTCATGCTGTTCCCGCTGCTGACGGTCATTCCGGTGTCGTTCACCAGCAAACGCTTCCTGTCGATGCCCGAAGGCAACTGGTCGCTGCGCCACTACGAGGCCCTGGTGAGCAACCCGGACTGGTTCCACGCCATCAGCCAGAGCCTGACCATCGCGTTTGCCACCAGCATTATCGCCACGTTGCTGGCAGCGAGTTTCAGCCTCGGCATCTGGTACATGCGCTCCAAATGGGCCACGGCGCTGATGGGCCTGGTGCTGTTGCCGATGGCGATTCCGCCGGTGATTTCCGCGCTGGTGCTGTACTTCATGGAGACCAAGCTCGGCCGCTTCGCACCGGGCATGGGCTACGACACCCTGACCGGCGTGGTGATTGCCCACGTGATCATGGTGGTGCCGTACGGCGTGGTGACCATGCTGGTTGCCCTCAGCCAGATTGACCGGCGCATTGAACTGGCCTCGCGCAACCTCGGCGCCAGCCTGATGCAGACCACGTTCATGGTGATTTTGCCAAACCTGAAACTGGGCCTGGCCTCCACCGCACTGCTGGGTTTCGCCTTGTCCTGGGAAGAGGTGGCGGTGACGTTGTTCATCACCAGCGTCAACGTCGACACCCTGCCCAAACGCATCTGGAGCGGCCTGCGCGATAACGTCGACCCGAGCGTCGCGGCGATTTCGGTGTTGCTGATCAGCCTGACCCTGCTGGTGCTGATCGGCCGGCTGGTGGTTCAGCATCTGGCGGATAAGCGGGCGCAGAAACTCCTGCTTCCTTGATTGAATACGCGCCCCTGTAGGAGCTGCCGCAGGCTGCGATCTTTTGATATTAAAAAATCAAGATCAAAAGATCGCAGCCTGCGGCAGCTCCTACAGGGGCTTCGTCTATTGGGTCGTGACAACGCCGCCCCGGTCCAATAGATTAGGCGACCTGAAAAAGCCCCCGGGCTTTCTCGCCCCAATTCAAGCTAAAAAAGTAGTGAAATTTCAATGTCCGATTCCAATACCGCTGAAACCGTAGTCACCTTGTCGTCCAAAGCGGAATACGAAAACTCCATCAATCTTTCACAACACGTGTCCCAGGCCAAGACCATCAGCGAGATGGTGCTGGACGCTTTCCAGTCCACCCGCGAAAGCGACCAGATCCGCGAACTGCGTGCCGCGATCCGTCAGGCCCACGACAGCTTCGACGACGATAAAGCCTACGAACTGATGGGCCAGCTCAAGCAACTCAAGGACGCCGAGGCCGCCGACATCGCCGCCCTCGAAGACCTGAGCAGCAAATTCCCGATCAGCCGCATCCTGTCCAGCTTCAAGGACGATCCGGCGTTCCAGGAAATCGTCTACGGCCTGGCCCTGAAGGTGCTGAACCAGACCCACCAGGCCATCAGCAACCCGAGTGGCGGCAAGAGCAAAGCCGCCAAGGCCAAGAAAGAAGTCGAAGTGTTCACCATCAGCAAGGACGGCATGAGCGTCACCTTGCCGTTGCGCACCCCGCGCTCGCGCCTGAACGTCGACCGTGAAGCCCTGGAGTTCCTCGGTTTCACTTTCGTTGGCGAAGGCGAGGAAGCGGAACTGGAAAGCGAGACGTTCCTGGACAACAGCGGCGCCGAGCAAGCGGTCAACCGCAAGAACATCATCACCGCCCTGCAGCAGCAGACCGCGTTCGACGGTTATTCCATCGTCGCACAGTAAAGCCCCCTCGCCACAAGGTCTTCAGCGACTGACTAAAAAGCCCCGCCATCAGTGCGGGGCTTTTTATTGCCCGTGATTCGGGCAAAACCACGATTACTCTTCCAGTATCGACGCAGAACACCACTTCCCTTCACCCATGAGCACCACGGGTCCGCCTGCGGGGAGCGTCAACTCACTTTCCAGCCCAGACCTCAGTGGTGCAACTGCCGAGGTCATCATGAACACGCCCCCCTTGTATCGCCAGTTGGCCAACCACTACCTGGACGCTATCCGCAGCGGCACCCTGAAAACCGGAGAACGCCTGCCCTCGATCCGGTTGATGATGGAAAAACACGCCGTCAGCCTGTCGACCGCCGTGCAGGTGTGCCGGGAACTGGAAGACTGCGGTGTGCTGGAAGCCCGGCCGCGCTCCGGCAACTACATTCGCCAGCCCGACACCCTGCCCAGGCCCGCCCCGATTGCCCTGGCGCCAGCGCTGGATACCCGCGCGTATGTCGGCATTCATGAACAGGTCTGCGCGGTGCTCAAGGCCAGCCAGCGCGCGACGATCAAGGTCAACTTCGCCAGCGCCTACTGCGCGCCGGAGCTTTACCCACTGAAGACCTTGCAAGACAACATGATCAAGGCGCTGCGCTACGACGCCCGCCTGTTCGGCACCGCGGGCGGCGCCTGCGGCAACAGCGCATTGCGCAACATCCTGGCCCGACGGGCACTGGCCAGCAAGACCCACCTGGCCCCCGAGCGGATCGTGATCACCAACGGCGCCACCGAAGCAATCAACCTGGCCTTGCGCGCGGTCACCCGCCCCGGCGACACCGTGGCCGTGGAGTCGCCGACGTTCTACGGTCTGCTGCAAATTCTCGAAAGCCTGAACCTGCGCGTGCTGGAAGTCCCGGCCTCGGCCCACACCGGGCTCAATCTGCAGGCCCTGCAACGGCTGCTGCAAGGCCCCGAACGGATCAAGGCGTTGATTGTCATTCCCAACCTGCAAAACCCGCTGGGCAGCATCATGCCCGACGCCAACAAGGCACGGCTGGTGAAACTGTGCGCCGAGCACAACAGCGTGCTGATCGAGGACGACACCTACGGCGACCTGGTGGACACCGAGCAGCCGCTGTCCACGCTCAAACATTGGGATAGCACCGACAACGTGATCTATTGCGCCTCGCTGAACAAAACCCTGGCACCGGGCATGCGCCTGGGCTGGATCAGCGCCGGCAAATGGCACGACCGCGTGGAGATGCTCAAACATGCGCAGTCGCGGGGGTGCGAGGCGTTATCGCAATTGGCGGCCAGCGAATTCATGCGTACACCATCCTACGAGCGATACCTGCGGCGGTTGAGGAAAACCCTGACCCAACAACGTCAACAGATGAGCGAGGCGATTATTCGCTACTTCCCCCTCGGCACCCACGTGACCAATCCCCAGGGCGGCACGCTGTTATGGGTGGAACTACCTCGCCGGAATTCATCGATGGCGTTTTTTCACGACGCGTTGAAGGCCGGCATCCAGATTTCACCTGGGGATATCTTTTCCAATGCCAGGCGTTTCGATCACTTTGTGCGCATTGGCTGTGGCGCGCCGTATTCGCCGCGCATTGATGAGGCCGTGCAGACCTTGGGCCGCCTGCTCCAACATCAGGGTTAACCGCGATCCTGTGGGAGCGAGCTTGCTCGCGATAGCGGTGTATCAGACACGTCAGTTTTGAATGTACTGACGCTTTCGCGAGCAAGCCCGCTCCCACAGGTTTTGGGGGTGATTTTCAAAGCGGATTCTGGTGCAGGCAAATGATATGCGGGTCGTCATTCCAATGCGGGAAGCGCTCGGCGATCAGCGGGTCGTGGCCGGGGATAATGTGGTCTTCGCTGTCGGCCAGGCGGTCGATCTCGGTGAAGGCTTCGAGGGTTTGCGCCAGGTCATCGAGAATCGGAAACGGACTGCGCTCACGAATGTTGACCCACAAATGCGCGGCATCCGAGGCCAGCACAATCCATCCGCGTCCGGTATTCACCCGCACCACCTGGCTGCCCGGCGTATGCCCGCCCACCGGGTGCAGGGTCACGCCGGGAACGACCTCGACAACACCGTTGAGCAAACGCATCCGCCCTTCGAACAGCGGCGGCAGCGCCGACATCACGTCCTCGACCTCGTAGGTTTTGTTCACAGTGCGATGGGCCATTTTCGGCCCGGTGCAGAAACGCAGCTCCGCTTCCTGCAAATGCACGGTGGCCTTGGGGAACAGCCCGAGGTTGCCGGCATGATCCCAGTGCAAATGGGTCAGGATCAGGTGCTCGATCTGCGCCGGATCGATGTCCAGTTGCCGCAGGGATTCTTCCGGCAGGCGGTACATCTGGCGATTGCGCCGGTCCGCCGTAGCCGGTTGGAAACAGGTGTCGACCACGATCACCTGTTGCTCGTTACGGATGACCCAGAAGTAGTAGTCCAGCGGCATCGGCGCATTCGGATCACCGCAGCAGGCGTCGTAGAGAAAGTTCTCCCTGGCGGTGCGCTGGGCATTTGCGCCGACACGGATGGCGAACACTTCGTACACAGGAGCAGACATGGACACCTCCGGGTTCAGGCGACCGCCGTGGTTTTGAGGGTCGGACGGAAATCGAAATCGATCTGGTCGCTGATGCCCAGGTCCTGAGCCAGCTTATGCAGACCGCTGTAGTCGCGCATGATGGTCGCGTTCTTGTTGCTCTCGCGGGTGTCGGCAATGATCAGCGCCGCGTCCTCGACCCCGAGCTGCGTCAGAATCGCCTCCCACATCGAGTAGTCCTGAGCGATAAAAGCACTCAGCGCCACCGACAGGTTGCGTGCGAAAAATTCCCGCTGGATGGGCTGCATGTTCGCGTACATGACCTTGGACACTTCGGCCAGCACCTTGCTGTGGGCGTACTCGTCACGGTTGTGCAGCTCGGCCACCCGGCGGTTCTGCGGCTGGATGGTCTGGTCGTCCGCCAGCAAGTCCAGATAAGCGTTGACGCTGATCTCGGCCACCACCGCAAAAGTGATCGCCGCCAAATCCCGCTGCCATTGCTCGGGCAGCGCTTCACGCTGGGCTTTGAGGCGCAGGTAAGTGACGGAGGGTGGCAAGTCCAGGTCCTGATCCAGCGCCCGGTCCAACTTGGTCCGCTCGATGGCGCGCAGGTGCATCAGCGTGTGGTAGTGCTCGTCGATCAGGGTCTGTTGCATGGCCTCGCGAAAGTGCCAGTCATCCTTGCCCAGGTACTGATTGGCGATGACGCTCAGCGCCGGATTGACCACATGTTCCTCGGCGGTGACGGTGCGCAGGTTGTAGCCGATCCAGCCCCAGGTCACCACGCTGCTCTTGAGCTCGTCGCTCAAGGCCTGGAATTTCGGATGGTGGAAGAACGGCACCATGCACTCCGGGTAGTCCGGGCGCGCCGGGTCGAACACTTCTTCGACCTGGCCCCTGTCCGGCGAACACACCGTGGCGCGCTTGGTCCAGGCCTGGTTGAGCCGCACGATCAGTTGATGATCGACCTGGGCGATCTCGATTGCTGTCTGCATGACGCGATACCTGTAAGGCGCGTACCCGCCAAGGGGTACGCCAAAAGAATGAAGGGCGCCGGAAAAATCAGGCCAGCCAATAGCGGGTCAGGTTGCGCGCCGGGTCAGTGTAACGACTGCGGGCGTGGATCATTCGCCAGTTATCCCAAATCAGCAGGCATCCGTCGGGAATCAGCACCGGAACGTTGTGCTCGACGAAGTACGCTTCGCCGAGCACGGCAAACCTGGCCAGCGGCGAGGTGCTGTTGGTCACCAGTGATTGCTGCAACGCTTCTTTGGACGGGTTCACGTCGCCGTAGTGAAACTGGTTGTAGCTGAAGCGGAAAATATCCCCGTCCTCCGTAGGCGTGAGGATGTACTCCTTGACCCGCCGCTGTCCCGGCTCACCGGGTTTGGCGGTGGCGACAAATTCTACCGGCGTGTCATCCAGCCATTCACGCAGTTGCGGTTCGCTGTGTTCGAGGGACTTGAGAAATTCGTAACCGTCCACCAAACCGGTGTGCCCGCCACCGCACGTGGCCTGTTTATGGCAATGCAACGCCAGGTAGCGCGGCGGCGGCCCGTACACCGGCGCTTCAGTATGCGGGCCGATGCCGTTCATGCTCTGGGAATACGGCAAGTCTTCGTAACCCGGCTTGCGGGTAATGGGAAAGGCCATCTGGCCGTTGAATTGCGGAATGATCGGGCCGAATTCGCACAAGGTGCCTACGACATCATCGGCAAATTCATCGGGGGTCAGCACCGTCCAGCCCAACGTCGACAGTTCTTCGTGACGATGGCCGAGCGAAATGCAAGGTTGAGACGTAACAATCCCTTGGTCTGACATGGTGAGATTCCTGGCGGTGATCAGGCGTTTACGATTGAGGTGTAAGCGGCGATGAAGTCGCGGCAGGCGTCACCCGGTCGATAGTGCTGCTCGTCGATGCTCTGTACCGGGGTGATTTCGGCAGCGGTGCCGGTGAGAAAACACTCGTCGAAGTCGCCAAGCTCTGTAGGCAAAATCGTGCGTTCGACCACCTGGTAATCCAGCGCCTTGGCCAGTTCGATCACGGTCTGGCGGGTGATGCCGTTGAGGAAACAATCCGGCACCGGGGTGTGCAGCGTCCGGCCTTTGACGAAGAACACATTGGCGCTGGTGGCTTCGGCCACGTGGCCGCGCCAGTCGAGCATCAGCGCATCGTGGTAACCCGTGTTCTCGGCGTCGTGCTTGCTCAGCGTGGCGATCTGGTAATGCCCGGAGGCCTTGGCTTCGAACGGGCTGCTGCTCGGTGGCGGGCGACGCCAGGTCGCGGTTTTCAAGCGGATGCCGGCCATGCGTGCCGCCGGGTCGAAATAGCTCGGCCACTGCCAGCACGCGATAGCCACGTGCACACGGTTGAAACGCGCCGAGGTGGAAATCATCTCGCTGCCGCGCCAGGCCACCGGGCGCAGATAGCCGTCGACGACCTGGTTGCGTTGCAGCAATTCGTGGCTGGCCGCCTCCAGTTCAGCCAGTTCATAGGGGATGGCAAAGTCCATCAGTTGCGCCGAGCGATACAAGCGCTCGCTGTGTTCGCGCAGCTTGAAGATCCTGCCGTTGTAGACCCGCTCGCCTTCGTACACGGTGCTCGCGTAATGCAGGCCATGGGTCAGCACATGCAACTGCGCCCGGGACCACTCGACGAACTCGCCGTCGAGCCAGATAACGCCCTCGCGTTGATCAAACGGGATACTGCTCATATCCATATCTCCCCATTGTTCATGAATTTTCCTACGCCGTTTCCAGCAACACGGGTATCAATTCCGGCACAGCGCTGAGCTCGGTCTGAAAGAAGAACGCACGCTCGCCGAAGGCCGGTTGCAGGTCGTCGAACCAGGTCACCTGTGGATCGAAGCGCGCGTAGAACGTGCGCAACACCCATTGCGGATTGCGTGCCTGGAGAAACTGCAAGACGAAAACCTTTTCCCCGGCGACGGTCTCGATGCCGTTGATCAACACCTTGCCGTAGAAGGTGCTCATGGACGGCCCGCGCACCGTGCGCGCCAGCCCCGACACAGTGCGGTACGCCGCCTGGAAGATCTCGAAGGCCCTAGCCAGCGGCATTGCGAAGTAGTGGCTGGGGCCGGTATCGCGTTCGACGAACATGTAATAAGGCACGGCCCCGAGCCGCACGCCTTCGGTCCACAGCGCGGCCCAATCGGCGGGGTTTTCGTTGATGTGGCGGATCACCGGCGCCTGCATGCGCACCGTCGCGCCCGTCGAACGAATGCGCTCGATGGCCTGGCGGGCGATGGCCTGGCGGATCTCCACCGGGTGGTTGTAGTGGCCCATGATCGACAGGTTTTTCCCCGCCGCGACGATGCGTCGGAACAGTTCCAGCAGCTCAGGCGCATCCTTGTCGCTGACAAAACGCTGTGGCCAGTACGCCACGGACTTGGTGCCGATGCGGATGTTCTTCAGGTGTGGCAACGCCAGCAACGGCTCGATGTAACCGGCCAGGGAGCGGGTGTTCATGATCATCGGGTCGCCGCCGGTAATCAGCACGTCGGTCACTTCGCTGTGCACCCTCAGGTAACTGACCAGCTCCTGGGACTCGCGAGCGTTGAACTTGAGTTCTTCCTCGCCGATGAACTGCGCCCAGCGGAAACAGAAGGTGCAGTACGCGTGACAAGTCTGACCGGCACCGGGGAAAAACAGCACGGTCTCGCGATACTTGTGCTGGATGCCCGGCAGGACTTTGCCGTTGAGGGTGACTCCGTTGTGGGTCAACTGCCCGGCCGGATGCGGATTCATGCGCCGCCAGATCGCCTCGATCCGACGCTTGATCGCTGCGCTGTCATCCAGCTCGATCAGTTGTTTGAGCGAGGCATATTCCTCCGCCAGCAACATGTCCTTGTGGGGAAAGGTCATGCGGAAAACCGGATCGTCCGGAATGTTGTTCCAGTCGATCAGCGTGCCCAGCACGTATTCGTTGGTGCGAAACGGCATGACCCGGGCTACCACGGTCATGGCCTCCTGCAACGCCGGCGTCAGCTTGTGCCAGTAAGGTGTGTCGCGGATGGTGCGTGAGTTATAGGGTTTGTAGCGTTCGTGCTCCGACAGTCCTTGCATGGCCGCGCTCCTGGTGATTGCCCTGAGTGTTGTTACGCGATGGCCGGCGCTTTGCGCTCTATGTCCATCCACGCCCGGACGCTGTCGCGATCCCACTGGCGGCGCACATACGCCGCAAGCCGCGCCGGTACCGGATCGCCATTGGCAACCAGTCGGTTGAGCATGATTGCCAGGTCGGTGTCGGCAATGCTCCAGTCGCCGAACAGATGCTCGGCGCCCTCTTCCAGCAGATGCCCGGCGACGAAGAACAGGCGCTCGACGGCGGCTTGGGCCTCGTCGGACAGCGCGGTGTTTTTCTTGCCGAAATACACCAGGTCAAACGGGCGCTCCTTGCGCACCACCAACAAGTCACTGCGCAACCAGGCCTGCAATTGACGGGCACGGGCGCGCTGCTGGAGGTCCTGCGGATAGAGTTTTTTATGCCCCGGGGAGAGTTCATCGAGGTATTCGGCAATCGCCGATGACTCCGACAAGGCAAAATCGTCGTGAACTAACGTTGGAATTTTGCAGGTCAGCGAAAGATCGCGATAACTCGCCAGGTAGTTTTCTCGTGCTTTTAGCTCAACAGTAACAAGTTCAAATGAAAGTTGCTTTTCCTTGAGCGCCACAAAAGCCGACATCGCAAAAGCGCTGACATGATCAGCGCCGACATACAGTTTTAGCTTCCTGTTTTCCATAGAACACTCCATTCACTGACTGCAGGGATCAACGTGCATTGGAAGTGATCGTAGTTAGTTGAACCCAGGCTGGATAGATACAGAATTTGCCCGTTTCAATCGATACAGAAAGTTGTTTTCCACCGACAGACACGCAGCCAAAACCCCGGCAATAACGCTGCAAAAGGCGTTACCGGGGCAGGTCAGAAAAACAAAAAAAAGGGAGCCGACGAAGGTGGGCTCCCTGGGCTGTTGCGGTGGAAAATTACGGCTGGGTGGTGATCAGGCCATGGCTGTCGGCGAAGTTCGAGAGCAGTGCCATTTGCGGCATATTGCTCATGTTCAGCATCGCCAGAGGCTCGTGTCTGCTGGTGTTGACGAAGCCGTGCCTGGTCCAGGCCGGCACCAGCAACACGTCGCCGCCACTGACGTTGACCCCGTCGGCATCGCCGAGGGTCAACACGCCGCTGCCGCACTGGATGACAAACAGATGCCACCAGGAATGGGCATGGCCGTTGAGCGTCACGCCGGGGTTCAGCCATTGCATGGCGATCGCCATGCCAGGCGTCACCTCACAGCCTTCAATGCTCTTGTCGTGAGCCAACGCGACAATATCAACGTCGCTGGCTTCAAGGGTCTGACGCATACCCGCCAGTTCAGTGCCTTTCCATACCTTGGGTCTTGGCGTTCGATGGTGCAGGCTCTGACGAAAGTCCTTATATGAAAAAAACGCACCTTGAAAGTTATCCATTCGCACGTCCTTTCTTATTATTCCCCATACTTTAGCGCTAAACCTTAAGTTAAGGGTTCAGCACTGTAAAGTCGGGAAACAACTTACAAAACCGATGGGCGCAAGGCGGCGATCATGTCCACTTCTATCGCGGCGTTCTTGGGCAACTGATAAACACCCACCGTGGTGCGCGTATGTTTACCAGCATCGCCCAGCACATGACTGAATACATCCGAGGCGCCGTTGGCCACTTCGCTCAAATCGACAAAGTCCGCCGTGGACTTCACATAGACCGTTACCCGGATCAATGACTTGATCTTGTCCAGCGAGCCAATGGCATCGACGATCAACGCCAGCCCACGCATCGCGCTGATGCTGGCGGCCGCTTGCGCATCGGCCATGGTGAGGTCCAGCCCGACGCGGCCGGGGTAATGGATCTTGCCGTTCATGCGCGGCACCAGGCCGCTGATGTACAGCTCATCGTGGTGACGGATCAGCGGTGCGTAATGCCCGCCTGCGGTGTTTTCGTCGTAGATGTCATAACCAAACTCTTTGGCCAGGGCGATGAAGCGTTCATCGCAGGTCATGTGCTGGATCATTGATCGAACCTCTTGATCAGAAATACAAAAACGTTGGTGCTTGCCTGTTCAACACACCGCTCGGGTGGCCGGTGCCAGGCAAGTCACCTCGATGCGTGACTCAATCACCTCGGCCAGACGCAACAGGTCGTTGCTCAGTTGCCCGTAGTGTTCGTTGAACAACACGATGTGGCCGATGAATGAGAAGTTGTCCTTGATCTGCGCGCTGACCGAGTCACCGACACGCTTGGCGTACTGCCCCTCCACCAGGTCGATACGCAGGGCGCGGGCCAGGGCCTCGATGTCCGGCGTCGCGCGCAGGATGCCGCCGGCCGGCGCCCTGAGCAGGCGTATGCCGCAATAACCGCGGGCCACTGGCTCATGCTGTTGGGTCTTGCCTTCCACCGCCCAGCGCACCCAGCGTTCCCACGGATCGAAATTGACGAAGGCACGTTTGGCCAAGTCCCAAATGTGCATGCCGCCGGGGCGCATGTTGGTTTCCACGGCCGAGGTCAGGTTGTCACTGCGCAGGAACACTTCGTTGTGCCAGGCCCCATTGTTCCGGGACACCAGGCCCGACATATGCCGACCGGCTGCCATCAAACGTGCCTGCACCTCAGCCGGCAGCGGTGCGGGTACGACTTGCTGGATCTCTGCGCGGTAGGCGCCTTCGGTGGTGGTTTTTTCCGTCACCCAGGTGCTGCCGGCCACGTAGTCCCAACTGTATTCCCGGGCGTTCTGCACCAGTTCTTCAAGAACGATGCCGCCTTCGCGGTAAGGCTTCAGGGCGAGCCAGGCGTCATCGCATTCCGAAGGGCGATGGATGACGCGACAGCCCCGGCTCGCGCCTTCGCAGGCCGGTTTGATGAAGGCCTTGCCACCCAGTTCGACGACTCGCCGGCGCAGTTCCGACAGGCTTTCGACCCGCGCGGAAAACACCGGCCGGTATTCTTCGGGGGCGGTGCTGGCCGCCGCTTCGAGCTGGCGGAAAATCTGCTTGTCCAGGCCCGCCCGCGCTTCGCCCGGGGTTATGCCCGGCAGGCCGAAATGACTGGCCAGCGCTGCACCAAGCAGCACGCCGCGATCGGAGAACGGCAGTACGCCGATCAGCTTCCAGCTGTCGGCATTCAGGCACCCCACCACCAGTTCAAGGGACGTCGCCACATCGTCTTCGGCCAGTGAAGTGCTGCAGACGTGGTCGGCCACCTGGTCGTCATGGAGCTGAATTTTCTCGACCAGCAGGATGAGCCTGGCGTTGTAGAGCGACTTGCACAGCTCGCGCAGCTTCTGGATGTCGTGAACCCGATTGCCGTTGTAACCGACCACTACTACGCATGAAGTCGTATTCATAATGCCCCCGACCTGCAAAGTGAAATCCGCAACGGCGATGACTCAGTCATGCAACGACGCATTGGATTTACGGTTGAGCCAATACCAGGCCAGGATCCCTGCGGCACCGATGGCGGCCAGCACCAGCGCGTTGTACGGCGCCGGTACCACCCGCATGATCAACACGGTCAGACCGGCCCCCACCCCCAGGGACACTTCCTTGACGAACATGTTGTTCTGCTTGACCGAGAAGTAATCGAGGTAGCTGAAGGCGCATTCGGCGATGGACAGCAGCGCCACCCAGACCAGCGCCCCGGCGAGGGTTTCGACGTGGAACGCGGCTGGCGCAGACAGCACCGCAAAGCCGCCGACGATGATCCCGATCACCGCCACGACCTTGAAACGCCCGGTGCGCTCGATCAGCTTCATCACCGGCACCTGGGCGAAGACCACCACGGCGCTGTTGAGGATCAGCATCAAGCCGTACCAGGCCGGCAGCTCGCCGGTATTGAGCAGGATCGCCTGTGGCAGGATCGAGAACACCCCGAACAGCTTGATGCCCATGATGATCCCGGCAATCACCCAGGGCAGTTTGTTGCCCCAGTTGCTGCCGGCCTGAGTGGCCGGGCGGGCTACCACCGGCTCGGTGGTGAAGGTCGCGCCGAGGGCGATCGGCAGGCACAGCAATACGAACGCAGCCGCACCGAGAAAAAACATGGTTGGAGTGAGCAGTGGCGACAGCAGGATCAAACCGGCCACCAGGCTGCCCATGTTCATGGCCACGCGGTTGTAGGCCGCGCCTTCCTTGGTCTGGGCCGCTTCGCTCTTGATCAGGTAACCGGCAATGGCAATGCCGTAGGCAAACAGTGCGGCGGCAAACATCACCATGCCTTGATGGCTGGTCAGCGCCAGCAGCACCAGGCCAAGGCCGGCACACAGCAGCGTGACGCTCAGGGAACGGCGGCCAAGCACCAGTAAAGTCAGGGGCAACAGCAGCAACGAGGCGCGATATCCAAGGGCCAGGATGCTGTTGGTGGCGGTGTCGAGCCAGACGTTGGCCTTGCCCAGCACCGCAAACAGCGAGACGGCGGTGATGATCCGGATCGTGAATAACCGCAGGTTAATGACCGGTTTGGCTACCGCGACCGTTGTTTCGACACTCATGCAGCACCTCAGGAACCGGGTGAATGCCCGCCGACAAAGGCCGACATTCAGAAAAGTCTGTAAGGGCATGGTAGAGAGAGAGGCTTGTCCTGATCAGTGCAAGTTCGTATAGAATCCAACGAACTTTACTGCCGGAGAGACCAGTAAAATGCAGGTTCAACGAGCAGTCATTGCCGCCATTGAATTCCAGCCCGGCGTGCCGCTGGTGCAGCAGATCGTCGATCAGCTGACGCAAGCCATCAGCACCGGTGGCCTGCCCCACGGCGCCAAGCTGCCGCCGATTCGCGAACTCTCCGACTTGATGAACGTGGGCAAGTCCACGGTGGTCGATGCCCTGGATCGCATGCGGGCCAAGGGGCTGGTGGTGTCTCGCCAGGGCTCCGGGCATTACGTGCATCGCTCCGAAGCGGCGCTGAAAAGCGGCACCGGCCCGGACCTGCAACCCCAGGACACCCTCAGCGTGATTCGTCGCGCACTGCTGCTGGACAACGGCGCGCTGCGCCCCGGCTGCGGTTTTCTGCCAACCTCGTGGCTACCCGCGGAAGAACTGCAGAAAGCCGTGCGCAGTACCTTGCGGGCGACGTCGTTGCGCATGGGCGAGTACGGCGTGGCCGGCGGTTACTTGCCGTTGCGCCAGGCCCTACGGGTCAAACTGGCGACCTTCGGCATCGAAGCGCCGGTGGACCAGATCATCACCACCGCCAACACCATGCAGGCCATCGACCTGCTGATGCGCCTGTTGGTCAAACCCGGCGACACCGTGCTGCTCGACGACCCCTGCTACTTCAACATGCACGCCAACCTGGCGTTGCACGGGGCCAAAGTCATCACCATCGCCCGGGATTGCGACGGCATGGACCTCGACGCCTTCGAGCAACTGCTGATCGCCCACAAACCCGTGCTGTACATGACCAACAGCACGCTGCATAACCCCACCGGCCACTCGTTCACCCCGGCCCAGGTCTACCGCTTGCTGGAACTGAGCCACCGCCATGGCTTCCACATCGTCGAAGACGATCTGTACTGCGACATCCAGCAACGCCGCACCCCGCGCCTGGCCGCCAGCGGGCTGGACAACGTGAGTTATGTCTCCGGCTTCTCCAAGACCCTGACCGCCAACAGCCGGGTCAGCTACACCGTGCTCTCGCCACAATTGGCGGCACGAATGATCGCCCTGAAAATGGCTTGCGGCGGGGTGACGTCGGAGCTGGCGGAGCAAATCACCTGCACCATGCTCAACGACGGCAGCTATGCCAAGCATGCGCGGCGCACAGTGGATCGGTTGTATGAATCGAACAGCCGGGTAGCAAGTTGGCTAGCGGAAGCCGGATGTTCATTGTCGTCGTTGCCGGGAGAAGGCGTGTTTATCTGGGCACGGTTGCCGGACGGCTTGCATGCCGAGAACCTGGCTCGACAAGGTCTGGATAACAATATGGTATTGGCGCCGGGCACCTTGCTGAGCAAAGGGCCGGATGCCAGCCAGTTCCTGCGCTTCAACGTGGCTCACAGTGACAGCTTGCAGGTGCGCGAGCGCTTTTTCCGGTTGCTTGATAAACCACTTAAATAACTGACTGCCCTCAATCCTGTGGGAGCGGGCTTGCCCGCGAAGAGGCCGTCACATCCAGCATCAATGTTGCCTGACCCACCGCCTTCGCGGGCAAGCCCGCTCCCACAGGGGTTGTGGTGTCCAATGAGATCCCCGGCCACCAGATCGCTACGATTGCCGACCTCATCCTTGACGGCTAACTTCGCCCGGTCGCTGCCAATTCAGCGACCGGGCCTGATAACCCGGGTAAGATACGGGCGCACAAGCGCCACCAATCACGATTGCCGGCGTTTTTTTATGCCCGCACATTCGTGCAATGGCGGCTGTGCGTGGGAGACCTTCGGGTCTGCCGGAATCCCGTATCTCCGGTTTATCAGCCTGCGCACAGCTGCCACCCATTCGCCTGATAACGAACGTGGTAGCTCTCAACTTGATTCGGGAGCTTTACTCATGAATGCTATTGGTCTGTCTGCTTCAATCGTCATTCACCACCTACCAACCAACAGGAGGTGAAGCCCAATGACCAATCCCCAAGACCTCAAAACCATCGGCCTCACCCCCTTCTCCTACCACGCTAACGAACCACTGTTCCGCATCAACGCCGGTGTCCCGGTGGTCGAAGCCCTCTACCACGCCTCCGACCTGCTCCACCTCGCCAAACTGCTCGCCTCAGACGCAGCCATGGTTCGCGACAGCGATCGGCATGCCTGGGCCTCGCATTTCCTGCAGGACATGAGCAAGGCAATCATCGACGACGTGGTGAAGGTGCTCGATGCACCATGTAACAACCGCGCATAAATGAAAAAGCCCCACCGTTCTCTCGAAAGGAGGGGCTTTTGCGCTGCAGGCTGTTTCAACTTTTGGGCCAAACGATACAACCTCTTCGCTGCAACCAGAGCTCAGGAAAACATGGCGCGCTGCTCAGCTTCGTAATGCCGGGTCTGAAAAGGCATGAGGGCTTGGGCTTTTAGGCCAAGGCCCTCACTCAACCCCCAAGAGACAGCGAGCTCATCACGGCGTCGACGCAGTGGCGTGATGGTTTGTAGCATCACGGCTTGCACGGAAGTCGAATGTGCAAAAAGCTCGAGTACATTGAGAGTTTCCGACACCCGGAGATCGGATAAGCAAGTAAATCGAGTAAATCGCTCGAGCAGATAGCCAGCGCGCCGAACCTCCACTTCGTCAGTGTGACTATTCAAAAAAGCGGTTACCTCGCTTTCAAGATTTGAGTCCGAGTACCAGACAGCTTTGGCGGCGCTCACGAGAGCAACGTCATCAGCTTGATTCAAAGGTCTCTTTACCAGTGTGTCCAAGGCGGATAAGAGGACGTGGCCGCTATGGGGCTTCGTCATCTGTGCTCTCCAGATAATCATGCAAAATATTAGTGAGAACGGAGATTGGTGGCTCCTTGTTGCCAACATATACATCAATCGCCTGCAATGCCAGTCGACGGAACTCGGTAGTCAGGATGAAACCAGCCCTGAGAAGTGCCTTGATATCACCAATGTCCTGATCGGTCGCCCTGCCCAGCTTGGAGATGGCAATGTCGACAGGTGCTGCGATATGAACGTGCAGCGGGGACTCAATCGGAAACTCTTCAAAAGGAAGGCTCCGCTCCCAATAGTCCTCATGTATCGGGCCAAAACTGGTGTTGTATTGCAGGTCGTAGTTCAGCTCCATCAATCGACCGGATCGCTCATCAACAAACTGTTCGGGTATCTCTGCGAGCATGGTTTGCAGGTGTAAACCTTCGGGAACATGAGCCTCATAAATCTCGGCATCGACGTCGGTGGAAACGCGATGATGGGTATAAAGGTGAACAGCGCAGCCACCGAAGACGATAATTTTGACCGCCCCTGGTCCTGCGTTCTCAAGTTCCAGCTCCGCTTCTACAGATTTGAACATCGAAATCAAAGCCTGCCCCAACGCTGTATTCGTCTTAACACGCGGGGTGATTACATCTGGCAGTTCCATCGTAGAGCCTCTGGGATGCTTGTGATGACAGCATCCCCGAGGCTAGATATGCGACTTCCGACCCTCAACCTGAAAACCCTGTGGGAAAGTTAAGGTAAATCCGTAAGCATTTTCGCGTGCCATATCGTCCCACTTTACGCGAGTCTGCTCGCAATGACGGCAACACGGTTCATCAAAATTACCCCCAACAAAAAGCCCCGCTCTTCTCTCGAAGGCGGGGCTTTTCTTTACAGCATCCGACGCTTAAGGCGCGTACGTCAGCAACAACTCCGCCGGCACTTTGAAGTCCAGGGACATCATCACGCTCAACGCGGTAATGGTGAAGATCGAGAACACGAACAGCTTGCGTGCCCAGACCGTGTCATCCACTGCCTTGTAGCCGGTCCAGGCCATGTACAGCCAGTACATGCCCATGGCCGCGGCGACGGCGAGGTAGCTCATGCCGGCGTAGCCGCTGAAGGTCAGCATCAAGGTCGCCACGAGGAAGGCCAGGATGTAGAGCAGGATGTGCTTCTTGGCCACCTGGATGCCGCGCTTCACTGGCAGCACCGGAATCGATGCGGCCAGGTAATCGTTGAAGCGGAAGATCGCGATGGCGTAGGAATGCGGCATCTGCCACAGGCTGAACATCACCAGCAGGGTCAGTGCGGCCACGTCGAAGGTGTTGCTGACTGCGACGTAGCCAATCACCGGCGGCATGGCGCCCGACAGACTGCCCACCAGCGTGCCGTGAACCGACTTGCGCTTGAGGTACAGGCTGTAGAAGCCGACGTAGATCACGAAGCCGATCACCGCGAACAAGGCGGCTAACGGGTTGGCCACCTTGTACAACAGGGCAACGCCGGCGACACCCAGGACGGTCGCATAGATCAGGGCCAGTTTCAGGGAGATCAAGCCCTGGACCAGCACGCGGTTCTTGGTGCGTTCCATCTTGATGTCGATGTCGCGGTCGATGCAGTTGTTGAACACGCAACCGGAGGCAACCACCAGGGACGTGCCGATCATGGCGGCCAGGAAGATGGCCAGATCGACATGCCCTTTGGAGGCCAGGAAAAATCCGCCTGCCACAGAAAGCACGTTACCGAAAATGATCCCCGGTTTGGTGATTTGGATAAAGTGCTTGAGGGACATGCGGACTTACCTCACTTCGCCATCATGAACGTGTGGATGCTGAACATGATCCACAGCGACAGGCCAACCAGCAGGACGATCACGATCGCGGCGAAGACAAACGCAATCACGTTGTTACGCTGCGCGGCCGAACGGTCCAGGTGCAGGAAGTACACCAGGTGCACCAGCACCTGGATGACTGCGAACGCGACGACGATCATCAGGGTGATCGACTTCGGCAGCGTCGGGTACATCACCAGACCGAACGGGATCAGGGTCAGGATCACCGACAGGATGAAGCCGATGCCGTAGGACTTGACGCTGCCGTGACCGGCGTCGTCGTGGGAGTGTGCGTTAGCCATTTACATAGTCCCCATCAGGTAAACAACGGTGAATACGCAGATCCACACAACGTCCAGGAAGTGCCAGAACAGGCTCAGGCAGCTCAGACGGGTCTTGTTGGTCGCCGTCAGGCCGTTTTTCTGCACCTGATACATCATGATCGCCATCCAGATCAGACCGCTGGTCACGTGCAGACCGTGGGTGCCGACCAGGGTGAAGAACCCAGACAGGAAGCCGGAACGGCTAGGGCCGTAGCCCTCGGAGATCAACACGTGGAACTCGTTGATCTCCATGCCGATGAAGCCGGCACCGAACATGAAGGTCATGGCCAGCCAGCCCAGGACCTGCTTCTTGTTGCCCTTGAAGAACGCCAGCATGGCGAAGCCGTAGGTGATCGAACTGAACAGCAGCAGAGCGGTTTCGCCCAGTACGTATGGCAGTTCGAAGATGTCGTGGCCCGACGGGCCACCCGCTACGTTGTTAACCAGTACCGCGTACGCCGCGAAGATCGACGCAAACAGAATGCAGTCGGTCATCAGGTAGAGCCAGAAACCGAATACGGTCATCTCGCCCGAGTCGTGGTGATGGTCATCATGCCCATGTCCATCGACATGGGTGTGTCCAGCATTGGTCACTAAGTTCGACATGGTTTAAGCCTGTTCCAACGAGGTTTCAACACGGGTGGCGGTGGCCGGGATTTTCCCTGCCGCTACCAGACGCTTGTGCTGCTCGGCTTCGATGCGCTCGATCACGTCGACCGGCACCATATAGCCTTGATCATCACGGGCCGCGTGGATCACGAAGTAGATCACGGTGCCGGCCAGGCTAGCGATTGCCAGCCACCAGATGTGCCAGATCATCGCGAAACCGAACACGGTCAACAGAGCCCCCATGACCACACCGGTCGCGGTGTTGTTTGGCATGTGGATCGGCTGGTACTTGGCCGGGGCCTTGTACGCGGTGCCGTTTTCCTTGGCTTCGGTGAACGGGTCGACAACGTCGGCTTTTGGCAGCACGGCGAAGTTGTAGAACGGAGGTGGCGACGAGGTCGACCATTCCAGGGTGTGTGCATTCCACGGGTCGCCGTGCTCGCACATGTTTTCCGGCTTGTTGCGGTCACGCACGCTGACGTACAGCTGGATCAGCTGGCAAGCGATACCGACAGCGATCATCACCGCACCGAACATGGCGACGTACAGGTACGGCACCCACTCAGGGTTGGTGGTGGCGTTCAGGCGACGGGTCATGCCCATGAAGCCCAGAGCGTAGAGCGGCATGAACGCGACGAAGAAGCCGCTGATCCAGAACCAGAACGCTGCCTTGCCCCAGCCTTCGTGCAGCTTGAAGCCGAACGCTTTAGGGAAGTAGAACGCGAAACCTGCGATGTAACCGAATACCGCACCACCGATGATCACGTTATGGAAGTGCGCGATCACGAACAGGCTGTTGTGCAGAACGAAGTCGGCACCCGGGATGGCCAGCAGTACGCCGGTCATGCCGCCGATGGCGAAGGTCACCATGAAGCCCAGGGTCCACAGCACCTGGCTGGTGAAACGCAGACGGCCCTGGTAGATGGTGAACAGCCAGTTGAACAGCTTCACACCCGTCGGGATGGAAATAAGCATCGTCGCCAGACCGAAGAAGGCGTTGACGCTGGCACCCGAACCCATGGTGAAGAAGTGGTGCAGCCAAACCATGAAGCCCAGGATCGAGATCGCGCCCGATGCGTAGACCATCGAGTGGTGGCCGAACAGTTTCTTGCCGGTGAAGGTCGAGATGACTTCGGAGAAGATACCGAACGCTGGCAGGATCAGGATGTACACCTCAGGGTGACCCCATGCCCAGAACAGGTTCACGTACATCATCGGATTGCCACCAAGTTCATTGGTGAAAATGTGGAAATCCATGTAACGGTCAAGCGTCAGCAGTGCCAGGGTAGCGGTCAGGATCGGGAACGAAGCCACGATCAGGACGTTGGCCCAGGTGCAGGTCCAGGTGAAGATCGGCATGTCCATCAGCTTCATGCCAGGGGTACGCATTTTCAGTACGGTGGCCAGGAAGTTGACCCCCGTCAGCGTCGTACCCAGGCCGGATAGCTGTAGCGCCCAGATGTAGTAATCCATCCCCACGCCAGGGCTGTATTGCAGGCCCGACAGCGGCGGATAGGCAACCCAGCCGGTCTTGGCGAATTCGCCGACGCCCAGGGACAGGTTGATCAGCACCACGCCGGAAACCAGCAGCCAGAAGCTCAGGGAGTTCAGGAACGGGTAGGCAACGTCACGCGCGCCGATCTGCAGCGGCACTGCAAGGTTCATCAGGCCGGTGAAGAATGGCATCGCCATGAAGATGATCATGATCACACCGTGGGCGGTGAAGATCTGGTCATAGTGTTCAGGAGGCAGGTAGCCAGGCGAACCCTCGGTGGCCATGGCCAGCTGGGTACGCATCATGATGGCGTCGGCAAAACCGCGCAGCAGCATGACCATGGCGACGATGATGTACATCACGCCGATTTTCTTGTGGTCGACCGACGTCAGCCACTCGGTCCACAGGTAGGTCCACTTCTTGAAGTAAGTGATACCCGCGAACAGTGCCAGACCGCCGAGCGCGATCATGGCGATGGTCACCATTACGATCGGCTCGTGGAACGGGACTGCTTCCCAACTTAATTTACCAAACATCGTTTACTCCTCTGCCCCGGCAGCTGAATGCGCGTTCATGTCCATTCCTTGCGTAGCGGCCACTTCTTTCTCTTCTTTCTCGTGCTTCACTTTCGGACCCGGTTTCATGCCTTCGTACTTGTCGACGATGGTCTGGAACAGGTTCGGCGTCACCGAGGAGTAGAGCTCGACTGGGTTGTTCTGGCTCTGCTTGGCAAGGGCGGCGTATTCAGCTTGTTCAAGCTGTTTAGGTGCCTTTTTGACTTCGCTTACCCAGGCGTCGAAATCTTCCTGGGAAGTGGCGATCGCCTTGAATTTCATACCGGTGAAACCTGCGCCGCTGTAGTTGGCGGAAATACCGTCCATTTCAGCGTTCTCGTTGGCGATCAGGTGCAGCTTGGTCTGCATGCCCGCCATCGCGTAGATCTGGCCGCCCAGCGCAGGGATGAAGAACGAGTTCATCACGGCGTCGGAAGTGATCTTGAAGTTGATCGGGGTGTGCGCCGGGAACACGATCTTGTTGACCGTGGCGATGCCTTGTTCCGGGTAGATGAACAGCCACTTCCAGTCCAGCGCGACCACTTCGATGGTCACCGGCTTCACGTCGGATTCCAGCGGCTTGTACGGGTCCAGGGCGTGGGTCGACTTGTAGGTGACGTAACCCAGGGCAATGATGATCAGCACTGGAACAGCCCACACCGCGATCTCGATCTTGGTGGAGTGGTTCCATTTCGGGGTGTAGGTGGCGTTGGTGTTGGACGCGCGGTATTTCCAGGCGAACAGGAAGGTCATGACGATGACCGGAACCACGACCAACAGCATCAGCAGCGTTGCGGTGATGATCAGGTTTCGCTCGTCCAGACCAACCTGGCCCTTTGGATTGAGCAAGGTCATGTTGCAGCCTGACAGCAACAACGTGCCGATCAGCGGCAATAAGCCTAGTAGTCTGGGGTACCTGTTTTTACTCATCTCACGACCTCTAAAGCAGCTTGCGCAATGCAGTTGGGTTTTGATCGCCAACACTTCACCCTGCCAAGGGTTGGCATTTTTCTTGGATTGAATAAGGGCATGCCCGTCGTGCGTCAGACGCTGTACGACAAATCCCGGGCCTGCGGTGAGTTCTTATTCGAATACGTGGTCAAAGGCCTTGTTACAGACCAATTCCATTTGGTGCGGGTAGTTGGAGGCTCCGACACCTGGGCATCGCATGAAGCCACCAGACCTCTCGACACCCTGTTTCTGCTCACCCCTGGTTAAGATTTGAGCAGTGCCGGGAATTCAGTGCGGGCGATTGTAGATATGTAGCGTTTTATAAACCATGTCTCATCCCGAAATAATTTTTATCCGAACCGGCAACAATCATTACCCGTTTTCGCAAAAGTGGCGCATCTTATCGAAATTCATTCTCAACAAAAACACCAAAATAAGTAGGTCTTCCACCCACGGTTCAGACAGTATCCTGTCCCTCTTCCTTGCCCTTGACCTTGCCCAAGGCCCGATATGACGGGGGCTCTGGCCATTCACCAGAGCCTGTTAAAACTGCCTGTTCGTGCCCGCAATGGAAAAAACCACAAGCCTGCAAAACAACCCGATTTCGGTACGTTTCCATGTACCAATCGGGCCTCCTCGAACGCCCTGCGACGCCGACTCTGTGACAACATGTCGCACATGTGTCGCACCCATGATTGCCCCCCGTCACGGTCTTTTTACCCGGCCTCTGAAATGCGCTCTGCAAGACAAAAAAAGCCCCGGCCCTCTCTTCGAGGACCGGGGCTTTTTTGTCCGACAATGGGTGGCGGCAGATGACCTCAGCGCAGCGCTTTGCGGTTACGCGAGGTCAGCAACGGCACCAGCACCACGATTAGTACGAAGGCGACCAGCGCCCACTGCGCCAGCGACAGACCGAGAATCGGCGGGTATGGCGTGGAGCAGAAACCGTCGACCTGGAAACCCAGCGGGAAGATCTTCGCCAGCGGCAAGTCATCGACAATCGGTTGCAGCACATCGATGCCACAACTGACCGCCGGATAGAACTGCGTATAGACGTGATGCCCGGCAACGCCTGCACCTGCCACCGCACAGATCACCACCAGGGTTTCAAACACCGTGATGCTGCGACGGTTGCGCATGGCCGCGCCAATGAAGGCAAAGATCGCGATCAGCAGCAACGCGTAACGTTGCAGGATGCACAGCGGGCAAGGCGCCTCGCCCAGAACAATTTGCATGTACAGCGCACCGCCGATCAGCGCCAGGCAAATGATGCCCAACAACACCAGGTAGCGCCGTTCACGCCCCAACCGCATGGATTCATCGCTCATCGCGTTTCCCTTCAAAATATCGATTGCCCGCCAGTCTACACGCTGGCCCGGACCTTTGAGAGTCTGGAGCATGTGAGGGGGGTTCGGGGGGAATAGACGACAAGGCGGTTAAGAAGGGATTAACTTTCTGACTTTTTTCAGTTCAGGACCGAGGTGTGGCATTCGCGAGCAAGCCCGCTCCCACAATTTGATCTGCGTACGACGCGGACCAATGTGGGAGCGGGCTTGCTCGCGAAGCAGGCGACTCGGTCTCCCGAGCCGCCTCAACCCCTTACTCCAGCGCCGCTGCCGGCCCGAAGAACTCATAGCGGCTTTGCTTCTCCGGCACGCCCAGTGCCTTGAGGTGGCGCTTGATGGACGCCATGAAACCTTTCGGCCCCAGGAAGTAAACATCCAGGTCACGCTGCTCCGGCAGCCATGCATTCAACTGCTGCTGGCTCAGCAAACCGACCTTGTGCGCCGCCGGGCTCACACCGTCGTCCTCGGAGTAGCAATAGAAGCGCTTGAGCTGCGGGTGACGCTCGGCCAGACCATCGATCCAGTTGCGGAAGGCATGGACGCTGCCATTGCGCGCGCAGTGGATGAAATGCACCGGCCGCTGAGTCTCCAGCGCCGCTTCGAGCATCGCCAGGGTCGGGGTAATACCGACGCCGCCACTGATCAGCACCAGCGGTTTGTCGCTGGCGGTCAGGACGAACTCGCCCGATGGCGGGAACAACTGGATGCTGGCGCCGACATGCAACTGGTCGTGCAGGAAGTTGGAAGCGCGGCCACCGTCCTCACGTTTGACGCTGATGCGGTACTGGCCTTTGTTCGCCAGCGCCGACAGCGAGTAGTTACGACGGATCTCTTCACCGTCGAGGATCAGTTTCATGCCGATGTACTGGCCGGGTTCTGCCACCAGAATCGGCCCTTTGTCCGCAGGTTCAAAGTAGAACGAAGTGATCTCGGCGCTCTCCTCGACCTTGCCTGCCACGATGAACTCCCGCGCCCCACGCCAGCCACCCGGCGCCTGTTCCTTCTGGTCGTAGATGCTGGTTTCGGCACCGATCAGGATGTCCGCCAGTTGGCCGTAGGCCGCGCCCCAGGCCGCGATCACTTCCGGGGTGGCGATCTCTTCGCCCAATACTTCGGCGATGGCCCGCAGCAGGCAGCTGCCGACAATCGGATAGTGCTCAGGCAGGATCTGCAGGGCCACGTGCTTGTTGATGATCTTGGCCACCAGGTCGCCCAACTGGTCGAGCTGGTCGATATGGCGCGCATACATCAATACGCCGTTGGCCAACGCACGCGGCTGATCACCACTGGTCTGGTGGGCCTGGTTGAACAGCGGGCGGACTTCCGGGTATTCGGAGAGCATCATGCGGTAGAAGTGCGTGATCAGCGCCTCACCACCGCTTTCGAGCAGCGGCACGGTGGATTTGACGATGGCACGGTCTTGAGCGCTCAGCATAAGGTGACTCCTGGTCTTCTTGGATTGCTAACGGATTACCCTATGTCTATCAGCTTTCGTGCCAACTATTTAATCGTTATAAATCAACAAGTTAATAACTTAATAGTCATTTCGACACTGTCTGTTTTATAGTCATACCGACTACACGGAGTCACTATGACTGCAAAATCCCTGCTCACTGCCCTGCTGCCCCTGGTCTCCGACCTGTCCCGCGAACTGCCCGAGGGTGAGCGTTATCGACGCTTGCTGGAAGCCATGCGCGCCCTGCTCCCGTGCGACGCCGCCGCCCTGCTGCGCCTTGATGGTGAATGGCTGGTGCCGCTGGCCGTCGACGGCTTGAGTACCGACACCCTCGGTCGGCGCTTCAAGGTCAGCGAGCACCCGCGTTTCGAAGCGCTGCTCAGCGGCCCCGGCCCGACCCGTTTCGCTGCCGACAGCGACTTGCCCGACCCCTATGACGGCCTGGTCGATGGCCTGGATGATCATTTGGAAGTCCACGACTGCATGGGTTGCCCATTGTTCATCGACGAGCGCCCCTGGGGTCTGCTGACCCTCGATGCCCTCGACCCTGAGCGCTTCGAACCGATCGAACTGGACGCGCTGCAAGCCTTCGCCAGCCTCGCGGCCGCCACGGTCAACGCCGCCGAACGCATCGAGCGTTTGAACAACCGGGTCGAAGATGAACATCAACGCGCCGAGGTCTACCGCCAGGCCAGCGGCCAGCAGAATCGCGAGATGATTGGCCAGAGCAAGGCCCACAAGCGTCTGGTCGAAGAAATCAGCCTGGTGGGCGGCAGCGACCTGACCGTGTTGATCACTGGAGAAACCGGGGTCGGCAAGGAGTTGGTGGCCCAGGCCATCCATGCCGCCTCACCCCGCGCCGACAAACCGATCATCAGCCTCAACTGCGCCGCGTTGCCCGACACATTGGTGGAAAGCGAGTTGTTCGGCCATGTCCGCGGCGCCTTCACCGGAGCGATGAACGACCGCCGTGGCAAGTTCGAACTGGCCAATGGCGGCACGCTGTTTCTCGATGAAGTCGGTGAGTTGTCGCTGACCGTGCAGGCCAAGTTGCTGCGGGTGCTGCAGAGCGGTCAATTGCAGCGACTGGGTTCGGACCAGGAGCATCAGGTCGACGTGCGCCTGATCGCGGCGACCAACCGCGATCTCGCCGAAGAAGTGCGCAGCGGCCGTTACCGCGCCGACTTCTACCATCGCCTCAGCGTTTATCCGCTGCTGGTGCCGGCCCTGCGCGATCGCGGGCGCGATGTGCTGCTGCTCAGCGGTTACTTCCTGGAGCAGAACCGCTCCCGCATGGGCCTCAACAGCCTGCGCCTGAACAGCGACGCCCAGGCCGCGCTATTGGCCTACGACTGGCCCGGCAACGTGCGCGAGCTTGAACACTTGATCGGCCGTAGCGCCTTGAAAGCCCTGGGCAATTGCAAGGAGCGGCCAAAGATTCTCAGTTTGAGCGCAGCCGACCTGGACTTGCCCAACGCCAGCGTTGAAACCGCCGCCGAGCAACCCGCTGCCACCATCGCGCAAGCGGTGACCGGTGATTTGCGCGAGGCCACCGAGCACTATCAGCGTCAATTGATCGGTGCCTGCCTGGAGCGGCACAACAACAACTGGGCAAGCGCGGCCCGTGAGCTAGGCCTGGATCGGGCGAACCTGGGGCGGATGGCCAAAAGGCTCGGCATGAAGTGAAGGCGGCCTGACATTCAACGGAAATGCTAAAGCCTGCCCCCGACAAGTCGATAACCCGGCATCGAAGTCATTGGCGATCCCGGGATTGCCCGTCACCTTTTTCCAGAGAAGGTTCCTATGTCCTCCACCAAAGCCCGCGCAGACTCACTTTCGCTTCTGCTGTTTACCCTGCGCAGCGGCAAGCTGATGGCGATCAACCTGCTCAAGGTCAGTGAAATCATTCCCTGCCCGCCGCTGACCAAACTGCCGGAGTCGCACCCCCACGTCAAAGGCATCGCCACCCTGCGCGGTGCCTCGCTGTCGGTGATCGACCTCAGCCGTGCCATTGGCGAGCGTCCGCTGGAAGACCCGAACGGCGGCTGCCTGATCGTCACCGACGTCAGCCGCTCCAAACAGGGCCTGCACGTGCAGGCAGTGAGCAAGATCGTCCATTGCCTGACCACCGACATCCGCCCGCCGCCCTTCGGCTCCGGTGGTTTGCGCGCCTACATCACCGGCGTGACGTCGGTCGATGGCACCCTGGTACAAGTGCTGGACATCGAAAAAGTCATCCACGGCATCGCCCCGGCGCAAATCGAAATGGCGCCGACCGAACTGAGCATGGAAGACGCCGAACTGCTCGGCAACGCGCGCATCCTGGTGGTCGATGACAGCCAGGTCGCCTTGCAGCAATCGGTGCACACCCTGCGTAACCTTGGCCTGCAATGCCATACCGCCCGCAGCGCCAAGGAAGCCATCGACTGCCTGCTGGACCTGCAAGGCACCGCGCAGCAGATCAACCTGATCGTCTCGGACATCGAGATGTCGGAGATGGACGGCTACGCCTTCACCCGCACCCTGCGGGAAACCCCGGATTTCGCGCATCTTTATGTACTGCTGCACACCTCGCTGGACAGTGCGATGAACGCCGAGAAAGCACGACTGGCGGGAGCGAACGCAGTGTTGACCAAATTCTCCTCACCGGAATTGACCCAGTGCCTGATCACCGCGGCCAAGGCTGTCGCCGAACAGGGTTATTGAGTGTTGACCGAAGAATTCTGCTGGCTGATGCGGCGCGACCTCTCTGTCGTCGTGCCGTCCCCCGATTGGCCAGCCGGCCTGCAATTGAGCGAATACCGGCCCGAACTGGGCGCCGCCGTGCACCGGTTGATGGAGTTCGGTTATCTCGATGGCGGTGGTCGCGTAGCGGCGCTGGACATGTGGCAACGGCAGTTCGAAACCGATCCGGAATATGACCCGGCCCTGTGCTTCATTGCCCTGGATGCCGAAGAGGTGGTGGGCGTTTGCCAGTGCTGGACCAGTGCCTATATCAAGAACCTGGTGGTGCATCCGCGGTTTCAGGGCCGGGGGTTGGGGAGGGCGCTGTTGTTGCAGGCGTTCAAGGTGTTCCAGCAGCGGCGTGAAGGCTTCGTGGACCTGAAGGTACGTGAAGACAACCTTCGGGCGCGGCGCTTGTACGAAAGCGTCGGGATGCGTGCCGTCCGCCGGGAGCCGGTTTGCTCTGACATGCCGCAATCGCGAGCAAGCTCGCTCCCACAGGGTTACCCGTCGTACACAAAATCTGTGGCCGCACTCGACTACTGTGGGAGCGAGCTTGCTCCGGGCGGCGTTCCGACGATGGGGCCTGCACAACCACTGCAAAACCTTCAGGCATACTCACACCCTGGCCACTCATTACCAAGGAAAGCCCAAGCCATGAAGACTGCCAGCCTCGCCCTCCTCTGCCTCACCGCGCTCACCCTCCAGGCCCACGCCTCCAGCCCCGACGCCTGGACCACCTACGATAAAGCCGTACTCACCAGCTGCACCAAGGCCAGCGGCCTGAAGGACAGCAAACCGCTCGGCAACGCCGCGCAGTTCGATGACCGGGTCGGCTACACCGCGCTCCTGCTCCAGGGCCAATACCCGCAAAAGCACATGAAAGGCGCACAAGGCACCGAGTTGTGCCTCTACAACAAAAAGAGCAAAACCGCGTACGTCACCGAATGGGACTCCATCCGCCCGGCCGACAAGGCAAACTGAGTGGCGCATAACTTGCTTCGATAGCGGCCTTTGCGGCGGCATTCTGTCGCCGTTTCATGCCCTGTGATGCGAACGAACGCTCGATGAATACAACGTTTACCTGTGTAGGCTGCGGCAAATGCTGCAACGACCACCATGTGCCCCTGACCCTGGGCGAAGCCCGGATGTGGGCAGACGATGGCGGTCAGGTGATCGTGCTGGTGGAAGCGTTTCTGGGCAATGGCCTGGGTCTGCCGGTGCACCAACGGGAACACGCCGAACGCCGTTCGGCGGCGGTGCGTAGCGGCAAATCCGAGGCGTACGTGGCCATCACCTTCGCCGCCTACAATGTCGGCCCCTGCCGGAATCTTGACGAAGACAACTTCTGTCGCATCTACGAACGCCGGCCGTTGGTGTGCCGTATCTATCCGATGGAAATCAATCCGCACATACCTCTGAACACCGCCGTGAAGGAATGTCCGCCTGAGTCGTGGGAAAAAGGACCGGACCTGATTGTCGGTGGTGAGTTGGTCGACCGGGAATTGTCGGAATTGATCCAGCGCTCCCGTCAGGCGGATCGTAATGACATTCTGATGAAGGATGCGATTTGTGCGTTGCTGGGGATTCGCACGACAGCCCTGAAGGGCGACGGGTTTACCGCTTATCTTCCGGATATGGCGGAGTTCGCCGCGATCATCGACGACCTGGCCGGGCAAACGTTGCCGCAGTGGGCCAGCGAATGGCGGTTTCATGTGTCGGGGGATGATATTGCGGAGCAAGTGCTGGCCGCAGGTGCACAAGTGGCGGCGGATGCGCCGACGAATTACTCGTTTATTTCGTTGCGCGCGACGTGATCCGAAGGATTCGTCACCTGTAATGGCCCCATCGCGAGCAGGCTCGCTCCCACAGGAGAATGCGTTCTTTCATGAGAATGCGATCAAATGTGGGAGCGAGCTTGCTCGCGATGGCGGCAGATCGAGCAACTCAAGGCCTGAAATTCAGCGCTTACCCATCGACCGACGAGTCCCCGGCGGTGCCATGCCCGGCGTCTTGGTGTGGCCGTTCTTGGCGCCGTTCTTGTACCACGGCTGGTTGGAGCCCTTGGCGGCCGCCAGATCACCCGGTTTGAACGGGAATTTGAAGGCCGGGATCTCGGCTTTGGTTTCGCTGTCGGCGCTGGAGTCGACGCTGTCTGGCAGCTCTGCCTGCACGTCGCTCAGGGCGTCGGCGATCGGCGGTTGTTTCGGGGAAGTCATGAAAGCTCCGGGTGGTGCATGAAATGTCGGGCCCGGTGAGTGGGCCGCATGCCACAGTATAAGAAGTGCGGCAGTATAACTGGATGACGCACCGCAAGCTGCAAGCTTGCATTGACCGCCTGACGACTCGCACAAATCCCGTGAAGAATGTTAGCGTGCTCATCATTCTTCACCGCCCGACGAGCCCGCCCCCCATGAAAAAGACCGTCCTTGCGTTCAGCCGCGTCACTCCACAAATGGTTGAATGCCTGCAACAAGACTTCGACGTCATCGTGCCGAATCCGAAAAACGGCGACATCAATGCCCAGTTCAACGAAGCCCTGCCCCATGCCCATGGCTTGATTGGTGTAGGCCGCAAACTCGGTCGTGCGCAGCTGGAGAACGCCGCCAGCCTGGAAGTGGTGTCCAGTGTCTCGGTGGGCTACGACAACTATGACCTGGCCTACTTCAACGAACGCGGGATCATGCTGACCAACACGCCGGATGTGCTGACCGAAAGCACCGCCGACCTGGCGTTTGCCCTGTTGATGAGCAGCGCCCGTCGCGTCGCCGAACTGGATGCCTGGACCAAGGCCGGGCAATGGCAGGCCACTGTCGGTGCGCAGCTGTTCGGTTGCGATGTGCATGGCAAGACCCTGGGCATTGTCGGCATGGGCAATATCGGTGCGGCCATCGCCCGACGCGGTCGCCTGGGGTTCAACATGCCGGTCATCTACAGCGGCAACAGCCGCAAGACCGAGCTGGAAAAGGAACTCGGCGCACAGTACCGCAGCCTCGATCAATTGCTGGCCGAAGCTGATTTCGTCTGCCTGGTGGTGCCACTCAGCGAGAAAACCAGACACTTGATCAGCCATCGCGAACTGGCGCTGATGAAGCCGAGCGCGATCCTGGTAAACATTTCCCGTGGTCCGGTGGTGGATGAACCGGCGCTGATCGAAGCGCTGCAAAACAACCGCATTCGTGGTGCCGGGCTGGACGTATACGAAAAAGAACCGTTGGCCGAGTCGCCACTGTTCCAGTTGAAAAACGCAGTGACCCTGCCGCACATCGGCTCGGCCACCCATGAGACCCGCGATGCCATGGCCAACCGTGCCCTGGCCAATCTGCGCAGTGCCCTGTTGGGCGAACGACCGCAGGACCTGGTCAACCCGCAGGTCTGGAAAGTCTGATTGAACAATGGCACGTCATAATCGGCGTGCCACTTTATATAAAGTCTGGAAAACATCTTCCTTAAACAACTTACCACCCAACCCATATAACAAGCGACATAACTCGCAAAGCACTCTTCACCCTCACACCATCTAAACACCTATAAACTCCGAAAGACAAGAACGTATCAATCGTACATTCGGAGAGCATCCTGCATGAGCTATTTCACCACTACCTGCCTGGTAAGGCGGAGCAAATTATTAGTTGTCTTCATGGCGGCATTATTCGGTACAACGACCCTTATCAACAACATTACCGACTACACTGCATACGCCGAGTACATCGGGCGAATCATCAGCATGAGCGACACCGTCGGCAATGATTCCCGTCGTTACCGCGCCATCAGCTCAACCCTGTTTCACCACCGCTTTTACTGGGCACTGATCACACTCGAGACCATATTCACATGTAGCTTCATAGTTGGAACTTATCAACTCTACCGCAAACTCGGCGCACCACACAGCGAGTTCCACGAATCCAAAAAATTTTCCATAATAGGCTTTATTACAGCCATTTTTGCGTATCAGACTTTCTACATCATCATACTAAACGAATGGTTCGACTTAGAGTATTCCAAACAGGCCAATGCCTTTGAATGGGCGCAAACCCACATTGAATACATGTTCTTCGGTATTATTTATCTGTTAGCAGCAAAGGATACCTGAATAGTTTCAGGCCAGCTTGCCCGCCACCGGACTGGCACTTGCCTTGGGCTTGCGAAACACCAACACATTACCCAACATGACCATCACCAGCCCCGCCAGTGCCGGAGCGGTCCACTGGTAACCCTCGGCGAACGCCGAGACATTTAGCGCCACCACTGGGAACAGCACAGTGCAGTAGGCAGCACGTTCCGGCCCCATGCGCCCGACCAGCGTCAGGTAAGCGGTGAACCCGATCACCGAGCCTGGAATCACCAGGTACAGCAGTGACCCGATGTAACGCGCGCTCATCTCCATGTCGAAGGGAATGCCTTTGACCAGGCACCACACCGTGAGCATCGCCGCCCCGTAAGCCATGCCCCAGGCATTGGTGGTCAGCGGCTTGAGACCGGCCTTCTGTTGCAGGCTCGAAAGCATGTTGCCCGCCGAGAAACACAAGGTGCCGCACAGGGCCAGACCGAGACCGAGCAAGGTTTCCGGACTCGCGGTATGCCCGACCAGCTCCGGCCAGAACAGCAGTCCCAGCCCCAGCAGGCCCAACGCACCGCCCATCAGCACATTGCGGGCGATTTTCTGACCGAAGAACACCCGCGCATTGAGGGCATTCCACAGGGTGGCGGTGGAAAACACCACGGCCACCAGACCGCTGGGAATCCACTGGCTCGCTGTGAGGAAGCACATGAAGTTGACGCAGAACAGGCACAAGCCCTGAGCCAGGCAGATCAGGTGCCCGCGACGGTCCATCACTTGCAGGCGTCGGCTGAGCAGCAGGATCACGAACAGCACCAGCGCGGCGAGGCCGAAGCGATAGACGATCGACACGGGAATGGCCACCACGCCCAGTTGCCATTTCAAGGCAATCCAGGTGGTACCCCAGATCAACACGGTCAGCAGGTACAAAGAAAGGTTCATGACTAAGGCTCCTCGATAGGCGTCCAGTGTCCGGCGCCACGCTTGGGCGCACTTGCATAAACTTGCGCTTTTGTCTGGCGACAGGCTGGCAGGCACGCGTCTACGGAGTAGGATGCAGGGCGTTGGATGCAGGTGTTAGAGAGCAACGATCATGGCTGCACTGGATACCCTACAAGTCTTTCAAGCCCTCAACCGTTCGCTGAATGCTCGCCTGGAGCACAGCGCCGAGCTCGGTGACGGCTTGTCTGCAGCCTTGTGGAGCAATCACCACGACGCCCAGGAATACGAAGCGCCCAGCCACCACACGTTGTCCTGTTACATCGCTGGCGGCACCGGCACCTTTCGCCGCGACCAACCCGGCAACAAGGGTGGCCCGGACAAACTGTGCATCCTCCCGGCCGAACACCAGTCAGGCTGGGTGATCAACGGCGATATTCGCCTGGCACACCTGTATTTCAGCCCCGAACAATTTGCCCTCGGCTGCGTCACCCTGCTCGATCGCGAGCCACGGGAAATGCAACTGCGCGAACAGACCTTTCTCGATGATCCGCAGCAGGCGCTGCGCTTTCGGCAATTGATCACCTTGAACTGGGACGAGCCGGGCGAGCGCCTGCTCACCAGCAGCCTGGCTCACGAATTGCTCAGCCATGCCCTGCTCAGCCAGGTCAACGTGCGTCAGGGCTTGCGCCTCAAAGGCGGGCTGGCCGCGCATCAGCGTCGGCATCTGGTGGAGTTCATCGACAGCCATCTGGACGAGGCCATCAGCCTCGGTCAATTGGCGGCGTTGTGCGCGTTGTCCGAATACCACTTCGCGCGGATGTTCCGCGAAAGCTTCGGCTTGCCACCCCACCAGTACGTGCTGGCGCGGCGCCTTGACCGGGCGCGGGAGTTGCTGCGCACGACCTCGCAGCCACTGGGGGAGATTGCACTGGCTTGCGGTTTTTCCAGCGCCAGCCATTTCACCAACCGGTTTCGCCAGTCACTTGGCGGGACGCCCGGTGAGTATCGGCAGGCGTTTTTGCGCTAGATCCGGGATTTTCGGCGCCACACTTGCCGCCTTCGTCGGAACGATGACGCGGTCTGTCGTCAGAACTCCAGCGTGCTGGACAGCGAAATCTGCCGCGAATCCCCCATGGAAACAAAGAACCGACTCGCCGCCGAGGTGTAGTAGGTGCGGTCGAACAGGTTCTTCACGTTGAGCTGGAACTTGACCTTCTGCCCTTCGACCCTGGTGTCGTAAGTGGCGAACGCATCGGCCACGGTGTAGCTCGGCAGATCGAAATCGTTCACCGCGTTGCCCGCGCGCTCACCCACATAACGCGCCCCGGCGCCAACCCGCAGTTGATCGCCGCCAATGACGCTGCCGAAGTCATAGACGGCCGACAGCGAGCCGCTGTTCTTCGCCACGTTCTGCAACTGATTGCCTTTGTAAACCGGGTCTTCGGTAACCTCGGCATCGGTGTAGGCGTAGCTGCCGATCATGCTCCAGCGATCGGTGAGCTGACCGCTCAGGTCCACCTCCAGGCCACGGGAACGCACTTCACCGGCGGCACTGTAAATCGTGGTCGGGCCTTCGGCGTTGGCCACCAGCACATTACGTTTCTTGATGTCGAACAGCGCGATGTTGCCGGTGACGCGGCCCGGCAGATCAAGCTTGGCACCCAGCTCCCAGGACTTGGCTTCTTCCGGCGCGATGCCGCCGTCAAGCACGGTACTGCTGCCGCTCAATGGCGCGATGGTGGAATTGGGTTTGAACGACTCGGTGTAGCTGCCGTAGAACGACAAGGCATCGGTGTACTTGTACACAAGGCCCGCGCGCGGTACCCATTTCTGCCCGTTGCTGTCGGTGTTGGCGTGGAACGGCACGCCTTTGCCGGCGTATTGGTCGTAAGCCTGGAAACGCGCACCGGCCACCAGAATCCACTTATCGGTGAGGTGGATGGAGTCTTGCAGGAAGACCGAATCGCTGCGCAGTTCATCGGTCTGCGCGCTGTCGGCCGCACTGACGGTGGTGCCCGCCACTTCCCGACCATAGACCGGGTTGACGTAACTGAATGTGGTCAGGCTTTTCTGGCGGATCAGGTCTTCGCGGTAGATCTTGCGATACTCGTCATCGACGCCGAACAGCAGGTCGTGCTGCATGCCAAGCACGTTCACGTTGCCTTCGAGGCTCGCAGTGGTGAACCGGTCGGTGCTGATCGCATTCTGGGTGCCGTCCATGCTGCGGGTCAGAGTGCCTTTTTTGGTGTCGATGGCGGTCACGCGCACCTGGCTCGCATCGTAGGTTTCGCGGTTCCAGCTGTAGCCGAAATGGGCTTTCCAGTTGTCGTTGAGTTCGTGATCGGCCTCGAAGTGATAGAGATCCGAACGCCCTTCCATGTTGTTGAACGGTTCGTCGAGACGCTCGTTGCGCGAGATGTCCAGCGGATGGTTGGTCCGTGGATCGATCAGCGTGCCGCGGTCGAACGGTGTGAGGAATTCGCGGTGCTCATAGGAGAACAGCAGCGTGGTGCTTTCGCCATACCAGGCCAGGGATGGCGCGATCAGGCTCTCGCGATGCACGCCGAAGTTGCGCCAGTAATCCTCATCTTCGTAGTCCAGAACCATCCGGTAGGCCAGTCCGGAATCGCCGAGGGCTCCGGTGCTGTCGAGACCGCCGCCGCTGCCGTTCTTGCCATCGCCATAACTCGAACCGCGCGCGGTCAGTGCGTTGTACTGCTCAAGCTCGGGCTTCTTGCTGACCATATTGACCACGCCGCCCGGATCCTGGATGCCATAGAGCAACGAGGCCGGACCCTTGAGTACTTCGACCCGGTCCACGCTGGCGTTGAGGCCACGCCCCTGCACGATCGGCATGCCGTCGCGCATGATCGAGCCATTACGGTTGTCGCCAAAGCCACGGACCATCACCGAGTCCTGGGTGCTGCCCAGGGTGTTGGCCTGGGTGATGCCGCTGACATTGGCCAGGGCGTCATCAAGATTGCGCGGCGCCTGGTCGCGGATGACCTGGGCCGGGACGACATTGATAGTCTGCGGGATTTCCTGAATCGGGACCGAAGAACGCATCACCGAAGAGGTCGGTGGCGGCTGGTAGCTCATGGAGTCATCCATCACCGAGGTGATGGTGGTCGCGCCCAGGTTCAACGCACCTTCAATCGGCCGTGGCTCCAGCGCAATGGTGTGGCCGTCGGTACGACGGAACGTCAAGCCCGAACCAGTGAGCAGTCGTTGCAGGGCCTGTTCGGCGCTCATCTGGCCATTGATGGCCGGCGCATTGAGGCCGTACGGCGCTTCATCGGTGTAGACGACGCTGATGCCGGTCACTCGGCTGAAATCACTCAGGGCCTGGGGCAGCGGTTTGGCGGCCAGCGCGAAATTGAATTGCCCACGGGGCTGACTGCTACCCGCCTCTGCGGCCAGCGCCACGCTAAGCGGCAACAAGGCCAAGGCCGAAAAGCTCAACGCAGACACACCCAACCATTGTTTGACCGACCCCGATTTTGCCCTGGACTTCATGACTCATGACCTGTGTAGAACCGCAACGGATGCGAATGACTCGCAGTTTCAGTCACTACACGGATGGCAATCGGGTTTACCTCAGCAAAAATCTGAAAATATTTTTATTCAGGGTGATGTGGTGTTTGAACTGGCCCCATCGCGAGCAAGCTCGCTCCCACAGGGTTATGTGTTGCCCCAATACTGTGACCGACTCAATACCTGTGGGAGCGAGCTTGCTCGCGATGGGGCCAATCGATTCAACGCAAAATAATCAGATGCCCCATAACCTGATGCTGCTCAAACCCCAACACTCCCTGCAACGAACTCAACACCGCCTGCGGGTTCCTGCTCGGAAAGCTGCCACTGACCCGGCGCGTCGCCAGTTCATCGTTGAGTATTACGATCCGTCCGGGGTAATAACGCGCCAAATCCTGCACCACATCGGCCAACGTCGCCTTGTAGTAATTGAGCCAGCCCTGGCGCCATGCCAACTGCGCTTCGCTGTCCACCGCGTGGAGTGTTTGCGCCGAGCCTTCTCCGTAGGCCACTTGCTGGCCGGCGGTAAGAATTTGCTGTTCGGCGTTCTGCTCCGCCGCGACGCCAACTCGTCCCGACAGCACCGTGACCTGTGCACCGTGGGGCTGTAAACGGACTTCGAACTGCGTACCCAGGACCCGCGTCTGGCCCTTCTCGGCGCCCACCACAAACGGCTCGCCGGTGTGGGTAACACTGAAAAAACCGGCGCCGCGACGCAGTTGCACATGCCGCTCGCCGCGGCCGAAATCCACGGCGATGGCGCTGTCGGCATCCAGTGTCACCTGCGACTGATCGGCCAGAGTAACGGTGCGAATTTCCCCCGGTGCCGAGACGTAATCCGCCCCCAGGTCATCAATCCAGCGCATTGGCTGCCAGCCTGTGCCGAGACTGATCATCAACAGCAGACACGCGGCCATCGCCAGCGCAGCGGACCAGCGCCCGACAGTACTCTGCCGCGGCTTGTCCATGGCGTTGAGATAGCCCCGCAAGGCAAAAGCGTCTTCATCGGCGAGCGCGCGCGCCGGCCCTTCGCTCAACTCCCACAGCACTTGCGCCTGGGCATAGGCCTCGGCATGGGCGGGGTCGGCCTGCAACCATTGGCTGAACGTCACCTGGTCACCGCTGCTGGGCTGGTCATGCAACAAACTCAGCCAGGCCAACGCGGCCTGTTCCTGAGCGGGCGTCGGAATGACGCGTTCGAAGTGGTTCACGGTGCTTTCCCTGGCGTACGCGGCTCGGGTTCCCGAAGGCTGGCCTTGCAGGCTTCGAGGGCGCGCATCATATGTTTTTCCACGGCACTTTGGGACAAGCCCATGGCCTTGGCGATCTCGGCGTATTTGCGGCCGTGAATGCGATTGAGCAAGAAGATCTGCCGCGTGCGCTCCGGTAACGCGCGCAACGCGGCTTCGACGTGGCGCAGATCGTTGCCCGCCTCCAGCGCCGCTTGCGGTCCTCTGCCATGGCTATCCGGTGGCTCGACCATCAAGCCTTCGCTGGCCCGGACCCGCGTGCCTTCACTGCGCAAGTGATCGATGGCGATGTTGCCGGCGCAGCGCAACAGGTAGGTGCTGAGTTCCTCGACTTGCACCAGCGGCCGCCGCCAGAAACGCAGGAACAAATCCTGTACCAGGTCAGCCGCCGTCGCCCGGCAACCGACACGCCGACTCACCAGTGCTTCCATCTGCGAACGCTGGGAGAGAAACACCTGGAGAAAATGCGCACGGTCGCCGCGCTGTTGATCGCGCTCGATATCGTGGGGGTCGGGGGGCAGAGTGATCATCGTTCATGTTTCGATCTGAAAACCGGTGAGGCCACGACAGCGTCAGGGGGCCGGCAAGGCCGCAATATTAATGATAAATATTCTCATATGCAAAAGGATCGGGTGCAGCCCTCTATTACGCCCGTTGGTTGCACCGCAAACCTGGTTGCCTCCACAGCCCATGCCAATGGCCATGGAATCCAAAAGCCACCGAAAACAAAACGGGCCTGCAATGCAGGCCCGTTTTCATGGGAAGGTAAAAAAGTGAATCAGGTGTCAGCCGTTAAGCGATGCCTGTTCGTTCTCAAGAAACTCTTCTTCCAGCAGATGGTCGGCATGGGCGGCACTCTCGATGGGTACCACATTGGCTCGTTTGCCGCGTAATTTGCCGAACATATGCTCCAGCGCATGTTCAAGCTTGGTGGCCGCTCCGTCGATCGCCTGCTCCATGGTGGAGGCTTTATGGGTGACGGAAACCGGTTGATGGCCTTTTGGCCGCGCCTCCAGCTGGCAGCGCATGTCGTGGGGACCCGGCTTGTCGCCGTTCTCGTCCCGCAGGTGAACCTCGACCCGTGTCAGGTCCTCTTCGTAGCGTTCGAGCGTGCTCTCAATGGTCGTACGTACCCACTCCTCCAGTCGTTTACTGCCTTGAATATGGTTATCGCTATTGACTTGGATTTGCATAGTTCATCCCTTATTTCAGCTAGCTCGCGAGAGGCCGGTCAGCTAAGCCCTTGGGCGTCATCACCGTGACCTCTTACTTACACAATCGGTCTGTACGCTGAACAATTCAACCCCCTAAAAAAGATAAATTTTCAATCGCAAAAAAAGCCGGACAACCGGTAAAAGCGCTGTTAAGGTCGGGAGTTGGGTCGCCCTGCTCTTACGTAATAATTGCTCACATTTGCCGCTCCCCCAACGGGTGCAGGCTGCGAAAAGCACCCGCCTCCTCCACCAACCAATCGTGCACCGCGCGCACACCCGGATGGCTCAACGCCCCCGGTGCGTAAAGCAGCATATAGCGCTTGTGATTGGGCACCGCCAGGCCAAACGGCACGATCAACGCCCCGCGCTCCAACTCATCATTGAGCAACGTTCGTCGGGCAATCGCCACGCCCATCCCGGCGATGGCCGCTTCGATCGTCAGGTGATTGCGATTGAAGGTATGCCCGCGTCGCACATCCGCCCCCTCGAAGCCGATGGCATTGAGGTAAAACTCCCACTCCGCGTACTCGTAGCTGCCGCGCCAGGCGGTGATGTCGTGCAGCAAGGGAAAGTGCATCAGGTCTGCCGGACCGTGCAGCGGCGGGCGACCACGCAACAGACTCGGCGCGCACACCGGGAAAATCTGTTCATCGAGCAAGGCTGTGGATAACAGGCCCGGGTAGCTGCCGTCGTTCAGGTCGATCGCCAGGTCGAAGTCGCCTTCATGCAACGGCACGCTGCTGTCCTCGGCCACCAGGCGCAACTGAATGTCCGGAAAACGCTGCTGCAAACGCGGCAGGCGCGGCGTCAGCCATTTGCTCAGGAACGACGGAATCGAACGCACCCGCAGAATCCCGCTGATCATGCCCGCATCCAGTCGCCGCAATTCCGCGTCGATACTGCCAAAGGCCTCGTTGACGGTAATGGCCAGGCGCTGACCTTCTGCGCTCAGCTCCACCCCTCGGGCGCGGCGGTGAAACAGGCGAAAGCCCAGGCGCTCTTCCAGCTGGCGGATCTGCTGGCTGACCGCTCCCGGTGTGATGTGCAGTTCTTCGGCGCATCGGGTGAACGACAGGTGCCGCGCGGCACAGGCAAACACGTTCAGCCAGACATACGTCTGGGCGTGTAATTGACGACTCATCGTTTAGTCCTGCTAAAGGATGTCTTAGGAATTTTCGTTGGTCACGCGGGATCGTGACAGGCAGTATCGCCCAAATTGCGCTTGTCCTACAGAAATGGCAGCGATTTCCCTTCCATTGCATGTACAGGCTTTAGCATGGCTATCAGTGTTTTCGATCTCTTCAAAGTCGGCATCGGTCCTTCCAGTTCCCATACCGTCGGTCCGATGCGCGCTGCCGCAACCTTTGCCCAAGCGCTGGTCGATCAGGGTTTTCTGGCTGACGTGCGACGCGTCGAAATTCGTCTTTACGGTTCTCTTTCGGCGACCGGTGTCGGCCACGCAACGGACCGCGCCTGCGTCATGGGCCTGATGGGCGAATGGCCCGACCGCATCGATCCAACCACCATCGACAGCCGTATTCACACCCTGCGTGAAACCGGCGAACTGTGCCTGGCAGGCGTAACGGAAATTGCCTTCGACTGGCAACGCGATCTCCTGCTGCTTAACGAGAGCCTGCCCTATCACCCCAACGCCATGTCCCTGACAGCCTTCGGTGAAACCGGCGAACTGTTCGAGCAAACCTATTATTCGGTGGGTGGCGGTTTCATCATCGAAGCGGCCGAAGCCGAATCCGGGATCGCACCGGCCGGCGATGTGGTGCTGCCTTACGATTTCTCCAGCGCCGCCGAACTGCTCAAGCTCTGCAACCAGCACGGGCTGCGGGTGAGCGAACTGATGATGGCCAACGAACGGGCCTGGCGCAGTGACGCAGAGATCCGCCAGGGCCTGTTGCAAATCTGGTCGGTGATGCGCGAATGCGTCGAGCAGGGCTTGCGCCACGAAGGCATCTTGCCCGGCGGTCTGAATGTTCCGCGTCGAGCGGCGAAACTGCATCGCAGCCTGCAGGAAATCGGCAAGCCGAATGTCATTACGTCCACCTTGTCGGCAATGGAATGGGTCAACCTGTACGCCCTTGCCGTGAACGAAGAAAACGCCGCCGGCGGGCGCATGGTCACGGCGCCGACCAACGGCGCAGCGGGGATCATTCCAGCGGTGCTGCACTACTACATGAAGTTCAATGCCGATGCGTCTGACGACGACGTGGTCGCGTTCTTCCTGGGTGCAGCTGCGGTCGGCATCCTGTGCAAGAAAAACGCATCGATCTCCGGGGCCGAAGTCGGCTGCCAGGGTGAAGTCGGCTCCGCCTGCGCCATGGCCGCCGCAGGCCTGGCTGAGGTGCTTGGCGCCACCCCGGAGCAACTGGAAAACGCAGCCGAAATCGGCCTGGAACACAACCTCGGCCTCACCTGCGACCCGGTTGGCGGACTGGTCCAGGTACCGTGTATCGAGCGCAACGCGATCGCCGCGGTTAAGGCAATCAACGCCACGCAAATGGCCCTGCGCGGCGACGGCAAACACTTCATCTCCCTGGACCGGGTGATCCGCACCATGCGCGATACCGGGGCCGACATGCACGACAAGTACAAAGAGACGTCACGGGGCGGACTTGCGGTGAACTGGGTGGAGTGTTGACCGTTTTGGTTGCACGCCAGCCGTTATTGCCCTGAAACGGGCAGGCTAAGGCAGACAAAAACCAGGCGGGCCTCAGTGTCCGCCTTTCTGTTACCGGTTTTTTTGTCCGACAATTTTCCGGCATGGGCCTTGCTACTTCCCTGCTGGAACAATGATGGCGAGATGGCCGGTGGTCTGGCATTGCGAACCAACCCGATCACGGCCGGTCAACAACTGCACGTTCAATCAGGCGGTGACGCATCATGGACAACCCTTTCCAGCTCATTACCGATGCCTTTGCAGCGGATTACCAGATCAACCTGAGCATTCAGGGCCTGGATGGCAGCATCATGCTGACCCTGTCCAACAGTGGACGCGTAGTCGCAAAGCGCATGATCAGCGCCGAACAACGCAATGACCCCGAGCGCCTGAAACGACTGGTGCAGAGCATTCAGTTCGGCATTGCCATCGAGCAGGGCCACAGCGCCGTGGCCATCCTCGAATCCATGACCGATGACGGCACGCACAGCCTGCCGCCACCAGCCAATGGCCGTCCCCAACCCGCCATGGGGCTTTAAAGCTCGCCCTTTTCTACTTCCGGATGTTCACTGGAGCCCGTACCTGTTTTGCGGTGTGGGTTTTCGATCTTCACTGAAGGAAATTGCGACGAAGCGTAACGCACTACCAGAATCGCAAACGCCAGCAGCAGAATCCCGCCGCACAGGTAGATGATCCCCAGGTCCGGCGGGTTGTGGTGCGAAACGTTGGAAATCAGCAGCCGCGTCAGCGCGGTGATCGCCACGTAGATCAGGAAGCGCACGGGCATGTGGTTGGTCTTGAAGTAAATCCCGACCATCGCCCCCAGTTCCAGGTAGATGAACAGCAGCAAGATGTCATCGATCTTGATGTGCCCTTCTTCGATCATCCCGAGAAATTCCATCACCGCCGCCCACGCGGTCACCGCACCAATGGCGAACAGCGCCAGGTAATGAAAGGTTTCGACGAACAGATTGCCCAGGGACTCGGCCAGTTCATGCACGTTCTGCCGCAGTTTTTCGGCCCAGTTGATTTTCACGATGCTGCTTCCTTAGGTCGATTCGACCGGATGATGCGGGTTGGACGTGACGGTTTTTCTGCATGCAGAAAAAAGGCCAGCCCATGATGGCGAGCCGCTCTGGATTACGCGCCGTGGCGTTTGGTCGCACCCGTGCAGCGCCTCGCCTGACAAATCTCGAATCCGGTCTACATTAAAAAGCCACTACCCAAAAGACAGGGTTTCGCTTATCCTTTAGCTGTATATAGATACAGTAGTCGAAATCGACAACCAATGTGAAGGCATGTGAGGTGGTGAATGGCCGTCGAAGTGGTATACCGCAGCAGCCGAGATCTGGAGCGCTTGTTCATGGATAAAGCCGAAGCTGACCGTCATGACAAAATGCTCGAACTGGCCGAATTGCTGGCTGAAGTGTTGCAAAAAGCCGTTCCGTCCCTGACCGAGCAGCAAGTGGAAGAAGCCGGGATTTACATGGCGAAAAATCGCGAGGTGTTCGCCAAGGCGTTCAAGAGCCAGCCGGACGCCCTGTCCGAACTGCTCAGCGCACCGGTTGAAGTCGCACAACCTGTTGCAGCGACCGAGGTCGTTGAGGCCGCCGAGCCGATCACCCCGGCCAAGCCTGCCAAGGCCCCCAAAGCCGCCAAGTAGGCAAAGCCCAAATTGAACAGGCCCTGAGTCGAATGATCCAGGGCCTTTTTCATGTCTGTGGAAAACCCACCTGATTCACCGGTACAACACTTTCTCCGCCAACTCATCGGCCACCCGTGCGGGGGAGCGTTTTTCCGCCTGGGCGTGGGCGAACACCTCGGTCAGGCGCGAGCTGATTTTCGACAGGTGTGCGGTAATGGTCGACAGCTCTTCGCCGCGGTGCTTGAGCGACACGTAAATCAGCCCACCGGCGTTGATCACGTAATCCGGCGCATACAGGATGCCGCGGCGTTCCAGTTGGTCGGCGACATCCAGATGCGTCAGCTGATTGTTCGCCGAACCGGCCACCGCCGAGCAGCGCAATTGCGAGACGGTATGGCTGTTGAGCACACCGCCCAGCCCGCAGGGTGCGAGGATGTCGCAAGGTGTGCTGAGCAGCGCCTCGTTGGCAATCGGGTGCGCGCCGAGTTGCTCCATGGCCAGTTGCACCTTGCCGTGATCGATGTCGCTGACCAGCAGTTCGGCACCGGCAGCGTGCAACTGTTCTGCCAATGCATACCCGACATTGCCCAAGCCCTGGATGGCCACGCGCAGACCTTCGAGGTTGTCGCTGCCGAGCCGGGCCATTGCGGTGCTGCGGATGCCGGTGAACACCCCCATCGCCGCGTGTGGCGCGGGGTCGCCCGCCGAGGTGGTGCTGGTGACGTGCTGGGTTTGCTGGGCGATGCAATCCATGTCCGCCACTGAAGTGCCGCTGTCGATGGCGGTGATGTAGCGGCCTTCGAGCTGTTCGATGCAGCGCCCGAAGGCTTCGAACAGCGCCGCACGGTTTTCCACATGGGCCGGGCGCACGATCACCGCCACGCCGCCGCCCTGGGCCAGGCCGGCCAGCGCAGCCTTGTAGCTCATGCCCTGGGCCAGGCGCACAGCATCCTCGACCGCCGATTCGTCATTGGGGTAGGCAAGGTAACGACAACCGCCCAGGGCAGGCCCCAGCCGGCTGTTATGAATGGCAATTACCGCCTTCAACCCGGTGACCGAGTCAACGCTCAGATGCAGCGATTCAAGGCGAGTGCTTTGCATGAGAGCGAACATCGTAAGGCTCCCGAATCACTTCTTGTAGACGCCAGTATAGGCTTGCGCCCAAAAATTGCAGAAGCGCACCGGAATAAGCACGGCCTCTATGCAGGCTTTCGGAAATAACCTGTGGTCGCCCTTTTACGGCACTGGACGAATGCCGGAGAGGGGGCTAAAACGAGGCATTGCCCGGAGATTTTGATGACCCCGCGCCAATCGTTCTTCGCCTGCCTGCAACGTTCACCGCCCGCGCTGTTCGAGGCGGCACTGTGGATTGCGGCCGAGCACGACAGCGAGGTGGAGCCGCAAGCGTTGTTGGCCGATTTTCAGGCGTTGCAACAACGGGTCAGCGGCGGCTTGCCGATGCTGCCGGTCAGTGAACTGGCCCAGCCGCTGCTGCGACGCATGAACGACCTTGGCTATGCCCAGGACGACTTCACACCCTTGCGTCCGCAAGTGGCACTGCTTGATAAGGTTCTGGAGCGCCGACGAGGGCAACCCTTGACGCTGGGGCTGATTGCGCTGGAATTGGCCAGGGGCCTGGAGATTCCCATGGTCGGGGTCAACTTCCCCGGGCATTTCCTGCTGCGGGTGCCGGGCGCCGATCATTTGCTCGACCCCTGCGGCGGCCGTCGCCTTTATCCGAACGATTGTCGGGAACTGCTGCACCGCCAGTATGGCCCGAACATGAAGCTCAGCGCCGAGCACCTGACAACCGCCGAGCCGGTGCAGATGCTGCAACGGCTGTCGCGCAACCTGCGCCAGTTGTACCTGTCCCACGACGATGTCATCAATGCCCTGATCGACGCCGAGCGCGTCCTGGAACTGGGCAATGCCACTGCCGCCGACTATCTGGCCCGGGCCAGCCTGTACCAACGGCTGGACTGCCCGAACGCCGAGCGTTTTGACCTGGAGCATGCGCTGCTGCTCAGCGACGATCCGATTCAGCGGATTCGCCTGACGGAACGGCTGGGGCATTTGCCGCCCAATTCCATCGTCCATTAAACGCAACAGATCGCAGCCTGCGGCAGCTCCTACGAGGATCGGGGTAGGAGCTGCCGCAGGCTGCGATCTTTTGATCCTGCTTCTGACTTAAGGCGTGTCTGGCTGATTCGCCGGATGCGCCTTGATGAACGCCGGATGCGTCGCCGCCAGTGCCGCCACTCGCCGGATACGTGGATAAGCCTCAAGAGCAACATTGAAACGCTCTGCCGCGTACAGCTGCGGGATCAGGTAGACGTCCGCCAGCCCAGGTTCGGGGCCGAAGCAGTAACCGTCATTACCGATCAACTGCTCCACCGTGGTTAGCCCCTGGCCGATCCAGTGGCCGATCCACTCCACCACCTGCGGTTCGTCGTGGCCCGACTGGCGCAGCCGATTGAGCACGCTGACGTTGTGCAGCGGGTGCACATCGCAGCCGATCACAGCCGCCACGCCGCGCTCGTGAGCGCGGGCTGCCAGGTCTTTGGACAGCAGTGGCACCTGTGGATAACGTTCCTCCAGGTACTCGATGATCGCGGGAGACTGGATCAGCAATTCACCTTCATCGGTGCGCAAGGCCGGCACGCGGCCCTGCGGGTTGATGCCCAGATAAGGCGGCTGTCGATGCTCGCCGCCCTGCGGTGCGATCAGGTTGACTGGCAAGGATTGATAATCCAGGCCCTTGAGCGCCAACGCGATTCGCACCCGGTACGACGAAGTCGAACGGTAGTAGGTATAGAGTTCCATGCCCCGCTCCTGTTAGCGCGCCGGCAGCACTTTGCCGCGGCATTCACCGAAACCGATGGAAGCGAAACCGTCGCGGCGGCAACGGCCGCGCAGGATGATTTCGTCACCGTCCTCGAGGAATTTACGCACCTCGCCCGAGGCCAGTTCGATCGGCTTTTTACCGCCCTCGGTAATTTCCAGCAGGCTGCCGAACTGACCGTTCTCCGGCCCCGACAACGTGCCCGAGCCGAACAAGTCACCGGACTGCAATTGGCAACCATTGACGCTGTGGTGCGCGACCATTTGCGCCACGGTCCAGTACATGTGCCCAGTGTTGCTCAGTGTCAGGCGATGGGCTGGCAGGTTCTGTTCGCGCATGGCCTCGGTGAGCAGCAACACTTCCAGTTCAATGTCGAACGCACCAGCGGCCTGGTCGCGCTTGTCGAGCAGGTACGGCAGCGGCTGCGGATCGCCTTGCGGACGCGCAGGCTGGGCACGACGGAACGGCTCCAGCGCTTCGGCGGTGACCACCCACGGCGAGATGCTGGTGATGAAGCTTTTCGACAGGAACGGCCCCAGCGGCTGGTATTCCCAGGCCTGGATGTCCCGTGCCGACCAGTCGTTGAGCAGGCAGAAACCGGCGATGTGATCGGCGGCGTCGCCAATGGCAATCGAGTCGCCCATGTCGTTGCCCTGGCCGATCCAGATGCCCAGCTCCAGTTCGTAGTCCAGGCGCGCGCAAGGGCCGAACGTCGGCTCGCTCTGACCGGCCGGCAAGGTCTGGCCTTTCGGGCGGCGTACATCGGTACCGGACGGGCGAATGGTCGACGCGCGACCGTGGTAGCCGATTGGCACGTACTTGTAGTTCGGCAGCAACGGGTTGTCGGGACGGAACAGTTTTCCGACGTTCTGCGCGTGCTCGATACCGACGTAGAAGTCGGTGTAATCGTTGATTTTCGCCGGCAGGTGCATCTCGCAATCCGCCGCCAGCGGCAGCAGTTTTGCGCCCTGGGCTTCGATCTTGCCGTGCAGGGTGCTGCCTTCGGCGAACAGTTCCAGCAAACGCTCGCGCAACGCGACGCGAGCCTCGCGGCCCAGTTCGAAGAACGCATTCAGCTGGCCGCCACGGGTGGCCTCGACGGCAACCTTCGCGGCGCCATCGAACAATCCAGCTTCAAGGGCCGCTTGCAGATCAAAGATATGCTCGCCAATGGCCACGCCACTGCGCGGTGCCGAGCCGTTGAGGCTGAACACGCCCAGCGGCAGGTTTTGCAGGGGGAAATCCGCGTGGCCGTTGGCGGATGCAACCCAGCTGCGTGTGATGGAAGTCTGCGTCATGGGTTATCTCCGGGTCGGGTCGAAAGTGGCGGGCAGCGTAGCCCAGCAGGCGTCGTAAGTGTTTTGCAGTTGAGGGCAATCGAGGGCGAAACGGCTTGGGCGCAACACCTGGCTGGTCTCGAACATGAACGCCATGGTGTTGTCGATTTTCGCCGGCTTGAGCTCAGCGTTGATCGCTTTGGTGCAAGTCTCTCCATCGGGACCGTGGGCGCTCATGCAGCTGTGCAACGAAGCACCGCCGGGCACAAAACCTTCGGCCTTGGCGTCGTACTCGCCCTGGATCAATCCCATGAATTCGTTCATCAGGTTGCGATGGAACCACGGCGGACGGAAGGTTTTCTCGGCCACCATCCAGCGTGGCGGGAAGATCACGAAGTCGAGGTTGGCCAGGCCGTGGACGCTGGTCGGCGAGGTCAGCACGGTGAAGATCGACGGATCGGGGTGATCGAAACTGACGGTGCCGATGGTGTTGAAACGACGCAGGTCATATTTGTACGGCACGTTGTTACCGTGCCAGGCGACCACGTTGAGCGGCGAATGATTGAGTTCGCAGGCCCACAACTGGCCGAGGAACTTCTGCACCAGCGTGGTGGGTTGTTGCAGGTTTTCGTAGGCCGCCACCGGGGTCAGGAAGTCCCGCGGATTGGCCAGGCCATTGCTGCCAATCGGCCCCAGGTCCGGCAGTCTCAGCGGCGCACCATGGTTTTCCGCGACGTAACCGCGGGCTTGCGGGTCGAGCAGTTCGATGCGGAATTTAAGGCCGCGAGGCAGTACGGCAATTTCCAGCGGCTCCAGTTCAAGCATGCCCAGTTCGGTGGCAATGCGCAGGCGCCCCAGTTCAGGCACCAGCAACATTTCGCCGTCAGCATTGAAGAACACGCGCTCCATGGAACGGTTGGCGCGGTAGTTGTAGATGCTGATCCCGGTCGGTTTTTCTGCGCCCGAGTTGGCGGCCATGCTCACCAGGCCGTCGATGAAATCGGTCGGCTCGGCGGGAATGTCCAGCGGGTTCCAGCGCAGGCGGTTGGGAGTCACCTCACCCAGCGGGCCGCCGGCCAGTTGCCGGTCCAGTTTGACGAATGCCGGATGATTGGCCGACGGCTGAATGCGGTACATCCAGGTCCGCCGCGCTTCGCTGCGCGCCATGGTGAACGCCGTGCCGGAGAACAGTTCGGTGTAAAGGCCGTACGGGGCTTTTTGCGGGGAGTTCTGGCCGACAGGCAGTGCGCCGGGCAACGCTTCGCTGCTGAATTCGTTGCCGAAGCCTGACAGGTAAGCCAGCGCTGGCGTCGTTGAATCGGAGTTCATGGAGCCTCCTGAACAGGGAGTCGACAGTGGCCGCTCGCTCTGTTGCAGAGGTCGAGGCACGTCCGGGTTGTTTTTATCGTAATTTGATTACGCATAACGTAATTTGATTGGTATTGACCGTCAAGCTATAAAGACGCCCATTCGTCCCGGGATCCCAGCCACCATGGAAAAAACCAGCGACAACAACGGTAAACAGAAAGTCCGCTCGGCCGAGGTTGGCACCGACATCCTCAAGGCTCTGGCCGAGTTGTCGCCTTCGACTTCGCTGTCGCGCCTGGCCGAACACGTGCAGATGCCGGCGAGCAAGGTTCACCGCTATTTGCAGGCCTTGATCGCCAGCGGATTTGCCGAACAGAATGCCGCCACCAACCATTACGGCCTGGGCCGCGAAGCCTTGCGCGTAGGGTTGGCGGCACTCAACAGTATGGACGTGCTGAAAGTCGCCGCCCTGCCCCTGGCTGAACTGCGCGACGACTTGAACGAAACCTGTTTTCTGGCGGTGTGGGGCAATCAGGGCGCGACCGTGGTGCATATCGAACCGGCGGTGCGTGCGGTGACGGTGGTAACACAACTGGGCTCGGTGTTGCCATTGCTCAGTTCCTCTACCGGGCTGGTCTTCGGCGCTTACCTGCCTGCGCGTGAAACCGTGGACCTGCGCGATCAGGAATTGCACAACAGCACCGCCCACGCCTTGGCCGACCAGCACGCGTACACGACGATGTGCGAACAGATCCGCCATCGGGGCCTGCATCATGTGCATGGATTGTTGATGCCCGGAGTGGATGCCTTGTCGGCACCGGTGTTCAATGCGATGGGAAAAATAGCGGCGGTACTGACCGTGGTCGGGCCGACTTCGCTGTTTCATGCTGATGAAAACGGTCCGGCGGCGCAGCGTTTGTTAGCCGCCACCCGTGCCGTGAGCTGGCGCATGGGCTTTGAACCCGACTCATCGACAACCTGAACACAGCGGCGATGTTCAGGCGGGCAGGATCAGGCCCAACCTCTTGCCCATCGCCACCGCTTGCGTACGACGTTCAACCCCCAATTTGCTATGGATTCTACGGGCATGGGTTTTCACCGTATGCAACGAAATGAACAGCTGCTCGGCAATTTGCTGATTGGAATTGCCCAGGGCAATCAGGCCGAGCACTTCCAGTTCCCGACAACTCAGCAGGCTGGCATCCAGGGCCAGCGCGCTCACCGTCTCCTCGCCTTGTAAACGACAGATCAGGTTTGGCTGGCGCAAGTTCAAATCACGCAATGCCTGTTGCCCCTGACAACGCTTCACCAGCGCCAGACCGGCCTCCAGTGCCGAGTGGGCCATGCCCGGCTCACCCGTCAGGTCCGCCACTTCGCAGATCGCCAATTGCAGTTCCGTTTCCAGCGCCAGCATGGCGTGTTGTTGCGCGTGCTCGAGTAACGCCCTGAGTCGATCCAATGGGCGTTGCGCCAGTTGCAGTTGAGTCTCGGCCAATACCAACTGGTATTCGATACGCGCAATCAGTTGCAGCGTGGCCGGCGGTGCCTGGCGCGCGTGGGCCCCGCGGTAATGACGCAAGACCCGGGTCAGCGCTTCCCGAGCCAACTCCGGGCGCCCTTGTTGCAGCCAGAAATGACTGCTGATTTGCAACAGCACGCCGCGATAAACCGTGTCGGGGATCTGCCGTTGCTGCATCAACCGTTCAGCCTCGCGCAGACGATCAAACGCATGGGCGTAGTCGCGTTGATTGGCCGCCAGTTGCGCCTGCCCGAGAAAACCGTACAACACGTGCTTGTCCTGACTGTGCAGGCAGTCATCAAGGCCCGTCTGGAAACATTCACCGGCCAATTCATCCTGGCCCTGGCACAGGGCCAACCGCCCACGCCGCAGGGCGATTCGTCCCAGCAACGGCGTCGGTCGATCAGCCTGCCGTCCGAGCATTTCATGGATGTCGGCCAGCAACTGCCCTGCTCGCCGCGGTGCACCACGCTGCTCCAGCAATTGCGCATGATCGAGTTCGAGCAAGCCTTCAAACAGCAACGAGCCTTGTGCCCGCGCCAGGCACAGTGCGTCACGATTGAAGGCCTGGGCGGCATCGAGGTCGGCGTTGAGCAGCGCTTGCTGGGTCAACCCGGACAGACACAGCAACCGTGCGGGCCACGCCTCGGTCGCCAGCTCGTCCAGCGCCTCGATAAAATGCGCCCGTGCCGCCGGCAGGCGTCCCTGCAAATGCAGCAACCAACCCTGTTGCGCCTGCCAACGCGCCAGCAGTTGCCGTTGCAAGGATGCCGTCGGTTGCGGGGCAAATCGGGACAGTTGCCCGATGCAGGCAGTCGCCTGCTCGAAACGCCCGGCAAACAGCAACGCCGCGGTGATCAACCCCACCCGTTGCGGCGTGCCCAGGGTCAACTGTTCACCCAACTGCTCGTGCAGCTTGAGTAACCAGCTGACGTTCTGACGCTTGAACAGATGCTCAAAACTGAAGTGTTGCAACAGGCTGACCGCGACCTCGTGCTCTTGCGCCAGCAACGCCTGCTCGAAGGCGCCCTGCCAGTCTTCTTCGGCGCTGAACCATTGGCACGCGCGGCGATGCCAGGATCGCCCGGTCGGGGTCGGTTCTTCACGCATTTCCCGGGCCAGTGGCTCGAAGACCCGCAACCACTCGACGGAGTCTTCCCAGGGTTCAATGAAGCAGCCCATGTCCTGCAACGCGTGCAGCCACTGCGCGCCCTCACCCGTACCGAAAAGATGCTCGCACAAGCTGGCGTTGAAGCGTGGCAGATGAACCAACACCTGCCAGACCTCAACCAACTCCGACGGCAAGGTGTTGAACAACTCGTGTTGCAGATAATCGAGCAATGTCGCCGAACGCCCCAGCTCACCCGACCACGGACAACCATTGAGCAACGCGATCCGCACGCCGGCGCACCAGCCACCACTGCGCTGAACCACCCTTTTGGCAGTTTGTGCCGCCAGGGTCGGCTCGACATGACCGAGCAACTGCCCGACCTCGTCCTCGGTAAACGCCAACGCCCGGCCTTCGCACTCGTACAATTCATCATCGAGCAGCAGCCGCGGCCAGTTGCAGGGTGGTCGTCGACGGGAACTCAGCCACCAGGTCAGCGCCGGGCTGGCGACGGCCAACAGGCGATCGAGCATCCGGTCGAGTTCCGGATTGGGTGCGCGGCAGTAATCATCCAGAAACAGCCAGGTCGGCGCCTGTAATCGGGCCAGATGCGCCAGCAGCCCGGGCTCATCCGCCGTGGGCAGACCGAGCGCTTGCGTCAGGCGCAACAGAAAATCGGCTGCACTCAACGACGCCCCCGCCAGCGGCAACCAACAGACCCGGAAGTGCTCCGGTGCCCGCAGCAGGCATTCGGTGAGCAACGCGCTCTTGCCGCTACCGGCCGGTGCGCAAAGCAACTTCACCCGCGCGGTCGAGACCAGCATGGGCTCGATCAGCCGCTCGCGGGACAGATGATGGGACGACAGTCGGGGCAGGAAGCCAGGGCGGTCCAGACAGTGCGTCATAGCAGTCATTTGTGGTGCGCCTTTTTTATAATTCTGGCGCCACCCTAGCCCCCTCCCGAGCGCTTGTTGAAGAAGTATTCAACACACTGATCGACTGCTATAAAAAAGGTGACCGCAAAGTCACCCTTTTGTGTATGAGCCTGTAGGAAACTTACCGAACCCCAGTGCTACGTAAGGCTGCCGGCGTGTAGTCCCCCGCTTTTGTCGCGATGTTGAATTCGAAGCTGCGCTTCTCCTCGTTCTTCATTCCCAGGGCAATGTAGCGACCGGCAATCAGGTCATACAGTGTTTCTACGGTATAGGCCGGCACCTGGTGATCGTAGTAGAACTGGGCATGCCCTTCGGCGACGCGCCAGAGCTGGCCACGCCCGTCGTAGTGATCGGCCAGCGCCACTTGCCAGCTGTCTTCGTCGATGTACATGTGGCGCTTGGCGTACACATGCCGCTCGCTCGGCTTGACCGTGGCGACGACTTCCCAGACCCGGTGCAACTCGTAGCGGGTCAGGTCCTGGTTGATGTGCCCGGCCTTGATCACATCGGTGTACTTGAGGTCAGGCGAGTCGAGCTTGTAGCTGTTGTACGGGATGTACATCTCCTTCTTGCCGATCAGTTTCCAGTCGTAGCGATCCGGCGCGCCGGAAAACATGTCGAAGTTGTCGGTGGTGCGCAGGCCGTCGGATGAGGTGCCGACGCCGTCATAAGCGACCTGTGGCGCACGCCGTACCCGGCGCTGGCCTGCGTTGTAGATCCAGGCCTTGCGCGGTTCCTTGACCTGGTCGAGGGTCTCGTGGACCAGCAATACGTTGCCCGCCAGCCGCGCCGGCGCGGTCACTTCCTGCTTGAAGTAGTTGAGGACGTTATCGTCGCTGCCTGGTTTCAGATCACCGAGCAACGACGGCACGGCGACCTCGTCCTTGAAGCGAATCACGGTGAAATCACCATTGGACTGCGGTGTCGCCTGGGTGATGGTGCGGCGCAGATTGCCGCCGTGGTAACGCGTGACGTGGTTCCAGATCACTTCCACGCCATTCTTCGGAATCGGGAACGCGTAGTAGCGGTTGCCGGTAAAATTGGCCAGACCGTTACCGTCATTGATCGGTGTTACGTTCAGTGCACTGCGCTTGGCCGACTCATAGATTTCGGCCGGTAACGCAACGGTGCGATGGCTGGTATAGACCGGAATCCTATAGGTCTCGGGATAGCGCTTGAACATCGCGATCTGGCCGTCGGAGAGCTTGTCCTTGTACTTGTCGACGGTCGCCGCGGTGATCACGAACAACGGCTTTTCGTTGGCGAAGGGGTCGGCCAGGAAACCTTTGCTGTCCACCGCGCCAGCGTTTTTCGGGATGCCGCCGGTCCAGGCCGGAATCGATCCATCGGCATTGCCGGCCTTCTCGGCACCGAGCGGTGTAAGGCTGGTGCCGAGTTTGTTGGCTTCTTCCGGCGACACCGCGGCCATCACGTTGGCGGCCAGCAGACTCAGGGTCAGAACGGTGCCCAATTGCAGAATCATCTTGCGCATTGAATTCATCCTTTTCAGCCAGATCAGAAGTTCGCACCAAAGCTCAACGCCACGAAGTCACGGTCGGTGAGGACGTTGTAGTCGCCGCCGAAAAAGTCGGTGTAACTGAGGCTCGCGGTGTAGGTGTTGCGATAGTCCGCATCGACACCGAGGCTGATGGCCTTGGCGCCTTCGTTGAACAGACCGTTGGGGCCATAGCCGGAGACATCGTGGGACCACGAGAGGTTGGGCCTGACGTTGATCCCGGCGATGAGGTTGTTGTAGTCGAGGATGGCCCGGCCGCGATAACCCCATGAAGTCGAGGTCACGAAGCCGTCGGTATCGCCGCCGAAACCATACTGGCCATACACCGAGTCGCGGCCGTAACGCAGTTTGCTGCGCGACTCCAGACCTCCGACCCGGACCACCGCCGCCTCGCCCACCAGGGTCAGGCGATCCGCACCTGCGACCTGATCGATGAAGTGCGTCAGGGTGCTCTGGACCTGCGTCACTTCCTTGCGGCGATAACCTTTGTTGTCAGCCCCGGGTGAAGTGGCAATGGGCGATGCCGCACCGCCTGCAATCGGATTGAGCATGGCCAGGGTCAGGTCATTGGTGTTGACCTGCACCGGGGCGTTGGGGCGGTAACTGATTTCCCCGCTCCACGCGGTGCCGGTGGATAAGGTGGTGGAGAAGCTCGCGCCGTAGAGGCGGATGTCCTCCGGATATTCGAGGTAATACTGGCCGCGACCGAGCATCACGCTTTGGGCCAGGCCGGAACCACTGCCGGGGGCGATGCGGTTGGCGGCGGCAACGATCCCCGGAATACTTGCCAGCGTACTGAGCCCGGCGGTGGTGGTCCCGACATTCGGCGAACGGCTGTGGTAATTCATGAAGTACAGGCCGTACTCGGTGTCGTCCCCCAGCCAGCGCAACGCCGTACCCCACTGTCCGGAATCCCGGGCATCGCGGTCGCCACCACGGGGAACGATCACGCCCTCCTTGCTGACTTCAAAGCCCTGGCCAAAGGCCGCCGCAACCGGCTGCAAGGGTGCAATGGCCGGGTTGGCGACGGTGTAGCCCTTGTTGCAACCGTCCGCCACCACATCGACACCAAAGAAAGTGCCGCAGTTATCGACGACCGTCTGGTCCCATTCCAGTTGATAGAAGCCTTCCACGGTCAACTTTTCCGTCAGGCCTTGGGAGGCGAACAGCATGTTGACCGGGATCAGGCCTTCCTTGATCTCGGCGCCAGGACGGCGGAACGCGGAGACGTCGACCGGATTGATGCTGTTGATCGAGTTGCCGATGAACGTGCTCTCGCCCCAACTGACCACCTGCTTGCCGGCGCGTACCGTGCCCGGCAAATCGGCGAGGGAGTAGTTGTGATAGACGAAAGCGTCGAGGATTTGTCCACCTGAAGACTTGGCGCCTTCTTTGCGATTGTGGTCGCTGATGTCCTTGAAGGGGCGGCTTTCATCCTTCAGTTCAAAGTCGTACCAGTACTTGCCACGCACAAACGCACCGGTGTCGCCGTACTTCAGTTCGAGGTCGTGAATACCCTTGAAGATCTTCGAGAAGGTTTCACCCTTCTTGAAATTCAATCGCCCGTCGTCGCCGGTCGAAGACTGGCCGGAACCGCCGTTGACGGCGCCCACCAGCGCACTATCCGCATCACGCATGCCCCAACTCGCGCCGACCGACAGCGAGGAGTCGAACGTCCCCTCGATTTCCCCGATGCTGAACGAAATGGCCTGCGCCTGGGCACAGCAACCCAAGGCGACCGCAGCCGCCAGCGCCTGCGGTGTGAAGATGGCGCGCATTGTTGTTTTTGTCATGCGTCTTCCCCGGTGAGTGACAGAAGGCCTCACCCTACTGCCGGGCATCGGGGTCGATAAGCGCACCAAGGAGGTATTCGTGGTGTACCTCTAAAGGATGACTGGCACAGACGACGAGCACCCGAATCCTGACTATTGCCGGAGCTGCAACAGTGCATGTCCGTAATTGGTATTTTTCCTACGACACCAAGGGCTTATTCTTACCTCGCTGTCACAGTAAACCACCGCTGGCACCATGTACCCGCCTGCGCCGTGACTGAAAGATTTCAGATGAATTGAGGATTCGGTTCGTCGCCCCGTGTTCACTGACGTTGATTTGTAGCTCCTGATCCAACGTCTTACCTTGGCCGCTGCGTTTGCAGCGGCCTTTTTTATGGGCGAGGTTTTTGATGAGTAACAGCTGCCAGGCAAAACTTCGAATACCTACATTTCTTTCAGAAAGTACCTACAAGCATAGGTAAACACCAAAAGCACTCGAGTCTTTAAGTTGAACAGCAAGTCGGCGAACGACTTTTATCTTCGTCCGACTTCAAACTTACTTATAGCGAGTGCAACCATGAAACCCATCAAATACAACCATTATCGCTCAACCCGAAGCTTCAACAGTCGAATACGCTTTCTGATTCTTCACTACACGGCCGCTGACTTTGCGAGCTCTGTCAGTGCACTGACCGGCCCGAATGTCAGCGCGCATTATCTGGTTCCAGATATCACCGACCCCAGCTACCTGAAAGCCGGTTATACCGGGCAGGAAGTTTTCAACCTGGTGGATGAAACCCATCGCGCGTGGCACGCGGGTGTCAGTCAGTGGGGCAGCCGCGGCAATTTGAATGACACGTCCATCGGCATTGAAGTCGTCAACCTGGCGACCGACAACAAAGGCGACTTCACCTTCCCGCCGTATCACCCCGAGCAGATTGCTGCGATTGAACAACTGGCGCTGAATATCCTCATGCGCTACCCGGATATCACGCCGACGCAGGTTCTGGGCCACTCCGATGTTTCGATCGGCCGAAAAAGTGACCCGGGACCGATGTTTCCCTGGAGGGAGCTTTACTTGAAAGGTGTCGGCGCCTGGTTCGATGAAACCACTCGGGACGAGTATCTGCGCCAATACAACACATCAGGGGTTCCAGCCCGAAGCGAATTGCTGGGACTGTTCAAATCCTATGGATACGATGTTTCGGGCGCGTCCACGGAAGGCGGTTTTCAACAATTGGTGCGGGCATTCCAGATGCATTTTCGCCAGGAAAACTTCGATGGAAAAATGGACGCGCAAACAGCCGCCAACCTGAAGGCACTGGTAGTCAAATACTTTCCCGGCTGATCGGTAACAAACGGCTCCCAGCCGACATATTCAACAACCGGCAAGGTCAATCAATGTGACCTTGCCGGCGGTATCAGAGCGTATACCTCTGCAAATTCCCCATCATCTCCTTCAACGCCTCGATGTTGTCCTTCGGATGCGCCGCGCCTTCGAAGTCGCAAATCTGCTGCCAGTGCGCCGCCACGTCTTCCGGGGAGAAACCTGTCCGTGGATCGAACCCGGCACCTAGGCTGCGCTCCCAGCGGACCTTGCCCATCCAGCCGCCGCCGACTTCGAACAGACCGGAGGTTTCCTGGCAGTTTTCGCTGGCCAGGTACACCACCAGCGGGCTGACCAGTTCGGGCTTGAGCTGTTCGAAGACTTGCGGCGGGATCAGGCCTTCGGTCATGCGCGTGCCGCCGGTGGGGGCGATGGCGTTGACCAGGATGTTGTTCTTGCGGCCTTCGATGGCCAGGGTGCGGGTCAGGCCATAGAGACCGAGCTTGGCCATGCCGTAGTTGGACTGGCCGAAGTTGCCATAGATGCCCGAGGTCGACGCAGTGAAAATCACCCGCCCGTAGTTTTGCTCGCGCATGTGCGGCCAGGCGGCGCGGGTGACTTTGTAGGCACCTTCGACGTGGACGCGGTAAACCAGGTCCCAGTCGGCGTCATCCATTTTGTGGAAGGTCTTGTCACGCAGGATCCCGGCGTTGTTGACCACCACGTCGACGCGACCGAAGACGTCCAGGGCGTGCTGGACCAGTTTGTCACCGTCAGTGACCGAGTCGTGGTTGGATTCGGCAATGCCGCCGGCCTCGCGAATCTCCGCGACCACGCGGTCCGCGGCCGAGGCATTGGCACCTTCGCCCTGGGCCGAGCCGCCAAGATCGTTGACCAGCACCCTGGCGCCCTGTTTGGCGAACAGCAGTGCATGCGCCCGTCCCAGGCCGCCACCGGCTCCGGTGATGATCACGACTTTATCTTCGAAGCGCACAGACTCATTCATGGAGGGACTCCAGCAGGCCAAGGGACAGTGGGTCCGAGTTTCAGGCACGGCGCAGCGGGTCACAATAAACACGGGGGAGGCTGAATGGTGCGCGATAAGGCTGGGGGATGATGATCGCGTCGGACAGGATGACGCGATCCCACAGAAGCAGAACAGGTTCAACGCTGCGAATCAGGAACACGCCACCTTGCGCGGCGGCAAGAGCAATTGATCGCGAAACGCCAGGTAGTGCTTGAGCACCTCGCCGGGGGCCTCGATCTGCGGGTAGTGGCCAATGTCTGGCAACACCACCGTATCCGCATCCGGGATCAGCTCCCGGTAACGCTCGACCATGTGCGCGCCGGAGATCGGATCGACCCCGCCATCGATCACTCGCAGCGGCACTTCACCGCGTTGCATAGCGCTCACCCAGCGGTCGCGCCAGACGCGTCGCTCCGGGATGTAGGCGATCAATTTGTGCATGATCCGTGGCCCGCGCTGGCTTTCGACCAGGCTCCAGAAGTCATCCATCTGGCTTTCACTGGGACGGGTATGCGGACCGAAAATCTGCCGAAAGCTTCTCACCAGGCCGTCACGACTGAAGGCGCGGCCAATCATCCAGCCCAAAGGGCTGAGCAAGAGTTTTTGCATCAATAGCGGGTGGTGTGTTTCCGGAAACAGCCCGCCGTTGAGAAACACGCAACTGGCCAGTTCCAACCGCGATTCGTAATGCCGGGCCAGCAGTTCCTGGGCCACGCTGTCGCCGTAATCGTGGGCGAGCAGGTGCACTGGCTGCTCGACATTCAGGTGTTCAAGCAGTGCCTGTTGCAGATCCGCTTGCTCCAGCAGGCTGTATTCGTGATTCGCCGGTTTGGCCGAATCGCCGAAGCCCAGCATGTCGCATGCGATCACGCGAAAGCGCTGGGCCAATGGCTGCCACAGGTAATGCCAGTCCCAACTGGCGGACGGAAAGCCGTGAATGAGCAACAGCGGCTCACCCTGCCCTGCTGTCCAGTAACGGATGGTCTGGCCACGGAATACGAACGCCTGGCTGCGTTTGCGCCAGACACACAGTGGGATCTCGGCGAGTGCCATTAGAGTTTATAACCCGGGTCCAGTTTATCGAGTTTGCGCAGCAGCGCCGGCCAGGCCAGCGCTCCGCCCATTCCTTGAGCACTTCGGGTGACACCCGCGATCATGGCTTTGGCGCCGGCCAGAATCTGCGGTTCGATGGCGATCAGTTCAGCGGCACCGTTTTGCGCCATGACCTGAATGTCGCAGGCGCGCTGAAAGGTGAACATCATCAGGAATGTATCGGCGATGGTGCTGCCGCAGGTCAGCAGACCGTGGTTATGCAACATCAGGAAATTGTTTTCACCGAGGTCGGCCTGTAGCCGCACTTTCTCTTCATGGTTGAGCGCCACGCCTTCGTAGGCGTGGTAGGCCAGGCTGGAAAGCACGAACAACGACTGTTGGCTGATCGGCAAAACACCCTGCTTCTGTGCCGACACCGCCACCCCCGAAGCCGTGTGGGTGTGGAGCACGCAGACGACATCGTGACGGACTTCATGCACGGCGCTGTGGATGGTGTAGCCCGCCGGATTGATCTCGTAAGGACTGTCCATCAGCTTGTTGCCGGCCTGATCCACCTTGACCAGGCTCGACGCGGTGATTTCGTGAAACATCAACCCGAACGGGTTGATCAGGAAGTCTTCGGTGCCGGGCACCTTGGCGGAGATATGGGTGAAGATCAGGTCATCCCAGCCATGTTGGGCGACCAGGCGATAACAGGCTGCCAGGTCGACGCGGGTCTGCCACTCGGCAGCACTGACCTGGTCTTTGACACTGGGTGGCGATTGGACGGGAGCGACAGTCACGGCAAGAAGCCTCGGTGTTTTTATTATGGAGTGTTTCCTATGTCCACCGAGTCTAGTCAGCCCTTGAGGTTCGTGTAGTTGCATTGGCAGCCAGCTTGGTGACCCTGCGAGTCAGTCGCCCTGTCACCCTGGATCCATGTCAAACGACCGGCGCCAGCGATGGTCTGACAGGCGGTTTTTTTACCGTACTGCCAGAACCCTGCCTGGCATGGATGCCGGGGTAATGTCAGGTGCGCAGTGCGCTGATCAGGTCCGCCAGCCAAGGCTCGGCGTCCGTCTCGGGGGTCACGCTCTCGCTGGCATCCAGGCGCAACATCGGCAGTACTTCGCGAATGCCCAGTTCACCGAACAATTCGCGCATCTGCTCGCCGCCGCCACAAAAAGTATCGCCATAGCTCGCATCGCCCAATCCGATCACCGCGCCCGGCAAACCGCGCCAGGCTGCTGGCAATTGGTCACGAATGCTCGAATACAGCGGTTGCAGGTTGTCCGGCAGTTCACCCATGCCGGTGGTCGAGGTCACCGCCAGAAAGGCTTCGGGGCCAAACGCCAGCACGTCGGCGAGAGTCGCACGCGGGTTGTGGCAGGTTTCGAAACCGGCGGCTTTCAACAGGCTGGCGGCGTGGCGGGCAACTTCTTCGGCCGTGCCGTACACCGAGCCGGAAATGATGGCGACTTTCATCGATCTGATCCTGAATCCGAGTAAAAGACCCGGATATTAACACCACGGTCGTGATTATTCTTTTAGAATGCAATTGACAATCAATCAGGAAAGGATACTCCGATGATTAATGCACAACTGCTGCAAATGGTGATCAATGCCTCCAATGACGGTATCGTGATTGCCGAAAAGGAAGGCGATCAGGACAAAATCCTCATTTACGTCAACCCCGCCTTCGAACGCCTGACGGGGTACTCCAGTGAAGAAATCCTCTATCAGGATTGTCGCTTCCTGCAGTCGGGAGACCGCGATCAGGAAGCCCTGCCGTTGATTCGCGACGCCTTGAACCGTGAAGGATCCTGCCGGGAAATACTGCGCAACTACCGCAAGGATGGCACACCGTTCTGGAACGAGCTGTCCCTTTCAACGGTGAAAAATCCAGCGGACGGGCAAACCTATTTTGTCGGTGTGCAGAAAGACGTCACCGTGCAGGTCAAGGCGCAACAGCGCGTGGCACAGCTGGAGGGGCAGTTGGCTGAACTCCAGACCGAGCTTGCTGCGCTCAAGGCGACGAACGGCGAAAACGAAACCCGGAATTAATGGTCAGTAACTACAATCACCAATGACTTTGTAACTATATCCTTCGAGTTGGCCATGCAACGCGACGCGCTCCTGACCCAGGATGAGCTGGATTTCATCCAGACCATGCAACACAACCCGCAACTCAATGTGCGGGACGCGACGTCGAGCCTGCTCGTCAACGGTGGTTCGCAAATCCGTGACTTGCTCACGCGCCTTGCCGCCCATGAGCAAGTCACCATTCACGCCAACTTCGAAAACCAGCAAATGACCTTCCCCCTGCACTTGGTGGAAGACGAGTTCCATGCGCTGCATTTGCGTCTCGGCGTGCCGAGCATCTATGAAGACGGGCCGATGGTCCGGCCTTGGCGCTTGGTGCTGGACGAACCGGTAGCCCTGGAAAACGCCAAGGGTCAACCCGGAACTCTGTGGGTACACGAAGTGTCGTGCAAAGGGGTTTTGCTGGAAGCTCGCAACAAGACCAAACCGCCGAAGCAATTCGCCTTGTGGTTCAGCCCCTCAGGCTACGAGCGGATTGCCTTGCGCGGCACCTTCGAGAAAGAAAACGACAAGGGCTTCTACGCCTATCAACTGAGCCAGAGCGATACGGACGAAACCGAGCGCCTGCGCCAGTTCATCCTGCAACAGCATCGTTTGACTCATCCTACGCTGCATCTCTGAACTTCAAGTATCCAGGTTACCCGCCAGGAACTGCTTCAGACGCTGGCTCATGACCTCCCCTTCATTGCCCAGGCAACCGATCGATGACCCGGCCAGGCTCTCCTGTGCCAGGTCGCAAGCATCGCCGGCCAACAACAATCGGCAATCCAGACTCATGGCCAGGCGATTCAGGCGCCGCGGCAACTCGGAAGCCGGCGCATGATTGGAAAACAGCACCAGCGCCAAGGGCTTGATCCTTTCACACATCAGCGCCAGCTCCTCGAATGGCTGGCCCATGTTCAGTACGCGAACGGTCGATGGCCCGGAACTCAGGAACAGGGCGGCGACCTGCAGCTCCAGTTCCCGGCAATTGCCATCCAGGGCACAGATGACCACGCGACGCGGCTGTTTTTCGCGCATCAACAACAGACGCTGCACCACCCGGGAACGCAGAAAGCCATCCAGGAACAGCCACTCGCTGGTGCCGCCGAACTGGTCCTGGCGTTGCAACAACTGCTTCCAGACGGGCATCAGAATGTCCTGGAACACCACCGGCAAGGAGTAGCTGGAAAAGATTTGCCCGTAGACCTGCTCCAGCCGAATGTCGTCAAACCCGTTGACCGCAGCAAGAACCTGCTGCTGCCACTGCGCGTAATCGGCTTCCACAAGGCTGTTGGGGATGATGTGCGACAACGTCTGGAGCGGCTCGGTCCTGGCCAGGATCTTGCCGATCCTGCTGACGGCAACCCCACGCTCGATCCAGCCGAGGATGCTGTGGACACGCTCGATATCGGACATCGAATACAGGCGATGCCCACTATCGGTGCGTGTTGGAACAATCAGGCCATATCGTCGCTCCCAGGCTCGAAGCGTGACCGGGTTGACTCCTGTCAGTCGCGCCACCTCGCGAATGGGAAAGAGCTCTTCCTGTTCGAGAGCGACGGCCTGCGTGGAGCCTGAAGCGACGTCTGTAAGCATGGGCATCCTGTTGAAACATCCCTGTATCGTCCGAGCCTTATTCTAACGCCCCTGCCACGTAAAGTTTCCGTAAAAAATCGATGCCACGAATGAGCGGATAAACGTCACAGACGCCACGGGCAGAATCAGGAATAATCCTTGCTTGTTTCGAGACGCAGCCCACCACCCCGGCGCTGTGCCTGGCGAAGTTCCTATCCGGAGCGACGCAAATGCCTTACGGAGATACACAATGTCTACCCCTCCCGTCACGCTGATGGTTGCGCGCCGCGTTGCCAATGGACGTTACCAGGACCTGATCGCCTGGCTGCGCGAAGGCGAACAACTGGCCACCGATTTTCCCGGTTATCTCGGCTCCGGTGTGCTCGCTCCGCCGCCCGAGGACGACGAATTCCAGATCATTTTCCGCTTCGCCGACGAACAGACCCTGCACGCCTGGGAACATTCCGCTTCGCGCAGCGCCTGGCTCGGACGCGGCAGCGACCTGTTCGCCCACCCGACAGAACACCGGGTCAGCGGCATCGAAGGTTGGTTCGGTGCCGTCGGTCAACGCCCGCCGCGCTGGAAACAGGCCGTGGCGATCTGGCTGGCGTTCTTTCCGGTTTCGTTGCTTTTCAACTTTGTGCTGGGCCCGCTGTTGAGTGACATGAGCCTGCTGCCGCGGGTGTTCATCAGCACCCTGTGCCTGACGCCACTGATGGTTTATTTGTTCATTCCGTTGTCGACCCGTTTGCTGGCCGGCTGGCTGAACAGCACGCCGGTACGTCCATTGCCCACGACCTCAGTACCGCAAAACCGCTAAAAGATCGCAGGCTTCGCCAGCTCCTACAAATCGGCAACAGATGGCGGCCCGTAGGAGCTGCCGAAGGCTGCGATCTTTTCCGAGACATCTCACGACTCCTCGCTGGTATAGTTTTGCTCTCACCGCGATGCGAGCCGTTCATGACTTCTTCCGCAGCCCCTGTCCTCATTACCGGCGCCGGCCAGCGTGTCGGCCTGCACTGTGCCCGGCGATTGCTGGAAGATGGCCATCGGGTGATTTTCAGCTACCGCAGCGAGCGCCCCGGCGTACAAACCCTGCGCGATCTGGGGGCCATCGCGGTGTTCGCGGACTTTGCCAGCGAAACCGGGATCCTCGCCTTCATCAACGAACTGAAAACCCACACCGACTGTTTGCGGGCGATTGTCCACAACGCCTCCGAATGGCTGGCTGAAACGCCGGACACCGAAGCCGCGGCATTCACCCGCATGTTCAGTGTGCACATGCTGGCGCCCTACCTGATCAACCTGCATTGCGCCGACCTGCTGCAACGCTCAAGTCCCGCCGACATCGTGCACATCAGCGATGACGTGACCCGCAAGGGCAGCAGCAAGCACATCGGCTATTGCGCCAGCAAAGCCGGGCTCGACAGCCTGACCCTGTCCTTCGCCGCCAGGTACGCGCCGGCCATCAAGGTCAACGGGATCGCGCCGGCCCTGCTAATGTTCAACCCTGAAGACGACGCGGCCTACCGCGCCAGGGCGTTGGCCAAGTCTGCGCTGGGCATCGAACCCGGCTGCGAAGTGGTCTACCAGAGCCTGCGCTATCTGCTCGACAACCCTTATGTCACCGGCACCACCCTGACCGTCAATGGCGGAAGGCACATCAAATAGTGTCCCGCGAGGATTTTCCATGACGTTATCCCTGCCCCAGAATTATCGAGAGATCCTCATCGGTCTCGGTGAAAACCCCGACCGCGAGGGTTTGCTCGATACGCCGACGCGCGCAGCCAAAGCCATGCAGTACCTTTGCCATGGCTATGAGCAAAGTGTCGAGGAGATCGTCAATGGCGCGCTGTTCGCCTCCGACAACGATGAAATGGTGATCGTCGACAACATCGAGCTGTACTCGCTTTGCGAACACCACATCCTGCCCTTCATCGGCAAGGCGCATGTGGCTTATATTCCAACCGGCAAGGTGCTGGGCCTGTCGAAGATTGCGCGGCTGGTGGACATGTTCGCCCGGCGCCTGCAAATCCAGGAAAACCTCACCCGGCAAATCGCCGACGCAGTGCAGCAAGTGACCGGCGCGGCAGGCGTCGCGGTGGTCATCGAAGCGCAGCACATGTGCATGATGATGCGCGGCGTCGAGAAACAGAATTCGACCATGAACACCTCGGTGATGCTCGGCGCCTTCCGCGAGTCGAGCAACACCCGCCAGGAGTTCCTGCAATTGATTGGACGGAGCAAGTAGCAATGCCACAACTTCAGCCAGGCATGGCACGCATCCGGGTCAAAGACCTGGGCCTGCGTACCTTCATCGGCATCAACGAGGATGAAATCCTCAACAAGCAGGATGTGCTGATCAACCTCACCATTCTGTACGCAGCCCAGGAAGCGGTACGGGACAACGACATCGATCACGCGTTGAACTACCGGACCATTACCAAGGCGATCATCGCCCATGTGGAAGGCAACCGCTTTGCGCTGCTCGAACGCCTGACCCAGGAAATTCTCGACCTGGTGATGGCCAACGCATCGGTGCTGTACGCCGAGGTCGAGGTCGACAAGCCCCACGCGCTGCGATTCGCCGAGTCGGTGTCGATTACGCTTGCAGCGAGCCGCTAGCTTCAAGCCACAAGCGCCAAGCTGTAAACTTGCAGCCACCGCCATCCAACTTGCAGCTTCAAGCGTGTCGCTTGAAGCTGACTCGCAGAGACCGCCATGACCGATCAACAACGCCTGGAACTCGAAGCCGCCGCCTTTCGCCGGCTGGTGGCCCACCTGGACAGCCGCAAGGATGTGCAGAACATCGACCTGATGAACCTCTCGGGTTTTTGCCGCAACTGCCTGTCCAAGTGGTACAAGGCGGCGGCCGACGAACGCCAGATCGAGGTCAGCCTCGACGAGGCCCGCGAAGTGGTTTACGGCATGCCGTACGCCGAATGGAAAGCCCAATATCAGCAAGAAGCCAGCGCCGACCAGCAAGCGGCGTTCGCCAAAGGAAAACCCAATGAGTGATTTGAACACCCTGCGCGCCAGCCTCAAAAGCGGCGAACACGCCTTCGCCGACACCCTGGCCTTCATCGCCGCCGGTTACGACTACCAGCCTCAGGCCTTCAACAACGGTGGTGTGGAAAACGCGGCCGGGCAGAACGAAGGTTCGTGCAAGACCCTGGGTCTGGCGCTGCTCGAAGGCTTGAGCGATGAAGAAGCACTGCTGGCTTTCGGCGAGCATTACCGTTCGGTTGTTGCCACACCTGAAGGCAGCGATCACGGCAACATCCGCGCGTTGATTGCCCATGGCCTGGCTGGTGTGAAGTTCGCTCAGCAGCCGCTGACCCGCCGCTGATACCAAAAAAATCGCAGCCTTCGGCAGCTCCTACATGAGGTTTGATTCCCTGTAGGAGCTGCCGAAGGCTGCGATCTTTTGATCTCTACTGTTTCGCCCTGCACATTCCGACTTTTAAGATTGACCCGGCAACTTTATTTCGTTTGCCCCGTACCGCTGCTCACGGCTTAGATAAAAAGAAGTCCTCCTACTTCCGAGCCGGTCATTCATGCGCAGCGAAACCATCAGCCAGTCGATCAACATCGTTCACCCTGTCACGCTCAGCCACGGCAAGAATGCCGAGGTCTGGGACACCGATGGCAAACGCTACATCGACTTTGTCGGCGGCATCGGCGTGCTGAACCTCGGCCATTGCCATCCGCGCATCGTCGAGGCCATTCGCGAACAAGCCACCCGACTGACCCACTACGCGTTCAACGCTGCACCCCATGTGCCTTACCTCGAACTGATGGATCGCCTCAGCGCGTTCATGCCGGTGGGTTACCCGGTCAGCGGCATGCTCACCAACAGCGGCGCGGAAGCGGCTGAGAACGCGCTGAAGATCGTCCGTGGCGCCACTGGTCGAAGCGCGGTCATCGCCTTCGACGGCGCCTTCCACGGCCGCACGCTGGCCACCCTCAACCTCAACGGCAAAGTCGCGCCCTACAAACAGAAAGTCGGCGTGCTGCCGGGGCCGGTGTTTCACCTGCCCTTCCCCAGCCAGGACAACGGCGTTACCTGTGCCGAGGCCCTCAAAGCCATGGAGCGCCTGTTCAGCGTCGAGATCGATGTCGAAGATGTCGCCTGCTTTATCGTCGAACCGGTGCAGGGCGAAGCGGGCTTCCTGGCCATGGAGGTTGAGTTCGCCCAGGCGCTGCGCAAGTTCTGCGACGACAAGGGCATCGTGCTGATCGCCGATGAAATCCAGTCCGGTTTTGGCCGTACCGGCCAGCGTTTCGCGTTCTCGCGGCTGGGCATCGAGCCGGACCTGATCCTGCTCGGCAAGAGCATCGCCGGCGGCGTGCCGCTGGGTGCGGTGGTCGGGCGCAAGTCGCTGCTGGACAACTTGCCCAAGGGCGGACTCGGTGGCACTTACTCCGGCAATCCCATCGCCTGCGCTGCGGCACTGGCAACCCTCGAGGAAATGACCGATGCCAACCTGCATGCCTGGGGCACACAGCAGGAAGAAGCGATTGTCGGCCGCCATGCAACCTGGCGTGCGAACAACCTGACGCCGTACCTGGGACGCTTGACTGGCGTCGGCGCCATGCGTGGCATCGAGTTGATCAACGCCGATGGCTCGCCCGCCCCGGCACAATTGACCCAACTGCTGGCCCTGGCGCGGGATGCGGGTCTGCTGCTGATGCCCAGCGGCAAATCGCGGCACATCATCCGCTTGCTGGCGCCGTTGACCATTGAGGCGACAGTTCTGGAAGAAGGACTGGATATTCTTGAGGCATGCCTGGCAAAACTGACTCAAGCATAAAGCCCCTGTAGGAGCTGCCGGAGGCTGCGATCTTTTGACCTTGACCTTCGAAGATCGCAGCCTTCGGCAGCTCCTACAGGGTTGAGCGCATTTGTCCTCACCACAAAAAAACCGGCCGAAGCCGGTTTTTTCATTTCAACGAAAGCAGAATCAAGCGTTCTGCAGATCGTCGAGGTAACGCTCGGCATCCAGTGCCGCCATGCAACCGGCGCCAGCGGAGGTGATGGCCTGACGGTACACGTGGTCAGCCACGTCACCGGCGGCGAAGATACCTTCGAGGTTGGTGGCAGTGGCGTTGCCGTCACGGCCTCCCTGCACAACCAGGTAACCGTCTTTCAGGGTCAGCTGGCCTTCGAACAGCGAAGTGTTCGGGGTGTGGCCGATGGCGATGAACACGCCGTCGACTTTCACTTCGTCGAAGCTGCCGTCGTTGTTCTTCAGGCGGGCACCGGTCACGCCCATGTTGTCGCCCAGCACTTCGTCCAGGGTCGCGTTCAGCTTCAGCTCGATCTTGCCTTCGGCAACACGGGCGTTCAGCTTGTCGATCAGGATCTTCTCGGCGCGGAAGGTTTCGCGACGGTGGATCAGCGTGACTTTGCTGGCGATGTTGGCCAGGTACAGGGCTTCTTCAACAGCGGTGTTGCCGCCGCCGACCACAGCCACAGGCTTGTTGCGGTAGAAGAAACCGTCGCAGGTCGCGCAGGCCGAAACGCCTTTGCCCATGAAGGTTTCTTCAGACGGCAGGCCCAGGTAACGAGCGCTGGCGCCGGTGGCGATGATCAGGGCATCGCAGGTGTAAGTCGCGCTGTCGCCGATCAGGGTGTAAGGCTTGGCAGCGAAGTCGACGGCATTGATGTGATCGAAAACGATCTCGGTTTCAAAGCGCTCGGCGTGTTCGCGCATCCGCTCCATCAGCGCCGGGCCGGTCAGGCCGTGGACGTCGCCCGGCCAGTTGTCGACTTCGGTGGTGGTGGTCAGTTGACCGCCAGCCTGCATGCCGGTGATCAGCAGTGGCTTGAGGTTGGCACGTGCGGCATAGACCGCGGCGCTGTAACCGGCAGGGCCGGAACCGAGAATAATCACTCGCGAATGACGGACTTCAGACATGACATGCTCCTGTTGACCGGCCCGGAATACCTGGCGCGGAACGCCGGATTGCCGGCTGGAATAAAAAAGAACGGTTGAAAGCACTTGGGGAAGGCTTGAACCCGACCGTCCTGTAAAAAGATTGGGTGCAGCGTATCGAGGGGGCGAAGATTAAGGAAATACGGTTTAACAATCCAGCTCATAGGTGGTCTCTATGCCATCTGGCCGACGATATCGACGTCTTTGTTACAGTGAATGTCGATACCGCCACCGCGCTTTCGCCTGTGAAGCAAAGCCGGTAAGGTCGGCGCGTTTTCCCTCTGTTCGGAGCCCCTTATGCCCGCCCCTGTTCTGTCCGGCCCGCAATACCTGCGCGAAGGCCTCAAGCTGGTGCTGAGCCCCAGCCTGCGTTTGTTTGTGCTGTTGCCGCTGGCAATCAACCTGGTGCTGTTCGTCGGATTGATCTACCTGGCCGGCCATCAATTCAGCCTGTGGGTCGACACCTTGATGCCGTCCCTGCCCGACTGGCTGAGTTTTCTCAACTACATCCTCTGGCCGCTGTTCGTGGTACTGGTGGTGTTGATGGTGTTCTTCACCTTCACCATGCTCGCCAACGTCATTGCCGCACCATTCAACGGCTTCCTCGCGGAGAAAGTCGAAGTGGTGGTGCGCGGCACCGATGATTTCCCGGCCTTCAGCTGGGGCGAGCTGATTGCGATGGTCCCGCGCACCCTGGCCCGGGAAATGCGCAAGCTCGGCTACTTTCTGCCCCGGGCAATCGGGCTGTTCATCCTCTCGTTCATCCCGGTGGTGAACATTATCGCCGCGCCGCTATGGCTGTTGTTCGGGGTGTGGATGATGGCGATCCAATACATCGACTACCCGGCGGACAACCACAAGCTGGGCTGGAACGAAATGCTCGCCTGGCTGCGCCAGAAGCGCTGGCAGAGCATGAGCTTCGGCGGCAGCGTGTACCTGGTGCTGCTGATCCCGGTGGTCAACATCCTGATGATGCCGGCGGCCGTGGCCGGGGCGACGCTGTTCTGGGTGCGTGAGCGCGGGGCGGAAAACCTGGTGACCCAGCGCTAAGTCACAAATCCATCATCCTGACGTCACACTGACGACATGGCCCCGGTCGACACTGGGGTCATGACGACAGCTCTGCATATCACCCTGATCACCGAAACCTTCCCACCGGAAATCAACGGCGTGGCCAATACTCTGGGACGCTTGTGCGAAGGTTTGCGCGCGCGCGGGCATCAAGTGGAACTGGTGCGCCCGCGTCAGGGCTGCGACCAGCAGTTGGGCAGCGACGATGAATTGTTGCTGTGCCGCGGCTGGCCGCTACCGGGCTATCCCGGCCTGCAATGGGGTCAATCGTCGATGCACAAACTGCTGCGGCGCTGGACGCGTCACCGCCCGGATGTGCTCTACATCGCCACCGAGGGCCCGCTGGGCCTCTCTGCGTTGCGTGCGGCGCGGCGACTGGGGATTTCCGTGGTCAGCGGTTTCCACACCAATTTCCAGCAGTACTCCAATCAGTACGGGTTTGGTTTGCTCACGCGCCTGCTGACTCACTACCTGCGTTGGTTCCACAATCGCTCGACCATGACCCTGGTGCCCAGCGTCAGCCAGCGCCTGGAACTGGAGCGACGTCAGTTCGAGCGACTGGCGTTGCTGTCCCGTGGGGTCGACAGCGAATTGTTTCACCCGGCCAAACGGTTAAATGCGCTGCGCGAGCAATGGGGACTGGCCGAGGCAGACATCGCCGTCATTCATGTCGGACGCCTGGCCCCGGAAAAGAATCTCGGCTTGCTCAAGCGCACCTTCAATACCCTCAAGGCGAGTTATCCCCAGCGCACGCTGAAACTGATCGTGGTCGGCGATGGCCCGCAGCGCCAGGAACTGGAAAACGAAATGCCCGAGGCGATTTTCTGCGGCACGCAACGGGGTGAAGCCCTGGCATGTCACTACGCCTCGGGCGACGTGTTTCTGTTTCCGAGCCTGACTGAAACCTTCGGCAATGTGGTGCTTGAAGCACTCGCTTCGGGGCTCGGCGTGGTGGCCTACGACCAGGCAGCAGCGGCCCAGCATATTCGTCATGGCTACAACGGTGTGCTGGCGATGCCGGGGGATGAAGAGGCGTTCTGCGATGCAGCGGCATGGCTGCTGGAGGAACGGGAAGCCTTGCGCAATGTGCGGCTCAATGCGCGCCAGCATGCCAGTCGCCAGGGTTGGGCGTCGATCATCGAGCAGTTCGAGGGACAGTTGCGTGGGGCATGTGCCAGGGAGATGGTGGTGCCGAATGCACCGATTGTTCCCTGATTTTGCAGTGTTCTTGAGTCAGTCTTCGCGAGCAGGCTCGCTCCCACAAGGGATCCATGTCATGCACAGATCCAGTGTGGGAGCGAGCCTGCTCGCGAAGAGGTTGGAACAGACGTCGCTTAAACCAGCGTCATCAACGCCTCACGGCTGAACGGCAGAATGTCTTCCTCGCGACCATCGCGCACTTTCTGCGCCCAGTCCGGGTCCACCAGCAAGGCACGACCGACCGCCACCAGGTCGAACTCGTCGTTGTTCAGGCGCTCCAGCAGTTTTTCCAGGCTGGCCGGTTGCGCGACCTTATCAGTGTTGACCATGAACTGCAGGAACTCGCCATCCAGGCCGACGCTGCCCACGGTGATGGTTGGCTTGCCGGTGAGTTGGCGGGTCCAGCCGGCCAGGTTCAGCTCGGAACCGTCGAACTCCGGCTCCCAGAAGCGGCGGGTCGAGCAGTGGAAAATATCCACGCCCGCGTCGGCCAACGGTTTGAGGAACTCGCCCAAGGCTTCCGGGGTTTGCACCAGACGCGCGGTGTAGTCCTGCTGCTTCCACTGGGAGAAACGGAAGATGATCGGGAAACCTTCACCGACCGCGGCACGCACGGCCTGAATCAATTCAATGGCGAAGCGCGAACGGTTGGCCAGGCTGCCGCCGTATTCGTCGGTACGCTGGTTGCTGCCTTCCCAGAAGAACTGGTCCACCAGATAACCGTGGGCACCGTGGATTTCCACGCCGTCCATGCCGATGCTCTGGGCATCCTTGGCGGCCTGGGCGAACGCGGCGATCACGTCCTGGATATCCTGTTTGGTCATGCCGTGAACCACGACCTGACCTTCCTTCAGTTTTTCCGACGGGCCATAACCCGGCACGCTGGCATCCGGCTCGGTGCCGATACGGCGCACGCTGCCCACGTGCCACAGCTGCGGAACGATCTTGCCGCCTTCGGCGTGAACGGCGTCGACGACTTTCTTCCAGCCGGCCAGGGCCGCTTCACCGTAGAAATGCGGAACGTTCGGATAGCCGTTGGACGCCTTGTGACCGACGGTGGTGCCTTCGGTGATGATCAGGCCGACGCCCGCAGCGGCGCGACGACGGTAGTATTCGATCACTTTGGAATTAGGCACGCCGCCCGGGGAAAAGGAGCGGGTCATCGGCGCCATGACGACGCGGGTCGGCAGTTCGAGGGTGCCGAGGTGGAACGGTTTGAACAGGGCTTTGACGGGCATGGGACGCTCCACGGGAAGTAACTTTATGACGGTGATAATATGGAGAGTTCCACTGCTTGAACAGCATTATTGATTTCGGTGATCAAGGGTCAAAAGACAGAAAGCAAAAGATCGCAGCCTTCGGCAGCTCCTACACAGGATCGTAGGAGCTGCCGAAGGCTGCGATCTTTTGCTTGTCTTTCCGGATTAGCTCAGCGCTTTTTCAATCGCGTGAACGATGGTCGGATCATCCGGCGCCGTGCGCGGCGAGAACCGAGCCAGTACACGGCCGTCCTTGCCCAGCAGGAACTTCTCGAAGTTCCAGGTGATGTCGCCGGGAAATTCCGCGCCCTCGCCCGCCAGCAAGCGGTACAACTGATGACGATCATGCCCATTGACTTCCAGTTTGCTGGACAACGGAAAGGTCACGCCATAGTTGAGGCTGCAGAAATCCTTGATCTCTTGTTCGGTCCCCGGTTCCTGCCCGGCAAACTGGTTGCACGGCAAGCCCAGCACGCTGAAGCCTTTGCCCTTGTATAGCTGGTAAAGGTTTTCCAGCGCCGCGTACTGCGGGGTCAGGCCGCATTTGGAGGCGACGTTGACCACCAGTACGACTTGGCCTTTGAAAGGCGCCAGAGGTAGCTCCTGTCCATCCAGGGCTGTCAATTTAAGGTCGTGAAAAGCACTCATGGCGTACTCCAGATTCCCGTGTTCTTCTCGAAACAGCCACTTGGCGGTGTCGTCAGGGACGGCCGCAGACTAAAAAGGCGCCCACAGGGCGCCTCTCCAGTTATCTGAGCTTAGCGCAGAAATCAGTGGTGATGGCCACCTTCGCCATGGACGTGGCCATGCGCGATTTCTTCCTGGCTGGCGTCACGGATGTCGATGATCTTGACCTGGAAATTCAGGCGTTGACCGGCCAACGGGTGGTTGCCGTCAACGGTGACGTCGTCGCCGTCCAGATCACGGATGGTCACGATCTGCATCTGGCCGTCCGGAGCGGAAGCGTGGAACTGCATGCCCACTTCCAGCTCGTCGACGCCTTCGAACATGCTGCGGCTCAGGGTGCTGACCAGTTCGGCAGCGTATTCGCCGTAAGCGTCTTCCGGTTCAACGGCTACGGTCAGCTCGTCGCCGACAGCCTTGCCTTCCAGAGCCTTTTCCAGGCCCGGGATGATGTTGCCTGCGCCTTGCAGGTAGACCAGCGGCGCGCCGCCGGCGGAGCTGTCGATGACCTCACCAGCGTCGTTGGTCAGGGTATAGTCGATGGAGACAGCCTTATTGGCGGCGATCAGCATGGGGCGAGACCTTTTGCATAAGAAGATTGAAAGGCCAAGTTTAGCGAAGCCATCGTCCGAAAGCGAACACAACCCGGACAGACGGGATTCGACGATCACAGGCTTCCATCAGGACGAGGACGGACACTGGGTGGCCGAGCTTTCCTGCGGCCACACCCAACACCTGCGACACCAGCCGCCATGGCAATCGCGCGCCTGGGTCATGCACCCTGCGCAGCGCCAGGAAAAAATAGGCCAACCCTTTGATTGTGGTTGGTGCGCACAAGGCTCGGTTAGCGATAACCTTGGCGACTGAATTTCGGTAGACGACCAGTTATAGGTCATCACCTTTGCAATGCACCTTTAGAGAATCCGCATGCAAACTTTTTTTATCGCGCCCACCGATTTTGGTGTGGGTCTGACCTCCATCAGCCTCGGGCTGGTGCGCACCCTTGAGCGCGCCGGCCTCAAGGTCGGCTTTTTCAAGCCGATTGCCCAGCCGCATCCGGGCGACACGGGCCCGGAACGTTCCACCGAACTGGTGGCGCGTACCCACGGTTTGAAACCGCCCCAGCCCTTGGGTCTGGCCCATGTCGAGCGCATGCTCGGCGACGGTCAGCTCGATGAATTGCTCGAAGAAATCATCGCCCTTTATCAGCAGGCGGCCATCGGCAAGGACGTGCTGATCGTCGAAGGCATGGTGCCGACCCGCAGCGCCAGTTATGCCGCGCGGGTCAACCTGCATCTGGCCAAGAGCCTCGACGCCGAGGTGATCCTGGTCTCGGCACCGGAAAACGAAGTGCTGACCGAACTCTCAGGTCGCGTGGAGTTGCAGGCGCAATTGTTCGGCGGGCCGAAAGACCCGAAAGTCCTCGGTGTGATCCTCAACAAGGTCAAGACCGAAGAAAGCATGGAGGCCTTCGCCACGCGCCTGAAGGAACATTCGCCGTTGCTGCGCAGTGGTGATTTCCGCTTGCTCGGCTGCATTCCGTTCCAGCCGGAGCTGAACGCCCCGCGCACCCGCGACGTCGCCGACCTGATGGGCGCGCAAGTGCTCAACGCCGGCGATTACGAAACCCGGCGCATGACCAAGATCATCATTTGCGCCCGCACCATGCGCAACACCGTGGAGTTGCTCAAGCCCGGCGTGCTGGTGGTGACCCCCGGCGACCGCGACGACATCATCCTCGCCGTCAGCCTCGCGGCCTTGAACGGCGTGCCGCTGGCCGGCCTACTGCTGACCAGCGACACACTACCCGACCCACGCATCATGGACCTGTGCCGCGGCGCCCTGCAGGCCGGGTTGCCGGTGCTGTCGGTGAGCACCGGCTCCTATGACACCGCCAACCTGCTCAATGGCCTGAACAAGGAAATCCCCATCGATGACCGCGAGCGCGCCGAGATCATCACCGATTTCATCGCTGGCCACCTCGATGCCAACTGGCTGCATCAACGCTGCGGTACACCACGGGAAATGCGCCTGTCGCCAGCGGTGTTCCGCTATCAATTGATCCAGCGCGCCCAGGCGGCCAACAAGCGCATCGTGTTGCCCGAAGGCAGCGAGCCGCTGACCGTGCAGGCCGCCGCGATCTGCCAGGCCCGTGGCATCGCTCGCTGCGTGTTGCTGGCCAAGCCCGAGGACGTGCAGGCCGTTGCCCGCGCCCAGGGCATCGAGTTGCCACCGGGTCTGGAAATCATCGATCCGGACTCGATCCGCGAGCGCTATGTCGAGCCCATGGTCGCGCTGCGCAAAAGCAAAAGCCTCAACGCTCCGATGGCCGAGCAACAACTGGAAGACACCGTGGTGATCGGCACCATGATGCTGGCCCTGGATGAAGTCGACGGCCTCGTGTCGGGCGTGATCAACACCACCGCCAACACCATCCGCCCTGCCCTGCAGCTGATCAAAACCGCGCCGGGCTGCACCCTGGTGTCATCGGTGTTCTTCATGCTGTTCCCGGAAGAGGTGCTGGTCTACGGCGACTGCGTGATGAACCCGCACCCGAGCGCCAGCGAACTGGCCGAGATCGCCCTGCAAAGCGCTGATTCGGCCGCCGCCTTCGGCATCACGCCACGGGTGGCGATGATCAGCTACTCCAGCGGCGAGTCGGACAGCGGCGAAGACGTCGAGAAGGTCCGCGAGGCGACCCTGCTCGCCCACGAACAACAGCACTCGCTGCTGATCGACGGCCCCTTGCAGTACGACGCCGCTGCCAACGAAAGCGTGGCCCGGCAACTGGCGCCGAACAGTCAGGTGGCCGGTCGTGCCACGGTGTATGTGTTCCCCGACCTCAACACCGGCAACACCACGCACAAGGCCGTACAGCGTAGCGCCGACTGCGTCAGCCTCGGGCCGATGCTGCAAGGCCTGCGCAAACCGGTGAACGATTTGCCCCGCGGTGCGCAGGTCGATGACATCGTCTACACCATCGCCCTGACCGCGATCCAAGCCGCCAACCGACCTATGGATGTGTAAATGCTGGACTTCCTACCTGCTCCGCTGCGGGGCGTGATCGCCTCGCTGCTGTTGGCACTGAACACGATTCTGCTCTGTTCGTTCCTGTTCTGCGTGGCGCTCGTCAAGGTACTGCCGTTCGCCCTCACCCAGCGCCTCGCGGGCTGGCTGATGAGCCATACCCACGAAGCCTGGATCAGCCTCAACAAAGGCTGGATGAACCTGGTGCGCCGCACACGCTGGCACATCAGCGGCCTGCAAGGCCTCGACTATCAGCACTCGTACCTGATCACCAGCAACCACCAGAGCTGGGTCGACATCCTGGTGCTGCAATACGTGCTCAACCGGCGCATTCAACCGCTGAAGTTCTTTCTCAAGCAGGAGCTGATCTGGGTCCCGGTGATCGGTCTGGCCTGGTGGGCACTGGGCTTTCCGTTCATGAAGCGCTACTCCAAGGCCTATCTGGAGAAGCACCCGGAAAAGAAAGGCAAGGACCTGGAAACCACCCGCAAGACCTGTGCGAAGTTTCGCAACAACCCGGTGGGCATTTTCAACTTCGTCGAAGGCACGCGCTTCACCGAGGGCAAGCACAAGCAACAGCAGTCACCCTTGAAGTACCTGCTCAAGGCCAAGGCCGGCGGCATTGCCTTTGTGCTGGATGCGATGGGCGAGCAGCTTGAATCCCTGGTCAACGTGACCATCCACTACCCGGCTGGCCGCCCCGGTTTCTGGGACTTGCTGTGCGGGAATGTTGCGGATGTGGTGGTGCACTTCGAAGAGCTGAAGATTCCGCCGCAGTTCATTGGCAAGAACTACGATCAGGATGGGGAATACCGGTTGCAGTTTCAGGGCTGGATTAATCAGCTGTGGCAGGACAAGGATGCGTTGCTGGAGCAGATGCATCGCGAGTATCCGCAGATTTAAGATCAAAAGATCGCAGCCTTCGGCAGCTCCTACAGGATGTACGCCGAACCAATGTAGGAGCTGCCGAAGGCTGCGATCTTTTGACGATCTGAAAGACACAAAAAACCCGCCGATGATCACTCATCGGCGGGTTTTTCTTTGCGGCTAAGGCTTAGATCGCACCACGCTCACGCAGCAGACCCAGCACTTGCTTGACGCTTTCCTCCAGCGACACGGACTGGGTGTCGATCACCAGGTCGGCATCCAGCGGCACGTCGTACGGGAACGACTCGCCCGGGATGTTATCCCCGGCCGCCGCGTACAAACCTTGCGGATCACGCTCGGCGCAGACGGTTGGCGAAGCCTGGACGTAGACCGTCAACAGACGCTCCTTGCCGATCAGTTCCCGGGCCTGTTCACGCCCTTCGGCATTCGGTGCAACGAAGGCAGCGAGGGTCAGCAGACCAGCCTCGTTGAACTGACGCGCAACGTGCGCGGCACGACGCCAGTTCTCGGTACGCCCGGCGCGATCCTGTGGCAGACCTTTGTTCAGGTCGTGACGCAGGTTCTGGCCATCGAGTACGAACACCGCACGGCCCATGTCGAACAACTTGCGTTCAACCGCATACGCCAGGGTGCTTTTGCCCGCGCCGGACAAACCGCTGAACAACACGGTGGCCGGTTGCTGGCCGAAGCGCTGTGCGCGTTCTTCGGTGGCGACGTGGGCCAGTTTGCCGTGGTGCGTGCTGGTGCCATGGGCCAAAGGTTGGGCGACGATCATGCCCGCGCCAACGGTGCCGTTGGTCAAGCGGTCGATGATGATGAAGGCGCCGGTGGTGCGGTTGCTGTCGTAACCGTCGAGGGCAATCGGCGCATCGAGCGCGATCTTGACCTTGCCGATTTCGTTCAGCTGCAACGCGCTGGCCGGACCTTCTTCCAGGGTGTTGACGTCGACCTTGTTGACGATGCTGGCGATAGAGCCCGGCACGTAACTGGTAGCGCGTTTGATGTCGTATTTCTTGCCCGGCAGCATCGGCTCTTCAGCCATCCATACCAGCATCGCTTCGAAGCTGTCGGTCACCGGCGGCACGTTGTCGGCGTGAACCAACAGGTCGCCACGGGAGATATCGATTTCGTCTTCCATGGTCAGCGTGACTGCCTGACCAGGACCTGCGTGTTCCAGCTCACCTTCGAAGGTGACGATGGACTTCACGCGGCTGCTCTTGCCCGACGGCAGCACCACGACTTCGTCGCCTTTCTTGACGATGCCGCTGGCCAGCGTACCGGCGAAGCCACGGAAGTTCAGGTTCGGACGGTTGACATACTGCACCGGGAAACGCAGGTCGGTGAAGTTGCGATCGCCCGCCACTTCCACGGTCTCGAGGATTTCCATCAGCGACTGGCCGGTGTACCACGGCGAACGCTCGGACTTGTTCACCACGTTGTCGCCCTTCAAAGCCGACATCGGCACGAAGTGCATCGTGGTGGGCTTCATCTTCAAGCCTTCGGCGAACTGCAGGTAGTCGGCCTTGATCGACTCGAACACGCCCTGGTCGAAGTCCTTGAGGTCCATCTTGTTGATGGCCACGACGATGTGCTTGATGCCCAGCAGCGAGGCGATGAAGCTGTGGCGACGAGTCTGGGTCTGCACGCCGTAACGGGCGTCGACCAGGATGATCGCCAGGTCACAGGTGGAGGCACCGGTGGCCATGTTGCGGGTGTACTGCTCATGGCCTGGGGTGTCGGCGATGATGAATTTGCGCTTGGCGGTGGAGAAATAGCGGTACGCGACATCGATGGTGATGCCTTGCTCACGCTCGGCCTGCAGGCCGTCGACCAGCAGCGCCAGGTCGATATCTTCACCGGTGGTGCCGACTTTTTTCGAGTCGCGGGTAATGGCTTCCAGGTGATCTTCGTAGATCATCTTGGAGTCGTGCAGCAGGCGCCCAATCAGGGTGCTCTTGCCGTCGTCGACGTTACCGCAAGTCAGAAAGCGCAGCAGCTCTTTACGTTCGTGCTGGCCCAGGTAGGCGAGGATGTCCTCGCTGATCAAATCAGATTGGTGCGACATGACAGCCCCTTAGAAATAACCTTGACGTTTTTTGTCTTCCATCGAGCCGGCGCCATCGTGGTCGATGACACGGCCCTGGCGCTCGGAAGTTCGCGTCAGGAGCATTTCCTGAATGATGTCCGTGAGGCTTTCGGCCTCGGACTCCACCGCGCCCGTCAACGGGTAGCAACCAAGGGTACGGAAACGCACTTTCTTTTTGACGATACGGGCTTTGTCTTCATCGCTCAGGTGCTCGAGGATGCGCTCGTCGTCGATCATGATCAGCGTGCCGTTCTTCTCGATGACTTCACGCTCGGCGGCGAAGTACAGCGGAACGATCGGGATGCCTTCAAGGTAGATGTACTGCCAGATGTCCAGCTCGGTCCAGTTCGACAGCGGGAAGACGCGGATCGACTCGCCCTTGTTGACCTTGCCGTTGTAGACGTTCCACAGCTCGGGACGCTGGTTCTTCGGATCCCAGCGGTGCTTGCTGTCGCGGAACGAGTACACACGCTCTTTAGCGCGGGATTTCTCTTCATCGCGACGGGCGCCGCCGAATGCTGCGTCGAAACCATACTTGTCGAGAGCCTGCTTGAGGCCCTCGGTCTTCATGATGTCGGTGTGCTTGGCGCTGCCGTGGGTGAACGGGTTGATGTCCTGCGCCACGCCGTCCGGGTTGACGTGGGTGATCAGGTCGAGGCCCAGCTCGGCGACCATCTTGTCGCGGAAGCTGTACATCTCCTTGAATTTCCAGCGAGTGTCGACGTGCATCACCGGAAACGGCAGCTTGCCCGGGAAGAACGCCTTGCGTGCCAGATGCAGCATCACGGCGGAGTCTTTACCGATGGAGTACAGCATCACCGGGTTATCGAACTCGGCGGCCACCTCGCGGATGATGTGGATGCTTTCCGCCTCCAGCTGTTTCAGATGCGTCAGTTTGTCGACCATGGCTACTCACGAAAACTTTCTTATGAACGGCCAGCGGGCCGTGTTCGAGCGGGGATCCTAGCACAGCGACCTCTTCTAATCAGGACGCCAACTAGATCGAAAGAGCATATGAATATGCCTGCCCGTTTGGGCATCGCAGTCCCTTTTTGATCGATGGTGTACCTCAAATCGGATTCGGGCAATCGATGAAGATGTGCTCCAGTGCAAACCGACGCGCCAGATAATCCCCCAGCGCCTGAACGCCGTAGCGCTCGGTCGCATGGTGACCGGCGGCGATGAAGCTGATGTCGTTTTCCCGGGCGCTGTGGAAGGTTTGCTCGGAAGCCTCGCCGCTGAGGTACAGATCGACGCCGGCCAGAATGGCCTGATCGATGTAACCCTGGCCACCACCGGTGCACCAGCCGACGCGGCGGATCATGGCGCTGCCTTCGATCAACAGCGGCTCACGCCCCATCACTTCCTGGACGCGGCGGGCGAAATCCCGGGGCATCATCGGCTCATTCAGCGAGCCGACCAAGCCGACAATCTTCAGGTTGTCCGGGTCCAGCGGACCTTCGACGGTGATGTCGAGCTGCCGCGCGAGCTGCACGTTATTGCCGACGTCCGGGTGCAAGTCCAGCGGCAGGTGATAGGACAACAGGCTGATATCGTGCTTGAGCAGGGTCTTCAGGCGGCGCTGCTTCATGCCGGTGATGCACGGGTTCTCGCCTTTCCAGAAGTAGCCATGATGCACCAGCACCAGGTCGGCATTGGCCTCCACGGCCGCATCGAGCAAGGCCTGGCTGGCAGTGACACCACTGACAATGCGCATCACTTGCGGACGGCCTTCGACTTGCAAGCCGTTGGGGCAATAATCGGCGATTTTGGCGCTGTTGAGGTAACGGTCGGCTTCTTCGACCAGGGTGCTCAGGGCGACGGCCATGAAAGACTCCTAAATATCCCGTTCAGAGGCGCGTGCGGCCTCGTATAATGCGCGTCATTATGAGCGGTCTCATACCGCCTGCAACTCTCTCAGGAACTGCTTAATGCTCAAGGCGCTGCGTTTTTCCGGCTGGCCGCTATTGGCCGGCGTGCTTGTCGCTCTTTTGATAATCCAGCGTTACCCGCAGTGGGTCGGGCTCCCGAGCCTCGACGTCAATCTGCAACAAGCGCCGCAAACCACCAGCATGCAGCAGGGCCCGGTGTCTTATGCCGAAGCGGTATCCACCGCGGCGCCGTCGGTGGTGAACCTGTACACCACTAAAGTCATCAACAAACCCAACCATCCGTTGTTCGAAGATCCGCAGTTCCGGCGCTTCTTCGGCGACAACTCGCCCAAGCAGAAACGCATGGAGTCGAGCCTCGGTTCCGGCGTGATCATGAGCCCGGAAGGTTACATCCTGACCAACAACCACGTGACCAGCGGCGCCGACCAGATCGTGGTGGCACTCAAGGACGGCCGGGAAACCCTGGCGCGGGTGATCGGCAGCGACCCGGAGACTGACCTCGCGGTTCTGAAAATCGACCTGAAAAATCTGCCGTCGATCACCGTGGGACGTTCCGACAACATCCGCATCGGCGACGTCGCGCTGGCCATCGGCAACCCGTTCGGCGTCGGCCAGACCGTGACCATGGGCATCATCAGCGCCACCGGGCGCAACCAACTGGGCCTGAACAACTACGAAGACTTCATCCAGACCGATGCGGCGATCAACCCCGGCAACTCAGGCGGTGCGCTGGTGGATGCCATCGGCAACCTGACCGGTATCAACACGGCGATTTTTTCCAAGTCCGGGGGCTCCCAGGGCATTGGTTTCGCGATCCCGGTGAAACTGGCGATGGAAGTGATGAAGTCGATCATCGAGCACGGCCAGGTGATTCGTGGCTGGCTGGGTATCGAAGTGCAGCCGCTGACCCAGGAACTGGCCGAGTCGTTCGGCTTGTCCGGGCGCCCTGGCATTGTCGTGGCGGGGATTTTCCGCGATGGTCCGGCACAGAAGGCCGGCCTGCAACTGGGTGATGTGATTCTTGCCATCGATGGCGAACCGGCCGGTGATGGCCGTCGCTCGATGAATCAGGTGGCGCGAATCAAGCCGACCGACAAGGTCGCGATCCAGGTGATGCGCAACGGCAAGGAGCTCAAGCTGACGGCGGAAGTTGGCCTGCGTCCGCCGCCGGCTCCGGTCAAGGATAAAGAAGAAGAGTAAGCGGACAACCCAAAAAACTGTGGGAGCGAGCTTGCTCGCTCCCACAGGGTCGTGCCTGGTTTTACAAGTCGCCGAGGCCGTCGATCAGCGCCTGATTCTGCTCCGGCGTGCCGATGGAGATCCGCAGGAACTGGGCAATCCGCTCCTGCTTGAAGTGCCGGACGATCACGCCTTGCTCGCGCAACTTCGCCGCCAGGCCCGCCGCATCGTGCCGGGGGTGACGGGCGAAAATGAAGTTCGCCGCCGATGGCAGCACTTCAAAACCCTTCTCCTCTAGCTGTGCAACGACCTTCTCGCGATTCTCGATCACCAACGCGCAGGTCTTGTCGAAATACTCGCGATCCTCGAACGCTGCGGCAGCGCCGACATTCGCCATGCGATCCAGCGGATAGGAGTTGAAGCTGTTCTTGATCCGCTCCAGCGCCTCGATCAGGTCCGGATGGCCGACCGCCAGGCCCACTCGCAGACCGGCCAGGGAACGGGATTTGGACAGGGTCTGGGTCACCAGCAGGTTCGGATAGCGGTCCACCAGGGTGATTGCCGTCTCGCCGCCGAAGTCGATGTAGGCCTCGTCGACCACCACCACCGAATCCGGGCTGGCCTTGAGAATCTGCTCCACCGCTTCCAGCGCCAACAGGCAACCGGTCGGCGCATTCGGGTTAGGGAAGATGATCCCGCCGTTCGGCTTGGCGTAGTCCGCCGGGTTGATCTGGAACTGCTCGTCCAGCGGCACCGCGTCGAACTTGATGCCGTACAACCTGCAGTAGACCGGGTAAAAACTGTAGCTGATGTCCGGGAACAACAGTGGCTGATCGTGCTGCAGCAAACCGTGGAAGATGTGCGCCAGCACTTCATCGGAACCGTTGCCGAGGAACACCTGATTGCCTTGCACGCCGTAGTACCTGGCAACGGCTTGCTTGAGCAGGTCGCTGTTCGGGTCCGGGTACAGGCGCAGGTTGTCATTGAGTTCGGTCTGCATCGCCGCGAGGGCTTTTGGCGATGGGCCGTACGGGTTTTCGTTGGTGTTGAGCTTAACCAGTTTCGCCAGTTTCGGCTGTTCGCCCGGCACGTAAGGCACCAGATTCTTGACGAACGGGCTCCAGAATTTACTCATGTTCAGTTCCCCTGCTTGTCGTCAACGATGCGATATTCGGCACTGCGGGCGTGGGCGGTCAGCGACTCGCCACGGGCCAGCACGGAAGCGGTCTTGCCCAGTACGGACGCACCCTGCTCGGAGCAGAAGATGATCGACGAACGCTTCTGGAAGTCATACACGCCCAGCGGCGAAGAGAAGCGTGCAGTGCCGGAAGTCGGCAATACGTGGTTGGGACCGGCGCAGTAGTCGCCCAAGGCTTCGGAGGTGTGACGCCCCATGAAGATCGCACCGGCGTGGCGGATTTGCGGCAGCCAGGCTTGTGGATCGGCAACGGACAACTCGAGGTGCTCCGGCGCGATGCGGTTGGCCACTTCGATGGCTTGCTCCATGTCGCGAACCTTGATCAGTGCACCACGGCCATTGAGCGAGGTTTCGATGATCGCGGCGCGCTCCATGGTCGGCATCAACTTGGCGATGCTGGCGGCGACCTTGTCGAGGAACTCGGCGTCCGGGCTGACCAGAATCGCCTGGGCGTCTTCGTCGTGCTCGGCCTGGGAGAACAGGTCCATGGCGATCCAGTCCGGATCGGTCTGGCCGTCGCACACCACGAGGATCTCGGAGGGACCGGCGATCATGTCGATACCGACCTGGCCAAACACGTGACGCTTGGCGGTGGCGACATAGATGTTGCCCGGGCCGACCACTTTATCGACCTTCGGTACGCTTTCGGTGCCGTAAGCCAATGCCGCAACGGCTTGAGCGCCACCGATGGTGAACACGCGGTCGACACCGGCGATGCAGGCGGCGGCCAGCACCAGCTCGTTGATTTCACCGCGCGGGGTCGGCACCACCATGACCACTTCGGTCACGCCTGCAACCTTGGCCGGAATCGCGTTCATCAACACCGACGACGGGTACGACGCCTTGCCGCCCGGTACATACAGACCGGCGCGATCCAGCGGCGTGACTTTCTGGCCCAGCACGGTGCCATCGGCCTCGGTGTAGCTCCAGGAATCCTGCTTCTGTTTTTCGTGGTAGCTGCGCACACGGGCCGCGGCGACTTCCAGGGCTTCGCGCTGGGCCACGGTGATGCGGGTCAGCGCCAGTTCCAGACGCTCACGCGGCAGGATCAGGTCGGCCATGGACTTCACGTCCAGGCCGTCGAACTGGCGGGTAAAGTCCACCAGTGCCGCATCGCCACGCTCACGCACGGCCTTGATGATGTCCAGCACCCGCTGATTGACCGAGTCGTCAGACACACTTTCCCAGCTCAGCAGATGATCCAGATGATGCGCGAAATCCGGGTCAGCAGCGTTGAGTCGGCGAATTGCAGTCGGTGCGGTCATAGCGAGAGCCTCATAGGAATGGCAAAAACTCAGGCGCCCGAAGCTAGCACTCCATCCGCTTGGGCACCTGAGAATTCTGGCTATGAGGCGGATAGACGGGCGCGACTTAACGTCGCGCAGGTGAATCAGCCGCGGTGTCGAGACTCCACTGCCTTGCGCAGGGTGTCGATCAACGCCTGGATACGGGCGTGCTGCATCTTCATCGATGCTTTGTTGACGATCAGCCGGGAGCTGATGGCAGCAATGAAATCCTGTGGCTCCAGGCCATTGGCCCGCAGCGTGTTACCGGTGTCGACCACGTCGATGATCTTGTCGGCAAGGCCGATCAGCGGTGCCAGCTCCATCGAGCCGTACAGCTTGATGATGTCGACCTGACGACCCTGTTCAGCGTAATAACGCTTGGCAACGTTGACGAACTTGGTGGCGATGCGCAGACGACCCTTGGGCTCGACCGCACCGACCTTGCCGGCCGTCATCAACTTGCACTGGGCAATTTGCAGGTCCAGTGGCTCGTACAGGCCCTGGCCGCCATATTCCATCAGCACATCTTTACCGGCGACACCGAGGTCGGCAGCACCATGTTCGACGTAAGTCGGCACGTCAGTGGCTCGCACGATCAGCAGGCGTACATCTTCCTGGGTCGTGGGAATGATCAGCTTGCGGCTCTTGTCCGGATTCTCGGTCGGCACGATGCCCGCTTCAGCCAGAAGCGGCAGGGTGTCGTCAAGGATGCGGCCCTTGGACAGTGCGATGGTCAACATGGGAAACGTCAGTCCTTATCAAGGTACTCATGCCTGGTCGCAAATGGCGCCGGACACACATCGAGCCGAAAACGGCTCGACTTCAACAAATCAACGGGCATGTCCTTATGCCCATGCAGCAGGTACTAGCCCGGAACGCGACGGATCTTGGCGCCCAGCATCTGCAGTTTTTCTTCGATGCACTCGTAGCCACGGTCTATGTGGTAGATGCGGTCGATCAGGGTGTCGCCTTCGGCGATCAGCGCCGAAATCACCAGGCTGGCCGAAGCACGCAGGTCGGTCGCCATCACTGGCGCGCCCTTGAGTTTTTCGGTGCCGGTGACGATGGCGGTGTTGCCTTCGACCTGGATCTTGGCGCCCATGCGGTGCAGTTCGTAGACGTGCATGAAGCGGTTTTCGAAGATCGTCTCGATCACAGCACCAGTGCCTTCGGCAATGGCGTTGAGGGAGATGAACTGCGCCTGCATGTCGGTCGGGAACGCCGGGTACGGAGCGGTCCGCACATTGACGGCTTTCGGACGCTTGCCGTGCATGTTCAGCTCGATCCAGTCTTCGCCGCAGGTGATTTCGGCACCGGACTCACGGAGCTTTTCCAGAACAGCTTCGAGGATGGTCGGATCGGTGTCCTTGACCTTCACGCGACCACCGGTCACAGCAGCGGCAACCAGGTAGGTACCGGTTTCGATACGGTCTGGCATCACTTTATACGTGGTGGTGTGCAGACGCTCGACGCCATCGATGGTGATGGTGTCGGTGCCGGCGCCGGAAACCTTGGCGCCCATGGCGTTCAGGAAGTTCGCCAGGTCGACCACTTCCGGCTCGCGCGCGGCGTTAGCCAGGACGCTGCGGCCCTTGGCCAGAGCGGCAGCCATCATGATGTTTTCGGTACCGGTTACGCTGACGGTATCGAAGAAGAAGTGCGCACCGCGCAGGCCGCCTTCAGGCGCCTTGGCCTTGATGTAGCCGCCTTCGACGTCGATGACGGCGCCCATGGCTTCCAGGCCACGGATGTGCAGGTCAACCGGACGCGAACCGATGGCGCAACCGCCAGGCAAGGCGACTTCAGCTTCACCGAAACGGGCAACCATCGGGCCCAGTACCAGAATCGACGCACGCATGGTTTTAACCAGTTCGTACGGTGCGACCAGGGTCTTGATGGTGCGCGGGTCGATTTCGACGGAGAGCTTCTCGTCGATCACAGGCTCAATACCCATGCGCCCGAACAGCTCGATCATGGTGGTGATGTCGTGCAGGTGCGGCAGGTTGGCCACGGTCACCGGGCCATCGCACAGCAAAGTGGCGGCCAGGATCGGCAGGGCAGAGTTCTTTGCCCCGGAGATGCGGATTTCGCCGTCAAGACGAGCACCGCCAGTAATAATCAATTTATCCATAAGAATCTCGACGCCCTTGGGCTCAGGTGCGCTCGGCCCAGGCCGCGCTGCTGAAAAATTTCATAGTGACCGCATGGATGCTGCCATCGGTGATCCACGGGTTCAAATGGGCATAGATCTGCTGCTGACGCTTCACCGGGCTCAACGCCGCCAGTTCATCGCTAATCACGTTCAGCTGGAAATTGCAGCCTTCGCCTTCAACTTCTACCAACGTTCCGGGCAGCTTTCCTTCCAGGAAGCTCTTCACTTCTACGGCCTGCATGCTCAACCTCAATCGGCGCCTTGTGCGCGCGGGTCGGACATCATACAAAAAAGCCCCGCGCCTGCGAACCCCGCGGAGCAGGACTCTGACGGGGGGCTTCTTTATAGATGCGTGTCAGGGGTGCGCCAACAGCTCGGTCATCTCGCTGACCTGAGCGATTTCACGCATATCATCCGGCATCCCACGGATGCTCAGGGCCTTACCGGCCGCCTGCGCATCGCGGATAAAGCACAGCAGCAACGACAAACCGACACTGCTGGACTTGGTCACCGCCGAGCAATCGACCACCAGCGCCGCAGCCTTGCTGGCCTTGATCAGCGCCTTGCCCTGCTCGCGCAGGCCAGGGCCGGTGCGGTAATCCAGCACGCCACTGAGTCGCAGCTCGCCCGCTTCGTCCATCTGGACTGCCGACTCACTCATTGGGCTGACTGCTCTGGTTGCTTGTCGGTGGCTTCCTTGGCCTTGGCGACTTCCCCGGCCCAACCATTGATGGTCTTGTCCAGGTCGTTGCCATTGCGCTGCATCGCATCGGCGAACTGATCGCGGAACAGCTTGCCGATGTTGATGCCGTTGATGATGACGTTACGCAGTTTCCACTCGCCGTTGATCTTTTCCAGCGTGTAGGACACTGGATAGATCGCGCCACTACTGCCCTTGACGGTCATGCCAACGCTGGTACGGTCGCCCGACTCGTCTTTGGCCGGATCGACGGTGATGCCCTGGTTGTTGTACTCCAGCAAGGCATTGCCATAGAACTGGAACAGACCCTTCTTGAAGTTTTCTTCGAAGGTCTTCATCTGCGCCGGGGATGCTTTCTTCGAGTATTTGACCGTCATGATGCTCTTGGAAATACCCTCGGCATCCACAACCGGCCCGACGATGTTGTCCAGCGCCGTGTAGAAGTCCTGCGGGTCCTTCTTGTACTTCTCTTTGTTTGCCGCCAGGTCCGCAAGCATACGGTTGGTTGTGTCCTGCACCAGATCGTGCGCCGAAGGCGCCGCTACGGCGTGGGACACCAACGGAAACACCGCGAGCATTACCAACAGGCCACGTCGCAAGGTAGAGATCATTTAACAGTTCCTCATTTAGCTTCTTTGCTAACGGTATTGAGCAGGAATTTACCGATCAGGTCTTCGAGCACCAGCGATGACTGCGTGTCATGGATGGTTCCACCATCCTTGAGCAGGGCGTCTTCCCCGCCCACGCTGATACCGATGTACTTCTCGCCCAACAGGCCAGCGGTCAGGATAGATGCAGTAGAGTCCGCCGGCAGATTATCGATGCGTTTTTCCAGCTGCATGGTCACCCGACCGGTGAAACTGTCGCGATCCAGATCGATGGCCGTGACCTTGCCGATGGTCACACCAGCCATGGTCACCTTTGCTCTGACCGTCAAACCGGCGATATTGTCGAAGTAGGCGTAAAGTTTATATGTGTCAGTGCTCGGAGTCGGGGACAGGCCACTGACCCGCAACGCCAACAAGAGCAAAGCCAGGATGCCAGCCAGCAAGAAAAGGCCGACACCGATTTCCAGGGTGCGGTTTTGCATCAGAAATCTCCAAACATCAAGGCGGTCAGAATAAAGTCCAGGCCGAGCACTGCCAACGAGGCATACACAACGGTCTTGGTAGTGGCACGACTGATCCCCTCGGAAGTGGGTTCGCAGTCATAGCCTTGGAATACGGCGATCCAGGTCACCACAAAGGCAAAGACGATGCTTTTGACGATCCCGTTGAGCACATCGTCGGAGAACGTCACGCTGTTCTGCATGTTCGACCAGTAGGAACCTTCATAGACTCCCAGCCAGTCGACAGCTACCCACGAGCCGCCCCAGATACCCACCACGCTGAAAATCATCGCCAGCACCGGCAGGGAAATGAAGCCGGCCCACAAGCGTGGCGCAATGATGTACTTGAGCGGGTCGACCCCGATCATTTCCAGGCTGGACAACTGCTCGGTGGACTTCATGTTGCCGATTTCGGCGGTCAACGCGGAACCTGCGCGTCCGGCGAACAGCAAAGCGGTCACCACCGGCCCCAGTTCACGCAGCAGCGTCAGGGCAACCATCTGCCCGACAGCCTGCTCTGAACCATAGCTGGAAAGAATGTTGAAGCCCTGCAGCGCCAGCACCATGCCGATGAACACCCCGGAGACCACGATGATCACCAGGGACATCACGCCCACCGAATGCAACTGCTTGACCAGCAGCCCGAAACCGCCACCGATGCCGCCCCGACCAAGCAAGGCATGGAACAGGAACAAGCTCGAACGCCCGAACACCGCCAACACATCGATGCCGGCCTGGCCGAAGCGGCGAACGCGTTCTATCAATGAAATTCTGCGCATCAGCGCTTCCCCAGAAGATCTGCGCGGTAATCCGTCGCTGGAAAGTGGTACGGAACCGGGCCGTCGGGTTCACCGGTCATGAACTGGCGAATGCGCGGTTCATCCGAGTTCATCAACTCGTCTGGCGTACCCTGCCCCAACACCTGACCATCGCCCACCACATAAATGTAATCGGCAATGCTCGCGGTCTCGGCCAGGTCGTGGGATACCACGATGCTGGTGATGCCCAACGCATCGTTGAGCAACCGGATGAGGCGCACCAGAACGCCCATTGCGATGGGGTCCTGGCCGACAAAGGGCTCGTCGTACATGAGGATCTGCGGGTCGAGAGCGATCGCCCGGGCCAGCGCAACACGGCGCTTCATGCCGCCGGAAAGCTCGTCGGGCATCAGTTCGATGGCACCCCGCAAGCCCACGGCCTGCAGCTTGAGCAGGACGATGTCGCGGATCATTTCATCCGGCAGTTGCGTGTGAACCCGCAGCGGAAAAGCGACGTTCTCGAAGACATCGAGGTCGGTAAACAGTGCGCCGCTCTGAAACAGCACGCCCATATGCTTGCGTGCATCGAACAGGTCGCTGCGCGACAGTTTTGGCAGGTTCTGACCGTTGACCCAGACTTCGCCCTTGGTTGGTCGCAACTGAGCGCCCATCAGACGCAGGAGCGTAGTCTTGCCACACCCGGAAGGCCCCATGATGCCGGTGACCTTGCCGCGCGGGATACGGATATCGACATTATTGAAAATGCTGCGCGCACCGCGCTTGAAGGACAGTCCCTTCAGCTCGACCGCGTAGGCGTTATCGGCACTCATCTAAACTCCTTGCGATGCAGCCTCTCACTCGGACGCCTGGCTTTCTGACGAAAGCACATACCTCCCGGGCAGGCCGAACTGGCGGCGAACTATATCACTGCAAAGGCTACGCGCCCAAGGCCAAAGCCAGGACATGTTCAACTGCATGACAGGTTGAAAGCCCCATTTAGAAGGTTTCCGGCACCATGGATGGCAATGTGCGACGAACTAGCGTGAGGGATTCGATCATAACCGCTATAATCGCCGCCTTTTCATCAGGCTATACGATTTCTGACATGAGCCAATCCAGCGACCTGATTCAATCAGCACAACGCACCATCCGCCTCGAGGTAGAAGCCGTGCAAGGCCTGCTGCCCCATATCGACGCAGATTTCGTACGCGCTTGCGAGATGATTCTGGCCAGCAAAGGCCGCGTGGTCGTGGTCGGCATGGGCAAGTCGGGGCACATCGGCAACAAGATTGCCGCGACCCTGGCCAGCACCGGCACCACGGCGTTTTTTGTGCACCCGGCTGAAGCCAGCCACGGTGACATGGGCATGATTACCCGCGACGACATCATTCTGGCGCTCTCGAATTCCGGTTCCACCAATGAAATCGTGACCCTGTTGCCACTGATCAAGCGCCTGGGCATCCAGTTGATCAGCATGACCGGCAACCCTGACTCGCCGCTGGCCAAGGCCGCCGAGGTCAACCTGAATGTTCACGTCGAGCACGAAGCCTGTCCGCTGAACCTGGCCCCAACCTCGTCGACCACCGCCGCCCTGGTCATGGGCGACGCCTTGGCCGTCGCGCTGCTGGAAGCCCGTGGCTTTACCGCCGAAGACTTCGCCTTTTCCCATCCTGGGGGCGCTCTGGGTCGACGCCTGCTGCTGAAAGTGGAAAATGTCATGCACGCCGGGCAAGAGTTGCCGCAAGTACAGCGCGGCACCCTGCTGAAGGATGCGCTAATGGAAATGACCCGCAAAGGCCTGGGCATGACCGTGATCCTGGAAGCCGATGGAAAGCTGGCCGGGATCTTTACCGACGGTGACTTGCGCCGCACGCTGGACCGTAGCATCGACATCCATAGCGCTACCATCGACCAGGTCATGACTGCACACGGCAAGACTGCCCGCGCCGAGATGCTCGCCGCCGAAGCGCTGAAAATCATGGAAGATCATAAAATCAACGCGCTGGTTGTGGTCGACCGTGAAGACCGCCCGGTCGGCGCCTTGAACATGCACGACTTGCTGCGTGCGGGAGTAATGTAATGAGTGCGGACCTGCTACAACGCGGCAAACAGATCAAGCTGGCGGTGTTCGATGTCGATGGCGTGCTGACCGACGGGCGCCTGTACTTCCTCGAAGACGGCAGCGAGTTCAAGACCTTCAACACCCTCGACGGCCAGGGCATCAAGATGCTGATGGCCGCAGGCGTGCAGACCGCCATCATCAGTGGCCGCAAGACCCCGGTGGTCGAGCGGCGGGCCAAAAACCTCGGTATCCCGCACCTCTATCAGGGTCGCGAAGATAAACTGGTGGTACTCGACGAACTGTTGGCCCAACTCAACCTGAGCTATGAACAGGTGGCCTACCTCGGCGACGACCTGCCGGACCTGCCGGTGATTCGCCGCGTCGGCCTGGGCATGGCAGTGGCCAATGCCGCCAGTTTCGTGCGTGAACACGCTCACGGCATCACCCTCGCCCGTGGCGGCGAAGGTGCCGCTCGCGAATTCTGCGAATTGATCCTGCGCGCCCAGGACCGCCTCGATGCGGCCAATGCGGCGTACCTGTGAGCCCACTATGCTGAGCAAAAAATTTCGCAACACCCTGATGTACAGTTGCATCGCGGCGATATTCGCTGCGGTTGGCTACTGGAACATCAGCCCGGAACGCTTCCTCGACAAGCCGGTAACGCCGGTCGATGAAAGCGCAATCGACTATTACGCCATCAACGCCCACAGCGTGCAGTACCTGCCGGATGGCAAGCTGCAATATGATCTGGTGTCCGACAAGGTCGAGCACCTGAAAGCGACCGAAGTGACATTGCTGACCAACCCCGACCTGAATGTGTTCCGCGGCACTGAATTCCCGTGGCACGTCCAGAGCCTGCGCGGCGAGGTCAACCCTGATGGCACACAGGTCGAACTGATCGACGACGTGCGCATCACGCGATTCGACGAGAAAAACCGTAGAACCCTGATCACCAGCACCCGCATGACCGTGTTCCCGCAGCAGCAATATGCGCAGACCGAGCAAGACGTTAGAATCGACGGCGCTGGCGGTGTATCGACTGGCAAGGGAATGAAAGCGTATTTGAAAGAAAGCAGGATACACCTGCTATCGAACGTAAGAGGACAGTATGAGGCTCGTTAAAACCCTCCCGATTTTGCTCAGTCTGGGCGCAGCACTGGGAAGCGTGAGCGCCTGGGCTCTGCCGGAAGATCAACAGCAGCCGATCCGCATTCAGGCCGACGATGCCCAACTGGACGACAAGCAAGGTATTGCTACCTATAAGGGTGACGTGATCATCACCCAAGGCTCGATGAAGGTGACAGGCAACACCGTTACCATCACCCGCACCCCGACTGGCGACATTGACGTAGTGACCTCGGTGGGCAACCTTGCGTACTTCGAGCAATTGCAAACGGCTGGCGATACCAAGCCTGTTCAGGGCTGGGGCGTGACGATCCAGTATCACGCCTCGCAAAATCGCGTCGTACTGATCGACAAGGCCAAAGTTGTCGACAAGGACAACAACGTCACCCAAGGCGAGAAAATTGTCTACGACACGGACAAGAAGCTCGCCAGCGCCGGTCGCGCCACAGGCAGCAAGATCACCGAGTCGCGTCCGCGTATCGACATGGTGATCCAGCCGAAGAAGAAAACCGACGAGAAAAAGGCCCAGTAATGGCAACTCTGAAAGCTCAGCATCTGGCCAAGAGCTACAAGAGCCGCCAGGTCGTGCGTGACGTCAGCCTGTCCATCGACAGCGGCCAGATCGTCGGCCTGCTTGGCCCGAACGGCGCCGGCAAGACTACCTGTTTCTACATGATCGTCGGCCTGGTGCAAGCCGACCAGGGCCGCGTCCTGATCGATGACCTGGACGTCAGCCACCAGCCGATGCACGGCCGTGCAAAGGCCGGTATCGGCTACTTGCCGCAGGAAGCATCGATCTTCCGCAAGCTGTCGGTGGCCGACAACATCATGGCCATCCTCGAGACCCGCAAGGAACTCGACAAGGCCGGTCGCCGCAAGGAGCTGGAAAGCTTGCTGCAGGAGTTCCACATCAGTCACATCCGCGACAACCTGGGCATGAGCCTGTCCGGTGGTGAGCGCCGTCGCGTGGAAATCGCCCGCGCCCTGGCCACCAACCCGAAATTCATCCTCCTCGACGAACCCTTCGCCGGCGTGGACCCGATTTCGGTCGGCGACATCAAGCAGATCATTCACCACCTCAAGGCCAAAGGCATTGGCGTGCTGATCACGGACCACAACGTTCGTGAAACCCTGGATATCTGTGAAACCGCCTATATCGTCAATGACGGTCAACTGATCGCCGAAGGCGACGCAGAGACCATCCTGGCCAACGACCTGGTCAAGGAAGTGTATCTGGGCCATGAGTTCCGCCTGTAAGCGCTGAGCCGTGCCCAGGCAGTCGCCCGGGCACCTGACCAGCCATTCACCAGCGCCTCGTGCAGACGGGCGTGGTCAGCCCTCAACAAGGGCAGCGCTGCAACACAGCTTTATAGTTTTTTATTGTTACAGCGCTCTAGGCAAACCCTTTAGTTTCAGGCATATAATTTGCTTAAGTTTGGCGCCCCGGCGCCCTGTAGTGGATGGCGCATGTGCGCCGGCGAATAAGGTGTTAAGCCCCTGCCATGAAACCATCGCTAGTCTTGAGAATGGGCCAGCAGCTGACGATGACACCGCAGCTGCAACAGGCCATCCGCCTGCTCCAATTGTCGACCCTGGACCTGCAACAGGAAATCCAGGAGGCCCTGGAGTCCAATCCGATGCTCGAACGCCAGGAAGAAGGCGACGACTTCGATAATTCCGATCCCTTGGCCGACAACGCCGAACAAAAGCCCAACACTGACATTCAGGAACCTTCCTATCAGGAAAGCGCCCCGACGGTCGATAACCTCGATGAGGGTGACTGGAACGAGCGTATTCCCAACGAACTCCCCGTCGACACCGCGTGGGAAGACGTTTACCAGACCAGCGCCAGCAGCCTGCCCAGCAATGATGATGACGAGTGGGACTTCACCACCCGCACCTCGGCCGGCGAAAGCCTGCAGAGTCACTTGCTGTGGCAACTGAACCTGGCCCCGATGTCCGACACCGATCGCCTGATCGCCGTGACCCTGATCGACTGCATCAACAATCAGGGCTACCTGGACGAAACCCTCGAGGAAATCCTCGAAGCCTTCGACCCGGAACTGGACATCGAACTGGACGAAATCGAAGCCGTCCTGCACCGCATCCAGCAATTCGAGCCTGCCGGCATCGGCGCCCGCAACCTGGGCGAATGCCTGCTGCTGCAATTGCGCCAGTTACCTGCAAAGACCCCTTGGCTGGCCGAGGCCAAGCGCCTGGTCACCGATTACATCGACCTGCTTGGCAGCCGCGACTACAGCCAGTTGATGCGTCGCATGAAGCTCAAGGAAGATGAGCTGCGCCAGGTCATCGAGCTGGTCCAGAGCCTCAACCCGCGCCCGGGCTCGCAGATCGAGTCCACCGAAGCCGAGTACGTCGTTCCTGACGTCATCGTGCGCAAGGACAACGAGCGCTGGCTGGTGGAGCTCAATCAGGAGTCGGTGCCACGGCTGCGGGTCAATGCCCAGTACGCCGGTTTCGTGCGCCGCGCCGACACCAGCGCCGACAACACCTTCATGCGCAATCAGTTGCAGGAGGCCCGTTGGTTCATCAAGAGCCTGCAAAGCCGCAATGAAACCCTGATGAAGGTTGCCACCCAGATCGTCGAGCATCAGCGCGGCTTTCTGGAGTACGGCGACGAAGCCATGAAGCCGCTGGTGCTGCATGACATCGCCGAAGCGGTGGGCATGCATGAGTCGACGATTTCACGGGTGACCACCCAGAAGTTCATGCACACCCCCCGGGGCATTTATGAACTGAAGTACTTTTTTTCCAGCCACGTAAGCACCTCCGAAGGCGGCGAATGCTCGTCCACGGCGATCCGGGCGATCATCAAAAAACTGGTTGCAGCGGAAAATCAGAAAAAGCCGTTGAGTGACAGCAAGATCGCTGGTTTACTGGAGGCACAAGGCATTCAGGTGGCTCGCCGCACCGTCGCCAAGTACCGTGAATCCCTCGGGATCGCGCCTTCGAGCGAACGCAAGCGGTTGATGTAGGGCCACGCCACAGCGTTCCAGTGGTAGATCATCTGATCTACCGCTTTATGCACTGGCAACGAAGGAGAAGCTGTATGCAAGTCAACATCAGTGGACACCAACTGGAAGTGACCGAACCTCTTCGCACCTACATCGGCGAAAAACTCGAACGATTGGAGCGACATTTCGACAAGATCACTAATGTGCAGGTCACGATGACCGTCGAAAAACTGAAGCAGAAAATCGAAGCCACGCTGCATATTCCCGGGAATGAAGTGGTCGCCAACGCGGAACATACTGATATGTATGCCGCGATCGACGCACTCACCGACAAGCTGGATAAACAACTCAAAAAACATAAGGAAAAGACCCAGAGCCTCCTCCAGGGCGCAACCGGTCGTTAACACTCCCTACCCATGATCCGACTTGAAAGTATCCTGACCCCCGGCCGTTCCCTGGTGAACGTGCCGGGAGGCAGTAAAAAGAAAGCCCTCGAACAAATTGCCAATCTGATCGCCCGCGAAGTGCCGGCCCTGGAGATGCAAGATGTCTTCGAGGCACTGATTGCCCGTGAAAAACTCGGCTCCACCGGGTTTGGCAATGGCATCGCCATTCCACATTGCCGTCTCAAGGGCTGTGTTTCGCCCATCAGTGCATTGATGCACCTGGACGCCCCTATCGATTTCGACGCCATCGATGGTGCGCCGGTTGACCTGCTGTTCGTACTGCTGGTCCCGGAAGCCGCCACCGATGCGCACCTTGAGCTGCTGCGACAGATCGCCAGCATGCTCGACCGCAAGGAAGTTCGCGAAAAGCTGCGTAGTGCTGCAAGCAACGAAGCCCTGTATCAGGTTGTCCTGGACGAGCAAAACGGTCAGTAATCATGCGCTTGATCATCGTCAGTGGCCGTTCCGGCTCAGGTAAAAGTACCGCCCTCAACGTTCTTGAGGACAACGGCTACTACTGCATCGACAACCTGCCTGCCGGCCTGCTGCCGGAGTTGGCCGAACGAGCCTTGGTTCATACCGAGCTGTTGCAGCCACTGGTCGCCGTTTCCATTGACGCGCGCAACCTGCCCAGCCACCTGTCACGCTTCCCCGACCTGCTCGAAGAAGTCCGCAGCCGCCACATCCAGTGCGATGTGCTGTACCTGGACGCCGACGAAGAAACCCTGCTCAAGCGCTTCTCGGAAACCCGCCGACGTCACCCCCTGACCAACGCCAACCGCTCGCTGGCCGAAGCCATCAGCGTCGAGAGTGACCTGCTCGGGCCGATTGCCGACCTCGCCGATCTCAAGATCAACACCACCAGCCTGAACCTGTACCAATTGCGCGACGCCATCAAACTGCGCCTGTTGAATCAGCCCGAGCCGGGGACTGCGTTCCTGGTGGAATCCTTCGGCTTCAAGCGCGGCATGCCGGTGGACGCCGACCTGGTGTTCGATGTGCGCTGCCTGCCCAACCCTTACTGGAAACCGGAATTGCGCGAGCAGTCCGGGCTCGATCAACCGGTTGCCGAATACCTGGCGGCACAGCCGGATGTCGAAGAGATGTTCCAGGACATTTCCACGTACCTGCTAAAGTGGCTGCCTCGTTTTGCCGCCAGCAACCGCGCCTACGTCACCATTGCCATTGGCTGCACTGGCGGACATCACCGTTCCGTCTACCTGACCGAGCGTCTGGGCCAGACGCTGCAACAATCCCTGAAGAACGTCCAGGTCCGCCACCGCGACCTCAGCTAAAGGATTCACATCGCGATGCCTGCTCTGGAAATCGAAATCATCAATAAATTGGGCCTGCACGCTCGCGCTTCTGCAAAATTCGTTGGGGTAGCAGGTCAGTTCCCGTGCCAGATCCGGGCCGGTCGTACACCACAGTCCATGGTCGATGGCAAAAGCATCATGGCGATGATGATGCTGGCCGCCGGCAAAGGCACCACGATCCACTTGAGCACAGAAGGCGAGCAGGAACAGGAAGCACTGGATGCGCTGGTAGCGTTGATCAACAACTTCTTCGACGAAGGCGAGTAAAACAACCACAAAAGCCCCTCACCACAAATCAAGCGAGGGCCGTATCCATCACCATCATCAAACAGAACCCCATCAGCAGCCCGAGGCTGGCAAGCTTGTCATGACCATTGCGGCGCGACTCGGGAATGACTTCGTGGGTCACCACCAGCAACATCGCCCCCGCCGCCAGCGCCAACCCCAAAGGCAGCAGCAGTTCGGCCAGGCTCACCAGCCACGCGCATAGCAGTGCGAACACCGGTTCGACCAAGCCTGATGCGGCACCGATCAGGAACGCCTTGATCCTGGACATCCCTGCCCCGGCCAAGACCAAAGCGATGACCAACCCCTCCGGCACATCCTGCAAGGCAATGCCCATGGCGAGACTGTCGGCGTCAGGCATTGCGCCACCGGCCGAAACACCGACCGCCATACCTTCCGGGATGTTGTGGGCAATGATGGCAAACACGAACAACCAAATGCGCGGAGCAATGACCGGTCGCTCCAGCGTACCGACCAGCATGTCCGGGCTGGCCCCGGAGACCTTCCGATCCACCAGGAACAACCCGAACGCGCCGAGCATAATGCCGAAGCTGATCAGCCCACTGGACGCCCATGGCGACAATCCAAGCCCTTCGGCGGCAGAGATGCCCGGAACAATCAGCGAAAATGCCGTCGCCGCGAGCATCACGCCAGCGCCAAAGCCAAGCAATGTGTCGCTGAGCACCTGCGGCATCCGCCGAATCACCAACACCGGCACCGCGCCCAGCGCGGTACCCAAGGCGCAGATTGCACCGCCCTGCAGTGCACGTAGCAACTTCGGCTCAAGATCAAGCCATGCCAGCCCGTGGGCAACCAATAGGCTCATACCCGCCAGCAGTAACAGCGATCCAAACGCGTAACGAAACATCCGTCCACTTCCGATCGCCAGTGTTTCAGTGCCCATAGCCCAGCCTTGGATTTGTTTTTACAGAAGACTTAAACCAGTGCGGCCTGATAGCGCGCAGCGACTTGTGGCCAATTGATCACGTTGTAGAACGCGCTGATGTATTCCGGACGACGGTTCTGATAACGCAGGTAATAGGCGTGCTCCCAGACGTCGAGGCCCAGAATCGGCGTATTACCGTTCATTAGCGGACTGTCCTGGTTACCGCTGCTTTCCACCACCAGGGTCTTTTGCGGGGTTACGCTCAGCCAGGCCCAGCCACTGCCGAAGCGGGTCAACGCGGCCTTGGTAAAGGCTTCCTTGAAGCTGTCGAGACCGCCCAGTTGTTCATCGATGGCCTTGGCCAGCGCGCCTTCGGGCTTGCCACCACCACCGGGCGCCATGACTTCCCAGAACAACGAATGGTTGGCGTGGCCGCCCCCTTGGTTGATCACCGCCGCCCGCAGATTTTCCGGCAGTTGCTGAACGGCGGACACCAGATTCTCCACCGGCCACTCGGCATACTCAGTGCCCTCGACGGCCGCGTTGAGGTTGTTGATGTAAGTCTGGTGATGCTTGGTGTAGTGGATCTCCATGGTCAGTGCATCGATGTGCGGTTCCAGGGCGTCGTAGGCGTACGGCAAGGCGGGCAAGGTAAAAGCCATGTTCAATGGACTCCAGGATGATGAGGCGCAGGCGAAGCGACATCGATGTGCAGCAGCCGATGGGTGCGCGGATATTCGCCGTGTTCACTGATGAAATTCAGCAGCTCGACGTAGGTCTTGCTGCTTAGGCGCAACGCGGCTTCACGCAATGCCTGCGGCAGTCGCGGGTCCTGCAGGGTCTGCAACAGCCGTTGGTGGATGGCACACAAGTATTCGGCGCTCTCCTCCGGCTGGTTCAGACGCAAGTGCAGGTCCGCCAGGTTGTGATGGGAAATCACGCAGGCCGCCACCGCTTCGTCGGCATCCGCCCAGCGCTCGAACAGCACTTGGGCCAGGGCCAATGCCTGCAGGTACGCCTCGCGGGCATCTACCAGTTCACCCAGCATGAAAAAACGATTGGCTCTTTCGATCGTGCGTTTCCAGTGCTCCATGGCGTGCCTCCAAAGCGGTAACGGGGCTTACACGCCGCCCGCGGTGAGTTTTTCCGGGTTGAGCAATTCTTCCAGCTGGCTGCGCGACAGGTCGGTGTGTTCCAGCGCGACGTCAATCACCGGCCGGCCTTGCTGATAGGCCTTCTTGGCAATCTCGGCAGCCTTCTGGTAACCGATGATCGGGTTGAGCGCGGTGACCAGAATCGGGTTGCGTGACAGCGCTTCCTTGATCCGGCCTTCGTTGACCTTGAAGCTGGCGATGGCCTTGTCTGCCAGCAGACGGCTGGAATTGGCCAGCAACTCGATGCTGCTCAGCAGGTTCTGGGCGATGATCGGCAGCATCACGTTCAGTTCGAAATTGCCCGACTGACCGGCGATGGTGATCACGCTGTCGTTGCCGATGACCTGAGCCGCGACCATCGCAGTAGCCTCGGGAATGACCGGGTTGACCTTGCCCGGCATGATCGAGGAGCCCGGTTGCAAGGCTTCGAGTTCGATCTCGCCAAGGCCGGCCAACGGACCGGAGTTCATCCAGCGCAGGTCGTTGGCGATTTTCATCAGCGATACGGCGGTGGCCTTTAGCTGTCCGGAGACTGCAACGGCAGTGTCCTGGGAACCGATCAGCGCGAACAGGTCCTTGCCTGGCTGGAACTCAACCCGGGTCAATTTGCTTAGCTGCCGGCTGAAACGCGCCGCGAACTCGGGGTGGGCGTTGACACCCGTACCCACCGCCGTGCCGCCCTGGGCCAGGGATTGCAGGCTTGGCTGCAATCCCTGCAGATGACCGATATTGGCCTTGAGCTGCTGCGCCCAACCGTTGAGCACCTGGCTCATGCGCACCGGCATGGCGTCCATCAGGTGTGTGCGCCCGGTCTTGACGTGGTGATGAACCTGCCCGGCCTTGCGCTCGATGACCTGCACCAGATGCGTCAGCACCGGCAGCAGTTGTTCATGGAGCGCCAGTGCTGCGCTGACATGAATGGTGGTCGGGATGATGTCGTTGCTGCTCTGCCCGCAGTTGACGTGATCGTTGGGGTTCACCACCTCTCCGAGCAAGCGACTGGCCAGCGTGGCGATCACTTCATTGGCGTTCATGTTGGAGCTGGTGCCGGAGCCGGTCTGGAAGACATCCACCGGAAAATGCTGCATGAAATCGCCTTCGAGCAAGCCTTGGGCCGCATCGACGATGGCTTTGCCCTGGGCTTCGCTGATCTGCTTGAGCTCGACGTTGGCGCGGGCGGCCGCTGCTTTGGCCAGGATCAACGCGCGGATGAACTGAACCGGCATCGGTTTGCCGCTGATCGGGAAGTTATCCACTGCACGCTGGGTCTGTGCGCCGTAGAGGGCGTCTTCCGGGACTTGAAGCTCGCCCATGCTGTCGCGCTCAATACGTGTCTTGTTCATCAGAAAATCCTTGCACCAGTTCAGTAAGAGGAATCGAGGGCTGCAATTCACAGGTAGCGAGTTGCCAGGTGTAGCTCTGCCAGCGCTTGAGGCGGCATTTGCACAATGAGAGGCGTTCCAGTTCGCGCAACGGGCGCCAAGCCTGGTCGAGACAGTAAGTGCGCCAGTGCCACGGCAGCGCGACATCGGCGGCGGTGTCGAGCAACAATCGGAAGGAAGTTTCGGCGACGGTCCAGGGTGAGGTGGCCGTGCAACAGGCCAGATACCGGCCTTCGGCCAGGTAGTGGTCGATCAGGCGAGGCTCGTCGGGGTTCATCGCGCAACGGATCTGGCGACTCATCCAGCGCCAGCTTTCGAGGTAAGGCTGCTCGTGCAAGGCAGAACTCATGATCCGGGGCTCATTCGGTAATGAGATTTATTATTAAATGATAATGAGAAACAAAACAAGGCCGAGGAAATACAACACGGTCATTGTGGGAGCGAGCTTGCTCGCGATGGCGTCATCACTTTCAACATTGATTTCGTCTGGTACGCCGCTATCGCGAGCAAGCTCGCGCCCACAGGGGATTTGAGCTGTAGCCAATAAAAAAGGCGCGCCACCCAATGGGTGGCGCGCCTTTTGGTGAAGCGGCCGAGGCTTAGCTGCCTGCCACTGTCATCCGCTCGATCAGCACCGAACCGGTGCGAATGTTGCTGCGCAACTCCAGATCATTACCCACGGCCACGATCTGTTTGAACATGTCGCGCATGTTGCCGGCGATGGTCACTTCCTGCACCGCGAACTGGATTTCGCCGTTCTCGACCCAGTAACCCGCCGCACCGCGGGAATAATCACCGGTCACCATGTTCAGGCCCTGGCCCATCAACTCGGTGACCAACAGCCCGCGCCCCATGCGCCGCAGCAAGGCAGCCTGGTCTTCGTCGCCATGGGTGACGAACAGGTTGTGCACGCCGCCGGCGTTGGCCGTGCTCGGCATGCCGAGCTTGCGGCCGGAATAGGTACCGAGGATGTACGACACCAACTCGCCCTTTTCGACGAACGGTTTGGCGTAGGTCGCCAAACCATCACCGTCGAACGCTGCGCTGCCCATGGCACGCATCAGATGCGGACGTTCGTCGATGGTCAGCCACTCAGGAAACAGCTTCTGCCCGAGGGTACCCTCAAGGAAGGACGATTTGCGATACAGGCTGCCGCCGGAAATCGCCGACAGGAAACTGCCGAACAGCCCCCCAGCCAACTCTGCCGAAAAAAGTACCGGCACCTCGCAAGTCGGCACCGGACGCGCGCCCAGACGGCTCGCCGCCCGTTGTGCAGCGCGCTGACCGATGCTCACCGGGTCGGCGAGCAGATTGCCCTGGCGGTTGACGTCGTACCAGTAATCGCGCTGCATCTGGCCATCGGCCTCGGCGATCATCACGCAGCTCAGGCTGTGCCGAGTCGATGCGTAACCGCCGATAAAGCCGTGGCTATTGCCATAAACGCGGCAGCCCTGATGGGTACTGAGGGTGGTGCCGTCGGCGTTCTTGATCCGGCTGTCGGCGGCAAACGCCGCAGCTTCGCAAGCCAGGGCCTGTTCGATGGCTTGTTCCGGAGTGATGTCCCATTGGTGGAACAGGTCGAAATCCTGAATATCCCGCGCCATCAGCGCAGCATCCGCAAGACCCGAAGCTTCGTCTTCCGAAGTGTGTTTGGCGATGGCTAGTGCAGCGGCGACGGTTTCGCGAATCGCATCAGGACCACTGGCCGAAGTGCTGGCCGAGCCTTTGCGCTGCCCCACGTACAGGGTGATGCCGAAACCCTGGTCGCGGTTGAATTCAACGGTTTCGACTTCACGCTGACGCACCGTGGTCGACAAGCCCTGCTCCAGCGACACTGCCACTTCACAGGCGCTGGCGCCCTGGCGTTTGGCTTCAGCGATGATCTGCTCGACTTGTTCCTGCAGTGCCGGCAACGCTTGTGGGCCGACGCTTTCAACTGCACTCATGCTGTTCTCCACTCAAATTCTGCTTTCGGTAACGGTCATCGAGCGACCGGGCCGGACAAGCGGCCCCCGACTGGTTATCATGGCGGCGTTTCTTTGCGGACGGCCACCATGGTTGATTCTTACGACGACTCCCTCGATACGGGAGAAAAAAGCAAATCCCAGGTTAAACGCGAGCTGCATGCTCTGGTTGACCTTGGCGAGCGCCTTACAACACTCAAGCCTGACTTGCTGGCAAAACTGCCCTTGACCGACGGAATGCGTCGGGCTCTGGCCGATGCGCCCAAGCACACCGCGAACATCGCGCGTAAACGGCACCTTCAGTTCATCGGCAAACTGATGCGCGATCAGGACACTGCCGCCATTCTGGTTCTGCTCGATCAACTCGATGCCTCCACCCGTCAATACAACGAACGCTTCCATAACCTGGAACGCTGGCGCGATCGTCTGATCGCCGGCGACGATGCCGTTCTGGAAAAATTCGTCGTCGACTACCCGGACGCGGACCGCCAGCAATTGCGTTCCCTGATCCGTCAGGCCCAGCATGAGCTTGCGCAAAACAAGCCTCCTGCTTCCAGCCGTAAAATCTTCAAGTACATCCGTGAGCTGGACGAGACTCAACGCGGTCTGCGTTAATTCTCGAATCGGGTGAGCTGCCTCGCAGCTCACCCGCAGCCTCACCTCTTACGAACCCGTGCCACCCACGGTGATCGCATCAATCTTCAGCGTTGGCTGGCCGACACCCACCGGCACCGACTGCCCATCCTTGCCACACGTGCCCACGCCGCTGTCCAGCGACAGATCATTACCGACCATCGACACCTTGCTCATGGCTTCCGGCCCGTTGCCGATCAGGGTCGCACCCTTGACCGGAGCGGTGATCTTGCCGTCCTCGATCAGGTACGCCTCGCTGGTGGAGAACACGAACTTGCCGCTGGTGATGTCCACCTGACCGCCACCCAGGTTGGCGCAGTAGATGCCACGCTTCACCGAGGCGATGATTTCCGCCGGGTCGCTTTCGCCGGCGAGCATGTAGGTGTTGGTCATGCGCGGCATCGGCAGGTGCGCATAGGATTCGCGACGACCGTTACCGGTGCGGGCCACGCCCATCAGGCGGGCGTTGAGTTTGTCCTGCATGTAGCCTTTGAGTACGCCGTTTTCGATCAGCGTGGTGCACTCGGTCGGCGTGCCTTCGTCGTCGACGCTCAACGAGCCACGACGACCGGCCAGGGTGCCGTCATCGACAATGGTGCACAGCTTCGACGCAACCATCTCGCCCATGCGCCCGCTATAAGCCGAACTGCCCTTGCGGTTGAAGTCGCCTTCCAGACCATGACCGACGGCTTCGTGCAACAGCACGCCGGACCAACCGGAACCGAGCACCACCGGCAAGGTACCGGCCGGTGCCGGAATGGCTTCGAGGTTGACCAGCGCCTGGCGCAACGCTTCACGGGCATAACCCATGGCGCGGTCTTCGCCGAGGAAATAACGGTAATCGGTCCGACCGCCACCGCCATGACCGCCGCGCTCGCGGCGGCCGTTCTGTTCGACGATCACGCTGACGTTGAAACGCACCAGCGGGCGTACATCCGCCGCCAGACCGCCGTCGGTGGAAGCCACCAGAATCCGCTCCCAGACACCGGCCATGCTCACGGTGACTTGCTGGATGCGAGGGTCAAGGGCACGGGTCGCGGCATCGATTCGCTTGAGCAAATCGACTTTCTCGGCACGGGTCAGCACTTCCAGGGGATTGTCCGGCGCATACAACTGCGCGACATCCTGGCTGGTGAATGCCTGCACGGTGCCATTCTGGCCAGCGCGGGAAATCGAACGGGCGGCCCGTGCCGCCGCGCCAAGGGCTTCCAGGGTGATGGCATTGCTGTAGGCAAAACCGGTTTTTTCTCCCGATTGCGCACGCACGCCCACACCTTGGTCAAGGTTGAAGCTACCTTCCTTGACGATGCCGTCTTCCAGCGCCCAGGACTCTGAAATCTGCCCCTGGAAATACAGGTCGGCCGCATCGATGCCCGGCCCGGCTAGGTCGCCGAGTACGCCTTGCAGGCTCTCGATCGTGACGCCACCGGGCGCCAGCAGGTGTTCACTGACTGAGGACAACAACTCGCTCATATGCTTTACGCCTTAAATTCGTCGTTCTGATGCAGGTCGCTGGGCGCCCTGCGAGAAAAAGCGCCGGTGACTGGACACCGGCATCCGCGCCCGGATGGACGCCTGTTCGCTGCTGTCGCGTTCGGCCAGCAGCACGGCCTCGCCTTGATCCTGTTGTGCCAGCACACGCCCCCATGGGTCGATGATGGCAGCATGACCGAAAGTTTCCCGCGGCCCCGGATGCGTCCCACCCTGGGCGGCCGCGAGCACATAACATTGTGTCTCGATGGCCCGTGCGCGAATCAGCACATCCCAATGCGCCGCGCCGGTCACCGCCGTGAAGGCCGAAGGGGCGGTAATCAGTTCCGCGCCAGCTGCACGCAATTCGCTGTACAGCTCGGGAAAGCGCAGGTCATAGCAGACCGTCAGGCCAACCCGACCGACGGGCGTGTCCGCCACGACCACCCCGTTGCCATAAGCATAGTCATCGGATTCACGATAACGGCCGCGATTGTCCGCCACGTCGACATCGAACAGGTGCAGCTTGTCGTAGCGCGCCACCGTTTCGCCCTGGTCATCGACCAGCAACGAACAGGCATGCACTTTGGCCGTCGGTTGATCCACCGGCGGCAACGGCAACGTGCCAGCCACAATCCATAACTTGAGGTCGCGTGCGGTCTGTTTCAACCACGGCAGGATCGGGCCTTCGCCCAGTGCTTCGGCGCGCCCGATGTCGGCAATGTCGCGCCGGCCCATGGCGGCGAAGTTTTCCGGCAATACCGCGAGCTTCGCGCCACCGGCGGCCGCTTGCTCGAGCAGCCGACGGGCCTGGGCCAGGTTGGCCAGCACATCGCTCTGGCTGACCATTTGAATCACCGCTACAGACATGGCGCACTCCTGGAATCGTATGCGGCCATGCTACTCCATAGGCTTGCCGAGTGCCTTTTCAAAAGGATCTCAAAAAGCCTTGTCGAAGGTAATCTTCGGTTCTTTCCACGACCCTTTGACGGTGTACTTCACACTGGCGAAACGGGCGACCCGGTCACCGATCAGCTTGTCGATCAGGAACAGCGCCCCGCCGACTGCGGGTGCACCGACGATCAGTGCGGCAATCGGCAGGTTATTGGTCACCGGCAAGGTCACCATCAGTTTCGCATCGATCTGATCGGCCACCATGTTCAGGGTACCGTCGAGTTCAATGGTGCTCGACGGGCCTGTCAGCTGGATCGGCTCACGGGTGACATACACACCATTCGTCCCGACCAGCAGCCCCTTGACCCGGTCATAACTCAGGCCTTTGCCGAACAGGTCGGAGAAGTCCAGGCGCAGGCGCCGGCCGATGGAGTTGAAGTTGAGTAAACCAAATACCCGCAGCGCCTGGGCACTGCCCTCAACCTCGACGAACTGGCCCTGATTAAGCGTTGCATCGAGCGAGCCGGAGAAACGTTTGGTCGCCACCCAGGCCGGCGAACCGGGCCAGCGGCCATCGACATCCATATAAAAGTTCTGGCTGGTGACGCTCGGCGCAAAACCCCAGCCCTTGAGCACATCGGCCACGTTCTTGCCACTGATACGGCCCTTGTACCAGCTGTTGCTGGCGCCAGGCACGCCTTCCCAACCACCGCTGCCCACCAACAGCATGCCCTTGAGGCCCAGGTCCAGCGAGTTGAACACCATGCCCTTGGGCGTCGGACGAATCTTCAGCGACCAGCCCCCCACCAGATCCTGCCCCTGGAATAGCTGATTGATGGTGATGTCCATCGCGGGGATTTTCGTCGGGTCCACCGACGCCAGCGGATCCGGCGAGTTTTCATCGGCCAGCACGGTCGGGTCCGGTGCGGGCAGGCGCACGGTTTGCAGATTGATCGCGATTGGCGTGTCCTTCGAATCGGGAAGGCTGGCACTGCCCTTGATCTGCTGGCTGTCGAGTTGCAGCGCCCAGGCGGAAGGCTTGCGCGCCAGCTGGATCGAAGCCTGATCGAGGGTGGTGCCGATACCGCTGAGCTTGCCCACTTTGAAATCCGCGCCGCTGAGCAGTTGCCTGGCGCTGCCGCCGGGGTCCTGTCCGGCGTATCTGTCCACCAGATCCTTCCACGGGCCAACGTCCAGCTCCGACAGCACGCCCCGTATCCGCAGGCCTTTGGCGCCCGGCAACACGGCCTCGCCGCCACCGAGGGACAATTCCCCGCGACCATCGGCGAAATTGCTGGCCGGCGCGGCGAACGTGAAGCTCGCCAGGTCCCCGTAGTTGACCCAATAGCGCCGCTCGTCGCCCTGCAAGGTCATGCGGAACGTCGTGTCGCGCCCAGCCTCGGTGGTCATGCCGAAAGGTGCGGGCAAATCGACGGCCACGCCCTTGAGGCTGGAATTGATCATCAACTGGCTGTCGGCGCCGTCCAGGGTCAGTTGCAGTTGATACGGGATCACGCCGCTCACTGGCAGGGGCTGGGTCACCTTCAGCCAGTCGGTCAGCTTCTTGACCTCGACCTGCCCTGACGCGGCCACCCGGGTATTGAGCCTGCCCGGGCTGCCATCGGCAAAAATCTGTGCGGTGACCGGCTTGTCGAACGCCCGGGCGCTGATGTTGTGCCCGCTCAGGCCTTTGCCGCTGTCGAAACGAAAGTCACCTTTGAGCTGGGACAGTTCCAGCGCAGGTTCGGCCAGTTTCAAGCGTGCCTTGGCGGTCTTGAAATCGACGAGGATCTTCGGCTCCTCGCCTTTTGCCAGGGGAATATCCAGCTTCACCTTGCCTTGCAGGTCCCCCTCGCCTTCCCAGCCGGCAAAGGTTGCCCCGGTGCCGATCGGTGCTTGCTGGAGGATTTTCAGGCCATCGCCCAAACCGCCGGCAAATCCGCCATCGAGGAACAAATGAACGTTCTGCCCGGCAGGCACATGGGGAATGTTGACGTAGATATCGTTGACCTGTGTGTCGAGCAACTGGCCCTTGCTGGCCAGAATCCGCACGCCGCTGTCTTCGACAAACACATCGCCGCTGACCTTGCTGACATGGGGCCAGCCCGGCTGGAAGGCCAGTTCGGCATCGTGAACCTTGAAGTACAGGCTGATGCTGCGATCGACGTCCGCGGCACCGTGGTTGAGCGACCCTTGATACTGGAAGAAGCCTTGATCCACCGCGCCCTTGAGAATCGCCGTGCGCAGCCATTCGTCCAGCGCCGGGCCGAGGACGGTCGGCAAGTACTTGGCGGTGTAGCGACCGTCACCGTCCACCAGGCCGACCCGCAGGTCCATGTAGTCTTCCTGGGTGTGATCGAAATGCAGGCGAATCAGGAAGTCGCCGGCGATCTTGCCTTCCTCGCCCAGCACTTTCAGATACGGCGCGATCAGGGTGAAACTTTCTTTATCGAGTTTCCAGGTCAGCCGCGCATTGGCCTGAATGTACTGCCATGGCTTGGCGAAAATCGGGTCCAGGTGCAGCATGAAATCCTTGCTGTCCATGCGCAGTTCGCCTTGCCCCAGGTCACCGCTGATGCTGCCGCTGACATTCCGCGCCGCCGGTGCACCGTGATAGGCGTCGAAGCCTACCTGGTCAAGGTTGGCGGCAAACCCGAACTTGCTGTCGTCGGTGGCATTGGGGCGGAAATCGACCAGCACGTTACGCAGCCCACCCGTGACCTTGAGCCGCTCGACGACCGTGGCAAAACCCTCGGGTAACGGCGCCAGGGCGTTGAGCAGCGGGGTCAGCGGCGTGAGATCAACCCGGTCGGCTTGCAGGTGCCAGAGTTCTTCGGTTTTATCAGTGGCGGCGTTTTGCGTGAGCTGCAGATGCGTTTCCCAGCGGGTCTCGCCGAAGTTCATCGCCAGGGAGTCCAGAGTCACTGACGCGCCTTCGGCACTGCGCTGGAAGTAACCATTGAGCGCCAGGTTATTGATCTGGATCGGCTTGCGTTCGGCGTAGGCACCCTTGAGTTGTGGCGCGTTCAAGCGCACTGCAGCGCTTTGCAAGGTGCCTTTGCCCCAGGTCACCCACAGCTCGCCGCCGGCCTTGATCTCGGAAAAATTCCACTGTTGGGTCAGGCGCTCAGGCAACCACTTCGACCAGTCGCTTTGCGGCAGGCTCAGGTAGACCTCGGCTTCTCCATCCTTCCATTCGCTGGCTCGAACACGGGTGCGCAGGCTCATGGCCACCGGTTGCCCGTCAGGCAGGGTCAGCCGTGCATCGAGCCGCTGCCGTGACGCCCCGACTTTCAGATTCAGGCCGACATAAGTCAGGGTCAGCGGCGACTCGCCAAACGGCTGCAAGGTCACCTGGCTGTCGAGCACCGACAGTTGCTGGATCATCTGCATGCGATTGAGCAGTTGTTCCGGATCGGCGGGCTGGTCCTGCTGCACCGGCAGACCTTCCAGCGCCCATTGACCGTCCTCAGCTTGCTTGAGGTTGATCTTCAGGCCGCTGAACTCCAGATGAGCGATGCGTACCTGGCGGGCCAACAAGCTGGCCCAAAGGTCCGGCACCGCACGCACCTGATCCAGGCGCAAGGAATTGGCACCCTCGCCGACCGTCACGTCGCGGGCCATCAATATGGGGGCGAATCCACTCCAGTTGCCTTCGAGTTCGCCGATCTGCAACGGCATGCCCAAGGCATCGCTGGCTTTGGTTTCGATGTCGGCACGGTACTCGGCGACTAACGGCGTCAGCTCCCGGCCAAGGCTGACGTAGAGCGCCATCAACACCAAAACCAACGCGCACAGGCCCAGACCCCAGCGGGTCAGTGCGGCCAAAATGCGTGTCAGACGATCCATGTCAGGTGGCTCCCATGGCAAAAGTTTTGCAAAAAGCTGAGGCCAGCCATTCTCGGACAATCAAAACGAAACGCTTCAGAGCAGCACCACGTCGTATTGTTCCTGGGAATACATGGTTTCGACCTGAAAGCGGATGGTACGCCCGATAAACCCTTCGAGCTCGGCGACGTTACCCGACTCTTCGTCGAGCAGGCGGTCCACCACTTTCTGGTTTGCCAATACACGATAGCCTTCCGCCTGATAGGCGCGAGCCTCGCGCAGGATTTCACGGAAGATTTCGTAGCAGACGGTTTCCGGGGTCTTGAGCTTGCCCCGTCCCTGACAGGCATTGCACGGCTCGCACAACACTTGTTCAAGGCTTTCGCGGGTGCGCTTGCGGGTCATCTGCACCAGGCCCAACTCGGTGATACCGATGATGTTGGTCTTGGCGTGATCGCGCTCCAGTTGCTTTTCGAGCGTGCGCAACACCTGGCGCTGGTGTTCTTCATCTTCCATGTCGATGAAGTCGATGATGATGATTCCGCCCAGGTTACGCAGGCGCAATTGACGGGCGATGGCCGTCGCGGCTTCGAGGTTGGTCTTGAAGATGGTTTCTTCGAGATTGCGATGGCCGACAAATGCCCCGGTGTTGACGTCGATGGTGCTCATGGCTTCCGCCGGATCGACCACCAGGTAACCGCCGGACTTGAGCGGGACCTTGCGCTCGAGGGCCTTCTGGATTTCGTCTTCGACGCCATACAGGTCGAAAATCGGCCGCTCGCCCGGGTAATGCTCCAGGCGGTCGGCAATCTCGGGCATCAGTTCGGCGACGAATTGCGTGGTTTTCTGGAAGGTTTCCCGGGAGTCGATGCGGATCTTCTCGATTTTCGGGCTCACCAGGTCACGCAGGGTGCGCAGCGCCAGACCGAGGTCTTCGTAGATCACGCTAGGCGCACTGATGGTTTTGATCTGGGCGTTGATCTGGTCCCAGAGCCGGCGCAGGTAACGGATGTCCATGAGGATTTCATCGGCGCCGGCACCTTCGGCTGCCGTGCGCAGGATGAAACCGCCGGCCTCCTTGATCCCTTCCTTGGCCACGCAATCAGTGACCACCTGCTTGAGGCGTTCGCGCTCGGCTTCGTCTTCGATCTTCAGGGAAATGCCGACGTGAGCGGTGCGCGGCATGTACACCAGGTAACGCGAAGGAATCGAAAGCTGGGTGGTCAGGCGTGCGCCCTTGGAACCGATCGGGTCCTTGGTCACTTGCACTACCAGGCTCTGGCCTTCGTGCACCAGTGCACTGATGCTCTCGACCGCCGGGCCTTCGCGCAGGGAAATTTCCGACGCATGAATGAACGCGGCACGGTCCAGGCCGATATCGACGAATGCCGCCTGCATTCCCGGCAATACCCGCACGACTTTGCCTTTATAGATGTTGCCGACGATCCCGCGCTTTTGCGTACGCTCGACGTGGACCTCTTGCAGGACACCGTTTTCGACCACCGCCACGCGCGACTCCATCGGCGTGATGTTGATCAGAATCTCTTCACTCATGGCAGGGTCTCGTTCAGGCATGTTCACGATAATGGCCGCATCTGTTCAGAACGTTGCTTGGTATGCGTTCCGGGGTTGCCAACAGGGTATGCCGAAATGGCCGAGCAGTTCCGCGGTTTCGCAAAGCGGCAGTCCGACCACCGCTGAATAACTTCCATCGAGCCCGGCGACAAACACCGCACCCAGTCCTTGAATGCCATAACCGCCCGCCTTGTCCTGTGGTTCGCCGCTGGCCCAGTAGGTCACGGCTTCTTCACGACTGATATCCCGAAAACGCACGCGACTGGTGACAACCCGGGACTCACAACGTTCGCCATCGAGCACGGCAATCGCGGTCAGGACTTCATGCTCACACCCTGACAGCATCATCAGCATGGCGCACGCATCCGCTTGATCAACCGGTTTGCCGAGAATTTTTCCATCGAGCACCACGGCGGTATCGGCACCGAGCACGCAGAACGGTTCGTCAGACACGACGCCGCCGCGCCCGGCCTCGGCCTTGCCGCGCGCCAGGCGCTCGACGTAGGCCGACGGGGACTCTTGAGCTAAAGGAGTTTCATCGATTTCCGCACTGACGGCGCAGAACGGAACGCCGATCTGCGTGAGCAGTTCACGTCGACGCGGCGAACCAGAGGCGAGGTACAACCGTTTCATCAAGACCTCTCCCTGTCCAATGCCTGAGCGAATTAATTGATTTTGTAGCGCCGACGCAGTCCGCGCAAACCGAAACTGATCCAGGGCCAGAGCAATGCGCTGACCAGTGCCGGCAGCACCAGCGCCAGCGTCGGCTGACGATTGCCGGTCAAGGCACTGAGCCACAGCTGTACAAGCTGGGCGAGGCCGAAGATCACCAGGATCACCAGGCTCTGCTGCCACATCGGGAACATCCGCAGGCGTTGCTGCAGCGCCAGCACCAGATAGGTGATGAGCGTCAGGATCAAGGCATTCTGACCCAGCAAGGTACCGTAGAGCACGTCTTCAGCCAGCCCCAGGCAAAACGCCGTCACCATCCCGACGGTCTGCGGCAGGTTCAACGCCCAGAATGCCAGCAACAAGGCCAGCCACAGCGGGCGCAGGATTTCCATGAATTGCGGCAGAGGCGAAACACTCAGCAGCAGGCCGACGGCGAACGTCAGCCAGACTATCCAGCCGTTTCGGGATGCTTTCACACCGCCCATTATTCTCTCCCCACTGGAGTGGCCGGCGCGGACACTGGCGGTTTGGCGGCAGGCTTCGCGGCAGCGGGTTGCGCCGTCGGCGGTTTAGCCGCCGCAGGATGCGAGGCCGCAGGCTTGGCTGGCGTGGTGGCTGGCTTGGCTGGCGCAGTGGCCGCAGGCGCCGCCGTGGCAGGAATCGCCGGTGCGGCAGCCGGTGCAGCGGGGACCGCGGGGCTGACCAGTTTCGGAACCGTTGCCGGAATGATCGGCCCACCACCCTGTGCATCCAGGCTTTCCTGGGCCTGGGCGGCAGCGTTGACCCGCTCTTCGGCAGTCCGGTTGTCGCTGAACACCAGCAGCAGGTAACGGCTACGGTTCAAGGCGGCGGTCGGAATGGCACGGACAATGGCAAACGGCTGGCCGGAATCGTGAATCACTTCCTTGACCGTCGCCACCGGATAACCGGCCGGGAAACGCTGACCGAGCCCGGAGCTGACCAGCAAGTCGCCTTCCTTGATGTCGGCGGTATCGGCCACATGCCGCAACTCGAGACGCTCCGGGTTGCCGGTGCCGCTGGCAATCGCCCGCAAACCGTTACGGTTCACCTGCACCGGAATGCTGTGGGTGGTATCGGTCAACAGCAAGACGCGGGAGGTGTAGGGCATCAACTCGACCACCTGGCCCATCAGGCCACGGGCATCGAGTACCGGCTGACCGAGGACCACGCCGTCGCGTTCACCTTTATTGATGATGATGCGATGGGTGAAGGGGTTGGGGTCCATGCCGATCAACTCGGCCACTTCGACCTTCTCGTTGACCAGGGCCGACGAGTTGAGCAACTCGCGCAGCCGAACGTTCTGCTCGGTCAGGGCGGCAAGCTTCTGCATGCGCCCCTGCAACAGCAGGTTCTCGGTCTTGAGTTTTTCGTTTTCGGCGACGAGTTCGGTCCGGCTGCCAAACTGACTGGCAACGCCTTCCCACAGTCGTCCAGGCAGGTCGGTGATCCAGTAGGCGTCCATCAGCACCAGCGACATCTGGCTGCGTGCAGGCTTGAGCAGACTGAAGCGGGCATCGACCACCATCAGCGCGACCGATAGCACGACCAGCACCAACAGGCGCACGCCCAGTGAAGGGCCCTTGGTGAAAAGCGGTTTAATAAGCCGCTCCTCCCAGGCAAATGTTCTGTTTTTTCATACGGCGGCAATCCGGCCTGGATGCAGACTGACAGAAGATAAACGCGAACAGGCAGCACTGCAAAGTGCCGCCTGCGCGCTCAACAGCATAGAGGCAATCCGGCGACTTATTCGCTGGAAAGCAAATCCATGGTGTGTTTATCCATCATTTCCAATGCACGGCCACCGCCGCGAGCAACGCAGGTCAGCGGGTCTTCGGCAACGATCACCGGCAGACCGGTTTCCTGGGCCAGCAATTTGTCCAGGTCACGCAGCAAGGCGCCACCACCGGTCAGTACCAGGCCACGCTCGGCGATGTCGGAAGCCAGTTCCGGCGGCGATTGCTCCAGGGCGCTTTTCACGGCCTGAACGATGGTTGCCAGGGACTCTTGCAGAGCTTCCAGCACTTCGTTGGAGTTCAGGGTGAATGCGCGTGGAACGCCTTCGGCCAGGTTACGGCCGCGAACGTCGACTTCGCGAACTTCGCCGCCCGGGTAGGCGGTACCGATTTCCTGCTTGATGCGCTCGGCGGTGGATTCACCGATCAGGCTGCCGTAGTTGCGACGCACGTAGGTGATGATCGCTTCGTCGAAGCGGTCGCCGCCCACACGTACGGATTCGGCGTAAACCACACCGTTCAGGGAGATCAGCGCGATTTCAGTGGTACCGCCACCGATATCCACGACCATCGAACCGCGAGCTTCTTCTACCGGCAGGCCGGCACCGATCGCAGCAGCCATTGGCTCTTCGATCAGGAACACTTCACGGGCACCGGCACCGAGGGCCGATTCACGAATGGCACGACGCTCAACCTGGGTGGATTTGCACGGAACGCAGATCAACACGCGAGGGCTAGGCTGCAGGAAGCTGTTTTCGTGAACCTTGTTGATGAAGTACTGCAGCATTTTTTCGCAAACGCTGAAGTCGGCGATCACGCCGTCCTTCATCGGACGAATGGCAGCAATGTTGCCCGGCGTACGGCCCAGCATACGCTTGGCTTCGGTGCCGACAGCAACGACACTTTTCTGGTTACCGTGTGTCCGAATGGCCACAACGGAGGGCTCATTCAGGACGATACCGCGCTCGCGCACGTAAATAAGGGTGTTGGCAGTGCCCAGGTCAATGGAAAGATCGCTGGAAAACATGCCACGCAGTTTCTTGAACATGGGAAAGGGACCCTAGGCAACGCGTGGGTAAAAAAGTGCGGCAAACTCTAACAACGACAGGGATTTTGGGCAAGGCGCCAATATGTTAAATTGGCCGCTTTTCTGTGCACCAAGCCCCACAATCGCGGCCTTATGACCGTAGAAGTGCGGTAGTGTTCCGACAATCTAACACACGGACGCCGTCCGTTTTGTTTTCCACTGGAGAATCCCAATGGCGCTTGAACGCTCCGACGTGGAAAAAATCGCTCATCTGGCCTGCCTTGGCCTCAATGATGCCGATCTTCCACACATCACTTCGGCCCTCAACAGCATTCTCGGGCTGGTCGACGAAATGCAGGCGGTCAATACCGACGGTATCGAACCGCTGGCCCACCCACTGGAAGCCAGCCAGCGCCTGCGCGCGGACGTCGTGACCGAGACCAATCACCGCGAGGCCTACCAGTCCATCGCACCAGCGGTCGAAAACGGCCTGTACCTGGTTCCGAAAGTCATCGACTAATAGGGAAAGAGCCTGCAATGCATCAATTGACTCTGGCCGAGATCGCCCGCGGACTCGCCGATAAAAAGTTTTCCTCCGAAGAGCTGACCAAGGTCCTGCTGGCGCGCATCGCCCAGCTCGATCCGCAGCTCAACAGTTTCATCAGCCTCACCGAAGACCTGGCGCTGACGCAGGCGAAAGCCGCTGACGCCCGCCGGGCCAATGGTGAGAGCGGCGCCCTGCTCGGCGCGCCGATCGCCCACAAAGACCTGTTCTGCACCCAGGGCATTCGCACCAGCTGCGGCTCGAAGATGCTCGACAACTTCAAGGCACCGTACGACGCCACTGTCGTCGCCAAGCTGACCGCTGCCGGGGCCGTGACCCTGGGCAAGACCAACATGGACGAATTCGCCATGGGGTCGGCCAACGAGTCGAGCTACTACGGACCGGTGAAAAACCCGTGGAACCTGGAATACGTTCCGGGTGGTTCGTCCGGCGGCTCCGCTGCGGCGGTTGCCGCTCGTCTGTTGCCGGCAGCCACCGGCACCGACACTGGCGGTTCGATCCGTCAGCCCGCGGCCTTGACCAACCTCACCGGCCTGAAACCGACGTACGGTCGCGTTTCGCGCTGGGGCATGATTGCCTACGCGTCCAGCCTCGACCAGGGCGGCCCGATGGCACGCACCGCCGAAGACTGCGCGATTTTGTTGCAAGGTATGGCCGGCTTCGATCCGAACGATTCCACCAGCATCGATGAACCCGTGCCGGACTACAGCGCCAGCCTCAACGGCTCGCTGCAAGGCCTGCGCATCGGCGTACCTAAAGAGTATTTCAGCGCCGGTCTCGACCCACGCATCGCCGACCTGGTCATGGCCAGCGTTGAAGAGCTGAAAAAGCTCGGCGCCGTGATCAAGGAAATCAGCCTGCCGAACATGCAGCACGCAATTCCTGCGTACTACGTGATCGCCCCGGCGGAAGCTTCGTCCAACCTGTCGCGTTTTGACGGCGTGCGCTTCGGCTATCGCTGCGAAGATCCGAAAAACCTCGAAGACCTGTACAAACGTTCCCGTGGCGAAGGCTTCGGCCCGGAAGTACAGCGCCGGATCATGGTCGGTGCCTACGCGCTGTCCGCCGGTTACTACGATGCCTATTACCTGAAGGCGCAGAAGATTCGTCGCTTGATCAAGAACGACTTCATGGCGGCCTTCAATGAGGTCGACATCATCCTCGGCCCAACCACGCCGAACCCGGCCTGGAAACTTGGCGCCAAGAACAGCGACCCGGTCGCTGCGTACCTGGAAGACGTCTACACCATCACCGCCAACCTCGCCGGCCTGCCAGGCCTGTCGATGCCGGCCGGTTTTGTCGACGGTCTGCCGGTCGGCGTGCAACTGCTCGCCCCGTATTTCCAGGAAGGCCGCTTGCTCAACGTTGCGCACCAGTACCAGTTGAACACTGACTGGCACACCCGCACCCCAACCGGCTTCTGAGGAGACACACATGCAATGGGAAGTCGTGATCGGGCTGGAGATTCACACCCAGCTCACCACCCGGTCGAAAATCTTTTCCGGTAGTTCCACCACCTTCGGTTCCGAGCCGAACACCCAGGCCAGCCTGGTAGACCTGGGCATGCCCGGCGTGCTGCCGGTGCTGAACCAGGAAGCGGTGCGCATGGCGGTGATGTTCGGTCTGGCGATTGACGCCGAGATCGGCCAGCACAACGTGTTCGCCCGTAAAAACTACTTCTACCCGGACCTGCCCAAGGGCTACCAGATCAGCCAGATGGAATTGCCGATCGTCGGCAAGGGCCACCTGGACATCGCCATGGAAGACGGCACGATCAAGCGTGTCGGCGTGACCCGCGCGCACCTGGAAGAAGACGCCGGCAAAAGCCTGCACGAAGAGTTCAGCGGCGCCAGCGGCATCGACCTGAACCGTGCCGGCACACCGCTGCTGGAAATCGTTTCCGAACCGGACATGCGCAGCGCCAAGGAAGCCGTGGCCTACGTCAAGACTATCCACGCGCTGGTGCGTTACCTCGGCATCTGCGACGGCAACATGGCCGAAGGCTCGCTGCGTTGCGACTGCAACGTGTCGATCCGTCCAAAGGGCCAGGTTGAATTCGGTACACGCTGCGAGATCAAGAACGTCAACTCGTTCCGCTTCATCGAGAAGGCAATCAACAGCGAAGTACGTCGCCAGATCGAGCTGATCGAAGACGGCGGCAAGGTGATCCAGCAGACCCGTCTGTACGATCCGAACAAGGACGAAACCCGTCCGATGCGCAGTAAAGAGGAAGCCAACGACTACCGTTACTTCCCCGATCCGGACCTGCTGCCGGTGGTCATCGAGAACTCGTTCCTCGACGACGTGCGCGCCACCTTGCCGGAATTGCCACCGCAGAAGCGCGAGCGCTTCCAGGAGCAGTTCGGCCTGTCGGTCTACGACGCCAGCGTGCTGGCCACCAGCCGCGAGCAAGCCGATTACTTCGAGAAAGTCGCGAGCATCGGCGGCGACGCCAAACTGGCGGCGAACTGGGTGATGGTCGAGTTGGGCAGCCTGCTCAACAAGCAAGGCCTGGACATCGAAGAGTCGCCGGTTTCCGCCGAGCTTCTGGGTGGCATGCTGCTGCGTATCAAGGACAACACCATCTCCGGCAAGATCGCCAAGGTGGTGTTCGAAGCGATGGCCAACGGCGAAGGCAGCGCGGACGAAATCATCGACAAGCGCGGCCTCAAGCAAGTGACCGACACCGGCGCCATCTCGGCGGTGCTGGACGAAATGCTCGCGGCCAACGCCGAGCAGGTCGAACAATACCGCGCGGCAGACGAAGCCAAGCGCGGCAAGATGTTTGGCTTCTTCGTCGGTCAGGCCATGAAAGCCTCCAAAGGCAAGGCCAACCCGCAACAGGTCAACGAACTGCTCAAAAGCAAGCTCGAAGGCTGATGAGGATGGAGCCAGCTCTGAAATCTGGCTCCATTCCCTGTGGGAGCGAGCCTGCTCGCGATAGCGGTCCGGCACTCAACGATGAGTTGACTGTCAGAACGCTATCGCGAGCAGGCTCGCTCCCACAATTGTTTCGGGAAAACCTTGAATGAAACGTCTATTCGGCGCCTGCGCCCTCCTCTCGCTCCTGGCCGGTTGCGCCAGCACCGACACCGTCGATCCGCATGGCTACGACAAAACCGGCGTGGCTTCGTACTACGGCGCCAAACACCAAGGCAAACGCACCGCCAACGGCGAGCGTTTCAACATGAATTCCATGACCGCCGCCCATCGCCAGCTACCCTTTGGTACACGGGTGAAGGTCACCAATCTGAATAACGACAAATCCTGCGTGGTACGCATCAATGATCGCGGGCCCCACACCCGTGGCCGCCTGATCGACCTGTCCAAGGAAGCCGCCGAGCGCCTGGGCATGCTGCGCAGCGGCACCGCGCGGGTTCGCGTGCAAGCCCTCGACGACTGACCGATGGAGCCCCGACCATTTTCGGACTAGCCGACTTACCCCTGATCAGCGTGATCGAATTGCTCAGCGGATTGCTTCTGCTGATTGTCGGCGCCGAATTGATGGTACGCGCCGCCGTACGCATCGCCGCGCGGTTGCACGTACGACCACTGATCATCGGCCTGACCATCGTCGCCCTCGGCAGCAGCGCACCGCAGATGGCAGTCAGCTTGCAAGCGACCCTGGCGCACAATGCCGACATCGCTGTGGGCAGTGTGATCGGTAGCAGTATTTTCAACATCCTCGTCACCCTCGGGTTGTCCGCGCTGATCATTCCGCTGCGGGTTTCCCGGCAACTGGTGCGCCTGGATATTCCGTTGATGATCGGCGCCAGCCTGTTGGTGTTCGTACTCGCCTGGAATGAAGAACTGACCCGTGCCGACGGCGTGATATTGCTTGCGGCTCTGGCGATTTACCTGGGCTTGTTGCTGCGCCAGTCACGGCATTCGGCACGCCCGGTATCGAGCCATGACCATCATGCGCAAGCGCCATGGCTGAGCAGCCTGCTGATGATCGTCGCCGGGCTGGCGATGCTGGTATACGCCGGGCACTTGCTGCTGGGCGCGGCAGTTGCCGTCGCCACCGATCTTGGGTTATCGGAGCGGATCATCGGCCTGACCATCGTCGCCGTCAGCACCTCACTGCCTGAACTCGCCACTTCGTTGATCGCGGCCCAGCGCGGCGAGCGCGATATTGCCGTGGGCAACGTGATTGGCAGCAACCTGTTCAACCTCCTGGGTGTGCTCGGTCTTACCGCGCTGGTGGCGCCGTCGCCGCTGTCGGTGTCGCCCAACGCCCTGGATTTCGACCTGCCGGTGATGCTCGGCGTCGCGGCGCTGTGCCTGCCGCTGTTCTACACCGGCTACCGGGTGACCCGCGCCGAAGGCCTGTTGTTTCTGGGTTTGTACCTGGCGTATGGGTTGCACGTGGTGTCGTTCACCACCGGCATGCCACTGGCCGGCAAACTGGAACACTTGATGCTGTTTTTCGTCCTGCCGGCGCTGGTGGCGTTCTTGCTGTTCACGTCGCTACGCGCCTGGCATCGCCAACACCATAAGAAGGAAGTCCCATGACCGAGAATAAAAAACCCGGCGTTGAAGTCCGCCGCCAAGTGATGGGCGACGCCTTCGTCGACCGCGCACTGGGCAATGCCACCGAGTTCACCCAGCCGCTGCAGGATTTCGTCAATGAACACGCCTGGGGCGGTGTGTGGAATCGCGAAGGCCTGCCGCTGAAAACCCGCAGCCTGATCACCCTTGCAGCCCTGACTGCACTCAAGTGCCCGCAGGAGTTGAAGGGTCACGTGCGCGGTGCGCTGAACAACGGCTGCACTGTGGATGAGATTCGCGAGGCGCTGCTGCATTGCGCGGTGTATGCCGGTGTGCCGGCGGCGATTGATGCGTTTCGGGCGGCGCAAGAAGTGATCGACAGTTACCAGAAGCCGGAATAGTTTTACTGCTTTTAAAAGATCGCAGCCTGCGGCAGCTCCTACATTGGAATGCGTTCTCCTGTAGGAGCTGCCGCAGGCTGCGATCTTTTGACCGTGCCTTTAAATCCACCCACCCCACTGCAAAAAGAAGATCCCGACGTTGGTGGTGACTGCCGCCATCAGCGTGGTGATCACGATAATCGCCGCCGCCAACTCGTGATTGCCATCCGCCGCCCGGGCCATGACGAAACTGGCAGCGGCGGTCGGGCTGCCGAAGTACAGGAACAGAATCCCCAGTTCCGCGCCACGAAAGCCCCACAGCCATGCTCCCAGCGTCGCCAGTACCGGCAAGCCGATCATCTTCACCAGGCTTGAACTCAGCGCCATGTTGCCGCTTTTGCGCAGTGCCGCCAGCGACAGCGTGCCGCCGATGCAGATCAGCGCCAGCGGCAGCGTGGTTTGCGCCAGGTACTGGCCGGAAGTTTCCAGCCAGCCCGGCAAGCCGATCTTGAAATAGGCGAACGGGGCGGCCGCGATCACGCTGATGATCAGCGGATTGCTGAACACGCTTTTGCAGATGCTCCACGGATCGGACTTGATCACCGGGCTGTACACCGCCAACACGATGGTCGAGAGGGTGTTGTAGAACAGGATCACCAGCGCCGCGAGGATCGCCCCGAGGGAAATCCCGTAGTCGCCGTACATGCTTGCCGCCAGCGCCAGGCCGATGACCCCGTTGTTACCGCGAAAGGCGCCCTGGGTGTAGATCCCCCTGTCTTCCCGCGGGCACTTCCAGATCGCCCAGCCCCAGGCGATGGCAAAACACGCCAGGGTCGCGAGGGAGAAGTAGATCAGCAGCGCCGGCTGCAACGCCGCATGCAGGTCGGCATGCAAGATGCCCAGAAACAGCAGCGCCGGCATGGTGACATTGAACACCAGGGCCGACGCCGTGTGGATGAAGTTGTCGTTGATCCAGTCGATGCGCTTGAGCAGCACCCCGAGAAACAGCATGGCAAACACCGGCGCGGTGATGTTCAGGGTTTCGAGGAAAATTGCCAGCATGCCGGGAGGACCTTGGGGTGGGCGTCGTTAGGGGGCTAATGATAAGCCACTGAAGACTTCGGCGCCTGCTAGATCGCCTTCGCGAGCAAGCCCGCTCCCACATTTGATCAGTGTCGAACACAAAATTTGTGCGCGACGACAATCCAGTGTGGGAGCGGGCTTGCTCGCGAAGCAGGCGACTCGGTCTTAAGTAATCGGCGCCGGGTTGAACAGGGTGATGTCGTTGTGCAGCTTGTGCTGCTCGGCCCACGTCTGTTTCTTGCCACTGGCCACGTCCAGATAGTAGTGGAACAACTCCCAGCCGAGATCTTCGATGGACGCGCGTCCAGTAGCGATTCGACCGGCATCGATGTCGATCAGGTCCGGCCAGCGTTGCGCCAGTTCGGTCCGGGTCGAGACCTTCACCACCGGCGCCATGGCCAGCCCGTAAGGCGTGCCGCGACCGGTGGTGAACACGTGCAGGTTCATCCCCGCCGCCAACTGCAAGGTCCCGCAGACAAAGTCACTGGCCGGGGTCGCACAGAAGATCAGGCCTTTGCGCTTGAAACGCTCGCCAGGGCCAAGCACGCCGTTGATCGCGCTGCTGCCGGACTTGACGATCGAACCCAGGGATTTCTCGACAATGTTCGACAAACCGCCCTTCTTGTTGCCCGGCGTGGTGTTGGCACTGCGATCCGCCTCGCCCTTGGCCAGGTAGCGGTCGTACCAGTCCATTTCCCGCACCAGTTCCTGGGCAACGTCCTGGTTTTCCGCACGGGAGGTCAGCAGGTAAATGGCATCGCGCACTTCGGTGACTTCGGAAAACATCACCGTCGCACCGGCCCGCAGCAGCAGGTCCGAGGCATAACCCAGCGCCGGGTTAGCGGTGATGCCGGAAAACGCATCACTGCCGCCGCATTGCATGCCGAGAATCAGCTCGGACGCCGGCACGGTTTCCCGACGACGTTGATCGAGCTTCTTCAAGCGTGTCTCGGCCAGCTCCATGATCTGTTCGATCATTTCGGTGAAGCCGTGACTGGAATCCTGCAAGCGGTACAGCCATGGCTCGCTCAAATCCACCGAGCTGTCGTTGTCGTGCATCACCTGCCCAGCCTGCAATTTCTCGCAGCCCAGGCTGATCACCAAGGCTTCGCCACCCAGGTTCGGGTTGCGTGCCAGGTTGCGCACGGTGCGGATCGGGATGTACGCGTCGGTGGCGGTGATGGCCACGCCACAGCCGTAGCTGTGGGTCAGCGCCACCACGTCATCGACGTGCGGGTACTTGGGCAGCAACTCGTCCTTGATGCGCTTGACCGCATGATCCAGCACCCCGGTCACGCACTGCACGGTGGTAGTGATGCCGAGAATGTTGCGCGTGCCGACGGTGCCGTCGGCGTTGCGATAACCCTCGAAGGTGAAACCTTCCAGCGGTGCCTGCGCGGCCGGCACATCGGTGGACAGCGGCAGGCTGTCCAGCGGTGGCGCGGTCGGCATGCGCAGTTGATCTTCCTTGACCCAACTGCCGCGGGGAATCGGCTGCAAGGCATAGCCAATGACCTGGCCGTAACGAATCACCTGGCCACCCTCTGGAACATCTTCCAGGGTGACCTTGTGGCTCTGTGGCACGAAGTCCACGGTAACCAGGCCGTCCGCAAACTCGGTGCCGGCCGGTACACCCTGATCATTGACCACGATCACTACGTTATCCCGCTCGTGCAGGCGGATGTAGCGCGGCGAGTCGGAATGTTCAATCAACTGCATGACGCCGCTCCTCAGGAATGCGCTTGAGACAATTTGCCAGGGGCTTCGGAACCGTTCGCTGGTGGCTCCTTGAGCACCACTCGCTTGATCGGGCCCACGATCACCAGATAACTGAACACCGCGACCAATGCGTTGCAACCGACGAATACCAGCGCCCATTTGAATGAACCAGTGGAGCTGATGATGTAGCCGATGACGATCGGGGTGGTGATCGACGCAATGTTACCGAAGGTGTTGAACAGGCCACCGCTCAGACCGGCGATCTGCTTCGGCGAGGTGTCGGACACCACGGCCCAGCCCAGTGCACCCACGCCTTTGCCGAAGAACGCCAGGGCCATGAAGCCGACGACCATCCATTCTACGTCGACGTAGTTGCACGCCACGATGCTGCTGGAAACCAGCAGGCCAGCAATGATCGGCGCCTTGCGGGCGAAGGTCAGGGAATGGCCTTTGCGCAGCAGGTAATCGGAAATCACCCCGCCGAGCACACCACCGATGAAGCCGCAGATCGCCGGCAAGGACGCGATGAAACCGGCCTTGAGGATGGTCATGCCGCGTTCCTGCACCAGATACACCGGGAACCAGGTCAGGAAGAAGTAAGTGATGCCGTTGATGCAGTACTGGCCCAGGTACACGCCGAGCATCATGCGATTGGTCAGCAACTGACGGATGTAGTCCCACTTCGGACCGTCGGTCTTCTTGCCTTTGCCCTTGTCCTGGTCCATGTCGACCATGCCGCCGTTGTCGGCGATGTGCTTGAACTCGGCGTCATTGATCATCGGGTGCTGACGCGGGCTGTAGATCACTTTCAGCCAGATCCCGGAGAAGATGATGCCGATCACGCCCATGACGATGAACACGTGCTGCCAGCCGAAGCTGTAGACGATCCAGCCCATCAACGGTGCGAACAACACAGTGGCAAAGTATTGCGCCGAGTTGAAGATCGCCGAGGCGGTGCCGCGTTCAGCGGTCGGGAACCAGGCCGCCACGATGCGCGCGTTGCCGGGGAAGGATGGCGCTTCGGCCAGGCCCACCAAAAAGCGCAGCATGAACAGCGCAACCACAGCGGTGGACATGCCGAACTCGCCGACATAACCCTGCAGCACGGTGAACAGCGACCAGGTAAAGATGCTCAACGCGTAGATTTTTTTCGAGCCGAATCGGTCCAGCAGCCAGCCACCGGGTATTTGCCCGGCAACGTAGGCCCAACCGAATGCGGAGAAGATATAACCGAGGGTGACCGCGTCAATGCCGAGGTCTTTTTGCAGGCTGGAGCCGGCGATTGCGATGGTAGCGCGGTCGGCGTAGTTGATCGTGGTCACCAGAAACAGCATGAGCAGGATCAAATAGCGGACGTGAGTCGGCTTCTGGGTCGATTGCATGTATATGTACTCCCACTGATTATTTTTATGCGCGGGTGAATCTTTGGTTTCTCCCTGTAGGAGCTGCCGAGTGAAACGAGGCTGCGATCTTTTGATCTTTAAAAGCAAAGATCGCAGCCTTCGGCAGCTCCTACAGGTGTATTGCGTTTACGATCAGATGTAGGCAGTTTTTACGACCGTGTAAAACTCTTGCGCATAGCGACCTTGCTCACGTGATCCATAGGATGAACCTTTACGCCCACCGAACGGAACGTGGTAATCCACACCGGCGGTCGGCAGGTTGACCATCACCATCCCGGCCTGGGAATGGCGCTTGAAGTGGTTGGCGTACTTCAACGAAGTGGTAGCAATGCCCGCCGACAGACCGAACTCGGTGTCGTTGGCCATGGCCAGCGCAGCTTCGTAATCGGCGACGCGGACGATGTTGGCCACCGGCCCGAAAATCTCTTCCTGGCTGATGCGCATCGAAGCTTCGCTGTCGGCAAACAGGGTTGGCGCGAGGAAGTAGCCCTCGGTGTCGCACGTCACCAGACCACCGCCGCTGACCAGACGCGCACCTTCGGACTGGCCGATGTCGATGTACTTCATGTCCTGCTCAAGTTGCGCTTGCGAGACCACCGGACCGATATCGGTGCCTGCCTTCAATGCATGGCCGACCTTGATCGACTTCATACGCTCGGCCATGGCTTCGATGAACTGGTCGTGGATGCCAGCGGTGACGATAAAGCGGCTGGAAGCAGTGCAACGCTGGCCAGTGGAATAGAACGCGCTCTGTACCGACAGCTCGACCGCTTGCTTGAGGTCGGCGTCGTCAAGAATGATCTGCGGGTTCTTGCCGCCCATTTCCAGCTGGACCTTGGCCTGGCGCGACACGCAGCTGACGGCGATCTGACGACCGACGCCCACGGAACCTGTGAAGCTGATGCCGTCGACTTTCGGGCTGTGGACCAACGCATCGCCCACCACACGACCGCTGCCCATCACCAGGTTGAACACACCGGCCGGGAAGCCTGCGCGGGAGATGATTTCGGCCAGGGCCCAGGCGCAACCTGGAACCAGGTCAGCAGGCTTGAGCACGACGCAGTTGCCGTAGGCCAGGGCCGGGGCGATTTTCCACGCCGGAATGGCGATCGGGAAGTTCCACGGGGTGATCAGACCGACCACGCCCAGGGCTTCACGAGTGACTTCAACGTTGACGCCCGGACGCACCGACGGCAGGTAGTCGCCGGACAGGCGCAGGCACTCGCCGGCGAAGAACTTGAAGATGTTGCCGGCGCGGGTCACTTCGCCGATGGCTTCAGGCAGGGTCTTGCCCTCTTCCCGGGCCAGCAGGGTACCGAGCTCTTCGCGACGGGCGAGGATTTCAGTACCGACTTTGTCCAGGGAATCGTGACGCGCCTGAATGCCGGAAGTGGACCAGGCCGGGAACGCGGCACGGGCGGCGTCGATGGCGGCGTGGACCTGGGCCAGATCTGCCTTGGCGTAGTCGCCGATGGCGTCGCTCAGTTCGGACGGGTTGATGTTGGTCGAATAGTCGCCACCGGCAACCCATTCGCCGTTGATGTAGTTATCAAAACGCTTTGCATCTGCCACTTTGAGATCTCCTCACGCAAAAGGCCGCTGATTGCTCAGCGGCCTTACTTAAACGGATGTGTTACTGCGCACCCTGCTTGTCGATCAGCGCGGCGAGCATTTCGTACTCTTCGCCGGTCAGATCGGTCAGCGGTGCACGCACAGGACCTGCGTCGTAGCCGGCGATTTTTGCCCCGGCCTTGACGATGCTCACGGCATAACCGGCCTTGCGGTTACGGATGTCCAGGTACGGCAGGAAGAAGTCGTCGATGATCTTGCCGACGGTGGCGTGATCTTCACGAGCGATCGCGTGGTAGAAGTCCATCGCGGTTTTCGGGATGAAGTTGAACACCGCCGAGGAGTAGACCGGCACGCCCAGCGCCTTGTAGGCCGCGGCGTAGACTTCGGCGGTCGGCAAGCCACCCAGGTAGCTGAAGCGATCACCGAGGCGGCGACGGATCGACACCATCAACTCGATATCACCCAGGCCATCCTTGTAGCCGATCAGGTTCGGGCAGCGCTCGGCCAGACGTTCCAGCAGCGGTGCGGTCAGTCGGCAGACGTTACGGTTGTAGACCACCACGCCGATGTTGACCGACTTGCACACGGCTTCAACGTGGGCGGCAACGCCGTCCTGGCTGGCTTCGGTCAGGTAGTGCGGCAGCAGCAACAGGCCCTTGGCGCCCAGACGCTCGGCTTCCTGTGCGTATTCGATGGCCTGGCGGGTCGAACCGCCCACGCCGGCCAGGATTGGCACGCTGGTGGCGCAAGTGTCGACGGCAGTCTTGATGATTTCCGAATATTCGCTGGCCGCCAGAGAGAAGAACTCACCGGTGCCGCCTGCGGCGAACAGAGCCGAGGCGCCGTATGGGGCCAGCCATTCCAGACGCTTGATGTAGCCAGCGCGGTTGAAGTCGCCCTGTGCATTGAAATCGGTAACCGGGAAAGACAGCAGACCGGAAGAGAGGATGGACTTCAGTTCTTGTGGATTCATTATTCGAACACCCTGGATTGCGACGTTGTGTGAAAAACCGTTCAGCTCGCGCTGAAGTTGTAGGTCATCGTACAACTTAAAATACAACCGTCAACTGCATTTCATCGCTGCGAGGAAAAATTGTTCGACAAGAAATACGTCGAGTCCGGGTTCTAGAGGGTTTCTACGGAGGAGAACAGGAATGATCACACCTCGAAAAACAGGCGCTCAAGAGATACGTTGTCGGAAGATTAAAGCAAGGGATAAGTAAAAGAGAGGCTGACTGAAGGTTTTGTGGGATGGCTTACGGCCTCTTCGCGAGCAAGCCCGCTCCCACATTTGAATTTCTGCGAACTCACTATTTGTGAACGACGCAGATCAAATGTGGGAGCGGGCTTGCTCGCGAAGGCAATCTGTCAGCCAATACAGGATTGGAATCAGAACACTCAGCCCCGCTGCGCCTCAGCCTCTTCATGGGCATGACGCAACCGCTCACGGCTGTTGGTCAGATGCAAACGCATGGCGGCCCGCGCCGCATCGGAATCCTGACGGGCGATGGCGTCGTAGATTTCTTCGTGCTCACGGCTCAGGCGACCCATGTAGTGCTGCTGGTCGTCATGGGCCAGGCGTGCAGAGTTCAGCCGTGTACGTGGAATGATGCTGGTGCCCAGGTGGGTCATGATGTCGGTGAAATAGCGGTTGCCGGTGGACAGCGCGATTTCGAGGTGGAAGGCGAAGTCCGAAGCCACGGCGTCACTGGCATGAGCGGCACTTTCATTCAACGCATCGAGGGCGGCGCGCATGTTGGCCAGTTGTTCCGGACTGCGACGTTGCGCCGCCAGCCCGGCGGACTCCACTTCCAGGCTGATGCGCAGTTCCAGGATCGCCAGCACATCTCGCAAGGTCACCACGGTCGCCGGGTCTATACGGAAACCGCTCGGGCTCGGCGTGTCGAGCACGAAGGTGCCGATACCGTGGCGGGTTTCCACTTGCCCTGCCGCCTGCAAACGGGAAATCGCCTCGCGCACCACCGTGCGGCTGACACCATGGGCATCCATGATGGCCGACTCGGTGGGCAATTTGTCGCCACGCTTGAGATGACCGTCGCGGATCTGCTCGGACAGCACCGTCACCAGTTCCTGAGCGAGGCTGCGGCGCTTGCGTGGGAGGCGTGGTGCGTCGTTCGGGTTTTCCATGGTGAACATCTGTCTCGAAAAATTCGGCGGCTTAAAGCGCATCATAGCGCAACGCGGTTGTACGATCACCGTCAAGATGAGCACTGCCCCCTGTGGGAGCGGGCTTGCTCGCGAAGGCGGTGTGTCAGACATCTTCAATATCGAATGTCAGACCGCTTTCGTCGGAACGCCGCCCGGAGCAAGCCCGCTCCCACAAGGGTATTTGAGGTGTTTATGCAGTCACGGCCTGGTCCACCAGATGGCCATTCTCGATACGAATGTGCCGCGGGTGGAAGCGCTTCAGGCTGCTGCGATGTCCGACGCTGACGATACTCAGCCCCGGCAACTCATCGATCAGCGCCTGATACAACGTGGCCTCGTCCTCTTCGTCCATCGCCGAGGTGGCTTCGTCCATATACAGCCATTGCGGTGCATAAAGCAGCGCACGGGCGAAGGCCAGGCGCTGCTGCTCACCCGGCGACAACATGCGCTGCCAGTGGTTGGCTTCGTCGAGACGGGCAATCAGGTGCGGCAAGCGGCAGGTTTCCAGCACCTGCGCGTAGCGCTCGTTCGGATAGGTATCGCCGGGCTGTGGATAACTGAGGACATCACGCAGGGTGCCAATCGGCAAATACGGTTTTTGCGGCAGGAACAGGTAGCGCGCCGATGGCAGGCGAATACTGCCGTGGCCGGTCGGCCACAGATGTCCCATCGCCCGCAACAGGGTCGACTTGCCGCTGCCGGAACGACCGCTGAGCATCACACGCTCGCCCTCCTCCACGGTCATGTCGGCGTTGGTCAGCAGGTGGCGACCTTCAGCCAGGTCGAGGCCGAGGTTGTGCACCTTCAGCACCGAGCCCGAATTCTGTACGTCGATGGCCGGCGCACGCTCTTCGTTGTCACGCATGGCCTGGTGGAAGCTCAACAGACGATCGCAGGTGGCGCGCCAGGAAGCGAGGCTCTGGTACGCACTGATAAACCAGCTGAAACTTTCCTGCACATTGCCGAACGCCGAGCTGATTTGCATCAGCTCGCCCAGTTCGATCTTGCCGGAAAGGTAACGCGGCGCGGCAACCATGAACGGGAAGATGATGGCGGCCTGACTGTAACCGGCGGTGAAGAACGTCAGGCGCTTGGACACTTTCATGATGTCCCAGAAGTTATGCCAGACCATCCCGAAGCGGCTGCTCAACCGACGATTCTCGTTCGGTTCGCCGTTGTACAACGCGATGCTTTCGGCATTCTCGCGAATTCGCACCATGGAGAAACGCAGGTCGGCTTCGAAGCGTTGCTGCTGGTTGTTCAGGCCGATCAGGCGACGACCGATCAAATGCGTCAACCAGCTGCCGACCACCGCGTAGACCAGCACGCACCAGAACATGTAGCCGGGAATGGTGATGCCGAATACTTCAATGCTGCCCGATACACCCCACAGAATGATCGAGAACGACACCAGGCTGACGATATTGCGCAGCAGCCCGATACCCAATTCAAGGGTGTTGGAGGTGAAGTTATTGAGGTCTTCGGAAATCCGCTGGTCCGGGTTATCGGTGTAACCGCCCTGCTCCAGCTGGTAGTAATTCTTGTCGGCGAGCCAGCGTGCAAAGTGCTTTTCAGTGAGCCATGCCCGCCAGCGGATCGTCAGCATCTGCGTCAGATACAGCCGATACACCGCGCCGACAATCGCCACCGCCGCAATCGCGCAGAAGTACAGGATCAGTTGCCAGAACGCTGCCTCGTCCTTCTTTTGCAGGGCGTTGTAGAAGTCCTTGTACCAGGTGTTGAACCACACCGAGATCCCCACGCTGATCAGCGACAGCGCAATCACCGCGATCAACAGTGTCCAGGCCTTGACCTTCTCTTCACTGCGCCAGTAAGGCGTGATCATCGCCCACACTTTGCGAAAAAACTGCCCGCGCACGGCGTCGTTGACCGCGGAATACTCAGCGTTCTGATTCATGGATAAGGCTCGATAGAGAAAAGTACGCACACGAACCGATCATAGATGATCGGTCCGGTTTGTCGCGAGATACGGCCCGCATTCGTTCAGCGCAGGTTCAGCGGCGAACGGGACGCTTCTGCAGTTTGCGCTGCAGGGTGCGGCGGTGCATGCCCAGGGCACGGGCCGTGGCGGAGATGTTGCCTTCGTGCTCGGTCAGCACGCGCTGGATGTGCTCCCACTGCAGGCGGTCCACGGACATCGGGTTTTCCGGCACCAGGCTGTCGAGGTCGGCGTGCTCGGACAGCAGCGCCGCCAACACGTCGTCGGCGTCCGCCGGCTTGCACAGGTAGTTGCAGGCACCGCGCTTGATCGCCTCGACGGCGGTGGCGATGCTCGAGTAACCGGTGAGGATCACCACGCGCATTTCCGGGTCCATTTCCAGCAACTTGGGCAGCAGCACCAGGCCGGAATCGCCGTCCATCTTCAGGTCCAGGGCGGCATAATCCGGCAGATCGGCCTTGGCCAGCTCCAGGCCTTCCTCGGCGGAACCGGCGGTGCTGACGCGAAAACCGCGGCGGGCCATGGCGCGGGCCATGACGCGGGTGAATGTGGCGTCGTCATCGACCAGCAACAAATGCGGCAGTTCTTCGCCTTCGACTTGGATCTCTTCACTCATGTTCGTCTCCTCGGGCGACACGGGGCAGGCGCAGCTCGGTGAGCGTGCCACCTTCCTCATGACTGTAGAGTTTCACTGAGCCGCCGGCGCGTGTCACGCTGGCCTTGCTCAAAAACAGGCCCAGGCCGAAGCCTTTGCCCTTGGTGGTAAAAAACGGTTTGCCGATTTGCTCGGCGATGGCCAGCGGCACACCGGCGCCATGGTCACGAATGCTGATGGTCAGGTTTTCCCAATCCCAGTCCAGCGTCACTTGCAGCCCTTCGGGACAGGCATCGGCAGCGTTGTTCAGCAGATTCAGCAATGCCTGGGTCAGGTCTGGCGGCGGCGCCATGCGGGGTACTGCGCCCTGGCCGAGGCGCTGGAAGCGATAACTGGCTTCCGGGCGCATCAGGTGCCAGCGATTGAGGGCTTCATCAAGCCAATCGGTGACGTCCTGCATCTCCACCGCCAACCGGCGATTGGCCTCGGCGGCGCGCACCAGTTGCTGCAAGGTTTGCTTGCACAGCTTGACCTGATCCTGCAGCACGCTCAGGTCGTCCTGCAACATCGGGTCATGGTGGTCCTGACGCATTTCCTTGAGTAGCACACTCATGGTCGCCAGCGGCGTGCCCAGCTCATGGGCCGCGCCGGCGGCCTGGGTGGCGACGGCCAGCAGTTGCTGATCGCGCAAGCCTTCTTCGCGACGAATGGCGCGCAACTCTTCCTGGCGACGCAGCTCTTCGGCCATGCGCGCGGCGAAGAACGTGATCACTGCGGCGGCGAGGGCGAAGCTCAACCACATCCCGTACACCTGCAGGTTTTCCCGAGCGATCGGGAAGGTTTGCAGCGGGTAGAACTGCGCCAGCAACAGCGTATACATCGTCAGCGCGATACCCGACAGGATCACCGAATAACGCCATGGCAACGTCACCGCGGCAATGGTCAGCGGCACCAGGTAATAGGAGACGAAGGGGTTGGTCGAGCCGCCGGAGAAATACAGCAAGGCACTGTGGATAAACAGGTCGCAGGCCAGTTGCACGGCGTATTCGAGCTCGGTCACCGGCCACGAGGTGCGCAGGCGAATCGCCGTGAACACGCACAGCAGCATTGAACATGCGAGTGTCGCCGCCAGTTGAAACCAGGGCAGTGGCAGCAATTCGAGCCAGTAGGCCAGGCCAACGGAACCGGCCTGGGCGGCCAGCACCAACGTGCGGATGAACGTCAGCCGCCAGAGGTTCTGGCGAGTGGCAGAAGTGATTTGAACGGGGGCGAGCATGAGCTCTCCTGATGAGCGCTCCAGGCGGATCGCAGGGAGTATAACCAAGCACGGGGGCTGACAGGCAAAAGTGCGGCAAACGGCCACATGGCAGGAGGGTCTGCAGCGTCTATGAGGCCAGCTCGCGATTGGCTGCGAAGCAGCCACCTGTGCACCATCTGTATAGAAGTTGTAACTGTGCGAACCGGAGCATAAAAGCTAGAGTCTGATGGTTTCACGCAGGCCCGGATCATACCCCTGCGCACCTTTCAAGGAGCCTTCATGCACACATTCCGCCGCAGCGCCGCCCTCCTCGCCCTGAGCGTTGGCAGCGTCGCCAGCCTCCCGGCCCTGGCCGCCGACGAGCTGCATTACAACCAGATCTCCCTGCGAGCCGAAGTCAGTCAGGAAGTGGCCCGCGACCTGATGATCGTGACCCTCTACACCGAAGAACAGAACACCGACCCGGCCAAACTCGCCGCCGATGTCAGCACCACCATGAACAAGGCGCTGGCCAAGGCCAAGCAAGTCAAGGACATCACTCTGCGCCAGGGCAGCCGCAACAGCTACCCGATCTACGACACCAAGGGCCAGAAAATCACCGGCTGGCGCGAGCGCGCCGAATTGCGCCTGGAAAGCTCGGACTTCGCCGCACTGTCGAAGCTGACCGGCGAACTGCTCACCGACCTGAAAATGGGCGGCATGGACTTCGCCATCGCCACCCCGACCCGCAAGGCCAGCGAAGATGCCCTGCTCAAGGACGCCGTGACCGCCTTCAAGGCCCGCGCTCAACTGGCCACCGACGCCCTTGGCGGCAAGAGCTACAAAATCGTCAACCTGAACCTCAACAGCAACGGTTATCCACAGCCTTACATGCGCGCGCCAATGATGATGAAAGCCGCCGCCATGGACTCCGCACCGGTGACGCCGGATGTTGAAGCCGGCACCAGCCAGGTCAGCATGACCGCCGATGGTTCGATTGAAGTGCTGATGCCTTGAGTCGATAGCCCGCAAACAAAAACGGCGATCATAAAAATGATCGCCGTTTTTTTTGGCAGTTTTCAGGCATGAGCTATAACTGGATAGGTCCACCCGAGAAAAGCCGTCGATTGGCCACTATCGGTGCAACAATAACCACTCTTATTCACGCCATGCCCACCCCACAATCCGGGGTATGAATAAGTAACACCACCGCCCCACGCGGGAGCAACCCGAGCCAGGAGCGCACTGTAAAAGTGCGTCGTTTGCACCGTAAATATGCCGCGCAAACGGTCATATACGTCAGGATTTATACAAATGCGACATTAAGGTACGTTCGTACCACCGTTTAAGGCTTGTAGTCACTCTGGATCTTGCATTGGGTATGGCCCCTGCATAAGTATCCGCAGGCACGACTCACGAGGTCGTCCTCTAATTCCAAAAATGACAACAAATCATGAGGCCACCATGCTTAAACACGCGGTCATTCCGTTCTTAGTTGGCGCAAGCTTGCTAGCCAGCGCACCGTTCGCCCAAGCAGCGACTAACCTGGTGTTCTGCTCCGAAGGGAGCCCGGCCGGTTTCGATCCAGGTCAATACACCACCGGAACCGACTTCGACGCCTCTGCAGAAACCATGTTCAACCGCCTCACCCAGTTCGAGCGCGGCGGCACCGCCGTTATTCCTGGGCTGGCGACCAAGTGGGACGTTTCCGATGACGGCCTGACTTACACCTTCCACCTGCGTGAAGGCGTCAAGTTCCATACCACGCCGTACTTCAAGCCAACTCGTGAGTTCAACGCCGACGACGTGCTGTTCACCTTTAATCGCATGATTAACAAGGATGACCCGTTCCGCAAAGCGTACCCGACCGAATTCCCGTACTTCACCGACATGGGGATGGATACCAACATCACCAAGATCGATAAAGTCGACGACCACACGGTCAAGTTCACCCTCAAGGACGTTGATGCCGCGTTCATCCAGAACATGGCCATGAGCTTCGCCTCGATCCAGTCCGCCGAGTACGCTGCCCAGCTGCTCAAGGAAGGCAAGGCTGCCGACATCAACCAGAAGCCAGTCGGCACTGGTCCGTTCGTGTTCAAGAGCTACCAGAAAGACTCCAACATCCGCTACACCGGGAACAAGGACTACTGGAAGCCTGACGACGTGAAGATCGACAACCTGATCTTCGCCATCACCACCGACCCGTCGGTACGTATCCAGAAGCTGAAGAAGAACGAGTGCCAGGTCACCCTGTTCCCTCGTCCGGCCGACCTCAAGGCGCTGCGCGAAGACAAGACCCTGAAACTGCCTGACCAGGCTGGTTTCAACCTCGGTTACATCGCCTACAACGTGATGCCCAAGGTCAAGGGACAAACCGATGCGAACCCGTTGGCTGACCTGAAGGTACGCCAGGCAATGGACATGGCGGTCAACAAGCAACAGATCATCGACTCCGTGTACCAAGGCGCAGGCCAACTGGCCGTCAACGCCATGCCGCCGACCCAGTGGTCCTACGACACCACCATCAAGGATGCGCCGTACAACCCTGAGAAAGCCAAAGAGCTGCTCAAGGAAGCCGGCGTGAAAGATGGCACCGAAATCGTTCTCTGGGCGATGCCGGTACAGCGTCCTTACAACCCGAACGCCAAGCTGATGGCAGAAATGCTGCAGTCCGACTGGTCCAAGATCGGCCTCAAGGTCAAGATCCAGAGCTACGAGTGGGGCGAGTACATCAAGCGCTCCAAAGGTGGCGAGAACCAGGCGATGCTGATTGGCTGGAGCGGCGACAACGGTGACCCGGACAACTGGCTGAACGTGCTGTTCGGCTGCGACTCGCTGGAAGGCAACAACTTCTCCAAATGGTGCGACAAGAAGTTTGACGACATCGTCAAGCAAGCCAAGCGCACTTCGGATCAAGGCAAACGCACCGAACTGTACAAGCAGGCGCAACACGTCCTCAAAGACGCTGTGCCTATGACACCTATCGCTCACTCGACGGTGTTCCAACCCATGCGCGCCAACGTGCAGGACTTCAAGATCAGCCCATTTGGCTTGAACTCCTTCTACGGCGTCAGCGTCAGCAAATAAGGTTTTGCAACGGCGACGTTCCTGACGTCGCCGTTGCTTTATCTACCGAGAAAGCAGGAATTCGCCTACATCCTAATCCGCAGCTGACTACAGCATCGGGCGAGGACGCGTTGCCATTTCCTACGAGTCTTTAGGACTCTACGCATTTACTGCCGGACCCGTGGCTCATACCGTCGGGATCCGACCAGTGCACGCGTGGGTCATCGGTTACTGCTGTGTGCATGGCTTGAAATCAGTGATGCCTCTACGTCCGCGGACGGGACGGCGGCTCATTGACAACACTTTGAGAGAAAAGGAAGCGTTATGCGCCATACCCTGGTTTTATCCGCATTGCTGGGCACCGGCCTGTTGGCCGCCACTTCCATCAGCCAGGCCGCCAACAACAGCCTGGTGTTCTGCTCCGAAGGCAGCCCCGCCGGTTTCGACACGGCGCAGTACACCACTGCGACCGACAACGATGCCGCCGAGCCGCTGTACAACCGGTTGGCTGAGTTTGAAAAAGGTGCGACCAACGTCGTACCGGGCCTGGCCACGAGCTGGGACATTTCCGAGGACGGCCTCAAATACACGTTTCACCTGCGCGAAGGGGTGAAGTTTCATACCACTAAATACTTCACGCCGACCCGCGACTTCAATGCCGATGACGTGCTGTTCACGTTCAATCGCATGCTCGACCCGCAACAACCTTTCCGTAAGGCTTATCCGACAGAGTTTCCGTACTTCAACGGCATGAGCCTGAACAAGAACATCGCCAAGGTCGAAAAGACCGGGCCGCTGACCGTGGTCTTTACGCTCAATAGCGTGGACGCCGCGTTCATCCAGAACATCGCCATGAGCTTCGCCGCCATTCTTTCGGCCGAATACGCCGACAAGCTGCTGGCCGAAGGCAAGCCGAGCGACATCAACCAGAAGCCGATCGGCACCGGGCCGTTCGTGTTCAAGAGCTACCAAAAAGACTCGAACATCCGTTACACCGGCAACAAGCACTACTGGGACCCGAGCCGGGTCAAGCTCGACAACCTGATTTTCGCCATCAACACCGACGCCTCGGTGCGCGTGCAGAAACTCAAGGCCGGCGAGTGCCAGATCACCCTGCATCCGCGCCCTGCCGATGTGACCGCGCTGAAGAGCGACCCGGCCCTGCAACTGATCGAGAAGCCGGGTTTCAACCTCGGCTACATCGCCTACAACGTGCGCCACAAACCCTTCGACCAGCTCGAAGTACGCCAGGCGCTGGACATGGCTGTGAACAAGCAAGGCATTCTCAATGCCGTCTACCAGGGTGCGGGGCAACTGGCGGTCAACGCCATGCCGCCGACCCAATGGTCCTACGACGACACGATCAAGGACGCCGCCTACAACCCGGAAAAAGCCAAGGAATTGCTCAAGGCTGCCGGCGTCAAGGAAGGCACTGAAATCACCCTCTGGGCCATGCCGGTCCAGCGTCCGTACAACCCCAACGCCAAGTTGATGGCCGAGATGCTCCAGGCTGATTGGGCGAAGATCGGCCTCAAGGTCAAGATCGTCAGCTATGAGTGGGGCGAGTACATCAAGCGCACCAAGAATGGCGAGCACGACATCAGCCTGATCGGCTGGACCGGTGACAACGGTGATCCGGACAACTGGCTCGGCACCCTCTACAGCTGTGATGCCATTGGCGGTAACAATTACTCGATGTGGTGTGATCCGGCTTACGACAAGCTGATCAAGCAGGCCAAGGTTGTCACCGATCGCGACCAGCGCACCCTGCTCTACAAACAGGCGCAGCAGTACCTCAAGCAGCAGGTGCCGATCACGCCAGTCGCCCACTCAACGGTCAACCAGCCGCTGAGCGCCAAAATCGAAGGGTTCAAGGTGAGCCCGTTCGGTCGCAACGTTTTCTCGGGTGTCAGCATAGAAAAATAACCGATTAGCCAGAAATGCCGGGGGCGGATTTTCCGCCCTCACGCAGACGCTTTGCCGTCTTTCGCCAATTTGGCGTACAGCAAACGTTTGCGATGCCGTGTATGAGTTCTAAACCAATAGCCGGATCACCCAAAAAGACCGGCATAAAAAAAAGAAAGTAAGGAGCTTTACCCATGAAACTGAGCAGCACCGCGTTATTGGCCTTGGCCATCAGCAGCGTAACCGCCACGGCTTACGCAGAAACCCAAAGCCAGGCTTTCACCCCGGTTACCGTGAACGAGAAAAGCGCCCAAAGCGAAGCCACCGGCTTTGTCGAAGGCCAGTCGATCACCGGCACCACGCGCAACTGGTACGCCAACGAGCAACTGCAACGCGGCGCCAAGTTCGCCTACAAGAAGGACGGCGTTTCGACCCCGACCGATCGCCGGATCAACTGGGTCCAGGGCACTATCCTCAAGTACAACTCGGGCTTCACCGAAGGCACTGTAGGTTTCAGCACTGAAGTCGCCGCCTACAACGCCGTTGCCCTGGACCGGGACCGCAAAGACCTGGCGTCCAACAACGGCGGCGCACCCGGCTCTCGTCCAGGCGCGGGCAACAACCGTACCCTGACCAAAGAGGGCGGCGACGCTCAAGGCCAGTGGAGCAAACTGGGCCTGGCCAACGTCAAGGCCCGTGTCTCCAACAGCACCCTGACCGCCGGCCGCATGAACTTCAGCAGCCCGATGGTCGACGTGATCGGTAACCGTGCACTGCCTTCGAGCTTCCAGGGCGTGGCCATCCACAGCGAAGAACTGAACAACCTGGCCTTCGACCTGGCCACCTTCGACCGCAACTCACCGCGTACCGAAGAAAGCCAGCGCAAATTCCGCACCGAATACGCCAACGGCATCGTTGAAACGGACCACGTCTACACCGGCGGTCTGACCTACACCCCATTTGCCAGCCTGACCACCAGCCTCTGGGCGACCCAGGCTGAAGACATCTGGAACCAGTACTACTTCGGCGCCTCTCACGTACTGGGCGACAGCCAGGTACTGAGCCTGACCACCGGCCTGAACTACTACAAAACCAAGGAAACCGGTAAAGCCCTGATCGGCGATATCGACAACGACACCTACTCGCTGTCGTTCGGCCTGACCCACCAGGCCCACACCCTGACCTTCTCGTACCAGGAAGTGAACGGTAACGAGTACTTCGACTACCTGCACGAAACCAACGGTATCTACCTGGCCAACTCCCTGCTGTCGGACTTCAACGGCCCGAACGAAAAATCGTTCCAGGTTGCCTACGGTCTGAACATGGCCGAGTACGGCGTGCCAGGCCTGAAGTTCAACATCTACCAGGCTCGCGGCTGGGGTATCGACGGTACTCACTACACCGGCAACGGCGGCGTGGCAGGCAAGGGTTACGACGGCATCCAGTCCCAGGATGGCGAACACCACTATGAATACGGCATCGGCGCGACCTACGCCGTGCAGAGCGGCCCGCTCAAGGCCACCACGATTCGCGGCACCTACACCGCTCACCGTGCCAGCGAAAACCAGGCTGACGGCAGCATCAACGAGTTCCGTCTCGTGACCACGGTTCCGTTCAACATCCTGTAATGCCGCTGCCGAACGGCTGATTCAGTGACGAATCAGCCGTTCGGCTTTTGTCCTTTAACTGATTGCAGAGGGTTCTTGATGAAAATGCTTCCCCTACGTGCGGCCATCGCGGCCGCGTTGCTCAGTGTCGCTGTCGGTGTTTCGGCCAAGCCCCTGGTGGTTTGCACGGAAGCCAGCCCCGAAGGCTTCGACATGGTCCAGTACACGACTGCAGTCACCGCCGATGCCGTGGCCGAAACCATCTTCAATCGCCTGGCAGATTTCAAGCCTGGTACCACCGACGTGATTCCGGCGCTGGCCGATTCCTGGGACATCAGCGAAGACGGCCTGAGCTACACGTTCCATCTGCGTAAAGGCGTCAAGTTCCACACCACCGACTACTTCAAGCCGACCCGCGACATGAATGCCGACGACGTGGTCTGGAGCTTCCAGCGCCAACTGGACCCGAATCATCCATGGCACAAACTGTCGAGCGTGGGCTTCCCGTACTTTGAAAGCATGGGCTTCAAGGAACTGCTGAAAAGCGTCGAGAAAGTCGACGACAACACGGTCAAGTTCACCCTGACCCGTCGCGAAGCGCCGTTCCTGGCCGACATTGCCATGGCCTTCTCCTCGATCTACTCCGCCGAGTACGCCGACCAGTTGCTCAAGGCCAACAAGACCGGCGACCTGAACAACAAGCCAGTCGGCACCGGCCCGTTCGTCTTCCAGCGCTACAACAAGGACGCCCAGGTTCGCTTCAAGGCCAACCCGGACTACTTCCGTGGCAAGCCGCCGGCCGATGCGTTGATCCTGGCCATCGCCACCGACAACAACGTGCGCCTGCAAAAACTCAAGGCCAACGAGTGCCAGGTCGCGCTGTATCCGAAGCCGGACGATATCCCGAGCATCAAGAAAGACTCGAACCTGAAGGTCGATGAACTGAACGCGATGACCGTTTCCTACGTCGCCATGAACACCACGCACAAGTACATGAGTGACGTCCGGGTGCGCAAAGCCATCGACATCGCCTTCGACAAAGAGGCGTACGTCAATGCGTTGTTCGGCAAGGGCAATGCGACCGCAGCAGTCAACCCGTTCCCGGACACCCTGCTGGGCTACAACCACAGCCTGAAGAACCCGGCCCATGACCTGGACAAGGCGCGCGCCCTGCTCAAGGAAGCCGGCGTACCGGAAGGCACTACCTTCACCCTGTTCACCCGCAACGGTGGCGGTCCGACCAACCCGAACCCGATGCTCGGCGCGCAGATGATGCAAGCCGACCTGGCCAAGGTCGGGATCAAGATCGACATCCGCGTGATGGAATGGGGCGAAATGCTCAAACGTGCCAAAAACGGCGAGCACGACATGGTTTCCGCCGGATGGGCGGGCGATAACGGCGACCCGGATAACTTCCTGACGCCTATGCTCAGTTGTGAAGCGGCCAAGAACGGAGAAAACTACGCCCGCTGGTGCAATGACAAGTTCCAGGCACTGCTCGACCAGGCCCGCGAGAAAACCGACCCGGCCGAGCGAGCCGCGCTCTACGAACAGGCCCAGGTTATTTTTAACCAGGACCAGCCGTGGATCAGCATGGCACACACTAGAATGTTCACCGCAATGCGCAACAACGTAGAGGGCTATCACATTAGCCCCCTCACCACGAATAACTTCGCCACCACCCAGGTGAAGTAATAAGAAAACTCCCGGCATTCCTGACCCAGGCATGCCGGGCACGCCTAACCGGCTGATGAGGTACAACACACGATGTTTAGTTTTATTGCCCGCCGACTGGGGTTACTGATCCCCACGTTCTTCGGCATCACCTTGCTGACTTTCGCGTTGATTCGCATGATCCCGGGCGACCCCGTAGAAGTCATGATGGGAGAACGTAGGGTCGATCCCGAAATGCACGCTCAGGCAATGGAACGCCTAGGTCTGAACAAACCCCTGTATGCCCAGTACCTGGATTACATCGGCAAGCTGGCCCACGGCGATCTAGGGGAGTCCCTGCGAACCCGTGAAAGCGTGTGGAGCGAATTCACCTCCCTGTTCCCCGCGACCCTGGAACTGTCCATGGCCGCCCTGTTGTTCGCCGGCATCCTGGGCCTTCTGGCCGGGGTGATCGCAGCACTCAAGCGAGGGTCCCTGTTCGACCATGGGGTGATGGGTATCTCCCTGGCGGGATACTCGATGCCGATCTTCTGGTGGGGCCTGATCCTGATCATGTTCTTCTCGGTAAGCCTGGGCTGGACCCCGGTATCCGGGCGGATCGACCTGCTGTACGACATCGAGCCGCGCACCGGCTTCATGCTGATCGATACGCTGCTGGCCGATGACGTCGGCGCGTTCCTCGATGCCCTGCATCACCTGATCCTGCCGGCTATCGTGCTGGGTACCATCCCGCTGGCGGTGATCGCGCGGATGACCCGTTCTTCGATGCTCGAAGTGCTGCGTGAAGACTACATTCGCACCGCCAAGGCCAAAGGCCTGTCGCCATCGCGCGTGGTGTTCGTACACGGTCTGCGTAACGCACTGATTCCGGTACTGACGGTGGTCGGCCTGCAAGTCGGCACCCTGCTGGCCGGTGCGGTCCTGACCGAAACCATCTTCTCGTGGCCCGGCATCGGCAAATGGCTGATCGAAGCCATTGGCGCCCGGGACTATCCAGTCGTACAAAACGGCATCCTGTTAATCGCCTGCCTGGTGATTGTGGTCAACTTCGTAGTGGACATCCTCTACGGCTTTGCCAACCCACGCATCCGTCACCAGCGCTGAGATCATGACCATGACCACTCCAATTCCATCGGTAGCAGTCGATCAAAGCCTGCTGTACCCGTCTCCGTACAAAGAATTCTGGCAAGCGTTTTCCAAGAACAAAGGTGCCGTCGCCGGCCTGATGTTCATGCTGCTGGTGATTTTCTGCGCCATCTTCGCCCCGTGGGTCGCCCCTCACGACCCGAGCGAGCAGTACCGCGATTTCCTGCTGACTCCGCCGGCCTGGCTGGAAGGTGGGCAACTGCAATTCCTGCTCGGCACCGATGAGCTGGGCCGCGACCTGCTGTCGCGTCTGATCACTGGCTCGCGCCTGTCCTTGATGATCGGCTTGTCCTCGGTGGTCATGTCGCTGATCCCGGGCATCCTGATGGGCCTGTTCGCCGGGTTCTTCCCGCGCGTGCTCGGCCCGACCATCATGCGTCTGATGGACATCATGCTGGCCCTGCCGTCCCTGCTGCTGGCCGTGGCGATCGTCGCCATCCTCGGCCCTGGCCTGATCAACACCGTGATCGCCATCGCCGTGGTGTCCCTGCCGTCCTATGTTCGTCTGACCCGCGCTGCGGTGATGGGCGAGCTGAACCGCGACTACGTGACCGCCGCGCGCCTGGCCGGTGCCGGACTGCCGCGCCTGATGTTCGTCACCGTGCTGCCCAACTGCATGGCGCCGCTGATCGTTCAGGCCACCCTGAGCTTCTCCTCGGCGATCCTCGATGCCGCCGCACTGGGCTTCCTCGGCCTTGGCGTACAACCGCCAACCCCTGAGTGGGGCACCATGCTGGCTTCGGCCCGCGACTACATCGAACGCGCCTGGTGGGTAGTGAGCCTGCCTGGTTTGACCATTTTGCTCAGCGTGCTGGCAATCAACCTGATGGGCGACGGCCTGCGCGATGCGCTGGACCCGAAACTCAAGAACGCCGCCTGAGGAGATTCCCATGTCACTGCTAGAAATCAAGAATCTCAACGTTCGCTTCGGCGACAAAAACGCCACGCCAGTCGTCGATGGCCTCGACCTGCAAGTGGACAAGGGCGAAGTGCTGGCCATCGTTGGCGAGTCAGGTTCCGGCAAGTCCGTGACCATGATGGCGCTGATGGGCCTGATCGAGCATCCGGGGATCGTCACCGCTGACGCCCTGAATTTCGACGGCAAGAACATGCTCAAGCTCAACAATCGCCAGCGTCGACAGATCGTCGGTAAAGACCTGTCCATGGTCTTCCAGGATCCGATGACCGCGCTGAACCCGAGCTACACCGTCGGTTTCCAGATCGAAGAAGTGCTGCGCCTGCACCTGAAAATGTCCGGCAAGCAAGCGCGCAAACGCGCCATCGAACTGCTGGAAAAAGTCGAGATCCCGGGTGCCGCCAGCCGTATGGACGCCTACCCGCACCAACTGTCCGGCGGTATGAGCCAGCGTGTCGCGATTGCCATGGCGATTGCCGGCGAACCGAAACTGCTGATCGCCGATGAACCGACCACCGCACTGGACGTAACCATTCAGGCGCAGATCATGGACCTGCTGCTGGCGTTGCAGAAAGAGCAGAACATGGGCCTGGTGCTGATCACCCACGACCTCGCCGTCGTGGCCGAAACCGCCCAGCGCGTGTGCGTGATGTACGCAGGCCAGGCGGTCGAAGTCGGTCAGGTGCCGCAACTGTTCGACATCCCGGCACACCCCTACAGCGAAGCGCTGCTCAAGGCGATTCCGGAACACAGCCTGGGTGCCTCGCGCCTGTCGACCCTGCCGGGCATCGTTCCCGGTCGCTACGACCGTCCGCAGGGTTGCCTGCTGTCGCCGCGCTGCCCGTACGTGAAAGACAACTGCCGTCAACAACGTCCGGCACTTGACCAGAAAAGCAACAGCCTCGCTCGCTGCTTCTACCCGCTGAACCAGGAGGTGGCGTAATGGCCGTCGTTCTTACCGCCCGCGACCTGACCCGTCACTACGAGGTGTCCCGAGGCCTGTTCAAGGGTCACGCCACCGTGCGCGCCCTCAATGGCGTGTCGTTCGAACTGGAAGCCGGCAAGACCCTCGCTGTCGTAGGCGAGTCGGGTTGCGGCAAATCCACCCTGGCTCGTGCCCTGACCCTGATCGAAGAGCCGTCCTCCGGCTCCTTGAAAATCGCCGGCCAGGAAGTCGCCGGCGCCGACAAGGCCCAGCGCAAGCAACTGCGCAAAGACGTGCAGATGGTGTTCCAGAGCCCGTACGCCTCGTTGAACCCACGGCAGAAAGTCGGTGATCAGCTTGCAGAGCCACTATTGATCAACACCAACCTCAGCGCTGCGGAACGTCGCGAGAAAGTCCAGGCGATGATGAAGCAGGTTGGCTTGCGTCCCGAGCACTACCAGCGTTATCCGCACATGTTCTCCGGCGGTCAGCGCCAGCGGATCGCCCTGGCCCGGGCGATGATGCTGCAACCGAAAGTGCTGGTGGCGGACGAACCGACCTCGGCGCTGGACGTGTCGATTCAGGCGCAGGTGCTCAACCTGTTCATGGATTTGCAGCAAGAGTTCAACACCGCCTATGTGTTCATCTCCCACAACCTGGCGGTGGTACGCCACGTTGCCGATCATGTGATGGTGATGTACCTCGGTCGCCCGGTGGAAATGGGCACGAAAGAGGACATTTACTCCCGCCCTCTACACCCCTACACCCAGGCGCTGTTGTCGGCGACGCCGGCCATCCACCCGGATCCGAACAAGCCGAAAATCAAGATCGTCGGCGAGTTGCCCAACCCGCTGAACCCGCCGTCCGGCTGCGCCTTCCACAAGCGCTGCCCGTACGCCACCGAGCGATGCAGCACTGAAGAGCCGCCCCTGCGCCTGCTCGCCGGCCGCCAGGTGGCTTGCCACTACGCCGAGCAATTCCTCGACGGCGCGGCATAAAAAATGTGGGAGCGAGCCTGCTAGCTCCCACAGGGATTGAGTAGCTCAAGTAATTACGCGTTAACCCGACCCCTTCCGCCTCGATTGCGCATCACTCAGGTAGAAGGGGTTTTCTTTTGCCCGCCATTGAGCGACTACGTCTGGCTGTCGCCCTCTTCATCGGAGTCCGGCTCGTCGGTGGTCGAGTCATCGTCGTTGTCAGCACCACCCTGCCCCTGATCTCCCGGTTCCGATTCGGACTTGGCGATCATCAACTCCACGTACCCCGCCTGCCCGCTCGAAGCCTGCTCCCCATGATCGATACACTCGGCCCACGCCATCGAAGTTCCGAGCGAGAGCATCACCATCACCTTCAACAGCAGTAAAACGCGAAACAATCTGTTCATAGCCGATTCCTTCCTTTCGTTGAGTGCCTGTCTGGCGCTGAGTCAAATCTAGTTCCGATCAGTCGGGTTCTCCAGATTGGACGCTATCTGGCGGGGGAAAATGCAGCGGGTTTGGAGACTGGTTTGGAATAGGGGCTATTCCCGATTCAGCTAACACCGAAGAACCCTGTGGGAGCGAGTTTGCTCGCGATGGATGCTAACGATGACGCGCTCTGTCTGGATAAACACAGCGCGGCTGGAATCATCGCGAGCAGGCTCGCTCCTACAGGGAATTGCGCCAGGCAATAAAATGTATGGTCAGCCCATCTCCTGCAACCCCATAGGCTGTTTTCGGTAAAACTGGCTTGCGCTAATGTATCCGGGCTCGTTGTGAGCGTTGCTGTAACAACGCTCGACCCTCGATGAGTAGCCGCTCCCTACTGCCCTGAAAAAACCCTCAGCCTCTAAAGCTGATTTTATTGCCAGGTTCTCAGTCGGGCCGTTTGCCGTTTACTGTCATCAGTCAGTGACGTCGCAAAAGCCGGTGGCAAAGCAGTACGTTCAAACGTTCGGATGTGGGTCGTACTGGCCGCCCTTGGTCAGTACCGCCCACACGATTCGCGCCAGTTTGTTCGCCAGTGCGCACGCGACGACATTGGAGTGGCGACGTCTCAGCAGCTCTCGAACCCAAGGTCCAAGGGCGTCTTCACGTTTGTCGATATGTTGCATGATGGCCCGCGCACCCTGCACCAGTAGCCGGCGTATGTGCTTATCGCCGCGTTTTGTAATCCCCAGCAGCACTGTCTTTCCGCCGGTTGAATGCTGCTTCGGCACCAACCCCAACGAAGCCGAGAAATCACGTCCGCTGCGATAATTCGATGCATCCCCTATATCCGCCAGCAGCGCGCTGGCAGTAATCGGGCCGATGCCTGGAATACTCTGCAAGCGACTCGCGGCATCGTCTTCTTCCAACTGCTGCTTCAAGTCGGACTCGATGTCCTTGATTTCATCATTAAGCTGTTGGATTTGATGATGCAGGCGTATCACTACGCCCTTGAGGCGCAATGGCACCGGGTGTTGTGGGTCATCCAGCAACGCTGGCACGCGGTGCAACGCAGTGACCCCAATAGGCAGGCTGATCCCGAACTCCAACAGAAAACCGTGGATCTGATTAGTCGCCTCGGTGCGATGGCCAATCAATGAATCACGAACACGGTGCAGGGCTGAAAGCGTTTGCTGCTCTTCGGTTTTAATCGAGCAGAAGCGCATCGCGGGGCGGCTCGCCGCCTCGCAAATCGCTTCGGCATCAATGAAGTCGTTTTTGTTGCCTTTGACGAACGGTTTGACGTACTGCGGGGCGATCAGCTTCACCTCGTGGCCCAATGCACCGATCTGTCGAGCCAGCCAGTGGGCGCCGCCGCAGGACTCCATCACCACCGTGCAGGCTGGCAGTTGGGCCAATGTGCTGAGCAACTGGCCGCGGTTGGTTTTTTTGCGCAATACCTGATGGCCTCTGGCGTCCTGGCCATGCAGGTGGAAACTGTGTTTGCCAATGTCGATACCGAGAAGTGTCATCGTGTTCATGAGAGATCCTCCGCCCGAAAACGAGAAAAGCCCTGCAAGCGTAAACCTGCAGGGCTTCTCGGTCAGGCTGACCATCTCATTAAGCCCCGAGGCTTTCGCAACGGGGCTTTGGGATTTTGCAACTCAGCGCTTAATGATGCTCACGGGTCGCACGGAATTTCACGTCCGGCCAGCGCTCTTCCATCAGGGCCAGGTTGACCCGCGTAGGCGCGAGGTAGGTCAGGTGACCACCGCCGTCCAGCGCCAGGTTTTCCACAGCCTTGTTGGAGAATTCCTCGAGCTTCTTCTTGTCGCTGCATTCGATCCAGCGAGCCGAGTAAACAGTGATCGGCTCGTAGGAGCACTCGACCTTGTATTCCTCTTTCAAGCGGCTGGCGACCACATCGAACTGCAGCACACCGACGGCGCCGAGGATGATGTCGTTGCTGCGCTCCGGGAAGAACACCTGGGTCGCGCCTTCTTCGGCCAGCTGTTGCAGGCCTTGGCGCAGTTGCTTGGATTTCAGCGGATCTTTCAAACGCACGCGGCGGAACAGTTCCGGGGCGAAGTGCGGGATACCGGTGAAGCCCAGGACTTCGCCTTCACTGAAGGTATCGCCGATCTGGATCGTGCCGTGGTTGTGCAGGCCGATGATGTCGCCGGCAAAGGCTTCTTCCAGTTGCTCACGCTCGGAGGAGAAGAAGGTCAGCGCGTCGCCGATCCGCACGTCCTTGCCGGTGCGCACGTGGCGCATCTTCATGCCTTTTTCGTACTTGCCGGAGCAGATACGCATGAAGGCGATGCGGTCGCGGTGCTTCGGGTCCATGTTCGCCTGGATCTTGAAGATGAAGCCCGAGAACTTCTCTTCCACCGGCTCCACGGTACGCTCGTTGGCCACGCGTGCCAGTGGGCGCGGAGCCCAATCAACCACGGCGTCGAGCACGTGGTCGACACCGAAGTTGCCCAGTGCCGTACCGAAGAACACCGGGGTCAGTTGGCCGTCGAGGAACTCCTGCTGGTTGAACTCGTGGCAGGCGCCCTGCACCAGTTCCAGCTGTTCGATGAAACGCTCGTACTCGTCACCCAGGTGGGCGCGGGCTTCATCGGAGTCGAGCTTCTCGATGATCTTGGTTTCGGTACGCTCGTGGCCGTGACCGGCGGTGTACACGATGATGTAGTCATCGGCGAGGTGATACACGCCCTTGAAGTCGCGGTAGCAACCAATCGGCCAGGTGATCGGCGCAGCCTTGATCTTGAGGACGGCTTCGATTTCGTCGAGCAGTTCGATCGGATCGCGGATGTCACGGTCGAGTTTGTTGATGAAGCTGACGATCGGCGTGTCACGCAGGCGGCAGACGTCCATCAGCGCAATGGTCCGTGGCTCTACACCTTTACCGCCGTCGAGAACCATCAACGCCGAGTCCACCGCCGTCAGGGTGCGGTAGGTATCTTCGGAGAAGTCTTCGTGGCCCGGGGTGTCGAGCAGGTTGATCATGTGTTCGCGATACGGGAACTGCATGACCGACGTGGTAATGGAGATACCACGCTGCTTTTCCATTTCCATCCAGTCGGAGGTGGCATGGCGATCGGATTTACGAGATTTCACCGTACCGGCTACCGCAATCGCCTTGCCCATCAGCAAGAGCTTCTCGGTGATGGTGGTCTTACCGGCATCGGGGTGGGAAATAATGGCGAAAGTGCGGCGTTTCGCGACTTCGGCGGCCTGTTTGGTCATGGGAAATCGCCTGGCAGGTGATTCAAAAAAGGGCGCAGATTATAGCCCAAGTTGATCCAAGAACCGAACCGTTGAGCATATTAGGGGTGGCCAAATGCTGCCGCAGATGGGAACCTTTTAAAGCACGGAGACGTCCACTCCCCCGTTACGACCACTCGTCGGGGGCCTGAAACACCTGCAAATCGGCCTGACGAGGCTGTGCTCATGGCTCGATTGCACGCCGCTTTGCCGGCCTGTTCGAGCTGCTTCTCGCGACATTTTTTCGGCAGCCAAGCAAGGCGTTGCCACACGAAAAAGTGTTCGCCGACTGAAAAAAGGAGTCCGCCTGTGGCTATCCACTATGGCAAAGGGCTGATAGGAGGCGCGCTGGTAATCGCCCTTCTGGCCCTGCTGATCCAATGGATCGGCATCAACACGATCGAACACTACCGCGACGATTTGTTGTTTTACCTGCAAGCTCATCTGGTTCTCGTTCTCGCTTCCATGCTGGCCGCCCTTGTCGTGGGCATTCCCGCCGGCATCCTCCTCAGCCGCCCGTCCATGGTCGGCCGCGCCGAACGCTTCATGCAGCTCTTCAACATCGGCAACACCGTTCCACCCCTGGCCGTCCTGGCCATCGCCCTGGGCATCCTCGGCATCGGCAGCGGCCCTGCCATCTTCGCCCTGTTCCTCGCCTCCTTGCTGCCCATCGTGCGCAACACCTACGAAGGCCTGAAAAACGTTCAGGGTTCCCTCAAGGAAGCCGCCGTCGGCATCGGCATGACCCCGCTCCAGGTGCTTTGGAAAGTCGAATTGCCCAACGCGGTGCCGATCATCATCGGTGGTGTGCGCGTGGCATTGGCGATCAATGTCGGGACGGCGCCGCTGGCGTTCCTGATCGGCGCCAACAGCCTCGGCAGCCTGATCTTTCCCGGCATCGCCCTGAACAATCACCCGCAATTGCTGCTCGGCGCGGCCTGCACCGCCCTGCTGGCCCTGTTGCTCGACGGCCTGGTGACACTCGCCAGCCGCCTCTGGCTCGAACGCGGCTTGCGCCCGTCTTAAGCCTCGGCAAAGGAATCGTCATGAAAACATCAAGCCTTTTACTAGGCTGCGTCCTGCTGTTCGCAGGATTTGCCCAAGCCGCGGAAAAACCGTTGATCCGCATTGGCGCCCGGGTGTTCACCGAACAGACCCTGCTGGCGGAAATCACCTCGCAGTACCTGCGCACCAAGGGTTACGAGGTGCAAGTGACCGGCGGCCTGGGCAGCAATCTGGCCCGCAGCGCCCACGAAAGTGGCCAGCTGGACATGCTCTGGGAATACACCGGCGTTTCGCTGGTCGCCTACAACCATGTCACTGAAAAACTCGACAGCGAACAGTCCTACGCGCGAGTAAAAGAACTCGACGGGAAAAAAGGCCTGGTCTGGCTCACCCCGTCGAAATTCAGCAACACCTACGCCCTCGCCCTGCCGAAGAACGTCGCCGACCAATACCCGCAAATCAACACCATCAGTGAGCTGAACACGGTGCTGCGCAAGGAAGCCGATACCAACAACCTGGTGGCGCTGGATACCGAGTTCGCCAACCGTTCGGACGGTCTGGATGGCATGGTCAAGCTCTACGACATGAACCTGACCCGCAAGAATATCCGGCAGATGGACGCCGGTCTGGTCTACACCGCGCTGCGTAACGGCCAGGTGTTTGCCGGCCTGGTCTACACCACCGACGGTCGCCTCAACGCCTTCAAGCTGAAACTGCTGGAAGACGACAAGCACTACTTCCCGGACTACACCGCCGCACCGGTGGTGCGTCAGGCCTACCTCGATGCGCATCCGCAATTGGCCGCACAGCTCAAGCCACTGGCTGAACTGTTCGACGACAACACCATGCGCGAACTCAACGCGCGGGTCGACGTCGAGCACCAAAGTCCTTCAGCCGTTGCCGCCGATTTCCTGCGCCAACACCCGATCAATTAAGGAGGAAAAGTCATGGAATTCCTGAACGCCTTTTCCCATCTCGACTGGCCATTGGTCTTACACCTGACGTGGCAACACATCACCCTGGTCGGCATTGCCGTGACCCTGGCGATTGTGGTTGGTGTGCCGCTGGGCGTCCTGATGACACGCTTCCCGAGTCTCGCCGGGCCTTTGCAAGCCAGCGCCACGGTGCTGCTGACCGTGCCGTCGATTGCCTTGTTCGGCCTGCTGCTGCCGTTCTACTCCAAATTCGGCCAGGGCCTGGGGCCGATGCCGGCGATTACCGCGGTGTTCCTGTACTCGCTGCTGCCGATCATGCGCAACACCTACCTGGCCCTGACCAATGTCGAGCCGGGCATCCGCGAAGCCGCCCGCGGCATCGGCATGACCTTCAGCCAGCGCCTGCGCATGGTCGAACTGCCCATCGCCGTGCCGGTGATCCTCGCCGGTGTGCGCACCGCCGTGGTGATGAACATCGGCGTCATGACCATCGCCGCCACTATTGGTGCCGGCGGTCTCGGCGTACTCATCCTCGCCGCCATCAGCCGTAGCGACATGTCGATGCTGATCGTCGGTGCGGTGCTGGTCAGTGTGCTGGCGATCATCGCCGACCTGCTTCTGCAAGTGCTGCAACGCTCGCTGACTCCAAAAGGACTCCTGAAATGATCGAACTTCAAAACCTCAGCAAGACCTTCCAAAGCAACGGCAAAGATGTGAAAGCCGTGGACTCGGTAAGCCTGACCGTCAATGAAGGCGAAATCTGCGTGTTCCTCGGGCCATCGGGTTGCGGCAAAAGCACCACGCTGAAAATGATCAACCGCCTGATCAAACCGACCTCGGGCAAGATCCTGATCAATGGCGAAGACACCACCGGCCTCGACGAAGTGACCCTGCGCCGCAACATCGGCTACGTGATCCAGCAGATCGGTCTGTTCCCGAACATGACCATCGAGGAGAACATCGTCGTGGTGCCGAAACTGCTCGGCTGGGACAAGCAGAAATGCCACGACCGCGCCCGCGAACTGATGAGCATGATCAAGCTTGAGCCCAAGCAATACCTGCATCGTTATCCACGAGAATTGTCCGGTGGGCAGCAACAGCGGATCGGCGTGATTCGCGCACTGGCCGCCGATGCGCCGCTGTTGCTGATGGACGAACCCTTCGGCGCGGTCGACCCGATCAACCGCGAGATGATCCAGAACGAGTTCTTCGAAATGCAACGGGCGCTGAACAAGACCGTGATCATGGTCAGCCACGACATCGACGAGGCGATCAAGCTCGGCGACAAGATCGCGATCTTCCGCGCCGGCAAACTGTTGCAGATCGATCACCCGGACACCTTGCTCGCGCACCCGGCTGATGACTTTGTCAGCAACTTCGTCGGCCAGGACAGCACGCTCAAGCGTCTGCTGCTGGTGAAAGCCGAAGATGCGGCGGACAACGCGCCATCCGTCAGCCCGCATACCCCGGTGGCCGAAGCGCTGGAGTTGATGGACGAGCATGACCGACGCTATGTGGTGGTCACTTGTACCGAGAATAAAGCCCTGGGTTATGTACGACGTCGTGACCTGCACCGTCAGACCGGCACCTGCGCGCAGTACCAGCGCGAGTTCAATGCCACGGCAGCGTACGACGAACATTTGCGCATCCTGCTGTCGCGCATGTACGAGTTCAATCGGGCGTGGTTGCCGGTGATGGATGCCGAGCGGGTGTTTTTGGGTGAGGTGACGCAGGAGTCGATTGCTGCTTACTTGAGCTCCGGTCGTTCGCGGGGGATGAAGACCAACATCGTGTCGCCTGCCGAGGCAGCGGTCGCCTGACAGCTCACATTACCCGCTAAAAATACAAAACCTGTGGGAGCGAGCTTGCTCGCGATGGCGTTATTTCAGGCAACTACAATGCCAGCTGTGAAAATGTCATCGCGAGCAAGCTCGCTCCCACAGGTTCTATGCAATTTTCCAGTGATTCGCAGGCCGGAAAAAAATATCAACAGTAGCGTCTATAAAAGCCATCCTGAAACGCGCTCCGCAATAGTCAAATCCCTTCTCAGCCCACCTTTTCGCAGCCAACGTCGCCGATGTTGACGCTATCGTAGTTACCAGCGACTTGGCGCACAAAAGCGTCGAACGTGCAGGTATTTTTAACACTTCACAAATCATCGGGAACATCCGACTGTCATCTGAGTCGGTTAGAAAGAGTGATGCTCGTAACGCACGTCAGAAGCGTGCAAAAACGCGACATTTTTTGTTGATCTCAAGCCCCTCACGCCCTAAAGTTCGCGCCGAACGTCCATGCTGGAAACGATCCATCCGGCTCAAGTACTGACGACGAGACAGCAAGGCCAAGGGAAAGCTGCACTTCCCATGGCCTTTTTGCTTTCGGCGACATGCCTTGGGAAGTAGGCGAACCAAAGTGGGGATACGGAGGACGTTCATTTGCACCCATTGATTACTAATGTTTGCCACTAGGAGTCCCAAGTATGTCGATCCAGGTCGAAGATTATTTCGCGCGCGCCACTTTTGACAAAATGAAGGCGTTCGCCGACAAGCAGGAAACCCCGTTCGTGGTGATCGACACCGCGATGATCAGCCAGGCCTATGACGACCTGCGCGCCGGTTTCGAATTCGCCAAGGTCTACTACGCGGTCAAGGCCAACCCGGCCGTCGAGATCATCGACCTGCTCAAAGAGAAAGGCTCCAGCTTCGACATCGCCTCGATCTACGAACTGGACAAAGTGATGGATCGCGGCGTCAGCGCCGACCAGATCAGCTACGGCAACACCATCAAGAAATCCAAGGACATCCGCTACTTCTACGAGAAGGGCGTGCGCCTGTTCGCCACCGACTCCGAAGCCGACCTGCGCAACATCGCCAAGGCCGCACCGGGTTCGAAAGTCTACGTGCGTATCCTGACCGAAGGTTCGACCACCGCCGACTGGCCACTGTCGCGCAAATTCGGTTGCCAGACCGACATGGCCATGGACCTGCTGATCCTCGCCCGCGACCTGGGCCTGGTGCCTTACGGCATCTCGTTCCACGTCGGCTCGCAACAGCGCGACATCAGCGTGTGGGACGCGGCGATCGCCAAGGTCAAAGTGATCTTCGAGCGCCTGAAAGAAGAAGACGGCATCCACCTGAAGCTGATCAACATGGGCGGCGGCTTCCCGGCCAACTACATCACCCGCACCAACAGCCTGGAAACCTACGCCGAGGAAATCATCCGCTTCCTGAAGGAAGACTTCGGTGATGACCTGCCGGAAATCATCCTCGAGCCAGGCCGCTCGCTGATCGCCAACGCCGGCATCCTGGTCAGCGAAGTGGTGCTGGTCGCGCGTAAATCCCGTACCGCCGTCGAGCGTTGGGTGTACACGGATGTGGGCAAGTTCTCCGGCCTGATCGAAACCATGGACGAAGCCATCAAGTTCCCGATCTGGACCGAGAAAAAGGGCGAGATGGAAGAAGTGGTTATCGCCGGCCCTACCTGCGACAGCGCCGACATCATGTACGAAAACTACAAGTACGGCCTGCCGCTGAACCTGGCCATCGGTGATCGCCTGTACTGGCTGTCGACCGGCGCGTACACCACCAGCTACAGCGCTGTTGAATTCAACGGCTTCCCGCCGCTGAAGTCGTTCTACGTGTAAATACTGCGTAGAAAACCAAAAGCCCATGACATGTCATGGGCTTTTTTGTTTATGCAATCCCATGTAGGAGCGAGCTTGCTCGCGATGGATTTCAGAGCACCGTGTGTACTCAGACAGCACGCGTTATCGTTGTCCACCATCGCGAGCAATCGAGCGTCGACCGGCTGCTCCTACAGGGTTTCGAGCTGTTCGGTACGTTGTTTGTAATCAACAGACATCGCCTGAATCTGTGGATCATTGGCGGCTGACAATGCCTTACAGGCCACTCGCAGAAAATTCAGGTTGCCACCGGCCAACGCCTTGCGCAGCCAGACCAACGCATCCTCGATATTCCCTTCGTCGGTCAAGACCGCTGCAAAGCTGAACTGCCCGCGAAAATCCCCGCCCTCGGCCGAACGTCGGTACCAGTTACGAGCCGCTGCCGGATCCGCCGGACAGACCCGCCCTTCTTCCAGATACCGTCCCAACAGATTCATCGATTTTGCATGGCCCAACTCAGCCGCACGGCGATAGAGACTCAGTGCTTGAAGCTGATCCTCAACCACCCCGCGCCCGGTCGCCAGCAGATTGGCATAGTTGTACATCGCCCAATCCAGCCCAGCAGTGGCGGCAATTCGGTAATGCCTGGCCGCTAGCGATGCATCGGCAGCACAGCCCCAACCATGCTCATGACAACGGCCGAGCATGTTGCGCGCCATCACATGCCCGCGTCGCGCGGCGATGTCGAACCAACGCAGCGCCAGCGGCCGATCCTGAGCAATGCCCTGCCCATCCAGCAAAATCTGCCCGAGCAACGCCTGCGCATCGAGGACGTCTTCGCGGGCCGCGATCAGAATCGCCTGGGCCGCCCGGGCCGGACTTTCGTCGAGCATCGCGCGCAGGCGCTCACCGTCGAGCATTTCCTCGCGGCGTAAACGGAAATCCGCCACTTACACCTCGACCCAGCGACGCAACAGGTTGTGATACGTACCGGTGAGGCGGATCAGCGATAAATGATCGGGCACATCGCGGGTCAGTTGCTGGATTGCCCCGTCCATCTCGAACAACAGGGCGCGCTGGCTGTCTTCACGCACCAGGCTTTGCGTCCAGAAAAACGAGGCGAGTCGCGTTCCGCGTGTCACCGCGTTGACCTTGTGCAAACTGGTGCCTGGGTACAGCACCATGTCGCCGGCAGGCAGCTTTACCCGCTGGGTGCCGAAGGTGTCCTGGATTTCCAGCTCGCCGCCGTCGTAATCCTCCGGCTCGCTGAAGAACAGCGTGGCGGACAAATCCGTACGCACCCGCTCGATGCCACCTTTGGGCTGACGCACCGCATTGTCGATATGGAAGTCGAAACTGCCACCGGCGGTGTAACAGTTCAGCAGCGGAGGAAAGACTTTGTGCGGTAACGCTGCTGACATGAACAGCGGATTTTTCCACAGCCGCTCCAGCATCGCCGCGCCGATCTCCTTGGCCAGCGGATGCCCTTCAGGCAGCTGCAAATTGTGCTTGGCCTTCGCCGACTGGTAGCCGGCGGTGATCTTGCCATCGGCCCAATCGGCTTGCTCCAGAGCCTCGCGAATGCGCTGCACCTCGTCTTTTTCGAACAGACCGGGAATGTGCAGCAGCATGACAGAGGCACCTGAAACCAAAGGGATGCCAATGGTATTGATTCTTATTGCCTGTGTAAAACCCATCTGACGAATGAGTCAGCAAAAACCGTAAGGTTAAATTGTAAAGAATGTAAATTCAGTGCGAATAGTAATATTTCGCAATTGTTACAAATACCTATTTACCCTATATTCCGCCGCATCAAATCCTTGGGGAGGGGAATTCAAATGTCGCGTCAACAACCACAAGTACCGGTCAGTTCACCACGTCTGCTCGCATCCGCCATCGGCATGGCGATTACTGCCAGCTCTGCGGGCCACATGGTTTTCGCAGCGGAAAAAACCGACGAAAAAGCACCGGACAAAGTGATTTCGCTGGGCGCCACTGCCATCACTGGCGAAGCCCAGGACGAGACGACCTACAACGTAGAGAAAGCCTCCTCGCCCAAGTACACCGCGCCGCTGATCGACACTCCGCGCTCGGTGACGGTCATTCCGCAACAGGTTCTCAAAGACACCGGTGCCCTCAACATGCAGGACGCATTGCGCACTGTTCCAGGCATCACCTTCGGTGCAGGTGAAGGTGGCAATCCCCTGGGTGACCGTCCGTTCATCCGCGGCTTCGACGCCCAGGGCGATACCTACCTGGACGGCGTGCGCGATACCGGTTCCCAGAGCCGCGAAATCTTCGCCGTTGAATCGATCGAAGTCAGCAAAGGCCCGAACTCCGCCATCGGCGGTCGTGGCGCTGCGGGCGGCAGCATCAACCTGGTCAGCAAGAAAGCTCACCTGGGCAATTCGCTCGACGGTGGTTTCACCTGGGGCTCCGACCAGACCCAGCGCTACACCTTCGACGGCAACTACCAGTTCACCGACACCGCCGCTGGCCGTCTGAACCTGCTGAGCCACGAGAGCAACGTCGCCGGACGTGATAGCGTCGACTACGACCGCTGGGGTGTCGCACCGTCCCTGGCTTTCGGCCTGGGCACGGACACCCGCGTCAACCTCGACTACTACCACCTCGAAAGCAACGACACGCCGGATTCGGGTATTCCATACTCCATCCCGACCACTCTCGCGGCTGGACGCACCAAGTCCAATCCGGACAAGCCGAATGACGGCGGCGACAGCAGCAACTTCTATGGTCTGACCGACCGCGATTTCCGCAAGACCCGCACCGACACCGCGACCTTCGCCATCGAGCACGACCTGAGCGACGCGCTGACCATCAAGAACACCCTGCGCCACGGCAACAGCATGCAGGACTACATCCTGACCCAGCCGGACGACAGCAAGGGCAACGTCAACAATGGTAGCGTCTGGCGCCGGGCCAACACCCGCGTGAGCAACACCGAGACCACCACCAACCAGACCGACCTGTTTGGTGATGTGTATATCGCCGGGTTCAAGAACAGCTTCTCCACCGGTGTCGAATACACCCACGAGGAAAGTGAAAAATCCTCGTACAACGTCAACACGGACACCACCCCGAGAACGGCAGCGGTAACCAATAACTGCTCGCCGGCCCTGATCGGCGCGCCAAGCGGTTACAACTGCACCTCGCTGTCCAACCCGAACCCGAATGATCCGTGGAGCGGCGCCATCTCGCGCAACTATGCGGGCACCGACACCAAGGCCAACACCTACGCGTTGTACGTGTTCGACACCCTGACGTTGACCGAGCAGTGGCTGGTGAACATGGGCCTGCGCTACGACCACTTCGACACCGACTACAAAACCTTCAACGGTTCCAGCGTGACCACGTCCAAGGGCGATGACACCAGCGAATTCGTTACCGGTCAGTTCGGTGTGGTGTACAAACCAGCCGAAAACGGCAGCATCTATGCGTCCTACGCGACGTCTGCCACGCCACCGGGCAACACCCTGGGCGAAGGTTCGGAAGGCAACCCGTTGGGTGGCACGCCGGATCGCAACGGCAACCTGCTGAAAAGCGACATGGAGCCGGAAACCACCAAGAACTACGAAATCGGTACCAAGTGGGACCTGCTGAACGATCGTCTGTCCCTGACTGCCGACATCTTCCGCACCGAGAAAGAAAACGCTCGTGTGCAGACCAACACCACCACCTACGAAAACGTCGGCAAAACCCGCGTCCAAGGTGTCGAACTGTCGGCCACCGGCAAGCTCACCGACAAATGGCAGGTCTTCGCCGGTTACGCCTACATGGACAGCGAACAAGTCGACGGCGGTGATATGCCGGCAAACAAAGCCAACGATGGCAACGAACTGCCTAACACGCCGAAAAACAGCGCCAGCCTGTGGACGACCTATCAGGTCACGCCAAGGCTGACCATCGGTGGCGGTGCGTTCTATGTCGATGACGTGTTCGGCAGTGCCGCCAACACCACCATGGTCGATTCCTACGTTCGTTACGACGCGATGGCTGCCTACAAACTGACCAAAAACGTCGACCTGCAACTGAACGTGCAGAACCTGACCGACGAAACCTACTACGACAAGGCGTTCTCGACTCACTTCGCCAACCAGGCGGCCGGTCGTACCGCTTTGCTGAGCACCAACTTCCACTTCTGATAGAGGTGTGTAGCCCGAGGCCCCGTTCATCCAGATGAACGGGGCTTTTGTGCGTAAAAAAGAATGCTTCTCGACAACCCCGCGGCATAATGCGCGCCGTGATGAATCAATTTGAACGAACAAGGCGAGCGACGTGTTGAAGAAAACCCTGTTCCAGTTGCACTGGTTTTTCGGCATCAGCGCCGGGCTGGTCCTGGCCCTGATGGGCATCACCGGGGCGACGGTGTCGTTTCAGGATGAAATCCTGAGCACACTCAACCCTTCTGTATTGCAGGTCGAAAAACAGGTCGCCGGTGTGCTGCCGCCCGCCGAACTGGTGGAGCGAATCGAAGCCGTATCGGGCAAAAAAGTCTCGATGCTCACGGTGGAAACCGACAGCGGCAACGCCGCCAAAGTGTGGTTCACCCCGCCTCCGGGTGAACGCCGTGGCGAGATGCGCTACTTCGACCCGTACACCGCCGAGTTCCTCGGCGACGCCGCCGGCCAGGGCTTCTTCGGCCTGATGCTGCAATTGCACCGTTTCCTCGCCATGGGCGACACGGGTCGGCAGATCACCGGCGCGTGTACGTTGATCCTGGTGTTCTTCTGCCTGTCCGGCCTGTACCTGCGCTGGCCTCGTCAGTGGAGAAGCTGGCGCACCTGGCTGACCCTGGACTGGAAGAAAAAGGGCCGCGCCTTCAATTGGGATCTGCATTCGGTGGCCGGTACGTGGTGCCTGTTGGTTTACCTGCTGCTGGCGTTGACCGGGTTGTCCTGGTCCTACGAGTGGTACAACAAAGGCCTGACCAAACTGCTTTCCGACGCGCCGCAAAACGAGCGTGTGCGTGGTGGTCGCGGCCCGGCTCCGCAAGGTCCGGCGCCGACCGCCGATTACGCAGCGATGTGGAGCAGCATCTACAGCGCCGCCGGTCCAGGCCTGTCCGCCTACAACATCCGCATGCCTCCAGTGGCTGGCCAACCGGCAACCGTGTTCTATCTGCTCGAAAGCTCGCCCCATGATCGCGCGCTGAACCAGATCACCCTCGACCCGGCCACCGGCATCGTCAAACGCGTTGACCGCTATACCGACAAGAGCATCAAGGCGCAATTGCTGACCAGCATTTATGCGCTGCACGTCGGCAACTATTTCGGCCTCGTCGGACGGATCATCATCACAGTCGCAGCGGTGTGCATGCCGCTGTTCTTCATCACTGGATGGCTGCTGTACCTGGATCGTCGCCGCAAGAAAAAGCAGATCAAGGATGCGCGCAAAGGCCTCGAACAACCGGCCGGTGATGCGTCGGCATGGCTGATCGGTTTCGCCAGTCAGAGCGGTTTTGCCGAACAACTGGCGTGGCAGACTGCCGGCCAATTGCAGGCCGCCGGATTACCGGTGAAGGTGCAGCCACTGGCGAATGTCAGCGAACAGGATTTGCATGATTCCAGTAATGCGCTGTTCGTGGTCAGCACCTTCGGCGACGGCGAAGCACCGGACAGTGCTCGTGGTTTCGAGCGCAAGGTGCTGGGCAAGGCTTCGTCGCTCGACAGCCTGAACTACGCAGTGCTCGGTCTCGGTGATCGTCAATATCAGCACTTCTGCGGGTTCGCCAAACGCCTGCATCAGCGGTTGAGCGAACACGGCGGCAAGACGCTGTTCGCGCCAGTGGAAGTCGACAGCGGTGATCCCTACGCCCTGCGTCACTGGCAAACCCAGCTCGGTCTGCTCACCGGGCAGGCACCGGTCGATACCTGGCAGGCACCGAGCTACGACAACTGGACACTGGTGCGCCGCGAACTGATGAACCCCGACAGCAGCGGTTCGCCGGTTTATCTGTTGGGCCTGATTGCTCCGAACACCAGCAGTTGGCTAGCCGGCGATCTGGTCGAAGTGCTGCCGCGCAACTGCCCGTGGGTCATCGAACACTTCCTCGACGGCCTCGGCATTTGTGGCGAGACCACGGTGAAAATCAACGGCCTCGAAGAGCCGCTTGATGTAGCGCTGGCTTCGCGTCAACTGCCGGAACACCGCGCGCATCTGGTGGGCCTGCATGCTCAATCATTGGTCGATGCGATGGTGCCTTTGGCCAAGCGCGAATACTCGATCGCCTCGATTGCAGCAGACGGCGTACTGGAGCTGATCGTGCGCCAGGAGCAGCATGCCGACGGCAGCCTCGGCATTGGTTCCGGCTGGTTGACCGAACATGCGCCGGTGGGTGGCAGCATCAGCCTGCGGGTGCGGCGCAACAGCGGTTTCCATTTACCGAACGAGCCGGTGCCGATGATTCTGCTGGGTAACGGCACAGGTCTGGCCGGGTTACGCAGTTTGCTCAAGGCGCGGATTGCTGACGGTCAACAGCGTCAGTGGCTGCTGTTTGGCGAGCGTAATCGTGAGCACGATTTCCTCTGCCGCGCGGAACTGGAAGAGTGGTTGACCAACGGTGATCTGGCGCGTCTCGACCTGGCCTTCTCGCGGGATCAGGCTGAGAAGATCTACGTGCAGGATCGCCTGCAGGAGTCGGCCGAGGAACTGAAAAAATGGCTGGCAGAGGGTGCGGTGATTTATATCTGCGGCAGTATGCAGGGGATGGCTAGCGGGGTTGACCAGGTGCTGCAGAAAGTCCTCGGAGCTGCGCAGGTAGAAACGCTTATCGAACAAAACCGTTATTGCCGCGACGTCTACTGAGTGCAACCGGATCTCATTCGGCTACAACTCCACTTTGCTCATTATTCTTCAACAGCATATTTACCTTTACAACGCATGAATTCTGACCACTCCTGCAACCTGTCAATCCGCAGTTGCAGTGGGTTCAGCAAGCTGGCAACCAGGTTCAGCACCAAGAGCAAAGTCGAATACGTCGAGGAAGCTGTTATCGAGGAAAGCCTATCAATCATCACCGTCAATAACTGCTGAATCCTGTTCAGAAAATTGCCGAAGTTGAATAGTGCGGAGGAGGAGGAGACGTATACGCCAGTCAAACGATACAGCTCCAGCGTTTGCGGCCCAGGATCTCCTATGTACGGTCTCCTGAAATCGAAGGGGGAAGTCCCGGAACCCGAAGGAGGCTTTTGCGGTGAGTAGCCATACGCCTCTATTTTTTGTTTTCTTGCTGCAACGATGCGGTAGAACATTGGATGAATCCCTTGCTCCATCGAGGAGACATTCAATCTGTACCGTTCAACTGTTTGCAGTTTGGTGCGGCACTGGTCAACGAAAAAGCTCACGACTCCGGAAACGTTGTAAAAACTGCAAATGGCAAGGTGAGGTTGCCAGAGGTCGAAAGGAGCGCACCCCAAAGTATCAATAGACACCCGTCGGTAGCGCGTCACGCCTGGCTTGGCCTCAATGAAAACCTGCCGAAGATGTCGGGCGTGATCGACGCAGGCAAGCACTCCCGCCCGTAACTCCTCCACATCATCCACCAAGGACTGAAATCTGGAGAGATTGGCGTCAGCCTCTTCGCTCAACTCCTGCGCATAGGCGCCTAGCACCTTTGATGTCTCAGGGGTGGAGTGAGTGATGAAATCCCTGTGGAGCACCTCATTCAAGAACAATTTGTATGCGCGCAACGAAATAAAATCATCTTCCTGAAAAAATATGACATCCCTGTTCTCGTCGCTCATAGTCGTCTCCTGCGAATATTCAATCCCGAGTAACACTATCAATAAAAAGCCGTGCATCGAGAGGCTCGACGCACGGCCATTCAAGGGCGGTGTGAAACGTAATACTTACAGATAAGAAAGCTGATTCAGGTAACCGACAAAACCATTGGCGGTAGAGAAATACTCTGAAATCTGCTTACTCAAGGGCATGGCCTGATGAGCCTTCATCGAGTTCAAGAAGCGCGACACTGTTTTGTCGATCTTATCGAACTCTGCCACGTAGAGTTTGCGCTGCTCATTCATTTCGCCAAAAACTTCGATGAGCTTGATCTTGTCGGCAGTGATGCGTGCGCTGTGTTTTTCGGCAGCGATTTGCGCCTGCACCTCCACAGTCTTATCACGAAGGACCTGATTCTGTTTTACCATCAAGACAAAGGAAACACTCCTGACTGCACCCTCCAGGTCCTGTTTCACTTTTTCGATCGCTGCCAGCACAAGATCAACCTGAGATGGCTTCGCACCAAGTTTCTTGACCGCCTCGACACTCAGTTCGATATTCCTGGTAACGCCGGAAATACCGAGTTTATTGAGCTCATCCACTGCTTCGTTGATGACTGCACGTTTTTTTTCAAGATTGGTCAGGCTGGAATTCAAACGTTCCAATACGACTTCACGCTCTGAAACGTCATTAATCAACGAGGCTTTGAATCCCTGCACGGTTGTCTCGTCGTAGCCTGCATTGAACTTCCTGAGGCTCTCACTCAGCGAGTTGGAAATTTCACTGACGGATGCCTGTGCCTCATTTAACAACACAGCCTGCTCCCCATGAATTTCATCGATCTCTTCAGAACCTTCTTGCAGTTCTTCATCAAGCGACATCAACTGTCCAAGCGTGGATTTAAGTACAAATTCGGTTTTCAGAGCCTTTTCCCTGACCACATTGGAGCCGGTCGAAACATCGACCGAAAGTGTATTAAACTTTTCGCTCAAGTCCGGAAGATAATCAGTTTTCATGAACAATAACTTTGCTTCCACCGCACTGTTACGCAGTTTCGAACTACTGCCCTGCAAGACATCGGTTTGCACGCCAGGGTACATATCACTTTGCATTAAAGACCTCCTTGATCTTTTTCCTTGAAAACCGTATTCCCTCATGTATTCCACTTCCGCCTCGCGGAATAATTCAACAAGGTCATCAGCACTGCTGTGGATCATGCGCCATGGCGCAGCGACCAAACGAAATTGAGTAATGAAGGCTAGTAACCGAACACCGCCTTCGATCTTCGAGACTGCTTTTCCGGAGCTTTCGATGTAGGTATGGAGCACATTCCAAGTATGGACCACGTTATTTGTCGCCACTTCAGCATCTAGAGCAACCGTCTGCATATCCTGCATGTCACTTCTGATCCGTGCGATCGAACCCAGAGTCTTGGACTTGCTCTCAAGGCTCTTGATGGCCGTTTCCTGGATGCGGTTCAGATCATTACGCCGGGATCGAACACTTTCAGCTTCTACTCCGATATAGATGGCAACTCCCAACCCTACGAGAGAAAAGTTGCTCACCGACTCAAGCGACTTCATTACCAGCGCCTTGTACTCTTTATTCAACTCATCAATCTGATTAGCGCGCTCCTTGATCTTGTTATTCAAACCCTCGATGTCCGCCGCGTATGTATTGCTCTCAAGAGCCAGCGCCAGCAACTTGATCGTGGGAATGACATCGTTAGTCAGTTGTCGACTAAACGTGTTGAGATCTGTTTTGATTTCAACGGCCGTCTGCAGATGCTCTTTGACCTGCTCGAAGATCAGATCCAGAACATCCCCCAGATTCGGGATGGTGTCCTCTTCCAATGCAAGATCCGGGAACGATTTGCCTTCTTTCACTTCCCAGTCACGCAGTTCCTTGTAGTTGGTGATTTTGTGTGTGCCCAGCGTCTTTGCCAACTTGACCTCAGCGAAAATTTCCTCGACCGAAGCAAGGTAAACATCCATGCTCAAACCAAACACTTTCAAATGGGTTCCCGTCAGCATGATGCGAGAGCGCAGGGGGGACCACAGCCTGGCATGCGAGTTTATCTTCGTAAAAGACGCGAGAAAGTCTTCAGTCGTGAAACCTTTGCCACCGTCTTCGTCGCCAAAGTTCAGGTAAGTCGCAAGGGATCGCTCGTTGGTCGGAAGTGCCAGCCCTGCGGCTTCATATTTACGCAGGGAAATGATTTGGGCTTTTGTTAGTATCAAGCCGTTTGCGCGAGTAATGTCATTCGCGGCCCCGGTCGACAAGGACATCAGTGATTGGGGGACAACGGCTGCAAGATTTGCAATTTCTTCGTGGTTTTTGCCTTCCAGGCTCTTTTCCCACAATACAGCGGACATAGCGATTCCTCTCTAAAAGTTCGACTCTTAACCAGACCATTTAACTTTCATAACCTGTTTATTCGTCATAAAGTTCAGAAAAGAAAGTAAGCACTCCTCCAATATCGATCAAGCGATTAAATATATGAAAATGTAATAGCTAGAGAACCAGAATAAAACCTCAGCAAAAAAAACATCAAACTCATCGACCAACGAGAAACACTGAAAACTTCAACCAACATCTACACACCAACCCCAAAAACTCCAAAACTCCAAAACTCCAAAACTCCAAAACTTGACAGTAACTACAAATAAAACTCAGCAACTTCCAGTATCAGCTTCTTGTGCAAAAATCATTTCCCATACAGCGAACAACTACCGAGTCTCACGGTGACAGTTTTTGCTCGAACACAGCTACGCCATCCAGATCGCGCAACACCACACTCATCTCCCCGCTCTGCCCATCGATATTCACCTCGCCAAAAAACTGAAACCCGGCAAACGGCGAGACGTTCTGCGCGGGCGGCGCCTTTTCGAACACCACTTCAGGGCCAAAGGTTTTATCCAGCGAGTTCGGTCCGAAGCTGCCGGCATTCAGCGGTCCGGCGACGAACTCCCAGAACGGTTCGAAATCCTGGAACGCCGCCCGATCCGGGTGGTAATGATGGGCTGCGCAGTAATGCACATCCGCGGTCAGGAACAGGAAGTTGCGCACCTGCTGCGCCCGCAGGAAGCCGAGCAACTCGGCGATCTCCAGTTCGCGCCCCTGGGCCGGGCCGGGGTCACCGTTGGCCACCGCTTCCCAACGCTCGACACCGGGGCTGACTTCGCCGTCGGGCACACCGAGGCCAATGGGCATGTCGGCGGCGATCACTTTCCATTGCGCGTTCGAGGCCTGCATTTCGCGCTTGAGCCAGTCCAGTTGCTCACGCCCGAGGAAGGGTTTTTCAGCGCCCAGATTGTCATCGTTGGCTCCGCGATAGCTGCGCATGTCCAGCACGAAAACATCGAGCAGCGGCCCGTAACCGAGCTTGCGATAGATCCGCCCGCCGCCATCGCCGCTCTGCAAACGCATCGGCGCGTATTCAAGCCAGGCCTGGCGTGCGCGGCCCACCAGGCTGTGGATATCCTTGTCCTGGTAACGCGCATCCAGTTGCTTGCCCGGCGACCAGTTATTCACCACTTCGTGGTCGTCCCACTGCCAGATCTGCGGGACCTCGGCATTGAAGCGACGGATGTTTTCGTCCATCAGGTTGTAGCGATAGTTGCCGCGATACTCATCGAGGGTCTCGGCGACTTTGCTCTTGGCTTCGGTGGTGATGTTGCGCCACACCCGGCCGCCTTCCGTGGTGAGCTGTGCCGGGATCGGGCCGTCGGCGTAAATGGTGTCGCCGCTGTGGATAAAAAAGTCTGGCAGACGCAGGCGCATTGCTTCGTAGATGCGCATGCCGCCAATGTCCGGGTTGATGCCGAAGCCCTGGCCGACGGTGTCGCCGCTCCAGACAAAACGGATGTCACGGCGGGTTTGCGGCACGCTGCGCAAGTGACCGAACCAGGGCTCGCTGGCAACGCCGCTCTGGGCGTCTTCAAACTGCACGCGATAGAAAATCGCCTGGTCGGCGGGCAGCCCGGTGAGTTCGACCCGGGCGGTGAAATCGGTGCGTGCATCGGCCAGGGGCGAGACGAATCGCCGGGGGTTGGGAAACAGGCTGCGGGTGTCCCACTCCACCACCATCCGCGCGGGGCGGTCGCAGCGGCTCCAGATGATCGCCCGGTCGCCCAGCAGGTCACCGGACTGCACGCCGTCGGTGAGTTGCGGCCGATCCTTGACCGAAGCGATCACCGCCGGCGCCAGCCCCGGCAACAACAGCCCGGCACCGACCGCTTGCATGACACGACGGCGCCCGAGGTTGAAATCGCTCATGGTGTTCTCCCTGAAAAAGGAAAAACTAAAGCATGGACCTATGACCCTGGCATGACACAGATCCCGCCAACACCACAGATCCCTTGTGGGAGCGGGTGTCAGGCAGTGACGGGTTCCACCGCCAACTCCACCGCCTCAGACCGCTTGACCAGCGCATACACCACCGCCGTCAACAAGCTCCCCGCCACAATCGCCAACAGATAAAGCAGCGCATGGTTGATCGCATTCGGGATCGCCAGCACGAACAACCCACCGTGGGGCGCCATCAGTTTGCAGCCGAAATACATCGACAGCGCACCGGTCAGCGCACCGCCGGCGATGCTCGCCGGAATCACCCGCAGCGGGTCTTTTGCCGCAAACGGAATCGCCCCTTCGGAGATGAAGCACAGCCCCAGCACCAAGGCTGCTTTACCGGCTTCGCGTTCGGTCTGGGCGAACTTGCGTCGGGCAATGAACGTGGCGATGCCCAGGCCGATTGGCGGCACCATGCCGGCCGCCATGGTCGCCGCCATCGGCGCGTAGCTCTGCGACGCCAGCAAGCCCACCGAGAACGCATAAGCCGCCTTGTTGATCGGCCCGCCGAGGTCGACGCACATCATGCCGCCCAGCAGCACACCCAGCAGAATCGCGTTGGTGGTGCCCATGCTGTCGAGGAAATGCGTGAGCCCGGCAAGCATCCCGGCCACCGGCTTGCCGACCACATAGATCATCACCAGACCGGTGAACAGACTCGCCAGCAGCGGGATGATCAGGATCGGCTTGAGCGCCTCAAGGCTTTGCGGCAAACGCGCATAACGGTTGATCGCCCTGGCCGCATAACCGGCAAGAAAACCGGCAATGATCCCGCCGATGAAACCGGCGCCCAGGGTGCTCGCCAGCATGCCACCGATCATCCCCGGCGCGAGGCCCGGACGGTCGGCGATGGAATAGGCGATGTAACCCGCCAACAGCGGCACCATCAGCTTGAACGCAGTGTCGCCGCCGATCTGCATCAACGCCGCCGCCAGCGTGCCCTCTTCCTTGAACGCGGTGATACCGAACACGAACGACAAGGCGATCATCAAGCCGCCGGCTACCACCATCGGCAACATGAACGACACGCCGGTCAGCAGGTGTTTATAGACGCCCGTCTTCTCCTGCTTGGCCGTTGTCTTGGCAGTGTTCGATGCGCTTTCCTGCTGGCCTTCGGCCAAGGCTTTTTTCAAGGTCGCCTCGGCTTGCTTGAGGGCAATGCCGGTGCCGCAGCGATAGATTTTCTTGCCGGCGAAACGCTCGGTGGCGACTTCGATATCGGCCGCCAGCAGCACCACATCGGCCTCGGCAATCGCTTGTGCGCTCAATGGATTGCGCGCGCCGACCGAGCCCTGGGTTTCCACCTGCAGGTCATAGCCCAGGCGCTTGGCCGCTTGCTGCAAGGCCTCGGCGGCCATAAACGTGTGAGCGACACCCGTCGGGCAGGCGGTGACGGCCACCAGTCGCGGCGTGTTCTGGACGACAGCCACAGGTTCGACGACGACTTCGGTAGCGACGTAGACCTGTGCCTCCTGCGCTCCTCGCCGCAGCACGGCTTCCACGTCCTGCAGGGCCTGGGCCGGGGTACTCTGGAACAGCCGCTTGCCGACAAACCGCGACATGTCCACCGGCGCGCTGGTCACCAGCAGCACCCACTCGGCCGCGTCGAGGGTGGCCGCCGACAGTTGCTTTTCGGGATGCGCGGCATCGGTGACTTCGACACTGGTGCTCCAGCCCTGACGCTGGGCCGCGGCATCGAGCAGTCGGGCACACAGCACACTGGTGACCATGCCGTTCGGGCAGGCCGTAACGATGGCTAACTTCATGACAAACCCTCTTATTGTTCTGTCAGGGGACGCACGCGCACACCCTGTTCGAGCTGCGCCAGTTGCGCTGCATCGCCAATGCCGAATCCGATCTGGGTCACTGCCATCGCGGCAATCGCCGTGGCGGTGCGCAAGGTCTGCTCCGGCGTATCGGCACTGAGCAAACCGTGGAGCATCCCCGCCAGCAACGAATCACCCGCGCCCACCGTGCTGGCGACGCTGACCCTGGGTGGCGTGGCATGCAGTGCCGAGCCGACGCTGAACCAGTTCACGCCTTCGGCTCCGTGGGAGATCACCACATGCTCGATGCCCTGACCGTGCAAACGCTCCGCCGCCAAGGCCTGGGCACTGACCGACACAACCTCGCAATCCAGCACCTCGGCCAGCTCTTCAGTGTTGGGTTTGATCAGCCATGGCCCCGCTTTCAGCGCTGCACGCAACGCCTCGCCGCTGGTGTCGAGGGCGACGTTCAGCCCCAGGTGCTTCAAGCGCAAAATCAATGCCTGCAACCATTGCGCGCTGACGCCCAACGGCAAGCTTCCGGCGACCACCACCGCATCGTGCCCCGGGGCAATCTGCTCCAGTCGATCCATCAAGGCCTGCTGCGCCGCCTCGCTGACCTGCGGCCCCGGCCCGTTGATGTCGGTGATGCGGCCGTCGCTTTCCGCCAGTTTGATATTGCTGCGGGTCTCGCCCGGAACACGGATGAAGGCATCGACAAAACCGCGTTTGGCGAACAATGTTTCGAACGCTTGCAGGTTGTCTTCGCCGAGAAAGCCACTGACGGTCAGCTGATGCCCGAGGTCCGCCAGCACTTGCGCCACGTTCACGCCTTTGCCGGCGGCGTGGGTGTGCATCACATCGCTGCGGTTGACTTGGCCGGCGTCAAGGCGCGGCAACTGGACGGTCAGGTCCAGCGCCGGGTTGAGGGTCAGGGTAAGAATCCGGGCCATTACAGGGCCTCCACTAATGCGCGCACTTCATTGGCGCTGCCCACGGCCAGGGCCTGTCGGGCAAGGGTTTGAGTCTGAGTGAAGCCCAGTTCGCGAATCCGCGCCTTGACTTCGGCAATGCTGCGCGCCCCGACGCTGAGCTCATCCACCCCGAGGCCGACCAGCACCGGCACCGCCAGCGGGTCGGCCGCCAGCTCGCCGCACACACCGACCCATTTGCCGTGAGCATGGGCCGCGCGCACGGTGATGTCGATCAGTTGCAGCACCGCCGGATGCAAGCCATCGGCCTGGGCCGACAGCGTCGGATGGCCACGGTCGATGGCCAGGGTGTATTGGGTCAGGTCGTTGGTACCGACGCTGAAAAAGTCGACCTCTTTGGCCAGTACCGGCGCCAGCAATGCCGCCGACGGCACTTCGATCATGATCCCCAGTTGCAGGTCAGCGACCGGGATTTCCACACGCAGGCGCTCGGTCATGTCACGGGCCTGGCGCCACTCGTCGACGCTGCCCACCATCGGGAACATGATCCGCAGCGGCCGGTTGTCGGCAGCCCGCAGCAAGGCGCGCAGTTGTGCTTCCATGATCTGCGGGCGCTGCAAGGTCAGGCGAATGCCGCGCACGCCGAGGAAGGGGTTCTCTTCCTTCGCAATCGGCCAGTACGGCAGCGGTTTGTCGCCACCGACATCGAGGGTGCGCACCACCAGCGGCCGCCCGGCCAGACCGTCGAGGACGCGGCGGTACTCGATTTCCTGGGTCGCTTCGTCGGGCGCTTGCGGGTGGGCCATGAAAATCAGTTCAGTGCGCAACAGGCCAATGCCTTCGGCGCCCTGCTCCACCGCGCCAGCCACACCGGCGCTTTCACCGAGATTGGCGAACACTTCGACGGCGTGGCCATCGGTGGTCAGCGCCGGTTGATGGCGCCGTTCAGCCGCCGCCTTCAAGCGTTGCTCGCGGGTATCGCGTTCGGCCGTGGCGCGTTGCAGGGTCGCCGCGTCAGCGTCCACATGCAGGCGACCACGCTGGCCATCGAGCAGCAACGGCGTGCCCGGCGCCAGCAGCAACACGCCGGGGCCGGCGCCGACCAGTGCCGGAATGCCCAGGGCCCGGGCGACAATCGCACTGTGCGCCGTAGCGCCACCCCGGGCGGTGAGAATCCCCGCCACGCGAGCGGGGTCGAGACGCGCGACGTCGGACGGGCCGACCTCGTCCATCACCAGAATGTACGGTTGGTCCGGTTCGCTCGGGGTTTCGATGCCGCTGAGTTGCATCAACACCCGACGCCCGATGTCGCGCAAGTCGGCCGCACGCTCGGCGAGCAAGGCATCCTGCAACGCTTCCTGCTGCCGGGCCGCCGCTTCAATCACGGCCATCCACGCCGCCTCGGCGCTTTCGCCCTGCTTGAGGCGCGTATCGACCTCATCGGTCAGTTCCGGGTCGTCGAGCATCTCTTGGTGGGTGATGAAGATTTCGCGGATGGCTTTGCTCTTGCTGCGCTCGATCAGCCCCTGGATGTCACGGCGAACCTGCGCCAGGGCTTGCTGGAGACGCTCACGCTCGATGCCGGCGGACTCGCCGCGCAACGGGTAATCGATGGTTTGCAGCACTTGAATATGCGCCGGGCCGATGGCGATCCCCGGGGCGGCGGCAATCGCCTGAACCACGCTGCCTGACACCGGGGCGAGGACCACTTCGGCCATATCGGCAACGACTTCGCGCACCTGGCTTACCGGCGGCAACGGTTCGACTTCCTCGCCGAGGCCTTCTTCGATGGCGGCCAACAAGGCCGGCAACGCATCCGCCGCGATGCCCGGTTCGGCGATGATTTCCAGGACCTGCCCCCGACGGGCGCCGAGGCTGAGCAACTTGCTCAAACTCTTTACCGACACGGCGCTGTCGTGACCATCGACGATGCGCACACGGATGTCACCGTCAAAACTCTTTGCCAGTTGCGCGAGGATTTTCGCCGGCCGCGCATGCAAACCGTGGGCGTTGGCCAATGCAATTCGCGCGCTGGGCCAGTCGGCGGGCACTTCGCCACCGAGCACTTCGAGGACCTTGCGGCTGCTGGTGGCGCGCCCCAGCTCATGGCCACGCCCTTCGATCAACAACGCGCACAGGCGTTCGAGCAGGGCTTGATGGGCCTCGCCGAGGCTGGCCAAGCAGAACAGTCCAGTGAGTGGCTGGCCGAGATAACGCAGCGGTCTGTCCGGGGTGACGAAGGCCAGGCCCGGACGCTTCACCGTTTGCTCGCTGTGCAGCCACCACAGGCCATCGCCCAGGGGCAGCGCTTCAACCTGCTGCAACACGGCGGAGAAACCGTTGCTCACGCAGTCGGCCTGCCGCAACAGACGTGCACCGCGCCAGACCAGCTCTTCGAAATCTTCGGCCGCCACACCGAGGCCGATCATCTGCGCATCCAGCGCCAGTTCCTGCGGCGCGCCTTGCAGCAACTTCAGCAAGGCTTCGGCGGAACCGGCGCGACGCAGGGCCTGGCCCAGGTCAGTCTCGCCGAGGGCGCGGGTGAGCAATTGCAGCAGGCGCAGGTGCTCATCGGATTTGGCGGCGATACCGATCGCCAGGTAAACGATATGACCGTCGCCCCAGTCCACACCTTCAGGGAACTGCATCAGGCGCACACCGGTGGTGAACACCAGTTCGCGGGTTTCGGGCGTACCGTGGGGGATGGCAATACCTTGACCGAGAAAGGTCGAGCCCTGGGCTTCCCGCGCCTGCAAACCGGCGAGATAACCCTCGGCAACCAGGCCGTCGGCGACCAGGTGCCGGGCCAGCAATTGCAGCGCTGCGGACTTATCCACAGCCGATTGGCCCATGGAAATCTGCTCTACAGTGAGCTCGAGCATGCTTTCTCCTTTTTGGCGCCTTGGGGCACCAGGTATTGTTTTGAATGAGTCAGCTTAGGCGCTTGGTCAGCGCTTTTGGCGGTTTCACGGCAGAACCGGCCAAAGGCGCCTAAAACGTAGAAAATACGCTTGCTGAAACGTTTAATCTAGATCGATTGGCACGTTACTCGATATTGGCCCATCCTTGAAGTCCAACTTGTCGGATACGTTGCGACAATGGTCGCCTGCCTTAATCGGTTAGGATTGACGAAAATGTCGAGGCAATCTCGAAAAAACAAGGAAACAGCGGGTTGAAACTCAGTGATATCGCCCAGTTGGCCGGTGTGTCCGTCACCACCGCCAGCTATGTCATCAATGGCAAGGCCGAACAACAGCGCATCAGCAGCGCTACCGTCGAACGCGTGCGCGCGGTCGTCGAACAACATGGCTTCACGCCTAACCCACAGGCCGCCGGTTTGCGCAGCCGGCACACCCGCACACTGGGGTTCATTCTGCCGGATCTGGAAAACCCCAGTTACGCGCGAATCGCCAAATTGCTGGAGCAAGGTGCGCGGGCCCGGGGTTATCAGTTGCTGATCGCCAGTTCCGACGATGCGCCGGACAGCGAACGGCAACTGCTGCAACTGTTCCGCGCCCGGCGCTGCGACGCACTGATCGTTGCCAGCTGCCTGCCGGCCGGAGACGACAGCTATCGGCAACTGCAGGCCAAGGGCATTCCGATCATCGCCATCGACCGGGTCATGGAACCCGAGCATTTCTGTTCAGTGATCAGTGACGACCGCGAAGCCAGCCTGCAACTGACCCGCAGCCTGCTCGATCCCTTGCCCAAACAGATCGCGTTGATCGGCGCCCGCCCGGAGCTGAGCATCAGCCAGGAACGTTGCGCAGGCTTCAAAGAGGCGCTCGTCGGGTTCAACGGCGAGGTGTTGATCGAAGAAGGTGAGTCCTTCAGCCGTGAGTGCGGCAAACAATTGATGGAAGAGTTGCTGCAGCGCCTGGGCCATTTGCCCGATGCCCTGGTGACCACATCCTACGTGCTGCTTCAGGGCGTGTTCGATGCGCTGCACGACTTCCCGCTGAAAAACCGCCCGCTGCGCCTCGGCACGTTCGGCGACACCCAGTTGCTGGACTTCCTGCCGCTGCCGGTCAACGCCATGGCCCAGCAACACCAGTTGATCGCCGACAAGGCCCTCGCGCTGGCCCTGGCAGCCATCGAGCAGTCGGATTACCGGCCCGGCGTGCAGGCCATACCGCGCACGTTCAAGCAGCGTATTCTCCAGGACTGAACCGTGGAGCTGATCGACACCCACACCCATCTGGATTTTCCGGACTTCAACGTCGACCGCCAGGCGCTGCTGGCCGAAAGCCGCGCCCTCGGGGTGCGGCGGATCGTGGTGCTGGGGGTTTATCAGGCCAATTGGCAGCGGGTCTGGGAGCTGGTGCAAAGTGATCCCGACCTGCATGCGGCGTTCGGTTTGCATCCGGTGTATCTGGACGATCATCGCCCTGAAGACTTGAGCGAACTCGGCGATTGGCTAACCCGCCTGGCCGGCCATCAGCAACTATGTGCAGTCGGCGAGATCGGCCTGGACTACTTCATCGAAACCCTGGACCGCGACCGCCAGCAGGCGTTGTTCGAGGCGCAATTGCAATTGGCGGCGGATTTCGCGCTTCCGGCATTGATCCATGTGCGGCGTAGCCATGCGGCGGTGATTGCCACGCTCAAACGCTTTCGCCTGAAACGGGCCGGCATCATCCACGCCTTTGCCGGCAGCAAGGAAGAAGCCCGGGAATACATCAAGCTGGGTTTCAAACTCGGTCTTGGTGGCGCACCGACCTGGCCGCAGGCGTTGCGCATGCACCGTGTGCTCGGCGAACTGCCACTGGATTCGGTGGTGCTGGAAACCGACTCGCCGGACATGGCCCCAGCCATGTTCCCCGGCCAGCGCAACAGCCCGGCACACTTGCCGGCGATCTGCGCGGCACTGGCCGACATCATGACGATCAGCCCCGAGCAATTGGCCGCGGCCAGTACGGCCAATGCCTGCGAGTTGTTTAACTGGTCATAACGGCCAGCACCCGCCAACTGTGGGAGCGGGCTTGCCCGCGAAGATAGCGGCACATTCAACGTCAATGTGGCTGAAGGACCGCTTTCGCGAGCAGGCTGCTCCTACAGGGTTCCCGAGCGGTCTTTCAAACCCGGAATGCGCTGATCAACTGTTTCAACTCCACGACCTGGGCCGACAACGCCCGGCTGGCATCTTCGGTCTGATGCGCACCTTCAGCGGCGCGCTCGCCGGCGCGATTGATCTCGACGATGTTCTGGTCGATGTCGTGGGCCACGGCGGTTTGCTGCTCCACAGCGGCGGCAATCTGCTGGTTCTGGTCGACGATCATGCCGACCGCTCCCAGAATGTTTTCCAGCGCCCGCTGGACCTTTTCCGACTGCCCGACCGTGCCGTTGGCCATTTCATGGCTGGTGCCCATGGCCTTGACCGCCGCGCCGACACCGCCATGGAGCCTGGCGATCATCTGCTCGATTTCTTCGGTCGATTGCTGGGTTCGTTTGGCCAGGGTCCGGACTTCATCGGCCACCACGGCGAAACCACGGCCCTGCTCACCGGCCCGTGCTGCCTCGATGGCGGCATTGAGCGCCAGCAGGTTGGTCTGCTCGGCGATGCTCTTGATCACTTCGAGCACGCGGCTGATGGACTGGCTGTCGCTGGCCAGTTGGTTGATCACCAGTACCGATTGATCGATCTCGCTGGCCAACGCGGCAATGCTGCCTTGCTGAGACTCCACCAAACTGCGGCCACTGATGGTTTCATCGTTGACACTGTGAGCACTACTCACCGCTGCGGCGGCACTGCGCGCGACCTCCTGGGAAGTGGCCGACATCTGGTTCATCGCCGTGGCCACTTGTTCGATCTGTGTGCGCTGCCCGGCGACGGCCTGGTTGCTTTGCGCGGAAACGTTTTCCACTTGCCCGGCCTGACGCTCGACTTCGCTAACGGTCTGCCCCACCCGCTCGATCAGGTCATGGATCTTTTTCACCGTGCCGTTGAATACCTCGCCCAGCTCCCCCAGTTCATCGCGACTGTGGGCGCTGAAGGTCACGGTCATGTCGCCGGCCGCCACCTTATCCATCACCGCCCCCAGGCGCTTGAGCGTGGTGCGGGTCGAGGCATAGAAAGCGCCGTAGAGATAAAAGATCAACACAAATACGACTGACAACGCCACGGCCTGCAAGACCATGTGCGTGCGGTTCTGGTCCAGGCGTTGCTGCAACTGCGGGCCCAGATACTTCAGGGTCGCTTCGTTGAGTTGGTAGGTCTGGTCCATCAGGGCGCTGACCTGATCGTAAAAAACCTGCCACGGCGCGTCGAGGGTATCGGCCATGACCACTTGTTCTTCGAACAGCTCGCTGGCTTTCTTCAAGGATGCCCGGCTGCTATCGGCCTGAGCGGTCAGGGTATCGCGTGCGGCTTTGCTGGAACCCAGGGCATCCTGCAGCTTCAGGCCATACTCGGCCTGGAGCTTTTCAATCTGCGCCAACAATTCATCGAAACGAGTACTCGAAGCCGAGTTGATGAACCCCTGCCCCAACGAATAAGACCCCATTGCCCGACCTTCGCCCAGGATCTGGGTGACCCGTGGCGTGACGAGGGTGACGAGCTCGCTCAACTGGCGCATGTCGCTCTGGTTGTCGCGACTGAGGCCGGACTGGCTGGTGATGAGTTGGCTGAAAATCTGCGCGCTGCCCACCAGCTTGCCGATCAAGGCACTTTTGCTTTGCAGGGAGTTTTCCGTTTGCTGGGCCTTGAACGCGGCGATCATTTCATCGCGTTTGCCATCAAACACCGCGACCTGCTCCGGGTCGCTGGTCATCGCCGTCAGCCCTTGCAGGCGAGTCAGAATATTCTGTTCAAGGGCGCTGACTTTCGATTCGACATTGCCGGCCTTGCCGGATTGGCCGAGGCTGACATTGATCTGCACCAGGTTGTTCAGGGTTTCCAGATCGCGCCGCAGCGTCAGGCTGCTGCCCAACAGGTCGAGACTTTGCAGTTCGATGCGCGTGCCCTGGAATTCGCGGTAGGAGTCACGCACCAGATAGAAGTTGGTCACCAGCATCGGCACCAGGAACAGTACGCTGATCAGGCTGAACTTCATGCCGAAGCTCAGGCGGTTCATCAGTGCGACAGCGGGATAGAGCAAGCTCTTCACTGGATGTCTCCCTTCAATTTTTTATTTTTTTTATTGGCAGGCGCAGACAGAAAGCAGATAGCCACTATTCGGCGCTATCTCTGTATAACTTAAATCGGCAGGGGGTTTTGTAACTTAAGGTTAACGACAGGGCGAAGCACTTCGGACTAGTGATCGCCCTGTGGCTAAGGAGCTTGCTCTGAATGCAGCGTTAATGCAGGACTGTCCACAACGCAAATCCGGCATACCAGAGCACCGCTGCACGCAACAGCAGCGCCCAGATGCGGTCCAGATTGTTGATACCTTCTACGCCGGTCACTGGCGCCGGAATTTCACCGGCCACCAGCCCGACTTTCACGATCAGTTGCGCGGCGCTTATGTTCCAGTTCAGCAGCTCATGCAGCATGACCCGACTGACCGCGACAAAATTGCCGACCAACGCCAGGCTCGCCGCCAGCAGACGCACCGGCAACCAGTCGAAGGCGTGACGCAGTTGCCCGGCGCGCTCGACCACCGCCGGGTTTTTCCCGTGCTCTTCGGCCAGCGCCAGCAGCCGATAACTCAGCGCCGCGACCGGCCCCAACAGGAAGTACCAGAAAATCACCGCGAAAAAGCTATGGTAGGCCTCCCACAGCAAATGCCCTTCGACCTGCTCCAGCAGCTGCTCGCCACTGTCTGCGCAGATATCCAGATCGCGCTTGGCGACATGGGCCGCCGCTTGCAGGTCCTCTCGACGCCAGGCATCGCGGAACGGCCCGAGATCGCCCAGCAGATCACCACGTCCCAGGCTGTAGATCACTACCAGCAAATGGATCGGCAACGCCAGCAACCCGTAGGCCACCGGCTCGATGACGACCAGCAGCAAACCGAGCAACGCCACCGGCAACAAGACCAGTACCGCCAACACCAGCCATGGCCGGTTTGAAAGTCGCGGGCTGGCCTCAAGCTTGTTCAGCTCGTGTGTCCAGCCATTGTCACGCTGAACCCGATGGCGCAGGGCCGAGAACTTCTCGATCCACACCGCCAACAGCAACACCAGAAAACTCATCGTCCTTCCTCTTGTGCCAGGGCGGCACGATAGCGTGCCCAGTCGAACGCCGGCCCTGGATCGGTTTTGCGCCCCGGTGCAATGTCGCTGTGCCCGCAGATGCGCTCTGTGGTGATTGCCGTGAACGCCTGTTGCAACTGACGGGTCAGGGCTGTCAACGCGCTGTATTGCGCGTCGGTGAACGGCAGATCATCCGTGCCTTCGAGCTCGATGCCCACTGAAAAATCGTTACAGGTTTCCCGCCCCTCGAAGCTCGAGACACCCGCATGCCACGCACGCTCAAGGCATGAAACAAACTGAGTGACGGTACCGTCACGCTCGATCAGAAAGTGCGCCGACACCCGCAAATCCACGATCCCTTCAAAGTAGGGATGTTCGGTGACATCCAGACGATTCTGGAAAAACTCCTGCACCTTGCCGGTGGCGAACTGTGCCGGCGGCAGGCTGATGTTGTGGATCACCAGCAGGGAAACTTCGCCTGTGGGGCGCGCATTGAAGTTGGGTGAGGGGCAGACATGCACACCCTGAATCCAACCGCTCGCGGGGTCCAACTGCATACATATTCCTTCAACGGCGACTGTGTTGGCACAGTATGCCGCGATAATCCCCCGGGGCGCGATCCCTTGCCGTGTTTGAGGCGCTGGAGGTTGCTGATCTCAAACAGGCGTTTGTTCGGAATCGACGGTCAACGCCGACAACGGCAGGGATTCGACCAAATGCAGGCGCCAGCACCAACGTAACGCTCTGATGCCTTGGGTTGGTCCGCGCCATGGCCCTATAATCGAGCCACTTTGTTTGTGGAGTCCGTTATGCCGAATCTACGTCTCGCCGATCTGACCGCCGAAATCGAAGCCAACGTGCGCCGTGCGTTGCGTGAAGACATCGGCAGCGGCGACATCACCGCGCAGTTGATACCGGCCGAACGCCTGGCCAAAGCGACCATCATTACCCGTGACGCGGCCGTCATCAGCGGCACCGCCTGGGTGGATACCGTGTTTAGGCAACTGGACCCACGGGTGGCGGTGCACTGGCAGGTTGCAGATGGTGAACGGGTGACGCCCAATCAGGTGCTGTTCCACCTCGAAGGCCCTGCGCGCTCGCTGCTGACCGGCGAACGCAGCGCCCTGAACTTCCTGCAATTGCTCTCCGGCGTGGCAACCCGCGCGCAATACCTGGCGGACTTCGTGGCCGAGACTCAGGTCAAGCTGCTCGACACCCGCAAAACACTGCCGGGGCTGCGCCTGGCGCAAAAGTACGCCGTGACCTGCGGCGGCTGCCATAACCACCGCATCGGCCTGTATGACGCCTTCCTGATCAAGGAAAACCACATCGCCGCCAGCGGCGGCATCGCGCAGGCCATCGCCGCCGCGCACAAGATCGCCCCGGGCAAACCGGTCGAGATTGAAGTGGAAAGCCTGGATGAACTCAAGGAAGCGCTGGCGGCCGGTGCCGACATCATCATGCTCGATGAACTGAGCCTGGACGACATGCGCGAAGCCGTGCGCCTGAACACCGGCAAGGCCAAACTGGAGGCCAGCGGCGGGATCAACGAAAGCACGTTGCTGCCGATTGCACAGACCGGGGTGGATTACATTTCGATCGGTGCGATGACCAAGGATGTGAAGGCGGTCGATCTGTCGATGCGCTTGAGTCTCTAGGAGCAGTTACAAGCGGCAAGCTGCAAGCTTCAAGCGGATCTGCTTTGACTTGTAGCTTGCCGCTTGAAGCTTGAAGCTGCTTTCAAACCACCAGATTGTTCATCTCGCAGTACTCTTCCCACCCGACGCCCAGCACCTCGGCAGCTTCTTTATGCAGCTTCAGGCGTTCTGCTTCGTACTCCTCCGGCGTTGAGGTGTACTTGAGCGTCAATTCCCACGGCTGCAAGCCCTGGGCTTCCGCCTCGTCCTCGAAAGCCCATTGAATCTGGTCTTTCTGATCATCGGGACTCAAGTCCTTGATCTCGTCCATCAGTTCGGGGGCATCCAGCACGTACTTCTTCAGCGCTTCTTCGTGTCGGGCTTGCTGGGTCATCTCTTTAACGGTCATGGCGTTCTCGCTGATCTGGGAATGGAAGATGGATCTGGATCTTCAAGGATCTCTCTGACACAAAAACCGGATCAGGCCCGGTTCATCTGGCCTTCAGAACCATTCTGGATCATCTGAAAACTGCTGGGCGGTGCTCAGGCAGGCTCCGAATATAGGACGTTTGGCTGCGGATTTACACGTCTCTTTGCATCTCCCCACAAAAAGTTGTGCACACGATGTTTTGATGACGGCGGGAACATAAATTCAAACCCCCCAGTCATAGCGATGTGCCATATCAGCACTTCACAAGGAATCCAGGTGATGCGCAGCTTTTCGAAGTTTTCGTCTGTTGTGTCCGCGACGGTGGTGACAACCTTGCTGGGAGCCCTGGCGCTACCGGGAACCGCACTGGCCAGTGTTGAATTGAGTAGCGGTTACACGTCCTCCGGCGACAAACTCACAGTCATTCACAATGAATTTGGCAAAGACGTGCTCGTGAGAAGCGATTACAGCCTCGACGATCTGAAAAAAATGCAGGATACGATCGACAACCAGACCCGGCAGCTCGAAGAGCTCAAGCGCAATAGCGGTTCCAGCTCAAGCTCGAGCAGCAAGGAAATCGACGAACTCAAGCGCACGCTGGCCGAGCAGGAGCGCGACATCAACAACCTCGGCAAACAGGTTGAAGAGCTCAAGCGCAATAGCGGCTCCAGTTCCAGTTCGAACAGCAGCGAGATTTCCAGCCTGAAGCGGGAGGTCAGCGATCAGGACCGCGAACTCGAGAACCTCAAGCGCACCGTCGAGGACCTGAGCAGAAAGGTGAAATAACCGGGGGGACATGGTGCCCGAGACAGGAATCGAACCTGCGACCTTCGCGTTACGAGTGCGCTGCTCTACCGGCTGAGCTACACGGGCGGTGGGCTAAACCTAGCACTGAGTTTCGACTCCGGCAACGTCGCCAGTCATCTCTGTGATCTACAGACAAAAAAATGCCCCGCCGTTTTCACGGCGGGGCATTTTCTACAACGTTGAAGCGGTCAGGCGTGAGGCGTAATTAAACGCCCGAAGCCTTGGCCGCTGCCACGTCTTTGATGGACAGCTTGATACGGCCGCGGTTGTCCACGTCCAGTACCAGTACTTCCACTTCCTGGCCTTCTTTCAGGATGTCGGTCACTTTCTCAACGCGAGCGTCGCTCAGCATGGAGATGTGTACCAGACCGTCCTTGCCCGGCAGGATGTTGACGAATGCGCCGAAGTCGACGATGCGCTCAACCTTACCAACGTAGATCTTGCCGATCTCGGCTTCAGCGGTGATACCCAGAACGCGCTGACGTGCTGCTTCAGCCGCTTCCTTGGTTTCGCCGAAGATCTTGATCGAACCGTCGTCTTCGATGTCGATCGAAGCCTTGGTCTCTTCACAGATCGCACGAATGGTCGCGCCGCCTTTACCGATGACATCACGGATTTTGTCGGTGTCGATCTTCATCGCGATCATGGTCGGAGCGTTGGCCGACAGTTCGGTACGCGACTGGCCAATGATCTGGTTCATCTGGCCGAGGATGTTCAGGCGCGCTTCCAGGGCTTGGCCCAGAGCGATCTCCATGATTTCTTCGGTGATGCCCTTGATCTTGATGTCCATCTGCAGCGCGGTGACGCCTTTGGCGGTACCGGCTACCTTGAAGTCCATATCGCCCAGGTGGTCTTCGTCACCCAGGATGTCGGTCAGGACGGCGAATTTCTCGCCTTCTTTAACCAGACCCATGGCGATACCGGCAACCGGCGCCTTCATCGGCACACCGGCGTCCATCAGGGCCAGGGAAGCGCCGCAAACGGAAGCCATCGAGCTCGAACCGTTGGATTCGGTGATTTCCGACACAACACGGATGGTGTACGGGAACACGTCAGCGGCAGGCAGCATGGCCGAAACCGAACGACGGGCCAGACGGCCGTGACCGATTTCGCGACGACCAGCGCCACCCATGCGACCACACTCGCCTACCGAGAACGGAGGGAAGTTGTAGTGCAGCATGAACGGGTCTTTCTTCTCGCCTTCCAGGGTGTCGAGCAGCTGTGCATCACGGGCAGTACCCAGAGTTGCAACGACCAGAGCCTGGGTTTCGCCACGGGTGAACAGAGCCGAACCGTGGGTTTTTGGCAGGACACCGACTTCGATGTTCAACGGACGTACGGTCTTGGTGTCGCGACCGTCGATACGTGGCTTGCCGTTTACGATGTTTTCGCGAACGGTGCGGTATTCGATTTCGCCGAAAGCCGCTTTGACTTCGCTGGAAGAAGGCTGGCCTTCTTCACCGGACAGCTTGGCAACGACCTGGTCCTTCAACTCGCCCAGGCGAGCGTAACGGTCGGCCTTGACGGTGATGGTGTAGGCCTGGGAGATCGCTTCGCCGAACTCGGCACGGATAGCGCCCAACAGTTCGGTGGCTTCTGGCGCAGGAGCCCAGGTCCAGGTTGGCTTGGCAGCTTCAGCGGCCAGTTCTTTAACGGCGTTGATCACAACCTGGAACTCGTCGTGAGCAAACAGTACCGCGCCCAGCATCTGGTCTTCGGTCAGCTCTTTGGCTTCCGACTCAACCATCAGTACGGCGTCCGAAGTACCGGCAACGACCATGTCCAGGCTCGAAGCAGCCTGTTGCTCGTAGGTCGGGTTCAGCAGGTAGCCGGTGCTTTCGTGGAAGGCAACGCGGGCAGCGCCGATCGGGCCATCGAAAGGAATGCCGGAGATCGCCAGCGCAGCCGAGGTACCGATCATCGCAGCGATGTCCGGATCGGTCTTCTTGCTGGTGGAAACGACGGTGCAGACAACCTGCACTTCGTTCATGAAGCCTTCCGGGAACAGCGGACGGATCGGACGGTCGATCAGTCGGGAAGTCAGGGTTTCTTTCTCGGAAGGACGGCCTTCGCGCTTGAAGAAACCGCCAGGGATCTTACCGGCAGCGTAAGTCTTTTCCTGGTAGTGAACAGACAGAGGGAAGAAGCCCTTGCCTGGATCGGCTTGTTTTGCACCGACTACGGTCACCAATACGCTGACATCGTCGTCAACGGTGACCAATACTGCGCCGGAGGCCTGACGGGCGATACGGCCAGTCTCGAGGGTAACGGTCGACTGACCGAACTGGAATTTTTTGATTACCGGGTTCACGGTGTCCTACCTTCTTTGTGGCTCTTGGGGGAACTGGTTTCTTGCGAAATTCTTGGGCAATGTCGGGAATCGGCCCGACTGGTTTGTCCAGGTGTTACTCAGGCAAAGCAGGTATCCAGATAAAACTTGAGGCTGGGAGCCTGCCATGCGCCGGCGGGAAACCCGCTGGTGCACGACAGACAACCAACCTCTAGCGCAATCGCTTATTAGCGACGCAGACCCAGGCGACCGATCAGAGTCTGATAGCGACCCAGATCCTTGCCTTTCAGGTAGTCCAGCAGCTTACGACGCTGGTTAACCATGCGGATCAGACCACGACGGGAGTGGTGGTCTTTACCGTTGGCCTTGAAGTGACCTTGCAGCTTGTTGATGTTGTGGGTCAGCAGTGCAACTTGCACTTCTGGCGAACCGGTGTCACCAACAGCTTGCTGGTAGTCAGCTACGATTTGAGCTTTTTCTTGAACGTCGAGAGCCATGAGGCAATCCTTTTATCAGGAAACTGTTTCAGAAAAACAGTTTCAACAGGCCAGGGACAAATCCCTGTATCTAAAAATGAGTAGTGACCGTGCCTGTTGACAGCCACCCTCGTCCGGTCATTCTGACCGAATCAGTCGACGCGGCGCGATGCGCCCGTCTTCGCTCACTTCACCGATACCGATGAAGCGACCATTGTGATCCTGTACCCGCACCATGCCGAACTTCGGAGCATCCGGGGCACGTACCGGCTGGCCGTTGAGCCAGTAGAACGCACTCGCTTCCGAGAACTGCAATAGTGGCCAATCCAGCAGGCCGCTGTCCGATGGCATCAGGAAGCGATCGACCGCTTCGTTGCCGCCTTCGGCATGTACCGCTTCCAGCTCTTCGAGAGTAACCGTCTGCGCCAGGGTGAATGGCCCGGCCTGGGTACGTCGCAGTTCTGCAACGTAAGCGCCACAACCGAGTTGCTCACCAATATCCTCCACCAAGGTGCGGATATAGGTGCCTTTAGTGCAATCCACCGCCAGCCGCGCAGTATCACCTTCGAAGGCCAGCAATTCCAAGCGCGTAATAGTAACAGAACGCGGTTCGCGCTCCACTACTTCGCCTGCACGAGCCAGCTTGTACAGCGGCTGTCCATCACGCTTGAGTGCCGAGTACATCGGCGGTATCTGACTGATTTGCCCACGAAATTTCGGCAGTACAGCCTCGACATCGGTGCGACCAACGGTCACCGGGCGCTCCTGCAAAACTTCACCTTCGGCATCCGCCGTGGTGGTGGTCTTGCCCAGTTGCGCCAGGGTTTCATAACCCTTGTCGGAGTCGAGCAGGTATTGCGAGAACTTGGTCGCCTCACCGAAGCACAGCGGCAACACGCCGGTGGCCAGGGGATCGAGACTGCCGGTATGACCTGCCTTTTCGGCGTTCAGCAACCAGCGAACCTTCTGCAAGGCCGCGTTGGAGGTGAACCCCAGCGGCTTGTCGAGAAGGATAATGCCGCTGACGTTACGACGGATACGTTTGACCTGAGCCACCGATTACTCCTTGGTGTCTTCGGCTTCTGCCGCAACCGGATGCTGATTGTCTTCAGCCACTGCGCGCTCGATCAATGCCGACAGATGCGCACCACGCACGACGCTTTCGTCGTAGTGGAAGTGCAGCTGTGGAACGCTGCGCAGTTTCATCTCGCGAGCCAGTTGCATGCGCAGGAAACCGGCGGCGGAGTTCAGCACCTTGATGCTTTGTGCAATTTCTTCGGCGCTGTCCTGCCCCATCACGGTGATGAAGATCTTGGCGTGACCGACGTCACGGCTGACTTCCACTGCGGTAATGGTGACCAGGCCGACGCGCGGGTCTTTGACTTCACGACGGATCAGTTGTGCCAGCTCGCGCTGCATCTGATCGCCGATACGTTGGGTACGGCTATATTCTTTTGCCATGTCTTGTTACCTGTTACTGCCTCACGGTGAAACCCGTGTGGTCTGAAAGCGGCAAACGCCCGGCCTGACAAAAGCCAGACCGGGCGTTGCGTTTAGAGTCCTGGTGACGAACTGCGCATTTGCATGCGACGACCCGTCACGGCTCCTGAAGTGCGCGAATTAGAGGCTGCGAGCAACCTGCACCTTCTCGAAGACTTCGATCTTGTCACCGACTTTAACGTCGTTGTAGCTCTTCACGCCGATACCGCATTCCATGCCGGCACGTACTTCGGAAGCGTCATCCTTGAAGCGGCGCAGGGATTCCAGCTCGCCTTCGAAGATAACGATGTCTTCACGCAGTACACGGATTGGACGGTTACGGTGCACAACACCTTCGATAACCATGCAACCGGCGATCGCGCCAAACTTCGGCGAACGGAACACGTCACGCACTTCGGCGATACCCAGGATGTTCTCGCGAACATCGCTGCCGAGCATACCGGTCAGGGCTTTCTTGACGTCTTCGATGATGTCGTAGATCACGTTGTAGTAACGCATATCCAGACCTTCCTGCTCGACGATCTTGCGCGCGCCGGCATCGGCACGCACGTTGAAGCCGAACAGTACAGCGTTGGAGGCCAGTGCCAGGTTGGCGTCGGATTCGGTGATACCACCGACACCGCCACCGACTACACGCACTTGCACTTCGTCGTTACCCAGGCCGTTCAAGGCACCGTTCAACGCTTCCAACGAACCACGGACGTCGGATTTGAGGACGATGTTGAGCGTCTTCTTCTCTTCCTGGCCCATGTTTTCGAAGATGTTTTCCAGCTTGCCGGCGTGAGCACGGGCCAGCTTGACTTCGCGGAACTTGCCTTGACGGAACAGAGCCACTTCACGGGCTTTCTTCTCGTCGGCAACCACGCTCATCTCGTCGCCAGCATCCGGGGTACCGTCCAGGCCGAGGATCTCGACAGGGATGGCCGGACCGGCTTCCTTGATTGACTTGCCGTTCTCGTCGAGCATGGCGCGAACGCGGCCATAGTTCGAACCGACCAGGACCATGTCGCCCTGGCGCAGGGTACCGTCTTGAACCAGAACGGTAGCCACCGGACCACGGCCCTTGTCGAGACGGGATTCAACCACAACGCCACGGCCAGGAGCCGATGGAGTGGCAGTCAGTTCCAGAACTTCGGCTTGCAGCAATACAGCTTCGAGCAGTTCGTCGACGCCAGTACCCATCTTCGCCGAGACCGGTACGAACGGAGTGTCACCACCCCACTCTTCCGACGTCACGCCGTGAACCGACAGTTCGCTACGGATGCGATCGAGGTCAGCACCTGGCTTGTCGATCTTGTTCACCGCAACAACCAGTGGCACACCAGCCGCTACTGCGTGCTGGACAGCTTCAATGGTCTGCGGCATCACGCCGTCGTCCGCTGCAACCACCAGGATCACGATGTCGGTCGCCTTGGCGCCACGGGCACGCATTGCGGTAAACGCAGCGTGACCAGGGGTGTCGAGGAACGTCACCATGCCACGGTCGGTTTCAACGTGGTAAGCACCGATGTGCTGGGTGATACCACCGGCTTCGCCAGCAGCAACCTTGGCACGACGGATGTAGTCGAGCAGGGAAGTCTTACCGTGGTCAACGTGGCCCATTACGGTCACGACTGGTGCACGGGAAACTGCCTCGCCTTCAAACTTCAGGGACTCGGCCAGGGAATCTTCCAGGGCGGTGTCGCTGACCAGGGTCACTTTGTGGCCCAGCTCTTCGGCAACCAGTTGGGCAGTTTCCTGATCCAGTACCTGGTTGATGGTCGCTGGAGTACCCAGTTTGAACATGAACTTGATGATTTCAGCAGCCTTCACCGACATCTGCTGAGCGAGATCGCCAACAGTGATGGTCTCGCCGATCTTCACTTCGCGCACAACAGGGCCGGTAGGGCTCTGGAAACCGTGGGCGTTGCGCTTCTTCAGCTTGGCCTTGCCGCGACCACCACGACGGAAGCCATCGCTTTCTTCGTCGGTAGTACGTGGGGCAACACGTGGAGCCGGAGCCTTTTCCTTGACCGAAGCACGATGCGGAGCGTTTTTGCGCTCGCCATCGCCGCTACCGCGACGACTGTTGTCGTCGGCACGTGGCTTGTCCGGACGACGCTGCTCGTCGCGCTTGCGGGTATCGGCCGCAGGAGCTGGAGCGGCTGCCACAACCGGTGCGCTTTCGCGAACTGGCTCAGCCACCACAGCAGGCGCTGCAACAGGTACGGCTTGAGCGGTCGGCGCAGCAGCAGGCTGGCGACGCGCTTCTTCTTCGGCGCGACGCTTGGCTTCTTCTTCAGCCTTCTGACGAGCAGCATTTTCTACTGCGCGACGTTCATCCAGTTCACGCTTGCGCTCGGCTTCGATTTCTTCCGGGCTGCGCTGTACGAAGACTTTCTTCTTGCGTACTTCAACGCTGATGCTCTTGCTGCCAGCAACACGCAGGGTGCTGGTGGTTTTACGCTGCAGCGTAATCTTGCGTGGTTCTTCCACTTTCGCCTTGTGGCTGCTTTTCAAGTGAGTCAGCAACGATTGCTTCTCACTGTCAGTCACATGTTCTTCGGCGGCGGTGTGCGGCAGACCTGCCTCACGCATCTGCTGCAACAGGCGCTCTACCGGTGTTTTGACCTCATCGGCCAGTTGTTTCACCGTGACTTGCGTCATGCACTTCTCTCCTCAGGCCGCGCCTAATTACTCGAACCAGTGGGCTCGGGCGGCCATGATCAACTTGCCGGCACGATCATCGTCAATGCCGTCGATGTCGAGCAGGTCGTCAATAGACTGCTCGGCCAGGTCTTCGCGGGTAATTACGCCGCGCACCGCCAGTTCCATCGCCAAATCCTTGTCCATACCCTCAAGCGAGAGCAGGTCTTCGGCCGGATGGGCGTCTGCCAGCTTTTCCTCAGTAGCGATGGCTTTGGTCAACAAGCGATCCTTGGCACGAGCGCGAAGCTCGTTGACGGTATCTTCGTCAAAGCCGTCGATGTTGAGCATTTCTTCCAACGGTACGTAGGCAATCTCTTCCAGGCTGGTGAAGCCTTCATCTACCAGCACCTGTGCCAGGTCTTCGTCGACTTCCAGCTCGTCGATGAAGTTGCGCAGGATGTCGCCGGTTTCTGCTTGCTGCTTAGCCTGGATGTCCGATTCGGTCATCACGTTCAGGGTCCAGCCAGTCAACTGGCTAGCCAGACGCACGTTCTGACCACCGCGACCGATGGCCTGAGCCAGATTGTCTGCGCCAACGGCGATGTCCATTGCGTGGGCATCTTCGTCAACGATAATTGCCGCAACCTCGGCCGGGGACATGGCGTTGATCACGAACTGAGCCGGGTTGTCGTCCCAAAGAACGATGTCAACACGCTCACCGCCCAACTCACCCGACACTGCCTGGACGCGCGAACCGCGCATACCGATGCAAGCGCCCTGCGGGTCGATGCGTTTGTCCTTGGAGCGAACGGCGATCTTGGCGCGCGAACCCGGATCACGGGACGCAGCCATCACTTCGATCAGGCCTTCGGCAATTTCCGGCACTTCGATGCGGAACAACTCGATCAGCATTTCCGGCGCGGTACGCGACAGGATCAACTGCGGGCCGCGGTTCTCGGTGCGGATTTCCTTGAGCAGCGCACGCAGACGCACGCCAACCCGGAAAGTTTCGCGAGAAATGATGTCTTCACGGGCCAGCAACGCTTCAGCGTTGTTGCCCAGATCAACGATCACGTTGTCGCGGGTGACTTTTTTCACGGTGCCGGAGATGATTTCACCCAGGCGCTCGCGATAAGCGTCAACAACCTGAGCGCGCTCGGCTTCGCGAACTTTCTGCACAATGACTTGCTTGGCAGTCTGCGCAGCGATGCGGCCGAACTCGATGGACTCGATCTTATCTTCCACGACGTCACCGACCTTGGCGCCAGGATGCGTTTCGGCAACCTTGCTCGGCCAGGTTTCGATGGCCGGATCGTCCAGGTCTGCTTCTTCGACGACCGTCCAGCGACGGAATGTCTCGTATGCACCCGTGTGGCGGTTGATTTCCACACGCAGATCAACTTCGTCTTCGAAACGCTTCTTGGTAGCAGTGGCCAGGGCCAGCTCCAGCGCTTCAAAAATCACGTTTGCCGGTACGCCCTTTTCATTGGATACCGACTCAACAACCAGCAGTACTTCTTTGCTCATCGTACGCCTCGCCTTTCGCAAGCCATTGGATCCGCGGGATCCGCAGTATCTGGCACGCCTCAGTCAAAACTGGGAATAATGTTGGCCTTGTCGATCATATCGATCGGCAACAGGAACTCATGGTCATCTACCTGCACCACGACATCCTGCTCTTCTACGCCGCGCAGAAGGCCCTGAAAGTTGCGTCGTCCTTCAAAAGGCGAGCGCAGCTTGATCTTCACTTGTTCACCGGCAAATTTTGCAAACTGCTCAAGAGTGAACAGAGGGCGTTCCATGCCAGGCGAGGAAACTTCAAGGGTGTACTCAACGGTGATTGGATCTTCAACATCCAGCACACCGCTGATCTGACGGCTGACGATGGCGCAATCGTCCACCAGCACGCCGCCTTCTTTATCGATATAAACGCGCAACATCGAGTGACGACCCTGAGCCGAAAACTCGATACCCCAGCATTCATAGCCTAGGGCCACGACCACCGGGGCCAGCAAGGCCTGCAACTCTTCTAGCTTGCTCGACACCTGAACCCCCTAGTGCATGTATGTGCATGCTATGCAAAATAAAAAAATGGGCGAAACGCCCATCCTTGAAACGCCGTCGAACAGCGGCGTTGAAAGTGTCCAGCTAACAAAAAGCCCCTTAAAAGGGGCTCCTTAAACTGGTTGCGGGGGCCGGATTTGAACCGACGACCTTCGGGTTATGAGCCCGACGAGCTACCAGACTGCTCCACCCCGCGACAAAGCTGGGGCGGAAGTATACGACCGATCCCCTACAGGGTCAATGTAACCTTCCACCTGCAAGAAAGCCCGCAACAGCGGGCTCTCCTGACTAATTGGTACCGAGAAGGGGACTCGAACCCCTACACCCTATGGGCACAACCACCTCAAGGTTGCGTGTCTACCAATTCCACCACCTCGGCAATACTACGTTTGAAACCCTTCTTACTTCTGCTCTTGAGCTGGAGGCACGTCAGTCGCTGGAGTAGCCGACTTTTGCTCTTGAAGCACCGGGACATCATCAGAAGCCGGTTGTTGCTTTGGAACTTCCAGTACCGCTGGATTTGGGAGACCTACTTGAGTCAGCTGTTGAGCCTTCTCTTTAGCAAAGTAACCTAACCCCAAGCTGGTTATGAAAAAACCTGCGGCAAGTATAGCAGTAAACTTACTAAGAAAGGTAGAGGAACCTTGGCTTCCGAACACAGTATTTGAAGCACCTGCTCCGAAAGACGCGCCAGCATCCGCACCTTTACCCTGCTGCAGCAAAACCAGAGCTACTACGCCCAATGCACCCAGCAGATGAAAAACGACTACGACTGTTTCCAGCATTTTTTCAGTTTCCCGCGGCGCGACAGATCGCACCGAACTCATCTGCATTCAGGGAAGCCCCACCAATGAGACCCCCATCGATATCCGGCATGCCGAACAGTTCGACCGCATTGGCCGCCTTCACGCTGCCGCCGTATAGAAGCCGCACACCTTGTGCGACTTCAGAATTCTCTGCCGCCAACTGGGCGCGAATGGCTGCGTGCACATCCTGCGCCTGCTGCGGCGTTGCAGTCAGCCCGGTGCCAATGGCCCAGACCGGCTCGTAAGCGATCACTGCCTTGGCAAAGGCACCGACACCCAGCTCCTCAATGATACTGCCCAGCTGACGCGAGACAACCTCAAGAGTCTTTCCGGCTTCACGCTGCTCCAGGGTCTCCCCTATGCACAACACCGGGATCAAGCCACATGCCTGTGCCGCTGCGAACTTGCGGATCAGCATTGCGTCCTGCTCGCCCATGATCTGGCGGCGCTCGGAATGCCCGACAAGCACCAGGGAACAACCTGCATCCACCAACTGACTCGGTGCAACCTCACCGGTCAACGCACCTTGCCCGGACTCCACCGCAGAATTCTGCGCGCCGACCGAAATCGACTTTCCTTCCAGGCCATCAATCACTTGATTGATATGCAGCAAAGGCGGGAATACCGCGACATCAACACTGCTCGGCAAGGCCAAGTCACGAAGGCCGTTGATCAGCTCAGCGACGCTGGCGCGGGTACCGTGCATCTTCCAGTTACCAGCTACCATAGGGCGACGCATGCTGTACCTCGTCGGTCAAAGTGGGCGCAGATGTTACCCAACACAATCATGGCTGGCAAGCCGAATTCAGGCAGAAACTTCAGTAACCAGTTTTGCCAGCTCTTCGGCATAGCCACGAACCTGCGTTTCGTCTTCGCCTTCGACCATCACACGCACCAGCGGTTCGGTACCGGACTTGCGCAACAGCACACGCCCGCGACCAGCCATGGCCTTGGTCACACGCTCGCTGGCTTCCTTGACCGACGGATGATCGAGAGGGCTTGCGCCGCCACCGAAACGCACATTGATCAGCACCTGAGGGCACTTGCGCAGCGCCTGTCGGGATTGCGCCAGACCTTCGTCACGCCTGCGCAGCGCCATCAACACCTGCAGCGCCGCAATGATTGCATCACCCGTGGTGGTGTGACTGAAACATACGATGTGTCCGGAGTTTTCACCCCCCACGATCCAGTTGCGCTCCAGCAGCTCGGCAATGACATAACGGTCGCCGACGTTGGCACGCACCAATGGAATACCCAGGTCCGCCAGGGCCAGCTCCAGCCCCAGGTTACTCATCAGGGTTCCGACCACGCCGCCCTGCAGCTTGTCGCGCTCATGCAGATCACGGGCAATGATGAATAGCAGTTCGTCGCCATCCACCACCGCACCGGTGTGATCGACCATCTGAACGCGGTCACCGTCACCATCGAAGGCAACACCCAGATCGGCCTTCTCAGCCAAGACGGCAGCCTGCAGCGGCCCCATATGGGTCGAGCCGCAATTGTCGTTGATGTTCAATCCATTCGGTTGCGCCGACAGTACGACGACCTCAGCGCCCAACTCGCGGAACACGCTCGGCGCCACTTTGTAAGTCGCACCGTGTGCGCAGTCGATGACGATTTTCAGGCCCGAGAAGCTGGTGCCGGTCGGCACGCTGCTCTTGCAGAATTCGATATAGCGTCCCGACGCATCATTGATTCGCGAGACCTTGCCGATCTTGCTCGACTCCACCACGGTCATTGGCGTATCGAGCAATTCTTCGATCATCAGTTCGACTTCATCCGGGAGCTTGGTGCCCTTGCCGGAGAAGAACTTGATGCCGTTGTCATCATGCGGATTGTGCGACGCGCTGATGACGATACCTGCCTCGGCATGGAAAGTACGCGTCAGATAGGCGATAGCCGGAGTCGGCATCGGCCCCAGCAGCATCACATCGGCACCTGCCGACGTCAGCCCTGCTTCAAGCGCCGACTCAAACATGTAGCCGGAGATTCGGGTGTCCTTGCCGACCAGCACCTTGCAGGCGCCCATCTTGCGGAAGGCCATGCCAGCAGCCCAGCCGAGCTTGAGCATGAAATCAGGAGTAATCGGGTATTCACCGACACGCCCACGAATACCATCGGTGCCAAAATATTTTTTGCTCATAGGTGCTCCATCATTCTTATTCGGCTGATTCCACTGCGGCGATCATCCGCACCACATCCACTGTTTCGGCTACATCATGGACGCGCAATATACGCGCACCTTTCGCCGAAGCCAGCGCCGCGAGCGCCAAACCACCATACAGCCGATCTCCCACCGGACGATTCAACGCCTGACCAATCATGCTCTTTCGCGAAACCCCGACCAACAGGGGCCGCCCCAAGGCATGCAAGGCTTCCATATGTTTGAACAAGCTTAGATTGTGCTGCAAGGTTTTGGCGAAGCCAAAGCCGGGATCAAGAATGATCCGCTCAGCCGGAATACCCGCCAAAGAACACTGATGCAGGCGCTCGGCGAGAAACTCGCCGACCTCCCTGGTGACATCCTGATACTGCGGATTGTCCTGCATATCGCCCGGCTCGCCCAGCATGTGCATCAGGCAGACCGGCAGCCCGGTGGCCGCTGCAGCATCCAGGGCACCATCGCGACGCAACGAACGCACGTCATTGATCAACCCTGCACCCAGGCGCGCAGTTTCACGCATGACCGCTGGTGTGGAGGTATCGACCGAGATGATGACATCCAGTTCGCGACTGATACGCTCGACAATGGGCGCTACGCGCTCCAGCTCTTCCAGTGGCGATACGACCCTGGCACCGGGGCGGGTGGATTCTCCACCGACGTCGATCAGCGTCGCACCGGCCGCCACCATGGCTTCGGCGTGGCGCATGGCCGCGTCGAGCTGGCTGTATTGGCCACCATCGGAGAAAGAATCAGGAGTGACATTGAGAATACCCATGACATGCGTCTGGGCCAAATCAAGAACCCGGTTGCCGCAAGGCAACCGGGTCGAGGACTGAACAGAAGTCATTTCAAACCTTATACGTCAGCAGCAGGACCACCGATCGGTGTTTCCGGACGCTCATCCTGCACCACCGGCGGGGTGCCGGAAGTACCCGTGCCACCCGACCAGTCGCGCGGCTCGCGAGGCGGACGACCCGCCATGATGTCGTCGATCTGCTCGGCATCGATCGTTTCGTACTTCATCAAGGCATCGGCCATCGCATCGAGCTTGTCACGGTTGTCCGAGAGAATCTGCTTCGCCGTGCCATAGCACTGATCGATGATGCTGCGCACTTCGGAGTCGATCAGCTTGGCTGTCTCACCAGAGAAGCTTGCACTCTGACCGCCACCGCCGCGACCAAGGAACACTTCACCCTCTTCTTCGGCGTACATCAACGGACCGAGTTTTTCCGAAAGACCCCACTTGGTCACCATGTTCCGCGCAATCTGGCTGGCGCGCATGATGTCGTTGGAGGCACCGGTGGTCACGCCATCGAAGCCCAGGGTCATTTCTTCAGCGATACGACCGCCGTACAGCGAGCAGATCTGGCTGATCAATGCACGCTTGGACAGGCTGTAACGATCTTCTTCCGGCAGGAACATGGTCACACCCAGCGCACGACCGCGCGGGATGATCGACACCTTGTACACCGGATCATGCTCAGGCACGACACGACCCACGATGGCGTGGCCCGCTTCGTGATAAGCCGTGTTCTGTTTTTCTTTCTCGGACATGACCATGGACTTGCGCTCGGCGCCCATCATGATCTTGTCTTTCGCCAGTTCGAACTCTTTCATCTCGACGATGCGCTTGCCGGCACGGGCAGCGAACAAGGATGCCTCGTTCACCAGGTTGGCCAGGTCAGCACCGGAGAAGCCTGGAGTACCACGTGCGATCACGGCCGGGGCAACGTCGTCGCCCATCGGCACCTTGCGCATGTGAACCTTGAGAATCTGTTCGCGACCACGGATGTCCGGCAGACCGACCACAACCTGGCGGTCGAAACGGCCCGGACGCAGCAACGCAGGGTCGAGCACATCAGGACGGTTGGTCGCAGCAATCACGATGATGCCGTCATTCATTTCAAAGCCGTCCATCTCAACCAGCAACTGGTTGAGCGTCTGCTCGCGCTCGTCGTGACCACCACCCATGCCAGCACCACGATGGCGACCGACCGCATCGATTTCGTCGATGAAGATGATGCATGGAGCGTGTTTCTTGGCCTGTTCGAACATATCGCGAACACGGCTGGCACCAACACCGACGAACATTTCGACGAAGTCGGAACCGGAGATGGTGAAGAACGGCACTTTGGCTTCGCCGGCAATCGCCTTGGCAATCAAGGTTTTACCAGTACCAGGAGGACCGACCATCAGCACGCCACGAGGAATGCGACCGCCCAAGCGCTGGAATTTGCCCGGATCACGCAGGAACTCGACCAGCTCGCCGACTTCTTCCTTGGCTTCGTCGCAACCGGCAACGTCAGCCAAAGTGGTTTTGACCTGATCTTCGGAGAGCAGGCGTGCCTTGCTCTTGCCGAAGCTCATCGGCCCGCCCTTGCCACCGGCACCGCCCTGCATCTGCCGCATGAAGAACATGAACACGGCGATGATCACGAGGATAGGGAAGCTGGCGACCAGAAGCTGAGTCCAGATGCTTTGTTGTTCAGGCTGTTTGCCTTCGACCACGACGTGGTTATCCACCAGGTCGCCGATCAGGCCGTTGTCCTGGATCGCCGGGCGAATGGTCTTGAAGCTGTCGCCATCGTTGCGCTTGCCGGTAATCACGTAGCCATCAACCGCCACGCGCTCGACCTTGCCATCCTTGACCTGCTGGATGAAGTCGGAATAGTTGAGGGTCTGCGGCTCGTTAGGGCTGGAGAAGTTGTTCATCACCGTCACCAGGACAGCCGCGATGATCAACCACAGGATCAGATTCTTTGCCATATCGTTCAATTAACTACCCTCTGAAGCAAGCTCCGCTACTGGCGCGCGCTTCGCATGATATTCACCGGCCTAACTTACTACATTACCTACAACTTGGCAGGCGCCGTCTGTAACCCTTTGTGAAACACTTCCTACACAATATTCGCTAATTCTGACAAGGCGTAATACAAAAATTCTATCACCCTGATCGAAAATTCACTCAACCCTCACTGCGTCCGCGGAAACCGCGACCCAGCAGGTACTGTTCGCGAGAACGGTCGCGCGACGAGGTCGGCTTGCGCATCTGCACCTTATCGAACTGTTGGCGAACGCTCTTGTGGAACTCGTCGAAGCCTTCGCCCTGGAAGATCTTGATCAAAAAATCACCACCGGGCTTGAGCACTCGAGTCGAGAGATCCAGTGCCAACTCGCACAGGAACATCGCTCGCGGCATGTCGACAGCCGGCAATCCACTCATATTGGGGGCCATGTCGGAAATCACAAGGTCTACTTCCTTATTTCCGACGGCATCGAGGATCTGAGCCAGCACGGCATCCTCGGTAAAGTCGCCCTGAATGAAGGTCACGTCCGGGATGCTGTCCATTTCCAGAATGTCAGAAGCGATCAGTGTGCCCTGCCCACCAATCAGACGACTGGTCACCTGGGACCAGCCACCCGGGGCCGCACCAAGGTCGATTACGCTCATGCCCGGGCGGATCAGACGGTCCTTTTCCTGGATCTCCAGCAGTTTGTAGCTGGCGCGGGAACGGTACCCGTCTTTTTGTGCCATTTTGACGAATGGGTCGTTGAAATGCTCTTGCAGCCATTTAAGACTTGTCTTGGAACGGGCCACGGGCCACCTCGAAAATAAAACGGGTCGTGATTAACTGGGCGGTCCCGGACTCGCTCGGGTAAACTGGCCGCCGCTTTTTACAAGATCAGACGCAGGGGTCAGATTATGCCGCTCACTCAAGAGCAGAAGAAACAGTACAAATCCATTGGCCACCATCTGAAACCGGTTCTGATTGTGGCAGACAATGGTTTGACTGAAGGTGTGTTAGCCGAACTCGAACGCGCATTGGCGGATCACGAGCTGATCAAGATCAAGCTCAACATCCTCGATCGCGAATCGCGCCTGGCGTCCATTGCAGAACTCTGCAAGGTCGGCAAAGCGGATCTGGTCCAGGTCATCGGCAAGATGGCACTGATCTACCGCAAGAACTTCAGCGTCAACAAGCAGCTGTCGAACGTCCATCGCTTCAAGTGATGGCAAGGGTCAAGGGTGTGCTTCGCGCACCCTGCCACTCCATCCCGGCACCGGCTGCAACACCAGCACCAGCCCGGAAAAGCCCAGAACAAGATAGCTGAACGCCTGCCAACGATCGGCATCCGGCCAGCCGAAACGCACCGCGAAGTACATCGCGCACGCATACAGCGCCATCAACAGCAGTTGCCCGCGAATATCCCGCCATAGACTGGCAAGGCCCTCGGTCTTAACCAGCACCAAAGCCTGAAATATCACACACGCCGTAGCGAATCCCACTACCAGCGTATTGAGCATGCCTGCGATTTCGTCGATCAGCAGCGGCGCCAGGCCAATTCGTCCCAGCACCGGCATCAGACCGATTTGCAACAGCCACAAGCCGCCGACCCACAACATCTGAGTCAGCTGCCAAAGCATGGCGCCCGCACGAAGCGGGCGCCGACCTTCAGATGTGACGAACTTCGACAATCTCGTACTCGATAACGCCGCCAGGCGTTTTCACGGCGACCACATCACCCTCTTCCTTGGCAATCAAGGCGCGGGCCAGTGGCGAACCCACCGAAATCTTGCCGAGTTTGAAGTCAGCCTCATCCTCACCCACGATGTGGTAAGTGACGCGCTCATCCGTCTCGACGTTGGCGATTTCAACGGTGGTGCCGAAAATCACTTTGCCGGTGTGCGGAATGCTCGTGACATCAATGATGACCTGATTCTGAATCCGGCCCTCGATGTCACGAATCCGCGCCTCGACCATACCCTGCTGCTCGCGGGCAGCGTGGTATTCGGCGTTTTCCTTCAAGTCACCCAACTCGCGGGCCGTACCGATGTCCTGGCTGAGCTTCGGACGAACGACCTTGGTCAGGTGAGTGTGCTCTTCTTCCAGGGCGCGAGCGCCCTGAACGGTCATTGGGTACTTCGTTATGCTCATGCCTTCAATCCTGCGTGTAGATCCTGCAAGCGGCGCACGGTCTTCTCGGGACCAAACTTCAGCGCTTCACAGATGGCTTCGCCAGCAGCAATGGTGGTGGTGCAGTAAATCTTGTGCTGCAAGGCATTACGACGAATGGAGTACGAATCAGCGATCGACTGACGACCTTCGGTGGTGTTGATGATCAGCGTGACTTCGTCATTCTTGATCATGTCGACCACGTGCGGACGACCCTCGGTCACCTTGTTCACACGGCGCACTTTCAGGCCTGCAGCCTCGATCAGCTTGGCAGTACCGGCAGTGGCGACCACTTCGAAGCCCAAGTTGATCAGATCACGGGCCACGCCCGCAACCAGTGGCTTGTCGTCGTCACGTACGCTGATGAACGCAGTACCGCCGGTCGGCAACACTTCGCTGGCACCCATCTGGGCCTTGGCGAACGCTTCACCGAAGGTATCACCCACGCCCATCACTTCACCGGTCGACTTCATCTCTGGGCCGAGGATCGGGTCAACGCCAGGGAATTTGGCGAACGGGAACACCGCCTCTTTCACGCTGTAGAAGTTCGGAATGATTTCCTTGGTGAAGCCGATTTCTTTCAGAGTCTTACCGGCCATCACGCGAGCCGCGATCATTGCCAGGGAAACACCGATGCACTTGGACACGAACGGTACGGTACGCGAAGCGCGCGGGTTGACTTCGATGACGTAGATGTCGTCGCCCTGCAGCGCCAACTGAACGTTCATCAGGCCGACCACGCCCAGTTCCAGAGCCATTTTCTTGACCTGTTCGCGCATCTCGTCCTGGATGTGCGCCGGCAGCGAGTACGGCGGCAGCGAGCACGCGGAGTCACCGGAGTGAACACCGGCCTGCTCGATGTGCTGCATGATCGCGCCGATTACCACGTCCTTGCCGTCGCAGACCGCATCCACGTCCATTTCGATGGCGCAGTTGAGGAAGTGGTCCAGCAGCACCGGGCTGTCGTTGGACACTTGAACCGCTTCACGCAGGTAGCGCTTGAGTTCTTCTTCTTCGTAGACGATTTCCATCGCACGGCCGCCCAGTACATAGGACGGACGCACCACCAGCGGGTAACCGATCTTGCTGGCGGCACGAATCGCTTCGTCTTCGCTGCGCACGGTGGCGTTTGGCGGCTGACGCAGGTTCAGGCGCTGGACCATCTGCTGGAAGCGCTCACGGTCTTCGGCACGGTCGATGGCGTCAGGACTGGTGCCGATGATCGGCACGCCGGCGGCTTCCAGGGCACGCGCCAGTTTCAGCGGGGTCTGGCCGCCGTACTGGACGATCACGCCTTTCGGCTTCTCGACGCGGACGATTTCCAGCACGTCTTCCAGGGTCACTGGTTCGAAGTACAGGCGATCGGAAGTGTCGTAGTCGGTGGAAACGGTTTCCGGGTTGCAGTTGACCATGATGGTCTCGTAGCCGTCATCGCGCAGGGCCAGTGCCGCGTGTACGCAGCAGTAGTCGAACTCGATGCCCTGGCCGATACGGTTAGGACCGCCACCCAGGATCATGATCTTGTCGCGACCCGATGGTGCCGCTTCGCACTCTTCCTCGTACGTCGAGTAGAGGTAGGCAGTATCGGTGGCGAACTCGGCGGCGCAGGTGTCGACGCGCTTGTAGACCGGGAAGATTTCCAGCTTGTGACGGTGAGCGCGCAGGCTCTTCTCGGTCACACCCAGCAACTTGGCCAGGCGCATATCGGAGAAGCCCTTGCGCTTGAGGCGGAACATCAGATCGCGGTCGATGCTGGTCAGACCCAGGGTCTTGACCTTCTCTTCTTCCTTGATCAGGTCTTCCATCTGCACCAGGAACCAAGGGTCGATCATGGTCATGCCGAAGATATCTTCGACGCTCATGCCTGCGCGCATTGCGTCCGCCACGTACCAGATACGCTCGGCGCCAGGCACGGTCAGCTCGCGTTTGAGTACGCTCATGCTTTCCGGGTTGGCCAGATCAACCTTCTCGTCCAGACCGCAAACGCCCACTTCCAGACCGCGCAGGGCTTTCTGCAGGGATTCCTGGAAGGTACGGCCGATGGCCATGACTTCACCCACCGACTTCATCTGAGTGGTCAGGCGCGCGTCAGCCTTGGGGAACTTCTCGAAAGCGAAGCGTGGCAGCTTGGTGACGACGTAGTCGATGGACGGTTCGAAGGACGCCGGGGTCTTGCCGCCGGTGATGTCGTTCGACAGTTCGTCGAGGGTGTAGCCCACGGCCAGCTTGGCCGCGACCTTGGCGATCGGGAAGCCGGTGGCTTTCGAAGCAAGTGCCGAGGAACGCGATACGCGCGGGTTCATCTCGATCACGACCATGCGGCCGGTGTTCGGGCAGATACCGAACTGAACGTTGGAACCGCCGGTTTCCACGCCGATCTCGCGCAGTACCGCCAGGGAGGCGTTACGCAGGATCTGGTATTCCTTGTCAGTCAGGGTCTGTGCAGGAGCCACGGTGATCGAGTCACCGGTGTGCACGCCCATCGGGTCGAAGTTTTCGATGGAGCAGACGATGATGCAGTTGTCCTTCTTATCGCGGACAACCTCCATTTCGTATTCTTTCCAGCCGATCAGCGATTCGTCGATCAGCAGCTCTTTGGTCGGCGACAGGTCCAGACCACGGGCGCAGATTTCTTCGAACTCTTCACGGTTGTAAGCGATACCGCCACCGGTGCCGCCCATGGTGAAGGACGGACGGATGATGCACGGGAAGCCGAGCTTCTCGAGGACCGCATTGGCCTCTTCCATGCTGTGGGCGATACCGGAGCGCGGGCACGCCAGGCCGATGGACTTCATCGCCTTGTCGAAACGCGAGCGGTCTTCAGCCTTGTCGATGGTGTCGGCGTTGGCACCGATCATCTCTACGCCGAACTTCTCCAGAACGCCTTCGCGCTCCAGGTCCAGGGCGCAGTTCAGGGCGGTCTGGCCACCCATGGTCGGCAGCAGCGCGTCCGGACGCTCCTTCTCGATGATCTTGGCAACGGTCTGCCACTTGATCGGCTCGATGTAGGTGGCGTCGGCCATGGCCGGGTCGGTCATGATGGTGGCCGGGTTGGAGTTTACCAGGATGACGCGGTAACCCTCTTCGCGCAGGGCTTTGCAGGCCTGGGCGCCGGAGTAGTCGAATTCGCAGGCCTGGCCGATCACGATCGGGCCAGCACCAAGAATCAGGATGCTTTTAATGTCTGTACGTTTTGGCATGGGTTTGTCACTCAAATCCGCAGGTCAGTCGGCAAGCCGTCTTGTTCAATCTCTGAAGACTTGAGGGGGTCGCCGGTGTCGGGACCACCCTCAAGCTTTGCTACATCAGGGCGAGCGATCAGCGTCGCTTGGCCATCTCGGTGATGAAGCGATCGAACAGTGGCGCTACGTCGTTCGGGCCAGGGCTGGCTTCCGGGTGACCCTGGAAGCTGAAGGCGCTCTTGTCGGTACGCTCGATACCTTGCAGGGTGCCGTCGAACAGCGATTTGTGGATCGCGCGAACGTTGGCCGGCAGGGTCGCTTCGTCTACGGCAAAACCGTGGTTCTGGCTGGTGATCATCACCACGCCGCTGTCCAGGTCCTGGACGGGGTGGTTGGCACCGTGGTGGCCGTGACCCATTTTCAGGGTCTTGGCGCCGGAGGCCAGGGCCAGCAGTTGGTGACCGAGACAGATACCGAAGACCGGGATCTCGGTTTCCAGCACGTCCTTGATCGCCTGGATCGCGTAGTCGCAAGGCTCCGGATCACCAGGGCCGTTGGACAGGAACACGCCGTCCGGCTTGAGTGCCAGAACGTCGGACGCTGGAGTCTGTGCAGGCACCACGGTCACGCGGCAACCGCGCTCGACCAGCATGCGCAGGATGTTCACCTTGACGCCGTAGTCGTAGGCAACCACGTGGTACGGCAGCTCGGAGGCTTCGATGGTCGCGTGGCTGTCGGTTTTCAGATCCCAGACAGTCGAGCGCCACTCGTAGCTTTCCTTGGTACTGACGACTTTCGCCAGGTCCATGCCCTTGAGGCCAGGGAAACCCTGGGCGGCGGCGATGGCGGCGGCTTCGGAAATGTTGTCACCGGCCATGATGCAGCCGTTCTGCGCGCCTTTTTCACGCAGGATGCGCGTCAGGCGGCGGGTGTCGATACCGGCGATGGCCACAACATTGTTGGCCTTCAGGTAGTCGGACAGAGACATCGTGTTACGCCAGTTGCTCGCCACCAGTGGCAGGTCACGGATGACCAGGCCGGCAGACCAGACGCGGTTGGACTCGGCGTCTTCCGGCGTGGTGCCGGTGTTGCCGATGTGCGGGTAAGTCAGGGTAACGATCTGTTGGGCGTAGGAAGGATCGGTAAGGATTTCCTGATAGCCGGTCATTGCGGTGTTGAACACCACCTCACCAACGGTCTGACCGTCGGCTCCAATGGCTTCGCCGCGAAAAATGCTGCCATCAGCAAGGGCGAGTATGGCTGGCTTAGTCAAGAAGACCTCCCGTAAATAAAGCCTGAAAGGGCGATCGCAGGTTGTAAAAAAGCGGAGTGACGTATGGACACGTCACCCCGCTTCTTCACTGAATTATTCTGCGCGCTTTTAGTGGACACACTAAAGCTGTAGCTTACAGAAAAAGGCATTTTTGGTCTACCGCCAATGAGCCTTAAAGGCTGGAGAATGCGACAGGACGTCGCTTGGCGGAACAAAACCGGGCTCAAACGCTGTGCGCGAGCCCGATTTCGGGTGCATCTTAACGCAGATCGAGCACGTCTTGCATGTCGTAAAGGCCAGGCTCGCGCCCGTCCAGCCACAAAGCAGCACGTACCGCGCCCTTGGCGAAGGTCATGCGACTGGACGCCTTGTGGGTGATCTCGACACGCTCGCCGTCGGCGGCGAACAGCACGGTGTGGTCACCAACGATGTCGCCAGCGCGTACGGTGGCGAAACCAATAGTCTCGCGATCACGAGCGCCGGTCTGGCCCTCACGACCATACACCGCCACCTTTTTCAGATCGCGACCCAGCGCATCGGCAATCACCTCACCCATGCGCACGGCAGTGCCGGACGGCGCATCGACTTTATGCCGATGATGAGCTTCAGTGATTTCGATATCGACATCGTCGCCCAATACGCGAGCGGCCGTGTCGAGCAACTTCAGGCACAGGTTGACCCCGACACTGAAGTTGGCCGCGAAGACAATCGGAATGTCCTTGCCCGCTTCCGCCAGCAACTGCTTTTCTTCAACGCTGAAACCGGTGGTACCGATGATCATGGCCTTGCCGTGTTTACGGCAGAAAGCCAGGTTCCTCAGGGTCACCGTCGGGTGGGTGAAGTCGATCAGCACGTCGAACTCGTCGACCACCCGATCCAGATCACCGGACAGAGGCACGCCGATTCGACCCAGCGCAGCCAGCTCACCGGCATCCGCGCCGACCAGCGTGCTGTCGGGACGATCCACCGCCGCCGTCAGGCCGGCACCCGGGGTTTGCTGCACGGCTTCAATCAGGGTCTTGCCCATACGCCCGGCGGCGCCCATCACTGCAATACGTCGCATGCCTGTCTCCTTACAAATCGCCGAAGAAGCGCTTCACGCCTTCGAACCAACCGGTGGTTTTTGGCGAATGGCTGTTGTCATCCGCCAGCGAACTACGGAATTCCTCGAGCATTTCACGCTGGCGACGGCTCAGGTTGACCGGAGTCTCGACCGCCACGCGGCACATCAAGTCGCCAGCACCACCGCCACGCACAGGCGCGACACCCTTGCCACGTACACGGAACTGCTTGCCGGTCTGAGTCCCTTCAGGAATCTTCAGCTTGACCCGACCATCCAGGGTCGGAATCTCCAGCTCGCCACCCAGCGCCGCATCGACGAAGCTGATCGGCACTTCGCAGAACAGATGCTTGCCATCGCGCTGGAAAATCGAGTGCTCGCGCACGTTGATCACCACGTACAGGTCGCCAGTCGGCCCACCCTGGGCACCCGCCTCGCCTTCGCCGGACAGACGAATGCGGTCACCGGTATCGACACCGGCCGGCACTTTCACCGACAGGGTCTTGTACTCTTCGACACGACCTTCGCCGTGGCAGGAGTCGCACGGATCGGAAATGATCTTGCCCTGGCCATGGCAGCGCGGGCAGGTCTGCTGCACCGAGAAGAAGCCTTGTTGCATGCGCACCTGGCCGATACCGCCGCAAGTCGGGCAGGTCACCGGCGCAGAACCTTTCTTGGCGCCGGAGCCGTGGCAAGGCTTGCAGTTGACCAGCGTCGGAACACGGATATTCACGGTCGTACCGCGCACCGCCTCTTCGAGGTCCAGTTCCAGGGTGTAGCGCAAGTCACTGCCGCGCTGAGCGCCGCCACGGGAACCGCCGCGACCGCCACCGAAGAAGTCACTGAAGACATCGCCAAAGATGTCGGAGAAGTTCTGACCGCCGAAACCGGCACCGCCGCCACCCATGCTCGGGTCGACACCGGCATGGCCGTACTGGTCGTATGCCGCGCGCTTGCTGGAATCGGACAGTACTTCGTAGGCCTCGTTGGCCTCCTTGAACATATCTTCCGACGCCTTGTCATCGGGATTACGGTCCGGGTGGTGCTTCATCGCCAGGCGACGGTAAGCCTTCTTCAGGTCCGCTTCGCTTGAGCCACGCTCAACACCCAACACTTCGTAATAGTCACGCTTTGCCATAAGTCTTTGCACTCTTGAGGACGTCCGACAAAACCCTCCTGAGTTTGCCGAACTCGTTGAGCCCCAATACAGGCCCGGACCCAACTCACGTCAATTCAACGATCCTGGTCTTTGATTCTTGCGGTATTTGCGGCACGAAAAGCAGGAGCATTTCCGGCCATACCACCAACATCCGAACGTTGTCGCATGCTGTAAAAATTCGCGTATTCCAGATACGCCAACGCGGGAGCAAGCTCCCGCGCGGCGACATCCTACCAGTCACCGCCTGAAGGCAGTCAACCGGCCGACCAACAACTTACTTGTGGTCTTTGACTTCTTCGAACTCGGCGTCGACAACGTCGTCAGCCTTTTCCGCCTTGTCGTCGTGCGGTGCAGCGCCTTCAGCAGGCTGAGCCTGTTCGGCGTACATCTTCTGCGCCACTGGAGCGGAGACTTTCGACAGCTCTTCAACCTTGGCGTCGATAGCAGCCTTGTCGTCGCCTTTAACGGCGGCCTCCAGGGCAACTACAGCCGCTTCGATTGCAGTTTTCTCTTCAGCGGTCACTTTATCGCCGGCATCGGCAACCATTTTGCGCGTCGAGTGAACCAGTGCATCACCCTGGTTACGGGCAGTGGCCAGCTCTTCGAACTTGCGGTCTTCCTCGGCGTTAGCCTCGGCATCACGCACCATGCGCTCGATTTCTTCGTCGGACAGACCGGAGTTGGCCTTGATCACGATCGACTGAGTCTTGCCGGTAGCCTTGTCCTTCGCACCTACGTGCAGGATGCCGTTGGCGTCGATATCGAAGGTCACTTCGATCTGCGGCACGCCACGTGGAGCTGGTGGAATGTCGGCCAGGTCGAACTTGCCCAGAGACTTGTTCTGTGCGGCTTGTTTACGCTCGCCTTGCAGCACGTGAATGGTCACGGCGCCCTGGTTGTCGTCGGCAGTCGAGAACACTTGCGATTTCTTGGTAGGAATCGTGGTGTTTTTCTCGATCAGCGCGGTCATCACGCCGCCCATGGTTTCGATACCCAGGGTCAGCGGGCTGACGTCGAGCAGCAGAACGTCTTTCACGTCGCCGGCCAGTACTGCGCCCTGGATGGCAGCACCCATGGCAACCGCTTCGTCCGGGTTGACGTCTTTACGCGCTTCTTTGCCGAAGAACTCGGTCACCAGCTTCTGAACCAGTGGCATACGGGTCTGACCGCCGACCAGGATCACGTCGTTGATCGCGCCAACGTCGATACCGGAGTCTTTCAGAGCGATGCGGCAAGGCTCGATGGTGCGTTGAACCAGGTCTTCCACCAGCGCTTCCAGCTTGGCGCGGGAGATCTTCACGTTCAGGTGCTTCGGACCGGTCGCATCTGCAGTGATGTACGGCAGGTTGACGTCGGTCGACTGAGTGGAAGACAGCTCGATCTTGGCTTTTTCAGCGGCTTCTTTCAGGCGCTGCATCGCCAGCGGGTCACCCTTGAGGTTCATGCCGCTTTCTTTCTTGAACTCGTCGACGAGGTAGTCGATCAGACGAATGTCAAAGTCTTCACCGCCCAGGAACGTGTCACCGTTGGTGGCCAGTACTTCGAACTGGTGCTCGCCATCGACTTCAGCGATTTCGATCACGGAAACGTCGAAAGTACCACCGCCCAAGTCGTAAACGATCACGGTGTGATCGCCCTTGGCCTTGTCCATACCGTAAGCCAGAGCGGCTGCGGTTGGTTCGTTGATGATACGTTTTACGTCCAGGCCCGCGATGCGGCCGGCGTCTTTGGTCGCCTGACGCTGGCTGTCGTTGAAGTAGGCCGGAACGGTGATCACCGCCTCAGTCACGGTCTCGCCGAGGTAGTCTTCGGCGGTCTTCTTCATTTTCTTCAGGATTTCAGCCGAGATTTGTGGCGGCGCCATTTTCTGGCCGTTCACTTCAACCCAGGCGTCGCTGTTGTCAGCCTTGACGATCTTGTAAGGGACCATCTGAATGTCTTTCTGCACGACTTCTTCGTCGAAACGACGACCGATCAGACGCTTCACCGCGTACAGGGTGTTATGCGGATTGGTCACAGCCTGACGCTTGGCCGACTGGCCAACCAGGATTTCGCCATCGTTGGCGTAAGCGATGATCGACGGCGTGGTACGCGCGCCTTCAGCGTTTTCAATAACTTTTGCCTTGCCGTTTTCCAGCACGGAGACGCAGGAGTTGGTAGTCCCCAGGTCGATACCGATAATTTTGCCCATGTTCACTCTCCCGAAACTTTGGATTTGGTTGCCGCAGCAGTGGTGGCTAACTGCGGTAGCACTTAAACGCTTGACTTATAAATGGGGGCCTTGCGGCGGATTTCAAGCCTGCTCGTCAATCGAAGGCGAAACCGGCGCAGGCGCCTTGCTGACCACGACCATCGCCGGGCGCAGCAGGCGGCCATTGAGCTGATAGCCCTTCTGGAACACCTTCAGAACGCTGTTCGGCTCGACATCGGCGCTTTCCTGCATGGCCATCGCCTGATGGTGAACGGCGTTGAACGGTTCGCCATGGGGATCGATCGCTTCAAGCTGATAACGCTTGAGGGTGTCCTGGAACATCTTCAGGGTCAGCTCGATGCCTTCGCGCATCGGACGTATGCTTTCGTCGTCCGGGCTGGACAGTTCCAGGCCGCGCTCCAGGCTGTCGACGATCGGCAGCAGGTCGCTGGCGAATTTTTCCAGCGCGAACTTGTGCGCCTTTTCCACATCCTGCTCGGCGCGACGGCGGACGTTCTGCAGATCGGCGGCTACACGCAAAGCCTGATCCTGAGCGCCTGCCAGTTGCTCTTCGAGCACTTGTACACGAGCCGCCAGGTCATCACCCGAAGCCTCGGGCGCCTGGTTGGCGTCTGGGTTTTGCGTATCCACTGTCTGTTCGTCAGCCATAGATTTCTCCTTTCAATTTCGTCCGCGAGCTCAACTCGCGCTTCTGCCCAGCTATATGGGGCCGCAAAATCCGGCTTCAAGGGGGTCCGACGATTAACCCTACAAAAAACAACTGCTTTGTCATGCCCGGTCGCGATAAGGCTTTCGTCGGACCGAGCGAATCGAGCTAACGAGGGGCATTGTCAGCCAGAAACAAAACACTGTATAAATAACCAGACTTAACACCTGGGAGCGGCCCATATGCTGGTGCACCTGTCCGTACACAACTACGCCATCGTTGAACATCTCGATCTCGAACTCGATCGCGGGATGAGCGTGATCACCGGGGAAACCGGCGCGGGCAAGTCGATCATGCTCGACGCGCTGGGCCTGACCCTGGGCGATCGTGCCGACAGCGGCGTGGTCCGCCCCGGCGCCGACAAGGCCGACATCCTGGCCACCTTCGATCTGGTCGACATTCCGGAAGCCAGTGCCTGGCTGGCCGAACGCGACCTCGAAAACGACGGCCCGTGCATCCTGCGCCGGGTCATCACATCCGAAGGACGTTCGCGCGGCTACATCAACGGCACGCCCTGCCCGCTTGGCGACCTCAAGGCGCTGGGTGAGCTGCTGATCGATATTCACAGCCAGCACGAACACCAATCCCTGCTCAAGACCGATACCCACCGCCGCCTGCTCGATGAATATGCCGGCGCGACCGATCTGGCCCGCCAGGTTCAACTCGCCGCCCAGCGCTGGCGCCAGACCCGCCAGGAGCTTGAGCGGCTCTCCAACTCCGGCGATGAGCAACGCGCCCGCCACCAGTTGCTCAGCTATCAACTCGAAGAACTGGAAAACCTTGGCCTTGGCGACAACGAACTGGAGCAGCTTGAGCAGGAACACAAGAACCTGACCAACGCCGAGACCTTGCTCGGGATCTGCCGGCAAGTCGTCGAGCAATGCAGTGAAAGTGATTCCGGGAATGTACTGAACGCCCTCACCGCCAGCCTCAATCGCCTGTCGAGCGTGAACAGCTCGATCGGTGCGCTGGGCGAAGCCAGCAGCTTGTTGACCAGTGCACAGATCCAGGTTGAAGAGGCCGTTGGTGAACTGAACCGCTTCCTCGACAACTTCGACGCCGATCCATCGCGCCTTCAATACCTTGAAGAACGCCTCGACGCGATCTACACCCTGGCGCGCAAACACCGCATCCAGCCGACCGAAGTCGCCGAGATGCAGCAGAAACTGCTGGATGAAATCGAAACCCTCAACGCCAACGACGAATCCATCGAGCGGCTGAGCGATGAGCTGTCTTCATACGCTCGTCATTATCAGGAAAAGGCTCGCGAATTGAGCGACCTGCGTCATCAAGCCTCGGGGAGCCTGGCCAGCGCCGTGGAACAGGAAATCCAGCGTCTGGGCATGCCCGGTGGGCGCTTCACCATCGAACTGCGTCCAAACAGCAGCGACGAACTGCTGCCTAACGGACTTGAACAGGTTGAACTACTGGTCAGCGCCAACCCGGGCCAACCATTAAAAGCCTTGGCAAAAGTCGCATCCGGAGGTGAGCTGTCGCGGATCAGCCTGGCGATTCAGGTCATCACCGCGCAGACCTCCCGCGTACCGACCCTGGTGTTCGACGAAGTCGATGTCGGCATTGGCGGCCCAACCGCAGAAATCGTCGGCCAGTTGCTGCGCCGACTCGGCGAGCGCGGGCAGGTACTGACCGTGACCCACTTGCCGCAAGTGGCGGCGCAAGGTCATCAGCATCTATTTGTGCATAAAGTGCGCGGCGAAGATGCCACCCGCACGGCCGTTTCCAAATTGAGCAAAAACGACCGCGTCGAAGAAGTCGCAAGGATGCTGGGGGGCATCGACCTCACCAAGGAGTCCCTGGCGCATGCCAAAAAAATGGTGGTGGCCGCAAAAGCCTGAATAAAGGCAGAAAGCACGAAGGCGACCCTGGGGTCGCCTTCGTTCGTTTCGCGAACTGATGTTCGCGCGACATGCTTACTTTTTCTTGCGCACGTACAGCACCAGATTGTGATCAACCATCTCGAAGCCATACTTGTCGACGATTGCTTTCTGAAGCCGCTCGATTTCTTCGTCGAAGAATTCGATCACTTCGCTGGTTTCGACGTTGACCATATGGTCGTGATGCTTTCCGTCGTCCAGTTCGAAGACCGCATGGCCTCCGTCGAAGTTGTGCCGCACCACAAGGCCAGCTGCCTCGAACTGGGTCAGAACACGGTAAACCGTGGCCAGACCGACGTCCTCACCAGCCTCCATAAGGGCCTTGTAGACATCCTCGGCACTCATGTGGCGCTGCTCGGCGGAATCGAGCATTTGCAGAATTTTGACCCGTGGCAGGGTCACTTTGAGGCCGGCTTTGCGTAGTTCGCTATTTTCAACCATGGTCAGCTTTCTCGCGATGCTGCTTCGCAGCTTCTCTTAATGCGGGTATGATCGGCGTTTACGTTGTCCCAGCCAAGATAGTGGAAGTCGCCCACCGATGCAAAACACCAAGCTCTTGCTAACCAGTTTCACCTTTGTGGGACTGCTCGCACTCGCCGGTTGTTCATTCCCCGGGGTTTACAAAATCGACATCCAGCAGGGCAATGTCGTCACGCAGGACATGATAGACCAGTTACGCCCGGGAATGACCCGTAAGCAAGTACGGTTTATCATGGGCAACCCTCTGCTGACTGACACGTTCCATGCCGATCGCTGGGATTATCTGTACAGCCTGCAACCGGGTGGCGGTGAACGCCAACAGGAACGCATTAGCGTTATCTTCAACCCAAATGATCAGCTTGTCAGCCTCTCCGGTGATTTCATGCCAGGCGTGAGCCGTGACGAAGCCATTCTCGGCAAGGACAGCGGCACGACAGTGGCCGCCCCGGCAGAAAACGTCGAGAAGCCAAAACCGGAAAAACCGGTCAAGCCAGGTTCGTTGCTGGATCAGATCCAGAAGGACGTCGACGGTGTAGAGACCGTTCCGGTCCCGACGCCGCAACCACTGGATACCTCGCCGCAATAATTTGCGACGCAATAAAAAGCCCGGCATGCCCGGGCTTTTTATTGTCTGGCGTTCAAGCTACTCACTGATTCCGCGCTTTGGCCTCGGCAGCCTTCGCCGCGCGCAGTCGGCGCACCTCTTTCGGATCAGCCAGCAACGGTCGGTAAATCTCGATGCGATCCCCGGCCTGGACTGCCCGACTCTCCGGGTCAGCTACCACCTTGCCGAAGATCCCCACAGGGCAATGGCTCAGATCCAGCTCCGGAAACTCTTCAGCCACGGCCGACCTGAGCAAGGCCGCCCGCACGGTCGTTCCGACAGGCACGGCCGCTGTCAGCAGCACCTGACGGTCTACGGCCGCGTAGACCACCTCGATTTCAATCATGACCTCAACCATGTATCTGCTTGGCGCGCTGACAGAACGCATCCACCAGGGTATTGGCCGCCTGGTTGAATAGTGGCCCCAGGGTGGCGCGAACCAGTGGCCCGGCATAATCGAACGACAGATCGAGGCTGATCTTGCAGGCTTTGTCGGTCAGCGCCTTGAATACCCAGATGCCATGCAATTGGGTGAACGGGCCCTCTTCGAGGTTCATTTCGATCGACTGCCCCGGAACCAGGGTGTTGCGCGTCACGAAATGCTGGCTGAGGCCCCCCTTCGCCACCCCGACGCTCGCCCGCATATGCTCAGGGGAGTTCTCCAGGACTTCGGCGGACGAGCACCACGGCAGAAACTCCGGATAGCGCGCCACGTCGTTGACCAGGTCATACAGCGCTTGCGCCGGATATGGCAGCAAGGCCGAACGTGAAATGTGTGTCGTCATGTCAGCGTCACTTCCACAGCTGGGCGGCAAACACTACGAGAATGCCGATGGGCGCCACATAGCGCATCAAGAACAAGGACAGGCCAAACAACGCAGGGTTACGGATCGACAACTCGTCGCGCACCGCCTCACGCCCCATGATCCAGCCCGCAAACACCACGAAACACAAACCGCCAAGCGGCAACATCAGTCGCGAGGTGAAGAAATCGATCACGCCGAAGAAGTCGAGGCCACCGGCCGCTCCCCATTGGTAGAGGTGGAACATCCCGCCTTCGTTCACGAAGAACTTGGCCTCTTTCCAGATATTGAAGGAGAACACCGTGCCCAGACCGACAAACCAGCAGCTGAAAGCCAGCCAGAAGGTGACCCAGGCACGACTCACTTTAGTGCGCTCGACCAGGTAGGCCACCATCGGTTCCAGCAGGGAAATCGCAGAACTCCAGGCTGCGACCGCCACCAGCACGAAGAACACCACACCCATCAATTGCCCGAACGCCACGTTACCGAAGGCAAACGGCAGGCTGACGAACATCAGCCCCGGCCCTTCGCTCGGATTCAGGCCCGCCGCGAACACAATCGGAAACAATGCCAGGCCGGCCACCAGGGAAACGAAGGTGTCGAGCAGCGCCACGCCGACAACCGTCCCTGAAATCGACGAGTTCTTCGGCATGTAGGCGCCGTAGATCATGATCGAGCCGACGCCCACGCTCAGGGAAAAGAACGCATGCCCCATCGCGGGCAGCAAGCCGTCCAGGACCTTTTCCGGGTGGAAGTCGAACATGAAATGCACGCCCTCCATGAAATGCCCGGTGGTCATGCTGTAGCCCAGCAGCACGAGGATCATCACGAACAACAACGGCATCATGATGCGCAAACTGCGTTCAAGCCCGGCAACCACGCCCTTGGCGATCACCACCGCTGACAACAGCATGAAAATCGTGTGCCAAAGTGTCAGGCGCCAAGGGTCGGCGATCACATTGCCGAAGTAGGCCCCCACCTGATCCGGTGTCGCGCCCTGGAAGTCGCCACGCCCCATGTCGATGATGTAGTCCAGCGACCAGCCGCCAACCACACTGTAGAACGACAGGATCAGCAACGCCGTGATCATCCCGGCAAACGCGCCCCAGGACCATTTGGCCGAGTGCCCCGCCTCGACCGCCAGTATCTTCAAGGCATTGGCCGGGCTCTGCCGGGCACGCCGGCCGATCAGGGTTTCCGCCAGCATCACCGGCACCCCGATCAGCGCGATGCAGGCCAGGAACATCAGCACGAAGGCACCGCCGCCATAGACGCCGACCATGTACGGGAATTTCCAGATACTACCCAGCCCCACGGCCGAACCGGTCGCGGCGAGTATGAAGACCCAGCGGCTAGCCCAACTGCCGTGGACAGAAACCTTGTCTGTCGACATCGTTATCACGCCCAAGCGTTCAAAAAAGAGGCCGCATTGTCCGGGATTCAATCAACCTGCTCAAGCACGTAGCAACACCGTAGCCGACTCGCGTGCAACTCCCTATAATGCCGCCCCTATGGCTAAACAGAAGAAACACCCAACAGGGACCATCGCGCAAAACAAAAAGGCGCGACACGATTACTTCATCGAGCATCGTTTCGAGGCTGGTCTGGTCCTGGCCGGCTGGGAAGTAAAAAGTCTGCGGGCAAGCAAGCTGCAGCTGGTTGACAGCTACGTGCTGCTCAAGGATGGCGAAGCCTGGCTGCTCGGCAGCCACATTACGCCCCTGACAACCGCCAGTACCCACGTCATCGCGGATCCGGTGCGCACCCGTAAATTGCTGCTCAACCGGCGCGAGCTGGAAAAGCTGGCCGCTGCCGTACAGCAAAAGGGTTACGCCTGCGTGTGCCTGTCCTGGTACTGGAGCAAGCACATGGTCAAGTGCGAGATCGCCCTGGGCAAGGGCAAGAAGGAATACGACAAGCGCGATACCGAGCGCGAACGCGACGCCGGTCGCGAGTTGCAGCGTGCGGTGCGCAACAAGGGCAAGGAAGACTGATTTTTCTGCCTGAGTTTCGCGGCGCCATCGAAAAGATCGCAGCCTGCGGCAGCTCCTACATTGGAATGCGTTCCCTGTAGGAGCTGCCGCAGGCTGCGATCCTTTGCTTTAAAGGTCACATCCCCTTGCGCCGCTCCGCCCGGGCCACGCGCTGCACTTCCTGACGCACCTCCTCCAGCACCTCCTGCACATACAGAATGTGTCGGCTGGAAACTTCCCGCGCCTGCTCCGCACGCCCTTCGATAATCGCCTGATACAACTCCCGGTGCTGTGTGATCAGCATGTCGCGGGTTTCAGTGCGCTGTTTGTACATGCCACCGATGTTGGTCACCACGTTGCGTTTGAGCAGGTCGAACAGCCCGCGAATGGTGTGCAGCAACACGGCATTGTGGCTGGCCTCGGCGATCGCCAGGTGAAACCTTGCGTCCGCCGCCCCCTCTTCGGCACGACTCACTTCTTCGTGACGCGAATAACAGTCCTGCAATTCGTTGAATGCCGCGGTCAACCGCTCGCGGTCCACCTCCGTGGCACGCAGCGCCGCGTAGTAGGCGCAAGACGCTTCCAGCGTATGGCGAAACTCCAGCAGATCGCGTTGCGCCTCGGGATTGCTTTCCAGCAGATGCAACAAGGGATCACTGAAGGTGCTACCCAGTGATTCCACCACATAGTTGCCACCGCCCTGGCGGCTGACCAGCAGGCCCTTGGCGGTCAGCTTCTGAATGGCTTCGCGCAACGAAGGGCGTGACACGCCAAATTGCTCGGCCAGCGCGCGCTCGGCCGGCAAGCGCTCACCCGCTTTCAGCGTGCCCTCGAGGATCATGCCCTCAAGCTGCTCGACAATATCGTCAGACAAACGGCGCTGACGAATCTGATCAAACCCCATAACTCGATTACTCCACGATCCGACGGCTCGCCGGCGCTCTATTCTGGCCTATCGGCGCCGCGCCAGCACCTGCCACAACGCATTTGGTCATACCAGGCAGACGACCTGCGCACTTCGCATTCGACAAAAGTTTTAGGGCGGCAAATTGACACACCGCCTACAAGGCTTTTACCCTAACCAACAGCGATTGTAAATTGGTCTTACCAATTATCCAAGAACGCTGATCAGTGCCTGACCAACAACAATTAGGGGCCACCCCATATGCAAACCTGGCAACAGCTCTATACCCCGCTCGGCAGCCTCGGCCTGTCCGCACTCGCCGCCGTCATCCCCATCGTGTTTTTCTTCCTGGCTTTGGCCGTGTTCCGCCTCAAAGGGCATGTGGCCGGCAGCATCACCCTGGCTTTGTCGATCCTGGTGGCGATCTTCGCCTTCCAGATGCCGGTCGACATGGCGTTCGCCGCCGCCGGGTATGGCTTCGCCTATGGCCTGTGGCCGATTGCCTGGATCATCGTGGCAGCGGTATTCCTCTACAAACTGACGGTCAAGAGCGGGCAGTTTGAAGTCATCCGCAGCTCGGTCCTGTCGATCACCGATGACCAGCGCCTGCAGGTCCTGCTGATCGGTTTCTGCTTCGGCGCCTTCCTCGAAGGTGCAGCCGGTTTTGGCGCACCCGTGGCGATTACCGCTGCGCTGCTGGTAGGTCTTGGCTTCAACCCGCTGTACGCCGCTGGCTTGTGCCTGATCGCCAACACGGCGCCGGTGGCATTCGGTGCCCTGGGCATTCCGATCATCGTTGCCGGCCAAGTCACCGGTATCGACGCGTTCAAGATCGGCGCCATGACCGGTCGCCAATTGCCGCTGCTGTCGTTGTTCGTGCCATTCTGGCTGGTGTTCATGATGGACGGCCTGCGCGGCGTGCGGGAAACCTGGCCGGCAGCGCTGGTGGCCGGCTTGAGCTTTGCCGTGACCCAGTACTTCACCTCGAACTTCATCGGCCCGGAACTGCCGGACATCACCTCGGCCCTGGCCAGCCTGATTTCCCTGACCCTGTTCCTGAAAGTCTGGCAACCAAAACGCGCCGCCGGCCAACACATCGTCGGCGCCGTCTCGGCCTCCGTGGTGAGCGCCAGCGTCGGTGGTTTCGGCCAGAAGCGCACCACCGCGGCTTCGCCCTACAGCCTTGGGGAAATCTTCAAGGCATGGTCGCCGTTCCTGATCCTGACCGTACTGGTCACCATCTGGACCCTGAAGCCGTTCAAGGCGATGTTCGCCGCCGGCGGTTCGATGTACAGCTTCGTATTCAACTTCGCCATCCCGCACCTGGATCAAATGGTGATCAAGGTCGCACCGATCGTGACCGCGCCAACCGCCCTTCCGGCAGTGTTCAAACTGGACCCGATTTCCGCCACCGGCACGGCGATTTTCTTCTCCGCACTGATCTCCATGCTGGTGCTGAAGATCAATCTCAAAATTGGTCTGACCACTTTTAAAGAGACCTTCTACGAACTGCGCTGGCCGATCCTGTCCATCGGCATGGTGCTGGCCTTCGCCTTCGTCACCAACTACTCGGGCATGTCCTCGACCATGGCACTGGTATTGGCAGGCACCGGCGCGGCGTTCCCGTTCTTCTCGCCGTTCCTCGGCTGGCTGGGCGTGTTCCTCACCGGTTCCGATACCTCGTCCAACGCCCTGTTCAGTTCGCTGCAAGCGACCACTGCACACCAGATCGGTGTCAACGACACCTTGCTGGTGGCGGCCAACACCAGCGGTGGCGTGACCGGCAAGATGATCTCGCCACAATCGATCGCCGTGGCCTGTGCCGCGACCGGTCTGGTGGGCAAAGAATCGGATCTGTTCCGCTTCACCCTCAAGCACAGCCTATTCTTTGCAACGATTGTCGGCTTGATCACGTTGGCCCAGGCCTACTGGTTCACCGGCATGCTGGTGCACTAAGGGCTACAGGCAACACGATAAAAACCGACGCCGGGCCACGCCCCCCGGCGTCCGCTATTCACACCCCGGTCTGTAAGGCTGCTGAAAGCTTCCGGCTCTATATTCAGCAGCCTCGACAGACGAATAACCGGGACCACCCGGAGACCGCCTGATGAGCGAGCTTTTTTACAACGCCGTGCCGAATGCGACTCGTGTCGCCCCGCCACTGCCCGAGCCTCGGCAATACCCCAGCGAGAAACCGTCACGGGTCTACCTGTTCGGGACCTGCGTGGTCGATTTGTTCTACCCGGAAGCCGGGATGGACGCGATCCACCTACTGGAGCGCGAAGGCATTCGTGTCGAATACCCACAAGGGCAAAGCTGCTGCGGCCAACCGGCCTACACCTCGGGTTACACCGAACAGGCTCGGACCGTGGCGCGCTCGCAACTGGCGCTGTTTGCCGGCGACTATCCGGTGGTGGTGCCGTCGGGTTCTTGCGCGGGCATGCTCCGCGAACATTACGCCGACTTGTTCAAGGACGAGCCGGAAACGTTGAAACAGGTTCAGGCCCTGGCGGCCAGAACCTACGAGCTGGCCGAGTTCCTGTTGTTTGTCTGCAAGGTGCAGCTCAAGGACAGTGGCGAGCCGGTAAAAGTGGCGTTGCACACTTCGTGCTCGGCACGCCGTGAAATGAACACCCACCTGCACGGCCGCGAGTTGTTGGCGCAGTTGAGCAATGTGGAGCGGGTCAATCACGATCACGAAAGTGAGTGCTGTGGCTTTGGTGGGACATTCAGCGTCCGTATGCCAGACATTTCCGGCGCGATGGTGGCTGACAAGACCCGGGCGCTGAAGGAATCCGGCGCGCACAAGGTATTGAGTGCCGACTGCGGCTGTTTGATGAACATCAACGGCTCGCTGGAAAAGCAGCAGGAAGCGTTGCGCGGTCAGCATCTGGCCAGTTTCCTCTGGCAGCGAACTGGAGGTGCGAAATGAGCACCTCGACGATTATTCCTACGGTTGCCGTAGAAGAAGACTTCCGCACCCGCGCCCACAACGCGTTGGGTGACGCGCAATTGCGAGGCAACTTTCGCAAGGCGATGGATTCACTGATGACCAAACGGGCAGCGGCGTTCAGCGATGCCCATGAAAGAGAACACTTGCGCGTACTGGGCAATGCAATCCGTGCCCGCGCGCTCTCCAAGTTGCCCGACCTGCTCGAGCAACTGGAACAGAACCTGACCCGCAACGGTGTGACAGTGCACTGGGCGGAAACGGTGGACGAAGCCAATGGCATCGTCCTCTCGATCATCCGCGCTCACGAGGGGCGGCAAGTGATCAAGGGTAAATCGATGGTCAGCGAAGAAATGGAAATGAACCATGTCCTCGCTGAACAGGGCATTGAATGCCTGGAATCGGACATGGGCGAGTACATCGTCCAGCTCGACCACGAGAAACCTTCACACATAATCATGCCGGCGATCCACAAGAACGCCGGTCAGGTCGCGTCCTTGTTCCACGACAAGCTTGGGGTGGAATACACCAAGGACGTTGACCAACTCATTCAGATCGGCCGCAGAGTCCTGCGGCAGAAATTCTTCGAAGCGGACATCGGCGTCTCCGGTGTCAACTTCGCCGTGGCCGAAACCGGCACCCTGCTTCTGGTGGAAAACGAAGGCAATGGTCGCATGACCACCACAGTGCCACCCGTGCACATCGCCGTCACCGGCATCGAAAAAGTCGTGGAAAACCTGCGCGACGTGGTGCCATTGCTGTCATTGCTGACCCGCTCGGCCCTGGGCATCCCGATCACCACCTACGTCAACATGATCTCCGGCCCGCGCAAGGAACATGAACTCGACGGCCCACAGGAAGTGCACCTGGTACTGCTCGACAATGGTCGCAGCCAGGCCTTTGCCGACAGCGAATTGCGCCAGACCCTGAACTGCATTCGCTGTGGCGCCTGTATGAATCATTGCCCGGTCTATACCCGAATCGGCGGCCATGCCTATGGGGAGGTTTACCCCGGGCCTATCGGAAAAATCATCACCCCGCACATGGTCGGCCTGGCGAAAGTCCCGGATCACCCGAGTGCTTCTTCGCTGTGCGGTGCCTGCGGTGAAGTCTGCCCGGTAAAAATCCCGATCCCTGCTTTGCTGCGACGCCTGCGGGAAGAAAACGTCAAGTCCCCGGACAGCCCCCATCAAGTGATGCGCGGCCAGGGCAGCAAGTATTCGCGCAAGGAGCGGTTCATCTGGAACGCCTGGGCCAAGCTCAACAGCTCGCCAACGCTGTATCGCCTGTTCGGTTTCTTCGCCACCCGTTTGCGCGCCCTCACGCCGAGCAATGTCGGCCCGTGGACGCAAAACCACAGCGCACCGAAACCCGCTGCCCGCTCGCTGCACGACATGGCCCGCGAACATTTGGCCAAACAGGGAGACCGCTGATGAGCGCCAAGCAAAATATACTCGCCAAACTGCGTAAAAGCCTGACAGGCACCACGCCGGTGGCTGACAACTTCGATGTCGATCTGGTGACTCAGCCTTACACCTACGCCCCTGAGCAGCGCATTGCGCAACTGCGCCAATTGATGGAATCGGTGCACACGGAAATTCATCTGACATCCGGCCTAGAGTGGCCGACGCTACTCGCGCAGTTGCTTCAGGACCGCCAGTTGCCAAGCCTGCTGATCGCACCGACAACGCCCCACGGTCAACGGATCACGCAACACTGGGAGAATAATCCCGGCCTGCCGATGCTCAAGGCCTACGACCGCCCGGTTGAAGAATGGAAAGCCGAGCTGTTCAACGACACCCCGGCGAGCCTGACCACCACCCTCGGCGCCATCGCTGCCACGGGCAGCCTGATTCTCTGGCCGACCCGGGAAGAACCGCGCCTGATGAGCCTGGTGCCACCGGTGCATTTCGCTCTGCTCAAGGCCAGTGAAATCCGCGACAACTTCTATCAGGTGCAGCAGGAATTCGAATGGGCCCAAGGCATGCCGACCAACGCGTTGCTGGTATCCGGCCCGTCGAAGACCGCCGACATCGAGCAAGTGCTGGCGTACGGCGCCCACGGTCCGAAGGACTTGGTGGTACTGATCCTGGAGGACCAATGAGTCTACCGGCCGCTTTCCTGCGTGATGCACAGCAACTGATTCCCCAAGAGCGACGTTTCGACGACCCGTTGTCGACCCTGGCCTTCGGTACCGACGCCAGCTTCTATCGCTTGATTCCGCAACTGGTGATCCGCGTCGAGTCCGAAGACGAAGTGGTGGCACTGCTGCAACTGGCGCAACGGGATCAGGTGCCTGTGACTTTCCGCGCCGCTGGCACCAGCTTGTCCGGCCAGGCGATCAGCGACTCGGTACTGATCGTGCTGGGGGATAACTGGAACGGTCGCGAGATCCGCAGCCAGGGCACGCAAATCCGCCTGCAACCGGGGGTGATCGGCGCCCAGGCCAATGCCTGGCTGGCACCGTTCGGACGCAAGATCGGCCCGGACCCGGCCTCGATCAACGCCTGCAAGATCGGCGGCATCGTCGCCAACAATGCCAGCGGCATGTGCTGCGGCACGGCGCAAAACACCTATCACACCCTGGCCGGCATTCGTCTGGTGCTTGCCGACGGCAGTCGTCTCGATACTGAAGATACCGCCAGCGTCGCGGCGTTTCGCCAAAGCCACGCCACCCTGCTGGAGCGCTTGGCGACCCTGGGCCGCGAGACCCGGGCAAACGCCGAACTGGCTGCGAAAATTCGCCACAAATACCGTCTGAAAAATACCACCGGCCTGTCGCTCAATGCCCTGGTGGATTTCGACGAGCCTGTGGATATCTTGAGCCACTTGCTGGTGGGCTCCGAGGGCACGCTCGGGTTCATCAGTGCCGTGACCTACGACACCGTGATCGACCACCCGAACAAAGCCTCGGCGTTGATCGTTTTCCCTGACGTGGAAACCTGTTGCAACGCAGTGACTGTGCTGAAAAGCCAACCGGTGTCGGCCGTGGAACTGCTGGACCGCCGCAGCCTGCGCTCGGTGCAGGACAAACCCGGCATGCCCGCTTTCGTACAACATCTGTCGAATAATGCCTGTGCGCTGTTGATCGAATCCCGCGCCGCGTCGTCCACCTTGCTGCACGAACAACTGGCGCAGATCATGGCGTCGCTGAAGGCGTTCCCGGTGGAAAAGCAGGTCGACTTCACCGAAGACCCGCAGGAAAACGCCCGTCTCTGGGCCATCCGCAAGGACACCTTCCCGGCGGTCGGCGCGGTGCGCAAGACCGGCACCACGGTGATCATCGAAGACGTCACCTTCCCGGTCGAACAACTGGCCATCGGCGTCAACCGCCTGATCGAACTGTTCGACAAACATCACTACGACGAAGCGATCCTTTTCGGACACGCTCTGGAAGGCAATCTGCACTTCGTCTTCACCCAAGGCTTCAACAGCCCGGAAGAAGTCGCACGCTATCAGGCGTTCATGGACGACGTGGCGCAGCTGGTGGCGGTGGAGTTCGGCGGTTCGCTGAAAGCCGAACACGGCACCGGGCGCAACATGGCACCGTTCGTTGAACTGGAATGGGGCAGCGATGCCTACCAGTTGATGTGGCAACTCAAACGACTGCTCGACCCCAACGGCATTCTCAACCCGGACGTGGTGCTCAGCGAAGATCCACAGATCCACCTCAAGCACCTCAAGCCCTTGCCCGCTGCTGACGAGATTGTGGACAAGTGCATCGAGTGCGGCTTCTGCGAACCGGTCTGCCCGTCCAAAGGACTGACCCTGAGCCCGCGCCAGCGCATCGTGATCTGGCGCGACATTCAGGCGAAGAAACGCGCGGGCATCGATACGTCCGAACTCGAAGCCGCCTACGACTATCAAGGTGTCGATACCTGCGCCGCCACCGGCCTCTGCGCACAACGTTGCCCTGTAGGCATCAATACCGGCGAACTGGTGAAAAAGCTGCGTAGCCAGAAGGCGACGCATACGAAAACCGCCAACTGGCTTGAAGGACATTTCGCCACGGCACTGCAAGGTGCACGCTTCACCCTGCACGTGGCCAATGGTGCGCGGATGTTGCTGGGGGCGCCGAGATTGGCGAAGTTGTCGGCGACGTTGACGCGCCTGTCCAAGGGGCAGGTCCCGCAATGGACCAACGCGATGCCGCAACCGGAAAAAGCCATTCGCTTCAGTCCGACGGTGACGGACGCCCGCCCGCGCGTGGTCTATCTGGCGGCCTGTGTATCCCGCGCCATGGGCCCGGCAGCGGGCGACACGGAGCAAATGTCGCTGCACGACAAGACCCGAGGCCTGCTGGAAAAGGCCGGCTACCAGGTGGTGTACCCGGACAACCTCGACAACCTGTGCTGCGGCCAGCCATTCGCCTCCAAAGGCTATGCCGAACAAGCCGAACACAAACGCCAGGAACTGATCGGCGCCCTGCTCCACGCCAGCCGTGGCGGGCTCGACCCGATCTACTGCGACACCAGCCCCTGCACCTTGCGCCTGGTTCAAGACCTCGGCGAAGTCCGTCTGGACCTGTACGACCCGGTGCGCTTCATCCGCACGCACCTGATGGATCGCCTGGATTTCACGCCTCAGGAGGCACCGATCGCCGTGCACGTAACCTGCAGCACCCAACACCTCGGGGAAAGCCAGGCGCTGATCGACCTGGCGCGCAAGTGCAGCAATAACGTAGTCATTCCCGAAGGAATTCACTGCTGCGGCTTCGCCGGCGACAAGGGTTTCACCACCCCGGAACTGAACGCTCACTCGCTGCGCACGCTCAAGGACGCGGTGCAGCAGTGCAGCGAGGGGATTTCCACCAGCCGCACCTGTGAGATCGGTCTGACGCAACATGGCGGCATTGACTACCACGGACTAGTCTATCTGGTGGACCGCGTTACCCAGGCTAGGGAGCCCTGAAATCTGGACCTCAAGGCAGGCGCATTAATGCGCCTTCCTTAATGCTTCTTGCCGGAATCAACAGTTCTACAGCAGAAAAAAAGAACCCTGATGTGCCGCCGCAGTCCACTGATCAAGTCCCGCAAATGCGGGACCTTCCAAAAACTCGGTAGACCGATTTGATGGCCAGCAATGCCTGGCCCTTCAGTTCAAGGAGAAACACATGAATCGTTCTGTGCTTTTAGGTTTGTTCGTTGCTGCTTCCATCATGGCTTCCACTTCGTTTGCGGCCGAAAAAGACCTATGCGCGGTCAACCTGCAAACCATCGAAAACGGCAAGGCACAGATTCCTCCGGAAATGACTGACCAGGTAAAAGCCTCCGTCGAGCAAGCCAAAGCCGACCAGGCAAAAGGCACCAAGGAAGGCACTGATGATTGCATCGCCGAGACCAACGACATCATCAAGGCCGTCACTGACTCGAAAAAAGGCGGGAAGTAACTCGGTTCACGGCCAACCTTCGGGTTGGCCTTGTGGGCCACGTTGGCGTACATCAACAACGGAGTACTGGCAGCCGGGAGTTCAAAGCCCGGCTGCGCCCGCTACGAAGCAAACCAAAACCCGCCAGTTGCGGGTTTTGTTGCATCTGGGGTCTGGAAATGTGTAACCGCCCGCATCGCTGGAAAAGCTCGACAGGTTTTCTGAAAAAAACGAATTCTTGCGTTGAATCGTAGTCTTTGAGGTAGGCCCGATCAGATCGCGGCTGATTCTTCGGGCTCGGCTTGGCCGTCCGCTCATACGGCAGCACCGAGACCATCAGCTCAAGGAGATACCCATGAAACGCACCACATTCGCAGGCCTGTTCATTGCTGCTGCCATGCTGGCCTCTCCTGTATTTGCTGCGGACAACAACCTTTGTACGAGCAAGCTGCAAGAGCTCAAAGGCAAAGTGAATGCGCTACCGGCGACCGCCACAAACACCTCAATGGAGATCAAAAGGCTGATGTCCAGTGCCGAAGCCTCACAAGCCTCCGGAGACGACAAAAAATGCGTCACCGAGGCCACCCAGGCATTGGCACTCGCGGGCAGTCAGAGCACCCAACCAACCCCATGATCTGTGGTGATCAACCTTCGGGTTGGCCTTCCGGGGCGTGATGACGTACACTGTATAGGCCTGCTGCTCACTTGATTCACAGAGCATCAGGCTCGGGGCCGTTTAGGATTCGACGCCGGTTGCGAAACTTTAGGTGCATGCCGAGTTGGTAACAGAACTCGTAAATCCACTGTTGCAACTACTTATAGTTGCCAATGACGATAACTACGGCCAGGAATTCGCTATCGCTGCGTAAGCAGCCTTAGACCTGAGCTTCTGGTACCTTCGGGTCCAGCAATCACCAGGGGATGTCTGTAAACCCAAAGTGATTGTCATATAGAACAGAATCGCCGTGCAGTACGTTGTGGACGAAGCGGCTAAAACTTACACAACTCGCCCAAAGCACCCTGCCCGTCGGGTCGCTGAGGGTTAACTTAATAGACACGGCTACGCATGTAGTACCGACAGCGGAGTACTGGCGGACGGGGGTTCAAATCCCCCCGGCTCCACCACTTCATCATCTAAAGACGTCCATGGACGTCTTTTTTTGTGCCTGAAATCCAGTAAATACGCGGCTTCCAGGGCTTCCGAGGACTTTTGAGGATTTCTGAGTTCCAGGCGCTTTGGTATCCCAGGTGGTATCCCGGGCTGCCAAATGCTACTTTCAGGATACCAAAACGGTGCTGGAGGTAGCCCCCATGCCTACTAACGCAACCCGCCTCTCCGATCGCCAGCTCAAGGCAGTCAAGGCAACTGGTAAAGACTTCGTCCTCAGCGACGGCGACGGCCTGCAGCTTCGAGTACGCGCCAGCGGCTCGATGATGTGGAATTTCAATTATCGCGAACCGTTGACCAGAAGCCGTCTTAATATGGCGCTCGGTCCATACCCCGACCTCTCATTAGCGAATGCTCGGAAGAAAGCAGTCGAGGCGCGAGAGCTACTTGCTCAAGGCATTGATCCCAAAGCCCAGCGCGATGAGCAAAGGCAAGCCAGATTGGCTGAGACCGAACACACCTTCGAGAAGATAGCCACCGCCTGGTTCGAACTGAAGAAAGACTCAGTGACGCCAGCGTATGCCGAGGACATTTGGCGTTCACTCACGCTGCATGTTTTTCCGAGCATGAAATCGACGCCGCTTTCTGAAGTCAGTGCTCCTATGGTGATCAAGCTCCTTCGCCCGATTGAGGCCAAAGGCAGCCTCGAAACAGTGAAGCGGCTGAGCCAACGACTCAACGAGATCATGACCTACGGGGTCAATTCAGGACTTATCTTTGCGAACCCCCTCAGTGGCATTCGGGCGGTCTTCAAGAAGCCCAAGAAAGAGAACATGGCCGCGCTACGACCCGAAGAGCTATCCGAGCTCATGATCGAAATCGCGAACGCCAGCATCAAGCGAATCACCCGCTGCCTGATCGAATGGCAACTGCACACCATGACCCGTCCTGCCGAAGCGGCTACCACCCGATGGGTAGACATCGACTTTGACAAACGCATTTGGACCATCCCGCCGGAGCGCATGAAAAAGCGTCGTCCGCACACCATCCCGCTGACCGAACAGGCACTCGCGTTACTGGAGACGCTCAAGCCCCACAGCGGCCACAGGGAATACGTGTTCCCGGCAGATAGGAATCCGCGCACCCACGCCAATAGCCAGACCGCCAACATGGCGTTGAAACGCATGGGCTTTCAGGACCGCTTGGTCAGCCACGGCATGCGCTCCATGGCCAGCACCATCCTGAACGAGCATGGGTGGGATCCGGAGCTGATCGAAGTCGCGCTGGCGCATGTCGACAAGGACGAAGTCCGAAGCGCTTACAACCGAGCTGACTACATCGAACGCCGGCGTCCGATGATGGCTTGGTGGAGCGAGCACATCCAGAAAGCGGCCACTGGCAACCTGTCGGCATCTGCGATCAATCAAACCAGGGACCACAACGTCGTGCCGATACGGTGAGCGCTCACCGGACGCTGCCAGTAACCGAGAATGACTCCCCAGATGGAGTGATGGTTGATTTGGCGACAGCGGCGACACCGGCGACAACCCGCGTAATACCTGGTTTGCAGCATGGCGACAGAAGTGGCGACTGTCGCCGTTGCAAGCCTCCCTCTTGGGGCTTTCTCGGCCAAGCCCACGCGAGCGGGAAGGCTCCGCATTCCCACTCGCATGGGCTCTGCGTAATTACATCTCATTTGACCACCTAAAGGCATTGCCACTGACCAGTCATTCGCACTCGCGCTGACCAACCGTTTGCAGTTGATGGATGTCAGCGGATGCCACTCAGCCGCGAGTGCGTCAGCCAAGCACTGAAGGACTGCAACCGCCCCATAGCTGTCGGTGGCGACAGGCAAGAATCAGCCAAAAGCAGACGATTATCCGAATAGTCCTGCGCCCCCTTGGCTGGCAGGTCGCTTAGTCGCAGCCATGTCGATGGGGCCGAGGGGCTGAACGGGCTCTTTTCTTTATCGGGGTTATGGCTTACGTCGGGCGGCTCGACAGACATAGCCTGGCAGGCTCTCGCCAACGGTTATCCGTACATAAGCCGTACGCGCTTGACACGAGTGGAGTACCCGTCTATTGTACGTACTGAGCTTAGCTCAATGAAAGCCAGACTGATGATGAAATAGATAGATAGATAGATAGATAGATAGATAGATAGATAGATAGATAGATAGATAGATAGATAGATACTGAAAATTAAACTGAAGATAAATAGATAGAGAAATGGAAGGAAATATGATGAGAAACCTAATGGCCTCAAAAGTGCGAAAGCGCTATTGGAATTTATAACCAGCGTAAGGAAGAAATACTACCTAGATAAAATTAGCAGGTGACCAAAATGTCTACATTAGTTGAAAACTTGAATGCAGCAAAAACTGCGCGTCTTGATTTAAAGACGACTGAATTCGCCAAAGATTTCATACGCAAAGCAGCAACCATTTCAGGTCTCGACATGACTTCTTTCATTATGGCTTCTGCCTTTAAAGAGGCCGAAGCAGTAATGGAAAACTACAACCGATTGGAGCTTTCAGAGAAAGCTTTCTCTCGATTACACGAAATTCTTCGCGATAGCGATGAAGAAGCAACACCACCCCCAGCTCTAGTAAAACTAATGAGGAATAAAAATGAACGTGCAAGAGATCGCCAATTACGAAGTAGATAACAACCTGCGTGGGAACTATTCTTCCTACATTTTCCCCAAAACCTTCAGCTGTGGGGAAGCGATGCTGGACGACTACTTCAAGACCAAGCTCAAGCGGGCGTTGAAAAGTGAAAACGTCACCGGCATTGGAGCCATCAACGACAAAGGAGAACTGTTCGCTTTCTGCACGCTGACTTTTCTTATTTTGGACAAAGCTCGGGTTCAGACTTATCTGGAGCAAGGGAATCTCCCCCCCCAAGTTCCAGCGGTTAAGCTGAGCATGCTTGCTGTTGACGCTCCTTATCAACGGCAAGGCATTGGCGGGGAACTGCTGATGATTGCATTCGATCAGGCTATTACTGTACACAAGACGATTCCTATTAAAGGGATGTATCTTGATGCAGCGCCCAAAGCAGTCGAATTCTACAAATCCCTCGGGTTTGAGATTTTGGACGACGCAGGTGCTGACGGGACAACGCCAATGTTCATCCCGATCAAGAGGATGATTGCGGCCGCTTCCGCTGCTGCAACCAGTAGCTGACCGACTTTTTTTTCTGGTATGAATAGCGCTATCAATCAACAGCATTGATAGCGACTATTTACTCTCCACCCGCGTGGCGGCGAATATCCCTCTGTTGAAGATTTTTCTTCAGCAAACAGATCTTCCTACACTTTTACCCGTTCTAGGTTTTAAATCAGCTAGGCACGCCGGATTGTCGGGGAGCGGTGAAAATTTCACGATGTGAACAAGATCAATAGTACCTGCAGCCCTACGCAAGAGGTAGAAGTCGGCCAAAAGCGGACGCTTTCGCAGTGGCCTAGCAGACCGTTCCTAAGGCTTGAGGGTATTTACGAAACTATGGGCGATTCACAACGCTGTTCCGTCCCTCCAACAAAGTCATCAACGAAGGGTCGATCGCTCCCGAACTCGGTAAGTTGCTTATGCAGTCTTAAAAGATAAGTCGGATAAGGCGGTAGTCTGACTTCATGATCAGTGCCACACCCACTTGGGTGTGGCTGCACCAGTACCTCATGAGCAGGAGCACAACTCCTCCTTCAAGACTGTGCGAATTGCTGGGCAAGGAAACGAAGCACAGTGTGGAGATTCTCAAGCCCTTGCGGCGAGAAGATATCTTCGCCTGTCTCTGCTTTATGGTAGTGCTCCGCCAGGAACAGCCCATATTGATCCTTGCTGGGTAATGTACTCAGACCCAGCGTCTTCTGTGCGACCTCAAAGCTATCCCGGCCCAGCAAGGCTTCCAGCGCCCAAGACTCATAGGTCGCATCGATATCTGCAAAGGTGATTACGGACGAGTCGGGTAGGAGCCACTTCTTGCGGTATCGATCACGTGCGTCTCGACCCGCTCTATCGTCATCCAAGAGGACTATAAATTTTTCGCCCCGCCCCATGAGCAAACTGAGCAGGTTCCCGGACGAGCTCGAACCGACACCCGGGACGATGGTGAAGTTAATCGTGACGTCACACGTGGTCGAGGCCGCCTTGAACGCGTAGTAGTCCGAGATCCCCTCCACGATGACGAAGGGCGACGTGCCAACAATCTCAGGAACCACATACTGCAGCCTCTCTATTACCGGCTGGAAGTGATGGCTTCTGGTCGGATACTTATCTAGAAACTGTTTGTACTTTATTGCGGCGATTTCAGCCGGTAAAAACTCAAGATCATACCCGTCAACGTCATCATGCTTGGCAGCGCGGTTCTCGACGATGTAGGCGCCTGAGAGCCACCTGGGGTCGACCATGTGATGACTGTGTGTGGAGTAAATGATCTTGTCCCCATTGCCGATCATTTTCTCAAAATACGTCAACAGCTCAACCTGGGCGCGAGAGTGCAGGTTGGCGGCAGGCTCGTCGAACACATAAATGGTTTTGCGCTTACTGTCTTCCAGCTTGAAGCCGGTGAGGAGCAAAAAGGTGAAAAACCACCTGAAGCCGATGGAGCGTTCACTGATCTTGTAGTCAGAGTCACCGTTACTGACAGCAAAAGACACCATGGCAGTGGGTGTATCAGCCCCGGTGACAGACCACTGCAACTCGACCCGCCTGGCTGTCGTCTCGCGCGAGAATACCCGCCACCAGCCGCCAATCACCTCGCTCGTCAGGGCCTGGGAGACCTTCTTGAACACCGCATCAATCTGACTCTTTTCATGGCTTCGATAAAAGGTATCGAGCCACTGAGCGCCATGTTTCTCACTGTACTGCGCAATGCGTCTATTGATGTGCTCTTCTACATCATGATCTGCATACGCAATGATTTTTTCCACGATTTCCCGGTAGTGACGCTGCTCGTAACTCTCCCCCTGAAATGGGGCCAGCTCGATTTCCTCGGGTACGTTAATCAGAAATGTCGGGAAGTAGGCGACCGTTGGTACGCCTTCCACCACCAACTCTGCGATCCGCGCCCACACATCCACCTCAGGATTATCTGGGTATGCGAAGGGCTCAAATTCCTCCTCCCAAGGCAGCTTGACGTTTAACTCCAAGCCGAGACTTCCGCTACTTTCACCGTTCGGATCATTTGCAAAATTGATTTCTTTTGCAATCCGGAACTTCTTGCCCAAGGCCTCGACATCCACCTCAAACCCGAGCGTCTCCGCCAGCTTCTCGATCGCCATTATTTCTGCTTCGTCCAGCTGCACCGTGGCGGCGACGGACACTACGCCCTTGAATGAACCCTTCTGGCTGGCAGGAATGAACGTAAATTCTTTGTTATTTTCTGGACTGAAGGTGTACAGACTTGAGACCGACTTATCGCTACTTACAAATTGCGATATCGCTTCGAGAATAGTGGTTTTACCACTTTCGTTAAGACCAATGAGCATTACGATCGGCGTATCGATCTTGCCTGAAAGCTCAATGCGCGTACTGACAATGCCTTTGTAGTTCTTAATCTCAAAATCGAGGATTTTCGACATCAGCAAACACTACCCTGTGTTAGCACGAACTGAGCCACGCTAGCGTTAACCGCTAAACTTGGCATGCTTGAGCCCTGAACGTGACGCCAACAGCCCTCAGCTACCTATTGGCAAATTGGATCCGGCAGGGTTAGAGTGCTGGCACTCTAGCATTAGTCAAGCCGCTGTCAACAGGCATCGATTTGACGCCAAGATAGCGCTGCGTTGTTTCACATAGGGATATTGGGGAACGTAATGTCAGGTTCAGATGGCAAGCTTTTCCGGGACTACACAGCGGGAGCTCCTACAGAGATCACCTGTGACAGGCTCTACCTGCAGACTCATCTCGCCTCTCCGAAGGCCGATGTGGTTGAGCAGTTCGATGTCGGTGACACCCTGCAAATGACCGTGGGATACGCCGGTACTGAGCTTTCCGCACTCGCTGTTTGGAACGGCCAGACTGCAGGAGGCATCGCATCACCCAAAGCGATCCGGTTAATCACCTGTATCGAGAACGGTACGGCCTACGTAGCGCTTGTGACGGCCAAGATTGGCGGCCAGGTGGCGCTCAAGATCTCTCCGGTCAAACAGGAGTGATTTGATGATCAGCGTATCTGGCGGCGTCTACTACGAACAATGCATGTGCCCCACGTGGCAGGAGCTGTTCGGCTCGGGAGGTCGAGCCGCTACAGCGATCGCGCGCCTGGGCGGGACGGTAAACCTTACGACCTACACGGACAGCACGGCAGAATCGATCCTTCGCATGAGAGCGGCGCTGGAGGGCTTCACCCTGGAGCCGCAGGCCATCGATCACAGCCTGCAGTTCCGCTACAGCCACGGACTGTCCAAACCGTCCATTCACCCAGCGCCCAAGCGCCAAACAAGTCTGCAGGTGACGGCCAGGAACGTCGTGCGCTTCGGCTTTCTGGAGGGTGATTGCGTGGTCGACGCCCACAAGGCGGTTTACGACCCGCAGAGTTCCTGCTACCCAGCGCCCTTTCATGAGAACGGCTCCAGGGCTGAGCGGTTGGCACTCATCCTGAACAGGAGCGAGGCTGAAGCCCTGCATGGCAGCAGCGTGACGAACGCAGCTGACCTGGCACGCGCGTTATCCACATCCCAGCATGCCGAAATCGTCATCATCAAGATGGGCCCAGCCGGCGCGCTCCTCTTCCACGAAGATCGCACACACCACATCCCCTCTTTCGTGACCCCCCAGGTCTGGAAGGTGGGCTCAGGGGACGTGTTCGTCGCCACCTTTGCCTACTTCTGGCTTGAGGATGACCTGACGCCACTGGACGCGGCCCTGCATGCCTCACGGGCGACCGCCTATTACTGCGAATCTCAGGGCTTTGCCTCCAGGGCAGAGCTCAGCACTTACAACCCTGATGGGGCCAGCGTGCCGAAAAAGTCGAAGAGCGGCAAAGCGCCCCTGGTGTACCTGGCGGGCCCTTTCTTCTCGTTGTCACAGCTCTGGTTGATTGAAGAGGCGCGCGGCCAGCTACTGGAGATGGGCCTGAACGTATTCTCTCCAGTGCACGATGTCGGCCATGGCTCGGCAGAGGATGTCGTGCACAAGGATCTCGACGCCATCCATGAGTGCGACCTGATGCTGGCCATCGGTGACGGTCTGGACGCAGGGACGATCTACGAGATCGGCTACGCACGAGCACTCAAGAAACCAGTCATCATGTACGTGGAAAATGAGTCCGAAGAAGATCAGAAAATGATGGTCGGTTCAGGCTGCATCATCACCGATGACTTCGTCACGGCCATTTACCAGACCGCCTGGAAGGCAGCAGAACTATGAAGCGCGCTCTTCTCCTCTCAGGGGGTATGGACTCCCTCGCCGTCGCCTGGTGGCTACGTCCCGAAATCGGTATCACGCTCGATTACGGACAGCTGGCTGCAGAGGCGGAGATCTCCGCCTCCACCACCCTCTGCAAACAGCTCGGTATTGAGCACCACGTCATCTCGATCGATTGCCGTGCAGTCGGCTCCGGTGATATGGCCGGTGGCAAGGCTGACGCAAACGCACCGGCCAGTGATTGGTGGCCCTACCGCAACCAGATGCTCGTCACCCTGGCGGCCATGAAGGCAATCAGCCTGGGCGTGAACACGCTCTACCTGGGTACCGTGAAGTCCGATGGCTCGCACCGCGACGGCACGCCGGAGTTCATCGCCGCCATCAATCAGCTGATGGTCATCCAGGAAGGTGAGATGACCGTTGAGGCGCCTGCGATCGAGCTGAGCACCGCTGAGCTAGTAAGGACTGCCGGGGTGCCCTCCTCCATGCTGGCCTGGGCTCACAGCTGCCACAAATCCAACGTCCCATGTGGTAACTGCCGAGGCTGCTTCAAGTACTTTGAGGTTTGGCACGAGATCGAACATGGACTGGATCAATCTCAGTAGTCCCAAGGTTAGAGCGCAGCCAGGGCACTATCAGCCGTTCACCTGGCCGGATGGCACCTTCCACGCGCTGCCAGAGATAGAGGATGCCGACGACAAAGGCATCCTCAACCTCCTCGATCACAGGCGCACCCGGCGCACGTTCAATGCCTTGAGTGTTGATCAGCTGGGCCAGCTGCTGTGGCGCAGCACGCGTACGCAGGCCATTGCCGAATCGGACTACGGTTTTGACCTGGAGCTGCGGCCCACACCCTCAGCCGGTGCCATTCACCCCATCCATATCCTGGCCCACCTCCCCGGCACGCCAAACTGGCGCCGCTACGACAGTCGCCGGCACGGCCTTGTTGAGCTACCGGGATCAGTGGAAGCCTTCGCGGGATTGGCGGAGCAGTGCCAGCAAACCCTGCCCAGCGAGCAGGCGACGCGGTTGCTGTTGGTGGCCGAACCCGGGAAGACAGCTGCCAAGTATCAGCACGGCGAAAGCCTGATCTGGCGAGACGCCGGAGTACTCCTCGCGATCATGGCGGTGATCGCTGAAGCCCTGGACTACGCGTTCTGCCCGTTGGGAATTACAGGTGAGCCCTGGGCTGGCCAACTCGCCCCTTCAGGGGTACTCACGGGGGTAGGTGTTGCCCTAATCGGTGGGCCGGCACCGAAGAGCTAGGCAGCCTTTAAACCAGCCTGGTTCAGCAGGCTGTGAACGACGGTGGGCGCGGACATCATCTGGTACCACATCAACGCATCGAGCTTGGATGGCCGAACCTCGATCGCTTTGCTCAGCGCAAGAAACTCCTCTTCCAGCTGCAGGTAGTGCCGTTCGACTGTAAGGCCCGGCGAGAAAAAGCCAGCCAATGCTCCGGCGCGCAAGATGTGGATATCCAGGATCGCGACATCATCGGCATCAAGCCAGTTGCGGGCAATCCAGGACGCGGTCTTGTAGCCGATGCCTGGCAGCTCCAGCAGCCAGTCTCGAAGGGCCCGTCCAGCATGAAGTGGAACATCCCCTAAGGCCAGGGCTGCGAGCGCCGAATGAAGGTAACGTGCCTTCTGTTTGGCAAAGCGGTAGCGTACTGAGCGGCTACCAATTTTCAATGGGGTGGTCAGCCATTCCTGAAGCAGCGCCACACTGGGCACTTCACCTTCGAAGGCACCGAGGTCTCTCAGGTGCGCGAACGCCGCCAGGCCGACGTTCGCAGGGATACCGTGCCCACCCAGCAGGCACGCCCCGATCTCTTCCGCCAACGTGGCACCGAGCTTGTAGTTGAGCGGTTCGGGCTCCTGGTCGTTTGCCCAGACCTGATAGGCCCAGTACGCCGGAGTCGGGAACGCTTCGATCAAACCCCAGGAAACGCCAGGCAGCACTTCGCTCATGGCATCAGGGAAATCGCGGCTGTAGAGCTTGGAGTCTACGAACACAACACCGTTTTGCATCACCGGGCCTCCTGAACGGAGCCATAGGTCTGCGTGATCCAGCGCAGGAAATCGCTGCGCTCTACCGGATCCATTGCAGAAACACGGTCGCGGAGCCTGGATTGGCGCCGAGCAATGGTCTGCCGCTCGCGGAACGTGTCACCTAAGTAACGACTGTCGTGAAGCTCTTCTGGGGCAGCGTAGTTCATCCAGACGCATTCCTCCCTGACACCCGTGTGCGTCTTGGCCATAAACGTCACCTTCCTCCATCCTTGGAGCGCTTCTTTGTACAGGGCACTGTCGTAGCCGGAGATCATGACCTTGCACGGTACACTGCACAGCGTAGAAAGCAGCTCTTCATGCTGGGCCTGATCATATTCGAAACGGTAGATCTTGGCGCGACGACGCGTCTGCGTGACATACGGAGGATCAGCATAGATCAGCTCGCTACCGTCGTACGTGAAACTGCTCAGGTAGCTCGAAGCATCACCCTGGATGAGTTCAAGCCCCTCAACCTGGTGATCAGTCCAGGCGCCATGAACAGCAGGATCGACGTCCACGCCAATATTGCGAGCCGCAGGTTTCTTGTGACGCAGGACAGCGCCCGCGCCCAAGTGCGTCTCGATATAGGTCTGATGCGGAGGCATCAGGTTGATCAAGCGCTGGTAGCACTTGCCTTTCCCGCCTGGATATCTCATGCACACATCATCGTCGAAAGTGACGATGATGTCAATGAAGGCTACCGACGAGAGCACTCAGTGAGCGGCAACACCAGGGGGTCATACGTTCATTTTTCTGCTGGATTGGCGCGTTCTAGTTCCAAACGGACGTAACTCGGCTCGCGTCGAGTCCATCCGCTGCATAGGTCTTCACCAATTGAAGGCTCTCAGCATCGTAAGTGATGCCGTCGACAAGGCAGGCTTCAGCTACGCGGGGGGGATTAATATGCAGCCAGACGTAATGCATCCTCGTCCAACTGAATCGCCCCTAGTTTCATAGATGCCTTCAAGCCTCAAGGATGGTCTGCTCAGCCTCCGTGAGACCGTCCGCTTTTGGCCGTTCTCCGCCGGTCGTCACTATGGCGTTTGCTGGTCAAGTCGAATGCAAACGGTTGATCAGCACGAATGCAATTGACTGGTCAGTGACGATGCAAATGGGTGGTCAAGTCCATGCAATTACGCAGGCTCACATTAAAAACCGACAAACGACCACCCGGCTATGGAAAACCACCGGACTCCAAGGTCTTCTAGCACTACCGATTGGCGCAAGAGTCGCCTCCAAAATATGGTTGACCGCGAGTAGAACGAGCGCTAAACCAGAACCGTACCAGCGCTGTCCTCGACAGCACCCAGGTAGCCAGAACCTTTGAGGCTACGCCACATCGTGGTGGTTCACCCCAAGTGCGATTAGCGTCCGGCGGCTCGCACAGTCACAGCGATGTGATGGATGCCACTTCTTCCAGAATGCCCACTGCGGCAACTCATGCCCCCTCCTGGCTGCTCTGCAGCAACTTATCCGCTTGGCTATTTCTTGCGCCAACCTTTTGCCCGTCTCTTTGCCCCCTAAAGAGACGGGCGCATATCACACTGCTGCAGCCCTGCTCGCACGGGCCTTTGCGGCTTTCCCCCTCGTGACAATCGGCGTGACAAACACCGAATGCTCACTCGCCACAGCGATGCCGATGATGGTGCCGCAGCCCATGAAATGGACTGCACCTGACTGACAGTCAGGCATGCCCCAGTCATCGCATCACTGCCTTCACCCGACTCAGGATCTCGCGACACCGGTCTCGTCAGCCAGTGCAGCCTCCACCCGCCCACCGCTATCGGTGTTCAGGAGGCCAGATAATGAGATGCCCAAGCTCCCGGCCGTAAGGAGCCGTCAGTCCCGCGTTAGTGGACAAACCTCACAGGTCGCAGGGGCCTTGATCCCTGATAACACTCAACAACCGTGGCGGGATGAGTGAGGACGAAGTCGATAATCTCAGGAGAATTTCGATGCAACTGTGCGAAGCGTTCGAGCCCCCACAACCATTGCTGGAGTACCAGCAGACGCCACTGCCCTACCCGGTCGAAGCACTCGGGGATCTGTTGGGCCCTGCGGTCGAGCGATTGGCCGAGGTGATCGGCGTGCCCTGCGCCATGGCTGCACAGTCGGTGCTGGCTACCACTGCCTTGGTGAGCCAGGGTCACGCCAATGCCCAACTCGATGGTCGAACCTATCCGCTGTCCCTCTACCTACTGACGGTGGCGTCCTCGGGGGATCGCAAAAGCGCGGTGGATCACCTGGCATTAAGGGCAGCGCGCGACTGGGAGCGGCAACAGTGGACCCTGTATGCGGAAAAGCTCAAAGCCTATCGCGCCGCTTCCAGCATCATGGCCACCCCCAAAACCTCAAAGAAGCACGCGGAGGCGGAAGGCGGTGAACTATCCGAGCCGGTACCGCCGAGACTGATCATTGCCGAGCCCACCATTGAGGCCCTAGTCAAAAGTCTGTGCCATGGCTTGCCCAGCATGGGCTTGTTCAATGATGAAGGTGGACAGTTCTTGGGCAGCAGCACCATGAGCAAAGAGAATCTGCTCAAGGCGATCACCACCTTGTCGACACTGTGGGATGGCAGCCCGATCGACCGGGCGCGCTCCATGGCTGGAGAAAGCCTGCGTGCCTATGACCGTCGCCTCAGCCTGCATCTGATGCTGCAGCCCTACCTGGCCAACCAGCTGTTTAAAGACCCAGTGATCAATGGTCAAGGCATCCTCGGCCGCTGCCTGATCAGTTGGCCCGAGCGCCTGGCCGGCCAGCGACTCTACAAGGCAATCGACCTGACCAGAGATGCCAAAGTCCAGCGCTACCAACAACGGATCACCGCGCTGCTGCAAAAGCCCTGGTCGCTTCACAAGGATGGATCACTCAATCCCGTCACGCTGGAACTGACTCCCCGTGCCCGTCGTGCCTGGATCGATATTCACGACACCATCGAGTGCCAGTCTGGCGAGTTCGGCGAGCTGGCCGGCGTCCAGCCTGTCGCGGGCAAAGCCGCGGCGAATGTGCTGCGCATCGCGGGCGTGTTGGCCATGGTTGAAGAGGCCAGTCAGTTGGAGGAAGCACACATCCAGCGCGCCTCCACGTTGATGGATTACTACCTGGCCGAGATTCAGCGCCTGACCGAACAGGAGCCGGTCAATAGCCGACGCGAGGAAGCGGATCGGCTGCTGCGCTGGCTGGAGCAGAAAGGCTGGACCCACTTCACCGTCCGCGACGTCAATCGCAACGGTCCTCGTTTTGCCCGCAAGAGCGCTGACCATACTGCCTCTTTATTGGTCGTGCTGATCACTCATCGCTGGCTGAGCAGCCGCGACGGAACAACTTTCGAGGTCCGCCATGTTTCGCCTCAATGACGCGGTGCGCCGCTACCAAGCGCAACATCAACCACAGCCAGAATCGCGGCGTGTCGCCGCCTCTGTCGCCACCCTGTCGCCACGCGCCAGGTCAGGTATTACGCGGGTTGTCGCCGGTGTCGCCGCTGTCGCCACACCACCCCAGGAGCCTACCAACCTCGCCCTGCTGATCGAGCAACTGCGTGAGGAAGGGGCACTGCTGCAACATCAGGAGAACGCCCTCCTGGTCCGCCCGACACACTGGCAGCAGGTGGACCAGCTCAGCCCCCACTGGAAAGCCCTGCTGCGCTTTCTGCAAGAGAACGAAAACGGTGAAGATGATGGCTCTGGTCGGTCGGCGTGAGGGTCGCAACTTTGGCTATGGCCGCCAGCTGAGCTACGCCGGCCCACAAGCGCTCAAGGATTTGTTTGCCGGCGGCCACTTTGCCACGGTCAAAGCGCATAGCGATCGCTGGCAAGCGTTCGTGCGTTGGTGTCGATCAGAGGACGGTCCCGGTTACAACGATGCGCGCCAGATCGATCGACGGACGCTGCAAGACTACGCCGCTTACCTGCGCCAGCAGATCCAGCAAGGTGAACTCTGCATCGCTACCGCGCAGAACCGCCTCAGCAGCGTCAACCGCATCCTCGCGGCGCTGCGCGGTGATCAGGACGTGAGGATCGCCAGCCCGAGTCAGGCGTTGGGACAGAAGCGCTCGAGCGTACGCACCCGCGCACCGGATGGCCAAGACCGTGAACAGGTGCAACGAGTGCTTGAGGTGCTTGGCGAACAGCACCATGAGCGGGTGGCCGCGATTGTCCTGCTGGCCAGAGCAACTGGCATGCGCCTGCGCGAGGTGATCTTGGCTGACCTGCCACGATTGCAACGCGAAGCCGAACACTTAGGGCGCATCAACATCCAGGACGGCACCAAAGGCGGCCGCTCAGGGGCTTCAGCGCCGCGATGGATCGCGGCTGATGAAGAGGTGAAGGCGGCTCTGCAGTTGGCTCGTCATGCGTCGCCGACCGGCAGCCGCAACTTGCTGGCCCGAGACGAAAGCTACGCCGCGTTCCTGCAACAGACCGTGCTCCCCGCCCGAGAAACGCTGCATGAACAAGGGCTGAAGGGTTTTCATGAACTGCGAGCGGCCTACGCCTGCGAGCGTTACGAGCAGCTCACGGGCCACGCCGCCCCGATCAATGGTGGCCACTGCTATCGCATTGACCGCGACCTTGATCAGCAGGCGCGCCAACAGATTAGCCTTGAACTCGGGCATAACCGGATCGATGTAGTTTCGGCCTACATTGGAGGTCGGGCATGACCAAGCCCTTCGATATGGCGCTGTTCCTGAGTGGCGTACTGACCGGCTCGAAAACCACGAAGCAACGCCACCTGCGGCAAGCCCGAATCATGCAAGCGGCCATTCAACAACGATGGCAGCGAGACAATCCCTGGACCTGGCAGCTCAAGCATGTGCGCTGGTTCCTCACTCAGCACTTGAAAGACCACTCCGACGCTACCCGGTATTACTATCAACTCACCGCTCTATTGATCTGGAGGCGATTAGGGAATGATAGAAAATACTGATCTATCGCTCGAATTTAGGTGATTTTTATCAACTTATTCTTGGCAATAAACGATGGGATGTATACCCGCTTCTTTAGCGGCATGCACGAACGACGATAAGATCCAGTAGAGCTGGGTTATATTACCTGCCACACTCTTTCCTTTCTGGATTTTCTTGAACTCTTTCTCAATAATTTTCTTCGATATGAACGAACAGCAGATGATACACCTTCGATTGAATCGATAGTCCTGCCTGATCTTGTAAAGATAGTCTTCAAACTTGCCAGGAATACTTTTTCTCGTGCGATTCAAAAGACCACCACTATATTTCTTTTGAAGCTTTTCCTTGTGCTTTTTTAGAAACAGCTTCGGGTCAACGTCCATATTACCGATGTTTTTGATGGCCTGGCCCACGACATCATGGAGATTACTGGCCGACTTGCTAGGCTTCCCATGTTTGGAGTGTATGAAAGACACGGAAAAATCAGTTTGGTTAAAAGTGATGTGATCCGCCCACTCATTGCCTAGATCATCGCAGAAAACGTAGTCGTCAGCACCATGAGCTATCTCAACGATATCAAATACCGAGGTGGAATCAAACTTGGTTATCTTCTTTGTGATTTCACCTTTCTCAGAGGTCGCTGAGGCTAGCGTAGGTAGGACTTTTAAAGTCCGAAGCATTGAAGGGATTTCGTTGATCCCCGCGCCATCCTCAAAGCACTGCCCCATAAAGTACATGTACCTTGGATCGGAGAATGTGATAGTTGCCAAACTCTGCTTCTTGATGTATGCCTGGAGTGTGATCCGTTTGCCGTTCTGCTCAAAATGAATATTTCGGAGTGCCCGGCTATTGACGGCAATCGAGTGAAGATTCTTCTTGAGTGTGGCCGCCCTAAAACTACCTAGGAGTTCGTAATCGGGCCCCGGACCAATTTCGTAAACCTGTTCCATTTCCGCAATCAAGGACTTGATCTGCTTAGATGTCATCTCAATAACACGACCATGTTTGGTTGTGTAAAAAACAGGGATACCTTGATCTATTACGTTTTCAACAAAAAACGAATATTCCAGCAGAATTGCGTTTGGCGCACTCGATTTCCAGACTAAATCAAGCTCGATAAATTTTGCGAAATTATTGAGAAAGTCTTTTTCAGTAGAAGGATTATGGATGTCGTGCAGTTGTGCCTTAGCCCATTCCACGGCGTGATGTACCGATTTTCGTTCCGATGCCTCGACCACGCGACCGCTTTGCGCGGAAATAGTTTTAGTACGCCCCTTCAATTTAAGCTTAAAAAAGTAGGGTATTGATCTCCCCGCAGCGTGTACAGACATAAGCCCTTTCAGATCTGAAGCTTCAAAGGCTCGGCCACGCATTGCTCGATCGGATACAGTCATGTTGCGGGTCGCCATCTTTTGATACTGCGCATCGACGTCGCTAAAAGCAGAGGTCAGCTCACTACTCCGAATTAGCATTGCATGCTTGTCCATGCTTTCCGTTATGCTGGCACAAGACTTTTTGAATATAGCGATACAGTCATCTATGGCAATGATCAAAATGAACGCATAGATCGTATCTTTGAGTGGCTGCTGCCAAAAATGTACATCACGGTCGGTTTTGAAGACGCGGAGGCTATAGGAGAACTTACTGCCGTCTGGAAGCGCATCATCCTGGTCCAGAATGTCCGCGATAAGCGCGCTACCAATAGTCATATTGGAGCTAGCTGCTTCGAGGATTACCGTGAGCGTAGCCTTAGTAAAAGGGGCCGTAGGGCGGTAGAATTGGGCATTCTGTGTAAGCAGGAGATCTTGCGACATCAAGCACCCTTCCGTGGAAATTCTGATAATTGGTAGCATAATGCCACTTATGACTTGGGTCTACGGCATACAACTCTCGGCTTCACGTCGAAAGGTTGAGTCCGCCGCCAAAAACCACCACTAAAATTTTTAGAATCGACCATCCCTCTGGATACCTGTCGCGTCCGGCAGGAAAGTACAGAGCCCCAATTTTTTAGGCTTCTTTGCCGATTGCCTAACGGTGTTGCTTCCTAGCCACCTTCACCCTGCCCTAGGGCACGATCCAAGATAAAAGCACTGCAGGGACGACGTGAAACACTAGTCCTGCTATGGCCTCGGCTTATCTTGCCTACAACTCCATCACCAAAATCCGATCTTCCCCCGTGCCACTATTAAACAAGGTACATTTACACCCATCGAGCACGATCAGCAGTGCCGGAATGGAGCGACCAGGCCGGCTTGAAAGGGAATTGGGGTTATGGACAAAAAGTCGCTTTCCGAGCGGGACATCTGCAGCAAGTACATCGCCCCAGCCGTTCAGCAAGCTGGATGGGACATGCACAAGCAGGTGCGCGAGGAAGTCAGCTTTACCAAAGGCCGTATTATCGTCCGGGGCAAACTACACAGCCGCGGCGAAGCACGCCGCGCAGACTTCATCCTCTACCACCAGGCCAACCTGCCTATCGCTGTGATCGAGGCAAAGGACAACAAGCACTCCGTTGGCTCCGGCATGCAACAAGCCCTGGGTTATGCAGAGGCCCTGGACGTACCGTTCGTGTTCTCCAGCAATGGCGATGGCTTCCTGTTTCACGACCGCAGTGGCACAGGCGGCCAGGTAGAAACCGAACTTACCCTTGATCAATTCCCCTGCCCTGCCGAACTTTGGCACCGCTACTGCCAGTGGAAGGGGCTGGATACAACAGCCCAACACAAGATCGAAGCGCCCTACTACGACGACGGCTCCGGGCGCATGCCTCGCTATTACCAGATGAATGCCATCAACCGCACCGTCGAGGCTGTGGCGCGCGGCCAAGACCGTATTCTGCTGGTGATGGCTACGGGCACTGGCAAGACCTACACCGCTTTCCAAATCATCTGGCGCCTGTGGAAATCGAAACAGAAGAAACGCATCCTGTTTCTGGCCGACCGCAACATCCTGGTTGACCAGACAAAGAACAACGACTTCAAGCCCTTCGGCCAGGCGATGACCAAAATCGCCAAACGCCAGATCGACACCTCCTACGAAATCTATCTGTCGCTCTATCAGGCCGTCACCGGCACTGATGAAGAGATGAACATCTACAAGCAGTTCTCCCGCGACTTCTTCGACCTAATCGTGATCGACGAATGTCACCGTGGCAGCGCCTCCGAGGATTCCGCCTGGCGTGAAATCCTCGATTACTTCTCCAGCGCGACCCATGTCGGCCTTACCGCCACACCAAAGGAAACCAAAGAGGTTTCTAGCATCACTTACTTCGGTGAGCCGATTTACAGCTACACCTTGAAGCAAGGCATCGAAGACGGCTTTCTCGCCCCCTACAAAGTAGTGCGCATCGACTTCGATAAAGACCTGCAAGGCTGGCGGCCACCCAAAGGTATGCTCGATAAAAATGGCGAGCTGATCGAAGACCGCATCTACAATCTCAAGGATATGGACCGCACCCTGATCATCGAGGCGCGCACCCAACTGGTGGCGCAGAAGGTTACCGAACTCCTCAAGGCCACCGATCCGTTTCAGAAAACCATCGTCTTCTGCGACGACATCAACCATGCCGAGCGCATGCGCCAGGCCCTGGTCAACCTCAACCCCGAGCGTGTGGCAGAGAATCGCAAATACGTCATGCGTATCACCGGCGATGACCAGGAAGGCAAGGCCGAGCTGGATAACTTCATCAACCCGGAAGAGCGCTACCCGGTGATTGCCACCACCAGCAAGCTGATGACCACCGGCGTCGATGCTCAGACCTGCAAGCTGATCGTGCTCGACCAGCACATCAAATCGATGACCGAGTTCAAGCAAATCATCGGTCGTGGCACTCGCATCAACGAGGACTACGGCAAGTACTGGTTCACCATCATGGACTTCAAAAAGGCTACCGAGCTGTTTGCCGACCCGGCCTTCGACGGCGACCCAGTAGTGATCTACGCCCCAGAAGGCGATGACTCCCCCGTACCGCCGGATGACCCACTAGCCGATGAAGATGGCATCAGCGCAGGCAACGATAACGAGGGCGATGACCTGGATTTTACCGGCGAAGATGAGGGCAAAAAACGCATCAAGTACGTCATCGACAACGTTACGATTTCTGTCATCGCCGAACGTGTGCAGTATTACGGCCCGGATGGCCGACTGATCACCGAATCGCTGCACGACTACACCCGCACCTGCGTGCAAAAGCAGTTCGCCTCGCTGGACGACTTCCTCCGGCGTTGGAGTGATGCCGAACAAAAGAAAGTCATCATTGAGGAGATGGCCGTCCAGGGCGTGATGTGGGAAGCCTTGGCGGAGGAAGTGGAAAAGAAACAGGGCAAGCCCCTAGATCCGTTCGACCTGATCTGCCACGTCGCCTTCGATCAACCTGCCCTATCACGTCGCGAGCGAGCCGAGCAGGTGAAAAAGCGCAACTATTTCGCCAAGTATTCCGGCGCAGCCCGCCAGGTGTTGGAGGCATTGCTGGATAAATATGCCGATACCGGTATCGAGCATATCGAGGACATCAAAATCCTGCAGCTCGACCCTTTCAGCCAGTTCGGTGCGCCCATCGAGCTGGTCAAGGCTTTTGGTGGCAAGGCTGGCTACAACAAGGCTATCCACGAGCTGGAAGACGAACTTTACGCAAGCTAAGGGCTACGCACCGACGACATGCCAAGGCAGTCGTCCACACTATCCGGTAGAATTTCGCCCCCCCTTGCGGTACGCGTTGAGAGAACTTCATGTCCATTAGCTCCACCATCAAGTCCATCCAGGACATCATGCGCAAAGACGTTGGCGTAGACGGCGACGCCCAGCGTATCGGCCAGTTGGTTTGGCTGCTGTTCCTGAAGATCTTCGATGACCGCGAGCTGGAATGGGAGTTAATGGATGACAACTACCGTTCGCCCATTCCCGACAGTTGCCGCTGGCGTACCTGGGCCGCCGATCCAGAAGGCATGACCGGCGAGACGCTCAAGGACTTTATCGACAATAACCTGTTCCCCCAGTTGCAGAACCTTCATGAGTACAGCAACACGCCCTCGGCCTTTGTGGTGCGTAGCGTGTTTGAAGACGCCTACAACTACATGAAGTCCGGGCAACTGCTGCGCCAGGTAATCAACAAGATTCAGGAAGGCGTGGACTTCAACAAGGCCCAGGAGCGCCATGAGTTCGGCAACCTCTACGAGCAACTGCTGCGCGACCTACAGAACGCAGGTAACGCTGGCGAGTTCTACACCCCGCGCCCAGTCACCGAGTTTATGGTGCGTATGGTCGATCCGAAGTTGGACGAAAAGGTTATGGACCCGGCCTGCGGCACCGGTGGCTTTCTCACCTGCGCCATCGAACACAAACGCAGCCGCTATGTAAAAACCGCCGAAGACGAACGCACCCTGCAGGCCAGCATTTTCGGCGTGGAGAAAAAGCCGCTGCCGCACCTGCTGGCCACCACGAACATGATCCTGCACGGCATCGAGGTGCCCAATCAGATTCGCCACGACAATACCCTGAGCAAACCGCTGATCAGCTGGGGGCCGAGTGAGCGCGTCCACTGCATCGTTGCTAACCCGCCGTTCGGTGGCATGGAAGAAGATGGCATCGAAACCAACTTCCCTGCTGCCTTCCGCACTCGCGAAACCGCCGACCTGTTTTTGGTGCTGATCATGCAGCTGCTGAAAGACGGTGGTCGCGCAGCCGTGGTACTGCCCGACGGTTTTCTATTTGGCGATGGAATCAAAAGCCGCATCAAAGAAAAACTCCTGACCGAGTGCAACTTACACACCATTGTTCGCCTGCCCAACGGTGTGTTCAACCCCTACACCAGCATCAAGACAAACCTGCTGTTCTTCACCAAAGGCACGCCGACCAAACAAGTGTGGTTCTACGAACACCAGTACCCGGCCGGCGTAAAGAACTACTCCAAGACCCGCCCCATGCGTATCGAAGAATTCGCCGTGGAAAAAGCCTGGTGGGGCAACGAAGCAGATGGCTTTGCCGCACGGGTGGAAAACGAATTCGCCTGGCAGGTCAGCATTGAAGAGCTGCAAACGCGCAACTGGAACCTGGACTGCAAAAACCCGCATATCGGCGAACAGATCAGTCACGACCCGGATGAACTGCTGCGTAACTACGCCAGCCTGCAGGATGAAATCAGCGAACTGCGCGACCAACTTAAGGCGGTGCTGACCGAAGCTCTGGAGCGCCAGGTATGACGACATTGCTCACCGATAACCTGCCGCTGCTGGCCGGTGCGCCCAATGGCATCAAGAAGCTGCGCGAGCTGATTCTGGAGCTGGCTGTACGTGGCAAGTTGGTGCCGCAAGATCCAAGCGATGAACCGGCCATTGAGTTGCTAAAGCGGATTGCCGAGGAAAAGGCGCGGTTGGTGGCTGAGGGCAAAATCAAGAAGCAGAAGGCGCTGGCTGAGATTCCTGAAGAGGAAAAACCGTTTGACCTGCCCGCTGGATGGGAGTGGGTTAGATTCGGTAGCGTTTTAGACTTTCAAGGAGGCGGCCAACCTCCAAAAGATTATTTCTCTGATACTCCGCAGCCGGGATATGTCCAGCTAATACAAATTAGAGACCTTGGCGAACGACCACAGCCTGTTTTCATTCCGCGCGAGCTTGCATCGAAATTTTGTACATCGAACGACATCATGGTCGGACGCTACGGGGCCTCTGTTGGGAAGACGTTTTGGGGAAAAGAGGGTTCCTACAACGTAGCGCTAGTGAAAATGGTCGATGAGCATAATATTTTTTATAAAGGTTTCCTTTATCAGCTTTTAAAAAGCCCCCTTGGCCAAGCATATTTCTTAGGCATATCCCGATCAGCACAAGATGGTTTTAATAAGTCGGATATCGAACAAAAACTTGTACCTATATCGCCCCTCGCCGAACAACACCGCATCGTCGCCAAAGTCGATGAGCTGATGGCCCTGTGCGACCGCCTAGAAGCCCAGCGGGCCGACTCCGAAAGCGCCCACGCCCAACTGGTGCAAGTGCTGCTCGACAGCCTGACTCAAACCAGCGACGCCACCGACTTCGCCACCAACTGGCAGCGACTGGCTGAACACTTTCACACCTTGTTCACCACCGAATCCAGCATCGACGCCCTCAAACAAACCCTGTTGCAATTGGCAGTGACGGGCAAACTGGTGCCGCAAGATGTGAGCGGCTGCCTCCAGGACGGACTGCCTGCTGGCTGGGATGAGATCAGAATTGAAAAATTCTGCACTGTCCAAGGAGGGATTCAGAAAACCCCTCTGCGAAGGCCGATCTCTCAGCACTTTCCATACCTACGTGTTGCGAATGTTCAGCGTGGTCGGATTGATGTTAAAGAGCTTGAGCGATATGAACTGTCGCTGGCTGAACTCGCAAAGTGGCGATTAAACGCAGGTGATCTCTTGATCGTTGAGGGAAACGGCAGTGAGAACGAAATAGGAAGATGCGCAATTTGGCAGGGAGAAGTCGCAGATTGCGTCTACCAAAATCACCTGATGCGTGTTCGCCCGGAAATATGTGAGCAAGTGGAATATCTGGCCCTTTACCTCAACTCTCCAGTTGGCATCGCTCACATGAAGCGCTTGGCTATCACAACAAGCGGTCTTTTCAACTTGAGCGTCGGTAAAATTCGTAGCATTCCTGTAGCGCTACCGCCAGTATCAGAACAACGCCGCATCGTCGCCAAAGTCGATCAACTGATGGAACTCTGTGATCAGCTCAAAACCCGCCTAACTCAGGCGCGACTACTGAACGAACAGTTGGCCAATACCCTGATCCAACACGCTCTTGCCGAAGATGCCCAGCAGGTTCTACATACCATGGATAGGCAAGCAGCCCGTACCCTGCTCGCCGCAGAAATCACTCATCGACTGCATAACCAGCGCACCTTCGGCCAACGCAAACTGCAAAAAGTGATTTATTTGGCCGAGCACGCGGCCAGGCTCGCCGGAATCCGGGGTGACTACCTGCGCGATGCTGCAGGCCCCCACGATCGCCAGTTGATGGATAAGGTCCAAGGTGAGATGCAAACCCATCAGTGGTATGAGCGCATCGAGCGCGAGACTGTTGGCAATGCTTACCGCCCACTTTCCCAAGCAGGACAGCACCGGCAGGCGTATTGCAGCGCCTGGCCAGTCGCTGAACGCGCCACCATTGAGCAGGTAATCGAGCTAATGCGGGGCTGGGATACGGATCGTTGCGAAATGACTGTGACGCTCTATGCCGCCTGGAACGACTTTATCCTCGAAGGTCGCCCGGTTTCCGATGAAGCCATCGTAGACGAAGTCATGCATAGCTGGAACGACACCAAGCTGCGCTTTGGCAAAACCGAATGGTTGGCGGGACTCGCAGAGATGAAGAAGCACAAAATCCTCATGCCCACTGGCTTTGGTAAACGCACCAGGGGCGGCATGCTCAGCTTGCCCGGTTTCAAGTAAACAGAGATTGCTTTCGGCCTTCCTCAAAAAGATACGGATACGATGCGTTTTGCTCGCCCCAGCTCCTCGCGGTATTCCAGTTGGTATTCCAAAGTTTTTTACAAATTCACATTAGTAAGTTAAATCAAGCACCTAAAAATCCAATTCAGATTACCCCGGCCCACCACTTCATCATCTAAAGACGTCCACGGACGTCTTTTTTTGTGCCTGAAATCCACCCGCCTCTCAGACCGCCAACTCAAGGCTGTCAAACCAAAAGACAAGGATTAAATCCTCATCGATGGTGAGCCGCTCCAGACCGCGTACTGGCGGCGGTCGAGGATGAGGCTGCCGGCGTAACTCATGGCTAATCAACCGTTTTCGCCAGGCCCCGACACCGATGCATCCAACGCGGCGACTACTTGCAGTAACCGAGGGTCGCTACGCTGCGCAGAATCAACCGCACCAACATGGTCTGGCGGGTCACCCCGGTCTTGGAGAAGGTCGAGCGCAGGTGTGCCCGTGAGGTGTTGCGGCTGATGCCCAGTTCTTCGGAGGCTTCGTCCAGGGTCAGGCCGTTGGCCAGCAGCATGGCCAGCTGGGTTTCGGCCGGGGTGAAGTCGAACAGGGCGCGGACAATCTCTTGCGGTGCGCTGGATTGCTGTTCCGGGTCGCTGATGAAGATCACCACCGCTGGGCACTGTTTGCCTTCGCTCCAGTCTGACAACGGTACCGAGCGCACGATGATGCCCAGGTCCGCGCGGCCCGAAGGCCGTTGCACGCGCAGGGCTTCGACCACCGAGGGGTTGCTGCTTTTTTGCGAGAGCAGCGACTGTTTCACCAGGCGGCGAAACTCCTGGGTGTCACGCGCGGTGCCGATCTGCAGGCCATCGTTGACCAGTTTGATACCGTCTTTTTCCTGGATCAGGCGGTCGGCCACCTGGTTGGTCCGCAGCACTTTGCCGGCTTCGTCGAGAATGATCGTGCCAACCGCCATCTGATCTACCGCGCCGGCATAGAGATTGCGCTCGGTTTCGATACGGTTCAAGCGCATATGGATCTCGATCGAGCGTTCCAGGTGCGGAATGAACTGCGCCAGCAGGGCCTTTTCATCATTGTTGAAGGCCCTGTCGTTGCGACCGCGGCTGATGCGGATGCGGCACTGAGCGCCGTCGGCAGTGTTGATGTCGGCGCCGAGGATATGGAACACGTCCAGCGGTTCGAGGAAATTCTTGCAGAACTCGGAGTTTTGCCAATCGTCGTCGGAGACGAATTCGGCCAGGGTGACGACCTGGCGGTTGGGCAGGTCGACAAAGGGGTCGAGGGTGAAAAAGTGCTGGTTATAGGAGGCCGTGGTTTCGGCTGAGGAGCCAGTGGTGTGGATCATCAGGCCAGTGTCGTGTTGACTCGGCGGGCGCAGGATGAAGGTGACGAATTTGCTTTGCAGATGCACATTGAGCCGGTTGAGGAAGGTCGTCCAGGGGATGTTCTCCAGCGGTCCTTGATAGAGGTTGCCGACGAACTCGCTGAACGTCTCGAGGCTGAGGCTCTGCATGGACAATCCTTTTATATTTATTAGTGTTGGAGATGGTCGAGAATAAGTGCCGTCGTCGATTGAGAGCAACACCCGGATCCATAGTCTGAAAGGAGGTAGGCCTACCTGCCAGATCGTGTAACTTTGCGTCCTGCGAAGCGCACCGGCCGGCCGGTGAGTTTACTTGTACGATCCACCCTATGGCCGATGTTAAACTGCGATTCGTTTCGTACCATTGGTCGACTCAAAAGATTGGTGTGATGACCCAGCAAGTCAGGAAAATCGAACGCTTGACGCTGAAAAGCGTCGTCACTCGAGCAAAGCTCGTGTCAATTGCCGAACGCCTGTTCGCCGAGCGCGGTATCGAAGGGGTGTCGTTAAGCGACATCAACAAAGCCGCCGGGCAGCGGAACAAGAACGCCACGAATTACCACTTCGGCAGCAAGGACGGCTTGCTGCAGGCCATCCTCGACAAGCATGAGCCTGGTATTGCCAGCCGGCGCAACGCATTGCTCGATGAACTGGAGGAGCGAGGTAGTCCTTCGGTGCGAGACGTGGTCCGCGCGCTGATGTATCCGGTGGCCGACAAGATGTTCGATCCCAACGGTGGGAAGGACTTTATCCGTCTGGATGCCCAACTGGTGGCGGTGCATACACTCTCCGTACAGAACCTGCGCGCTTCCACGCTCAATCTGGGTCAGGTGGATCGGTTGAGGCGGGCGCTGCTCGGGGTCCTCCAGGACCTGCCGGAGTCCGTGGCCCAGCAGCGCCTGCACTTGGCGGCAGTATTGCTCCTCCACGGGCTTGCCGATCACTCTCGCATGCTTGATGCGAGCGATAAGAAGACCTTGGTGATGGACACCGAGTTGTTCATCAAGAACATCGAAGACTGCCTGGTGGCACTGCTGGCGAGCCCCATGTCGCCCGAAACCGTCTCCCTTCTTTCCCGCCTTGATGCCTCCGAACAGGTTCCAGCCCATGTTTACAGCTTGCCCTCATGAGGCAGCTGTAAACATTGCATGGGCAATGACTGCTATCTGGATAGGCTCCTTTCGAACTCGCGCGTAAAGCGGTCGACTTCCGATTCAGGCAGATGATTGATACCTCCCGCCAGTTTCCTGCCACCGCCGGTGTCAAAGGTGCGGCAGAAGTCAGCCGCAGCCACCGGACTATGTCCGGGAGTGCGCACGCTTACCGTGAATCCACCTTGCCTTTTGGGCGACAGGATACCCAGCGCGCGATCTGGCTGTGCCTGCATGAGCTCGTTGGCCAGGGTTCCGATGGCCCGCCGTGCCCATGGCGCGTCAGGCAACATCAGCAGCATCGCGCCGGGCACCTGGCGTGTCGGCTTAAGCCGGCGTGCCAGATCCATGTCCTCCTCATAGCCGGCCGCCAGCCGCGCGTAGGCGTCCGAGCTTGCGACGAACTCCAGCGGATCGACAAAGGGCTGCATCAGGGCCGACAGCTCGGCCGGATCGAAATGCAGATCGGCAACGGTCTCGCCATAAGCGTTGTAGTTCAGATAGAGGCCGAGTCGCTCCAGGATCCTGAGCGCTCCAGCGCCTATGCCTTGCGCCTTGGCCATGGCGCAGCCCACCTCAGGCAGGCTGTCGCCGTATGCCGCGGCAATCGCCCATGCACGATGGCGACCGCCAAGATAGCGGTCGACCAGGATGCTGGTGCAGACGTCGGCAGCCTCGTCGATATAAGGCTCGAAGCGCCCATGCCGAGGCATCTCCCCTGCGTGATGATGATCGAAGTAGCGCACCGAAGCGCCCGCCTCAAGCAGGCGAAGCAGATCGGTACGATTCTGATCGAGGGAGATGTCGAGTGCAGTGATGGCATCCCCCTCGCACGCTTCGATACGCCGCAGTAACTGAATGTCGCGCTTGACTCCGGTCAGCAGCTCCGCGCAGGCGAACTCGTCAGGCGCGGCAAGCCGCAGTTGTTGCAACGCACACAGCCCATCGGCATCCCCATTGAATGCAACGTAGCGATTCATAGGGCCTCGCGATCGACAAGATGGCTGACGATCAATTCGGCTGCTTCCTCGGGAGAGCAAGCGGTGGTGTCGATGCGAATTTCCGGGTTTTCCGGCGGCTCGTAGGGGGAATCGATACCGGTGAAATTCGTCAGTTCGCCACGGCGAGCCTTCTTGTAGAGGCCTTTTGGATCCCTCTGTTCGGCCACGCTGATCGGCGTGTCGACAAACACCTCGAAGAACTCGCCCTGTTCCACCAGCTCGCGCGACATTCTGCGTTCAGAACGGAATGGAGAGATGAAGGACACCAGAACGATCTGCCCCGCATCGACCATCAACTTGGCGACCTCACCTACGCGTCTGATGTTCTCGACCCGGTCGGCTTCGGAGAAACCGAGATCCTTGTTGAGACCGTGGCGCACGTTGTCACCATCAAGCAGATAGGTATGTTTGCCCAATGCATGCAGTTTCTTCTCGACGAGGTTCGCGATCGTGGACTTGCCGGCACCCGACAGCCCTGTGAACCAGAGTACGCAAGGCTTCTGCCCCTTGAGGGTGGCGTGCGCCTGCTTGTTAACGTCAATCGCCTGCCAGTGGATGTTCTGCGAGCGACGCAAGGCAAAGTGCAGGAGTCCGGCGCCGACCGTATTGTTGGTCAGACGGTCAATCATGATGAAACCGCCGGTATCGCGATTTTCCTTGTAGGGATCAAATGCGATTGGCTGGTCAAAGCTCAGGTTGCAGACGCCGATTTCATTCAGGTCCAGTGTCTTGGCGGCGAGGTGCTCGAGCGTATTGACGTTGACCTTGTATTTCGGTGTCGCGCTGGTGGCCGTCACGGTCTTGGTGCCGATCTTCAACAGATAAGGGCGGCCCGGCAGCATCGGTTCATCGCTCATCCAGACGATCGTTGCCTCGAACTGGTCTGCCACCCTGGCCGGTGCATCGATCGTCGCGAGAATGTCGCCTCGGCTGATATCGATTTCGTCCTCGAGCGTAATCGTGATCGACTGGCCAGAGACGGCTTCCTCAAGGTCACCCTCGCGCGTCACGATACGCGCGACCCGGCTTTCCTTCCCCGACGGCAGGACACGGAGGCGATTGCCGCGCTTGACGCTGCCGCCGACAACGATCCCGGCATAGCCGCGGAAGTCGAGGTTCGGTCGGTTGACCCACTGCACCGGCATGCGAAACGGCCCGGACTGATCCGCAGCATCCTCGACCTGCACTGTCTCAAGGTACCCCATCAGTGTCGGCCCCTGGTACCAGGGGGTGTTCGGGCTCGGCTCGGTGATATTGTCGCCCTTCAGGGCTGACATCGGGATGGTGACGATATTCTGCAGGCCAATCTGGCTGGCGAAAGCGCGATAGTCCGCGTCTATCTTGTCGTAGATCTCTTTCGAGTAACCCACCATATCCAGTTTGTTGATGGCCAGCACGACATGGCGAATGCCAATCAGCGACACCAGATAGCTGTGTCGCCGCGTCTGGGTCAGCACCCCTTTGCGCCCGTCGATCAGAATGATGGCGACATCCGCTGTCGAGGCTCCGGTGACCATGTTGCGCGTATATTGCTCGTGGCCCGGTGTATCGGCCACGATGAACTTGCGCTTGTCGGTCGAGAAGAAGCGATAGGCAACATCGATGGTGATGCCTTGTTCACGCTCGGCGGAAAGTCCGTCGACCAGTAGTGCGAAATCCAGGTCGCCACCTTGCGTCCCCACCTTCTTTGAATCCGCTTCCAGCTGGCTCAACTGGTCTTCGAAGAGCATCTTCGATTCGTAAAGCAGGCGCCCGATGAGCGTGCTTTTTCCATCGTCGACGCTGCCGCAGGTGATGAAACGCAGCAGGCTCTTATTCTCGTGGGATTTCAAATATTGTTCGATGTCTTCGGAAATCAAATCGGATACGTGTGCCATTAGAAATACCCCTCCTGTTTCTTTTTCTCCATCGAACCCGCGGAGTCGTGATCAATCAGGCGGCCCTGGCGCTCGGACGTCCTGGCCAGAAGCATTTCCTGAATGATGGCCGTCAAGGAGTCGGCCTCGCTCTCGATTGCGCCGGTCAGCGGGTAGCAACCCAGCGTGCGGAAACGCACTTTCCTGATCTCGGGAACCTCGCCGTCGTTCAGTGGCATGCGCTCGTCATCGACCATGATGAGCGTGCCGTCGCGCTCCACCACCGGTCGCTCTTTCGCCAGGTAGAGCGGCACGATCGGAATGTCGTTCAGATAGATGTATTGCCAGATGTCGAGCTCGGTCCAATTGGACAGGGGAAACACCCGGATGCTTTCGCCCTTGTGCTTGCGGGCGTTATACATCCGCCACAGTTCGGGGCGTTGCAGCTTGGGATCCCAGCGGTGCTGTTCGGAGCGGATCGAGAATATCCGCTCCTTGGCCCGCGACTTCTCTTCGTCCCGCCGTGCGCCGCCAAAGGCCGCATCGAAGCCGTGCTTGTCCAGCGCTTGCTTCAATCCCTCGGTTTTCCAGATGTCGGTGTGTATGGCCGAACCATGGGAAAAGGGGCTGATGCCCTTTTCCAGCCCCTCGGGATTGATATGGACGAGCAGGTCGAAGTCGTGCTTTTTCGCCATGGCGTCGCGGAACTGAATCATCTCGCGGAACTTCCAGGTCGTGTCGACGTGGAGCAATGGGAACGGCAGTTTTCCTGGGTGGAACGCCTTCAGGGCCAGGTGCAGCATCACTGCACTGTCCTTACCGACGGAGTAGAGCATTACCGGGTTCTCACACTCAGCGACCACTTCTCGCATGATGTGAATGCTCTCGGCCTCAAGACGCTGCAAGTGCGTCAGCATGTGTTTCCTCCTTCCTCTGCGCTGGGTCGTGATGCCACCGAGAATCCGATGCCCGGCCCAGTCGCTCGAGGTGCGATTGCGTGTGGACGTTTATCGCCCACCTCTTTTTTAAGCCCTGTTACTTAAACTGGCTTTAAAGGTAGATCCCGCAATTGCACGGATCATCGTCCGTTTAGACTATTCGCAGTTCGAATGCTTTTAATACTATCGCCTTATCTTGAACCGCCAGTCGGCTGGGGCGATAGCTGCTGCTCCTGATCGACTGGCCCATTGCGCCACAGCAATCAGGTGTACCTATTGGAGGCAACGCCCCATGAACACTCAACAGGCCGACTGGCCGAACCTTCAGTTTGACTACAACAATTGCCATGTCCTGGTGACCGGTGGCACCAGCGGCATCGGGGCCGGCATCGCCGCTGCGTACCAAGCAGCAGGTGCGCAGGTGACGATCACCGGCACCCGGCCCTGCGCCGCCGATTACGACATTGACCTCGACGGCTACCGCTACTTGCAGCTCGACATCGAGAACGCAGACAACATTTCTGCCGTTGCAGCAGCGCTGCCGCGCCTGGACATCCTCGTCAACAACGCTGGCTTTGCGCTACCAAGCAGTGGCCTGGACGAGTACGAACCGGATGTTTTCGAACGCGCGGTGCGCATGCACCTGGTCGGTGGCTATCGCATGGCGCATGGCTGCGCCGACAAACTCCTGAAAAGCACGCTGCCTGGCGGCCCTTCGATCATCGGCATTGCATCAATGAGCTCGTTCTTCGGGATCGATGTGGTGCCCGGCTATGGCGCGGCAAAGACTGGCGTCGTCGGGCTGACCCGGGCACTGGCGGTCCATTGGGGCGGACGCATTCGCGTCAACGCGGTCGCGGCGGGGCTTACCGCAAGCCGCATGACGGCAGCGACCGTCGCCAATCCGCAGTGGTCCGCGCCCACGCTTGCGCGTACGCCGGCAGCACGGCTTGGGGTGCCGCAGGACATCGCCGGTCCAGTCCTTTTCCTGACGAGCGCCGCCGCCGGCTGGATCACGGGACAGACACTGCCTGTCGATGGCGGTTTCACGGTCGCCGGCTGAGTCCGGCACCGGCCCTTCCAGTACTGCCTGTCGCCAACACCTCTCCTCACACTTATGGAGCAGCGCATGAAACCTGACATCATCCGTATCACAGACCTGGGCGCCCCCGAGCTGACCGAGCGGCAGCGTCGAGCGATCGCGGGCGCCCCCCCCGTGGAAATGCGCGAGGAGGCCGTCCTGGCAGCCGCATGCCAGCGCACGGGGCTTTCCGACTTCGGTTCGGAGGACTTCCGCGAACGGCTGCGAATCTGGCTGAAGAGTTTTGACGAGGATACGGAGCTCGGCCCCCTGGGGCGCGCGGGGATGTTCGGCGATGCCGTGCGCTACGCATCTTCGCGCCTGCGCTTCGAAGATCTGGTGAAGCGACACCCGGAAATCAACGACGTCGCGATTGATCGGCCGATCATCGTCGCCGGGCTTCCCCGCTCAGGCACGACCCACCTGGTCAACATCCTGGCAGCCGATCCGCGACTGCGCTCGATGCCGCTATGGGAAGCGATGGAGCCGATTCCTGCGCCGCAAGACCAAACATCAGACGGGGAAGATCCGCGTATCGTTCGTACCCGCCAGGCCTGGGGCGAATTCGAAGCCATATTGCCGTTCATGCCGGCGATGCACGAAATGTCCCCCACCCACGTGCATGAAGACATCGAACTGCAAGGCCTGGACTTCTCGTCCTATCTGCCGGAATGGCAGTCTCGCCCGTGTCGCTGGCGCGACTACTACTACAGCCATGATCAAACGCCGCACTACCGTTATGGTCGCCGAGTCCTGCAGGCGCTTACCTGGCTCCAGGGCCCGAACCGATGGGTGATGAAATCGCCGCCGCACATGGAGAACCTGCGGCCGCTGATGACGACCTATCCCGACGCCACGCTCGTCATCACCCATCGCGACCCCGTTGCCGTGCTCCAGTCCGCCATCACCATGATCGCCTATGGCGACCGCATCCGCCGCCATACCGTCGACGTAAAGGCGTTGGCGCGCTATTGGACAGATCGAGTGGAACATCTGCTGCGCGCCTGCGTTCGGGACCGGGACAGTGTTCCCGCCGGCCAATCGCTCGATGTGCTCTTCGACGACTACATGGCCGACCAACAGACGGTGATCGAACGTATCTATGCCATGGCTGGCCTGCCATTGACCGCCGATGCCAAGGCGCGGATCCAGGCCTATCAGAACGCCAATCCACGGGGCAAGCATGGTCGCGTCGTCTACGACCTGAAAGGCGATTTCGGGGTTGATATTGCCGCTTTGCGCGAGCGATTCGGCTTTTACTATGAGCGCTTCTCGGTCAGGCCAGAGCGCATCGAAGGAGAGCGGCCATGACCGATCTAGCTACGGAACGCCTGTTGTCCGGCCGCGCGTGGGACGACTTCTGCGAAACAGTTCGCCAGGCCGGCCACAGGGTCGATGCTTTCGGCGCCGAGGCCGATACCCTCGACCGCGCCGAATGGTATCGATTCATGACCCGGCTCATGCGTAACGGTTTCGAACGCTACCTGGAGAACTGCGAGCCAGAACGGCCGCGCCTGCGCGATGCGCCCTGGCGCCAGTCCATCAACTTCCAGTCTCCCGATCAGGATCATCTGCTTGCCGAGTTCGTCGACGGTAGTCATGACTATGTCATTCGTGGCCATCGTGGCGGGCTGCCGTACTTCGTCATCGCCTCATGGCGCGCGCCACAACCGCGCCATCCCGGCGCTCAGGACTGGGCAACGCGTGGTGTATCCGGCCTTGACGAATTCGATCCCGCTGCGCTGCAGACCACCGGCTTCATCTCCTCACGCCAGGTGAAGTTCGATGCGCAGGGAAACTTCGAAATCGTTGTCAGCCAGAACAAACCCGCAGACGGGCGCGACTGGCTGTCGATCTCACCGGACTGCGTCGGTCTCCTGGTGCGCACGCTCTATCATGATCGCGCGAATACCGCGCCGCCTCACTTCACCATCGAACGGATCGATAGCCCGCAACCTCGTCCCGTCACCGCCGCCGAAATAAGCGATGCGCTCGCCAAGGCGGGCCAGATGGTACTTGGCTATTGCGAACTGGTGCGCAGCTGGTGGCAGGACAATCTCAGCCAGCGGCCAAACCGCATCCGCTTCGACCGCGCGGTGTACCTGTCCAATGGCGGCGTGCCGGACCGACACCACGGCTTCGGTACATGGGAGTGTGCTGGCGACGAGGCGCTGGTTATCGATTTCCTGCCCTCAGCCTGTGATTACTGGATATTCCAGCTCTGTTCGATCTGGCAAGAGAACCTCGACAACTACGAGGACGGCGGCGGTTGTGTGCAGAAGTACAAGGCCAGCTATCGCCACGACGGCTCGGTGCGCGTCATCGTTGCGCAAGGCCAGCCCGGCATTGCCGGCAATTGGGTCCAGTCCTTCGGCCATGTCCATGGCGGCATGAGTTTGCGCCTGATCGGCACGCAGGGCGAGCCGCCGCAGGTAACGCTGCGCCGTATTGCGCTGGCCGTGCTGCAAGAACGTGGTGAAGAGGCGCTGGAAGACATCGTGCCGATCATCAGTGGCGAGGTGGCGCGATGAGTACGCCGTCGCGATCCATTGCTGCGGCGGTGGTCGGCACCGGCTTCGGCCTTTTTACCCATGTACGTGCGTTGCGCGAGGCGGGGTTCGAGGTGCGCGCGATCGTCGGCCGAGACCGTGCCCGCACCATCGCGCGCGCCGCACCTCTCGGCATCCCGCTGGCAACCGATAGTCTTGCCGAGGCGCTTGCCGATCCAGCGATACAGCTCGTTACGGTGGCAACGCCCCCGCACGCACACTATGCACCGGTGATGGCCGCGATCGCCGCCGGGCGGCATGTCGTGTGCGAAAAGCCCTTTGCCCGCGACGCCGCCGAAGCGGCGCAGATGCGTGAAGCCGCGACAAAGGCCGGTGTTCATCACCTGCTCGGCGCCGAATTCCGCTTCGACAGCGCGCAGGCGTTGCTGCGGCGCGTCGTTCAGTCGGGGCTGATCGGCACGCCGCGCCATTTCCTGCGCATCTACCATCAACCGGGCCTGCAGGACTCGACAAGCAAGCTCAGCGACTGGTGGGAGGACGCTGACCAGGGCGGCGGTTTCCTTGGCGCATTCGGCTCGCACATGATCGATCAGGTCGAATACATGTTCGGCCCCATCGCTCGTGTCAGCGGCATGCTGCAGACGCTGGCGCCCGGGCGCCCCACCATGACAGCCGACGATTGCTACACCGTGCAGTTCGAAACGGACAGCGGTGTTGCCGGGTCAATCATCGCCGCGCTGGCCGCGCCGGGGCCGCTGGTGATGGCCACCAAGGTGGTGGGCAGCGCAGGCGGCGCGTGGATTCAGAGCGGCGCGACGTTTGGTGACCCCGAAGAAGTCTGGGTGAGCGACGCCGATGGCGTGCGGCGCATCGAGATGCCCGCGGATCTGGTCAACGCAATGCCGACAGCTTTTCCCGTCGCCGAGCTGATCCAGACCGAGCAGGACCGCTGGCACACCATGGGCTTCGATGTTGCGCCCTATGCGCGTCTGTTCGCCGAGATGCGCACGCGGATCGAAAATCGCGTACCCGCAATCCCCGAGCGTGCCGCCACATTCAACGACGCTGCGCGTGGCCAACAGGTGCTCGACGCCATTCGACTGTCGGCGCGCAAGCGCGCCTGGATCACAATCTGAAATGAAGGAATCCACTATGACGAAATTGATGCTTCATGCAACGGTTCACGGTCCTGACGATATTCGTGTCGAACAGGTACAACGCCCCAGTGCCGGGCCGGACGATATTGTGGTCAAGGTCGTGGTCTGCGGTATCTGCGGCTCTGACCTCGGTTATGCGCGCGCCGGTGGCCTGCCGATGGGGGGCGATGGTCCCTTGTCGCTCGGGCATGAGTTCTCGGGCGTGATCGAGGAGGTAGGCGCGCGAGTGACGGCGCTGCGCAAAGGCCAGCGCGTGGTGGTCAACCCGACGACGCCTGCGAACATGATCGGCTCCGGAGGCCCTGGGGCCTTCGCCTCGCACATTCTCGTGCGCAATGTCATGGCCGAGTCGTCGGTCTACCCCATTCCCGACACGCTGGACTTCGAAACCGCTGCGCTGGTCGAGCCGCTCGCCGTCGCGCTGCACGGCGTCAACCGGTCGCGTGCCGGCGCTGGTAGCAAGGTGGTTGTTTTCGGCGCGGGCCCCATCGGGCTCGGCGTCGTGGCGATGCTCCGTCTGCGCGGCGTTGCGGACATCATCGCCGTCGATCGCGTGGACTCACGTCTGGAACGTGCGCGCGCACTCGGTGCAAACGCCACGTTCAATCCCGACAATTGCGATCTGTGGGCTGAAATCGGCAAGCGCCATGGCGCTGGCACACTCTACGGGATGCCAGTGGTGGATACCGACGAATTCATCGAGGTGTCGGGCGCAGCTCCGGTTATTCCCCAAATCATTGCGCGCGCACGTTTCGGGGCGCATCTGACGGTGGTGGCGGTGCATCACGCACCGGTCGCCATGGATCTGGCGATGGCGCTGGGCAAGGAGATGGAAGTGACCACCGCCATGGCCTATCCCACCGAGTTTGGTGAGGTGCTGGAGATCCTCGCCGCAGGCCGGATCGACACCACCCCGCTGATCAGTCATCGCTACGCCTTCGAAGACTTCGAGCAAGCCTTCGCTACCGCCGCGCGTGCAGATGAATCGGCCAAGGTGTTGGTGACGTTCGGATGAGTCTCAAGCCAGAACATGGTGATGGTACGGCTGCATCATCGTTCTTGCGCAAACGACCACCATGACTACAGCGAATTTCGATGATGTCCGCCCTGGATCGAAGCGGACATCCACCATCTCTCGAAATCCCGAAGCGCTTGACCGGCCTGCCGGCAGGCGCAATCAGGACCCACGCAAACGATCAGTACTTGATATCCCGGGCTGTGCGACGGGTATCCTGCTTGGTGCTGCGCTTGTCCTGGCGACATTCCACGTTGCTCTTGTCGCTGCCCTTTCTGCATTCATCCTTGGTTTGCCGGGCAGTGGAGCGCCCTTCCTGCCTGGTATCGCGAGCTTCACGCCGTTGTTGACCCTGCTCGGTCGCGTAGACGGGTAGCGTCACCCACTGCACGCCAACGGCGATGAGCAGCGTCGCCAGGGCTTTCAAGTAGTGCTTGGGAATCATGATGTTTCTCCAATGCCATATCGCTCAGTCGCTTCGTTCGCTCCCCCGGGAATTCAGCGAAAACGTGAGTTACATCGTACGCCCACAACTCACAAAAGCACTTTGTGACAGGTAAAATCTGACGATAGGGTTACATGGACAGTCGCGCGATGCCGCTATGTGCACAGTCGCCCCTATCACTGCCATCACCCTCGGAGAAGCCCATGCGCCAAGCCCTCCTGATCATCGACGTACAACCCGGCTTCGCCCCGCCGCAATGGCTGATCGACGGTATCCAGGCGCTCATCGGCACCCTGCCCAGTGTCGCCACGGTCGAGCGCCATGACGAATCCATAACCCCCTTCGAAAAACAGCTCGGCTGGCACCCCGCGCCGGACGATGACAGCCTGATCCCGGCCGACCGCATCTTTATCAAGCACGGTTACGCGCCCACACCGGAAACCATCGACTACCTGAAAAGCCTGAACGTTGAACGCGTGCTGGTGTGCGGCCTGCAGACCGAAACCTGCTGCCTGGCGGCGGGGTTTGCGCTGTTTGATGCGGGTTTGCGGCCGACGTTGATCACGGATTTGACGGTGGGGTCATCGCTGGACCGGACGGGAGGGTTGGGGGTCAGGCTTTGGGAGCATCATTTCAAGCACACGGTAAAATTGGCGGACTTGTAAGCTGTTGTGCTCACGCAAAAGCCGTCGTTTCACTCGAACAGTTCACCTAGTTCTTCAAGCGTTGGCAGTGCTGCCGGAATCACAGAAAGCTCACAATCCAATGCGCACAAAACTCGGGCATACGCGACCATCGCAACGGTGGATGTACCCTTTTCCACGGCAATAACTTTCTGTCGCGGCAACCCGGAAAGCTCGGCAACTCTTGATTGCGTCAGTCCGTGACTCTTACGCTTTTCACGTATTTGGTGTCCCAGGCGGGATAGCAGAAGAGATTGATCCATGTTCGGTTACCGTGACATTGGTGATCGAATGTATTGCATACAGGACATTACTGCGAATCGATTTGGCTCAGCATCCAAGCGGTTACCCATCTCGACGCCTTCCTCACGTCCTAGGACATTTCCCGCAAAACGCATCGCCTTTCATGAACTGGCGGACGCAACTTCTCGACGATAGCCTTCAAGGGTCGCTGCACATCAGCGATCGGCTTTGACAGGCTGAAAAGTGTACCCTTCACACCTCCCAAATCAGACAGCATGCATTCGCGCATGTAGTCACGATTATGGCGGCTGTGCGCGGGGCACCTTCGGGTGCACCGGGTTCTCACACTTCCGGTCTGTCAACCCGCGTATAGCTGCCACCCAATCCTGTTTGACAGCAGGGGATGGCAGCTTCTCTAAACAGTGTGAGGAATGCCATCTTGAAAAAGAACAGCCCCAATCCCCCGGAAACCCCAGCCAATTTAGCTGAAGACAAAATCGACTTATCGAAAACCACCGAACCCACCATCAGCGCCCGCCTCCGCAACCCCAATCACCTCGACCCCATCAGCCACGTCTTCACCCTCCGCCCCAACATCGACACACCGTCCCTGCTCACCCACGCCAGTGAAACCCTCGCCTCGCTCAACGTCATGAGCACTGACCTTGCCTGCGAGCTTGAGAGTTCGCGTCGCAACATCGCCCTGGCGATCCAGCAGCTGGCCGTGCTGGCGCAATTGCTGGTGAACCGGGCACTGGACAACATTGCGCCACTCGACGAAGTGGAGGCTTGAGATGGATCGATACATGCCGATGACCGGCATCGACTGCACCATCGCGTCGCTGCTGATCGACACTGAAGCACCACTGGATGTGCTGCACGAAACAGCCGCTTATCGCATTCGAACCGCGACGCAATTGCTGGAGAGTTTCGCGGCTGACGAGGGTGTTTACAGCGAACTGGCGCGGGTGCTGGTCACGTCCCTGCGCGATGGTTGCGATTTGCTGGATGTGGTTGGGCGGCGGTTGCGGATGCAGGCTTGATCCTTGAAAAATGGACGGTCTCATTGAGATCGTCCAACTCCAGAGCCGCGCTCATCGCAGCACACCACGGATACTTGAACGCGGTTTCTGATGAACCCGCAAAGCCCTTCTACACTCAATCCGCAATCGCCCTGTAACCCCTGTCGAATAGGCCTCCATGACCACCCTCACCGACCGTTTGAAGCAAGGCAAGGATGCGCGCAAGAAGTGTTCCCGCAGTTCGCATGCAGCCTTGGGCAATGTCGACCGCGACCCCATACCGCTGATCAAGGCGTCGAGTGAAGGACGCATCAAATCGCTGGTGGAGTTGCGCTACGGACGCATGCTGGTGTCACCGTTCACCTTCTATCGCGGCAATGCGCTGCTGCAGGCACACGACCTGGCGGGCACCTCGAGCATGGGGCTGGTTTCGCCGATTTGTGGCGATAGCCACTTGATGAACTTCGGCGGTTTCGCAACGCCGGAGCGCAACCTGTTGTTCAGCGTCAACGACTTCGACGAAGCCCATCCCGGGCCGTGGGAGTGGGACTTGAAACGCCTGGTGGCGAGTTTCCTGGTGGCCGCCCGCGACTTGCGCCATGGGGAATCCGTTGAGGAAAACATCTGCCATGACGTGGTAAGCGCCTATCAAAAAACCATGCTGGAGTGCGCCGAACAGAGCTCGCTGGAAACCTGGTACGAATCCATCAGCTATGACGACCTGCTGGCGCAGGCCAACAAAAGCACCATGGAGCATGTGGAACGCGCCATCGCCAAAGCCGAACGGCGCACCCACGCCGAACTGCTGCCAAAAATCAGCGAACGCGACGCCCATGGTCGTCTGATCATTCGCGATGACCTGCCGGAAATTTTCCACCTGCACAAAAACACCACACTGCTGGACGCCGATGACGACTGGTTGCGCCTCTCGGACTGGCGTCCGCTCTACGACACCTTCATGCGCGACTATCGCGGCACCCTGCAAGCGGACCGCCGTGAACTGGTGTCGCGTTTTCACGTGCAGGACATGGCGTTCAAAGTGGTAGGCGTGGGCAGTGTCGGTACCCGTTGCCTGGTGGCGCTGCTGACCGACGATCAGGAGTTCCCGCTGTTCCTGCAATTCAAGGAAGCGCGACGCTCGGTGCTCGCCGGCTACGTGAAGACCAGATCGCGGGTGCGGCATGAGGGGCAACGGGTGGTCGATGGCCAGCGGTTGATGCAATCAGCCAGTGACTTGTTCCTCGGCTGGACCACCGGCCCCAGCGGGCGGCATTTCCATGTGCGGCAATTACGCGATATGAAAATCTCCGCCGAACTCGAGACCTTCGATGGCGACGCATTCGCCGCCTATGGCCGGCTCTGCGGCCGGGCCCTGGCTCGCGCCCACGCCAAGTCTTCCGGGCACGCGGCGGTGATCAGCGGCTATATCGGCAAGAGCGACGCACTGGCCGACGCGCTCTATAAATACGCCCAGGGCTATACCGAGCAGAACGAGCGTGATTTCGAGCGGTTCCAGCAAGCCTGCCGCAAGGGCCGTTTGCGTGCCCGGTCGGAAGCAGACTTTGCCGCGGATCATTTGCCGTAGCGGTGTCGCAAGCTCTGGTACGGAGCTTGGAGCGAGATGAATTTTTCTTCACCCCACGGTTCCGTTACTGCCTGTACATTGCACTCGCTCATTCAAGAAACTACGGTTTGCCCGCCCTCCCGCGGGCTTTTTTTTTAAAAAAAACACGCAGCCCTTTCGGAGTGCGGGTTTTGCGGTTCAATCGTCAGCTCAATTCACAGGTTGAGTCTGAGCCGCCAACACCGGTTGTTGCGCTTTGGAGAGCACGGGCTGTTCCAGCCTCGCTCGCCCGTAAAACGCCAGCGCCGTCAGCAAACACGCCAGCCACACGAAGATCCCGGCCCAGAAGGTGTGGGACATGTAGTGCCACCCTTGCAGTACCCGTGTGGTGCCATAGATGAAACCGAGGGTCAGCGAGCCATACATGATCGCTTTCGAGTAGCGCCAACGATAACGGCGCGCCACGAAGTACAACGCCAGCATGGTGAAACCGCCCGACGCATGTCCGCCCGGCCAGCAGCGCCCCTCACCGGCGACTTTCAGCAGGTCGAAATTTTCATACCACTCAATGTGCTCCATTTTGCCGCCGTACAGGGTCGTCTCGATCGGGCAATACACGCTGGTGTGGCCCTTGAGGTAGTGAATGACCCCGGTGCTGATGGAGAACGCGAACACCACGTAGAGAAAGTCGCGTCGATGGCGGTTGGCAAAACGCAGCACCGGTGCGACTTTGATTTTTTCCAGGAAGGCGATGATTTTCGCGTGCTTTTCGGCCTTCAGGCGTGGCCAGAGAAACGACAGCAAGGCACCAATAATCGCAATTTCACCGGTCCAGTTCGGGATGATCCGCGCCCATTTGTGGGTGATTTTTTCGAACAGATGGACCTGGTCCAACGGGTACGTCTGCGTCACCGGATCAAAAAAGTAATTGTTGAAGACGATGTCGATACTGGTCATGTCGAACATCAGGAACACCACGACCGCGCAGGCCAGCGGAATACCAAAATTCACCCAGTAAAAGCGGGAAACGGTCAGCATGCTCAGTCCTGATTCAAAGGGATGGTGAAATTCAACGGGGCGTCACCGTCGGCCAATCCGATGCTTCGATAAAGCCAAGCATGCGCGGAGTCCGCGGCGATTCGGCGGAGATAAACAGAGAGGCCCCGTAACCCAGGGTCGAAGTCGGCAAATGGAGGTCTTTTTCCAGTTGGTCCATGCATTCGCTGTGGGTCACCAGAATCAGGTTGCGCCCGGCCACCTTGTGCGCCAACGCGTCGCGCAGCATGGTGCCCTTGCAACTGATCAACCAGTCTTCGCCCGTGCCGACCTTGTCGAACATGAAGCTGGCGGTCTGCGCCGTCCGCAGGATCGGGCTGTTGTAGATATCGGCCTTGTCCAGGCCCAGGTTCTGGAAGTGCGCTCCGACACCCATGGCGACACGGCGCGAGCGCTCGGTAATGCCATCGTTGCCAAACAGGCAAGGCGCCGAGGAGTGATCGCAGCGTTCGACGTGGCGCACCAGAACGATCAGGTCGCCCTTGGCCCATCCGGTCATCAACGCCTGTGCACCGGTCACATTGCCGTGAGCCAGGTCCGCAACGGCGGCAGGTCGCAGCAGGAACACCGTCAACGGGATCACCAGCAACGCCGAGGCCAACACCACCGCAGCGTTGCGATAGCGGGCTAAGCGGCTCAGATCGATCGAGCGTTTTATCCCGAAAAGACTCAGTCTTAATTCCACATCAAGCCGCCTCGCCGGCACGCACTACCTCATTAGATCCAGGCAGGTTAAAGAAACGCGCGTCGGTGTCTGGTGAAACCCATGTGAAAAAAAGCTTAAAAGCATTGTAAAAATTTTGTTACAGAATCCGTTCGGAAAAAACCTTTCAGCTCCCGGGATTGCTGCCGATACATCCTGCTTACACAGCTTGGCGGCTTCCAAAAAAAACAATCTTCCAGCCAACCGACGATAAAGAAGTACCAAGTTCCTGGAGGAATGTGATGAATAGCTGGTTCGGCAACATCAGCGTGAACCTGAAACTGGGCCTGGGGTTTGGCCTGGTCCTGGCACTGACCTGCGTCCTGGCCCTGACCGGCTGGACCAGCCTGGGCGGGTTGATCGACCGCAGCAACTGGATGAGCGACATCACCCAGCTCAACGCCGGCCTGACCAAGCTGCGCGTGGTTCGCCTGCAATACATGCTGACCAACGGCGACGAAACCGCCGCGCAGAACGTACAGACCACCCTCGATGCCTTCTCGGCCCAGCAGCAAGCCCTGCTGGCGAAGTTCAAGAGCCCGGAAAACCTCAAGCTGCTGCGAGAGCAAGGCGCCGTCATCGACGCCTACAGGACGTCCCTGGGCAAGATGCGCAGCGCCTATCGCGCCGGCAACAGCGCCCGCGACGCCATGAGTGCCAACGCCGAAACCGCCAGCACGCTGATCAATGACATCAATGCCCGCGTGCAGCAAATGCCGTTGAGCGACCAGCGCTTCGAACAGTTCCAGGCCATAACGACTGCCAAGGAAGCGTTCCTGCTGGCCCGCTACGAAGTGCGCGGCTACACCGCCAGTACCAATGCCGAGACCGAGCAAAAAGCCGTCGGCCAACTGGACGCCGCCATCGCCAGCCTGAAACCGCTGAACGTGCATTTCGCCGACTCCCGGCAAGACGCCCTGCGTCAGCTGGAAACCGCGTTGGGCAACTACCGCAGCGCCTTGCAGACCTACAAGGCCGCCAGCAATGACGCGGTGCAAGCGCGCAAGGAAATGACCGACCAGGGCGCCGCCATCGTATCCCAGAGCGATCAGCTGTATCAGATCCAGCTCGACCGTCGTGACGCCGAAAGCGCCCGGGCCCGTACCCTGCAACTGATCAGCACCCTGCTGGCACTGCTGGTAGGCATCATTGCCGCCGTGGTCATCACTCGCCAGATCACCCGCCCATTGCGCGAAACCCTGGCGGTAGTCGATCGCATCGCCAGCGGTGACCTGTCCCACAATGTGCTGGTCACCCGTCGCGACGAACTCGGGGTGTTGCAGCAAGGCATCGCACGCATGGGCGTGACCCTGCGCGACTTGATCAGCGGCATCCGCGACGGCGTGACCCAGATCGCCAGCGCTGCCGAAGAGCTGTCGGCCGTGACCGAGCAGACCAGCGCCGGGGTCAACAGCCAGAAAGTCGAGACCGATCAGGTCGCCACCGCCATGCACGAGATGACCGCCACCGTGCAGGAAGTCGCGCGCAACGCCGAAGAAGCCTCGCAAGCCGCTGCGGCGGCGGACGGCGAAGCCCGTGAAGGCGACAAAGTGGTCAACGAAGCCATCGCCCAGATCGAGCGCCTGGCCAGTGAAGTGGTGCGCTCCACCGAAGCCATGAGCGTGCTGCAACAGGAAAGCGACAAGATCGGCAGCGTCATGGACGTGATCAAGGCAGTCGCCGAACAGACCAACCTGCTGGCGCTCAACGCCGCCATCGAAGCGGCCCGTGCCGGTGAAGCCGGTCGTGGTTTTGCGGTGGTGGCCGACGAAGTCCGGGGCCTGGCCCAGCGCACGCAGAAATCCACCGAGGAAATCGAAGGCCTGGTGGCCGGTTTGCAGAACGGCACGCAACAAGTGTCCGCCGTGATGAACAACAGCCGCGTCCTCACCGACAGCAGCGTGGCCCTGACCCGCAAGGCCGGCGAGTCACTGGAGAACATCACCCGCACGGTGTCCAACATCCAGTCGATGAACCAGCAGATCGCCGCCGCTGCAGAACAGCAAAGCGCCGTGGCCGAAGAGATCAGCCGCAGCATCATCAACGTGCGCGATGTGTCCGAACAGACCGCTGCGGCGAGCGATGAGACCGCTAAGTCCAGCGTTGAGCTGGCGCGGCTGGGTGGTCAATTGCAGCAGATGGTCAGCCACTTCCGCGTATGACATTCGCCTTGCCGTGAATGAAAGATCCCTTCGCGAGCAGGCTCGCTCCCACAGGTAAAGAGTCGAACACAGACTCTGTGAACGATCCAAAACCCTGTGGGAGCGAGCTTGCTCGCGATTGCATTGTGGATGACTGCGCAGATGCTCAGGCCTCCCAAGGATTGATGACCTCAATCCCGGGAAATCCGAAGTCGCGAATATTGCGGGTGGCTATGGCAGCCCCATGGCTTCGGCAAATGGCGGCAATTTGTGCATCTGCCATTGAAACCGCACGCCCATTTGCTTCAGCACCGGCTGTCAGCGTTGCGTACTCAACAGCGGCATGAGCATCGAAGGGCAAAATGCGTCCGGCAAAGTCCTCTTCGAACATTGCCATGGCATGGGCTTCAAGTTTCTGTTTGCGCTTGCCCGAAGGCAGGCGTGCGATGCCGTGGAGTATTTCCGCCACCGTTACCGCACTGACTGCCAGATCCATCGATGGCTGCGCATCGACCCAGGCAAGCACCCGGGCTTCAGGCTCGACTCGCATAAACTCTGAAAGAACGTTGGTATCGAGCACTATCATTCAGAAAAATCCACCGCCGTTGCTTTCTCTGAACGCTCTGGCAGATCAAGCTCGACGCCTCCGAGAGCGCTGAATCTGTTGCGGATCCTGCTTCCAAGTCCACCGGCACGATCAACAGTCGCCAAGGCCCTGCCCAGAATCAGCCGAGCCTCTTCTTCCATGGAATGTCCGTTATGAGCCGCTGTGATACGCAGCTGCTCCTTGAGCTTCTCATCAAGGTTTCTAATTGTGATGCTGGCCATGATGCCTCCTGCAATCAATGAAATCATTGATTGCAGGCTAGCACATCCTGGTAAACCAAAACCCGGCAATCTTCCGAATGGCCAATATCACCGCGTCCCGCGCTGGCGCAATGCCGACGGCATGAAGTACGCGTCTTCCGGTACCGGTTGGGCGAAGTCCACTGTGGCTGGCTCTTCGTTGTCCAGGTTCTGCACGTAGTAACGACGCGCCTGCAAGTCATGGAATACGTCCAGCGCGCTCCAGGTGGTGGGCAGGTCGTAGAAGTTTTTCAGGTAAGCCATCGACACCCGCCACAACTCCCCTCGCCCGTCGTATTGATCCACCAATGCGGCGCCCCAACTGTCCTCGTCCAGAAACAGCACTCGCTTGGAATAGATATGCCGTGCACCCGGCTTGAGCGTGCCTTCGACCACCCAGACCCGATGCAGCTCATAACGGGTGAATTGAGGGTTGAGGTGGCCCGGTGTGAGCAACTGCTCGTACTTCACCTCAGGGCTGCCGACTTTGTAGTTGTTATAGGGAATGTAGACCTCTTGCTTGCCCTTGAGCTTCCAGTCGTAGCGGTCTGGCGAGCCGTTGAACATGTCCGTATCGTCCGCCGTGCGCAGGCCGTCGGATGAGGCGATCGGGGTGTCATACGCCAGGTTCGGCGCCCGGCGCACACGACGCTGACCCGCATCGTAGACCCAGGCCTGACGCGGGTCCTTGAGCTGGTCCAGGGTCTCGTGAACCAGTGCCGCACCGCCCGCCAGCCGGGCCGGGCTCTTCACGAATGCCAGGTAGTAGAACAGGATGTTTTTCAGGTCGGCAAACTGCCCGCCCGGACGGTAATAGTTGAAGAGTCCCTCCTGCTGCGAGGTCACGAGCGCGAAGCTGCCGTTGCGTTGTACCGGCGCTTCGGAGGCACGACGGACCACATAGATGCCGCGATAACGGGTGATGTGGTTCGACAGCACCTCGATGCCATCCTTGGGCACCGGGAACGGCACACCGCCATAGGCATCGGCAAAACCGGTCCCGCCATCGATCAGCTTGGCCGAGGTCGCATTTTTCAAGGTGTTGTCATACAGCCACTGCGGCGCCGAGCCCGAGCGGCGAGAGGGATAGACCGGCATCTGGAAGGTGTCGGGGTAGCTGTTGAACAGTGCGATCTGACCCGGGCTGAGGTGGGCCTTGTACTGTTCAAGGTTGGCCTTGGTGATGGTGAACAGCGGCTTGTCCGCCGCATACGGGTCCAGGTGATGCTGGCCGGGTTTGTAGCCCGCCGGCGCCTGGGTGATGCCGCCGCTCCATGCCGGAATGGTCCCGGCCGCGTTGCCGGCACGCTCGGCCCCCATCGGCGTCAGCGTGGTCTTCAATTGCTCGGCTTGCTGGGGCGTGACCGCGGCGAGTGCGCTGCCAGCGGCCAGGCTCAGGAACAGCGCCAGCGTGGTCTTGGTCAGTCGTGAGGTGTGAAACATGATCGTTCTCCGAAATACAAAAACCTGTGGGAGCGGGCTTGCTCGCGAAGAGGGCGGCACATCCAGCACAGATGTCGCCAGATACACCGCTTTCGCGAGCAAGCCCGGTCCCACACAGGGTCTGCGTGTAGCAATCAAAGGAAGTACTTGAGGTTGAAGCCGACGTTGTCGCGGTCACGCAGGCCGTTGTCCTGCCCGCCACCGTAGAACTCGGTGTATTGCAGCTCGGCCTCCAGCTTGTTCTGGTAGTTGGCCTTGATCCCCAGGGTATAGGCCTTGCGGCCCTCGATGATGTTGCCCGCCTGATAGCTGTTGCCCTCGAAGTCATCCTTGTAGACGACATAAGGCGAGACGTTGACCCCGGCATACACGTCGTTCCAGGTGCCGTTGAGCATCGCGGTGTAGCTGTAGGAGTTGCGGTTGACCTGGTCGCTGCGTTCGCCGCCGGACACATAGGAAAAGTTACCGGTGCCAGCGTAGTAACGGGTACTGCCGTCATACGCGGTGTATTGCAGGCTGCTACCGCGCAGGTGCTCGGACGCCAGTTCGAATACGCCGAACATCGAGTCGAATGACAGGCTCGGGCCAAAGTTGTAAATGGTGCCCACGGACGTGTTGAACGCTTCCACCCGCTCGGCGTTATTGATCTGGCTGTCGAGCGTGACTTGCTGCCCACCGATGTTGATGGTCTGGCCGCCTGCCGCTGCGGCGGCGCCGTTGGCCAGGTCGCCGATCAGGTCGTTGGTGGCGGCAACCCCGATGGGCAGGTTCGGCCGATAGGCCACTTCACCGAACACCGACGCCTGGCCCAGGGTGGTGTTGAAACTGAAGCCGTACATGCGGATGTCTTCGGCGTAGCGCCGATGCGCCTGGATATTGCCCAGCACATCCATGGTCGCCAGGCCGTTGGCCAGTTGCCCCGCCTGACTGCCGGCGACACCGGCCAACAGGTTGGTCAGGGCATTCATGTCGATGCCCTGGTATCCGCCCAGATCGGCGGAAATGGTCGGCTCCTTGGCGTGGTAGTTGACCATGTACAACCCGAACTCGGTGCTGTTGAGCTCTTCTACGATGTAGCGAAAAGCGAAACCGAACTGGCCGTCGTTGCGCGCATTGAAATCCTTGCCGACCGTGGCCACTTTGACGGTGTTGCCAAAGGCTGGGGTTACCCCGTTGGCGTACAGGCCGGTAGTGCTCAGGGCCTGGCTGAGCAGCGGGTTGTTGCCCAGCGCGCTGTACAGATCGATGACGTTGCCGAAGCCAGGCACCGGAGTGTCCAGCGCGGTACCGCTGAAGTTGTTGTAGGCGGTGTTGCCGCCGTCGGCGAACAGGTCCGTCTGCGAGTAGAACGTGCCAACCGGGTCGATGCGGGTTTCCTTCCAGTTCGTCTGGTAAAAGCTTTCCATGGTCAGGCTATCGGTCAGGCCGATGTTGAAGCTCAGCGCTTCCACTGGTACCAGCACTTCCTTGACTTCGGCCCCGGGCAGACGGTACTTGGCCGCATCCACCGGGTTGGTGGTGTTGATCCCGCCACGGTAGAAAATCCCCTCGCCCCAGTTGAACACCTGGCGCCCGATACGTGCCGTGAGCGGCATCTGCGCGACGTCCCAGTTGCCATAGAGGTAGGCGTCGAGCATCTCCACCCGGCTGCCGGCGATATCGCGGGTCTGGTCAGTGAAGTGGTCGTCCTGCGGGAAACTCTGGCTGGGTTGCGACGGGTTGTTGTTGCGGTAGTAATCGTTGCGCTTGTCCATCAGTTGGGTGTCATAGAACGCGGTGCCGCGCACGAACATCCCGTAGTTCTGATAGTTGGCCTCGAGCTCCGAGGTGATCTTGTACACCTCGGAAACCAGCCCGGTATCGAAGTTGCGATTGCCGTCGTTGGTATTGACGTCGTCGTTGTTCTTGTCCCGGCCCTGGACCCGCCACAAGCGGCCATAAGACAAGGTACTGTCGAATGAACCGGTGACCTGGTTGTCCAGCACGCTGAACTCCTTGGCCTGCACGCCGTCGACCGCGCACAGTTGCAGCAGCCCTGCCAGGCCCACGCCGGGAAGCGCCGCGCCAGACAGGCGAAATCGAGTGCTCATGATCCTTTCCTCTTTCCCTGGTTTTATTGTTTTTGTCTTCTGACACCGTTGCAACGATGGCTATGGCGCCAATCCCGCACGGGCGTACATCCGGCTGTGGGCGCCGAAATGCCCCAGCAGTTTGAGCAGCTGCCGGTTAAGTGCCGGATGGTCGAAGTCTTCGCGTTGCAGCTGATTACTGCTGCTGAAATCGCTGGTGATCGGTGCTGTGTCCAGCCACTGGCCGATGGCTTCATCAAACGCCGCGGATTGGTCGACGGACTCGGCACTCACCACTTCGCGCAGGTAGTCGACCGAGTACGGCGGATAACGGGCGTCCTGTGCAGAATCGGCATAAGCGTCGAGCATCGGGTGTGCCTGACCGGCGCGCAGCAGGCGACGAAGCCAGGTCGACTGATATTTCTCCACCTCCATGTGCCGGGTGGCGACCCGTTCGATGGCCGCATGCTTGTCGGCATCGAAGCCGGCCAGGGCCTTGCCTTCAAGCAACAACAGGCTCGCCAGTTCGACACCCGGCAGCGGCTTGGCGTGATACGGCTGGGTCAGGTCCTGAACGTGGTGCAGGCCCCAACCGAGAAATCGATAACCCCAATAGGGATGGCCAGTGGCAAACGCCAGTCGCGCCAACCCCATGTATTGGTAGGCGCGCCAGTCCGGCCAGCTGCGCTGAAGAAAACCGGCGGCGGCATACACCACCGGGCTTTCATGGAAGAAGCCCATATGAAAGGGCGCCTGGGAGCTGTACTGAAAACGCGCGTCACCGAAAGGCTGCGGGCCGAAACCGTACAACGCGCCCACCTCGCCCGGGTTGTCGCTGAACAGGTTGATGTCGTGGCCGTAATCCGGCTCGTCGGCGGCGCTGGCCAACACGGCCAGGGGCGCGACTGGTTCGTGGTCAGCCACAACGATGAAGCGCTGGCGATTCCACGGTGAGAGCGTCTGCTCCACCATGACTTGTCCGGCCTTGAGGTGTTCACGCTCGGGCAGATCCTTGCCCGGCAGCGGCTGGATGACCATCGCCAAATGAACCCCGGGATTGATGCGCAGTGCGGTGAGGAAGTCGTGGCGCAGATTGTCCCCAGGCACGGCTGGCAACCGCAGGTTGTCGGGGCGCGGCGGGTATTGGGCGAAGTGCTCGCGGGCGAAGCGTTCCTGCTCATCCAGCAGCGCACTCACGGCCTGGTATTGCTGCGAAAGAAACTGTTCCAGCGGCTCGACTTCGACCTGTGGCGCATCACGTAACGTCGGCAAATCCTGCAACGCCAGGTAGCTGCCCACCGTATGGTTGGACCAGCCCCAGGCTGTCGGGGCAGTTGCACAAAGCAGCAACAGGAGGAATGTCAGCTTCATTGCCTGGTTCTTATTGGATGTGCCGTGGGGGTTGAGCCTAACAACCGACCCTGCCCCTGACACTGTCCAATCTCACCAGAAAAGCTCTCCGATAGCGCCACATGCAAGGTTGCCTATGGTTCCTCTGTAGGAGCTGCCGAAGGCTGCGATCTTTTGATTTTGGCGGACTCGAAGATCAAAAGATCGCAGCCTTCGGCAGCTCCTACAGGGGGGGATCTACGGTGTTCTTTCAGGCGGGGTAACCGGTAATTTTGCGGATGCTCTGGTACAACGGCTTGAGCTGTCGATACATGCGCAGGTAGACCTCCTTGTACAGTCGCTCATAGATCTGCTGCGCCTCGGGTTGCGGCATGAAAACCGCACCGACCCGCGTCATGGAGGCCATCGCCGTGGGGAAATCTGCGTGCAACCCCAGCCCTACCGCGCAGCAAATGGCCGCGCCCAGGCCGGACGCTTCGTAGACGTGCGGACGCTCGGCCGGCAGGCCGAAAATGTTCGCCGTGAGTTGCATCGCGGCATCACTCTGCGAACCTCCTCCGGCAACACGCAAGCGCGTGATCGAGACCTTCGAGCGCTTCTCGATCTTCTCCATGCCCTGACGCAAGGCATACGCCAGGCCTTCGAGGATCGCCCGGTAAATGTGCGCGCGGGTATGCACGTCGCCGAAGCCGATCATCGCGCCCTTGGCTTCCACACCCGGCTCGCGGATGCCGGGCGACCAGTAGGGTTGCAGCATCAACCCCATGGAGCCCGGCGGCACCGCGTCGACCAGCGCATCGAAGAGTTGCTCGGGCTCCACGCCCTGGGCTTTGGCCTGCTGCATTTCCCGCAGGCCGAACTCGTTCTTGAACCAGCTGACCATCCAGTAGCCGCGATAGATCATCACCTCGCAGTTGTATTGATCCGGCACCGCGGACGGGTAAGGTGGAATCAACGGGACGATTTCCAGATAGCGCGACCGGGTGCTGGTGATCGTCGCCGTGGTGCCGTAGGAAAGGCACACGGTACCTGCGTCGACGACACCGGAACCCACGACTTCGCAGGCCTTGTCGGCACCCGCGGCGATCAGCGGCAGCCCCTCGGGAATGCCGGTGTGGCGGCTGGCCTCGGCGCTGATGTAGCCTAGGGTTTCACCGGGCTTGTGCAGGCTCGGCAGTTGCTCGGGACGCACCGCCAGCGCCTGCCATTTCCAGTCGGCGGGTGCGGCCCAGCGCAAGCGCTTGAAGTCGAACGGCAGGTAACCGACGCAACAGCCCACCGAATCGACAAAGCGCCCGCAAAGGCGATGGGTGAGAAACCCCGAGAGCAGCAAGAACTTGTCGGTCGCCGCCCACACTTCAGGCTGATTGCGGGCGATCCAGTTGGCCTCGGCCTGGGCGCGAAAGTAGTCCACCGTGGCTTGCGCGCCGACCAGTTTGAACAGCCAGCCCCACGGGCCCTTGATGCCGCCTTTGACTTCGGCCTGGCGTTGATCGAGCCACAGGATCGCCGGGCGCAGCGCCTTGCCTTGGGCATCGACGTTGATCACGGTGCCGCGCTGGGTGGTCAGGGATACCCCGGCAATCTGTGAACGATCGATGCCGGTTTGCTGCCACAACTGCTGGCAGGCCTCACCCAGTTTTGCCCAGTAATATTCCGGGTCCTGCTCGGCCCAGCCGGGTTGAATCGAGTAATAGGCCTGCAACTCGACCTTGCCTTTGCCCAGCAGATTGCCCTGCAGGTCGAAGAGCAGCGCGCGCACGCTCTGGGTGCCATTGTCGATGGCCAACAGGTAACGCTTGTTCGGGTGGTTATCCATGGAGCTCTCTTCAATGGGCATCAATGCGCGGCATCCGGTAAACCATGATGGCGTTGCCACAACGCCCGATAACGCTGTAATTCCTGCTGCCAATGCTCATCGTCCCAACCCAGTCGCGGTTGGCAGAGTTGGCGAATGGCAGCGAAATAATCCTCGCCACCGCGCGGCAGCAACAGGCCCAGGCGGGTTCGGCGTAGCAGCAGGTCATCCAGGTGCAGGACCATTTCCCCATCGCAGGCAACGGCCAATTCCGCCCACAAGGTGTCAGTGCCGCCGACGCTGTCGTGACCCAATTCGACGAGTAGCTTCGCCAGCCTCGGCAGGTTGCGGCCATGCCGCCCGGCCAGGCGCCGCCAACGGTTGGCGCTGAGCCCCGGTATCGCCAGCGGCGGCACGGCGGCGAACACCGGCGCGGCGTCATCAACGAATGGACGGTCGAGCATGGCCGCGCAAGCCTTGAGCACTTCGATGGCCTGCGGGCGAAAGGTGGTCAGCTTGCCGCCGGCCAGGGTCACGCAACCAGGCTCCTGCCACAGCACATGCTCACGGGTTTCATTCGACGGTTTGTCTTGGTGCTCACCCGCCGCACTGCCCACCACCGGGCGCACTCCCGACCAGGTCGACAGCACATCGGCTGCGACCACCCCGGCCTGGGGGAACTGTTGGCTGCAGGCCGCCAGCAGATAGTCGAGTTCATCAAAGCTGATGCTCGCGCTCTGGTCCAGATCGCCGTGATGATCGAGGTCCGTGGTGCCGACCACCGTGGCACCCTCCCACGGGAAAACGAACACCGGTCGACGGTCGCGCTCGTGGAGGAAGGTGAAGGCTTGCGCCACTGGCAAGCGCCAGCCCGGCAACAACAGATGACTGCCACGCAAGGGGCGCAACTGGCGAGGGGCATCGGGCAGACGCAAGCGCTCGGCCCACGCGCCGGTGGCCACGGCCAGCACACCGCAACGCAATGTCAGTGATCCGCCGCCCTCGCAGTCTTCGACCTCAACCCCGCAAACGCGCCCCTCTTCACGCAGTAATTGCTGCACGCGCACGCCGTTGAGCACCACGGCGCCGTCGGCCCGGGCCTCGCCCAATACGCGCATCACCAGACGGGCATCATCGGTCAGCGCATCGACAAAACAGGTGCCGCCCAGCAGGTCGTCTTCCTTCACCCCGGGCGCCAGATAACGCAGTTGTTGCGCATCATGGAAGTGATGGCTGCGCCGCCCGGCCAATGCGTCATAGATGGACAGCAAACCACCCAGCACCCGAGGTCCGGGAAAACCGCCACGGTAATGCGGCATCATGAAACTCATCGGCTCCACCAGCCCCGGCGCTTCGTCGAGCAGGCGCTGGCGTTCGCGGACCGAATCGCGGGTCAGGCGCCATTGGCCCTTGGCGATATAACGCAGGCCACCATGGACCATTTTCGAGGAGCGGCTGGAGGTGCCCCAGGCGAAATCGCGCTGCTCCAGCAGCAGGCAGCGCCAGCCACGACGCGCGGCTTCGCGCAGGATACCGGCGCCGCTGATGCCGCCGCCGATGACGATCAGGTCCCAGGTTTCATCCGCCAGCGTCGGCAGCACCCGCTGTCGCCACGCCGCGTTCCAGTCCAGGCTCATGGCCGTCACTCCTGCAACAGCGTGCCAGGGTTCAGGCGCCCGGCCGGATCAAAATGCCGACTCAGTGCCTGCAGGGTTTCCATCGCCAGCGCGCCCTTCTCCCGCCGCAGGTACGGCGCGTGATCCTTGCCCACGCCATGCTGGTGACTGATGGTGCCGTGGTTGTCGACGATGGTCTGGCTGGCCGCCTGCTTGAGTGCCTGCCAGCGCGCCAGGGTGGCGGGGTAGTCCGCCGCCGGGCGAAACACATAGGTGGTGTAGATGCTCGACCCTTCGCCATAGACATGGGAAAGGTGGGTGAAGACATGCACCCGCTCGCCTTCGGCAGCCAAGGCGTCGCGCAGGCTGTTTTCGATCAGCGTGAGCAGGTTATCGACGTTGCTCCAGTCAGTGGCCGTTTCCAGGGTGTCCACCACATAACCTGCGCTCCACAGGTTTTCGCGCAGGTAGGGAAAACGAAAACGGTTCTGCGCCCACTTCTTGCCGAGCAAGGTGCCGGTAAACACCCCGCCGAAGGCCTTGAGGTGCTGCCGGGCCTGACGCAGGGACAGCGCATTTTGCCGACGATTGCCGGTCACGCCGAACGTCAGCAGGCATTTGCCCTCACCGGCGCCGCGCAGGGCCAGGTACTTTTCCAGCCAGGCGATCTGCTGCGGGTGACCGGCCAGCGCCAGCTGGGTTTCGGTTTCCACCGCGTTGGACAGGCGCAGCATCGACAGCGGCACGCGCGCCTGGGCCAACTGGCGGATGGCTTGCAGCGCCTTGGGCCAATCGGGCAGAAACACCCCATAGAAACGCTCATCGGCGGGCAGTGCGCTGACCCGTACCTTCACCTCGGAAATGATCCCGAAACGGCCCTCACAGCCCAACACCACCTCGCGCAGATCGGGCCCGGCCGCCGAGGCCGGAAAGGAGGGAATTTCCAATGGCCCGGCAAAGGTCTCCAGGGTCCCGCCGGCGAACAGTTGCTCGATCCGCCCATAGCGCAACGACTGCTGGCCACTGGAGCGGCTGGCGACCCAACCACCCAGGGTCGACAGCTCCCACGACTGCGGGAAATGCCCCAGGGTGTAACCACGGGCGCGCAGCTGACTTTCCACCTGCGGTCCGCTGATGCCGGGGCCGAAGGTGGCCAGCAGGCTCTCTTCGTCGAGGTCCAGCAGGCGATTCATGCGGGCCAGGGAAACCGTCACCACCGGCCGCGCGGAACTCGGTGGGTTGATATGACCGGCCACCGAAGTGCCGCCGCCATAAGGAATCAGGCACAGGTCCTGTTCATGGGCGAGCAGCAGTAATCGGCGAATCTGTTCAGCGCTCACGGGATAGGCCACAGCGTCGGGATAATTTCCCAGCTCGCCCTCACGCAACGCCAGCCAGTCCGGCAGGCTCTGGCCGCGAGCATGCAGCAAACGATCATGGGCATCCACGCTGTACAAGAAGTGTTGCTGCAACCGCGACGGGGGCACGCGGGCCAAAGCTGTCTCAAGCGTCGCATCGGGCAGCGCTCGACCGTCACCCACCCGCCGGGCGAGAAAACTCGCGCCCTGGGCCGGCAGTTCGACCACCGTGGTTGCATCTCCCCAGCCGTTCCAGCGTCGCATGCGTGTGTCCTTTTGCGGTTCTGATCAGTGATATTTCAGGCCCCCATACTAGTCAGCCGCCCGAAAGTGTCACGGTCGCATCCGGCCAGTTCGAGTAGCCAATTGAGTCAAACGTCGCGCAAGCGTCAGCCATTTACTTTAGCCGTGGTTTCAAATTACCTTTCAGCGCATTCATCCGCGCACGCGGGCCTTGATCAAAGGAATACGGTCATGCAATCCCTGGGCTTCACTTCAGTTCCGCCGCTGCTCAAATACCTGCGTCATGCCGAACAACTGGGCATGGCCATCGAGCCTGCGTTGGCGGCTGCCGGGTTGCAGGCACAGCAGTTGAGTGACAACAGCCTGCGGTTGCCGGGCGAAGCCCATGAACGGCTGCTCGATTATTTCTGCGAACACTCGGGCGATGCGTTGTTCGGTCTCAACGCCGCGCGTTTTGTGTTGCCCAACTCCTGGAGCGTGCTGGGCTACATCACCATGAACTGCGCGACACTGGGCGACGCCATGAGCCGCATCATGCCGTTCGAGAAGCTGGTGGGAGACATGGGCGTCAGCCGCGCCGAGGTGCAAGGCAGCGAGGTGCACCTGATCTGGACATGCCGCCATCAACGCCCGCGAATTCGCCGGCATCTGGTGGAAAACGTGCTCGGTTCCTGGCTGCAATACGCGCGCTGGATCGCCGACACGCAAATGTCGCCGGCCGCCGTCTGGCTGGAACATGCCTGCCCGGCCGACACGACGCTGGCAGAGTACGAGCAGTTCTTCGACTGCCCGGTACTGTTCGACCAGCCTTATTCGGCGCTGATTGTCCCGTTGCCGTATTTGCAGTTGCCATTGCGCCAGGCCGATGCGCAATTGCTGCGCACGCTGGAAGAACATGCCCAGGGATTGATGGCCACACTGGAAGACGCGTCGCTGGAGCAGCGGGTCAAAAGCATCCTGCGAAAGTTGCTCAAGGAAGGTCTGCCACGCAAGGAGCAGGTGGCCGAGCATCTCGCCGTGTCAGTGCGCACGCTGCAACGCCAGCTGCATCTGGCCGGTACGTCGTACCAGCAGATCCTCGATGACCTGCGCCAGGAACTGGCCGAGCATTACCTGCTCAACAGTACTCTGCCGATCCAGGACATCGCCCAGTACCTGGGTTTCACCGAACCCCGCTCGTTTCACCGCACGTTCAAAAGCCGGCGCGGGATGCCGCCGGGTGAGTTTCGCCAAACCCACCGGGTTTGACGCAGTCCTCGAAACTCACTGAAAACCCGTGCGCAAGTCCCCTTCCCGGGCCAGGAACCGCCCTTCCCTGCGCCCGTTGGCCTGGCCATCGCGGTAGCTCAACACACCGTTGACCCATACGCCCTCGATGCCTTGCGCCGCCCGCTGCGGGTCGTTGAAATCGGCGACATCGCGGATGGTTGCCGGATCGAACAACACCAGGTCAGCCCAATGGCCTTCGCGGATCTCACCGCGCCCCTTCAAACCGAAGCGTGCCGCCGACAGCCCGGTCATTTTGTGCACGGCGGTGTGCAGCGGGAACAGTCCTACGTCACGGCTGAAATGTCCGAGCACCCGAGGGAATGCGCCCCACAGGCGTGGGTGCGGAAACGGATCTTCCGGCAGGCCGTCGGAGCCGACCATCGACAGCGGGTGCGCGAGGATTCTGCGGACATCCGCCTCATCCATTCCGTAGTACACCGCACCGGCCGGTTGCAGATGGCGAGCGGCCTCCAGCAGCGACACATTCCATTCGGCGGCAATGTCCATCAGGTCGCGGCCGCCCATTTCCGGGTGCGGGGTCGACCAGGTGATGGTGATGCGATGGGCGTCAGTAACCTGCTTCAAATCCAGCGTCGAAGAACTCGCTGCATACGGATAACAATCGCAACCCACCGGATGGGTTTTCGCCGCCTGTTCGAGGGACGCCAGCAGCTGCGGACTACGCCCCCAGTTACCGGCGCCGGCACATTTGAGGTGGGAAATGATCACCGGGCTTTGCGCATGGCGGCCGATCTTGAACGCCTCGTCCATGGCCTCCAGCACCGGTTCGAATTCGCTGCGCAAATGGGTGGTGTAGACCGCCCCGAACGCGGTCAACTCTTCGGTCAGCTGCATCACTTCCTCGGTGGATGCCGAGAAGGCACTGGCATAGGCAAGGCCGGTGGACAGGCCCAGGGCGCCAGCCTCAAGGCTTTCGCGCAATTGCTCGCGCATCGCGCTGATTTCATCCGCCGTGGCGGTGCGAAACAGGTCGTCCAGATGATTGCTGCGCAACGCCGTGTGGCCGACCAGTGCGGCAACGTTCAGCGTGGTGCTCGCCGCTTCAACCGCCGCGCGGTAGTCGCGAAAGCTCGGATAAACGAACGCGGCGGCCATGCCCAGCAGGTTCATCGGGTCCGGCGGATCGCCGCGCAAGCTCACTGGCGACGCACTGATCCCGCAATTGCCGACGATGACCGTGGTCACACCCTGGCTGAGCTTGGGCAGCATCTGCGGCTGACGGATCACCACGGTGTCGTCATGGGTGTGCACGTCGATGAAACCCGGCGCCAGCACATGGCCCTGCGCGTCGATTTCTTCGCTGGCGCGGGCATCGCGCAAGTCGCCGATACGCTCGATGCGCCCGTTGAGAATGGCCACGTCGGCGGGGTAACCGGGGCTGTTGCTGCCGTCGATGATCAGGGCGTTGCGAATCAGCGTGTCGTACTGCATGTCAGTCTCCCAGCGGCAAGTGATCGTCGCCGCCGCGGTATTCGTCGAGGGCGAGTTTGATCCGCCGCAGACGTTCTTGATTGTCTTCAGGATTGGCCAACGCCAGCTCGGTGGCGAGCACGTCGATGGCCAGCAGCATGCCGTAGCGCGCTGCCGTGGGTTTGTAGATGAACGAAGTTTCGGCGCTTTGCAGGGGCAGGACGATGTCGGCCAGTTGCGCCAGCGGCGAATCGGCACGGGTGATGGCCAGAATGCGTGCGCCGTAGTTGCGCGCCAGCTCCACCGTTTCGATCAGCTCCGGGGTGATCCCGGTCAGCGAGCAGACAATCACCACGTGCTCAGCGCTGAGGCTGGCGGCGGTGACGCGCATCATCACCGCATCGTGGCACACCGCGATCGGATAGCCGAGGCGCACCAGACGCACTTGCAGTTCATCGCTGCACAGGGTCGAGCAGCCACCCATGCCGAAAGCGTGAATCATCCGCGCCTTGCCCAGCAGCTTCACCGCATCGGCGAAACGCGACTCATCGAACGCCGCCAGGTGCTGGCGCAAGGTCGACTCGATGTCGCCCACGATCTGCCCGTAGAACGCCGACTGCTCGGGCGTGCCCGCCGGGTCGAGAAAGCGGCTGCCGACGCCGCTGGCCTGGGCCAGTTGCAAGCGCAGGTCACGCAGGTCCTTACAGCCGACCGTACGGGCGAAGCGCGACAGCGTGGCGCTGCTGACCTCCGCCCGCAGCGCCAGTTCATCGAGGCTGGCGGAGGCGGCAAATCCTACGTCGTCGAGCATCAGGCGGGCGATGCGTCCTTCACCGGCGCTGAAGGAGTCCTGACGGGCGCGGATCTGGTAGAGGATGTCCATGCAAGTGGCTCCGGCTAAATCAGGTAAGAAAGGCCAACGGTCAGGCCGAAGGCGACGACCGAGATCAATGTCTCGAGCACGGTCCAGGTCTTGAAGGTTTGGGTAACGGTCATGTTGAAGTATTCCTTGATCAACCAGAAACCGCCGTCATTGACGTGGGAAAAGATAACCGACCCGGCGCCAGTCGCCAGCACCAGCAGTTCCGGATGGGGATAACCCAGACCAATGGCCACTGGCGCGACCACGCCTGAAGCGGTGGTCATGGCCACAGTGGCAGAACCGGTGGCGATGCGCATCAGCGCGGCAAACAGCCAGCCCATCAACAGCGGCGACAAATGAAACTCGTGGGCCAGACCGACGATCTGGTCGGTGACGCCGGCGTCCACCAGAATCCGGTTCAAGCCACCGCCGGCGCCCACCAGCAGCGTGATGCTCGCGGTCGGCGCCAGGCATTCGTTGGTGAACTTGAGGATCGATTCGCGGTTGAAGCCCTGGGCCAGGCCGAGGGTCCAGAAGCTCAGCAAAGTCGCCAGTAGCAGCGCGATCACCGAGTTGCCGATGAACAGCAGGAACTGGTTGAAACCACTGCCCGGCGTGGAAATCAGATTGGCCCAGCCGCCGATCAGCATCAACACCACAGGCAACAGGATGGTCGCCATGGTGATGCCGAACCCTGGCAGGCTGTCGCGCGGTTCACGCTCAAGAAACTGTCGTTCCAGAGGGTTTTCCGCCGGCAACTGAATGCGCGGCACAATGAATTTGGCGTACAGGGGACCGGCGATGATCGCGGTCGGAATGCCGATCAGTATCGCGTACATCAAGGTCTGCCCCACCGACGCCTGATACACCTGCACCGCCAGCATCGCCGCCGGGTGCGGCGGTACCAGCGCATGCACCACCGAAAGCCCGGCGACCATCGGCAAGCCGACCATCAGGATCGAGACGCCCACCCGCCGCGCCACGGTAAAGGCAATCGGCACCAGCAAGACGAAACCGACTTCGAAGAACAGCGGCAGCCCCACCAGAAACGCGATGGTCACCATCGCCCAATGCGCGTTCTTCTCGCCAAAGCGGTCGATCAAGGTGCGCGCCACCTGCTCAGCGCCACCGGACTCGGCCATCATCTTGCCGAGCATGGTGCCCAGCGCCACCACCAGTGCGATATGCCCCAGGGTCTTGCCGACCCCGGCCTCGTACGCCCCCACCACACCGGACGGCGGCATCCCGGCGACCAGCGCCAGGCCGATGGAGATCAGGGTGATGACAATGAACGGGTTGAGTCGATAACGGGCGATCAGAACGATCAGAGCGATGATGGCGATGGCGGCATACACCAGCAGCCAATAGCCGAAGGACAGGGTCATGCGGTACTCCTCGAGAGGGTCACGTCGAAATATTTGTGAAACTCTTAAAACATTTCGAGGCGCGATTATCAAACGAGGTGAAAGTAATTTTCGTGCAGAGGTAAGGGGTGTCGCACAGAGGTATGAGTTGTCGCAAATAATGAAAGTCAGGCAGGCGGATTTTCATCGCGCCGGCCTGTTTGATTTCAGTCGTGCTGCATCCGGGCACGCTTGAGCAATTTCTTGCAGCGTTCGGACAAATGCAGCACCCGCAGGTGTTTGCCGGCCTTGGCGTAGCGCTCGCGCAAGGTACCCAGCGCGGCGATGGCCGAGTAGTCGACAAAACTCAGGTGCAGGCAATCCAGCGTCACTTGCGCCGGGTCATTGGCCGGATCGAACTGATTGAGGAAAGGTGTGGTCGAGGCGAAGAACAGCGTGCCATGCACCCGATACAGCTTGCTGCCGTCGTTCTCCAGGTGGCTGTCGGCATACAACTGTCGGGCCTGCTGCCAGGCAAAGTTCAGCGCCGCGATGATGATCCCGCAAAGCACCGCCATTGCCAGGTCGGTGAACACGGTAATCACCGTCACCGCGATGATCACCAGCACGTCGTTCAACGGCACCTTGTTCAGCACCCGCAACGAGGCCCAGGCGAAGGTCTGTTGCGCCACCACGAACATCACCCCCACCAGCGCGGCCAGCGGAATGCGCTCGATCAGCGGCGACAGAAACAGGATGAACAACAGGATCGACACCCCGGCCACCATCCCGGACAAGCGCCCGCGCCCGCCGGAGCTGAGGTTGATCACGGTCTGGCCGATCATCGCGCAACCGCCCATGCCGCCAAACGCCCCGGACACCACATTCGCCGCCCCCAGGGCCACGCACTCGCGATCCGGGTAGCCACGGCTTTCGGTGATTTCGTCGGTGAGGTTCAGGGTCAACAGGGTTTCCAGCAACCCGACCAGCGCCATCAGGATCGCGTAGGGCGCGATGATGCGCAGGGTGTCCAGGTTCCACGCAATGTCCGGCAGCGCCAGCGTCGGCAAGCCACCGGCGATGTGCGCCATGTCGCCCAGGGTGCGGGTCGGCAGGCCCAGCAGATACACCGCCAGGCCCACGCCGAGAATCGCCACCAGCGCCGGCGGCACCGTACGGGTCAGGCGCGGCAGCACGTAGACAACGGCCATGGTCACCGCAACCAGCCCGATCATCATGTACAGCGGCGTACCGCTCAACCAGGTCTCACCGCTCTTGAAATGCTCCATTTGCGCCAGGGCAATGATGATCGCCAGGCCGTTGACGAAGCCGAGCATCACCGGGTGCGGCACCATGCGTACCAGTTTGCCGAGCTTGAGCAGCCCGAACGCCATCATGATCAGCCCGCCCAGCAACACCGTGGCCAGCAGATACTGCACGCCGTGTTGCACCACCAGCGCGACGATCACCACGGCCATCGAGCCGGCCGCGCCGGACACCATGCCCGGTCGCCCGCCGAACAGCGCGGTCAGGGTGCAGATGATGAACGCGCCATAGAGCCCCATCAGCGGATTGAGATGGGCCACCAGCGCGAAAGCGATGCACTCGGGCAACAGGGCGAAGGACGTGGTAAGTCCGGCCAGGACATCGGCGCGTAGACGTTTTGCTTTCATGGGGAACCGCACACAGGGAGAGACGAAAAAGAGTGTGCGGATGTTACGGAATCGGGGGCCGACCGGCCATCATCTGTGTCATCGAAAAAGTCTTCGCGAGCAAGCCCGCTCCCACATTCGATCGCATTCCTTCTGACGGAGCGCGATCAATTGTGGGAGCGGGCTTGCTCGCGAAGAACGATGACGCGGTCTAAAGCGAACTCACACCATCTCGTCGCGAATCCACTCCACCACCGACGTGCGCTTTGGCACCCAACCCAACAATTCCCGCGCATGCTTACCGCGCACCCGGCTGTTGGAGCCCAAACCATAGTTGGCCATTTCATAGCCCCACTCGGCTTCCGCATCCTTGAGCGCCCAGTCCTGCGGCTCGCCCAGGTTCAGCGCCTGGGCCATGGCCGTGGTCATGTCGATGAACGACGCTTCACCGCTTTCGACGAAGTAGAAGGTGCCTGGTACGTTTTCAGTCAGCGCCAGCAGGTACAGCGCCACCACGTCCTCAATGTGCACATTGGACCAGATGTTCTGGCCCGGTCCGACATGACGCACCACACCGCTTTTGCGCGCCTGTTTCAGCAGGCGCGGCAGCTGCACGCTGTCACGATGGACACCCAGGCTGTGGCCGTAGATCAGCGTGTTGCAGATCACTGCCGAGTTCACCCCGTCCATGGCCGCCGCCAGGATCAGGTTGTCGATGGCCACGCGCGCTGCCTTGTCGACTGTCGGTTTCGGCAGGTTGTCTTCGAAGTAGATGACATCGCTGGATTTACCGCCCGAGGCATCACCGACGATGCTCGAACCGCTGGTGTGCAGGAACACTTTGCCAGCACCGCGCAAGGCATCGAGCAAGGCTTCCACCGCGCCACGATGATCGCTGCTGGCGGCGTTGATCACAGCGTCCGCAGCAAGCGCATGATCGGCCAACAGGGCGGAGTCGTCGAGGGTGCCGATCACCGGGGTGATGCCCAGTGCACGCAGCTCATCGGCTTGTTCGGCGCTGCGCACCAGACCGGTGACGTTGTGGCCGGCCTGGACCAGGCCCGTGGCGATGGATCCACCGATAAAACCGGCGGCACCGGTAATGAATACATTCATGGAGAAACTCCCTGCGTGGATAAGTGATGCAAGGAGTATCCGGCCGCGATCCCTGAGGAAAAATCCCTGCCGGCCCAATTCACTTTTGCGCAGGAATCACGAATCAGCCCTTGAAATCTGCGCTGGCATAATCCACCAACTTGCCCTGGATAAAGTCCAGGAAGCATTGAATCCGCAGGGCCAGTTGCGAGTTGCGGTAGTACACCGCGTTGATCGGCTGGCGATAGCCGCTGTTGAACTCGGCCAGCAACACTTTCAAGCGTCCGGCACGAATGTCTTCGATGGTCATGAAATGCGACAGGCTGGCAATGCCCTGGCCGTCCAGTGCGAGATGGCGGATGGTCTCGCCGCTCGATGCGCTGATCGATGCCTGGATCGGCCAGCGATCGCCATGCACATAACGCAGCGGCCATTGGTTGAGGCCTTCGTTCTGGGTGAACCCCAGCAGCGTATGGTTGGCCAGGTCTGCCACGGCTTGCGGTGTGTCGTGCTTTTCCAGGTACGCCGGGCTGGCGACGATGTGCAGCGGGCTGCAACCCAGGGAGCGGGCATGCAGCGTCGAGTCGGTCAGGGTGCCGATGCGGATGGCGATGTCGGTGCTCTGTTCCAGCAGGTCGATGATCAAATCGTTGCTGTTGAGTTCGAGCTGGATGTCGGGGTAGAGCCTGCGGAATTCATCGATGTAGGGCACGATGGCGTGCAGCATGAACGGTGATGCCGCGTTGATCCGCAGCCGCCCGGACGGTGTTTGCTGGCGCGAGGACAGGCGCTCTTCGAGCTCGTCCATCTGATCGAGAATCCGCTTGGCGTGTTCGAAGAAGTATTTGCCCTCTTCGGTCAGGTCCATGCGCCGCGTGGTGCGATTGATCAACGTGGTGTCGAGCTTGGCCTCCAGCCGCGACAGCGTACGACTGACCGCCGAAGGCGTTTGCCCGACCTGCTCGGCCGCCGCGGAAATCGACCCGCATTCAATCACGCAGACGAAAACCTGCAATTCATCGGATCTGGCTTTCACGTGTGTCCTCGTTTGCGAATCGGCGCGGCACAAATCGCCAAGATCGCAGCCTGCGGCAGCTCCTACAGGGTTTTGTGTACATCCGTAGGAGCTGCCGCAGGCTGCGATCTTCCTGGCCGTTGCATCGGATAGTAGCCGAGCGTTAAGCCTTGAGGCCAAACACCTCAGCCAAATGCTGCTCATAGCGTGCCACATCACTTTCGATGTTCGGACGCTTCATCACGTCCACACAGAGGAACGTTGGCAATCCGGTCATCCCCAGGAACTCGTTGGCCTTGTGGAACGGGAAGTACACCGCGTCCACACCCTTGGCCTCGAAGAAGTCGGTCGGGTCGTCGAAGGCTTGCTGCGGGGCGTTCCAGGTCAGCGACAGCATGTACTGCTTGCCGTGAATCAGGCCACCGCTGCCGTACTTCTGCGACGCGTCCGAACGGGTGCGACCGTCGCTGGCATAGAGGCTGCCATGGCCTTCGGTGAAGACTTCATCGATGTACTTTTTCACGGTCCACGGCGCGCCCATCCACCAGCCGGGCATCTGGTAGATGATCACGTCGGCCCAGAGGAACTTGGCCACTTCTTCGGCGACGTCGTAACCCTCGTCGATGAAAGTGGTTTTCACATCCATGCCACCGCGATCCAGCACACTCAACGCGGCTTCATGCAGGGTGGCGTTGTAGCGGCCGTCGGAGTGCGCAAATTTTTTACCGCCATTGAGCAACAGGACTTTTTTCATGGGAGATCTCGGGAAGGGTCGGGAATCGGATGGCGGCAGAGTACCGATCGACCTCGCGCGGAGTAAGCGTCGATTTGGCAAAATTCATTTGACCTACAAGCACGAATCAACAGGCGATTGTTGTCTTAGACTGGCGCCAGTTCTGACTTGAGGTGAGATGTAGATGAGTGAAATCCAGGGCTTCATCCTGCACGCCAAGACCCGCCCGGAAAAATCCGACGCGTTCGAAGCGTTTTTCAGCGGCTACGTGCAAGCGAGCCGGGCCGAACCCGGTTGCATCGAATACCACATGTTGCGCGACCAACAGGACCCGACCCTGTTCATCTTCTACGAGATCTGGCAATCCCGGGCACACCTCGACGTGCACTCGAACCTGCCGCACATGAAGCAGTTCCTCGCGCAGCGCGATGAATACCTGGAACGGGACTTCGAGATCCGCGCCATCGAAATGATCAGCCCGTCGTCCGCTAACCGCTGATCAGCAAATGGCCGCCGAGCACACCCAGGCCAACGAAGAACACGCGCTTGAACCACAGGGCGCTGATCCGCTGGCGCAGCGATTGCCCCAGCCACATGCCGAGCATCGCCGGGATCAGCGCCAGCAGCGATGCGCTCAACTCGCCCCCGCCGAGCGCGCCACGCCATAGCAAGCCACCGGCCAGGGCCAGGGTCGAGATGGTGAACGACAGGCCCAGCGCCTGCACCAGTTCGTCCTTGCTCAAGCCCAGCGCTTGCAGATAAGGCACCGCCGGAATCACGAACACGCCGGTGGCCGAAGTGATGACGCCGGTCAGCACACCACACAGCGGACCGAGCCAGCGTTCGCTACGCCGCCCCACGCGCACAGTCGGCAGGAACAAACCGCTCAGCGCATACAGCAACAATGCCGCGCCCAACCCTCGCACCACCCAATGGCCACCGCTCATGCCGAGCCACAGCGTGCCTGCCCCGGTGCCGATGAAAATCGCCAGCAACATCGGCCACAACCGTTTGACCAGCCCCGACAGATGCCCGCCGAATGCCAGTTGCCAGACGTTGGTCAGGGTCGCCGGAATGATCAGCAACGCCGCAGCCTGCGTCGGCGCCATAGCCAGACCGAGCAGGCCCATGGCAACGGTCGGCAGGCCGAGGCCGATCACGCCCTTGATCATGCCGGCCAGCACAAAGGTGCCGATAACCAACAGTGAAAGGGCCAAACCGAGATGCTGATAAAACGCAGAGAGTGTATTCATGGGGCCATGTTGAGCCCGCGGGGGGTTGATTGAAAATCTGCCATATACTGAGGCTGCCTCTTGCTTTGGCAGAGACTGAGTATTTCGCTGAAGCGACTGGCCTCTTCGCGGGCAAGCCCGCTCCCACAGGGGACCGAGTTCTCGCAGAAGAAATGCGATTCACTGTGGGAGCGGGCTTGCTCGCGAAGGCGCCCTTCCAGACAACACACAACTCGGGATTGCTGCAATGCACTTCGACCTGACCGACCTGCGCCTGTACCTGAACATCCTCGACACTGGCAACATCACCGCCGGCGCCGCACGCAGCCACTTGTCCCTCGCGGCGGCCAGCGCGCGAATTCGCGCCATGGAGGCGTCGCTGGGCGTCGAGTTTCTTCAGCGCAATCGTCGCGGGGTCAGCCCGACGCCGGCCGGCAATGCCCTGGCCCGACACGCCCGGGTTCTGCTGCAACAGGCCGAACGCCTGCAACAGGAACTGGCCGAATACGCCCAGGGCGTCAAAGGTCAGGTACGGCTGCTGTGCAATACCACGGCGATCACCGAGTACCTGCCAGAGTTGCTCGCGGATTTCCTGCACAGCCACCCCAACCTCGACATCGACCTGCAGGAACTGCCCAGCACCCGCATCACCCATGCCTTGCGCCAGGGGGCGGCGGACCTCGGCATCGTGTCCGACGCGGTGGACACCGATGACCTGCAGACCCGAGCGTTCCGCGATGATCCGCTGGTGCTGATCATGCCCCGGGAACATCCCTTGGCACAGGCGACCTCAGTGAGCTTCACCGACACACTGCATCACGACTACATCGGCCTGAATGCCAACAGCGCCTTGGCGGTGTACCTGGAAGAGCAGGCACTGCACGCTGGCCTGCGCATGCAGATTCGCATCCGCGCCGATGGCTTCGATGGCGTGATGCGCATGGTCGCCCGAGGGGCGGGGCTGGCAATCGTACCGCTGGCCGCAGTCGAACGCAGGTCAGGTGGACTGCCCTTCAAAAGCCTCGCCCTGCAAGAACCCTGGGGCCAACGCAAACTGTTGCTCTGTGCCCGGGACTTCGCCGCATTACCCGGCTATGCCAAGGCTCTGCTGCACGCCTTGACTCTCCCCTGAGGGGCAGACTTTATCCTTGAGGTTTGATCCTCAAGGACAGCGATGATGGGCAAACGAATACTGGTGATCCTCGGTCATCCGTCCGGCAACAGCTTCTGCGCCGCCCTTGCCGAGCGTTACACACAGTCGGCAATGCGCGCCGGGCATGAGGTGCGGCAGTTATTTCTGGGCAGCATGGATTTTGACCCGGTACTGCGCGAAGGCTATCAACAGGTCCAGCCGCTGGAAGCCGACTTGCGTAACGCCCAGGCCGATATCCTGTGGGCCGAACAACTGACGCTGGTTTATCCGATCTGGTGGGGTGGCGTACCGGCTTTGCTCAAGGGCTTTTTCGACCGGGTGTTCTTGCCGGGTTTTGCCTTCAAGTATCGCCAGGGCAAAGCCTTCCCCGACAAACTCCTGCGCGGCCGAACCGCCCACCTGCTGGTGACCATGGACACACCGCCCTGGTACTACCGATGGATCTACCGCATGCCCGGTTTGCACCAGGTCCGCAAAACCACGCTGGAGTTCTGTGGTATCAAGCCAACCCGAACCCTCACCTTCGGGCCAATTCTCGGCGCCAGCGCAGACCGGCATGCGGCCTGGTTACGCCAAGCCGAAGCTATCGCCAGCACTTGAGTCAGTCGATAATGCACCGAGCTTTATCCTCGGAGAAAAGGACCTTCCCATGTACATCGGCCAAGCCGCGCAACGTTCCGGCACCACTGTCAAATGCATCCGTCACTACGAGTCGATTGGCCTGCTGCCTGCCGCTCGCCGCCAGGGCAAGTACCGCATCTATGACCAGCACAGCGTTGATCTGCTGATGTTCATCAAATGTGCCCAGCAGCTGGGTTTCAGGCTCAAGGAATTGCAGTCGGTCTTCGCCGGACATCAGGGCCCGCAGCTGCCATGGGAACGGGCACACCAGATCCTCGCCAGCAAAAAACAGGAAATCGCCGAGCGGATAGTGGCGCTGTCGCAACAACACTCGCAATTGGTCGAATTCGAGAACAGCCTCGAACAATCCAGGCAAGACTGCCCACTGACCCGTATTTGAGGGCCGTGCGTTTCTGGACAGCTCAGTGTCGAGCACAGACAACTGATGGTTGGGCAGGCGCTATAGGGTGCGACTTCAGTTCTTGAGCCCACTGCCCGGAGTCATCATGACCGCACCGATTACCGTACTTCGCGATACCCACCCGCTGCCCGTGCTCGACGCCTGCAAATGGGAAAAACTCGAAGGCGACCCGCACACCGTCAACCTCAATGCCTACACCAGTGAAGACGGCAGCAAGATCATGGGCACCTGGATCTGCACACCGGGCAAGTGGTACGTGGAATACGTGAAGTGGGAGTACTGCCATTTCCAGGAAGGCTACTGCGTCATCACCCCGGAAGGCATGGCGCCGATCCACCTGCGCGCCGGCGACATTTTCGTCGTTGAGCCGGGGATGAAAGGCACATGGGAAGTGGTGGAAACCGTGCGCAAATATTTCGTGTTTGCCTGATAAAGCAAAAGATCGCAGCCTTCGGCAGCTCCTACGGGGTGTATACATTCCCCTGTAGGAGCTGCCGAAGGCTGCGATCTTTTCTTTCTGCCAAATAAAAAACCGGGAACCCGCCCGACGCGGACTCCCGGAAACATCCCTTATTGCGGCTTGCGATAGCCGTTGATGATCGCCGAGAAGTCCTGCCCGCCCTCCCCACGCAAACTCATCGCCTGATACAACTGCTGGGCCACCGCGCCGAGTACCACCGGCTGGTGTGCCTGACGCGCCGCTTCAGTGGCCAGCCCCAGATCCTTGAGCATCAGTTCGGCACCGAAACCACCGGTGTAACCGCGCGACGCCGGCGCCGTTTCAACGATGCCCGGCCATGGGTTGTACATTTCCGAACTCCAGCAACGTCCGGTGGAACTGTTGATGATGCCCGCCAGCACCTTGGTGTCGATGCCCAGGGCATCGCCCAGCGCCATGGCTTCGCTGACGCCGACCATGGAAATCCCCAGCAGCAGGTTGTTGCAGATTTTAGCGATTTGCCCGGTGCCGACCTCACCACAATGGACGATGTTGCGGCCCATTTGCGCCAGTACCGGTTGCAGGGTGGCGAACAGTTCGGGGGTGGCGCCGACCATGAAGGTCAGCGTCCCGGCGGCTGCACCACCGGTGCCGCCAGAGACCGGCGCATCGGCCATGGCCACGCCCTGTTTGGCAGCGGCGGCGGCTACGTCCCGCGCGGTCTGCGGATCGATGGTGCTGCAATCCACGGCCGGAACACCCTTGCCGATACCGGCGAGCACGCCGTCTTCACCCAGCCACACACTGCGTACATGCACCGCGGCAGGCAGCATGGTGATCACCAGTTCGGCGCCCTCTGCCGCTTCACGGGCCGATGCACTAATACTGCCGCCCAGTTGTTCCAGCTCCGCCAGCACGGCTTTGTTCAGGTCCACCAGGCGCAGTGCATGGCCGGCCTTGATCAGGTTGCGCGCCATCGGCGCGCCCATGTTGCCCAGACCGATAAAAGCGATTTTCATGTCCGGCTCCTTAACGCAGGTTGATCGTGGTGTTCACACCGTCGTTGACGCTGTCGTCATCGAACCAGCGACTGGTGACGGTCTTGGTCTGAGTGTAGAACTGCACCACTTGCTTGCCATACGGGCCGAGGTCGCCGAGCTTGGAGCCGCGCGAACCGGTGAAGCTGAAGAACGGGACCGGCACCGGAATCGGGATGTTGATACCGACCTGGCCGACGTCGATTTCGTTCTGGAATTTACGCGCCGCCGCGCCGCTCTGGGTGAACAGGCCCGTGCCGTTGCCGAACGGGTTGGCGTTGACCAGGGCGATGGCCTCGTCGAGCGTATTGACTTCCAGCACCACCAGCACCGGGCCGAAGATTTCCTGGGTGTAGATCTGCATGTCGGTGGTCACGCCGGAGAACAGGGTCGGGCCGACAAAGTTGCCCTTCTCGTAACCGGGAACCGAGATCTCGCGACCGTCCAGCTCCAGTTTCGCGCCTTCCTTGATGCCGCTCTCGATCAGGTCGAGAATCCGTGCCTTGGCCTTTTTCGAGATCACCGGGCCGACGTCGGTGCCCGGCTCGCTGCCGGCATTGACCTTGAGCTTCTGCGCCAGCGCCTTCAGATCCGGCAGCCATTGCTTGGCCGCGCCCACCAGCACCACCACCGAGGTGGCCATGCAGCGTTGACCGGCGGCACCGAAACCGGCGCCCACCAGCGCATTCAGCGCTTGCTCGCGATTGGCGTCCGGCAGCACCACGGCGTGGTTCTTCGCGCCCATCATCGATTGCACGCGCTTGCCGTGTTTACCGGCCAGGTCGTAAACGTGCGTGCCGACCGCAGTCGAACCGACGAACGACACAGCCCTGATGTCCTTGTGGGTGCAGAGCCCGTCCACCACGTCCTTGCCGCCATGCACGACGTTGAGCACGCCGGCCGGAATGCCCGCCTCGATCGCCAGTTCCACCAGGAGCATGGTCGACATCGGGTCCTGTTCGGACGGCTTGAGCACGAAGGTGTTGCCGCAGGCGATGGCCATCGGGAACATCCACAGCGGAATCATCGCCGGGAAGTTGAACGGGGTAATGCCGGCGCACACGCCGATTGGCTGGCGCAGGGTGTAAGTGTCGACGCCACCGGCGACGTTCTCAGCGAACTCGCCCATTTGCAGGCTGCCGATGGAGCAGGCGTGCTCGACCACTTCCAGCCCACGGAAAATGTCGCCTTCGGCGTCGGCGATGGTCTTGCCCTGCTCAGCACTGAGGACCGCGGCGATGCGCTTGGAGTGTTCGCGAATCAGCGCCTGGAGCTTGAGCATGATGCGCATGCGGGCGCCGATCGGGGTCAGCTTCCAGGTCTGGAAAGCACGATGAGCGGCACTGATGGCAGCATCGACTTCTTCGGCGGTGGCAAACGGCACTTTGGCCAGCACTTGCTGGGTCGCCGGGTTGATGATGTCGTGCCATTCGGTGGTCTTGGATTCGACCCACTGACCGTCGATCAACAGTTTGACCTTTTGCACGGTGGTTTCGTTGGGCGTGAGCGATACGTTCATGTGGGTCTCCGGATGCTTGTTTTTATCTTGGGAGCCAAGGCGAGATAGTCGCCCTGAGATGAGCTATGTGTCGCGAATTGGTTGTCGGACTGTTTTTGGAGTATAGATGTGCAAACTTCTAATATGAACGCACATAAAAACCGGTCCAACATGCAAAAAAACATCACCTCCCTCGGCTCGCTGAACTGGGATGACCTCAAGTTTTTCCTTGAAGTCGCCCGCACCCGCAAGGCCAGCACCGCGGCCAAGCGCCTGGCGGTGGACTACACCACGGTGTCGCGACGCATCAGTTCCCTGGAAACCGCGTTGGGTACTTTGCTGTTCGAAAAATCCCGGACCAACGGCTTTGTCCTGACCGCCGAAGGCCAGCGGTTGATGGGGTATGCCGAGTCGATCGAAAGTACCTTGCACATGGCCTGCGAGCAGGTTTCCGGGTCCGGCGTGGCGCTGTCCGGTCATGTGCGCATGGGCTGCACCGAAGGCTTCGGCAGCTTTTTCATCACGCCACAGCTGAGCCACTTCGTCGACACCTACCCGGCCATCTCGGTGGATATCCTGCCGCTGCCGCACTTCATCAGCCTGTCCAAGCGCGAGGCCGACATCGTCATCGCCCTGGAGCGCCCGGAGCATGGCCCGTACGTCTGCTGCAAACTGTGCGACTACCGGTTGCAGCTGTACGCGACCCAGGACTATCTGGACAACCACCCACCGATCCGCCGCCCGGCAGACTTGGCCAAACATTCGTTTATCAGTTACGTCGATGATCTGGCGTTCAGTTCGGAGCTGCTGTACCTGGCCAACGTATTGCCCGGCGCCAGCGCCAACCTGCGCAGCACCAGCGTGATCGCGCAGTTCGTGGCCGCGCAGCAAGGACGCTCGCTGGCGATCCTGCCGTGCTTCCTCGCCACTCAGGACCCGCGCCTGCTGCCGGTGCTACCACAGGAAATCAATATCACCCGGCAGTTCTGGATGTACTGCCGCGAAGACCTGCGCAAGCTCAAGCGGATCACCCTGTTGTGGGATTACATCCGCCAGGTCACCGAGCAGAATCAGGGCCTGCTGATGGGAGAAAGCCGGGAGATGCTGTTTGCCGATTAGTCGGAGCTGACCACGATGGCGACCCGGCGATTTTCTGTGCGGCCACTGGACGTGCTGTTGCTGGCCACCGGCACGCTGCTGCCCAGGCCACGCAGCTGGATGTTTTCCTGTTTCATGCCGACGGTGTTGAGCACCTTGGCAACGCTTTTTGCCCGGCGCATGGACAGTTGTTCGTTGTAAGCCTCTTTGCCCGATGCATCGGTGTGGCCATCGACCCGTACCCGCTCGATACCCACCCCCAACAGCGCCTTGCCGATGCGCTCGACGATGTCGGTGCTCTGCTTGTTCAGACTGTCGTCGTCACTGCCAAACAGGACCTTGCCGGACAACCCGAAGGCCCAGCCATCGTCGGTCAGCTCGAACCCCTGCTGTTTCAGCACGGCGATTTGCGCCGGGGTCAGGCCTTTGGGGGTGGTCTGGCAACCGGTCAGGCTCAGCAAGGCCACGAGCAGGGTCAGGGTGAAAAAACGCAGGGAACGCGGGTTGAAAGTGAACACGGAAATCAGCTCCTGTTTTGAACATCGGCGGCAGGGTGCTCCGACCCTGCCGTGTACTGTGCGCCTCGGGACAGGCGCTTGGCCTGGTACATCGCGCCATCGGCGGCGTTGAGCAGGGCACCCGGCGTTGCGCCATGATCCGGGTACACCGCGACCCCGATACTGAGTGAGGTCAGTACCTGGGTACTGCCCGGCAATGGAATCGGCATGTCCATGCTGGCCAGAATCTTGTCGGCAATCCGTTCGGCGTCTTCGGTCTTGTGCAGTGGCGTCAGCAGCACGGCAAATTCATCGCCACCCAAGCGCGCCACCAGGTCACCTTCCCGCAGTTGCGCCCGAACCCGATTGGCCACGGCCACCAACACCGCATCACCCGCCGCATGGCCGAAACTGTCGTTGATCTCCTTGAAGCGATCGCTGTCGAGAAACAGCACCGCCACTCGCTCGCCGAGCTTGTTGGCGTTGCGCAACGCGCGCATCAGGCGACCTTCGAAAAACGCCCGATTGGGTAATCCGGTGAGGCTGTCGTGGCTGGCCTGGTGAGCCAGGGATTCGTTTTCGCTTTGCAGGTGCGACTGCCAGGCTTCGAGTTCATCGAGCAGGGCATTGAAGTCGTTGCCGAAATTATCGAGTTCGGCAATATCGGCGGGCGGCACGCGCTTGTCGAAGGCGCGTTCACTGCGCGCGGCGTGGGCGACGGCGGCCAGGTTGCGCAGGGGCTTGATGATCCCGCGAAGTTGTCGACGCGCCAAAAAGAGCGCAACCCAGGCACTGATGGCCGTGCACAGCACGATACCCACCAGACCGCTGAGCAAAAAGCGCATCAGGCTGGCGCCATGACCGGTGAGCCTGATGCTGCCGACTTCCCGCCCTTGATGGAGGATCGGCATGCTCATGGGTTCTTCCAGAAACGCTTTGGCGATGTGCAATTCGATATCGGACACCCAACCGGTTTCCGGTCGTTGCCAGCGGGCCAGCAACTGGCCCTGCCGGTCGAACACCTGGGCGTCGGCCACTTCTTCGGTGGAGGCAATCAACGCCAGCGCTTCGGTGGCGGCAGGTTTGTCGTTGAAAACCACCGCGGCTTCCACGGTGTAGCTGATCGAGCGTGCGATCAGGTGCAGGTTGTGGTCGGCGTACACGCGCAAGGCCAGCACGCCGAGCAACGTCAGTGAAACACTGGCCATGGCGACGCCCACCAGCGCAACGAGCAAATTGCCGCGACCGATGACCGAATGCAAAGTCGGGCGACTGCCCGGTGTCAGTATTTTCATGGCGCCGCCGGCTTGCGACGGGACAGTTGCAACACACTCGGATGAATGCGTACGCCGCTACGGGCAACAGAGTCCAGATTGACCTCGAACGACACCTGCTCGTCGCTGACCCGCAAGCAAAACAGGCTGCCGACGGTGCATTGCTCATCGCTCTCACTAATGCTCAACACCGGATGCCCGATCAACGCGGCAAACAATCGGCTGCGTTCTTCGCCGGTCAGCTTGCCGATGTAAACCGCATCGCAGTCACCGGCAATCGAAGGGTTGTCGGCCAACAAGCGTTGCACCGTGACAGGTCGACCTGTCGCCTGGGTTGTGCCCTTGACCAGGTCGTCGGTGTATTCGGTAGGGCCGACCAGGCACAAGCGCAGCAGCAAAGGCTCGACGGGCCAGCGCGCATAGCTGAGGATTCCGAGGACCACCTGGGTAACCGCTTTGGCGCGCTGGTCCGCCATGCCCACCGGGGCTTGCGATTGAGCGAAAACGACGCTGGCCAGCAGACAGAGAAGGATGGCCAGCAGCGCTTTTCTACAGCCAACGACGCGCTCTGTCGTCCTGACAGCCACCTTCATGCAGGGATACTCTTTGACCGTAGCGAAATGATGCCGCAACGATAGCACAGCAACGAAATGCCAGCGAGGCCACGTACTACGCAGCCTCGGACATTTTCCTACAACCGTTACTGACCTTTCAGCCTGCCGGCTCGCTGCCGTCCTTGAGCTCCAGCATCAGCCCGCTCAAGCGTTTGACCCGGCGTTTCACCGCCTCTTCAAACACCCCCGTACGCGACTCGATCAAGGTGAACCAGTCCTTGGCCCGGGTAATTCCGGTGTAGATCAGTTCCTTGGTGAGTACCGGATTCAAGGCATCGGGAAGAATCAACGCGGTATGTGCGAACTCCGAGCCCTGGGATTTATGCACGGTCATGGCGTACACGGTTTCGACATCATTCAGACGGCTGGGCAGGACAAACCGCACACCACCCTGGCCATCATTGCGTGGGAACGCCACACGCAGAACCTGCCTGCCAGTCCCGTGGCCTTCCTGTTCCGGGAGCTTGAGGGCAATGCCGATATCGCCGTTCATCAAACCCAACCCGTAATCGTTGCGGGTCATCAGGACAGGGCGACCTTCGTACCACTGCTGGTCGCTGTCGATCAGCCGCGCCCTGAGCAATGCCCCCGTCACCCGCTGGTTCAAGCCCTCTACACCCCACGGCCCCTTGCGCACGGCACATAACAACTGGAACGCGTCGAAGGCCTGCAGCACTTGTCGAGCCCAATCAATCCAGCACGAGTCTTCCAGCGGCCTGTCCAGCGGCGGCCGCTGATTGCGCAGCACGCTCAGGTAATGTCGATAACCCTGCGGGCCCTCACCATGGCCGTCGAGAAGCAAGCGTTCCAGAGCCCGATCCTGCTCCCCCTTGAGGGCCAGGCAATACACATCGTCATGGCTTCGCGCAGACAACAACTTGCGGGCTTCTTCGGGTTGCTGCTGGTTGACCCAGCGAGCCAGTTGACCAATGCCGCTGCCTTCACCGAATCGCCGGGAATGGCGCAACATCACGACCTGTTGAGCCAATGGATGAGTGCCCTGCGCGTCTTCCTGCAAGCCGCTGGCCTGCAGGTTTTCGCCACTGACGGTTTCCAGCCACTGGCGTGTCTGCGGGCTGTACCAGCCAGCCTCCGCGTCGCGACACAGGTCCCCCAACACCGCACCGGCTTCTACCGAAGCCAATTGATCCTTGTCCCCCAACAGCACGAGACGCGCATGGGCCGGCAAGGCGTCGAGCAGGTTGGCCATCATTTCCAGGTCGATCATCGAGGCCTCGTCCACCACCAACACATCCAGCGGCAGGCGATTGCCCGCGTGATGGCGGAAATGACGAGTCCCGGGCCTGCTGCCGAGCAGACGGTGAACGGTGGTGACGTCGGAGGGGATCTTGTCTCTTATGTCTTGGGTGACCTTCAAGGTCCGGACTTGCTGGCTGATGGATTCTGTCAGACGCGCCGCGGCCTTGCCGGTCGGTGCGGCGAGGCGAATGCGCAGGGGCATGCCGGCCTCGACCGCTGGCGCCTGGAGCAACGCCAGCAAGCGCACGACGGTGGTGGTCTTGCCGGTTCCCGGCCCCCCCGTGACGATGCTGAAGGCGCTGCGGGTCGCAAGCGCGCAGGCCAGCTTCTGCCAGTCGATCACGTCACCAGGCCGGGCAGGACCAAACAAACCGGTGAGGCGCTGGAGCAAGTCATTCGGCGTGGATTCGTGTTCCGTCAGACGCTCACGCAGCGAGAGGTCGATCCGCCGCTCGTACGCCCAATAGCGGCGCAGGTACAAGCGTTTGCCCGATAACACCAAAGGCCGGTCGCGCACGTTGTCACGACTGTCAGCGGCCAGCGCGACCAGGTTGCTGGCGGCCAGCACCTTGCACCAATGAGCACCGTCCAGCGATCCCAGCAATTGCGAGGGCAACAGCATCGCGCCGCCTTGCACGTCACCTTCAGGTGGTAACGACAGGGCGAAGTCCGGTTCTTTCAGCGTCTCGAACAGGTCGAGGCAGACATGCCCGTGGCCCAACTGGTGGCTGGTCAGCGCGGCTGCCAGCAACACCAGTGGATCATCTTCCGGTGCCAGTTCGTGCAGAAACGCCACAAAGGCTTTGTCCAGCGCGCGCAACCAGCCACGCTCGACCCAACGCGTGAGCAACAACAGCAAGTCGTCGGCACGACTCAGCGGCGCCAGATCGGCCAGGCTTTCGGCTGCCAGCGATGTGGGCAACAAATCGGCGAATGTGCGACTCATAACAGTACTCCCTGTTCCCAGGCGGGCTCGGCCTTGGGTTCTGGCTTGCCCTGGAACAACATGTCCAGACGCTCGATCAGCTCTCTTGGCGGCCGGGCGAAAAACACACCCTGGCTGGCCGCACGGGTGCCGCGCAAAAACAGGTACAACGCACCGCCGACATGCCGGTCGTAGTCGTAATCGGCGAGCCGTGCCTTGAGCTGGCGGTGCAGGGCCAACAGGTACAACACGTATTGCAGGTCATAACGGTTGTCGAGAATCGACTGTTCCATGGCCTGCGCGGTATAGGCCGCATCATCGACGCCGAGCCAGTTGGATTTGTAGTCGGCAACGTAGTAGCGGCCGTCATGTTCGAACGTCAGGTCGATGAAGCCCTTGAACATGCCGTTGAGCAAGACAGGTTCCGCGGCCACCCGGGCCACGCCGTTATGGGTGTATTGGCACACCAGGGCATCGAGCTTGAGCACATCGACCTTATGGCTGGCGAACCAGAACTCCATCTCGACCTGATACTGCGTCAACTGGCCGAATATCACCGGTGCCTGACCGCCGCCCAGTTGCAGCGGCGACTTGAGCAAATGCTGCAGCCAGTCGCTCAAGGTGCTGATCCAGCCCTCCCAGCCTCGACGGTTGCAGCGACGGGCAATGGCGTCGATCACCTCTTGCGGTGCCGCATCAAAACCCTCGCCCCCCGCCCATTCGAGCAAGCCATGGAGGAAGGTGCCGGGGTTGGGGCCACGCGGGAAGCGATGGATATCGCCGCCGCCAGCCACCACTTCCCTTGGGGCCTGTGGATCGAGGCGTTCGTCATCGAACAGTTTTTGCGCCTGCGGGCTTTCCGGCGCCTCGTCGGTGCCGACACTCAGGGTGTCGCCAATGCGCAACGCGCTGTAGGAAGCGATCCACCAGTTTTCACTGGCCTTGCGTTTCGGAACCAGCGGAACCAGCAGCGCCGCGTCGTTTTGCGGTGGCCGGTAATGCTCTGCAGTTGCTTCAGGCATCTCGGCATAGGCCAGTGCCGGGCAGTCCTGCTGCAAGTCCCGCAACCAAAGCTGCAACGCCGGGGAATCGGCCAAAGGCGCACCGCCGCCCAGCAGATAACCCAATGCCGACAGATGCAGCACCGAGCCATTGTTGTTGCCGCGCTTGAGGTCGGCCACCCCCAGCCAGCAGGCGTGTTGCGCCCGGGTCAGGGCGACATAGAGCAAGCGCAGATCCTCGGCCAGACGCTCATCGTCAGCCAGGGCAATCAACTCTGTCGTCGGCTTCAACGTGACCTGGGCATTGCCGGATTCATCGTGGTAGTGCAACGGCAGGCGGCTGCCATCCACCGGTTTCGCCGAGCAAATGAACGGCAGGAACACCAAGGGGTATTCAAGGCCTTTGGACTTGTGAATGGTCACGACCTTGACCAATTGCTCATCACTTTCCAGACGCAGGATCTGCTCTTCGCCAGCCTGCCCGGACAACGCCAGATGCTCGGACAAATGCCGGATCAGGGCTTGCTCGCCATCGAGTTCGGCGGCGGCTTGCTGCAGTAGTTCGAAAAGGTGCAGAAGGTTGGTCAAGACGCGCTCGCCGTCACTGCGGGCGATCAGCGCCTGGGGCAAACGGAAGTCGTGCAGCAGCCGTCGCAGCATCGGCAGTACGCCCTGCTTGCGCCAGACTTCGCGATAGCCACGGAACTGCATGACCCGGGATTCCCAGGCCAATTCGTCCTGATTCAGCCGCTCCAGTTCCGTCAACGACAGGTTCAACGTGATGCTGGCCAACGCGGCCCGCAGCGGTCGCTCGACATCCGGCTCTGCGCAGGCCTTGAGCCAGGTCAGCACGTCATGCGCCTCCTGGGCGGCGAACACCGAGTCCTTATCCGACAGATAAACACTGCGCACGCCACGGGCGGCCAATTGCCCACGAACCGCCTGCGCCTCCTTGCCGTCACGGACCAGGATGGCGATGTCCGCCGGCAGCAGGCCCCTGAAGGCTTTGCCGTCCTGGGAGAACCCCGCTTGCCCCTGCTGCCCGCCATTGAGCAATGCCGTGATTTCACTGGCGCAGGCCGCCGCCAGTTGTTGCCGGTACACCGCACCGGACAACGGTTGTTCGGCCGGCAAGTGCCAGATGTTCAACGCCGGGATTGCCTGGTCATTGATGCGCAAGACTTCTTTGCGGCCCTGGGAGGCAACCGGCGTGAACGGAACCGGGTTGTCGCCATTCTTCTGCCGAAAGAGGAAAGCACCGCGCCCTGACACCCGGGCTTCGGCGCGCTCGAACACATGGTTCACCGCGTTGACCATGCCGTGGCTTGAGCGGAAGTTGGTGCCCAGGGTGTGCAGGCGGCCGGTGGTGGCCTGGCGGGCGCGCAGGTAGGTATGGATGTCGGCACCGCGAAAAGCGTAGATCGCCTGTTTCGGGTCGCCGATCAGGAACAGACCGCACTCGGGGCTGTTCTCTTCAATGCGGTAGATGCTCTCGAAGATCCGGTATTGCACCGGGTCGGTGTCCTGGAACTCATCGATCAGGGCGACCGGAAACTGTTCACGAATCAGGGTTGCCAGTCGCTCACCGCCATCGGACTGCAAGGCCGCATCAAGGCGCAGCAACATGTCGTCGAAACCCATTTCCGCGCGGCGGCGTTTCTCTTCCTCGAATCGCGCACCGACCCAGCGGGCCGCATGTTGCAGTACGGCCGCGTCAGGTGTCGGCAGCCCATCGAGACAGGCCTTGAGGCCGGCCATCGCATCGAGTCCCGGATGTCGAGGTGCTTCGCCTTTCCAGGCTTCAGCCATGCCATCCGGGGTCAGGCGAGTGAAACCGGTGCCGATATCCAGTTGCTCAAGGGATTCGTCCTCGGCCCAGGCTTTGATCTTTTCAAACCAGGGCTCGAAATAGCGTGCCTGCATCTTGCGACCGTCGACGGACTTGGTGGCAACGCCCTGGTGACAGATGACAAGCAACTCGTCCGCCCAATGCAGCCAGGGCTTCTTGAGTTCGATCAGGGCCGCCCGTCGTTCTTGCAGGCATTGCGAAATCACTTCGGCGGGCTCTTTCCCTTCATGCGCATCCCGCTCGCTGGCGAACAGCGCACGAATCCGCGGCAGCAGCGCCGCCGGCCCGCCCCAATTGCTGCGCACCCAATTCAAGGCGTCACCTTGCATCGGGTAACAGAACAGCCGCCAGTAATCGCGCAGGACTTCCCCCAGCAAATCGCTGTGGTCGGTTTCCAGGGTCTGGGTAAACAGGCTGCCGCTGTCGAATGCGTGCTCGCGCAACATGCGCTGGCACCAACTGTGGATGGTCGACACCGCCGCCTCGTCCATCCACTGGGCGGCGATATCCAGGCGGTTTGCGCAGCCGGGCCATTGCTCGGGCAAGTACTGATCACGCAACTCGGCAATCAGGCTGTCGGGGGCCGGTGTTTCATCGCGAAAATATCGTGCGGCCTCGGCGAGCCGCGTGCGGATGCGTTCGCGCAGCTCTTTGGTCGCGGCGTCGGTGAAGGTCACGACGAGGATTTGCGGCGGCAACAGCTCACGCCCGAAGCCACTGCCCTCTCCGCCATTGCCAAGCACCAGACGCAGGTACAACGCGGAAATGGTGAACGTCTTGCCGGTCCCGGCGCTGGCTTCGATCAGTTGACTGCCACGCAGCGGGAATGCCAGGGCCAGAGGTGTCTTCGTGCTCATCAGCGCGACTCCTCGCTGGACAGTGAACGCCAGGGCGCTTCAAGAAGCGGGCGATAGAGCGCGTCACACCACTGGGGGAATGTCTCGTCGGCGACCAAGGCATCGTAATCGGCGAATTGGCGAGCCAGTGCCGGGCTTTCGCGGCGCTCTCCGTCCGTCGTCTGCCCATCACCTTCATAGGCCTTGCGCGCAGCGGCCTCGGCTTTGACCGGATCGGTTTGCCCCAGCCACGCGAAGGCTGTCTTGACCGCGATCGGCAGAGGCTGGCGCATCCCCGACTGCCAGGCCATCAACAGGTCACCGAGAACTTTCCGCGCCGTGGACTGGTCCAGCGGACCGAGCAACAGGCTGTCGTCGCTGGCCACCAATGCGGTGGTCAGCGGCATGCCACTGGCACAAGCCATCAGATGATTGACCCACGGGCGTGTCAGTCGATGCCATTTGCGCGACTTGATCGAGCCGATACTGTTGGGGATCGTTGTGATAGACAACAAACCACCATCAGCACGCTGATGCAGGCCGCTGAGCCAGCCCTCGATGTGCAGGCCCTGCAGTTCAAGACTGACGGGCAACGCGCTGCTGAGGGGTGTTGGCCACAATGCCAGGAGCCGTTGGTGGCGTTGCAGCAAGTCAGGTAATGGCTCGATCAACTCGCGTTGCAGGCACTCACCGAATCCGGCCATGGGCAGCAGCCCGCTGTTCTGCAAACGTTTCGCCTGATCTTCCAGTGCCTGCCCGGAATTACCCGGATCTGCCAGCGCCGCTTCGAGCAAACGGTCGCTGAGGCTGTAACGCTGCAACGCATCCAGGACAAAAGGCTCTTCATCGGCCAACGGCACTTCCGCCGCCTCGAAGAAGACCTTCAGTCGCTGGCTGAAAAAATGCCGTACCGGATTGCGCAGGAAATCCTGCACCTGACCGAGACTCAGTGGTTCGTCCTGAACGTGAGGCGCGAGCACTTCGGCGCTTGCCTGTTGCTCTATCGCCTGATGAAGCACCTGCCATTCGCTGGCGTAGCTGAACGACTCATCCCCGTCGTGAAAGTAGCGAGCACTGAAGGGTTGCAACGGGTGTTCCCGGGTCATGGCTTCCAGCAGATCCTCGTCGCTATGCAGCAATCGCCAACCGCTGGCCAGGTGATCACGCAACTGACCGATCAGTACCGACGCAGGTCGCTCGCTGTTATCGCGGATGCTGCGACCCACCCAACTGATGTAAAGCTGGTCCCGGGCCGACAACAAGGCTTCCAGTAGCAGGTAGCGGTCATCTTCGCGCCGAGAGCGGTCACCTGGACGGTAATCACTGCCCATCAGATCGAAGTCCAGCGGCGGTTGCGCGCGCGGATAATCGCCGTCATTCATGCCCAGCAGGCATACCAGTTTGAACGGGATGGCGCGCATGGGCATCAGGGTGCAGAAGTTGACCGCACCGGCCAGAAAACGCTGGGACAAACGGCCCTGATCCAGACCTGCAAGCCAGGCTTCTCGGACGACGGTCAGCGGCAATTCGTCCTGCAACCCAACGGATTCGCAGGTCTCGAGCCAGGTCTCGCGCAGTTCTTCGAGCTGGGCCAGCAAGTAGTCATCGTGTTCGTTACCGGCAAGGAAGAACAACTGCACCAAAGCCTGCAAGCGCAAGCCCCATTGCCCCGGCGATGCAGGCTGAGAGAGTTCGTGGTGAGCCACTTCCAGCGCGTCCAGCAACGCAACCAGCGGACCGATGAGCGCAGCGTCCAGGCCACCGATCTCGTCGTAGGGTTCGATACCCTCATAAGCATCGGCGCTGCCAACGGCATAACCGAGCAACATCCGTCGCAAGCCGAAACGCCAGCTGTTTTGCTCAAGTTCATCAGGCAACCCGAGCCCGGCACGTTGCTCGGCATTCATGCCCCAGCGAATGCCGGCTCCTTCGATCCAGCGGTGCAGCGTTGGCAGATCACGCTCCTCGACGCCAAAACGAGCGCGCAGTGCGGGGACGTCCAGCAGATCGAGAATCTCACTGACGGGGAATCGGCTGTCAGGCAGCTTTAGCAGGTGCTCCACAGCAATCAGCAAAGGATCGCGACCACGCTGGCCCTGGTCAGCCAACGTAAACGGAATGAAGCGAGAATCCTGGCGGTCAAGCTGACCAAACACGGCACGAATATGCGGTGCGTAGCTGTCGATGTCCGGGACCATCACGATGATGTCCCGGGGCCGCAGTGTCGGGTCGGCGCTGAAGCGCGCGAGCAGTTGATCGTGGAGGATCTCGACTTCTCGCTGGGCGCTATGGGCGATGTGAAAACGGATCGACTCGTCCTTCTGCAGATCGATAGCCGGCCAACGCTCCCGAGTCTCATTGAGGGGGCGCAGTTCGAGGATGTCGTCCTGCAACTGGTTGAGCACGTTCAGCGGCTGACCATCACTGAACAGGTCGATGCGCCCGTCGCGGAATGCCGAACGATAGCTGTTGGGATCGTCATAACTGTCGAGCAGGTTGATGTAGTCCCGCCCCTGCTTGCCCCATGCCGCCAGCAGCGGGTGAGCATGCTGATGCAGGGTTTGCGGATCGATCACTACCGGCATGCCGCTCTTGCGGGCCTGACGCTTGTATTGATGCCGCAACAGGTCTTTATCGGCGACGATGTCCGCCCAATGGTGACGACACGGGTTGTGTACGCACAGCAGGACCTGGCTGAATCGTGCCAGTCCCGCCAGTGCTTCCAGGGCTTGAGCAGGCAGGGAGGAAATCCCGAAAACGATCACTCGCGAGGGTAATCCCTTGGGGGCGGCTTCGAGATGGTTAATACGCTCGACAAATCGCTGATGGACACCGGCACGGCTTTGCGCCATGCCTTCTGCTCCCACATCCAGCAAGAGTGCGCGCCATAACTCTGCCTGCCAGCAATTGGCCGGGGTCAGGGGTTTGGCTTCGCCCCTGGCGTTTCTTGTTTGATGACGACCTTCCGCCCAGTCTTCGAGCCAGTCAGCTCGGTACACCTGGTATTGGTCGAACAGATCCGCCAGACGCTCAGCCAGTTGATAGCGTTTGCGCAGGTCGGTGTCATGGGTCAGGAAACGCTGCAGTGGCTCGAAGTGCGGTTGGTTGATCAACTGCGGCAGCAGGCGCATCAGACGCCAGGTCAGCGGGGCTTTATCGAGCAGGGACTTGACCGGAATTTCGTCGCGGCCAAGGACCATGCGATAGAGCTGCCACATGAAGCTGCCGGGCAACTGCACGTCGATGGCGGCAGCGATGCCACAGCCACCCATGTCGTCGTCTTCAGAATCTTCCGCCAGTGCCAGCTTCAGCCATTGGGCAATGCCATTGCTTTGCACCAACGCGATTTCATTCTCCAGGGGAGCCAGCGGGTAGCGCCGCATCCAGCTGACCACCAGGCTGCGCAACTCGTCCAGGCGGTTGCCGTGAACCACCATAAAACCAGCACTGAGGGACGTCGCGTCCGGCATAAAGGCTTCCTTGGAAAATACAAACGCCAGGGGCGAACCTTAGCATTGTCGGGAGACGGTGACAGCGTGAACCTGCTCGCTGTTGCTGTACGAACTTTCCCGCGGCCAAAAACAAAACCCCAACTGCTTTCGCAATTGGGGTTTCGGAATTTAATCTTGACGATGACCTACTCTCACATGGGGAAACCCCACACTACCATCGGCGATGCATCGTTTCACTGCTGAGTTCGGGATGGGATCAGGTGGTTCCAACGCTCTATGGTCGTCAAGAAATTCGGGTACTGAGTCGTGGCCGGCTGGCCTCGCTTCAGCAAATTGGGTATGCGATAGTTTGGTGTTTTGTGAGTATCTCGAACTTTCGGTTCGTTTCGTCTTCACACACCGCAATCTGGCTTTTAAGCGCAAATTGCTTGGGTGTTATATGGTCAAGCCTCACGGGCAATTAGTATTGGTTAGCTCAACGCCTCACAGCGCTTACACACCCAACCTATCAACGTCGTAGTCTTCGACGGCCCTTCAGGGGACTCAAGGTCCCAGTGAGATCTCATCTTGAGGCAAGTTTCCCGCTTAGATGCTTTCAGCGGTTATCTTTTCCGAACATAGCTACCCGGCAATGCCACTGGCGTGACAACCGGAACACCAGAGGTTCGTCCACTCCGGTCCTCTCGTACTAGGAGCAGCCCCTCTCAAATCTCAAACGTCCACGGCAGATAGGGACCGAACTGTCTCACGACGTTCTAAACCCAGCTCGCGTACCACTTTAAATGGCGAACAGCCATACCCTTGGGACCGGCTTCAGCCCCAGGATGTGATGAGCCGACATCGAGGTGCCAAACACCGCCGTCGATATGAACTCTTGGGCGGTATCAGCCTGTTATCCCCGGAGTACCTTTTATCCGTTGAGCGATGGCCCTTCCATACAGAACCACCGGATCACTAAGACCTACTTTCGTACCTGCTCGACGTGTCTGTCTCGCAGTCAAGCGCGCTTTTGCCTTTATACTCTACGACCGATTTCCGACCGGTCTGAGCGCACCTTCGTACTCCTCCGTTACTCTTTAGGAGGAGACCGCCCCAGTCAAACTACCCACCATACACTGTCCTCGATCCGGATAACGGACCTGAGTTAGAACCTCAAAGTTGCCAGGGTGGTATTTCAAGGTTGGCTCCACGCGAACTGGCGTCCACGCTTCAAAGCCTCCCACCTATCCTACACAAGCAAATTCAAAGTCCAGTGCAAAGCTATAGTAAAGGTTCACGGGGTCTTTCCGTCTAGCCGCGGATACACTGCATCTTCACAGCGATTTCAATTTCACTGAGTCTCGGGTGGAGACAGCGCCGCCATCGTTACGCCATTCGTGCAGGTCGGAACTTACCCGACAAGGAATTTCGCTACCTTAGGACCGTTATAGTTACGGCCGCCGTTTACCGGGGCTTCGATCAAGAGCTTCGCGTTAGCTAACCCCATCAATTAACCTTCCGGCACCGGGCAGGCGTCACACCCTATACGTCCACTTTCGTGTTTGCAGAGTGCTGTGTTTTTAATAAACAGTCGCAGCGGCCTGGTATCTTCGACCGGCGTGGGCTTACGGAGCAAGTCCTTCACCCTCACCGGCGCACCTTCTCCCGAAGTTACGGTGCCATTTTGCCTAGTTCCTTCACCCGAGTTCTCTCAAGCGCCTTGGTATTCTCTACCCAACCACCTGTGTCGGTTTGGGGTACGGTTCCTGGTTACCTGAAGCTTAGAAGCTTTTCTTGGAAGCATGGCATCAACCACTTCGTGTTCTAAAAGAACACTCGTCATCAGCTCTCGGCCTTAGAATCCCGGATTTACCTAAGATTCCAGCCTACCACCTTAAACTTGGACAACCAACGCCAAGCTGGCCTAGCCTTCTCCGTCCCTCCATCGCAATAACCAGAAGTACAGGAATATTAACCTGTTTTCCATCGACTACGCTTTTCAGCCTCGCCTTAGGGACCGACTAACCCTGCGTCGATTAACGTTGCGCAGGAAACCTTGGTCTTTCGGCGTGGGTGTTTTTCACACCCATTGTCGTTACTCATGTCAGCATTCGCACTTCTGATACCTCCAGCAAGCTTCTCAACTCACCTTCACAGGCTTACAGAACGCTCCTCTACCGCATCACCCGAAGGTGATACCCGTAGCTTCGGTGTATGGTTTGAGCCCCGTTACATCTTCCGCGCAGGCCGACTCGACTAGTGAGCTATTACGCTTTCTTTAAAGGGTGGCTGCTTCTAAGCCAACCTCCTAGCTGTCTAAGCCTTCCCACATCGTTTC
>NZ_CM174420.1:0-720000 GCF_057835175.1 Pseudomonas sp. GL_103 | reverse complement strand
CTGGATGGTTTCGCGGGTCGCCAGTGGCAGCTTGTGGATAGCCTGGCCGGTAGACGGGTTGAACACATCAACCGCGCGACCGTTCTCGGTCACCAGTTCGCCATTGATCAAATGCGGAATAACGCTCATGGAAGCTCCTGAAAAGTTGTCCACAGGCGCTCGCTTCGGAGCACCTGTTGTTTGTAGGTATATAGAAGGAGAAATCAGTCGATCTTGCTCAGCACTTCGCCGACCGCGTCGAACAGACGATCCAGGTCCTGCGGTTTGCTGTTGAAGGTTGGGCCGAACTGCAGGGTGTCGCCGCCGAAGCGTACGTAGAACCCGGCTTTCCACAGCGCCATGCCGGCTTCGAACGGACGCACGATCGCATCGCCGTCACGTGGAGCGATCTGGATCGCGCCGGCCAGGCCGAAGTTACGGATGTCGATGATGTTCTTGGTGCCTTTGAGGCCGTGCAGCGCATTTTCGAAATGCGGCGCGACTTCGGCCACGCTCTGCACCAGGTTTTCCTTTTGCAGCAGGTCGAGTGCTGCCAGGCCCGCGGCACAAGCCACCGGGTGCGCGGAATAGGTGTAGCCATGGGGGAATTCAACCGCGTATTCAGGCGTCGGCTGATTCATGAAGGTCTGGTAGATCTCGGAGCTGGCAATCACCGCGCCCATCGGGATCGCACCGTTGGTGACTTGCTTGGCGATGCACATCAGGTCCGGGGTTACGCCGAAGGTGGTGGCGCCGAACATGGTGCCGGTACGGCCGAAACCGGTGATCACTTCGTCGAACACCAACAGGATGTTGTGCTGGTCGCAGATTTCACGCAGACGCTTGAGGTAACCCTGTGGTGGAACCAACACGCCAGCGGAACCGGCCAATGGCTCGACGAAGACCGCCGCGATGTTCGACGCATCGTGCAGTTCGATCAGCTTCAGCAGTTCGTCAGCCAGGGCAATACCGCCCTGCTCCGGCATGCCACGGGAGTAAGCGTTGCTTGCCAGCAAAGTGTGCGGCAGGTGGTCGACGTCCATCATCGCCTGACCGAACAGCTTGCGGTTGCCGTTCACGCCACCGAGGCTGGTGCCGGCGATGTTCACACCGTGGTAACCACGGGCACGGCCGATCATTTTGGTCTTGGTCGACTGGCCCTTCAGGCGCCAGTAAGCACGGACCATCTTCACCGCGGTGTCAGCACACTCGGAGCCCGAGTCGGTGAAGAACACGTGGTTCAGGTTGCCCGGGGTCAGGTCGGTGATTTTTTCAGCCAGCTGGAACGACAGCGGATGGCCGTACTGGAAGGCTGGCGAGTAATCGAGGGTACCCAGTTGCTTGGCGACCGCTTCCTGGATTTCCTTGCGGGTGTGCCCGGCGCCACAGGTCCACAGACCGGACAGCGAGTCATATACCTTGCGGCCCTTGTCGTCGATCAGCCAGCTGCCTTCGGCGCCAACGATCAGGCGTGGGTCGCGCTGGAAGTTGCGGTTGGCGGTGTAAGGCATCCAGTGAGCATCGAGCTTGAGCTGGCTGGCCAGGGAAGTCGGGGCGTTTTCAGGCTGATTCATGGGCGAAACCTCGCAAGGCAATAAGCGGCGTAAGGATTGAAAACCGTTGTTGCAGCTAAATTGCCACGGAGATAAAGTCGGTGAAATGCAACTCTTCTAATGTTCAGTCAGTCAATTACTAAACTTTTGAGTAACCCGCATGAGCACTCGCCGTCCCGATCCGCTGGCCCAGGTCAGCGACTTTGATATTCGCCTGCTGAGGATTTTCCGCAGCGTGGTGGAATGCGGCGGCTTCTCCGCGGCGGAAACCGTGCTGGGCATCGGTCGCTCGGCGATCAGCCAGCAGATGAGCGATCTGGAGCAACGCCTCGGTCTGCGCCTGTGCCAACGGGGACGTGCCGGATTTTCCCTGACCGAAGAAGGCCGCGAGGTCTATCAATCGGCGTTGCAACTGCTAAGTGCACTGGAAAGCTTCCGCACCGAGGTCAATGGCCTGCACCAGCACTTGCGCGGCGAATTGATCATTGGTTTGACGGACAACCTGGTCACCCTGCCCCACATGCGCATCACCCATGCCCTCGCGCAATTGAAAGAACGCGGCCCGGATGTGCAGATCCAGATCCGCATGATCGCGCCCAATGAAGTCGAACAAGGCGTGCTCGACGGTCGCCTGCACGTCGGCGTAGTGCCGCAGGCCAGCGCACTGTCGGGGCTGGAGTATCAACCGCTGTATAGCGAACGTTCGCTGTTGTACTGCGCGGTCGGCCATCCGCTGTTTTATGTCGACGACAAGCAACTGGACGACGAACGCCTGAACAGTCAGGACGCCATCGCCCCGACCTTTCGTTTGCCAGCGGAGATCCAGGCTCACTACCAGGCGCTCAACTGCACCGCCAGCGCCTCGGACCGCGAAGGCATGGCGTTCCTGATCCTGACCGGGCGCTACATCGGATACCTGCCGGATCACTACGCGAGTCTTTGGGTGCAGCAAGGTCGATTGCGCGCATTGAAAGCGAAAACGCGGTTCTATGACCTGAGCCTGGCATCGGTCACACGCAAGGGGCGTCGGCCCCATCTGGTGCTGGAGAGTTTTCTCGAGAGTCTCGCGGCGACGCGTTGAAAATTGTGGGAGCGGTGCAGTGTTTTATTGTGTGAGGACTTGTCTCAAGCCGGTGGGTACGCTATCAACGCACTGGCCGTCCCACCCACCAGTTCGGAAGTGCCTATGACCTTTGAAGTCCCTGCCCACGGCGGAAAACCCGTCAGCCGCATTCGTCAGAAAAACGAAGAGACCATCATCAAAGCCGCCGAAGACGAGTTCGCCCGTCACGGGTACAAAGGCACGAGCATGAACACCATCGCCCAGAATGCCGGGCTGCCCAAGGCGAACCTGCATTACTACTTCACCAACAAGCTCGGTTTGTACGTGGCGGTGCTGAGCAACATCATCGAGTTGTGGGACAGCACCTTCAACACCCTCACCGCCGAGGACGATCCGACCGAAGCCTTGACCCGCTACATCCGCGCGAAAATGGAGTTCTCCCGACGCCAGCCCCAAGCCTCGCGGATTTTTGCCATGGAAGTCATCAGCGGCGGCGAATGCCTGACCGAGTACTTCAACCAGGATTATCGCGCCTGGTTCCAGGGCCGTGCGGGCGTGTTCCAGGCCTGGATCGACGCCGGTAAAATGGACCCGGTCGATCCGGTGCACCTGATCTTCCTGTTGTGGGGCAGCACCCAGCACTATGCCGACTTCGCCACGCAGATCTGCCGCGTCACCGGGCGTGCCAGGTTGACCAAGCAGGACATGGAAGACGCCGGGGACAACCTGATCCGCATCATTCTCAAGGGCTGCGGCCTGAAACCTGCCATCTAAGTAGCCATTCAGGTACGTATGCCATTTACCCTCAGCGGTTTTTGCGAATACCGCGAAGAGATTCGCAAGAGCCGCTTCATTACCTTCGCCGCGCCGATCTCCAGCCCGGTCGAGGCCCAGGCGTTCATTGAACAGCACAGTGACTTGAATGCCTCGCACAACTGCTGGGCCTGGAAACTCGGCGATCAATATCGCAGCACCGATGATGGCGAGCCCGGCGGTACAGCCGGCCGGCCGATTCTGGCGGCGATAGAGGCACAGGATTGCGATCAGGTCGCGGTGCTGGTGATTCGCTGGTATGGCGGCATCCAACTGGGCACCGGGGGGCTCGCCCGGGCCTATGGCGGGGGTGCAAACAAATGCCTGCAAGCGGCGCCAAAGATCGAGCTGATCAGCCGGGTGCCGCTGCGTTGCGCTTGCGGATTTGCCGAGCTGGCCCTGGTCAAGCTGCGGGTGGCAGAGGCAGGTGGATTGGTTGTGGATGAAAGCTTCACCGCCAATGGTGTCGAGTTGCAGTTGGCCGTGGGCGATGCACAGATCGACACCTTGCAGTCACAGCTGGCCGATTTGAGTCGCGGACGTATTTTGTTGCAGCGCTAAAAAGCCTCGGCACAGGCTGCGATCTTTTGGGGCACGCCGCTTTTTCACTTATTCCATACTTGCCCACATCTGCTGTGCACCCGGCTGTGGATAACCTGAGCACATACCGCTGTAACCCTTCTGTCATGCGGCTTTGCGGACTTTGCTCAATTTTCGTCCAATCTGCCATCAAGCACATCAAATTCAAATAAAAACAAACAGTTACAACGGTTTATCGCCTTTAGAAGAAAGCCACTCAGTGCTTATGCCCGTGCTTTGAGCTTGCACACAAATACTGTGGAGCAATCTGTGGATAACCCGTTCATGGCCGTCTCGACGCCCTGCACGGTATGGCTTGTGGTCGATTGCTCATTTTTTGAGCAAAAGCGCACGAGCAAAATCGGGGCTTGATTTGCACCCTTGCCCCCATGTGGTGCCGGGCTGTGCGTGGCACATTTGAAAGCTGCGTACTCAACGCCTCTGGTCACAGGGCTTCGAGGTTTTCCTGACCTAGTGGCCAGAAAATTGCTTTATCCACAGGCACAAGTCCAAGAGCACTGAGCCTGTCATGCCCAATCACGCTCCAATCCCCGATCCGGTTCCGCGCCTGCAACTGCGCAGAATCAGCAAACGCTACCCCGGTTGCCTGGCCAACGATGCCATCGACCTGACCATTGCCCCTGGCGAGATTCATGCCCTGCTCGGGGAAAACGGCGCGGGCAAAAGCACACTGATGAAGATCATCTACGGCGTCACCCACGCCGATTCCGGCGAAGTGATCTGGCAAGGTCAGAGGGTGAGCCTGCGCAACCCGGCCCAGGCCCGGGGTTTGGGAATCGGCATGGTGTTCCAGCATTTCTCGCTGTTCGAAACCCTGAGCGTGGCGCAGAACATCGCCCTAGCCATGGGCGCGGCGGCAGGCACACCCAGACAGCTTGAGCCGAAGATTCGCGAAGTGTCCCGGCGCTACGGCATGGCGCTGGAACCGGAGCGACTTGTCCACAGCCTGTCGATCGGTGAACGGCAACGGGTGGAAATCATTCGCTGCCTGATGCAGGACATCCGCCTGTTGATTCTCGATGAACCGACTTCAGTGCTGACGCCGCAAGAGGCCGACGACTTGTTCGTCACCCTGCGCCGGCTCGCTGCCGAAGGCTGCAGCATTTTGTTCATCAGCCACAAGCTTGGGGAAGTGCGCGCGTTGTGCCACCGCGCAACGGTTTTACGAGGCGGTCGGGTGGCCGGGCATTGCGTGCCGGCCGAGTGTTCGGATCAGCAACTGGCGCGCTTGATGGTCGGTGAAGCGGCGGAGTTGATCGCAGACTATCCGAAGGTAGCTGGAGGTGATGCGTTCCTTGATGTCCGTGGCTTGTCCTGGCACAACCCGGACCCGTTCGGCTGCTCGCTTGCCAACATCGACCTTGAAGTGCGCCGTGGTGAAATTGTCGGCATCGCCGGTGTCGCCGGCAATGGCCAGGATGAGTTGCTGGCCTTGCTCAGCGGCGAAGAAATGTTGCCCCGCAACGCCAGCGCGACGATCCGCTTTGGCAAGGAACCGGTCGCCCATTTGCGTCCCGATGCACGCCGCCAACTCGGCCTGGCGTTCGTTCCCGCCGAACGCCTGGGTCATGGTGCGGTGCCGGAGTTGAGCCTGGCGGACAACGCGCTGCTGACCGCTTTCCAGCAAGGCTTGGTGAGTAACGGCCTGATCCAGCGCGGCAAAGTCGAAGCACTGGCCGAGGAAATCATCCGCCGTTTCGGGGTCAAGACACCCGATAGCCAGGCACCGGCCCGCAGCCTGTCCGGCGGCAACTTGCAGAAATTCATCCTCGGCCGGGAAATCCTTCAGCGACCGAAATTGCTGGTCGCCGCACACCCGACCTGGGGCGTGGACGTCGGCGCGGCCGCCACCATCCACCGCGCCTTGATTGCCTTGCGCGATGCCGGCGCGGCAATCCTGGTGATTTCCGAAGACCTCGACGAACTGTTCCAGATCAGCGACCGCCTCGGCGCCTTGTGCGGCGGTCGACTGTCGGCGCTCCATGCCACCGTCGATACCCGCCTGAGCGATGTCGGCGGCTGGATGGCCGGCCAGTTCGGCGCCCCCCAATCACTCGCATCCGCCACGCGTTAACGGAGTGTCACATGCTGCTTTCTCTTGAACCCCGCGGCCAGCAATCGCGCCTGATGCTGTGGTGCTCGCCGTTGCTGGCGGCTGCACTGACCCTGGGCTGTGGATCCTTGTTGTTTATCGCGCTCGGGCACGACCCGCTGCTGACCTTGCACACCTTGCTGATCGCGCCGGTCAGCGACCTGTATGGCGTCTCAGAATTGTTGGTCAAGGCCCTGCCGATTCTGCTCTGCGCATTGGGCCTGGCGGTCGCCTATCAGGCGCGCATCTGGAACATCGGTGCCGAAGGTCAACTGCTGCTCGGCGCGTTGGCCGGCAGTGCGCTGGCGGTGAACATCATCGATATGCAAAGCCGCTGGGCGCTGGTGCTGATCCTGCTTACAGGCACCCTGGCGGGCGCCGCGTGGGCCGGCCTGACGGCGTGGTTGCGCACGCGCTTCAACGCCAATGAAATCCTCACCAGCATCATGCTCAATTACATCGCCCTGAACCTTTTGCTGTATTGCGTGCACGGTCCACTGAAAGATCCGGAAGGTTTCAATTTTCCGCAATCGGCGATGTTCGGTGACGCCAGCCGCTTGCCGTTGCTGATGGAAGATGGCCGGGTCCACGCCGGGGTTTACTTCGCCCTGCTCGCGTTGGTGACGGTGTGGGTGATGTTGCAGAAAAGCTTTGTCGGCTTCCAGATCAAAGTGCTCGGGCTGGACAAGCGTGCCGCCGGTTTCGTCGGCTTTCGCGAGAGACGCCTGATCTGGCTTGCGCTGTTGATCAGCGGCGGTCTGGCGGGGCTTGCCGGTGTGTGCGAAGTCACCGGCCCCATCGGCCAGCTGGTGCCGCAGGTCTCGCCGGGCTACGGCTATGCGGCGATCACCGTGGCGTTTCTCGGCCGCTTGAATCCTGTCGGCATCCTGTTTTCCAGCCTGTTGATGGCGCTGCTGTACATCGGCGGCGAAAGCGCACAAATGAGCCTGAACCTGCCGCAAGCGATCACCCAATTGTTCCAGGGCATGATGCTGTTTTTCCTGCTGGCCAGCGACGTACTGATTCTCTACCGACCGCGCTTGCACCTGCGCTGGACCCGCCGCGCACAAACTACCGCCGTACAAGCAGGAGCGCTGTGATGGATATCGATCTGCTGAGCAATATTTTCTACGCCATGGTCCGCTGCGGTACGCCGTTGCTGCTGGTGGCGCTGGGGGAACTGATCTGCGAGAAAAGCGGCGTCCTCAACCTGGGCCAGGAAGGCATGATGCTGTTTGGCGCGGTGATCGGTTTCATCGTCGCGTTCAACACCGGACACCTGTGGCTCGGCGTGTTGCTGGCGATGCTCGCCGGGATGCTGTTGTCGTCGCTGTTTGCCCTGGTGGCGCTGGTGTTCAACGCCAATCAGGTGGCCACCGGTCTGGCCCTGACGATTTTCGGTGTGGGCTTGTCGACCTTCATCGGCGCGGCGTGGGTCGGCAAACCGCTGGCGGGGTTCGAGCCGATGGCGATTCCCTATCTGAGTGAGATCCCGCTGATCGGGCGGATGCTGTTTGCTCAGGACCTGTTGGTGTATCTGTCGTTCGCGCTGTTTGCACTGGTGGCTTGGGTGATTCTGAAAAGCCGCGTCGGGCTGATCATTCAGGCGGTCGGGGAAAACCCGGATGCGGCCAGCGCCATGGGCTTGCCGGTGCTGGCGGTGCGGACCCTGGCGGTGTTGTTCGGCGGTGCAATGGCAGGGTTGGCCGGGGCTTATCTGTCCCTGGCGTATACACCGATGTGGGCGGAAAACATGAGCGCCGGGCGCGGCTGGATTGCCCTGGCGCTGGTGGTGTTCGCCAGTTGGCGGGTGTGGCGTCTGCTGCTCGGCGCGTACCTGTTCGGGCTAGCCAGCATCCTGCACCTGGTGGCGCAGGGGTTGGGACTGGCGATTCCCTCGAGTCTGCTGGCGATGCTGCCGTATGTCGCGACCATTGTGGTGTTGGTGCTGTTGTCCCGGGATGCGCTACGCACGCGGTTGTATGCGCCGGTGTCGTTGGGGCAGCCGTGGCAGGCCGGGCATTAGTGGTTGTCTGGTCTGGCCCCTTCGCGAGCAAGCTCGCTCCCACATTGGATGGGTGTGAACTCGGTCAAATGTGGGAGCGGGCTTGCTCGCGAAGGCGTCCGCACTGGCAAAACCTGAGCCACGCCCCACGCCAATTCAAACACCAGAAAAACCACCAGCAGCGAACTCGCGCCATGGATCAGGGCATAACCCTGCCAGGCCGAGAACAGGAATCTGGCCACGGCGTCATACCGCCCATAAACCTGCTGCGGATCACGAATCCGCAGCACTGCCCACACGCAGACAATCGACCCCAGCAGATTCGCCATCAACATGTGCACCGGTTCGAACGGTGGCAACTCACCGGGCAAACTCAACGCCTGACTCACCCCCGTCAAAACCCCATGCAACGCCGCAAAACTCCATGGCGTGACAAACGCGACTGTCACGATCAGGTCATACCAGGCACTGCCTTGCACCAACCGGCGATATTGCGCTGAAGTCCACATCGACATTGCTCCATCAATTCAGGGAGCAACAAGGCTAAAGCCTGGAGTATGCTCCAGGGTCAAGCCCCCTCGAGACGTCATGATGCGCATCGGTGAATTAGCCCAGGCCAGCGCCGTCAGCCGCGACACGCTGCGCTTCTACGAGCAGCGCGGATTGATCGCGGCGCAACGCAGCGCCAACGGGTATCGCGACTATCCGCCAGACATGGTGCAACTGGTGCAGTACATCAAGACCGCTCAACGACTGGGCTTTACCCTCGGCGAAATCGGCAACAGCGTCGCTACAATCTGGCAGTCGCCCGATCCGGACAGCGCCGTCACGCAACTGCTGCAAGACAAACTCAAACTGATCGAAGCCCGCATGGCCGAACTCGGCGTGCTGCGCGATGAGTTGCAACAACGGCTCGGGCAACAGTGTCCATTGAATCCACGACTCTGAATTTTCAAGGAAGCCACTCATGTCCAAGGCAAAAACCGCACTCATCATTGGCGCCTCCCGGGGGCTTGGCCTCGGGCTGGTGAAAACCCTGCTGGCCGATGGCTGGCAAGTCACCGCCACCGTGCGCGATCCGCAAAAAGCCGAAGCCTTGCAGGCCCTGGGCGATGTGCGGATCGAAAAGCTCGACATGGACGATCAGCAGGCGGTGTCCGCCCTGCGCCAACAACTCAAGGGCGATGTGTTTGACCTGTTGTTCGTCAATGCCGGGGTCAAGGGGCCGGAGGTCCAGACGCCGAACGGCGGCGCGACAATGGCCGAAGTCGGTCAGCTGTTTTTCACCAACGCCGTGGCGCCGATCAACCTGGCCCAGCGTTTTGTCGAGCAACTGCGCCCGGACACCGGCGTGCTGGCGTTCATGAGTTCGGTGCTGGGCAGCGTGACCATGCCCGATGCGCCGGAACTGGCGCTGTACAAGGCCAGCAAGGCGGCGCTGAATTCCATGACCAGCAGCTTCGTCACTCAGTTGGGCGAAACCACGCTCACCGTGCTGTCGCTGCACCCGGGCTGGGTGAAAACCGACATGGGTGGTGAAGGCGCGGACATCGACGTGGAAACCAGCACCCGTGGCCTGGTCGATCAGGTGAATGCGTATGTCGGCAAGGGCGGGCATCACTTCATCAATTACCGCGGTGAAACCATTCCCTGGTAATCACCGCCGCCCACAGTGGGAGCGAGCTTGCTCGCTCCCACAGGGTTACTCTTCGTCTGGTCGGGTTGGGCTTGCCCGCCAGAGCGTTTTGATCGACACTTCGCACCTCGCCTCCCCGGCGAACCTGGATCAGCAGACAGGGCAACACTGAGCTGGCAACCCTGAACCCAACTTTCAGAGGAGCCGGCCAACATGCCTGCGACCCGTACCTGGTTAAAAAATCCCCTCGCCATTTTCACCTCCAACGGTCTCGATGCCCGTGGCGGCCTGGTGCTGCAAGACGGTTTGATCGTCGAAGTACTCGGCGCCGGTCAACAACCGTCCGCACCCTGCAATGAAGTGTTCGATGCCCGCGAGCACGTGATCCTGCCGGGCCTGATCAACACCCATCACCACTTCTATCAAACCCTGACCCGCGCCTGGGCGCCGGTGGTCAATCAGCCGCTGTTCCCATGGCTGAAAACCCTGTACCCGGTCTGGGCACGCCTGACCCCGGAAAAACTCGCCCTCGCCACCAAGGTCGCGTTGGCTGAATTGCTGCTGTCCGGTTGCACTACCGCGGCGGACCATCACTACCTGTTCCCGGAAGGTCTGGAAAATGCCATCGACGTACAAGTCGAAAGCGTTCGCGAACTGGGCATGCGCGCCATGCTGACCCGCGGTTCCATGAGCCTCGGCGAAAAGGACGGTGGCCTGCCGCCGCAACAGACCGTGCAGGAAGGCGAAGTGATCCTCGCCGATAGTCAGCGGCTGATCGCCGAGTACCACGAACGCGGTGACGGCGCGCAAATCCAGATCGCCCTGGCACCCTGCTCGCCGTTCTCGGTGACGCCGGAAATCATGTCGGCCAGTGCCGAACTGGCGAACAGACTCGACGTACGCCTGCACACCCACCTGGCGGAAACCCTCGACGAAGAAGAGTTCTGCCTGCAACGCTTCGGCCTGCGCACCGTGGATTATCTGGACAGTGTCGGCTGGCTCGGCCCGCGTACCTGGCTGGCCCACGGTATCCACTTCAACCCGGACGAGATCGCCCGCCTCGGCGCCGCCGGCACCGGCATTTGCCATTGCCCGAGTTCGAACATGCGCCTGGCCTCGGGCATCTGCCCGAGCATCGAGTTGACCGATGCCGGCGCCTTGCTGGGTTTGGGCGTGGACGGTTCGGCGTCCAACGATGCCTCGAACATGATGCTCGAAGCGCGTCAGGCGTTGTACATCCAGCGCCTGCGTTACGGCGCCGAGAAGATCACCCCGGAACGCGTGCTCGGCTGGGCGACCAAAGGTTCCGCCAGCCTGCTGGGGCGCAGCGATATCGGTGAGCTGGCAGTGGGCAAGCAGGCTGACCTGGCCCTGTTCAAGCTGGATGAACTGCGCTTCTCCGGCAGTCATGATCCAGTCTCGGCGCTGCTGCTGTGCGGCGCCGATCGCGCGGATCGAGTGATGATCGGCGGCAAGTGGCGGGTGATCGATGGGCAGGTCGAGGGGTTGGATCTGAAGGGGTTGATTGCCGATCACAGCCAGGCGGCGCGGCAACTGATCGCCGGGACCTGATACAACACCGATTAAAACTGTGGGAGCGAGCCTGCTCGCGATGGCGGTATTTCAGTCACTGACGATGTCGACTGACACTCCGCCTTCGCGAGCAGGCTCGCTCCCACATTGGTTTTGTGGAGGGTCATGACCATCTGGATTGGCGCACCAGTGGATGGCAACTGTGCAAGGACATGCACTGTTATCGGACTTCAAGGACCTGTCGCGAGCCTGCTCGCGATAGCATCACCGCGGATTCATGTTTTGTTGTCTTGTTGGTCAGCAATTTGCATTGCCCTGTGCAAGCCAGAGAGCCCAGCCAACCTCACAACAAAATGGAGTTCCAATTCATGCACAAACGTCCGTTGAAGAAGCTGCTTTGCGCCGTTGCGGCAGCCATCGGTTTGAGCGCCAGCCTGACCGCCGTAGCCGCCGATCCGCTGAAAGTCGGCTTCGTCTATATCGGTCCGATCGGTGACCACGGCTGGACGTATCAGCATGAACAGGGGCGCAAGGAACTCGCGGAAAAATTCGGCTCGCAGATCACCACCAACTACGTGGAAAACGTCGCCGAAGGCGCCGACGCCGAGCGAGTGATCCGCAACATGGCCAAGGATAAATACGACCTGATCTTCACCACCTCCTTCGGCTACATGAACCCGACCGTGAAAGTCGCCAAACAGTTTCCCAAGGTGACCTTCGAACACGCCACCGGCTACAAGCAGGACAAGAACCTCGGCACTTACCTGGCGCGCACTTACGAGGGCCGCTACGTCGGCGGCTTCCTCGCGGCGAAGATGACCAAGAGCAAAAAAATCGGCTACGTCGCCTCGTTCCCGATCCCGGAAGTGATCCGCGACATCAACGCCATCCAGCTGGCCCTGAACAAGTACAACCCCGGCACCGAGATCAAGGTGGTGTGGGTCAACTCATGGTTCGATCCGGGCAAGGAAGCGGACGCCGCCAACGCGCTGATCGACCAGGGCGTGGACGTGGTGTTCCAGCACACCGACAGCCCCGCGCCGATCCAGGCCGCCGAACGTCGCGGCGTGTATGCCGTGGGCTACGCTTCGGACATGGCGCACTTCGGACCGAAAGCGGTGCTGACCTCCATCGTCAACGACTGGGGCCCGCACTACGTTCAGGCAACCCAAAGCGTGATCGACCATGACTGGAAATCCCGGGACTACTGGGGCGGTTTGAAAGAAGGCACCGTTGAGCTGCCGATCAGCGACCTGGTGCCGGCGACGGTGAAGAGCGAAGCCGAACAGCTCATCGCTGACATCAAGAGCGGTGCGCTGCAACTGTTCACCGGGCCGCTCAAGGATCAGGCCGGGGTCGAGAAAATCCCGGCGGGCGTGAGCGCGACCACGGCGGAACTGGCGTCGATGAATTACTACGTGGAAGGCATGAAGGCCGAGATTCCGAAGTAACTCTTCAGCCAGAACACAAAACCCGGTGGGAGCGGGCTTGCTCGCGAAGGCGTCATCTCAGTCGATATATTTGTCGCCTGATGCACCGTTTTCGCGAGCAAGCCCGCTCCCACATTGGATCTTCAGCGTTCTTAAGGACTGCGCATGAACCAACTTCCCATCATCGACATCGCCCCGCTCTACAGCACCGACCAAATCGCCTGGCAAACAGTCGCCAATCAAATCGACCTCGCCTGCCGCGAGTGGGGGTTCTTCTACATCAAGGGCCACCCGATCAGCACTGCGCGAATCGACGAACTGCTCGACAGCGCCAAGCGCTTCTTCGCCCAACCCACCGCCGAAAAGCTCAAGATCGACATCACCCAGACCCGTCACCATCGCGGTTACGGCGCCATTGCCACCGAGCAATTGGACCCAAGCAAACCCAGCGACCTCAAGGAAACCTTCGACATGGGCCTGCACCTGCCGGCCGGGCACCCTGACGTACTGGCGGAAAAACCCTTGCGCGGTCCCAATCGCCATCCGTCCATCCCCGGCTGGGAAGCGTTGATGGAGCAGCACTACGTTGACATGCAAACCCTCGCACAAATGCTGTTGCGGGCCATGACCATCGCGCTGGGGATTGAGCGCGATTTCTTCGACACACGCTTCAATGACCCGGTCAGCGTGCTGCGGATGATCCATTACCCGCCGCGTCACACTGCCAGTTGCGAAGAGCAGCAAGGTGCCGGGGCGCACACCGATTACGGTTGCATCACCCTGCTCTATCAGGACGCCGCCGGTGGCTTGCAGGTACGCAACGTCAAAGGCGAATGGATCGACGCACCGCCCATCGAAGGTACGTTCGTGGTCAACCTCGGCGACATGATGGCGCGCTGGAGCAACGACCGATACCTGTCGACGCCGCACCGGGTGATCAGCCCCCTGGGCGTGGATCGTTATTCGATACCGTTTTTCGCCGAGCCGCACCCGGACACCCGCATCGACTGCCTGCCCGGTTGTCAGGATGCATTGCACCCGGCGAAATACCCGGCCACCACCTGCGCCGAGTTCCTGCTCTCGCGCTTCGCCGATACCTACGCTTATCGACGGGAACTGGAAGCGGTGTGATGAACCGCCTGGTCAGGTTTTACCAATTGTTGCGGCAACCCTCTGTAGAATGGCGACCATTGCACCTGATGAGAAAAGAATTATGTACGACTGGCTGAACGCCCTGCCCAAGGCAGAATTGCACCTGCACCTGGAAGGCTCGCTGGAGCCCGAACTGTTGTTCGCCCTGGCCGAGCGCAACAAGATTGCCTTGCCATGGAACGACGTCGAAACCTTGCGCAAGGCGTATGCCTTCAACAACCTGCAGGAGTTCCTCGACCTGTATTACCGGGGTGCCGATGTGCTGCGCACGTCCCAGGACTTCTATGACCTGACCTGGGCGTACCTGCTGCGCTGCAAAGAGCAGAACGTGATTCACACCGAACCGTTCTTCGATCCGCAGACCCACACCGACCGTGGCATCCCGTTCGAAGTGGTGCTCAACGGCATCGCCGCCGCGCTGAAGGATGGCGAGCAGCAATTGGGCATCACCAGTGGTTTGATCCTGAGCTTCCTGCGCCATCTGAGCGAAGACCAGGCGCAGAAAACCCTCGACCAGGCGCTGCCGTTCCGCGATGCGTTCGTCGCCGTGGGCCTGGACAGCTCCGAGATGGGCCACCCGCCAAGCAAGTTCCAGCGCGTGTTCGACCGTGCTCGTCACGAAGGTTTCCTGACCGTCGCCCACGCTGGCGAAGAAGGCCCGCCCGAGTACATCTGGGAAGCCATCGACCTGCTGAAAATCCAGCGCATCGACCATGGCGTGCGCGCCATCGAAGACGAGCGCCTGATGCAGCGAATCATCGACGAGCAGATCCCGCTGACCGTGTGCCCGTTGTCGAACACCAAGCTTTGCGTATTCGATCACATGTCGCAGCACAACATTCTCGACATGCTGGAACGCGGCGTGAAAGTGACCGTGAACTCCGATGACCCGGCGTACTTCGGCGGTTATGTCACCGAGAACTTCCATGCGCTGCACACCCACCTGGGCATGACCCAGGATCAGGCCAAGCGCCTGGCGCAGAACAGCCTCGATGCGCGGTTGGTGAAACCGTAAGGCTCGGCGCCAATGCCCGGCGGGAGCGAGTGCGTTCGCTCCCGCACCGGTGCACTAAAGCGCCATTTCCAACTCGGTTTCCTGGGCAAAGCGATGAATTTCGCGCTGCCCGGAGGCCGTCACCTGCAAGGCTCGGGAATCGTTCGGCAGACTAAGCCACCCCGACTGCATGAACAGCTGCAACAGTGCCGCGCCCAGCGAGCCGCCCAAGTGCGGGCGTCTTTCGCTCCAGTCAGGGCAGGCGCAGGCAACCCTGCCGTTGTGATGGGCCAGCGCCTGGACGAACACTCCCCGTGCCGCCAACTCCGTCGCGCCCTTGAGCGTGACCGTGACCCGCTGATCAAAATGTTCGATCCAGCCTGCCTCCAGCAGTCGCTGATACAGATCGGCGGACAGGGTGCCCCCCAAGTGATCGTCGCACAGCCGGGCACTCAACAATGGCGAACGCACCACCCGGGGTTTGATCAGAGGCGCATTACGCTTGAATACGTCCGGAATATCCTGGGGTGCGCTGGCGAAGGTCGCGCTGGCCAGTGCTTCGATTGCCGCCCCGACTTCGGGAGCGGCCAGGCGGAAGAAGCGTTTGCGGCCGCGGTTTTCAACCCTCAGCAGACCTCCGGCGGACAAACGTCCCAGGTGTGCACTGGCCGACGACGATGACAGGCCGGCCAGCAATGCCAACTCTTCGGTTGTTCGCGCCGAACCATCCATCAAAGCCCACATCATTGCGCTGCGCTTTGGGTCAGCCAGCAACGTGGCGATCTGGCTGATGCAAGGTGCATGTTCCATGTATTCACTCCCTGTTGAATCGTTTCGTCTACTGCCCAGAGAAATCTTGACCAGTAATGTGTCGTCGGCCAATCCATTGAAACTGCCATAGGCCAGGCGACGCCTTGCTCACTCATTTGCGCTGCCTGGCCGATGCTGCGTAGGCCAGAAGGTTGACCGTGCAGCCGGGCCGACTCGTACGTGGACCCGCCATCGGGGGGTCGACGCTACGTACATGATGAGGGCGCTAGTATATGCGGGTTGGTCGGCGGATCCTTTCCTGCGCCCGGCGTAGGTGGTGATCGTTCCTGAGGGAAATTTCTCTTTTTTTGGGCGACTAATGATCAATTTCCGAAAAGCCTGGAAATTGACTGCTCAAAAGGGCGCATCGTCTGGCAAGCATTTCACGCAACAGGTTCACCGGCTTACTCAATTGTGCGCGATGGGCGCACAACAGATTCAACGGTGCGCGCTCACAGAGCAGCTCCGGCATCAGCACCTTCAAGCGCCCGGCCAGTACATCGGCGGCCACATCGAGCCAGGACTTGTAAGCGATCCCGGCACCTGCCACGGCCCAAAGGCGCACGACATCGGCATCATCACTGAAACGATCGCCGCTGACGGTCAGGCTGACTTCGCGTTTGCCGTCGTGAAAACTCCAGTGATCGTGGACCCGGCTGCCGAGCATGTACAACAGGCAATTGTGCTGTGCCAGTTGCTCCAGATGCCGCGGCTCGCCATGCCGGGCCAGATAGCCGGGAGCGGCGCACAACACCCGGCGGTTCTGCGGGGCGATGGGCAGCGCCACCAGGCTGGAGTCCTCCGGTTCACCGTAGCGCAGGGCAATGTCTACCGGTTGGCGAAACAGATCGGCGATGCGGTCCCCCAGCAGCAGGCGCACGGTGAGTTTCGGATGCTCGCGTTGAAACTCGTCGAGCCAGGGCAGCAGCAGGTTGCGGCCAAAGTCCGATGGCGCCGACAGTTGCAGCACCCCGCTGACCTGGTCCTGACCACTGGCCAGCAATCGTCGGCCCTCGTCGAGATTGCTCAGGGCTGCGCGGGCGTATTCGAGAAAGCCCTCGCCTTCGGCAGTCAGGCGCAGGCTGCGGGTCGAACGGGCCAATAAACGAGCTCCGAGTTGCTGCTCGATGCGCTTGAGCGCCGCACTGGCCACCGCCGCCGACATGTCCATGCCCCGCGCGGCAGCGGAGAGACTGCCCAGGTCCGCCGCCCGGACAAACAACTGCAAGTCATCGAAACGCAGCATCAGAGCACCGATTATCAAAAAAATATTGAAAGAGACTGCTCTTTTAGCCGGTTTTATCCTCAGGAGAAATAGCCAATCATCTGCCTCATCGAATCTCTTCTTTAATTAGTGTTCAGGAGCCGCCCATGAAAGCCATTGCTTACTACGCCTCGTTGCCGATCAGTGACGACAAGGCTCTGCAAGATATCGAATTGCCGGACCCGGTCGCCGGTCCCCGCGACTTGCTGGTAGAAGTCAAAGCCATTTCGGTCAACCCGGTGGACACCAAGGTGCGCCAGAATGTCCAGCCCGAAGGTGGCGCGGCCAAGGTGTTGGGATGGGATGTGGCCGGTGTGGTCAAGGCGGTGGGCAGTGAGGTAACGCTGTTCCAGGCCGGCGACAAGGTGTATTACGCCGGCTCCATCGCGCGTGCGGGTGGCAACAGCGAGTTGCATGTGGTGGACGAGCGCATCGTCGGCCACAAGCCGAAGACTCTCGGATTCGCCGAGGCCGCTGCCCTGCCGCTCACTGCGATCACGGCGTGGGAGTTGTTGTTCGAGCGCCTGCAGGTACGCGAAGGCAAAACCGACGAAGGCCAGAGTCTGTTGATCGTCGGCGCGGCGGGTGGCGTGGGCTCGATTCTTACGCAACTCGCTCACCAACTGACGGCCCTGAAAGTCATCGGCAGCGCTTCGCGTGCGCAAACCCAAAGCTGGGTGAAAGAGTTGGGTGCCGACCTGGTGATCGATCATGGCCAGCCACTGAGCGAAGCACTCAAACGTGCCGGCGTGGATCAGGTCACCCACGTCGCCAGCCTGACGCAAACCGACCAGCACCTGGACCAATTGATCGAGGCATTGGCACCCCAAGGCAAACTGGCGCTGATCGATGACCCCAAGTCGCTGGACGTGACCAAGCTCAAGCGCAAGAGCCTGTCACTGCACTGGGAATTCATGTACACCCGTTCGCTGTTTGAAACCGCGGACATGATCGAGCAGCACAACCTGCTCAATCGCGTCGCCTGGCTGATCGATGCCGGGACCCTGAAAACCACGGTGGGCGAACACTTCGGCACGATCAACGCGGCCAATCTGCGCCGTGCCCATGCCCTGCTGGAAAGCGGCAAGGCCAAGGGCAAGATTGTGCTGGAAGGGTTCTGAAGCGCTGAAAAAAACCGCCGCTGATTTCATCGCTTTCTGCTGTTTTCCGTCTGCGACCGGGACGCCCCGGTCGCAGACAGTCTCTGTGGGCTCCCTCGAAAATCCGTGTTTTCTTTAGTTACACACCGTCAGTCAGACAGTTGATCCTTGTCACAATGGTGACCGTATACGGGACTACAATCGAATCTCCTGCGAGGCATTCTTTTGCGTAACGTCTTTTACGAGACATCTTTTACGAGAGGAGATCGGCTATGAAGATCCTGATAAAAGAACTGGCAAAGTCCCAGTGGCAAGTTCGCTTAGACCAACATGCTGTGACGTTCCGCAGCGAAGCAGAAGCTCTCGCTTTCACGCGTACCCTGGAAGCCCGCATCCAGGCCCCTCACCAGATTCCCGTCCTCCTTGCGCAGCGTGCAGCCGGCTGACTCCGGCCTCAAACCTGGGCTTGCGCCAGCGCCCGGGCATTTTGCAAACGCCGGGTGAGCACCGCTGCGCTCACCACCAGAATTCCACACAGGCTGATGACCATGGCCATCGGCACGGCGCTGCCGTCGTGCAGCACGCCCACCAGCGCAGAGGCGCCGGCAGCCACGCTGAATTGCAGACAACCGAGCAGCGCCGACGCGCTGCCGGCCCGTCCGCCCTGCCCGTTCATCGCACAAGCCGCCGCGTTGGGGCTGATGCAGCCGAGGCTGGCGATACAGATGAACAATGGAATCAGCAGCGGCCACAGTTGTGCCGGGTGCAGAGAACTGACAGCGAGCAGGGTCAAACCGGCCGCCAGATAAACCCACACCGCGCGCGCCAGCAAGAACATCGGGCCACGCTTGGCCAGTAACCGCGCGTTGACCTGCGCCACCAGAATGAAGCCCGCCGCATTGATGCCGAATAGCCAGCCGAAATGCTCGGCCGCAACGCCGTAGAGCTTGATGATGATGAAGGGTGAACCGGCGATGTAGGCAAACATCCCGGCGATGGCGATGCCCCCGGTCAAGGCATGGCCAAGAAATATCGGGTCGGCCAGCAATCGGCCGTACTGACGCAGCGCACCCGACAACGGTTGACGCGGTATGTGGGCCGGCATGCTTTCCGGCAATCCCGTCGCAACCGCCAGCCCTGCCAGCGCACTGAAACCGGTCAAGGCCAGGAAGATCGACTGCCAGCCTGTGGTGTTGACCAACAACCCACCCAGCAATGGCGCGAGGATGGGGGCAAGCCCCATCACCAGCATCAACTGCGAAAAGACTTTTGCCGAGCCCACCGCATCACACTTGTCGCTGACCACCGCCCGGGAAATCACCATCCCCGCGCAGCCGCCCAACGCCTGGATGAAACGTGCGCCGATCAGCCATTCAAGATTCGGCGCATAGGCGCACGCCACGGATGCTGCGGTGAACAGGCCGACACCGATGAGCAACGGAATGCGTCGCCCGAAACGATCCGCCACCGGGCCATAGGCCAACTGACCGATGGACAAGCCGAGGAAGTACACCGCCAACGTCATCTGAACGTGATTTTCGTCCGTCCCGAAAGCCAGAGCCATGGCCGGGAAGGCCGGCAGGTAGAAATCGATCGCCAGCGGACCGAAAGCGCTCAAGGCGCCGAGAATCAGAATGGTACGAAAGTTCATCAGGCATCCAGTGGGGCAGAAGTCGGCAGCCTGACAGTCTAGCCGCGCATGGACGCCTTGAACATTCCGGTAGCTCGCTAACTATCAAATTCAGACGAGTTTGACGCCGTAACCCTCTTCGCTGATCACCTCGATCACCTGCTCGGCTGTCAGCGCACTTTCGACACCGACCTCCCTGGTCGCCAGATCGACCCGCACACTGGCCGCCGGGTCTTTGGCCTGGACCGCCTGGGTGATGGCCTTGACGCAGTGACCACAAGACATGCCTTCAACGTTGAACACTTGCATGGGATGACTCCTTTTCCGAGGGTTGAACCCAGTTTCGAGCTTGCCACCATGGCAAGGTCAAGTTCTGAAGTGAGCTGCCGGGCTGGCAATCGGCGCGACGCTCGGCCAAGCTGCGTCCATCAATGACTCGAACTCAGGAGATTCAGCCATGCGCTGGTCAGTTTTCAGCCTGTTTGGCTTGCTCAGCCTTTTTGCCGCCGTGCCTTCGGTCAATGCTGCCGGTCAGGATTATGGCGTGCTGATCATTTCCCGCGAGCGCCTGGAAGTCGCGACCAGTTGCGAAATCGGTGTGTACATCCAGGATCAACTGGCGGCGCGGCTGTTTCAGGAACAGAGCACCTCGTTCAACCTGCCGCCGGGCATCGTCTCGCTGCGCCTGAAACTGCTGCCGGGCCAGGTGCCGGGTTGCAATCCGGGCATGCTCGCGCCGGGTTCGCAGGATATCCAGCTCAAGGCCGGGGATGTGCTCAAGTACCGGATCGCGATGACGCAGGAAGGGATGTACCTCAAGCGCGCCGGTCTCGGCTATTGATCGGCTGCTTGATCTGAAACATCGCACTTGACCTTGCCAGCATGGCAAGGTTGATCCTGTGGTCATCTACTACAGGGAGTGCGACCGATGTCCGAATCCACCACGTTCGACCTGCCGATTGCCGGCATGACCTGCGCCAGTTGCGCCGGGCGGGTCGAGCGCGCCTTGAGCAAAGTCATTGGCGCCAGTGCCGTCAGCGTCAACCTCGCCACTGAGCAGGCGCGGGTCCAGGCACCCAGCGACAGCTTGCCGGCCTTGATGGATGCCGTGGCCAAGGCCGGCTACAGCGTGCCGCAACAGAGCCTGGAATTGAGCATCGATGGCATGACCTGCGCATCCTGCGTCGGTCGGGTCGAACGTGCGCTGGGCAAGGTTGCCGGAGTGAAAAGCGTCAGCGTCAACCTGGCCAACGAACGCGCCCACCTTGAACTGCTCGGCCAGATCGATCCGCAAACCTTGATCGCCGCGGTGGCCAAGGCTGGCTACAGCGCCAGCATCAGGGAAGCCGAACACCCGCCAACCGACAATCAGCAACAGCGCCTGCACCGCGAACGCCTGGCCTTGATCATTGCCATTGCCCTCGCCTTGCCGCTGGTATTGCCGATGCTGCTACAGCCCTTCGGCGTGCACTGGATGCTCCCGGCCTGGGTGCAATTTGCCTTGGCCACGCCGGTGCAATTCATCTTCGGTGCACGGTTCTACGTAGCCGCCTGGAAAGCCGTGCGCGCCGGAGCCGGCAACATGGACCTGCTGGTCGCCCTGGGCACCAGCGCCGGGTATGGCTTGAGCCTGTACGAATGGGCCACCGCCGCCGGGCGCATGCCGCATCTGTATTTCGAAGCCTCGGCGGTGGTGATCGCCCTGGTGCTGCTGGGCAAGTACCTGGAAAGCCGCGCCAAGCGCCAGACCGCCAGCGCCATCCGCGCCCTCGAAGCGTTGCGCCCGGAACGGGCGATCCGGGTGATCGATGGCCACGAGCAAGACGTCGCCATCAGCGCCCTGCACCTCAATGACCTGGTGATGGTCAAACCCGGCGAACGCTTCCCGGTGGACGGCGAAGTGGTTGAAGGCCAGAGCCACGCCGACGAGGCCCTGATCAGCGGCGAGAGCCTGCCGGTGCCCAAGCAGCTCGGCGACAAAGTTACCGGTGGTGCGATCAACGGTGAAGGCCGGTTGCTGGTGCGTACCCAGGCCCTCGGTGCGGAAACCGTGCTGGCGCGGATCATCCGTCTGGTGGAAGACGCCCAGGCCGCAAAAGCGCCGATCCAGAAACTGGTGGATAAAGTCAGCCAGGTGTTTGTGCCCACCGTGCTGCTGATTGCCCTGGCCACCCTGATCGGCTGGTGGCTGTACGGCGCGCCGATGGAAACCGCGCTGATCAACGCCGTGGCGGTGTTGGTGATCGCCTGCCCGTGCGCCCTGGGCCTGGCCACGCCGACGGCGATCATGGCCGGCACCGGCGTGGCGGCGCGCTACGGGATTCTGATCAAGGATGCCGAAGCACTGGAGCGTGCCCATGAAGTCAGCGCGGTGGTGTTCGACAAGACCGGCACCCTGACCTCCGGCACCCCGCGCATTGCTCATCTGAGTGCCATCGACGGTGATGAGGCGAACCTGCTGCAATTGGCCGGCGCCCTGCAACGCGGCAGTGAGCACCCGCTGGCCAAGGCTGTTCTGGATGCCTGTGCCGATCGCCACTTGAAGGTGGCCGATGTCAGCGACAGCCAGTCCCTGACTGGTCGCGGCATCGCCGGCAACCTCGAAGGGCGTCGCCTGGCACTGGGCAATCGGCGTCTGCTGGAGGACAGCGGCTTGAATGCCGGGCCTTTGGCCGACTCGGCGATCGCGTGGGAAAGCGAAGGCCGGACCTTGTCCTGGCTGATCGAGCAATCCCCCGAACCTCACGTGCTGGGCCTGTTCGCCTTCGGTGACACCCTCAAGCCCGGCGCGCTGCAAGCGGTACAACAATTGAGCGCCCGGAACATCAGCAGCCACCTGCTGACCGGCGACAATCGCGGCAGCGCCAAGGTGGTGGCCGAGGCGCTGGGCATCCACGATGTGCATGCCGAAGTGCTGCCGGCAGACAAAGCCGCCACAGTCGCCGCACTGAAACAAACCGGGGTGGTGGCGATGGTCGGTGACGGCATCAACGACGCCCCGGCACTGGCTGCCGCCGACATCGGCATCGCCATGGGTGGCGGCACCGACGTCGCGATGCACGCGGCCGGCATCACCCTGATGCGCGGCGATCCGCGACTGGTGCCGGCCGCGCTGGAGATCAGTCGCAAAACCTACGCCAAGATTCGCCAGAATCTGTTCTGGGCCTTCGTCTATAACCTGATCGGCATTCCGCTGGCGGCGTTCGGCTTCCTCAATCCAGTGCTGGCCGGTGCGGCCATGGCGTTGTCGAGCGTCAGCGTGGTGAGCAATGCGCTACTGTTGAAAACCTGGAAACCCAAGGACCTGGAGGACAACCGATGAACATCGGCCAAGCGGCCCGCCACAGCGGCCTGAGCGCAAAGATGATCCGTTATTACGAATCCATCGGCCTGCTCAAGGCGGCCCATCGCACCGACAGCGGTTACCGGGTGTACGGCGATGACGACCTGCACACGCTGGCGTTCATCAAGCGCTCGCGGGACCTGGGGTTTTCCCTGGAAGAGGTCGGAAAGTTGCTGACCCTCTGGCAAGACCGCCAGCGCGCCAGCGCCGATGTGAAAGCGTTGGCCCGCCAGCACATCGATGAGTTGAACCAGAAGATCCGCGAGCTGGGTCAGTTGCGCGACACCTTGCAGGACCTGGTCGAGCACTGTCAGGGCGATCATCGGCCGGATTGCCCGATTCTGAAGAATCTGGAGTCGGGGTGTTGTGCCACTCCGACCCCATCGTGATTTCAGGTCACCGCAAAACCCTGTGGGAGCGAGCTTGCTCGCGATGAGGCCATTACATTCAACATCCATGTTGTCTGTTCTACCGCCATCGCGAGCAAGCTCGCTCCCACAGGTATTGTGTCTGTCACATTGAATCTGTAACCCACAAAAAACCCGGCCGAAGCCGGGTTTTTCTTTATCCGATCACTGCATCCACGGTGGAGGCGGTTCTTCGGTCTTGCCCGGCGGAGCATCGTCCGCCGCACGTACTGCCTGCTTGCGCTCTTCATCCAGGCGCGCCGCCTCGATCTCGCGCATGATTCCGCCCACGTCGGCCAGCTCTTCCGTGTCGGCGAACTCGCCGGTCAGGACACTGGCCGGGTGCAAGGTGCCGGCCTCGTACAAGGCCCACATTTCCTTGGCGTACTTGGTCTTCTTCAACTCCGGCGCAAACCGCCCGAAGTAGGACGCCATGTTGCCTACATCCCGCTCCAGCATGCTGAACGCGTGATTATTGCCCGCCGCGTCCACCGCCTGCGGCAGGTCGATGATCACCGGGCCGGTCGGCGTCAGCAGCACGTTGAACTCGGACAGGTCGCCGTGCACCAGGCCGGTACACAGCATCAGCACGATCTGGGAAATCAGATACGCGTGATACTCCCGGGCCTGGTCCGGCTCCAGCACCACATCGTTCAGGCGCGGAGCGGCATCACCGTACTCGTCGGCCACCAGTTCCATGAGCAGCACGCCTTCGAGGAAGTCGAACGGCTTGGGCACCCGCACACCGGCACTGGCCAGACGGAACAGCGCCGCCACTTCGGCGTTCTGCCAGGCGTCCTCGGTTTCCTTGCGGCCAAACTTGGAGCCCTTGGCCATCGCACGGGCCTGACGGCTGTTGCGTACCTTGCGGCCTTCCTGGTATTCGGCCGCCTGACGGAAACTGCGTTTATTCGCCTCCTTGTAGACCTTCGCGCAACGCAACTCGTTGCCGCAGCGCACCACATAAACAGCTGCTTCTTTACCACTCATGAGTGGGCGCAGCACCTCGTCGACCAGACCGTCCTCGATCAGGGGTTCAATGCGTTTTGGAGTCTTCATCAGCTTTTATTGTGGGTCCTTTATTACCAAACACGCGAAAGTCATTCGTTATACGGCAATCCACTCACGGGGGGGAGGGGTTGCCGACTTATGAACATTGCAGATGCACACAATGTACCGATTTCATCAGGTAAAACCGACGACCGCCATGGTCGTTCCAGATCATAGCCGAGCCTGCGTCACTTGTTGTGCAGGGGCATTGAGGGCAATTGCGACAGAAGCTGACACCACAACTCATGCCTTCCGTAGGATTTTTCCCAACAGGCCTCAATTTCCTCCGACAACAGCCGAAGTCCTAAGTGACAAAGTGATTTGTCCGACAATCGCTGCCACAACAAAAGCGATGCCGCACTCAAGGACCCGGGTTGACCAAGAACGATTACGGCTGCCAATAAACCGCGAGTCATCTGCACTGCGTGGGCCTATAAGAAAATCTGGAGCGCGGATGAACATCAAACAGAAGTTGACCTGGGCGTTTGCAATCATCGCCTGCCTGCCCGTGGTGCTGGTTGCCACCCTCGTTGTGCTGAACCTGCGCAGTGATGCCAGGGACGAATTCGTCGACGGCAGTGCCCGCGAGATTCGTCAGGTCAGCAACGCCATGCAATTGTTCTTTGACGGCATCAGCCAGAACGTCGATTACCTGGCCAAGCAGCCGTTGATCCGAAACTCCGACGACAGCCTCAAGACTTACATGGCCGCCAACGCCGAGAGCGTCCCTCAGGGCGAGGCTGACAAAAAAGTCTTCACCCTGCTCCAGGACCTGGGCAACAGCCACCCAGCCTACGCCTATGCCATCCTCGGCACGGCGGCGGGCGGCTACGTGTCGTGGCCGGATGATCCGAAGCTGAATAACTACGACCCGCGCCAGCGCCCCTGGTACAAGGCGGCCCAGGCCAAACCGGGCAAGCCGTTCCGCACCGAGGCCTACTACTGGGCCCAGGATGACGCGACTTACGTCAGCACCGTGCGCACCATCGACAACAAGCTGGGCACCAACGGCGGCGTGGTCAGCATCGACGTGACGCTCAAGCAGCTCACCGAAATCGTCAAACAGATCAAACTCGGTGAAACCGGCTACCTGATGCTGCTGGAAAACACCGGCATGGTCCTGGTGGATCCGAAACAACCGGAACACAACTTCAAACCCCTGAACAGCCTTGGCGACGGCTACGCGCAACTGGCCAAGGCTGGTAAAGGCCTGGTGGAAGTAGAGCTCAATGGCGAGCACTACATGGCCAACGTCTGGCCGTCGGAGCAACTGGGCTGGACCTTCATCGGCCTGATCAAACAGGACGACGTGATGAGTTCCGCGACCCAATTGACCTGGTTGATCGCCATCATCGCCGCCGTCCTGGCCGTGATCTTCGCCATCGTCGGCGCCAGTTTTGCCAGCCTCATCGTGCGCCCGATCCGCAGCGTGGCCAGCGGCCTGGAAGGCATCGCCCAAGGCGAAGGCGACCTGACCCAGAACCTGCAAATCCGTGGCAACGATGAAACTGCGCAACTGGCCAACTGGTTCAATCAGTTCCTGACTGCGATTCGCAACCTGATCCAGAACATCGGTGGCGCGGCGGGCAAGATCCTCGCCACGTCCAAGAGTTCGACCCAGGTCTCCAGCGACATGGCCGAAGCCGCCGGACGCCAGCGTGAAGCGGTGGACATGGTCTCCACGGCATTCCACGAAATGGTCGCCACCGCCAACGAAGTCGCGCGCTCTTGCAGCCAGGCGGCGGTGTCTGCCGACAGTGGCCAGCGTCAGGCGCGCGAAGGTCAGCAGCAGATCGATGCGGCGGTGAACAGCGTGGATCGCCTGAGCCAGGAAATCGAACAGTCGGCCCAGTCGATGCAACAACTCGAACGCGACAGCAACGACATTCAGTCGATCCTGGGGACAATCCGCTCGATCGCCGAGCAGACCAACCTGCTGGCGCTGAACGCCGCGATCGAAGCGGCCCGGGCCGGTGAACAGGGGCGCGGCTTTGCCGTGGTGGCCGACGAAGTGCGGGCCCTGGCCAAGCGCACGGCCGACTCCACGGCGGAAATCGACGGACTGCTGGGCAACCTGGCCAAACGTACCAGCCAGGTGACCCAGCAGATGCACGCCAGCCTGGAAGTGTCCCAGCAATCGGTGACACGTATCGGCGAGGCGCGCAACAGCTTCGGGCAGATCCGCGAGTCGGTGGACGTGATCCGCGACATGAACACCCAGATCGCCACGGCAGCGGAACAACAGCATCAAGTGGCCGAAGACATCAACCGACACATCAGCCAGATCCATGGCGATGCGCAGTTGGTGGCAGAACTGGCCAACTCGGCGCGCCTGGATTCCCAGAGCCTGGCCGGGTTGTCCAATGAGCTGGATGGATTGGTGCGCAGGTTCCGTACTTAATTAGTCGCCATACCCCCAAACCCTGTGGGAGCGAGCTTGCTCGCGATGAGGCCATCAGCTTCAACATCTATGTTGACTGATCTGCCGCCATCGCGAGCAAGCTCGCTCCCACAGTTGTTCTGTGTTCAACGTTCGATAATGGCGGTCACGCCCTGCCCGCCCGCCGCACAGATCGAAATCAGTCCCCGCCCCTTGCCCGCCGCATCCAGCAACTTCGCCAGGTTGGCGACGATGCGCCCGCCCGTAGCGGCAAACGGATGCCCCGCCGCCAATGAGCTGCCCTTGACGTTGAGCCTGCTGCGGTCGATCGAGCCCAGTGCTGCATCAAGCCCGAGACGGGTTTTGCAGTACTCGGGATCTTCCCAGGCCTTCAAGGTGCACAGCACTTGCGCGGCGAAGGCTTCGTGGATTTCGTAGTAGTCGAAGTCCTGCAGGGTCAGGCCATTGCGCGCCAGCAACCGTGGCACGGCGTAGACCGGTGCCATCAACAGGCCTTCGGCGCCGTTGACGAAATCCACCGCCGCCGCCTCGCCGTCACGCCAGTAGGCCAGAATCGGTAACCCGCGTGCCTTGGCCCATTCCTCGCTGCCCAGCAGCACCAGTGACGCACCATCGGTCAACGGCGTGGAGTTACCTGCGGTCAGGGTGCCCTTGGCGCTTTTCTCATAGGCTGGCTTGAGCGCGGCGAGCTTTTCCAGCGTGGAGTCCGGGCGCAGGTTGTTGTCGCGGGTCAGGCCCAGGAAGGGTGTCATCAGGTCGTTGTGCCAGCCCTCGGCGTAGGACGCGGCCAGTTTCTGATGGCTCTCAAGCGCCAATTGATCCTGTGCCTGGCGAGGGATGTTCCAGGTCTGGGCCATTAGCTCGCAATGCTGGCCCATGGACAATCCGGTACGCGGCTCGCCGTTGCGCGGGAACTCGGGGATCAGATGCCTGGGGCGCAATTGCAGAAAGGTTTTCAGTTTGTCGCCAGTGGTTTTCGCGCGGTTGGCTTGCAGGAGGATTTTGCGCAGGCCCTCGCTGACGCTGATCGGCGCATCCGAGGTGGTGTCCACGCCACCGGCGATGCCGCAATCGATCTGGCCCAGGGCAATCTTGTTCGCCACCAGCAGCGCCGCTTCCAGCCCGGTACCGCACGCCTGCTGGATGTCATAGGCCGGGGTGGTGGGCGACAGTCGCGAACCCAGTACGCACTCGCGTGTGAGGTTCATGTCCCGCGATAACTTCAGCACCGCCCCGGCGACCACTTCGCCGATGCGCAGGCCGTGCAGGTTGTAACGTTCGATCAGGCCTTCGAGAGCGGCGGTGAGCATCACCTGGTTACTGGCCGTGGCGTAGGGGCCGTTGGAGCGGGCGAAGGGAATCCGGTTACCGCCGATGATCGCGACGCGGCGCAGTTGGGTCATGAAAAGCTCCTGATGAAATAGCCAAAATTGAAACTACCCCCTGTAGGAGCTGCCGAAGGCTGCGATCTGTTGACTTGGCTTTTTGGAATCAAGATCAAAAGATCGCAGCCTTCGGCAGCTCCTACAATGACCAAGCGTAGGCCTTATCTCGTGGATCGAACGACTGATCGCCATTCATGGTCCACACTTTGAACCCCAGCCTTCGGAGCGCGTTCCATGTCTGACCGCTATATCGACTTCGCCAATTCGTCCATTGGCCATCGCCTGGTCGGCGCCCTGGGGCTGCCGGTGCCGAGCAGACTGGAGCGCTGGCAAGCAGGCCGGCTGCGACCTGTAGAAGGCGCGTTGCTGATCGGCGGCGGGCCGTTGGCCGAACACGTCAGCGCCTTCGCCAACCGCCTGACCGACGCGATCTACAGCTACGGCACCGAGCCTTCGATGGCCACGGCGTGGATTCCCGGCCACGGACCGAAACTCAAGGCCGTGGTGTTCGACGCCAGTGACCTGCTGCACACCGATCAGCTCAAGCAACTGCGCGAGTTTTTCCAGCCGCTGATGAAAAACCTCGAACACTGTGCGCACCTGGTGATTCTCGGGCGTGATCCGCAAACCCTGCGCGACCCGTTCGCCGCCAGTGCCCAGCGTGCCCTGGAAGGTTTCAGCCGTTCCCTGGCCAAGGAGTTGCGCAGCGGTGGCACCCTGCAATTGATCTTCGTCGGCGAAGGGGCCGAGGCGCAACTGGAAGGCCCGCTGCGGTTTTTCCTCTCACCGAAAAGCGCCTTCGTGTCCGGCCAGGTCATTCGCTTGAATCCGTGCTCGACGCCAGTCACCGACTGGACACGCCCACTCGCCGGGCGCAAGGCTCTGGTCACCGGCGCAGCACGCGGTATCGGTGCCGCCATCGCTGAGACCCTGGCCCGCGATGGTGCCGACGTGATCCTGCTCGACGTACCGCCCGCCAAAACCGATCTCGAAGCCCTTGCCGCACGCCTCGGCGGGCGCAGCATCACCCTCGACATCTGCACCGAAGACGCCGCCGCGCAGTTGATCCAACAGCTGCCCGACGGCCTCGACATCGTGGTGCACAACGCCGGCATCACCCGGGATAAAACCCTGGCCAACATGACCCCGGAATTCTGGGACGCGGTGCTGGCGGTCAACCTCAACGCGCCGCAAGTGCTGACCAAAGCCCTGCTCGACAGCGGCACCCTGCACGACAACGGCCGGGTGATCCTGCTGGCGTCCATCAGCGGTATCGCCGGCAATCGAGGGCAAACCAATTACGCGGCGAGCAAGGCCGGGTTGATCGGTCTGGCACAAGCCTGGGCGCCGCTGCTCCAAGAGCGCGGCATCAGCATCAACGCCGTGGCGCCGGGTTTCATCGAAACACAGATGACCGCGCACATTCCCTTCGGCCTGCGCGAAGCCGGACGCCGCATGAGTTCCCTCGGCCAGGGCGGCCTGCCGCAGGACGTGGCCGAGGCCGTGGCCTGGCTCGCACAACCCGGCACCGGCGCATTCACCGGGCAAGCACTGCGCGTATGTGGGCAAAACGTTCTGGGGGCTTAAGGATGATCACCGACTGGCACACACTCAACCGCGAACCCGGCCTGACGGGGTTGTACGCACGAGCAGCGACACGGCGAAAAATCACCGGCAGCCACCTGCCCGATTCGGGCTTGCGTTGCTGGATCGAAGTCGATCCCAAGCGCCTGGCGGCCTATCGCAAGGTCTGTGGTTTCGCCGACAACGGCCTGCTGCCGCCGACCTACCCGCACATCCTCGGGTTTGCCTTGCAGATGCAATTGCTCACGGCCAGGGACTTCCCGTTCCCGCTGCTCGGCCTGATTCACCTGAGCAACCGCATTCGTGTGTTGCGCCCCATGGGCGGGGTGAGTCGGGTGCGCCTCAGCGTGCAAGTGCAGAACCTGCAACCCCACGTCAAAGGCGCGACGTTCGATCTGTTGACCAGCCTCGACGATCAGTTGGGGCCGTTGTGGGAAGCAGAAAGCAGGATGCTCTGTCGCGGCGTCAAACTCGAAGGCGAACCGCTTGAAGAGAACCTGGAATCGAACCTGGACCTGAGCGAAGTCGAGCACTGGAAAGCGCCCACGGACATCGGCCGGCAATACGCCAAGGTGTCCGGCGACTACAACCCGATTCACCTGAGCGCGGCCAGCGCCCGACTCTTCGGTTTCCCGACCGCCATCGCCCATGGCCTGTGGAACAAGGCGCGCACGCTGGCTGCGCTGACCGGGCATCTGCCAGCGGCGAACGTCGAGATCGCAGTGCAGTTCAAGAAGCCGGTACGGTTACCCAGTGAGGTGACATTGCAGGCCAGTGCGCCAGGGCCGAGCGGGGATTTTCAGCTGGCGGGTGCCGGGGAGCTGGAGCATATGGTCGGGCATTGGCGGCCGGTTGCCTGACAAGGCTGATGTCTGTGGCGAGAGAGCTTGCTCCCTCGCCACAAAAGCTCCGTGGTCAGTCTTGCGGATCGAGATTATCCAACGCCCGGTTCACCGCCAGCTCACCCAGCATGATCACCTGCGCAATCCCCAGCAGCGTATTGCGCTGCGAGCCTTCCAGAAACCCCGCGAAATCACTCGCCATCACACTCGCCGACGCTAGTGATTCGCAGGCGTGGGCCAGCAGGGTTTCGGTGTCGATGTCCGGGGCGATGACGAACATAGTGCTGGGTTTATGAACGGTAGGTGGCCTGGGCGGATTGAGGTAGTGATCGAGGGCGCGGTCGGCAGCTTCGTGGAGTTTGTTTGAGTGGGGGGATTGGTAGGGGGAAACGTCGTCGGTTTCGGGGGGATTTGGGGTGGGTTTGATCATGGTGAAGCTCCAAGTATGAGATGGAGCTGCCACTGATCGCCGCGACAGCAATCAAGGGTGGCAGCTGTACGCGGGGTCGCGGACCGAGCTACTTGGAAACCCGGCATACCCGAAGGTATCCCGCGCACAGCCACCATTACATCAAACGACAAGCACCGAAGCGCTCCGGTTTGGGCCGGTGGATTATGCACCAAGTAGACTTAACAGGCCGCGACAGCCCGATCACTGAATTTGCAGTGACGGACAAAGGCTAGAGATCGCGCTTCCGACGGACAACCTTAAAAACATGTCGGAGGTTTCCTCGGGACTTGAGGAAAACTACACAGGATTGGTCGGCTGACAGGCCGCCATCGCGAGCAAGCTCGCTCCCACAGTTGGGACGGGTACATCTGAAAGAAATGGGTCGGCTGTCAGGCCGCCTTCGCGAGCAGGCTCGCTCCCACAGAAGAGCAAAGGCAGGTCGGCGCACACCATCGTTCTTCACCACTCATCAGGCCGAGCGTTAGCTCGCCTGCAGCTCTTGATCTTGATCCACCCGCCCCCTCGGGAGGCTGAGCGGAGGTGTTCATCCGGGGATTGGCGCGCAGCGCCGTTCGACGCAGTCGAACTCATTGCATGCAGGTCGAAGCGAAGCCGACCGGAGGGCAATGCCCCCGGATGAATACCGCAGCGAAGGAACCCCGAGCCTTAGCGAGGGGCCGTACGTAAGGGGCGTGACCTTTTGGTTCCTTTTGGGGCGTTTGCCAAAAGGGACTCGCCGTAAGGGCGAAACCATAAGCCGCCATTACCGAAGAAATGGATATGTACACAACCCGAACCACCAGCATGGTCGGCCCAGAGGCCGCCAAGACTCAGTGCGCCGTAACCCGCTGCCACACCCCGGAATTGCTGGGCGACAAAGCCAACGCCAACTGCGTCCGATTATGCATATGCGTCAACCGCAAAACCTGCGACACATACAACTTCACCGTATTCTCGGTAATCCCCAACTCACAGGCAATCTGAAAATTGGTCTGCCCCTTGCCCACCAACCGCGCCACCTCCAGTTGCCGCGGCGACAGCTGATTGAAAATCGCCGGAGTCTCCACCGCATCAACATCAGCGACACCCCGGTCACCCGCGCCCACCGCATGCGGACCACGCCGCACCTTGTCCAGGTCCTGATACAGATCATCGATCGACTCGGACAAATGCTGCAGCTTCTGATTCAAATGCCCCAACTGCAGATTCTTGTGCTTTTCCTGCAAGGTCACTTCCTGACGTTGCAAACCTTCGAGCAACTCATCCAGATCGATCGGTTTCTGGTAATAGTCGGCAACGCCAACACGCAGGGCCTTGATCACGTCCTGCTTGTCGGCACACCCGGTGAGCATGATCGCCTCGAATGCCCGGTGCTTGCCCGATAGCCGTTGCAGCTCCTGCATCAGCTCAATGCCGTCCATGCCGGGCATGTGCAAGTCCAGCAGCACCAGGCCGATATCCAGGTCCTCGTTGAAACGCTCGATCGCCTGACGGCCCGACTCGCAAGGAACACAACGGTAGCCTTTGCTCTCCAGAAATTCGCAAAGCTCTTCAACGATCAATGACACATCGTCGACCACAAGGACTTTTACTGTCGAAGTAAACTTGCTCACGAGCAACTCCCTGTCAGGTCAAAGGTTGACCCGTCCCTCACCGATAGACACCGGCTGTACAACTTCTGCCTGAAAAGTAGACGTAGTTTCCGGCTATGTACATCTAAGGGCCGACTTGCGGGGCCAGGCGAATGTCAGCATCAGCCCCACCAGCACAAACGGAGCAAATGGCTGTTTCTTTGACATTTCAGGCGCCATACAAAAAGGATGGGTTCTAAGCCCTTGACTCACAGGAAGCCAGACTCTTGGCGCCCAAAACAGCCAGAAAACACTGGTCAAACCAGTGCCAGTAAACGTGTCGAGCACGTGCAGACCGTCCATCGCAAGGCCCAGGGCGGCGCAAAGCGCCAGTCAGATCAGCAGGACAAAGCTCTGCATCCGGTAAAAAACGTCCGTTTTGTCTGAATGATTCTATGCTGACATTACACAGTGATGGTCAGGGTAGACGCACTCATGAAAGCCAGCCTCCCCCACAAACAAAAAGGTGCCGTTGCGATTGAGTTTGCCCCGGTGTTCATCATTTTTTTTGGTGTGTTCACCACGACGTACACGAGCGGATTGCTGACCGTCGCCATTTATTACCCGACCAATAAAATCAACGCCACCATCCCGTTCCTGAACCTGTCGGGCACCGGTCAGGTGCCCAATCTGCCGGCGACCCTCACGGCCAGTGCGAGCCTGCAATTTTGAGTGCCGGGGATAAATTGTTCGGGCGCCTGCTCCACCGCCATCCGCCGCCCCCGCCGGAGCCGCCGGAGGCACTGCGGGTACACAGCTTCGGATTGCAGATGCAGCTCAATGCCGAGGGGCGTGTCGTTCAATTGAGCGGTCCGCTGCGGCACTTGCTGGCCCAGCAACCTCCCAGCGCACAGGCACCGCACCTGCTCGACTTCCTGTTGCCCCACAGCAGCCTCGTCATCGAAGGCTCGCCGGCGGACTGGCTGGGACAAACCCTGGACCTGGACTTTTACAGCCTCAAGGGTCCACCGCTGCATTTGCGCGGCTGGGTGCAGCCCTTGGCCGATGCCTGGCTGTTGCAGATGCTGGACATCGGCGACTTGTTGCTCGAACGCCGGCAATCGCGCAATCGCGAGCAATGCCAGGTGCTGGCGCTGCAAATCGCCGGACAGTTACGCCTGTGTAGCCTGACTCGCCTGCCCGAGGTGCTGGCCGAACAACTGCAAAGCCTGGCCCAGCGCTTTCAGATTCCGTGCATTGCCCTGGCCTTGCTCGATGAGCAGGAACAGGTTTGGCAAATTTACCAGCACTACGCGGCCCTCGATGCACCGCAACTTTGGCAAAACGATCAACGCCTGGGCACGGGGCTGGACAGTTTGAGCGGCTCGGCACCGCAACACCTGACCCCGCGCGAACACCCGCGCCTGCAAGGCACGTTCGGCAATACCGATGGCTTCGCCGTGCCTTATCACGATGCGCAAGGGGTGGTCGCCTGGTTGCTGTGCGGCTTCTTCATCGCGCAACAACGCGCCCCCGATGTCACGGAACGCGACTGGCTGCAAATCACCGCCGCGCTCGCCAGCCCCTTGCTCGAGCGCCTGCGCGAGCACCGGCATCATTTGCAACTGGAACGCCTGGAATCACTGCAAGCCTTGCTGGGAACCGGCTGGTGGGAAGTCTTGAGCGACAGCGACGAGGTTCAGTTGGCACCTTCGCTGGCCACTACCCTGAACCTTGGCACGTCGCGTTTGTCCATGCAGGACTGGCTCGATCAGGTGTTTCCCGCCGACCGCGAAGAGCTGCGCATCTGCCTGCAAGACTTGCAGGAGACAGGCACTCCCCTGCTGCTGTGCGTGCGCCTGTATCGCCATTACGGTGCGCCCGAACCCATCTGGTATCGCCTGCAGGGCCAGGCCCTGGGCGCGGGGAAAAACCGTCGGCTGGTGGGGTTCATGCTCGACATCAGCGACATCAAGAACCAGGAGCAGAGCGCCGCCGCCGCCCATGCCCGCCTGGACAATCTGATCGCCAGCTCTCCGGCGGTGATTTACGTACAGCGCTATGTCGAAGGCACCTTGCAACCGGTGTTCTTCAGCGACAGCCTGCTGCCGCTGCTCGGCTGGACTCTCGCCGACTGCGCACCCGGGGCGCTGGTGGAGCGGGTGCATCCCGACGACCGCCTGCAGTATTTCGAGCGCACGCGGCTGTTGCTGCGTGAAGGCTCGGTGCGCGCCCGCTATCGGTTGCGTGACAGTCGCGGCGACTATCACTGGCTGCTGGATGAAGCGAAGTTGTTGCGCGACGACCTCGGCTTGCCGGTGGAAGCCGTGGGCCTGTGGCTGGACATCACCGAAGCGACCCAGGCCACCGAACAGGTCAGGCAGAGTGAAGAACGCTACCGGATTCTGGTGGAAGACTCGCCGGCGATGATCTGCCGCTACCAGCCGGACCTGACCCTGACCTTCGGCAACCACCCGTTGGCCACCTATCTGGAATTGGCGCCCGAGCAATTGCCGGGGGTGAATCTGGGCAACTGGATGTCCGAGGAACAGCGCGATGCATTCACCCGACGGCTGAACCAGTTGAGCCCCGAGTTTCCGGTCAGCACCGCCGAGATCAACCTGCAACTGCCCGGCCGCGAACACGCCTGGTGGGGCTGGTCCGATCGCGGGGTGTTCGATGAGCAGGGCCGGTTGCTCGAGGTCCAGGCCGTGGGGCGCGACAACACCGAGTTGCGGCGCTCGCAGCAGCAGCTCACACAAAGCGCGAAAATGGCCACCCTCGGTGAAATGGCCACCGGCCTGGCCCATGAGATCAACCAGCCGCTGAACGTGATGCGCATGGCCATCGTCAATGTACTCAAGCGCCTCAACAACGGCGACGTACAGGTCGATTACCTGATCGACAAACTCACTCGCATCGACACCCAGGTGCAGCGCGCCGCGCGGGTGGTGGATCACATGCGGGTGTTCGGCCGCCGCTCGGAAATCGAGCAGCAACCGTTCAACCCGGCCCAGGCCATCGAAGGCACGCTGGCGCTGTTGTCCGAAGGGATGCGCGGTGAAGGCGTCGACCTGCGCATCAGCGAGACCGGTTTTGAAGTGCTGGTGCGCGGCTACGTCGATCAGCTTGAACAGGTGCTGATCAACCTGATGGTCAACGCCCGGGATGCATTGCTCGGCAAGCGCGAGGCCAACCCCGATTTCAGGCCGTGGATTTCGGTTTACGCCGATCGGGATACACACTCGGTACGCCTGTGGGTCGAGGACAACGGCGGCGGTATCGACTCGCGTTTGCTGGAGCGGATTTTCGAGCCATTCTTCACCACCAAACCGGTGGGTGTCGGCACCGGTCTGGGGCTCTCGGTGAGCTACGGCATCGTCGAGAACATGGGTGGCAAGTTGAGCGTCAGGAACTCCGCCGAGGGGGCGCGGTTTTGCATTGAACTGCCGATTGTAGTGCCGGGCCAGATCACCAGGGATGGGCGTCCCGAGTGACAACTGAGGTTGGCACCCACCTCGACTTTGTTCAGATGGATCCCCAGGCTCGCAGCAAGGTATTGATCAGTGTGGTAGTCGAGGCTGCTGGCAACTCGCCGGTATCGACCATAAAAAACCCCTGCTGGAGCACAGGGGTTCAGGGACTGGCTGATTCTAGGAAGCGTGCGGTGGGTAGTTGGCCAATATCCGCGTGACCGTTTCCCATATGGCATCGCGACGATCCGTCGGGTTCGGCGTTCGGCTGAGTATCTGTTCGTCACTGCCGCGCCATACCAGCTTGCCGTCCTTGCCATCGAGCAGGTCGATCTGGATGGTCGCCACTTTGTAGCTGACGTTGCGGGTTTCGTTATACATGGGGGCGCCGTAGTAGCCATACCACGGGTTACCCCAGCCGCCGCCGTAATTGGTGGTCACCTGTTGTTGCCGCTCTTCGACAATCAGGTAGGTCTGCACATTCAAGTCACCCTTGGCACCTGCGGCGGCCGGACGCAGACCGCGCTGATCCAGCTGATCGGCAACCGCCTGACGGATGCGCTGCTCGGTCAGGTCGCTCTTGATCCGTGGATCGTCGGGACGGTATTGCAGGGCGGGTTCTTTCCAGGTCCAGCTGCGATAGGCAGCAAAATCGCGGCTGGCGTCGAAGTCATGATTGACTTGGTTGGCGGCGCAGGCACTGAGCAGCGCGACCACTGCCAGTAAAACAAAACGGCGGAACATGATGAGTCTCCGGTTGAAGGCATGATCCTGCGGAATGCTTCTTATCTACAAGAAGCTAACTAGGAGGATACGCCGACATTGCCTTTTCCACAGCCTCCCGTATGGCATCGGCCCGCTCGCTTTCGCTTCCCCGGTTGCCGGTTTCAGCGCTGGCGCTCCACACTGGCTGGCCGCTCCTGGCGTCAAACATATCCACCTGAACCACCACGACTTGCTCCTGATAGGTACGAACGATCGGTACGGTGGCGTACCCGCCATATCCAGGGCCGTAGCCGTTGTAGCCGCCATAACCGCCGCCGTAATAGTCGTCCTGAACCTGACGCAAGCGGGTTTCCAGGCGCAGGTCGGCGCTGACAAACAGGTCGGCCGGGCGATTGTCGTGCAACGGGCGCAAACCGCGTTGATCCAGCGCATTGCTGACCGCTTCGGCAACCTGCGCCGAGTCCGCCCACGCGGTGCCCGGCGGCAGATGGCCATTGAGCCAGGCCCAACTGCGGTACTTGCCGTAGTCACGGGGCGCCGCCGGGTAGGCGCTGCGGTCAAAGGTGTTGGCGGCCTGGGGTGGCGCCGGTGGCAAGGGGTTGGATGTGGCGACATAAGGGTTGCTGCCCTGACAAGCGGCCAGCCCCAGGCAGAACACCAGTACACCTGAATGATTTTTCATTGCGTGCTCCGATCAGACAGGCCGACAGATCCAGTGCAAGTAACGCCCAAGCCCGGCAAAGCTCGGATGGCGACGGTGGGCCAGCTCCATTTCCAGCAGGTCCGCCAGCTCGGCGCGGGCCTGGAATTCCACCGGCATGTAATCGTGAAAAACCCGCACGCCACTCTGTGTTTCGACCTGCCACAGACCTTCAAGTTGCGCCGCCAATTCGCGCGGATCAAGGGGCTGTTGCGGGGTCAGGCTCTGCTTTTCGCCGGCCATGTCGTTCTTGCGCATCTTGCGGAAATGGCCCTTGAGCAAGTTGCGATAAATCAGCGCGTCGCGGTTGTAGAACGCCAGGGATAGCCAGCCGTCGGCCTTGGTCAGTTGATGCAGCACCGGCAGGATGGCGTGGGGTTCGGCCAGCCATTCCAGCACGGCGTGGCACAGCACCAGGTCGTAGGGTTCGGTGAGTTGCCCAAGCAGTTCCTGCCAGGGTGCCTGAATGAACGTGGCGCTCTGCCCGGCTTCGGCAAAGCGCTGGCGGGCGCCTTCAAGCATCGGCGCGGCCGGCTCGGCGAGGGTCACCTGATGGCCGCGCTGGGCCAGCCACAACGACATGTGGCCAAGGCCGGCGCCAATGTCCAAAACGCGCAGCGGTCGGTCGGGCAAGATTTCGACCAGATCGGCCTGCAACACCGCCAGACGGATCGCCCCTTTGGCACCGCCGTAGATTTTTTCGGCGAAACGGGTCGCCAGTTGATCGAAATGACGGTCGCTCATCAGCTGAACCTCCGCTCGCTGTCCGCCAGTTTGCTGCGCACCACGGCGTCCATGTCCAGGCCCAGCTCGCTGCACAACAACAAAAGATAAAGCACGATGTCACCGACTTCCTGCCCGGCGTGGGCGAGTTTGTCCGCCGGCAACTGGCGTGACTGGTCTTCGCTCAGCCACTGGAAAATTTCCACCAGCTCGGACATTTCCACGCTCGCGGCCATGGCCAGGTTTTTCGGGCTGTGAAATTGCCGCCAGTCATTGCGGTCACGGATGGCGTGCAGGCGTTCGGTCAGTTCAACAAGGTTCATCGGGCTCTCCTGAAGGCGTATAGCTTCGGGGGGATCACAGGTGAAGGCAAGGGGCAGAAGATGCATGCTCATCTGTGCAACGCTCTATGCTTGTGGGAACTCGGCAGCATGATCGACAGCCCAAGACTCAATTCTCTTTAATCAGGACGTTCACTCCATGCAGGTAGAAGGTTTTTCCGAATGGCTCGGCCAGGTACTCGGCTCGATCATCCGCTTCATCGTTGATGGACTCAGCGGGCTGTTCAATCTGTTGAGCAACGCCAGCAGCAATTTTGTCGAAGGCCTGTCCCAGGCGCTGGGCATGGATACCTCGGTGATCAGCATCGCGACCTTGATCATCGGGCTGATCCTGCTGTGGTCGGCGATCCGCGCCTTTCTCAATGCGTCGTTCATCATGGGTTTCATCTGGTTGGTGCTGGGGCTTTGGTTGCTCAGCTGGATCATCCACTGACACCACCGAACACCTGTGGGAGCGGGCTTGCTCGCGAAAACGGAGTGTCAGTCGAATGATTATTGACTGGACGACCGCTTTCGCGAGCAAGTCGGATCGCCGCACCGCCGCTCCCACAATTGATCGCGGTTTGCTCTCGATGTGCCGCTACAATGCCTGCTCCCAAGGAGCCTGCATGTCCAACCTGACCGCCGACTGGCGCGACCGCCCTACCCATCGCCGGGTCTGGGCACTCGCCGCGCCGATGATTCTTTCGAACATTTCCGTACCGCTGGTGGCATTGGTCGACAGCACCGTCATCGGTCACCTGCCCCACGCCCATCAACTCGGCGCCGTCGCGGTCGGGGCCAGTCTGTACACCTTCCTCGCCTGGGCCATGGGCTTTCTGCGCATGGGCTCCACCGGGTTCGCCGCCCAGGCAGCGGGGCGTGGGGATGGTGCGGCCTTGCGGCAGATTCTGCTGCAAGGCCTGCTGCTCGCCATCGGCCTGGCCGTGGTCCTGGGGGCGGTGGGCGTGCCTTTGAGCGGGGTCGCGTTGCACTTCATGCAACCCTCGGCGGAGCTCGATCAGCTGACCCGCGAGTTCTTCCACACCCGCCTGTTCGGCCTGCCGGCGGCGCTCGCCAGTTATGCACTGGTCGGCTGGTTTCTCGGCACCCAGAATGCCCGGGCACCGCTGGCGATTTTGCTCAGTACCAACATGGTCAACATTGCCCTGAACCTGTGGTTCGTCCTCGGCCTGGAATGGGGCGTGGTCGGTGCTGCCCGGGCCTCGGTGATTGCCGAATGGACCGGCGCACTGATCGGTTTGCTGATGACCCGCAAAGCCCTGCGCGCCTACCCCGGGCATATCGCCTGGGCGGCATTGGCACTGTGGCAGAGTTGGCGGCCATTGCTGGCGGTCAACCGCGACATCTTTATCCGCAGCCTGGCGCTGCAATCGGTGTTCTTCCTGATCACGGTGCAAGGCGCACGGCTGGGCGACGCCACGGTCGCGGCCAATGCTCTTTTGCTCAATGGCCTGCTGCTGACCGCCCACGCCCTCGATGGCCTGGCCCACGCTGTCGAAGCCCTGTGCGGACATGCGCTTGGCGCCCGTGACCGCGATGCCCTGCGCCGTTCATTGGTGGTGGCGGGTGGCTGGTCGTTGCTGGCAAGCCTGGGCTTTGCCGCGCTGTTTCTGTTCGCCGGACATCTGTTCATCGAGATGCAGACCGACATTCAAACTGTGCGCGACACCGCGTTCATCTACCTGCCCTACCTTGCCGTACTGCCGCTGATTGCCGTCTGGAGTTACCTGCTCGACGGCCTGTTCATCGGCGCCACCCGCGCAAGGGAAATGCGCAACGGCATGCTGCTGACCGTGGCGCTGGTGCTGCCTTTCGGCTGGGCACTGCAAGGCGGGGGCAACCATGGCCTGTGGATAACCTTTCTGTTGTTCATGCTGCTGCGCAGTCTGACCCTCGGAGTGATCGCCTGGCGCCTGCGTCGCAACGATGGCTGGTTCGCCGGTGGCATTCACTGATCGGGCGTAGCCCCGACAATATTCGACCTCATGGCCAGGGTCGATCGTTCTGCCACAGGCGACGCAGGCTATCGAGTCGTTCCTGTTGAGTCCCGCCCGGCAGCGGCTGCACGGGCACGGCATCGGGATACTGCAGGCGTAGCCATATCCAGCCATCGAGCACCGGGCGTTCGCTGAAACCCAGCGCCAGCCCTTCCTGCACATGGGTCCACAGACGGGGGAAATCGACACCGGTGGATCGGTTCCAGCGCCAGGCATGCTGTTCGAGCAGGCAGGTTTGCAATTTCCCCTGCTGCCCGGCGCTGAGGCTTTCCTCGACTGCCAACGGGCTGACCGCCAACCCCGGGTTGGACAAGCGCTGCCAGCCCTCACACCCCATCGCACGGTCGGCCCAACTACCGCCGAACCAGCGTAACTGGTGGATAGGCCCTAGCCAGCGACTCAGTTCAACGGCGTCACAGGCATCGAAAAAATAGCTGGCCGTGGTTGGGTTGTAGTAACTCAAAAGCGCCCGGTGCAGGCCAAGCGTGACCGTAAGCATGCGCCGCAAATGCACCAGCAACGACGCAGCGCCGGCTTCGCTGACCATCAGCAATCCGGGCCAGCGTTGTCCGTCGACGATGCATAAATCGGCCAGTGCCGGGCAGGTGCGCAGATCGACCAGGACCGGCCCCTGTTCATGCAGCGCATGCCACTCCGTACCTTCGAACAACCCGAACCATCGGGCCTGGGCAAACATCTGCCGAAGTGTGACACCCGCCTGCGGCGTGCCCGGCACATCCAGCAACAGCCACTGCGGGGGTGCCTCGGGCGTGCGTGTGGCGATCATGTTCCAGAGCTCTGGCCAAGCTGCGTCGCCAGACGACAGGTGCACAAAGCCTGTGCGCAATGGTTGAAGCTGCCGCCACCGGGTAGCAGGCACAACATCAGCAATGGCTCCCCCGAGCGCAACCATTGCTCCAGGCCCTCATCATGGGTGCAGCCGGGCTCGGGGGTGTCAGGGTCCGCCACCTCGACCGTTGCCGGCGCATGCAGCAACCCGGTTATCTGCGGTTGATCGGGATCGCCCTCGACAAAACTCACGACCAGTTCAGTCCCTTCCCGCAAGGGCGAGAACGTCGAGGCCTGTAACTGCCTGGCCAGGGGCAGCCAGCAATGACTGGGCGTCGCCCCTTCGCCCTGATAAAGCCAGTCGAATTGCACCGGTACCGGCCTTGCCGGGTCGGGACCAGGCTCATCGACCTCGACCACCCACGCCCGTTGCGGACCATGCATCCTTGGTTTGACCGCCGCACAGGTTGGCTCGATGGGTGCCGGCCACTGCAGGGCACGGGCCTGATTGTGGTAAGGCGTCGTCGCATCCTGGCTGCCCCAGTGTTCAACGCGGGTCAGCAGCCAGAGCCGATTGCAATCGGCAACCGGATGACCGGACAGTGGCATCAGTCGACCGCTGCGCAAGGCCGCCAGGTCCGTCCGGCATTCGGCGCTCTGCACCGCAGTCCCACCGTAGCGCTGACGCTCGAACTGCCGCACCGCCGGCCGTTCGCCCTCGCTGCGCAATACCGCAGGTTCGCCGGTTGGAAAATGCTGCCGGTCATCACCAAACACCACACAGTGCCCGCGGGCCCGGTGTTCGAAGTGGTAGTGCAGCCCTTCCCGGGCGCACAGTCGCTGGAGAAATTGCAGGTCTGACTCTCGATATTGCGTGCAAAAATCCCGGGGCGGGTATTCACCGCTTAGCTCCAGGCGTCGATCCTTGCCGGTAATGCCGTGCTCCTTGAGCACCTGGTCGAGGATTTGCGGCACTGAGCGAGCGCTGAAGATTCGTTGGCTGAAGCGCTGGGCCAGGCAAGCCAGCCTTGGCCCCAGGCGCACCTGGCAGAGTCGGGGTCCGCAGGCGTAGTCACGCTGGACGAGTTCATGCAATTGTCCATGCACGTGGCTTCCGGCGGGTCCGAAATGCAACGAGGCCGGGCGGTACAGCAAACTGGCAAGGTCAAGCACCGGGTCTTCGATCAGCAGTTCCAGGTCGAACACGAACGGCTCGCTGATGGCTTCTCTGCCGGTAAAGGCCAGGACCTCTAAGGAGTCGGGCAGACCTGCAACATCCAGACGAAATGACGGTTCGCTGACTGGATTGAACATCGGCGTTTCTCTACAGGAGGGGCGGCCGGGGATTCTCGCTGAGAGACATGGCCGAGTAGAGAGCCGAAATACAAATTAGGAAATAACCTACGCGAAAAGAGGACCAAATGCGTTGGGTTTCGAAGATGCTGGAAATTTCGCCTGGAACAGGAGAATCGCCGCACCAGGTCATCTGAAATTTCCGCAGCAAACGGAAAATTTTCAGACAACCTGATGAGCGTGACGCTTACCTCAGGAAGACAGGTAAGACGAACGGGTCAGCCCCAGACGCAAGGCATCGAGGAACTGCGTGCGCTCGGTTGCGCTGATGCGGGCACTGGCGCACTTGTCGCGGTAGTGGGTCATCAGTTCTTCCGGCGACAAGTGCACGTAACGCAGCATGTCTTCGATGGTGTCGTGGGTTTCGATACCGGCGTGGTACACGCTGCCGTCGGCGTTCTGGTAGATGTTCACCGAGTCGGTGTCACCGAACAGGTTGTGCATGTCACCAAGAATTTCCTGGTAGGCACCGACCAGGAACACACCCAGCAAGTAGTCTTCACCTTCCTTGAGTGCGTGCACTGGCAAGCTGGTCTCGATGCTCTGCTCGTCGACGTACTGGTTGATCTTGCCGTCGGAGTCACAGGTCAGGTCTTGCAGTACCGCACGACGCAGCGGCTCTTCGTCGAGACGGTGCAGCGGGATGATCGGCAGGACCTGGTCGATGGCCCAGGTGTCCGGCAGGCTCTGGAACACCGAGAAGTTGCAGATGTACTTGTCGGCCAGCTTGTCGTTGAGTTCGTCCAGCACCTGACGGTGGGAACGCTGGCGCGCCTTCAACGAGTTGTGCAGGCGACGGCACACGGCGAAGTAGCACTGCTCGGCCAGGGCTTTCTCGGCCAGGGTCAGCTTGCCGTCGGCGTACTGGGAGGCAACATCACTCATGTAGTGCGTGGCGCGCCAGTAGGTTTCGGTGACCATCTCGATGTCGGTCGGACCCAGCAGGTCCACCAGCCACTGCACGGTTTCCGGCAGCGCTTCCTTGTTCTCGATCTGCGGCACGTCGTCGTTGTGTTTCTCGACGTCGGTCACCTGGATCACCAGCATGGCGTGGTGCGCGGTCAGGGAACGGCCGCTTTCGGAGAAGATGTTCGGGTGCGGCAGGCTCTGCGCATCGCAGAATTCCTTGAGCATCCCGACCACGACACCGGCGTAGTCGTCCATGTCGTAGTTGATCGAACTGGCGTTACGCGAGTGCGTACCGTCGTAGTCCACGCCCAGGCCACCGCCGACGTCGATGTGATCCACCGGCAGGCCGAGGTTGCGCAGTTCGCCGTAGTAACGGATCGCTTCCTTGAAACCGTGCTGGTAGTCCGCCAGGTTGGCGATCTGCGAGCCCATATGGAAGTGCAGCAGGCGAATGCCCTGGTCCAGGCCGGCCGCGCGGAAACGTTCGACCACTGACAGCAGTTGCGCCGCTGACAGGCCGAACTTGGATTTCTCGCCGCCGGTGTCCGCCCACTTGCTCGAGGCCAGGGACGACAGGCGCACGCGCAGGCCGACCTGAGGCTTGACCTTGAGCGAGTTGGCTTCTTCGATCACCAGGCCGACTTCGGATTCTTTCTCGATCACGATGAACACGTTGTGGCCGAGCTTCTGGCCCATCAGCGCCAGGCGAATGAATTCGCGGTCCTTGTAGCCGTTGCAGACGATGGTGCCGCCCTTCGGCGCCAGTGCCAGCACTGCCAGCAGTTCAGGCTTGGACCCGGCTTCCAGGCCGATGGAAACGTTCTGGGTGGCGATGATGTTTTCGATCACCGCTTCCTGCTGGTTGACCTTGATCGGGTACAGCGCGGTGTACTTGCTCTGGTATTCCAGACGCTCGATGTTCGAATCGAACGCGCCGGTCAGCTGACGCACGCGGTCTTGCAGGATGTCCGGGAAACGGACCAGCAATGGCAAGGACAGGCCGCTTTTGCGCAGCTGGTCGACTTGCTCGTACAGGTCGATAGGCGAGCTGCTCGGACCGTTCGGACGAACTTCGACGCGACCGGCGTCATTGATCGCGAAATACCCGGCCCCCCAATGGCGAATCCCGTAAACACTGCGGCTGTCCGCAACTGTCCATTGGCTGCCATCGTCTTTGCGTGTGCGTCGTACGGACATCGAAGTCCCCTATAAAGAAGTCATAGTGCGTCGCCTGGGTTCAGGCCGGCGCAGTCTAAAGAATGAAAATGACGGTTCGTCAACGAGGCAATAGACCCCGCCGACCGCAGTGAGTTTAGATACCGGTCATGAACAGGCTCTGTGAAAACCATGTAGACGATGCCGGACCTGAATGTCATCAGGAGCGGATCAAGCCGAGGGTGGTTTTCACAGAGGCTGCTAGCCGCCGGACTTCTTCGCTTTGAAACCGAGCTTGATCAGTTCTGCCAAGAGTAGCTCGACATGATCGCCCTGGATTTCGATGACACCGTCTTTCAGCGCCCCACCGGTACCGCAACGTTTCTTCAACGTCGTGGCCAGGTCCTTGAGCGCGTCTTCAGCCAACGGCACGCCGGTGATGGTGGTCACCGTCTTGCCGCCACGGCCCTTGCTTTCGCGACGCACGCGAGCGATGCCGTCGCCGGCCGGGATAACGGTTTGTTTGCAGATACAGGCGTCCACCGGCTTACTGCATTCCGGACAATGACGACCTGCGTCGGTGGAAAATACCAAGCCACCGAGGGCGGCGAAGGATGCGGCTTTTTTGGCCACCGGCAATCCTCTTCGGAGGACAAAGACTGGTCGCAGCACTTGGGAAGGCTATCGACCGCGAAGCCCCACTCAGGCAGGGGCAGCGCTACTGAAACGGTAAAACTCTTTGTAGGAGCTGACGAGTGCAACGAGGCTGCGATCTTTTGATTTCGACGCAAAAGCAAAGTCAAAAGATCGCAGCCTGCGGCAGCTCCTACAACGGGCAATGCCGGTTCAGCTTGAAAAGGTCGCGCAGTGTAACGGCAAAAACGCCGATTGCTAAGAGCCAATCGGCGCCAATTTATAGCTGTTTTGCGACGTCGATCCGGCGTGAGCGCAAATAGCGCTTCAACGCGGCCAGAGAGTCCGGGCAATAAGGCTTTTGCTCGATTTCCAGCATGACCTGATCGATGGGGATAAAGCGCGCTTCGAGCACCTCTTCCGGTTGCAGGATCAACGGGCCGTCCCACACCGCCGAGAACGCCGAACACCACAGGCGATTGCCGGTGTCTTCGAAGAAGAAGTGGTCATGGGCGGTCAGCTCCACGCCACTCACGCCCAGCTCTTCCTCCAGCTCCCTTGCCGCCGACTCGGCGTAGGTTTCACTGGCGAGCACCATGCCCCCCGCCGCCACGTCCCAGTAACCGGGATAGATCGCCTTGCTCAGGGTGCGCCGGTGTACGCACAACTCGCCAGCGGAGTTGAACAACATAATGTAGGTGCCGCGCCCGATCAGCCCGCGCTCGCGCAAATCGGAACGGACCAGGGCGCCGAGCAGGTTGTCCTGCTCGTCGACCCAGGCGATCTGTTCGGCATCGGAAGCCGCACGGTGCGCGGCCTCCCTGGCGTTATCGACCATGACTCAGCCCTGATTGAGCAATTGACGCAAATCGATCACCGCGGCGTTGGCCCGGGAAATGTAGTTGGCCATGACCAGCGAGTGGTTGGCCAATACGCCAAAGCCACTGCCGTTGAGGATCATCGGACTCCACACCGGCTCCTGCGACGCCTCCAGCTCACGAATGATCTGGCGCACGCTGACCGTGGCGTTCTTCTTGGCCAGCACATCGGCGAAGTCGACTTCGATGGCGCGCAGCAAATGCGAGAGGGCCCAGGCCTGACCGCGAGCTTCGTAGAACACGTTGTCGATCTGCAGCCATGGGGTTTCGACGATTTCTTCATCGACCTGCGGCGCCACACCCGGTGCCACCACCTCGGTCTTCAGCGCAGTGTTGAGCTTGACCCGGCCGACACTGGCCGACAGCCGTTGCGACAGCGAACCCAGACGGGTGCCGACGTCACCCAGCCAGTTGTTCAGGTTGTCGGCACGGGCATAGAACAGCGCGCTCTTCTGGTTCGGATCGGACAGGCGCGCCTGATAGCGGCTCAGGGAATTGATGCCTTCCTGGTACTCGGACTCACTGGATGGCAGCACCCAGCTCTTGTTGTCGAAGTTGAAACGCGGCTCGGCCTTGGCCAGGTCGGCGTCTTCGGCGGACTGCGACTGCGAACGGGCGAAGTCTTTACGCAGTGCCCGGCTCAGGTCGCGGACCTGCACCAGCACGCCATATTCCCAGCTCGGCATGTTGTCCATCCACAGGCCTGGCGGGAACCGGTCGTTGGAAATATAGCCGCCCGGCTTGGTCAGCAAGGTGCCGGCGACGGTCTTGAGGGTTTCCACCGTGGTGTAGCCGACGACCATCTGCTTGCCTTCTTTCTCGGCCGCCAGTTGCGCGGTTTGCTGGACCGGGAACAGCGCCGGCTCCTGGCTCCAGTACCAGCCCAGGACACCCGCCACCAACAGGTAGATGCCCAGCAGAGTGGCCAGTGCCCGGCTGAACAACAGACCACCCAGATAACTGCGGGTCTCCGACTTCGGTTCAGCGGCACGTTCAGGCGCACTGTCTGTGCGGTTCTTCCAGTCCAGCATGGCGATATCCTTTCAAGCTCTTGAGTTCAACGGTTCGACCACAACCATACAACAACGTGCCTTGGCCCGGCACCCGCCATCGCACCGATGCGGAAAATTACCGGGCTTGAGGATCAAACGAGTGCCTGTGCACCTGACGACGCCGTCGCCATCGAAATCTTCCCCTAATGGTTTGGATTGCCACCCTAAGGGAATCCCCGACCCTCTGAAACCCAAAAAAAGTGCCGATCAGCACCGGTAAAAAATCATGAATGGCCGATTGTCAGCCACTTGCCCATTTCCACCTCATACCCGCCAAGTGCCCTGATTCAAGCACTTCGCCCCCTGCAAAGCGCGACTAGAAAGGCCAAAACAAGACCGATCAGTCACAAACTGAATGAAGTCACATTGCAGATTATTGACGTACAGCACTCATGCAATGGAAAAGTGGTGCTAGCATAGAGCCACCACTCGACCTCAGTGTGCACCCTAACTAGTAGTCAGGATATGACCGAGCCAGAAGACCCCAGCCGCGAGCGCCTCAAGCACCACTTTGCCCAGCGGGTAATTCATCAGGCTCGTCAGATTCTTGAGATATGGCAGCGCCTGCAACGCAGTGAGTGGTCCACCGCCGACCTTTCGGAACTGAGCGAGGCCAATCTGCGCCTGCTGCGTTTCGCCGAGCGTTTCGAACAACCGGAACACTCGCAACTGGCACGCCACATCGGTCAGTCCCTGGAGGCGGTCGACGCCAATCGCGGACGCCTGAGCAGCGGCCTGATCACCGACCTCAATCGTTTGATGCAGCGCCTGTCACGCACCGGCCTGCGCCATGGCGACCAACTCGATCAAACCTTCCTGCCACCGCTGCGCAAGCCCATCTACGTGATGCTGCAGGATCACGACCGTGCCGAGCGCCTGGCCAAGCAACTGGAATTCTTCGGCCTCAGCGCCCAGTCCCTGGACAGCGTAGACGCGTTTCGCTCATCGATGGTCGAGCGCCTGCCGGCGGCGATTGTCATGGACGTGGATTTCAGTGGCGCCGGCGTCGGCCTGAAACTGGCCGCCGAAGCCCAGGAAGGCCTTGATCATCAGCTGCCGCTGCTGTTCTTCAGCCTGCACGAAACCGACACTCCGACTCGCCTGGCCGCCGTGCGTGCCGGCGGCCAGGAGTTCCTCACCGGCACCCTCGAAGCGTCGAGCCTGCTGGAGAAGATCGAAGTCCTGACCTGCGTGGCCCAGTACGAACCTTATAAAGTGCTGATCATCGACGACTCCCGCGCCCAGGCCCTGCACACCGAGCGCCTGCTCAACAGCGCCGGTATCGTCACCCGCACGCTGATCGAGCCGATCCAGGCCATGGCCGAACTGGCGGATTTCCAACCGGACCTGATCATCCTCGACATGTACATGCCGGCCTGCACCGGTACGGAACTGGCCAAGGTCATTCGCCATAACGACCGTTACGTCAGCGTGCCGATCATTTACCTGTCGGCCGAAGACGACCTGGACAAGCAACTCGACGCCATGAGCGAGGGCGGCGATGACTTCCTGACCAAACCGATCAAGCCCCGGCACCTGATCACCACCGTGCGCAACCGCGCGGCACGGGCCCGCAACCTCAAGGCCCGGATGGTCCGCGACAGCCTCACCGGGCTGTACAACCACACGCATATCCTGCAATTGCTCGAAGACTGCTCGTTCCGCGCCCGCCGCGAAAGCAAGCCGCTGAGCTTTGCCATGCTCGACATCGACCACTTCAAACGGGTCAATGACAGCCACGGCCACCCCATGGGCGACCGGGTGATCAAGAGCCTGGCGCTGTTTCTCAAGCAGCGCTTGCGCAAAACCGACTTCATCGGCCGCTACGGTGGCGAAGAGTTCGCCATCGTCATGCCGGACACCGATATCGAAGCGGCCTACAAGGTGCTCGATGAAATCCGTCAGCGTTTTGCCGAGATTCACTACCCCGCGCAGCCCGAGGATCTGTGGTGCACCTTCAGCGCCGGAGTGGTTGAGCTTTGCGAAAGCTCCGACAGCCTGATGATGGCCAGCCAGGCGGACGAAGCGCTGTACCGCGCCAAACACGGCGGACGCAATCGCGTCCAGGCTGCGCGAACGTCAAAGCAAAGTGCCACTTTTTTATCGGAATCGACCGATACAGTCATAACCCTGTAACAGAAACGCAATAACTTCAGGCACTTACCATTTCTGCCGTTGGTAGTCCGTAATGCGCCTGAAGCTGCTGACCAATCTCAATACCCTCCTTCTGGTGGCCGTGTGCGTGGCCCTCGGCGCTACGCTGTGGTGGTCGCAGAAAGCCCTTGAGCGTCCGTATCTATTAATGGAGCGCTACCTGGGCCTGTCGCAGCAGTTTCAGAATGACGTCGCCCGCAGCGTCGAGGATTACCTGGGCAGCGGCGATGCGCTGCGTCTGAGCAGCGCAACCCAAGGCATCGACAGCCTGAAAAAAGAACTCGACGAATTGCCACCAGCCCTGGCCGAGACGTTGCGCCCCAGCCTGTCGACCCTTGAAGAATTCAGCAAGACCGACCTGCTGGCCGCCGGCAAACTGGCAGGCGATCCACAGGCCTTGCTGCTGCAGGCCGAGCGCGAACTGGGTGCCAGTCTCGATCAGCTCAACCAGTACGCCAGTGGCAATGCGGCCTACCTGACCCCGCTGCTCACCGCATCGCAACACCTGGGTAAATTGTCCCTGGCCCGGGACAAACTGGTCAGCAGCGGCCGCAGCGAACTGGCCGCCGATGTCGAACGCGAAGTGGCCAACATCCGCACCCAGGCCGAAAAACTCGACGCCCTGCCATTATTGGGCGTGACCACCAGCAGCGAATCGAACACCGATGATTTCGCCTCGATGATGGGCCTTGAGAACAAGGAAAAAACCGTCGCCGAAGATGCCGGCGTCGGTCTCAAGCGCGAGCTCAACAGCCTGCTCACCCGCTACCCGGCCGAGCTCTCGCGCACCCGCGATCAAATCCAGAAGCGCGCCGACCTCAGCGCGGCGACCCACCTGAAAATCGCCGACGTGCAACAGGCCATTGCCGGGCTGGAACCGGTGGTACGCGCCCAGCACGGGCAGATCCAGGGTGAAGTGCGGCTGATGCAAGGCGTGATGATCGGCTTGATTCTGTTGATCGCCCTGCTGATCGACACCCTGCAGCGCAAGCTCGCCAGGACCCTGACCAACCTCGCCCCGGCCCTCTCGACCTGGGCCGAAGGCGACTTCAGCCGCGACATTCAACTGGGCAACACCAACCGCGAATTGCATGACATTGAAGCCTCGCTCAACCGCTTGCGCGCCTATCTGGTGGACTTGGTGGGAACCATTCGCCGCAACGCCGAGCAGGTGGCCGACAGCAGCCGCACCCTGGCCGACCTGAGCAACGACCTGCATGACGGTGCCGAGCATCAGGCCGGTGACACGGCACTGATCCGCGACTCCCTCAGCGAACTGGAGGCGACCATTCAACAAGTCGCCGGCGACGCCAGCCAGGCCGCCGACGCCAGCCGCCACGCCGGCCTGGCCGTGGAGCATGGACAGAAAGTCATCGGCCTGAGCCTCACCGGCCTGCATGCGCTGGTGAATGAAGTGCAAGGCAATGCGCAAATGATCGAACACCTGGCCGAAGAGTCGGCGACCATCGGTGGCGTGCTGACGGTGATCCGCTCGATTGCCGACCAGACCAACCTGCTGGCCTTGAACGCCGCCATCGAGGCGGCCCGGGCCGGGGAAATGGGCCGAGGCTTTGCGGTGGTGGCCGAAGAGGTGCGCTCACTGGCGCAACGTACCGCCGGGGCCACGGCAGAAATCCAGACGCTGATCGCAGGGCTGCAAACCGCCGCGCGGCAATCGGTGGAAGGCATGCGCGCCCAGGTCGAACACGCCGAAGCCACGGCCAGCCAGGCCCAGGCCGCTGATGGCGCGCTGGATAAAATCGTCGGGGCGATCCAGACCATTTCCGACACGGCGGTCCGCATCGCCGACGTCACGGCCCAGCAAAGCGGCGCTGTCAGCGAAATCCGCGACCACAGTGAGCGAATTCATCAGTTGGGTGGGGATAACCTGCTGCGTATCGGCGAAGGCCGTGAGCAAGGGGAGAATCTGCTGGTGCTGGGCGGTCGACTGCATACCGCCGTTCAGGCCTTCCGCGTCTGATCAATCGCCTTTACTGTAGGAGCTGCCGAAGGCTGCGATCCTTTGATCTTGCTCTTGAGAGGCAAAGTCAGAAGATCGCAGCCTTCGGCAGCTCCTACGCAGTTCGATGTGGTCATGCTCTCTCAGCTATCATCCCCCCAATTCCGATACGCGAGATTGTCATGCGCCGTTTGCTTTGCCTGCTGTTTTTAGTGTTCGCCCTGCCGGCCAGCGCCACTGGCTTGCTGGAGAACCGACCCAGCTCAAGCCTGGGCTCGATCAACAACAGCGCCGACTTCCTGCCGGTGCGCGAAGCTTTCCAGCTGAGCCTCGTAGAAAGCACGCCGCAATCGATCAAGCTGCGTTTCGTCGCCACCGAAGGTTATTACCTCTACCGTCACCGCTTTCAATTTCGCGCCGATCCGGCCGATGTCGTCCTCGGCGCGGCGAAACTGCCCGACGGTCAGAAAAAGCACGATGAATACTTCGGCAATGTCGAGGTCTACCACGGCATTCTCGACGTCGAGTTGCCGCGCTACGACCAACGCGCCTTCACCCTGGCCGTGACCTATCAGGGATGCGCCGACAAAGGCCTGTGCTATCCGCCGGAAACCGAGCGCCTGAGCATCGACGGCAGCGGCGCTCCGGCGACGGTTTATCCATGGAGCTGGCGCGAACTGGCGCTGTTTTTCCTCGCGGGCCTGGGCCTGACGTTCACGCCATGTGTGCTGCCTATGCTGCCGATCCTGTCAGGCGTGGTGCTGCGGGGCCAGGTCGGTGGCTGGCGCGGTTTCAATCTATCACTGGCCTATGTGCTGCCGATGGCTGCCTGCTTTGCCCTGCTCGGAGCCCTGATGGGCCTGTTTGGTGCCCAGCTCAACCTACAGGCGCGACTGCAGTCGGCCTGGGTGCTGGTGCCGTTCGCGATGTTTTTCGCCGTGTTTGCCTTGGCGATGTTCGGCGTCTTCGAGCTCAAGTTGCCGCACGCCATCAGCAGTCGCCTGGACCGCATCGCCGGTCGCACCAAAGGCGGGTCATTGTTGGGTGCCGCGGTGTTGGGCGTGGTCTCCAGCTTGCTGGTTTCACCCTGCGTTTCCGCACCATTGGCCGGGGCGCTGCTGTACATCAGCGCCAGTGGCGATGCACTGGGCGGCGGCTTGAAACTGTTCATGCTCGGCCTCGGCATGGGCGCACCGCTGTTGCTGGTAGCCACCGGTGGCGCAGCCTGGCTGCCGAAAAGCGGTCCGTGGCTGGTCTACGTGAAAAACGCAATTGGTGTGTTGTTGCTCGGGTTGGCCATCGGCCTGCTCAGCCGCGTCTTGCCGGGTCAGGTCACCTTGTTGCTCATCGGTTTGCTGGCCGGCGGTGTCGGCTTGTTCATGGGGGCGCTGGAGTTCGTCTATAAACCACCGCGCAAACGCCTGGGTCAATTGCTCGGCATGTTCTTGCTGTTTTACGCACTGGCGTGCTGGTACGGCGCCTTCAGCGGCCAGACCGACCCGCTCAACCCGATCGGACAGCCCCGTATCGTTGCCAACAGCGGCCCGGCGCAAAACACCAGCACCTGGCAAACCGTCAGCACGCCGGCCGATCTGGACCGCGCACTCGCCGATGCACGCTCATCCGGCACACCGCTGCTGCTCGACTGGTACGCCGACTGGTGCATCAGCTGCAAAGTCATCGAGCATGAGGTGCTGGACGACCCAGTCGTCATCGAACGCCTCAAGGGTTACCGGCTGATCCGCTTCGACATCACCGCCAGCAACGCCGAACAACGCGCCCTGCTCGACCGCTACCAGTTGTTCGGTCCACCGGCCCTGATGTTTTTCGGCAAGGACGGTGTCGAACGCGCCGATGTGCGGGTGATCGGCGAGATCAACGCCAAAGACTTCGCCGAACGTGTAACCAGGGCGAATGACCAAATTTAATCAAGCAGTCATATATTTCGCGCAAACATCGGTCATCGTGCTGGCTATTGCAGAGAACTGGACAGTCACAAAGGCTTTGCGGCATAGTCGCCGGGTTCTGACAATTGCCCACAGATAACATAGGAACCGCCGATGGCGACGTTACTCGTTCTGCACGGACCCAACCTGAACCTGCTCGGCACTCGTGAACCGGGCACCTACGGCGCCACGACGCTGGCGCAGATCAACCAGGACCTGGAACGCCGTGCCCGCGAAGCCGGTCACCATTTGCTGCACCTGCAAAGCAACGCCGAGTACGAATTGATCGACCGCATCCACGCTGCCCGCAGCGAAGGCGTGGACTTCATTCTGATCAACCCAGCAGCTTTTACACATACAAGTGTCGCATTACGTGACGCGCTGCTGGCGGTGAGCATCCCATTCATCGAAGTGCATTTGTCTAACGTGCACAAACGCGAACCTTTCCGCCATCACTCTTACTTCTCCGACGTAGCGGTGGGAGTGATCTGCGGCCTTGGCGCCAGCGGTTATCGACTGGCCCTGGAGGCCGCCCTAGAGCAGCTTCAAATACAGGCAACAGCTTGAACAACAAGCGTTAAACGCCCCTGACCGACCCTTGGGAGTTGATGATTCATGGATATCCGTAAAGTTAAGAAACTGATCGAATTGCTGGAAGAGTCCGGCATCGACGAGCTCGAGATCAAGGAAGGCGAAGAGTCCGTACGCATCAGCCGTCATAGCAAGACCCCGGCTCAGCAGTACTACGCGCCAGCTCCAATGCATGCTCCGGCCCCCGCGCCTGTCGCTGCCGCCGCTCCGGCTGCACCTGCTGCCGCCGCCGCTCCAGCACTGAACGGCACCGTTGCCCGCTCGCCGATGGTCGGTACTTTCTATCGCAAGTCTTCGCCAACCTCGCCGTCCTTCGTGGAAGTCGGCCAGACCGTGAAGAAAGGCGACACCCTGTGCATCGTTGAAGCCATGAAGATGATGAACCACATCGAAGCTGAAACCAGCGGTGTGATCGAATCCATCCTCGTCGAAGACGGCCAGCCGGTTGAGTACGACCAACCGCTGTTCACCATCGTTTGAACCGCGGAGAGCCTTTGATGACTGCGAAGTTGGAAAAAGTTCTGATCGCCAACCGCGGTGAGATCGCCCTGCGGATCCTGCGCGCCTGCAAAGAGATGGGCATCAAGACCGTCGCCGTTTACTCCAAGGCTGACAAGGAACTGATGCACCTGGGCCTGGCAGACGAATCCGTCTGCATCGGTCCGGCATCGGCCGCCCACTCCTACCTGCACATTCCGGCAATCATCGCCGCGGCCGAAGTGACTGGCGCCACCGCCATTCACCCGGGCTACGGTTTCCTTGCGGAAAACGCCGACTTCGCCGAACAGGTCGAGAAATCCGGCTTCGCGTTCATTGGCCCGAAAGCCGAAACCATTCGCCTGATGGGCGACAAGGTATCGGCCAAGCACGCCATGATCGCCGCCGGCGTACCGACTGTTCCGGGCTCTGACGGCCCGCTGCCGGAAGACGAAGAAACCGCTCTGCGCATTGGTCGCGAAGTCGGTTATCCGGTGATCATCAAGGCCGCTGGCGGCGGCGGTGGTCGCGGCATGCGCGTTGTGCATAAAGAAGAAGACCTGATCTCCTTCGCGAAACTGACCCGTACCGAAGCGGGGGCTGCGTTCGGCAACCCGATGGTCTATCTGGAAAAATTCCTGACCAACCCACGTCACGTGGAAGTCCAGGTCCTTTCCGACGGCCAGGGCCACGCCATCCATCTGGGCGACCGCGACTGCTCGCTGCAACGCCGTCACCAGAAGGTTCTCGAAGAAGCGCCGGCACCGGGCATCGACGAGAACGCACGTGAGGAAGTACTCGCACGCTGCGTCAAGGCTTGCATCGACATCGGCTACCGTGGCGCCGGCACTTTCGAGTTCCTGTACGAGAACGGCCGTTTCTACTTCATCGAGATGAACACTCGTGTCCAGGTAGAACACCCTGTATCGGAAATGGTCACCGGCATCGACATCGTCAAGGAGATGCTCAGCATCGCCGCCGGCAACAAGCTGTCGTTCACCCAGGATGACGTAGTCATCCGCGGTCACGCGCTGGAATGCCGGATCAACGCCGAAGACCCGAAAACCTTCATGCCGAGCCCGGGCACGGTCAAGCATTTCCACGCTCCAGGCGGCAACGGCGTTCGCGTCGACTCGCACCTGTACAGTGGTTATGCGGTTCCGCCGAACTACGATTCGTTGATCGGCAAGCTGATCACTTACGGGGCAACCCGTGACGAAGCCATGGCGCGCATGCGCAATGCGCTGGACGAAATCGTGGTCGACGGGATCAAGACCAACATCCCGCTGCACCGCGACCTGACCCGCGATGAAGGCTTCTGCAAAGGGGGCGTGAACATTCACTACCTCGAGCACAAGCTGGCTGGCGAGAAGCACTAAGCTTCGACCCCATCGACAAAGCCGCCTTCGGGCGGCTTTGTTGTTTAAGATCAAAAGATCGCAGCCTTCGGCAGCTCCTACATTTGGAATGCGTTCCCCTGTAGGAGCTGCCGCAGGCTGCGATCTTTTTGCTTCACCCCTATAGTCGTCTTCTGCCCCGCGCTCGCGTAAACTTGCGCGCTTCTCGCAGCCCGCTAGGCTGCAATCAATATTTTTCAAAGGTGCCCGCCATGCCTTGGCTGCAAGTACGTCTCGCCATCAGCCCAGAACAAGCCGAAACCTATGAAGACGCGTTCCTTGAAGTGGGTGCCGTGTCGGTGACTTTCATGGACGCCGAAGATCAGCCGATCTTCGAGCCGGAACTCAACACCACGCCGCTGTGGTCGCACACGCACCTGTTGGCCCTGTTCGAAGGTGGCACCGAGCCAGGCCCGGTATTGGCCCATCTGGAGCTGTTGACCGGCAGCCCGCTGCCCGAGCACCACAGCGAAGTGATCGAAGACCAGGACTGGGAACGCAGCTGGATGGATGGTTTCCAGCCAATGCAATTCGGCCAGCGCCTGTGGATCGTGCCGAGCTGGCACGCCGCACCGGAACCGGATGCAGTCAATCTGTTGCTGGACCCGGGCCTGGCATTCGGCACCGGTACCCACCCGACCACCGCACTGTGCCTGGAATGGCTCGACGGTCAGGACCTGAAAGACTGCAACGTGCTGGACTTCGGCTGTGGCTCGGGGATTCTGGCAATTGCCGCACTGTTGCTGGGCGCCAAGGAAGCCGTCGGTACCGATATCGACGTGCAGGCGCTGGAAGCCTCCCGCGACAACGCCGGGCGCAACAACATCGCCGAACACCTGTTCCCGCTGTACCTGCCGCAAGACCTGCCGCAGGTGCAGGCCGACGTACTGGTGGCCAACATTCTCGCCGGCCCGCTGGTTTCCCTGGCGCCGCAGCTGTCGGGCCTGGTCAAGTCGGGCGGTCGCCTGGCGCTGTCGGGCATCCTCGCCGAACAGGGCGAAGAAGTCGCTGCCGCCTACGCCAAGGACTTCGATCTGGATCCGATCGCCAATCGCGATGGCTGGGTGCGCATCACTGGCCGTCGGCGCTAGAATGAGCGTCTGCATAATCCGGATCGCCGCATGACCGACAGCTTCGTCACCCAGTGCCCGCATTGCCAAACCAGCTTCCGCGTGAGCCATGCCCAGTTGAGCGTGGCTCGCGGAGTGGTTCGTTGCGGCTCCTGCCTGCAGGTGTTCAATGCCGCCAGGCAGTTGCTTGAGCAGGCCGGCAAGGAAGCACCGGTCGCGACGCCGCCCCCGCCTGTGCAGCCTGAGGAGCCCCTTGAGCCATCGCCACCGCGCGCCATCAGCCAAAAGCAATGGAGCGCGACCGAACTGGACCTGGACAGTCTCGACCTCGACGAAGAGCTCGCTCGCCTCGAACAGCGGGAAATCCAGCCGACCACCGAACTCGGCCGCCATCGCGACGACTCCCTGAGTGCCCGTCGCGACAGCAACGAGCAGGATGACCAGGAGCCGTGGTCCGACAGCCTGTTCAGCGAGTCGGCGGTCGATCGTGCGCAACTCGACGAACCGCTCGACAGCCTTGAAACGCCAGAGCCGACGGTCGAACCGGGCAAAGCCTCGCGCACCGAACCTTCGCTGTCCCTGGAGCCGGTTGATCTCGACGACGAACAGCAGCCACCCCATTTGCGACTGCACGACCCCCTCGATGCGCCGCTGAACCACGAACGCCTGTCGGCCGCCGACGAGAGCGAAATCGACGACAACCTGCCCTCGATCGAACCGCTGCGCAAGCGACGCGAACGTAGCGAACCTGGCGTGCGCGCCGAAGCGCTGCAAGACCTGACCGACGACCCGCTGCAACTGGACTGGCAAAAACGCCGCTCGCCCTGGGGCCGACGGCTGTTCTGGTTGCTGCTGGTGCTGATTGCCGCTGGCGCCCTCGCCGGCCAGTACATCGCCTACCATTTCGACGAACTGGCGCGACAGGATCAATATCGCCCGTGGTTCCAGCAACTGTGCCCGCAAATCGGCTGCACCGTGCCCTCCAAAGTCGACATCGCGAAAATCAAGAGCAGCAACCTGGTGGTGCGCAGCCATCCCGAGTTCAATGGCGCCCTGGTGGTCGATGCGATCATCTATAACCGCGCACCCTTCTCCCAGCCCTTCCCGCTGCTGGAACTGCGCTTCGCCGACCTCAATGGCCATCTGATCGCCAGTCGCCGCTTCAAGCCTGGCGAGTACCTCAATGGCGATCTCGAAGGCATGGCGGAGATGCCTCCGCAAACGCCGATCCACATCGCACTGGATATTCTCGACCCAGGTACCAAGGCCGTGAACTACAGTCTGAGCTTTCACTCTCCGGAGTGAAACGCTTCATTGCTCCCGGATTAATGTCAGCTTTCTGACTCCCCCAGGCAAACCAAACCACGGGTAATAACAGAATAACTGTTCAGAATTTGTTCAATTCAGCCTTTATCCAGTCATCGAGAGCGGGTATCATGCCAACCCTTTTTCGAACTCTCATGATCCGGCCCCACAACAGGGAAGTCCTATGTCGGCGGTACGCATCGGCCCATACACATTACATAACAGCTTGATTCTCGCCCCCATGGCGGGAGTCACCGACCAGCCCTTTCGTCAGCTGTGCAAGCGCCTGGGCGCGGGACTGGTCGTCTCGGAAATGGTCACCAGCGACATGAGTTTGTGGAACACCCGCAAATCGCGCATGCGCATGATCCACGAAGGTGATCCCGAGCCACGCTCGGTACAGATCGCCGGTGGGGACGCGCAGATGCTGGCGGACGCCGCCCGTGCCAATGTTGAAATGGGCGCGCAGATTATTGATATCAACATGGGCTGTCCGGCAAAAAAAGTCTGCAACAAGGCCGCCGGTTCCGCACTGTTGAAGGATGAACCCCTGGTAACCGAGATCCTGCAGGCCGTCGTGGCTGCGGTCGATGTGCCGGTTACCCTGAAGATCCGGACCGGTTGGGACCGGGACAACAAGAACGGCCTGACGGTGGCGAAGATCGCCGAACAGGCAGGCATTACGGCGTTGGCGGTGCATGGCCGCACCCGTGCCGACCTGTACACCGGTGAAGCCGAGTACGACACCATTGCCGCGATCAAGCAGGCGGTGTCGATTCCGGTCTTCGCCAATGGCGATATCGATTCGCCGGAAAAAGCCCGGTACGTGCTCGACGCGACCGGTGCCGATGGCCTGTTGATAGGCCGGGCTGCCCAGGGGCGGCCATGGATTTTTCGCGAGATCGACCATTTCCTGCGTACCGGCGAGAAACTCCCGGCGCTCGAATTGATCGAGGTGGAACGCATTCTGCTAGAGCATCTGGCTGCCCTGCACGCCTTCTATGGTGATGTCATGGGTGTGCGCATTGCTCGAAAGCATGTGGGCTGGTATCTCGCAACCCTGCCGGGCGCCAGGGAGTTTCGCGCCCACTTCAATCGTTTGGATGGTACGGATACACAATGCGCCAACGTTCAGGCGTTTTTCGCCGAACGTTACAAAAGCCTGACAGGGGACGGAGAGTGGGTGGCCGCATGACGATGATGACCGAGACTTTAGTGAGTGGAACAACACCCGTGAGCGACAACGTGAATTTGAAACAGCACCTCAATACGCCAAGCGAAGAAGGCCAGACCCTTCGCGGGAGTGTCGAGAAGGCGCTGCACAATTATTTCGCCCACCTTGAGGGCGCTGCCGTCACGGATGTGTACAACCTGGTGCTCTCCGAAGTCGAGGCTCCCCTGCTCGAGTGCGTGATGAACTACGTCAAGGGCAACCAGACCAAGGCCAGCGAGATGCTCGGGCTGAACCGGGGCACGCTGCGCAAGAAACTCAAGCAGTACGATTTGTTGTAAGCATTCAATCAAACCAGAAAGGCGCCCGCGTAAAACCGGTCGCCTTTTTTGCTGACTTCCTTTGCTTTTGATGGAAATTGAGATGACCGACCAGACTACCCGCCTGCCGATCCGCCGCGCCTTGATCAGCGTTTCCGACAAGACCGGGATCCTCGAATTCGCCAAGGAGCTTGAAGCCCTGGGCGTCGAGATCCTCTCCACCGGCGGGACGTTCAAGCTGCTGCAGGACAACGGCGTTGCCGCAGTGGAAGTCGCGGACTACACAGGTTTTGCCGAAATGATGGACGGCCGGGTGAAGACCCTGCACCCGAAAATCCACGGCGGGATCCTCGGTCGTCGCGGTATCGACGACGCCATCATGAACGAGCACGGCATCAAGCCGATCGACCTGGTAGCGGTCAACCTGTACCCGTTCGAAGCCACCATCAACAAGCCAGGCTGCGACCTGCCGACCGCCATCGAGAACATCGACATCGGCGGCCCGACCATGGTTCGTTCGGCAGCGAAAAACCATAAAGACGTAGCGATCGTGGTGAACGCCAGCGATTACGCCAGCGTCCTGGAAAACCTCAAGGCCGGTGGCCTGACCTACGCCCAGCGTTTCGACCTGATGCTCAAGGCCTTCGAGCACACCGCCGCCTACGACGGCATGATCGCCAACTACATGGGCACCGTGAACCAGGCGGCAGAAACCCTGAGCACCGAAGGTCGTAGCGAGTTCCCGCGCACCTTCAACAGCCAGTTCATCAAGGCCCAGGAAATGCGCTACGGCGAGAACCCGCACCAGAGCGCGGCGTTCTATGTTGAAGCCAAGCCTGCCGAAGTCGGCATCGCCACCGCGACCCAACTGCAAGGCAAGGAACTGTCGTACAACAACGTGGCCGACACCGACGCTGCGCTGGAATGCGTGAAGAGCTTCGTCAAGCCGGCTTGCGTGATCGTCAAGCACGCCAACCCGTGCGGCGTGGCTGTCAGCCCTGATGCCGAAGGCGGCATCCGCAAGGCCTACGACCTGGCCTACGCCACCGACACCGAATCGGCGTTCGGCGGCATCATCGCGTTCAACCGCGAGCTGGATGCTGAAACTGCAAAAGCTATCGTCGAGCGTCAGTTCGTCGAAGTGATCATTGCCCCGTCCGTCAGCGAAGAAGCCCGCGCCATTGTGGCTGCAAAAGCCAACGTACGCCTGCTGGCCTGCGGCGAATGGTCGGCTGACCGCGCGGCGGCCTGGGACTACAAGCGCGTCAACGGTGGCCTGCTGGTACAGAGCCGCGACATCGGCATGATCGGCGCCGACGACCTGAAAGTGGTGACCAAGCGCGCACCGAGCGAGCAGGAAATCCACGACCTGATCTTCGCCTGGAAAGTCGCCAAGTACGTCAAGTCCAACGCCATCGTCTACGCCAAGAACCGTCAGACCATCGGTGTCGGCGCCGGCCAGATGAGCCGCGTGAACTCCGCGCGTATCGCTGCAATCAAGGCAGAACATGCCGGTTTGCAGGTTCAGGGGGCGGTCATGGCATCCGACGCGTTCTTCCCGTTCCGCGACGGCATCGACAACGCGGCCAAGGCCGGTATCACTGCGGTGATCCAGCCAGGCGGCTCGATGCGTGACAACGAAGTGATTGCTGCTGCCGACGAAGCCGGCATCGCGATGGTATTCACCGGCATGCGCCACTTCCGTCACTAATACGGCAACGGTCGCACTGAAGCCGGCATCTGCTGCGTTGGAGCCGACCTCGATGATGCTCATTGCCAAAAGGCAACTCCGCTCATCGAGGCCGACTCCGCCTTGCATCTACCGGCTTCATTGCAACCTCCTACAGCGTGAAGCGCTTTAGGTTCTAAAACAGAATTAGCGTCATCCGAGGTTTTTGAAATGAATGTTTTGATCATTGGCAGCGGTGGCCGTGAACACGCACTGGCCTGGAAAGTGGCTCAGGATCCGCGTGTGCAGAAGGTGTTCGTGGCTCCGGGCAACGCCGGTACGGCCATCGAAGCCAAGTGCGAGAACGTCGCCATCGACGTACTGGCGCTTGAGCAACTGGCAGACTTTGCCGAGAAAAACGTTTCCCTGACCATCGTTGGCCCTGAAGTGCCGCTGGTTGCCGGTGTTGTGGATCTGTTCCGCAGCCGTGGCCTGGATTGCTTCGGTCCGACCGCTGGCGCTGCGCAGCTGGAAGGTTCGAAAGCCTTCACCAAGGACTTCCTGGCGCGCCACAAGATCCCGACTGCCGACTACCAGAACTTCACCGAGATCGAGCCGGCCCTGGCTTACCTGCGTGAAAAAGGCGCTCCGATCGTGATCAAGGCCGATGGCCTGGCCGCCGGTAAAGGCGTGATCGTCGCCATGACCCTGACCGAAGCCGAAGACGCCGTGCGCGACATGCTGGCGGGCAATGCCTTTGGCGATGCGGGTTCGCGCGTGGTCATCGAAGAGTTCCTGGACGGCGAAGAAGCCAGTTTCATCGTCATGGTCGACGGCAAGAACGTGCTGCCGATGGCCACCAGCCAGGACCACAAACGCGTCGGCGACGGCGACACCGGGCCAAACACCGGTGGCATGGGTGCTTACTCCCCGGCGCCAGTGGTCACCGCCGAAGTGCACAAGCGTGTCATGGACCTGGTGATCTGGCCGACCGTGCGCGGCATGGCCGAGGAAGGCAACGTCTACACTGGTTTCCTGTACGCCGGTCTGATGATCGACAAGGCTGGTAACCCAAAAGTCATCGAATTCAACTGCCGCTTCGGCGACCCTGAGACCCAACCGGTGATGCTGCGCCTGCAGTCGAGCCTGGTGCTGCTGGTCGAGGCCGCCCTGGCCCAGGCGCTGGACAAGGTAGAAGCACAATGGGATCCACGCCCGAGCGTCGGCATCGTCCTGGCCGCTGGCGGCTATCCTGGTGACTACGCCAAAGGCGTGGCCATCAATGGCCTGGATGCAGCGGCTGCACTGGAAGGCAAAGTCTTCCACGCCGGTACTGCGCTCAAGGATGGTCAAGTCGTAACGGCCGGTGGTCGGGTGCTTTGCGCCACGGCCATGGGCGCCAGCGTTGATGCTGCGCAGCAGCAGGCCTACAAGCTGGCGGCATCGATTGACTGGGAAGGCTGTTTCTATCGCAAGGACATTGGCTACCGCGCCATTGCCCGCGAGCGTGGCGAAAATCAGGAATAAGGTAAACACCGCGCCAGGCAATGAACACGGTTTATTGCCTGGCTGTTCCGGCGCCGCGCATCGTTATATTCTGGCATCAACCTAACGAAGGGATTTCGCCGTGCGCTGGCTCAGGATTGCCATAAGCTTGACCGTCACTTTGCTGACCTTGCTCTGCATGCTACCGGCCCAGGCCACGCAAGGCAGTGGCTGGGCGGTATTGCTCGACGAACAGGGCGACCTGCAACTGAGCGACATCCGTTCCGCACGTTACACCAATCAATTCAGCCCCATCGAACTCGACCGCATTACCGCAGCCGAACCCGATGGCGCGTTATGGTTGCGATTCAGGCTTGCACCGGGCAAACACGAACAGTTGCTGCGCGTGTTCGCGCCTGACCTGCGCCAGTTCAACATGTACGTACTGGACGGCGACAAGCTGATCGATCAATCCAGCACGGGCAACGAACGTCCCCAATCCGAGCGACCATTGCCCAGCAGCGACTTCATGCTGGCCCTGCCGCAAAGCGACAACCCCCTCGACGTATACCTGCGACTGGCCTCCGACCACCAGTTACGGCCCTATATCACCTTGCAATCGGCAGTCATCTCGGCCGCCAACCAGAACCAGACGCTGATCTATGGCCTGCTGTTCGGTTGCATCGCCATGCTGATCCTGCACAACCTTATCCGCTACGCCTACACCCGCTCGCGCAGCGCCCTCTGGTTGGCAACGTGCGAAGGGTTGTTGATGCTCAGCCTGCTGTTGTTGCTGAACCTCGCCGGCCCTTGGCTGCCGGACTGGCATGCACTGCAAACGCCAGGGGCTTACCTGGCATTGATAATGACTGCGCCCTGCGGCCTGATGCTTGCCTATCGCTTCTTCGCCCCGCTCGGGCCGCATCCGCTGAACCGGTTGCTGCTTGGCGAGGTCCTGCTCATCACCGCGTGCGGCCTGATGCTGCTGTTCGTCAATACCTTGCCGCTGAACTTCATTACCTACGGCATGGTCGCCCTGGCTGGCCTGACCATGCTGTTCATCAGCGCCTATCACTGGCAAAAAGGTTATCGCCCGGCTCGCCTCTTCGTGGCGGCCATGGTGGTGTTCAACCTCGGGACACTGGTCATCCTGCCCGCGCTGTTGGGGCTGACCCTGATCGAACCCCATGGTTTGATCACCACCTTGCTGGTGTTCATCTGCATCAGCGGCCTGTTGATGAGCATTGCACTGAGCGAGCGCCAGCGCCGCATCACCGAAGACCGCTTCAGCATCAGCCGTGACCTGGCAGCCAGCAACGCCGAGATCAACGCCAAGGCCGAGTTTCTGGCGAAGATCAGCCATGAGATCCGCACCCCGATGAACGGCGTCCTCGGCATGACCGAGCTGCTGCTGGGCACACCGCTTTCGGTCAAGCAACGCGACTATGTGCAGACGATCCACAGCGCCGGCAACGAGCTGCTGACACTGATCAACGAAATTCTCGACATTTCCAAACTCGAGTCCGGACAGATCGAGCTGGACGATGTGCAGTTCGACCTCAACGCGCTGATCGAAGACTGCCTGAGCATCTTCCGCGCCAAGGCCGAGCAGCAAAACGTCGAGTTGATCAGTTTCATCCAGCCGCAAGTGCCGCGGGTGATCAGCGGTGACCCGACACGCTTGCGCCAGACGCTGTTGAGCCTGCTTGAAAACGCCCTGAAAAAAACCGATGAAGGCGAAATCCTGATCGTCGTGGCGCTTGACGAGCGCAACACCAAACCACGCCTGCGTATCGCCGTGCAGGACAGCGGCGAGCCAATGGACGCCGAAGAACGCGACGCCCTGATGCACGCCGAACTGCACAGCCGGCATTTTCTTTCGGCCACCCAGCTGGGCGGCAACCTGGGGCTGGTGATTGCGCGCCAGCTGATCCGCTTGATGCAGGGGGAATTCGGGATCAAGAGCGGCAACAACCAGGGCAGCACCCTGTGGCTGACCCTGCCGCTGGACCCGGATCGCCTCGAACACCCGACCTCCGACCTCGACGGCCCGCTGCAAGGTGCGCGGGTATTGGTGGTGGACGACAATGACACCTGTCGCAAGGTACTGGTGCAGCAATGCAGCGCCTGGGGCCTGAACGTCAGCGCCGCATCTTCCGGCAAGGAGGCGCTGGCCCTGCTGCGGACCAAGGCTCATTTGCGCGATTACTTCGATGTGGTCCTGCTGGACCAGAACATGCCCGGCATGACCGGCATGCAACTGGCGGCCAAGATCAAGGAAGACCCGAGCCTGAACCATGACATCCTGCTGATCATGCTCACCGGCATCAGCAATGCGCCGAGCAAGATCATCGCGCGCAACTCCGGGATCAAGCGCATCCTCGCCAAACCGGTGGCCGGCTACACCCTCAAGACCACCCTGGCCGACGAACTGACCCAGCGCAACAAAGGACTCGTCGCGACCCAGCCCGTGCCGAGCGGCCCGGCGCTGCCGGTCAAGGTCCCCTGCGACTTCCGCATTCTGGTGGCTGAAGACAACAGCATCTCGACCAAGGTAATCCGCGGCATGTTGAGCAAGCTCAACCTGCAACCGGATACCGCCTGCAACGGCGAAGAAGCCCTGCAGGCGATGAAAGCCCAGCGTTACGACCTGGTGCTGATGGACTGCGAAATGCCGATCCTCGACGGCTTCTCGGCCACCCAGCAATTGCGCGCCTGGGAAGTCGGCAACCAGCGGGTTCGCACCCCTGTGGTGGCGTTGACCGCCCATATCCTTGCCGAACACAAAGAGCGTGCGCGCCAGGCCGGCATGGACGGACACATGGCCAAGCCGGTGGAACTGTCGCAGTTGCGCGAACTGATCGAGCACTGGGTCGCCCAGCGTGACCAGCAGAATCGCACCACAACCCAAACCTCCTGAGCCGACAGACTTCGCAACCCCTGATAGACTCCCTCTCGACTTCCCTCGCCAGTGAGCCCGGCACCATGCTCCATGTGTTGTTCAGCGTTTATCTGAAGATGCTGGTGCTCTACAGCCCATTCTTCGTGTTGTCCTGCTTCATCAGCCTGACCCGTGGTTATTCGCGCAAGGAACAGCGTCGGCTGGCCTGGAAAGTAGCGGTCGCCACCCTGGTCTCCAGCGTCCTGCTTTACTTGTTCGGCCGAGTGATTTTCAGTGTGTTCGGCATTACCGTGGACGCCTTTCGTATCGGTGCCGGCAGCGTGCTGTTCATCTCGGCGCTGGGCATGGCGCAAGGTAAATCGGCGGTACAGACCGACAACGTGCAGCAGGATGTCACCATCGTTCCGCTGACCATCCCGCTGACAGTCGGCCCCGGCACCATCGGCGCCTTGCTGGTGATGGGCGTGAGCCAACCGCACTGGGACGACAAGCTCACGGCCATTGTCAGCATTGCCCTGGCCAGTTTTACCGTGGGCGTGGTGCTGTTTTTGTCCGGTCGTATCGAGCGCATTCTCGGCGACCAGGGGCTACAGATCGTCAGCCGATTGATGGGGTTGTTCGTGTGCGCACTGGCGGCTCAGATCATCTTCACCGGGGTCAAGGGCTACCTGGTACCCTGAAGCGATGGCTTGTGCAAACCCGAAAACAAGGCCCTGTGCATCAATCACAGGGCCTTGTCGTTTACTGCGGGCAAAGCCTTTCAATCAGGACTGGAGTTTACGCACGAACACCTTGTTCGAATAAGCTTCGATTTTCTCATGGACCCGTTTACGGTAGTTTTCAAACGCCCGTCGGTCGAACACGAACACCCCGCCATCGGGAATGATCGCTAGCTCTCGATCGAACTCGCTCCACAGGAAAAAGTCACTTTCAATCACGGTCGCGCTGTAGCGCAAGCCAAGCAGGCAGACGATCACTTCACCCGAGGCGAGTCGCTCGCAAGGCGCGCACTTGAGGATACCCGAGCCGCCTTTGGCAACATTGCTGCGAAAGAACTCCCAGGCAAACTCATCCAGCCGCAACGCTTTATAGGTGTTATTGAAGAGCTGGCCCAAGCGCTCCACGCCCACGCTGCCCATCACGCTGTAGCTGGCACCGAGCAACTGATGGACACTCTTGACCCGGATCGGCTCCGCCGGAACGATGGTCTTGAGTGTGTATCCCGCCTTGAGCAATCGCCCTTGAAAGTAATCGAACCAGACCTTCCTCGACACCTGCCCCGGGTATTTTTCATTGGCCGCCAACTCCGCGTACAACAGACAGTCCTGAATATCCTGCTGATCTTGCGAGTTCACACTTTGCGCAAAAGACAACAAGCAACCGCCCACTACAACAGCATTAACAGACGCAGGCATATTCACTCCATATAGTCAGTATCTTGATCGATTAAAGCCTACCCGCCTTATTGACCTGCCAGTTGTTTGAAAAGGCCATCGGCAAATTGATCGTTATAGGCATAAACCATGTTTTTCTTTCGATCAAATGCACGCCGATTAAACTTGCGCACACCGGCACCCTGGAAAACCTGCAAACCTTGGGTCTTGTATGTCACGAATAAAAAATTGCCGTTGTATTCCTTGTCCACCAAGTCAAGGCCGCCCATCAACATGGACATGCCACCGCCTGGCGTCGCAATGCAAGGCACCGCCTTGAAACTGACGACGTCGTTTTTCTTGCTGCCGGCATCGACAATCTTCAGTGCGTCCTTATCGCCTTTAAGCTTGCTGAAACCCGACGCCACCAGGTTCAGGACGCTGCTCGCACCTCCGGAAATGACGGTCTCCAGCACCTGCAACACGGCCTCATTCATCGTGATGGTGAGCTGTTTGCTGACATATTTCTTGTAGGTAAAGCTTTCCGTCACCCAGCCCACCGCCAACAATGCCTCGTTGTACTTCAGGTAGCGCTCTTCGTTGCTGGTTCCCTCGGGCAGGCGCCGGACCACCGCCTCAGCAAACTGCTGGCAGTCCAGCGCATCTTGCCTGTCGTCCTCCGAAAGCGCCTGGTCGAAGACCACCAGCGAGGGCCCTACTACCGAAGTCCCTACACCTTGCGCCGACGAATCACTCGATGCTGTGCTCAGGATCGAGGCGGAACGCTTGGCCCGCACCCTTGGCGCGACGCTTTTCAGTTCTGCCGCAACACCTTTGAAATACCTATCCTGCATGGCATCATCAAATGCAACTTGAGTCATTGAGTAATCATTTATATCGGTCATTTAAACTTCCTTTTAATAAATAAGCCGCCTCATGCGACCACCTGAAAACTAAAGCGCAAAGTTAAACCGGTCAAAGCAAAAACACTTAGAACTTATTTCAGGAGTTATTAGAAAATAAAAAGGCCCGCGACAACTTTCGTCAATCGCAGGCCTTATCATTAGTTACTTATTACCTTGAACATCAGCGACCTTTGAACAAAGTCGCTTTCACTCAGGTAGCGGGTTTGCGTGGGTACCAACGAGGCGTGTAGACCCACTCTCCGCCTCCAGCGCGAGGAAAAACACAGGTCAGGGATGAACCGATCAACACCATGGTGCGCATGTCGACCTGATCCGGGGTCAACTGACCAAGGGTGGTGGCCCGCAGCGTCTGCCCCGGACGCCCGATATCCCGACCCAACACCACAGGAGTCTCAGGCACGCGGTGCCGGGCGACGATGTCCAGCGCCTGGCCCAATTGCCACGGACGAGAACGCGAGATCGGGTTGTAGAAGGCCAGGGCCAGGTCGGCTTGCGCGGCCAGGTCCAGGCGTTTCTCGATGATTGCCCATGGCTTGAGGTTATCCGACAGCGACAGCACACAGAAGTCATGCCCCAGCGGCGCACCGGCCTGGGCAGCCGTCGCCAGCGAAGCCGAAACCCCCGGCAGAATTTCCAGATCGACGTTGTGCCAATGGACGTCGGTGGACTCGTGCAGCGCTTCCAGCACCGCAGCGGCCATGGCGAAAACACCCGGATCGCCTGAAGAAACCACCACCACCGAACGTCCTTGGGCCGCCAGTTCGAAAGCGTGACGGGCGCGTTGCATCTCTTCGCGGTTGTCGGTGCAATGCTGCACCTGATCATCGCGAAACGGCCCGGCCATGCGCACGTAGGTTTCGTAACCCAGCACGTCGGTTGCCCGGGCCAGTTCAGCCTTCACGGCCGGCACCATCAGCTCGGCAGCGCCTGGCCCCAAGCCGATCACGGCCAAACGTCCACGCGGGCGGCCGATCTGCAGCGGGTCCAGTGGCTGATCGGCCACCGCAATAGCGAGCGTATCGTCGCCATGGAGGGTGACTGGCTGGCCGATGGCTTGACGCAGGCGCTCGTCGAGATCAGCCCCGACACCGGCAAAACGCAACGGCACACCCAGTTCAAGCACTGCCTCACGCAACGCCGCGCTGGCCATTTCGGTGTCGGCGGCCAACAGGCAGGCCAGCGACTGCACGGCGATTCCTGCCTGATGCAACGCCTCGCGCGCCGCTCCCGCGACGTTCACCAGACCAGCTTCCACGGCGACCACCACATTGCGCGGGTAGATCAACAATTCGTTGGCCGCAGGTGCCCGTTCGGCATGACTGACATGCACCGCCAGTCGAGCCTGCGCATCTTCAGGCAACTGCGCCTGCGCCAACCACGGGGCCTCACCTTCAATACGCACCGTTTCGCCGGCGAGCAAATCGGAGACGAAACGCTTGCCCAGCTCCAGATCACCAAGGGCATAACCGCTGGGCGGGTTGAGCAGGCAGGTGCCGAAACGCAACTCGCCGCTGGTGGTGATCGCCGCCGCGACTTCAAGCGCGGCGGCAATCTCCCGCGCCATCACATTTACCCCACCAAGACCACCCAGCAGTGGAACCACGGCGCTGCCGTCTTCGGCCACCGCCAATACCGGTGGTTCGGCGCCTTTTTCCAGTAACAAGGGCGCCAGCGTGCGGATCACGATCCCGGCCGCGCACAGGGCAATGATCGGTGTGCCCTGTTGATAGAACTCGCGCAGGGTCGCGCCGAATTCGTGATAGACACGATCCGCGCCTTCGACCCGTTCGGCCAGGCCATGGATCAGGGCTTCGGGGTACACCTGCTGAATGTTGCGTGCGGTAGCGAGGCTGCCATTGCCAAGAATGACAATCGCCGGGACTGGACGGGTCATCAGCCTTGCCACCTTTCACCGGGAACGATGATCAACGAGAAGTACGGCGAGGACATCGGCTCGACCTGATCCAGCGGCACGATCTTCTGATTGGCCATGGTCGCGCGCTCGACATACAACGCGCGCTCGGCCAGACCGAGTTCTTCCAGTACTTGGCGAACCTTGGGAAAGTTGCGCCCCAATTTCATGATCACCGCCGCATCGGCATCGGCCAGGCGACGCTTGAGTTCGTCGTGCGGCAACACACCGGACAACACCGACAGACTCTGATTGCGATACACCAGCGGCGCACCGAGCACCGAGGCGCCGCCGAGCATCGAGCACACGCCCGGCACGACTTCGGCCTGATAACGCTCGGCGAGCCGGTCGTGCAAGTACATATAGGAGCCGTAGAAGAACGGATCGCCTTCGCAGATCACCGCCACGTCGCGACCGGCATCGAGATGCGTCGCCAGTTCGTCGGCGGCGTCATCGTAGAAGTCGCTGATCACTTGCTCGTAGGACAACGGTGCCGGCAACGCTTCGGTGGTCACCGGGTACACCAGCGGTAACAGATTCTGTGCTTCCTGCAGATGCGCCTCGATGATGCCGAAGGCGTTGCCCTTCTTGCCCTTGGCGACGAAGTACGCCACCACCGGCGACTCGCGCAGCAAGCGCAGGGCCTTGACGGTAATCAGTTCCGGATCACCAGGGCCGACGCCGAGGCCGATCAAACGTCCAGGTTGCTGCATCATTCGATCTCCGTGGCGAGGGCATTGACGGCGGCGGCGGCCATGGCGCTTCCGCCCAGGCGACCTTGCATGATGACGAAAGGCACGCCACGGCTGTCGGCCGCCAGCGCTGCCTTGGATTCGGCGGCACCGACGAAGCCCACTGGAAAACCGAGGATCAGCGCCGGTTTCGGTGCACCGGCGTCGAGCATTTCCAGCAGGTAAAACAGTGCCGTCGGGGCGTTGCCGATGACCACCACGCTGCCTTCCAGGTGCGGGCGCCACAGTTCCAGCGCAGCGGCAGAGCGGGTGTTACCCAATTCACGAGCCAGTTCCGGAACGCTCTCGTCGCGCAAGGTGCAGATCACCGGATTGTTCGCCGGCAACCGCGCGCGGGTAACGCCTTCGGAGACCATCCGCGCATCGCACAGAATCGGCGCGCCGGCCGCCAGCGCATCACGCCCGGCCTTGCCCGCCCCTGCGGAAAACTGCAAGCCGTCGATGGCATCGACCATGCCGCAGGCGTGAATGACACGGACCGCAAGTTTCTCCAGATCGGCCGGGATTCGGTCGAGGTTGGCCTCGGCGCGAATGATCGCGAAGGAGTTGCGATAGATCTCCTGACCGTCGCGGATGTAATCAAGCATCAAGGGGGCTCCGTGAGCGGGCGTCGAGCAGGGCCGCGACCGCTTCAATAGTAAGGTTGCGTGCGTGCAGCGCGCCGAAACCCGGCTGCGCTGCATCGCGAAAATAGAGATCGTAGTGACCGTGGGCGACGGCCAGTAATGTGGCGGGCGCCGTATGCGCGGCGGCGCAGGAGCGCGGGCAACCGCTCAGGTGTATGTTCAGTGCCGGTCCATGGCTGTGCAGCAGCGCGGCCAGTTGCAGGGCATCGCCCTTGGTCTCGGCCAATCCCTTGGCGCAGCCGCTGGAACCAGTGCAGGCGATCAACCGGGACAATGGCTGACCGGCTTCACAGGACAAGCCCAAACGTTGCAAACGCCCCATGACTTCGGCGGCGTTTTCCATGCGGACATTGGACAGCAACAGGCTTTGCCAGGGCGTGAAGCGCAGACTGGAATCACCAAACTCGCGCGCCAGTTGTGCCACCCCCCGCAGCATCGCCGGATCGAGCCGCCCCAGCGGCGGGACGGCCCCCACATAGACAACACCGGACTCGGCCTGGGGATGGGCGCCCAGGTGCAAATCACCGGAGCCCGAAACCCGCTGCCAACCGACAACGGCTTGCAGCGGCACTCGCTCGGCCAGTCGAAGCAAAATGCCCTCGATCGGGTACTCGGCCAGCAAATGGCGCATTCGCGTCTGCTCGGGGCGCGCCAGTTCAAGAAACAACTCAAGGACCACGACCACCAGTGTGTGTCCGTCAGCCAGCGCAACCGAACCTGCCGGGCTGTCCGTCGGGCATCCCGCCAGACCGAACGCCAACCGTCGCTCGCCGTCTTGGTCAAACGCCGAGAGCCACAAGTCATGGGGATGTTCGAGCATCGCCAGGTCTTCGCCGCCATCAAGCTGCACGGCGAACTTGGCACTGAGGTCGTGGAACGCTTCCTGGCTTTGCAGTGTGGCGAGGATCTGCCCGGCCAGCGGGCGAGTGTCGAACAGCATGCGCCGATCGATCCCGGCGCCGGGGCTGAGCATCAGGTTGCGCACATCATCGCCAGCCGCCGTACGCGGCCCCAGACCGGTGGCCAGCAGGCTGTCGATCAACGCCGCTTGCTCGTTGCCAATGCCGCGGATCTGCAGGTTGGCCCGGTTGGTCGCCTCGATCGCCCCGCCGGCGTAACGTTCGGCCGCAGACGCTACGGCCTCGGCCTGGTCGCTGCTGATCGAACCACCGTCCAGCTTGATCCGGCAGATGCCGCCATCCAGCGCCGGGACAATACGCAGCAACCCCGGACAGGCCGAGGGGCGTAAGGCAGCGGACAGCGGACGTTGGTTCAAGGCGGACCCGTTCAGGTGGCGAGGCAGTTCACGGCGAAAGTGCGCGGTATTATGCCTGCTTTACTTCGCAGCATGAAAAGACTCCGGTCGGGAAGACAAGGCAGTCAGCTCAAGGAACCCGCGCTATCATGCCGCCCAACAACGTTGAACGCGTGATTGAGGAATGGCATGACACCCTGGCTGACGGTAGTAGGCATCGGCGAAGACGGTTTCAAGGGCCTGGGCAAGAACGCCCGGCATGCGCTGTTGCGCGCCTCGAAAATCTTCGGCGGCCAGCGGCATCTGGATTTGCTCCCGCCGTGTATAGGCGGTGAGCGCCAGCCGTGGCCGAGCCCCTTCTGCCTTGAGTCGCTGCTGTCGCTCCGTGGCGAACCCGTTTGCGTCCTGGCCAGTGGCGATCCGATGTTTTTCGGCGTCGGCGCCAGCCTCGCACGGCAACTCCCCGCCGCCGAGATGCTGACGCTTCCTGCACCGTCCTCCTGCTCACTGGCTGCGGCACGAATGGGTTGGCCCTTGCAGGAAGTGGTCACGTTATCGGTGGTTGCCCGCCCCGTCGCCGCACTCAGCGCGCAATTGTGTAGTGGCGTGCGCTTGCTGGTGTTGAGTAACGACGGCAGCAGCCCCGCCGCCATCGCCGCACTGCTGCGTGAACGTGGTTTCGGTCCGAGCCGGATAACCGTGCTCGAACATTTGGGCGGTGAAGCCGAGCGACGTGTCGACGGCATCGCCAAGGACTGGGCCGATCCTGTGATCGCCGACCTGAACCTGATCGCCATCGAGTGCATCGCCGAACCGAACACGCTGCGCCTGTCGCGACTGGCCGGCCTGCCGGACTCTGCCTTCAAGCACGACGGCCAACTGACCAAACGCGATGTACGCGCCATCACTCTCGCGCGCCTGGCCCCGATCCCCGGCGAACTGTTGTGGGACGTCGGCGCCGGCAGCGGCTCGATCGGCATCGAATGGATGCGCGCCCACCCCGGTTGCCGCGCCCTGGCCATCGAGGCGGATGCGGGCCGACAAGGGTTGATCGAACATAACCGCGATGCCCTCGGCGTTCCCGGTCTGCAACTGGTTCGCGGCAGCGCGCCGCAAGCATTGACCGGGCTGGAGCGGCCGGATGCGATTTTCATCGGCGGCGGTGTCACCCGCGAGGGCGTGCTCGATACCTGCTGGGCCGAACTCAAACCCGGTGGCCGGCTGATTGCCAACGCAGTCACCCTGCAAAGTGAAATGACCCTGATGGCCTGGCGCGAGCAACACGGTGGGGAGCTAACGCGAATTCATATCGCCCAGGCCCAACCCCTGGGCGACTTCGACACCTGGCGCCAGGCCTTGCCGATTACCTTGCTGGACGTGACGAAACCCTTCGATGCGTGACGAAACCGCCGAACAACCCGCCCCCCTGCGCAGCGGCCTGACCACCGGCAGTTGCGCCACGGCCACCAGCCTCGCCGCCGCGCGCCTGCTGCTGGCTGGCACAGCGGCCGATGCGGTGGAAATCGTGTTGCCCAAGGGCAAACAGGTGCAGATGCGCCTGGAGTTCTGCCGCCTGACCGAGGACGGCGCCGAAGCGGGAACCCTCAAGGACGCCGGTGACGATCCGGACGTGACTCACGGTGCCCTGCTCTACTCCCAGGTGCACCTGAGCAGCGAACCGGGGACGCGCTTCAAGGCCGGTCGTGGCGTCGGCACTGTGACCCGTCCCGGGCTGGTGCTGGGTGTCGGCGAGCCCGCGATCAACCCGGTGCCGCGCAAAATGATCAGCGAACACCTGGCCCGACTGGCCGATGAACTCGGCTACAGCGGCGGCTTCGAGGTCACGGTCAATGTCGAGAACGGCGAAGCACTGGCACTGAAAACCATGAACCCGCGCCTGGGCATTCTTGGCGGCCTGTCGATCCTCGGCACCAGCGGCATCGTCCGGCCGTTTTCCTGTGCGGCCTACATCGCCTCGATCCACCAGGGCATCGACGTGGCGAAAACCAACGGTTACCTGCACATCGCCGCCTGCACCGGCAACGCCAGCGAAGACACCATGCGCCGGGTCTACAACCTGCCGGAAATCGCCCTGATCGAAATGGGCGACTTCGTTGGCGCCGCGCTCAAGTACCTGCGCAAAGTACCTGTGGATAAACTCAGCCTGTGCGGTGGATTCGGCAAGATCAGCAAACTGGCGGCCGGGCACATGGATTTGCACAGTCGTCATTCGAGCATTGACCTGCCGCAACTGGCGTTATGGGCGGCGCAGGTCGGCGCCGATGCGGCGTTGCAGCAGAATATCCGCGAGGCCAACACCAGCCAGCAGGCACTGGCCATGGCCGCCGCAGCCGGGGTCGCCCTGGGTGATGCAGTCTGTCAGCACGCCCTGGATTTTGCCCGCAGCGTGGTGCCGGCGCAGGTTCAGGTGGAAGTCTTCGCCATCGATCGCCAGGGCGGGATCGTTGGCCATGCGGGAGCATTTCAATGAATCGCATCCTCTTGCTCGGCGGCGTGACCGAAGCCATGGCCATTGCCCGCACGCTGGGACCGCAACATATCTACAGCTTGGCCGGTGTCGGTCGGGTGCCGACCGATCTGCAATGCCAGGTGCGCGTCGGCGGCTACGGCGGTGCCGAGGGTCTGGCGCAGTTCATTGGCGATGAAGGTATCGATCTGCTGCTAGATGCCACTCACCCCTACGCCGCCCAAATCAGCCAGAACGCCGCGACCGCCGCGCGCTTGAGCGGCATTCCCTGCTGGGCGCTACGGCGTCCGGCCTGGCAAGCCCAGGCGGGTGATGACTGGCGGGAAGTCAGTGATTGGGCCGGACTGATCGACGCCCTGAAGCCCTTCCGTCGCCCGCTGTTCACCCTCGGGCGCGAGCCCCTGCAACACCTGGAGGAAATTCCTGCGGAGCAATTCTGGACCCTGCGCGCACTGGACGTGTATCCGGGCAACGAGCGCTGCGAAGTGATCGGCGCACGTGGGCCCTTCCTGATCGACGATGAACGAGAGTTGTTCGAACGGCGAAACATCGACGTGCTGATCAGCAAGAACAGCGGCAGCACAGCGACCGAGCCGAAGCTGGAAGTGGCGCGAGAGCGTGGTGTGCCGGTGATTGTCTTGAAGCGGCCGATGTTGCCGGGAGTTGATCGGGAGTTCCTGACGCCTGAGGAAACACTTGGCGCGTTGTCGGTCTTCGCTCATTAGGTCAGGATCATTGGCTTGCATGATAAGTAACCTATTTGTTACCGTCAGGGCCGCCTGTGATCACACTCGAAGAATACGTACAGGACAACGAAACCAGCCCCTTTGGTCGCTGGTTTTCCAGCTTGAATGTGCAAGCAGCGCTTAAGGTATCCACCGCGTTGCTGCGCCTCGAGTTAGGAAACACATCAAACATCAAGTGGTTCGACGGGCTCGGCGAGTACCGGATAAATTGGGGGCCGGGCTATAGAATCTATCTCGTTCAAGAAGGGAAACACCTGATCATCCTTTTTGGTGGCGGTGAAAAGTCCACACAAAAAACTGACATCAAACAGGCGAAAGTACTGATAGCCGAGTTTCGATCCCGAAAAAAGACTGAACGACACCGGAGATAACGTCATGGCGCTCACCCGAAGCTACAAACACACCATTGCCGAGCGTGCCCAACGTGATCCCGAGTTCGCCCAGGCACTGTTGGATGAGGCTGCTACTCTGTTTCTTAACGGCGAACCCGAAATGGCGCGGATCATCCTGCGCGACCTCATCAACGCCACCGTTGGTTTTGAAGAACTGGCAAAGGAAACGGCAAAGCCCAGCAAAAGCCTCCATCGAATGTTGTCCGCCAAAGGCAACCCAAGCATGGACAACCTGGCTGCAATATTCGCCGTAATTCGCGCTACGCTTGGAGTAGAAATACAAGTACATGCGGTACGTGCGCACTGAGCTGACGTCTTTGTGCTGCGACACCAAACCGCACGCCGCCTTTTTACTTATCGGCCCTGATCAGGCTAAATAGCCCGCGCCTGATCGCCCACCCAAACGGATTTTTTCCCATGTCCCGACAACGGCTCGCAATTGCCTGGATAGCCTGCTTCGCAGTGCTGTTCAACATGCTCGCCATGCCGATGTCCGGAGCGATGGCGCAAACGGCAAATTCACCTGCCGAACAGTTGTTGTGGGGCAGTTTCTGCAGCTCCAGCGGCACCAGGATGGTGGCGATTTCCATCGGGGACCTTGAACGGAAAGCCCCGCAAAACGACGATCATTCCAACATGCAGCATTGCTGGTGCTGCTCCGGTTCTGCGCCATTGGTGGCGTTGCCGGGGCATTCGCCACAGCTGTATTTCGCGCACTTCGAATCCAACCGAAGCCTGCCCGCCACCTCGCTCGACAGCCCGTCACCGCGCCAGCAATGGCCGAGTCTCAACCCCCGCGCGTCCCCTCTGGTGTGATTTTTTCTCGCAATTGACTGCGTTTTAAATCGTTCCGGAGAACTGCCATGTTGAACAAACTCATCGTTCTGGCTGCGTTGCTGCTGCCTGCCTGCTTTGCCAATGCCCACGAATACAAGGTCGGCACACTGGAAATCGCTCATCCGTGGTCCCAGGAGTTGCCGCCCAATGCGCCCACTGTTGCGGCGTATTTCGTGATCGACAATCAAGGCAAGACCGCCGACCGCCTGCTCGGCGTCGACACCCCGATTGCGGGCGAAGCGCAATTGCATGAGCACGTGATGCAAGGCGACATGATGAAGATGCAGCACGTTCCGAGCGTGGAAGTGCCCGCCGGTGGCGAGGTCACTTTCGCCCCCATGGCCTATCACGTGATGTTGCTGGGCCTCAAGGACCGCAGCCTGCTGGTTGACGGCAAGCGTTTCCCCATGACGCTGCACTTCGAGAAATCCGGTGACGTGACGGTCGAAGTCGCGGTGCAGAAGCAGGCGCCGGACACCATGCAAGCGCACGTGCACAAGCCGTAATCGCCTGAACTGAAAACGCCCATGCGCCCGCTTAGCGCCAGGTCATCCAGTTCACGCAATCAGGCATTGAGCCTGACACGCGGCAGCTGGATCAGCCTGTTCGCCATGTTGATGATCTTTATCGGTCCGCTGATTTCTCAGTCGATGCCGGTGGATTCGCGCGCCATGTCGATGAGCATGCCTGCGGGTATGAGCATGGACATGCCGATGGACATGTCGGCGATGGAGCATGCCGGCCATGCCACGCAAGCCACCGCCGAGCATTGCCCGCCAGCCCCCGGGCACCATGTGCTGTGGGAAAAATGCGGCTATTGCAGCCTGCTGTTCAATTGCCCGGCGCTGACCGGTAGCGTGTCTTTCGCCAACTTCGTCATCCCGCCCGTCAACACCTTCACCACACCCTCTCCGCTCCTGGGCCATGCCCGGCAAACCTTCTTCCCCGGCGCCCGCACCCGCGCCCCGCCCGTCGTCGCGTAAACACTCACTTCTGATTTCACACGGTCCGCAAGACAGCCAAAGCAACCTGTGGGAGCGAGCTTGCTCGCGAAGAGGGAGTGTCAGTCAACGTTGATGTCGTCTGGCACACCGCTTTCGCGAGCAAGCCCGCTCCCACAGGGACAGCTTCAGGCTGCCGGCCGTGTCGTTTACGACTGTTCGATGGAAATTGTCATGTCCAGGTTTTCCGCTGTCCCGTGCTTGAGCCCTGCCCAAGCCTCTTATGCCCTGAACGAATCCGGCGTTCGTTTCAGGCACGCCACCGCCATCCTGTGCGGTGCTTTGCTGGCGCCTTCTGCGCTGGCCGATGATCATGCCGGTCACAGTGAAGAACTGAGCCCGACGGTGATTACCGCCGTTGCGCCCAGCTCGCCCTTGACCATCGTCACCAACCCCAAGGACCCGCGCCAACCGGTGCCGGCAAGCGATGGCGCCGATTACCTGAAGACCATCCCCGGCTTTGCCATGGTGCGCAATGGCGGCACCAATGGTGACCCGGTGCTGCGCGGCATGTTCGGCTCGCGGCTGAACATACTCACCAACGGCGGCATGATGCTCGGCGCCTGCCCGGGCCGGATGGACGCGCCGACTTCCTACATCTCGCCGGAAACCTACGACAAACTCACCGTAATCAAAGGCCCGCAAACCGTACTGTGGGGGCCGGGTTCCTCGGCTGGCACTATCCTGTTCGACCGCGAACCGGAGCACTTCGGCGAACTCGGTACACGGGTCAATGCCAGCGTGCTGGCCGGCTCCTACGGTCGCTTCGACAAACTGGTGGACGCCGCAGCCGGCGGTCAGTCGGGTTATGTGCGGGTCATCGGCAACACCGCGCACTCCGACGACTACCAGGATGGCAACAACGACACAGTGGCGTCGCGCTATGACAAATGGAACGGCGACGTGGCCGTCGGCTGGACGCCGAATACCGACACCTTGCTGGAACTGACCGCCGGCCGTGGCGATGGCGAAGCCCGCTACGCCGGGCGCGGCATGGACGGTTCGCAGTTCCTGCGCGAAAGCCTCGGCCTGCGGTTCGAGCAGTCCAACATCGGCGACGTACTGGATAAGGTCGAGGCGCAGGTCTACTACAACTACGCCGACCACGTGATGGACAACTACACCCTGCGCACGCCGTCCGGTACCGGGATGATGGCCGGGCCCATGGCCTCCAACGTCGACCGCCGCACCCTCGGCGCCCGGGTCAAGGCCACCTGGCGCTGGGCTGATGTGCAGCTGATCAGCGGTATCGACGCGCAGACCAACGAGCATCGCCAGCGCAGCGCCATGGGCGTCGACACCTACAAGGACCTGCCCTACACCAAGGATGCCGACTTCCATAACTACGGAGTCTTCGGCGAATTGACCTGGTACGCCGCCGACCGTGACCGCCTGATCAGCGGCGCACGCCTGGACCGTGCCTCGGCCAAGGATTTTCGGCAGAGCATCGGTTCGGGCATGATGACCCGCCCGAATCCGACCGCCGACGACACCCGCGCCGATACCCTGCCCAGCGGTTTCATCCGCTACGAGCATGACCTGGCCGACAGCCCGACCACCTTGTATGCCGGCCTCGGTCACACCCAGCGGTTCCCGGATTACTGGGAGCTGTTTTCACCCAAGTCCGGCCCCGCCGGTTCGGTGAATGCCTTCGATTCGATCAAACCGGAAAAAACCACCCAGCTCGATTTCGGCCTGCAATACAAGACCGAAGACCTCGAAGCCTGGGCCTCGGCTTACATCGGGCAGGTGCGCGATTACATCCTGTTCAACTACACCCCGACGATGATGGGTACGACCTCACAAGCCGAAAACATCGACGCGCGAATCATGGGCGGCGAACTGGGCACCGCTTACAACCTCACCGACAACTGGAAAGCCGACGCGACCCTGGCCTACGCCTGGGGCAAGAACAGCAGCGATGGCAGTGCATTGCCGCAGATGCCGCCGCTGGATGCCCGTTTCGGCCTGACCTACAGCGAAGACAACTGGAGCGCCGGCGCACTGTGGAGAGTGGTCGCCGCGCAAAACCGCATCGACCAGAACAAGGGCAACGTGGTCGGCAAGGATTTCGGCAAGACGCCGGGCTTCGGCGTGTTCTCCCTCAACGGTGCCTATCGGATCAACAGCAACTGGAAGGTCAGCAGCGGCGTCGACAACCTGTTCGGCAAGGCTTACGCCGAGCACTTGAACCTGGCCGGCAACGCTGGTTTCGGCTACCCGGCCAATGACCCCCAAGCCATCAAGGAGCCGGGGCGAACGCTCTGGACCAAGGTGGACATGAGCTTCTAACCCTTGAGGGCGCCCGCTCCCTCTGTGGGAGCGGGCTTGCCCGCGATCGGTTGCGCAGCAACCGCAAAACAAACAACTAAAAGATCCAGCCAAGCGGAGCACACGTGATGAAACAGCCCAAAGTGAATTTCTACAACCTGGCGTGGCGCTGGCATTTCTATGCCGGATTGTTCGTTGCGCCATTCATGGTGATGCTGGCCCTGACCGGCACCGTCTATCTGTTCAAACCACAACTCGACTCGCTGATGTACAGCAGCCTGCTCAACGTCCCGGCCGGTCATCACACCGTCCCGGCTGACGACCTGCTGACGCGGGTGAAATCGGCTTATCCACAAGGCCAGGTCACCCAATACCTGCCGCCGGTCAACGCCGAGCGCAGCGCGCAGTTTGTGGTGCTCAACGATGACAAGGAGCTGAACGTTTTCGTCGATCCGTACCACGGTGACATCCTCGGCGAGCAAGACGCCAAGAAGAACCTGCAAGCCATTGCCCGGTCGATTCACGGCGAGCTGATGATCGGCACCGTTGGCGATCGGCTGATCGAACTGGCCGCCGGTTGGGGCGTGGTGCTGGTGGTGTCGGGCATTTTCCTGTGGTGGCCGCGCGGTCAGGCCGCCGGCATTTTGTGGCCACGCCTGAACAGTCGTGGTCGCGTATTGTGGCGCGACCTGCATGCGGTCACCGGGTTCTGGGGCGCGTCCCTGCTGCTGGTGATGCTGCTGAGTGGCATGACCTGGACCGGCTTCTGGGGTAAGCAATACGCCGAAGTGTGGAACGTGTTCCCGGCCGCCATGTGGGATGACGTGCCGAAGTCCGACGTCGAGGCGCGCAGCCTCAACACCGCCACCCGCCAGACCGTGCCGTGGGCCATGGAAAACACGCCGATGCCGATGTCCGGCGACCATGCCGAGCACATGGCCCACGACGGTGCAGCGGCCGGCCCGGCATCGCCGACCATCCGCCTGCAGGACGTACAAAACATCGCCAGAGAGCGCAAGGTCGAAGCGGGTTACAGCATCACCCTGCCGACCACTGCAACCGGCGTGTTCACCATCGCCCTGTTCGCCGACGACCCGCGCAATGACGCCACGCTGCACATCGATCAGTACACCGGCAAGGTCCTGGCCGATGTACGTTTCGAGCAGTACGGCACCGTCGCCCGCGCCACGGAAATCGGCGTGATGCTGCACGAAGGCAAGATGTTCGGCGTGTTCAACCAGATCATCGTGTTGCTGATCTGTTTGATGATTTTGCTCAGCGCGGTCAGCGGCGTGGTGATCTGGTGGAAACGCCGCCCGCAAGGAAAACTCGGCGTGCCGCCACTGCGCCACGACCTGCCGAAATGGAAAACCGCGATGGTGATCATGTTCGCCCTGGCGGTGGCCTTCCCGTTGGTGGGTGCTTCGCTGGTGGCGGTGTGGGTGCTCGATCGTGTGCTGCTGTCGCGCTTGACCCGGCAGACTGAGAGCGCCTCATCTTCATCATGAAACAGGTGAGATGCGTGGGGTGAAAGGCACTGTAAACTCCCCGCGTTTCACCTCAGCCCCATCGCGAGCAAGCTCGCTCCCACAGGGATTGCGTAAGACCTGTGGGAGCGAGCTTGCTCGCGATGGGGCCCTTGGCATCACCTCAAGAGCCACTGCATGACCTCGCTGAACCTCACAAACCTCACCTGGTCCCCACTGGGTCACGGCCATTGCCACCACCAGTTCCAGCTGCGTGACGCCTCGCTACAGGTCGCCGCCGGTGAGTTCGTCGGGCTGATCGGCCCCAATGGCAGTGGCAAGACCAGCCTGTTGCGGTGTGCCTGGCGCTTCAATAAACCGGAAAGCGGCGAGGTCAGACTCGATCATCAGAATGTCTGGAAGCAATCCTCGCGTTGGTGCGCACAACGCATCGCAGTGGTGCTACAGGAGTTCCCTGATGCCTTCGGCCTGACCGTCGAGGAAGTGGTCGCCATGGGCCGCACGCCGCACAAAGGCTTGTTCGATGGCGACACCCTTGAAGACCGCGACCTGATCAATCAGGCCCTGGAATCCGTCGGCCTCAAGGGCTTCGAAGACCACGGGTTCGCCACTCTCTCCGGTGGCGAAAAACAGCGAGTCATCCTCGCCCGCGCCCTGGCCCAGCAACCACAGCTGCTGATCCTCGACGAGCCGACCAACCACCTCGACCCGCGTTATCAGCTTGAGCTTCTGCAGTTGGTCAAGCGCTTGAACATCGGCACCCTGGCGAGCATCCACGACCTCAATCTGGCGGCGGCTTTTTGTGATCGGCTGTACGTGATCAACCATGGCCGTATCGTCGCCAGCGGCACACCGAAAGAAGTCCTGACGGCTGCGCTGCTGCGCAATGTGTTCGGCGTCGAAGCGCTGATCGATGAGCATCCACTGCACGGCTACCCACGAATCACCTGGATAACCCAACCATGACTTTGCGTTCCCTGCTGCGCTCCTGCCTCCCTCTCGTGATGCTGCTGGGCAGCGCCCAGGCATTGGCCGAAGCCACCCGTTACCCGCTGACAATCAAAAGCTGCAACCGCGAGGTGACCTTCAAGCAGGCACCGCAACACACCCTCAGCCACGACATCAACATGACCCAGATGATGCTCGCCCTCGGCCTCAAGCCACTGATGGCCGGTTACAGCGGCATCAGTGACTGGAAGGCCGTGACGCCCGAGATGCAGGGCATTCTCGAAGGTCTGCCGGAACTGGCGGCCAAGTACCCGTCGGTGGAAACCCTGCTCAATGCCAACGTCGATTTCTTCTTCGCCGGCTGGGACTACGGCATGCGCATCGGCGGCGACCTCACGCCACAAACCCTGCAACCGCTGGGCATCAATGTGTATGAGCTGAGCGAATCCTGCGCCTTCGTGATGAAGCGCCCGCCGGCCAGCCTCGAGGACACCTACAACGACCTGCGCAACCTCGGCAGAATCTTCGACGTGCAGGACCGCGCCAATGCCCTGATCGCGAATATGCAGGCGCAAGTCTGGAATATTCGCAAAGACCTGCCCGCGGAAACACCGCGGGTTTTCCTGTACGACAGCGGCGAAGATCGCGCCATGACTTCGGGGCGCCTGGGCATGCCACAAGCCCTGATCGACGCCGCTGGCGGGCGCAATGTTCTGGAGGATGTCGATGCGAGCTGGACCCGGGTCAATTGGGAAACCGTGGTCGAACGCAATCCGCAGGTGATCGTGATCGTCGACTACAGCGAAGTCACGGCCGAACAGAAGATTCAATTCCTGCTGAACAACAAGGCCCTGCAATCGGTGGACGCGATCAAGCACCAGCGCTTCATCGTCATCCCTTACGTGCAGGCCACGCCGGGGATCGATAACGTGCTGGCGGTCGCCACCCTGGCCAAGGGTTTCCACGGCGAATGATCAACCGACGCTACACCCTGTTGCTGATCGCCCTCGGTGCCCTGTTGCTGGTGTCGTGCGTGGTGTCCCTGGGTTTCGGCCCGGCGCGGGTGCCGCTGGATGTGGTGTGGCGCATCCTGTTGCACAAGCTGTTCGGTTTCGGTGTGCCGCACTGGCCCCCCGGACAGGAACATATCGTCTGGCTGATCCGCGTCCCGCGCATGCTGCTCGGTGTGCTGGTGGGCGCCGGCCTGGCGTTGATCGGCGCGGTGCTGCAAGCGGTCACGCGCAACCCGTTGGCTGACCCGCACCTGCTCGGCGTGACTTCCGGCGCCACACTTGGCGCGGTGATCGTGGTGCTGCATGTCGGTGAAATCGTTGGCCTGCTGACCTTGCCGATCGCGGCGTTCATCGGTGCATTGCTGAGCATGCTGGTGGTGCTGATGATCGCCAGTCGTCATGGTCGCCTGGACAGTGACCGCTTGCTGCTGTGCGGCGTGGCGGTGTCGTTCGTGATGATGGCGATTGCCAATTTGCTGCTGTTCATGGGTGACCATCGGGCCAGTTCGGCGGTGATGTTCTGGATGCTCGGCGGGCTCGGGCTGGCACGTTGGGAACTGCTGGCGGTACCGACAGGCAGTGTGTTGCTCGGGCTGATGTTGCTGCTGGGCATGGCGCGACCGCTGAATGCGCTGATGGCCGGCGAACAGACCGCGGTGACCCTGGGCCTGAATGCACGCAGCGTGCGCCTGCGGGTGTTTCTGATTGCGTCATTGATGACCGGGGTGCTGGTGTCGATCAGCGGCTCGATCGGTTTTGTCGGGCTGATGGTGCCGCACATTGCACGGCGTCTGGTCGGGGCTGAACATCGAAGACTGTTGCCGGTGTGTGTGTTGCTCGGCAGCGTGTTTCTGGTTTGGGTCGACGTCGCTGCCCGGACACTGATCGCCCCCGAAGACTTGCCCATCGGTGTTGCCACTGCGGCGATTGGCGGGTTGTTCTTCATCGGTTTGATGCGACGTCGTTAACGCCATATTTAATTAAAAAATTTCAAAACTGCATTTACGCCTGGAAAAACCTCGTATTGAGTTAGCGCTTAACAAGTTCACCATCATGTTCATACTCCGCACTCGCGAGTTCAACTATAAAACGCTCGCACACTTCAATGACGATTATTCCTACAACTTAATCGCCACAACTCTTACAAGAGCGGAAAGAGGTAAACATGTTCAAGAAACTCATCGCATCCATTGCACTTGTTTCAGCGCCCGCATGGGCAGTGCAGCCACCCTTTACTGGCGTTGACTACAGTGGCCGGTATCAATGCACCGGAATGGACAGCCATATCGGTCCATTTGAAGGTGTTGTCGAGATGAAGCTCAATGCCGAACAGAGTACCGGCGAACACGGTGCCTACAGTTTAACCCTGACGTTGCTCGACAACTCCCGGTATGACGGGTTTGCTGCCGCCAACTTGAGTTCCCTGGCGATTTACTTTGCCCATACGGATCCGTCGCTCAAGGATTACGGTGTCGGGATTGGGAAAATTGCTACAACCCCTGACGGGAAAACTTCATTCACCAAGTACTACTACGGCCCGGAGTACGAAGGTGGCGGACATGGTTTTGAAACCTGCATTAAAAGCTGACATTCGTCGTTTACAAAGCTGATACCCATTGTTGAATCCTGTGGGAGCGAGCTTGCTCGCGATGGCGGTCTTTCATTCAATGCAGATGTTGTCTGACCCAGCGCTTTCGCGAGCAGGCTCGCTCCCACAATTGATCGATGCTACCCGCCCCAATCTGGCGCAACTCTGCGCACCAACGCGCCAGACGCGATCCTTCATGGTGCGACATCAAACCGTTCGACCGCTCTAAAACGACATTTCCCTGCCTTTCACCGACCGGGCACAGCCCTTGCAAAACACACCTTCAGTAGTCCGCATCTGCCAACCAAGAAAACTCATAAGTTCATGGAGATCGCACAATGAAGCGTCGCAGTTTGATCAAGGCTTTCACACTCACGGCAAGCATTGCCGCGATGGGCATGACCTGGACTGTCCAGGCCGCCGAGACCATCAAGGTCGGTATTCTGCATTCGTTGTCCGGAACCATGGCGATCTCCGAAACGTCACTCAAAGACATGGCGCTGATGACCATCGACGAGATCAACGCCAAGGGCGGCGTGAACGGCAAGATGCTCGAGCCGGTGGTGGTCGACCCTGCATCGAACTGGCCGCTGTTCGCCGAGAAGGGTCGTCAGTTGCTGACCCAGGACAAGGTTGCCGTGGTGTTCGGTTGCTGGACTTCCGTGTCGCGCAAATCGGTACTGCCGGTGTTCGAAGAACTCAACGGCTTGCTGTTCTACCCGGTGCAATACGAAGGCGAAGAGATGTCGCCGAACGTCTTCTACACCGGCGCGGCGCCGAACCAACAGGCGATCCCTGCCGTTGAATACCTGATGAGCGAAGAAGGCGGCAGCGCCAAGCGCTACTTCCTGCTCGGCACCGACTACGTCTACCCGCGCACCACCAACAAGATCCTGCGTTCGTTCCTGCACGCCAAAGGCGTGGCCGACAAGGACATCGAAGAGGTCTATACCCCGTTCGGTCACAGCGACTACCAGACCATCGTCGCCAACATCAAAAAGTTCTCGGCCGGTGGCAAGACAGCGGTTATCTCCACCGTCAACGGCGACTCCAACGTGCCGTTCTACAAAGAACTGGCCAACCAGGGCCTGAAAGCCACCGACGTTCCGGTCGTGGCGTTCTCGGTCGGCGAAGAAGAACTGCGCGGCATCGACACCAAGCCACTGGTGGGCAACCTCGCTGCCTGGAACTACTTCGAATCCGTGGAGAACCCGGCGAACAAGAAATTCGTTGCCGACTGGAAAGCCTACGCCAAAAAACACAACCTGCCAGGCGCAGACAAAGCAGTGACCAACGACCCGATGGAAGCCACTTACGTTGGCATCCACATGTGGGCGCAAGCGGCGGAAAAAGCCAAATCCACCGACGTCGACAAAGTCCGCGAAGCCCTGGCCGGCCAGACCTTTGCCGCGCCGTCCGGCTACACCCTGACCATGGACAAGACCAATCACCACCTGCACAAGCCGGTGATGATCGGCGAGATCCAGGCCGATGGTCAGTTCAACGTGGTGTGGCAGACCGAAGGCCCGATCCGCGCCCAGCCGTGGAGCCCGTTCATCCCGGGCAACGACAAGAAACCGGAGTATGCGGTGAAGAGCAACTGAGCCATTGGGCCTGACGGTAGTTCAGGCCCAACACAACTCCCTGTGGGAGCGGGCTTGCTCGCGAAGACGGCGGCACATCCAACATTTATGTGACTGACACACCGCTTTCGCGAGCAAGCCCGCTCCCACATTTAGTCCGAGCAAGGCGACTCTCTATGCCCACTGCCCTTTACCGCTTCCTCCTCGCCATCGCACTCTTGATGCCGATGACCGCCCACGCCGGTGACGCCGAAGACTTCGTCGCCGCCAATCCCGTGCAGCAAGCCAGGCTGCTGGAAGCCTGGGCCGCGCAGCCCGATCCGGCCCGTATCGAGTTGATCAACGCCCTGCAACAAGGCGAGTTGACCGTCGACGGCCAGCCTAAAACCTTGCGTCTGAACAACCGCCTGCGGGGTCTCATCGACACCGCCCTGGCCAGTCATCAATTGCTCGCCGCCGATTCCAAACTCCGTCTGACCGCCGCGCAGCAACTACAGAAAAGCGCCAAGCCGGTGCAGTTGAAATTCCTCGACCAGCAACTGGCAGGCGAGAAGGACGAGAGCGTTCATGCCGCCCTCAGCCTGGCCCTGGCCAATTTGCAACTGGTCGACAGCGATCCGACCGTGCGCCTCGCCGCGGTACGTCTGCTCGGCGAAACCGGAGACCCGCTGGCCCGTACCCGCCTCGAAAACCTTCTGGAGCCGGGCGTTGAAACCGACGCGAATGTGCGTACCGCCGCCGAAACCAGCCTCGCTCAAGTCAAACGCAAACTGCTGGTCGGCGAACTCCTGGGTCAGGCCTTCAGCGGCATGTCCCTGGGCTCGATTCTGCTGCTCGCCGCCCTGGGACTGGCGATCACTTTCGGCCTGCTCGGCGTGATCAACATGGCTCACGGCGAGATGCTGATGCTCGGCGCCTACTCGACCTATGTGGTGCAACTGATGTTCCAGCGCTTCGCACCGCAGGCCATCGAGTTCTATCCACTGATCGCACTGCCCGTGGCGTTTTTCGTCACCGCGGCCATCGGCATGGCGCTGGAGCGCACAGTGATTCGCCACCTCTACGGCCGTCCGCTGGAAACCCTGCTCGCCACTTGGGGTATCAGCCTGATGCTGATTCAGCTGGTTCGCCTGGTGTTCGGCGCGCAGAACGTCGAAGTGGCCAATCCGGCGTGGTTATCGGGGGGGATTCAGGTGTTGCCCAATCTGGTGCTGCCATACAACCGCATCGTCATCATTGCCTTTGCGCTGTTTGTGGTGGTGCTGACCTGGCTGCTGCTGAACAGGACGCGCCTCGGCCTGAACGTTCGCGCCGTCACCCAGAACCGCAACATGGCCGCCTGCTGCGGTGTACCCACCGGGCGCGTGGACATGCTCGCCTTCGGCCTCGGCTCGGGCATCGCCGGCCTCGGTGGCGTGGCCCTGAGCCAGATCGGCAACGTCGGCCCGGACCTCGGCCAGAGCTACATCATCGACTCGTTCCTGGTGGTGGTGCTCGGCGGTGTCGGTCAGTTGGCCGGTAGCGTGCTGGCGGCGTTCGGCCTGGGGATCGCCAACAAGATTCTCGAACCGCAGATCGGTGCCGTGCTCGGCAAGATCCTCATCCTCGCGCTGATCATTCTGTTCATCCAGAAACGTCCGCAAGGCCTCTTCGCACTCAAAGGACGGGTGATCGACTGATGAACCAGCCCCTGCTCGTTACCGCGACCCAAAAAGCCGGCCCCAAAGTCTCGATTGCCGTCGGTGCAGTGATCCTCGTTGTGCTGCTGGCGCTACCGCTGCTGTCGCTGTTATCGCCCGACAGCACGTTTCACGTTTCGGCCTACACACTGACGCTGGCGGGCAAGATTCTTTGCTACGCCATCGTCGCTCTGGCGCTCGATCTGGTGTGGGGTTACGCCGGTCTGCTGTCCCTCGGTCACGGCCTGTTCTTCGCCCTCGGCGGCTATGCCATGGGCATGTACCTGATGCGCCAGGCCTCGGGCGATGGCTTGCCGGCGTTCATGACCTTCCTGTCGTGGACCGAAATGCCGTGGTTCTGGACCGGCACCAGCAGCTTCCTCTGGACCCTGTGCCTGGTGGTTTTGGCGCCGGGCTTGCTGGCCTTGGTGTTCGGCTTCTTCGCCTTCCGCTCGCGGATCAAGGGCGTGTATTTCTCGATCATGACCCAGGCCCTGACCTTCGCCGGCATGCTGCTGTTTTTCCGCAACGAAACCGGGTTTGGCGGCAACAACGGCTTCACCAACTTCCGTACGATTCTTGGCTTTGGCATCATTGAGCCAGGCACCCGCGCCGTGCTGTTTTTCGCCACGGTGCTGTTGCTGGTGGCGAGCCTGTTTATCGGCTGGCGCCTGGCGCAAAGCAAATTCGGACGGGTACTGACCGCACTGCGCGATGCGGAAAACCGCCTGATGTTCTGCGGCTACGATCCGCGCGGTTTCAAGTTGTTCGTGTGGGTGTTGAGCGCCGTGTTGTGCGGCCTGGCCGGTGCGTTGTACGTGCCGCAAGTGGGGATCATCAACCCGAGCGAGATGTCGCCGACCAACTCTATTGAAGCGGCAGTCTGGGTGGCACTGGGTGGGCGTGGCACCTTGATCGGTCCGTTGCTCGGCGCCGGCGTGGTCAACGGCATGAAGAGCTGGTTCACCGTGGCGTTTCCCGAGTACTGGCTGTTCTTCCTTGGCGCGCTGTTCATCGTCGTGACCCTGTACCTGCCCAAAGGCGTGATCGGTTTGCTGAAGAAAAGAGGTGAACAATGAGAGTCACGGCAACCGCTGAATTCATGCTCGAACCAGCGTTTTTTCCTGTGGAGCCCAACAAGGACGCCGGCAGCAGCCGCGATGCCATCGGCCTTGGCCATCGGGTCGGGCCAGGCCTGAATACGCGCCACGGCACCATCCTGACCCTGGAAGACATCAGCGTCAGCTTCGACGGCTTCCGCGCACTGAACAATCTGAACCTGTACATCGGCGTCGGCGAGTTGCGTTGCATCATCGGCCCCAACGGCGCGGGCAAGACCACGCTGATGGACGTGATCACCGGCAAGACCCGCCCCAGTCACGGCAAGGCCTGGTTCGGCGAAACCCTGGACCTGACGCAAATGAGCGAAGTGCAGATCGCCCAGGCCGGCATCGGTCGCAAGTTCCAGAAACCGACCGTGTTCGAAGCCTTGAGCGTGTTCGAGAACCTGGAACTGGCGCAGAAAACCGACAAGTCGGTGTGGGCCAGTTTGCGCGCTCGCTTGAATGGCGAACAAAAGGACCGCATCGCCGAAGTACTGGAGACCATTCGCCTGACCTCATCGGTCAATCGCCCCGCCGGTTTGCTGTCCCACGGTCAGAAGCAGTTCCTGGAGATCGGCATGTTACTGATGCAGGACCCGCAACTGCTGCTGCTCGATGAGCCGGTGGCGGGCATGACCGACGCCGAAACCGAATTCACCGCCGAGCTGTTCAAAAGCCTGGCCGGCAAGCACTCGCTGATGGTGGTGGAACACGACATGGGCTTCGTCGGCTCGATTGCCGACCACGTCACGGTGTTGCATCAGGGCAGCGTGCTGGCCGAGGGGTCGCTGGAGCAGGTGCAGGACAACGAGCGGGTGATCGAGGTTTATCTCGGTCGCTGAGTTTCATCCCTGGTAGGAGCTGACGAGTGAAACGAGGCTGCGATCTTTTGATCTTGCTTTGAAGATCAAGATCAAAAGATCGCAGCCTTCGGCAGCTCCTACAGGAGATTTGAGGAGAGTTTGAGAATGCTGCAAGTCGAAAAACTGCACCAGTACTACGGCGGAAGCCACATCCTGCGCGGCCTGACGTTTGACGTGAAGGTCGGCGAAGTCACCTGCCTGCTCGGCCGTAACGGCGTGGGCAAGACCACCCTGCTCAAATGCCTGATGGGCCTGCTGCCAGCGAAGGAAGGCGCAGTGAACTGGGAAGGCAAGCCGATCACCACGTTCAAACCGCACCAACGCGTGCACGCGGGCATCGCCTACGTGCCGCAAGGCCGGGAAATCTTCGGCCGCCTGACCGTCGAGGAAAACCTGCTGATGGGCCTGTCGCGCTTCCCCGGCAGCGAAGCGAAGGAAGTGCCGGCGTTCATCTACGAGTTGTTCCCGGTGCTGCTGCAGATGAAGCAACGCCGTGGCGGCGACCTGTCCGGTGGCCAGCAACAACAACTGGCCATCGGCCGCGCGTTGGCCAGCCGCCCTCGCCTGCTGATCCTCGATGAACCCACCGAAGGCATCCAGCCGTCGGTGATCAAGGAGATCGGAGCCGTGATCAAAAAACTCGCGGCGCGGGGCGACATGGCAATCCTGTTGGTGGAGCAGTTCTACGATTTCGCCGCCGAACTGGCCGACCAGTATCTGGTGATGTCCCGGGGCGAAATCGTGCAACAGGGTCGCGGCGTAAACATGGAGGCCGAAGGTGTGCGCGGACTGGTTACGATCTGAGTCGTTTACTGTCCAGCAGATCCGCGGAGGACCCAATCAGCCGTGATCGGGCCGGTAAATCCACCCCAGACCGTGCCTGGATCGAGGACACGCATTTGGCCAATGGTCACGATCCTCTTGATTTTACTTTCGGGCGTGGAACCCAGTCTGAATCCAGCATAGCCGGATGCGTTTTGTGGATTGATGGAGTAGACCACCAGAGAACCATCGTGACTTGAAATGTAATTGTTTTTGAAGACGTCGACATGCCTGAAAGTGATATCGAGATCGGCTATCGAAGGCAGCGCCTGATGCAACTTGATCTGGTCTTCGCTGTAATCAGGATGAGCCCGCGCGGTCTGTTCGGCATATTCCGGATGGCTGTGATAGCGGCCTACGCAAAGGTACCCCTCCGGGTGAGTGATCGTCCGGGTCTCACGGTTGTATGCCAGCAACCGCTCCAGATCAAATGACGTCTCCTCACCTTCGATGGGTTTTGTGGCGACATACTTCCCGTCAGGGCATAACAAAACGAGCGCACCATATTCCCTATCGCCCTCGCGTTCATGTTGGTGCATCCATAACGCGGCTTCGTCCGCAGAGCCGAAGGGCTGACTCAAAGGTGGCAACACCGGTGCCGCCGCGGCGGTAGAAAGTGGCTGTTCCAGTGGTATGTTTGCAAGTTGCTCAAGCAGCTTGCGTGCATTTTCACGATCCGTATTGCTAGTCATCAAGAAACTCCAAATTATTCAGTCGCCCCGCAGAAGGCGGAGCGCACGCTTGAATACTGGGTTCTTCGAAAGCACGGATGGCGGTACATATGTATGTCTAAAAAATGGATGAAGCACCAATTTGTTGCGCCGCATTTCACGAGGCACCCTCTATTGGTGCGCGCGGCCACCCAATAGCCGCCTCTTGCTGAGATATCCGGCGGCACAGCCTTTGCAATCATCGGGATGTCCTCACGATAAGCACTGACTATGACTCTTCCTGCATCTGGCGCCTTGTTCACCCCCAGCTGGCACGCCGAACTGGAGCTGGGTTACGCCCGATTCGGCGACAGCACGCGCCCGGTCCAGCGTCGACACCAAGGCCCGCTGCGAGTGCAAAAACATCTGTATGCCGAAGGGCCTGAAGTCTGCCAGCACATCATCGTCCACCCGCCGGGCGGGATTGCCGGCGGTGATCGACTGGACATTTCAGCTCACGTCGGCAGCAATGCCTGGGCACAAATCACCAGCCCCGGCGCAGCCAAGTGGTATCGCGCCGCCGGCCCCGCCTATCAGCAGTTGAAGTTGAAGGTGGCGGCCGGTGCGACACTGGAATGGCTGCCCCAGGAGACGATCATTTTCAGCGCCGCCCAGGCTGAACTCAGCACTGGCATCGACCTTGAAGGCGATGCCAGGCTGTTCTACTGGGACGTCGTGGCCCTGGGCCGTCCGGCCAGTGGCGAGCGCTTCGATCTCGGGCACTTCCAGGCGCAACTGGATATCCGCCGTGACGGCCAGTTGCTCTGGCATGAACGCCAGCGCATTGTCGGGGCGGACGGTTTGCTGGACTCGCCCATCGGGCTCGATGGGCAACCGGTGTTTGCGACGTTGCTGGTGACCGGGGAAATCGATAGCGACTTGCTGGAAACCTGCCGCTCGCTGCACAACAACGTGCGCGGGGATCTGACCCAACTGCCGGGGTTGCTGGTTGCACGGTGTCTGGCCAGTGAAGCGTTGTTGGCGCAGGGATGGCTGATTGAACTCTGGAAGTTGCTACGCCCTGCCCTGCTGGGTCGCGAAGCCGTACCACCCAGAATATGGAATACCTGAATCATGCTTTTCTGTGGGGATTTGTATTCACAGATCCAACACTTTTTTAATCTGCCCAGATGGATGTCTACGATGGACCTGACCCCACGCGAAAAAGACAAGCTGCTGATCTTCACCGCCGGCCTGGTGGCCGAGCGGCGTTTGGCTCGCGGCGTGAAACTCAATTACCCGGAGGCCATGGCCTACATTTCCGCCGCGCTGCTTGAGGGCGCCCGCGACGGCCAGACCGTGGCCGACCTGATGCACCTGGGCACCACCCTGCTGACCCGAGAACAAGTGATGCAAGGCATCCCGGAAATGATCCCGGAAATCCAGGTCGAGGCCACCTTCCCCGACGGCACCAAACTGGTCACCGTCCACCAACCCATCGCCTGAGGCCGCGCCATGACTTACCACATCCGCGATGCCGTGCATGCCGACCTGCCAGCCATCCGCGACATCTACAACGACGCAGTGCTCAACACCACGGCGATCTGGAACGAGCAGGCGGTCGACCTCGGCAACCGCCAGGCCTGGTTCAACGCCCGGCAATCCCAGGCTTATCCGATTCTGGTGATTGTCGATGCCGACAACACGGCGCTCGGGTACGCCTCGTTCGGCGACTGGCGATCCTTCGACGGATTCCGCCACACCGTCGAGCACTCGGTCTATGTGCGCAGCGACCAGCGCGGCAATGGCCTCGGTCCGCAACTGATGGATGTGCTGATCGAACGCGCCAAAGGCTGTGGCAAGCACGTGATGGTCGCCGCCATCGAAAGCGGTAACGCCGCCTCCATTCGCTTGCATGAGCGCATCGGTTTTATCACCACCGGACAAATGCCTCAGGTCGGCACCAAATTCGGCCGCTGGCTGGACCTGACCTTCATGCAACTGACCCTCAATCCTGGCGCGCAGCCGCCCGCCGCCAACAAGGAGTGATCGCCCATGAACCCCGCCCAACTGCGACGCGTCAACGTTGAAAGCTTTGCGCATTACCGCCAGGGTCTGATCGACCTGCTGCTCGATGCCGTCGGTTATGGCGCCAGTGTCGGCTTCATGGCCGACCTCAATGCGACCCAGGCCCACGCCTGGTTCGACGAGGTCCAGGACAACCTGAACAAAGGCAATGTGTTGCTGTGGGTGGTGGTCAAGGACGAGCAGGTGCAGGCCAGCGTGCAACTGAGCCTGTGCCAGAAAGCCAACGGCCTTAACCGTGCCGAAGTGCAGAAGCTGCTGGTGCGCGAACATGCGCGGCGTCGTGGCCTGGGCCAGCAACTGATGAGCGCTCTGGAAGCGGCTGCCCTGCAGCAAAAGCGCGGCATGCTGTACCTCGACACCGAAGCCGGTTCGCCCGCCGAAGACTTCTACCAATCGCTGGGCTATACCCGCGCCGGTGAGATCCCCGACTACGCCTGCGACCCGACCGGCCGCTACAAGCCGACCGCCCTGTACTACAAGATTCTCCAAGGAGCCCATTGATGATTCCCGGTGAATATCAGATCCAGCCCGGCGAGATCGAACTCAACGTCGGCCGGCGCACGATCAGTCTGAAAGTCGCCAATAGTGGTGATCGGCCAATCCAGGTCGGCTCGCACTACCACTTTTTCGAAAGCAACGACGCCCTGACGTTCGACCGTTCCGCCAGCCGTGGCATGCGCTTGAACATCCCTGCCGGCACCGCCGTGCGTTTCGAACCGGGGCAGAGCCGCGAGGTGGAGTTGGTGGATTTGGCGGGGCATCGCCGGGTGTTCGGCTTTGCCGGGCGGATCATGGGTGATCTCGACTGACAAATGCGGTGCTCCCAAAAGATCGCAGCCTCGCTTCGCTCGACAGCTCCTACAGGGGCCGGGCGCGCGAATGCAGTGTGAACACCCGTAGGAGCTGCCGAGCGCAGCGAGGCTGCGATAGCGAGTAATGCGAGCGGTCTCAAAATCAATTGAATTCCAAGGCGAACACATGAAGATTTCCCGTCAAGCCTACGCCGACATGTTCGGTCCCACCGTCGGTGACAAGGTGCGCCTGGCCGACACCGAGTTGTGGATCGAAGTGGAAAAGGACTTCACCACCTACGGCGAAGAAGTGAAATTCGGTGGCGGTAAAGTCATCCGTGACGGCCAGGGTCAGAGCCAATTGCTGGCCGCCGAGGTGGTCGACACCCTGATCACCAACGCGCTGATCATCGACCACTGGGGCATCGTCAAGGCCGACGTCGGCCTCAAGGACGGGCGCATCGCAGCGATTGGCAAGGCCGGCAACCCGGACATTCAGCCCAACGTCAACATCGCCATTGGCGCCAGCACCGAAGTCATCGCCGGTGAGGGCATGATCCTCACCGCCGGCGGCATCGACACCCACATCCACTTCATCTGCCCGCAGCAGATCGAAGAGGCATTGATGAGCGGCGTCACCACCATGATCGGTGGCGGCACCGGACCGGCTACCGGCACCAATGCGACCACATGCACCTCCGGGCCGTGGCACCTGGCGCGCATGCTCCAGGCCGCCGACGCGTTCCCGATGAACATCGGCCTGACCGGCAAGGGTAACGCCAGCCTGCCCGAGCCATTGATCGAACAGGTCAAGGCCGGTGCCATCGGCCTCAAGTTGCATGAGGATTGGGGCACCACGCCGGCGAGTATCGACAACTGCCTGAATGTGGCCGACCGGTTCGACGTGCAGGTGGCGATCCACACCGACACCCTCAACGAATCCGGTTTCGTCGAGACCACCCTCGCCGCCTTCAAGGGCCGCACCATTCACACCTATCACACCGAAGGTGCCGGTGGCGGTCACGCGCCGGACATCATCAAGGCCTGCGGTTTTGCCAACGTGCTGCCCAGCTCCACTAACCCGACCCGGCCGTTCACCCGCAACACCATTGATGAGCACCTCGACATGCTGATGGTCTGCCATCACCTCGACCCAAGCATTGCCGAAGACGTAGCGTTCGCCGAAAGCCGCATTCGCCGCGAGACGATTGCCGCCGAAGACATCCTCCACGACCTCGGTGCGTTCTCGATGATCAGCTCCGACAGTCAGGCCATGGGGCGAGTCGGCGAGGTCATCACCCGTACCTGGCAGACCGCCGACAAGATGAAAAAACAACGCGGGCCGCTGCCCGGCGATGGTCAAGGCAACGACAACTTCCGCGCCAAACGCTACATCGCCAAGTACACCATCAACCCGGCGATCACCCACGGCATCAGCCATGAAGTGGGTTCGGTCGAAGTGGGGAAATGGGCAGACCTGGTGCTCTGGCGCCCGGCATTTTTTGGCGTGAAGCCGACGCTGATTCTCAAGGGCGGTGCCATTGCGGCCAGCCTGATGGGCGACGCCAATGCCTCGATCCCGACACCACAACCGGTGCATTACCGCCCGATGTTCGCCAGCTTCGGCGGCTCGCTGCACGCCACCAGCTTGACCTTCATCAGCCAGGCCGCACAGGATGCAGGCCTGCCCGAAGCCCTGGGTTTGAAGAAGAAAATCGCCGTGGTCAAAGGCTGCCGTGACGTGCAGAAAACCGACCTGATTCACAACGACTACCTGCCGAACATCGACGTTGATTCGCAGACCTATCAGGTCAAGGCCGACGGTGTGTTGCTGTGGTGTGAGCCGGCGCATACCTTGCCGATGGCCCAGCGTTACTTCCTGTTCTGAGCCAGTAACCGCATGACAGACAAAGGCCTCACACACAGCGTGTAGAGGCCTTCGTTTTTTCCGTGGTTACTGAACGGATTCAATCCGCAGCCGCTCCAGCCTGGCCCGGATCATCGCTTCCCGGGTCAGTTTTTTCAGCAACTGCGTAATCTGCAGATCGATGTCATCCAAGGCTTGAACATACTCCTCGTCAGTCATCACCTTGCCATCGGCAAAGTCCGTTTCACTTTTGCCCAATTCACTGCACAGCCCTTTGATTTGCGCCTCCACCGCAGCCTTTTCCTCGGTGGTCAGCCGCGTACCTTCGGCCCTGCTCTGCAACGCATCCTGTAAATCGATGGTGGCGTCGATCCGGCGCTTCAAGCCATTCAATTCCTCGCGGTAAGTCGACTCCAGCCAGGTTCGCCAGAGCGGTTGCTCGAAGATTCGATCAATCAGCAATTCGCCCTCCTCCAGCGCCTTGATCCGCTGGAACGCTGCCTCGATCATCTCCTTGTTGACTTCGGCGATCTTGCGAAACTGCATGCCCCGCGCCTGCCAAGGCAAATCCAGGCGCTCGGCCAGATCAGTCATGTAGGCCAGGTGCACTTCCACTTCATCGATAGCGCCGGTCACTTCGCCATCGGCGTCGTAACGGCGAAACCGCTCCCCCTTAGCCAACCGCTCAGACACCCGGCGACGGGCAATGGCACCGAGTTCATCGAGCCGGGACTTGCCCAGGGCCAGCTCCAGCAATTGCGTTTCGATCAGGTCGGCACGCTCCAGGGCGTAAGCTTCGTGAACCATCACCTGCACGCCCATGGCATTGAACAGTTGCGTACCGCCATCCACGCATTCGGTGGGGGTTGCCGCCTCGTTGAACAGTTTGATGCGCAGCTCACTGTCACGGGCCATGGCTTCGAGCATGCGCCAGACCTTGGCCGTCAGTTCCGTCTGATAGGCCCCGCCGGCCTTGAAGTCGGCGGATTGGGTGAGCCTGCGGATTTCATTGAAGAACGGCACTGAATCGAACTCATCCTCGACCGCGTTCCAGACTTCCTGTTTTATATGCCATTGCCGCTCGGTCATGCCCGACGCCCAATCCGCGCTATCGATTACGCCACGGGGCGGATAAGGACGCTCCAGGTCCAATCCGACCGACTCGATGTAAGACTTGAGGATCTCGAGATTCTCCGGCGAGATCCAGCGCGGGGACCGACTGATCACGGTGCGCGCCAATAGCTCTGCGCGAAATGAACCCGGCGCGACCTCGGGTATCCGGCTGATCGGGTTATCGCTCAAATCAAGATAGATACTGCGCGGCCGCGATTGCGAAAACAGCCCGACAGGCCAGCTGTCCAGTCCCGTTTCACCCAGCAACAGTATCTGCAAATACGGCATTCGGCTGATGTTCGGAATGAGCTTCAGCGGGTTGCCGCGCAAACGCAGGAACATCATGCGCGTCAGATTCTTCAGGCGATCGACCGCCACTACATCCAGTTCAATGTTATTGCCGTCAAGAAACAGGTGAGTGAGATGACGCATGTCCTTCACCGCCTGCGGAAGCGCCGACAGCAGATTGTCTTGCAGATTGAGATAGCGCACCTCATGAAAAGAGTCGAGCAGTGACAGATGCCCGGAGCCCAGCCGGCAATTGCGCAAGCTCAACGAGGTGACATGGTCAAAGTTGGCCTCCAGTTTCGGCAGGGTATCCAGAAGCTGGCTCAACTTTGGAATGTTGTCGAGCGTCAAGGACTGCGGGCGCACCACACCCGCCGCGTCCATACCCTCCGGCCCGGTGCGTTGCCAGCATTGCCTGAGCGCTTTGTAGATTTTGTTTCGCGCATTCCACTCCGCCACGCCCGCCGGGGAAAAACGAAAGGATTCCGTCGGCGAGTTAATCCAGCGTTGCAGAGCGTGGTTCAACTGGTTGAACTCGGCCTCGAGCACGGCCAGTCGTTCATGCACCGTACCTTCGCCCTGGCTGAACTGCGCCAGCAACGTCTCGACCTGCTCCGAGGTAAAATCCGGATACAGTGCACGAGCCCGCCGCCTCAGCCCCATGCCATGCGGTGCTTGCCGGGCATAGCCACGCATGCCGCCGCGCAGGCGCATGACGGTCGGATCGTAGGTTGGCTTGAAGTTCGGGTTGTCCCGCAGAATCGGCTCAAACACCTGACGATCCAGCGGGTGTGCCTTTATCGCTTGCTCCAGCCGCGCAGCCTCGTTGATGCCGAAGCCCAGGGCTGTTCGTTGCGAATCCGGCAACGAATGCAGCACCGCGGCATATACATTGTCCGCGCCGTGCAGGTGTTGATCACTGTCGTCCCGTGCCTGGTATTTGCCATCCTCATCCAGGATCAGCACTTTGCGGATCGGCGCGTCGACGGGGCCCAGGCTGTCGGTCAACGCGCCCTCGAACGAGTACTCACGAACCTCCAGACGCAAATCCGCCGGCCAGCCTGGCAGGGCTGCCAGGGAGTGCAACTCCAGGCGCGCGGTGTCAGCGCTGTGCAAGGTGTCGAGGTAAAGGCCTTCATAGGCCCGTGTCATCCGCAATTGTTCGGCGTCCTTACGGGCGTGTTCCGCCAGGCGCAAAGGCACTCGTTTTTTTTCGCTCAGGTGTTGCACGTCCGAGGGGTGCGCCTCAGCCAGCAGTTCTTGCGCCTGGCTGATCGAGATCTCCGCAAAATCCCCCTTGAGCAGATTCACCAAGGGATCGTCCGAACGGGTCCGACGACTGTACAGAAGGTCGAATAACTGCCGCTTGCGCTGGCCCATCTGTGCCGCCCATTGCTCGCGCAATGCTTCGGTACGCTTCTGCACGTCACCGGATAACCATTCGTCGAGCAGTTCGCGAAGCGCCTGTTCGTCAAGGAAACCCACCACGCGCTCGGGCAACGCCCCCGCCAGCAGGTCAGACCAAGTCATCTGCAACGTATTGGCCGGTGACGCCTGGGCATAGCCGTCCTTGATCGCCGATCCCGTCAGTCCCGGCCCCTGGAAGACTTCAATGGCCTTGTCGCCGGGCCAGCCGCCCATTTCGGTCATGGATCGCACGGCGTAATCGGCCCATTCCTCGCCGATCCGGTTGGCCAGAATCTGCTCTGCGCAGGCTTGCGCATCGGCATGGGCCTTGAAGCGCTTGAGGGTATCGGCCAACAGTGCCGCAGGGGTCTCCTGTTCGACGTGAAGCCGGCGCAGCACATTTTCGTGCACACCACTGGCGGTCAGAATCTGCTCCAGGGTTTCATCGGAGAATCCATCCACCGAAGCGCCAAGACGCCTGAGTACTTGCCCCTTGTCCCACTCGAGCGGTTGGTCGAGCTCGGTCTTCCAACTGCCGGCACCGTTGTGCTCCAACAGCGGCTGATACGCATCGGCGCGAGTCGGGTGTTTAAGCCGATACCGGCCGGTGTCCGGGTCTCGCCTGACTGCGTAGCATTTGTCATCGAGCCGCAGCAGGTCCTGATCCTGATGACGGTACAGCCCTGTGTCACTGGCCTTCGCCCCATCGGGCAACGCGATCGGCAGTTCATAGGGACCGAGGTCAGGGTTCCACAAACGCTCTTTGCCGCCGACCTCCACGGGTTTGAGGCCCTCGACAAACGGCGACACTTTGATCGGCGCGACACCGGTGCCGGGCAGCACATGTCCGGCGCCCATGAGTGCCAGTTGCGCGAAGTTGATCAAGACCCCGTTGAAATAGGCAGAGGCCTCTTCCTTGTCACCCTTGCTCCAGTCCTCTACGCCTTCGGCCACCTCGGCGAGCATCTGCGCGACCATGATGCCGAGCATGGCTTCGCCAAGGCCGGGAACCAGCATTGCGGCGAAATTGAACAGGTTCCAGCCGATCGACAGGTAACTGGTCAAGCGTTTGAAGCGTGCGTTGGCATCCTCATCGTCGGTCGGCACTGCGATGAGCCTGGCATCGGCAATGGCCTTGTCCCGGCGCTGCAGAAACAGCGTCACCCACAGATCACCCGTCATCTGGTTGGTGATGGGCTCTGCATCGGGGTTTTCAATCGCTGTTTCACGCCACCACGGGCCCATGTCGAGCGGCTCGCGCTCGTGCCAGGTGAAGGTCGTGAGACGTTCATTGACCCGGGCGAAAAACTGTCCCTTGTCCTTCTGCGTCACAAAGCGGCTGAAAAAGGCCTGGTAATCCGTATTTCTCAACTGACCCAGCAGCTCCTTCATGAACGCGGTCAGCGAGGGATATTCCTTGAGGGGATGCTCCGGATCATCCGGGACATAGGCGATCAACGGACCGGTCAAACGACTCTGTTGATATATATCTTCGCGACGCAACAGCTCATCACTCAAACCCTGCGGTCCATTGGCAAAGAAGGCTTGCAGCAGTTTGAATCGATCATATTCCTGGCCCGGCAGTACAGGGATACGCCGCGACCAATCTATCCAGAATCTCAACAAGGCCGGCGTCAAGGCTTCTACTTCGCGCTTTACTTGCGATGGCTCAGTGACTGCGCTGAACAGCACGATGCCAGTCATTCGAAAGCCCATCAGCGACAACCGATGACACTGCAACGGTTGGTCGTACAGCGCGATGTCTGCCCGGCCCTCACGTACCTGGTTCATTTTTCCAAAGGCATGGTCACTGATATCACCCGTCAATCTGGCAATCAGCGCGGCTACATGAAAAGCCGCCTTTTCACTGGCCACCGAATCTCGTTGCAAGGTTCGCTGTGCCTGCGGGGTTTCGGGCAACAGGACGGACTTGATGTGTCGTTGGTATTGCCCGCCGATGTCCAGGCTTCGGCACAAGGCTGCAAACGCTGGGAGGGTGATGGCTGGTTCAAGGCTGAGACTGCCCCGAGTGTCCTTGCGGTAAATACCGGAGCTGTTTCGGAACGCACCTTCGGTGGCCTCGGACTCTTCGAAGTTGTGCAGCGCTGCTTCCAGCAATGCGGATTGGCGGACACGACTGGCCCCGGTATCGATGCCGAAAATGATCGTGCTCGGCACTTCAAGTTGTACAGTGAGCTCATTGAAGTTCTCGACCGTGTTGAATTTCGACTGCAATGCCGTTTTGAGCAACGGTTCGGCGAAGGCATTGATGTCGTGCTTCAAGTCGCCCTGGGTCTGGTCCAGTACGTCTTGCAAACGCCAGCGCTCATCCATCAACTGTTTGAGGTACTGGCGGTCGATTTCCCCCGCGCCGCTATACCACTCGGGCAATTGCGGATCGAGCGCCAGCAGGGACTTCAACCTCTCTACCGGCGCATTTTTGATGGCGCCGGGGATCACATCGTTTGCACGACGGTAATGTATCCCGTGACTATCGATGGACAATCCGTCCGGTATTTTCTGTGAGTTGCTTCCATGCAAATCAGACACTTTTGAATCACCTTGATGACAGGAAAAGAATCACCAGCTTATTCACCTGCACCCGAAACAAAAGTCCAAATAGCTGCTTGGCCGGCCCCCTGAAAAGGCTCTGGTGGATCGAAAATCAGGGAGCCAAAAACATATATCTACCGCCATTGGCATGTCCGCCTGTGCCTCGGCATGAGCGGTCGTGTTTTTTTCGGCAAAGGGACTACTATTCGACTCGCTGTTCCCGATTCATGAACAGGTAACCGCCATGCGTCTTTCCGAATTCATCGTGTTACACGTTGATCGCATCGTCGATGAGTGGGCCTGGCCTGCGCCGGTCATCCGGAATGCGATCCGACCCTGGATGTACAGGGGACGATCGAGGTCAGTTCCCGTGAGATTGATGGCACGACGTTTACCGTGGTGTTGCCCAGAAAGGTCTAGACGTTTGCCGAGGGGAGGCTTTTGTGGCGAGGGAGCTTGCTCCCGCTCGAGCGCGAAGCGGTCGCAAGTCCTGCAATTGCGCTGAACCTGTTGAAATGTGCTGACTGGATGTTTTTGGGGCTGCTTCACAGCCCAACGGGATGGTGCGGCGATCCGACAAGCTCCCTCGCCACAGGTTGGGTGCCACTCTTTGAGTTACTCCACCACCAACCGCCCCAACCTCTGTTTGAGCATGCGGTTCTCCGCCCGCAGTTGCTGCACCTCTTCGAGCAAGTCCAGCGCCAGGGCGACGCCTTCCCATTCCAGGTCAAGGTCGCGCCGCAGCTTGGCGGCGCGCTTGGCCAGGGTCAGCTCGTAGTCGGTGAAACGCCAGTCCTTGGGCTGAGCGCCCTGAGGTTCGAGGATGCCGTGCTCGACGATTTCGATCACGTAGACGTCCGACAGCTCGGTCGCCTCACAGAATTCTGCCATGTCCAGTTGAACGATCAGGGGACTGCTCATAGTCAGTGACTCCTTGGTTCCATGGGATCAAAAATGCTCTCGCGGGTCGAACGCGGCTTTTTTCGCCAGCTCCTGCCACAAAGCCTTGATGTCATCGTCGGATTTCTTCGGCATCACGGTTTTCAGTTGCACGAACAGGTAACCACGCTCACCGGCCTTGTTCATCAGGCCATGGCCCTTGGCGCGCATGCGCTGGCCGTTCTGGCTGCCGGCCGGAACCTTGAGGTTGATCTTGCCGGTCAGGGTCGGCACGGCGACTTCAGCGCCCAGCGCCAGCTCCCACGGTGCCAGTGGCAAGGTGATGATCAGGTTCTCGCCTTCGACGTCGAATTTCGGATGCGGTGCAAAACGGATCGTCAGGTACAGGTCGCCATTGGCCCCGCCTCCTACGCCCGGAGCGCCCTGCCCCTTGAGGCGAATGCGCTCGCCGTCGCTCACACCGGCCGGAATCTTCACGTTCAGGCTTTTGCTGGTGTTGCTCACATGCTGGCCAGCCGCGTTGTACTGCGGCACCTGGAAGGTGACCTTCTTCGATTCGGTCGACAGCGTTTCTTCGAGAAAAACCCCAAGCTCCATTTCCACGTCCTGCCCTCGACGTCCGGTACTGCGACGCGATTGTCCATCACCACCAAAACCGGGCCCACGGTTGCCGAAGATCGAACTGAAGAAGTCCGAGAAATCGCCCGTGTCCTGACCACCGCCACCGAATCCGCCACGGCTTTGCCAGCCTGGTGGTCCCTGGAACGGTTGGCCGTGCTGGCCATAGCGGCGCAAGTCATCGTATTCGGCGCGCTTGTCGGCGCTTTTCAGTGCTTCATAGGCTTCCGAGGCGTCCTTGAACCTGGACTCGGCATCCTTTTCCTTGCTGACGTCGGGGTGGTATTTGCGCGCCAGCTTGCGATAGGCGGCCTTGATCGCCTTATCGTCTGCGGTCGGCTCCACACCGAGAATCTTGTAATAGTCTTTGAAGTCCATCGCGGGAATCACCATCCGTTATCAAATCGCGCCACAGGCCACAGCATGCGCTTGTTTGCAGCCATTGGTTTGACCGATCTCAGGTTTGTGACCGGGCGGCGCAGCAGAAGTTTATCGGCAGCAGGCGGGGCTTCTTGCGAGCACTCCCGCGGCTGTCCGGTTGATGCAGGGTAGTTTGGGGGGGATGTCCCATCTTTCAAGGCATTGTCTGCGAAGAATTAGCAGATAACTGGCCTTCGAATCTGGCGCGCACTGACATACACTGCGCGGCCGTTTTTTAACCGGAACCTGAAAGACATGAACAACGCATCTCCAGCCCGTGCCTTGGGTATCGACTTTGGCACGTCCAACTCCACTGTCGGCTGGCTGCGCCCCGGCGTGGAAACGCTGATCGCGCTGGAGGACGACAAGATCACCCTGCCGTCAGTGGTCTTCTTCAATATCGAAGAGCGCCGCCCGGTGTACGGCCGGCTGGCGCTGCACGAGTACCTGGAAGGCTACGAAGGCCGCCTGATGCGCTCGCTCAAGAGCCTGCTGGGTTCCAAGCTGATCAAGCACGACACCAGCGTCCTGGGCACGGCGATGCCGTTCAAGGACCTGCTCGGGCTGTTCATCGGCCAGCTCAAGAGCCGCGCCGAAGCGGCCGCCGGTCGGGAATTCGAAGAAGTGGTGCTGGGTCGTCCGGTGTTTTTTGTCGACGATGACCCGATGGCCGACAAGGAAGCCGAAGACACCCTGGTAGATGTGGCACGCAAGATCGGCTTCAAGGAAGTCTCGTTCCAGTACGAGCCGATTGCCGCAGCGTTCGACTACGAGTCGACCATCGAGAAAGAAGAGCTGGTACTGATCGTCGACATCGGCGGTGGTACATCCGACTTCTCGCTGGTGCGCCTGTCGCCGGAGCGTCGGGGTGTGGATAACCGCCACGAGGACATCCTCGCCACTGGCGGTGTGCACATCGGCGGAACCGATTTCGACAAACAGCTCAGCCTGCAAGGCCTGATGCCGCTGTTCGGCTACGGCAGCCGCATGAAGAGCGGCGCCTACATGCCGACCAGTCACCACATGAACCTGGCGACCTGGCACACCATCAACTCGGTGTACTCGCAGAAATCCCAGCTGGCCCTGGGCAGCATGCGCTACGACATTGAAGACACCGGCGGTATCGACCGCCTGTTCAAGCTGATCGAACAGCGCGCCGGGCACTGGCTGGCCATGGAAGTGGAAGAAACCAAGATCCAGCTGACCCACGCCGAGAGTCGCCACGTGCCGCTGGACCGCATCGAAGCCGGTTTGAGTGTGGAGCTGAGCCGGGCTCTGTTCGAGTCGGCCATCGATAACCTGCTTGAACGCGTGCGCAACAGCGTCACCCAACTGCTGGCAGACGCCGATGTGCGGGTCGATCAGGTCGATACGGTGTTCTTCACCGGTGGTTCGAGCGGGATTCCGGCGCTGCGCAACAGCGTTTCGGCGATGTTGCCGAAGGCGCGGCATGTGGAAGGGAATATTTTTGGCAGTATCGGTAGCGGTCTGGCGATCGAGGCTGCAAAACGCTACGGTTCCATGGACTGATCACAATCTCTGTGGCGAGGGAGCTTGCTCCCGTAGGACTGCGCAGCAGTCCCATTTTTGGGGCCGCTACGCGACCCAGCGGGAGCAAGCTCCCTCGCCACAATTTGATCAACAGCTAGATCCGAAGCAGATCAAACCATCCCCACCTGCTTCAACTCACTCTTCAGGTACGCATAGTAAATCGGCCCCGCCACCACCCCCGGCAGGCCGAACGCGGCCTCGAACACCAGCATCGCCAGCAGCAACTCCCACGACTTGGCACTGATCTGCCCGCCGACGATGCGCGCGTTGAGGAAATATTCGAGCTTGTGGATAACAATCAGGTAACCCAGCGCCGCCACAGCGACCCAGATCGACAACGACAAACCGACGATGGTAATCAGGGTGTTCGACATCAGGTTGCCGATCACTGGCAACAGGCCGAGCAGGAACGTCAGCACGATCAGGGTTTTGGTCAGCGGCAGCTTGATACCGAACATCGGCAGCACCACCGCCAGGAAAATCCCGGTGAAGACAGTGTTGAGCAGGGAAATCTTGATCTGGGCGAACACGATGTTGCGAAACGCCTGGACCAGCAGGCTCAGACGTTCGAACAGCGCCGCAGCCAGCGGTTTGCGCTTGGTCAGGTCCGGCACACGCTGCAAGGCAATGATCGCACCCAGCACCATGCCGATCAGCAAGGTCACGAACATGTGCGCCGCGTCCTTGCCCACCAGTTGCAAATCACTGAGGTGTTTACTGACCCACTCGCCAATCGCCACGCGGAACTCCGCGGCACTGGCCGGCAGGTAGGCGTCGATGAACGGTGGCAATTGCCCGCGTGCGCGGTCGACCACCCCCATGAACTTGTCGAGGGAAGCGCCGGGGTTTTCCGCCTCGTGCAGCAGGAAGCTGAAGGCACCGGCAAAGATCAGCGACAGCACGCTGACAATCAGAGTCCCCAGCAACGCCACCGCCAGCCAGCGCGCGCGCCGGCCTTCGATCAGCCGTTGCAGTTGCGGGGTGAGCATGTTGACCAGTTCGAACACCAGCAATCCGGCGAGCAGGCTGGGCAGCAACCGCAGTGGAATCACCAGCAGCAGTCCGCCAAAAATGATGACCCAGCTGATGATCAGCAAAACTTGACGCTGAGAAAACGTTGGCATACAGCCTCAAAAACGAACGGCGTAAAAAGGATTGGCAGTCTGCCAGCGATCCGGTGCGAGCACTAGGGATAGTGTGGGGCGACCTGTAGGAGCTGGCTTGCCAGCGATGGGCACACCACGGTGTACCTGATACTCCACGTCATCTTTATCGCCAGCAAGCCGGCTCCAACAGGGACAGGTTATTTCTTAAGGCACTCGCTCATGAACGCCTTGCGCTCGTCACCCTTGAGGGTTTTGGTGGCGGCGTCGGCGTTGCAGGTCTTCATCTTCTCTTGCTGTGGGGTCAAGGTCTTACCGGCATCGTTTGCCGCCGGGGTAGCCTTCAGGCAGGTGCTCATGAAGGCTTTGCGCTCGTCGCCCTTGAGGCTTTTGGCCGTAGCGTCGGCATTGCAGGTGGTCATCTTCTCTTGCTGGGCCGTGTTGGCGGCAAAGCCCTGGGAGCACAGCAGCAAACCGATCATCAACAAAGGGACACGCATCATCTTCATGGAGTTTTCTCCTGGTCGCCACACCGAGGGGCGCGGCCTTGTTCTGGAGTGTAGACAACCCCTGTTACACCTTCCTGTTCTCCAGATGGCTGCGGCGATACTGCTCCGGCGTACACCCGGCCTGGCGCTGGAACACGCCGAGCCGGTGCTGTAGCCCATGTCGAAGGCGATTTCCTGAATGCTGCGCGGGCTATCCAGCGCTTCGATCGCCGCCAGAAAACGCAGGCGCTGGCGCCACTCACCGAAACTCATGCCCAGTTCCCGCACGAACTGCCGCGCCAGGGTGCGCTCGCTGACATGGATGCGTGCAGCCCATTCCGACAGCGGCCGGTTATCCCCAGGCTCGGCCTGCAACGCTTCGAGAATCCCGAGCAATCCGGGGCCGCTGGCATAGGGCAGGTAGCACTCGTGCACCGGCGCCCGTTGCAACTGGTCCACCAATACCTGGGCCAGACGCTGATCGGCGGCCTGCTCGGGGATTTTCACGTCGCGGGCAGCGAAGTCCTTGAGGATTGCCTTGAGAATGTCGCTGATGGCCAGGGTGCAGGCTCGTGGCGGCAGGTCGGCGCAGACCTTGGGTGCCAGGCACACGGCGCGGTAGTTGACCGGTTGGTGGCTGTAGAAACTGTGCTCGATCTGCGGCGGCACCCATACCGCGTATTGCGGCGGCGACATGAAGCGGCTGCCCTCGACGTCCATGTGCAACACGCCGTGGGCGGCGTATTCCAGCGTCCCCCAGGGATGTCGATGGGGCGCAGCATATTCGTGGGCGTCGAAATCGGCGTAGCGGAAGTACACCGCCGACGGCAGTTCGCTGAAATCCAGCAGGTCGATGTGTTTACTGCTCATGCTGTCCGTCATCAGGGGCCGGTTGTCTGGATCGAAGTATAGGCTTTCATCCAGACAAGCGGATAATTGCCCTTCATTAACGTTCTGGTTTTTCCCGATGCAATACGCTTATCCCCTGCTGGCCATTTTTATCTGGGCCGGCAACACAGTGATCACCAAAATGTCGGCCGGGGCGATCTTCCCCGCCGAGATCGGTTTCTACCGCTGGCTGCTGGCCGGGTTGCTGTTCACGCCCTTCATGCTTAAACCGGTGCTCACCCATTGGCCGCTGATCCGCCCGAAACTGGGCAAGATCTTTGTCCTCGGTGTTCTCGGCATGGCGGTCTATCAAAGCCTGGCGTACTTCGCCGCGAGCCTGACCTCGGCCACCAACATGGGCATCATCCTGTCGCTGATGCCGCTGATGTCGCTCGCCATGGCGATCATCAGCCTCGGCCAGCGCCTGACCATGGGGGCCTTGGCCGGAGCAGTGCTGTCGTTCGCCGGTGTCCTGGTGGTGGTGTCGTCCGGCAGCCTTGGCGCATTGCTCAAACACGGGGTCAACCTGGGCGACGCGATGATGCTGATCGCCACCCTGGCCTACGCGGTCTACAGCACCCTGTTGAAAAAATGGCAGCTGAAACTGCCGCCGCTGGTGCTCCTGTATCTGCAGGTGCTGGTGGCCGTGGTGGTGCTGTTCCCGCTGTTCATCGCCTCACCGAAAGTCGGCCCGACCCTGCAGAATATTCCACTGGTGCTGTACGCCTGCCTGCTGGCTTCGATGGTCGCGCCGCTGGCGTGGATGCAGGCCGTGGTGCGTTTGGGACCGAGCCGGACCACGCAGTTTTTCAATTTGCTGCCGCTGATCACCGCACTGATTGCGGCGGTGGTGTTGCATGAACAACTGGCGCTGTATCACCTGGTGGGCGGGGTGTTGACCCTGGGTGGAGTGATTGTTTCCGAGCGCTGGACGACGGTGTTGGGGCGTAAGGTCAGTGTTGCCTGATCTGACGCCATCGCGAGCAAGCTCGCTCCCACAGGGGAATGCATTCAAAATGTGGGAGCGGGCTTGCTCGCGAAGAACGATAACGCGGTCTAGACGCCTGCCGCCTTCAACCGCGCCGCATGCTCGACAAACAACCGGATCGGCTCGGCCCCCTTGCCCACCAGCCCCAGCGACTGGTTGACGATATCGAAGTGATCCAGCGGGTATTCGTCACCAATCACCGTGCCCAGATGCGAGCTGTAGCGCCCGACCAAGCCGTCGCAATGCCCGGCTTCGCGGACGAAGGCTTTAGCGAACAGCCGACAGCTGCGGTTGGTGCCGTCCAGCAGATTGCGCCCACGATCGGTAATGCCCGGTTGCAAGGTGCCGGACCAGGAGTAATAGCGCACGCCGTTGACCTCCTCCGGTCCGTGACCGCCCCAGGTGTCGGGCAGCCCCTGTGGATAATGTTGGTTGAACAGCGCCACGCCAGCGCTGGTGAGGGAGTGATGGGACGCATGGATATCCACCGGCAGCTTCGGCCCGCGGTAACCGGTATCCAGCCACCCCATCAGCACCCCGACCATCCGCAGCAAAAAGCTCAGCAGACGGCCACGGACACTGTCATGGGGATAATGCTCGTGCAGGTAGTCGGCGAGCTCCGAGCCGTGATTCGGCCCCGCCACCGAGGTCACCGATGCCACCAGGTCCGGGCGTTTGGCCGCCGCATAACGGGCGGTCAGCGAACCCTGGCTATGGCCGATCAGGTTGACCTTGGCGGCCCCGGTTTCCTGCAGGATTTCGTCGATACGTGCCAGCAGTTGCTCGCCGCGCACTTCGTTTGAATTAAGCGGCGAGACCTGCACCGCGAACACCACCGCACCACCCCGGCGCAACGCCTCGACGATCCCGTACCAGTACGGATAAAGCACCAACCGGATGAACCCGAGCATTCCCGGGACCAACACCAGCGGGTAGCGCGGGGCAGAACCTTGCGACATGGGCGGACATCCTTGTGGTCAGGCGGTGACGCAAGGCGGGATGCAAGACATCCGCCAAGCATCACCAGCCAAGATGACAACTCAACGACAAGTCTAGGTCATCCGCCCTACTTCAATCCCGCTACGCCTGCCACGATCAGCCCGACCGAGACCAGCTTGATCATGGTCAGGCTTTCACCCAGCAGCGCGAAACCGAGAAACACCGTGCCCAGCGAACCGATGGCGGTCCAGATCGGGTACGCGATGCTCACCGGCAACTCGCGCATGGCCAGGGTCAGGAAGTAGATCCCGCCCACAGCGGCAACCACGGTGATCAGCGAAGGCCAGAGCCGGGTGAAGCCCTCGGCGTACTTCATGCCCATGGCGAAGGTGACTTCGAACCCGGCGGCGACCAGCAGAAACAGCCAGGCCACCTAGAACTCCCCGGCCAGCGCCAACAAGCGCTGCTCAGCCTCGGCGGCAGAGATTTCAAAGCTGCGCTCGGCGGACTCCTCGCCCTCGGCAGCCACCACGGTGACGTCCGTGATGCCGATGAATCCGAGCACCGTGCGCAGTAGCGTATCGGCATGGTTCATGGCTTCCAGCTCGCCGCCCGGGCCAAAACCGAAGCCGCCGCGACTGGTGACGATCAGGGCTTTTTTGCCCTGCACCAAGGGTTGGTACTGGGCCACGCCATTGTCCAGGGTGTGATCGAAGGTCACCCCGACCCGCACGATCTGATCGATCCAGGCCTTCAAACCGCTGGGTACACTGAAGTTGTGCATCGGCGTGGATATCAGCAACACATCGTGGCCAAGCAGCTCGCCGACCAGTTCGTCGCTGAGCGCCAGGTCAGCCTGCATCGACAGCGGCCGAGCGTCGGGCTCGGGGTAAAACGCAGCGGCCACGAATGCCTCGTTGACGGGCGGAATCAGCGCCCGACCGATTTCGCGTCGGGTCAACTGTGAGTGTGGATGGCGGGCCTGCCAGGCCGACAGAAACACTTCGGCCAAACGCCGGGAGTGCGAACGGTCACCACGTGGGCTGGCGTGAACAGCAAGAATTCTACTCATCTGTCTCTCCTCAGGGCTAAACTCAAACGGCTTGTGGCTTGCAGCTTGAAGCTCACCAGCGTCCTCGTTCAAATGAGCAGAAATCAGTCTGGATGAATCCATTTCATCCATGGAGTGTTCAATGTTTGCCTCGTTGCCGTTGACCGCCCTGCGGGCCTTCGAATCCGCCTCACGCCTGTTGAGCTTCAAGGCCGCCGCCGAAGAACTGTCTGTCACCCCGACGGCGGTGTCCCATCAGATCCGCTCCCTGGAGAGTTGGCTCGGCGTTCCGTTGTTCAAGCGTCTGCCACGCCAGGTGCGCCTGACCGAATGCGGCGAACGGCTGTTCCAGAGCCTGCACGGGGCTTTCCTTGAAGTGGCGCAAAGTGTCGATACCCTGCGCCCACAACGCAGCGGCGCCAACCTGACGGTCTCCACCACCGCTGCCTTCGCCGCCCTGTGGCTGGTGCCACGACTGGGACGCTTCTACGCTCGGCACCCGAACATCAACGTGCGCCTCGATACCCACTGCGAAGTCATCGATCTGCATCAGGACGCCAGTGTCGATATGGTGCTGCGCTACAGCCTCGATGATTACCCCAACCTGTACGGCCAGTGCCTGTTCGATGAGTCCTTCGGTGTCTACGGTTCGCCTGAACAAGTGGCCCTGGCGTCGAGTCGCACTCCCACGCTGATCAGCGTGCGCTGGCACAACTCCAAACTCTATGCCCACGGCTGGGAGGCCTGGTGCGCTCGCTCCGGCGAAACCTGGCTGAGCGGCCGGCCCGCCGTGCGTGAATACGACGAAGAGCACTACGCCCTGCAAGCGGCGATTGCCGGGCAAGGTCTGGTGTTGGCGAGCAATATCCTGGTGTCGGAAAGCGTGGCCAGTGGACTGTTGTTGCCATACCGGGGGGAAGTCCAGGTCGATGGCGCTGGCTACAGCGCACTGTGCGTGCCGGGGCGTGAGCGACATCCACCAGTTCGGGCTTTTTTTGCGTGGTTGCGTGAAGAGGCATTGTTGTCCGGGCATGTGTTGCGCTGATTCGGGACCAGGACAGTTCAAACGTCGGCAAGTCAAACAACAACTTAACCCCTCAAATCCTAACTAAAACCACAATAAAACAAAAACTTCAAACACAACTAAAAACCTATAGTTACAAACACCACCTATACTTCAAAAATAATTGACCTATTCTAACAACCACAGCCAACGAGCTGTTCAATCAAACAAGTAAAGGAATACTTTCATGCTACTTGAACAACGACTCGAATTTATTGACTCCCTGCCGTCCTTACCTATCCAGACGCTACGCCCCGCCCCTGTAATTTCCGGGTTCTCGAACAAGCCCGAACACGACATCGACAAACCAACCGCCAGTGTCATGCCGGACACCATCGATGCCTTCCTGCCGGGTGTTTCGCAGGAAATCATCGACGACGTCAACTTGTGCAAACTGGTCATGCAGAACACTGCCACCAAACGTTTCCCCGAAGATGCGCAACTCTTCGAATGGTACCGTTGCTATGTTGACGGCATGAGCAAACTCGGCTGGGTGATCCAAGACAAGAACATGCAAGAGACCACGATCAGGAAAGTCGGCCTGACGATGGATCAGGTTGCCTTTGAAGTGGCAGCAGAAGCGATTGGCAGTAATGCGGCTCAAGTGTTGGCCAACATTGCGAAAAAAGCACTTGAGGTGGTCCAAAACAATCCGGGCGCCATCACCATTTTTGAAACAAATAAAAAGCTTGGCGCACAGGCAAAATTCGATATCGCACCGGTATGGCTTGATAATAGCGGGCAACCCAACATGCTCCTTAACTGCATATCCCTGGATGCCCGGGAAAGCACGAAAGGTATCCTGTTCTGGAAATCGACCAAACAGTCAACCACCATTAAAACAGGCGCTGTGCGTGCCAATCTTGACATTAAAACGTTCTCCCAAATACGCGATGCCCTCTATAAAAAATATCAGGCAGAGCGGCTAAAATTCATCGAAAACCTCCCGGATTTTTCATAATTACTCGTGCATTTAAATCGTAGATGAGTCATCCGATTTAAATAAGTTACCGCACAAAATTCCGCGCAGGACAACCTATGAAAAAAGCACTGTTGGATATCTACATCGTCAACGGTAACATCACGATATTTTGCGGCTCGCACACTGACAGCTTTAAAAAAGATATTTTGGCGTCCAGCCTGTACTGCGAACTGGTAGCAGCAAAAGAAAGCCGCAACCGCGAAGTTTCCTGGTCAACTTACACAGCTACCGTTCAAAAAATTGGCTGGACTGTCAATAGCCGGGCGACCCAGCAACTCGCATTTGAAAACAGCAGTCTTTTGACTGTTATTGAACAAAGCACCGAGAGTGCCCTGCCACAAGATGAACGGCAAGCGCTCACCCACGCCTTTGCTCAACTGATAAAGCTCGAGCCTGATTCACCGGCGATCAGTACGATCGTCGAGAAACTTCAATCAAACGCTACCGTGAGCAAAGCCAACCCGGATACAGCGGTTTCAACGGCTGTATTGCTGACGATTATTCGCAACGATAAAACCGTGGTAACCCAGCAAGTGGCGTTCGAAGTGGCCAACGGACTTGCGATCGATATTCTCGACCAGCCTGTACTGAGCGCCAGTAACGACCGTCAGACCAACTGCTGGCAGTTGTGCACCTTACTGGATGGGAGCCAATACAATGAGGTAAGAGATGATGTCCTAAAGAAACTGGGGAACAAGATGGCAACGGAGTTACTGCATATTCCGGCGCCCCTCGGCTTGAATTGAAAGATCCAGCATCGCAAGACGTTCAAGCGTCCCGGAATTGGGGCGCTTGAACACTGCTCACTGGCGCCCTTCAGTTTTTGACTGTTTTGGGCGCCTTGCCCGCTTTCATCTGCTCCAGCAACGGCGCGCACTGATTTGGCTCGCCCCCACTCGGTGCCACCAGCGCCAGCAACCCTGCCGCCGGTGCGGCGATCACGCCCAGCGCCACCATCCCGGCTCCGCGCAACATCAACGGCACGGCCTTGACCCCGGCATCGGGCTTGATGAACTTGCCGCGCACATACAGCGGCGAGCGCAATGAAATCAGGCGCCAGCCCTTGGATTCCGGGGTGATGGTCAGGTCTAGTTGTTCGGTCGCCATGTTCGCCGTGCCATCGATATAAATAACGGCGTTCTCGGTGTCGAACACAAACAAGCGGGTACTCGCCAGGCCGGACTGGATGCCGAAGTCGGCGGCGGCGCAGTTGATCTTCACTTCCTTGTCGCCAAAGATCTTGCCAACCACGTAGTTGCCGACATTCAGGCCCGCCAGCTCCATCAATTCGCGACTGATGGCACCATCGTTGATCAGCATTTTCAGATTGCCATTGGCGCTGCCCAGCAGTTTGGCCACCGAATTGCCGCGCCCGCTGATATCACCGTCGCCGTTGAGTTCGCCGAAACTGGTTTTCATCGGTTCAAAGCCGGGGAACAACTGCTTGAGCTTGAAGCCTCGGGCCGTGAGTCTGGCATGGCCCTCCAGTGGATCGGTGTGGCCGTTCAGGCGAATCTGCGCATCCAGATTGCCGCCGGCCACGCCGAAACGCAGCGGCTCGAGGCTGAGCACGCCATCGGTGAGCACCAGATGGGTATAGAGGTCGTTGAACGGCAGTTTTTCGCTGTGCACGATGCGCTTGCCGGTGAACTCGACATCGGCGTCCATATCGCGCCAGCGATCGGTCTTGAACTCTTCGACCGGCAGCACTTTGTCCGCCGGTTGTTTGCTGTCACCGCCCCGGGCTTTCTGTTCGGCGTTGGAGTCGGCACCGATCAGCGGTGCCAGGTCAGCGAACAGCAATTGATTGGACAACAGCGAGCCGCTGAGTTTTGGCCTTGGCAGGCTGGCCACGTAGGTCAGATTGCCATGGATGTCGCTTTCGCCGATCTTGCCGTTGAATTCCTCATAGCGGAACACCGCACCACCCGCCTCGTGCAACTTGGCGATCAGATGGCCGTCGGTGGCATAGGGTGGCGTGTCCGGCAGGATCACACCGGTCAGCGGGTAGAGGTTGCCCAGGCTGGTGCCGGCCAGTTTCAGGCGCAGGTCCAGGGCACCGAGGTTCAGCGGATCGGTCAGGGTGCCGGCCAGTTCAACGCTGGAATCGGCAATCTTTACCTGTGCCTGAAGCGGAAACGGCCGTGCCGCGTCCTGCAACGCCAACAACCCGCCAATCTTGCCCTGGCCCGCGAGTTTCTGGCTGTGGTACTGGCCGTTGACCTTGAGGGCGAACGCATAATCCTGGGGTGACGAGCCCTTTTCCTGCGCGGCTTTCGCCGCTTTGTCGCCGACGATATCGCTGAACGGGATCGGTTTGCCCAATGGATCGATCAGCACGTCGAGTTGAGTCTTCAGGCTCTGATCGTCGAGGGTGACATGGCCCTTGTCGAAGCCGATCGCACCGATATCCACCACCCAGCTCGAAGGCTCGGCGTTCGGGTTCTTTGGGTCGAATTTGAAGGTCCAGTTGGCGCGCCCGTCAGCCAGGCGTTGCAGTTGGGCATTGGGCTCGGTGAGGTCGATACGCGGGATCACTACCCGCTGCGCCAGCAATGCCAGGGGAGAAATACGCAGTTCCACCCGCTTGAGGGTGACCATCTGCGGCTGTTTCGACCAGTCTGGATTGCCCAGGCTCAAGTCTTCGGCCACCACATGAGGCCACGGTACCCAGGCGCGCCAGCCGCTTTCATCGGACTCGGGTTGCCAGACCACCGACAGATTGCCGTTGATGGCGAAAGCGCGGTGCAGCTCTTCGGAAACTTTGGCGTTGAGCGGCGGTTTGATCCGGTTCCAGTCGAAGAACACGATGATCAGCACCAGCACCATCAACAAGGTAAGAAAAGTGGAAAGGGTCCAGACAAACGTTTTTTGAGTGCGCGTCATTGCACAGGGCTCCTGATACGACTGAGCGCCCCGACTGCGACGCACATGTGAAACGGTGAGCCGCAAGCGACCCGCCATGAAATCTACGACTGATAAAAAACCGGCAGGTTTAATCGATAGACCGATTTCGCCGAATCCGTCCAGTCCAATACTGACCAGCCAGTCGACCGGCGTTACCTGACCTGCACTTTTGCACGTCAAAGGTGGGTCGAAAATACCCACTTCGGTGCAAGACTGTTCGCCGGAAACGCCCGATCTAGAGCTTCCGCAGCAAACAATCAATTCCGTTGATTATTACCATTGCGTTTATGAACTTTCATATCGACTTATCGAGAGTAGCATTGCTCTCGTACCCACTTATTCGCACCCCCACGGAGCAAAACAATCATGAAACGCCAACTACTGCTTAGCCTTACACTCTCGATGCTGGCCAGCACTGCTTTTGCCCTGCCAGCGGCTGACCAGGCCACTCCACAAGTGAAACAGAACCACTCGGTGTTCAGCCAGACCGTCGCCGCCGATGGCTCCGACCGTACCCCACAAGGCCAGACCCTTGCCGAAGGTGGTAATGATCGCCTGAAAGAAAAAGGCCTGATCACTCAGGATGGCTCGGACCGCACCCCACAAGGCCAGACCCTCGCCGCAGATGGTTCGGATCGTACTCCACAAGGCCAAACCCTGGCTGCTGATGGCTCCGACCGTACTCCACAAGGCCAAACCCTGGCTGCTGATGGTTCCGACCGTACTCCACAAGGCCAGACCCTTGCCGCCGACGGTTCGGATCGCACTCCACAAGGTCAAACCCTCGCTGAAGGCGGTGGTGACCGTGTAATCGAACGCAACAGCGACCTGAGCTAAGCCTCATGGCAGCCTTGAAAAAAAGCCCAATCACCGGATTGGGCTTTTGACTTTTCAGCGGTCCACTTGATAGATGCCGCACTTCCCCGCTTGATCCCCCCCACAGTCGTTCGACGCCGGCAAAGCCGATTTGCTAGAGTGCGCCGCGTCCCAGTCCAGAAAACGCCCTTGCGATGCTGCCCCGCGCCGAACAGAAACAACAAACCCGTAACGCCCTGATGGACGCTGCCCGGCGCCTGATGGATGGCGGCCGAGGATTCGGCAGCCTGAGCCTGCGCGAAGTCGCGAAAACCGCCGGAATCGTACCGACCGGTTTCTACCGGCATTTTGCCGATATGGATGAATTGGGCCTGGTGCTGGTCAGCGAAGTCGGCCAGACATTTCGCGAAACCATTCGCCTGGTACGACACAACGAATTCGTGATGGGCGGCATCATCGATGCCTCGGTACGGATCTTTCTCGACGTGGTCAGCGCCAACCGTTCGCAGTTCCTGTTTCTCGCCCGTGAGCAATACGGCGGTTCGCTGCCGGTGCGCCAGGCCATCGGCCGTTTGCGTGAAGACATCAGCTCGGACCTGGCGGCGGATTTGTCACTGATGCCGAAACTGCAGCATCTGGACATCGCCGACCTGAGCGTCATGGCGGATCTGATCGTCAAGAGCGTGTTCGCCACCCTGCCAGACATCATCGATCCACCAGCCGAGGCCTTGCCCGAGCACCTGACGCCCCAGGCGAAAATCACCCAGCAACTGCGGTTTATCTTTATCGGCCTCAAGCATTGGCAAGGGCTTGGAAGTACTGAGTAACCTCCTGAGCAAGCCCGTTCCCACATTGAGCCTCATCGCTTCAACTTGGTGCGCGACTCAAAAACAACGCACCAACTTCAACCAGAAAACTCACGCCTTCGACACCCGCCCCACGCTTCCTTCAGCCATTTCCTACGCATCACCTCGATTGGCAAGCCCCTTGCTCTAGCCTGAGCATTGTCCATTGCTGGAAGCCTTCCGATGCTGGTGATTCATCGCAGAATCGACCCTCAACCCGTTTGGGCCGCCGAACTGCACCTGACGTTCGAAGCCCGGAGCAAAAGCCGTTTGCGCTGTTTCAGTGCCGAGGGCGAAGACGTCGGGTTGTTTTTGGAGCGCGGCCAGCCGCCATTGCATGATGGCGAATGCCTGCAAGCCGAAGACGGACGAATCGTGCGGGTCTGCGCCCGCCCCGAACAATTGCTGCACGTCACCTGCGCCAATGCCTTCGAACTGACCCGCGCGGCCTATCACCTGGGCAACCGCCATGTCGCCCTGCAAGTCGGCGACGGCTGGTTGCGCCTGCTCGACGATTACGTGCTCAAGGCCATGCTCGAACAACTCGGTGCCGTTGCCGTGAACATCGAGGCGCCGTTCCAGCCGGAACACGGCGCCTACGGCGGTGGCCATCATCACTCGCGCCACGGCGATGAAGACTTCAACTACGCGCCGAAACTGCACCAGTTCGGCGTACGCACATGAACCCGGCCTGGGCGCTGTTGCGCCTGGCCAGTCCGCAACTGCCGATTGGCGGCTACAGCTATTCCCAAGGGCTGGAAATGGCTGTGGATAACGGCCGCGTAAACGATCCCGACAGCGCCCGGCGCTGGATCAGCGATCAGTTGCTGCTGAATCTGGCACGCTTCGAAGCACCCTTGCTGCTCGCCCATTGCGTGGCCGCCAGCGAGGAAAACTGGGACGAATTGCTGCAGAGCAGTGAAGCACATCGCGCCAGTCGCGAAACCCGCGAGCTGCATCAGGAGAGCCGACAGATGGGCTACTCGTTGCAGCAATTGCTCAATGGCTTGCCGGAACTCGACGCGCCGGCCCGTGCCTTCCTCGAACAACGCAGCGAGCCACATCTGGCCCTGGGTTGGGCGTTGGCCGCGCGCGCCTGGCAGATCAGCCCGCAGGACGCCCTGGCCGCATGGCTCTGGAGCTGGCTGGAAAACCAGTTGGCAGTGCTGATGAAGACCCTGCCCCTGGGTCAGCAAGCCGCCCAGCGCCTGACCAGCGAACTGCTGCCGCTGCTTCAACAGGCTCAACAGAACGCCACTCAAATCGATCCCGATCATTACGGCAGCGCCGCTTTCGGCCTGTCCCTGGCGTGTATGGCCCACGAGCGCCAGTACAGCCGCCTGTTCCGTTCCTAGGGCCTTTTATTTTGGAGAATCACATGAACGCACAACCCCTGCGTGTCGGCATCGGCGGCCCGGTCGGCTCCGGCAAAACCGCCCTGACCCTGGCCCTGTGCCTGGCCCTGCGCGAGCGCTACAACCTGGCCGTCGTGACCAACGACATCTACACCCGCGAAGACGCCGACTTTCTGGTGCGCAACGAAGCCCTGGCACCGGAGCGCATCATCGGCGTGGAAACCGGTGGCTGCCCGCACACGGCCATCCGCGAAGACGCCTCGATCAACCTCGAAGCCGTGGATCAGCTCAACCGCCGCTTTCCGGGGCTGGACCTGATTCTCGTGGAGTCCGGGGGCGACAACCTCTCCGCGACCTTCAGCCCGGAACTGTCGGACCTGACGATCTACGTGATCGACGTTTCGGCCGGTGACAAGCTGCCGCGCAAGGGCGGGCCGGGAATCTGCAAATCCGACCTGCTGGTGATCAACAAGATCGACCTCGCGCCGCTGGTCGGTGCCTCGCTGGAGATGATGAACAGCGACACCCAGCGCATGCGCAATGGCAAGCCGTTCGTGTTCAGCAATCAGAAAACCGGCCTGGGTCTGGAAGAGATCATCGCCTTCATCGAACGCCAGGGTTTGCTGACCGCGGCCTGATCACGACTTATCAACAAGGAAGCTTATCCATGAAACTCAAACGCATTCTCGGCGCCCTGGCCTTGCTGCTGGCACCGGCCCTCGCCTTCGCCCATCCGGGGCATGGCGACAATGGTTTGATCGCCGGTATCAGCCATCCGCTTGACGGTCTCGATCACTTGCTGGCGATGCTGGCGGTCGGTCTTTGGGCTGCGCAACAACAAGGTGCTGCACGCTGGGCGCTGCCGAGCACCTTTGTCGGCACCATGTTGATCGGTGGGCTGTTGGGTTTTGAAGGATTGAGCCTGCCGGCACTGGAGAGCGGGATTGCTGCGTCGGTGCTCGCGTTGGGCCTGGCAGTGGCGTTGGCGGTGCGCCCACCGCTGAGCATGGCAGTTGGCGCGACTGCGTTGTTTGCGCTGTTCCATGGCGTGGCCCATGGTCTTGAGTTGCCGGACATGTCGAGTCCCTGGACCTATGCCGTAGGCTTTGTCGCGGCGACGGCGGTGTTGCACGCGGCCGGTTATGCGCTGGTGCGAATGTTGCCGCAGGCCGCAGCGCCTCTGGTGCGACTGGCGGGCGCGGTTTCGGCGGCGACCGGGGTGTGGTTGCTGGCGGGTTGATTCCTCAGTGCCTGACCTGACCTCTTCGCGGGCAAGCCCGCTCCCACAGGTTTTTGTGGTGTGGTTACGAACGCATGTACACCGCGAGTCCCTGTGGGAGCGGGCTTGCTCGCGAAGGCGGCCTGACAGACACCGCATCGCTCAGGCCGACCTCTCTGTTAACATGTCGCGCAATCGCCCCTGCCGTGACGACGCCAGCCAATGCCGCCTGTTTCCCGCTCCGCCTCTCAGCCTGAACTGACCGCCCTGTTCACCTCGGTGCAACAGCACTTCCTGAACGTCATCGTGCCACTCTGGCAAGGTCCGGGCTGGAACGCCGACATGGCGTTGCCCTACGAGGCGCTGGATGCCGAACACCGACCGCTGCCACCGCAACGCTACCGGGCCATGGCCTGTGCGCGGCAGTTGTATCTGTTTGCCAGCCTGATCGGTCAGGTGCCGGGCGCCGACGAGCGTGCCGCCGCGTTGTTCCGCTCCTTGCAGCGGCACTTCCACGATGCCGAGCACGGCGGATGGTTCTACAGCGTCGATGCACAAGGTGCGCCGCTGGATCAGCGCAAAGACCTCTACACCCATGCCTTCATCCTGTTCGCCTGCGCCCATTACTGGGACAAGGTCCGCGAGCCGCTGGTGGAGTCGGTGCTCAACGCCTCGCTGGAAGTGGTCGCGCAGCGTTTCGCCACGGACGACGGTCTGTACGAAGCCACGCTCGACCGCGACTGGGCATCGTTGGACAGCGGCCCTTTGCAAAACCCGCTGATGCACCTGGCCGAAGCCTTCCTCGCCACCCTGTCGGTGCGTGAAGACCTCGACGTGCAACAGGCGCTCGTCGAGTTATGCACAGCCATGCACGCGCGCTTCATCGATCCGCAGCATGGCGTGTTGATGGAAAAGCCGCTGGGGTCTGTGGATAACTGGTTTGAACCGGGGCATCAGTTCGAGTGGTATTTCCTGCTGGAATCCTCGGCGCTGTTGCGCAATTCGTCGCTGCATGCCGATCTGGAACGGGCCTTCGCCCTAACCGAGCAAGCGGGCGTCGATCAGCAGACTGGCGCCGTGCGGGCGATGCTCGACTTCGCAGCGGAGGGCGGCGTGCGGGATGCCACGCAGCGTATCTGGGCCCAGGCGGAGTACCTGCGCGCGTTGACGCTGCGTCGGGACAGCGAGACTGTCGTGCTGCGCCAATTGCAGGCGTTGCAGCAACGCTCGCTGCACGCAGGAGGCTGGTTTGAGTGCCGTGACGAGCACGGTGAAGTCAGCCGCCGCGACATGCCGTCGACCACGCCTTATCACCTGGCGACCTGTTATCGCGGGCTGGCGCAATATCTCGGCTGACTGGGTGGCGAGGTGAAATCCAATCACTCAGTCCACTTGCGATCCCCGGTAAAGCTGATGGTCAGCCATCGCGCTGCATCCGGCTTACCGAGCTTCGCGGAAATCTCCTCGCGCAAACTGTCCAGTTGCCCCACACCGTCCAGCCAGTAATCCTTCGGCAATACGATGTGAATCTCGATAAAACAAGCCCTGCCGTGTTTCTGCACGTAGGAAATGTAGTCGTCGAAACCATGCTCGACCTTCGCCACATCCATCACCTGGCGCACCTTGTCGTCCAGTTGATCCGGGACGATCCCCAATACATCGCGCAGTGCCGGTCCGAGGATTTTGAACGCCGGGGGCAGCATGCCCAAGGCCAGCAGGATCAGGATCATCGGGTCGACATACACCGCCCACTTGTCATAACCCTGAGTCTTGAGCAGCAGCGCGATCAGGAAACTCACCAGCAGTCCCGCCGACAGCATCGCGTCCACCAGCCAACTGATGTTGTCGAACTGGATCAGCGATGATTTGAGTGTGCGATTGCGATGGCGGACGTAGAAGAAGTAAATGAGCTCAACGACGGTGAACACCGCCGCGTAGAGGATCACCAGCCCGAGTTCGACCTCGCGGCCTCCATTGATGATGCCGAACACACCGTTGAGAAACGCATAAACGGCCACCAGAAATATGAAACAGCCTTCGATCACCAGCACCATGGGCTCCAGGTGCCAGGAACCGAACTGGAAGCGCTGATTGCTTTCCTTGGCGATCAGCCGGGCGGTGATCAGCATCAGGACCTTGATGAAGGCCGCGATCAACGAAAAGAAGCCATCGAACAGGATGGATTGGGCGCCCGAAACAAAACCGGTGATGATCCCGGCGAATGTCACGGCGAGCATCAGGAAGGTCGATTGTTTGAGCAGCGACTGCTCGCCTCGATTACTCACTTGATCTCCTCTAAAACCTCTAGACCGCCGGGTGTGGCGGGTTGCTTGAGGGAGGAGTCTAGCTGAAGCTTTGTGTCGCCTGAGCCGACCCCTTCGCGAGCAAGCCCGCTCCCACATTGGATCGCGGTCTAATGTGGGAGCGGGCTTGCTCGCGAAGAACGATGACTCGGTATTAAGCCTTACCACCACTGCGATCAATCGCAAACCCGGCCCAGGTCTGGCTGACCGGCATCAGCTCCAGGCTGTTGATGTTGATATGCGCCGGGGCATTGAGTACCCAGAAGATGGTCTCGGCGATGTCCTGCGGCTGAATCGGCTCGGCACCGGCGTAAGTGGCGTTGTAGCGCTCCTGGTCACCGGCAAAACGCACCAGCGAGAACTCGCTCTCGCACAGGCCCGGCTCGATGTTGCTGACCCGTACGCCCGTGCCTTGCAGGTCGCAGCGCAGGTTCACGGAGAACTGTTTGACGAACGCCTTGGTCGCACCATACACGTGGCTGCCCGGGTACGGGTAGTTGCCGGCGATGGACCCCAGGTTGACGATACCGGCGCCACGACCGTGGGCGATCAGGCGTGGCAACAGCAGACGGGTGCTGTACATCAGGCCTTTGACGTTGGTATCGACCATGGTGTCCCAGTCGTCCAGGTCGCACTTGGGCGCCGGGTCAACACCCAGGGCCAGCCCGGCGTTGTTGATCAACCCGCGCAGTTTGGCAAAGGATGGCGGCAGATTGGCAATCGCCTCCTCCATGGCCTTGCGATCGCGCACATCGAGCACCAGGCCATGGACTTCGGTCTGCTTCGACAGCTCGGCGCACAGTGCATTGAGGCGCTCTTCACGACGGCCAGTCAGCACCAGTTTCCAGCCGGCCTCGGCAAAACGACGGGCACAGGCTTCACCAAAACCGGAGGTCGCGCCGGTAATAAACAGGGTGTTGGACATCGTGTTCTCCTTGCTTCGGCTGATCGCCAGCCATTGGAATAGAAAATCAGCAGGCAGCATGCCCGGCCTTGTTCACAGCGGCAACCACCGTTCAAACTGTTCAAAAAACGCTCAATCCCGGCAAGCCCTTGACCAGCGTGGCCTACAGCCATGTACGCGCACGTTATCCACAGGCCGGTCCACAGTCTTTGGGGGCAAGTGGAAAAGCTGCAAGCCGCTATCCATAAGGCTTTGCGCGGGGTTTTGAAACTTTTTTGCTTGACCCTCAACCGCCTGCTGTGTAGCCCTTGGCCATTTTCATGACTGACGGGTCAAACCGGCGATGGCGTCAAGCCAGTAACCACGGCCTTCAGCCGAGTCTTTCCAGAGTTTAGTCACAGACTTATCCACAGGCTTGTCCACGCCGATTCCATGCATTTTCATCCCGAACAAAAAGGTTGACAAAGCGGCGTTCAAGCTGCGCAAAAACGCCTGATCAAAAAACAACCACACCTCTGCAGGCCACGGTTTAAAAGGCCTCCAGCCAGCTACTCCCACGTTATTCACAGCCGCTTCCACAGCAAACGGGGACAAGTCAAAACTGTGACAAAACAACTATTTGCAGCGGCTTTATGTCGCGCTTTGCGAGCTTGGGAATATTGTTTTCCACAATTTCCCGGGGGCATGCCAAAACCCTGTGGGAGCGGGCTTGCTCGCGAAAGCGGTGGATCTGTTCTGATGATGTTGAATTTGACGCCGTCTTCGCGGGCAAGCCCGCTCCCACAGGGATTAGTGGGATATTGGAGGTGTAAAAAAGCCCCGGCGATTGCGCGCCGGGGCTTGTGCATAACAAAGCAGACTCAGTGCCCGCCGAGATAGGCGTTACGCACATCCTCGTTAACCAACAGCTCCTTGCCGGTGCCGGTCATGCGGATTTCGCCGTTGACCATCACGTACGCCCGGTCCGACAACCGCAGGGCGTGGTTGGCGTTCTGTTCCACCAGGAAGATGGTCATGCCGGTCTTGGCCAGTTCCCGCAGGGTGGCGAAGATCTGCTTCACCACGATCGGCGCCAGGCCCAGGCTTGGCTCATCGAGCAGTAACAACTTCGGCCGGCTCATCAGGGCCCGGGCGATGGCGAGCATTTGCTGCTCGCCGCCGGACATGGTCATCGCCCGTTGGGTACGCCGCTCTTCGAGCCGCGGGAACAGCTCGAACATGCGCTGCATGTCCTCCTTGGCGTACTTGTCACCGATAGGGATGGTGCCCATCAGCAGGTTCTCCTCGACGGTCATGTCGGGGAACACCCGCCGCCCTTCCGGCGATTGCGCGATGCCGTTGGAGGCGATGTAGTGGGACGACTTGTGGGTAATGTCCACGCCCTGATAGAGGATCTGCCCGTCCGCCGCCCGTGGCTGACCGAAGATCGACATCAGCAGGGTCGACTTGCCGGCGCCGTTGGAGCCGATCAGGCTGACGGTTTCGCCTTCGTTGATGTGCAGCGAGACGCCTTTAAGGGCCTGGATCGGGCCGTAAAACACGTCCAGATCCTTGAGTTCGAGGATGGGTTTACTCATACCACCTCCTCTTCTTCGGCGCCCAGGTAGGCCGCAATCACCTTCGGATCGTTACGAATCGCATCGGGTCCACCCTCGGCGATGACGATGCCGTGGTCCAGCACCACGATGTGGTCGGAAATACTCATAACCATGCCCATGTCGTGTTCGATCAGCACCACGGTCAGATCATGCTCGTCGCGCAGCAGCCGGATCATCGCGCTCAGCGCTTCGGTTTCCTGAGGGTTGAGGCCGGCGGCCGGTTCGTCGAGGCAGATGATCTGCGGACGGGTGCACATGGCCCTGGCGATTTCCAGGCGGCGTTGCTGACCGTAGGAGAGCTCACCGGCCAGGCGGTTGGCGCAGTCCACCAGGTCCACCACTTCCAGCCAGTAGAACGCGTGGTCCAGCGCATCGCTTTCGGCCTTGCGATAGCCCTTGGTGTTGAGGATGCCGGCCAGCATGCTGCGGTTGACCCACATGTGCTGGGCCACCAGCAGGTTTTCCAGCACGGACATTTCCTTGAACAAACGAATGTTCTGGAAGGTCCGCGCCAGGCCTGCACGATTCACCAGGTGGGTGCCGCCGAATGCCTTGTAGAACAGCCGACTGGCGAAGGATTTCGGCGAAACGAAATCCGTTGGTTTGAACGGCTCGCCCAGCAACTTGATGACGTTGGTCTGTTGCCCACGGATGTTGAGTTCGATCTTGCCGCCGGAGGCTTTATAGAACCCGGTCAGGCAGTTGAACACCGTGGTTTTGCCGGCGCCGTTAGGACCGATCAGGGCGAAGATCGAGTTGCGGTGCACTTTCAGGCTGACATCGCTCAACGCCTTGATGCCGCCGAAGTGCATCATCAGCTTTTCTACACTGAGTACGACTTCGCTCATGGCGCTACTCCTTTACGCGGGGTCACACCGGTACGGCTGATCCGAATCAGGCCGCGCGGTCGCCAGATCATCATCAACACCATCAGGATGCCGAACAGCAGCACGCGGTACTCGGCAAAGCCACGCAGCAGCTCCGGGGCAACGGTCAGCACGAAGGCTGCAATTACGACGCCTATGGTCGAACCCATGCCACCCAGTACCACGATGGCGAGGATCAGTGCCGATTCGAAGAAGGTGAACGAGGTCGGATTGACGAAGCCCTGGTAGGTGGCGAAGAACACCCCGGCCAGACCGGCCGTCGAGGCGCCGATGGTGAACGCCGAGAGCTTGACCAGCACGTGGTTCAGGCCCATGGAGCGGCAGGCGATTTCGTCTTCGCGCAGGGCTTCCCAGGCGCGGCCGACCGGCATGCGGGTCAGGCGATGCTTGATGTGCAGCACGGCCAGGACCACCAGGAACAGCACGACGTAGATGAAGTAGTACTTCACGTCAGGGTTGTAGGCGATGCCGAAGAACTCATGGAACGGCACTCCACCCTCTTTCGCCCTTTTTCCGAACTCGATGCCGAAGAAGGTTGGCAACGGCGCTGCCATGCCATTCGGGCCGCCGGTCAGGGACAGCCAGTTATTGAGGATCAACCGAATGATTTCACCGAAGCCCAGGGTCACGATCGCCAGATAGTCGCCATGCAGGCGCAGCACCGGGAACCCGAGGATGCAACCGGCCAGACCGGCGGTGATCGCCGCCAGCGGCAACACCGTCCAGAAACCCAGCCCAAGGTATTGATAACCAAGCGCCAGGCCGTAGGCACCGATGGCGTAGAACGCCACGTAACCAAGGTCGAGCAGGCCGGCCAGGCCGACCACGATGTTCAGCCCCAGCCCCAGCAGCACGTAGATCAACCCGAGGATGACCACGCCCAGCAGGTAGGAGTTGGAGAAAAACGGCAGCACCACGGCGATAACGATCATCAGCGGGATGATCCAGCGCAACCGCGATTTGTAGTCCGGCGCCAGTACATGCACCCCGGAGCCTGTCGTTTCAAAGCCTTCGAGAATTCTCAGGCCCCTGGCTGTCTGCAGGAACATGCTCAGGGCAAAGCGGCCGGCCATGACGATCGCCACGATCCACGCCACCCGGGTGGTTTCCAGGTTGAAGCCATAGCCATCGAGAACGACGCCGACAATCGGCCCGAACACAATCAGGGCAATGAGGCCGGCAAGAATCGCGTCAACCAGACTTTTTTTGATATCAATGGTTTTTTTAGTGGTTGAAGACATCGCTTACACCTTCGACACAAGAGGACGGCCGAGCAGGCCTTGAGGCCGAAAGACCAGAACGAGGACCAGCAACGAGAAGCTGAAAACGTCTTTGTAGTCCGAGTTCACCAGACCGGAAAACAGCGACTCGGAAATCCCGAGGATGATCCCGCCGAGCATCGCGCCGGGCAGTGAGCCAATCCCGCCGAGCACCGCGGCGGTGAACGCCTTGATCCCGATGATGAAGCCGGCATAGAAGTCGAATGTGCCGTAGTTCATGGTGATCAGCACGCCGGCCAGGGCCGCCATCGCTGCACCGATGATGAACACGTAGGAAATCACCCGATCGGTGTTGATCCCCAGGATCGAAGCCATCTTGCGGTCTTGCTGGGTTGCACGGCACATGCGACCGAGCTTGGTGTACTTGATGATGTAGGTCAGCGCGGCCATCCCGACGAACGCTGCGACCAGAATGAAGACCTTGGTGTAAGTCAACTGAACGAAACCGGTACCGATATCAACGCGCCAGGCTCCCGTGAGCAGAGTCGGAACGCCTTGTTGCTTCGCGCCCTGGGAGATCTGTGCGTAGTTTTGCAGGATCAGGGAGATACCGATCGCACTGATCAGCGGTGCGAGTCGGGTGGAGTTACGCAGGGGTTTGTAGGCGACACGCTCGATGACCCAGCCATACACCGCCGTGACGACGATGGTGAAGATCAGTGTGCCAAGCATCAGCAGCGGGAAGGATTCGATACCGAAGTAAGCCAGCAGAGCCAGACTGATTGCCGCGAGGTAAGCGGAAATCATGTAAACCTCGCCGTGGGCGAAGTTGATCATGCCGATGATGCCATAGACCATTGTGTAGCCGATGGCGATCAGGCCATAGACCGACCCGAGGGTCAGGCCGTTGACCAGTTGCTGCAGGAAAATACCATCCATAACGCAATCTCACGCAATGAGAACCTGCACATGTGGCTGTGCGGTTCCTCTAAGGAAAATACAGATATACGTCGGAGCAATGTCGGCCACGATCAGCCGACACACCACCGCCCCCTGTAGGAGCGAGCCTGCTCGCGATTGCGGTTTAACATTCAACGAATATGTTGCCTGTCAGTCCGTCATCGCGAGCAGGCTCGTTCCCACAGGTGACCCGTGGGGTTCACCCAATTGAGTCAGCCCTTACTTCTGTTTTTCCAGCTGGTGGTATTTGCCATCCTTGTCCCACTGGTAAACCACGTAGTCGGAGATTTTCAGGTCGCCCTTGCTGTCCCAGGTCTTCTCGCCCATGACGGTCTTGACCGGGTTCTTCTTCAGCCATGCAGCCGCTTCTTCGCCCTTGTTGGACTTGGCACCGTTGAAGGCTGCAGCCAGGGTCTGGACCGAAGCGTAGGCGTACAGGGTGTAGCCTTCAGGCTCGGTACCGGCCTTGCGGAAGGCATCTACAACGGTCTTGCTGTCTGGCAGCATGCGTGGGTCGGCACCGAAGGTCATCAGCACGCCGTCAACGAATTGCGGACCGCCAGCGGTGGTCACCAGTTCGTCGGTCACGATGCCGTCGTCGGACATGAACTTGACGTCTTTCAGACCTTGTTCACGCAGTTGACGCACCAGAGGACCGGCTTCCGGGTGCAGGCCACCGAAGTAGACGACATCAGCGCCGGCGCCGCGGATCTTGGTCACGATGGTGCTGAAGTCTTTCTCGCCACGGGTCAGGCCTTCATACAACACAGGCGTTACACCGCGCTTGACCAGCTGAGCCTTGGTGGCATCCGCCAGGCCCTGGCCGTAGGTGTCCTTGTCGTGCAGCACGACAACTTTCTTTCCCTTGAGCACGTCGACGATGTAGTCGCCGGCCACGATGCCTTGCTGGTCGTCACGCCCGCACATACGGAACATGGCGCTCAGGCCACGCTCGGTAACGGCCGGGTTGGTGGAGCCTGGAGTGATGGCGATGATGCCCGCTTCGTCGTAGATCTCGGAGGCCGGGATGGTCGACGAGGAGCAGAAGTGACCGACCACGCCGGCGACTTTCTGGTTGGTCAGGTCTTTGGCGACCGTCACAGCCTGTTTCGGTTCACAGGCGTCATCGCCCTTGACCAGTACGATTTTTTCCCCGTTGACCCCGCCCGCCGCGTTGACCGCATCGGCCGCCGCTTGTGCACCCTTCATGTACTGTTCGCCAAATGCCGCGTTGGCGCCAGTCATTGGTCCCGCTACGCCGATCTTGATGTCAGCCTGAGCAAACGCAGAAACACCCAGCGCAGTTGCCACTGCGAGGGCCAGAAAACCTTTCTTGTAAAACGTCTGGGACATGAGGTGGTGCTCCATGGTTTTTTTAATTGGCACTGCGACTTCACTGAATGCTCAGAGCAAGGGCCGTGCCATCGGTTTTTTATTCTTAAAAAAGTCGCTGCTTTCTTGTTATTTCGACTGTTTCGGACCCATTTTCATTGGGCGTGCAACCGTCTAAACCGCGGAAGGTAAAACCATTATTTTTTTGAGGCGCAACCCTACTGCGCCATCATTGCAACCGCGGCTTTAAACGAAGTGCAACCAGCCTGTAACAACGTGCGTCACCGAAGTGCACACTGCTGGTGCGAGACTGCTACAACCCGCACCACTACAGGCTAGCTGCAGATCGAAAAAGCGCCGCTTCCCACTGCAAAAATCAGCCTTCAGATCACGATCCGCAGGCACTGGCCTGCGTGATACAGCGAGAATCCCGCCTCATACAGACAGCTGCGCAACCCCACCCCGGCCAATGGCTGCATGGGCGCGAAAGGAATCGGTAGCGCTTGAGGATTTCCGTTACACAGGTAATCGGCAAAGGCTTTGCCGACCACCGTTCCCGTGGTCACGCCCCGGCCGTTGTAACCGGTGACTGCCACTAAACCGGGCGCAGGTTCGAACAGACGCATCAAATGATCGGGGGTAAACGCGATGCAACCGGTCCAGGTGCACTCCCATTCCACCGGTTTCAAGTAAGGGAAGTAATGTTGCTGCACCCGGTCGGCCCAGGCTTTGAGAAACCAGGCCGGTTTCTGATTGCCATTACCCAGGCTGCCAAGCAGCAGGCGACCGTCTTTGTCGCGACGGATACTGCTGAGCACCTGTCGGGTGTCCCACGACCCTTGGCCACCGGGCAGAATTTGCCGGGCGGCCTCTTCGGTCAGCGGAGCCGAAGCCACCTGATAGTAATAACCGGGGAAAAAATTGCGCCGCAGTTCCGTCCAGTCGCCTTCGGTGTAGGCATTGGAGGCAATCACCACTTTCTCGGCCATGACCGAGCCCTGGGCGGTTTGCACCGACCAGCGCTGGCCCTGACGCTCGAGTCGGGTGACCGGGGAATGATCGAATAACTGACCGCCCAGGCCGATGGCCGCTTTGGCCAGCCCCGTGGTGTAGGCCATCGGGTTGAGCGTGCCGGCGCGGCGATCGAGCAATGCAGCGGCGATCTTTTTCGTGCCAGTGGCTTGTTCGCAGGCCTGACCGGTGAGCAATTCCACCGGCGCACCGCGACGTTTCCATTGTTCTTCACGACTGCGCAAGTCGGCTTCGCCACGGGCGTTGTGCGCCATGTGCAGCGTGCCTTCGCGGCGCAACTGGCAATCGATGTTGTACTTGTCCACAAGGCTGAACACCAGGGATGGCGCCGCCCCCAGCATGCGGTTGAGCTGGCTGCCGACCTCCTTGCCGAACCCGGCTTCGATCTCGTCCGGGGGAATCCACATCCCGGCATTGACCAGCCCGACGTTGCGCCCCGAACCACCATGGCCGGCGCGGTGAGCCTCCAGCACACAAACGGTCTTGCCCTGCTCCAGCAGATGCACCGCCGCCGACAAACCGGTAAACCCGGCGCCGATGACGCAGACATCCACCGAGACCTCACCCTTGAGGGCCGAATTGTCCGGCCTTTGCGGCGTCAGTTTTTCCCACAGACACTCTTCGCGTAACGGCATTGCCAGACTCCAACAGAAACCTAACCCACCTCGTTGTCGCCGCCAAAAGATCGCAGCCTGCGGCAGCTCCTACAAAATCGCAGCCAGTCACAGTCCCGTAGGAGCTGCCGAAGGCTGCGATCTTTCCAGCTTCACAATCAATACTTAATCGAACGTAATGCCCTGCGCCAACGGCAACTCCAGCGAATAGTTCACGGTGTTGGTCTGGCGGCGCATGTAGCCGCGCCATGCATCGGAGCCGGACTCGCGACCGCCACCGGTTTCTTTCTCGCCACCAAACGCGCCGCCGATTTCCGCGCCACTCGGGCCGATGTTGACGTTGGCGATGCCGCAGTCGCTGCCCACCGCCGACATGAACTGCTCGGCTTCACGCACGTCGGTGGTGAAGATGCACGAGGACAGGCCTTGTGGCACGGCGTTGTTCAGGCGCAGGGCTTCCTGGAAGTCGCTGTAACCGACCACGTACAGGATCGGGGCGAAGGTTTCGTGGCACACCACATCGCTCTGCTCCGGCATTTCGACGATGGCCGGCGACACGTAGTAGGCATTCGGGAACTTGTCTTGCAGCTGACGCTCACCGCCAAACACCCGGCCGCCTTCGCTCAAGGCTTGTTCCAGCGCGTCCTGCATGTTTTCGAAGCTTGGCTTGTCGATCAGCGGGCCGATCAGATTGCCTTCCAGCGGATGGCCGATACGCACTTTCGAGTACGCGGCTTTCAGGCGGGTGACGATTTCTTCTTTCACCGACTCATGGGCGATCAGGCGACGCAGGGTGGTGCAGCGCTGGCCGGCGGTGCCGACGGCGCTGAACAGGATTGCGCGAACGGCCATGTCCAGGTCGGCGCTTGGGCCGAGGATCATTGCGTTGTTGCCGCCCAGTTCCAGAATGCTGCGGGCGAAGCGGGCGGCGATTTTCGGCGCCACTTCACGGCCCATGCGGGTGCTGCCGGTGGCGCTGACCAGCGCGACACGCGGGTCATCGACCAGGGCTTCGCCGGCATCGCGACCGCCAATAATCACTTGGCTCAGGTACGGTGGCGCATCGCTGAAGTTCTTCAGCACGCGATCGAACAGCGCTTGGCAAGCCAGTGCGGTCAGTGGAGTCTTTTCCGACGGTTTCCAGATCACCGGGTTGCCGCAGACCAGCGCCAGCGTGGCGTTCCAGGCCCAGACCGCGACCGGGAAGTTGAACGCACTGATCACCCCGACAACGCCCAGCGGATGCCAGGTTTCGCGCATGTGGTGGCCAGGACGCTCGGAGGCGATGGTCAAACCGTACAACTGACGGGACAGGCCGACGGCGAAGTCGCAGATGTCGATCATTTCCTGAACTTCACCCAGGCCCTCCTGAGTGATCTTGCCGGCCTCCCAGGACACCAGCTCGCCGAGGTCGGCCTTGTACTCACGCAGGATGTCACCCAGTTGCCGCACCAGCTCGCCACGGCGCGGCGCCGGAACCTTGCGCCACAGTTCGAACGCATGATCTGCGCGACTGATGTGCTGCTCGACTTCAGCAGCGCCTTCCCAGTTCACGGCGGCAATCGTGCTGCCATCGATCGGCGAATGCACCGGCACTTTGCCGTTCTGGTACAGGGCCGGGTTCACACCTAGACGATCAAGCAATGCGGCAACCATGGGTCACTCCTCAAGCAAAAGACAGAACACGTGCAGCCGGAAATTCACGGCTGATCAGACCTGTAGTTTTAGCTGCCCGGAGGTTACTCAACAAACGACCATTAAGAGAGATATCATTCCGTTTATTCATGCTGTGCATTGCTGGCAATAAAGAGACAAGAACCAAGGACCGCCCATGCTGAATAAACGCTACTTGCCATCGATCGCTGCGTTGCAGTGTTTCGAGGCCGTCACCCGGCATTTGAGCTTCACCCGGGCCGCCGAAGAGTTGAACCTGACCCAAAGCGCCGTGAGCAAACAGGTCGCGCAACTCGAAGAGCTGTTGCAGCACCTGCTGTTTCGCCGGGTGCGCCGCCGCCTGCAGATGACGCCGGCTGGCGACCTGTACCTGGTTGAGGTGCGAAAAATCCTCACGCAGGTCGAGATGTCGACCCATTACCTGCGTTCCTACGGTGGCGAAACAGAAGTCCTGCGGGTCTCGACGCCTCCGACCTTCGGCGCACGCTGGCTGGTGCCGCGCCTGAAAGGCTGGCGCCTGCGGCATCCGTCGATCCACCTGGACCTGTGCAGCGAGCAGGAAGCCGACGATCTGCTGCAAGGTCGCAGCGACCTGGCGTTCTACTTCGGCCAGGGCTCGCGGCCCGGCACCGAATGCCTGAAGCTGTTCGGCGAAGAGCTGGTGCCGGTGTGCGCCCCGGGCAGCCTGCCGGAAACTCCGTTTACCGATCCGACGCAACTGACTGACCTGGTCCTGCTGCAAAACGCCTCCCGCCCCCAGGCCTGGCATGACTGGTTCGACCATCAGGGCTACCACACCGAACACAGCTACCACGGCCCGCGCTTCGAAACCTTTTATATGTGCATCCGCGCCGCCCAGGTTGGCTGCGGCGTGGCGTTGTTGCCGCGTTTTCTGGTGGAAGAAGAACTGGCTGACGGCAAGCTGGTCATTCCCTGGCAGCATGCAATGCCCAGCAGCGATGCCTATTACCTTGCCTACCCGGAGCACTCGGCGGAAGTGCCCAAGGTGCGGGACTTTGTGAAGTGGATGCTGGAGCAGATCGATAGCCCGGATACCCCACAACATTGAGCCCTGGCGCATTCCTTGTGGGAGCGAGCCTGCTCGCGAAGGCGTCGGCACATCCAGCATCAATGTGACTGACAGACCGCATTCGCGAGCAGGCTCGCTCCCACAGGGGAATTGCTGCGATCTAAAAATCGCTGGCAATTCATATCCCTGATATGCGCCACTAGCGCCATTGTTCAATACCGCTGCAACGCCGGAGATTCCCGTTATGAGCGAGAGTGTGTTTGCCGATCGCATCGTGCAGAACCTGCTCGACACCGACTTCTACAAACTGACGATGATGCAGGCGGTGCTGCACAACTACCCGAACGTCGAAGTCGAATGGGAGTTTCGTTGCCGTAACAGCGAGGACTTGCGCCCGTACCTGGCGGAAATCCGATTCCAGATCGAGCGCCTGGCCGAACTGAGCCTGAGCGCCGATCAGTTGAGCTTTCTGGAGCGCATCAGCTTCCTGAAGCCGGACTTCCTGCGTTTTCTCGGTTTGTTTCGCTTCAACCTGCGCTACATCCACACCGGCCTCGAAAACGGTGAGCTGTTTATCCGCCTGCGTGGCCCCTGGCTGCATGTGATCCTGTTCGAAGTGCCGCTGCTGGCGCTGGTCAGCGAGGTGCGCAACCGCTATCGCTATCGCGAAGTCGTGCTGGAGCAGGCCCGCGAGCAGCTCTACCGCAAGTTCGACTGGCTGAGCGCCAACGCCAGCAGTGATGAATTATCCGAATTGCAGGTGGCCGATTTCGGCACGCGCAGACGTTTTTCTTACCGCGTGCAGGAAGAAGTGGTGAATGTGCTCAAGCACGATTTCCCCGGACGCTTCGTCGGCACCAGCAACGTGCACCTGTCCCGGGAGCTGGACATGAAACCCCTGGGCACCATGGCCCACGAATGGATCATGGCGCACCAGCAACTCGGCCCGCGGCTGATCGACAGCCAGATCGCCGCCCTCGATTGCTGGGTCCGCGAATACCGTGGCCTGCTGGGGATTGCCCTGACCGACTGCATCACCATGGATGCCTTCCTCGGCGATTTCGATCTGTTTTTCGCCAAGCTTTTCGACGGTTTGCGTCACGACTCGGGCGATCCGGTGGTCTGGGCGGAAAAAGCCATCGCTCGCTATCACAAGCTCGGCATCGACCCGATGAGCAAGACGCTGACGTTCTCCGACAGCCTGACATTGCCCAAGTGCCTGGAAATATTCCGGGCGCTACGCGGTCGGATCAATGTCAGCTTCGGCATCGGCACCAACCTGACCTGTGATATTCCGGGTGTCGAACCGATGAGCATCGTGCTTAAAATGACCGCCTGCAACGGCCAGCCGGTGGCGAAGATCTCCGACGAGCCAGGCAAGACGCACTGCAAAGACCCGAATTTCGTCGCTTACTTGCGACACGTTTTCCAGGTTCCTGCCGCCCTTTCAAGTACATCAAGCAAGGAGTGAATTCATGCAAGCCGTACAGCGTGAGATTGCTGAACAGCTCAAGGTCCAGCCGCCATTCGTCGACGAAGCCGCCCTTGAGGCCGAAGTCGCCCGGCGGGTGACCTTCATTCAGGACTGCCTGGTCAACTCCGGGCTCAAGACCCTGGTGCTGGGCATCAGTGGCGGTGTCGACTCCCTGACCGCCGGCCTGCTGGCCCAACAGGCCGTCCGTGAACTGCGCCAGCGCAGCGGTGATGCCGCCTACAAATTCATCGCCGTGCGCCTGCCCTACGAAACCCAGTTCGATGAGCACGACGCCCAGGCTTCGGTGGATTTCATCAAGCCGGACGAGCGCCACACCGTGAACATCGGCCCGGCGGTCAAAGCCTTGGCCAATGAAGTGGCAGCCTTCGAAGGCAAACATGCGGTGTCGGTGGACTTCGTGCTCGGCAACACCAAGGCGCGCATGCGCATGGTCGCCCAGTACACCATCGCCGGCGCGGCCCATGGCCTGGTGATCGGCACCGATCACGCGGCGGAAGCGGTGATGGGTTTCTTCACCAAGTTCGGTGACGGCGCCTGCGACCTGGCGCCACTGAGTGGCCTGGTGAAAAACCAGGTCCGCGCCATCGCCCGCAGCTTCGGCGCACCGGAGTCGCTGGTGGAGAAAGTCCCGACCGCTGACCTCGAAGACCTGTCGCCCGGCAAACCGGACGAAGCCTCCCACGGCGTGACCTACGCCGAGATCGACGCCTTCCTGCACGGCGAGCCGGTACGCGAGGAAGCGTTCAAGATCATTTGCGACACGTACAACAAGACGCACCACAAGCGCGTGATGCCGTTTGCACCTTGAGGTGTAAGTGAATGAAAAAGCCCGCTGGAGTGTTGAACTTCAGCGGGCTTTTCTTTGGCCAAAACATACGTTGATGCTTCTGGCCCCTTCGCGGGCAAGCCCGCTCCCACAGGGTTTCAGGTGTTCACAAAAATTGTGTCCGACATAGAACCTTGTGGGAGCGAGCCTGCTCGCGAAGAACGATAACGCGGCGAACCTGCTTACTTCAGGGTCACGGTGCCTTTCATCATCGAGATGTGGCCCGGGAACGAGCAGAAGAACCCGTACTTTTCACCGGCCGCGAGCTTGGACACATCGAAGGTCACCGAGTCGGTTTCCTTGGCGCCGATGATCTTGGTGTGGGCGATCACGCGGGCGTCGCCTTCCTTCAGGTAGTTCTTGTCGATACCGGCGCTCAGGCCGTCGGTGGCGATCGGCTGCATGTCGGCTTCTTTACTCAGCACCCAGTTATGGCCCATGACGTTCTTCGGCAAGCTGCCGGAGTGCTTGAGTTCCACGGTAAACGTCTTGCAGCTCTTGTCGATTTCAATGGCCTTCGTGTCGAAAGACATCTGGTCGGTGGAGTCGACGGTGACTTTGCACTCTGCAGCCATCAATTGGCTGCTGGCCAGTGTCAACAGGGATACCGCAACAAGTTTGGCAAACATGGTGAATCTCCAAGGCAGGGTTAACGAAATCGCGAATAAACAGAAGACTGCCTGAAAACTTCGCAAGTTCATATGACTTGAATCAAAAATTGTATACAACTTTCGGGCTATGAGGCCGATGCAAATTATCTACCGGCCAAGTGTCTGGCCCGGGCCTATCATCAGGCCGTCCCCCTTCAAATGGAACGTCTGTCATGTCGATCAACAGCCTGTTGTGCAGTTTGCTGGCCGCCTACGCTTGCGGCGCCAGCGGTACGTACGAAACCCCGGAACAACAAGTCTAGCCCTTGGAGTGCCGCGCGCCTGCCATTACTCTGTGGCCCTGATCGACCATGGAGCAAGGCATGTCATTAACATCCGTTTGTGTATTTTGTGGTGCCAGCACCGGCACCAACCCCGCTTACCGCGAAGCAGCCGTGGCCCTTGGCCGGGCGTTGGCCGAGCGCAAGCTGACCCTGGTGTATGGCGGTGGCGCCGTGGGCCTGATGGGCATCGTCGCCGATGCGGCCCTGGCGGCCGGCGGTGAAGTGATTGGCATCATCCCGCAAAGCCTCAAGGACAAGGAAATCGGCCACAGCGGCCTGACTCGCCTGGAAGTCGTCGATGGCATGCACGCGCGCAAGGCGCGGATGGCCGAGCTCAGCGATGCCTTTATCGCGCTGCCCGGCGGCCTTGGCACCCTCGAAGAACTGTTTGAAGTCTGGACCTGGGGCCAGCTCGGCTACCACGGCAAACCGCTGGGTTTGCTGGAAGTGAACGGTTTCTACAGCAAATTGACGTCTTTTCTCGATCATATCGTCGGCGAAGGCTTCGTTCGCGGCCAGCACCGTGACATGCTGCAAGTGAGCGAATCGCCGCAAACCCTGCTCGATGCTCTGGATGCCTGGCAACCGTCCGTAGCGCCAAAATGGGCCGAGCAAAAACCCAGCTAACGGCTTGGCACTGATACAGGGCAGAATATGCGCCGCTCAACCTCACCTTCGACCCCAGAGGATCGCCCATGGCTAAACCTAATTATTCCTTCGCCAAACGTCAGAGAGACTTGGCCAAGGAGCAGAAGAAAGAGGAAAAGCTTCAGCGCAAGAAAGCTACAGCTGAAGAAGCTGCACTGAACCCTGAGGGTGAAGTGGCGGCAGAAGACGATGTTGATGCACCGAAAGACTCGGCGCCCGACGCCTGAGAACCTCCGGGCCGGTTGATCTGATCAGGCCCACCGGATCTGTGTAAGGGGTTGGCAGCTTGGCTGCCGACCCTCACAGGCCAGTCGAATGACTCCAAAGCACCGCAATTCCCACATTTGATCTTCATTACTCCAGTGGCATCACCGTTACCCGAACTTCCGGATCGTGATTGCCCCCGCCCAGAATCACCCCCCGCAACGGCGACACATCGGAAAAATCCCGGCCCCAGGCCAAGGTGATGTGCTCCAGCGCCGGTTGCACATTGTTGGTCGGATCGAAATCCACCCACCCCAGCACCGGGCAAAACACCGAGACCCAGGCGTGGGATGCATCAGCACCAATCAGCCGTGGCTGGCCCGGCGGTGGCTGGGTCAGCAAGTAGCCGCTGATGTAGCGTGCCGCCAACCCTCTGGAACGTACGCAGGCGAGCATCAGGTGGGCAAAGTCCTGGCAGACCCCGCGCCGACGCTCCAGCACCTCCACCAGCGGCGTCGCCACCTGGGTCGCTTCGGCATCGAAGGTGAACTCGCTGAAGATTTTCTCCATCAGCGCCTGCACGCCGAGCAACAACGCTCGACCGGGCGGAAAACAGCTTTGCGAGAACTCGACGAAGTTTTTCTTCAAATGCACATACGGCGATTCAAACCGGTATCGGCAGGCTTCGAGCAGCTCGGGCGACAGCGGTTGGCTGCTGTAGGTCAGCGCGCTACGTGTGTCTTCCCACGCTGGAGACCGACTGAAGTCCAGCACCGGCCGGGGCAGCACTTCGATCGTGAGGCTGGCGTTGACCAGCAATTCATCATGGGGACGCTCGAACGCCAGCCGGGTCAGCGGATTACCGAACACATCCAGTTCATCGCGACGAGAGGTCGGCTCGGGGTTGATCTGCAATTGCCGGTCGGTGCAGCGCTGCCAGGCACAAGGCCGTGGCCACAAATGCGCCAGTTGCTGGGCCAGGGACACCGGACTGTCGTAGTGGTAATGGGTGTCGTGGAAAATCTGGTAATGAGCACTCATCAGACGGACACCGTGCGCTGGCTGACATCGTCGACATGGGCGAAATGCCGTAGCGCCAGGCGATCGGAAACCTGCCCGCTGGCGTCGGCGATCTCTTGCAGCAGTGCGGCCAGCCCCTCGATAGCAGCGCGAACACTGGCGTCGCCGAACAGCGGGTTTTCCAGGCAGCCCAGATCGAATCGCGCCAGACGCTCGACCAATTGCGGCAGCACTGTTTCGCGCGGCACGCCAAAGTCGTCGTTGAGGCGCTTGAGGGTGCGGGTCACCAGTTTCAACTGGAACAACACGGCGTGAGGGTTCTGCTCGTCGAGCAACAACAGGTCGAGCACCGGGATCAACTGCGCCACCGCCAGGTAGCGAGAACGGTAGGTGATACTGCTGTTGCCCAGTTCCAGCAACCATTCCAGCCCGGCCTGATCGAAAGCCCCGGCGCCCCGCAGGAACGCCGCCAGGCTGCCACTGAGAAATTGCAGGCGCTCGAGCCGCCGGCCAATCATCAGGAAGCGCCAGCCTTCGTCCCGGGTCATGTCGTCCAGGGCAAAGCCGGACAGCGCCGCCAGGGACATCACCAGACGGTTGAGGAAATCCAGCAACTCGCCGAAATCCGGCTCTTCGGTTTCCAGCTCCATGGCTTCGCGCTGCAACTCCACCAGCGCCTGCCAGTTTTCCCGCGAGAGCTTGCCGCGCACCTGTGAAGCGGCCCACTGCAGGCGTTGCAGGTTGGAACGCAGGCTGAACGGCCAGTCATCACCGAGCAATGCCGCCAACAGGCGCTCTGGCAACTCGCCCTCCTCGGGCAGCAGCATCAGCCGTTCGCCGAGATCCACTGCTGCCTGCAGGGCTTGCGGGTCGTCGCCGTCGACATAGCGCGCCAGCATGATGCGCAGCAAACGGGCGCTGTCGTCGCAACGTTCGCAGTAACGACCGAACCAGAACAGGTTTTCCACCACCCGCGACGGCAGGTACGGATCGCGCCGCACCAGGTCATGCACGCCGATGTTGCGCTGGGCCTTCCATTGTTCGCCGCTGGGCGCACGCTCGCCCAGCACCCAGGTGTCCTTACTGGCGCCGCCGCGCTGCATCGACACCACTTCGGCATCGGCTTCGGCGGCGACCCGGGTCAAGCCACCGGGAAGTACCCGATAACCCTCACGACTGGCCACCGCATACACGCGCATGCCGATGGCACGGGGTTGCAGTTGACCGTCTTCGGCTTGCCAGATCGGCGCCTGGGACAATTGCGCGAGTTCTTGCGCCACATAGGCGTATGGCCGAGCCTGCATGCGCTCGGCGAGTTCCTGGCGCTGTTTTTCACTCAAATCACGGCCAAATACCGGTGCAAAGCTTTGGGACGGAAACGCCGGTTTGATCAGCAATTCCGGCAGTTTCTCCAGGGCCTGGGCCAAAACCGGCGCTTCACCGCACCACCAGGTGGCGATGGACGGCAGGATCAGTTCTTCGCCAAACAGAAATTGATTGATCTTCGGCAGGAAACCCAACAAGCCCGGCGATTCCAGCACACCGCTGCCGAGGGCGTTGGCCACCAGCACCCGCCCCTGCCGCACGGCTTCCAGCAGCCCCGGCACGCCGAGAGCCGAATCGGTACGCAGCTCCAGCGGGTCGCAGAAGTCATCGTCGAGCCGGCGCATGATCGCGTGGACCCGACGCAGTCCACTCAGGGTTTTCAAGTAAACCGTGGCATCGCGCACCGTCAGGTCGCCGCCCTCCACCAGCGGATAACCTAACTGGCGGGCCAGATACAGATGTTCAAAATAGCTTTCGTTGAAACGCCCCGGTGTCAGCAGCACCACCAACGGCGCGTCCCCGTCACTCGGGGCCTGACGGGCCAGGGTTTCCTGCAAGGTGCGGAAGAACCCGGCCAGGTGCTGCACTTTCAGATCGCGGTACAACTCGGGAAAGGCCCGGGACACAATCGTGCGGTTTTCCAGCGCATACCCGGCTCCCGAAGGCGCCTGGGTACGATCCGCCGTTACCCACCAGCGGCCATCGGGTGTGCGCGCCAGATCCACGGCATACAGATGCAGAAAGGCTCCGTCAGGCGGGCTGATGCCCTGACAGGGCCAAAGGAAGTTGTTGTGACCGAACACCAGTTCGGCAGGCAAAAGACCTTCGGCAATCAGCCGTTGCGGACCGTAAAGGTCAGCCAGCACGGCATTGAGCAAGCGCGCCCGCTGAGCGATGCCGGCCGACAACTGTTGCCACTCATCAGCCGCGATGACATGGGGCAGCAGGTCCAGCTCCCACGGCCGGTCCGCGCCCTTGGGATCGGCATAGACGTTATAGGTAACGCCGTTTTCCTGAATCTGCCGGGTCAGCAGGGCATGACGTTGCACCAGTTGTGCCGGCGTGCTGCGTTGCAACTGTTCGAACAGCCGGCGCCAGTGCGGGCGCACGGCGCCACTGTCGTCGAGCAGTTCGTGATAGGTGCCCGCCGTCAGCGGGTAGCGGTCTAGCAGATCAGGCATGGAAAGCTCGGCAGACAGCAATGAACGGTCAGACTAACGCAGGCTCGTGACACCCGGGTATACGAAAAATCCGCGCGTCGCGTACGGTTTAGAAACGTCGCAAATCGAGCGTCATCGGCAACTCGTCGCTGATTTCCAGATTGGGTACAGGAAGTTTTCCCGGCGTGTGTCCGATGCGGAAGAAGCGCGCCATTCGCCGACTCTCCGCTTCATTGGCATTCACCGGCAAGCTGTCGTAGTTGCGCCCGCCCGGATGGGCGACGTGGTACTGGCAACCGCCCAGCGAGCGCTGCATCCAGGTATCGAGCAGATCGAACACCAGGGGCGCATGGACCGGGATGGTAGGTTGCAGGCAGTTGGCCGGTTGCCAGGCACGAAATCTCACGCCCGCGACGAATTCGCCTACACGCCCGGTGGGCTGCAATGGCAGCGGAATGCCGTTGCAGGTCAGCAGATAACGCTGGGGCGGCAAGCCGCTGAGCTTGACCTGCAAGCGCTCCAGCGACGAATCCACGTAACGCACCGTACCGCCGATGGCGCCCTCTTCGCCCAGCACGTGCCAGGGTTCGAGCGCCTGGCGCAGCTCCAGTGCAATGCCACTGACGGCGTAGTCGCCAACCTTGGGGAAACGGAACTCCAGATGCGCGGCGAACCATTCGGCCCGCACCGGATAACCGGCGGCGTTGAGGTCGACGATGACATCGGCGAAGTCTTGCTCGATAAAGTGCGGCAACAGGAAGCGATCGTGCAGCTCCGTGCCCCAGCGCGCCAGTTTTGGCGGTGCATAGGGCTCGCGCCAGAACCGCGCGACCAGCGCCCGCAGCAACAATTGTTGCGTCAGGCTCATGCGCGCATGGGGCGGCATCTCGAACGCACGCAGCTCCAGCAATCCGAGGCGCCCGGTGGCACCGTCCGGCGAATAGAGTTTGTCGATGCAAAATTCGGCGCGGTGGGTGTTGCCGGTCACATCGATCAGCAGATTGCGCAGCAGCCGGTCGACCAACCATGGCGGGCATTCTTCACCCGGATCAGGCATCTGCGCGAAAGCGATCTCCAGTTCGTACAAGGCATCGTTGCGCGCTTCGTCGACCCGCGGCGCCTGGGATGTCGGGCCGATGAACAATCCGGAAAACAGGTAGGACAGCGACGGATGGTTGTGCCAGTAGCTGATCAGGCTGCGCAACAGATCCGGGCGACGCAGAAACGGCGAGTCCCCCGGAGTCGCGCCACCCAGCACGAAATGGTTACCGCCGCCCGTGCCGGTATGCCGGCCGTCGATCATGAATTTTTCGGTGGTCAGCCGGGTCTGGCGCGCTTCTTCGTAGAGGAATTCGGTGCGCTCGACCAATTCATCCCAGGTCGCGGACGGCTGTACGTTGACCTCAATCACCCCGGGATCCGGGGTGATACGGAAGTTGCTCAGGCGTGGGTCGCTCGGCGGCTCATAGCCCTCCAGCAACACCGGGCACATCAACTCTTCAGCGGTGGCTTCGATGGCAGCGACCAGTTCGAGGTAATCCTCGGCCCGCTCCAGCGGCGGCATGAACAGGTACAACCGGCCTTCCCGGGCTTCGGCACAGAAGGCGGTACGGGTCAGCCAGTCGGCGGATTCGTCGATCTTCGGTGCGCGCTCTTGTACCTCGGCAGCCTCGCTTTGGCTTTGCAGTTGCGTGGTGTCGGGCAGCGGCGGGAAATCCTGATTCGGGTCTTGCGGATGAATGAACGGATATTCCGCCGCCTTCACCCACGGTTGCGAACCCAGTGGCAAGCGATAACCCAGCGGTGAGTCTCCCGGTACCAGGCGGCAATGCTCGTCGCGCAGATACCAACGCCCACTCTGCCACTGATCGCCCTTGGCGGTGCGCGCCAACGGCAGGACCTGGCCGATGACCTTGTCCAGCCCTTGGTTGAACACTTTGCGCAGGCGGGCCCGCTCCAGCGGTTCCTCCAGACGCGAGTCTTCAGCACTGACGTTTTGCGGCAGCATTCCTTCGCGCCAGAGGTAATAGAAATTGTCTTCGTAGGCTGGGAACACAAAGCGTGTCGGAATCTTCAGGCGTTCGGCGACACTCGCCAGAAAACGCCCGGCCAGCGCACCGTCTGCGTCATAGTCTTCCTGCTCGTCGGCGATCAGCGCGCTGTTGTGCCAGATCGGCACGCCGTCACGGCGCCAGTAGCAATTGAGCGACCAGCGCGGCAGTTGCTCGCCGGGGTACCACTTGCCCTGCCCGAAATGCACCAACCCCTGGGGCGCGTAGTGTTTACGCATGCGCTGGAACAGTTCGGCGGACAAGCGTCGTTTGTCCGGCCCCAGTGCCGCGGTATTCCACTCGGCGCCGTCCGGGTCATCGATGGACACAAAGGTCGGCTCGCCGCCCATGGTCAGGCGTACATCACCCTCCAGCAGGTCGGCATCGATCTGACGGCCCAGGGCCTGGATCGCCAGCCACTGGTCGTCGGTGTAGGGCTTAGTGACCCGTGGAGCTTCCCAAATCCGCTCCACGGACATTTCGTGGCTGAATTCGCACTCGCACGGCTCCACCAAACCACTGATCGGCGCCGCAGAGGACGGATCGGGACTACAGGCCAACGGAATGTGTCCTTCACCGGCAAACAGCCCGGACGTCGCATCCAGGCCGATCCAGCCGGCGCCGGGCAGGTACACCTCGCACCAGGCATGCAGGTCGGTGAAATCCACCTCGGTGCCGGACGGACCGTCGAGACTTTTGACGTCGGCGGTCAGCTGGATCAGGTAACCCGACACGAAACGCGCCGCCAGCCCCAGGTTGCGTAACAGTTGCACCAGCAACCACGCGGAGTCGCGGCACGACCCGGAGGCCTGGTCGAGGGTGTGTTCAGGCGTTTGTACGCCGGGCTCCATGCGGATCAGGTAGTCGATGTCTTCGCTCAAACGCTGGTTGAGTGCGACAAGAAAGTCCACGGCGGGCAACGGTGTGCGGTCGATGCCGTCCAGGTAGGCCTTGAACTTCGGCGTCAAGGGCAGGGTTTCCAGGTACGGCGCCAGCTCCTTGCGCTCATCCGCGGCATAGGCGAAGGGGATTTTTTCCGCGTAGGGTTCGAGGAAGAAGTCGAACGGATTGAAGATCGCCATTTCTGCCAGCAGATCGACTTCGATTCGCAATTCTTCGGTTTTCTCCGGGAACACCAGTCGCGCCAGGTAATTGCCCTGAGGGTCCTGCTGCCAGTTGATGAAGTGCTGTTCGGGGGAGACTTTCAACGCATAGGACAGAATCCGCGTGCGGCTGTGGGCGGCGGGACGCAGACGAACGATCTGCGGGCCGAGCTCGACAGCGCGGTCATAGCGGTAATGCGTGACGTGGTGCAATGCGACATGAATCGACACGGCGTGCCTCCTGCGAGCCCTAAGCGTATTTAAAAGCGCGCAAGACTTATGCCATCCAGCAGCGCTGGCGCTTTCTTCGGTTGCCTGAGGCAGTACAGCACCAAAATCGGGCGATGCAGGAAAATGGTTGGGAGCGATTGCACGAATATGTCGCGCAGATCAAAAGATCGCACCTGTAGGAGCTGCCGAAGGCTGCGATCTTTTGATCTTGAGACCCAACGCAAAACGCCAACCCGAAGGTTGGCGTTCTGTTCAGCTCAAGCGAAGCTTAGCGCGGTACGACCGGCTTACGGGTCGGCTTGGGACCCTTGCCCTTGGCCGCGTCCTTGCGCTCCTTGGCCGCCTGCTGGTTACGGGCAAACGCCGCAGCCTTGGCCTGTTCACGCTTGTCCCACGGGTTGCCGCCATCGCTGGCACGTGGTGGCAGGCCGGTGTGCTGGGTCAGGATCTTGGTGGTCTTTTCCCCTGCAACCTTATGGCTGCCGGCCGGCGTCGAGTTCTTGCGACGGGCGCTCTGGTAGCTGTCAGTCGACGGCTGATGCAAAGGAATCAACTGGTTCTTGCCCGGCCCGATCAAGTCGGCACGGCCCATGCGGGTCAATGCCTCACGCAGCATCGGCCAGCCTTTCGGGTCGTGATAACGCAAGAACGCCTTGTGCAGGCGACGCTGCTCTTCGCTCTTGACGATGGTCACCGCGTCACTCTTGTAGGTGACCTTGCGCAGCGGGTTCTTGCCCGAGTGGTACATCGCGGTGGCGGTGGCCATCGGCGACGGGTAGAACGCCTGCACCTGGTCGGCACGAAAGCCGTTGCCCTTGAGCCACAGGGCGAGGTTCATCATGTCTTCATCGGTGGTGCCCGGGTGGGCGGCGATGAAGTACGGGATCAGGTACTGCTCCTTGCCCGCTTCCTTGGAGTACTTCTCGAACATGCGCTTGAACTTGTCATAGCTGCCGATGCCCGGTTTCATCATCTGGTTGAGCGGACCTTCCTCAGTGTGTTCCGGGGCGATCTTGAGGTAGCCACCGACGTGGTGGGTCACCAGCTCCTTGACGTACTCCGGCGATTCGACCGCCAGGTCATAGCGCAGACCGGAAGCGATCAGGATTTTCTTCACACCCGGCAACTCACGTGCGCTGCGGTACAGCTGGATCAGCGCCGAGTGGTCGGTGTTCAGGTTCGGGCAGATGCCGGGGAACACGCACGATGGCTTGCGGCATGCGGATTCGATTTCCGGGCTCTTGCAGGCGATGCGGTACATGTTCGCGGTCGGGCCGCCGAGGTCGGAGATCACGCCGGTAAAGCCCGGGACCTTGTCGCGAATCTCTTCGATTTCGCGAATGATCGACTCGTGGGAACGGTTCTGGATGATCCGGCCTTCGTGCTCGGTGATCGAGCAGAAGGTGCAGCCGCCGAAGCAGCCACGCATGATGTTCACCGAGAAGCGGATCATGTCGTAGGCCGGGATCTTCTCCTTGCCGTACGCCGGGTGCGGAATGCGCGCATAAGGCATGCCGAACACGTAGTCCATTTCTTCGGTGGTCATCGGAATCGGTGGCGGGTTGAACCAGACATCGACTTCGCCGTGCTTCTGCACCAGCGCACGGGCGTTACCCGGGTTGGTTTCCAGGTGCAATACGCGGTTGGCGTGAGCGTAGAGCACCGCATCGCCACGGACTTTTTCAACCGATGGCAAGCGGATCACGGTCTTGTCGCGGGTCATGCGCGGGCTGGCCAGAATCTGTACGACCTTGGCTTCCTGCGGATCCTCGACCGGCCCCTTTTCCTGCTCGATGGCACAGGCCTGGGTGTCCTGGGTGTTGACGTACGGGTTGATGATCTTGTCGATCTTGCCCGGACGGTCGATGCGCGTGGAATCGACTTCGTACCAGCCTTGCGGCGTGTCACGACGGATGAACGCGGTGCCGCGCACATCGGTGATGTCTTCGATCTTGTGACCGTAGGACAGACGCTGAGCGACTTCGACAATCGCACGCTCGGCGTTGCCGTAGAGCAGAATGTCGGCGCTGGCGTCGATCAGGATCGAGTTGCGCACACGATCCTGCCAGTAGTCGTAGTGGGCGATGCGGCGCAGGGACGCTTCGATGCCGCCGAGCACGATCGGCACGTGCTTGTAGGCTTCCTTGCAGCGCTGGCTGTAGACCAGGCTGGCGCGGTCCGGACGCTTGCCGGCCAGGCCACCCGGCGTGTACGCGTCGTCGGAACGGATTTTCTTGTCCGCGGTGTAGCGGTTGATCATCGAGTCCATGTTGCCGGCCGCGACACCGAAGAACAGGTTCGGCTCGCCGAGCTTCATGAAATCGTCTTTGGACTGCCAGTTCGGCTGGGCAATGATCCCGACGCGGAAGCCCTGGGACTCCAGCAGCCGGCCGATGATCGCCATGCCGAACGACGGGTGATCGACGTAGGCATCACCGGTGACGATGATGATGTCGCAGGAATCCCAGCCGAGCTGATCCATCTCCTCCCTGCTCATGGGCAGGAACGGCGCTGGCCCGAAACATTCGGCCCAGTACTTGGGATAGTCAAATAACGGCTTGGCTGCTTGCATGTCGATAACCGGTGTTGGCTTTCATTGAATTTCGCGGGCGCGGAATATAGCACAAATTTTGACCAATTCCGACGGCTATGGTCGGAAATTGGTGGAACCCCATTCGCGAGCAGGCTCGCTCCCACAGGGGAACGCATTCCAGAGTGGGAGCGAGCCTGCTCGCGAAGGGGCCGGTTCAGACGATGAAGGAATTACTCGTCATCATCAAAATTGTAGCTACCCGGCGCCAGGTTCTCGAATCGGGTGTACTTACCGATAAAGGCCAGGCGGATAAAGCCGATCGGCCCGTTCCGCTGCTTGCCGATGATGATTTCGGCGATGCCTTTGTGCTCGGTTTCAGGGTGATACACCTCGTCGCGGTAAACGAACATGATCACGTCGGCGTCCTGCTCGATTGCTCCGGATTCCCGCAAGTCGGAGTTCACCGGGCGCTTGTTCGGCCGCTGTTCCAGGGAACGGTTGAGCTGGGACAACGCCACCACCGGGCATTGGAATTCTTTCGCCAGGGCTTTCAGGGACCGGGAGATTTCGGAAATCTCGTTGGTCCGGTTATCGCCACTGGAACCCGGGATCTGCATCAGTTGCAGGTAGTCGATCATGATCAGGCCGACTTCGCCGTGTTCACGCACCAGGCGCCGGGTCCGGGCACGCATTTCCGACGGGCTGATGCCGGCGGTATCGTCGATGAACAGCTTGCGGTCGTTGAGCAGGTTGACCGCCGAGGTCAGGCGCGGCCAGTCGTCGTCTTCAAGCTGACCGGAACGGACCTTGGTCTGGTCGATACGCCCCAGGGAAGACAGCATACGCATGATCAGCGATTCGCCTGGCATCTCCAGCGAGTAAACCAGAACGGCCTTCTCGCTGCGCAACACGGCGTTTTCCACCAGGTTCATCGCAAAGGTGGTTTTACCCATCGATGGACGGCCGGCGACGATGATCAGGTCGGACGGTTGCAGGCCGCTGGTTTTCTCGTCGAGGTCGGTGTAGCCGGTGGACAGGCCAGTGATGGCGTTGTCGGTGTTGAACAAAGTGTCGATACGGTCGATGGCCTTGGTCAGCAGGTCGTTGACGCTCACCGGGCCACCGGTTTTCGGTCGAGCCTCGGCGATCTGGAAGATCTGCCGTTCAGCTTCGTCGAGAATCTCGGCGGCGGTGCGACCTTCCGGATTGAAAGCGCTGTCGGCGATTTCGGTGCTGATGCCGATCAATTGGCGCAACGTCGCCCGCTCGCGAACGATCTGCGCATAGGCCTTGATGTTGGCGACGGACGGGGTGTTTTTCGCCAGTTCGCCGAGGTAACCGAGACCGCCGACTTGCGAAGTCTGACCTTCCTTGTCCAGTTGTTCGGACAGGGTCACGACGTCGATCGGCATGTTCTGATCGGCCAGCTTGGCGATCGCACGGAAAATCAGGCGGTGGTCATGTCGATAGAAATCGCCGTCGGAGACTTGATCGAGCACACGCTCCCAGGCGTTGTTGTCCAGCATCAGACCACCGAGTACAGCCTGTTCGGCTTCGATGGAATGCGGCGGCACTTTCAGCGCGGCGGTTTGCAGATCGTATTGCTCAGGAGCGGAGATATCGTTCATGGCCACTTGATTCTTGGTGATAAAAAGCAGGGGTTTCAGAAAGACAAAGGGCACGACCTGTAAACAGGATCGTGCCCGATGTTACCGGCAAGCACCCGAGGGTGCCAGCCGACAAGTGCTGCTTAAGCTGCTACCACGACAACGCGTACGGTGGCTTCAACTTCGGCGTGCAGGTGCACGGCTACGTCGAATTCGCCTACGTTGCGGATGGTGCCGTTCGGCAGACGAACTTCGCTCTTCTGCACTTCAACGCCGGAGGCGGTCAGTGCGTCAGCGATGTCGTGAGTACCGATCGAACCGAACAGCTTGCCTTCGTCGCCAGCGGTGGCAGTGATAGTCACTTCCAGCTCGGCCAGTTGGGCAGCGCGGCTTTCAGCCGATGCTTTGCGATCTGCTGCAGCTTTTTCCAGCTCAGCGCGACGCTCTTCGAACGCAGCCAGGTTGGCTGGGGTCGCAGCGGTAGCTTTGCCGTAAGGCAGCAGGTAGTTACGACCGTAACCAGCCTTAACGTTCACTTTGTCACCCAGGTTGCCCAGGTTGGTGACTTTTTCCAGAAGGATCAGTTGCATGTGAAAATCCTCTTAACTTTTAACCTTCACCGTTCGCGTTATCGGCATCTTTCGGTGCCGAACGACCGCGAAAATCAATCAGGCTGTCGACGATGGCCAGGACCACCAGCAACGGATAGATCAGTTGCATGAACAGCAACAGCGTCACGTACAACCCCACCAGCCAGAACCTGGCCAGTCGCTTCTGCGCCACCAGCCCGTGAATCAGGGCCAGCCCGGCGAACACCAGCGGTACGCTGCACAACGGCGTCAACATGGCCATCTGTGAACCGAGATTCGGCCCCAGAAGCATGCACGCCAGCAGCAACATCGCCGGCAACAGCGGGATGCGGATGGCGCGAAACTCGCGACCAAAACCGCCCGGGTTGTACAACAACGCCTGCCAGTAGCGCCCGACAAGCAGGCTCAGCAAGCTGACGATTTGCAACAAAGCCGCAATCAGGCCGGTCAGGACCGGTGCAATCAGGGACGCGAAACGCGCTTGTTCGTCTACCGACAACTTCTGGTAGACATCACCGAGTAGCGACGGCATGACTTTGATCAAAGCCTGCGCCAGCATCTCGATCTGGGGAGCAAAAGCTATCCCCAACACCACTGAAAACACCACTCCCATCGCTATGCTGACCAGCAGCACGCGGTTCCAGGACTCGCTTGCGCGCAAAACCAACGCAAGGCTCGCAGACCCCAGCAGCACCAGAAGTGCCCGTGGGTCGTCGGAGTAAAGCCACCAGGCCAATGCCGGCAGCAGTCCCAGAGCAAGAACGCCCAGGGCGTCCCTCAATCCGCGCCGCAGGAGCACAAGGCATCCGGCGGCAGCACCCAACCAATACAACAACGGCATCGCTGCGCATCCAGCCACTACGAGAGTGGCCTGCATACGGCCGCGCATGATGAACTCAGCTATGGCCCGCATGCATTCAATCCTTTGCTACGTGTCGACTGCCCGGTCTCAGCGGCCGTGGCTGTCGGTGTAGGCCAGCAGGGCCAGGAAGCGGGCGCGCTTGATAGCGGTGGCCAGCTGACGCTGATAACGAGCTTTGGTACCGGTGATGCGGCTTGGAACGATTTTGCCGGTCTCGGATACGTAGGCTTTCAGAGTGTTGAGATCTTTGTAATCGATCTCTTTCACGTCTTCAGCGGTGAAGCGGCAGAATTTACGACGACGGAAGAAACGTGCCATGTAATTGGCTCCTTAAAAGGTCCGTGGATTACTCGTCAGCGTTATCGCTGTTGTCGCTGTCATCACTATCAGCGCTTTCAGCGCCTTCGTGCTCAGGACGGTCGCGACGCTCACGGCGCTCACTGCGGTTTTCTTCAGCCTTGAGCATCTCGGACTGGCCGGTAACGGCTTCGTCGCGACGGATGACCAGGTTACGGATCACTGCATCGTTGTAGCGGAAGTTGTCTTCCAGCTCGGCCAGGGCCTTGCCAGTGCACTCAACGTTCAGCATCACGTAGTGAGCCTTGTGAACATTGTTGATTGCGTAGGCCAGTTGACGACGGCCCCAATCTTCCAGACGGTGGATTTTGCCGCCGTCTTCTTCGATCAGCTTGGTGTAACGCTCAACCATGCCGCCGACTTGCTCGCTTTGATCCGGGTGGACCAAAAAGATGATTTCGTAATGACGCATGAATGCTCCTTACGGGTTGTAGCCTGCCGCTCAAAAGCGGTCAGACAAGGAGTGAATGACACTTATGGACTTGCGGACGCTAGACACGTTGGTGCCTGCCATCACAGCAAGGGGCGCAATTGTAGAGAAGGGGCGAGGGAGGCGCAAGGTAATTGGTGATTATTTGAACAATTACCACAACCCTATACCGAACACCTGTAGGAGCTGCCGAAGGCTGCGATCTTTTGACCCTGAAAAATCAAAGTCAAAAGATCGCAGCCTGCGGCAGCTCCTACGGGGGCCTGCGTGGATCAGGATTTCTTGGCAGCAGCCTTGGTCTTGACACTGCGCTGGCGCTGCGCTTCGAACAGGCAAACGCCGGTCGCCACGGAAACGTTGAGACTGCTGACGCTACCGGCCATCGGCAGGTTCACCAGGTAGTCGCAATGCTCGCGGGTCAGGCGACGCATACCCTTGCCTTCGGCACCCATGATCAGGATGGTCGGACCGGTCAGATCCTGGTCATACAGGCTGACCTCGGCTTCACCGGCCGTACCGACAACCCACAAGCCGCGCTGCTGGAGCTTTTCCAGGGTGCGCGCCAGGTTGGTCACGGCAACCAGCGGAATCACCTCCGCCGCGCCGCAGGCGATTTTTCGTACAACCGGAGTCAGGGTCGCCGACTTGTCCTTCGGCACGATCACCGCCAGCGCACCCGCCGCATCGGCAGAACGCAGGCAGGCACCGAGGTTGTGCGGATCGGTCACGCCGTCGAGCACCAGCAACAACGGCGCGCCGTCGGTGCGATCGAGCAGCTCGTCGAGCATCGCCTCGCCCCAGACCTGGCTCGGACTCACGTCCGCGACCACACCCTGGTGCACGCCTTCAACCCAGGCGTCCATTTCGCGGCGCTCGGCCTGGCCAACCTGGACCCGGTTTTCGTTGGCCAGCTCAATCAGCGTCTGGACCCGAGGGTCATTGCGACCTTCGGCCAACCAGATCTGCTTCACGCGTTTCGGGTGGTGACGCAACAACGCTTCTACAGCATGTACGCCGTAGATCTTTTCCAACTGACTCATGGCTTGGCCTTAGGTTTACGCGCCCCGCCACTCTTGGCTGGAGCCGAGCCCGCTTTTGGCGGGCCTTTACGATGTTTGCTCGGTTTGGCTGGCTTGCCGCCGACGGCCTTGTCAGGCGCCGACCGACTGGTCTTTCCCCCAGACGCCGCTTTACCGCCGTTTTTCGCACCGGCCAGCAACGCCTGTTTCATTTCACGGCTTTTGCGCACTTCAGCGTTTTTCGCCGCCGCATCGCTCGGGCGATAGGCTTCTACAGCCTTTTCCTTGGCAGGACGACGACCGGTTTTCGCCGGGGCCGGTTCTGCGACTGTTTTTGTAGAGAGGGCCGCAGGTGCTGCCGCTTCCGTGCCACGTTTTTTGCGGCCGATCGGCGCGCTGATGGTTTTTTCGGCCATCTCGAAGTCGATCTTGCGTTCGTCGAGGTCGACGCGCATGACCCGCACTTCCACGGTATCGCCCAGGCGGAAGCTGCGACCGGTACGTTCACCGGCCAGGCGGTGGTGCACAGGATCGAAGTGGTAGTAATCGCCCGGCAGCGCGGTGACGTGCACCAGGCCTTCGACGTAGATATCGGTCAGCTCGACGAACAGACCAAAACCGGTCACGGCAGTGATCACACCCGGGAACGATTCGCCCACGCGATCCTTCATGAACTCGCACTTGAGCCAGTTCACGACGTCGCGGGTCGCTTCGTCGGCACGGCGCTCGCTCATCGAGCACTGCTCGCCGAGCTGCTCCAGGGCCGCTTCGTCGTACGGATAGATGCGCGCTTTCGGAATGGTCATCGCACCGGCACGGCGAACGTGCGGGGTGTTCTGCTTCGAATGGATCACGCTGCGAATCGCCCGGTGCGTGAGCAAGTCCGGGTAGCGGCGGATCGGCGAAGTGAAGTGGGTGTACGCCTCGTAATTCAGGCCGAAGTGGCCCTGGTTATCGGCGCTGTACACCGCCTGGCTCAACGAACGCAGCATGACGGTCTGGATCAGATGGAAGTCCGGACGATCCTTGATACCGGCCAACAGTGCCTGGTAATCCTTCGGCGACGGACCATCCTTGCCTTTGTGCAGGGACAGGCCGAGCTCGCCGAGGAAGGCGCGCAGTTTTTCCAGACGCTCCGGTGGCGGACCATCGTGGACGCGATACAGCGCCGGGATTTCGTGCTTCTTCAGGAATTCGGCGGTGGCCACGTTGGCCGCCAGCATGCATTCCTCGATCAGCTTGTGCGCATCGTTGCGCACGGTCGGGCGGATTTCGGCGATTTTGCGCTCGGTACCGAAAATGATCCGGGTTTCCTGAGTTTCGAAATCGATCGCGCCACGCACGTGACGTGCAGCCAGCAACACCTTGTACAGCGAGTACAGCTGCTTGAGGTGCGGCACCACGTCGGTGTATTCGCCGCGCAGCTTGCGCGCCTCGGTGGCTTTCGGCGTTTCCAGCATCGCGCTGACCTTGTTGTAGGTCAGGCGGGCATGGGAGTGGATCACCGCTTCGTAGAAGCAGTAGTCGGTCATTTCGCCGGATTTGGAGATGGTCATCTCGCAAACCATGGCCAGACGATCGACTTGTGGATTCAGCGAGCACAAACCGTTGGACAGCTGCTCAGGCAGCATCGGAATTACGCGCTCAGGGAAGTACACCGAGTTGCCGCGAACCTGCGCTTCGGCATCCAGCGCCGAACCGAGCTTCACGTAGCTGGATACGTCGGCAATCGCCACGTACAGCTTCCAGCCGCCCGAGAACAGGCGCAGCTTGCCCGGACGGGCTTCGCAGAAGACCGCATCGTCGAAGTCGCGGGCATCTTCGCCGTCGATGGTGACGAACGGCAGATGGCGCAGGTCGATGCGCTTCTCTTTGTCTTTCTCTTCGACTTCCGGCTTGAGCTTGCCGGCTTCCTTGAGCACGGCGTCAGGCCAGACGTGAGGAATGTCGTAGGTGCGCAGGGCGACATCGATCTCCATGCCCGGCGCCATGTAGTTGCCCACGACTTCAACCACGTCGCCTTGCGGCTGGAAGCGTGGCGTCGGCCAGTGAGTGATCTTCACTTCGACGAACTGACCGATCTGCGCGTTGGCGTTACGACCTGGCGTCACCAGCACTTCCTGCTGGATCTTCGGGTTGTCGGCAACCACGAAACCGATGCCGCCCTCTTCGAAGTAGCGGCCGACGATGGTTTCGTGAGCGCGGGACACCACTTCGACGATCATGCCTTCGCGGCGACCACGACGATCCAGGCCGGAAACCCGGGCCAGGGCACGGTCACCATCGAACACCAGGCGCATCTGTGCCGGGCTCATGAACAGGTCGTCGCTGCCGTCGTCCGGCACCAGGAAGCCGAAGCCGTCGCGGTGACCACTGATGCGACCCAGGATCAGGTCGAGCTTGTCCACCGGCGCATAAGTGCCGCGACGGGTATAGATGAGTTGAGCATCGCGCTCCATGGCGCGCAGGCGGCGGCGCAGGGCTTCGATCTGGTCTTCTGTGGTCAGACCAAACTCTTCGACCAGTTGCTCGCGGTTAGCAGGCGAACCTCGATCAGCAAGGTGCTGAAGGATCAGTTCGCGGCTAGGAATAGGGTTTTCATATTTTTCCGCTTCACGAGCGGCCTCGGGATCGAGGGACTGCCAATCGGCCATTAGAGAGTTTTCACCTTGTCTATATGCGGGTTAGTTTGGCATAGGCGTAATGAAACGGGAAATTTCAGGCTAAGACGACCCATCTAAAGCCCTGTATCGACACCGCAAAGCTGTTTTGAAGACCGCTGGCGAAATTTTCCAGGTTTTTTTGATGTCGGGGGTTTACAGTTAAAAAGACGCTCCGTATAGTGCGCGCCATCGACGACGGACAACGTTGCCGATACTGCCCAGATGGTGAAATTGGTAGACACGCCAGCTTCAGGTGCTGGTGACCGCAAGGTCGTGGAAGTTCGAGTCTTCTTCTGGGCACCAATTTCGAGCTTGAGATTAGTTCAATTTCAAGGCTCACACAAAAACCCGCGAAAGCGGGTTTTTGCATTTTTGACCACTGGTTTATTATTTTTAGAATCAGGGGTTTACAGATCAAAACGCTCTCCGTATAGTGCGCCACATCAACAGCGGCAACGCTGAAGATGAATGCCCAGATGGTGAAATTGGTAGACACGCCAGCTTCAGGTGCTGGTGACCGCAAGGTCGTGGAAGTTCGAGTCTTCTTCTGGGCACCAATTCAAATTCAAGGTTACGACCTTGGATTTCACAGAAACCCGCGAAAGCGGGTTTTTGCGTTTCTGGCATTTGAAAATATTCCGACACCACTCTTTGTGGCGAGCGCTCCTGGCAAACTTCTACCCACCACACAAGGCGCATTTGAGAAACAATATCGTTTATCATTGTTGCAAGATTTTGCAATGCGACAGTGAGGAACCCTGCGAATGATGTTTCGAAATACCCTGCGCCGCGGCTTGACCATTACACTGCTCGGCCTGGCACTCGCCACTCCCCTCACCCAAGCCGCCGATCCGGTTGCCCTGACCCTCTACAACGGCCAGCACAAAGAAGTCGGCGACGCGGTCGCCAAGGCCTTCGAAGCCAAGACCGGGATCCACGTCAATGTGCGCAAAGGCAGCAGCAACCAGCTCGCCAGCCAGATCGTCGAAGAAGGCGATCGCTCCCCCGCCGACGTGATCTACACCGAAGAATCGCCGCCACTGAACAAACTCGGCGAACAAGGCCTGCTGGCCAAGACGGATGACGCCACGCTGGCCGTTCTGCCCAAGGAATACGTCGCCGGCAACGGCACCTGGATTGGCGTGACTGCCCGGGTGCGCGTCGTTGCGTTCAACCCCAAGCTGATCGATGAAAAAGACCTGCCGGCCTCGGTGATGGAATTCTCCGATCCGAAATGGCAAGGCAAGGTCGGCTTCGTACCCACCAGCGGCGCCTTCCAGGAGCAAGCGGTAGCGATCATCAAGCTGCACGGCATGGACGCCGCCGAAGAGTGGCTGACCGGTCTGCGCGCATTCGGCAAGACCTACAGCAACAACATGGTTGCGCTCAAAGCCGTGGAAAATGGTGAAGTAGCCACTGTGCTGGTGAACAACTACTACTGGTTCGCCTTGCAACGGGAAAAGGGCCTGCTCGATTCAAAGCTGCATTACTTCACTGGCGGCGATGTCGGTGGGCTGATCACCGTTTCCAGCGCTGCCGTCCTGAAATCCAGCAAACATCCAAAAGAAGCCCAGCAATTGCTCGCCTACATGGCCAGCGAGGAAGGCCAGCGCGTGATCACCCAGACCACCGCCGAATATCCGCTGCACAAAGGCATGGAGTCTGATCGCGGGCTCAAGCCATTCAGCGAACTGGAAGCACCAAAAGTCACGCCTGCCGACCTCGGCAACGCCGAAGAAGCGCTGGACCTGGAACGTGACGTTGGCCTGAATTGATGGGGGCCTCACTGTCCGCACATCACGCGTACGCGCCACGGCGCAAGCGTCCGTCTATCTGGCTGATACTGCCCGTGTTGCTGTTGGTGGCGCTCAGCCTCCTGCCTCTGCTGTACGTCGGCCTGAAAGCCTGGCAGGCGGGCTGGGCAGAAGCACTGCATTTGCTATGGCGACCTTATGTGTTCGGCTTGCTGCGCAACACACTCGCATTGATGATCGGGGTCACCGTTGTTTGCGGGGTAATCGGCTTGTCGCTGGCCTGGTTGCTCGAGCGCAGCAATCTGCCGGGCCGACGATTGTGGGGCGTAATCCTCTGCCTGCCGTTCGCCGTTCCGGCCTTTGTCAGCAGCTTCACCTGGGTATCCCTCAGCGCTCATTTCGAGGGACTTGGCGGGGCCATCCTGGTGATGAGCCTGTCCAAATACCCGCTGATTTTCCTGCCCGTGGCGGCAACGCTGCGCAACCTTGACCCGTCCCTCGAAGAGTCCGCGCGCACGCTGGGGCAGAATCGTTGGGGCGTGTTTTTCAAGGTCACCCTGCCCCTGCTCTGGCCTTCGCTGCTCGCAGGCTCATTGCTGATTGCCCTGCACATGCTGGTGGAGTTCGGCGCCTTGTCGATCATCGGCCTGCAAACCTTTACCACGGCGATCTATCAGCAGTTCGAACTGGAGTTCAGCAATGCCAACGCGGCGATGCTCTCCGCCGTACTGCTGATGTTGTGCCTGGCGCTGCTGTGGCTGGAGCTGCGCGTGCGCGGCAAGGGTCGACACGTGCGCACCGGCCAGGGTGCGGCGCGACGCGCGGAACAGGTTCAACTGGGCCCCTGGGCCTTGGCGGGACAGCTTTATTGCCTGCTGCTGGCAATCATTGGCAGCGGGATTCCGTTGGGCATGCTCGCCTACTGGCTGGCGGTGGGATCATCGGCAGCCTTTCCCGTGACGGCAATCGGTGAAGCATTGATGTCCTCCCTCGCACTGTCGCTGGGTGGCGCTGCACTGTGCCTGGTGCTGGCGGTGCCGGTTGGCCTGCTGGTCGTGCGCTACAAAGGTCAACTGGCGATCTGGGCCGAGCGCCTGCCGTATCTGCTGCATGCGCTGCCGGGGTTGGTCATTGCCCTGACCCTGGTGTATTTCGCTCTGCACTACGTGCCGATGCTTTACCAGACTTCGGCATTGCTGCTGATCGCCTACGCCCTGCTGTTTCTGCCGCTGGCCCAGGCGCCGATCCGCACCGCCCTGAACAAGGCGGCGCCGCAGCTTGAGGAGGCGGCACGCACATTGGGCGCCTCGTCATTCAGTGCTTTCTGCCGAGTGACACTGCCGATTATTTTCCCGGCGCTGGGGGCGGCTTTTGCCTTGGTGTTCCTGGATGCGATGAAGGAACTGACGGCGACCTTGCTGTTGAGTCCAACCGGGCTGAACACCCTGGCGACGGAAGTCTGGGCGCATACGGCGAATGTGGAGTTTGCGGCGGCGGCGCCTTATGCGGCGCTGTTGATACTGGTGTCGGGGTTGCCGGTCTATTTGCTGACGACCCGGATGTATCTAAGCCGCTGACAAAGCAAAAGATCGCAGCCTTCGGCAGCTCCTACAGAGAAACGCAAAGCCCCCTGTAGGAGCTGCCGAAGGCTGCGATCTTTTGATCTTTTAAGCCCTGAACTGCCCCAGGCTCGCCTTCAACTGCGCCGCCAGACCATCGAGCACCTTGCCGCTCGCCGTGGTCTCCACAACGGCTTGCGCCGCTTTCTCGGCCTGGGCGTGAATGGTCTGGACCCGCCCCCGCACTGCCTGTGCACCCTGAGCCTGATGCGCCGCAGCCTGGGTGGCCAGACCGATCGCCGCATGCACCTGCTCGACCGAAGCCTGCACCGACTGCTGCAACCGCGCGCTGTCACGCAGCACCAGCAAACCCTCACTGGCCTGGCGCCCGGCCTGACCAATCGCCGCCACCGCCTCACGCGCGCCTTGCTGCAACGCGACGATGTGCGCCTGAATATCGCCGGTGGAGCTCTGCGTCTTGCTCGCCAGCGCTCGCACCTCATCGGCCACCACCGCAAACCCGCGCCCGGTCTCGCCGGCACGCGCCGCTTCAATCGCCGCGTTCAGCGCCAGCAGGTTGGTCTGCTCGGCGATCCCGTGAATCACCGTCAGCACCACCTCAATCTGCTCACTTTGTTGTGCCAGGCGCTCGATGACTTGCGCCCCGGTGTCGACCTGACCGGCCAAAGCCTCGATCAGGCTGCCAACTTTCGCCGAGGTCCGGGTGTTTTCGTCAGTAGCCTGACGAATGTCCACCACCTGTTTCAGCGCCGCCTGCATGGCGTGACTTTCCGACTGGGCTTCATCAGCCATTTGCGACAGCGCACGCAGACTCTCCGCCACCTCATCGCGCTGCATGCCAGCCGCCGCATCCGCACCGGCGTTGCGCAAGGTCATGGCACCGATTTCCACGCCGGTACGCTGGGCTACATCGCCCGCCTCGCGCACGATCGGCTGCAACTTATCCACAAAGCGATTGACCGCCGAGGCCATGTCGCCGATTTCATCCTTGCTGTTGATCTGCACACGCTTGGTCAGATCGCCCTCGCCCGCCGCCAGGTCATCCATGGCAACGATCAGCATTTTCAGGCGATTGACCACCCGGCGACCAAGCACCACCGCCAACAACAGCAGGACACCGAAACCCACCACCGCCAGACACACGCCGATGCGCCAGCGCAATGTCGCAGCGGCTTCCTGCACGGTGCTGGTGGTATTGGCCTTCATTTCAGCCGCGGTGGACTGCGCCGACTGCAGGCGCGAGCGCATGGCCGTTGCGCTGTCGGCGGCCGCGCCCTTGAGGCTGTCGCCCACCAGTTGATCGCTGCTGGCGATCAACGCCGAGAAGCGCTTGTCGAGGGCCGCCAGATCAGTCTCCACCGAAGCAGTCGAGACCCCCATCAGGACCTTGCCGATTTCTACGCCGTTAGGGTTGATCGGGGCCTCGATGTAAAACACCGACGGATCGTTCTTCGCCGCATCCAGCACCTTGTCCAGCGCACGCTCGCCCTGGCCTTTTTCCAGCAGCGCCTTGTTGATCGGGTTTTCCCGGTTGAGGTAGCGCGTCAGGTGCTGGCCGGTGGCGTCGTCGTACACCACGAACAGCACATTGGGATTGCGTTGGGCCCGGCGGGCGAATTCGGAAAGTGTCGGAACGTCGTTGTCCCACATGGCGCGAGGCGCGACAGAGGCCAATAGCTGCGCCATGTCGTTGGCGGAGTCCTTCAGATCTTTTTCCAGCGTTGAGCGCAGCTGCGCCTGCTCGTCCTTCAGCCGCGAGGACAAACCGGCCGTCAGGCGTTGACGCGTGCTGGTGGAGAGGCTGTCGAGGCTCGACGTGACTTCACGCCCCGCCTGCTCAAGCTCAGCGGAAAGCTTTTGACTGTCCGCACCCAGGCGCAGGCCCAGATCGGCTTCCAGCGCGGTCACCGTGCTCCGGGTCAGAGCAACAGCCACCAGCACCTGCACCAAAAGGGCGATACCAAGGGTAACGAACACGGGCCGCAACAAACGGCTTTGTAACAACGAGAGAACGGCCGACATCTGAAATCCCTCTGCTTTGGCGCCATTAAATTGATAGCACGCCGGAAGCAATGCTTTTTTTAATGTTCACAGCAAAGGTCATGCCGTCCGACAGGCATAAACGACAAAGGCCCCAATTAAGGGGCCTTTGTGTTTTACATCAACAACTTATCAAGCAAACGGGTGGCGCAGAACGATGGTTTCGTTGCGGTCCGGGCCCGTCGAAATAATGTCGATCGGCGCGCCGATCAGCTCTTCGACGCGCTTGATGTAAGCACGGGCGTTAGCTGGCAGCTCTTCCAGGGTTTTGGCACCCACGGTCGACTCGGTCCAGCCCGGCACTTCTTCGTACACAGGCTGCAGGCCCACGTAGCTGTCAGCATCAGTCGGGGCAACGCCATTACCTTCCGCATCCTTGTAGCCGACGCAGATGTTGATGGTTTCCAGACCGTCGAGTACGTCCAGCTTGGTCAGGCAGATGCCCGAGATGCTGTTCACATCGATAGCGCGACGCAGGATAACAGCGTCGAACCAGCCACAACGACGAGCACGGCCGGTAGTCGCGCCGAACTCGTGACCTTGCTTAGCCAGGTGCGCACCGACTTCGTCGAACAGCTCCGTCGGGAATGGACCCGAACCTACACGAGTGGTGTAAGCCTTGGTGATGCCCAGGATGTAGTCCAGGAACATAGGGCCAACACCCGAACCGGTAGCAACGCCGCCAGCAGTGGTGTTAGAGCTGGTCACGTACGGGTAGGTACCGTGGTCGATGTCCAGCAGGGAGCCTTGGGCGCCTTCGAACATGATGTCTTTGCCAGCGCGACGCAGGTCGTGCAGCTCGGCAGTCACGTCCAGCATCAGCGGCTTGAGCAGCTCAGCGTATTCTTTGCATTCGGCCAGGGTCTTGTCGAATTCGATGGCTGGCTCTTTGTAGTAACCCACCAGCATGAAGTTGTGGTAATCCACCAGTTCACGCAGCTTGTCTTCAAAGCGCGGCATGTTGAGCAGGTCGCCCACACGCAGGCCACGACGTGCAACCTTGTCTTCGTAGGCCGGGCCGATGCCGCGACCGGTGGTGCCGATCTTCAGCTCGCCACGGGCCTTTTCACGGGCCTGGTCCAGCGCAACGTGGAAGGACAGGATCAGCGGGCAGGACGGGCTGATACGCAGGCGCTCGCGCACCGGTACGCCTTTTTCTTCCAGCTTGGTGATCTCGCGCAGCAGGGCGTCAGGTGCAACCACCACGCCGTTGCCGATCAGGCACTGCACGCCTTCGCGCAGCACGCCCGACGGGATCAGGTGCAAGACGGTTTTTTCGCCATCGATCACCAGAGTGTGACCAGCGTTGTGGCCACCCTGGTAGCGCACTACGGCGGCAGCATGTTCGGTCAGCAGATCAACGATCTTGCCTTTGCCCTCATCACCCCATTGGGTGCCCAGGACTACGACATTCTTACCCATAACACTTGTCCTCATTCGCGCAAACTTGGTGCCGGCGGCAGCCGGCGGGAAAACTCAAGAAGCCAGTGGCGAAACTTGCCAAAGCCCGTTCTGCTGAATCAATTGCCGGTCGCAGTCCGCTTCACGGGCGGCGGCCAAAGGTTGTCCAGGCAAGGCCTGAACGACACGCTGACCCTCACTGCGCAACTGGCAAACCTGCTGCCAGAGTGCCGCATCCGTACTGTCAGGCATCCAGATACCGCCAGACGGTAGCTCGATCTCAGCACGCCCCAGGGTCACCAGGGTTTTCAAATCGGTGGAAAAGCCGGTCGCCGGACGGGCGCGACCGAAGTCGGCGCCGATGTCGTCGTAACGACCGCCCTGGGCAATGGACTGGCCAACGCCCGGCACGAACACGGCGAACACCACACCGGTGTGGTAGTGGTAGCCGCGCAGCTCGCCCAGGTCGAAATACAGCGGCAGCTCAGGGAAACGCACGGACAGCCGCTCGGCAATCGCCAGCAAGTCGTCCAGCGCTGCCAGAACAGGGGCAGGCGCCTTGGCCAGGCGCTCGCGGGCCGCAGCCAGCACTTCACGACCGCCACACAGGTCGACCAACGCACGCAGCATGCCCGACAGATCGGCAGGCAAGCCTTCGGTCAAGGTAATGACCTCGTCGATGGCCTTGCGTTGCAAGGCATCGAACAACTGCTGCTCGACTTCACCGGACAAACCGGCGGCGCGGGCCAGGCCACGGTAGATGCCAACATGGCCGAGGTCCATGTGCACATCCGGCACATCGGCCAGTTGCAGCATGGCCAGCATCAGGCTGATGACTTCGACGTCGCTGCTCGGACTGCCGTCGCCGTACAACTCGGCACCCAGTTGAATCGGGCTGCGCGAGGACGACAAGGCGCGAGGCTGGGCGTGCAGGACACTACCGGCATAGCAAAGACGGCTCGGGCCTTCACGACGCAGGGTATGCGCATCGATGCGCGCCACTTGCGGCGTGATGTCGGCACGGAAACCCATCTGACGGCCCGATTGCGGGTCGATGACCTTGAAGGTGCGCAGATCCAGGTCCTGGCCCGCACCGGTCAGCAGGGATTCCAGGTACTCGATATGGGGAGTCACGACAAACTCGTAACCCCAGCTCTGGAACAGATCCAACACCTGACGACGCGCGACTTCAATACGCGCAGCTTCCGGTGGCAGTACTTCTTCGATGCCATCTGGCAGAAGCCAGCGGTCTACCGTTGCCATTACGCCTTCCCCTATCTCCGGGCGACCAGCCTGTCGGCGAGCCTTGAGTGAAGCAGAAAATGATCGGCTTGCGCACAAACCACGCGCATGAGCGACGGAGCGAAAAGCCCTTCTACCGGCTTCGCCAACCACTTTCCTCGAAAAACTGTCGAGCCAATCGGCCCGGCATCTGCTTGAAAACAGCAATCAAACATGCAGACGCAAAAAAGCCGGGAATTTCCCGGCTGCCGCATCATACACACGTTTTCCCAAAGGATCACCCCGCCAGAGGTTTTAGCCGCCCGGCGGGGGATAAATCAGGTCAACGCCGTATCAAGGCTTGGCTTTTTCCAGGTAGTGGAAGAAGTCGCTGCTTGGGTCGAGGACCAAGACGTCGGATTTGTTCGCGAAGCTTTCACGGTAGGCGCGCAGGCTACGGTAGAACGCGTAAAACTCCTGGTCCTGACCGTAGGCCTTGGAGTAGATCGCAGCAGCCTGGGCATCACCGTCACCGCGAACCTCTTCGGATTCACGATAGGCTTCAGCCAGCAGCACGCGGCGTTGACGATCGGCGTCGGCACGGATGCCTTCGGCCAGCTCGTTACCCTTGGCGCGGTGCTCGCGAGCTTCACGCTCACGCTCGGTGCTCATACGTTCGAACACACTGCGGTTCACTTCTTTCGGCAGGTCGATGGTCTTGACCCGAACATCGACCACTTCGATGCCCAGCTCTTTCTCGGCCATCTTGTTCAGCGAAGCCGTGATATCCGCCATCAGCGCATCACGTTCACCCGACACCACTTCGTGCAGGGTGCGCTTACCGAACTGGTCACGCAGGCCCGATTCCAGACGACGGGACAGACGCTCGTCGGCGATCTGCTTGAGGCCGGACGTCGCGGTGTAGTAACGCTCTGCGTCCTTCACGCGCCACTTGGCGTAGGCATCGACCATCACGGCTTTCTTTTCCAGCGTCAGGAAGCGTTGTGTCGGCGCATCCAGCGTCATCAGGCGTGCGTCGAATCTACGCACCTGGTTAACGTAAGGCACTTTCACATGCAGGCCTGGCTGAACATCGGTCTGGACCACGCGACCGAACTGCAGCAACACCGCACGCTCGGTCTGAGCCACGATGTAGAAGCAGTTCCAGGCAGCGATCGCCACGACGACGCCGACAATAAGGGCGATCAGCGATTTATTGCTCATCAGCGACTCTCCCTGGTACGTGCTTGCTGTTGCTGCAGATCACCTGCCGCACGCGCATTCGCTTCATTGCTGGTGGCTGCCGCACTGGTCACCGGAGTGCTGGTGTTGCGACCACTTTCGACCATCTTGTCCAGCGGCAGGTACAACAGGTTGTTCTGGCCGTTCTTGTTGCCGGTCACGAGAACCTTGCTGGTGTTGCTGAAGACTTCCTGCATGGTGTCCAGGTACAGACGCTGGCGGGTGACTTCAGGGGCCTTGCGGTACTCGGCGACCAGCTTGGTGAAGCGATCGGCCTCACCCTTGGCGCGCGAGACGGTTTCGTCACGGTAACCATTGGCATCCTCAAGGATGCGCTGGGCCTGACCACGGGCTTCCGGCACGACGCCGTTGGCATAGGTCTCAGCCTGGTTGCGCGAACGCTGCTCGTCTTCCCGGGCACGGATCACGTCATCGAAGGCTTCCTGCACTTCACGCGGTGCCGCTGCGCTCTGTACGTTGACCTGGGTGACGGTGATACCGGTGCGATAGGTGTCCATGAAGCGTTGCAGACGCTCCTTGATCTCGCTGGCCATCAACTCACGACCTTCGGTCAGTACCTGGTCCATCGCGGTGGAACCCACCACATGGCGCAAGGCGCTGTCGGTCGCGTGCTGCAGGCTGATTTCCGGTTGATCGACGCTCAGCACGAAATCCTGCAGGTTGCTGATCTTGTACTGCACGGTCAGCGGCACTTCGACGATGTTCTCGTCTTCAGTCAGCATCTGGCCCTGCTTGGTGTAGGCACGCTCACGCGTGACGTTCTCCATGTACTTCTTGTCGATCGGCGGGAAGTAGATGTTCAGGCCCGGACCCACGGTTTCGTAGTACTTGCCGAAGCGCAGCACTACAGCTTGCTCCTGCTCGTCGACGACATAGACCGCGCTGTACAGCCAAACGGCGGCCAGCACGACCAGGCCGATGCCGAGCAGGCCGCCAAAGCCGCCACTCTTGCCCGGGCCACCGCCGTCGTCGCCACCACGTTTCTTACCGCCACCGAACAAACCGTTCAGGCTTTCCTGCAGCTTTCGGAAGGCCTCGTCGAGATCCGGTGGCCCCTTGCGGTCGCCGTTGTTACGACGCTTGCCACCCCAAGGATCCTGATTATTCGAGTTGCCACCCGGCTCATTCCAAGCCATAGCGCTCTCCATCTGATAAAGCAAAGACGCACCCACGGCGCGCCGACCAATGCTACAGAATGCCTGTCACCGCGGCACAACCGCTTTCTCAGGCTTTTATTGCAAAGTGTGTTGCTCGATGAATTCCATCGGTTGCAAACCTTCGCGGCTCACCAGCCGATTCAATTCGGCTCGTGGCAAACGAACGGCCAGTAAACTGATGCCTTCGTCGTCGTGTTCTTCTTTCTGTACCGCTCCGAGTTCGAAAAACTGCGCACGCAGTCGAGCAAATCGGTTCGGCAAGCGCAAGGTGCCAACAAACAACTCATCGCCAAGCAGTTCAGCTACAGCCTGCTTGAGCAGGTCCAGACCCGTACCATCTTTCGCCGAAAGCCAGACCCGCTGCGGTTTGCCGTCGGCATCGCGCTGGATCTGCGGTTCCACGCCCTCGAGCAAATCGAGTTTGTTATAGACCTCCAGGATCGGCAAGTCTTGAGCCCCGATCTCTCCGAGCACCACCATGACCTGTTCAATCTGGGCCATGCGCTCGGGTTCATGGGAGTCGATCACGTGCAGCAACAGATCGGAATTGCTCGACTCTTCGAGCGTAGCCCGAAATGCCTCGACCAGCTTGTGCGGCAAGTGGCGAATGAAGCCCACGGTGTCAGCCAGCACGATCGGACCGAGGTCATCGAGCTCGAGCCGGCGCAAGGTCGGGTCGAGGGTGGCGAACAACTGGTCGGCCGCGAAGACGTCGGAATCGGTCACCGAGTTGAACAGCGTCGATTTGCCGGCGTTGGTATAACCCACCAGTGAAACCGTCGGAATGTCAGCCCGTTTGCGCCCGCGGCGCGATTGCTCACGCTGGCTGCGGACCTTTTCCAGGCGCCCCTTGATCTGCCGCAGGCGAACCCGCAACAGGCGCCGGTCGGTTTCCAGCTGGGTTTCACCCGGACCGCGCAGGCCGATACCGCCTTTCTGCCGCTCAAGGTGAGTCCAGCCGCGAACCAGCCGCGTACTCATGTGCTCAAGCTGGGCCAGTTCGACCTGGAGCTTGCCTTCATGGGTGCGGGCGCGTTGAGCGAAGATATCGAGAATCAAACCCGTGCGGTCGATCACGCGACACTCGAAAATACGTTCGAGGTTACGCTCCTGACTGGGCGTGAGGATGTGATTGAAAATCACCAGATCGACCTGTTCGGCCTGGACCAAGTCGCGCAATTCTTCGACCTTGCCGCTGCTGATCAGGGTTTTGGCGGTTGGCCGATGACGCGGCACGTTGAAAAACGCGACGGTCTCGGCGCCAGCCGAAATTGCCAACTCCTGAAACTCCTGCGGATCTTCGCGCGCCTCAGGGTCCTGACCATCCAAGTGAACGAGAATGGCTCGTTCCCCACCACCGTGGCGCTCAAAGAACAAAGGAGACTCCTATCAGGCGTTACCTGGCTCAGCGTCACCAGCTTCGGATTCGGTTGCGCTAGGCAGACGAATTGGACGAACCGGCACCACTGTAGAGATCGCGTGTTTGTAGACCATCTGGCTGACGGTGTTTTTCAGCAGGATAACGAACTGGTCGAAAGACTCGATCGTGCCTTGCAGCTTGATACCGTTGACCAGGTAGATGGACACCCCAACTTTCTCTTTACGTAAAGTATTCAAGTAAGGGTCTTGTAGCGAATGCCCTTTTGACATGTGCCGCACTCCTTTAAGGATTCAATATAAAAAATAGGTAATCAGATGGCTTTGGCCGTCACACCCCCAAGGATAGACGGCAATTGCAAGGACTCAGCTCAATATGGAGATGGTCCCAAGGTATTTCAAGGCGCGCGGCAGATTGTCGCAATCCAGACTGTCCAGCCAATGCAGATCAGTCCAACTGCGCAGCCAGGTGAACTGGCGTTTCGCCAATTGGCGCGTGGCAATGATTCCACGCTCCTGCATCTCGGCTGACGTCAGCTTGCCATCCAGGTAGTCCCAGACTTGGCGGTAGCCTACTGCACGTATAGACGGCATCCCGGCATGCAGGTCACCTCTATTACGCAGGGCTACGACCTCGTCAATGAATCCCTGTTCCAACATTAAAGTGAATCTTTGTTTAATTCGCTCGTGAAGTACCTGGCGATTTGCCGGAGCAATGGCCAAGTTCGCGACAGTATAGGGCAATTGTTGGTGTCCCGAAGCGGCTGCTTCAGTACTTTGCGCACTTTGTTGCAAACGCAGGGCAGTCATGCTCTGACCACTGACACGATAAACTTCCAGCGCTCGACTCAAACGCTGCGGATCGTTCGGATGAATCCGCGCCGCGGAAACCGGGTCAATGACCGCCAACTGGTCGTGCAAGGCTTGCCAGCCAAGGCGTGCAGCCTCTTCTTCGATTTGTGCACGGACCTCGGGATCGGCGGCCGGCATATCTGCCAGGCCTTCAACCAAAGCCTTGTAATAGAGCATTGTGCCGCCCACCAGCAGCGGAATTTTTCCGCGCGCGGTGATATCGGCCATGGCTTCCAGGGCATCACGGCGGAAATCCGCGGCCGAATAGCTCTCGGCCGGATCGAGAATATCGATCAGACGATGCGGATATTGCGCCAGCAGCTCTTTGGAAGGCTTGGCGGTGCCGATGTCCATGCCGCGGTAGACCAGCGCCGAATCGACGCTGATCAACTCGCAAGGCAGGACCTTGGTGAGCTCGATGGCCAGGTCGGTCTTGCCGGCGGCGGTCGGGCCCATCAGGAAAATCGCAGGTGGGAACTGACTCATCAACGACCGCGCAAGAACAGTTTGTCCAGATCGTCCAGGCCCAGTTGGGTCCAGGTCGGTCGGCCATGGTTGCATTGACCGCTGCGCTCGGTGTTTTCCATGTCACGCAGCAGACCGTTCATTTCCGGCAAGGCCAGACGCCGATTCGCACGAACCGCGCCGTGGCAGGCCATGGTCCCGAGCAATTCGTTCAGGTGCGCCTGAATGCGGTCGCTGGTGCCGAACTCCATCAGATCAGCCAGGACGTCGGCGACCAGCCGGTTGGCCTCGGCCTGTTTGAGCAGTGCCGGAATCTGCCGGATCGCCAGGGTTTCCGGGCCCAGGCGTTGCAACTCAAAGCCCAGGCGTTGGAACCAGGCGACATGTTCCTCGGCGCAATCGGCTTCACGCTGACTGACGGCCAGGGACTCCGGCACCAGCAACGGCTGGCCGCTCAGGCCTTCACTGGCCATCGCCACCTTCAGTCGCTCATACATGATCCGCTCGTGGGCGGCATGCATGTCCACCAGCACCAGGCCCTGGGCGTTTTCCGAAAGAATGTAGATGCCCTTGAGTTGTGCCAGCGCATAACCCAGCGGCGGGATGTCGTCCTGCCCCGCCGGCAGCGCGACGGCATTGGCCTCGGGCAGCGGCGCAAAAAACTCGCGATAGGCGGCCTGTGCTTCGGCGACAGGCACACCGGACTGCGGACGCGGCGTGTATTGATACTGATAACCCGCGCCAGCTCCCGAACCCGCCGGCGCATTGAACGACGGCTGAGCCTGGGGCTGTTCCAGCAGCGCATTGGCGGCCAGGCGCATTTCGCCCTGGGGCCCGAATTCACCGGCTTCGAGGCCGGTAGGCCGGACGATGGCCGTGGCAACCGGCGCCGCCAGATGATCGTCGGGGCGTACATCGCCCAAGGCACGGTGCAAGGTGCCGTAGAGGAAATCGTGGACCATGCGCCCTTCACGGAAGCGCACTTCATGCTTGGTCGGGTGCACGTTGACATCGACACCGGTCGGATCGACTTCGAAAAACAGCACGAAGGTCGGGTGCCGACCGTTGAACAGCACGTCGCGATAGGCCTGGCGCACCGCGTGGGCCACCAGTTTGTCGCGCACGGCGCGGCCATTGACGAAGAAATACTGCAAATCAGCCTGACTGCGGTTGAAGGTCGGCAGACCGACCCAGCCCCATAGATGCAGGCCGTTGCGCTCGATTTCGATCGGCAGTGCCTGCTCCAGGAAGCCTGGTCCGCAGATCGCCGCCACGCGCCGGGCACGGGCCGCATCATCATGGGCCTCGTGCAGGCTGAGGATGGTCTTGCCGTTATGGCGCAGGTGGAACGCCACATCGAAGCGCGCCAGGGCCAGGCGTCTGATCACTTCTTGCAGGTGATCGAATTCGGTTTTTTCGGTCTTGAGAAACTTGCGCCGCGCCGGCGTATTGAAGAACAGGTCGCGCACTTCAACCGAAGTGCCCACCGGGTGGGCCGCAGGCTGCACGCGGGGCGCCATGTCACGGCCCTCGGTCTCGACCTGCCAGGCCTGATCGGCGTCGCGGGTGCGGGAGGTCAGGGTCAGGCGCGCGACGGAGCTGATCGATGCCAGCGCCTCGCCGCGAAACCCCAGGCTCATGACCTGTTCGAGGTCTTCCAGGTTGCGGATCTTGCTGGTGGCGTGGCGGGCCAGGGCCAGCGGCAGGTCATCGGCGGAAATGCCGCTGCCATCGTCGCGCACCCGCAGCAATTTGACGCCGCCTTGCTCCACATCGACGTCGATGCGTTTTGCGCCTGAGTCCAGGCTGTTTTCCAGCAGCTCCTTGATCACCGAAGCCGGGCGCTCGACCACCTCACCCGCGGCAATCTGGTTCGCCAGTCGCGGGCTGAGCAGCTCGATTCGAGCGCCACTGTTCACGACCTGATTCATTCTTTGGCCGCCAATTCAGTACCCGGAATCGTCAGGTGCTGACCGATCTTGAGCTCATCGCTCGACAGGCTGTTGGCGCTGCGCAGGGTCGCGGGCGACACCTGATAGCGCACGGCGATCATCGCCAGGGTCTCGCCCGGGTTGACGCGGTGGTCACGCGGCCCCTGCACAATCTTGCCGGAGTCGCGCAGCCAGGCAATGTAAGTGCCCGGTGGCGGGTTCTGCTGGAAGAACTGACGCACGCCGCTGCTGATCGAACGCGCCAGCGCCTGCTGGTGGCTCGACGCGGCAAGCTTCGAGGCTTCGTTGGCGTTGGAGATGAACCCGGTTTCCACCAGGATCGACGGAATATCCGGCGACTTCAGCACCATGAACCCGGCCTGCTCGACCCGTTGTTTGTGCAGCGGTGTCACCCGGCCGATGTTGCTTAGCACCTTCTGGCCAACGTTCAGGCTGGACGTCAGGGATGCCGTCATCGACAAATCGAGCAATACGCCGGCGAGCATGCGGTCCTTGTCGTCGAGGCTTACATTGCCGGCACCACCGATCAGGTCGGAACGGTTTTCGCTGTCGGCCAGCCAACGGGCGGTCTCGGAAGTCGCGCCGCGATCGGACAGGGCAAACACCGAGGCACCGAACGCAGCGGCAGACGGCGCGGCGTCGGCGTGAATCGAGACGAACAGGTCGGCGCCTTTCTTGCGGGCAATTTCGGTACGGCCGCGCAGTGGAATGAAGTAGTCGCCGGTGCGGGTCAATTCGGCGCGGAAACCTTTCATGCCGTTGACCTGGCGCTGGGTTTCGCGGGCAATCTGCAGCACCACGTCTTTCTCGCGCTGGCCTCGGGAGCCGGAAGCCCCCGGGTCTTCGCCACCGTGACCGGCGTCGATCACCACAATGATGTCGCGTTTGCCGGCCGGGGCTGGCGGCAATTTGATTGCAGGTTCCGTCGGCGTGACCGGTACGGCAGGCACCGTGGCGACCGACGGTGTCGGCGCTGGAGGAGGCGCGGCGTCTGCGGCGTTATCGAACAGATCGACCACCAACCGGTTGCCGTACTGGGCGTTCGGCGCCAGGGAGAAGCTTTTCGGTGTCACGGCCTTATTCAGGTCGATGACCACCCGCAGGTCGGTCGGCGTGCGTTGAGCCGAACGCATGGCGGTAATCGGGGTGTTCGAGGTGTTGACGTTGAGCGGCGCACCGAGGGTCGCGCCATTGATGTCGATGACCAGGCGATCCGGGGCCGTCAGGGTAAAGACGCTGTGTTGCACCGGGCCGGTCAGGTCAAACACCAGTCGTGTGTTGTCCGGTGCCCGCCACAGACGAACACTGTTGACCTTCGAATCGGCCACAGCGTCGACGGTCACCGCCAAAAACAACACCCCTACGGCAGCCACCAACGCGCGAAAGCGCATACCTAACCCCATCATCTATTTGGATTCCAATGCCAAAGCGGCACACCAGGCCTCGCCACGCGAGCCCTGGGATAAAATTTTCAGCGAACGCCCGCTGTCTTGCGGGCTAATGGTAATGGTCAGGTCAGGCTTTGGCAAAAAGCCTGCACCTTTATCGGGCCACTCGATCAGACACAGGGCATCGTCTTCGAAGTAGTCGCGGATACCGAGGAACTCTAGCTCTTCCGGATCGACCAGACGGTACAAATCGAAATGGAAGGCGCGAATGTCGCCGATCTCGTAGGGTTCGACCAAGGTGAAGGTCGGGCTTTTGACTGCCCCGACATGCCCAAAGCCGCGGATGATCCCTCGGGACAGCGTGGTTTTGCCCATCCCCAGGTTGCCCTCAAGGAAGATCAGGCCATGGCCTTGGGTGATTCGGGCAATGCGTGCGCCAAAGTCGCTCATGGCCTGCTCATCGGCCAGGTACAGGGTTACTTCAGACACGGTGTTTGCTCCTCCAACAACTGACGAATGGCTGGTATCAGATCACTGGCCGCCAGCCCACGGCCCGATTTTCCTTGTTGTTCGCCGGCATTGGCATGCAGCCAGACCGCCAGGCAGGCCGCGTCGAATGGCTCCATGCCCTGGGCCAGCAATGCGCCGAGCAAACCGGCCAGCACATCACCCAGACCGGCTGTGGCCATGGCCGGGTGCCCCTGATGACACAGCGCCAGTCGCCCATCGGGATGGGCGATCAGGCTGCCGGCACCTTTCAGGACGACGACAGCTGTATATTTTTTACTCAAGGCACGGGCTGCGGCGGGACGGTCGGACTGAACGTCGGCGGTGCTGACCCCAAGCAAACGCGCCGCCTCGCCCGGATGCGGAGTGATCACGCAATCCCTGGGCAGATTGACCTGCCCGCCAGCCAGCAGATTCAAGGCATCGGCATCCCAGACTTGCGGCAACGGCGCATTGGCCGCAGCCGACAGCAGGCTGCGCCCCCACCCTGCCTGGCCCAGACCCGGCCCGACCACCAACACCGATACTTTCTCAAGCAGCCCCATCAGTTGATTGGCCGACGACGTGCCCAGCACCATGGCTTCCGGAATTCGAGAAAGCGCTGGCGAAACATGTTCCGGACGGGTGGACAGCGAAACCATGCCTGCACCGCTGCGCAGAGCACTTTGTGCACTCAGCAAGATTGCCCCACCGTAACCGCGATCACCGCCAATGAGCAGCACATGGCCGAACTTGCCTTTATGGGATGCCGGTGCCCGGGACGCCAGACGCGGCAGGTTAGCGATACTCAAGCGTCGAGCCGTGAATGCAGTGCCGTCCAGCAACTGCGGATCAGCCTGCAAATCGTTGAACACCAGTTCCCCCGTCACATCCGCGGCATCACCGGTGAACAACCCCACCTTCAAGCCAATGAACGTGACCGTCAGGTCTGCATGCACGGCATGACCAAGTATGCGGCCCGTATCCGCGCACAACCCTGACGGAATATCCACCGCCGCAACCGGCAGTCCGCTGGCATTGATCGCAGCGATGGCGCTGACATAGGGATCACGCACGTCACCGCTCAGACCGGTGCCAAGCAAAGCATCCAGCACAATGCCGCGCAATCCGGATTGTGCCGTCCAGGGTTCGATGAGCACGTTTTCGGACACTGCCTCGGCATGGGCCAATGCAGCATCGCCCTGGAAGCGCTGCGGATCCCCCACCGCCAGCACCCGCACCGACCAACCGGCACGCTGGGCCATCACAGCCACCAGGTAGCCGTCCCCGGCGTTGTTGCCATGTCCGGCCAGCACGCTCAGTTCGTTCGCTGTCGGCCATTGCCGCACCAGTGCCCGCCATGTCGCCCGCGCCGCGCGCTGCATCAATTCGAAGCCCGCTGTGCCGGCGGCGATCAGGCTCGCGTCGAGTGCTCGCACCTGGGCGGCGCTGTACAGCACGTCGGGTAATTCATCTTTAGTGTGCGGCATGCGTCTTCGGGCTCCGATGTCTGGCAGAATTATACGCACCTCAGCTCCGGTTTCTCTCGTCTCATGCCCGCTATTACCACAGACCTGCCCGCCCTCGCCCAATCCATCAAGGACTGGGGCCGCGAGCTGGGCTTCCAGCAAGTCGGCATCAGCGGCCTCGACCTGGCCGAGCATGAGCAGCACCTGGAACGCTGGCTCGAAGCCGGTTACCACGGCGAAATGGACTACATGGGCGCCCACGGCAGCAAGCGCTCGCACCCCGAAGAGCTGGTGCCGGGCACTTTGCGCGTGGTGTCCTTGCGCATGGATTACCTGTCCGGCGACACGCAGATGGCAAAAATGCTCGCCCAGCCGGAAAAAGCCTACGTCTCGCGTTATGCCCTGGGTCGCGATTACCACAAGCTGATCCGCAAACGCGTGCAACAACTGGCGGAAAAAATTCAGGCCGCGATCGGCCCGTTTGGGTATCGCGCCTTCGTCGACAGCGCGCCGGTGCTGGAAAAAGCCATTGCCGAACAAGCCGGCCTGGGCTGGATCGGCAAAAACACCCTGGTCCTCAATCGCAAGGCCGGCAGTTATTTCTTCCTCGCCGAACTGTTCGTCGACCTGCCGCTGCCGGTCGACCCGCCCCACGCCACCGAACATTGTGGCCGTTGCAGTGCGTGCCTCGACATCTGCCCGACCAATGCCTTCGTCGGCCCCTATGTGCTGGATGCCCGACGCTGCATTTCCTACCTGACCATCGAACTCAAAGGTGCGATCCCTGAAGACCTGCGGCCACTGATCGGCAATCGGGTGTTCGGCTGTGATGACTGCCAGATCGTCTGCCCGTGGAACCGCTTCGCCCGCCCGTCCGGCGAAAGCGACTTCAAGCCGCGGCACAATCTGGACAATGCCGGGCTGGCGGAACTGTTCATGTGGGATGAAGAGAAGTTTCTCAGCAGTACCGAAGGCTCGCCACTGCGCCGGACCGGTTACGAAAACTGGTTGCGTAACCTGGCGGTGGGCCTGGGGAATGCGCCTTCAACGATTCCGGTGCTGGAAGCGCTGAAGGCGCGACGGGAGTATCCGTCGGAGCTCGTCAGAGAGCATGTTGAGTGGGCGCTGAAGCAGCACGCCGATCGCCTGGATTGAGTCAGCCGACAACCGGGAGTATCAGTGAAACTCAGGTGTGACCACCCACTTGCAATATTTCAACAATGCGATTGGTGTCATCCACCAAAAAGGTCACCCGATCCTTTGCCCCTATCCGTACTTCATATCGGCCCAGCTTTTTCTCAAGCAGCGTGTACTTGGGGTCCCCCATTCTGTTGGATGCCTGTACCGGAGAGAGTCCCTCATTGGCAATGCTGTCTTTGAATACGTCGTATTGGTCCATCGAGCTTTGGCTCAAGTCCGACTTGATATTCTTCGACTTTGGCTCTTTAAGGGTCCACTTCTTGGGGGCGTCATCCGTTTTTTGGCCAGACTTTGCTGCCTTGGCCGCGGCTTTCGCACCTTTGCCTTTTACCACTGATGTCCCCGCCCTCGAACTACTTCCGTTCATTCCTCTCGCCATGGCCCGGCCTGCCTCCTTGGAACCTCCGCTCAAGCCTGGTTTAAAGGCATTCGCCATTTTATTCCCCCACTGAACAGCACTTTTGCCAAGGGCTCCCAACCCGGCGCCTGCCGACAGTACGCCGGTAGTCAGGCTCGCCCAGCCAAGGATTTCTCCGACACCCGATCCCGGCGCCACTTCATCGACGATGATGCCGGCAATTCCCAACGTCGCAGAGGACGCCGCCAACGCCAGGCCGATAACCGCCAGTGGCGTCGCCGCTCCCATCGTCACGACGCTCAGGGCAAAACCGGCAATCGACAGGGCGATCCCCAACAAGGCCTTCCAGAAGTGCCCGGTGGGATCGACCCGATTGATCGGATCGCCACCGCAATAGGCATAGGGGTTCAACCCGCCCGCACCGAACGGGCTCATGCTATCCGGGCTGAGAAAGCGCATCAGCGCAGGGCTGTAAGCCCGATAACCATTGCCCAGCAGATACAACCCCGTCAACGGATCGAGTTGCTCGCCACTGAAACCCAGCACGCTGAACAGCCCGCCCTCCGCCGGACGATGCCCATATGGGCTATAGGCGAAGTCCTGACGTTGCGCGCCCGTCACTTCAGTCAACACATTGCATTGTTGATCAGTACCCAGAAGTCCAGTCCCGGCACCCTGCCCCTGCCGGTTCTGCCCTAATACAACATCAGCGTTGCGCAAACAGGTGCGCTTGTCCTGGCCGCGCACTTCGTTGATCACTCGCCCTTCGCGGTAATAGCGCTGGGTTACCGGGCCGGCCGGTTGCGACAACTCGACCAGACGATCCTGCGCATCGTAGTGATAACCACGCACCACCGCTCCGACGGCGCTGGCCACTTGCGTCAGGCGCCCCAGTGCGTCGTACGTCAGTATGCGGGCCTGTTCATCCTTGATCAGCTTTCCACTGGCGTCGTACCGCAGCACCACCGGCGCCGGGTAATCCTTGTGACTGTGCCGAATACCAACCAATTGAGTGGGATCGCTGGGACTGTAATCGTAGGAAGCGAGGTTTTTACCGCCGGGAAATTCGGTTTCCAGCGTGACGATGTTGTCCATCGCGTCGAACACATAGGTTTGCTTGACGATCTCTTTGCCGTACGGATCTCGGGGCCGGTGCGTACCAAAGCTGCTGTACTGGCTCAAACGCCCGCGTTTGTCATAGCTGAAGCGCTCTTCACGCAAGACCACATCGCCGGTTTTCAAGGACCTTTGCGCCAGCTTGCTGGCCGCAGTGTAACTAGAGGTCAGGGTGTGGGTGTCCGAACCGCTGACCTCGAAGCTGCGCGATATCTCTCGCCCCAGATCGTCGTATGCGAGGTGGGTAACCAGCGAACGGGTACCCGTCGCATCCTGTGCGTTGACCCTCGTCAACTGGCCGAGCGCGTTGTAAGCGAATGCGGCCTTGAGCGCATCGTGCTCAAAAGATTTCGGGCGTCCGAATTCATCGTAAGCGGTTGTGTGTCGGTTCCCGATCACATCGGTACAGGTCAAGGGGCGTCCGCCCAAGGAATAGGTATAGAGTGCCTTCTCCTGCCTCGCACCCAAGGTCGAGATTTCACGTTTGAGGCGTCCGGAAGGGTAATACTCGAAACGGCTCTCCCGTCCCTGCTCGGTACACATCGTCGGTAGACCAAGCTTGGGGTGATAGGTGTAACTGGCCAGTAAACCGGTAGCCTTGCGTTGGGTCACTTGCCCACCGAGGTTGCGCTCATAGCGGTATTCAACCCTCTCACCACCTGGTGCCTGCTCCCAAACCGGTTTGCTGAAACCCGCCTCGAAGCCGACATTGGTCACCCGGCCACCGACGCGGCTCTGGATCAAGCGTCCGAGCCCGTCAAAGGTCTGCCGGCCCAGGCTGCGCCCCGCGATTTTCACCTCAACGGGCAATTGCCCATGGCTCTGGGGCGCATACTCGGTTTCCACCGCATGACCATCCGGCAAAACACTGCGCCGAAGTCGATTGAACACGTCGTACTGGTAGAGCGTTTTGTTGCCTGCCGGATCAGTCTGACTGACGCCCCGCCCGAGCCCGTCATATTCGTGAAGGGTCTTGCCCAGGCTCCCGCCCTTGAGGTCAAACAACTCGATGCTTTCGGGCTTACCGATATCCTTGTAGACCGTGACAGTCTTGCCCATGCCTTCCTGCCAACTCGTTTCACGCAAGGTCACGGGGTCATATTCGACGTGTTCTTCGCGCCCATCGGCATGCAGCGTGGTTTTTACCTGCCCCCAATCATCGAAGACAAAGGCAGTTTTGAGTGCCAGTGGTGCGCCTTGCAACCAATCGGTCGCAGTCTCTTCGACGAGTTGCCCCACTGCGTTGTATTGCGCCGAATAAACCGTACGCAGCGGCCCGTCAGCCTGGTCATCTGCGTCCTGCTCTTCGATGAGAATCGTGCGACCCAGGCCGTCATAGGTGACTCGTTGTTGCTGGCCGTTGACGTCGGTACTGAGGCTCGTCGCGGGGACAGTACTGCCGGCAGCCAATTGATAACGGTTGCTGCGCCTGGCTTCGAACGCCGTACCAGGAGCGACTGTCTCACTCACCATCCGGCCAAGCGCGTCGTACTCGAAGACGACCGTTCCTTCGTCTTCGTTCTGTTCGGACAATTTCGCACCATTGAATATCGAATAGTTCCTGGTGACCGTAGCGCGAGTGCCGTCAAACCCAGTCAATGTGGTTTGCAACGTGCGGCTAGTATCGCTGTGGCTGTACAGGAATTCGGAGTGGGTCGACTTGCCATTGCAGGTGACGGTTTGCCTTTGCAGCAGACCGTGGAGTTGTGGGTCGTCGGGGCGCTCGAAATAAAGCAGGTCGGTTTGTGAGCGCAAGGTTTCGTTGTTCTGGACAAGCTCAAACAATTGCTCCCGAACGGGAACCACGTTTTGTACCGTTGCGCCACTCACCCCTTGTTGCAACTGATAGCGATAGCGAGTGACGGTCGTTGCGGCCGCCGCCATCCCTTCAGCCGGGGACACCGTTCGCTGCTTTTCGAATCGCACGAATCCCAAAGGATCCGCCGGGCAACCCTCGGCGCCCGATGCCGGGTAGAACTCGGAGTCCGTCGTTACACCGTTCGAGTCGACCTGTTTAAGCAGGTTGCCAAAAGCGTCAAACTCGGTGCGCCGCACTTCGTCCCGCGACTGTTTCGTCTCACGATTCGCGTAACGTACTGTCTGGATTTTTGGCAATCGGAACTGTGCCGGTTGTTCCGCGAAATCCTTGCGCGGGTCCAAGTGGTACTCAATCAAGTGTGAGGTCACCATTTTTTTACAGGTCGTCACCTCCGACACCTGCAAATGATACTTATTGTAAGTCCGTACCGTAGAACTATGATTTTTACCATCCAGCATCAAGCACTCGGTCGACGTGTAAGAATAGTCACCCGCGGCTTGATAGAGATTGTCACCCTCCTCTGACCACTTGATGCCATCGGCATTGAAGCCCAGGAAATTCTCATCGGAAAATTCATAGTTCCTGGTTGTGGCTGGCTGGCCATGCCTGGGAAATACGGTATGCGAATTGACGAATGGAATGGATCGAAGAGAGGCCCCTCGCGGGAGGCGATGTCCTACTTCCTGGTAACCGATGAACTCGCGCGCGCCCAACGGTGAATCGACTTGCGTCAGATAACTGCGACCACCAAAAACCTCATATGTCAGGATCCAGGATTCACTGGCAGACAAATCAATGGATACAACCCTGTCATTTATTAGACTCAGGACGAACTTCGTCTCGCATGGAGTATTTGGATATTTAGTAAAAGTGACTTCTCCCGGGGTGCGCGAGACACTCAGCAAAATTCGCTGATCATCACTTACATCCTTGAGTATTGGCTGATCGTTGATAGCGCTGTAGTTAAGCGTGATGCTTGCGCCATTAGGCACCACGATTCGTCTTGGAACGGCGACTTCGCTGGCTCCGTAGACCTCCAACTCTTCACGCAAACCATTTTTATGCACGACGTCATAGCGGTTGGGTGAAGGCCGACTGGCTTTGATGGTTTCAAGCTTCAGTTCATCGAAAGTCAGGCCTGTACCGGACACATTAGCCTTGTAACTTTCACCGCTGGACAGCGCTAACATTTCTGTCGAAGTGTCAAATCGTGTCAGCGCAAGCGACCACCCTATCCCAAAACCGACATCACTGTCATTGAGTGGATTGAAATACAAATAAATAGGCAAGGTGGGACCGTTCAACCCCCCAGACTTGATCTCACCCAATGTTAAATTACATGTGTAAATTCCAGTGCGCGGATCAACTCCACCGGATATGAAATCGTGAAAATTAAAGGCATTTGAATAAATATTTTTTGAATTATTTAAAGTCACTGAAATTCCCTTTCAGAAAAGAAGAAAAACCCAATCAGCAAAACGATTCCGGCGCACTGACTTCTCGAAAAGAAGTCAGACGCGACATGAACACTAACCTCTTTGCAGAATAAACTTCAGATTGAACTCATCAACCTTAATCGACAGATTATGATCATTTCCATACTCATCAATAACGGTAAATGGGAACACGCCTTTGCGGTCCACAAAGGAACCCGCGAGCATTCCCGAGGCGCCTTTAACTACAGAGAGCTCTCCGAAACGATGATGAACATTGATGTCGTACTGACCTCCTGGCATATTGATTCGAACGCTATTCCGGTCAGAAGAGGGAAAGACACCAACAAGGTACTTTATCGCCCAAGCAGCACTTCTTGGCATTACCTGATAAAAATCTATTGGATATATATCAAGCTCATTGTATTTGGCGCTTTCCCAAGAAAGTAACTGCACTTGTCTCGAACCCGGGTAGAGCCCCAAATGATACAAAAACAGATGATCCCTATAAGGTTTTTGTTGTTCAAGCGTCTCTAGATCCCAGCGAAATTGCTCAATTCCATAAGTGACCTTTTTCTCAGCCTGGATAATGATGCTCTTATTTATTTTCTTACCGTCCGGATTCGTCGTATTGTTGCTTCTATAGACCTTCCCTTGCAAAGTCATCTCTACCGCAATCCGGACCTGTGAAACTTCAGAGGAGGAAACCCAAAACACTAGCGGCTCATTTTGTATTGCGGATTGTCGTTCATTTACCGAAGCAGGCTGTAGCCAGCCCGGCATCTCATGGGAATACTTGTTCTCTATAGTGGTATAGTTCCAACCAACCAAAGGCTTGTCGATATAAACATTACTCTCTAATGGTTTTCCGTTGTGATAATGAATCAATCTTGTCGACACCAATTCAGGAAAATAGGGAAGCGTAATAGGATTACCATCCTCATCCTCAGCCGCTACCACGACCCACACACGCACCTGCATCCTGCCATTGGCATATATTTTTTTTGATTCGATACCAGGAACTTCAAACCTGACCTCGAGATTCGTTACTTTATGTATTCGCCCGACCGCCTTTATTTGCGACTCAGACACACCAGAAACAGCCTTATCATTTAACCCGTTAAAATCGCTCATTAGCACATTCCTTGTCATTCATTATTGCAACGCTTGTCTGCAGTAAATATCACAACCGGACACCTAGCCAATCGCTACTTGCCCGGCAGTGCCAGATGAATAACAAGAAAATTAACTTACGACCATCTGCAAGATTAACAGCCTGTTTCAGGCTTTTCGCCAAAGAACTCCAAACATTCAAGCTCTTTTAAATAACCACAAGACTGAAGGCCGCACAAACACTCGCCCCTCATCCTTTCAGAGCATAGTCACACCAACCCGCCCTTAACTTAATATTTCTAAACTCTTACTGATCAATGATTTGTAGGGCATCGATATACAGCACTACCGTAGCGACGCCCGATTCACCGAGCACTGCAAATCAGTCGTCAGCCTCACCACTTTCCACACCACTCTCATCGAATTCAGACTCACTTTCGATATCATTTTCATCAAATTCGTCTTCTAACGGCTCATCTATCTGAATCAACACCCGCCTATCCAGGCTCGCATTATTTTTATAATCAGAAACACGTTGCTTGCTTGCCGGGCTCAGTGGATTGTCAGAAAAATTGTAGTTCGCCTCACGGGTATCGGGCACATCGAGCAATTCCTCGGGCAGTTCGACAATCTCGTTGAATGTCAGGTCAACAAACGTCAGTTTTTCCAGTGCAAATAGCCCATAGGGCACTTCCGTAAGCCCCGTAGATTTCAATTGGAGCCGCTCAAGCCTCTTCAAATGACCGACTTCGGGACTCATACCCAACGGATTGTTGTCCAGATCAAGCTCTTCAAGATTTTCCATATGAGCCAGCCCTTCCGCAGTGGCTTCAGTCAGACGCAGATTGCAGTTTTCAAGCGCAAGACTGACGAGCGATCGCATCTGGAAGGTTTCAACCGGAAAGCTGTCCAGTCGAACGCCCCTTATCGTCAGGAACTCAAGAGCGGGGAAGTTTTTCAGAAAGCTTCCGGCCTTTAGATAGTCGCTGTTGTTGACCAACAAAAATTCGGACACGTGACTGAAATCCGCCGACAACTCAGGCAAATCACCAATGATGTCCAGTTTTGAAAAAAACCTGCGGGTATCGAAGCGGTTCTCCGCTGTCAGCTGCCGACTCCAGCAAGCCTTCACCACCTCAATGAATGAAGCCCTGTTGCGCCTTTGAATGGCAGACGCCTCGGCGGTCAAAACAACATCCGTCAATGGATGACGGGGTGGTATGTCGGCGCCCCAGACATCCAGATCATTGACCAGCGTCAGGTATTCATTTTCCAGACGAGCCAGGGCCGGCAACGGATTGGTACCCAGTCGGGTTTCGCGCAAGGCCTGTAACTCTTCTTCCGCCAAGGTCGGAAAAAGCCTGCGCAGGCGTGGTTCAACGGCACCGGACGCCGTAGGCAGGCTATCGCCTCCCCCCAACAGATACCCGGCGCGACCGACGGCCAGTCCCATGGGTGAGCGCATGCCGGGCTCCAGCGGTGGCTGTCCGAACAACGTCCGCAACTCGGATCGCGGCAACAGGGGTTGGCGCATGACGGCCTGCTCCAGTTCGCCACCCTGGCCGACATGGGGCCGGCCGAGGGCTTCGCGCTGAGCCTGTGGCAGCGCGTGCTGGACAGCGCCATACAGATTGTCGATACCATGGAGTTGCTCGCCACGCTCATCAAAGGCTTCATACTTGCCCTGCTGCCTGACCAGCACCTTGCGTATCGGTGCGTCGCGCCGACCGATGCTGTCAAGCAGAGCGCCGCCAACCTGTGCGTCACGTACCTCAAGGCGCACATCCGCTGACCAACCGTCCAGCGTCTCAAGCGTATGCAGGGCAAGCATGTCGGTATCGGTACTCGATCGCGCCTCCAGGTAGAGCCCCTCATACGCACGATTGAGCCGCACTTCACGCAAATAGAACAGCGCCTCATGCGCCATCCGCCGTGGCATGCCATGCCTGTTTTGCAGATGCAGGCGTTCTGCAGAACTGGCCTCGGCCCACAACTCTTGTGCGATCGCCCGCGGCAATTGTGGGAACACCCGACGCATTTGCCGCGCGGGGGTGTCCGCGCCCGATTCGAACGCCTCGTCAAGAACCCTGAACAATTGTTCGCGGGAGGTTTGTGCCCATTGCGCCATCCGTCCGCGCAGCAACGAGGCACGAGCCGACAGGGAAGGCAGGGAGTCGCCAGGCGCCGGGCTTAATCCCAGGAGTTTTTTCAGCGCCCCCTCATCCAGGGTCGTCACAACGGTTTGAATCACGTTACCGTTACGCAACTGCCCCTCGGACAAAATCACCTGCTGCGTCTTCAGCAGGTGCAATTGCAGCCGCACGTCAGCCTTGGCGTAAAGCGCCGGATCAGTGCTACCCACATGATGACCAAACGCCCTGACTTGCTCATCGAGCCTGAAGCGTCGAATCGTATCGCCCAGCAAGGCCGGCGGGCGTCTTGAGTGGACATGCAGGTGCCGCAACATGGCTTCGTCGACGCCACTGACCGCAAGAATGCGCCGCGCCGTCTCGTCGGAAAATTCCGCCACCGAATGCCCCAGGCGCCGGAACAGTTGCGCACCTTGCCACTCCATTGGGCGCTCGACTTCGTGGGCCCAGGCGCCTTCGCCGTTGTGGGTCAGGCGCGGTCGATAGGCGTTCGGCCGCTCCGGGTGGCGCACGTGGTAGGCGTCGCTGTCAGGGTCGGCAGCGACTTCATAGGTGCGACTTTCAAGCGTGAGGAAAGTCTTGCCAGCGTGATGCTCAAGACCCAGATCGTCCGTAGCACCTCCCGTCGGTAGCGAGACGGATTGCTCATAAGGCGCGAGGTCGGGACGCCACAAACGCGTGCGGCCGTCGTGCAGCATCACCGGTTTGAGCCCTTCGACAAATGCCGATGGCTTGACCGCCAGCACTCTGCCAACCACGGCCGCCGCTGTTCCGAAAGCCGCAAGCTGCGCCAGGTTTTCGGCAATGCCCATCAGGTGATCGGCCGCCTGGGTAACCTGTCCCTCGGCCCAATCGAGAATGCCGGTAAAGGTTTCGTCCAGCAATTGATAGGCGGTGTAGGCCAGCATCAACTCGCCCGCGAAAGGCACGAACGGCATGACCACCAAGGTGGCGACCTGGAGGATGATGGAGGCCACACTCTGCAGACTGTCCCAAAACGCCCAGCGCGACTGGCGGTCTTCGTCCGCCGTGGGCACAGCGATAATGCGTGCGTCGTTGAGGATTTTGTTCAGCGAGCCCTGGTACAACCATTGCCACGGATCACCCTGAACCCGGTGCACGTCAAATCGCAGCAAGGGATTGTCCACTCGCATACGACGCCAGGCAGGTTGCGGGTCACCGGGTTGCGGGGGATGCCACGCCACAACATTCAGAGACTGGTCGAGCGCGGCAAAAAACGCCCCGCGCTGCTCATGATCGATAAACCGGGCAAAAAACCTTTGGTAGGCCGGTGAGCGCAGTTGCTCAATCAATGTCGCCCTGAACGCCAGCGTCGACGGATATTCCTTGATCGGGTGCTGTGGATCATCGGGTATGTACACCAAAATCGGCTCAACCCTGGAAGAACGCTCCAGATCACCCGCCAGAAGCATGATTCCGGTCAGCCGGGCCGTCATGATCTGCAATTGATAACAATGCATGGCCGGGCTGCGCACGCCATCAAGCAGGCGCAACAGCAAGGCTTGCGAGTCCGCGCCGATATCCCCTTTCATCCGCGCCAACAACACAGCCGCTCTGAACGCGTCCTTTTGGCTGGTTTTGACTCTGTATTCCAGGCCGGCCCTGGCTACCGCATCCTTCGGTAATAATATGGCTTCCAATTGCTGTGAGTACTGGCCACCGATATCCAGATCGCGACATATCGAAATAAAAGCTTCAATACCTATCCGCTCGTTAATCGAAAGAATATTGAAGTGGCCACGAGTATCGGGCTCACTGATAAAACAGGAAGCGCTGTCAAAGTAATTCGCAGCCGATTCTTTCGCTTCGAAGTTATGCAGTGCTGCATCAAGCAGGGAAAGGGTTTTAACCTGATACCCCTTCAAAATGCCCTTTGGCAGGTAGAGCCGCAGAAACGTTCGGGAGACATCCAGCTCAATACCGAAACGATCTTTCAACGCCTTCTGGAGCAAAGGCTCGGCAAACCGACGGACATCGGCAAGCGGCTCGAACACTCTATCCAGCCTGGACTGCGACAACCAGGCAGTCTTGATAGACTGGGCCAGGGCGGCGTGCGAGGCATCTGATGCGGTTCTGTACCAATCAGCAACGGCGACAGGTGCTCGTCGCAGCGCCAAGCGTCTGTGAGCTGACGCCTGGATTAGCCAGTCCGGGATTTTTTCTTCGATGAATCGATTACGACTTTTACCGGTGCAACTCTCTGAACATGCGTCAACCATTACAAATAGCCTATAAACTGAAATGAAAATTCAGCTTATAAAAAGTAACAGTTCATAAAGTGCTAAATAATTACCGCACATTTTCTCGAAGTAGTAAGAGTCATAACACTCACTGCTCGTCGTTATAAACAAACTTTGGCATTTCCCAGTGGAAGCGGATCGCCAGCAAGCGCAGCAAAAAACCACCGAACAGGGTGATCAGAATCGATTGTTCACCGGGTAATTGCAGGTAGATACACAGCATGTAACACCATGCCGCCGCAAACGAAACGCTGGCATAGAGCTCACGCCGGAAGATCAGCGGAATATCGTTGCAGAAAATATCCCGCAGAATGCCGCCGAAAACGCCGGTGATCACGCCGCTGACCGATGCCACCAACATGCCATGACCCATTTCCAGGGCAGTGATGCAGCCGATCAGGGTGAACGCCACCAGGCCCATGGCATCGAGCACCAGAAACAGTGAGCGCAAATGCCGCATCCAGCGCGCCGTGAACACCGTGATCATGGCGGCAGCCGTGGTCAGCACCAGGTATTCCGGGTGTTTGACCCAAGTCAGCGGGTAGTGCCCCAGCAGCACATCGCGCACCGACCCGCCACCCAGCGCCGTGACGCAAGCGATCAGCACTACACCGAACCAGTCCATGCCGCGACGGCCGGCAGAGAGGGCGCCAGTCATGGCTTCGGTGGTGATGGCGATCAGGTAGAGCATCAGCAGCATAGTGGCGGTCCTTGCAGAAAGGCGCGCAGTCTACTCACTTCACCCAGGCACCAAAAGAGGGCGCAGCTCACTGTAGGAGCCGGCTTGCCGGCGAAGGCATCCTCAAGGGCCCCTTCGCTGGCAAGCCAGCTCCTAAAGTTCGGGTTTCAGGCTCAGGCCTTGATGAAATGCTTGCGGTAGTGCTGCAACTCGGCGATGGATTCGCGGATGTCGTCCAGCGCCAGGTGCGTGCTGCCCTTCTTGAAGCTGTCACGCACATCCGGTGCCCAGCGCGCAGCCAGTTCTTTGAGCGTGGACACGTCGAGGTTGCGGTAGTGGAAATAGCTTTCCAAAGATTTCATGTGGGTATAAAGGAAGCGACGGTCCTGGCAGATGCTGTTGCCGCAGATCGGCGACTTGCCTTTCGGCACCCACTTTTCCAGGAAGGCGATGGTTTCGGCTTCGGCTTCGGCCATGCTGATGCGGCTGTCGCGAACCCGCTGGGTCAGCCCGGAACCGCCGTGCTGACGGGTGTTCCACTCGTCCATTCCGGCGAGGATTTCGTCGCTGTGGTGAATGGCGATCACCGGGCCTTCGGCCAGTGTGTTCAGGTCACTGTCGGTGACGATAGTGGCCATTTCGATGATGACGTCGGTGTCCGGGTTCAGACCGGTCATTTCCAGGTCGATCCAGATCAGGTTCTGTGGGTTTTGCATGTGTCGGCTCCTAGGCAATGCTGCGCAGTTTAGCCTAGGCCGGTGGCCGGGCGTGCTAAACTCGCGGCCGTTTTACCTAATCGCTGCATTCTTGATACGGAACACCCATGGCCAAACGCCAACTCAATCGTCGTCAAAACTGGCGCATCGAAAAGATTCAGGGCGAACGCGCTGCCCGCGCCGCCAAACGCGAGTCCTCGGCTGTCGAGGCGCTTGAGGGCGGCGATCTGGGCCCGGAACAGCACGGTCTGGTGATCGCGCACTTCGGCGTGCAGGTCGAGGTCGAGGCCCGCGACGGCGAATTGGCCGGCCAGGTATTCCGTTGCCACCTGCGCGCCAACCTGCCGGCGCTGGTGACCGGCGATCAGGTGGTCTGGCGTGCCGGCAACCAGGGCATCGGCGTGATCGTGGCGCAACTGCCGCGCAACACCGAGTTGTGCCGCCCGGATAGTCGTGGCCAGCTCAAGCCGGTTGCAGCCAACGTCGACATGATCGTCATCGTGTTTGCACCGCTGCCCGAACCCCACGCCAACCTGATCGACCGCTATCTGGTGGCGGCCGAGCATGCGGGCATCAAGCCGCTGTTGCTGCTGAACAAATTCGACCTGATCGACGACAACAACGCACCAGCGCTGAATGCCTTGCTCGCGGTTTACCGCACCCTCGGCTATCCGGTGCTGGAAGTGTCGGCGCACCACGGCAACGGCATGGAGCAGCTGCAGAAGCAACTGGACGGACGCATCAGCGTGTTCGTCGGCCAGTCCGGTGTCGGCAAGTCGTCGCTGGTCAACAGCCTGCTTCCGGAAGTCGAAACCCGCGTCGGCCCGCTGTCCGAACTGTCCGGCCAGGGCACCCACACCACCACCACCGCGCGGTTGTTCCACTTCCCCGGCGGCGGTGAGCTGATCGACTCCCCGGGCATCCGCGAATTCGGCCTGGGCCATGTCAGCCGTGCCGATGTCGAAGCCGGCTTCATCGAGTTCAACGACCTGCTCGGCACCTGCCGCTTCCGTGACTGCAAGCATGACCGCGAACCCGGTTGCGCCCTGCTCAAGGCCCTTGAAGACGGCCGCGTGCAGCAGCAACGGATGAACAGCTACCGCTCGATCATCGCCAGCCTGCCGGAAAACGGCTACTAAACAGACGTGCCGACCGCCCTGCCTTCAGCGGGGCGGCCGGCGGCTGGATCTTTCCCCCACTTAAACATCAGACATTTCTGTAAGACGCCCGCACCGGCACTTGTAGGGGATTTCTCTTTAAGTCACATCCCCTTGTAGCCGCCAGCCAATAGCCTAGTTTCAGACCCTCTTCGCACTCCAGCGACACCGAGGGACACCCATGCAAACCTACCACCTGTTCATCAGCCACTCGTGGAACTACCCCGACGCCCACGACAATCTCGTGCGCCTGCTCAACGCCAAGCCCGGTTTCACCTACAAGAACTTTTCGGTGCCACCGGACAACCCGATTGTCGGCGCGAAAACTGATAAACAACTTGAGGAGGCCATCGAAAACAAGATCCGCCCATGTTCGGCGGTATTGATCATGGCCGGGATGTATTCCACCTACAGCAAGTGGATCAACAAGGAAATCGAGATCGCCCAGCGCATGGGCAAGGTGATCATTGCGATCAAGCCGTTCGGTGCCGAGCGCATTTCCACGGTGGTACGTGACGCGGCACATGCCGAGTGTGCGTGGAACACCAACAGCATCATCGATGCGATTCGCCAGCATACGGCGGTGTAACCATGCGCAAGGGACTGTTTATCGGCATCAACGACTACACCCATGTGTCGCGCCTGAGCGGTTGCAGCAATGACGCCATGGCCATGGCCTCGGTGCTCAAGACCGACGCCAATGGCGATCCGAACTTCAAGAACATCGTACTGACCTCCGCCGAGGACTACCTGGGCCGGGAAAAACTCGAAACCCAGATCCGCGAGCTGTTTGCCGGGGACTGCAATGTCGCGCTGCTGTATTTCGCCGGCCACGGCAGCTTCGACACCGACACCGACGAAGGCGTGTTGATCCCGCAGGATTACAAGAGCGCCAAGGACGGGATTCGCCTCAGCGACATTCTCAATTGGGCGAGCAAGGCCACGAAGATCAAAAACAAAGTGATCATTCTCGATTGTTGCCAGAGCGGCTCGGCCGGCGAACTGCGCGCCTTGCGCAGCGAAGGCAGCGTGGTCGGCGAAGGCATGACCATTCTGACTGCCTGCAAAAAGGAAGAGCCGGCGATGGAGGGCGTGCAGCACGGTGTGTTCACCGGATTGCTGCTCCAGGCCCTGCACGGTGGAGCAGCGAACATCCTGGGCAAGATCACCCCCGGCAGCCTCTATTCGTTTGTCGACAACGCCCTCGATGCCTGGGAACAGCGTCCGGTGTTCAAGACCAACGTCTCGCAGTTCATTTCCCTGCGCGAAGTGTCACCGCTGATCCCCAAGGAAATCCTGCGCAAACTCCCCGACTGGTTCGCCGAAGCGGAGTCAGTGTACCCCCTCGCCCCCAGCTTCGAGCCCACCGAACCCGAGTTCAACCCGGAACAGGGCGAGGTCTTCGCCCAACTGCAAAAGTGCAACCGCCACAGCCTGGTCGAACCGGTGGACGCCGAACACATGTACTACGCCGCCATCCACTCCACCGGTTGCCGCCTCACCGCCCTCGGCGCCTATTACCGCGAACTCGCGATCAAGGGACATTTCTGATGCCAGTGTTTATCAGCTACCGCCACATGGACCGCGCCTACGCGATCAACATCAATGCGCGTTTGATGCAGGCCAACATAAAGACCTACCTCGACGTGCTGGATGCAGAATCCCAGACCACCGACGACATCACCGGGGTGATCACCCGCAACATCAGCGAATGCACGCACCTGCTGGCAGTGGTGTCGGAGAAAACCGCGCTGTCCTGGTGGGTGCCGTTCGAAATCGGCGAGGCGACCATCACCAACCGGCGCATCTGCTCGTTCAAGACCGGCCCGACAGAGTTGCCGCTGTACCTCGATAAATGGCCGAAGCTGACCAGCGACCGGGACATCGAGTTCTTTATTGATGCATATCGCAACGAGTCGATGCTCAAGCGCTCGATGTCACTGGATTCGGTGACCGGTAGCGAGTCGGTGCGTAGCGTTAACAAATCCAATGCGGATCGCTTTCACACCGATCTCAAGACGCGGATCATTCGTGGGTTCTGAAACTGCAGTAAAGGCAAAAAAACCGTGATCGTGTCGCGGCTTTTGGTACTCGCCTTGCGGCCTATCGATCATTTTCGTGACACCACGAAAATGATCGGCAGCATTCATTCCAGTCGTGTCGCACACATAAAAAAGCCGCGACTATCGTAATGCTGTTCACTAAAGGACGAACACTGTACCCGTGGCGAGAGAGCTTGCTCCCGCTGGGGCGCGAAGCGGCCCTAAAAATGGGACTGCTGCGCAGTCCAACGGGAGCAAGCTCCCTCGCCACAGGTTGTTTATTGTTCGCTCTATCTCTTAAGTGAGCAGCATTGCACGACTAACGCGGCTTCCTTATTCTCAGCGTGCGATCTTTTCCAGCGTCCACCCCAGCGCATCCAAGGCGTCGCAGCCATCCTGAATCAATATGTGTGCGGCGTTGGCGAAATGCTCCAGGTCATGACCTTCGGCATCTTTCACGCACAGGCAGGTGACGCTGTTGAGCAAATTGCGTGCAGCTTTGATTCGGTGGACGGCAGTTTCAAGAAGATCGGAAGCACGTGCTTCGGTATCGATGTACAGCGTCGGACCGACGCTGAGGTTGCCTTGCAGAAGGTGGTACTTAGCCATAGGTCTAACTCCAATCAATTGGATGAGATTCCCTCTTTGATTCGACCGGCTAAGATCGGTCACTGCGTGAGCGGCAACGGCTGAACTATAGACAGATTCGTGCACGACTGAGAACCTTGGCGCAAAACTTCAGATCGTTCCTACAGCTACCAGGCAGACACAAAGCACTCGGAGACACAGGCACGAAATAGACACAAAAAAGCCGACATCGCTGTCGGCTTTTTTGTCGGTCACTGCTTGGGCGGTTCAGCCGGTTTTGGTGCCGGGTCATCAAACAGGTTCAGACGCTCACGCAGTTCATGAGCCGGCAGAGGCTCCTTGTCCGCCGGCAACGCGTTCGGGTCGACCGGTGCAGCCGGTGCGGCTCCCGGAGCGGCCGAACCTTGCGGTGCATCAGGAGCAGCCTCCGCGCCTTGCGAACCTTCGATCGCACGCTGGGCTTTCTTGGTCAGCACCACGATGTCGATACGGCGGTTCACCGGGTTGAACGGATGTTCGCGATCGAACAAAGCCGACGAGGCATAACCGACCACCCGCGCCACCTGCGCCTCCGGATAGCTGCCCGCCACCAGCGCACGCCGTGCAGCGTTGGCACGGTTGGCCGAAAGCTCCCAGTTGCCGAAATCACCGGTGCCGGTATATGGCTTGGCATCGGTGTGGCCGCTGATACTGATCTTGTTCGGCACCGCCTTGATGGTGTCGGCCATGGCCAGCAGGATGTCTTCGAAATACGGCTTCAAGCGAGCTGAGCCTGAATCGAACATAGGGCGGTTTTCCGCGTCCATGATCTGGATACGCAGGCCGTCCTGAGTGATCTCGAACAGTATCTGGTCCTTGAACTTCTGCATCTGCGGGTTTTCTTCGACCTTGTTCTGCAGTTCCTGCAGCAACAGTTCGAGGCGCTCTTTTTCGACCTGCTCGGCCATGCCTTCGACCTGGTCGGTATCGATGGTGACTTTGTCCGGCTGCGGCTGGGACTTCACCTCGGGGTTGAGGGTGTTTTCCGGCGCCAGGGTCGGCGTGCCGCCCAGATCGATGATGTAGGGCGTGCCGCTTTCGGAAAAGCCGATCGGGTCCTTGAAGTAACCGGCGATGGCAATCTTCTGTTCCGGCGTGGCGGTGGACAGCAGCCACAACACCAGGAAGAACGCCATCATCGCCGTGGCGAAGTCGGCGAAGGCGATTTTCCACGCGCCCCCGTGATGCCCGCCGGCGATGCGCTTGACGCGCTTGATGATTATCGGCTGATTATTTTCCATAACTTAACGACCGCGAACCGCTTGTTCCAGCTCGGCGAAGCTTGGACGGTGCGCCGGGTACAGGACCTTGCGCCCGAACTCCACGGCCAGCGATGGCGGCATGCCGGAAGCCGAAGCCACCAGCGAGGCCTTGATGGCTTCGTAGACGTTCAGCTCTTCCTTGGCATCGTGGGCCAGGGAATGGGCCAGCGGGCCAAAGAAGCCGTAGGCGGCGAGAATACCGAAGAAGGTACCCACCAGTGCCGCACCCACGTGCAGGCCGATGGACTTCTGGTCGCCTTCACCCAGCGAAGCCATGGTCACCACGATCCCCAGTACCGCCGCGACGATACCGAAACCAGGCATGGCGTCGGCAATGCCGTTGACCGCGTGGGATGGGTGCTCCAGGTCTTCCTTGAGGCTGAACAGTTCCATGTCGAACAGGCCTTCCAGCTCGTGAGGAGCCATGTTACCGGAGGACATGATGCGCAGGTAATCGCAGATGAACGCGGTCATGCGCTCGTCCTTCAGCACCGTCGGGTACTTGGCGAAGATCGGGCTCGCGGCGGCATCTTCGATATCGCCTTCGATGGCCATCATGCCTTCGCGGCGACTCTTGTTGAGGATCTCGTAGATCAGGCCCAGCACTTCCAGGTAGAAGGCGTGGTTAAAACGCGAACTGAACATGCTCAGGGATTTCTTGAGCACGTGCATCGTCATGTAACCGGGGTTGGCCTGCAAGAACGCGCCGAGGGCGGCACCGCCGATGATCATGACCTCGAACGGCTGGATCAGGGCGGCAATCTTGCCGTGGGAAAGCACGTATCCGCCGAGCACGCTCGCGAATACGACGATGATGCCGATAATTTTAGCCATAGGTTAGGAGAGCACTTACTGAGTCGGGTTCAAGGTCATATTCGGAAGTTAAAAAATCTCTTCTTCTACTTATCGGCAAAACTGCGCCAGACTATAGCCAGTTCAGGCGAAAAGCTAATTTGACCCCTTGCGGGCATAGGTAATGTTGACGATGATCGCCTCCCACCATGGTTAACGAAACGAACGTCCCAACCCCGAAACCGACCACTCTCGAAGGCTGGGTCAAGCTGCTCGATGGAGTGCGCCTGCCGGTTCCGCAAGCCAGCCACGACCGTGTCTGCAAGGCCATCGGCGACAATCGCAGCTCGCTGCGCGATATCGCCGACCTCATGCAAGGCAGCCCGGCCCTGGCCTTGAGCGTGATTCGCGAAGCCAACCGGCACACCCATGGCGGCATGGCCGAGCCCGCGGAAAACCTTGAGGTTGCGATCAATCGCCTCGGCCTGAAACGCACCGAAGAACTGCTCGCGCGCCTGCCCGCCGAACCCCAGTCCGAGATCCCCAAAGCCCTGCGTCAGTTGCAGATGATCAGCCAGCACGCCACGCAACAGGCCAACGGTTTTTTTGCCAGTCGCCTGGCGCGCCTGTGGCAGGACATCCACTGGGGCAGCCTGCTGTTTCTTTCGCCGCTGTGGCCCCTGGCGCTGACCCATCCGAAACTGCTCGAAGATTGGGAGCTGCGGGTCATCCATAAAGGCGAGTCGGCACGCAAAGTCGAGCAGCAACTGTTTGGCGTACGCCTGCTGGACATCGGCCTGGCGCTGGTGGAGGTCTGGCGCTTGCCGATCTGGGTGCAGCAGGGCTATCGACTGTTGCTCACCGAACAGCGGGAGCTGGTGAAAGTCCTGCGCATCGCCCGCGACAGCGAGCACCCGTTGCGCCAGCAGAACCGCCTCGATGACGATCCGACCCTGCGTCGCTGGCTCAATCAACCGGCCAATACGGTGTTGCTGGCCAACGGGCTGGCGCTGTCGGCGCAGCACGCTTGGGACAGTCCCCACAGTGAGCGCTGGCAGTACCTGACCAGCCTTTACCTGCAAATGCCGATGGACGAACTGCAGCAACAACTGCACCAGCAAGCCGCCAACAGCGCACGCCAACACGCCATGCCCGACCTCTGGCACCCCGCCGAATCGCTGATCTGGCCGTGGGACATGAACCGTGTCCACGCAGGCTTGCTGCCGGCGGCGGCACCCACCGCCGAAGACCTGGCGAAGTGGCGCAAGCAATGCGCCGAACTGCTGGTCGAGCCGAGTCGTTTCACCAACGCCATGCACTTGACCATCGCCGCCCGGGACGCCCTCGTGGCCTGCGGCATGCGTCGGGTGATGATCCTGATGGCCGACCGCACCCACGCCAACCTGCGCGTGCACCAGACGGCCGGCCTGCCGAAGGAAGCGGCCGGGTTGAACTTCGTGGTCAGCCAAAGCAACGTGTTGCAACGCCTGCTCGCGCAGCAGGCACAAGTGCGCCTGACAGCCGCCAACAACGCGCAATTCTCGGCCCTGCTGCCCAACAGCCTGCGCTCACAGTTCAGCGGTGAACACCTGCTGCTGCGTTCGCTGGTCAACAATGGACGGGTGATCATGATCGTCGTGACGGATCAAGGCGGCGGGCCGTTTTCGGAAATTTCCGTACAGGCCTTCGGCAAAACCGCGCAGTGCATCGAGAAAGCCCTGCACAGCTTTAGCCACCGTGGCCAATAAGCTGCGTTACAATCCTCCCTTTTGTGCTCTGGAGACCTCACATGTCTGACTTCTCTGGCTTGCCGCTGGTGATCGAGCCGAGCGACTTGCTCCCTCGCCTCGACGCCCGCGAACTGATTCTGGTGGACTTGACCAGTCCCGCCCGCTACGCCGAAGGGCACATTCCCGGCGCGCGCTTTGTCGATCCGAAACGCACGCAGCTCGGCCAGGCCCCCGCCCCGGGGCTGATGCCCCCGCAGGCAGCACTCGAAGCGCTGTTTGGTGAGCTGGGACACAACCCCGATGCGGTCTACGTGGTGTATGACGACGAAGGCGGCGGTTGGGCCGGGCGCTTCATCTGGCTGCTGGATGTCATCGGCCACAGCAAGTACCACTATGTCGACGGCGGCCTGACGGCCTGGCTGGCGGAAGGCTTGCCCATGTCGATCCAGATCCCGCCACACGTGGGCGGCCCGGTTCCACTGACCTTGCACGACGAACCCACCGCCACCCGCGAATACCTGCAGAGCCGTCTCGGCGCCTCCGACCTGGCAATCTGGGATGCACGCGGGCCGCTGGAGTACTCCGGCGAGAAAGTCCTGGCAGCCAAGGGCGGGCACATTCCCGGCGCGGTCAATTTCGAATGGACCGCGGGCATGGATCGGGCACGCCAGCTGCGCATCCGCACCGACATGCCGCAGATCCTCGAACAACTCGGGATCAGCAAAGACAAAGAAGTGATTACCCACTGCCAGACACACCATCGGTCTGGCTTCACCTATCTGGTGGCCAAGGCTCTCGGTTATCCGCGGGTCAAAGGCTACGCCGGCTCCTGGGGCGAATGGGGTAACCATCCCGATACCCCGGTAGAAATTTAAGATTTTTAAGGACCGTTAATGAACAAGCGTCTGTTTCTCCTCGGCCAGTACCTGCTGCCCCACAACCTGCTCTCGCGACTGGCCGGCTGCATCGCCGAATGCCGCGTGCGCTGGTTCAAGAATGCGTTCACCGTGTGGTTCGCCAAGCGCTATCAGGTGGACATGTCCCAGGCCCTGGTCGAAGACCTGACTGCCTACGAGCACTTCAACGCGTTCTTCACCCGTGCATTGAAAGACGGTGCCCGTCCGCTGGACGAGACCCCGGGCGCGATCCTCAGCCCCGCCGATGGTGCGATCAGCCAGCTCGGCCCGATCGAGCACGGCCGCGTGTTCCAGGCCAAGGGCCACAGCTTCAGCGTGCTGGAATTGTTGGGTGGCGATGCGGCAAACGCTGCGCCGTTCATGGGTGGCGACTTCGCGACCATCTACCTGTCGCCGAAGGACTACCACCGCGTGCACATGCCACTGGCCGGCACCCTGCGCGAGATGGTCTACATCCCGGGTCGTCTGTTCTCGGTCAACCAGACCACCGCTGAAAACGTTCCGGAACTGTTTGCCCGCAATGAGCGCGTGGCGTGCATTTTCGACACCGAGCGCGGGCCAATGGCCGTTGTGCTGGTGGGCGCGATGATCGTGGCGTCGATTGAAACCGTCTGGGCCGGTCTGGTCACGCCGCCGAAACGTGAGCTGAAAACCTTCCGCTACGACGAAGCCGCGCGCGCACCGATCCACCTGGAAAAAGGTGCGGAACTGGGTCGCTTCAAGCTGGGCTCGACCGCCGTCGTGCTGTTCGGGCCGGATCAAGTGAAGTGGGCTGAAGAAATGACCGCCGGTACTGCGGTGCAGATGGGCCAGGGCATGGGCTCACCAAAAGCCTGACCTGTATAGAGATCAAAATGTGGGAGCGAGCTTGCTCGCGATTGCATAGTGTCAGTCGACTTCTTCGTTGACTGATACACCGCAATCGCGAGCAAGCTCGCTCCCACATTTATTTGTGGTGCCTAGAGCTGCCCGTCGCGATCGCGGAAGCCCAGCAGGTACAGCACGCCATCCAGGCCCAGCGTCGAAATCGCCTGCTTGGCCGACTGTTTCACCAGCGGCTTGGCGCGGAACGCCACGCCCAACCCGGCAATCGCCAGCATCGGCAGGTCGTTGGCACCATCGCCGACCGCAATGGTCTGCTCCAGGCGCAAGCCTTCCTTGTGTGCCAGTTCCTTCAGCAAATCCGCCTTGCGCTGCGCATCGACAATCGGCTCGACCGCCACGCCGGTGACTTTGCCGTCGACCACTTCCAGTTCGTTGGCGAACACGTAGTCGATACCCAGCTTGGCCTGCAATTGCTTGGCGAAGTAAGTGAAACCGCCCGACAGAATCGCGGTCTTGTAGCCCAGGCGCTTGAGTTCGGCGAACAGGGTTTCAGCGCCTTCGGTCAGGCGCAGCGAGGCGCCGATGGAGTCCAGCACATTGACGTCCAGCCCTTTGAGCAAGGCCAGACGCTCTTTGAAACTGGCACGGAAATCCAGCTCACCGGCCATCGCCCGTTCGGTGATTTCCGAGACCTTCTCACCCACGCCAGCCGCCTTGGCCAGTTCATCGATCACTTCGGCTTCGATCAGCGTTGAGTCCATATCGAACACCGCCAGGCGACGGTTGCGACGGAACAGCGAATCTTCCTGGAAGGCGATGTCGACGTTCAGTTCCTGGGCGACGCTGAGGAATTCGGCACGCAGCGCCTGCGGATCAGCCGCTTCGCCGCGCACGGAAAACTCGATGCAGCCCTTGCCCTTGTCGGCCGGAGTGTCCAGCGGCATGCGTCCGGACAGGCGATCGATGTGGTCGATATTCAGGCCATATTTGGCGGTGATCGAGCTCACGGCCTGCAACTGCCCGGCTGTCACCTTGCGAGTCAACAGGGTCACGATGTGGCGTTTTTTGCCCTGGTTGCCGACCCACTGCTGGTAATCCACTTCGGACACCGGAGTGAAACGCACCTGTTGATCGAGCTCATAGCCCTTGAACAGGATGTCCTTGAGCACAGACTTGCCTTGCTCGGTGTCGGGAATTTCAACCAGGATGCCGAACGACAAGGTGTCGTGGATCACCGCCTGACCGATGTCGAGAATGTTCACACCACCCTGGGCCAGAACGCCGGTAATGGCCGCAGTCAGACCCGGACGGTCGACTCCCGTGATGTTTATCAGGACGATTTCGCGCAAGGCGCACCCCCGCAGGTGGAAAAAAACCGCATTCTACCCACTTTCAGTGACCATCGGGCACCGTGAGCGCTTTGACGGTCTAGGGCCTGTCGCTATACTGCGCGTCAACTCCACGGACAAAAGAGCCGAGCTCAAGTGAACCGGCCTACGCCAGTAAAAACCGACAACTTCTTCCTGCTGATCTTCCGGGCACTGCGCCACCGCCGTGTACCGATTGCATTGCGCATCGCCAGCCATAACGTGATCCTGGTCGCCCTGGCCCTGGTCATCTATGCCGGTGTGATGGGCTTGCAGTTCAAGCAGGCCATGCACGAGCAGGCGGATGCGCTGGGCGAAAGCCTGACCACGCAGACGGCCACCTCGGCCACCGAGCTGTTGGTGTCCAACGACATCCTCAGCCTCAATGTGCTGCTCAATAACCTGACCAAGAACAAGCTGGTGGCCCACGCCGCCATTTACAGCCCGGACAACCGCATTCTTGCCGAATCCGGCCAGCGCCCCAAGCATGGCCTGCTGGGCGAAGCCGAGGGCATGTACCAGAGCAAGATCACCTTCCAGGACGTGACTGCCGGGCAATTGCGCATCAGCCTGGACATGGACCAGTTCCAGCAGCCGATGACCATCAGCCTGCAAAGCATGGGCATTCTGAGTGCCATCCTGCTGGCCCTGTCCCTGGCCCTGAGCCTGCGCATGGGGCGTTATCTCTCCACGCCGCTGCTGCAATTGCGGGTGTGGCTGCGCAATATCGATGAATACACCCCGGCCACCGACCGCCAGGACGAAATCGGCGACCTGGCGCGCCAGCTGCACGCCAACTTCGCCCCGGAGCCCGCCCCCGTGCCGGAACCAGAGCCGGAATTCGACGACGTCGATGACGAAACCGACCCGGCCTTCGAAGTCCGTAACCTGCGCGACCCGAGTTTCGACGAGAGCCGCCCGGTAGCGGCGCTCAAGCCAGCGCCACGGCAAACCGTCAGCACTGTCGAAGACGACGATGATGAAGACCCGTTCGCCGATCTGCGCGACGAGTCGCTGGACAGCAACCCACAACCGGTGATTCGCAAGGCCACGCCGAGCGTGCCGCAACACAGCGCGGTGCTGGCAGTGCAACTGGGCTCCCAGGAGCAACTGCGACGCCTGCCGCGGGCGCGTCTTGAAGAACTGCTCGAACGCTATCGCGATTGCCTCGATCAGGCCGCTTCGCTGTATCAAGGCGAAGTGGAGACATTGAACGACGGCAGCACGCTGATGCTGTTCCACACCGAAGACAGCGGCGACGATTACCTGACCAATGCCATTTGCTGTGGCGAGCTGCTGCGGGCTCTGGGCCATCAGTTGCAGATCGAAGTCGCGGACAGCGGCATCACCCTGCAATTGCAGCTGGGCCTGACCCTGGGCGACGAACTGTTCGGCCTGAGCCAGATCGACCTGCTGCTGACCGACCCCGCCCAGGACGCCCTGGCCCTGTCGCAACACAGCCGCAACCTGCTGCTGGTGGAGCGCAAGATCAGTGACGACGCCTTGATCCGCCAACGCGCGCGGATCCGTCCGATTGCCAGCCCTGAGGGGGCGTGCTGCGTGGAACGGTTGATGGAGCCATATCCATCGATGCTGGAACGGCAATTGGCGCGGATGCACGAGCGCCGCGCGTAGGAGCTGCCGAAGGCTGCGATCTTTTAGCCTTTAAACCTGGAAGCCCGCAGATGAGTGATCGTCTGCAGGCTTTTTTGTAGCCTGCTCTGGCCTCATCGCGAGCAAGCCCGCTCCCACATTGGTCTCTGTGAATACAATTCTTGCGTACGACCGCGCCCCCTGTGGGAGCGGGCTTGCCCGCGAAGAGGCTGGAACTGACGCCAGATATCTCCAACCTGCAGAAACAACAAAGCCCGCATCAATGCGGGCTTTGTTTCAAATCCATCCAGGCTTAGAAGCGGAACACTTCCATATCCGTACGAATCGGCGCGGCCATCGGGATCTTCGGCTGCTTTTCCTGTTCTACCGCAGGTGCTGCCGCCTTGGCTGCCGGCTTGCGCGGGACTTCGGCGATCGGCGGCTGATTGGCCAGCGGCTTGAGCGCCACCGACAGCTGTTCAGCCAGGCGCTGCAACAACACGCCCTGTGCCTGGACCTGAGCCGCCGTGGTACCGGCATGCTGTTCCTGCAAATGGATGATGCGGTTGTCGCGGACCTGCCCGCGACGGTCGATCAGGCGCCATTGCGCGTCGAGGATCGCCGGCTGTTTTTCACCCGAATCCAGGCGCGTGATGGTCAGCAGCACCTGAACATCCGGGGTGAAGCCCACTGTCGCCGGAGCCAGCACTACGCGCTGGCTGTCCAGGCGGCCTGCGACCTGACGCAGCAGCAGCTGATCGATATCCGACGAAAGGCTGCCAGCCCAACGACCGTCGGTCGAGGCTTGCAGGCTGCCATCCGGCTGACGCTGCAACAGGGTTTCGCGTTGCAGGTAGTCGGCCACGGTGACCGGTCCCAACAATACCGCCATGCCCGCGTTCTGTGCGGGCTGAACCGGACTACCAGCGTCCAGCTGATACAGCGACACCGGTTGGTGAACGCTGCAACCCGCCAGGCCAAGAACGCCGGCGAGCAAAAGAATAAAAGGAAGGCGCAGAGCAGTCATCGTCCCATCCAGGTGATCGCTAAAAGGCTGACCACAGTGAAAATACTCAATAAATGTGAAGAACGCGCGGCAATGCCGGCGCTTGAAAGGCCATATCATCCGTGAATATGCGTTCCGACTCCAGCGCAAAGCGCCGAACTACGGGTTAAATCGTAGATCGGCGCTTCTAAGTCGCCTAATTGAGGTTTTCGACGAGCAGCGCATCGACCCTCTGGAAGCCACGCGGCAACTTGTTGCCACGACGGCCACGTTCACCCTTGTAGTGTTCGAGGTCGTCTGCTTTCAGTGACAAGGTACGTTTACCGGCCTGCAACACCAGTGTTGCACCGTCCGGCAATACGGCGATGTCCGTCACATACTCTTCACGACTGGCCACTCGCTCACCGGGAATCCCGATGATCTTGTTGCCTTTGCCTTTACCTAATTGTGGCAGGTCGCTGATTTTGAAGATCAGCAGGCGACCTTCGGTCGTCACCGACGCCAGCCAGTTCTGCTCACGATCGGCCACAGGGCGCGGCAGCATGACCTTGGCGTTGTTCGGCAGGCTCAGCAGCGCCTTGCCCGCCTTGTTCTTGGCCTGCAGGTCTTCACCCTTGACCACGAAACCGTAGCCAGCGTCGGAGGCGATCACATACAGCGCATCGTCTTCCGGCATCAGCACGCATTCGAAACTCGCCCCTGGCGGCGGCGTCAGGCGACCGGTCAGTGGTTCGCCCTGGCCACGGGCGGACGGCAAGGTGTGGGCGGCCACCGAATAACTGCGGCCGGTGGAGTCGATAAACACGGCAAACTGGTTGGAGCGCCCGGCTGCCAGCGCCTTGAAACCGTCCCCGGCCTTGTAGGAAAGCCCGGTGGCGTCGATCTCGTGGCCTTTGCCGGAGCGAATCCAGCCTTTTTCCGACAGCACCACCGTCACTTTCTCGTTCGGCAGCAGATCGTGCTCGGTCAGGGCCTTGGCTTCGGCGCGCTCGACGATAGGCGACCGGCGGTCATCACCGTAGGTTTCAGCGTCCTTGATCAGTTCGCTGCGCACCAGTTTTTTCAACTTGGCTTCGCTGCTGAGCAGGGCTTGCAGCTTGGCTTGTTCCTTGAGCAGTTCATCCTGCTCGGCACGCAGCTTCATCTCTTCCAGGCGCGCCAACTGACGCAGACGGGTGTCGAGGATGTAGTCGGCCTGGATTTCACTCAGGGCAAAACGCTCGATCAGCGCGGCTTTCGGATGCTCCTCGGTACGGATGATGTGGATCACTTCATCCAGGTTGAGGTAGGCAATCAACAAACCGTCCAACAGGTGCAGGCGACGCTCGACCTTGTCGAGGCGGAATTGCAGGCGACGACGCACGGTCTGCACCCGGAACTCCAGCCATTCGACCAGCAGCGCCCGCAGGTTCTTCAGCTGCGGCTTGCCGTCCAGGCCGATGATGTTGATGTTGACCCGATAGCTCGACTCCAGCTCGGTGCTGGCGAACAGGTGCTGCATCAGCGCATCGTGGTCGAAGTTTTTCCGCGCCCCCGGAATGATCACGATCCGGCACGGGTTTTCGTGGTCGGATTCGTCACGCAGGTCGGCGATTTGCGGGGCCTTGGACGGCTTGGCCTGCATCATCGCGGCGATCTGTTCCAGCACCTTGGCGCCCGAGACCTGATGCGGCAGCGCAGTAACGATGATGTCGCCGTCTTCGATGTGATACACGGCGCGCATGCGCACAGAACCGCGACCGGTTTCGTAGATTTTCAGCAGGTCGGCGCGCGGGGTGATGATTTCCGCTTCGGTCGGGTAGTCCGGGCCCTGGATGTGTTCACAAAGCTGTTCGACCGTGGCCTTGGGCTCATCGAGCAAACGCACGCACGCCGTGGCGACTTCCCGCAGGTTGTGCGGCGGAACGTCGGTGGCCATGCCCACGGCGATACCGGTGGTGCCGTTGAGCAGAATGTTCGGCAGACGGGCCGGCAAGACCAGCGGCTCGTCCAGCGTGCCGTCGAAGTTCGGGCCCCAGTCCGCCGTGCCCTGGCCCAGCTCGCTGAGCAGCACTTCGGAATAACGCGACAGCCGCGCTTCGGTGTAACGCATGGCGGCGAAGGACTTGGGATCATCCGGCGCACCCCAGTTGCCCTGGCCGTCGACCAGCGTGTAGCGATAGCTGAACGGCTGGGCCATCAGCACCATGGCTTCGTAGCAGGCCGAATCGCCGTGGGGGTGGAACTTGCCGAGCACGTCACCGACGGTACGCGCCGATTTCTTGTGCTTGGAATCGGCGTCCAGCCCCAACTCGCTCATCGCATAAATGATGCGGCGCTGTACAGGTTTCAGGCCGTCGCCGATATGCGGCAAGGCACGGTCCATGATCACGTACATGGAGTAGTTGAGGTAGGCATTTTCGGTGAAGTCAGCCAGTGACCGGCGTTCTACACCGTCCAGGCTGAGATCAAGGGAGTCGCTCATGCGGGCCTCATCGGTTCGTTGTCTGGCGCAGCAGCATGGTGCCACCGCGCTGGGTAAATTCAAGTTTGTTCAGTGCGCTCATGCCGAGCAACACCTGATCGCCATGCAGCCCCGGGGCCACCAGTGCGCGTACATCCCGCAGCACGATGTCGCCCAGTTGCAGGCGTTCGATACGGGTGCGATAGCCCTGGCTCAGGCCATTGGCCGTGCTCAGGGTCACGCCGAATCCTTCTTCGAGCTTCAAGCGCTTGGCCAGGCCCGCCGGAATCGACACATCGGTCGCCCCGGTATCGAGCATGAAGTCCACCGACTGGCCGTTGATCAGGCCGCTGGCGACGAAATGCCCCTGAGCGTTGCTCACCAGTTTCACCTCGATGAAACCTTCGCCCTGCTCCGAGCTGACCACCACATTCGGATTTTGCTGACGCGCTTCCCACTGGGCGAAAAATCGCGTGGCCAGAAATAGTGCCGCACACCAGGCCAGCACCATGAACACCCGGCCGATACGCTGCCCCGGGCGTTGTTGTCTCATGGCTTGGCACTCCAGCCACCTTCCGGTGCAGCGAAGCGCCAGACCACCGGGCGGACTTCGCCATCGGCGCGCGCGCCGAAGTTATTGTCGACACCGATCCAGGCGCCATCGGCATCCACGATCAACGCTTCTTCCAGCCCGTAATTCTGTGAATAACGACGGTTTTCCTGCAACAACTCGGCAGCGTACGACCAGCAGCGCTCGACCTTGGCCGTCTGCGCATCCCGGCGGCAGATCTGGAAGGCATTGCGTTCAAGGGTGAACAGCTTGCCGTTGAACAGCGACAGGTCAGAAAAATCCCGCGGGACAGGCTTGGCATGGGGAAACTGCTCGGGCTGCATTTCCATGCCCGCCTCGCTCAGCAGCACGCAACCACCGTCGCAATCCCACAGGGTCTGCTTGCGCTTGATCATCAGCAGTCCGCGGCCTTGACGCTCGGCGGCGAGCCACATCTTATCGCCCGCCGGATTGATCGCCAGCCCTTCGAACAGCGCATTGAATTGCAACAGCAGGCCTCTGGCCCGTGCCTCGCGAACCATCATCGGCGAAATTTTCAGCCAGGTGGCAGGCCCCGCTGGCGGCACTTGCAAGACAGCGGCATGACCTTCGCTGACGATGTAGCGATTGCCGGCGCTGTCGCAGGTGATGCCTTCGAAGTCCAGATCCCCGCCACGCACGAACGAAGCCCCCCAGACGCGAGACTTCAAGCCCCAGGGCAAACCACTGTCAGGCACCGGCGGTACGTCGATGTGCACCGTTTCGGCTTGCCACACAGATTCGCGGGTATCGAGGCGGTAGATCTGGTCATCGTCGCGGTCGGAAACCGCCCACAGGTCATTGCCGCACTGCGTCAGCCCGGACAGGTTGCCACCGGGCATGCCGTCGATGACATGCCCGGACAACACGCGCAGCTGTGGCGCCGGCTCGGCAAATACCGTAATCGACGTCAGCAGCAACCCACAGGCCAGGGCAAAGCCCAGACGCATCAGCCCAGCACCTCGGCCAGGTTGCCCTTGGACTCCAGCCAGGTCTTGCGGTCACCGGCGCGTTTCTTCGCCAGCAGCATGTCCATCATTTCCGAGGTGGCCTCGAAATCTTCCAGGGTCAACTGCACCAGACGCCGGGTGTTCGGGTCCATGGTGGTCTCGCGCAGCTGCGGCGGGTTCATTTCGCCCAGCCCCTTGAATCGGGTGACCTGCGGCTTGCCGCGCTTCTTCTCGGCCACCAGGCGATCGAGGATGCCATCGCGCTCGGCTTCATCGAGGGCGTAGTAGATTTCTTTGCCCAGGTCGATGCGGTACAACGGCGGCATCGCGACGTAGACGTGACCGGCATCCACCAACGGGCGGAAATGCTGGACGAACAAGGCGCAGAGCAAGGTTGCGATGTGCAGGCCGTCGGAGTCGGCGTCGGCGAGGATGCAGATCTTGCCGTAGCGCAGCTGGCTCATGTCCGCCGCGCCCGGATCGACGCCGATGGCCACGGCAATGTTGTGCACTTCCTGACTGGCCAGCACTTCGCTGCCGTCGACTTCCCAGGTGTTGAGGATCTTGCCGCGCAACGGCAGGATCGCCTGGAATTCCTTGTCCCGCGCTTGCTTGGCGGAACCGCCGGCGGAATCACCTTCCACCAGGAACAGTTCGGAACGCATCGGGTCCTGCCCGGCACAGTCGGCCAGCTTGCCCGGCAGCGCCGGGCCTTGGGTAATGCGCTTGCGCTCGACCTTCTTGCTGGCCTTGAGGCGACGGCCGGCGTTGTTGATCGCCAGTTCCGCCAGCAGCATGCCGGTTTCCGGGTTGGCATTGAGCCACAGGCTGAACGCATCCTTGACCACACCGGAGACAAACGCCGCCGCTTCACGGGAAGACAGCCGCTCCTTGGTCTGTCCGGAGAATTGCGGTTCCTGCATCTTCATCGACAGCACGAAGGCGATGCGCTCCCAAACGTCTTCCGGCGCCAGCTTAACGCCGCGCGGCAACAGGCTGCGGAACTCGCAGAACTCGCGCATCGCATCGAGCAGGCCCTGACGCAGACCGTTGACGTGGGTACCGCCCTGAGCCGTCGGGATCAGGTTGACGTAGCTTTCCTGCACCGCATCGCCGCCTTCCGGCAGCCACAGCAGCGCCCAATCCACGGCTTCCTTGTTACCGGCAAAAGCGCCGCAGAACGGTTCGTTCGGCAGGCGCTCGAATTCGCTGACCGCGTCGACCAAATAGGAACGCAGGCCGTCTTCGTAATGCCATTCGACTTTCTCGCCGGTGGCCTTGTCTTCAAAGCTGACCAGCAACCCCGGACACAACACGGCCTTGGCCTTGAGCACATGCTTGAGGCGGCTGATGGAGAATTTCGGGGAGTCGAAGTATTTCGGATCCGGCGCGAAGAACACGCTGGTGCCGGTGTTGCGCTTGCCGACCGTACCGACGACTTCCAGCTCGGTGGCCTTGTAGCCATCCTTGAAGGTCATCTGGTATTCGTTGCCGTCACGCTTTACACGCACCCGCACTTCGGTGGACAAGGCGTTGACCACGGAAATACCCACCCCGTGCAGACCGCCGGAGAACTGGTAGTTCTTGTTGGAAAACTTGCCACCGGCATGCAGCTTGGTGAGGATCAACTCGACGCCCGAAACACCTTCCTCGGGGTGAATGTCCACCGGCATGCCACGGCCGTCGTCGCTGACTTCCACGGAATGGTCGGCATGCAGGATCACCTGTACCGATGTGGCATGCCCGGCCAAGGCTTCGTCGACACTGTTGTCGATGACTTCCTGGGCAAGGTGGTTCGGCCGACTGGTGTCGGTGTACATGCCGGGGCGTTTGCGCACCGGGTCGAGGCCCGAGAGGACTTCGATGGCGTCTGCGTTATAAGAGCTAGCGCTGGGAGTGGCCATGGGGTCTCGTCGTCAGTGTTCGGTGAAAAAAGAATTCATGGGGCTATCGCTCACAATGCGGTGAAATCGATTGCCTGATACAAATCGGCGCCAATGCCGGCAAAACTCAACATGGCCGGCAGTCGTGTGGCAAAACCCTGGAAACTGTGGTCGCCGCCGGCCTGGATACGCAAGGCGCATGCCCGGTAATACTGCTGGGCGAGGCGATAGTCCAGCGTTTCGTCAGCTGTCTGCAACCATACCTGATAACGCTGTGGATCCTGGGGCGCAGGCACTTCCAGTTCGGCCAGGGCCGTCACGTGGTCGTGGGTCATTTCCCAGGTCTCTTCGGTATACAGGTTTTTCTGCGTCCCCAGAAAGCCGTCGAACATCCGGTGCGGGCTGACGGCAGGGTTGATCAACAGGGCATTCAAGCCAAGGCGCTCGGCCAGGTGAGTGGCATAGTAGCCGCCGAGCGAGCTGCCGACCAGCAGTGGCCGTCCCAGCTCGGCAATCGCCTGCTCCAGCTGCTCGATAGCCTGGCGCGGGTGATGGTGCAATGCCGGAATACGCAAGTGTTCGCTCAGGCCCAGACGTTCCATCACCTCGACCAACTGACAGGCCTTCTTCGACAACGGCGAGCTGTTGAAGCCGTGGATATAAAGGATCGAACCGGACATTTGAGCTCCCTGTGCGTCGGCTAAAAAGCCGCAGTTTACTGTAGGAGCTGTCGAGTGCAACGAGGCTGCGATCTTTTGACTTTGTTTCTTGAAAGCAAGATCAAAAGATCGCAGCCTCGTTGCACTCGACAGCTCCTACAAGGGATTTATCAGTAGCCGTTGGAACCGTAATCCACAGTGAAATCAAACCCGGTAACCCGCTCCACACCGGTTTCCAGCCGCCCGTCGGGCAGCAGTCGCAGCCAGCGATAGCCCGGCGCCTGTTCCCCGACCTTGAAATCCTCGCTCCCCGGCTCGAACTGGATGCAGGTCGAGGGCGAAGCAATCAACCGCACGCCGTTGCGCATCTGGTCGATTTCCTGGTGCACATGCCCCCACAACACCGCGCGCACCTGCTCGAAGCGGTCCAGCACGGCGAACAGCGCCTCGGGATTGCGCAAGCCAATCGGTTCCATCCATGCACAACCGATGGACACCGGGTGATGGTGGAAGCACACCAGATGATGGCGTTCCGGCGCTTCGCTCAACGAGCGGACGAGCAACTGCAGCTGCTCATCCTGCAAATAACCCGGCACCGAGCCTGGTACCGCCGAATCGAGCAAGGTGACCCGCCAGTTGCCGATATCCACCACCGGCTCGAGCAAAGCGCTCTGCACCGCCGCTTCGGCCATGATCTGCGGCTCATCGTGATTGCCGGGAATCCAGCGCGCCGGCGCATCGAGCTGGCGCGTCATGTCGCGAAACTGCTGGTAGGACTCCAGCGTCCCGTCCTGGGACAGATCACCCGTGGCCAGGATCAAGTCAATCCGCGGCTGTTGCGCGTGCACCAGCTCGATGACCTTTTGCAAGCTGTCGCGGGTGTTCATGCCCAGCAACGCGCCGTCCGCTTCGGCAAACAGGTGGCTGTCGGAGAGTTGCACCAGCAACGCCGGATCGGCGGTGGTCAATGTGGATACGCTCGGCAAGGCGTTCTCCCAGGGCGTGATCACGGGGATGGATAAGTGCCGCAATTATGCTGGGGGATGATCGAAAGGGGAAACCTGTGAACCTGACGCAGTTCACAACTGCAGTTCAGAATTAACGTACCACTTCGTACTCATGCCCCAGCGCCAGGCAATGGCTCAGCCATTCGCCCAGAAACATGTTCAGCTGGGCCTTTTCGTCCGGCTGGTGCATCGAGGCGTTCGGGTAAGGATAGATGCCGCGAAAGCGTCGTGCATGTTCGGCGCTGACCACTTCGGCCATGCGCGCGTCGTGATAGACCTGCACTTCCAGTTGCGGCACCGGCAGCCAGGGCAGGCTGTGTTCCTGCCGCACTTGCAGGGTCGTGGTGTAAGGACAGGTCAGCAGCACTTCCAGCGCCAGCACGCCGAGCATCTGGTCGCCATGGGTCACGGCGATGCGCCGCGCGGCTGGCTCGCTGCGCATGTCCGGCAGCAGTCGCATCAGGCGCGCGTAGTTCGCCTCGCAGGACGCTTGCAGCCCCACCAGGTCCACCCGATAGCGATCGCGCAGCTTGTTTACGACCATAGCCCCCTCACTTCAACGCGGTTCAAAGCCAGCCATTGCAAGGCAATGATGCTCGCCGCGTTGGCAATACGCCCGTCGCGCACGGCTTGCAAGGCATCTTCGAAAGCCCAGACCGTGACGCGGATGTCTTCTGCCTCTTCCTCCAGCCCATGCAGGCCGCCAACCCCGGTAGTGTCGCAACGCCCCAGGTACAGATGCACGAATTCGTTGCTGCCGCCCGGCGATGGAAAGTATTTGGTCATCGGCCAGAGCGCCCCGATTTCAAGCCCAGCTTCCTCCTGCGCCTCGCGGTGAGCAACTGCTTCCGGCACTTCATCCTTGTCGATCAGACCAGCGACCAGTTCGATCAGCCACGGGTTATCGGTCTTGTCCATGGCACCGACGCGAAATTGCTCTATCAGCACCACTTCATCGCGCTGCGGATCGTAAGGCAGCATGCATACCGCGTCATGGCGAACGAACACTTCGCGATTGATCTCGCGGCTCATGCCCCCGGCGAACAATTCGTGGCGCAAGTGCACGCGTTCGAGTTTGTAGAAGCCCTCGTAGCACTTTTCGCGCCGCACGATATCAACGGCGGTCGGAATGGCGTTGGCAAAATCCGTCATGACTATCCTCTTTTACTGCAAATCCTGTTCGAGGTTGCTTTTTTCCTGGGCCTCGACTTCGCGCCATCCTAACGCGCCCGTGACGTTTGATGCAGCCCCTTTCCCGTCAGCGGGATGGACGGTGAGGGCGAAACCCACTCTAATTAGCTTAGTGGCGAACTGACTGCTTTGTTGAGAGTCGAAGCCGGTAACTTTTTGCCTTCCCCTGTTTCAGAAAGGACGCTCATGTCGCTTTTCAAAATCGCCTCCGTGGCCGCTATCGCCCTGACCCTGGGCGCTTGCGCGAGCCTGTTCCAGCCCAACTACCGGACGCCGCTGGAAACCACCCGCGACGCCTCCGAGCAACTCAAGCCCGGTTGCAGCAACCCGGATTGTCCGCTGGTCAACATCGACACCCTGCACTTTGCGGACGAGCCGGCACTGGACGGCATCATCGAAAAGCGCCTGCTGCAAATGACCCGCACCTCGCCCGACGCGCCTGTCGCCCCGACCCTGGCGGCCTATCGCGAGGAGTTTTTGCGCACCGCCGGTCCGCGCTTCAGCAGCTATCTGCAGGCGAAGGTACGTGAGCAGCATGACGGATTGGTGATCGTCGAATTGTCCAGTTACCTGGACACCGGCGGTGCCCATGGCACCCCAGGTCGAGGTTTCATCAACTATTCGCGCCAGCAGCATAAAGTGCTGACGTTGTCGGACATGCTGGTGCCAGGGCAGGAAGACGCGTTCTGGAAAGCCGCGCAAGTGGCGCACAACAGCTGGTTGATCAGCACCAAGCTCGATCAGGAACCGGAGTTCGTGAAGAGCTGGCCGTTCCTGAAAACCCAGAACGTGGCGCTGACCTACGGTGGGGTGATCCTCAAGTACGAAACCAGCACCATCGCGCCTTACGCGCTGGGCCATGTCGAACTGAAGATCCCCTACCCTCGCCTGAACGGCATCATCAAGCCGGAGCTGTTTCCCGGCCGTAACTGAAGGCCCGGCCCAGCACTAGCTGGAGCAACCCTGCCACTACCAGTGCCGGCAGGGTTGCGCCGATATCCGGATACAGGTTGGCCAACAAGTGATAGGTGCTGACCCCGCCCAGCCAGGCGAGCAGCGCCGGCCAGCGCAATGCGGCCGAGGCCGCCTGGGCGCTGCGCTTGCGCAGGATGAAGTGGTCCACCAGCACCACGCCGAACAACGGTGCAAACACCGAACCGATCAGCAGCAGGAAGTTCTGGTACTGGGCCAACGGCGCCAGCAAGGCAATCAGCGTGCAGATGACGCCGATGGCCAGGGCCAGGTGCTCGACTTTGGCGCGCAACAGAATCCCGCTGGACACCGCTGCCGAGTGAATATCGGCAAAGGCGTTTTCCGATTCATCCAGCAGAATCAGCAGCAGCGGAATCCCCAGGCCGGCACCGGCCAGCGCCAACAGCAAGGCATTGACTTCACCGCTCGGCGCGAACGCCAGGGTGTAGGCCACACCCAGGCTCATCAGCCAGAAATTACCGATGAAGAAACCGATGGCGGTGCCACCGAAGACGTTTTTCGCCCGTTTGCCGAAGCGCGAGTAGTCGGCGATCAGCGGCAACCACGAGAGCGGCATGGCAATGGCGATGTCGAAACCCACGGCGAACGGCATCGAACCGTCACCGGCCTGGGCCCACAATGCGGCCAGGTCAGCCTTGGCGAACAGGTTCCAGGTCAGCCAGATGCACGCGGCCAGCAGCAGCCAGATGCCCCATTTGCGCAGGATCTGCCGGACGAAAGTCAGCGGACCGCTGACGGCCAGCAAGGTCGCCAGTGCGCCGAAAAACAGCGTCCACATTATCGGATTAGACAGCCAGCTACCGTCGCTGAACGCCTTTGCGCCCAGCAGGCTGGCGGCATCGCGCATGACGATGATTTCGAACGAGCCCCAGCCGATCAGTTGCAGCAGGTTCAGCACCGCCGGCAGGCTCGCGCCTTTGGCACCGAGGCTGAGCTTGAGCGCAGCCATCGACGACAGGCCGGTGTCGCTGCCAATCACGCCAACGGCTGCCAGCAGCAGAACGCCGACCAGGGTACCGAGGAAAATTGCCAGCAGCGAACCGGACAGGCCCAGGCCTGGCGCGAGCAATGCGCCGGTCTGCAACACCATCAGGCCGATGCCGAGGGAGAACCACAGGGAAAACAGGTCGCGACCGCCAAAGACACGCTTGTCGATCGGCACCGCAATGTCGGGTGAGTACGTGCTGGGTTGAATGCTCAAGGGTGTTATCTCAGAGGGACACATTTTGTTATTGGGAGTTTCGGTGTCTGAACTGGCGCTTTCGCGAGCAAGCCCGCTCCCACAGTTGACCGAGTTGTCCGGGCGGACGCGGTCTAATGTGGGAGCGGGCTTGCTCGCGAAGACGGCACCAAAGGCACCGTCAATCCCGGGTCAGATCAAACTTTCTGGTAAAGCTGACTGCCTTCCTGCTTGAAGCGCTCAGCCTGTTCGGCCATGCCCTGGGCGACGTCCACGTCGACCGCTTCGATCCGTTGGTTGGCCGCATACTCGCGGACTTCCTGGGTGATCTTCATCGAGCAGAATTTCGGCCCGCACATCGAGCAGAAATGCGCGACCTTGGCCGAATCCTTCGGCAGGGTTTCATCGTGATACGAACGCGCGGTGTCCGGATCCAGGCCCAGGTTGAACTGGTCTTCCCAGCGGAATTCGAAACGCGCCTTGCTCAAGGCATTGTCGCGGATCTGTGCGCCCGGGTGCCCCTTCGCCAGATCGGCGGCATGCGCGGCGATCTTGTAGGTGATGATCCCGGTCTTGACGTCATCCTTGTTCGGCAGGCCCAGGTGCTCCTTCGGCGTCACGTAGCAGAGCATCGCGCAACCGAACCAGCCGATCATCGCCGCACCGATGCCGGAGGTGATGTGGTCGTAGCCCGGCGCGATGTCGGTGGTCAGCGGGCCGAGGGTGTAGAACGGCGCCTCGTCGCAGCACTCCAGCTGCTTGTCCATGTTCTCTTTGATCAACTGCATTGGCACGTGGCCCGGGCCTTCGATCATGCACTGCACGTCGTGCTTCCAGGCAATCTTGGTCAGCTCGCCGAGGGTTTCCAGCTCGCCGAACTGCGCTTCGTCGTTGGCGTCGGCAATCGAACCCGGACGCAGGCCATCGCCCAGCGAGAAGCTGACGTCGTAGGCCTTCATGATTTCGCAGATGTCTTCGAAATGGGTGTAGAGGAAGTTCTCTTTGTGGTGCGCCAGGCACCACTTGGCCATGATCGAACCGCCACGGGAGACGATGCCGGTCACGCGCTTGGCGGTCATCGGCACGTAGCGCAACAGCACGCCGGCGTGAATGGTGAAGTAGTCGACGCCCTGCTCGGCCTGCTCGATCAGCGTGTCGCGGAACAGCTCCCAGGTCAGGTCTTCGGCCGCGCCGCCGACTTTTTCCAGGGCCTGGTAGATCGGCACCGTACCGATCGGCACCGGCGAGTTACGGATGATCCACTCGCGGGTTTCGTGGATGTGCTTGCCGGTGGACAGGTCCATGACCGTGTCCGAACCCCAGCGAATGCCCCAGGTCAGTTTCGCCACTTCTTCTTCGATGGACGAACCCAGTGCGCTGTTGCCGATGTTGCCGTTGATCTTCACCAGGAAGTTACGGCCGATGATCATCGGTTCCAGTTCGGTGTGGTTGATGTTGGCCGGAATGATCGCGCGGCCACGGGCGATTTCGTCACGGACGAATTCGGGGGTGATGATTTTCGGCACACTGGCGCCGAAGCTGTGGCCGGCGTGTTGCTGGTCCAGCAGGCCGGCGGCACGGGCCACTTCCAGCTTCATGTTTTCGCGGATGGCGACGTATTCCATCTCGGCGGTGATGATGCCTTGGCGCGCGTAGTGCATCTGGCTGACGTTGGCACCCGGCTTGGCGCGGCGCGGGTTGTTGACGTGGGCGAAGCGCAGCTTGGTCAGCTCCGGATCGGCAAGGCGCTCCTGGCCGAAATTCGAACTCAGGCCGCTCAGGCGCTCGGTATCGCCACGGGATTCGATCCACGGCGAACGCACGTCGGCCAGGCCTTTGCGCACATCGATGATGACATTGGGGTCGGTGTAAGGGCCTGAGGTGTCATACACCACTACCGGTGCGTTGACCTCGCCGCCGAAGTCGGTCGGCGTTACGTCCAGGCTGATTTCGCGCATCGGCACGAGGATGTCCGGGCGAGTGCCCTGAACATAGATTTTTTGCGAGCGGGTAAACGGCTGCACCGATTGCTGATCGACCTTGGCCGAGTCACTCAGGTTGGTGGCGATTTTTGCTTTTGTAGTCATCACGGGCTCTCCAGACACACATCCAGGCAGTGGATTTTTGTCGGAGCGAACCTGTAAACGAATGGACGCACGGGCGCTGGGAAATCCAGCTGTGCTGTGCTCAGTGCTCGAGGGGTGTTCGATTGTCGAACAACATCCCGGACGAAGCACAAGAGGACTCGCCGGGTGACGAGAAATCTTGTTCCCTACGCAGGCGCTAACCTGATCAGGTTCAACGGGATCCGAAATTATTCGATCTCAGCCTCATAGCAAGGCACCCCGACAAGAACCCGGCCAGTCTAGACACAACTGGCAAAGAACGCCAACCCCACTGCAATTACCGTGATGAATGGCGTAATTACACGCAGTATCAGGATTGTTGCCGCCCCAATGCACAACTACACTCGCTACGCTGAGCCGGCATTGACGCTGTCAAACCATGGCCTTAGCCTTGGCGCTCAAATTACCTCTGTAATATCAATTCTAGGGATCGTCTATGCTGCGCAAACTCTCACTGGCCCTTGCCGTGTCTTGTGCGTCCAACGGAATGGCCTGGGCAGCAGATGTGCCCTTATCGGCCAAGACGGACCTGGTCAGCGTTTATCAGGAAGCCGTCAACAACAACGCCGACCTGGCGGCTGCCATCGCCCAATACGGCGCGCAGAAAGAAGTCGTACCCCAGGCCCGCGCCGGGCTGCTGCCGAACCTATCGGGCGGCGCCAATGTTTCCGAGGTGCGTACGTCGCTCGATCAACCTTCGGGCACGACCAACCGCGATGCTCATTCGTACCAGGCCACCCTGGCGCAACCCTTGTTCCGCGCCGATCGCTGGTTCCAGTTCCAGGCCGCCAAGGAAGTCAACGAACAGGCCGCCCTGCAACTCTCGGCGACCGAGCAAAACCTGATCCTGCAAACCGCTGACAGCTATTTCAACGTGCTGCGCACCCAGGACAACCTGGCCTCGACCAAGGCCGAAGAAGCTGCGTTCAAACGCCAGCTCGATCAATCCAACGAGCGTTTCGATGTCGGCCTCTCGGACAAGACCGACGTATTGAACTCACAAGCCAGCTACGACACCGCACGCGCCAACCGCATCGTTGCGCAGCGCCAGGTGGACGACGCCTTTGAAGCATTGATCACCCTGACCAACCGCCAGTACAACTCGATCTGGGGCATCAGCCATAACTTGCCGATCCTGCCGCCAGTACCGAACGACGCCAAGGCCTGGGTCGAAACCGCGGGCAGGCAGAACCTCAATCTGTTGGCCAGCAACTATGCCGTCAGCGCCGCCGAACAAACCCTCAAGCAGCGCAGGTCCGGTCACTTGCCAACGGTTGACGCGGTCGCCAAGTACGAGAAAGGCGACAACGATGCGCTGGGCTTCAGCAACCCGAACAACCTGCCCCAGGCGTACGGCGGCAACGTTGACCAAACGACCGTGGGCCTGCAACTGAACATCCCGATCTACAGCGGTGGCCTGATCAACTCCCAGGTGCGTCAGTCCTATGCACAACTGGACCAGACCGAGCAGCAACGCGAATCCCTGCGCCGGCAGATCGTGGAAAACACCCGCGACCTGCACCGCGCGGTGAACACCGATGTCGAGCAGGTACAGGCGCGCAAGCAATCGATCATCTCCAACCAGAGCGCGGTGGAAGCGACTGAAATCGGCTATCAGGTGGGTACGCGAAACATCGTCGACGTGCTGGATGCGCAACGTCAGCTCTACACCTCGGTGCGCGACTACAACAACACCCGCTACGACTACATCCTCGACAACCTGCGCTTGAAGCAACAGGCCGGCACGTTGAATCCCGGGGATCTGCAAGTCCTGGCACGCTGGCTCAATCCGAACTACAACCCGGACAAGGATTTCCTGCCACCGGATCTGGCCAAGGCGGCAGAGGAGCAGTTGAAAGCGCGGCCTGATCAGTAAAAGCAAAAGATCGCAGCCTGCGGCAGCTCCTACAGGATGAACATCAATCCCGTGTAGGAGCTGCCGCAGGCTGCGATCTTTTTCTGTCCGACGACTCGGTCTACCGCTCGATCAACCGCCCCAACCCATCCAGCAACCGCTGCAATGCCCCCTGATTGGCGCGCATCACGTTCAACCCGGCCTCTGCCATGCGCTGCGCATCACGGGGCAGTTCGAACAGCCGCTGCACCGCCACCGCCAGCCCTTCGGCATCCTCCACTTCCTGCAACGCTCCGGCACTGCGCAACTGCGCGGCGATTTCGAGGAAGTTGAAAAGATGTGGGCCGCTCAATACCGGTTTAGCCAGGGCCGCCGGCTCCAGCAGGTTATGCCCACCATTCGGCACCAGGCTGCCGCCGACGAATGCACTGTCAGCCAGGGCGTAGAGAAACAGCAGCTCGCCCATGGTGTCGCCCAGCAGCACTGAAATATTCGCGCTGACCGCATCGCCGCTGGAACGGCGGACCGTGGCAAACCCCTGTTGCTGGCACAACCCGTACACCGAATTGAAGCGTTCCGGATGACGCGGCACCAGAATCAGCAACGCATCGGGGTGACTGGCCAACAACTGACGATGAGCCGCCAGCACCACCTCGTCTTCGCCGTCATGGGTACTGGCCGCGATCCACACCGGTCGTTCCAGCGCCTGCCATTGCCCACGCAGCTCAACGGCGCGCTCCAACAGCTGCGGGTCGATGGTCAGGTCGAACTTGATCGAACCGGTCACGTCAACGGTTTCGGTCCGCGCGCCCAGGTCGCGCAAGCGCTGGGCCTCGGCTTCGGTCTGCACCGCGAACAAGCTCATTTCAGCCAGCATCGGCTGGGTCAGCTTGGGGAACCGGCCGTAACCCCTGGCCGAACGCTCGGACAGCCGCGCATTGGCCAGCGCCACGGGGATCCCGCGTTTGGCGCATTGATGGATATGGTTGGGCCACAGCTCGGTTTCCATGATCACCGCCAGTTTCGGCTGGACCCGATCAAGGAAACGCCGGGCAGCGCAAGGCAGGTCATAGGGCAGATAACAGTGCTGGATGCGAGGCTCATTGGCGAACAGTGCATGGATGCGTTCCGAACCGGTCGGGGTCATGCAGGTCACGGTGATCGGCAGATCCGGATAACGCGCCAGCAAGGCGCGGATCATCGGCGCGGCCGCAATGCTTTCGCCCACCGACACGGCGTGCACCCAGATGCCGCCCGGTTTCATCGCCGGCATCCCGAAGGAAAAACGCTCGCCGATGCGCCTGGCATACGCCGGCGCCTTGCGCGCGCGCAGCCAAAGCCGAATCGCTACCAATGGCAGCCCCAGATAAAACAGCGCGGTGTAGAGAGTTCTATTCATGGCGGCGGAGTTTATCGGCTTTTTTCGCCTATCGCCTGCAAGTGCACGGCAAAACGTTCGGCGAGCCAGCGCGCGGCCGGACCGAGCGGTTCATCGCGGCGCCATACCAGTTCCACCACCAGGGCCGGCGGGGTCCATTCGCTGACCAGTTCGACCATCTGGTTCTGATAGGTCGGGTACTGCACCACATGGCGCGGCAACCAGGCCCAGCCGAGGCCGCGCACCAGCCATTCGGCCATCACATAGAAACTGTCGGCGCGCCAGACCTGCGGGCTGGCCGGATCACTGCCGGGATAAATGCTCGACTCCGTGGACATCAGCAGCTGCCGATGTTGCGCCAGTTGTTGGCCGTCCACTGCGCCTTTGCGCGCCAACGGATGATCCTTGCCGCACACCGTGACCATTTCCACGCTGCCCAGCACCCGCCGCTCAAGTGCTTCGGGAATCTGATCGTGAAAAAACAGCAGACCCAGATCGGCGCGCCGCTCCACCAGTTTGCGCGCGACATCGCCTTGGGCGGCGCTGGTCAGTTGCACTTCAAGGCTGGGGAATTTTTCCGCCAGGGCCTCGAAGCTTTCGATGATCGGCTGATAAGGCATCGCTTCATCCTGCGCCACACGCAGGCGCGCCTCCTGCCCGCGCATCATCGCCAGCGCCCGGCCATTGAGTCGTTCGCACTGACGCAACACCTCCCGCGCTTCGTCCAGCAATGCCGTGCCGGCTTCAGTGAGTTTTGGTTGTCGGCCGCTGCTGCGGTCGAACAGGCTGACACCCAGGTCTTCTTCCAGTAGCGCTATCGAACTGCTGACCGCCGACTGCGCCTTGCGCTGATCCCGCGCCACGGCAGAAAACGAACGCTGCTCCGCTACGCTGACAAACAACCGCAGCTGCTCCAGATTCCATTGCATGCTCATGGCTCAACCCATCTTCTAAACAGATAGGTAATGACTTTACCGCATCTGGCGAATCTCTAGAATGTCGACCTCAGAGAGCAACACTTCACACGAGGATTGACCCATGACCGCCTACTACTACCTGGCCATTGCCATCTGCGCCGAAGTGATTGCCACTGTTTCGATGAAAGCGGTCAAAGGCTTCAGCACCCCGCTGCCACTGGTGCTGGTCATCGTCGGTTACGGCATTGCCTTCTGGATGCTGACCCTGGTGGTGCGCAGCGTTCCCGTGGGTGTGGCGTACGCCGTGTGGGCCGGCATGGGGATCGTGATGGTCAGCGTCGCGGCGCTGTTTATCTACGGGCAGAAGCTGGACGTGCCGGCGATGCTGGGGATGGCGTTGATTGTGCTCGGTGTTGTGGTCATCCAGCTCTTCTCCAAGACTGCCGGGCATTGATAAAAAGATCGCAGCCTGCGGCAGCTCCTACAAAGGCAGACCGAGCCCACCCGTAGGAGCTGCCGCAGGCTGCGATCCTTTTCCCGTCTCAGCTCCAATCCATGAATCTGTATACTGCGCCCTCGTCTTGAACACAGAGGTCGCCGAATGCCATCCGTTATTTCCACCGACGTGCTGATTGTCGGCGCTGGTGTCGCCGGCCTCTGGCTGAATGCGCGCCTGCGTCGCCAAGGTTTTTCGACCGTGCTGGTGGAAAGCGCCAGCCTCGGCGGCGGGCAGAGTGTGAAGTCCCAGGGCATCATCCACGGCGGCGCCAAATACGCGCTGCATGGCGCCCTGACGGGGGCATCGGAAGCCATCGCCGACATGCCGCGTCGCTGGCGTGAAGCCCTGGCCGGTGACGGCGAGCTGGACCTGTCCGGCGTACGCCTGCTGTCCGAGGCCCATTACCTCTGGTCCCCCGGCACCCTCGCCGGCAACCTCACCAGTTTCTTTGCCAGCAAAGCCGTGCGCGGTCGCGTCGATCAGGTCAAGGGCGAGCAATTGCCGCCAGCCCTGCAGGACAAGCGCTTCAAGGGCAAGGTCTATCGCCTGGCGGAACTGGTGGTCGATGTGCCGAGCCTGATCCAGCGCCTGGCCGATCTGGCCGGAGATGGCTTGCTCGCCGGGCAGAAGATCGAGCCGCTGCTCGAAGGCGGCGTGCTGGTCGGCCTGAAGGTGGATGAGCGCGAGATCCGTGCCCAGCGCATCGTCCTGAGCGCCGGCGCCGGCACCGCGGCATTGCTTGAAACGCTGGGCCTGAGCCAACCCGCCATGCAGCGCCGCCCGTTGCACATGATCATCACCAAGGGGCCGAGCCTCAAACCGCTGTACGCCCACTGCCTGGGCGGCGGCACCAAGCCTCGTATCACCGTGACCACGCACCCGGCGGCGGATGGCCAATGGGTCTGGTACCTGGGCGGCGATATCGCGGAATCCGAAGGCGTGACCCGTGAGCCCGCCGAACAGATCGCCACCGCACAGAAAGAGCTCGGCCAATTGCTGCCATGGATCGACTTGAGCACCGCGCAATGGGCGACCTTGCGCGTGGATCGCGCCGAACCGCTGCAATCAGGCCTGACCCGTCCCGACAACGCCTTTGTGGCCGAGGAAGGCCGACTGCTGGTGGGCTGGCCGACCAAACTCGCCCTGGCGCCAGACTTCGCCGACCGCGTGATCGCCAGCCTGACCCGCGACGGTATCCGGCCAAGCCACCCGGCAGCACTGCCTGAATTGCCAAAGCCGCCGATGGGCGTACCGGCCTGGGAGCAACTGCTGCCATGAGCCAACCGACCTTGCACGACTTGCATCGCCCGTTGGGCAGCACCGGCCTGCTGGTTTCACCCCTGGGCCTGGGCACGGTGAAACTGGGCCGCGACCAAGGGGTGAAGTACCCCAACGGCTTCCAGATTCCCGATGACGACGAAGCACACATGCTGCTCAAGCTCGCACGCGACCTGGGCATCAACCTGATCGACACCGCCCCGGCCTATGGTCGCAGCGAAGAACGCCTGGGCCCGTTGCTGCGCGGTCAGCGCCAGGATTGGGTGATTGTCAGCAAGGTTGGTGAAGAGTTTGCCGACGGCCAGTCCCGTCACGATTTCAGCGCCGCACACACACGCATGTCGGTGGAACGCAGCCTGCAACGCCTGGAAACGGACTTCATCGACCTGGTGCTGGTGCACTCCGATGGTAATGACCTGGCGATCCTCAATGACTGCGAAGTCTACGACACTCTCGCCGGGCTCAAGGCCGAAGGCAAGATTCGCGGTTTCGGCTTTTCCGGCAAAACCGTCGAAGGCGGTTTGAAGGCGCTGGAGCAAGGCGACTGCGCGATGGTCACCTACAATCTGAACGAACAAAACGAGAAGGCCGTCATTGACTATGCTGCTGCACACGGCAAAGCCATTCTGGTCAAAAAAGCCCTCGCCAGTGGTCATGCATGCCTGAGTCCGGGCGTGGATCCGGTGCGCGCCAGTTTCGAGTTGTTGTTTGAACATCCGGGTGTTGCCAGTGCTATTGTCGGGACCATCAATCCGCTGCACCTCGCCCACAATGTCGCGACCGTTGCCCAGGTCCTACGTAGCCACTGACGCCGCCCACGCGGCCTTAAGCAGGAGCCGACATGTCGCGTACGCTCATCAGAAAGAACCCGAGCAACTTCAAGACCCTGCCGTTATTCGTCGAAGCGACCCCCGAAGGCCTGGCTTACCAGAGCGTCGGCAGGCCGCTGAATTTCTCCCAGACCCTGCAACGTCGTCGCCCGGTGACGGTCGGCGACAGCGAACGGTTTGCCCTGGAGCTGGCCAATCTCGGGGTTTCGGTGCGCCTGACCCTGCATTGGCAGAATCGCGACTATTGGGTGCTGGTACGCCAACGCCGACAGGACCGTGGCGATGTGGTGCTCAAGCTGATCTCCGGGTACGTGCCGGCCCATGAACTGAACCTGCCCTTGCACACGGCGATCCAGGAGATAGCCGAAGAATGCCTGCTGGAAACCCCGGAAGGCTGGCTCGGTGGGCGGTTCAATGACACCTGGCTGCCGGCGCCCTACTCGGCCGCCCTGCATTACCGTGAAGCCCTGCCGTTTCGCTTGTCGCCACTGTCCGGCTCGGCGCGGCCGGTACGTTGCGCCAACCTGATGCTGATAGAGCGCCCGCGGGCTTACGTGCATTTGCCAACGGCGTCGCTGCAACTGATCTACGACTTGCGCCTGGACGTTCCCAAGGATGCCAAATCCCTGAGCCTGTTCCATGTCGATGAAAGACTCGAAGGCGATCAACTCGTCGCCCGCCTCGACCGCAAGCGCCCCGATCTGTACTTGATGCCCTTGCAGGACGGCCACCCGATGGCTGAGCTCTATACCTTGAAAAAGGATCAGCTGTACCCGGCCAGCACGCGCGGACTGTACCTGGCCGAGAGTTTCGCCCAACAGGAAGGCTGGCTGGTTCGCGATGAACGAATTCGCTGGAAGGACTGGGTGAGGCAGCAGGGTCTGACCCCGCCGGGGAAGGATTCGGGCCTGGCGCGGTTGCGCGGGAAGGCCAAGCAACTGCTGAAGAAAATTGTGCCTCGTAAAAAGGTAAGCTCTTAAACGCAAAAGATCGCAGTCTGCGTACTCCATGTAGGAGCTGCCGCAGGCTGCGATCTTTTGATTTTACGATCCCCAGGCCACCGGAAAAGATCGCAGGCTACGCCAGCTCCTACGACTTGCGGATCTTCTCGACAATCGCCGTGGTCGAGCTGTTTTCCACCAGCCCCAGCACTTTCACGGTACCGCCATAGGCCGTCACGATGTCCGCGCCGACCACCTGGTCGATCCCGTAGTCGCCGCCCTTGACCAGCACGTCCGGCTTGACCGCGCTCAGCAGGTTTTCCGGAGTGCCTTCCGAGAAACTGATGACCCAGTCCACCGCACCCAGACCGGCCAGTACCGCCATGCGCCGGTCGACACTGTTGATCGGACGGCCCGGCCCTTTCAGGCGGCTGACCGATGCATCGTCGTTGATCGCCACGATCAGGCGATCGCCCTGGGCCCGCGCCTGTTCCAGATAGGTCACGTGACCGGCGTGCAGGATGTCGAAGCAACCGTTGGTGAACACGATCCGCTCGTTGTGCGCGCGGGCATCATCGACCGCCAGCAACAGCTGCTCAAGGCCCAGCACACCGCGTTCGGAACCCTCCTCGCGCTGAATCGCTCGACGCAGTTCCGGCGCACTGATGGCCGCCGTACCGAGCTTGCCGACCACGATGCCCGCCGCCAGGTTGGCCAGGGCCACCGCGTGGGGCAGTTCTTCACCCGCGGCAATTGCGGCCGCCAGGGTGGAAATCACCGTATCGCCGGCACCGGTCACGTCGAACACTTCACGGGCTCGGGCCGGCAGGTGCAGCGCCGGATGATCCGGGCGCAGCAAGGTCATGCCGTGCTCGCCACGGGTCACCAGCAAGGCACCGAGGTCCAGGTCGTGCATCAGCTGCGCGCCCTTGCTCACCAATTCGTGCTCATCGGCGCAACCACCGACGATGGTTTCGAATTCGTTGAGGTTTGGCGTGATCAGGCTCGCACCGCGGTAGATCGAGAAATCCTTGCCCTTGGGATCGGCCAGCACCGGAATGCCGCGGGCACGGGCGGCCTGGATCAGCGCCTGATGGTTTTTCAGCGCGCCTTTGCCGTAGTCGGACAGCACCAGCACCTTGATGCCTTCGAGCAACTCGTCGACCTGCGCGGCCAGCGCCAGCGCGTCGGTGGCGAAGGGTTCTTCGAAGTCGATACGCAGCAATTGCTGGTGACGGCTCATGACCCGCAGCTTGACGATGGTCGGCTGGTGCGCAATGCGCTGGAAGATGGCCCGCACGCCGGCGCCCTTGAGGCTGTTGACCAGGCTGTTGGCGGCTTCATCGTCGCCGGTTACACCGACCAGCGAGGCCGGAGCCCCCAGGGCGGCAATGTTCAAGGCAACGTTGGCAGCACCGCCCGGGCGGTCTTCGATGTGATCGACCTTGACCACCGGCACCGGTGCCTCAGGAGAAATCCGTGAGGTACCACCATGCCAGTAACGGTCGAGCATGACATCGCCGACTACCAAGACAGGGGCTTGATCGAATCGCGGCATGGACAACTTCATGGTGCAACCCACATACAGAATGAACAGGGGCGCGATATTAACACAGGGTTGGTGTCGGCTTGTGCGGTGGCTGCAACCGGATGATTCGCCGGGCTTTATTGCTTATTTTTTGATCAGAAACCCACCAGGCGACGGCACTCTTCGGCTTCATTCATAACCCAGCATCTCGTAATCACGCTGATAGACCCGCCGCACCAGCCGGCGGGTGCGTACCGTGCAAAACTCGCGCGCCAGCATCGGGCGCCGCTGCTGCGACCGGTTCACGTGGGGCAGTTCCACTGGATAGCCCAATTGCTCGCAAACCAGCCTGAAATCCCGCTCAAGGTGCTCCTGATAGCCGACGAAATCCAGCGCCAGATGGCCCATGGAGTCCGTCAGGAAATCCGTTTGCGCGGCGAAGTGCAACTGTCGCTGGATCGTCTCCGGGTGCAACCAGCGGCCGACGAAGTCATCAAAGTCACGGTAGTGGCTGACCAGTTTCTGCGCCGCGTGATCCCGTTTCCCCAAGGCATTGCCCCGCAGAAATGCGTAGGCCGAGTAGGCCCTTTCCAGGGGATCGCGAACGAACGCGAACTTGAAGCTGGCGGCAAACTGCTCGGGAAATTGCTGCTCGTACCAGTACAACGGCAAGTGGCCCGGGCTCCAGTCGTCAAACATGGCTGCACAGACACTGCTGCCGGCACATTTCGGGACGTGGATGAACAGGCAGGAGCGCTGCTCGAAGGGCTCGGGGAAACTGACGCTGGCCGACATCGACTTGTTGACCACTTGACGGTCCACGACCGACAGGCGCCCCAGCAGAAAAGCCCGTTGCGGCTTGGGCAACAGCTTCCAGAGATAACGTTGCAACATGCAGACACCCGCGCGAAAGGGATGGCCCTCTCGATTCAAGTCAAAGTTCGTTCAGGAACCTTAACAAGCACGTTGCCGAGATTTATTCAGGTTTGGTCAAGAAGCGTAAGGGTCTGGATACAAATCACCGGACGCGTTGCGCGCCAGGTGTGCGAAAGGGCGAGCCAGGCTCGCCCTTTCGGGGTCAGGCGATGTCTTCGGCCGGGGCGTCGAGGCCCATCGCGTTGAGGCGCGAGTAGTAGCCGTTTTGCGCCAGCAGTTGTTCATGGGTGCCGCGCTCGACGATTTTCCCCTGGTCCATGACCAGGATCAGGTCGGCCTTCTCGATGGTCGACAGGCGGTGAGCGATCACCAGCGTGGTGCGACCTTTCATGACCTGGTCCAGGGCTGCCTGAATATGCCGCTCGGACTCGGTATCGAGTGCAGAAGTCGCTTCATCGAGAATCAGCAGCGGAGCATTCTTCAACAGTGCCCGGGCAATCGCCAGGCGCTGGCGCTGGCCACCGGACAGCAGCACGCCGTTTTCCCCGACCTGGGTGTCCAGGCCTTCAGGCAATTGAGCAATGAAGTCCATCGCGTAGGCATCCTTGGCCGCCTTTTCAATGTCTTCACGGGGTGCGCCAGCCAGGTCGCCATAGGCGATGTTGTTGGCCACGGTATCGCTGAACAGGGTCACGTGCTGAGTCACCTGGGCGATATGCCGACGCAGGTTCAACAGCTTGTATTGTTCCACTTCGACGCCATCGATGAGGATTTCGCCCTTGTCGTGGTGATAGAAACGCGGAATCAGGTTGGCCAGGGTCGACTTGCCGCTGCCCGAACGCCCCACCAGTGCCACCATTTGCCCGGGCTCGACCGAGAAACTGATGTCATTGAGCACCTGACGCTCGGTGTCGGGGTAGGTAAAGCTGAGGTTGCGCACGTCCAGGCGGCCGCTGACCACATCACGCTCGACGGTGCCGGTATCGACTTCAGGCTGGACATCCAGTTGTTCGAAAATACTTTCGGCACCGGCCACGCCCTTCTGGATGGTCGAGCTGACTTCGGACAACTGGCGAATCGGCTTGGGCAGCAGGCCGGCCAGGGTGATGTAGGCCACCATGTCGCCAGCGGACGCATCGCCCCGCAGGAACAGCACCAGGAACATCAGCACGGCCATGGCGGTGTAGATCACCAGTTGCAGCAACGGCGTGTAGATGGCGCCCGTGCGGGTCATGCGCAATTGCTTGTCGGTGTTGCCCTGGCTGGCATCGAAGAAACGTTTCTCTTCGTACTTTTCACCGCCGAAGCTGCGCACCACGCGATAACCCTGGATGGTCTCGGAGGCAACGTGCGTCACGTCCCCCATGGCCAGCTGGATTTTCTTGCTCTGCTTGCGGAATTTCTTGCTGGCCGTGCGCACCATGAGGGCGATCAGCGGCAGGATGGCGACCATGACCAGCGTCAGGCGCCAGTTCATGTACAACAGCGAGGCAAACAGGAAGATCACCGTCATGCCTTCACGGATTACGACCTTGATCGCATCTGTTGCCGCCCCCGTGACCATGGTCACGTTGAAGGTGATACGGGAAATCAGGTGCCCCGAGTTATGCTTGTCGAAATACCGGTTTGGCAACACCAGCAGGTTGTTGAACAACTGGACCCGCAAGTCATGGACCAGGCCCAGGGAAACCTTGGCCAGGAAGTAGTTGCCCAGATACGACCCCAATCCCTGCCACGCAGCGATCAGGATGATCAACAATGGCACCGCCTGCAGCAGTTGCAGATCCCGCAGGTAGGGCACGGTTGGAAAGAGCACAGCTTCAGGGTTGGATAGACCGTCGACGAAGTACTTGAGGATGTAGCCCAGCATTGGCTGCGTCGAAGCGAAAATCAGAAAACCGACGATGCTGATCAGGAACAGGCTGATATACGGCCGGACATAGCCGAGCAGGCGGAAGTAGATTTTCAAGCTCGATGGGCTTGCGCAGAGACTGGAGTCGGTCATATCACGCGAATGTCGATGAAAAGGACGCTGACTTTACCACAGCTTCCCCAGGGTTCTGGCAATCGCATACAGTCTGTGTATTGTGGCGCGTCAAATAGCCACCAGATGTCCCTGCCTTGGTATGGTCGCTCAATTCAGGAATAAGTTACCCAGCATGCAATTAAACGCTTTGAACAGCACGTCCAACAGAATCTTCGATTTCATTTGCTTGTGGATCCTTCCGCTCGGTTATTTACTGCTGCTTTGTGCGCTGTTTTTCCTGCCGGGGCGCAGTGTGCATCACAAGCTTTACTATGGCCTGTTCAGCATTCCGGCACTGTTTGCACTGTGCCTGCGGCCGCGACTCGGCAAAGAGTTACTGCAGGAACCGATCGTCATTGCAGTCCTGCTGTTTTTGGCGTGGGCACTGCTCAGCCTGTGCTGGAGGCCAGACGACGACATCGACTTTGGCCAGCTCAAACCGTCATTGCATACCCTGATGCTGTTCGTTGGCTGCTACCTGCTGGTGCGCTATCGCAGCGAAATCATCCAGCCCCTGCTGTTCTGCGCCGCGACGGTGGCACTGGTCATCTCTGCCTACAACCTGTACAGGTTCGACCAGATCTATCAACCGGAAATGCGCCTGATCGGTGTAGGCGCTTTCGACAATCCACTGCTCAGCTCCCACGTTTTCGGCTTTTTTTGTACCTACTGGCTGAGCCTGAGCATGACCTGCAAGCGACACCAGGTACTTTGGCTGAGCGTACCGGCGATGGCGATCATGTTCGCCACAGTGCTGGCCACCGGCTCCAGGACCCCACTGGTTGCACTGACGCTGGCTGCGCTTTGGCTGTGTTTCATCTGCTGGAATCGACGTTCGATCTTCATGCTTGGCGCCATGTTCATCGCCGGAACGGCGACGTTCGCGTTGTTTGCAGACAAGATTTTCGAAAGAGGCAGTTCCTTCCGCATCGAGCTCTGGCAATTGACCCTGAACCGGATCGCTGAACACCCATGGATCGGGCACGGCTACAACGCCGTACTGAGACTGGACCCCGGCGTAGGCTACAACCTTCAGGAACCCCATAGCTTTGCCTTGGGCGTGCTCTACTACGTCGGCATTATCGGCCTGCTGCCATGGCTGTTCTTTCTCGCATGGAGCTTCATCAGCAGCCGGCGCCATCGCGTGCAACCGCTGTTTATCATTGCCTCAGCCTGGCTGGCCTTCGGTATTGGCGCAGGCCTGACTGAAGGTGGCGGGATCATCTCTCGCCCCAAGGAGCACTGGTTCCTGCTGTGGATCCCCTTGGCGCTGATTGCCGCATTGAGCATCAATCAACGGGCCCGGCGCCTGCTGGACATGCCAATCAAGACTGCGACGCCAAGCGCGCTGCAGCAGCTGACTGCCGATGCCCGGGTCATCGAAGAGGATGGACTGGGCCCCAAGGTCCTGCGCCTGAGCGATGGCAGTTTTCTCAAGCTGTTCCGCCGCCGTCGCTGGTATACCTCGGGCAGTTTCACGCCCTACTCCGATCGTTTTGCCGTCAATAGCGTGCAACTGCGCAGCATGGGCATCCCGACACCGCACATCCTCGACCTTTACCGGTTCGAAGACGGCAGCACCGCTGTGCATTACTCCCCGTTGCCGGGCAACACGCTGCGCCAGATCCTGCAAGGCATCACCGCCCCGGCAGTGCGCCAGGCACTGGTGGAGCGCTTCGGTAAATTCATGGCTCAACTGCACCAGCAAGGGGTCTACTTCCGCTCCCTGCACCTGGGCAATGTGCTGGTGCTGGAGGACGGCGAGTTCGGTCTGATCGACCTGGCCGACCTGCGAATTTACCCCTCGGCATTGAGCCCTTCCCTGCGTCGGCGTAATCTGCGCCACATGCAGCGCTACGCATCAGATCGGCATTGGCTGTTCGAGGATCACTTCGAAGCGCTGCTGCAGGGATACGCCGCGGCGGCTTCGAAAGCCGACGTGGATAATTTGCACAGGCACGTGCTGGCCGGGAGTCCTCCAGCCCACGTTCACTGATGACAGAAACCAACCCGCTTATCGCGATGACGGCTTACCTGCCCGCCATCGCGCCCGCGGCGCTAGCGTTACGCACCGTGCGATAGCTGGAACATTGCGGTGAAAGCGCCTTGAGCCCAGCCTTTGGCTCAGCCTTTCTCCACCCGTGAGAAGAACATACGGCCCAGCCCACGCCAGGTTTTCTTGTTCCAGGCCTTTAACGGAATCTGCGCCAGCAACTCCCGCGCCAGCTTGCGATCACGGTTGGCGGTCTTGAGGAACATGGAATTGAGAAACTTGTAGCGCACCTCGTCATACAGCGGGTGATCGCTGAAGAGCGCGTAGGTGCGCAGGATGCTGTCGATCATGAAACGGTGGTTCTTGTAGGAGTTGGTGGCGTGCTTGCGATAGCGCGCCATCAACACATTCAGACCATCGATGAAGTAACCGGCATGGGTCACCTTCAACTCGATCAGCAAGTCTTCCAGGCGAATGGTCGGGTCGAAACCGCCCACCTTGTCCAGCGCTTCGCGACGGATCATCAGGGTGGGTGCCGGAGGATAGGGCTTGCGCTCCAGGAACATGTCATCGAAGTCCAGGCGACGGAACGGCACATCCCGGCGCTGGCGTTTCTCGGGATAGAGATTGCCGTCGGCATCGATCAGTTCGATGTTACCGGCGCAAATGCCGACCTCGGGCTTGCCGTCCATATGCGCGACCTGGGCGGCGATTCGCTCCGGCAGCATGATGTCATCCGAACCGAACGGCACGATCAGGCTGCCCTTTGCCCGGGCAATCGCACCGTTGAGTGTATTGGTCAGCCCCTGGTTTTCCTGAACCCGGAAGTCGAAACCATGGATGACCTGCAACGCCTTGATCCGCTCGACGCTGTCATCTTTCGAGCCATCATCGACCACCAGCAACTCGATGTTCCGATAGGTCTGGTTGAGGACGCTGAGAATGCTTTCCTCAATGTAAGGAGCGTGGTTGTACGACGCGATAATGACCGTGACGATGGGTTGCGCGTCGCTCATGGCTGTTCCTTGCGGGCCTGTTCCAGGCCGGAGTCGATCAGATTGAGGTATTCGCGACGGAACTCCTCGATGTCATGGTGTTGTTGCAGATAACGGAAAGCCTGCTCGCCCTTGGCCTTGAGCTCTTCATCGGAAAGGCCAAGGTAAGTGTCCAGCGCCGCCTGCAGCGTCGGCACATCCTTCGGCGTAATCGCCAGGCCACCGGCCCCCTCGATGAGCGGCAACATGGCCGGCACGTTCGAGGCAATCACCGGCAAATGCCCGCTCATGCCTTCAAGCAGCGCCAGCCCGAGGCCTTCGGCCAGGGAGGGCATGGTCCAGATGTCGAAAGCGCGAATGTACTGCAGGGCAATTTCCTTGAACCCCAGCAAATGGGCGCGACCACTGAGGCCGAGGCGGTCGATTTCCGCCGCCAGGCGCGACTCTTCGCGGCCGGCGCCGATGATCGCCAACTGGGTATTGGGGTATTTGTCCTTGAGCGCGGCAAAGGCCTGCAGCAAATAGATATGGCCTTTGACCGGCACCAGCCGCCCCAACGCACCGATCAGCCGCACCGACGGATCGATACCCAACAGTTCACGGGCCTTTTCACGGCTGTGTTGCAGACCTTCGGCTTGCTCGATGTCGATGGCATTGGTGATGGCGTAGGTATTCTGGTCGGTGAAGCCGCAGTCACAGTCCAGCAGATACTGTTTCACCGCAGGCGACACGCCGACGAAGCGCCAGTGACGATCGATCAGGCGCTGGGTCTGGCGGCGCCGGTAAAAACGGTCGTACTCGCCAAAGCCGTGGGAAATGCCGATGCACAATGGCACTTTCAACCAGCGGTTGAGCGCCAGCATCATGTTCACCGGCTTGAAGCGGTTGCAGATCACCACATCGAATTTTTCCCGACGGCAGAACTTGTACAGCTGCCACATGGCCCGCAGGCGCATGCCCTTGAGGGACTTGTCGGAAAACTCGAAGTACACCGAACGGTCGGCCCGGCTCACCGCTTCGCCCGGCCCGGGTTTGCCGCGCAGAAACGCAGCGGTCACTTCATAGCGATCACTGGGCAGGGCCTTGACGATTTGCTCCGCGAGGTCGGCGAAATCATGGGCTTTGACGTTGTAGTCAGGCTGCAGTTGCAGGACCTTTGACCGCTGACTCATAACTCTCCCCGCTGAGAAACGTTGCCTGGTGTGTGCTTGATGGACCACAAAAGCTCGTGGCGCCGGACAGCCTTGCGAAAGAATTCATTCTGGCCATAGGTGGGCGGCAACCGGCCGGCCAACAAGCGTTGTATCAACCGGCGCAAGCGACGCTTGAACGGCATCGCCGGCTGCAGGTCGTGCATCATGCCCAACGCCATGGCCTTGTCTCGCTGTTGCTCCAGCGGCAAGGGCAGGCAATAAGGCTGCATCGGTTGGGCCGGGTCGAAGGCAGGCGGCAAGGCGATGCCGTCACCGGTATCGCCCATCGGCCAGCGGTCGTTGTCGTGCAAGTGGTTGGCATAGCCCAACAGCGTAGTCGGCTGCCAGTCCAGGCCTTGCAAGGCTTCGAGGACTGCCGCCTGGGCGCAGATATGATCGGGATGCGGATCCAGGGTCGGATGCGGCAGGACGATAACTTCGGGCCGGGCCCGCAGCAGCAACTCTCGCAGATCCGCCAGCAGATTGTTCCAGGTCGGCGCGCCATCGGCATCGCCCGGCAGCGCGAAAGGATTCAACTGGCGGAACAGGCGGGTGTCGCACAGGTCCGCTTCCCGCGATCCTGCCGCCACCGCAGGCGCGGCCTGCATGCTCGCCAGTTGCAGACAGAAATAACCCAGTTGTACGCAGCGGGCCTCGGGTACACCGCCCCAACGTGGCACGGCGATGCTGTCCCAGGTACGCAGACGGCCTTTCAAGCGGGCCGCATCGACCTTGTTCAGGCCCATCTGCCGGTAGTGTTCGGCTTCGATTTCGCCCGCTGTCAGCGTGACGATCCAGGTTTCGTCGGCCTGGCTGTACAAGCCGTAGGCCGCCAGTTCGGCGTCATCGGCGTGGGGCGCGATGACCATCACTCGCTGACGTCGGTAATCCGGATGTTCCAGTGCCCACAGCACAGGCTCACCGAACACGCGACAGAAACGTCCGCGCAAGCGCAGGTCACCACTCGACAGCGCCTGAGCCTGACCACTGAGATTGAGGTAACGCAGGCCGTTTACGCCCCGTTCGAAGGTTTGTCGGTCAGGGTTTTCGCCCCCCGCCAACTCGACCACCGGATCGAAAAAACGACCCAGCCAAGTGCTTTTTACCCGCAGGGCCAGCACCAGCGTCGCGTCGTCGACCAGCATCACCCCTTCGTCCAGCCGCAAATGTTCACCGTTCAGGTGCACCTTGGGCTGCGGCGTGTAGGGGGGAAAGCTGTACTGGTAATCGTCTTTCGGTGAGTAGAACAGATGGTCGGCAAACCAGGCTTCGTGGGCAATCCAGCCCAGAACCGCCAGCACCAGCGGCAACCACCAGGCCACCACCACACCCATGACGATCAACAGCACCAGCGCAATCAGCAGGCCGATACGTTTATTGCGCCGATGGCGCTTGAGCAGTTGCTGTTTGCGGCTCATGGCTTGGCTCATACGGTGAAGACCGGCACGGGGTTGCACCAGCGATCCTTGTATTCACGGTCGGCGCGACCGAAGGAAAAGCGCAACGGTTTGTCCTGCGCCCGGGCATGTTCCCAGGCGCTTTGCGTATTGAGGAAACTCAACACACTGCCTGGGCTGAACTCGCGAGTCTCGGGATCGACCCCACCGTTGATGTACTCGACGCTGATCCACTGCGGGGTTTCGACGCGGTACACCAGTTGAATCGCAATCGGTGCATCGTTGAGGAAAATCACCGAACCGATCAGCAACTCGCGCAGCAACTCGATGACCTCGGCCATGCGCTCGGCACCCGTCGCCGGGAAACCCCAGCGGCGCTGGAACAGATCGCAATAAATCGCTGCCAGATCGAAGCTGGAAAATTCGGACACCGGCCGCACCACGCCACCGGCCTCTTCCAGCAAGCGCAATTCGCGGCGCTGGTTATAGCGAAACTTTTTCGACAGCTCTTCGGGTGTGCGAGCCATGGCCAGTTGTTCGGTTTGCAACTTGATGCCAGTGAAACGGCCTTCATTCAGCGCCGACAGATACCGCGCGCGATGGCGCAAAGGCGCCTGGGTATCGGTAGCGGCCGGCAGGATGATCTCGGCGTTGCCCAGGTCGAACAGACCTTTCTTGCCGCGACGCTTGAGCACGTCCTTGGACAAGGCCAGGTCGCGGCCCCAGGTCGGGATCGCCGCCTTGACCTCATCGCCCTGCACCCAGGCCAGGTAACGCACCGGAATGTCAGCCAGTTGCGCCAGCCGCTCGACCACCACGGGATGAGTCGCGACGCTGCCGCCATAACGCTGCCAGGTTTCGGCGTAAGTCGAGGCGTCGACTACCGCCCAGCCACGCTCGCGCCAGCCTTGAAATCGGTTGAGCATCAGCCCCTCTGTGCCAGTTCGGTAACGTGCGGCAAGTGCCAGAAAGCATCGCGTACTGCGCGGTCGGAAAAGCGTTCGCGCAAGCGCTCGAGCATCAACTCGGCACACTGCCGGCGTTGCTGATCATCCATGCCGACCAGATGTTGCAGCCCTTGGGCCAGACGCTCGGCATCGCCCAACGGGAACAGGATGCCCACGCCTTCGACCACTTCTTTCGCTCCGCCGCACGCCGTGGCGAGCAAGGGTACGCCGGCGGCCATGGCCTCCAGCAGCACCATGCCGAACGGTTCGTGATCGGAACTCAGGGCGAACACATCGAAGGCCCGGAAGTAGTTACGCGCATCCGGCACCTGACCAAGGAACAGAACCCGGTCACCGATACCCAGTTCCCGAGCCTGTGCCTTGAGGTTCTCCTCCAGGCGCCCCTTGCCGAGAATCACCAGCTGGCTGTTGGCGGGCAACCCCGGCAATGCCTCGGCGAAACCCTGCAGCAATGTGGCCTGGTCCTTGTCCGGATGCAGCCGCCCGACGTTGCCGACGATCCACGCATCCGCTGACAAACCGAGGGTTTCCCGGGCCTCGCGAGCCGACACCTGGGTCGCCTGCAAGGCGCCCACATCGATACGGTTGTACAAGGTCTGGATCCGCGAAGCCGGCCACTTCGGCAGGCATTGGCGCATGTCGTCGCGCACGGCGTCGGACACACCGAGCAGACTCAAACGCTTGCGAAAGATATGCGCGAACAGTTTGCGGCTGCCACGTTTGTAATCGTCAAAAGCGTGGTGCACGCCAATCACCGGCAACGACGTGCCGAGCAAGGCGATATAGATCGGCTTGAAGCGGTGGGCGATGCAGAAACTGAAGTTTCGCGACGCGGCGATCTTGCGCAGATCGCCGATGGCACCCAGCTTCAGGCCGCGAATGGCCTTGGAGCTGTACTCCATGAACAGCACTTCGTCGGAGGCGCAGCCCTCGGCGACTTCGGCATCGGCAACCCCGGTGAGAAACACCGTGGTCACTCGATAACCGGTCCCCGCGAACAGGCTGGCGTACTGCCGTGCGCAGTCCAGGAACGGCCCGTCATAGCCGTGGCAGAACTGCAGCACATGACGTTCAGCCGAACGTGTCATAGGCGTTCGCGCCCTCTTTGACCACCAGGATGTCTTCCATGATCAGATACTGTAGATCCGAACCGAAGAACATGTTCAGGGCGTCGGTCGGAGAGCAGATCATCGGCTCGCCGCGACGGTTGAGCGACGTGTTCAGCGACACACCGTTGCCGGTGAGCACTTCCAGCGCTTTCATCATGTCGTAGTAACGCGGGTTGTATTCGCGCTTGAGCACCTGGGCGCGGGAGGTGCCGTCTTCATGGACGACTTCCGGCACGCGGGTCTTCCATTCTTCCGCCACTTCGAAGGTAAAGGTCATGAACGGAGCAGGGTGATCGATCTTGATCATCTGCGGCGCCACGGTGTCGAGCATCGACGGGCAGAAAGGCCTCCAGCGCTCGCGGAACTTGATCTGGTGGTTGATCCGGTCAGCGACGCCCGCAATGCTCGGGCAACCGATGATCGAGCGACCACCCAGTGCACGCGGACCGAACTCCATGCGGCCCTGGAACCAGGCCACCGGGTTGCCGTCGACCATGATCTTGGCGATCTGGTCCGGCATGTTGTCGAGCTTGCGCCAGGTTGGCTTATTCTCGTGACGGGCGCACGCAGCAATAACATCTTCGTTGCTGTACGACGGGCCAAGGTAGACGTGTTCCATCTTCTCGACCGGTACGCCACGGGCGTGGGACACATAGGCCGCTGCGCCGACTGCGGTGCCGGCATCGCCGGATGCAGGCTGTACGAACAGCTCCTTGACGTCGTCGCGGGCGATGATTTTCTGGTTCAGCTTGACGTTCAACGCACAGCCACCGGCATAGGCCAGTTTGCCGGTTTCCTTGAGCACGTCGCCCAGGTAGTGGTCGATCATCTGCAGCGAAATTTTTTCGAACAGCGCTTGAATGCTGGCGGCGTAGTGGATGTAAGGCTCGTCGGCGATATCGCCTTCGCGTTTGGGACCCAGCCACTCGATCAGCTTCGGCGAGAAGTAGTAACCCTTGCCCTTCTCTTTGTAGCGACGCAGGCCGATGACGTTGGCGTAGTCGGTGTTGATCACCAGCTCGCCGTTTTCGAACGAAGCCAGGCGCGAGAAATCGTATTTGCTGGCGTCGCCGTACGGCGCCATGCCCATGACCTTGAACTCACCGTCGAGCATATCGAAACCGAGGAACTCGGTGATCGCACCGTACAGGCCGCCGAGGGAGTCCGGATCGAAGAATTCCTTGATCTTGTGGATCTTGCCGTTTTCGCCATAACCGAAGAAGGTCGTGGCGTACTCACCCTTTCCATCGATGCCCAGGATCGCGGTTTTCTCTTTGAAACCGGAGCAGTGATAAGCGCTGGAGGCGTGGGCCAGGTGGTGTTCGACCGGCTCGATCTTGATCTTCTTCGGATCAAAACCCAGTTGCTCCAGGCACCAGACGATCTTGTTGCGATAGCGTTTGTAGCGACGGTTGCCCATCAGGATCGCGTCGAGTGCACGGTCCGGGGCGTACCAGTAACGCTTGGCGTACTGCCAGCGGGCCTTGCCGAACAGGCTGATCGGTGCGAATGGAATCGCGACCACGTCAACGTCGGACGGCTTGATACCGGCCTGTTCCAGGCAGAATTTCGCCGATTCGTAGGGCATGCGGTTCTTTGCATGTTTATCGCGTACGAAGCGCTCCTCTTCAGCCGCCGCGACCAGCTTGCCGTCGATATACAGGGCTGCGGAAGGATCATGGCTAAGGGCGCCGGACAGGCCAAGAATCGTCAATGCCACAGGGGTCTAGCCTCTTTAGTCTGCATGCAGGCGCAAGCGCCTCAAAAATTAATGTGCCCTCGCAAGGGGCGAGAGACAGCTAAAGGGCGGGATTATAGCGTAAAAGCAGCGGCAAACCTCTAGCCGCAAGCGGCATGCAACTACGGCCGGGGCCCCGCGGCATTTTTTATCCGCGTGCAGGTCGCCAATAGATGGAAATACTGCCGTCCACGCTTTGCCGGTAAATCGTGTACGGCAAGACAACGGTGTCCAGCGCGCCAGACACGGCCAAGTCCACCAATATGAGTGGTACAAGGAAACCCGTAGGGTCTGGCGGTGCATTAAGTACACAGAAGTCGTAGGCGAGGCCGCTGTAGACCCGGGGAATGGACTGGCAATAGGTCTTTTGCCGGCGCAGCCCCTGCGCGGCCTGGGCTTCATCCTGCAGGACGGTGGCGGAGGTCCCGCAGCCCATTAGCGACATTGATAAAACACCCGATGTAACTGCCATTTTGATCGTCACAGCCTGCCCCCCGAAAAAGTCAGGCAAACTAGCACCGGGGCGATTTGGGCCACAGTTCATGACTTCCCAAGATCGCGTAGGACGGATCACAAGAACTTGTCTGCTTTCTCGGTTGGCAGTTCCGGCCTCATCGCGAGCAGGCTCGCTCCCACATTTGAACTGAGGTGTTCACAGGCTTTGTGTTCACCACCAATCCCTGTGGGAGCGAGCTTGCTCGCGATAGCGGTTTAAGCAGCGCTGGAGATGTCCTTGGGCAGACGCTGATCGATGACCTGGTAAAGGGCGCTGCCTTCAGGCCAATTGCGCATGAACCGCGCACGATCCCTGGCATACGCCGGAGCGAAGCTGCCGAGGGAGCTGTGCTGGCACATCGAATCGAGGTCGATCAACGCCCAGCGACCCTGCTGCCAGAACAGGTTATGACCCTTGAAGTCGCCATGGCTGATACGCTCGCGAATCAACTCGGCAAACAGATGATCCAGCGCCACCAGCTCGGCTTCCGGTGCATCGCCACGCTCAACATACGGCGCAAAACGTTCGATGATGTCCGGCCCCGGCAGGTACTCGGTGATCAGGTACGCCCGGCTGCGCAGCCACAGGAAACGCTTTTCCAACAATGCCAGCGGCTTGGGAGTGGCAATCCCGAGGAACGCCAGGCGGTTGCCTTCGCGCCATGAATGCCAGGCCCGGCTCGGGCGCCAGAAGCGCTTGAGCCAGTGGGCAAAACCCTTGATGTTGTAGCGCTTGATCACCAGCGTGCGGCCGTCCACCTCGACCTTGCCGACGCTCGCCGCACCGCCGGTCTTGTACAGGTGCCCCTGATCGAGCAAGGCATCGGCCTGCTCCAGCACCGGCACCATCGACGACACTTCTTCGCGGCGAATCGCCCGCAATCCGAAGGCCCCGCGCTGGACGCTGAACAGCGTGCACTCGCGGCCGACCTTGATCAGGAAGTCCTTGAGGCGCCAGCTGCGGACCTTGTCGATCTGCTTCTGCAACGCTTCCATGGGCAAGGCATGTTCGCCGTTGCTGAGCAGGTAATACACCAGCAACTCTTCAATGAAGGGTTCGATCGACTTCGGCAGCTGGGCGAAGAACACCCCGAGGTTTTCCAGGACCTTCTGCCGGGACAGCGGCTGGCCAGGTGTCTCGCAGCAGATACCCGCGCCATCGATCAGGTACAGGCGGCCGCCCTGGCGCAGCAAGTTGTCCAGGTGCAGGTCTTCCTGCCACAGACCCTTGCGATGCATCTGACCGATTGCGCCCAACGCCTCGGCCAGCACCGCCCCTTGTCCATCGGACAGCACGGGCTGCTGCTCTACCTGCTTCCAGGTGTCGCCCAGGCTTTCGGCCTGCTCAAGGAAATCAAACAGCAGCCAGCCACCCTCGCCCTCCTTCAGGCCATCGGCCAACAGCTGCGGCGTGGTCAGCCCCTGGGCAGAGAGCAGGCGCACGCCGTCCAGCTCGCGCTGAAAATGCCGTGCGGCCTTGCTGCCAACCAGCAATTTGGCCAACACCGGCCGGCCACGCCATACGCCGGCACCGACATAACGCTGCCCCGGCAACACCCGCAACAGGCTCAGCAGTTGCAGCTCGGCGGGGCCGGCTGCGTCGGCCAGCGAAACGCTTAGCGGCAAGCTTGGGGTGCGGCCGGCAGACTTCAGTTCGGACAATCGCATCAGCGCGGCCTCTTCTGGCTGCGCCGCGCGGTCAACCGCTGCAGCCAGCTGTCGATCAGCGAGCTGTCCTGCGGCTGATCCAGATAGGCAGCCAGCAATTGCCGCAGTTGCGACTCGCCCCACTCGGGCGCGCGGCGTGTCAGCGGCTCCAGATCCTTGATTCGGTCTCGCTGCCCGTACAGCAGCGGCCGGGTCTTTTCCAGGTCGATCAATTGAGCCTGATAGCCGTTGCCGGTGGCGCGCATGAAAATGTGCTTGGGATAGAAGCACCCATGCACCTGGCGTGCGGCGTGCAGCTGCCGGGCCAGTTCGCCACTGGCCTTGAGGATTTCCGAATGCTGCTCAGGGCTCAATTGAGCCCAGCGCTGCAACAGCGAGTCGAGGTCGTCCCAACCGTCCAGGGCACGGGTCAGCAGGATCGCGCGGACTTCGCCATTGACCTTGCGCTCCCCGTAGAACACCGCGTCCAGCGCCGGAATGCCCATCTTCCGGTAACGGGAGATGTTGCGAAACTCGCGAGCAAAACTCGGCTCGCCGAACGGTGCGCGCAAGGTGCGGGTCAGGTAGTTGCTTTGGCGCTTGAGGTAGAAACCATGACCTTCCAGATCCAGCCGAAACACGCTGCTCCAGCCGCCGCGACCGGTGTTGGGTTCATCCACCGCATCGAGCTGTTTGGCCCAGAGTGCCTCGAACGTGCCGAGTCCATGGCGCTCAAGTAGCGCACGGTCTTCAGCGGCCAGAAAGTCAGTCATTCGCGTCCCTCGAAAAATCTCACCACGTGCCGGATGCGTTTTTTGTCCGCAGCGTTGAGCCGGGTCCGGTTGCGGTATTGCAGGTAAAAGCGCAGGCGCTGGGTAGCCGACAATTGATACTTGGCGACCTTGTCCAGGCACGCCAGATCCTTGGTAATACGGTACTTGAGCCAGAAACCGCGCCAGAAATCGCCGTTGGGGCAGTCGATCAAAAACACTCGAGCCTCATCGTCGATCAGCAGGTTGCGCCACTTCAAATCATTATGGGTGAAGCGGTGGTCGTGCATGGTCCGGGTGTATTGGGCCAGCTGGCGACTGACGGTATCGACCCAGGCGCGATCCGACAGCTTCGGGTCGCGGCGCTCGGCCAGTGCCGACAAGTCTTCGGTACGCGGCAGTTCCCGGGTAATCATCGCGCCGCGTGCGTAGGCCGCACCGCGCCGTTCCAGCCCCCAGGCCACCACTTCGGCGGTGGGGATGCCCCACTTGGCGAAGCGCTTGAGGTTCTGCCATTCCATCTTCACCCGAGGCTTGCCCAGGTAACGCCGCAAGCCTTTGCCAGCGCCCACATACCGTTTGACGTAATAGTTGACGCCATTGCGCTCGACACGGATGACCTCCGAGAGCACGTCACTGGTCAAACGCTCGCCTTGCAGCGCAAACACAGCCTCGAGGCTGCCAAAGTCATCGGCCAGCTCGCTGTAGGCCGGATCCAGTTTCCAACCCGACATCAGAGCGCATCCCCGTATCGCTGTTTACGCTCATAGAGCTTGTTGGCCTTGCCGTCGAGCCAGGCCAGCAAAGACGCCTCTTCACTCAGGATCTGGCGCAGCGGCTGCTGGAAATAATCCTTGAGGAAACGCAGCTTGTCGCGGCGGGTCAGGCCGATGTCCAGCGCGGAAAAGTACAGCGCGGCCAGGTCCTTGTTGCGCCAGCGCGAGGTGATCGCCGGGCGGGTCTGGGCGCGGTGCAGGTCGATCACCGAAAGCTTGAAGTCGTCGGCGGTCACCGGTTTGTCGGTGTGCAGCAGGAAATGGCAGATGTAGCAGTCGCGGTGGTTGACCCCGGCGCGGTGCATCATGCCGGTCATGCGTGCGACTTCGGCGATCAGCGCGCGCTTGAGCTTTGGCTCGGGCGGCTGCTTGATCCAGTTGATACTGAAATCTTCCAGGCTGACCGTCGGCGCCAGCTCTTCGGTGACGATGAACGAGTGCTGGTCGGCCGGGTTGCTGCCCTTCTCGCCATACGCAACGGCGGTCATGGTCGGCACGCCGGCTTCCTGCAGGCGCTGAATGGCCTGCCACTCCTGACCGGCACCCAGTACAGGAAGCTTGGCGGTGAGCAGGTTCTTGAAGATTTCGCCCCAGCCGATGCCACGGTGGATCTTCACGAAAAACCCGTTGCCGTCGACTTCCGTGCGTAATGTCCGGCGTGCTTCCAGCTCGCGGTACACCTCGCCCTTGAGCCCCTCGACTTCGGCGAACGGGTCGCGTCCGGCCCAGAGGCTCTTGAACGGTTCAGCCAGCATCAACTTCATTTAAGCGTGCTCCGCCAGAATCACATCGGCCGCGTGCTGCGGCATGCTGTAGAGGTCGGCCGTTTCGGCGAAGGCCAGACCCTTGCGGCTCCAGGCCGCCCTTGCTTGAGCGTCGTTCAACATGCCGGTCAGGTACTGCGTCAGTTGTGCCTGATCGAACGGTTCGTCCAGCACCAGGCCCGCATCGGCCTCGGCGATGTAATGGGCGTAACCACACACCGCACTCACCAGCACCGGCAGGCCGGCCACCAGGGCTTCGAGCAGCACGGTGCCAGTATTTTCGTTGTACGCCGGGTGGATCAACAGGTCGGCCCCCAGCAGGAAACGCGGGATATCGCTGCGGCCCTTGAGGAACGTCACGTTGTCGCCGAGCCCCAATGTCGCACTCTGCATCTGGAATAACTTGGGGTCGTCCTGGCCAATTACAAACAACCGGGTGCGCTTCTTCAGATCAGCGGGCAATGCCGCCAACGCCTTGAGGCTGCGATCGACGCCCTTGGTCTTGAACCCGGAGCCGATCTGCACCAGCAGCAGTTCGTCGTCCTTGAGATCGAATTCAGCGCGGAACCCTGCGCGAATTTCATCGGCATCTGCCGGCCGGCGACGGTCCTGGGCGATGCCCGGTGGCAGCAGGTGGAAGCGCTCCAGCGGCGTGTCGTAATGCTTGATGAACAGCGGTTGCTGGACTTCGGAAATCATCAACACCTCGGTCTTCGCCTCTTTGGCGAACACCGCCCGCTCGTACTCGGCGAAGTGGCGATAGCGGCCCCAACGGCGATACAGCGAGTTACGCAGGTTCTGCGCCTTGTCTTCGAAGCAGCCGTCGGCCGCGTAGTAGACATCCAGGCCCGGCATCTTGTTGAAACCGATCAGGCGGTCGACCGGGCGCTTGGCCAGGTCCGCCTCCATCCATTCGCTGAGCTTTTCGTTGCGCCGATGGTTGAAGAACGCCTTGACCGGCGCCACCAGCACTTCGAAACCCGGAGGGACGTCGCCTTCCCAGATCAGCGTGTAGACGCGAATCTGATGACCGCGCTTCTGGCACTCCAGGGCGATTCGCATGAAATCGCGCTGCAAGCCGCCAAACGGAAAATACTTGTACAAGACAAATGCCAATTGCATCAGCGCAGCTCCTCAGCCATTAACAACGTGCTCAGTCGGCTGGCGACACGCTCGGGATTCAGACGCGTGAAGCACAACGGCCACTCGCGTTTCAGGTCAAACTGACGGGCGTCTTCTGCCGTCGGTTGATAAGTGCATTTCTTTTGCAGGCACGGTGCGCAAGGGAAGTCGCTGGCCATGTGAATCTGCACTTTGCCATAGGCGCCGGTCAGGCCCGGGTTGGTCGGGCCGAACAGCGACAGCGTCGGCACATCCAGCGCGGCGGCCAGATGGCCCAGGCCGGTGTCCACCGCCACGCAGGCTTGCGCGCCGGCCAGCACCTTGCCAACACCTGCGAGGTTCAGTTTTGGCAGCACTTCGGCATGTTTGAAACCTGCGGCGATGCGCTCGGCCCGGGCTTTCTCCAGCGCATTGCCCCACGGCAACTTCACCCCGACACCAAGGTAGCCGACACGCTCGGTCAGTTCGCGCCAGTAGGCTTCGGGCCAGTGCTTGGTGTCCCAGGTGGTGCCGTGCAGAAACACCACGTACGGATTCTTGCGCGGCAACTCCACCAGTCGCTCGATATTCAGTCCGTAATCGCCCAGGCCTTTGGGCAAGTCATAGCCCAACGCAATGGCGAACAACTGACGCACCCGCTCCACCGCATGCTGCCCACGGGCAACGGCCAGGCGTCGATCGTAAAAGCGCGCAGCGATGGGCTCGCGTGCCGAGCTTTTATCGAGGCCGGCCACCGGGGCCTTGACGTAACGGGTCAGCCAGGCGCTTTTCAGCAAGCCCTGGGCGTCGATCACCAGATCATATTTCGTGGCGCGAACGCTTTGCTTGAAGCGCTTCCACTCGCCGCTCTTGATGGTCTGCCAGATGTTTTTGCGCCAGCGACGGATCGCCACCGGAATCACCTTGCCCACCGCCGGATGCCAGGTCGGGATCTCGGCAAAGCCTTCTTCCACCACCCAGTCGAATTTGATGCCGGGAATCGCCCGCGCCGCGTCGGTCAACGCCGGCAACGCGTGAATGACGTCGCCCAGCGAAGAAGTCTTGATCAACAGAACCCGCAAGCTATTTGACCTCGACCGGAGTGCCTTGCAACCGCTGCAGGGCTTCGTTCACCGCTTGCGGCATGAGTTGGCGCAGGCAGTTGTAATGGCCGAAACGGCAGGTGCGATCGAAGCATGGGCTGCATTCGATACCCAGGCGAACGACTTCGACGTGCTCGGCCAGTGGTGGCGTGAAACCTGGCGACGTCGAGCCGTAGACCGCAACCAGCGGGCGGTTCAGCGCGGCGGCGACGTGCATCAGACCGGAATCGTTGGACACCACCGCATCGGCGCAGGACATCAGGTCGATGGCTTCTGCCAGCGAGGTGCCGCCGCTGAGGTTGACCGATTCTTCACGCAGGCCGGGAATCAGCCGCGCGCGGATGTCTTCGCCTACGGCGTGATCGTTTTTCGATCCGAACAGCCAGACTTGCCAGCCTTCGCGGATCTTCGTTTCGGCAACCTTGGCGTAATGCTCGGACGGCCAGCGCTTGGACTCACCAAACTCGGCACCGGGGCACAGGGCCAACACCGGGCGGTCGAGGGTCAGGCCGAATTTGGCCAGCGCCGCTTCGCGGGTAACCGGGTCGATCTGCAGCGTCGGGCGCGGATAGGGTTTTGGCAATTCAACGCCCGGCTCGTAAGCCAGGGCCATGAAGCGCTCGATCATCAACGGATAACGATCCTTGTCCAGCGTGCGCACGTCATTGAGCAGGCCGTAGCGGAACTCGCCACGCCAGCCGGTGCGTTTCGGGATGCCGGCAAAGAACGGCACCAGCGCCGACTTCAGGGAGTTGGGCAACAGGATCGCCTGGTCGTACTGGCCAGCCAGGGATTTGCCGATGCGCCGACGCGTTGCCAGCTCCAGGACACCGTGACCGAGCGGAAAGCTCAAGGCTTGGCGAACTTCGGGCATGCGCTCAAGAATCGGCCGGCTCCACTCGGGGGCCAGCACGTCGATTTCGCACTGCGGGTGGCGTTGTTTAAGACACTGGAAAAGTGTCTGCGCCATCACCATGTCACCGACCCAACTGGGCCCAACGATCAGAATTTTCATGTGGTTTCCATAAACGAACCGGGGAGGCCTACGCCTCCCCGCCTCGAAAATTCTACAGAACAACGCAAATCTACTGTAGGAGCGAGCTTGCTCGCGATGATCCTGAGAGCTCCGCGGGGTGTCAGGCTCGCCGCGTTATCGTTAACGACCATCGCGAGCAAGCTCGCTCCTACAGGGAATATTGGCGTATCAAATATCCCGTTTCAGCTTAGCCCCAGCTCACGCCAGATCCGCATGACCTGCCGCCGTTCGTCCGCGAACTGATCGCCCGGAATCACCCCGGGGTCCTTCTGCAAGGCCTGCCGGTGGGCGGCGGAGCGGTAAGCTTTATACGCTTCACGCAACAGGCTGGCATCTTCGACGGGCATCAGCCCTTCATGCTCCAGCTCTTCCAGAATGCGGATGTTGTCCGTCCAGCGCAGCAATGGCGGGTGTGTTTCGGACCACGCCAGGGCCGCGTATTGCACCATAAATTCAATATCGACGATACCTCCGGCGTCCTGCTTGATATCGAACGGCGCCGTGGCTTCGAAGGCATTTGCCCCGGTGCCGGCCGCCGTGCTCTTGCTGCCCAGGTTATCGCGCATCTTGGCGCGCATCTCGCTGACCTCCTGGCGCAGGGTCGGCAGATCACGGGCCTTGCCCAATATCGCGGCGCGGACTTTCTCGAAGGCCTGGCCGACATCCTGACTGCCCACCAACACCCGCGCCCGCACCAGCGCCTGATGTTCCCAGGTCCAGGCTTCGTTCTCCTGATAACGGGCAAATGCCCCCAGGGAGCTCACCAGCAACCCCGACGCACCGGACGGCCGCAGACGCATGTCCACTTCATACAGCTGCCCGGAGTTGGTCTGCGCCGTCAGCAAGTGAATGATCCGCTGCCCCAGCCGGGTGAAAAATTGCGCGCCATCGATGGGTTTCGCTCCATCGGTTTCAGCCTGCGGATCGCCGTCGTGGATGAACACCAGGTCCAGGTCCGAACCATGCCCGAGTTCCAGGCCGCCGACTTTCCCATAACCGACAATGATGAAGCCGGGATCGCACAAGGTGCCATCGGTGCGCAGCGGCGTGCCGTACTTGGCCACGGTTTGCCGCCAGGCCAGTGCCAGCACTTGCTCCAGGATCGCTTCGGCGAGCCAGGTCAGGTAATCGCTGACTTTCATCAGCGGCAGGCTGCCGGCGATTTCCGAAGCGGCCACCCGCAAGCGGTGAGCCAGCTTGAAATGGCGCAAGGCTTCCATTTGCTGTTCGAGGTCGTCCTCGGGAATCCGTGTCAGGCGCTCGCGCAATTCAGCCGCCAGTTCTGGCGCCAGTGGCGGCTTGAACAGCCGGCCTTCGTTGAGCAATTCGTCGAGCAGCAACGGGAAGCGGGTGATTTGCTCGGCGATCCACGGGCTCGCCGCGCACAGCGTCAGCAACCGCCGCAACGCACTGGGGTTCTCGGTTAGCAGCACCAGGTACGCGGAACGACGGGCCACGGCTTCGACCAGCGGCAGCACCCGTTCCAGTACCAGGTCCGGATTGTCATGTTCCACGGCCTGTGCCAGCAAACGCGGAATAAAAGCATCGAGACGTTCGCGACCCAGACGCTGCATTGCCCTCAATTGCGGGCTACCGCGCAAGCCGGCCAGGGCTCTCAAGGCTTTGGGAGCATCCTTGAAACCACCCTCCTGCAGTTGGCGACAGGCGGCCTCATCGTCCTGGGCCTCTTCCCACAACGGCAACCACTCACCGCCGACCACCACTTCGCTTTCAGCGCCCTGTTCTTCATCGGGATCGGCGATCACCTGCCCGAAGTGCCAGGCCACTCGGCCGCGCCAATACATCAGTTGTTCGTGGAACGCCGTCCAGTTGGCGAAGCCCAGCATAAAGGCAATGCGCGCCTGATCCTGCTCGCCATTGGGCAACATTTGCGTCTGGCGATCGGCAATCGCCTGAATCGCGTGTTCGGTGTAACGCAGGAATTCGTAGCCTTCACGCAGCTCGCTGATCACGGCCGGCGGCAGGTAACCCTGACCTTCCAGCGTGCTCAGCACCTTTAATAGTGGGCGCTGCTGCAAGCTCAGATCGCGGCCGCCGTGGATAAGCTGGAACGCCTGGGCAATAAACTCGACTTCGCGAATACCGCCGGAACCAAGCTTGATGTTGTCGGCCATGCCCTTGCGCCGCACTTCCTGCTGGATCAGCTGCTTCATGGTGCGCAGCGCTTCGATGGCCGAGAAGTCCAGGTAACGCCGGTAAACGAATGGCCGCAGCATGTCTTGCAGTTGCGCCCCGGCTACTTGATCACCGGCCACCACCCGCGACTTGATCATCGCGTAGCGCTCCCAGTCGCGCCCCTGATCCTGGTAATACTGCTCCAGTGCGTTGAAGCTCAGCACCAGTGCGCCCGCCGAACCGTAGGGACGCAAGCGCATGTCGACGCGGAATACAAAGCCGTCGACAGTCATCGGGTCCAGGGCCTTGATCAGCCGCTGGCCCAGACGGATGAAGAACTCCTGGTTATCCAGCGGGCGTTTCACGCCGACGGTTTCGCCACCCTCGGGATAAGCGAAAATCAGGTCAATGTCCGACGACAGGTTCAGCTCCACGGCACCGAGCTTGCCCATGCCGAGAATGACCATCTGCTGCGGCTCGCCGCTGCGCCGGCCGGTCGGCACGCCGAACTGCTGGCAATGGCGCGTGTACAACCATTGATAGGCCTGATCGATGCTCGCATCGGCCATGTCCGAGAGGTCGCGGCAGGTTTGGATCAAATCAGCCTGGCGGGTCAGGTCGCGCCAGATGATCCGCACCTGATGGCGTGCGCGCTGGCGGCGCAAGGCGCGGCCAAGCAGATCGTCGGTCTCGGCCACGTTCACGGCGGCCGCGATCTGCCCGCACAACTCACCGGGGGCGAAGCTGCGGTCCAGTTCGCCGGACTGCACCAGCTCCAGCAACATCAAAGGGTCACGAACACACTGTTCAATCACGAAATCGCTGGCGGCGGTGACGCGGGCAAATTGCGCCCAGCGTTCCGGCGTCCAGGCAGACAGCCCGTGGTCATCGTCCAGAGCGGCGACGGCAGCCCGGAACGACTGCTCGGCGCGGGTGACAAACGGCTGGAGAATGGCGGGCAGTTCGGCAAGCGAAGGGAGGCTCATGGTCTATCCTTGATCGGCGTACAACGGACTGCATGTAGTGGTTTTCGAAAACCCACTACCTGAGGGAGTGTCGAACAAAAGTTAGAAATAGCTGAAATTTCTTTAATTTTGGCAGCCAGCATCAAGCTTTTACCTTTTGTAGTTGGAAAAAGACCAACCTTAACGATTATTCTCACAACGCAGCCGGGGGCCACAAGCCGCTCTTCTGTAGTTTTACTACTCGTATATACATTAGCCGGGCTGAAATGCCGGAAGATTTGTAGTAAAACTACACGCCGCCGGAACAACCTATCGGCAATCCAAGAATTTATATCGTCTGCCCACAAGGCCAGTCGCAAACTCAGGCAACCGATTCTGGTAGCCTTTCCGCCCTGGAGCAAGCCATGCAAGACCTCGATCCCGTCGAAACCCAGGAATGGCTGGACGCCCTGGAATCGGTTCTCGACAAAGAAGGCGAAGACCGTGCTCACTATCTGATGACCCGTATGGGTGAACTGGCGACCCGCAGCGGTTCGCAGTTGCCTTACGCCATCACCACGCCTTACCGCAACACCATCCCGGTAACCCACGAAGCACGCATGCCTGGCGACCTGTTCATGGAACGCCGCATTCGCTCGCTGGTACGCTGGAACGCGATGGCCATGGTAATGCGTACGAACCTGAAAGATTCTGACCTCGGCGGTCACATCTCCAGCTTCGCCTCCAGTGCGACCCTGTATGACATCGGCTTCAACTACTTCTTCCAGGCCCCGAGCGACGAACACGGCGGCGACCTGATCTACTTCCAGGGCCACACCTCGCCAGGCGTTTACGCCCGTGCATTCATGGAAGGCCGCATCACCGAAGACCAGATGAACAACTTCCGCCAGGAAGTCGACGGTCAGGGCCTGTCGTCCTACCCGCACCCTTGGCTGATGCCTGACTTCTGGCAGTTCCCGACCGTATCCATGGGTCTGGGCCCGATCCAGGCGATCTACCAGGCACGCTTCATGAAGTACCTGGAACACCGTGGTTTCATTCCTGCCGGCAAGCAGAAAGTCTGGTGCTTCCTGGGCGACGGCGAGTGCGACGAGCCGGAATCCCTGGGCGCGATCTCCCTGGCCGGCCGCGAGAAGCTGGACAACCTGATCTTCGTCATCAACTGCAACCTGCAGCGCCTCGACGGCCCGGTTCGCGGCAACGGCAAGATCATCCAGGAACTCGAAGGCGTGTTCCGCGGCGCTCAGTGGAACGTGACCAAAGTCATCTGGGGCCGTTTCTGGGACCCGCTGCTGGCCAAGGACACCCACGGCATCCTGCAACGTCGCATGGACGAAGTCATCGACGGCGAGTACCAGAACTACAAAGCCAAAGACGGCGCGTTCGTGCGTGAACACTTCTTCAACACGCCTGAACTCAAGGCAATGGTCGAAGACCTGTCCGACGACGAGATCTGGAAACTCAACCGTGGCGGCCACGACCCGTACAAGGTCTACGCGGCGTACCACGAAGCGGTCAACCACAAAGAACAACCGACCGTCATCCTGGCCAAGACCATCAAGGGTTATGGCACCGGTGCCGGCGAAGCGAAGAACACTGCGCACAACACCAAGAAAGTCGATGTCGACAGCCTGAAGTTGTTCCGCGACCGCTTCGACATCCCGGTCAAGGACGATGAACTGGAAAACCTGCCATTCTTCAAACCGGAAGAAGGCAGCGCCGAAGCCCGTTACCTGAGCGAGCGCCGTACCGCACTGGGCGGCTTCGTGCCTCAGCGTCGCGCCAAGAGCTTCAACATCCCGACTCCGCCACTGGACACCCTCAAGGCGATCCTGGACGGCTCGGGCGACCGCGAAATCTCCACCACCATGGCCTTCGTGCGGATCCTCGCGCAACTGGTCAAGGACAAGGAAATCGGTCCGCGCATCGTGCCGATCATCCCGGACGAAGCCCGTACCTTCGGTATGGAAGGCATGTTCCGTCAGTTGGGCATCTACTCCTCCGTCGGCCAGCTCTACGAGCCAGTCGATAAAGACCAGGTGATGTTCTACAAGGAAGACCAGAAGGGCCAGATCCTCGAGGAAGGCATCAACGAAGCGGGCGCCATGAGCTCCTTCATCGCTGCCGGTACTTCGTACTCCAGCCACAACCAGCCGATGCTGCCGTTCTACATCTTCTACTCGATGTTCGGCTTCCAGCGTATCGGCGACCTGGCATGGGCCGCCGGCGACAGCCGCACCCGTGGCTTCCTGATCGGCGGCACCGCCGGCCGTACTACCCTGAACGGTGAAGGCCTGCAACACGAAGACGGTCACAGCCACCTGCTGGCCTCGACCATCCCGAACTGCCGCACCTACGATCCAACCTACGGCTACGAGCTGGCGGTGATCATTCAGGACGGCATGAAGAAGATGACCGAAGAGCAACAGGACGTCTTCTACTACATCACCGTGATGAACGAGTCGTACCAGCAGCCAGCCATGCCGGCCGGTGCCGAAGAAGGCATCAAGAAAGGCATGTACCTGCTCGAAGAAGACAACCGCGAAGCGGCGCACCACGTTCAGCTGATGGGCTCCGGCACCATCCTGCGTGAAGTCCGTGAAGCAGCGAAGATCCTGCGTGAGGAGTTCAACGTCGGCGCCGACGTGTGGAGCGTTACCAGCTTCAACGAACTGCGTCGCGACGGCCTGGCCGTTGAGCGCACCAACCGTCTGCACCCTGGCCAGAAGCCTAAGCTGAGCTACGTCGAAGAGTGCCTGAACGGCCGTAAAGGTCCGGTCATCGCCTCTACCGACTACATGAAGCTGTTCGCCGAGCAGATCCGTCAGTGGGTACCGTCCAAGGAATTCAAAGTCCTGGGCACCGACGGTTTCGGCCGCAGCGACAGCCGCAAGAAACTGCGTCATTTCTTCGAAGTCGACCGTCATTTCGTGGTGTTGGCAGCCCTGGAAGCATTGGCTGACCGTGGTGACATCGAACCTAAGGTTGTGGCCGAGGCCATCGCCAAGTTCGGTATCAACCCGGAAAAACGCAACCCACTGGACTGCTGAGGAGAGATTCTGTGAGCGAACTCATTCGCGTACCTGACATCGGCAGCGGTGAAGGTGAAGTAATTGAACTGTTTGTGAAGGTCGGCGACCGTATCGAAGCCGACCAGAGCATCCTGACACTGGAATCGGACAAGGCGAGCATGGAAGTGCCTGCGCCGAAGGCCGGTATCATCAAGAGCCTGAAAGTGAAGCTGGGCGATCGCCTGAAAGAAGGCGACGAACTGCTGGAGCTGGAAGTCGAAGGTGCTGCTGCGGCCCCTGCGGCAGCCGCACCGGCGGCCAAGGCTGAAGCCAAACCGGCTGCTGCACCTGCCGCCGCCCCTGCTCCTGCTGCTGCGCCGGCTGCTGCCAGCGTTCAGCAAGTGCACGTGCCGGACATCGGTTCGTCGGGCAAGGCCCAGATCATCGAGATCCAGGTCAAGGTCGGCGACACCGTCGCGGCTGATCAGTCGCTGATCACCCTGGAATCGGACAAGGCGAGCATGGAAATCCCGTCGCCTGCCGCTGGCGTGGTCAAGGCCATCAGCGTCAAGCTCAACGACGAAGTCGGCACCGGCGACCTGATTCTGGACCTGGAAGTGGCGGGTGCTGCGGCACCGGCTGCTGCCGCTCCTGCTCAGGCGGCCGCACCTGCCGCCGCTGCTCCAGCGCCTGCCGCTGCCGCACCGGCTGCTCCAGTGGCCGATAGCGTTCAGGACATCCACGTTCCGGACATCGGTTCGGCGGGCAAGGCCAAGATCATCGAAGTCCTGGTCAAGGCCGGCGACACCGTTGTGGCCGACCAGTCACTGATCACCCTGGAATCCGACAAGGCGAGCATGGAAATTCCATCGCCTGCCGCTGGCGTGGTGGAAAGCGTTTCCATCAAGCTCGATGACGAAGTCGGTACCGGCGACCTGATCCTCAAGCTGAAAGTCAAAGGCGCTGCGCCGGCCGCACCTGTTGCTGCGACCGCACCTGCCGCTGCTGCTCCGAGCGCACCTGCTCCAGCCGCTGCTGCTGCACCTGCCGCCGCCGCACCTGTTGCTGCCCCGGTTGCTGCTCCAGCCAAGCCGGGCGCCAAGGTTCACGCCGGCCCTGCCGTGCGTCAACTGGCCCGTGAATTCGGCGTCGAGCTGAACGCAGTGGGTGCCAGCGGTCCGCACGGTCGCATCCTGAAAGAAGACGTGCAGGTTTACGTCAAGGCCATGATGCAGAAGGCCAAGGAAGCACCAGCCGCTGCTGCTGGCGCAAACGGTGGCGCGGGCATCCCGCCGATTCCGGTCGTGGACTTCAGCCGCTTCGGTGAAATCGAAGAAGTGCCGATGACCCGCCTGATGCAGGTCGGCGCCGCCAACCTGCACCGCAGCTGGCTGAACGTGCCGCACGTAACGCAATTCGATTCGGCGGATATCACCGAGCTCGAAGCGTTCCGTGTTGCCCAGAAAGCCGTCGCAGAGAAGGCCGGCGTCAAGCTGACCATCCTGCCGTTGCTGCTCAAGACCTGCGCGCACCTGCTCAAGGAACTGCCGGACTTCAACAGCTCGCTGGCGCCAAGCGGCAAAGCGATCATCCGCAAGAAATACGTGAATATCGGCTTCGCCGTCGACACCCCGGATGGCCTGCTGGTACCGGTCATCAAGAACGTCGACCAGAAGAGCCTGCTGCAACTGGCCGCCGAGGCTGCTTCCCTGGCTGAAAAAGCCCGGACCAAGAAGCTCTCGTCGGACGAGATGCAAGGCGCCTGCTTCACCATTTCCAGCCTCGGCCACATTGGCGGCACCGGCTTCACGCCGATCGTCAACGCGCCGGAAGTGGCGATCCTCGGTGTTTCCAAGGCAACCATCCAGCCAGTCTGGGACGGCAAAGCCTTCCAGCCGAAACTGATGCTGCCGCTGTCGCTGTCCTACGATCACCGTGTGATCAACGGCGCCGCTGCTGCACGCTTCACCAAGCGTCTGAGCGACCTGCTGGGCGACATCCGCACCATGCTCCTGTAACACCGACCGGCCCTCCTTCACCGGAGGGCCAGTTGCGTTCCACGTTTCCGAGCGCCACGCTCGTACCTCAACCCCGCCAATTTGGCGGGGCTTTTTTTGCCTGAATTTTTTACTTAAAACGTCTTCCTACATTTGTGGCTGATATCGCCCACAACTCGAATCCATTTCTGCCAGATATTTTTTCGGGCCAAATAACTAGCCTTGGCTGAAAGACTACTTATTACATCCGAAACAACCATCTAACTAATTCGTAAGCAGCCGAATGGACTCAAACATGCTCAAACCAACTGTCGGCCCGATTATTGGTCACACCACCACTAATCACGCGCGTATTTTCTTGCGCGGCGAACACAATAAAAACACTTTGGTTTTTGCCGGCATTCGTTATAGACGACTAGGCGAAGATCACTGGTCAAAAGGCAACTTTGCGAAACTCGAACCCGAGCACGACATGTGCGAAGTCTTTGCACTAAACAACCTGTCCGCCGACTCCGACTATGAGTATCAGGCCGGGTGGTTCAGCCCGATGAGCCCGGCGCACACCGTCGATACGGTGAAGGAGTTGCCGCTGCAATGGCCACGGCAGGTTTATCACTTGCGTACCCGCTCCAGCCAGGCTGGCCTGCCAAGAGCCTACATTGTCGGCTCCTGCCGATACCTGAGCATGACCGCCGGCATCGCATTCGCCCCTCACTTGGGCGACAGAATCTTCGCTTCAATTTCACGCATGGTGGAGCAAGCCAGTCCTCCCGTCAGCGCCCTGGTGATGACGGGAGACCAAATCTATGTCGATGATTTGAACATCATTGCCCCTGATCGGGAACTCAAGGAAATTCTGCAAAAATATCGCGTGGCGTTTTCGCAGATAAATATCGCGAGGCTAATGTCCAACCTGCCCACTTACATGATCCTTGACGACCATGAAATAGAGGACAACTGGCCCGCCAACAAGAGCAAGTCCGATGACTACTTATATGCAAACGCAATCAGGGCCTACGAGTTGTATCAGGCCAGCCATAGTCCAGCTCATGCACTAACCAATGACGGACTGATAAATAAACGACTGGACAAATACTGGTATCAATTTACTGAGGGTGATATCGAATGGTTTGTTACCGACAGTCGAACCCGACGCAATCTGTCGGCCACTGACCGACGCATTCTCGACGCAGCCCAGGAGCAGGCCTTGTGCGACTGGTTGATAAACAGCCCGGCGCGGGTCAAATTCGTGGTCACCAGTGTCATGTTCTACCCTGACCAAAAACGCGCGGATGGTGACGCCTGGCAAGCCTTTCCCGAACAACGGCTACGGTTGCTGGAGACCATTCGCACACACCGCATCAAGAATGTCGTGTTCATTTCCGGGGATGTCCACGGCTCGCTGACCAGTCGGTTGACCCACAGCGAGGACCCGGACTTCGAAGTCCACACCATTGTCTCGTCACCGCTGTGCAACAGCAAAATGCTGCCCTATGCTACGACCGCCACGTTCGTCCTCGATCAACCCCTGGTCCGCACCGCCTCCGGCGACTATCGACATGAACTGACCAGCAACGTGATCAGCCAGGATAACTTTGCACACCTGGTCGTCGATGCCGGGCAGCTCCAGGTGAATTTTCACGACCGGGAGGGCAAGCTTTTGCAGTCCATTGGCATCCCGATTCGCTGACCTGGAAACAGATCGCAGTCATTGGCAATACTTGCAAAACTGCGATTTTTCGGCGAATAGCAATACTTTTTGCCAGCGACTGAAGAAATCCCGTCGTCTGCCGACATATTCTTATAGCACTTGGCCTTCATCTCTCTTGTCAGTCGGTGTCGCAATGATGCAACCTTGCCGCAGGCAACAGTAAAGAGGGCGAGAGCCCGGCGCGTTCAGCATATTCGAAGCGAGTTTCCCTCCATGAAAAGCCAACCCGATGCCGCCAGCCGTATGGTGGCCGAGGTAGTGACGCAGTTGCCTGTGCCCTCGCGGCTCGGCATGCTGCGTTTCGAACGGCTTAATGAACCCAGCTGGGCGCTGCTGTTTCTCGATCCCAATTGCGAACGCCAGTTCGGCCTGCCCGCCGTTGAGCTGTGTGCGCTGGTGGGCTCGCCCTACGCCAGCCTGATGGAGCCGCAAGCGCGCTATCAACTGCACGACGCGATCCAGCAGCAACTGACTGAAAGCACGCACTACCTGATCCGCTACACCCTGCACACCGCCTCTGGCTCTCTGACTCTGCTTGAACTGGGCGAAGCCTACAAACAACACAATCGACACCTGTTGCGCGGCTACCTGCTGGTCATCGACGGCCTGTTCGAGGATGACCCGCTGCAACCGGCCCTGGATCTGGAAACCCAGAACTCGCGCCTGCAAATCGCCCTGGAACTCAATCAGCGTGCCCAGCAGGAGCAACTGCTGCACCTGGAGCGGGTGCGTGCCCAGCAGGACCTGATCCTGCTGCTCACCCGTCAACGCTACAGCAGCAACAACTCCTTGCGCGAAGCCGCCGAACTGATCACCCGCAGCGCCTGCGACATCTACGAAATCGACAGTGCCAGCCTGTGGCACCTCGAAGGCTCGATGCTGGTGCCGATCTCGGCCTATCACCGCACGAATCAGGAATACCTGCTGCCGCAACCGATCGACGTCAGCGTTTTCCCCAATTACCTCGACGCCCTGCACACCGGCCGTGCCATCGACGCCCATAACGCCATGCGCGACCCACGCACCCGGGAGATGGCCGAAAGCCTGCGACCGCGCGACGTCAACGCAATGCTCGACGCCAGTATCCGCGTCGATGGTCAGGTGGTCGGCGTTTTGTGCCTGGAGCAGACCGGTGCGACCCGCGCCTGGCAGTCGGATGAAATCGCCTTCGCCGGAGAGCTGGCAGACCAGTTTGCCCAAGTCATCAGCAACCACAACCGGCGAACCGCCACCAGCGCCCTGCACCTGTTCCAGCGTGCGGTCGAACAAAGTGCCAACGCCTTTTTGCTGGTCAACTGCGATGGCGTGGTGGAATACGTCAACCCGAGCTTCACCGCGATCACCCAATATTCCACCGAAGAAGTGCACGGTCAGCGCCTGTCAGAACTACCGGCCCTGGAGAACCTCAGCGAACTGCTGTTCGACGCACCTTCGGCGCTGGCCAAGAGCAACAGTTGGCAAGGCGAATTCAAGAGCCGCCGGAAAAACCTCGAACCCTACTGGGGCCAGTTGTCGATCTCCAAGGTTTACGGCGACAACCGCGAGCTGACCCACTACATCGGCATCTACGAAGACATCACCCAGACCAAGCTCGCTCAGCAGCGTATCGAGCGCCTGGCCTACACCGACAACCTGACCAATCTCGGCAACCGCCCGGCGTTCATCCGCAACCTCGATGAACGCTTCGCCCGGGACAGCGACGCGCCGATCAGCCTGTTGCTGGTGGACATCGACAACTTCAAGCGGATCAACGACAGCCTCGGCCACCAGACCGGCGACAAACTGCTTATCAGCCTGGCCCGACGCCTGCGCAACAGCCTGATCCCGAGCGGCAGCCTGGCGCGATTCGCCAGTAACGAATTCGCCGTGTTGCTGGACAACAGCGACCTCACGGTAGGCCAGCAAGTAGCCAACCAGTTGCTGGCGACCCTCGACAAACCGATGTTCGTCGACAACCAGTTGATCAGCGTCACTGGCTCCGTGGGCCTGGCCTGCGCGCCGCTGCACGGGCGCGACCCGCAAACCCTGATGCGCAACGCCGGGCTAGCGCTGCACAAGGCCAAGGCCAACGGCAAACACCAGGTGCAAGTGTTCACCGAAGCGCTGAACGCCGAGGCCAGCTACAAGCTGTTTGTCGAAAACAACCTGCGCCGCGCCCTGACCCAGAACGAACTCGACGTGTTCTACCAGCCAAAGCTGTGCCTGCGCAGCGGTCGCCTGCTGGGGATGGAAGCACTGCTGCGCTGGGATCATCCGGAAAAGGGCATGATTCGCCCGGACCAGTTCATCAGCGTCGCCGAAGAAACCGGCTTGATCATACCGATCGGCAAATGGATCGCCCGCCAGGCCTGCCGCATGAGCAAAGCGCTGACCGCCGCCGGCCTGGGCAACCTGCAAGTAGCGATCAACCTGTCGCCCAAGCAGTTCTCCGATCCGGACCTGGTGGCCTCCATTGCCAACATCCTCAAGGAAGAAGCCCTGCCAGCTCATTTGCTGGAGCTGGAGCTGACCGAAGGCCTGCTGCTGGAAGCCACCGAAGACACCCACCTGCAACTCGACCAACTCAAGCGCCTGGGCCTGACCCTGGCCATGGACGACTTCGGCACCGGTTACTCGTCGCTCAGCTACTTGAAAAAATTCCCCATCGACATCATCAAGATCGATCGAAGCTTCATCCACGAGATCCCGGACAACCAGGACGACATGGAAATCACCTCCGCGGTGATCGCCATGGCCCACAACCTGAAACTCAAGGTCGTGGCCGAAGGCATCGAAACCGCCGAGCAGTTGTCGTTCCTGCGCCGTCACCGCTGCGACGTCGGCCAGGGCTACCTGTTCGACCGTCCGATCCCGGGCAATGAGCTGATCGACAAGCTCAAACGCTACCCGCGTGGCCCAATCGCCTGACAGCGATCCAACTCTCGGGCAAACTGCTTATCTGTCTAATTATCCTGACTGAGAGGACTGATCATGGTTCTGCGCTCGGAAATTCTGGTGAACAAAAACGTGCTCCCGACTAAAGAACAAGCTCTGCCTGGCCGCGAAACCGCGATGACCCTGCCTGAAAAGCACTTTGTGTTTAAAGACACCCCCTTGCTCGGCCCGTTCTTCGAAGATGTCGACTTCGCGATCTTCGGCCTCGGCTGCTTCTGGGGCGCGGAACGCCGCTTCTGGCAGCGAGAAGGCGTGGTCAGCACCGTGGTCGGCTACGCCGGCGGTTTCACGCCGAACCCGACCTACGAAGAAGTCTGCTCGGGCCTGACCGGCCACAGCGAGGTGGTGCTGGTGGTGTATGACAAGGCCAAGGTCAGCTACGAAGCACTGCTGGCGATGTTCTGGGAATTGCACAACCCGACGCAGGGCATGCGCCAGGGCAATGACATCGGCACCCAGTACCGTTCGGTGATCTACGCCACCAGCCAGGAACAACTGGACGCGGCGCTCAAGAGCAAGGAAACCTACCAGGTCGAGCTATCCAAGGCCGGTCTCGGTGAAATCAGCACCGAAATCGACCAGGCCCCGACCGTCTATTTTGCCGAGACGTATCACCAGCAGTACCTGGCGAAAAACCCGGAAGGCTATTGCGGGATCGGCGGTACCGGCGTGACCTGCCCGATCTGACCGCCAAAACAAAAGATCGCAGCCTTCGGCAGCTCCTACGGGTGTACGCATAACCCTGTAGGAGCTGCCGCAGGCTGCGATCTTTTGATCATGCAGCTACTACTCGGCAATCAACCAATCCATCTGCCACCCACCCTGGGTCTGCCCCAGCTTCTGGGACAACCACGGCAGCAGCTCACGCAACTCTTCCTCCAGCCCCCACGGCGGATTGGCAATCGCCAGCCCGGAACCGTTCAGGCTGTTGGGCGTATCCAGCGGATGCACCAGCAACTCCACCCGCAACAACTTCGGCGCACCGGTACCGGCCAGGTCCTGATAGAAGCGGCGCAACGCACGCTGATCCTTTACCGGGTACCAGATAGCCGCCACGGTCTGGCGCATCCGGCCAATCGCTTCCTTCAACGACGCGGCACAGCGCTGCATCTCGTCGAGCTTCTCGAACGGCGGATCGATCAACATCACCGCACGCTTCTCCGGCACCGGCAGCAGGGCCCGCGGCACATGCCAGCCTTCGCCAAGGTGCACCTTGACCCGGCGATCACCGGCCATGTTGTCCTTGAGCAGCACGCCGTCTTCCGGGTGTTTCTCGTTGAGCAACACACGGTCCTGCGGGCGAGTCAGGCGTCGCGCCAACTCCGGCGACCCCGGGTAATAGCGCAACTGACCATCCGGGTTCATCTCGTGCAGCACCTGCATGTAATCAGCGGTCAGGATCGGCAGATCCGGCTGATCCCACAAACGCGCAATGCCTTCCAGGTACTCACCGGTACGGTTGGCCTGATCACCCTGAAGGTCATACAGACCGATGCCGGCGTGAGTGTCGAGATAGGCAAACGGCTGCTCCTTGCGCGACATCAGGGCGATGAGGCGGGTCAAAGTCAGGTGTTTGAACACATCGGCGTGATTGCCGGCATGGAAGGCGTGACGATAATTCATGGTTGCTCCTGCGAAGGCCGGGAAGTTTACCTTTTACCGGCCGGCAAGTCAGGGGTTGGCAGCCAAGCGGCGAACCCGCCACGTCCCTGTAGGAGCTGCCGAAGGCTGCGATCTTTTGATCTTGATCTCGTGGCGACGCCTACACCCCCGCCGAAGGCCGCGCTCGCAACCGCCGCCCAACCACATCCAGCACATCACAGCCATCGCGCAACGTAATTGCGCAGAGCAAGGCGAAATCGCTGAGGATGAAGGACTCGCACTCGATAGAACCGCGCATGGACAGGTTCTCAAGCACTTGGGTGACTGCGCGGATTCTGTAGTTGGCGGCATCGGTGAGGATGTCGAGCGGCGCATGGGTGTCGACGAACAGGGTGGGCATGTCGGTGCAGTTGCCGGTCAATGCCATGAAGCGGTTGTCGGGATGGGGGATTGGTTTTTTGTAGGGTGGGTCAGGGTGAATTGTTTTCATTTTTTAACCTCTGGTAGAAGTGGGACTACCATCGGCCTTCCTACAGGCTTGGGTGGCAGCCATACGCGGGGTAGGAATATCGAGACCAGAGAACTCGACCACGCCGAAGCGTGCCCGCGCACAGCCGCCGCAACAGATCTTACGGGCGCACGTTAGTGGCCGCAATTCAGGTGTCGATGCCAAGCGTGTCTCGTGGTCTTAACGGGTTCCTACACCCCACCACTGAATTGTCAGTGACCGCCAAAGACTATCGACGGAACTCACATCGCACCACTTCATGAAAACCACTACGTTTTGAAGGAAACGTCCGAAGACCCTGCCCGGAAATTTCGCAGATGATGTCGGGCACCACGGATATCGGAGAAGCAAAAAAAACGGCCCGCACTATTAAAGCTGCGAGCCGTTCTTTTATCAGGGATGGGAAGAGTTCAACCCATCACTCATCACTTGTTCAGGCGGTAATCATTCTCTGCAGCAGCAAAACGCTGGAACATGCCGGCAGTCGGCGTGCCCATTTTGCTGACGAAGTAGATCGCCAGGCTGGCGAAGATGAAACCAGGGATGATTTCGTACAGGCCCAGCAGTTCGAAGTGTTTCCAGACGATCACGGTGATCGCGCCGACCAGGATACCGGCCAGTGCGCCATTGCGGGTCATGTCTTTCCAGATCACGGAGATCAGCACGACCGGACCGAATGCAGCACCGAAACCGGCCCAGGCATAGCTCACCAGACCCAGTACACGGTTTTCCGGGTTGGACGCTAGGGCGATCGCCACCAGGGCAACCAACAACACCATGGCACGGCCGACCCACACCAGTTCCAGCTGCGAAGCGGATTTACGCAGGAAGGTCTTGTAGAAGTCTTCGGTCAGGGCGCTCGAGCACACCAGCAACTGGCAGCTCAGGGTGCTCATGACGGCAGCCAGAATGGCCGACAGCAGGATACCCGCGATCCATGGATTGAACAGGATCTTGGCCAGTTCGATGAACACACGCTCGTGGTTCTCGGAGACCGCGCCAGCCATGTCCGGGTGCGCCGAGAAATAGGCAATACCGAAGAAGCCCACTGCCACGGTGCCGCCCAGGCACAGGATCATCCAGGTCATGGAAATGCGACGGGCGTTGGCGATCGATTTAACCGAATCGGCAGCCATGAAACGCGCCAGGATGTGCGGCTGGCCGAAGTAGCCCAGACCCCAGCCCATCAGCGAGATGATGCCGATGAAAGTAGTGCCCTTGAGCATGTCGAAGTTGCTTGGATCTTGCGCTTCGATGGCCAGGAAAGTGGTGTCGACGCCGCCGGTGGCCAGCAGCACGATAACCGGCGTCAGGATCAACGCGAAGATCATCAGGGTGGCTTGTACGGTATCGGTCCAGCTCACGGCCAGGAATCCGCCGATAAAGGTGTAGGCAATCGTCGCCGCAGCACCGGCCCACAGCGCCGTCTCGTAGGACATGCCGAAGGTGCTTTCGAACAGACGGGCACCGGCCACGATGCCGGAAGCGCAGTAGATAGTGAAGAACACCAGGATCACGACCGCAGAGATGATCCGCAGCAGGCCGCTTTTGTCTTCGAAACGGCTGGCGAAGTAGTCCGGCAGGGTCAGTGCATCACCGTTGTGCTCGGTCTGCACACGCAGACGGCCGGCGACGAACAGCCAGTTCAGGTAGGCGCCGACGATCAGGCCGATGGCGATCCAGCTTTCGGAAAGACCGGACATGTAGATCGCGCCGGGCAAACCCATCAACAACCAGCCGCTCATGTCGGAGGCACCGGCGGACAGTGCGGTCACGACGCTGCCCAGGCTACGGCCGCCCAGAATGTAGTCGGAAAGGTTGTTGGTGGAGCGATAGGCCATCAAGCCGATCAGCACCATTGCTGCGATGTAGATCACGAACGTGATCAGGGTTGGATTGCTTACGCTCATTAAGTTACGCCCTGGCTTTGTTTTTATGTAGCGGCGGCTGGTGAACCGCTCGCAAACGGTGACGTTTGACAGACGATCCGGATTCCCGCGCATTTATGACTGATGTTTCCCCAGGAAAGCCATCAGCCGGAGCACCCGGATTTTGTCCGGGTTGCACCTTGGCCGCGAATGCTATTCAACAAAGCAAATAAGGTGCAACCAGTTTCTTGAGAATAAGTTGCACCCAGTCGGAAATAAATATCAAACCCCGGTTTTTGCTCCTTTTCGGAGCAAGAACGAGGGCCAACCACCCTAAAAAGCACCAAGCAGAAGCGCCACCGTCGTACCAGAATTTATTTCCTGACGAGCTGCGTAATATTCCGACAAAAAAAGGGTTGCACCCGGTTGCACCTCAACAGTCGCACGGCTAATCTTGCCGCCAGCTGATGCCACGCAGTCGTGGCAAACATGAGGATAAAAACATGGCTACCACCACCCTTGGGGTCAAACTTGACGACCCGACCCGCGAACGCCTCAAGGCCGCCGCGACCTCGATTGATCGCACGCCGCACTGGTTGATCAAGCAGGCAATCTTCAATTACCTGGAAAAACTCGAGGGTGGTGCAACCCTGACTGAGCTGAGCGGTTTGACCAAGGATTCCGACGACAGCGTCGACGCGCCTCTGGATCACGCCCACCAGTGCTTCCTCGAATTCGCCGAAAGCATCCTGCCGCAATCGGTACTGCGCGCCTCGATCACCGCCGCCTACCGTCGCCCTGAGCCGGAAGTCGTGCCGATGCTGATCGAGCAGGCGCGCCTGCCGGCACCGATGGCCGAAGCCACCAACAAACTCGCCGCCTCGATTGCTGAAAAACTGCGCAACCAGAAGAGCGCCGGCGGCCGTGCCGGCATCGTTCAGGGTCTGCTGCAGGAATTCTCCCTGTCGTCCCAGGAAGGCGTGGCGCTGATGTGCCTGGCCGAAGCGCTGCTGCGCATCCCGGACAAAGGCACCCGCGACGCCCTGATCCGCGACAAGATCAGCACCGGCAACTGGCAGCCGCACCTGGGCAACAGCCCGTCGTTGTTCGTCAACGCCGCCACCTGGGGCCTGCTGCTGACCGGCAAACTGGTGTCGACCCACAACGAAGCCGGTTTGACTTCGTCCCTGAGCCGCATCATCGGCAAGAGCGGCGAGCCGATGATCCGCAAGGGCGTCGACATGGCCATGCGCCTGATGGGCGAGCAGTTCGTGACCGGCGAAACCATCGCCGAAGCCCTGGCCAACGCCAGCAAGTTCGAAGCCAAGGGCTTCCGCTATTCCTACGACATGCTGGGTGAAGCCGCACTCACCGAGCACGACGCGCAGAAGTACTTGGCCTCGTACGAACAAGCCATCCACTCGATCGGCAAAGCCTCCCACGGTCGTGGGATCTATGAAGGCCCGGGCATCTCGATCAAGCTGTCCGCCCTGCACCCGCGTTACAGCCGCGCCCAGTACGAGCGCGTGATGGACGAGCTGTACCCGCGCCTGCTGTCGCTGACCCTGCTGGCCAAGCAATACGACATCGGCCTGAACATCGACGCCGAAGAAGCCGACCGCCTGGAGCTGTCGCTGGATCTGCTCGAGCGCCTGTGCTTCGAACCGCAGCTGACTGGCTGGAACGGCATCGGTTTTGTGATCCAGGCTTACCAGAAACGTTGCCCGTACGTGATCGACTACGTGATCGACCTGGCTCGCCGCAGCCGTCATCGCCTGATGATCCGCCTGGTGAAAGGCGCGTACTGGGACAGCGAAATCAAGCGCGCCCAGGTCGAAGGCCTGGAAGGCTACCCGGTCTACACCCGCAAGGTGTACACCGACGTGTCCTACATCGCTTGCGCCCGCAAGCTGCTGTCGGTGCCGGAAGTCATCTACCCGCAGTTCGCTACGCACAACGCCCACACCCTGTCGGCCATTTATCACATCGCCGGTCAGAACTATTACCCGGGCCAGTACGAGTTCCAGTGCCTGCACGGCATGGGTGAACCGCTGTACGAACAGGTTGTAGGCAAAGTTTCCGAAGGCAAGCTGAACCGTCCGTGCCGCGTGTACGCTCCGGTCGGTACCCACGAAACCCTGCTGGCCTACCTGGTGCGTCGCCTGCTGGAAAACGGCGCGAACACTTCGTTCGTCAACCGCATCGCCGACCAGTCGATTTCGATCCAGGAACTGGTAGCCGATCCGGTAGCCAGCATCGAGCAGATGGCAACCGTGGAAGGTGGTTTCGGCCTGCCGCACCCGCGCATCCCGCTGCCGCGTGACCTGTATGGCTCCGAGCGCGCCAACTCCAGCGGCATCGACATGGCCAACGAACATCGTTTGGCGTCCCTGTCCTGCGCCCTGCTGGCCACCGCACACAACCACTGGAAAGCGGCGCCGATGCTCGGTTGCGCCTCCAGCACCGAAGCTCCAGCACCGGTCCTGAACCCGTCCGACCTGCGTGACGTGGTCGGCCATGTACAGGAAGCGACCGTCGAAGACGTCGACAACGCGATCCAGTGCGCCCTGAACGCCGCACCGATCTGGCAGGCCACGCCGCCCGCCGAGCGCGCCGCGATCCTGGAACGTGCCGCCGACCTGATGGAAGCCGAAATCCAGCCGCTGATGGGCCTGCTGGCCCGCGAAGCCGGCAAGACCTTCGCCAACGCCATCGCCGAAGTGCGTGAAGCCGTGGATTTCCTGCGTTATTACGCGGTGCAGGCACGCAACGATTTCACCAATGACGCTCACCGTCCGCTGGGTCCAGTGGTGTGCATCAGCCCGTGGAACTTCCCTCTGGCGATCTTCAGCGGTCAAGTGGCTGCTGCGCTCGCCGCCGGTAACCCGGTACTGGCCAAGCCTGCGGAACAGACGCCACTGGTCGCCGCTCAGGCCGTGCGCCTGATGCTCGAAGCCGGTATTCCGGAAGGCGTGCTGCAACTGCTGCCGGGCCGTGGCGAAACCGTCGGTGCCGGCCTGGTCGGCGATGATCGCGTCAAAGGCGTGATGTTCACCGGTTCCACCGAAGTCGCGCGCTTGCTGCAACGCAACATCGCCGGTCGCTTGGACAGCCAGGGTCGTCCGATCCCGCTGATCGCCGAAACCGGTGGCCAGAACGCGATGATCGTCGACTCTTCGGCACTGACCGAACAAGTTGTCATCGACGTGGTTTCCTCGGCCTTCGACAGCGCCGGCCAGCGTTGCTCTGCCCTGCGCGTCCTGTGCCTGCAGGAAGATTCCGCCGACCGCGTCATCGAAATGCTCAAGGGCGCGATGGCTGAAAGCCGTCTCGGCAACCCTGAGCGTCTGTCCGTGGACATCGGCCCGGTCATCGACGCCGAAGCCAAGGCTGGCATCGAGAAGCACATCCAGGCCATGCGCGACAAAGGTCGCAGCGTGTACCAGGTGGCCATCGCCGACGCTGAAGAAGTCAAACGCGGCACCTTCGTGATGCCGACCCTGATCGAACTGGAAAGCTTCGACGAACTGCAACGGGAGATCTTCGGCCCGGTGCTGCACGTGGTGCGCTACAAGCGCAAGGACATCGATCAACTGATCGCTCAGATCAACGCTTCCGGCTACGGCCTGACCCTGGGCGTACACACCCGCATCGACGAGACCATCGCCAAGGTGATCGACAACGTCAATGCCGGTAACGTCTACGTCAACCGCAACATCGTTGGTGCAGTAGTAGGCGTGCAGCCATTCGGCGGCGAAGGCCTGTCGGGTACCGGCCCGAAAGCCGGTGGCCCGCTGTACCTGTACCGCCTGTTGTCGACGCGCCCTGCGGATGCGATTGAACAGTCCTTCGCTCGTGGCGATGCTGCCGCAGCACCGGACGTTCGTCTGCGCGACGCCATGAGCAAGCCGCTGACCGCCCTGAAAGCCTGGGCCGACAGCCACAAGTTCGCTGACCTGAGCACCCTGTGTGTGCAGTTCGCCGCGCAATCGCAAAGCGGCATCACCCGCGTACTGGCCGGCCCGACCGGCGAGCGCAACAGCTATGCGATCCTGCCACGGGAACACGTGCTGTGCCTGGCGGAAGTCGAAGGCGATCTGCTGACGCAACTGACGGCGGTATTGGCTGTCGGTGGTTCGGCGGTGTGGCCGGAAGCTGACATGACCAAGGCCTTGTTCGCACGCCTGCCGAAGGACATTCAGGCACGCATCAAGCTGGTTTCCGACTGGAACAAGGACGAGGTGGTGTTTGATGCGGTTGTGCATCACGGCCATTCCGACCAGTTGCGTGCGGTGTGCCAGCAGGTTGCCAAGCGTGCCGGCGCCATCGTCGGTGTGCAGGGTCTGTCACAAGGCGAGACCAACATTGCGCTGGAGCGTTTGGTGATCGAGCGGGCGTTGAGCGTTAACACCGCTGCGGCGGGTGGTAATGCCAGTCTGATGACTATTGGCTAAATCGCTGTAAGACCAGGTGCCCGCAATGGGCGCCGGGTTTATTGGAAGCAAGATCAAAAGATCGCAGCCTTCGGCAGCTCCTACATTTGGAATGCGTTTTCCTGTAGGAGCTGCCGAAGGCTGCGATCTTTTGCTTCTCCATCACCAAGATCAATCATCCTGTTCAGCCTCTATTCGCAAGACTAGACTCGGCCCATTCCAACAAAAGGTAGGCCGCCATGTCCGAGACGCTGCTCAGTTCCCGCAATCTGGCTTTCGAGCTGTATGAAGTCCTCGATGCCGAGGGCCTGACCCAGCGTGAGCGTTTCGCCGAGCACAATCGCGAAACCTTCGATGCGGCCATTGGCACCGCCCGCAGCATCGCCGAGAAATTCTTCGCCCCGCACAACCGCAAGGGCGACGAGAACGAGCCGCGCTATGAGAACGGTCAGGCGATTCTGATTCCGGAAGTGAAACCGGCGGTGGATGCCTTCCTCGAAGCCGGTTTCCTCAACGCCGCGCGCAGTTTCGACGCTGGCGGCATGCAGCTTCCTACGCTGCTGTCCCAGGCCTGCTTCGCGCACTTTCAATCGGCCAATGCTGCTTCGACGTCGTACCCGTTCCTGACCATGGGCGCGGCGAACCTGATCGAAAGCTTCGGCACCGAAGAGCAGAAGCGCCGCTTCCTGCAACCGATGATCGACGGCCGTTTCTTCGGCACCATGGCCCTGACCGAACCCCACGCCGGCTCGTCGCTGTCGGATATTCGTACCCGCGCGGAACCTGCGTCCGACGGCACTTATCGCCTCAAGGGCAACAAGATCTTCATCTCTGGTGGCGATCACCCGCTGTCGGAAAACATCGTACACATGGTGCTGGCCAAGCTGCCGGACGCGCCGGCCGGGGTGAAGGGCATTTCGCTGTTTATCGTGCCCAAGTTCCTGGTCAACGACGACGGTAGCCTCGGCAAACGCAACGATGTGTTGCTGGCCGGTCTGTTCCACAAGATGGGCTGGCGCGGCACCACCTCTACCGCGCTGAATTTCGGCGATAACGGCGAATGCGTCGGCTATCTGGTGGGCAAGCCGCACCAGGGCTTGAGCTACATGTTCCAGATGATGAACGAGGCACGGATCGGCGTCGGCATGGGTGCGGTGATGCTCGGTTACGCCGGCTATCTGTACTCGCTGGAATACGCCCGCGAACGCCCGCAGGGCCGCGTGCCGGACAGCAAAGACCCGAACACCGCGCCGGTGGCGATCATCCAGCACGCCGACGTCAAACGCATGCTGCTGACACAAAAGGCTTACGTGGAAGGTTCGTTTGACTTGGGTCTTTATGCGGCGCGACTGTTCGATGACACCACCACACTTGCGACCGAAGCCGAACGCAAACAAGCTCATGAACTGTTGGATTTGCTGACACCCATCGTCAAATCCTGGCCGTCGGAGTTCTGCCTGAAGGCCAATGAACTGGCGATCCAGATCCTCGGCGGCCACGGCTACACCCGCGAATACCCGGTGGAGCAGTACTACCGTGACAACCGCCTGAACCCGATCCACGAAGGCACCCACGGCATTCAGTCGCTGGACCTGCTGGGGCGCAAACTGGCGCAGAACGGCGGTGCGGGGCTCAAGCAGCTGATCCGCCTGATCGCCGATACCGCCGAGCGCGCCCAGGCGTTTGATTCGCTGACGCGGCTACGCGAACCGCTGGAGAAACTGGTGGCGCGCCTGCAAACCGTGACCATCGGCCTGCTGACCGACCTGGCCCAGGGCAAGGTCAACAGCAGCCTGGCGAATTCGGCGCTGTACCTGAAGGTGTTCGGCCACACGGTGATTGGTTGGCGCTGGCTGGAACAGGCGATCCGCGCAGAGGAAGGTCTGGCGAAGGGGAATGCGGCGGACGTGGCCTTCTATAAAGGCAAGCTGCAGGCAGCGCGCTACTTCCTGACGTGGGAAGTACCGGGTTGCCACCATGAGCTGGCGATTCTTGAGGCGCGGGATGATGTTTGCCTGGGGATGCAGGATGAGTGGTTCTGACCAGGTATAGGGTGTAACGGCCACAAAAAAGATCGCAGCCTTCGGCAGCTCCTACAGGGTGTATCAGATCCACGTAGGAGCTGCCGAAGGCTGCGATCTTTTGATTTTGAGCTTCTAGCTCAGCTTGAACCCACCCATCTGCCGCGCCAGATCATCCGCCAACCGCTGCAACGTCTGGCAATCATCCCGACAGGCCCTGACCTCCCCCGCCGTCGCCCGGGCCAGATCGGAAATGCCCTGCACGTTACGATTAATTTCCTCAGTCACCGCCGACTGCTCTTCCGTCGCCGTCGCCACCTGATGGTTCATGTCGCTGATGCGCTCCACCTGCCCGGTGATCGCGGTCAACGAAGCCCCGGTACGCTGGCTGGACTCGACACCCGTGCCTGTCGCAGCTTGCCCGGAATGCATCGACGACACCGCGTTCTCCGCCCCCTGCTTGAGACTGCCGATCATCTGCTGGATCTCATCAGTGGACGACTGCGTACGCCGCGCCAAAGTCCGCACTTCATCGGCCACCACGGCAAACCCGCGCCCCATGTCCCCGGCCCGCGCCGCTTCAATGGCCGCATTGAGCGCCAGCAGGTTGGTCTGCTCGGAAATCCCGCGGATCACCGCCAGCACCTGGTCGATCGACGCCACCTGATGCGCCAATTCACCCACTGCGCTGGCGGCGACACCGATTTCGTCGGACATGCTTTCGATATGGCGGATCGAGCCACCCACCACCTCCCGTGCCTGCATCGCCTCATCTCGAGCCGTTTGCGACGCGACCGCCGCGTTGCCGGCGTTCTGGGCGATTTCCTGAACGGTCAGGCCCATTTCATGGACAGCGGTGGCGACCATGTCGGTCATTTCCTGTTGGCGGCCGGAGCGCTCAGCGGTGTTATCCACAACCCGCGCCACCTGGCCGACAGCGGTGCGCAGTCGCTCGCTGGTGGTCAGCACTTCGCCAATCATGTCGCGCTGGCTGTCGAGAAAGCGATTGAACCCACGAGCCAGGTCGCCCAGTTCGTCGGCACGGCTGGAATCTAACCTGTGGGTCAAATCTCCACCGCCGCTACCGATTGCTACCAATGCCGCTGTTACCTGACGAATCGGGCGTACCAGCCCACGGGCCAGCAACACCACCAGCAACAGGCACACCAAGGCCACCGCCAGGCCGATACCACTGCTCATCCACATGGCGCGGCGGGCTTCGGCGTAGATCTGAGATTGCGGCACTTCAGCCACCAGGGTCCAGCCGAGATCGCGCAATGGCAGGCTTAACGCGAGGAAGTCTTCACCGTCACGCTGGAAGCCGCTGCTGGTGGCAGCGTTTTGACTCATCACCGATTGTGCCGCCGTAGGACCAATCTGCTCGGTCAAAGTGCGTTTGCCGCTGAATTGCGCCTCGGGATGCACCTGGATCAAACCGTCAGAACGCACGAGATAGACCTTGCCGCGCTCCCCGAAGCTGAAGTTGTGGATCAGCTCAGACAGCTCTTTCATGCTCAGTCCAAGCCCGGCAACGCCTACGACTTTACCGGCCTGCTCGACTTTGAAGTCGATGAACAGCGCCAGTTCTCCAGTGGCCGTGTCGTTATCGATATTGAGGGTGCGCGGCTGGTTGCTGTCGAGAAACGAGTAGAACCAGGCGTCTTTCGGATTGGAACGACTGAGGGTCCGGTCCAGGCCTTTTTCGGTGAAGTAATGGTTGGACGCAGTGCCGACAATAATCGCGGTAAAGGCCTTGTGCTCGGCGCGGATGCCTTCGAGATAGGTAGTAAAGGCGCCGGCCTGGGCACTGTCTTCACCCCCGGCCAGCCAGTCGCGCACCATGCTGTTGCTGGCGATGTCCTTGGCGGCGGTGAGGGGTTGAACGAGGATACGCTCGATGTCGTTGCGCATCGCTTCGATGCTCGACGGCAAGGCTTGCTCGACCAGATAGCTCTGGGCGAGGCGGTTGACCACCAGGGTATAAATGCCAACCACGATCAGGATACTGACGAGCAGAGCGGTGCCCATGCTCAGGATCAACTGCCATTGAATACTGCGTCGCCAGAACTGCATGGAGCACCCCCAAAGAATAAGAGGCTGAAACACTGCAACAGCCGTGCCGATTGTATACAAACCAACCGACAATCTATTCTTTGGTTGTGCGCAAAGCCGATCAGGCCTGATTGATCGTCTTGGAGATCACTTCAACCGTGGCGCTGACTTGCTCTTGGTAACGGTCGAGTTCGAGCTTGTGCTGTTTCTGCATTTCGATCTGCTGGGAGCACAGATTCATCGCCGCCAGCACCAGCAGTCGGTCACCGATCAGCGTCGGGTACTTCCTCTTGGTTTCGGCCAGGGCTGCCTTCAACATCAACGCGGCGTCCAGCAGGGTCTGTTCTTCCCCGACCGGTGCCTTGATTGAATAGTCCTCCCCCAGGATCGAGACGACTTTTACCCCTGCGGCGTTGTAACTCATGCGCTGACAGGGCCTGCGCTGACGCGCTCAACCAGGGCCTGGATGCGAGCCGCCGTGGCGCCTTGCTTCTCTTCGTGTTCCATCAGGCTCAGTTGCAGGCTTTCGTTTTCATCTTTGGCCTGGGCCAGTTCCGCGGTCAGGCTCTGGTTCTGCTGCACCAGGTCGCTGACCAGTTGTTCCAATTGGCTTAGGGATGCTTCCAACATTTTGATTTTCCGGGCTTTTTCAAAGGGCGCGTACGATAAAGAAAAGTCACCCTGGATGCCAGGGTTATACAGGCGCAAAGCCTTGATTTTGCTGACGGGCAACCTTCCTCGCGAGTTTTAAAGACTGTGATTGGCCAATCTGGTTCCTGCACTTCGTCGCCACAAGGTGCAACCGGCTAAAACACGAGGAGCTCAAGACTTCAGCCAGGCGACCGATATGTCATCCATACAGCAGCCTCAGCCCCGCACGGATGCGCTCTTTTCGGTGATCGCCACCGTCCTGACGCTGCTGCTCGCCTGGTTGCTGACCAACAGCATCACCCAACCGATCGCCAATGCCCTGGGCGCCGCCGAACAAATTGCCGAAGGCAACCTGACGCGTCCGATTACCGTTGACGGCCAGGATGAAGCCGGCCGTTTGCTGCTGGCCATGGCGAAGATGCAGGACAAGCTGCGTGACACATTGCAGCGCATTTCCGGCTCGGCCACCCAACTGGCTTCCGCTGCCGAAGAACTCAACAGCGTCACCGACGAAAGCGCCCGTGGCTTGACCCGGCAGAACAACGAAATCGAACAGGCCGCCACCGCAGTCAACGAAATGACCAGCGCCGTGGAAGAAGTCGCGCGCAACGCGGTCAGCACGTCCGAAGCCTCGAAGAATGCCACCACCTCTGCTGGCGACGGCCGTGACCTGGTGCAGGAAACCGTCAGCGCCATCGAACGCATGAGCGCCGATGTGCAGAGCACCGCGACCCTGATCGGCGACCTGGCCAACGAGTCCCGCGACATCGGCAAGGTGCTGGACGTGATCCGCGGCCTGGCCGACCAGACCAACCTGCTGGCGTTGAACGCCGCCATCGAGGCCGCGCGCGCCGGTGAAGCCGGTCGTGGTTTTGCGGTGGTGGCCGACGAGGTTCGCGCCCTGGCTCACCGCACCCAGCAGTCGACCAGCGAGATCGAACGCATGATCGGCAGCATCCAGAGCGGCACCGAGCACGCGGTGGATTCGATGCGCAACAGCACCGAACGCGCCGAATCGACCCTGAACATCGCCCGCGGCGCCGGGATGTCGCTGGACACCATCAACAGCGCCATCGTCGAAATCAACGAGCGCAACCTGGTGATCGCCAGCGCCGCTGAAGAACAGGCGCAGGTGGCCCGTGAAGTGGATCGCAACCTGGTGAACATCCGTGACCTGTCGGTGCAGTCGGCCACCGGGGCGAATCAGACCAGTGCGGCGAGCAATGAGCTGTCGCGCCTGGCGGTGGACCTGAACACACTGGTTGGGCGGTTTAATCTTTAAGTAAAAGCAAAAAGATCGCAGCCTGCGGCAGCTCCTACACAGGAGTATGAGTTTCCCTGTGTAGGAGCTGCCGCAGGCTGCGATCTTTTGATCTGAAAAAGCTTTTTGACAGCATCACATTTCAACAGGTTAGAATCGCTGGCACGCAGACTGCATGGTCAGTTTGCGCCCGCCTTTCAGCTTTCTGGAGTACTGCCTTTGAATGCGACGACCATCAACAGCCTGTTCTTGATCGGCGCGTTGCTGGTAGGTGCGAGCATTCTGGTGAGCTCACTTTCGTCACGTCTCGGCATCCCGATTCTGGTGATCATCCTGGCCGTCGGCATGGCGGCCGGTGTCGATGGCGCCGGCATTCTTTTTGATAACTACCCCACGGCTTATCTGGTCGGCAACCTCGCGCTGGCGGTGATCCTGCTCGACGGCGGCTTGCGCACCCGGGTGTCGAGTTTCCGCGTGGCGTTATGGCCGGCGTTGTCCCTGGCCACGGTCGGCGTGCTGATTACCACCGGGCTGACCGGCATGGCGGCCGCGTGGCTGTTCGACCTGAACCTGATCCAGGGCCTGCTGATCGGCGCCATCGTCGGCTCCACCGACGCCGCGGCGGTGTTCTCGCTATTGGGTGGCAAAGGCCTGAACGAACGGGTAACCGCCAGCCTTGAAATCGAATCCGGCAGCAACGACCCGATGGCGGTGTTCCTCACCGTCACCCTGATCGACATGCTCGCCAGCGGCCAGACCGGCCTGCACTGGAGCCTGCTGACCCACCTGCTGCGCGAATTCGGCATCGGTGGCGTCATCGGCCTGGTCGGTGGCTGGCTCATGCTGCAACTGGTCAATCGCATCAACCTGGCCACCGGTTTGTATCCGATTCTGGTCATTGCTGGCGGTCTGGTGGTGTTTGCCCTGACCAACGCCCTGCACGGCAGCGGCTTCCTGGCGGTGTATATCTGCGGCCTGGTGATCGGCAACCGTCCGGTGCGCAGCCGCCACGGCATTTTGCACATGCTCGATGGCATGGCCTGGCTGGCGCAGATCGGCATGTTCCTGGTGCTGGGGCTGCTGGTGACGCCTCACGATCTGCTGCCTATTGCCTTGCCAGCACTGGCACTGGCGCTGTGGATGATTCTGTTTGCCCGGCCACTGTCGGTGATGGTTGGCCTGCTGCCGTTCAAGGCGTTTCACGGGCGTGAGAAAGCGTTCATCTCCTGGGTCGGCCTGCGCGGCGCGGTCCCGATCATTCTGGCGGTGTTCCCGCTGATGGCCGGCCTGCCCAACGCCCAGCTGTACTTCAACCTCGCGTTCTTTATCGTGCTGGTGTCGCTGCTGGTTCAGGGCACGAGCCTGCCGTGGGTCGCCAAGCTGCTGAAGGTGACGGTGCCCCCGGAGCCAGCGCCCATCTCCCGCTCGGCCCTGGAAGTACACGTCACCAGCGAGTGGGAGCTGTTCGTCTATCGCCTCGGTGCGGAAAAATGGTGCATCGGTTCGCCCCTGCGCGAGCTGAAAATGCCCGAAGGCACCCGTATCGCTGCCCTGTTTCGTGGCCAACAATTGCTCCATCCGTCGGGTAGTACGGTGCTGGAAGTCGATGATTTGCTGTGTGTTATAGGCCATGAACACAACCTGCCGGCCCTCGGAAAACTCTTCAGCCAGGCGCCACAACGGGGCCTCGATCTGCGCTTCTTCGGCGACTTCGTACTCGAAGGAGACGCCCAACTGGCCGCGGTTGCGGCCCTGTATGGCCTGAAGGTCGAAGGCATCGATCCGGACATGTCCCTGGGCCACTTCATTGCCCATAAGGTTGGTGGCGCGCCAGTGGTGGGTGACCAGGTGGAATGGAACAACACCATTTGGACCGTGGCAGTCATGGACGGGAACAAGATCGGTAAAGTGGGCGTCAGATTCCCCGAAGGAAGTCGCCCGGGTCCCGGACTCTTCCTCTAAACTGCTTCCACTATCACTTGCTTGACCGGTCTTTATGCCTAACCTGCGCTCCATTTTCGCCATCGCCCTTTTGGGCTTGAGTCTCTCTGTCGGCACCCTTGGTTTATCGCAAGCGGCGCAAGCGGCCGAACCGCCTTCCAGCGAAGCCGTGCAAGCGAGTCTGGACAAGATCGCCGACCGCAAACTGCCGGAAGCCGATCAGAAGGCCCTGCAATCCGTCCTGCAAGGCACGCTGAGCCAGCTCAACAACAAGCGTGACTACGAGCAGAAGCTGGTCGCGCTCAAGCAGCAATTGAGCAGTGCGCCCAAACAGACCATCGAGAACCAGCGTGAACTGACCCGCCTCAAGGCCAGTTCCGTGGTGCCGGTGGCGCAGCGTTTCGCCAAGGAACCGATCCAGCAGCTTGAGCAATTGCTCACCGAGCGTTCCACCCAGCAAAGCGATCTGCAAAAGGCCCTGGCCGATGCCAACAGCCTGATCATCACCGCCCAGACCCGCCCCGAGCGCGCCCAAGCGGAGATATCCAGCAGCCAGACGCGCATTCAGCAGATCAACACCATCCTCAAGAACGGCAAGGACGCCGGCAAGACCTTGAGCCCCGAGCAGCGCGACCAGCTCAATGCCGAGCTGGCGGCGCTGAACGCGCTGATCCCGCTGCGGCGCCAGGAACTGGCCGGCAATACCCAATTGCAAGACCTCGGCAACAGCCAGCATGACCTGTTGTCGGAGCGATCCGACCGTCTGGATAAGGAAATCCAGGAACTGCAAACCCTGATCAACCAGAAGCGTCTGGCGTTGTCCCAGGAAACGGTCACCCAGCAATCCATCGAAGCGCAGAAGGCCGGCGGCAGCAGCCTTCTGGCCACCGAAAGCGCGGCCAACCTGAAGCTTTCGGACTACCTGCTCAAAAGCACCGACCGCCTGAACGAAGTCACCCAACAGAACCTGCAGACCAAGCAACAGCTGGACAGCCTGACCCAGAGCGATGCAGCCCTGGACGAGCAAATCAACGTGCTCAAAGGCAGCCTGCTGCTCTCGAAGATTCTCTACAAACAGAAACAGGCGTTGCCGCGCCTGCGGCTCGACCGCAACCTGGCCGATCAGATCGCCGACATTCGCCTGTATCAGTTCGAAGTCAGCCAGCAACGGGAATTGCTGAGTAATCCGGCCACCTACGTCGAAAACCTGCTGTCGACCCAACCCCCCGAGCAAGTCACGCCGCAGTTGCGCAAAAGCCTGATGGAAGTGGCCACCACCCGCGCCGATCTGCTGGAGCGACTGAACCGCGAACTCAGCGCAGTGCTCAATGAATCCATCACCCTGCAACTGAACCAGAAGCAATTGCTCAGCACCGCGCAAAGCCTGCGGGCGACGCTTGATGAGCAGATGTTCTGGATTCCCAGCAACAAACCGCTGGACCTGGAGTGGGTTCACAGTGTGCCGGACCGCCTCGAGCGGCAACTCGATTCGCTGCCGGTACTTTCCAGCCTGAGTGAACTGACCGACGGCCTGACACAGCGCCCTCTGCTGTTCCTGCCGCTGGCCCTGCTGATCGGCGCGCTGCTGTGGCGGCGCAAGAATCTGTACGCGCGATTGAACAAGGTTCACCAGGACATCGGACACTTCAAACGCGATAGCCAGTGGCACACGCCGCAGGCGATTCTGATCAATATTCTGCTGGCGATGCCGGTTTCCCTGGGCCTCGCCTTGTGCGGGCTGGCCCTGCGAATCGACGCCCGTGGGCAGAACGCCAATATGGGCGCGGCGCTGCTGCAAATGGCCGGGGCCTGGCTGGTGTTCTACACCGCCTACCGGATCCTCGCGCCGGGTGGCGTGGCAGAACTGCATTTCCGCTGGGAAAAACCCCAGGTGGAGTTCCTGCGCAGATGGATCCGCCGCCTCGGCATCGTGGTGATGGCACTGGTGACCGTCGTCGCCGTTGCCGAGCTGCAACCGGCGGCACTGGCCGATGACGTGCTCGGCATGCCGGTGGTGCTCATCTGCTACGCCTTGATGACCTTGCTGCTCAGCCGCCTGCTCATCAGCAGCCCGACCCACGAAAACGCTTCGCTGTTCCGCAAACTGGTAGGGATCCTGTTCACTGCCCTGCCCGTCGCGCTGTTCGTGGCGGTGTGCTTCGGCTACTACTACACCGCGCTGAAACTCAGCGACCGCCTGATCAACACCCTGTACCTGCTGATGTTCTGGCTGGTGATCGAGGCCACCTTCGTGCGCGGCCTCAGTGTGGCGGCCCGGCGCCTGGCCTACCAGCGTGCCCTGGCCAAGCGGCTGGCCGCCAAAGAGGCCGGCGATGGCGAAGCGGTGATCGAAGAACCGACCATGGACATCGAGAAGGTCAACGAACAGTCCCTGCGCCTGATCCGCCTGGCGCTGCTCGGCGGCTTCATGGGGGCCCTGTACTGGGTCTGGGCCGACCTGATCACGGTGTTCTCGTACCTGGACAACATCACCCTCTACGAATACACCAGCGGCACCGGCGCCAACATGAGCATGGTACCGATCAGCATCGGCGACATGCTTGGCGCGCTGATCATCATCGGCATCACCTTCGCCCTGGCGCGCAACCTGCCGGGTTTGCTCGAAGTGTTCGTGCTGTCGAAGCTCAATCTTGCCCAAGGCAGCGCCTACGCGACCACCACGTTGCTGTCCTACGTGATCGCCGGCGTCGGTTTCGTCTCGACGCTGTCGACCCTCGGCGTAAGCTGGGACAAGTTGCAATGGCTGGTGGCGGCGCTGTCGGTCGGCCTTGGCTTCGGCATGCAGGAGATCTTCGCCAACTTCATTTCCGGCATCATGATCCTGTTCGAACGTCCGGTGCGGATCGGTGACACCATCACCATCGGCAACCTGTCGGGCACCGTGAGCAAGATACGCATCCGTGCCACGACCATCACCGACTTCGACCGCAAGGACATCATCGTCCCGAACAAGACGTTCATTACCGGGCAACTGATCAACTGGTCGCTGACCGACACCATCACCCGGGTGACCCTCAAGCTCGGCGTCGACTACGGCTCGGACCTGGACCTGGTGAAAGAACTGTTGCTCAAGGCCGCACGCGATAACCCGCGCGTGCTGAAAGACCCGGAACCGCACGTGTACTTCCTCAACTTCGGCGAAAGCACCCTCGACCACGAGTTGCGCATGCACGTGCGCGACCTCGGCGACCGCAACCCGGTGCTCGACGAGGTCAACCGCTTCATCAACCGCGAGTTCAAGAAGCAGCACATCAACATCTCGTTCCGGCAGATGGAGGTCTACCTCAAGAACCTGCACGGCCAGGAATACAAGATGGTGCCGATCGAACCGGAAGCGAAAACCATCGTGCCGATCGTCGACGGCAAGTCGTCGCAACAACCGCCGGCCGCCAAACTCGACTAACCGGCCTTTCCCCAGCAGAATGCTCGGACATTCTGCTGGAGCCGGCCCTTGAAAGCCCTCGACGAACTCACCTTCGATAACCGCTTCGACCGCCTGGGCGAAGCGTTTTCCGCCCATGTGCTGCCCGAGCCCATCGATAATCCGCGCCTGGTCGTGGCCAGCCCCGCCGCCATGGCGTTGCTGGACCTCGACCCGGCCGTGGCCGAAACCCCGGAGTTCGCCGAACTGTTCAGCGGCCACAAGCTCTGGGCCGACGCGATTCCAAGGGCGATGGTCTATTCCGGGCATCAGTTCGGCTCCTACAACCCGCAACTGGGCGACGGTCGCGGCCTGTTACTCGGCGAGGTGTACAACGAGGCCGGCGAACACTGGGACCTGCACCTCAAGGGCGCCGGCCAGACGCCGTTTTCACGCATGGGCGATGGCCGGGCGGTACTGCGTTCGTCGATCCGCGAATTCCTCGCTTCCGAAGCCCTGAATGCCCTGAACATCCCGACCACCCGCGCCCTGTGCGTGATCGGCTCCGACACCCCGGTGTGGCGCGAAAAGCAGGAGCGCGCGGCCATGGTCCTGCGCCTGGCGCCGAGCCATGTGCGCTTCGGGCACTTCGAATATTTCTACTACACCAAGCGCCCCGAGCAGCAGAAAGAACTGGGTGATCATGTGCTGGCCATGCACTTCCCGGAGTGCCTGGAACAACCGGAGCCGTACCTGGCGATGTTCCGCGAAGTGGTGGAGCGCAATGCCGAACTGATCGCAAAATGGCAGGCCTATGGCTTCTGCCACGGAGTGATGAACACCGACAACATGTCGATCCTGGGCATCACCTTCGATTTCGGCCCGTTCGCCTTCCTCGACGACTTCGACGCCAACTTCATCTGCAACCACTCAGACGACCAGGGCCGTTACTCCTTCAGCAACCAGGTGCCGATTGGCCAGTGGAACCTCAGCGCGTTGGCCCAGGCCCTGACGCCGTTCATCAGCGTCGAAGCCCTGCGCGAAACCCTCGGCTTGTACCTGCCGCTGTTCCAGGCCCATTACCTGGACCTGATGCGCCGCCGCCTCGGCCTGACCACAGCCGAGGAGGACGACCAGAAATTGCTGGAGAACCTGCTGCAACTCATGCAAAACAGCGGCGTCGACTACAGCCTGTTTTTCCGCCGTTTGGGTGATGAGGCACCGGAACAGGCCATCACCCGCTTGCGTGACGACTTCGTCGACCTCAAGGGCTTTGATGCCTGGGGCGAGCTCTACGTCGCCCGGGTGGCCCGTGAAGGCACGCTTGATCAACAGCAGCGCCGCCAGCGGATGCACGCGGTCAACCCGCTGTACATCCTGCGCAACTACCTGGCGCAAAAGGCCATCGAGGCGGCGCAGAGCGGCGACTATTCGGAAGTCCGTCGGCTGCACGCTGTGTTGAGCAACCCGTTCGAGGAACAACCGGGTATGGAGAGCTACGCCGAGCGACCACCGGAATGGGGCAAGCATCTGGAGATCAGTTGTTCGTCGTGAGGCACTGCACGATTGAAAATCTGCAGTCATGTCTCCAAATAAAGATCATTCGCTTTCGACTGGACGATTTGTCATGACCGACCCACTCCTCATCCCCTGCCCCCACTGCAACGGCCTCAACCGCATCCCGGCCGAGCGCCTCAATGACCACCCGAAATGCGGGCGCTGCAAGGCCGAAGTCCTGCTGAACAAACCGTTTGAATTGAAGCAAGGCGACTACGCCAGCCAGATAAAGGGCGATCTGCCACTGCTGGTGGATGTGTGGGCGGACTGGTGCGGACCGTGCAAGTCGTTTGCACCGGTGTTCGAGCAGGCGGCCGGGCAACTGGCGGGCAAGTGTCGGCTGGCCAAACTGGACAGCGAGGCGAACCAGCAGTTGTCGGCGCAGTTGGGGATTCGCTCGATTCCGAGCCTGATCCTGTTCAAGAACGGCCGGGAAATCGCCCGGCAGAGCGGGGCGTTCCCGTTACCACAATTGATGAGCTGGTTGCGTAGCCAGGGGATCTGAGACAGCCCGGAAAGATCGCAGCCTGCGGCAGCTCCTACAAGGACATCAGCGCCCAATCTGTAGGAGCTGCCGCAGGCTGCGATCTTTTGATTTTCAGGCGTTTTCCAGCAGGTTGTGCAGTTCGACAAACTGCTGGGTCAGCTTGTGCCGCGGGTCGAGATGGATCAGCGGCGTATTGGCCTGGTGGGATTCGCGCATGCGTACCGAGCTGGCCAGGTACACCGGCAACACCGGCAGGCCTTCGGCGATCAGCTCATCGAGAATTTGCTGGGGCAGGCTGGCGCGGGCCTGGAACTGGTTGACGACGATGCCTTCGACTTCCAGACCTTCGTTATGGTCGTCCTTCAACTCTTCGATTTCCGCCATCAGGCCGTACAGTGCCTGGCGTGAAAAGCTATCGCAATCGAAGGGGATCAATACACGATCGGCGGCAATCAACGCTGAAACCGCATAGAAATTCAGCGCTGGCGGGGTATCGAGGTAAATCCGGTCGTAGTCTTCGCTTAGCTCTTCCAGCAACTTACGCAGCTTGTTGATCTTGTGCTTGGCTTCAAGCTTTGGCTGCAAGTCCGCCAGCTCGGCGGTGGCGGTAATGACATGGAGGTTATCGAACGGGGTTTCGTAGATGTCGACCTGATTCTTTTTGGAGAACGGCCCGGAAGACAGCGTCTGCTTGAAGAAATCGGCGATGCCCATCGGGATATCGTTACCGGTGAGCCCCGTCAGGTACTGAGTGGAGTTGGCCTGGGCATCGAGATCCACCAACAAGGTGCGAAAACCCTCGCTGGCACTGACCGCCGCCAGATTGCAGGCAATGCTGGATTTGCCAACGCCACCTTTCTGATTGAACACCACGCGCCGCATGTCAAAACCTCCGTGTATCAAAGAATGACCGAGTGTAGTGGTCCCCGGCATGGCTACGCTACCTCACCAGTGCAAGGACTACACAGTCAGTTGCCTTCTCTTGCATGAAAAGCCCTGAACGGCCCGGCGGCTCGACACCAGAACCGACAGACGGAGTCATAATTCTGTGAATAATTACCAATCGTTCAATTTTTGCGAGCCAGCCGCTTCAGCTTGCTGAGCAAAATGTAACCAGCATTTGCTACACGTTCCCGGCACCGGGATAATGCGCGCCACTCGGCGCCAAACGCCACGCAGGGTAAGTCCCGGCTCTCGGCCACTCCCCCGCGTCAAGCAAGCCCGTGAGGGTGGGATGAATGTCTGTGATCAACTTCAACATCGCCCAATGGCGCGCCTGGGCCCCGGGGCTTGAAAGCGTGACCGATTGGCAGGCCTGGTGCCGACAACCGGTCGTGCTGCCGGACAGCGATGCCGCTCCCGACGTTTCCTTTCTGCCGGCCATGCAGCGTCGGCGGCTCAGCCGTCTGGCGCGCATGGCATTCAGTGTCGGCTGGCCATTGGCCGAAGGTCGGCAGGATCTGCCATTGGTCTTTGTTTCCCGTCACGGCGAAACGCCCCGCACGATCGAGATTCTCAGCGATCTGGCCACCGATCAGCCGCTGTCGCCAACCCGGTTCAGCTTGTCGGTGCATAACGCGATCATTGGCTTGTGGTCGATCATGCGCGGTGAAACCAGCGAAATGACCGCCCTGGCCGCCGCAGGCGATGGCCTGGAACATGGCATGCTCGAAGCTGCCGCGCTGCTGGCTGAAGGCGCTGGCGCGGTACTGCTGGTGGTCACCGAAGAGCGGCCGCCCGAGGCTTACTCGACCTGGATCGACGACGTGCCTTTCCCTTATGCCGTCGGCCTGCTGATCACACCCGGCACCGACTGGCAGTTGTCCCTGAACAGCCCCTCGGATGCGTTGTCCAAATCCCGCTGGCCCCACGCGCTGAATCTGTTGTGTGCGCTGCTCGGCCAGCAAACCACCTGCCAACATGCCTGGAAAAATCGTGTATGGACCTGGCAACGCAACCCGTGACAGAGAAAAACCGCGACGCCTACTACTGGCGCTTGCTGGCCACCGCCGCGAGCTTTGCCCTGTTCGGGTTGGGCGGGCTGTGCCTGCGCCTGGTGATTTTCCCTTTGCTGAACTGCCTGCCCGGCGACGCCCGGACCCATCGGCTGCGGGCCCGGCAGACGGTCAGCCGCTGTTTCTGGATTTTTGTGCGTTTCATGGCCCGTACCGGGGTGCTGACCTACAACATCGAGGGCGCGGAAAAACTCGGTCGTCCCGGGCAAATGATCATTGCCAACCACCCATCGCTGATCGACGTGGTCTTTCTGATCGGCCTGGTGCGTCACGCCAACTGCGTGGTCAAGCAAAGCCTCTGGGAAAATCCTTTCACCCGCGGACCACTGCGCTGCACCGAATACATCAGCAACGACGGCAGCATGGACATGCTCGACGCGGCTGCCGACGCGCTGAAAGACGGCCAGACCCTGATCATTTTCCCCGAAGGTACGCGCACCCAACCCGGCCAGCCGCCAGCCTTTCATCGGGGCGGCGCGGCAATCGCCCTGCGTGGTGCGAAAATCCTCACCCCGGTCATTATCAAGGTCAGCCCGACCACATTGACCAAGGCCGAACCCTGGTATCGCATCCCCAAGCGGCGCGTGCACTTCAGTTTCCGGGTCGGGGCCGATATAGACCCACAGACCTTCGCCACGCAGGGGCCGGCTCCGCAGGCCTCGCGCAAGCTCAACGATTATCTACATTCTTACTTTATTAAGGAGCTCGCCGAAGATGAGCGATCTGCACCGTGATATCAAAATGCTTATCATCGACGCCCTGGGCCTGGAAGACATCAGTGCCGACGACATCGGCAACGACCAGACGCTGTTCGGCGAAGGCCTGGGCCTGGACTCGGTGGACGCCCTGGAGCTGGGCCTGGCCATCCAGAAAAAGTACGGCATCAAAATCGACGCCGATGCCAAGGACACACGCAATCACTTCAGTAACGTGGCGAGCCTTGCGGCGTTCGTCACCGCAAAACAGGCAGCTTGAGACCGGACCATGCAAACTCGTGACGACATTTTCAACACCCTGCGCGATGCCTTGGTCGAGCTTTTCGAGCTGGACCCTGAGCGTGTGAGCCTGGAATCCAACCTGTATCAGGACCTGGAAATCGACAGCATCGACGCCGTCGACCTGATTGATCACATCAAACGCCAGACCGGCAAGAAAATCGCCGCCGAAGAATTCAAATCGGTGCGTACCGTCAGTGACGTGGTCGAGGCGGTCTACCGTCTGGTTCAACCGGCCGCATGAATCGACTGATTGGCCTCGGCCTGCTGCTGGCGGGCCTTTTGTATCCTTTTGCGGTGTATTTCGGCATGGAACACTTCGCCCCGTGGCAGTTCGGGCTGCTGCTGGGTGGCTTGTGGCTGGCCCGGGCGCTGACCGGCAAACGACGGCCTGGCAGCCTGTGGATGGCCACGGTGGCCATTGCGTTCTGTCTGTTGCTGGCACTGTTCGACAGCCCGGCGCTGTTGCGCTGGTATCCGGTGTTGATCAGCAGCTTCATGCTGGTGCTGTTCGGATCGAGCCTGACATTCGGCCCACCGATCGTTGAACGCCTGGCCCGGGTACGCGAGCCGCAATTGCCGGCCGAGGGCATTCGCTATACCCGTCAGGTAACCATCGCCTGGAGCGTTTTTTTTCTTTGCAACGGTTTGTGTGCCGCCGCCCTGACCCTCTGGGCGCCGCTGAGCTGGTGGACGCTGTACACCGGCCTGATTTCCTACGGATTGATAGGCCTGATGTTTGCCATTGAATGGCTCATACGCCAAAGGGTAAGAGGCCGCCCATGAATTGGATAAAACTTGAGCACCTGCTGCTCAAGGCTCAGCCGGAGCGCGCCGTAACGACCGCTCCGGCACTGGATCACGCCCGACTTTGCGAACAGGCGCTGCGCCTGGCCGCTGGCCTGCAAGCCCGGGGTGTGCGGCAGATGGCCGTGCACCTTGAGGATGCCGCCGACCTGACGATTGCCCTGTTCGGCGCCTGGCGTGCCGGGGTCAGCGTGCTGCTGCCGTCCGACCTGCAACCCCAGACCCGCCAACGCTGGTCAGGTGAAGTCGATCTGTGGCTGAGCGATCAGCCCGACGATGCGCACCTTGGCGACCTCCAACAGCCGCCGCTCAGTGCCGCCGTGCTGGACCTGGATAACTGCCGACTCAGCCTGTGCACATCCGGCTCCAGTGGCGAACCCAAGCGCATCGAAAAAAACCTGCGCCAACTGGCCAATGAAGTCGAAGCCCTGGAACAACTGTGGGGCGCCGACCTGGGCCCGGCGTGCATCATTGGCAGCGTCGCCACCCAGCACATCTACGGCCTGCTGTTCCGAGTGTTGTGGCCGCTGTGCGCCGGGCGCCCGTTCGTACGTCGGCAACTGGCCTTTCCGGAAGACCTGCAACGCGCCAGCCGCGAGCACCCAGCCTTCGCCTGGGTGGCCAGCCCGGCGCTGCTCAAGCGCATGAGCGACAACCTCGACTGGCCGGCCTTGAGCTCCGTACGCCGGGTGTTTTCCTCCGGCGGCGCATTGCCGGTGGAGGCCGCACAGAGCCTGCACGAGCGTCTGGGGCAATGGCCAACGGAAATCTTCGGCAGTTCGGAAACCGGCGGCATCGCCTGGCGTCAGGGCGCGGATCTCTGGCAGCCCTTTGCCGATGTCACGCTGACCCAGGACAGTGAGGGTGCGCTGCTGATCGTTTCGCCGTATTTACCAAGTGGCCATGTCGAACACACTGCTGATGCCGCGCGCATCGTCGCCGATGGCCGCTTCGAGTTGCTTGGGCGACTGGACCGGATCGTCAAGCTGGAAGAAAAACGCATCTCGCTGCCGATGCTGGAGCAGGCGCTGACAGCCCATGAATGGGTCATCGAAGCGCGGCTCGGTGTCGTTCAGGAAAACCGCGCCTCCCTGGGGGCGTTGCTGGTGCTGAGCGAGGCCGGTTTGCATGTGCTGCGCAATCAGGGTCGACGCGGCCTCACCGAACAACTGCGCCAACACCTGAGCCAACACTGCGAAGCCCTGGCCCTGCCAAGGCGCTGGCGCCTGCTGCGACAACTGCCGCTGAACGCTCAGGGCAAACTGCCCCAGGCCGACGTCGACGCCCTGCTGTTGGCGCCGCGCCCCAAAGCGCCCGAGGTGCTGGAGCAAGTCGCAAGCAATGGCGAGTGGAGCCTGCAACTGGCCGTGCCACCGGACCTGGCCTATTTCAGCGGGCATTTCCCCAAGGTGCCGGTGTTGCCTGGCGTAGTGCAGGTGGAATGGGCGCTGAGCCTGGGCCAGCAACTGATGAACCTGCCGAAAAAATTCGCCGGCATGGAAGTCTTGAAGTTCCAGCAACTGGTGCGCCCGGGAGACGAAATCCAACTGCACCTGCGCTTCGACCCGGCGCGCGGCAAATTGTATTTCGCCTATCGCAACGAAACCGCCACCTGTTCCAGCGGGCGGATCTTGCTGGAGGCGGCGCATGCATAGCCCCTGCGCCATCGTCCCGGTGTACAACCACGAAACAGCCATCACCACGGTGGTCGATGCGCTGATCGCCAGCCATCTGCCATGCATCCTGGTGGACGATGCCAGCAGCCCGCGCTGCGCCCGGGTGCTGGATCGCCTGGCCCAGCGTGAAATGGTTTACCTGATCCGCCTGGCCGAAAACCAGGGCAAGGGTGGCGCGGTCATGACCGGCTTGCGCGAAGCTTCGCGCCTGGGTTTCAGCCATGCCTTGCAGGTGGATGCCGATGGCCAGCACGACTTGCAGGACGTCCAACGCTTCATCGAACAATCACGCCGCTACCCACGGGCGGTGATTTGCGGTTATCCGCAATATGACGCCAGCGTGCCGAAAGGCCGTTTGTATGCGCGCTACCTGACTCACGTCATGGTCTGGATCAACACCCTGTCGCTGCAGATTCGCGACTCCATGTGCGGGTTCCGGGTCTACCCATTGCCACCGGTCCTGGCGTTGATCGAGTCAGCGAAAATCGGCAAGCGCATGGACTTCGACTCGGACATCCTGGTGCGCCTGGCCTGGCGCAATCAGCCGATGCAATGGCTGCAAACCAAAGTCCACTATCCATTGGACGGCGTTTCGCATTTTCGGATGTTCCACGACAACGTGCTGATTTCCAGCATGCACACGCGGCTGTTCTTTGGCATGTTGCTGCGTGCGCCAGTGATCCTCTGGCGACGGTGGCGGGCATGAGCACAGACAAGCAGCATTGGGCCGACCGCGAAGAACGGGGCAGTTTCTGGCTGATGAAGCTCACCGCGTTCGGCGCCAAAGTGCTGGGCCGTCGAGTGCTGAGCCCAGTGTTGTACGGCATCGTCCTGTACTTTTTCCTGTTCGGCCGCAGCGCCCGACACAGTGCCTGGCAATACCAGCAACGCCTGACCGACTGGAGCGGCCGCAGCGAACTGCGCCCGAGCCATTGGCGGGTGTTCAGCCAGTTCATGGCCTTCGCCGATTCCATGCTCGACAAACTCGACGTATGGAACGGCAAGCTGAGCATCGAACAAATCGAGATCATCGACCCGGCGCTGCTGCGCGACCAGTTGCGCGGTGCCCGCGGGCAGATGCTGGTGGGCGCACACCTGGGCAACCTGGAAGTCTGCCGCGCACTGGCGGAGATCGGCGAAAAGGTCACGATGAACGTGCTGGTGCACACCAAGCACGCCGAACAGTTCAACCGTTTGCTGGGCGAAGCCGGGGCGACCAATTTGCGCCTGATCCAGGTCAGCGAACTCGACCCCGGGATCATGCTGCAACTGAGCGAGCGCCTGGAGCGTGGCGAGTGGCTGGCGATTGCCGGCGACCGCGTGCCGTTGCATGGCGGACGCTGCGCGACCGTGGACTTCCTCGGCCATCCGGCCAGGTTCCCCCAGGGCCCGTGGCTGCTGGCCGGCCTGCTGAAATGCCCGGTCAACCTGCTGCTGTGCCTGAAAAAGCCCGACGGCGACTATCGACTGACCATTGAACCCTTCGCTGACGCAATCACCTGGAAGCGCAGCGACCGCGAACAGGTCATTCATCAGTGGGCCTCCCGCTACGCCGAACGCTTGGGTCACTATTGCCTCGAAGCGCCCCAACAATGGTTCAACTTTTACCCTTTCTGGAAGACCGATGACGACGCCAACGCTTGAGCCGGTAACCTTCGGCGAACGCCCTTTGCGCATTGAAGACGTGCTGGCACTGGCCAACCGCAAGATGCCGACGCAGTTGCAAAGCGATCCCGCCTACCGCGAGCGCATCGCCAAGGGCGCGCGTTTTCTCGACTCTCTGCTGGACAAGGAAGGCGTGATCTACGGCGTGACCACCGGTTACGGCGATTCCTGCGTAGTCGCGGTGCCGCTGCATCACGTCGAGGCGCTGCCCCGTCACCTGTACACCTTCCACGGCTGTGGCCTGGGCAAACTGCTCGACGCCCAAGCCACCCGCGCGGTACTGGCGGCGCGTTTGCAGTCGTTGTGCCACGGTGTGTCCGGGGTGCGCGTGGAGTTGCTGGAGCGCCTGCAGGCGTTTCTTGAACACGACATCCTGCCGCTGATTCCGGAAGAAGGCTCGGTGGGCGCCAGTGGTGACCTGACGCCGCTTTCGTACGTGGCCGCCACGCTGTCCGGCGAACGCGAGGTGATGTTCCGTGGCGAGCGCCGGCAGGCTGCCGATGTGCACCGCGAACTCGGCTGGCAGCCGCTGGTGTTGCGTCCGAAAGAAGCCCTGGCATTGATGAACGGCACCGCCGTGATGACCGGTCTGGCCTGCCTGGCCTACGCCCGCGCCGATTACCTGCTGCATCTGGCCACCCGTATCACCGCGCTGAACGTAGTCGCGCTGCAAGGCAACCCGGAGCACTTCGACGAGCGCCTGTTCGCCACCAAGCCACACCCGGGGCAGATGCAGGTCGCCGCGTGGTTGCGCCAGGATCTGGCCATCGACGCGCCGACCGCACCGCTGCATCGCCTGCAGGACCGCTATTCCCTGCGTTGCGCGCCCCATGTGCTGGGCGTGCTGGCCGACAGCCTGAACTGGCTGCGCTCGTTCATCGAAATCGAGCTCAACAGCGCCAACGACAACCCGATCATCGACGCCGAGGCTGAGCGTGTGCTGCACGGTGGGCACTTCTACGGCGGCCATATCGCCTTCGCCATGGACAGCCTGAAAAACCTCGTGGCCAACGTTGCCGACCTGCTGGATCGGCAACTCGCGCTGCTGGTGGACGAACGCTACAACCATGGCTTGCCGAGCAACCTGTCCGGCGCCACGGCCGACCGCGCCATGCTCAACCACGGTTTCAAGGCGGTGCAGATCGGTACCAGCGCCTGGACTGCCGAAGCACTGAAGAACACCATGCCGGCCAGCGTCTTCTCGCGCTCCACCGAATGCCACAACCAGGACAAAGTCAGCATGGGCACCATTGCCGCCCGGGATGCGATCCGCGTGCTGGAACTCACCGAACAGGTGGCAGCCGCCACGCTGCTGGCGGCCAATCAGGGCGTCTGGCTGCGCGGCCAGGCCGAAGATGCACGCCCCCTGCCACCCGCTTTGGCCGCCATGCACGAAGCCTTGGCCAAGGACTTCCCACCGGTCATCGAAGACCGCGCGCTGGAAGGCGAATTGCGCCTGTGCCTGCAACGCATCGCCGAACAACACTGGAGGCTGCATGCGTAGCAAGGGATTTCTCTACACCGACACGGAAATCGTCGTACCGTTCTTTGACGTCGACAGCATGCACGTGGTCTGGCACGGCCATTACGTCAAATACCTGGAAGTCGCCCGCTGTGCGCTGCTGGACAAAATCGGCCACAACTACACGGCGATGAACGAATCCGGCTATGCGTGGCCGGTGATCGACCTGCAATTGCGCTACGTGCGCGGTGCGGTGTTCGGCCAGACACTCAACGTGCGCGCCAACCTGGTGGAGTGGGAGAACCGCTTGAAGATCAACTACCTGATCAGCGACCTGCAAACCGGCGAACGTTTGACCCGGGGCATGTCGGTACAGGTGGCCGTCGACATCGCCAGCCGCGAGATGCAACTGGTCTCGCCGACAGTGTTCACCGACGCCGTGACGAGGGTGCTGGCATGACGTCGATCTTCAGATGCCTCGCTGCTCTGGCACTGCTCGGGCTATCTTCAATGGCCAGCGCCTTCGACCTGCAACAACTCAGCGATCAACTGGCCAGGCCCGAGGTGATCCACGGCAGTTTCATCCAGGAAAAACACCTGCGCGCCCTGCCCCAGCCGCTGACCAGCAAGGGCACGTTCGTGCTGGCAAAAAACCACGGCCTGTTATGGCTGCTGAAAACGCCATTGCAACAGGACTACCGCATCACCACCAAAGGCATTGCCCGGCGTGACGGCAGTGTCTGGCAAATGCTGCCGGGCAAAAGCGCCGGTGCCGAGCAGAACCGTTTGTTCCTCGCCGTGCTGCAAGGCGACAGCAGCGGCCTGCAACGGGATTTCGAGCTGTCCCTGAGCGGCGACGCGCAGAACTGGAAGCTCACGCTGCTGCCGCGTTCGATGCTGCTCAAGCAGGTGTTCAACCAGATCAACATTACCGGCGCAGAACTGGTGCACAGCATCGAACTGCTGGAAACCCAGGGCGACAGTACGTTGTTGCGCATGCAGGACAGCACCAGCACGCAACCATTGAGCGACGCGGAGCAACATGACTTTGCCGAGTGAACGGTGGTTGCCACGGCTGTTCCTGATGCTGCTGCTGGCAGTACTGGCGCTCGCCGGTTGGCAATGGCGTGACGCCGCGCCGCTGTCGGCCAACCTGATGGATCTGGTGCCCGGCACGGCGCCCGATGCCCTGGAACTGCGCGCCGAACAACGCATGCAAGAGCCGCTGAACCGCGAAATGCTGGTGCTGGTCGGCCACAGCGATCGCCAGCAGGCCGTCGCCATGGCGCAGACACTCGGCGAGCAATGGCAGGCCAGCGGCTTGTTCGAAAAGGTCCAGTGGACCCTGCAAGCCGACTTGCCAGCGTTGCGCACGCAGTTGCTGCAAGGTCGCCTGGCGATGCTCTCGGCGGCGGACCGACAACTGCTGATCGAGCACCCCGACACCTTTATTCAGCAACGGGTGCAGGCGTTGTTCGACCCGTTCAACGGCTACAGCCTGGTGCCGAGCCAGGACGACTGGCTGGGCCTGACCGGGCGCATCCAGAACAGCCAGCCACAACGCGGCTCGGTGCAACTGGACATCGGCAGCGGCGCCCTGGTCGCCGATGCCGATGGCAAGAGCTGGGTGCTGCTGCGCGCGCGCACCACCGGCAACGCCTTCGACATGAACCTGCCGCTGCAAGTGGCCGACCTGCTCGAGCACAGCCGCGAAGAAGCCGCCCGGCACGATGTGCAACTGCTCGCCGCCAGCGGCCTGTTGTACGCGGCCAGCGGGCAACGGCAGGCCGCCCGGGAGATGACCTGGGTCGGTGGCGGTGCCACCGTCGGGATTTTGTTGCTGCTGCTGTTGGCCTTCCGGCGCTGGCGCGTCTTGCTGGCGTTCGTGCCGGTGCTGGTGGGCATGCTCTTCGGCGCGGTGGCCTGCGTGGCGTTGTTCGGCCATATGCACGTGATGACCCTGGTGCTGGGTTCGAGCCTGATCGGTGTTGCCGTCGATTACCCGCTGCACTACCTGTCAAAAAGCTGGAGCCTGAAACCCTGGCACAGCTGGCCTGCCCTGCGCCTGACCCTGCCCGGCTTGACCCTGAGCCTGATCACCAGCGGCATCGGTTACCTGGCCCTGGCCTGGACACCCTTCCCGGCGCTGACCCAGATTGCCGCGTTCTCTGCCGCCGGTTTGCTCGGCGCCTATTTGTCCGCCGTGTGCCTGCTGCCGGCATTGCTCAAGGGCGTAGAGCTGCGCCCGGCGCAATGGCCGTTGCGCGTTTGCGAGATTTTGCTGGGCTGTCGTGAAGCGCTGCTCAAACAGCTGAAAACGCCTGTCTTGCTGGCGCTGCTGATCGCCTTTTGCGTGGCCGGCCTGTTACAACTGGGCAGCAAAAACGACATCCGTCAGTGGATCAGCGCACCGCAACAATTGACCGACGAAGCACAGGCCATTGCGCGGATCACCGGCTATCAACCCACCAGCCAGTTCTTCCTGATACGCGCCGCCAATCAGCAGCAACTGCTCGAACGCCAGACCGCCCTGAGAGAGCGGCTGGATCAATTGATTGGCCTGGAAAAGCTCCAGGGTTATCTGTCGCTCAATCAACTGGTCAGCCCGCCGAACGAGCAGCAACAGGTGCGCGAGGCGTTGAACAAACTGCCTTCGTTCTGGCAGCCGTTGCTCGACATCGGCGTACCGGCCGAGGCGCTGCAAGCCGAGCTGACGAAGCTACAGGCACTGCCGACCGTGGACATCGACGCGGCGCTCAGCGGCCCGTTGGCAGAACCCTACCGGCCCCTGTGGCTGGGGCCGACCGATGACGGCGTGGCGGCGATGGTCAGCCTGCAAGGCATCAACAACCCGGCCCTGCTGCGGCTCCAGGGTGAGGATTTACCCGGCGTGACACTGGTGGATCGACTGGGTGAATTGAACAATGTCTTCGCGGCCACCCAAATCAGTGCCGCTGAACTGAAACTCGCCTCCTGCGTGCTGATCGTATTGGTGCTGATCCTGCCATTCGGCCTCGGCGGCGCATTGCGTATCGTGTCCCTGCCCCTGCTGGCGGCGTTGTGCAGCCTGGCCAGCCTCGGCTGGCTGGGGCAGCCGTTGACCCTGTTCAGCCTGTTCGGCCTGCTGCTGGTGACGGCGATCAGCGTCGATTACGCGATCCTGATGCGCGAACAGGTCGGCGGCGCGGCCGTGAGCCTGCTGGGCACCCTGCTGGCGGCGTTGACCACCTGGCTGTCGTTCGGCCTGCTGGCGGTGTCGAGCACCCCGGCAGTGAGCAACTTCGGACTGTCGGTGAGCCTGGGCCTGATCTTCAGCTTCCTGCTCGCGCCGTGGGCCGGTCGCCAGGTGCATGCGCCCACGGCCGTGGAGCGGGCAACATGATGGTCGTTCTGTTCTGGGCGATGGCGCTGGTGTTGTTCGCCGTAGCGACCCGTGTCGGCCGGCATTTCGGCCTGATTCCCATCGTCAGCCAGCTGTTGCTGGCGACCCTCGGCTTGCCGCTGTTGATGTATTTCTGGATCGAGCCCCAATGGCAATTGAGCGGTGCGCTGCTGGTGTCGCCGGGCTGGCTGAAGAACCTCTACAGCCTGAGCTTTGCCCTGTTGCTGGGCTACATCCTCAGCGATGTGATCGACCTGCAACTGGATCGCCAAAGCCTGAAAATCGCCCTGCCCAGCTTTTGCATTCCGTTTGCCTGCGGCCTGGCCACGGCGGACTGGTTGTTGCCGGCACAACCGTGGATCAGCTCGCTGGCCGTCGGCCTGTTGTTCGCCATCACCGCGATTCCGGTGTTGTACCTGTACCTGCGGCACATCGATTACCCACCCGCCGCCACCCGGCGACTGGTGCAGACTGCGATCCTCATCGACCTCGCCTGCTGGACGCTGTTCGGCATCGCCCAGGGCAGCCTGCACCTGAGCAGCCTGTTGCTGCCCCTGGCCGGCGCGTGCCTGCCGGTGCTGCTGCGGTTGCTCGGTTTGCGCCAGACATGGCTTTACAGCCTGAGCTTTTTCGCCCTGCTGGTCGTCGCTGAACACTTCAAACTCAATGCGCTGATTTTCGGCATCGGCTATGTGTTGATCATGGCCGCACTGAAAGCCCCACTGGTCCTGCCGCTGCCGGCCGTGTGGATGGGCCGATTGCAGACGTACATTGCCATCCCGCTGATCCTCACGTTCGGCATCGTGCAGATCAATGTGCATAGCGCGATGGACAGCCTCGGCTGGGGGCAACTGCTCGCCCTGCTGCTGTTGCCGATGCTGAGCAAACTGCTGGGTAACTGGCTCGGCCTCGGCTGGGCCGGGGCCTCGTTCCAGGGCGCCAGCCGCTGGCGGGAAAGTGTGCTGCTGAACATCCGTGGCTTGAGCGAGATCGTTTTTCTCAACCTGCTGCTGCAACAGCAACTCATCAGCCCGCCGCTGTACTTTGCCCTGATGCTGATGGGCCTGATCGCTACACTGCTGCCAGCCCTGACCGGCATGCACCGAATTCCCCTGAAAGCCGCTGTCCCCGCAAGGAGCCCCCATGCCAACCGTTGAAATGGAATGTCGCCAGGTCGTGGTCATCGGTGCCGGTCCATCCGGTGCCATCGCCGCCGCGTTGCTCAAGCGCAAGGGACACGATGTGCTGGTGATCGAGCGTCAGCATTTTCCACGGTTTTCCATCGGCGAAAGCCTGTTGGCCCATTGCCTGGATTTCGTCGAAGAAGCGGGCATGCTCGACGCCGTCAACGCCGCCGGTTTCCAGCTGAAAACCGGTGCCGCGTTTGCCTGGGGCGAGCGCTACAGCGCGTTCGACTTCGGCGAGACGTTCAGTGACGGCAAATCGACGACGTATCAGGTCCAGCGCGCCGATTTCGATAAGCTGCTGGCCGATCAGGCCACGCTGCAAGGCGTGGAGATCCGCTATGGCGAAACCATCGTCAGCGTCGACATCGCCCCCGGAAAACCGCAGCTCGGCGTGCGCCGCGAAGACGGTAGCGAGTATCGCGTCGAAGCCGATTTCCTGCTCGATGCCAGTGGTTACGGCCGCGTACTGCCGCGCTTGCTCGACCTCGAGGCGCCATCGAACTTCCCGGTGCGTCAGGCCGTGTTCACTCACGTCGAAGACCGTATCGACCTCCCGACCTTCGACCGCAGCAAGATCCTGGTGACCACTCATCCGACCCTGCGCGACGTATGGTTCTGGACCATCCCGTTCAGCAACGGGCGCTGCTCGGTCGGCGTAGTCGCCGCAGAGGAGCGTTTCGCCGGCCGCAGCGACAATCTGGATGAGTGCCTGCTCAGCTTTATCACCGAGACGCCAAGCCTGGCCAGCGTGTTGCAAAATGCGCAGTGGGACACCGAGGCCCGAACCATTGGCGGTTACTCGGCCAACGTCAAAACCCTGCACGGTCCGGGCTTCGCGCTGCTGGGCAATGCCGCGGAATTCCTCGACCCGGTATTCTCCTCCGGCGTGACCATCGCCATGCGTTCGGCGAGCATGGCCGCCGGGGTCTTGCACCGTCAGTTGCAAGGCGAAGCCGTTGACTGGCAAACCGAGTTCGCCGAACCGCTCAAGCGCGGCGTCGACACGTTCCGTTGCTATGTCGAAGGCTGGTACGCCGGGACCTTCCAGGACGTGATTTTCCATGAGGACAGTTCGCCGGAAATCCGCGGGATGATCAGCTCCATTCTTGCCGGATATGCCTGGGACCCAAGCAACCCGTTCGTCAGCGAAGCCAGGCGTCGGTTGAAGGTGATATCGGAGTTCTGTGCAAGGGATGCGTCATGAACTACTTGAGCGATAACTACGTCGAAGAAACCCGTTTCGGTTTGTGGTTCCTGCGCAGCCAGATCTGGCAACACTATGTGCTGCGGTTGGCGATCGACGATTTGCGCAACCTGTTCAGCGAAGCGCTACCGGTTAGCCCGGTGCTGCTGGATGCCGGTTGTGGCCAGGGCAAGTCATTCCCGCTGCTGCGCCAGGCCTTTGCGCCCGGTCGTCTGATTGGCATCGATGCTGATCCCCAGAGCCTGGACCAGAGCCGCGCAGAGGCGGCCCACCAGGGCATGGAAGTGGAGTTGATCGGCTGCGACTGTGCCAGCCTGAACCTGCCGGACGCCAGTATCGACCTGTTGTTCTGTCACCAGACCTTCCATCATCTGGTGGAGCAGGAACAGGCACTGGCCGAGTTCTATCGCGTGCTCAAACCCGGTGGTTATCTGCTGTTCGCCGAATCCACCGAGGCTTACATTGATACCTGGGTGATCCGCTGGTTGTTCCGCCACCCGATGCACGTGCAGAAAAGCGCTGCGCAGTACCTGCAAATGATTCACCAGCAGGGCTTCGAATTTACCGCGCAAAACGTGTCTTATCCGTACCTGTGGTGGAGTCGCGCCAAGGATTTCGGCCTGCTCGAACACTTGGGTGTGTGCAAGCCAAAACCCTTTGGCCAACGGGAAGAAACCCTGGTCAATGTGGTGGCGCGCAAACCTTTTGAAGGAACTGTGTGATGTTCATTGCCAGCCGCTTGAAATACCCAACCTGTGGGAGCGAGCCTGCTCGCGAAAGCGGTGGGTCAGCCAGCGGATATGCCGGATATACTGCCGCCATCGCGAGCAGGCTCGCTCCCACATGGATCACAGGCATCCTGCTGCTTACTGTGGCCCTGCTACTGAGCGCCTGCGCCGACCGGGCGCCGCTGCCCGAGCAAAATCCGGATCTGCCGTTGCCGCTGCAACTGCACATCCAGCTCTTACAACCCGACGACCGCCAGGACTGGGTGCTGGTGATCCAGCGTGAAGAGACGGGTATTCGCTGGTCGATGATGGACCTGTTGGGCATTCCCCAGGCCCGCCAGAAATTGATCGATAAAACCTGGGAGTCCGATGGTTTCCTGCCGCCCAATCCGCAAGCCCGGGAGCTGTTCGCGGCGCTGCTGTTTGCGCTGACGCCGCAAGATGAACTGGCGGCCAACTATCCCGGCGCCTGGCAGCACGGCAGACAACGGTACCTGCCCGAGCGCTGGGACATCCGCTACGCACAACCGCAGAATTTTGAATTGAAGCTTCCAAGTGGTCCGGCCTATCAAGTCACCCCCCTGAGCGGTGAAACGCCATGACGGCTTACCTCAATGCCCTCGGATTGGTCTGCGCGCTGGGCCGCGACAAGCAGGAAGTTGCCCGCAACCTGTTTGCCGGCGACTGCGGCGGCATGCGCGAACAAACCGGATGGGTGCCGCAACGCACGCTGCCGGTCGGTGCGGTCCAGGGCAAACTGGCAAGTATTCCAGCCGACCTGCCGCGCCATCACAGTCGCAACAATCAGCTGTTGCTAGAGGCCACGCTGCAAATCCGCCCGGACATCGACCGCGCGATCCAGACCTACGGCCGCGACCGCATCGGTGTCGTGCTGGGCACCAGCACCTCGGGCATCGACGAGGCCAGCCAGGGCCTGGCGCATTACCTGCGCGAAAAGCAGTTCCCTGCCGAGTACGACTATCAGCAACAGGAACTCGGGGCACCGGCGAACTTCCTCGCCGAGTGGCTGCAATTGAGCGGGCCGGCCTATGTCATTTCCACGGCCTGCACCTCCAGCGCCCGAGCCTTGATGAGCGCCCAGCGCCTGTTGGACCTGGGCATTTGCGACGCGGTGCTGTGTGGCGGTGTCGACACCTTGTGCAAGCTGACCCTCAACGGTTTCTCGGCGCTGGAAGCGGTCTCGGAACAACGCTGCAATCCGTTTTCGGTGAACCGCAATGGCATCAACATTGGCGAAGCGGCGGTGCTGTTCCTGATGACCAAGCGTGCAGGCGACAGCCAAGCGATTGCCTTGCTCGGCAGCGGTGCCAGTTCCGATGCGCATCACATATCCGCCCCGGAGCCGAGCGGACGTGGCGCCCTGCAAGCGATGCGCAAAGCCTTGGGCCGCGCCAACCTGCAACCGGAGCAGATCGCTTATCTGAACCTGCACGGCACTGCCACCCAGCACAACGACGCCATGGAAAGCCAGGCCGTGGCGACGCTGTTCCCGGCCGGCGTGCCCAGTTCGTCGAGCAAACCCATGACCGGCCACACCCTCGGTGCCGCAGGGGCGCTGGAAGCGGCGTTCTGCTGGTTGAGCCTGAGCCCGGACAATCGCGAACATGCCCTGCCGCCGCACGTCTGGGACGGACAGCCCGACCCCGAACTGCCACCGCTGCAATGGGTGACCCCGGCCACGCGCCTGACGTCCATTGCACCCCGCTACCTGATGAGCAATTCCTTTGCCTTCGGTGGTAACAACGTCAGCCTGATTATCGGAGACGCCCCATGATTGACTGGCCGCTCGCCGAATTGCTGCCCCACGCTGGCGACATGATCCTTATCGATCAGATCCTGGCGTTCGATGAAGAGCAGATCCACACGCGCCTGACCGTCAAGCCCGATGGCCTGTTCAATCTCCCCGACGGCAGCCTGCCGGCCTGGGTCGGCATCGAGCTGATGGCCCAGAGCGTGGCCGCCTTCGCCGGTTGCCATGCGCGCCAGCGCGGTGATGCGGTGGAATTGGGCTTCCTGCTCGGCAGCCGCAAGTTCGAATGCAACGTCGAAAGTTTTCCGGCCGGCACCGAGTTGACCATCCACGGGATTCGCTCCCTGGAAGACGATAACGGCATGGGCGTGTTCGAGTGCCACATCAACGCCCCCGGGATCCACGTTACCGCCCGTCTGAACGTGTTCCGCCCACCCCAGGCCGCTCAATATCTCCATGAACCCGAAGGAGTCCAGTGATGACTGAATCCGTACTGGTCACCGGTTCCAGCCGTGGCATCGGCCGCGCCATCGCCTTGCGTCTGGCCCAGGCCGGGCACGACATCGTGTTGCATTGCCGCAGCGGCCTGGCCGACGCCGAAGCTGTCAGGGCCGAAATCGAGGCCTTGGGCCGTCGTGCGCGCATCCTGCAGTTCGACGTGTCCGACCGCGCCCGCTGCAAGGAAATTCTCGAAGCCGACGTGGAAACCCACGGCGCCTATTACGGCGTGGTGCTCAATGCCGGCCTGACCCGCGACGGTGCCTTTCCGGCTCTGAGCGAGGAGGATTGGGATGTGGTGATGCGCACCAACCTCGACGGTTTCTACAACGTGCTGCACCCGGTGATGATGCCAATGATCCGTCGCCGCGCCGCCGGGCGGATTGTCTGCATCACCTCGGTGTCGGGGCTGATCGGCAACCGTGGCCAGGTCAACTACAGTGCCTCAAAGGCCGGGCTGATCGGCGCGGCCAAGGCATTGGCGATCGAACTGGGGAAGCGCAAAATCACCGTTAACTGTGTCGCACCCGGCCTGATCGACACAGCCATGCTCGACGAAAACGTGCCGGTGGAAGAACTGATGAAAATGATCCCCGCACAACGCATGGGCACCCCTGAAGAGGTGGCCGGCGCGGTGAATTTCCTGATGTCGGCGGAAGCCTCGTACATCACCCGGCAGGTTCTGGCCGTCAACGGAGGCCTGTGCTGATGAAGCGCGTCGTCGTCACCGGCATGGCCGGCATCACCTCACTGGGCAGCGACTGGGAGACCATCGCCGGCAACTTCGCGGCCAACCGCAGCGGGATCCGCCGGATGGACGAGTGGGATCGTTTTACCGAACTCAACACGCGCCTGGCCGGCCCCATCGATGACTTCAAGGTGCCGAGCCACTGGACCCGCAAGCAACTGCGCAGCATGGGCCGGGTTTCACGGCTGGCTGTGGGCGCTGCCGAGCAAGCGTTGGCCGACGCCGGCCTGTTGGGCGACGAGTCGATCAAGGACGGGCGCATGGGCGTTGCCTGCGGCTCCTCCACCGGCAGCACCGACGAGATCAAGGCGTTCGGCAACATGCTGCTCAACTCGGTGGCCGAAGGCCTGAACGCCAACTCCTACGTGCGCATGATGCCGCACACCACGGCAGCCAATATCAGCATCTTCTTCGGCCTCACCGGTCGCCTGATCCCCACCTCCAGCGCCTGCACCAGCGGCAGCCAGGGCATCGGCTATGCCTACGAAGCGATCAAGTTCGGGCGCCTGCCGCTGATGCTCGCTGGCGGTGCCGAGGAACTGTGCCCGACCGAAGCCATGGTCTTCGACGCGCTCTACGCCACCAGCCTGAAAAACGACACCCCACAACGCAGCCCGCGCCCTTACGACACCGCACGCGACGGCCTGGTGATCGGTGAGGGCGGCGGCATGCTGGTGCTCGAAGAACTGGAACACGCCCTGGCCCGCGGCGCCCACATCCATGCCGAGATCGTCGGATTCGGCAGCAACGCCGACGGCCAGCACACCACCCGTCCCGAACAAGTCACCATGCGCCGGGCCATGGAACTGGCCCTGGAAGACGCCGGGCTGAAACCGTCAGACATCGGCTACGTCAACGGCCACGGCACCGCCACCGAACAGGGCGACATCGCCGAAACCCTGGCCACCAGCAGCCTGTTCGGCGAACACATGCCGATCAGCTCGCAGAAGAGCTTCCTCGGCCACACCCTCGGCGCCTGCGGTGCGCTGGAGTCCTGGTTCAGCATTGAAATGATGAATCGCGACCTGTACGCCCACACCTTCAACCTCGACGAAGTCGACCCGCACTGCGGCAAGCTCGACTACCTGCGCGGCGAGTTTCGGCAGATGAGCAACCAGTACGTGATGAACAACAACTTTGCGTTTGGCGGGGTGAATACTTCGCTGATTTTCAAGCGCTGGTCGTAATCAACGTCAAAAGATCGCAGCCTTCGGCAGCTCCTACAAGGAAAGGTGTACATCCGTAGGAGCTACCGAAGGCTGCGATCTTTTTAATGTGCGATGTAGCTATCAGGGCGAATCGAGATTATCCAACACCCGATTCACCGCCATTTCCCCCAGCATGATCGACTGCTGAATGCCCAGCAGGGTGTTGCTTTGCGCTCCGTTCAGACTCCTCGCGAAGTCGCTCGCCATGGCATTGGCTGATGCCAGTGACACACATGCGTACTCCAGCAGAGTGTGGTTGTCGACTTCAGGAGCGACGAGGAAGATTTTGCCGGGTTGGCGTGAGGTAACCGGATCGGTGTCCGACCGTTTTTTTGCTTTATTGGTCATGATTCAGTGCCCAGAAAAGAGGAGCCGACACCGAGTCGCTACAAATCAAAAGGGTGGCAGCTGTACGCAGGTTAGCAGACCGGGTTACACGAACCGGCGCACCCGAAGGCGCCCTGCGCACAGCGGCCGTCAAGAGCAGGTATGGAAATACCTGCCTTTCAGGAGCGCTAATACGCTTCATGTAACTACGGGCTGCTAAACCCGATCACTGACCATCAGTGACACGAATCAAGTTAGCGATGCCCCTCAAAGCGCACAAGCCGGCGGATTCTGCGGTAGTTGTAGGCAACGCCGCAAGGCGCTGTAGCCGTTGCGAGGGATTTCGGAAATGTCCTACAGCAGGTGGTGACGCATTCCGAAAGGGATGATACATCCTCGTTCCAGATAGCTGGTTTTTTAGTGTTCTTGCGGACGCTTTACGAGCAGGTTCGATTACCTTCGCGACGAGTTCCAGCAGATTAGTAATCGGCAAAATAGGAACAACAACTTTACCTATGGCGGGGTGAATACTTTTCAAATTATTCAACCGTGGTCGTAGCTGCATTAATCAGAACCAAGAAAACCAGAATCATCGGATCATTCCGCAATCTTTGTAATACACTTCCGAACGTACATTTACACTATTGAACACTTTTCTTGCTCATGCTTAATTACCTAGGAGTCCAAACAAATAACTCAGAAACCCATAAACTAATACCGAACAAGGATGTAGGTAATGGCTCAAAATGGAATCAACTTGCCCGCCACAGATATTATTGGAACTTGGAGAGGATCATCAGGTGGATACTGGTCTACGGACGGCATCATCATTGATGGCACTTACGTTCTTCCCCCACCACAACCCGAGGTGGTTACGGAAGATAAAAAATTCTACATCATCGACATGATAAAGCGTCAAACGGGACTTGACGAATTTACTTTCAACCTGAAACTCCTTGACAAAGCCTTGAACAAAAACGATGCATATGGCGCAATAAAAGATATTTGGCATATCGTGGAAAGCGATCGTGGATGGGTAGATCCACACTGGAGAATCAACGATGACCTTTTCAAAAATAAAATCGTGAATTTTAGCTTGGCTGACGCTCTACAAAAAAGCGGTTTCAGTGCAAGAGAAGCTATTATTGCAGTCGCCAGTTCCGGGCATGCAGACAGCACTTCATACAAGCTGGAAACCCCGAAACTCTCTGGAGGCACGTTCAGTCCTGTCAAGGCACTTGGGCATTACCTATGGGGTAATGGGCAAAAACTTGAGGTCGATATCAATACCATAGGGCTTAATATTCTAGAGTACAAACTACCCTTATTAAGACAGGCTATTGAACATACGAAATCACCTGGCGTATATAATCTTACCGACCCACGTGTTGGATATAATACATATGACGACAATAATGCAACCGGCGCTTATCTTGGCAGAATTACTTTGAGCATGGCCGGCGATTTTATACGAAGCCATGATGGATCTTGGCAATTCATTGGCGTAATAAAGGCCTACCATGATATATACGATTTCGACAAGAGTGACAGACCACTTGCATTAGAAGAGTTAACTACTGCTGGCAGGGCACTGCCAGGAACACGTTACGAAATAGACATTTCAGGTGAACACAAAATACATTTAATTGGCAAAGGCTACCAACCTCAGCTTTTCTAACTTTTATCAAGGCAGCCAGATCATACCTGACTGCCTTTTCAATAGAGCACTATGACGATGACCAACAAAAAACTCCGAACATTGTACCTCACAACATTGCTGATCTCTTCAGTCACGAACTGCTATATAATTTCTTTAAATTATGCAAACGAGATTTACCCCAGCACACAAGACACAATAGCAATTCCTTTGATTTCCATAACCGGAGTAATGACTATACTCCTAACACTATCCGTCGCCCAAAATCCGTTCTACAAACAGCAACGCGACCAAAAGACGATCAACATCACATCGACTATTTCTGCATTATTTGCCACAACGGCATCCTCATCACTTCTCATTGGAAGCATTTATTACTGGCTCACCCCGAATCACTTAAGCATTTCCGCACTCTACTTCATCGCACTTTCGACTTACTTAATTCACCAATTCAATCTTTACAAAAAACTCATCTCATAAATAAAATAACAAACTAACAAAAAAATTGGTGTCTTTCTGATGACCAAGCGCTTCTAGTTTAAAACTAAATAAGCATCATCAAGATATCCTTATGCTTTGGACTCAACCTTCCTTGTGAGCAGTTCAACAAACGCCCGCGCCATCGCCGACTTCTGGTCCTTGCGCTGCACCAGCCACACCGCCGACACCGCCGCCGGATCGAGCAAAGGTCGATAGACCACGCCGTCAATACGCATCCGCTGATAAGACGCCGGCAGCACCGAAACGCCAAGCCCCGCCGCCACCAGCCCGATGATGGTCATCGCCTCACCGGCCTCCTGGGCGAAGTGCGGGCTGAAGCCGGAGTCCCGGGCCAGGCTGAGCAGCTGCGCATACAGACCACTGCCGTAGCTGCGCGGAAAAAACACAAAGGGCTCAAGCGCCAGGGCTGACAGGAACAAGCCCTCTTCGCTGCCCTCTACCAACGGGTGTTTGGAGCTGAGTACCGCGACCAGCGGCTCGCGCATCAACTCGACCACGCTGAGGCAGTCCGGCAGCCCGAGCGGGCGCATGATCCCGACCTCAATCGACTCGTCCACCAGCGCATCGGCCACCTGGGTGCTGCTCATTTCCCGCAGGTTCAGGTGCACCGCCGGAAAGCGCTGGCGGAAAGAGAAAATCGCCTGGGGAATGGTCGAGTTGAAAGGCGCCGACGAAGTGAAGCCGATCTTCAGCTCGCCCAACTCGCCCAGCTGCGCCCGTCGCGCGACATCCGCTGCCTTGTCGACCTGCGCCAGCACCAGCCGTGCCTCTTGCAGAAACAGCCGACCGGCCTCGCTCAGCTCGACCCGACGATTGGTACGTTCGAACAGCCGTGCGCCGACTTCCTGTTCCAGCGCCTGAATTTGCTGGCTCAGCGGCGGCTGGGAGATGCCCAGCACCTGTGCGGCGCGGCCGAAGTGCAGTTCTTCGGCGACGGCGATGAAGTAGCGCAGATGACGCAATTCCATGGAAACCCCATTAGGTCGTTAAAGCTATCAAACAGGTCGAACAATATATTGGATTGAATCATTAGCCAGCTATATGCTTTTTTCATTGCCTGACCGGCTGCGCCCTCCGAGGTCCCACGTGAAAACTGCTGTCGCCCCACTCGCCCATGAAGTTTCACCTTCAGCGCCGGACGCTATCGCCGCTGAGCTGGCGGAGATCTACATCGAAAAAGGCACCCCGGCGTTCTTGCGCACGGTGCTGGCGTTGTTCTGTGGCGGCTTCGCGACTTTCGCCCTGCTCTACTGCGTGCAGCCGATGATGCCGCTGCTGTCCCACGAGTATTCCATCAACGCGGCACAGAGCAGCCTGATCCTGTCTATCGCCACCGGCATGCTTGCCATCGGCCTGCTGATCACCGGCCCGATTTCCGATCGGGTCGGGCGCAAACCGGTGATGGTGGCAGCACTGTTCGCCGCAGCGTTGTGCACCATGGCCAGTGCGATGATGCCGAGCTGGCACGGTGTGCTGCTGATGCGTGCGCTGATTGGATTGTCGTTGAGCGGTCTGGCTGCGGTTGCGATGACTTACCTGAGCGAAGAGATCCACCCACAGCACATCGGCCTCGCCATGGGTTTGTACATCGGTGGCAACGCGATTGGCGGGATGAGCGGACGCTTGATCACCGGGGTATTGATCGACTTCGTCAGCTGGCACACGGCGATGCTGGTGATCGGTGGCCTGGCGCTGATTGCCGCGGCAGTGTTCTGGAAAATCCTCCCGGAATCGCGCAACTTCCGCGCCCGCTCGCTGCACCCGCGCAGCCTGCTCGACGGTTTCACCATGCACTTTCGCGACGCCGGCCTGCCGCTGCTGTTTCTGGAAGCCTTTGTGTTGATGGGCGCGTTCGTCACGCTGTTCAACTACATCGGCTATCGCCTGCTGGCCGCGCCGTACCACATGGAACAGGCCTTCGTCGGGTTGCTGTCGGTGGTGTACCTGTCGGGCATCTACAGCTCAGCGAAAATCGGCTCGCTGGCCGACAGACTCGGTCGCCGCAAAGTGCTCTGGAGCACCATCGCGCTGATGATCGGTGGTCTCGCCCTGACGATGTTCACGCCATTGCCGCTGGTGATCATCGGCATGCTGATCTTTACCTTCGGCTTCTTTGGCGCCCACTCGGTGGCCAGCAGCTGGATCGGCCGCCGCGCCACCAAGGCCAAGGGGCAAGCATCGTCCTTGTACCTGTTCAGCTACTACGCCGGGGGAAGCATCGCCGGTACGGCGGGTGGCGTGTTCTGGCACCTGGGCGGCTGGAACGGCATCGGGTTGTTCATCGGCACGCTGCTGGTGATTGCGCTGCTGGTCGCGTTGAAGCTGGCGAAGTTGCCATTGTTGCCGCAAAACACCTCGGCTACTTGAGCACCACCCGCGCCTCCAGGGCATCGTCACGCTTCTCCAGCGTCAGGGTTTGCAGCGCGACTCCATCGCGCTCGATCCCATCGAGCCACTGCATCAAGGGCTGCGCATTGCCATTGAGTGTCAGGCGCAGCAGATCGCTGTCGCTCTCCATCTGACGGATTTCCAGCCCCGCCGCAGCAGCGCTTTCGCTGATGCGCAGCGATAGCGGCTTTTCGCTGTCGACGGGGACATGGCTGCGCGGTAACGCTCGTTGCAGTTGCGCGGCCAGCACCGCCTGCTGTTGGTATTGTCGCTCGACTGTTTCCAGCCGCTGCCGGGTCGGTTGCCAGATCAGGCTGAACGCCACAACCGCCAACAAAAAAGCCCCCGACACCTGCAACAGCCGTTGTTCGCGCACGGAAATGCGCCGCCATGCCTGCTTCATGCCTCGTCCTCCACGGTGAGGGTGGCATGCACCCGGCCGGCGGCTTTGTTCGCGCTATCGAGCCGCACGGGCATGCCTTGTTGTCGCCCGCGTTCCCGCAACTGCTCCAGCTCGGTAAAGCCGCTGGCGGTCAGCTGGATTTTCCAGCCTTCGCCTGCTCGAAACTCGATGCGCTGGACCTCGACCGGGCTGGCGCCAATCACCTGCTCGATCAACCGGACCAGCCCGGCAATGCGGGTGTTTTGCGACTCCACAGGCTGGCTTTGCATGGCCTTGAGTTGCGCGGCCATATCGACGATTCGGCTTTGCTCCGGGTAAAGCGCCTTGAATCGCTGTTCATTCTGGGTGGCGAGGCGGCGGGCTTCGCTGTCGAGGAAGCGGATGCGCGTCTCGCTGGCACCCCAGGTCAACAGCGCCAGCATCAACAGCGCCCACCCGCCGGCACGCCAGGGCAGACGCTTGCCCCGTGGGGCGAATGCGCCTTGCAGCAGGTTGATGGCCCGGGTCGGGCGGCGGGTCAGGCATTGGTCGATGACGGCGGGGTCCTCGCGCGTGTCCAACCATTGCATGTCCTTGGGCAATAACGGAGTGAGCAGCGCCAGGTCGTCTTGGGACAACGCCAGGCGCGCCGACAGGCCTGCACCCAACAACCAGCGACCGAACCACCAGGCGCCGCACGGCTGATCGCCGGACAACAGATCGGCATCGACGAACACCCCGCGCACCTCAATACCCGCCTCGCGCAGCAAGTCGAGCACAGCGGCCAACCGTTCGCGGCCAATGACCATGACCGGGTAGCAACCGTCACGATCACGAGCGCCAACGCTCAGATGCACAACTTCCAGCGCTTCACTCAGTTGATCTTCCACGGCGTAGGCCATGGCCTGGGCTTCGGGCCTGCGCTGCGACGGCCATGGCTCGCTGCGAACCCAACTGCACATTTCCATGGGCAGCAGCACATCGACCGCCTGCCCCTGCAATGCCGAGGCCGCCTGATTCAGCGGCATCGGCTGACGTTGACGGGTTGGCGACCACAGGACGCAGGGCCAGAGGCCCGATGGCGCGTCCTGCCCCTCGGCGGTCAGGTAAAGCCAAGTGTTCATCGCGGCCTCTCGTGGCTATTCGTGGGAAGAAAACGTCGTTGCAGCACCGTCAGCTGTCGAGTCTTGAGGTCGTGCCCGACATCCGTGGCCAGGTGCAGTTCGCGCCCGTCCCGGATCACCTGCACCCTTATCCGATACCAGCGGCTTTGGGTGCCAAGTCCGTGGCTGCTCAGGCCCTGCCCGGAGAGCAGCGGGTCCTGGGTAAACGCCTGGACGCTTGCCCAGGGCGTTGTTGCCGCCTGGCGCGCCAGCGCATCGGCGGTCGCGGCGTCCACCTCGCCGAGCGTTCTCAACAGCAGCGCCGGTGCGGTGTTGATGTTCAAGGCGGTATCGGTGGGCAGCAGCGTCACCCAGGGCTCCAGCCGCTGCAGCAGGCGAGCGTCAATGCCAGGCAGCAAGCGCAGTTGGCTCAGTTCCCCCAGCGGCCCGACCTGGCTCAGTTGCAGAGGAGGCAGTTCGAGCAGCTCGAGCAGGCGCGCCCAACGGTTGAGGGTGACCTGATCCACCTGCCCCTGGCGTAACAACGCATTGAGATTGAAGCGCCCGGCGAGGTCATCGATATCGACTCGAATCTGCGCCTCTTCAACGTCGAAACTCGGCGCCATGGCCGTCCAGCCATGAATCCGCTCGACGGGGTTTTCCCCGTCCTGTAACGCGTCGCGCAACAGCAACAACGCCCATGTTTCCCCGCCCGATGCGAGTTGCCGCAGCTGTATCTGCTGCAACTGTTGCCCACTGCTTTGCAGCGAAAGGTGATGGCTGCGCAACAAGCCGCCGGTGATCAGCAGCGCCAGGCTCATGACCAGCAATACGCTGATCAACGCAATGCCGCGTTGGCGCCCGCTCACGGCAATGCACCCGGCATCGGCAACACCCGACGAATCGATTCGAAGCGCCCGACAGAGACTTGCACTTCCAGCGCCATGGGCGCCTTCGCGTCCTGCCCGGCCGCCTGATGAGCGATCCAGCCGGACTGGCTGTCGAACAGACGCCAGCGCAACTCACGAACGCCTTCGAGCAGTTTTTGCCGCTGCACCAACTCCGTACCTTCGCCCTGGTTTTCGCGCCACAGCACGCCGCCGTCGAGTCGATAGGTCAGCATCTGGCGCTCACTGCGCGGCTGGTCCAGAGGATTGCGCCAGTGACTGCGCTGGAACTGCAAAAACGGCGCTGCGAGCACCACCGGCTGTGCGGTGGCATGCAGCAGATCCCGCTCGATCACCGCCATCGCTCGTTGCAGGCTCCTCAGCTCTCGCTCGTGGACCGCCGTGCCCTGTTGCACTCGCAGCACGCTATCGAACAAGCCCCAACTGGCCAGCCCCAGCACGGCAAAGATGGCCATGGCGATGACCAGCTCCAGCAAGGTGAACCCGCGCTGCCTAGTCATGAACCGCGAGTATCCAGCCGCTGGCACGATGCAGGGCGTGCGCACTGTTCGCCGAGCTGACCTGAATGTCGACCTGGAGCAAACGCGGATCGCGGGTGGCGCTGATGTGCTGTTGCAGCACCCATTCGCGCTGATCCATAGACACGACCTGTTGTTGCTGACCGGCCGCCAAGCCGGATTGCAGGCGCAATTCGTTCAAGCGGTTGTCCGCCAGCCACGCTGCAAACAGTCGCTCCTCAACAGCGCCGCGCTGCTTCACCGCGTATTGACTGGCCGACAGTACGGCTGCCGCCAGTGTCGCGAAGACCGCCAGGGCCACCATGATCTCCAGCAGCGTGAAGCCCCTCATGGACGACAAGGATGGCCGGCTAGTCATCGATTGCCACCTCGCCGATGCCATCGCCGGACAGGCTCAGCCAGGCCCTGTTGCCGGACTCGAATGTCAGCGTGAAGGCACTGGTTTCATCGTTGCTGAGCAACAGCAACTGCGGCGGTCCTTCGTCAGCGCCCAGCCCTGCCGCATAGCCGTCCTGCTGCAAACGTACTCGCACGTTCAGGGGCCAGTCAGTCAGTTCCTTCACCGGCGCCCACCCGCGAACACCCAGATGCATCACCCGGTAGCCATCGGCACTCAGCCGCAGGCCATATTCCTGGCCTTCGAACACCGCACGCTCACGCAATTGATGAATCACCTGCACCATCGCCTCGGCGTCCTGCTTGACCTGACGCGCGAGGCTACCCCCACCGGCAAGGCTCACCATGCCCAGCAAGACGCCAACCACGACAATCACGATCATCAGCTCCAATAACGTAAACCCCCGGCAGCGGTAGCCCACGGATCAATGGCCCCAATTGCCGATTTCGGCTGCAAAACCTTCGCCGCCCGCTACGCCATCGGCGCCCAGGGAATACAGGTCGTAAGCACCATCTACCGATCGCACACCCGGATTGAGGTACTGATAAGGCGTGTTCCACGGGTCGACCGGCATGCTCTTGAGGTAACCCTGAGGGTTCCAGCCCCGGGCCACGGGCAGCCCGGAGGGACGCTTGACCAACGCTTCCAGGCCTTGCTGGGTCGAGGGGTAATGGGCGTTGTCGAGGCGATACATTTCCAGGGCGGTGGCGATGGCCTGGATATCGATTCTGGCGGCAGTGACCTTGGCTTGATCGGGGCGGCTCATGAACTGTGGCACCACGATAGCCCCCAGCACGCCGATGATGACCACCACCACCATGATTTCGATCAGGGTAAAACCGCGTTGCGCGCGGGAAAGGTTTTTGCGGACAGGTTGCATGGATCAATTCACCAATTGGTTGAGGCTGAGAATCGGGAGCAGGATGGCCATGACGATCAGCAGCACGACGCCGCCCATCAGCACCAGCATCGCCGGCTCGAAGAGGCTCACCACCAGCGCAATGCGCGCGGCGAGGCTGTTTTCCTGTTGTTCGGCGGCCCGGGCCAGCATGCGGTCGAGTTCGCCGGCACGTTCGCCGCTGGCGATCATGTGCAGCATCATCGGCGGGATGTCGCCGCTCAGTTCCAGGCCACGGGTCAGCGTCCCGCCTTCGCGGACCGAGCGGGCGACATCGACCATCCGCGCGCGGATGGTCAGGTTGCCGATGACCGCGGCGGCAATTTCCAGGGCGTCCACCAAGGGCACGGCACTTTTGCCGAGGATTGCCAGGGTGCTGGCAAACCGCGCGGCTTCCATGGCACGCAGCACTTCACCGATGACTGGCGCATTCAGCACCCAACGATGCCAGCGCAAACGCCACTGCGGCCGCTGCCAGCTCCAGCGCCACAGGCCGAACAGCGTTGCCAGCACGCTGATCAACAACAGGAAATGGTTACGCAGGCCGTTGCTCACGCCGATCAGCGCCCGGGTCAACCAGGGCAACGGCTGGCCGCTGTCGACGAAGATCTTCACCACATCCGGCACCACATATCCGAGCAGAAAACCGACGATTGCCAGGCTGGCCAGCATCAGGATCAACGGGTACACCAGGGCCATCTGAATCTTTTGTCGCGAGGCCTGGCGAGCTTGGGTGTAGGCGGCCAGTTGCTCCAGCACATGGCCCAGATGCCCCGAGCGTTCTCCAGCGGCCACGGTGGCGCGGAACATCTCGGGGAAGGCCCGGGGAAATTGCCCCAGTGCCGAGGCCAGGGCGTGGCCTTCCATCACCCGGCTCCTGACCGCCGAGAGCAAGCCCGCCACCTTGCGCTTTGAGCTCTGCTTCGCCACCGCATCGAGCGCTTCTTCCAGGGGCAGTCCGGCCTGAACCAGCGTTGACAGTTGCAACGTCAACAGCGCCAGATCAGCAGCACTCAGGCGTCCACCTCGCGACTGCTGGCCCGCACCGCCGCCGACCCTGACCTCGATCAAGACACGCGGCCACAGGCCACGCTCACGCAGCAGTTGCCGTGCATGGCGGGGCCCATCGGCCTCCAGCCGTCCCTTGCAGGATCGTCCCTGGGCATCGTGGGCGCGGTAGTCGAAGGTCGGCATCGGTCAGTTCTCTTGGGTCACACGCAGCAACTCGTCGAGGCTGGTCAATCCTTCCAGCACTCGCTGGCGCCCGTCCTGGAACAGGCTGCGCGAGACCTTGCGTGTTTCGTCGACGAGGATTTGCTCACTGGCGCCCTGATGGATCAGCGCCGATACGGTGGGCGTCACGCTGATCAGTTCGTAAATGCCGATGCGGCCGCGATAGCCGTGCTGGCACTGTTCACAGCCCGAAGCCTTGAACAGAGTGTGCGGCGTGCTCGTGTCGAGCCCCAGGCGCTGGCAGGCCGCCGCGTCGGCGAGGTACGAAACCTTGCAATGGCGGCACAAGGTGCGCAGCAGGCGCTGGGCCAGAATGCCCACCAGCGAGGACGCCAGCAGATAGGCATCGACGCCCATGTCTACCAGCCGCGTGACCGCGCCGGCCGCGCTGTTGGTGTGCAGGGTCGAGAGCACCAGATGCCCGGTCAAGGACGCCTGGACAGCGATCTCGGCGGTTTCGCGGTCGCGGATTTCGCCAACCATCACCACGTCCGGGTCCTGGCGCAAAATCGCCCGCAGGCCCCGGGCGAAGGTCATGTCGACTTTCGGATTGACCGGCATCTGGCCGACACCCGGCAGGTGGTACTCGATCGGATCTTCGACCGTGAGAATGTTGCGGGTCTGGTCATTCAGGCTGCTGAGCGCGGCGTACAGGCTGGTGGTCTTGCCGGAACCGGTCGGCCCGGTCACCAGCAGAATGCCGTGGGGCTTGCCCAACAGATGGCGCAGGGCCGCGAGGGTATCGTCCGGCATACCCAGCCGATGCAGGTCCAGGCGCCCGGCCTGCTTGTCGAGCAAGCGCAGCACCACCCGTTCGCCATGAGCCGAAGGCAGCGTCGAGACTCGCACATCGACTTCGTGTCCGGCCAGGCGCAAGGCCATTCGCCCATCCTGGGGCACGCGTTTTTCCGCGATGTCCAGGCGTGCCATGACCTTGATCCGCGACACAAGCAGGGTCGCCAGTTCGCGCTTGGGCCTGAGCATTTCACGCAGTTGGCCATCCACTCGCATGCGCACCGACAGGTACTGCTCGAAGGTTTCCAGGTGCACATCCGAGGCATGCTCGCGCACCGCTTCACCGAGTAGCGCGTTAATCAGCCGAATGATCGGCGCGTCGCCCTGTTGCTCCAGCAGGTCGGCGGTTTGCGGGACCTGATCGACCAGGCTGAGCAAGTCCAGTTCTTCGTCCAGCCCTTGGGCAACCTGCTCCACCGCACTGTGCCCCTCGCGATAGGCTGCCGCCAGGCGTGAGGCGTATTCATCGGCGTCGACGATGACAAACGACAGCGTCGGCCCGCACACCCGGCGCGCTTCCGCCAATGCGGTGAGCGGCGCATCGCTACGCAGGGCAAGGCGCAGGTCGTCAACGTCATGCTCCAGCAACACACCAAAACGCCGGGCAAAGCCGAAGGGCAATTGCTCGCAGAGTTCGCTCATGGATTTACTGCGCCTTGCTGCGCAAATCGAACACTGGCGCATCGCTGGCCGGTTCGAACAACCCACGCGCCTCGGACGGCAGCAACAACGAGTTGTTTTCCCCCGCCCCTGATTTGCTCAAGTCACGCAGCGCGTTGTAACGCTGCTGGCTGACCTGGGACAGGTCTTCCTTGCTGCGCACGATGGTCGGACGCAAGAACACCATCAGGTTGCTTTTGGTCTGGGTGTCGCGGTTCCAGCGGAACAACGCGCCGAGGTAGGGAATGTCTCGCAGCAGCGGCACGCCGCTTTTCTGGGTACGTACGCTGTCCCTGATCAGGCCGCCAATCACGATGATTTCGCCATCGTCGGCAAGGATGGTGCTTTTGAGCGCGCGCTTGTTGGTGATCAGGTCCGAGGAATCAATGCCCGACACCGACGGTGCGATGTCCGACACTTCCTGTTCGACCTCCAGGCGCAACGTCGAGCCTTCGTTGATGTAAGGCTTGATCTTCAGGCTGATGCCGACATCCTTGCGCTCGACGGTGGTGAACGGATTCTCCGCGCCGTTGCTATTGGTGGCGTAGGAACCGGTCTTGAACGGCACGTTCTGGCCGACGATGATTTCGGCTTCCTGATTGTCCAGGGTCAACAGGCTTGGCGTGGACAGCAGGTTGCTGTGGGTGTTGCTGGCCAGGGCCGAAATCAGCGCACCGAAGCGGTCGCTGCCCAGTTGCAGGATCGCCCCTTCCGGCGCCGATCTTTTCTCGTCGAACTTCAGCCCGCCAACGATCGGAATGTCGGTGCCGGGAAAGTTGATGAAGCCCTTGGCGTCGCCCGTGTTGAGGTTCCACTGCACACCGACGGCCTCGGCGATGTCGCCGGAGATTTCGACGATGGCGGCATGGATCAACACCTGGGCCCGTGGCTGGTCCAGTTGACGCACGATGTTTTCGATGGTCCGCACCTGCGCCGGTTCGGCAATCAGCACCAGCGCGTTCTGGCTTTCGTCGGCCTTGATCATGAAGCTTGCACCGCCAGACGTGTCCTTAGCGCTGCCGACGGTGGGCGCCTGTTTTCTGCCCTGCCCCATCGACTCCAGAATCTCGGCCAACTGCTTGGCATCGCTGTGACGCAGGCGAATCACCCGGGCATTGTCGAGCGTCGTGGTGGCCGGCGTATCGAGACCTCGGGCCAGTTCGATCAAGCGCTGGCGAACGACCGGCGGGCCAATGAAAATCAGGCGATTGGTCCTGGTGTCGGCCAGTACCTGTATCGCTGAATCGGCATTGCGCTTGCCCATGGAGGCCTCGATCACCGGCGCGACATCGCCCGCCAGGGCATGCTTGAGCGGGACCACCGCGTGCAGGTTGTTCTGACCGGAGTCCAATTCGCGGATCACCCGCGCGATACGCTTCACATTGGCAGCCGTGTCGGTCAGCACCAACGCGTTGGCCGACACCGAAGGGCCGACATAACCATTGGCAGACACCAACGGTCGCACCAGCCCGGCGATATCGGAGGCACTGCTGGCATTCAAGCCGATGACTTCGGTCACGAACTGCGACGCCGTAGTGGTTTTCACCGTGCCCTGGCCGGCCCGGGTCTTGGCCTCCGCAACCGGGGTGATGAGAATCCGGTCGCCCTCATCGATCACCGTGAAGTTGTGGGCGTCGAGCACCGAATAGAACAACCGACGCACCCCTTCACGATCGAGGGCCTGCCGGGACATGACCGTGATTCGACCGGAGACTTTGGGATCCAGCACCACGGTGGTCCCCAGGATGTTGGAGATCTCTTCGACGATGTCGCGCAGCTCTGCGTTATTCATCGCCAGTTGCCATTTTTCTTCCTCGGCCTCAAGCGCGCCGTGGGAAAGCGTTACCACCATGGCGACGAAAAAAATCACCGGTCGCAGTGCTTGCGCACCGAGAAAGCTATTCATGAACTTGATCACTCTGTCGACCCGGCAAGCGGGCTAAAAAAACGCGGAGAAACGCTAGGCACTTGGGGCTTGCCGTGGGGGTCGATCCGTTGCAGAAAGCCCGTGACGGGAGGCTGGAGCGTCAACAGTTCTTCCCGGCCCTTGCTCCACAACACCGCGTGATCGGGCTCGACGCGACGCAAGACGCTGCCACCGGGCAAGCGCTCACCGACCTGGTAGATGCGCGCGCCTTTCGAGTCCGCCAGCAACACCCGGGACAAGCCGTGAGTGACGACGAAGCTTGCTTTCAAGGTCAGCGGTTCCGCGCTCGGCAGCAATTCGGCGCCCGTCGTCAGACCGAGCACCGTTGCAACCGCCGTTGCGTCGAGCGCTTGACGGGGTGCGGGAGCGGTTCGCGAGGTTTCGAGCGGTGCCGGCAACACCAACTGTTCACGATAGCGCCACTCCTGCCAGCCCAGAAACGCCCCGTAGGCCAGCGGCACAACCAGCAGGCTCGCCTTGCCCAGGAGCAAGGCCAGTCCGGTCACGCGTTCGCGCGAAAACTTCACCATGGTCTCACTCAAGTCGCCTGGACCCAGGCTTGCCGCACAGCCGCAAAGACATCCGTCGCAGTCTGGAATAACCCGAAACCGTCATTTTCAACTCGATCAACATCAGAGGAGTAAACCTTCAGGCGATCAGCTACTGATCGCCTGAAGTGCTACAAGGAGGACTTACAACTTGTTCCACGCCATGTGCCAGTGAGCACCGACACTTGGTTCGAAGCCGTTGGCGGAGGGGCTGTACTGCTTGCAGTAACCCGACTCGGGGAACGGTTTGCACTCAAAGACTTCGTTGGTCTTCGGATGCAGCACCTTGGTACCGGCGGTGTAGTCGCTGATGCCTTCAGGGAACACGAAGTCGTATTCGATGCCTGCGCCTTCACCGGTCAGTTGGGTGGTCTGGGTGTCCTGACGGGTCGTGCGGCCATCCAGGGTGGTGCCGACCAGGGTCAGAGTGTGCGCGCCAGGGTTGCTGCGCACATCCATGGACAGCGAGGTGGAGCCGCTGGCCACTTGTGCCGAGGTGGTGCCTACCGGTTTGTTGTTCTGGTCGAGCAAGGTGGCTTCGACGTTCATCGCACGGTTCGCGATCATGCTGAACTCGACCTTCGCCCGGCCTTTATCCAGAACGTATTCGGCTTGCTGCGAGGCCACCGCCATGCGCGCAGCAGTGTCTTCCTTCATGTCCAGTTGTACTTCGTAGCGGACTACCCCGCTTCCTTTTTGTGCGTAAAGGCTGTTGGTACCTTTGACCGGCTCGACATTGCCGCTCTCGTCGCGGATACCGGCGCGAACAAGGGTGTGGGTCTGGTTGATTTTTTCGGCCAGCTTGAACGACCAGTTTTGCGGCGTGCCGTCTTCAGCGTTATCGATGCTGACTTCGACACTGTAGTCCGGGCTCTCGCCGTTGGCGGTAAACGCGCGGGCCGTGACCTTGTCGCCCACCAGCAGCGCAGTCGAAGGCGCAATGCTGCCTACGGAGGACCAGCCGCCAGGCAGCTCAGGCTCCGCCAGGATGTTCAGATCCGTAGCGTTGTAGAACGCGGCATCGGTATCGCCCACGGTCCAGATGGCCAGGACGACGTGATGGCCAGTCTTGTCTGCCGGAATGTTGCAGTTGTGTTTGTCGCTGGACTCCGGACGCTTGTTGCCACCGTCGATGGTGCAGAAAGGCGTGCTTTCGAAAGTGGCGCGCTTGAGTGATTCGTTCGGATTCCAGCCGTTGCGGGTAATGAAATACTCGTGCTTGGTGGCCGGGTGAACCGCTGTGTAATGCCACTTGAAATCGATGTTGCGGTCCTTGATTTCCGTCAGGTGCCAACGGGTGGCGGACTGTGCGTCCATGGCAGAGAACAGCGAGTGACCACCGCTGGCGATCTTGCCATCGACCGGCCCCTGCAAGGGAGCACCACCGACGCCCGCCGGAAAGCCTTTGAAGGTTTCACCGACGCTCTGCGGCTCGTACTGGGCGCCACCGCAATTGGTGTTCAATCCCTTCTGGCAAGCCAACGCGCGCGAAGGCGGCACTTCGAGATAGCCATGGGCGGAAACGGTTTGAGAGGCCAGCATTGCCGATAACAGGATCATCGATGAAGTGCAGGCCGTTAAAGCACTTCTTTTATCAAAGGTAATTTTCATGATGTATTCCAGACTGCTTATCGAAAACAGGGCGCGTTGTGGGCGCCCCTGTTCGCTTCGTGATTGTTCGGCAATACGCCGGACAAGGGCCTGGAACCTTACGGGGATGGAGGAAAATTCTATGTAGGAGTAATCACCGCGCGAGGCAGGAACAGTCTCTCCATTCCTCGCTCCGACAAAGAAAGAAAACATTCTTACAGCTAGTGATGCTTTATCGATTGAGCTTTTAAACGGCACAAAAAAACCTGTCCGGCACGAGGCGGGACAGGCTTTTTGAAAACGGGCAATCGCTATTCGTGATACTGCGCCGACAACTCATGTACCGCGCGCAGGAACGCGCCAGCATGTTCCGGATCGACTTCCGGCGTGATGCCATGGCCGAGGTTGAACACGTGGCCGCTGCCTTTGCCGTAGCTGGCCAGGATGCGCCCGACTTCGGTACGGATGGCTTCCGGTTTTGCATAGAGCACGGTCGGGTCCATGTTGCCTTGCAACGCGACTTTGTCACCCACGCGGGCGCGGGCACTGCCAATGTCGCAGGTCCAGTCCAGGCCCAGAGCATCCGCACCAGTGTCAGCGATGCTTTCCAGCCACAGTCCGCCGTTCTTGGTGAACAGGATGACCGGAACCTTGCGGCCTTCGTGCTCACGGATCAAACCGCTGACGATTTTCTTCATGTAGGCCAGGGAGAATTCCTGATACGCCGCAGCAGAGAGGCTGCCGCCCCAGCTGTCGAATATCTGCACCGCTTGCGCGCCGGCCATGATCTGGCCGTTGAGGTAGCTGGTGACCGTCTGCGCGAGTTTATCCAGCAGCAGGTGCAAAGCTTGCGGGTTGTCGTAGAGCATGGTTTTGGTCTTGCGGTAGTCTTTCGACGAGCCGCCTTCGACCATGTAGGTCGCCAGGGTCCATGGGCTGCCGGCAAAGCCGATCAGCGGTACGCGGCCGTTCAGTTCGCGGCGGATGGTGCTGACCGCATCCATCACATAGCCGAGGTCTTTCTGTGGATCAGGAATCGGCAGGGCTTCGATGTCGGCCAGGGTGCTGACGACTTTCTTGAAGCGCGGACCTTCGCCGGTTTCGAAATACAGGCCTTGGCCCATGGCATCGGGGATGGTCAGGATGTCGGAGAAGAGGATCGCCGCGTCCAGTTGTGGATAACGGTCGAGCGGCTGCATCGTGACTTCGCAAGCGAACGCCGGGTTCATGCACAGGCTCATGAAATCGCCGGCCTTGGCACGGCTGGCGCGGTATTCAGGCAGGTAGCGACCGGCCTGACGCATCATCCACACGGGGGTGACGTCTACGGGTTGCTTGAGCAGGGCGCGCAGGAAACGGTCGTTCTTCAGGGCAGTCATGTCGGCATCCGGAAAAAAAGTGAGGGCATTTTCTCAGAGCCGGGCGCAAAAGGCACGGCAAGAGCGGAGGCTTTTGTCTTTCGGGTCAATTTGTCGCAATGAAATACAGAGTTTAGCAACACCGCGAAACAACTGTGGGAGCGGGCTTGCTCGCGAATGCGGTGTGTCAGGCAACAAAACTGTCGACTGATACTCCCTCTTCGCGAGCAAGCCCGCTCCCACATTTTTACTGCATTCGGCTCAGGATCAGGGTTTAGACCCCCAGATAATCCAGAATCCCTTCCGCCGCATTACGGCCTTCGAAGATCGCCGTCACCACCAGGTCCGAACCGCGCACCATGTCGCCACCGGCGAAGATTTTCGGGTTGCTGGTCTGGTGCTTGTACTGACCCTGTTCCGGCGCCACCACGCGGCCCTGGCTGTCGGTCTGGATTTCGAACTGTTCGAACCACGGTGCCGGGCTCGGACGGAAACCGAAGGCGATAACCACGGCGTCGGCCGGGATGATCTCTTCGGAGCCCGGGATCGGCTCGGGGCTGCGACGGCCACGGGCATCCGGCTCGCCGAGACGGGTCTCGACCACCTTCACGCCTTCGACCTTGTCTTCACCGACAATGGCGATCGGCTGGCGGTTGTAGAGGAACTTCACGCCTTCTTCCTTGGCGTTCTTCACCTCTTTGCGCGAGCCCGGCATGTTCGCTTCGTCACGACGATAGGCGCAGGTCACCGACTTGGCGCCCTGGCGGATCGACGTACGGTTGCAGTCCATCGCCGTGTCGCCACCACCCAGTACGACGACCTTCTTGCCTTTCATGTCGACGAAATCTTCCGGCGACTTTTCAAAGCCAAGGTTGCGGTTGACGTTGGCGATCAGGAAGTCCAGCGCGTCGTACACGCCCGGCAGGTCTTCACCGGCGAAACCGCCCTTCATGTAGGTGTAGGTGCCCATGCCCATGAATACTGCATCGTATTCTTCGAGCAGTTGCTCCATGGTCACGTCCGTGCCCACCTCGGTGTTCAGGCGGAACTCGATGCCCATGCCGCTGAAGACTTCGCGGCGATTGCTCAGCACGGTCTTTTCCAGCTTGAACTCGGGGATGCCGAAGGTCAGCAGACCGCCGATTTCCGGGTTCTTGTCGAACACCACCGGGGTCACGCCGCCTCGCACCAGCACGTCGGCACAGCCCAGGCCCGCAGGCCCGGCACCGATGATCGCGACACGCTTGCCGGTCGGCTTGACCTTGGACATGTCCGGGCGCCAGCCCATGGCGAACGCGGTGTCGGTGATGTACTTCTCCACCGAACCGATGGTCACCGCGCCGAAACCGTCGTTGAGGGTGCAGGCCCCCTCGCACAGACGGTCCTGCGGGCACACCCGGCCGCAGACTTCCGGCAGGGTGTTGGTCTGGTGCGACAGTTCGGCGGCCTGGAGGATGTTGCCCTCGGCCACCAGTTTCAGCCAGTTGGGAATGAAGTTGTGCACCGGGCACTTCCATTCGCAATACGGGTTACCGCAACCCAGGCAGCGGTGGGCCTGGTCGGCCGACTGCTGGGGTTTGAAAGGCTCGTAGATTTCCACGAACTCTTTCTTGCGTTGACGCAACAGTTTCTTCTTCGGATCCTTGCGCCCGACCTCGATGAACTGGAAGTCATTATTCAGACGTTCAGCCATTTTAAAACCTCATCAAACTCTTCAGGCGCATATCACTGCGGGTTGGCACGGGTGCTGGAAAGCAACGACTTCAGGTTGGCAGCCTTGGGCTTGACCAGCCAGAAACGACGCACGTAATCATCGAGGTTCTCGGCGAGTTCACGACCCCACTCGCTGTCGGTCTCCTCGACGTACTCGTTCAGCACGCGTTGCAGGTGGCTGCGGTAGGCTTCCATCGCCTCGCCGCTGATCCGCTGGATTTCCACCAGTTCGTGGTTGACCCGGTCAACGAAGCTGTTGTCCTGGTCGAGCACGTAGGCGAAACCGCCGGTCATGCCAGAGCCGAAGTTGTAACCGGTCTTGCCCAATACGCAGACGAAACCACCGGTCATGTACTCGCAGCAGTGATCGCCAGTGCCCTCCACGACGGTGTGGGCACCGGAGTTACGCACGGCGAAACGCTCGCCCGCGGTACCGGCGGCGAACAGCTTGCCGCCAGTGGCGCCGTACAGGCAGGTGTTGCCGATGATGGCACTGTCCTGGGTGCGGTAGACACTGCCCTTCGGCGGAACGATGACCAGCTTGCCACCGGTCATGCCCTTGCCGACGTAGTCGTTGGCGTCGCCTTCCAGGTACATGTGCAGGCCACCGGCGTTCCACACGCCGAAGCTCTGACCGGCAGTGCCCTTGAAGCGGAACGTGACCGGCGCGTTGGCCATGCCCTGGTTACCGTGCTTGCGCGCGATTTCGCCGGAGATCCGTGCGCCGATGGAACGGTCGCAGTTGCAGATATCCAGGGCGAATTCAGCGCCGCTCAGGTCGTTGATTGCCGAGGTGGCCATGTCGACCATTTTCTCGGCCAGCAGGCCCTTGTCGAACGGCGGGTTGCGTTCAACGCCACAGAACTGCGGCTTGTCCGCCGGCACGTGGTCGCTGCCCAGCAACGGAGTCAAGTCCAGGTGATGCTGCTTGGCGGTCTGGCCTTCGAGGACTTCCAGCAGATCGGTACGGCCGATCAGCTCTTCGAGGGAGCGCACGCCCAGCTTGGCCAGCCACTCACGGGTTTCTTCGGCGACGTAGGTGAAGAAATTCACCACCATGTCGACGGTACCGATGTAGTGATCTTTGCGTAGCTTCTCGTTCTGGGTCGCGACGCCAGTGGCGCAGTTGTTCAGGTGGCAGATACGCAGGTATTTGCAGCCCAGGGCGATCATTGGCGCGGTGCCGAAGCCGAAGCTTTCAGCGCCGAGGATGGCCGCCTTGATCACGTCGAGGCCGGTTTTCAGGCCGCCGTCGGTCTGTACCCGGACCTTGCCGCGCAGGTCGTTGCCACGCAGGGTCTGGTGGGTTTCGGCCAAGCCGAGTTCCCACGGAGCGCCCGCGTATTTGATCGAAGTCAGCGGCGATGCACCGGTACCGCCGTCGTAGCCGGAGATGGTGATCAAGTCCGCGTAGGCCTTGGCCACACCGGCGGCGATGGTGCCGACGCCCGCTTCTGCTACCAGTTTCACCGAGACCAGCGCCTTCGGGTTGACTTGTTTCAGGTCGAAAATCAGCTGCGACAAGTCTTCGATCGAATAGATGTCGTGGTGCGGCGGTGGCGAAATCAGGGTCACGCCCGGCACTGCGTAACGCAGCTTGGCGATCAGACCGTTGACCTTGCCGCCTGGCAGTTGACCGCCTTCGCCGGGCTTGGCGCCTTGGGCGACCTTGATCTGCAGCACTTCGGCGTTGACCAGGTATTCCGGGGTCACACCGAAACGGCCGGTGGCAACCTGCTTGATTTTCGAGCTCTTGATGGTGCCGTAGCGCGCCGGGTCTTCGCCGCCTTCACCGGAGTTGGAACGCGCACCGAGGCGGTTCATGGCTTCGGCCAGGGCTTCGTGAGCTTCTGGCGACAGGGCGCCCAGGGAGATACCGGCGGAGTCGAAGCGCTTGAGCACCGATTCCAGTGGTTCGATCTCGCTGATGTCCAGCGGCGTGTCCAGGGTTTTGACTTTCAGCAGGTCGCGGATCATCGACACCGGGCGGTTGTCCACCAGCGACGTGTATTCCTTGAACTTGCTGTAGTCACCCTGCTGCACAGCGGCTTGCAGAGTGTTGACCACGTCCGGGTTGTACGCGTGATATTCGCCACCGTGGACGAACTTCAGCAAGCCGCCTTGCTGGATCGGCTTGCGCGGGCTCCAGGCTTCGGTAGCGAGTGCTTTCTGCTCGGCTTCGATGTCGACGAAACGCGCCCCCTTGATGCGGCTCGGCACGCCACGGAAGCTCAGGTTGCAGACTTCTTCGGACAGGCCGATGGCTTCGAACAACTGCGCACCACGGTACGAAGTAATAGTCGAGATGCCCATCTTCGACAGGATCTTGAGCAAGCCCTTGGTGATGCCTTTACGGTAGTTCTTGAACACCTCGTAGAGGTCGCCCAGTACTTCACCGGTACGGATCAGGTCACCCAGCACTTCATAGGCCAGGAACGGGTAAACGGCAGAGGCGCCGAAACCGATCAACACGGCGAAGTGATGCGGATCGCGAGCGGTCGCGGTTTCCACCAGGATGTTGGAGTCGCAACGCAGGCCTTTTTCGGTCAGGCGGTGGTGCACCGCGCCGGTGGCGAGCGAAGCGTGGATCGGCAGCTTGCCCGGGGCAATGTGACGGTCACTCAGCACAACCTGGGTACGACCGGCGCGCACGGCTTCTTCAGCCTGATCGGCAACGTTGCGGATCGCCGCTTCGAGGCCGACGCTCTCGTCGTAGTTCAGATCGATGATCGCGCGCTCGAAGCCCGGACGATCGAGGTTCATCAGCGAGCGCCACTTGGCCGGGGAAATGACCGGCGAGCTGAGGATCACGCGCGAAGCGTGTTCCGGCGACTCCTGGAAAATGTTGCGCTCGGCACCGAGGCAGATTTCCAGCGACATGACGATGGCTTCACGCAGCGGGTCGATCGGCGGGTTGGTGACCTGGGCGAACTGCTGGCGGAAATAGTCGTACGGCGTGCGCACGCGCTGGGACAGCACGGCCATCGGCGTATCGTCGCCCATCGAGCCCACGGCTTCGTAGCCCTGCTCGCCGAGCGGACGCAGCACCTGGTCGCGCTCTTCGAACGTGACCTGGTACATCTTCATGTATTGCTTGAGCTGATCGACGTCGTAGAACGCCGAACCGTGGTCGTTGTCTTCCATGGTCGCCTGGATGCGCAGGGCATTCTTGCGCAGCCATTGCTTGTACGGATGACGGGACTTCAGGCGATTATCGATGGCATCGGTGTCGAGGATCTGACCGGTTTCGGTGTCCACGGCAAAGATCTGGCCGGGGCCCACACGGCCCTTGGCAATCACGTCTTCGGGCTGGTAGTTCCAGACACCGATTTCCGAAGCCAGGGTGATGAAGCCGTTCTTGGTAGTGACCCAACGCGCCGGACGCAGACCGTTACGGTCGAGCAGGCAAACTGCGTAGCGACCATCGGTCATTACCACGCCGGCCGGGCCGTCCCACGGTTCCATGTGCATCGAGTTGTATTCGTAGAACGCACGCAGATCCGGGTCCATGGTCTCGACGTTCTGCCACGCAGGCGGAATGATCATCCGCACGCCACGGAACAGGTCGATGCCACCGGTGACCATCAGCTCCAGCATGTTGTCCATGCTCGAGGAGTCGGAACCCACGCGGTTGACCAGCGGGCCGAGCTCTTCCAGGTCCATCAGATCGTTGGTGAACTTGGTGCGACGGGCCACGGCCCAGTTGCGGTTGCCGGTGATGGTGTTGATCTCGCCGTTGTGCGCCAGGAAGCGGAACGGTTGAGCCAGCGGCCATTTCGGCAGGGTGTTGGTGGAGAAGCGCTGGTGGAACACGCAAATCGAGGTTTGCAGGCGCTCATCACTCAGGTCCGGATAGAAGGCGGTCAGATCCGCCGGCATCATCAGGCCTTTATAAATGATGGTCTTGTGGGAAAAGCTGCAGACGTAGTGGTCGGTGTCGGCGGCGTTGGCCACGGACGAGCGACGACGGGAGGTGAACAGCTTGACGGCCATGTCCTGATCGCTCAGGCCTTCACCGCCGATGAACACCTGCTCGATCTGCGGCAGGCGCTCAAGGGCCAGGCGGCCGAGGACGCTGGTGTCGATCGGCACTTTGCGCCAGCCGACCAGTTGCAGACCGGCGGCCAGGATCTCGCGGTTCATGTTCTCGCGAGCGGCTTCGGCTTTGACCGGGTCCTGGTTGAAGAAGACCATGCCCACAGCGTATTGCTTGGGCATTTCGACGCCGAAGGTTTCCTGGGCGATGGCTCGCAGGAACACGTCCGGCTTTTGAATCAGCAGACCGCAACCGTCACCGGTCTTGCCGTCGGCATTAATCCCACCGCGGTGGGTCATGCAGGTCAGGGCCTCAATGGCCGTTTGCAAAAGGGTATGACTGGGCTCGCCCTGCATATGAGCAATCAGGCCGAAACCGCAGTTATCCTTGAATTCATCTGGTTGGTACAGACCTGCTTTCATAGACACTTTCTCACCAGGCTGCTTCTCGCGAAGCAAATTTCTTTTCAATTCAACCACTTACCAACCGCGCCGAACGTACGCCAGCTTTGCGGGGGCAAAAGGGAGGTCATTGTACACACCGACACAGAGGCTCACAAATTTGACGACGAAATGTCGCAAATCCATGTCGCATTTGTGAAAGGTTTAAAGCGATCTGCTGTGCTAGTCAAAACTTTTTTTAATTCTGACCGCAACGACTCAAAGACTACTGTGACGCAGACACCACAAGGCACGCAGCCCGAAAGGCGGCGCGCACTTGTAGAAATTTTGAGGTGCTTGGAGAGGCGGCCTGGGTAAGGCCGCCGAATCTTCAGCGAGTTGTTGCCAGTTCCTGTTGGACGCTGGCGACAGTGCGAGGCCAAGGTTTACCAGCCTGAACCTTCGCTGGCAAGGCCTTGATGGCGGAAACGGCTGCATCACGATTGGCGAAGTTGCCATAGGTGATCACGTAGAGCGGCTTGCCATTGAGGACTTTCTTGAAATAACGGTACTCGCCGCCCTGCTCCTTGACGAAGCTTTGTGCGGCGGTTTCGGAGCTGGTGCCGAGGATTTGCACCACGTAGTTGCCCGGCGCCTGACCGGCGTACCAGGTGCCGCCAGCGGCCTTGGCAGCCGGAGCCGGTTTCTCGGCAGGCTTGGCCGCAGCAGCAACGGCTGGCTTGGCTGGCGCTGGAGCAGGCTTGGTCACTGGAGCAGGCGCTGGCTTGGCGGTGGCGACCTGGGTCGGCGCAGGCGTCGGCTTGGCCGCTGGTGTCGGTGCAGGTGTCGGCGCAGGGCCGGAAGGAACGCCCACAGGCGGCGCAGTGGTGGTCACCGTCGGCGATGTGGCGCTGGAACCTTCAACCGGAACGCCATCATCACCTTCGGTGATGCCGCCTGCGGCTTCAGCCAGCGGGGCGCGCATGACCGGTTGCGAGTTACCGACCAACGGCAATGGCATCGGCTGCGTATTACCGGCGAATTCGACGGCCGGAGCACCGCCATTCGCGGTTGGCTGGCCTTGGCCAAGCGGCAGTTGCGCCTGTTCATTGGCCGGTGCACCGGTGGTCGGTGCCTTGTTGCGACCCGGAATCAACCAGGCGGCAGCTACCGCAACCACGACCACGGCGGAAATCGCCAATACGTGTTTCTTCGGCATATTGAACCCCATTTTTGGACGCTTGACCGCTGAGCGGCTGGCGATCATGGCTTCGATCATTGCATCGCGGGCGACCTGATTGATGCTGCCAGGCCAACCTTCGGAGCTTTCGTGAATATCAGAGATCTGATCCGCGGTGAAAAGTTCGATACCGCGACCAGCGCCTTCGAGCCGCTGCTCCAGATATTCGCGGGTTTCTTCTTCGGTGTAGGGCTGCAACTCGATGACGTGGAAACGCTCTTCCTCGAGATGCAAAGCCTCAAGCTGACCGATCAGCGAGGTCTCACCGAACAGGAACACATGCGGGCGGCCTTCAGGCGCGCCGGCAGCCAGGACCATCAGAGCCTCAAGGGCGGACTCGTCGAGTTGTTCGGCGTCATCGACCAGCAGATAGACTTCTTGCCCGGTCAGTGCGAGTTGCACCACCTGGGCCAGAATAGCCTCAATATCAGCCTGGCCGACGTTCAGCGCCTGGGCCACCTGGCGCAACACCCCGGACGCATCGCCGGCGCCGCGGGCAGAAACCACCACACTCTGTACCGATTGCTTGTTGGTGCTGGCGACCAGGGCCTGGCGCAACAGGGTCTTGCCACTGCCCTCGGGGCCGGTGACCACCAGCAGCAACTGGCTGTAGCGGGCCAGGTGATGCAGTTGTCCCAGCACGGGCTTGCGCTGGGCCGGGAAAAATTTGAAGCCAGGCACCCGTGGAGCAAAAGGGTCATGACTCAACTGGTAATGGCCGAGGAAAGCCTCGTCGGCATGCAAACTAGTCATCGTGTTCTTATTAACCTTTAAGCTGAGCCAGGGCGCGGTAGTCTGCCCCCAGCGTGGCCTGTAGAACCTCTTTCGGATAATCGTCGGTCACCACCGCTTCACCCATGTGGCGCAGCAGCACCAGGCGCAAACGACCGTCGATCACTTTTTTATCAATGGACATATGTTCGAGGAAATCGGCTTCTGTCATCTCTTCCGGCGGAATGACCGGCAGTCCTGCACGCTGGAACAGACGAATGCCGCGATCACGCTCCTGCTCGCTGATCCAGCCGAGTCGCGCGGACATTTCCAGCGCCATTACGGTGCCAGCAGCCACCGCCTCACCATGAAGCCATACACCATAGCCCATGTGGGTTTCGATGGCGTGGCCAAACGTGTGGCCCAGGTTCAAGGTGGCACGAACGCCCGTCTCTTTCTCATCGGCACCGACCACCGCCGCCTTGGCCGCGCAGGAGCGCTCGATGGCATAGGTCAGGGCTTGCTGGTCCAGATTGCGCAGGCGGTCGACGTTGTCTTCGAGCCAGGTCAGGAACGGCTCATCACAGATCAGCCCGTACTTGATGACTTCGGCCAGCCCGGCGGACAGCTCGCGCGCCGGCAGGGTATTGAGGCTGGCGGTATCGATCAGCACCACGTTCGGCTGATAGAAGGCGCCGACCATGTTCTTGCCCATCGGATGGTTGATCCCGGTCTTGCCGCCTACCGAGGAATCGACCTGCGACAGCAGCGTGGTCGGAACCTGGATGAAATCGACGCCGCGCTGGTAGCAGGCGGCGGCAAAGCCGGCCATGTCACCGATCACACCGCCACCGAGGGCGATCACCGTGGTGCGGCGGTCATGCCGGGCGGTCAGCAGGCCGTCGAAAATCAGCTGCAGGGTTTCCCAGGTCTTGAAGGCTTCGCCGTCGGGCAGTACCACGGAAATCACCGAGAACTGCGCCAGGCTGCGGGTCAGACGCTCGAGATAGAGCGGCGCAACAGTCTCGTTGGAGATGATCGCTACTTGCCGTCCGCGAATGTGCGGGGCCAGCAGCTCAGGCTGATCCAACAAACCTTCGCCAATATGAATCGGGTAGCTGCGCTCGCCTAGATCGACCTTGAGTGTCTGCATGTGTCCCCACAGTGAAGATGGAATCAGGCGTTCCGCCCTGAGTTAACGAACATCCACGGCCTCTGCTGGTGTGACGCCGTTCGGTAGTCATCCGCCACAACCTTGAGCGGTCATGGCGGGACGCCGAGGATAGCGCATTTCGCGCGGCGCTTTAACGGGGTGGCAGCTGCTGCAGGCGCTCTAGAATGTCGAGTACAACCATTCGTGGCGGCCGCTCATCGGTTTCGACCACCAGGTCGGCAATTTCCCGATAAAGCGGATCGCGGATCGCCAGCAGATCCCGCAGGGTCTTGGCCGGGTCGGCGGTACGCAACAATGGCCGGTTGCGGTCGCGGGACGTGCGGCCGACCTGCTGCTCGACCGACGCATGCAGATAAACCACCCGCCCACCGGCATGCAGTGCCCGACGATTGGCTTCGCGCATGACCGCGCCCCCGCCTGTCGCCAGCACCACACCGTCGCAATCGCACAGCTCGGCAATCATTGCCTGCTCGCGATCACGAAAGCCCGGTTCGCCTTCCTTATCGAAGATCCAAGGGATATTGGCGCCCGTGCGCAATTCAATTTCCTTATCGGAATCTTTGAATGGCAGGCGCAGCTCTTTGGCCAGCAACCGGCCGATGGTGCTTTTTCCAGCACCCATCGGTCCAACAAGAATCAAATTTCGCACAGAATCAATGACTCACAGCAATCGCCCGATTATTCATGATACGCGGAGTGAGGAATACCAACAGCTCGGATTTTTTCTCCGAAACCACATCACGCCGGAAAAGGCGGCCAAGATACGGCACATCGCCAAGAAATGGCACCTTATCTACAACCTTGCTCTGAGTATTTGAGAAAACACCGCCAATGACGATGGTCTCGCCATCGTTGACCAGGACCTTGGCGTTGACTTCGTTTTTCTTGATGGGCGGTACATCCTGGACCTTGTTGAGGTAGTCCGGCTCGTCCTTGGTGACCTTGACCTCCATGATGATCCGGTTGTCGGGTGTGATCTGCGGCGTCACCTCCAGCGACAGCGAAGCCTCCTTGAACGAAACCGAAGTCGCGCCGCTGGAACTGGCTTCCTGGTAGGGAATCTCGGTGCCCTTGAGGATTTTCGCGGTTTCCTTGTCGGACGTGACCACCTTGGGCTGCGAGACGATTTCCCCGTTGCCGGTTTTCTCCATGGCCGTCAGCTCCAGGTCCAGCAAGACGTTATCGGTGATGAACGCGATGCCGATTCCAGAGGTGTTATTGGCTACGCCCATGTCGACGAACGGCGAATTGGTGCTGGTACTGCCGGGCGTGCCGATGGTCGATGACCCATTGAGTCCGTTGCTGACACCGGAGGTGTTCCAGTTGCCCTTGTTCTGTATCGAGCCGCCCCAGCGCACCCCGAGGCTTTTGTCATAGTCGACGTTGGCTTCGACAATGCGCGCCTCGATCATCACCTGACGCACCGGGATATCCAGCTGCGTGACGATCCTGCGCAGCTCGTCCAGCCGGTCCTGGGTCTGGTAGGCAATGATGTTGTTGGTGCGTTCATCGACGGTGATCGACCCCCGTTCGTCGGGCTTCGCTTCGGCACTGGTCACCGACTGGAAGAGTTTGGCGATGTCCGCCGCCTTGGCGTAATTGACCTGCAACAGTTCCCGACGCAACGGCGCCAGATCGGCAATCTGCTTCTGCGATTCGAGCTCCTGACGCTCACGGGCAGCAATTTCATCGGCCGGCGCAACAAGCAGGACATTACCGACCTTGCGCTTGTCCAGCCCCTTGGTTTTCAGCACCAGATCCAGCGCCTGATCCCACGGCACGTTCTGCAAGCGCAGGGTAATTCCACCCTGGACCGTGTCGCTGGCCACCAGATTGAGGTTGGTGAAATCGGCGATCAGCTGCAGCACCGAGCGCACGTCGATGTGCTGGAAATTCAGCGATAGCTTCTCGCCGCTGTACGCCTGTTGCCCGGCATTGCGCTTTTGCAGCTCGTCGACCGTCGCCGGGCGAACGCTGACCGTGAGCTTATTGTCAGTCTGATAGGTCGAGTAATCGAATGTGCCACCGGGTTCAATGCTGATGGTGGCTCGATCGCCGCTCACGCTGGCATTGACGAACTGCACTGGCGTGGCGAAATCCTTCACGTCCAGACGCACGCGCAATGGCTCGGGCAATCGGGTTTTGGCAAATCCGACGATGATCTTGCCCTCACGCTCTTGTATGTCCGGCGCAATCGATGGATCCGACAAGTCGATCACCACGTTGCCTTCGCCCTGGGTTCCCCGCTGGAAATCCACACCCCGAATGGCCTTGCCTGTCGTCGCGGCGGCTCGTGCCGGAACCGGAATTGCTGTAGCCGTCGGCCTGGATGTCGACGGCTTGACCCCCTGCCCGACAACTACCAGCAAATTGTTGCCTTCAATTCGCGAGTCATACGGGGCCGGCTGGGTCAGGTTGATAATCAATCGCGTACGGTCCCGGGCCTCCACCACCGTTGCACTGCGGGCATTTCCACTGCCGAGATCGCGAGTCTTGCTGGCCAACTGACTGGCGACACCCGGCAAATCCAGGGCAATCCGGGCCGGCGAATCCGTCGTGTAGCCGTGGGGTACCGGGGGTGGTGCATCGAACGACAACTTCAACTCGACACGGTCACCCGGCAGCGCAGCGACATCCAGCGCCTTGAGATTGGCCGCTTGTACCATCGGCGACAACAACGCTATCCATAGCGAAAGGCCGACGGTGGAAAGAATCCTGTTCATTATTGGAGTTCCACTATGAGTGCTCTTTCAAGGAAATGGTCCGGGGACGCTCCAGCCAAGCACCCTGACCATCAGGGACAATTTCAACTACATCGACTTGAGAGCCGCTGATCGCAACGATCCGTCCATCGTTACGCCCAAGGTAATCGCCGACTTTCAGCCGGTGCACCCCACCCGCCCCGCGCAACAGGGCATAGGAGCCCGTAGCATTGGAAAGGGTGCCGACCATTTCAAACTGCTCGATGTTGAAGCCTTCGAGGTATTGCTTGACCCGACCCGGGTCGGGTTTGACGTTACTCGAACCCCGCCGGCGGGCCGCCAGATCAGTGCTGATCTGCGGCGAAAACGGGCTGCGCAGATTCGCCGCGTTGTAAGTGAATGCCGGGTAGGACCGGAATACCGGCGTTGGTTCAATCCTCCCCGGCCCATGCAGGCGCATTTCGTTCATGTATGCGTCCAGATCGGTGTAGTCATCGCCTGCGCCACAACCGGACAGGGCAGACAGCAACACCACCACCGAAAAACAACGTGACGGACTCATTGATGCTGTCCCTTGTCGTTGTAGCGGTAGGTCTTGGCGAGGATGATCAAGCGCAGTTTCGGACCACCCTCGGGGCTGACGGGGGCAAGGTCGAAGTCGTGCAAGGTGACGATTCGTGGCAATCCGGCCACACCACTGACGAAGGTGGCCAGGTCGTGGTAATCCCCAGTGACCGTGATCTGGATCGGCAGTTCGATGTAGAACGGCTGGGCGACCTCCGGCAGCAATTTGATCTCTTCGAACTCCAGGCCGCTGCCCAGGCCCGTACGAGTGATGTCTTCCAGCAAGCCTGGCACTTCGGTTTCGCTGGGCAGTTGCCGCAACAGCACGACGAAGGCGCTCTCCATCTCCTTCAACTGCCGGGTGTAGAGATCCAGATTCGCCGCCATGCGGGCTTTGCCGGCGAACTGTTCCTTGAGTGTCGACTCTTCCTCGCGCTTGAGATCGAGCTGGCTCACAAGGTCGCGGGTGGAAAAGCTATAGCCAAAGGCCAGCACCAGGAGTACGAGCAAACCAGCCACCAGAAACTTGATCGCCGGCGGCCAGGAACCCATGTTGCTGGTATCCAGATCATTGATGTCGATCTTGCGCAGCCCTTCGAACCATTCGGACAGGCTCATTTGCCCTCCTCCGGTTTTGCGGGCTGAGTCTGGCGAACGGTCAACTGGAAAACGTTGGCCTGCTCCATCTGACCGGCGGCCGTGGCCTTGACTTCGGTCAGGCTCGGAGCATCGAACCAGTCTGATGCCTCGAGGTTGCGCATCAATTCTGAAACGCGGTTGTTGGATTGCGCGGCGCCGGTGATGGACAAGGTCTTTGCGGTCATTTTCACTTCGGTGAAATACACGCCGTCGGGCAGTGCTCGCGCCAACTGGTCAAATATTCGCCCGCTGATTTGGCGATTGCCTTGCAGGTCCTGGATGACGCCCATGCGCTCGACCAGTTGCTCACGTCGCGCCTTGAGATCATTGATCTGGGTGATCCGTTCATCGATCACGGCGACTTGCCTGCCGAGGTAATCGTTACGGGCGACTTGCCGGTCGATGGCACCGCTGATGAATTGGTTCGCGACCAGCACCGCACCCATCGCGCCCACCATTGTCGCCACCAGGACCAGCAGGAAACGCTTGCGGCGAACTTCACGCCGCTCCTCGCGCCAGGGTAAAAGGTTGATCCGTGCCATCAGTCGAAGCTCCTGAGGGCCAGACCGCAGGCGATCATCAACGCCGGGGCATCATTCGCCAGGGCAGCACCATTGACCTTGCTGCCCAGAGTCATTTCGCAAAAAGGGTTCGCGACCTGGGTCGGCGTGCCCAATTGCTGCTCGATCAAACGGTCCAGCACCGGGATCGACGCCGTACCGCCGGCCAGCAGGACATGGTCGACGGCGTTGTACTGGCCGGAGGCAAAGAAGAAATGCAACGAGCGCGACACCTGCTGCACCAGTGCCTCGCGAAATGGTTGCAAGACCTCACCGGCATAGTCATCCGGCAGACCGCCCTTCTTTTGCGCCAGCCCCGCCTGCTCCAGCGTCAGGCCATAGCGACGCTGGATTTCCTCGGTCAGTTGCCGACCACCGAACAGTTGTTCGCGGGTGTAGATGATCCGCCCGTTGTGCAGCACGCTCAGGGTGGTCATGGTGGCACCTATGTCCACCACTGCGACCGTCAAAGGCTCCCCGGAAACCGCGAGCCGGCTGGCCAGCAATTCGAATGAACGCTCCAGCGCGTAGGCCTCGACATCGACCACGCGGGCGGTCAGCCCCGCCAAGGCCAAGGCTGCCTCGCGGACTTCGACGTTTTCCTTGCGACAAGCGGCGAGCAGCACGTTGACACGCTCGGGGTTGCGCCCGGAGTTGCCCTGGACTTCAAAGTCGATCGCGACTTCGTCCAGGGGATAAGGAATGTACTGATCGGCCTCGATCTTCAGCTGGCTTTCCATCTCGTCCTCGGAAAGACCGGCATCCATCTCGATGGTCTTGGTGATCACCGCCGAGCCCGCCACGGCCACGGCCACGTTCTTGAGGCCGGTTCTGGCCTTGGCCAGCGCGCGCGAGAGGGCCAACCCTACGCCTTCGAGCTCGGCGATATTCTTTTCGATCACCGCGCCGACCGGCAACGGCTCGACCGCATAGGCCTCGACCCGGTAGCGCCCGCCCTGACGGCTCAACTCAAGAAGTTTCACCGAGGTGGAGCTGATGTCGATTCCCAGCAGCGTATTGGATTTTTTGTTGAAGAGTCCTGGCACTACCAATTCCCTATGACTTTCCGTGAGTTACGGACTCTGCAATGTCCATTGCGTTCAATCCGCCCGTCTTGACAGCAGCGCCAGCCACGCTCCCGATCAGAAAAATGCTTATAATGCCCAGCGTTTTTTTTCCGCATTTGCTCAAGCGCGGGTCGTTCTCATATAGCCTGAACCTGTTGCCCAATTCATTTTTTACCCTGGATATCCAAAAGCCTTGATTCGTCTGCTGAAGTTTTTCGGTTGGTCCATCGTCGCGGTTTTCTGCGGACTCCTTCTGGGTCTGAGCGGGGCGTACCTCTACCTTAGTCCCGGACTTCCGTCCGTGGAGGCGCTGAGAAGCATCCAGTTGCAGATCCCTTTGCGGGTCTACAGCAGCGACAGCAAGTTGATCGCAGAATTTGGCGAAATGCGCCGTACACCGATCCGTTTCGCCGACATTCCCCCCAATTTCATCAATGCGTTACTAAGTGCTGAAGACGACAATTTCGCCAACCACTATGGCGTCGATCCGAGCAGCCTGATGCGTGCCGCGACCCAGCTGATCAAAAGCGGACACATCCAGTCCGGCGGCAGCACGATCACCATGCAGGTGGCGAAGAACTTTTTCCTGACCAGCGAACGCAGCTTTTCGCGCAAGACCACCGAAATCCTCCTGGCCCTGCAGATCGAACAGCAGTTGACCAAGGACGAGATCCTCGAGCTGTACGTCAACAAGATCTATCTGGGTAACCGCGCCTACGGCATCGAGGCGGCGGCGCAGGTCTACTACGGCAAGTCGATCCGCGATGTCAGCCTGGCGCAGATGGCGATGATCGCCGGCCTGCCCAAGGCGCCGTCGCGCTTCAACCCGCTGGCCAACCCGGCGCGCAGCAAGGAGCGTCGCGACTGGATCCTGGGGCGTATGTACAAGCTCGGAAAAATCAGCGAGGCCGACTACACCGCTGCGGTCAACGAGCCGCTGAACGCCAGCTATCACGTGCCGACCCCGGAAGTGAACGCCCCGTACATCGCCGAAATGGCCCGTGCCGAAATGGTCGGGCGTTATGGCAGCGACGCGTATACCGAAGGCTTCCGCGTCACCACCACGGTGCCGAGCGACCTTCAGGAAATGGCCAACACTGCGGTCCACGATGGCCTGATGACCTACGATCAGCGCCACGGCTATCGCGGGCCAGAGTCGCGGCTGCCGGGCAAGACTCGCGAAGCCTGGGCAACCGAGCTGACCAAACAACGCACCATCAGCGGCCTGGAACCGGCCATCGTGACCCTGGTCGACAAGAGCGGCCTGCAAGTGCTGACCCGCACCGGCCAGGAACACGTGAACTGGGACACCATGAAGTGGGCCCGGCCGTTCCTGAACACCAACAGCATGGGCGCCAACCCGAAACAACCCTCGGACGTGGCCCAGGTCGGCGACCTGATTCGCGTGCAGCGTCAGCCGGACAATTCGCTGAAGTTCAGCCAGATCCCGCAGGCCCAGGGCGCGCTGGTGTCCCTGGACCCACAGAACGGCGCCATTCGCTCGCTCGTCGGCGGTTTCGCCTTCGAGCAGAGCAACTACAACCGCGCATTGCAGGCCAAGCGCCAGCCGGGCTCGAGCTTCAAGCCGTTCGTCTACGCCGCCGCACTGGATAGCGGCTACACCGCCTCCAGCCTGGTGAACGACGCCCCGATCGTGTTCGTCGACGAGTACCTGGACAAGGTCTGGCGTCCGAAGAACGACACCAACACCTTCCTCGGCCCGATTCGCCTGCGTGAAGCGCTGTACAAGTCGCGCAACCTGGTGTCGATCCGCTTGCTGCAAGCGATGGGCGTCGGCAAGACCATCGACTACATCACGCGCTTCGGCTTCAACAAACAGGACCTGCCACCCAACCTGTCCCTGGCGCTGGGCACCGCGACCCTGACGCCAATGGAAATCGCCACCGGCTGGAGCACCTTCGCCAACGGCGGCTACAAGATCACCCCGTTCATCATCGACAAGATCGAAAGCCGCAACGGCGACACGCTGTTCGTCGCCAACCCGCCGAGCGTGCCTCAGGGCGGCGCCGCCAGCGATGGCATTGCCGCGCCAAGCGCCCCTCAAGCCTTCACGGTCAACGCAACGCCGGGCGAAGCCCCGGGCACTACGCCTACGCCACAAGCACCCGCCGTGGCCGAACGCATCGTTGACGGGCGCACCACGTACATCCTCAACAGCATGCTTGAGGACGTGATCAAGCTCGGCACCGGTCGTCGCGCGCTGGCCCTGGGTCGCCCTGACATTGCCGGCAAGACCGGTACGACCAACGAATCCAAGGACGCCTGGTTCTCCGGCTACAACGCCGATTACGTGACGACCGTGTGGACCGGTTTCGATCAACCGGAAAGCCTGGGTCGCAAGGAATTCGGCGGCACCGTCGCGCTGCCGATCTGGATGAACTACATGGGCGCCGCGCTCAAAGGCAAACCGCCGCATACGCAATCGGAGCCGGAAGGCATCCTCAGCCTGCGAGTCGATCCGATCAGCGGCCGCGCGGCCAGCCCGGGCACGCCTGGGGCCTACTTCGAGCTGTTCAAGGTCGAAGATACGCCACCGTCGGGGAACGAACTGGGCAACGGCCTGGCACCTGGCAGCCCGCTGCCGGCGGATGAAGCGGCGCCGATCGATTTGTTCTGATTGCCGCAATACTGAAAAGCCCCCGCCTTCGAAAGAAGTGCGGGGCTTTTTTTGCCTGCCGGTTTTGATGTTGTCTGAACCGACCTCTTCGCGAGCAAGCCCGCTCCCACAGGGATCAGCGGCGTACATAAATTCGATGAACACCATCGCCCACTGTGGGAGCGAGCTTGCTCGCGAAGAGGCCCTCACAGGCGACGCAAAACTGTCAGGCACAAAAAAGCCCCGACTCTCACAAGCCGGGGCTTTTCGTTGAAGCGCTACAACGGCTTAGCCGTTGAACACGTCATCCACGCTTTTGAGCGGGTAGTTCTTCGGATACGGCAGGGTTGCCACGCCGGTCTCGATCGCGGCCTTGGCCACAGCGTCGGAGATCAGGGTGATCAGGCGTTTGTCCATTGGCTTCGGAATGATGTACTCACGACCGAACGCCAGCGGAGCACCGCCGTAAGCATCGCACACGTCCTGTGGAACAGGCAGTTTGGCCAGTTCACGCAGGGCGTTGGCCGCAGCCACTTTCATCTCTTCGTTGATGCGCTTGGCGCGAACGTCCAGGGCACCACGGAAGATGAACGGGAAGCCCAGTACGTTGTTGACCTGGTTCGGGTAGTCGGAACGACCGGTGGCCATGATCACGTCGCTACGGGTAGCGTGCGCCAGCTCCGGGGAGATTTCCGGATCAGGGTTCGAGCAGGCGAACACGATCGGGTTAGGCGCCATCGACAGCAGGCCTTCAGCGCTCAGCAGGTTCGGGCCGGACAGGCCAACGAACACGTCAGCGCCTTGCAGGGCGTCAGCCAGAGTGCGCTTGTCGGTCGCGTGAGCGAACACAGCCTTGTACTGATTCAAGTCGTCACGGCCGGAGTGGATCACGCCGGTACGGTCGACCATGTAGATGTTTTCGATGTTGGCGCCCATGCTCACCAGCAACTTCATGCAGGAGATAGCGGCAGCGCCGGCACCCAGGCAGACGATCTTGGCTTCCGGCAGGGTTTTGCCAGCGATTTCCAGGGCGTTGATCATGCCGGCGGCGGTCACGATAGCGGTGCCGTGCTGGTCATCGTGGAATACCGGAATATCGCACTGCTCGATCAGAGCGCGTTCGATTTCAAAGCACTCTGGTGCCTTGATGTCTTCCAGGTTGATGCCACCGAAGGTGATGGAGATGCGCTTGACGGTGTCGATGAAGGCTTGCGGGCTTTCGGAGTCGACTTCGATGTCGAAAACGTCGATGCCGGCGAAGCGCTTGAACAGTACGCCTTTACCTTCCATCACTGGCTTGGAAGCCAATGGGCCGAGGTTACCCAGGCCGAGAATCGCGGTGCCATCGGAAATGACTGCAACCAGGTTGCCTTTGCCGGTGTACTTGTAGGCCAGTTCAGGATCGCGGGCGATCTCGCGTACTGGTTCGGCTACGCCCGGGCTGTACGCCAGCGACAGGTCGCGAGCGGTAGCAGTGGCCTTGGTGAGCTCGACACTCAGCTTCCCTGGACGAGGATTGGCGTGATATTCGAGAGCGGCAGTTTTCAGATCAGACATTTTGGCATTCCGCTTTTACTGTTGGACAGACTGGTCAGCGAGGATACGCGCCTCGCAAAGTCCCCACAAGACTGACCGGTCACCCCTGTCAAGCGCCCGGCCCTACGACTTTGGGCCAAGAGCCACGGAACACAAGGGATAGACTGTTCACAATCTGCAGAAAAAATGTCTACAATTTTTTATCACTGTGCCGTTTGAAGCATCGCCGGGTCGGTCAAGGGCAACATCCAGCGTGCCTGCCCTTCTTTCAGTCCGCCACGTCGCGAACGATCCAGGACCCAGCCGCGCGCCTCGATCTGCTTGCCTTCGAGCCTTTCCAGTGATTCCGCATCAAACTGCCCCAGCAGATTGGGTGCAACGCGCAATACAACCGAATCCTGCAATTCGATCCAAACCCCGCCGCGATTGCGTTGAACCTTGCTCACACGACCGCTGAGCACAGCAAAGCCGGAAGTGCTGATCTGCTCCGCCTTCAGTACAGGCGACTGGCGCCACACACCGAGCCCGGCCTGCCGAGCGCTGTTTTCTGCGGCTTGCTGACAGGCGACAAGATCGACATTCGGTGCCACCGCCACCTGAAACCCCAGGCCTTCGGCGAGCATTTGCGCTTCAAGGTTGGCGCCATCGGCACCGTAAACATGGGCCAGGGTGCGACCGTAATGGTCTTTGCTTTCTTTGCCGGGCAGCAAACCAACCTGCCCATCGCTCGCCGCCACCAGGGCTTCGAGTCGCTTGCGTGCGACCACGGCGAACGGTTCGTCGGAACGGCCATTCTTTCCCAGTTCCGGCGTGTTCAAGCCGATCATGCGCACGCTGCGGCCATCGCTCAGGCGCAGGGTGTCGCCGTCCACCACCCGCTGCACCGCGACGGGTGCCAGGCCGCTGGGTGCCGGGCAAAACGCCTGGGCGCCGGATAGCCAAATCGCGGACATAAAAAAGGCGCCCGCGAGGGACGCCTTTTTCATCAGCATGGAAAAACCGGAACGGCTTCCCAAGTTGATTGGCCTTAGGCCTTTTTCGCGCCGAAAGCACCGAAACGGTCGGCGAAGCGCTGAACGCGGCCGCCAGTGTCCAGAGTCTTCTGCTTACCGGTGTAGAACGGGTGGCATTCGTTGCAAACGTCGATCGCCAGGGCTTTGCCGAAGGTCGAACGGGTTTCGAACTTGTTGCCGCAGCTGCAGGTAACAGCAACTGCTGGGTATTCTGGATGGATATCAGCTTTCATGGTGTCTTCCTCAGGCTAGCGTGCCGCCACCCAACACTATTGTTGAATACCGCACGTAATTAGGCCGCGGATTCTACCAGACAATCCCATTCACGCAAGCTGTCGCTGAGACCGACCGTCTGCTAGGCTCCCGGCCCAATACGCACCCACAGGGGGACATGCAACCCCGCTTTTATCTTCCGCTGATCGAGATCCCCCCGCGTGCCCGACGCCATATTGCGCCTCGCCCTGCCTTCGCCGCTGCGCCGCCTGTTCGACTACCGCGCACCGGCCGGCGTCCTGCGCGCCCATCTGCACCCTGGCATGCGCCTGCGGGTGCCGTTCGGTCGACGCGAGATGATCGGCATTCTGGTGGAAGTCACCGACACCAGCGAAGTGCCGGTCGAGAAGCTCAAGCCGGCCCTGGCCCTGCTTGACGCTACGCCACCGCTACCGCCCGCGCTGTTCAAGCTGTGCCTGTGGACGTCCCAGTATTACCAGCACAGTCTCGGCGACACCTTGAGCTGGGCGCTGCCGGTTTTGCTGCGCCAGGGCGAGCTGGCCGAAGCTCGCCAGGAGCGTTTCTGGTCCGCCGCGCCGGGGGCCAGCCTCGATGATCCGCGCATCGCCCGCGCCCCGCGCCAGCGCGAAGCCCTGGCCACGCTGGCCCAGCATCCCCACGGCGTCGCCCATCAATTGCTGAGCAAACTGATGCTGAGCAAGGACAGCCTGGATTTGCTGCTGGCCAAGGATCTGGTGCAGGTCGAGATCCGCCGGCACGCCCCGGGTGCACGCCACGAGCACTGGCTGGCGCAACCGGAACTCCCGCTGAACCCGGAGCAGCGCGCCGCCTATGAGGCGATTCGCGCCGGCTTCGACAGTTATCACGCGTTCCTGCTGGCCGGCGTCACCGGCAGCGGCAAGACCGAAGTCTATCTGCAGTTGATCCGCGAAACCCTCGAAGCCGGCAAACAGGCGCTGGTGCTGATCCCGGAAATCAACCTCGGCCCGCAGACCCTGGCGCGCTTCGAACAGCGTTTCAATGCCCGTATCGCGCTGATCCATTCTGCGGTCAATGACCGCGAACGCCTCGAGGCCTGGCTGGCCGCCCGGGATGGTGAGGCCGATATCATTATCGGCACCCGCTCGGCCCTGTTCACACCGATGAAGAACCCCGGCCTGATCATCATCGACGAAGAGCACGACGGTTCCTATAAACAGCAGGAAGGTTTGCGCTACCACGCCCGTGACCTGGCATTGGTACGGGCGCGACAGGAAAACATCCCGATTGTCCTTGGCTCCGCCACCCCCTCACTGGAAAGCCTGCACAACGCCTACACCGGCCGCTACGGGCTGCTGCGCTTGAACGAGCGCGCTGGCGGTGCCAAACAGCCGCGTTTCCTGCGTCTGGATGTTAAAAGCCGTCCGCTGGACAGCGGCATTTCCGGGCCGATGCAACAAGCCATCGGCCAGACCCTGGCCGCCGGGCAGCAGGTACTGGTGTTCCTCAACCGCCGCGGCTTCGCCCCGACCCTGCTGTGCCATGACTGTGGCTGGATGTCCGAGTGCCAGCGCTGTGACGCGCGCATGACCGTGCATCAGCGTCATGGCGAGCTGCGCTGCCACCATTGCGGCTACGTCGAACGCGTGCCGCGCCAGTGCCCGAAGTGCAACAAGGTCGATCTGCGCCCCGTTGGCGCCGGCACCGAGCGGGCCGAGGAGCGCCTGGCGATTCTGTTCCCGGACTATCCGGTGCTGCGGGTCGACCGCGACAGCACATCGCGCAAGGATGCGATGAACCAGTTGTTCGCGACCATTCAAAAAGGCCAGCCGTGCATCCTGATCGGCACGCAGATGCTTGCCAAAGGTCACCATTTTCCACGGGTGACACTGGTGTCGATCCTCGACGCCGACGGCGGCCTGTTCTCCGGCGACTTCCGCGCCAGCGAGCGCATGGCTCAACTGATCGTGCAGGTCGCCGGCCGCGCAGGTCGCGCCGAGGAGCCAGGCAAGGTGATTATCCAGACGCACCTGGCCGACCACCCGCTGCTGGTGCAATTGACCGAGCAAGGCTATTTCGCCTTCGCCGAACAAGCCTTGAGTGAACGCCGTGCGGCCGGCTTGCCGCCGTTTGCGCACCTGGCGCTGCTGCGGGCCGAGGCGCACAAACCGGGTCAGGCCGAGGGCTTCCTGGATGAGGCTTGCAGCGAAGCGGAGCGTTTGCTGGCCGAGCAGAATCTGACGGGGATCGAGTTATTGGGACCCGTCCCGGCACCGATGGAGCGCCGGGCCGGGCGTTATCGTGCGCAACTGTTGGTACAGGCCACAGCGCGGGCACCCTTGCATCGATTGCTGGCCAGCTGGTTGCTGGTGCTGGAGCAGATGCCGAGCGGGCGGGCGGTGCGTTGGTCGCTGGATGTTGATCCGGTGGATTTGTATTAAGACGGTCAAGATCAAAAGATCGCAGCCTTCGGCAGCTCCTACCCTGCGATCTTTGCCTCTTTTGTCACCACACATCCATATCCTGCCTGCTATGGTTGGCAAGCCCGTCTTCGCAACGGATAATGCCCAGTTTTTCCACCAGCGCATGATGCGCCGCCGCGCCTGCGGTCGAAAGAGAAGACCATGAAAGACACCATTCGCCAGCTGATCCAACAAGCCATCACCCAACTCGTCAACGAAGGTGTGTTGCCTGAAGGCCTGTCGCCGGCGATCCAGGTGGAAAACTCCCGCGACAAGAAGAACGGCGATTTCGCCAGCAACATCGCCATGATGCTGGCCAAGCCGGCCGGCATGAAGCCCCGCGACCTGGCGGAAAAAATCATCGCCGCGCTGCCGACTGACGAAAATGTCGCCAAGACCGAAATCGCAGGCCCAGGCTTCCTGAACTTCTTCCAGAACACCGACGCCCTGGCCTCGCGCCTGGACGCCGCCCTGGCCGACACCCACATCGGCGTGCGCAAGGCCGGCCCGGTGCAGCGCACCGTGGTCGACCTGTCGGCGCCGAACCTGGCCAAGGAGATGCACGTCGGCCACCTGCGCTCGACCATCATCGGCGACGGCGTGGCCCGTGTGCTGGAATTCCTCGGCGACACCGTGATCCGTCAGAACCACGTCGGCGACTGGGGCACCCAGTTCGGCATGCTGATGGCTCATCTGATGGAACAAAAAAAATTCGACAGAAGCGGAAACTTGGCGGATTTGGAAGAGTTCTATCGCGCAGCCAAGAAACGCTTCGACGAAGATCCAGCTTTTGCGAATCACGCGCGGCAATTGGTCGTAGATCTACAAGCAGGTGACCGAAACTGCAGAGACGTTTGGCAAAGCTTCCGGGACATTTCCCTGTCCCACTGCCAAGCAATCTATGAAGAATTGAACGTCAAACTGACCATGGCCGACGTGATGGGCGAAAGCGCCTACAACGACGACCTGATCAACGTGGTCAACGACTTGAAGGCCGCAGGCATGCTGGTCGAGAGCAACGGCGCCCAGTGCGTGTTCCTCGACGAGTTCAAGAACGCCGACGGCGACCCGCTGCCGGTGATCATCGTCAAGGCTGACGGCGGCTACCTCTACGCCACCACCGACCTGGCGGCCGTGCGCTACCGCAGCGGCAAGCTCAAGGCCGATCGCGCGCTGTACTTCGTCGACCAGCGCCAGGCCCTGCACTTCCAGCAAGTGTTCGCCGTGGCGCGCAAGGCCGGTTTCGTGACCCATCCGATGGAAATGGAACACATGGGCTTCGGCACCATGAACGGCGCAGACGGCCGTCCGTTCAAGACCCGTGATGGCGGCACCGTGAAGCTGATCGACCTGCTGACCGAAGCCCAGGAGCGCGCCTACACCCTGGTCAAGGACAAGAACCCTGAACTGGCCGAGACTGAGCTGCGCAACATCGCCAAGGTGGTGGGCATCGGCGCAGTGAAATACGCCGACCTGTCCAAGCACCGCACCAGTGACTACAGCTTCAACTTCGACCTGATGCTCAACTTCGAAGGCAACACCGCGCCGTACCTGCTGTACGCCTACACCCGCGTAGCCGGTGTGTTCCGCAAGCTCGGCAAGGACTTCAGCGAAGTCGACGGCCAGATCGTCCTCGAAGCGGCGCACGAACACGAACTGGCGGCGAAGCTCGCGCAGTTTGGCGAGATCCTGAACAACGTGTCCGAAAAAGGCACCCCGCACATCCTCTGCACTTACCTGTACGACGTCGCCGGCCTGTTCTCCAGCTTCTACGAGAACTGCCCGATCCTCGCCGCCGATACCCCGGCACAAATGCAGAGCCGCCTGCGCCTCGCCGCGCTGACCGGACGCACTCTCAAGCAAGGCCTGGAACTCTTGGGCCTGGAAACTCTGGAGCGTATGTAAGTTGGCTGCCAAGAAAAAACCTGCACCCAAGCGTGGCGCCAGCCGTTACCAAGCTCCTGCAAAGCAACCGATCCCGGGTTGGCTGTGGATGGCCATCGGCCTGACGGTCGGCGCTTTCATCGTATTCCTGATGAAGCTGGAACCGGGCAAGGGCAGCGACACGGTCAAGCGTGAGAAAGTCGAGCAACAGCAGAAAGCCAGCAAGATCGCCGAGGCCAACAAGACCCCGCCGAGTCCGACGCAACCGGTGAAGCCGAAGTACGACTTCTACACCTTGCTGCCGGAATCGGAAGTCATCGTGCCGCCGGATGCCGTGCCGGAGAAAACCCTGCCGACGCCGCAAGTCCCGGCCATCCCGACCACGCCGGTCACCCCGGCCGAAGCGGCGAAGATCGACACCGCGCGCGCCCAGGCTGCCTTGGCCGGGATTACTCCACCTCCTGCGCCACCGGTCAAGGCTGCGCCTGTGACGAAGTTTTTTCTGCAGGCTGGCTCGTTCCGCAAAGAGGCCGATGCGGACAAGGTACGGGCGCAGATCATTCTGCTGGGTCAGGCTGTGGCGGTCGAGTCCGGTACGGTGAAGGACGAAACCTGGTATCGGGTATTGGTCGGACCGTTCAGCAACCGTGAGCAACTGACCACGGCGCAGAAACAATTGGCCGGTGCAGGTTTCAGCAATTTGTTGTTACAACAACGCCAGAGCCGCTGATCGACTGCCACAGCAGCTCCCACAGAGGTGTCCACCCCTGTAGGAGCTGCCGCAGGCTGCGATCTTTTCAAGGCTCGCACGGTATTCGTCTTCCCGGCATAAAAAGAGCGAGATCAAAAGATCGCAGCCTTCGGCAGCTCCTACGCGCCTCGCACCACTCGTCCCCTCTCCCGTCCTACAGTTGAAATCCTCTCCACCACCCCCATATGAATGGGCATAAGGCATTTTCGCCCCGCTGCGTGGAGACTCTTCCCTTGACCACCATCGTTTCAGTTCGCCGCCACGGCAAAGTCGTCATGGGCGGCGACGGCCAGGTTTCCCTTGGTAATACCGTGATGAAAGGCAACGCGAAAAAAGTTCGCCGCCTGTACCACGGCCAGGTCATCGCCGGTTTTGCCGGCGCTACCGCTGACGCCTTTACCCTCTTCGAACGTTTCGAAGGCCAGCTTGAAAAACACCAGGGTCACCTGGTGCGCGCCGCCGTCGAACTCGCCAAAGAATGGCGCACCGACCGCTCCCTGAGCCGCCTTGAAGCCATGCTCGCGGTCGCCAACAAAGACGCCTCCCTGATCATCACCGGCAACGGCGATGTGGTTGAACCCGAAGAAGGCCTGATCGCCATGGGTTCCGGCGGCGGTTACGCCCAGGCCGCTGCCAGCGCGCTGCTGAAGAAAACCGATCTGTCGGCCCGGGAAATCGTCGAAACCGCCCTCGGCATCGCCGCCGACATCTGCGTATTCACCAATCACACCCAGACCATTGAGGAGCAGGACTGCGCCGAGTAAGCCCGTGTTGGCCATCGCGCCACGGCTCATTCTTGCTTGAGGTCCGCTAAATACTATGTCCATGACTCCCCGTGAAATCGTCCACGAACTCAATCGCCATATCATCGGCCAGGACGATGCCAAGCGCGCCGTCGCCATTGCCCTGCGCAACCGCTGGCGCCGCATGCAGCTGCCAGAAGAGCTGCGCGTTGAAGTAACGCCAAAGAACATCCTGATGATCGGCCCGACCGGTGTCGGTAAAACCGAGATCGCCCGTCGCCTGGCAAAACTGGCCAATGCGCCGTTCATCAAGGTCGAAGCGACCAAGTTCACCGAAGTCGGCTATGTCGGCCGCGACGTCGAATCGATCATTCGTGACCTGGCCGATGCCGCGATCAAGCTGCTGCGCGAACAGGAAATCGTCAAGGTTCGCCACCGCGCCGAAGACGCCGCCGAAGAGCGCATCCTCGATGCCCTGCTGCCACCGGCGCGCATGGGCTTCAGCAACGACGACGCCCCGACTGCCGATTCCAACACCCGCCAACTGTTCCGCAAGCGCCTGCGCGAAGGTCAGCTGGATGACAAGGAGATCGAAATCGAAGTCGCCGAAATGGCTGGCGTCGATATCTCCGCGCCGCCGGGCATGGAAGAAATGACCAACCAGCTGCAAAGCCTGTTTGCCAACATGGGCAAGGGCAAGAAGAAAGCCCGCAAGCTCAAGGTCAAGGAAGCACTCAAGCTGGTGCGCGACGAAGAAGCCAGCCGTCTGGTCAACGATGAAGAGTTGAAGGCCAAGGCCCTGGAAGCGGTCGAACAGCACGGCATCGTGTTCATCGACGAAATCGACAAAGTCGCCAAGCGTGGCAACTCCGGTGGCGTCGATGTGTCCCGCGAAGGCGTGCAGCGCGACCTGCTGCCGCTGATCGAAGGCTGCACCGTCAACACCAAGCTGGGCATGGTCAAGACCGACCACATCCTGTTCATTGCTTCGGGTGCGTTCCACCTGAGCAAGCCGAGCGACCTGGTGCCCGAGCTGCAAGGCCGCCTGCCGATCCGTGTCGAACTCAAGGCCCTGAGCCCGGAAGACTTCGAACGCATCCTCAGCGAGCCTCACGCCTCGCTCACCGAGCAATATTGCGCCCTGCTGAAAACCGAAGGTCTGGGCATCGAGTTCCAGCCGAGCGGCATCAAGCGCATCGCGGAAATCGCCTGGCAGGTCAACGAAAAAACCGAAAACATCGGTGCCCGTCGTCTGCACACGCTGCTCGAGCGCCTGCTCGAAGAGGTGTCGTTCAGCGCCGGCGACCTGGCCAGCGTCCATGACGGCAAGGTGATCCAGATCGACGCCGACTACGTCAACAGCCACCTGGGTGAATTGGCGCAGAACGAAGACCTGTCCCGTTATATCCTGTAGGTCACCTACTCTCCTGTGAGAACGCAATACTTGTAGGAGCTGCCGCAGGCTGCGATCTTTTGATCTGGAATTTAGAAGATCGCAGCCTGCGGCAGCTCCTACAGATCGTTCCACATAGACGGACGACCCGCCATGACCCAACTCCCCACCGACATCAAGCTGCACAAAGCCTCGAAAACCCTGTCGCTCAAATACGCGTCCGGCGAGGAATACACCCTGCCCGCCGAGTTCCTGCGCGTGCATTCTCCTTCCGCCGAGGTCCAGGGCCACGGCAAACCCATCCTGCAATTTGGCAAGATCAACGTAGGACTGACCAAGGTAGAACCGGCCGGTCAGTACGCACTGAAACTGACCTTCGACGACGGCCACGACAGCGGCTTGTTCACCTGGGAATATCTGTACGAGCTGGGGCGACGTTATGACGCACTCTGGGATGATTATCTGGCCGAGCTCAAAGCCGCCGGAAAAACCCGCGATCCGAGCGAATCCGTCGTCAAGCTGATGCTCTAATCCGAGCCTCTTGCTCTTTAGAGGGCATTTTCTAATTTCATCTGTTTGAATGCTCCGCTCCAGGGCCGCCGATTGGCCTGCTTGCGAAAAAAATTAAACTCGGGTAACCAATGGAACTGGCAAGTTCCCTGCAGTGCTCTCTGCATTAAAAAAGCAGCGATGCAGTATTAACGGTCACCCCGAGCAGTAGTACCTGGCATTGGCTGTGTGACTGCACAGCAGGACCCGGTACTCGTCTCAGGACAATGGAGCGTCGTAGATGAGTAACAAGAATAACGATGACTTGAAGAGTCAAGCCTCGGAAAACACCTTGGGGCTGAATCCTGTCGTTGGACTGCGTGGAAAGGATCTACTGGCTTCTGCTCGAATGGTGCTCAGGCAGGCCATCAAACAACCGATTCACAGCGCCAAGCATGTCGCTCATTTCGGCCTTGAACTCAAAAACGTGCTGCTCGGCAAATCCGAGCTGCTGCCGACCAGCGATGACCGTCGCTTCGCGGATCCGGCCTGGAGCCAGAACCCGCTCTACAAACGTTATCTGCAAACCTACCTGGCGTGGCGCAAGGAACTCCACGACTGGATCGACGACAGCAACCTGCCGGCCAAGGACGTCAGCCGCGGGCACTTCGTGATCAACCTCATGACCGAGGCCTTCGCCCCGACCAACACGGCGGCCAACCCGGCGGCGGTCAAGCGCTTCTTCGAAACCGGTGGCAAGAGCCTGCTCGATGGCCTCTCGCACTTGGCCAAGGACCTGGTGCATAACGGCGGCATGCCGAGCCAGGTCAACATGGGTGCATTCGAGGTCGGCAAGACCCTTGGCGTGACCGAGGGTGCGGTGGTCTTTCGCAACGACGTGCTGGAGCTGATCCAGTACAAGCCGACCACCGAGCAGGTGCATGAACGCCCACTGCTGGTGGTACCGCCACAGATCAACAAGTTCTACGTTTTCGACCTGAGCCCGGAAAAGAGCCTGGCGCGCTTCTGCCTGCGCAACAACATGCAGACCTTCATCGTCAGCTGGCGCAACCCGACCAAGGAGCAGCGCGAGTGGGGCCTGTCGACCTACATCGAAGCGCTCAAGGAAGCGGTTGATGTGATCACCGCCATCACCGGCAGCAAAGACGTGAACATGCTCGGAGCCTGCTCCGGCGGCATCACCTGCACCGCGCTGCTGGGCCACTACGCGGCAATCGGCGAGAACAAGGTCAACGCCCTGACCCTGCTGGTCAGCGTGCTCGACACCACCCTGGACAGCGACGTGGCCCTGTTCGTCGACGAGCAAACCCTCGAAGCCGCCAAGCGCCAGTCGTACCAGGCCGGTGTGCTCGAAGGCCGCGACATGGCGAAAGTCTTCGCCTGGATGCGCCCCAACGACCTGATCTGGAACTACTGGGTCAACAACTACCTGCTGGGCAACGAGCCTCCGGTATTCGACATTCTGTTCTGGAACAACGACACCACCCGGTTGCCCGCCGCGTTCCATGGCGACCTGATCGAGATGTTCAAAAATAACCCGTTGACCCGTGCCGATGCACTGGAAGTGTGCGGTACGCCGATCGACCTGAAGAAGGTCACCGCCGACATCTTCTCGCTGGCCGGCACCAGCGACCACATTACCCCGTGGCGCTCCTGCTACAAGTCGGCGCAACTGTTCGGCGGCAACGTTGAATTCGTGCTGTCCAGCAGCGGGCACATCCAGAGCATTCTGAACCCGCCGGGCAATCCGAAATCGCGCTACATGACCAGCACTGAAATGCCCGTCAATGCCGATGACTGGCAGGAAGAGTCGACCAAGCACGCCGACTCCTGGTGGCTGCACTGGCAGGCGTGGCAGGCACAGCGTTCGGGTAACCTGAAAAAAGCTCCGCTGAAATTGGGCAACAAGGCCTATCCAGCGGGTGAAGCCGCACCGGGCACTTATGTACACGAGCGGTAACTGACACACCTCGCCCCACACTGTGGGAGCGAGCTTGCTCGCGATGGCGTTTGATCATTCAACATTGATGTCGACTGATCCGGCGCATTCGCGAGCAGGCTCGCTCCCACAGGGGATTGGGGATGAATTTGAGAAAGCGACCCACAGGGCCAGAAGCATGCCGCAACCCTTCATATTCCGTACCGTCGATCTGGATGGCCAGACGCTCCGCACGGCGGTACGCCCCGGCAAGCCTCACTTGACGCCCCTGCTGATTTTCAACGGCATCGGCGCCAACCTGGAGCTGGTGTTCCCGTTCATCGCGGCACTGGACCCGGACCTGGAAGTCATCGCCTTCGACGTACCCGGCGTCGGCGGTTCGTCGACACCGAACCGGCCCTATCGTTTTCCGAGCCTGGCGAAACTCACGGCGCGGATGCTCGACTACCTCGACTACGGGCAGGTCAACGTCATCGGCGTGTCCTGGGGTGGCGCCCTGGCCCAGCAGTTCGCCTTCGACTATCCGGAGCGCTGCAAGAAACTCGTGCTGGCCGCAACGGCGGCGGGTGCGGTGATGGTGCCGGGCAAACCGAAAGTGCTGTGGATGATGGCCAGCCCGCGACGTTACATCCAGCCGTCCCACGTGATCCGCATTGCGCCGATGATCTACGGTGGCGCGTTCCGTCGCGACCCGACGCTGGCCGCCAGCCATGCGGCCAAGGTGCGTTCAGCGGGCAAGCTCGGTTACTACTGGCAGCTGTTCGCCGGCCTCGGCTGGACCAGCATCCACTGGTTGCACAAGATCCGCCAGCCGACCCTGGTACTGGCCGGCGACGATGACCCACTGATCCCGTTGGTCAACATGCGCTTGCTGGCCTGGCGGATTCCCAACGCCCAGTTGCACATCATCGATGACGGGCATCTGTTCCTGATTACCCGGGCCGAAGCGGTGGCTCCGATCATCATGAAATTCCTGGAGGAGGAGCGCCAGCGCGCGGTGATGCATCCGCGTCCGGCGCCATTGGGCAGCTAAACCGCTGCATCAGCGGTCGGCAGGACGCCACGCCGCGCAACAATCCGTTACAGCGTCTATGGTGTTCTGGTTCGGTGTATTTGTTTTTGGCCTGAAGACGAAGGAGTGTTGACTCATGCGCGAGAAACCAGCGAGGGATTCCCTACCGACTCCCGCCGCGTTCATCAATGCACAGAGTGCGATTACCGGCCTGCGCGGTCGGGATCTGTTGTCGACCCTGCGCAGTGTGGCCGCCCATGGCTTGCGCAATCCGGTGCACAGTGCCCGACATGCCCTCAAACTCGGCGGTCAACTTGGCCGTGTGCTGCTGGGCGAAACCCTGCACCCGACCAATCCGCAAGACGCTCGCTTCACCGATCCGGCGTGGAGCCTCAACCCGTTTTATCGCCGTAGCCTCCAGGCCTATCTGAGCTGGCAGAAACAGGTCAAGAGCTGGATCGACGAGAGCAACATGAGCCCGGACGACCGCGCCCGCGCCCACTTCGCTTTCGCCTTGCTCAACGACGCCGTATCGCCCTCCAACACCCTGCTCAATCCACTGGCGGTCAAGGAGCTCTTCAATTCCGGCGGCAACAGCCTGGTGCGTGGCATCAGCCATTTGGTGGACGATCTGCTGCACAACGATGGCCTGCCCCGGCAAGTCACCAAGCAAGCGTTCGAGGTCGGCAAGACGGTCGCAACCACCACCGGTGCCGTGGTGTTTCGCAACGAGCTGCTGGAGTTGATCCAGTACAAGCCGATGAGCGAAAAGCAGTATTCCAAGCCCCTGCTGGTGGTGCCGCCGCAAATCAACAAGTACTACATCTTCGACCTCAGCCCCCACAACAGCTTCGTCCAGTACGCCCTGAAAAACGGCCTGCAAACCTTCATTATCAGTTGGCGCAACCCGGATGTGCGTCACCGCGAATGGGGGCTCTCGACCTACGTCGAAGCCGTGGAAGAAGCCATGAATGTCTGCCGGGCGATCACCGGCGCACGCGAGGTCAACCTGATGGGCGCCTGCGCCGGCGGGCTGACCATTGCCGCGTTGCAGGGTCACTTGCAGGCCAAGCGGCAGCTGCGCAGGGTGTCCAGCGCGACTTATCTGGTGAGCCTGCTCGACAGCCAGATGGACAGCCCCGCGACGCTGTTCGCCGACGAACAGACTCTGGAAGCCGCCAAACGCCGCTCCTATCAGAAAGGTGTGCTGGACGGCCGCGACATGGCCAAGGTCTTCGCCTGGATGCGCCCCAACGATTTGATCTGGAGCTACTTCGTCAACAACTACCTGTTGGGCAAGGAGCCACCGGCGTTCGACATCCTCTACTGGAACAACGACAACACGCGCCTGCCGGCCGCCCTGCATGGCGACCTGCTGGACTTCTTCAAGCACAACCCGCTGACCCACCCGGGCGGCCTGGAGGTGTGTGGCACACCGATCGACTTGCAGAAGGTTACCGTCGACAGCTTCAGCGTCGCCGGCATCAACGATCACATCACGCCATGGGACGCGGTGTATCGCTCGACGCTGTTGCTCGGTGGCGAGCGCCGCTTCGTGCTGTCCAACAGCGGTCATGTGCAGAGCATCCTCAACCCGCCGAGCAACCCGAAAGCCAACTACGTCGAGAACGGCAAACTGAGCAGCGACCCACGGGCCTGGTACTACGACGCCAAGCGTGTCGACGGCAGTTGGTGGACACAGTGGCTGAGCTGGATTCAGGAACGTTCCGGCGCGCAGAAGGAAACCCACATGGCCCTCGGCAACCAGAACTATCCACCGATGGAGGCAGCACCCGGTACTTACGTGCGCGTGCGCTGACGTTCAACGAGCCGCGGCCGCTGTCGGCCGTGGCAAGACCCGATCATTAAGAAGACTGGATGAAAACCCGCGACCGCATCCTCGAATGTGCCCTGCAGTTGTTCAATCAAAAGGGCGAACCGAATGTCTCCACCATGGAAGTTGCCAATGAAATGGGCATCAGCCCGGGCAACCTCTACTACCACTTCCACGGCAAGGAACCGCTGATTCTCGGGCTGTTCGAACGCTTTCAGGGCGAACTTGCGCCCCTGCTCGATCCACCGGCCGATGCCGAACTGGCACCCGAAGAATACTGGCTGTTCCTGCACCTGATCGTCGAACGCCTGTCTCACTACCGGTTCCTGTTCCAGGACCTGTCGAACCTCGCCGGGCGCCTGCCGAAACTGGCCAAGGGCATTCGCAACCTGCTCAATGCACTCAAGCGCACACTGGCGTCGTTGCTGGCGCGACTGAAGGCACAAGGGCTGCTGGTCAGCGATACCCAGGCACTGGGGCAACTGGTGGAGCAGATCACCATGACGCTGCTGTTCTCGCTGGACTATCAGCGGATTCTTGATCGTCAGGGCGAGGTGCGATTGGTGGTTTACCAGATCATGATGCTGGTGGCGCCGCACCTGCTGCCGTCGATGAAGGCTGCGACCGAACAGATGGCGATGGAGTACCTGGAAGACCATTAAGATCAAAAGATCGCAGCCTTCGGCAGCTCCTACGATTGCCCTGTAGGAGCTGCCGAAGGCTGCGATCTTTTTCTATACACAAACAAAAACGCCCGACCTTCACAGGCCGGGCGTTTTCTTGAGCCCTGAAAATCAGGACTGACTGGTTGGCGTCGATGGAGCCGGCGCGACAGTCGGGGTGACAGCAGGGGTTGGCGCGGTCGCGGAGTTCGATGCGCTGACCGGAGCTGCCGGCGTTACCGGCTTGGCAGCTGCCACTGCTGGTTTTGGCGCGGCGGCTTTTGGAGCTGCCGGCTTTTTCACCGCTGGTTTTTTCGCCGCAGCGGGTTTGGCCGCTGCAGTTTTCGCTGCAGGCTTGGCGGCCGGTTTAGCCGCAGGTTTAGCGGCGGCTTTTGCAGCAACCGGCTTGGCCGCTGGTTTGGCTGCGGCCGGTTTGGCGGCTGCAGTTTTAGCCGCAGGCTTGGCAGCAGGTTTAGCCGCTGCTTTTGCCAGTGGCTTGGCTGCGGTTTTGGCGGCCGGCTTGGCAGCAGGTTTGGCCGCCGCGGTTTTCGCCGCAACAGGCGCAACCTTGGCACCGGTCAGTTTTTCGATTTGCTTGGTCAGGGTTTCGACCTTGCTGTGCAGTGCCTTGACTTCGTTGCGGCTCGGTACGCCCAGACGCGAAATGGCGCTGTTCAGACGCTTGTCGAAAGCGCCTTCCAGCTCATCCCACTTGCCCAGTGCACGATCTTTCACTTCGCTGATGCGCGATTTGGCCGAAGAAGCGGAGTCCTTGGCGGCGTCGACAGTCTTGCCAACAGCGCTCTTGGTGAGCTTCTCGGCTTTCTCGCCGTCCTTGACCAATGCATCGAAGAGTTTGCTGCCGTCAGTGTCGATCTTCGAGTACACGCCTAAACCAGCCAGCCAGATTTTTCGGGAGTAATCTTCAACCTTCCCGATCCACGAGCTGCCTTCTTTTTCGGTTTTCTTTTTAACAGCCATCCCGTTCTCCTTAAGATTTACGCGCGACACGTTCGAGCAATGCCGTCAGCTCATCGAGCTTAGCAGAGAGTGTCTCAACGTCATGTTTAGACGGAATACCGATACGATTCAAGGCACTTGCGACACGCGTGTCGAACGCCTTCTCGACCTTGTCGAGTTGAACTTCGACACGGCCTTTGAAAGTGCTGACTTCACTCTTGGCTTCATCGATCTCGGCATTGGCCGCTTCAAGTTTCTCGGCAACTACCTTTTTGCCTTTCTTTTCAACAACCTGACCAGCCTTGATCAGTTCTTGAAAGTACTCGCTGCCCTCTTGGCCGACCTTGGTGTAGGCACCCAGGCCTGCCAGCCAGATCTTGCGGGCATAGGATTTGACGTCGCCCAGCGTGCCGCTCGACGGGTCGATTTTTTTCTTCAAAATAACTTTGGCCATGGTGCACCTCACGCGCAGAAGGTTTGAGGAACTGCCCGTGTAAGTGTCGGGCTCTGGCACAAAGTAGGGAGAAAAATTAGAAACGGCACCCTAACAAATGACATAAATCGGTGGTGCCTTCAGGAAAAGATCGCAGCCTTCGGCAGCTCCTACAGACTTACGCCGTACCAATAATGTAGGAGCTGCCGAAGGCTGCGATCTTTTCCGTGTTATGCCAACGCTTTATCCAGCGCCTTTTCGATTTCCGCTTTGATCATGCCGCTCATGGCCGACATCATCAGGCCCAGTTCCACATCGACCTTGATCGAATCCTCGCTGACATGCACCGCACCCTTCACACCCGAGCGTTTGAGGTTCAGGGTGTCGCCGGACCACTGCGGCTCCAGGCCATACTGGTCGGAAAGTTTCTGCGCCAGCTTGTCGGCCTTTTCGCGAGCTGCTTCCTTACCCAGGCCATGGGCACGTTCAACACTAATACGGGCCATCGAATGACTCCTGCTTTATGGATGCTTTCCCGAGGCATCTTGACCTCTGCTGCGTCAAAACGTCCCGATGGTTACCCATCTTACCTTCAGCCTTGCCAAGACAAAGCATGCCTTGGGGATTAGAATGTCGCGCATTCTCTTTTGGTGACAGCGATATGACTGATCAGCGCAAAGGCAGCGATGCCGAACCCACCACTCACTTCGGCTTCAAAAACGTTCCGGAAAGCCAGAAAGCGGAAAAAGTCGCTGAGGTTTTCCACTCGGTAGCCGCCAAGTACGACCTGATGAACGACCTTCTGTCGGGCGGCATGCACCGTCTTTGGAAGCGTTTTGCGATCGAATTGTCGGGCGTGCGCACCGGTAACCGCGTGCTGGACATCGCCGGCGGCACTGGCGATCTGACCCGCAAGTTCTCGCACCTGGTAGGCCCGACCGGCCAGGTCGTGTTGGCCGACATCAACGAATCCATGCTCAAGGTCGGTCGTGACCGCCTGCTGGACCTCGGTGTGGCCGGCAACGTCGAATTCGTCCAGGCCGATGCGGAAAAACTGCCGTTCCCGGACAACCATTTCGACTGCGTGACCATCGCCTTCGGCCTGCGCAACGTGACCCACAAGGAAGATGCCCTGCGCTCGATGCTGCGAGTGCTCAAGCCTGGCGGCCGCTTGTTGGTGCTGGAGTTCTCCAAGCCGACCAACGCGCTGATGTCCAAGGCCTACGACGCCTACTCGTTCGCCTTCATGCCGCTGATGGGCAAGCTGATCACCAACGACTCGGAAAGCTACCGCTACCTGGCCGAATCGATCCGCATGCACCCGAACCAGGAAACCCTGAAGTCGATGATGGTCGAAGCCGGTTTCGACCGCGTGACCTATCACAACATGACCGCAGGCATCGTTGCCCTGCACCGCGGCATCAAGCCCTGATGCTGCTCGCCGGCCTGCTCGCCAGCGTTGAACTCGGCCTTAACCGGGTGCTGCGTCTCGACAGCACGGCGCTGCCGCGGCTGGCGCATTTGACCGGCAAAGTGATTGCCGTCGATTGCCGCAGCCCGGCGCTGCAACTGTTCATCCTGCCCAGCGACGAAGGCCTGATGCTCGCCTCCCAGTGGGAAACCGGCGCCGACTGCACCTTGCGTGCACCGGCCTCGAGCCTGCTGAAACTGGCCATGAGCAAGGACAAGACCTCGATCCTGCACAGCCCTGAAGTCGAACTCGACGGCGACAGCGGCGTGCTGCTGGAACTGGCGGCGATCCTCCAGGACCTTGAGCTGGACTGGGAGTACGAACTCGCACGCGCGCTCGGCCCGGTGGCCACGCAACTGGTCGGCGGTCACCTGCGCAGCCGCGCCCGCTGGTATCAGCAAGGCTTCGCCAGCCTGGGCCAGAACCTGGGCGAATACCTGGCCGAAGAATCGCGCACCCTCGTCGGCCAGCGCGAGGCCGAAGCCCGATTCAGTGAACTGGACCAGATCAAGCTCGATCTGGAACGTCTCGAGGCGCGTTTCGAGCGCCTTTCCCGATCCCTCGACCCAAGCGATAACGCATGAAGCTGCTTGCCGTCCGCCGTTTGTTGCGCATCCAGCGCGTCGTGATCCGCTACCGCCTCGATGACCTGCTGTTCGCCCTGCCGCTGCCCTGGCTCTTGCGGGCGCTGCGTTATGCCTTGCCGTGGCGCTGGTTCCCGCGCAAGACCCTGGACCTGAGCCGTGGCGCGCGCTTGCGCCTGGCGTTGCAGGACCTGGGGCCGATCTTCATCAAGTTCGGGCAGATCCTGTCCACCCGCCGCGACCTGCTGCCCGAAGACATCGCCGACGAACTGATGAAGCTGCAGGACCGCGTTCCGCCGTTCGACTCGCAGGTTTCGGTCAAGCTGATCGAAGAACAGCTGGGCAAGAAAATCAGCGAAGTGTTCAGCCGTTTCGACGTCGAACCGCTGGCCTCGGCGTCGGTAGCGCAGGTGCATGCCGCGCAGCTGAAAACCGGTGAAGAAGTCGTCGTCAAAGTGATCCGCCCGGGCCTCAAACCGGTGATCGCCCAGGACCTGGCGTGGCTGTTCATCCTCGCCCGCGCCGCCGAAAAACTCTCGGCCGATGCGCGCCTGCTGCACCCGGTGGACGTGGTCAGCGATTACGAAAAAACCATCTACGACGAACTCGACCTGCTGCGCGAGGCGGCCAACGCCAGCCAGTTGAAGCGCAACTTCGACGGCTCGCCGCTGCTGTACGTGCCGCAAGTCTATTGGGACTGGTGCCGGCCGAAAGTGTTGGTGATGGAACGCATCTACGGCATTCAGGTCACCGATCTGGCGACTCTTGCCGACCAGCGCACCGACATGAAAATGCTCGCCGAGCGTGGCGTGGAGATTTTCTTCACCCAGGTGTTCCGCGACAGTTTCTTCCACGCCGACATGCACCCCGGCAACATTTTCGTCAGCACCGTGAACCCGTGGAGCCCGCAGTACATTGCGATCGACTGCGGCATCGTCGGCAGCCTGACCCCGGAAGACCAGGACTACCTGGCACGCAACCTGTTCGCCTTCTTCAAGCGCGATTACCGTCGCGTCGCGCAGTTGCACATCGATTCGGGCTGGGTGCCGGCGGAAACCAAACTCAACGAATTCGAAGCAGCGATCCGTACCGTGTGCGAGCCGATCTTCGAAAAACCGTTAAAAGATATTTCCTTCGGCCAGGTGCTGATGCGCCTGTTCCAGACCGCGCGCCGCTTCAACATGGAAGTGCAGCCGCAACTGGTCCTGCTGCAAAAAACCCTGCTGAACATCGAAGGCCTGGGCCGCCAGCTATACCCGGACCTCGATCTGTGGAACACCGCGCAGCCGTTCCTCGAACGCTGGATGCGCGAGCGGGTCAGCCCCAAAGCCCTGCTCGGCAACGTGCACAGCCAGTTCGAGCAGATCCCTCACCTGGCCAACATGGCCCGCGACCTGCTCGAACGCATGTCCCAGCCCCACGCCTACGACCCGCCGTCTGCGTGGCACCGACGCCGTGACGACTGGTTCCTGCGCCTGCTCGGTACGGCCCATCTGGCCGGTGGCGCCATCCTTGCCGCGGGCGGACCGCTGAACCAGTTGGCCTATTGGCCAGCCGGCATCATGATGGCGGTCGGTTTGTATCTGGTCGTGCGCCGATAGCCAGTTGTGTGAACGACTGGCACACTGTTTGAACGCCTGAGCTCGGCTATTGAAGTGTCGAGCCCGCTGTCGGAGTCGAAGATGAAAAACTGGCTGGACGAGATCAAGTGGGACGCTGACGGCCTGGTGCCGGCCATCGCCCAGGATCACAAGACCGGGCGCGTCCTGATGATGGCCTGGATGAACCGCGAAGCACTGGAACTGACCGCTGCCGAGAACCGCGCCATCTACTGGTCGCGTTCCCGTGGCAAGCTGTGGCGCAAGGGCGAAGAGTCCGGCCATGTGCAAACCCTGCACGAGATGCGCCTGGACTGCGACGCCGACGTCATCATCCTGATGGTCGAGCAGATCGGCGACATCGCCTGTCATACCGGCCGCCAGAGCTGCTTCTACCGCGTCTATGAGAACGGCGACTGGACAACCGTCGACCCGGTCCTGAAAGATCCGCACGCCATCTATTCCGCAGGGCACAAACATGAGTGACACTCTCACCCGCCTCGCCGAGGTACTCGAAGAGCGCAAAGGCGCCGCTGCCGACAGCTCGTACGTCGCCAGCCTGTACCACAAGGGCTTGAACAAGATTCTGGAAAAAGTCGGCGAAGAGTCAGTCGAAACCATCATTGCCGCCAAGGACGCCGCCGTCAGCGGCGACTGCAGCGATGTGATCTACGAAACCGCCGATCTGTGGTTCCACAGCATGGTCATGCTCGCCCAATTGGGGCAGCATCCACAGGCTGTACTCGATGAACTGGACCGTCGTTTCGGTCTCTCCGGACACGCCGAGAAAGCCTCGCGCCCGTCCGCCTGAATAACTATTAGAGAGGAGCAGCAGCATGGGCATTTTTGACTGGAAACACTGGATCGTCATCCTGGTTGTCGTGGTACTGGTGTTCGGCACCAAGAAACTGAAAAACCTCGGCACCGACGTCGGCGAATCGATCAAGGGCTTCAAGAAAGCCATGAACGACGACGAAAAACCGGCTGACCCGAATGCTACCCCGGCCCAACCGGTTCCACCGGTACAGCCCCAGGCCTCTGTAAACCAGCCGCACACCATCGACGTGCAGGCACAGAAAGTCGAAGAGCCGATCCGCAAAGACGTGTGAGCACTGACTAATGTTTGGTATCAGCTTCTCTGAACTGCTGCTCGTCGGCCTCGTCGCCCTGCTGGTGCTGGGTCCCGAGCGCTTGCCGGGCGCTGCGCGCACCGCTGGCCTGTGGGTCGGGCGTCTGAAGCGCAGCTTCAACGCAATCAAACAGGAAGTTGAACGTGAAATCGGTGCCGACGAGATTCGTCGGCAACTGCACAACGAGCACATCCTGTCGCTTGAGCAGGAGGCGCGGAAAATCTTCACGCCGACCCAGCAGGAGCCGACACCGGTGGAGCATGTGGGTGCGCAGACGATTCATGCGCCTGCCGCTGCCGTCGACCCGACACCTGCTCCCGTTGTCGCGCCTGTCGAACCTGCGCCCGTTGTTGCAGCCACTCCGGTTGAACCCGTTACACCCGCGGCTGCGCCCGTTGCGCCGGCCCCTCATGACCCAACACTGCCGCCGCGAGCCCCATGAGCGATCTTCCTGAAAACGACCAGCACATGCCGCTGGTTTCGCACCTCACCGAGTTGCGTACCCGTCTGCTGCGCTGCGTAGCGGCGATCTTCATCATCTTTGCCGGGCTGTTCGCCTTCACCCAGCAGATCTACACCTTCGTCTCCACGCCGCTACGTGCTTACCTGCCGGCTGGCGCGACGATGATTGCGACCGACGTGTCGTCGCCGTTCCTGACGCCACTGAAGCTGACGATGATGGTCTCGCTGTTCCTCGCCATCCCGGTGATCCTGCATCAGATCTGGGGTTTCATCGCCCCGGGCCTGTACAAGCACGAAAAACGCATCGCCGTGCCCTTGCTGGTCTCCAGCATCTTTCTGTTCTACGCCGGCATGGCCTTCGCCTATTTCCTGGTGTTCCCGCTGATCTTCAAGTTCTTCGCCGCCGCCACCCCGGCCGGTGTGGAAATGATGACCGACATCACCAGCTACCTCGATTTCGTCATGACGCTGTTCTTCGCCTTTGGCGTGGCGTTCGAAATCCCGGTGGCCGTGGTGCTGCTCGTGTGGATCGGCGTGGTCGACGTCAAATACCTGAAGAAGATCCGCCCGTACGTGATCATCGGCTGCTTCGTGGTCGGCATGATCCTGACGCCGCCGGACATCTTCTCGCAGACCCTGCTGGCCGTGCCGATGTGGCTGTTGTTCGAGATCGGTATCCTGTTTGGCAGCCTGATCAGCAAGCGTGGCGAGCATCCGGACGACCAACCGGCTGACGATCACAACGACCAGCCGCCAGCGACCCAAGCGTGAACCTGCTGCTCCTCATCGATGCCGATTTCATTGCGGCCGACCGCGCGGTCCTGCGTGATCGCCGGTTGACCCACATGCAGGAAGTCCACCGCTGTGCAGTCGGTGACAGCATGCGCGTGGGGCGGATCGGCGGGCTGATGGGTTCGGCCGAAGTGCTGCGCCTGGACGCCGACGAAGCGGAATTGCGCGTCACCCTCGACCAACCACCACCAGCCAAGCTGCCATTGACCCTGGTATTGGCCCTGCCACGGCCCAAGATGCTGCGCAGGGTGTTCCAGACCGTGGCGGCCATGGGTGTGCCACGGATCGTGCTGGTCAACAGCTATCGCGTCGAGAAGAGCTTCTGGCAGACCCCCTTCCTGGAGCCTGAGGCGATTCGCGAGCAGTTGATCCTCGGCCTCGAACAGGCTCGGGACAGCGTGCTGCCGGAAGTCGTGATCGAGAAGCGCTTCAAGCCGTTCGTCGAAGACCGCCTGCCCGCGATCACCGAAGGCACCCTCGGCCTGGTGGGGCATCCGGGCAATTACCCGCCCTGCCCTCGCGCACTCAGCGAACCGGTGACCCTGGCCATCGGCCCGGAAGGTGGCTGGATTCCCTACGAAATCGACCTGCTGGGCAAGTCCGGGCTGCAACCGGTGCAATTGGGCGAGCGCATCCTGCGCGTCGAAACCGCCGTGACCGCGCTGCTGGCACGACTTTTCTAATCCCGGCCACATTCCCACAGGTTCGACTTTTACCCGAGATAGCAATTCGCCCATACATCGGGCAGCACCTACAGAATCTCGTGCCCCTGCCGATATATCCCCCATAAAACCAAATTGTGGTCCGGGGAGTTTCAGCATGTACCAATGGCTAGCCGAGAATCTGGGAAACGTCAGCGTCAAACGCAAGCTGGGGATCGGCTTCGGCCTGGTGCTGCTACTGACCCTGCTGATCACCTTCACCGGCTGGAGCGGCCTGAGCGGCGTGACCAGCCGTGGCGATAAACTGGGGTTCATCGCCAGCCTCAACGACCTGACCAAAGACCTGCGCATTGCGCGCCTGGATTACGAGATGCGTCGCGGCGAACAGGGTCCCGGCGCCGTCAACGATCTGCTGGGTAAACTCGAAAGCGGCCTGCAGACCGCCCGCGGCCTGATCGAGCAACCGGCCGATACGGCCATGGTCGATCAACAACTGGCCGCTGTCGCCGAATACCGTCGTGCCTTCAACGACATGACCCAGGCCGGCGCCCAGCGTGAAGATGCCCGCAGCAAACTCGGCGCCACTGCCGACAACGCCGTGGCCCGCGTCGCCGAAGTGGAAAGATCCATGCTGCAAGGCGACAGCGTGGCGGCGTTCAACAGCGTGATCGACCTGAGCAAGCTGATCCAGCAGGCGCGCTTCCAGGTTCGTGGCTACACCTATAGCGGCAAGAGCGAAGCCGAACAGCCAGCCCTCGACGCGATCGACAACGCCCTGAAGAACCTCGAGAGCCTGCCGGCCAAACTGCCTGAAGAACACATCGCCAACCTGCAACAGGCAACTGACTCGCTGAAGGCTTATCGCGCCGCCGTCAGCCAGTTCCGCGACTCCCAGGTGGCCAGCGCCAAGGCCCTGGCACGCATGTCCGTCCAAGGCGAAATCCTGTTGGACATGAGCCAGAAACTCACCGTCTCGCAAACCGTCGTGCGTGACACCGACGCCGCCCACGCCAAGAACATGCTGACCCTCGCCACCGTGCTGGCCATCGCCTTCGGCCTGCTGGCCGCCTGGGCGATCACCCGGCAGATCATCATTCCGTTGAACCAGACCCTGGTCGTGGCCCAGCGCGTCGCCAGTGGCGACCTGACCCACAACCTGACGTCGCAGCGCCGCGACGAACTCGGCCAGCTGCAGCGTGCCATGCAGAGCATGACCCAAGGCCTGCGCGAACTGATCGGCGGCATCAGCGATGGCGTCACGCAGATCGCCAGCGCCGCCGAAGAGCTGTCTGCCGTCACCGAGCAGACCAGCGCCGGGGTCAACAGCCAGAAGATCGAGACCGATCAGGTCGCCACTGCCATGAACGAAATGGCCGCCACCGTGCAGGAAGTTGCGCGCAACGCCGAAGAAGCTTCCGAAGCCGCCGTCGCCGCCGACCAGCAAGCCCGTGAGGGCGACAAAGTGGTCGGTGAAGCCATCGCCCAGATCGAACGCCTGGCCAAGGAAGTCGGTCACTCCACCGAGGCCATGGGCGAACTCAAGCGCGAAAGCGACAAGATCGGCAGCGTGCTCGACGTCATCAAGTCCGTGGCCCAGCAAACCAACCTGCTGGCCCTCAACGCCGCGATCGAAGCAGCCCGTGCCGGTGAAGCCGGGCGGGGTTTTGCCGTGGTCGCCGACGAAGTCCGCAGCTTGGCCCAGCGCACCCAGAAGTCCACCGAAGAGATCGAAGAGCTGATCGTCGGCCTGCAAAACGGCACCCAGCAAGTGGCGACCATCATGGACAACAGCCGCACCCTGACCGACAGCAGCGTCGAACTGACCCGCCGCGCCGGTGGCTCACTGGAAAGCATCACCCGCACGGTGTCGGCGATCCAGGCGATGAACCAGCAGATTGCTGCCGCTGCCGAGCAACAGAGCGCCGTGGCCGAAGAGATCAACCGTAGTGTGCTGAACGTGCGGGATGTGTCGGATCAAACTTCGGCGGCGAGTGAAGAGACTGCAGCGTCGAGCGTTGAGCTGGCGCGGTTGGGGACGCATTTGCAGATGCTGGTGGGCAAGTTCAGGGTTTGAGGGCATACCCATCGCGAGCAGGCTCGCACCCACACTGACCCGGATGAACACAACACCTGTGTCCGAGGCTGATCCTGTGGGAGCGAGCCTGCTCGCGATGGCAACAACACGAAGTGACTGACATATCGCCAGCAAAGGCCTTTTCGGAGGCAAAAAAAACCCGCTTTCGCGGGTTTTTTTATTATGCCAACTGGGGCTGTTCGCTCATTGGCTTGAGCGGCAGCAGCGGCGCGTGAGGGTCGGCCTTGACCGACTTGCGCCAGGCGCCCAGCCACTCTGGGTGACCTTCGCTCCAGACCTGCTCATGCAAGCGGGCCAATGCCACCGGGTCGCTCAACAGTTGCACACGCTCGTTGTTGGTCAGGCCTTCAGGTCCAACCTTCATCGCGTGGCGAACCCGCTCGATCCGCAGCCATTCAATCGGCTCGGCCTGATTGTGACGGGAAGTCGCCAACGAGCACGCCAGGGCGTTCTGCTGTGGATCGACCACCGAACGGACGAAGCCGTCGTTCAGCGCGTGCCAGCGGTTTTCGTGAGTGTACTGGTCTGTGGCCAGCAAGGCCTGCGGCGGATTGTATTCCTCAGGGATCAGGAACAGGCTCTCGTCGCGGGACTTCAGGCCCAGGCCGACACGGCTGGAGATCACCGACACCGGGATCGACAGCATCAACGAACCGACGATCGGCACCAGCCACCACAGGAAGCTCGGGTTCAGCCAGATCACCAGCATGGCCCAGAAGAAGCCCAGTAAGGTCTGCGGGCCGTGGCGCTTGACCGCTTCGCTCCACGGCGTGGAGTCGTCGTCACGTTGCGGCGAGTTCCAGGTCGCGGCCCAGCCGAGGAACGCGGCGAGGACGAAACGGGTGTGGAAGATCATCCGCACCGGCGCCAGCAGCATGGAGAACAGCATCTCCAGCAGCATCGACAGGGTCACCTTGAACTTGCCGCCGAACTCTTTCGCACCCTTGGCCCAGATCAGGATGATGCTCAGCAGTTTCGGCAGGAACAGCAGCACGATGGTGGTCGAGAACAGCGCAATCGCCTTGTCCGGGTGCCATTGAGGCCACAGCGGATAGAGCTGGCGCGGTTCGAGGAAGTATTGCGGCTCCATCAGCGTGTTGACCGCCAGCAGCGCAGTCGACAGCACCAGGAAGAAGAACCACAACGGCGCCGACAGGTAGGACATCACGCCGGTCAGGAACACCGCGCGGTGCACCGGGTGCATGCCCTTGACCAGGAACAGGCGGAAGTTCATCAGGTTGCCGTGGCACCAGCGACGGTCACGCTTGAGTTCATCCAGCAGGTTTGGCGGCAGTTCTTCATAGCTGCCCGGCAAGTCGTAGGCAATCCACACGCCCCAGCCGGCACGGCGCATCAACGCGGCTTCAACGAAGTCGTGGGACAGGATCGAGCCGGAGAACGCGCCTGTACCGGGCAACGGCGCCAGGGCGCAGTGGTCGATGAACGGCTTCATGCGGATGATCGCGTTGTGGCCCCAGTAGTGCGACTCGCCCAGTTGCCAGAAGTGCAGGCCGGCGGTGAACAGCGGGCCATACACGCGAGTGGCGAACTGCTGCATGCGCGCATACAGGGTGTCCATGCCCGACGCCCGTGGCGCGGTCTGGATGATCCCGGCGTCCGGCGTGGCTTCCATCAGACGCACCAGACTGGTCAGGCACTCGCCGCTCATCACGGAGTCGGCGTCGAGTACGACCATGTACTTGTAGTCACCGCCCCAGCGACGGCAGAAGTCGTCGAGGTTGCCGCTTTTACGCTTTACGCGACGACGACGCCGGCGATAGAAGATCTTGCCGAAGCCCCCGGCTTCGCGGCAGACGTCCAGCCAGGCCTGTTGCTCGGCGACACAGATATCGGCGTCGTTACTGTCGCTGAGGACGAAGAAGTCGAAACGGTCCAGGTCGCCCGTGGCCGCCACCGACTCGAAGGTCGCCCGCAGGCCGGCGAATACCCGTGGCACGTCTTCGTTGCAGATCGGCATCACTAGGGCGGTGCGCGCATCCTTCGGAATCGGCTCGTTGCCGGCACTTTTACCGGAGATACGGTATTTATCGTGACCGGTGAGCAATTCGAGGAAGCCCATCAGCGCGGTCCAGAAACCGGCCGATACCCAGCAGAACAGAATCCCGAACAGGATCAGGATGCTGGTCTGCAACGCATACGGCAGCACTTGCGTGGCGGTTTGCAGCAGCGGCTGGTGCAGCACTTCGTTGAGGTCGACGAACGACCAGCCCTGGTACGGCATGATGCCTTTCATGTACCAGCCGGCGACGATGGTCTGACCGAGCATCAGCAGTAACAGAATGTAGCGACGGATCGAACCCACGGTACGCCAGCGCGCGGCCGGCAGGACACGTTCGTCCTTCGGCGGCTTCGGCGGGTTGGTACGACCGGTCATCCGACGCCAGCCACGCACCAGAATGTTGGTGCGCCACGGCTCCGGCACGACCTTGGTCCGCCGGATCGGCGGGGTCGCCTTGAGGCAGACCCGGCCGTTGGCGTCGAGCACCAGCATTTCCGCGTCCTGCAACTCTTCGGCAGTGCTCAGAGTCAGGCGTTTGCCCACCGAAGCCTGGGCGGCTTCGGTGGGGGCGTCGAACGTCGACGATGACAGGCGTTCATGCAATTCGCTGAAAGACTGGCAGCCCGCGAGTTCCGCGCGCTGCTCGTCGGTCATCGGCAGATGCGCCAGATACTCGGAAAGAGTTTCTGGCCGTACTTGAGAGTTACTCATCGGCAGGCAACTGATAGCTCCAGGTCTCGGTCAGGACTTCTTCAGTCGGGGCCGATTCCGGTGTGGCTGGGGCCGCGTCGGCAGCAACAGGCTGCTTGGCGTCTTGATTGGCCTTGTCCTTGGCATCTGCAACAGGCTTGGCTTCGGCCTGCTTGGCCTCCGCTTGCCTGGCTTCCTTGTCCGCTTTCTCTTGTTGCTTGGCGGCAACCTTGTCGGCCTTGGCAACTGACGAGTTCGACGACGCAATCGAAGTCTTGGCCAAGTCCGCCGGCACGATGTTCTGCACCAGCGCGGCACGCATCTCGGTGGACTTGCTCGGATCCTTGATCTTCATCCGCAGGGTCAAGCGCCAGCCCTTGGTTTCAGGGTTATAGCGCACGCTGTTTTCCACCAACTCGGCGTTGTCGCCGACGCTGACCTGACTGCGAACTTCCGCATCGGCCGGCAAAGCCGCCAGGGACGGGCCTTCGAAGTCCACCAGGTAGGCAACGCTGCCGTCCGGCTGACGAATCAGGTTGGACTGCTTGACGTCACCGGTGGAACGCAGGGTCTGTTTGACCCAGGCGCTGTCCGGCGCGTGAATCGAGGCTTCATCCATGGTCCAGTGCATACGATAAGCGACATCGAGCGGCTGGCCAGGTTCCGGCAATTTCTCCGGGTTCCAGAAGGCAACGATGTTGTCGTTGGTTTCGTCGGCGGTCGGAATCTCGACCAGGTCGACGGTGCCCTTGCCCCAGTCACCCTTTGGCTCGATCCAGGCGCTTGGGCGCTTGTCGTAACGGTCGTCGAGGTCTTCGTAGTGGCTGAAGTCGCGGCCACGTTGCAGCAGACCGAAGCCGCGCGGGTTTTCCACGCTGAAGTTGCTCACGGCCAGGTGTTTCGGATTGTTCAGCGGACGCCAGATCCACTCGCCGTTGCCGGCGTGGATCGCCAGACCGCTGGAGTCGTGCAGCTCGCGACGGTAGTTCAGTACTTTCGACGGCTGGTTGGCACCGAACAGGAACATGCTGGTCAACGGGGCGATGCCCAGTTTGCCGACCTTGTCACGCAGGAACATCTGCGCCTTGACGTCGACGATGGTGTCACTGCCCGGACGCAGGGTCAGGCGGTAGGCGCCGGTGGCACGCGGAGAGTCCAGCAGGGCGAAGATCACCAGGTGCTTGTCGCCTGGCTTGGGCTGCTGAATCCAGAACTCGCGGAAACGCGGGAATTCTTCGCCGGACGGCAATGCGGTATCCAGCGCCATGCCGCGAGCGGACAAACCATAGACGTGACCCTTGCCGACGACGCGGAAGTAGCTCGCACCGAGCATGGTCATGATTTCGTCTTGCTTGTCGGCCTTGTTGATCGGGTACAGCACACGGAAACCGGCATAACCCAGTTGTTCGGTGGCCTTTGGATCGAACTGCATGTCGCCGAAGTCGAAACGACTCGGATCGTATTTGATCTCTTCGACGGTGTTCGCGGTGATTTCGTTGATTTTCACCGGCGTATCGAAATGCATGCCCTGGTGATAGAAGGACAGCTTGAACGGCGTCTTCTGATCCGCCCACTCGGCTTTTTCCGTCAGAAAACGAATTTTCTGATAGTCCGCGAATTTCATGTCGCGGAACTCGTTCGGCAGGTTACTGCGCGGCGCTTCGTATTTCTGCGCGGCCAGCTCTTTTGCCTTGACCGATACATCATCCAGACTGAATGCCCAAAGCTGACCGGCGCTGAGCAGGCAGAGCAGTGCAGAGCCCGCTACCAGGGCGCTGCGTAACCGTTTGGCAGACAATTTTGGTGCGTTACAGGGACTAACAATCACGAGCAACCCTCGCCGAAAACAGATCAAAAAACCAACGGCCAGTTAAAGGGCCTGCACGGTGTACGGTATGAAAAAACCGCCCTTGCAAACCACTCTTGCCAAGTTGGCGAGCATTGTTCCGACTCCGCTGGGGCGAAATGATTCCCCAATCGGATCCGGACAAGTCTCTACCTAAGTCAAAATGGACCAACGAACGCTGATCCCCGTAGCGCGGGATTATCTAGTAGGCCGCGTTACAACGCATCAGGGGTAACAAAGTATTTATCGCGAAAAAGCCCTGTTTTCAGTCGAAATGAGCTTAATAACTTGTTTCAAACGCTTTCAGGTCTGTAACAGGAAGGTTACCGGGCCATCATTGACCAGGTGCACCTGCATATCCGCGCCGAATCTACCTGATGCCACAGTGCCATGCACCTGTTTCGCTTTGCTTAATAGATAGTCGAACAACTCCTCGCCCAACGCCGGAGGGGCCGCAGTCGAGAAACCCGGACGCAGCCCGCTTTTGGTATCGGCAGCCAGGGTGAACTGAGAGACCAGTAGCAGCCCGCCGCCCACATCCGCCAAGGACAGATTCATCTTGCCCTCAGCGTCACTGAATACCCGATAGTTAAGCAGTTTATTAAGAAGTTTGTCGGCGCTGGCCCGCGTATCGTCGGGCTCGACGGCTACCAGCACCAGCAATCCCTGATCGACGGCACCCACGATCTCGCCCGCGACCTCGACTCGCGCGCCGCGCACCCGTTGCAGCAGACCCTTCATGCTTCTTCAGGCGGCAGGTCGAGCAGACGCCGGGCCATCTGATTGGCGGCGCGTACCAGCGCGTCGGTGATGCCCGGTTCGGAAGCGGCATGACCGGCATCGCGGATGACCTGCAGTTCGCTGTTCGGCCAGGCTTGATGCAATTCCCAGGCGTTATCCAGCGGGCAGATCACGTCATAGCGACCATGGATGATCACGCCGGGCAAATGGGCGATCTTGCCCATGTCGCGGATCAACTGGTTCTGCTCCAGGAAGGCGTGGTTGCTGAAGTAGTGGCATTCAATGCGGGCAATCGACAACGCACGTTGTGGCTCGGAGAAACGATCGACTACCAGCGGGTTAGGACGCAGGGTCGCGGTGCGGCCCTCCCAGGTCGACCAGGCCTTGGCCGCGTGCATCTGGGCGATCTGGTCGTTGCCGACCAGGCGCTTGTGGAACGCGGTGAGCAAGTCGTCGCGCTCGTCCAGCGGAATCGGCGCGATGTAGTCCTGCCAGTAATCGGGGAACAGGCGGCTGGCGCCGGCCTGGTAGAACCATTCGATTTCCTGCGGACGGCAGAGAAAGATCCCGCGCAGGATCAGGCCGTGTACCCGCTCAGGATGGGTTTGCGCGTAGGCCAGCGCCAGGGTCGAACCCCAGGAGCCGCCAAACAGCACCCATTTGTCGATGCCCAGGTGCTGGCGAATCCGCTCGAGGTCGGCGACCAGATCCCAGGTGGTGTTGTTTTCCAGACTGGCGTGGGGGGTGGAGCGACCACAGCCGCGCTGATCGAAGGTGACAATGCGATAGAGGTTGGGATCGAAGAAGCAACGACTCTGGGCATCACATCCGGCACCGGGGCCGCCGTGGATGAACACCACCGGCAAACCTTCCGGTGAACCGCTTTCGTCGACATACAGCGTGTGGGTTTCGTCGACGGCCAGATCGTGCCGGGCGTGGGGTTTGATCTGCGGGTACAAAGTCTGCATTGCGCACTCCGTAAGGGGTCGAGGTCATCCCTGGGGGGACTTCTATTATTCTGCCGTCCGGCATCATAAACCCGAATTACGTCAATGAGCATGCCCGCGCGAAGTCAGAGTTTTTCCGCAAGATAACCAAACAAGGTTTCGTACAGTGCATCAACCTCGGCCGCCTGCCCTCGGGCCCGCAAACAGCCATGGACCAAACCCTCGCCGACATACAGTGTGGCAGCAACGCCAGCGGCATTCAGTCGCTCGGCATACAGCACGCCGTCATCACGCAACGGGTCGAATTGCGCCACGGCGATCAATGCCGGTGGCAGTCCGCTGAAATCCGTGGCGAGCAATGGCATGGCGTAGGCGTTCGGATGGCGGGTGCCTTGCAGGTAAAGCGCGTGATAGCAATCGACGTCACTGCTGCCGAGTAACGGCGCGTCGGTGCACTCACTGCGCGACGGCAGCCGGTGATCGCCGCCCAACCCTGGATAGATCAGGACCTGCGCGCATGGCACCGACTCGCCGGCATCGCGCAGCGCCAGGCACAACGCCGCCGCGAGGTTGCCACCGGCACTGTCGCCAGCCACCAGCGTGCGCTCCGGGTCGAGTTTGAACGGTCCGGTGCGCAGTGCTCGCCAGACCTTCAGGCAATCATCGAACGCGGCGGGAAACGGATGCTCCGGTGCCCGGCGGTAATCGACGGCGATCACCCGTACACCGAGTGTCGATGCCCATTCGGCGCAGATGAAATCGTGGGAATCGAGGTCCCCCACCACCCAGCCGCCGCCATGCAGATAAACGATGCACGACGCACCGCTGGCCGGTGGTTGATAGGAACGAACCGCAACACCGTCCAACTCGAAATCGACCACCTGCAACCCGGTGGGGCGTGCCGGGGTAAACGCCCGGCACATCTCGCTGTAAGCCTGGCGCAACCCGGTGATACTGCTGTCGGTGCTGTTGAAACTCAGGGTTTTGTCGACGAATGCTGTCATTTGCTTGGAAAGCGGGTAAGGAGCCATGAGCCTGGTGCCCGTTCAGGGAAATGTGTGGGACCCACCCTGTGGGAGCGAGCCTGCTCGCGAAGAGGCCGGCACATCCAACATCAATGTTGACTGTCAGACCGCCTTCGCGAGCAGGCTCGCTCCCACAGGTCTTGCACAGAGCAGACAGGGGTCAGTTCTTCAGACTGGCCTGAACCGTAGCCACGCCATCCTTGCCATCGAAACTGCTGACACCCGCCAGCCAGCGCTGCAAGTCTTCCGGATGGTCACGCAGCCATTTTTTCGCGACATCCTGAGCCGTTTGGCGCTCCATGATCGGCACCATCAACTGACTTTCCTGGGCAGCGGTGAACGTCAGGTTTTCCAGCAGGCGATTGACGTTCGGGCAGCGCTGGGCGTAATCCGGCGCAGTCACGGTGGAGACCGTCGCGGCGCCTTCATTCGGCCCGTACACGTCTTCACTGCCGGTCAGGTAGTCGATCTTCATGTTGATGTTCATCGGGTGCGGGGTCCAGCCGACGAACACCACGAACTCCTTGCGATTCACTGCCCGCTGCACGGCCGCCAGCATCCCGGCCTCACCGGACTCGATCAGTTTGAAATCCTTCAGGCCGAAGTGATTGGTTTCGATCATGGTCTTGATCGTGGTGTTGGCGCCGCTGCCCGGCTCGATGCCGTAGATCTTGCCACCGAGCTGATCCTTGAACTTCGCGATGTCGGCAAAGGTTTTCAGGCCCGCCGCTGCCACATAGTCAGGGACCGCAAGGGTGGCCTGGGCGTCGGCCAGGCTCGGTTTGTCCATGACCTTGACCTGATTGGCAGCCACGAAGGGTGCGATGTTTTTATCCATCGCCGGTTTCCAGTAGCCGAGGAAGATGTCCAGGCGCTTGTCGCGGATGCCGGCGAAGATGATTTGCTGCACGGCGCTGGTTTGCTTGCTTTCGTAGCCCAGACCGTTGAGCAGCACATCGGCCATGCCGCTGGTGGCGATCACGTCGGTCCAGTTGACCACGCCCATGCGCACGGTTTTGCAGGAGGCGTCGTCCGCGGCCATGGCGCCGGCGCTCAACAGAGCGGTGCCGCAGAAGATTGAGAGACAGCGGGTGAACAGACCTTTGGGGCTTGTCATGGAGAGCATTCTCGTGCGGCAGCGGATTATTGTCGGGGCGGTGTCTTTGTGCACCGTGGCCAGAACATTACGCAGCAGACGAGTGGTGAAAGCGACCTGTGGCGACCGTGTTTTGCACGGTGGCGACAAAAAAAGATCGCAGCCTTCGGCAGCTCCTACATGGTATTGCGAACACCTGTAGGAGCTGCCGAAGGCTGCGATCTTTTGATCTTCAGCCCTTGAAGTGCTGCTGCCCCCAGGCCAGCAACCCTTGCAGCAACTCCTTGAGTACCACCCGCGTCGGCTCCGCCAGGTCCGGGCGATAACGGAACGGCTCGAACTCTTCCATGTAGGTGCACTGCCCCAACTCCAACTGCACCGCATGAATGTTTTCTGCCGGGTTGCCGTAATGGCGGGTGATGTGCCCGCCCTTGAAGCGCCCGTTGAGTACGTGGGTGTAGTTGTCGTGAAGTGCGCAGATCGCTTCCAGTCGGGTCGCAAGCTGTGGATCGCAACTGGCGCCGTTGAAGGTGCCGAGGTTGAAGTCCGGCAGCTTGCCGTCGAACAGGTGCGGGATGATCGAGCGGATCGAGTGGGCATCGAACAGCAGCGCGTAGCCGAACTCGGCCTTCAGTCGCGCCAGTTCCTGCTGCAAGGTGCTGTGGTACGGCGTCCAGATCTGCTCCAGATAGGTCGCGCGCTCATCGGCAGAAGGCTCCAGCCCTTCACGGAACAACGGCACGCCGTCGAACAGCGTGGCCGGGTACAGGCCGGTGGTGGCGCCCACGTACAAAGGCTTGTCGTCGGACGGCCGGTTCAGGTCGATGACGAACCGCGAATACTCGGCGGCCAGGGTGCTGGCCCCCAGTTCGGCGGCGAAATCGTACAGCTGCGGGATGTGCCAGTCGGTGTCCGGCAGGCTTTTCGCCTGGGGGATCAACCCGGCTTCGACCGCAGGCGTCAGGCGCACGCCGGCGTGGGGCATGCTGATCAGCAGCGGCACGCGGCCTTGTTTGAAGTTCAGAACCTTATCCACAACAGATCTCCTACAGACTTGATTCGACGCCGTGGCGCACGACGCGTTTTTCCAGGTCGCCGCCCAGCCAGTAACACAGGTCGGCCGGACGATCGATTTGCCAGGCGACGAAATCCGCGACCTTGCCGACCTCCAGCGAGCCATGGGTGCCGGTCATGCCCAGCGCGGTGGCGGCATGAATCGTCGCGCCGGCCAGGGCTTCTTCCGGGGTCATGCGGAAGCAGGTGCAAGCCATGTTCAGCATCAGGCGCAACGACATTGCCGGCGAGGTGCCCGGGTTGAGGTCGCTGGCGATGGCGATTTTCACGCCGTGCTTGCGCAGGGCTTCCATCGGCGGCAATTGGGTTTCGCGCAGGAAGTAAAAGGCGCCGGGCAACAGCACCGCAACCGTGCCGGACTTGGCCATGGCGACGGCGTCATCCTCGGTCATGAACTCCAGGTGATCGGCGGACAACGCATGATAACGCGCCGCCAGGCTCGAGCCGTGCAGCGACGACAACTGCTCGGCATGCAGCTTCACTGGCAGGCCCAGTTCCTGGGCGGTGATGAACACCCGCTCGACCTGCGCCGGGGAGAACGCCAGGTACTCGCAGAATGCGTCCACCGCGTCCACCAATCCCTCGGCGGCCAGGGCCGGGAGCATGTCGGTGCAGATGTGATCGATGTAGTCGTCGGCGCGATCGGCGTATTCCGGCGGCAAGGCGTGAGCCGCCAGGCAGGTGCTGCGCACGCTGACCGGCAGTTCGGCGCCGAGGCGACGGGCCACGCGCAGCATCTTGCGTTCGTTGGCCAGGTCCAGGCCATAGCCGGACTTGATTTCGATGCTGGTGACGCCATCGCGCATCAGGCTTTTCAGGCGCTTGGCGGCACTGGCGAACAACTCGTCTTCGCTGGCCGCGCGGGTGGCGCGCACGGTGCTGGCGATACCGCCGCCGCTGGCGGCGATTTCCGCGTAGCTGACACCTTGCAGGCGCTGTTCGAATTCGCCGCTGCGGTTACCGCCGAACACCGTGTGAGTGTGGCAGTCGATCAGGCCCGGTGTGACCCAGGCCCCGTTCAAATCATTGACGGCCGGGTACTCGCCCGCCGGCAACTCGCCGCGCGGGCCGATCCACTCAATGTGCGCTCCTGACGTCACGATGGCCGCGTCCTCGATGATCGAGTAGACGCCTTGTGCCATGGTTGCGACGTGACAGTGTTGCCAGAGAGTTTTCATCCGTGGCCTCCATTAGGTTATCGATGAGAAAAAGTAGGATCCTGCGTCACCAGGGCTGCCTGGCCCGCCGCCGGTTTCACCCACGTCAGGTAAGCCAGCACCAGCAACACGATCCAGACCACGCCGACGATCAGCGCTGCCTGGGTGTCAGGGAAATAGCCCAGCACGCCGAAAATGAACAGCATGAAGGCAATCGCCGCCGCCGGCGCATAAGGCCAGAGCGGTACCGGGAATTTCAGTTGTGCAACCTGCTCGGCACTCATGGACCGGCGCATGGCCACCTGGGTCACCAGAATCATCAACCAGACCCACACCGTGGCAAAGGTCGCGATGGAAGCGATCAGCAGGAACACGTTTTCCGGGATCAGGTAGTTCAGCAACACGCCCAGCAACAGCGCGGCACTCATCACCACGACCGTCATCCATGGCACGCCATTGCGCGACAGGCGGGCGAAGCCCTTGGGTGCATGCCCTTGCTGGGCCAGACCGAACATCATGCGGCCAGCGCCGAAGATGTCACTGTTGATCGCCGAAATCGCCGCCGTGATCACCACGATATTGAGGATAGTGGCCGCCGAGCTGATCCCCAGCTTGTCGAAAATCTGCACGAACGGGCTGCCCTGGCTGCCGATCTGCTGCCATGGAAAGATCGACATCAGCACCAGCATCGTCAGCACGTAGAACAGCAGGATCCGCAACGGTACGGCATTGATCGCCCGGGGCAGCACGTGCTGCGGGTCTTTGGCTTCACCTGCCGTTACGCCGATGATTTCAATGCCGCCAAACGCAAACATCACAACCGCGAACGAAGCAATCAGACCGCCCATGCCATTGGGCATGAAGCCGCCGTGGCTCCAGAGGTTGCTGATGTCGGTCGCCTGGCCGGGGGCCGAGCTGATGCCGAACCACATGATGCCGAAACCGCCCAGGATCATCGCGACGATGGCCGCGACCTTGAGCAGCGACAGCCAGAACTCCATTTCACCGAAGACTTTGACGTTGCACAGGTTCAGCCCGCCTACGATGGAGACGACACCCAGCACCCAGATCCAGCGGGAGACTTCCGGGAACCAGAAGCCCATGTAGATACCGAATGCCGTGACGTCGGCCATGCCGACGATGACCATTTCGAATGCATAGGTCCAACCGAGGATGAAGCCCGCCATCGGCCCCAGGTAGGTGCTGGCGTACTGCCCGAAAGAGCCGGCCACCGGGTTGTGCACCGCCATCTCACCGAGGGCGCGCATGACCATGAACACTGCCGCGCCACCGATCAGGTAGGCGAGCAGTACCGCAGGCCCGGCCATTTGAATGGCCGAGGCGGATCCATAAAACAGCCCGGTGCCGATCGCCGACCCCAGCGCCATGAAGCGAATATGTCGGGCAGAGAGCCCGCGTTTCAAACCTTTTTCTGGCTGTTGCATTTCTCGTCCCTAATTATTGTTATTCGACGCAAAATCGAATCGCTGGCAAGCCAGCTCCTACAGGTTCAGCGCAATCCATGTGGGAGCGGGCTTGCTCGCGAAGGGGCAATTACAGGCTAGGCAGCAACTTCGCCGTCACCAGTTCGTTCAGGCAACGCGAGGCCAACAGTTCAGACGCCGCATTGATGTCCGGCGCGAAGAAGCGGTCTTTCTCATAGAAAGGCACGTCGGCACGCAGGATGGCACGAGCCTTTTCCAGTTTTGGAGAAGTCTTCAGGCCGTTGCGCAGGTCCAGGCCCTGCACTGCCGCCAGCCATTCCACCGCGAGAATCCCACGGGTGTTCTCGGCCATTTCCCACAGACGCTTGCCAGCCGCCGGAGCCATCGATACGTGGTCTTCCTGGTTGGCGGAAGTCGGCAGGCTGTCCACCGAATGCGGGTGGGACAACGCCTTGTTCTCGCTGGCCAGTGCCGCCGCGGTCACCTGGGCGATCATGAAGCCGGAGTTCACGCCACCGTTGGCCACCAGGAACGGCGGCAGTTGCGACATGTGCTTGTCCATCATCAGCGAGATGCGGCGCTCGCTCAGGGAACCGATTTCAGCGATGGCCAATGCCATGTTGTCCGCGGCCATGGCCACTGGTTCGGCGTGGAAGTTGCCACCGGAGATCACGTCACCTTCAGCGGCGAACACCAACGGGTTGTCGGAAACGGCGTTGGCTTCGATCGCCAGCACTTCGGCCGCTTGGCGGAACTGGGTCAGGCAGGCGCCCATGACTTGTGGCTGGCAGCGCAGGGAGTACGGGTCTTGTACCTTCTCGCAGTTTTCATGAGAGTCGGAGACTTCACTGCGCTCGCCCAGCAGATCGCGATAAGCGGCGGCGGCATCGATCTGGCCTTTCTGGCCACGGGCAGCGTGGATGCGGGCATCGAACGGCGAACGCGAACCCAATACCGCTTCAACGGTCAGGCCACCCAGGGCCAGAGCGCCAGCGAACAGGTCTTCGCCTTCGAACAGGCCACGCAGGGCAAACGCGGTGGACACCTGAGTGCCGTTGAGCAGCGCCAGGCCTTCTTTCGCGGCCAGGGTCAGTGGGGCAAGACCTGCGACTTTCAGCGCTTCGGTGGCTTCCATCCACTCGCCTTTGTAGCGCGCTTTGCCTTCGCCCAGCAGCACCAGCGACATGTGCGCCAATGGCGCCAGGTCACCGGAAGCACCGACCGAACCTTTCAATGGAATGTGCGGGTAAACCTCAGCGTTGATCAGGGCGATCAGCGCGTCGATCACCACACGGCGGATGCCGGAGAAACCACGGCTCAGGCTGTTGACCTTGAGCACCATGACCAAACGCACCAGCTCATCGCTGATCGGCTGGCCGACACCGGCGGCGTGGGACAGCACCAACGAGCGCTGCAGGTTTTCCAGGTCTTCGCTGGCGATGCGGGTCGAGGCCAGCAGGCCGAAACCGGTGTTGATGCCATAGGCGGTGCGGTTCTCGGCGAGGATCTGTTCCACGCAGGCAACGCTGGCTTCGATCTGGGCCGAGGCGCTGTGGTCGAGGGTGACTTTAACCGGCTGCTGATAAACATCACGCAGTTGGGCGAGGGTCAGTTGGCCTGGGATCAGGTTTAGCGCAGTCATTTTTTGCTCCTTTTGAGAGTTAGTTATTAACTCACCAGACGCTCCGGAGATGTCCGTTGTCCGTCGCGTCTGCCTTTTGGGGAGACGCGCCTTGGCACGCTGGTGTTATTGAAATCAGTTCAGTTCTGGAAAAGCGTTGTGCAGCAAAATCGGGTCTTTCAATACCGCGGCAGCGGCGGCGATGTCCGGTGCCAACCAGCGATCCTGGTCGTAGGGGGCAACGTGCTCGCGCAGCAGACGCCAGGCAGCATCGGTACCCGCGCCGAAGCGTTGTTCTTTGAGGAACTCGAACGCCTGTGCCGCCAACAGGTACTCGATGGCGAGGATCTGCGTGCAGTTTTCCAGCGCGCGGTGCAGCTTCAGCGCGGCGTTGGTGCCCAGGCTCAGGTGATCTTCCTGCAGGCCCGAAGTCACGTAGTTATCCAGCACTGCCGGCTGGGCCAGTTGACGGTTTTCCGCACACAGCGAAGCAGCGACGTATTGCACGATCATCATCCCGGAGTTCACCCCCGGATTGGCCACCAGGAACGCCGGCAGACCGCTGACGTGCGGGTTGATCAAACGGTCCAGGCGACGCTCGGCGATTGAGCCGATTTCTGCCATCGCGATGGCCAGCAAATCCGCCGCCATTGCTACGGACTGGCCATGCGGGTTGGCCTGGGAAACGACGCGGTAGTTATCCGCGGTGCCCAGCACCAAGGGGTTATCAGTGGCGCTGTTGAGCTCGGTTTCGATCTGCTTGAGCGCATGTACCAGTTGATCGCGAGCGGCGCCGTGCACCTGCGGGATCGAGCGGATGCTCAGGGCGTCCTGGGTACGAATGCCTTTGCTCTGGGCAATCACTTCGCTGCCGTCGAGCAAGGCCCGCAGGTTGATCCCGACCTGCTGCATGCCAGGGTGCGGCTTGAGCGCGATGATCTCGGCATCGAACGCGTCGATCTGCCCACGCTGGGCTTCAAAGCTCATGGCACCAATCACGTCGGCCCATTCCAGCAGGCGCGTGGCGTCGGCAATCGCCAGGCAACTCAAGCCGGTCATGCAGGGCGTACCGTTGACCAGGCACAAACCATCTTTCGCGCCAAGCTTGACCGGTTGCAAGCCTTCTTCGGCCAGCGCTTGCTGCGCGGAAACGACCTGGCCGCGATAGCTGACATTGCCGACACCCAGCAGCGCGATGCCGATGTGCGCCATGTGGGTCAGGTAGCCCACGGAACCCTGGGACGGCACTTGCGGGGTGATGCCACGGTTGAGCAGCGCCAACAGTGCTTCGACGACCTGACGGTGCAGGCCGGATTTGCCATGGCTGTAGTTGACGACGGCGGCGCACATGATCGAGCGGGTCTGCTCGTTGGTCAGTGGAGCGCCAACGCCACAGGCATGGCTGAGCAAGGTGTTGCGCGACAACTGGCTGAGTTGTTCGTCCTGCAGCGAGACGTTGCACAGCGCGCCCAGGCCGGTGTTGATGCCGTAGGCACGTTCGCCGCTGGTGACGATGCGCTGGACGATGGCCTGCGCGTTTTCAATGCGCGCCCAGATCGGCGCCGACAGCTCAAGCTGTGCGCCATGACGAGCAACGGCGACCACATCCTGCCAACTGACCTGCGCCTCGGTGATAACGATTTTTTCAGCCTGGGACATCTTCAACCTCATCTAAATAAAATCAAAAGATCGCAGCCTTCGGCAGCTCCTACACCGAGTACGGCTCACTTCTGTAGGAGCTGCCGCAGGCTGCGATCTTTTAGAGCCTTAAACCACCGCCGCCCGACGCTGCACAAAGCGGTCGACATACTCATCCGCCGGCGAATGCAGGATCTCTCTCGGCGTGCCGACCTGGATCAGGCGGCCGTCCTTGAGGATCGCGATGCGGTTACCGATGCGCACGGCCTCGTCGAGGTCGTGGGTGATGAAGACGATGGTCTTGTGCAGGGTCTTTTGCAGTTCCAGCAACTGGTCCTGCATCTCCGCGCGGATCAGCGGGTCGAGGGCGCTGAACGCTTCGTCCATCAGGATGATGTCGGTGTCCGCCGCCAGGGCGCGGGCCAGGCCCACACGCTGACGCATGCCGCCGGAGAGCTGGTGCGGGTATTTGTTTTCGTAGCCCTTGAGGCCCACGGTGTTGATCCAGTGCAGCGCGCGCTCGGCGCACATGGCTTTGCTTTCGCCACGGATTTTCAGGCCGTAGGCGACGTTGTCCAGTACGCTTTTGTGCGGCAACAGGCCGAAGCTCTGGAACACCATGCTGATCTTGCGCCGGCGAAATTCGCGCAGGGCTTCCATGTCGTATTGCAGGATGTCCACGCCGTCCACCAGGATCGCGCCGCTGGTCGGGTCGATCAGGCGGTTGAAGTGACGGACCAGGGTCGACTTGCCGGAGCCCGACAGGCCCATGATCACGAAGATCTCGCCGCTGCCGATGCTCAGCGACAGGTCGTTCACGCCGACCACGCAGCCGGTTTCGGCCAGCACCTGGTCCTTGGTCTTGCCCTGGCCGACCATGGCCAGCGCGTCCTTGGCACGGTTGCCGAAAATCTTGAAGACGTTCTTGACTTCGATCTTGCTCACGGTTGCGTTGTTCATTTGCTCACCTCATGCCGTGCGCGACCGTACGCCTGTGTAATGCGGTCGATCACCACAGCCAGAATCACGATCGCCAGGCCGGCTTCAAGGCCGCGTCCGACGTTGAGGGTCTGAATCCCCACCAGCACATCTTCACCCAAGCCACGGGCACCGATCATCGAGGCGATCACCACCATCGACAGGGCCATCATGGTGGTCTGGTTGATCCCGGCCATGATGCTCGGCAGGGCCAGCGGCAGTTGTACGCCGAACAGTTGCTGCCAGCGGTTGGCACCGAAGGCGTTGATCGCTTCCATCACTTCGCCGTCGACCTGGCGAATGCCCAGATCGGTCAGGCGGATCAGCGGTGGTGCGGCGTAGATCACCGTGGCGAAAATCGCCGGGACCTTGCCCAGGCCGAACAGCATCAGCACCGGGATCAGGTACACGAAGCTCGGCATGGTCTGCATGATGTCCAGCAACGGCATCAGTATCGAACGCAGGCGATTGCTGCGGGCCGAGAGAATGCCCAGCGGAATGCCGATCAACACCGAAATGATCGTCGCCACCATCATCAGCGCCAGGGTCTGCATCAGCTTGTCCCAGAGGCCGACCGCACCCACCAGGAACAGCAAACCGACGATGACGCCGGTGGTCACGACCTTGCGGGTCGCGTGCCAGGCCACACCGGCCACGATCGCCAGCATCAGCCACCAGGGTGCAGCGCGCAGCAGGCCTTCAAGATTGACGATGGCCCACAGCAAGGTGTCGGAGATGCTGCGGAAAACGTCGCCGTAGTTGGTGACCAGCGAATCGACCCAACCGTTGACCCAGTCGGCGATGGAAAAGGTAAAGCTTTCGGGAAACATAAGAGACTCTCAATCAAGGGGTTGCGATCAAGCGTCCGACTGCCGTCGCCGACAGTCGGAAAAGCCCAACCTACAAGGCCGCGTCGATTTTCTTGGCTGCGTCTTCGCTCACCCATGCGTGCCAGACTTCAGGATGTTCCTTCAGGAAGATCTTGGCCAGTTTTGGTGATTCGATCCGCTCTTTGGTCATGCGCCCAAGGTTCTGGTTCAGCAGGTCGATTGGCACGTTGACCTTTTCCAGCACGGCCACCAGTTCCGGGGCTTCATCGTGGAAAGTCTTGGACAGGCCGACCTTGATGGTCACGGTCTTGTTCACGCCTGGTTTCTCTTCGAGTTTCACCGCGTCGATCTGGCCCATCAGCGGCGTTGGCGACCAGTAGTAGAACAGGATCGGCTCGCCACGCTTGTAGCTCGACAGCACAGCGGCATCCAGTGCCGGACCGGTGCCAGGGCGGAAGTTGGTGTAGGTGCTTTCCAGGCCGTAGCTTTTCAGCATTTCGCTGTTGTCCAGCTCACAGGTCCAACCGGCCGGGCAGTTGTAGAAACGGCCCTTGGACGGCTCTTCGGCGTCCTTGAAGATCGCCGAGTATTTGCCCAGGTCAGCAATGTTTTTCAGGTCCGGGGCCTTGGCTTCCAGCTTGCGCTTGGCGTCGCCTTCGATCACGTAGCGTGGCACGTACCAGCCTTCGATCGCGCCAACAACCGGTGCGCCGACACCGACGACCTTGCCGGCCTTCTCAGCCTTGTTCCAGACTTCGCTGCGGCCGACCCATTCTTCGGCAAACACTTGAATATCGTTGCTGCTCAGGGCGTTTTCCATGGTGATGGAGTTGCCCGGCAGGCTGTCAGTCTTGCAGTCGTAGCCTTTCTCCAACACGACTTGCATCACATCGGTCAGCAGCATGGCGCTTTCCCAGTTCAAACCGGCGAATTTCACCGGTTTGCCCGACTCGCACCAACCCGCCGCCTGAGTGGCGCCAGCGCTGGCCAGCAGGCCCATGGAAAGCAATGTGGTCAGCAGGGTCTTGTTCGATTTCATTGTTGTGACGCTCCTAATCATGAATTGGCTTACGGCAGTCAAGAGGCATCCAGCCCTGTCCACGTCCAATCAGGCCTGCGCCGCAGCGCGACCGACATTCAGCTTTTGTTCGGTGATCGCGTCCTGCTCGACCGGCAGGATCAAATGATCAGGCACTGTGCCGTGCCATCGTTTCGCACACAGGTAATACAGGGCTGCGGGAAGCACCAGACCGATGATCCAGGAAATATCCACACCCCCCAGGGCATCCACCAGCGGACCGGTATAGAACTTGGAGGAGATGAACGGCAGCTGCACCAGCACACCGAACACATAGACGCTGATACCGAGAAGGTTCCAACGACCGTAGCGACCATTCGGATCGGCCAGCGCCGGTACGTCATAGCGCTCGCGAGTGATGCAGTAGTAGTCCACCAGGTTGATCGCGCTCCATGGCGTAAAGAACGCCAGCAGGAACAGGATGAAGGACTTGAACGCACCGAGGAATGAGTGTTGACCGAGCAACGCCATCAGGGTCGCAGCACCGACGATGACCAGCACGAACACCAGACGCTGCAAGCGCGTTACCTTCAGGTCACCACGGAAGCCGCTGATGATGGTCGCGATGCACATGAAGCTGCCGTAGGAGTTCAGCGTGGAGATGGTGACTTTGCCGAACGCGATGCTGAAGTACAGCAGCGCAGCGGTGGCACCGGTACCACCCAGACCAACAATATAGGCCACTTCGTGGCCGGCGAATTGCCCGTTGGCCGAAGCGGCAGCGAGCACGCCGAGGACCATCGCCACCTGTGCACCAATGACCGAACCTGCGCCTGCGGCAAAAAAAGTCTTCACCGAGGAAATCTTGCTCGGCAGGTAGCGAGAGTAGTCAGCCACATAAGGGCCGAAAGCGATCTGCCAGGACGCCGCGAGCGACACCGCGAGCAGGAAGCTGCTCCAGCTGAAGTGGCGGATTTCCAACAGGGCGCCAACGTCAACCTGGCTCATCAGGCGGCTGAACAGATAAACAAAGGCAATCACGCCAATGACACTGGCGACACGGCCGATCCAATGGATCACCCGATAACCGAGCACCGTGACCAGCACGATGACACTGGCGAAAAGGAGGATACCGACGGTGTCGCTGACGCCAAACAACTGGCCCAGCGCCTGGCCGGAAAGTACCGTGCCCGTTGCGGTGAAACCCAGGTACATCAGGCACACCAGCACGATCGGGATAGCCGCGCCATAAACGCCGAACTGCACGCGACTGGAGATCATCTGCGGCAGACCCAGCTTGGGGCCTTGCGCGGCATGCAGCGCCATCACGCCACCACCGAGCAATTGACCGATCAACAGACCGATCAATGACCAGAACACATCACCGCCAAGCACCACCGCCAAGGCACCGGTGACAATCGCGGTGATTTGCAGGTTGGCACCCATCCACAGGGTGAACTGGCTTAACAGACGACCGTGTCTTTCCGCTTCCGGGATGTAGTCGATCGAGCGCTTCTCGATCAACGGTTTGCTGCTTGCACGTTCGCTGCTGACGGCCATGGTTCAACCTCTATGGATTGTTTGTTTTTGTTTTGCTCCCTGTGGGAGCTGTGTAGGAGCTGTCGAGTGAAACGAGGCTGCGATCTTTAGAAAGATCAAGATCAAAAGATCGCAGCCTTCGGCAGCTCCTACAGGGCAAGCATTACTTGCCGGTAATCATCGGCAGGTTCAGACCCTGTTCCTTGGCGCAGTCGATCGCGATCTGGTAACCGGCATCGGCGTGACGCATGACGCCAGTGGCCGGGTCGTTGTGCAGCACGCGAGCGATACGCTCGGCCGCTTCGTCAGTACCGTCGCAGACAATCACCATGCCCGAGTGCTGGGAGAAGCCCATGCCAACGCCGCCGCCGTGGTGCAGGGACACCCAGGTCGCGCCGCTCGCGGTGTTGAGCAGAGCGTTGAGCAATGGCCAGTCGGAAACGGCGTCGGAACCGTCCTGCATCGATTCGGTTTCGCGGTTCGGGCTCGATACCGAACCGGAGTCCAGGTGGTCGCGGCCGATCACGATGGGCGCGGACAACTCACCGCTGCGGACCATTTCGTTGAACGCCAGGCCCAGCTTGGCGCGCAGGCCCAGACCAACCCAGCAGATACGTGCCGGCAGGCCCTGGAAGCTGATGCGCTCGCGGGCCATGTCCAGCCAGTTGTGCAGGTGGGCGTCGTCCGGGATCAGCTCTTTGACCTTGGCGTCGGTCTTGTAGATGTCTTCAGCGTTGCCCGACAGTGCAGCCCAACGGAACGGGCCGATGCCACGGCAGAACAGCGGACGGATGTAGGCCGGTACGAAGCCCGGGAAGTCGAAAGCGTTTTCCACGCCTTCTTCTTGCGCCATCTGACGGATGTTGTTGCCGTAGTCGAAGGTTGGTACGCCCATTTTCTGGAAGTCGAGCATCGCTTTGACGTGCACGGCCATCGATTGCTTGGCGGCCTTCACTACAGCGGCTGGCTCGGTCTTGGCGCGAGCGCGGTATTCGTCCCAGGTCCAGCCGGCCGGCAGGTAACCGTTGAGCGGGTCGTGGGCGCTGGTCTGGTCGGTGACCATGTCCGGGCGCACGCCACGCTTGACCAGTTCCGGCAGGATTTCAGCGGCGTTGCCCAGCAGCGCGATGGAGATTGCCTTGCCTTCTTTGGTGTACTTGGCGATGCGGGCCAGAGCGTCGTCGAGGTCGGTAGCCTGCTCATCGACGTAGCGGCTTTTCAGACGGAAATCGATGCTGACCTGCTGGCATTCGATGTTCAGCGAGCAAGCGCCGGCCAGGGTCGCAGCCAGCGGCTGGGCGCCACCCATGCCGCCCAGGCCGGCGGTCAGTACCCACTTGCCTTTGAGGTCATCGTTGTAGTGTTGGCGACCGGCTTCGACGAAGGTTTCGTAGGTGCCCTGGACGATGCCCTGGCTGCCGATGTAGATCCAGCTGCCGGCGGTCATCTGGCCGTACATGGCCAGGCCCTTGGCGTCGAGTTCGTTGAAGTGCTCCCAGCTCGCCCAGTGTGGAACCAGGTTGGAGTTGGCGATCAGTACGCGCGGGGCGTTGCTGTGGGTCTTGAACACGCCGACCGGCTTGCCGGATTGCACCAGCAGGGTCTCGTCGTCGTTCAGGTTGGTCAGGCTTTCGACGATCTTGTCGTAGCATTCCCAGTTACGTGCAGCGCGACCGATACCACCGTAAACCACCAGTTCTTTAGGGTTCTCGGCGACTTCCGGGTCGAGGTTGTTCATCAGCATGCGCAGCGGCGCTTCAGTCAGCCAGCTCTTGGCGGTCAGCTTGTTACCGCGTGCGGCACGGATTTCAACGTCACGAAACTTGGTACGTTTAATGTCAGTCACGAAAAAGACTCCTCAGCAATCAATCCAAACCAACCCAGGCAGTGGGCGAGCAAGCCAATGGGCATCAGTGCACACCGGCGAATCAGTGGACGATGGTTGAGTCCTCGTGACTCATACGCATACGTCTTTACTTGTACATACAAGCATATGCAATCAAGCGGCCAACTTGTTGGATGGGCATTCAAGAAAAAATCTGAAATGGCTGGAGAGCGCCTGGAACAAGGGTTGTGGCGAAGATGAAATATTTTCCGGGGGATTTTTGTGGCGAGGGGGTTTTGTTACTTGAGCGTGGTTTTGCGCCACGCTGGGGCGTTCGGTAACAACGTGGTGCGCTTTCGGGAACGCTGAAAAGCAAAAGATCGCAGCCTTCGGCAACTGTGCACCCTGTAGGAGCTGCCGAAGGCTGCGATCTTTTGAAAATTCAGAATCAGCGTGCGGACAGCTCAATCACACAGCATGGGCCATTGACGGAAATTTCCAGCAGGCCAGTGTTACCGTCGAGTTGCAGGCAATCATGCCGACCGAGCTTCGAAACGCTGTTACCGACCACCACGTCCAGCGCATCGCTGATGCTGAACACCAACACCGTACCCGCCGAGCTGAAGAACCGCTGCTCACCGCTCAACCACTGCAACCGCGCAGCGTAACGCTGTGGCGCGTAAATCAGGTTGAAATCGCGAATCGGACCGCCGAGCAATGTGCAGGAAACCTTGCTTTCACCACTGAAGGCAAACGGGTCCAGTGGTAACAGTGACCGAGTGCCCTGGCCATCCACCGTCAGGCTCATGCCGTCGCCCTGCAAAACGCTGATCACTCGCTCGTAACCGCCGAAGGTGGAAAAACCACCCGATTCGCCAATGTCGGCAATCGACAGGCGCCAGCCAAAGCCATCCAGGCCGGTGCCGGCATCGCGGGTGATTTCTTCGGTGCTGCCGCCGCCGTTTTTCCACGGCATGCGCGGGTAATCTTTGGCGCGTAAAACCTTCAACTGATTCATTTATGAAACCGACCTTCCAGACGATGACGGGAACCGGGGTGGATCAAGCGAGCAGCAGTCACTGGCTGACGACCGGACCAGGTGCGGCGACGGATCAGCAGGCACGGCTCGCCTTTTTCAATCTGTAGCAACTTGCATTCGGACGACTCGGCCAGGATCGCCTCGACCACATGCTCGCCTTCGGTCAGCGGCGCGACCTGATTCAGGTAGGCGTATGGCGTTTGCAGGGTGAAGTCCTGTTTGAGGTAGTCCGGCGCCACCAGCGCATTGACGAAACGGTCTTCGATTTGCACCGGAATATCGTTTTCGAAATGCACGATCAGCGAGTGGAACACCTTCTGCCCTTCGCGCATGTCCAGGGCCAGGGCGCGCTCGGAGCCGGCGGCCTCTTCTTCAAGGGTGATGACCTTGCAGGTGTGGCGATGACCGCGAGAGGCGATTTCGTCGGCGATGTTGTGCACTTCAAACAGGGCAGACTGGCTTTTCGGCTCGGCGACGAACGTGCCGACGCCTTGCATACGCACCAGCAGGCCATCGGCGGTCATCTCGCGCAAGGCGCGGTTGATGGTCATGCGGCTGAAGCCCAGCTGGCTGACCAGTTCGCTTTCCGACGGAACGCGGTAGTGCGGTGGCCAGTTTCCACTGTCGATTTGCTGGGTGATCATTTGTTTGACGCGGGCGTACAAGGGCGCCGGACTGTCGCCCATGTTCGCGGCCAACGGAGAGACTGTAGGCGGAGTCGGCACGGTTAATCCTTGGTCGTTTAGTAGATGTCGCTAGCTTGCCGGAGTTTACCGGGCAGGCAAACGTCTGTATATGTATATACAAATAACACACGATGGGGTGCTGAACCATGTCCGCCTTCTTTGCCGAACGCGCGCTGCTGCCTAGTGGATGGGCCAACAATGTACGTCTTGAGGTCAGCGCCGACGGCGTATTGACCCATATTCAGGCCGATTCCAACGCAGATGGCGCCGAACGGTTGAGCGGTCCGCTGCTGCCTGGCATGCCGAACCTGCACTCCCACGCCTTCCAGCGGGCCATGGCCGGGCTGGCGGAAGTGGCGGGTAATCCGAACGACAGTTTCTGGACCTGGCGCGACCTGATGTATCGCCTCGTCGGAAAAATCAGCCCGGAACAACTCGGCGTCATCGCTCGTCAGCTGTACATCGAAATGCTCAAGGCCGGTTACACATCGGTGGCGGAATTTCATTACGTACACCATGACATCAATGGCCAGCCTTACGCGGACCCGGCCGAACTGGCCCTGCGTATCAGCCAGGCCGCGGGTTCCGCCGGTATCGGCCTGACCCTGCTGCCAGTGCTCTACAGCCACTCCGGTTTCGGCGGCCAGTCCCCGAACGAAGGTCAGCGCCGTTTTATCAACAGCACCGAAAACTACCTCAAGCTGCAATCGCGCCTGCAACCGGTGCTGGCGCAGCAACCGGCGCAAGCCCTGGGCCTGTGTTTCCACTCGCTGCGCGCGGTCACGCCGCAACAGATCAGCGAAGTGCTGGCGGCCAGCGACAAGCAATGCCCGGTGCATATCCACATCGCCGAGCAGCAGAAAGAAGTCGACGACTGCCTGACCTGGAGCGGTCGTCGTCCGCTGCAATGGCTGTACGAAAACATCGACGTCGATCAGCGCTGGTGCCTGGTCCACGCCACCCACGCCAACCCGGAAGAAGTCACGTCGATGGCCAAGAGCCGCGCCATCGCCGGCCTGTGCCTGACCACCGAAGCCAACCTGGGCGACGGGATTTTCCCGGCGGTGGATTTCCTCGCCCAAGGCGGGCGCATGGGCATCGGTTCCGACAGCCATGTGTCTTTGAGCGTGGTGGAAGAACTGCGCTGGCTGGAATACGGCCAGCGTCTGCGCGACCAGCGGCGAAATCGTTTGTATGGCGCGGATCAGCCAATGGTCGGCCGCACGCTGTTTGATGCCGCGCTGGATGGCGGTGCACAGGCACTGGGCCAGCCGATTGGCGCTCTGGAAGTCGGCAAGCGCGCCGACTGGCTGGTGCTCGATGGCAACGACCCGTACCTGGCAACGGCCAGCGGCGACGGGATTCTCAACCGCTGGTTGTTTGCCGGTGGCGATCGCCAGGTGCGGGATGTGTTGGTCAATGGCCAGTGGGTGGTGCGTGACGGGCGACATGCTGACGAGGAAGAAAGCAGCCGCGCCTTCACTCAGGTCCTGCGCGATCTTTTAGGCTGATACAAAACAAAATGTGGGAGCGGGCTTGCTCGCGAAGAGGACATCACATTCAACAGAGATGTTGACTGACAGTCCGCCTTCGCGAGCAAGCCCGCTCCCACATTTGTTATGTGCTGACAGTTAGTTGGACGTCTCGGCCATCTGCTGTTCCGACGCCCGCCAGATCAGCCGCGTGGTGTCGTAACCCTGCTGGCGCGCCCTGCTCAGCAGCTCCTCACGCACCACACCGTTCACGGTCGGCGTGCGCGACAACAGCCACAAATACTTCCGGCTCGGATCACCGACAATGGCGGTCTTGTAGTCATCGCTGACGTACAGCACCCAGTATTCGCCCTTCGCCGTACCCGGGATCAGCCTGGAGAACCAGGTATCGAACTCGACCCACAGCTTGTCGTTCTTGCCGGGCACCTGTGGATAAGCCGTGCCCTTGACCTCTTCCCATTGCCACTGCGCCGTCAGGCAGCGGTTCAACACCGCGACATTGCCGTCAGGCTTGAGTGTGTAATGGGCTTCGGACTGCGCGCAGTCGCGCTGGAAGTACATCGGCATACGAGCCAGCTCGTACCAGGTGCCCTGGTAGCGCTTGAGGTTGACGCTATTGACAGTCTTGGGGGCCAATGGGTCCTGGCCAGACGTGGCACAGCCGGCCAACACCAGGCCGGCAAAAAGGATGATCAATAACCGCTTCATTATTTTTCTCCCGTGGGCAATCGCCCCGGTTTACTTCAGGCCTTGGCCGGAAAACATCAGCACTTTGTCACCGGCGAACTGCACGCTGATAAAGCTGTTCTTGTCGCCCCAGGTGCAGCTGGACATGCCGAGCGCGCCTGAACAATCGGCGGGCTTGCCCAACAGGGTCTCCACATCGGCCTTGGCCATGCCGGCGGAGAGCTTCGAGTAGTTTTCCTGATTGACCTTGCCGCAGGCAGCGAGCAATACGCAGAACGAAAGCAGGGCGATGGAACGCAACGACATGGTGAAACTCCGGGGGCGTAGGGGATTGGCATGGCTGCCAAGCTGAAGCTTAGAAGAGAAAACCCCTGTCAGGTTCCCTGCCTGGCAGGCTATTTATCGGGCCACTCGTCTACCTTTTGCCGAAAATCAGCCACTTTGCCTGTTTACCGGGCATTTCGTCGTTTTTCAGAGAATTCGCCTAATCTTTGGCGCCGTTCAGTCGACATAAATGCAACGCAAAGCCACGTCGGTGGCATTTGCTCCCCCATTTTGTAGAACAGCCCCTCTGCGGTAGCTCATCCATGACCCGAAACATGAAGTTCAGCCACAAGATATTGCTGGCTGCCGCCCTCGTGGTGGCCGTCGCATTCGCTTGTTTCATCCTGTTCAACGACTATCGCCAGCGCGAAACCTTGCGCAACAGTACCGAAGCCTCGATGCAGGAACTCGGCAGCCTGACCACCAGTAACATCCAGACCTGGCTGGAAAGCCGCATGCAACTGCTGCAGTCGATGGCCCAACAGGTCACCGCCGATGGCAATGCTCCCGCCAGCCTGAAACGTATCATCGACCTGCCCGCCTACACCGGCAACTTCCAGCTGAGCTACTTCGGTGGCGCCGATGGCGTGATGTTCTCGGTCCCGGCGGGCAACCGCGCGGCGGACTACGATCCGCGCGCCCGTGGCTGGTACAAGGCGGCCAATAGCGCGCAACAGACCATTGTCACCGAACCCTACATTGCCGCGTCTTCCGGCAAGCTGGTGATCACAGTCGCCACCCCGGTGCAGCATCAGGGCCAGATGATCGGTGTCGCCGGCGCCGACATCGACCTGTCCAGCGTCAGTGCGATCATCAATTCGCTGAACTTCGGCGGTCACGGTCATGCGTTCATTGTCGGTGCCGACGGCAAGATACTCATTCACCCGGACAGCAAGCTGGTGCTCAAGAGCCTGGCCGAGGCCTATCCGAGCGACACACCCAAAGTCAGCCCGGGCATGAAAGAAGTCGAGATCGACGGCAAGCGCCAGTTCATCTCCTTCACCCACGTCAACGGCGTGCCGTCGGTGGACTGGTACGTGGCGCTGGTGCTCGACCAGGAAACGGCGTTCTCGATGCTCAGCGAATTCCGCACCTCGGCGATCATCGCCATGGTGATTGCCGTGGTGATCATCATCGCCCTGCTGGGCATGCTGATCCGCCTGCTGATGCAGCCGCTGCTGACCATGGGCCGCGCGATGCATGACATCGCCGAAGGCGAAGGTGACCTGACCAAACGCCTGACCATCCACGGCCACGACGAATTCGGCGCGCTGGGGCTGTCGTTCAACCGCTTCGTCGAGCGCATTCACACCTCGATCATCGAAGTGTCCTCGGCCACCGGCCAGGTCAACGAAGTGGCGCTGCGGGTAGTCGCCGCCTCGAACTCGTCGATGTTCAACTCCGACCAGCAAGCCTCGCGCACCAGCAGCGTGGCCGCGGCGATCAACCAGCTCGGTGCCGCCGCCCAGGAAATCGCCCAGAACGCCGCCCTCGCCTCGCAACATTCCAGCGATGCCCGCAGCCTGGCCGAAGACGGCCAACAGGTGGTGGATAAAACCATCGCGGCGATGCAGCAGCTGTCGGCGAAGATCAGCGATTCGTGCGGCAACATCGAGACCCTCAACAGCAACACGGTCAACATCGGACAGATCCTGGAAGTGATTACCAGCATCTCCCAGCAGACCAACTTGCTGGCACTGAACGCCGCCATTGAAGCGGCCCGCGCTGGCGAAGCCGGCCGTGGTTTTGCGGTGGTTGCCGACGAAGTGCGCAACCTCGCTCACCGCACCCAGGACTCGGCGCAGCAAGTGCAGACGATGATCGAAGAGCTGCAAGTCGGCGCACGGGCAGCGGTGGGCATCATGACCGACAGCCAGCGCCAGAGCGAAAGCAGCGTCGGCATCGCCAACCAGGCGGGCGAACGCCTGGGCAGTGTGACCCAGCGCATCGGGGAGATCGATGGCATGAACCAGTCGGTCGCCACCGCCACTGAAGAACAGACGGCCGTGGTGGAGTCGATCAACGTCGACATCACCGAGATCAATACGCTGAACCAGGAAGGTGTGGAGAACCTGCAGTCGACCTTGCGTGCGTGTGCCGATCTTGAGCGGCAGGCGGCGCGTTTGAAGCAGCTAGTCGGAAGTTTCAGGATCTAAGGCGCGCTCACCGGCCTCATCGCGAGCAAGCTCGCTCCCACAGGGATCTTTGTCGCACCGGAGATCTACTGTGGGAGCGAGCTTGCTCGCGATGACGGATTCAGCAACAGCGCAAAACTAGAACCTCGACCCCGGCTTGGAGAGAAACGCCAACTCCTCGACCGTAGACTCCCTTCCCAACACCGCATTGCGATGCGGAAACCGTCCAAACTGCGCAATCACCCTCTGATGCCGCTCGGCATAGTCCAGGTAATCGCTGAACAACGCCCGATCAACCTCCGGCTGCTGCGCCACCAGTTCGATGTAACGCGAGACGCCTTCGTTCTGCACCGCGAGGTTTTCGCTGTGCTCGAACACCAGATAGATGAACACCCGCTGAATTGGCTGCAACTGCCGATCGAAATCCGCGGCAATGCCCTGGGCCACCAGCTTTTGCGCCCGCAGATCGCCTGCAAAGGCTTTGGGAGTATCGCGAAAGATCATTCGCGGGATTTGATCGAGCAACACCACAAGAGCCAGCCAACCTTCGGGATGTTGCATCCACTCGGTCAATCCGCCGACCAGTGCCTGCTCGGCCTGGTCCCCGAAACGCTCGCGCGCTTCGAGGTCCTGGCTGTCGCGCTTGCCAAACCACAACTTGCCCTTCTGCGCCGCCACTTCCCTCGCTGACCCGGAACTTCCGAACCACCAATCAAGCAACGGCTGCCAGGGCGCGTTCATGGTTTATTCCTTGTGGTAAGCCGTGACGCGGGCAACTTCTTCTTTCGAACCGAGGAACACCGCAACACGCTGGTGCAGGCCTTCCGGCTGGATGTCGAGGATGCGCTGGTGACCATCGGTGGACGCGCCGCCTGCCTGTTCCACCAGGAACGACATCGGATTGGCTTCGTACATCAGGCGCAGTTTGCCCGGCTTCGACGGCTCGCGGCTGTCGCGTGGGTACATGAACAGACCGCCGCGGGTCAGGATGCGGTGCACGTCGGCGACCATCGCGGCAACCCAGCGCATGTTGTAGTTCTTTTTCAGCGGGCCTTCATCGCCTGCCAGCAATTCGCTGACGTAGCGCTGTACCGGTGCTTCCCAGTGACGCTGGTTGGACGCGTTGATGGCAAATTCCTGGGTGGCTTCAGGAATGGTGATGTTTTCGTGGGTCAGTACGAAGCTGCCCATTTCACGGTCCAGGGTGAAGCCTTTCACGCCATCGCCCAAGGTCAGGATCAGCATGGTCTGCGGACCGTAGATCGCGTAACCGGCGGCCACTTGCTGGGTACCTGGCTGCAGGAAGGCCTTTTCATTCAAGGGCTCGTTCTGGCTCAGGTATTCGTTCGGGCAACGCAGTACCGAGAAGATGGTGCCGACCGGGGCGTTGATGTCGATGTTCGACGAACCGTCCAGTGGGTCGAATACCAGCAGGTAGGCGCCTTTCGGGTATTTGCCCGGGATCTGGTAGGCGTTGTCCATTTCTTCGGACGCCATGCCGGCCAGGTGACCGCCCCATTCGTTGGCTTCGAGCAGGATCTCGTTGGAGATCACGTCGAGTTTCTTCTGCACTTCGCCCTGGACGTTTTCAGTGCCCATGCTGCCCAGAACGCCACCCAGGGCGCCTTTGGACACGGCGTGGTTGATCTCCTTGCAGGCACGCGCCACCACTTCGATCAGGAAGCGCAGATCGGCAGGAGTGTTGTTGCTGCGGGTCTGCTCAATCAAATAGCGACTCAAGGTAACGCGGGACATGGAAGGCTCCGGTGGAATGGGGGGGGCTAAAAACCCGCGCAGTTTAACGCGAGTCGGGGCGCATTTCCTCCTATCAGACGTGATCGGCCGAAGAGAGTTCATGTGCGGGGATGAGCGTAGTTGGAAATGGGCTGGGTGTGAGCCGGAAAGTAGCGGTCATATCAGCATCTTTATTGACTGATATACCGCTATCGCGGGCAAGCCCGCTCCCACAAGGACAGCGCTGTACCTGTGGGAGCGGGCTTGCCCGCGATCTGGCGCGAAGCGCCAGCCTAGGGTTTGACCGGCGGTTTACGCAACAAACTGAACGCCATCGCCGCCAGGAACAAGACACTGAGCAACAACACCGCCCACAAGCCGAACTTCTTCCACTGGGTGTCCGTCGTCACCAGCGTTTTCTCTGTCGATGCATTCGAGACCACCGCCCCGACATCCACCATGGCCCGGCCCAAGGTCGCGAGCTTCGCCGGGCTGTAATCCGGAATCAGCGTCGACAGCGGCAAGTTCGCCGCCTTCGCCTCCGTATTGCCCACGACCAGCGTGTAAGGCCCAGGCCCGCGCGCCAGGAACACCAGTTGCGTAGCGCGCACGGCAAACTTCAGCGTCGGCGCCTGATCACCCAGGCCGCCGCCGCGCTCGTCCACGGTCAGCTTCAGTTGCTGGACGATTTGCCCTGACAACTGCAATTGGTTTTGCACCACGTCCTGACCGTTCTGGGTCAGGCGATAAAGCAAACCACTGCCCAACGACTGCCATGGCAGGCTGCTGTCGCGCCGCCCGGCCAGGCTCACTGGCGCCAGGCTGTTGGGCTGGCTCAACTCGATCTGCACCCGCTCGACATTCAGCCCCACCGGCAACTGCCAGGTGTATTCACCCGCCTTCACGCTGCTGCCGGTCAATGCCTGGGACCAGACCAACGGCAGCGGCAGGCTGCGGGTATTGGAGCTCTGCAGTTGCGCCGAAGTCAGCGTCGGTGCCGAATGCGGGGTGATCCACAGCAACCGCAGGTAGCGCGCCGACTGGCCCGGCAGGTTGACTTCATGCTGCTCGACCCGCTCGTCGGAAAAGGTCAGGCGCGCCACCTGCCCTTCGCCCCAGGATTGCCAATGCTGCAAATCATCGCTGGCTTCGACGGTGAAACGCTGGAAGCCGTCGCGCTCGCTGGTCCAGTCGAGAATCAACTGCTGCAACGGCGCCTTGATGGCGGAAGCGTCGAGCAACCAGCCGCGCAGCTCCTCCTCACCCGCCTCCAGCTGACTGGAGGGCTGCACCTCGACCAATGTGCCGGTGGTGCTCGATTGCACCCGCACGCTCGGCGCGGTTTCAGTGGCGTCCACCGAGTTGTACAGCGGAAACCATTTCACCTCGGTCAAGGTGCGCGTTTCATTGCTCCGCGCCGATTCCCGGGCCAAGGCATAAGCCTGAACTTCGCCCACGGCGTTGAACACACGCACGTCGCTCAAGTCAGCCTGCCGTGCATTCAGTTGTACGTTCAGGGGCAGTTCAAGGCGATACCAGGGGCCTTCGCCCGTCACCGACAGGGGCACTTGGGTAGTGAAGTCCGCCGGTTTTTCCTGGGCAACCGCCGACAACATCACACCCATGGCGACAGCGCCCAGCCAACCCAGGTTCAGCTTCTGACTCAAGACGACACTCCTTCGGATTCCGGGACCGGTTTCTCGATATCCGGCACAGCTTCGGCGCGCTTGGGTGGCAGCGGGGCGAAATAGCCCACCACCAGCAGCAACGCGCCGACACCGATAAACGACACGATTCGCGCCAACCCGCCACGATTACTCAGTTCGACAAAGAACAGCTTGGCCACGACCACGCCGATCAAGGCGGCGCCGATCAGCCAGACTTCGCGGCGGCCACGCAAATGGCCGCCGATCATCAGGCTCAGGGCCATCAAGGTCCAGACGATGGACAGGCCGGCTTGTACACGCATCGACGCCAGCAACAGATCCAGCTCGAAGGGCACCGCGCTCCAATGGTGCGCCGTACGCATTACCAACGCAGTAAAGAACACGAACAGCGAGGCACCTGCGACCCCTTGCGTGGCGATGACGGCGTAATCCTCGCGGACCGCCAGTTGTGTCATGGCGCTGCGGGACCAGACATAGACGCCGAACAGCGCAAACAACAAGCCCAGCTCCAGCGGGTTGATCAATGGCACGTAAGGCAGTGGCTCGGCGTTGCCGTCACTGGCGACATTCGCCAGCCAGAACCAGCCGAGCATCAACAACGCCAACGGCGCGGCGGCGTATACACGGTATTCGCGCGGATACGCCGACACGGGCCAAGGCCACACGCGAGGTGCCGCCATCAGCACCAGATACAGACCTGGCAGAATCGCCCAACCCAACCAGCGCCAGGCGTTGTATTGCTCGGACAACACCAGCAAGCCGTAGCGCAGCTCCAGAGCCAGTACACCCATCAATAGCCAACAGCCGAGCACATGGGCGACGCTCGTCACACGCGCCGGCAGCATGGGCGCCAGGCGTCGCAAGGACATGAAATGCACCACGAACACAGCGGCCCACGCCAGCCAGCCAAAGTTGGCCGCCGGGTGATAACGCGAGTGCCAGGCCGCGAGCAGCACCAGCGCCGCCACGGGAATCAATACCGTGCCGAGTACCCCCAGAGACGGCCATTTCAGGCGCAGCGCCAATACCGTCCACAGCGCCACACTCACGGCAGCGATGCCCAACAACAAAGTCGCCCGCATCGGCAACGGCGCAAAATGCACCACTTCGATGACCCAGGCCAACGCCCACCAGCCTGCGCCCCACACCAGCAACGCCTGGGACAATCGCAACAGGCTCAGCCCTTCGAATACTCCAAGCGAATGACCAATTTGCAAACGCCAGGCTCCGACCATCGCCGCCAGCCCCAGCATCAGCGGCGCCCAGAAGCCGGCATGAGCCAAGGGGTTCAGCCCTTCACTGAACAGCGGCCCCGTCGCCAGGAACAGCGCGCCACCCAACAGTTGCACAGCGAGCGCGGTGAACACGAAGGTGCGCGATGGCAGGCGCAAGCCAACCAACAACGTCAGCACCCCGGCCAGGGCCCAACTGATCACCGTGCCGTGGCTGAAGAAAAACAACGGCGCCAGCAAATAGAGAAACGCCAGCCCGAGGCACGCCAGGACTGGCAGGCCTTTCAGTTCCCAAGGCCTGATCTGTTCCGGCAGGGCTTTAAGCAACTGGTAGAAGCTGAACAGCAACGCGATGCCCAGTAACAGCGCGCCTAGCGGTACACCGCCAAGCAGGCTGCTCTCGCTGTCGTGCAGCTCGCTGAGAAACGCCAGCGCCGACCCCAGTTGCAGGAGCAAGGCAAAGGCCCGGGCCACGGGCCTTTGCTGGCGCAGACCGAGCCAGAAAATCCCCGCGCCCTCCACCGCCCACGCCGCCGTCGTCCAGCGTGCATCGAGCCCCAGCGGAATCGCCAGGCTGGCGAAGATCACGCCCAAGGCCAGGCAGGTTTCCCCCAACAACAGCGTGCGCCCGGCCATCAGCCAACGGGCAAGCCCCATGTAAATCATGCCCAGCGCCAAGGCACTGAACGCCGCTGCGAACTCCAGATGCTGCACCAATGCGAACTGCAAGCCGAAACCCACCAGCGGCGGACCGAACAGCAGCGTGCCGTCGACGTAGTTGCCCTTGCGCGCCGACCATTGCAGCAGCGATTCGCGACTGCTCTCTGCCGGTGCATCGCTCATTTCCAGCAGCCTGCGCCGGGCGAACAGCAGACCAATGGCCAGGTACATCAGGAAAAACAAAATCAGAAACGGCTCGGTGCTCCACAACTGCTCCGGCGAGTAGGAGCGCAGGCCCCAGGCGAAACCGATGCCGAAGGTGCCGCTGAACCCGATGACATTCAACAGCCGCCAGGCCTTGAACCAGGCGATGGCGAAGATGCCGGCGTTGAGCAGGGCAAAGTAGCTGAACAGCGCGACGTGGCTGCCGGCGCCGGTGGAGGCCAGGATGGGCGCGGCGAAGCCACCCAGTGCGGCAGCGGCGGCCAACCCCAGGGAGTCCTGGGTAATGGCGAGAATCGCCGAACAGACTGTCACCGCCAGCAGCAGGCCAAACCCCGCCGAGGGATCGAGCAGCGGATGCAGGCGCATCGCGGCAAACACCGTCAGGTACAGCACGGCGATCCCGGCACCCTGCAGGATCAACGCATAACTGTTGTTGCGCGCTCGCAACCACCAACCCAGCCCGAGCAACCCCAAGGCTGCCGCCGCAACGCCTGCGTAACGCAACTCAACCGGTACCACCACGCCTTCGGTGGCATAGCGCAGCAGAAAGGCCAGGCCGAGGAACAGCAGCACCACGCCGACCCGCAACACGGTATTGCCGCCGAACAACCAGGCGCGGGCACGGCTGATGGCGCGATCGATGAGGTTCGGGCCACGCGGGGGGACAAGTGGTTGTGCCTGGCGAGCGGTCGTCTCGGCCTTCCAGGCATCGGCGGGCTGCGTGGCCGCTGCGGTGATCGGTTCGAGTTCGGGCGGCAGTTCCCAGAGCAAATCCGGGGCCGCGGCAGGTGCTTCATCGAGGATGGTTTCAGGTGAGACAAGTGGCTCGCGGGTTTCCGGCGCCTTGACGCCCGATGCTTCGAGCAGCGCCAGCCGTTGCTCGACCGCGTGCAGCGCTACCTGCGCCTGCTCCAGCAAACGTTGCTGCTCGACGGCCTGCGAGTCCAGGCGGGCCATGCGAAGGGCCTGGCCGATACCCAATCCGAGTAACGCGCCCAGCAGCGCATCGCTGAATGACTCGTCGAGTATCCAGCCGAGCACCAGCCCTATCAGCATGAACATCCATTGCATGGTCGATATCCCTAAGCCCATTGGCCAATCCGGAAAGATTAGCTCAGCCGTATCCATAAAGATCGCAGCCTTCGGCAGCTCCTACATAGTCGCGGTATTACGCGATCCTGTAGGAGCTGCCGAAGGCTGCGATCTTTTCCGGCGCGCCAGTATATCCATCTGCCTGAAGACTTACTCCAGCGCCTTCCAGATTTCCGTGGCGTACTCGCGAATGGTCCGGTCCGACGAGAACCAGCCCATCCGCGCCGTGCTCAACACCGCTGAACGCCACCACTCCTTCGAATCGTGCCAATGGGCTTCGACGCGCATCTGGGCGTGCCAGTAGGAATCGAAGTCGGCGCAGACCAGGAAGCGGTCGTAGTCCACCAGCGAATCGATCAACCCGGCATAACGGGAAGGATCATCCGGTGAGAACACCCCGCCACGAATCGCTTGCAGCACATCGTTCAGACGATGGGACGCGGCAATATCCGGCACCGCGCTGAACTCATGGTTCTGCTTGCGCGCCTCCACCTGCTGCGCACTGAGGCCGAAGATGAACATGTGCTCGGCGCCGATGCGGTCGCACATTTCCACGTTGGCCCCGTCCAGGGTGCCGATGGTCAGCGCGCCGTTCAGGCCGAATTTCATGTTGCTGGTGCCTGACGCTTCGAAACCGGCGGTGGAGATCTGCTCGGACAAATCCGCCGCCGGAATGATGCTCTCCGCCAGGCTGACGTTGTAGTTGGGCAGGAACACCACTTTGAGCAAGCCGCGCACGGTCGGGTCGTTGTTCACCACCCGGGCGATGTCGTTGGTCAGCTTGATGATCAGTTTGGCCTGGTGATAACTCGCGGCCGCCTTGCCGGCAAAGATCTTCACCCGTGGTACCCAGTCGATTTCAGGCTCCGCGCGAATCGCCTGGTACAACGCCACAGTGTGCATCAGGTTGAGCAACTGGCGTTTGTATTCGTGGATCCGCTTGACCTGCACGTCGAACATCGCCGCCGGGTTGACCGCCACGCCCAACCGCTCATGAATCAGGTACGCCAGGGCTTTCTTGCTGTGCAGGCGTTGCTCGGCAAACGCCTTGCGGAATGCACTTTTCTCGGCGAACGGCTCGAGGGCGAGCAAACGCTGTTCCGGGTTATCCAGCACTTCGGGCCCGAGGGTATCGACCAGCATCGAGGTCAGCTCGGGGTTGGCCTGATACAGCCAGCGGCGGAAGGTGATGCCATTGGTTTTGTTGTTGATCCGCTCCGGGTAGAGCTTGTGCAGCTCGGAAAACACCGTTTGACGCATCAGTTGCGTGTGTAGCCCGGACACACCGTTGATGCTGTGGGAACCGAGAAACGCCAGGTTGCCCATGCGCACCCGGCGTCCGTTGTCTTCCTCGATCAGCGACACCGCGCGCAGCACGTCGAAGTCGTGAATACCTTTGGCCCGCAAGGAGTCGATATGCTGGGCGTTGATCAGGTAAATGATCTGCATGTGCCGTGGCAGCATGCGCTCCATCAAGCCCACCGGCCAGGTTTCCAGCGCTTCGGGCAGCAATGTGTGGTTGGTGTAGGACAGCGTATCGACGGTGACCTGCCACGCCGCATCCCACGCCACGTCATAGACGTCGACCAGTTGCCGCATCAGTTCAGCCACGGCAATCGAGGGGTGAGTGTCGTTGAGCTGAATCGCCGCGTGGTCGCCCAGGGTCAGCACCGAGGTGTGCATGTTGCGATGTCGGCGCAGCAGATCCTGCAATGAGGCGGCGACAAAGAAATACTCCTGGCGCAAGCGCAATTCCTGGCCGGCCTCGGTGCTGTCCGCCGGGTACAGCACCCGAGAGATACTTTCGGCCCGGGCCACTTCGGCCACGGCGCCCAAGTGGTCGCCGGCGTTGAAACGCTCCAGATGCAGATCTTCCATGGCCCGGGCGCGCCACAAGCGCAGCGTGTTGACGCTTGCCCCGCGCCAACCGACCACCGGCGTGTCATACGCAATGGCGCGCACGGTTTCCGCCGGGGACCAGACTTGTCTGGTTTTGCCGGTGTCGTCGGTCAGGGTCTCGACACCGCCGCCGAAACCGATGGTGTAAGCCACTTCCGGCCGCTCGAACTCCCACGGGTTGCCGAAATCCAGCCAGTGTTCGGTCTGCTCCTGTTGCCAGCCGTCGACGATGGCCTGGCGGAACAAACCATGCTCATAGCGGATGCCGTAGCCATGACCGGCAATGCCGAGGGTCGACATGCTTTCCATGAAACACGCCGCCAGACGCCCGAGGCCGCCGTTGCCCAGGGCCGCATCGGGCTCCAGCAAGCGAATGCGCTCAAGGTCGACGCCGAGTTCGGTCAGGGCTTCGCGGGCCACGTCGAGCAGGCCGAGGTTGCTCAGGCTGTCGAAGAGCAGCCGGCCGATGAGAAATTCCAGGGAGAGGTAATAAACGCGCTTCTGGCCTTTGCGGTAGATCTGCCGCGTGTGGTCCATCCAGTGCTCGACCATGTGATCCCGCGCGGCCAGGGCAATGGCTTCGAACCAGTCGTGGTCGAAGGCGTGATCCGGGTCTTTACCCACTGCATAAGTGAGTTTGGTCAAGACGGCGTCGCGGAATGCGGCCACCTCTGCTTCGCGAACAAGTGGTTCTTGAGTCATCGATAGGACCTCGAGCGAGCTTGGAGTTGTCTGAGCCTAGTCGGTCTGACAGGCGGTAGAGGCTCTGGTTCGGCAGTTTTTCCTTTGAATACGAACTGGATCGACATTGCGTAGTCTTGTGCCTGAATCAATGCAGGGCTCGTGCCTATTTTCCGGTTGTTTGCGCCGTCTGTGAAAAAAACTGGCGAAAGGTTGTTCAAAAATCCACCAGTCCCGGTATGATCGCGCGCCCTGATGCACACGCTGGTAACAACCGATGATGAAGCCGAACCTGATCGCTGCCGCAGAGATCGACCGCCTCGATACCTGGGCCAAGTACTCTGCCCCGATGTGCGGCTCGTGCATGTCCAGCTGCTGCACCCTGCCCGTCGAGGTCAAGATCAAGGATCTGATCCGCATCGGCGTGGTCGATGAGTTCGAGCTGGGTGATCCGCCGAAGAACATCGCCAAGCGTCTGCAAAAGGAAGGCCTGGTCGAACGTTTCAACCAGAAGTCTGGGATCTTTACCCTCCAGCGCATGAGCAACAACGATTGCCTGTACCTGGATCGTAAGAGCCGTCTGTGCACTATTTATGAAAAGCGCCCGGATACCTGCCGCAACCACCCGAAAATCGGCCCGCGGCCGGGGTATTGCGCGTACAAGCCGAAGGAAGTGGAGCGCGAGCGGAGTTCGCGGAGTATCGAGCGGTTCTGATATTTCCTGAAACCAGTGGCGGCTGATCGGCCGCCATCGCGAGCAAGCTCGCTCCCACAGGGGTTCTGTGGTGTTCACACAATTTGTGGTTCACCTCGAACACAAGCGAGCTTGCTCGCGATGAGGCCAGTACAAGCGCCACACAAACCCCAGACAAACAAAAACGCCCCCGGCCTTGCGGTCGGGGGCGTTTTTTTGTCAGCTAACTAAATGACTTAGTTACCGGACTTCTTGGCAGCGCGGGTACGCTCGCTTTCGCCCAGGATCTTCTTGCGAAGACGGATGGACTTAGGCGTGACTTCACACAGCTCGTCTTCTTGTACGAATTCCAGAGCTTGCTCCAGAGTGAAGCGTACAGGCGGAACCAGAGCGATGGTTTCGTCTTTACCCGAAGCACGCATGTTGTCGAGCTTCTTGCCTTTGGTTGGGTTAACACCCAGGTCGTTGTCGCGGCTGTTCAGACCAACGATTTGACCTTCATAGATGTCCTGGCCGTGTTCGATGAACAGCTTGCCACGCGACTGCAGGGTTTCCAGCGAGTAGGTCAGTGCCTTACCGGTAGCAACCGATACCAGCACGCCGTTCTGACGGCCGGACATGTCACCGGACTTCATGGTGTCGTAACGGTCGAAGATCGAGGTCAGGATGCCTGCACCGGAGGTCAGGGTCAGGAACTCGTTACGGAAACCGATCAGACCACGGGCCGGGATGTTGTACTCAAGGCGCACACGGCCCTTGCCATCCGGAACCATGTTGGTCAGGTCGCCTTTACGGATACCGATCTGTTCCATGATCGCGCCCTGGGATTCTTCCGGCAGGTCGATGGTCACGTTTTCGTACGGTTCGTGCTTGACGCCATCAACCATACGGATGATCACTTCCGGACGACCAACACCCATTTCGAAGCCTTCGCGACGCATGGTTTCGATCAGTACCGAGAGGTGCAGCTCACCACGGCCGGAGACTTTGAACTTGTCGGCGGTGTCGCCTTCTTCAACGCGCAGAGCAACGTTGAACAGCAGTTCCTTGTCCAGACGTTCCTTGATGTTACGGCTGGTCACGAACTTGCCTTCTTTACCGCAGAAAGGCGAGTCGTTTACCTGGAAGGTCATGGAAACGGTTGGTTCGTCAACGGTCAGCGGCTTCATCGCTTCGACGTTCAGTGGGTCGCACAGGGTGTCGGAGATGAACAGCTGGTCGAAGCCACTGATGCAGACGATGTCGCCAGCCAAAGCTTCTTCAACGTCAATGCGGTGCAGGCCGTGGTGACCCATCAGCTTCAGGATACGACCGTTGCGCTTCTTGCCGTCAGCGTCGATAGCCACAACCGGGGTGTTCGGCTTGACGCGACCACGAGCGATACGGCCAACGCCGATAACACCCAGGAAGCTGTTGTAGTCCAGTGCGGAGATCTGCATCTGGAACGGACCGTCACGGTCGACTTTCGGCGCTGGTACGTTGTCGACGATCGACTGGTACAGCGGGGTCATGTCTTCAGCCATCTCAGTGTGGTCCAGACCGGCAATACCGTTCAGGGCCGAGGCGTAGACGACTTTGAAGTCCAGCTGTTCTTCGGTGGCACCCAGGTTGTCGAACAGGTCGAAGATCTGGTCCAGAACCCAGTCCGGACGCGCGCCTGGACGGTCAACCTTGTTGATGACCACGATTGGACGCAGGCCGGCTTCGAAAGCCTTCTTGGTCACGAAACGGGTTTGCGGCATAGGGCCGTCTTGAGCGTCAACCAGCAGCAGAACGGAGTCGACCATCGACATTACGCGTTCAACTTCGCCGCCGAAGTCGGCGTGGCCCGGGGTGTCCACGATGTTGATGTGGTAGCCGTTCCAGTTGATGGCGGTGTTTTTCGCCAGAATGGTAATACCGCGCTCTTTTTCCTGGTCGTTGGAGTCCATCACGCGCTCGTCGTTGAGCTCGTTGCGCTCCAGGGTGCCGGATTGACGCAGGAGTTTGTCTACCAGGGTGGTCTTACCATGGTCAACGTGGGCAATGATGGCGATGTTGCGTAGATTTTCGATCACTTGTGTATCTCGATCAGAGGATTCGGTGTGCTGACAAGTCTTGGCAGCGATTAACAGTAGCGTCCGTGAAAGCCGTTACAGCTTGACGGTGGCATCGGGGGGCCGGTGACGCAGGCCACAGGCAAACAGCCCCGGGCACTTAGCTCGGTCGATAAACGCGCACATTGGCATGCCCCTCACTGAGCAAATGGTGGGTATGCAGGCGACTCATCACGCCTTTGTCGCAATACAGCAGGTACTGGCGAGTAGGGTCCAGTTCCTTGAAACGAGCGTTCACTGCATAAAACGGCATCGTTTGTACCTCGATGCCAGCAAGCTCCAGCGGGTCGTCTTCAGCGGCATCCGGGTGACGGATGTCGATGACGATCTGACCGGCCAGCGCTTCGCTGACTTCTTCAATCTGCAAGTCCTGGCCCAATTCGTCGATCACACGATCGATCGGCACCAGTTTGGCGTTTTCGAGCGCACGCTCGAGTACCGCCATATCGAATTCTTTCTCTTCATGCTCGACGCGATAGCGCTTGGCTGCAGTCTTCGGATTGACCGAGATGACGCCGCAGTATTCCGGCATGTGCCGGGCGAAATCGGCGGTACCGATTTCGTTGGCCAGGTCGATGATGTCCTGCTTGTGACTCGCGATCAGCGGACGCAAGACCAGCTTGTCGGTCACGCAATCGATCACTGACAGGTTCGGCAGCGTCTGGCTCGATACCTGGGAGATCGCCTCACCGGTGACCAGCGCGTCGATGTGCAGTCGATCGGCAATTTGGGACGAAGCGCGCAACATCATACGCTTCAATACTACGCCCATATGACTGTTATCGACTTTGCCGAGAATTTCGCCCAGCACTTCTTCGAAAGGCACACTGACAAATAGCACGCGTTGGGAGCTGCCGTACTTCTTCCAGATGAAATGCGCGACTTCCATGACGCCCAGTTCGTGGGCACGTCCGCCCAGATTGAAGAAGCAGAAATGCGCCATCAGGCCGCGGCGCATGATCTGGTAGGCCGCCACGGTGGAGTCGAAGCCACCGGACATCAGCACCAGGGTCTGCTCCAGCGCGCCCAGCGGATATCCGCCGATGCCGTTGTGCTGGCTGTGGATCACGAACAACCGTTGGTCGCGAACTTCGATCCGGACCTCGATTTCAGGCTTTTTCAGGTCGATCCCGGCGGCACCACACTGACGGCGCAACTGGCTGCCGACATATTTTTCAATATCTATCGAGCTGAACGGGTGCTTGCCGGCGCGTTTGCAACGCACCGAGAAGATCTTGCCGGCCAGCGCATCACCGTAGTGTTGCTTGCACTTCTCAACGATGTCGTCGAAATCGCCCAGCGGGTACTCATCGATTTGCAGGAAATGCGCGATGCCCGGCATGCAGCTCAGGCGCTCGCCCATCTCCTTCAAGGCCTTGGGGTCGCTGACGCGGGTTTCCAGCTCGAGGTTGTCCCACACGCCGTTCACCACCACGGCCGGGTCCAGATCGCGGAGCACGGCACGGATGTTCTTGGCCAATTGACGGATGAAACGCATCCGTACCGGGCGGCTCTTGATGGTGATCTCGGGGAAGACTTTTACGATTAATTTCATGGAAACAGCGCGCGCATGGCCTGCCGAAAAAGGGGGGCGCGGATTATAGCGGAAATTGCTCAAGGTTTAACCAGTTAATGTGCAGAAGGTTTCGCGCGCACCAAAACAGGTCATTTGTTGGGGGTGGCGCCACATTACAGGGCGAGATTTTCTGCTTTAAAGCGCAATATGCCCTCGCAAGCGTGTTTTTGGGGCAAAAAACCCATGCTGGGGCACTGGCATGCAATTTGCTCCCTTGTGAGGCAGGTTGCCTTGGCAGAGTATTCGCGCCGGCATCACCCACATTTAAGGGCATCCATTACTAGCCCGAAGCCACCCGGAGGACACTATGTCGAAGTCGGTTCAACTCATCAAAGATCATGACGTCAAGTGGATTGATCTGCGCTTCACGGACACCAAAGGCACTCAGCACCACGTGACCATGCCGGCTCGCGATGCGCTGGATGACGACTTCTTCGAAGTCGGCAAAATGTTCGACGGTTCCTCCATCGCTGGCTGGAAAGGCATCGAAGCCTCCGACATGATCCTGATGCCGGACGACTCCACCGCTGTCCTGGATCCGTTCACCGAAGAGCCGACCCTGATCCTGGTCTGCGACATCATCGAACCTTCGAGCATGCAAGGCTACGACCGCGACCCACGTGCGATCGCCAAGCGCGCCGAAGAGTACCTGAAAGCCACCGCTATCGGTGACACCGTATACGCAGGTCCAGAGCCAGAGTTCTTCATCTTCGACCAGGTGAAGTTCAAGTCCGACATTTCCGGCTCCATGTTCAAGATCTACTCTGAACAAGGTTCGTGGATGTCCGACCAGGACATCGAAGGCGGCAACAAAGGCCACCGTCCAGGCGTCAAAGGCGGCTACTTCCCGGTTCCGCCGTTCGACCACGACCACGAAATCCGTACCTCCATGTGCAACGCACTGGAAGAAATGGGCCTGACCGTCGAAGTTCACCACCACGAAGTGGCGACTGCCGGCCAGAACGAAATCGGCGTCAAGTTCAACACCCTGGTGAAGAAAGCCGACGAAACCCAGACCCTGAAGTACGTCGTGCACAACGTAGCCGATGCCTACGGCCGTACCGCTACCTTCATGCCTAAGCCTCTGTACGGCGACAACGGCTCGGGTATGCACGTACACATGTCCATCTGGAAAGATGGCAAGAACACCTTCGCCGGCGAAGGCTATGCAGGCCTGTCCGACACCGCTCTGTACTTCATCGGCGGCATCATCAAGCACGGTAAGGCCCTGAACGGCTTCACCAACCCGGCGACCAACTCCTACAAGCGTCTGGTTCCAGGCTTCGAAGCTCCAGTGATGCTGGCCTACTCGGCTCGCAACCGTTCCGCTTCGATCCGTATTCCTTACGTGTCGAGCCCGAAAGCCCGCCGTATCGAAGCACGCTTCCCGGATCCGGCTGCCAACCCGTACCTGTGCTTCGCCGCACTGTTGATGGCTGGCCTGGACGGCATCCAGAACAAGATCCACCCTGGCGACGCCGCTGACAAAAACCTGTACGACCTGCCGCCTGAAGAGGCCAAAGAGATCCCACAAGTTTGCGGCAGCCTGAAAGAAGCCCTGGAAGAGCTGGACAAAGGTCGTGCGTTCCTGACCAAAGGCGGCGTTTTCAGCGACGACTTCATCGACACTTACATCGCCCTGAAAAGCGAAGAAGAAATCAAGGTACGTACCTTCGTACACCCACTGGAATACGAGCTGTACTACAGCTGCTGATCCGGTAGCGTCGCAATACGCGGCGTGACAAAAAAGAGGCCTCCTTCGGGAGGCTTTTTTATTGCCCAGATGTTTAGCGACTTGGGAGAACCGCCCGGCCTGGCCTATGCTGCAACCCAACGTTTTCGCTTCCGGTCGATTCCATGGGTCGTGGTTTTTTCTTCATCCTGCTGCTGATCGTTCTGCCCGCCACGGCGCAGATCTACAAGTACACGGACGCCAACGGTGCCACCGCGTACAGCAATCAACCGCCTGACGGCGTCAGTGCCCAACCGGTCGATTTGCCGCCCCTCAACAGCGTCGAGCACCAGCCTCCCGGCGCAGCCGCACCTGCTGCCGAAGCCGATCGTAAAGAAGAACCCCACAAGACCTATGAAGTGCTGGAGCTGACAGGCCTGCCCGGCACCGAAGCCCTGCGCGCCAATAACGGCACGTTCACCGTAACAGTACTGATCAAGCCGCGCCTGCAAGGCCCCCACCTGCTGCGCCTGCTGCTGGACGGTCAACCCTACGGCCAGCCAGGCAACGTGCCGACCCTGCAACTGGTGAACATCGATCGCGGCGAACACCGCCTCGCCGTGCAAGTGATCGATGGCGAAAACGTTGTGCAGCAGAGCCCTGCGGTGACATTCACCGTGCAGCGGGTGCACAAGCCTTGAAGGCCTGGCTACTGATCGCCTGCCTGATTGCCCTGCCCGCCTCGGCAGAGGTCTTCATGTATGTCGACGCTCAGGGCAACCGGGTTTTCACCGACCAGCCCAAACCCGGCGACGCCAGGCGTGTACCACTGACAACGAGCAATCGAATGGCGGCCAAGCCCTCCAGCGCAGCGCCATTGCTTGCCCAGAGCAGTCCTGAAGTACAAGCGCCGTTCCACTATGAGGTGCTGCGCATCCTGATCCCGGAACCCGACGCAACCATCCGCAGCAACACCGGCGAAGTCATCGTCAGCGCCACCAACGAACCTGCCCTGCAACCCGGTCACCGCTACCGATTGCTGCTCGACGGCCAGCCCACCGCCGAACCCGGCCTGAGCCCGGTGTTCGCTTTGAGCAACATCGATCGCGGCAGCCATACCCTGTCCGTGGAAATCCTCGACGAACAGGGACGCATCGTCGAACGCACCGCCAACCAACCTTTCCACATGCAGCGCACGTCTCTCGCCCAGAAGCGCAGGATCAAACCCTGCACTCTCGAAGACTACGGCCAGCGGCCGGAATGCCCGCTCAGTGACAAACCCGGCGAAGAAAAAAATCCCTTCCTGCGACTTTTCTAACCTCGTTCAGGTTTGCGCACTATATTGGTGCAATAGCTTGCACCGTACTCACATTCCAACCCATTTTGGTTCGAAAGTACCCGTGAAAGCTGGCAGAACGCCACGCAAACGAGCGTCAAACGCCTGTTTCAGGCGTTAAGCGCTTCTTTTCGGAGCCTTGGTTTGTTTTTTGCATTTTGCCTGTACCAGCGTTTTTTTGCGCATGCTCTGCCCTAAAAGAGGTCCCGATGACCATTAGCGACGCACTCCACCGTTTGCTACTCGACAACCTCACCACTGCCACCATCCTGCTCGACGCCGAACTGCGCCTCGAGTACATGAACCCGGCGGCGGAGATGCTGCTGGCCATCAGCGGTCAGCGCAGCCATGGGCAGTTCATCAGTGAGTTGTTTACCGAATCGACCGAGGCACTGAACTCGTTGCGCCAGGCTGTCGAACAGGCGCACCCGTTCACCAAGCGCGAAGCCATGCTCACCGCCCTCACCGGCCAGACCTTGACCGTCGACTACGCGGTAACGCCGATTCTGAGCAACGGCGACACGCTGCTGCTGCTCGAAGTCCACCCCCGTGACCGCCTGCTGCGGATCACCAAGGAAGAAGCACAGCTGTCGAAACAGGAAACCAGCAAGATGCTGGTGCGCGGCCTGGCCCATGAAATCAAGAACCCCCTGGGCGGGATTCGCGGCGCGGCACAATTGCTGGCCCGGGAACTGCCGGAAGAAAGCCTGCGCGACTACACCAACGTCATCATCGAAGAAGCCGACCGCTTGCGTAACCTGGTGGATCGCATGCTCGGCTCCAACAAGCTGCCATCGCTGGCCATGTGCAATGTCCACGAAGTGCTTGAGCGTGTCTGCCATCTGGTGGAGGCCGAAAGCCAGGGCTGCATTACCTTGGTGCGCGACTACGATCCAAGCATCCCCGACGTCCTGATCGACCGCGAGCAAATGATTCAGGCGGTTCTGAACATCGTGCGCAATGCGATGCAGGCCATCAGCAGCCAGAACGAACTGCGCCTGGGCCGCATCAGCCTGCGCACCCGCGCCATGCGCCAGTTCACCATCGGCCACGTGCGCCATCGCCTGGTGACCAAGATCGAGATCATCGACAACGGCCCGGGCATCCCGGCAGAACTTCAGGAAACCATTTTCTTTCCCATGGTCAGCGGTCGTCCGGACGGTACCGGGCTGGGCCTGGCCATTACCCAGAACATCATCAGCCAGCACCAGGGCCTGATCGAATGTGACAGCCACCCCGGCCACACCACCTTCTCGATCTTTCTGCCACTGGAACAAGGAGCCACATCGACATGAGCCGTAGTGAAACCGTGTGGATCGTCGATGACGACCGTTCTATCCGTTGGGTCCTGGAAAAAGCCTTGCAACAGGAAGGCATGACCACGCAAAGCTTCGACAGCGCCGATGGCGTGATGAGCCGCCTGGCGCGCCAGCAGCCAGACGTGATCATCTCCGACATCCGCATGCCCGGCGCCAGCGGCCTGGAGCTTCTGGCGCGGATTCGCGAGCAGCACCCACGGCTGCCAGTGATCATCATGACCGCGCACTCCGATCTGGACAGCGCTGTCGCGTCCTATCAGGGCGGCGCCTTCGAGTACCTGCCCAAGCCGTTCGATGTCGACGAGGCGGTTTCCCTGGTCAAGCGCGCCAACCAGCACGCTCAGGAACAACAGGGCCTGGAAGTTGCCCCGACCCTGACCCGCACCCCGGAAATCATCGGCGAAGCGCCGGCGATGCAGGAAGTGTTTCGCGCCATTGGACGCTTGAGTCACTCCAACATCACCGTGCTGATCAATGGTGAATCGGGTACCGGTAAAGAACTGGTGGCCCACGCGCTGCATCGTCACAGCCCGCGCGCCGCTTCGCCGTTCATTGCGCTGAACATGGCGGCGATCCCCAAAGACCTGATGGAATCCGAACTGTTCGGCCACGAGAAAGGCGCGTTCACGGGCGCGGCCAACCTGCGTCGCGGGCGTTTCGAGCAAGCCGATGGCGGTACGCTGTTCCTCGACGAAATCGGCGACATGCCCGCCGACACCCAGACCCGCTTGCTAAGGGTACTGGCCGACGGCGAGTTCTACCGCGTCGGCGGTCATGTGCCGGTGAAGGTCGATGTGCGCATCATCGCTGCGACTCACCAGAATCTGGAAACCCTGGTGCACGCCGGGAAGTTCCGTGAGGACTTGTTCCATCGCCTCAACGTGATCCGGATCCATATCCCGCGCCTGTCGGATCGCCGCGAAGACATCCCGACCCTGGCCAAGCATTTCCTCGGCCGCGCCGCCCAGGAACTGGCAGTCGAGCCGAAGCTGCTGAAAAGCGAAACCGAGGAATACCTGAAGAACTTGCCGTGGCCCGGCAACGTGCGTCAGCTGGAGAACACCTGCCGCTGGATCACGGTGATGGCTTCGGGTCGCGAAGTACACATCGGCGACTTGCCGCCGGAGTTGCTGAGCCTGCCGCAGGACTCGGCACCCGTGACCAACTGGGAACAGGCCCTGCGCCAGTGGGCTGACCAGGCCCTGGCCCGTGGTCAGTCGAGCCTGCTCGACAGCGCGGTACCGGCCTTCGAGCGGATCATGATCGAGACCGCCCTCAAGCACACCGCCGGTCGCCGCCGCGATGCCGCCGTCTTGCTGGGTTGGGGGCGCAACACCCTGACGCGCAAGATCAAGGAATTGGGGATGAAGGTTGATGGTGGGGATGATGATGAGGGGGATGAGGGCTAAATCGGGCTTTCGAGCTTAGTCGCAAGCGAAAAGATCGCAGCCTTCGGCAGCTCCTACAGGCGTACGCAAGACCCTGTAGGAGCTGCCGAAGGCTGCGATCTTTTTTGGCCGACAACCACGTTCCATGCACCGCCGCAATGCACCGTGAACCGCAATCGCGCACAAAAACAGCTTCGAGTCCCCGCCTGCTTTCGCAACCGAATCCCTTTCGAAAAAACACGAAAGCCCCGAATTTCGGGGCTTCCAGCGCATCAAAGCGATTTTTTGTTCCAAACTGTTAAAAACTGGCACGCCCCCTGCAATAACCCTTTCAAGTGAATCAGTTCACCCACCCGGTTTCGGGGACCTTGGTACAGGCAGGCCGGGGATTCCCCTCTTTACATCGGGCTCACACCGCACCCGCGACGAGCCCAGCCGTTTTGGGGCCCTTGATACAGGCAGGTCAGGGGTTCCTTCTTTACACCAGGCTCACACCGCACTCGCGACGAGCCTCCCGTTTCGGGAACCTTGGTACAGGCAGGCCGGGGATTCCCTCTTTTATTGCTCCCGGAGATGGATCTCCAGCCGCCAGCGGTCATCGACCTCACTACCGGCCCATTGGCCCTGTAGAGGCCGGGCCGCTACCAGTGTCAGCAACAACCCCCCATCGCTCAAACGTACCCGCCAGTTCACGTCCTTGCCGCCGAGCTTGAGCTGACCTTTCTGCGCCTTGCCCTCGGCGCCAAACAGCAGCGCGACACTGCCGTCCACAATTTCGCCGTGGGTCTTGGGTTCATTGTTGAACCACACCACCAGCCCGTCGTTCGTCACTTCAACCTGCTGCAGCTGACTGGGGTCTGGCGTGGTCAGGCGACCGATCATCATCCCGACCATCACCCCGACAATCGCCAGCGAGCCCATTACCCGCAGGAATAGTTTCGAACGCACGCCTTCTGGCGGCGTAGAATGCGCGTCATCTTTGCCTTCGGAGCCGTGCATGTTTCACGTCATCCTTTTCCAACCAGAAATTCCGCCGAATACCGGCAACGTTATCAGGCTGTGCGCCAACAGTGGCTGCCACCTGCATTTGATCGAACCGCTGGGCTTCGAGATGGACGACAAGCGCCTGCGCCGGGCCGGCCTCGATTACCACGAGTATGCCACCCTGCAACGCCACGTGGACCTCGCCAGCTGCCTGGAGAGCCTCGGCCATCCACGACTGTTCGCCTTCACCACCAAGGGTTCGCGGCCGTTCCACGATGCCAGCTTCGTCCCGGGCGACGCGTTCCTGTTCGGCCCGGAAAGCCGTGGCTTGCCCGCCGAAGTGCTGGACGTCCTGCCCGGCGAGCAACGCCTGCGCCTGCCGATGCGCGAAGGCTGCCGCAGCCTGAACCTGTCCAATACTGTGGCAGTGGCTGTTTACGAAGCCTGGCGTCAGAACGACTTCAAGTAACACCGCGACCCAATGTAGGAGCTGCCGAAGGCTGCGATCTTTTGATTTTGATTTTCAAGATCAAAAGATCGCAGCCTTCGGCAGCTCCTACTCGAAGGTTTCGTTTACCCCATGAAAAAAGCGCCTTCGGAGGCGCTTTTTTCATGGGGTAAACGAAGCTTTTATTGAACGGTCGGCGTCTCGCCAGCAGCCTGCATGCGTTGCAGCTCTTGCGCGTACAGCGCATCGAAGTTCACCGGAGCCAGCATCAGTGCCGGGAACGAACCGCGGGTCACCAGGCTGTCCAGGGTTTCGCGAGCGTACGGGAACAGGATGTTCGGGCAGAACGCACCCAGGGTGTGGCTCATCGAAGCGTCATCCAGGTTCTTGATCAGGAAGATCCCGGCCTGTTGCACTTCAGCAATGAACGCCACTTCGTCACCGTTTTTCACGGTAACCGACAGGGTCAGCACGACTTCGTGGAAGTCGGCTTCCAGCGTCTTCTGACGGGTGTTCAGATCCAGACCGACGCTCGGCTCCCACTGCTGGCGGAAGATCGCCGGGCTTTTCGGAGCTTCGAAGGACAGGTCACGCACATAAATGCGCTGCAAGGAGAATTGCGGTGCAGTTTCTTCTTCGTTCGCAGCAGTGTTCTGTTGGTCAGTCATCGCAGATCCTTCTTGATCCAGGGTTCTTTTAGGTTTGCTTGTTTGGGGTATTGCCGTCAGGCCCTGAGCAGCGCGTCGAGCTTGCCGGCGCGGTCCAGGGCGAACAGATCATCACAACCGCCCACGTGGGTGCTGCCGATCCAGATTTGCGGCACGGACGTACGCCCGGCCTTCTGGGCCATCGCAGCGCGCACCTGCGGCTTGCCATCGACCTTGATCTCTTCGAAGGCCACGCCTTTGTTCTCGAGCAGGTATTTGGCTCGCGAGCAGTAAGGGCAGTAATCGCTGGAATAGACGACGACGCTACTCATATCACTTCACCAGCGGCAGATTGTCGGCTTTCCAGCTGGAGATACCGCCGGACAGCTTGGCGGCGGTGAAGCCGGATTTCATCAATTCGCGGGCGTGGGTGCCGGCGGTCTGGCCCATGGCGTCGACCAGGATGATGGTCTTGGCCTTGTGCTTTTCCAGTTCGCCTACACGAGCGGTCAGTTTGTCCTGAGGAATGTTCAGCGCGCCGACAATGTGACCGGCGGCGAAATCCTTGGTTGGACGAATGTCGATCACCACGCCTGCGTCCTTGTTGACCAGCCCGGTCAGTTCGCCGGTGCTCAGGCTACGGCCGCCGCCCTGCATTTGATAGGCAATCAGCAACGCCAGCAGTACGACGAAGATACCGACGAGAATGTAGTGGTTAGTGGCGAATTGAATCAGGTTAGCAACCATCGAAGGAGGTTCCAGGGCGTTAAAATGTCGGCCAGTATACACAGCCACTATGGTGGGCCAAACCCCGTCCGGCGGTGACGTGGCCGGAACTTCGCTTTAAACTGCGACTCCCTTTTCCATCGCCCCTTTTACTTAAGCCAGAGCGGATTCCATGACTACCACGCCTAAACCTTTGGTCCTGATGATTCTCGACGGCTTCGGTCACAGCGACAATCCCGAATCCAATGCCATTTTCGCGGCGAAGAAGCCTGTACTGGATCGTCTGTGGGCCACCGTGCCGAACGGCCTGATCTCGGGCAGCGGCATGGACGTCGGCCTGCCGGACGGCCAGATGGGCAACTCCGAAGTCGGCCACATGAACCTGGGCGCCGGCCGCGTGGTGTATCAGGACTTCACTCGCGTGACCAAATCGATCCGCGACGGTGAGTTCTTCGAGAATCCGACCATCTGCGCAGCCGTGGACAAAGCCGTCGCCGCCGGCAAAGCCGTGCATTTCATGGGCCTGCTGTCCGATGGCGGCGTACATAGCCACCAGGATCACCTGGTCGCCATGGCCGAACTGGCCTTCAAGCGCGGCGCACAAAACATCTACCTGCACGCCTTCCTCGACGGCCGCGACACCCCGCCGAAAAGCGCGCAATCGTCGATCGAATTGCTCGACGCGACCTTCCAGGCCCTGGGCAAGGGCCGGATCGCCAGCATCATTGGCCGCTACTACGCCATGGACCGCGACAACCGTTGGGACCGTGTGTCCCAGGCCTACAACCTGATTGTCGATGGTCAGGGCGAATTCAACGCCACCACCGCCCAGGAAGGCCTGCAAGCGGCATACGAACGTGGCGAGAGCGACGAATTCGTCAAGGCCACCTCCATCGGTGAGCCGGTAAAAGTCGAAGACGGCGATGCCGTGGTGTTCATGAACTTCCGCGCTGACCGTGCCCGCGAGCTGACCCGCGTGTTCGTCGAAGACAACTTCAGTGAATTCGAGCGTGCCCGCCAGCCGAAACTGGCCGGTTTCGTCATGCTGACCCAGTACGCCGCCAGCATCCCTGCGCCGTCGGCTTTCGCTGCCGGCAGCCTGGAAAACGTGCTGGGCGACTACCTGGCGAAAAACGGCAAGACCCAGCTGCGCATCGCTGAAACCGAAAAATATGCCCACGTGACCTTCTTCTTCTCCGGCGGCCGCGAAGAACCGTTCCCGGGCGAAGAACGCATCCTGATTCCGTCGCCGAAAGTCGCCACCTATGACTTGCAACCAGAAATGAGCGCACCGGAGGTCACCGACCGCATCGTCGACGCCATCGAAAACCAGCGTTACGACGTGATCGTGGTCAACTACGCCAACGGCGACATGGTTGGCCACAGCGGTGTGTTCGAAGCGGCGGTCAAGGCCGTTGAATGCCTGGACCTGTGCGTGGGTCGCATCGTCGATGCCCTGGAAAAAGTCGGTGGCGAAGCCCTGATCACCGCTGACCATGGCAACGTCGAGCAAATGTCCGATGAAACCACCGGCCAGGCGCACACTGCGCACACCACCGAGCCGGTACCGTTCATCTATGTCGGCAAGCGCGATTTGAAGGTCCGCGAGGGCGGCGTGCTGGCGGACGTGGCGCCGACCATGCTGAAGCTGCTGGGCCTTGAGCAACCGGCGGAAATGACCGGGACTTCGATTCTGGTGTAACCCGACCGCTCAAACACCGAAATACCCTGTGGGAGCGAGCTTGCTCGCGATAGCAATCTGACAGCCAACATCTATGTTGAATGATCGGACGCCATCGCGAGCAAGCTCGCTCCCACAGTGGTTTATGGAGTTTTCGAAATGGAATTCAGTCTGCCGCTCTCTCCAGTCATCACACAGTCAGAAATGGGCATTTTTTTTGCCGCCCATGGCGGGCATACTAGGCCGTCCCTTTCCCTGGTGCCGCCCGCCCCTATGCTTCGCGTCCTGATAGCCCTAGCTCTGACATGCCTGCTCCAACCGGCCTTTGCTGACGAGCGCGCAGATACCCAACAACAGTTGGACGCCACGCGTCAGGACATTTCCGAGCTGAAAAAGCTGCTGGGCAAGCTGCAGGAAGAAAAGTCCGGTGTGCAGAAAGAGCTCAAGGGTACCGAAACCGAAATGGGCAAGCTCGAGAAGCAGGTCGATGCCCTGCAAAAAGAGCTGAAGAAAAGCGAAGCCGAGCTGCAGCGCCTCGATGCTGAGAAAAAAAAACTCCAGAGCGCGCGCATTGAACAGCAACGACTGATCGCCATTCAGGCCCGGGCGGCCTACCAGAACGGTCGCCAGGAATACCTCAAGCTGCTGCTCAACCAGCAGAATCCGGAAAGATTCGCCCGCACCCTCACCTATTACGACTACCTGAGCCAGGCTCGCCTGGAACAGCTGAAGAATTTCAACGAAACCCTGCGCCAACTGTCCAATGTCGAGAAAGACATCGCCATGCAGCAGGCGCAATTGCTGGTGCAGCAAAGCAGCCTCGACACCCAGCGTGACGAGCTCGAGAAAGTCCGCAAGGAGCGCCAGCAAGTCCTGGCCAAGCTCAATGACGACGTAAAGGCTCGCGATCAGAAACTGGCGGCGCGCGAGCAGGATCAGGCAGACCTGTCTAAAGTCCTTAAAACCATTGAGGAAACCCTGGCCCGCCAGGCCCGTGAGGCAGAAGAAGCGCGACAAAAAGCGCTGATTGCCCAGCAGGAAGCCGAAAAAAAGCGTTTACGTGAGGCCCAGGCGCAGGCAGATGCCAGCGACGACGCCCCACGCAAGCCGGGCAGATCGACACCTGGCGCAATGGTTTCCAGTTCCGGCGAGACCTTTGGCGGCCCGTTTGCGTCAACCCGCGGCAAACTTCCCTGGCCTGTCGATGGTCGACTGCTGGCGCGCTACGGTGAAAGCCGTGGCGACGATGCCCGGACCAAGTGGGATGGCGTGATGATCGGCGCGTCTGCCGGCAGCACCGTGCATGCGGTGCATGGTGGTCGCGTAGTGTTTGCCGACTGGCTGCGAGGCGCCGGGTTGCTGGTGATCCTCGACCACGGCAACGGTTTTTTGAGTCTTTATGGTCACAACCAGACGCTGCTCAAGTCTGCGGGTGACGTGGTAAAAGCCGGTGAGTCCATCTCCACTGTGGGTAGCAGTGGCGGACAAGATACACCGGCATTGTATTTCGCGATTCGTCAGCAGGGTCACCCGAGTGATCCGGCGCAATGGTGCCGCGCGCAAGGATAAGCGCGTTACCTAATTCAGGAGTTTGTTAGACATGCTGCATTTGTCCCGCCTTACCTCGCTGGCCCTGACGATCGCCCTGGTGATCGGCGCGCCTCTGGCGTTTGCCGCTCAACCAGCACCGGCGGTTGCGCCTGCGGGCACTGCTGCGACCACCAAGGCGCCACTGCCGCTGGATGAGTTGCGCACCTTTGCCGAGGTGATGGACCGGATCAAGGCCGCTTATGTCGAACCGGTGGACGACAAGACCCTGCTGGAAAACGCCATCAAGGGCATGCTCAGCAACCTCGATCCGCATTCGGCCTACCTGGGCCCTGAAGATTTCGCCGAGTTGCAGGAAAGCACCAGCGGTGAATTCGGCGGCCTGGGCATTGAAGTCGGTGCCGAAGACGGCTTCATCAAGGTGGTGTCGCCCATTGACGACACTCCGGCCTCCAAGGCCGGCATTCAGGCTGGCGACTTCATCGTCAAGATCAACGGCCAGCCGACTCGCGGCCAGAGCATGACTGAAGCCGTGGACAAGATGCGCGGCAAGATCGGCCAGAAAATCACCCTGACCCTGGTACGCGACGGCGGCACGCCGTTCGACGTGACCTTGTCTCGCGCCGTCATTCAAGTGAAGAGCGTGAAGAGCCAGTTACTGGAATCGGGCTACGGCTACATCCGCATCACCCAGTTCCAGGTCAAGACCGGCGAAGAAGTCTCCAAGGCCCTGGCCAAGCTGCGCAAGGACAACGGCAAGAAGCTCAAGGGCATCATTCTCGACCTGCGCAACAACCCGGGTGGCGTGTTGCAGGCGGCGGTGGAAGTGGTCGATCACTTCATCACCAAGGGCCTGATCGTTTACACCAAGGGCCGCATCGCCAACTCCGAGTTGCGTTTCTCTGCCACCGGCAAGGACGAAAGCGAAGCCGTGCCAATGGTCGTGCTGATCAACGGCGGCAGCGCCTCGGCTTCGGAAATTGTCGCCGGCGCCCTGCAGGACCAGAAACGCGCCGTGCTGATGGGCACCACCAGTTTCGGCAAGGGCTCGGTACAAACCGTACTGCCGCTGAACAACGAGCGCGCATTGAAGATCACCACGGCGTTGTACTACACGCCGAACGGTCGCTCGATCCAGGCCCAGGGCATCGTGCCGGACATCGAAGTACGCAAGGCCAAGATCACCAGCGAGCAGGACAGCGATTACTTCAAGGAAGCTGACTTGCAGGGTCACCTGGGCAATGGCAATGGCGGCGCCGACAAACCGACCGGCACCAGCGGCAAGGCCAAACCTATGCCACAGGACGATGATTACCAATTGGCCCAGGCCCTGAGCCTGCTCAAAGGGCTGAGTATCACGTCCGGCCGTTGAGATGTTTCTGCGGTTGCTGATCGGTCTGTTGTGTTGTCTGGCGAGTGTTGCTCACGCAGAACCCGCCGAATCAACGCCTCACAAAGCCTACCTGAGCCTGATCATCGATGACCTGGGGCAGAACCTGCCCCGGGATCGCCGCGTGCTCGCCCTGCCCGGCCCGGTGACCGCGGCAATCATGCCCGACACGCCCCACGCCACCGAATTCGCCCGCGAAGCCCATCGCGCCGGCAAGATCGTCATCCTGCACATGCCCATGGACCCGGCCACCGGACCGTTCGCCTGGCATCCCGAGTTGCCCGTCGATGAGCTGGAAAAACGCCTGGACGCCGCGTTCAAAATGGTCCCGTACACCAGCGGCATCAATAACCACATGGGCAGCCGCATGACCGCACAGCCAGCCGCCATGGCGTGGTTGATGGCGGATTTGCAGCGCCGGCATAAGTTCTTCGTCGATAGTCGCACCAGCGCCCAGACCGTGGCCGCAGCCCAAGCGCAGAAGTTCGGTTTGGCGAGCGTTTCACGGGATGTGTTTCTCGACGATGAGCGTACTGAGGCGGCGATCCTGACCCAGCTGCAGACCGCGATCAGCCTCGCGCGCAAGCAGGGCTCGGCGGTGATGATCGGACATCCGTATCCACAGACGCTGGCGGTACTGGAACGCGAACTGCCCAAGCTCAAGGCTCAGGGAATCGAGTGGATTGATATCAGGCAGATGATCAGTGTGCGCGGCAACCGGGCGACGGCTGCGCATGGGAAGGATGGGGTGTACCGCTAGCAGTTACACCGCTCCCACAGTGGTCCGCGCATGGCTCAAGGGTTGGTGTTGAATCCTACAGATACTGCGCCATGATCTCGTCCACCCGACCTTCCTTGCGCATCTGGTTCAGCGCCGCCTGGAGCTTGGCCACCGTCTCGTCCGGCACGTCCTTGTTCAGTGCCAGGTACAGTTCGGCACTGTTGAAACGCAGTACGGTTTTCAACCCGCTGACCCCTTCCTGGCGCGCCAGATAGCGCCCGGCCGGGTCACCGGTGGCCCACAGGTCGATCTGGCCGTTGACCAGTTTCCTGGCGTTGTCCTGATCTCGCAGCACAACGATCGGGTTGAGGCCTTGCTTGGCCAGCGTCTCGGCAATGGCGTCGCCCTTGTAGGCGCCGATCTTGTATTTGCGCGCGTCATTCAAGGTTTCGAGGGTGATCTTGCTGTCAGCCTTGGCCAGCATGATCCAGTCATCCGGGCCAATCGGGCCGACCCATTTGAATAGCTTCTCGCGATCCGGCAACCGCGCCATGACGAATACGCCGTAACCGGGTTTTTCCAGGGTGAGTTTGTAGATTCGCTCCCAAGGGAAACGCAGCGTCAGGCTGTAGGTAATGTCGGCGCGCTTGAATATCTCGCGGACGATATCGGTGGCGATGCCATTGATGTTCTCGTCCTGAGCGAAGTTCTTGCCGTTCTTCGCCATGTTGTACGGCGGGAAGTTCTCCGTCAGCAACACCAGGTCGGTATCGGGGCTGTCTTTAGCGTTTGCTCCGTTGATCAACAACAGAGAAGCGCAGGCAAGGACGAGAAGAAAGCGTTTAAGCATGTCTGGCTACCGAAATCCATGGCGTACCCAAGAGTGCCTTGGGTACGCCATGGTGTCCACTGGCCTGTACCGGTTTGTTTAACGCATCACGATTCCGCGATGGGCCATATAGGCCTTGGCTTCCTGCACCGTGTATTCGCCGAAGTGAAAAATACTCGCCGCCAGTACCGCGCTGGCGTGGCCTTCGATAATGCCGTCGGCCAGGTGTTGCAGGTTGCCGACACCGCCGGAGGCGATCACCGGGATGCCCAGCGCATCGCTGATGGCGCGAGTGACGCCGAGGTCGAAGCCGTTTTTCATGCCGTCCTGGTCCATGCTGGTCAGCAGGATTTCGCCGGCACCCAGGCCTTCCATCTTCTTCGCCCACTCAACGGCGTCTAGGCCGGTTGGCTTGCGACCGCCATGGGTGAAGATTTCCCAGCGCGGGGTTTCGCCCGGGCCGGAAACTTTCTTCGCGTCGATGGCTACCACTATGCATTGCGAACCGAAATGCTGCGCGGCTTCGCCGACGAATTCCGGGTTGAACACCGCGGCGGTGTTGATCGAAACCTTGTCCGCACCGGCATTGAGCAAGTTGCGGATGTCCTGCACGGTGCGCACGCCACCGCCCACGGTCAGCGGGATGAACACCTGGCTGGCCATGCGCTCGACGGTGTGCAGCGTGGTGTCGCGGCCATCGACGCTGGCGGTGATGTCGAGAAAGGTAATCTCGTCGGCGCCCTGCTCGTCGTAGCGACGAGCAATTTCCACCGGGTCACCGGCGTCGCGGATGTTTTCGAATTTCACACCCTTGACCACCCGGCCGTTGTCCACGTCCAGGCAAGGGATGATGCGTTTGGCCAGCGCCATGATCAGTCCTCAGCCTTTGTACGAATCGCAGAAAGCTTGCGCTTCAGCGACGTCGAGGGTGCCTTCGTAGATCGCACGGCCCGTGATCGCACCGATGATGCCTGGCGCCTTGGCGTCGAGCAGGGTCTTGATGTCACCCAGGTTGTGGATGCCGCCGGAAGCGATCACCGGGATCTTTGTTGCGGCAGCCAGTGCCGCGGTGAACGGTACGTTGCAGCCCTGCATCATGCCGTCTTTGGCGATGTCGGTATAAACGATCGAAGACACGCCGTCGGCTTCAAACTGCTTGGCCAGGTCGATCACCTGGATGGTGCTGATTTCAGCCCAGCCGTCAGTGGCGACAAAACCGTCTTTGGCATCCAGACCCACGATGATTTTGCCCGGGAACGCGCGGCAGGCCTCAGCGACGAAGGCCGGATCTTTCACGGCCTTGGTGCCGATGATCACGTAGCTCACGCCAGCCTTCACGTAGTGCTCGATGGTTTCCAGGGAGCGGATACCGCCGCCGATCTGGATCGGCAGGTTCGGGTAGCGCTTGGCGATGGCGGTGACCACTTCGCCGTTGACTGGCTGGCCTTCAAACGCACCGTTCAGATCGACCAGATGCAGACGGCGGCAACCGCCCTCCACCCACTTGGCAGCCATGCTCACCGGGTCATCGGAGAACACCGTGGAATCTTCCATGCGGCCCTGGCGCAGACGAACACAGGCACCGTCTTTGAGATCGATAGCGGGAATAATCAGCATCTGGCAAACCTTCAAATTTGAATGTTCAGCTTGGCTCGGAAATCAGTTTTTCTCGAGCGCCCACAGGTCGCTTTCGATGCTTTCGAACCTCTCTTTGAGGTGCGCCTGCACATCGAAAATCGCTCTGTTGTAATAGTGCGGAGCAATTTCACGGGTAAACAGCTCAAGAATCTCCGCCGCCTCGAACGAGCCGAGGTCGAGTTCGAAGCGGTCTTCCATGAAACGCTTGATCTTGCGATTGGCCTCGCTCTCCTGTTCAGGAGTGAGGGTCAGGATCGGGGGCTTCTTCTTGACTGCCATTTACCAGCGACCGTCCCACGCAGCGAAGTTCTGCAGCAATTGCAGGCCATGGGTATGGCTCTTCTCCGGGTGGAACTGCACGGCGAAACGCGAGCCTTCGGCCAGCGCAGCGGCGAAATCGACACCGTAATGACCGCCACCGACCACCTGACGCGCGTTAGCGGCGGCGATGTAGTAGCTGTGCACGAAGTAGAAACGCGCCAGGTCCGGAATGTCGTGCCAGAGCGGGTGACTGACCTTCTGCTTCACCTGGTTCCAGCCCATGTGCGGGACTTTCAGGTGTTCGCCGTCTTCATGCAGGTCTTTGCCGAAGAACTTCACCGCGCCAGGGAACAGGCCGATGCAGTCGACGCCGTCGTTCTCTTCGCTGGTGTCGAGCAAGGCTTGCATGCCTACGCAGATGCCGAGGAACGGACGGTCCTGGCTGACTTCACGTACCAGCGAATCGAAACCGAGGCGACGGATCTCCGCCATGCAATCGCGAATCGCGCCGACGCCGGGGAAAACCACCCGATCGGCTTCGCGAATCACGTTGGCATCGCTGGTGATCAGGACCTTGCCGGCACCGACGTGCTCGAGGGCCTTGGCCACCGAGTGCAGGTTGCCCATGCCGTAATCGATAACCGCGACTGTCTGCATTACAGGACGCCCTTGGTCGATGGCATTTGCCCGGCCATGCGGTCATCGAGCTCGACGGCCATGCGCAGGGCGCGGCCGAAAGCCTTGAACACGGTTTCGATCTGGTGGTGGGTGTTGGTGCCACGCAGGTTATCGATGTGCAGGCTGACCAAAGCATGGTTGACGAAGCCCTGGAAGAATTCCTGGAACAGGTCAACGTCGAAGCCGCCGACGGTGGCGCGGGTGTACGGCACGTGCATTTGCAGGCCTGGGCGACCGGAGAAGTCGATCACCACGCGCGACAGCGCTTCATCGAGCGGCACGTAGGCGTGGCCGTAGCGACGGATGCCTTTCTTGTCGCCGATGGCTTTGGCAAAAGCCTGGCCGAGGGTGATACCGACGTCTTCCACCGTGTGGTGGTCATCGATATGCAGGTCGCCCTTGCTGACAATATCCATGTCGATCAGCCCGTGACGGGCGATCTGGTCCAGCATGTGCTCAAGAAAAGGAACACCGATATCGAATCGGGCCTTTCCGGTGCCATCGAGGTTGATCGAGGCTTTGATCTGGGTTTCCAGAGTGTCGCGCTCGACAGACGCCTTACGTTCGGCCATCACCAGCTCCGCAAAATCATTGGGCGAAAAAGGCAGCCATTATAGGCGTGCAGGCGCCAAACAGAAACACGAGAGGTGATATCCCTGACGGAGTGAATTCGGGGGTGCCGGCGATAGACATGTCCATACAAGCCATTTGGCACACCACAAAACAAAATGTGGGAGCGGGCTTGCTCGCGAAGAGGCAGTCACATTCAACATCTATGTTGACTGACACACCGCTTTCGCGAGCAAGCCCGCTCCCACAGGGGCTGCGGCTTACCTTGATTTTAGTGAAACAGCACTGCCGTCTTCTGCAGGGTCACCCAAACACCCCACGCCAGCGGAATGCCCACCACCAGCCACGCCGCAATCGCCAGCGGCTTGGTGCCCGGCGCGGCTTTCCACTCCAGCACGGTGCTGCTGTCAGCGCCTTTGTCATGGCCCAGCGCCTGTTCGGCGGCCAGTTCGGCGTCGGTCATGAAGTACTTGTCCGCCACCGGACGCACCAGCAGGTTGCACAAGAAACCCAGCACCAGCAGGCCGGCGAGGATGTACAGGGTGATGTCGTAGGCCGCCGCGCGCTCGACGCCGATGCTTAGCTGATACTCACGCAGGTAGTTCACCAGCACCGGACCGAGCACACCGGCAGCAGCCCACGCCGTCAGCAGACGACCGTGAATCGCACCGACCATTTGCGTACCGAACAGGTCCGCCAGATACGCCGGAACAGTCGCGAAACCACCGCCATACATCGACAGGATGATGCAGAACGCCGCCACGAACAGCGCGATGCTGCCCAGGTGACCCAGGTTCGGAATCAGTCCGTACAGGGCAAAGCCCAGGGCGAAGAACACGAAGTAAGTGTTTTTACGGCCCAGGTAGTCCGAGAATGAAGCCCAGAAGAAACGCCCGCCGATATTGAACAGGCTCAGCAAACCGGTGAATCCGGCAGCGATGGCGGCAATCGAAGCCAGCTGCGAGGCGTCCAGTTGACCGAAGGTCAGATCATTGCCCAGCAACTTGCCCGCGAACACTTCCTGCAACAGCGGCGACGCCATGCCGAGGATGCCGATACCGGCCGATACGTTCAGGCACAGCACCAGCCATACCAGCCGGAACTGCGGCGTCTTCCAGGCCACATTCACGTGAACATGACGATGCGTGATCATCGCGTTCGAGGCTTTTTTCGCCGGGGCCGTCCAGCCTTCCGGCTTCCAGCCGGTTGGCGGAACGCGGTAGGACAGCGCGCCACCGATCATGAACACGAAGTAGATCGCGGCCATCACCAAGAAGCTCTGCCACACGCCGACGCTGGTTGGCGAGGCGAAATGCCCCATCAGCGCCGCCGCCAGCGGAGCGCCGACCATTGCGCCGCCGCCGAAGCCCATGATCGCCATGCCAGTCGCCATGCCGCGCTTGTCAGGGAACCACTTGATCAGGGTCGACACCGGCGAAATGTAGCCCAGGCCCAGACCAATACCGCCAATGACCCCGGAGCCGATCCACATCAGCCAGATCTGGTGGGTATACACCCCCAGCGCCGAAATCAGCAGGCCGCCGCACCAGCACAGTGCCGAAACGACGCCGGCCTTGCGCGGTCCGGCATGTTCCAGCCAGCCACCCCAGATGGCAGCCGAGCAACCCAGGAAGATGAAGAACAGGGTGTAGATCCAGCCGAGCATCGAGATCGGCCAGTCACACTGGGACGAAAAGACTTGAGCGATAAAACTCATGTCGGGTGCGCAGGCCGCCGGAGCGGAGATGCCCAGCGCCTTGGACAGCGGCAACCAGAACACCGAAAAGCCGTAGGCCATGCCGATACACAAGTGGATGGCCAGCGCGGCCGGTGGCACCAGCCAGCGGTTGAAACCGGGCTTGGCGATGATCCGCTCCTTGGACAGGAACGCAGGCTGGTCGGCGCTGAAGCCGTCCGCCGTGATGCTCGTGGTCATTGTGTATCCCCCAATTATCAGTATGGTTCGCCAGCCACAGTTCACTCCCGGCCTTTATGCACGCAGGCATGACCGTTTTTTTTCGGTGGAGCGCCTAGTTGTGCGACAACAGGTCGCAGAAGGACGGACGAACGGGCAAAGGTTACCATCTGCAAGTGGTAGAAAAACCAAACTGACATCACCTTTTGTACGTCATCTGATCTCTATCGCTTCATGACCTCACAGGAATCACCATGCCGATCATTGTCGAGCCGCTGAACATAGCCACTGCCCAGGATCGGCAGGATCTGCAGAAGATCTACAGCGACGCCCCGGACTGGCTGTTCGCCCCGTTTTCCGGGGCCGCGCAGTTGATCGAAGACTGTTTGCGCGACGGCACACTGATCGCCGGACGCTTCAATGATCGCCTGCTGGGCGCGGCCCGCCTGCAAAGGCACCAAGACGCCTGGCACTTGTCCCAAATATGTGTGCGAAAAATTACCCGTCGCCGTGGTGTTGCCGAGCGACTGGTCGCCGAAGCCCGGAAAATGGCCGCGCAATCGGGCATGCCCCTGCGCCTGCTGGCGCCTGCCGGGCATCTGGAGGCACAGGCACTGGCGGCCAAGCTGAAACTGCCGCTGGATGTATTGCCGGCGTGATCACTGACCGGTCGTCTGTTCGGGGGCGCTATACTCCTCGGCTAAATTTTGAATTCGATTAACTACAAGGACTCGCCCATGAAAGCGTTCGGCAAAATCCTGGGTCTGGTACTTCTCGGGCTGTTGCTGATCATTGTGGCGCTGGGCTTTGCCCTGACCCACCTCTTCGATCCCAACGACTACAAAGACGAGATTCGCCAGATTGCCCGCGACAAGGCCCACATCGAGCTGACGCTCAATGGCGATATCGGCTGGAGCCTGTTCCCGTGGCTGGGCCTGGAACTGCACGACGCCAGTGTGGCAACCCTGATCAAGCCGGCCGAGCCGTTTGCCGACTTGCAGATGCTCGGCCTGTCGGTGCGCGTACTGCCACTGCTGCGCCGTGAAGTGCAGATGAGCGACGTGCGCGTCGAGGGCCTGAACCTGCGCCTGAACCGTGACAAGGACGGCCACGGCAATTGGCAAGACGTCGGCAAGGTGCCGGCAGCGGCCAACACCGACATGACCGGTACTGCGCCCGCAGCGAGCGAACCTGCACCCGAAGCCAGCGTCGCGGCCGAAAAGCCGCCGCAGCCGATCCGCCTGGACATCGACAGCCTGACCGTGAACAACGCACGGGTCGAATACAGCGACGAAAAAACCGGCAAGAGCTTCAGCGCCGAAAGCATCCAGTTGAGCACCGGTGCGGTTCACGACTCCGTCAACATTCCGCTCAAGCTCACGGCGTTCCTGTCAGCCAACCAGCCGGCAGTGCGAGTGCGTACCGAGCTTAATGGCGAGCTGCGCATCGCACGCGCACTGCAGCGCTATCAGCTCGAAGACATGAAGTTGTCCGGTGAAGTGACCGGCGATCCGTTGCAAGGCAAGACCATGACGTTCTCCGCCCAGGGCCAGCTGGTGCTGGACAAGGCCGCCAATGTCGCCGAGTGGACCGGCATCAAGATCTCCGCCAACCAACTGCGGGCACTGGGTGAACTGAAGGTCAACGATCTCGACAAGACCCCACAGGTCAGCGGCGGCATCTCGATTGCCCAGTTCGACCTGGCGAAATTCGTCGACAGCATCGGCCAGAAGCTCCCGGCCATGGCCGAAGGCAGCCTGAGCAAGGTCGAACTGGTCAGCCGTCTGGCGGCAACACCCACCAGCCTGGCGCTCGACGACCTCAACCTGAAAGTCGACGACAGCACCTTCAGCGGCCGCATCGCCGTCGAAGATTTCGCCAAGCAATCGCTGCGCACAGTACTCAAGGCCGACACCTTCAACGTCGACCGTTACCTGCCGCCGAAATCCGCCGAGGCCAGTAGCGCGACACAAGTGCGTCAGGCCGAAGTCGCCAGCACCGAAGCCGATGCCATGGCCGGTGCCGGCAGCACTCCATTGCCACCCGCGCCGACCAAGGACGCCTGGAGCAGCGAGCGCCTGTTGCCCGTGGAACGCTTGAGCAAGCTCGATGTGGACGCCGACCTGACCTTCGGCCAGTTGACCCTGCAAAAACTGCCAATCCATAACGCCGCGCTCAAGGCCACCGGCCAGGGCGGCCTGCTGACACTGGCCAACCTGCGCGGCGATCTGTACGAGGGCAACTTCGAAACCACCGGCACGCTCGATGTACGCCAGCCAGTGCCGGCGCTGAACCTGCAGACGAAGATCAGCCGGGTACCGGCGGAAAAAATCCTCGAAAGCCAGGGCAAGAATCCGCCGGTCAAAGGCCTGGTCACGCTCAACAGCAGCCTGACCGGCAGCGGCAACAGCCAGAAAGCGTTGATCGAAACCCTCAACGGCAACGCCAGCTTCGTCATCAACAATGGCGTGCTGCTCAACGCCAACCTTGAGCAACAGCTGTGCAAAGGCATCGCCACGCTCAACCGCAAAACCCTCAGCGGCGAACCCCGGGGCAAGGACACACCCTTCCAGGAGCTCAAGGGCAACCTGACCTTGCGTAACGGCGTGGCCAGCAACCCGGACCTGAAAGTGCGCATCCCGGGCATGACCGTCAAAGGTGACGGTGACATCGATCTGCGAGTGCTGGGCATGGACTACCGCGTCGGCATCATCGTCGAAGGCGATACCAGCGCCATGCCGGACCCGGCCTGCCAGGTCGGCGACAAGTTTGTCGGCGTCGAGTGGCCACTGCGCTGCCGCGGCCCGCTGGAACTGGGTGCCAAGGCTTGCCGCCTGGATAATGACCGCATGAGCCAGGTCGCGGGCAAACTGGCAGGCGACAGGATCAGCGAAAAAATCGACGAGAAATGGGGCGACAAGGTCGACCCGAAACTGAAAGACGCGCTCAAGGAGCTGTTCAAGCGATGAGAGCCGAGCAGTTTTCAACGGCGGTGCTGGACTGGTTCGACCGCCACGGCCGTCACGATTTGCCCTGGCAACAAGACATCAACCCGTATCGGGTATGGGTCTCGGAAATCATGCTGCAGCAGACCCAGGTCAGCACCGTGCTGAACTACTTCGACCGCTTCATGGCCTCGCTGCCGACGGTCGAAGCCCTGGCGTCCGCGCCGGAAGACGAAGTACTGCACCTGTGGACGGGCCTGGGTTACTACACCCGCGCGCGCAATTTGCAGAAGACCGCGAAGATCGTCGTCGAGCAGTACGGCGGCGAATTTCCCCGGGATGTGGAAAAACTCACTGATCTGCCGGGAATCGGCCTGTCCACCGCCGGTGCCATTGCCAGCATCAGCATGGGCCTGCGCGCGCCGATCCTCGACGGCAACGTCAAACGGGTGCTGGCGCGATTTACCGCGCAAGAGGGCTACCCCGGCGAGCCGAAGGTCGCCAAACAGCTCTGGGCCAACGCTGAGCGCTTTACGCCGCACGATCGCGTCAACGCCTACACCCAGGCGATGATGGACCTGGGCGCCACGCTCTGCACCCGCAGCAAACCGAGTTGCCTGCTGTGCCCGCTGGAAAAGGGCTGCGAGGCGCACATGCTCGGCCTGGAAACCCGCTACCCGATCCCCAAGCCGCGCAAAGCCATCCCGCAGAAACGCACATTGATGCCGATGCTCGCCAACAACGAGGGTGCGATCCTGCTTTACCGTCGCCCGTCCACGGGCCTGTGGGGCGGTTTGTGGAGCCTGCCGGAACTCGACGACCTCGACGACCTGCCGCACCTGGCATCGCAGCACTCGCTGGAACTGGGCACCCAACAGGCATTACCGAGCCTGGTGCACACCTTCAGCCATTTTCAGTTATCCATCGAACCCTGGCTGGTTCAGGTCCAGGAGTCCGGCCATCACGTGGCCGAGGCTGACTGGCTCTGGTATAACCTCGCCACCCCGCCGCGCCTGGGCCTTGCCGCCCCGGTCAAAACCTTGCTCGAACGCGCGGCCGCCGTATTGAACGCAGGAGAGTCGTCATGACCCGCACCATCATGTGCCGCAAGTACAAAGAAGAATTGCCAGGCCTGGAACGTGCTCCGTTCCCGGGCGCCAAAGGCCAGGATATTTTTGACCACGTCTCGCAAAAGGCCTGGGCCGACTGGCAGAAGCACCAGACCCTGCTGATCAACGAAAAACGCCTGAACATGATGAACGCCGAAGATCGCAAATATCTTCAGGGCGAAATGGACAAGTACTTCTCCGGCGAGGATTACGCCAAGGCCGAAGGCTACGTGCCGCCGTCGGAATAACCCCGATTTATCGGGGGTCTGAACGTAAGCGACGGTAATAATTAAAATTTTTTTGAAAACTTGCTTGACGACCCCCTGAAAAACCCGTTTAATGCGCCCCGTTGCCCAGATAGCTCAGTCGGTAGAGCAGGGGATTGAAAATCCCCGTGTCGGCGGTTCGATTCCGTCTCTGGGCACCAAATACCGAAAACCCTGAATCGCAAGATTCAGGGTTTTTTTATGTCTGCGATTTGGTGAGGCACCGGTCCAGCCACCATCGAAGCGACAATTCCCCACCTCCTGTCACCACGTCCGCAAGCGCCCGTAATGGTTGCCGAGGCTGACTACCGAAAAGCCTTCAGGCATCGGATATCGGTAATTCCTGATTGTCCCTGCTCTGTCAGAACGCTCTGTCTGCTTTAACGGAAATGGATGACATACGCTGATCGTCAGCTTGTGCAGAATCGGCATTTTTGGCCTGTCGAAATTTTCGTCTCCTATCGTTATTTCAGAAGACCCGCTGAGGCTGCAGGGCTGACTTTTGCCACACGCCCTGACTGTTGAGTGGCCAGTCACGTGGATGACTTGCCAATAATTGTATTAGAGGGATTGGGATGTCTTGGGATGTGATTAGCCTATTGGCGCTCGTGGCGTTCTGCGCCGGTTTTTTTGATGCGATTGCAGGTGGGGGCGGACTGATAACATTGCCTGCACTGTTTCTGGCTGGGGTGGATCCCATCAGTGCGATTGCCACGAACAAGTTCCAGGCCGCTTCGGCAACTGTTTCGGCAACTGTAACCTTTGCTCGCAAAGGAATGATCGAGTGGCGCGAAGGTCGTTTCCTGGTTGTCTGCGGGTTTATTGGCGGCGCCAGTGGTGCCTTGCTGGTCAGCTCTATTGATAAGCGCTACCTGGAAGTTTGCGTACCTATCATGCTGATTCTGGTAGCCATCTATTTTGCGCTCTCTCCAAAGCTGGCCAATGAAGATCGACGCAAGAGAATTGGCATTCTGCTTTTTTCGTTTAGCGTTGCGCCGATTCTGGGCTTCTACGACGGTATATTTGGCCCCGGTGTAGGCTCTTTCTTTATCGTCGGATTCGTACTTCTCTGCGGCCTGGGCATGATGCGGGCCATGAGCTTTACCAAACTTGCCAACGCCTCATGCAATCTCGGTTCTCTGTCGGTCTTTATCACCAAAGGTGTGATTATCTGGCCAGTAGCCATAGCCATGGCTTTGGCGGCCTTCGTCGGCGCTCAATTGGGTGCACGGGCCGCTGTCCGGGTCGGACCACGGTTGATCAAACCTATGTTGATCGTGGTCTGCTGCGCGCTGGCCATCAAGCTGCTGAGCGTAGAAACCAACCCTTTACGCGTTGCACTCATCCAGACATTGGCGTCGTTATGATCATCACGTCGATAATGATCGGCGCCCCAGACGGGTTTGTACGCCGTTCATGACACCACATACAAGAAACCCTGAATCACAAGATTCAGGGTCTGATTGCGCCCCTTGATTTGCAGCCTCTCGCTAACTCGCATCATTCCAGTGGAAAACCAGGTTACGGACTGCACCGCTACCGACATCGGCAACGTCATGCCGTGTTTCTCCGTGATGCGTCGCAATGACGGTGTATTTACCGGCAGGCAGTTTCACGTAAACCAGCGGACCGGCGTCATTGAGCGTCAATACGGTCTGCCCCGGGGCTTTCTGAATAACTACATTCACGTCAGGAGTGTATTCATTTCCCGTCCCGACAGAGAACGTCATGTGCAGGTTATAGCCGGTGGTCTGCTGGATGGCCTTGGACTCATCCTCGCCGATACCGCCGGACAGGTAGGTGATGCCGTTTTGTTCCTGGCTTTGCACCTGCACCCCCGAACTGTCGATGGGCTCAAGGCTGGCGGCAGGTAACATCGCTGGAAACATCAGCACGCCTACAGCGGTGAGGGGCAACAGGAGTGTATGGAGGTATTTCATGATGACGACTCCCGGGTTCTGCAGAACCCAATCGTTACATCCTTTGGATTTCCAGTCGGTGGGAGGGGTTTAGATTGATTTGGCCTGAGTACGAAACGTACTACGCCATTTATTCCTCAGCCCTCGCCAGGATTTAGACCCGTCCTGCCTGAGAACCCGGCATTTCCTGCCTGTTTCTCAGTAACACCCGGCATCTTCGAAGGGTGCTCACTTGTCATTCTCTTTCGCTGTTCAACTTGCTGCGGAAGACCTCATGACGGCCCTCACCCCCAACGACACTCACGACCCACATCTGGTATCACTGCTTGGAAACCTTGGCAAATTGATCCATCAGGCACGTCAGAAGGTGCTTCGGGCGGTCGATACCGTGCAGGTGCAAACCTGTTGGCAGATTGGTCGGCACATCGTTGAGTTCGAACAGAGCGGCGCGCGACGGGTCAGGTATGGCAAAGAGTTACCGTCGGCCTTGGCCAAAGCGCTAACTGCGGAGTTCGGAAAGGGATTTGACGCTTCCAACCTTCGGCATATGCGTCTGTTCTATCAAGCCTTTCCAATTCGTGACGCACTGCGTCACGAATTGAGCTGGACCCACTACCGCCACTTGCTTCGGGTCGACAACGACAGCGCCCGTCTCTGGTACATGAACGAATCAGCCACCCAAAACTGGTCAAGCCGAGCGCTGGAGCGCCAGATCAATACGTTGTACTACGAACGCCTGCTGGCGAGCCGCGATCGCGGCAGCGTCAAGCAGGAGGCCGCCACCCACATTCAAAACATGAAGGTCAGCCCTCGGGATTTCATCCGTGATCCGGTGGTACTGGAGTTTCTTGGTTTACCCAATGCCGGCAAGCTTCAGGAAAGCGAGATCGAACAAGCGCTGATCGAACAATTGCTCGCCAGCAAGTACAAGCTTGTCCTGCCGAGTGAAGAGGAACTGCGTGGCGCACTGGATCGGGAGCGCGCGGCACTTGAAGAACGATTGCTCAATCAACAACCGCGTTGAGGCGAACGGATTGTTCATCAACGGCATCAAGACTATCGTTGGCAGCTACCCGCAAAGGTCTGACGCCGATGAATTTGCAGGACACGCCTCCACTGGCCCCCACTCGCATCGAGTTGCCGCTGCCGGATACCACGCCCGGCAAACCGTTCAAGGAAACCGCCTCGGACGATTTCATCCTCGGTGGCTTCACCTGGCGACACGCCTCTCAGGACGCCGCTCGTCCAGTCGTGATCATCAATGCCGCCACCTCGGTCCGTTGCCGCCATTACTCGCGCTTCGCCGACTACCTGTTCGCCCACGGCTTCGATGTCATCACCTATGACTACCGCGGCATCGGCGAGTCGCGGCCGGCATCGCTCAAGGGGCTTCAAGCCTCGTGGACCGATTGGGGAGCGCTGGATTTCGAGGCGATGCTCAAGCGCGCACAGCGTGAGTTCCCAAGGCAGCCTATCGATGTGGTCGGCCACAGCTTTGGCGGCTGTGCAGCGGGCCTGGGGGCGTCCGGGCACCTGATCCGGCGTCTGGTGACGGTCGGTGCGCAATTCGCCTACTGGCGCGACTATGCACCGGCCCATCGCTGGCGCATGTTCGGCAAGTGGCATGTGCTGATGCCGCTGGTGACGATGCTCTACGGCTACTTTCCGGGCAAACGCCTTGGCTGGCTGGAAGACACACCCGCCGGTGTGGTCCGTGACTGGAGCCTCTCCACTGCCCGTTACGAGAAACGCTCCAGCGGCCGCACAATCAGCAAAACCGCCGGACAGCTACCCTTTGCCGGCGTCACCGCGCAAACCCTGGCCATCAGCATCAGCGACGATCCCTACGGCACGGTCCCGGCCATCGAACGCCTGCTCGGCTACTTCACCGGCAGCACAAACTCTCACCTGCGTATCCATCCCGAAGACATCGGCGAAGAAGAAGTCGGACATTTCGCCTTTTTTCGCAGCGCATACCAAGCCACACTATGGCCCATTGCATTGGCCTGGCTGCAAAACGGTGAACTGGCCCCCGATACCCCCGGGCGGCGAGTGCCACGCAGCTAGGCCTTTTGCCCCTTCAACGAATACGGAACGACGCCCATGGCCTCCGCCAACAAGCAGCACAAACGCGCCTCCCGCGCCAAGGCCAAGGCCAAGCAGAACCGCACCCAGCGGGCTGCCGCGCCGGTGGAACTGGACCCGAACGACGATCGCATCGACTTCGAGTCGGTAGACCTGACCGACATGTTCAAAGAGATGATCGACGCACAAAAGATCAGCCAGCAGGCCATGTGCGCGGCCTTTCTGGAACATCCGCTTATCGCACTGGTACTGGAGCAGGAAGGTGAGGAAACAGCGACAGACTTCATCCTCGCTGCTCTGATCGAATATCGCCAATGGTCGGCCGAAACCGACGAGGCCGGCGCCCTGGCGTGGATCGAATCACCGGCCTTCCAGGCCGACTACGTGGCGGCGTCCGACGCCATTGCCGCGCAAACCCAACAGAAACCGAACTGAGTTCCCATGGCCTCCCTGAACAAGCAACAGAAACGCGCCAAGCGCGCAAAAGCCAAAGCCAAGCAGATCAACATCCACGGCCGCAAACCCGCCGCGCTGGACGATGATCTTGGCCACCTCGCCGAACCGATCCCGGAATACACCCTGGCGATGTTCAGCAAAATGCGCGATGCGGAAGCCGTCAGCCGCAGCGAAATGCTCTCGGTGCTGCTGACGAACCTGGCCTTTATCATCATCGACCATCCAGAACTGCTGGACATGGAAAACGCCGACGACGAAGGCATGGCCGCCACCCACCTGGCCGCCGACATGCTGATCGACTACCGCATGTGGGCCGACGGCATGGATCGCGAGACCGCCCAGGCCTGGCTGAGCGAGCCGCAGTTCATCGCCGATTTCAGCGCTGCACTGGATGTCTACCGCGAGTCGCTGGAAGTACCGGAAGAAAAAGCCGAGTAAAGGTTACGCCCAATCAAAAACGGCCGCTTGTCATCACTGACAGCGGCCTTTTTTTGGCTCTGAATCGAGCACTTTCCTTCCGTCAGGCACCACGTATATCCCATTGACATATCCAACACAAAACCTATCCTTTGGGCTCATCGCGCCAGCAAAAGCGCAGGAGGTCCAAATGGAACAGACAACCCTTTTCATGAGCAATCGAAGCCAGGCCGTTCGCCTGCCGAAAGCTGTAGCCATGCCAAGCGACGTGAAACGAGTCGACGTCGTCGCCGTCGGTCGAAGCCGAATCATCACACCCGCCGGTGAAACCTGGGACAGTTGGTTCGATGGCGAAAGCATCACGGCAGACTTCATGACCGATCGCGAGCAACCCGCCGATCAGGAGCGTGAGTCGTTCTGATGATCAAGTACATGCTCGATACCAACATCTGCATCTTCACCATCAAGAACAAACCACAGGTGGTACGGGAGGCGTTCAATCGTCATCACGGCCAACTGTGCATCAGTGCGGTCACGCTGATGGAGCTGATTTACGGCGCGGAAAAATCGGCAGCCCCCGAAAAAAACCTGGCGGTCATCGAGGGTTTCGCCGCCCGACTTGAAGTCCTGCCCTTCGACAACGAAGCAGCAGCACACACCGGGATGATCCGATCCGAGCTGGCAAAGGCAGGCAAACCCATAGGCCCGTACGACCAGATGATTGCCGGACACGCACGCTCACGCGGGTTTATCGTGGTCACCAACAACCTGCGGGAGTTCGATCGCGTTCCGGGGTTACGCGTAGAAGACTGGGTTCATGTCGACTGAACGCAGAACAATCGACAGAAACAAAAACGGCCGCTTGTCATCACTGACAGCGGCCGTTTTGCATTACGCGATATGGATCAGTTCAGCACTACCGCGCCGCGTTTTTCCAGCTTGCGGCGGCGAGCCACCAGCAAGCCGGTCGCTACCACCAGAGCACTGAGCAAGCCGGTCGCGAGAATTTCCACGCGATGGGCATCCTGGAACAGCATGATGGTCAGGGCCGCGACGATGAAGACGATCACCGCGTAGGTCAGGCCCGGGAACAGCCACATGCTGAAGGCGATTTTCTCGCCGCGCGCTATACGCTGCTTACGCATGCGCAGTTGCGAAATCGCAATCACCAGGTACACCAGCAGTGCGATGGCACCGGAGCTGGCCAGCAGGAACTCGAACACCGCAGCCGGAGCCACGTAGTTGGCGAATGTTGCCAGGAACGCAGCGCCGGTGGACAACATCACTGCCCAGTAAGGCGTGCCACTTTTGTTGGTGCGCGTGGAGATCGCTGGCGCATCGCCGCGCTTGCCCAGGGAAAACATCATGCGCGACGAAGTGTAGAGCGCCGAGTTCAGGCAGCTGGTCACAGCAACCAGTACCACAATGTCGACGATCATCTTGGCGTTCGGGATGCCCATGCGGTCAAGCACAGTCTGATAGGAACCAACGCTGGCCAGGATCGGGTCGTTCCATGGCACCAGCGCCACAACGATGAAGATCGACACAAGGTAGAACAAGCCGATCCGCCAGATCACCGAGTTGGTGGCCTTGGAGATTTGCTTGCCCGGATCTTTCGATTCCGCGGCCGCGATGGTCACGATCTCGGTGCCCATGAAGGAGAACATGGTGGTCAGGATCGCACCCAGCACTGCACCCATGCCGTTTGGCAGGAAGCCTTGGGTGTCGAACAGGTGCGAAACACCGCTGACCTGACTATTCGGCAGGAAACCGAAGATCGCCAGGACGCCGAGAACAATGAAACCAATGATTGCCACAACCTTGAGCAGGGCGAACCAGAACTCGAACTCACCGTAGTTCTTTACGCTGAAGAGGTTGGTCACGGTCAGCAGCATCGTGATGACCAGGGCGAAGGCCCAGATGTCCACGCCAGGGAACCAGGCATGCAGGATGGTCGCGGCGGCGTTGGCCTCCAGCGGAATCACCAGCACCCAGAACCACCAGTAGAGCCAGCCGATGGTGAAACCGGCCCAGTGACCGATCGCGCGGTCGGCGTAAGTCGAAAACGAACCGGTGTCCGGCGAGGCAACGGCCATTTCGCCGAGCATGCGCATCACCAGCACCACCAACATGCCGGCGGCGGCGTAAGCCAACAGAACAGCCGGACCTGCAGCGGCGATGGCGTGACCCGAGCCAACGAACAAGCCGGCGCCGATAACCCCGGCAATCGACAGCATGGTCACGTGGCGCGGTTTGAGCCCCTGTTCGAGGCCATTAGAGCTTTGGGTACTGCTCATTAAAACTACCTTTGTAAGGAGAAGCGAATGCGTGCATCCCGTTCGGCGGTCCTTCTCGTAAAAAGAAGCCAACAGGGCGTTCTGGATTCTGCACGCAATAATTGCGCCAAAATATTTCAAAACCCTCTAACCCGGCGATCTCGCCCCGACCGGACAGTCATCGCAACCCATTGAATTTAATGGCACTTTGCCAGAGCGTTACCCTGCCACCCACTTTGTGGGGTGAATCAGCGCACCGGAAACACACCTGAAAACGGCTCCGCGCACATTAAAAGTGCACAAGCGGTGCATTTGGCCGGATAGCGCTTCCAACACCCTGTCAAAGCTGGCAACATCGCGCCTTTTTTTGCGGCAGCCACCGCGCTTTTTATCGACAGGCAAGGTTCAAACGGCTGTTCGGTTGTTGATGGGGCGACAGTCTGCTGCGCCGATGCGACAACCTGCCACGCACCAGCCATTTACCGTCCGTAGCGCTGTTGGCTGCCATTGAAACGCTATGCTAGGTTGGCCGCCTCGCCAGGAAGGCCGCCAACAGCAGGAGCGCAACATATATGAGGAACGCACATGGCTGAGGCCACGCCCGCGCTTGAAATCCGCAACTTGCACAAACGCTACGGTTCGCTGGAGGTGCTCAAAGGCATCTCGCTGACCGCCCGCGACGGCGATGTGATCTCGATCCTGGGTTCCTCCGGCTCCGGCAAGTCCACGTTCCTGCGGTGCATCAACCTGCTGGAAAACCCGCACCAGGGCCAGATCCTGGTCGCCGGCGAAGAACTCAAGCTCAAGGCCGCGAAGAACGGTGAACTGGTGGCCGCCGACGGCAAGCAGATCAATCGCCTGCGTAGCGAAATCGGTTTTGTGTTTCAAAACTTTAATCTGTGGCCGCACATGAGCGTGCTCGACAACATCATCGAAGCCCCGCGCCGTGTGCTCGGCCAGAGCAAGGCCGAAGCCATCGAAGTGGCCGAAGCCCTGCTGGCCAAGGTCGGCATCGCCGACAAGCGCCATGCCTACCCGGCGCAGTTGTCCGGCGGCCAGCAACAACGCGCGGCCATCGCCCGCACCCTGGCCATGCAGCCCAAGGTCATCCTGTTCGACGAGCCCACCTCGGCGCTTGACCCTGAAATGGTCCAGGAAGTACTTAATGTCATCCGCGCGCTGGCCGAAGAAGGCCGCACCATGCTGCTCGTGACCCACGAAATGGGCTTCGCCCGTCAGGTCTCCAGCGAAGTGGTGTTCCTCCACCAGGGCCTGGTAGAGGAGCAAGGATCGCCACAGCAGGTGTTCGAAAACCCGCTTTCGGCGCGCTGCAAACAATTCATGTCCAGCAACCGCTAACGGAGCTACCCACATGCAGAACTACAAAAAGGTCTTCCTGGCTGCCGCCGTCACCCTGGCGTTCAGCGCCGGTGCCATGGCCGAAACCCTGAAGATGGGCATCGAAGCGGCTTACCCGCCGTTCAACAATAAAGATGCCAGTGGCAATGTCGTCGGCTTCGACAAAGAGATCGGCGACGCCCTGTGCGCCAAGATGAAAGTCGAGTGCACCGTCGTGACCTCCGACTGGGACGGCATCATCCCGGCCCTGAACGCCAAGAAGTTCGACTTCCTGATCTCCTCGATGTCGATCACCGACGAGCGCAAGCAAGCGGTGGACTTCACCGACCCGTACTACTCCAACAAGCTGCAGTTCATCGCCAAGAAAGACATCGACTTCAAAACCGACAAGGCGGCGCTCAAAGGCAAGATCATCGGCGCCCAGCGCGCGACCCTGGCCGGTACCTTCCTGGAAGACAACTATGGTGACGACATCACCATCAAGCTCTACGACACCCAGGAAAACGCCTACCTCGACCTGACTTCCGGCCGCCTGGACGGCATCCTGGCCGACAAGTACGTCAACTATGAATGGCTGAAAAGCGACGCTGGCCGTAGCTATGAGTTCAAGGGCGACCCAGTGGAAGAAAGCGACAAGATCGGTATTGCCGTGCGCAAGAAGGACCCGATCCGCGAGAAGCTGAACACCGCGCTGAAAGAAATCGTCGCTGACGGCACCTACAAGAAGATCAACGACAAGTACTTCCCGTTCAGCATCTATTGATACTGACCTGCCTGACCGGCGCCTGATGGCGCCGGTTCTCGGCCTTGCCTGCCGCGATTTGAAAAGAAATCCATGATTATCGACCTCTACGGATTCGGCCCGGCGCTCGCCGCTGGCGCGCTGATGACTGTGAAACTGGCACTCTCGGCCCTGTGCCTGGGGCTGGTGCTCGGTCTGCTCGGCGCCTTGGCCAAGACTTCCCCGTACAAGCCGCTGCAATGGCTTGGCGGCACTTATTCGACCCTGGTTCGCGGCATCCCTGAATTGCTCTGGGTGCTGTTGATCTACTTCGGTACGGTCAACCTGATGCGTGCCCTGGGCGAGTTCTTCGGTAACCCCGACCTCGAACTCAATGCCTTCGCTGCCGGTGTGATTGCGCTGGGCCTGTGCTTCGGCGCCTACGCCACGGAAGTGTTTCGCGGCGCGATCCTCGCCATCCCCAAAGGCCATCGCGAAGCCGGCGTGGCCCTGGGCCTGTCGAAATGGCGCATTTTCACCAAGCTGATCATGCCGCAGATGTGGCGCATCGCCCTGCCCGGCCTGGGCAACCTGTTCATGATCCTGATGAAGGACACCGCGCTGGTGTCGGTGATCGGCCTGGAAGAAATCATGCGTCATGCGCAAATCGGCGTGACCGTCTCCAAACAGCCGTTCACCTTCTATATGGTGGCCGCGTTCATGTACCTGAGCCTGACGGTGCTGGCGATGACCGGCATGCACTTCCTGGAAAAACGCGCCGCTCGCGGCTTCGCGAGGAGCACCCAATGAACTGGGAAGTCATCATCAAGTGGCTGCCGAAACTGGCCCAGGGCGCAACCCTGACCCTGGAACTGGTGGCCATCGCCGTGATCGCCGGTTTGCTGCTGGCCATTCCACTGGGCATCGCCCGCTCGTCGCGCCTGTGGTGGGTGCGGGCATTTCCCTACGGCTACATCTTCTTTTTCCGTGGCACGCCGTTGCTGGTCCAGCTGTTCCTGGTCTACTACGGCCTGGCGCAGTTCGACGCGATCCGTAACAGTTCGATGTGGCCGTACCTGCGCGATCCGTTCTGGTGCGCCACGGCGACCATGACCCTGCACACCGCGGCCTACATTGCGGAAATCCTGCGGGGCGCCATCCAGGCGATTCCACCGGGCGAGATCGAGGCGGCGCGGGCGCTGGGCATGTCCAGACCCAAAGCGCTGTTCTACATCATCCTGCCGCGCGCCGCTCGCATCGGCCTGCCGGCCTACAGCAACGAAGTGATCCTTATGCTCAAGGCCAGCGCCCTGGCCAGTACCGTGACGTTGCTGGAACTGACCGGCATGGCCCGCACCATCATTGCCCGGACCTACCTGCCGGTGGAGATCTTCTTCGCCGCGGGCATGTTTTACCTGGTAATGGCCTATGTGCTGGTGCGTGGCTTCAAGCTGCTGGAGCGCTGGTTGCGCGTCGATGCCTGCCAAGGGCGTTGATACCGGCGTGTTGACGGGCGAGGCCCTGCTCGCCCGTTTCACCGCGCTGGATGCTTTTCTGACAGAGCATCAGGCACTGTGGAAACCTCGGCCGTTCACTCATCGGCAACTTCCCTGGGAAGCGTCCTACCCGGAGCTGGCCGCATGGCTACGTGAGCGAACGCTGGAAGACGCGGAAAACGCTCACAACCAACCTGCCCTTCTAGATGCACCGGAACCCTTTGCTTCCTTGGCAAGGATGTCTGTTGCCTTGAGTGCCGTGGATGAATTGCCCGCACGCATGCTCGAAGCGGCCGGCCATCGATTGAACGTCGATGTACCGGGGCGCAAATGGCAGCAGATCGAAGCCTTCGCCAGTCGATTGCAGTTTTCCGAAGCACCGCAGCATTGGCTGGACTGGTGCTCAGGCAAAGGGCATTTGGGCCGCCGCCTGCTGCAACCTGGGCAACAATTGACGTGCCTGGAATACGACCCGGCACTGGTCACCAGCGGCCAGGCACTCAGCCAACGCCATCACCTGCATGCGCTGCATATCGAACAGGATGTGCTCGCGGTAGACGCCGCTTGTCTACTGAGTGCGCATCACACGCCCGTTGCACTTCACGCCTGCGGTGATTTGCATGTGCGGCTGATTCAACTCGCCAGCGCCACAGGCTGCAAACAGCTCGCCATTGCGCCGTGCTGCTACAACCGGATCAGTCTTGCCCAATACTCGCCGATTTCCTCGGCCGCCAAAGGCTCCGGCCTACAGCTTTCCCTCGACGACCTCGCGTTGCCCATGAACGAAACCGTTACCGCCGGTGCCCGCGTGCGACGTCAACGCGACACCTCCATGGCCCGACGCCTGGGCTTCGACTTGCTGCAACGGCAACTGCGCGGCCTGGACGAGTACCTGCCAACTCCTTCCCTGCCCAGCGCCTGGCTGGACAAATCTTTCGCCGATTACTGCCATCACCTGGCCGCACTCAAAGAGTTATCCACAATCGGCCCGCAGGATTGGCCAAGTCTCGAAGCCGCCGGTTGGCAGCGACTGGCCGAAGTGCGCAACCTTGAACTACTACGCGGACTTTTCCGACGCCCGATGGAGCTTTGGCTGGTTCTTGACCGGGCACTTTTCCTCGCTGAACAGGGCTACAGCGTCCGCGTCGGCACCTTCTGCGAAACCCCGCTCACGCCGCGTAATTTCCTGCTCCTGGCCGAACGCGTTTAAACACATCCGACCTGTGGATAACTCTGTTGATGGAATTATCGTGGATCCAATATCTACGCCTGTTTCAGGGCTAAATCCATACTGTTCATTTTTTGTACACTCGGATAAAAAATCGAAAAAACAGGTATTTGCGAACAAACGAGAACGGATCCACAAATTCGGCCTAAACCCAGTGCGCTGCCAATGGCATTGTGCATAAGCATTTAATCAAAACGACATAAATGCCTAATCCCGGACCGCAGACAGGGGAAATTGCACCCTTTCATTACTCTTGATATACACACACGCAAGGGCGCCGGCAGCGCGGCCACAAACAAGAACATTTCTCCGACAGGATGCGCCAGTGACGTTCATTTCCTACGCACAGAATTTCGAAGACATACGCCTGTGGCGCGCCCTCAAAACCGTCGAGAACGGCTTCTACATCGACGTCGGGGCAAACCATCCCACCCATGATTCGGTCACCAAGGCGTTCTACGACAATGGCTGGACCGGCATCAACGTAGAACCGATGCCCAACTACTACGAAGCCCTGTGCCAGCAACGCCCCAAAGACACCAACCTGCAATGCGCGGCCGGGGAAAGCGCTGACGACCTGACCTTCTACGGCATCGCCGGTACCGGCCTCTCGACCCTCGACCCGGCCATGGCCAAACTGCACAAAGACGCCGGCATGGACGTGCGCAGCCAAACGATCAAGTCCCGCACCCTGGCCTCCATCTGCGAAGAACACGCCCAGGGCCGCGCCATCCACTTCCTGAAAATCGATGTCGAAGGCCACGAGGAAACCGTCCTGCGCGGCATGGACTTCAGCCAATGGCGACCATGGGTGATTCTCATCGAAACCCCCTGGGCCCGCGACCAGGCCTGGGAAACCCTGGTCACCGACGCCGGATACCACTCCATCCTGTTCGACGGCATCAATACCTACTACCTCGCCGAAGAACACCTGAACCTCAAACCCGCCTTCGACATCCCGCCGTGCAACCTGGACGAGTTCCAGTTCTGCAAAGGCCACAACTTCAGCCACCCCGTCAGCGACGCCGAACACCAACTCGCCGCCGCCCTGCAACGCGCCGAACAGGCCGAAGCACAGCTGCGCGCGATGCAAAACAGTCGAACCTGGCAAGCCATCCAGAAACTCAAGAAAACCCTGCTGCGCGCCTGACCTGAAGCCCGAACAAAAATAGTCAGAATTCAGGGGTTTACAGAAGCCAGCCAATCGCTATAATCGTCGCCCTGACACGCCGGTATAGCTCAGATGGTAGAGCAACTGACTTGTAATCAGTAGGTCCCGGGTTCGATTCCTGGTGCCGGCACCATACAAGGTTCCATAGAAAGCTTTCAAAATCTCTGGAACCCCCGAAAAACCCGCCTTCTGGCGGGTTTTTTCGTTTTAACGTTCCATCGGTTTCCGTCAGAAACTGGTGGATTCCAACCGTTTTAAGGGTAGAGTTTGGGATACAGGTCACTTCGATAAAAGGGAGTACCCTTATGTCGCGCACCACAGCTCCGCTCTCCGACGCAGCTTGCCGCTTGGCAAAACCTACAGACCGCGCCTACAAGCTTTTCGACGGCGATGGCCTCTACCTCCTAGTCCAACCCAATGGCCGCAAAGGCTGGCGGCTCCGTTACGTCAAACCTGACGGACGCGAAGGACTGACCTCGTTCGGCAACTACCCCGTCATTGGCCTCGCCGATGCGCGCCGCAAGCGCTTGGAAGTTAAGCGAATGCTGGCGGATGGCGTTGACCCTATAGAGACCAAGCACCAAGCCAAGGCGGAAGCCGTAATCAAAGGCAGAACCTTTGAAAGCGTTGCGCTCGACTGGCATACGGAAATGTCGGCCAAGTGGGCACCAGGCCATTCCAAGACAGTGATGAGCCGCCTCAAAACCCACGTATTCCCGCTGATCGGCGCAAGCGCCATTGTTGATCTCGACACCCATGACCTTATGCAGCCCTTGGAAGCGATCAAGAAGCGCGGAACGATCGACGTTGCTTTAAGGGTACAAAACTACCTGCAGAGCATCATGCGCGAGGCAAAGCGCCTCCGGCTTATCACCATAAACCCTGCTTACGATCTCGAAGGCTCGATCAAAGCCCCGCGGGTGGTACATCGCCCCGCTCTACCCTTATCGCGACTGCCGGAACTGCAAGAGCGGATCGACACCTATAAAGGCCGGGCACTTACCCGTCTGACGGTGATGCTGTCGCTGCATGTGTTTGTACGATCCAGCGAGCTGCGTTTCGCACGCTGGAGCGAGTTCGACCTCAAGCGCGGCACCTGGGAGATACCGGACACTCGACCCGCGTTGGAGGGAGTACCCTTTTCCACAAGGGGTACGAAGATGGCAGGGGATATCCATTTAGTACCCTTATCGCCGCAAGCAGTGGCGCTACTCGAAAAAATCCATGCACTCACAGGCAAATTCGCATTGGTCTTCGCAGGTGATGCCAAACCCTGGAAACCCATGTCCGAAAATACCGTGAACAACGCGCTACGGACGATGGGATACGACACCAAAACCGATATCTGCGGGCATGGGTTTCGTTCAATGGCCTGCAGCGCACTGATCGAGTCAGGACTGTGGTCCGAGACCGCCATTGAAAGGCAGATGAGCCACAAGGAACGCAACAACGTCCGTGCCGCTTACATCCACAAGGCCGAGTTCATCGAGGAGCGCAGGCTGATCATGAACTGGTGGAGCCGGTATCTGGAGGCAAACCGGCAGGAGCATGTCACTCCACACGAATTCGCAAACCAGACCGGAGCGAACGTCGCTCGCCTAAAAGCAAAACGTGGCGCAACCGAGTAAGCGCTCGGTCTTCATATCTCAGTGATCCGCTTGTCCACGCGGGTCCATCCAAACAGGGCTGCAAAGCCGCCCAGTTTGGATGGACCTCACTTAAAAAATCTAAAGCCCACGCAACTGTCTGTGGAAAACCACAGATTTCCACCGGTGGATAATTTCATCCACAGCCGCAGAACTCCCAAAAATTCGAGCCTTGACCCGAATTATCCACAGGCGTAGAAAAGATCTGGCAAATCGCTGTCGCTGACAGCAACCCAGGTAGCCAGAACCTTTAAGGCTACGCCACACCGTGGTGGTTCTCCCAAAGTGCGATTAGCGTCCGGCGGCTCGCACGGTCACAGCGATGTGATGGATGCCTACTTTTACCAGTGTGCCCACTGCGGCAACTCATCCCCTTTCATAGCTGCCCTGCAGCAACCTATCCGCTTGGCCATTTCCTTGCGCCAACCTGCGCCCGTCTCTTTCTCCCGGAAAGAGACGGGCGCTCCTACCACTGCTGCAGCCCACCTCATACAAGGCTTTGCGGCATTCCCCCTCGTGACAATCGGCGTGACAAACACCGAAGTCACCCGCAACAGCGATGCAGATGATGGTGCCGCAACCCACGGAATGGACTGCACCTGACTGACAGTCAGGCATGCCCCGGTCATCGCTTCACTGCCTTCACCCGACTCAGGATCTCGCGGCGTTGGTCTCGTCAGCCAATGCAGCCTCCACCCGCCCACTTCTTCGGAAGTGTTCAGGAGGCCAGATCATGAGATGCCCAAGCTCTCGGTCGTAAGGAGCCGCCAGTCCCGCGTCAGTGGACAAACCTCACAGGTCGCAGGGGCCTTGATCCCTGATAACACTCAACATTCTTGGCGGGATGACGTGGGGAAGGTTTCAAAGATTTTGGCTTCGAGAGGAGTTTGATCATGGCGTTGGTCGGTAATCGGGATGGGCGCAATTTTGGTTATGGCCGGCAACTGAGCTACGCCGGGCCGCAGGCGCTGAAAGACATGTTCGGCGGTGGACATTACGGGACTGTCAAAGCACACACCGATCGCTGGCAAGCGTTTGTGCGCTGGTGTCGATCGGAGGCTGGACCAGGGTTTAACGATGCGCGGCAGATTGATCGGCAGACCTTGCTGAACTACGCCGGGTATCTCCGGCAGCAAGTTGAACATGGTGAGATTGCCATCGCGACTGCGCAAAACCGGTTGTCCAGCGTCAACCGAACCCTCGCAGCTCTTCGCGGTGATCAGCATGTGAAAGTGCCGAGCCCGAGTAAGGTTTTGAGGATGCAGCGCACCACCGTTCGCACGACAATTCCGCAAGGCCAAAATCGCGAGCAAGTAATGCGCATTGTCGATGCGCTCCACGAACAGCATCCCCGCGCCGCGGCCATCGCACAGTTGGCACGCGCCACCGGCATGCGCTTACGCGAGGCGATTTTGGCCGACCTTCCTAGGCTGCAACGGGAAGCCGAGCAACTCGGGAGGATCAACATCCAGGACGGCACGAAAGGTGGCCGCGGCGGCGCGTCAGCACCTCGTTGGATTTCCGTGGATGACCAGGTTCGCGAAGCACTCAGCTATGCAGAACTGGTCTCCCCAGAGGGTAGCCACAATCTACTTGCACCGAACGAGAGCTACCTGGATTTCCAACAACGAATCGTCCGCCCTGCTCGGGATTTCCTCCATGCACACAACGTCAAAGGCTTCCATGAGTTAAGGGCGGCCTATGCGTGCGAGCGATATGAACAGATCACCCAACATCTAGCCCCGATCAATGGCGGCGGGTTCGGCCGCTTCGATCCACGACTAGACCGAAAGGCACGCACACAAATCAGCTATGAACTCGGACACAGTCGTATAGACGTTGTATCAGCGTACATCGGGGGTCAAAAATGAGCAGGCAGTTCGACTTTGAGGTGTTTCTGATAGCGGTGCTTAAGGGGTCGCATGCCACACGTCAACGCCATCTTCGCCAATCGAAACGTATCCAGAAGGCGATAGAGGATCGCTGGAAGCGAGACAATCCTTGGAGTTGGCGGCAGAAACATCTCGCTTGGTTTATGAACTCTTATCTGCTGAATCATGGCGCACAAACGCGATACTACTATCTGCTGACAATACGCTTGATTGCTCTGCGGCTGGGCAAGGAGTGGCATTTTCCACAAGCGCCAAACGCGGTTCGAACCATCGCAAGCGATTCTCCGCCATCAATCGCATGAACAGTCAAAAGCTATCTAGAATACGTTCTCAGACACGGTCAAACCCTGTAAAGTCGCTCTCCGAGCGCCCAACGAAGCAGTACCAATGGAATCTAGAACCTCTGACCATCTCGGTCGATACTACACCCGAGAGACAGTCGCCTCGCTTCTGATCAGCTCCATGAAGCTGGCTACACCTGGGACTGTCATTGACTTAGGTGCAGGTGATGGTGCGCTGGTAACTGAAGCCGCGAATCAGTGGGCAGCAGAACGCTATCTCACCGTAGATATTGACGAGCAAGCCGATAGCGGCCGCCTTCCGACGCTTCGCGGACCGTCTTTTGTTCATTTTACAGGTGATGCACTCGACCTGAGATTAGGCGATCGAATAGGGCTCGGCTGGTCGCAGGCCTGTGCTGCCGTGTGTAATCCACCCTATATTCGCCCTATCTGGCAGGAACATTTCGGCAATATCCTTGAAGAAGTCGGCCTTAGCCATGTCCTTCCAGAAGCAAAAAATGCACCCGCTGGAATACTATTTGTGGCACAAAACCTGCGCCTTCTTAAGAGCGGGGGCAAGCTCGGACTAATACTTCCAGACGGTTTAATTACTGGTGAAAGGTTTAAACAGTTTCGGCGCGCGCTAATTGAAAACCATTCACTAGAGCAAATTATTGAGCTGCCACGAAATATTTTTCGTAAGACGGAAGCTCAAACACACATTGTTATACTTTCAAAAAACGGGACACAAAAATCGACTGTAACAAGTAGGAAGCTCGAACTGAGTGGCGTTCTTTCTGAGGCGTTAAATATACCATCTGACGAGGCCATCTCGCGGATCGACTATAGCCATCACGTCCAAAACAAAACCAAAAAAACAAGAAAGAAGATTAGACGAAAGTTAAGTGAATTAATTTCTTCAGTTTCTAGGGGCAGCCATAGCTCTAGCTCAAGAAAATCAGTAAATCTACCGATCTTTCACATTACAGACTTGGCAGATTACGAGTCCGATATTTCACCTAGGTTTTTAGTATCACAGTCTGATGCGGAAGCTTTGGGCGGTAGCTATGCACGTGAGGGCGATATTCTTGTCGCGCGTGTGGGGCGGAATTTAAGCCGAAAGGTAGTTCTTGTAAAAAAAGGCCCAATACTTATCACGGATTGTTTCTTTGCTCTAACTCCCAATGCAGCTTCCGATGAAGTATTACGGCTACTAACGAGCGACTCAGGCCGCGCTCAGCTTGATAAAATTTCTCAGGGAGTAGGCGCCCGATTTATAACTGCTGCCCGACTTCTAGATTTAGAACTGGATTAAGAATTACGGATGACTACTAATAATCTCGAAAGCGTATTACAGCAGCGGGCAGACTACATCCCGATCGAAGACTTGCTCAAAGAGACCTCCCAAACAGGCGATCTTTTCCAGTCCGTGTACAAGGAGCTTACCAATCGCGCGCTGCGTACGATTGTTGGCCCAAGAGGATGCGGAAAAACGCACATGATGCGCTATGCCTGGCTCAGCTGCCGAGATAACATTAAAAATCCTTTTGCCGTTTATGTTACCTTCAACAGGTACTTTAGACTAGAGCCATTACTTTCTACACACTCCAATGCCCTACATCAGTTCCACTCTTGGGTTTTGGCTAGAATTGTTCTAGCTTTATTCGACAGCTTAACTGAGTGGGAGGATTCTCAAAAAGTTTATTCTACTCTATCAAGCGAAGCTCCGATTGACGCAATCAAAACATACGTCAACCGAGTAGAGCGAAATCTACCTCTGGACGAAAAAAACTCTGAGATTGCCGCAAGCCTGACAATAGAAACAGTGCAATCTTTGATTTCTAACGCTCGACGACTTCTCGGAAGAAAGTACACGATCCTTCTTATGGATGACGCAGCGCTTACCTTAGCTCCGGACTTCTTGATTGAGTTCCTTGACATTGTTAGGTCGCTGAAATCTATTGATCTGGCCCCGAAAGCATCCGTATACCCCGGAACTACTGAGGTCAGTTATAAATTCCATGAAGGCCAAGACTCAATCTCTATACCAGTGTGGCTCTGTGTCGAAGATCCAAATTACAATGAGATAATGGACGACATTGCGCGAGCTCGCGTACCTGATTTCCAAACCATCAATGTGTCACACACAGAAATGCTTCGCTTTGCGGCATTTGGCATCCCTCGTGCTTACCTAACAATGCTAGAGGAGTATCGACGGGGAGGGTTTCGTTCTAGCCAGCAAGCGGTCAATCAGATTATCCAAGAGCATCTTGACGCGCGAAACGCTGAATTCAGATCTTTGGGCAAAAAAGTGCCAAAAATCGAATCACTCGTCATCGCTGGCGAGCAAGTTTTAAACGGCATCGTGGCGGAGCTTAAATCCTTCAATGCGACCATCGCGCCCAAAAAACTTAAACAGCTTACATACGGTGTCGCCGAGTCAGAAATGACCGCCATTGTAGAGCGCATGTTCAACCTCTTAGTTGAGGCAGGACTGATTTATGACAATGGCACAGTTAAACATGGCACACCTACTAGAATTTATCATCGATTCATTCCTCATACTGCTCACCTATTAACGGTACGGGCATTAGGTGGCAGTGGCGCGGGGGGCACGATTAACCAGACAGTCGAGGCTATCGCGTTTAAATCGGCCAAACACCCCGTACGAAAAAGCTTAAAGAGAGTTGTAAACACTGTCGACCTTGATGGGCTCACGCTATCCCTGCCAAAATGCAGCTCGTGCGGTACTCGTCGTCTAACCGATAACCAGCGCTTCTGCCACAGTTGCGGACAGCAACTGGTTGATGCGTCCACATTCTCATTGTGCCTTGAAACTTTTATCTCCGATGTTCCGGGACTTACAACTTGGCAGCGAGACCAAATCTCCCAACACTTACCTTTATTGAAAACACTTCGCGACTTTCTGGCAAAGCAAGACCCAGCAGCAGATTTGCTAACGGTAAGGGGCTTCGGTCGTCGCAGAACGGCAAAGATCGTAGACGTTCTTAATGGCTTCGCAGACGACTTTCTATCCTAATTATGACAATTAAAGTTACGGAAAACGATTTTGCAAACTTGGTGGCCGTAAGGCCTCTGATAGGTGCAATCCAAACTGGTACACTTTTTGACGTCACTCACGACGACTCTGATGTATCACCCATTGATCAGTTCATCGAAAACACCCTAAGACTGAATCGAATGTGGGTGGCTCGGCAAGCAGACGAAGTGATTGAAACAGAGCTAGGTATTCTTTTAATACTTGGATACGTATCTGCCGTCGAAAGTTTTATGCGCGCGCTCCTGCGCAGAGTTGTATTCATAGACCCTTATTGCCAAAAAGCTTGCGAGAAAGCTGTATTATCCTATGGCGCTGCAAAACATCAAAGGCAAGAAATGCTTCCAGAAGCGCTGCTTGAAGAGTCAGTATTTTCTGGAAAAAAAGGCATAATAGATGGCCTCAAGAAATTTTTGACTTTTGACTTGAAAGACAAAGCTCTAGTTGAGCTACTCAACAATTACAACTCCGTCTGTGAAATACGTCATTGCTGCGTACATCGATTTGGAAAGCTGGGAACGAAAAACGCAATCGAACTCGGCCTTTCAAACCATAAGCAATTTATTGAAAAGCCTCTGAAGCTAAAAGTAAGTGACGCCGCCAGCATCGCAGACTTACTGACTACTCTAGCAAAATCATTAAACAATGAAATATTTAGATTTATTCTAGAACGCACCGCTACAGGAACTGAGTTGAATATAGGCAACGGGAAAGGTATTGGCTGGACCTGGAACAAAGCAAAAGATCGAAAGATTTACGGCTCCTACTATAAAATATTTGCTTCCCGACTAGATGCCGCCCCGACAGTTGAAGCTGGCGAACTGTATGATCGATTTCGGAGTATTTTTTCAAAGGTTAAAATAAAGTAAAAACTAGATAGCCTGTCTGCCCTGCCCTGCGAGGCAGTTGTGCGCAAGGATAAGGATAGCAATAGAGGTAGGCTTATTTTTTTAGATAAAAAAACCACTCAAAAACAATAAGTTAATCGATTTTTCGACTCTTGGTGCCGCACCATACAAAACAAAGCCCCTGCAGAAATGCAGGGGCTTTGTTGTTTCCGGGGTTTGAAAAAGCGCTTTCAGTGACCCGCGCTCTGACCACCGTCCACGTGCAGGATTTCGCCGGTAACGAACTTGGCGCCATCCAGATACACGACCGCTTGCGCAATATCATCGATCTCGCCCATGTGCCCGACCGGGTGCAGATTACCCAGTGCGGCGTGGGTTTCCTCGCCATGCATCGGGGTCTTGATGATGCCCGGGCTAACCGCGTTCACCCGGATCCCGCGTTTGGCGTATTCGATGGCCAGGGATCTGGTTGCCGCGTTGAGGCCGCCCTTGGTCAGCGAGGCCAGCACCGATGGCACGCCGTCGATAGCGTGGTCCACCAGACTGGTGGTGATGTTGACGACGTGGCCGCTGCCCTGTTTTTCCATCTCGGCGATGGCGAGTTGGGTGATGTAGAAGAAGCCGTTGACGTTCACCGACAACACATTGGCGTAGTCTTCTGCGGTGTACGCGGTGAACGGCTTGGCGATGAAGATCCCGGCGTTGTTGACCAGGGTATCGATGCGACCGAAACGGGACATCGCTTCACGGATGACGCGCTGGGCGGTTTCCGGCTCGCCGATGTCACCGGCCACGGTGTGGATGTCCGGATCGGTGGACGGTTTGATCGAGCGCGAAGTGGCTACGATCCGGTAACCGAGTTCACGAAAGGCTTTGACCATACCGTCGCCGAGACCTTGGGATGCGCCGGTGATTACGATGACTTTTTTCGAAATGCTCATGATGAAGACCTCTGACAATAAAAAGTGGGGTAGAAAATCTGTAATCAGGCGTTCGCCATTTGTCGCAACATCTGTTCGTAGTACTCGACCGATTGCAAACCGGACACCAGGTGGCGACCGTTCAGCACCATGGCCGGGACCGAATTGATGCCGTGCTGGCGGTAATAGATTTCAAGCTCACGCACTTCGCTGGCGAATGCGTCGGACGCCAGCACCTCTCTCGCACCTGTCGCATTGAGCCCCGCTTCAATCGCCAGACGCACCAGCGTCGAGTGATCGCTCGGGTTCTGGCCTTCGCTGAAGTAGGCCTGTAGCAGCACCTTCTTCAGCTCGACCTGCCGCCCTTCCTGCAATGCCCACAGCAACAAACGGTGCGCATCGAAGGTGTTGTAGAAGTGCGTGCGTTTCTCCAGATCGAACTTGAAGCCGATGGCCTCGCCGCGAGCGATCTGCATGGCCTTGCCGGCGGCGACATCGTCGGCCGTTCTCCCGTACTTGCGCATCAAGTGCTCCACCGCTTGCTCACCTTCAGCCGGCATGTCCGGGTTCAACTCGAACGGCTTGTAGGTCAGCTCAACCGAGACTTCCCCGGCCACGTTCTCGATCGCCTGCTCCAGCGCCGTCGCCCCCAGTGCGCACCAGGGGCACACCACATCGGAGATGAAATCGATGGTGACGGAGGACGTCATGACTGCCCTTGCGCCTCGGCCAGCTGTTTGCGGTACTGGGTGGTGGTGATTCCGGCGTAACCCCAGTTATCAGTGTCGACTTCCTCGATCACGATGTGGGTCAGGTCAGGGCGTTTATTGAGCACGCGCTCCAGTGTTTCAGTGATCTCGGCAATCACCTGAGCTTTCTGCTCAGTGGTAACGCCATCGCGGGTAATGCGTACGGTTACGAAAGGCATGAGGGCAACTCCAGTGACCTTCCCGTCGGGATGATGGGAGAGGCGTTGGAGATGAATGTATGGGGTTGGTGGGAGGGGATAAAGGTGGGGGCGGGAACTTCATTCGTTACGTGGTGTAATGAATTAAAGAGAAGGCATGCAAAGTACTGGCGCCCATCGAGAAACCTGCCGACTTTCTCAAAAGTCGGCGATGTGTTGAGAATGGAGTTTGCCTTCTTAGCTAAATCGCTTGAAGGTCACGCAATGCCTCAGGATGCTGACTCGCCACACGCAACAGCGTCTGCGCTGCTCCCGTCGGTTGCCGCCGCCCCTGCTCCCAATCCTGCAACGTTCGCAAACTGACTCCAATCAGCTTGGCGAATGCACTTTGAGATACACCGACTTTGGCCCGTGCTTCAGCTGCCGTAGACAACGGCACCTCTGTCACGCGAGCGGCTTTGCCTGCTTTCATTTGACGCACAGAGTCCAGCAAGTCCTGCTGGAATTGCTCCAGTTCATTGACCATTGCTGATTTCCTCCTTCAGTTGCTTGGGGAAGGCCGCGGGTAAATTGTCGAACTTCGCCTTGGTGTAGGCGATTAACAACCAGATTGAGCCTTCAGAAAGCGTGTTGTAGTAAATGACACGGGTACCGCCTCGTTTGCCCATCCCGTTACGGGACCAACGGACCTTGCGAAGACCACCGCTGCCAGGAACCACATCGCCGGCCAGCGGATTAGCCGCCAGCCAGGTAATGAATTCATGACGTTCGCCATCGTCCCAGATGGATTCAGCATAACGCTTGAAAATTTCGGTTTCGATAATCGTGAACATGGACCCAACTATACGGCATTGCCGTATATGCGAGCAATCGATTTGAAGTGCTAAGACGTGTCGCAATTTTTCACTTTTTGCGACACGTCTTCCGAACATGTCGCCGCAGACGACACGTTCGGAAGACGTGTTACCAAAATCGAGTTTTGACGACATGAGCACATCAACAGCACAAAAAAGCCCCGAACCAGTCGGGGCTTCTTCTTTTTTCTCAGCCTTGCATCAGACCTCGATACCACAACCCATCATCAGAAAATATTGATCGGGTAATCCACAAACACACGCACTTCATTGCCGCTGACGTTGTACTCGCTCGACTTCTGCGACACGCGCAGGACCGAGCTGCGCAGTTTCACGCTGAGGTCTTTGGCCGGGCCGCTTTGGACGACGTATTTGATCTGGTTGAAAATCTCGCGCTCGGTGCCGCCTTCGCTGGTGGACGTGGTGATGTTGTCGCCGCGTACATAGGCCACGTTGTAGCTCAGGCCCGGTACGCCGAAGGTGCTGAAGTCCAGGCCGTAGCCCACTTGCCAGCTGCGTTCGTCTTCGGCATTGAAGTCGGACCAGTAGGAGTTCGCCAGGTAGATGGTGTTGCCACCGTCGCCGACGCGACCTTGATCTTTCTGGTAGCCGCCGTAGGCGTAGCCCAGGTTGCTGTCGCCGGTGCTGCGCTGGTGCGCGAGGGTGAATGAGTGCGGGCCGGTGATGAAGGTGGCCGCCAGGCTCCAGATCTTGTTGTCGTCGCCGGTGATAGCGTTTTCGCGGACGTAGGAATCTTCCAGCTTGGTGCGGTAGCCGTTGAAGTCCAGGGTCAGGGACTGATCCTTGTCGATCGGGAACACGTAGTTGGCGTTCACGTATTGTTTCTTCAGCACGTCTTCGACGTCGGAAGCGTACAGCGCAGCCTTGAATTGCTCGGTGAACTGGTAGCTGCCGCCCAATACGTTGATCGACTTCAAGCCACCGCTGTCACGGCCTTCGGCGCTTTTGCGCGATTCGGCGGTGAAGCGACCGGCGTCCAGTTGCAGGCCTTTGATCTCTTTGGAGGTGATCAAGGTGCCGGTGTAGCTTTCCGGCAGCAGGCGCGAGTTGTCGTAGTTCAGCACCGGCAGAGCCGGCATCTGGTCGCCGTAGGTCAGGGTGGTGCTGGACAGGCGGAACTTGATCGCCGCGCCGCCCTTGGACAGGTCGTCCGCCGGCTGGCCGCTGTCGCCCTTTTTGAAGAAATCGATACCTTGCGCGCCGCTGCGGTCTTCGCTGCGCTCAAGGTTCAGTGCGTACAACCCGAAAGCGTCCACACCCACACCGACGGTGCCTTGGGTGAAGCCGGACGAGAACGTGCCGATGGCCGCCTGGCCCCACTCGGATTTATCCGGGTTGCCGTCTTTGTAGTCGCGGTTCATGTAAGCATTGCGCAGCAGCACTTTGAGGCTGCTGTCTTCAACAAAACCCTTGGATTCGGCCTGGTCGTTAGCCATGGCCTGTGTAGCACTCAACATCCCCAGAGCGATCAGGCTGATTCGCTTGTTCAACATCGTGTTCTTTTCCTTATTTCCGGTTGATACGCGCTGTGTCGATCTTCCGAAACGGCGCTATCGCGCTCTTTTTTCATGACGAAAACAAAAAGGCCCGCCCACGATTTCTCGCGGCGGGCCTTTTTATAATTTTTGATCGTGGCGGTCGGCCACAGGCGTTGTGACCGAATCGTAGCCGCGCCCTCAACGATGTGTCAATTTCATGAATCGTCTAAAAACAGGCGAAAACCGTCTAAGAAATTGCTTTACGCGGCAGGAATATTCAATCAACGCAGCCATCGAGGCCACAGGCTGCTACGGAAATATTTGCGTCCTGATCGGGGAGCGACTGACCCAGCCACTGCGCAAATGCCTGGGGTTTGCCCAGCCATGGTCCGATATCGATCAGGGTGAATTGGTCATTGTGCTCAAGTGCCAGGGTCGGAAAACCCTGTCCGCCCACCTTGGCCAAAAGAGCCCGGCTGTTCCTGATATGGCCTTCGGTGTCGGCCGCCCTGAAGGCTCTTTCGAAGGCTTCGCGGTCCAGCCCCATGCTGTGGACAAGTTCAAACAGTACCGATTCGTCGGCGATGCGGCGCCCCTCCACGTAGTGAGCACTTTGCAAGTGCCCCAGCAACTCCAGCCCGCGACCGGCCATTTGCTCGGCAGCCAGCACCGCAGTGATCGGTGGCGTGGAGTCGAACACGGCGGTGTGATCACGCAGCAAACCTTCGAAATAGGCTTCACCGAACGGCTGCCCGCTGTATTCGGCGATGCGCCGGTCGTGGGGCATGACGTAATTGCGCAGTTGTGGCGAAACCTTTTGCCGATTGGCCCCCGTCATCATGCCGCCGCCGTGGGCAATCACGGGCAGCACAGCCTGGGCGGCTTGCACCAACGGTTTGGCCCCGTAGCACCAACCGCACAAGGGGTCGTAGATGTAATGCAGGATCAAGGGAAAGCTCCGACAGAAATTCAGGAAAATTCGATGTCGGCAGGTTAGTGCCGCAGCGGCCCCGGAAAAACGCCGGATTGGCTTTCAGTCTGTTGCTTGAATCGGTCGAATGGTTGCGCTACTAAACCCTGTGGGAGTCAGCCTGCTCGCGATAGCGGTGGGTCAGTCGATGTAAATGCTGACTGGTCGGGCGCCATCGCGAGCAAGCTCGCTCCCACAGGGGATCGCGGTGATTGCATGAATCTGCACGCAAAAAAAAAGCGCTGCCATCCCGGCAGCGCTTTTTTTGTTCAATCCGTTGGTGTTCTTCTTATCCTTCCATCACATCCCACAACGCATCCAGTTCCGCATCGCTGAATAAACCAGCAGGGTAACGCTCGATCATCGTCCGGCGCGGATCAGTTTCGCTGATCTGACGCATTCCATTGGACTTGAACCAGTGCGCCAGGATCTGGAGCGATTCGCTGTTTACTGCCAGGGGATGCAACGCCTTTTCGCCCACAACATTCACTTCGGCGTTCATTTCAGCGCTCTCTCCCGGTTTGTGAGCGGCTAACTTATCCAAGGTTTATGACAGAACATAGAAGTCCTCCCTCCCCCGAGTTACAACAGCAGAGATACAAGAGCTGTGCCAAGGTTTCTAAAGTGTGTCTTTGCAGATACAAAAAAGCCCGCAGGCCTGTAGGACCGCGGGCTCCGTACAACAATGGTGGCTGATCGACAGCCTGAGGGATTTTGCAATCAACTCAAGCTGTTACGGCTTCACTCACTCCTTGTGCGGCGCGGGTTGTTGCTGGGTAAGGCAGTGAATATTGCCGCCCCCCAGTAACAGTTCGCGACCAGGCACCATCACCACTTCATGCTGTGGGAACAGGTTCTGCAAGATCTCTTTCGCCGGGCCATCCTGCGGGTCGTCAAAGCTCGGCGCGATGATGCCGCCGTTGACGATCAGGAAGTTCACGTACGAACCGGCCAGACGAACAGTAGGATTACGCTCCTGCGTACCATCGACCGGATCGACACCGGCGCATTCTTGCTCGGTCGCAAACAGCGGACCCGGGATCGGCATCTTGTGCACCGTGAACGGGCGGCCCTTGGCGTCGATGCTGCTTTGCAGCACTTTCATCGCCGCCTGGCAGCGCGGGTAGTTCGGGTCCTGCGGATCATCGGTCCAGGCCAGCAGCACTTCACCCGGGCGCACGTAGCAGCAGAAGTTATCCACATGGCCATCGGTTTCGTCGTTGAACAAGCCATCCGGCAGCCAGATGATTTTATCCACAGCCAGGTTCGCGCTCAGGACCGCTTCGATTTCTGCGCGATTCATGTGCGGATTGCGATTGCGGTTGAGCAGGCATTCTTCGGTGGTGATCAGGGTGCCTTCGCCGTCGACGTGAATCGAACCGCCTTCCAGCACGAAGCCTTCGGTGCGGTAGCGCGGGCTGCGCTCGATCTCGAGGATCTTGCCGCCGACCTGCGAGTCACGGTTCCACGGCGAATACAGACCGCCGTCGAAACCGCCCCAGGAATTGAAGTCCCAGTTCACGCCACGGACTTCACCAGTGTTATTGATAACAAAGGTCGGGCCGGTGTCGCGGACCCAGGCGTCGTCACTGGACATTTCAACCACACGAATATTCGGCACGTCCAGACGGGCACGGGCGTTTTCGTATTGGCCAGCGGAAACCGCCACGGTTACCGGTTCGAAACGGGCGATGGCCTTGGCCACTGCCACGTGGGCAGCTTGTGCCGGTTTGCCACCCAGGCGCCAGTTGTCCGGGCGCTCGGGCCAGATCATCCAGGCCTGGGTTTGGGGTGCCCATTCGGCTGGCATGTAGAAGCCGTCGGCGCGAGGGGTGCTGTTCAACGTGGTCATGGCTCAGGACTCCGGAGTGACATTGATACCTGACAGAAATGGAAGCGCATTGGTACACGCCGTGGACTGGCCACTTTATATCCGATAAATATCGGCTTTTAAAGCACCTTGCATCCACCATTACAAAAACAATCGATAAAAAGCCGATATCAATCGAACTAAAAGCACCATTCATGTGGGAGCGGGCTTGCTCGTGAAGAGGCCGGTACATCCGACGCAAATATTGCGCCTGGAATGCCGCTTTCGCGAGCAAGCCCGCTCCCACATTGGCCCGCATTTACAGGGGGATGTAGTTACAACCCTTCCGCGAGCACCTTCGACAGCATGTCCACGAAGAAATCCACGCTCTGGCGCGAAGTGACCATCGGCGGCTTGATCTTGAGGATGTTCAGGTAATCGCCGGTCGGCTGCATGAAGATCCCCAGCTCACGCAAGCGATCGCACAGTGCGTTGGTTTCTTCGGTGGCCGGTTCCAGGGTTTCGCGGTTGCGGATCAGTTCGACGCCAAGGTAGAAACCGGAACCGTGTACCGCGCCCACTAACGGATGAAAATCGATCAACGCTTCGAGGCGTTTCTTGAAGTGCCCGCCAACAACCTGGGCGTTCTCCCAGAGTTTTTCCTCTTGCATCACATCCAGCACGGCCATGCCGACCTGGCAACTGACCGGGCTGCCGCCGGCGGACGAGAAGAAGTACCCCTCGGCCTCCAGCGCCTCGGCGATTTCCCGGCGGGTGATGACCGCGCCCAGTGGCTGGCCGTTGCCCATGCCCTTGGCCATGGTGATGATGTCCGGCACCACACCCTGCTCTTCGAAGCCCCAGAAGAAATCGCCCATGCGCCCGTAGCCCACCTGCACTTCGTCGGCGATGCACACGCCACCCCGGGCCCGGACCATGGCATAGACTTGTTGCAAATAGCCTGGGGGCAGCGAGATACCGCCGGCATTGCCGTACACCGGTTCGCAGATGAAACCGGCCAGTTGGCGATTCTGCTCGGCGATTTTCGCCAGGTTGTGTTCGACGCTGCGCACATAATCCGGCGCGCTGTCGGGGCCACGGAATTCACCGCGATAGGTGTTTGGCGCGGTCACCGGGTGCACCCAGTCCGGGCGGCTGCTCAAGGCCCTGGGGTTGTCGGCGATCGAGGTCGACACCGAATCCGCGCCCACCGTCCAGCCGTGATAGGCCTCCAGCACGCTGAGCATGTCGCGGCCGCCGCTGTAGGCCCACGCCAGTCGAATCGCCAGGTCATTGGCTTCGCTACCGCTGTTGACCAGGAACACGCGGTCCATGCCGTCAGGGGACAGCTTCAGCAAACGTTCGGAGAACTCGGCCACGGCTGCGTAGTTGAAGCGCGAGTTGGTGTTGAGCAACGACCACTGGCGACTGGCGACGGCGGCCATGCGTGGATGGCCATGGCCCAGCACCGCCACATTGTTGAGCATGTCGAGGTAGGAGCGGCCCTGCATGTCGATCAAATGGTTGCGCCAGCCGCGTTCGATGCGCGGCGGATCAACGTAATAGTGTTTTTGCGTGCGGGCGAAGCTGGCATCGCGCCGGGCCAGCAGGGTCGGTCCGTCGAGCTCGGCTTCGGCGTCACAGGCCAGCCCCAGCAACGCTGCCGGCGAAGGGCACAAAGCTTGCCAGGCCGCCGCGCGCGAAGGCGTACAGAACAACGGCGCATTGATCGACGCGCCACGGCACAACTGCACGATCAATGGCCCGCTGGCCGAACCCAGTACCTGGCCTTTGACCAGGGCCGCGCCGCTGTGCAGCGACGGCGTGACACCCCAAAGCCGCACGCTCAATTGCGGGCCGTCCAGTTGCAGCACGCCCGCGGATGGGTGATGGACCACCCCGGCAAACGGCGCTTCGACCGTCGTGCCCTGAGGCACACGCAACTCGACGTGCAACGGGCAAGTGTCCGGTTCAGCGGCGCTGTCCGGGCGGGTGTGGGACAGTCGGTATTGTCCATAGCGACTGGCCGCCAGGCCATGTGCCGTGGCTGCTTCATCCAGCAGGCGCTGATCGACGCCTTCCTGCTCCCAGTTCCCCGCCTCGAAATGCGGACTGAGCACGCCCAGGTCGATCAGAGCGAACTCACGCCCCACCAGGCTCGGCAACAGCGGTGCGAAGCCTTCGCTGCCGATGGTGACCAGGTTTTGGCCCACGGCGGTGAGGATCGCCAGCTCCATCAACGCCAACGGCACCGACGTGGCCACACGGAAGATTTCCCATTCATGGACCAGGTTGTCGCGGCTGTAGGCATTGCCCGGATCGATGCTGACCTGCTGTTCGCCGCTGAGCACCAACACCGCCGCGCGGGCGACGATCAGCGGCCACAGCGCCAGCAGTTCTTCGTGTTGTAACGGGTTGACCGCGTGATACGCCTGGATTGCCGGCAAAATGCAGAACGGATCGCCCTCGCCATGATGCAGCAGCGCGGCGCAGGTCACCGACAGATCGGTAATGCGCCAAGTGCGCACCAGGTCGCCGAAATCGATCACGCCTTGCAGTTGCCAATGGCGCTGCGCATCGCGCTGCCACACCACGTTGTCGTCGGTGATGTCCATGTGAATGGCCTGCACTGGCAGTTTATCCTGCAGTGGCTGCAAATGCCGCTCGGCCTGCCCGGACGCTTCGACGATCAGTTTGCGCTGGGCTTCATCCTTGATCACCGGCAGCAAATGCGCGATCAAGGCGTGAGCATGACGGGCGTCCCACTGCAGGGTTCGCACCAGACCCGGATGGTCGAAATCCGCCAGGGCCAGGTCCATTTCACCGCACAGACGACCGAAGCCGGACACCACCGTCGGGTTGAAACGACCGAGGCTCGTCAGCGGCTGGCCTTCGATGTAGTCGAGCAGGCGAACGTGCACCGCCTGGCCACCCACGTCCAGCGACAGCAGGTCTGCACCGTTTTTCGCCGCGATAACACGCGGCACATGTACATCGGGGTGCTCGCCCAGATGCTTGAGCCCGGCGTGTTGCGCCTGAAGTTCCAGTACCGAGTAGTCGCCACGGCAGATTTTCAGGACGAAACGTCCCCGCTCGCTGTCGACGCGGTAGTTCAGGTCTTGCTGGCTGCCAAGGGCCTGCAACGTGCCGCTGAACCCATAATGTTCTTCCAGCAGCCCTAGCGCTTGCTCCGCAGACACCTGCGGGCTGGGCAAACTGGCGCGATGAATCAACGTGGCGAGCGGCATACAACGACCCCTGAAATTTTATTAGGCGCCTATATCGCCACTGGTTCGGGCGATACGCAACCCCCCGGAGCCGGTATGAGGGCATTTGTGGGAGCGGGCTTGCTCGCGAAAAGGGCGTGTCAGTCACATTAAGGTTGCCTGTCACTCCGCCTTCGCGAGCAAGCCCGCTCCCACAGGTTTTGTTCTGGTACTCGCCTCGATCGGCGCTTTGCGCAAGAATGGCGGCCATTCAACGCACACTGCTGGAGAGCCACCATGAATGTAATGACCACCGACCTGCCCGGTGTTCTGATCCTTGAACCCAAGGTCTTTGGCGACGAACGTGGTTTCTTCTATGAGAGCTTCAACGCCAAGGCTTTCGAAGAAGCTACCGGCCTGAACCCTCAGTTTGTTCAGGACAACCATTCCCGCTCGCAAAAGGGCGTGTTGCGTGGCTTGCATTACCAACTGACGAACACACAAGGCAAACTGGTTCGTGTTACAGCCGGTGAAGTGCTCGACGTTGCCGTGGACATCCGTCGCAGTTCGCCACATTTCGGCAAATCGGTTGCGGTGCTCCTGTCCGCCGATAACCATCGCCAGATCTGGATACCGGAAGGCTTTGCCCACGGTTTCGTGGTGCTGAGCGATTTCGCCGAGTTTCTCTACAAAACCACCGATTACTACACCCCGTCCGCCGAGCGCAGCATTCGCTGGGACGACCCGGACCTGGCTATCGATTGGCAACTGGAAGGCACGCCGCAGCTGTCGGCAAAGGACCAGGCCGCTGCATTCCTCAAGGACGCCGAAGTCTTCGCCTGATAACCCGGCGCAAGCTTCAAAAACGCACAAGGCCCACAGTGCGCAGACTGCGCCCGCAAGCCTAGGCATAATGCGCCTGTACCCACAGGCGCATGCTGCTCATGAAACCGACTCTCCCTCCCAGACCCCGTTGGCGCAGCCTGGCCCTGCTGGCACTGTGCCTGGCGCCGTTGCTGTGGCCGCTGGAACATCTCGCCGAGCGTTACTACCGCAGCGAGCTGGCCAGTCAGAATCGTCAAACCCTCGACCTCTACGTCGCCAACCTGCTGGGTACCCTGCACCGCTATGAAGTGTTGCCACAGATCCTCGGCGACCTGCCGGCCTTGCGTGCCGTGCTCGGCGCACCGGACGATGGCGTCACCCAAGGCAATGCCAACCGCCTGCTGAAAAACATCGCCACCCAGACCGGTGCCGAAGTCATGTACCTGATGGACGCCACCGGCAAGACCCTGGCCGCTTCCAACTGGGACAAACACGACAGTTTCGTCGGGCGCAATTTTTCCTTCCGGCCATATTTCAGCGAAGCCATGGCCGGGCGGCTCGGGCGTTTTTTCGGCCTGGGCACGACCTCCGCCAAGCGCGGTTACTTCTTCGCCGCCGGCGTGCGCAATGGCGAAAAAATCGTTGGTGTGCTGGTGGTCAAGGTCGATCTCGACCACACCGAAAGCCTCTGGGGCAAAACCCCGGAACAGCTGCTGCTGACCGACCACAACGGCGTCGTCATTCTCACCTCGCGACCAGAGTGGCGATTCCGCTCGACCCGCCCGTTGAGCGAGGACGAAAGCAAAGCCATCACGGCGATCCAGCCCTATCCAACCCGCGATCCAAAACCGCTGAAACTCAATCCCAATGCCTGGCTGACCCAGACCCGGCAGATTGCCGAAACCGGCTGGGACGTCAGCATCCTCGCCCCGCGCACCTTGATCGACCGTCCGGTGCGCACGGTAGTGGCCATCGGTGGTGCAACGTTGCTGGTGTTGATGCTGCTGCTCGGCCTGATGATGCAGCGCCGTCGCCATTACCTGGATCGCATCGCTTTCGAAGCCAAGGCCCGCCGCGAGCTGGAAGGCCGGGTCGCCGAGCGCACCAGCGATCTCGAAGGCCTGAACCGGCGCCTGAAACAGGAAGTGCTGGAACGCGAACAGGCCCAGCAGGAGCTGGTACGCGCCCAGGATGATCTGGTGCAGGCCGGCAAACTGTCGGCACTGGGCACCATGTCGGCGAGCATCAGCCACGAACTCAATCAGCCGCTGGCAGCAATTCGCAGCTACGCGGAAAACGCCGAAGTGTTGCTCGATCACCAGCGCACTGACGATGCCCGCGGCAACCTCAAGCTGATCAGCGAATTGACCGGTCGCATGGCCTCGATCATCGCCCACCTGCGCGCCTTTGCCCGACGCGACCGGCATGCTCCGGAAAGCGTCGCCCTGCAACCGGCGCTGGACGATGCCCTGGCCTTGCTGGCCAAGCGCCGACGCAGCATGGAAGTCGAGCTGATCCGCGACTTGCCCGCCGCCACCCTGTGGGTCGAAGCCGGGGAAACCCGCTTGCGCCAGGTACTCGGCAATCTGCTGGCCAACGCCCTGGATGCCCTGACGGAAAAAGGCCCGCCACGTAAACTCTGGCTGAGTGCCCAATCCACGGCCGATGGCGTCAACCTGTACATTCGCGACAATGGCCCCGGCTTTTGCATGGAAGCCCTTGGGCGCGCCAGCGAGCCGTTCTACACCACCAAGACCCGCACCCAGGGTCTCGGTTTGGGGCTGGCGATTTGCGAAACCCTGATGCGCGCCTTCGGCGGTGAACTGTCGTTCGCCAACCACAAGGAGGGCGGCGCCCTGATTACCCTGAAGCTGCGCGCAGGCGCACCGGGCGTGAGCCTGCAACCGTCCGAGGACCGAAGTGCATGACCATCGACAACCGCATTCAGGTCGTGTTGATCGACGACGATCCCCACTTGCGCCAGGCCTTGAGCCAGACACTGGATCTGGCGGGCCTGAAAATCCTGCCGCTGGCCGAAGCCAAGGGCCTGGCCGCGCAACTTGAACGTGATTGGCCGGGGGTGGTGGTCAGCGACATCCGCATGCCCGGCATGGACGGTCTGGAGCTGTTGACCGAACTGCACGCCCAGGACCCTGAGCTACCGGTGCTGTTGATCACCGGCCACGGCGATGTGCCGCTGGCGGTGCAGGCCATGCGCGCCGGGGCCTATGACTTTCTGGAAAAACCCTTCGCCAGCGACGCCCTGCTCGACAGCGTGCGCCGCGCATTGGCCCTGCGCCGGCTGGTGCTGGACAACCGCAGCCTGCGGCTGGCCTTGAGCGACCGCAACGAGCTGAGCACGCGGCTGGTTGGCCACTCACCTTCGATGCTGCGCCTGCGCGAGCAGATCGGTGCCTTGGCGGCGACCAGGGCCGACGTGCTGATCCTCGGCGAAACCGGCGCTGGCAAAGAAGTCGTGGCCCGGGCGCTGCATGATTTATCAAGCCGTCGCAACGGTCCGTTCGTAGCCATCAACGCCGGTGCCCTGGCCGAATCAGTGGTCGAAAGCGAGCTGTTCGGTCACGAGCCCGGCGCCTTTACCGGCGCGCAGAAACGTCGCATCGGCAAGTTCGAATTCGCCAATGGCGGCACGCTGTTCCTCGATGAAATCGAAAGCATGAGCCTGGATGTGCAGGTCAAATTGCTGCGCCTGCTGCAAGAGCGGGTGGTCGAACGCCTGGGCGGCAATCAACTGATCCCGCTGGACATCCGCATCATCGCCGCCACCAAGGAAGACCTGCGCCAGGCAGCGGATCAAGGGCGTTTCCGCGCCGACCTGTATTACCGCCTGAACGTCGCGCCGCTGCGGATTCCACCGCTGCGCGAACGGGGCGAAGATGCGCTGATGCTGTTCCAGCATTTTGCCGATGAAGCCAGTGCCCGCCACGGTTTGCCACCCCATGAACTGCAACCGGGGCAGCGTGCCTTGCTGCTGCGCCACTCCTGGCCCGGCAACGTGCGCGAGCTGCAAAATGCCGCCGAGCGTTTTGCCCTCGGGCTGGAACTGGAACTTGACCACAGCACGCCGGATGGCGGCGCTGGCAACAGGGTCGAAGTCGTCAGCGGCGGTTTGAGCGAACAAGTCGAGAACTTCGAAAAAACCCTCATCGCCGCCGAACTGGCACGCTCGCACAGCTCCGTGCGCAGCGTCGCCGAAGCCCTCGGCATTCCGCGCAAGACCCTGCACGACAAACTGCGCAAGCACGGTCTGAGTTTCGCCGACAGTGGCGCCTCGGCCCACCCTGACGACCTAGACTGAGCTACCGTCCAATCATCCACTTCAAGCCAGAGGCCCCTGAATGAGCCGCGATAGTCGACAACTGGAATCCGTTCTTCATCACGACATTCCCCTCACCCGGGACATGGGCCTCAAAGTGCTCGACTGGCATGACCAGCAACTGCGCCTGTACTTGCCGCTGGAAGCCAACGTCAACCACAAGAGCACCATGTTCGGCGGCAGCCTGTATTGCGGCGCGGTCCTGGCCGGTTGGGGCTGGCTGCATTTGCGCCTCAAGGAAGAAGGCATTACCGACGGGCACATCGTGATTCAGGAAGGGCAGATCAGCTATCCGCTGCCGGTGACGGGGGATGCCAACGCCATTTGCCAGGCGCCGGACCCGGTAATCTGGAAGAAATTCCTGACCACCTTCCAGCGATACAGCCGAGCGCGGTTGACGCTGCATACAAGGGTCGTCAATGAAGGCCGTGATGAGGATGCGGTGAGGTTTGTCGGGCAGTACGTGTTGCACCGCTAAACCAGGACCACCGCAAAACCTGTGGGAGCGAGCTTGCTCGCGATGGGGTCATCAAAGCCAACATTGAGTTGCCTGACACACTGCCATCGCGAGCAAGCTCGCTCCCACAAGGATTTGCATCAGCGCGCGAGAACGATCTTATGCCCGCGCCAGTTCCAGCAACTTCTCCCGCCAGGCCGCCTTCGCCGGCAATGCCAGGAAGAACGCGTTCAACAGCGACTCCCGCGCCGGATAGCTGAACGGCTCACCGCTCAACTCCAGCACCTCACCGCCTGCGCCTTCCAGCACACCTTGCGCTGCCGCCGTGTCCCACTGCGAAGTCGGTGCCAGGCGCGGATAGCAATCCGCCGCCCCTTCGGCCAACAGGCAAAACTTCAGCGAACTGCCGATATTGGCCAGTTGCAGTTCGCCAAGGCTGGCGCTCAACCCGGCCAGCAATCGCTCTTGCTCCGGGCTCGAATGGCGACGGCTGGCCACCACGGTGAACGACTCGCCGGGCGCTAACACATCACGCACCTTGATCGCCATAGGCGTGCCACCTTTATCGCCACGCCAGGCGCCGAGTCCCACACCACCGACGTAAAAACGCCCGTTGGTCGGCATTGACACCACACCGAACACCACCCGACCGTTTTCGATCAAGGCGATGTTGACGGTAAACTCTTCGCTGCCGTTGATGAATTCCTTGGTGCCATCCAGCGGATCGACCAGCCACCAGCGCTGCCATCCGGCACGCACGTCCTGGGGAATGTTGGCGTCTTCCTCGGAGAGCACCGGGATGCTCGGATCGAGCGCCGTCAGCCCGGCCAGAATCACGTGGTGAGCGGCCAGGTCGGCAGCGGTCACCGGCGAATCATCAGCCTTTGCCGTGACGGCGGTGCCTGTGCGCCAGAACGGCAGGATCGCATCACCGGCCTGCAAGGCCAGTTCAATCACCGATGCCATCATCGGGTGTGGGAAATTCATGGCTGGAACGCTCCGCGCTGAGTCAAAAGGTCTCGGGCCAGGTACAGCGCCGCCAAGGCACGGCCTTCGGTAAATTGTGGGTTTTGTGCAAGCGCCGAGAGCTCACGCAGATTGACCTTGTCCACCCGCATCGGCTCTGGCTCGTCGCCTTCCAGACGCTCTTCGTAGAGGTCGGTAGCCAGCACCACTTGAATCTTCTGGCTCATGTAACCGGGGGACAGCGACAACTCGGTCAGATGCTCCAGTTGCCGCGCGCCAAAACCGGCCTCTTCCTTGAGCTCGCGCTCGGCCGCCGCCAGCACGTCTTCGCCCGGCTCGATCAAGCCCTTGGGCAATGACATTTCATATGCATCCGTGCCGCCGCAATACTCCTCGACCAGCACCGCATGCTCGGCATCGAGCATCGCCACGATCATCACCGCGCCGTACCCGGCACCCTTGCCGACCAGGCGTTCATATGTGCGCTCCACGCCGTTGGAAAAACGCAGCTTCATCTCCTCCACGCAGAACAATCGACTGGTGGCGACAATTTCGCGGGCGAGTATGGTGGGTTTCTGGCGCATGCAAAGCTCCTTGGCGTGAACGCGCTACTATAACGCGGCTTTCCCGATTGTTTACGCCAGAAATCTTTCTACTGCCCGAGACGTTGCCATGCCTTCATTACCCTGGTCCGACATCGATACCGTTCTGCTGGACATGGACGGCACGCTGCTGGACCTGCATTTCGACAACCACTTCTGGATGGAGCACCTGCCCCAGCGTTACGCCGAACTGCACGGGGTCAGCCGGGCCATGGCCGAGATGGAATTGCAGCCGTTGTTCGAGCGCAATGCCGGTCAGTTGCAGTGGTACTGCCTGGACTTCTGGAGCGCCGAACTGAAACTGTCGGTGCGCGACCTGAAACTGGAAACCGCGCACCTGATCGCCCTGCGCCCGGATGCCGACACCTTTCTGGCGGCGATCAAACGGGCCGGCAAACGCGTGGTGCTGATCACCAATGCCCATCGGGATGCGCTGTCGTTGAAGCTGGAAAAAATCGAACTGGCGTCCTACTTCGAACGCTTGATCAGTTCCCATGACTACGGCTTCCCCAAGGAAAACCCGCAATTCTGGGATGCGCTGCAAGCCGATATCGATTTCGATCCTGCACGCAGCCTGTTCATCGACGACACCTTGCCGATCCTGCGCAGTGCACGGGACTTTGGCGTGGCGCATCTGCTGGCCGTGCGCGAGCCGGACAGCCGCAAGGGGCCGAAGGATACGGCGGAGTTTGCGGCGGTCGGGGATTATCGGGATTTGATTGCAGGGCTTTGATTGACCGTAGGAGCTGCCGCAGGCTGCGATCTTTTCATCTTAATTGCGTCAAGGTCAAAAGATCGCAGCCTGCGGCAGCTCCTACGGGCCTCGTGTTACTCGGGAATCCGCAACGACTGCCCCGGATAGATCTTGTCCGGGTGTGACAGCATCGGCTTGTTGGCCTCGAAGATTTTGTTGTACTTGTTGGCATCGCCGTACACGCGCTTGGAAATCGCGCTGAGGGTGTCGCCCTTCACCACGGTGACAAACACCGCGGCAGCAACGACAGGCCCGGTCACAGTGATCTGATCATCCACGCTGCCAACCCCGGCGATGTTGCCCACCGCCAGCAGGATCTTTTCCTTCTCTTCCTGGCTCGCCACTTCACCGGTCACCGTGACCTTGTCGCCATCGACCGTCGCCTGCACATTCGGGTTGCCCAGGCCGACCTTGCTGATGTGCTCCTTCAACTGCTCACTGGCATTGGCGTTGCCTGGCGTCAGCAGATCCAGCAATTTTTCGCCTGCTTCCTTCACAAAGCTCAAAAGACTCATGGTGCACTCTCCTTGGGTTTCGGGTTCCAGACGTCAAAGCCTAGACCACGGTCGTCACCCGCGAATCCAACCCGACCAATGACCCCGCTTGCGATAGAATCCGCACCTTCCCAATCCCAGGAGCGCAGATGGACATCAAGCAGCTGAAATTCCTCATCGCGCTCGACGAAACCCGCCATTTCGGCCAGGCCGCCGCACGCTGCCACATCACTCAGCCGACCCTGTCCATGCGCCTGCGCAGCCTCGAAGAAGAACTCGAGCTGCCGCTGGTCAATCGCGGCCAGCGCTTCGAAGGCTTCACCGCGCCGGGCGAGCGGGTGCTGGCCTGGGCGCGCACCGTACTGGCGGCCTACGACGGCTTGTACGCCGAGGCGGCCGCCTGTCGCGGCAATCTGGTCGGGACCTTGCGCCTGGGCGTAGTGCCGTTGTCGAGCTTCGATCCGCTGCCACTGCTGCAACGCCTGCACGGGGAGCATCCGAACCTGCGCTTCGAACTCTCGGCGCTCAGTTCCGAGCAGATCCTCGAGCAACTGGCGAACAATCGCCTGGATCTCGGCGTGTCATACCTGGAACGCCTCGACACCGAACATTTCGACTCCCTGGCCTTCAGCGAAACCCGCATGGGTCTGCTCTACGATCAACGCTTCTTCACCTTTGGCGAGGCACCATTGAGCTGGGAATCCTTGATCGAGCTGCCACTGGGCATGCTCACCAGCGGCATGCACTTTCGCCAGTCCATCGACCACAACTTCCACAGTCGTGGCCTGACCCCGCAGCCGTTGTTGCAGACCGATGCCGTGCATCAACTGTTACAAGCCGTGCACGGCGGCTTGTGTTGCGCCGTGATGCCATTGGACGGCGGCCTCGAAGGCCTGACCGAACACTTGCGCCTGCAGCCGATTGAAAACGCCCAGACCCTTGGCCGCCTGGGGCTGATCATGCGTCGCAGCGCACCGCGCTCGGCGCTGGCAGAAGCCTGCTTTGCCCTCTATCAGCAATCGCTGATCGGTGCTTGATCGACGACATCTATCGGCAGATCAGTATTAGCGATTAGACGCGACAAGTTGTCACGCCTAGTCTTAAAGCTGATCAATCCGTCGGTGATGCCATGAACACCAAGCGCCCAGCCTGCGCGGCGCCTGCCCTCGAAACGCCCGCACCCGCCGCCAGCCAGACTTACAGCTACTGCAATCTGCGCCGTACCGAAACGGATAGCGCCGAATCGGCCAGCACCGCGCTAGCCGAGGAAGTCGCGTTGGCGATTGCCTATAACGGCATCAGCCAGGCGGTCATGCTGGTGACGCCCACAGACCTGGAAGATTTCATCGTCGGCTTCAGCCTGGGCAGCGGCATCATCCAGGACGCCACGGACATCTACGACCTGCAACTCAGCGGCTCGGGTTCGGCGCAATACGCGCAAGTGACCATCGCCAACCGCGCGTTCTGGAACCTCAAGCAGCAGCGTCGGCAGCTGTCCGGCACCAGCGGTTGCGGGTTGTGCGGCGTGGAAGCGCTCGAGCAGGCGTTGCCGGACCTTCAGGTATTGCCCGGCGCCCCGTTGCCGCCGGTCGAATGGCTTGATGGCCTGCGCGAGCGCATCGGCGCCTTCCAGCCCTTGGGCCAACATTGCGGTGCGGTGCATGCGGCGGTGTTCATGAACGACAAAGGTGAGTTGTTGCTCGGCCGCGAAGACATCGGCCGGCACAATGCACTCGACAAGCTGATCGGTGGATTGATCCGCCAGAAGATCCCGACCGCTGGCGGACTGGCGATTGTCACCAGCCGCTGCAGCCTCGAATTGATCCAGAAAGTCTTGCGCGCCGGCATCCAGACCCTGGTTAGCCTGTCGTCGCCCACGGGCCTGGCCGTGCAATGGGCCCGTCGCCACAACCTCAATCTCATCCATCTGCCACAGAAGAATGCGCCGCGGGTCTACAGCCCAACGTTGGAGAATCAAGCGTGAGTCAACACCGTCAAGCCGACCAGACACCCGTCCCTCGCTACAAGCCCTACAAAGGCCCGGCCGGTGGCTGGGGCGCACTGATCAGCGTGGCCCAGGCCTGGTTGACCAGCGACAACGCGCTGAAAAACCTGCGCATCATGCTCAAGACCAACCAGAACGGTGGCTTCGACTGCCCGGGTTGCGCGTGGGGCGATTCTCCGGAAAAGGGCATGGTGATGTTCTGCGAGAACGGCGCCAAGGCAGTGAACTGGGAGGCGACCAAACGTCGTGTCGATGCCAAGTTCTTCGCCAAGCACAGCGTCACTTCGCTGCTGGAACAAAGCGACTATTGGCTCGAATATCAGGGCCGCCTGACCGAGCCGATGAGCTACGACGCCGAGACCGATCGCTACAAGCCGATCAGTTGGGACGATGCATTCGCCCTGATCGCCAGGCATCTGAACGGCCTATCGAGCCCGGATCAGGCCGAGTTCTACACCTCGGGCCGGGCCAGCAACGAAGCGGCGTATCTCTATCAGCTGTTCGTGCGCGCCTACGGTACCAACAACTTCCCCGACTGCTCGAACATGTGCCACGAGGCCAGCGGTGTTGCGTTGTCGCAAAGCGTCGGGGTCGGCAAAGGCACCGTGACCTTCGACGACTTCGAACACGCCGATGCGATTTTCGTCTGGGGCCAGAACCCCGGCACCAACCACCCACGGATGCTCGAGCCGCTGCGCGAAGCGGTGAAGCGCGGCGCGCAAGTGGTGTGCATCAACCCGCTGAAAGAGCGTGGCCTGGAGCGCTTCCAGCATCCGCAGCACGCGATCGAAATGCTCACCAACGGCGACAAGCCGACCAACACCGCATTCTTCCGCCCGGCCCTGGGTGGCGACATGGCGATCATGCGCGGCATGGCGAAATTCCTCCTGCTGTGGGAGCGCGACGCGCAGAAAACCGGTGCCCCGGCGGTGTTCGACCACGACTTCCTCAACGAGCACAGCGTCAACGTGTTGGATTACCTGGCCGTCATCGACGACACCCCGTGGGAGCAGATCGTCGAGCAGTCCGGCCTCAGCCTGGTGGAAATCGAGCAAGCGGCGCGCATGTACGCCAAGGGCAAGAACGTCATCATGTGCTGGGCCATGGGCATCACCCAACACCGCCATTCGGTGGCGACCATCCAGGAAATCGCCAACCTGATGCTACTGCGCGGCAACATCGGCCGGCCGGGTGCAGGTCTGTGCCCGGTGCGTGGCCACAGTAACGTGCAGGGCGACCGGACCATGGGCATCAACGAACGTCCTCCTGTCGCGTTCCTCGATGTCCTGGAGCGGCGCTTCCAGTTCAAGGTGCCACGCGACAACGGCCACAACGTGGTCGAGGCGATTCATGCGATGGCTGAAGGGCGGGCGAAAGTCTTCATCGGCCTGGGCGGCAACTTCGCCCAGGCCACGCCGGACAGCCCGCGCACGTTCCAGGCCCTGCGAAACTGCGACCTGACCGTGCAGATCAGCACCAAGCTCAACCGCAGCCATTTGACCCACGGCAAGGACGCGCTGATCCTGCCGTGCCTGGGCCGCACCGACATCGATATCCAGACCGAAGGCCCGCAAGCAATTACCGTCGAAGACTCGTTCAGCATGGTCCACGCCTCCAATGGCCAGCTGCAGCCGCTGTCGAACCAGATGCGCTCGGAACCAGCGATCCTGGCCGGCATCGCTGCCGCGACCCTGGGCAGCCACCCGGTGGACTGGAACTGGCTGGTGGCCGACTACAGCCGCATCCGCGACCTGATCGCCGAGACCATTCCCGGCTTCAAGGACTTCAACGAGAAGGTCAAGAATCCGGGCGGCTTCTACCTGGGCAACAGTGCCGGCGCACGCAAGTGGAACACCGCCTCGGGCCGGGCCAATTTCCGCTCGAACGCGCTGCCCAAAGACCTGGTGCACGAACGCACCCGCGCCACCGGAGTACTGCCGGATCTGATCATGCAATCGATGCGTTCCCACGATCAGTACAACACCACCATCTATGGCCTCAACGACCGTTATCGCGGCGTGAAGGGTCAGCGGGACGTGTTGTTCGTCAACGAAGCCGACATCATTCGCCTGGGCTTCAAGCCGGGGCAAAAGGCGGACATCGTCTCGCTCTGGGACGATGGCGTGGAACGTCGGGTAAAAGGCTTCACGCTGCTGGCGTTTGATATCCCGGCCGGGCAAGCGGCGGCCTACTATCCGGAAGTGAACCCGCTGGTGCCCCTGGAAAGCACCGGCGATGGCAGCCATACGCCGACATCGAAGTTTGTGGCGATCCGGTTGGAAGCGGCGAGTGAGACTGGGCTGATCATGGCCAGGTCGGCGTAACACGTAGTCTGAACTGGCCCCATCGCGAGCAAGCTCGCTCCCACAGGTTTTTTCTGTTGTTCACATAATCTGCGTTCGACTGAAATCCCTGTGGGAGCGAGCTTGCTCGCGATGAGGCCAGATCACTCAACGAGCCTTCCGGATCCAGCACATTTCTTTCGCCCACAAAAAAGGCCGTTCCCTCACGAAAACGGCCTTTGCGAAGTAGTAAAAGACCGACAAAAAAACGTTAAGTTCCGCCCAAAAAACAGTAACTTGCAATATTGTATACAAGTCGTGTTATTCGTCGGATTTCGATTGTCACGCCCATTCCAGAGCCTCAGGATCGCGCCGTCATCCCCTTGAGGTTCCTCCATGAAGTTCTCCTCGATTCTCTTGTTGTCCCTTGGCCTGGTCAGCGGTATCGCGTCTGCTGGCGGCACCACCGAAGCCGGTGTAGGCGGCGCATTGGGCGGGGTTTTAGGCTCGGTCGTCGGCCAGTCGTTAGGCGGCAATACAGGTTCCACCATCGGCGCGGCCCTGGGTGGCGCGGGTGGTAGCGCCGTCGGCGCAAACAAACACAGCCGTGGCGAAGCAGCCCTTGGCGGTGCGTTGGGTGCCGCGGGCGGTAACGTGGTCGGCCGCAGCGTGGGCGGCACCACCGGCAGCCTGATCGGCGCCGCAGCAGGCGGCGGCGCCGGTGGCGCGCTGGGTAACTACATGGGCAAAGAGTACGACAATGATGATGACGACGACGATCGTCGTTCATATCGCCGCCATGGTGATCGTCGTTACTACCGTGACGGCCATCCGGGCCGTGGCCATGCCTATGGTCATCGCAAGCACCACAAGTACTACCGCGATTAAGGCCTCGAGCGCCTCGTTGGTGAGTACAACAAAAATCGCAGCCCAAGGGCTGCGATTTTTTTTGCCTTACTGAACCACCAGACGCTCCAGCGCCCCGCGCAACCCGGCAGGAATCGCCACGGGCTGATTTGACCCACGATCGACAAACACATGCACGAAGCGCCCCGCCGCGCAGGCCTCGTCTTCTCCTTGCTTGAACACGGCCAGTTCGTATTGCACCGAACTGTTGCCCAACTTGCCCACCCGCAGACCGATCTCGATGCGGTCCGGGAAGGCAATGGAAGCAAAGTAATCACAGGAGGAACTCACCACGAACCCCACCACCTCACCGTCATGGATATCCAGGCCGCCGATTTCGATCAGGTAAGTGTTCACCGCCGTATCGAAGAAGCTGTAGTAGGTCACGTTGTTGACGTGACCGTAGGCGTCGTTGTCGTGCCAACGGGTGGTGATGGGCTGGAAGTGCGGATAGTCGGTGCGTTGGGGCATTGGCGTTGATTCCTGGAGTTGGTTCGCCAAGTCTAAGGCGAAAACCGCGTTATCGTTCTTCGCGAGCAAGCCCGCTCCCACAATTGATCTTCGGTGAACACAGATTTTGTGTACGACCGATATCCAATGTGGGAGCGGGCTTGCTCGCGAAGGCGCCCTCACAGGCGCCACATCAATCACTTGTCAGCGAACCCCTTGCCAGCCGCCAGCTCACCAATCACCCGCGCCGGTTGCCAGTGATCGCCCTGACGCGTCTCAAGGTCCATCAAGCGCCGGTGAATGTCCGCCAGCCCTTGCTGATCCGCCCAAGCCATCGGCCCGCCCTTGTCCGCCGGGAAACCGTAACCGTTGAGGTAGACCAGATCGATATCGTGGGCCGACCCGGCGATGCCTTCCTGAAGGATTTTCGCGCCTTCGTTGACCAGTGCCAGCAAGCAGCGCTCAAGGATTTCCTCCGGGCCGATCTCGCGGCGCTGGAACCCCAGTTCCTCACTGACTTGAAGCACCAGTGCATCCACCTGCAGATCGTGTTCGGCCTGACGACTGCCCGGCTCATAGTGGTAAAAACCGTTGCCACTCTTCTGGCCGAAACGCCCTTGTTCACACAAACGGTTATCCACCTGAACTTCCGGCGCATCTTGCCCGACACCGGATAACTGGCGCGAGCGCCATTGCAGATCGACGCCCACCACGTCGAACATGCGGAACGGCCCCATGGCGAATCCGAAGCCTTGCAGCGCTGCGTCCACCTGATACGGATAAGCGCCTTCCAGCAGCATTTTTCGCGCTTCGAGCACATAGGTATTGAGCATGCGGTTGCCGATGAAACCGTCGCAATTGCCCGACACCACACTGACCTTGCCCATGCGCTGGCCGAGCGCCAGCGCCGCGTCGAGCACCGCCGGTGCAGTCTGCGCGCCACGGACGATTTCCAGCAGCTTCATGATGTGCGCCGGGCTGAAGAAGTGCAGGCCCAGTACTTGTTGCGGACGGCGGGTGACCGCAGCAATGGCGTCGATGTCCAGCGCCGAGGTATTGCTGGCCAGAATGGCTTCAGGTTTGAGCAGGTCATCGAGCTCGCGGAAGATTTTCTGCTTGAGCTCGAGGTTTTCGTACACCGCTTCGATGACCAGGTCGACATCGCGGATGGCCGTATAACTATCTGCCGCCGTAACGCGCGCGACACGGGCATCGGCTTCACCCTGATCAATTCGGCCCTGACGCACACTGTGGGCATAGGTGTCCGCCACGGTGGCCAGCGCTTGCTCCAGCATTTGCGGATTGTTGTCGACCCACTGCACGGCCACTCCGGCGTTGGCCAGGCACATGACAATGCCACGGCCCATGGTGCCCGCGCCGATGACGGCGGCGCGCTGAATATTCGACGGTGTCTGGCTCATGTTTTGTTCTCTTGTTGGCGATCCGAAGACAGCCACCACCATAGTCAGCCACCGGGCTTTTTTGAAATTTATTCCTGTGATGAGCAACATTCAGCGGATGGATGTAGCCCTTTGAGCACACCGCAAACCCCTGTGGGAGCGGGCTTGCTCGCGAAGGCGATCCATCTAGTGGCAGTGATGGTGACTGACCCACCGCTTTCGCGAGCAAGCCCGCTCCCACAAGGACCACGGTTCAGCCTGCCAGATGTTGCTCGGCCCACTCCCGCACCCCGGCATACGGATAATCTTCCAACGCCGCAAACCCGGGAATCGACCGCGCCTTGAGCTTGGTGAACAACGGCACGCTGATCCCACACAGAAACCGTGTCACGCGTTCGGCCGAAGGCAAGTTGCCCGTATGCTGCTCGTGCCTGTGGATAAAACCGCCACACAGCGCCTCGAAATTCTTATCCACAAGTGCCGGCAACTCCGGGGGTGTCGGTAGCCGCGCCACTTGCCCATGACACACCGAACAATGCCCGCATTGCTGCGGGGCATTGTGGTCGCCGAAATACTCGGCCAGGCGATAACCCAGGCAACGGTCGGTGGCGAACAGGTCCAGCATCGCGTGTATCCGCGCGACCTCGGTGCGCTCATGCCGAGTGAAATAGCCGTGCAGCTCCTCACTCAACGCGGCGCTGTCGAACCCGCTTTGCAGCACGCTGTAGACTTCGGTCATCTGCTTGCTTTCGAGCTCCACCCAGCCCTTCTCCTGGAAGTAATCCAGCGCCTTTACCACCCGACTGCGCTCGGCCTGATGCTGTTCGTACAACGCCTCGAAATTCACCGTGGCCCAGGTCCGGGCGCGGCTGGAGGTCTGGATGATCGCCGCGACAAAATCCCTGCGCTCGCCTTCGAAACGCGCCAATAGCGCCTCAGGCTCCTGCACATACTTGAACCGGTACTCGGCGTAGTAGGCGTAGCGCGGGGCGATCAGCCCGCGCAATTCGAGTTGCACCAGCAAGGTCTTTAGCGGCAACTGACGAATATTGCTCTGATCGGCCAATGGCCCCAGCAGAAACTCCCACTGCCCTTCGGTTGCGGCGGCATGCATCTCGTCAAGCACGCAACGGATGCCATCCAGCTCGGGCGTGTCGCCGTAGACGAAGTTCTCCAGCACGTTGAGGCTATCGCGGTTGGCCAACACCAGGCAGTCCGACGGCTGCCCGTCACGCCCGGCGCGGCCGATTTCCTGGCTGTAGTTTTCGATGGATTTGGGCAGGTCGAAATGCACCACATTGCGGATGTCACTCTTGTCGATGCCCATGCCGAAAGCGATGGTGGCGACGATGCAATTGGACTGACCGCCCATGAAGCGTTTCTGGATTGCCTCGCGTTGCTCATGGGGCAACCCGGCGTGATAAGCCTCGGCCTGAATGCCGTTTCGGTTCAGGTGTTCGGCGATGTGCTCGGCGGTTTTCTGCAAGGTGACATAGACGATGCTCGGCTGGTCCGGACGCTGGCTCATCCATTCGACCAGACGCCTGCGCTTGTCCGCTCCGCGAACCGGCTCCACCAGCAAATTGAGGTTCGGGCGATAGAAACCGGTGGTCACCACATCGTCGGCAGCGATGGCGAATTTCGCCTGCATGTCGGCGATGACCTTGGGCGTCGCCGTTGCGGTCAACAGCAACACCTGCGGGATGTTGAACTGGCGTTGATAGTCGGGAAGCTTGAGGTAGTCCGGCCGAAAGTTATGCCCCCATTCGGAAATGCAGTGCGCCTCGTCCACCACCAGCAGCGAGATCGGTACTTGCTGCAAAAAATGCCGGAAGCGCTCGTTCTTCAGGCGCTCCACGGAGATCATCAAAATCTTCAGTTCGCCGGATTTTGCCCGGGCCATGACGTCGCTGGCGTCATCGCGGCTCTGGGCCGAATCGATACTGCCCGCCGAGATGCCGTGGCGTTGCAGGAACGCCAGTTGATCCTGCATCAACGCCAGCAGCGGCGAGACCACCAGCGTCAGGTGCGGCAGCAACAGCGCCGGCAATTGGTAGCAAAGGGATTTGCCGGAACCGGTGGGGAAAATCGCCGCCGCCGAGCGCCCCGCCAGCACAGCACTGACGGCCGCCTCCTGACCGGGTCGAAATTGTGGATAACCGAAAACCTGTTCCAGGGTGTTGTGCATAAGCTGTCACTCCGTTGACTGCTGCGGAGTCAAAAGCCTAGCCGGCGATCGCAGCGAGTCGAGAAAAGGTCGGGGGCAAAAACGATAGGGGATGATACAGCGGATGATTCAAAGGGCTTGAGGAATCGGGTAACTGGCAGATTGCTTTCGCGAGCAGGCTCGCGAAGAGGCCAGCACACCCACCGCAAAATTCGAAATACCCGACAATGTCCGAGGCCCCCTCTACCGAGATTTACTGCGAAGCGGCTGAAAACGCTGTAAGCATTTTTACCTCTCGCCATTCCACGTTGAAAACCCAGCCCCAACGTGTAGTCCCCTTCCTCAAAATATGACAAAACCCTTACAAAGCCTGTCGATCTCAGCCGTCTTGTCCCGCAACGCCATACCCTCCTATAGTTTCCAGCGCGGCTGAAAACAGTGTCTCGGCCAGCCGGGAACATTTGCCGATTTCGCACAGGACCCACTCAATGAAAAACCCCGACTCACTGACAACCCGCTACCACCCACTCAAGACCCGATACAGCGAAACCCCGGTGCTGGTCATCGATACCGAGGCCGACCCCTTCGAGATCCTCGACGCCGCCCGACAACGCATCCGCGCCGCCAGCGACCTGCTCGAAACCCTTTATTGCACGTGTTTCAAACAGGCCGAAGCGAGCGACATCCCCAAGATCGTCGGCGCCCTGTACCTGCTGACCCAGGACGGCAACGACCTGCTCGACATCGCCCGCCAGCGTTTGCCGAAATTCACCGGCTGAAGCACCACCAACTGTGGGAGCGAGCCTGCTCGCGAAGAACGATAACGCGGCCCCTCTGAGGACATGCAAGTTCTGGATATTTCGCTGTGGATAACTCCGTCAGCAACGACCTATGGAAGCTTCGGCAAGGTCCTACAAAACAAAACACCTTGTCGGCTATCGATGACCAGTGACTCACTCCTATAGTCCGGAGTGTCGCTGCCAAATCAGCGACTTGGGCTTGGTCACCCGATGGAACACATAAACGCGTCCGTTGTATGCTGCCGGCACTCAAGTGTCTGCACGCTTTATGGTGGCTGTGTTTGGGACGCCTTCGAGCGTGCCGGTTTTGTGTGTTCTCCCGGTTGACCAACCCGAACACAGTCCGCCTCCCATCGCTTGGTCACGATGGCGGTGGTTTCATCTAAAGCATTTGAGAATACATAAAATGAACAAATGGAACCCGTTCACCAACGAACGCTATCTCCCACTCCACACCAACCTCACCGACACCCTGCCCCTGATCATCGACACAGAGGCCAACCCCCAAGACATCCTCGACGCCGCCCTCCAGCGCATCCGGGCCTCCAGCGAATTGCTGCAAACCCTGCACTGCCAATGCTTCAAACACGGCGACCTCGAAGACATCCCGCACATCACCCACGCCCTCTACCTGCTGACCCAGGACGGCTGCGATCTGCTCAAGGTCGCCCAGCAACGCATGCTCAACTGGAAAGCCCCGGTCTGACGCCATTCACCAGAGCACTAAAGTGGAATTATTCTGGCTGTTTTAATATAAAACAGCTGGAATAATGCCAGTTAACATACCTTCCTTAAGGAAATCAGCGTCACGAGAAGGGTGTCTTTTTCAATGTCCCAATCGCAGCTCACCTTTTCCTTTAAGTGCTATTATTCTGGCAGTTATAGCGCCTTATTGAAGGAATATTGGCACATGGCCAAGAAGACAGCTCCACTCTTGCCCGCCGCTTCCAGACTACTTTCCGAGTTCGGCGAGCGACTGAAACTCGCTCGCCTACGCCGCAAACTCACCGCTAAACAAGTCGCTGAGAGGGCGGGCATGTCACTGACAACTTTGCGCTCCCTGGAATCAGGTGGCTCAGGGGTGACCATCGGAGCCTACCTGTCTGTCATGCAAGTTCTGGGTCTGGAAAAAGACTTGAGCAAACTCGCGGCAGCCGATGAAGTGGGCCGTCAACTGCAGGACGCACAACTGAAATCCAGCACCACCTCCACCGCAGGCTCAAGCCAGCGAGCACGCAGAACGAGTGCAGTGAAAACAAATGCTCCAATACCTGAAAAAGGCACTGGAGTGATTGAAAGCGCCACCACAGCAGACCTATCCGCAGACTTCCCCTTCAATACCCACTCACTCTCCAATCTGTTGACCAAGAAAAAAACCAAGTCCACGACAGGTGAGAAATGACGCAGATTGCGGTGTATGCCGATTGGGAATCCTTGAATGGGCCCAGACGTCTCGGTTTCCTGCATGCCCGAAAGGCCCGCTCCACAGAAGTCTTCGAGTTTGAGTACGACACGGCTGCGCTGGCAGATCCCGAGTTGACCTTCAGCTCCCTGGACCCTCGAATCGGGCTCTATGAAGGTCGTCAGTTCCCGGGGCAACATCAAAGTCGGTTTGGCGTGTTCGCTGATTCAAGCCCGGATCGGTGGGGTCAATTACTGATGAAGCGACGGCTGGAGCGCGATACCCGCGACGGCCTGGCTGCCAAAGGCAGCAAGCTCCACGAGTCAGATTTCCTGTTAGGCGTACATGATCTCTATCGGGTCGGTGCGATCCGCTACAAGCTCAATGACCAAGGCAACTTTCTCGATGATCGTGATGGCGTGGCCGCCCCACCCTTCATTGAGCTGCGGGCGTTGGAACAAGCAAGCCGAGCTCTGGAAAACGATCCGGACAACACCTCACTCGATGGCCGCGAGTGGCTGAGAATGCTGATCGCGCCCGGAGGCTCACTGGGTGGCGCCCGCCCCAAGGCCAGCGTTGCAGACGAGCACGGTCACTTGTGGATTGCCAAGTTCCCCAGCACCCGCGATGACTATGACATTGGCGCCTGGGAACTGGTGGTGAATGCCTTGGCCAATCATTGTGGCCTGCGAGTCGCAACCGGCATCGCCCGACGCTACGCCAGTGATCATCACTGCTTCATGGTCAAGCGCTTCGACCGCACTGAACGGGGTGGCCGACTGCACTTTGCCTCAGGCATGACCATGACTGATCGCGTTGATGGTGACGATGCCTCCGTCGGTGCGAGCTACCTTGAGTTGGCTGAAGTGCTCATGGAACACGGCTCGGAAACCAAAGCAGACTTACGGGAGTTGTGGTCTCGGATTGTGTTCAACATCCTGGTCTCCAACAGCGACGATCACCTGCGTAACCACGGCTTTATCCTTGATCCGGGTCGGGGATGGCGATTGTCTGCCGCCTATGACATGAACCCGGTGGCGCACGCAGACGGCTTGAAGCTCAACATCACAGATACCGATAACGCACTGGATCTGGAGCTGGCCCGGGAAGTGGCAGAGTATTTTCGGGTCGGTCGTGCGGATGCAGAAAACATCATCGACAGCTTCAAAGAAGTTGTCAGCCAATGGCCAACACTAGCGGGGGCTTTGGGGCTATCGAAACGTGAGCAGGATAATATGACGCCTGCATTTCGATTAGCGGAGCCTAAGCAATGAACCTCGCCCCCAACCTCCCGGACGACCACTTGATGCAGCAACTCATGCAACTGCTGCATGAAGAACTCGGCTTCCCCGAACGCAAAGCCATCAGCCTCGGCACCTCGATCAATTTCGACCTGGGCTGCAACGGTGCAGACGCCCGGCATTTGATCGAAACCCTGGAAGACCACTTCGCCATCGATTTCGTGGATTTCGACAGCTATCGCTATTTCCAGCCCGACGGCTTTGACGTGAATCTAAAGCGAAAAGCCAAGGGTCGCGGCGAGAAGGTGCCATTGACCATCGGCATGCTCTACCGGGCCATCAAGGCCCAACGCTGGGACACGGATGAGCTCGAAGGCCTGTAACGGCCCGACGCATTCTGACTTGCCCGCGAAAAACTGAATTTTGCGCACAAAAAAGCCGCCCCGAGGGGCGGCGTCTTCGTTAGCTCAAACCAACACTTACAACTTTGGACCCGCAGCCTTGATCGCGTCGCTCACTTCGAACTTCTTGAAGTTCTCGATGAACAGGCCGGCCAGTGCTTTGGCGGCTTCGTCGTAGGCGGCTTTGTCGGCCCAGGTGTTGCGTGGGTTCAGCAGGCCTGTCTCAACTCCCGCTACGGCCAGTGGCACGTCGAGGTTGATGGTGTCCAGGTGCTCGGTCTCGGCACCGATCAGCGCGCCGCTCTGGATCGCTGCGATCACGGCACGAGTGGTCGGGATGTTGAAGCGTTTGCCGACGCCGTAGCCACCGCCGGTCCAGCCGGTGTTGACCAGGTAGACCTTGGAGCCGAAGCCGCGGATGCGCTTGATCAGCAGTTCAGCGTATTCGCCGGCCGGACGCGGGAAGAACGGTGCGCCGAAGCAGGTGGAGAAGGTCGACTTGATGCCGCTGCCCGAACCCATTTCGGTCGAACCGACCAGAGCGGTGTAACCGGACAGGAAGTGGTAAGCCGCTTGTTCTTCGTTGAGGATCGACACTGGCGGCAGCACGCCGGTCAGGTCGCAGGTCAGGAAGATCACAGCGTTCGGCTCGCCACCGAGGTTCTTCTCGGAGCGCTTGGCAACGTGCTCCAGCGGGTAGGCGGCGCGGCTGTTCTGGGTCAGGCTGACATCGGCGTAGTCGGCGTGCTTGGCGTCGTCGATAACGACGTTTTCCAATACCGCGCCGTGCTTGATGGCTTTCCAGATAACCGGCTCGTTCTTCTCGGACAGGTCAATGCACTTGGCATAGCAACCGCCTTCGATGTTGAACACAACGCCTTCGCCCCAGCCGTGCTCGTCGTCACCGATCAGGTAACGGCTTTCGTCGGCCGACAGGGTGGTTTTACCAGTGCCGGACAGACCGAAGAACAGGGTCACGTCGCCTTCTTCGCCGATGTTGGCGGCGCAGTGCATTGGCAGTACGTCGGCAGCCGGCAGCAGGAAGTTCTGCACCGAGAACATGGCTTTCTTCATTTCACCGGCGTAACGCATGCCGGCGATCAGCACTTTCTTCTGTGCGAAGTTGAGGATCACGCAGCCGTCGGAGTTGGTACCGTCACGCTCTGGCACGCACTCGAAGTTGGCAACGTTGAGGACCTGCCACTCGTCACGACCCGCCGGGTTGTACTGAGCCGGGTTGATGAACAGGCAACGGCCGAACAGGTTCTGCCAGGCAGTCTGGGTGGTCATCTTCACGGCCAGGTAGTGCTCGGAAGCCGCACCTACATGCACGTGGGAAACGAAATGCTCTTGCGCGTTGTTGAATGCCTCAACGCGAGCCCACAGGGCGTCGAACTTGTCGGCCGGGAACTTGCGGTTGATCGGGCCCCAGGCGATGGCGGCCTGGGTGCTTGGCTCTTCAACGATGAAACGATCGACTGGCGAACGGCCGGTACGGTGACCGGTACGAACAACCAGTGCGCCGGTATCGGCAAGCTCGCCTTCACCACGGTTGAGGGCTTCTTTAACCAGATCATCAACACTCAGATCGGTGTACACGGCATTGTTGGCTTGCGTCATGAGGTTCCCCGTCGGCCAGTGGCCGAGTGCTCCAAACGTTTTTGTAGTAGAAAGTCGTGCACTACTACCGCGAAAAAAGTGGGCCGGATTATGCCAGAAAAGCCCAAAAAGAGTAGGCCCCTCCTGTCGTAACGGCGTTAATCCGGCGCAAGGCAGTGAATTTACCTGCGCTGAACCGTTTTAGTGACGGGTATCTGACGGCGTCTCGATACCCGCACCGGCGAACAATTGAGTGACATCGGCCGCGTCAAACAGGTAGCGCTGGTTGCAGAACTGGCAATCGATTTCGATGTTGCCACCGTGTTCGACCACCAATTGCTGCGCATCTTCCATACCCAGACTGACCAGCGCATTGGCCGAACGTTCGCGCGAGCAGCTGCAACGGAAGCGCAGCTTCTGCACATCGAACAGACGCACCTGCTCGTCGTGGTACAGGCGGTGCAGCACGGTTTCGTTGTCCAGGCTCAACAGCTCATCGGCGGTCAGCGTACCGCCCAGGGTGGTGATGTGCTGCCAGCTGGCGGCGCGTTCGTCTTCGTCTTTCAAACGGTCGGCCGGCAGTTGTTGCAGCAACAGGCCACGGGCACGACGGCCGTCGGCATACAGCCAGAAACGCGTGCCGATCTGTTGCGACATGACGAAGTAGTTGGTGAAGCATTCGGACAGCGTGGCGCCGTCGAGATCGACGATGCCTTGGTAGCGCTGGCCTTGTTTCGGGTCGATGGTCAGTGCCAGAACACCGTCGGGCATCAGATCGGCCAGGGTCGCGTCGGGGGCGATGCGGTCCGCTTCATAACGGGCCAGGCCACGAATGTCGCGCTCGCTGGAGCACTCGATCATCAACAACGGAATCGGACCCTCGGAGCGGGCCTGCAGAATCAGCAAGCCATCGAATTTCATCGCGCCGACCAGCAACGAAGCAGCCGCCATCAGCTCGCCGAGCAATTGCGCGACTGGCTGTGGGTAAGCGTGTTTGGCCAGGACTTCGGCGTAGCTGAACTCCAACGAGACCAGCTCGCCACGGGTGTCGCTGTCATCGAAGATGAAGCGTTGTGTGAAGTCGTTATCCGCGTGATCGGTCATAGGTCTGGGTATCTGAAGTAGTGAAAATGGTTACAGGAAACAAGAAATTGACCTTGCGCCACCCCTCGGGTGCGCAACATTCAGCCATGAAAGGCATTTTATGAACAATCCGGGCCTGATCCAAGCAAGGTGGAACAAGCGCTGATGGGTTCCGGGTCGTTTCCCGCTCTGCACTGCTGGCAATGTGGTTATGGCCTACAGGTCAGAGACTGTGTGTGATTTTCGACGAGCGGCGATATCGTCCATGCGATGCACTGCTGGCCAGGCACAGATATGGATGCGCACCGGGTCAATTGCAAGTCTGTGCCTGAAGGTGCGGTGAAACCTGGCGAGTGCGCGGCACTCGCCCGAGAAATATCTGTATTAGTCGTCGTTACTGCTGCCACGAAACTTGAACAAATCCCGCCGCTGCTTCTTGCTCGGCTTGCCGTCGGTGCTTACGCCCAGGGCTCCGGCCTTTCTTTGCGCCGCGGCCTCTTCGCGCTTGGCGATGCTGGCCAGGGTTTCGGCATACAAGGTTTGCGCCTCCGGTGCGCCGCGACGAACGATCGACAGTGCCAGGACCACCACCGTGCGCTCCTCGAAACCGGTGCGAATCACGAACTCATCGCCGATCCGTGGCTCTTTACCCGGCTTGCAGCGTTCGCCCCGGCAATGCACCTTGCCGCTTTCAATCGCCGCCTTGGCCAGGGCGCGGGTTTTGTAGAATCGTGCAGCCCACAACCATTTATCGAGGCGGACTTTGTCGTCCTCTTCGTTTTTTTGTGCCATGGAATTTCCTCATTCTGAAATATTGGTGAACTGTACTACCGTTTCTGACGTACCAAGAATTTCACCGGCTCGGATTACAATGCTGACATTCCATAACCTCCTTGGGAGGCTGGAAATCCGGGCCGTAGATATCTGTCGCCTTTTAATCATTATTCTGCGTGAATACCGCGAATCCGGCCGCATGCGGCCCGAGCGGTTTCTACCGGTTGAGCAATTTTGAAGACATTTGACCATTTGACCGTTGTCGGTCTGCGCGAGTGGGTGGCGCTCCCTGATTTGGGAGTCGCCGGCCTTCGGGCAAAAATCGACACCGGCGCCAGCACTTCCAGCCTGCATGCCACCGACATCGAGACATTTGACCGGGACGGTGAGCAGTGGGTGCGCTTCACGGCGCACCTGGGCACGGTGGTTCAGTTGCGTCACCGGCGCTGCGAAGCACCGCTGGTGACGAGGAAAACCATTAAAAGCTCAAACGGTCACGCGCAGGTGCGATACGTGATCAGCACCACCCTGGCCCTTGGTGATCGGGTCTGGCGGGTCGAGTTCACGCTCGCCTGCCGCAAATCCATGCGTTATCGCCTGCTGCTCGGCTCCAAAGCCCTGATCCACGGCCAGTTGGTGGTCAATCCGGGCATCAAGTATGTACAAGACAAGCCGGTGTTCCCGGTATCTACCTCCTCCACAGGTGTTGCATGAAGATCGCTGTGCTGTCGCGGAATCCGCGTCTGTATTCCACCCGTCGTCTGGTCGAAGCCGGTACCGAGCGTGGCCATGAAATGGTGGTGGTCGACACCTTGCGCGCCTACATGAACATCGCCAGCCACAAGCCGCAGATCCACTACCGCGGCAAACCGCTGGAAGGCTTCGATGCGGTGATTCCACGGATCGGCGCATCCGTGACCTTTTATGGCTGTGCAGTGCTGCGCCAGTTCGAAATGATGGGGGTATTTCCGCTCAACGAATCGGTGGCCATTGCCCGTTCCCGGGACAAGCTGCGTTCGCTGCAATTGCTGTCCCGTCGCGGGATCGGTTTGCCGGTGACCGGGTTTGCCCACTCCCCCGATGACATTCCCGATCTGATCGAAATGGTCAACGGCGCGCCGTTGGTGATCAAGGTGCTGGAAGGTACCCAGGGCATCGGCGTAGTGCTGTGCGAAACCGCCACGGCTGCGGAATCGGTGATCGAGGCGTTCATGGGCCTCAAGCAGAACATCATGGTACAGGAGTACATCAAGGAGGCCGGTGGCGCGGACATTCGCTGCTTCGTCGTCGGCGACAAGGTGATTGCAGCGATGAAGCGCCAGGCCAAACCCGGCGAATTCCGTTCCAACCTGCATCGCGGTGGCAGCGCGAGCCTGATCAAGATCACCCCGGAAGAGCGCATGACGGCGTTGCGTGCGGCGAAGGTCATGGGGCTGGCGGTGGCGGGCGTCGACATCCTGCGCTCCAATCACGGGCCGTTGGTGATGGAAGTGAACTCGTCGCCGGGGCTTGAGGGGATTGAGACCACCACCGGGAAGAATGTCGCGGGGATCATCATTGAGCATCTGGAGAAGAATGGCGGGCCGAATATGACGCGGACCAAGGGCAAGGGTTAACCCTCAAGCCTTGTGGCGGCAGGGATGCCGCCATCGCGAGCAAGCTCGCTCCCACAGTGATCTTCAGTGGACATAAAATTTGTGTTCAACACGATCATTGTGGGAGCGGGCTTGCCCGCGAAGGGGCCATTAGCCTCACCGAAGAACTACGGCTTTAAACGGCATCCCGCGGCAACATCAACCCCAACGGCAACCGCACCCGAGCTTCCAGCCCACCGCCCGAGCGGTTACGCAGCTCAACATTCCCGCCATGCATCGAAGCAATCCGCTTCACGATTGCCAATCCCAACCCGGTACCTTTGCCACCCCGGGCACGATCACCCCGGGTGAACGGGTTGAAAATCGCCTCCAGCTCCGAAGGATCGATCCCGGCGCCACGGTCCATGACACTCAGCACTACATACGGTGCGCTGGTGTCCCCGGATACATACGCCGCCACCTCCACACCGCTACCGGCATGATGCAACGCATTGCCGATCAGATTGTTCAGCAGTCGCTTCATCGACACGCGACGCAATGGAAACGGCTGGATAGGCTCCAGGCGCAACCGCACTTTTTCTTCGGTCTGGTTGAACGGCGCGGCAACTTCACGGACCAGGTCGCTCAGGTCAACCTCTTCCACCGTCTCGTCACGCCCGTCACGAATGAACGCCAGGAACTGATCGAGAATCGCGTCCATGTCTTCGATGTCACGCACCATGTCATCGGTCAGGTCGGTGTGATCGCCCATCAATTCCAGGGACAGGCGCAAGCGGGTCAGCGGCGTACGCAAGTCGTGGGACACCCCGGCCAGCATCAGTTCACGCTCGCGACCTGCCTGCTCGACGTCTTCGGCCATCTGGTTGAAGGCGCGGTAAACCTCGGTCATCTCACTCGGCGTATCGCTGATTGGCAGGCGCACGCTGCGGCCCTGGCCGAGTTGCCGCGCGGCATACACCAGACGCTTCAATGGTTGATTGAGCTGGCTGACGAAGATCCAGGCCGAAGCGGTGGACAGCAGGCCAATAGCGAGGAACCAGCCCAGCACGTTCCAGATTTTCTGGCCGCGCAGCGGATGGGGATAAAGCGGTACTTTCAGCCAGCCATCACCCAGGCTTGGCGCCCGGACCCACAGCGCTGGTGGCGAATGCATGCGCAGCCGGACTTCAGTGTCGGCACCCAGCTCTGCCTGCATCTGCCGCTGGTAGATCTCGCTGTAGGGCCAGTGTTGTTCGCCTTCCGGCACGCCGGCCCCCACCACTCGGATCAAGGTCGCGGCCTCGGCGATCTTGACGCGGTTTTCTTCATCGGCAGCCCAATAGGCGCGCAGCGTCAGGGCGACACCGTGGCTGTACTGACGGTCCACCAGCACGTCTTCGTTCATCAGCAGATAAACCAGGGTCAGCGCCTTGGAGAAGAGTACGACGATGAGCACCAGCCAAAGGGTGCGGGAGAAGAAGCTCTGGGGAAACCAAACGGGGGTTTTCATGGATAACCGTTAAACACTTGCAGGAGCGAGCGATGCTCGCATATTGCGGATCGCGAGTCTGCGGACAGGATCGATTGATCCGTTGTCCGCGTGACCCGCTCCTACAAATCGCCAATCACTTGGTGGCGGTACCATCCGGTACAAACACGTAACCCACGCCCCAGACAGTCTGGATGTAACGCGGTTTGGACGGATCGGGCTCGATCATCCGGCGCAGACGGGAAATCTGCACATCGATGGAACGCTCCAGGGCATCCCACTCACGGCCACGGGCCAGGTTCATCAGTTTGTCGCGGGTCAGCGGCTGACGCGCGTTCATCACCAGGGCCTTGAGCACAGCGAACTCACCGGTGGTGAGCATGTGCACTTCTTCGCCGCGCTTGAGCTCGCGAGTGGCCAGGGACAACTCGTAGTCACCGAAGGTCACGCTTTCGTCTTCGCTGCCCGGGGCGCCAGGCACCGGAGCCGACTGGCGACGCAATACCGCCTTGACGCGAGCCATCAGCTCATCGGGGTTGAACGGCTTGGCCAGGTAATCGTCGGCGCCCAGCTCCAGGCCCTTGATGCGGCTCAGCTCGTCGCCCTTGGCGGTGAGCATGATGATCGGAATCTGGTTGTTCGCGTTGCGCAGCCGGCGGCAGGCGGTCAGGCCGTCTTCGCCGGGCAACATCAGGTCGAGGACGACCAGGTTGAACACTTCGCGCGCCAGCAGGCGATCCATTTGCTCAGTGTTCGGTACGGCGCGAGCGCGGTAGCCCTTGCTGACGAAAAAACGCTCCAGCAGGCTGCTGAGCCCCGGATCGTCGTCAACGATAAGAATTTTTTCGCCTTCAGCAGTTTGTGCAGTGCTGCTCATTGGATGCTCCTTTGATCTCGGCGCGCATTATGGCGTAGCTGCCGTTATACGCACCGTGTGCATTGTTAGCAGATTTTTCCTTTAGTGCCAGAAAACCGGCCATTGCACCTGCAACCCGCGATGTCCCCGAATGCCGGAACGCTGGTTATAATGCGCGGCCTTTTGTGTCAGGCAACATCAGACAGGTACTACAGACGGACACCATTTTTTTCATGGCGCCGGCAGTAATTGTTCGATTTCACGGGTCAACGGGATACCTTTTGATCCAGGTAGCGGCGCAGGCCAGGCCGCTCAACCAGACTCGCCCAGGCCCTATCTCTGCGCCTGCGAGCCTGCTTTCACAATTTGTCAGGTGGTTTTATGGACAGCATCAACAGCCGCATCGCCGAGGAACTCGGTGTACGCCCACAACAGGTCGAAGCGGCCGTCGCGCTACTCGATGAAGGCTCTACCGTTCCCTTCATCGCCCGTTACCGGAAAGAAGTGACCGGCAGCCTCGACGATACGCAATTGCGTCATCTGGAAGAGCGTCTGCGCTACCTGCGAGAACTCGACGAACGGCGCATCAGCATCCTTGCCAGCATTCAAGAGCAGGGCAAACTGACCCCGCAACTCGAACGCGACATCAAACTTGCCGACACCAAGACCCGTCTCGAAGACTTGTACCTGCCGTACAAGCAGAAGCGCCGCACCAAGGGCCAGATCGCCCTGGAAGCCGGCCTCGGCGAGCTGGCCGACGGCCTGTTCAACGACCCGTCCCTGAGCCCGGAAACCGAAGCCGCACGCTTCATCGACGCGGAAAAAGGCGTGGCCGATGTGAAGGCTGCCCTCGAAGGCGCCAAGTACATCCTGATGGAACGCTTCGCCGAAGACGCAGGCCTCTTGGACAAGCTGCGCAACTACCTGAAGCAGGAAGCCACCCTCAGTGCCCGCGTGATCGCCGGCAAGGAAGAGGAAGGCGCCAAGTTCCGCGATTACTTCGAACACGACGAACCGCTCAAAAGCATGCCGTCGCACCGCGCGCTGGCAATTTTCCGTGGCCGCAACGAAGGCATCCTCAGCTCCGCGCTGAAAGTCGGCGACGAACTGCCGGGCACCATGCACCCGTGCGAAGGCATGATCGGCCAGCAATTCGGCATCCAGAACCAGAACCGCGCCGCCGACAAATGGCTGGGCGAAGTGGTGCGATGGACCTGGAAGGTCAAGCTCTATACCCATCTGGAGACCGATCTGCTGGGCGAGCTTCGCGATGGCGCGGAAACCGAAGCGATCAACGTATTCGCCCACAACCTGCACGACCTGCTGCTGTCGGCCCCGGCCGGCCCACGCGCCACACTGGGCCTCGACCCGGGCCTGCGTACCGGTTGCAAGGTCGCCGTGGTCGACTCCACCGGCAAGCTGCTGGATCACGCCACGGTTTACCCGCACGTGCCGCACAACAAGTGGGACCAGACCCTCGCCGTGCTCGCCGCCCTGTGCGCCAAGCACTCGGTGGACCTGATCGCCATCGGCAACGGTACCGCCAGCCGCGAGACCGACAAGCTGGCCGCTGAGCTGATCAAAAAATACCCGGCCATGAAGATGACCAAGGTCATGGTTTCCGAGGCTGGCGCATCGGTTTACTCGGCATCGGAGCTGGCTTCCAAGGAATTCCCGGATCTGGACGTGTCGATCCGTGGCGCCGTGTCGATTGCCCGTCGCCTGCAAGACCCGTTGGCCGAGCTGGTGAAGATCGACCCGAAATCCATCGGCGTCGGCCAGTACCAGCACGATGTGTCGCAGCTGAAACTGGCCCGCGGCCTGGATGCGGTGGTCGAAGACTGCGTGAACGCCGTCGGCGTGGATGTGAACACCGCCTCCGTAGCGCTGCTGGCACGGATCTCCGGCCTCAACGCGACCCTGGCGCAGAACATCGTCAGCCACCGCGACGAGCACGGCGCGTTCAAGACTCGCGCTGCGCTGAAGAAAGTCGCGCGCCTGGGTGAAAAAACCTTCGAACAGGCCGCCGGATTCTTGCGCGTAATGAATGGCGAAAACCCGCTGGACTCGTCGGCGGTTCACCCGGAAGCCTATCCGCTGGTTCAGCGCATCGCCGCTGAAACCGACCGTGACATCCGCTCGCTGATTGGCGATGCCACGTTCCTCAAGCGTCTCGACCCGAAGAAGTACACCGATGAAACCTTCGGGCTGCCGACCGTGACCGACATCCTCCAGGAACTGGAAAAGCCCGGCCGCGACCCGCGTCCCGAGTTCAAGACCGCCGAGTTCCAGGAAGGCGTCGAAGACCTCAAGGACCTGCAACCGGGCATGATCCTCGAAGGCGTGGTGACCAACGTGACCAACTTCGGTGCCTTCGTCGATATCGGCGTGCATCAGGACGGTTTGGTGCATATCTCCGCGCTTTCGGAGAAATTCATCAAAGATCCTCGCGAAGCGGTGAAGGCCGGTGACGTGGTGAAAGTGAAGGTCATGGAAGTCGACATCCCGCGCAAACGCGTTGGTCTGTCGATGCGCATGAGCGACACCCCGGGCGAGAAAATCGACGGCGCTCGCGGCGCGCGTCCGGGGTCGGCGCCACGCCAGTCCCAGAACACCGCACCGCGCAAGGAAACCACGGCGGCAGCACCGAGCAACAATGCCATGGCTTCGCTGTTCGCCAATGCCAAGCAGTTGAAGAAACGCTGATGGACATCCCCGCCGGGCTGACCGAAAGCGCGTTTTTCAAGCTGCTGGGCTGCCGCTTGCACAGTCTGGAAGCCGGGGTGGCGCAAGTCGCCCTGGCGCTGGAGCCGGAGCTGCGCAATCGTGGCGGCAAGCTGCACGGCGGGGCCTTGTTCAGCCTGGTGGACATTGCCATGGGGCTGGCCTGTTCCAGCACCCACGGCTTTGACCAGCAGAGCGCGACCATCGAGTGCAAGATCAACTACATCCGCGCCGTATCCGATGGCGAGGTGATGTGCACGGCGCGGGTGATCCACCCGGGCCGCCGCACACTGGTGGTCGAGGCCGATGTGATGCAGGGCGACAAACTGGTCGCAAAAGCACAAGGCACGTTCGCTGTCCTGTAGCTAGTCGTCATCGATTTGAGTTAATTTCGGCGCTGTGACCACAGTGTCGGAATTTCCTGTGGGAGCGGGCTTGCTCGCGAAGGCGGTGTGTCAGGCAATTATCTGTTGGCTGACACGCCCTCTTCGCGAGCAAGCCCGCTCCCACATCGATTGCGGCGAGTTCCAAAACCAGGCGAAAACGCCAGTTTTAACTTCACCCTTGTAGACCGTCTTGCCCACCCCCATATTGGGGCGACTGACGCGTGAAGGAATCCAACTTGAGCGAACTTCTCAACCGCCGCCTGGCTCTGCTCGGCGAGCGCGCTAACCTCTCTCTGCTCGAACAGTGCCTTCACGGCATCGAACGTGAATGCCTGCGCGTGACCGATGAAGGTCGCCTGGCGCAAACGCCGCACCCGGAAGAATTGGGTTCCGCGCTGACCAATGAACAGATCACCACCGACTATTCCGAGTCGCTGCTGGAGTTCATCACCCCGGCCCTGCCCGACCCGGCCGATACGCTGGCGAGCCTGGACAGCATTCACCGCTTTGCCTACAGCAAGCTCGGCAACGAGTACCTGTGGAGCCCATCGATGCCGTGCCCGTTGCCGGCCGAGGAAGACATCCCGATCGCCTATTACGGCACGTCCAATATCGGGCAGCTCAAGTACGTCTACCGCAAGGGCCTGGCCCTGCGTTACGGCAAGACCATGCAATGCATTGCCGGCATTCACTACAACTTCTCCCTGCCGGAAAAACTCTGGCCGTTGCTCAAGCAGGCCGAAGGCTTTGTCGGCACCGACCGCGACTTCCAGTCGTCGTCCTACATCGCGCTGATCCGCAACTTCCGCCGCTACAGCTGGCTGCTGATGTACCTGTTCGGTGCTTCACCCGCGCTGGACGCAGGCTTCCTGCGCGGTCGTTCGCACCAGTTGGAACAACTGGACCCGCAGACCTTGTACCTGCCGTACGCCACCAGCCTGCGCATGAGCGACCTGGGTTACCAGAGCAACGCCCAGGCCGGCCTGACGCCGTGCTACAACGATCTGAACAGCTACACCGACAGCCTGCGCAAAGCGGTGGCCACGCCGTATGCGCCGTACGTCGAAGTCGGTACCCACCAGGATGGCGAGTGGGTTCAGCTCAATACCAACATCCTGCAGATCGAAAACGAGTACTACTCCAATATCCGCCCGAAACGCGTGACCTACACCGGCGAGCGGCCTATCCAGGCGCTGGTGGCCCGTGGCATCCAGTACGTCGAAGTGCGTTGCCTGGATATCAACCCGTTCCTGCCGATGGGCATCGACCTCACCGAATCGCGCTTCCTTGATGCGTTCCTGTTGTACTGCGCGCTCAACGACAGCCCGCTGCTGACCAACACCAGCTGCGGCAACGCGACCTCGAACTTCCTCAGCGTGGTCAAGGAAGGTCGTCGTCCGGGCCTGCAACTGCAACGGGATGGCCAGCCGGTTGACCTGAAGGAATGGGCCGGCGAGCTGCTGGAAAAAATCGCACCTCTGGCGGCGATGCTCGACCAGTGCCATGGCGGCGATGCCCATAGCAAGGCGCTGGACGCCCAGATAGCCAAAGTCCAGGACCCGTCCCTGACGCCGTCGGCACAGGTATTGGCGGCGATGGCCGAACACAAGGAAAGCTTCGCCCAGTTCTCCCTGCGCCAGAGCCAGGCCCATGCCGAGTTCTTCCGCAGCGAGCCGTTGCCGGCTGAGGAACAGGCGAAGTTTGAAGAACGGGCGCGTTCGTCGCTGGCTCAGCAGGCTGAGCTGGAGCAGAACGAAGTCGGTGATTTCGATGTGTTTGTCGGGGCGTACCAGGCGAGCATTCTGGCGATCAGTAACTAATCGGCGCCTGTAAGAAAGATCGCAGCCTTCGGCAGCTCCTACATTGGAATGCGTTTCCTGTAGGAGCTGCCGAAGGCTGCGATCTTTTTGTTTCCAGCCCATTCACAATGACTCACCGGGTTTTCCCCTCATAAGCTAATTCGAAAAAGTTATTTATTTTCGAATTCTTAGATCATTTAGTCTCTTTCTCACGCCGACACTCGGTCGCCTGACAAGGAGCTTTCTGATGAAACTGACTTTCCCTCTTCGCTTGCTGGCGGCCGCTTCCTTGGCGACAGCGAGTTTTTTTGCCCAGGCAGCCGACTTCACCGTCGCCTACCAGACTACTGTTGACCCGGCGAAAGTCGCCCAGGCTGACGGCGCTTACGAAAAGGCCACCAAGGCCGATATCAGCTGGCGCAAATTCGACAACGGTGCCGATATCATCGCCGCCATCGCCTCTGGTGACGTGCAGATCGGCTACCTCGGCTCCAGTCCCCTGACCGCTGCCATCACCCGTAAAGTGCCAGTGGAAACCTTCCTCATCGCCACCCAGATCGGCGCCGCCGAAGCCCTGGTCGCCCGCGACGGTTCCGGGATCAAGACCCCGCAAGACCTGATCGGCAAGAAAATCGCCGTGCCGTTTGTATCCACCGGCCACTACAGCCTGCTCGCCGCGCTGAAGCACTGGAACATCGATCCATCGAAAGTGACCGTCCTCAACCTCGCTCCGCCCGCGATCATTGCCGCCTGGAAACGCGGTGACATCGACGCCACGTACGTGTGGGATCCGGCCCTCGGTGTCGCCAAGGAAAACGGCAAGGTACTGATCACCTCTGGCGAGCTGGCCAAGTTCGGCGCCCCGACCTTCGACGCCTGGATCGTGCGCAAGGATTTCGCCGAGAAGCACCCGGAAATCGTCACCGCGTTCGCCAAAGTGACCCTGGACGCCTACGCCGATTACCGCAAAGACCCGCAAGCCTGGCTGGCCAACCAAGGCAACGTCGACAAGCTTGTAAAACTGTCTGGCGCCAAGGCCGGCGACATTCCGCTGCTGCTGCAAGGCAACGTCTACCCGCTGGCGGCTGACCAGGTGCTCACCCTCGGCGCGCCAACCACCAAAGCCATCACCGACACCGCGGCGTTCCTCAAGGAACAAGGCAAGGTCGAGGCGGTACTGCCGGACTACGCGCCGTACGTCAGCGCCAAGTTCATCACCAACTGATCGGGAGTCAATGCGATGGCCTTGCTACAGCTGGAGCGCATCAGCGCACAGTACCCCGGCAACCCGGAACCGGTGTTGGCGGATATCTCCCTGAGCCTGGGGCCCCGGCAATTGCTGGTCGCCCTCGGCCCGTCCGGCAGTGGCAAGACTTCGCTGTTGAACCTGATTGCCGGTTTCGTCGAACCCAGCGCCGGGCGCATCACCCTCGACGGCGTGCCCGTCAAAGGCCCGAGTGCCGAGCGTGGCGTGGTGTTCCAGGACGACGCACTGCTGCCGTGGCAAGACGTGCTGGCCAACGTCGGGTTCGGTCTGGAGCTGGCCGGTATCGCCCGGGACAAACGCGAAGCTCGCGCCCGGGAAATGCTCGCCCTGGTCGACCTTTCCGGTTTTGAACAGCGCCGCATCTGGCAGCTTTCGGGCGGCCAGAAGCAGCGTGTCGGCCTGGCCCGCGCCCTCGCCGCCGACCCGCGCGTGTTGCTGATGGACGAACCTTTCGGTGCCCTCGACGCCTTCACCCGCGAGCAGATGCAGGAGCTGTTGCTGCAAGTCTGGCAACGCACCGCCAAACCGGTGTTCCTGATTACCCACGACATCGAAGAAGCCGTGTTCCTCGCCACCGACCTGATTCTGTTGGCGCCCAACCCGGGGCAAATCGTCGAGCGCCTGAGCCTCGATTTCGGTCAGCGTTATGCCGCCGGTGAGTCGGCTCGCTCGATCAAGTCCGACCCGCGTTTTATCGAAACCCGCGAACACGTACTCGCCAAAGTGTTCTCCCAACGCAGCGCCGCCCAGCGGCAGGAGCGCGCATGAGCAGCTACGAAATTCCCGTCGCAACGATAGCGCCAGGCTCAGCCGTGATTCCGGCGAGTCGCCGTTTGAGCACTCGCTGGATCAGTGTGCTGACGCTGGTCGCTCTCGTTGCTATTTGGTGGGCCGTGACGGCGACCGGCTCGATCGAGCCGCTGTTTCTGCCGCCACCTTCCGCCGTGCTGCAAAAAGGCTGGCTGCTGGCGACCTCGGGTTATATGGATTCAACCCTTTGGCAGCACCTGGGCGCGAGTCTGAGCCGCATCGGCCTGGGCCTCGGTTTTGCGATTCTCACCGCCGTGCCGGTGGGAATCGCCATCGGCGCCAACCGTATCGCCCGTGGTGTACTCGATCCGCTGATCGAGTTCTACCGGCCGATTCCGCCGTTGGCTTATCTGCCACTGATCGTGATCTGGTGCGGCATCGGTGAATTGTCGAAAGTGCTGCTGATCTACCTGGCGATCTTCGCCCCGATTGCCATCGCCACCGCCACCGGAGTGCGCACGGTGGACCCGGCCAAATTGCGTGCCGCGCAGTCGCTGGGCGCAACGCGCGTGCAGTTGATTCGCCACGTCATCTTGCCGAGTGCCTTGCCGGACATTCTGACCGGTGTGCGCATTGGCCTCGGCGTGGGTTGGTCGACGCTGGTCGCCGCTGAATTGATCGCCGCCACCAGCGGTCTGGGCTTCATGGTGCAATCGGCCGCGCAGTTTCTGGTCACCGATGTGGTGGTACTGGGGATTCTGGTGATTGCACTGATCGCCTTCGCGATGGAGCTGGGCCTGCGTGCCCTGCAACGCAAACTGGTGCCGTGGCATGGCCAGGCCCACTGAGTAATTGCCCACAGTAATCAACACCCAGGATTTCAAGAGAATCACCATGAGCCAGTTGACCATCGTCCCCTTAAGCTCCGCCCTCGGCGCACAGATCAGTGGCATCGACATCAGCCAGCCGCTGAACCCGGAGCAGCGCGATGCCATCGAACAAGCCCTGCTCAAGTATCAGGTCCTGTTCTTCCGCAACCAGCCGATCACGCCACAGCAACAGGCGCGATTCGCCGCGAATTTCGGCGACCTGCACATTCACCCGATCTACCCGAATGTGCCGGAACAACCCGAAGTGCTGATCCTCGACACCGCCGTCACCGACGTGCGCGATAACGCGATCTGGCACACCGACGTCACCTTCCTGCCGACCCCGGCCATGGGCGCGGTGCTCAGTGCCAAGCTGCTGCCGGAGTTTGGTGGCGACACGTTGTGGGCCAGCGGGATTGCCGCGTACGAAGCCCTGTCGACGCCGCTGAAAACCTTGCTCGAAGGTCTGACCGCCACCCATGACTTCACCCGTTCGTTTCCGCTGGAACGCTACGGCAACACGCCCGAAGCACTGACCCAGTGGGAAGAAGCACGACGCAAGAATCCGCCGCTGTCGCACCCGGTGATCCGCACGCACCCGGTCAGCGGGCGCAGCTCGCTGTTCGTCAACGAAGGTTTCACTTCGAAGATCAACGAGCTGTCGGAAACCGAGAGCGAGGCGATTCTGAAGTTCCTGTTCGCCCATTCAACGCGGCCTGAGTTCACCATTCGCTGGCGCTGGCAGCAGGACGACATTGCGTTCTGGGACAACCGCGTGACCCAGCATTACGCGGTTGATGATTACCGCCCGGCGCGGCGGGTGATGCAGCGGGCGACGGTGTTGGGGGATGTGCCTTTCTTTCGCTGAACAGCCATTTTTTGTACTGACATTGATGGCCCCATCGCGAGCAAGCTCGCTCCCACAGTGTCCGTGGCGTACACAAATCCTGTGAACACCGCCAAACCTGTGGGAGCGGGCTTGCCCGCGATGAGGCCGGAACAGGCACCAGAAATCCAGTGCCGATCACCTATTCCGCAGTAGAAGGCTTCTCCCAAAGATTGACCCCACCCTCCTGGGCAAACCGGTCAATCTCCGCCAGTTCCTGCGCACTGAAGCTCAGGTTCTTCAACGCCTCGACATTCTCGATGATCTGCTCCGGCCGGCTCGCGCCAATCAATGCCGAAGTGACCCGAGGATCGCGCAGGGTCCAGGCCAGTGCCAGTTGCGCCAGGCTCTGACCACGACGCTTGGCGATTTCGTTGAGTGCCCGCACCTGGGCAATGTTGGCCAGCACGTACTTGCGCGAGCCACCTTGTCCGTAAGGGCCGGGCCACATGCCCCCAACCGAGCTGAAACGTTTCATATATTTCCCCACTGACAAGCTACCGTGCCCCCGCAAACACCTCCCCCAACCAGTCCACAAACACCCGGACCCTGGGCGACATGTGTCGGTTGTGCGGGTACAGCACCGAAACCGGCATCGATGGCGGTGGCGTGTCGACGAGGACTTCCTGCACCAAACCTTGGGAAATCTGCGTTTGCATCCGGTAGTGCGGGCACTGGATCAGGCCCAGTCCGGCAATCGCCGAGGCGGCGTAGATTTCTGCGCCGAACACCGAGACCGCACCGTCGATGGCCACTTCCTTGAGTTCACCGTCCACCATGAATTCAAACGGGAACAACCTGGCCGTCGTGCGCGAAACGTAGTTCACCGCACGGTGCCGGCTCAGGTCGGCGAGGCTCTTCGGTTCACCGTACTTGCGCAAATAGGCGGGGCTGGCGCAGGTGATCTGACGCAGGTTGGCGACACGTTTGCCGATCAGCGTGGAGTCGCCCAATGTTCCCGCCCGCAACACACAATCGATACCTTCGGTGATCAGGTCGACCTGGCGGTCAGCCTCGCTGATGGACAGTTCGATGTCGGGGTAACGCGCCATGAATTGCGGCAACGCCGGGATCACGAAGTGCTTGGCCAATGTCCCGTGTAAGTCCACCCGCAGCCGCCCCTTCGGCGCCACACCGCGAAACGCCAATTGCGCTTCTTCCAGCTCTGCCAGCAGTTGCACGCAACGCAGGTAGTACGCCTCGCCATCCAGCGTCGGACGCACTTTACGCGTGCTGCGCTCCAACAAACGCGTACCCAGCCAGGCCTCGAACTGATTCAAGGTGTGGGTCAGCGTCGCACGTGGCAGGTTCAGGTCATCGGCCGCCAACGTGAAGCTGCTGCGCTCGTAGATCCGCACAAAAACCTTCATCGCTTTGACTTGGTCCACAGCTCACTCCAGGCGCTCGATTGTTGGCGATTATTGAACAGTCAAGGCAACTCTCGTGCATTTATCGGCCTGAGTAAACATGTGAAATTGGCTTCACACCCCATCAACAGGAACATCAACATGACTCATCAAACTCCGAAAGTCGCCATCGTGACCGGCGCCTCCCGCGGCATCGGCGCGGTCATCGCCAAACAACTGGCCAGCGAAGGTTTCGCCGTTGCCATCAACTACGCCAGCAGCGCCACCGAAGCCTCGAAACGGGTGGTGGAGCTGCGTCAGGCCGGCCACCAGGCCATAGCGATCAAGGCCGATGTGGCCAATACCGACGACGTGCGCCGGATGTTCGACGAGGTTGAAACCCAGTTCGGCAAGGTCGATGTTTTGGTGAACAACGCCGGCATCCTCAAGGTCCTGCCGCTGGCGCAACACAGCGACGAACTGTTCGACCAGACCTTCAACATCCACGCTCGCGGTACCTTCAATACCCTGCGTGAAGCGGCGACCCGCCTGAACAGCGGTGGCCGGATCATCAACTTCTCCAGCAGTACCGTCGGCATGAACCTGCCGGGCTACGCGGTGTACATCGCCAGCAAAGCGGCAGTGGAATCCCTGACCCAGGTGTTCGCCAAAGAGATGCGCGGGCGCAACATCACCGTCAATGCGGTGGCTCCCGGGCCGGTGGCGACTGAGTTGTTTTTGCACGGCAAGAGTGAGGAGCAGATTCAGAATTTCGCGAAGATGGCGCCGCTGGAGCGTCTCGGTCAGCCAGAAGACATTGCCCGTGTCGTGTCCTTCCTCGCCAGGCCGGATTCGGCGTGGGTCAACGGGCAGATTTTGCGGGTCAATGGCGGGTTGGTTTAACTATGCTCAGACAGACACCGCGATAGCGGTTTGTCAGGCAAAAAAATCCAGCGGAAGCACACACCATGCACACCACCATCATCATCACCTTCGGCCTGATCCTCCTGGCGTTGATGCTCTACATCGGCGAGAAAATCGGCTTCACCCGCCAGACCGTGGCCTACAGTTTTATCGTGCTGTGGCTGGCGCTGACGCTGATCAATGGCGCAGTCGGCATGGTGCATGCCGGCCAGCCATTGAGCACCGAACTGGTGGTCGGTAGCGCCGTGTTCGGCGTCCCGGTGGCGGCGCTGGTGTTGTTCATGGCGTTGACCACCGAGACGTGAAGGCCTTGATCAACGCACCAGATGCAGGAACTGCATGTGCCGTTCGTACTGGTCGAGGATGTCGTTGATGATCTGTTCCTTGGTGTAGCCGACCAGATCGTAGTCCTGACTGCCCTCGCTCAAATGCACTTCGGCCCGGTAGTAACGGCGATTGTTGAGTTGCTTGGAACCCATGCCGCCACGGGCAAACGACGGCGTGAAGTAACCGCGCATCTGCACCTGATAAACGAACGGATGCTGGTCGCCGTGGCCGATTTCCAGGCTGACGCTGTCATTGGCCGGGTCCGGGTGTGTCGCTACGTGCAAACCCTTTTCGATGAACACGGCAGACACTTCTTCAATCGCCGGGCGCACCGTCGTATCAAGGAAGCGATAGACCTCATCCCGCGACGGGAAATGCACCGCCTGACTCAGGCGCTGGCGCCAGCCACCCCGCCGTGAACCGGACACCGGTGCCAGTGAATGCATCTGCGCAATCTGCTTCTGCGACTCCAGATAAAACGCCTTGTGCAGACCCCACATCATCAACAGCAAGATCAGCGAGAACGGCAGCGAGGTCAGGACCACCGCCGACTTCAATGCATCGATGCTGCCGGAAAACAGCAGCGCACTGGTCACCAATGCGGTCATCGCGCCCCAGAACACCCGCAGCCATTTCGGCCCGTCTTCATCAGGATTGCCGCCCTTGGCGGACAGCGTCGAGAGCACCACGGTGCCGGAGTCGGCGGAGGTGACGAAGAACACGAAGCTGATGAACACCGTGACCGCGATGACGGTTTTGCTCCACGGGTAGGTTTCCAGCAGCAGGTAGAGCGTCATCGACGGATTGTCGATAGCCGACATGCCAAGCGCGCTCATGCCGTGGTTGAGCACTTGATCGATGGCGCTGTTGCCGAAGATCGACATCCACGCCAAGGTGAAGCCCAGTGGAATCAACAGCACGCCGAAGACGAACTCGCGGATGGTCCGGCCACGGGAAATCCGTGCGATGAACAAGCCCACGAACGGCGACCATGCAATCCACCAGGCCCAGTAGAACACCGTCCAACCGCCCAGCCAGTCGCTGGGTTTGTCGTAGGCGTAGAGGTCGAAACTCTTCATCGGCAAGGCGCCGAGGTAATCGCCGAGGTTCTGGATCAGGGTGTTGAGCAAGTGCTGCGTGGGGCCGGCGAACAATACAAACAGCAGCAGCGCACAGGCCAGCAGCATGTTGATGTCGGACATCACCCGCACGCCCTTGTCGACGCCGGATACGGCAACGATGATCGCAGCGCCCATCATCAGGGTGATCAGGCCGACCTGAATCCATTGGGTGTGGGCAATGCCGAACAGGTAGTCCAGGCCCGAGTTGAGGTGCAGCACACCGAAGCCCATGTCGGCACCGAGGCCGAACACCGTGGCGATGATGCCGAAGCCATCCACCGCATAACCGATGGGGCCATTGATGCGCTTGCCGATCAGCGGGTACAGCGCCGAACGCAGGGCCAGTGGCAGGTTATGCCGGTAGGCGAAGTAGGCCAGTGCCATGCCGACAAAGGCGAACACGCCCCAGCCATGCAGGCCCCAGTGCAGAAACAGAATCTGCATCGCCTGGCGCGCCGCATCCGCCGTACCGGCCTCGCCTTGAGGCGGTTGCAGCATGTGGGTCAGCGGCTCGGACACGCAGAAGAAAAACAGGGTGATGCTGATCCCGGCGGCGAACAGCATGCCGGCCCAGGACAAATAACTGAATTCGGGTTCGTCGTGGTCGGCACCGAGCTTGATCTTGCCGTAGCCGGACAAGGCGGTGACCACCACGAAGACCAGATACAGGGTCATCGCCAGCAGGTAATACCAGCCGACCGTGTTGGCCGCCCAGTTTTGCGCCGCCAGCAACCAGGCACCGGCCTGTTCGGGCATGGCGATGACCACGACACCAAACAACAGAATGAAACTCGCCGAGAACCAGAACACCGGCGGATTCATGCGGATCAGACCGCTTGGAGGGATGGACGATGCACTCATGTTCGGTGCACCTCGAAGGGGTAAAACGTGGCTGTAGAAATCGGACTCAGCAAAGGCAAGCCTCCTGTTGTGAGCGGGCAGCGAACCGCCGGTTTAACTTGAATGAACGTTCAAGTTAAACATGGATAGGGGGCTAAGGACTAATCGCAGGGCTCGGCGGTACTGGTATTACGCTAGCCCAAGGAAAGGTATTACGCGGAATTTAGAGGTTTTCTGTAGGAGCTGCCGCAGGCTGCGATCTTTTGATTTTGGTTCGCGGCGCGCTTGGAAAAGATCGCAGCCTCGTTGCACTCGACAGCTCCTACAGCTGCTACATCCTTACTTCTGCGCCCCATCATCATGCTGCAGATTCGCCTGGGTCAGGTTGCTGCCCGCCGGCACGCTGCGGGTCAGCCAGACGTTGCCGCCAATGGTCGAGCCCTGGCCGATGGTGATCCGCCCGAGAATCGTCGCCCCGGCATAAATCACCACGTCGTCCTCGACAATCGGATGCCGTGGCTGGCCTTTCTGCAACTGACCGTCTTCGTCCGCCGGGAAGCGCTTGGCGCCCAAGGTCACCGCCTGATAGATCCGCACGCGCTCGCCGATGATCGCCGTCTCGCCAATCACCACCCCCGTCCCGTGGTCGATGAAGAAACTGCGGCCGATCTGCGCACCGGGGTGAATGTCGATGCCGGTGGCCGAGTGAGCGATTTCCGCACTGATCCGCGCCAGCAGCGGTAGACCCGCGCGGTACAAATGGTGGGCCAGACGATGGTGAATCACCGCCAGAATCCCCGGGTAGCACAACAACACTTCATCGACACTGCGCGCCGCCGGGTCACCGTGATAGGCGGCCAATACGTCAGTGTCCAGCAGGCTGCGCAACCCAGGCAAAGCGAGGGCGAAATCCTGAATGATCTGGATGGTTTTGGCTTCGACTTCGGTATCGGCCTGGGCACTGTGGCGCGCGGCGTAGCGCAATTCGAGTCGCGCCTGGGCCAACAGCGCATTCAGTGCCACATCCAGGGTGTGGCCGACGTAGAAGTCTTCACTCTCTTCGCGCAGGTCAACCGGCCCCAGGCGCATCGGGAACAGCGCACCGCACAGGGCTTCGAGAATGTCCGCCATGGCTGCGCGAGAGGGCAACTCGCGACCGCCCTGCTCGCCGGTGGCCCGGCCGTTTTGTGCACGCCACTGTTCACGTGCCGTGCGCAGCTGACTGACGATGGTCTGCAATTGCCAATGGCTGGAACGCTCACTCACGGTAAAAACTCCTCACGGGCGGCCGGACTGTCTGGCCGCACTGACCGCGATTACTTTACGGCAAGGGTCACGAGGCAAATTAAGAACCAATAGTGCTGTGCTAATTTCGATTAGCTATAAGTGATTGACGGTTGCCCCAGCTTTTTGGCGTGCCTATAGTCCTGAGATCTTCAACCGCCAGTACGGACTCATGATCAAACAACAGCTCGCCCGCTTTAACCGCCTCGACCTGCTCGGTCAGCCCACCGCCCTGGAAAAACTCGAACGCCTGTCAACTTGGCTGGGCCGCGACCTGTACGTCAAGCGCGATGACCTGACGCCGCTGGCGATGGGCGGCAACAAGCTGCGCAAACTCGAATACCTGGCCGCCGATGCCTTGGCCCAGGGCGCCGACACCTTGATCACGGCGGGCGCACTGCAATCGAACCACGTGCGCCAGACAGCCGCCATTGCCGCAAAGTTGGGGCTGGGCTGCGTAGCCCTTCTGGAAAATCCTCTCGGCACTGACGACAGCAATTACACCGGCAACGGCAACCGCCTGCTGCTCGACCTGTTCGATGCCAAGGTCGAACTGGTGGAAAACCTCGACAACGCCGACGAGCAATTGCAAGCCTTGGCCAACCGACTGCTCAGCAACGGCAAGAAGCCGTACCTGGTGCCAATCGGTGGTTCCAATGCACTGGGTGCCCTGGGCTACGTGCGCGCCGGGCTGGAACTGGCCGAACAGATCAAGGACACCGGCCTGAAGTTCGCTGCCGTGGTCCTGGCCTCGGGCAGTGCCGGTACCCACAGCGGCCTGGCACTGGCCTTGAGTGAAGCGCTGCCGGATCTGCCAGTAATCGGCGTGACGGTTTCGCGCAGCGATGAAGATCAGCGGCCAAAGGTTCAAGGCCTGGCCGAACGCACCGCCGAGTTGCTGGGCGTGAATCTGCCGGAGGCTTTCAAGGTCGAGTTGTGGGACGAGTATTTCGCCCCGCGTTATGGCGAGCCGAACGCCGGCACACTGGCAGCGGTGAAGCTGCTGGCGAGTCAGGAAGGCTTGCTGCTGGACCCGGTCTACACTGGCAAGGCCATGGCGGGCTTGCTGGACGGGATCGGCCGTCAGCGTTTCGACGAGGGTCCGATTATCTTCCTGCACACCGGCGGGGCACCGGCGCTGTTTGCCTATAAGGGTTTTCTGTAAGCGATTCAGAAGATCAAAAGATCGCAGCCTGCGGCAGCTCCTACAAGTGCATGCCGATCCATGTAGGAGCTGCCGCAGGCTGCGATCTTTTCCTATGAAACACATATTCAATTAACGAATAACAAATAGAATATTTATTATTTTCCTATCTAAAGGCATCATCTTATAGTCACGCCGCAGGCGAATTTGCAGCGAGACGCATAAGCTGCTTTAGGGCAGGATATCGCAGTCGTCCAAATCCCGAATTTGCCAACTTTCCTAAAGCGTCTTCCATAAGAAAACACAGGGGCTTGTCATGAATTTTTCCGCACTACGTCGCAATCTGCTGGTGGGTTCGCTGGGCCTGGCACTGAGCGCCGGCCTGATTGGCCAGGCGGTTGCCGGTGAGCAACTGCAACAAATCAAGGACAAAGGCGTGATCAACGTCGGCCTGGAAGGCACCTACCCACCGTTCAGTTTCGTCGACGCCGACGGCAAACTGGCCGGCTTCGAAGTCGAGTTCTCCGAAGCCCTGGCTAAAGAGCTGGGTGTGAAGGTCAAGCTGCAACCGACCAAATGGGACGGCATCCTTGCGGCCCTGGAATCCAAGCGTCTGGACGCAGTGATCAACCAGGTGACCATCTCCGAAGAGCGCAAGAAGAAGTATGACTTCTCCGAGCCGTACACCGTTTCCGGGATTCAGGCACTGGTGCTGACGAAGAAGGCCGCCGAGCTGAACATCAAGTCCGCCGCCGACCTGTCTGGCAAGAAAGTCGGCGTAGGCCTGGGCACCAACTACGAAGAGTGGGTGAAAGCCAATGTGCCGACCGCTGACGTCCGCACCTACGAAGATGATCCAACCAAATTCCAGGACCTGCGTGTCGGCCGCATCGACGCCATTCTGATCGACCGCCTCGCCGCGCTCGAATACGCCAAAAAAGCCAAGGACACCACCGCCGCCGGTGATGCGTTCTCCCGTCAGGAAGCCGGCATTGCCCTGCGCAAAGGCGAGCCTGAACTGCTGGCCGCGGTGAACAAGGCAATCGATAAGCTGCGCGCCGATGGCACCCTGAAAAAGCTCTCGGAAAAATACTTCAACGCTGACGTCACTCAATAATGGGAGAAGCTTTCCAACTCGCACTGGACTCCGCGCCCTTTCTGCTCAAGGGCGCGTATTACACGGTCATCCTCAGCCTGGGCGGGATGTTCTTCGGCCTGGTGATGGGCTTCGGTCTGGCGCTGATGCGCCTGTCGCGCTTCAAACTGGTGAGCTGGATCGCCCGCATCTACGTGTCGTTCTTTCGCGGCACGCCGTTGCTGGTGCAACTGTTCGTGATCTATTACGGCTTGCCGCAATTGGGTCTGGAACTGGATCCGCTGCCGGCGGCCCTGATCGGCTTCTCGCTGAACATGGCCGCCTACGCCTGTGAAATCCTGCGTGCCGCGATCAGCTCCATCGAGCGCGGCCAGTGGGAAGCGGCTGCCAGTATCGGCATGACCCGCGCGCAGACCCTGCGCCGGGCCATCCTGCCGCAGGCGATGCGCACCGCATTGCCGCCGCTGGGCAACAGCTTCATTTCGCTGGTCAAGGACACCGCACTGGCCGCTACCATCCAGGTGCCGGAACTGTTCCGTCAGGCGCAGCTGATCACCGCCCGCACCTTCGAAATCTTCACCATGTATCTTGCCGCTGCACTGATCTACTGGGTCCTGGCCACGGTGCTTTCGCACCTGCAGAACCAGTTGGAAGCGCGGGTCAATCGGCACGACCAGGAGTCCTGACCCAATGATTGTCGTGGAAAAACTGACAAAGCAGTTCAAGGGTCAAGTCGTGCTCAACGGCATCGATCTTGAGGTCAAGGAAGGCGAGGTGGTCGCGATCATCGGCCCTAGCGGTTCGGGCAAGACCACCTTCCTGCGCTGCCTGAATTTTCTGGAAGAACCCACCAGCGGCCGGATCAAGGTCGGCGATATCGAAGTCGATACCAGCCGCCCCCTGAACCAGCAGCAGAGCCTGGTGCGGCGTTTGCGCCAGCACGTAGGTTTCGTGTTCCAGAACTTCAACCTGTTCCCCCATCGCACCGCTCTGGAAAACGTTATCGAAGGCCCGATCATCGTCAAGAAGATCCCGCTCGCCGATGCCGTTGCCCTGGGTAAAAAGCTCCTGGCCAAGGTCGGTCTGGCGGGCAAAGAGGACGCTTACCCACGTCGCCTCTCCGGTGGCCAGCAACAGCGCGTGGCGATTGCCCGGGCGCTGGCGATGGAGCCGGAAGTGATCCTGTTCGATGAGCCAACCTCGGCCCTCGACCCGGAACTGGTGGGCGAGGTATTGGCGACCATCCGCGGCCTGGCCGAAGAGAAGCGAACCATGGTGATCGTCACCCACGAAATGGGCTTTGCCCGGGACGTGGCCAACCGTGTGGTGTTTTTCGACAAGGGTGTGATCGTCGAGCAAGGCGAAGCGAAGGCGTTGTTTGCCAACCCGAAAGAAGAGCGGACAAAACAGTTTCTCAGCAAGTTCCTGAACAACAGCCACAACTAACAACCCTCCTAAACAATGGTCATCTTCCATGGACGGAAGTGACACCACCGCAAAAAAATACTTCATCAATACCAAACTAACCACAACTATTCGACATACATATTTTGTACGCGCGCGCGGTACATATATATGCATCGCAACAATTAATCCCCGTCTCCCAACCTGGCTCCTTTCGCAGCACCTGGCCGACCACGCGCGCCAAGCAGCCCATTTATAGCCACTTTCAGCGGACAAATTCGACGCACCGGCATGGTTTACTTACTTAGCGCCGTAGGAACTTTCTGAATAACATCACACTTCACCCATAACTAATAAATCTCATTGACACTTGCTCCCCCTGACTCTTATCTAGTCTCCGACCAACCTCACTCATCACGCCCAACTCATTATTTCAATTAAAAGTAATGAATGGTTTTGCTGTTCGATATTTAGTTTTTGAATTCCCAGAAACGGACTTCGTTGCAAGACTTCAAGGAGACTTCATGAAAAGCACCTCGAACAAATCCGGGCTTGTGGCTCCGACCCTGGCGCAATCCAACAAGACCGGCATCAACGTCACTTGCGCGGCTCACCTGCTGATCGAGGTAGCGCCCTACCCCGCCATGGACGAAGGCGACCTGATCGAACTGTTCTGGGACAACTGCTACGTGGCCTCCCGCGTGCTGACGGCCAGCGATGTCGGCCAACCGGTGCAGCTGCGGGTGCCTGAAAGCTTTGTCGCCAACGGTACCTCGCGCATTCACTACCGGGTCATGCAAGTTGGTCGAGACCCGGTGGTTTCGGCCAGCCGAAACGTGCAGATCAAACTCGACTGCCCGGGCGGCCAACCTTCCTCGCTGTGCGGCGATGAAAACCAGTGCCTGGCACCGGTGAGCATTCCCGAGGCGATTCGCCGTCAGGGGGTCAATCCGAGTCAAGTCAAACGCGGTGTTCCCTTGACCATCGAGCCGTACCTGAACATGGCCGTGGACGACGAAATCACCCTGCGCTGGGGCGATGTGCGCATGGATCTGCCACGGCTCAAGTCCACCGATGTGGGTCAGCCGATTCATGTCTGGATACCGCCGGCCATCATCCTCGAAGCCGGCGAAGACCTGCGGCTGGAAGTGACGTACTGCATTCTCGACCGGGTGGGCAACAACTCCCGCTGGGCGCCAGCCCGTACGCTGAAGATCGGGTGTGCAAATACTTATCTGAAGGTCCCGAAGAAACAACAGCTCAAGGCTGCTGAGCCCCGTAGACGATGAAGAGGCCTCTGTGGCGGAATCACCCTTCTATGCATATTCCTAAAAGTTAGTTCATAAAATATTTATACACGTTTAGGGTATATACACCGGACCACCGGACATCCTTGTTTTCATGCGCGGCCACAAGCGGCGCTTCCATAAGATGTGAGGTAGGTATGGTCCGGAACACAATCACCCCAGTGCAGATCGCCAGGGCATTGCGTGCAGCCAAGGAGCGGCACTGATGTCCAGTCTGGCAGATGCAATCGTCCAGAGTGACCTGGACATCGCCCCGCTGTTGTTGCCCGCAAAAGTCTTGCGCAATGACGCTCAAGCCCTCAAGGCGGCCCACGAGCTGGCGCAGGTCGCCCGCCTGCAAGCGGCCAAACGTGACCGGCAGCGCAAGCTCCCATGGTCTGAAATAGAACAGTTCACCCGCAGCGGCCTGGGCAGCATTTCCATCCCCCGCGAGTACGGTGGCCCGCAGGTTTCGTTCGTCACCCTGGCCGAGGTTTTCGCGATCATTTCCGCGGCGGACCCGGCGCTTGGGCAGATCCCGCAAAACCAGTTCGGCATTCTCAACCTGGTGCTCGGAAGCGCCACCGAAGCGCAGAAAAAACAGCTGTTCAAAAGCGTCCTCGACGGCTGGCGCATCGGCAATGCCGGGCCGGAACGCGGCACCAAAAACACTCTGGAACTGAAGGCACGCATCACCGCTGACGGAGTCCTCAACGGCCAGAAGTTCTATTCCACCGGTGCACTGTTCGCCCATTGGGTTGCGGTCAAAGCGTTGAACGATGACGGCAAACAAGTACTGGCGTTCATCCGTCGCGGCACACCGGGATTGCGCATCGTCGATGACTGGTCCGGGTTTGGTCAGCGCACCACCGCCAGCGGCACGATTTTGCTCAACAACGTGCAGGTCGATCCTGAACTTGTAGTGGATAACTGGCGGATCAACGACACGCCGAACATCCAGGGTGCTGTCTCGCAGCTGATTCAAGCGGCCATCGACGCCGGTATCGCCCGAGGCGCCATCGACGACGCCATCGACTTCGTGAAAACCCGTGCCCGGCCGTGGATCGACGCCAAGGTCGAGCGGGCCAGCGATGACCTGTACGTGATCGCCGATATCGGCAGGCTGAAAATCGAACTGCACGCTGCCGAAGCGCTGCTGCGCAAGGCCGGGCAAGTGCTCGATGAAGTCAGCGCCGCACCCTTCACCGCCGAGTCCGCCGCCCGTGCCTCGATTGCCGTGGCCGAAGCCAAAGTGCTGACCACCGAGATTTCGTTGCTGGCCAGCGAAAAGCTGCTCGAACTGGCCGGCAGCCGCGCCACGCTCGCCGAATTCAACCTCGACCGCCACTGGCGCAACGCCCGGGTGCACACCCTGCACGACCCGGTGCGCTGGAAGTATCACGCGGTCGGCGCCTATCGCCTCAACGGCACGCTGCCGGCTCGGCATTCCTGGATCTGACGACCAGAACACTTTTTACCAGAGCTCTGGAGAAACACATGACAAGTTCTCACCACGTCGCGGTCATCACCAGCGATGAGCAAGCCCTGATCGTCGCCAGCGACCTTGCCGAAGACTTCAAACGCGACAGCGCCACGCGCGACCGCGAGCGCCGTTTGCCACACCCGGAACTGGAGGTGTTTTCCCGCTCGGGCCTGTGGGGCATCAGCGTGCCAAAGGAATACGGCGGCGCCGGTGTTTCCAATGTCACCCTGGCCAAGGTCATCGCCTTGATTGCCCGGGCCGACGGCTCCCTGGGGCAGATCCCGCAGAATCATTTCTATGCGCTGGAAGTACTGCGGGTGAACGGCAGCCACGAGCAGAAGCAACGCCTGTACGCCGAAGTATTGGCCGGCCAGCGCTTCGGCAATGCGTTGGCCGAACTCGGCACCAAAACCGCACACGATCGCGTCACCAGCCTGAGTCGCGACGGCAGCGGTTATCGCATCAATGGTCGCAAGTTCTACGCCACGGGCGCGATCTACGCCCAGCGCATTCCCACTTCGGTGGTGGATGAAAACGGCGTGCAGCAACTGGCGTTCGTCCCGCGCAACAGCAAAGGCCTGAGCGTGATCGACGACTGGAGCGGCTTCGGCCAGCGCACCACCGGCAGCGGTTCGGTGGTGTTCGAAGATGTCTACGTCGCCGCCGAAGATGTCCTCCCCTTTCAGAGCGCTTTCGAGCGCCCGACCCCGGTCGGCCCGCTGGCGCAGATTCTCCATGCCGCCATCGACACCGGCATCGCCCGCGCCGCGTATGAAGATGCGCTGCACTTCGTGCGCACCAAAACCCGGCCGTGGATCGACGCCACCCACGAAAAAGCCACGGACGATCCGCTGACCCTCAAGAGCTTCGGCCACCTGAGCATTCGCCTGCACGCCGCCGAGGCACTGCTGGAACGTGCCGGTGAATACCTCGACCAGGCCCAGGCCGACACCCATGCACAGACCGTCGCGGCCGCGTCGATTGCCGTCGCCGAAGCCCGCGCCCTCAGCACCGAAATCTCCCTGGCCGCCGGCAGCACACTGTTCGAACTGGCCGGCAGCCAGGCGACCCTGATCGAACACGGCCTGGACCGTCACTGGCGCAACGCCCGGGTGCACACCCTGCACGACCCGGTGCGCTGGAAATACCACGCCGTCGGCAATTACTACCTCAACGATGAAAACCCGCCACTGCGGGGGACCATTTGATGACCGCCGCAAAAAAGAAAATCCTGCTCAACGCGTTCAACATGAACTGCATCGGGCACATCAACCACGGCTTGTGGACGCACCCGCGCGACACGTCCACCCGCTACAACACGATCGAATACTGGACCGAACTGGCGCAGCTGCTGGAGCGCGGGTTGTTCGACGGCCTGTTCATCGCCGACATCGTTGGGGTCTACGACGTCTACCAGAACTCGGTGGACGTGCCGTTGAAAGAGTCGATCCAGTTGCCGGTCAATGATCCGCTTTTACTGGTTTCCGCGATGGCGGCGGTGACGAAAAACCTCGGTTTCGGCCTGACCGCCAACCTCACCTACGAAACGCCGTATCTGTTCGCCCGACGCCTGTCGACGCTGGATCACCTGAGCCGTGGGCGGGTCGGCTGGAACATCGTCACCGGCTACCTGGACAGCGCCGCCAAGGCCATGGGCCTGAGCGAACAGGTCGAGCATGACCGTCGTTATGACCAGGCCGACGAATACTTGGAGGTGCTCTACAAACTCCTGGAAGGCAGTTGGGAAAACGGCGCGGTACTCAACGATCCGCAGCAACGGATCTACGCGCAGCCAGACAAAGTGCACAAGGTTGAGCACAAGGGCGAGTTCTATCAGGTCGAGGGTTATCACCTCTGTGAACCCTCGCCGCAGCGCACGCCGGTGCTGTTCCAGGCCGGCAGTTCGGATCGCGGTTTGCTGTTCGCCGGGCGACATGCCGAGTGCGTGTTCATCAGCGGCCAGACCAAGGCATCGACCAAGGCGCAGGTGGACAAGGTGCGCGCCAGCGCCGTCGAAGCCGGGCGCAATCCCGAGGACATCAAGGTGTTCATGGGCCTGAACGTGATCGTTGGCGCCACCGAAGAGCTGGCCTGGGCCAAGCATGCCGAATACCTGAGCTACGCCAGTGCCGAGGCCGGCGTGGCGCACTTTTCGGCGTCCACCGGGATCGATTTTTCCCAATATGAAATCGATGAGCCGATTCAGTACGTGAAAAGCAACGCCATCCAGTCCGCCACCAAACACCTGCAAAACAACGACTGGACCCGACGCAAATTGCTGGAACAACACGCCCTCGGCGGTCGCTACATCACCGTGGTCGGTTCGCCGCAGCAAGTGGCGGATGAACTGGAATCCTGGATCGCCGAAACCGGTCTGGATGGCTTCAACCTGACCCGCATCGTCACGCCGGAAAGCTATGAGGATTTCATCGAACTGGTGATCCCCGAGTTGCAACGGCGGGGCTCGTACAAGACGGCCTACGACAGCGGCACCTTGCGTCAAAAGCTGTTTCGTGAAGAGGCGTTTTTGCCTGAGCAACATACCGGTTCGACTTACCGCCGCTAAAAGCTTCGCGAGCAAGCCCGCTCCCACAGGGGAATGCATTCCAAATGTGGGAGCGGGCTTGCTCGCGAAGAGGCCCCACCAGACACCAAAAAATTAATGCACTGACTGGATAACCCATCATGAAAAAGCACTACCTCTCCCACCCAGTCAAAGCACTGGCCCTGGCCCTCGGCCTGTTCAGCTCGGTGACCTTCGCCGCCGATGCCCCACTGAAAATCGGCACCACCGCCGCCTTCGCCATTCCGCTGGAAGCGGCGGTCGAAGAAGCCGGCAAACAAGGCCTGAAAGTCGAGCTGGTGGAGTTCAGCGACTGGATCGCGCCAAACGTCAGCCTCGCCGCCGGCGACATCGACGTGAACTACTTCCAACACATCCCGTTCCTGGAAAACGCCAAGGCTGCATCAGGTTTCGACCTGGTGCCATTCGCACCGGGGATCATCAACAACGTCGGCCTCTACTCGAAGAAATACAAAAGCTTCGACGAACTGCCGCAAGGCGCCAGCGTGGCCATCGCCAACGATCCGATCAACAGTGGTCGTGGCTTGCAGCTGCTGGCCAAGGCCGGTCTGATCACCCTCAAGCCCGGCGTCGGCTACAAGGCCACCGAAGAAGACATCATCGCCAACCCGAAGCACATCAAGATCCTCCAGGTCGAAGCCGTGCAACTGGTGCGTGCTTATGACGACGCCGATCTGGTCCAGGGCTATCCGGCCTACATTCGTTTGTCGAAAACCTTCGACGCGGGCTCCGCGCTGCTGTTCGATGGCCTTGATCACAAGGAGTACGTGATTCAGTTCGTGATCCAGCCCAAGAGCAAAACCGACCCGCGCCTGATCAAGTTCGTCGACATCTACCAGCACTCACCGGCTGTGCGCGCCGCGCTGGATAAAGCTCACGGCAAGCTCTATCAAGCCGGTTGGGAAAGCTGAACATGACTGCCGCCATCCAACGGCGACTGGAACTTCCAGAGCCTCAACGTGCTGAACAAACCGAGCTGCACCCCGAGCTCAATCGTGCTCATGTGCGCTTCATCAATCTGGGTAAGACCTACAACGGCCAGCAAGGCCCGGTGGCCGCGTTGCACGGCATCGACCTGGCGATCCAGCGCGGCGAAGTGTTCGGCATCATCGGTCGCAGCGGCGCCGGCAAGTCGTCGTTGATCCGCACCATCAATCGCCTGGAACAGCCGAGCAGCGGTCGGGTGCTGATCGATCAAGTGGATATCGGCGAGTTCGACGAAGACCGCCTGGTGGCGTTGCGTCGGCGCATCGGCATGATCTTCCAGCACTTCAACCTGATGTCGGCCAAGACCGTTTGGCAGAACGTCGAACTGCCGCTGAAAGTCGCCGGTGTGCCCAAGGAGCAACGCGAGCAGAAGGTCCGTGAACTGCTGGAGCTGGTGGGCTTGCAGGCCAAACACAAGGCTTACCCGGCGCAGTTGTCCGGCGGCCAGAAACAGCGCGTGGGCATTGCCCGGGCGCTGGTGCATGACCCGGAGATTCTGCTGTGCGACGAAGCCACCTCGGCGCTCGACCCGGAGACCACGCAGTCGATCCTCGGCCTGCTGCGCGAGATCAATCAACGCCTGGGCCTGACCATTGTGCTGATCACCCACGAGATGGCGGTGATCCGTGAGATCTGTGATCGCGTGGTTGTCCTGGAACACGGGCGCATCGTCGAGCAAGGGCCGGTGTGGGAAGTGTTCGGCAATCCGCAGCACGAGGTCAGCAAGACACTGCTGGCGCCGCTGCAACACGCATTGCCGAAAGAGCTGCAAAGCCGTTTGCAGGCGCAGCCAAATTCCCCGGACGCAGCCGTGGTCCTGCGCTTGCAGTTCACCGGCAGCCAACGCGACGAACCGGACCTGGCGGCACTGTTCAGTGCCCTCGGAGGCCGTGTGCGATTGCTGCAAGGCGGCGTGGAGCGGATTCAGGGCCATGCCCTCGGGCAACTGCTGCTGGCAGTGACCGGCTCGACTCTCGGTGCCGAGCAATTGCGTCAACGCGCCGGCCATTGGGCGCAACAGGTGGAGGTACTGGGCTATGTGGTTTGATCGCTTGCTGCAGGGTTTCATCGACACGTTCCTGATGGTCGGCGTGTCGTCGTTGATCGCACTATTGGCGGGCATTCCGCTGGCGGTGATCCTGGTCACCAGTTCCAAGGGCGGCATCTACGAAGCCCCGGCGCTGAACCGCGCACTGGGCGCGTTCGTGAACCTGTTTCGCTCTATTCCGTTCCTGATTTTGATGGTGGCGCTGATTCCGTTCACCCGATTGATCGTCGGCACCACCTACGGCGTGTGGGCGGCCGTGGTGCCGTTGACCATCGCCGCTACGCCGTTTTTTGCGCGCATTGCCGAGGTCAGCTTGCGCGAGGTCGATCATGGGCTGATCGAAGCGGCGCAAGCCATGGGTTGCCGACGTTGGCACATCGTCTGGCATGTGTTGTTGCCTGAGGCGCTGCCGGGGATTGTGGGCGGGTTCACGATTACCTTGGTGACCATGATCAATTCGTCGGCCATGGCCGGGGCGATTGGCGCCGGTGGACTGGGGGACATTGCCTATCGGTATGGGTATCAGCGCTTTGACAGCCAGATCATGTTGACGGTGATTGTGTTGCTGGTGGCGGTGGTGGCGGTGATTCAGCTGGGTGGGGACCGGTTGGCGCGGGGGTTGAACAAGCGGTAAGTGAAGATCCTGGCGATATTTCGCACAGGAAAATCAGCGATTCCGAAGGCCCGTTCCCTTTCCTTTGCAGGACGTTTCCTAGATCATTTCGCTCGCTTGCGCCTGCCAAATCCGGTGGCTAGTCTCGGCCCGTCACTGCTCATCAGTGATCGGGTTTAGTAGCCCGGAACAATAGGCGCATAGCGATTCCATGCTCATGTCCGGCAAATTTTGCCGCATGCAGAATATGGTGGCTGTGCGTGGGGCACCTTCGGGTGCACCGGTTTTCCTATTGACCGGCCTACTAACCTGCGTACAGCCGCCACCCAATCGTTTAGTGGGCGATAAGTGATGGCTCCCATGCAGCAATAGGAGCAACATTCATGAAGAAATCCGTTCCCGATCCACCTCCCGAAAATCCCGTCAACGAAACCGTCACCGACGATTCACTCAGGGATCGTTCCGCGCTTTACCGAGCCATTGATTTCTACCTCACCGGCAAACAACCCGCACCAACCGATGAAATGCGCTTCTACAACGTCAGCAAAGACGTGAGTTTTGAAGACACCCAACTCTATGTCGCCGACCTGCTGCGCTGTGCTTCGGTCACGGCGTATCAGTGTGGCGATCAACTCAAGGGGGCCGACCGTGCGATGGTGTACTCGATCTGGCATTTGCTGGAGATTGCCAAGGCGATGGTGGATCACTCCATTGAGTGTTTGGGGATGAAGAAGGACTGAGCCAAGATCAAAAGATCGCAGCCTGCGGCAGCTCCTACAGAATTTACGTCCGACTCAGGCTCTGTAGGAGCTGCCGCAGGCTGCGATCTTTCAAAGCGCGAAAGCGCTTATAGTCAACCCATCTCCTTTTTCCTGCGCAGCCGACCATGAAGCAAACACCCGACGACCTCGAACAGATCACCACCACGACCCTGGGCCACTACAACTCGACGGCCGAAAGTTTCCGAGAAGGCACCCGTGATCACGACGTCAGCCAGAACATCGATGCCCTGCTCCGGCACATTCAGGGCGAAGCGCCTTTCGACATTCTCGATTTTGGCTGTGGGCCGGGTCGGGATTTGCAGACGTTCACCCGTATGGGCCACAAGGCAGTCGGTCTCGACGGTTCGGAAAAGCTCGCGCAGATGGCCCGTGAGGACAGCGGTTGCGAGGTGTGGCAGCAGGACTTCCTGAAGCTTGATCTGCCGGCCGAGCGTTTCGACGGGATCTTTGCCAACGCGGTGCTGTTTCATGTTCCGCGTCAGGAATTACCGCGGGTGTTGAAGCAGTTGTGGGGAGCGCTGAAACCGGGTGGGGTGTTGTTCAGTTCCAATCCCCGTGGCGAGAATCAGGAAGGCTGGAACGGGCCGCGTTATGGGTCGTACCACGACCTGGCGGCCTGGCAGCATTTGTTGATCGAGGCGGGGTTTGTGGAGCTGGAGCATTACTACCGGCCGGCCGGGCTGCCGCGGGAGCAGCAGCCTTGGTTGGCGAGTGTCTGGCGGCGCGCTGACTAATACACAGATCAAAAGATCGCAGCCTTCGGCAGCTCCTACAGTAGGTGGGTGTAGGAGCTGCCGAAGGCTGCGATCTTTTTTTGTTGCCAGTCCCGACGCCATCGCGAGCAAGCTCGCTCCCACAGTTGAACTCGGTCAACCTGTGGGAGCGAGCTTGCTCGCGATGAGCGCGAAGCGCTCGCCTTTACTGCGCCTCTTTCTTCGGCTCGCGAATCTTGTACCAGGCCACATACAGCGCCGGCAAAAACAGCAGCGTCAGCAAGGTGGCGATAACGATCCCGCCGATCATCGCGTAGGCCATCGGCCCCCAGAACACTTCCCGGGCAATCGGGATCATCCCCATGCTCGCCGCCGCAGCGGTCAGCAGGATCGGCCGACGTCGATGTTCGGTGGCCTGCACCACCGCATCCCACGGCGCGTAGCCCTTCTGCTCGTACTCTTCGATCTGGGTCACCAGGATCACCGAGTTACGGATGATGATACCGATCAACGCCAGAATCCCGAGGATCGCCACGAAGCCCATAGGCGTGCCCGTCGGCACCAGCGCGATCACCACGCCGATCAGCCCCAGCGGCGCGACACTGGCCACCAGGAACAGCTTCTGCACGCTGTGCAGCTGGATCATCAGGAAGGTCGCCATCATGAACAGCATCAGCGGCACAACCTTGGCAATCGGCCCCTGGGCCTTGCCGCTTTCCTCCACCGTACCACCGGTGGCGACCTTGTAGCCCGCCGGCAGTTTGGCAGCAAAAGCGTCGATGGACGGCTTGAGGATTTTCACCAGGTCCGTCGGCTGGATCTCGTCACGGATCGCCGCCTTGATGGTGATGGTCGGCAAGCGATCCCTACGCCATACCAACGGCTGCTCCAGTTCGTAGCGCACCGTGGCGAACGCCAGCAGCGGAATCGACGTGCCACTAGGCGTGACGATTTGCAGGTTCTGCAGGGTTTCCGGCGTACCGCGTTCGGAATCCACCGCGCGACCGACCACGTTGATCAGGTAAATGTCGTCATCGACCTGGGTCACCGTCTGGCCGCTGACGATGCCGTTCATCAGGTTGGCCACATCCTCGGAAGACAGCCCCAACTGCCGCGCCTTGTCCTGGGCGATGTCGATGCGCAGGACTTTGCCCGGCTCGTTCCAGTCGTAGATGATCTCGCCAATGTGCGGGTTCTTGTCCAGCTCCGTGGCCAGGTCGATGGCATGCCGGCGCACCTGATCGATGTCTTTGCCGCTGACCCGGTACTGGATCGGACGCCCTACCGGCGGGCCCATTTCCAGTGCCTGGACATAACCACCGATGCCGACGAAGTCGTTGCGCAAGCGCTCGCGAAGCTTCTGCATCATGGCTTCACGGGTATGGCCTTTGCTGACGATCACCAACTGCGCGTAGAACGGGTTTTGCAGTTGTTGATCCAGTGGCAGGTAGAAACGGATCGCGCCCTGACCGATGTAGGTGCTCCAGCGCACGATGTCCGGATCGTCCTTGAGCGTGGCTTCGAGACGATCGACGGCCCGGCGGGTTTCGTCGAGCGAGGCGTTTTGCGGCAGGTTCAGGTCGACCAGGATTTCCGGGCGGTCCGAGGACGGGAAGAACTGGTTCTGCACAAAACGCATGCTGAACACCGCCAGTACAAAGCACAGCACGGTGATGCCTATGGCCCACCAGCGATTGCGCATGCACCACAGCAGCCCGCCATTGAACGCCTTGCCGATGCGCCCGGGTTCGCCTTCATGGGGTTTCACCTTGGTGCTGAGAATGTGCACGCCGATCACCGGCGCAAACAGCACCGCCACCACCCATGACACCAGCATCGCGCAGGCGATCACCGCAAACAGGGTGTAGGTGTACTCACCGGCGGAGCTGGCGTTCAAGCCGATCGGCACGAAACCCGCCACCGTTACCAGCGTACCGGTGAGCATCGGGAATGCCGTGGAGGTGTAGGCGAAGGTCGCCGCCTGTTCCTTGGTCTCGCCCATTTCCAGGCGCGTGACCATCATTTCCACAGTGATCATCGCATCGTCCACCAGCAGGCCGAGGGCGATGATCAGTGCACCGAGGGAAATCCGCTGCATGGTGATGCCGCTGTATTCCATGAACACGAACACCATCGCCAGTACCAACGGGATCGAGCATGCCACCACCAGCCCGGCGCGCACGCCAAGGCTGACGAAGCTGACCAGCAGCACGATCACCACGGCTTCGAACAAGGCACTGGTAAAGCCGCCGACGGCCTCTTCCACCACCACGGCCTGGTCGGAGACGTTGTAAATGCCGACACCCACCGGCAGGTCGGCGGTCAACTGGTCGATACGGGTGTGCAAAGCCTTGCCGAATGCCTGGACGTTGCCACCCGTCTGCATGGCGATCGCCAGGCCGATGGCCTGTTTGCCGTTGTAGCGAAATTCCGGCGAGGCCGGATCGACATAGCCGCGACTGATTTCGGCAATGTCGGCCAGACGATAGTAGCGGTCGTTGAGCTTGAGGTTGACCTCGGCCAGGTCTTTCTCCGAAGCGAACTTCCCTGAAGTGCGCACCGAAATCCGCTCCGGCCCGGCCTCGATGACACCCGCCGGGGTCACGGCGTTCTGAGATTGCAGGCTTTGCACCACCTGACGCTCATCGATGCCCAGCGCTGCGAGTTTGCGTGTGGAGAAGTTCAGGTACAGCACTTCATCCTGCTGGCCGACCATTTCGATCTTGCCCAGCCCCGGCACGCCGCGAATTTCCATGCGCGCCTGTTCCACGTAGTCGCGCAACTGACGCAGGGTCAGGCCGTCGGCGGTGAAGGCGTAGATCGAGCCGAAGACGTCACCGAACTCGTCGTTGAACGACGGCCCCTGAATGCCTTGCGGGAACTGGTACTTGATGTCGTTGATCTTCTTGCGTACCTGGTACCAGATCTCCGGGATGTCCTTGGCACTGGTGGTGTCGCGCAGGTACACGTACACCGTGGACTCACCGGGGCGCGTGTAGCTTTTCACGTAGTCGAGGGAGTCGAGTTCTTCGAGCTTCTTCTCGATCCGGTCGGTGATCTGCTTGAGGGTTTCCTCCTGGGTCGCCCCCGGCCATTTGCTCTGGATCACCATGGTTTTGATGGTGAACGAAGGGTCTTCTTCGCGCCCCAGGTTGAAGTACGAGAACACACCCATCAGCAATGCGACGAACATCAGATACCAGATGAACGACTGATGCTTGAGGGCCCATTCCGAGAGGTTGAAAGGCCCTTTCATTGACTGTCCTCGTCGATTTTCACTTGTTGCCCCGGTTTGAGGCTGTTCACACCGGCACTGACCACCCGCTCGCCGTTCTTCACGCCGCCAGCCAGCACCACGGTGCTGTCGGTACGGCTGATCACGGTGATGTCACGGGGGGAGACGGTTTTACTCTGTGCATCGATCACCCAGATGCGTGGCTTGCCATCGACCTCCTGCAGCGCGGTGACCGGCAACTCGATGCGCGGCTTGATCGCCGAACTCAGGGTGACGCTGATGGCCGTTCCCAAGCGAAAGCCGGGCGGCGTTTCGGCCAGGGTCAGGCGGGCGCGACGGGTGCGTGTTGCGCTTTGAGCCTTGGGTTCGATTTCGCGGATGATGGCGGTGCTGTTGATGCTCGGATCCAGTTGCGCAGCGACCAGGAACACCACATCGCTGGGCAGTTGATCGACCAGGGTATCCGGCAGGTCGATCACCGCTTCCTTGACGTCCGGTTGCGCCAGGGTCACCACTTGCTGACCGGCCGACACCACTTGCCCGGCCTCGGCACTCCACTGGGTGACCACGGCTTTATGGTCGGCGCGCAGCTCGGTGTAGCCCAGTTGGTCCTTGCTCTGGTTGACGGCCGCCCGGGCCTGATCGAGTGAGGCCTGGGTGGTTTTCAGGTCCGTGTTGGCCTCGTCGAGTTGCGCTTGCGCACCGACCCCACGGTCAAACAAGGCTTGCTGACGCTGGGCCGTGGCCTTGGCGTTGATCAGTTGCGCCTGGATTTTCGACAGATCGCCCTGGGCCGAGCGCAATTGGTTCTGCTGGTCGGAAGGATCGAGGGTGGCAAGCAGCGTACCCTTCTCCACCTCGGTGCCGACATCGACGTTACGGCTGGCGATTCGCCCGCCCACACGGAAGCCGGTATCGGTTTCATAACGCGCCTGGATGCTGCCGGCGAAGCGGCCCAGGTCCTCTTCGTTCAAGGTCTGGACCTTGATCGACAGCACAGGCCGTACCGGCGCCGGCGGCGGTTCGCTTTCGGAACAGGCGCTCAGCACCAGCCCGATGGACAACGCCCATAAAGGCTTCATGGCTTGGCTCCCCACGTCAGATCCTTGTAAGTGTTTTCGGCAATCTCGACTTCCATGTCCGGGTGCAAGAGTTGTCCGCCCGCGATGATGACTTTGTCCCCGTCCTTCAACCCGTCGCTGATGATGACCTTGCCGGTCAGGTAGCGGCTGACCGTAACCGAATGCAATTGGGCCTTGCCCTTGTCGTCGACAATCCAGACAGCGGGGACACTGATGTTTTTGGTCAGCGCCGACCACGGCAACTCGATGACCGACTTGCCCGATCCCCTGGCCGTGGCACTCACCACCGAGCCCAACTGCATGCCGTCGGGCAGTTTGTCGAGGCCGACCTTGACCTGCACGGTGCCGGATTGCGCCGACACCGAGGGGGTGACTTCGCGCACGGTGCCGGTGGTCTTGATCGCCGGGTTGTCGAGCAGACTGAGGACGATGGTTTGATCTTTCGGCTTCTCGGCCAGCAGTGATTCATAGACGTTGAACACCGCATCCCGGTCGCCGTCACGGGCCAGGCTGAAGACCGGCATGGTCGCCTGCACCACCTGGCCAACCTCTGCCTGACGCTCGGTAATGATCCCCGGCGCATCGGCGATCAGCGCCGTATAGCTCAACTGATCCTTGGCATTGGCCAGCTGCGCCTGGGCGGCGCTCAAGGCACTCTGACTACTGTGCAAGGCTGCCTGGGCCGAGTCGTATTCGCTCTGGCTGGTGTAGCCCTTGGGCAGCAATTTTTGCTGACGCACGAACGCCGCTGCACTTTGAGTCACCCGCGCCTGTTCGGCGACGACTTGCGCCTGGGCCGAATCGACATTGGTCTGCAAATCCTTCGGGTCGAGCCGGGCCAGCACTTGCTTGGCTGTCACTCGATCACCGACATCAACCGAACGCTGGATGATCTTGCCACCCACACGAAAAGACAGCTCCGTCTGTATCCGTGCCTGGATATCACCGGTGAGGGTAACCGAGGCCGCGTAATCCGCCGGCTTGACGACTTGCACGAACACCCGTGGCAGGTATTCCTGCACGGGCTTTTTCTCGTCGCAAGCCGTCAGCAGGGTGACGACACTCAAGGCCATTACTACTTTCAATCCGGGAACCACCATGCAAACTCCTTGGCCTTTTTCATGTACAACACGACAGAGAGCTTAGAACAGGATCTAAACCTTGCACGAGCGTCTTATGAAGAAAAAAACCGCACCATTTTGGCCCTCAAACACTTGCCATAGACGCCTGCGCATGCCTGACAATGAGCCCCGGTCGATCCCGCCTCAGGAACCCACATGCTCAAAACTCTCGCGGTGGCCAATTACCGCTCGATCAACAAACTGGTGATCCCGCTGGGCCGGCTGAATCTGATCACTGGCCCCAACGGCAGCGGCAAATCCAACCTGTACCGCGCGCTGCGCCTGCTGGCGGAAACCGCCCACGGCGGCGTGGTCAATGCCCTGGCCCGTGAAGGAGGCCTGGATTCAACCTTCTGGGCCGGCCCGGAAACCCTCTCCCGGCGCATGCGCACCGGCGAAGTCGCCATCGAACCCACCGTGCGCCAGGGCGTCAAACGCCTGCGTCTGGGGTTTGCGGGAGAGGACTTCGGCTACTCGATCAGCCTCGGCCTGCCCGATTCCAATGGCCATTTCATGCTGCCCGGGCGCAGCTCGCCAATACCGTCTTATTTCAGCCTCGACCCGCAGATCAAGCGCGAATGCCTGTGGGCCGGAGCGTTCTATCGCCCGGCCAGTCTGCTGGTCGATCGTGACGGCCCGATGATCCGCGCCCGCGCCGATCGCAAGTGGGATGTATTGGCGCAACACACGCCGACTTTCGACAGCCTGTTCGATCAGGTCGGTAGCCTGCGCAGTTCGCCGGAAGTGCTGGAGATGCGCGAGTTCATCCGCCGCTGGCGCTTCTACGATCACTTTCGCAGCGATGCCGACGCCCCGGCGCGGCAACCGCAACTGGGCACCCGCACGCCGGTGCTGCACCACGACGGACGCGACCTGGCGGCGGCCTTGCAGACGATCATCGAAATTGGCGACCCCGAGGCTTTGCGGGCGGCGATCAGCGACGCCTTCCCCGGCGCACGACTGAACATCGAACCTCTGCCCGGCGGGCGCTTCGCCATCGAGTTCTTTCAGGAAGGTTTGTTGCGGCCGCTGTCGGCCGCTGAGCTGTCGGACGGAACCTTGCGTTACCTGCTGCTGGTCGCGGCGCTGCTGACACCACGCCCGCCGGCATTGATGGTATTGAACGAACCGGAAACCAGCCTGCACCCGGACCTGCTGCCGGCGCTGGCGCGCTTGATCATCCGCGCTTCAGAACATTGCCAGGTGTGGGTGGTGTCCCATGCCCGGCGCTTGATTTCGGCGTTGCAGGAGGACCCGGAGTGCAATTGCATCGTGCTGGAAAAGAATCTCGGGCAGACCGGGATTGTCGGGCAGCGGATGCTGGATGAGCCGGCGTGGTATTGGCCGGAGTGAGATTTTGAGGTGGCCCACTCAGGTCCGTCGAATTTTTTTGTTCGGATTGAGCTGCGACCGCTGACGCTTGGCCACCAGAATTGGCCGGTTAGCCCCCACTTCAAGCATTTCATCATAGGATCGCTTGCCAGCTAGCTTCTGGGGGCCTGATCTGAATATGCCTGGTGTTGTTGGTGGTGTTAGGAACGGCGCCGAGGGCAGGGCCGGGTCAGGGGAAAAAAAGGAAGGCGACATAGGTGGCGCCGATGCCAAGGGTGAGGCTGGCAATATCTCACCCGTTGTGACGACTCGCCCCTTGTTCTCTACAAAACTCTTCAAAGCAGGGATGGTCTTGGGATCACGCGCAGCCCAGTAAGCTGTCGCTCTCGATACCACCGTAAGCCCGGTTAATCCTAATGCAATAAACCCGAGAGTTTTAGCTGACTCAGAGTCCCCGGTGATAACCGCAACGGCAGTGGCAACACCCGTCAGCGCTGAAGCCATCGTCGCCACTCCCGCCACAGTCGAGCCTGCTGCACCGAGGGTGTATTTGTAGGGTAACCGGCCTGCTGCGCCCGATTGCAAAGCATCCCTGGCCAACTTGAAGGGAATGGCAGGCGACATGGCGATTCGAGCATTGGCCACGCTGAACAGGCTCGTGATCAACCCGGTAAACCGCCCCGTCGGATCACTGAAATTCACCGGATCGCCTAAACAATACGCATACGGATTCAACCCACCCCGCCCAAACGGACTCAGGCTGTCCGGGCTGTTAAAGCGCATCAGCACCGGGTTGAACGCCCGATGCCCGTTACCCAGCAGATAATGGCCGGTGGCCGGATCGACCGCTTCGCCGGTGAACCCCAGCAAACCGCCGGGACCACTCTCGACCCGCCGATGACCGTAGGGCGCGTAGACCTGACGCACAACTCCGTCAGGTCCGGCCATCTGCAAAACCGAACGTTGCTGATCGGTGATCAGCAACTGGCTGTTGCGGCCGGTGCCGTCAATCGATTGCACTGCCAGCAGTTGCCTGTCGTGTTGAAGCACACAGTGCCCATCCTGACCTTTCAGTTGCGTCACCAGATGCTCGCCACGGTAAAAACGGGTCAGCTTTTCCAGCTCCAGCGGCTCCAGTTCGACCAGCCGGTCCAGGGCATCATAGCGGTAGCGATTGAGGGGGCGAGTCAATACGCTCATGAGGGTCTACTCCCGGCGAGGGAGCCAGTTTGCACCCGCTTGAATGCGCCGGCACCTAGCAGAACTGTTAGTGCCGGGAGAAAACTGTCGCCCGGGTTTGCCCAGACAAGAGAGGACAGCTACTTTCCATTACGCCACAGGAAGGATCTTTTTTTCGAAACGCCGCTCCAAGGACGAACCACTATTGGCCAGACTCCCGGCCAAAACCTCACAAGGACGAGAACATGGCAGACGTACAAGCGCCGCAACGGCTGGATCCGCAGGACATTCTGAAACTCTTGATGGCGTTGCGCAGGGCCTTGAAGGCCAAGCCGGCCTGAGCAATCCATCGCCCATAAAAAACGCCGACGCTAAATCAGCCGTCGGCGTTTGAAACCTAGAAGGGGTTTGCTTCGCGAATCAGAACGCCGGCAGTACCGCGCCGCTGTACTTCTTCTCGATGAATGCTTTCACTTCCGGGCTGGTCAGGGCCTTGGCCAGTTTCTGGATGGCAACGCTGTCCTTGTTGTCCGGACGGGCCACCAGGTAGTTCACGTAAGGCGAATCGGCACCTTCAATGATCAGCGCGTCTTTCGCCGGGTTCAGGCCCGCTTCCAGCGCGTAGTTGGTGTTGATCATGTCCAGGTCGACCTGATCCAGCACGCGCGGCAACATGGCCGATTCGAGTTCCTTGAACTTGAAGTTGTGCGGGTTCTTGGCAATGTCTTTCGGGGTCGACACGGCGTTTTTCGGGTCTTTCAACTCGATCAGGCCAGCCTTCTGCAGCAGGATCAGGGCACGGCCGCTGTTGCTGCCTTCGTTCGGGATGGCAATGGTCGCGCCGTCTTTGAGCTCAGCCAGGCTTTTGACTTTCTTCGAGTAGCCACCGAAAGGCTCAACGTGAACACCGATCACGGTTTCCAGGTGAGTGCCTTTGCCTTCGTTGAAGCTCTTCAGGTACGGCAGGGTCTGGAAGTAGTTGGCATCCAGACGCTTCTGGTCGACCTGCACGTTCGGTTGAACGTAGTCGGTGAAGACTTTGATTTCCAGGTCCACGCCTTCTTTGGCGAGGGTTGGCTTGATCAGCTCGAGAATCTCGGCGTGTGGCACCGGGGTCGCGGCAACCACCAGTTTCTCGCCAGCCTGGGCCAGGCCCGTGGTCAGGGCAGCCGCCAGTGCAGTGAACAACAGAACCTTTTTCATGCAGTGTCCTTATCGAAAATCACAGTCGCTTGTGGCGACGGCTTGAATATGAGAGTGCCAGTGAAGTGCTATCGCTGGCGTGAAGCGGACAATACCGGGATTTTTTATTCCCGAACAATAACGTTTATTCAGCTTCATATTCCATTTTGTTCACGTAGGAGCTGCCGCAGGCTGCGATCTTTTGACTTTGATGGCATTGAGGCCGCCGGAAATCAAAAGATCGCAGCCTGCGGCAGCTCCTACAAAAGCCCGGTCGTAAGCAGCAATTGCTTCAGTGCCTGGCGCTCCTCAGGCGTACCGTTGGAAAAGACATACTTTATTTGCTGCTCAATTTGCCCCAAAGAAACCAACGCCTCGGGCAGGTTCAAATGTTCCGGCAAAATCTCGTCGCCCGTACTCACCAGCAGCGCAAAGTGAATGATGTTTTCCAGCTCCCGGGTATTGCCCGGCCAACTGTGGCGTTCCAGCACAAGCTGCGCCGCTTCGCTGATCAGCGGCACTGGCAAGTCGAGGCGCTGGCTGTAGATCCCGAGGAAGTATTCGGCCAGCGACAGGATGTCACCCGTGCGTTCGCGCAGTGCCGGCAGTTCGAGCTGGCCTTCGCTGAGATAGTGATAGAGCCGTTCATGGAATTTTCCGGCGGCAACCGCCTGGGCCAGATCGATGCTGGTGGCCGCCACCAGACGCACATCCACCGGGCTCGGCTGATGGGCGCCGACGCGGGTGACTTCGTGGTTTTCCAGCGCGGCGAGCAATTTGGTCTGGATCGGCAGCGGCAGGTCGCCGATCTCGTCCAGGTACAGCGTGCCGCCATTGGCTGAGCCGAACCACCCGGCGCGGCTGCTCGCCGAGCCGCTGTAGCTGCCCGCCGCATAGCCAAACAACTCGGCGTCGGCGTAGGTCGGGCTGATGGCCCCGCAGTTGACCGACACGAATAACCCACCGCGATCACTGGCGCGGTGGATATGGCGGGCCAGCAACTCCTTGCCGGTGCCGGTTTCGCCACGGATCAGCACTGACACTGAACGCGTGGCCAGTTGCTCAAGGTCTTCACGTAATTGCCGTGAACGTGGATCGACAAACACCAGCGCCTTGGCGCGGATGCTCAGGGGACTTTTTTCAGCATCGGGAAAGGTCAGCAGCGGCTGGCCGAAGGTTTCAAAGCTCATGGCAGACTCCCGCCCAAAACCGCCGGGAGACGGGGGCGTTAAATAAAGAAAGTGTTCAAGCGCGGCGCAGGGCGTGGTGTTCCATGCGGTTTTGCAGGCGATAGAGATAGGCAAAACCCTGCTCCCAACGCTGGTGACCCGACTTCACGTTGATATGCCCTGCCCCCGCCAGAATCCCCGCCTCGGCGCCCCAGTGGCGCGCCAGTTCCAGGGCTCGCGGTGCACTGACGGCGCTATCGTTGTCGGAGCTGACGATCTGGCTGGGGAATGGCAGCAGATCCGTCGGAATCGGCGCGAAGTTGCGCAAAGCCGGCGCGCAGGCCGGGCGTTCGACATCGGCCGGCGCGACGAGCAAGGCGCCGCGCACTTGACGCAGAAACTGCACGGAGGCGCTCGCGGCCCAATGGGCGACGGTGATGCAACCCAGGCTGTGGGCAATGAGAATCACCGGCGTGCTGTCGGCCGCAATCGCCTCGGCCAGCGCCGCGACCCAGTCTTCACGGCGCGGCGTCAGCCAGTCGGCCTGCTCCACCCGTGCGCTGTTCGGCAGGCTGTTCTGCCAGTGGCTTTGCCAATGATCTTCTGGCGATCCTTGCCAGCCCGGCACAATCAGGTAGCGAATTGATTCGTTGCGCATGGGGGAGCTCTCCTGCTGCGTGTCTGTTCCCGGTCGAGTATAGGGAGAGGATTTATATTCGTTAAGGAATAAGAAGATATTTATTAAGACCTATATAGAATATACAACCATCTCTGTAGGAGCTGCCGCAGGCTGCGATCTTTTGATTTTAAAAATGCAAGGTCAAAAGATCGCAGCCTGCGGCAGCTCCTACAGGGGTCAATTCTGTTTCGGGAATAAAAAAAGGGCCGCACCCTGCCAAGGAGACGGCCCCGGAAAACGAAAATCTGTTAACGCGCAGTAATCACCGACAACTTGGTAATCCCTGCCCGTTCGATCGACGCCATGGCCCGCGCCACTTCGCCGTAATTCACCCCATCGTCCGCCTGCAACTGCACGCGCACCTCGGGGTCCTTGGCCTTCGCCGACTTGAGGTTGAACTCCAGCAAGTCCGGTTGTATCTCGTCCTTGTTGATAAACAGTTTGCCGGCGCCGTCGATGCTCACCACCAGCGGGTCTTTCTGCTCCACCGGCGCCACCGCTTCGGTCTTGGGCAGGTTGATCGGAATGGCGTTGGTCAGCAGAGGTGCGGTGACGATGAACACCACCAGCAACACCAGCATCACATCCACCAGCGGCGTCACATTGATCTCGCTGAGCACCTCATCGGTGTCTTGCGTGGAGAAGGCCATGTCAGGACGCCTCCTTCACTTTCTGCGCATTGCCTTGGGCTGCCGCCTTGTGCGCCGTCGGGTGGATCAGCACACGGAACGAACTCTTCTGCGCCAGGCTGTAGAAGTCGTGGGCGAAGTCATCCAGGTCCGCCGCCGTCAGTTTCAAACGACGCAAAAAATAGTTGTAAACCAGCACCGCCGGCACCGCGACGGCGATCCCCACGCCGGTGGCGACCAGTGCCGCGCCAATCGGTCCGGCAACCGTTTCAAGGCTTGCCGAGCCCGCCGCGCTGATGCCTTTCAACGCTTCCATGATTCCCCACACCGTGCCGAACAAACCAATGAACGGCGAGGTGCTGCCAATGCTCGCGACCACCGCCAGCCCGGTTTCCAGTGACCGGCGCTCGCGTACGATCTGCTGACGCAAGGCACGCTCCAGACGATCCTGATGATTGATCGCCTGGCTCAAGTCCGCCGCCTGCGGCGCCTCACCCACCTGGATTGCCGCATAACCGGCCTGTGCAACCCGGGCTGCCGCTCCGGGCCTGGTTTCGCTCAGTTCGGCCGCCGAGTCGAGGCTCGACGCGGCCCAGAACTGTTGATGAAACTTTCGATCCTGTGCCTTGAGGCGAGCGAACTGCACGCCCTTGAGCAATGCCAGACCCCAGGTCGCGACGGAGAAAACCACCAGCAGCCAGATCACCGCGCTTTCGATGGATTCAAGTGGAGATGCCAGTAACGTCATGGTGTATTCCTCGTGTAAACGTTTCGCGCGAATTTGGTTTCGGTTTAATGAATCTTGAAATCGATGGGCACGCTGACCCAGCCGTCCCGGGCGACATCACCCTGCTTGGCCGGCACGAAACTCCAGCGTTTCACCGCGTTCAGCGCGGCTTCGTCCAGTGCATCGCGACCGCTGCTTTTCTGGAGCTGGATCTCGCCGGGCTTGCCGCTGGCCAGCACATGCACACGCAACAACACCGTGCCTTCCCAGCCGCGACGCTGGGCCAGCGACGGGTATTCCGGCGCCGGGTTTTTCAAGTAACCGGCGGTGGCCGAGGCCGGTGTCACAGGCGCGGGCGCCGGGGGTGCAGGTGGTGCCGGGGCGGCGACAGGCGCTGTCGGTTTCGCTGGCGCGGGTGGTTGCTCAACCGCTTTTGGTGCCGGTTTCGGTAGCGGTTTAGCCACGGGCTTTGGCTTCGGAACTGGTTTAGGTGGCGGAGGTTTTACTGCCAACTCGTCTTCCACGGGCGGTGGCGGCTCAACCACTGGCTGCACCGGTTGCGGAGGCGGAGGCTCGACCACCGGTGGCGCCGGACGCGAGAACTCGATGGTCATCGGCGGAATCTGCGGTGGCACGATGGGCAGCACGGCGGTCGGTTGCTGATTGAACCAATAGATCACCGCGCCATGCACCAGCAACGCCAGCACGCCCAGCACGATCGCTTCCCGTCGGCGAAGGACGTCTTTGGGCGCACGCTGCAAACGCAACTGGCCCAAGGGCACCCGGTGCGGTCGGCCGAGGTCGACCAACTCACCACCGGGTGCCTGGCGCCACAGCACTTCATGTGCACCGATGGCGGTCTGGACATTGCCCATTGTTTAACTCCCTGCGGTCTCTTTGCGGATTAGCGAAACATCGTGCTCAACATCCCCCACACGACAGGTCGCTGGGTGAATCATTGGTCGGCACGCTTATCCCATAAAGTAATTTTTAAAGTTAAAAATAGAACTAAAACGAATAACTGAAATGCTCGAATGGCTGCACGCCTTATTCCGCAAGGCGTCTGGCCAGAGGCCCGCAACCACATGCTTACAAGGCATGGAAAATATTCTCGGCAGGCATGCTTTTTGGCCGCTTTCGGCAAACGCACATGCCCCCTTACAACCGCAACATTGCTAAAGCGCCACCGCCCGTTTTAGAACGACAAGCGATGTACCCACACCAATCAATCAATCAACTCAGGATGAGTACCCATGACATTCACTACCCGGCCATTGATCTGCATGGCGCTGTTACTGGCGCCACTCTCGATTTTTGCGGCCACCCCCAAGGACACGGGAGCGATTGAGCTCGAGATCAGAAACAAGACCAGCTACCCGATCAACGTCTTCCAGGGAAAATGGAAAGGTGTCGTATTGCCGGATGAACGCTTTCAGACCCAGGATTTCAAAGACGCAACCCTCACCCTTTCCACTTCCACGCCCGAAGCGGCCATCAGGTTCGTTTCACTGAGCAGCGGCAAGGGCTGCAAAGCGCAAACCTGCGTCCTGATCACCGGCAACTGAGGCAACTGCCTCCTGCGGCCATCCCTGGATAGTCGCAGAAGGTCCCCGGTTGCTCAGAAGTCATATCGACCGGTCACGCCCAGCGTCCGCGGTGTGCCGAGCAGGCCTTCATAACCGCCATTGGAGGCCGTCCACAGGGTCGTGTAGTAGGTTTTGTCGAAGGCGTTTTTCAGCCACAGCGAAACGTCCCACTGCCCCTGGTTGAAGTCACCGCGAAGGCCGGTGGACAGGTTGACCAGCGCATAACTCGGGATCTGCCCGAAGTCGGAATCTTCCACCGTGCCCACCGCCTTGGAGCGGAACGCATAGCTGGCGGTGACGTACTCTTCGAAGCCGTTGCTCAGGTTCCATTTGTATTCGCCGTTGGCGTTGCCGATCCATTTCGAAGCACCGACCACTTGATGGCCGCTGAGGTCGCAGGACGCCGGAGCACCTGGCGCCAGGCTGACTTCCGGCGGGCACGGCGCGTCCTTGTAGGAGAGGTAGCTGACGTCGTTGTACGAGCCGTTGATGTTCAGCGTCAGGCCACGCAGCGGGATCAGGGTGCTTTCGAACTCCACGCCACGGGAGCGCACGGAGCCGGCGTTGGTCAGGTATTGCACGCGATTGACGTCGTCGTAGGCGTTGGTCTGGTAGCCGTTGACCTGGGTCCAGAACAGGTTGGCGTTGAGTTGCAGGCGACGGTCCCACAGGGTGCTCTTGAAGCCGAGCTCGGCGTTGTTGGCGCGCTCGGTGCCGATCAACAGCGAATCGGCACCGGCCACCGGTGCCGTGCCCACCGCCAGGTTGACCCCGCCGGATTTTTCGCCATGGGACAAGGTGGCGTAAGTGAGCAGGTCGTCGCTGAGGCGGTAGCTGAGGTTCAACAGCCCCGAGGGACTGGAGCTGTACTGATTCAAATCGCCGGAATCGAAGACGCCGGCGCGAGCACGTCGAGCCGCGGCCGCCGCACCGGTGACCGCTGCACCACCCACCGGTGCATCACGGGTGACCCAGGCGTTTTTCTCTTCATAGGTGCCGCGCAGGCCGGCGGTGAAATCCAGACGCTCGGTCAGGTGCCAGGTGCCTTGGGCGAACAGCGCGAAACTGTTGGTTTCGATATGACCGTTGCCGACACTGTCGATGTTATTCAGCGCACCGATGGGCGTGCCGTTCCAGATGTCCGCTTGCGGGCCGTAATAGGCGAAGGATTTATTATCCAGATCGGAGCCGAAGTAATAGGCGCCGAGCACGTAATCGAAGAATCCACCGGTAGGCGACGCCAGGCGAAACTCCTGAGAGTACTGCTTATCCTCCACCGAAACACCGGCGTTGTAGAAGGCGGTTACGTTCAGGCCGTCATCGTTGCGCGGGGTGAAATTCCACCAGCGATAGGAGCTGATAGAGGTCAGGGTGAAGTCGCTCGGCAGCGTCCAGTTGGCCTCGACCGATGTGCCACCCTGATGCACGGTGACGTGCTGTTCGTTGTTCAGGTTGACCTTGCGGTGCGTGCCGTCAACCAGTGTCGCGCCCGCCGCATTGGCCCGGCGCTGGTAAAGGTTGGTGCCATTGATGGTCGGCCCGGTGTTGAACAACACACGGGTGCCGGCGCTGGAATCTTCTTCGTTGTAGTCGCCGATCCAGCGCAGGCTGAATGACTCGTTTGGTTTGAAAAGCAGCTGCCCGCGAAAGCCGTCGCGGGAGCCACCGTTCAAATCGTGGCCGTCGAATTCGTTCTTGATATCACCGTCGCTGCGGGTGCGATACGCGGAAAAGCGTCCCGCCAGCTCGTCATTCAGCGGGCCGGAAATCGTGCCCTTGGTCTGGAAGTATCCGTCCTCGCCCACTGAAGATTCGATGCTGCGTTCAGGGGTGAAGGTCGGCGCGCGGGTGCTGATGTTGATCACGCCGGCGGTGGTGTTCTTGCCGAACAAGGTGCCCTGCGGACCGCGCAGCACTTCGAGCTGCTCGATGTCCATCAGGTCGAATACGGCCATGCCGGGGCGGCCGAGGTAAACGTTGTCGATGTACAGGCCGACACTGCCTTCCAGGCCATCGCTGGCCGGGTTGTTGCCCAGGCCACGGATCGACACGCTGGACTGACGCGCATGCATATAGGCGACGTTGACGCTGGGCACCAGCTGCTGCAAATCCTGGATGCGATAGACCCGCTGGATTTCCAGGGTCTGGCCGCTGACCACACTCATGGGCGTCGGCACATCCTGCGAACTTTCTTCGCGGCGGCGAGTGGTGACCGTCACGGTTTCCAATTGCGCACTGTCGGCCGTGGCGGTTTTTTTGGGGGTGGTTTCAGGGGGCGTGCTTTCGGCCGCATAGCCCTGGCTCCAACTGGCGCTGCCGGCCAGCAAGAGCGCGAGGGGCAGGCGTTTGAGCCGTTGGGGTGAAGAGGTTTGAGCAAGGTGCAACGGACTCATAAGGCGGGGTTCCCGATCAAAGTAAATTCTTTGTTGCTTGCCAGGCCGCCATCGCGAGCAAGCTCGCTCCCACAGGGGATCTCCAGTGTTCACACGGTCAGTGTGGGAGCGAGCCTGCTCGCGAAGGCGTCGGCTCAAACGCCGTCGATGTCCGGCCCTTTCACCGTCTGGCTGACCTGCCCATTCACACCCACCGCCACCTCGCCCTTGAGCGTCACCCGCCGCACGATTCGGTCCTGGGTCCCGTAGTCATCCACCGCGTAATGCTGGGTGGAGCGGTTGTCCCAGATCGCCACATCACCGGCCTTCCAGCGCCAGCGCACGATGTTTTCCTGGCGGATCACATGGCTCTGCAACAGACCGAACAGGTGCGCCGAATCGGCCTGGGAATAGCCCTTGATGCGTTTGACGAAATGCCCCAGCAACAGGCTCTTCTCACCGCTGATCGGGTGCACGCGGACCACCGGGTGTTCGGTCTCGTAAACGGTCGAGGTGAAGATCTTGCGATAGCGCTCCAGCTTCTCGGCCGAGACGTCAGGCCGGGTGCCGGCGTAGTCGTATTCGTTGCTGTGCACGGCGACCAGTTTGTCGGCCAGCTCTCGCAGCTCCACCGACAACCCGTCATAGGCGGTGGCGGTGTTGGCCCACAGGGTGTCGCCGCCGAAAGCCGGGGCCACCACCGAGCGCAGGATCGAGGCTTTTGGGTAAGCCTCGACGAAGGTCACGTCGGTGTGCCACGAGCTGGCGCGCTGGCCCTCGGCACCGTCCAGCTCCAGCAGAAAACGCGTGCCTTCGCGCACCGGTACGGTCGGGTGCGCCACCGGTTCGCCGAGCAGGTGGGCGAACGCCTCCTGGCGCTGATCGTCGAGCTGGGTCTGCTCGCGGAAGAAGATCACTTTGTATTGCAGCAGCGCCTGTTGAATGGCTACAACAGTGGCGGCATCCAGCTCGCCGGAAAGCTGTACGCCACGGATTTCGGCACCGATGCGACCGGCCACCGGATGGATTTCAAGCGCGTGAACAGCGGGTTGTACTGCGAAAGCGGCATTGCTCATGGGTGGACCCTCATCAGACTGCTTGCGGTTGAACCGGCCGCGAAACACTGCTCTATCTATATTCCATTTAGATCTAATAGATATCTACATGCTTCGTTGACGGAATAAGAGGTTGCATTTAAAACCTCAGTCAACCCTCGTCGCAAATGCCTTCGAGCTATTTTTAGGATGCCGGAAAAGCATATGGATCTTCGCCAGTTGCGTTACTTCATCGCCCTCGACGAACACCGCAGTTTCGTGCGCGCGGCCGAGGCCATGGGCATTACCCAGCCTGCCTTCAGCCGCAGCATTCAGGGGCTGGAACACGAGTTCGGTTGCGTCCTGGTGGACCGTGGCAACAAGGACCTGCGCCCCACCCCCGAAGGCCTGGTAGTGCTGCAACATGCTCGCAGTCTGGTGCAAGGCGCGGCCCTCTTGAATGCCGAAGTGACGCAGATGACCAAGCTCGATGCCGGCGAGTTGCGCTTCGGTTGCGGCCCGGCACCGGCGGTGAAACTGGTGCCGGATGCGGTGGCGCAATTCATCAACGCGCACCCGAAAGTGCGCACCTGCTTCGAGGTGGATAACTGGGAAAAACTCAGCCGTGCGCTGAGCCGCGAGGAGATCGAGTTCTTCATCGCCGACATCCGCCATTTCGAGTCCGACCCGAACTTCCAGACCCAGGCCCTGACACCCAAGCGCGGCGTATTTTTCTGCCGCCCCGGGCATCCGCTGCTGGCCAAGGAGAGCCTGTCGACCAACGACATGTTCGATTACCCGCTGGCAACCACAATGATCCCGCCAGGCATTCGCAAACTGCTGGCGAACCTCAGTGGACGGGTGGATTTTTCACCGACCATCGAGACCGAGCATTTCCCGGCGCTGGTGAAAGTGGTGCTGCAATCGAATGCGATTGGCGTGGGCACTGAGGAGGCGTTTGTTGAAGACATCGCCCAGGGTTCACTGGCGCTGCTGCACTGGCGCAACCTGCCGCAGAACATCGAGAGCATGAACGCACGGTGCGGGATCGTCAGCCGCACCGGGTTCAGATTGTCGCCGGCGGCGCGGGCGATGATCGAGACGTTGGTGGCGGTGGACAGGCAGCAGATGGCCGTTGCGGTTTGAGGATCAAGAGATCGCAGCCTTCGGCAGTTCCTACACTGATCGATGTAGGAGCTGCCGAAGGCTGCGATCATCTGAGATTTCAGAGCTTGGCCGCAGCCAACTCCGGCGCCACCCAGTCACTGACCTTGAACGACTTTCGAATCAGCTTTTGCTGCGAAGCCAAATCCACCGCATCCTGCAATTTACCCAGGAACACCGGGTCAAGCGTCGACGGGAACACCTCGCTCAGTTTCTGATCCTTCAAATCCTGAGAAAGAATTACCGCCGGATAACTCGCCAGCCCCGACACCAGCTGAATGTAGGCGTCCTTGTTGCTGTCCTGGGTCAGCCACTCCACGGCCTGCTGCTGGGCCTTGAGCAGTTTCGCCACCGCCTCCGGATGCGCATCGACAAACTTCCCGGTCCCTATCAGCACCGCCTGCACACTGCCGGCACCGCCCAGGTCCTTGGTATTGAGCGGCAACTCGGCCAGCCCTTTGGCTTGCAGCGCCGTCAGCCCGGAACCGCCCCACGAGGCATCGATCTGCTTCGCCGCCAGCGCCGCGACCGCCGCGTTGAAGTCGAGGTTGATGACTTTCACATCCTTCTCGCTCAACCCCTGGCTGGCCAGCGCCGCATCGAAGGACAACTGGCTGGCGGTGCCACGGAAGATGGCCACGCGTTTGCCCTTGAGGTCCTGCAGGGTCTTGATCCCCGAACCCGGCACCACGCCGAGGTAATGCTTCACCCCCCGCGCCGAGGCACTGAGCAGTCGCGTATCCAGGCCATTGGACTTGCCGATGATGGCCGCCAGATCGCCGAGGTAGGCCAGGTCAACCTGACCGTTGGCGAACGCTTCGTTGATCACCGGGCCTGCGCCCTTGAAGAAACTCCACTGAATCTTGATGCCTTGATCGGCGAAAGCCTTTTCGAAGATTTGTTGATCACGCAGCACATCCACGACACCGCCACCACTGTGCTGGGTCCCGGCACTCAGGTCCGGCACCGCGATGCGGATTTCCTTGAGCTCACCGGCGTTGGCCGTGAAAGCCAGCAGCCCTGCCAGGGCCGGTGCGGCGAACAGACTGATGACACGTTTGAAGGGAAGGTTCATGGGTGCAGCTCCTTGGGGCAACGGGCGTTGAGGAGCCGAAAGTAGGCCGAAGTGGAACCAACACTTAAATACTATAAATTCACATTTTTAGACTATTTAGATCTATATCAACGCATCCGGGGCTCTTGGCCAGGTATGCAGGAACGGCATCGAAAATATTCTTCGAATGCATTGGATGCAGCTGAGCTGGAGGCCTTAAATGGCTTGGCTTATCTCTCAATAGCATTGATTTGAATTTTTATAGATCGTTTTTGCATACACCGACAACGGAGGTCACCCATGGCCCGTGTTTCCCTTCTCAGCCTGCCGCTGGCCGCGCCACCACTGGAAAACCAGCGCCTCTGGCCCAGTCTGAATCGTCGGCTGTTGCCTTGGTTGCTGCCGGTTACCCTGTTTACCCTTTGGTGGCTCGCCAGCCGCAATCACTGGATGAGCGAGCAGATCCTGCCGGCGCCGACCCTGGTCTGGAACAGTGCGGTGGAATTGTCCCAAGGCGAGTTGTGGAGTCATTTGTGGATCAGCCTGCAACGCTTGTTCTGGGGGCTGCTGGCCGGGATCAGCGCTGGTGCGGTTTTGGGTGCGGCGCTGGGTTTCAGTCGTCGACTGGAGCGCCTGGTATTTCCAACCTTCGCCGGGTTGGCGCAAGTCCCGACCCTGGCCTGGATTCCATTGTTCATGGTGTTTTTCGGCATTGGCGAAGTGCTGAAACTGGTGGTGCTGATCAAGGCCATCGTGGTGCCGGTGACCCTGCATACGCTGGTCGGCGTGCGCGATGCACAACCAAAGCTGCGCGAAGCCGCCGCCGTGTTGCGCCTGCCCAGGCACCTGTTGATCCGGCGCCTGGTGCTGCCTGCCGCGCTGCCGGCATTCATGGCCGGTGTGCGCCTCGCGCTGGCCGCCGGCTGGACTTCACTGCTCGCTGTCGAACTGCTCGCATCCAGCGAAGGCATCGGATACCTGATGGTCTGGGCGCGGCAGCTGTTCATGCTCGACATCGTGTTCGTGTGCATCGTGGTGATCGGCTTGATCGGCGTGGCGATGGATCGCGGCATCGGTCTGCTGGACAGGAAACTGGTGCACTGGCCGCACCCGGCCACCGCCGAAATCCGTCGCGGGCCGCGTTATCAAGGTTGGCAGCGCTTGCAACCGTGGCTGCTGCCACTGACGCTTCTGGCCTTGTGGCAACTGACCTCGGATCAACAGTGGATTGACGCGAACATTCTGGTCAGCCCGCTGGCCGTCCTGCAGACCACAAAGGACGGTTTGCTCGACGGCACACTGCTTGGCGGCATGGCCCTGAGCCTGGGCCGAACCCTTGGCGGATTGCTGCTCGGTGGCGGGTTCGGGTTTGCCTTGGGGCTGTTGCTGGGGTTGTCGCGCACCAGTGAACGCGTGCTCGGCCCAACCCTCGCCGCCATCCGCCAAATCGCCATTTTCGCTTGGGTGCCGCTGCTCACCGCGTGGTTCGGTCTGGGGGAACTGGCCAAGTGGGTGTTCGTTGCCCTCGCCGCCTTTTTCCCGCTGTTTATCGCCACCCAACGCAGCGTCGCCCACCTGTCGCCGCAACTGAACGAGGCCGCGCAGGTGTTGCGCCTGAATCTGCGCCAACGCTTGGGTCGACTGGTGCTACCGGGCGCGGCGCCGGGGATTTTTGCAGGACTTCGATTGAGCCTGATCTACGCCTGGCTCGGCACCGTCGGCGCCGAATATTTCATGCCGTCCAACGGCGGCATCGGCAGCCAGATGATCGGCGCCCAGCAACTGCTGCGCATGGACCTGATCATGGCCGGCATGCTGCTGGTGGGCCTGACCGGTGCGCTGCTCAACCTCATTGGCCAACGCCTGGAAATCCGCGCCACTCGCTGGAGACACGCATGAACGCACCGATTGTCAGCTTCAATCACGTGGGTAAAACCTTTGACGTCGACGGCTTCGAACTGGAGGCCATTCGCGAATTCAACCTGGACATCGCCGAGGGTGAGTTCGTCGCCATCGTCGGCTCCAGTGGTTGCGGCAAATCCACTTTGCTGCGGCTGCTGGTGGGCCTCGATACGCAGTTTCGCGGGCAGATCAGCGTGGACGGGAAAGCCGTCACCGGCATCGGCGGCGAGCGCGGTATCGTCTTTCAGGAACACCGCTTGTTTCCGTGGCTGAGCGTGGCCGACAACATTGGCCTGGGCCTGGTCAACGAGCCCTTGAGCGCTGCGCAAAAGCACAAGCGCATCAGCGATTTCATCGAGTTGGTGGGCTTGAGCGACTTCGCCCGCGCCTATCCGCACCAGCTCTCCGGCGGTATGGCGCAGCGCGTGGCCATCGCTCGTGGCCTGGTGGCCAGCCCACGGATTCTGCTGCTGGACGAGCCCTTCGGCGCCCTCGATGCGCTGACCCGCCAGCAGATGCAGGACGAACTGTTGGCGATCCGCGCCCGGGCAAAAATCACCACTGTACTGGTCACCCACGATGTCGAGGAAGCGATCTTCCTCGCCGACCGCGTGGTGGTGATGGAGCCCCGTCCGGGGCGGATCAAGCAAGTGGTCGACATCGCCCTGCCCCATCCGCGCCAGCGCAGCAGTTTCGACTTCCACCAGCTGCGCGAGGAACTGCTTCACGAACTCACCAGCGACGATCACTACCAGCCCCCCGTGCCGGTGCAGGTCCGCGACCTGCCGCTGTCCTTCATTGCCTACTGAAAAAGGAAATTCCTGATGCCGCAACGTCCCAACTTTCTAGTGATCCTGGCCGACGACCTGGGCTTTTCCGACCTCGGCGCCTTCGGTGGCGAAATCAACACGCCGAACCTCGATGCATTGGCCAACAATGGCCTGCGCCTGACCGACTTCCACACCGCGCCGACCTGCTCGCCGACCCGTTCGATGCTGCTCACCGGCACCGACCACCACATCGCCGGCATCGGCACCATGGCCGAAGCATTGACCCCGGACCTGATCGGCAAACCGGGTTACGAAGGGCACCTGAACGATCGCGTGGTCGCCCTGCCCGAGTTGCTGCGCGAGGCCGGTTACCAGACCTTGATGAGCGGCAAATGGCACCTGGGCCTGACCGCAGAGCTGGCGCCTCACGCCCGGGGTTTCGAGCGTTCGTTCTCGCTGTTGCCCGGTGCGGCCAACCATTACGGCTTCGAGCCGACCTACGATGAAACGACGCCACGGCTGCTGAAATCCACCCCGGCGCTGTACATCGAAGACGACCAATTCATCGATGAACTGCCCAAGGATTTCTATTCCTCCGACGCCTTTGGCGACAAGCTGCTGCAATACCTCAAGGAGCGCGACCAGACTCGGCCGTTCTTCGCCTACCTGCCGTTTTCCGCGCCGCACTGGCCGTTGCAGGCGCCGGCCGAGGTGGTGGCAAAATACCGCGGGCGTTATGACGCCGGCCCTGAAGTACTGCGCCTTGAGCGCCTGGAAAAACTCAAGAAACTGGGGCTGATCGAGGCCGATGTCGAGCCGCATCCATTGATCCAGTTGACTGCACAGTGGGATGCCCTGAGCGACGAGCAACGGCAAATTTCTGCGCGGGCCATGGAGGTCTACGCGGCGATGGTCGAGCGCATGGACTGGAACATCGGGCGCGTCGTCGACTACCTGCGCCAGCAAGGGCAACTGGACAATACCTTCATCCTGTTCATGTCCGATAACGGCGCCGAAGGGGCGCTGCTCGAAGCCTTTCCGAAATTCGGCCCGCAATTGCTGACCTACCTCAACCAGCATTACGACAACAGCCTGGACAACATCGGCCGCGCCAACTCCTACGTCTGGTACGGGCCGAACTGGGCGCAAGTGGCGACCGCGCCGTCGAGACTGTTCAAAGCCTTCACCACCGAAGGCGGGATCCGTGTTCCGGCGCTGGTGCACTACCCCCAGCTACCGCTCAAGGGCCAGATCAGCCATGGGTTTGGCACGGTGATGGACATCACCCCGACCATTCTGGATCTTGCCGGCGTGCGCCATCCGGGCAAGCAATGGCACGGCAAACCCGTGGCGGAAGTTCGCGGGAAGTCGTGGCTTGGGTTTCTGTCGGGTGAGACGGCGCAAGTGCATGACGAGCACACCGTCACCGGGTGGGAGCTGTTTGGGCGACGGGCGATTCGGCAAGGGCAATGGAAGGCGGTGTACATCCCGGGACCGGTGGGGCCGGCGACCTGGCAGTTGTATGACCTGGGCAGTGATCCGGGGGAGATTCATGACCTGGCGTCGAGCCAACCGCACAAGCTCGGTGCCTTGATCGAGCATTGGCAGCGGTATGTGGATGAGACTGGGGTAATCCTGAGTGAGTCGCCGTTTCAGCCGGATTGATTCAGTCTGAACCACCGCTATCGCGAGCAAGCTCGCTCCCACACCGGCCGATGTGATGCAAAGATCGCATTCACACCGACAAACCCTGTGGGAGCGAGCTTGCTCGCGATGGGGCCATCAAACACACACAATCAAACCCCGACTGTACGCACCTTTTGCGCAGCCACGTCTTCCCTGCGCTCAAACCGGTTGGCCCGCGCAAACGTGCCGAAATCATTGAACCGCACGCCCATCTCGCGCATTACCTTGTGCCCCACCGGCACAGTCAACTGGCGGATGTAGAACGGTTCCTTCACCACAAAGTGATGGATCCCGTGGCTGCTGCCGAAGTTGAAGCAGAACGCCTGCAACGGCCACAGCCACCACGCGTTCAGCACCTGGCACTGCTGCATCACGTTGCCCGGCTCCACGTCACCGTAGTAGTGCATGTTCGAGCTGATGAAGTGCAGGCAGAACGTGCGCAACACATTCGGGCCGATGATCACCACCGCCGCGATGTCGATTACCTGCATCACCGACAACGTTGTCGCCGACCACTCGATCGGTGCGCCCATCAGATGCGCAACGCCGTTCGCTGCGTGGAAACCGAGAAACACGTACCACGCACCCCAATGCACCAGCGCCAGCGGTGCGTAGACTTTCAGGGTGCGCTGGATGATGCTGAACTTCATTGCCCAGGTTTTGGCCCGCAGCATGCGGATGAACGACGACATCATGTTGTCGCCAATCATCAAAAACCGCGCGATGCCCCATGGCTCGCCGTTGGTGATGGCGCGTTCTTCCATATCGGTTTCAGAGCCCGACACCTTATGGTGATTGAGGTGCAGATGGCGACGAATCCACGGATTGATGGTGCTCGGCCGCGCCAGCCATACCAGGCCCATCATCAGGTTGTGCGGCACCTTCCGCTTGCGGAAGTACATGCTGTGGATCAGGTCGTGTTCCAGCTCATGGGTCAACGAGGCGAAAAATGCGTTGAGCAGCAGGCACGCCCACCAGGCCATGTGCCCGCTCATGTAGAGCGCCGCCGAACCGACCATACCGGCGATGGCGAAGCTCAGAATGCCCGCGCCGAGGGCGTCCTGATGCTTGAGAATCGGGTATTGCTCGCGCAGCTCGACGCCTCTGGCGAGCACCACTTCACGGATATGGGCCGATCGTTGAGCTGCATTCAGTCGTTGGGGGCTTGCAGAAGTACGGTCCATGCTTCCATCCTCTGGTTATTGATGGTTGCATCCTGCCTTGCGATCCTTCGCAACGCGGTAGCCGAGAACGCCAACCTGTTGACTGGAAGCGCCAATCAGCATGACTGAACCGACCTCCCTCGCCAGCTGGACCCGCGCCCTGCGCAAGCAACTCGATGCCCTGGGCATTGACAGCACCGCCCTGTGCCATCAAGCGGGGCTCGACCCGCAACTGATGGACGACCCGAACGCGCGCTATCCGCTGTCGGGCACCACGCACCTGTGGAATCTGGCGGTGCAGGCCAGCGGCGATCCGGCGATTGGTTTACGGGTGTCGCGTTTCGTCAGCCCGACCACCTTCCATGCGCTGGGTTATGCACTGGTGGCCAGCGGCAGCCTGCGGGAAGTGTTCGAGCGCATCGTGCGCTATCACCAGGTGGTTAGCGATGCCCTGGAGCTGGAACTGACCCGCGCCGAGGATCGCTACCATTTCCGCCTGAAAATCCCGTCCGGCAACCCGGCCCCGGCCTTTGAAGCCATCGATGCGTTCATGGCGATTTACGTGCGCACCTGCCGCAATCGCCTGGGCCGTGAATACGCACCACTAGCGACCTACCTGCGCCGCCCGGAGCCGGCAGACGCGCATCAATGGCATAAAGTCTTTCGCTCGCCCGTGCACTTCGGCGCCGACGAGGATCGACTGGAATTCGCCCTCGTCGACTTCGACAGCCACCTGGACGATGCCAATCCGGAGCTGGCCGAACACAATGAAACCGTGCTCAAGCGCACCCTGGCGCAACTCAAGCCGCTGACGTGGGAGCGCAAGGTCCGCGACGCCATTGAAGAACAACTGCCCGAAGGCGAACCCAGCGCCGAACACATCGCCAAGGCCCTGCACCTGAGCCTGCGCAGCCTGCAACGGCACCTGGCCGATGAAGGCTACCGGTTCGATACGCTGCTCAACGAAAGCCGTGAAAATCTGGCGCTGCTGCACTTGCGTGACCCGCAATGTTCGTTGAGCGAGATCAGTTATCTGCTCGGGTTTGCCGACACCAGCAGCTTCAGCCGCGCCTTCAAGCGCTGGACCGGGATGACGCCGGGGCAGTTTCGGGATGGGTTGCGCTGATCAGCCTTTGACCAGGCTGCGCGCAATACCCTCGTTCCACTGCTCCAGCATCGCCTCTCCAACCTCGGCAAAGGCACTGTTTGCCTTTATGTGTTGGCCCATCTCGCCCATCGCCATTGCCATCCCATGGATGACCTGTTGCAGCAATTCGTTGCAGCGCCCCTCGGTCAAATTGCAGGCGGAGCGACCAAATCGCATCAGCATTTTGTGCTTGGGCCACGCCTTCGATCCGCCCAATAGCAACGCCATGCTATCGGTCTTGATGTAGACCGACGTGGTGATGATGTCGTAGGCAGGTGCCAGGCAGATTGGCGAATCGACACCGCAGTCTTCGTACAGAACGCCGAAATTCTTGAGGTGCGCGTCGCCATTTTTCAGACCCGATGACAGCGCGACGATTTTGAAAAACGACTCCAGTGCCTGATTGAGCAAAGGCGGAGAAACAAAGGCCTTGATCTGCTTGGCCGCACCTTCGTACGAACCATCGTATTTGGCTTTTGATGGCCAGGCATTGAGCACGCAGAAGTCCTCGAACCCCAGGTAACCTTTTTCATTCAGGTCGAAGCGTTCAACGATCAAAAACTTGTCGTGCTCACTGAGTTCAAACTTCGGCACCTCAAGACCCGAATGCAACGCCGCCCGCATGCAGAAGTATTCATTGGCAGCGAGTTCCGGGTATTGCTCAGGACGAAAGGCTTTGACCAGATGCGTGGCCCCCCGATGGGACAGCCGATCGATGGTTGACGCGCTGTCACGCACCAGTACCTTCGGCTGTACACCGGAAACGCCTGAATACTGGCCATAGGTCTGCAAGAGGTCTTCGAACAGACCTTGCGCACCATCATGTACAAGTAGGTCCGCCAGGCTGGTTTCAGGTGGCTGGTCGACCGACCCCGGCGCCTTTGAAATGCCGACTCTTCCGAGCTGGTGCGGGCCGACGATGGCAAGCATCGAGAAATCGTCAAACCCTCGGACGGCCTTGCTGAAGCGACGAGTCAATTCATCGCGCAGGGCTCCCTCAGGCAGATTCATTTCGAAAACCGGTGGAACACCTGGTTCCCACGCGTAACTCTCCAGCCGCACCGGCATGGTCAACGAGACGGCGTTTTGTTCGGGCGCGTTTTCGGCGTAGGCAAACACGGTATCAACAGGTGACTGACCACGGCCAAGGACTCCCACCGCACTGTTGGAAACGCTGATAGCCAGTCGATCCTTTTCCTGCGGCTCATCCATGGAAATCCACCTTTTTGAGGGTGTCCAGCGTCGGCCGCTTCGACTGTCGCGGCACGGCAGTCAGCTCATAACCGAAGCCATTGAGGATCGCCTCGACCTTGCGCAGACCAATTTCGGAGAGGGTGTTGTTTTCGATGCCGGAGATCGTCGCCCGGCTCATTCCGAATTGCCGTGCCAATGCCTGCTGGGAGAGTTTTCTTTCCTTGCGTAACGTTCGGATCAGCTTGCCAAGGTTTTCCATTTCACCACCATGCATCGTATACAGTGCATATTTTATCAAATTGACGATTTGCATTGTATTTAGTGCAGATCGTGATTCAAGTCCAGCGACATTTGCTGACGCCCCTACCGGGCATCAAACTTCGCCAACACCCGCAACCGCTCGGCATCGAGAATTTCAATTTCGCCGTAACTCAGCCCGATGATCCCCTGCCCCTGCAAATCCTTGAGGATCTGGTTGGTGGTCTGGCGCGACAGCGACAACATGGCGGCAAGCTGCTCCTGGGGCAGTTGCAGGACGCGGCGCGGTGGGGCGGTCTCGCCATAGCCTTCGGCGATCATCAACAAGCGGTGCGCCAGCCGTGCAGGGGCCGGCAACAGGCTCAGTTGTTCGAGGTTGATGAAGGTCATGCGCAATTTCTGGCTCATCAGCAAAGCCAGTTGTCGCCAGTGCTGCGGATGCTCGTCGAGCAGCGCCAGCAAAGTGTTCTGGGGAATGTGCAGCAGCGTGCACTGGCCCACGCCGTAGGCATCGTGGGTGCGTGGCTGGCCGTCGAACAGACAGATTTCGCCGAACCAGTGCGGCGGCTCCACCAGGCTCAGCAACGCTTCCTTGCCCTGCTCGCTCACGGCACCGACGCGCACCGCGCCTTCAAGCACCGCGTACAGACCGCAGGGCGGATCGCCACGTTTGAACAGCCGCTGGCCCGGCGACAGGCGCCGCAGCCTGGCCACCGACAGCAGGCTATCCTGTAGGGAAACAGGCAAATGGCTGAACCACTGACCGCTCATCAGGCGTGGACGCCAGACCTGCATATCCATGAAAACTCCTAGAGATTGTCGCCTGGCTGACAGAGCGGGAAGTGACCCCGGGGCATGATCAATCACCCCACAGGAGAACAACAATGAAAAACCTCGTCGACCACCTCAGTCAATATGCCGCCTACCACCGTGACCCGCGCAACATTGCCTCGCACTTTATCGGCATTCCGCTGATCGTGGTGGCCGTCGCGGTGTTGCTGTCGCGACCGGAATGGTCGCTGGGCGGCGTGTGGATGTCACCGGCGGTGCTCGTCTCGCTGGCATCGGCGTGGTTTTACCTGCGCCTAGAGCTGCGCCTGGGCGTGTTGATGACGGTATTGCTCGGTCTGTCCGTGTGGGCAGGCCATGCGCTGGCGCAACAAAGCACGCTGGTCTGGCTGGGCAGCGGTGTGGCGATGTTCGTGATCGGCTGGGCGATCCAGTTTGTCGGCCATCACTACGAAGGACGCAAACCGGCATTTGTCGATGACGTGACCGGGTTGATTGTCGGGCCGCTGTTTGTGGTGGCCGAACTGGCGTTCATGCTGGGGATGCGACATGAGCTCAAAGAGCAGATTGAGGCGCGGGCGGGTGGGGTGCGGGTCAATCCGAAGCGTGCAGCTGTCTAGATCGCATTCGCGGGCAAGCCCGCTCCCACAGGGTTTCGGGTTAACCGCAGGTTTTGTGGTCAACACCGATTCAATGTGGGAGCGGGCTTGCTCGCGAAGCTTTTGATTTTAAATATTCGCGACCTTCTGCCAGACCTTCGGCTTGAAGAACAACGTCTCGCCCTTCGCCAATCCAACCAGGCTGTCGTGATCCTTGACCACTTCGGCTTCGATCAGATCGCTCTGCCCTTCGACCTTCAGCGTCACCCGCGTTGTCGCGCCCAGCGGACGAATATCGCGCACCTCCGCTGCGTGGTGATCTTCCAGTTCATGGCGCGACAGCGACACCTCGTGCGGGCGGAACAACACGTGCTTGTCTTCGCCCAGATGCAGACGGTTCGAATCACCGAGGAAGTGATAGACGAAATCGCTGGCCGGGTTTTCGTAGACGTCACCCGGTGAACCGATCTGCTCGATCACACCCTTGTTCATCACCACGATGCGGTCGGCGACTTCCATCGCTTCTTCCTGGTCATGGGTCACGAACACCGAGGTCAGGTTGATGTCTTCGTGCAGACGCGCCAACCAGCGGCGCAGCTCTTTACGGACCTTGGCGTCGAGGGCACCGAAAGGTTCGTCGAGCAGCAGCACTTTCGGCTCCACCGCCAGCGCTCGGGCCAAGGCAATGCGCTGACGCTGACCGCCGGAGAGTTGCTCCGGGTAGCGGTCCGACAACCAGTCAAGTTGCACCATGTTCAGCAGTTCGTGGACTTTGGTTGCGATCTGGCTTTCGCTCGGGCGCTGGTTTTTCGGCTTCATGCGCAGGCCGAACGCGACGTTGTCGAACACCGTCATGTGGCGGAACAGGGCGTAGTGCTGGAACACGAAACCGACGTTGCGATCTCGCACGTCGTGGCCGGAAACGTCTTCACCGTGGAACACGATGTTGCCCTGATCCGGGGTCTCCAGGCCTGCGATTATCCGCAGCAGCGTGGTCTTGCCGCAGCCCGACGGACCGAGCAACGCGACGAGTTCGCCGCTCTGGATGTCCAGGCTGATGTTGTCCAGCGCCTTGAAGGCATGGAAGTTCTTGCTGACGTTACGCACTTCGATCGACATGAATTATTCCTCCGCGGCGCTGGCGCGCAGGCGGTTAATACGGTTTTCGCTCCACTGCTTGAGCAGCAGGATGAAGAGCGCCAGGATCAGCAACAGGCTCGCCACGGCGAACGCGGCCACGTGGTTGTATTCGTTGTAGAGGATCTCGACGTGCAACGGCAGGGTGTTGGTCACCCCGCGAATGTGCCCGGAAACCACCGACACCGCACCGAACTCCCCCATGGCCCGCGCGGTACACAACACCACGCCGTAGATCAGGCCCCATTTGATGTTGGGCACGGTGACGTGCCAGAACATCTGCCAGCCGTTGGCCCCGAGCAGGCGCGCGGCCTCCTCTTCCTGAGTGCCTTGCTCCTGCATCAGCGGGATCAGCTCCCGGGCCACGAACGGCACGGTGACGAAAATCGTCGCCAGCACGATGCCCGGCAGGGCGAAGACGATCTGGATGTCGTGGTCCTGCAACCATGGGCCGAACAGGCCCTGGGCGCCGAACATCAACACATAGACCAGACCGGCGATCACCGGCGACACCGAGAACGGCAGGTCGATCAATGTCACCAGCATGCTCTTGCCGCGGAACGAGTATTTGCTCACGCACCAGGCGGCGCTGACGCCAAACACCAGGTTCAGCGGCACGGAGATCAGTACGGCGATGACCGTGAGCTTCAGTGCCGACAGCGCGTCCGGCTCAAAGATCGCGGTGAAAAACGCCCCGAGGCCGAGCTTCAGCCCTTGGGACACCACGATGAACAGCGGCAACAGCAGGAACAGCGCAAAAATCAGCCAGCCAAGGCCGATCAGGATTCGCCGCGAAGTCGCACTGCCACGACGGGCAGCGTTCGAGGAAGCGGCAGCAATAGACGATTGGGACATGGGTGCGCCTCCTTATGGGGTTTCGATGCGCCGCTGCAACAAGTTGATCAGCAACAACAGGACGAAGGAAACCACCAGCATCAGTACACCAATGGAGGTAGCGCCGGTGTAATCGTATTGGTCGAGCTTGACCATGATCAGCAGCGGCAGAATCTCGGTCTTCATCGGCATGTTGCCGGCGATGAAAATCACCGAACCGTACTCGCCGACCCCGCGGGCAAAGGCCAAAGCGAAACCGGTGAGCCATGCCGGAAGCAGTGCCGGCAGCAGGATATGGCGGAAAACCTGCAAGGGTTTTGCACCTAGGCACGCTGCCGCTTCTTCCACTTCACGAGGAATATCCGCCAATACTGGCTGTACGGTACGTACCACGAATGGAAGTGTCACAAAAGTGAGGGCAAGGGTGATGCCCAGAGGGGTGTAGGCGATCTTGAAACCCAGATCCGCTGCAAACTGACCCACCAGACCGGTAGGGGTGTACAACGCTGTCAGTGCAATACCGGCCACCGCCGTGGGCAATGCGAACGGCAAGTCGATCATTGCATCGATCACTTTTCGTCCAGGGAAGGTATAGCGCACTAATACCCAGGCCAGCAGCGTGCCGATGATGCCGTTGATGATCGCGGCACACAGGGCGGTGCCGAAGCTGAGCTTCAACGCCGCCAGCACCCGTGGCGCCGAGATGATTGCCCAGAACTGATCCCAGGTGAGTTGAGCGGCATGCACGAACATCGCCGCCAGTGGTATGAGCACAATCAGGCTGAGGTACACCAAGGTGTAGCCCAGCGTCAGCCCGAAGCCGGGTATGACGGGGGAGATACGACGCGACATAAAAGTCCTTGGTTGAGAACGCACTGAGCCCCGGAGGTGAATCCGGGGCTCGTTGATGGCTATTTAAGATTACTGCGCCTGATAGATCTGGTCGAACACGCCCCCGTCATTGAAGAATTTCGGCTGTGCGGCTTTCCAGCCGCCGAAGTCCTTGTCGATGCTCACCAGTTCCAGTTTCGGGAACTGCTGGGCGTACTTGGCGGCCACGTCCTTGTCACGTGGACGATAGAAGTTCTTCGCCGCGATTTCCTGGCCGGCCGGGCTGTACAGGTGCTTGAGGTAGGCCTCGGCGATCTGCTCGTTGCCCTTTTTCTCGGCGTTCTTGTCGACCACCGCCACCGGTGGCTCGGCGAGGATCGACAGCGAAGGCACGACGATGTCGAACTTGTCGGCGCCGCCCTCTTCTTTCAGGGCCAGGAAGGCTTCGTTTTCCCAGGCCAGCAATACGTCGCCCTGACCGTTGTTGACGAAGGTAATGGTCGAGCCGCGAGCGCCGGTGTCCAGCACTGGCACGTGCTTGAACAGGGTCTGTACGTATTCCTTGGCCTTGGCTTCGTCGCCGCCATTGGCTTTCAGGCCATAGGCCCACGCCGCGAGGAAGTTCCAGCGCGCACCGCCGGAGGTTTTCGGGTTCGGCGTGATCACCGATACGTCATTCTTGACCAGGTCGCCCCAGTCCTTGATGCCTTTAGGGTTGCCCTTGCGCACCAGGAACACGATGGTCGAGGTGTAAGGCGTGCTGGCATCCGGCAGGCGTTTTTGCCAGTCGGCCGGCAGGGATTTGCCGAGCTTGGCGATTTCGTCGATGTCACCGGCCAGGGCCAGGGTCACGACGTCGGCACGCAGGCCATCGATCACCGCCCGGCCTTGCTTGCCCGAACCGCCGTGGGATTGCTGGACCTTCACGGTGTCGCCCGCATGCTCCTTCTGCCAGAACTTGATGAACTCGGCGTTGTAGTCCTGGTACAGCTCGCGGGTCGGGTCGTACGACACGTTGAGCAGCTCGTAGTCCTTGGCAACGGCGGAACCGGCAAAAAGGGCGCTGGCCAGGGCGGCCAAAGCGAAATGACGAATCGACGACATGGTGAAAGCTCCTGGAATTCTTGGTTTGTTGGCTTTTTTATGGATTTCTGGAATCGCGTTGCCGGTTCAAAGATCGCAGCCTTCGGCAGCTCCTACAGGTGATTGCGTGCTTCTGTAGGAGCTGCCGCAGGCTGCGATCCCCTTCAACCCGGCTTGTTGCCCGGCTGCTGCAAACGGAATTTTTCTTTGCGTTCGATCTGCACCACCTGGGCGTTGTGCACGGTGATTTCCACGGCACCAAAACGCAGATCGCGCAGGGCACTCTGGATTTCACGCAGGATGGTGGCTTCGTCTTGACCGTCGACGCTACGCAGGGATGCGCTCATATTGCTGCTCCTTCAACTGAGAGGTTGCCTCGCAGTGTCGGCACTGCTTGCGGCTTGAGAGCAATACTAGAGAGACACGGATATTCTTAAAAAGACTATTTAAGAATGTTTATATAACCAGAAGAGATTAACTGAAGGGACAAGGGTTTGAGGTGAATCACCCTCTTTCAGACACACCAAAAACCTGTGGGAGTGAGCTTGCTCCCACAGGGATTTTGTAAATCAGGCGATGACCGGCGCATGAGCCCAATCGAGCTGCACCGCCGGCACCGGCCGCCCGAACCAGTAACCCTGCCCCAGATCACATCCCTGCTCGAGCAGGAAAGCAGCCTGTTCGACCTGCTCGATCCCCTCGGCATGCACCTGCATGCCCATGCTTTGCGCCAGGGCAATGATCACCCGTGAAATCGCCGCATCGTCCTCATCCCACGGCAATCCGGCGACAAAGCCCTGGTCGATTTTCAACTTTTGTACCGGCAGACGCTTGAGCCGCAGCAGCGATGAGTAACCCGTGCCGAAATCGTCGATGGCCAGGCGCACACCCAGCTCGCGCAGGCGATGCATCTGCTCCAGTGCGACTTCAGGGTCTTCCATCACCGCGCTTTCAGTGACTTCCAGCTCCAGAAACGCCGGTTCCAGCCCGGTTTCGCGCAAGACCTGCGCCACCTGCTGATACAGCTCACGGCGGGCGAACAGGCGCGAAGAAACATTGACCGCGACGAACGACAGCACCACCCCGCCCTGCTGCCACTGGCACATCTGCCGGCACGCCTGCGCCATGACCCATGCATCGATTTCAGCAATCAGACCGGTTCGTTCGGCGACCGGAATGAATTCCGCTGGCGACACCAGGCCCCGCTGCGGATGCTGCCAACGCACCAGCGCCTCGACGCCAATCAGGCGACTGGTCTTGAGGTCGTGAACCGGCTGGTAATGGACCCGCAGCTCTTGCCGGTCCAGGGCACGGCGCAATTCGAAGGCGATCTCCACCCGTTGCTGGGCGTGGGCCGTCAGCTCTTCGGTGTACAGGGCATAATCATTGCGCCCCGTGCTCTTGGCCTTGAACAGTGCAGAGTCGGCATTGCGCAGCAGTTGCTCGACGCTCAACGCATCGCTGGGGAACAGGCTGATTCCGATGCTGGTATTGATGAACAACTGATGGTCATCGATAGAGAAAGGTGCTTTGAGGCCGTCGATGATCCGCTGGGCCAACGCAGCGGCCTGAACCAGTTGCGGACAGCTTTCGGCGAGTACGGCGAATTCATCTCCGCCCAGCCTGGCCAGGGTGATGCCCGGGCCGAACATGGCACCCAGGCGCTCGGCCACGGCCTTGAGCAACTGGTCGCCGATGGTATGCCCGAGGCTGTCGTTGATCATCTTGAAGTGATCGAGATCGATCATCAGCAGCGCGCAGCCACGCTTGTGCACCTGTGCCGAGGCCAGGGCCTGTTCGGCGCGGTCGGTGAACAGCAGGCGATTCGGCAGGTCGGTCAGCGGATCGTGGTGCGCCAGGTGCATCAGCTCGTGTTCGGAGTTCTTGATTGCACTGATGTCGGAAAACACCGCCACATATTGGCTCGGCTGGCCGTAATCGTCGTGGATCAGGCGGATCGTTTGCCATTGCGGGTAAATCTCGCCGCTTTTGCGCCGGTTCCAGATTTCCCCACTCCACTCCCCGACACTGGCGAGCGTGGCAAACATCACCTGATAGAACTCAGGGGAATGTCGCCCGGACTTGAACAGATTGGGCCGCCGCCCCAGCACGTCCTCACACCCGTAACCGGTGATTTCCATGAACGCCCGGTTCACGTGGACGATCACACCTTCCCGGTTGGTGACCAGCACACCTTCGCGGGTACAGTCGAACACTGCCGCGGCCTGGCGCAAGCGCATGCGGTCGGCATCGCGCTCACGCAATTTGGCGCCGATACCCAGACACCGCAGCAACCGCGCCCGGGCAATGAAGACCAACCCGGCACTGAACAACACCCAGACATAACCGTTGATCAGTTGCCATCGCAGTCGCTCGGCAGAGCTATCGAAGAAACTGTTTAATAAATAGCCACTGATCTGCAGCCAAACCACAGAAAGCAACAGATAGAGCAGCGCTGCGCGCAAGGCATCGCGATAGGTGGCAGACATCCGGCGATCCATGTCCCTACAAAAAGGTTGGAATTATAGTTTAAAGACACATCCAGCCACTCTTATCTGAAAGGGCGACTGGTTTTCTGTGTGGGCTTAGTGATAATGCAACGGCTGTTTTTTCTTTATCGAGGGCCCTATAGCCTATGTGGTACGAAGGTTTTCTTGGCTTGTCGCCCTGGTCGCTGGTAGCAGTCACCCTGCTGATGACCCACGTCACGATCATCGCCGTCACGGTCTATCTGCATCGTTACTCCGCCCATCGCTCCCTGGAGCTGAATGGGGGTCTCAAGCATTTCTTCCGTTTCTGGCTGTGGCTGACCACGGCGCAGAACACCCGTGAGTGGACCGCCATCCACCGCAAGCATCACGCCAAATGCGAAACCGTCGATGATCCGCACAGCCCGGTCATCAAGGGTTTGTCCACGGTGCTGCGCAAAGGCGCCGAGCTGTACCGCGCCGAAGCGGAAAACCCCGAGACGCTGCGCATCTACGGCAAGAACTGCCCCGAAGACTGGATCGAGCGCAACCTCTACAGCCGCTTCCCGCTGCTGGGCATCGCGATCATGGGTGTTATCGACCTGCTGCTGTTCGGCACCATCGGCATCACCATCTGGGCCATCCAGATGATGTGGATCCCGGTGTGGGCCGCCGGCGTGGTCAATGGCCTGGGTCATGCCATCGGCTACCGCAACTTCGAATGCCGCGATGCGGCGACCAACCTGGTGCCTTGGGGCATCCTGATTGGCGGTGAAGAACTGCATAACAACCATCACACCTACCCTAACTCGGCAAAACTGTCGGTGAAGAAGTGGGAATTCGACCTGGGCTGGGCGTGGATTCAAGTCTTCAGCTTCCTGCGCCTGGCCAAGGTTCAACGGGTTGCGCCGATTGCCCATCGCGTCGAAGGCAAGGGCAACCTGGACATGGATACCGCTATGGCGATCCTCAACAACCGCTTCCAGATCATGGCCCAGTACCGCAAATTGGTGATCGGCCCGCTGGTCAAGCAAGAGCTGGAAAAGGTCGATCACTCGGTACGTCACCAGTTCCACCGGGCCAAACGCCTGCTTTCGCGGGAGACCAGCCTGCTGGATGACAAACACCATGTACGCATCCAGAACATGCTCGAGCACAGTCAGGCGCTGAAGGTAATTTACGAGAAACGCCTGGCCCTGCAGCAGATCTGGGTCAAGACCAGCTCAAATGGTCACGACATGCTGGCGGCCATCAAGGACTGGGTACACGAAGCCGAAGCCAGCGGGATTCAATCCCTGCGCGACTTCGCCGGTCAATTGAAGACTTACTCCCTGCGTCCTGCCGCTGTCTGAAAATACCTGTGGGAGCAGGCTCGCTCCCACATTGTTTTTGGCCATAAAAAAGCATCGCCAGTACCGCCCGGCGGGAGCCAGCTCCCTCGCCACAATAGGCGGGAACTTCATCTGAAAAGCCCTATCTCAAAGACACTTCGCCATCCCCGGCGGGCTTGGTGTTGGCCGCTATCCAACACGCGGCGTGCCCTTTGAGATTTGTGTCGATGGCCCAAAAGAACCTGCAAGACTCATCTCCGTCACATAGGCCAGAGGCCGCGCAGACTCTGATAGCGCTGATGCAAGCCCAAGGCGAAGTCGCACGTCTGAGCGAGCGCGAACAGTTGCTCAGCACCTTGCTGATGAGCGTCAACGCGGTGCTATGGGCATTCGATTGGGAAACCCGCCAGGTGCTTTACGTCAGCCCCGCCTATGAACGGATTTTTGGCCGTTCGGCTGATCTGCTGCTGGCCGACTGCAATCAATGGCGCGACAGCATCTACCCTGACGACCTGGACCATGCCGAACGCAGCCTGGCCGAAGTGCTGGACAAAGGCGCCGTCGAAGACCGCGAGTATCGAATCATTGCCGCCGACGGGCAGGTGCGCTGGCTCAGCGACAAATGCTACGTCAACCGCCAGGCCGAGCCGGGGCAACCGGTGATCATCGTCGGCATCGCCGAAGACATCACCGACAAAAAGCGGATGGAAAGCGAGCTGCACCGCCTGGCCACCACCGACGCGCTGACCCAGAGCAGCAATCGCCGGCATTTCTTCGAATGCGCCCACCGCGAGTTTGCACACGCCCGGCAACGGGGCGAGCCGCTGTCGTTCCTGATGCTGGACATCGATGACTTCAAAATCATCAACGACACCTACGGTCACCAGAAAGGCGACAACGTGTTGCAACGCATCGCCGATAGCGGCCGCGCAGCGTTGCGCCGTGGCGACCTGTTCGGGCGCATTGGCGGTGAAGAGTTCGCAGCGGTGTTTCCCGGCTGTACGCCGCAGATGGCCCTGCAAGTGGCTGAACGCTTGCACCGGCAGATTCAGCGATTGCGTTTCACCCATGAAGGCCGGACGTTCGGAATCACTGTCAGCCAGGGCCTGACCAGCTTGACCGCCGCGGATGAAAACGTGGAAAACCTGTTTTCCCGGGCGGATGCCGCGATGTACCGGGCCAAGCGCGAGGGCAAGAACCGGATTGTCACTGCCTGACAGGATCACCCTGGAACCCACAGGGGTTGGTGGTGTACTTACTTCCTGCGCAAACGCATCAACTCCGGCAAGCCGATCTTGAGCAACCGCGCCGTCCGGCTCTTCGCCAGCTCCTCGATGCCCTCATGCTCGGTCAGGCGGGCCATCTGCGCCGCCATGTTCATCACCAGCGCTTCGCGGGAGTAAACCCCGCCACCGAGCTGGTAGGCCGCCGCAATCAGCTCCCGCAACTCCAGCGGCAGGCGCCAGCGCGTGCGCAGGGCCGAACCATAGGCCGCGCCAAATTCAACCAGCGCTTCGCCCACTTCCTCCAACTCGTCCAGTTCGCCACCGGCCTGCTGCCATTCCTGCAAGCAGCGCAGCAACGCCAAATCGCCGAGACGATGCAACATGCCGGCGCAATAGCACCGTTCCTGATCCAGATCGAGCAAGCGCGCCAGCGTCCGCGCGTATTCAGCGGTGTGCAGTGACAGATCCCAGTAACGCTCGGCATAGTCGGCCAATTGCGGATCGCTGAGCCGGGCACTGCGCTTGAGCGCCAGCCCGAGAATCAGGTTCATGCTCTGCCCGGTGCCCAGGCGATGCAGCGCCTGGGACAGGGTTTGCACAGCGGCGCCGTGGTGCTGGGCCGCGCTGTTGGCAGCGGCGATCAGCACGGCCGTGACCTGCGGATCGGTACGGATTTCGTCTTCCAGCACCGTCAGGTCGAGGCCGTTGGGATTGAGGCTGCGCTTGACCGCCACTTGCACGTCGGTCATCAGCGGCGCGCCGTCGGCCAATTCCCGGCGACGCTCCAGAAACACCGACAACGTCATGCCCGGTGCCAGCGCCGGCACTTCGCACGAGACTTCTTCGCCAGCGTTCAGCAACAACCCCTGCAACCGCTGGGTCAGGCTTTGCATATTCAGGGGCTTGGTCAGGTACGCGGCCGGCGCCAGCGGCAAGGCCTCGCGCACGCTGGCACTGTCGTTGCGACTGCTCATGAGGATGAAGGGCAGCGGCGGGTTGCGTTTGCGCTGACGGATGTTGCGCAGGACGTTCAGGCCATCGACGCCCGGCAACTCCCAGTCGGCGATGACCAGGTCATAGGGGTTGGCGGCCAATAGTTCCAGCGCTTGCTGGCCATCGGCGCACAAATCCAGCCGCGCATCGCAGCGTACGTTCAATAACACTTCCTTGAGCAAATCCCGGGACCAGGGGTCGGCCTCGGCAATCAGGACTCTTGGAACGGCGGGTAAAATGACGGTTGTCATACAGCTCTCCCTGGCAATGCAGGAACCTTAGCCAATGCTGGCCATTCGATACAGCGCTAATGCGCGGGATGTGTTTCCAGGGACATGAAAAAACCCGCCGAAGCGGGTTTTTTGTGGATCAGGTCACACTGGGGGATCAGAGCTCGGAGAAGCACTCTTCGATGATCGCCAGACCTTTGTCCAGTTGCTCGTCCGGCGAGGTCAGCGGTACCAGGACGCGCAGAACGTTGCCGTAGGTGCCGCAGGACAGCAGGATCAGACCCTTGTCGCGAGCCTTGGCCACAACGGACGCCACGGCTGCAGCGTTCGGTTTGTGGCTGTCGCCGTTTTCGAACAGCTCGACAGCGATCATCGCGCCCAGGGCACGGACTTCACCGATCACCGGGTACTTGGCCTGGATGGCCTTCAGGCCGGTTACCAGACGCTCGCCAACAGCCTTGCAACGATCCAGCAGGTGCTCTTCTTCGAACACTTCCATCACGGCCAGGGCCGCGGCGCAAGCGATCGGGCTACCGGCGTAGGTGCCGCCCAGGCCGCCTGGAGCGATGGCGTCCATGTATTCGGCCTTGCCGCACACACCGGCCAGCGGGAAGCCGCCAGCGATGGATTTGGCGAAGGTGGTCAGGTCGGCAGCAACGCCCATCTGTTCCATGGCGAAGAAAGTACCGGTACGGCCAGCGCCAGTCTGTACTTCGTCAGCGATCAGCAGGATGCCGTGCTGGTCGCAAAGGGCACGCAGACGCTTCATGAATTCTTTCGGAGCGACGTAGAAACCACCTTCGCCCTGAACCGGCTCGATGATGATCGCGGCGATGTCACGTGGCTCTGCATCGTTCTTGAAGATGCGCTCGATGGATGCGATCGAATCGTCGATGCTCACACCGTGCAGTTCGTTCGGGTACAGCGCGCGGAACACGCCGCCTGGCATCAGGCCCATGCCGGCCGAGTAAGGCACGACTTTACCGGTCAGGCCCAGGGTCATCATGGTGCGACCGTGGTAGGCGCCGGTGAAAGCGATCACGCCGGCACGGCCAGTGGCGGCACGGGCGATCTTGATGGAGTTTTCCACGGCTTCGGAGCCGGTGGTCACCAGCAGGGTTTTCTTGTCGAAATCACCTGGGACCTTGGCGTTGATTTTTTCGCACACTTCCACGTACGGCTCGTAGGCCAGAACCTGGAAGCAGGTGTGGGTCAGCTTGTTCAGCTGCTCGGTCACGGCAGCGATGACTTTCGGGTGCAAGTGGCCGGTGTTCAGTACGGCGATACCGCCGGCGAAGTCGATGAACTCACGACCTTCAACGTCGGTTACGGTCGCGTTCTTCGCGGAATCGGCGAAGATCGGGTGAATCTGGCCAACACCACGTGGTACAGCAGCGGTACGGCGGGCCATCAAAGAAGCGTTAGTCTTGCTCATACATTCCTCATTCACCGCTCATCGGGCGGCGTGGTTCAAGGATAAAGCGACGGGGAGCAACGGCGGCAGCATGCGATGATCGACTGCCACAGCGTTCCCGGCCACCGAGAAAATTCCGGTTTGAAGCGGCGCAAAGGGACAGCGCTCTCGTGCCCTTTGCGCTTGAAGCAATGCCGTGCCGGGCTTAGATGCCCAGGCAGAGGTATTTGATTTCCAGGTAATCTTCGATGCCGTACTTGGAGCCTTCACGGCCCAGGCCCGAGGCCTTGATGCCGCCGAACGGCGCGACTTCGTTGGAGATCAACCCGGTGTTGACGCCGACCATGCCGTATTCCAGGGCTTCAGCCACACGGAACACGCGACCCAGGTCACGAGCATAGAAGTACGAGGCCAGACCGAACTCGGTGTCGTTGGACATCGCGATCACGTCGGCTTCGTCTTTGAAGCGGAACAGCGGAGCCAGTGGGCCGAAGGTTTCTTCCTTGGCCACGGCAGCGTTATTCGGCACGTTGGTCAGGATGGTCGGCTCGAAGAAGTTGCCTTCCATCGGCTTGCCGCCGGACAGCACGGTGGCGCCTTTGGAAACGGCGTCGGCAATGTGCTCTTGCACCTTGGCCACGGCTTTTTCGTCGATCAGCGGGCCAGTGGTGGTGCCGACTTCCAGACCGTTACCGATCTTGAGCTTGGCCACAGCAGCCTTGAGCTTCTCGGCGAACGCGTCGTAGACCGAATCCTGAATGTACAGGCGGTTGGCGCAGACGCAGGTCTGACCGTTGTTGCGATACTTGGAAATGATCGCGCCTTCGACGGCCTTATCCAGGTCCGCGTCGTCGAACACGATGAACGGAGCGTTGCCGCCCAGTTCCAGGGACACTTTCTTGATGTCCTTGGCGCATTCCGACATCAGTTGACGACCGATTTCGGTCGAACCGGTGAAGGACAGCTTGCGCACGATCGGGTTGCTGGTCAGCTCGCTGCCGATGTCGCCGGCGCTGCCGGAAACCACGCTGAACACACCAGCCGGGATGCCGGCACGCTGGGCCAGTTCGGCCAGGGCGAAGGCGGAGAACGGCGTTTGCGAAGCCGGCTTGAGCACCATGGTGCAACCGGCGGCCAGGGCCGGGCCGGCTTTACGGGTGATCATTGCAGCCGGGAAGTTCCACGGGGTGATTGCAGCGGTCACGCCGATTGGCTGCTTGATCACGATCAGGCGCTTGTCTGGCTGGTGGCCCGGAATCACGTCACCGTAGATGCGCTTGGCTTCTTCGGCGAACCATTCGATGAAGGACGCGGCGTAAACGATTTCGCCCTTGGCTTCGGCCAATGGCTTGCCTTGTTCCAGGGTCATCAGGCGAGCCAGGTCGTCCTGGTTTTCGATGATCAGTTCGAACCAGCGACGCAGCTTGTTCGCACGCTCTTTGGCGGTCAGTGCACGCCAGGCCGGCAGCGCTTTGTCAGCGGCTTCGATCGCACGGCGGGTTTCGGCAGCGCCCATTTTCGGCACGGTGCCCAGAATTTCGCCCGTTGCCGGGTTGTTGACCTTGATCGTCTGACCATTGTCCGCATCAACCCACGCGCCATCGATGAAGGCTTGCTGGCGGAACAACTGGGTGTCTTTAAGCTGCATGTCGGCTTTCCTTAACAGCACCGCAATGAATGCGGAGCAAATTATGATTGTAGAAAGGCGCCTCGATAGGCTGCCGTCAGGGAAATCATTCACCGGGCTGAAGCACATAAATAGCGCACTGATTCAAATCGTGCGGTTCAGCACCCAGACAAGAGCGTTTGAAATCTCAAACGAATCCTAGGATCAAAGGGGGTAAAGGACAATAGCCTGTTCGAAAAAAAGAACGAAAACGACGCTTTTGCCTATTTTTTCTGATCAACGTAGCAAACGCGCGTTACAGCTTTAAAAAAACGCAGGCGATTCAGCAGCATGGACGCCTGCAGTGCATATGAGTATCATGGCGCCCGCTGCACCAGTAGCTCAGCTGGATAGAGTACTGCCCTCCGAAGGCAGGGGTCGTGGGTTCGAATCCCGCCTGGTGCACCATACGCTGTAACGAGAAAGCCTCAGGCCTTATGGGCCTGGGGCTTTTTTGTGGGTGTGGTTTTCAGGAAATTCACGCCCCCGTTCAGCAGTTGCTGCTGCGGGCTTGAAACTGCCACCCGAAGTTTGCGCAAAACGACACGCAACCCGACTACTGCCTAAAGCACCTAATCCACATCCTCTCCAAAGTTTCCTTGGCCTTATCTTCTTGAGTTTGTTTAAAATGATGGCACATTGCCTCAAATCACAATGGATTGTCCCTTTCGGGATTTCTTACGCTCATAGAGATATTAGAAATGATGATGTTAAAACGCTGCCTGGTGCTTTCGATTGCTGCCGTTCTTGCTGGTTGCCAAACAAGCGGTGAGGAGTATCAAGCAGATGTGTTCGACGCCAGTCAGGTAAACACTCAGCAGGAAGCTAAAACCGTCAAAATCCTTACGATTTCGCCGAGCAAGATTAAAGTCAGCAACGAAAAGAACAAAAAAGCAGCCATGATGGCGGGCGGGGTACTGGGTCTGATCGGTGGTGCCGCACTGGGCAACACTAAAAACACTGACACGGCCATTGTCGGCGGTGTAGCCGGTGGCGCTGCAGGCGCCATGGCGGGCTCGCTGGTCAATGACACCACCCTGGTACCGGGCGTGCTGATTGGTTATTCCGAAAGCGGCAAGATCTACACTTCTACCCAGGTGGGTCGCCCTTGTGAGTTCAAGGTTGGCGAAATTTCCCTGATGGTGATGACGATCTCCAACGAAACACGCATTCAGCCGAATGCGACCTGTCCAGAACCCAAGAAAAGCTAAGGGGTCGGACATGAAACATATAGTTCTGGGCTCCGTCCTCGCACTGCTCGCCATGCCGACATTGGCAGGCCAATTCGACAATCTGTATCAAATCGAACAGCAAACCAAACAGGCTGAAGCAGCCGCTGAGGCCGAACGCCTCCGTCAGGCGGCAGCCGACCGGGCACGCGAGGAAGCTCGTAGCGCTGCTGATCGTCGGCAACGGGCAGTGGCACAGCAAGCGGCGCAGCAAAGGGCCCTTGAGCAGCGCAAGACACAAGAAACTGAACATAAGCGTGTTCAAACTCGTGAAGAAGGTTTCGAAGACGAGTTGCGCGCACTGGAGTTGGAAGAGCGCCGCCTGGCACTACAGGCCAAGCGCGCGCGCACCGCACGCGCCAACGACTACATCGATGCGGAGTTGCGTGATAGCGCGGCACGCACCGACGTGATCCAGTCTGAAGCCGACTCGGCACGCAATGTGACCTCCGGTGCCAAGTCTCTGCTGGAAGACTCCGGCAAGGCTGAAGTCAACCGCTCCAGCCGCTTGTTCGGCGAGTAATCTTCCTATCGATCTTCCCCGGACCCTGGTCCGGGGCATCCGTTATCAGAGATGAATTCATATGCTGCGTTTATGTACGCTGATTGCCGCGGGACTACTGCTGAGCGCCTGCTCCAAAGAAGACCCCAAAGCCCAGGTTCCAGCTGTCGACCTGCACGGACGCCTGGTGGTGGATCAGGAAATGACTACCAGTCGACAAGCCCAAGGCATCAATGGTGAATATTTCAAGCGCGTCCTCACCGTTAATGGCCAAGAGATGATCTTTGCCGATTTCATCAAGCAATTTTGCTCTGACGCCAACACCCGCGACGAAACTTGCCTGAAAGCCTTTCGCATCAAGAAAATCGATGATGTCAGCGGTGCAACCAAATTTCTCCCCAATGGGCTCTAGCACCAGTAAGTACGGCTGACACAGCACATCAATGCTTTTGTCCGGACCCACAAAAAAACCGCCGAGGCGGTTTTTTTCATTCTGTCGTCCAGTCGAACTCGTCGTACTCATCATCGTCCTCGTCGTCCTCGAAAAACTCCTCTTCAAGGTCGTCGTCTTCAACAACGTCTTCTTCCGGCTGGTTCAGCAGAAAATCCTTGCGACTCTCGGTAATTGCTCGCCGCAGTTCCTCGCCCTTTTGCGGGCAGTTGAGCATTTGGGCGATGCGGTCGATTTTTTTTGCCACGGCATCCTCCAACGCATCGGCTATAGCCTGATAGTGCGCGCTTTCGGGGGTGGATGCCAAATCCCCGGATGCCGCGCACTTCAGTTTTCTGCAAATCCGCTGGGGCTATCAGCCTTCAACGGTGATAGCGCCGTACCACGCTGCTGTTTCTCAGGACGTGGCCTTTGATTTTTTCCAGCAACTGCGCACGGGTCAGGCCGGCAGGCAAGGCGTCCGGGGCCAGGTCCAGAGCGTAGATCTGGATGATGTAGTGGTGCGCGCTGTCGCCAACGGGCGGGCAAGGGCCAATGTAGCCGGTGGTTGCCTTGATGTTGGTACCGCCGACGCCCTCGAGGCCGGGTTTGCTCCCGGCACCGGCCGGGATCTGGTGGGTGCCGGCCTTGATGCCGTAATGCACCCACTGATCGATGCCCTGGCCCTTCTGGCCGTCTGGGTCGTGCATGACGATGGCGTAGCTTTGGGTCGCTTCCGGGCCGGCGTTCCAGTTCAATGCCGGGGAAATGTTATGCCCGCCACAACCCGCGGAATCGCTCGCTGCGGCCGACGTGAACAGACGGTCATCGGAGACACCGGGAATGTTCAGGGTGAAGCGTTCCTGGGCCTGCGCCGGGAATTGCACGCAAAGGGCGACTGCCAAGGCCGCGAGCCAAGGGTTCATTGAGGTCAATCGGGGCATACCGGAGCACCTTGTGCGTGTTGGGCCGTCGTCGGCGTGCAAACTATATCCGGACCGTTCACGCCGTGGCAGGGGCAATTGGCTGAACCTCGCGATAAGTACCAGACTCATAAGTGAAACGTCTGTCTGGAGAGCAATCATGACTCTGCATCGCGTTGCGCGTGTCGCCAACGTGCCCGAAGACCGGGGTCTGGAAGTGCAGGTCCAGGACAGCAAGGTTCTGCTGTTGCGGGCCGGTGAACAACTGCGCGCTTATCAGGCCGAATGCCCGCACGCCGGAGCCCCGCTGGCAGACGGCGCGATATGCCACGGGCGCCTGACCTGCCCGTGGCACAAGGCGCAGTTTCGAATCGAGGATGGCGGGCTGTGTGAACCACCAGCCCTGGACAGCCTCAAGCGCTATCCCCTTGAAGTCCGTGACGGCGACATCTGGGTCAGCGACCAGCCGATGCCCGGTGCCCACCCGCCACCGGCCGACGATCCACGAACCTTCATCATTGTCGGTGCTGGCGCGGCAGGCACGGCGGCGGCAGCGTGTTTGCGCGAGAAAGGTTTCGGCGGCCGGTTACTGTTGATCGACCGCGAAGCCGATGCCGGATACGACCGCACCGCGCTGAGCAAATACGTGATCGCCGGGGAGATGCCGCTGGACGAAGTCCCGCCGCTGCGTGACGAGGATTTTTACTGCGAGCAGCGGATCGAGCGCCTGCGAGGCGAAGTGGCAAGCCTGGATGCGCCAAACCGGACGCTGCAGCTGACTGACGGCCAATCACTGACATACGACGCCGCGCTGCTGGCCACCGGCGGCGTGCCCAACCCGCTGATGCTGCCCGGCGCCGACCTGCCGCAAGTGTTCGTCTTGCGCTCCAAAGCCCATGCGCAGCAGATTCTGGACAGCGCCAGCGCCGGCCAGCGGGTGGTGATCATCGGCGACAGTTTCATTGCCATGGAGTCCGCCTCGTCCCTGCGCCAGCTTGGCTTGAATGTAACCGTGCTGGCCCGCCACGAAGTGCCGTTTTCCAGGCAGTTCGGTGACACGGTCGGCAAGGCCATTCGCGCACGACATGAAGCCAATGGCGTCGAGTTTCATACCCAGGGCAACGCGGTACAGATCGAAGGGACGGACAAGGTCGAGGCCGTGCGCCTGGACAACGGCCAACGCTTGGCGGCCGATCTGGTGCTGGTCGGCATCGGCGTCACGCCAGCCACTGCGGCCTTTACCGGGTTGCCGAAGGAGCAGGATCACTCGCTGCGTGTCGACGGCGCAATGCGTGTGGCCGACGGCCTCTGGGCGGCTGGCGATATCGCAACGTTCCCGCTGAACAACCAACACCTGCGCATCGAACACTGGCGACTGGCCCAACAGCAGGCGCGGATCGCCGCGGCCAATATGCTGGGCGGTGACGAGCATTACCTCGACGTGCCGTTTTTCTGGACCTGGCATTTCGGTAAAACCTACGACTACCTCGGGCACGCCGAGGCCTGGGACGAAGTCGAGTTCAAGGGCGACCCTTACGATCCGCCTTTCATAGGCCTGTTCGGAAAGAACGGCGTGGTGTCGGCGGCGGTAGCCTGCGAGATGGACCGGGCCATGGCGATGCTCGCCGAGCGGATGAAACAACCGTTGCCCTGGGAAGAGGCATGGCGCCTGATCCGTGACGTTCCCTAGAGATGCCGGACAGCAAAACGCCCGGCGCCTGCGCGATGCAGGGGCCGGGCGTTGCAGAGTTAACAGCCGCCGCTATTCAGTGGCACCAGCATCGGCGAACTTGCTCATCACAAAACTGGCAAACTCTTCGACGGTCATTTTCTGGCCGTTGAAGTCCACCTGATTGTTGGCGTAACGCAAGTTGGTGACGATGTTATTGCCGTCCAGTTTTGCCAGTTGGCTGCCAACCGCCATGCTGCTGAACATGTCTGCGGTGGCGGTGGCCTGATCGGCAATCAGCTTGGCGTCGGTCTGACCGTCGATTTGCGATTGCACGGTCAGCACATCGACCAGCATGGGTTTGGACACTTTCAGCTTGAAGTCCAGCAGCGCGATCAGCTGCCTGACCAACTGATCGGTCGGCAGGTCGATGGTCTGTGGCTTGGTCAAGTCGAGCACCATGTTGGCGCGGCTCTCACCGTTGGCGGTGTTGAACGACAGGTTTTCCAGGGCCACTTGTGGTCCGGCCGCCAGCAGTTTTTCCAGGCTGGACTTGAGCAGCGCCTCTTCGGCTTCGGTCAGTTTCAGCTCTGGCACCGGCAGGCCGGCCGCCGTCGCTTCGGCTGCCGCCCTTTCATACGGCTGCAGTTTGCTCTGGTAAACCTGCATCAGCGACAGGGTCGCCGGAATGTCGAGGTTCTTCAGGCTCATGGCCAGCGCACCGGAACCGATGGTCTTGCCGTTCAGGGACACGTCGCCGACCTTGTAGTCGGCACGACCGGAGACGTTGCTACCCTTTTCTTCAGTCAGGTTCTTCATTTCGAATTTCTTGAAGTCCAGCACCGACTGCTTGACGCCGAAGGTCGATTTACCGCTGGCCAGTTCAACGACGTTCTCGCCGGTGTAGAAACCGTAGGTACTTTTTGTCAGGTTGCTGGCCAGGGTCAGGCCGTTCAACTCAATCTGCACCGGCGCCTGGTCTTCGGACACGGTGGTCACCTTCAGGCTGTCCATGTAGCCGTTGGCCTTGACCTTCTGCGCCTTGGCGCTGGCGTCGACGTCCATGCTCAAGCCAGAGAATTTCATGCTCGACTTGTCATCCAGGGCCATTTCCAGCGGCTGCAACTCGAAGGTGCCATTGGTAGCGTTGTCATAGCCGATATTGACCACGCCGGTCAGCGGGGACTTGTCCTTGGCGGCGGCAAACCACTTCTCGGTGAACGGGGTCTTTTCCAGCTCGTAGTGACTGGTCGCCAGGACCGGCAGCCATTTCAGCGACATCAGGCGCGAGAACGGCAACGGGCCGTGTTCGATGTGATCGACAAACAGCAACTCGACCGGCGCTTCGCCGAACATTTCGCCTTCGCCCTTCAGGCGATAGTGCGCGGTGCTGCTGAATACATGACGCTCCAGCGACACCAGTTCCAGTGACGCGGTGCCGTTGGAACCGACCATCGCCGCCTGCAATTCCTTGTTGGCATCGGCAATCGAGGTGTTCAGCACACCTTCGATTTTGGTCCCAGTGAACCAGGCTCCGCCTGCGCTGATGGCACCGATTGCGACAACAATTCCCAGTAGCACGCCTGCTGATTTATTCATGTACGCCCCGTTCATGTCCGTTGTTGAAAGTGAGGTCGTCTTCCCTGAACCCATGACGGGTTGCGGCTCGACTGTGCGGAAAGTGAAATGCAGATTAGCACCGGGCGCGACGAACGGCTCAATGTTTAAAGGTGAAAGAGTGTCTTGGGCAGGTTAGAAAATTGGTGCACATTAGACCGCCATCGCGGGCAAGCCCGCTCCCACAGGGATCACGCCATACCTGTGGGAGCGGGCTTGCCCGCGATGGCGGCATAACAGCCACCACAAAATCAGGAATACTGAACCTCGATCTCATCCAGTTGATGATCAAAGCTTTTGAGCCGCGCAGTCCAGGTGTACACCAGCACTTCGAAGTCCCGGTTGATCACCGCCCCGCCCGTCACTTCCGCGCGCGGGTCGCAGAAGTCCAGTTGATAGCGTTCGCGGGCCATGGCCGTGGCGACATCGGCCAGCTCCCGGGCATTGCTGAGCCAGTGCCGACCGTCGTCAGCCACCTGCCGGTCCAGCGCCAGGCACTGCTTTTTCAGGCTCTCGAGGCTTTTTTCCAGCGGCGTGCCGGTCAATTCACCCATGACCTCCTGAAAGGTGCGCCCCGGTTGCCAGTAACTGCCCCAGAAATAGCGGTCGAACACCGTTTCGACACGACGCAGCGCCACCTTGGTGTCCCAGATCAGGACCAGGGTCTTGCCTTGTTCGAGTTGTCTTTTCTTGATGCGTTGATTCTGGACCGAGGCCCAAGCCACCACCGCAATGGACATCACGGCAATCAGCGCGGCGGCACTGTCGAGGAACACCAGAGCCTTGTCGATCTGGTGGGCCAGCATGATGCCGTAGAAATAGGTGGCCGACAGCAGCACCAACGCGACGATGGCGCACCAGAAGCCGAGAGCATAAGGGTTTTTCATTATTGGTTTCCCCCTGACCTGCGCGAGCCTTGTGCGAAGAAAGGACGCTTCGCACGGGACGCCCCTCCAACACTTCAAAGCATAGCAACGGCCTCAGGGTTTGCTGGAGTTCGACGCTTGCGTTCGTCCGCTTTCCCAACCGCCGCCCAAGGCGAGGAACAAATCGATCTGACTGGCGGCAACCTGGGTGTTCGCGGCCGCCAATTGCGCCGTGACGTCGATGTAGGTGCGGGTGGCTTGCAGGTCGGCCAGGAACGAGGCGCGACCGGCCTGGAAGAAGCGATGGGTCTGGCCGGCCGCCAGTTTTGCCGATTGTTCGGCATCGGCCAGTGCGTCGCGGCGTTGCAGCAATGCCGTGTACTGGGCCAGGCCGGTCTGGGTCTCGCGAATGGCGTTGAGTACCACCCCGTCGAAATGCGCCAGGGTCGCCTGGGTCACCGCTTCGGCTTCGCGGATGCGCGCCCGGGCGCCATTGGTCGGCACGTTCCAGGTCAGCGACGGACCGAAGCCCCAGCGGTTGGTAGACGGATCGCCGAGATCGTCGAGGATACCGACGGTACCGATGGTCGCGCCGATGCTGATGTTCGGGTACAGCTCGCCCGTGGCCACGCCAATACCGGCCGTCGCGACCGCCAGTCGCCGCTCGGCCTGCCGTACATCGGGACGACGCTTGAGCAACGCGGCGCCATCGCCCACCGGAATCAATTGCGCGATTTTCGGCAGCTCGTCGCAGGTGGCGGTACCGGCCGGCAGTTGGTCCACCGGCTTGGCCAGCAACATCGACAAGCGGTACAGCCCAGCCTGACGTGCGGCCTCATAGCGCGGCATGTCGGCGCGCAGGGATTTGAATTGGGTTTGCGAGCGGGTGACCTGGGTTTCGTCGCCACGCCCGGCATCGCGCAGGCGCTGGATCAGCGTGGTGCTCTGGGCTTGCAGGTCGAGGGAATGCTGGGCGATTTCCCGCTCTTCATTGGCCGCGCACACCTGGGTGTAGGCGCGAACCACGTCGGCCACCACGGTGATGCGTGCAGTATCGGCGGCTGCCTGCGTCGCATCGGCATTGGCCTTGGCCGCTTCGATGCCGCGCTGCAAGGTGCCGAACAGGTCGAACTGGTACGACGCGCTGATGCCGATATCGCCGATATTGGCCACCGGCACTTTTTCCGGTATCAGGAAGGCCTGGCCGGACTCCTGCAAGCGCTGGGCGCCCATCTGCACGCCGCCGCTCCAGCCGCCCGCCGCTTCCGCCTCGTCGACCTGAGCGCGAGACCGCGACAGACTGGCCGCCGCCACACGCAAATCGGTGTTAGACGCCATGGCCTGCTGCACCAATTGGTCGAGTCGCGGGTCCTTATACAGGCGCCACCAATCGGCCGGCACCGGCGCGGACACCACGGTTTTACCGTCGACCGCCAGATCGCCCTGGAAATCTGGACGATGGACAACCGCCTCTTCGGGCAAATGATAATCCGGCCCGACCATCTGACACGCCGACAGCAGCAAGCCTAATCCCGCGACCGCCAACCCCGAGGCCTTGCTCATTGCGCCGGCTCCCGCTTCTGATCGTCGATGATCGATACCGTGGCGGTGCGCCCGGCGATCATGCGGAAATCTTCCGGCACGTCATCGAAGGCGATGCGCACCGGAATCCGCTGGGCCAGCCGCACCCAGCTGAAGGCCGGGTTGACGTTGGGCAGCAGGTTATTGCCGCTGGTGCGGTCGCGGTCTTCGATACCGGCGACGATGCTTTCCACATGCCCGCGCAGGCGCGCATTGTCGCCGATCACCCGGATGTCGACGCTTTGGCCGATATGAATGCCGTTCAGTTTGGTTTCTTCGAAATAGCCATCGATATGGAACGAGTTGCTGTCGACCACCGACAACACCGGACGCCCGGCGCTGACGAATTCCTGGGCCCGTGGCGCGCGGTCATTGACGTAGCCATCCACCGGGCTGCGGATCACCGAGCGGTCGAGGTTGAGTTGCGCGCTGTCCACCGCCACCAGGGCTTCCATCAAGGCTACTTGGGCGCGGGCCACTTTCGACTGGCTTTCTTCCAGTTGTTCAACCGGCACCAGGTTGCCCAGGCCCTTGTTCCGCTTGGCCTCGCGCTGGGCCTGGGCCAGGGTTTCTTCGCGGTCGGCGACCGCCGCTTTCGCCTGGCGCAGGGCCAGCTTGAAGCGGTCCGGATCGATGCTGAACAGCACCTGGCCGCGCTTGACCAACTGGTTGTCGCGCACCTCCACTTGCTGGATCAACCCGGACACATCCGGGGCGATTTGCACGATGTCGGCACGGATGTGCCCATCGCGGGTCCAGGGCGCGAACATGTAATACATCACCATGCGCCAGACCACGACAACGGCGAAACTCACGATCAGCAGGGTCAACACCACGCGACCCAGGGTTAGAAACGGTTTTTTCATGTCATCAGGTATCGACTGAGTGAGTCCACGGCGCCAAGCAGCAAGGCGTAGAGGGCCACGTTGAACAATGCCCGGTGCCAGACCAGACGGTAAAAGTGCAGGCGCGTCAGCACCCCGTGCACCAACAGGTACAACACATAGGTAATGCCCATCAGCACCAGCAGCGTGGGCAGGAACACCCCGCTCAGATCCAGGTCACCGATCATAAAGGCGCTCCATCAATGCCATGGGGAAGCGGTTCTTCGGGCTCGACGGAACCGACGAACTCGACGCCGGGCAACAGTGCCAGGCGCAGGCCGCTCAGGGCGTGCAGCAGATGCCGACGGGTTTCATCATCGCCGGCACCGCTGAGGGCGCGACGCGTGCGGTCGAGGGTCATCAGCAACGGGCTCGGTGCCTGCAAGCGCTCACCGGCCTTGAGACAGGCCTTGAAGTACTCGCCCACCTCGGCCACCACCTGGCGCAGCAGCACCTGCGGCACACCAAGGACCCGCGGCGTATAAGCGAGCAGGTCCAACAGATTCAGCGCCACCCGCACTTCCCGCAGCGCCACGCCGGAGTCCTGGCCGGTCATGGCCAGGCGCGGCAGATGCTGCATCAGCCGATCGAGCATCCGTATGCCCAGAAGCCGATGCTCAGACAACGTCGCCGGCTCGGAGAGGCTGACGATGTCACGCCAGCTGAAACGGGTCAGGCGCTTGGCTGCCAGTTCGGCACCGAACGGCCGGGCAATCAGGGTCCAGATGAACGCGAACAGCAACCCCATGGGACCGGCCAGGTTGGAGTTGGCGAAACTGAGGAAGTCCGCGTCGTAAGCGCCCTGAATGCTGATGAAGGACGAGGTGTTGACCAGGGTCAGCAGCATGCCCAGGTAAAACTGCGGCTTGACCGTCAGGGTTCCGACGCAAATGAACGGCACGGCAAACGCCAGCACCAGCATCGGAAAGTCATGCAGGTTGGGCAGCACCAGAAACAGATAAAGGCTGGCGAATACCACCGACATCGCCGTCCAGAAAAAGAACCGGTAAATCTGCGGCGCCGGGTCGTCCATCGAGGCAAAGAAACTGCACGCCACCGCCGCCAGGATCACTGCGCTGCCGCCATCGGTCCAGCCGAGCAGAATCCACAATACCGAGGCGACAATGATTGCCGTAACGGTCGACGCCGCGGAATAAAACATCAGGCCGCGATCCAGGAACGGCGATAGCCTTCCCAGCCGCCAGTGCCGATACACCGCGCGCCAACTGTCCTGGCTTTCACACTGGATGGCGTATTGCAGGCTGCGGCAGTCCTGCCACAAATCGATCCACTCGCCGAGACGGTAAATGGCGTTGGAGAACAGCAGTTGCTTGCGGTCATCCAGCGCTTCCGGAGCCGGTTGCAGGGCCTCGAGTTGATCCTTCAGGGCTTGCCAGCGGTCGAGGTCGGCATCCTTGTGCTCAAGCCATTCGGAGGTGGCGGCCAGCAAGGGTGCGAACTTGTCCACAAGCTCTGGGGTGCGCCGTTCCAGGGCGTAAAGCGCGTCGTCGAGGGCATCGATCACTGGCAACAGGTGAATCATCCGTCCGCGCAATTCCTTGGTGTTGCGCACTGTCTGCGGACGCGAGCCTTCGTGGGGCAACTGGCCGATCATCAACTCCAGGGAGTTGAACGTGGCGACCATCGATGCCCGCAACGCACTGACTTCTTCAGGCTGCACGTTGCGGCCGAGGAAGCGCAGGCTGTAGGTCGATGCATCGGCAAACCATTTGCTCACCGAATCATTGAACACCGGCGCCAGGCGCCGGGGCCAGAACATGGCACCGACCACCGCCGCCACGGCGATGCCGAGAAAGATTTCTTCGGTCCGTGCTTCGGCCACGTCCCACACCGCCAGCGGGTTGTTCACCACCGGCAGGGCGATCAACGGCAAGGTGTAACCGGCGAGCATCAAGGCGTAGTTGTTCGCGGTGCGCAAATGCAGGGACAGAAACAGCAGCGTCCCGGTCCATAGCGCAATCACCACCACCAGCACGTAAGGGCTCTGCACGAACATCGGCACGAACAGAACCGCCGCGGCAGCGCCGATAAAGGTTCCGACCGCCCGGTACAGCGCCTTGGAACTGGTTGGGCCGAGAAACGGGCTGGAAACGATGTACACCGTGGCCATCGCCCAGTACGGACGCGGCATTTGCATGAGCAGGGCGATGTACAACGCGATCATCGATGCGGCGAAGGTGCGGACTCCGTAGAACCAGTCCCGCGCCGGGGGCATGCCAGAGAAAAATCCGTTCAAGAGTTGGCCACCGATGGCGACGTGGCCACTTCAAAAGCTCTCAGTACCCGCAGCGTAGCTTCCAGATCACTCTGGTCAATGCCTTCAAGTACTTCGTGGCGCAAGCGCACCAGCTCCACTTCGACCGCCTGCACCAGCTCCCGACCGGTTTCGGTCAGGCTCAGGCATTTGGCGCGGCGGTCCTGTGCATCTTCGGTGCGGCAAACGTAGCCGCCATGGCACAACTGATCGAGCAAGCGTACCAGCGACGGGCTCTCCATCCCTGCTGCCTGGGCCACCGTCACCTGGCGCACACCCTCGCCCAGCCGCCCGATCATCAACAGCGGAACGGCACAGGCTTCGGAGATTCCATAGTTGGCCAGCGTGGTCTGGCAGATTTTGCGCCAATGCCTGGCGGCCACCACCATGGCACTGCTGATGTTCATCTGGAGAACGTCGAGGTTATTCGGCACGAGGGAAAATACACACTGTTAGTTTGCTAACTATCAATATTGCATTGGAGGGGATTTTCCGTCAAGTTTTGAAACAAATACGTAACAGCGACCTGCCGAGAGCCCTCAACGTTTCTTGGCACGCTCATACACTTCACTGCGTTCGCGCTTTCCTACTGCAACGACAGAAACGACGACGCGCTCATCTATCACCTCGTAGACGAGTCGGTATCCCGATGACTTCAACTTGATTTTGTAGCAGTCGGGCATGCCATGGAGTGAGTCGGAAGGGATTCGAGGCATTTCGAGACGCTCTGCCAACTTCTTTTTGAATTGCTCACGTAGCGTGCGCCCCAGCTTGTCCCATTCCTTGCGTGCAGACGGCAGAAATTCGAGCTTATAAGTCATCCAGCGTTACCGGGATCGGCGTTTCATGACGACGAGAACGCACGATTTCCGCCAACTCCAGATCATCCAGGCGTTCCATCATGGCTTCGAACACATCGGCAGGAACCATGTAACCCATGACGCGATTGTGATTGAGCACTGCGACGGGCCCTCCATGGGCGCCATTCAAAACGGCAGAGGGGTTTTTCTTTAGTTCAGACACGCTGACAGCCATATCAGCCAAAACACTTTGCATAATTAAGACCTCAAATAAGGTCTTAATTCTGGTCAGTTATTGTGATCAGAGCAACCTCGGTGGACCACCGCCTATCAGTTTTCTACAACCCCCCGCCCCTTCCTCAACAGTACATCCAGCTGATCCACCACCTCTGCCCAATCCGCGTCATCGAGTATCTCCTCACGCAGAAGCTCCGCCTGACTCGGGTTCCAGAAAAATGCATCCGCAAGGTGCAGCTCCGGTTTGAGCGGTGAATGGGTGGCGATGAATTTATCGATGCTTTCGGCGTCGTCCGGCAAGCCAAGTTGCTTGAACAGGGACGGAAGGCTGTGGGTCGGGTTTTCCATGACGAACTCCTGATGACCAATTTAGGGACCGCTGCGCGGTCATCGCGAGCAGGCTCGCTCCCACAGGAAAATGCGTTCTCCCTGTGGGAGCGAGCCTGCTCGCGATGACGGCAGCGAAGACACTGCAGACCTAATGACTCAACTCCCGCACCTCGGCATGCGGCACCATTTTCAGAAACTCGGGCATGTCCATACGCACCAGGTTGACGTGGTTACCGGCCTCCAGATAGATGTCTTTCTGCCGGGTCAGCAGCGGATCGATCACCACCTCCAACCCATAGGACTCACCCAGCGCCGGCACGGCACCGCGTTCGCAATCGTCGAACAGGTGCGCCAGGTTGCTTTCGCGGGAAACCTGCCACTCACCGCTGCTGCGGACTTTGCTCAGGTCCAGGTGACGGCTGGCGGGCAGCACGGCCATCAGGTAATGCCCATGGTGATCGTCGAGGATCACCGATTTGGCCACCCGTTCGGCAGGAATACCTGCGACCCGTGCCGTTTCGAGGCTGCTGGCCGAGTGTGGGTGGCTGACGATGTCATATTCGCATTGAGCCTTTTCCAGGCTTCGCTGCACGGTTCTTGCCATACGCATGATGCACCTCGGTGTCCGCCATGACCGCCGGCGGACGATGGTTAAAGTTTTGCTTGCGTAGTAAAAGTCTAGGCCCGTCAGCGCGATCCGGCGGGAAATCCGCCCATCGGATGTCGACGGCAGTTGAGCAAAATTCATACCGGCCAAGGCTCAACTAAACTGTATGCAGAGCCACTCCACGACTCTCCCGGAGGGTCAAGTGAACACGCGTTGCTGTGCAGTTGCGTTGCTGTTGGCGTTGAGCGGACCGGCCTGCGCCGCCGACACGGTTGTGGTGCTGTTGCCCAACCCCATCGGGATCTGGCTGATCACCTTCGGCATCGCGTTCCTGATCGCCGAGGCGGCCCTGCCCAATTACGGCGTGATCGGCCTGGGCGGCATCGTGATGTTCGTGATCGGCGCGGTGATCCTGACCAATACCGATGTGCCCGTGCCACTGATGATCGGCCTGGGACTGATCAGCGCGCTGTTGCTGATCTACCTGGTGTTTCACGCCCTGAAGACCCGACCGCGCCACACGGTCAGCGGTGATGCCGGGCTGGTCGGCAGCGAAACGCCGGTCACTTCAGTACAGCTCGGCAACGCCTATGGCGGCTGGGTTCATCTGCAAGGAGAACGATGGCAAGTGCTCAGCGCGACGCCGCTGCAACCCGGGCAACAGGTGCGGGTAGTGGGGCGCAAGGGCTTGCTGCTGCAAGTGGCCGCGGCTGACGCGGCGCCGGGTGGAGAATAGTCATGGGTTTGCAATTGGGTCTTGTCGCGCTGCTATTGTTGATCATCGCACTGGCGGGGTCGACGTTCCGCATCCTGCGCGAATACGAGCGCGGCGTGGTGTTCCAGCTCGGGCGCTTCTGGCAGGTCAAGGGCCCTGGCCTGATCCTGCTGATTCCGGTGGTCCAGCAGATGGTCCGGGTCGATTTGCGCACCGTGGTGCTGGACGTGCCGCCGCAAGACGTGATCACCCGCGACAACGTGTCGGTCAAGGTCAACGCGGTGCTGTATTTCCGCGTACTCGATCCGCAGAAGGCAATCATCCAGGTCGAGGATTTCCTGGCCGCCACCAGCCAATTGGCGCAAACCACGCTGCGGGCGGTGCTGGGTAAACACGAACTGGACGAACTGCTGGCCGAACGCGAACGCTTGAACCTGGATATCCAGCAAGTACTCGACGCCCAGACCGACGCCTGGGGCATCAAGGTCGCCAACGTCGAGATCAAACACGTGGACCTCAACGAATCGATGATCCGCGCCATCGCCAAACAGGCCGAAGCCGAACGGGAACGGCGAGCCAAGGTGATCCACGCCGAAGGCGAATTGCAGGCCTCGGAAAAACTCATGCAGGCCGCCGAAATGCTTGGCCGCCAACCGGGGGCCATGCAGCTGCGCTACATGCAGACCCTGAGTTCGATTGCCGGTGACAAGAGCTCGACCATCGTCTTTCCGCTGCCGATCGAGTTGCTCAAGGGCATGGCGGACTTGTCGTCGAAAGTCTGAAGGTTGCGATGGCGCCACTCATTGCCCGGTATTGCCGGACAGGTACAACCCATAGTCATCCGGCCGGCTCGAAGTGCGCCGTCTCTGCCACGGGATACACCGACTCCCAACCCCCACCCAACGCCTTGTACAACCCGACGGCCGCCAGCGACACGCCGGTCGAGCTCTCGACCCACTGCTCCTGCGTCGCCAGCAACGCCCCTTGCACGGTGAGTACGGTGACGAAATCCACCACGCCCTCAACGTACTGTTGTTGCGCGGTGTCCAGAGCAATGCGGTTCTGGCGCACGGCCTCGGCCAGGCTGTCGCGGCGCAACTGGCTGGCATTGTAGGCGCTCAACTGGTCATCGATTTCATGCCAGGCGCGCAGCACGGTTTGCTGATAGGCGATAGCGGCTTCCTGTTGTTGGGCTTCACGCAACTCGAGCACGCCACGCAAGCGGCCGCCGTCGAACAACGGCAAGCTGAATTGCGGGCCGATCCCGAACGAACGCGAACCCCAGGAGCCGAAATCGCTCAGTTGCATGGCCTGGGAGCCGATGTTCCCCGACAGGGTGATTCGCGGATAAAAATCGCCCTTGGCCACGCCAATGCTGGCAGTGGCGGCATGCAGCCGCGCTTCGGCCTGGCGAATGTCCGGCCGACGAGCAGCCAGTTGCGAGGGCAAGCCAATGGCGACCTGACGCGGAGTCTGTGGCACCGGTGCGTCTGTGGATAACTCCGTCGCCAATGCTTGGGGCGGTTCGCCCATCAACAGACTCAAAGCATTGATCAGTTGCCACTGGCGCTGCTCCAGTGCAGGCAGGCGCGATTCGATGGCCGCCACTTGTGCGGCGGCTTCAGCGACATCCAGGTCCGTCGCGACGCCGTCGGCCAGTCGCAACTGCGAGAGCTTCAGGCTATGGCGAGCAACGTCGAGATTCTGTTCGGTGACGAGCCGGGTATTCTGCACACCGCGCAACAGAATGTAGTCCTGGGCGGTTTCGGACAGCACCGACAGCAGCACACCGCGTCGGTCATTCTCGGCGACTTCCAGGGTGGCGTCGGCCGCTTCGGTTTCACGCCGCACGCGGCCCCAGAAATCCAGCTCCCAGGAAGCGGAAAAGCCGGCATCCCACAGGTTGAAGGCGGATTGGCCGTTATGTCCTGACGGGTCGTTCAAGCCTTCACCGCTGTTGCGGTTGCGTCCGTAACGGCCGCTGGCCGCCGTGTTGGGGTAGCGCTCGGCGGTGATGACCTGACGCACTGCGCGACTTTGCTGCAAGCGGCTGCTGGCCAGCTTCAGGTCGAGGTTGTCGGCCAGGGCGCGCTGGCTCAGGGCCGAAAGTGTCGGGTCGTGGAACACCTCCCACCAGCGCTCGGTCATCGTTTCGGTAATCGCCTGGCTGGCGGCTGCCTTTGATGGTTTCGACCATTCGGCGATTTGCAGTGCCTCAGGCTTCTGGAAGTCCGGGCCGACGGTGCAGGCTGACAGGCTCAGCACAAGCAAGACAGAAAAAGTCAGGCGAAGCTGATTGCCTCTTCGCGAGCAAGCCCGCTCCCACAGGGGAATGCGCTTCAATGTGGGAGCGGGCTTGCTCGCGAAGGCGTCAGCGCGATCAACGAAAATCTTCATCGCTGAACAACCTCTTTCGCCTTGGCGGTGGCCGTATCAATACTCGCCTCCACCGACATCCCCACCCGCAAACGCTCGGCCAGCGACTGTCCCGGGTCCAGCACGATCTTCACCGGTATCCGCTGCACCACCTTGGTGAAGTTGCCGGTGGCGTTGTCCGGTTTGACTGCGGCGAACGTCACCCCGGTGGCCGGGGCAATGCTTTCGACGCGACCGCTCAATGCCGCACCGCCCAGGCTGTCGACGCGCACTTGCACTGCCTGCCCCGGCTGCACATCCGTCAGTTGGGTTTCCTGGAAATTGGCCATCACGTAAGCCTGCGCCAGCGGCACCACCGCGAGGATTTTGCTGCCCGGAGTGACATAGGCGCCGACCCGCACCGCGCGTTCGCCGACCATGCCGTCCTGAGGCGCGACGATCCTCGTATAGGACAACTCGTAGCTGGCCATTTCCAGCTTCGCCTGCGCCCGCTTCAGCCCCCCTTCGGCTGCATCGCGCTGGGCCGTGAGGATCTCCACTTGCTTGCGTTCCGCCGCCAGTACCGCCGTGGCATTGGCCAGTCGCGCCGAGGCCTGGTCGATGCGCGTTTGCGCCTGTTGTGCGTTTTGCACCGTGCCGGCGCCCACCCCGGCGAGGTGGTTGTAGCGGTTCAATTCATGCTCGGCAAAGGCCATTTCCGCCTTGGCCGAGACCACCGAGGATTGCGCCTGGGCAATCACCGACGCCTGACGCTCGAGGGTCGCCCGGGCGTTTTGCAATTGCGCCCTGGCCACCAGCGTTTCGGCATCGGCGGCCTCGGCGGCTGCGCGTAGATCCCGGTCATCGATCAGTGCCAGCAACTGTCCGGCCGTGACCTGCTGGTTGTCCTCCACCAGCACTTGCTTGATAAACCCGGCAACGCGCGGCACGACCAGGGTGAAATCCGCCGAGACATAAGCATCGTTGGTGTTCTGCCGGGTACGCTTGCCGAACAGGCCGGGCATTGCCAGGTACAGCAACACGCCGACGACCAATGCGGCGGCCACGGCCACCGCGACTTTCTGCTTCGCTTGAGTGTTCATAAAAACCTTCTGTATCAATGGAGCATTCAGGTCGGCGCGCGTGGCGGAAAGATCCGCGTCGGCAGCCAGAAAATCAGCAGGATCAAGGTCACGGCGATACCGGCCATGCACAGGTAAAGATCAGAGGAAGTGAGCACCACCGCTTGCTCATGCAGACGATGAGCGAGGCTTGCGCTGTCGTGCTCGGCCAGCGGCGAATTGCCGAGGCGGTCGACCAGCATGGTCGAGTGAAAATGCAGGCGTGCCGTGGTCAACGCCTCGATCACCCCGGTGGCGATGACCGCCGACAGGCCTTTGACGGTGTTGAACCAGGCCGATGCGAACGGCCCTTCCATCGGGTTGATGCTGCCGGTGGACAGCATCAGCAGCGGCAACACCGCCATGGGCTGACCGAAAATCTGTAGCCATTGCAGCACATAGAAATCGTCACGAATCCACGCGGACGTCAGTTGCGAGCCGCCGACGCACGACAGCGCCAGCATGCTCAGGCCAATGCCCAACACCCAGCGGCAATCGACCCAGCGAAAGTTGCACAGCGCCGCCACCAACGGCAGCGCAATCAATTGCGGCAGCGCCGCCAGCAGCATGATCGGCGCGGTCTGCACCGGACGATAACCCTGGACCTGCGCCAGGTAGCCGGACGGAATAATGATCACCGCCTGCAACACCACCAGCACCCCCGCCAGGGTCAGCAGGGCGAAAGACAGGTTACGGATACCGAGCATCTGCATCTTGAAAAACGGAATCGGCTGCGACCACTCGCCGGTCAAAAACAGCACCAGCAACAACAGCCCGCCGCCGAGCAATCCGCAGATCAGGTTCGACTCGAACCAGTCCAGGCGATTGCCCTGCAGGATGCCGATCACCAGCATGCAGATGGCGGGAAAACCCAGCAGTACACCGCGCCAGTTGAAGGACTTGAAGCGCTCCAGACGCAGGGGGTCCTGGGGTAAGCCATACGCCACCGCGGCCATGGCAATCAGGCACGGCGCGATGATTTGCCAGAAGGTCCATTGCCAGCCGACATACTCGGTCCACAACCCGGCCAACGGCGTGCCCAGGCCAGGGCCGAACGTCGCCGTCAGGGCATAACCGGCCAGACCATACAACTTCACGTTGGCGGGCAGAAACCGCAGGGCCACGGTCATCAGCATGGGTGGCAATGCACCGCCGGCCAGGCCTTGCAAGATGCGCAGTAACAACAGGCTTTCGTAATTCGGGGCGAAGGGGCACAACACACCCAGCAGGGTGAACAGGCCGATGGCCCACAGGGTGAAACGCCGCAACGAGAACGTCACCGCACACCACGGCGCGAACGCCATGGCCGCCACGGAAGTCGCGGTGTAACAGGCCACCAGCCAGGTGCCTTCATCGTAGCCGATGGCCAACGCACCACGGATGTCGGCCAGGGCGACTTTGGTCACCATTTCGTTCAGGCCCGACACCAGCACCGCCAGCAATACGCCAACCAGGCCGATGATGATTCGAGGGCCGAAAACCTGTGGTGAAACTGTCGGGCCGGTCGCGGCGACAGGTGCCGGGGCCGTGAGGGAAGTCATGTACTGCAAGCTCCGGCGTGGAAAGACCGAAGCATTCTAGGAAGCGTGATGCCTGACGAAAATCAACTTATTGGCAGGTTATAAGTGTGCCAGACGCAACAATACAAATCCCCTGTGGGAGCGAGCTTGCTCGCGATGAGGCCGGCAGCCTCAACATCTTTGTTGGCTGACCTGCCGCTATCGCGAGCAAGCTCGCTCCCACAGGGGGTCAGCGGTGACTTTCAGGTTGCGCGGCCAGCCACGTTTCATCACAGCAGGACTTCAGCGTTTCCCGCAGCCAGCGGTGGGCCGGATCCTTGTCGAAGCGCGGATGCCAGGCCTGGGTCAGCATCAAGGTCGGCAACGGGATCGGCAAATCGAACGAGCGCAGCTTCAACCCCAACCGTCGCACACTCAGCAAGGCTTCCTTGGGCACCGGCAGAATCAGGTCGGAATCGGGCAAGGCAAACATCGCCGCATGAAAGCTCGGCGCGATCACCGCCACCCGCCGCTCCAGCCCCAGGGCATTGAGCGCGGTATCGATCGGCCCCCGGGCAATGCCGCGCCGGGACATGCTGATATGCGAGAACCCCGCGTAACGCTCCGCCGTGATCTCATCGTCCAACAGCGGATGATCCTCGCGCACCAGGCCAACGAAGTGGGTGGAAAACAGGTTCTGAATCTTCACCTCCGGGGTCAACGGCCGGGTGTTGCTGACGCTCAGATCGATCCGCCCTTCGCGCAACGCCTCATCATCGCCATCGCCTTCCGGGACGAAACGCAACTCGCAGTGCGGCGCCTGCCGGTCGAGGGTGTCGAACAGCCTGCCGCCGTAGACGCCGACAAAGAAGTCGTTGGCCCGAATACTGAACCGCCGCCGCAGCGAACTCAGCTCCACCGCATCGGCCGAACGAAACAGCAACCCGGCCTGCTCCACAACGCTGCGCACCTGCTCGCGCAATTCCAGCGCCTTGGGGGTCGGCACCAGGCCACGGCCGGCGCGCACCAGGATCGGATCGCCAATGGCTTCGCGGATTCGCGTCAACGTCCGGCTCATGGCCGCCGGGCTCAGGTTCATCCGCCGCGCGGCGCCCACCACACTGCCCTCGTCGAGCAAGGCATCGAGGGCGACCAACAGGTTCATGTCTGGGAGTTGCATGGTGAGCACTCGTGTCTGGTCTTGGTTGAGTCAGATGCAATGCTAGCAAACATCCTCCGAATGATGCTTTGACTGGACCGGCCCATTCGCGGGCAAGCCCGCTCCCACAGTGGATCTTCGGCGAACATAGACTTTGCGTTCAACATAGAACCCTGTGGGAGCGGGCTTGCCCGCGAAAGCGGCCGAACTATCAACACATCCATTCGCGCTAGCCCATAGAAACAACTCACACCACTATCAGTCCTGATAGTTCTCAAGCCTGGCTCAAGCGAGTAAAACCCAAGGCCTGCCCCACTTCCCCGAAGCTTCCGATATGAGCCAAGCCAAACCTGATGAACCAGTCACCCGCAGCGAACCCCGGGTAGTGCTGCTGGCAACCGATCGCAGCCAATCCATCATTGGCGAAATCGTCGATGGCCAGACCAGAACCATCGCCTACTCAGCTTACGGCGAGCAGTCCGCGCAGCAGAAAATCGAGACACAGCTGGGATTCAATGGCCAATTGCGTGAAGCGGATATCGGTTGGTATTTGCTGGGCAACGGTTACCGCGCCTACAACCCGCGGTTGATGCGCTTTCACAGTCCGGACAGCTGGAGTCCGTTTCGTGGGGGTGGGTTGAATGCGTATATGTATTGCGTGGGGGATCCGGTAAATCGGGTGGACCCGACGGGGCATATCTGGCAAACCTTGATTGCCAAGGCACGTAAGCTGGCTTCGGAATTTCATTTGCCCAATTATGTTGCTGTTCCAGTACCCAAAAATCTCGTGAGCATTTCAGCCGGTGCTAACGCAGCCCGCGCAATACAAAGAGGCCGGACGTTTGAGAAAACACATGACATGTCCGCGCTTGCTGACGCTGGTGACTATATTGGCGGCAATAAGCCCAAGATCGATTGGGGAAACGATGGGGGTGATCCAGGCCCAGTACAACGACCCAGTGAACCTATACAGCCCGGTCTTCTTGGATCTTCCTTTTTTGCCTCGCCTCAAGGGTCATCGGGTGGGCGCGTACCACGAGCGACAAACTCGAGCGCTCCTCGCCAGGCCGGTAGCAGCACAGGTGGAAGGCCGGCTAACTCTGAAGGGCTACCGACCTATAACCAGGCAATGTCTGGCGGCATGTACTCGAATAAAGACACTTTAGCTGCGGGGCTCAACCCTCAGGAATATAAGGTCTACCGCATGGAACAGCAGCCGCCACAGTATGAAAACCTCAATATTGCAGCACCTCATCCAGCACCGGTTGTTCAGCAGATTCCCGTTCAGCCATTGCCAGCTGTAGAGGTTGTAAACAGAAATGCACAGGTGCGGCGTGGCCAAACGCTGAGGAGAACAAATGCCCATGACCGTCGCTAGAGTCAAGGAACCTGATTGCATTTGCCAACGCGCCATTCGCAATTTTTACCGCACCATCCCCCACCGCCTAACCGTCACCCGCTCCAACGAATCAAACACCAGGTTCTCCACCAGCAAACCAATCAGAATCACCACCGCCAACCCGGCAAACACCTTGTCCGTGTACAGCTCATTGCGATTCTGAAAGATGTACCAGCCCAACCCGCCTTTCCCGCTGGTCGCACCAAACACCAGCTCAGCGGCAATCAACGTCCGCCAGGCAAACGCCCAGCCGATTTTCAGCCCGGCGAGGATTGACGGCAGTGCCGCCGGGATCAGGATGAACAGTACGAAACGCATGCCCTTGAGCCCGTAGTTGCGCCCGGCCATGCGCAGGGTTTCCGAGACGCCGAGGAAGCCGGCGTAGGTGTTCAGCGCCAGTGCCCAGAGCACCGAATGCACCAGCACGAAAATCAGGCTGTTCTGGCCCAATCCAAACCACAGCAGCGCCAGCGGCAGCAAGGCGATGGCCGGCAAGGGGTTGAACATCGAGGTCAGGGTACTGAGCAGATCGCGACCGAATTGCGTCGACACCGCCAGTGTGGTCAGCGCAAACGCCAGGACGATGCCGATCAGGTAGCCCTTGAGCAACACCACCAGGGAAATCCACACCTTGCCCAGCAATTCACCGCTGAGCAGGCCGTCGTACAACGCGTGTGCGGTTTGCACAAAACTCGGCAGCAGCAGGTCGTTGTTCTGATAGCGCGCAACGGCTTCCCAGAGCACTGCGAGCAAAATCAGGATCAGGCTTTTGCGCAGCCAACCTTGCTGCCACAGTCGTTGGCCCAAGGGTAATTCCCGCTCCAGCGGCACGCTGGTCAGTGGCTGCAAAGCCGTTTCGAACTCTTCACGCGGGGATGATAAATGGCTCATCGGGCCCTCCTCTCAACTGGCTCAATAAGCGATGCGGATGTCGGCGAAATCCAGTTCATGTTCGGCGTGCGGTGATTGACCTTCGTCGAACAGCAGCCGGTGAATATGTCGCGCCGACTCCTGAAACGCCACACCGCCGAGGCTGTGCAAATCGTATTGGTGGCTGTGGACTTCCGCCCTCACCCGGCCCGGATGGGGCGACAGCAACAGAATGCGATTACCCACCACCAGCGCCTCTTCGATAGAGTGCGTGACGAACAGCAGCGTGAAACGCACCTCCTCCCAGAGCAGCAGCAATTCTTCCTGCATCTTGCGCCGGGTCAGGGCATCGAGCGCGGCAAAGGGTTCGTCCATCAACAGGATTTTCGGCTGCATCGCCAGCGCCCGGGCGATGGCGACCCGGGCCTTCATCCCACCTGACAAGGTGTGCGGATAAGCCTCGGCAAACGCCGCCAGGCCGACCTTTTCCAGATAGTGCAGCGCTCGCTCTTCGGCCTCCCTGCGCTTGAGGGTTTCCGAGGCCAGAAGCGGAAACATCACGTTCTGCTTCACGGTTTTCCACGGCGGCAGTTGATCGAACTCCTGGAACACCACGATCCGGTCCGGTCCCGGCGCAATGACGCGCTGGCCTTGCAGACGGATCTCGCCTTCCACTGGCTGGATGAAGCCGGCGGCGGCCTTGAGCAACGTCGACTTGCCACAGCCGGACGGCCCGAGCAGGACGAAGCGGTCCGCCGGATCGATCTCGAAACTGACTTGATGGGTCGCCCGCACCACCCGCTGCGGCGTGCGGTATTCGAGGCTGACGTTATCGACCGACAGCAGCGCCTGGGCTGCCGCGATCGGTTTGCTGACCGTGTGGCCTTGCAAAGGGGCGTTCATTTCGGTCAGCTCCCTTGCAGCGGCTTGGCGTCCTGGAAGAAGTAGTCCTTCCACGAATCCGGTTTGTTTTTGATTGCGCCGACGCGGTAGAGGAACTCGGCCAACGGGTAAGTGTTTTTCGGCGTGACGCTGAATTCGAACTGCGGGTTGTCGATGATTTTCAGCAACGCGGCGCGGTCGATTTTGGCCTTGGTAACGCGGATATAAGTGTCGGCTGCCGCGCCCTTATCGTTCTGCGCGAATTGCGCCGCTTCGGTCAGTGCATCGATAAACGCCTTGTAGGTTTTCGGGTTCTCATTGCGGAATTTCTCGGTGGCGAACAGTACCGTCGGCGAGTTCGGACCGAGCAGGTCATAGGTGTTCAGCACCACGTGCACATTGGGGTTGGCCAGTTCCTGATCCTGGAACGGCGGGTTGGAAAAGTGCCCGCTCAGCTCGGTGCCGCCAGCCACCAGCGCAGCCGTGGCATCAGGATGTGGAACGGCGATGGTGTACTTGTCGAGGCGATTGAACTCCTTGTCACCCCACTGTTTGGCCGCCGCGTATTGCAGGAAGCGCGACTGCACCGACACGCCCACCGCCGGCACCGCGATGCGGTCCTTCTCGGTGAAGTCGGCGATGGTTTTGACCTTGGGGTTATTGCTCACCAGGTAGTACGGAAAGTTACCCAGGGAAGCAACGGCTTTTACGTTCTGCTTGCCGTGGGTGCGATCCCAGATGGTCAGCAGTGGGCCGACACCGGCACCGGCAATGTCGATCGAGCCCGACAGCAACGCGTCATTGACCGCCGCGCCGCCGGAGAGCTGGGTCCAGTCGACCTTGATGTCGATACCCTCCTGCTTGCCGTACTTCTCGATCAGGCTCTGATCGCGCACCACATTGAGCAACAAGTAAACGATGCCGAACTGTTCGGCAATGCGGATTTCACCTTCGGCGTGGGCCACGGTCGGCGCCACCAGGCTGCCGGCGATCAGGCTGAAACCCAGGCCGATGGCCGCGGCCAGCGGTGCGAATGGAAGACGTTTGGACATGATCAGATCTCCGACAAATCAGAAAGGCGCGTCGCCCTGGATGGTGGTGCGAAACAGCTTGCGGCGCAGATGGCTTGGGCATCCGGCGGCGAGGTGGATCAGCGAACGGTTGTCCCAGAACACCAGGTCATGGGGCTGCCATTGATGGCGGTAGATGTTTTGCGGCAGAACGCTGTGGGCGTAGAGCTCGGTCAGCAGTTGCTGGCTCTCGTCTTCCGGCAGGCCAACGATGCGGGTGGTGAACCCTTCGCTGACGAACAACGCCTTGCGACCGTTTTCCGGGTGGGTACGCACGACCGGGTGCACCACTTCGGCGACTTGGGCGAGCTGTTCCGGGGTCAGGGTCGGGCGCCAGTTGCCTTCGAATTTGGTCTCGCTGTAACGCGCCGTGTAGGAGTGCGCCGCCGAGCGGCCTTCCACCGCTTTGCGCAACGCGAGCGGTAGGCTGTCCCAGGCTTTGTGCATGTCGGCGAACAATGTGTCGCCGCCTTCTGACGGCAGCTCCTGGGCATGCAGCATCGAGCCCAGGCTCGGCAGCTCCTTATAAGAAAGATCGGAGTGCCAGAACTTGCCGGCGTCACCCAGGCCGATGTTCTGGCCGTTTTCGACGATGTTGGAAACGATGAGGATTTCCGGATGCCCCGCCAGCAGGAACTGCTTGAGCACATGGATCTGCAACACACCAAAACGGCGGCTGAAATCGATCTGTTGCTCAGGGGTTATGTGCTGGTCGCGGAACACCACCACGTGATGATCCAGGTGGGCGCGGTGAATGCGGGAAAAATCGTCATCATTGATCGGGCGGGACAGGTCGAGACCGATGATCTCGGCGCCCACCGCTCCGCTGAACGGGCGGATTTCAAAGAGTTGTGGCGCGATGCTTGGCGAAGCTGAAGCTGCAGACATAAATCACTCCCACGCACGGCACGCTCAAAGGCGCGCGCGTCGATCAGAAACTCACGGAGGTCCCGTGTTGGTTCGTGTCGTGCGGCGCGCCGATTGGTCGGCAGGTACGCAGGAGATTGACTTTATAGATATAAGAATTGAAATTTAAATACCGTTAATGAATAACGATATGGCGATTGCTAAGGGGATGGGGGAATCGTGGTGTGACGTTATTTGTCACTTTCTGACAGGGTTGTGGTGTTTTGGCGGACGCTATCGCGAGCAAGCTCGCTCCCACAGGGGGTCGGTGGAAACACAAAAATTGCGTTTCAACACAGATCCAGTGTGGGAGCGAGCTTGCTCGCGATGAGGCCAGTTGCCTCAATGAAGATCTAGCGCTCGTGCAGCGCCTCGGCTCGCGCCCGGACGATCGGCTTGAGCAAGTAGCTCAGCACGGTCTTCTTGCCGGTGATGATGTCCACGGAAGCCACCATCCCCGGAATGATCAGCAACGGCTTTTCATCGGTGCCCAAGTGGCTGCGGTCGGTGCGCAGCTTGATGATGTAGTAGGTGGTCTTCTTGTCTTCGTCGGTGATGGTGTCGGCGCCGATCTGCTCCAGCTTGGCCTTCAACCCGCCGTAGATGGTGTAGTCATAGGCGGTGAATTTCACCGTCGCTTCTTGTCCCGGATGCAGGAACGCGATGTCCTGCGGGCGGATTTTTGCCTCGACCAGCAAGGTGTCGTCCAGCGGCACGATTTCCACCAGGTCGCTGCCTGGCTGGATAACCCCGCCGATGGTATTGACCAGCAACTTGTTGACGATACCCCGCACAGGCGAAGTGACCAGCGTCCGGCTGACCCGGTCCTCCAGGGCCTTGCCGGTGGCCTGGGCCTTGTTCAGGTCGGTGCGTGCTTCGTTGAGTTGGGTCAGGGCTTCGCTACGGAACTTGCCACGGGTTTCATCGACCTTGCGCTGCACTTCCTTGATTGCCGATTCGGCACGCGGAATGGCCAGGGTGGTGGCGTCGAGCTGCCCACGGGTCTCCGCTTCGGCACGCCTGAGACGCAGGACTTCTACCGGCGATACCGCGCCCTGGGCCACCAACGGCTCGGACATGCTGATTTCCTGACGCTGGAAGCCCAATTGCTGGCGATACTGCGCCTGCTTGGAAGTGAATTCGCGCAGCTCTTGCTGGCGCTGGATCAGCTGCTCCTGCAAGCCGCCAATCTCATCGTGCAACTGTTGGCGACGACTTATATAGAGCGATTCTTCACTCTTGGCCTGACCCGGCACGGCCTTGAGCACATCCTCGGGGAAGCTCAGCGGGCGGTCTTCGACCTCGGCGCTCAGGCGTTCGACCCGCAACAGCATCGACAACCGATCGGCCTCGGTTTCGCCGACGTTCGAAGCAAATCGCGTGTCGTCCAGGCGAATCAGCGGCGCGCCGGCTTCGACGATCTGGCCTTCCTTGACGAACAGCTCGGCAACGATACCGCCTTCAAGGTTCTGGATTTTCTGGATCTTCGACGATGGAATCGCCTTGCCGTCGCCCTTGGTCACTTCGTCGATGACCGCGAAGTTGGCCCAGAGCATCAGGAACACAAAGAACGCGATGATCGCCCAGATCGTCAGCCGCACCACCCGTGGCGCATCCTCGATCAGCGCCTTGTTGACCTCCGGCAGCGGCTGGCCCTGAAGTGAAGCAGAGCCTTTGAAGTAGCGACGGATCGAATCCTTACCCGACTTAAGCAACACTGATCTGCCCCTTCTTCAACGCTTCCATCACCGCGGCTTTCGGGCCGTCGGCGAGTATCTGCCCGCGGTCGATCACGATCAGCCGATCCACCAGCGATAACAGCGATGCCCGGTGCGTCACCAGCACCATGGTCTTGTTTTCGATCACCGCCGCCAGGCGCTGCTTGAGGCGCTCTTCACCGGTGTTGTCCATGGCGCTTGTCGGCTCGTCGAGCAGCAGGATCGGCGGGTTGAGCAACAATGCACGGGCCAGGGCGACGTTTTGCCGTTGACCACCGGAGAGGTTCTGCCCGCGCTCGCCGACTTGCAGCTCATAGCCCTGCGGATGCAGGCGCGCATATTCGTGGACGCCGGCCAGCTCTGCCGCTTGCAGCACCAGTTCGTCCTCGACATACCGCGCGCCGGAAACCAGGTTGTCGCGCAAGGTGCCGGCGAGCAACTGTATGTCCTGGGGCACGTAGCCGATGTTGTAGCGCAGTTCGCTGACGTCGATCTGACGGATATCCACACCATCGACCAACAGCGCGCCGTCATCCGGCTGATACAGCCCCACCAGCAATTTCGCCAGCGAGCTCTTGCCCGAGCCGCTTCGGCCAATGATGCCGACTTTCTCGCCGGGATGAATCAACAGGTTGATGTTCTTCAGCGCCAGGTTCTGCTGTTGCGGGTAGGTGAAGTTGAGCTGGCGGCACTCAATACCGCCCTGCAGCACCTTGCGGCTGAGCGGACGTTCTTCGAAATTGCGCTCCTGGGGCAGCTCCATCATCTGGTCGACCGAGGTCATGGTCACCCGCGCCTGTTGATAACGAGTCAGCAGCCCGGACAGTGATGCCAGCGGGCTGAGCGCACGGCCACTGAGCATGTAGCAGGCAATCAGACCGCCCATGCTCAGGTGACCGTCGATGATCTGGTAAACGCCGAAGACGATCATGATCACCCCGGCCAGCTGCTGGATCAGCAAGGTGATGTTCATCGCCAGGCCAGAGAGCATTTTCACCCGCAACTCAAGACGACTGAGGGTGCCGATGGTCTGCTCCCACTGATACTGGCGTTCGCTTTCGGCGTTGTTGACCTTCACCGCATCCAGGCCGGCCAGGGTTTCGATCAGGCTCGACTGACGCTCGGCCCCCAGCGCCATGGTCCGCTCCATGGTCGCCACCAGGGGTTTCTGCAAGGCATAGCCGATGGCCAGGGCGATCGGGAATGCCAGCACCGGTATCCACACCAGATGTCCGCCGAGGATCGCGATGACGATGAAAATCAGAATCGTGAACGGCAGGTCGATCAGGCTGGTCAGTGTCAGCGAGGCGAGGAAGTCCCGCAGGCTCTGGAACTCATGGATGTTCTGGGCAAAGCTGCCGACCCGCGCCGGCCGGTATTTCATGGCCATACCGACGATGCGCTCGAACAGCGTGGCCGAGATGATCAGGTCGGTTTTCTTGCCGGCCAGATCCAGGCACAGGCTACGCAGGCTTTTCAGGATCAGGTCGAACAGGTAGGCGCCGGTGATGCCGAGTGCCAGCACCCAGAGCGTCGCTTCGGCCTGGTTCGGCACGACGCGGTCGTAGACGTTCATCACGAACAACGGCGCGGCCATGGCAATGATGTTGATCAGAAAGCTGGCGGCGATGGCGTCGGCGTACAACCAGCGCGAACGCTTGAGGGTGTCGCGGAACCACGAGCGCGCACGCGGAATCAGCGTGCCGTGGTTGACGTCGAACTTGTGCTGCGGCTGGGCGAAAAAGACCTTGCCGGTGTAGTCGTCGGCGAGCAGCTCACGGCTGACCAGGGACTCACCGCCATCGCTTTCGCTGAGCAGTACCCGCACCTGATCTTCGCCTTGCCAGCCGAGCAGGACGGCACTGCGACCGTCCTTGAGCAGCAGCAATGCCGGCATCGCAATCGCCGGAATATCCTCCAGCTTGCGTTGCAGCACCCGGCCTTGCAGCCCCGCGCGAGCGGCCGCACGAGGCAGCAACTCGACAGTCAAGCGCTGCTCGAACAACGGCAGGCCGGTGGTCAGCATTGCCGCGCTGGCAGGTTTCTGGTGCAGCATGCAAAGAGCGAGCAGACCATCCAGCAACGGATCGTCATGCAACGCGCGCGGATCATGAATGAGTTGAACCCGACTGACTTCTGATTCCACGCTCGGCACTCTTGGCTAACAATTGAACAACGAAGGTCCTGCTCAATTCATACCGGGCAATTGGACCTTGGGCTTCACGTCGTTCTGCACAACGGATGCCAATGGTGCGACCACTCCCTGGCTCTTGAGCAACTCGCCCATGGTCGCCTTGATTCGGTACTGAGTAAATAACTGAATGTTCTTGATCTCCGCCAGACGGCGAGAAGAGGTGAACAGTTCGTTCTCACTGTCGAGCAAATCGAGCAGGGTACGCTCGCCGAGGCTGAACTGACGCTGGTAAGCGATACGCACGGCGGTGCTGTGATCGACGTATTGCTGGGCGATCGGCACCTGCGCGTTGGCATTGTTCAGGGCGTTCCAGGCCAAGCCCAGCTCTTCATTCAATTGGCGCAGGGCGTTGTTGCGGATATCCAGCGCCTGGTTCGACAGGTAGGACTTGGATTCCAGATCGGCCTTGTTGCTGCCGCCGGAATACAGGTTGAAGCGCATGCGCAGCATGGCTTGCCATTCGTTGTTGTGGCCGTTCTGACCATCAATGTCGTTGTCCGCGGAACGACCCAACTCAGCATCGAAGCGCGGGTAGAAAGTCGACTTGGCTGTGTCGTACTGCTTCTCGGCAGCGGCGATATCGGATTCGGCGGAGCGCAGGATCGGGCTGTTTTCCAGCATCTGCGCACGGGCTTCATTCAGGTTGGCCGGCATCAGCGCCATGAAACTCGCCGGGCGCTCCAGTTGATCCGGCATCTGGCCGACAGCGGAGAGGTAGTTGGTTTCGGCGTCAGCCAGGTTGGTCTGCTCGGTGATCAGGTTGTTGCGCGCCTGGGCCATCCGCGCCTCGGCCTGATCGAGGTCGGCGCCGCTGCCGACGCCACGCTGGGTGCGCAGCTGGATCTGGTCGTAAATGCGTTGGTGGCTCTTGAGATTTTCCTCGGCCAGACGCACGAATTCACGGCGGGTCAGCACGTCGAGATAGACCTGGGCCACGGTCAGCCCGGTACGCTCGGAGGTACTCAGCAGCGAGTAGGCGCGGGAATTGACGGTGGCTTGTTGACGCCCTACTTCGCTGGACGTCGCAAAACCGTCAAAGACCATTTGGGTCAGTCGCAAACTTGATTCACTGCGATTCAGGGTTTCGAAGTGATTGTTGCCGTCGTCTCGCGTCGTCACGCTATCGGTGCCTTCACGACCATAACCGCCCAGCAGGTCGACCCGTGGCAAGTACCCACCTTTCGCCGCCTTCAACTGATAGTCCGCAGCCAGCCGGCTGTTGACGCCTGCCTGGACCTCCGGATGGACATCCAGCGCTTGTTGCATGGCTTCTGGTAAGGATTGCGCCTGGATGAATGACGCGGAAAGGACGAAAGGTAGAGCCATGAACAAAGGCAAACGCATTGTAGGAATTTCCCAGGACTTCTTGTCTTGAATCACAGCAAAAGAACGCGCTGTGTCGGAAGATGGCAAGCGGAATGACCGTATGTCGGAAAGTTCAAAAGCGGAACTGGATCACATACCGAGGACAGGTCACAGCTCAAATATCAATGTGACATTACTGGGACGATTGTTTAGGATGGGACCCAGAAGGTCAATAGTTTGGCATAAAGTTAATAGCGAAAAAATATAGCCAAAATATTGACTAATTGCAGCGTCAAACTTGTGCATCTATTTTGCAATGTACGTCCAGACTGGTCGGCGCAGACGCCATCAGGTCTATGGAAGTCAACTGAACGTGACACCCCGGAGAGTCTTCAATGAGCAGTGTTGTTGCCATCGTCAAAAGCATTGTCGGTCAGGTTTTCGTGGTGTCCCCAGAGGGCATCCGCCGCGTTCTCGTTGAAGGCGACAAGCTGTTTGCCGGCGATCAGATCGATACCGGCCTTTCCGGTGCCGTGTCCCTGGAACTGGCCGATGGCCGCACCCTGGATCTGGGCCGTGACACCCAGTGGAGCGCTGACGCCCCGGACTCCGGCACTGATCTGGCAGCCGCCACCGCGCAGGCCGCGCCGTCGGTTGAAGAGCTGCAACAAGCCATTGTCGCCGGTGCCGACCCGACCAAAGACCTTGAAGCCACGGCGGCGGGTCCGACGGCGTCGGGTTCTGGTGGTGCCGCCGGTGGTGGTCACAGTTTCGTGACGCTCGACGCTACGGCTGGTCGCGTCGACCCGACCATTGGCTTCCCGACCGCGGGTATCAACTCTGCCGGGCAAACCACCCTGGAAATCCCGGGTAGCCAGACCACCAACGCCAACGTTAACGCCAACGCCAATACCCCGAGTGAATCAGTCCTCAGCCTCAGTGCCACGCCGACCATCACCGAGGCCGGTGGCGTGCTGGTGTACACCGCGACCTTGACCCAGGCGCCGCTGAGTGACCTGACCGTTACCTTGTCCAACGGCGCCGTGATCGTGATTCCCGCAGGCTCGACCACCGGCACCGTCAACGTGCCATTGGCTGCGAACGACACTGTCTATAACGACGCGACCCAGATCGAAGTAACTGTCACCGGCACCAGCGGCGGCAGCGGCATCACAGTAACGCCGCCGACTACCCCGGCCGTGACCCAGGTCACCGATACCGTCGACACCACCACGGTCACCCTGACGGCCGGCAATACCGTCACCGAAGGTGGCCAGATCACCTACACCGCGACACTGACCAATCCGGCGCAGACGCCAGTAACCGTCACTCTGTCCAACGGTTCGACCATTACCATTGCCGCCGGCCAGACCAGCGGCAGCGTCAACGTGCCGACTGCGGCCAATGACGTTTATGTCAACGGCAGCACCGTCAGCACCACCATCACCGGCACCAGCGGCGGCAACTTCGAAAACCTGGTGCCCAACACCACGCCGGCCGTGACCACTATCACCGACTCCGTGGACAACACCGGCCTGACCCTGACGGCCACCGGCACCATCACCGAAGGCGGTCAGATCACCTACACCGCGACCCTGACCAACCCGGCCGGCACGCCGGTGACCGTGACCTTGAGCAACGGCTCGGTCATTACCATCGAGGCGGGCCAGACCAGCGGCAACGTCGTGGTCGAGACCCCGGCCAATGATGTTTACGTGAATGGCAGCACCGTCAGCACCACCATCACCGGCACCAGCGGCGGCAACTTCGAAAACCTGGTGCCCAACACCGCGCCGGCCGTGACCACCATCTCCGACTCCGTGGACAACACCGGGCTGACCCTCACCGCCACCGGCACCATCACCGAAGGCGGCCAGATCACCTACACGGCGACCCTGAGCAACCCGGCCGGCACGCCGATGACCGTGACCTTGAGCAATGGCTCGGTCATTACCATCGAGGCGGGCCAGACCAGCGGCAGCGTCAACGTGCCGACTGCGGCCAATGACGTTTATGTCAACGGCAGCACCGTCAGCACCACCATCACCGGCACCACCGGCGGCAACTTCGAAAACCTGGTGCCCAACACCACGCCAGCCGTGACCACTATCACCGACTCCGTGGACAACACCGGCCTGACCCTGACGGCCACCGGTAACATCACCGAAGGCGGTCAGATCACCTACACCGCGACCCTGACCAACCCGGCCGGCACGCCGATGACCGTGACCTTGAGCAATGGCTCGGTCATTACCATCGAAGCGGGCCAGACCAGCGGCAGCGTCAATGTGCCGACTGCGGCCAACGACGTTTATGTCAACGGCAGCACCGTCAGCACCACCATCACCGGCACCAGCGGCGGCAACTTCGAAAACCTGGTGCCCAACACCGCGCCGGCCGTGACCACCATCTCCGACTCCGTGGACAACACCGGACTGACCCTTACGGCCACCGGCACCATCACCGAAGGCGGCCAGATCACCTACACCGCGACCCTGAGCAACCCGGCCGGCACGCCGATGACCGTGACCTTGAGCAATGGCTCGGTCATTACCATCGAAGCGGGCCAGACCAGCGGCAGCGTGAACGTGCCGACTGCGGCCAATGACGTTTATGTCAACGGCAGCACCGTCAGCACCACCATCACCGGCACCACCGGCGGCAACTTCGAAAACCTGGTGCCGAACACCACCCCGGCGGTGACCACCATCACCGATTCCGTGGACAACACCGGCCTGACCCTGACGGCCACCGGCACCATCACCGAAGGCGGTCAGATCACCTACACCGCGACCTTGAGCAATCCGGCCGGCACACCGATGACCGTGACCTTGAGCAATGGCTCGGTCATTACCATCGAGGCAGGCCAGACCAGCGGCAACGTCGTGGTCGAGACCCCGGCCAACGACGTTTACGTGAATGGCAGCACCGTCAGCACCACCATCACCAGTACCACCGGCGGCAACTTCGAAAACCTGGTGCCCAACACCGCGCCGGCCGTGACCACCATCTCCGACTCCGTGGACAACACCGGGCTGAGCCTCACCGCCACCGGCAACATCACCGAAGGCGGTCAGATCACCTATACGGCGACCCTGAGCAACCCGGCCGGCACACCGATGACCGTGACCTTGAGCAATGGCTCGGTCATTACCATCGAGGCGGGCCAGACCAGCGGCAGCGTCAACGTGCCGACTGCGGCCAACGACGTTTACGTGAATGGCAGCACCGTCAGCACCACCATCACCGGCACCAGCGGCGGCAACTTCGAAAACCTGGTGCTCAATAACACTCCAGCAGTCACCACGATTTCCGATGTGATCGACAAGGTTACCGTTACCATCGAAAGCGCTGGTCCGGTGCTGGAGAACCAGGCACCGACTTTCACCATCAAACTCGACCAGAAGCTGGATCACGACCTTAAGGTGACACTCAGCAACGGCCAGACTGTGGTCATCGCCGCAGGCGCAACTCAAGTTGGCTATGCATTGCCGGCGCAAGGTGATGACGTCTACAAGGATGGCGGCAGCGCCTCGCTGGGTATCGCTGATGCTAGCGTTGCCGGTAAGACGTTTGAGAATCTGGTCATTGGCGGTCCTGCGTCGGTTGCTATCAACGACACCGTCAGCGAAGTCATCGCGACCCTGACCGCGGACAAATCCACCGTGGCTGAAGGCGGTTCGGTCACCTACACCGTGACCCTGACCAACGCGGCCGGTCTGCCGATCAATAACCACGGCCCGTTGGAGTTCACCCTCTCCGACGGCACCAAAATTACCGTCCCGGCCAATACCGCGACCGGCACGGCGACCATCGCCGCTGCCGACGACGTCTTCACTGGCGGCCAGGCGCCGATCGTCAACAAACTCGAGAGCGTCACTGGCGCAGACAACTTCGAAAAACTGACCCTGAGCCAGACCGAAGTCGAGACCGCCGTCACTGACGAGCCCGGCTCGGGCACCCCGAGCGACAACCAGGGCGACCAGGTCACCGTCAGCATTGAAGGCAATGGCGGCGTGCAGGAAAACGTCGCCCCGACCTTCACCGTCAAGGTCGACCAGAAGCTCGACCATGACCTCAAGGTCACCCTGAGCAACGGCGGCACCGTCACCATTGAAGCGGGCAAGTTGTCGGCCATCTACACCGCGCCGGTGCAGGGCGACGATGTCTACAACGACCCGAGCAACCTGAGCCTGACCGTCGATTCGGCCAGCGTCACCGGCAAGACCTTCGAAAACCTGGTGATCGACGGCACCGCGGCTAACGTGGCCATCACCGACACCGCCAGCGAAGTGATCGCGACCCTGACCGCGGACAAATCCACCGTGGCTGAAGACGGTTCGGTGACTTACACCGTGACCCTGACCAACGCGGCCGGTCTGTCGATCAATAACCACGGCCCGTTGGAATTCACGCTGTCCGATGGCACCAAAATTACCGTCCCGGCCAATACCACGACCGGTTCCGCCACCATCATCGCCAAGGATGACGTCTACACCGGCGGCCAGCCGTCCATCGTCAACAAACTGGAATCGGTCACTGGCGCGGACAACTTCGAAAAACTGACCCTGAGCCAGACCGAAGTCGAGACCACCGTCACTGACGAGCCCGGCTCGGGCACCCCGACCGACAACCAGGGCGACCAGGTCACCGTCAGCATTGAAGGCAATGGCGGCGTGCAGGAAAACCTCGCGCCAACCTTCACCGTCAAGGTCGACCAGAAGCTCGACCACGACCTCAAGGTCACCCTGAGCAACGGCGGCACCGTCACCATTGAAGCGGGCAAGTTGTCGGCCATCTACACCGCGCCGGTGCAGGGCGACGATGTCTACAACGACCCGAGCAACCTGAGCCTGACCGTCGATTCGGCCAGCGTCACCGGCAAGACCTTCGAAAACCTGGTGATCAACGGCACCGCGGCTAACGTGGCCATCACCGACACCGCCAGCGAAGTCATCGCCACCCTGACCGCGGACAAATCCACCGTGGCTGAAGGCGGTTCGGTCACCTACACCGTGACCCTGACCAACGCAGCGGGTCTGCCGATCAATAACCACGGCCCGTTGGAATTCACCCTCTCCGATGGCACAAAAGTCACCGTCCCGGCCAATACCACGACCGGTTCCGCCACCATCATCGCCAAGGATGACGTCTACACCGGCGGCCAGCCGTCCATCGTCAACAAACTGGAATCGGTCACTGGCGCGGACAACTTCGAAAAACTGACCTTGAGTCAGACCGAAGTCGAGACCGCCGTCACTGACGAGCCCGGCTCGGGCACCCCGAGCGACAACCAGGGCGACCAGGTCACCGTCAGCATTGAAGGCAATGGCGGCGTGCAGGAAAACGTCGCCCCGACCTTCACCGTCAAGGTCGACCAGAAGCTCGACCACGACCTCAAGGTCACCCTGAGCAACGGCGGCACCGTCACCATTGAAGCGGGCAAGTTGTCGGCCATCTACACCGCGCCGATGCAGGGCGACGATGTCTACAACGACCCGAGCAACCTGAGCCTGACCGTCGATTCGGCCAGCGTCACCGGCAAGACCTTCGAAAACCTGGTGATCGACGGCACCGCGGCTAACGTGGCCATCACCGACACCGCCAGCGAAGTGACTGCCACCCTGACCGCGGACAAATCCACCGTGGCTGAAGGCGGTTCGGTGACTTACACCGTGACCCTGACCAACGCGGCCGGTCTGTCGATCAATAACCACGGCCCGTTGGAATTCACCCTCTCCGATGGCACCAAAGTCACCGTTCCAGCCAATACCGCGACCGGTTCCGCCACCATCATCGCCAAGGATGACGTCTACACCGGCGGCCAGCCGTCCATCGTCAACAAACTGGAATCGGTCACTGGCGCGGACAACTTCGAAAAACTGACCCTGAGCCAGACCGAAGTCGAGACCACCGTCACTGACGAGCCCGGCTCGGGCACCCCGACCGACAACCAGGGCGACCAGGTCACCGTCAGCATTGAAGGCAATGGCGGCGTGCAGGAAAACCTCGCGCCAACCTTCACCGTCAAGGTCGACCAGAAGCTCGACCACGACCTCAAGGTCACCCTGAGCAACGGCGGCACCGTCACCATTGAAGCGGGCAAGTTGTCGGCCATCTACACCGCGCCGGTGCAGGGCGACGATGTCTACAACGACCCGAGCAACCTGAGCCTGACCGTCGATTCGGCCAGCGTCACCGGCAAGACCTTCGAAAACCTGGTGATCGACGGCACCGCGGCTAACGTGGCCATCACCGACACCGCCAGCGAAGTGATCGCGACCCTGACCGCGGACAAATCCACCGTGGCTGAAGACGGTTCGGTGACTTACACCGTGACCCTGACCAACGCGGCCGGTCTGTCGATCAATAACCACGGCCCGTTGGAATTCACGCTGTCCGATGGCACCAAAATTACCGTCCCGGCCAATACCACGACCGGTTCCGCCACCATCATCGCCAAGGATGACGTCTACACCGGCGGCCAGCCGTCCATCGTCAACAAACTGGAATCGGTCACTGGCGCGGACAACTTCGAAAAACTGACCCTGAGCCAGACCGAAGTCGAGACCACCGTCACTGACGAGCCCGGCTCGGGCACCCCGACCGACAACCAGGGCGACCAGGTCACCGTCAGCATTGAAGGCAATGGCGGCGTGCAGGAAAACCTCGCGCCAACCTTCACCGTCAAGGTCGACCAGAAGCTCGACCACGACCTCAAGGTCACCCTGAGCAACGGCGGCACCGTCACCATTGAAGCGGGCAAGTTGTCGGCCATCTACACCGCGCCGGTGCAGGGCGACGATGTCTACAACGACCCGAGCAACCTGAGCCTGACCGTCGATTCGGCCAGCGTCACCGGCAAGACCTTCGAAAACCTGGTGATCGACGGCACCGCGGCTAACGTGGCCATCACCGACACCGCCAGCGAAGTGATCGCGACCCTGACCGCGGACAAATCCACCGTGGCTGAAGACGGTTCGGTGACTTACACCGTGACCCTGACCAACGCGGCCGGTCTGTCGATCAATAACCACGGCCCGTTGGAATTCACGCTGTCCGATGGCACCAAAATTACCGTCCCGGCCAATACCACGACCGGTTCCGCCACCATCATCGCCAAGGATGACGTCTACACCGGCGGCCAGCCGTCCATCGTCAACAAACTGGAATCGGTCACTGGCGCGGACAACTTCGAAAAACTGACCTTGAGTCAGACCGAAGTCGAGACCGCCGTCACTGACGAGCCCGGCTCGGGCACCCCGAGCGACAACCAGGGCGACCAGGTCACCGTCAGCATTGAAGGCAATGGCGGCGTGCAGGAAAACGTCGCCCCGACCTTCACCGTCAAGGTCGACCAGAAGCTCGACCACGACCTCAAGGTCACCCTGAGCAACGGCGGCACCGTCACCATTGAAGCGGGCAAGTTGTCGGCCATCTACACCGCGCCGATGCAGGGCGACGATGTCTACAACGACCCGAGCAACCTGAGCCTGACCGTCGATTCGGCCAGCGTCACCGGCAAGACCTTCGAAAACCTGGTGATCGACGGCACCGCGGCTAACGTGGCCATCACCGACACCGCCAGCGAAGTGACTGCCACCCTGACCGCGGACAAATCCACCGTGGCTGAAGGCGGTTCGGTGACTTACACCGTGACCCTGACCAACGCGGCCGGTCTGTCGATCAATAACCACGGCCCGTTGGAATTCACCCTCTCCGATGGCACCAAAGTCACCGTTCCAGCCAATACCGCGACCGGTTCCGCCACCATCATCGCCAAGGATGACGTCTACACCGGCGGCCAGCCGTCCATCGTCAACAAACTGGAATCGGTCAGCGGCGCTGACAATTTCGAGAAGTTGACCCTGGGCAAGGACCAGTTCACCACCGCCGTCACCGACGAAGCAGGTTCGGGCACGCCGAATACGCCGGCCAACACCGGTGACGTCACCACCATCAGCATCTCGGGTGATACATCTGTCACCGAGGGTCAGGCAGCGCATTACACCCTCACGCTGACCAACCCGGCTCACGGTGAAGTGACCGTAACCCTGACCTACTCCGGCACAGCAGCCAATGGTGTGGACTTCACCGGTGTGACGACGGTCAAGATTCCGGCGAATGCCAGTGGCGTGCCGTTCGACATTTCGACCTTCGATGACCGGATCACCGAAAACACCGAAAACTTCGTGGTCAAGATCGACTCGGCCACCGGCGGTAACTTCGAGAACCTGGCAATCAGCGCGTCCAACGGCAGCGTCAGCACTTCGATCATCGACAACGATGCACCACCAGTACTGGACCTCGACGCCAACAACTCCAGCGGCGCCACCGAGGCCGATTACAAGGTGACGTTCACCGAAAACACTGCCGGTCCTGGCGTGTCGATCGGCGATACCGACCTGAGCATCACCGACCCGGACAGCACCTTGCTGACCGGCGCGACCATCGTGCTGACCAACCGTCAGGACGGCGATGCGCTGAACCTGGGCAACAGCGTCAACGGCATCACCATCAATGCCAACAGCACCAATGGCACCGTCACCTTGACCCTGTCGGGCAACGCGACGCTGGCCGACTACATGCAGCAGATCAAGAACATCACCTTCACCAACAACAGTGAAGATCCGAGCACCGTGCCGCGCATCATCACCGTGACGGTGACCGATGGCAGCAACTACTCCAACACCGCGACCACCACGGTCAACGTGGTGGCGGTCAATGACGCACCGGTCGTAGCACCGGTCAACGTCACCGGCACCGAAGACACGCCACTGACCCTCGGCTGGTCGACCTTCGGCGTCAGCGACGTCGACAGTCCGGCCACCAGCCTGGGCGTGAAAATCACCCAGCTGCCGGGCGAGGGCAAACTGCAGTACCTGGATGGTTCGACCTGGAAAGATGTCGCCGCTAACCAGACCTTCAGCAAAGCCGATATCGACGCTGGCAAACTGCGCTTCATGCCGGATGCCAACGAGTCGGGCGTGGACGGTTACGGCGGTACCAGCCTGGGCAACAACCAGGCCGACTACGCACAGATCAAGTTCCAGCCAACCGACGGCCAGGCACTGGGCAACACCGGCACGATCAAGATCGATATCACTCCAGTGGCGGATGCCCCGACCCTGAGCGTTGCCGACAACAGCGCGAGGTCCACCGGGTTGATCAAGGAAGTCTGGACCGGTCTGTCGGGCCTGGGCACCAGCGGCAGCGGCGCGAACTCGACCACGCTGAAAAACGTGATCGACGCCGCGGGTACACCGAACTCCAAGGGCACTGTGACCAACGTGCAGTCCGACGGTAGCGTGACCGCCGGTACGGCCTCGAAAACCTCCGGCCTGATCTACCTCGAAGCCGGCAAGACCTACACCTTCAGCGGTGTTGGCGATGACAGCCTGCTGGTGACCATCGGCGGCAAGAACGTCGCCGCGATCACCTGGGGCGCGGGTGGCAACCTCAATGGTTCGTACACCCCGACCACCAGTGGCTACTACACCCTGGACATCTACCACCACAACCAGAGTGGTCCGGGCAGCTATGACGTCAACCTGTCGGTCAATGGCAGCACGCCGATCGACCTGAGCAGTGCCGGCGTACCGATTTACACCGGCGTCTCGGACCTGGTGAATGCCGGCGTGACCGTGTCCGACTTGCACGGCACCAATGGCGAAGGCTACTACGACGGTTACAAACTCAATACCGGCGCCGAAGGCACCAGTGTGAAATTGTCCGCCATCACCACCGCGCTGACTGACACCGACGGCTCGGAAAGCCTGAGCCTGAAAATCAGCGGCATGCCGGTCGGCTCGGTGCTCACCGACAGCGCGGGACATACCTTCACGGTCACCGCGTCCAATGGCGAGGCCAATGTGACAGGCTGGAGCCTCGGTTCTCTGACCGTCACTCCACCACCGTACTACAACGGCCAGTTCAACCTGACCGTGACCTCGACCTCCACCGAGGCCCTGGGTGGTTCGGCCAGCAGCACTTCGCAGATTCCTGTGACCGTGTACCCGGCGACCTACAACGCCGTCACCGCCACCGCGGCCAATGACACCGTCACCGGCACCGACGGCAATGACATCATCGTCGCCGACATCGGCGGCCTGACCGTGGTGCCGGGCACCAACTACAACATCGCCTTCATGGTCGACAGCTCCGGCAGCATGAGTTCCTCGTCGATCAACTCGGCCAAGGACTCGCTGACGTCGGTGTTCAACACCCTCAAGCAAAGCCTGGGCAGCAACTCGGGTACGGTGAACATCTTCCTGGTGGACTTCGACACTCAGGTCAACAAGTCGGTGTCGGTGAACCTCAATGACTCGAATGCTCTGACTCAATTGAAAGAGACTCTGGACTCGATGTCATCCGGCGGCGGCACCAACTACGAGGACGTGTTCAAAACCACGGCCAACTGGTTCCAGAGTGCGGGCGCCGTGGCCAACACCGGGGCGAAGAACCTCACGTATTTCATCACCGACGGCAAGCCGACTTACTACCAGAGCGGCGAGTCGACCAACCCGACCCTGTATGGCAGCACCACACTCGATAGCCTGATCACCACCAGCAACTATCAGCTGGGTAAAGCGATCAGCCTGTTCCCCGACAGCACGCACCAGATCGACATTACCGCCTCGGGCCGAGTGACGGTCTGGACCAAGAGCAGCAACGACAACAATGGCAACAACGGCAATGGCAATGGCAATGGCAATGGCAATGGCAATGGCAACGGAGATAGCTGGTCATCCAAGGACTTCGGCTATCTGCATGCCCAGGGTGACGGTACCTACGAGTTCTCGGGTCGTGACGGCGACGGCAACAGTACCGACGGGGACACCACCAGCAACTCCACCGGCAGCTTTGCACTGCTGAGCAACCTGTCGAATGTCGAGGCCATTGGCCTCAACAGCGGAGTGAGCCTCAACGACCTGAAGCCGTACGACTCGAATCAAACGCCACAAACCAACATCGATCCGAAGGATCTGGCCAACTCGATCATTGGCCACACCGAAGCGACGATGCCGGGCAACGACACCGTCAGTGGTGGCGACGGCAACGACCTTCTGTTCGGCGACCTGGTGAGTTTCAACGGCATTGCCGGCGAGGGTTACCAGGCGATGCAAGCCTTCGTGGCACAGCAATCCGGCGTAGAGGTCAGCAAAGTCACCACCAGCAACGTGCACCAGTACATCACCGAGCATTACAACGCGTTCGATGTGTCCGGTGCCCATGACGGCAACGACACCCTGTTGGGCGGTGCGGGCAATGACATCCTCTTCGGCTCGGGTGGTAACGACAACCTCGACGGTGGCAAGGGCAACGACATCCTGATCGGTGGTTCCGGCGGTGATACCTTCGTCTGGAAAGCGGGCGACACCGGCAGCGACGTGATCAAGGACTTCAAGGCCAGCGAAGGCGACCGGATAGACCTGCGCGATCTGTTGCAGGGCGAAACCGGCAGCACCATCGACAACTTCCTGAAGATCAGCACGGTCGATGGCGTGTCGTCGCTGCAGGTCAGCTCGGCCGGCCAGTTCAACTCGGGCAACGCCGCAGCCGCCACGCCGGACGTGACGATCAAGCTCGAAGGCAACAACTGGTCTAGCGCCAACCTGCACAACCTGATTGCCGGTAGCGACCCGACTATCAAAATCGATCACAACAACAGCTGATGCGTGAAAACGGCCGCTCCCTATGGGGCGGCCGTCACGTTTGCGCCCACTGCCCGGTGACGATTTCGTCGCTGCGCCACATACTGGCGTGCAGTTGACCTATGCTGCTGTCAGCACGACGCTGGTTAATTCCGAGGGATGCTCAATGTTTTACGTGCAACGCGATGCGCAGGGCCTGTTGGTACGCGTGGAACCCGCCGCCTATGCCGAGGCCACGGAAACGCTGGCGGCTGACAATCATGAGATCCTGGCCTGGTTTGCCAACGCGGCTGTGGAGAACAGCCTCAAACAGCTCAAGCAAAGTGACCTGGAAATGATCCGGGTACTCGATGACTTGATTCAGGTGCTGACCCAGAAAGGCGTGATCCGCGTCACAGACCTGCCGACGGCGGCCCAGGCCAAGCTCATGGACCGAAACCAGGCCCGTGAAGCCTTGGGTGGCTTGAGCCAATTGATCGATGATGAAGAGACCGGGTTGATCTGACGCGACCCTGCGATCATTCCCACGCGCTGCGTGGGAGCGATCACATCAGCCCCATGGTTTTGGCTCGCCAAACAACTGGCCCTGTACACCGTATAACCCCATCTCGCGAATCACCGACAACTCGCCCTCCGTCTCTACCCGCTCGGCAATCAGCGGCAGATCAATGCTGTGCGCCGCTCGCTGGATCGCTTCGATGAACAGGCGTTTGTCACTCTCCAGATCGATCGACCGAATGTAGCTGCCATCGATCTTCAGGTAGGCCAGCCCCAACCGAGCCAGGTTACCGATCATGCTGAAGCGGCCACCAAAACGTTGCAGGCTCAGGGAGAACCCGAGTTCGCGCAGGCGCCGGGTCAGTTGCTCCAGCACCGCCTGGTCAGGCAGTTGTTCTTCGCCAATTTCCAGGGTCAGACGCGGGCCGAGGTTGGAGTGCGCGCGCAGTATCTCGAAGATTTTGTTTTGCGCCTGCGAGTCGGCCAGGGTAGCCGACGACAGGTTCAGCGCCAGCGACTCCTCATGCCCGCTCATTTGCTCCAGCACCCGCTCGAGCATCAGCCGATCCAGGCGTGCGGTCCAGCCGAAGCGCTCCAGCCAGGGCAGAAAACGCCCGGCGGGGATGGTCTGGCCGTGTTCGTCGAGCAGTCGCGACAACACTTTGTAGTGCAGCACCAGTTGCGTGTCCTGGGCGGCCACTACCGGTTGGAAATACAGCTCGAAACGTCGCTGTGTCAGCGCCTGGTCGAGCATCCGGTGCCAGGCGTGGTGATCGTCGCCGACACTGGCCGCAAGGCTGTGTTCGATACAGGCCCAGTTCTGTTCGCCCTGGCCTTCGGCCTGCGCCAGCGCCTGGTCGCCGAGGCTGAGCACGGCTTGGGGCGAATCGCCGTGAGCGAAAGGCGCCAGGCCGATAGATGCCACGGCAGCCACATCGGTGGCGCCGGTAGCGTGAAGACTGGCCAAGGCACTGTCGAGGCTCTGTGCCAATTGCAGCGCTTCTTCGCGCACCAGGCCCGGTGCCAACACGGCAAATTCGCCGCCGCGGATACGGGTCACCAGGTTCTGGGTTTCCGGGTATTTGGCGCACTCGCGAGACAGTTGCTCGCCGACGGCCTTGAGCACTTCATCGGTGCGCTGGCCGCCGAGACGCTGGTTGAGACCGGCCAGATCCTTGACCCGCAACAGCAGCAGGTAACCGGAACTGGCCTGCTCCGGGTTGCTTACCCGCGCATTCAGTTGCATCTCGAAATAACGCCGATTGGCCAGCCCGGTCAACGAATCCTGATAGGACTCGACCCGTAGTTTTTCACTGCGTTCGGCCTGCTCCTGGAACAGCGCCTTGAGCTTCTCGACCATCTGGTTCATGGCCTGCACTACCCGGCGAAGTTCGGGGGTGCGCGGCAGTTCCGGCAGGCTGAGGAATTCCCGCCGGGCGATGGCATGGGATTGCTTGACCATGTAATCCAGCGGTCTCAATTGCTGACGCAGCAACAGCGCGCCGAGTACCGCACTGACCGCGCCACATAGCAGCAACCAGCCCAGGCTGCCCAAAGCGCTTTGCCACAACTTGGCCAGCGCGAACATCGGGTGGCTGACCACCTCGACCCTGGCAGCCTGCTCCCAGCCACGGCTGACGATCGCATCACCACCGGCGGGTTCCAGGCCGATCAGTTTGACGAACCAGTCCGGAACGTTGTTGACCGCCGGAATGCCCGTGCGCTCGACCAGGGTCTGGTCGGTCTTCAGATCGACCACGCGGATGTTCGCGTAGTAACCGCTGTCGAAAATCGAGCTGACCAGCAACTCGACCATCGCCGGGTCGTCAATGTTCGGTGTCAGGGACAGCGCCAGCGCCGTGGCGGCGTCCTGGGCATGGGAGCGCAACTGGTTGACGTATTGAGTACGCGAGCTCTCCAGACTGACCATGAAACTGCCGGTGAAGGCGACCACCAGGAACAGACAGATAGCAATCAACAGCTGTTTGAACAAAGACATCTGAGCATGTGCTCCTAGTTAGTCGTCTCGACCGGGAATCCTTCGGCCTGCATTTTTTTCAACACATCCTGCCAACGCGAAAGGCGCTTGGTATCGCCGACCTTTTTATTGCCCTTGGCACCCGGCAACCACATCCCTTCCGCATTGAAAGAGTAGACCGGCAGCAAATCCTTTCGTTGGCTGGCCGGCTTGATTGCATCAATCAGGCTGTCGAGCACCAGGGGCTCGGCTTCCGGACTCGCGTAGTAAGTCAGCACCATGTGTGCACGGTTCTGGGTCAGTGCCTTGACATAGGTGATACGCAGCTTTTCACTGGCTACACCGAGGTGTCGCAGGCTGAAGTACTTGGCAATAGCGTAGTCTTCACAGTCGCCGGCGCCTTTCCAGAGGGCTTCGATCGGGGTTTCCCAGTAGTCGACTTCATGCCACAGATCGATGTCTTCGACGTATCGCAGCTGTTTATTGATGAGGCGATTGACCACATTGAGCTGTTCCAACTCGCCGATCTGCTTCTGGCTAGTCAATAAGTGTTGCCAATCATTAATGCGCTGCTGACCATCTCCCAAAGGTCCGTACAATGCCTGCGCCCGCCGGCTGATCAGGGAAAAATCCCAATCGGCGCTCAAGCTGCCCAGCATCACGCCAGCCAGCACCAATGCGCTGCACAGCCAGCGTAAAACCCGGGGGATCGTTAAACTTGCCGCCAATGCGAGGCATCCTGGATAGGCAGGAGGGAGTCGTTCGAATGGTGAAGGTTAGCCCGGAAAAAGACAATGGCACGGTGAGATCACTGGCGGCGCGCTAAACTGCAAGAAAGGCACTCGAGAGCTTGTTTGACAAGCAGTCAGTCAGTTACTAGTGTCATTTGGATCCAAAAATATTCCATCAATCAGGGTGCGTTTAGTGACACAAAAGCCCAACCCTCTCAGCAGTATCAAGGTCAACGGGCCAATTCCCGCACACATGGCACGCTCGGTGATCGAAGAAACCCTGCGCGCGGCCATACTAGACGGGCGCATTCCTTGCGGTGCGGCCCTGCGCCAGCAAGACCTCGCCGACCTGTTCGGCGTGAGCCGCATGCCCGTACGCGAAGCCTTGCGTCAACTCGAAGCACAATCGTTGCTCAACGTGGTTGCCCATAAGGGCGCCGTGGTCGCGCCGCTGGTCCAGGGCGATGCCGTGGAAACCTACGCACTGCGCATCCTGCTGGAATCCGAAGCGCTGCGTCTCTCGGTGCCACTGCTTCGGGAAGAAGATCTCGAACAGGCTGCCCGTTACATCGACGCACTGGAAACGGAAAGCGACTACACAGAAATCGGCCGGCTCAATCGCCTGTTCCACATGGCGCTTTACACCCGGGCGCCGAATCGCCGGCTGTTGAAACTGGTCGAAGACGGCCTGAACGAGGAAGAGCGGTTCCTGCGTTTCAATCTGGAAGCCATGGGCTTGGGCAAACTTTCCCAGGATGACCACAAGGCACTGTTGCAGGCTGCCGAAGACCGGGACGTCGAACGCTCCGTGCAGCTGCTCGAACATCACCTGAACCGAGGGGTCGAGGTCATTACACGCTACCTCGACAGCCCTGAAGTCCAGGCCAGGAACAGGTCGAAGTAGCCCGCGGCGGCAAGCCCGGGGAACGTACCGAAGGGTTCACCTCGCTTGCCGCGCATTCCTCCAAATGCTCCGCGAATAATTTGATTACAAATCCCCTGCCCCCATACCACACCGCCCTTGCGGCGCCATACCGTGCCCCAACGCCCCGCAGCCTTAAAACCCGACCATTGCAACGTTTGCGTGATGCCTCAGTAATGGCGGCCACCTCGATTTACGCCCACTCTGGATAACCAGGACAAAAAACGGGTGACGCTCCGTGCGAATGGAGCAGTCCCTGCCCCGAGAAGCGAAGGAAGGAGCCTCATCACGGGAACGGAAGGATCGGTATCACTCGCGACCCGCTTCCACCCCCTCAGACACCCCCAACGACGCCCGTAAAAAAGTTACTTCGAGTGAGGCATTCACTCTTTATTCAATTCTGACTTATATAAGCCGGAAGGAGTAACTACGCCAGAATAAAACCAATATAAAAAGTTTTATTGGAACTTATCATTTTCGAAAAAGTTGAATATTGAAATAATAACAAAACAACTTGATCAACACTTTATATGTGTATTAGTTTTTCTTCGCCGTCAGCCACAAACGGCAGCAACGCCTCAGTTACCAGGCATCCATGGCACTGACAAAGATCAATTAATTTGAGGTACCCGTTCGCTAGGAGAAAACTTCCAGCGAACTTCAGTGCTTGATTACTTCTCACCTAAGATCACTCACAGGCTCATCCATGAAACCAACTAAAGAACGTCTGATTCAAAAAAAAGCCGAACTTAGCGAACACCCGATCTTCTCTGAAATACATTCGCTGCCGGTCCTGCGACGCTTCATGGAAACCCACGTGTTTGCCGTATGGGACTTCATGTCGCTGACCAAGCGTCTGCAACAGGAGCTGACCTGCGTGCGACTGCCCTGGCTGCCGCCGCAGGATCCCCAGGCCGCGCGGTTGATCAACGAGATCGTCCTGGGTGAGGAGTCGGATGATCGCCCGGCCCAGGGTCATTACAGCCACTTCGAGTTGTACCTGGATGCAATGCGCGAGGTCGGCGCCTGCACCGTTGCCATCGAACGCTTCGTGGCCCTGCAGCAAGAAGGCGTGAGCTACGACGTGGCCTTGCAGAGCGTCAAGGTCGATCCGGCGGCCGCCAATTTCGTCCGCCATACGCTACACACCGCACTGCATGCGCCGGGTCACAGTGTGGCGGCGGCGTTTCTGCATGGTCGCGAGAGCGTTATCCCCCGGATGTTCCAGCGCATCCTCGACGATTGGGGCATCGGCATCGAGCAGGCGCCGACTTTCCGGTGCTACCTCGAACGGCACATAGAGGTCGATTCCGAGGACCACGGCCCGGCAGCGGAAAAGCTCTTGTCGCGACTGGTCGATAGCGATCCGCAACGGCAGGAAGACGTGTACGCCAGCGCTATCGCCGCCGTGGAAAGTCGTATTGCCCTGTGGGACGGGTTGCGCCTGAGCATGAACGAATGCGTCGTGGAGGTGAGCGCATGAACGCCGCCGACTACCAGTCCTTCGCCGATGCCTGGGAGAGCCGCGCGACCATCCGCACCCGCCCGCGCCGCGTGCTGGAGAACGACGACAAGCTGATCTACCCCTTGAGCCGCCAACCGCTGGTACTGAGCGAAACCTTCCTGCGCGAATGCCCGGAACAGCGCGACTTCGCCCTGGTGCAGACGCTCTACAAGTTCATCAACGATGTGGTGATCTTCGAAACCGAGATCGTCGACAAAACCGCCCGCAGCATCGCCAAGAACCGCTTCGCGGTCGAGTTTCCGTTCGCCTGTCGTTACGACGCCATGACTGTGGTGGTGGACGAGGATTACCACGCGCTGGTGGCAATGGATTTCATGCAACAGACCATCGCCATGACCGGCATCTCCCCCATTGAGTTACCGGATGAGATCGAGCTGAGCCGGGCGATACCGGTGGCCGTGGCGCTCGCACCGGAGCATCTGCGTAGCGCTGTAGAACTGATCTGCGTGGCCATCGCCGAAAACACGGTGACCGGTGAAGTCGCCGCGTTCGCCAAGGACGACACGGTCAAGCAATCGATCAAGGGCCTGATGGCCGATCACTTGCTGGACGAGGGGCGCCATTCCGGTTTTTGGGCGCGGCTGGTACGCATCTACTGGCATGCCGCAAGTGCAGAAGACCGCCAGTGCATCGCGCAGATCCTGCCGGTGTTCATTGCTCATTACCTGACTAATGATATCCAGAAATCCTTCGATTTCCGCTTGATCGACGCACTGCAGATCAACGACGCGGCGCGCCACGCCCTCAAGAACGAAGTGTCGGCACTGGCCTTCCCGATCAGTCGTCATCACCCGCTAGTGGCCAACATTGTGCGGTTTTTCCACAGCAGTTCGCTGCTCGATTCGCCGTGCGTACAAACCGCCCTCAGCGACTACCTGGTTTGACGAGGAGCCCATCATGAGACGTCTCGACATCCTGCTCTCCGGACAAAGCCAGGCCCTGACCGACCTGGCATTGGAACTCGAACAACACGGTCACTCACTGACACGAGTATCCGCACTCGACGAAATGCCTGGGCTTACGGATCTACTGATCGACGATGGCACGTCACCTCCGTTCACCTGTCAGGCGCCACGACTGACATTGCAATTGGGCTTTGGCCTGCCACAGGCGTCCGGCCTGCCATCGCTGGACGTGTTGTGCTGCCATGGTTCAACGCTGCTGACCCGTGTACCCATCGCCGATGAACCGTCGGGTAACGGCCAGGCGTTGCGTATGCAGGCCATGACAGCACTGGTTGACCACGTGGCGCTGCTGGTCAGCCGCTACTCGCGCGATGCCGACTATTTTCGGCTCGCTGAACCCGCCGTACCTGTCGGCTTCGAACGCATCGAGAGCCTGCAGTTCCTGGACAGCCTCGCGTTCGTGCATCGCCTCAATGCCACCGCTGCCCCATTACTGCAGCAACTCGCGCTAACGCCGATGATCGAAAGGCTGGAACAACAGTGCATTCAGAGCGCCGATCATCCGGCCTTGAGTATCGCCGGCGACACCCTCGACTATCGCCAGTTGCACGCCCACAGTCGCGCCATCCAGCAACGTCTGCGACCGCTGCTGGAGCAGCATCAAGGCACGGTCGTCATCGGGATCTGCCTGCCCAAATGCAGTGCACTGTATGCGGGAATCCTGGCGATCCTGGGTAGCGGCGCGGTGTACTTGCCGCTGGAGCCAAGCCATCCGTTGCAACGTCAGCAGTACATCCTGTCGAATGCCGGCGCGGTGTTGTTGCTGCATGACGGCGAGCATCCCCTGGCGAGCGAGATGCCCGGGCTGGACATCAGCAGCATCGACGTCCATGACGCAGACCTCACTCAACCGTTGATGCGCCAGCGCCCCGACCTCAATGCGCCATGCATGGCGCTCTACACCTCGGGCACCACCGGCCATCCGAAGGGCGTGTTGCTCAGCCAGGCCAACCTCGCGCACTTCACCCACTGGTACGCCGACTATGTGCAGCTGACCCGCCAGAGCCGGGTGCTGCAGTTTTCTTCATTGGGTTTCGACTCGTCACTGATCGACATTTTCCCGACCCTGTTGCAGGGCGCCGAGCTGATCGTGCCCGGCGATGACCAACGTCGTGATCCGCTGCAGCTGGTGGAGCTGATTCGTCATCGGCAACTGAGCCACGCCTTTTTACCGCCGGCCTTGTTGAGCATCCTGCCGCTGGAGCAATTGCAGTGCCTGGACCATGTGATGACCGGCGGCGATGTCTGCGAGCCGTGGGTCATCGAGCAACTGAGCCGTCAGGGCAAGTTCTACAACCTCTACGGGCCAACCGAAGCCACGGTGCTGATTACCGCGCGCAAACTCCTGGCAGGCGACAACAACCGCTCACTGGGAGCTCCAATCGCCAACAGCCAAGTGTTGATTCTCGATGACGACTTTCAACCGGTGGCCGAACAGACGGTCGGCGAGTTGTACATCGCCGGCCCGGGAGTGTGCCTGGGTTACCTGAACAACCCGCAACAAACCGCTGAGCGCTATCTGCACTTGAACTTGCCTGATGGCCGGCCCCTGCGCGTCTATCGCACCGGGGACATGGCGAAGTGGACGGCTGAAGGGATCGAGCTGTGCGGCCGACGTGATAATCAGGTGAAGATTCGCGGCTTCCGGGTCGAGCCGGAGGAGATTGAGCGCTGCCTGCGCGACAGCCAGTTGTACCGCCAGGTTGCCGTGGTCATCGATAGCCAGCGGCGGATTCTGGCTTTCCTTGCTCAGCCCCGAGAGGACCTTCCCGGCACCGCTCGCCAAGCGTTGAAGGCTCACGCGACGCAGCACCTGCCGGACTACATGCTCCCCCTTGCATGGACCGAGCTGACAGCCATGCCCTACGCCAGTAATGGCAAGGTCGACCGCAAGGCGCTTCTGGAGTTGCCGCTCAACGTCACCGAGCACCCTCCACGACGTCTGCCCGCCAGCGCCGATGAGGCCCTGCTGCTGGAAATCTGGGCCGAGTTGCTGGAGTTGCCTGCGAGCGACATTTCCACCGACGAAAGCTTCTTCAATCTGGGCGGGCACTCGATCCTGCTGTCGCGCATGCTCCTGCGACTGCGCGAGGAGTTCAGGCGCAGCATCTCGATCAACCGTTTCATCGAGCTGCCCACTCTCGCGAAACTGGCGACTCTGGTACGCGGCTCCGGCAGCGAAGAAGCGCTGAGCGAACAAGCCATGCGCGATGCCTTCCGCGAACTGGATGTTCAGCCGCTGCCCGTCAGCCGCATGGGCGATGTGCACAAGGTAATCGTCACCGGTGCCAACAGCTTTGTCGGTGTACACATCGTCGAGGCGTTGCTGGCTTGGGGGGCGAGCGAGGTCGCCTGCCTGGTTCGCGACGGCAACGGGCAATCGGCGGACGAGCGCTTTGCCCAGGCGTTGCGGGAGAACCGTCTGGAGCATCTGGATATGAGCCGGGTGCGGGTTTACGCGGCAGACATCACGCGGCCGGAACTCGGTTTGGCGGCCGAGGTTTACCAGCGACTGGATCAGGAGTTTGGCGCTCTGGTGCACAACGCGGCCAACGTCAATCACGTCCTCGATTACGAGTCGCTCGCCGGGGACAACGTCGAGCCGATTTTCGAGTGCCTGCGCCTGTGCGAAGGACGCTGCAAGAAAATCTTCAACTTCGTCTCGACGCTCTCGGCCTCCAGCACGATATCCGCCGACGGCCGAGTGCTTGAGTTACCGGCTGCCCCCACACCACCGATCTACATCAAGAACGGCTACAACCTGTCCAAATGGGTCGGCGAGCGAATCCTCGAACGGGCGCGGGAGCTTGGGGTGCGGGTCAATCTCTACCGCCCCGGCAACATCAGCTTCAACAGCCTCACGGGCGTGTGCCAGCCGCACAAGAATCGCCTGATGCTGATGCTCAAGGGCTCGATCCAGCTGGGACAGGTGCCGGAGTTCGCCTTGAACTTCGACTTGATGCCGGTGGACTTTCTCGCCCGATTCATCGCCTTCCACGCCAGTCGTTATCAACCGGAACAAGCGGTATTCAACCTGCACAACCCCGAGCCCTTGAGCTGGGATAACTACGTGGCGTCCTTCCTCGAGGCGGGGCGCGAATTCGCGATGGTCAGCGTCGCCGACTGGCAGCAGCAACTGGGTCGGGTCGACAGCGACAACGCGCTGTACGGCGTGCTGGGGTTCTACCTCAACGGCTTCGAGGAGGACATCGGCGACATCTCGATGATCGGTCACGACAACGCCCAGGCCGGTGTTCGGCTGATGGGCGCGCACTACCCGCAAAAGTCCCCGGCGCTGCTGCGTCGCGGTTGCGACTACCTCAAAGAAATCAATTTCATCTGACTCACCCAACGGAGCAAAACCATGAGTACTCTGCAACCCGACACCCTGATCAAAAACCCTCACGGCTGCCACGTGGTGTCCTCGGTGGACGTGCCCGCCGATGCTACGCAGGTATGGGCCGTAGTCGGTAACTTTGCCGGCTTCGATCGCTTCATCCCGGCGCTGTCGCACATCGAAATGACCGGCGAAAGTGTGTCATCGCTGCGCAAAAAGTTTTTCAAGGACGGCAACCTGGTGGTCGAGCAACTCAACTCCCGGGACGACCAGGCACGGCACATGACCTGGACCACTATCTACAACACCCTGGGTGTGGCCAATCTGTGGGCAGCGATGAGCGTTGAACCGCTGGGTGCGGGCAAGTCCCGCGCCACCTGGACCATCATCGCCGAACCGGCGCAGGGAGGTGCCGAGGCGCTGCCGGGCTTCAAGGCTTTCGTACAGGGTTTTGCCGATGATGCGATGAACAATGTGCTGAAGCTGTTTGCGTAAGACGTGAAAAAGCCCGTTGTGGAGAGGCTCCACAACGGGCTTTTCAGTACCCCTGAAACGACAAAACCCCTGTCTGCGTTAGCAGACAGGGGTTTCGGAATTCAATCTTGACGATGACCTACTCTCACATGGGGAAACCCCACACTACCATCGGCGATGCATCGTTTCACTGCTGAGTTCGGGATGGGATCAGGTGGTTCCAATGCTCTATGGTCGTCAAGAAATTCTGTGACCAGCCCGTTAGAACTTTAACGTGCCAGTGAAAACTGGTGACTTCTACTAAAACAAAACCCCTACCTGCATACGCAGATAGGGGTTTCGGAATTTAATCTTGACGATGACCTACTCTCACATGGGGAAACCCCACACTACCATCGGCGATGCATCGTTTCACTGCTGAGTTCGGGATGGGATCAGGTGGTTCCAACGCTCTATGGTCGTCAAGAAATTCGGGTACTGAGTCGTGACCGGCTGGTCTCGCTTCAGCAAATTGGGTATGTGACAGTTTGGTGTTTTGTGAGTATCTCGAACTTTCGGTTCGTTTCGTCTTCACACACCGCAATCTGGCTTTTAAGCGCAAATTGCTTGGGTGTTATATGATCAAGCCTCACGGGCAATTAGTATTGGTTAGCTCAACGCCTCACAGCGCTTACACACCCAACCTATCAACGTCGTAGTCTTCGACGGCCCTTCAGGGGACTCAAGGTCCCAGTGAGATCTCATCTTGAGGCAAGTTTCCCGCTTAGATGCTTTCAGCGGTTATCTTTTCCGAACATAGCTACCCGGCAATGCCACTGGCGTGACAACCGGAACACCAGAGGTTCGTCCACTCCGGTCCTCTCGTACTAGGAGCAGCCCCTCTCAAATCTCAAACGTCCACGGCAGATAGGGACCGAACTGTCTCACGACGTTCTAAACCCAGCTCGCGTACCACTTTAAATGGCGAACAGCCATACCCTTGGGACCGGCTTCAGCCCCAGGATGTGATGAGCCGACATCGAGGTGCCAAACACCGCCGTCGATATGAACTCTTGGGCGGTATCAGCCTGTTATCCCCGGAGTACCTTTTATCCGTTGAGCGATGGCCCTTCCATACAGAACCACCGGATCACTAAGACCTACTTTCGTACCTGCTCGACGTGTCTGTCTCGCAGTCAAGCGCGCTTTTGCCTTTATACTCTACGACCGATTTCCGACCGGTCTGAGCGCACCTTCGTACTCCTCCGTTACTCTTTAGGAGGAGACCGCCCCAGTCAAACTACCCACCATACACTGTCCTCGATCCGGATAACGGACCTGAGTTAGAACCTCAAAGTTGCCAGGGTGGTATTTCAAGGTTGGCTCCACGCGAACTGGCGTCCACGCTTCAAAGCCTCCCACCTATCCTACACAAGCAAATTCAAAGTCCAGTGCAAAGCTATAGTAAAGGTTCACGGGGTCTTTCCGTCTAGCCGCGGATACACTGCATCTTCACAGCGATTTCAATTTCACTGAGTCTCGGGTGGAGACAGCGCCGCCATCGTTACGCCATTCGTGCAGGTCGGAACTTACCCGACAAGGAATTTCGCTACCTTAGGACCGTTATAGTTACGGCCGCCGTTTACCGGGGCTTCGATCAAGAGCTTCGCGTTAGCTAACCCCATCAATTAACCTTCCGGCACCGGGCAGGCGTCACACCCTATACGTCCACTTTCGTGTTTGCAGAGTGCTGTGTTTTTAATAAACAGTCGCAGCGGCCTGGTATCTTCGACCGGCGTGGGCTTACGGAGCAAGTCCTTCACCCTCACCGGCGCACCTTCTCCCGAAGTTACGGTGCCATTTTGCCTAGTTCCTTCACCCGAGTTCTCTCAAGCGCCTTGGTATTCTCTACCCAACCACCTGTGTCGGTTTGGGGTACGGTTCCTGGTTACCTGAAGCTTAGAAGCTTTTCTTGGAAGCATGGCATCAACCACTTCGTGTTCTAAAAGAACACTCGTCATCAGCTCTCGGCCTTGAAATCCCGGATTTACCTAAGATTTCAGCCTACCACCTTAAACTTGGACAACCAACGCCAAGCTGGCCTAGCCTTCTCCGTCCCTCCATCGCAATAACCAGAAGTACAGGAATATTAACCTGTTTTCCATCGACTACGCTTTTCAGCCTCGCCTTAGGGACCGACTAACCCTGCGTCGATTAACGTTGCGCAGGAAACCTTGGTCTTTCGGCGTGGGTGTTTTTCACACCCATTGTCGTTACTCATGTCAGCATTCGCACTTCTGATACCTCCAGCAAGCTTCTCAACTCACCTTCACAGGCTTACAGAACGCTCCTCTACCGCATCACCTAAGTGATACCCGTAGCTTCGGTGTATGGTTTGAGCCCCGTTACATCTTCCGCGCAGGCCGACTCGACTAGTGAGCTATTACGCTTTCTTTAAAGGGTGGCTGCTTCTAAGCCAACCTCCTAGCTGTCTAAGCCTTCCCACATCGTTTCCCACTTAACCATAACTTTGGGACCTTAGCTGACGGTCTGGGTTGTTTCCCTTTTCACGACGGACGTTAGCACCCGCCGTGTGTCTCCCATGCTCGGCACTTGTAGGTATTCGGAGTTTGCATCGGTTTGGTAAGTCGGGATGACCCCCTAGCCGAAACAGTGCTCTACCCCCTACAGTGATACATGAGGCGCTACCTAAATAGCTTTCGAGGAGAACCAGCTATCTCCGAGCTTGATTAGCCTTTCACTCCGATCCACAGGTCATCCGCTAACTTTTCAACGGTAGTCGGTTCGGTCCTCCAGTTAGTGTTACCCAACCTTCAACCTGCCCATGGATAGATCGCCCGGTTTCGGGTCTATTCCCAGCGACTAGACGCCCTATTAAGACTCGCTTTCGCTACGCCTCCCCTATTCGGTTAAGCTCGCCACTGAAAATAAGTCGCTGACCCATTATACAAAAGGTACGCAGTCACCCAACAAAGTGGGCTCCCACTGCTTGTACGCATACGGTTTCAGGATCTATTTCACTCCCCTCTCCGGGGTTCTTTTCGCCTTTCCCTCACGGTACTAGTTCACTATCGGTCAGTCAGTAGTATTTAGCCTTGGAGGATGGTCCCCCCATATTCAGACAAAGTTTCTCGTGCTCCGTCCTACTCGATTTCATGACCAAGAGATTTTCGCGTACAGGGCTATCACCCACTATGGCCGCACTTTCCAGAGCGTTCCGCTAATCTCAAAGCCACTTAAGGGCTAGTCCCCGTTCGCTCGCCACTACTAAGGGAATCTCGGTTGATTTCTTTTCCTCAGGGTACTTAGATGTTTCAGTTCCCCTGGTTCGCCTCTTGCACCTATGTATTCAGTACAAGATAACCATCTTATGATGGCTGGGTTCCCCCATTCAGACATCTCCGGATCAAAGTCTGTTTGCCGACTCCCCGAAGCTTTTCGCAGGCTACCACGTCTTTCATCGCCTCTGACTGCCAAGGCATCCACCGTATGCGCTTCTTCACTTGACCATATAACCCCAAGCAATCTGGTTATACTGTGAAGACGACATTCGCCGAAAATTCGATTGAGCTCCTAAGAGCAACTCACAAATTTTACCTTAGCCTGATCCGTTACCAGTGAAAGTAACGTTCAGTCTATCTTTCTATCACATACCCAAATTTTTAAAGAACGAACTAGTCAAAGACTAGAAATCAACATTCACCATCGCACCGATGGAATGCTCATTTCTAAGCTTTATACAATCAGAAGCAGTTAGTGGTGGAGCCAAACGGGATCGAACCGTTGACCTCCTGCGTGCAAGGCAGGCGCTCTCCCAGCTGAGCTATGGCCCCGTATTTCTACAGGCGTTTCCCACACAAAATTGGTGGGTCTGGGCAGATTCGAACTGCCGACCTCACCCTTATCAGGGGTGCGCTCTAACCAACTGAGCTACAGACCCAATTTCGGGCTGCTTCTATATCGTCTTCTTCAATGAATCAAGCAATTCGTGTGGGAACTTATGGAGCAGCTGAGTCGTCGATTAAGGAGGTGATCCAGCCGCAGGTTCCCCTACGGCTACCTTGTTACGACTTCACCCCAGTCATGAATCACACCGTGGTAACCGTCCTCCCGAAGGTTAGACTAGCTACTTCTGGTGCAACCCACTCCCATGGTGTGACGGGCGGTGTGTACAAGGCCCGGGAACGTATTCACCGCGACATTCTGATTCGCGATTACTAGCGATTCCGACTTCACGCAGTCGAGTTGCAGACTGCGATCCGGACTACGATCGGTTTTGTGGGATTAGCTCCACCTCGCGGCTTGGCAACCCTCTGTACCGACCATTGTAGCACGTGTGTAGCCCAGGCCGTAAGGGCCATGATGACTTGACGTCATCCCCACCTTCCTCCGGTTTGTCACCGGCAGTCTCCTTAGAGTGCCCACCATGACGTGCTGGTAACTAAGGACAAGGGTTGCGCTCGTTACGGGACTTAACCCAACATCTCACGACACGAGCTGACGACAGCCATGCAGCACCTGTCTCAATGTTCCCGAAGGCACCAATCCATCTCTGGAAAGTTCATTGGATGTCAAGGCCTGGTAAGGTTCTTCGCGTTGCTTCGAATTAAACCACATGCTCCACCGCTTGTGCGGGCCCCCGTCAATTCATTTGAGTTTTAACCTTGCGGCCGTACTCCCCAGGCGGTCAACTTAATGCGTTAGCTGCGCCACTAAGAGCTCAAGGCTCCCAACGGCTAGTTGACATCGTTTACGGCGTGGACTACCAGGGTATCTAATCCTGTTTGCTCCCCACGCTTTCGCACCTCAGTGTCAGTATCAGTCCAGGTGGTCGCCTTCGCCACTGGTGTTCCTTCCTATATCTACGCATTTCACCGCTACACAGGAAATTCCACCACCCTCTACCATACTCTAGCTTGTCAGTTTTGAATGCAGTTCCCAGGTTGAGCCCGGGGCTTTCACATCCAACTTAACAAACCACCTACGCGCGCTTTACGCCCAGTAATTCCGATTAACGCTTGCACCCTCTGTATTACCGCGGCTGCTGGCACAGAGTTAGCCGGTGCTTATTCTGTCGGTAACGTCAAAACACTAACGTATTAGGTTAATGCCCTTCCTCCCAACTTAAAGTGCTTTACAATCCGAAGACCTTCTTCACACACGCGGCATGGCTGGATCAGGCTTTCGCCCATTGTCCAATATTCCCCACTGCTGCCTCCCGTAGGAGTCTGGACCGTGTCTCAGTTCCAGTGTGACTGATCATCCTCTCAGACCAGTTACGGATCGTCGCCTTGGTGAGCCATTACCTCACCAACTAGCTAATCCGACCTAGGCTCATCTGATAGCGCAAGGCCCGAAGGTCCCCTGCTTTCTCCCGTAGGACGTATGCGGTATTAGCGTTCCTTTCGAAACGTTGTCCCCCACTACCAGGCAGATTCCTAGGCATTACTCACCCGTCCGCCGCTGAATTCAGGAGCAAGCTCCTGTCATCCGCTCGACTTGCATGTGTTAGGCCTGCCGCCAGCGTTCAATCTGAGCCATGATCAAACTCTTCAGTTCAAACATCTTTGGGTTTTGAGAAAACCCTAAACTTGGCTCAGCAATCGTTGGTTACATCTTTGATTTCTCGCGGAGTAACTTGTGATGCTGATAATCTGTTGACTAGCAGTCTGACTCCACAAGCACCCACACGAATTGCTTGATTCAGTTGTTAAAGAGCGGTTGGTTAAGATCTTTCGTCTCAACCGAGGCGCGCATTCTACAGCAGCCTCATTTGCTGTCAAGTGATTATTTTCAGAAGCTTTCAAAGTTTCCTTTGTAACTTCAACCACTTGCGCTTCAGATCTCTCATCAGCGGGAGGCGAATTCTACAGCGTTACACGCTGCTGTCAACACCTCTTTTTCAACTCCCTTTCGACTTCGATGAACTGAAGCAACCTGCTGCCGAAAACTGCATAACTCTTTGTTTATCAAGGAGTTTTCCGTTTCGACTGCGCCGGAAGTGGGGCGAATTATAGACATCTGAAATCTGCCGTCAAGCATTGATTTAGGTTTTCTATCAACAAGCTGCAGAAAGCAGCAAAATACCCCAAAGGGAGGCTATATAGAGGAGCCGAAACACCCCTCTATATAGAAGAGGCCTATCAGAGAACGCCAGAAGCCTTGAATGCGGACACCGCCCCGGCATCCAGGCCCAACACCCGCTGCAAAACCTCCAGCGTGTGCTCACCCAGCAGAGGAGGCGCAAAACGGTACTCCACCGGCGTTTCCGACAGTCGAATCGGGCTCGCCACCTGAGGCACCATCCCGGCCAGCGCATGCGGCAGCTCGATAGCCAACCCACGCGCCTTCACCTGAGGATCGGCAAACATCTGCGCCACGTCATTGATAGGCCCGCATGGCACGCCAGCCTGTTCCAGCTGCGCCACCCATTCAGCGGTAGTCTTGAACACCGTCGCCTGGCGGATCAGCGGAATCAGTACTGCCCTGTTTGCCACCCGCAGCTTGTTGGTGACAAAACGCGGATCGTCCGCCCACTGCGGCTGCCCGGCTACTTCCGCGAACTTGCGGAACTGCCCATCGTTCCCGACGGTAAGGATGAAATCGCCATCCGCCGTAGGAAAATCCTGATAGGGCACGATGTTCGGATGAGCATTACCCAGGCGTTTAGGCGCGTTGCCTGTCGTCAGGTAGTTCATTGCCTGGTTGGCCAGACAAGCCACCTGCACATCCAGTAGAGCCATATCGATATGTTGACCACCACCATCGTGGTCCCGATGCGCAAGCGCAGCCAGGATCGCGACAGTCGAATACAGCCCGGTCAGGATGTCCGTCAGCGCCACACCAACCTTCACCGGCCCCGCGCCTTCTTCGCCCTCAGGTCGCCCCGTCAGGCTCATGAGGCCGCCCAGCCCCTGGATCATGAAGTCATAACCCGCACGCTTGGCGTAAGGACCGGTCTGGCCGAACCCGGTGATCGAGCAATAGATCAGATCCGGATTGATCGCCTTCAGCGATTCATAGTCCAGGCCATAAGCCGCCAGACCGCCGACCTTGAAGTTCTCGATCAGGATGTCCGACTTGGCCGCCAGCTCACGCACCAGCTTCTGCCCTTCAGGGCGAGTGAAGTCGATGGTGACCGATTGCTTGTTGCGATTGGCCGACAAGTAATAAGCGGCCTCGCTGGTGTTCTCGCCATAAGCGTCTTTAAGGAACGGTGGTCCCCAGGCGCGCGTGTCATCGCCATTACCCGGACGCTCGACCTTGATCACTTCAGCGCCAAGGTCGGCCAGGATCTGCCCGGCCCAAGGCCCGGCCAGCACCCGCGATAAATCCAGTACCCGTAGATGTGATAGCGCGCCCATGGACGTTCTCCTTAATAGAACGCCTGGATGCCGGTTTGCGCACGACCGAGGATCAGTGCATGGACGTCGTGCGTACCTTCATAGGTGTTCACCACTTCCAGGTTGACCAAGTGGCGCGCAACACCGAACTCATCGGAGATGCCGTTGCCGCCCAACATATCGCGAGCCATGCGCGCGATGTCCAGGGACTTGCCGCAAGAGTTGCGCTTCATCATCGAAGTGATTTCGACCGCAGCGGTCCCTTCGTCCTTCATACGACCCAGACGCAGGCAGCCTTGCAGCGCCATGGTGATTTCAGTCTGCATGTCTGCCAGCTTCTTCTGGATCAACTGAGTGGCGGCCAGCGGGCGACCGAACTGTTGACGATCCAGGGTGTACTGGCGAGCGGTGTGCCAGCAGAACTCGGCTGCACCCAGCGCACCCCAGGAGATGCCGTAACGTGCCGAGTTGAGGCAAGTGAAAGGACCTTTCAGGCCACGGACATCCGGGAAAATGTTCTCTTCCGGCACGAACACGTTGTCCATCACGATTTCACCGGTGATCGATGCCCGCAGGCCCACCTTGCCGTGAATCGCCGGAGCGCTCAGGCCTTTCCAGCCTTTCTCCAGAACGAAGCCGCGGATGTCCCCGGCATCGTCCTTGGCCCAGACCACGAACACATCGGCGATCGGACTGTTGGTGATCCACATCTTGCTGCCGGTGAGGCTGTAGCCACCTTCCACTTTGCGCGCACGACAGATCATCGCGCCTGGGTCAGAGCCGTGGTTAGGCTCGGTCAGGCCGAAGCAGCCGATCCACTCGCCCGACGCCAGTTTCGGCAGGTACTTCTGCTTCTGCGCTTCGGTACCGAATTCATTGATTGGCACCATCACCAGCGAGGACTGCACGCTCATCATCGAGCGATAGCCGGAGTCGATACGCTCGACTTCACGGGCGATCAGGCCGTAGCTGACATAGTTCAGGCCGCTGCCACCGTACTGCTCGGGGATGGTTGCGCCCAACAGACCGATCTCGCCCATTTCGCGGAAGATCGCCGGATCGGTCTTCTCATGACGGAAAGCTTCGAGGATGCGCGGCGCCAGGCTTTGCTGAGCGAATTGCGCAGCCGTGTCGCGAATCATGCGTTCTTCTTCAGTGAGCTGTTGATCCAGCAGCAGGGGATCGATCCAGTTGAAGCTAGCTTTACCGCCCATGAGTGTGTCCTCTCGAATCGGGTCAAATAACGTGGACTGATCCTAGGCCCGGATCGGCGCTACGGCAAACGAGGATTTTGCATACAGTTGTGCTATTTTCTCACTCCGAAACGTCGCGAAAGAGCCTTTATGCGATGTATTAGTGAGGTTGACGTACATGCGCAGAAAGATACCCAGCACCACCGCCCTGATCAGCTTCGAGGCCGCGGCGCGCCACGAGAGCTTCACCAAGGCCGCCCAGGAACTGTCGCTGACCCAAGGGGCGATTTGCCGACAGATCGCCAGCCTTGAAGAGTTCCTCAGCGTGGAACTGTTCCGACGCTCGCGGCGCGGGGTTAAGCTGACGGAAGCCGGACTCTCCTACAGCCGTCGAGTGGCCACTCAACTCGATGCGGTTGAGCGCGACACCTTGTCCGTGATGGGCCAGCAGGGCACCAACGTGATCGAGTTGGCCGTAGTTCCGACCTTCGGCACCCAGTGGCTGCTGCCGCGACTCAAGGATTTCCAGCAGAAACACCCGGAAGTGACGGTCAACCTGACCAACCGCACGCGGCCGTTCCTGTTCGCCGACACGGATTTTGATGCCGCCATCTACTTCGGGGACGCGGATTGGTCGGGTACAGAATCCCACAGGCTGATGGGTGAAAATCCGATGCCCGTTTGCAGCCCCAACCTGCTCGGAAACAAGACCAGTCTGACGCCCGGCGAAATCGCCGACTTACCTCTCCTGCAACAAACCACCCGCCCCTATGCCTGGCGCCAATGGTTCGACTCTCAGCACCTGAATGTCCCGCGAGACATGACAGGTCCCCGCTACGAGCTATTCTCCATGCTCGCCCAGGCAGCCATGCACGACATGGGCATTGCCCTGATTCCGCCGTTCCTGATTCAAAGGGAGTTGAAAGAGAAACGCCTGGTGATCGCCAACCCGCAAGCACTGTCTAGCATCAAGGCTTACTACCTGATGATTCCTGAGCGAAAGGTCGAATCCGCGTCTTTAAGGGCATTTCGTGACTGGCTGGTAAATCAGGCGCACAGCTACAGCCTAGAGGGATAAAGGCTCTCAAAGATTACCTGACCCCGTAGTCAGCAATATCAAAGCCCTACAGATATACGTATTTGTCGCATACCAGCAAACTGTATCGAAAAGTCGTACAAACGTCCCACAAGCGCCTGATGACGCGGCTTTGCGCCACTATTTCGAGGCGATGCCGCATCATTCATACGGCCGATGTGTAAATTCTTCAATTTCGGCCAGAATCCTTGAAAAGCACGGTCTGCAAGGGATTGAGCCGGTTGGTTGCGACATTCGGTCACGGGGTGACTTGTAGTTAATTTTCCGTCACCCGTCATAATCCCTTGAAGGGCACAAAGTTCGCCTGCAAAATGCCGCGCCCCGCCCTGATTTGGCGGGATCGTGCTGATCGGCCGCCCCAGCCGCACCATCCGTAGTGCATGGGTTTACTCTATAAGATCACGCAGGAGATTTGACGTGCACATTGGTGTTCCTCTCGAAACCCAGACCGGTGAAACACGGGTTGCTGCAACCCCGGAAACCATCAAGAAGCTGATCAGCCAGGGTCATAAGGTCACTGTACAAAGCGGCGCCGGCGTCAATGCCAGCGTTGTCGACAGTGCCTATGAAGCGGCAGGCGCAACCATTGGCAGCGCCAATGACGCGTTTGGTGCAGAGCTGATTTTGAAGGTGGTCGCGCCCAGCGACAGCGAGCTGGCGCTGATTAAAAGCGGCACCGTAGTGGTGGGCATGCTCAATCCGTTCAGCAATGAAACCATCGCCAAAATGGCCGAATGCGGGATTACCGCCTTTGCCCTGGAAGCCGCGCCTCGTACCTCCCGCGCCCAAAGCCTGGATGTGCTGTCGTCGCAAGCCAACATCGCCGGTTACAAGGCTGTGTTGCTGGCCGCTCACTACTACCCTCGCTTCATGCCGATGCTGATGACCGCTGCAGGCACCGTGAAAGCGGCCCGCGTGCTGATCCTCGGTGCCGGCGTGGCCGGTTTGCAGGCCATCGCTACCGCGAAACGCCTGGGTGCGGTGATCGAAGCGTCTGACGTGCGTCCTGCGGTAAAAGAGCAGATCGAATCCCTCGGTGCCAAGTTCGTCGACGTGCCTTACGAGACCGACGAAGAGCGTGAATGCGCCGTCGGTGTCGGCGGTTACGCCCGCCCGATGCCGGCCAGCTGGATGCAGCGCCAGGCCGCGGCCGTGCACGAACGCGCCAAGCAGGCTGACATCGTTATCACCACCGCGCTGATTCCGGGCCGCAAGGCACCAACCCTGTTGAGTGCGGAAACGGTGGCCCAGATGAAACCGGGTTCGGTGGTCATCGATCTCGCGGCAGCCCAGGGCGGCAACTGCCCGCTGACCGTGGCAGATCAGGTGGTTGTCGAAAATGGCGTGACCATCGTTGGCCCGACCAACCTGGCCAGCGCCGTGGCGGCTGACGCTTCGGCGCTGTACGCACGCAACCTGCTGGACTTCATGAAACTGTTGTTCGATAAAGAAGGACAACTGGTGATCAACCTTGAAGACGATATCGTCGCCGCGTGCCTGATGTGCCGCGACGGCCAGATCGTGCGCAAGAACGGCTGAGGATAAAAACAATGGAAGACATGCTGATCTCTCACGGTATCTACAACCTGATCATCTTCGTGCTGGCTATCTATGTCGGTTACCACGTGGTCTGGAACGTTACACCTGCACTGCACACGCCACTGATGGCTGTCACCAACGCCATCTCGGCCATCGTGATCGTCGGCGCCATGCTCGCCGCCGCCCTCACCGTGACCCCGCTGGGCAAGACCATGGGCACCCTGGCCGTGGCCCTGGCCGCCGTCAACGTGTTTGGTGGCTTCCTGGTGACCCGCCGCATGCTGGAAATGTTCAAGAAAAAAGCGGCTCCGGCAAAAGCTCCGGCAGCCAAAGCCGCAGCAGCCAAGGCTGAGGTGCAGCAAGCATGAGCATGAACCTGGTTACTTCCCTGTATTTGATCGCCTCGGTCTGCTTCATCCAGGCGCTCAAGGGTCTCTCGCATCCCACCACGTCGCGCCGCGGCAACCTGTTCGGCATGCTCGGCATGGGCCTGGCGATCCTCACCACGGTCGGCCTGATCTACAAGCTGGGTGCCGAACTGGCCCAGGACGGTATCGTCTACGTGATCGTCGGCCTGTTGATCGGCGGCACTGTCGGTACGATCATGGCCAAACGCGTTGAAATGACCAAGATGCCCGAACTGGTCGCCTTCATGCACAGCATGATCGGCCTGGCAGCGGTGTTCATCGCCGTGGCTGCCGTGGTCGAGCCGCAGTCGCTGGGCATCGTCAAGCAACTCGGTGACGCGATCCCGGCCGGTAACCGCCTGGAACTGTTCCTCGGTGCCGCCATCGGTGCAATCACCTTCTCCGGCTCTGTCATTGCCTTTGGCAAGCTGGCGGGCAAGTACAAGTTCCGCCTGTTCCAGGGTGCACCGGTACAGTTCAGCGGTCAGCACAAGCTGAACCTGCTGCTGGGCCTGGCCACACTGGGCCTGGGCGTGACCTTCATGCTCACCGGTGACTACACCGCTTTCGCCGTGATGCTGGCCCTGGCCTTCGTGCTCGGCGTGCTGATCATCATCCCGATCGGTGGCGCGGACATGCCAGTGGTCGTGTCGATGCTCAACAGCTACTCCGGCTGGGCAGCGGCGGGTATCGGCTTCTCGCTGAACAACTCGATGCTGATCATCGCCGGTTCGCTGGTAGGCTCAAGCGGTGCGATCCTCTCGTACATCATGTGCAAGGCGATGAACCGCTCCTTCTTTAACGTACTGCTCGGCGGTTTCGGCAATACGGCGGACGCGGCCGGCCCGGCGGGTTCGAAAGAAGCCCGTCCGGTGAAATCCGGTTCGGCTGACGACGCGACCTTCCTGCTGACCAACGCCGACACCGTGATCATCGTGCCAGGCTACGGCCTGGCGGTAGCGCGGGCACAGCATGCGCTGAAGGAACTGACCGAGAAGCTGACCCATCGCGGCGTGACCGTGAAGTATGCGATCCACCCGGTTGCCGGTCGTATGCCCGGCCACATGAACGTGTTGCTGGCCGAGGCCGAAGTGCCTTACGACCAGGTGTTCGAGATGGACGACATCAACTCCGAGTTCGGCCAGGCCGACGTGGTGCTGGTGCTGGGCGCCAACGACGTGGTCAACCCGGCCGCCAAGAACGATCCGAAATCGCCGATTGCCGGCATGCCGATCCTCGAAGCGTTCAAGGCCAAGACCATCATCGTCAACAAGCGCTCGATGGCCAGCGGCTACGCCGGCCTGGACAACGAACTGTTCTACCTGGACAAAACCATGATGGTGTTCGGCGACGCTAAAAAGGTCATCGAGGACATGGTCAAAGCCGTCGACTAACCCTCTGCGGCACACGGAACGCCCCGACTCGTCGGGGCGTTTTTGTTTGCGCAAATCGTCGGACAAACTATCCTTTTGTTACCGATCCGGTAACGGTGTTTTGCTTGAAAGGCCCGGAATAGACGCCTCGATTGCGACCTTGGTAGCGGGACAGAAGCCGGCGCAATTCACTAGACTGCACGTCCTGCTACCTGTTGCCCGAGATAACAATCCATGTACCGTGACCGTATTCGCCTGCCTTCGTTGTTGGACAAAGTGATGTGCGCCGCCGACGCTGCCGCTCTGATTGAGGACGGCATGACCGTCGGCATGAGTGGCTTTACTCGCGCCGGCGAAGCCAAGGCCGTCCCCCAGGCACTGGCCGAACGCGCCAAGGTCACGCCGCTGAAGATCAGCCTGATGACCGGCGCCAGTCTGGGCAACGACCTCGACAAGCAGTTGACCGAAGCCGGTGTGTTGTCGCGACGCATGCCGTTCCAGGTCGACAGCACCCTGCGCAAGGCGATCAATGCCGGTGAAGTCATGTTCATCGACCAGCACTTGTCGGAAACCGTGGAGCAATTGCGCAACCAGCAATTGAAGCTGCCGGACATCGCCGTGATTGAAGCCGTAGCGATCACCGAGCAAGGGCATATCGTGCCAACCACCTCGGTCGGCAACTCGGCCAGCTTCGCGATTTTCGCCAAACACGTGATCGTCGAGATCAACATGGCGCACAACCCGAATCTCGAAGGTCTGCACGACATCTATATTCCGACCTACCGTCCGACCCGCACGCCGATCCCGCTGGTCAAGGTCGACGATCGTATTGGCAGCACCGCCATCCCGATTCCAGCGGAAAAAATCGTCGCCATCGTGGTCACCAACCAGGCTGACTCGCCTTCCACAGTGCTGGCACCGGACGCCGAGACCCAAGCCATTGCCGACCACCTGATCGACTTCTTCAAACAGGAAGTGGCAGCCGGGCGCATGACCAACAAGCTCGGCCCGCTACAAGCCGGTATCGGCACCATCGCCAACTCGGTGATGTGTGGCCTGATCGACTCGCCGTTCGAAGACCTGACGATGTATTCCGAGGTGCTGCAGGACTCGACCTTCGACCTGATCGATGCGGGCAAGCTGAGTTTTGCTTCGGGCAGTTCGATCACCCTGTCGAGCCGGCGCAATGCCGACGTGTTCGGCAATCTGGAGCGCTACAAGGACAAACTGGTCCTGCGCCCGCAGGAGATCTCCAACCACCCTGAAGTCGTGCGCCGCCTTGGCATCATCGGCATCAACACGGCGCTGGAGTTCGACATCTACGGCAACGTCAACTCCACTCACGTCTGCGGCACGCGGATGATGAACGGCATCGGTGGCTCGGGCGACTTCGCGCGCAACGCGCACCTGTCCGTGTTCGTGACCAAGTCGATCGCCAAGGGTGGTGCGATCTCCAGCGTGGTGCCGATGGTCAGCCATGTTGACCACACCGAACATGACGTCGACATCCTCGTGACCGAAGTGGGCCTGGCAGACTTGCGCGGCCTGGCGCCCCGGGAGCGTGCCCGGGTCATCATCGACAAGTGCGTGCACCCGGACTACCGCCAGGCGCTGAATGATTACTTCACCGCCGCGTGCGCCATCGGCGGGCACACCCCGCACATCCTGCGTGATGCTCTGAGCTGGCACATCAACCTGGAAGAAACCGGGCAAATGCTGAAGAAGTAATTGGTACAGATAGCAGCTGGCGCAAACACAGTTTCGTCAGCTTGCTCTTGCCTCTTCGAAATATGAAAAAAACTGTACTGCTGTACCGGTCATTTCCTAGGGAAAACTCCTACCTTACCGAGCCAAAACAGCAATTTCGCACCTTAATAGTGCAGATAGGTACAGTTGCCTCAATTTCGACCAGTACACCCCCTACAAACAGTTAACTGAGCCCTCACAATACAGATGAACTGTATCTACAGAGACTAGGCAAACGAGAGGATCATGGGCACCAGTTAAACCACTACCTAATCCCGCCATAAGCGGAAGGATGACCACCATGGAACGTACACTCAGTTCCGATCTGTTCTTTCAAGACACTGCTGCTAAAACCCAGGCTTCCCTGCCTCTGCGCGTTATCGCCAACCTGATGCTGTGGCAGCGCCGCATCACCAGCCGCCATCAACTGGCTCGCCTGGATTCGCGTCTGCTGGCTGACGCCGGGATTAGCGAAGCACAACGCTACGAAGAGCTGAGCAAGCCGTTCTGGCGCTAAGTTAGCGTCGCTGGCTCTGACCTGAAGGTCCACCGCCAGCAACCCGAATTGAAAAGCAAAGCCCGTCGTGGGAAACCACGACGGGCTTTGTCGTTTTGGCCTGTCAAATCCGGTCTTACAGAAGGGAAACAGAAATACCAGTACAGTTTGCAAAAACATCTAACTGGACGAGTACAATATCGTCGCGGTGTGTCTGTAGCGGATATTCGACTGGTGTCAGCATGGAGTCCTCCACTTATCAGGACAGGGACCGCGCCATGAACTCTTTACAGGATGTTTCCACCCCATCAATTCGATCAAGACCTTGCTTGCACAGGGTCAGAGATCTGCTGACAGGACTCTTCGCTAATCTGGAAAGGGCGAGAACACGACGTTTACTGGCTCAACTCGATGATCGTCAGCTATCGGATCTTTGCATCAGCCACGCTGAGCGCATCAATGAATTGGATAAACCGTTCTGGCGCTGACTGCCTGTTTGCATGACGGGCTGTTCGAACTGACACACTCAGGCCTAATATCAGGTTAGAACGTGGCGAGCGCCAAGCGCCTGGCGTCTGACTTTGCAGACACTGCGCCACCTTCCAATCGGCTTACCCTAGGAGTTACACCATGTCCCGACTTCGCCTGCTCAGCGCTGCAGCCCTGCTTGCCGTAGCTGCAAATTCCCACGCCACCAGCTTTATCGTGACCACCGACGCAGTCGTTGGGGCACTCAAATCCAGCTCCGATGCGACGTCCAACATCACGTCTTCGTTCAAAGATGACAAGATCGTGCTCGCTGCGCGTGACGACGCCGCCAGCTTCGTTGCCAGCGAAGGTTCCATCCGTGGGGTGAAACTGGAAAGTGCGCTCGACCATATTCGTAATCAGGCACCCCAGTTGAATGCAACCGATGCACAACTGGCGCAGGCGATCCTGACGATCTGATCGACTTCTGGCCGGGGACACGCTCGACGTGTCCCAATATTTCCGTGCTGGCTCTAGAATGGGCCTTGCGCTAGCCTTGGGACTCACTTTTAACTGTCGAGTCTCATGCGTTTTCTTGCAAATCTGTTGATCACTCCAGTCATGATTACTGCCGCCTGTTCAGGCTCAGCCCACGCTTACGACGCCTTTAACCTGTCAACCCAGGGGATCGTGGCCAGTGGATATGCCACAAGCATGGTGACCTCCGCCCCCTTCGACCATAAACTGCTGCTCGCGGCCCATGACGACGCCGCGGCATTCATTGCCAGTGACGGCCAACTGAGAGGCTCACGACTGGAGTCGGCCCTGCGGTATCTGCGCCGAACCCAGGCAAAACTTCATGCCAGCGACCTTGAACTGGCACAGGCAATTCTCGTCCAATAGTTATCCCTGTCTTTTCTGGAGCCGTTCCATGCGTAACCCGCTGATTGCTGCCACCTTAGGCCTGCTGCTGTTGGCCGATGTGGCCCAGGCACATACTCTGGTTGCCACCAGTAATATTCTGATCCGTGCTACCCAGCGCACCCTAGATTTCACCTCCGACACCACCACGTCCATTCGCGATTCGAAAATCGTGCGCGAAGCCCAGGACGACGCCGCCAGTTTCGTTGCCAGCAATGGCGACATTCGTGGCGCTCACCTGGAATCCGCCTTCGATTTGCTGCGCACCCGTGTGCCGGAAGCTCGTGACGCCAGTGACCAGGATCTCGCCGAAGCCATCCTCGCACTGTGAAGCGTCCAGGCGCCTGGCTGCTGGCCGGGGCCCTGTTGCTGCTCGGCAACACGGCCCACGCTGGCCTTCAATTACAGCTCAAGACCGAAGGTCTGACTCCCGCGCAACAGCACGCCAGCCAGGCCTTGCTCGATGAAGCCGTGCAGGCACTGCCGCCACGCTTCATCGAGCAACTGGACCGACGCATCGACGTCGGCTGGACCGATGACATGCCGAGAAATGCCTACGGTCAGGCGACACTGGTGTCCGAACTCGATCTGAACCGCAACCTGCTGGCCGGCCTCACCGATGGCAGCGCCGCGACCAAAAAAACCCATCGTCCCCATGGCACCGTGCGCCGGGAAATGCTGGCCACGGTGTTGCACGAACTGACTCACATCTACGATCGCTCACGCCTGTGGCCAAAGGCGGAGCGCACACTGATTCAACGCTGTACCCGCCAAGACAGCAGCTCAGGGCTGGTCGGCATCCCCGACCAATGCCGTGGCCAGACCGGCCGCCGCTATACCCTCAGCGATGATCCACGCCTGCTCGACCTCGCCGGTTGGCCGCAATACGTCGGCCGTCGTGGCGAGCGCGAACAGTACAACCGGCAGATCGCGCGCAGCCCGGACATCTACGAGACGAGCAGCCCCAAGGAGTTCGTCGCGGTCAATATGGAGTACTTCCTGCTCGATCCGAGCTACGCCTGCCGTCGTCCCGCGTTGTACCGCTACTACAAAGAGCACTTTGGCTGGGCGCCCGCTGCCAAAAACGCTTGCGGCAAAACCGTCGCCTTCCTCAATGCCGGCAGTGATTTCGCCAAAACACCACTGGGACAGGTCGATCCTGAACGGGTTTACGCCATCGACTACCTGCTGGCCGAGGCTAACCAGAACTTGTTCAGCTACTGGGGTCACAGCATGTTGCGCCTGGTCATTTGCGCACCGGGCCGGCCTCGCGGACCGGATTGCCGACTGGACCTGGACCAGCATCTGGTGCTGTCGTACCGCGCATTTGTCGGTGATGTGCAGATGTCGAGCTGGAATGGGCTGGTCGGCAAGTACCCGTCGCGCCTGTTTGTCCTGCCGCTTTCCCAGGTAATCGACGAATACACCAAGACCGAATTGCGCAGCCTGGCCTCAGTACCACTGAACCTGTCGCGCCGCGAGATCGAAGATGTGGTGGAGCACGCCGCCGAAATGCACTGGAGCTACGACGGCAACTACTTCTTCCTGTCCAATAACTGTGCGGTAGAGGGATTGAAACTGCTGCGTAGCAGCACTAACAACCCGCAACTGGTTGGCCTGGACAACATCATGCCCAACGGCATGCTCGAAGTGCTCAAGGGTCGTGGTCTGGCCGATACCAGCGTGCTGGATGATCCTCGCGAGGCACTGCGCCTGGGTTATCGCTTCGACTCCTTCCGTGATCGCTACCAAGCGATGTTCGAAGTGTTGAAAAAGCAGATGCCGATCAAACAGGAAACTGTCGAAGAGTGGCTGGATTTGAAAGCCGCAGAGCGGCGGAAATGGTTTGAACAGGCTGATTTGCGTACCAGCGCAGCATTGCTGCTGCTGGAACAGGCGAGTTTCCGTCGACAGATGTTGCTGGCCCAGGACGAAGTGAAGCAACGCTATCTGGGCGCTCGGGAGCTGAAAAACGGCGGCATGGACAAAGCCAACGAGACGCTGAAGCAGATTCTCGCCAACAGCGGCTTCCTCAGCCGCCCGGCAGAGCTGCTGGGGACCGCGGGTTACGGGTTGCCACAACCGAGCGAATGGCAGCATCTGGAATCGGAAAGCAGCCAGCGCCAGAAACAGCTCCTGGCGCTGTCCGGGGATCTGGACAAGGAAGTGAGAGCGCTGCTTGAACCGGGTCGCGCCGCCGAAATGGCTGCCAACGAGGCCAACGTGAAGCAGATTGGTGAGCACCTGCGCAAACTGCACAAGGCATCAGGCGGGATAGAGTTGCCTTGATACCGCAACCTTGTGGGAGCGAGCTTGCTCCCACAAGGTTTACAGCGTTTAGGTGCTTTACCTTCAGCTGACGCGGGCCTTACGCACGCCTTCGGCCAACGCCGAGCACAGGCTCAGCACGCCATCCACGGCTTGTTCCGGGGAGGTGGCATTGGCGATGTGATCGATCAACGCCGAGCCCACCACAACACCGTCGGCCAGACGCGCGATGGACGCGGCCTGTTCCGGAGTCCGGATACCGAAACCGATGCTGATCGGCAGGTCTGTATGACGGCGCAGACGGGCGACCGCTTCTTCGACGTGTTCCAGCGTGGCGGCGCCGGCGCCGGTCACACCGGCCACCGAGACGTAGTAGACGAAACCGGAGCTGCCGTTGAGAACGGTCGGCAGGCGTACATCGTCGGTGGTTGGCGTGGTCAGGCGAATGAAGTCCAGGCCCGCGGCCTGCGCCGGGTCGCACAGCTCGCCGTTATGCTCGGGCGGCAGGTCGACCACGATCAGGCCGTCAACGCCGGCTTCCTTGGCTTCGGCGATGAAGCGCGGTACGCCGTACATATGAATCGGGTTGAAGTAACCCATCAGCACCAGCGGCGTTTCGTTGTTGTCCTGGCGGAACTCGCGAACCATTTGCAGGGTTTTCGCCAGATTCTGCTTGGCACCCAACGCACGGATGTTGGCGAGCTGGATTGCCGGGCCGTCAGCCATCGGGTCGGTGAAGGGCATGCCCAGCTCGATCACGTCGGCACCAGCCGCTGGCAAGCCCTTGAGGATTGCCAGAGAGGTGTCGTAGCTCGGGTCGCCAGCGGTCACGAAGGTCACCAGGGCGGCGCGGTTCTGTTCCTTGAGTTCGGCAAAACGCGTTTGCAGGCGGCTCATCAGTGTTTCTCCTGCTTGGATTGTTCCATGTGGTGCATCACGGTCTGCATGTCTTTGTCGCCACGGCCGGACAGGTTGACCACCATCAGGTGATCCTTTGGCAAGGTCGGTGCGCGCTTGAATACTTCAGCCAGGGCATGGGCGCTTTCCAGGGCAGGGATGATCCCTTCCAGGCGACAGCACTGGTGGAATGCAGCGAGGGCTTCGTCGTCGGTCACCGAGGTGTACTGAACGCGGCCAATGTCGTGCAACCAGGCGTGTTCCGGGCCGATGCCCGGGTAGTCCAGGCCAGCGGAGATCGAGTGGGCATCGATGATCTGGCCATCGTCGTCCTGCAGCAGGAAGGTGCGGTTGCCGTGCAACACACCGGGTACGCCGCCATTGAGGCTGGCCGCATGCTTGCCGGTCTCGATGCCGTAACCGGCGGCTTCGACGCCGATGATCTCGACACTCTTGTCGTCGAGGAATGGGTGGAACAGGCCCATGGCGTTGGAACCACCGCCGATGCACGCCACCAGGCTGTCTGGCAGGCGACCTTCCTGGGCTTGCAGCTGCTCACGGGTTTCCTTGCCGATCACCGCCTGGAAGTCGCGAACCATTGCCGGGTAAGGGTGCGGACCGGCCACGGTGCCGATCAGGTAGAAGGTGCTGTCGACGTTGGTCACCCAGTCACGCAAGGCTTCGTTCATCGCGTCTTTCAGCGTGCCGGTACCGGCTACCACCGGGATCACTTCGGCGCCCAGCAACTTCATACGGAACACGTTGGCCTGCTGACGCTCGATGTCAGTGGTGCCCATGTAGATCACGCAATCCAGACCGAAACGCGCAGCGACGGTGGCCGTGGCCACACCGTGCATGCCGGCGCCGGTCTCGGCGATGATGCGCTTTTTACCCATGCGCCGCGCCAGCAGGATCTGGCCGATGCAGTTGTTGATCTTGTGCGCGCCGGTGTGGTTCAGCTCTTCACGCTTGAGGTAGATCTTCGCACCGCCGCAAAACTCGGTCAGACGCTCGGCGAAGTACAGTGGGCTTGGACGTCCGACGTAGTCGCGCTGGAAGTAGGCCAGTTCTTCCTTGAATGCAGGATCTTCCTTGGCCAACTCATATTCGCGGGCCAGGTCGAGGATCAACGGCATCAGGGTTTCGGCAACGTAGCGGCCACCGAACGCGCCAAACAGGCCGTTGGCGTCAGGGCCGTTGCGCAGATTTGTCTGGGTCATTTGGCGCTCCAGTTGAATGCGTGAAGTGATGCATAAAGAGATAGTGGGCTTCACTCTACCCCTGACGTCCCGAGCTGAAAACCGATAAGATCGCCGCAACCTGTCAGGAAAACTCACAGATCCCATGAGCCATGACCTTCCTCCGCTAAACGCGCTTCGCGCCTTTGAAGCCACTGCCCGCCTGAACAGCGTCAGTCAGGCCGCTGAGCAGTTGCACGTCACCCACGGCGCGGTCAGCCGGCAATTGAAAGTGCTGGAGGAGCATCTGGGCGTTAGCCTGTTCATCAAGGACGGTCGCGGCCTGAAACTCACAGATGCCGGGTTACGCCTGCGTGACGCCAGCAGCGAAGCCTTCGAGCGCCTGCGCAGCGTGTGCGCCGAACTCACACAAAGCACAGCCGATGCGCCATTCGTGCTCGGTTGCTCGGGAAGCCTGCTGGCGCGCTGGTTTATCCCGCGACTGGGGCGGCTCAATGCCGACCTGCCGGACTTACGCCTGCACCTGTCGGCCGGAGAAGGCGATCTGGATCCGCGAAGACCGGGGCTGGATGCCTTGCTGGTATTTGCCGAGCCACCCTGGCCCGCGGACATGCAGGTTTTTGAGCTGGCCAGCGAACGTATCGGCCCGGTCATGAGCCCTCGGTTCGCCGGCTATGAACGACTCAAGCAGGCGCCGGAAACCGCACTGTTGAGCGAACCCTTGCTGCACACCACCTCACGCCCGCAAGCCTGGCCGAACTGGGCGCAACCACGCGGGCTCGACGCCAGGGCATTGAAGTACGGCCAGGGATTTGAACATTTGTATTACTTGCTGGAAGCCGCCGTCGCGGGCCTGGGCGTGGCGATTGCCCCCGAACCTTTGGTGACGGAGGACTTGAAGGCCGGCCGCCTGGTTGCGCCTTGGGGCTTCAGTGAAACCCCGGCGCAACTGGCGTTGTGGCTACCCAAGCGCGCCGCGGACGGGCGCGCCCGGCAACTGGCGCAGTGGCTCAAGAACGAATTGCGTCGAGCGGATTAATCACGCTTGCACAACAGATAAGCGGCCAGCAGGCCCAATGCGCCCACGGCGACACCGGCTGTAGTCCAGGGGTGTTCCTGGGCGTAGTCCCGGGTGGCAATCCCGGTTTCGCGGGTTTTGACCTTGACCTCTTCATAAGCATCGGCAAGCAGATGGCGCGAATGCTTCAAGGCATTCTCGGCGTTGCTTTTCAGGGTCTTGAGGGTTTTACGCGACTCGTCCGAGGCGTCGTCCTTCAGGCTTTCCAAAGACTTGAGCAGACTCTCGATCTCGGCTTCCATGCTTTGCAATGAGGCTTTGCGTAACGAGGTGTTGGCCATGGTGGCTCTCCTGCATTGGTGATGAGTGGCGTGTGTTGGTTGGGACTTCATGGGTTCGAGAAAGTGCAGAAAATCTGAACTTCACCCTCAGAACGACCAACAGAAGAAATAGGAAAAATCACTGCTAGTCTGTAATTCATACGCCGAGGAGAACGCCATGTCTGACCATCACACCTACAAGAAAGTCGAGCTGATCGGCTCGTCCACCAGCAGTATCGAAGATGCGATCAACAACGCGCTGGCCGAGGCCAGCAAAAGCATCAAGTACATGGAATGGTTTGAAGTGACCGAGACCCGTGGGCACATCAGGGACGGCAAGGCTGCGCACTTTCAGGTGACCTTGAAAGTCGGGTTCCGGATTGCCAGCAGCTGACTTTGGGCTAGTCTTCTGAACTTGCACGCCGGTCGAATGCCATAGGGAATGGCAAAGCACTATATGAGTGCGTCCGGCTGACGGCTGGTTACCCCTATGATCCGACCAGGGAATGCAACCGATGAAGAAGTTTATGTTGGCAGTAGGCTTGTTGAGCCTTGCGGGGAGCGCATTGGCGGGCGGCAAGCCATGCGAAGAGCTGAAAGCCGAAATCGCAGCGAAACTTGATGCCAAGGGCGTTTCCGGTTATTCGCTGGAGATTGTCGACAAAGGTGCCGCTGCCGGCGGGAAAGTTGTTGGCAAATGCGAAGCGGGCGCCAAAGTGATCGTCTATAAAAAGTAGGCCGATTCTCGCCCGAATGAAAAAGCCGACGCCATGGCGCCGGCTTTTTTATGCCCGCCGTTTGAGCATCAACCCCGCATGACCTGCGCCAGCAGCTCGTAGGAATGCACGCGATCGGCATGTTCGTACAGGTCACAGGTGAAAATCAGCTCGTCGGCCTGGGTCTGTTCGATCAGGACCTCGAGTTTGGCGCGGATTTTCTGCGGGCTGCCGATCATGGCCAGGCCAAGGAAATCATGCACGGCATCTTTCTCATGGGGCAGCCACAGGCCGTCCATGGTCTTCACGGGCGGACGCTGTACCAGGCTTTGGCCACGCATCAGGGCGAGAATCCGCTGGAACACCGAGGTCGCCAGGTAATCGGCCTGCTCGTCGGTATCGGCTGCCACCAGTGGCACACCGAGCATCACGTAGGGCTTGTCCAAAACGGCCGACGGTTTGAAGTGATTGCGGTAGACCCGAATCGCTTCATGCATGTAGCGCGGTGCGAAATGCGAGGCGAAGGCGTAGGGCAAACCGCGCTCACCGGCCAATTGCGCACTGAACAGGCTCGATCCCAACAACCAGACCGGCACATTGGTCCCGGTTCCCGGCATCGCGATGATGCGTTGGTCCGGGGTACGCGGCCCGAGGTAGCGCACCAGTTCCGCCACATCTTCCGGGAAATCGTCGGCGCTGCCGGAGCGTTCGCGGCGCAACGCGCGTGCGGTCATCTGGTCGGACCCGGGGGCGCGCCCCAGGCCCAGATCGATCCGGCCCGGATAAAGGCTTTCCAAGGTGCCGAACTGCTCGGCAATCACCAACGGTGCGTGGTTGGGCAACATCACCCCGCCCGAACCGACTCGAATGCTCGACGTACCACCGGCCAGATAACCGAGCAGCACCGAAGTCGCGGAACTGGCGATGCCATCCATGTTGTGGTGCTCAGCCACCCAGAAGCGGTTGTAACCGAACTTCTCGACGTGCTGCGCCAGGTCCAGCGAGTTGCGCAGCGACTGGGCCGCGCTGCCGTTCTCGCGCACAGGCACCAGATCGAGGGTCGAGAACTTGATATCGGACAGTCGTTTCATAAACCTGCTTCTCCAATTGAGGGCGCAGGTTTGTTCTTGCGAACGCAAACCTGCCGAATCCAAAAGCGTGATTCATGCAATGAGGGCATATACCCGAGTTTCAATAGCCCGGTAAAAAATCCCTCGAAAAAAGCGGATTGATCGGACAGGGCTGCCCGGTGTCCAAAGAGCTGAATGCGAAGATCAGCCTGGAGGCCACACTGGTCGGCTAGATTTTCGTTGAAAACAAAAGATCGCAGCCTTGCGCAACCTGCCGGGATCATTCGGTAGATGGTGCTCAAGTCTGCGATCTTTTTTGCGGCGCGACAGATTTGCCCGCTAAAACTGTGGTCGAATAAACGACAGCAGCGAAAACCACGATTGTGCGTGCTGCCTCAAAGGAGCTTCAACCATGAAACGTTTTGCCCTGGCGGTTATCTGTTGCGCACTGGCCACCTCGGCCCTCGCGGCGCCGAAACCCTGCGAAGAGCTCAAGGCCGAGATCGAAGCCAAGATCCAGGCCAGCGGCGTCACTTCCTACACGCTTGAAATCGTCACCAACGACGAGGTACACGATCAAAACATGGTCGTTGGTTCGTGCGAAAACGGTACCAGGAAAATCATCTACCAGAAGAACGACCGCTGACCGCTCACATCAGGCAGTAGGATTCCCGGTCTTCAGCAACGATTTCGCGCTTGGCGTTGTACAGCCGGGCGCCGGGGGTAAATGCAATGGAGCGGCCTTCGAGCACATAACGCTGGCCGGCTTCGAAATGATCGTATTTGATGGTCAGGTAGCACAGCCGCTCAGAAGGGCCGCCCATCATGCCCAATCCGCCACCGGGTACTTCAAAGTCGAAACGCACGATCAGTTCATGGCTACCCGGCGTGACCTCGAAAAAACGCCCGTCGCGCAGGCGTTGTTTATCCAGTCGTTCGGCCATCAATAACTTGTCGTTAGGGAAGGGCGTCGAGAACTCGACCCAAGCCATTTTTGGATTGGGTGTCGGCATCGGGCTTTGACAGCCCGCGACAACAGCGATGGCGAGTAACAGCATCAACCTGCGCATGATGGATGTCCCAAGGGATATACATCCAGCATAACGCCGATCAGGTGTGTTGACAGCCTGCCGGCGTGCCGTGACCAATCACTTTGTGCTGTTGATCGTAGAGTTTCGCCCAAGGCCGAAAGCCGATGTTCCCCGCCTGTAGCTGATAACGCTCACCCGCGTTGAAGTCGCTGAATTTCACGTTCAACTGGCAATCGCGCCACAACGGCTCGGCGTCTGGGCCGATATTGGTGGGCTGGACCGCGAATTGGTAGCGGACCGTCAATTCATGGCTACCGGGATGAACCTGGAAATAGCGTTTATCGTCGGTGATCCTGTCATCGACCTCCAGCGCCTGCAGCGCCGTATCTTCTTGCTTCGAGTCCAGGTCGATCCAGGCTTGCGCGGGATCATGGCGGGGTATCCCAAAACCAGCACAGCCGGCCAGCATCAGCAGGCCTCCTGTCAGTATCAACATGCGCATAGCGGAGCTCCATTCAGGCGGGATAGTCTTGCGGAAAGACTCTCCAAGGAAGAATTATTGTGATCAGGCCGCTTCCTAGCCTTGGGTTACTTGATCGCGTTTTTCGCGTTTTGTTTCCGAGCCTGTTGTTTTTGTTGCTCAACGGCTGCACCAGCGCCAGCTATTACAGTCAACTGGCCAGCGGCCAACTGCAGTTGCTGCGGGCCAGGGAGCCTGTTTCCAGCGTGATTGCCGACCCGGCGCGCGATCAAAAACTGCGTACACACCTGGAGCAATCGCAAAAGGCCCGGACGTTCGCCAGCCAGCAATTGCACCTGCCGGATAACCAGAGTTACCGCTTGTACGCGGACATTGGGCGTCCCTTCGTCGTCTGGAATGTCTTCGCCACGCCGGAATTTTCCCTCAAGCCCGTAAACCACTGCTTCCCCATTGCCGGTTGCGTGGCCTATCGCGGTTACTACAGCCAGAGCGCAGCCCGCGGCGCAGCTGCTTTGCAACGCTTGCAAGGCATGGACGTGTCGATTGGCGGCGTCGAGGCCTATTCGACACTCGGCTGGTTCAACGACCCGATCATCAGCTCGATGATGGGGTGGGGGGATGAGCGACTGGCCACGTTGATCTTTCACGAGCTGGCCCATCAGCGTTTCTATGTGAAGGACGACACGGAGTTCAACGAATCCTTCGCCACCTTCGTCGAGCAGGAAGGTACTCGCCAATGGCGCGCCTACCGCCACCTGCCACCGGACAACAATGCGCAGGCACGTCAGCGCGAACAGTTCACTGAGTTGGTGCTCAAGACCCGCGCCCGCCTGGAAAAGCTCTACACCCTGCCGTTGCCGTCCGGACAAATGCGCCAGCGCAAGGCGGTCGAGTTCGAGCGCTTGCGCAGCGAATACCGGCAATTGCGCGACAGTCAGTGGGCCGCAGACAAACGCTACGACGCCTGGATCTATGCCCCCATGAACAATGCCCGGCTATTGCCGTTTGGCTTGTACGACCAATGGGTGCCGGCTTTTGCCGCGCTGTTCCATCAGGAGAATGGCGACTGGCTAACATTTTACGCCGCCGTGGAAAAGCTTGGCGCCTTGCCGACGGACGAGCGCAAGGCCGCGCTGAAGGCTTTGGCTGACGGAGCCGATCAACCAAAGAACCAGTAGCAAACCCCGATCGCACCCAGCACCCCGGCAAGCTCGGCCAGCAATGCACAACCGACGGCATGGCGTGCACGCTGGATGCCCACGGCGCCGAAGTACACCGCCAGGACATAGAAGGTCGTTTCGGTACTGCCCTGGATCGTTGCCGCCACCAGCGCCGGGAAGCTGTCCACGCCCGAGGTCTTCATGGTTTCAATCAGCATCGCCCGGGCGGCGCTACCGGAGAAGGGTTTGACCATCGCCGTCGGCAGCGCATCGACGAAACGCGTGTCCCAACCGGCCCATTCCACCAGATGACGGATCCCGTCCAGACCGAAGTCCAGTGCCCCGGATGCCCGCAGGACACCCACCGCGCAGAGCATCGCCACCAGGTAGGGCAGCAGGTTCTTGGCGACGTCGAAACCCTCTTTGGCTCCTTCAACGAAAGCCTCGTAGACCTTCACTTTGCGCAGCGCGCCGATCAGTAAAAACAGCATGATCAGGCCAAACAGCGTCACGTTGCCGAGGATCGACGACAGGCCGGCCAGCGCGGTCGCCGAAAGGGTCGCCAGCAACGCCATGAAGCCACCGAGGGCGAGGGAGCCGGGGATCAGGTAGGCCAGCACCACCGGGTCCCAGATGCGCAACCGCTGCATGAATGCCACCGACAGAAAGCCGACAATGGTTGAGCAACTGGTCGCCAGCAGGATCGGCAGGAACACCAGCGTCGGGTCCGGCGCACCTTGCTGGGCGCGATACATGAAGATCGTCACCGGCAGCAGGGTCAGCGAGGAGGCGTTGAGCACCAGGAACAGGATCTGTGCGTTGCTGGCGACGGTAGCGCTGGGATTGAGTTCTTGCAGCGCTTTCATGGCCTTGAGGCCGATCGGCGTGGCGGCGTTGTCCAGGCCCAGGCCATTGGCGGCGAAGTTCAGGGTGATCAGGCCGATGGCCGGATGACCCGGCGGGACTTCGGGCATCAGGCGCAAGAACAGTGGTCCCAGGGCCTTGGCTAGCCATTCGACGATGCCGGCTTTCTCGGCAATGCGCAGAAAACCCAGCCAGAGAGTGAGGGTGCCAAACAGCAGCACCATGACTTCGACCGACAGCTTGGCCATGGCAAAAATGCTTTCCACCATCGCCGCGAATATCCCGGCGTTGCCGCCAATCAGCCACTGGGCCAGCGCCGATACGGCTGCCACGATGAAGAAGCCAAGCCACAGGCCATTGAGCATCAGTCAAATCCCCCAAAAAGATCCGCGAATGATAGCGGGGTGGCCAGAAACGACAAACCCCGGATTTCTCCGGGGTTTTTTTGTTACTGCCTGCACAACTCCAATGTGGGAGCGGGCTTGCTCGCGAAAGCGGTGTGTCATTCAGCATTGAACTGGCTGACATGACGCCTTCGCGAGCAAGCCCGCTCCCACAAGGGGTATTGCATCAGCTCTTGGAAATTTCACCCGCCGGCAGTTTTTCCTTGCTGCGCCAGTGCGGCAGGGAGTTCCAGTAGCGCTGGCCCTTGGCGTCGTCGTACATGCCTTCCCAACGAGCGATAACCAGAACAGCCAGGGCGTTGCCGATCACGTTCAGTGCGGTACGGGCCATGTCCATGACGCGGTCGACACCAGCGATGAACGCCAGGCCTTCCAGAGGAATACCGACGCTGCCCAGGGTGGCCAGCAGTACCACGAAGGAAACGCCCGGTACGCCGGCGATACCTTTGGAGGTGACCATCAAGGTCAGTACCAGCAGCAGTTGCTGGCTGATCGACAGATCGATGCCATACAGCTGGGCAATGAAGATTGCCGCGATGCTTTGGTACAGGGTCGAACCGTCAAGGTTGAACGAGTAACCGGTCGGCACCACGAAGCTGCAAATGGCTTTCGGCGCGCCGTAGGCTTCCATCTTCTCGATCACGCGCGGCAGCACGGTTTCGGAGCTGGCGGTGGAGTAGGCCAGTACCAGCTCATCCTTGAAGATGCGCATCAGCTTGATCACCGAGAAGCCGAACAGGCGAGCGATCAGGCCCAGGATCACGAAAGCGAAGAAGGCGATGGCGACGTAAACCAGGATCACCAGTTTGGCCAGCGGGATCAACGACGCGAAGCCGAAGTTGGCAACGGTCACCGCGATCAGTGCGAACACGCCGATCGGAGCGTAGTTCATGATCATGTGAGTGACCTTGAACATGCTTTCCGATACGCCCTGGAACATCTTCACCAGCGGCTCGCGCAGGTCCGCCTGCAGGCTCGACAAACCGAGACCGAACAATACAGAAAAGAAGATGATCGGCAGCATTTCGCCGCGAACCATGGCCGCGAAGATGTTCGACGGGATCAGGTTGAGGATGGTTTCGATGAACGCGTGTTCATGCTGAACCTCGGCCGCCGTGGCCTGGTACTTGGAAATGTCCACAGTGCCCAGGGTGCTCATGTCGATGCCGGCACCCGGATGGAACAGGTTGGCCAGCAGCAGACCGACCACGATGGCGATGGTGGTGACGATTTCGAAGTAAATGATGGTCTTGAAGCCGATGCGCCCCAGTTTCTTGGCGTCACCGACGCCGGCAATGCCGACGATCAAAGAGGAGATGACGATCGGGATCACGATCATCTTGATCAGACGGATAAAGATATCGCCTGCCGGTTGCAGGACGTTGCTGATCCACCAGGCTTTTTCGGCACTGAAATGGTTGAGCAGCGCACCGATTGCAATCCCCAATACCAGACCGATGAGGATCTGCCAGGCGAGGCTAAGCTTTGCCTTCTTCATATCTTTACCCTTACTTGTTGTTTGACTCAGGGAGATGCGCGAACTGGAACGCTTGTGGCGAAAAAGTCCAGTGCATCTGCCCCCCGTATAAGGTGCCCCGGAGCGCGTGTTTACGGCTCTCTGGCAGGCGAAAAAAGGCGCAACTATTCCGATGCAAGGGAGCGCCGTCTAATGCCGTAAACGCCTACCCTATGCCGAATCGGCATGAGGTTTTTTTAGCGAAACGCGCGTCCCAACCGGTTCGAATACGACATTTCGGCAGACATAAGTGCCGTGAACCGGCCATCACAGAGCAGATTGAATGTTTTTTGAGCAGTGGCCGAGCGTTGATTTTTCAGCAAAATCCCGCCGAACGAAGGGAAAAATCGCGGCCAAAGAAGGGTGATTTTTCTCGATATACGGTCGCTGGTGAAACACCGGGAAAAGTATTTTCCGACGTAACAAGGACAAGAACGAGAAAACAGTGATGAAATCGGGACGAGCGCTCTATTTCAATGTGTTGCGTGATCAAGCCCTTCGCAAGCCCGTCGAGCCTTGGCGGTCCGACGAACTTGCGCAGTAGCTTTTCCTGACCCGGCCCTTGCGCAGGTACTCCCTGTACCCGTAGGTCACTCCGCCCCTGAAACAGGCAGAACGTCCCGCCCCCTTGGTCATGCGCCGGCCTTCCTCAGGTGGCGCAGGTGGAAAGAGGCGCTGTGGCCTCCTTCGTGTACAAATTCTGTCCTGTCATCAAGCCCTGCATGCGCAGGTCAGGCATGTCGGGGAAACGCCAGCCCGCATGCCATGGCACTACCGCCCAACATCAGGGCGGCTGCCAGTGTCTTGAACAACCCTCTCATTTCAGCCTCGACCGCGACGGCCAAAGAAGAAGGAGGCAATGAACATCACCAGGAACACGACAAACAGAATCTTGGCGATACCCGTGGCGGTGCCCGCGATACCACCGAAGCCCAGAACAGCGGCGATGATGGCGATGATCAGGAATGTGATTGCCCAGCTCAACATGGTGATTCTCCTTACGCTTCTGTTTAGAGGTGCTGCGTTTCCCGGCGCATGAGGTGCGGCGGAAGTTTTGTCTAGAACACCCAACGCTCTTGATGACGTATCTCACCCACAGGCCCGGCCTGGTCGACATCCATCATGCGCATCGGGGTGCTATCGGCCTGACCGCTGCTGACAGCACTGAAGTGGGTTTGGACCGGATGCGGAATCGACAGGCGTGGCGCTTCCGGCTGCTGGCTCTGCTCCCAGCGCAGAAACTGCTGGCCGCCGATCAGGGTGATCAACAGCGCCAGAACAGCAAACAGTCCTTGCTGGATATGCACAGGCCAGAGGTGCAGGTGGGCGGCACGTTGACGGTTCATCCTGGAGCTCCTACCACTGGGGTCGGTATTCGATAGCGGGCGCTTGTTTTTGGGTGCCCTGGTTAACCAGACAATTGCAGAGCGCATGCCAGCTTCTATTCGAATAAATTACCTTAAATATCAATATCTTATGTTCATCAAAGAAATCACTCCGCGCGCATCCTGCACGATGCCACCTGCGCTGTCGTGCGTATTGCACGATGGGTTTGAATGAAGGCGTAAATTTTTTGAATTGAGAGGAGGGTGCGCAGGTCTGAAATTCACGCTGGCCGCTGGCAGAGACCGGCTATCTATTCAAAGACCCGCAAAATCAGGTGGCTAACCGATACGTCGGATGAGAGCTACCCTGCCATGACAGGAATGGCTCAGAATCAATCATGCAACTTGCCCGATTTCTCCGAGACTAAATTAAGATCATTCATTAAGGAGCGTAGGAAAATGGAATCCGCCACTGAGCATCAAGGCCGCATTCTGCTGGTGGATGATGAGTCCGCCATCCTGCGTACTTTCCGTTATTGCCTCGAAGACGAAGGCTACAGCGTGGCCACTGCCACCAGCGCCGCGCAGGCAGAAGCCTTGTTGCAGCGGCAGGTCTTCGACCTGTGCTTCCTCGATTTGCGTCTGGGTGAAGACAACGGCCTCGATGTGCTGGCCCAGATGCGTATCCAGGCGCCCTGGATGCGGGTAGTGATCGTCACTGCGCACTCAGCCGTCGACACCGCGGTGGATGCGATTCAGGCCGGTGCCGCCGACTATCTGGTCAAGCCGTGCAGCCCCGACCAATTGCGGCTGGCAACCGCCAAGCAACTGGAAGTGCGGCAACTGTCGGCGCGACTGGAAGCCCTGGAAGGCGAGGTGCGCAAGCCCAAGGATGGTCTGGACTCCCACAGCCCGGCCATGAAAGTGGTACTCGAAACCGCCCGCCAGGTTGCCACGACCGATGCCAATATCCTGATTCTGGGTGAATCCGGTACCGGCAAGGGCGAACTGTCCCAAGCCATTCACGGCTGGAGCAAACGCGCGAAGAAATCCTGCGTCACGATCAACTGCCCGTCGCTGACCACCGAGCTCATGGAAAGCGAATTATTCGGCCACAGCCGCGGCGCCTTCACCGGTGCCAGCGAAAGCACCTTGGGGCGAGTCAACCAGGCTGACGGCGGAACGCTGTTTCTCGACGAGATCGGCGACTTTCCCCTGACGTTGCAGCCGAAGTTGCTGCGTTTTATTCAGGACAAGGAATATGAGCGCGTCGGTGATCCGGTGACCCGCCGTGCCGATGTGCGCATCCTGGCGGCCACCAACCTCAACCTTGAGGACATGGTGCGCGACGGTCGCTTCCGTGAAGACCTGCTCTATCGCCTGAATGTCATTACCTTGCACCTGCCACCGCTACGCGAACGCCGCGAAGATATTCTCAACCTGGCCGACCGTTTCCTGGCGCGCTTCGTCAAGGAGTACGCCCGTCCCGCGCGCGCCTTCAGCGACGAGGCCCGGGAAGCACTGCTGGGCTATCGCTGGCCGGGCAACATCCGTGAGCTGCGCAACGTGATCGAGCGGGCGAGCATCATCTGTCCGCAGGAGCGGGTCGAGATCAGTCATCTGGGCATGGCCGAAACCCCGGTCAACAATGCACCGCGCATCGGCGCGGCACTGAGCCTGGAGGAGCTGGAAAAGGCCCACATCGGCGCGGTCCTCGCCACCGCCGACACCCTGGATCAAGCGGCGAAAACCCTGGGCATCGACGCCTCGACGCTGTACCGCAAACGCAAGCAGTACAACCTGTGAGCAATCGCCGATGAAACTGGCGATGAAATTGCGGACCCGGCTTTTCCTGAGTATCTCCGCACTGATCACCGTCGCGTTGCTCGGGCTCTTGCTCGGGCTGGTCAGCGTGATGCAGATGGCCGGCAGCCAGGAAGCACTGATCCGCAGTAACTTCATCACCCTGGACCTGGGGCTAAAGCTGCGTCAGACCCTGGGTGATCAACTGATCATCATGCTCAGCGAAAAGCCTGACTCCGCCGCTTTCGCCGCCTCAAAGCAGCATTACTTCGAACTGCTGGAGGAAGGCATCGCCCAAGAGCCGACGGAAACCGCAAGCGAGCACGGCTTCAGAAAAGCCAAGGCCGACTACGAGAGCTTTATCCAGGCTTATGAATCGTCCCCGAACCCGTCGAATGTACTCAGCAGCCACGACAACCTGACGGAAAAATTCAATGCGCTACGCAATGGCCTGATCGCCGAGCACAAGCGCGCGCTGGATAACATCAGCGATACCGAGCGCCAGGCCCGGGAGCAGGCACTGCTGATTGCCGGGTTGCTTGGCCTGGTGGGGCTGGCGGTGCTGATCATCGGCTTCGTGACCGCGCAAGCCATCGCCCGGCGTTTCGGAGAACCCATCGAGGCCTTGGCCAAGGCGGCGGACAATATCGGCCAGGGCAATTTCGATGTCACCCTGCCGATTTCTTCGGCAATGGAACTGAACCAGCTGACCCGGCGTTTCGGGATCATGGCCCAGGCACTGCGTGAACATCAGGCCACCAACGTCGATGAGCTGCTGGCCGGTCAGCAGCGTTTGCAGGCCGTGCTCGACAGCATCGACGACGGACTGCTGATGATCGACCGTCAGGGCCATCTGGAACACCTTAACCCTGTAGCCCAGCGTCAGTTGGGCTGGGAGTCCGATCGTCTGGGTCAGGGGTTGGGCGCGGCGCTGGAGCGCCCCGAGCTCGATGAGCAGCTGCAACTGGTGCTGCGCGGCGGCACGCTGGAGCGGGCGCCGGAAGACTTGAGTGTCGAAGTCGATGGCGAGTCGCGACTGCTGACCTACAGCCTGACCCCGGTCAGCCACACCCAGGGCCATATTCTGGGTGCCGTGATGGTGCTGCATGACGTTACGGAACAACGTGCCTTCGAACGGGTACGCAGCGAATTTGTATTGCGCGCCTCCCATGAATTGCGCACACCGGTCACCGGCATGCACATGGCCTTCGGATTGTTCCGTGAGCGCGCGCACTTTGCCCCGGATTCCCGGGAAGCCGACCTGCTCGATACCGTGAATGAAGAGATGCAGCGGCTGATGCAGTTGATCAATGACCTGCTGAATTTCTCCCGCTACCAGAACGGTTTGCAGAAACTCACCCTGGCACCGTGTTCCATTGAGGCGTTGCTGGAACAGGCTCGGTCACGCTTCGCCGCATCGGCCGAAGCGCAGGAAATCGATCTGCTGGTGGAAGTGCAGGGGCCTTTGCCGCGGTTGCAGGCCGACCAGCCACAACTGGACCGGGTACTCGACAACTTGCTCGACAACGCCTTGCGCCACACCGGATCCGGCGGGCGGATACGCTTGCAGGCCCGGCGCCACGGTGACCGGGTCATCATCAGCGTCGAAGACAACGGCGAAGGCATTGCCTACGGTCAGCAGGGGCGGATCTTCGAGCCCTTCGTGCAGGTTGGACGCAAGAAAGGCGGGGCCGGACTCGGACTGGCCTTGTGCAAGGAAATCGTGCAATTGCATGGCGGGCGGATAGGCGTCTATTCACGGCCGGGGCAGGGTACTCAGTTCTATATGACGCTGATCGTTTAGGTCACCCTCACGCTTCATCATCCAGGCGCCGGCCTCCCCGACGCCGCCCCCGGGTAATCAATTCAGTGAACTGCACTGCGCTCAGCGCGCGGGCGAACAGCCAGCCCTGGCCGAACTTCACGCCTTCACTGCACAGGAACGCGGCCTGGGCCTCATGCTCGATGCCCTCGGCAATCACCTTCAGGTGCAGCGACTGGGCCATGTGAATGATGTGCGGGGCCACGCCGCTGCTGGCGGCGTCATGGCCCAGCGCATCAATAAACGCCTTGTCGATTTTCAGGCAATCGACCGGCAGGGTCTGCAAATAGGCGAGGCTGCAATAGCCGGTGCCAAAGTCATCGATCAACACCTGGTGCCCGACATCTCGCAGCGCTTGCAGGTTTTCCCGGGCCACCACCACATCGACCAGCCCGCGCTCGGTGACTTCAAAGGCAATTTGCCGCGCAGCGACGCGGTGCAGGGTCAGCAGCCGCGCCATCACCTGGCCGATCCGCGGAACCATCACATCACACGCCGCGAGATTGACCGAGATGTACAGTTGCGGGTTGGCACGCAGCAACTGGCCGAGTTGCTCGAGCAGGCGTTGCAGGACGAAGTCCGTCATCTGGCGAATCTGCCCGGTGTTCTCCGCCATCGGAATGAACAGGTCGGGACTGGTCAGGGTGCCGTCCGGCCTGCGCCAGCGCAGCAGGGCTTCAGCCCCGACACAGTTGCGGCTATCGAGGTCGAAGATCGGTTGGTACAGCACCTGCAACTCGCCACGGCGAATCGCGCCAGCCAGTTCGGCGTCCAGCGACTGCCGCTGGCGCACCAGCAAAAACACCAGGAACCCAACGCATATGCCCAGCGCGAGGCTGGCCGGCAGCAACCACCACCAGACCGCTGGAATATGCATGCCGGTGCGTGGGCTGATCAACACCAATTGATATTCCGGGTTGTCGGTGGGCATGCGGTATATCAGGCGTGCCTGGGTGATCTGCAGCGCATCACGGTTTTTCGGCGGCCAGGCCTCGGCCGGCGGCCAGATCTGAGAAGCACCCAGCACCGGAATCGCGCGCGCGCCATGGTCCAGGACTACCAGCAGGCTGCTGCCCGGCGACAGGTCGACCATATCGGTCAAATGCCCGCGGGAGGTCGCCACCCGGAAATTCCCGCGCCCGAGCATCAGCGCGGCGCGGTTTTCATCGGGTTCGGTGGTGGTGTTGAGCCAATAGCTGTAAGTCGGGCCTTTGATGTCTGGCGATCGACTCAGCGACAGCCCTTCCTGGCGAGGGCGATTGGAGCAGATTCGCGAGGAGTCCATGTAGGCAGCTTCGTAGACGAAGCGATAATTGAACGTAACCTGTTGCAAGGTCGCGATCATTTCAGCATCGCAGCCGCGCAACGGTTGCGCTTCAAGGTCGTCAAGGCTTTCACGCAGTTGCCCGAAGAGCTGTTCGAGGCGGGCGAGGAAGCGTTCGCCCTGAGCATTCATTTCTTCGCTTTCGTTTTGCTCAACCTGGTGTATGGCGACGAACAGGCTGCCGGCCATCAATAACGTTGCGCTCAAGACAGCAGACATCAGCCCCAGGAACCAGGGACGATGGAACCAACTACGGAGGGTCTCTCGAGCAGCAGTCATTGTGCAATATCCGAAGGATTACCAATGAGTTATAGCTGCTGATTGGAAAAAAGCCCTGACCGTCTGGCGGGCGTCATTATTTTGTCTGATTCAACACCAAAAGCAGCGCGGCAGTTTGCGCATCCGGAGTGCCATCGAAGCGCGCCGGACGGAAATGCATCTGAAATGCCGCGATCACATGTCGTGTCGCGACATCGAGCTCGCCGGTTTGTGGCGAGGCATAACCCAGACGGGCCAACTGCGCCTGAAACCAGCTGATGCTCGGCAACTGCTCGGCGAACAACATTTGCTGGCGCGCCACCGACTGCTCATTCGGCCAGATGCCCAGGCCTTCGGCGGCCAGGCGCTTCCAGGGAAACAGCGGCCCCGGGTCCAGCTTGCGCAAGGGTGCAATATCGCTATGGCCAATGATCTCGCGAGGCTTTATGCCGTGACGTTTGCTGATGTCCTTGAGCAACACGATCAACGACTGGACCTGATCCTCGGTGTAGGGATACCACACGCGTCCGGTCGGGGTGTCCTTGAAGCCCGGGTTGACGATTTCGATACCGATGGAACTGGAGTTCAGCCAGGTCCGGCCATTCCACTCGCTCTCCCCGGCGTGCCAGGCCCGCACATTTTCATCCATCAGCTTGTAGATGGTGGCGCCCTTGTCGTCGCCGATCAGGTAATGGCTGCTGACTTCACCGTGGGTCAGCAATTGCAACGAACGCTCCAGCGAGGCATTGGTGTAATGCACCACCACAAATTGCACGCGGCTGTCGTAATTGGCCGAAGGGTGGCTGGTGTCGAAACGGGGACCGCTGGCACAGCCGGCAAGCACAATCAGCGATACGATCAGAGCAAAATATTTCATGGCGAAAGGCAGTACACGCAAGACAATAATGCAACAGTGTAACGTAATGCCTCGCGGGCGGACGGCAATCCCATCGAATTAAACAAAATGGAACAAATAACCGTCAGCCCGGTCCCACCCGGTTGCGACCGGTATTTTTTGCGCGATAAAGCGCCTGGTCGGCTCTTTTAAGCACCTGATCGCCGTGTTCACCCGGCCTGAACGCCGTCATCCCGATAGACACGGTGATGGTCACCGGCTCGCCCTTGAAGTGGAACGGACAGGCCTCAATGGAGGCCCGCAGGCTATCCAGCAACTTCAGCCCCGCCGCCGGCACCGTGGATGGCATCAACAGCACAAACTCCTCGCCGCCAAACCGGGCAATGAAATCCGTCCCGCGCAGTCGCTTGCGCAACACACTGGCGATGATTTTCAGCACTTTGTCACCGGCCAGGTGCCCGTAGTTATCGTTGATGCGCTTGAAATGATCGAGGTCGAGCATGGCCAGCAACAGCGAGTTGCCATGTTGCTGCCATTGTGTGACTTCATGATCCAGGCGCTCGCTCCAGGCCGCGCGGTTGGGCAGCCCGGTCAACGGGTCGACCAATGCCTTCTGCCGTTGCTCTTCAAGGTGCTCGCGGTAACCCTGGGCCTCCTGTTCCATATGGGCGACCCGCTCGGCCAGGCTGTGCAGGCGCGCAGCGACCTCCTGCTCGCGTTCATCGCGCTGTTTCTGGTGCTGGTCCATGGTGCCCAGCAAGCCTTCGAGATGGTTTTCCAGTACGTGCTTGAGATCTTCCAGGTCCGCGGCTTCCTGCATGCTGCTTTGCAGGCCATCGACCTGTTCGCGGATCTGCGTGTCCATCTGCCGCGCAGCCGAACGGTTGTCGGCGTGTCCTGCGGTGGCGGCCTGCAAGTTGCTCTGGAACGATTCGAGGCGCTCGTTCAGTCGTTGCAGATAGGCTTCGAACTCATGCTGGCCGCTGTCGGTAATGGCCAGCATCAAGGTGGCGAAGTCGTCGAGGATCGGCAGCAGTTCGTACCAGTTCAGACCGTTTTTCAGACGATCGCGCATGGATTCGGCTTGCGGGCGATGACGCTCGGGCAATGTCAGGTCGTCGAGCAGCCCCAGCAGCGTGTCTTCGATGTGGCTGGCCACCGAGCTATAGGAGGGCTCGGGGGAATCCGGGAGTGCGTAGAGAATGTCGTGTTCGGATGGCGTCTGATCGACAACGGCCACGTCCTGCGTCGGCATCGGAGGTAAGTGCAAGCTATCCGGCGATGTTTGCGCGGTCAGCTCGTCGGGGTTTGTTTCCGGCTCAGGAGGCGTCGCGATGGTTTCCGGGGCGGACTGCTCGGCCGATACGATTTCCGTCGCGGCGGCACCGGCTGGTTGAGGCTCCGCAGCCGGGGGGAAAAAGCCACCGCTGGCTCGGTCGGCGAGGACTCGCCTTCAACTCGCTCGGCCGCGGGTACCTCGCAGATTACCGGCTCAATCACGACCGGGGCCGACTCGATAATCGCCGCAGGGTTTTCGGCTACAGGGGCAGCTGGCGCTGTTACCGGCTGCGAGACAAAGGCCTGGGCAGGAGAAGTAGCCGTTGATGCCGCTGTCTCCTCCGCTTCACGACCGCCGAACAAACGCTGCAGCAAGCCCGGCCGGTCGTTCTCCGCCGGGGTCTCCAGCTGGCTCAGGGCTTTACCCTGCAAGCCACTCAGCTCGCTGAGCAGCAAGGGTATCTCACGTGCCTGACTGACCCGCGCCTCCAGTTGCTTGGCGAAACTCTTGAGTGGCCGACTCACATCCCGCGGTAGCGGCAATGTTTGCAGTTGCGTGACCAGCGCAGTCAGGGCGGCACTGGTCTGGTTGACCCGGGTTTCCCGACGCTGTTCGGAGTCGAGCACGGCTTTTTCCAGGCGCGGAATCAGCGCGGCCAGGCCGGCGTCCATGTCATCGGTGCGCACGACCTCGCGCATTTCCTTCATGCATTGGTCAACGGCGCGGTCAGTACCTTCCGCCGCCAGGGTGCTGCGCACCAGCCCGCGACGCAGCAAGTCGAGCCGCGCGTCCCAGCGACGTTCGAGCTTTTCCTGTTGTTCGATGCTTTTGAGGTATTTCTCTTTCCAGCGCTGTGCTTCGTCGCTCATTCATGGGATCCGCGAGGGGCAGGACTCAACGCGGGCAATGCATCGGCCGTGAGCGAACCCGGCAAACGAATCTCTACCGCGACCGGCAGGTGATCGGAAATGGGCTGTGCCAGCACCTCGACCTTTTCCAGGGTCAGGCTCGGGCTCAGCAGGATATGGTCCAGGCAGCGCTGTGGGCGCCAGCTGGGAAACGTCGCTTCCAGTTGCGGCGCGAGCAGGCCGAGATCGCGCAATGGGGAATGTTGCAGCAGGTCACTGGCATGGGTGTTCATGTCGCCCATCAGCACCTGATGCTTGTAGTCGCCAATCAACTCGCGGATGTAGGCCAGTTGCAGGCTGCGCGCCCGGGCGCCCAACGCCAGGTGCATCATGACCACCACCAGCGCTTCCGGGCCTTCGCCGAACCGTACCAGAATGGCTCCGCGACCCTTTGGCCCCGGCAACGGATGATCTTCAATTGCCCACGGGCGCAATCGGCTGAGCACGCCGTTGCTGTGCTGGGCCAGGCGACCGAGATTGCGATTGAGTTGTTGATACCAGTAGGGAAAGGCACCGAGATGGGCCAGGTGTTCGACCTGATTGACGTAGCCTGATCGCAGGCTGCCGCCATCGGCCTCTTGCAAGGCGACCAGATCGAAGTCGCCCAGCAGATTGCCGATTTTCTGCAGATTGTCGGCACGCCCGTTGTGCGGCAGCAGGTGCTGCCAGCCCCGGGTCAGGTAATGCCGATAGCGCTCGGTACTGATGCCGACCTGGATATTGAAACTGAGCAAGCGCAGACGACTGTCTGCGGGCAGGCCCGTGGACTCCAGATGATGCTCGTTGACCCGCGGATCATGCCGGCCAACGACGCGTTCAGTACCCCATCGGCGCATGGCAGTGATTGCCCTTAGTTGGCGGCAGCCTTGTTAGCCGCCCGCTCTTTGTCGATCAGTTTGTCGGCCAGTTGCAGGGCCTGTTCGGCACCGCCGGCAGAACCTACGTCAAAGCGGTACTTGCCGTTGACGATCATGGTTGGAACGCCGGAGATCTCATACTTCTTGGCCAGCTCACGAGCCTTGACGATCTGACCCTTGATAGCGAAAGAGTCGAAAGTCGCGAGGAACTTGTCCTTGTCCACGCCTTGGGTAGCGAGGAAGTCGGCCATGTCGTCTTTTTCGGTCAGTTTCTTGTGTTCTTTCTGAATCGCGTTGAACACCGCGGCGTGAACATTGTGCTCGACACCCATGGCTTCAAGGGTCAGGAACATCTGACCGTGAGCATCCCACGCGCCACCGAACATGGCTGGAATACGCACGAAGTTCACGTCCGAAGGCAGCTTCTCGGCCCAGGGATTGATCACTGGCTCGAAGGCGTAGCAATGCGGGCAGCCGTACCAGAACAGCTCTACCACTTCGATCTTGCCAGGCACGGCGACCGGAACCGGGTTGCTCAGTTCGACATAAGGTGCGGCGGGGGCGTCAGCGGCCTGGGCAGTCATGCCGAACAGGCTGGCAGCGGCAAAAACGGCGCTGATGATCAGATTACGCATGCTTCACTCCTGGACAAATTTTTTCGCCTCGCGCGACCTGTTATCAGACAGGTCCTGGCGGGCTTGAGTTCTGTAGTGTAACGGCAGCGGCCACAAAAAAGGGCGGCCAAAGCCACCCTTTTTATACTCGTTGCAACGGATTAATCGAGCGTTAACGTTGCAGGTGATAAGCACCCCGTTCAACGTCCGATCCGCCAGCCTTAGTGCAGGCCTTGAATGTAGCTGGACACCGCGGCGATGTCTTCGTCGCTCAGCTTCTTGGCGATGGTCTGCATAGGCTTGGTATCGCCGTCGTTGGTACGGCCGCCTTCTTCCTTGCGGAAATCGACCAGTTGCTTGCCGACGTATTGAGCGTGCTGGCCACCCAGGTGCGGGAAACCGGCAGCCGCGTTACCTGCGCCATTTGGCGAGTGGCAACCGGTGCAAGATGGCAGGCCCTTGGCCATGTCACCGCCACGGAACAGGGCTTCACCGCGAGCGACGATCTTCGGATCGGCGGCACCGACGCTGCCTTTCTGGCTGGCGAAGTAGGCGGCGATGTCCGCCAGGTCCTGATCGCTCAGGTTGGTCAGCAGGCCGGTCATTTCCAGAACGGTGCGCTTGCCCGACTTGATGTCGTGCAATTGCTTGGTCAGGTAGCGTTCACCCTGGCCCGCCAGTTTTGGAAAGTTTGGCGCCATGCTGTTGCCATCCGGGCCGTGGCAGGCGCCACAGACGGCAGCTTTGGCCTGGCCGGCTTTTGCATCACCCGGTTGTACTGCCTCACCTGCAGCATGGGCCATGCCGGAGATGCCCACGGTCAACAGCAGACTCACGATCAATTTCTTCATCAGCTAATCCAACTACGGCTAAGGGTTAAGAGTTATGGACCGGGCTTACTCGCTCATCCAAAGGATGATGGCTTGGTAATCCTCGGCACTGCAGTCCATGCACAAACCACGCGGCGGCATCGCCTTGAAACCCTGGGTCACGTGTTGCACCAGCGTCTCCATACCTTTCGCCAACCTCGGCGTCCAAGCTTCCTGATCGCCTTTTTTCGGCGCCATGGGGAGTTGGCCGGAATGACAGGCACCACAAACACGGTTGTACACAGCTTCCGGATCCTGTGTAGCCTGAGCGCTGTAAAGCGGCATCAATACACCGGCAGCTAGCAGCCATTTCGTCATAAAACGACCTTTTCAGGGTTGAGAGCGAGCTGCGTTCTAGTGCGCAATCAAGGTCTGTCGCTCTCGTGAACTTCATCCTACGCTGGGACAAAGCGCACACAAAATCTGCGGCATTATATACTGGCGTCACTGAAACGGAAGCGACACTGCTTGCCGCACCCATTCCTGGCGCCGCCCACATCGGAAATCCCATGCAACTCAAGAATCCCATCCTCGGTCTGTGCCAACAGTCCACCTTCATGCTCAGCGCCGCCAAAGTCGACCAATGTCCGGATGACGAGGGCTTCGAAGTCGCCTTCGCCGGGCGTTCCAACGCCGGCAAGTCGAGTGCCTTGAACACCCTGACCCACGCCAGCCTGGCGCGCACCTCGAAAACTCCGGGGCGCACGCAACTGTTGAACTTCTTCAAGCTAGACGATGAACGCCGTCTGGTCGACCTGCCGGGCTACGGTTATGCAAAAGTACCGATCCCGCTCAAGCAACACTGGCAGCGTCACCTGGAGGCATATCTGGGTGGTCGCGAGAGTTTGAAAGGTCTGATCCTGATGATGGACATCCGCCATCCGATGACCGATTTCGACCTGCTGATGCTCGACTGGGCCGTGGCGGCCGGCATGCCGATGCACATTCTGCTGACCAAAGCGGACAAGCTGACCTATGGCGCGGCCAAGAACACACTGCTCAAGGTTCAGGCGGAAATCCGCAAGGGCTGGGGCGATCTGGTGACAATCCAGCTGTTTTCGGCCCCCAAACGCATGGGCCTGGAAGATGCCTACACCGTACTGGCTGGCTGGATGGAGCTGGCGGACAAGGGCGCCGAAGCAGAAGCTCAGTAAGTACCGAAAACTGCCTGCGGCGCACCCAGGCAGTTTTTCTCGGGGCAAAAAAAACCCCGGGCTTCATATGGGGAGGGAGAAGTTCCGGGGTTGAAGCTCTAGACCGCTAGGGCGGGGTCCAGATATCTGCCAACACTTAACACAACATAGGAGCATCGAAGGGCTTCACCAGCCATTCAGTATCTCTGAGTGGTGGTGTGCAAGATTAGTTCAGATTTTTTTCAAATAGCTTTGAAATAACTCTGATCGCCTTCCGGACTAAACTGTTTGTGCCTGTCTGCCGCGGCACTATGCCGCAGCAGAAAAGGTCTTTCAGGGGGCTCAGTGAGCCTCATCCCAGTTGTTTCCAACACCCACTTCGACCAGCAACGGCACATCCAGTTTCGCCGCCTCGCTCATGTGCGCGCGAATTTCATCGCGAACCTGGTCGACCAGGTCTTCACGCACCTCGAGTACCAGCTCATCGTGCACCTGCAAGATGACTTTGGCGTCGAGGCCCGACGCGGTCAGCCAGTTATCCACCGCGACCATGGCTTTCTTGATGATGTCCGCAGCGGTGCCTTGCATCGGTGCGTTGATCGCCGTGCGTTCGGCGGCGGCGCGCTCTTGCGGCTTGTTGGAGTTGATGTCCGGCAGGTACAGGCGACGGCCGAAGAACGTCTCGACATAGCCTTGCTCGGCGGCCTGGGCACGCGTGCGGTCCATGTACTGGCGAACGCCGGGGTACCGGGCGAAGTAGGTATCGATGTAGGCCTTGGCGGTCTTGGTGTCGACGCCGATGTCCTTGCCGAGCTTCTGCGCGCCCATGCCATAGATCAGGCCGAAGTTGATCGCCTTGGCGCTGCGGCGCTGGTTGGAAGTCACGTCAGTCAGTTCGACCTTGAACACTTCGGCGGCGGTCGCGGTGTGTACGTCCAGATTGTGGCGGAAGGCGTTCATCAGCCCGTCATCCCGGGACAGGTGCGCCATGATCCGCAGTTCGATCTGCGAATAGTCCGCCGCCAGCAGCTTGTATCCGGCCGGGGCCACGAACGCCTGGCGGATGCGACGCCCTTCGGCGGTGCGCACCGGAATGTTCTGCAGGTTCGGATCACTGGAGGACAGCCGCCCGGTGGACGCCACCGCTTGGTGATACGAGGTATGGATCCGCCCGGTACGCGGGTTGATCTGCTCCGGCAGGCGGTCGGTGTAGGTGCTTTTCAGCTTGCTCATGGAGCGATATTCCATGAGCACTTTTGGCAATCGATAGTCGTCTTCTGCCAGTTTGGCCAGCACTTCTTCGGCGGTGGAGGGCTGGCCCTTGGCGGTTTTCTTCAACACCGGCAGACCGAGCTTCTCGTAAAGGATCACGCCAAGTTGCTTGGGCGAACCGAGGTTGAATTCCTCGCCGGCAATCTCGAAGGCTTCACGCTCCAGCGCCACCATCTTGTCGCCCAGTTCGATGCTTTGCACGCCCAGCAAGGCGGCGTCGACGAATGCACCCTGGCGTTCGATACGCGCCAATACCGGCACCAACGGAATTTCGATGTCGGTCAGCACGCTGGCCAGGCTCGGAATGGCCGAGAGTTTTTCGAACAGGGTCTGATGCAGACGCAGGGTAATATCCGCATCTTCGGCAGCGTAAGGCCCGGCCTGCTCCAGGGCGATCTGATCGAACGTCAGCTGTTTCACACCTTTGCCGGCGATGTCCTGGAAACTCACCGTGGTGTGGTCCAGATACTTCTGCGCCAGGCTGTCCATGTCATGGCGCGTGGCCGTGGAGTTGAGCACGTAGGACTCAAGCATGGTGTCAAAGGCGATGCCACGCACCGTAATGCCGTTGTCCTGATCGCCGCCGATGGCGCAGTTGGCCAGGATGTTCATGTCGAACTTGGCGTGTTGGCCGACCTTGAGCTTGTTTGGATCTTCCAGAATCGGCTTGAGCGCGCGCAGGACCGTGTCGCGATCCAGCTGCTGCGGCACTCCGATGTAGGAGTGGGTCAACGGGATGTAGGCCGCTTCATTGGCCTGAACCGCGAACGACAGGCCCACCAGTTGCGCCTGCTGCGCATCGATGCCGGTGGTTTCGGTGTCGAAGGCAAACAGCTTGGCGTTGTTCAGCTTTTCCAGCCAGGCATCGAACCGCGCCTGATCGAGGATGGTTTCATAGGCGGCTTCAGCAGCGGCGGCCGGTGCTTCGTCCTCTGGTTCGCTGAACAGATCGGCGGCCGGTGCAGGCTCGGCGGCAGCGCTCAGTTCCAGGCGTTTGGCGTCGCGATCGAGGTCGTTCAGCCAGCTCTTGAATTCCAGCAGGGTGTACAGCTCGTAGAGTTTGGCCGGATCTTCAGGACCCATTTGCAAGTCGTCGAGCCCAACGTCCAGCGGCACGTCGACCTTGATGGTCGCCAGTTGATAGGAAAGGAAGGCCATTTCCTTGTGCTCTTCGAGCTTGGCCGGCAGGGTCTTGGCGCCGCGAATCGGCAGGGTCGGCACGATGTCGAGCTGCGCATAGAGCTCGGTCAGGCCGCCGTTCACACAGACCAGCAGGCCGGAAGCGGTCTTCGGACCGATGCCCGGAACACCCGGAATGTTGTCGGAAGAATCGCCCATGAGCGCCAGATAATCGATGATCTGCTCCGGAGCGACGCCGAATTTCTCCTTCACGCCCTCCACGTCCATGCTGCTACCGGTCATGGTGTTGACCAAGGTAATGTGACCGTCGACCAGTTGCGCCATGTCCTTGTCACCGGTGGAGATGATCACCGGACGATCCGCCGCCGCGCTGCTGCGGGCCAGCGTGCCGATCACGTCATCGGCCTCGACGCCTTCGACGCACAGCAGCGGGAAGCCCAGGGCGATCACGCTCTGGTGCAGCGGCTCGATCTGCACGCGCATGTCGTCGGGCATACTCGGACGGTTGGCCTTGTATTCGGCGTACATCTCATCGCGAAAAGTCCCGCCCTTGGCGTCGAACACCACGGCGAACGGACTATCCGGATATTGCTTGCGCAAGCTCTTGAGCATGTTCAACACGCCCTTGACCGCGCCGGTCGGCAGGCCTTTGGACGTGGTCAGCGGCGGCAGCGCGTGAAAGGCGCGGTACAGGTAAGAAGAACCGTCCACCAGGACGAGGGGGGCTTGGCTCATGAGCAGGATCAACCTTTTCGGCGGGTCCGGCGCTAGAATAGCGGGACCGTAGACGACAAAGGGACAAGGTTATCATGCGCACACTAAATCGCCTGTTGCTGGCTGGCTTGTTTGCAATCACACCTTTGGCCGTCATGGCGGCGGATGACGCCCCATCGGCAGATCCGGATGTCACGATCCGCACAGAAGGGGACAAGCTCATTCAGGAATACCGCCAAAACGGCTTCCTGTATGCGATCAAAGTCACGCCCAAAGGCGGCAAGCCGTATTTTCTGGTGCGCGCCGACGGGTCGGACGGTAACTTCATTCGCTCGGATTACCCGGATATGCTGATTCCGGCGTGGGAAATTTTTAAGTGGTAAGTCGTCCTTAACTTTAATCGGCGCTGGCTCAATAGCGGCGCCCGTACTGGCAGTTTAAACATGTCTGTGTTCACCCCCTTGGCTCGGCCCGAGCTGGAAGCTTTTCTCGCCCCTTATGGCCTCGGTCGCCTGCTTGATTTCCAGGGGATTGCCGCCGGTAGCGAAAACACCAATTTCTTTATCAGCCTGGAGCAGGGGGAATTTGTCCTGACCCTGATCGAGCGTGGTCCGGTTCAGGAAATGCCGTTCTTCATCGAACTGCTCGACGTGCTGCACGGCGCCGACCTGCCGGTGCCTTACGCCTTGCGCACCACCGACGGCGTGGCCTTGCGCGAACTGGCGGGCAAGCCTGCGCTGCTGCAACCGCGCCTGGCCGGCAAGCACATCAAGCAAGCCAACGCGCAACATTGTGCGCAGGTCGGTGAGTTGCTCGGCCATCTGCACCTGGCGACCCAGGCCAACATGATCAAGCGCAAAACCGATCGCGGCCTGGACTGGATGCTGGAGGAGGGCACGCAGTTTTTGTCGCACCTCGGTGCCGAACAGAAAGACCTGCTGCAGCGGGCGCTGGAAGAAATCACCCGGCAGAAAGAAAAAATCCTGGCACTGCCGCGGGCGAACATTCACGCCGACCTGTTCCGCGACAACGCGATGTTCGAAGGCACGCACCTGACCGGGCTGATCGACTTCTACAACGCCTGCTCCGGGCCGATGCTCTACGACGTGGCGATTGCCTTGAACGACTGGTGCTCGGACGACGATGGCGTGATCGATGGACCGCGAGCGCGGGCCTTGCTGGGCGCTTACGCGACCTTGCGACCGTTCACCGCGGCCGAAGCCGAGTTGTGGCCAACCATGCTGCGGGTGGCTTGCGTACGGTTCTGGTTGTCACGTCTGATCGCGGCGGAGTCGTTCGCCGGGCAGGATGTGTTGATTCACGATCCGATGGAGTTCCAATTGCGCCTGACGCAGCGGCAGACGGTCAATACGCCGCTGCCTTTCGCCCTTTAAAGCAAAGATCGCAGCCTTCGGCAGCTCCTACGGACCGATGTAGGAGCTGCCGAAGGCTGCGATCTTTTTGTTTCAGCGATTACAACGACTCCAGACACCCCGCCAAATCATTCCCCAACTTTTCCAACACCTGCTCATAGCCCTGAGCAGTCGCCGGCGTGTACCCGCCCAGCGCATCCAGTTCAGCCAGTTTCACCGGCAAACCCGCCACCAGGGTTTCCGCCAGGCGCGGACGCAGCGGTGGTTCGCTGAACACGCAGGTCTTGCCGACTTCCTGCAAACGCGCGCGCATCGCCGCGACATGCTGGGCACCGGGTTGCACTTCGGCCGCGACGCTGAACACACCCACGTGCTTGAGGCCGTAGGCGTCTTCGAAGTAGTCGAAGGCTTCGTGGAACACGAAGTAGGGCTTGCCCTGAACATCAGCCAGGCGTTTTTTCAGGCGCGCATCCAACGCATCGAGACGCTCGTCGAAGGCTTTCAGATTGCTCTGATAGCGCGCGGCATTTTCAGGATCGGCGGCACTCAGGTCAGCGGCCATTTTGGTGGCGATGACCCGGGCGTTGACCGGCGACAGCCACAGGTGCGCATCGAGGCTGCCCGGACTGTGATCGTGGTCGTGTTCGTCGGCTTCTTCGGCGTGGGAGTGGCTATCTTCGGCAAAGCGGCGCAGTTTCATGCCTGGCAAATCCTGCACGGCGACGTTGGGCAACGTACGACCATTGAGCACCCGTGGCAGGAAGCCTTCCATGTCCGGGCCGATCCAGTACAGCAGGTCCACCGATTGCACCTTTCGTACGTCGGAAGGCCGCAACGCATAGTTATGCGGTGAGGCACCCGGTGGCAGCAAAACCTCGGGGATCGCCACGCCGTCCTGCACCGCCGCGGCGATCAACTGCAGAGGCTTGATGCTGGTAAGGACCTTGACCTCGGCTTGCGCCGAACCGATCAGCAGAAAACTTGCGATAAATGCGACAAAAACAGAAAAAAGTCGGGACACGATGACCACTCGAAGAGGCGAGAACGGGTAACATAATAACGTCTCTCACAAAACTCGTCGCCGCTCATGCTAAAAACACCGATCGCCAGCCGTCCCCACGACCACTCACATTGCGTTCACAGCGCTTTGTCCGAGGCCGATGCCCTGTGCGCACGTCAAGGCCTGCGCCTGACCGCGTTGCGCCGGCGAGTGCTGGAACTGGTATGGCAAAGCCACAAGCCGCTGGGTGCCTACGACATTCTCGCGGTCCTCAGCGAGCAGGACGGCCGCCGCGCCGCGCCGCCGACGGTGTACCGCGCGCTGGATTTCCTGCTGGAAAACGGCCTGGTCCATCGGATTTCCTCGCTCAACGCCTTCATCGGCTGCAATCACCCGGAACATGCTCACCAGGGTCAGTTCCTGATCTGCCGTGTATGCCACGCCGCGATCGAACTTGAGCAAAAATCCATCAGCGACGCGATCATCGCCAGCGCCAGGGATGTCGGGTTTGTCGTCGAAGGCCAGACCGTTGAAGTGGTCGGTCTCTGCTCCGGTTGCCAGGGGGCTTGATGAGCAACGCACTGATCCGTCTTGAGCAGGTTGCGGTCACGTTCGCCGGGCAACCAGTGCTGGACAACATCGAACTGAGCGTCGAGCCGGGGCAAATCGTTACCCTGATCGGCCCCAACGGCGCTGGCAAAACCACATTGGTACGTGCCGTGCTCGGCCTGTTGAAACCGGACAGCGGCAGCGTCTGGCGCAAGCCGAAACTGCGGGTCGGTTACATGCCGCAAAAGCTTCATGTCGATCCGACTCTCCCGCTGTCAGTCCTGCGTTTCTTGCGCCTGGTACCGGGCGTGGACCGTGCGATGGCCTTGGCGGCACTCAAGGAAGTCGGCGCCGAACAGGTGATCGACAGCCCGGTGCAAAGCGTTTCCGGTGGCGAAATGCAGCGCGTGTTGCTGGCCCGGGCCTTGTTGCGCGAACCGGAACTGCTGGTACTCGACGAACCGGTACAGGGTGTCGACGTGGCCGGCCAGGCCGAGCTGTACAGCCTGATCACCCGCCTGCGTGACCGTCACGGTTGCGGTGTACTGATGGTTTCCCATGATTTGCATTTGGTGATGAGCACCACGGACCAGGTGGTTTGCCTCAATCGTCACGTCTGCTGTTCCGGCCATCCCGAGCAGGTCAGCGGCGATCCGGCTTTCGTCGAGCTGTTCGGAAAGAACGCACAAAGCCTGGCGATTTATCACCACCATCACGACCACGCCCACGACTTGCATGGCTCGGTGGTCAAGGCGCCCGCATCGGGCCAACCCCATGTTCACGGAGATAGCTGCAAGCATGGCTGATTTTCTGCTCTACGCCCTGCTTGCAGGCCTGGCCCTGGCCGTCGTCGCAGGCCCGCTGGGATCTTTCGTGGTCTGGCGGCGCATGGCCTATTTCGGCGACACCCTGTCCCACGCGGCATTGCTCGGCGTGGCCCTGGGCTTCCTGCTGGATGTCAGCCCGACCGTTGCCGTGACCGTAGGCTGCTTGCTGTTGGCGGTGATGCTGGTGACTTTGCAACAACGCCAGCCGCTGGCATCCGACACGCTTTTGGGAATTCTCGCACCCAGCACGCTCTCTCTGGGCCTGGTGGTACTAAGCTTCATGCACGAAGTGCGGATCGACCTGATGGCTTATCTGTTCGGCGACCTGCTGGCGATCAGCCCGACCGATCTGGCCTGGATCCTTGGCGGTAGCGCTGCGGTACTGCTCTTGCTGGTTGCGTTGTGGCGCCCATTGCTGGCAATCACAGTGCACGAAGAACTGGCCAGGGTCGAAGGCCTGCCGGTGGCGGGATTGCGCCTGGCCCTGATGCTGTTGATCGCCGTGGTGATTGCCGTGGCGATGAAAATCGTCGGGGTATTGCTGATCACTTCGTTGCTGATCATCCCGGCTGCTGCGGCACAACGTCACGCCCGCTCGCCGGAGCAGATGGCACTGGGCGCGAGCCTGCTGGGCATACTCGCCGTGTGTGGCGGGCTGGCGCTGTCCTGGTTCAAGGACACCCCGGCCGGCCCGTCGATTGTGGTGACGGCCGCCGCGCTATTTCTGCTGAGTTTTGTTCTGCCCCGTCGAGGGGTGTAGACTTGCTCGTTTTTTGCGCAAATAGAGAGTCGCAGGAATGAAGTCGTTCGCCTCCCGTTATCTGCTCCTTGTCGCATTTTCTTTGCTGCTGGGCGCCTGCCAAAGCACGCCACCGGCGGCCACCGAGGCCGCCGATGCGCGGGCCACGGCCATCGTGCAGCTGGAACAAAACATCGCCAGCGATGAACTGGCCATCGCCGAAGACCAATTGGCAGCCTTGCAGGCCGAGTCGCCCAACGATGCGTCCCTTGAGCAATACCAGCGGCAGCTGGCCGAAGCCTATCTGCGCCGCAGCCAGACCGTGCTGCAAAAGGGTGATGTGGATGCCGCCGCGACCGCCCTGAGCCGTGCCCGCGCGTTGATGCCCAAGGCTCCGGCACTGACCGGCGGAGTCAACGGTTCGATTGCCCAGGCGCGCAAGGCCGAGCTGGAAAAAGCCGAAGCCGCCCTCAAGGCTGCCGAAGCCAAGCCAAAAGCCAAGGTTATCGACCTGATGGCTGAAAGCACCACGGTCGTGCTGAATATCAACGATATGGGCAAACTGCGTCGCCAACTGGATGCCATCGCCGCCGATGTGGTGAATTTTCAGTGCGACGTGAGCATTCAGGCTCCGCGCACCAACGATTACCCTTGGCTGGCTAACTTGCTGACCAAACGAGTGAAGAAGCTCGATCCCGAGTTTGATCTGAAGCTGGAGCGGCAGATTTTGCGCAGTGTTCCGGCGCAGATGATTCTAACGCCTCGCAAACCTTAAAAGCATCGTCGGAACGCCGCCCGGAGCAAGCTCGCTCCCACAGGGTTCACGATTGCTCACAGCTTTTGTGATCAACGCTTATCCCTTGTGGGAGCGAGCCTGCTCGCGAAGGCGTCCTTTCTGGCAAAAACAATTTCAGATCGAAATTGCCTTCCAAGTTGGGCCAGCTTCTTTAGCCGTTCCTTTTTCCTGACCTTTGATCGCGTTATTGCCAAATGACAGGACAAATGCGAAATAAATGCTAAGAACCTCTATACGGACAGGCTAAAATGCGCGCCCGGCTAACCGCTGATCCTTTTCTAACGCGCCCCACAAGGTTCGCTACGTGATCGAGTTTCAAAACGTCCATAAAACCTACCGCGTCGCCGGTAAGGAAATCCCCGCCCTGCATCCGACCAGTCTGACGATTGAGAACGGGCAGGTTTACGGCTTGATCGGTCATTCCGGCGCAGGAAAAAGTACCCTGCTGCGTCTGATCAATCGCCTGGAAAACGCCAGCGGCGGCAAGATCATCGTCGACGGTGAAGAAGTCACCGCCCTCGACGCCAACGGCCTGCGCCGCTTCCGTCAGCAGGTCGGGATGATTTTCCAGCACTTCAACCTGCTGGCCTCCAAGACTGTCACCGACAACGTCGCGCTGCCTCTGACCCTGGCTGGCGAACTGTCGCGCAGCGAGATCGATGCGCGCGTGGCCGAGTTGCTGGCGCGGGTGGGTTTGTCCGACCACGCGAAAAAGTACCCGGCACAATTGTCCGGCGGGCAGAAGCAGCGTGTCGGCATTGCCCGTGCGCTGGCGACCAAGCCAAAAATCCTGCTGTGCGATGAAGCCACCAGCGCCCTCGACCCACAAACCACCGCATCGGTCTTGCAATTGCTGGCCGAGATCAACCGCGAGCTGAAACTGACCATCGTCTTGATTACCCACGAGATGGACGTGATCCGCCGGGTCTGCGATCAGGTAGCCGTGATGGACGCTGGCGTGATCGTCGAGCAAGGCTCGGTGGCCGAGGTGTTCCTGCATCCGAAGCACCCGACCACCAAGCGCTTCGTGCAGGAAGACGAGCAGATCGACGAAAGCGAACAGCGTGACGACTTCGCTCACGTACCGGGGCGCATCCTGCGCCTGACCTTCCAGGGCGAAGCGACCTACGCGCCCCTGCTGGGCACTGTCGCCCGGGAAACCGGTGTGGACTACAGCATCCTGGCCGGTCGTATCGACCGCATCAAAGACATCCCTTACGGGCAACTGACCCTGGCCGTGACCGGCGGTGACATGGAAGCGGCCTTTGCCCGCTTCACCGCAGCCGACGTCCACATGGAGGTGCTGCGCTAATGGAAGCCCTGACAAGTTTCTTCGCCAATATCGACTGGTTCGAAATCTGGCTGGCCACCGGCGACACCCTGCTGATGCTCGGTGGTTCGCTGTTGTTCACCGTGCTGCTCGGCTTGCCCCTGGGGGTGCTGCTGTTCCTGTGCAGCCCGCGCCAGTTGCTGGAAGCCAAAGGCGTCTACGCGATGTTGTCGCTGATGGTGAACATCCTGCGTTCGCTGCCGTTCATCATCCTGTTGATCGTGATGATCCCGTTCACCGTGTTGATCACTGGTACGTCCCTGGGTGTCGCCGGTGCGATCCCGCCGTTGGTGGTGGGTGCCACACCATTCTTCGCCCGCCTGGTGGAAACCGCCCTGCGTGAAGTGGATCGCGGCATCATCGAAGCAACCCAGGCCATGGGCGCGACCACACGACAGATCATTACCAATGCCTTGCTGCCGGAGGCTCGTCCGGGCATCTTCGCGGCGATTACGGTGACAGCCATTACACTGGTGTCCTACACGGCGATGGCCGGTGTCGTAGGCGCCGGTGGTCTGGGTGACCTGGCGATCCGCTTCGGCTACCAGCGTTTCCAGACCGATGTGATGGTGGTGACAGTGGTGTTGCTGCTGGTACTGGTCCAGGTACTGCAAACCGTTGGCGACAAATTGGTCGTCCACTTTTCCCGTAAGTAAGACATGAGCCGGCCATTCGCTGGCAGGCGCCAAACGGGCGCCTCACAAGGAGTTAGCTGAATGAAAAAACTACTCGTGGCCTTCGCGGCCGTTGCGGCATTCTCTGCCCACGCTGAAACCCTGACCGTCGCGGCCACTCCGGTGCCACACGCCGAGATCCTCGAATTCGTGAAGCCGACCCTGGCCAAAGAAGGCGTGGACCTGAAGGTCAAGGTATTCACCGACTACATCCAGCCGAACGTGCAGGTCGCGGAAAAACGCCTGGACGCCAACTTCTTCCAGCACCAGCCGTACCTGGATGAGTTCAACAAGGCCAAAAACACCCACCTGGTTTCCGTGGCCGGCGTGCACCTGGAGCCCCTGGGCGCTTACTCCAGCAAGTACAAGACCATTGCCGAACTGCCTGGCGGTGCCAACGTGGTGATCCCGAACGATGCCACCAACGGCGGCCGTGCACTGTTGCTGATGGCCAAGGCCGGCCTGATCAAGTTGAAGGATTCGAACAACATCCTGTCGACCGTCAAGGACATCACCGAGAACACCAAGGACCTGAAAATCCGCGAACTGGAAGCCGCGACCATCCCGCGCGTGCTGACCCAGGTCGACCTGGCGCTGATCAACACCAACTACGCGCTGGAAGCCAAGCTTGATCCGGCCAAGGACGCGCTGTTCATCGAAGGCAGCGACTCGCCTTACGTGAACATCCTGGTGGCTCGCCCGGACGACAAGGACAGCGACGCGATGAAGAAACTGGTCGCTGCCCTGCACAGCCCGGAAGTGAAGGCCTTCATTCTCGAGAAGTACAAAGGCGCGGTCGTGCCGGCGTTCTGATCGAACTGCTGCAACGAAAAGGGGACGCCACGAGCGTCCCCTTTTTTATGCCTTTGAAATACAGCCCCCTGTGGGAGCGGGCTTGGTGGTGTTTTCAGTTGCGTTTAAGCATCACCGGCAACTGCGCCACCAACTTCGCATTGTTCAACGGCGCCCGAATAAACCCGCGCTGCGTCCCATCCGGCCCGATCACCGCGAGGTTGCCGCTGTGGTCAACGGTGTAGTTCGGCTTGCTGGTGTCCGCCGGAATGAATGGAATGCTCACCGCGTTGGCGATCGTTTGCAGCTCATCGGTCGACGCCGGGGTCAGGCCGATGAACTGCGAGTCGAAGTAGCCCAGGTACTGCTTCAGTTGCTTGGGTGTATCGCGGTTCGGGTCGACGCTGACCAGCACGATCTGCAATTTATCCACAGCCTCGGGCGGCAACTCGCTCTTGATCTGCCGCAACTGGGCGAGGGTGGTCGGGCAGATGTCCGGGCAGAAGGTGTAGCCGAAGAACAGCAGGCTCCACTTGCCTTTCAACTCATTGATCGCGACCGGCTGGCCGTCCTGATTGGTCATCGTCACGTCCGGCAGATTACGGCTCTGCGGCAGCAAGATGATGCCGGCGTCGATCAGCGCCGTCGGATCGCCCTGGTTTTTCCCGGACAGCACCTTGTTGACGGTCAGGCCCAGGATCAATGCGACCAGGGCGACGAGTATGAAGACGGTTTTCTGGGTTCGAGTCATAGGTTCAACAATAGGTAGTGGTCTACGAGCAGGGCGATAAACAGCAGGAACAAGTAGTAAATAGAGTACTTGAACGTGTTGATCGCCGCGTGCGGCCGAGTGCCACGGTACAGCACCACGGCCCATTGCAGAAACCGCGCGCCCAGCCCGAGCGCGCAGACCAGGTAGAGCGTACCGCTCATGTGGATCACATAAGGCATCAGGCTGACGGCAAGCAATACGAAGGTATAAAGCAGGATGTGAATCTTGGTGTAGTGCTCGCCATGGGTGACCGGCAGCATCGGGATGTCGGCCTTGGCATATTCCTCCTTGCGATGGATCGCCAGCGCCCAGAAGTGTGGCGGGGTCCAGGCGAAGATGATCAGCACCAGCAGCAGCGGTTCGGCGCTGACATGACCGGTGGCGGCGGTCCAGCCGAGCAATGGCGGCGCGGCACCGGCCAGACCACCGATGACGATGTTCTGCGGGGTCGCGCGCTTGAGGAATCCGGTGTAGACCACCGCGTAGCCGAGCAACGAGGCGAGGGTCAGCCAGGCGGTCAGCGGGTTGGTGAACGCCAGCAGCATGGCTTGTCCGAGGACCGCCAATACCAGCGCGAACGTCAGCGCGGCGGTCGGCGAAACCCGACCTTCGGCGAGCGGCCGTTTGTGGGTGCGCGCCATCACCGCGTCGATGCGCCGGTCCACCACATGATTGACCGCCGCCGCGCCACCTGCACACAAAGCGATGCCCAGGTTGCCGAAAATCAGCACCGTCCACGGCACCCCGGCGCGGGTCGCGAGGAACATCCCCACCAACGAAGTGATGAGCATCAGCACCACGACTTTGGGTTTGGTCAGTTCCAGGTAGTCACGCCAGATCGCCTGACTGGGACGTTCGCCGATCAGAATCGCCATGGCATCTCTCCTTTTATTGTTATGGGCCCGGCTGAGTGTTTACGCGGGCTGAAGTGCCAGCGCGCTTGCTTGACCCGGACCAGACTGGTTCGGGCGTGGTAATTGACCAGCACCATGGTCAGCAACAGCACCGCGCCGCCCGCGTTATGCGCGACGGCCACTGGCAGCGGCAGATGGAACAGCACGTTGCTGATGCCCAGGGTGATTTGTGCGCCAAGGGTGATCAGCACCAGGCCTGCCAGGCGCGTCATGCCGACCGTTTTCAGTTGCCAGGCCAGACCGAGCAATACCAGGGTGACCAGCAACGCGCCGATGCGATGGGTCAGGTGAATCGCCGTACGGGCGTCGCTGTCCAGTTGCCCGCCGAGGTAGTTCGGGCCGATGTGCTGGGTCAGGTGAAAGCCGTTGGCGAAGTCCGCCGGTGGTAACCACTGGCCGTGGCAGGTCGGGAAGTCGATACAGGCCACCGCGGCATAGTTGGAACTGACCCAGCCCCCGAGGGCGATTTGCCCGATCACCAGCAACAGCCCCACCGTCGCCCAGTGCTGCAAACGTCGTGGCACGGTCAGCGCCGGCAGCACGCCGGACAGGCGCAAGGTCAGCAGAAACAGCAGGCTCAAGGTCGCGAAGCCGCCCAGCAAATGCCCGGTGACCACCTGCGGCCAGAGCTTGAGCGTTACCGTCCACATGCCGAACGCGGCCTGGCCAACAACCACCGCCAACAGAAACAACGGCAGCTTCACCGGCTGCCCGGGATGGCGGCGATGCACCCACGCACGACCGGCCAACACCGCGATCAACAGCCCCAGCGTGCCCGCGAAGTAGCGGTGGACCATCTCGTTCCAGCCCTTGTGGGCCTCGACCGGAGCGTCCGGGAAATGCAATTCGGCATGGGCCAGCTGGGCTTCGCTTTTCGGCACGCTAATGAAGCCATAGCAGCCCGGCCAGTCCGGGCAGCCGAGGCCGGCGTGGGTCAGGCGGGTGTAGGCGCCGAGCAACACCACAATCAGTGCCAGCAAGGTGGCAAACAACGCGAGGCGAAATCCAGGCTTGGCCATGACGATGCCCTTATCCGATGTTCGACAGTTTCAACAGGTGGCGCAGATCGTTGAGCAGGTCCTTGCCCTTCACCGACGGGTCGTAACGCAGCACCAGATTGCCGTGGGGATCGATAATCCACAGGTGCGGCGCGTCATTGCTCTGGGCGCCTTTTGTGTAGGCAGGCAAATCCAGTGAATAGCGTTGCAACTGCGGGTACTCGCGTTGAAGTTTAGTCTCGTAATCGCTGTTCAGCGTCTGCGCGGCAGCCAATGCATGGCTGGCGCGGGACGCATCGCGGCCCAGGCCGATCTGGATTTGCCGCGCCAGATACACCAGTTGCTGGCAGTCCACCGCGCAATCCTTGGGCGCGGTCACCAGTATCTGCCACCGAGCTTCCTGGGCCTGCACGCCGATGTCCGCGCGGGTCTGGCCGTTGCCGATCAGTTCACCGTGATAACTGCGGCCCTCGGGCACCCAGAAATTCAGCTTGTACATGCCGGTGGCGAGGATCATCGGACCGATCACCCCGAGCAGGATCAGCAGCAGTTGCATACGGCCCTTGCGCCGGTTCACCGAAGGTTTCGCCTCAGACATGCTGGGTGGATTCATGGCCGCTCCCATGGTGTTTCTCCTTTGCGTTGTGCCAGCCGAGATAGAGATAAAGACCGAACAGGGCGATCGCCATGGCGAACCACTGCACGGCATAAGCGATGTGTTTTTCCGGGCCCATGGCGACTACCGGCCAGTCGGCCTGGTAGATGGCGGGACCGGTTTCGGCACGTAGTTCGTAGGCAAAGCCTTCGCGATTCAGTGCTGTCCAGAGCTTGTCTGGCTCAACGGCCGTAATCAGCTTCGGCCATGTCAACGTTGTGGGATCTGCGTGCAATTGGAACGTCGCCCCGGGGGGGACGTAGACCCACGCGTCGAGGCTTACCGCCTCGGTGGGTGTCTTGAATTGCGGTGGTGTGCGGCGCTCCGGCCAAGGCAACCAGCCGCGATTGACCAGCAGCCAAAGCCCGGAGGGCTGATCGTGAAAGGGTTGCAACAGCTCGACGCCGACCTTGCCGTTGCGTTGACTGTTATCCAGCAGCAGGCTGTGTTCGGCATCGAACTGGCCGTACAGGTGAACCCGACGGAAGGCCGGGGCTGTCGTGTGTTGCAGTTCGGTACTGGCCATCGGCTCGGCGGCTCGGCGCTCGACGTAGGTTTGCAGCAGCGCGCCTTTCTCCGCGCCCCGGCTCAATTGCCAGAACCCCAGGGACACCAGTAGCGGCAGCAACAGCGCCACCACCAGCGTTGGCACGATACCCGGCCGAAAGCGCTTCATGGCATCGCCAGAAAGTCGGTCGTCGCGATAGCTATACTCAAGTGCATCGCTTATCCCCCCGGAGTCTCACCATGCTCAAAGCAGCCATCGTCCTGATGCTGATTGCCACGGTTGTCAGCCTGTTCAGCGGCCTGTTTTTTCTGGTCAAGGACGACAGCCGCTCAAACCGCCTCGTCATTGCCTTGAGTGTGCGTGTCACGCTGGCCGCCATTACCCTGGGTCTGATCACCTGGGGGTTTTTCAGCGGCCAGTTGGTTTCCAATGCCCCCTGGTAACTGAACGCTCACAGCCTCAGAGCACATAGACGAAAACAAACAGCCCGATCCACACCACATCCACGAAGTGCCAGTACCAGGTCGCCGCTTCGAAACCGAACTGGTGCTCGTTGTCGAAGTGCCCGCGCATGATCCGCACCAGCATCACGAACAGGATGATGGTGCCGATGGTGACGTGGGCGCCGTGGAAGCCGGTGAGCATGAAGAAGGTCGCGCCGTAGATGCCCGAGCCCAGGGTCAGGCCCAGTTCGCGGTAGGCGTGAATGTACTCTTCGGCCTGGAAGGTGAGGAACGCACAGCCGAGCAATACGGTGAGTGCCAGCCAGAGTTTCAGTGCGCCGCGATGGCCCTTTTTCAAGGCATGGTGGGCGATGGTCACGGTCACGCTGGAACTGACCAGCAACACGGTGTTGAGCAACGGCAGGCCCCAGGGGCTGATGACTTCCTTGGGCGGCGGAAACAGTTTCGAGTCGGGGTTGCTCAGCAGCGGCCAGGTGAACTGGAAGTTCGGCCACAGCATGTGCGCCATGCCTTTGGCGCCTTCACCACCGAGCGCTGGCCCGGAGATATGACGGACATAAAACAGCGCGCCAAAAAAGGCGATGAAGAACATCACCTCCGAGAAAATGAACCAGCTCATGCCCCAGCGGAACGAGCGATCCATCTGTGCGCTGTACAAGCCGCCGCGACTTTCCTTGATCACCGTACCGAACCAGCCGAACAGCATGTAGGCCAGCAACAGGCCACCGACGAAAAAGATCAGCGGGCCGTGGGACTCCGGGCGTGCTGCCTTCAGGTCATTGAACCAGGTGGCCAGGCCAAACACCGTGACGAACATCCCGACCGTGGCGATGATCGGCCATTTGCTCTGGGCCGGGACGTAATAATGTTCATGAGTTGCCATTTATTGTTCTCCTTATCGGGCACGCTCAGCCGCCAGTGTTTACAGAAACCGGTGGATGTCGGGCGGTGATATCGAACAGCGTGTAGGACAGCGTCAGGTGCTTCACATCCTTGGGCATGTCACGGTCAACGATGAAACGTACCGGCATCTCGATCCGCTGACCGGGCTGCAGCACTTGCTGGGTAAAGCAGAAACATTCGGTCTTGTGGAAGTACGCCGCTGCGGTACTCGGCGCAATGCTCGGCACAGCCTGGGCACTCATCGGCTTATCGGTGGGGTTGTGAGCGATGAAGATCATCTCGTTCACCGCCCCCGGATGGGCCACCAGCTCCTCGCCCTTGGGATAGAAGTCCCAGGGCATGTCGGCAGTGTTGGTCGACAGAAACTGCACGCGCACCTGCCGCGAGGTGTCGACCGTTTGCTCACCCTCGTACTGCCCGCCGGTCTTGCCATTAATGCCGAAGGCCTTGCACATCACGTCGTAGATCGGCACCAGTGCAAAGCCGAACACAAACATCGCCACCACCACGGTCAGCAGGCGCGTGACCAGTTTCTTCATCGAAATCGAGTCAGCCATAACTTCGAACCTCCACACCAATCCCTGTGGGAGCGAGCTTGCTCGCGATAGCGGTTTGCCTGACACACCGCGTCGCATACATCGCAGGCAAGCCAGCTCCCACAGGACCGAGGCGTTTCATTTCACTTCCGGCGGCGTGGTGAAGGTGTGATACGGCGCCGGCGACGGGATGCTCCACTCCAGACCTTCAGCCCCATCCCACGGCTTTGCCGGTGCCGGCGGGCCGCCGCGAATGGTCTTGATCACGATGAACAGGAAGAAGATCTGCGTGGCACCGAACATGAATGCGCCGATCGACGACACCATGTTGAAGTCGGCGAACTGCAGGTTGTAGTCCGGAATCCGTCGCGGCATGCCCGCCAGCCCTACAAAGTGCATAGGGAAGAAGGCCAGGTTCATGCCGATGAACGACAGCCAGAAATGCAGCTTGCCGAGGGTTTCGTCGTACATGTGGCCGGTCCATTTCGGCATCCAGTAATAGGCCGAGGCGAAGATCCCGAAGATCGCCCCCGGCACCAGCACGTAGTGGAAGTGCGCGACCACGAAGTAGGTGTCCTGGTACTGGAAGTCCGCCGGGGCGATGGCCAACATCAACCCGGAGAAACCGCCGATGGAGAACAGGATCACGAACGCCACGGCAAACAGCATCGGCGTCTCGAACGTCAGCGAACCCTGCCACATGGTGCTGGCCCAGTTGAACACCTTCACGCCGGTAGGCACCGCGATCAGCAGCGTGGCGTACATGAAGAACAACTCGCCCACCAGCGGAATGCCGACCACGAACATGTGGTGCGCCCAGACGATGAACGACAGGAACGCGATACTCGCCGTGGCGTAGACCATCGAGGTGTAGCCGAACAGTGGCTTGCGCGAAAAAGCCGGAATGATCGAGCTGACGGCACCGAACGCCGGCAGGATCATGATGTACACCTCGGGGTGACCGAAGAACCAGAACACATGCTGGAACAGCACCGGGTCTCCGCCACCGGCTGCACTGAAGAAACTGGTGCCGAAGTGGATGTCCATCAGCATCATCGTCACGCAACCGGCCAGTACCGGCATCACCGCGATCAGCAGGAACGCGGTGATCAGCCAGGTCCAGACGAACAGCGGCATTTTCATCAGCGTCATGCCGGGGGCGCGCAGGTTGAGGATGGTGGCGATCACGTTGATCGCGCCCATGATCGAACTGATCCCCATCAAGTGGATGGCGAAGATGAAGAAGGTCACGCTTTCCGGCGCGTAGGTCGTCGACAGCGGCGCGTAAAACGTCCAGCCGAAGTTCGGCCCGCCGCCCGGAGTGAACAGGGTCGACACCAACAGCAGGAACGCCGCCGGTAACAGCCAGAAGCTGAAGTTGTTCATGCGCGGCAGGGCCATGTCCGGTGCGCCGATCATCAGCGGGATCATCCAGTTGGCGAGACCGACGAAGGCCGGCATCACCGCACCGAAGACCATCACCAGACCGTGCATGGTGGTCATCTGGTTGAAGAATTCCGGCTGGACGATCTGCAGCCCCGGCTGGAACAGCTCGGCGCGAATCACCATCGCGAACGAACCGCCAAGCAGGAACATGGAGAATGCAAACCACAGGTACAGCGTACCGATATCCTTGTGGTTGGTAGTCAGCACCCAGCGCATCAGGCCTTTGGCGGGGCCGTGGGCGTGGTCGGTGGCGGTATGAACATGTTCATCGATTACAGCAGTCATGTTCTGTCTCCTGCAAACAGATGGGCTGGGCAGGCCGGGGTGCGTAGCCCCGAGCGGTTCCTTAGGTGCGCAATAGACCGGGTCATTTGCTTTCCGCCTGTTTCAGCTCCAGCACTTCTTTAGGCGTGACCATGTCGCCCTTGTTGTTGCCCCAGGCGTTACGTTCATAGGTCACGACCGCCGCGATATCGACCTCCGAGAGTTGCTTGCCGAATGCGGCCATGGAAGTGCCAGGCTTGCCGTGGAAGACAATGCTCAGGTGAGCGTCTTTCGGTCCGGTGGCGATTTTCGAGCCCTTGAGTGCCGGGAACATCGGCGGCAGACCCTGGCCTTCGGCCTGGTGACAGGCCACGCAGGTGGTGTGATAGACCTTGTCGCCGCGTTCCTTGAGCTCCTCGAGCGTCCATTCCTTGCTGGTCAGTTCTTTGAGTTGCGCGGCCTCGGTCTTGCGATCGGCCAGCCATTTTTCGTAATCGGCCTTTTCCTTGACCTCGACCACGGTCGGCATGAAGCCGTGATCCTTGCCGCACAACTCGGCGCACTGGCCACGGTAGATGCCGGGCTTGTCGACGCGGGTCCAGGCTTCATTGACGAACCCGGGAATCGCATCGCGCTTGACCGCGAAAGCCGGCACCCACCAGGAGTGGATGACGTCGGCGGAGGTCACAAGGAAGCGCACTTTGGCGCCGACCGGCAGCACCAATGGCTTGTCGACTTCGAGCAGGTAATGCTCGCCCTTGGTTTCCTTGTTGTGGATTTGATCCTGAGGGGTGGTCAGGTTGCTGAAGAACTCGACGTCCTGGCCCAGGTATTTGTAGTGCCACTTCCACTGGTAGCCGGTGATCTGGATATCGATTTCCGGCTCGCTGGCGTCGTACATCTTGATCAGGGTCGCGGTAGCGGGAATCGCCATGGCCACCAGGATCAGGAAGGGTACGATGGTCCAGAGGATTTCGACGGTGGTGCTTTCATGAAATTTGGCGGCCACCTGCCCGGTCGAGCGGCGGTGGAGAATCATCGACCAGAACATGGCACCAAATACGATGATGCCGATCACCACACAGATCCAGAAAATGATCATGTGCAGGTCGAATACTGCGTGACTGATTTCAGTCGCTCCAGGCGCCATATTCACAGTCCAGGCCGCTTGCGCCTGACTGAAAATCGACCACAACAGGAGGCCCATCCAGACATGTGGATGTCGCATCATTGCGGGTTCCCCTTATCGTTCTTGTTATCCCGCCGGCTTTCACCTGCGGCAAGGGAGCGGCTGCATCAGACTACGAACTTGAGCACCGGGCCTTGCTGCATATGCAGTCGGGCGTCATCAGCTAACTCCATTCCAACCCGAGTATAGACAGCACCTCTGACCTCGCAATGCGAAGGCGTAAATCATCTGAAACAGCATTAACTTGCTTTGCAGGGTACGAATGGAGAAGGATGCAGACGAGTGGTGGCAAACCGATATAACGGGGCCGTCTCAAGGATGAAATAATTATGACAAATGCGTCTTAGCATTTTTCGTAAGCCAGCTAAGTTATGTCTTCCCTATTTCATTGCCTTGTTTCCTGGAGTTTTCATGAACACCGCCGCATTGCGCGAGCAGATCCAAAAAGCCCAACAACACGAAGCCGAGACCGGCCTGCTGACGCGTCAGCTGGAAAGTAAACTGCCTCATCTGCACCCGGCGATCCAATTGCCGGAGACCGATACCAACGGCGTACTGACGCGATTTGTCGCCGCCTACATCGAAGAAGTGCCCGATCTGCTGGATGCAGCCAATGAAGTCGCCAGGGAAGCGGGCATTGAGTCACAGATCAAACCGGTGCTGGCAATCGCCGAGCAGTACTTCCTCCAGCCGCCAGCCATCATGGCCGGCCATGTCGGGCTCGACAGCCTGCTGGATGAAGCCTATCTGGCGCACCGGTTTGTCGAAGAGGTCAATGACCTGTACATCAAGCATTTCGGCCAGCCACTGATCCCCTTGGACATGACTGTCGCCAACCTGATTGCTCATCAATTGATCGGTGAGTCGTTCGCCAACCAACTGGACGAAGTGGTGCATCACGCCATCGACGAGATGCTCAACGACGAAAGCTTCGCACTGGAGTCGGTGGAAGCCTACCGTGAAAAGCTCAACAGCCCGGACACCGGCACCGCGTGGAAACGCTGGCCGTGCATGTCCCGCCGTTTGGGCGTAGGCCTGGAACTGGATCAGCCGGCGGCTTGATCCACCGGTAAACACAATCCCCTGTGGGAGCGAGCAAGCTCGCCCCCACATTGGACCTCAGCCAGCCGCACCTATGCCCGTGTTGGTACGAACCCTGCCTTCGAGCCTGCGCTTCAATCCCCGCGATTCAATCAACAGCTTCGAACCCTTGGCCGCGTTCGCCCGGCCCCATTCCTCAAGCAACTCCAGACACGAGTGATCGATGTAGCTCAAGTTATTGAGCGGCACATGCACCGTCGCGCCTGGCGGAATGCTACCCAGCACCTGGGTCAGCGCCGGCACTTTGAGGAAGGTCGCCGCCCCTGCCAGGCGCAATTCCATTTCCCCATCCTGCGGCAGGTCGATCAGGCTGATTTTCAACCGCGAAGCTTTCAGCGCCAGTTTCACCAGCGTCAGGCCGAAACCAATCAACACGCCAGTCAGCAAGTCCGTGAAAACGATGGCGAGCGCGGTTGCCGCATAGGTGAACATCGGTGCCCGACCATACCGGCCCAAACCACGGAAGACCTTGAGATCCACCAGCTTGAAACCGGTGTACACCAGCACGCCCGCCAGGCTCGCCACCGGAATGCTTTGCAGCACGCTGGACAGCAACAGTACGAACGCCAACAACCACAGGCCGTGGAAAATGGTCGAAAAGCGCGTGGTTGCGCCGGCCTGAACATTCGCCGAACTGCGTACGATAACGCCGGTCATCGGCAACGCCCCAAGCAGGCCACACAGCATGTTGCCGATACCTTGCGCCGACAATTCCCGGTCGAAGTCCGAGCGCTGACCACTGTGCATGCGATCAACCGCGGCGGCTGAAAGCAAGGTTTCGGCGCTGGCGATGAAGGCCACGGCAAACGCCGCGATCAGCAAGGTCGGATCAGCCAGGTTGAGCAGATCCGCGGGCTTCAGCCAGTCGATGGCCTCCGTCAGGTTGGCCGGAACCTCAACCCGTTTGACCTGCAACGCCAGCACCAGGCTGGCAAGCGTGGCCAGACCGACGCCAAGTAGCGCGCCTGGAACGAAGCGCAGGGATTGCGGACGGAATTTCTCCCACAGCCACATGACAGCGATCGTCGACAAACCGAGCAACCCGGCTTGCCAGCCAAACGAGGGCAACGCCTGAGCCATCGCCGCCGGGAAGGCCGCCAGGTTATCCAGACCCGAGGGTTTGGGCACGGCATCCAGCATCACATGTACCTGAGACAGGATGATCAACACGCCAATCCCGGCCAGCATGCCGTACACCACCGCAGGTGCCGTCACCCGAAACCAGCAGCCCAGCTTCAAACGGCCAGCCACCAGTTGCAACAAACCCGCCAGCAACAGAATGGGCCCAAGCATGGCAATGCCGTGCTGGCGGACCAACTCGAATACCAGAACGGCCAGGCCCGCCGCCGGACCGCTGACTTGTAGCGGCGAGCCGGCCAACCAGCCGACCACCAGACCACCGATGATGCCGGTGATCAGGCCTTTGGCCGGCGGCAGCCCCGAGGCAATCGCGATGCCCATGCACAGGGGCAGGGCGACCAGAAACACAACCACAGAAGCCAGCAGCTCCCGTGGCAGAACAGCTTTGAGTCGAGCAGCACGCATGGCGAGTCTCCCGAAGTTTTCTTCAGGCATGGCAAAACCAGGCTGCCTGAACGGCAGCCTCGGCTGAACCACACAACGATTTAGGAGGGTTTAGAAGCGCGCTTTGGGCGTCGCCACTGGAATTGGCAGGCTGCCATTGAGCGGCAGGAAACAGCCTTGATCGGCGTCGTACGCTTTGATTTCGCTGGTTTCGATGTTGTAGACCCAGCCGTGAATAAATAGCTGACCGTTGGCCATGCGCGAGGCCACCGACGGATGGGTGCGCAGATGCTGCAATTGGGCGATCACATTCTCTTCGGTGAGGATGTGCATGCTTTCGCTTTCGCTAGAGCAGTTGCAGTTCTCCTGCACCATGGTCTTGGCCACTTCGGCATGACGCAGCCAGGCTTTGACCGTGGGCATTTTTTCCAGACTGTCCGGGTTGAGCACCGCGCGCATGGCGCCGCAGTCGGAATGCCCGCAAATGATGATGTGATGCACCCCCAGAGCCAGAACGGCGTACTCGATGGCCGTGGAAACACCACCGTTCATTTGCCCGTAAGGCGGCACGACGTTGCCGACGTTACGGGTCACGAACAGGTCGCCGGGGGAGCTTTGGGTAATCAACTCGGGAACGATGCGCGAATCGGCGCAGGCGATGAACATCGCTCGTGGCCGCTGGGCTGTGGCGAGTTTCTTGAAGAGCTCTTCCTGCTGAGGAAAGATCTCATGATGAAAATGCAAAAAGCCGTCAACGATATGCTGCAACGCTGCATCGGCGGTTTCGGCCTCGGGTTGGGCTGAAGCCGACGCAGCCAACGGCTGTTTATCCTTGTCACTCATCAATTCATCCTCATTGGCGGGCTCAGGGAATCTTCCCGTGTGGTCCGGTGTGAAGCCAGTGGCTGGTTAAAAAACATCCAGGCCAAAAATCTCGACCCATCAGTCACTCGATGAACAAGGTAGCGGCCGAATCTTAATTGAAACTGAATAAAACGCTCTAGAATGCGTGTTCCAGGTCACAAAAAACGTGACCAGCCCAAGGCGTGAGCGCGATCTTCAGTACTCAACCATAGGCCAATTGTCCTCAAATCAACGACATTTGGCGACCGGGCGGACAAAAGGCATTGCAGTCCAGATCAAAGCCTTCCCGGCGATTGAGCCCCAGGCGCTTGATGGTTTTGGCAAAGCGCTGTGCCAGCAGGTCGGCGAAGGGGCCTTCACCGCGCATTCGAGCGCCAAAGCGGCTGTCGTAGAGTTCACCGCCACGGCTCTGGCGAATCAGGCTCAGCACATGTGCCGCCCGTTGCGGATAGTGGGCGCCCAGCCATTCTTCGAACAGCGGCGCCACTTCCAGCGGCAGGCGCAACATCATGTAGGCAGCACTTTGCGCCCCGGCCGCATGGGCCTCGGTGAGCAGGCTTTCGAGTTCACTGTCGTTGATCATCGGAATCATCGGTGAACACAGCACGCCCACCGGAATGCCCGCCTCGCGCATGACCCTGATAGCCCGCAACCGGGCCTTGGGCGCTGCGGCGCGGGGTTCGAGGATGCGCTTGAGCTCGTCGTCCAGGGTGGTCAGGCTGATCATCACCGCCACCAGTCTTTGGCTGGCAAGTTCGGTCAGCAGGTCCAGGTCGCGAAGAATCAGCGAGCCCTTGGTGACGATAGTCACGGGGTGTCGGTAACGCAGGAGCACTTCGAGGGTTTGCCGGGTGATTCTGTATTCACGCTCGATCGGCTGATAGGGGTCGGTGTTGGAGCCGAGGTTGATCGGCGCACATTGATACCCACGTTTGGACAGCTGCTCCTCCAGCACATCCACGGCGTTGGTCTTGGCGATCAGTTTTGTCTCGAAATCCAGCCCCGGTGACATGTCCCAATAAGCGTGACTGGGGCGCGCATAGCAATAAATGCAACCGTGCTCGCAGCCGCGGTAGGGATTGATCGAGCGGTCGAAGGGCAAGTCCGGTGAAGTGTTACGGGTAATGATGGTTTTTGCCCTTTCAATGCTCACCTCGGTGCCCTGGGTGAGCGGAACTTCCTGGTACCAGCCGTCGTCCTCAACCACCGAATGACTGGGGGCAAAGCGGTTGTGCGGGTTGGTTGCGGTGCCGCGGCCGCGGGGAGGCATAGAGCTAACCATCGGCGGACTCCTTGATCTGTATATCCATACAGTATACGACCCACTGCGAATCGACCAGTACCGCTCAGCCCTTCATCTGGCGACGGGGCGTCGTTAGTTACTTGTTCGTCAATGATGAGAAAACTGAAGAAACATATAGTCAGTGGTTAGATCAAATACCCACCCGTATATTCAGCCCGACAAACAACACCCTCAACAGCGATCAAATAAAAGGATTTATTAATGTCTTTCTTTAACCAGCGCGGTATCTTTCTGCAACTCATGCAACCGAGTCCTTCGGAGCCCAACACACTGGTTTCGCTACAACTTGCTCGAAAAGAGCTGAGTTGGGATGCGGAAAACAATGTTCAAATTGAAAACCTGGTCGACTCGGAGTTTTACACAGCTGTTTCCACAGACCGTGGTAACTCGTTCAGCATCAGGGCTGTTGGCAAGGATGTCGATGGCGACGGAAACATCGGTGCCGACGACAAAGCCAAGTTGCAGGCGCTGGCAAAAGCCTATGCCAGTATCGTCAATCCCTGAGCCCTGACTTTCCAATCTCTGGAAAGCGCTATGCCGAATGCATGCGGGCTCCCGCATGCATTCCAGACAGCCACGAGGATAAAAAATGTCCAAGCCCATAAAAACCGGTGCTTATCTACAAAAAATAGAAACTCCAAAAGATGTGCAGGTAGTTATCAAGCTAATAAGGGCAGACGAGTATCCAAACAAAACAATGGAGCAGTTCGCTGATGTTCTCGCAAGCGCTCCCTCCGTGACACTCCATATAAAAGACGATAGCAAGACTTCAAAGCTCGATTTTGATCCATGGTCCGATATCAATGTCATTCCAGACAATAGTATCGACGAAAAGGACACTGCCGCCCTTACACAACTTGCACTCGCTTTTTATCATCAACAGATAATTGCTCCAGAGGGCATAGCGTACCTATATCGTCTTCCCGCTGAGCTTCGAGTAGATGTTGAGGTATTTGACATTGATGAAGAGGATCATCAGCTGTATAGCCTCGGTGTGTACGAGACCAAATCTGCGGATTCCGGCTCGCCTTTTGAAGGTCGTGAACGCAACCCTGAAACTGGACATGTGTTTGACTATGGGGCCGAACTGAACGGTTTGCTCAAAGCATTCATCAAACTGAAACTATAACCTGAGCGCAGGCTTCACGATTCTTTGACAGTCAGCTCACAGGCCTTTGACCGTGCATGGCTGATCCTTGCCACCCTCTTCCCGTACCTTTCTGAACGGTCGCTCAAGCATGCCTTTCCCACGTTTTTTATCTGCAATATGCCTGTCGCTGGTTGCACTCGTTAACCTGACACCGGCACTTGCTGACGACGGTGGGATGAAGCGTCCGGCAGACTGGGCTCAACAGGTAGAGAAGCAATACAACCTCTTCCAGATGTCGCCGACGCTCTATCGCAGCGCCTTGCCGGACAAGGGCGCGGTGCCGCTGCTGGAGAAACTCCAAGTGGGTACGGTAATCAACTTCCTGCCCGAAGCAGATTCCAGTTGGTTGTCCACGCCAGGCATCACGCAAGTACAACTGCCTTATCGCACCAACCATGTGGATGACGCCGATGTGCTCAAGGCCTTGCGCGCCATTCAGTCTGCCGAAGCCAAAGGCCCGGTGCTGATGCACTGCAAACACGGTTCCGACCGTACCGGCCTGATGGCAGCCATGTACCGGGTTGTCATCCAGGGCTGGACCAAGGAGGAGGCCCTGAACGAAATGACCCAAGGCGGCTTTGGCGACAGCACCCACTTCAAGGACGGCATTCGCTACATGATGCAGGCCGATGTGGAAAAACTGCGCACGGCCTTGGCCAATGGCGACTGCAGCACCAGCCCGTTCGCCGCGTGTTCTATGAAGAGCTGGTTCAAGTCCGCTCATATCGAATAAAAAAAGCCCCCGTTGCATTGCGCAACGGGGGCTTTTTTCACTCAGTTTTGTTCGTCAGGCTTTTTCTTCAGTTTCGGATTCGGGAAGAACTGAACCGCCTGAACCTTGGTGTCGGCAGGTTTGAGTGCGCTGGTGTTAACCCGCGTACCCAACTCCTTGGGCACCGACAGTCCTTGCTCATTGAGTGTGTCGGAGTAACCGCAGGCCACGCACTCTCGGTGCGGGACCTGGTCTTCATTCCACATCATCAACTTGTCCGGCTCGCTGCATGCCGGGCAGACCGCCCCGGCGATAAAGCGTTTTTTCGTAATCACAGGCCCCTCACTCATGCTGCCGCGTCCTCACTCAGGCCGCTGTGGCGCAAGAGTGCGTCAATTGATGGCTCACGACCACGGAAGTCGACGAACAGCACCATCGGCTCCTGGGAGCCGCCACGGGCCAGGATTGCTTCGCGGAACGCACGACCGGTGTCGGCGTTGAGCACGCCTTCTTCTTCGAACTTCGAGAACGCATCGGCCGACAGCACTTCAGCCCATTTGTAGCTGTAGTAACCCGCGGCGTAACCGCCAGCGAAGATGTGAGCGAAGCTGTTAGGGAAACGGTTGTAGGCCGGTGGACGCATCACCGAGACCTCGTCGCGCACGCCTTCGAGCACTTGCAGCACGCTGCGGCCGTCGCCGTGGGTGGCGTGCAGTTCGAAGTCGAACAGCGAGAACTCCAGTTGGCGAACCATCATCAGGCCGGACTGGAAGTTTTTCGCCGCGAGCATTTTCCCGAGCAAGTCCTGGGGCAGCGGTTCGCCGGATTCATAGTGACCGGAAATCAGCGCCAGGCCTTCCGGCTCCCAGCACCAGTTTTCCATAAACTGGCTCGGCAGCTCGACCGCATCCCAGGCCACGCCGTTGATGCCGGACACGCCAGCATGCTCGACTCGGGTCAGCAGGTGATGCAGGCCGTGACCAAACTCGTGGAACAGGGTGGTGACTTCGTCGTGGGTCAGCAGCGCAGGCTTGCCGCTGTCAGCCGGGGTGAAGTTGCACACCAGGTTCGCCACCGGGCTTTGCAATACACCGCCAGCGGTGCGACGGCGGTCGCGGGCGCCATCCATCCAGGCACCGCCACGCTTGTTGGCGCGAGCGTAAAGGTCGAAGAAGAAGCGGCCGACGTGCTGGCCGTTTTCCTTGATTTCAAACAGGCGGACATCCGGGTGCCAGGTATCGAAACCTTTCTGCTCGGCAATCTCGATGCCGTACAGGCGCTGGACGATGGCGAACAGGCCGCTGAGCACCTTGTCGATCGGGAAGTAGGCACGCAGGGCTTCCTGGGCCACGCTGTAGCGTTGTTCACGGAGTTTTTCACCGTAGAAACCGCTGTCCCAGCTTTGCAGGTCCGGGCAGCCCTGTTCGGCGGCATAAGCCTTGAGCTGTTCCAGATCCTGGGCGGCGAACGGCTTGCTGCGCTTGGCCAGGTCCCGCAGGAAGCTCAGTACCTGATCGCTGGATTCGGCCATTTTGGTCGCCAGGCTCAGCTCGGAGAAACTGCTGAAACCCAGCAGCTTGGCCAGCTCCTGACGCAGGTCGAGGATTTCTTCCATGACCGGGCCATTGTCGTTCTGGCCGGCGTTCGGGCCCTGGTCCGACGCACGGGTGCAGTACGCGGCGTAAACCTCTTCACGCAATGCGCGGTCCTGGGCGTAGGTCATCACCGCGTAATAGCTCGGGAATTCCAGGGTGATCAGCCAGCCGTCCAGATCCTTGGCCTGAGCCGCGGCGGCCATTTGCGCCTTGGCCGAGTCGGTCAGGCCGGCGAGGGCTGCTTCATCGGTGATGTGCTTGGTCCACGCCTGAGTGGCATCGAGCAACTGGTTGGAGAAACGGCTGCCCAATTCGGACAGCTTGCTCTGCACTTCGGCGTAACGCTTCTGTTCGGCTTCCGGCAGGTCGATACCCGACAGACGGAAGTCACGCAGGGAGTGTTCCAGGATAGTTTTCTGCGCCACGTCGAAACCGGCGGCCTCCGGGCTGTTGGCCAGGGCTTCGAAAGCCTGGAACAGTTCGCGGTTCTGCCCCAATTCGGTGGAGTAGGCGCTCAAGGCCGGCAGGCACGACTCGTAGGCTTCACGCAGTTCGGCGCTGTTGCACACGGCGTTGAGGTGGCTGACCGGGCTCCAGGCGGCGCCCAGGCGGTCGTTGAGTTCGTCCATCGCCAGCACCAGGCCCGCCCACGTTGGCTGTTTGACCTGGGTCTTGAGGATCTCGACGATGGCGGCACGGTTGTCAGCCAGGATCTGTTCAATGGCCGGTTGTACGTGTTCGGCGCGGATGGCGGAGAACGGCGGCAGGTCATAGGACTGCAAAAGAGGGTTGTTCACGCTCACGGTTGATACCTTGGCTGGAGAAACATGCAGTCATCTTAATTACAATCGACGCTCACCGCAGCTATCAGCAACAGAGAGAAACCCTATCGTGAACCTTCGCAAGTATCAGAACCACACGCCGCTGCTGGGTAAAGGCGCTTTTGTCGACGGCTCGGCGGTGGTGATCGGCGACGTTGAAATTGGCGAAGACAGCTCCATCTGGCCGCTGACAGTGATTCGTGGCGACATGCACCGCATCCGCATCGGCGCGCGCACCAGCGTGCAGGATGGCTGCGTGTTGCACATCACCCACGCCGGGCCGTTCAACCCCGACGGTTTTCCGCTGCTGATCGGCGATGACGTGACCATTGCCCACAAGGTCATGCTGCATGGTTGTTCGGTAGGCAGCCGAGTGTTGATCGGCATGGGCAGCATCGTCATGGACGGCGCGGTCGTCGACGATGATGTGATCATCGGTGCCGGCAGCCTGGTGCCGCCGGGCAAGCATCTGCAAAGCGGCTTCCTGTATGTGGGCAGCCCGGTGAAGCAGATCCGCCCGCTGACTGACAAGGAACGGGCCTTTTTCACCTACAGCGCGGCGAACTACGTGAAGCTCAAGGACCTGCATCTGGCCGAAGGCTACGACCAGCTTTGACCCGGCCCCCTTATTCAGGATTCGACATGCATTACCAAACCGTTTTATTCGACCTCGATGGCACCCTGACCGACCCGCGCGAGGGCATCACCCGTTCGATCCAGTTCGCCCTGGGCAAACTGGGTATCGATGAACCGGACCTGGCCAAGCTCGAACACTTCATCGGTCCTCCGCTGTTGCAGGCGTTCATGCAGTTCTACGACTTCGATGAAGCCAGGGCCTGGGAGGCGGTGAACTTCTACCGCGAGCGCTTCAAGGTCACCGGCCTCTACGAAAACCGCATGTTCGATGGTGTCACGCCGCTGCTGGAAACCCTGAACGGACAAGGGCGGCAGCTGTACATCGCTACCTCGAAACCGTGGGTGTTTGCCCGGGAAATCGCCCGGCATTTCGACTTTGCCAAACACTTCAAGGTGATTTACGGCAGCGAACTGGACGGCACCCGGACCAACAAGGTCGAACTGATTGCCCACCTGATGGCCGAAGAAAACCTGGACCCGGCCAACACCCTGATGATCGGCGACCGCAAGCACGACCTGATCGGCGCGCGCAGCAATGGCATGGACGGGGCGGCGGTGGGTTACGGGTTCGGCAGCCATGAAGAGTTGAGCGCCGAAGCGCCTGCGTATCACTTTGAAACGCTGGCTGAGCTGCATCAGGCGTTTTTGCAGAGCTGATAACGCCGACACAAATCAACTGTGGGAGCGGCGGTGCGGCGATCCGACTTGCTCGCGAAGAGGGAGTGTCAGTCGACATCAATGTTGCCTGATACACCGCTTTCGCGAGCAAGCCCGCTCCCACAGGGGGACTGTGTTCTTCCTCAAGGTCTCGGTGGCGGCGCCAATTTCTGCCCTTGCTCAACCGCCCAATTCACCACCTGCGCGGTCAACTGATCGTTCGCCTGACCGAACCCGACCACCACCGCCGGGACCTGCATATCGCTCAAGGGCTGGCGCACTTCAAAGCGGCGGCTGGCGAGGATGCGCTGGTCGTAACTGCGCACCAGCAATGCATCCAGACGCACGACTGCGCTGGCATTCGTGCCCTGGTATTCCGTCTGGAACGCCTGCAGGCTGCCGCCCAATTCAAGATCGGTCTGGAAAATGCTGTCATCGGTGCTCAACAACAGCACCCGTCCGTCATGCTGGAAACCTTCCAGCAGCCGATTGCGCACCAGTACCGGCGCCGGGTCGCTCCAGCGTGAACCCTTGTAGTGGCTGATCACATCGCCCTGGGGAATCACTGCAATGTTCGGACTGTTCAACGCTTCGCTGGACTGGAATTTGCTCAGGCGCAGCGACCAGCGCTGCGGCGTGCCATGGCTGGCCGATGCGCTCTGGGTCGACGGCAATCGATAGACCTCGAAGGGCTCGGGCTTGGGCAGGATCGAGCACGAACCGATCAGCGTGAAGCCAGCGAGGAGGGCAATCCGAATCAGCTTCATGGCGTGAATTCCTTGGTCTTGTCACTGCCCAGCAGGTAACCGCTAGGGTTGGCCTCCAGGCGTTTGGTAATGGCGCGCAGCGAGGACAGGGTTTCGCGCATCTCGTGCACGGCCGGGCCCAGGCCATTGAGGCCTTGCATGCCGCTGTTGAGCGAATCCTGATTGGCGGTGATCAGTTTGTTGAGGGTGGCGCTGCTCTCCTGCAGCGACTTCATCGCCTGCTCGGCACTGCCCAGCGCTTCCTTGCCATGCTCATTGAGCAGCCCGTTGGCATTGCGCATCAGCGCCGTGGTCTGCTCCAGCATGGTGTTGGCCTGCTTGCCCACCGACGCCAGTTGCTGCATGGCCTGGCGGATATCGCCGCGCTGATCGGCAATGACCCCGGTGGTTTGCTCCAGGTGCTCCAGGGTGTTGCTGATGCGCTCGATGTTTTCCGTGGAGAACATCAGGTTGACGTTATGCATCAGCGTGGTCACCCCGGCCATCAGGTCTTCGCTGTCATTGAGCAGGCGGGCGATGGGTGAGGGCGAGGCGACGATGGTCGGCAGGTTGCCGTCCTTGCCCTTGAGCGTCGGGCTCTGTGGCGTGCCGCCGCTGAGCTGGATGATCGAAGTCCCGGTGACGCCGGTCAGGGCCAGTTTGGCCTGGGTGTCTTCCTTGACCGGGGTATCGCCGGCCAGGCGAATTCGCGCCAGCACCCGGCGCGGGTCTTTCGGGTCCAGGCGCAGCGAGATCACATCGCCGACCTTGATCCCGCTGTACTGCACCGAACTGCCCTTGGACAAACCGCTGACCGCCTCGTTGAACACGACTTCGTAGTCCTTGAACTCGGTGTCGACACTGGACTTGGCCAGCCACAGGCCGAACAGCAGCGCGGCGGTCACCACAATCACGGTGAACAGGCCGATCAATACATGATGGGCTCGGGTTTCCATGTCAGACCTCGTTGAGCTGTTGGGCGGCCGTCAATGCCGCGCGGCCTCGAGGGCCATGGAAGTATTCGTGAATCCACGCATCGTTGGTTTCCGACACCTTGTCGATGGCGTCCGCCACCAGCACTTTTTTCTGCGCCAGCACCGCCACCCGGTCGGTGATGGTGTAGAGCGTGTCGAGGTCGTGGGTCACCAGAAAGACACTCAGGCCCAGGGCGTCGCGCAGGGTCAGGATCAATTGGTCGAACGCGGCGGCGCCGATCGGGTCGAGACCGGCGGTGGGCTCGTCGAGAAACAGGATGTCCGGGTCCAGCGCCAACGCGCGGGCCAGCGCGGCACGCTTGATCATGCCGCCGGACAGCGATGACGGGTATTTCTCCGCCGCCGACAGTGGCAACCCGGCCAGGGCCATTTTCACCGCAGCCAGGTGCTCGGCGTCGTTGCGGCTCAAGCCGGCGTGTTCGATCAGCGGCAGGGCGACGTTCTCGGTCACGGTCAGCGAAGAGAACAGCGCGCCTTTCTGGAACAGCACGCCGAATCGCCGCTCCACCAGCGAGCGCTCGTGTTCGGACAAGCTCGGCAGGTTTTTCCCGAAGACTTTCACCACGCCTTCGCTGGGCTGGCGCAACCCGACAATGCTGCGCAGCAGCACCGATTTGCCGCTGCCAGAGCCGCCGACCACGGCGAGGATCTCGCCCTTGTACAAGTCCAGATCGAGGTTCTCATGCACGCTCTGGCTTCCAAAGCGGTTGCACAACCCACGGACTTCAATCACCGCCTCGGTGGGCGCTCGGGGTACTCGACTCACCAACCCATCTCCATGAAAAACATCGCGGCGATCGCATCCATCACGATCACCACGAAAATCGACTGCACCACACTCGACGTGGTGTGCGCGCCCACAGACTCAGCGCTGCCACTGACCTTGAAACCTTCCAGGCAACCGATGGCGGCGATGAGGAAGGCGAACACCGGTGCTTTGACGATCCCCACCAGAAAGTGCTGAACGCCGATGTCCGTTTGCAGCAGCGAAAGGAACATCGCCGGCGAGATATCCAGCGCCACCGCGCAGACCACGGCACCGCCGATAATCCCCGACAGCATCGCCAGAAAGGTCAGCATGGGTAAGGCGATCAGCAACGCCAGGACCCGCGGCACCACCAGCAACTCCACGGGATCGAGGCCCAGGGTGCGGATGGCGTCGATTTCCTCGTTGGCCTTCATCGAACCGATTTGCGCCGTGAACGCACTGGCGGTGCGCCCGGCCATCAGGATCGCGGTCAGCAACACACCGAATTCGCGCAGGAAGGCAAACCCCACCAGGTCCACGGTGAAGACGGTGGCGCCGAAAGTGGCCAGCACCGTCGACCCGAGGAACGCCACCACGGCGCCCACCAGAAAAGTCAGCAATGCAACGATGGGGGCGGCGTCGAGACCGGTCTGTTCGATGTGGGCGATCATCGGCGTAACGCGCCAGCGCTTGGGACGGAACAGGCCGCGGACGATGGTTTCGATGATCAGGCCGACGAAACCCAGCAGTTGCAGGGTGTCCTGCCAGACGGTGTCCACCGCGCGGCCAATGCGGGTCAGCAACTGAATGGAAACGCTGACTTCCGGTTCCTTGATCGGTACGCAGAAGTCGGTCAACGAGCAGTAGACGGTTTGCAGCAAGGCCCGATCGGCGGCGGAGAGTGTGCAATCAGGATGTTCGGCGGAACGACCGAGGCGCTCGGAGCCGAGCAGTTCGACCAACAGCGAGGCGCCGGCGGTGTCGAGGGTGCCGAGACCATTGAGGTCGATGGGGGTGTTGGCGTCGTACTGGCCGTGGAGTTTTTCGCTCAACAGCTTGAGGTCAGCGTAATGGGCAAGCGTCCAATCGCCCGTCACCCGCAACCGCGCAGGGGTAATCGACGTGTCCAATCGGGCGTTGCCGGCCATCGTGCTGCTGATCATAAGCTCCGTGCTTGTTCAGTGATTACGCAGATTTACGTAATAGCACGAACCGGATTACTTTTCTTTGATCGCTGTGCTGTCCGTGACTTTGAAGCGCAGCACGCCGATGACCTGGCCATCTTCGGTCAGCACCCTAACCTGCCATTTTCCGGCCGGGTTGCCCGGGAAGTTTTGCTTGTGGGTCCAGGCCCGGTAACCTTCCTTGCGCCCGCCACGAATATCCAGGGGGATGCGGTCGACCTCTTTACCGTTGAATTTCCAGACGTGATAAATCCGCTCGTCCAGGCCACGCGGGGCGTTGATCGCGGTGTACGCATAGAGCCCGCCATTGCGAATCTGCTCGGCGCTGACTTCGTCGAGGCTGGCACCAGGCGTGCGGTCCTGCATCTGCGTGCTGATGGCCACGTCGGTCATCCACAGCGTCGCCGGCGGCACCCATGAGCGCAGCGCCCAACCAACGGCGCCGATGCCCAGGGTGATACTCAAGATCGCCAGTGCATTGCGCAGGGTACGAATCGGGAAGATCGACGCCAGGCTCGGGAATGACAGCAGCACCGAGATACCCAGTGCCCATTTGAAACTTTGCGCGGTGGTCAGGTGCATGATCACCGGCAAGGCGGTGAGCAGCGCGGCGAACAGGGTCAGGGTGTGCAGGGCCAGAAACGCCCAGCGCCGTGGAGCCAGCCACTTGTAGTAGAGCGGGTCGATGATCGATATCAGCGCCGCGACGCCCAGCAGCCCGGTGAAAAACAACTGGCCGCTGTTCCACGTCGTGGTGATGAAGAAGAACGGCAGGACAAAGAACAGGCTTTCCTGATGGATCATCTGCGTTGCGTAACGCAGCAACGGTTCCGGGATTTCTCGCTTGAAAATACGCGCGAACAGCTTGGTCAGGCTGTTTTCCAGCATCAGCCAGATCCAGCTGATCAGCATGATGGTGGTGATCCAGCTCGCCAGGCCTTGCTGGCGATCGACCAGAATGAAACTGCCCACCCCGGAGATGAAACCAAAGAGCGCAATGACCCCAGGGTAGCGCTTCATCAATTCGAGGATGCGCTGTACGAAAAGGGTCAGGTTTTGCATTCGGCGGTTTCACAGTCGTCGTAGGAAAAAACCTCGACAGGGTACCGCTGGTGCGGCCCTGTGGCGAGGGTTCACGGTCAGTTACACCTCGCTCCCACAGGGGGATTGTGTTTCCCACAAGGCGTTGGCTTTCCAAACAGAGTGGTTACTTCCTGCGATGCAAACGCCAGCCCACCAGCATCAACACGATCAAGCCCGCCCCACCGACCACCAGCCACATCACTTGGTCATAACTGAACAACGGCTTCTCGATCCGCAAATACCCCGGTTGCAGGAGCAATTCACGCACGGCCTTGTTCGCCTCTTCCAGGGTCACCCCTTGCAGCTCCCGGGCCGGGTTGGCGAAGTGGCCATCTTCGTAGTTGCCGATGGCGCTCCAGTAGTAGTCGGCCAACGCGCTGTTGCCTTGTACGGCCCAGGCCTGGCGGGCGATCGCGGCCTGTTTGAGGCGATTGAAGGTGTCGGCATTGAGGCCGTCCTTGAGCAGTCCGGCCTTCAAGTCATCGAGCACGTGCTCGGCATCGGCCACGTCGTCGCGTTCAAGGTCGGCGTTGAGGCTCATGAAACCTACGCCGCCGAAAACCTCGCGTTCCGCCCACGGGCCGTAGGACAAACCGTGAGCCAGGCGTAACTGGCGATAGAGCGCCCAATCCAGATAGTCCTTGAGCAAATCGAAGGTTTCATCGTGCCCATCCTCCAGTACCGGCTCCGGCACCAGCCAGTGCAACTTGGCGCCGTTGCCGACCAGACCGTGGGGCAAGGTGCGCTCATGGGCTGCGCTGGCCTGGATTTGCGGCAGCGGCGGATGCTCGCCAGGCGTAATCGCTTCCAGCGCGCCATACGCCCGCTCCAGATAGGCCGGCAGCAACTTGTCGAGGTCGCCGACCACGATCAGGGTCATGTTGTTCGGCGCATACCAGTCCTTGCGCACCTGCTCCAGCTGTTCACGGGTCAGGTCATCGACTTGCGCACGCTCCGGGCATTTGAGGCCCAGCTCGACGGCCAGTTGTTTGCTGGCCGTGTGGCCCAGATCCTGACGATCGAGCCAGCGTTGCAGGTGCGAGTAGTGGCCGCCGTCTTCACGCTCGACCACTTGCTTGGCCGCGTTGATGGCGCTGTCGTCGAGGCGGGTCTGGGTCAGCAGCGCCAGCAACAGGTCGAGCACCTTACGCTGGTTTTTCGCTGGGGCTTCGATGACGAACGTTGTATCGGCATTGCTGGTGAACGCGTTCCACTCACCGCCCAGAGCCTGCATGCGTTCTTCCAGGCCACCTTCGCCGCTGGCGTCGATACCGCTGAACAACAGGTGTTCCAGCAGATGCGGCAGCTCCTTTTCTTCGCACTTGAAATCGTCCAGGCCAACGCCGACCACCAGCCGGATCGCCACATGCCCGCGGTCAGTGCCGGGTTTGAGTAGCAACTGCAAACCATTGCGCAGGGTGTAGCCCTCGACCTGGAAGCGATCCAGGGCGAATGACGGGAATGAACCAAGCAACAGGCAGGCGAACAACAGACAACGCATAACGAGCTTCCGTACGGCAAGCGTAAGTTCAACAGACTTCAGGCAACTGTGGACGTTCAGGGTGAATGAGTGATGTCGCTCAAATCGTCGACCACCAGCGCACCGGTGTCCGATGTTTCCAGCACGACGTAGGCACTGCTGCAAAACAGCGAATTCAGACGTTTCATGTCGGCGATCAGCTCCAGGTGCAACGAACTGGTTTCGATACTTTGCACGATTTTAAGTTGCAAGCGGCTGACATGAGCGTGAGCCAGGCGCCGTTCCTGTGCACGGAAACGACGTTTTTCACGCACCAGCTGGCGGGCACTTTCCGGGTCGCCACTGAGAAACACCGACATCCCGAGCCGCAGGTTGGAAATCAACTGAGTTTGCAGCCCGGTCAATTCGTCCAGCCCGACTTCGGAAAACGACCGGCGCTGCGAGGTTTTCTGCTGCTGGACCTTGCGCAGCATGCGTTCGATCAAATCGCTGGCCAGTTTCAGGTTGATCGCCAGTTCGATGATTTCCGCCCAGCGCCGGCTATCCTGATCGCTGAGATCTTCCCGGGGCATTTGCGCCAGATACAACTTGATCGCGCTGTAGAGCGCTTCGACATCATCGGTCAGACGGCGCATTTCCTGGGTGACGGCGGTTTGCTTGCCGTGCAAAACATCGAGCATGGCTTCGAGCATGTTGTCGATCAGGTCGCCCATGCGCAGGGTTTCCCGGGCCGCGTTGGCCAGCGCCAGACCGGGGGTGACCAACGCCGTGGGGTCAAGGTGCCGGGGCTTGGCCGTACCGTTGGCCAGCGGGCGCTCCGGCAGCACCCAGGCACAAAACCTGGCCATCGGCCCGACGCTGGGCAGCAGGATCAGGCAACGTGCGGTGTTGTAGAGCAGGTGAAAGCCAATGACCATTTCCTGAGGGCTGAAATCCAGGCCATCGAGCCAGTGCACCAGCGGATCGAGCACCGGAATGATCAATAAAAGACCAATCAGTTTGTACAGCAGGCTGCCCAGCGCCACTTGGCGCCCGGCGGCGTTCTGCATGCTGGTGCTGAGGAAGGCGAGTATGCCGCTGCCGATATTGGCGCCGATCACCAGCCCGATGGCCACCGGCAGGCTGATCACGTTGGCGCCCGCCAGGGTCGCGGTGAGCAACACTGCGGCCAGGCTGGAATAGGAAAGCATCGCGAACAGCGCGCCGACCAGGGCGTCGAGCAGGATGTCGCCGGTGAGCGAGGCGAAAATCACCTTCACCCCTTTGGCATGGGTAATCGGGTGCGCGGCTTCGACAATCAGTTGCAGCGCCAGAATGATCAACCCCAAGCCAATGGCGACACGGCCCATCTGCCCGAGTCGGGTCTGCTTGCGCGACAGAAAGAAAATCACCCCGGCAAAAATCAGCAGGGGCGACAACCACGACAGATCGAACGTCAGCACCCGCGCCATCAGGGCCGTACCGACATCGGCACCGAGCATGGTGACCAACGCCGGCGTGAGCGCCATCAGGCCCTGGCCGACAAAGGAAGTGACCAGCATGGCGGTGGCGTTGCTGCTCTGGACCATCGCAGTCACGGCGATCCCGGAGAGGAAAGCCAGCCAGCGGTTGGTCATGTTATGGCTGATGACATGGCGCAAGTTGGTGCCGTAGACCCGCAGGATGCCGGTTCGGACGATGTGCGTGCCCCAGATCAGCAGGGCCACGGCAGAAAGTAAATTGAGCAGGGTGAGCATAATGACCCCCTGTGGTGTAGCGCCCCAAAGGAGCAAGTTGACGGTACCGCGCGACGTTCTACGTTCTGTACTTAAGCTGTAGTTGGCTAACGGTCTGCGCGCCAGCATCGCATAGCCAAAGAAGGGATTGAAACAAAACCGTCATGAGAACAGATTCATGTAACCAGCCAAAAACAAAGTGGGAGCGAGCCTGCTCGCGATGAGGCCATCAGATTCAACTTTGATGTTGACTGACAGACCGCCATCGCGAGCAAGCTCGCTCCCACAGGTTTTGCGTATTTACCGCTACCGGGTTACTGGCCCGGAATGTCCTTGCGCAGCTTTACCGGATCCTGCTGTTTCTTCTTTTTCGCGATGGCGGTGCGCATCTTGATGTTGATCGCTTCCACAGCCAGCGAGAACGCCATGGCGAAGTAGACGTAGCCTTTTGGCAGGTGCACGTCCAGGGATTCGGCAATCAGCACGGTACCGACCAACAGCAGGAACGACAACGCCAGCATCTTCAGCGATGGGTGCTTGTCGATGAACTCACTGATGGTGCCCGATGCCCACATCATCACCAGCACGGCCACGATGATTGCCGCGACCATGACCGGTACGTGGGACACCATGCCGACCGCAGTGATTACCGAGTCCAGGGAGAACACGATGTCAATGATCGCGATCTGGATGATGGTGTAGAGGAAGTTGCCGCCCTTGCCCGAAGGCTCGTCGTGGCTTTCGTCTTCACCTTCCAGTGCGTGGTACATCTCTTGCGAGCTTTTCCACAACAGGAACAGACCACCGAAGAACAGGATCAGGTCGCGTCCGGAAATACCCTGGCCGAATACTACGAACAGGTCCGCCGTCAGGCGCATGACCCAGGTGATCGACAGCAGAAGCAGGATTCGCGTGATCATGGCCAGCGCCAGACCGAAAATCCGGGTGCGCGCCTGCATGTGTTTGGGCATGCGGCTGACCAGGATCGAAATCATGATGATGTTATCGATGCCCAGGACGATTTCCAGGGCGGTCAGGGTGAAGAAAGCAACCCAGATTTCAGGGTTGGTCAGCCATTCCATGTGTATTCCTTTGAGCGATTGTTAAACCACAACGGGCCCGGGCTTCAAACAGCGAAGCCTGGACCCGAAGTGGTGAGTCTTGGGCTTATAGAGTGCTGAACACCGGGAAAGTCCCCAACAGCAGTGCAGCAATCAGTATGCAGATACAAACCAGCACTGCCCACTTGAGAGTGAAGCGCTGGTGGTCACCGAAATCGATACCGGCCAGGGCCACCAACAGGTAGGTCGATGGAACCAGCGGGCTCAACAGGTGGACGGGCTGACCGACGATCGAGGCACGTGCCATTTCCACCGCGGTTATACCGTAATGGCTGGCAGCCTCGGCAAGTACCGGTAACACGCCGTAATAAAATGCATCGTTCGACATGAAGAAGGTGAACGGCATGCTTACCAACGCCGTGATCACCGCCAGGTACGGGCCGAGGAAGTCCGGAATCACCGCCAACAGGCTTTTCGACATGGCATCGACCATCCCGGTGCCGGTCAGGATACCGGTGAAGATACCGGCCGCAAAGATCAACCCGACCACCGCCAGCACGCTACCGGCGTGAGCCGCGACGCGATCCTTCTGCTGTTGCAGGCAAGGATAGTTGACGATCATGGCGATACTGAATGCCACCATGAACAGCACCGGCAACGGCAGCAGGCCGGCGATCAGGGTGCACATCAGGGCCAGGGTCAGGGCGCCGTTGAACCAGATCAGCTTCGGACGACGGGCGTCCGGGAACTGCGAAACGCTGATTTCGCTGTGGTCGATTTCATCGCCCACCAGGTGCAGCTCACCCAGGCGTGCACGTTCACGCTTGCCGTAGAAGTAGGCAATGACCAGGATCGCCACCACACCGGCCAGCATCGCAGGAATCATCGGTACGAAGATGTCGGACGGGTCCACATGCAGCGCACTGGCCGCACGAGCGGTCGGGCCGCCCCATGGGGTCATGTTCATCACGCCACCGGCGAGGATGATCAGGCCGGCCATGATCCGCGGGCTCATGCCGATACGGCTGTAGAGCGGCAGCATGGCGGCCACGCAGATCATGTAAGTGGTCGCGCCGTCACCATCGAGGGAAACAACGAGCGCCAGAACGGCGGTGCCGACCGAAACTTTCAGCGGGTCGCCCTTGACCAGTTTGAGGATCTTGCGCACGGCCGGGTCGAACAGGCCGGAGTCGATCATCAGGGCGAAGTACAGGATAGCGAACATCAGCATCACGCCGGTCGGCGCAAGCTTGGTGATGCCTTCGAGCATCATCGGGCCTATCTTCGGCGAAAAACCGCCGAACAGGGCAAAAATTATCGGGATGATGATCAGGGCGATCAGCGCGGACAGGCGCTTGGTCATGATCAGGAACATGAACGTGATGACCATGGCGAAGCCAAGGAAAGTCAGCATGGGAATACTCCAGGCGTAGCGCGGCTAGGGAATGGGCGGATCGGGCGGGATCAGCGCAGAACGGGAAGCACGAGACGTACGGGCGGAGTTACAGCGAAGCGGCGGATGGAAGAGGACATCAGAATCACCATTGTTGTTGTTAAATGGGCTGTGCGAGCGATAAAACGCTGGCATTGGCCAACCGGTCTGTTGCCGGTAGTGGGGCGATCCTAATCGGGGAAGCTTTCAGCCAGCTTTCGGCGATGAAAGCAAGGACCGGATGTGCAACCGATCGTCGGATTGGGTTTCAAGTCCCTGAACACAGGGCGGGAGGTTGAACATGGGCGAACTTCACACCGGCGGCTGCCATTGCGGGCAACTGCGCTATCAATTCAACGGGCCGCTGCACGATATCGCCCACTGCCACTGTTCGATTTGCCGACGAGTCAGCGGCGGCATCGTGACCACCTGGATCACCGTGCCGGCATCAGCCTTTCAATGGCTGACCGGGACGCCGTCGCGGTACGAATCTTCATCCACCTGCGCGCGATATTTCTGCGGCCACTGTGGGGCGCAACTGGCGCTGGTGACGCACCTGAGCCCGGAAAGCATCGACCTGACCATCGCCACCCTCGACCATCCCGAGCAAGCACCGGCCGAGCGGCACATCTGGACCGATAGCCGATTGCCGTGGCTGCATCTGGACGAACATTTGCCCGGCGAGGCCGAAGAAACTATCTGATCAAAAAACAGTCAGGTTCAGCGGCCGAATAGCGCCCATCCAGATGGCGTGCTCGGTGTGGTCAAGCAAATCGTCGCCGGTGTCCGGGTGCAGAAACACCACCAGACCCTTGCGGTTCAGCGCCAGCCACGGCAGCACGTCGCCCAGCACCTGCGGCTCGAACGCCAACTGGCAACTCCAGTCCGGGTGCGGACCGACCGGGCGCTCGTGCACGCGGCCCATTTTCAGTGGAAACAATTGCGCTGCCTGTTCACACAAGGCCCGCGCCTGCCCGATCGTGCTGGCATCGAAATAAACGTGGGCGTGGTAACCCGTGATCTGCTGCATCTGAACCCCTCTGAAAACTGTTCGAACCCTCGCTGGTTCCTGCGGGTCAAACATCATATAGGCGCTGGAAAACAGGAAGCCCAGCCATGAAAAATGCCGAAACCCCCGTCGTGAAAGTGGTGCTTTATGGTGCCATGAGTAGCCTGGGCAGTGCGCTGATGGCTGAAATGCTGCGGCGCCAGCATGAAGTGATCGCGATTCTCGATGACCTCAATGCGCTGGCACCCCGTCCGGGGCTGCGCACCAAGACTGGCGACCTGTTCGACGCGCAACGGGTCAAGCAAAGTGTGGCCGGCAGCTCCGTGGTCATCTGCGTACTGGACGCTCCAGGCTTACCGTTCAACAGCGAACACGTGGAAAAAAACATCGTACCGGGTCCGGTCGAGCAGGTACTGGCAGTGGATGCGCTAATCGATGGCATGCAGGCAGCAAACATCGCCCGATTGTTTCTGGTGGGTGATTTCGACGTGCTGGACGATCCGGAAACCGAGGACAGCTTGCAACGTCACGCCGCCGAGGAAATCCGCGAGGCACTGCAAAGCAGTCCTTTGAAGTGGACGCTGGTTAATGAACCGCGCGGGGTACCGGGGCTGACCATCGAACATTTTGCCCAGATCGGTGGCAATCTCGAGCCGGGGTTGGCCGAGCCGCTCGGACGGCTGGCCCGCACCGCCGTGGGCATTGCCGATGAATTGCACTTGAACCTGCACATCCGAGAGCACGTCAACTTCATCGCAACCGACAGCTAAACCGCAATGGACGGCAGCGTCAGGCCATTGAGCGATTGCGCACTGCTGGCCTGTTCGGCCATCAACCAATCCACAAACTGCTGGATCAATGCTCCGCGTCGTTTGCGCTGGGGCAGAACCACGTAGTAACCCAGCCTCGACATCACCGTTTCGCCGATCGGTCGACACAACAACCCTTGCGCCAGCAAGTTATCCACAAGGTGCCGCCAGCCAATGGCCACGCCCTGACCGCCAATCGCGGCCTGAATCAGCAGGGTGTAGTTGTCGAAACGCAACTGCCCGGGCGCCGGGGGCGAAGTGATGCCCAGCTCGCGGAACACACCACTCCAGTCGAACCAGTTACTGCTGTGTTCCCCACGCAGGTGCAGCAACGGAAACTCCAGCAAAGCCTGGGCCGGCAACGGCAGGGGACGTTCGCTCAACAACTGCGGGCTGCACACCGGAAACACTTCCTCGCTGAACAACCAATGGCTTTCACCCTGCTTGAAGCGGCCATCGCCGAAAAGTACCGCCACATCGATATCGGTACGTAGCATGTTATGGCTGCGTTCACTGGTGACCAGGCTGACATCCACTTGCGGATTGGCCGCGTGAAAGCGGTGCAGACGCGGCATCAACCAATAGGCGGCGAAAGCAAAATCCGTGGCCACCTGCAACACTTCATGCTGTTGCTGTGCGCTGATCGCGCTCAATCCTGCGTCGATGTTCTGCAAACCGAGCTGAACCTGCTCGAAAAGTATCTGCCCAGCCTCAGTCAGTTCGATTCCACGATAAATGCGGTCGAACAGGCGTGTCGCCAGTTGTTCTTCCAGGCGCTTGATCTGCTGGCTGATGGCCGGTTGCGTGGTGCCCAACTCAACCGCCGCCGCGGTAAAACTGCGCTGACGGGCCGCCGCTTCGAAGGCGCGAAGCAGATCCAGTGACAGGTCACCAAGGGCGTCATACATAAGCTGTGCTTATCCTAGTCATTGCCGTGCGTGGGCTTTACCGCAAGGTGCGAGGGTTTCATTCTCGAAGCCAGCACTCTCGCATAAACATCCACTATGGAATGCCGCGATCACATGAAGCGCAAGAACATTCTTTTCATCATGGCCGATCAAATGGCCGCGCCAATGTTGCCGTTCTACGGCCCATCGCCCATCAAACTGCCTTATCTCAGCCGCCTCGCCGCACAAGGCGTGGTGTTCGACTCGGCTTATTGCAACAGCCCCCTGTGCGCGCCGTCGCGTTTCACCCTGGTCAGCGGCCAGTTGCCGAGCAAGATCGGCGCCTACGACAACGCCGCCGATTTCCCCGCCGACGTACCGACCTACGCCCACTACCTGCGCCGCCTCGGCTACCGCACCGCCCTGTCGGGCAAGATGCATTTCTGCGGCCCGGACCAGTTGCATGGCTACGAAGAACGCCTGACCAGTGACATTTACCCGGCCGACTACGGCTGGGCGGTGAACTGGGATGAACCGTACGTGCGGCCGACCTGGTATCACAACATGTCGTCGGTGCTGCAAGCCGGGCCGTGCGTGCGCACCAACCAGCTGGATTTCGATGAAGAGGTGGTGTTCAAGGCTCAGCAATACCTGTTCGACCATATCCGCGAGGATGGCGATCAGCCGTTCTGCCTGACCGTTTCGATGACTCACCCACACGATCCGTACACCATTCCCAAGGCTTTCTGGGATTTGTACGACGACGCCAACATTCCATTGCCCACAACCCCGGATCCGCATTCACTCGATCCACACTCCCAGCGTTTGCTCAAGGTTTACGACCTGTGGGACAAGCCGCTGCCTGTGGATAAGATCCGCGATGCCCGCCGTGCCTATTTCGGCGCGTGCAGCTATATCGACGGCAACGTCGGCAAACTCCTGCAAACCCTCGAGGATACCGGGCTGATCGATGACACCATCATCGTGTTTTCCGGTGACCACGGCGACATGCTCGGCGAGCGCGGCCTCTGGTACAAAATGCACTGGTATGAAATGGCCGCACGGGTGCCGCTGCTGATCAGCGCACCGGGGCAGTTCGGCGCCGGCCGGGTCAGCGCCAGTGTCTCCACGGCGGACCTGTTGCCAACGTTTGTTGAATTGGCCGGCGGCTCGCTGGAACCGGGCTTGCCGCTGGACGGCCGCTCGCTGGTCCCGCACCTGCAAGGGCAGGGCGGTCACGACGAGGTGTTCGGTGAATACATGGCCGAAGGCACCATCAGTCCGTTGATGATGATCCGCCGCGGTGCCTACAAATTCATCTACAGCGAAGATGACCCTTGCCTTCTCTTCGATGTACAGAATGACCCTCGCGAACTGGAAGAACTCAGCCATTCGCCGCAACATCGCCAGCTTTTCGACGATTTTCTCGCCGAAGCGCGGACCAAATGGAACATCCCGGCGATTCACCAGCAGGTGCTCGCCAGCCAGCGGCGCCGACGTTTCGTGGCCGAGGCGCTGACCCTCGGCAAGCTGAAGAGCTGGGATCACCAGCCGCTGGTGGACGCCAGTCAGCAGTACATGCGCAACCACATCGACCTCGACGATCTGGAGCGTAAAGCGCGTTATCCACAACCCTGCCAAAACCAATAATGTTAAGGGGAAGTCCATGCAAAGGTTATCCACAGTACTGACGGTCGGGCTCCTGGCTCTGGGCAGTGCATCGGCGTTTGCCGATCAGAGTTGCGAGACGGTGAAGATGGCCGACCCGGGCTGGAGCGACATCGCCGCGACCAATGCCATCACCGGGTTTCTGCTGGACGGCATGGGCTACAAGGCCAAGGTCGACACCCTCGCAGTGCCGATCACCTTTGGCGGGCTCAAGGATGGCCAGGTCGATGTGTTCCTGGGTAACTGGATGCCGGCGCAGCAGGGCTTCTATGACAAGTTCGTCGCCAACGGCGATGTCACCCAATTGGCGAAGAACCTCGACGGCACCGAATTCACCCTCGCCGTTCCGGACTATGTGTGGAACGCGGGTGTGCATGACTTTGCTGACCTGAACAAATACGCCGACAAGTTCGACCGCAAGATCTACGGCATCGGTTCCGGCGCGCCGGCGAACATCTCGCTGCAAGAGATCATCAAGAAAAACGATTTCGACATGGGCCAGTGGAAACTGGTCGAATCCAGCGAGCAGGCAATGCTGGCAGAAGTGTCCCGCGCGGTGAAAAAACAGAAATTCGTGACCTTCCTCGGCTGGACCCCGCACCCGATGAACGTGCAGCTGAAAATGCACTATCTGAAGGGTGGCGAGAAATACTTCGGCGACACCGGCAGCGTGCATACCCTGACCCGCAAAGGTTATGCACAGGCCTGCCCGAACGTCGGCAAACTGCTGACCAACCTGAATTTCACTCAGGAGATGGAAAACAGCATCATGGCCGAGGTGGTGAACAAGAAAGTCAGCAATGCCGACGCGGCCAAGGCGTGGATCAAGGCCAACCCGGCAGTGCTGGACAAGTGGCTCGATGGGGTGAAGACCGTGGATGGCAAGGATGCTTTGTCGGCGGTCAAAGCCAAGCTTTAAGGTTCAAGAACGCCTTCGCGAGCAGGCTCGCTCCCACAGGTCCGCGCAGTCCCTGTGGGAGCGAGCCTGCTCGCGAATCGATTTATGCCCTTGCGCCATTACCTCTGACACACCACCCTGACGCATTTACAGTCATTCACCGAGAGGCCCCATGGCCCTGCCAAGCCGCCATTCACTCTTCCCCTTCCTCACCTGGCTACCCCGGCAAACCCGCGCCAGTGTCGGTCGTGACCTGATTGTCGGCCTCAGTGGCGCGATTCTCGCGTTGCCGCAATCCATTGCCTACGCACTGATTGCCGGCCTGCCGCCGGAATACGGCCTTTACGCGGCAATCATCCCGGTATTGATCGCTTGTCTCTGGGGCTCGTCGTGGCATTTGATCTGCGGTCCTACGGCGGCCATCTCCATTGTCTTGTACGCCAGCGTCAGTCCTCTGGCTGTTCCAGCGTCGCAGGACTACGTCATGTTGATCCTGTTGCTGACGTTTCTTGCCGGCCTCTTTCAGTGGCTGCTGGGATTGCTGCGGTTTGGCGCCCTGGTGAATTTCGTCTCGCACTCGGTGGTACTCGGCTTCACCCTGGGTGCCGCCGTGGTGATTGCCATCGGTCAATTACCTAACCTGCTGGGGCTGGACTTACCTAGCCAGGCCACCGCGCTGGATAGTTTCATCACCTTGTTGCGCCATCTCGGCGAAATCGATAAACCTTCGCTGGCGCTGGGGCTGGCGACGGTGGTGGTTGGCGTGATCCTCAAGCTGCTGCTGCCACGCTGGCCGACACTGTTGATCACCCTGGTTCTCGGCGGCTTGCTGGTCTGGCTCTGGCCATCAATGTTCAGCCATGTGCAACTGGTCAGCGCCTTCACCGGCAAGCTGCCGCCTTTCAGTCCGTTGCCGCTGGATCTTGATTTGATCCTGCGCCTGCTGCCCAGCGCGGTGGCGGTCGGTATGCTCGGACTGGTCACCAGCCTGTCGATTGCCCGCTCGATCTCCGCACGTTCGCAGCAATTACTCGACGCGAATCAGGAAGTTCGTGCCCAAGGTCTGTCGAATATCGTCGGTGCGTTTTTTTCTGGATCGCTGTCAGCCGGCTCTTTCACTCGCTCAGGCCTGAGTTACGAAGCAGGGGCCTGTTCGCCGCTGGCCGGGATTTTTTCGGCATTGTGGGTGGCGCTGTTTGCGATCTTCGGCGCGAGCCTGATCGCGCACATCCCGATTCCGGCCATGGCCGGCAGCATTCTGTTGATCGCCTGGGGACTGGTGGACCATCGCGGCATTCGCGCGTTGTTGCGGGTCAGCCGCGCTGAGTTCGTGGTCATGGCGCTGACCTGCGTCGCCACGCTGCTGCTGGAATTGCAAACGGCGATCTACGCTGGCGTGTTGGCCTCGCTTTTTTTCTACCTCAAGCGCACATCGCAACCACGGGTGCAGCATGTGCGAGATGGCGAGGAAGACATTCTGCGGGTAGGGGGCTCGATCTTTTTCGGCGCCAGCCATTACCTGCAAGTGCGCCTGCAACGCATGCACGGCGCGCGCGTGGTGATCGAGGCGCAGCAGATCAACTTCATCGACTATTCAGGGGTGGAAATGCTGCACCAGGAAGCGCGGCGCCTGCTTCGCCAGGACCGCAGCCTGACCTTGCGCCGGGCCCGACCGCAGGTGGTGGAAGAACTGAGGAAGCTGGAAGGGGCGGAAAAATGCCCGATCCGGTTTGAAGATTAAAGAGATCGCAGCCTTCGGCAGCTCCTACGGGTTGTGTGATCGCCAGTAGGAGCTGCCGAAGGCTGCGATCTTTTGACTTTAAAGGGCCAACTGCCGGCGAAGTTCAGCCAACACCGGCACCGTATCCGGCCGCACTCCGCGCCACAGGAAAAACGCTTCCGCCGCTTGCTCGGCCAGCATCCCCAAGCCATCCATCGCCACGGCAGCCCCGTGTTCGCTGGCCCAGCGGCAGAACGAGGTCGGCTCCTTGCCGTACATCATGTCGTAGCACACCGTTTTGCCCGGTTCGATCAGGCTGGCAGCAATCGGCGGTACATCACCTGTCAGGCTCGCGGAGGTCGCGTTGATGATCAGGTCCACCGACTCCCGCAACCAGTCATAACCGCTGGCCGAGACCGGCCCAAGATCGCAGAACAGTTCCGCCAGCAACTCGGCCTTTTCCACCGTGCGGTTGGCGATGATCACCGATGCCGGTTGCTCGGCCAGCAAGGGCTCCAAAGCACCGCGCACCGCGCCGCCGGCACCGAGCAGCAGGATGCGTTTGCCCTTGAGGCTGAATCCGGCGTTGACCGTCAGGTCGCGCACCAGCCCGGCACCGTCGGTGTTGTCGCCCAGCAGACTGCCATCGGCCAGTTTGCTCAGGGTGTTCACCGCTCCGGCCCGTTGCGCCCGCGCCGTCAGGCTGTTCGCCAGCCGATAGGCCTCTTCCTTGAACGGCACCGTCACATTGGCGCCGCGTCCCTCGAGGAAAAACGTCCGGGCACAGGTGGAAAAGTCGTCGAGTGGCGCCAGCAGCGTGTTGTAGTCCAGCTTTTGCGCGGTCTGCTCGGCGAACAGGCGATGGATCAACGGCGACTTGCTGTGGCCAATCGGGTTACCGAATACGACATAACGGTCCATCAGTATTCCTCGTTCAGGCTTCGGCCAACCAATCGCGGTCTTGCAGGAAGTACTCGGTCAGGCGCGCTTCTTCGCTGCCAGGCTCGGCCTTCCAGTCGTAACCCCAGCGCACTTGCGGCGGCAGCGACATCAAGATCGACTCGGTACGCCCACCCGATTGCAGGCCGAACAGCGTGCCGCGGTCGTAGACCAGGTTGAATTCAACGTAGCGGCCTCGGCGGTACTCCTGGAACTCACGCTGCCGGGCGGTGAACGCATCGTTCTTGCGGCGCTGCACGATCGGCAGGTAAGCGTCGATGTACGCGTCGCCTATGGCCCGCATGAAGGCGAAGCTGGTGTCGAAATCCCACTCGTTCAGGTCGTCGAAAAACAGGCCACCGATGCCACGTGGCTCGTGACGATGCTTGATGTGGAAGTAGCTGTCGCACCAGGCCTTGTAACGCGGGTAGACGTCCGGGCCGAACGGCGCACAGGCCTGCTCGGCGACGCGGTGCCAGTGGATGCAGTCTTCTTCGTTGCCGTAATACGGGGTCAGGTCGAAGCCGCCGCCAAACCACCAGACCGGTTCTTCACCTTCTTTTTCCGCGATAAAAAAACGCACGTTGGCGTGGGAAGTCGGCACGTGCGGGTTGTGCGGGTGAATCACCAGCGACACGCCGAGGGCTTCGAAGCCACGGCCGGCCAGTTCCGGTCGATGAGCGCTGGCAGACGGTGGAAGACCGCTGCCAAAGACATGGGAAAAGTTGACGCCGCCCTTTTCAATCACCGCGCCGTTTTCTATCACACGGGTGCGACCGCCACCGCCCGCCGGCCTGGTCCAGGCGTCTTCGACGAATTGCGTGCCACCGTCTTCGGCTTCCAGAGCGGCGCAAATACGGTCTTGCAGGTCGAGCAGGTAGGCTTTTACGGCCTCGGTGCGGGTCGTCATGTCATCACCTTGAATCGGGCAAAACAACGCGGCGCTCCATTGGAGCTCAGCCTGCGCAAATGGGCGCGTAGCATACCATCGCAAGTCACCCCGTCGCAGTTGACGAAGATCAAGCTTAGGAGTCCGATAGGGAGCTTGGTAAAACGACCTATGGAGAGTTCTGATGGCAAAGCGTATCCAGTTCCGCGCCCATGGCGGCCCCGAAGTGCTCGAATACGTGGATTATGAACCCGCCGAGCCCGGTCCGAAGGAAGTACGCGTGACCAACAAGGCCATCGGCCTGAACTTCATCGACACCTATTACCGCAGCGGTTTGTATCCACCGCCGTCCCTGCCGTCGGGTGTCGGTTCAGAGGGTGCCGGCGTGGTCGAGGCGGTGGGCAGCGACGTGACTCGCTTCAAGATCGGCGATCGCGTGGCCTATGGCAGCGGCCCTCTGGGCGCCTACAGCGAAGTTCACGTCTTGCCCGAGGCCAATCTGGTGAAACTGCCGGACGCCATCAGCTTCGAACAGGCCGCCGGCGTGATGCTCAAGGGCCTGACCGTGCAGTACCTGCTGCGTCAGACTTATGAACTCAAGGGTGGCGAAACCATCCTGCTCCATGCCGCGGCCGGCGGGGTCGGTTCCCTGGCCTGCCAATGGGCCAGGGCCTTGGGCGTCAAGTTGATCGGCACTGTCAGCTCGGCGGAGAAAGCCGCGCTGGCCAAGGCCAACGGCGCCTGGGCGACCATCGACTACAGCCATGAAAACGTCGCTCAGCGCGTGCTGGAGTTGACCGACGGCAAAAAAGTCCCGGTGGTGTACGACGGCGTTGGCAAGGACACCTGGCTGACCTCACTCGACAGCGTCGCGCCGCGTGGGCTGGTGGTGAGTTTCGGCAATGCGTCCGGCGCGGTCGACGGCGTGAACCTGGGGATCCTGGCGGGGAAAGGCTCGCTGTACGTGACCCGGCCAACCCTGGGCACTTATGCGAACAACGCCGAGAACCTGCAACGCATGGCCGACGAGTTGTTCGAGATGATCATCAGCGGCAAGCTGACCGTGGATATCAGCCAGCGTTATCCACTGGCTGACGCGGCGAAGGCGCAGACCGAGTTGTCGGCTCGGCGTACGACCGGTTCAGTTGTTCTGTTGCCCTGACTGACGCCATCGCGAGCAAGCTCGCTCCCACAGGGGATTTGTGTTCGACACAGACCCAATGTGGGAGCGAGCCTGCTCGCGATGGGCACACCTCGGTATCAGTCCGGGCGCACTACCTTGCCGGTGGCCAGATCACGAATCACGCTCGGGTTCTTGCGCCCGCCCAGATTGCCACCCAGCACCAGATCCACCTGGCCACGGAAATACTGTTCGACGCGAATCCGCGTGCGTGCTGCCGGGCGTCCCTGCGGGTTGGCCGACGTCGACACCAACGGCCCGACCAGCGCGCACAAGTCCCGCACCTGCGGGTGATCGCTGACCCGCAGCGCCACTGTTTCATGCACGCCGGTAATCCACTCCGGCAGCAGGTTCTGGTGCGGCACCAGCCAAGTGTTCGGACCCGGCCAGGTGCTGGCCATGCGGTCCATCCACAACTCGGGGAAGTCTTCGAAGAGGAAATCGAACTGACGGATGTTGTCGGCGACCAGAATCAGCCCCTTGTCCACAGACCGGCCCTTGATCAGCAGCAGACGTTCCACCGCTTCCTCGTCCCAAGGGTCGCAACCCAGGCCCCAGACTGCTTCGGTTGGGTAGGCAATCACCGCCCCGGCGCGAATTGCTTGCGCGGCTTGTTGCACACGCCAACTGTTGACCATGAAAAACACTCCAGAATAAGGCTCTGCGCAGTTTACCGATCTTGTTTATAAAACCTAGCTCACCCGCGCAAACCAGCGCCCGCTTTCGCACACGGCGCGGCCATCCATTTCCAGTTCCGTCAACGCCGCCAGCACTTTCGGCAGGGCCCAGCCGCTTGCCTCGGCCAGCGCTTCACTGGTGTGAGGCGCGGCATGCAGCAGTTTCAGCAGTGGGTGAGTCGTCGTAGGGGTGCAGGTTTCTGTGGATAACGACAGTCGTTGCCAGCCGCGCAAGGCTTCGATGATATGTTCGATGGTTTCCACCAGCACCGCACCGTCCCGGATCAACTGATGACAGCCGCGGGCGCCGGGGTGATGGATCGACCCGGGCATCGCAAACACCTCGCGCCCCTGTTCCGCCGCCAGCCTCGCGGTGATCAGAGAACCGCTGGCGACACTGGCTTCGACCACCAGCACCCCGAGAGACAAACCACTGATGATCCGGTTGCGCCGGGGGAAGTTGCCGGCGCTGGGACCTGCATCCAGCGGAAACTCCGAAAGCACTGCGCTGCCCGACTCGATCATGGCGTCCGCAAGGCGTCTATTTCGCTGTGGATAAAACTTCTCGAGCCCCGTACCGAGCACACCGACCGTTTGCCCGCCGACGTCGAGCGCGGCCTGGTGCGCAGCGGCGTCAATGCCCAGGGCCAGGCCGCTGGTAATGACAAAACCGGCACCGGCCAGACTGCGGGAAAACGCGGCAGCGGTGTCCATTCCTGGCCGGGACGCGCGACGGCTGCCGACCATCGCCAGTTGTGGTTTTTCCAGAATGCCCGGATCGCCCGCGACAAATAACAGCTGCGGTGCATCGCTGATTTGTGCCAGCAGTGCCGGGTAATCCGGTTGGTCCCACATCAGTAAATGCTGGGCCGGATGCTCCAGCCAGGCCAATGCATGACTGGCGCCGTCACGGATCTCAGTGCTACGCCTGGCCTCGGAACAGGCCAGTGGCAAACCCAGCGCGCGCCAGGCACTGGCTGGTGCACTGAGGGCTTTGGATGCCGAGCCGAAGGCTTCGAGCAATTTCTTGAAACGCGCCGGGCCGAGTTCCGGCAAACGGTGCAGACGTAATCGAGCTTCCAGTTCCGCGGGGGAAACCGGTGTAACAGTAGGCAGCGACATGGATCATCCTTGATCGTAATAAGCACCCGTACAAACGGGAATAAGCTGTGGATAACTCTGTTGGTAACTTGTGAAGCACTCTTACGGATTTCGCACCTTGTCCATCACCGACAGCGAGCGCGAAGCGCTGAGCACCAGCCCATAACTGAGCTTGTCGTAGGTACGGAAAACCATCAGCAGACCGGCGCGCTCATCGGGAATTTTCAACGGCTGACCGGTGATCCGGTCCCGCACGGTTTCGCCGGTCTTCATCACCGCCAGCAGATTGCCTTCGGCCAGGCCGTCGCGCTGCCCCTTGTTCAGCGTAACCACGTCCAACTCGCCAATCTGCGTGACCCCACGCGGCACATCGATGATCAAACCGTTGATTTCGTGGCTCGGTGCGCTGGGCGTAAAGGTCGAGTTGATCGCATGCTCTTCAGCGCTGAACAAGCGATCGCCGAGGCGGACTTCCTGGGTCGTGCGCTGCAACTCCAGGGTGGCGACGTCACCTTCGATCGCCACGACATCGCCGCCGCCGATGTCGTCGGCGTTGATCCCCAGGATTTCCTTGCTCTGCGGATCGGTGTAGACCTTGCCTTGGCGGAAGATGCCGTACGCCGGTTGCGCCGGGTCGAAATGGCCGCGGGCAAAGATGCGGTCACCCGCGCCGCTGAGCACGCGTTCGGCATCGCCAGCGACGATGTAAGGCGCCTTGTCGAAATCCTCGGCCTTGTCGACGATGCGGTTGCTTAGCAGAAAGCTGTTGATCGATTTCAGCGCAACGCCGGGGATAGCCTCGGTCACCGGACTGCTGCGCACCTGAGGCGACAGCTTTATGGTGGGAATATCTTCCCGAAGTTGCACTTGCCCGTACGCCAGACCGGCCGAGGCCAGGAGCAGCAGGGCGAGTAGTGATTTCCTCATGCGGTGAATCCCTTTATTATGTACGTTCGCGTGAAACGCCAGAGCCGTCAGAGGCTCGCTCCCTGCTTGCTTATCAAGACTTGCTTGTCAACAAAAGGGAGCTACGTTTTACAACGGTAGCCTGCATCTTCGGACCGCCAGGCCATCGACCCGACCTTACTTCACACGTGCACAAATCAAGCTTATGGCCATTTTAAACATCCTCGAATTCCCTGATCCGCGTCTGCGCACTATCGCCAAACCAGTGGCCGTAGTGGACGACGAAGTGCGTCAGCTGGTCGACGACATGTTTGAAACAATGTATGAAGCGCCTGGCATCGGCCTCGCCGCTACCCAGGTCAACGTGCACAAACGTATCGTCGTGATGGACCTCTCCGAAGACCGCAGCGAACCGCGAGTGTTCATCAACCCCGAGTTCGAACCCCTGACCGACGAGATGGGCCAGTATCAGGAAGGCTGCCTGTCGGTGCCGGGCTTCTATGAAAACGTCGATCGCCCGCAACGGGTCAAGGTCAAGGCACTGGACCGCGACGGCCAGCCTTACGAACTGATCGCCGAAGATTTGCTCGCCGTGTGCATCCAGCACGAATGCGACCACCTCAATGGCAAATTGTTCGTCGATTACCTGTCCACGCTCAAACGCGACCGCATCAAGAAGAAACTGGAAAAGCTTCATCGCCAGAACGCCTGATGCCCATCTTCAAAGGCTTGCTGCGGCAAGCCTTTTTCTTTTCAAGAGACGTCACCCATGACTGAGCCACTGCGCATCGTCTTTGCCGGCACCCCCGAATTCGCCGCCGAACACCTCAAGGCCCTGCTCGACAGCCCTTACGAGATCGTCGCGGTCTACACCCAACCGGATCGTCCGGCCGGTCGCGGGCAAAAACTGATGCCGAGCCCGGTCAAGCAGCTTGCTCTAGAGAACAGTATCCCGGTGCTGCAACCGCCGACCCTGCGCAACGAAGATGCTCAGGCTGAACTGGCTGCACTGAAGCCGGACTTGATGGTGGTGGTCGCCTACGGCCTGATCCTGCCGCAAGTGGTGCTGGATATTCCGCGCCTGGGTTGCATCAACAGCCACGCCTCGCTGCTGCCACGCTGGCGTGGTGCGGCGCCGATCCAGCGCGCCGTGGAAGCGGGGGACGCTGAAAGCGGCGTGACCGTGATGCGCATGGAAGCCGGTCTCGATACCGGGCCGATGCTGCTCAAGGTCGCCACCCCGATCAGCGCCGAAGACACCGGCGGCAGCCTGCACGATCGCCTGGCCGAAATGGGCCCGCCGGCCGTGATCCAGGCGATTGCCGGCCTCGCCGCCGGAACCCTGGAGGGCGAAGTGCAGGACGACAGCCTGGCCACCTATGCGCACAAATTGAACAAGGACGAAGCACGCATCGACTGGAGTCGCCCGGCGGTTGAGCTGGAGCGTCTGGTCCGTGCCTTCAACCCGTGGCCGATCACCCACAGCACCTTGAACGGCGAAGCCCTGAAAGTGCTGGCCGCAAACCTCGCTGAAGGCAAAGGCACCCCGGGTGAAATCCTTAGCGCCAGCAAGGACGGTCTGATCGTCGCCTGCGGCGAGCAGGCCTTGTGCCTGACCCGTCTGCAATTGCCCGGCGGCAAGGCGCTGAACTTCAGCGACCTGTTCAACAGCCGCCGTGAGAAATTCGCCACCGGCACTGTCCTCGGTCAAGTGGCGGACGCTCAATGAATCCGCGTCTGGCCGCCGCCAAAGCACTCGCCGCTGTCCTGAGCGGAAAAGCGTCCCTCAACAGTTCGCTGCCCACCCAACTGGACAAGGTCGAGGGCCGTGATCGCGGTTTCACTCAGGACCTGGCATTCGGCACCGCGCGCTGGCAGCCACGTTTGTCGGCGCTGGCGGACAAGCTGCTGCAGAAACCGTTCAAGGCCGCCGACGCCGATGTCGAGGCGCTGTTGCTGGTCGGTCTCTATCAACTGCTCTACACCCGCGTCCCGGCCCATGCAGCCATTGGTGAAACCGTCGGTTGCGCCGACAAGCTGAAAAAGCCCTGGGCGAAGGCCTTGCTCAACGCTGTGCTGCGTAATGCTCAACGCGAAAGCGAAACGATTTTCGCCGAGTTGGAGCGCGATCCGGTGGTGCGCACCGCTCACCCGCGCTGGCTGCAGAAATCCCTGAAAGCGTTCTGGCCGGAGCAATGGGAAGCCATTTGCGCCGCCAACAACGCGCATCCGCCGATGATCCTGCGGGTTAACCGTCGCCATCACAGCCGTGATACCTACCTCGGTTTGCTGACTGACGCGGGAATCGCCGCCACAGCATGTGTGTACAGCCGCGACGGTATCGTGCTCGACGCCGCCGCCGATGTGCGCAGCCTGCCAGGTTTCGCCGAGGGCTGGATCAGCGTGCAGGACGAAGCCGCGCAACTGGCTGCCGATCTGCTCGACCTGGCCCCCGGTCAACGAGTGCTCGACGCTTGCTGTGCGCCAGGTGGCAAGACCTGCCACATTCTCGAGGCCGAGCCAAAACTGGCCGGCGTCGTGGCGGTAGACCTGGAAGCCAAGCGGCTGGTACGGGTGCGGGAAAACCTCGAACGCCTGAAGCTCAGCGCCGAACTGATTGCCGCCGACGGCCGCGACACTCAGGCGTGGTGGGACGGCAAGCCGTTCCAGCGCATCCTGCTGGACGCGCCATGCTCGGCTACCGGTGTGATTCGTCGTCACCCGGATATCAAGTTGACCCGCCAACTCGACGACATCGCCGCGCTGGCGCTGCTGCAGGGCGAGTTGCTCGATGCCATGTGGAAAACCCTGGAGGTCGGGGGCATCCTGCTGTACGCCACCTGTTCCACGCTGCCGACCGAAAACACCGAAGTCATCGAAGCCTTCCTCGCCCGCACGCCGGGTGCCCGGGAACTGGACCTCGCCACGGCGGCCGGCATCAAGCAGCCCCATGGTCGCCAGTTACTGGCCCAGGAAGGTGGCCACGATGGTTTCTATTACGCCAAGCTGATCAAGATCGCCGCCGCTCGCGGTTAAATGGATTCAATGGAGTGACTGGATGAAAATCATCATCCTCGGTGCAGGGCAGGTCGGCGGTTCGCTGGCGGAACACCTGGCCAGCGAAGCCAACGATATTACTGTGGTCGACACCGATGGCGAACGCCTGCGCGACCTTGGTGACCGCCTGGACATCCGCACGGTACAAGGTCGTGGCTCGTTCCCGACCGTGTTGCGCCAGGCCGGAGCCGATGACGCCGACATGCTGGTCGCAGTGACCAATAGCGACGAAACCAACATGGTCGCCTGCCAGGTCGCCCACACCCTGTTCCACACCCCGACCAAGATCGCCCGGGTTCGCGAAGCCGCGTACCTGACCCGCGAAGAGCAGCTGTTCCAGAACGAAGCGATTCCGGTGGACGTGCTGATCAGCCCGGAACAAGTGGTTACCAACTACATCAAGCGCCTGATCCAGCACCCCGGCGCGTTGCAGGTGATCGACTTCGCCGAAGGCAAGGCGCAACTGGTGGCAGTGCGGGCTTACTACGGCGGACCGCTGGTGGGTCAGCAACTGCGGCAGTTGCGCGAGCACATGCCGAACGTGGAAACCCGCGTCGCGGCGATTTTCCGTCGTGACCGGCCGATCCTGCCCCAGGGCGACACGGTGATCGAGGCCGACGACGAGGTGTTTTTCATCGCCGCCAAGGCGAACATTCGCGCGGTGATGAGCGAAATGCGCCGTCTCGACGAAACCTATAAACGCATCGTCATCGCCGGTGGCGGGCAGATCGGCGAGCGTCTGGCCGAGGCCATCGAAAGCCGTTATCAGGTGAAAATCATCGAGATGAACCCGGCACGCTGCCGTCATCTCTCCGACACACTGGACAGCACGGTGGTGTTGCAGGGCAGTGCTTCGGACCGCGACCTGCTGATGGAAGAGAACATCGCCGACGCCGACCTGTTCCTGGCCCTGACCAACGACGACGAAGCCAACATCATGTCGTCGCTGCTGGCCAAGCGCCTGGGTGCGAAGAAGGTGATGACCATCATCAACAACCCGGCCTATGTCGATCTGATCCAGGGCGGCGACATCGACATCGCCATCAGCCCGCAACTGGCGACCATCGGCACCTTGCTGGCCCACGTGCGCCGGGGCGACATCGTCAGCGTGCACTCACTGCGCCGGGGCGCGGCAGAGGCCATCGAGGCCATTGCCCACGGTGATGCGAAATCGAGCAAGGTGATCGGCAAGGCCATCGAGAACATCGGCCTGCCGCCGGGCACCACCATCGGTGCGATTATCCGCGACGAAGAAGTGATCATCGCCCACGACGACACCGTGATCGAAGCGGGTGACCATGTGATTCTGTTCCTTGTGGATAAAAAGCATATTCGCGATGTGGAGAAGTTGTTCCATGTGGGGTTGAGCTTCTTCTGATCCGGATTTTTTGGTGATCAGGCTGGCCTCATCGCGAGCAAGCTCGCTCCCACAGGGTTCTCGGTCGTACACAGCATTTGTGTTTCTGAAGATCCACTGTGGGAGCGAGCTTGCTCGCGATAGCGGACTTTCAGATCCCGGGCATCTTCCTGACAAATTTTAAAAAGGAATCCACCGATGATCGAATCCCTGGAAAAAATGCTCGCCAAGGGTGTGGATAACTCATTGCTGCGCTTCGGCTTGGGCAAGGGCTATCTGGATCTTGGGGAGAACGCCAAGGCTGCGGAGCATTTCCAACGCTGCGTCGAATTCGATCCGAAGTATTCGGCGGCATGGAAACTACTGGGCAAGGCCCATCTCGCGCTGGCGGACTTTGCGGCGGCGCGGCAGGCCTGGGAGCAAGGCCTGGAAGCCGCTCGCGGCCATGGCGACAAGCAGGCCGAGAAGGAAATGACGGTGTTCCTGAAGAAGCTTGACCGTCAGGCGCACTGATCAGAGATAACGCAAACCGATGCCCTCGGCATCCACCAGCACCACTTCCATACGTACCCGCGGCGCGCCTGTGGGTAAGTCCTGCACCTGACCGTAAACCACCGCCCCCCGGGGCAGCGCCGACAGTTGCGGATGCTTGACGTAAACGCCGGTGGTCGACAGGTTGCGCGTCTGCCCCAGGCAATCACCGATGCTTTCGTGAGTGATCTTGATGCGGAATGACTTGCGGTGTTCGGACATCTTCTGCGCCCTTGAGTGAACGGTTGTGGATAACCCCAAGTCCAGGGTTATCCACAGATCATGCCAATCGATTCAATACCAACGCTCTTCACCCGGTGGACGCTTCTTGAAGCGCTTCATGCTCCACATGTACTGGCTCGGGTACGCCCGCACATAGCGCTCGACCACCTGGCTCATGGCCGCACAGGACTGCGCCGTATCGGTGCTGTACATGGCCTCTGGCGCGGCTTCAAGGATCACTTTGTAGCCGGAACCGTCCGGCAGGCGCAGGGCGTGCAGGAATACGCCGACCGCTTTGCCGCCGGCCAGCATGTTCGGCACGAATTTGCTGGTCAGCGCCTGGGTGGCGAAGAACGGCACGAAGATCCCGGCGGATTCGGACGGTTCCGGATCAGCGGGAATGCCCACTGCACCACCTTTGCGCACTTCCTTGATGACGCTGAGGATGCCTTCTTTTGTGGAAGCGGCGACCTTGTTACCCAACTGCACCCGCTGCTTTTGCAGCAATTCATCCACCGCCTTCAACTTCGGCGGGCGGTAGAAAATGATCGGTTTGCACTGACTGCAATAGAAGTGGTTCAGCACTTCCCAGTTGCCCAGGTGGCTGGTGATGCCGACCACGCCTTTGCCGGAGGCGAGGGCGTCCTTCAATATGTCGAGGCCTTCGACCTCGCGCACCAGGTCGATGGAGCGCTGGGCCGGCCAGATCCAGGCGCAGGCGCTTTCGGTCAGGGACTTGCCGATGTCCTTAAGGCTCTGTCCGACTAAACGTTCGCGCTCGGCGGGGTCCATGTCCGGAAAGCACTTGGACAGATTGATCCGTACCACGTCGCGGGAACGGTTCGGGGTTTTCCACATGACCCAGCCAATCGCCGAGCCCACGGCCTGCACGGCCCGCCACGGAAGCAGGGCAAACAGCCGCAGAGCGCCTACCAGCAAGGCGCCTTTCAACTTATCCACAGGTCACTCCTGATTTTGTGCTGTGCGCGAGGCGGCCATTCTAACCGCCGTTCGCCAACTGCGCGTAGCGGTCGCAGTCCCGGGTGTGATCCATGACCATGCCCGAGGCCTGCATCAGCGCGTAGCAAATGGTCGGGCCGACGAACGTGAAACCGGCTTTTTTCAGGCCTTTGCTCATTTCCACGGCGGTAGGTGTCACGGCCGGGACTTCACTGCGATCCTTGAAATGATTGATCACAGGCACGCCACCGACGAACGACCAGAGAAACGCCACCGGGTCCTCCAGCGCCAGCCAGGCCTGGGCATTACGCCGGGCCGCGTTGAGTTTGAGGCGGTTGCGGATGATGCCGGGATCGAGCATCAACTCGTCGATTTCGGCATCGCTCATTTGCGCCACGCGCTGGACATCAAAACCGAACATCACCTGGCGATAATGCTCGCGCTTGCGCAGCACAGTGATCCAGGAAAGCCCGGCCTGGAACCCTTCGAGCAAAAGCAACTCGAACAAACCCTGCGCATCGCGTAGCGGCGTGCCCCACTCCTGATCGTGATATGCCATGTACAGCGGATCTTCGGAACACCAAAAGCAGCGTGGCATAAGGCTCCAGGGGGCGTGCGCAGCAATGAATCGGGTATACTCCCGCTCTTTAAATCGCAGCCCAAGAAACAGGTGAATTTCGTGAGCCAGCCTACGCCAGCCGTGCGTACCTTCCAAGACTTGATCCTCGCCCTCCAGCAATACTGGGCCGAGCAAGGTTGTGTGGTACTTCAGCCCTACGATATGGAAGTAGGCGCCGGCACTTTCCACACTGCAACATTCCTGCGCGCCATCGGCCCGGAAACCTGGAACGCCGCCTACGTGCAGCCAAGCCGTCGTCCGACTGACGGCCGCTACGGCGAAAACCCGAACCGTCTGCAGCACTACTACCAGTTCCAGGTGGTCCTGAAGCCGAACCCGGACAACTTCCAGGAACTGTACCTGGGCTCCCTCAAGCACGTCGGCCTGGACCCGCTGGTCCACGACATCCGCTTCGTCGAAGACAACTGGGAATCGCCGACCCTCGGCGCCTGGGGTCTGGGCTGGGAAGTCTGGCTCAACGGCATGGAAGTGACCCAGTTCACTTACTTCCAGCAAGCGGGCGGCATCGAGTGCTACCCGGTGACCGGCGAGATCACCTACGGTCTCGAGCGTCTGGCCATGTACCTGCAAGGCGTGGACTCGGTCTACGACCTGGTCTGGGCTGACGGCCCGATGGGCAAAGTGACCTACGGCGACGTGTTCCACCAGAACGAAGTGGAGCAGTCCACTTACAACTTCGAACACGCCAACGTCGACAAACTGTTCGAACTGTTCGATTTCTACGAAAGCGAAGCCAAGCGCCTGATCGAACTCGACCAGCCGCTGCCGTTGCCGAGCTACGAAATGGTGTTGAAGGCTTCCCACACCTTCAACCTGCTGGATGCGCGCCGGGCGATCTCGGTGACCGCGCGTCAGCAATACATCCTGCGTGTACGCACCCTGGCGCGTTCCGTTGCGCAAGCCTACCTGCTGGCTCGCGCCAAGCTGGGCTTCCCGATGGCGACCCCGGACCTGCGTGACGAAGTACTGGCCAAGCTGGAGGCTGCACAATGAGTGCTCTGGATTTTCTGGTTGAACTGGGCACTGAAGAACTGCCACCCAAGGCCCTGAACACCCTGGCCGAGGCGTTCCTCGCCGGTATCGACAAGGGCCTGCAAGCTGCCGGCCTGAACTACGAGACCAAAACCGTTTATGCCGCGCCGCGCCGTTTGGCTGTGCTGATCACCTCGCTGGCCACCCAGCAGCCGGATCGCAGCGTCAACCTCGATGGCCCGCCACGTCAGGCGGCGTTCGATGCCGAAGGCAACCCGACCCAAGCGGCACTGGGCTTTGCCAAGAAGTGCGGCGTCGACCTGAGCGAAATCGATCAGAGCGGCCCGAAACTGCGTTACAGCCAAAGCATCGCCGGCAAGGCGACCGCGAGCCTGCTGCCGACCATCGTCGAAGATTCCCTGAACGACCTGCCGATCCCGAAACGCATGCGTTGGGGCGCGCGCAAGGAAGAATTCGTTCGTCCGACCCAATGGCTGGTGATGCTGCTCGGTGACCAGGTCATCGACTGCACCATCCTCGCTCAGAAGGCCGGTCGCGATTCCCGTGGCCACCGCTTCCACCATCCGGAAAGCGTGCGCATCGGTTCGCCGGCAAGCTACCTGGCCGACCTGCGTGCCGCCTACGTGCTGGCCGACGCCAACGAGCGTCGCGAGATCATCAGCAAGCGCACCGAAGAGCTGGCCACCCGTCAGGAAGGCACGGCAATCGTTCCGCCAGCCCTGCTCGATGAAGTGACCGCGCTGGTCGAATGGCCAGTGCCGCTGGTGTGCTCGTTCGAGGAACGCTTCCTCGATGTGCCGCAAGAAGCGCTGATCACCACCATGCAGGACAACCAGAAGTACTTCTGCCTGCTGGATGCCGACGGCAAGTTGCTGCCACGTTTCATTACCGTGGCCAACATCGAAAGCAAAGACCCGCAGCAGATCATCGCCGGTAACGAGAAAGTGGTTCGCCCACGCCTGACCGACGCCGAGTTCTTCTTCAAGCAAGACAAGAAGCAGAAGCTCGAAGACTTCAACCTGCGCCTGCAAAACGTGGTGTTCCAGGAAAAACTCGGCAGCGTCTATGACAAGGCCGAACGTGTTTCCAAACTGGCTGCCTACATCGCTGCGCGCATCGGCGGCAACGCTTCGTGGGCTGCTCGCGCAGGCTTGCTGTCCAAGTGCGACCTGGCGACCGAGATGGTCGGCGAGTTCCCGGAGATGCAAGGTGTCGCCGGTTACTACTACGCCCTCAACGACGGCGAGCCGGAAGATGTCGCACTGGCGCTGAACGAGCAGTACATGCCGCGCGGTGCTGGCGCTGAACTGCCGAGCACCCTGACCGGTGCGGCCGTGGCCATTGCTGACAAGCTCGACACCCTCGTGGGTATCTTCGGTATCGGCATGCTGCCGACCGGCAGCAAAGACCCGTACGCCCTGCGCCGTGCCGCACTGGGCGTGTTGCGTATCCTGATCGAGAAGCAACTGGATCTGGACCTGAACGACGCGGTGGCCTTCGCTGTGAATGCGTTCGGTACCAAGGTCAAGGCTGCCGGCTTGAACGAATCGGTGCTGGAGTTCATCTTCGACCGCCTGCGTGCCCGTTACGAAGACGAAGGTGTCGATGTTGCGACCTACCTGTCGGTACGTGCCCTGAAACCGGGTTCGGCCCTGGACTTCGACCAGCGCGTGCAAGCGGTACAGGCCTTCCGCAAACTGCCGGAAGCCGCTGCCCTGGCCGCGGTGAACAAGCGCGTGTCGAACTTGCTGAGCAAGGTCGAAGGCTCCGTTCCTACCGTCGTGGAAGCCAAGTACTTCGACAACGCCAACGAGTTCTCCCTGTACTCGGCGATCCAGCAGGCTGACCAGGCTGTACAGCCAATGGCCGCCTCGCGTCAGTACAGCGAATCCCTGGCACGCCTGGCTGCACTGCGCGAGCCGGTGGATGCGTTCTTCGAAGCCGTGATGGTCAACGCGGAGGACGCAAAAGTGCGCGCCAACCGTTATGCGTTGCTGGCGCGTCTGCGTGGTTTGTTCCTCGGCGTCGCCGACATTTCGCTGCTGGGTTGAGGGACTGCTGTTGAAACTGCTGATTCTCGATCGGGACGGGGTGATCAATTACGACTCCGACGCTTACATCAAGTCGGTGGAGGAGTGGATTCCACTCCCCGGTTCGATCGAAGCCATCGCGCAGTTGAGCAAGGCCGGCTGGACGGTAGCGGTCGCTACCAACCAGTCGGGCATCGCTCGCGGCTATTACGACCTCGTCACCCTGGATGCCATGCACGAGCGCTTGCGCGCGCTAGTGGCGGAGCAGGGCGGTGAAGTCGGGCTGATCGTCTACTGCCCGCACGGGCCGGACGAAGGCTGCGATTGCCGCAAGCCGAAGCCCGGGATGTTGAAAACCATCGCCGCTCATTACAACGTGTCGCTGACCAATCTCTGGTTCGTCGGCGACAGCCTTGGTGACCTGGAAGCCGCCAAAGCCGTCGATTCACAGCCAGTTTTGGTAAAGACCGGGAAAGGCGAAAAGACTTTGGGCAAGACCCTTCCGGTTGGCACATTGATTTTTGACGATCTGGCGGCGATTGCCGCAGAACTTATCCACAATTAGAGTGCTTCTGATATTTCCTGATAAAGGATTGATCAGGAGTGCGCTTTATACAGGCGGGTATTGCCCGCAACGGTAAACGTCACCATGTCGATACTGCAGGCCATCAGAACCTTCCTCTTTTACCTGCTGCTGGGCACCAGCTCCTTGCTGTGGTGCAGCTTGAGTTTTTTTATCGCGCCGTTTCTGCCCTTCAAGGCACGTTACCGCTTTATCAACGTGTACTGGTGCCGCTGCGCCCTGTGGCTGAGCAAAGTGTTTCTGGGCATTCGCTACGAAGTGAAGGGGGCCGAGAACGTACCTGAACGGCCTTGCGTCATTCAGTCAAACCACCAGAGCACTTGGGAGACTTTCTTTCTCTCCGCCTACTTCTCACCGCTGAGCCAGGTGCTCAAACGTGAATTGCTCTATGTGCCGTTCTTCGGCTGGGCCATGGCCATGCTGCGACCGATCGCCATCGATCGCGGCAACCCGAAAGCCGCACTCAAGCATGTGGCGCAAAAAGGTGATGAGTTACTCAAGGACAATGTCTGGGTGCTGATCTTCCCCGAAGGCACGCGCGTTCCTTTCGGCACCGTCGGAAAGTTCTCGCGCGGTGGCAGCGCCTTGGCGGTCAACGCCGAATTGCCGGTGCTGCCGATTGCGCACAACGCAGGCAAGTTCTGGCCGAAAACCGGTTGGGCGAAGAAGCAGGGCGTCATCACTGTGATCATTGGCGAGCCGATGTATGCCGCAGGCACCGGACCGCGAGCCGTTGCTGAATTGAACGACCGGGTCCAGGCGTGGAACGAGCAGATGCAACGGGAAATGGGCTCGCTGCCACCGGCTCCCCAAGCGCCGGTTTCAAACGATCAGGTGGCTGTCTGAGATTCTGTGGATAACCTGTGTACCGTTTCATTGAAAATCGTCGTTTTTTGTACGTAACCTTATGATTTTTTTATATATTTCTTAGAATGATAAAAGCCATAAAAACGTGCATAAGTTTTTTTCGGACGTAAAAAAACCGGCTGATATAGCCGGTTTTTTTATGCCCGGAACAATCGCTGACTGTCGCCATGACGAGCGACCTGGATCGCTCGCTTTCATTCTGCAAGCAGCGGAAATTGCAGCCTGAATGTCGTGCCCCGACCCACCTCGCTCTGACACTCGATCCGCCCGCCGTGCCGATCAACCACGGCTTTGACCATCGACAATCCCAACCCCACGCCATCGATACCCTGGGCGGAAGAAAAGCGTCGGTATTGGCTGAACAGTTCGGGTAACTCCTCAGCGGCGATGCCTTTGCCCTGATCGATGAGTTCACAGATCAGCCAACCGTCGTGTTGACTGACGCGCAAACGGATACGAGTACCTGAAACACTGTACTTGATGGCATTTTCCAGCAGATTGAACAACGCCCGGGTCAGCAGCGCCTGATCCGCCAGAACCAGACTTTCCTGTGCCACTTCTTCCACTTGATGAGCCAGTTCGATCTGTTTCTGCTGCGCGATGGGTAGCGCCTGGTCGAACACATCCAGCACAAGCATCGCAAACAGGCTCGGCTGGAACTGATAAGCCTCGGACTCGGCCCTCGCCAGTTGAACGAAACCGTCAGTCAGTTCCAGGGCCCGGCGTACCTGCAGCTCGATTTGATCAAAGAGTTGCAAATCACCGCCCACCTGATGACGGTGGACGTCGAGCAACGCGAGGATGGCCGAGTGAGGCGCCCGCAGGTCGTGGGACAGAAACCGCAACAGGACCGCGCGCTGCTGCTCCGCATCGCGTTCCACACTCAAATCAGTCAGGTTCCATAACCAGCCGACCGGAATCTCACCGTCTACCGGCAACAACCCGGCACGCTCCAAGCGCAGGCTGCGCTCCTTGAGGTCGCGAAACTCCAGCAGCGGCAGTGTCGATAAAGACAAGCCCGGCCCACGACTCATATCCGGATAACCCAGTTGTTTAAGTCGCTTGAGTACATCATCGCCGACCAGATCCCCGCCAAACAGGTCACGGGCCTTGCGGTTGCCGAGCAGAATCTGTCCTTGGGGATCGCTGATCAACGTGGCCACCGGCAAGTACTCCAGGGCATCGGCGATGAATCGGTGGGTATCGCGGGTCAGACTCATGGCTTGTTCCAGCGCCATGATCTGCTTCTGCAAACTGTCGTCACCGGGATACTGGGCACGACGGCGCTCCGGAAACACTTTTGGCTCACTGTCCAGCCGCGCCAATTCCCAACCGAAATAGGTCAGCACCACACTGAGGCGCCGCCAGTTCCAGATCAGATAACCAAACAGCATCCCCAGCACCGCAGGCGTCGGTGACCACCACCAGCGCTTGAACTCCGCAAGACCGACGCTGGTCAGCAACGCACAAGCCATCCCCGTGAGCGTCAGCCAGAGCGCCAGGCGCGGGCGCCACAGCAACAACCCGAGCACGCACGTCACCAGACCAAGGGAAAGCCCTGCGCTCAAGCCTGGGGATGCATCGCCCAAGTTGATTTGCGCGCGATAGGACAGCAACGTCGTCAGCGGCAACAGCACGAGACTTATCCACAACCACTCGCGCACCAATTGCCGAAACAATCGCTGTACCTGGCTTGGCTCTCGGCTTTCACGGCGGCGTTGGTCAAACATGGCCAACAGGGCAGGGCGGAATGAATGGTTTCATGGTGCCTACGTCTGAGGTGTCGACTCAAAGAATCATAGCGGACGCCGCGACCAACGGCGGGCCGCTTGCTTTCACTGTTTCGATTGAGCCGCTATGGTCGATAAGGAGCTGCCCATGCGACAAGGAATCACCCTGTATGCGCGTAGCGATTCTGGACGATGAGCCCGCCGAACTGCGCCGGGTCGAACAAACCCTGCAACAGATGGCCGAAGCCGGAGAGCAGCCGTGGTCGCTGTACAGCTTCGAACGGGGCGAAGACCTGTTGCGCCAACTGCGTAGGGAGACTTTCGACCTGCTGATCCTCGACTGGCAACTGCCTGACCTCACGGGTTTGTCATTGCTGCTCTGGACCCGCGAACACATGGAAGCACCGCCTGCGGCAATCATGCTCACCAGTCGCGACGGCGAAAGCGATATCGTTCAGGCCCTGAATGCCGGCGCCGATGACTACGTCAGCAAACCGTTCCGCCCCAATGAACTCAAGGCCCGGGTTGGCGCGGTCCTGCGTCGACATGCTCAGCAGCGCGCGTCTGCCGAAGGGTTGAGCTTCAATGACCTGGTTTTCGACGACGCCGAACTGACCATCACTCGCGACGGCAAACCAATTGTCATGACCGAACGCGAATACCGCCTGGCGCATTGCCTGTTCAGCAACCTCGGTCGACCGCTGTCGCGGGATTACCTGTACGAACGATTCTGGCCCCATGAAGAAATGTCGTTGTCACGCCCGCTGGACACCCACATCTACCGCCTGCGCAACAAGCTTGGCCTGACAGCGGATCGCGGTTGGCAGTTGCTGACGATTTACGGGTATGGGTATCGGTTGGAGAGTGTGGCACCGGCGAGCGAGTGAAACGCTGGCAATAAAAAAGGCCAACGCAATGCGTTGGCCTTTTCGTTGGTATCGCCCAGGATCAGAAATCCAGGTTGGACACCGCCAGGGCGTTGCTTTCGATGAAGTCACGGCGAGGTTCGACCGCATCACCCATCAGGGTGTTGAAGATCTGATCCGCGCCAATGGCGTCTTCGATGGTCACTTTGAGCATCCGGCGCTGGCTTGGGTCCATGGTGGTTTCCCACAGCTGATCCGGGTTCATTTCGCCCAGACCTTTGTATCGCTGGATGGTGTGACGCTTGGTGCTTTCAGCCATCAGCCATTCAAGGGCTTCCTTGAACTCGGTCACCGGCTTCTTGCGCTCGCCACGCTGGATGTACGCGCCGTCGTCCAGCAGGGTGCTCAGTTGAGCGCCTAGCGAAACGACAGTCTTGTAATCGTTGCTGCCAAAGAAGTCGCGGTTGAAGGTGACGTAGTTCGACAGGCCGTGGGAGATCAGTTCGACCTCTGGCAGCCAGACGTTACGTTCACGGTCTTCACGCAGGCTGGCTTTGTAAACCAGGCCGGACTTCTCGACGGTGCGCAGGCGAACTTCGTACTGAGCCAGCCAATCTTGCATCGCTGCGTGATCGGACAGTTGCTCCATGCTCACCGCTGGCAGGTAGATGAAGTGCTCGGTCAGCTCCTGTGGGTACAGGCGCGACAGACGCTTGAGGGTCTTCATCACCAGACGGAAGTCATTCACCAGACGCTCAAGCGCTTCACCGGAGATGCCAGGTGCTTCTTCGTTCAGGTGCAGGCTCGCATCTTCCAGGGCCGACTGCGTCATGTACTCTTCCATGGCCTCGTCGTCTTTGATGTATTGCTCTTGCTTGCCTTTCTTGACCTTGTACAGCGGTGGCTGAGCGATGTAGATGTAGCCGCGTTCGATCAGCTCCGGCAACTGACGGAAGAAGAAGGTCAGCAGCAGGGTACGGATGTGCGAACCGTCGACGTCAGCATCGGTCATGATGATGATGTTGTGGTAACGCAGCTTGTCGATGTTGTACTCGTCGCGGCCGATGCCGCAGCCCAGCGCGGTGATCAAGGTGCCCACTTCTTGCGAAGAGATCATTTTGTCGAAGCGCGCCTTCTCGACGTTCAGGATCTTGCCCTTCAGCGGCAGGATGGCCTGGGTCCGACGGTTACGTCCCTGCTTGGCGGAGCCGCCAGCAGAGTCACCTTCCACGAGGTACAGTTCGGAAAGGGCAGGGTCTTTTTCCTGGCAGTCAGCCAATTTGCCCGGCAGGCCGGCGATATCCAGCGCACCTTTACGACGGGTCATTTCACGGGCTTTACGCGCCGCTTCACGGGCACGCGCCGCATCGATCATCTTGCCGACGACCAGCTTGGCTTCGTTCGGGTTTTCCAACAGGAAGTCGGAGAAGTACTTGCCCATTTCCTGTTCGACCGCGGTCTTCACTTCGGAAGAAACCAGCTTGTCTTTGGTCTGGGAGCTGAACTTCGGATCCGGTACTTTCACCGAAATGATCGCAGTCAGGCCTTCACGGGCATCGTCACCGGTGGTCGCGACTTTGTGCTTCTTCGCCAGACCTTCGGCTTCGATGTAGGTGTTCAGGTTACGCGTCAGCGCGGAACGGAAACCCACCAGGTGAGTACCGCCATCGCGCTGTGGAATGTTGTTGGTGAAACACAACAGGTTCTCGTTGAAGCTGTCGTTCCACTGCAGGGCGATTTCCACGCCGATGCCGTCTTCGCGCTGAATGTTGAAGTGAAACACCTGGTTGACCGCAGTCTTGTTGGTGTTCAGGTATTCAACAAACGCTCGCAGGCCGCCTTCGTACTTGAACAACTCTTCCTTGCCGCTGCGCTCATCCTTGAGGACGATGCCGACACCGGAGTTGAGGAAGGACAGTTCACGAATCCGCTTGGCCAGGATGTCCCAGCTGAAGTGGATGTTCTTGAACGTCTCGGCCGATGGCTTGAAGTGAATCTGGGTGCCGGTGGTTTCACTCTCACCAACGATTTTCATCGGCTCTTGTGGAACACCGTGGACGTAAGTCTGTTCCCAGATTTTGCCGCTGCGGCGAACGGTCAGGACCAGTTCTTTGGACAGTGCGTTCACCACCGACACACCTACACCGTGCAGGCCACCGGATACTTTGTAGGAGTTGTCGTCGAACTTACCGCCGGCATGCAGTACGGTCATGATGACCTCGGCTGCCGAAACACCTTCTTCTTTGTGCACGTCTACCGGGATGCCACGACCGTTGTCACGAACGGTGATGGACTCATCCGGGTGAATGATGATGCTGATGTCGTCGCAATGGCCGGCGAGAGCTTCGTCGATCGAGTTATCGACCACTTCGAACACCATGTGGTGCAGACCGCTGCCATCGTCGGTGTCACCAATGTACATACCGGGACGTTTGCGTACGGCATCCAGGCCTTTCAGCACTTTAATGCTCGTTGAGTCGTACGTATTTTCTTCGCTCAATGCCTTCACTCCCGATGGTCGTGGGTCTGGGTGATACGGCCCTGTTCCACGTGGAACAGAGCGACTGGCGTTTCCGTCTGCCAGCTTTCCCTCAATAATTCGTGATCTACACAGGTGATAAAGACCTGGCAGCGTAAGTCTTCCAACAAGCGGCAAAGCGCGCGACGGTGGTGCTCGTCCAGCTCGGACGGCAAGTCATCCACCAGATAAATACACTGACCGCGTCGAGCCTGGCTGACCAAGTGCCCCTGGGCAATCCGCAATGCGCAAACCACCAACTTCTGCTGGCCACGGGACAAGATGTCCGCGGCGTTGTGCGCGCCCAGTCTGAGACGCAAATCAGCACGTTGTGGTCCGGCCTGGGTATGTCCCATTTGCTGGTCTCGCTGAAGAGACCCGGCGAGCACGGCACTCAGTTCACGGTCCTTGTCCCAGCCGCGGTAATAGCTGAGCGTCAAGCCTTCAAGCTCAACCAGATCGCTCAAGGTTTGTTCAAAGACTGGTTTCAAGGCTTTGATATAAGCGCGGCGGTATTCATCTATTTCAGCGCTGGCCTGGCACAGTTCCCTGTCCCAAACCGCTTGCGAAACGGCGTCAAGTGTACCATGCCGCAGCCAAGAGTTTCTCTGGCGCAGGGCCTTCTGCAAGCGCTGCCAGGTTGACATGAAGCGCGGTTCCACGTGGAACACACCCCAGTCGAGAAACTGCCGGCGAATCTTCGGCGCACCTTCCAGCAATCGAAAGCTGTCCGGATTGATCAGTTGCAGTGGCAAGATCTCGGCCAGTTGCGCGGCGCTGCGCGCATTCTGCCCATCGATACGAATCTGGAATTCGCCTTGGCGATCCCGAGAAATGCCCAAGGCGCTATGCCCACCCTCCGCCAGTTCAACCTGGCCAAATACCGTACAGGCAAGCTGTTCGTACTGAATGACCGGCAACAGACGGGTGCTGCGAAACGAACGGGCAAGCCCCAGCAGATGGATGGCTTCCAGAACACTGGTTTTGCCGCTGCCGTTGGCGCCGTAAAGAATATTGATGCGGGGGGAGGGGGAGAAGGTCACCGGGTGCAGATTGCGCACCGCGGTGACCGAGACGCGACTTAAGGACATCTAGCTTCTGCTGAGCATGATTACAGACGCATCGGCATGACAACGTAGGCCGAGTCGTCGTTATCCGATTCCTGCACCAGCGCACTGCTGTTGGAGTCGGACAGGATCAGACGAACCTGCTCGGTGGTCATCACACCCAGTACGTCGAGCAAATAGCTCACGTTGAAGCCGATTTCCAGAGAGCCACCGTTGTATTCAACGCCCACTTCTTCTTCCGCTTCTTCCTGCTCCGGGTTGTTCGCCTGGATCTTCAGCTGACCACTGGCCAGTTGCAGACGGATACCACGGTACTTCTCGTTGGACAGAATCGCGGTACGGCTGAACGCTTCCCGCAGAGTCTGGCGATCGCCAAGTACCAGCTTGTCGCCGCCCTTAGGCAGAACACGCTCGTAGTCCGGGAATTTGCCGTCGACCAGTTTCGAAGTGAAGGTGAACTCACCGGTGGTGGCGCGGATGTGGTGCTGACCCAGAACGATGCTGACATTGCCGTCCGGCTCGGTGAGCAGGCGTGCCAGTTCAAGGATACCTTTGCGCGGCACGATGACCTGGTGACGATCCGGCTGACCGATATCGGCCTGCATCGAGCACATGGCCAGACGGTGACCGTCGGTGGCCACGGCACGGATGATACCGGCCGATACTTCCAGCAGCATGCCATTGAGGTAGTAACGCACGTCCTGCTGGGCCATGGCGAAGCTGGTGCGTTCGATCAGACGACGCAGCTTGCTTTGCTCCAGGCTGCAGGTCAGCGAACCCGGGCCTTCTTCCACGGTAGGGAAATCGTTGGCCGGTAGTGTCGACAGGGTGAAGCGACTACGGCCAGCCTTGACCACAAGCTTCTGCTCGTCGACCTTGATGTCGATCAGCGCATCGTTCGGCAGGCTTTTGCAGATGTCCATCAGCTTGCGCGCCGGCACGGTGATGGAACCCGGATCCGCCGGTTCTTCGAGTTGAACACGACCGACCAGCTCGACTTCCAGGTCGGTACCGGTCAGCGACAATTGCTGGCCTTCGACAACCAGCAGCACGTTGGAAAGTACCGGCAAGGTCTGTCGGCGTTCGACGACGCCTGCGACCAGTTGCAGGGGTTTCAACAGGGCTTCGCGTTGAATGGTGAAATGCATGGTCTAGTCCCTTGCCTTAATAAGCTGCGCTGGTGTTCATCAAGTGGTCAGCGTACGCAGCAGGTTCTTGTAGTCCTCGCGGATGTCCGCGTCGGATTCCTTAAGTTCGTTGATCTTGCGGCACGCGTGCAAGACCGTTGTATGGTCGCGACCGCCAAACACATCGCCGATTTCCGGCAGGCTGTGGTTGGTCAGTTCCTTGGACAACGCCATGGCGACCTGACGCGGACGAGCCACCGAACGCGAACGGCGTTTGGACAGCAAGTCGGAGATCTTGATCTTGTAGTACTCGGCGACAGTGCGCTGAATGTTATCCACAGAGACCAGTTTATCCTGCAACGCCAACAAGTCCTTAAGGGATTCGCGAATCAGCTCGATGGTGATATCGCGGCCCATGAAGTGCGAGTGGGCGATCACGCGCTTGAGCGCGCCTTCCAGCTCACGGACGTTGGAGCGAATGCGTTGGGCAATGAAGAACGCGGCGTCGTGAGGCAACTCGACTTTGGCCTGATCGGCCTTCTTCATCAGGATCGCCACGCGGGTTTCCAGCTCAGGCGGCTCGACCGCTACGGTCAGGCCCCAGCCAAAGCGGGATTTGAGGCGCTCTTCAAGGCCTTCGATTTCCTTCGGGTAGCGGTCACTGGTGAGAATGACCTGCTGGCCACCTTCGAGCAGGGCGTTGAAAGTGTGGAAAAACTCTTCCTGGGAACGTTCCTTGCGGGCGAAGAACTGAATGTCATCGATCAGCAACGCATCCACCGAACGGTAGAAGCGTTTGAACTCGTTGATCGCGTTCAGTTGCAGGGCCTTGACCATGTCGGCCACGAAACGCTCGGAATGCAGGTACACCACCTTGGCATTCGGGTTCTTCTTTAATAGATGGTTACCCACAGCATGCATCAAGTGGGTTTTACCCAGGCCGACGCCACCATAAAGGAAGAGCGGGTTGTAACCATGCTTGGGGTTGTCTGCCACCTGCCAGGCGGCGGCGCGCGCCAGCTGGTTGGATTTACCTTCAACGAAATTCTCAAAGGTAAAGGTGCGGTTCAGGTAACTGGTGTGCTTGAGCGCACCTTCAACCTGCACGGTACGTTGCTCGGCGCGCACAGGTGCCTGTTGCGAACTGGCACCAGCCATTGGGTCGAAGCTGTCACGGGAAGGTTCTTCCTCGGTGACCTCGGCCACTTTTTGCGTCGCACGTTTGGTCGACGCGGCGGCAGGCGCTGGTGGCGGACTGACAGGCGCTTGAGCAGCCTGGGCCTGGGAAGCCGCGGCAGCCAGGGGAGCATTGGGCGCGGCACGGGGTGCCGAACTGCGTTTGCTGCCTATTAATAGGGAAAGCGCAGGCGCCATGCCATTGCCGTGCTCATCGAGCAATTCGAGAACACGCCCCAGGTATTTTTCGTTGACCCAGTCCAGAACAAAACGATTGGGCGCATAGACACGCAACTCGTCGCCTTCGGCTTCGACCTGTAGTGGACGGATCCAAGTGTTGAATTGTTGGGCAGGCAGCTCATCGCGCAGAAGCTCCACGCACTGCTGCCAAAGTTCCACTGACAC